>CAWBXD010000016.1:0-346413 GCA_963792705.1 uncultured Chloroflexia bacterium | reverse complement strand
TCGCCGTGACTTTTTCTAACTCTTACCGTCTGATATATCCAAGTGAAGGAATAGAAACGTCTTCACAATAAGCATGTATATATCTACATATTTTTCATTCGGTCTAGAAAAGAGAATGCTCATGCAACAGGCGTTTATACCGCAAGCAATGAAGCTTCGTAAGAAAATTGACACGGTTCTCGTTGTCGAAGATGATAAGGGTACTGGTGAAATGGTCAAAGATATCTTTTCATCAGAAACCTCATATCTCACTCTTCTCGTTACCACTGGTTTTGAAGCACTACAGATGGTCAAACATATTAAACCAACGCTCTTCCTTCTTGACTATCATCTTGCTACTATGACGGGTATCGAACTTTACGACATCCTGCATGCAACAAAAGGACTAGAACACATTCCAACGATCATCTTGACCGCTGAAATATCTGAAAAGTCGATACATCATATGAAGGAACGTCAACTCGTTACCATCCACAAACCGTTTGATGTCGATGAATTTTTGCAAGTTATTGAGAATATATTGACCTAGGTCTATATCACTTCTTCTCTTTTTTCAAGCAATTCACAGATGGTCGTAAAGTTCCAATCCATTCATCCCTGGACGTTAGCCTCGTTCGCTATCGAGTCTAGCCATTTGAGCCGGGTCGTAACGATCACCTGCGGCGGCTCCTACTGGAATGGCCTGCTCGATCCGGCTTAGGTCCTCGGTAGTCAGGGTCAGTTCGAGTGCTCCCAAGGCTTCGGCGAGTCGATCCCGTCGGCGTGCTCCGACCAGTGGCACAATATCCTGTCCACGTGTCAGTACCCAGGCGATGGCGATCTGGGCAACCGTTGCGCCCTTTCCTTCCGCAATGGCACGTAACGCTTCAACCAGCGAAAGGTTGTGATCAAGATTCTCTCCGCTGAACCGTGGACCGAAGCCGCGAAAGTCGCCGGATACGTTGGTACGCTCCTTCGACCAATGACCGCTCAGCAGACCACGCGTCAGGACGCCATACGCCGTGATCCCGATACCAAGCTCGCGACAGGTGGGGAGAATAGTTGCCTCGATGCTTCGCGCGAGTAGCGAGTACTCGATCTGCACATCAGAGATGGGGTGAACTGCATAAGCACGACGAATCGTCTCTGTGCCCGCCTCGGAGAGACCAATGTGCCGAACATATCCCGCCTTCACCATATCCGCAATCGCGCCAATCGTATCTTCAATCGGCACGCTTGGATCAACACGCGCGATGCGGTACACATCAACATAGTCTGTCCCCAGTCGGCGCAGAGTATACGCAAGAAAGTTTTTGACGGAGGCCGGGCGTCCATCTTCGCCAATAAAGCCACCATCGGGGGCGCGCAGTGCTCCGAACTTAACACTGATTACCACCTGTTCGCGATCATGGTTCTGCAATGCTTCGTGAAGTAACAACTCGTTATGGCCCATGCCATAGAAGTCTCCGGTATCGAGCAGCGTGACGCCAGCATCACATGCAGCATGTATCGTGGCGATGCTTTCGGCCCTGTCGGCTGGACCATAGAAGTCGGACATTCCCATGCATCCCAGACCTATTGCGGATACGTGAGGGCCGTTGGAACCAAGTTGGCGAGCTATCATAAGAGTCTCCTCGTCGTTCGATGTGAGTGAAAGGAATTCTTGTATTCTCTCAGGTTTGGATAGAAGGCGTATCACAGAAAAGTGGAAATCCCTTCTGAGAAAGAGTATACTAAGCCCAAAGTAATATGTCTAATACCTATCTTAGAGCAGGAGTGATGCTTTATAGGTATCATGCTGAACATTAAGCGAGTCAACTATCATGATTGATGTATTATCTTATGATTGATACGACTATCAGGAATATACTAGAAATATCCTATAGTCATATCAATCAGAGATGCATTCTTCTCTTCGCTCTGCCCTAGGTTAGCAGTCACTGAACGCGGAAGGAAATGCGTAGGATGGTCGTCTCTGGATCCTCATTTGCCCATTGCTTCAGAGAGATATGATGCATCTGTCCATAGATTGGATCAGGTATCTCTCCTTCGTCTCCCCCGAATCGTTTCCGTAATTGGGCAACGGAGAGACCTCTATCTCCCTTTCCACTTGCTGCTTGATAGCGTGGATCACCCTTTTGGAATGCAACGATACGAACTATGACGTTTCCAGTATTGCTTGTGCTTTCCATTGCTGTCTCTCCTATGAAGTCGTCTTAACACTCGCTTATTACAATCCATTATGTTTATTTTAGCCCGTTTCAGCATCGAATGCTTTCGGGCGTTGGGACATGTAACATCATGTCCTCTCACCATTCCCCGTACTTATACTTCGTTTCGCGCTCGATCAGGGCAATCTCCTCCTCGTTCAAGTCGAACACGGCGTACACCTTTTCATTGAGTAATGTCTCCAAACGCACAATCTCGTCGGTCAGGTCGTGGATTTGCTGACCGCGCTCTCGCAAGAGGTCCTCCCAATCGTCGCGGTCCTTGAGGGGGATGGTGCGCTTGAAAACCTTTGTGATTTCGGTGTGGAAGTCTGCAAAGGGCAGGTCCCACCACAACTCTAAGCGTTGGTTGAGCCGTGCATCGGGACCATTGCCAAGGTCTTGCACAATGCGCGATGCTGTTTTACGCCGTACCTGATAGCGTCTCTGTGCCACATCCGTTAACTGCTGTGCCAACGCGCCAATCTGCTCACGCTGCTCTGATGTGAGGTCGGGAATAGGAAGGTTGTTCAATATATTGGGTAAATTGTTGATATCTAATTAATCCTGCACGTTCCCCTAAGGGAGCACAGAGTCGAGATATACAAAACCAACATACCCGTGATTGTAGAATGCCTAAAAGCGATATATCATGTGGTAGTAATGATACATCCTTTATTATTCACAAATTGTCCTTGTTCATCCCATGAGAAACGAGGGAATTTAGCAATATCGGCGCCAAAAGACTTTAGGTTTGTTCAAAATCATGATAATAATTACAAGGACTTAATTCCCACCAAAACTGTCCCTTATTTTGACGTCTTAATTGCAGCTTCTTGCAAAACGTTCTAAATGTGTAGCGAATGCTAGGATGACTGTGCCTTGAACTTCCTCCATGCTTGCTCTTCTGAAAATACGTATCGGGAAAGTGTCTTCCTTGTCCAACCATTTGGAATCCAAATTAACCAGCGTCCTTCGTTCTCTTGATACCAGGGACGTAAATCTTCACCTCGTACCAACGGTTTAATAAGGGTAGCACACTTGTGGTCTTCTTTCACAAATTATCTCGTACTAGCTTGGTCGATAATAAATGCTTCATTTAGATCCTGTTTTGATACCATCGATACATACGTCCTCAACAACATCTTTAAGAGACTTGACCTGTTTGCATTAACTTTGTAAACAAAGCACGTAGAAGCATCGCTTGCTAAGTTGCCAACCTTCATCAGTCTGGTCATAAATAGAGATATTAAACATCTTATCAGCTAGCTGGTCTTTGAATGTTTTGATGCCTTCGTTACGGGCGAATACTGCTACTTGTGCGACGTTTTCGTCTTTGGGTTGCTCTTTGCTGACAATCTCAATGGCGGGTGTCATGTCGGGCGCGTCAGCGAAGACGTGGTTATCACCTAAATCGACGATGGTTTCTACGCATGTTTGTAGACGAAGATGCTGACGTAATGTTGTGGCATAGTCGGCACGGAGCCAACTATTGCTACTAATGTAGGCCAGTTTGCCACCGCTTTTCAGCAAGCGTAAGCCTTGTCCAAAAAAGTAGACGAATAGGTCAGCTTTGCCGTGATACACGTCGTAGCGTTCCTGGAAGTAGGGTTTGTCGCCGCTTAACTGCTCCTGGCGCACATAGGGCGGATTGCCGATGACGACATCGAAGCCTGCGGAGTCGCCGAGCGGCTGGCCTTGTTTGTCGAAGAAGATATCGGGAAATTCTAGTTCCCAGTGCAGGAACCGCTTTTGTGCCGCGATGGTGTTGGCGGCGTCAAGCCATGTGTCGAATTGCTGCTGCTGTTGCTGTAGGCTCTCGTCAAGCGTGCTGTCGAGGGCGTAATCCGCGAGCGGTCGCCAGATGTCGCTGCCAAGTTTGAGGTCGTAGTAGAGGGCGGCACCAAGATTGGCGAGATAGAGATACTTTTCGCTGAAGCGTGTGCGTAGCTCGGCATACGCGGCCTCTTGCGCCTTGACATCGCTGACGGTGATGCCTGGGTTGCGTTCGATGCTGGCTATCGAGACGAGCGCGGACTGTGTGCTTTGACGGAAACTGTCGTCATAGAGCGTGAAGGCGAGTTGTCCCGCTTCAGTCGCGGCCTGCTCCGCTTGTTTAGCTTTCTTCTGGTTTGAGCGTAGTTTGGGATGCAGGTCGCCGTCGATATCGTGCAGCCAGGAGCCGATGAGCGTGTTGCCTGCCCGTAGGTGGTGGTCAAGGAAATTTAGGGGACGGTCTCGTGCAACGGTGACGAGCCAGAGGGAGAGTTTGGCAAGTTCAACGGCAAGCGGATTGAGGTCTACACCATAGATGCATTGCTGCGCCACGCGTCGTTTCCAATACGTCAGGTCGCCCTCGTCGCTATCCTCGGACTGAATGCCGAGCGCGACAATGTACCGTGCGATATATTCCGTGACTTCAACGGGGAAGTGTCCACTACCCATAGAGGGGTCGAGCACATTGAGCATCAGCACGGCTTGAATACGTTGGGCATCGTTCTGTGCCGATTGTACCGCCGCGTCAAGTAAAGGTTTTAGAGTTTGCTCGACCATATACTTAACGATGTAATCGGGCGTATAGTAGCTACCCGTCGTCTTGCGTTCGCCACTGTCCGTAACAAGATAGGCTTCGCCCACGCGAAATTCCGCCATGATCTCGCGTTTCGGCACACCCTCGGCTGGCACAATTTTGCTCGTACTTCGCACTTCGACCATTGGCACCGCCGCGACCTGTAGCGTGTATTCAAGCAAGCCCTCGTAGATAGTGCCGAGATGTCGTTCGGCGAGGTCGCGGTAATCGACGAACTGCCCATTGACACGCGCTAACTTGTCGATGGCACGGCACAGGCTGACATCCCCAACGGTATAGCGTTCCAGGAAATCGTGCTTTGTTGGGTCAAACAAGCCGCCGTTAAAGGTCGTGACGCTTAACGGAGGCGAACCTTTGTCGATGGCGCGGAACAGGTCTTTCAGGCGCGTCCAATACATGCCCGATGTGGGTATCAGCAAGCCCTCGCTCAACTCGTTCTTGACGCTCTGCTTGATGGCATAGAGGCTATATCTTTTGCGATACTTCGCGTTGTCTTCGATGGGCAAGAGGTCACGTGCCTCCGCATAAAAGATGAATAGCAAGCGGTACAGGAGGATAAGCGAGTTGTCGTAAATCGCCTTATAGCTTTCGGGTGTGCTAGGCAGATTGTTGCCTGGATAGTCCAAAAAGCCTTGCGCGACGGAGCGAAGGGCATCATAGACCTGTTGCCGCAAGCTATCGCTGACATTTTGTGCGTAGTCCGTGCTGGCGGCGAGTATCTGTTCTAGTGAAAGTATCCCTTGCTCGAAGGCGGCGCGCCGAAAGAAGGTGTAGAAATATAGGAAGCTATCAACATCGCCTTTTGTGAGCAGTGCGGGTAGGTCAATCTCGTAGAAGATTTCAAGTTTGTGTGCGGTCTGTTCATGATAGAGTCGCCAGTGTCGCCCATTGGTCAAAATACCCCACGGTAGACCACTGTGTAACATATAGAAAAATATTTGATAGGAGGGATTTTTGTTGTTGAAGGCATCGCCGCCCTTGACCGCTTTATCCAGCGAACGTTCCCACCGCTTGGCATCGCCCACGGCATAGGCACCCTGTTTCAGGTTCTCCTCTGTGGTGATACGTCCTTTATTAGCGATACGTGCATCCTCGTCACGGTAGAAGATATAGTCTGGCTCCTGCACACTATCGGGAACTTTCAACGGAACCTGCACCTCAAAGACATGTCCTAGCACCTGAAATACGGGCTTAATCCAATCGTCTTCCGTTTGTGCCTCGTTATTAGGATTGGGTGTGAATTTCGCATACAACGCTTGCAGTTGTTGCATTACAAGGGCTGCTTCATCGCGCAAACTTTTCCAATTGTCGGAGTTAGGCAAAATATGATTGAGATAATAATCGGAGAAGAGACGCTGGTTGTGGTGCGTCTCGCTCGACAAGGTAAGTTGTGTGAGTTGTGACAAGAGACTCTCCACCTCTACATATATTATGAAAAAGGATGAACTGGTTGTGGGGGTATTATACCGCATCTTTCAACAGTAGGTTTTTGGGGAGGCACAACGAAACGCCTGTAATGGTCCCCCAACCTTGATGTGATAGATTTCGTAGGGACCCGATTGATCGCGTCCGCTGCACGAGCGAAGCAATGTGCAGTCCTCATCTTGCAATATCATTCAAGAAAAATGGTGTATGCAACTCGCCCAATGAATTGGGCTTGGACGCCATCAATGTGGTCCCTACGACATTCATTTCGTCGTGCCTCCCAAAACCCCACTGTTGAAGGGTTTGTATGATCCAACCGATAATAAGTATCGTAGTATAGTGTGAGAAGCGAGAACGGTCGGTTACAACCAGGCGTCCACCGTGGCTAACCGCGAAGTAGGCCGAACAAGCTTCTCTACATCATATATAGTTTATTGGTAAAACCTCTCTTTACACCTATATCCCTAACTCATTTTCAATATGGCTGTAAGAGAGGACTTGAACGGTCAACATAATGAGTATTACTGTTGGCTGTCTTCCCAGATATGGAAGGATTAGTGTAGACAATGCAAGACCAAATAGTAACAGAGACTTCACGTCGTAATGTATTAAAGGGTGCCATTGCTGGCGCCGCTGGTGTCACAGGACTCGCCGTTGCCGGAACAGCACTCTGGTCAAAAGGGGCTGTCCATGCTGCTGCGTCAACCGCAAAGTGTCATCCTGATACTCCTGCAACCATTCTTGCTATTGCCGCAACCGCTGAGCAATTAGCTATCACGTTCTATACTCACGGTATCAAGAATGCTCATAAGCTCGATATCAGCGGTCAGAACCTGGACTACCTTACGGCCGCAGTTGTTGAAGAGCAGTATCACCTTAATTTGCTGGTCAAAGCTGGTGGTAAGCCTGTGACTGGCAAATTTAGCTTTCCTTATGGTCAAGCAACATTTGAGCATCAGGACAAGTTTATCAATACGCTGGATCAGTTAGAGACAGCTTTTGAGTCTGCATACATCGCTGCAATTCGTGATTTTGCCCTTCTTGGTTTACCCGATTACGCAGTCCTCTCCGCACAGATTTTGACTATTGAAGCCGAGCATCGTGCATTAGGACGTTCCATTAGTTCTAGTATTCCCGTTGCCAACAACTGGGCTTTCACACCCGTCTATGTCAAGTCTGTTGCCGATGCCGCGAAGGTGCTGGGAGCAGAAGGCTACCTCACACCGAAGGGCCAAAATAGTTACACGTATGCGCCTGTTAGCCTCACACTAAACAAGAACGTGAAGCAGACAACTCCATACGTTGTCGCATGTTCTTAACGTTTGAGAACGTTGTAAACCTATAGCTATTGTCTTCTTCGTATCAGGTCACTAATTGGGTAGCAATGTATCCAATTAGTGGCCTGATACGTGTTTATTGTAGCAAACTCAAATAACCTAACTCCTTCCTTTCGTCCCCTCTTCATATGCTTAATATTCGATAAGAAATAGATAAGAAAACGATGAGTGATGGAATTCTTACTTTTCTTAGGAATGCATTATTCTAATTCAATTCAGTTTAGTTTACGCTTAGAGTGCTTTATGGCAGAGCTTTTACGGGGGAAAAACGCTTGAATTTATCACTAGAAAAGGCTACTCTATGGGAGACGAAAGAAAGTGAGGGCTGAACTGATGCAAACAAGAGAACGATCAAAAGTACAAACAAAAACACAAGCTCCAGAAATTACCGATGGGATGTTGGTCAAACAAACACTTGCTGGGGACCAGCGCGCATTTGAAGCTTTGGTACAACGCTATAATGTTTCACTCTTTAACTTTATCTGCCATTGTTTAGGTGATTATGATCAAGCCTGTGATGTATCACAACAAGTCTTCTTACAATTATATATTTCTATGCCAACCCTACGTACCGGCGAACCTCTGAAAGCATGGCTCTTCCAAGTCGCACGTAATCGCTGCCTTGATGAACTACGTCGCAAACGCGCCATTCATTTCTCTGAACTGGAATCGGTAAATGACGACGATGATCTCTCACCGCTCGCTATTATGCCCGACACCCGTCCTTTACCCGAAGAAATTGCCGAGCGTAACGACCTCCAACGCTCTTTGAGATCTGCTATCGAAAGCCTTCCACCCAAGTTTCGCTCCGTTGTACTTTTACGTTATGCTGGTCAGCTTAGCTTTTCAGAAATTGGACAAACATTAAGTATGCCAGAAGCAACCGCTAAGACATATTTCCAACGTGCTCGTCCATTATTGCGCGCTGCACTTACCGCTCAAACACAAACAGCTTCAGCTTCTTAATGTTTGATAAGAATGCTGTGAAAAAGTGAAACTTCTCTCTCATGTGATTCGTATTAACAATAGATAAGAATTACATGAGAGGAAGCACATATGAACTATTCAACCACAATTCTCTTTGCTGAAGATAAAATAGAAGACGACGAAATTGATGTACTGTTTGATCAGCTTCAGCAAATCGCGCCTCCACCAACTCTTGTGGAAAATATTCTCGCTTCAGTAGCGCGCTTAGGAGTGCCAAAACAGCATCCTATGCAGAGAATGTGGGATGATATGGGCTTGGTAGCGTACAAAGAAGATCAAGACATAGCTTAGCATCATATAACGGAAACATTTGTGCTCTTTGATAAAATAATGTGGATACGTCGTAGGGACTAGATTTATCGCGTCCATCGCCCAATTCATTGGGCGAGATCTCGTGAAAACGCTTTACGAAAGTATGGATACTTGTGCGATAAATCGCCTCTTGGCATTTGGACACGCCATCAGGACGGATGGTCCCTACGTCAGTTATCCACATTTCATTTGTGAAATCGCATAATCTAGTCCCTACAACATACATGTACTTAATTTTTAAGTGTTTATCGAATTAAAATGGGGGTTCCTTGTGATAGCTGCAAGGAACCCCCATTTTAATGCTCTTACGCTATTTGGTCTGTCAGTTTTCCTGTATCGACGAGCCAGCGTATAAATTCAAGTCGGCGATGCTCTACTGCTGCGTTGTGCCGCTCTCTCTCGGCGTGATCTCTTCTAAGCTTACTCAACTGCTTTACTTCTCCCTCAGCAAACCCACCTCTTCGCAAAATGTCGCGGTCTTCTTTACGATCCATGTGAGCCTCCTTCTTCTTGTTTGACAACAACTATTGGGATGCTATCAGTAACACGAATAAGACGCCTGAGAAGTGTCTGCACACAATGCGTCTCGTCGGGTGTAGTCGATGAAAGGGTGTTTTCTAAAATTATCACGTACCGAGGTATAGATGGGAAGGTATGTAGTGCAAATTGCATTGGATTGCACGTCAAGTGTGGAAGCTGTTTGGGCCAATGAGCACAGCGCGTCGCTTATAGGCATAGCTCGTGCAGTAGCTGCAACGTGCATTTTGACACCCCGCTTCCGCTTAATGACTCTTTCCGCTGCGGCAGCGTCGCCGATGCGACTAGAGATAGTCTTCCTGTCTCTACAGAAAGATTACCCAATAACGTGTGAAGATCACGTAAATAAATTTCCATTTGTGTGAAAAACGTGTGAAAAATTTGGTTATCCGCGATTCTCGTATTCTCTATCTTATTACGACTTCTCTGTTTCGCTTAGATCGGGTGCTGGCACGAAGTAGCCCACTCCTAGTTCGTTACGCAAAAAACGTGGCTGTGCTGGGTTAGGTTCTAGCTTACGACGCAAGTGTCGCATGAAGGTACGCAAGTAGGTATTTTCTCCACTATAGTCCGGCCCCCACACACGCTGTAGCAGTTCGCGATGTGTAAGCACCTTGCCCGCGTTGCGTGTTAGTTCGCAAAGAAGATCATATTCGGTTGGAGTCAAATGAACAGTTTTTCCGCCTGATTGCACCTTGCGATGAGCGTAATCAACAACCAAACCGTTATCACCACCACTATTGTAGCACGGTTTATCTCTCCCTGTACCATTTGCCTGTGCCTGTATCGTCGCTTCTGAGCGGCGTAGTGCTACACGAACGCGTGCGAGCAACTCATTTAAGCTAAATGGTTTGGTCAAATAATCATCAGCTCCCAAATCGAGTGCCTTAATCTTTATTGGTTCCTCGTCATGGGCAGATAAAATGATAACGGGCATGTTGCTCCACTCACGGAGACGGCGTAGAAAGGTTAAGCCGTCTAGTGAAGGAAGTGTGAGGTCAAGAAGGACGAGTTGTGGCTGAGACATAGCTGCAAGGTCAATTGCTTGCGCGCCATCACTCACTGCCTGTACCTGAAAGCCTCTTGCTTTGAGTTGTACCTGTAAATAGGCTCGCATTTGTGGATCATCTTCAACACATAGAATACGGACTTTTTTATCATAAGTAGACATTCTTTTTCCTATCTAAATATTTATGCTTACTCGTTTATACTCTCTTGCCCGTTCTCAAAAATAGGCAGTATAAAAGAGAAACTTGTTCCTTGCCTAGGACCACTTTTTAGTGTAAGTTTACTTGCATGTGCCTCAACAATCCCACGGCTGATGTACAAACCCAGTCCCGTTGTTGGACTCCAACGAACCGTTCCTTGTCGTTGCTTCCTCTCTGGTTGCATTGTGTGTTCATTGTCTAGTTCACTCCCCGTAGCGAAGGTACTAAAACGTGTGAAAAGCGTTTTCTGTTGCTCTAGTGATATACCTGGTCCTTTATCACTGACGCGCAAAAGCACGCCGATAGGGTGTATCTCTTGCGTATCTTGTGGCTCAAAGACGACCTCAGCTTCAAGTAACACTATGTCGCCTTCAGGGGCGTAACGGAACGCGTTGCTGATCAGATTCATAAGAACGCTCATGATGAGTTCATAGTCTGCTCGCACTGGTGGTAGTAGTGTCTCACTGTGTACTATCCGTAGATGTCTCTGCGAAGTCGCTATGAGGGCCTCTAACCGCTCTTCCAGGTCCTCAAATAACTCCGGTAAAAACACTACATCTAGCTTAAGACGTAGTGCTCCTGCCTCGATACGTGACGCCTCAAGGACACTATTGACCATGCTTGTAAGACGCTCTACTTGCTCTTCTGCCGTTTGTAAAGAGGCATACTGCTCCTCTTTTGACCATTGTACGTCCTTGGAAAGCAATGCGCTGAGGTGAGCACGAAGGTTCGCAAGAGGTGTTTTCAACTCATGAGCCATTGTTGTAAAAAAATCTTCCCTCGCCCGTTCTAGCATTTTGATCGCCGTAATCTCATTGTATACTAACACCGCACTCGTGATCGTTCCATCATTTGCGCGTAGAGGTGCTGCGCTAGCAAAGAGGTACAAAGACTGACCATCTCGGTCTTGCACATGCAGTTCGGCTTCACTCGCTTTTCCATCCCTTAACGCGAGGCTCAGAGGCTGTTCCTCGTAGCGAAGCGGTGTATCAGATACTCCGTACACCGCAAGTGGACTCAATATCTGCGTACTATCGGTCCCGACGCTATGGATAGCAGTCTGCTCAAGGCCGTCTATTGGTTCTACTATCGCACCCATACGGTGCAACAGATGTATCGCTCGTTGATTAATAATGGTAATCGTGTTATCCAGTGCTGATACAACAAGCACTCCTGATGGAAGACGTTCCAGAAGAAGCTCTAGTCGTGCGCGTTCCATTTCCTGAGCCACTTGTGCAAGTTGAAGTGCTACATTACGCTGAGCCAGTTCTTTCGTGCGCTCAAGCACTTTTGCCTCGATGCGCTCACGAACGGCTGCTTGTTCTGTTACATCATGATAGATAACCACGAAGGCGAACGTATCACCTTGGTCATCACGGATAGGCGTATAGGTGCAACGAATCGTGTAAGAACCCTCATCGGCACCAATCATCTTAAACTCATCTATAAGACGTGCATATGCTCGTCGCTCAAGCTCTGGTATAGGATTGGTCAGGTCCATAATATCGTAGTAAAGTATAGCTTTACTTTGCTGTAGTGCTTGCGTGATGGTTTGTCCAAGAACGTCATCGCTCCAACCTAATAATGTTCTTGCTGCCTGATTCATTTCCGCGACGCGCCACCTAGGATCAAAGATAATAACACCATCGGGAATCGCCTGCATCACATACTTTCGTTGATGAGCACTGCGTCGTTCTGCGCGCGCTAACTGGTTGATATTGCCAAAAAGACGCGCGTTCTGTATTGCTAATCCTGCCTGTTGTGCAAACTGCTCTAAAAGTTCAACCTCTTCTGGCGCGAAGTTTCTGGCTCGCCGATGATAGACTTCAATACTACCAAGCACCGCTTGTCGCTTCTCGCGCGCTTTCTTTACGACAAAAAGGCTTGCAGCCTGCTCACTTGAGATGCGAGGCTCGAAAATGGGAATACAAAGTACCGACCTGGGATGCTGCGGTATCCCCTCGTTGTCAAGAAAGGGTAGCTCAAGGTCTGGAAATACTTGAGTATCAGGAAGAACGAGTGTATGGCGTTCTTGCTCAACTCGACCGAGCAGAAGTCGAGAGTTTATTATTGGACGCCAATCCTGTGATGAGACATGAATGCCTTGTTGTGCTGCAATGGTAGCCCTTCGTATTGCCTCTGAAGGAGTATGCACCGTTTCGTGAAACCCAGTGATAGAGTCTTCTATCAATAAAACAGCGCATCGCTTGGCACCAATTAACTCAAACACTGAATGCAAAATACGATCTAGCACTAACGGAAGAGCATACGCTCCCGCGATGGCAGAGGAGATATACGTAATTGCATGCAGATGGATACGCGAACGTACCATCTCGGTTACATCCTCAACCGCGACAACCAATATATCACGATCCTCTACCGTTTTGGATACCTTCTTGATGGTTACATGCCAGTACGTCCTGCCTCGCGTCTGCAAAAATCCCTCATATGGAAGTTCTGGATAGTCGATACTTTCTCCCCTGAGAGCAACTGAATGCAAACTGGCTAGTACGTCCTTACGCACCTCTTCTGGTAACAATTCATGAACTTGTTGTCCCACCACATCTCGAAGATGCCAGTGTTTCTCAAGTTGTTTATATAAGTACGCGTTAAGATAGCGAATGCGTAAGTCGTTGCTATCAAGAACAGCTATTCCAACAGGTAGGCATTCAAGAAAAGCTTCGATTTGTTCTGTTTGCCCTTTTTCCATACTTATTTTCTAGTACCAACAGGTACACAAAGTCTATATGGTCTCTTACGTTCATCAGTAATAAAAAGTATACCCGATTTCTTTATCAATCACTACATATCCTTTTCGATAAAGAACGTAATTATAGTAGGTATACTCTAAAAAAAGATTAAACTCCCTTTATTATACATTCTTATGTGTTCGCTTGTCTCTTTTTTTTACTATGTCGAAAATTGTATCCTGCACCCTATTCTGCTATGATAGCAGCACGATATTGTTACAAAGCATTTTGTTTGCTAGAAAAAGGGTTCGTTATGGATTTGCGTGGGAAGCGTGTTTTGGTAATGGGGCTAGGGCTACAAGGCTCAGGTATGGCGGCGGCTCGCTATGTCGCTCAACAGGGAGCGATTGTTCGCGTGACTGATATGAAATCGCCGGAGGTGCTTGCGCCAAGTGTACAAGCACTTGCAGGTTTGCCAATAGAGTTTATTCTAGGCAGACACCGCGAGGAAGACTTTCTTTGGGCCGAGATCGTTATTCGTAATCCAGGGGTGGCTCGAAATTCGCCCTACCTGCGACTCGCGCAAGAGCATGGAGCGCAGATTGAGATGGAAATTGCGCTCTTTTTTCTAGCTTGTCCAGGACGCATCATCGGTATCACTGGTACGCGTGGCAAGACTACAACCACGACGCTGCTACATGAAATACTTAGTAAGAGTGGGATACCAACCGTATTAGGTGGCAATGTCGCAGGTGTCGAGACGCTCTCACTTCTTCCTCATATCGACTCGAAAACTCACGTCGTGCTGGAACTTTCAAGTTGGCAATTGGAGGGACTCGCGCCGCATCGCATAAGTCCATCCGTCTCGGTTATGACGAACGTGTATCCCGACCATCTGAATACTTATAATGGGATGGAAGATTACGCGGAGGCAAAAGCGAACATTTTTCGTCATCAAGCCTCGACAGACCTTGCCGTGTTTAACTATGACAATCCCTGGACCCGTCGCTTTGGTGAAGAATCGCCTAGCACTACCTGGTTTACCAGTATCGAGCGTGGTGGTAGTTTCGCACGAGGGTCGGATCGTGTTGAGCCATTTGTGTTCACCGAGACACCGCTTGTCGGCAAACATAACCTTGAAAATATTTTATTAGCCACAACGACTGCACGTTTGCTTGGTGTCTCTGATGACGTTATTCACGAAACGGTGCGAACCTTTAAAAGTGTTTCACATCGCCTTGATGAGGTGCGTGTGCTGCATGGTGTACGCTATATCAATGATAGTACCAGCACAACACCTGTAGCGGGACGTGTAGGTTTAGAGGCGTTTGATGCCCCCATCGTTCTTGTTGCAGGTGGCAATACAAAACACCTCCCTTTAGAGCAATGGCCCACTACAATTGTGCAACGTTGCCGTGATGTTGTGCTCCTTCCAGGCACTGGTACTGATGAACTCCTTCCCGCCATTTCTGATGAGGCCCATAAGCAAGGAAAAGCTACTCCAGTACGTGGTATCTTTGACACGTTCAAAGTCGCTATGGACGCTGCTATAGCCTTGACTCGGACAGGAGACGTGCTACTTTTTTCACCGGGCTTTACCAGTTTTGGCATGTTTCTCAATGAGTTTGATCGTGGCGATCAATTCGTTTCCTATGTTCGCGCTCTAAAGGAAACATAAATATGTCGTGTTTAACAAAACACGACGAACCTCCGTAGGGACCCGATTGATCGCGTCCGCTGCCCGAGCGAAGCAATGTGCAGTCTCCTGTGATGTACCAATTCTTGTGTGAGAGCATGCAAAAAAGATAGCTGATGAAACTCGCCCTATGAATTGGGCGAGGACGCCATGAATGTGGTCCCTACAGATACCTGTTAGTCCTACGATAAAAGGCGTGTTATAGAGGCGCATATATACTGTGTAGTGGGAAATAAAATTTTTAGTGAGAGTATGTATATATGCGTTTATTCAAGGCGAGATGGTATCGTAAAACAATCTTTGTACTGCTTCATATAGGTTTACTTCTTTGCATTTCTGCATGTGGTGAAAGCACGTTTGCTCACGGTGTCAACACTCAAATACCCCTCAAACCACAAGGAACTGTAGGGACTATAACCGTAACGAGACAAGCTAATCCAAATAGCAGGTATAAATATGCTACAGGTACTAGATCAATACCTGCGGCCTTTCCTCCTTACTTAAGCTTCGGTGTTATGAATAGTCCTGGCTCAGCCACCGCTTTAGATACTATGCGTACCACAAACGGTACCTCATATACGTTTCGTTATCAATATTTGACAGGTGGCGTCAATACTGGTCATGGGTGGGAGACATGGAATCAGCCCACGGGACAGTTTGCTACATACTATATGCAGGAAAGTTTGAAGCATGGCTACATTCCTACCTTTGCTTACTATGAACTATGCTTGAGTAATGGACCGCACCTAGGCACTTCTTGTGGCGCAAATAATCTTGCACAAATTACTGCGAACATTACTACTCCTAGCACCATGAAAGCATACTATGCCAATTGGACGCTCATGCTGCAAAAGATTGGAGCTTTTGGGAAACCTGTATTAGTCATCGTCGAACCCGACCTTTGGGGTTTCCTGCAAAATGCTTCAAAAGGCACAAACAATGCCGCTACCATATCCGCGAGTGTGAGTTCATCTGGCAATGCTGATGCGTCAAGCTTTCCTAATACCGTACAAGGTTTTGCCTGGGCATTACTTCACATGCGCGATAAATATGCTCCTAATGCGATACTCGCTCTACATGCATCATGTTGGGCTTCTAATGCCGATATTGCGACCGACACACGTTCCTCGTTAGATGTTGCTACTATGGTGCAACAGGAGGCAAGTTTTCTAAATAGTGCGGGTTTCGTTGGCAATCCCACAGGCGTTTCAAGTTGGGATGTGCTGTCTAACGATGTCGCCGATTTTGACTCTGGACAACGAGGGGGACGCTCGTGGTGGGATCGTACAAATCAAACCTTTCCTAATTTTTCGCGCTACCTTTCCTTCATTCACGGCTTAAGTACCGCTACTCATCACCGTGTTGTCATGTGGCAGGTGCCAATGGGCAACCAATACTTTGATACCATGAACAATTCCGCCGGACACTATCAGGATAATCGTGCTGAATATATCATGGGCAATGTTGCTAGTTTCGCGGCCGCAGGTATAATTGCAGTCCTCTTTGGACCAGGTAACGGTGGTACTTCAATTACCGACGCAAGGAAGGATGGTATAACCAATCCGGCTCCAATCTCTACGTATGAATGCAATAAATGCAATACTCATACAAGTAGCTATCCTGATGACGATGGAGGCTATCTTCGCATCTCTGTTGGACAATACATGAAACATCCCATCCCCATTTCCTAATATCTCGAAACAAGTGAGACAGAAATGGACAATTGGGAAAGGACGAGAGTCTTTCCTCAACTGTCCGTTTCTGTCTCTCGCCCTTTTTGTGCTATACTCGTGTGTGTTGTTCGGGTTGCGATGCTGGCTAAAGTCTGATAGACTAACCATTGTTAGGGCATGTGCATGTTACGCTATACTCTAGGAAAGAGTAATTGCACCATAGCTGTTGTAAGTAACATGACCACAGTAGAACGCCCCGAAGGAGAACGCATTTTATGACTATGATGATGAGCAGAAAGGCCTTGGAAGATTACGGGTTAGTTAACCTTGGCACTATAAATTGGAATCTTTCGCCAGCCGTCCTCACTGAACATGCGCTTGCACGAAAAGAAGGCGTATTGGCAGCGAACGGAGCATTCGCGGCTACAACAGGCTCCCATACTGGCCGTTCGCCAAAAGATAAGTTTATTGTCTCAAACGAGGAGTCTGCCGCAAAGATTTGGTGGGGAGAAAATAACCATCCTATGTCCCCCGAAACGTTTGAGGTTGTTCGTCGTAGTCTCGCTGACTACTTGCAGGGGCGTGACGTGTATGTCCTCGATGCCGCCGCTGGTGCCGACCCACACTATCGTATGCCCATACAGGTCATCACCGAACTTGCATGGCATAACCTCTTCGCACGTCAGTTGTTCTTGCGAAAGAATGAGAGCGACCTTACCAGTTCACGGCCAGGCTTCACCATTTTATGCGTCCCAAACTTTCATACAAATCCTGTGTCACATGGCACACGCTCGGACATCGCCATCATTATTGACTTCAAGGAGCGTCTGGTGCTGATTGCCGGTACTCAGTATGCGGGCGAGATGAAAAAGTCCATCTTTACCATTCTGAACTTTATATTGCCAGCAGAAGGCGTACTTTCCATGCATTGTTCCGCGAATGTGGGGCAAGGGGGTGATGTGGCACTCTTCTTCGGTCTCTCTGGAACAGGCAAGACAAGCCTTTCTGCTGACCCTGATCGCCGCCTGATTGGAGACGATGAGCATGGTTGGGGCGAGAACGGCATCTTCAATTTCGAGGGGGGATGCTATGCCAAGTGTATTCACCTATCCAAAAAATATGAACCACAGATATGGAATGCCATGCGTTTTGGGGCCGTCTACGAAAATGTTGTATTGAAAGAAGATACACGCGAACCTAACTATGATGACCAATCGTTGACAGAGAATACGCGCGCCGCCTATCCCATCGACTACATTAATAATGTTATCGAATCTGGTACGGGTGGTCAGCCGCAAGCGATCATCTTCCTTTCCGCCGATTCCTTTGGCGTCTTGCCCCCAATCTCGAAACTCACAACAGAGCAAGCAATGTACTACTTCCTGTCGGGCTATACAAGTAAGTTGGCGGGTACAGAGTCTGGTGTAACAACACCAGAGGCTACATTTAGCTCTTGTTTCGGGGCAGTCTTCCTTCCTCTACGACCTGAGAAATATGCACACTTGCTACGAGAACGCATTGAAAAACATCAAGTGCGCTGTTACCTTATAAATACCGGTTGGACGGGTGGCCCATATGGTGTAGGTGTACGTATTGACATCAACTACACGCGCGCAATGGTACGCGCTGCCATTAGTGGTATCCTGGATAATGTCGAAGTGGTTACAGACTCAGTTTTTGGTCTACAGTCCCCGATGAGTTGTCCAGACGTTCCAAGTTCGCTTCTCAATCCTCGTAATACCTGGGATGACAAGGATGCCTATGACCGACAATCTGCTGATCTCGCAGCCCGTTTCAAAAAGAACTTTGTGCAATTCGCTGAGGTTGGCGACGTTGTTGTAAGTGCTGGCCCTCGCTAATCTTTGCACTACTTATAAAGAGGTAGAGATGTGAAAACGCCTTTACCTCTTTTGTCTACACGTATTAGAATATTCTAAGCCCTGTTTTGCAAAAAATGTATCGCTAGAAATACTGCATTCGTATACCACTCAACTGGAGGAATGCGTAAAATGCTGGCTTTCCCGTTCATTACAAAAGATTGATATAAAAAAGCTTTAAGATTGCTTAAACATAGTGTAAAATGAATGCCATCAGCACTAATAAATTACTACTCAATATACAGGATAAGAGGGGGGCCAGTATGAAACAAGGGAATGGCACAGACGTACTTGGACTCAATGATCCGCGCAACGCGAGTATAGGTGTTATTTATGTATCTCCTAATGATGAAAAGAAAAGTGTCTTAGCCGCTATTCTAACGCAAGAAAAACTTGGGCGTAAACAGGTCGCTGTTGTTTTACCTGATTCAAATAAGGCATTTCAGCGTCCAGGCGACTTTGACGACCTAAAAAGTCTACGTGGCAAATTACAAACACAAATTGTTTTTATTGCACCAGGTGGTCCAGGTCCGGCTGCATTCGCACGACAGAGAAACTTTCCCGTCTATTCAACACTGGAAGTCTTCGCAAAGGCCGTAAAAGATGAGAAACCTAGCCAGCCAGAAAATAAAAAAAGCTGGTTTTTTGGTACAGGGAAACAAAAAGCCGTTGCGCCTCCTGAGCCAGCACCATCAACTGGCGTTGTTGATGCTGCATCATTTGTCGCTCCTCTATCGGGCGAAGAAGAGCCTGTGTCATACAACGACCATGTTGTGCCTCTTGTATTAGGTGGAGCGGAAGTCGTTGCCCCCCCTGCTACATCAAATGGTATGCCAGTAAAAGAGAAAGAAATTCCAGTTACTTCATCGGCTCCAATAGTAGAGCAAGATGATTGGGATGCACTAGCTCCAGCCACTACGAAGAATTCTGAGCCTACTCCTGAGCCTATTTCTACAGTAACAAATGGCAGCAGCAATGGACACTATAACGAGAACGAAAATAACGACGATGTTTCTGGTATTATCTTGCTCTCACCCACACGCGCTAAGCCAACGGTCAAGTTGCCTGTGTCAAAAGAGACTAGTGCCGCGCCACTTATCGTTCCAGTTGTGAAACCCGATATACAAGCAGCTTCTACCCCACGCACTATGAAGCAACGTAACAGTGCGAAAGTGGCAGCGGTAGGTGCAGGTGTGGTTGGTGGTATGGCGGCAGCATCGCTAGCGCGTACCGCAGGTGTTGGGAGTGCTCCACCACCAAGAGCGAGTGCGCCTGGGGGCGGTGGCGGAGGTGGTGGTAGACCGCCGAGACGTAGTGCAGTGCTTATTGCTCTTGCCGCTCTTCTCGTTCTTACTACTGCTGTCGTTGGTGGTATCGCCTTATCAGCACCAAATCTATTAGGCCCACTAAGAAAAGCACTACCAAACCTAACTTCGACAACAACCGTCAATATCGTGCCTGACACTAAAACTGAGAACAATAACTACCTCATTCGTGGCGTCCAAAGTAATCCAGACCCTACTAAACAGGAAGTTTTGGCTCGTGTCGTAACCGTTAGCTCCACGTCACAATCAAAGACAGTGAGTGCAACGGGCGTAAGAGCAAACTGCCAGGCTCCAATCTGTAGCGAACTTTACTACTTTTACTAATAGCCTACCCGCTGCCCAGACTGTTACGAGCGCGGTACTATATTTACAGGTAAAGACGGTGTTCGTATTGTAAATGATAGTGCTGTAACCATCGGTGCTGCTAATCCACCGGCGGGTAACTTTTGGCAGTAGCACATGTTGCAGCTCATGCTATAAATGTAGGTGTTGCAGCGGCAATATTCAGACTTCTGATATTTATCAGATCGTGCTGCACTCCTGACAACTCAATTTTTGTACAAAGTTGGGGCTTTCTCTGGTGGGCAAGATGCACAAAATTACACGTTTGTGCAAGAGGGCGACATTCTAGGCGCGACGAATGCATTGCAACCTTCACTACTAGGACAGGCCGAAGGTGCTTTGAAAACACAGATTCATACAAATGAGCAGATTGCAGGTGCTACTACCTGTTCTCCTACATCGGTGTCCGATCATAACGCAGGTGACAGGGCAGCCTCTGTAACCGTAACCGTTAAGGTGACGTGTCAAGCGGAAGTATACGACCAGAAGGGAACTCTGGCACTAGTGACGAACCTCCTGAAGGCAAAAGCCACAAACGACTATGGTGCGGATTATGCTCTAGTTGGAAATGTCGTCACACAGGCAAAAGTTCAGAACGTAAGCCAGGGAATTGTGAATTTGCTCGTTAGTGCGAAAGGTATCTGGGCCTACCAGTTTACTGATGCGCGACAACTTGAGTTGAAAAAACTCATCGCTGGAAAAAGTGCGGCAGACGCGGCAACCATTCTTAAAGGTCAAACAGGTGTCGCTGATGCATCTCTCGATCCTAATAGTGGTACGCTTCCAACAAATACAGATGATATTAAGTTTGTGATACAGCCAGTAACAGGCTTGTCTGGTGGAGGAACTCCGGGGAGTTCAGATGCTACTCCAACAGTGACTGGCCCAGGAATAACTCCGACAACACAACCTGGACTTGGCGCTGGTGGTAGTTAGGGAAAGGTAGACAGACGCAATGCTGTCTTTGGAAGGCAAGCAACTCGGCAACTATGAGGTTATCCGTCGCATTCGTGTCGGCGGTATGGGAGCTGTCTACGAAGGGAAACAACGTACCGCGTTCGACCGTCGCGTAGCCATCAAGGTTATCCTTGGTGACTACGCGACCGACCGCGATATGCGGCGTCGCTTTGCGCGTGAAGCTCAAACGGTCGCACGTCTTCATCATCCTCATATTCTTCCGTTAATCGAATTCGGCGAAGAGCAAGGTATGCTTTTCCTTGTGATGCCCTTTATAGATGGAGGGACTCTCACAAGCTATTTACGCCGCAGCCTCCCTCCTCTCGCAGAGGTCGCCGCGATTTATCAGCAATTGCTTGATGCTGTAGAGTACGCCCACGATGCTGGGTTAATTCATCGTGATATTAAATCCTCGAATGTTTTACTTGAGCAGCGTCGTACTGGTGCGCCCTATGTCTACCTTGCCGACTTTGGCTTGGTCCGCAATTCGCGTAAGGTGGAATTGGAGCAAACGGGCAAGCAAATCCCACTAGATCAAGTTCCTGGCACTCCTCATTATATGGCACCAGAACAGACGCGTGGCATTATTACCACCTCAACCGATATTTACGCAATGGGTGTTCTGCTTTATCAATTGCTCACTGGTGAACTTCCCTATAACGACGAGGATGACGTGCGTGTCATTCAAATGCATTTACAGGCACCTATACCATCGCCCTGTGACTATGATGCCTCTATTCCTTACGAGCTAGGTGAGGTGGTACGGACCGCTATGGCAAAACGCAGCGAAGACCGCTTCCGTACCATTGCCGAACTGCGAAAGGCGTTCTTGGCGGCGGTGAACGGACCGATTGAGGTTGTGGAAGACCTGCCTATAGAGGCTCAATACGCACCGCCCATACAGAAACGTTCTGTGCATTTACAACGAGAGGTTCCGTCACCAGTTCCAATGCCACTACCTGTACCACTCGCTCCACCACGTCGTATACGGCCTTCAGTAATGCAGGTTCGTGAGCGTCATGAACGGCAAGATAAGCCGCGCATTACAGAAGATACATTCAAAAATCCCAAAGAAAAACAGCGTATCACGGAGGAACAAGCTCCACTAGTGCGTAAGCGTCGCAACATGGGCATGCCACTGTTTGCGACAATGGCAGTTCCAACAGTGCTGCTACTGTTACTGCTAATGCCACATGTTCTTGGCGTGAGCTTTTTCCCATCAGGATTTCCACTCTTCGGAACGCCACCCGTTGCGACAGTCTTTGTCACTCCACAAGCAAAG
Source organism: uncultured Chloroflexia bacterium (assembly GCA_963792705.1). Classification (GTDB taxonomy): domain Bacteria; phylum Chloroflexota; class Ktedonobacteria; order Ktedonobacterales; family Ktedonobacteraceae; genus JBBQVS01. The sequence continues at coordinate 323,989 of CAWBXD010000016.1, read as the reverse complement.
ATACTACAAGCGACGTATGTATTGACGGCCTCTCCAAAGACAACAACACCGAATCTGGTAACACATACTATTCCCGACCGCATTCTCAAAGGTATGGCAAATGATAGCCGTACCGTACAAACAACAGGAACAAAATCAATCGCGGGTGTGCAAGCACATGGCATTGTGGAATTTTCTAATCATGGAGATACACAAACTACTATAAATCCAATGATATTAACATCGTCCTCTGGTATACGCGTACAACTCACACAAACTGTTTCTGTTCCCCCTCGCCAGGATGGGAAGGATGGGAAGGCTACTGGTACTGCTGTTGCAGCCAACGAGGGCGCAAATGGGAATATCGCAGCCCATACACTTGATGGACCTTGTTGCGGAGATGGTATCTCGGCAAGAAACGTGGATGCTTTTTCTGGTGGCGTTGATGTACAAGTATTACACGTTGTTGCACAGTCCGATCTTGATAATGTACAAAATGCTTTGTTACCGAAACTTCAACAACAGGTTGCACAAACATTGCAGCATCAAATACCACCAGATGAGACGACGGCAGGTGAACCCAGTTACACTCCAACCGTTACCGCTAGTAATTCTGTTGGGTCTCAGGTGGATCAAGTCCAGGTCCAGGTTAGTGTTACTGGAAGTATACCTTCTTATAGCCGAAACGTGATGAGTCGTGTTGCCTCGCAACTGCTCACCACACAAGCTGAGACATTGGGACCAAACTATCGTGTGCAAGGAACACCATCTGTAGCTCCACCATATGTAGACGTACATGAGAAAGATGGGTTGGTCTACTTGAATGTAGCCGTACATGGTACGTGGACTTACGTTTTTTCCGCGCAACAGAAAAGCCAATGGAGCCAGGAGATTAAGGGTGCAACATCGGCGGCTGCCCTTGCCTATCTCAATACGCAAGAGGGTGTTGCAAGTATTCAAATACACCTGCCGTTTCAAGCAGATCATTTTCCTGCTGCAACCAACGAGATCAAGATCATTGTTGTTGGAGATGAAGGAAACCCATAATAAGCACTGTGCTATACTATTAACACGAAATATATCAAGTAAATCAAAGAAACATACTGCTAGCGCGGTATAGCTATAAGGAAATGTGAAGTGCAAGAGAAGACGGAGCCGGTGATGAGTGAGATACGCTATTACGACTCAATGATAGAAGCAATAGGCGATACACCCCTTGTGCGTCTACACCGCGTGGCAAAAGATGTTACGCCGCTTGTGTTGGCGAAAATGGAGATGTTTAATCCGGGTGGCAGTGTAAAGGACCGTATCGGCCCTGCAATGATTGAGTACTGTGAAAAACAGGGCACGTTGCGGCCAGGGGGAACGATTGTTGAGCCAACCAGTGGTAATACAGGACATGGATTAGCGATAGCTGCCGCGATCAAAGGCTATCACTGTATATTTGTCATGACTGAAAAGGCCAGCGAAGAGAAGCGTAGTCTATTACGCGCCTATGGTGCCGAGGTCGTCATTTGTCCTAGTAGTGTCGATCATACCTCGCCTGAATATTACAAAAACGTAGCTCACAGACTTGCTGACGAAATTCCGGGCGCGATTTGCCCCGATCAATACTCTAATCCTGCCAATCCTGCCACACATTACGCAACCACTGGTCCAGAGATATGGCGTGACACGGCAGGTCGTATTACAACATTTGTAGCAGGTATTGGCACAGGTGGCACCATCTCTGGGACCGCACGTTTCCTTAAAGAGCAAAACCCCAATATCAAGATTATTGGAGCCGATCCTCCTGGCTCTGTCTACTCTGGCGATACACCAAAGCCTTATAAAGTTGAAGGTATCGGCATGGATATCTATCCACACAATTATGATCCTTCACTTGTCGATGAGTTCGTGCGGGTCGATGATCGCACCTCGTTCTATTGGGCGCGCCGTCTTGCGCGTGAAGAAGGTATTCTTACAGGTGGTTCTGGTGGCACTGCACTGGCAGCCGCGCTTACCTATTCGCGTCAATTAACGCCAAACGATGTTGTCGTTGTCTTGCTTCCTGACACTGGACGTGGCTATCTCAGTAAAGTATTCAATGATACCTGGATGCGTGAAAATAATATGCTTGTTCAGGCCGAGACGAGTCAACCAACACTTCGTGATGTACTCACCTATCGGCGTAGTAGCACACGTAGTATGCCGCTCGTGGTCAGTGTCACGCCTAGTGATACAGTCGCTGATGCTGTTGAACTGTTGCGCCGCTATGGAATTAGCCAAACACCAGTCATGGAGCATGAGCAAATGGTTGGCAGCCTGACCGAAGATCTATTACTTCGTCGTCTCGCCACCGGTGAATCGCTCTCGTCAATTACAGTCAGCGAGGTGCAAGGGCCGCCGTTCCCACAACTCGACGCCGACGCACCAGCTCGTGATGCTTATACCCTGTTTGGGAGTGGACAATCGGCAGTCGCGGTCATAGGCCATTCTACGTTAGAGGGCATTGTCACGAAAAGCGATCTACTAGAGTTTTGGGCACACACTCGTGTTGCACGTGAAGAGGAAGTTAAGACAACATAGGTGGATACTACAAGTACTACTACACAAGGTTTTATCTACGTCATCAGTGATATACATGGTCAGTTCAAAAAACTGACCATGTTGCTACAAAACGCAAAACTGATACATCACGACCTCTCATGGAGTGCTGGCAATGCAACACTCTGGTTTCTTGGTGACTTTTTTGATCGAGGGCCAGACGGCATTGCAGTTATCGACCTTGTGATGCGCCTTCAACGTGAAGCAGAAACGACAGGTGGACATGTGTACGCGTTGTTAGGCAATCACGAAGTATTGATGCTGGCTGCCTATCGTTTTGGTCGGCGCTCAACAGGGCTAGGTAGTAACTTTATTTCACGCTGGAAGCAAAATGGCGGCAATGTAAAAGACCTAAAAAAGCTGACTATGCACCACCTAGAATGGCTTGCTGCATTGCCAGCTATGGCCCTTGTTGACGATGTATTATTTGTTCACGCCGACGCTTCCCTCTATATTAAGTACGGTCGCTCCGTGGAGGAGGTCAATGCCGCGTTCAAAAAGATACTCAGTAGAAGTGATGCATTAACATGGGAAGAACTTTTGGAAGATTTTGCGCGTCGTGGAGCCTTCAGCCACGCACTCGGTGGCGATGAGTTCTTACGTCGCTTCCTTGACATGTTTGGTGGTAAACGCGTCATTCATGGTCATACCCCCATCTACTTTATGCGTGGCATTCAGCCAAAGCACGTCACCGAGGCGTGGACCTATGCCAACGGCCTCTGTACTGATGTCGATGGCGGCATATTTATCGGCGGCCCTGGCTTCGTGTACCAGTTCCCAAAACCTACAAGCGCAGCTATTGACAAATAGCAAATTAGTAGGTATTCTGTAAGGGTAAATGTAGTTATACTTTAGAAAGAAAGCGAGGTCAGATCATGTACTCCTATCAGATACTCCCCATATGTATCGCCAGACCATCGCTATATTATGTTGTCTAACCTCCCGTTTGAAGTGTTTGATCATACCGCAGACGTTGGTATTCACGCTTACGGCACAACCCTTGTAGAACTGTTTATCCATGCGGCACAGGGTATGGAAAGTTTAATGGTTGCGCCAGAACAGGTACAAAATACCACTAACCGAGTGATTGATGTTGTGGGGCATGATACTGTCTCATTACTTATCGCGTGGTTAAACGAGTTGATTCTTCTGTTTGACACAGACTATCTACTCTTGAGCGAATTTAAGATCAACGCACTCACAGAGACACAACTTAACGCGTGTGCGTTTGGCGAGCCTTACAATCCACTACGACACGAGCTGAGTAGTGCTATCAAAGCTGTTACTTGGCATGAAGCAGCCGTTGAGACTACTGCACACGGCTATAAAGCTCGTATCATCTTCGACATTTAGCATAAAAGGCACAATAGATAGCCTTGCTCACTACTACAAAATGTAGGAGTTGTTCATGCGTTTCGCGCGTGACGCTTACGCTCTTGCTAATTTTTCTATGTTCAAAAGCATAAAAAGAGGCACAAACATATATGGCTAACACAAAAGAAAAGATACCCCTTGAACGTGTAGATAGCAATCGATGGCGTATCCCCATGCGCTACAACACGGAGATGCGTGTTCCAGGCATGATCTATGCCGACGAGGAGTTATTAGAGCAAATACTCAACGATAATGCCCTACAACAGGTTGCGAATGTGGCAACCCTACCTGGAATTGTCGGTCATTCATTAGCGATGCCAGATATCCACTGGGGGTATGGTTTTCCTGTTGGTGGAGTCGCTGCAACTCATGCGGAACATGGTGTGATCTCACCCGGAGGAATTGGCTTTGACATCAATTGTGGTGTCCGTTTATTGGCAACCGATCTGCTGCGCGATCAAGTGCGCGGAAAAACTGAAAAGCTCGCTGATGAACTGTTCAACAGACTGCCTTCTGGTGTTGGTGGTGAAGGTATGCGTCTCCTCACAACTAACGAAATGCGTTCTGTTATGACACGAGGGGCAGCCTGGGCGATTGAGGAGGGCTATGGTTTTACTGAAGACCTTGATGTCACAGAGGAAAATGGATGTCTCGCAGGTGCTGAACCTGATACGGTTATGAAAAATGCTATCCAACGTGGTCTCAAGCAATTGGGTAGTCTTGGTTCTGGCAACCATTTTTGTGAAGTTCAATACGTTGAACACATTTACGACGCAGAAGCAGCAAAGGTTCTCGGTATTGGACAGCTTGGGCAAATTGTCGTAAGTCTTCATTGTGGTTCAAGAGGGTTTGGGCATCAGATAGCTGAGGATTACATTCAAATAGCTGAGTCCAAGCAAAAGGATTACGGCTTCACCTTGGTAGATCGTCAGTTAGCGTGTCTACCATTACAATCAGATATGGGTAAATCATATCTTTCCGCGATGGCGTGTGGCGCAAACTTTGCATGGGCAAATCGTCAGTTGTTAATGCATGGTGTCCGTGAGGCGTTCTCAACTGTCTTCGGACGTAAGGCACGTCCAAAAAATATGCCTATGGTGTACGACGTATGCCATAATATCGCTAAAATGGAGGAATACGCAATAGATGGAAGCATGCAGCGTGTATGTGTACATCGTAAGGGAGCAACTCGTGCATTTCCTGCACAGCATCCAGCCTTGCCTGAAAAGTACCGCGAGGTAGGGCAACCCGTGCTCATTCCAGGCGATATGGGACGCTATTCATTCGTATTGGTTGGTGCTGAAGGCTCTATGGAGCAAAGCTTTGGTTCCTGTTGTCATGGTGCAGGTCGTCGTCAAAGCCGAACTGCTGCTAAGAAGTCGATCACTGGAAATGAACTTATCGCACTTTTGGATGCGAGAGGCGTAACTGTACGTGTTCATAGCAAAAACTTGCTACCAGAAGAGGCTCCACAAGCCTATAAGGATGCACAGCAGGTTGTCAATGTTGTGCATAACGCAGGACTTGCAAAACTCGTAGCACGACTCAAACCCATGATTGTTGTTAAAGGCTAAACAGAAGTTCTTACAGATAGAGAGTGACTCAAATATTTGAGGCACTCTCTATCTGTAAGAACTTCTGTTTAGCCAGTGATTGCCGACCACAAGATACTAGGAACCTTCCATAGTGATGGATATGCCTCAAGGTCTACAAGTTTCGGAAACACCTTTGCCGCCGCTTTACTATGGGTCGCAAACCAAGGAGGTGTTGGCGTGCTGCGAAATGGTGCGCGTAACACACTCTTTTGTGGACGTGAGAACATCAGCGTGTTATGCACTACTCCATTGCCGGATTGAATATCATTGATAGCATGACCAGGGAACGCACCCCAGGTCGTTGAACATAACGCAAAACTTGTGCCCGCCCAATAATTAACTCCGATTGATCCATAGCGCAGATTCGCCACTGCTCGCTCTACTGCCGCCGCAATCGCTGGGTCTTTTAATGAGGTCGGATGCACAATAATTGTTGCATTCAACGTTCCCCATAGGCTCTCGTTCGCAAACTCGACCGCCTTGTCGATGTACTCGACCACAAAATCCGCATCAAGCGTAGTTTCGGCAAAGAGGCCACAGAAGGCTTCGGTTGTAAAACAAACGTCGTCTGTGTTTTGAGCATCGACATCTGTAATAAGCGTCCACGGCAACTCGCGCTCATTTGCAGTACCGATTTGCTCGGCATCGGCATGTTGTGCAACAAACATCTTCTGACGATCTTGCGCCCCTGGATAATAGGAGACACGCGTTGGAACCTTCTTTAATACATCCCTTGTTTGTTGTAGCAATTGACTGCGCTGTTCCCAGGACTCATGCTCGATGATAACGCGTGTTGCGTTGCAGTTAAAACCGGCATTATTCGTGAGCATCGACACAATGTGTTCAGCTTGGTACGCGAGATCCCCTTTGCTCCACGGCCCAGGAACGACAATAACAGGGCTTACATTGCCTAGCTCCCCCGTAATACGCTTTGTCAATACAGGATTATTTTGCGCTTTACGTGTTGCCCCTTCACTGCCCGTGCCAAAGACAATCGCGTCGAACGTCTTATCAGAACCCGTGATATGTATCTCGTCAATGCCTGTATGACTGCATAGGTAGGCACCCTCTGCCGCTCCACCATAGGTAATGCGTAGAAATCCCTTCTCGATTAACGCACGGAACGCCTCTTCCATCAACGGCCCAAGGTATGCGTTGACTGGATTCATTTTAATAAGCACAACTTGATCTTCCACAAAAAGCTTATAGAAGATATCCATTGGTCCAATGCTTGCTACATTGCCTGCACCCAACACCAACGCAACCTTGCCTTCATGTGTAGTATCTCGATACACCACCGCTTGTGTTTGAGGAAGTTCCTCTGCAGTAACGCCTGGTTCCATCCATATCTCTGCTGTGACACCACCGAAGAAAATACTATCATAAGTGGTCAGTGGGAAAACAGGCGCGACAACTTGACCGTTGGGAAGTGTCTTGACTGTACCAGGAATTTTTGGATGTCCATCGGTTTCGATATCCACCAGCGACTGACGTAGTTGACGCAGATTTTTCACGACTGGAAAGGTACCTGCCAACCACTCTTCGCCAGGAGCATTTTCCGGTACACTCTTTGCCTTCAATCCTGCGGCAACCCAACGTGGGCTAATCGCTACAAAGTCTTGAATCAATTCATCAATAAGCGCAACACGCTCACGTAATGTAAACGCAACCCACGCTTGCTTATGTTCTTGCAGCACTTCTATTGCCGCATCCATAACAGTGTTCGTCGAAGCAGGAATACTGCCCGATACCGCAGGAAATTGCGGCGCACCCTCACGCGTACTAACAGACATATGTATATACCTCCAGAGGAAAATAATAGCATCATTGCATTAAGTACTCATCTAAACAGTATCACGTATGTATTAAGAATGACAAGCTATATATCTTGTTGCCATCTTGTGAAAATACTCTTTGGTCAAAAGAAGAGAGCAGGATATGTACATTGCTTACCTGAGGAATGCACATATCCTGCTCTCTTCTTTTTATCCTTTTTCCAACGCTGGCCTATTCCCAAAGATGCGCTCTGCACCCTGTACAGGGGCTGCCCAATGCACCGCGTTGGCAATAACCCGTTGCACATCTGGATGATAATACGTTGGATGTCTTTCGTGACCGGGACGGAAGTAGAAAATCTTTCCTCGTCCACGCGTATAGCAAGCACCGCTACGAAATACTTCGCCACCACTAAACCAACTCACAAAAACCAGCGTTTCAGGTGGCGGCACATCAAAATGTTCACCATACATCTCCTCATGTTCGAGGTCAATATATTCGCCTAAACCCTCCGTGATTGGATGCCCCGGCGTGACAATCCAGAGACGCTCGTGATCGTTGCCCTCACGCCATTTGAGATCACAAGTTGTTCCCATCAAGCGTTTGAATATCTTCGAGAAGTGTCCCGAATGCAGTACAATTAAGCCCATTCCAGATAGAACACGCTGTTGTACGCGTTCTACCACATCGTCGCTTACTTCGCCGTGCGCCATATGCCCCCACCAGACCAGTACGTCCGTTGCATCCAAAACGGGTATGGCGAGACCATGTTCGGGTTCGTCGAGTGTAGCAGTACGTACCTGAAATCCAGCTTCATCAAGAGCTTTTGCAACTACTGTATGTATCCCATTAGGATAGATTGCCTTCACATCTTCATCGGTCTGTTCATGACGATACTCATTCCATACCGTGACGCGTATAGTTGAAGCCAATTAGTACATCCTTTCCCTAAAGCAAGCCTAGAAGTACAGTCCTCATTCCCTATCATTGTACAACCTGAAACTTCGATGCTATAAAACCATTGTGTCTGCCTCTTCTCAAGGACCCAACAATATGATATCCTCTTTCTGTAACCCCCAGAAGTAGTTGGGAATAGACGGCTTACAGTTAAGAAAGAGAGGTGCAACATGTTAGCAGATTATCGCTACCTACAAATTATCACTGTACAAGGTGGTGCCGAAACACATACCCGTCACCGCTTCAAACATTCAGGAGCGAATAATCTATGTCTATTTTCAGAAGGAGCTTTAGCGCAGCAACTGTTTACCTGATCTACTCAGGAGCAAGTTCTCTTTTCTTTGCATTGATTGTTACCGTCAACCTCGTTTATCAGTTAGAAGTTGCGAAACTTACCCCACTGCAACTTGTCCTCGTTGGGACATCCCTGGAAATAGTATGTTTCCTATGTCAGGTGCCAACAGGTGTACTCGCAGATGTTTATAGCCGACGCCTCGCGGTTATTCTTGGTACACTTATCGTGGGCATAGGCTTTGTCGTAGAAGGTTCCTTTCCGCGCTTTGAAACAATTGTGCTTGGACAAGCCCTTTTTGGCATTGGTGCTACGCTTGCCGACGGTGCTGAACAAGCATGGATTGCCGATGAAATTGGCGAAGAGCGTGTTGGACCCATCTTTCTTCGCAGCTCACAAATTGGGCTAGTTGGTGTATTGATTGGCGCACCCCTTAGCGTTGCCCTTGCTAGTATGCACCTCAATATACCTGTCGTTGTTGGTGGTGTATTGACGATTGTGCTTGCTGTCTTTCTCATGTTCTTCATGCCAGAAAACGGCTTTCAGCCAGTGGCAAAGGAAGAGCGTCAATCATGGAGGCAGATGGGAGACACCTTTCGCAACGGATTGCGAGTCGTGCGCGGACGCCCTGTGTTGATTACCATTCTGCTGATTGGACTGTTCTACGGTCTCTACAGCGAGGGCTTTGATCGCCTTTCGGCTCCTCATCTTGTGACGAACTTTATATTCCCTGTGTTGTGGTCATTCAAACCAATTGTGTGGTTTGGCATCTTCACTGTCATAGGAACACTTATCAGCTTGAGCGCGACAGAGCTTGTCAGACGCTACACCAACATGAGCAATCAGCGTTTAGTCATGCGTCTACTGTTCGGCATAAATGCATTAGGTGTTGTAAGCATCCTTGTCTTCGCGCTCGCGGGCAATTTCTTTGTTGCGGTTGCCGCATACCTTAGCTTTGATGTCTTTCGTCGTGTGAACGAGCCAATCTACACCACATGGTTGACACAAAATATTGACGCAAAAGTACGCGCAACAGTCATCTCTATGCGTGGTCAAGTAGACGCTTTTGGACAAATCGTTGGTGGCCCACCAATTGGCTACATCGGTACCCTCTTCTCTTTACGAGTCGCGATGGTCGCAGTAAGCATTGTACTTTCGCCCGTCTTACTACTCTACATCTATGCCTTCCGTAAGGCAAAACCAGAAGCGATGCCTACTAGACAGTCAATCCTCGATTGACGGTTTTCGTAGGAACTACATTCATGGCGTCCACTGCAGGAGCGAAACAATGTGCAGTCCTTAGAATGCACCGATTATTGCGCGAGATCATGTACAAAAAGAGTATAGCAACTCGCCCAATGAATTGGGCTTAGATGCCATGAATGTGGTCCCTACGAAACTCATCATATTAAGGTTGGGAGATCACTATAGCAGATGTAGATATGTTAGTGGAGGATTTTTCATAATGTTAACGCATTATCAATGGCACAAGTGCCTTGTAATGCGTTGACTATACATCAAACAGTCCTAGTCTGTTGCCAAGATTTTGCTCAGTTGTTATACTCAATTCATAAAGATGAAATTTGAATGAAAGCGTATATGCATGGATGCTCTATAATAATCAAATCTTATAAAAAGAAATTGTGAGGAAGTAAACTGTGAAGGTATTAGTAACGGGTGCCGCTGGCTTTCTTGGCGGACATCTAATAGACATGTTGGTAGAACGTGGCGATGAGGTCCGTGCAATGGTACGACCTGTCGAGGATGCAAGCTATTTGCGTACACTTTCAGGGGTCGAAATCGTCAACGGCGATTTGACCAACGCTGCATCGCTTAAACGGGCGGTACAAGGCGTTGAGCGTGTCTACAATGTTGGCGCAAAAACAGGCCCTTGGGGACCAGAGAGCGTCTATCGCGCGATCAATGTCTATGGACTTGCTGATCTCGTTCATGTTGCAATGGATGCTGGCGTACAACGCATTGTGCATACAAGCTCCATTACCGTCTACGGTCACTCCTTACATGGTGTTGTGACTGAGGATGCCCCCTATCATGCGGAGGACAATCCCTATAGCCGCACGAAAATTGAGGGTGAAAAACTTGTCGCTGATCTTGTCGAGAGTGGCGCACCCATTGTAATGGTCCGTCCTGCTTGGATCTATGGACCTCGCGATACCGCGAGCTTTGCCAAATATATTGAACGGGTTGAGTCTGGTAAATTCTTCCTCATCGGCTCCGGTCAAAACATCGTTCCTACCGTCTATGTACGCGATGTGGCACAGGGTCTTATCAAAGCGGGTGACGCGGGCAACGAAGTTATTGGACAAGCCTATACGCTTGCCAATGACGAGCGTGTGACACAAGAAATGTACCTGAACACTATTGCGGATGCATTGCAGATGCCTCACATTTCGCTCAAGGTTCCCTTCCCAGTACTTTATACCGCGGGTCGTGGTGCCGAACTTGCTTGGCAAGCGATGGGACGACGCAATGCTGCACCACCACCACTAACAACATATGGTATCACGCTACAAGGCGGCGACCAGCAATTCTCAATCAACAAAGCGCGCCGTGAACTTGGCTATGCTCCACAATACGACATTCAACGCGGTGTCTCAGAAGGTGTGAAGTGGTACCGTTCGTTGAAGTCTGGCTCTCAGAATACGCAAACTGCGCGTGAAACAGTCGGTACAAAGTAACGCATCTGAACCCTGCTTCCCACATTCTTACATTGGTGTGTACAACGGCTTTGTCTCTCGACCTGTTAGCAGCGTCGAGGGACGACGTTGCCGCGCCCCAAACCAGTTAAAAAGATAGGCTAGCGTGACAAGAATAAAGAGCATGTTTCGTATAGCGATAAACTGAAAAAAACCAGGCGTAAGCGGAATCTCTAAAGGATCAACGGGCCGTGTATAAAAATACGCGAATATAATCGTTGTCAGGACTGCTGCTGGCCCCCAAAAGAAGAACCAGAAAACATCGAATGCTCCTACATATGCCAATAGTGGCACCAGCCAGATAATATACTGAGGACTGAAGACCTTACCAGTGGCAATAAACACAAAAATGAGTGCAACCCCTGTCTGAACAACATCCATTTTTCCACGCCACTGCATAAAAATGCAATAGATAAACCCAAGCACAAGCAGCAAAGTACTTGTCAGCGAAACAATACCACTAAACGAGTTCACAATATTAAGCGAGCCATGATCGTTCGTGATGCTAAACGGAATACCTACTAGAAGTTTAGCAAGCCAAAGTACTGTACTTCCACTCGATTCTATTTGTACGGGACGGTCCGCGAAGTAAAGTAACTGACTTATAACCGCTCCTTGAAAATTCAGGACCGCGAAGATACCTGTTACTACTCCTAGCACACCAAAAAACAGCAAACAATATTTCCAACGCCATGCACGAATTCCCCGTAGAGTATTCCAAAAATAGCGTGGAAGTTGTCCAAACTGAAATGCCGATAGTGGCATAAAAATACGCTCTTCTGCTTGTTGTTCGGCTATAAAAAGTGCAGGTAGCAATAAGATGGGATATATCTTCAAAAGAACGCCAAAAGCCAGCGCAATATACGCTGAAGCCCAATGTCGCCGCTCTGCCGCAATCAAGCTGATAAGTGTAAGTGCTGCTGGCAGTAAATCGAAGCGTACAGAAGCGGTTGCAACCGCTCCTCCAAGCAGATAGAGCGTAAAAATAAGTCCTGCTCCTCGTGGCCCATAGCGCAGAAGCAACCAGTATACTAACACAGCCGTGAGTGCCATGAGAAATGAAAACACAAGCTGATAATAGGAAAGAGGAGCGAGGAGTGCGAGCGAAAAAGGAACAAGTGTGAGTGGCGGATACTCAATCGGGAGCATGTGAAACGGCGGTTGCACTCCTGTTTTAAGAAAAGAGCACTGTAGTGTTGGTAAGAAGTTAGTGCCGTTACTGCCTAGCCAGAAGGTTATCGCATAGCATTCATAGCGCGCTGGATCGGTTATAGGCATAAATACTTCCCACGAGGAAGCAATAAATGTGAGAACAACAACAAACGTAATAGGAATGTAAGCTATTAGCCCTTTACGAGCAAGAAATGCTTCTTGCAGTTGTATAAAAAATACTTTCGTTTTATCAGTACGATAGATATGTTCGTGTAGCAACTGAAAATCCTTCCCTCTCCATTTGACATGGTCTCAAAGCGAGTGCTACAATCCCGAACAGAGCACACCCTATGATTAGCTGTGTGCCTTTGTTATTTCTTGTGACAATTGCACACACTGCATGACGAACAGTGAGTAAAGCTAGTAACGGAACTTTCGTGTCCCTTCAAGGTAACACGAATCTTCATTTCAGGAAGGATACAGCACCATGAACGTCAAGAACCGTACCGAGACAAAGACGTTGAAAGTCGGCGATAGTGCGCCAGATTTTACTCTAAAGACTGAAAAAGGTAGCGAATGGCATCTCGCCGATTTTCGCGGTAAGCAAAATGTCGTCCTCGCCTTTGTTCCTTTTGCCTTCAGCAGTACCTGTTCAGCACAACTTCCTGCATACGAAGCAGACTTAAGCCGTTTTAAAGATTTTGATGCCGAGATCGTAAGTATCAGTATGGATAGCACATATTCGTTAGGAGCCTGGGAAAAGTCCATGCACACCTCGTTTCCTTTGCTCTCCGACTTCTACCCACAGGGAAAAGTCGTAGACCTTTATGGTGTGCGTCATGCCGCTGGTATGCCTGAGCGCGCACTTTTCGTCATAGACAAAGAAGGCGTCATTCGCTACATCGAGATACAGCACTCACCCGGCGAGATGCCAGATAACGAGGACCTCTTCGAGGCATTGCGTAAACTTTAGCAGCACGCAGTAAAAAGCTGTCTATATTCGTTGAAGGGTATGTTTTCCAACGAACATAGACAGCTTTTTTGTACTCTTAACCTTTACTCACATCAGGTGCTTGCCATCTACTACTATCATATTCTTCATATGCGATATCCCAAATATTCCCTGGCTCTTCGCGGACTTCCCAACGTCGCAATGCATCGCGTAAAACTTTGCGCTGTAAGTCGTCTTGGTGTGGACCACCTAAACAGTCGCCTAATGCAAATCTTTGTGGGGCGATTGCTCGCGGTGGACCTGCAGGTCTTGATTGCTCAGGTAACAAGGTAATTAGAACTGTGGGAATACCAACCATCTCTATTTCGCGCTGGATTGCAACAATGAAATGAGTTTGTGAAAGTGAGGGAGAAGACAATGGAAGACTCTTTTGAACACCCTAAAAGAACGAATGATACCCAGCTTCACGAGTTACAGGACCATCATCAGGCATTAATGGACCATCACTCTCTCGTACAAGAACGATATCAGGTCACATTGAACTCTTCTCCCAAATGGATACAAGACCGAGAACAAGCCACGCAAGAGTTCCATGAAGCCTTAGAAGAGCATCATCACCTCTTGCAGGAATACTATCAACTCATGGGAAAAACACCTTATAACTCTGCACCTCTATGACACTCTATCGCTGTTGTGAGCGTTCATCTCTTCTTGAATTGATGAGTCTATTGTACATGAACTCATCAAAAAGTGCAAGGAAAATGGAATGATGTTTGCAGACGAGTAAAAAGACAAAAAATGCCTGTTTTTGGGGTTGTATGGAAGAGTACAGATAACGAAGAGAAGATAGGTGCTTGACTCTTTCAGGAGCGACCTCCATTGGAGAAACGAGCAAAATACAGGGAGAAATGGACAGAAGAGTCCTTTTGAAAGGGAAACAACGACAACACAGGCATAACGGGAGAGAAGTCGGATATTGTCTGTCTGAAAGCATGCTCTGGCAACATCGTAGGAGACAAAGAATGCTTGAGCGACACTCGCTCTGCGACTCTTGAGGAGGGTCTCTTTAAGGAATGTCTCGGTTTCACTCCTCTGCGCGGGAACTCCAGCTACTGCCTCAGCAGGAAATGGACGTCGTCCCCATCCTCGCTTTTGGAGCAAGCGTTTGAGATTCTGACCAGTGGCAATCATGAGGGCTTCACTGTTGACTCTCCAGAGTCGCCGTAAGCGAAAACGCCCCATTCCATGCCATTGTTTGCCTTCCCCGAACAGTGGTTCGACCCAGACCTGACGCTTGCGCAAGGCTTTCTGGTAGGCGAAGGTCTGCTGATAGCCTTTGACGCGTTCCACAGAGTCGGCAAAAAAGGAGCGATGGACATGCCGACCACGAGGGCTTTCGGTACACTGCGCTTTCACTGGACAGACATTGCAGATGGCTGCATCCGCACGGTATTGGATCTCCTGGGTCCCTTCCATTCGATACGCTGGACGCAAGACTTGACCTTGAGGACAGCGATACTGATCCTGGTCGGCCTCATAGATGAACTGCGCGAGTCCGTAATAGCCCATGTTGTGCTGGCCTCTGCCAGCAACGGGAATGTAGGCCCGGATGTTGGCCTCTTCGATGGCTTGGAGGTTCTCGCCCGTTCCATAGAGGCTATCAGCCGTAACCTGTTTGGGCTTGAGGTGCCAACGAAAACAGGTGTGCCAGAGCAGATCCTGCATTGGATGATTGTCCATCACCTCTCCGGGAGTCACTAGGACGGCGAGAATGAGACGACGTTTACCTCCATCGACGACATAATGGGTATGATAGCCCAGATGAGTTCCTCCTGCCTTGAGGCGCATGGGCGTCGCATCAGGATCAGTGGTGCTGATCCGAACGTCAGCGTCCGTTGATAGGACCCATGGATCTCGCGCTGCTGCCGCCCTTCCTTGGCGATCCAGTCGTGTCGGGCCGCGTTCTCCACCGCAAGTTCCTCACGTCGTGTCTCTGAGAGCACGACGGGCAGCAGCGCGGGGGGCGAGTTGGATGCATCCTGTGGAAGAGGTTCGGGAAGTGCCTCATCTCGGTGGCTTTCTTTGGTCGGCTCAAACGATGCTGGTTCTGACGCAAAAAGGGCTTCGAGATGCTCCCGAACCGCTTCTCGTGCCTCGACCGCAAAACGAGGGGCAAGGGAGTCCAAATCGGCGTTCGCGTGGACTTGTGTGGAGTCGAAGTACAGTTCTTTGCCCCACACCAGCTTTGCCTGTTGACACTGTTCGACAATCGCCTCGAAGAAACGCCGAAACACCGAGAGACCATAGCGCAGACGAATCTTGCTGAGAGTCGAGTGATCGGCTTCGTTTTCCGTACTCTTGCTTTAAGTGTTGTAACTAGCATGAACCACCGAAGTCTGTTACACTACCCAGCGGTAGACCGATAATGAATTAAAAAGGAAGTGTTTATGAAGTATGAATTAGTCATTGTTCCGCCTGGAGGTGGCGAGGCAGATTATACAGTCACTATTCATGATGCAATCTATATCCCTCGTGCGGGGGAGTATATTAGTCTCGTTGGGGATGAAGCTGGACGGCGTAGCGTCTTTCGTGTCCTCTATGTCACTGCTCAGGCCGTTCGTTTAGAGCGACAGGGAGAGTATAAGGAAGAAGCACCAGTTGTGCAAGCAGAGTTCGTGCGCCATCCTTATCAGTCAGATGCACACGCGAGAAGCATTGAGATGTATACATCCCGTGGAAAACCCATCCATGACTATCCCGAGTCTGGATATTAGTAAATTTATAGTTGTACTCTATAGTGCTACAGTAGCATAGTGAAAATGATGAAGAGCGGCAAGACCGAGAAAAAGGCTTGCCACACTTTTAATCAGCTTATTAAAGAAAAGGATGTCTACCAAATGACTTATGAAGAGGTAGTGGATACAATTAAGAATTCAAGCCATGTGGATTGGATTCATAGCGATGTGAGGGGAGTATGGACGTATAAAAAAAATCTTATGATTCGAGGAAGAAAGAGGAGAAGAACGGAAGGAGCGACTATTCCATGAGCCGTGGGTACAAAAGTTTCCCGACAAAACGGCCTTCCGAGTTACCTATATCATCTACTATGGAAACTCTTTTGTTCAAGAAGTTACTGCTGTGAGTGTTGATGGGCATCGAACTATCATACCGTTACCGAAATCACAAAATAACCTTGTGATTACTCCTTGGCAGTATCATTTTGGAAGGATACTCGATAACGACACTAACAGTACCTATAGCCTCGATGTGCAAATGAAGCATGCGGGTATCAGAGTCGAGTAATAGAGTGTGTGTTATCATCATACGCAGAGGACTATTTGAAGGCGAGGGAAGCATGTCAGACTCTATTAGGACCATTAAAGCATTTAGCGAGGGTCAAAATGTTGGTCTAAGGCATTTTGGGTCATTAGGAGATATCGAGGAGTGGTTGTCGGGTTTAGTAGAAGTTCATGAACATGAAGATAGTCCCTACTATCTTCATGTTGACCAGTTACAGATACTTCCTCCTACAAAGAATGGTTCCTATCCGGTTTTTACAATTTACCATCGTGTCTATCTCAGGCGCGGGGAGTAGGGGCATAGCCATGCAAGCTGTCACAGAGGCAGAATAGTGGGTAGAAGCGTTGTATAAAGCAAGTAAATGTATAATGCCCAAACTTCTAGTAGTAAGACGAAGGCATTCTTTAGAGAATGCCTTCGACATGAGGAGAGAAACACAATGTTAGGTCACACTGTAACATTGACTTGTAATTCGATTAGTGAGAAAGCAAGGCAAACACTAGAGCGTGCAGAGGTAACAATTCAAGAACAGGGGAATAGAGTTACGCTGAGTTGCTCAGGAGAGATTGAACTCTTTACCTATGTTGAGGGCGAGGATATTAATGGTGAGAAGGAGATCAAGGAGGTGCATATACCATCACGGGACATTCACCTACAGCGTACAGCAAATGCGGAAAAAGTATATCGTCTTGAAGTCTTGCACGAAGAGGGCAACTCATGAAATGCGTGAATCCTGAGTGCAAGAACGACATACCTAAAGATCGTTTCAGGCACAATAGCCATCAGACGTATTGTAATAGACAATACTTTTAGGAAGTGGCGAAACGCAAAAAAGTGTAGCACAGCTCGACCATCTCTGCTATACTACAACAGAATTGTTGCACATTCACGGGTACAATTCTGTTGTAGTATATATGACATTTCTACCCGCTACTCTGCCCCTGGTGACAGCTTACATAGCTCTACCCCAACAAGCTCAGGCAATACCAGCTCCAGGAGTTTACCAGCAGTGTCTAATTCGGGGCAGGATCAGCTTCCGTAATGCAAGAAAAGAAGCTTGGCTATTCTTCTGTATTCTGAAAGATATGCGGCACATATCTGCGAATAGACATGCCAAGCTCGCTCTCTTGCCAGTTCTTTGCTACCACGACAAAGATGAGTGGCAAGGCATCAGCAGAAGGATTATCTTTGGACGTAAGCCACCGACGCCGTTGGATGACGGCCTCGTTTGATTGCACATTCTCCTTTACCTTGCCCTCCACTGCGGGCTGCCAGAACAGGAGCGCAGGAGGATGATAGATGCCAAGCTGACTTGTGCCAATCCCTCTCACATTGCTCCAAGGGGTATAGATACGATAGGTGAGGCAATAAAATGCAATTCCTGTAGAGGTGACAATACACCGAACTGGCCTTATTGCGAGGAGATAATCAAGGAATGCTGCTCCCAAGAGTATTCCTATCGCAGGAAAAATCACTGTTAGAAGGGGGAAACCAAACCTCAACCATATCAATGCAATGAAGTAATCTGGCGCAAGTGTGAATGGTAGCGTGAAGAGAAACATAATCGCAAAGCCTTGTTTCCATTGACGTGTCACATAAAAAACGTTTCGTTCAAGTTGCATCTTTTTCACCTTACTAGTTGGGAGGACTTCTCCCAGGATAGAAGAGAGCAAGACGACAAGCGCTTTTGCAGTCTCACTCTCTCAATCATCTATTCCTATCGTACATGAATATCTAGTGCTTGATAGCCAGTCGCTCACCAGGAAAAATCAAATTAGGATTATTTCCAATCACCCCTCTATTAGAGTTATAAATCTGGGACCATTGAGAGCCGCCACCGTAGAACATGGACGCAATCCCCCATAGTGTATCACCAGACCTTACTGTGTAGTAGAGACTACCTCTAGGAGATGTCGGTGAAGTGGAACCTCTGCCTGATGACCTAGAAACTGGTGCTGAAGTGAAACCTCTGCCTGATGACCTGGAAATCGGCCCTATAGGAGTGGGTGGTGTGGGTCGTGGCAATGAAGTGCCTTTTGGCGAGGGCTTTGGAGTTGGTGTTGGAGATGGTTGATGTGGATGTGACGGAAACACTGTTTGTGAAACAGCTTGTCCTGCAATACCTCCTATTCCACCTGTTATAATCAATACACCATTACCAAAAGCTGATGCACCAGCAATATCTGCTCCTGTATTAAGAGTAGCAAAAAGGGCTGCTCCAGCATAACTTGCCCAGGCAGCAACACCTCCAACAATACCTCCTACTGCTTCAGCTAAAAATGCTCGCTTCCCCCAATTATCAAATGATTGGTCATTCTGAAAAGGATTTCCATTAGAGTCAGAATAAGACAGGGTTGATATTATTCCAGCAGCCACAATACCTACAGCAACACCAAGAGCAACTGTTGCTATAACAGGAGCAACTGTTGCTAATAATGCGGTAGTTGCAATAACACCAACGACAACTCCTACTCCGAATAATGCTTCGGCAGCAACCCCCCATCCCCAGTTGCCTGTAGGATCATTCATCGTCTCTGGATTACTCTTAACATACGCATATGGATCAAATCCATGTAGGTTGTCCTGTATGACATCCACCGACAGGAACAGTCCTACTATAGGATCATAATAGCGAGCATTATAGTAATCCAGACCAGTAGTATCGCTATACTGTCCTGTAAACCCCTTCGACGTTCCCATCGAGCCTTGCTTATACAAAGAATTCCCATAGGGTCCATAGACCTGATTGCCTTGAAGAACTGCACTGCCCGCCGTCGCATTGAAGGTCGCGAGAACGCTTCCTAGTGTATCAGTCAAGAAGAATTGTGTGACTGCTGTTCCCGTTCCCGTTAATTCTCCAATCAGCCTTCCATTAAGTGTATAGTAGTAGGTACTGCTTGTGCCATTACCTGATGCATCATAGTTATGTTCCTCCAGCCCAAAAGCATAGGTCGTGATGCCGGTTCCGCTCCCGGTGGTACTCCGACGAATGACTCGATTGCCCGATGCGTCATAGGCGTACCACTCCTGACTCGTACTGCCTGCATTCCACTGCGTCAAATGATCAAGGGTATCATAGGACAAGGTTGCGGTTGTACTGCTATAGGTCCGGCTGGTCACGTTGCCCCAGTTGTCATACTGAGAGCTATACGTGGCTCCTGTCGGGTTGGTACAACTTGTGCCTGCTGGATAGAGTCCCTTCAATTGATGGGGGTGAGTGCTGTCACAATAGAGGTATTGTTGTGTAGCCCCCCGCCCATTTAATGGTCCTTGCCATAGTTGTCCGAGATGTGTATACGCAAAGCTACTACTATAGGAGGCTCCAGCTAGTGAGTTGCTGAGTGTCGCACTTCCACAGGTTCCATTCCCTGCTGAAGGTTGTGTGCCACTATTGCCCGCCCAGACTAAGCGATTCTGCTCGTCATAGCAGAAGCTTTGTGTTTCACTCCCGCCTGATCCACTTTGTCCAGGGACAGAGCCATGTGTAACACTCTTGCTCGTCACATTGCCTACTGCATCATAGAACTGCGTATCGCTAAAGATAGAACCCGTTGAGCCACTGCCACTTTGCCAGGTTGCCGTCGCACTCACCGGACGTAAGTCGCCATCAAAGCCGAAATGGTCATTCGCAAGCGCGGTGGCTGTCGTCGTCTGGAAATTGATGTCACCCACTAGTCCTTGAGGGTTGTAGCTGAGGGTTGCCAAATTCGCCACTGCTGTACCATTATTACTCAGTCCCGTGAGAGTCCCCGTTGTACTGTCATATGCCTGACTGAAGACATAGCCTGCTGATGCTCCTACTGTTGTTTGTGTCGTGGTTGGCTGCAAGGCATCGTTATAGGACTGTGTTTGCTTGTAGGTTGGCAACGCCGTCGTGACGTTCCAGCTACTTGGTACGCCGATTTGCAGGGTCGAGGCAACGTCCTGACCTCGCTGATCATGTTGGAACTGCTCCGTCACCGTTGACTTATTGCTGTAGTTATTAGGATCATAATAGGTTGTGGCTATACTCTGCGTCAGTTCTCCAATCGGAAAATCGGTGCTCCCTGCATTGCCAAGAACACTGGTATCATACGTATTTTGCACGAGGGGGTGACTGCCACTGCTACAATTGCCCGAGCCATCCATTGTGGGAGCAGCATCCTGCATACAACGCGTTCGCCCAAGCAAATCGTAACTGGTGCCAATGGTGCGGGTTCCTGAGATTTGAGTCAAACTACGTCCATTCGCATCATACGTGTAAGTAAAAGTCCCACGATCTGGATCGATGAGCGTTGTCACCTCTCCCACATCATTATATTGCATTTGCGTCGTCACATTGGTGATGGTTTGCCCAGATTGAGGCACCAGGTCTGTGACAACGGTTGACGTTGACTTTTCTAAGGCATTATATTGATAGGCAGTTTGCGTATTCGCGGTCAGCGTTCCTCCTGCAAGACCACTGTTCTGCTGCCCATAACGCTTCTCGTCGAGTGCATCTATATAGCTGACCTGCACATGTTTGTTGGCATCAGTATCCGTTGTGGTTGCATAGGTGTTGCTATCACCACTCACACTCCCCAATCCATAGGAGACATTCGACTGGTTGGAAAGGGCATCTGTGCTACTGATAGTCCTGCCTAGCGGATCAAGTGTGGCAGAAGTTCCCCCTGGCGTAGCCCCTGTATCATCTGTCGCTCCATTGGGATCAAGCCATGTCGTTCGACTGTTGACGACAAAAGGCAAACTGCTAAAGACCGAATGTGTTTGGTCATTGTAAACGGTAAAAGAGACGGTGGTGTGCGCTCCATCAGGTCCAGGAGCTTGCGTCTCTACTTTCCGTCCAAGACTATCGTAAAAGGCACGCGTTTTCGCACTGCTGTAGAGCGCAGTGTTGCTATCCATTTCCACACAAGGAAGCACGCTGCTGTCCGTGCAGAGCGAGATAATTGTCGCTTGGCTGGTATAGCTGCCTGCTTCATTGGGCAGTTTCATCTGTGCCGTTTTATTGCCACTGCCATCATAACTGTAGAGGGTATTCGTCACCTGACCATTGGCATCCGTCTGGGTGATTGGGAGCAACCCTTGTGTTCCATCATACGTGGTACTACTCTGTTGTCCGAGCACATTCCAACTATCGGTGGGAAGAGTGCTGATTGGGTCATATGCTGAGCAATCGGTGTAGTGTGTCGCACTCCAGGCACTCGTGGGGAAGAACTGAGGTGCCGTGGTCAGCGTACAGCCAGTGCTCGTATACACACTGGGATTTGCGGCTCCAAAGCCATCAACCGAAGCCACCAAATCTCCATATTTGTCATACCCACTGTAGGTTTTGAACGCCGTCGCACTTTGATTGGCACAGTTAGTATAACCTGTCTCTGTTGTAGCCCAACCGGCTGATGGAGTGGGAACTCCATTCGCCACACCTGCATCATACGTGGTATCCTTGCATTGCCACATGTGACTATTGGAATCCACGATATCGCTATGGGCAACGCTATGCACATTGTAGTAGGTCGTCCCCCCGCTCGTGGTATTGGTCGTATAGTACGTAAAATGTTGGGTGCGAGAGGGAATATTCGACCCACTTGTTACCACTTGTTGGATATTATGATAGCTTCCTGTAGCTGGAGTCTGGTGATAATCACCGAGACCTCCACTCGTGGTGTAGTCGTCGTAGGTGTAATCTTTCTGGGTCCAGGGGGCGTTGCTGTTACTACTGCCCGTCTTTTCGTAGGTGGTAGTACGACTACTCAGCAAGACTATTTCGCACGGACGATACAGCGTGGAGGGATAGGTACTTGTACTGGCACACGCAGCCAGTGTACTGTTTTGTCCTCCATAGCTGTTGGTCGTCTTGGTGAGCAGATTGGCATCGTTGACGTTGCCCCCCTGATACACCTCTTCATCGAGGACCTGTCCTGCAAGATAGTTGCGTGCGTCTGCCGACGAACTATCCCAGCCCCAGGTACTCGCGTAGTTCTGAACCGTTAAATCTCCGGCAGGACTGATGGTGAGCACTTTGCCGAAGCCTGTGAAAGTGCCATGATAGTAATCTTGCCAATCGGTCCCACTATTGGGAATCCAGCCGTAGCCGACACAATCTGAGTCATTCATCGTATCGGCAGGACACGTCCCTTGCGTTTTGGTGAGCCAGTAGTCGTAGGTGGTGGTGGCAGGAGAGAGGCTTGAGGCACTGCTATCCTTGCCTGCAGCAGTAATGATGGTCACCACCTGCATGGTCCACATCTTATCGTCCATCGGATAAAACGCGGTTCCCGAATTACAGTTGGACGGATTGTTGACACAGTAGAGCGTATCATAGCGGTTATCGCCCGCCGTATAGGGGGTACCATGACTGTTATTGTAGGCCGTGTGATACGTGATGGATGTCGCACCCACGCCGTTGCTATGGTCGTGATAACTGGTCAGATAGTTCCAGTTATTCTCCATATGATAGTGCTGACTACTATCATCATACTTGTTGGGTCTGCCGACGCTATAGCCAAAGGTCACGCCGGGGAGGGCTTGACCTGTCCCATTTTGATAGACCGTAGGGGTAATGCTGGTCAGCAAGTGACTCCCAGCACAATAGGCGGTGGAAAGCGTACTATCAGCACTCGGACAATTGCCAAAGGCACTCTCTTGATAGGTGAAGGCGTAGCTGTAATCAAGATGGCTACTACTGCTATTATCGCCTACATAGGTTTTGACTGATTGTAAGGACAAGGTACTCATGACATCAGGGTCCGCCATCCCGCCTGAGCGATCAAGAGGATCGTCGCAGCGTTGCGGTTGTGGCGAGGAGACAGGCAGATGACAATTGGTTTCGTAAGAGGAGGTGTATTGGGTGACGTACTGGATATGACTATTGGGGTCTGTGTAAGTTGTAGGACCATTATAGAAAAAATCAACGGTACCGATACGGTTGACCCCGTTGCCATAGGTGATCTGCTTGAGGGCAGAGTCGCGAACCCAGGTGTGGCCTCTATCCGTTTCCATATCCTGGACATAGGAGGCAGTCAGGTTGCGTCCGTTAGTACCTGGACCCTCGTTCGTCGGAACCATGCGATCCAGATCGAAGCCATAGTTGACGCGGTTGCCACCAGAGTCAATATAGTACTGCAACGAGTCGCTAGTACACCCAAATTCGTAGTAACTGCCCTCGGTGTCCCACACATTAAAACAGGGTTGTCCTGTGACTCCCGAAGTGACCTTGGAGACTTTGAGGTAGGAAAGGTGTTGGGTCGCAAAATTGTTCCCGGAGGTATCAGGAATGAGGCGATCACTGACATTATCGACGCCGCTAATGGAGTACCAGATCGTTCCGTCGGGATATTTTTCCGCGCTTATCGATCCCAATGCCATTTCCCAGCCATCTCCGATGTTGTTGGCGGGAGTGGTTGGGGCACGACGCTCATTGGTGGCTTCGCTCGAATAGACTGCTTGCAAGTCGGGAACCGTGCCCTGTGGACCAGGAGCAACCACCAGTGGATAGCTATAGGAGAGTTGTCCACCATTGCCCTGCACTGAGGCAAAGTTGGCCTTGGGTGGATTCTGAATGGGATTAGACCCTGTGACGACCATCGGGGAGACATTGAGCGTCGAACTTTGTGCCGTCAAGGTACTAGTGGTGGGATTATCCTGTAAAGGAATGGCGGTACTGTTTGTGGCTTGCGTGACCTCCGTTGCAGTGGTCGCTGTCGATGACGTGGTTGAAGGAGACGACACATTTTGCCAAATAAGATAGAGCTTTGCTGGATCTAGGCCAAGGTTGGTCAATTCGTTAGCGCGATAATGAACGATGAAGGTCGCAGGGGAAAGTAATTGGACGCCTTGAAGGGCTTGCCCCTGTCCATCGGTGACTTGCACCTGGAAGGCTCCAAGTTCGTTGGTCGCCGCCGAGTAATGGCCTCGTACTTGAGAAAGGGTAATGCCAAGTGTTCCTTGTGGTGCGCTGCCTTTCTCGGTCGTCGCCTTGGAGACATCGAGAGCTCCCGCTGGAATCTGCACCTCTACCCGTTGCCCTTGTCCATCACTTCCAACAAGATGGATCGCAGGACTTCCACCCGAAGAGATGGGAGTTTGCGTTGTCTGTGACGAGGCGGAAAGTGATTGCGTGACTGCTTGCATTTTTGCGGGTTCGGCAGTTGGAAGCGAGGTGACAACGGGCGCGGTTTGTTTGGTTCCTGTGCTAGTAAAATTTCCAGGCAAAACATGGAGACCATCAAAGGCTTGATAGGGCTTACCTTGCTGGAGAAACTGGTCCAGGGTGTAGCTTGGTGTACTACTCGCCGCTTGAGCATGAAACAAGACCGACACGGCGGTCCATCCACCAATGACTCCAGAGAGCAGGAGCACGGAGAGAAAGATGAGAGAAAACATTTGCTTTCGTGTCATGCGTTTGCGTGACCGTGGAAGATGAACGGCTGCTGGTTCATCAGGAAAAGGAAATGGATTACGTATCATAGGGTGATGCAACTACTTTCATAAAAAAAAGAAGAAACACGACAAAGAGAAAATACAAAGAGAATCAAAAGGTAACACGAAAGAGACTCATACTCTTGTCTCGATGACAGCATGAGTTAGCTCAACAACATATGTATTGTTGAAAAAGAGAGAATGAAACAAAGACTCAATGCATGAAAAGAGAGGGAAAAGGTGGCTTAGTCGTCATAGAGCAAGCGAAGAGAGGAAGCGAAACATACATGAGAAAGAAAGACAACAGAGCTTTCCTTTCTCTCAGAGAAAGGAACCTGATACATGAGAGACATACCAACACTCCATTCATATGACTACAGACAAAAATACGGCACTCATAAATAGAACACATGATGATCATGTGCTATGCAAACTATAAAGTGAGCAGTTTCCCTTGTCAAGTGTGGGAATTGTCGGATAGGTGTGAAGTAAGGATAGTATAGTACGTTATGATATTTTGTGAAATACTCTGGAACAAGGAAAACATTCATTTTTATGTAAAATGAGCAGAAATTTCATAGAAAGAATGAATAGCCAAAGGTACTATCAAATGAAGAAATATATAAAAATGACAAAATAGAATGATACCTCGAAGTGAGGTTACATATTATTTGACGTTTATCAGCTACATTTAGTGGGTGAACAAAAGTGAAGGTAGGAGTTGCCTGTGGTATTTTGTCTAATGAGCTTGATACGATTCACCGATAGCCTATTTGAGCTGTAGAAGCATACCTTGTTCAATTTGTCGTTGAAAACTGGAAGAGACTGAATGTTCAACGTCTGTGTTTTCTCAACTTTTTACTGATAAGTCATTTATACAGAAACTCATCTCATCCTACCGTTTTTCGTACTCCATTGTATCTGTTGAAGAAAGCAGGAAAGCTCGCTCGTTTTATCCTCTTTGCACCATTATATGTGAGTACAGAAAACCTTCGTTTCTTCATCCTTCCTGTTGAGATACTTTATTCAGGGTCGATCCCTTCGGTGTTCATCTGCTGTGCATAGTTCGCGAGCTTTTGTGCATACTCGCTCATCGCACCACGTAGTTCCTGAGGTCGATGGATGATGAAAGGTATGCCCAGACCAGCGAGCTTTTGCGCCACCCAGGACAAATCTTCCACCTCACCACGCAAGAGAACTCCACTATCCTTCTCCTCAAAAAACGCCTGAGAAAGACGCATGGACCGTTGTGCCTCCGGGAGTGTTGTTTTCAACCACACTTCGATCTGCCACTCTTTGGGGACAGAGGCCAGTGCTCGCTGCACTGCCTCACGTACCTCAAAGTTGACTGGGACAGAGAACATTTCTTGTGCCATCTCGACCTGGACGATACGATCCAGGCGAAAGAGTCGCTGTCCTTGTCGCAAATGACAATAGCCAATCGTATACCAGCTTCCCTCACGTGAGACAACCCCATACGGATCGAATCCGCGCTCAGTAATTTCACCTTGCAGAGAACGATAGTGCAGTTGCACTCGCTGACCTGCCTGAAGTGCCGAACTGAGCACTGCTACGGTGAGCAGGGAAGGGGGAATGCGAAAGGAATCATCATCAAAGAGAATGGTCTGTTCTACCGCTTTGACCTGGATACGCGTGGCTTCAGGCAACACACGCATCACTTTCGCGAGGACTCCCTCAAACGCTGCTGAAGCCTGTGCAAACCCCTGCGCTCTCGCGATCAACAGCGAGAGCGTGAGCGCAAAAGATTCCTCCTCGGTGAAGATCAACGGAGGAAGTTTGTAGCCAGGCCGCAGCCGATACGCTCCATAGCGGCCTCGTTCTGCTTCTACGGGAATGCCCAGGTCATCAAGCATCTCAATATAATCTCGCACGGTGCGAATATTGACCTCAAGCCTTCGAGCGAGTTCCGCGCCCGTCATGCGTCCATGCGACTGTAAGAGTTCAAGGACGGTGAGCACACGAGCAGTCGGGCGATACACCACGTTTCTTGTTCCTCCAGCATATTCTTTTAATTAGGGTCAATTTTACCATCTTTTCGGAGTAATATACACTCATGAAGACGTTGCATAGAGATGCATTGAGAAGAAAAGGAAAACGTATATGAGTGTTACCCCATTTACCATCCACATCACACCGGAAACGCTGACGGACTTGCAGGAACGTCTGGCTCGCACACGTTGGACAGACGAGGTAGCGGGAGCAGGATGGGAGTACGGAACGAATTTGGTCTACCTGAAGGAATTGGTAGACTACTGGCAGCACCACTTTGACTGGCGAGCGCAAGAACGCTCCCTCAACGCGTTTTCCCATTTTTATGCCCAGGTGGATGGCTTCGGGCTTCATTTCATCCACGAGCGAGGAAAGGGTGATCATCCGTTGCCACTTGTCCTTCTGCATGGCTGGCCGAGTTCTTTTTGGCAAATGCTTCCGATCATTCCGCTCCTCACCGATCCAGCACGGTACGGAGGAGATGCAGCAGATTCCTTTGATGTGATTGTTCCTTCACTTCCTGGATATGGGTTTTCAGATCGACCCGGCGAAAAGGGAATGGGTGCTGGGCGCATTGCAGACCTCGTGGCGAAACTGCTTACGGAGGAATTAGGCTATGAACGCTTTGCAACACGCGCAAGCGACCTGGGGGCCGCCGTCTCCCAACAACTCGCGTTGACGCATGCACAGCAGGTGATCGGTATTCATCAGAGCGGAACCAATCCCTATGTAGGACACATCCCTGACACCTTAAGCAAGGCAGAGCAGGAGTTCGTGGCGAATGCTGAGCGTTGGAATCAGCAGGAAATGGCGTATGCGATGGAACACGCCAGTAAGCCACAAACGCTGGCCTCTAGCTTGAACGACTCTCCAGCAGGACTGGCGGCATGGATTGTCGAGAAGTTCCGCGCGTGGAGCGACTGCGATGGTGATCTTGAGAAGCGGTTCAGCAAGGATGATCTCTTGACCAATCTGACCATCTATTGGGCGACCCAGACCATCAATTCCTCGATCCGCCTCTACTATGAGATGGTCCGCACCCCAGGGCAGTGGGGGCGTGTCGAGGTGCCGACAGCCATGTTGATGTCCCCCAAAGACCTGTTTCCCACTCCTCGCGAGTGGGTTGAGCGGTCCTATAGTGTGCAGCGATGGACGGAGATTGCTTCTGGTGGGCATTTCCTGGAGCGGGAAGAGCCAGAACGGGTCGTTGAGGACCTGCGTGCCTTCTTCCGCCCCTTCCGACAGGCACGGAAGAAGTAGTGTGACGATTCTCTTGACGAGAGTGAAGAAGGAGGTCGCGCTGTCCGACACTCAACATGAGGGTAGACTTCTATCCTAGCGATTTGGTACCTATTCAGAAGGGTGGCCTAGAAGATGCATTTTTAACAAGGGTTCTCGTTGCTCGGTGTCGTCGGAGGAGAGGAAAGAGCATAAGGTCTTTCCTCTCTTCTAGATTATTTATGCTATGGTATCAGAGCCAGGAAGAGAGGAAAGAGTGAATAGTTTTCCTAAAGAGGAGGAATGGAGCAACAAAATCCATGTATTTGGTTCCGTTGCTCCTCGATGGTGTCGTTCTTTTGTGATTGCGTCTCCACTCATCTCAGTGGAACTGTAACCTCTCACCTCCACTGATTAGCAGGCAACGTATTTCCTCTTTATCTCGAATAGGCATCGAGCGAGAGGTGTTCCACTCGTGTTGATAATTGCACGGTAGATAGTTGGCTCTACAACCGCGTCGTATCGAGGGAGGTCTGTCCTAACAACGTCGCTAACCCGACGAGATCACCTGGATACTGGGAGAGGTAACTATGAGCAAAGGTGTAGTCTCGGTGATGTGCGCTCACCTCTTTTAAGACACAAAAGGATGGTAGAAGACCGTATTTTTGAGATACTGAGCCATTGTGTTGAGAAACGAACGTTTTCTAAGACAGTAAAAAGGAATACTCTCCCTTTCCATGAACATCCTGTGTGCTGTATACTAGTGACGTTCTTCTGTTTCACGAACAGGGATGAGACACGACCAAGACGAGAGGCAATGATGGACGAAAAAGAAATCCAAGCTCTGATGAAAACCTGTACACGCTTTTTGGGATCTTGGTATCCTCAAACTCCCAAGCAGCAGTTGAGTGAACTCGCGGCGTACACGGATGCAGACATTGACGTTGATATGTATGGTGCAGGAGAACTTATCACGTCATTTGAAGCGGATGTGGCGAAACTGTTGGGCAAAGAGGCTGCCGTCTTTATGCCAAGCGGCACGATGTGTCAGCAAATCGCGCTACGTATCTGGACGGATCGACGCAGCCTTCCGCGTGTTGCTTTTCATCCAACCTGTCATCTCGAACTCCACGAGCAACACGCATATCGTACTCTGCACCACTTAGAAAGTGTCCTTGTCGGACCCGCTCACCGTTTGTTCACTCTCGATGACTTGAAAGCTCTTGCAGAGCCAATCGGAGCCTTGTTGCTTGAACTCCCTCAGCGTGAAATAGGGGGTCAATTGCCTACTTGGGAAGAACTGAACACACTGATCACGTGGGCAAGAGAAAAGGGGATTGCAACCCATCTTGATGGCGCAAGGCTCTGGGAATGTCAGCCCTTCTATGAGCGCGAGTATGCCGAAATTGCAGGTCTCTTTGAAAGTGTCTATGTCTCCTTCTATAAGGGGCTTGGTGGTATTGCGGGGTCCTTGCTTGCAGGGCCAGCAGATTTTATTGCTGAGGCACGTATCTGGCAACGCAGACACGGGGGCAATCTCATTCACCTGTATCCATTGGTCCTTGCCGCACGCAAAGGCTTGGCCCAACGATTAAGCCGCATGAGTCTTTATCATGCAAAAGCAAAAGAGATTGCGAGTGTCCTCTCGGAGTTTCCTCAAATTGAGATTGTCCCCAACCCACCGCAGACGAATATGATGCATGTCTTTGTGCAAGGAGACCACGAGCAGGTGCTCAACGCATCCTTGCAACTCGCTCAAGAAACGAAGACGCTCCTGTTCGCACGTCTTGCCCCAACAGGTGTACCACATTGGTCGAAATTCGAGTTGACCATTGGTGATGCGTCGCTTGACTTTCCCACTCAGGAGATGAGAGAGCTATTTACAAGGCTCTTTACGATGGTAGAGTCTTGCCAAAGAAAAGGCTCATGAGATAACCTTCAGAAGGATTTGAAAAATTCTGAGGAGGAGTCTCATGAACCTGGACGGCTTTATTATCACATGTTTTTGTTTGGTTGACGAGATGCTGCCCAGTGTCACGGCAGGACGCGACTGCGAGCACGAGGACCTATGCCTAAGCTGTCGGATAGTGAGGTCATTACGATGGAAATCGTTGGCATGTACTTGGGAAAAAGCTAAGGCAAGGAACTCTTTGAGTACTTTTGTCAGCATTAGAGTCACTTCTTTCCAGCCTCACGCAAATGCATCGCACCACCTTTGTGCGACAGGGTGCCAACTTGTGGGTCATCAAGGAACGCTTGAGGTGTACCATTCGTGATGAAGTGTTGTCGCATGATCCCGTCACTGCGATCATTGATAGCTTTCCCATGCCTGTATGCCACTTTGCCAGAGCGTATCGCTGTTCGCGCTTCAAAGGAGAGGCAGGAACGGGCTATGATCATACGGCACGTCAAACGTTTTATGGCTTTCGGGTGCATGCACGCGTGTGTTGGCCTGGGTCATTACTCAGGTGGAACTGGCAGCCGAGAGTGCTGCATGAGGGCGAAGTCGATATGCTGGGTCTGCTACAACAGCTTGGCGTTGTCCCGACGTCGGGACAAGCGAGTTAGTCACTCCTCAAGCCACCGAAGCAGGATGTGTGCCAGATCGTTCTGGTGGACCACATCATCGTTCAAAAGGCATCACGTCTTGCGCTCTCGGATAGACTGTTTCACTTCATGAACGTCTTTCGTCTTAAGAAGGTGTGGGTCGAAATCTCAGGTAGTGACCTTGTGAGGGAGTGATACAATGGCTCATACGCATTCTTGCTAATTCGTTTGACTCGTCGGAGGTGTACCATGAGCAATGAGGAGCAGCCTCTTGGCTTCGATATTCGTGAGATGTGGTCTCAGATGAATGTCACCTGGTCTGAGTCTAAAAAAGAGACCTACTTGCTGCGTCCCGATGTCACAAAGGTCCTGTCGGTCGATTCACATGTGTGGTCAAGGGTGAAGACTGATGCGGAGAAAGATATGCGAGTACCTACACAGTAGAGAGATTTAGGGTTGTGGGAAAACCTGTACCACTTGCACGAGTATCTCCAGCAAGACAGGACTGCGGTTCAGCATCCTTATCAGATCATTGGTATCACGTTGTTGCGAGAAACACTTGCCGTGCAAGAGCAAGAGTCAACAAATAGCCTGTTGACTGTTGTAACCATTTCTTTACCGCTGCAGTAATCTAAGCACTTTCCTGCTCATCCTTCTTTGGGAGGTCAAGCAGGGTTGCCAGCTCCGAGTAGGAGGTAGTCAAGGACTCCTTCGTGTCGGCTTGCACCCACAGCACGGCCTGATACTCACTACGATATCGATACGCATATTCCAGTACCAGTTGTGTCTTGCCTATGCCCCCTAACCCACTAATCGCCTAGGAGTGTGAGTCTTTTGGAGGCTGAGAGATCGTGGTAGGCTTCCCTGAATGTAGCGAGGCGGCTAATTGGGTGAGAAGTTCCTCACGTCCAGTTCGGCGGCCTCATCCATCTCCACCACAACGTGCGACCCAGGCCTCATATCCCACACTTGAATCACCGTAGAGTAGCCTGCTGCTTCCAGTTCAAAGGCGATCCACTCCGCCCACGCTCTATCTGCACTTGTCTAGCTGATGAAGAAATCCTTGTGCTCTCTCGGTTCTTGAGCCATATGCACAAGCCCTCTTTCCACTCTCTCTGTCGGCAGGTCATGTAGTAGAGGAAGTATAAACAGCAACAAACATTAAACGAAAATTAAATAAGTGCCCCAAAAATGCTTGTTGGTATCGTCTATCCTTTGAGTTTAGAATGAACTCATATCATACTCCCTACTAGGGCAGGAAAGGATTTGAAGAACATGAGCACACGTCCCGATTTGGCAGGATATCTCTTGAGAAACCCAGATCCCAAGCTCCCAGGCGTTTACCTCATTGATGTGAACGGAACTAGCCGCTTGGTTCCAGACCCAGCAACCTTTAACAACTTGTTTACTTACTGGAATCACATTACTGAGTCAATTGGTCTCAATGAAATTGACGGAGGCCCTGCCTTAAGCAGTGGAGCTGTTCTCGCATGAGGCATCGACACGAATGGCGTCTATCTGATTACGAATGGGCAGAAAAGATTGGTCACTTCACCACAGGCACTGAACAAATTCCACTTTTTATTGAACGCGGTGAAGAATGTTCCTCTTATTCTCCTTGCTTTCATTCCCGAAGGCCCTGATATCAGCTAACCATCCTAAACATAAACCTGTCACCAACGATTGACACAATCGGGAGAGGTCGGCGTTCTCCGCGCTGACCTTTTCTTTTTCCCTTTCTCTCTTCTGAAAGATCCGCACATGCTCTTTAACACGTGCCTAGATAGCAAGACGGTTCGTGCTATCGACTTTCACGAAGGTGATACTATCAATGAAGCCGCGTTACAAGCACTCATGCTGGAAGCTGTCGAGCTAAAAAAGTCAAAAGCAAATTAGCCCTCATTCTATGAAAGCCATTATTTATACTGACTTTTTAGCTTGTTTGTTGAGCACATATTGTACCGAAGGGCTTACTGCCTTATCCGTGCGGTGAATACAGCCATACCAACAGCAAGGTCGGCGCACTCCCTCTTTGAGTTCTATGCACACCCTTTCAACGTGCTGCCTTCTGGTTTCTGGTTTTTTGACAGAGATTGCCCAGCATATCCATTCATTGCGCGCAAGGGGCGTAAGAGCCTCCCACGCTGCTAGTGCCTCCGCGTCAGAAGCGAGGGTTTTGCGTAAGTCCTCTGGCAATTCGTGGACACCACCACCGGAGATTTCATCTTTGATCTTAGTCATACGTCTATCCTACTACAAAATAGTCCTCTCTCGCTTTGGAGAGTACGAGGCTGTTCATGAATCTCCAAGGTTCGCGAACTCCAGCACTTGAAGGAGACCTTTGGTGCTCACGAGGTTGCCAGTTTCAACTCCCCCTAAGCGTAGGGATGTTATGAGACAGCCTCCAACCCATACACACTAAAAGCGGCACTCAGAGGAATAGGAGTCCTATTCTGTTTAAAAATGGACCATTTACCCGTATGATACCACACTCCTCCGGTGTGGTTTTCGTACATATTATACGGATTCTATCTCGGCGTCACGAAGATAACGTTTGAAAAATTGTTATTTGTCACCAAACTCTTGATGTCAGTATAATGAATGAAAACTTGAGGGACTTTCTATGAACATTACTATCATCGCCATTGGTTCGCGTGGTGACATCGTTCCCTACATTGCCTTGAGCCAGGGACTGATAAGCGCAGGTCACACTATCTGCTTTGCCACGCATTTGGCTTATGCGGAACTGGTACGCAACTATGATATTCCCTTTTTCCCTATGTCCATTGCTTTCTGGTCTGAATGCAGCCGCCCTTACTGCCTTGTCGTCTCTTTTGATTCCAGATGCAAAGCTACTGAGTTCGCGAGAACCATGTTCTTTGAGATGTTCAAGCCATCCGTCCAGTTGCTCCGCTTGTCTCGTTCTGAGCATCGAGACGAACTGCTGACTCAGTGCATACATCTGTTTCATCTCACCACTCGACTGGCAGATGTGTTCAAGAGTGTGCTGATGTGTTGGAGCCAGAGCATTGGGCTGTTTGACAAACAGAAACGGTGTGGGCATGGCGAAGGATTTCGTCCACGACGCTGACTAGCGGCTGTGTGGCATCTAGTACGATGCCACTGCTGGGTATGTCTTCTTTCGTTTGATGCAAGCGCGCAATGATTTCCCGTTCCTCTGGTTTTCCGCCCCAGTCAGTTGGGTCCAGTGCCACTCGCTCATCAATCCGCCGGAGACAGGTGCCAAGGTCGACCTCAAGAATAAACACGCCATCAAATAACTTGAGGAATTTGGAAAAATTCCTCGACCCACCGCAGAAAAAGGTGACCGCCTCATCCTTGTTAGCGATGAAGGCTTGTACTTTCTCTTTATCCCAAAGGGGGGACTTGTAGCGATCAGACGTGAAGATATCCGTTGGCGTACCCGTTTCCAGATCGCCTTGATACCTCAATTCTCGATCACCATGAATGGCCTGGTAGCCACGACGCTGCAATTCTGTGCAGACCGACGTTTTGCCCGTGCCGGAGACTCCCTCGATAAGATAATTTCTCTTCCCCATTGTTTGTCCTTTTCTTGATACGCTTGAGGAACAGTATACCTGATGGGGAGCAGTTTTTCCAGGAAACGCGTGTGAAAGTTGCTCATATGGGAGGACAAGTGCGCGAGGTCGGAGGGCAAAACCTGCTCACGCGCGGACGTCATTTCCCATTTGGTGGAGCAAGATCTCTTCAAAAGGGCCTTGCACCTTTTCTTGTCATCCAGTCGCGCCAAACAAAGGCAATGGGAGTTGTTGCGCGAAAACCGTGATCTTGCTCACTTTCTTGCGCCGACTTGGTTCTGGCCTCCTCAAAGCAAGTAACCATTCAGTGTTGGAGAGCTGCCACATATCTATTTGGGGACTGAGAAAGGTGTCTCCAGACGGCGTACACTCTTTGACCTCGGTGATCTCCTTTTGTTACGCCCACGAGGATGAAGCCCTTCTCAATACGCTCAAAAAACACCTTCTTCCTTTACAACGGCAGAACCTCATTGACATGTGATACGCCGGTAATATCAGCGCAGGAACACAATGGGAATGCCATGGAGAAGATAGCTCAAAAACGGGGAATCGGGTGGTGTGAAGTTTCCAGCATTCCATCCCCAGCCTATTGCCATGACGATGATGGCTGCAGTTTTGCATCTGGAGATCGCGTTCTCTGTTCGTGTTGGCATCGTAGATCTTCTTCTTTCTGTCCGTGTAGAAACACCTGGTAGATACGGATGACGTTCTGCTTTCTCTCAGTATGGTCGCCAGATGTGTTGAAACTATCTCTAATCTGTACCAAAAACGATTAGGTTGAAGGTCTGTCAATGACATACTTTTGTCTTTTTCTCGTACTCTCATAAAGATAAAAGATTTCGCGATAAGCTTGAGGATCATCTTAGCATTTTCAAGTGCCGAGGGCTTATTACCACATGGCATGATCGAGAGATACGAGCTGGTGAGGAATACACACAACTAATTGATAGTCACCTCGAGAAGGCTGATATCCTCCTGCTGATCAGTTCGGATTTTATGGTATGCCAGTGCGCTTCTCGCCTTACATGAAGCCAGTATTCTTCACCTAAAGTGTGTATGGCCCATGAAAAGTTATTGTGTGTTTAAGCTTCTTTGTGCTGCCAAATTCATCTCTCACGCCACCTCGGAACCCGCCCAGGGAACTTTTCATCGCCCAGCTGATGGCAGACATCTTTCAGCCGCGCGTCTGCACCCTGCCATTCCAGATCGGCGAGCGTTTCCTTCAATGGCACATCTTCGCGCAGTGTCGCCAGTTTGCGGAAAAGCAGCACCTCAGCCCAGTGCTGGGCCAGGCTCTTGCCCAGGCGTGCCGCGCGGCTGGCACTCAACCCCCAGGTTTGCGGATCTGCGGGGATCGCCTCGAGGTGCTCGTATTTTGCAAGCACGGCCGCCGCAGATTTTTCACCCCAGCCTGGGATACCGGGGAAGCCGTCGGCCGCATCGCCCACTAGCCCCAGCCAGTCGGGAATCGACTGCGGGCGCACGCCAAATTTCTCCACCACGCCTTCCTCATCGATGAGAATATTGCGGCGGCGGTCCCAGCCAACGATGCGGCTTCCAGAGACCAGTTGGGCCAGATCCTTATCCGGCGAGCAGATCACGATCTGTTCAACCCCAGCTTCGTTCTTGAAACGGGCGGTCGCGCTGGACAGGGCATCGTCGGCCTCGAACTCCACCATCGACCAGACCACCAGCCCAAGTGCGGAAACAGCCTCTTCGGCCAGCGGGAACTGGGCGATCAGGTTGATGTCCACGCCCGCGCCGGTCTTGTAGCCAGGGTACTGGTCGTTACGGAAGGACTCGATCACGTGATCGAACGCGCAGGCTACGTGGGTGATGCCAGGTGTAGTCAAGAGCATCAGCAGGCTGCGTAAAAGGCCCAGCGTTGCGCCGACCTCGCGCCCATCTGGTGCCTTATGCGGCGGCGCGCCAAAGTGGCTGCGAAACAGCTCGTAGGTACCATCCACTAGGTATATCTTCATAGAATATCCGGTGCTCCTCCCATAATTTCAGAATTGTCCAGCCCCTGCTACAAGAGCCATCACCAGAGGGCGAGTGAAGAAATATCCTCCAACTCATGCGGCTTCGCAGATTGAAGCGGAGAGCATCTTGCTTTTTCGAGGGTTATTCAAGAGTGCATACTTTACCAAAGAGTACCGCTTCATTCTATCTTGATGCAATCCACTCTTCTATTTTGCTCATCCTCGTCCCATTTTCCTTAGGAGAGCTATATAGTAATCTTGTACCATTTTCGTTTGTGGATGCTCTCCGCCCAAGTGTTGTTCAAACTAGGTCTGCATGGGGTCAAAGTGCTTGGTCTGGTCTGCCGGCAACAGCAGGTGTTCCGTACACACCGCACGATAGTGATCGTTGGGACGCAATCCTTCGGGCAGAAGGTCTGGTAAGGTCTCCATGTCAAATGCTTTGTGGTCACGTCCATCATAGATTTGACTATTGCGCGCGACACGTCCGCACTTGGGATCACGTTCGCCATTGATGGGATATTCACATCTCGCCGTACACACGACCACTTTTGCCCCGTATCTGCGAGCATCTGCCACCAAGCCAAACTGGTTGCCGCTGGCTCCTTGATCCAGTCCTGCCGCATACACGCGCTCAATACCAGCCAACGCCCATCGTCCCATAATCTCACGATAGAGACCGGAGATGGGACGCCGCTGATGATCAAAGCCAAACATGAACCACTCTTCCAGAAAAATCGTCGTGATCCCGCGTAGCACCAGCTCCTCACTGGCAATATCCCCCAGTGCTTCTACGGTGGTACAGTTTGGGGTGAGTGCCGCGTTTGCACTCACGACATAGCCACGAGGAGCAATCACCACGTCTCGAACGTCCACTCCCGGCCGATATGCCTCATACGGAATGCCCAAGTGAGTCAGTTCACCCATCTTGCCATAGAGTCGCGTCGTTTTGCCAGCACCCATCGGCCCAGCATACACGGTGACGTCCGGTAATACCCTTGTCATTGCTACGAACCTGACCTCCTCAACATTCAGCGTTTTCGCATCGGTCCTCTGCAACAGGGCGACGCCTTGACAGGAGAACGAGACGAACAGGGAGCCTTCCCGATGGTGTGACCTCTCAGGCTGTCTCTTCCTCCGTGAGAAATGGAGCAACTGATCACAAGCCGTACCCTAGTATATCACCTCAACATGGAAGATGCTTTCTGCTGTAACACACGGAAAGCATCTGGCTTTCTTCCTCTTGTTCGTTAGCTACTTCGCTCTTTGCGTGTGAATCACTGTGCAAAATTGCGTGACCTTGCGTGCGTCGTTTTTGGCCCTTCCGATTTTCCTTCGCGCAAAGAGAATGGACTGATATCTTCTCGCGCGCCTCGCGAGAGAAACAGAACGATTGAAAGGAGTTCTTAGAATGAACGAACCCATTACAACACCCGACACCCGACACGGCGTACCACGCGGAGGGGTCACATCATGGGAGGAGACGCGTCGGGTATTGGAAACAGCCGAACTGTTTTGGCTCTCAACAGTGCGGGATGACGGTCGCCCTCACGTCACGCCGCTCGTGGCCGTGTGGCACGACGGGGCCATGCACTTTACCGCTACCGACACCGCACAGAAGACGGTCAATCTGCGTGGAAACCCTCACGTCATTCTGACGACCGGCTGCAACCAGAAAGAAGGACTCACCGTGGTGGTTGAAGGCGACGCCGTGCGGATCACCGAGCAGGACGCGCTCGAACGCTTAGCCGCGGTGTGGGCGACCAAGTGGGATGGAAGCTGGCCATACCAGGTACGCAACGGGTATTTTTACCTCTATGATGAAGACGAACAAAAAGTTCTCACCGATTCGAACCTCGTGTTCTCCGTCAAACCCACCAAGGTCTTCTCATTCGCCATAGGCCGTAGCCAAACCCGTCACCAGTTCTGACTGCTCGCATCGGGTAGCCACGCACGCGGGTCCCCCAAGTTGCCAGAGCAGGCCGGGGTGACTTGCTGCTGTTGCTTAGCCTGACCGGGGTGATCGTCGAGACCTCGGCCCGGTCACTGGTGGTTTTCATTTGCCCTGATTCCCCTTTAGTCAAGGTAGCGTGCTGCCCCGGAGCGAGAGCAGGCCGAATTAGGGAGGTGCTCCTACTGCTCGAATGTACAAAAACGCTCCACACATGTTGACTTGTGGCGTGGCTTGATCCGCTATCAATAGCTGAACTGCTCAACCTTCAGGGCAAATGGTACCCTTTGAGGGCAAACGCTGCTCACTTCGTAAGTCATTTATTTTCAAGGTGTTACACAATCAGTGTTACTTTACTGTCTAAGAGACAGAAATATTTCCGCTATTATTTTTCCTGCATGGCTGCTCTTCAACGGACTCTTTTTAAGCGTGTGACGCTCCAAGTCTACTAAATAAGGCGAGGAAATGTCTATTTCCCTCTGTTATCCGCTACGTGATAAGCAAGCGTGCTTTGGAACAGCGATCCCATATGTCACGTCCCAAATGAAGAGTTCCTAAATTGACATCATGATAATGGTCCTTGCAAAGAGCTTGTATCCTATTATAGGAGAGATCAGCTCTTCTACTCAATTTTGTCATATTCATATCACTACGGCTATCTAAGACCTGTTTCAATCTGTGCGTATCATATAATCCTAGCTCTACCCCCTCGTCGTTTTATTGGTGACATTCTATTATGTTCCTCAAAAAGGAACAAGCGAATACTTCGTTTTTTCGGCAAAGAGAATGGCCTTACGAGAATGTAAGGCCAATGAAGTACGGTATGTGATGAAAAGTTTATCTTCGGGAGCATGTTTGCCCTCGCCAGTAGAAAGATGATGCGCCTCTGATGTTTTATCCTTCTTGCAGATTGATTGGCTGCCATTGACTACTATCATATTCGGGATATTCAATCTCCCAGAGGTACCCAGGCTCCTCGCGTGTCTCCCATCGACGCAGCGCATCAAGTAAGACCTTCCGTTGAAGGTCTTTTTGATGAGGATGGCCTAAACTATTTCCTAACTTAAAGTGGATA
This sequence comes from uncultured Chloroflexia bacterium, assembly GCA_963792705.1. Taxonomy (GTDB): domain Bacteria; phylum Chloroflexota; class Ktedonobacteria; order Ktedonobacterales; family Ktedonobacteraceae; genus JBBQVS01. The sequence continues at coordinate 284,566 of CAWBXD010000016.1, read as the reverse complement.
GGAGCAATTGCCCGTGGTGGTCCTGCTTGCTGCGATTGGTCAGGGGCTACGGTAATGAGAATGGTTGGAATACCAACCATTTCCACGTCACGGGCGATGGCGGCAGCAACTCTGTGACATAGTGGGCATCCTGCAGTCAGGATGACGCCATCGGCCTTTGAGCGAAGTATTATTTTTGCCATCTCTGGCGCGGCGCGGTCGTAAAGGTCTCGGAGTAATTGAGTATAGCCCATGAAACCGAGATGTTTATCACTTACCCCACCGATGATCCCTTCATCAGCAAGTTCTCTTAGGCGATCAACAGGAAAGACAACATTAACGTCTTCGTCAGCATCGTGATGATCGTAGTGTTCATGACGAACAATCAGTTGCTCGGACGAAATATCACCCGGAATAAGCCGCCAACTGTTGTCTCCTGCCAGATCAAATGGTTCTTGATCCCTTAGCTGTACGCCTGCAGTGGTGATGAGCGCAAAAACAGTGTCTTTGAGTTCTCTTTTGCGTGGGGTATATGGTATGCAGCGTTTTGACATGGTCATATAGTGATAGCTCCTGCTTCTTAGATTCTCAGTATCCGCTTCAATTCATGTGTCATGTAAACAAGTGTTCCTATATCCGGTAACTTGGCGTAGTCATTACAACCCAATGACAAAGTGGTCAGCCAGCCGTAAGGACAACTGCGTCGGCTTTTGAACGTGCAATGATCTTTGCCATCTCCGGTGCTGCGCGCTCATATAGATCACGTAAGTTTTGGCTAAACCCTATAAAGCCTAGATGCTTATCGCTTACACCCGCGATAATTCCCTCTGCTGCCAGTTCGTGCAGACGATCTAGTGGAAACACACAGTTAATATCTTGATCTGCATCATGATGATCATAGTGATCGTGTGTCACCATCAACTGATTCGTCTGTACATCTCCAGGAATGACACGCCAGCTATTATCACCCTCTTTGTACGGTTCCTGTTCGCGTAAATGTACTCCCGTCGTGGTGACAAGTGCTACTACGCTTTGACTTAATTCACGGAAACGAGGAGTATAAGGAATGCATCGCTTTGACATTGACATAGCTTTATGTCCCTTCTCGCAAAGAAATAGTTACAAACTTTTTGTACTATTTGCTTCCTTCGTCTGTAGTTTCTGTATCGCCTCTTCATACATTGGTGTTGCTAAAGCCCGTGCCTCTGCGGTCTTGATACGATGATACATCCCGTCAAACTTGGCTCGCACACTTTCAAGTGTCCACGCATCGTTAGCTGCATCAATTCTATCCAGGAAAAAATCAACATTCACTTCCAGGAAACTCAAGCTATCTGCCGCCTGCACCCAATCTGCATCTGCCCAGCCTCCAAATTCATGGACACGTATCAAGCGAGCAACCTCTATAACCAAATCTTCAGGAGCCTCATGCTCACGCAGGAATGTACTCACGAAACGTGCTGAACGTTCAGAGTGTGCCTCGTTATATACTGGATCGTCTGGCCCAAGTGTTGGGTCTTGTTTGGGGCTATCTGGTCCGGGAAAGGCTCGTTCCATATCGTGTGTCAGCGTGGCGAGAAGCAACGCCTCTGAAGCATCGGGATGAATACGCCTCAACCACTCCTCCGCTTTGAGCAGATGCTTGGCGTGTTTCCCATACTTTTCTGTCACCCAATCACGAGAAAGTATCAGCAAATCACTCACCATACATATTCTCTCCTTCTAGCTCACATCAGCCCAGTAACCAAAACAAAAAGCGAACAACGCGTGTCAAACGTTTGACACGCGTTGTTCCTCATGCTCTTACAGATTGTTGTGATTCTCGCCTTGCTTACTGCGTAAGTACTCAGCACAGGTGCGATACGTTTCCTCGGAGATAAGCCCTTTGGACACATAATGCGTGAGCATCACATCCAACTTTAGAATACTCATTAGATTGTATCCATGTTGCCGTAGCCGTTCTGCTGCCCCATGTTCGCGGTCTATGAGGACAATAACGTCCTTCACTTTTAGTCCGTTCTCTTCTAGCAAGGCTGCCGTTTCTATCGTACTACTTCCTCGTGTAATGAGATCATCAATGATAAGGGCGGTGTCACCTTTCGTAAAACGACCTTCAATCCCGCGCTTCCCCGTTCCTTCTGGACGGATACGTGCATAAATCATAGGAGTCGAAGTCTCTAGCGAGTATGCGGATGCCAGAATGAGGCCGCCCACAGGTACCCCTGCGACTATGTTAAAGGAGTGAACGCGCGCACGGCGCAACGATTGCGCCAAATTGATTTCTTGCTGCATGAGTTTTGCTGCAACACTTAATGCGGTTGGGTTGCTAATTAAAACCTTGGGGTTTACAAAAATCGGTGAGCTAACTGCCGACTCGCTCACCGTGAAATTCCCGAATTGTACTGCTCCAAGATCGAATAGCATCTGTGCCAACCAAAGATTATCCAGTGACTGCTCTTTCGCCACCTCTATCATCCTTTCTGCGGAGAACGTCTTGTTTTATGGAGTATATCATACGAAACTATGTCCATGCTAGACGCGTAACAAATATGATGATGCTCATGTATCACTAACACCAAACATAAAATTTTTCTCTTGCATCTCTAGTAGGAGTATGATACCCTACCCCAAAGAAGCGAAAAACAAAGAAAATTTTCAGGTGAACTACTATGCCAATTCTTAGTTGTACAGAGGTGGGGAAGTCGTTTGGGGCCGAACGCATTTTTGCTGGCATCACATTTCAAATCAATGAGCAAGACCGCATTGGGCTAGTTGGCCCTAATGGAGCAGGAAAATCTACCTTACTCAATATTCTGGCGCGCCGCGAAACACCTGACGAAGGAACAGTTGCCATTGCACGTAACATTCGCGTCGGCTATCTAACCCAATATGTTGATTTTCAACCGCAAAATACCCTGCGTGAAGAATTGTTAACTGTCTTCTCCGAATTGCGTACCTGGGAACAAGAGTTAAGCACACTAACCCAGGAAATGTCGTCGCCAGCCAGCCAAGGAAATCCTGCACTTTATAGTGCTCTGCTCGCACGTTATGACGAGTTGCAGACACGCTTCGAGCACGCTGGTGGCTATACCTATGAGAACCGTGTTGAGCAGGTACTTGATGGCCTTGGTTTCACGCGTGAGCAACAGGCATCTCCCGTTATGCGCTTGAGTGGAGGCCAACAGACACGAGCCTCGCTAGGAAAATTACTGCTGCAAGAACCCGATCTCCTCTTGATGGACGAACCAACGAACCACCTTGATCTTGCCGCCCTCGAATGGCTAGAAACCTATCTTCTCAACTGGAAGGGGGCAATGGTCATCGTCGCCCATGATCGTTACTTCCTTGACAAAATTGTGTCAAAAACAATAGAAATGGCCTTTGGGCGCATCGAGGAATATCCAGGTAACTACACAAAATATCTTAGTCTCCGTGAGGAGCGTATGGAGCGACAACAGCGCGAGTATGAGGCTCAGCAAGCACATATCGCCCATACAGAAGAATTTATTCGTCGCTATAAAGCTGGACAACGCAGCAAAGAGGCACGCGGTCGCCAAAAGTTGTTAGACCGTCTTGAACGCGTAGAGCGACCGCAGGACTTTCCAGAACTTCATTTTGAGTTTACTCCTGTCACAGATAGTGGACTTGTCGTCATTTCAACAAATAAACTCGTTGTCGGCTATGGTGGTGGCTCAAGACGTGATCCCCAAAAGAGCGGCGAGCCTGATATACTTGTGCGCGTCGCAGACCTGGAATTATTGCGTGGAGACCGTGTGGGCTTCATCGGCCCCAATGGTGCGGGAAAGACAACCGTTTTACGCACTCTGATCGGTGAACTTCCCGCAATTAGTGGACATGCAACAATTGGTCACAATGTGCGTGTTGGCTACTATTCGCAGACGCACGCTGGCCTCAATTATGACCGTACTATCCTGGATGAAATTCGCCAAGTCAGCGTACTCAGCGAAGAGGGCGCACGCGGTTTTCTAGGACGCTTCCTCTTTTCTGGTGATGACGTGTTCAAACCAATTGGTGCGTTAAGCGGTGGAGAACGTAGCCGTGTCGCGCTAGCAAAATTAACGCTGCAAGGTTCCAATCTACTTATTTTGGATGAGCCAACCAACCATTTAGATCTCCAATCACGTCAGTTTTTGGAAGAGGTGCTGAGTGACTTTGAAGGTACACTACTCTTTGTGTCGCATGACCGCTACTTCATTGATAGCTTAGCGACCAAAGTATGGGCCATCGAAGACGGTGTGCTCATTCCGTACATGGGGAATTACACCGACTATCGCACAAAAAAACAACCAATCCTGCTCGATGTACCGGCATCTGTTGTAAAGAAAGCACCTGTTGCTGCAAAGCCTCCCGCACCAGTAGTAAAGCAGAGCAACAAAAGACCAGCTAAAGTAAAGGTACGTAGCGTTGAAGACGTTGAGCGTGATATTGAAAAGGCTGAGGCACAGGTGAAAACCATAGAGGCTGCCCTGTCTGAGGCAGCTTTGAACGCGGATGGAGAGCAACTTACACAGTTATCGACAGAGTACGAGCAAGCCAGAGCACATGTAGATGAGTTACTGGCTGAGTGGGAACGCCTTGCCGATGAAGTAGGAGCCTAACAACTCACCGCCTTCGTCTTACTCCACGTACCATCCCACTTATAAATCCGATGATTGCTAAAATGATCGGCACGGTAGCTGCAACCGCCAACCATAGCCCTAAAAAGAGCAGTGGGAGCAAAAAGCTTGTGTGTGCTTGTAACTCAAAAATGATTTTCCTATAGGCGGGATGATATACAATGCTTATGCCAAGTATTGCTGCTGGAATAAGACTAAAGAAGAGTGTTACAAGCACACGCAGGAAACCATGACGATACGCGCCTCGTGCTGCGTTTACGCACAATAGAGCTAATCCTAGGCTCTCTAACAAAAATGATAACGCCACTGGGAGCGTTGGACGAATAATAGGCAATAGCCCACCAACAATACCGAGCAGAAGACCGACAAATTGAAGCCCCATTCCTACAAGAAAGGATAGCGGTCCACCACGTCTCTTCTCCGATGCGATTAATTCATTCTTTGGAAGCGTCTTATCTTTACTTTGTGTTATCGCAATACTTGACATAATGTTTGTTTTAATAGAGTAACTTTCAGGGTTGCTTGCGTCTAGCTCAAGAGAGCGTTCAATCGCGGCAAGTGCTTCCTTGTGGCGTCCCATGTTTGTTAACAGGACTGCTCCAATACTCCACGCAAGCGCATTCTCCGGTTCCTTGTGGCGCAGCTGTTCGACAACCGCTAGGGCTTCTGGGTAACGACCCATTGTACCTAGGATTTGTGCTTTCAGCGTTAACGCCGAATTACTTTCAGGCGTTATCTGTAGTACCTGCTCGGTGAGGAAGAGTGCTTGTTCTGCATTTGCCATTTGAAACTGTTGTAATGCTTGATTGAGCAGTAACGTGCTCTGCTGTTGTCGGTGTTGCTCAATCTCTGCGGAACGTAATTGTCCTGAAGTACTTCTTGTTTGTTGCTGATATGGGGACGGCGGTTGCACTGTAGCTGTCGCATTAAGCGATACTTGTTGTAATGCAGGACCTTGTGGTGTTTGTGGAACACTTGTAGCATAGACTGCTACTGGCGAAGCCTCGATTGAAGGATGTGCTGGTACGGTTGCATACTGCTGAAGCATTTCACCTACGAGTACAATTGGTGTAGGTGCTTGTCCAAAGACTTGTGGATGTTGCTGTGTACCCAAATGATCTGAAACATACGCATACAATGACTGAAGCGTAACACTCCCCGTTGTGGGATCAGCAGCAGACCCACTTAAACCAACAATCATACGGTACATGAGCAGACCAAGGCCACGCTCTCCCCCTTCTGCACCGAACTCATTGCCACGACATGAACACATAAAGATGCGATTCTGTAACTGTTGCAATTCACCAAGCAGTGGAGAGCCAAGTAATGGTCGCACATCATAAGGCGAAGTTCTACGTGTGCGCCATCCTCGTCCTGTTTGGAACGAGTCAAGCACAAAAGTTACGCTAGCCGCACGACTCTTTGTAGTTATTTGTTGAGCAAGCGAGAGAAGATGTATACCAGTGTTTGGATGTTCATAAAACGTATCTGTTAATGCGAGATAGCCATCACCACTTCTTTCGTCGATAAAGGCATGACTAGCAATATAAACAAGAACGAGGTCATCGGGTTGAGCCGAAAGGCAAAGTTGTAGTACAAGAGACTCAATGCTATCTCTTGTCGCGTTTGCTCCTTGAACGTGTAGCACATTTGTAGCTGCCCACTTGCCTCCCTTGTCATTTATCAACCATTGTGCAAGTACTCGTGCATCGTTTTCGGCAAACTGAAGTGGCTGAAATGTATTGTCTTGGTAGCTGTTGACACCTACGACAAGTCCGAGGCGTCTACCCATGCTAATTTTTCCTTCGCATCTAGCTATATGTTTTAAATCACGTAAATATTGTACGCTACTCTTCGTCCTCATAGTGAAAAACACCCAAAAATAGGTACTTTTTGGGTGTCTAATTCTTGAGTATATTTCCATGCACTTACAAAGAGAGTGATATGCTATACTTGTCGATAGTATCGTATTTCAATGAGGAGGTTCGTCTCGTGCCACGTGTTTTAGGCATAACTGGAAATATCGCATGCGGAAAGACATCCGTAGGCCACATGCTACTGGACCTTGGGGCCGAACACTATATTGATGCAGATGCAACGGTCCACGCTCTCTATGAACACGGACAACCGATTGCTATCAATGTTGCGGAAGCCTTTGGACCTTCCGTCATTGCTCAGGATGGAAGTGTTGACCGCAAAGCGTTAGGCGCAGTTGTATTTCAAGATGCGGATGCGATGCGCCGACTCGAACGTATTGTCCATCCTGCGGTGGGAACGGCACTTATGAAAGAACTTTCTCTCGTTAGTGAAACTGGTATTGTTATCATTGATGCTGTGAAGTTACTAGAAGGAAACTCTGGTGCTTTGTGTCAAAGCAAGTGGATGATTATCTGTCCAGAAGAGCAGGAACTTGCCCGCTTGATCGCACGCAATGGTTTTAGCGAACAAGAAGCATGGGCACGTATTCATGCTCAACCCTCCACTGCTGAAAGACTTTCACTTGTCGATGAAGTCATAGATAATGGTGGTTCCCAAGAAGAGACACGTCAACAAGTTATCGCAGCCTTTGAGCGTTTTCGTGCTAAATATCCTGCTTAGATAGGTTATGCATGTGTATATCACCTCTGTTGCGTCGCATCTCTCCACATGCGTTGTGCATCTTTGCTCTATTCAGTTAACAAGTGGCCTTAATGCGTTTTTTGATACTTATCTTAGCCTCCCATCTTAGCTCTTGCTGGTGCGTGTGCCGATAACGACAAAGAGTGGATCGTGACCTCGGCGAAACCATGATGCCTGTTCGTCTACATGTCGCTCTACTTCGACCTTGGCAAAGCCACCTGCGAGTTCATAGTATCGCTTCACAAGCGCAATATGACTTTCATTATCACCCTCATACCAGATACGAACAGCTTTTGTCGGAAACATTCTATCGGAAAAGTTTACTAACGAGACGCCTCCCGGCTTGAGGACACGCGCAACCTCTCGAAATACCTCGACTGGACGTTTGAGGTATTGCACCGATACTGTGTTAATCACTGCATCGAATTGTGCATCTTCAAATGGCAAGTGCGGATTTTTATTGAGGTTATGTACGACGTAGCGCGTCAACTGTTTATTCGCTTGGAGTTCAGCTTCGTTCATCCCTAATCCAACCACCTCCTGATAATGAACTTCTTCTGGCAAGTGGGAGCGATAACTGCTCATAATATCCAGTACATGAGCATCTGCGGGAACATGACGACGAATTGCATCTGTCACCGCCGCGATTGCAGTATCATCAATATGCACGACCATGCGCGCTGCTGTATAAAAATTGTGGTCATCTGACTCATCCTGTCGTGTGAAGTCTCGTGAGGTAAAGTTCTCAATCATGATGTTATCCTCATAGCAATGTAAAAATGACAGTATATCAACTCTTGTAATTATGTACCGTTTTTATAGCTAAAAGGCAATGGTTACAGATACTTCAAGAATTCTTTGCGTGTAGATAAGAAAATAAAATACTCTATTGACAGTTTTCTCTTGATTGCGTATACTTTGCTCAGCTATTTAACATAAGCTCCAACACGGCCGCAGAGTAGTGAGCATCGCCTTGTTTCCCAACATAGTATTATGAGAAAAATAGCCGTAGGAATAAGCTAAGCTGAACAATCTTGTTGGTAAGATGGTGAGATTCACAATCTTGTTGACGTATTACCATTTAAGAGAATTGCTATTTTCGAGTTTCGCTCCAAATTGCACTCTTTAGTTCAAATGGTTTTTAGTCGTAGCTGGTATTGTTGAAGGAGGCTAACTGCACTATGCAGAAGCGCACACTACGTATTTTTGCCTTGGTAATGGGCATCCCCTTATTGCTAGCCATGCTTGCCGCATGTGGTGCTGGCACAACTGGTAATGGCGGTGGTAATGCTGGATCCACGCCCACCGGTTCTACCACTATTAAAGTCGCTACAGATTTACCTGTTTCTGGTGCTGACGCGAGTATTGGTAAACCTACAGAGAATGGTGCTCGTTTGGCAGTCGATCAGGCGAATGCAAACAAAACTATCCCTGGTATCACACTGCAACTAGTTGCAAATGATGATGTTGGTGTCGGTGGTGTACACGATCCAAACAAAGGCGCAAACAACATCACCTCGATGATTGGTGACTATCTTGTTGCTGGCGTCGTTGGACCTTTCAATAGCAACGTTGCACGCGCCGAAATGCCTATCGCAAACAATGCTCCTCTTCCTCTGATCAGCCCATCCAACACAAATCCCTGCCTGACACAAAACTCAGCCGCATCGGGTTGTGATGGTGCTAACGATCAGACTGCCGTGTATCGTCCTACAGGGAAGGTAACATACTTCCGCGTTGTGACAACAGACAACCTTCAAGGTCCTGCGGCTGCTGAATATCTCTATCAGAAGCAGAACTACAGAAAAGTCTATGTTATCGACGATACTGAAACCTATGGTGTCGGTCTCGCCAAGTACTTCATTCCTGAATGGCAGAAACTTGGTGGCACAGTTATCGATCATAAGAGCGTGAAGAGCACAAACTCCTACCTCGGTCTGCTCACAGAAGTGGCGAGCACACATCCTGATGTGATCTACTTCGCAGGTAACTTCTCTACTGGCGGCACCTTGCTCCGCAAGCAGATGGAGCAGGTTCAGGGCTTACAAAATGTTGGCTTTGCTGGTGGTGACGGTATCCAAGACAGTAGTTTCGCTACTGCTGTTGGCACAACAGGTGGCCCTGTTTTCGCAACAGTTCCTGCTGTTGATCCTTCCGCTTCACCTGCTGCAAAAGATTTCATCTCCGCATATACCGCAAAGTATGGCACCATTGGTGCTTACAGTGCTCCTGCTTACGAAGCGATGAACGTCTTGATCCAGGGTATCAAAACTGCTCTGAGCAAAACCTCGGCTCCAAAGGATTCTGGTGATGCCACTCAAGGCAAGGTATTCCGCCAAGCCGTGATTGATGCGATTCAGAACCTCTCTTTTAATGGTATCCTTGGTCACACTTCCTTTGACTCGAATGGTGATACCACAAACAAGAGCTTGACCATCTATCAAGTTGCTAACGTGAACAATCAGATTGGTTGGAAGGCCGTTGGTACACAGGCGGTCGGAGCGTAGAAACCACCTGATGGTGTGTAACTCATAACGCAAGGAGGAAAGCAGTCAAACGTTAGCAAAAGACTGCTTTCCTCTTCGCTGTTTCCATATTTCTACTACTCTACATACATCTAAAAATTTGTCAGGAAGGTAGAACACTATCTTATGGATGTAGGACTTCTCTTGCAATTGTTGCTGGTAGGGCTTGTTACAGGCTCAATCTATGCGCTTATTGCTCTTGGCTATACAATGGTTTATGGCGTGCTAGAGCTTATCAATTTTGCACATGGCGATATTTTTATGATAGGAACATTGGTCTCTATCGTTGTAGTTGGTGCATTCGGCATTACTGATTCGTCTAAAATTTCTCTTCTACCACTCATAGGCATATTTATTGTTGCGTGCCTCGTTTCAATCATCGTGTGTGCTTTAGTAGGTGTGATCATTGAACGCGTAGCTTATCGTCCCTTACGTAATGCACCACGACTAGCACCTCTCATTTCTGCTATTGGCGTGTCCTTGATTTTAGAAGATATTGGTAAATTTTGGAAGGGCTATCGTCCAGTACTCTTCCCCAATGTTTTCCCTCGCATCACCTATCACCTGGGACCAGTAACAATTACCAATATTGACATTCTTGTGCTCGTTGTAGCTGTCGTGTTTATGGTGGCTTTACAGACATTTGTTACTCAAACAAATACAGGCCGTGCGATACGAGCAGTAGCTCAAGACCGTGAAGCCGCTGCTTTAATGGGCGTGAATGTAGACCGTACCATTGCTATCACTTTTCTCATTGGTGCTGGCTTAGCTGGTGCCGCCGGGTTTATCTACGAAATCTACTTTGGTAACACCATCTTTTCTATTGGTTTCACTATTGGCTTAACCGCCTTTACTGCTGCTGTACTTGGTGGCATCGGAAACATTGTCGGTGCTATGCTTGGCGGACTGTTGATTGGTTTGATTCAAGCTCTCACAACGTATATTCCCGACTCAAATAGAGGCGGCTTCGGCTTACCTAATGGTGGTACTGCCTGGGCACCCGCCGTCGTCTTTGGTATTCTTATTCTTATTCTTGTGTTTCGACCCACTGGCCTGCTCGGTCAACAAACACCTGACAAAGTATAAAATGTGTTTAATGATGCGAATAGGCATCGTCTAAAATGAGGGAGTGCAAACGTGTCAATACAGGTGAGCAGTCAACTGCTTCGTCCTACACGGAACACCCGAATGCTACTCATCCGATGGATTGTAGCACTACTTGTGCCCGTGACCGTCTTTACCCTTTGGAGTGGCGAGTCCATCATCAACGCTGTTATTTCACCAAGTACCGCTACCAATGATGTTCCCACTGATTTTCTTTCACTGACTCTTGCAGCTATCTTCACCGTTGTCTTTTATGCTGCTGTTTTTGCGCTTACTGGCTATCTTGTCGCATCCGATAGTGGCCGCCGTCGTACCATAGATGTATGGTTTGATGTGCTAATTTTTGCGCTTGTCCCACTCATCCTTGTAATTGTTTTAGGTCTCGTTGTAGGCATTGCCCTGTGCGCGGTTATTTGGCCGCTATACTTCTACATTCGTGGACGTATTCGCAAGGCACGCAATTACACACCGCCAAATCCAGTTGAGAGTGTCTCAGTTCTCAATGCAGAGGAACGAGCAGTTTTACTCGCTCGTGCGACCGCCGGAGGTTTATGGTTTGCGGTAGCATTTGCCGCTATCTCGTTGCTTGTCGATCTCATTTACTTCTTCACTGGTTCCCTGTCTGTGATTCTTTTAATTTGGGTCATTGTCCGTACCATTCTCTTTCCAATTGCTGGATACTTTCTCGGACGGCTCGGAGGAGTAGTGGCTTTACGCTATGCCCTCTCTCCGAAAAGTAATGCGAATGGAAATGGTTTTCTTGGACGTTTCAGCCGTCAACGACAACTTAATGCGCTTTCTGCTACACGCGCACGAGAAGAAACGAAAGATATTGTTCCCAATGACCTTCCATTGAGAAGTAAGGGCGCACAACGCTTTTATCTTATCTTGCTCGCTGCTTTTGTCCTCTGTTACCCCATCCTTGATCCATTTTTATTCGGTTCAAGTAGTGCTGGACGTATCGCAAGTTATGCTGACGCAGGACGCTATGTTATTCTTGCATTAGGCTTGAACATCGTTGTTGGCTTTGCTGGCCTCCTTGATCTTGGCTATGTTGCCTTCTTTGCTATCGGTGCATATGCTTGGAGTATGATCGGCTCAGGACAGTTTACGGTGTTAACAGGTCTTGCAATTAATCGGCAAGCTTGGCCTTGGCTCTTCTGGCCCATGCTTATTATTGGTGCCCTGATCGCCGCATTTTGGGGTGTTATGCTTGGTGCTCCTACGTTACGTCTGCGTGGCGATTACCTTGCAATTGTGACTCTTGGTTTTGGTGAAATTGTACCTGTATTCTTTTTGAATCTGGATAAGTACACAAATGGCACGAATGGTCTCGTTGGCGTCTTCTCTCCTGCGTTTCCAGGTATTCAATGGTCAACATTTACCCCTATTCCATACTACTACCTGATCCTTGTACTGATTGGCTTCTGCCTGTTAGCAAACCTCCGTTTGCGTGATTTACGTCTAGGCCGTGCATGGGTTGCTATCCGTGAAGACGAGATCGCCGCGGCCTCGTCTGGTATTAACCTTGTACAGACGAAGCTTTTTGCCTTTGGCGCAGGTGCTTTCTTTTCGGGTATAGCTGGCGTGTACTATGCGGCTAAGCTTGGTGGTGTGTCACCTGAAAACTTCAGCTTTAGCGATTCGGTTATCTACCTTGCTATGGTAGTCATTGGCGGCTTGGGAAGTATCCCCGGTGTTGTTGTTGGTGCCCTTGCGGTGTATGCTATCAATGTCCTTATTCTTGGACAGCTTGATGTAACAGCATCTGATCCACACAATGTACTGTATCCGCTCTACTCAGGCATCCAGAGTGTTTTCCCTGATTTCTCTTTCAGCAACATTCGCAACCTCGTTTTCGGTGTGATTTTGGTCTCCGTCATGATCTTTAGACCCGAAGGATTAATTCCGAGTGCTCGTAGAAAACGCGAGTTACGTAAACCTGAGGATGAGCCAATGGAAGCTGATGAGTTTGAAGCTCCTCCCGGTTCACCTGGATTTGAGTCCGAAGTTCGTGTTGAGTAAGAATTATAGAGGAGAGACCACATGAGTATATCCGATACGAAGCCAACCGACGACTTTGGACATACTGTGCCAGCAACGGGTACACCTTTGCTAGAACTCAACAAAGTGACGAAACGCTTCGGTGGTTTGATTGCAGTACAAGATGTTGACTTACAAATTCAGCAGGGCGAAATCGTCAGCGTCATTGGCCCAAATGGTGCAGGCAAAACAACAGTCTTTAACCTTATTACAGGCATCTATAAACCGTCTTCTGGCGATATTCGTCTCGCTGGCAAGTCTATGCTGGGTCTTAATCCCGATCAAGTCCTTGTACGCGGCATCGCACGTACCTTTCAAAATATTCGCCTTTTCAACAATATGACGGTATTAGAAAACGTGCTTGTTGGACAGCACACACAGTTAAAAGCAGGAGTAATAGGATCTCTTCTACGCACACGAAGTGTTATGAATGAGGAGGAAGAGGCTCGCAAACGTGCCGTAGAATTACTAGGTTTCTTTGGCCCAACCTTAGTAGAACGTCAAGAAGAGTATGTGATTAACCTTTCATATGCTGATCGAAGACGTGTTGAAATTGCACGCGCCCTTGCTGCGAAACCGAAACTTCTTCTGCTGGACGAGCCAACCGCAGGTATGAATGATACAGAGACCGCCGAAGCTGTAAAATATGTACGGCGGTTACGTGATGAATTGCAGATAACTATTCTTTTGATCGAGCATAAGCTAACCGTGACGATGGGCCTGTCCGACCATATTGCTGTGCTCGATTATGGACGAAAGATTGCGGCTGGTCTCCCTGATGAGATACGTAATGATGAGAAAGTTATTGCTGCTTATCTCGGCAAACCTACGACGGAAGATCAAGCTGCCGCCGAATAACTAGAAAAACGCTTTCTTCCTCGAAAGTTCTACGAGGGAAGAGGCTTACACTATGAGGGTTATCATGACACCTGTACTGCAACTAAATGATGTGAATACGTACTACGGCCCTAGCCATGTCTTACAAAATGTCACGCTAGAGGTAAATAAAGGTGAGATTGTCTGTCTCCTGGGTGCAAATGCAGCCGGCAAGACAACGACAATGAAAACTATCTTTGGATTGGTTCATCCAAAGAGTGGAAGCATACAATTTGAGGGTAATCCCATTCAAAGCAAGCTAACAGGCGATATCGTAACATCTGGATTAGCTCTTGTACCAGAAGCACGCCGTATCTTTCCTCGTATGACTGTATACGAGAACCTGGAAATGGGAGCGTTCAGTCGCAAAGTTCGCGCTGAAATTAGGCAAGATATGGATCACGTCTGCCAAATCTTCCCTCGCCTTAAAGAGCGTTTGAAGCAGGTCGCGGGTACTATGTCTGGCGGTGAACAACAGATGTTGGCAATGGGTCGTGCGCTTATGTCACGTCCTCATATGGTCTGCTTAGATGAACCATCAATGGGTCTTTCACCCATTCTTGTACAAACCGTGTTTGACACTATTCTACAAATTCGTAACGAAGGCGTAACCGTCTTTCTTGTAGAGCAAAACGCTTCAATGGCACTCAGTCTTGCTGATCGCGGCTACGTTCTTCAGACAGGCAAAATTGTGCTGACCGATACCGCGAAAAATTTGTTGACCAATGACCTTGTACGACAAGCCTATCTCGGTGGTGCATAAAACTATTTATGAAGCAGAGAGAGGAAGTATACTTCCTCTCTCTGCTTCATAAAATTACTTCCCGTCTAGCTTCTGATGTAGCTCATTAATCCTCTGTATCACTTCGGTTAGCGTCGTCACTCCCATATCTTCCATATCCTCGCGCAAACTCTCCAGAATTTCTAACATCTCCATATCATCATATTCATTAAAATTATCCTCGTCCGTTGTACTTGCCTGTGTACCTTTGGTATTTTGTATCTCCATTGTAAAACCCCTTTCTCAATATAAAAACGATGTGTTCGCATCTTGATAGGACCAACTTGCCTGTGTATCATTGCCTGTATCGACAACCACTGGAACTCCCTGGATTTGACCGTGAGCATCAATAGTTACTGTGTATAATCCCTTGCCGGAACTCAATTTATGACTTTGCCACAGCAGTCGATTATGTGTTAGAAAAAGGAAATGACTACTATCAGAAGACCACAGGTTGTTTGGTACAGGTTGAAGCAATGCGTTTGCTCCTGCTATTGTCATCCCTTCGTCTTCGCTAATCCCGTCGCTCAAAAGAATGTGTTGTTGCTGGTTATCTATCTGAACAATCTGTAGTGTATGGAGAGCATCAATCAACAAAAACTTACTATCTGGCGACCAATATGGGACGCTATCACTTTCAACCGTAATGGTAAATGAAGAACCTGTCGCAATATTTAGAAATGTATCTTTGCTGCCTGTGCTGTACAAAAGCGTATTTCCGTCGGGCGACCAGGCGAACTGTGTACAAGTACACGTCACTACCGTCTTCTCTTGTCCAGCAGGTGTATAAAGCATAAGTTGCACCTGTGGCAATATGTCCGGTGTTTGCTTTGTAGACGATACTGTTTTAGAAGGCACAATTCTTGCATAGAGGAGTGCAGGATGTGCATGCTTGGGTTGCCATAACACACGCTCAAGTGCTGCGGGAAGCGGATGACCTAGTAGAGGACCAGGAATGAGAACATGTACATTTGTGCCAGCTAACGATACCGTAAAAATACCCCTTTTGGCTGTTCCTATAGCCGAAGAGTCCAGATATGAAAGCGATAGTCGTGCATCACTTCCTGGTAAGAGTTTCGCCGCAATACCCTCTGGTTGATCATTTTGCGAAGCCCACCAAAACGCATTCCCTGGCACGCTCGTTGCAGTAGGTTCTTGCCTATAGATGAGACGTGATCCTGTTGCGTTCCAGGTTGGATTACTATACTGCACATCAGGGCTAGAAAGCATAATTGGGATAGGACTCCCACCGTCGATACCAATTGTATTGATGGTACTAGGGCTATCTGGCATCTGCCCTGTTATCGCATTTGCTGCTAATTGTTTGGCCTCTGACGTTTTTATAAATTGATCGTCGAGTGTACGAAACACAAGTATTTGATGCGTCGGCGACCAGCTATAGTCAACCACAGGGGTATTTTGTGCTACCATCTCAAAGGCATTTGCACCATCTGGGTCGATTGTCCATAAGTGACCACCTCGTATAAACGCGAGTTCGGCACTTCCAAGATGCCCAGCACTGCACGATGCCAAACCTGCTAGTAAGAAGAGTAGCAAAAGGAAAATACGTCTCTGTTTCATGGGTCGAGTATAGCCCTGTCATGTGCTCAGGTCAAGAGTATTTCGCAACGTTGTACTTATTTTGAGCATATGATATGATTTTTGTACTGCTTAATTAGTAAAATATTTAAAAAGTATGGTGATACTATCATGACTCAGTTGGAACGGCTCTTGTTCCTGGAACGCAAAACTAAACTACGCTATGTATCTGATGCTGGCCTTGCTCTGCTTGGTGCATTGCTTATAACTGGCTTTATCGCTCTTTTTCAGCTCTCATTCATTCGTAATATCTCGCTACTCTATCTCTTCATTGTATGGCTCTTGGCTGTCAATCGTGGCTTGTATGCAGCACTTTGTGCCTCGCTCTTTTCGTTTCTTGTGTTTGACTTTTTTCTCGTTGAACCGATCTTTACCTTTACTATTAGCGACCCTGCCGAATGGCTGGCATTGTTCTTTTTCCTCGCGACTGCAATCGTTACTGGCTTAATTGCTTCACGGCTACGTCAAAGCGTACAAGAGGCCAATAGCCGCGAAGAAGAGGCACAGGCACTGTATCAACTCGTGAGTGCCACTGCTAGCGAAGGTGATGTGGAACACCAACTGGCGATAGTGACAAATACCATCGAAGAAATTTTTGCCCCATCAGGTGTGCGTAGTTGCTGCGTTTTACTTCCTAATGGGCCATCGGAATTATCTATGCTTGAATGTGGGCATCCAAACGAAGGGCACAATATTCCATCGTCCGATGAGGAAGCGATGCGTTCATGGGTGTTGAAAAATGGTCAAGCACGTGATTTATATGATGTCGCCCTTACTCCCAAGTCATCATCGGTTTATCTCTCAAAAGTAGTTGTACGAAGCACAGAGAGGACGCAAGAGCTACGTCGCTATATTCGTCTCATTCCGCTCACGACAGGAACGCGTGTCATTGGTATTGTACGTCTTGTGCTGGAAGATGATCCTTCCATATCTGCTGACCAGAAGCTGTTGATTACTGCTAATGAAACTGTTCCTCAGCATAATAGTACAGTTCTGACCTCTATCGAGCGTCTCATAGGTAGCGTCACAGGCGCAAAACGCGAACAGGCGTTGCTACAAACATCATTTTTCCAATCATTCCTAAACCAGACTACTGCTATTGTAGAGAGTGCGCGCCTACGACATGAGAGCCTCCAAATAGAGGTGTTACAGCGTACTGACGCTCTTCGTGCTGCACTCCTATCATCTGTCTCTCACGATCTACGCACACCGCTTTCTTCTATCAAGGCCGCGGCTTACAGCTTGCAAGAAAAAGATGTCACATGGGACGAAGAGGTACGCCACAGTTTCGCGGTAACGATAGAACGCGAGGCGGACCGCCTGAACCGCTTGGTGGGAAACATCCTTGATATGTCTCGTATCGAAGGGGGAGCACTCAAAGCCGAAAAAGAACTGTACCCTTTAGACGAATTAGTGTATCATGTTGTGGATCACATGCAATTTGTACTGAAGGACCGCGATGTACATGTTACCCTACCCGACACTTTGCCGCCCGTTGCGCTAGACTTTTTACAGATGGATCAGGTGCTTACAAATCTGATCGAAAATGCTGTGCGCTACACACCGTCTGGCTCACCGATAGAGATAAGCGCGGTAGAGCAGGATGGAGAAATCCTTGTCCAGGTTGCCGATCATGGGCAGGGCGTTCCCGAAGAATATATAGAGCGCATTTTTGATAAATTCTATCGTGTGTCTGGCGCGAAGCAGCGAGGAACAATGGGTACAGGCCTCGGTCTAGCAGTATGCCGTGGACTTGTAGAGGCGCACGGTGGACGTATTTGGGCTGAGAATCGTCCAGATGGGGGAGCCATTTTTCAATTCACGTTGCCTTTAGCAAAAACGAGGGAGCTGGTGTATGAGTAAGGGGAATGCACGTATTCTGATCGTCGATGACGAAATGGAGATTAGACGTGCTTTACAACGCAACCTGATTGCACATGGCTTTGATGTATCAGTTGTAGGAAGTGGTGAAGAGGCATTGGATGAGATCACACTACACCGTCCAGACCTGATGATTCTCGATCTTGGCTTACCAGGAATGAGCGGACTCGAAGTCTGTAAAAGAGTACGTGCGCTCTCTAATCTTCCTATTATTGTTCTTTCTGCCAAAGATGCAGAACGTGATAAAGTGCTTGTGCTTGATCTTGGCGCAGATGATTATGTCTCTAAACCCTTTGGTATTGATGAGGTGCTTGCACGCGTTCGTGTTGCCTTACGTCATGCCGCACAACTACAGGGCACAACCGATACAACATTCATAGCGGGGCCACTACGCGTTGATTTTGCACAACGCGTAGTCTACGTTAATGGGCGTGAAGTCAAACTTACACCAACCGAATATGATCTTCTCACTGCTCTTATCAAAAACAGTGGGAAGATCATGACGCGTCAGATGCTTTTGTCCCAGGTGTGGGGTACTGGCTATGGCACTGAAGCACATTACTTACATGTCTATGTAGGACAACTACGACGTAAGATTGAACCTGATCCAGCACATCCTCGTTTCATTATCACTGTATCGGGTGTAGGGTATCGTTTCAATGCAGAAGAGTCCAAGACCTGAAAAGGTGTTACCACTGTTTTAACAAACGGGCAACCTTACCAGTCTTGGTATCTTCATACTGCACCTCGTCAGCCTTCACACCCGCAAGGTTTTGTACGTCCTCTGCTGCGATAATCATCTCGGAAGGATGAACGACTTCCCATACATGCTGTACCGCGTTCGGCTCCTTATGTCTGTAGACAAAGAGGCTATCAATCTTTGCTTCCTGTGCCATATGATTTGCTCGCCCAAAGTCCTCTTTTGCCTGTGTATCTTCTAAGTGTGGGGAGGTAAGACGGAACACTTCTGGCTTTCTATCTGACTTGTCACCCCCAATATACAGAAATGTTATAGGCGCATGTGTGCTATTTTTAATAGCAGCATCAATAACTGCTTGATTGTGTTCTGGCCCAGATGTGAGGACAGCAAGCACTGAACCAGGAAGCGGCTGCTCACGCTGTGTTGCTATTACAGGTACTCGTCCATTCTTCTTATGACGCGAATAATTGAAATACGCTATGCCCATGCCCACAATAGAAACAGACCCACCAAACGCGGTCGCAAGTGGCTTGCTCACCAAATTTGTTGACCATGCTACCACAACAAGGAAAGTTGTAAGAATGCCCAGGTAGAAATTGAATGTAGAGCGTGTCCACGGCCCCTCACGTTCTGGTTTCTCTGACGTAGGCGTTGTCTCCTCAGTTGCACGGTCCTCAACCTTGTCTTCATTACTCTCCGTTTTGTCCTTCGCGGACGTTTGTTGCTCTCGCGTAGGGTCTCCATCATTTTGGGCAAGTTCGTCTTGTCCTCTTTTCCTGGCTATTCGGGTGCGATAACGTACAATATCCATACTCAAGCAGGTGAGCGTAAACGCTCCCAGCAGACCGAATGCGTACATATCACCTAATACATTGATACTGCCTTTTACTGCAATTAATACAGCGATAGGAATACCGACCGCAAGCATAATTGCGTAATGTGGTGTATCGCGTAACTTATTTCGGCGCGTAAGAACTTCTGGAAAAAATTCCATGTGTGAAAGAGCTAAGAAGACATGATATGAACCTATGATTGCCGTGTTACCCGCGAAGACAAGCAACGCACTGGCACTGATGGCTACCTCTGTTTGCAAGAATGCTCCGCCCCAACGTCCAGCAAGAATAGAAATTATTTGAGCTGATTGCACAGCATCACCTGCCGCCTTTGGCTCCAGTAGCGTCGAAAGCATTGTAAGGAGTGGACTCGTAATGCCAACCGTCAACACGACGAGGAACAACGCGATCTTGCTTACCATTCTGCGAGGAAGTTTCATCTCTGGCGAAAGTTGCGAGATACTCTCTAATCCTGAAAATGCCAGAAACGATCCCGCGAAGCCGACTAAGAGTGTAGGAAATGTAAGTGGCCGTCCTGAAAACATTTTGGAGAAAAGAGCCAAAAACTCTGTGAAGGAAATGTGGGTAAAAACAGTTACAAGAATTGCAACATCGCTTAAAAACGCAATAGCCGCGCCTACCATGCTGAACTTAGCACTCTCACTCACTCCTACCCAGTTAAGAATGCCAAGCAGAATGAGCACAATGACTGTTACCC
Source organism: uncultured Chloroflexia bacterium (assembly GCA_963792705.1). GTDB lineage: Bacteria > Chloroflexota > Ktedonobacteria > Ktedonobacterales > Ktedonobacteraceae > JBBQVS01. The sequence goes on along the minus strand of CAWBXD010000016.1, from coordinate 264,271 downwards.
AAACGGCTAGAGGTAGCCCCAAGAATAAAGCTGTAGCACCAAGTGCAGGTATAACTACAGCTAAGTAAAGCATGCCAGATAGACAACTGATGGTAGCTGTGAGAAAGTAATCTACGAGAATGAACATTCCACCCAATGCGCCAAACCACTTGTTAAGTGCCTGTGCTGCTACTGTGACAACTCCTCCACCTTGTGGAAAACGATAGGTAACTTCCACATATTTAAACGTGAGCAAAATAAAAACTGCCATTGTTAAAAAAACAAAAAAGCCCGCTAGTTTGCCCACAGTCCCATAGAGGATACCCGGAACGTAATAGATAGATGTGCCAATATCTGCGAAGACAACTGCCCAGCACAGTAAAGGTCCAAGTTGATTCTTTGTGCCCTTGCTCTCATCCCCTTTAGATAGATGAGGCACTTCCTGCATTGTAGACTCTTTAGCCATGTTGCATTATATCCTCTACTGCATCAAATAAATAATAGGTGTTAGCATATCTCTACTTTGTAGTACGTAGCACCCTCCTTATTAGAGGACAGGAAACGTTGTGTTAGAGCAAGTTCAGTACCTTGCATCTTTTACCCCTGTGTACTATCATTATCAAAGTTCTTTGATATACAAAATGTATTTTCTTGAACCAAATAACGTCTAGTGATACAACAAGCTTATTGCGTGAGAAGATGACAATCTATCCCGTATATCTCTACGATGGAGTGATATACTAAAAGCGTGTGCTCAATAATATTTTACAACAGAGCACCGTGTTCGTACCGGGTATGCAGTCATATACAAGGATGCAGAATCAATGGATCAGAAACAAGAAGAAGGCTCTTTGTCAAAAGAGACAAATACTATAGGAACCGACGAAAATTGGGCAAACAGGGGTACAAATGGTGCTGCGGGGACACATGATGGCGACGAGAACGATCCTGCACAACTTGTACGTACTGAATTGCTCACTGGAACTCTGCTTGGAGACCAACGCGTTCGCAAAACGTATGCAACTCATTCCTCTCTTAAGCGTGTAAATTCGGGCATCCTGGAAGCCACACCCGAAACAGAAATCCCAAAGGGTGGCTTTAGCCGTGTCCGTTACAACGTCAAACGCGCACTCATCGGTGCGCCTATTGCTACCGCTCAACAAGAACACGAACGTCTGACAAAGGTAAAGGCACTAGCAGTTCTTTCTTCAGATGCAATTTCATCAGTGGCTTACGCAACCGAAGCAATTTTGGGAACTCTCATTGTTGCTGGCTCAGGAAACCTATGGGTGACGCTTCCGATTTGTGTTGCTATCGTCCTCCTCCTGGGTATCGTAGCACTGTCTTATAGACAGACAATTCCCGCTTATCCGAATGGTGGTGGTTCATACATTGTCGCGAAGGATAACCTGGGGACGCTGGCAGGACTTATTGCTGCTGCCTCGCTTTTGATCGACTACGTTCTTACCGTCTCCGTAAGTGTAGCATCGGGCGTACAGAACCTTGCCTCGCTTTTCAACGGTGGCCTTCCCACAACTACTATTGTAATTATAGATGTCGTGCTTGTCATCGTGATTACTATTGTTAACCTACGTGGTGTTCGTGAGTCCGGTTCTATCTTCGCTATTCCAACATACATTTTTATCGGAAGTGCTTTGTTTCTCATCATTGTTGGTATTATCAAAGGATTTCTTTTTCAACATCATCATCTTGTTGGTAACTTCCCTAATGCTCAGGCGACGGAGGGACTGGGACTCTTTCTCATTCTGCGCTCCTTTGCCGCAGGTTGTTCAGCCATGACGGGTGTAGAGGCCATCTCTAATGGTATCCCCGCTTTCCAGAAACCTGAGACAAGGAACGCCGCGACAACACTGACATGGATGGCTATTATCCTTGGTACCCTTTTCATTGGTATTACTATATTAGCGACCTCATACGGTGTCGAAGCATATGCATCAGGGAATCCAACAGTTATTGCTCAAATCGCAACCCAAGTTTTTACGGGTCCATTGTCCTTTATGTATCCTGTCTTTGAGATTGCAGTCCTGCTCATTCTCACTCTTGCGGCTAATACGAGTTATTCCGACTTCCCACGCTTAGCTTCGTTACTCGCTCGTGATAACTTCCTTCCGCACCAATTCGCCTTTAGAGGTGATCGCCTTGCTTTTTCAATTGGCATTGTCTTTCTTGCCGTCCTTGCAAGTTTACTCTTGATTGCATTTAAAGGCGATGTAACGCTTTTGCTTAACTTGTACGCAGTTGGTGTCTTTATGTCGTTCACCCTTTCACAAGGTGGAATGGTGAGGCACTGGTGGAAATTACGCGCTGTGGATAAGACCTGGCATCGAAGTATCGCTATTAACGGCCTTGGTGCGCTAACAACGTTTGTCGTTGCCGTTGTCATTGCATACACGAAATTTCTTCAAGGTGCTTGGATCGTTGTTATTCTCATTCCACTGTTAGTGCTCATGTTTGAGTTAATTCATCGCCACTACACGCGTGTGGAACGTGAGCGCACGTCTGATATTCCTTTGCGGCCAAGTGATATTCATCATCGCATAATCGTTCCGGTCGCTAGTCTTGACTCTGTAGTGAAGCAGAGCACGTCTTACGCTCGTTCGGTTTCAGAAAATGTGATCGCGCTCCACATTTCCAGCCATAAAGGAAGAGCCGAAGCACTGCAGAACGATTGGGATACATGGCAACAGCAATTCCCCGCAGATGAGCATGTATTGCTAAAAACTGTAAACCTTACTCACCGTACTATTCCAGGGCAAGTTCTTGCCGAAATTGACAGCGAGCACAAATCATTTCCTAATGATACCTTGACCGTCGTCTTACCAGAGGTTGAGGTTGATCATTGGTGGGAGTACTTCCTGCGTAATCGTATCGCTATTCAGTTGAAGGCTGCGTTGCTCTACCGTCCAGGTATCATCGTGACAGACATTTCACCTTATAAACAGCCTACGACCTCTGCGCCACCTGTGAAAGTCTCGTTTATTCCTACACAGCCAAAAGAGGTAAAGCATCTCTTTATTGTACCAATTGCTGGTCTGGACAAGGTGTCAAAACAAAGTCTCGCTTATGCCCGTTCCATTTCAAATTATGTTGTAGCAGTTCACGTAGCTATTGAGCAACAGGACGCCGATAAAGTGCGTGCTGACTGGGAACTCTGGAAAAAGCAACTCGCGGCCGACGAAAAGACAGAGTTAGTGGTGATTGAGTCACCTTACCGCTCGCTCTCACGCCCGTTGTTAAACTATATCGACACCATGCATGAACTGTACCCGGATTATGCGGTAAACGTCATTCTACCAGAGTTTGTGGTTGCCCATTGGTGGGAATATATCCTACACAACCAGACTGCATTCCAGCTAAAGTGGTCACTACTTTTCCGTCAAGATATTATCGTAACCAGTGTGCCACAACAGCTGCCGAGTCGAGCCAAAGAAAATAGACAACCTCTGGAGCCAATCATGCCCGTGTAATCAGAATATTCCCTTGTCTACGAATCCTCGATTGAAAATTTCGTAGGGACCACATTTATGGCGTCCACTGCACGAGCGAAGCAATGTGCAGTCTTCATCATGCACCACTTCATTGCACGAGATCATGCAAGAAAGATTACGGATGCAACTCGCCCTATGAATTGGGCGTGGACGCCATAAATGTGGTCCCTACGAAAACCATCAAATCAGGATTGGTAGACCCTATAGTACCTGTGTCATCAAAATTTTAAGAAAGAATGTACGTGGAACAAAAACAGCAAGCCCCTTCAAACAAATCCGCCCGCTTAATTGCTGTTGGCAACCGTATCAACTTGCGCGCAGTCAAAACTGTACAGCACTTCTCGACGGAGTTAGAGCGTGTTGTAGGTCTCGCTGTTCCACATCTCGCACAAAATCAACCTAATCTTGTCGTGTTAGGCGAAGTCCTGGGCCTCCCCTTAGCACTTTCAGGACCACAAGGCATCATCTCTCGCTCAATGCATAGCGCAAGTAGTGCTATCACACTACTTGCGCCAGGCTATGCACAACGTATGCTGCACTACCGTCGCCTGTATCCTAGTATCTCGCTGGTACGTTCTTTGTTGCTTTCACTTTCAGATGTTATGTATCGTCCCTTTGTGACAACACTCAGTCATCTTGCCGCAAAACATCATATCTATCTTTCAGCAACGACAATCTCACCTCATGTACTACGTTCCACATCTTCTGTAGACATTCGCCACTTTGGGCAACGTGGAGCAACGAGTGTGTATCTTCCTGCTGTTCCTAACGTCTACAACACAGGCTTTTTGTGGGGACCTGATGGCACTCTTCTCGGAACCACCGATAAAGTATTCGTTACAGAGAGTGAGCAGACCACACTTGATCTGACTGCCGGCGACCTGAATGCTGTACAAGCCTTTACAACCGAATTAGGCAATGTCGGGTTTGCTATTAGCCTTGATGCCTTTACACCGGCCTATTTGCGCCGACTGGACGAGCAAGAAGTACAGATTATCATGCAAAACGATGCAAACGATCAGCTTTGGACTTTGCCTTCTAATACATGTATATGGCAACCACAAGAATGGTTAAACTCTGTGCTTGGCTCTGTGCAAGCAAATTATACCCACCTTGCCTACAATGTGTGTCCTATGCAAGTCGGCAACTTCTTTGATGTGAGCTTTGATGGTCAATCCACCATCACAAAAAAGAGCAAAAACGATCCAACACGTAATTTTGTTGGTAACGAGGGCTTCGTACACACTGTAACAGGGAAACCCTTGAAGGGTGATATACTCGCGGTCTCTCCGTGGTTTATTGCTGATCCTGGGTATAAAGACCCACACCTATCACTTGAGCAGAGGCGTGCTATCCTGACACAAGCGGGAAAGCAACTTCTCCCAGGCGGTATACATGCGAATCAGTATCCAGAGTCCGTAATTTTTGCTGATATTTGAACACATTATCGAAAAAAGTCTAGGTAGCACGTTTTCAGCCCTTGCGTTTTCTCGCGTCAGGCTGTAGAATCAGGTATGGTTCCACCAGTTGTTGGTAGCGTTGGAAGTTGCAGGTTCGATCATTCTCCTCAATATTGACCTGAGTACCACGATACCAGTCCCCAAGAAAGGTAGCACAAAACCGAATGACCATTACTACTCGACCACGCACAATCGGTGAGTTGCGTGCAAGTGGATATAAGGTCCTTTCCATCAAGGAAGAATTACGTAAAAACCTCATTCAAAAAATTCGTAGAGAGGAAGAGTTGTTCCCTGGAGTTATTGGCTACGAGGAAACTGTTATTCCTCAAATTGAAAATGCCATCCTCTCTGGTCAGGACATTATCTTTCTTGGTGAGCGTGGTCAGGCGAAAACGCGTATTGCTCGCAGCCTCGTCAACCTGCTTGATGAAGTTGTGCCAGTCATCGCTGGGTGTGAAATCAACGACGATCCATACGAGCCAATTTGTAAGGCATGTCGTGACAAGGTTGCCGAGCATGACGATCTTGTAGAAATTGCCTGGCTCCCACGCGATCAACGCTACGGCGAAAAGCTTGCCACGCCCGATATCACCATCTCTGATCTCGTGGGCGAGGTTGACCCTGTGCGTGTCGCAGAAGGTCGCTATCTCTCCGACGAACTCACAATCCACTATGGTATGATTCCACGAACGCATCGCGGCATCTTCTGTATCAATGAGCTTCCCGACCTTTCTGAACGTATTCAGGTCGGCTTGCTAAACATCATGGAAGAGCGTGACGTACAGATTCGTGGCTACAAAATCCGTTTGCCACTCGACGTATATGTCGTCGCCAGTGCCAACCCGGAAGACTACACCAATCGTGGACGCATTATTACGCCATTGAAGGACCGTATCGGTTCCGAAATTCGTACACATTATCCGCTTACCATTGAGCACGAAATCCAGATTATGGAAGCAGAAAGCAATCATTTCACAACTGAGGGCATGGACATCATCTTTCCACAGTTTATGAAAGAGACAATTGCTGAAATCACTCATCTTGCTCGCAGCAGCAACGACATTAGTCAGCGTTCCGGTGTGAGTGTGCGCGTTTCCGTCTCGAACTACGAAAACGTTCTCAGCAATGCTAGTAGACGTGCTCTGCGCCTTAAAGAGCGCAATGTCTCGCCGCGCGTGAGCGATCTTTCCGCTATCATCGCGTCAACCTCTGGTAAAATCGAGCTTGATACGGTTGGCGACGTGAAAGAAGAGCGCATCGTTCAAAAACTGGTCAATGCCGCTGTACTCAGCGTCTTTGGTCAATACTTTGAGCAGCGCGAGTTCGATCAGCTTGTTGCAGGCTTCGAGCGTGGTCTAAGTGTTCATGTCGGCGATGATATGCCCTCCATGGAATATGTCAATCAACTCTCCAAAGTGGGGGGCTTGAGTAAAGCTATCGACAAGTTGAACGGACGTGGTAGCCCATCCAGTATTGCATCGTCCATCGAATTTATCCTCGAAGGACTACACTTAAACAGGCGTCTCAATAAGGATGAAGTCGGCGGCAAAACACGCTATCGGCGGTAAGGGACACGCGACATGTTTGAACGCTTTCGTAAGAATCGCTATGGGTATTCACGCTGGGATGGCACACAGCGTATCGAAGGTATTGATGCCGACGATATTCTTAACGCCCTCTCCGACGACTACCTGGAGAATGGCAACCTGCAACAGGCGATGCGTCGCCTAATGCAGGAAGGCATTAAGAGCCAGGATGGTCGCAAATCAATGGGCCTGCGCGAAATGATGGAGCGTATGCGTAACGCGCGCAACGAACAACTCAATCGCTACAACATGGCTTCAGGCGTCATGGATGATCTGCGCGAGAAGCTTGAGGAAATCAAGCAGCTAGAGCGTGACGGCATTCAACGTCGCCTCGATGCACAAAAAGATGGTCAGCAACCCCAGGATGGTCAGCAAGGCCAGCAGGGGCAACAAGGACAAGAAGGCCAGCAACCTCAAGGCAACCAATCTGAGCAGGGTCAGCAAGGGCAACAAGGCCAACCCGGAGACCAGTCACAGAGTGGACAACAAGGCCAACAGGGACAATCAGGTCAATCGGGACAAGGTGGCGATGCACTTAGTCCTGAGCAAATGAAGCGCATGCTGGAAATGATCGCCAAGCGTAAGCAAGAGGCACTCGATAACCTGCCACAGGATATCCCTGGTCAGATTAAGGGTCTCTCCGAATACGACTTCATGGACGATGATGCGCGCGATAAATTCAATGAACTGATGGCAAGTCTGCAGCAACAGATGATGCAACAGTTCTTTCAAGGCATGCAGCAATCGCTGCAAAACATGACTCCTGAAGACGTTGCAAAATTGCGCGAGATGATCCGCGACCTGAACAAGATGCTCAAAGAACGGCAAGAGGGCAAAGAACCAGACTTTGACTCATTCATGCAAAAGCATGGTGAGAACTTTCCAGGTGTCAACTCTCTCGATGATCTGATTGAGCAAATGCAACAGCAATCAGCAGCCATGCAAGGGATCATGGAAAATCTCTCACCAGATCAGCGCCAGGAGTTGCAAGGACTCATGGAGCAGATGATGGGTGACGACCGTATCCGTGTCGATATGATGGAGCTAGCGCAGAACCTTGAAGCAATGGCACCTTCAGAGCAAGCACGAACGCGTTTCCCTTTCCGAGGTAAAGAGTCGCTGCCACTTAACGAAGCCATGCGTATGATGGGGCGTCTCCAACAAATGGAAGGCTTAGAGGACCAACTGCAAGAGGCACGGCGTCTGGACAACATCGACGCCATTGACAGCGAGAAAGTCAAAGAGCTGCTCGGCGACGAAGAGTATCAATCAGTTGAACAATTGAAAGAACTCATGAAGACGCTCGAAGAAGCTGGCTACATTCAGAAAAAGGGCAACCGCTGGGAGCTAACCGCGCGTGGTATGCGTAAGATTGGTCAAAAGGCATTGCAGGACATCTTTAACAAGATGAAACGCGATGGCTTTGGGCGTCACGTCAGCCCCTTTCGAGGTGTTGGTGGTGAACGTACAGATGATAGTAAGCAATACCAGTTCGGCGACGCCTTCCTGCTCGATCTCAAACAAACGTTGATGAATTCGGTACATAGAAATGGGACAGGGACACCTGTGCAACTCGCGCAGGAAGACTTTGAAGTGTACCGCACCGAATTCACTACACAGTCGTCCACCGTGTTGATGATTGACATGAGTTTGAGTATGATCTATAACGGCTGTCAACCTGCGGCGAAAAAAGTCGCGGTTGCGCTGGAGAGCTTGATCCGCTCACAGTTCCCACGCGACAATCTGTACATCGTCGGCTTCTCGCGTATGGGCCGTGAATACAAGCCAAACGAACTCATTGAGTTAAGTATGGCCGATAATGATCGTGGCACAAACATGGCACATGGGCTAATGTTGTCACGCAAACTATTAGGGCGTCATCGAGGCGTCAACAAGCAAATCATCATGATTACCGACGGTGGCCCAACTGTCTGGTATGAAAATGGTGAATGGCAGTTCCAGTATCCTAGTCCCTATGCGGAGCAGCAAACCCTCTTAGAGGTACAGCGTTGCACCCGCGAAGGTATCACCATCAACACCTTCATGCTTTATGATGATGATTGGATGGTTGCCTTCGTCGATCAACTCACTGAGATCAACAAGGGTCGCATGTTCTACGCGGACAAAGATAACCTTGGTGAGTATCTCTTAGTCGATTACCTAAATAGCAAGAAGAAAATCGTTTCGTAGATGTCGGACAACGTAAACACACTTTCCAGTGCATTTTTTGCAGGGTTGCTGCAACTGCACCTGCAATTAAGTATCCACCAACAAGAGCAACTCCTGCGCTACCGCCAGGAGTTGCTCGATTGGAATACGCGTGTCAACTTGACCGCGATAAAAGACCCGGAGGAAGTGCTGCTCAAGCACTTCCTCGACTCATTATCTCTGCTATCCGTCTATGATAAACCTCAAACAAAACTGCTTGATATTGGCTCTGGTGCGGGTTTCCCCGGACTCGTTCTCAAAATCGCCCGTCCACAATGGCACATCACATCCCTAGAAGCCACTGGCAAAAAAGTAACCTTCCAAAAGCACATCATCGACCTCTTACACCTTGATGATATTGTAACCATTCATGGACGAGCTGAAGAGCTAGCGCAAAAAACTCAGTATCGAAGCTCTTTTGATATCGTTACCGCTCGCGCTGTCGCATCACTTCCCGCTCTATTAGAATACTGCGCCCCCTATTGCCGTGCTGGAGGCGAAATTATCCTGCCCAAAAAGGTGAGCTAGCAGAAGAGCTAGCTCAAGGCAAACGAGCGGCCACCCAGGTTGGTGCTATCCTGAAAGCAGATGTACCTGTGACGCTTACAGGGTTAGATGATGGAAGGCGCCTACTTGTGTGGGAGCAGAAGAAACTTTGTCCCCCAGAATTTCCACGCAGTGGAGCGGCAATGGCAAAGAGATCATTGGGAGCTTAGTAGTTAGCCTTAAAGCAGCTAAATGTGTTTTTCTTACGGCAGATAGATGTGAGTAGTTTTATACCCACATCCATCCATCAACTTACTCACGAACTAGGCTTTTTGTGGTACGACGCGTTCTACCTGCTTGCTATCCCTATTCGACTCATACTGTCCGGCATGCACATGTTGAAGAGGCCAACAGGCAAGAGCCATAATTACGAGTAACAGACCAGAATTGAAATCGGTTGCCATTCCAGTAAGGATCATACCGAATCCCTCTGCTCCCCACCAGATCACCACGCTCACTATGATAGATGCGATTAAAATGGGGCGTAAACGTTCTTCCTTTACGACACTCAAAGCAATTCCTAGACCCAGGAAAACTACAATGAGCAATATGTTCGTAGGAATTTCTGTCGTAGCGGTGATATTTGATAGTCCTTTTAGAATTGGGTCTACTAGAAAACCATTGAGTCCACCTAGACCAACCAAACCACTAAGCGTCTGCGAAATTTGTCCCGAAGCCCACCAATATGGCTGAAGTTGGAGAAGTGCCGCTAGAAACCAAAAACCTGCGAGGAACCAGTGAAATGCTGCCCGTGGGATAAGACCATTTTCTGTATCCCCTACGCGTGGATAGATAAGGAGACCCAGCAGTGGATAGAGCAAAACCGCGCCGGGAGCACCTGTTAAAACACCAGCCTGCCCGGTCAGGAGCATACTTAATCCCTCGCCACCATACCAGACGACGAGTGCCCAGATAACGGAGGCAATCACGGTTGCTCGTACCCATAATCCTGAAAGCAAAAGAATACCAAGAGCAATCTGAACAAGAGCAATCATGGAATTTATCAGTACAAGATGCTCGGTTGTAATGGTTACGATCCAAGTAAGACTCGCCTCAATTGGCCCCGGTTGACCAACTAACATTGGTTTCATAACTCCATTCACCATGTTCATCGTGAACATCTGTGGTTGTAGCTGCAGGAGTCCGACAGCGAGCCAGAGCAATCCAACAATCTGGCGTAGGAGCTTTTGTGAAAGTAGCATAGACGAATATCATCCTTTCGGGAATAAGACCGAATGTTATACAAAAAATTTGATAGTTTTTACGAGAATGAGTACTCATCCCCTTATAACAGATTGTACGTCCAAATTTCGGTCTTGCCTATTAGGAGAAATCCCTATTTTTCCAATGGGGTGTAGCTTATTTTTGTTTTAGACTTATGCTATTTCGCTCTCAAGAATGAAGGTGTTGTTGCCACACCATATACGAATTATCTTTTTTCCAAAACTCTGTAATTTTGCCGTCAATAATGCGGGCTATAGAAATACCTGTATAATGAAATAGCTTCCCACTAGGTTCTCCCATTCCTTCACCTGTATGCGTCCCTTTGGCTTGCCATTGCAAAACAACTTTATCCAACTCTGCAACAATACCATCAAATGTCATTGACCAATCGGGGAATGCCTTATAGGTCTCGATGATTCCTTGTTTATACAATTCACGGTGAGATTGTGTTGTTGTCCCTTTAATCTCATGATTTACGAAGTCCGAGGCTAATAACTCATCTACAACTGTCGCATCGCCCAAATTCCACGCGCGGTTATAAAACACGTAAAAAACCTTCTTGTTCTCCTGTATTCCCATACTGCTATTTCCTCTTCATGAGAGATTACGTAGGCTTACTACCCCACACGCTCAGATAATACCAGATAGCACGAAAATCACTTGCGTCCATGTCTTTCAAAGCTTGATTTGTTAGCTGTGCCAGTTCATCTTTGCTCAAAGAGGGATTTAGTTTGAGCATAAAAGGACTTACTAATAGAAAACCGAGTTGAGCGTTTTCGTACATGTATCCCCTTGCGTCTCCTCCTGCGGAAAAATCTATTGCAAAGGATGCATGTCGTATATGTTGACAGCCTGCTTCTTGCAGAAAGCCATTGAGCATAAGGGTAATGCCTATTTGTTTTCCATCAGCAGAGAAACTCATATCTATGCTATTCATGGCATACATTGATATTTCGCCCCATCGTTCAAAGGCTAGGCTATTGCTAAGAGGACGTTCACATTCTGTGAGACGAAGAATTCCACCTGGACGTAAGATTCGCATGCATTCTTGTAATAATGTAGGCCAGAAGGCTTTAGGAATAAAAGAGAAGAGTAAGCGTGCATTCACAAAGTCGAATGTATTATCAGGAAAATCAAGTGGTTGCAGAATGTTCATCAACCGAAATGATGTATTCGGCCATTTTCTACTATTAGCATGGTCTACCATCTTCTTACTTAAATCAATACCAACAACTTCCATGTGACGATGTGTCGAAGCAAGCTCAAGAACCCACCCTCCTGGTCCGCAAGCAACGTCAAGTACTTTATGAATAGTTGCAGGATTAACGTCTTTAGGAAGCACTCCTCCCATCTCTCTAGTGAGTAGCTTATCCTGTATCATAAGTCTATTCATTTCTGCAGCACTCTCAGTGTTGATGAAATAGGTATTCTCTGATTGCTGAGCTTCTTCTGGTGTAGACATCGTAGTTCCTTTCTTTTGAAGAGCTATCTACTTCATCTGCCACAGTGCTGTATTCTCTTCTTCGTGATTTCTTTAGCGCATAGCATTTCTGGGATAGCGTACATCATGCTCAGGCTTCGCAAGCACATTTTGCAATTCAATTGTTTTGCCACGTTGTGGGCTAACCGATATTTTCGCAATCGGCGTTTGCAACAGCTCTTCAAGACGATTCAAGTACGTCTTTGCCGCCAATGGCAACTCTTCATAGGTACTAATGCCCGTTGTGTTACACTGCCAACCTTCCATCTCTTCATAAATAGGTTCACAGGCTGCAAGATCGCTTAATGTCGCGGGAAGGCTATGCACAATTTTGCCGTGAAGGTTATACGCGGTACAAATTTTGATCGTGGGAAACGTATCGAGTACATCGAGCTTTGTGATAATCGCTGCATCGAGGCCATTAATCTGAGCAACAAAGCGACCGGCAACTGCATCGAACCAACCGCATCGTCGTTCACGCCCTGTGTTTGTGCCATATTCGTGACCTCGATCACGCAATATCCTGCCCATATCATCGAATAACCCTGTCGGCATCGGTCCACTACCAACTCTCGTGATATACGCTTTATACACTCCTATCACACGGTCAAGCGAACGCGCTGGCAAACCTGCTCCAACTGTAGCATTTGAAGCCATCGTCGAGGATGAAGTGACAAAAGGATAGGTTCCAAAATCTATGTCTAGCAACGCCCCTTGTGCCCCTTCGAGCAGAATAGTCTTGCGATCAAAGAGTGCTTCATGCAGCATCTTCTGTGTATCCGCAATATGTGAACGAAGCTGTAAGCCATAGTTAAAGTATTCGCCATGAATCTCTTCAAGTGAAAGTGGCGGTTGCCCATAAATTTGTGTGAGCATACGGTTCTTGTGCTGAAGTACGGTGGAGAGCTTGGCGCGGAAGGTATCGACATCGAGGAGATCAGCCATACGAATACCTGTACGTGCATGTTTGTCTACATACGCGGGTCCAATGCCACGCTGTGTGCTATCAATCTTATCTGCACCACGTGCCTCTTCCTCCACACGGTCCAGCAGAAAGTGATAGGGCATAACGACATGTGCGCGTTCACTAATATACAACCGTGAAACGTCTACACCTTTACTCTGTAACTCGTCCATCTCTTGAATCAATCCCTTGGGATCGACCACAACGCCATTCCCAATGATACATGTTGTACTGGGGTAGAGAATACCAGATGGAACAAGACGAAATGCAAACTCGCCTTTCTCATGCACGACACGGTGCCCTGCGTTACTCCCACCCTGATAACGCACCACAAAATCTGCATGCATTGAAAGTTCGTCTACGATTTTCCCTTTGCCTTCGTCTCCCCATTGTGCTCCGATAACTGCAACTACCACCATGATATTATTTCCTCTCAGTGTTCTAGGTCTGTCGGCTTGTAATGAATGTTGTGCTTTGTGTTGTGTGGCACGTAGGCCCGTGTCACATTACAACCTGCGAGCCTCTAGTGTCAAGGCTGCTGAATGTAATTTAACAATAACTGGTCCGTAATCTGTTCGATGGGTGCGCGGTCATCGCTGAACACTAACCCGCCGTCTGGATGCGCTTGTGTCACCACTGGCACAACTTCATTTGCAACCTGGCCCATCACCGTCGTTGGTGGAATATTCGCAAGATTGGAGCGAAATGTCTCTATCGAAGTACGGCTCATCGTGCCCATCACCTCTGTATTAAAGGTTCCCGGCACATTGAACACGTAGACGCTAGGAAATACTTGACTCATTGTATTGACAAATGCCTGCACAAGTCTGTAATCATGCGTTGTATGCCCAGTGTTAATTGCCACAACACCCTGTGCGGACAGATGTGAACGAATTGAGGTGAAAAACTCACGTGTCGTGAGTTGAAATGGAATGTATGGCTGTTGAAAGGCATCAACAGCTACAACATCATATTGCTCATGTGTTGTTGCCAAATAGGTTCGGCCATCCTCTACATGCACATGTAAGTTCGGCTCGTTCATAGCAAAATACTTGTGTGCAACATCGACAATCGTTGGATCAATCTCTACCCCATCTATTGGCACTGGTCCATATACCTTTGTAAACTGTCGCGCAATCGTCCCACCAGCAAGTCCAATAATACCCACTCTATGTAACTTGTTGGGCGTAAAGCCTACATTGAAATACGGAGCCGCAAGAAAATAATCCCAGTACCATCCCGTCAGTACCGTGTCTGGATTAGCATAATAGATCGAGTGTATAGCTTGTCCTTCGTTAAGGATAAGCTCACGCGTCCCATCTGGCTGCTGAGTGACCTGTATGTAGTTGTACAAGGACTCTTTATCATAAACTAAATTCGGGATGTCTTTGAGTGGTCCTAAGGGCAAAACGAGCGCAACCACAACAAGCAAAAATGATGGTCGCCATAGTGGGCGTAGTCCCCATAACGACGCTGCGAAAAGCAGGACACCGAAAATAAGCAATGTCCGCCTCACACCAAAGGTTGGTATCAACCACAGAACAGGAAGAAACGCACCTACGATGCTCCCAAACGTCGAAATGGCATACAATGAGCCGCTTGAGCGTCCACTTTGCGAGACTTCTTTTGTCAGCAGTCGGATTGCAAACGGAGAAACAATTCCCAGGAGTGTGACTGGAACTGCAAAAAGAAGAATTGTTCCAATGAGAGAACTGAGGAAAATACTCACCGAGACTTGCTCAAGCCCTGTGACCGACCACTGCAAAATACCTTGACTCACGAATGGAATAAGAGCTATTGCGAGTGCTGCTGCCGCCGTAATAACACATAATACCTGTTCCGATGGATAACGATCTGCTAATCTCCCCCCCACTAAATAGCCAACGGTAAGATAAATCAGGATTAATCCGATCAAGCTTGCCCAGACAATCAACGAGGTTCCGAAGTATGGTTCCATGAGACGTTCAGCGCACATCTCCAGTGCTAGGCTGGTCATGCCACCAATCAATACCAGGACAATCAGAAAATATTTCATTGTTGCTCCGTCTAGACCTACACGCTATTGATACTGGAATTGATTCATAATGGTTGTAAAATAGGAACTAGTTGCTGCAAACTGGTCTTCTGATGCTTGCAACTCCAGGATATATGCTTTCCCCTGATGAACATTTGCATATACTTCAACATGCTCTTTTTGTTGCGTGGCTCCCATGTACGTAATGACTTCCTTAAACCATGTCTCACCACCGATATATCCCGTTCCTTGAGAGGTGACAACCGTGTAACCACTCTGATTCACAAAATTCTGTTGTAAGTCATTTTCAACAAGATCACTAGGTGCGCCAGCCGTTGCTCCTGGTGTCTTGAATGTCGCGGACTGGTCTGTTGCTGCGGGATTAACAAATTGAATTCCCTGTGTACTGGTAAGCGGTGTTGCGGACCATCCCAGTGGATACTGCGTGGAAAAACCATTTGTAACACACGCTTGCCCACAATAGGCAAATCCTGTTACAGGCGTTGCTGTAGGAAGAGTTGTTGCGGTAGGTACTACTGTGTCTGTTGGCGCAACCGTAGCCGTTGGAGTAGGAACATCCGCTGTCGTGGGGGTTGGCACGAGAGTTGTCGCGGTAGGTACCACCCCTCCCTGTGTGTCTTTGGGCGTCCCGTTTCGTCCTTTTACAAGGTAGAGTGTCGCAACTCCAACCACACTGAGCAAGGCAATGACGAGACAAATGCTCACAATAAATATTACTACGCCATTCCGTTGCTTTTGTGGTGCTACAGGCACTCCCCTATACGCTTGTCCCCCTACTGGTGGGTATCCTTGTCCTGTGTAGCTTCCCATCTGTACAGGCGGTACCTGTGATGATTGACCAGGAGAGCCATAAAGCGTACCTTGAGGTGGAGGTGGGTATGCACCAGATGGTGGCGTTGTAGGATATGGAAATTGCTGTGGATAGCCAGCATTAGGATTACTCGGAAGCACAGACATTGCCTCGGTTGCATCCCGATAAAAGCCAGTTTGCTTGCTAGAAGGAGATGGTGAAATTGACTGCGGAGCTAGAGGTACCGAAGGTGGAAATGAAGCTCCCTGTGGATTGCTCGATGGAGGTATCCCATAAGGCTGTTGTGTCCCAACGTTTCCATTGTTTGCGTATGGATTCATCGGCACACTGCGCGGCGGTGGTGTATGAACCATCTCAGTTGGTAGTGCTTGAGGAGCAGCGTTTGGGGTTCCACATTGCCCACAGAATGCCTCTTCTAAACTAACCTCGTTTCCACACCTTGGACATTTCATGCGCTCTTCTTATCCTTGCTCTAGGTTGCCTTATTTCTTTTTGAATTGCTTGTACATGAAGCGTATTATAGCTTATTTATAGTACACTGACTACCAATTTAGTAAATTGTCTTATCGTCACGCATTTCCTCAATCATGAGAGGAATTTTTCGTAGCCCCTCATCAAAGTGGTGATATGCTGCTATCATTGGTGACGTAATGCGTCCCTCATGCCCCTGTCTTGCTTCATCAGTAAATGGACCACGAATAATACACCATACCCACGGAATGCGCTGCTCCTTGTTTACCCGTTTCATGTTTTGACGGTCGGTAGCACTTGCGTCCGCAAATCCTGTCGGATGACTATGATACACGCCAACAATTTGGTTGGGGTGTTCCATTTCAATCATCAACAACTCTTCTGGCGCGAACTCAAAATAGACAGGCGACGAAAAAACATTTCGCAATGGATATGCTTGCTCAACATGCCAATTTCCCTGCTCGTCAATCGTACCAAGCAGAACACCACACGCTTCAATACTACTCCGATGATGAACATCTACAAATAACGCTTTTTGGGCTTCAATACTAAGAGAAATATATGCTTTAGTCGCTTGCTTCATAAACAGCTTATTTGTCTTTCCCCATACCTTCTACACCGATCTGATCGCCTGTAAATGTACTTGTCTTTGCTATTTGAATCTGTCTCTACTATATCACATCGCAGAATAAGGACAAACTTTTTGAATTCCATAGAAGCGAAAGAATGATAGAATAGATGATAGCATACATGAAAGGAAGTCATAGTATGGACGAATTTCATTCTCTTGAGCAACAATCTGGAGAAATTGTATCCCCTCTTGAACGAACTGAAAACTCTACTATAGAGAACTACTATGATAAGGATGCACTTATTGAATGGCAACGCTTGGAGCGACACCGTATAGAATTTGCTATTACTATGCGTGCTCTAACGAATTTTCTTCCTTCGGCACCACAATCTGTACTCGATATTGGTGGTGGACCTGGCAGATATGCGTTAACTCTTTCTTCACTTAAGTATCAGGTGACGCTTCTCGACCTTTCTCAGGCCAATCTCACGTTCGCACAACAAAAAGCGCGTGAGACTAACCTTTCTATTCAGCAGTATGTACATGGCAATGTGCTCACGCTCTCGTCTCTTAATTTAAAAATGTTTGACGTTGTACTATTACTGGGTCCCTTGTATCACTTGCTGACACATATAGAACGACAGCAAGCTCTTCGTGAAGCTTGGCAGGTACTTCGTCCAGGAGGACTTATTTTTACCGCCTTCATTACCCGCTATGCCCCTTTTCGTGATATCGCTAAAAGGTCGCCCCACTCGTTGCTTGAAGAATGGGCTATATGGGAAGAGATATTGCGTACCGGAGTGTATCATGCTGGTCAAGGAGTTGGTTTCACTGATGCCTACTTCGCTCATCCCGCCGAAATTGTACCTCTTATGGAAGAAGCAAAGTTTGAGACCCTCGATGTTGTTGGTTGCGAAGGAATCATCGCTCAGAATGAACAGCAGATCAATCAGCTTACTGACGAAGCGTGGCAAGCATGGGTTGATCTGAATTACCAACTTGGTAGAGAGCCATCGCTTTATGGTGCTGCTGACCACCTACTTTATGTAGGCAGGAAGCCGAACGTTTGATATTATTACATAGTCAAGGTTGATTTGTCGTTGTTTCACTTGTAAGGGATGCCCGGATTTCCCTTTATAGTGATAGAAGGAATATTGTATGTTGCTTACTACACAAAAATTGCAAGCTCGTATCGCTGAACTTGGTCATGTAGCTCAGGGTCAAGCAATACCTGTTGCTCCTGTCTATATTGCTCCCGCTGACGGTCCTATGACTCCTCCGCCAGTAGCACCATTGACTGATACCACTTCTTGGTTATTAGTAGAGCAGGGGCAACTCTGGGGCAAGACACATGGCACGAGTTGGCTTGCCTTTCAACTTCCTGCGACAACTGTTCCCACCACATTACATCTTGCCTGGAATACGAGTAAAGATGATAGCATCCTTCTGGTCATAGAAGCAACCGTGTTCCTTGATGGTCGCGCGATTGGCGGGCTGGATTATCGCCACCTCTTTTTACTCCTTCCCGAACAAGCCTATGATGGACAACCACATACAATCACGATACAAGCATACACAGCAGTTCCGCACCTCTTTGGGGGCCTCACTCTACGCCATAGAAACATCCCTCTCTGGCAACTCTCTTTTTTGATGCTCACCACGTTTGAAGCACTGCTCACAATGGGCGAGCATGAACGTGTACGCCACGCCTTATTGGAACACCTCAACACCGCGTACACCATGCTCGATCTCCGCGAAGGTTGGCATAGCGAACGCTTACGCACCTCAGCATCTGCCGCCTACGACTATTTGCAAACGACCCTCAACGACTATCCAGAGTCAGCCGATCAGCCTAGCATTACGCTAAGTGGACATGCCCATCTTGATGTTGGCTGGCTATGGCCCTATTGGAGAACGCGCCAGAAGATCGCTCATACCGTCTCAACCGTGCTCAATCTCATGGATCGCTATCCACAACTACACTATAGTCAAAGTCAGCCACAAGTCCTGCAATGGCTAAAAGAGGATATGCCAGAACTCTACGCACGGGTCAAACAGCGCGTCGCCGAAGGACGTTTTGAGCCAGTAGGTGCCATGTGGGTTGAGGCCGATTGTAATCTGACATCAGGCGAATCGCTTGTGCGTCAGATTATGCATGGCACACGTTTCATACAACAGGAATTTGGCATCACGCCGCATCATATCTGGCTGCCAGATGTCTTTGGTTATAGTGCCGCCCTGCCACAAATTATGCGTGGCTGTGATATTCCAGTATTTATGACAACAAAAATTAGTTGGAACCAGTTCAATCGTATGCCCTGTGATACCTTTCGCTGGCGTGGAATTGATGGTTCAGAAGTTTTGACTCACTTTGTAACCGCGCCGGACCCACACGCCACAAACACATATTATACCTACAACGGCCCATTACGTGCTCAAGATATGACTGGCACATGGGCAAACTATCGTCAGCAGGATGTGAATGACAACCTGCTTTACCTCGCAGGTTGGGGCGATGGCGGCGGTGGACCAACCGAAGAAATGCTGCAAACGTCGCAGGTACTGATGGATATGCCAAACTTCCCAGGTGTGCGCTGGGGTACCGTCGATGCATACTTCTCATCGCTTTACGAACGGGTGTGGGACTCTCCACAACTTCCTCGTTGGGTTGGCGAACTTTATCTTGAATATCATCGTGGCACCTACACCTCACAGGCGCATATAAAGCAACTCAACCGTCGTTCCGAGTTATTCTATCGAGATATAGAATTCCTCAACTCATGGGCTAGCCTGTATGGAATGCCTTCCCGTCAAGAGCAATTGAACAAGGGCTGGCAACTTCTGCTGCTTAACCAGTTTCATGATGTCCTTCCCGGCTCCTCTATTCGTGAGGTGTACGACGATGCCGAGCGCATCTATGCTCAGGTGAGAAGCATTGGGGAAGAGATACGTAGTGAGGCTTTGAGTGTCTTGAGCGAACATCTTGGTATAGCAGAACGAGGTATTGCTTTCTTTAATACGCTTCCTTGGGAACGGACAGAACCGTTGCAAATTCCAGGCACCGCTATGGCCGGTGTCGTTGGAACCCAGCAAACGACCGATTGGGATGGAAATGCTATTGTGCTTGTCGATGGCGTTTCTATGCCTCCATGCGGCGTCAGTATCTTTTCCGAACCAAGTATTGCCCCAGACAAATCATCTAAGGATACCTGTTCTGTAGACTCAACCCACGAAGGTTTTATCACTCTTCACAATAGCTACTATGATCTTACTCTTGATACACACGGTGAAATACAGTCCCTGTATGACAAACGTGCCGAGCGCAATATCTTCGTTGAAGGACAACCTGGCAATCAACTCGTTGCTTACGAAGATAGACCGCTTAACTTCGATGCGTGGGATATTGACCTATTTTATGAAGAAAAAGCCTACCGATTGCGCGATACATCGGTGCTGCGTATCGTTGAACAGGGACCAGTCCGCGTCACCGTTGAGGTAGAGCGTTCTTATCTTGCGTCACGTATCACACAACGTATCTCGCTCTGGCGTAGCTCACCGCGCATCGACATCGCTACCGAAATTGACTGGCATGAACATCAAACGGTGCTCAAAGCCGCATTTCCTCTAGCAATCAATAGTACACGTGCTACCTATGAAATTCAGTTTGGCAGCGTCGAACGTCCAACACATCGCAACACGTCATGGGATATGGCGCGTTTCGAGGTCTGTGCCCATCGTTGGGCCGATGTCAGCGAAGGCGGCTATGGCGTGAGCTTGCTTAACGATAGCAAATATGGGCATGACTGCCACGATAATATTCTGCGTCTGACTTTGCTCAAATCAGGCGTCTATCCAGACGCCAATGCTGATCAGGGAATACATCGCTTCACCTATAGCCTGTTACCCCATCAAGGCGATTGGCGTGCCGCCCAAACTGTGCGTCATGCCTATGAACTGAACGTGCCAGCCTTTGTACTAAGCAAACAGCTTGTCGAAAAAACATCTACACCTGTCAACGACGTGCTCACTATAGAAGCCTATTCGTTCGTCTACACCGATTGCGATCATGTTGTCGTGGAGACGGTGAAGCCTGCCGAAGATGGTGACGGACTGATTGTACGTTTGTATGAAGCGCATAACCAGCGTGGTCATGGCACATTAACATTTGCGACAGCAATCAACGCTGTACAGGAATGTAATCTGTTGGAGGCTCCACTACAAAAAGTAGCGCACACGGAAAACAGCTTTGCCTTCCATGTGCGACCATTCGAGATAAAAACATTCCGTGTATATTTGAATCGTGCGTAGCGTGTACCTATTTTTCTTGTTTGACTGCAAGGAACTGTTCGGCTGTAATGTTACGCACATCGCCAATGTGTGGAACCGTAATGTCTGGCACGAAGCCAGCAGGAAATTTTTCTAGCGCGTACTTCCCTTGCTGTACAAACACAACCGTGAGTTCATCACCCATAATCCCTTTGGAATCGACGAGTATCTGTGGTTTATCATCGATCATGACATAATGATCGGCCGGATAATTCTTCATGATATCGTCGATTCTTTCTTGCTTATGCGTATAAATCAAGACGCGACCCCCTACGGCATCGGCGAGATGGCTATTTACAATCTTCTCGGCTTGAAAAATTAGGTCGCCATCGGAAACAACAACGGTTGTCCCAAGCGTCTTCAAATAGGCAAGTGTCTCGAAAACATAGGGATACAGCTTGTTGACAAAGGGATAGTTATCAAAGATTGAATGCACATGCTGATAGGTCTGCTCATCTAGCTCTGAAAGCGGTACCTGCTCACGAAGTCGCTTGAGCGAAATCGGGATATCGACCACGCTCTCCTCCTGGCGTACCTGCTCATAGATCGCCCAAAAGCGTTTTGTCAGTGTCGGCCCTAACTCTACCTGCAGATGCTCATCAAAATCTTTCTTCACATCATCATTCGCCAACAGCGTATTATCCACGTCAAGTAAAAAAGCCAGTCTTGGCATTATGTACCTCTTTCCTAACCTCTCTAGTGCTCTTTGCAGAACCACACTATCTCCATCATTTCATAACGATCTCTTGCCATCAGAAAATCTACACAGTTGTATCACGCTCAAGAGCATCATTATGATGAACATAAACAGTGGTAGAGCGATGTCCCAAATCATGTTACATATTATGACACATGTACAGGTTAAGGCATGGTTAAGAAAAAGTAATATCTTAACCATTTCTCCATGAAAATCACTACATATTTGCCCTTTACTCAAGTATATCTTTCGTTTATTCTTGTTGAGGGTGCTACACTCATTTCCCTACATACTTCTCGCTAAGTCATCTTCTCGTCTTCTTGCGTAAATTTGCATCTTTTAGAAAGGAGTCTGCTGTACACAACGTAAGTGTACACCGTATCTTTTTTTTAAAGAGCATGAGGTGAAGAACAATTCATTCTCTCATCGCTCTCAATCCCCCCTTTAAAAATATTTGTGGAGGCCGATAACAAACATATGGCACATCTTACTACAAAAATGCGCTATACCCTCTTGTACGGGCTTATCGTTGCTACATTGATAGTAGCTGGTGTTGTTACCTATTTGAACCCATTTCAGGTACGTGCGAACCCTGTACAGAAGAATTTTAACCATTTCCTGAGTACTCACTATGATCAAGATGGAAATTACGACGATAACAATCCAACCCCTGGTTCTGGGAAAGTCAATCAAGGTGCGGCTGCCGAAAGAGAAATGTACGACAATCAGGCGTATCCAGGTAAGTACGTTTCTTATAATCAGGCAATGAACGCCTATCAATCCTGGTCGGGCGTGTCGAACACGGTTGTCCCCAATAACTACAATAGCCCCTGGCAGCAGGTTGGACCAGTTGTTGGCAATGTTCCCGGTATTGTGACTTACACGGGTCGTTCGACAACTGTCTCTGGCCGAGAAACAGCATTAGCTATTTCTAACCCTTGTACACCGACATTCTGTCGTCTTTGGGTTGGTGCTGCTGGCGGTGGTGTCTGGGTATCAAGCGATGCTCTCGCTCCCGTTCCTCATTGGACAGCATCTTCTCGTGGCATTCCCTCTAATGCTATTGGCTCGCTTTCCATTGATCCCACCACACCTGATGGTCGTATTATCTACGTTGGAACAGGTGAGGTGAATGGCTCTAGTGACTCTGAAGCAGGTGTTGGTCTCTACAGATCGACAAACTATGGTGCGTCATGGAGTCTTGTCCCTGGTAGTATTACAGCGGCTAAGAACCGAGCGATTGGCGCAATCGCTATTGATCCTGTGAACTCGAAACATATACTCATCGGCACAGGGGTAGCTCGTCATGGTGCATCAGCCGTCAACGGCGGTCGCTTTACGCCACCTGATGCGCCTGTAGTTGGCTTATACGAGTCAATGAACGGCGGTCAAACATTTACCCTTGTCTTTAGCAAAGAGTCTGATACCGTCAATCCTAGTTCGCCCAATGGCAACGACTTCTTTCGCGGCGGCATAAGCAAGATTGTCTTTGACCGTACAGGTCTCGCGGCTGGTTTACCATCACGCGTATACTTCTCCGTCTTTGACTACGGCCTGTACCGCGAACTGGAAAATGAAGCTTTTGAACAAATTTTTGCTTCGGCAGGTGGTGGTAGTGTTGCCAATAGCGCGACCTCACGTACCGAGTTCGCGCTAGCTCCTATGGGCAATAATCTACGCATCTACCTTGGCGACCTCGCCAGCGCAAATGCTGATTTCTACCGTGTTGATAATGCTAACGTTGCTGCTTCTACCTTGACCGATGGCGTTAAAAACCCCGGCTGGACCAAGCTTTCTAACCCAACTCCTGGTACCCCTGGCTATAGCTCTTACAATTTCTGTGAGACGCAATGCACCTATGATATGTGGATCGCCTCGTCTCCTGGACAGCCTAATACCGTTTGGTATGGCGGCTCAATGCAGTATAGTGAAATCTTCACCACAACTCCACCTTCCAATGGAAGAGCAGTAATGCGTTCCACAAATGCCGGTGTGAGTTTCACTGATATAACCAACGATGCTCAGAATCCACCACTTGGTATTCACCCCGACCAGCACGCTGTCGCGTTTGATCCTAATAATCCCAATATCGCGTTCCTTAGTTCAGATGGCGGCCTTGTTCGTACCGATGGTACATTCACCAATGCATCTGCTCAATGTGCTACGCGTGGCTTGAAGAGTGCTGATCTAACCGATTGTCAGTTGTGGCTAAGTGCTATTCCTACCACCCTCTATAGCGATAATGCAGGATTAGCGGATTTACAATTCCAGAGTGTGACGGTCAATCCTAAAGACCCAAAGAATGACCTTATTGGTGGTACACAGGACAATGGTACATGGTCGTATAACGCTAATAGTACTCCAACATGGTTTGAGTCTGTTGGTGGCGATGGTGGTCAGTCCGTTATTGATGTGGGCAATACCAACGTTCGTATGCATACTTACTTTGGACCGAACATCGACGTGAACTTCAATGCTACTAATCCAAATACCTGGGACAACATTTCTGACCCGTTAACGGCCAGCAATGAAGCCGCGTCCTTCTATGTTCCGTTAATCGGTGATCCACAAACGAGTGGTACAATGTTTGTTGGTCTTCAACATGTTTGGCGCACAATAGATAATGGTGGTTCACAAGCCTTTCTTGATAAGAACTGTGGTGAAACAACTGGTGTCTACAACCCGCCATGTGGCGATTGGGTACCACTTGGAGCTGATCTGACAAGTACATCCTTTGGCACCGATAAGGGTGGTAGCTATGTAGTATCCATCCAGCGTGCGCCTAGTGATACAAGCACGATGTGGACCGCGACACGTCTTGGTCGTCTCTTCATATCGACGAACGCCAATGCTGCCAATTCAAAATCTGTGAACTTCACACGTATTGATACAGCAGTCCAGCCAGGACGCTTTATCAGTGGTATCGCAGTTGACCCCAAAAATCCCTACCATGCCTACGTTTCGTTCTCTGGCTATGATGCGTACACCCCTGCAACTCCAGGGCACGTGTTCGATGTGACCTATAACCCTCAGACGGGAAAGGCCACCTGGAATAACATTAGCAGTAATCTGGGCGATCAACCTATTACAGGTATTGCCTTCGATAGTGCTAAGGGAAATGTGTACGTCTCAACGGACTTTGGTGTTGCGCGGTTGAGAAATGGTAGCACACATTGGAGTAATGCCGCAACAGGTCTACCTTTCGTAGCTGTGTATAGTTTGACTCTTTCGGAAAATGGCAGAGTGCTTTACGCGGCGACTCATGGTCGAGGTGTCTGGCGACTCAATATCTAATACGGAAGATATTCTTAGATATGTAGGGAAATACGACAATGCTGGTATGAGTCAATGGCTCATACCAGCATTGTCATATCATGTTATCTTATACATATAGCGTGTTCTCCACTATTATGGAATGCTGCTTAAAAAACATATGTTATGACAAGGTAAGGTAGTGCTATGAAAGTAGTTTTTCGCAGCAAGGATTTCGTAAGTGTCACGGCTGCTGGCTTGGGCTTTAACAACCGACGCCCTATGGCTGACTCCTGGCACTATCAAGGACGAGTGCAACACCGCGATTGGCAAGGTACATTCGAGTGCTATTGGGAAGGTGGAGGTGATACGACAAAACGTTCCCCCACAGAACTCGTGTGGACGGTACGTGGCGATGCTCGCCTGTTTGGGCTGGCGGCAGCCCTAAAATCACTTAGCTTTCCAGTGGAAGTCTTACAAGATGAGGCATAGTAATTGTTATGGATAATGAAAAAAAACAAAAACGGGTATTATTGCTCATGTCACCTGCAACGTATCGCGGGGGAGCATTTCTGGGCGCGGCACACCAACTACAGCTTGATGTCGTTGTTGGTATCGACCTGCCCGAAACACTCTCTGACTATTGGCACGTCCCACTAGGAGTCGATTTTACAGATATCCCGGCCTCTGTTCGCATTATAACGGAATATGCACAGCAGCATCCCTTCGACGCGATTCTCTCAGTTGATGATAGCGCGAGCGAACTTGCCGCTCATGCCAGTGCTGCGCTCGGACTTGCACATAATTCACCAGAGTCGGCCGAGGCTGCACGCGATAAATTCTTGATGCGTAATATCATGTCTGCCGGTGGCGCACCCTGCCCCGTGTTCCGTCGCTTTTGGTTAAGCGATAATCCCAATTGGATAGCTACACAAGTAATCTACCCATGTGTGGTAAAACCACTGCGTCTCTCTGGCAGCAGAGGCGTTATACGTGCGAACAATCCTACCGAATTCATTGCTGCCTTTACACGCCTAAAACGTTATCTCCTCGCTGAAGGCAACAGAGAGCTAGAGACTGCGTTTCTGGTCGAAGACTTTATTCCAGGCGTTGAGGTCGCCTTAGAAGGCATCGTGACGCATGGACAACTCAAAGTCTTGACGCTCTTCGACAAGCCTGACCCTCTTGATGGCCCCTTTTTTGAAGAAACTATCTATGTAACTCCCTCAAGATTACCCCAGGATGTGCAACAAGCAATTGCTCATGCCGTTGCGCTAGCCGCCGCCTCTCTTGGCCTACGCGAAGGTCCTGTACACGCAGAATTACGCGTCAATGATCAAGGACCCTGGATGTTAGAGATCGCTGGACGCTCGATTGGCGGTCTTTGCTCGACCATTCTTGAGTTTGGCTCCGGCATGTGCTTGGAAGAACTTATTCTTCGTCATGCTATAGGAGAAGAAATTAGCACCATCAGCCGTGACGAACATGCGGCAGGCGTTATGATGATACCCATTCCCTCTGCTGGCATGCTTAAAGGTGTTCAAGGTGTAGAGGAAGCCCTGTGTGTCCCTCTCATTACTGGCGTCGAAATCACCGCGAAGTTGAACAACCAGTTGGTCCCATTGCCAGAAGGTGCAAGCTACCTCGGCTTTATCTTTGCGCGTGGCGAAAATCCTAGCGAGGTAGAGAATGCTATTCGTCTCGCTCATGCTCATCTCAAATTCGATATTAGACGCGAAATTCCAGTCCTGCGCTCTGTTGGCTAAAAAAATCATTGCAACAAAAAAGAGGGGTTTCTGATAATTCAGAAACCCCTCTTTTTTGTTTTTTTTGATGAAAGAACTAGTAGCGTCGGTCGTTGCTATAGCCGCCGCCGCCGCCACGACGGTCTCCGCCACCACCACCGTTGCCACCACGATAGCCGCCGCCGCCACCACCGCTACGTGGCTCACGACGCTCGTTTGCCTCGTTAACGATGATTGTACGACCTTGCAGAGTCGAGTTATTGAGCTGATTCATCGCGGTCTGTGCCTCTTGATCGTCGCTCATCTCGACAAAGCCGAAGCCCTTGCTGCGATTCATCTCACGGTCAATAATAATTGTTGCTGAAAGTACCTGACCATATTGGCTGAAAAGATCGTTCAGCTCCTGGTCTGTTGTTGAATATGGCAGTCTGCCTACATAAAGCTTCACTGAGATTTGCTCCCACTGTGATGTCTTCAAACTTATTGCTGTCGGTAGAAACAACTTCTCACTGAACGATACAACAATACTCGACATCTCATATTCAGTATAACACATGTCAACATATTTTTATTTCATTTCACTACCAATATCCTCAGGGATGACTGACTCAAAAATATTCTCCTGACCTAAATACTAGTCGTGATTGAGACTTGATTAATGATTGGTTTCCAACTCAATTTTCCAATCTTCCGTCGTAAGACCTGCCACCGCTAAAGATTGAAAACAAAATCGCTGTATATCTTGAGATGACAAATTCACTTCGACAAACAGGCCATTTTTTAGTTGGCGCGTTTCCCTGAATCTCTTTTTATCCTGCCCTATAAAACGCGAAAATTGTTGCTTAATCTCATCAAAGCTTTCTGGCTCTATATCAGAGATACTATTCATTGTCTGCACGAGTACATCACGCCATGACTGCACCACAAAATCTTGACCAAGAATGGACAGTGCTTTAGGTGATGCTGAAACACCTTTTTTCTGTGTCACATGCTCTGCCTTCTCTTCACCAAAGTAAGGCCATATCATAAGTGCCATGTCTACAAGATCAGCAGACCTCCTCTCAATATCCTCTCTTCCCCACGTTTGCTTATGATTAAAATACTTATTCATTTCCAGATGACTCTCTTTTAAGCGCAACTTCTTTGCTGCGAAACTATCATTTGATAGTTCGGAGTTATACGCCGTGAGCGTTAGATTGCCAAGCGTATGTAGCAAAAGTTCGTGTGTTGTGTCTCCGTCTTCTCCTAGTTCGTTTCGCCATGACTCGGTAAGTGTCTGGGGCATTACATGCTCGATAGATAAATTCTCAAAGTTAACCTGTTCTTTGTGCTGATAAAACTCTTCGAGCGTTTCCAGAATAAGCTTTGTTTTAATCGCTCTATCTCCACCACCGTAAAGTTTTGCATCAAGAAGCCTTGTCCTAAACTCAGCATCTTTAGGATAATTCTTTGTTTGAAGAATTGATTTAAGGCCCTCAATAGCATTTGATGCGTACCTATTTTTAATCTGTCCATAAAGGGAAGGGAAAACCTTATTTAACTGATTCGTCGCTACATTACAAACAAACCTCCGAATCATAAAGTTCTCTATTAACTGTAGAAGTGTAATGAATTCATCTAAAGAAATTCTGGCATGGTAGTAATCGTCGTAAAAATTCAGCAATAAGGGATATGCTGTTGTTACTTCAATGCGGTTAAGGCGCTGTAATGCTCGTTGAAGCTTTGCTTGTGGCTCTTTCTCTGGATGCAGAAGGTTTTCGTAGTAGTCAGCAAAGCGAGCAAGTTCCTTAAGACATCCTAGTACCTCGCCTTGATTGATGCGGTCCTTGATACAAAAATAAATATCGCTTTGTTTCACTATTACACCATCTCTCATGAGATAATGCCGAATGAATTCTGTTAAGCCTTCCCCAAGCCCATCCTGCATCGGTTTCCAATATCGCTCGTAAATACGGTCTTGTTCGTGTACGTGGATCTTCATAAAAAAGTAGTTGCGAATAAGATCAGCTTGGGTTAGTGGACGACCCTTCGCATTGAGGCTCTCGAAAACAAGATGAGGATCATCGTCTTTACCAAGAACAATACTGACAACAGAAAGATTGCTGAAAATTACTTTTTTGAGTAGCTGTCCGTCAAGACCTCTTACTTGCAACTCTTTTTGAAAAAATTGATACGCTCTTGTTATTAAACTATCAGAAGGAGCGTCCTCCACATTAATCAAATTTTGAAAGGCGACACGATCCCCTTGTGTTGGCAACAACTTATAGTAGTCATTATCGTTTTCATAGGGGTTTGTCAGAAGTGTGTTATTAATTTGCTCTTCTAACTTCTTTTGCCCGCTCTTTTTGGCGATGTCACGCAACAATGCCAGCAAAATGAAAATAGTGGTGAGACGCTGTTGTCCGTCTATAAGTAAAAATTTACTAACACCTTCTGGAACGGCATTGGTTGGCATGGTTACTATAGATCCGATAAAATGAGTACGTGGATTGTCCGTCTCACTTAATTCGACAAGATCGTCTAATAAAGCTGTCCACTCTTTCTTCTCCCAGCTATATCTTCGTTGAAAAAGAGGCACAACATATTGTTTTGCCCCTTCGATAATTGGTTGAAGTTTCGTTTCAGATGCCTGCATTAATACTTTTACCCTTCTATGGACTTCTACTTATCTTTACCTCTTCATCAAAAAAAGAGTAAAAACAAAATATGAAACAGTCATGAAAATAGCATATAGCTCATGTGCGAGCAAGATTAACACTACTTGTGAGTATTTGTCAATAATGAGTCATATAACGCAGAAGTGCAAAAAAACAATAAGATACAGCGTAACAAAGTAACAGTCTGTTTCCAGGAACTACAATTCATCATGCAAGCAGATGAGCCAAGCAGTATGAGAGTTGGGGTAGCACTTAAATAGTTGAAAGGCTGACTTACAAAAGTTCATCTTTTAAAGGCAAAGTTACTGTAAATGTTGAGCCTTTCCCTTCTTCGCTCTTCACCCCTATATCTCCATCGTGTCTCATGACTACCTCACACGCGATATATAATCCCATGCCTAAGCCTGGGAAAAGTGGGCTTACTCCATCAGAAACTCGGTAGAAACGATCAAATATTTTGCTCTGATGCTCACGAGGAATGCCAATGCCATAGTCGCGCACTTTAACGAAAACTTGATCTTGTACTGTTTCGATAGAAACGTCAACAGTCGTTGCATGAGGAGAATATTTTATCGCATTATTCAAGAGGTTCGTGAAAACTTGCTCCAATCGGTCTTTATCTCCAATGATGTGTTTGTCTGTGTAACCATCTATTGAAATTACATGGGTCGAACTCGAATGTTGCACCATCTCGATGCTTTCGCGGACGATAGCATCAATAGAGACATCATCTTTTGCATAGCTCAACTTCCCAACTTGCATTTTGGATATGTCGAGGAGGTCGGCAATGAGACGGTTGACTTTATTGATTTGGGTTTCCATCTTGGTGAAAGAGTCAACAACGTCTTCTATACCCTGCTTTTCAAACCGTTTTTTTTGTATCTGTGTCCATGCTTTGATTGTAGTCATTGGAGTACGTAACTCATGACTTGCCATACTGATAAACTCATCTTTTTGTGCCTGCAATTGTTTGTAATCATGAATGTCTGTGTTCGTTCCAAACCACTTCACAATCTGTCCATTACTTATCAATGGTAGGGCACGTCCAAGATGCCACTTATATGTTCCGTCGCCTGCTCGCAGCCGAAACTCTATTTGATAAAGTTGTCCTGTTTCTAAGGAATGCTGCCATGCATGAAGACACGAGGCCAAGTCATCGGGATGGAGAAAATCCTGCCATCCTGCTCCTATAATCTCTTCATCACTTCTCTCAAAATAGTCAACCGTCTGCTGACTCACGTAATCAAGTACCCCATCAGGCAGGGCAGTCCATACCTGTTGCGGCATTGCGTTTGCAAGGAAACGATACTGTTCTTCTCGCTCTTCGACTTTTTGGCGCGCCATCACCTGCTGTGTAACATCAAATGCAAAGCTGACAATGCCATTAATTTGTTTAGATGCATCGCGCGTGGGTTGATACATGAAATTGTAGTATCGTTGGGTGAGACCATTTGGCGTCACTACTGGTACTCCAATTTCATAACCAAAGAATGGCTCGCCAGTTTGATAAACCTTGTCTAAAAGCTCATAGACACCCTGTCCCTCAAGCTCTGGTTGCGCTTCACGCACAGTTTTACCAAGAAACTGCCGATCACCAAGGAGTGCGAGAAATTCTTCATTTACAAAGTCAAACACATGCTCTGGACCCCGAAACACATTGATGACCGCAGGTGCCTCCCTCAATACCAACGAGAAGCGTTGTTGCTGTGCTTCCACTTCGGCAAGTGCTTTTTGCTCACGAGCTAAGAGTTCGCGGTGAGTCTCCTCCGCCTGTTTCCGCTCACTAATATCACGAAAACTTGCCACAAGCGCGGCAACATCAGCTTCTTGAAGGAAGTTGGTATAGGTAACTTCTACCCATCGGTACGTTCCATCTTTATGTCTCGCTCGATGCTCGACAACATTGCTTTCATTAGGTGTCTGAAATAATGCGGTAAGGATTTCCAAACTATGGTCTTTATCATCCGGGTGAAGCAGATCGAAGCGATTTTCCATATGAATATATTCGTCGGGAGTATATCCAAGTATATGCTCTATAGCAGGGCTAATATAGAAGATATTTCTATCCTTGTCATAGAGGGCTACAGCATATTGCGCCTTTTCAAGCAGAACGCGAAACCGTGCGTCACTATGTTGCAAGACTTCTCGCTGATTGACAGCTATTGTATCTTTACTACCCTGTATTGCCATACTTTCTTTGCCTCCATCATGTGTGAAACAGTTCCACTGTCCACGGAGAAGTCCATTTTTAGCGACTTGTCTCAAGCGTATTATATCATTGTCGCTGTTGACCGTCGATTATCCTTGTTCTTCGTCAGTTTTGCTGCCAAAAACGCTTTTGCTTTGTTGGAGACGGTCTTATGGTTGTAAATTTCCTGGCCCTGCAATTGCTAAGAACTGTTTCTTGGTAATGAGAGAAACGAGAGTAGGATGATCTATTCTTAGAAAGAGGTAGACAGGTTGACTTGTCGAATGCGTAGGCTGAATAAGGCGAAAATAGGCGACCTGCCCAGTCGTGATTGGTACAGAAAATGCTATTGTGGGTATGGCTAGAGGGTGGAGGTCCGAAAATCTTTCTATGAATCCCCCAGGATGTGGTTCATTTATTGTTTGCTTTAACGGAGCAAGTTGCCAGTGCTGTGTGCTGTCTCCTGGAGGGGAAATGTGCAGTACGATACTCTGATTGACTCTATTGATGAGTCGAGCATGGATCACACCGATATTCACATTGCCAAGAACTCCAAGTGGTTGTACCCTTGTTTCTAACTGTAAAGGTAGTGCTGGATTTCCTTCGAGATTT
The DNA here is from genome assembly GCA_963792705.1 of uncultured Chloroflexia bacterium. GTDB lineage: Bacteria > Chloroflexota > Ktedonobacteria > Ktedonobacterales > Ktedonobacteraceae > JBBQVS01. The sequence goes on along the minus strand of CAWBXD010000016.1, from coordinate 231,950 downwards.
GACGTAGTAGTGATGCTTGGAAAGCCTGGATGCGAAAACGTGTAGGCGTAAAAAAAATGAAATTCCTGAGAGGTGATATCGATCTCTTTCAAGGTGAATTCGTCGTGAGAATGCTGAAGAGATGCTTGACCGTATTGGTACGTCCAAACACCTCCTGCTAGACATGCACATGTCTTTGAAGATCGAGAGTTTGTAGTAGCGAAAACGACAAACGCAACAAATCCTACGAGAAAAAGACACGCAACAAGAGCCGTCCGATTTTCCTTCAAAATACACCTCTCGAACTTCTGTAGTACGTCACTCTCCCATCGTAGTATGAGCTTTCTCGAAAGGAAAATCAAGGAGGGACAGGGCACATATACGGCCTTTTCCCACACCACAAACGTCTTTTCCGTGTCGGATTATGCCCATTTTCGGGTTGTGGAAGGATTAGTACGCGTAGCGAGTCAGTCCCCTTTGGGGTACCGACAGACGACGTACTAACCCGGTGCCTCCCTTGACACTTATAAGCGTAACTCAGTCAAGTACTAACTAGTTTGGTTGGAAGAGGTGCTTTCTCTACCATTTGAACTATTGGTCGTAGTTCAGAAAGCATCCTAGAGAGTGATTAAAGCATCTCTTCTTTATCCTTTTGAACACCTTCTGTACTTAGGACTCGGCGAGCGCGCCTCGAATTACGGCGAGGAGATCATTGAGTTCAAATGGCTTCTTAACCTGGACAACTTTACGGTATCCGATTTCATTGACACCATCCAAAGGAGGACTTGCACTTAAGAAGGCAATAGAAGTCTCTTCTTGTCCCTTCGTTGAGCGAAGAAGGTCGTAGAATGTAAGCCCGTCAATTTCAGGAAGGTGATCGTCCAAAAGAATGAGGTTAGGTATGATGTCCTTGAGTATTTGCAATGCTTCTCGTCCATTTGCGACAAGGAGAACAATATTTGTGGTTTCTGAAGAGATCGCAAGAGCGTGAAGTTCGGCAGTGTCAGCGTTATCCTTAACGAAGAGGATCGTTTTATGTGAGAATTGTTTCTTGAGTAAAGGTTGTGTCCCATTATGAAGCATCTGTAACTCCCCTCATGGAGAAAAGCTCAAACATCCATGAAAATAGTGCTTTTCATGAAGAGGATGCTGGAAAAAAAGGCTTCATAACCATTACATGTAAAGGTACAACAGAGCGTCTATTTCATCACAAAACCTCATCCCACGTTCTCTTGCAGAGTATAACATCTATTATAAAATAAGTCAATATAAATGTGGAAAATAGTTATTTTATTAGTAGAATAAAGTCGCAAAAAATCTAAGAAAATAATAGCAAAAATAGAAAATATTTCTTTTGACTTTCTTTTCCTGCAAGCGTATCGTTATCTTGTACTACTTAGAACCTAACTGGCTCTTGGTTGGCTCTGCTCAGCAGAACCACGACTCGGTCAGGTGAGGCAACACCCTGGGCGTCCCATAACTATGCAGAGCTTTGAACAGCGAAAGTCTATCACCTTTCACTGCATGCACAAGTCCCTTGACACGTAGAAACGTCTCGACAGAACTGGCCTGCGAACACTCGGCTTGTTCTACCTGCTGCGCTATCTTCCGTTGTAGCTCGTCCATACGTGAATCGGGATGTTTCCATGTATAGCTATAGGCCGAAGAATTGAGTTCTCCCAGCCACATACGGCTATCGGGTGCGTTAAGCAACGCCGAACCAGGAGGTACCAGGAGACGAATAGAAAGATGCACGGGGTCGATATGCTCAATCAGATGGCGTTCCTCAAAAAAGTCGAGCAACGCGGTATAGCTTTCCAACGTCTCCCACGGTGAAAACGGCAAAAGCGATGGTCGTAAGGGGATACCAACATCCTGCATCAGGTCGAATACCTCAACTACATCGGCAGCCGTATGTCCCTTATCAAGATGGAGTAGCACATCGTCATTAATAGACTCCACAGCCGAGACAACGAAGACACAACCCAACACGCGCATCTCTGGTAACAGTTGACGATGCTTGAGCAGGTGCTCGACCTTAATTGTGGCATCAAACGTCACATCGGGAAATTCTTCATGCATTGCTCTCACGATACGTAACGCGTGTGTTGGCCCATTCCAGAAATCAGGGTCGCCAAAAGTAATGTGCTGCACACCCTGTACCACCTGTGCGCGAATATCCGCCAGCACCGTTGTCACTGGCACCGCGAAAAAACGCCCATTATAGATAGGAGTAATTGGGCAATGCAGACATGTATGTTTACAACCACGCGTCGCCTCTGTATATCCGGCTAAACGCACCTCATTCCCAATCTGTAGCCGTGCGTAATTATCAGGCGAAGGCAATGATTGTCGATCAGGCACAAGAAACGGTGTTCGCTCAATCCAAGGTCCACTCTCATGCGTTCGTGTATGAACGCCGGGTACACCACTCTCTTTATCGCTTTCGAGTGCCGCTACCAGGCTGAGCAGAGGTGTTTCGTACTCACCGCCGATAGCTGAGTCAATCGTGTCTTGTAGTAGATAATCGGCATTGAGTAGCGCATACAATCCATACAAACAAATGTGCGCGTCTGGATTGATCCCCCGTATACGTTGCGCGATCTGTTCACCAAGTCGTAGTGCCGTATGCATCGGCACAGAAATACCGACGAAGCGCGCGTTTCGTAGTGCTTCGTCGGTCAGCGTCTCTACAGAGGTATCGACAGAGGCAGGAGAATATCCTGCTTGTCGTAACATGGCAAGTAGTGAGGCAAGATGAAATGGTTGATGGCCTAGTTCATAGCAGGAAATGAGTAAAATGTCGCCAGGGTTTCTCATTTACGTGGGGCAGCTCCACCACCGCCACCTTTACTGCTCGGTGCTCCACCACCGCCACCTTTACTGCTCGGTGCTCCACCACCACCGCCGCCACGTCCTGCACCTGCGCCCGCTCCTGCTGGCGACCAGCCTTCGGGCATCTGTGCGTCGGCACCAAAGAAAAATTCTTCCATCTGCTCACGCAATATCTTACGTGACTCAGGATCAGCCATATTGAGTCCGTAGTGATTGATAATGAGTGTACTTTGTGCAGGCCACATATCATATGCCTGTTTTGAAATCTGCTCGAAGATGCGTTGCCCTAAAGCACCAGGAAATGGCGGCTTATCCAAGCCCGGCAGTTCGCGCCCAAGTTTGACACAATACACAATGCGTGCCATGATGAATACTCCTTACTGGAATTGCCATGTATACTATAGATGATAACATAAAATGCAAGATAATGTACTCACTACAACAAAGTGTCGTCCTCGCGTCCTCTTCTTTGGCATGCAAGGCGACTTTTCCACGCCATCACTGCAAGCACTATTATCTAGTGACATCGACGTATGCGCCGTTGTTGTACCGATAACACCCATCCCTGGTCTCAAACAATTCCCTATCCAACTACGAGAACAACCGCGCGGAGTTCGTTCCGCATTACCCCTGCTATCCCTTCATCCCTCGATTATACAAATTGCATGGCAACACCAGATACCAGTGTGGGAAGTACGCAGTTTATCGGACTCCACAACCTACTCAACACTTGCGGCCTATGAGCCAGATATCATCTGCGTTGCCTGTTTCTCACAACGTATTCCTCGCTCGATCATAAACCTACCACGTCTAGGATGTCTCAACGTCCATCCATCGCTTCTTCCCGTCAATCGAGGTCCAGTACCCCTTTTCTGGACATTTCGCAATGGTGAGCATACAACAGGCGTCACCATTCACTACTTAGAAGAGACAATGGATACAGGCGATATTCTTGCCCAGGAGCACATTCAAGTTCCCGACGGTATCACCTACGCACAACTAGAGATGCAATGTGCCGCGCGAGGTAGTACCTTACTTGCCAATGTTGTGCGGAGTTTATACATGGGAGAGACAATACGTACAGCACAAGACCCAATAAAAAGCAGTTACTACTCTTTCCCCACCGACGAAGACTACATCGTGCATGCAGAAGAATGGGATGCGCGTCATATCTACAACTTCATAAATGGAATAGGTCATTGGGACAATCCAGTAGAGATACATCTAGGGCAACAAGTATTCTTCACTAGGGAATGTATTTCTTATAGTCGAAAAGATAGAGACAACCAATTAAAAGAAATATATGGCGCAAATACTTCAAACGTTGATATACCTTGTCGGAATGGTTGGGTAACGATTCGGATGTTAGAGAATTGATCTATCCTTGTTCATTTGCATCACTACAAACTATACTAGAGATGTTATACATGCGAATACAACAAAACTACCGAGAGGAAACAATCTTTTATGGCTTTAGGAACATGGTGGCGTGGCGACGCCCTACCAAACCTTCCAACACTTCCATCATTTTCTATCCAGCTATCCAACGATAGGGAACGTATCGCTCGACTAAACAACATCTCCTTACAAGAATTCGACCAACGTATACAGACTGGCAACCACGTCTATCTCGCTTTTATCGCTGAATCTCTCGTCGCGTATGGTTGGGTTGCTACTAAAAGTGCTGGTGTTGCTGAGATTAAGCTCGCGTTTACGTTGCCGCCACAAAACTCCTATCTCTGGGACTTTCAAACGCTTCCCGAATGGCGTGGTCGGAGTATCTATCCTCATTTTTTGCAAGCAATCATTCGCCAGGAAATGCACCTTGTGGAACGCTTCTGGATTCTCTTTCAGCCCGGTAATGTTGCGGCAGAACGCAGTATTCAAAAAGCTGGCTTTCTTTTTGTTGGTGAACTTGCCATTACCGAAAGCCATGTCTCTGGCTTCATCCTCTTCAATACAAGTGAACGTGCTACTACTGGTGCAAACATCCTCAACCTTCCTATAGTCTATGGACAGGAAGCATAGTAATGAATATGTCGAATTTGTGGGAAGCATGGCCTATCGTAGGTCCGTGGCGTCTCTCACCCTTTTCGGGTGGAACAAACAAGTCTACTTGGCGTGCCGACACTGTTGATGGAAAATCCTACGTGTTACGCCTCATCACCAACAGTAGCTCTATTCCACATGTCCTCTATGAGGCAAAGCTACTTGAGGCATTATCTGATAAACGACCACCATTCCTGCTGCCACTTCCACTGAAAACACATCAAGGAGAGATCGTTACATCTTTTGAACAGGAAATAGGGGTATCAGCCTTCGCTATGCTATCTCATTTACTCCCTGGACATGTACCAGAGCGTGACGACATCACGATTGCAACTCATGCGGCTACTACACTTGCATGGCTTGACCATGCGTTAGTAGCCCTTCCTGAGACATTTGCTTCTCACGAAAACTCATTGCAACAGACCTATGGTCAACTTGCCTGTTCACATCCACTCGTACCAGAGCCTCTTCTTGCTGTAGAACAACTTCCTGTGAATCGAGAAGACGTAAAGCAAATACAAATTATGCTTTCTGCTGTTATACATACCGTTGATGACTTGTATCAAAGGCTTCCTCAACAGTTGCTGCATTGCGACTACTGTCCTGATAACATCCTTGTGAATGAAAAGCAAATAACTGCTGTCCTAGACTTTGAGTTTGCAGGTGTGGACCTCCGCGTTTTAGAGCTTTGCGTGGCCCTAAGTTGGTGGCCTGTCAATCTGCTAGGTACTGGCAAGGAATGGGATATGATTGATGCGTTTGGCAACGCTTATATCGAACATTTCCCTTTAAGTGAGGAAGAGATTTTAGCTTTCCCAAGTATTTGGCGACTTCGTGATGCGACATCATTTGTGCATCGAATGGGTCGCTATATGGCAGGAATAGAAACAGATGAGCGCATACAGGACCGTGTACAACACTCATTATGGCGAGAAGCATGGCTAGCCACCAATCAAGAGAAACTTGTACAACACGCGCTAAAATGGGGAAAAGAAAACAATGTCCAAGAAGATTAGCGACGCGGGAAAATGATGAAACTCTACAGATTTTCATCATTTTTTCTTTAACCTGTATCACAAAATCTTGCTAAATGGTCATTCTGCATGACCAACGCAACATCATATTTATTCAACCGTGCCGCATCCTGCACATCTGCCCCAAACCCCTTTTCGCGCAATTCTCGCCCACTGCCACATTCCCAAAGTATATTCTCAATATCGTTGCGTACATGCAAAAACGCCCCCTCACATACACGCGCTTCAGGCGACTTCTCCTGTTTCAAGTAAGATAAGATTGCTCCTGCTCCCAGATAGTCCTCGACTGCTACGCGCAACTCGCCATCCTCTGAAGGTGTTCTCCAACGTTCGCCACAAGCAATAACCGTCACGTTCAGGTTATACATCTCAATAACTTGCGAGACAGCATCGGCAACCGCTTGTGCGTTGACCAGTGCTCCCACAAAAAGATAGGGCACCTGATCCGCGTATCGACTACAGGTCGCACCATTTGGCGAGGCCAGCACAATCTTTGTTCCAGGCTCTACACCCACATAAGTTGCAGGCGATAGAGAAAAACGCCCTTTCTCTGGCACGTCTCGTCTCCGATGTACTGCTGCCTCTCCTCCAATACGTTGTGCAAACGCTACAGAGTCTTCGTCCTTTGCACATGGATAGATTATGCCGCCGTAATGAATAGCGGTGGTGGCGGCAGTAGAGAAGCTCAGCACATCAACAATCACCAGCACATCTTTACGCTCTACTGCTCGCCGTGTTCCATCGCGTCCCCAATCAAGCCGACAACGATAAGGACTTTGTGAATACATCGCTTAACCGTTTAGCTTTGGCAGCACTTCACTCACCAGCGTCTCCAACGTTGTCAGTTGAGGAAAGCCGCCACAGCTTAGCATAAAGTAGTCAACACCCAGATCAAGAAATGGCTGCATCTGCTCAAGTATCTGGGCAGGTGTACCAACAAAAGCATTTGCGGAACTCATTCCAGCTACATTCAATGTCTTCACCTCAGCTTCTGTTGGAGCACATAAGCAACCGCCAAACCATGTACGACGCAGCGTTGTGCTATCTCTTCCGACCTCATCACACGCCTTTTCACATGCTGTAACTTGCGCTCTATAATCCTCGATGCCTGTCCAGGAAACATTCCACCAATCAGCATGACGCGCTACCAGACGCAACATACGTGGTTTAGAGCCACCGATCATAATAGTAGGCACAGGATTTGGCTTAGGCTCAGCATACGCATTACGTACCTGATAATGCTTGCCCTCTACCGTTGCCTGTTTGTCACGCCACAGTGCTTTAACAATTTGCAGCGTCTCTTCTAACTCTTCGACGCGTCCGCCAGCCGACGGAAAATCATAGCCATAGGCTTTATACTCGTCTTCTTTCCAGCCAGCACCGATGCCAAGAATGAAATGTCCGTCACTCAGGTACTGAAATGTTGCCGCCATTTTTGCCAACAACGCCGGATTGCGAAACGACTGCGAGAGAACTGCGTGTCCGAAGTCGAATTCTGGATGCTGGGCCGCGAAATATGTAAGTGCTGTCCACCCTTCCAGCAGAGGATTTGTATCGAATTGCAGATGGTCAATAAGCCATGCAGAGTCAAAGTGTCCTTGAATGATGCTAAAACCCTGATTTACATCTGCAAGAAAAGAGGAACGCTCTTGTATGCGTGGTCCATTAGGAAGTGTCCAACCAAACTGAATGTGCTTCAAAATATTTCCTTTCTGATGATGCGTAACACACAAATTGTATGACAGTATTGAACCCGTCGCAAGCCGTGCCGTTTCCAACGACGGCGGTGAGACGAGTTTCTCTTGGCTTTAGCCGACCTTTGTTCATCTTGATTTTCCTGCTCGTTTCGTATATACTCTTCTCTAAGGAAACTTTGAAAAGAGTGTATTCAAGTCAACATGCCTCTTCTTAACACCTCGCTGGTTACAATCCACAAATCAATCAGTAATGGCAGTAATAATGGTAAGAACAGTAATCAACCTCCAGCATCTGTGGTCTCACTTTATTTTACAAACCCCATGTGTTATAAAGAAGCGGTAATGATGGTGATAATGATAGAACTTTAACGAAAGGACTTGATGAATGCAGGTCATCTTTGCTGGTGGAGCAAGTGGCGTTGGTGCGAGTTGCCTTGCGATTGAACTTGCTGATCAATGGATTGTCGTTGACGCAGGTGTACGCGTAGATCGTAAAGCTGATCCTCTGCCTGATCTAGCTCTGCTAGAGGGAAAAGATGTACGCGCCATCTTTGTGACTCATGCACACGCCGATCACATTGGTGCATTACCGCTCATTCATCAAGCCTTTCCCAATGCTCCCATTTTTGCTTCGCGTGCTACTGGACTCCTCATGGAAGTCATGCTTGCGGACGCGTTAAAAATTATGACGCGTCGTGCCGTCGATGAAATGGAGCTACCACTTTTCCCGCAAGAGATGGTGGCAAGTATGCTCAATATGGTGCGCCCACTGCCTGTTGGCGAATCGCTCACCCTCGCCGAACTTCCAGGCGTTACCATTCATGCCAGTCGTGCAGGTCATATTGCGGGTGCGGTCAGTCTTACATTTAAAGCACCCGATGGTTCACTTGTCGTTTCTGGCGATATTAGCATTACTCCGCAACGCACAGTGCTTGGAGCCGTTGCGCCACCTATTAAAAGCTGCGATCTGCTTGTCTTAGAGTCAACCTATGGTGCTCGTTTACATCCCAATCGACAGGGCGAGGAGCAACGCCTTGCACAAGCGGTAGCCGATGGTCTTGCTCGTGGTGGACATGTCCTCATTCCATGCTTTGGTCTTGGTCGTGGACAAGAACTCGTGCTATTATTGCAGTCCGCTCAGGACAAGGGGCAAATTCCACAATTCCCCATCTATGTTGATGGACTGGTACGCCGTGTCTGCTCAACGTATTTGCTCTTACCGGAAGCACTCACGCCCACTCTACAGCGTCAGATCCGTAAGGGGTACGCACCCTTCACAGGACCAAATGTCTCGTTTGTGCGTGATGAGCGTGATCGAGAGCGTATTCTCGCTGGCAGCCCTGCCTGTATTGTCTCAAGTTCGGGTATGCTCACGGGTGGACCGAGCGTTTGGTTTGCTGAGCGTCTCGTCTCAAACCCTAATGCATCCATCCTGATTACAGGTTATCAAGATGAAGAGGCACCAGGCCGAAAGTTGCTTGACCTCGCCGAACAAAAGAAAAATACGTTGGAGTTAAACGGCTCATCCCTGCAAGTCCAATGTCAGGTCGCGAAATACAGCCTGTCCGCACACGCTGATGGTGGCGAATTAGCATCATTTGCTGCCTCCGTTCATCCCAAACAGGTCGCGTTGGTACATGGTGATGAAGATGCGCGTCTCGCGCTCCGTAGCAGATTGACCGATACCGAAGTGCTTTTGCCTTCCAATGGCTCAACCATCGCCGTACAACACGGTAAGCGTTCCTCGTCAAAAACATCTGCAACTGAGGCCGTTTCACTCTCGAAACTTCCCATTGGTATTAGTAACGGAAGAACATTTGAGTGGAAATATGTCGAAGAGTTATGGCAAGCCGTGACACACGTTCCCTCGTTGCGTATTGTTACCGCACGCGAACTTGCTCTGGTCTGGTACGGGCAAATAGTACAGGATGCACAAGATGAAGAGGTGCTGGAAAGCTTAACAAGCGATATCATGTATGTCCTTGCCGAAGACTACGAGCAAAAATACTTTGTGCGCCAAAATGCCCTCGCGGAGGCGTATCGTGTTCGTGGACAACAAGAAGAGACGCCGCAAGATTTTATCACCGATATCGTTGGACAAATATTCTTGCTACAGGTAAGCTTTGAGAGTACAAAGCCCGTCCTCTGCCGCGCCGTTGAACCAGTCGCCTCCGTTCGTGTCTCCTTCCCCAAAAGTGTGTCTTCCGAACGTACACGCTATCCTCTCTCGGCTCTACTTGATCTTCTTGGACCTGTTCCACAAGGGCAGGAAGATATTCCTCATGGAGTTTTGCTAGAAGAACTGGTGCGTAGTGCGCGGCGTATACGCAGAACCATCTCACCTCATGCAATGGCACGTAGCTGTCGGGAGGGAGCCTCCTATACGCTTGGTGAGATGTGTGAGATGGCAGGCGTCTCCGCGCAGTCATTGGAAGAGCGACTTGCGGTCGCAAAGGTACTGCATAAATATCCGCGCCTTTTCATGCCTAAGATGACCTTCATGGAAGGCGAAGGAACCGCCCTTTACTGCCTCGCACCTGAATGGCGAGAGGCACTGCAAGAGCCAGAGGAGCAGACTCGGCCCGATCAACACGCCATTCTTACTCTTATTGAACGTCACATCGGCTCTCCCTCAGACTTGTATAAACGAAGTGTTGATCCTGAAACAGGTGATGTGACACTCGCATTTCATTTTCCTGATGTCGCATGGCCGCAATACAAAGACGCCTTAGAAGACGCTGCGGAAGAAGCAGGTATCATGATTACGATTGCGCCCAACGCCCATCAAGGCATGCTCACCGCAATGGCTCGTAAACTCTTACCGCAGGGGCTATCGACACATGGTGCATCCTCGCTTTACCCGGAACATCGCACTATTCAACTAACAGGTGTAGGACAGGTAACGCAAGAAGCCGTGACAGAAGCACAAGAACGCTTTCATGAAAAAACAGGTTGGACATTACAACTTGTAGGCGACATCATCGCTAAATCAACAACACCGACTGAAGTTAGCTCACCGTCACCCTCGAACGAAACATCAGTACCTACTACCTTAACGCAAAAAGTTGCGCCGAAGAAACGCTACAATCAGCAGCTAGCCCTTCAAGTCGCTCAACACGAGTTCAGCAAACTACCAGGCTATTACAAAACGGGTGCCGATGTAAACAATGCCATTTTGATTCCTCGCTTCCATTTTCCCGATATAGCACAAACACGTTATACCGACCTTTTTACTCAGATAGAAGCAAAGACTGGTTGGACTGTGCGCCTCTATCCAAATGTCAATCAGGAGGCACTTGCTAACACGGTGCTGCAAGTTTTACCAGAGGGATTGACCAGCACGAATACGCCCTCGATGTACCTCAGTCAGCGTATTGTAAGCGTCACGTGCTCAGGTGCAAGCAGTCCAGAAGAAATAGAGGCGGCAAAACAACGCTTCGAGGAGGAAACTGGTTGGCAACTCGAAATCCTTCTCCTCGCACAAGAACACGCTTCTAACGTAGTTTCACAGGGTGAAGCAATGGCTATCGCAACCGCCTTATTTAGTGATGCTACCGATTTCTACCGCGTTGGCGTAGACACAACGCGCAAAGTTATCTGGCTCCATTTCCATTTCCCCGATGCCGCTCGTAAACGCTATGCCCAGCAATTTCTCAAACTTGAGGAGCAGACAGGCTGGCATGTGGACCTGCACCCCAACGCTAACCAAAAAGCACTCATAGAAGTCGCACATCGTCTTCTTCCTGAAAACATTGCCATTGTCAGCAAATCGCTCCGTCAAGAAACAAAAACGCTACACCTCACCTGCACAGGCAGTATGAGTCGTAGCGAACTAGAGGGTGTACTAGAGCACTTTATCGACGAAACCGGCTGGCGTCTTGAACTCTTGGTAACAGTAAATGCATAGGATAGTATCACCAAGTCCGTTCGTGTATAGGAGGTCTGGTAGGGACCTATGATGCTGGTTGATAAAATAATGCGGATACATCTGTTGTAGGGACCGATTGATCGCGTCCTCGTTGGCGGTGGATTGTTACGAGGACGCGATCAATCGGTCCCTACAGAGATCCGTCCTCTTGTGTTAAAGAGCATCATCGCGCCCAGGGGCGGGGCACACGTTGCCGCAGAGAATCGTTGCCGACACGTTGCCCCTCTCCACCCCGGACGCGATGAATTGGTCCCTACAGGCTTCCCCTTTGTGGGTGCCCTTGCTCACTAAAATACATTAAGTGAGGAACAAACTTGTGACCAAAAGCCCACCAAAGGCTGCTCCTAGCGTTAGCAGCACTACCCACCAATTTTCACGTATATATGTACCCCATGAAATAGTAATACTATGATCTTTAAGAATACGCAACCATAATAGAGTTGCTAATGAGCCAAAGGGAGTAAACTTAGGACCAATATTTACGCCGATAACAAGAGCGTAAATAGCGATTTGACTGATCTGCTTGGTAGAGCGCAACACGAGTACACCAATAAGTGTTGCAGGAAGATTGTTTACTGCGGCAGATAAAAATGCAACGATGCTCCCGGCGTAGAGCGCACCCAACGAACCACCACGAACATATGCTATGAGTGGATGTGTCAAAAACGATAAAATCCCCGTGTTATACGCGGCAGTGATGACCACAAACATTCCGAGTGCATAGATAAGAATATTCCACGGTGCTTTGAGCAACATCTTCTTTGTCGAGCTTAGGCCGCGAATTTGAGTTATAAGCAACATCGCAACCGTAATAGGTCCTGAGATAAGAGAAAAAGGTAGATGAAGTTCACTTCCAATAATATATCCTACCGCCAGTAGTCCCAATGCTCCCCAACCTATCCAGAAAACGGCACGGTCAAGAATAACACTCTTTGGTTCTGCTAATACTGTTACATCATAGGAGACACGCATCTGCTTACGAAACCTGACCGCGAAGCTGCCGCCTCCGACAAGAAATGCCGCAAGCGTAGGTAGCACCATCCACTCGGCAAAGCGCAAGAAATTCAACTGGTTGGCATCGGCAATAATAATGTTCGTCAGGTTACTAGGAATAAAGATGATACTCATCGCATCAGCAAAGAGACCAACCGCAAAAAGGTATGGTAGACGCGAGGACTCCTTTGGGTAAATCTTTTTCAAAAGTTGAGCAAATATAGGCGTTAGCATCAATACTGCCCCATCATTTGCCAGGAGTGCTACAACTGCTAGCGTTAGCAAAAGTGTTAATCCATAAAGACGCCAGCCAGAGCCGCGCGCGAAACGAGCGAGAAAGAGTGCCGCCCAACTGAAAAAGCCATTGCTATCAAGCGTTTGAGAAAGCAAGAACAGGGAGATTAATGTGATCGTCGCATCCCACGTATCCTTAAAGATAGTTATAAGGCTTACCAGTGGCAGTAATCCGAGTACGATTGCTACAACAGCTCCAATACCCGCCGACCAGGCAAAATCTAAGCCACGCGGTCTCAGAATAACGAGCGCGAGAACAGTCACAAGCAAAAGACTCGCCACTACCATATGCACAACTTGCCATACCATGTCTATGTGTCCCGATATCTTTGTAAATAAATTACAACGTTATGCAACGTAGTGACGGCTGTTTAAAGTGAGTTTAATCTTTATTAATGTGGGAAAAAAGAGAAACATAAAAGAAGCTATCAGACGTTGATACTATTTATACGACATGCGTAAGAAAAAAGAAACAGTAGAGTATTGTTATCAGGATTTATATATCCTGATAACAATACTCTACATGCCAATAAAAAGTCTTCTATTGTTGAGGTGGCTGAAAAGGATTCGGCCTCAAAAATTGCCCTTGTGATGGACGTGGTGGTTGCGGCTGAACCTGTTCTGCGGGATTAGGTTGTTGTTGTGGCTGTCCGAAAGGATTAGGTTGTTGTGGCTGTTGCCCAAATGGGTTGGTGGGTTGCTGAGGTGGTCCGAAAGGATTGGGTTGTTGTTGTGGATAAGCTGGAAATGGTGGCTTAAATCCTCCTGCTGGTGTCTGTGGTTGAAAATTGGGCGTTGTTGGATATTGTGTTGGAAATGTCGGCTGTGGTTGTTGTCCATAGGGCATCGTTCCCACTTGCGTTTGTGGAAATGGTGGTTGCATTGGCATCGGAGTGCTTGCGAAAGAGGGTGCAACCGCAGCCTGCACTTTTTTCTTGGGCAGGAAAAACGAGCCGCCAATACAAAGCAGACCAAGGGCTAGCAAACCGAGGCCAAGCGGCCATTGATTGTGATCATAGCCTTGTGGATCACTCGTATATTCGGGCGTTGTGTACGTTTTTTGACCAGTAGTATCACTTGAGGTAATAGCTACGACCTTTGCAGCGTTTCCTGCAAGGTGTGTTCCAAGTGTTGATTTCACATCAATAGCTGTTGTTTCTGCGGGATCATATGTAAAGGAAACGGTATCGCTATCAGCAAACGTTGGTAGTTTGGGACTAAAGTTATCTTGATGGACGATGTAAAGTGATGAGTTGCCCTCCATCTGTAAATAGCCTGTACCATCGGCTGAAAGGTAGTGTGCGATACTACCTTGAGGCACGCTCTTATACTGTACCTGGCGTGAGCCAAGACCATAAACAATTCCTGCCACTAGAAGAATTGCTCCAAGGGCAATCAATGCTAAAAATGCTGGTGAACGCTGCTGCATAAATAAGTCTTGCTCCTCTTGTGTTATGTGCCCCCACGAATAATGCAGAAACACTACTGTATGCTATACTTGATATCTTCCATATTACATTCGCCTACTCGTACAACGAACATACTCGACGCAAGTACACCACTATGGTATTATCGGTAAAAATTCTAACATATCAGGAAGGATACGTCGTCCTGTGTATCTTAAACGGCTAGAAATGTTAGGCTTCAAAAGCTTTGCCAATCGTACACTTCTTGAGTTTAGTCCAGGTATCACGGCAGTAATTGGACCTAATGGTGCAGGAAAATCGAATGTCGCGGACTCAATGCGCTGGGTACTCGGCGAGCAAAGCATGCGGCAACTGCGCGGCAAGAAAAGCGACGATATTATATTTGCTGGTGCGAGTGGTCGCGCTGCATTAGGTATGGCAGAAGTCTCGCTCACACTCGACAATAGTACCGGTTGGGTTCCCTCCGACTACAGCGAAATCACTGTTACACGCCGAAGTTTCCGTTCCGGTGAAAACGAATATCTCATTAATAAGCAAAAAGTTCGTCTCAAGGATGTTTTGCTCCTACTCTGCGCAGGCTCGCATCGGTCACGATTCTTATACAGTCGTTGGGCAAGGCTCGATTGATGCCGCCCTTAGCTTGCGAGCCGAAGAGCGCCGTAGCTTGTTTGAAGATGCGGCAGGTATTCGCCCCTTTCAAGTGCAGCGCGCTGATGCCGAAAACCGTCTGCGCCAGACAGCACAAAATCTCGAACGCCTACGCGATATCGTCAACGAGATTGAACCACGTCTTGCCCCTCTTGCTGAACAAGCACGGCGAGCCGTTGAATATACTCAATTGAATAACGAGTTACAGGAAGTACTTTCTACTTGGTACGCCTTACAATGGCGTCGCTTACGTTCAGTAAAAGAGCGTGCAGAACAAGCAGAGCAAGAGCAATCTATGCATGTACGCCAACTAGAACAATCTATTCACGAGCTGCAAGAGCAAGGCAATACACAACGTGCCAAACGTCAACAGACACAATCTCGTATCACTACTGTGCGTCAGTCCTATAACGAGGCTACTAGCAGTATGCAGAAGAGCGAACGCGACCTTGCTATCAGCCAGGAACGGGTTGTGAGCTTAGAGCAACAACGTGCAGATATCCAGCAAGAAGAGCGGCGTCTACGGGAGCGTGTAATTGCGCTACAAAAGCACGTAATTGACCTCGAAGAGCAGTGTGACACTGCTGACGAGACAGTGGACAACGAATTGGCGTTGCTGGCGACCCTAGAAGTGCAGGTCTCAAAGGCGCAAAAAGAATATGAGATAGACGAACGCCGCTTACGGACTGCACAAAATGATCTGATTCAGATACAAGCTCGCTTAGGGTCTAGTCAAACAGATTTAGGCCGTCTACAGAAGCAACTTGGCGAGCGTAATCGTACTCTTGCCTCTCGACGAGATGTCATTGCTCAGGCACAACAGTCGTTACGTACCATCGAAATGCGTCTTGTAGAAGAGCGCGCCAGTTTGAGCACTGTACGTAACGAAGAGCAACAGGTTATGCAGCAGAAACAGGTTCTGGCACACGCTATTTCAGATGCACAACAGGAAGTGGAACGGCTCAAAGCAACGCTTGCCGAAGCAGAACGCCAGAAGCGCATCGTGACTGATCGTCTGAACATGCTAAAAAACTGGCGTCAGAGTTTGAGTGGGTACAGCGATGGCGTTCGTAGTCTTTTACGTGCTCCCATAGGAAAAATAACGGGCTTGATTGGTCCTGTCCCTCAACTTGGTATTGCCCCATCTGGTATGGAAGTAGCCTTAGAGACTGCGTTTGGTCCCTATATGCAAGCCGTAGTTGTGCAACAGTTGGACAATGCATACCACGCCCTTGCGTTTTTACAAGGTTCGGGCAAAGCAATGGTTGTATGGCTAGACAGAGACGATGACGATAGTGATGCCGCAATACTTGACCTGCAAGGACAGGAAGAAGAGACGGTACTACAACGCTTTTTAGCAGAACAACCCACTCTACGTGATGCTATCATCGGTTTCGCATGGCGTCATATTCGTTGTGAGACCCAATACACCGCACTCTTCCACAGAATACTACGTGGTGTCGTCATCGCTCATACTCTGGATGCCGCGCAAACACTCCTCGCTTGGGCCTTACCTCTGAGCCTCTCGTCAGGAAGCGATCTACCGTTTACCTCGATAGTGACATTGCAAGGTGAAATGCTTCATGTCGATGGATGGCTTACGAGTGGAGGAAAAGATACTGGTCAGCAAGGCTTGCTTGCTCATGAACGAGAACTACACGAACTTCCACAACATATAGAACAGCAGAAAACACGTATCGACCAGATCAATGGCATGCTGAGTGATGTGCAACGCGCACAAGAAGGCCGACGTATCGAGCAAAATGCGGTAGACAAAGAACTCCAAAAGCTCATAAGTCGTATCAATGAGCTGAACAAAATCGTAACGACATCACAGCGAGAATTGGAGCGCACGAACACAGAAATACAACTTGCCGCATCCGTCGAGCAACAGCTTGCCTCAGAAGTTGCGGGGCTAGAACAAGAAGTCGTGGCCGCGCATGAACGGGTTAAAGCACATGAAAAGTCACAACGTGAATTGGCTGGCAGGGCTGAAGAATTGCATTATGAGATGGAAGAGCGTGCTATCACCTATCGGCGTCAACAAGATGAAGTTGGACGTGTACGTACAAATGTTGCAGTAAAGCGTCAAGAAGCCAAAGCACTACAACAACAACTGACTGTACAACGCACTCAAGCACAGGAACTCAAGAGTATGGTCGAGCAACAGGTCACTCGTCGTAAAGACGCTGAGCAGCGACAACAGGTACTGCAGGAAACAATCACCCTTCAACGTCTTGAGCTAGAAAAAGCACACGTACAGACTCATACCTTGAATGACGCATTGAAAGTGGTAGAAGCTGAGTTAGCACAGATTGACCAGCAGATTGCAACGTCAGAGCAACAACGGGTGCAAGTACAGCAACGTATGACCGAGCAAGAAACGCTTTATCGACGTGCATTGCTCGAAAGTCAGCGCGCAGGTGATGCTGCTACAACATTGTTAGAGCAACTTCATGAAGAGATGGGCATTGATGATCCACAAGATATACGTTTATATGAGTCCCATACCGCTACAACCTCTCAAAATGAAGATAGTGCCGTTACTGAAAAGAGTGTGCTTTCGGAGGAGGAAGAGGCGCAACTACGTAAACTAAGGCGGCGTGTAGATGCGCTACGGAGTCGTCTCAAAGCAATGGGGGGTTACGATAGCAATGCTCCCCAACTCTACGAAGAGACACGTACACGTTTTGAGTTTCTTTCTACTCAAATCGCTGATATGGAGCAAGCAGCATTACAACTACACGCAATTATTAGCCAACTTGATGTCACGATGGCACGGCAATTCGAGATCACCTTTCAGGCCATCAATGCACGGTTTCGCGAACATTTCACCACACTTTTCAATGGAGGTACCGCGCGTCTTGAACTCGTCTCCGCTAAATCCGACGAAGAGGATCACCCTGTATCATCAGGGATGCCAGCAGGGGTTGATGTAATCGTGCAGCCACCAGGGAAGAAGGTACAAGACCTTTCTCTGCTTTCAGGTGGAGAACGCGCTCTTGTGTCAGCCGCGCTCTTGTTCGCCCTGCTAGAAATTAATCCTCCACCCTTTTGT
This sequence comes from uncultured Chloroflexia bacterium, assembly GCA_963792705.1. Taxonomy (GTDB): domain Bacteria; phylum Chloroflexota; class Ktedonobacteria; order Ktedonobacterales; family Ktedonobacteraceae; genus JBBQVS01. Next base: position 214,008 of record CAWBXD010000016.1, on the reverse strand, counting down.
CTGCTTGACGAGGTTGATGCTGCCCTTGACGAATCAAATGTTACGCGCTTTTGCGATATCTTAAAACGGTTAGCGCAACGCACACAATTTATCATGATTACCCACAACCGTGTCACCATGACAGCGGCGCAAGTTCTTTACGGTGTCTCGATGCGAGAAAGCGTCTCTCGTTTACTTTCTATGCGAATTGAGGAGGCAGTGATTGTGGGAGATCGTTAGCAAAATACGTTTTGTAAAATATTCGAGGAAAAAGTGTTGACAAGTCGCAAAGAGTATGGTAGTATACACCATGTCAAGAGAAACCACCTGCATGTGCAGGTGAGCTGGTGACTATAGCGAAGAGGGTACACCCGTTCCCATCCCGAACACGGAAGTTAAGCTCTTCAGCTCTGACGATACTTTGGGGGCAGCCCCACGGGAAAATAAGAAGTTGCCGTCTCACCCGCCCACTCAGGTGGTTTTGTTTTATCCCTTGATAGTGGATGTGTCAAAGAGCTACCTCCTCGACACATCCACTATCAAAGGATAGAGGTTACATTTTTGCTAACGCTTGTACAAGCGTATCTAGCTCTTCCTCTGTATTGTAGAAGCCAGTTGAGACACGTAGCGAGTTGGTTGACGGAATATTGCGGATGTAGATGTTGTGCTCATCATGTAGTTTCTGCACCACTTCTGTCACATCAAGGTCCCCCAGTGTAAATCCTAGCAGTCCACTTGTACCCGCTTGTGGAGTAAGCATCTTAATCTTTGGAACATGTTTAAATTCGTTGTATGCATAGATGCTGAGTGCTTTAATGCGCTCAAACAGCCATTCATAGCCAACAGTCTCTTCCATCCAATGAAGCACTGCTGCTTGACCAGCAAGAGCGGCTGTCTGGCGTCCACCAAGCTCGAAACGTTGTGCAAAATCCTCTAACTCCCACTCTATCCCTGGTTCATGTTTGACGGACCAATAGCCAACGTATGTCGAAGTGATATAATGCTGTGATGTTCGATTAACATAAAGCGCACCCGTTCCATCTGGTCCACAGAGCCATTTCTGCATGGGGATAGCATAGAAATCAACGTTCAGAGCTTTCACATCAATAGGAATGTCTCCTGCCGACTGCGCGCCATCTACCAGTACTGGAATACCGCGTTCATGTGCAAAGCGATTAACTGCCGCGATATCAAGCACTACACCCGTGGTCCAGGTAACGTGTGAAAGCGAAATCATCCTTGTGCGTGCCGTTACAAGTGGCTCGATTACTTCAAGTGCGGGACGGTCTGCTAATGGACCAAGATCGGCAACGTGAATGACAATTCCGTAGCGGTCGCGAAGCTGATACAGTGGAGCAAGCGCACTGATGTGTTCGTGATTGGTTGTAATGACCTCGTCGCCCTCACGCCAGTTGATACCATAGCTTACAATATTCATACCTTCGCCAGTATTATCGGTGAGCGCGATTTCTTGCACGTCAGCGTTGAGCAAGCGAGCAACAGCAGTTCGCGCCTCATCATAGACCGATTTCATTCGCTCGAACGCTTCCGTACCCAGGCGTCCATTCTGTAATTCAAACTGTATGCGCTCCTGCATTGCTTGTACAGCAGGTGTTGGTATTGGACCAAACGTACCATTGTTGAGGTAAATACGCGATGTTGCAGCAGGCATTTCCTGGCGAATACGTTGAATGTGAGAAGTGTTTGTGACAGTAGACAAGATAAGGCTCCTTTGTACCGAGGGTGACTCTGTGCGTGATAAGATAAGAACTACTAGACGATACTCATTCCTGAATTATATCATTTTATGTGATACTCATTCGTGGATATTGAGAAGAATAAGAAAGAGATAATAGGTATGACAATACGTCTAGGAGCTAGTGCGGTGATTGTGCGGGACAATAAGCTTTTACTTGTGAAGTTTGATGACGCAGATGTTGGCGTTCATTATAATCTTCCTGGTGGCGGTGTGGAAGACAATGAGCTATTAGAGGATGCTGTACGGCGTGAAGTGCTAGAAGAGACATGTATGCAAGTGGATGTAGGACGGTATCCTATATGTATTTGAATACGTGCCTACTTCGCACAGGTATAAATACGGTGCAAGACATAGTATGAATGTGATTTTTGAGTGCAAACCGCAAAGGTACAGTGAGACGCGAATGCCAGATGTGCCGGACAAAGACCAGATAGATGTGTGTTGGATACAGTTGACTGACCTGATACGAACACCATTGTTACCGCATATTGCAGAGCAGATACTAGCCGCTTTGAACGATGCTGAACATTATCCTGTTGTGTTAGAGAGAGCGTGTAATTGTGCGTATACGGAACTACCGACCAGAAGATTTGCCGACACTTGTACAGATTCAGCAAGCCGCTGCATTGACCGATGGCTATTCTCTTACTCAACCAGAAGCTTTAATTGAGGCGTGGCTTACCAATCCTGACACGGATGCACGTTCTAACGCCTTTATAATTACTGATGACGATGATGAGTTGAATACATGGGGACAAGCAGGAACACTCGACGGCATCGAAGGTGAGGTTATTGGCTATACCACGCTAACACTCTCTCAAGATCAAAAGGCATACCATCTATTATGTCAAGGTGCGGTGTATCCTCAACAGCGACAACGTGGCGCAGGACGCCTCTTACTCGTTGGCGCACTCAATCGAGCACGTATCCTCGCGGCTGAGTTCGAGTTCGAGGCGGAGCAAGACGGTATTTCAATCTACTTTGAAGCATTGCTGCCCACACGCAATACTACAACTTCGCGCTTGACCGAAAAATGCGAGATGCACTCTGTAGAAGCACTGAGTCAAAATGGAATGCAATTGTATCGACGTGACTTGTGGTAGTTACTAGGTGTGTTTAACGCAAATAGGGGAAACATATTTGTCTCCCTAACGCTATAGCTCAAACCTTCACGAAATCTGTCTTCACAATATAAGTACCATCGGAAAGTTGCTCTATCGTATAGTCATCAAAAAGGACAGGTTCAACTTGTTGGAGACAAAGGAATGTTCGCACTCCTAGTTCACGTATCTCAACTTCAGCATGGGTACTGGCGCGTTCCTCGATAAAATGCCTCCATGCTCGTGCGTTGCCAGTGACGACAATAGGAGCTTCTGTTTCATTTGGAAGTACAGAGCGTGCGCTTTGCTGTACTTTCTTGCGTAGGTCTGTCTTTGCCTCTGCTGTCAAGATACTTGTTCCGGCTTTCTGCATCTCCAAAAGTCTATTTGTAAGCATTGCATACTCATCAGCAGCACGTTCGATACGCTGTAAAAACTGATTGTGGAGAAAGTCATCACCTTGATATTCAGGTCGCTCAACAAAACGAAGCATACGTCCAGATACATAGCGCTGACTACTTTGCGAAAATCCGAAGCCTGCTCTGTGTCGTATCAATTCGTGCGTTACACTACGAGAAATTCCGTAGAAAAGTAAACTGTAGTTTGCGTGCTCAAAGACGGAGCCATGACCAGAAGATTTGAGGTTATCGAAATAGCGTTTGGCTTGTGCATTCATCGAACGCATGCGCCCAAAGCTCATGTAGCATACTTGCCCCGCGATTTTGCATAGTTGGGCACCATCGGGCAAAGATGTTGGATCGTCTAAATACTCAGAGAAATTGAGGGAAGGGTCGAAACCATGTAAAAATCCTGCCAAACCTGCTATATGGGTGCTAGGACGTGCCAGGACAACAACTCCAGGCTTGGGTAGATATGGAATACCTCCCGATGAATGCTGAATCTCTGAATGGATTGCAGCAAATCCTGACTCCACACTCCCCTGTAGTTCTTGGAATAGTTTCTCACTATCGACTGTAGACATACGAACCTCCTGACGGTCTTGTAACTCTTCGTATGCCTACAGTGTAACAGGTTCTGTGTTTCCTGACTACTCTTTGTCTGTTGGCTCAGGTGGTGGTGCAAGAAGAGTGTCCAACGTAGATTTGCGAATACGGTATGCTTGCCGCGCACCCCTGTGGGGTAAGGTGATGGCTTCAAGTACGCCATTCTTAATCCATCGACGCACCGTTGTGTCATCGACTCGTAACTGTTTGGCTACTTCCCGAACCGTCAGCAAATCTGCCTCATCATATATCATGTGGTCCTCTTTCCGGTCTTGTACTGATGTACGGTCAGACCTTCCTACTAACCAGCCCTCTTCCTTATGATAATTAACACAAACACTGCTGGACTGTTTACATAAACAAATATCTATTTGACTATAACAACGAGTATCTTGTTTTTTTGTAACTATGTTTTTTACATTGGTAGTGTTGTAGTACGGGTTTGACACGACTGTCACAGTCGTGTCACTACTTGTCGTTCTTTCCTCTTCTAGCCACCAATCATGGACATACTGCGGCTTGCATGTTTGAAGCGTTTATCACCAATGTAGTGTTTTAGCTCTTTTTTCCACACTGCCTGGCGAAGAGTTGTTGCCAGCATCTCGTCATCTCCACCGGAGCGAAGAACTGAACGCAAATCTGTCTCTTCTGTAGCGAAAAGGCAAGTACGAAGTTGTCCATCTGCGGTAATACGAATGCGATCACAGGTGGAGCAAAATGGCTCACTGACTGGATTGATAAAGCCAACTTCTCCAATACCATCGCTAAATGTATAGCGGCGAGCAGTCTCTGATGGATCGCCAGAGGTAATTTGAACGAGTGGACCGTATTCAGCTTCAATAATTGCCTTCATCTCGCCGCCAGTTAGAATATCCTCTTTACGCCATGTTTGATCTGCATCAAGGGGCATAAACTCAATCCAGCGCATGACATAGGCTTTATTGCGTGCGAAACGAACAAAATCAAGCACTTCTGCTTCACTATACCCTCGGATCGCGACGGCATTTATTTTGATGGGATGAATTGAAGGATACTTTTCAACTTCTTCCAACCCTTCGAGTACACGATCAAGTTGATCTCGTCGTGTAAGTTGGGCAAACTTTTCACGCAACAGAGAATCCATGCTGACATTGATGCGAGTGAGGCCCGCTTCTGCTAAAGCTTTAGATTGTTGTTTGAGGAGAATACCGTTAGTGGTCAAGCTGAGGCTACGAAGACCATCAATGGCACGGAGTTGTCGAACAAGTTCTGGCACGTCACGTCGGACCAGAGGCTCTCCACCAGTCAGGCGGATTTGTTCGATACCAAGACTCACCGCCACGCGAGTGACACGCACAATCTCTTCGTAGGAAAGAATGTCGGCCTTTTTAAGCCACGGGAGTCCTTCCGCAGGCATACAATAGGTGCAGCGAAAGTTGCATTTATCGGTGATTGAGATACGCATACTTTTGATGCGTCGTCCATAACTGTCAGTAAGTAATTGCATGATTTCGTCTCTCTTGTGCAGCGTTCAAACAAACACAACAACAATGTTGCGTATTTACATAAATATAACATATTTTTCTGTTCGCTGTTCTCAATACGTATGCTGAACATCAGCGATAGAAACAATTTCGTTTTGTATATCTTTTCTTGTCAGATATATAAAACAACGCAAGGATTTTGCTATTGCTTTATGTAAAAACTTTTATATATGTAAAGCAAGAGAAGATGGCCTTCATAGTCTTTACAACCATGAAGGCCATCTTCTCTTGTCTTTAGTGGTGATGTGTCAATTACACATCGTAGTACATGCTGAACTCGATTGGTGCAGGGCGTAGTCGAACTTCGTCCGACTGACTACGTTTCAGCGCAATATAGCTTTGCAGCAAGTCATCGGTGAAGACATCGCCTTCCAGGAGGAAGGCATGGTCTGCCTCGAGTGCTGACAGTGACTCTTCGAGTGAACCAGGCACTGAGCGAATCTCGCGGAGTTCCTCTGCTGACATCTCGTAGAGATTCTTATCCACTGGACCAAAGCCATGTTCGCTTGGGTCAATCTTGTTTTTGATGCCATCAAGCCCTGCCATTAGAAGTGCGGCAAAGAGCAGGTACGGATTCGCGCTTGGGTCCGGTGAACGGAACTCAATGCGCTTGGCTGGTGGTGTAAACGTTTTTGGAACACGTACAGCGGCGCTACGATTGCCCGATGAGAAGACGAGGTTAACAGGTGCTTCGTATCCAGGTACCAAGCGTTTGTAGCTATTGGTCGTTGGAGCGGCAATAGCGAGGAGCGCTGGCGCGTGAGTTAGGATGCCACCAACATAGTAGCGTGCCATTTGTGAAAGATATGCATAGCCGTCCTCTGCATAGAAGAGAGGCTTTTCGTCTTTCCACAAGCTTTGGTGTACGTGCATGCCTGAGCCATTATCGCCAAAAACGGGCTTGGGCATGAATGTTGCGGTTTTACCATACTTGCGTGCGGTGTTCTTGACGACATACTTGTACAACATGATGTTGTCTGCACTTTTGAGTAGGGTGTTGAAGCGCATGTCAATTTCACATTGTCCAGGTGCGCCGACTTCGTGATGTTGCGCCTCGATAGGTATACCAAGGTCTTCGAGCAAGAGAGCCATTTCACTACGTAGGTCTTGCAAGGTGTCGTTTGGTGCAACAGGGAAATAGCCCTCTTTGACACGCATCAAGTGACCCAAGTTTTGTGCGCCATCACGTGAACTGTTCCAGTGTGCCTCGTCGGAGTTGACTTCTACATACTGTGTGTTCATGGTGGAACTGTAACGCACACTGTCAAAAACAAAAAATTCAGCTTCTGGTCCCATGTAGGTTGTGTCAGCAATGCCTGTTGAGCGGAGATACTCAGTAGCTTTTTTAGCAATGTAGCGTGGATCACGGGTGTAGGGCTTTTTCGCTCCCGCCGGGCCAGGAAATCCAATATCACAAATGAGACTCAGCGTTGGAATAGTCATGAATGGATCCATGATAGCGGTCTCAGCATCAGGGACAATAACCATATCGCTCTCGTTGATGCTTTGGAAACCGCGAATGCTGGAACCATCGAAGGCGAACCCTTCAACGAAGTTTGATGCCTTCAACTCATGCGCTGGTACGCTGAAGTGTTGCCAGGACCCTGGAAGGTCAGTAAACTTGAGGTCAACCATTTTTGCGCCATTCTCTTTGGCAAATTGGAGGACTTCTTCAGGTGTCATGTATTCCACTCTCCTTTTAAACATACTTCCAGCGCCGTTGCTAGATACATTGGCATGCGTTGCACAAAATAAAATTTGGCTACTCTGCATAAATATGAGTACATAAAACACAACCTTTGGGAGATTGATTTTACTCTTATCTATCATATGACGCCCACAGATAGCATGCTATAGCTATTTTGTGAGAAAGTAGACCCCCATTTTTTGTATATGTTGCACAATGTCTCCCTTTCAACATAACGGCGATTTTATCAACTAGTCAAAAAAGAGAGTACTTTTGTCCACTTGCATACTAGCGTATCATGAGAGTACTATAAGCTAAACAGTAGAATAGAGGGAAGAAATGTATGGACTCGCGGCATAAAGCACCAACAGAACCAATAGTTGGAGGCTCCAGTTTACCTTATGCGAGAAAAAATGTTCCTGCACAATCCACCAGAAATCGTAGAGGTAATCCTCTTCTATCATTTTTGCTTTTCCTCTTAGGAATTATGCTAGGGATAGTAGCAACCTTGTTCTTTGTGCTTTTTGTAGCTCACGACAGAGCACCAGTTCAGATACCATCAGCCAGACAGCCATCTTCTTTGACCGTGCAAATGAGCAGTAGCTATTTAACACAATTAGTCTCAGGAAAGCTAAAAACTTCAGGATTAGCGGGAGATGTTAGTAATGTGCAGGTGACATTGACAAATGATAACCGGATACAAATAAGTGGCGAAGATCAGTTTAATTTGGTTGTTACCAGCGTTACAAGACCTTTTACATTGATATTGCAACCCTATACACAATCTTGCCAACCCCGTGTACGTCTCATTCATGCCGACCTTGGAAACATTCCTGTAACAGATTTCGCGCAAAATTACGAAGATCAAATCAACCAGGAAATACAGCTTCAGTCATCTGATCTGCCATCTGGCTTTACCTATTGCGCTATAGGAGTACACACGCAACCTGCGCTGTTGAACATTGTCTATTCAGCAACGCCTGCGTGAGTTACTGCACCACTTTTTTATAGCTTATAGGTAGCCCTTCTAGCTGCATAATTTTGAGCGCGTTGGTTGTGGGGGATGGACCTCGGCGTAGTTTGTAGTCAAAGACCATGCGTCCGTTGACGACCTCTTCTCGAAAATGATAATTTCTAATCAAGGGAAGTTCTTCGGAGAGCCTGACGAGTTCGAGGTCATGAGTCGAGACAGCACCAATACAGTTTCCCTCTGCCAGCGCGTGAATGTATGCCTCGCTACCAATAAGCCGTTCACGATTATTTGTGCCTTTAAAGATTTCGTCAATGAGGAAAAAGAGAGGGTGTTCAGGTTCCTGCTCTAAGCGTGTCAGCAATGCCTTCAAACGTCTGACCTCGGCGTAAAAGTACGAATAGCCATCAGTTACGGAATCATTCACTTTGATGGCGGCATAAATCTCGAAAAGTGAGGTTTGTAAACTCGTCGCGTTTACCACTGTGCCAGCGTAGGCAAGACAGAGATTAATGCCCATAGTTCGTAAGAAGGTGCTTTTTCCTGCCATGTTCGAGCCTGTAATAAGCAATATCTCGCCTGTTTTCTCAAACGAGATATCGTTAGGCACTTTTATCTCACTTTTAAGCAGAGGATGGTTTAAGCCTTTTGCGCGAAAATGTGTGGGTTGTGTACCATCCGATGTGATCTCAGGTAATATATACTCTGGATTGAGATAGGCAAAGTTTGCTAACGAACAAAGTGCTTCAAGCTCAAACCATATATCAAGCCAGACTGGTAAGTTCTCGACTGCTTGCTGTTTGTATTTGTTGAGTTGATGAGTGATATATGCATTCCAAGGCAGAATCGCGTTGATAAACAGCGATGCCTCACCACTACGCGATGTAGAAGCCATTGTTGCGAGAATGGCAAGTTGTCTTAGTAGGAATGATGGTCGTATCTGTGCATCCTCATAAAATGGTTCGCATAGAGCCTTGAGTTGCTTATGGCTTGCGTAAGGATATTTTTCTAAATACTCAAAGATGACGCGTAACTGTCCAAATGCTTGTTGCATGTATGAAGCATCTTGAAACATGTTTTTTTGTTCGTCGCGTCTCAAGAAGAACCATGCGAGCGAACCAACCAATGAAGCAATACAGAAAATCGGAGAAATGTGGAAAACGATGTAGGACACAATCAGTACTAGTGTGAGTGCTGAGAGTATACTATGCACAAGAAGCGTCACCTCAGTCCCCGAAGTTTCTTTTTGTTCCTGTAGCCAAAGAAGGAGTTTCTCACCGCTCCACTTTTCGGCGGTATAGCGTGTTACGTACAGTGAATGGAGTGCGAGTTTGTCTCTGAAACCTGTAAGGGGAGTGAGTTCGCCCATGATAGCCTGGCGAAAACGAATGGCGTCTTTATCTGGAGTTGTGCTAAGGAGCCATGAGCGTAAACGTTCTGATCCTTCAGACGAGACACAGGTATTAATAAGCTGATGTAGTGAGCGTTCGCCCGTGACATCGAGGTCTGTATCAAAAGGATGGTCGGCATGCTCGTCGCGTGGTTGGACGGCTGGTATGTTCTCCCAATCAAGGGCCATACGTGCAAGCTGCGTGTTTTTCATGTAGAGCCATACACGATGCCGGACAAGGCTCTTGTCTACTTTTGCGTGACGACGGTGAACGACCACGAAGAGTGCTATCGTGAGTGGTATGCATAAAAGACCGAGCCAGTGAATAACGCTAAATATACCAATAGTGATGATGGTTCCGCCAAAGATAATTGCGAGCTTCATCGGCCAAAAGCCACTACTCAAAGCATTTAGCCCATCCATCCTTCGCGCGACTCGATCCATCTGTCGCTCAAGCGCAGTTGTACGCTCAGCTTTCGTGATAGCCATCGTATCCTCTTCTTAAAAAACATAAAATAGTCTGTTCAATGAAGATACGGCTATGCATCACAAAAGTTTTTCTTTTACAACAGATAGGCTACATCGACGATGTGAGCCGCTGTTTGCTCCTCTTCCTCATAGCGTCGAAAGAGTTCAAGGTCCTTGATCGTATCGACATCAAGAGAAAGTCCGGGACGTTTCACCTGTGTTGTGAGTAGTTCGCGTCGCTCGGCTTCCTCTTGATAGCGTTGTAGACTGTTAAGTCCAAAGACGTATGGTAGTGCTAATGGTGGGCGCATCAACACAGCGTTTGTTCCCGTCCCTTCCTGTGAGGGCGCAAGTACAACTTCGTAGTGCTGAGACATAGCTAGCATACGCTCGATATCAGCACGTTGGAGAAGTGGAAGATCAGCCGAGATTGTAAGCAAGGCTGTCGTTCCCTGTGCAATCTCTCTTTTTGCCGCAGCACGTAACGCTGGGTTATGTCCTTGTTGTTCTTCTAAAAGAGCATAAGCACCCCAGAGATGAGCGTATTCAAGGACGCGTGGGTCTGGGCTAACAACAGAAACGCGTTCTATTGCCTGACAGTCAAGAAGCGTTTGAACTACGTGGCGTAACATTGTTAGCACCAGTTCTTCACGCTGGTAAAGAGTTAGATATGGTGCAAGGCGACTTTTTACTTCGCCAAGTGCTTTGACAGGAATGAGTGCATGATACATGTGGGTACATCTTTACTAGACACAATAGATTAAAACGATAAACCTGCTGCGCGTAAAACGGTTAGGGCAAGTGCTTTTTTTGTCGCGCTATCACGCATAATAGTATCCGTGACAATGGTAGGGATGCCCAGGTCTTCGATTGCTGTGACAAGGTTTTTATCTTGCTCATCAATGACCATCACATCCAGGAAATCGCGGTAACGACGTGCTACACCAACGGCAGATACATCGAGTCCTAACCCACTCATGAGTTTATCCGCTGGACCTTTAATTGGCGCGCCACCAATAATAGGACTTACCGCTACCACCATTCCGCTTGCCTCGTGTAGAACGTCATGTACTCCGGGCACCGACAAAATGCTACCAATACTTACGATAGGATTGCTCGGCGCAATTAAAATAGCCTCGGCCTCTCTCAGTGCATCGAGTACGCCAGGAGCAGGCTTAGCCTCTTTCGCGCCCACAAAGACGACATCCTGTACTTCATCAAGAGTACGACGTTTGACCATATACTCCTGGAAATGAAGCAAGCCAGCAGGTGTCTTGATATGTGTGGCAATTGGTTGATTGCTCATTGGCAAGACGCGCAAACCCAGACCAAGCCGTACACGGATATCGTCCGCGACCTCACTTAACGTTTTCCCTTGTCGCAGCAAATGAGTGCGATGGACATGAGTTGCCAGGTCACGATCACCAAGCATGAACCAGTCCTCTTCACCATACGTTGTAAGTTGCTGCATGGTATTGTATGTATCGCCACGTACTCCCCAGCCATGTGTCTCGTCAACCATATCTGCTAGTGTGTACATCACGATATCGCTATCAGGCGAGACATGGAGACCATAGAAATCGCGGTCATCGCCTGTATTCACGATCACAGTCAATTGTTCTTGTGGCACTACCTGTACGATGCCTTGTAAAAAACGTGCGGCACCAACACCACCTGCGAGAACAACAATCATATTTTCCCCTCAATCAAAATGTGCAATCAAACTACTCAACGGGAGACGCTCTCGCCTCTTAGGATCGGCGGCGGCATATCCAATTGTGATAAGTGCTTGTGGAATGAGTCGAGCATCAACGTTCAGTGCTTCACATACCACCTCTGGACAGAACAGGGGAGCGCACATCCAACCTGCATCAAGTCCAAGGTCATACGTCATAAGCAGCATGTTTTGTATCGCGGCACCGATGCTCTGTATCGCCATCGTCTTTTCGTCTTCCTGCCTCTGCTCATCTGGATAGGAATCCAAGTCTTCTAAATAAAGACATGGGATAACGATTGCAGGTGCGTTTAGAATACGTTGACGCGCTTTTTCACGGCGGATATTGACAACTGTGGGGTCTTGTCCATCCATCTCAAGTGTGCGTTGCCAGGTTTCGCCCATGTTATCCGCAAGTACCTGTTTAGGCTCTTGTCGTGTTAAGACAATAAAACGCCAGGGCTGTCTGCCATGTGGCGAGGGTGCCCAACGTGCTGCTTCTAGTATCTGTTCCAACTGCTCACGCGTTACTGGTCGTTGTTGATAACTACGTACACTACGTCTGCTCCGTAGCAGTGTCGCAAGATCAGACGAGCGGCTTGGCTGTGTTTCTTGGCGTGTCTCCGAATATATTGTCACAGAATGTTGCTTTCTAATAAGGCTACTTAGCGAAACATGTCTGATGCACCATCTCGTATTAAGGTGCTTGCGTCGCCCTCTGCGGGGATGTACGAATAGCCGCGAATAAGTGCGACCGGAATGCGGTCGATCTTGCCCATGACCAATTCTGCTGCTGCCGCTAACTCGTCGGCAACCGCGATGGCACTTGCTTGAAGCTCATAACCGTAAGGGTCAATTTGTCCCCGATAATCAACGACCGACTCCATGCCAGCAACTCCGATTGCATTGTTTACCTGTCCCGTGCGCCAAGGACGACCCCATGTATCGGAGATAATGACTGCGATATCTGGCTGTGTTTCTGAGAGCTGTTGGAGGCGTGCCCGAATTTCTCGTGCTGAGCGATTCGAGTCAACTGGCAAGAGTGCTAATTGACGCGTGCCACCAATATTGGATTCATCAACACCCGCGTTCGCACAGATGAATCCATGATGTGTCTCACTAATTAACACGCCATGATCCATACGCACAATGCGCTTACTTTCACGTAGCACCACTTCAAGATGCTGTGCATCTTTTTTGCCCTGCTGGGCCGCGATACGGGCGAACTCCGATGGCTCAATCTCGTCAAGGTTGACCAATTGGCCTTCAGCCTTTGAGACGATTTTTTGTGTTATGACCAGCACATCCCCTCGTTCAATGCTGAGATGTTGAGTTTGGAGTGCATCATGTATAAGTTTACCCAGGTCTGTTCCCTGCGGAATTTCGCCAATGCCTGTGATAGGTACTATGCGTAGTTCAGTTGTCATATAGCTCCTCGTGGTGTATTATAGCGTCAAAGAGCTGATACTATAAAAAATAAAGTAATAGCTCTCTTCTGGATTAGTAGCATTCTTAATAGTACCAGGTCACACGGTGAAACTTGAGCGTAACCAAAATCGCGTCATCAGGACACAGGTACACGTATAAAGTGTGAAACAAAGAAAGTTTCTTTTTTATTCTATGATAACAAGGAGAAAGATTGCTATGTCACTCATCAAAACACTTGGTCACTCACTCTTGGCAGGTATGTTCATCATTGGAGGATACGGAGCGTTTTCGGAGCCAGGTGGACGTGTTGCAATGGTCGATAAGGCAGGTATTCCAGCACCAAGACAGGCCGTTATTCTCAATGGGGGAGCAATGGTTGTTGCAGGTACTGCCCTCGCTGTAGGATTTCTGCCTAAGCTGGCTTCACTGATATTAATTGGGTCATTGATTCCTACGACCTTTGTGGGACACCCTTTCTGGCAAGAAACAGATCCACGAACGCGCGCAATGCACCAAATTAACTTCACCAAAAACCTTGCTATGATTGGTGGTTTGCTCGTTGTTCTGACCGAAGAAGATTAAATTAAGGAATAGAATTCATGAGCGAGTCTGAGCAAAACAAGGTCGCGATGGTCGTCGTTGCCCATGAGGATGACGCAGAGTTTGGCTGTGCAGGTACAGTAGCCCTATGGGTTCGAGATGGTTGGGATATATACTACGTCATTTGTGCTGATGGCGGAAGTGGTGGTTCTGATACCGCAACGGATGTGAGTCCTGCAGCACGTCAACGCGTAGTCGAGACGCGCAAGCAAGAGCAACGCAATGCTGGAGTTGCGCTTGGGCTGAAAGATGTCTATTTTCTCGGCTACCCTGACGGGCAGCTTGAACCATCGCTAGAGATGCGTAGAGATATTGTGCGCCTATTACGACAACACAAACCTTCGCGCGTATTCTGTCAATCACCAGACCGTTCATGGACGCCAACCTACATCATTCAGATGCATCACCGCGACCATCTTGCTGCTGGGCGTGCGACCTTAGAGGCCATCTATCCAGCATCACAAAATCCCTGGGATTTTCCCGAACTTATGCAAGAGGGCATCAAGCCGCATAAAGTCTCAGAAGTGTACGTCATGGGTGCGCCTACACAAAATGTTGCGATTGATATAACGCCAGTAATAGAGATCAAGATGCAAGCAATACGCGCCCACGTAAGCCAGTTTGAGAATGGTACCATCGAGGTGGAGCAAATGATACGCGAGTTTGGAACGGAAACGGGTAAGAAGTACGACTACACGTATGCCGAAGAATTCCATCTTGTGAAAAATGACTAAGTGTCAATGCAAGAGAAGGGCCAGCAGAAATTTCTGCTGGCCCTTCTCTTGCATTGACTGTCTATTATGTGGCATACTTATCCTTAGAGACCTTCGGGGCAGGGTGCAATTCCCGACCGGCGGTGAAGTATATGTGCGCGGTACATATGCTAAGCCCGCGAGTCTGCATGGCGTTGCGAAACGTTGTATGGACAGGATTCGGTGTGATTCCGAAGCCGACAGTATAGTCTGGATGGGAGAAGGTTTAAATGGAGATCGCTGCGTCCTGCTACCTATGCGTAACAGGGCTATTGGTGCATACTTTGTGTTCACTGACGATTTCTCTGTACCTCCCTTACATGCCTCCCGAATGTTAGTTGAATTGATGGTTTTCTCTGCCCTTTTACAGAAATGACCATCGGTATAGCTATGATTGAGGGAAGTCCAATGAGTGTTACCACCTCTACAGAAGATGCACCTACGGCGGTGCATACGTATGCAGAAGCACAAGATGACTTGCTGCAACGTCCAATACGCACCCCAAACGTGCGTACTCCTGCACAAAATGTGACAGGGCGAGTGTTTTTAATTTTGCCACCACTTGTACTGGCTATTCTGCTTCTGGCAGGTTGGTATATAAGTACAACTGCTGGTCATGTTTCTAGTCTTTTCTTACCTCCTCCGGGTGATGTTCTTGCGAGTTTAGCTGATGGCCTGGGTTCTGGAATGTATCTCAGGGATGCAGTTGTTGTCACGGTGCAAGAAAGCGTTTTTGGTTTCTTACTTGCAGTTGTTGTTGCCTTGCCGTTAGGATATGGTGTAGCGAAATCTCGTCTCCTATCCATTACAATACAGCCTTACTTGTCGGCTGTTCAGGCTATTCCTGCATTAGTGATTGCTCCTTTCCTAGTTTTATGGTTAGGGTATGGATTAGTTCCCAACATTGTTATATGTATGTTGGTTGTGCTCTTCCCAATGGTCATCAATACAATTCTAGGTGTGCAGACCATTGACCACGCCCTTACCGACTCGGCACGTGTCGAGGGTGCTTCTGGCTGGTCGCTGCTTGCACATATCGAGTTCCCGCTTGCGTTGCCCTCTCTGCTCGCCGGAGTACGTACAGGTTTTACCCTGTCGATTACGGGTGCAGTCGTGGCAGAGTTTGTGAGCGGCGGCAATGCGGGACTTGGCTCTCTTGTTTTACAGGGCCAGCACCAGTACAACACGTCATTGATGTTCGCAACTATTATCGTGTTAGCTGTTCTGGCGGCACTATATTATAGCGCGACATGGCTGCTCGTGAAGCTTGCCGAGTTCGTTTACTAATCAAACATCATCCAATACTGTTTCGCTCGTCAACAAGCTTCATTGCATATGATGAGACGAGCGGAACAAAAGACAAGAAAACGGAGAAACACTCGATGCCTATTCGTCATCGTTCAGCTACCCTTTTGCCTATTTTATCGCTGTGTACACTGCTCGTACTTTTGCTCGGTGCCTGTGGGAGCAGCAGTAGCACTACGACATCAAGTGGAGGTAGTACGACGCCTCAGCCTGGCGCGAAAAACATTTCTATTGGGCTTGGCTACATTGCCGATATTCAGTTTGCGCCATTTTATGTTGCCCAAAGTAAAGGGTATTATAAAGCGGCAGGTTTAAATGTGACCTTCAACCAAGGTATTGTACCCGACCTGATTGGCTCAATGGTTGCTGGTAAGAACGACTTTGTCTTCGCCGGTGGCGATGAGACATTGCAAGCACGCGATAAAAACGTCAAAGTGGTCGATGTCGCTACCATTTTCCAAAAATACCCTGTGAGCGTGATCGTACCGGCTAATTCATCCATCAAGACACTCGCCGACCTCAAAGGACATACAATCGGTGTGCCTGGACCCTATGGCTCAACCTACACAGGGTTGTTGGCTCTGCTCTACAGCGCGAAACTTTCTCTATCAGATGTGAAAGTGCAATCAATTGGTTTCACGCAAGTGGCGGCTCTGGTTGGACACAAGGTAGATGCTGTAGTTGGCTACTCGAACAATGAACCGTTGCAACTACAAAAGCGTGGCTTTAATGTCCGCACATTCAATGTGTCGGATTATCAGCCCCTTGTTTCCAATGGGATTATAACTACTGAAGCGACATATCAGAACCAGCCTCAACTGGTGCGAGCTTTCGTGCAAGCCACGTTGAAGGGGCTAAAGGATGTTATCGCAGACCCTTCGGGAGCAGTTACGCTTAGTAAGCCTTTTATCCCCGGCTTGACTGATACAGCACAAACCCTAAGCGTGTTGCAAGCCACTATTCCGATATGGCAAGGAAATGGGCAACTTGGAAATAATGATAGTGCTACATGGGCCTCAATGGAGAAGTTTCTTGTGGCACAAAAACTTATTGCGCCCGTACAAGACGTTACCCAAGCATATAGTAACAAGAGTATAGACTAGCCATACGTAGATAGCTCAATACAAGAGGGGCAAGGATGTGAAATCAAGAGATTCACATCCTTGCCCCTCTTGTATTGAGCTACTTGACCACTTTTTTTACTGTGCTGGCATAAAGAGTTCAAAATTGCTAGTGGTAATCGTGACTCCCGGAGCGGCAGCAATACCTACAATCCCTGATGCATATCTCATATTGGTTACACTATTGAGCTTGTTGCCATTCGCGTAGAATGTGAAGGTATTGCCTTGTACGATAATAGCAAGCGTTACCAGGGCATGACTATCGCCAAGCACGCCACGTTTGATTCGTGTAGGTGTGCCTGTCGCATTGTCGTTAACATACGCTCCCCAGGTACCATCAGGATGAATAAGAAAGCTGTAGGTTCCTAACTGCTGCTGGTTCGCAAGTTGGTTACGAAAGTAGAGGCCAAAGTCAGCCGAAGACGCAGCATCTTGCTGCATTTGTACTTGTATAACATAATCCGAAGGATACTGTTGTGCAGGTATGTTTGTGAGAAATGTACCATTAAGTGTTTGAGAAGGGTTGGTAACTACCGAATTTCCATCCTGGCACGTCACCTGAATTCCATTATAATTCATCCATTTACCACCACTGGTGTCACATCCATTACCCGGTCTGGCAGTTGTATATAGTAAACCGCCAACTGGAACCGTTGCTGGTTGTGTAGGACCTGCTGTTGGTTTAAGTGTCGCAGTTGGCGCAACTGTAGGTTGCTTAGTCGGTGACGGTGTTGGGCTTGGAGCTTGTGTCGCTGTTGCACCCACCGTAGGCTGTCCTGTACTCGCTGGAGTCGGAGTTACTCCCCCGGCACTGCCTTGTGGGTTTTTGTTTAAGAGTATGCCTGCCGAGATACCACCAACAATCAGCACAAGCGCAATAAGAATACTTAAGATGATGACTAATGGTCTGTAACTGCTTTTCGCTGGTGCCTGGTATGGAGGTGTCATGGGCGGCGTGTTATATGTTGAATAAATCGGTTGTTGATATTCTCCATAAGGGTTAAATTGCTGGCTACTTGGATTCCCCTGATTGTAATAAATACCACTTTGCTGCTGTGGTGGAGTGTTGAATTGTCGCTGTGTTACCTGTGCAACCGTTGGTTCCGGTGGAGGAAGTGTTATTGAGGTATTCGGTCTATCAACGACATAGGGAACGTAAGGTGGCGCACTTGGTTGGATTATCGCCCTACGAAAATCCTGGGCGAAGGCACTCACCGAGGTATAACGGTCTTCGCGGTTCTTTGCTGTTGCCTTTTGTATGACCGCATCGACAGCTACGGGAATAATGGGCTTAAGTTGGTGCAAAGACGGCAACGATTCCTGCATATGTTTGGTAATAACAACAATAGGTGTATTTCCTCTGAATGGAACATTGCCACTAAGCATCTGGAAGATGACAACACCGAGTTCGTAGATGTCGGCACGGTAGTCGATATCTTCACCGTTTACCATTTCTGGTGCCATGTATTCAGGAGTGCCAATAATCATCCCCGTACTGGTTAAACCCGAACCGCTAGAGGTGTCTTCCATAATACGCGCGATGCCAAAGTCGGCGAGTACGAGCCTACCGTCTGAGGCAAGCAAGAAGTTGGCAGGCTTCAGGTCGCGGTGTACAACACCTTCTGCATGAGCATAGTCCAGTGCCGATGCCGCCTGGTTCAAATATGTCGCGGTCTCTTCCAGCGAGAGTGTGCCTTGCCTTTGCAACACCTCGCGTAAACTACCACCTGAAAGATAGGGCATAACTAGGTAGGCCAAATTATCTTGCTCACCATATTCGTAGATTGGCATGATGTTGACATGTTCAAGTTTCGCTATAACGTCGGCCTCGCGGCGAAAGCGTGCAAGAAATGCCTGATACACATCACTACTCATAGCTGTATTTGGTAACAACACCTTTACCGCGACCCGACGTGCTGGTCGCATTTGACGTGCAAGATAGACAGCACCCATACCGCCCTGTCCCACAAGATTTTCAAGTACACATGTTCCGAGTGTTCTCCCTGTAAGGTCTCCTCTATTGCTTGCCATTACTTTCCCGCTTACCTCTTCTCTTACTATTGCTTGCTATTTATTACAACGCACATCTTTGCTTTTTATAGCACTGTCTACCTATTGTCCTGCAATTGCTTTAGTTTTGTCTGTACCTGTTGTAACATGCTGTCACTCTTACAAAATGCGAAACGTACATAATTTTTACCAAGGTGTGCGTGTGCTTGACCGTAAAACGTATCTGGCGGAATGCACGCTATACCTATTTCTTGAATCAAATAACGTGTAAATTCGAGCGATGTACCCTGAAAAACCCTTGAAAAATCGGCCATTGCGAAATAGGTGCCTTCCGGTGCGACACATTCAAGTCCACCGCTCTCAAGAGCGGCAAGCATAAGTTGACGCTTTGCCTCATACATCGCCTGAAACTCCTGGTAATATGTCGCTGGAAGGTTGAGCGCATAGGCCATTGCCTCTTGTGACGGATAATGTACTGAGAAGGTTACAAATTGGTGTGCGCGCATGACCCCTTCAACAAGGGCAGATGCTCCATACACCCAGCCAATTTTCCAACCTGTTGCACTGAATAGCTTGCCTGCACTACTCACCGTTACGGTTCGCTCAAACATACCTGGCAGTGTGGCGATAGGAATATGGCGTGCGTCCCCAAATAGTAAATGCTCATATACCTCGTCAGAAATAACGGTCACATCATGTTCGATACACAGTTCTGCAATGAGGCTCAATTCTTGACGAGTAAATACGCGGCCTGTAGGGTTGTGGGGTGTATTTACAATGATGGCGCGTGTCTTCGATGTGAACGCTGCGCGCAGTTCATCTGCATCAAAGGTCCATGTGGGTGGATGCAATGGAACGTATACGGGAATAGCGTTTGCCATAATTATACCAGGGACATAAGAGTCATAAAACGGCTCGATGACAATGACCTCATCTCCTGGATCAACAAGCCCCATAAGTGCCGCGAGAATGCCCTCGGTCGCACCAGATGTTATCACAACGCCAGTCGTAGGGTTGATTTCCATGTTATAAAAACGTGCGGCATGGTCCGCAACGGCTTGACGTAACGAGGTGCTACCAGGGCCAGGAGCGTATTGGTTATACTGTCCTGACTGCGCTGCCTCGGTCAGATGTTGCACAATAGTAGGTGGGGTGTCAAAATCTGGTTTGCCTTGTCCCAGGTTGAGCGCACCATAGTGCTGTGCAAGCTGGTTGATTTCGGTGAAGACTGTTGTGCCAAATGTTGCCACACGGCTAGCAGAGGTGGACATAAAATGCTCCAATGATTAAAAAGAAGATACTTTAGATTTGCATATACTATAACATAAGGTGAAAGGATTGATTCATCATGTCTCTACAATTCAGGCGGCTCTGTATGAATCACTACTGAATCCAGGTGAGGATAGGCGTGGCGTAACCTACGCTTGATCTCTTCTGCTTGTATGTGTGCTTCGCTGAGTGGTACGTGTGCATCTAATGTTGTATGAAGCACAAGGTCAAGCTTGTTTTCTGTTATGTGAGCATTGTCGTTCTCGTTTTTAGTAGCTCCTATCAGGGACGCGGGGCGTGAGCGATACAGATGGATATCATGGGCACTGCCCGTTCCAGCGACTCCATCGGCAATACCACAAATGCGCTCTTTCATCGCGTCAAAGTGTTGTGTGACCTCTTGACGCGGTACCACAATCTCGTTTGGAGCTTCTAGGTGTGTGGTCACTCGTTCGAGACGTGCGTTGCTTTTTAATACCGCCTGTTCCAAGCGCGTTGCAACGGCGTGTGCCTCTTGCAAGTTCATGTCGCATTGTACTTCAACATCAAAGTCTGCTTCTAGGCGACCATTGACATCACGCACATGGATGTCGTGTGCATGCACTCCTTGTAGCTCCGCAAGATAATGAATCTGGTCTGTGACCGTCTCTTGTGATGATGCTGTGGGTTCAACATGTACAACAACATCGGTTTCGCCTTGTGGCGCGATATCATGCACACCGTCCATCGCTGCTCTTTCGACATCCTCGGAAAGTTCGTGTATCTGCTCAAATGTATATGTGCGTGGTGCCGCAATGATCACATCGGTGAAGAGCTTGTTGCCAGCACGTCGTAGGCGAATGCGTCGTATCTCCGATACGCCTTTTACATGGTCAATATGTGTCTGGATTTGTGGTACAAGTTCATCAGGAGCGCGGTCAACAAGAGCATCAATTGTCTCTTTTGCCAGTCGTAGACCAACCCATATGACAATACCTGAGACGCCCAGTGCCGCGACTGCATCGGCTTGTGCTAACCATGAGGGCAGCGAGAAATGCTGCGTGAGCCAAACAACAAGTAGGCCCACGATAACCACTGCTGAACTCCAGATGTCAGTACTAAAATGCAGTGCATCGGCTTCCAGTGCTTGACTGCCCAGCCTACGTGCCACTCGCAAGAGGACACGCGAACGTGTCGCATCGACACCTATGGATATCAGCATAACCACGAAGGCCCAGATGCTAATATTTACTTGTCCTTCATGGAAGAGCAGACGAAGAACCGCCTCATAGATAACCCATAGAGCAGTTACTAGCAGCAATACAGCCTCAAAGAAAGCTGAAAGGTTTTCAATTTTATAGTGGCCGTAGTTATGTGTAGCATCGGCTGGTTTGTCGGCGACGCGCACCGCGAAAAAGGTCATCAAGGCCGCCACAAGGTCAAGACCAGAGTGTGAGGCCTCTGCGAGAATACCCAAACTTCCTGTGAGGAGGGCAACAACGATTTTCAGGCTTGTCAGCCCAATCGCGGCTGCGACCGAAGAAAGTGCGACCATCGTCTTTTCGCGGTGTGCTTCTTTATCATATGGCATAGAGACTAATTGTTCCCCTATAAGTGCTTTTATCTTTTACTACTTGGTCATGCTCTCATTGTACGCAAACCTTGTTCATAGGGCAAGTGTGGCATGTATGAGAAATACGTTTCATCTAAGAACGTGTTGTGGAATAAATGAGACATCGAGGAAGCGGCAGAAGTAGTTACTACTCCTGTTTTTTTATCCGTTCCCCTCTGTCTCTTGGTACGTTGCTCTCGCTTGTAGGTTTTCTATATAGCAGGGGTGAGTTGCACTTTCAGCAGGATAGGATTGTGCCAGGGATCGTTGACGCGAATGAGGTCCGATGACTCTTCTGTGAAAGGAACAGAATGAGCAATGAGACGAGCTTTCACCTCTTGTAATGCAGCAAGAGTCGGGATAGCGATGACGTAGGTTTGCAAGCCCACACTTGTCGCCGGGGTAGGTTTCGCGCCCAATGATTGCCAGGTGTTCAAGCCAACCTGATGATGATAGCCACCAGCACTGATGAAAAGCGCGGTAGGCATCTCGATGGTGATATCAAAGCCGAGAATAGTGGTATAAAAACGCTTCGCCTCTGCAATATTTCCGACTTGCAGGTGAATGTGCCCGACGCGTGTACCTGCTGGGAGAACATCCCATGACTCAGCTTTTTGAGCATCGGCGGCGAGACTTTGCAGATCAACGGCATTAGTTGCCATCTGAACCGTCCCCTGTGCCCAATTCCATGTACTTCTAGGACGATCCTGGTATAGTTCGAGACCATTACCATCCGGGTCGGAGACGTACAATGCCTCACTGACCAGATGATCGCCTTGACCAATCTGCCAGTTGGCCTGGACAAGGCGCAAGAAGACACGACCAAGGTCGGGGCGCGTGGGAAGCAGGATAGCAACATGGTATAGGCCAGTTGCTCTCGCCGGCTGAGGTTTTGCTCCTGGCACTTCGATCAGTTCCAAAAGTGGCTGCTTGTCCTGACCGCCAAGGACAACTCTTCCCTGTTCCTGTTCAAGTAATTGAAAGGCGAGGACTCCTTGATAAAAACCTAGGGCGCGTTCGAGTTCGGAGACACGTAGAGTCACTAGACCAATATTTGTTCCTGGATGGATCGACGTTGATGTAAGAGCTGATTGTTGTTCTGTAGACATGAAATGCCTCCCTTGAGAGTAGCAAAGATTATCGTTCCATTTCTCTGAGAACAGAGAAAAGAAAAAGGAATTAACTGTATATACTAGTATATTACCAAATACATGAGATATTTATTCCTATGTATTTAGATGTGGTGTAGGAAAGGGCTTGGAATATAGAAGAAAGAAGAGAACTGCTGGAAGGGCAATTGGTTCGTCAAATATAAAAACTCTTATGGTTATTTTCTCCATATAAATGTGTTACTTATTGCCAAAAATAAAAATTGACATTCGTTGTACATACTGGTATCCTTGTAGGTAAGACAATTTAATAGAGACTGACCCGCGATGAACGAACAGAGTACGAGGCTAGTGTCCAACAGCGATTCGATACACGGTGAGAGATCGGAATGGGTGCGCTACCTCAGAACCGCTTCGTGAGTGGCTGACCGAAGAAAGTCACCTTTGTGACAAGTAGGTACAGGTGGATGGCTCCCATGCAGCACATGAGTCAACAAAAAAGTGGTCTTTCCATCGTCGCTCCTAAGCGGTAGAGGATGTGGGCTGTGCGAGATACGGCTTCTCTATAAAGTGTGAAAGACAATGTGGGTGGTACCACGGGAGCAAATATGTTGCCCTCGTCCCTAATGTAGGGAGCGAGGGCTTTTTTTTATGGTTTTCGCTTTCCTTGACTGCTTCATAGGTAAGGGAGAAGCGTATGATTCCTGTTTCTATTGTCAACGTGACAAGCTATACTGGGCTGGAACTGCTGCGTTTGTTGGCACAACATTCACACTTTGTCGTCACCTCCGTCACTGGCCGTAGCGCGGTTGGTAAACGTTTAGGAGATGTCTTTCCACAACTTCACGCGAGTTCAGTGATTGACCCAAAGTTGATTATCACGGAAGAACCTGTACATACAGAACTTGCTTTTGTATGTCTGCCACACGCGGCGGCGGCGGAGTCGGTGCTCAAGCTTTTGGCGAGTGGCACAAAGGTTGTCGATCTGTCCGCTGACTTTCGCTTGCATAACGCGAATACTTACGAGGAGTGGTACAAACATACACATCCCGCGCCAGCACTTTTGGAGACAACGGCTTATGGGTTGTGTGAACTCCATCGAGAGCAAATAACGAACGCCCCACTTGTTGCCAATCCCGGCTGTTATGCAACGGCTTCTATCCTGGCACTTGTTCCAGCTCTGGCGGCGGGAATTGTTCATCCAGGCATCATCATTGACGCGAAATCTGGTGTCAGTGGTGCTGGTCGTACTCCTTCGCTTACCACACTCTATGACGAGGTGAATGAAAATATCAACGCCTACAGTCTCGATGGGCATCGTCACTTAGCCGAAATCGTACAGGAATTGGACGAAGCAGCATCGGATGGTGGGCATGCGACTGAAGGACAACAATTACGCGTGACTTTTATTCCACACCTTATGCCTATGACGCGTGGCATTCTTGCGACGTGTTATGCGGACCTGAAAGACACTACGTTGACGACAGAAGATGTGCGTGTGCTCTACGAAAAACACTATGCAAACGAGCCGTTTGTGCATGTGGTTGACTCATCGCCACACACAAAATGGAGTTATGGAAGCAATCATTCTTTTATTCATCCCTTTGTGGATACGCGAACTCAGAGGCTGGTTGTGGTTTCGTGCCTTGATAATCTTGTTAAAGGTGCATCAGGTCAAGCAATACAAAATGCAAATATTCTTTTCGGCTTGCCAGAAACAACTGGCTTGATGGCATTAGCTGTTTATCCGTAACGGAATAAGGAGAGGGGACTTTTTCATGGCTATTAGTTTTTCATTAACGCCGGAAGGCGATGTTATTAACGATCAACATCTTATCGCGCAAGTTCTGAGCGAGGCATTGCCGTATATTGACTTTCTAAAAGGCAAGACGCTCGTGATAAAATTAGGTGGGAGTACGCTTGAGCATCAGGAGTCTGTGCTACAAGATATTGTCTGGCTGCAAAAGTTAGGTATTCGTCCCGTGCTGGTACATGGTGGTGGGCCGTATATTAATGAATGGCTCGACAAATTACATCTACCAACGCGTTTTGAAAATGGTCTGCGTGTGACCGATGCCCAGACGCTCGAAGTGGTGCGTATGGTCTTGTTAGGGCAGGTCAATCAAGGCTTGGTCTTGATGGCCTCACATATGGGTGGTAAGGCGATTGGCCTTAGTGGAACAGATGGTAGTATGGTACGGGCACATATCGTGAATGAACGTTTGGGCTTTGTAGGTGAAGTTGAGTCGGTTGATCCAACACCTGTACAAGCATTGCTTGAGCAAGACTATATTCCTGTAATTGCACCACTTGGTGAGGGACCGGATGGAACATGTTTGAATATTAATGCGGACCTCGTGGCATCGCATCTGGCAAGTGCGCTTAACGCGGAAAAGCTGATTTTCTTGAGCAATGTTGTTGGCATTCGACGTTCCGATGGCTCGTTGATCTCAGAGTTGAGCGAAGTGGAGGCGAAGCAGTTGATTGCGGAGGGTATCATCAATGGTGGCATGATTCCAAAGGTGGAGGCTTGCCTGGATGCTCTGACAATTGTGCCACGTGTGCATATTGTCGATGGACGTGAAAAGCACGTTTTGCTTCGTGAGCTATTCACTGAGCAAGGTGCTGGCACTATGATAATTCGGTGAGAGGATACTAGATAGTTATGAAAAAACGCGTAGAGCGTTTGCGTGGAATGCATGACCTTTTACCAGAGGCACAGCAAAACCACCTGTGGATAACAGAGCGCTTGACGGATACGCTGTCTCGTGCAGGCTATGCCCTTATTGATACACCTATTCTTGAACGCAGCGACCTGTTTCAAGCGAGCTTTGGTCAGGAATTGTGGCAAAATCTCTATGCGTTTCGGCTACATCATCGTGACCTTTGCTTGCGTCCAGAATACACTGCTTCCATCTGTCGGCTCTATCTCGATCACTATCAGCAGCAGGCGTTACCATTGCGCTTTCAATATGCTGGCCCGATTTTCCGCTACGAAGCACCAGGGCGTAGTCGCTACCGCCAACATACACAGTTTGGCATCGAGTTGTTTGGTGGGCATGCGGCCTCGGCTGATGCTGAAATGTTGCAATTAGCGTGTGATGTACTACAAGAACTGCATATCCCACACTATCGCCTTGAGTTGGGGCATATTGGGGTAGCAAGTGGCTTCATTAATCGATTACAGCTAGACGATCAAGCAGCTCGTCTCCTCCTAAGCTTGATGGAACAAATAAGTCGTTCAGAAGAGGGCGAACAGACAGCACAGGCTCGCCTGGAAGCACTCTATCCGCTTGTCTCTGGTAGGGACCGATTTATCGAGTCCTCGTCACCCTCAGTGCAAGAACGTGATAACGCGGTCTCCACGCAGGATTCGCGCTATATCACGTCACTGTTAAGTGGCATGAGTATCTCTTTTGGTGATGATGATGCTCGTCATGAGGTGGTTGAACGCTTCTTATGGAAAATGGAGCGTGGTGAGCAGCGTCGTCAAATTTTATATGCACTGGATTTCCTTCGTGAGCTTCACGCTATTTCTGGTCCACCGCCACACGTTTTTGATGCACTGCAAGATTTGCTCGAACGCTATCAATTGGATACAGAACCGTTGCAAGAACTACGCCAACTTGTCTCAATTATTGAGCAAGGTGGTGTATCACGTGAACAAATAATACTAAATCTCTCGCTTGGACGTGGTGTTAGTTATTACACGGGACTTGTCTTTGAGATACACGCGCAAGAAGCAGATGGCTTTGATACCCAGGTGTGTGGTGGAGGTCGGTATGATCGCTTGATGCGTGCTGTGGGGAGTACGCGTGATGTCAGCGCATGTGGTTTTGCTTTTGGAGTTGAACGCCTCCTTGCACTACTACCCAAAAGCGATCTTCCATTAGAAACGGGTACTCAAGCCTTTGTTATTCCTGTAAGTATTGAGGAGATGCCTTACGCACTGCAAGTAGCGCGTACTGCTCGTAATTCTGGTATGTATGTAGAGCTTGATGTGACTGGACATGGTATCAGTTCTGGCTTAAAGCAAGCTTCTAAGAAAAATATTCCTCTCGCACTTATTGTGGGAGAAGACGAGCGTCAACGGAACGTCGTCACAGTGCGCGACCTTACCACAGGCGAAGAGCAAGTTGTAAGTATCGAGTCACTCGCCCAGCAAGTAACGGAGGTATAGAACTGTGAGTGCAGAAGCAAAAGTACGCCTTGCCCTTCCTAGTAAAGGGTTAGAGACAGCGACCCTAAATTTCCTTAGTGAGTGTGGCTTAAAAGTCAATCGAAGTAACCCACGTCAATATCTGGCGCGCATTAAGAGCATGCCTGATATTGAAGTTGTGTTTCAACGTGCCGCCGATATTCCATCACTTGTGCAAAGCGGTGATGCAACATTAGGTATCACAGGCTACGATATTCTTGCTGAACACCGTGGGTATGGGGATGAGTTAGACGAAGAAGACGATACGGATGAAGACCTGATGGTGCTAGAACGTGAGCTTGGTTATGGTGTATGTAGCCTCGTGGTCGCTGTTCCAGAAACGTGGATCGATGTAAGCAATTGTGCCGACCTCTGGCACCTGTCCGGTTATTATCTTGCTCATAGAGGACGTGGACTTCGTATAGCCACAAAATATCCAGTTCTAACGGGACAGTTTTTGCGTAAGCACAACATCACCCATTGTAAAATCTTTTCTCCTCATGGAGCACTAGAAGCTGCCCCACTTACAGACACGGCTGACCTGATTGTGGACCTTACTGAAACGGGAACAACGCTACGCGAAAACCGCTTGAAACTTATAGACGGTGGAGTCGTATTACGCTCACAGTCATGCTTGATTGCTAATGGGCGGCACCTTGTGCAAGACTCACATGCGCTTAAAGCTGCTGAAACAATTCTTGAACTGATTGAGGCACGAACGCAGGCACAGGACCGCTCTGTACTTACGGCACAAGTGCAAGCGGAGAGTTACGAAGCTATACAGCACGTCTCTATTGAACTACAGCAACGCTTGAAGACACTTACCTCTCGTGCTGAAATGCGTATCTCAACATCTGAAGTTGCAACGTCGGCGAACTCTGGATGGTATACCATTTCTGGTGTAGTACGGGTGGGTGGCTCTGCTCCTGAACTACTGGAAACTGTCGCAATTCTACGCAGTATTGGAGCTACAAATATCAGTATCACGCCACTTACCTATCGCTTTGCCGAAACATCCAGCAGTGTTCGCGGTTTACACGAACGATTGAAGCGGGTGGTGCGTTGAGCGATAAAAAACTCATTATTTTTGACCTGGATGGCGTTATCACAAGTGAAGAGGCATATTGGGATACCGCAGGGTTGGTTGTGCATGAACTGCTCTATAGTCCTCGCTACTGGAATGTAGACAATACTACGGACGTGTATCATCCTGTAACAACGGCAGAGGCAAGTCGCGCTCTAAGCCGGAGTATCTTACCCGAAGCGGTGATTGTCGGCTTTAAATCGAGAGCCGTTAACTCTAACTGGGATACCTGCTATTGCGGATTTTGCTTGTATCTTATTCATCTTCTCACACTTGTACCTGAAAAAGATGCTTTACTGCCGTTAAGACCTGCTGATGCCGATTGGATCGCAGTGTTCAGGTCGCAGCTTGCAACTGTATCAGACAAACAGCTACACGACTCACGTATAC
The DNA here is from genome assembly GCA_963792705.1 of uncultured Chloroflexia bacterium. GTDB lineage: Bacteria > Chloroflexota > Ktedonobacteria > Ktedonobacterales > Ktedonobacteraceae > JBBQVS01. The sequence continues at coordinate 185,557 of CAWBXD010000016.1, read as the reverse complement.
TTGATGCTATCAATGGCTCTTTGTTTCAGGACTATAGCGGCCTTGAGCTAATAAAGCGTTTTAATGTATATGCTAGTCATGTGCTAAATGTACCTATCGAGGACGTTTTCGGGCGGTATAGTGCTTCATGGAAGCTATGTGAACGGCTCTTTCAAGAATGGTACCTGGGAGATGCTCTCTACACACGTGATTATGGACAGTCACCAATACAAACGGGAAAGCACGGATGTATTTCTTTTGAAGAGCCACTCCTTCCTGTGGAACGCCTACGTACCATGCTTGAAGAACTTCAGCAACAGGGATATATGCTTGGTATCGCTACTGGTCGGCCTGGGCAAGAAGCGCGTGTTCCACTCGAAAATTATGGCTTATTGGCCTATTTCGATACACAACATATTACTACCCACGCTGAGATAGCTAACGCGGAAGCAGAGTTCAAGGCGCAAGGGGAAACAGTATCTCTGGTAAAGCCACATCCCTATCAGTTCCTATTGGCTGCCAATCCCACACACAAGCATAATTCTCATAGTCGCCAAACGCAGACATTCATTGTTGTTGGAGATACACCTAGCGATATCCGAGGTGGGCATGCGGCGAAAGCAATTACTATTGCGGTTTTAACAGGTGCAAAGACGGCACAAGCGCGAACGATTCTTGAGCAAAGTATGCCAGATTTTCTCATTGAGGATGTAACGAAGCTTCCCGCACTGGTAAAGCAGTTGGATAGCCTGGCGACTATTCAAAGATTGCAGTTCACTCAACGTGAAAAAGCTGAACGATTGTTGCAGCGTTGGTTTGCTCTGTATATGGACCTGGAGACGGAAAGCGTTTCGCTTACTCCCAAAGCGGTTTCGTTGAATTCTTTCAATGGCTTTTACCACGCGCATGGAGAAGAATATTTTTTCAAGACACATATAGAGGAACAAGGTGTTTTGGAGGAATATTATCACGCGGAAGCGTTGCGGAATGCTGGCTACAATATCGTCAAACCGTTGCGTACTCTACATGAGCATGGGCAGCAAATGGTCATTTATCCTGTAGTGTACTGGCCTGTGATGTTTGATTTGATGCGCTCGATTGAGACAGAGCAAGTAATAGAGGTTACGCTTGCCACCCTTGTAGCTGCTGAAAAGCGCGAATGTGAACGCTTACTTGCACTATATACTCAAACGCTGGCTCATAGCACTGCGGAAGAACATGCCCGTGCTCCCATTCATCAACTCTTTTGGCATCGTTTGGCTGGTGAACGTCTTCAAAGCTACTATGGCAACAAATCTATGATGCTCCCGAACAATGGAGATAGAATTCCATTTAATACATTGCTGGCACATAAATGGAAAATTAACGGTGTTGACCAACCGCATACGTTAGGTGAATTGATCGAACGTGCGACTCGCGTTCTCGCCCCTGATCGTGCGGCTTTCACAGTTATTGGACATGGAGATGCCCACTTTGGCAATGTTTTCCTGGAGCATAAGCAAGAGTATCTGTACTTTGACCCTGCCTTTGCTGGTCGTCATTCCCCACTACTTGATGTTATCAAGCCCCTTTTTCATAATGTGTTTGCTATATGGATGTATTTTCCTGTTGAAACAGCACAAAAGTATCATGTGAATGTCAGTGTCGATAATAAAACAATCGTCGTCGATCATGACTACACGCTGACTCCTGCTCGTCAAGCTATTCTTCAGACGAAGGAGGAGCACCTACTCAGACCCTTGCTGGCGCATTTGCGCTCACTCAATGCACTTCCTGAGGACTGGCTAGAGATTATGCAATCTGCGTTACTGTGCTGCCCTTTATTAACCATGAATCTTATAGATGTTGAACGTATGCCAGCAAGTATCAGTTGGCTCGGATTTGCGCTTGCTGTATTTATGGGAAATAGTGGTATGATATCATGGCGTATCGAAGGAAAAGGACAAGGGTCATGATTGCATTAGTTGACTACGGCGCAGGAAATATTCATAGTATTGAAAAGGCTCTTGAGTATGCTGGCGCGACAGTACGCGTCACCAATGATCCTGCACTTGTCGTGGACGCGGAGGCCATTGTTCTACCAGGTGTTGGCTCTGCTGGGTCCGCGATGGCTCAAATAACCAAACATGGTTTAGATGATGCGATTCGTGAGGCTACACAACGCGGTAGGCCGTTCCTCGGTATTTGTTTGGGTATGCAGCTTTTAGCGGAACATCATGCTGAAGGCGAGGTAAGCGGATTAAGTTTGTTCCCTGGCTCAGTAAAGCGTATTTCACATGGCCCCAAAATTCCGCATATGGGTTGGAATCAGGTCAAACCTCTCCATGAGAATCTACCGATTTTCGCGGGCATTCCAGAAAACACCTACTTTTATTTTGCACACTCGTATTATGTCGAACCACAAGACCAACAGGGTGTAGCAGCCATCACCGAGTATGGCTCACCATATTGTAGTGTTATTGCGACGGAGCAAGTGTGGGGTACGCAATTTCATCCTGAAAAGAGTGGAACGCTTGGATTGCAATTGCTTCAGAATTTTGTTAGGTGGGTAAAAGCGTGAATATTCTTCCTGCCATTGATATTAAAGATGGTCAATGTGTTCGTCTGTATCAGGGCGATTATGCCAACGCAACAGTATATGATAGCGACCCCGTGCGTGTCGCGGAGCGATGGCATAAAACAGGCGCAAAATGGCTTCATATTGTTGATCTTGATGGCGCAGCACAAGGTCATCCTGTAAACCTCGATCTTTTAAAACGCATACGATCCGTTACTCATGCACACATCGAAGTTGGGGGCGGCTTACGTTCTATGGAGCATATAGAGCAAGTATTGGACTTGGGAATAGATCGTGCTATTCTCGGAACAGTCGCAATTACCAATCGTGCGCTACTCAGCGAGGCCCTTGCACGCTATGGTGATCATATTGCAGTAGGATTGGATGCGCGTGATGGGAAGGTTGCGATTGAAGGTTGGCTTCAGACATCAGGCGTAACAGCGACAGATTTAGCAATTGAGTTAAGCTCGCTTGGTGTTCGACGCTTTATCTATACAGACATTGCACGCGATGGAGCAATGACGGGGCCAAACATCGAAGCGATAGCACATATGCAAGAAGCTATTACACGATCCACAAATATGTATTCTTTGATTGCCTCCGGTGGTGTTAGCTCTCTAGCCGACTTACACGTCCTGGCAGCTATGGGGGTTGAGGGTGCTATTGTTGGCAAAGCTCTCTACACGGGCGATATCGACCTCCATGCAGCCATACGAGAGCTAGAGAGGTAGGTAGCAACGACAATGCTTACAAAAAGAATAATTCCCTGTCTCGACGTTGCGAAAGGTCGAGTGGTCAAGGGCGTGAACTTTGTAAACCTGCGTGATGCTGGCGACCCCGTAGAACTTGCTAAATTTTATAACGCCGAGGGAGCGGACGAGATTGTGTTTCTTGATATCACCGCCTCCTATGAGAACCGCGCTACCATGCTTGATGTGGTGCGACATACAGCAGAGCAGGTGTTTATCCCCGTGACTGTTGGCGGAGGTATTCGTACTCTTGAAGATATCCGTGCAACGCTTGGATCAGGAGCTGACAAAACCTCGCTAAATACGGCAGCCGTGCAACATCCCGAACTTCTCAGGGCAGGTGCGGAACAATTTGGCGCGCAATGCATTGTCTTGGCGATTGATGCGCGTTCAAATATGGATATGCCAAGCAATTACGAAGTATTTATTCACGGGGGACGTACTCCTACAGGGAAAGATGCACTGGAATGGGCGTTGGAAGGCGTTGCACTGGGCGCAGGAGAAATTCTTTTGACCAGCATGGACCGTGATGGTACAAAGCAAGGCTATGATCTTATATTAAACGCCACCATATCAAACGCGGTCTCTGTACCAGTTATTGCATCAGGAGGTGTTGGTACACTGGAACACTTTTATGAAGGATTAACACTTGGGAAGGCTGATGCAGCCCTTGCCGCGTCAATTTTCCACTTTGGCGAGTTTCGTGTGTGCGATGTCAAGCGATATTTACAAGGACGGAATGTTGTTGTACGACCATGCTAGATTTTTTCAATGTAAGATTATGCATTAATCAGGCTTAAGCTACAGAAGAGTGAGGAAAATAATGCTACGCTTTGATCGTCAAGGACTCATTCCCTGCGTGATTGTAGATGACACAACAGGTGATGTGTTAATGGTTGCCTTTATGAACGAGGAAGCACTACAGAAAACGCGTGAGACAGGCTTTACACACTTCTTTAGTCGTTCACGCAATTCTCTTTGGCGTAAAGGTGAGCAATCGGAAAACACCCAGGAAGTCCGCACTATTTTTGTGAATTGTGAAGAAAATAGTCTGCTTGTACGTGTCGTGCAACGCAATGAAGCGGCCTGTCATGAAGGCTATCACAGTTGTTATTATCGACGCCTACTGCCAGATAACTCCTACGAAGTTATAGCCGAGCGTATCTTCAATCCCGAAGAGGTCTATAACAATGATGCCGTTCAGACGAGTAACGTAGTGAAAGAGGATGAATTTCATATAGACAAAGATACAGTGCATATAGAGACGCCAGAGGAGCTTCGGATAAAGTTGAGGCAGCTTTATGGCGTGTATCTGTATTTACGTGACAACGATATGAGTGAACAATCAAATACATCGCGTCTGCTACAGGATCATAGTCAAAACTATCTTGTTTCACGCCTTGCCGACGAGTTACAGGAACTTGTGGATGTGCAGAGTGGAGAACACGTTCATGCTGGTCGGGAGCCTGATACTATCTTAGAGGGAAGCCAGGTCGGGTATTGGCTCTTCTTGATTGCCGCGACAATCTATCTGAACTATAATGACTTTACGCCCCATGAAGCACTTCTACAGGGCTATCAAGAGCACTACGATGAAGGTAGGATGGTTGAACTATGGCAAGAATGCCTTAGTTTAGTGGCCCAAAACGAAACATCTGCAATAGCAAAAGGACTACAGCGCGGCTTCTCTTTGGTCGGATGGGCCTGTGCGGAAGCAAAAATTAGCCCAATCATGCCTGTCGAATTTGATCTTGATCAAATGAGGCGCAAGGGACTAGTGAGAGAGTAAGATATATGTAATTTTGTAATTTGACACTTTGCAGTGCAGCAGATTGACACTTTGCAATGCAGCAACGGTTTTCTGTACATATTTGCAATGCAGCAGGGATTCACTTTGCAGTGCAGCAACAGGATTTCCCTCGAACATGTGATGAAAACGATGGAGAAAAGTTTGCTGCAAAATACCAATTTCAAGGCAGAGGAATGTTTCCTAAATACTATAAGTAGAATTCACATTTATCCTCTTGAAGACTTAACGAGCTTTGCCATGTGTGAGAGGCTTTGCTCACCACTGCTCAAGCAGAGGCTCTCGATGAAGCGAGATCGCTTCCATATTCGTTTGGGTGCGGTTCATTTTTTTGCAAGGGCTTGTTCACGAAGTCTCCGTGAAGAGAAGGTCTGCCGTCCCCATCGTTTTTGAGCTTCAGTGCATCCTTTAGGAGCCTCTACACGCTTGGGAGGGGGAGAAGGAAACCAGGCCAGCAACAGGGGAAGAGGAAGGCAAACCAGGATATGACGCACGCGAGCCATTCCCGTCCCACTGCTGCCTCTCGTCGTGCTTGCATGCGCTCGATACGACGGGTGTGTCATCCTTACCCAATCACCTTCCAGCCTTGCTGCCACCGATCACTACACAGGTACTCCGCAAGGCCAGCATCTGGTTGACATTGAGCCACTCCTAATACAAGCCCGCTCCTTTGAGGCGGGCTTGCACCACCAACTTGTTGCCTCTTTCCGCCATCCCCGAGCCAATCGGCCATCCGTCGGCTTGATACTGCGGATACTGCATCTGGGCTTCGCGTTTGCACAGATAGGCCACCTTCTCGCCCATCTCTTCCCCTGGATCCACTCCCTCACGCGGTGCATTTCTTGGAGGACGCCACAGGGACCCTGCTGTTTCAACGCGTGTACTTGCTCCGTCACCCACGTTGGCGACAAGACGATGGCAGCGTTGTGAGCCAAAGCAGCGATCTTGCTGATGTAGTAGGCTGCGTGGGCAAAGTCCAAAACGCGGACGGCATCAGCCCAATGCCCCTGCACAAATCCTTGAATCCATTCTGCCCCATCGTGCAGGGCCGCAACCTCCTTTGCACGATCCACTCCACGACGGCACAGTTCGCCAGAAGCCAGATCTGCAAAGGTTTCGGCGTCGGATAAGCGCGCAAAATAACTCAGCTCTCTGCCTTGCTTCTCCCCCTTCTCTATCTGTAAATGACTGTACGGCTTTCCAAACCATTCTCTTCTTAAACGCTGAGCCTCTTTTGCATCTATGCTATACCCTCCTTTGGTTGTAAAACTTCATCGAAATGCTAAAGAACGCTTCTCATTCTGCATTGATGGACTGTTCGACGAGAGGAAGTGTAAACCAGAAGGTTGATCCCTCTCCGACAACGCTTTCAACACCCACCTGTCCCTGATGGTATTCGATTATAATACGGCAAATGTACAATCCCAGTCCGAGACCTCCACAAGAGTTCGCTTGCGCGACGACTCTTGGAACCCGATAAAAACATTCCCAAACGCGCTCTTGTTCTTCTGGTAATAGTCCGGGTCCTGCATCGTGAACTTGAAACTCGTGCATGTTGACCTTGTACCTGTATGTCAATCTCGACTGGACAATCTGACTCTGAATAGGTGAGTGCGTTTGTCAGATAGTTGCTCAGTACTTGTTCAATGCGATCTTCATCTACCAGAACAGGTATGCTTTTTTCATCGCCTCCTACCACACGCAATCGATTTGTAGAAACGGTGGAGGCGAAGCTCTCAGCTATCTGAAGCACGAGGATGGTCAGGTTATGATGCTGAAACCGCAAGTCAAGTTTACTCACCTGAAGACGTGAGACATCTAATAATTCACTCACCAGCTGATTTTGAACTTCGACCAGTTGATCTACTCGATAGAGCATCTCTCGCACATCTTTGATCAGGCTTTTAAGGGAGGCATCCTCTTCTTGCACTTGTTGTAAGACATCGGTGAGCAAATTGGTAGCAAACCAGATGTTGCTTTTCATAATAGTAAGTGGCGTTCGCAGTTCATAACCTACCAAACTCAAAAAATTACTCATCCGTTGATCGAGAGTATCCAGAGACAGTGCATGTGCTTGTACTGCTATTCGTTCATCCGAGGGCCGCTCAATGACCGCAGCAACAAACGTTCCAACAACTTCCGCTACTGCTTTCTTCTCTTGCAATGAATATTTGTGTTTCTTTGATGCAGGATGAAGGATGAGCATACCTATGAATTGCTCCTGTAAACGCAAAGGGGCAATTATCACCTTCTGCACATTTGTAGAACACATCGTCTGCAATAAGGGCAGAGTCTGAGCTACTTGTATGACTTCCCCTCTACGCAAACGCGAGAAACTTTCTGCGTCTACAGCTTCATGCAAAAGGAGATTTTCTATCGCCATGAACCAATCCTTTTCCTGTTCTTTTAAGGCTCCTGCTATCGACACGAGATGTAGTTGGTCTTTCTCTGGCTCTATAAGAACAACGCTCACATACTCACATTCCAGAAGGGTACGTGTGAGTTCCGCAACGTGCTGTACCATCGCTTGTCTCGCTTCTCCTGACTGCTCACTCATCTCTACTGCATAGTCGAATCCTTCTATATACTTAAGACAAAAGTATAAAACAGCAAAGTAAAAATTGAGTAAGGAGTTGATTAGCGTTAGGCTTTCTTGGCATTCACAAGAAGCGTATTGAGCGAGTCGACAAAGGCTGGCCCTGTTGAGCGCAATTCGGTGAGCATATGACGAGAAAGCTGGAGTAACACTTCTTCTCCTTGTGGCATGAGGCTCACGATGACTCGTCGCTGATCCTCTTCATCACGATGCCGCTCAACAAGTCCTCGCTTCACAAGTCGATCAATCAATTCAACGGTACTATGATGCTTCAACTGGAGCCGCTCAGCAAGTTCACCTACCGTCGTTTTCCTTCCCTCCGGCAATCCCTTGATCGCGAGCAACAATTGATGTTGCTGTGGTTCGAGATCAGCAGCGTAAGCGACTTCTTCACTAAAGCGGAGAAAGCGACGAATGGAATAGCGAAACTCTGCGAGTGCCTGATAATCAGACATCGAAATGTGCTCTTCTTGCATACTTCTTCTCCTATAGCGTTGTTCTTGCGAATACAAACATTGTACCCATTCCTGGCTAGTAGAGAAAATGATCATACGTCCAGTATATATCTTTAGAAGCAGGAGGTTGGCACATATCCAGTATCTTGCGTATGATTCTCTTAAACCAGCTCTCATGCTTCGGAGGATGATGAGCAACAGTTATACGATATATCTCTTGTTCAGTATAGTTACTACGAAGTGTGCTTAGATGTTCAATTTCTCGTACTGTAAAGCCCGCCTTACGCAACATTTCATAGCCGACTGTATAATCCATACGCTCCATGAGATACTCCTTTTGTGATTGATACCGCCGTTGGTATTAATGACTCCATTGTCATCTGAGCCAATGGGTAAACTCTCCTTTTACGAACTCCAAAAGAATACGAAGAATAACAGTGTAAAGCGATGCGAATGCTCCCATGAAAATTGATGCATCAAGAAAGAAACCATCACTTACTCACTTGACTCGCATCATGGGTTCGGCGCGGCAAGAGCAAACGCATATGGAGAACACGCTCCCTTTGACGCTCTTCGTCTAAATTGCGCACTCTTGCTTTGAGGAGATCACCAAGCGAGACAATACCTAACAGTTTTCGCGGATTATCGCGTTCAACAACAGGGAAGCGCGTAAAACCTGATTCGGCCATGCGATACACAACAGCCCGTAATGGCTCATCTGGATAGGCGACAATCGGATGGGCGTAGGCCAATGCATTCAGTTGCTCATCCTCGCTCTGCATATCCTGGCGTTGCATAATTTCCTGCAAGTCTTTCCGCGTCATCACGCCAAGCAAGTGTTCATTTCCATCTATAATGGGAAACAAACGTTGAATGCGGTTCTGGTCCGGTGTGCCTTGCAACGTGCGTGTCAGGTCTTTGAGTGTGGTGGTTTCCAAGAGCGCAACCACATTGGTACGCATAACTTCACGCACGAACAGAATCTCCAGTGGATCGGTTGCGTACTCTCGACTGAGATGATAACCACGCCGACTCACCTTCTCGGTTAGAATGGAGCGACGCATCACCAGTACCGTGAAGCCATGAGCGATGACAACAGCGATGAGCAGTGGCAAGAGTGTGTTCACATCATGTGTCAATTCGAGAGCAAAGATAATAGCAGTGAATGGTGAACGCATCGTCCCACCGAGAACAGCAGCCATACTGATAAGCGGCCAGAAGCCTGCGCCTTCGTTGGGCAAAAACATTGCTTCCAGTCCTCCAAGTGCGCCACCCATCATGAGAAGAGGAGCAAGAACGCCTCCTGATGTTCCTGAGCCAAGTGATACAGACCAGATAATGGATTTGACGACAAGAATTCCGAGTATTAAGCCAGTAGTGCCATTGCCCTGAAGCAAATTTCCAATTACGTCATACCCAACACCAAGAGCTTGAGGAAAAATTAAACCACCAATGCCTATGACAAGACCACCGATAGCAGGCCACCACATCCAGTGTATGGGTAAAAGGTGAAAGGCATCTTCACTTGCGTACACTGCCATCGTAAGAAGAGCTGAAAGCGCACCAGCGAGCACCCCCACCAGAACACAGCCAAGAAATCCTCCCACCCCGATAAATGCGGCATGAGGCGGAGTAGGAAAGAGCGGCCCTGGTCCGAGAATATAATACCGGATAATTGCCGCAACCGCGCTTGACAGCGCGACGGGGATAAGGCTACGTGGCTTCCACTCGAAAAGTAAGAGTTCGACTGCAAGCAAAACGGCGGCCACAGGCGAGTCAAATGTCGCCGACATTCCCCCGGCAGCACCCGCTACCAGCAATATCTTCCGCTCAGCACTCGTGAGATGAAAGAACTGAGCAATCATCGAGCCGACGGCTCCTCCTGTCATAATAATCGGACCTTCTGCACCAAAGGGGCCGCCAGAGCCTATCGAGATGGCCGAGGAGATTGGTTTTAGCAGGGCAACCTTCGGTTCGATGCGGCTTCCATTGATCAGTATCGCTTCAATAGCTTCAGGAATGCCGTGTCCTCGAATACGCTCGGAACCATAGCGTGCCATGACACCAATAATAAGGGCACCAATGACAGGAACAAGTATTTCAAATAGACCAAGCTTATTACCAGCAGGGGAAACAAGAGCCGTACTCCAACGCTGAAAGAAGAAGAGATTGGTAAAAAGACCAATCAACCTGAGCAGAATCAGGGCAATACATGCGCTAATCACACCGATCACGAGTGCAAGCAAGGAGACGAGAACCATACGAGGACTTGCCGTAAAATCGCCAAGTTTTCCCAGTGCCTCATCGTTTCCCAGATTTTTGAACGAATGAACAAATCGTTTCCATAAAACGGATACCATACTTCTGACCCCTCTTTTCTTATGTGGTGAACCTGTTCTGTTTTTCGTGTTGGATTGAAATCCCCAGGTTTCCCTCTTCGTGACTCTTTATCATCTTTAACTTTAATATCGTTATACGATATAAATATATCCAAAAGCAAGAAGCTATATCAAGAAGCTTCTCATAAAGAATATGCTTTCTATTTTTTGTACCTTGCTCTTACCGTTCTGTAACAAAAAACATGTATCCTACATATGGAGAGAAAGTAAAGGAGTAGCATGTTTCATTCGTTTTCATTACCTATCCTGATCCTCATTTTTCTAGGAGGGGCGATAGCCGTCTGGTTTGCGGGTATCCAACTCTCGAACACAACTGATGTGATTGCATCGCGTTTTGGCCTCGGACAAGCCCTTGGGGGATTAATTCTGCTTGCAATTGCCACGAATTTGCCGGAGATCGCCATTACTGTAAGTGCGGCTCTCTCGCATAATCTCGGTATTGCTATCGGGAACATTCTTGGCGGTATCGGTATTCAGACAGTCGTGCTTGTTTTGCTTGATATCTTCGGCTTATGGCGGAAGGATGCTTTAAGTTATTCCGCGGCTTCGCTTGAACTTGTCCTTGAAGGAGTACTGGTAGTCGCTATCTTGATCCTCTCTATTATGGGCACACAACTGCCCAAATCACTCATCATTGCACGTGTCGCTCCTGGGGGACTCCTCATTATCGTTGCGTGGATAGTTGGTCTCTTGCTGCTCGGCAAGGCACGCAAAGATCTTCCCTGGCAAGAAAAAGGACGTGCGCCTGATACGTTACAGGGGAAGCAAGGAGACAAGACGAAAGAGACGACGCAGAAATGGAGTACGCCCCACGTCATTGTTGTCTTTGTTATCGCCGCCCTTGTTACGTTGATAGCAGGTGTGGTCCTTGAGGAAAGTGGAAATGGCATCGCCATGCATATTGGTCTCAGTGGTGTCCTCTTTGGCAGTACGATTCTTGCTGCGTCTACCTCATTGCCGGAATTATCTACTGGTCTCGCTTCTGTCAAAGTAGGTGCCTATAATCTAGCCTTTAGTGACATCTTTGGTGGCAACGCTTTCTTGCCCGTGCTCTTCCTAGCGGCAACACTGCTTTCAGGGCAGGCCGTTCTCCCACAGGCGAAGAATACCGACATTTACCTGGGTGGTCTGGGTATCCTACTCACGACAGTGTATATCTTTGGGCTGATTTTCAGGCCCAAACGCCAGATTCTCCATATGGGCATCGACTCGCTGATTGTGTTAGTATTATACGTAATCGGCATTGCTGGATTGTTTGCTATCACGTTGATGCCCTGACGTTCCTACATATGAAAACCCTTCGTTAAAGAGTCACACATAGAGCGTGAACAAGAAGAGGAGATACTGTTATGGGATTTGAACAATATCATGAACCGGCCAACGAACTTTCGCAAGAGACACGCACATTTGCACGTATGATTGCTTCACTATCGGAGGAGGCCGAGGCGATTAATTGGTATGAGCAACGTATATCTGTCGAGCAAAACACTCAGGCACGAGCAATCATGGAGAACGCTCAAAAAGAAGAGTTCAAACACTTTGGTATGGACCTCGAATTTCTGTTGCGCCAAAAGTCTGAGTGGAAAATAGCGTTACAAAACATCTTGTTTAAGGATGGAGATATTGTTCAACATGGGGAAGAAGCGGAGAAAGCAGAAGAATAAGTAGTACTCGAAGGCACGAAAATGTAGGCGAGACCCTTGCGGTCTCGCCTACATTTTCGTGCCTTCGTTTGCTTTAGGACTCATGGGCATCTTCGTTATAGGTTTGAGCAGCTTTTTGTCCTAGTGTCGTCAGGAATGATTGCGAAAGACGTGTCTCACTTTCCTTGCCTGTGCTTCTATCAAAACCCTCGGCTTGCCCCGCTTTTGGTAAGAAACGGTTGACAATACTGAGCAAATTGATAGTTAGTTGAGGAGAGGTACCATGTATGAGTGCCAGCATTTTTGCAGGGAATGTAAGCGTAATCTCTACGCTACGTCTTTGCGTCGCCCGCACGATGTGTTGAGCTGCCTTCTTCGCGCTCATTGAGAGCAAGGGAAGGCTATCGGCGATGCTAAACCACGTATACTCAGCATGATGCTTGCCTTTGAAAAGTGCATTCACAGGAGAGCCGGTTCTCATTAGTCCAGGAGCTACTGTTACGACGCTAATACCCTCTTTGGCGAGTTCAGCATGAAGACCTTCTGAGAAGCCTGTCAGCGCGAACTTGGCACTAGAATAGGGCAAAAGATGAGGGACGCTAACTTTGCCACCAATTGAAGAGATATTCACAATGCAGCCACTCTTTCGCTCAAGCATCTGAGGAAGCACTGCCAATGTTGCATAGACAGCTCCCCAAAAGAGGACATTCATACTGTCTTCAAAGTCATTGAGCGTCTGCGCTAAAAATGGACCTACCGTAATGATGCCTGCGTTATTGACCAGAATATCCACCCGTTCATAATGCGTCGTCGCCTGCTCCATGAGGTGTTGGACCTGCTCTCTCTGCGTCATGTCGCATGGAATTGCAAGCACCTCCGCCCCTTGATCGGCAAGTTGCTGTCGTGCCCGTTCTAATTCCTGCTCATCGCGCGCGGATAGAACGAGCCGTGCCCCTTGAAGCGCAAATTCCTCAGCGAGTGCTAATCCTAGCCCACGAGAGCTGCCAGTAATAAGTACAACCTGTCCATGCATATCAGCCGCTTTTCGCCGTGCAAACCTCCAACTGGCAAACAAGGTTTTTGCAGTAGCTACTACTGTTGAAGTAGTTCCTCTATATTTTGAACTCATCTGCCTGCTCCTGTTTCTCTTTGTCACGAACTATGCCTTACACCTCGGCACCCTTGCCATAGTACATAGTATCTTCGCGCGAACCACCTTGACCTGCCCCTACAGTATCATACTGCTCCACCAACTCGATTGAGCGCAGGTATTTCACCATTTTGTAGCCCAGGACCGTCTCGATACGTAACCTGAGTGGTGCTCCATGAGGAATAGGAACTGGCTCGTCATTGAGTTCATATGCCAGGATCGTCTGAGGATGCTTCGCTAGCTCGAAATCAACGACCTCATAGAAAGGCTCGTAGTGTTTCCCGTCGAGGGAATGTTCATCGAGACCGTATGAGGTAAAGACGAGGTAGTGTGCCTCTGGAAGCGGCTGACATCGGTTCAAAATTTCGGTAACACATACACCTGTCCATTTCCCCACCCCTGACCAGCCCTGAATACAGTTATGCTTCGTGATTTGGGAGGTGACAGATATGGCACGTAGGTCATCAAGGGATAGGGATAGTGGCTCTTTGACCAAACCGCCCACTTCCAATCTCCAATCACGGAAGTTGTTCTGTGCCAACGCGCGGTATTCTTCACTGGTCGGAGGCGCACCGTTGACCCAGAAGTACGGTGAGATATCAGACTCTTTATAATGCTGCACTGACCTCTCGCCATGTAAGAGAAATTTGCGTGTGGGGTCAACCACCGCACCCAACGCATGTTGAACCTGTCGCCGATGGCGTGCTGAGTAGAGCGTTGACCACACATAGATAATGGCGACAAGCACGAGTGCAGCAATGGCAACGCCAATGGCGAGTCCGAAACTTGCCTGTTCACTACCAAGCACAATATCTCGAATATTGTTTTGAAAGTGGACAATAAGCACAAGGGCTGTATGTATAATAATAAAGCCAATAAAAGCCAATAGGCTCAAAAAATGTAGGCTTCGTCCCACCTGGCGCCCTCCAAAAAGTTTGATGTACCAGGGAAAGCGTGCAGCAACAGCTGGTGACATCGTTGCCCCAGTCAACAACATAAATGGCCCAAGGAGAAAGACGACCGCCGCATAGGTGAGCTGCTGTAGTGGGTCGTATGGGCGAAAATCGCTGGCAGGTGGGATGTGAAAGGTAATGTAGATAAGAAAGGTATGGAACGCATCAGGGATAATAGACCAGGATGTGGGAATCAGGCGTGCCCATTCACCTGTTGTGAAGAGCAGTACAATATAAATCACGCCGTTAAGCACCCAGAAAATGACGGAAAAGAAATGCCAATGGCGACCGATGCCGAGGTTTTTCCCTCCAGGGAGGGCCAACCACGGCGATGCTGGCACCTCATCATCAAGCGAGGTATAGACAACATCTTTCCCCACAGGCACTTTCTTTGTTGTGAACTTGATCCATTCTTTCCCTGGTGTGCTATTGTCGTTCCAGTATAATCGGGGGTGAGCAGCGAGAATTTGGATACCACTGCGAATGAGTAGTCCTATGAAGAGTATGTTGATATAATGGCTCACGCGTAACCAGATAGGAAAACCAAACGATGCAATTACCAAATGGGGCATCATAGTATTTCATCCTTTTATATCTCTTATTACTTAACAACTAACCACTCTATATCGCGTGGCAACGCAGATGAAAGCACTTCGTTGCCATCTTTTCGCACCGCGACATTATCGTTAAGGCGGAAGCCACCTTTTCCATCCAAGTACACCGCAGGCTCCATATTGTGAACCATGCCACTCTGCAAGACAGCGTTTGAGGCTGGATGTAACACAGGAGCAGCACCGTGGTTAATCGCTTGGAAGCCAAAGCCGTGTCCAAGACCATGCTTGAAGGCTGCTCCGAAGCCAGCTTGTTGCATCACTTGACGTGCTGCCCCATCAATAGAGCGTGTACTAGCTCCATCTCGAATGAGCTTCAACGCCGCATCTTGTGCCGCGACACACGCTTGATACGCTTTATGCCACTCCTCACTCATGGTGCCAGCGAAAAACGTGCGTGTGAGTTCTGCCCAGTAGCCGTTGATGCCAATCTCCATTTGGACCGTCACCGTATCGCCTTGCTGAATTGATGCATTCGAGGTCAAGTTGAACGCACGGTAGGCCAATGCTGCTCGTGGCCCTGCCATGACATGCACATGTGGTTGTACATGATGCGCACCGACAGCGGCATATCCTGCACGCAAGAGGGCCGAATAGGTTGCGGCTGCGACATCGGCCTCGGTAGCTCCTACATGAATAGCTTCACGCGCTCCTGCAAAACCCTGACAGGCCACCGCTTCACAACGCCGAATTGCTGCAAGCTCTTCCTCGGTTTTAATGGCTGAAATTTCTTCGAGCAGTAATGTTGCATCTCGAAACTCTCCGCCAAGTAAAAGCATGTGAAGGAGTTCGTGTGTCTCTGGACCTGGTACACCTACCTGTGTATACGCGGGTACAATCAGCGTTCGTCCCCCTTCGATACCGACAATCGCACCAGCCCCCAGTCCCGCCGAACGCAGTAGTTCGCCTAACACTTCCCGTGCGGCATCAAGCGTGTTGCTGATGTAGTCCATCGTCTCTTCGGCAAAGGTTTTCACTTCAATGGCTATTCCTGGTGGAACACGGTCTTTTTCATCGACAGGGACAGCGAGGCGAATTTCTATCTCTTTCGCTATATTGAGCGAGATAAGGCAAAAAGAACTGCCTAAAATCGGCTGATAGCCTGTGAACAAAAGCACATGCTGCGGAATGCGACAGAGCAAGGCATGATAGCCTTCTCGCGCAAAGAGTGCTTGAATGTGTTCAAGACGTGCTGGATTCATCTTGTACCTCCTGCTGTATAGTTGATGCGCGGTACTCCCTTGTTTGCGGTTCCTGCGGGAGACAGAGTATGGCGTACAGGTGGATTGGGAACAGAAACGGTACCGGGATGGCTGGATAATAGGTCTACACCATTAGAAATGATGTAGTCGGCGGTACGTGCCGCAAGAGCCTGAATTGTGAGTCCCGGATTGGCGGAGCCTTGGGTTGGGAGCAAGCTTCCATCACAAACAAAGAGATTAGGAATATCATGAGTTCGCCCAAAGCTGTCTGTTACAGATGAACCTGGATCATCACCCATGCGTGCGCCTCCTACGAGGTGCGCGTAACGAGATTCTTGTACCACTTCCTGCGCACCTGCTGCATGCATGACCTCAGTTGTCTTCTCAACGCCTGCCTTCGCAATCTTTTTATCATTGTCATGGAGTTTGAACGTAATCTTCGCCACTCGAAGACCAAACTGATCGGTATCATCCGCTAGTTCTACCCGGTTGTCTGCCCAGGGGAGAATCTCGCCAAGGACACCGAGCGCCGCCCAATGGTTGTAATCCATCATAGCGCGACGCATACCCCAACCCCATGCACCCTTCGCAACCATCATTTGCTTGGCGAAAGCAATTGGCAGGGGGCCGACAGTCTGAATGGCAAAACCACGCACAAAATCGTTTTTGGGGTTGGTTTCATAAAACTCTTCGGTCAGGGCATGTGCTGGTGGTGCTTTATACATGCGGATGGGATTCTCAAAGCGTCCCAGAACGACGTTGCCAATTTGCACCATCAGGTACTTGCCCACCGTGCCACTCGAATTTGCAAGTCCATGCTCAAACCCCGGACAGGCAGAATTTAACAGCAAGCGTGGGGTCTCAATGGCATAACCAGAAACGATGACCACCTTTGCCTTGAGTTCTCGTTCGTTGCCATCAAGGTCGAAGTAACTCACACCAGTCGCCTTCCCATCTTTCATGTTGATACGCGAAACCATGCAGTTCGCACGAATCTCCGCTCCATGACGGATAGCATCGGGCACATGACTGATGAGTGTGCTTTGTTTGGCCCCTACCTTGCAGCCCTGAATACAGAATCCTCGATAGATGCAGTGCTGTCGATCTCCGTGAGAGCCTGCGAGAATCGCGACAGGACCGCCTGCGACGACGGGGATACCAAGTTGTGTACACCCTTTCACCAGGATATCACCGACTCCACCAAGCGGATGTGGTCCATAGGTGTAGCCATGAGGATAACCCCAGGGATAGTACGCAGGACCAGAAACGGGAATCTCTTTCTCTAACAGCTCATAATATGGCTTAATATCCTCATAAGCGATGGGCCAATCGGCACCCATGCCATCGGAGGACAGGACGTGAAAATCCGACGGATGAAAGCGAGGTGTAAAGCCTGCCCAGTGGACTGAACCACCACCAACGCCGTGTCCACTATTGTTCGCGCCAAGCGTAATCGGGTCTTCACCACCTGTGATACGCAAATCGTTCCAATACAACTTCGATGACCCTGCCTCATCGCTTACCCAGTCGCGTTCCGTCTCCCAAAAAGGACCTGCCTCCATCCCTACAACCCGAAATCCAGCACGAGCAAGGCGTTGCACTAACACCCCACCGGCAGAGCCAACTCCCACAATGCAGAAATCTACCTCCTCGTTCGGAGGAAAACGATGCATCGGAAAATCTATTTTCTGCACAGGGCCGAGCATATGTTCATCAGGTTTCGGGCCTTGAAAAGCCCCTAAAATTGGATTTTTCATACTAACTCTCTATTCTCTCTATGTCTCTTTCGTACTTCTTATTTATGCAGACCAACGGTTTCGATAATTTGTATTAATGTGATCCCTCTTGCCCTGGAGTCTGTTGCTTATGTCCACCTGGACCACCTACAGGCTTGTAGACATCCGAAAGCGCATCAGCAGGAGCCTTCCATTCATAGCGTTGTTCTTCGACCTCCCACGGTTCGGGTTTGCCCCCTTCCAGGCGCATGTAGCCACGCGGATACGCAGGACCACCAAAACCAATTTCGTCCCACGCATACGGGTGAGCATAGTACGCATCAACTGCATCCTGCATCAGGAGCAACCAGAACCTCTGGACTGACATTTTCTGCCAGATTTCGTGAGCAGCAGGAGGGTTCGTGTCGTGAATGGTTTGCAGTACTGCGTCTTGTTCGCGTTGCCCTAGTTGTATAAAGGGTTTGTGATAGAGGTGTTGGGCGATGGCTTCAATGGCTTGCAAACCAAGACGGTGCGACTCATGATCGGGCGGCATATCCTCAAAACGATAGCCATCAATGCGCCTACTAAAGAGCCGCTCGTCGATGTAGTTCACCACTGGAATTTTATGTGCTTCGTCACGGTCATCCTGCGGGAGCAAGCGATCACATACGGCTTGCATCAATTGTGCCTCTTCAGGCGAGAAGAAACGGATTGGTGGCACCTGCTCAACACGGGCTTTTACCACCTTACGCGTCGCCTCATCCCAGAACGCCTGTTGACTCAGCGTTTGGAAACCTGGGTAATAGCCCGGCTGTGTACGCGGAGCAAGTGGTTGATTGGTTGTAGCATCTACAGGTAGACGACTGTTATCACCCTGTATACGTGTGCCATTATATCTCTTTCTTTCAGTAGCTTTGTTGCTTCTTACGTTCATCAGTTCGCCCTCCGTAACAAACTCGCGAGTACACCCAGGAAGCCAGAGGCCGCAAAGAGCAAGGGCGCGAAAATGGGAGGCCCATAAACCAGATTATAGAATGGCTTCTTGAGTCCTCCGGGACGGCGTGCCACACCGCGCACATGATACAGGAAACCGATGCCCCCATCTAAAAGAGCCAATACTGAAACAACAGGCAAAAGGGTACGAGCGATGGTGCGACTCCACACAGACCCAATACCAGCAATCATTAACGCGGGAGTTAGAAGAATAGGTGTCCACTGCACCCGATAGCTGAAGTTGTTTTTATAGTGTGAGTAGAGGGCTTCAATGCCACTGAAGAATGCTGAAACTGGCGGTAGCAACGCCTAAAATGCACGCTGAAAACGTCCCTCTCGTACCTCTTGCTCAATAACGATTCCTTCCTTTGTAATTTGATGTGGGAGCCAACTCAGCCATGCCGGGAGGGGACGTGGTATTCCTGGCAAGGTGGTATGCCGGGGGTCATCCTCGCGACGCAAAAGTGACGCAATAAAGCCGAGAAAGCCACTAATCGCGAACAGGAGAGGCGCAAATACGGGTGGTCCCATAATGACATTAAACACGGGAATACGCCATCCCCCTGGTTTGCGAGCGATCCCACGCACATGAAAGTAGAAGCCGACCACTCCATCAAGCATTGTAATAAGCGATACAATTGGAAGGACTGTTCGGGCCGCTCGTCGGCTGAATGCTCCCCATACACCAGCAATGGCGAGAACGGGGCTAATAAGCACAGGCGTATACATCACCTGTTGCCCATAACTGCCGCGGTAATGTTCATATGTGACCTCTAGTCCTGCAAGCAGGCTAGAGGCGGCGGCGATCAGTGAAAGGCTACGTTGAAATCTGCCTTCGCGGATATGTTGATCGAGCACGATTCCTTCATGTGTAATCTTACGTGGTACCATGTTGAGAAGTTCAGCGCGATGAGGCTTCCCATTAGGCAAGGGCAGTGAGTATGCCTCAATCAAGTTTTTCATAGTAGCAGATTTTGCCTGTGCCATATGTCTATTTTCTCCCATTCTGCCTAAATACGTACATAACTATTCTTCGTGTATCCTTATACCGCGTACTTCGCTGCATCAGCACGTTTGAACTCAAGCCCCATCCCTGGACGCGATAAATCTGGACGTAATGCACCATCAATTGGAGTGAGCACACCATCGAAAAACATCTGCTCAATCCGTACATGGTCGTGGAAGTATTCCATATGGCGAAAGTTGGGAACGGCGCAACAAGGATGAACGTGTAAAGCAGGGCCACAATGCGATGAGAGTTGCATTGAACGCGACTCACAGAGGGCTGCCACACGTAGAAAGCCCGTGATACCTGCACAGCGTGTCGCATCAGCTTGCAAGACATCAACTGCATTTGCCTCTAACATGCGTCGAAAGTACCACAGATCGTAGCCATATTCGCCTGCTGCAATCTCCATACCTGCGGGAGCACGGTTCCGAATCAGGTGCAGCCCTTCCAAATCATCAGAAGAGACAGGCTCCTCGAACCATGTCACGCCGTAGTCTGCTACGAAGATATCGGCCAAGGCCAGTGCATCTTTACGACTATACGCACCGTTTGCATCGACAAAGAGTTCTGTATCAGGTCCAATAGCTTCGCGTGCCTCAGAGACTCTTCTTGGATCGTCTTCTGGATGCGTTCCTACCTTCATTTTGACGCGAGGGATACCACTCGCAACCCACCCCCCAAACTGTTGCTGAAGCTGTTCTTTTGAATAGGAGGTAAAGCCACCACTGCCATAGATAGGCGCACTCTCTCGCGTCGCACCCAGCAGTGTGACCAATGCCACATCAAGCAAACGCGCCTTTAAATCCCATAACGCGGCATCAACAGCGGCAATCGCCATTGACGCGATACCGGGTCGCCCCAGATTACGAATAGACTTGACCATTGCCAGCCAACATTCAGGGACGTTCATCGCATCATGTCCCTGCACACCATTCGCAAGCATCGTCTTCACCAACGTTGCCGTCGAGACATCTGCATATGTATAACCCAGACCGCGTTTTCCACCAGCACTCGCCTCAACAATCACAATCGTTGTTTTGTCCCAGGCATAGGTACCGTCCGACTCTGGTGAGTCGGTCGGTACCGTGTAGGCTGAGACTTCAAGCCGCTCAATGGCGACGCCGTTGTCGCCAAATCTCGTACTTGCCATACCTACACCTAACTCCTTTCAGTCGGATGAATGCGAAGCATTAGCTGCGAATGCAGCGTTTCCGACTGGTTATAAAGGAACTTCCTTCTATCTCAGCCCTTATGGGGTAGAATACCTTCAATAACACTCTTCGCCGATTCTATGATGATGTTGCCTTCATCTGGATCCCCCTTCAACAATGCGGAGGCATAGTTTTTGGCTTCCTCAAAGCTGATATGCGGTGGTATCGTGGTGACATTGGGGGAGACATACGCCTCGAAGACCACCGGACGATCAGCAGAAAGAGCGGCATCCCACGCAGCGCCAACATCCTCTGGCTTGTCTACACGAATGCCTTTGAGTCCAAGCGAGTCGGCATACGTGGCATACGGGAAATCTGGCAGGTCCTGCGTCGTTTCCAGCTTTGGATTGCCCGCTTCGATACGCATCTCCCACGAGACTTGATTGAGGTCGCGGTTGTTGAGAACCAGGAAAATGAGTCGAGGATCACTCCACTGCTTCCAATACTTTTTGACGGTAATCAGGGCTGCAAGGCCATTCATCTGCATTGCCCCATCACCTGTGAGGGCTATCGGCACACGGTCGGGATAGGCAAACTTGGCTGCGATAGCATAGGGAACAGCTGGCCCCATCGTAGCAAGACTGCCTGACAGAGAACCCATCATGCCACGACGCATCTTGATGGTATTTCCGTACCAGTTGGTTGCAGTTCCCGCATCACCACTCAAAATGCTGGTCTCAGGAAGCC
The DNA here is from genome assembly GCA_963792705.1 of uncultured Chloroflexia bacterium. GTDB lineage: Bacteria > Chloroflexota > Ktedonobacteria > Ktedonobacterales > Ktedonobacteraceae > JBBQVS01. Next base: position 163,838 of record CAWBXD010000016.1, on the reverse strand, counting down.
GCTGAGACAGTTCCCAAAAGACGCGCTGTGGATTGAGTTGGTTGTCGTCGGCATTTTCCATCGAGCGAGCTTCGACCACTTTCCACCAGTCGTGATACTCCGCTTCGATTTTTTTCCGCCAGGAGCGATCTGTTTTCCGCTGCAAGTAGGGGATGAGTGCTCGGAGTGTCTCCGTGCTATCACCAATCAAGTTCAGTTCCATTGGATAGCGTAGACTGAGATTGCGCCCATCAATATCAATCTGGACGCCGCGTGCCTGTCCCTCTTTTGGTAAAAATTGTCCATAGGGGAAGGTCGAGCCAATCATCAAGAGCGTATCACACTCCATCATCATATCGTAACTTGGCTTCGTGCCAAGCAACCCAAGACATCCTGTCACAAAAGGAAGATCATCGGGGAGAACTTGTTTGCCAAGCAAAGCTTTTGCCACACCACATCCTAGCAAGTCCGCCACCTGAATAACCTCATCAGCAGCATGTTTGGCCCCGATGCCCACAAGCATCGCAACCTTCTTGCCTGCATTGAGAATGTCTGCTGCCCGCTCGAGATCAGCCTCGGTTGGGACAACACGAGGAGTTGAGTAGCCAAGCCCTGTATGGACCGTATTCGCGGTATGAGGTGGTGTCTCAACGGCATCCATCTCTTGCACATCTTTGGGAATAATGATACAGGTTACGGAGCGTTCAGTCGTGGCGATACGCATTGCACGGTCAACGAGTTGACGTATTTGCACTGGACTGGAAGCCATATACACATATTCACCAGCCACATCTTTGAACAGTGAGATGAGATCAACTTCTTGTTGGTAGTTCCCGCCTAGAGCTGTGGTCGCCGCTTGCCCAACAATCGCGACGACCGGTCGATGATCCATTTTCGCATCATACAGGCCGTTGAGCAGATGAATAGCACCAGGACCTGACGTTGCTAAGGCAGACCCCAACCTCGTCCGTGAATTTGGCATGAGCTGTTGCCATAAACGCTGCCATCTCTTCATGGCGCACCTGTACAAACTCCAAGAGGTCCTGGTGTCGCCCCAAGCCTCCGAGTATGCCGTTAATGCCATCCCCAGGATACCCAAAAATACGCTTGACTCCCCATTGTGAAAGACGCTCTAACAGAAAATCACTTACTTTAGCACTCATTGCTCTTCATCCTTTTATTACTGTTGTCAATACACAATATGGCTTAGTGGATACTGATAATTCGGGTTACAGGCGAAATTTTTCTACTGCCTCAACTATCTCAATAGTGAAAAGTAGAGAGACTGTAAGGGTCTCCCTGTCCCCTCAACGCACAGTGCGGTTTGCCTACGCACAAACTGTTATGTTTTTAGTGTAGGAGACTTTGGTTACAATTTGGTAAAATTCATACCGGAAGGTTCTGTTTGTGGAAAGAAATCTCTCATGTGGAATGCTGGAGTTACCTGTCAAAGCTCTTTACATGTTGGCAGCCAGATGCAGAACGAGGTACCCTCACCTCGTTTGCTTTCTACGGTGAGAACACCATCATGCGCTTCGGCAATCAAGGAGGCAATGCTTAGTCCTAACCCTGAGCCGAGAGAAGTACGAGTATCGGCGTGATGAGCGCGATAGTGGCGCTCGAAAATGTGAGGAAGGTCTGCATCATCAATACCTGGTCCAGTGTCACGGACACAGATCATGGCCCATTCATCTTGTCTATCAGGTTTTTTTGCCTTCACTGCATCAGGGATATCATGAGTACAGGTGAGGTCCAGATACACCGCATCTCCTGGTCTTGTATAGGTGAGGGCATTGTCCACAATATTGAAAAGCAGTTGCTTAAGGAGGTCAGCATCACCAGGAACACTTGCTTGCTGAAATTGCCCTAGTTCGAGCGTCACCTTTCGGTTGAGAAAGCGAGCTTGACGAGCAACTTCTAGTACAAGGGAATCGAGTTCCACAATCTGTGTGTGTCCTTCATCTACATGAGATAGCGTGCCGACCTCGGCTCGTGCATGAGTCAGCAAGTTGTTGACAAGACGTGAAAGTCGCTCTAATTCGGTACGAAGCTGTTGTACATCATGGCGCATGTCTTCATCAAGTGCTGGATTGAGTAACAGAACATCAGTTTGCCCTCGTAACGTTGTCAGTGGTGTTCTCAACTCGTGTGAAACGTCGGCTACAAAGTCGCGTTGTAGCACAAAACTTGCCTCTAATCGCTCCGACATCTGGTTGAAGGCATCGGTCAGTGTATGTATCTCGGCGACCTCTGATTGCTGAGGGATACGTTGACCAAGATCCCCAGCACTCAAGCTACGCATAGTGGTACTGAGTGTGCGAAGAGGACGTAATTCACGGACGACTAGCAGATAATCCACTATACAGGCGATGAGGACAGCAACCACGCTTCCGATAGAGAGAAGCAGAGCAAGCAGGTTTCCGACTTGATCTACAACCCCTAGTGGAAGGCTTACTTGAGCGATAAGAACAATATGTTGATGCGCGTCGCGCAACGGCAGTGTGAGGAGGCGTGCCCGATGACCATCGCTGTCTTGATACATCCTCATTATCTGTTGCCCATGTAAAGCCGCTGTATAATCAGTATTACTCAATGGTATCCGTTCTCGAATCAGGTTAGCCGAACGTCTCAGTATATGTGCTTGATGCGTGTCAAGAAGTTTGATATGTGGGGCGTCAGGTGCAAATTCATCCCCTTTTTCTTCTTGCACCAGGAGATCGAAAAATGCTGTGTTGAAAGGATGATTAGCGGCACTTTGCGCTTGTGTCAAGTGTTGTAGCCGCGCCCCTTCTGTCTGCAATTGTTGGTCGAGATCATGTAACAGAGAGAAGTTCACGAACAGATAGACCGCGCTCCCCAAAAAAATCAACGCGAACAAGAGGACCACAACGTTCCAGAACACGATACGTCTTCGTAATGGTCCAGATCTTGGAAAGAGAGGAAAGGACAGACGAAAGCTACCTTTATTATCAGTTGTATGTTGTTTTGTACTCATTCATCTCGCGTCAAAAAAGGATGAGACTCACCGTTTGAGTGTATAGCCGACTCCACGAATGGCATGGATAAGATCAGGTTTGCCATCCACATTTAATTTGGCGCGAACATAGTTCATATACACTTTGATAACCTCAAGTCCTGCTTCGTTGTCATAGCCCCAGACACGTTCAAAGATACGTTCTTTCGTCAACACACGACCAGCGTTCTGAGCGAGCAGCTCGAGCAGATCAAATTCTCGTTTGGTGAACTCTAGGAGATGACCATCGCGCCAGACTTGCCGAGTTTCAAGGTCAAGGGTAACGTCTTCTACCTTTATTCTGCGCGTAGGTCGCGTCTTCGCTATAGCACGCCGCAGGCTAGCACGGATGCGAGCTAATAGCTCCTCAAAGTCAAATGGCTTGGTAATGTAGTCGTCAGCACCACTATCGAGTCCAGTTATCTTGTCCTGTACTCCGTCTCTGGCTGTAAGCATCAAGATAGGGAGCGATTTGTACTCCATAGAGCGTAGACGATGACACACTTCAAAGCCATCCATATCGGGCAACATTACATCAAGAATGACCAGGTCCTGGGGAGAGCGTTGTATGTTCTCAATTGCCGCCTTCCCACTCGTCGCCACAACTACCTCAAAGCCTTTGTATGTCAAACCACGCTTCAAGACATGAGCAATCTGCGGTTCATCTTCAACAACCAGTATACGATGCATGTGTACTAGCCTTTCATCTGTATATTTTTTACCGTCTCTTTACCGTTACGCGTTACACTTCCCTTATAACCTTCCATTGTATTAACTGAAATAAGTACGTTTTGGAAAGACGAAAGGATACTCATCATGGGACAATTAGATCAGAAGGTGGCTATCGTCACAGGCTCAGATAGCGGCATTGGTCGGGCTATCGCCATTCAGCTTGCACATGAAGGGGCAATCGTTGTTGTCAACTATGCACATGCACAGGACAAGGCGGAAGAAGTGCGCCAAACCATCGAGAAGAATAACGGCAAAGCTCTTGTGATACAGGCTGATGTATCACAATATCAGGAAGTTACAAACCTTGTTCAACAGACAGTTAGTCATTTCAATCGTCTGGATATCATGGTCAACAATGCAGGAATGGAGATACATGCTCCATTCCTGGAAGAAACCGAGCAAAATTTTGATCGTGTTCTCGGTGTTGATCTCAAAGGTGCATTCTTTGGTGCGCAACTTGCTGCACGCGAGATGGTTAAACGCAAGACAGCAGGACGTATTATCAACATCTCTTCGGTTCACGAGGACTTGCCTATGCCTCAAAATGTCCCCTATTGTTGCGCCAAAGGCGGTCTGCGTATGCTCACACGCACCATCTGTTTGGAATTGGCTCCCCACAACATCACCGTCAATAATATTGGCCCTGGTGCAGTCCATACTCCCATTGATCGGGATGTCGAAGCTGACCCAGAGAAAATGGCTGCTCTGCTCAAGGAGATTCCGTTGCATCGTATGGCTCAACCAGATGAGGTCGCGAAACTGGCACTCTATCTTGCTTCAGATGCTGCTGCGTATATCACTGGGGCAACCTACTTTATCGATGGCGGATTGATGCGTAGTACAGGCGGATTATAGGAGAGAAAGCATGTCAGAAGCAACAACAAACTCGCCGCACACTTATCTCCCGATTGAGGATTATGCACTCATCGGAGACCTTCATACAGTCGCATTGGTCGGCTTGAATGGTTCTATCGATTGGTGTTGCTTGCCTCGTTTTGACTCACCGAGTGTGTTTGGCGCAATCCTCGATGCGGGAAAAGCGGGTTTTTTTCGCATCTCACCGACAGATATGTCGAGCGTGCAATGCAAGCAGTTATACTTACCAGAAACTAACATCCTACTTACACGCTTTCTTAGTGTGGATGGAGTCGCAGAAATCACCGACTTCATGCCCATCAAGGAAGTGGGTACGTCTGAACACCAACATATGCTCATTCGTTCCATCTCTATGGTGCATGGCTCGCTCTCGTTCTCTCTCATTTGCCGACCTGCGTTCAACTATGCACGAGACTCACATAGTGTCGATGTTTCAGGGAAGGGAGCCACCTTTCAGCACCAGAGTTTTCATCTCAACTTGGCCTCCCCCATCGCGCTTGAGCCTGATGGACAAGGCGGAGTGAAGGCAACATTTACCCTCCACAGAGGAGAAACATTTCACTTTCTTCTGGAAAGTACAAAGGAAAGCAATTCGGCACGAAAACCTCTTACAGAGGAGGAATATCAGATAGCGTTTCACGAGACCTCGCACTACTGGCAGAACTGGCTTTCGCAATGTCGCTATCAAGGACGCTGGCGAGAAATGGTGCAGCGTTCGGCTCTTGTCCTGAAGCTCTTGACGTATGCACCGACAGGCGCAATTGTCGCTGCTGCAACCACCAGTTTGCCAGAGTCGATAGGGGGAGCGCGTAACTGGGATTATCGCTATACGTGGGTCCGCGATGCTTCGTTCTCGCTCTACAGCTTACTGACTCTCGGCTTCACGCAAGAGGCCGAGGCGTTTATGGGATGGCTGGACGCACGCTGCCACGAATTGCAGGACAACGGAACACTTCAGCCTATGTATGGCATTCGTGGTGAACACACGCTGACAGAAATCAGCCTCGATCACTTAGAAGGCTATCGACAGAGCCGACCTGTGCGTATTGGCAACGGAGCTTATACTCAGAAGCAACTCGACATCTATGGAGAGATGATGGACGCTATTTATGTCTACAATCGCTATGATGCCATCACCTATGACTTGTGGCAAAATGTGCGTCGTCTCCTCAAGTGGTTAGAGGATCATTGGCAAGACGCCGACGAGGGTATCTGGGAGGTGCGGGGTGGACCAAAACAATTTCTCCATTCGCGCATGATGAGTTGGGTGGCCTTTGACCGTGCCATCCGTGTGACGCGTGACCGAGGCTGGCCTGCTCCTACCGAGGACTGGGAGAAAATTCGGTCCCAAATCTACGAGCAAATCATGGAAAAAGGATGGAGCGAGGAAAAGCACAGCTTTGTCCAGTATTATGGCAGTGATGCAGTAGATGCGAGTTCCTTGTTAATGATGATTACCAATTTTACGGGAACGAAGGAACCACGTATGCTTTCCACCATGCACCGTATTCAGCAAGAGCTGAGCGCAGGTGCCCTGGTACGCCGCTACAATCCGCAAGGAGCAGCCAATGATGGGCTGGGAAGCCAGGAGGGAACCTTTAGTGCCTGTAGCTTCTGGCTGGTAGAAGACCTTGCACGCGCAGGGCGGCTCGATGAGGCACGTTTGAGGCTAGAAAAATTGCTCTCGTATAGCAACCATGTTGGTCTCTATGCCGAGGAAATGAGTCCAACAGGTGAGGCATTGGGCAACTTTCCCCAGGCGTTCACTCATCTCGCACTTATCACTGCCTGTCATCACCTGGATAATGCACTCAACACTCATCTTGGACATGCACACCCGACTTCTCAAACCTTATACGATTAAAGCAAAAGGAGAAAACAAAGATATGGATACCAAAACACAACAAGATAGCACGTCTACGCCAGCCAAAAACACACATCAGAAGACAACGACGGTACCACATGTCGTGATTGTCGGAGGTGGCTTCGGTGGTCTTCGGGCTGCGAAAGAATTAGGAAAGCAGCCAGTCGAGGTAACAATTATCGACCGTAACAACTTCCATCTCTTTCAACCAATGCTCTATCAGGTTGCGACGGCAGGCCTCTCGCCTGCTGATATTGCAAGCCCCATTCGCGCTATTCTTGAAGGGCAACGAAACACAGGTGTCTTGATGGCAGAAGTAACAGGGATAGATGTACAAAAGCAACAGGTGGTCATGGAAGATCAGCACACGCTCCACTACGATTACCTTATCCTGGCAACGGGAGCCACAAGTAATTACTTTGGTCATCCAGAATGGCAACATCTCGCTCCTGGACTGAAGTCCGTGAATGATGCTTTGACTGTTCGACGGACTGTCCTTTCTGCGTTTGAGGCTGCCGAACGAGAGCCGGATGAGCAGAAACGTCGGGCGTTGTTAACATTTGTACTGGTTGGAGGTGGTCCGACAGGAGTTGAACTAGCGGGAGCCATCGCTGAACTTGCCCATCAATCCCTCAAGGGTGATTTCCGTCATATTGATCCGAGCATGACACGTATTGTACTTGTCCAGGGTCCAAAAAGGATTCTGCCTAGCTTTCCAGCATCGTTAGCTCGAAAAGCCAGCAAGAAGTTGCAACAGAGTGGAGTGGAAATCAAGACGGGCGTACATGTACAAGTGGTTCGTCAGGATGGCGTAATGATCGGAGATGAACATCTTGCAACTGAGAACGTGATCTGGACGGCAGGTGTGAAGGCATCACCTGCCGGAAAGTGGTTACATGCTGATGTCGATCATGATGGTCGTGTTAAGGTTCAACACGATTTGACCCTCGCAGGTCATGCAAACATTTTTGTCATTGGTGATACAGCACTCGTTGAGCAAAATGGAAAGCACCTTCCGGGCCTTGCTCCCGTAGCAATGCAAGAAGCAGAATATATCGCTTCGGTTATCACCGACCGAATTGCAGGGAAAGCACACCCACAAATGTTTCATTACGTTGACAAGGGAACACTCGCAACCGTAGGACGCGGCTTTGGCATTGTCGATATCGGCCCCATTCGTTTTACCGGTCTTTTCGCCTGGTTGACGTGGCTATTCGTCCATATCCTGTTCCTTATCGGTTTTCGCAATCGCGTCTTTGTATTTCTTCAGTACGCCTGGACGTATCTCACCTTCCAACGAGACTCACGAATCATCTTGCCTGAAGATACTATGAGCACACCTTAGTAGGTATACAGAAAATGCACGAACATGAACTAGCACGAGTAAGGAGATAATTCTCTCGCTCTGAGATGGTAGAGAGACGTTTCCTCTTGAATTGAAAGGAAAGCAGGATGCCAATCGAGATAAAAGTAGGTCCCCCCACGATTACGATCAGCTTGGGACGTATCTTCATGGTCACGACACAAGCAGGAGAAATCCGGTTGTGTTGCAAAAACTATGAAGGAAACATTTTGAGCATGAGTGGTGCTCTCAATCTTTCTTAAGCGACCTCTCTAAACAGCTGGACAATCAATGCAACTTGGCCTTTCACATCTCCTCTTTCCACCCCTTGCATTTGTCCTTTTCGCATCGCATTCATGATCTCGTAGCCTTGCAACGTTCGCCACGCCGTCTCAAATGAGAAGAAACCCATCCCCGGCTTCGTCAACCGTTTGAGAAAGCGGTGGTCTTGCTCCACCAAATTATGAAGGTATTTCACTTGTCGGAGTTCACAGCTTTTGGGAATGCTTCCTGCTTCTTTGAGTTCGTTGAACGCTTTGGGGTAGGCGGCATTTTTATCCACGTTGATGACTCGTGGTTCGCCGGTATGACAGGCCACAAGCGTTTTGAAAAAGAAGTGCTTGGCTGCTTCAGAGTCTCTGGTTGCGCTGAAAAAGAAATCGAACGTGTTTCCTTGCGAATCAACGGCTCGATAGAGATACACCCATCGCTTTTTGACGTTGATGTACTTCTCGTCGACTTTCCAGAAATAATTGAAAGCGTTCAGATGCGGCCGACATCGTTTGTCCAGTTCTGGGGCATAGCACTGGACCCAGCGGTAGACCGTGGTATGATCCACTTGCAGCCCGCGCTCCCGCATCATCTCTTTGATATCCCGATAGCTCAGCGAATAGCGGAGGTACCACCTCACGCACAGGAGAATGATGTCCGATTGAAAATGACGCCATTTGAATGGATGCAGCTCTGTCATGTTGGATCCTCTTTTGCTCGTTTCTCCTGATTCTAACAGATCAGCTTTCTTTTTGCAACACAACCCTCACAGGTGCCTTTGTGGGCTTGTTGCTATACGCCATCTTTCTTGGTGCATCCGCCACATTCGCACAAACATCGTTGGCACTGCTACTATGTGCATTAGGTGGGATTGCTGGCTTTCTGATTAGTGCTGTATTACATCAAAGATACCAACTTATCCAATGGCAACACGCGGACAAGCATCTCGCTGTGCGTTTCCCAAGTCCTGCCACATCAGAGAAAGCATAGGAGTTATATCCATATGGATGAGAAAGAAACTGGACAGGTGGAAGCATTTAGTGATGGCGTCTTTGCCGTCGCTATTACGCTACTTGTTTTGAATATTCAACCACCACCTTTTACGAATACTGATGCTTTTGTAGATGGTAAACTTCATGATTACGTTTTAGCACAATGGCCTGTGCTGCTGGCTTTTGTCACCAGCTTTGCCACGATAGGCATCATGTGGACAAACCATCATAAGGTGTTTAGCCGTGTCAAATACGTAGACAATAACCTGCTCTTGATTAACTTGTTGCTCTTACTTGTCATCGTCTTTATTCCCTATCCCACGGCATTATTGGCAGAGCAATACAAAAATTATCCTCAAGGACACGACGCGGCAATTCTTTACACAGGTACAAACGTAGTGCTGTCAATCTGTTTTAATTTACTCTGGTTTTATGCCGCGCATCACCGTCGGCTCTTACGAGAGGATGCGGACCCAGAGGATACAAGGGCCATCAGCCGACAATATATCTTTGGCCCAGTTGTGAACATTCTGATCTTCATTCTGGCATGGATCAGTGTACCCATAAGCATCCTGCTCAACTTGCTCCTCGCATTATTCTTTGCTCTCGCGGGTCGCTCTCCACAGTTAAGCAAAGCCAGGAAACCGCGAGAGGAGTCTATAAAGGCTGAAGATGCAGTTTGAGGTTGAACAAATTGTAGGGGTCTAATTCTATTACACCCTGTTAGCGGTATACAAACGTTTGCAGGACATGACCGAACGTTTCAATAGCCTCGAACATTGTATATTGCCACGAGGGTGTAATAAAATTAGATGTTGTGTTGCAAGAAGGAAGCTGATCTGGTACAGTGGGTGAAAAAGAAGAACAAAGAGGATTCCTCCATGGCAGAGCAGCAATCGTTCACATGGCGTCATTACGAAGCCGACATCATTGTGCTTTGCATGCACTGGTAGCTGAGGTATTCGCTCAGCTATCGCGACCTAGAAGAGATGATGCAGGAACTGGGATTGCCTGTCGATCACACGACCATCTCTCGCTCTCGTCCAGCACTATGCCCCGGAACTCGACAAACGCTCTCGGCCTCATTTGAAAGTGTGCAACGACTCGTGGAAAGTCGACGAGACGTACGTCAAAATCAGAAAAACCTGGATGTACCTCTACCGGGCCGTCGACTCGGAAGGCAATACACTAGAATTTCTCCTCAGTGCCACCCGTGATGCTGAGGCGGCCAAACGCTTCTTCGTCAAAGCGCTGCACTCGACAGCTTGTTCAGTTCCTCAAGCGCATCTGAGCGAGGAGCAGGTGGCCCAATCCACTACTGCGGCTGATCCCGACACCATCATGTCAACTCCTTGCGTGATCAATGTCGAGAAGAATGCCGCCTATCCCAAAGCGATTGCTGCCCTCAAAGCTGCCGGGATGCTTCCCGAGCAGGTTGAACTCAGACAGGTCAAATACCTTCATAATTTGGTAGAGCAAGATCACCGCTTCATCAAGCGACTGGTCAAGCCTGGGATGGGCTTCTTTTCTGTTGAAACTGCAGGGAGGACAGTACAAGGGTATGGGGTGATGAACATGCTTCGCAAGGGACAGCTGAGAGGTGTAGGCAAAGGAGACATCACCGGGCAAATCGCCTTCATCGCCAGCCTGTTTGGAGTGGCGGTTTAAGCCCAACAACAAAAGGAGCAACACGTCCATCGTGTTTCCCGAGATTTTTTGCAACACAACCGAATTGGCAGGCTCTTTTTCCTACACTTGACCGCCTGTATCAGCTGATACCCGGCTGACCCAATCGGGGACTCCTTCGATCCCGTGCTGTCCGAGAAACATGTTCAACTGGGCCGCATGTTCCTGCAAGTGGCGCAGAATGTAGATCTGTACCTCCAGGAAGCTGACGGCCTGCCCATGTGTCCAGGGGTAGGAGAAGGGTTGGCGGGCCAACTCGTCCGTGAGAGCGGAAAGCATGGTGTGGCACTTCTGGCGCATAGCCACAAGGTAGGAGTGCAGTTCCTCCTTCGTATAGGGCTGTTCGGGTGACACGGGAGCATCGTCTATTTCAGTCCAGATAAAGGGCGCAGGAGGAGCGAATTCCTCCTCCTTCCGAGTGCCAGAAAGATACAAGTCGAGCCAGAAGAGCGTATGGTACGCGAGATACCAGAACTCCGAGAACTCTGGTGGCAAGTAGGTGGCCGATGGGGTGTTCCAAAGGCGTTCTCTCCACAGCGTGGTGGGGCAGGCCACCAGGGCGTTTTCAAGCATATCGATGGCGGCGCCGAACTGTTGCCAGAGAGCGGTCTTCCACAAAGGGTCCAAGTGTTCCTCTTGATTGCGAAGCGCCATGAACTCAGGATCGCTCTGTGAGTGCTCTTTGAGACCAGGATTGAGCGTCACTGCTTCCTGCAAGTGAGCGGCAGCTTGCTCCAGCTGATTTTGCTGCGCGTAAAAGCAGGCCAGATGATAGAGGAAACTTCCTTTTACCCATGCTGGCACCTCAGCCTCAATGATTCTGCTCACGCACTTCTCACGGATTTGGGTCGCCCGAGGGAGGTTGTGACGGTCGGAGTAGTACTGCGCGAGATGCTCCTGTTCGTGCTCGTAGCAAGGGCTCAGGAAGACGGTATACAGCGGCCTTTCGCCGGAAAGGGAAGGGAAGGGAAGCGACCTGGGGCTGTCAAATCTTCTTCGCCCAGGTGCGAAATGGTCGTGATGAGTTCGGTGTAGACGCGCTCAGCTTCAACGGAGATCTCTGAGAGCGTGTTTGGTAAATAGGCTGAAGTACCTTCCTGTGGTGCTTCAGCCTATGTGATAGTTGGGACAGGAGGAGTGAGTGAGCTCATGATCGCTGTCTTCCCGATCTTGGTTCTAGCTCTATGGTCATTTTCCAAACACGCTCTGAGCGTGGCTGCGTTCAACATGATCACTTGTTTGGCGATACTGCTGCTCCAGCTCATCAGAACTGAGATGAGCAGCAAGGTGAACATACTTCGGCATGGTTTTCCCTCTGGATGAACAGCTCTTCTAGAAGGAGTTCTTTCGAGCCTTCGATCCAGGGGAAGCTCATCTATGAGTTTGAGCACTCTTTAACCGGAGACGGTATCATACCATGCGAAGAGGGTCTGCAAAAATAAATCACACCCATTGGTTTGCTGGCCCTTGACTACCGCGAGATGTAAAATGTATACTATTAGCAGGTATTTGAAATTCAAAGTATTTTTATTAAACGTTCATCATCTCGAAGGCATGAGAAAGGACAAAGGGACGTGTTATGAACCCAGGCCCATTATTCACTGAGGATGAGATGCACGCTTGGGCACCATTTGTGATTGGAGTACTGCATCTACTTTCTACCTTAGACACCGAATTGAAGGCAGCCTTTGACCTCTCACATCTTGACTACGGTATCTTAATGCTGCTTAGTCAGATGCCTGAACACTCTCAAAGAATGAGCGTATTGGCAGTAACATTTGGCGTCGATCCCAGTAATATTACCTATCGAGTGAGACGCATGGAGTCACGCGGACTGGTAGAACGCAATACACGCTCGTCTGATGGGCGTGTGGTGGATGTACACATCACAAATGGAGGACTTGTGCTTCTCAGAAAAGCTCAACTCGTGCATGTAGAGGGTGCAAGGCGTCATTTTCTCGATCATCTTGAACCTGTACAACTCCATGCTATCGAAGTAATCTTCAGCAATCTGCGTTCTACCCAGATACCCTCCCAGGAGAATGCCTATAGAGAAAGTACCTTGCCAGACACAATTAATGCTCAGGAGGAGCAACACTTATAATACCATGTGAATTGTAGGGGTCTAATTCTATTACACCCTGTTGGCATTAAACAAAAAGCACCTACTTCATCATAATAACAGTACAACATGATGTCTCTCTATGAGGAGAAGAGGTATTTTTGTAGGGACCGATTGATCGCGTCCTCACCAGTGGTCAATTGCTTGCAAAGACGCGATCAATCTAAATGAGCCTGAAATAGTTTGCCAGGAAAGGAACACATCATGCGTCAATTTACAGGTCAATCTTCGTCTCTTCGGATAGATGAGGAAAGCGAACCTCTCGGCGAGACGACATACCGTCTTGCTAGCATTCTCTTAATCCTGAGTGTACTCGGCTTCTTTATCCCATTTACTATCCTGTTAGTGGTCCTGCACTTTACAGATCAGCCCGCCAGCATCTCGTTCTCTCTCTTTCGTCAGCAGAGCACAGTAATCCTACTCTCTTACTACGTGATTGCTCTGAGTGGCTTACTCTTGATCTTTGCCGTTTTGACGCTTCATAGGGTGTTGGTGAGACGCGAGATGCTTGCCATGACTATCGCCACCGTATGTGGAGTGCTTGGCGGCTTGATGCAAGCTATTGGCGACCTGCGTTGGCCCTTTCTGCTCTCCCCTCTCGCAACACTCTACTTCGATCCAAACGGCAATCAAGCAAGCCGTTCAACCATTGCAGCCATCTTCCAAACAGTAGACCAATTCGCCGGGGTCGAACTAAGTGAGCATCTCTACTATCTGTTTATTGGTGTTTGGAGTTTGCTCGTAGGCTTGTACCTTCTACGCTCCTTGCGCTCCACACGTTGGCTAGCATGGCTCGGCATCATCGCTGGATGTGGCTTGCTCATTAGTAGTATTGAACAGTTTGATTGGTCTGTCATAGGCTCAGCTCTTCTGATTGTCGTAGTCCTGAGTCGTGTTCTTTGGAGCATTTGGCTCCTGTCACTTGCAGTAATGTTGCTTCAGCGTCGTGCAAGAGCAAGCAGTCTTGCCCCTGTGCAATAGGAATGAACAAGAGCGTTACATAAAGGCACTATCCAGAAACTATTGCTATACTTCGCCAGTCACATGCTTGAAATTTCAAATACCTTCTGGTACACTACGTTTGGAAGCTTTATTTGAAATTTCACATAAAAGGATAGAGAAGTTACGTTTAACACCCAGGAGCATACACTATGCGATGTCGCATTCTTATGACGCTAGTAAGCATCATCATGACCATTATTGCCTTGACAGGTACACCTATGGCCTCTCATGCAAGCAGCAATGGACCTCAAGAAAGCAACACAGGTCTGCCACCTGCCTACCAACAGTTTCTCGCCAGTGTTGGCGGAAGTCACTTCATCACCGTCGATGATGTAAAGATGCACTACGTCGAGGCTGGATCGAGGAACCAACCCACGCTTTTGCTGCTACATGGTTCTCCCGATAACATTTTTACGTGGCGTGCCATTATGCCTTTGCTAGCACATCGTTACCACGTTATCGCACCGGACTTCATCGGTTTTGGTTTATCTGACCATCCAGATATTCACTACACATGGTCTGCGGAGACAGACTATCTTACAGATTTTATCGCTGCAAAACATCTGCGACACCTTACCCTCGTGGTTACTGATATAGGTGGTCTGTTCGGCTTCACATATGCCAAGAATCACCCTGATAATATCGAAGGTATCGCCCTCTGGGAAACAGTGACTGCACCCATCCCAAGCTATGATGTCCTGGGAAGTTACTGCCCAGCCTGTGTCCAGTTCTTCCAGGTACCGAAGGACCCTGCATTAGCGAAAAAGTATATCATCGACAACCCCCAATTCGCGGCTCAAATCTATAGCGGCAATGGAGTTTTGCACCCATTATCTCCATCCGAGCTTGCTGGTTACTCGTATTTCCTGTCAACGCCGTCGGAACGCCGCGTTGTTGCCGAAATTGGGGCACAAATGCCGATTGCAGGTGATCCGGCAAATAATGCTCGCACCGCAACAGACTTTGCACGCTTCCTACGCACAAGCACTATTCCAAAGCTAGTCCTTTATGCAAAACCGGGCAGTATTTTACCCGGCGCTACTGCTATTGGCCTCGGTATGCCGAACACGCAGTATGCCTCGGTTGGTGCTGGCTACCACTACCTCGCTGAAGACGCGCCAAACGCTATCGTGAACGCAGTCCTTGCTTGGAGAGCAACATCGAATTAAGGTCAGATCTATGTTCTTTGGGGGAAACCGATGAAAATGCAGGAGACCGCAAGGGTCTCCCCTACATTTTCATGGACCCCTACATGTAGGGAAGACCCTTGCGGTCTCCCTGTTCCCCCTTTTCATAGTTCAAAACGAGAAAGAAAAGATACCTTTCATGGAAAAAGAAACATCTTCATCACAGGACTTTCCTACAGATGGTGTGAAACTCATGCATCTCCTTGTGATAAGCGACTACCAACGCTCGTTGGCATTTTATCAGAATGTACTGGGCGCAACCATTATTCATGAAATGCCAGGCACGTTGTGCTTCTTGCATTTCGCAGGTAGCCAGATTATTCTCTCGGTTCCAGGTGGTCCCACGCAGGACAAGCCAACCGTGACCTTTACATTCCCAACTGATCCAGACCGTGTAACCGGCGAACTGATCATCCGCGTTCCCAATTGCGCTCACGCCTATGAGGTGCTACGTTCGCGCGGAGCCGAATTTCTCACTCCACCCGTCGATTCGGGCTACGAAGTTCGCGCCTTCTTCCGCGACCCCAATGGGCATCTGATAGAGATATCACAAAATAATCAATCATGGTCTCATGAAATACAAGGAGAGTAAGAAGCAATGCGAGTATTTGTAACAGGAGCAACCGGCTTTGTTGGCAAGGCCATTGTGAAAGCACTGCTGAAGAGAAAACACGAGGTGCTAGGGTTAGTGCGAGACGCGCAGAAAGCGAAAGCCCTTGAGCAGATGGGAGTTACGCTTGTTGTTGGCGACATGCTGGAGCCTGCTTCCTATGAAAAGGAGGTCCCGACGGTTGATGGCGTGATTCACGCCGCCCAATATCCCATAGAGGGTCGCTTCACAAAGCAGAAGATTCAGCAGATGGAGCAGGCAGATGTTCTCATGACTCATACGCTCTCACAGGCATGTCTGCAACATGGCAAGAAATTCGTCTACACAAGTAGCACCCTCACCTATGGCGATCATGGCGATAAGTGGATTACTGAGCAAGATACGCTCCATGCTCCCCCGATAGCTGAGGCACATGAACAACTCGTAAAAGAACTCCTCTCGTTGCATCGTGAGCAAAACCTGCATGCCATCATCATTGCGCCCGGTTGGGTCTACGGACCAGGGGGTCTGTTCAAACAATCTTTTTATGACACACAAAAGAAAGGACAGTTGAGCATCTTTGGGGCCGGAAAACAATACTGGAGTCCTGTTCATGTAGACGATCTCGCAATGGGCTATGCGCTTGCCGTTGAAAGCGAAGCATACGGAGAGGTCTATAACGTCACCGACGATTCACCACTCCCCCACAAGGAAATAGTCAATCTTTTTACTGACGCTCTAGGAGTGAAGCGTGTTGGTTCGATGCCGCTCTGGATTCTCAAGCTTATACTTGGAGGCCCACTTGTCGATTCGCTGGCTATCTCGTTTCGGATAAAAAATGAGAAGGCAAAACAAGCATTGGCATGGCAACCACGCTATAGCTCATTCAAAGAGGGCATTCCAGAAGTAGTGAAGGAATTGAAGACGACAAAGTAGGATTTGTGGTTGTGTTGCAAGAAAGAAGAAGAAGACAAACTGAGCAGGGAGAGGGACTCTCTGCTCAGTCTATGCCGCTACTCCAAACAGCTCGGCGACCAATGCGATCTGACCTCTGACCTCTCCTTTGTCTACACCTTGAACTTGTCCCTTTCGTATCATGTTCATGATCTCAAATCCTTGTAATGTTCGCCAAGCTGTCTCGAAGGAGACCTTCATGGATGGGTGTCCACCACCAAGCATGAAAAAGGGTACAATACGAGGAGGACATTTCGACAGCGAGACCGATTTTTTCTTTGTGCGGTGAGCCAGCGAAGGAGACTAGTCCCAGGGGAAG
The DNA here is from genome assembly GCA_963792705.1 of uncultured Chloroflexia bacterium. Classification (GTDB taxonomy): domain Bacteria; phylum Chloroflexota; class Ktedonobacteria; order Ktedonobacterales; family Ktedonobacteraceae; genus JBBQVS01. Next base: position 146,911 of record CAWBXD010000016.1, on the reverse strand, counting down.
TGAGGAACCACCAATTGTCGCTCTTGAGAGGCGTCTGGTCTGCCAAGAAGCACGCAGAGGAGAAGCTTTGTGCCTCCTCCCCTCCGTTGAGATGTCTGCCAACTCATTGGACAGGCTCAAACAGGAGGAGATCGCAATGGAAGTGATGTATGAACGGTGTGCAGGCAGAGATATTCACAAGAAGATGGTACAGGTGTGTTGCATCACGCTTGACGCGAGAGGGCAGCGACACAAAGAGCAGCGACAGTTTGCCACCAAGACCCAAGACCTCTTGGGACCCCTGTTGGGGATCGCGACGACCGAAGCGGCGAGCGGTGACAACGGCTATGATGGCGTCGCCGACGGAGAGGTGGTCGACACTCGTACTGATGGTGCTCGCCGCATCCAACGGGCAGCCCTCGGTTACAAACGGCAAGCACTTCGACTTGAGCACCTGAGTGCAGCTCACTGCTCGAGGTGAGCCTCGATGTCCATGCGCGAGATACGAATGCACTCGATGCAGTGAATGTGCAGGACGTCGCCCTGTGAGACGATCGAGCCGTCAAGTGAGCGCACAACCTGGCTGGTGTGGACAGCGGTCCGACCGTCGGTCTGCTGGTCGAAGCTCACCAGCTCGTTGTGCGTGTGCATGCAAGTCCACTGCTCGGGTCTAATAGCTGCACACCTCCGCTTTGCCATGCAGCCTGCCCTCGTTGTCGGGCCAGTTGACGTCGTCGCTGACCGGTGTCAGCAGGGTCTCGACGTCTTAGCTGTTGGAAGCCGCGTACGCCTGGAGGAGGAGTTCTCGGTGGTCTGCCTGCACGTCGGTGGTCGACGTCACAGCCCAAGGACCAGGTCGCGTACGGCAGCGGGCTGAGAGAGGAACGGGTGGTGGCCAGCGTCAAGTTCTACGACGTTGCCCGCTCGAGCAGCGAACGTGCGTTGTCGGTCAGCGGGGGTTCCCTGGTCTTTGGCACACACGAGGTACGTCGAGGTGATATGCTGCCAAGCCGCTGACTGCACCGGCTGCTCGAGGACTGCTAAGCTCTGCCGAGCCGTCTTGTCCATGGCCGCTCGCTGGATCTCCTGATCGCAGTCCTGTAGGAACGTCTCGGCCAAGGCCTCCAGTCGAACGGTGAAAGTCCCGCTCGCGGGATCGATGTCGAGAAACGGGGCTGGCTCCTCACCACCGAACGAGGACAGGCTTTGCCCGACCTCGGGCAGATAGCTGGACACGAGCAACAGATGGCGCACGGAGCCGACGCCCGCCGCTGCCTCGGCAGTGACGATCCCGCCGTAGCTATGCGCAACCACGACGGTCGGCTCGTCGCTCGCGGTCAAGACCTGCCGGACGGTGGCGACATCGTCGGCGAGCCCAGGTCCTCCTGCGTCGGTCGACTCACCCATCTCACCGCAGCTGGGGAGGGCAGGTGCCTCGCTTGCGACGCCTCGCTCGGCCAGCAACTCAGCGGTTCGGTGCCACCACCAAGATCCATTCTTGACGCATGCCCCATGCACGAAAACAACTCTCATCATGACCTCCTCGTTTGGTTTTAATCCGCTGTCAGTCCATGGTAGACGTACCATCGGTTGACCTACCGATGTGAGAATAACGGAAAAGTACGAAGTACCATAGAACTGTGTATCAGCTTCACAAGAACATGGCTTAGAAGCCAGTTGACGACTCTCAAATCCTCGCCAGTTTCTCAAAAGGAGGTGAGCACAGAGTAGCATATCTTCTTCCAACTAACTCTCTTCCGAGAGGAAAGATGCAGATTTGAAATTCAATAAAGGATTTTGGGATTGTCTTAACCTTATTTCTATGGTACCTCATACTTTTCCGTCAGGAAGACACTGATAGGCCAATTGCTCGAGTGTCCCACTTGTTCAAGCATAGATACTAAAAGCAAGAATGTAAAGAAAAAAGCTATGCTGAAAGCATAGCTTTTTTGACAATCACATAAACGTGTGTAGTAAGGCTTCTCAAAAGTCGTGTAGGGGTTGGCACACGGCATCTGTTTCTACGGCCGATGCAGGGCATCGCGCAAGTCGTCTGCACGTCAGCGTGTCCAATCGCTCGCTCCTATTTTTCATCCCTCCCAAGACTTTTGAGAAACCCTGGTGATTTGCGATTGCTCCTGTCCAACGAGGACAGGAGCAATCGCAAATCACACTCTGTGAGCACTGTACTCACTCGGTTTAGGAGGCGATCAACGTGCGTAGAACGACATCAACACGAGAGGGTTTAACTCCACTTGCCTGCTCGACAGTAGACGTGGGGAGTATTGACGCCTCATGAGCGATCCAATTGGCAAGACGTACCATGAAACTCGCCTCTGCATGAGAAACACCTTTCGCCGTGACCTGCGCAATGATTTCATCGTCTGGCAACACATGTGCTGTTATAGAATGACCGGCAATACTGGAGAGGCGTCGCGCCACTTCAGCGAAGCTGAGTGCCTCTGGTCCCGTCGTATCAACTGGTCCAGAAACGGGAAGCTTCCCAAGTAAAGCACCAGCAGCCGCACGCGCACAATCCTCACGCACAATCCAACTCTGTTTGCTGTTGCCCGTTGGAATAAGCAGTTGGTCGTTGACGAGCAGAAGGCTCACGAGGTTCTTGAGCACCTCAGCGTACAAGCAGTTGCGTAACGCTGTCCATGCTATTCCAGAAGCCGCGAGAGCAGCCTCAGTATGTCCATGCTCGATGAGAATAGGATGATGCGCACGTGTATCAGCATGTGGAGCTGACGTATAGACAATATGGGTCACTCCTGCGGCAACAGCTCCTGCTATTGCCGCTTCATGCCCCTCGACACGTTGACCAACCACGTCTGTACTAATAAGGAGGAGACGTGTCGCGCCCGCAAACGCTTCAGGGAGAGTTTCTGGCTGAGAGAAGTCAGCCTTACGAACGATGACGCCTTGAGCTTCGATATCGGCAAGCTGCTGTGGAGCACGGGTGGTAGCAATAATTTGGGTAGCTGGCACCTGAGCAAGTAGGTGCTGAAGTACGAGGCGACCAAGCTGACCGTTGGCTCCGGTAATGGCATACATGAAAAGTTCCTTCCTTTATAAAAAAGCTCTTCTTGCTTCTTGAGTATCAAGAGAGAATTGACAAGACAATTCTCAAAAGTTACTATAAGAGAGAAGCTTTCTTTTTGCAAGAAGGCACTGAAAAGTGGTATACTTACCTTAAAGTAAGAGAGGGTGATCGAATGGCACTTCTTGCTCCAAATGTCTATGATGCGAACTGTTCAACCCGACAAGTCCTTGATGTCATTGCCGATAAATGGTCTACGCTCATTGTCGGATTACTTGCTCATCAGACATTGCGCTTCACAGAACTTCACAGGCGTATTGGAGGAATTTCGCAAAAAATGCTCACCCAGACGTTGCGTAATTTGGAACGAGACGGATTGGTCCAGCGCAGAGTGTATGCACAAGTGCCGCCGCGTGTCGAGTATGCCTTAACACCTCTTGGACAGACACTGTGTGAATCCATTACTGCAATTATCACATGGTCCGAAAATCATATTGAGGATGTCATAGCTGCTCGACAGTTCTATGATAGACGTAGTGCCGTGTAAATCACCTTCTCGCTTGCCATTCGTGATCGAGTAGAGCGTATCCCACCAACGGTTCTTCATCCATTCGTTTTACATACACTCTCTTTTATGCCAAGTCTTAGGGTTCGAGTAGTAGGCCCTTGAGTATTAATGGATACTGGTGCTAAATAGCCAAACGCTGGAGGGACGATTGGCTATTTAGCACCAGTATCCATTAATACTCGGAGGTCATATTTGCCAGTTCATCCGTAACTCCGTGCTCCTACGCTAGACGTATCAATTTATGACGGGCAGATGTAAGCAACGTTCCAGGGATAGCAACAACTAGTTGATCGCCGCATCTGACGAGCGGATGAGCGAGGAGCGTTCCTGTATCATTTTGATACTCAAATGTGGGCACGCTGCATTGGAGGACTATTAATGGTTCCAATGCATCGAGTGACACACTATACCTTGCAAGAATGAGGCGAGTTCTGTGAGGTCGAAAGAGACGGCTTGCTTATAGCGGAACGATGTGCTGTGAGCTAGGAACAAGGATACCTCCATCGGTCTGTTGAGAGCGAGGCTCTTCTCCCCACCTTAGTCCAGCACGGTGAGCCAGTTCATCGCTCAACGCAAGCACTACCGTGAGGAGCGTATGTGCTTTGCTTAAGAAGTGCTTATCGGGGAAAGGGTCAGAGGATAGAAGTAGTGCATCAGCGAGATGGCGTAAGATAAAGGTCGCGTCTTCTGCAATGCTAGGAAATACAATGAAAGAGCCACCGTGAAACATAAATGCTTATCCTCCTGTGAAGCAATTGCTCCTCGCCCCAAAGGATCAGAATCAGCAGTTTGCCTGAGTCGAGGCAAGCTAATCCTCGGCTTGGTTGGATTAACCTCAATAGAGGCAGCTGCATGTGCCAGAGCCTCTCGAAATATTCAATTTTCCTATAGACGTGTATGGTATCCATTTTTTATGAATAAAAGTAAATACCCACTAACTTATTTCCTCTCATCACTTCGACGGTAAAGTTAATAGGGTATCCTTTCCTAAAAGAAGGTTTTGGAGCCTAAAACGCTGTACTTCAATTATCTGTGTATCTCAATCTATAAACGCAGGTAGTTTTTTGGTTGCTGCAAAATACCAATGACCCTTGCTGCACTGCAAAGTCACAAATTACAGCAGCAAGGGTTTTCTGTACATATTTGCAATATAGCATGCATTCACTTTACAGTGCAGCAGCGGATTCCCTCGAAAATGCGATGAAAACCAAGGAGAAAGACTCTGCTGCAAAATACCAATTTCAAAGCTGAGGAAAGTTTCTTAAATAATGTGAGGTGCGGAAACAAACACAAGTTTCCTACGCGTGCTTAGCTCCTCGCAGAACATAGCGACAATTATCTCTCTGATCGCACTTAGGCCAGCTTTAGACTCGAACTCGCGATATCATCATCATATCCGGCCTTGCCACGTTCCTCTTGCTGCTAGTGTACCTCATTTTCATCATCTTCTCTGACTCGCAAAGTCATAGGGCTTTAGACTAATCTAGCCCAAAAAGGCAACCCCCATTGCAGAAAAGCGAGCGATCATGACTGCCGACCGATGGTATAGAAGTGCTCAATTCCTGTTGTTAGTGGCTCACTCCACCTGTGATCAACCGTTGCGACTCAAAAGTAATCGAGTGTTGTACCGACCTGTTCCTAGTCGCAATCTACATCCCCAAGGCGCACCTCTAACAGCCGCATTCCTGTGTCATAGAGCGCGCATGATTACGTGCTGATGCCCACTCTGGCACCGCACTACCCACTTGGAAGCATTCCGTGCGCTCTTCCAACAAAGGAACTTCTCTCACGGATGATATGTATGGGTCTTCGAGCAAATCTCCTTGACGCAGACAACTCACGCTCCGCCTCACGCATTTTCTCACGCTCTGCTAGTACGATTATCAGAAGAGCACAAAATTCTGAGAAACACGCTGGCCTCTCAGCAAAAAACTCCGTGTGATAGGAAGGAGGAGTATTGATCTGCTTGACGACGCTCAACTCTGAGAAGGAAGCTCACTTGCTTCATCTCACTGCATTTCTTCATGATATTGGAAAGGTTGGCATCTCTGAGATGACTTTCTTTCAGTCAGAACTACTCCTTATATATGAGTTGAACGGTCTCTATCGTCACTAGACATTGACCGTCAGATAGTCAAGCTGTTGAGACCTCTCTTTCCCAATGGCACATGGTCGTGCCACCTCATAAATACTGGATTGGAATCGGCTTTTCCAGGGGAAACGTGAAAGATGATATCTCATCAAGTACGTGTATTTTTGCTACCGTGGATCCTGTAGTGTGATGACCTTATCTCGAGCGACCTATTGTGATAGGAATCTGAGGTCAACAAATGATACTTGGATACTTAGATGGGTACTCCATCTGTCCTGCTTTCTTTCTAATAGAGAGGAGAATTCGCGATGAGTTCTGTTAACACATCGTCCCGTGCCACTGTTTCTACACCAACTGTTCCCAGTGGGGGTGATCGTGCACTCGCTGGGCTGCAGAGCGTCGGTCGTTCACTTATGCTTCCAATTGCCGTGCTACCCGCTGCGGCACTGCTCTTGCGACTAGGGCAGCCGGACCTGCTCAACATTCCTTGGGTCGCTGCTGCAGGAAATGCCATCTTCTCCAATCTACCAATGATTTTTGCTGTTGGTATTGCTATTGGTCTTGCTGGTGGAGAGGGGGCAGCCGGACTTGCTGGCCTTGTCGGATTTCTTGTATTTACTGCCGTCTTCAACACGATCATCCCGCAGGTAGCAGGGCAGCCTGATCCCACTATCTCTATGGGGGTGCTCTCGGGAATCATTGTCGGGCTGGTCGCAGCGGAACTTTACCGACGCTTCCATGACATTCGTCTTCCAGACTACCTCGGCTTCTTTGGCGGAAAACGCTTCGTTACCATCGTTACTGCTCTCGCCACCCTTATTCTCGGAGCTGTTTTTGGTTTGATCTGGCCGCCAGTCCAGGGTGTGATCAACGCACTGGGTACGGGAATTGTGTATCTTGGCCCCCTGGGAGCAGGCATTTACGGACTCTTAAACCGCCTGCTGATCCCACTCGGCTTGCATCATGTGCTTAACACCTACATCTGGTTCCAACTCGGCACCTACAAAGGAGTACATGGGGTCGTACATGGAGATCTGACCCGCTATTTCGCAGGTGATCCCACGGCTGGGCACTATATGGCAGGCTTCTTCCCCATGATGATGTTCGGATTGCCTGCGGCCTGCTTCGCCATGATCCGCCATGCGCGCTTCCCCAAAGTAGCAGCAGGTATCCTGCTCTCAGCAGCATTTGCTTCCTTTCTAACTGGGGTCACCGAGCCTATCGAGTTCGCCTTTCTCTTCGTCGCTCCTGTTCTCTTTGTCGTTCACGCTATCCTGACGGGAACCTCACTGGCGGTCTGTTATCTCCTCAATATCAAGATTGGGTTTGGCTTCTCAGCAGGGCTTATCGACTACGTGCTCAACTACAGTAAATCAAATACAACCAATCCCTTCTTGATCATTGTGGTTGGGCTTGTCTACGCTGTCCTCTACTACTTTCTCTTCAGCTTCTTCATCACCCGCTTCAACCTGGCGACTCCGGGTCGTGGTGAATCTTCAACTGGTTTGAGTGCAGATTGGATTTTGCCTGAAAGCCAGCGTGGACCGAAACCGTCAAAGTCATCTGTGAAGAAAACGACTTCTGTAGAAACTGCCGCGCCAGTGAAGGAAGACCGTGATGACGTTCTCGCCAGACACGTACTTGCCGCTCTTGGTGGCACGTCGAATGTACAGAGCATAGAGGGTTGTATCACACGGCTGCGACTCTTCGTCAATGACGCAGATCAGATTGACGATGCCCAACTCAAGAGCCTGGGCGCCGCAGGCATCATTAAGCGAGGAAAGATTGCTCAAGTCGTCATGGGAACACAATCTGATCGTATTGCCAGCCGTATAAATACCCTCATGAAAAATGGCGACACTGACGAGGCGAGCGAGTAAGAGTAAGAGTGAAAAAGGAGAGCGATAATGACACCACTACAGGTTTTTGCCCCTCTTGACGGTATGGTTATCGAACTGGAAAAGGTTCCTGATGAGGTGTTCGCACAGAAAATGGCTGGTGATGGGGTTGCTATCGACCCATCAGGAAGTGTTGCTGTGGCTCCTGTAACCGGCCAACTGGTCAAATTGTTTCCAGGTGGACACGCCTTTGGCATTGCTGTCGCTGGCGGTGCGGAGTTGATTGTGCATCTTGGGCTTGATACTATCGAGCTAAAAGGTGAGGGCTTTGAGCGTCTTGCCACTGAGGGGCAGATGGTCCAAATTGGAACGCCAATCGTCCGCTTTGATCGTGCAGAGATCGAGCGCAGAGGGAAGGTGATGATGAGCCCTGTCATTTCCGTAGGCGACGGGACTATTCTCTACCGTGCTACTGGTAAGGTGCAAGCCGGACGCGATATTCTCTTTATTCTGGAAGTGTAACTTGCCCGTTCGCATATGGCGACGAACTAGTTCGTCGCCATATGCGAACGGGCAAGTTAAGACCGCCATTATCAGATAAGAGCCGATATACCTTAAGGAGCATATGCAATGGAACGCACAACTAAAGTTGGGAGCAAGTCAGGTTTGCATGCCCGTCCAGCAGCCCTCTTTGTACAGAGCGCGAAAGGATTTAAGAGCAAGGTAACGCTCTCTACAAACGAGAAAACGGCCAACGGAAAATCTATCCTCTCCATCCTCACACTTGGTGCTGAGCACGGCGACCAAGTTATTCTCAACGTCGAAGGTGACGATGCTCAGAGTGCTCTCGACAAACTCACCTCGCTTCTTGAAGGAGATCAAGAATGAAGATTCTGCACGGAATACCAGCCGCGCCTGGCTTGGCAATCGGTTCTGCCTCTATGATCCGTCCTGCTGAGCCGATTGACCTTACAGCGCAGTGGACAACGAATGTGCAAGTGGAGACGGCGCGGCTTGAACGGGCAATTGTACAGGCCATCACCCATCTGGAAACAGTGCTGGGCACTGCAAGCGGCCCGACTGCTGACATTCTAGACGCGCAGCGAGAGATGATGGAGGACCCTGAGCTAAAACAAGGGGTCGAGGCTCAGATTATCGCAGGCTTCACTGCCGAAGCCGCCGTCATCCGTACTGCGGACCACTACGCAGAACAACTCATGGCCCTTCCCAACTCGTACCTCGCGGCTCGTGCGGCGGATGTACATGAAGCAGGGTGCCGCATCGTAGCGGAGCTGCAGGGAGTATCACTCGGTATACATCTTGACCGAGCTGCAATTCTTATTGCACACGACCTCGCCCCCGCCGAGATGGTTGGGCTGGACCCAGTATTCCTACAGGCCGTCGTTGTAGAGACGGGATCAGCGACTAGTCACCTTGCTATTGTAGCTCAGGGTCTCGGCATTCCCGCTGTGCTCGGTGTGGCCGATGCACTTGCCCAGATCGAGGAGGGTACCATACTCATCGTCGATGGAGACCGCGGGATAGTCACTATCGCTCCCGACAAGGCGAGACGCACAGAGGCAAAGACGCGCTTGGCGATAGCCCAGCGCGACAAACGGGATTTGGAGGTCTATCGAGACCGTCTCGGCAGGACTGCTGACGGGGTCAGGGTTGAAGTATTTGCCAACATCGGATCGCTGGCCGAGGCACACAAAGCCATCGAGATGGGAGCCGAGGGTGTTGGCCTGTTCCGCACGGAATTGATCGCGGTGCAGGGCCTTCCCTCAGAAGAGGCGCAGCATGCAATCTACGCTGAAGTAGCCTCTGTTCTACAACGACCGCTCATCATGCGTACCTTTGATATCGGAGGGGACAAACCTGTTCCAGGGCTGGATATACCGACGGAAGCGAATCCTTTTCTGGGTTGGCGTGGAATTCGCTTGGCCCTCGACCGGCCAGAACAAGTTTTTCTCCCCCAGATACGCGCCATCCTGCGCGTCGCCGCTACCTATGATCTGCGTATTATGTTGCCCATGGTGACTATACCGCAAGAGGTGAAGGAAGCGCGCGCGCTGATCGACCGAGCACTGGCAGAACTAGAGCGCGAGGGGAGGCAGACTCACCGCGTTCAATTGGGAATCATGGTCGAAACTCCTGCTGCGGCAGTGACACTCGACCTGTTTCGGGGGCAGATCGATTTCGCCTCGATTGGCACGAATGATCTAGTTCAGTACACTTATGCTGTTGATCGCACAAATGCACATGTAAGGGAACGGGCAAAGCCGTTAGGAACGGCAACTCTGCGTCTCATCGCTCAAATATGTCGAGCAGGTGTGCCAGTCGCTGTGTGTGGACAACTCGCAGGTGATGTGGATGCGATCCCACTACTTGTGGGACTAGGAGTTCGCGAACTCTCTGTCGCTCCTATACGCGTGCCTACAGTCAAACGTATCCTCTCCACCATGACGCTTACTGAGATGCAAACAAAGGCACAACAAGCTTTAGAGGAAACACGAATCGAAGCGAGGCATTGAACGATGAGTGATGAGAGACAAGACATAGCAGCTCAACCACCACAAGTACAGATACTGCTCGCAGAAAAGCTATACGCACCTGAAGAGATAGTGGGGCCACTCGCTGTTGTGCTTGAAGGTACAACAATTCGCGACATCTGGCGGGAAATAGATGCTGTCTCGGTCAAGCATCGCGTCGCCAAGGACATGCCGGGAAAAGCGGTAACCGTTACTGATCTTGGGTCCTTGTGCCTGGCTCCTGGCTACATTGATCTCCACACGCATGGTTTTTCTGGGTATGACGTGACCACAGGCTCGAAAGAGGACGTGGAGGCTATGGCTCGTGAACTTCCTCGAACCGGGGTAACCTCGTTCTTTCCCACCATTGCTACACTCGGTCGGCCTGAGATGGCAGAGCAAGTACAGCGCGTGGTGAGTGCGGCAGAGCATCAGGTCCATCCTGCATCTGCAGAGATTCTTGGACTGCGCTTGGAAGGCCCATTTATTTCCCGGGCCAAGAAGGGCGCACAATATGAGCATGGAATCCGCCGACCTGATCCTACTGAGATAGAGGAACTAGTGGCACTAGGGCGAGGCTGGTTGCACATCGTTGATTATGCACCAGAAGAAGATGAGGAAGAATGTTTCCTGGCAACGCTTGTCCGGCTTGGTATACTGGCATGCATTGGGCATACGGCGGCAACATACGAACAGACCATTCGAGCTCTTGATGCAGGGGCTCGCCACTCGACACATCTCTTCAATGCCATGTCGGGATTCGAGCACCGAACTCCTGGAGCACCCGGAGCCTTGCTCACAGATCATCGGGCGACGGTAGAGATCATTGCCGATGGCATTCATCTGCATCCAGCCGTGACCAAACTTGTCATTGCGGCTCGCGGTTCGCGCGATGTCGCACTCATCACCGACGCTATTGCTCCAGCGGGGCTTCCAGAGGGGGTGTATGAATTTGTGGGACGCAAAGTTACCGTTCGTGATGGGGCAGTACGACTGACTAATGGGGCACTCTCCGGGAGCATTCTGACACTCGACCGTGCGGTAAGGAACATCGTGTCTTTTACCGGACTTGGATGGTCTGAGGCAATTGGTATGGCAACACACACGCCTGCTCGGATTGCAAGCGTTGCGCTTCGCAAAGGAAGGATAGCACCCGGAGCGGATGCTGACCTGCTTGCTCTGGATACTCACGGTTCCGTACATCGTACCTGGATACGCGGCCACCTTGCTTATTCGGCTGTACCAGATAGGAATAAGTAAAGAGGGCGTACGAGACAAGCAAGCCTATGTATCGTTCGTGGGGTTTGTCCCCACTCTGGAAAGCCCATAGTAAGAAAGAAAAGGAACACTCTTATGCTAGAACCTTCCCTTCCAATCGGACAAACACACATGTTAAAGGAGATTCGGGAGCAGCCTGTAGCACTGCAACGTACACTGAGTAGCACAGTCAATGCTGTGAGTCAGGTCGCTCAAGAGGCGAAGCAGCGTGGAGTGAACCTGGTGATACTCGCCGCCCGTGGAACGTCCGATCATGCCGCTTTGTATGCTCAGTACCTTTTTCAATATCTGAATGGTATTCCCGTTGCTCTCGCTACTCCCTCGCTCTATACGCTCTACGGGGCCACGTTGCGGCTCGAACGAACGTTGGTCATAGGTATCTCGCAATCAGGTGAGTCTCCTGATATCGTTGAAGTCGTGGCACAGGCACGGAAGGCTGGTGCCCTTACCGTGGGCATCACGAACCAAGAAGGATCACAACTAGCGCGAACCTCGCAGTATACCTTGCTCTGTCATGCGGGCCTTGAGCGTAGTGTAGCCGCGACGAAGACCTACACCACCACCTGTGCGGTTCTCGCGATGCTCGCTGCGTTTCTGCCCGGTGGTGAACTCCTTCGTGAGAGCATCGAGCAGATACCAGAACTTGTTGCGGCAGCACTTACGTGCGAAGAAGGAGTCGCACATGTGGCTGAGCGCTACGTTCATGCTCGTGATTGCGTGGTGTTAGGGCGTGTCTTCCAGTACAGCACCGCCCGCGAGACAGCGCTCAAATTAGAAGAGACCTGCTATATTGTCTCGACACCTTTCTCTAGTGCCGATTTTCGACATGGACCCGCGGCTCTGGTGGATCGAGGCTTGCCCGTTATCGTCTTCGCTCCCCCTGGTCGTACCGCAACCGATTCGCTCGAGTTACTCCAATGGCTACATGAGCGTGGTGCAGATTGCCTGGTCGTGACGCAAGATGAGCGTTTGCAAAAACTCGCCACGACATGTATTCGACTCGAACTTCCCACTCTCACAACAAGCGTCGTGCGTGGAAATGATCCAGTGAAAGAGGTGCAAACGAGTGTAGCTGAACTGCTTGCCCCCATACCCTATATCATACCGGGTCAACTCTTTGCCCACTATCTCGCCCTTTATAAAGGCCTGAATCCTGATCAGCCGCGAAGCCTGACAAAAATCACCCGTACACGTTAAAAAGGTGATTCCTTGCTTGTTCATTAACCAATGAGTGAGAACTTATTCTTTCAACCGAGGAGAAGAACATCGCAACAACCTTATAAAAAGAGACATACAATGTCTACAAAGATTCCTTTGAAGGCATTGTTATCTGGTGACGGCTGAGTAATTGTTCTGCCTATAAAAGTATAGAAACAGAAATGCTCGCAGAAGCCTCTCATGCCAATCCGTTGTGATACGAGAGGCCATATTTTGAAGAACTCCTATGCATATCGCTTCATCAAGCGTTGCTTGACGAGTTGAACGAGAAGCAAGTAGATCACGACCATTGCCGTCAGGAACAGAAAGTACAACGCTGGCAATGGGGTAAAACCAAGTGGCTTGGCAAGTGGCGAATAAGGAAGTACAAAGCCGACGAAGACAATCAGCAGCGTGGTCAGCGTAAGTGGAAGACTGGGGCGACTGCGTAGCGGATTGCCTGCTGTACGAATAACAAAGAGGACGAGCGTCTGGGTCGCTAGCGACTCTACGAACCAGCCAGTATGGAAAAGCACAGGGCCAGCATTGAAGACTCGCAACATGATAAAAAAGGTCAAAAAGTCAAAGATCGAGCTCACTGGCCCAATGAAGATCATGAAATTACGGATCAGTTTGATATCCCAGTGCTGCGGCTTTCTAATATAGCTCGCATCCACGTTATCGGTGGGGATAGTCACCTGCGAGAAATCGTAGAGGAACGTGTTGAGCAGAATCTGTGATGGCAACATGGGGAGGAAGGGCAGGAAGACATATGCCCCTGCCATACTGAACATATTGCCAAAGTTGGAACTGGTGCCCATGAGCAGGTATTTGATGACGTTGCCAAAGGCTTTGCGCCCCTCGAGAATTCCTTCGTGCAGGACCTGTAGGCTCTGTTCAAGCAGGATAATGTCTGCCGCGTCCTTGGCAACATCGACTCCAGTCGCAACCGAGATGCCAACGTCGGCGGCATGCAACGAGGGGGCATCGTTGATTCCATCGCCTATATAGCCAACTACATGCTTCCGGCTCTTGAGTGCCAGGATAATGCGGTTCTTCTGCGCGGGGGAGACGCGTGCAAACACATTGGTTTCTTCGACCACCTGAGCCAGCGCGGGATCGGTCATCTGCTCAATTTCGCTGCCCAGGACGATCCGACGGCTCTCTAATCCCACCTGTTCACAGACATGGCGTGTGACGAGTTCATTGTCGCCCGTCACGATCTTGACCTGTACACCATCGCTCTTGAGTGCTTGCAGGACCTGGGCGACATCGGCTTTAGGCGGATCGGCAAAGGTCAGAAAGCCAAGCAGCACGAGCGACTGTTCATCCACTTTGCTACAGACCGTTTGTGGTGAAAGGATACGGTAGGCGACCGCGAGCACGCGATATCCCTGCGAACTCAGTTCACAATACGTGTTCACAGACGCTATTCGCCTCTCATCGTTTACACCATCCATCGGCTTGCGTTCGCCATTGCTTTCATAGGCGGTGCAACGAGCCAGAATATTCTCGGGTGCGCCTTTGGTGATCAGGAGACCCGCGTCCTCATGGCGGAGAGCCACAGAGAGGCAGCGCCGTTCAAAATCAAACGGGACCTCGCCTATCTTGCTGTATCCACTCACAGCGAGCGTCCCATGCCGCACAATCGCCTCATCCAAGGGACTCTTGATTCCGGTCTGAAAGATACTATTCAAGTAGGCAAACAGAAGCACGTGAGCGGATTGGTGCCCAGAAAGATCGAGAGCACCTTCGAGTTTCGTCTCGCCGCTCGTTAACGTCCCCGTCTTATCGCTACACAGGATGTCGATACTGCCAAAGTTCTGGATCGACTCCAGGTGTTTGACGATCACCTTGTGCTTTGCCATCCGCAGAGCACCCTGTCCCAATGTCACCGTCGTAATCATTGGAAGAAACTCGGGAGTCAGACCAACAGCAAGCGAAAGAGCAAAGAGCGCAGTCTCGAATGGCTGATGATGCCCAATGACGCCAACCAGGACGATAAAGACGACCAGGAAAAATACCGTTTTCATAATCAACAGGCCAAAGCCCTTGATGCCACGCTCAAACTCGGTTTCGGGCGCGCGGCTGGCGAGGCGCACGGCAATATCGCCAAAGGCGGTACCGCGACCAGTCGCAGTGACCAGCGCGGTTCCCAAGCCGCTGACAACAGAGGTCCCAAGGAAAACGCAATTGTGTGCATCGGCGAAACTTTCTGTGGCATCGGTATCATCATCCGCGCTCTTCTCGGTTGGGAGCGATTCACCGGTGAGAGCAGCTTGCTGGACATGAAGATCGGTTGCCTGGACGAGACGCGCATCGGCGGGCACCAAGTCTCCTGCCGCCAGACGGACCATATCACCTGGCACCACCTTACGACATGGCAGTTCAAGCCATGCGCCATCGCGCCGCACACTTGCAGTAGGGGCAACGCCCGCACGCAACTTCTCGACGGCGTTTTGAGAGCGAGAGGTCTGGACAAAGTTGAGGATGTTGCTGAGCAAGACGATGACAATGATGATACTCGCGTTGAGCCGATCACCCAGGACCGCAGAGACGACGCTGGCAACAAGCAGGATAGCGACCAGCGGATTCAAGAACAGGCGTAGGAACTGGACAGATGGTGACGTGCGCTTCAAACCAGTCGTATCGTTGGGGCCATAGGTACCCAATCGTGTGCTTGCCTCTGCACCCGTCAAGCCTTGCTCACTGCTCTTGAGTTGCTCGAAGAGGTGCTGTAATGGAACTGTCTTTATTCCAGCTTGCTCCTCGCTGGCAGGAGCCTGTGTTGTATGTGAAGGAAATGTCCCTTGCATCGTCTACTCCAATAGTGTGTCTAGATACGTACTGCTATGATAAAGTTTGTGCTACCCTCCATCGTGATGTTTCCCATCATTGCCTTCTGAATACGCGTTCTTCTCCTCGTAGGAATCTAAGATATTCCTTGCGATCTCGCCCTTCCCTAGCATCTCTGGCTGCATCTCCATATCCCCTTCGCTCGCATGCTTGAACAGATCGCCTTGAGAGGTATTCAAATAGGTCAACAGACTCGTAGCCTCACTGGGATTGAATTCTCTCCCATGACTCCCCCTGAGAGTGATAAGCAACGTCCCATGCTCTGTATAGCGAAACCACAGCCCTTGAAAAGACACTCCACGTGTCATCGAATTCTCGTTCATGTCTCACTCCCCTCTGTTTCAACGCATAACCATGACAGCACAATCTCCCGTCTACTTCATCACTATCGGGAGCGAACTGATGACAAGGCCCAAACATCCTCAAGCAGATCAATAGGAGCAGCAACGCTTCAAAAAAATCGCAGTGCAGGTTGAAGCTGCAGTCGCAACGCGCGCGGACGAGTCGCATGAAGAAGCGATCTCAGGACGTTTAGCCAAGCCGCGACGGCTCATTCTTGTGAGATCCGTTGAGTGACTCCTTGGCTGATACACTAGCCTCCCGTCGCATCATCTGGATCATCGGCTCAATCAGGTCAATCGGCAGTGGGAAGATGATGGTCGAGTTCTTCTCAACCGCGATCTCGGTCAACGTTTGCAGATAGCGTAGTTGTAAAGCTGCTGGCTGCGTGCTAATCACTTCGGCGGCTTGCGCCAGTTGAGACGAAGCCAGCAACTCTCCCTGAGCATGAATCACCTTCGCACGCTTCTCTCGCTCCGCCTCGGCCTGTTTTGCCATCGCTCGCTGCATCGTCGCAGGCAACTCCACATCCTTGATCTCGACGGCAGTGACTTTCACCCCCCAGCGCGTTGTATGCTCGTCGATGATCAGTTGCAACTGGTGGTTGATCTTGTTACGCTCGGACAGCAGATCATCCAGTTCAGACTGCCCTAAAACGTTACGTAAGGTCGTTTGACCAATCTGCGTCGTTGCCTGGTTGAAGTCCACGACGTTAACGACCGCCGCAATTGGATCGACGACATAAAAGTAGAGCACCGCAGTTACCTTGATGGTCACATTATCGCGTGAGATCACCTCTTGTGGTGGCACCGTCAGAGTGACAATACGCAAATCAACGGTCCGCATCCGTGAGACGAACGGGGGAACCAGGAAAAGACCAGGACCTTTCGCCCCAATTAAGCGTCCCAGCACGAAGACCACTCCGCGCTCATACTGTTGCACCACACGAATAGTCGAGAGTGCCAGAAACACAAGAAGAAGGACAAGCACACCAAGGACAGACCAGAGCAATGAATTCATCAGGACGTCTCCTTTTCGCTCTCACAAGATATCTGAGCCACGTCGTAAATTTCCGTCGAAGAGTTTTTCACCAACTGGTCGATGTCCATCCGCCCAGCTCCTCTGCGGTGCATCGTCTGATGACCCGATCCTCTCTCGCATCTGTTCAAAGGTCGTGGCATCGATTTCGCCTCGCGCATAGCGTTGGTTGAGTATTTCTGCTGCTGTTAGACCATTTCCTACTGGTGTATGTATCCGCCCAGTTGAACTGGTCGTTCGACGATTCAATGCGCGAATCACAGCCCAGCCAAGCACGACCAGGACCACAATCAAGAGGAGCGAACCGAACATCATCAGGCCCATACTCGGCCAGTTCCAACCATATCCCCACATCATAAGAGGCGTCTCACTTTCGTCTATTTCTTCGTGGATAGAAGGTATCGGTGATATCCACGAAAAGGATATTTTCGTCATGTCATGGAAAACGGAGTATGAATGCAGATCACCTTTTCGTCACTGCACTGCTCCGTCTCCATCCTCATTGGTTAGACTGCCTCACTTAAGTGAGCCAGGGGAAGCGGCGAACGAGGGCGGTCTGAGTCCACCAACGCCCAAGCCCAAGCGTATTGCCTGCACCGACGACGGCCAGTCCCAGGAGGACGAGCGCGTAGATGAGATGATTGTCCATGAAGATGTCGTCTTGAGGTGGCAATGAAGCACTCCACATTAGAACAAGCAGAACCGCTCCTGCGACGGCGGCTATTCTTATCCCAATGCCTAACAACAGAGCTACAGCAATCGCAAGTAGGCCAATCATGAACATCCAGTTCACCCAGCCCGCCCCCGCAATGGCTTGGTAGATACTTGCAAAGGGTCCAACAGAGCCACTAAGGAAGCCCATGCTTGGGGACCCTCCGTGAATCCATGCATGAGCGGGAGTCGTCTCGTGTCCAAGTCCGAACAGTTTGTCCAAAAATGGCCACAAGAAAGTCCAACCCAAGCACAGCCTCGTTACTGCCCACAGATAACGAGCTGCTACTTCACGAGAGAGGAAATGGGTCGTCGTCGTCTCCCTGATCGGTTCCACGGGAGTGGTAAGATTGATTTGTGCCATGAAAGTTCTCCTTCTGGGTGTAGTAAAACATTTTAAGAGGAAGATAGGAGACATGCATTTTGGGTATGATGCCAAGAAGTAAATACGTTCTTTAGCTTTCCCTGCTCTACTCATCATAGTACTAGTACAGCGTGAGAAAAGGCGTGAGAAAGACCGTGAGTTACTCATGTCAGTCGAAAGAAGGAGAGCTATATCGAAACAAGATGGAACGATGACGTCAATGAAAGCTTTTTTCGTCGGCGTCATCTTCGCCTTTTTACTAGTTCAGGAACGTTGCTGTAATAGCCTTCTCTTCAGTCGAATGACTGTTACTCACCGAGAGCGTCGGTCGAATAATCAACATGGGAAGTTTGGTCGCGTGAAGAACGCGCTCTGTCATGCTGCCCATTGCCGAGCTATCCAATCCTCCAAGCCCGTGTGTCGCCATTGCGATCACGTCGCACCCACCAAACACGCCTGCTCCTTCTGCATCCCCTCCGTTCTCTGCTACTCTGATGATCGCCTCTGCCACATCCGTATCAACCGCAGTGGACCAGGCGACGGGAAGCTTAAGTTCGGCAATTGGGTGTGCAACGAAGCCTTCACGAATTTGTTCAGCCGTTGTCCTGAGATACTCCTTGGCTCGATGCAGCAAGCGTTCCTGCTCTTCTTCGTTCGTCGTCGCAGAGAAGGTCGCGACTCGCAGGACATGCAGAGTCCCTTGATCAGAGGTAGCAAGGGCGGCGATCAAGTATGCTGCTGGCACTAAGGCAGCTTTGGCAAGTACAGACCCATCCAACGGGACTAGGATACGAAGCGGACGTGTGTCATCCACGTGTGATCCCATTGGCAAAGACCCACCCTCACGTAGAAGTAGAACAGGAATCACGGCAGCTTGTGTGACTTTCTCGGCGACACTTCCAAGTGCCCAGCGTTTCATGCCCGTATAGCCATGACTACACATGACGATCACCCCGACATGAGAAGAGGATGCCGCAGAAAGAATGCTTGGTGCCGCTCGCCCAGAGAGAACAAGCGTTTCGGTTGAGACAGCTTGCAGATCAGGGGAAGCCTTCAATTCTGCCAGGTACCGCTCGGCTTCAGCAAGCATCGAACTGGAGACCGTCATTGAAGACCAATACTCCTGTGCTTCGTTCACCACTCGTAAAAGAATGACCGACCCTCCAGAGGCACGTGCAAGGCGTGCGGCAATGGGGATGGCATGCTCAGCACGCGGTGAGCCATCTAAAGGAACAAGAATACGCTGAAACATGAGTGTTCTCCTTTGCTTTGACTCTCTCTATCGTTGTGAATGATACACAATTGATGTCACAAAACAATCACAACGTTCCCTGTTGTACAAGCTCTTTTTGCGGCAGGATAGCTGCCTCTGCTTCTGTTGAGCGCACGATCAGCATGGGAAGTTTGGTCGAACCGAGCACACGTTCCGTGACGCTCCCCATGACCCAACGCTTCAGGCCGCCACGTCCATGTGTCGCAAGTGCGATAAGAGCACACCCTTCTTGCTCTGTGCCATCATCACACTGTTCATCTTGCTCTGCCTCACGTACCAGAGTATCTGCGGTGTCATAACTTGCTGCCGTAGACGATGAAACAGTGACATGAAACTGGGCGAGGTCTCCACCCTGGAGACGTTGCTCAACCTTGTGGAGGTAGGTGCGTGCCTCTGCGATGGTCTGCTCGTTCCTTTCGTTCATCGTTGCTGCTGACTCATCTCTCATCTCTTGTATGACTTCCACGACACGAAGCAGGTGGAGGATGCCATTTTCTGGAGCATTGAGAGCCGCACTGAGTTGCGCGGCAGGCAGCAGCACGGTTTCGGCGAGTGCTGAGCCATCAAGCCCAACAAGAATGCTGATAGGATGTGTGGACACCAGAGCTGTTGCTGGAAACGTGGTGTACCCACTGTTCACAATCAGGACGGGCTTGGTACTGTAGCGTGCGACCTTTTGTGCGATACTGCCCAACGCCCAACGTTTGAAGCCTGTGCGTCCATGACTGCAGATGACCATCAGGTCAGTGGCGTCGCTTTGCGCGAAGTCAAGAATGCCCTGGGCAACCTCGCCTGATATTGCCTCCTTGTGGACCGTGATATCTTTGAGAACAGGTGAACGTGCTATGTCATCAAGGTAGAGACGTCCCTGTGCTATCTCGTCCTCAAGCATGGATTGGGCGTACATGAAAGGCTGTGCAAGAGAGGGGCCATATTCCATCGTAATACTTGAGATATGCAGTAAGGTAACGGTGCCACCACTCACCTTTGCCAGGCGTGCCGCAAGAGGAAGCGCGTGTTCGGCGAGTGATGAACCATCCAAGGGAACAAGGATGCGTCTAAACATGGGAATACCCCCTTGTGAATGAAGGAGTTGTATCTTTTCTCTACGAACGTCCATATTTCCCTGGTAGGGAGGAAGCTCTCCTTGGCCGTGAATGCAAAGTGCAGGTGTTTCCTCCGACCGACTCAGAAGGTACATTGAGCATTCTTGTTGCTCTAACACCAGCAATGCCTTCGCGTGAAGGATTTCTGGCTGGGTACGTTGCAGCAAGTCGAGCAGATCGGACGCTTTCCAACCGTCTGTCCCCAGGCTCTGTCGCCCAAGTATATCTTCGTTGATGTCCAACGTATGCTCTGGATGTCTACTCACAAGAGCGAGGAGACAAATTTGTAGCGTTTCATTCAATCGCATTGTGTTCTCATCCTTTCAAGAAGAGCGTATCCTTCACACACTCGTTGAAATATTCGGTGTACCCCTTCTCTACTCTTCTTCTCATAATACTGGCAGAGCGTGAGAAGAGGCGTGAGAAGCACCGTGAGTCGCTCATACTAGGGAAAATGCAACACTACTTTGGGCTTACTACCTGCTTCCTAAAAAAATATACTCCAATGTGAGAAAGAATTTTCAGGATTTTGTTATTTCACTTCTCGTAGATAGAGCACGGTTAGAATAAGGCTCACCAGGATAATGACTGCAAAAAATGCTTCGATGCCAATACTCGTCGGCGTCCCTGTACTGTTCATAACAAGAAAGATGACAAAGATTGCGGTTCCCATGAGGACGCTAAACACCAGCAGAGGACCCGCGAGAAGGTAGCCCAAGAACTTTCTTCTCCACAGCAACAGTGCTGTCATAAGCATGGCAGGAAGATAGAGTCCTAGATCTAAGATATGCACAGGATTGGTCGGCAAATTGGCCTGGGTGATACTTAGCGGAATTGTCCCTGTTACAAAAGCTGGGATATCCTCACGTAACCACAGCAAATAAAATATGATACCAAGGACCAGGAAGAACACACCTACCAGTCTCGCTTTGGTCGTGGCAGAAAAAGAGGCGTGGAGACTGTCCAGATGCATATGTATTACGCTACCAACAAGCGCATAAAAAGATACACCAAGAATCGCCACATAGACCAGAAACAGGCTGTTCAAGTGAACATCAAACGCATAGATGACATAGGCGTAGATCAGATACAGCAGCACTCCGCTCCAGATCAAGAACGCCTTGACTGATCCTTTATTGACAAAATAGGCTGCAATGCACAAAACAACGACAGCGACAAGATTGACGATATCTTGGCTCACCCCCTGTGCGGCCCAGGAAGGGGTTTCCCTAGCGTAGATATTCTTGAGTAAGATGCCAGAAGCACTTGCGAGAAGCACCAGGAGAGCATCGATCACTGATAGCCAGAGAGCAATTTTCGAGATTTTCATGCGTTCCTCCCATACGACGATCTCCTTGGCGGTGGCAAGCAGTAATCATAGTTTTATCACGTCGTTCACCGCTCGGCGTGGGCTGCGTAGTCCGTCATGTGTGGAGTACCCAGTGCGAAAGGTCAGGATGGTCTGCCAAGTAGGATCGCCTATCAACGAATGTAGGGCGTCACCAAAGTGAGGAGTGATGCCCAGGACGATCTCTCTGGACGCACGCTCCGTCGCTTGGTTGAGCGGTTGCATAGCAAGTCCCTCTTTGGTAGCCCACAAGTGCATGCGTTGCCACACACGGCCCGCGCGGACTTGTTGTGTCCTGTCTTGTTTCGTGTGTATCGCGAGCACACCGAACGCTGCGGCGGTCCCAGCTTGATTAACGGTGTTCTGCAAGAACGAGGAATCTTGCTGCTCCACCGAGACGGAGGGCAACATCTTCCCAATGGCTCGCGTCAGGTCGGGCAACCCTGCCGCGTCAAGCGTGATGCCATCGCGGTGCTGCTGGATGTCTTGCCAGGTCCCACGCCACCACGTTCCGGTATCCACTCCATCCTGCGCGCTATCCGCCACAAACGCGTGCGCCGCTTCCACCAGAAGGTCGCCGACAGACTTGCGCTTCTCTGCACTGGCGAACCAGAAGACGCGTACATCGGGCTCATCGCCCAGCGCACTCAGGGCATCCAGAGTCGCGGGTGTCACCGGACGCGCGGTGTCATAGGGATAGCGATTGGTGTGACGCAGTGGGATCATGGGATAGAGAGCAGAGATAGGAACACTCCCTGCTGTGAGATCAATCCGCGCAACCAGAGTCTCATCCGATGCATCTGGGGACAAGGTGAGGTGGGTGCTATACCCATTGGTTGCCGCCGCAAGCAGCAGGTTTTCCAGAGCACATCCCAGACCAATATGCATCTCGATGAGGAAAGGATCAACGCTTCCCAGATTGCGATGGAGATCGGCGAACAACTCGATCTGCGTCTGGGTGACATGAAAGAGCCAGGGTTGGCTGTTATGCGGATTGGCGGCTAGGATGGCAGCACGCACGAGGTTAAGTGGTCCCTTAGTCGATGTGCGCCACTCGTCCCAAGGCTGATAGGCGAGTCCTTGTCCAGTGCTGAACACTCCTTGATCGGTGGCACGCCAGACTCCCCCGCCAGCGACCAGAACGAGTGTCCCGGTACCAGCAAGAGCAAGCACCTTCCTCCGACTGACCTTCTTGTGGGGCAGTGTCAGATTGGGGGTTGCTGGCACGACCTGCTCATTACTCAATGGGGTAACATCAGTAGACATATTGGTGCCGATCAAGAGAGCATAACTAAGGTCTGCGTTGTTCCCATCAGTATTGGTGAGATTAGCTCCACGCAAATGAGCGTGAGAGAGGTTAAAGCTCCCAAGGTTGGTTGCACTCACATCAGCATTGTCAAGATCAAGGAGGAGGCCAGGATGATCTGATCTCCACCTATTCCATGTTTGCATCACTGCTTGTTGAAGCCGTTGAAGCTGTTCTTGGTTTGCCATTGTTTACGTTCTCCTTGTCCAAACTCACCGTTGATCACTACCCCAGCCCAAAAAGATGAGCACACACTAGGGTCGTATTTCTTTTAGAAATTCCATCGCTCCAATCAATTACTTCATGGAAGCCTCTACCGGCTTCGCTAGGGCAAGTAATCTTCTTCCCAGCAGCCAGAGCCACACACCCACTCCCCATAGAATGAAGGCCGCACCAAAACCGAGAACGACCCACTGAGCAGTGATCTGTTGACCGCCGAGCGTGACGGTCTCTGGGACCACGAGCAGGGTGATAAGCGCGAGCACGCAGAGGAATGCCCCGACGAGATAATAGGTCTTGACCTGAAAGAGAAACGCTAGGGGAAAGAAATGAACGCCAACAATGAGAGCCATAATGGGAAAGAAGAGATCAAAGCGATTGAGAGCGTTACAGATACCGCTTGCAACTCCTATGAGTACCCCCTCTGTAGCGAAGGTAATGCCGAACCAGATGCCTATCCGTCTCCCTCGCCGGGCATCCGCTTCTGCAATCTGGTTCGATAATCGCCGTGACGCGAGCAGTAAGAAAATACCTCCAAGAAGGAGTCCGATCCCTACAAGCACGGTTACAATCAAGAGCCAGAACCCTCCCCACCCCTGCAATCCCCCGATACCTATATCCGCCCACAACGTGCCAAAAAGAGCCATGAAGAGCACGCCAGAGGCAACACCACGCACAGCAGCTCTCGGGATTGTCGTTGATATTTGGATCATACTGCTAGCTTCCTTTCAGGAGGTTCCTACGAATGAAGACAAGACGACGGTTCACCTTCTTTACTGCGTGTGTTTCCAACCACGTTCTTACTCCGTTTTTGCCGTTCGCTTCCTATGTCGTCAGCAAATAGTTTTCATTGTTGTCGTCTCAGTCAAGGAACTGCGTGTTTCCAGGTCAGGCACGGAATGTGTCCACATCTTCTGCGAATACTCATTTACTCTGTCTTTCCTGTGCTGTTCACAAAACTTTCCAGGTCAAGCAAGCCACGTTCTTTCAGAAACAGCGTCTCACGAGTTCACCAGAAGATATGTGCATCCTCCACTCGCTGAAACGAAGCATGTACACCTCCCTTATTCTCCTTATAGTACTGGCACAGCGTGAGAAGAGGCGTGAGAACGACCGTGAGTCGCGTATAACTTAGGAAAGGATGGAACAAAGTGGGAAGGCTGCTCTCTCACAGGCTATGGACGGCGTTGCTTGGCGTATCTTCTGGGGAAAGGAAACGATTGCTGCGAAAAGCTATTTTCGCCGAGAGTATCTCTCCCACGTCTCATATCATTCACAAGTAAGGTGAAAAGCTATGAGTTCCAACCGCATGAGAGACAACCGCAGTATGCCTCCCGTTGTCCGCTCGTTTCCTGTTCCTCAGACGTTCCCACACAACTCGATACTAAAGACAAAAGTGGTTCTGGGTGGGAAGGAACGGTGATGATCAAGCGATGCTTGATACTACTCCTGATCCTGTACGGCTTGAGGCTCCGTACTACTCAACTTCTCTGTTTGCTCAACACGTTCTTTCATCGCTTTCATAGTAAAAAAGTGATGCACATAGAGATGTCTTCCTCTTGCCTTACCTTGAAATAAGACGAGCAATCAGGAAGGCCGCAGTTGCAGCAAGTCCTCCGATTAGTGCTGTTTGGCCCGCGCTCCTGAAAGGTTTGGTTCCAGTAAAACGACCTTTGACATAGCCAAACACCAGTAATGCAATCAGGGTTGCAACAACCGAAATAGAGAGAGCGTTTGCCACTGGCGAAAAAAAGAAGTAGGGACTTAAGGGGATCAAGCCTCCAACAATGTAGGAGCCTGCAATGGTAAGCGCACTCCTCAGTGCTCGTTTGGGGTCTGGTTTCTCCAGTCCCAGCTCAAAGCGCATCATAAAATCAATCCAGGCTTCAGGGCGTTTGCTTAACGCCTCGACGAGAGGAGCACTTTCCATCTCGTTAAGACCATAGGAGGTAAAAACATCTCGCACCTCCGCTTTTTCGGCTTCGGTCTTGTCTTCGATTTCTTGTTGTTCACGGATGCGCTCGCTCGCGTAATGCTCTGCATCACTACGAGCAGCGAGATACCCACCAAGCCCCATCGCAATAGACCCAGCGGCAACCTCGGCAAGTCCGGCTGTGATAATGATCGAACTCGAACTCACAGCCCCGGAGAGTCCTGCGGCTAAAGCGAATGGAACGGTCAAGCCATCTGACATGCCAATGACGATATCGCGAACGGTCTCTCCAGCGGTAAAATGTCGCTCGATATGCGGTGTTTGCGGCATAACTCCCTCTCTCCTCCTCTGTTCTCATAATTCAGGGCTACTTCTGACAACAGAGGTTTCTCGGCTACTATAACACAGGAGTGATGTGGTAGGCAAAGCTCGAACCCATTCACTCAACTGGGATGACTATCCCTCTTTTTCGGATTGTCTCATGTACAATCTGCCCCTCTTTTCCAACGAAAAAGAGGAGATAATGCAATGAGCAAGGAAAAGAAGGAGAGTGAAGCGACCTCTTATGACTAGACTCTTACAAGAGGAGCCAAGAATAACGTCTTCCACAGTCTTCAGAGTTAGGACCATAAAATGAGCGTTTTCAGAGCATCATAAACGACCTTCCGTAGTTAGTTTGAACACCATCATATCCTAGCTGATGCAGGAGCGACTGACGCTACGAACACAAAATGCTGGGTGTTAAGTAGCTGGAGTATAATTCTGAGAAACGGGGGGAACGCTAACAAGGCAGCGTTCACCTCACGTGGTTTTGGTTTCCCCAGAGCATAGTCTCTTCCATGCCAGAGCACAGAACAGCGTCCAGTAGCCAAAACATTGCGATACCAATCCACCAATTCCCCATAGGTTAATGCGATCACAAAACCCTCTCCCATCGGCTCAACCATGATCGTGGTCTCATACGACTTTCCGCTTCGACGACCAACGTGACGAATGACCGCGAATGGGCCATGAGAACAACTCGCAAATCGGTGTAGGAGTCGATTGGTGACGTGCTTATTAAAGATGCTTATACTCTTGTGAGACATCTTGTCCTCCTAGAGAAACAGCCAAGGGACAACTAGTTGAGTATCAGTGCGTACAGTATGATCTTGATGACCACATTGGCACGGTCGAGTGATGGGGTGCTACCACTTACCTCCACAGACACCAAGTCTGGTATGTATAGGAAGCCATTGGCGCATGCATCAACGTCTCGAAGCCAATATCGGGGGTAATCTGTTATTGCTCCTCCTCTCCCTGTGAGTATGAAGTGGCCCATTCAAAAAAAGGTACAGTAGTCAGCGTGCAACCACCTGTTGCGCGACAATCGTGACAAAGACCAATAGCACTCATCGTCTCTTGACTGTGTCTACTCAGACCGGCGCATCCAAGAACGTGAGCAGGTGACTCAAGGTGGGCGTAGAACAAGAGGACTTTTGGAGTTGTGCCATGATGTCCCTTGCCACCTGACGCATCTCATCACGGGCAGCATTCGCGTGAGGAGCCATTGCAAGTGTCCCAATCGTTGTCCGAAGGGCATATTGCCAATAGGGAACAGCAAACCACATGGGCATCCAGATAAAAATGACTTTCAGATTGAATGGTGAGATAGGAACCCCCTGTGCTTGTAAGGCTGTAAACCCTTCGCGGATAGCTTTCACCATCATGACAACGCTCGTGCGTGTGTGTCCAAGTCGTACACTATCTCCTTCTGCTGTGGCAAGAGCCGCTGAAATGCATGAGACGAAGATGGCATGAGTTTTGAGCCACGCTTGCATATCGGGACTGAGTGCAACGGAGAAGCCTGCCTTCTTAAAAGCTGCCGCCAGGTGTTGAAGACGTGGTGTCACTCGACCATCCACTTCTCCTAGCGTCGTCTGTTGTTGACGAATGAGGAGATAGCGGACGACCTCTCCCTGTCGCGTCCCTCCCACTGATGGAAACCCAAGGACCACGCGGTGCGGTTCGAGGCTCTCAAGTCGTTGCATGCCAGCCGGATTATTAAGCAGGAACAGCACAGTGGGGATCTGGTGATTGGCAGCAAGGGTGGGCAAGATGGATGCAAGTTGGTCCATCCGCACGGCTACGAGTACCACATCATAGTGATCCGTTGGAGCTAGCTGCTCAACGACAGAAACACGCGTTGTAGTGCATCGTCCTGTAGATGCTTCTTCAAGAAGAATGCCCTGGGTCCGTAGTGAGACCGCGCGTTGACCTCTGGCAAGCATAGTCACAGAGTACCCCACCTCTTGGAGTCGTGCAGCATAGACACTGCCAATGACTCCTGCTCCATAGACGAGAATATTCATGGTGCTACCCTCTATCATGATGTTTCCCATCCTTACCTTCTGAATACGCATTCTTCTTCTCAGAGAAGTCTGAGATATCGGGAACAATTCCAGAACGACGAAGACGCTAAGGCTCTTCTCATTGTTTCTTCGTAGTGCGCTTCCTATTTTTGTTGGTTGTACGCTTGAAGGGCAAAGAACGTTGCTGCAATGAAGCAAACAAGTATACAGAGAAAGAAAACAAGTGCAAGACTTTTCAAGGCTAGCATTGCAGAAGCGAACGCACTTGTAAGGAAACAGAAAAACATGGTGAGCTTTTGTGCTGTACTTCCAGTGCAGCTCAACGA
Organism: uncultured Chloroflexia bacterium; assembly: GCA_963792705.1. Lineage (GTDB taxonomy): Bacteria > Chloroflexota > Ktedonobacteria > Ktedonobacterales > Ktedonobacteraceae > JBBQVS01. Next base: position 119,215 of record CAWBXD010000016.1, on the reverse strand, counting down.
CTCAGAGTGAGACCAATGTACAGGAAGAGTTTGGTGAGGCAATATGGTGTTCATGGATGGATACTTTCTCTGTGATGTGTGTACTCTCCTCTCGACTTGCCACAAGGAGAGTACACACAACGTTTACACCGGAGCAGCCATTGAAGCGACGCGAACCAGCTTCTTGTTCACGAACTCCTGAATACCCATGTCCCCAAGTTCGCGCCCATACCCTGAGTTCTTGATCCCCCCGAATGGCAGTTCCGCATCGGACCAGCTAATATTATTGATAAACATCATGCCTGTTTCAACGCGGCTCGCCACCCGCTTCCCACGTGCAACATCTTGAGTGAAGACAGAGCCACCCAATCCGAAGTCGGAGTCGTTGGCAAGCGCAATCGCCTCGTCTTCGTCCTTGACACGGAAGAAAAGCGCGACTGGACCAAAGAACTCTTCCCTGAAGGCTGGGTTTTCTGGCATGATATCCGTCAAGATCGTGGGTTCCATAAATGCGCCGGGACGATCAATTCGCTTGCCTCCAATGAGAAGCGTTGCGCCCTTAGAGATCGCACCATCCACCTGTTTGAGAAGCTGGACCAACGCATCTTCGGTGGATAAAGGACCTAGTGTTGTCTTCTCATCCATAGGGTCTCCAGGTTCGAGAGCCACAAGTGCGGCCTGAAACTGCTCCAGGAATTTTTCAGCAAGTGTTTCGACCACAATGAATCGCTTCGCCGCGCAGCAGGTTTGTCCCGTATTGTACATCCTTCCCCAGACCGCCCATTTGATGGTATGTTCGAGATCGGCATCTTCGAGCACGATAAACGCATCACTTCCACCAAGTTCCATCGAGGATATCTTGAGGTTCTGTCCAGCTCTCGCTGCAACGCTCTCGCCGGCCGCAACGCTCCCAGTCAATGCCACCCCTTTGATGCGTGGGTCATCGACGACGTGGTCCGACTGATCGTGTGTGATGAGCAGATTCGTATATACGCCTGCTGGCGCACCCGCCTCGATCCAAAGCTTCTCGAATGCTATCGCGCATTGTGGGACAATGCCTGCGTGTTTCACCATCAGGACGTTGCCCGCCATCAGATGGGGACCTGCAACTCGCGCAAGCTGATAGTAGGGAAAGTTCCACGGCTCCACACAAAAGATCACGCCGATAGGACTGCTCTCCATATGGGCTTCTCCCAGAGTCGGATGAAGTTCCACTGGCGCAAGGAATTCTTCGGCGTTCTTTGCATAGTATGCGAGGATATCCGCACTGAACTGCACCTCCCCACGAGCCTCATTGATCCGCTTGCCCATCTCAAGGGTCGCCAGTTGGGCGAATTCGTCCGCGCGTTCGTGCAGAAGAGCTGAGGCTTTTGCCACCACGACTGCCCGTTGAGCATATGTTTTGTGCTTCCACGTTTCAAAGCATGTCGCAGCGGTGTCGATGGCAACCTCGAGTTGCGTATCGGTCAGCACATTGAATGTTTGTAGGGTTTTTCCGGTAGAGGGGTTAACACTTTGATAGGTCATGGCTTCGCCCTTTCATGGTTTCGTCCGGTTTTCAGACGATGTTGTCGTACTATTTTTAAACTCTGATGGTATCAGCACCTTGAGTAATGGTGTAAAGTGGACCTCTTAATTGAAAGCTAAATAGATGTCCCCTCAGGACTCTTTCCGTACTATCGCTCTGGATGGATGAAAACATCCTAGAGAACTCTTTTTATGCGTCTCCCGGACTTCTCTTTTCGTAAGGCTCTCTCTCTCCCAAATATCCTCAGGGGAGACGTTCTCGCAACATTCTCTCTTGCACATACAAGTGAGGAATACGCCAAGAAGGTACGTTCTCTAATCCCCTCTTCTCCTTATAGTACCTGGTAGAGCGTGAGAAAAGGCGTGAGAACGACCGTGAGTTGCACGTGGCAAGGGAAGCACTCAACAAGGAGGGGTAAGTGACACTTCACCCAAACAAAGCAAGTCTGATCTTGAGAAACAAGCAAAAACCTCTGCCTGTACGTGAGGTAATACGTCGAGTATTCACACAGGAAGAGTGTTGGTAAGATCATGCAGTTGTTTGGCATGTCCGAGAGGTTAACCCGGCGTCATGCGGAAGAAGGCATGATTTACAAGGTGTTCCTTTAAATAAATAAATAAAAGGGAGGTGTGGAGTCTAAAATACCTTCATTTCATTATTTATGTATCTCGATCCGTATATGTAAGCAAGTGTAATTGCTGCAAAATACCAACCACACTTGCTGCACTGCAAAGTTACAAATTACAATATTCCCGAGCTAATTTTAGCCAATTGTTGCCTTTCGTTGACATGATAGCGCAAAAGTCTTTATACTGCTCACACTATATTTAGTGGTTATATACAAAGGAAAAGGGGAGCACGTGTGATGTCTTTTACGAAAGATGAACTTCAGTCCTTTAACACTATCTTAGAGCAGAAACTTACTCAGCAACGACGCGAATTGGAGCGCAGTTTTGACCAGAGGTTACATATATTCAAAAGAGAAATTGAGCAACGTCTCATCTTTACACAACAAGAACTTGTGCGTGTACTCTCACAACATCTTTTTGAACACCATCGAAAGCTCAAAGAGACGCTGAGTCAAAAAATTGACGTGCAGCAAGCTCGCGCTGTTTCTTTAACAGCAGTCAACGAAACTGATTTAAAACAACAACTAGAAGAGGTTGTGGAACATGCGTTGGATACACAGCTTATTTCTTTCGATCAACTCATTAATGAACGTTTCTTACCAGCTAGTGAGACATCTATGGACGGAGTAGATGCATCGCCTGACTTCACTGGAATGGAACTTCACACAGAAATTCCTTTGGATGATTTGGCCGAGGCGGTCAACAAGGCACTTGAGCAACGTTTCTCTTCTCTTGATACCTCACTTAAGATGTCGGTCGCTGGTATTGAGCAACATTTTTCCACACAAATCCAGCGTCTCCGCCAGGAGCTTGCACTAGACGGGCAGCAAAGCTCTACTCATAGCGAACGTGCTGTACAGGTACAGCCATTTGATGGCACAATTACGAGTATGCAAGATGTGTTTACAAGTATCGAACGGCTGGAACGCATTATCGAATCTATGCAGGTAGCTATGACATCGAATCATGCACTTCTTTCTAACCGTATGTATCATCATCAACAACTCCCACTTGAACGAGCACATCCTACAAATCGCGAATGAAACTAGATTGTATCTGTTCCGTGTTACAAACAGAGCTATGTTACTTATAGCTCTGGTATATATTTCATAGGAGACATAAGGGAGAGAATATATGCAGTTAGATCAGAAGGTTGCTATTGTCACAGGTTCAGATAGTGGTATTGGGCGAGCTATTGCCATTCAGTTTGCGAAGGAAGGGGCTTCGGTTGTCGTCAACTATGCCCATGCACAAGACAAAGCTGAAGAAGTACGTCAGACAATTGAGAAGAACAATGGTCGTGCGTTCGTTATTCAGGCTGATGTGTCACAATATCAGCAAGCAATGGGGCTAATTCAGCAGACCATAGAGCACTTTGGCAAAATAGATATCATGGTGAACAACGCAGGTATGGAGATTCATAGCCCGTTCTTAGATGTGACCGAGCAGCAATTTGACCGTGTGCTAGGTGTTGATCTGAAAGGCACCTTTTTCTGTGCTCAGGCTGCGGCACGAGAAATGGTCAAAAGCAATATCGCCGGACGCATTATCAATATTTCCTCGGTTCACGAAGACCTTGCGATGCCACAAAACGTGCCATATTGCTGTGCAAAGGGTGGATTGCGTATGCTAACACGTACCATCTGTCTCGAACTTGCCCCACACAATATCACCGTCAATAATATTGGCCCTGGTGCCATTGACACCCCTATCGATGCCGACGTGAAGGCCGACCCACAAAAGTGGAATGCGCTTCTCTCTGAGATTCCTCTGCATCGTATGGGCCAACCTGAAGAGATCGCGAGCCTTGCGGTATACCTTGCCTCTGACGCATCTTCCTATGTTACTGGCTCGACCTTCTTCATTGATGGTGGCCTCATGCGTAACACGGGTGCAGTGTAACTCGCCTGCACAAATACACACGGCTCTCTTTGCGGAAGTCTCTGATTGACTCCTGCAAGGGGAGCCGCTTTACTTTTTAAGTGAGCAAGCATTCTCCGCCTTGTCATTTTTTAATGGAGCACTTTCCGTCTTTTACCACATCCAAAAGAATATAGAAAAAGACAACTCAGAAAAACCTTTCTGCGTTGAGGCAAATAGGCAGACCTATAGAAACTACTGGAATCAACAAAGAGGAGAAATCTATGTTCACAAAAATTGGTACTATTACTGTAGGCGTAAGCAACCAGGAGAAAGCTCTCGATTTCTATGTTAACAAGCTCGGCTTTGAAAAGGTAGACGACCAGCCTATGAGCGAAACTGAGCGTTGGCTTGAAATTGCTCTTCCAGGCACACAGACTCATATCATGCTTGGTCTACGCGGTCAGAGTGGTGGCAACACAACAGGCATGACTGGTTTCGTTCTGCATACCAACAATATAGAAGAAACCTGCACAACGCTTAAAGCGCGTGGAGTTACTCTTACCCAGGAACTCAGCACCCTGCCTTGGGGCAAATGGGCCCAATTAGCTGACCCTGACGGCAACGAATTTGGCGTCTGGGCACCAGCCTGGTAAATTTTCTCTCCCTAATGAAAAGTTATCGGCAATGTTGCCAGTCGTATTCCCCCCAAAACTTTGCCGATAATGTAGCTGTATTGTATATATACACTTTGTAGTTAGCAGTCTTCTTCCTTTACATAAAGCTTGCTTGGAAAGAGTAATATCAAGGTAGGTAAAGATGAAAGAATACATAGAAACAGTTGTTAGTAGACACTACAGCAGACCAGCAGGAATCATTGGGCGTATTGCTGGGAATCGCATGGTGAAGCAACATGAGCCTGAAAATATTTGGTCTGTGTCGTTGCTCGCTGTACAACCCACTGATAGCATCCTAGAAATTGGTTTTGGTGCAGGGGCAACGATACAGCAACTTACTGCCTTGGCTAGTGAAGGATATGTAGCAGGAGTTGATTTTTCTCAGACAATGGTAAACGTTGCGCGAAAACGTAATGCTAAAGCAGTTAAAGCTGGGCGTGTTGAACTGAAATATGGAAATGCGGCAAATTTGCCCTTTGTAGATAAGCATTTTGATAAAGTGCTTAGTATTCATTCGCTCTATTTCTGGCTCGATCCACTAAAAGCTTTTGCAGAGATACTACGCGTTCTCAAGTCAGAAGGAACTGTAACGCTAACGCTTTTGCCGCGCGAAAGATGGCCTGGTGGAGGTGAGGGAACAGCCGAGTGTCGTGTCTATAGTGGAGAAGATATAGCAAGGATGCTGATAGAGGTAGGCTTTTCCAGTACTAGCATTGAGCCAGGGGACCGCAAGCTTTTTCGGGAGATCGCTGTCATCGGAACAAAATAAGCGCGGTGGAAGGAACACATAGTATGGATCGTACACAGTGGCTGAAAGAGCGTCGTCTATGGAATGAAGTACGTATGGATACTCTTGAGGCTAGACATTATGACGAGCGTTGGGGTGCATACATAAATCCTACGCATCGTACAATGGTAGAGCGTTTTCTCGACCTTTGTCTACCAAAGGGACATATTCTTGATGCAGCTTGTGGAACAGGAAAATATTGGCCTCTTTTACTCGAACGTGGATTTTCTGTTATTGGAACTGATCAATCACAGCAGATGCTAGAACGCGCTCATGCGAAATTCCCAACGGTGCAAGTTGAGCATATTGGTATGCAGGAGTTATCGTTCTCGAAAGCATTTGACGGTGTATTATGTATGGACGCAATGGAGAATGTCTTTCCCGAAAATTGGTCCGTAGTACTGAGAAACTTTGTGAAAGCATTGCATGAGTATGGTTATCTGTACTTTACAGTAGAGATGGAAACAGAAGAAGAACTGCGAATTGCTTATAACGCTGGAAAGAGACTTAATTTACCTCTAATCTATGGTGAATATGCTCATCACGGCGGTTATCACTATTATCCTACTGATGAGCAGGTTCGTACTTGGCTTGCTGAAGTGTCTTTGAGTTTGTTTGATATGATTGAGGGTGATGGCTATAGACATTATCTCACTAAGAAAGGATAATGAATGGTAATTCGTGCTATTATATTTGATCTAGTCGGAATGTTTACTGTTCACTTTGAAAATACTATTCAAGCTATCGCTGATATAGAGGTATTGCTTAAAGATACTTCAACATAAAAAGCATTGACGACATTTGTTAATTGATGTATAGTGTGCAAGCCTTCTGCAACGTGAAAAGGTACGATCTTGTAGAATTAATGTAGAGCAAGCAAACGAACCAGTATCCCTAGTGACGCGGATACTGGATTTTTGTGCTGTACTAAAGTTTGTTTTTGTAGAGTTTAGCGAGCAGGAGAGATGGCATGCTGCACTTTTACATAGAGGTTGCGCGAACCGCGTTTCGACGCCAACTTATCTATCGCTGGGCGAACATCGCAGGACTCCTTACCAATATTTTCTTCGCAGCTATCTTTAGCTATTTGATCATCGCGCTCTATCACACGCGCCCATCTGCGGCAGGCTACAACGTACAAGATACGCTCAGGTACACATGGCTTGTGCAAAGTATGACTATGATTGTTTTGCCCTTTGGGTGGTACGATGTGATGCTCTCCATACGTTCAGGAGATGTGATTTCGGATCTTAGCAAACCTTGTGATTATTATTGGTACTGGTTTAGCCGTGAACTGGGCCGCTCTTGCTATTTTATCGTGTTCCGCGCTATTCCTACTTATCTCGTGGGTATGCTCCTCTTTGGAATTGGTATATCTACTAACTGGTATGCATGGTTTATCTATTTACTCATTCTGCCACTTAGCGCGATGCTAGGAGTAGCCTATCGCTATCTCTACAATGTTGTTGCATTCTGGATTACCGAGGCGCGTGCTGTCGCGACATTGGCAGCAACTATAGCACTCTTTTTCACAGGTTCGTTTGTCCCGTTTCCATTTTTTCCCGCGTGGTTCCGCACATTCGCAGTCTGGCTCCCTTTCAATGGCTTAATGAACTTTCCAGCAGAAGTATTTTTAAACAAGTTAGATGCTAGTGAGTTTTGGTTGGGAGGTAGTTGTTTATTGTTCTGGCTTGTAGTTTTAACATTTTTTGTACGGTGGGTTACGATGGTTGCCACTCGACGTGTTATCGTTCAGGGTGGTTAGGAGAGCATACCATTATGCGACAAGCACTATTGAATGATATACGCTTGTATTGGCATTTGCTAGGAATCCAAATCCAAATCCAGTTGCAGTATAAAGCGAATTTAATCATTGATATCGTTACAACTTTTTCTGACAACTGCCTGCGAGTTTCTGGGTGTTCTCGTTATCTTTGGTCCTTTTCCATCGCTACTTGGTTGGAAAATTGGCGAGGTAGCATTTCTGGCCTCTGTCATGGCAATCAGTTTTGGTTTAGCGGAAATGCTTGGCTCAGGTATCGACAACTTTTCACAAACAATCAGACTGGGAGAGTTTGACCGCGTGTTGCTGCGCCCTGTTGGAGCTTTGATACAGGTTATTGGTAGTGATGTCCGCTTACGTCGTCTTGGTCGTCTCACACAAGGAAGTATAGGGTTTGTTATAGCACTTATTTTACTGCCATCATTGCATTGGACACTGGACAAGATTGTCCTTTTGCTTCTTGGTATTGTAAGTGGCGCACTTATTTTTGTTTCTATCTTGTTGCTGGGGGCCACTCTCTGCTTTTGGACGGTTGAAACAACAGAACTCACCAACATTCTCACGTATGGTGGGAGGGAAATGTTAAGCTATCCAATCACTATTTATAGCCAGACGTTACAGCGATTTTTTCTTTTTGTCGTGCCGCTCGCGTTTGGTGCGTATGTTCCTGTTTGTTACATTCTTGGTCATGCCCTACCATTTGGTCTGCCTTCTGGCGTTGCCTTTGGTGCTCCACTCGTCGCGCTGCTCTTTGCTCTTATCTCAGGAGGTGCCTGGCGTTTTGGCGTTCATCGTTATCAAAGTACTGGTAGTTAATTTAAGAAGGAATGTCGATGAAGATAATAGATGTCGAGGAACTAAGTAAAACGTTCCGTGTGGCGCGACGACGTATAGGAGTATTTGGTGCGTTGAGAAGTGTCGTGGACCCGGAAATACGTAGCGTGAATGCAGTCCATAATCTTTCAATGCAGGTTGAGCGCGGCGAAATGATTGGGCTTGTCGGACCAAATGGCGCAGGGAAAAGTACAACCATCAAAATGTTGACAGGTATACTTGTGCCTACAAGTGGAAGCATACACGTCGCCGGACTGATACCAATGCAACAAAGGCGTGAACTCGCCGCGCGTATCGGGGTTGTCTTTGGACAACGTACACAGCTATGGTGGGACCTGCCCTTGATTGATTCGCTACGTTTGCTACGCCATCTTTATCGTGTGCCAGAGGCAAGACACGCTGCTAATTTAGCGCAATTACGCGAGATGCTCGCGCTTGACGAATTTATTGATACGCCCGTGCGTCAGCTATCACTTGGGCAACGCATGCGTGGTGATCTCGCGGCATCTCTCCTGCACGACCCAGAATTGTTGTACCTGGATGAACCGACAATTGGACTGGACGTAGTAGCCAAAGCGCGTATTCGTGAGTTTCTGCTTGAACTCAATGCGCGAAAAAAGACGACGGTGCTTTTGACAACGCATGATATGGACGATATAGAGCTGTTGTGTCCACGCATGATGATTATCGATCATGGGCGAAAGCTTTATGATGGGACAGTTGCATCAATTCGTGAGCGTTTTGGTGGCGACCGCATACTGATAGCAGTACTCGATCCATCCGCGCTCGCGTCATTGCCACATGACACGCAAGGTCAACCTGTACTGCAAGAGCTTCCACACGGTGTGCGTCACTTGCGAACAGAGGGGCCACGTTTATGGTTGAGTTTCGGACGCGATGCAATGCCTGCTCATGAGCTAGTGGCATGGCTAGGTGTACGTCACCAATTGCGCGATGTAACATTTCAAGAACCTGAAATCGAAGACGTAATTCGCCGTATTTATAAAGAAGGATTGTTGCTAGAACCTAGTATCTAGTACCGCCAACACTGCTAAACGCTTGCATCCTTTTCATATTTTTGCTATGCTAGGATGTAGTAGGACAATTATTGTAATTAGGAGTCCTTGTCTATCTATTATATTCTTAGAGGAGAGCGAGAGCTATGGATAGTTCTCTTCAAAGTGCTAATCTTACCACAGAAGAGTTGACCAAATCCCTTGCGGAAAAAGAGGGCGTAGTAGAGAACGTAAGTGGTCATGATGAGGAAGAGCATCATATCCATTTGCCAAATCCTAGTTTATGGCCTCTCTTATTAAGTGCTGCAATTCTAATGGCTGTTATTGGTTTAATATTCCTACCCTCGAATCCTTGGCTTACCGTTGTGGCAGCACCGTTGGTGGTTATCGGTATTTTAGGGTGGGCATTGGAAGACCCAATGGCTCCAATGACTGATCGCTTGGCAAGCCTCTACAACAAAAAAGAGGTTCCATCACGCTTTCAGCTTGGTGAACAGGTTGTGGACAAAGATGGTTATATCATTGGTAAAGTCGAAGCACGCTTTACGAACTATATCCTTGTCGAGCGCAGTGGTCTGCTGGTAACAACGTATTATGTACCACAGAATCTTGCAGTAACGGATACCAAACGAGGGCTTGTACGGTTGACGTTGAGCGAAGATGAGTTGGTACGCGATGATTATAAGGCTGTTCCTGACGATCTTTATGATGAGACACCAGAATATGGTACACCTGTTACAACGGGTGTAGCTCAATACGCTCGTGGACCGCTCTCACCAGCGGAGACGGGACATTATAACTATGGCCCCAACTTCCCTGGCATGAATACTGATGCAAGTGGTTCGTATCACCATGAAGAGGTACGACCCACACCACAAAGGTATGTTGGTGATCGTCGGAAACTCTATGCAACCGATAGAAGACTTCCGAGACGTGCTACCAATCCTGAGTAAGAGCAGATTGTAAAAGCATAGATGCTGAGTTAAGCTAACTTGACTCAGCATCTATGCTTTTTTATTTTTTGATAAACAACCTCTCCCATTCATACTTCTTAAATCACAGGACATATATTTGCATCGCTTACATGCCAAGTTAGTACAAGAGAAGATATGCGGAAGCCATATCCGTCTCCGTATCTACCATTGAACATAGTTCCAGTTATTAGGAATTGACGAACATTTACGTAACGAACACTTGCGTAACGAACGTGTTCGTGTTATACTCTCTGTATGAGTACACACAAACACTTTTCGACTCCTCAGAGCCGACGCGAACGTCCAGCGAAACCGGCATTGACGCGGCAAGGTATCATTGATGTCGCCCTGACCATTCTGCGCGATGAGGGCCTCAACAAGGTCACGATGCGTCGTATTGCGGAAGCACTGGACACTGGGCCAGCGTCGTTGTACGTCTACGTGCGTAATACCGCAGACCTGCATGCACAGATTCTTGACGCCCTCCTGTCTGCGATTACAGAGTCGTTCCCAACAGAGGGGACGTGGCGTGACCGCGTGAAACAGGTGCTGACACACTACATGCTCGTCCTCTTTGAATATCCAGAGATTGCCCGAATGACCTTGACGACACATCCAAGTGGCCCGAACTACCTCGCACTAGTTGAGCATATCCTCGCCCTTTTGAAAGAGGGAGGGATGCCGGACCGAGATACAGCGTGGCTGGTCGATCTGTTGCTACTTTACGCAACGTCTAACGCTGCGGAGCACAGCACTCGCCAGTCATCATCCCAGGCTGCCGATGAGGATTCTGCCCTCGCTGTGGTGATCGCCACCGCTGACGCGAGCATGTACCCAAATATTGCGCGGCTCGGCGACGAACTTCTTTCCGGCAGAGGTCTTGACCGTTTTCAGTGGGGTATAGATGTTCTCCTCGCTGGTGTACTCAGTGTTCCTCGTGCATTTACACAACAGGAGGAAGCATGACTTCACTCACTCTCGCACTCGCTGGAAATGATCTCATGCTCAAGCATGTCCTCGAAATCCACGACATTCCATTCATTCGCCTGCCTCACTGATTAAATTTTGAACTGAAGACAGGCTTCACAAAACAGCAATTTATTGCTCTCGTTCTCATTCACAAGATTTCGTGAATGACAGAAAGGAAACACGTCCATGGAACAACATATTACTATTATCGGTGCTGGCCTTGGTGGTCTCACTCTTGCCAGTGTGCTGCATAGACACGGTATTGACTCCACGATTTATGAGCTTGAGGCGTCACCTACTGTCCGTCATCAGGGCAGCATTCTGGACATGCATGAAGAGTCGGGTCAGCTTGCCTTACGGAAGGCTGGACTGTTTGAGGCATTTCGCAAGATGGTGATCCCATCGGGCGACGATATGCGTATTCTTGACAAGACCGGAACCGTTCGCTGGGAAGACAGCGGGGACGATACTCGACCAGAGATTGATCGTGGTGTCCTACGTGAGCTATTGCTTCAATCCCTGCCAGCCAACTGCATTCATTGGGGAAGCAAAGTGACGAGTGTCATCAAGCTGGAAGGAGGAAGACATGAGGTACGACTGGCGAGTGGAGAAACGTTCACAACAGCGTTATTGATTGGTGCGGATGGTGCCTGGTCAAAAGTTAGGCCGATGCTTTCGGACGCGCAACCCCTCTACTTAGGCATCTTAATGGTTGAAACATATCTCCTCGATGCCGATGTGCGTCATCCTGAAAGCGCAGTTCTGGTTGGTCGTGGCTCGATGTTTGCGCTGTCCGACGAAAAGGGTCTGATTACGCACCGCGACGGTGATGGACAAATCACCGTCTATATTGCGCTCAAGACTCCCGATCAATGGACAACTTCCAGCGGAATCGACTTTCGTGCTTCTGAAACCGCGAGAATGCACCTGCTGAACCACTTTGCTGATTGGGATGACCGATTACGCGCCCTCATCGCCAAGAGTGATACAGAGCTTCTCCCTCGTCCCATCTACTCACTGCCAGTAGGCCATCGTTGGGAACGCACTCCTGGGGTCACGTTGCTTGGCGATGCTGCTCACTTGATGTCGCCGTTTGCTGGCGAGGGTGCTAATCTTGCTATGCTTGATGGTGCAGAGTTAGCGGAGGCTCTTCTGGCTCACCCAAATGACGTGGAAACAGCTCTCGCATCCTATGAAGCAGCAGCATTTCCTCGGAGTGAAGCCAAGGCTGCTGAAGCCAATAGCAACCTCAGCGTCAGCTTCCGCCCCGATGCGCCTCAAGGCATGCTTGATCAGATGGCTCTGCATACCCACCAGGAAGGGTAAGCAAAGTTACAAGTACTCGTAGAAGTCTTGAGTTACCACGATCTTGAAGAGATGCTGCTGGAACGAGGGCTGCAGGTCGATCATATACCTCATCTTTACACAACTATCAGCACGGTGTCGTTCTTAACTCTCTCCTGATCCACTGTTAGGGAGTGTCGTGCAGAAAGGCGTCGATCTGTTGAATTTCGTCCTGGTTGAGGCGAAAGTCGATGGCTTTGCTATTCCTTTCTACCTGATCGGGATGACGCCCACCAACAATTGCAGCCGTTACAGCCGGCTGGCGCAGTGTCCACGCAATCGCTACAACACCAGGAGTGACATCATGCTGTTTGCCTATCTCACTGAGCAGATGAACGAGTTTAAGGTTGCGCGTGATACGCGGCTCGTTGAACTCCGGGTGGCTTCGTCGCCAGTCATCTTCTGGCAAGTTCTTCACACGTTCAGGAGTCATGGCTCCTGTGAGCAAGCCAGATTGCATAGGCGAGTAGACGATGACACCGATAGTATTCTGCAAACAATAAGGCAGGATATCTTTTTCAACATCGCGGTTGATTAAAGAATAGGGCGGTTGCAGACTACTAATGGGCGCAATTCTCTGAGCACGTTGCATTTGCTCAACGCTAAAATTGGAGACACCAATGTAACGTACCTTGCCCTCTTCCTTAAAACGAGCTAATGTACTCCAACCTTCTTCAATATCGGCGTCAGGATTGGGCCAGTGAATTTGGTAGAGGTCGATCACATCCGTCTGTAACCGTCTAAGACTGTTCTCTATTTCTTTCCGTAACGAGTCAGCTTTCAAGCTCTGACTTACTTCACGTTTTTCATTCCACACGGTGGAACACTTTGTGAACACGTAGGGTTTCTGTGTCATACCCTTGAGTGCTCGTGCAACTACCTCTTCAGAGCGTCCTAAGCCATAGACTGCGGCAGTGTCAATCCAATTGATACCAAGATCAAGTGCCTTATGAATTGCCGCAATTGATTCCTGGTCGTCTTGTGAACCCCAGCCACCTACCCATTCTCCACCTCCGAGTGCCCAGCTTCCAAAGCCAATCGGAGTGAGTGCCATATCAGTATTCCCCAGTTGTTTTGTCTGATGTGTTGTTTGCATCTGTTCCGTTTCTCCTTCCGAATAACATGTTTACGTCCCAACAGCAGGCATCGGTTCAAGACTGGTTGTTGGACTTTGCACGACCGATGCATCATTGTTCCAGTTGGCGCGATCAAGCCCACATATAAGGGCTATGTCCTGACTCCCTCCCGTCTGAATTCGACTCCAAGCATGATAGAAAATCCAGGTTTGTATTGCCTACCTGTTGCACGGATTCGCCTCCTGGACTGATGACAAATGGCTGTTTGTTTACTTGAGCAGAAGTGAAAACGGAGAAGACGAGGAAATCTCATCTCGTTGCTCTTGCACCCGAGGAGGTCGCCTAATTCTAGTCCTAACAATTCGTCGATGGTATCAACTCTTGGCATGATGTCTGTTTTTCGTCACAGAACCTATGCTACAATGATTACTTGGAAGCAAACTTTGGTATGAACGGCTCATAGAGGCTGCTCTTCGCCGTTGCATGAATATTTTCTGAAAGGATGACAACGTATGACGATCCACAAAGTAGGAGTAGTTGGGGCAGGGCTGATGGGAGCAGGCATCGCACAAACATGCGCTCAGTCTGGGTACGAGGTGGTTGTACGCGAGATCAATCAGCAGCTGCTAGATAAGGGGTTATCGCGTATCTATGATGCATGGAGGACGATGGCGAGTAAGGGCAAACTGACACAAGGACAAGTAGATGAAAATCGCGCTCGTGTTCGAGGAACGCTTGACTTCGCCGATTTCGCCGACTGCGATCTGGTGATTGAGGCGGTGATTGAGAACATGGAAGAAAAGCTGCGTCTTTTCCCCGCACTTGACAAGGTGTTAAAACCAGAAGCCTTTATTTTGAGTAATACTTCCTCGTTAAGCGTGACGCAGATGGGGGCGGTAACGAAGCGACCGGACAAAGTATGTGGTCTACACTTTTTTAATCCCGCTCCGGTAATGCAACTTGTAGAAATTGTCAAAACAATTGCGTCTTCCGAAGATACGATTGAGCAAGTTAGGCATTTCGCCATTTCGCTTGGAAAAACACCTGTTTTAGCAAAAGATACAGCAGGATTTATCGTCAATTTTCTGCTCATCCCTTACTTACTATCCGCTATTCGTATGTTAGAAAACGGTCAGGCGACACGTGACGATATTGATACTGCTATGAAACTTGGTTGTGGCTATCCTATGGGACCGTTTACCCTGCTTGATTATGTTGGTCTCGATACGACCTTATGGGCTGCGGAGGCAATCTACGACGAGTACAAAGACCCGCTCTACGCGCCTCCTCCTCTGCTCAGGAGAATGGTAGTTTCAGGGATGTATGGAAAGAAAAGTGGAAGAGGCTTTTACGAGTACTCCTAACTTTTGTAAACACATCCAGTTCATTTTTACTGATTGACCTTCATAATTAGAAATTATCTACGAAAACCAAGAATACCCTGCTCTTTTCGTTTGAGTTAAAAGAGCAGGGCATTCTTGGTTTTACTCGTATATTCTCGTTTCACAAACCTACGATGATAACTATTCCCCAATAAACGCGCGTATGTGTTGTAGTGGTCCTTGTTCGGCTAAGAAAACAATTGTGTAGTGATTCAACTCAGGAAAATTCACATACTGGCAATCACGGATACTCCGTTGAGCCTCAGCAGCAGCGGCCTCTGGTACTAACTGATCGTTCTCCGTAAACAACCCTTGCCCTGCTCTTAGAAGTAGGGTTGGTACTGTGACGTGTGCCCATTGTTGCTCTGGTTGGGCTTCATCAAAATGCTCAGCCTCTTCGAGAACGCCTTCTTTGTAACATTTTGCCAGAACTGATCCATCGTTCTCATGCAGAACATCGTGTTTATAGTAGATATCCATGTATTCGTTCCAATAAGGACCGAGGAATGGTGCTGTTTTTAAACGGGCAATGTACTCTTGAAATGAGGGAACCGTCGTTCCTAGTCGATCAATAGCTGCTGTCAGCCAAGCAGGTTGCTCTGCTGGTGTGTTCCATGGAAGTGGTGTACCTGCATCAAGAAGAATGAGCTTGCTCAACTTGTCAGAAAAGTGTGCAGCGAAATAGAGTCCGATAAGGGCACCAAGCGAATGACCTATAATGATGGGACGGTCGAGACCAAGCTCGTCTATTAGTGCTGCAAGGTCTGCGGCATGAATAGGCACGCTATAGCCATCCTCTGGCTTATCGCTATCGCCTCTACCGCGCAGGTCATATGCAAATACCTGATAGCGTGTTGCAAGTCCATCGGCAAGAGACTGGAAACAGAAAGCGTTCCCGGTAATGCCATGAATACAGATAATTGATTGACCTTGCTCTCCCCATTGAAGCCAGCGGAGTGTTACGTCATCGGCAATTAGGAATTCATCATGCACTGGTTTCATTGGCATACGTTGCTCCTTGCTGTTGAAATGTGCGCCATTTAGCGAATGTTGCTTCTATACGGATCTGTCCTTCTTTTTGGCGTTGTTGCGTGGAATGCCATATCTTTTGATTATTCAGCGTGGATACCTTGTTCCAAAAGATACCCTGCGTAATTCGTGCATAATCATCAGTTTTAGGGGCAAACAAAAAGGCTTTATCTGGCTCTAAATAGAAATACTGACCGCGTGAAGCGTACCAGGTACGAATATCATTTTGCCTTTGCACGGTCTCAGCGGCAAGTTTTTCACAAAGCTCGTGTTGCTTTGAGTTCAACACCCCAAAAGGGAAGCAATGAAGATGTGCGTGAAATACTGTCTGATGGAAAACACCATGCTCCCAAAAGACGGGAGGTAGATAATCCTGCTGAAAGAACCGCTGAACTTCGCGTTTTAAAGTAAAAAGCTCTGCATCCAACTCAGGTGGGACTGCACCATAACAGGCGTAATGCAGTTTAGGAATGATTAATATATGACCCTCGACAAGAGGTGCGTAATCGGCAACAAGGCGGAAATTTTGTGTTTCTTTTAGAATATTGGGTGCGATAGCTATACGCTGACAGAATACACAATCAGCGCGTAGTTCTGTACCTGAGGAGACGCTGCTCCCATTTTGCATGAAATTACTCCTGACATAGAAAAAGATACTCAACCTGTTTGAGTATAACGTAGCTGTATAGCTCTGTGCAAGGAGTACTGTCACTCGCTCTAGTCTATTAGAAATATTTTACATGCGTCGAGGCCATTATTGGGAACATAGCTACGTCCTCTTCCGTTTAGCCTGCATGACGGAAACCTGCTTCAGCCATTGTAAGCGGTTGTCCTTCGGCAAGTATCCCCGCATCGACAACTTCTGCAATAACAAGTGTCGAGTCTCCTGTAAGTACTGTTTGGCGCACATCACAAGCGACCCAGCCCAATGCGGACTCCAAGATTGGATAACCAGCATGCGGTATTGTATACGCAATATGTGCTAGTTTGTCAGGAACTTTCAACGCCGATCTACCCAATGCCCCTGCGAGTTCGCGTTCTCCTATGCGAAGGACGTTTATCGTGAATTTTCCACTATTCCGAATCATCGGAAGCGACTTCGCGTCATTTTCTACTGAAAGTGCTAGCAGTGGTGGGTCAAACGACACTTGTGTGAGCCAATTGGCGGTAAAGCCGTTTACATCATCCTGATCTTGACACATGACGATATAGAGGCCGTATGTAAAAAGACGTAGTGCCTGTTTTTTGATTGCTGCATCCATGTCTATACCCCTTATTTTATATATCAGTGATATACAGTATAGCATGTGTACCTTACCTGTCAGCAATGTGTTTTAACAGTAACTGAGGTGCGAATGGCTTGTAAGAGCACCTGTATCGTAAATGGCTTGCGAATAATAGGAAGCGTGGGAAAACAGGAATGAAGGTGGCTAAGCTCACTCAATTCGCTTGCTGATACAACTATAATTGGAAGTGTTGAAGGTGCAAGTAGACGAGAGACCGACGCGATTACATCCATTCCAGAAAGCTTTCCTGGAAGGTTCATATCAACAATGAGGAGATCATAGGGAAGAGGCATGTATGGCATCTGATCAACCTGATATGCTTGAGTGAGCGTTTCTAAAAGAGCTTGACCATATGTGTGTGTAGAGACGGTGTGTCCAGCCAACTCAAGTGCTAATTGCATCATATCACATATTGCAGGATTATCCTCCAAAAGCCCTATTCTCATGTACCGCTCCTTCAAGTCATTATTATGTGACTCTATTGTCTTAAATAAAATTAAATTTACGCCCCTGTACAATAGTTAGAAAAAGTATTAATCTCTAGCATGTCTTTGAGTGTATAGAGGTCGTGCTCAAGGTGGCGAGAGACCGCGTTTTTTACCACATGCTCTGTTAAATCTCCACACCCGCCTATAAATGAAATCATAAAGTCTTGTGCAACGCTCGTCCCTCCATCTACGTGCGGCTCAAATTGGTAACAAAGAAGGCACGGAGCAACACCGGAGATGCTTTTGAGGGTCAGTAAGTGGTTTAGCTCATATTCCACCACCTCAAATGTTATCTCCGTCCATCTTCCTAAAAAGCGAATAGTACTTCGCATTGTCGCACCTACTTGTACGGCTCCTAATGAGAAGGTTCTGACGGTGATGATGATACTTGACCAATCAACGAGATTTTCAAAGGTAGTTATATAGGTAAAAATATCTGTGATAGGTGCATTAATAGCAATGTTTTGTTTGATATGTATCTTCATCAAAGAAACCTTTCAGGACTATTCTTTGCGTGCTATCGCTTATTACATTCCGTATGAAAGTACAGGATCATCTACACACTCTCTCTGAGAGGGAGAAAGTATTACGTCTTCAATTTGCACTGATACAAAGAGTTCCTTTAAGAGCGAGGACATTTGCTGTTCAACTGCCTGTTTCATGTGCTCCTGTGAACGTGGGAGCAGAACGAAGTCTTGACAAGAGCATTGGGCAAGAATGGAAAGTGAATAATGGTGAGTGTCAATAGGTCTCATAGAGGAGAAGCGGATTGTCACGTCATACACTATGCCCCCCTCGAATAGAGCCAGCAAAACATGACTAACCATATCTTCTATAAAAAGCTCAGTCTGCTCTTTCTCATCTGGCGCGATCTCAAAGAACGTATTGTCGCCTTTAGCATAAATGCGAAGTATACACATTGCTCGTTCCTTTTTACTTGATTTGCTGAAGCGATTATGAGTATACTAATGTCGGTTCTCCTTTTCACGGTGTTTGGTAACTCAATGTCTACTCATTGTCTACTCTATAGGAGAGACGACAAGTTACTTAGAAGGCAGAAGTGTGAACGAGGAAAGAGATATACAAAGAGATGCGTTTAGCGAGAGGGTGCAGGCATTTCTCCGTGCCAGTGGATATAACCAAAAACAATTAGCTAATGAGCTTTACCTGAATCCCAAAGTGTTAAGTCGCAAGCTCAACAGAAATGCAGATGCGTATCTAACACACGTGGAAATTCGCAATATTCTCTTGGCATTAGTACGTTGGCACGCGATTACCACACAAGATGAAGCATTCGATCTCCTTGAACTTGCAAAAGTTGGAGAGGCACTTTTTCTTGCTGAGGAGTGGCAGACACCTCCACTCAATCAACTTGTTAAAGCACGTTTTCATCCAGTTCCTTTAACCTCTCGTAGTGATCAGCAAGAACCTGTGCAACATAACCTCCCAGCAGCTACCTCACGGTTTATTGGAAGAAGTTGGGCTGTTGAACGCTTAAGGCGTTTGTTTGAACGTGACGATGTGCGTCTTGTAACACTTTTTGGTGCAGGAGGAAGTGGTAAAACGCGTCTTGCTTTGCATATGGCGCACGAACTTATAAACGCCTTCCCTCATGGAGTATGGCTTGTGGAATTAGCGGGAGTAAGTACACTTGATGCAGTGCCTATGAGTATTATTCAAGCATTGGATATCAAGCTGACTCCCGATGTATCTTCTCTTCAAGGTCTACGCACCTACCTTGACACTAAACAGATGCTTCTGATTCTTGATAACGTCGAACAAGTGGTGGGGAATGCAACAGAAGTCATAGATGCGATACTCGTTGCTGCTCCTAAACTCAAAATACTTGTGACAAGTCGAATGGTGTTACACCTTCGCGGTGAGCACACCTTCGGTGTGCCACCTCTTGATGTTCCCGATACCACGTTGGTGTGGGAAACGACGCAACTAGAGCAATACGAAGCGGTACAACTCTTTGTCGAACGCGCGTGTGCTGTTGTACCCGATTTTGCATTAACCGATGAAAATAAGGACGCTATCGCTCAGATATGTGTAAAGCTTGATGGCTTACCTCTCGCGCTAGAACTTGCGGCTGCACGTATTAAAGTCCTTTCACCAGCGATGCTGTTAGAACGCCTCTCCAAGGCAAGACTTTCTTTCCTTACCAAGGGAGCCAGAAATCTACCGAGTCGGCAGCAAACATTGCGTAATACTATTCAATGGAGTTATGATCTGCTTTCCTCTTACGAACAAGAGTGGTTTCCGCGTTTAGGAGTGTTTCGTGGTAGTTGGTCACTTGACGCGGTAGAGGTAATGATGCATGACGCTTCAACGTATCAAGACTCCGCATCTACCTCGGATGATGCTCTTGATATGATCGAGCGTCTAGTGGACAACAGCCTACTTACGCGGCTACCTTCGACAAGTGATCAGATGCGTTTTACCATGCTAGAAACACTGCGCGAATACGCTTTGGAACGGCTGACGGTACAAAAGGAGATAGAACGGTGGCGAGACTGGCATGCCTGCTATTACCTTGATGTAGCGGAAGCTGCCGAGAAAGGTTTGCGAGGTCCACAACAACGTGTGTGGCTTGCGCGGCTTACGAAAGAACGTGACAATTTTCGTGCCGCCTTAGAATGGTTATTGCTACAGGCTAGCAATGTGGGAAGAAGCAACGAAGCTGAAGCATCCTTACGTCTGGTTGCGGCGTTACGGCCTTATTGGGAGTGGCAGGGATATCTGACAGAAGGACGCGATTGGTTGCGAGTAGCACTCTCAGTTTCCTCTCCTTATCAAGAAAACGCTGGGGAGACAATACGCGCTGCGCGAGCAAATGCATTGAGCGCATTATCACGTTTTATGTGCTTGCAAGATGAGCAAACGGAAGCGATAGAATTGGCCGAAGAAAGCATTGCTTTGTGGCGAACCTTGAATCGTCCGGCTGGTTTAGCAACAGCCCTGCTCCATCTTGGATGGACAGCTCATGCCTTGAGCAATTATAAAGAGGCAGAACGTGTGTATCAAGAGGGATTAGATGCTATTAGTTCAACAGAGGAAACGTGGCTTCGTGCTCAACTCTTGATGTATCTGGGTGCGGCGGCTGGTTTCTCGTTCAACTTTGACCGAATGCGGTCACTGTATGCACAAAGTCAAGCTCTTTTTGAGCAACTTGGTGATACTATTTCAATCGTTGACATCTTGAAAGACCTGGGTGGGATGTTGATTCTGCAAATGAGCTATACGGAGGCCATTGAGTATCTCTTAAAGAGCGTGACACTCTGTCACGAAATGGGACATAAACAGTTTGTCACCACAGGTTTGGGCTGGCTCGGCTTTGCGATTGGTCTAAGAGGGGAGCCAAACCAAAGAGAAGCGAGCCTGTATGCGGCACAAATTGAAGGCGCGGTTCGAGGCTTAATGGATGCTATTGGCTCAACATCCTGGACAAGAACACATCCTCTTATACAAGTAATTCGCCTGCAGCTTCGTTCGTATGTAGAGGAACAGCAATGGGAGGAAGCCTGGAATGCCGGACGGCTCCTTACAGAGACACAAGCGATTGCGCTGGCATATCAGTTAGCGGAGCGACGTTCAATAGAATAAAGGAAACTCCACCAGGATGGCTCTCACCGCTATCCCAGGAAGAAAAGCAGGAGGCCATACCAGTAGCCGAGCAGGAGGAGTGTGCCGAGAAAGAGGAGAAGGTTACTGGCGTACATCGCCGGGGTGACAGCAAACAAGCACCCCAGCGATTTAATGCTGCCCTTTCTGGCGCAGGAAGCGGGAGTAAAAGAGCAACCAGACACTTACAGTGAACATAAAGGCGATAGTTCCTACTCCTGCTGTGCTATCACCGGTAGCAAAGAAACCCATGTTGCCGTAAAAGTGTAGTAGGAATAAAAACAAAACGCAGGTGAGTACAAGGCCGACTTCTGCCCCAAAAAGAACTGCCGTCGGACTGTTTGTCTTTTCGGGATGCAGGAATTCATCTCTCTGTCTATGTAAACGCATACAGTGCTGTTTTTTCCAATTTAAGAGGAGATGTTGAGTTGGTAGCTTTTGAATATCTTCGATTGTCAGTGGCGACTCCGTGACTACTGTTATGCTCTACATTACAGCGCGATAGTTGTGAGGCAATTTCTTTTGCAGAGGCAGAGAAGTTATTTGCGTCTATTGAGTAAGCTAAGGATAATAATGATTACGATGATGACTACTAGATAGGTAATTTGAATGTTGAAGGTAAGCACATTATTATTTACTACTAAACTCATGTGTTATCTCTTTTCTTTATTTTTGCAGTGTCTATTCTATTTTACAAGTATACCATGTTCTTTCTAATCTTACTTTATCCTTGTTTGTGGGTATCTGTGATATTTGTTCTCACTTATGCGTTGATAGCGTTGTTGGGCCTAGGTACACCGATGCCTACTACAACTGAGAACTTGCATCCTCCGAGTTGAAGGAGTACTCCCAAGCCACATGAGTGGCTTTGAGCACGTCCTGACCCTCAATCCCGACTCTACGAACGCCAGGACGTGGCGAGTGGTAGCACTTCGTAGACTCAAAGAACAGTGACAAAAGGTGAGCGTTTGCCTCAAATGTAAGCACTGGTACGCATGTACCTGGGAAAACCGCTTCCCATCTGATATACTCTCTTAGCAAGCTGTAAATAGCGTTCGCAAAGAACATACGCTCTCCTACTTTAGGAACAGGAGATAAGGAAAGTTACCGTTATGCCTGACGCCCAATTTGCCGAGCCTAAACTTGCCGAAATCTATGATCTCCTCGACAGTTCGGACCGACTGGACCTTGCTCCATATCTAGCCGTAGCAGACGAATTCCATGCCCACTCTGTTCTTGACTTGGGGTGCGGAACGGGTAATCTTGCCTGTCGTTTGGCGGCACTTGGGAAAGAGGTCGTTGGCGTCGATCCGGCTGCAGCCTCGTTGGCTGTCGCCAAGCGGAAGGCGTATGCCGACCGAGTTCGCTGGATCACTGGTACTGTGGCGCAGATCAAAGGATTGAATGCTGATCTCATCACCATGACTGGCAATGTGGCACAAGTATTCGTTCTGGACGAGGAGTGGATGGCGACTCTTTATGCCTGTCGCGATGCGCTTCGCCCAGGTGGGCGGCTTGTCTTTGAGGTGCGTGATCCAGCCAAGGAAGCTTGGAAGGGCTGGAACCGAGAGCAGTCCTACAAGACGATTGAAGCATCTGGCATCGGCACAGTCGAGTCTTGGGTGGAATTGGTAAACGTGCAGTTGCCGCTCGTCTCTTTTCGCTATACATTCGTGTTCCGTAAGGATGGGAGTGTGATGACGTCTGAGTCAACGTTAAGGTTTCGCACTCGATCAGAGATTGCTGAAACACTCTCTCGTGCTCAATTCACGGTGGAATCGGTTCGAGATGCTCCCGACCGTCCTGGCTTAGAGTTTGTCTTTATTGCTTACTAATAATATGAGCAGGCTTACGAAGTTCAGTGCTATGTAAGCTGCTACGGAGTCCAAAGTAGCAGCTTACATAGCACTGAATCATCTTGAGATTGTGCTCTCAAAAGGTGTTATTTACATTTTGCAAATTCAGCGTATGAGACGTAGCGCAACTTCTCCAAGTTCTATCTCATCATTACTCATCCCTCGAGCCGATTGCTCGCTCTTAGTATAGAACGCTCTTTCGAGCTGTGAGTAGTATGCCAGATGATTAGATTGCTAACCCTCGTGGCGCGGATTGTTGACGTTGCTCGATAAACGAGCCATTGCGCGCACAACCATACGACGTGGGAAGAAGCGTAACAAACGAGCACTTAACGCGTTTTGCCTACCAGATATCACTGAAGGGCGTCCCTGTGCGAGTGCTCGTAATCCGACCTGCACAACTTTTTCTGGCGTCTCTGTTTTGCCACGTGGAGTATTATACCCTTCACCCAGCTCTTGAAAGAATTCAGTAGCCGTTTCCCCAGGTGATAGTGCCAGGATACGCACACCCCGTCCCTGGTATTCTCCCCATAAGGCCTCAGTGAATGAGAGCACAAATGCCTTTGTCGCGCCATACACTGCCATGTAGGGAGTTGGTTGATACGCGGCAAGTGATGCGACATTGATAATAGCTCCTTGATGATGCTCTACCATCGAGGGTAAGAAGAAGTGCGTCAGATCAACCAGTGTCGCGACGTTAACCAGAATTTCCTGTTGCTCACGTTCCGTGTCAAGTGTGTCGAACTGCCCATATGTTCCAATACCTGCATTGTTGATCAGAATATCAACGGTAAGACCGCGCTGCTGAGTTTCTTCAAACACCATGCGTGCGACCCCGACACTGCTGAGATCGGCAACAATGACCTCGACACGAATAGCGTACAGGCTCGCCAGTTGGCTTGCGAGGGTACGTAACTTCTCTTCCGAACGTGCGACGAGAATAAGATGTGTACCCGTAGTCGCTAATGCCTTGGCGAAGGCTGCTCCAATACCTCCTGAGGCACCCGTGATGAGCGCGGTTTTCCCTTTATAAAGATTCATGAATATGTTCCTCCATATGAACTCTACCAAATTTTGAACTCTTGCCCCTCAATGGAGACGATGCCAACATGAGAGGCGTTTGGAACAGAGGAGAGATAGTGACGCGTGTTCGTCTACACATTGCTGCGTGTCTTTACTTCTATTCCTCTTTCGAGTATGCTAGAAAAAGAACCACGGATCAAGAAGCAAAAGAGCCTGCTCTGTAGGATAAGCTACTCTTGAAAGGATATTGTAGATGAAGACATTTGAAGTGCGAGAAGATTTACGCGTTCGACGTACACGTAAATTGTTGTGGGAGGCACTGATGGCGGAACTTTCTGAACGGCCGTTTGAGCAGATCACCGTGAGGGAGATTTGTGAGCGGGCTATGGTTCATCGTACAACGTTTTATAAACACTATGAGGATAAATATGTGCTGCTTGACCAAGGGATGCGCCAGATGTACGATACCTTGCTGGCAGATGTGAATACGCTGTCCGCTTTGCCTTCCATGAAGATCCGTCTGCTTCCCTTGTTCGCATCTTTGTCCACGTGGCGGAACATCAGCAATTCTACAAACTCATGTTGCATGGGGATGGCATCAGCCGATTCCAGAAGTTGGTCAAGGACTATATTACAGAACATACTCAGTTCAAAATAAGCATGTTCCCTCCAGTCGATCAATCGCTCGTGGTGTCACCTGCCGTACAGTCACAATTTTTCACTGGTGCGCTCATCAGTATCCTAGTTTGGTGGCTGGAGAACGATATGCCACTTACTCCTAAGCAAGTAGCTCACTCTTTTTTGTCGCTCCATCGTCCTATGTTTGCACATTGTTTTTAACTTAGTGAAGGTTTTGCATGACTCCAAATGCGGGTAGAACCTCTTACTATGTTTTTCTTATACGTCATCAATAGCTTGAAGTAGCCGTTTCTTGAGGATTGACACTTCCCACATACGCACACTCTTTGTATAGGGGACAATGGGTACATGCTGGTCGCTGAGCGTGACATATTTGCTTGCCATGCCGAATAAGGTTCACATGCAGTGCATACATCCATTCAGGAGGCGTTATCTTCGCAAAAATGATGTGCGCTTGATCTGCGTTCACCTTTGGGCCGATGAGTCCGAGTCGGCGCGATACTCTGAGCACATGCGTGTCAATTGGTATTACTGCTCTATCAAGATGAAACATGAGAACACACGCAGCAGTTTTTGGTCCAACACCCGGAATTTTACGTAAATAGATCAATGCTTCTTCTGAAGTCTGCTTCATCAATTGATTATAAAGGTATTCTGCAAGTGACTTTGTACCACCTTGGACTTGCTGTTGTTCAGTCAACGTAAGCAACGCATCCTGAATACGCGGAGCTTTAATATTCGCTAGCCCTCCTAACCTGATGGCGTTGGCTACTTGATCAATAGGGGCATCACGCACCTCCTCCCAGGTAGGGAAAGTAGTGATAAGTTGTTGATATGCACGTCCTGAGTTAATATCTGATGTATGTTGGGAAAGAATTGTGCCAACAAGACCACCAAGTGGATCATAATCTGGCACGTTTTTTGGTTCGCCATAAGTAGCAACAAGTACCTCATAAATACGTGCTAAGTGGACCGACGGAATAGCAGAAGTTGTCATAAATTGTCCTATTACTTTGTGAGTGGGTATATGCTCTGTTACAAGACGCAAATGCTCCCATATTTCTCTCCACCTAATTGTGTTCAGATGGTTTGTTACCGAAGTTCATTGTGACTTGCTGGTTATCTCCTTGCGCGTAGCCATGGATAGTACCAGTAACCTGGACATTATACTTCCCTTGTGTTGCTTGTTGAGGTCGGACGATCTGCATCAATTCTTGTGCTCTTGAAACTATTCCTGTATCTTGTTCAATCTGCTCCGCGATTAACATCTTCTTCAGAGGCTTTTCATAGGTTTCTGGATCGTTCTCGAACTCTACTAACATGGCTTCGGCCTTTGATTTGCCAGCAAGTTTACGTTGTACGAGTTCTTTTAGTGCTATATAAGCATCGTTTACAGCCGCCTGACCACCCGCTGCTGCTCCAGCAGTGAGAGCACTAACAATAAGCGTTACTGCGTCCATTGTAACATCCTTTCTAAAAAATATCTTATCGAGAAAGGCAGCATTTCTTTATATACCACCCTGTTGCGAGTTATTTGTCCCTTGTCCCATTGTGTTAGAGGAAGGGCCTCCTAATGCACGTTGGTTTTGTGGCTGTGGTAAAGCATAGAGCTGGTTGAGCGCAGGAAAGTATTGTAAAATTTCAGGATGGACTCGGAACAGTTCGGGAACGGAATTATCAACTTTATCTAGCTCTATAAGAATATAATCCGCCCATTTCTGGTTAACTGTACTGAACAGTATCTCACGTGTTTTTTGTTGGAAGACGTACATTTGTTTCTTCACTTCTTCTTCAAGTTGAAGATGCGTGTCTTTTGATCTTTGTACACGTTCATATTCCTTGCGCTTAGAGTCTTCTTCAATCGCAAATCCAGATCTGACGGTTTGTACCTCAGCTTTGGATCGTTCTACAATCTTTTCAACTTCAGTATTTACCTGAATATCTCTTATTCTTTGACGATGCCTTTGAATCAGTGGGTCCTCAATGAAATCTACAAAACTGCGCTCGATCCAAATACCTGTACTTCTTCCTTCTCCACTTTTCTTGGAAGCAGCTTCTAACTCCCTTCTTTTTAATTTATCATGCTCTACTGTCTCTGCGTATCGCCTCAACGCCCGTTCAATTCCTGTTTTAATCCGATTGATTGGATCTCTTCTTACATCTTTTTGCCCATCAAAGTAACATTGTAGAAAGGCCGAAGGATTATTCACCCGAAACGTTACCTGGGCATTATACGAAGGATGGTATTTGTCACGTGTGGTGAGAGAACCCGATAGGTAGAGTACGTGTTCACTTAGGTCAACGTGGTATAATATATCGTTATTACGAAGCTTAGCCTGTGAAACCGACTTATTGACATCTGCTCCCATCCCTGCATCGTTAATGCGAATAGAGCAGAGGTACTGATTATTCCTGAAGACTTCTGTGGAACGTCTCCCGACAGCAGGAAAGTCTCGCTCACCCCAAAACATGATCTGGATTGTTTCAGTAGTAATCAACTGCAACTGCTCGGTAGGTCTTTGTTGTGGATTGAACCCGTTTTGCATACCAGCTCCTTTTATTAATTTTCTAAATTATGTTCATTTAGGAAAGAAATACCTATTTTTCTAACTCCAGTAACACATCTTGTGCTAAAACATGAATAGAAAGTGGTTGAGTATTGTGTTCATTTCTCCATTGTATAAGCTTATCTTTATACGCTTGTAAACCGGCACGTGCGATACCCTGCGCTTGCAGGTCATGGCACCAAATGGACAAATGTCGTCCCAGGGCAATCATAAAATCTACAAAGGTTTCGTAAAGTATATGAGCTTCATCCCCTTGTTGACCGATAACGGTTTCAGCCCATTGACGTAACAAATCAAATATCACCTTATACCGTTTCTCTATAAGCATTGAGCAAAAAATGGCTAAAAGAGAAGAATGCCACTGAGGCTCATTATGTGCGAGAAGACCTGCCAGAAGTACATCTTTACCACTACTATCAAGTATTAATGGGCATTCTGACAGCAATTCTTTTACACTGTATTGTATAGGGAAGACCATATCGCGCTTTGTAGTCAACGAAGAGGCTGCAATAAGAGAGAACGCATCGAATACAATAGTAAGAACCATTTCACGGTGCTTGCTATATTGTCGATAATCTCTTGTTGAATGAGAATGTTGATGTGACAAATTCTCTGCAAATAGTGCGAAGGTTTCAAGCACATCGCGGATGTGACCTGACCACGCGAGAGCTAAATATGCGGAGATAATAGAAGAGGTAAACTCTTTCGATACAACGTTACTCGTATTTTTTTTGTATTGTAATGATTGCAGGAGTTGACCTAAGCCACGTAGCGCGACCTCAGGAAACTGTCGTCCAAGCAGACTGTAAGTTTGTGCTGTAGCACAACCCATAACTATATTAGCCGTGTTTATAAAGCGTTCTGTCCATTGATTGAGTAATCCCTGGATAGAATTGCGAATCGAGCTTCCTGTTTTTGCATTGTTTTCGTTACAACCTACCTCATATGCTCCAAAGAGTAGTTGAGAGGCAAGGCGTCGGTAACGAGTATTATCGCTTTCAACCCAAGTATTAGCGGTTTTCCAAAGTATGCTCGGATTTTGATAGCTCATAAGCGCGCCAAGTGTACGTGCTGTACGTCGTGAATTTTCTCCTGTCAATTCTTGAGGCCATCGTTGTAACATATCCAGATAACTCTCTCCTGGTTGAGTCCCGGACCAAGCTGTAGATTCTTCTGCGAGGAAGTGCAACACGCGAGAACCGAATTCGGAATTTTGCCAGAAGAGACGTAATTCACTTCCATTTTGAACAGTAACAGTATACGTTCGCTTTTTAAGCTTTGTTATTGATCGTTCTTGTATTGGTTCACGGAAAAGCAAGAGCGCTTTCGACGAAACCACAGAAAAAGGCGAACCGTGTAGCATCGCCGTTGCTACAACAAAACAACGTTCGTATGAATCCAGATTATAGTACCACTCATCAACATCAGAAGGAGTTTGCGAAATGTCTATTGTTTCCTGCATATAATCTAAGACAGTTTCATTTGCCAACACTGCGTCCCGCATCTCTTGTTGAAGCACGGTGGCACCCTGTTTTTGTATCACGCTACCACCTGCTTCTCCTTCCAAACGAGTAAAGCCCACCTGCCAAAAGTCTACAATAAACTGTTTCATCTCCGAAAGGCTATAACCCTGATTAATAGTCACATCAACATTATCACCTTGCACAAAACCATGAATTTCACTCGCCTGAACATTATACTTTGATGCTTGTTCTTGAGACACTAACGTCTCAGCGTCTTTTCTATCATTGTGATCTACTTGATCTTGTTTCTCAGCATTCTCAGGACTTTCCTCTAACATTCCTCTTCTCCGAACTACCTTCTAAAAACCTGCCCAGTATACGTTAGACTACTCCTCAAGACGTTCTCAGTATTCCATGAGATAGTTTGATAGCGTACTTAACGTACACAAAGAGTCTTGAACAATCAAAAAGACATAACGTGAGATAATTATAAAGTATAGGTATGCTCGTAGTCAAAAAAAGAAGGCATGCTATTACTGATAGATACAAATAACTTAAGGAAGTCTTTCACTGTTTCCCATCTTCCAAAAGTAGCCCTTGACGTTGCGCGAGCGCGATCACTTCTGCCCTGGATTGTACCCCAAGTTTACCATAGAGGCTTGTGAGATGAGTTTCAACCGTTTTAATTGAAATAAAAAGACGCTGTGCTATCTCGCTGTTGCGTACCCCCTGCACAATGAGGTGCAACACTTCCAGTTCGCGGCTCGTAAGCGGCTCAACAAACACAGGAACTGTGTCCTTGTCGTCTGCGAGGAGGATGCGTATTTCTGGGCCAAGACTTTGCCGACCTACAGCGACATCATGAACTGCTCGACGAATATCACTTCCACGCGCACTTTTTAGCCAGTAGCCTTTTACACCCAATTTAAGCATTGCACGGACATAGGCCACCTGATCATAAGCTGTAAGTACGAGAATGGCTGGTGGATGAGGTGCTGAAAAAAGTGCAGAAGCAACGCCGAAGCCATGCATCCCTTTCATCGCAATATCAAGAATGACCACATCAGGACGATATTCTTGACACAAATCAATTGCTTCTCGCCCATCCTCGGCTTCTCCAATCACTTGTAAAGATGCGTCCTCTTCCAGAAGTCGTCGCGTCCCTTCACGCATCATGGTATGATCATCGACCAGGAAAACCGTAATTGTATCCTCTTGTGCAGAAAAATAGGTGCCTTTAGTACTCATCGCATTGCTTCTTGCTGTTCCCGATTTTTTACAGCTACCTTACCATCTTGCTGATACGTTGCCCGAATTGTGACGCCACGTCCAGGACTTGTACGAACGCGGATATGACCCCCAATGGCCTCCATGCGCTCATGCATACTTACAAATCCTAGATGCTCTGCGTGTGATGAACGTCTTTGAAAACCACGACCATCGTCACAAATCAGTAACGAGCTTACTCCGTATGGTCGCTGATGTAGTCGTATCATTACCGTGTGCGCGTTCGCATGTTTTACAACATTGGTAAGTGCCTCTTGTACCACACGATAGAGTGCTAGCTCAATAGACGCTGCTGGACGTTTCCCTGATGAACCTTTACATACAACGTTAATCTGGAGTTTTCCTCGTTTCTCCGTCTCTTGTGCGAGCCAATGTAACGCCTCCTCCAATCCTAGCTCATCTAAGAGCGGAGGTCGTAATTCTAAACAGGTTTGACGTAAGCTTGTGACAATCGAACGTGCTAGAGGCATTGCTTCGGCAACCTCTGTCATCGTGCTGGCGTCAGAAAGTTGACGCACCAGCAGCATAGCTTGCTGTAAAGCTTCATCATGTAACTCCAACGCAAGGTGCTTGCGCTCGTCTTCTTGTGCCGAGACGACGCGGTGATTGAGCGCACTCAGCTTTTGTGCATCAGCTTGTGCGCGTGATAGATAACGGTTGTTTACAACGAGAACGGAAAGCTGTGCCACAAGTGTGGCGAGAAAACTCATATCTTGTCGGTCATATGGCTCAATATTTCTTTTTGGCCCAAGGCAAAGAAAGCCGTTCAGTTCGTCACCATCGTAAAGACCCAGTAGTAAAATATTATCAAGCAAAAGTGGTTCATGAGTAGGATGCTGTAGATGAGTAAGTGCGAGTTGTGCAACGCTCATCAATCGTTCTTTCGTCAGTGAAACCGAAGTTGCTGGTTGACGATACAAAAGCCAGGAGGGGAATGTAGCATCTGTACGGTTTGGCGTTGTTGTAATGAGTTCTTCTGTTCGCGTATTACGCACAAGCAATGCGCTATCGGATGCGTTCAGCTGTGCCGTTAGACGTGGGAGCATAAAAGCACAAATTTGGTCGAGTCCTTGTAAGCGTGTGAGTGCTGCACTCAGTTCCCGTAGTGAACGATTGTATTGGTAAAAATCGTGATAGAGGACCTGATCCCCTGCATCACGAACTTTTTCCCATGCAAGCGGAAAGAGCAAGAGACTCACTACTAATATACCAGCAAAAATATAGTCACGAATCTCCCCCTGTGGAATACCAATACTTTTTACTGAATGCAGCAAAATAATACTTGGGAACACAAAAAGACTCGCAAGCAATAGCCAAAGCAGAACGCGTATCACACGCCGACTAATTAGACTCGTTGTGCCAAGTAGCTGATGACGGAATAATGCGTAATCACAGGCAATAGGTAAGATAAAAAGCGGAAATACTATAAGTCGAGCAAGACTGATCTGTGTTGTGTTATCGAACTGTACGATGTTAAGCGCAAGTGCCAGGGGAGAAAGTAAAAAAACAATTCCTACAACAATCATACGAGCAAGTTGCCGTTCGTTCTTATTGACATTGCGTAGCCCCCAAAACAAGACCCAGATGACAACAACTATGCACATCACGTTGTAAACGAAGGCAAGGAAAAATAGAATATGACCTTGTGCTTGAGGCATAACAAGCACAAGTGTTGAACCAAGTATAATCAGAAGCGCAATACCAAAAGGGATATACGGAAGCCACCGCGCTTGTTGCCGTCCGTTCTGTCGATCCACTGGACGCGGAAATAGGCAGACGAATGTTGTCGAAAGTCCTCGTATAACCATCGTTAAAAAAAATGTCAGGATGTTAATCCAAAGGTAATCGTAGCCATATGCGATGAATACACTAAACATAAGTGAGGTTGCATAAAATAAACCGTAGGTGATATGTGCTGTTGGGCGATCTTGTGCGCGGAGAAACACAGCTATGCCCGCTACATCAAAAATAAGTGTGAGAATGCTGATTAATGCTACGGAGGTGAAATCAATCGGGGGAAACGTAGGACTAACATGTAAAAGCGTTACTGGCCCTATTTTAGACGAATTTGAGGGTACGTGCAACGTGCCGGTAAGCGTAGCACAGTTAAGTACCTGAGATGAGTTTCCATCTGCGTGGATAATAGTGCCACGTTGAATGCCCTTCAACCACGCCTCAGTGAATGGTTGAAACGTTACGATACGGCAAGCGGTCGGGTCGCCAGATACTGCTGAAAAGGTCACACCACGAGGAGCAGGCTGTTGTAGGCTGACCAAAAGCAAAATAATTATTATTATCTGCACCACTAAGCCCACACCAATTACCAGCGACCTCTTCATCATTACGCCGTTCAGCCTACTTTGGCTTATAACTGCTATCTGCATATGTATTTCCCTGCGTCTTATTGCTAGCTACTGTCTGCTTCTATTTTTGTATTGTACACCTTCACTATAGACTTCTTCATCCAAGATAACATCAGGGGTTTCCCTGAAGACAATATTCGTGAAGCTTTGTAAGATGTAAGTAAGCTGTTACTTTGTATTTCAGCATGACCGCATAACTAACACTTGTTGAAAAGATATTGATCCATCGTACCCAGAGAGAGGAACTATCACATGTCGTACCTTGCGAGGCTTAGCCTTGCCAACAAAAGCATTATCGCGCTTATAACAATCTCCATTCTCTTGTTTGGCGCATTGGTAATTCCATCACTAAAGCAGGAACTCTACCCTTCACTTGAATTTCCTGCGGTATCGGTTATCGCAGTCTATCCGGGTGCATCACCCACGATTGTCGAAAAAGATGTTACGAATCCTTTAGAGCAAAGTATTCAGGGTGTCCAGGGCATCCAATCGGTGACTTCATACTCTAACGAAGGTGCCGCAGTCATTCTTGTGTCATACAATTTCGGTACTGATTTGGACAAAGCAAGCCAGACGTTGACGCAACAAATAAACAGAATACAGTCAACATTACCTGCGAATGTGACACCACAAGTTCAAACATTCAACATTAACGACCAACCTATTGTTCAGCTAGCTGTCACATCCTCACAAGATACACCAACGCTGGCAACAAACTTAAAGAACAATGTTGTTCCTGTGTTACAAGGTATCAATGGTGTTGCTAATGTAAATGTAACTGGTGTCCGAGACCAGATTGTGAACGTGGCATTGGACCTCACCAAAGTCAAGAATCAAGGCTTGAGCGCAACCCAAATTCAGGGAGCATTGCAAGCAAATAATAGCACAATTCCGGCAGGTGAGCTTTCCAGTAATGGACAAACGTTCTCCATCAAAGTCGGAAATACCTTCAATACGATTGATGACATGAAGAATCTTGTTGTGGGTCAACATGTCACACAAGCCCCAGGTTGCCCATCCACAGCAGGCGCAGGAGCTACCGGAGCAGGTGGAGGCGGCCAATTTCCTGGCGGTGCTGGTGGTCAAATCCCTGGTGGAGCAGGAGCTACCGGAGCAGGTGCAGGAGCCACTGGCGCAGGAGTAAGTGGAACTCAGACAAGCGCGGCTTGTCCACCACCCACATCAACGCCTGTGAAGTTGAGCGATGTAGCGACGGTGCAGCAAGACTTGGCACCTTCTACCACGCTCACGCGCACAAATGGAAAAGATAGCTTGGGTATCTCGATTACCAAATCATCTAGTGGCAACACGGTGTCGATTTCAAAAGATATTCAAAAGCAAATCTCTTCACTAGAGAATAAGCTTGGCAATGGTGCTAAGATCACTGTTGTTTCTGATCAAGCACCATCTATTTCAAGTGCCGTAAATAGCCTTGCACGTGAAGCCTTAATCGGAGCAGTCTTCGCCATTATTGTCATTCTGGTCTTTCTATTTTCTCTTCGCTCGACGTTGGTAACTGCCATCTCCATTCCGCTCTCTATCGTGATTGCGCTCATCGGTTTGTATGTAGGTAACTACACACTCAACCTCTTCACATTAGGAGGATTGACAATTGCCATCGGACGCGTCGTCGATGACTCGATTGTGGTGCTAGAAAACATTTATCGCCACATGAACAACGGAGAAGAAAAGAGTGTTGCCATTCCAGCAGCCGTGAAAGAGGTTGCAGGTGCTGTAACAGCCTCTACACTCACAACCGTAGCTGTTTTCCTTCCTATAGCCTTTGTAGGTGGCATCGTTGGCGAGTTGTTCAGTCCCTTCGCTGTGACTGTTACTATCGCCTTACTTGCTTCCTTGTTTGTGGCCTTGACGATTATTCCTGTACTCGCGTACTGGTTCCTCAAGGTTCCAGCAAATAGGTCTGCAAAAACTGCTCAACAGAATGGTCATGAGCGCGTGGGTCCTCTGGAACGCGCCTATATTCCTATGCTACGGTGGGTGACAGGGCACAAGGCAACTACGCTGATTGTCGCGTTCTTGCTCTTTGCTGGCTCGCTCACGTTGACACCCTTTTTAGGCACAAATTTCTTTAGTCTGTCACAACAAAATACGTTTACAATTAGCCAGACGCTTCCTGTTGGTACAAGCCTGAGCAAAACAAATGATGCAACAAAGAAGGTAGAGGCTGTGCTAGCTGGTACGAAGCATATCCAGTTCTATCAGGTCACTGTCGGCGGTGGCACAGGAGGATTTTCAGCAATCAGTGGTGCTTCTGGTAGTGGCAATGTCGCTAGTTTCTCTGTAAGTGTAGACCCAAATGCAGATTCAAATGCTATACAGCAGCAAGTGCAAAAGGATGTAAACGCACTAACTGATGTGGGTACATTGAAAGTTGCTGCAAGTCAGGGCGGTCCAAGCAGTTCAGGGATCAGTATCAATGTACAAGCGTCCGATGATACAGTCTTACGCCAGGGATCGCAACAGGTGGCGAACGCCGTTTCACAAGTTCCAAATACTGCGAATGTAAGTAGCAACTTGACCGATGCTGCGCCATTGATCAACGTACAGGTTGACCCAACGAAAGCATCGACACATGGTCTAACTGCTTCGCAAGTTGGTCTACTGTTACGTGAAATTTATACAGGTACAACGGTAACGACCGTCACCTTGAATGGTACGCAGGAGAACGTGAATCTTGTATTAGGTTCACAGGCCACTACTGTAGATGCCATGAAGAACCTACTGCTACCAGCAGCAACAGGTAACGTCAAATTGAGCGATGTCGCCGATGTGACGCAAGGTAAAGGACCTACACAAATCTCACACATTGGTGGGGTACGTACTGCTACCGTTAGTGCTGATGTAACAACTGATAATACAGGTGCCGTGAGTACTGCTGTACAAAAAAAGCTCAACGCTCTTCACTTGCCGAGTGGTGTAACGTACTCGTTAGGCGGTGTAACTTCAAACCAATCTCAGGCATTTAATGGTTTGGAACTTGCCCTCCTTGCCGCTATTGTGCTGGTGTACCTCATTATGGTTGCCACGTTCCGCAGCTTGATTCAGCCGCTCATCTTGCTTGTGTCCATTCCTTTTGCCGCTACAGGCTCGATTGTATTACTGCTTGTAACACATACCGCTTTGGGCGTTCCTGCACTGATCGGCTTGTTATTGTTGATTGGTATTGTGGTCACAAATGCTATTGTGTTGCTCGACCTGGTACATCAATATCGTCTCAAGGGATTGGATGCTCGCTCTGCAGTACTTGAGGGTGGTAGCCGTCGCTTACGCCCAATTCTCATGACCGCGATTGCAACCATTCTTGCTCTCACACCGATGGCTTCAGGCTTGAGTCAAGCAAGTGGCTTTATTGCCGCCCCTCTTGCCCTAACCGTTATTGGTGGTCTCACAACGTCAACCTTGCTTACACTCCTACTCGTGCCAACGCTCTACGTGTTGGTCGAAGGAAGAGGTGGACGTGCTAGCACGCCTCCTATCGAGGAGCACACTGTTCCAGTTGTACGAGAAGAGCAAGTGCAACAAGCACCTGCATAGTCCCGAGTAATTCACTTTAGTGTAAAAAGAGAGGCATGACAACTGTTATGCCTCTCTTTTTTTATGTCGGCTGGTTACTCGACGTAATAACTGTTCCAGTGCTACAATTATATCCATCAGCTATCTCTACAGATAGTTGGTACTACCATGTTTAGAAAGAATACGAATACATGTATATAGATGAACCCTTACAACAATACCTTGACGACCTTGCCTCATCCCAATCTACCCCTGGCGGTGGCTCTGCTTCGGCCTTGAGTGGTGCAATAGGTGCAGGACTTGCGAGTATGGTCGCGCGTCTTACGATTGGCAAGCCCGATTATGCCGATGTGCAGCAGGAGATCAAGTCGCTTATTCAGCAAACAGAGCAACTACGTACACGGTTTCAGCAACTCATTCAAGAAGACATAGATGCTTATGGGCGACTCTCTGCCTGCTTCAAAATGCCCCGAACCACTGACGAGGAACGATTAGCACGAACACAAGCAATTCAGGCTCGTTTAGCCGATGCAGCGTCGGTCCCATTAGAAGTGACCGAGCGAGCAGCAGAATTATTGCGCCACTGTCAGCGCATTGCTGAAATTGGCAACAAAACGGTTTTAAGCGATATCGCAACTGGTACCATGCTGGCTTCTAGTGCGGGAACCGGAGCGTCATGGATGGTGCGTACTAACCTGTTGGCAATGAAAGACCTTGCGTTGGTTGATACATTGAGCGACCGTCTCAATACCGCGCTGGATACAATTGCGGCTTGTAGCCAACAGGTAATCACATTGGTAGGGGAGAAGGCATGACGGCAACGCTTATCGATGGCCGTGCGATGAGCATGGCTATTCGCGCGGAACTGCGAGAAGATGTACAACGCTACACACAACTACGAAATGTATCTCCGGGCTTAGTCATTGTACGCGTTAGTGGCGATGCTGCCTCTGGTGTCTACTCGAAAGCCATTTTACGTATCGCTGACGATATCGGTGTGAAGGCGCGACTCGAACAGTTACCTGAGTTGACTTCACCTGATGAACTGCGCTCCTTGCTGTTATCTTTGAACAGTGATTCACAGGTCAACGGCATCATTGTACAAATGCCTCTGCCCACGCATCTCTCGCAAAAAATGGTAGCAGATACATTGGCGACGGAAAAAGATATTGATGGTATTTGTCCGAGAAGCGCGGGTAATCTTTTTCTTGGCCTTCCTAGTTTCCTGCCTTCGACAGCGGCCGCAGTCATGGAAATTCTTGAACGCACACAAACACCCCTTGCTGGCAAACGTGTTGTTATCCTGGGACGGAGCAACGTCGTGGGTAAACCGTTAGCAATGATGTTGCTACAGAAAAACGCAACAGTGACGGTGTGTCATTCGCGTACACCCAATCTTGTAACGTTTACACGAGAGGCAGACGTGCTAATTGCAGCCGTTGGGCGTGCAAAAATGGTGACTGCCAATATGGTGCGTCCCGATGCTACAGTTATTGACGTGGGTATTAACTCACTACCAGAGGGTGGTATCATCGGCGATGTTGATGTTCCCTCGGTGCGTGAAATTGCACGCGCGGTGACACCAACACCGGGAGGCGTCGGCCCACTCACAAACGTATTACTCTTGAAGCAATGTGTAGAGGCTGCCTGGCAACAAATAGGTGGAAGTATTCAAAGCGAAACCGTATCTCGTTCTCACTAGGAAAAGTAACGGAAAATAGCAATGCGTGACGATGAGCAGGGACAATATGACGACCTGGATACCGAATGGATCGACGATCTCGACGTTGAGATCGTCGATTTAGAGGCACTTGATAATACGGACGAATCTCTACCACATTCTTCTATCCCTTCCTGGTATGTGGAGCCTGTGTTGCGCTGGCAACACTCTTTCAATCGACGACGCTGGCGTTTTATCTCTTTTACCTGTGCTTTTCTACTCGTATGCCTTGGGCTTTCCCTAAATCTGCATGCAACGTTGACATTGGTAACAAACGCACGCAATAGTCTCGCTTCACGTCTTATAAAGCCACAACCGCTCCTGAGTGAACGCTTACCTACACCTGTCAGTATCGCTCCTTCTCTGGTAATTCCTTTGACGGAAGCAGGCTTTTCCTGTGTTACCGATGAGTCATGGTCTCCCGATAGTACCGCTATAGCGTTATTAGGTTATGCTTCTGGTTGTGAGTATGACTCGGATAATGCTGTCGGGCTTGTAACCATACAAGATGCTCGTACAGGAAAACGAATCGCGCAAGTGCAACCGGACATTGCAATCAAAAAAACTTTTTATGCCCAATTTCCCGCTATACACGATAGCTTAATCTTCTATTATCAAACTGCTACATGGTCTCCTGATAATGTACATCTTGCGCTCCTCTTCTCGGTTCACACGAGATCGCAACTTGGTGGTGCTGCCTTCTCAGGCGTCCTCCTTTTTGATCAAAAACAGAAAAGTACGCGTGTCTTCCTGCAACAACAGGCAGAGCAGCCTTTATATCAAATCAGCGCGTCCTCATATATGGAATGGGACATACAACATGGCAATACCGTCCCTACTCCAACGATTGAAAATAGCGATCCCTTTATCTTTAGCTCTAATATACCTGTGGCAGAAGCATATACCTGGGACAGCAACGGGGGACTTATACCGCAAACTCACAAAACATCATCCCTAAATGGTATTGGCAATACGAATGGTAGTCCTGCATTTACCGTCTGGCAACCCGGAGGTGTGGAGTTAATCAAGCAAGACCAAAGCGGTGGTACGGCATTTGATCCTGGAATATTTGTTTGGTATGTAAACTTTATTGCTTGGTCGCCCGATGGCCGATATCTCATTCAAGATGCTTTTCTAGCCGCTCGACTAGAACCACCTGGACATCCACGACCAGATCGTAAAACACTCGTTGCTTTTCATATGGAAAATCTACCTGTATTGCCAGTGCGCGACGCTGCATTACTCTCTGCCCTAAAACTGTTAAGCTCCGCTCAAACAGTGGGAACGTTGTATCATATGGTTGTCGCATGGGCACCTAATGGACAACTTATGGGTATGACAACATATGAACTGTCGAAGAAAAATCTTTATTCAACGAAGCGTGGGTACGCTGTAGCAACCTTACAAGCACCAAAAGTAAGTATTCCGTATGGGCAAACCTCACATGGTAGTTACTTTGCGTTCAGTTCTCCAAATTGGTCGCCTGATAGTAATCATATCCTCGCGCAAGACCCAACTACCAATGCTATCGTAGTATGGAACATTCCAAGTGGATTGAATTAAGTCTTCTTTCCTCTTGACTCTCCTCTTACAGGATAGAGTACTCTATTAATAACAGAGGGCCTTCTGCTGAAACAAAGATGACGTACTTAACTCGTTCGGAGATGTAGCCGTGTTTAAGATTGGAGATTTTTCCAGGTTAAGCCTGATCTCGGTCAAAGCGTTACGCTATTATGATGAACTTGGGCTGCTCAAACCCGCGCGGGTTGATGAGTTTACAGGCTATCGCTACTATTCTGCCAGCCAGCTTGCCCGATTGAACCGCATACTGGCTATGAAAGACATGGGCCTATCCCTTGAGCAGATCGCTCTACTTTTGGATGAGGACCTTACTTCGGACCAGATACGGGGCATGCTTCGACTCAAACAGGTCGAACTGCACCAACAACTTGCTGAAGGACAAACTCGCCTGACACGAATAGAAGCGTGGCTACAAGCATTTGAATCGGAGGCTACCATGCCAACACATGATGTTGTTCTCAAGAAAGTTGCACCACTAAAGGTTGCACAAATACGTGGTATTGCTCCAAGCATGGAGCAGATAGGGCCAACCCTTAATCACCTTTTTGACCAAGTAATGCAGTATGTAAGTCAACAGGGAGCGACCCCTATTGGACCCGGCACTACGCTGTACTACGACACTTCAGGCGATATTAGCCTTGGAGCGTGCATGCCTTTTGAGGGCACACTAAACGATAGTGAGCAGGTGAAAGTGGACGTTTTACCTGCCGTTGAGACGATGGCCTCGGTTATTCATTATGGGAGTTTTAGCACTTTAGGCCAAGCATATAACGCCATTCTTAAGTGGATTGAAACCAATGGCTATCGTGTTAGTGGTCCCAACCGTGAACTAAACCTTGAATACGAACGCAGCGGCGACCAATCGAAGTTTGTTACAGAGGTGCAATTCCCTGTCGAGAAGCACTAGTTCGCATCTGTAAAAGATGAGTTAGACTTGTAAACGAATGCTCACGTCTTGTATATACAGGATGTGAGCGTTCTGATTTTAAAATAGAATGACAGAGAGCCGCAAAAATAAACATAATTTGTGTTTTCTGCCCGTTCTCTATAGTAGAAAGCATTGCTGAGATGTATGTCACAAAATACCTCTTGCTATTGAGGTAAAACATTTACGCTTTGGCTTGTACTCTTAATCGCTTAGTGCTTCTTTCTGTTCCAGTCACAGTCACCAACAACAAAGGGATAAACTGCTATGCAAGAGTACAAAAGTGAGGTTGCGCGTATCCGCGCCCAAATCGAGTTGGAGTGTCAGGCAATTCGACGCGTCTTCGAGGAGCCAGCAATTTGTGCATCTCACGCAGCTATTGATGCGCGATATAGAAATCTTGGCATACATCAAGAAGCGTTGGAGCAGCATGTAGGCGAGCAAGAGGCAAGAGAAACTCTCGTCGATATCTATCAAAAAGTAGTAGGATAAAACAATCAGCTAGACAAGAAGAGGTGATGCAAAAGTTGCATCGCCTCTTCTAAACTTAGAAGAATCTTAACATTGATTATATGGGGTTGAGAATATGTTCTTTATGTGTTCTTTGCAGTTTCAAAGATGAGCGACACAGTTGATGCGTTGTGATAAACACACTTACTCACCATATCCCATTCCTGCTTTCCGTGCCCGAATGACGGCTTGTGCTCGATCCACTACTTGCAGTTTACCAAAAATGTTGGAAACATGATTACGTACCGTTTTGAGCGTGAAATCAAGCTGCTCGGCAATTTCCTGATTACTACGCCCTTGTGCTATGAACGAGAGAATTTCTGTCTCTCGGTCACTGAGTTCTGGAAACGCTCGTGGAGGTGATGCTGGCCTTGAGATTGAGAAGAAGTTTAGCAAGCGACGAGCAATACCAGGGCCGAAAATGGCTTCACCATTGGCAACGGCGCGAATGGCGCGTAATATCTCGGCCTGATTCGCCCCTTTCAGCACATACCCTCGCGCTCCTGCTCTCATTGCTGTAAAAACTGATTCGTCATCTTCCAGCATCGTGACCATCAGGACGCCGATATTCGGATATGTGTGGGCTATCTCACGTGTAGCTTCTATACCATTAATGCCTGGCATTTTGATATCCATGAGGATAACATTTGGTTGTAACGTTTCCGCCAATCGAATAGCTTCCTCTCCAGTCGTAGCCTCACCCACTACCTCAGTATCGGGTACTGAGTCCAATAGTCCGTGCATGCCATCGAGGAAGAGGGGATGATCGTCAGCAATGAGAACGCGAATAGTAGCCATGATTAGTTCTCCTCTGAATATGTAGTTTGAGGAAAGCCATTCGTTGTATCTACCTTTTTGGGCGTGGCATAGGGCAATTGTGCCACAATATGGGTACCGCCAGTAGAGAGCGACTCAATCGTCCATGTTCCTCCAAGTTCTTCTGCCCGTTCGCGCATCGAATGAAGTCCCACTCCCACTTCCCGTTTTGAGGATAATCCTCGGCCATTATCCTTCACCTCCAGTTTCAGCATACCAATTGCCTCATCTAATTCCAGCCGAATTATGCAGTAGTTGGCCTGAGCATGGCGTATCACGTTGGTGAGTGCCTCTTGAGCTATGCGAAAAACGGCTACTTCAACAGCGGCAGGTAAGGATGGTAGGAAGCGTGGTGCATCTATAGAAACGGTAAGTTGCTTGTGTTGCCCCTGATACTGAAGTGCTTGCTCACGGAGTGCCGGAATCAGTCCTAACTCATCGAGAGCCGGTGGACGTAGAGCGTAGACTAAGTGGCGGATATCGGCTACCGCATCCTGTGTGCGCGTGGTGAGATCACTTAGCAATATATCGGCCAATGGATCGTGTGCTAGTCGGTTACGGGCCGTCTCTAATTTAAGCGTAAGACTTGCTAGTTGTGGACCAAGTCCATCATGTAAATCACGTCGTAGCCTTCTACGCTCTTCCTCGCGTGCTGTTACCAGATGTTCTCGTGAGTGCTGCAAATCCATGGTGAGCCTTTTCAGGTCAGCAGTCAGTCTGACCGTATGAGCAGCTACACCCGCCTGACGTGTAAGGTCCGCTAGCAAACGATGATCAGCGTGCGTGAACGTTTCACCGTGTGCACGTGGAGCGAGAAGTAATTCGCCAATATATTCTGCCTGATAGGTTAATGGGAAGCGAACAACTTCCTCTTGAGGTGTGCCATAGGAAGCTGCAATAGGAAATGTATCATTTTGCTTCAAGGTTATTGCTACATACGGCAGTTTGAGTGCCTGGGATACTGTTTCTACAACAGTGGGCAGAACGGCATTCGGAGCAAGCGTCGCTTCAAGGCGCTGACCTAACTGCGATATCACCCGGTATGGGTCGTCTCGCTCGCCATACATCAAGCGATTGGTTGCGCGTTGCAGCCATGAACGTAATGGTTGGAAGAGCACGGCAACACATCCTGCTGCCAGCAACGAAATGAGCGCGTTACCTCGTGCCTGTAGTAGTGCTCCCAGGAAGCCAACGATAGCTATATAGCTGCCCGCAATGCATACCGTCAATGTTCCATAGACGAGTGTGCGGTTGATCAGAATGTCGATGTCCCACAGCCGATAGCGCAAAATGGCGATGCTGATTGAGAGTGGGATAAGCAGGAGCACTAGGTAAGTGCTTGTGATTGTAAGAACGAAGGTGAGCAGTGTCAGGTGCTCTACTGAGATGAACGACGGTAGGAGAAACGCTGGCGCAAAACCAATAAGTGCAATAGTTATGCCGAAGACGACCCACTTGGTCTGCTGTCGCTCACCAGGAGTCGATATCCGCCGATAGCGGTAAATCTGGGCGAAAACCAGCAAGCCAAGTACCGCGAGTGGCACCAGAGGATGAAATGGGCGCGGCCAGTTTGCATAGCCGAGAGCGGTGTTCGGCAGGAACGTGCCAGGCATATACACGAGAGCAAATCCGACAGCTACCCAGCGTGTCCAATGGGGCACAAAGCGTCCATTGGGAAATAGAAATAAGAAAATAATGAGGGATGGTAAGCCAAGTGCATCCAGCAAGGTCACTGGTAGCCACCAGATAGAGTGGACATCTATCAACACATTTGGGATAG
This sequence comes from uncultured Chloroflexia bacterium, assembly GCA_963792705.1. GTDB lineage: Bacteria > Chloroflexota > Ktedonobacteria > Ktedonobacterales > Ktedonobacteraceae > JBBQVS01. The sequence continues at coordinate 75,886 of CAWBXD010000016.1, read as the reverse complement.
TTGGGAAGGAAGTACCCAACACTACCAGGGAGAAAGAAGCAAACCATGCTATGCGATCATCAGATTTGCGCCAGATGATGAGTGCCGCCACTGCACAATACATCAGGGCAAACAAGAGATTGACCCCTACCCAGTAAGCAGCGTAAGTCAGAATTGAGATGCCCAGAGTATGGAGTGCCTGAATCTTCGCTGGCGTCAGGCATTCATCACTACAAGCAGTACGGGAATTGTAGATTTTAGAAAAGTAGATCGGGGTACCGACCACATAGAGTACCAAGGCTAGAGTGCTGATAGCGAGCAAAGAGACCCGTGTAACCACAAGCCAACCCAATTGTCTTGATAAGACGTTCGAGCCAATGCGTAGACGACCGAATATAGGTCTCTGTAAGTGAGTACCTTTAGCACTGCTTGGGTTTGGAGCCATCGATATCTCCTTGTCCTGTCCCTCCAAGTCAATTTCTTTTGCTCTACTCTACCACATCTATCCTACTGAATAGTGATGGCTCTGTACAGAAAGCACGTTCGTGGAAAAACTCATCTATGATATGTCTCATGCAAGAGGGAAATGCGGATATTTCACATCCCTCTTGCGTAGTAGGAGACCGAAGCTCTCAAGCACGAACCCGTGTTTCGGTAGAGATAAGTGACTGTTGCACTTCCATGTGCTGGCGAAGCAAAGAAAGGAGCGCATAGCCGAACCAAACGAATGAAAGGTAGAATAGAATGCTGCCAATGTCTTGCAAGTGTGGTATTCGCCCGCCAGTACGATTGAGGACAAGACTGATAATAAGTAGCACGGCAGGAAACTTTGGGAAGATGCCCGCTCGTATAGTCGCAATTCCAAAGAGAAGGGCACCAGCGAGAAGCAGAAGTATCGCGGACAGGCTATAGATGATGAAATTGAGCGGTGGGTTGATATCCGCACTTTTACCAAACCAGGGCAGAATGACAATATCAAAAAAACGAAAACCAATACCAAATTGAGCATAACCGAAAAAGAACAGGATGAAACCAATTAACCCAAGCACACCTACCCGCTTCATCTGTCTCAAGTAGATAGCGGGAAGACCAGCTTGAACGAGAAGTGTTCCTATGAAGATGAGTGTTGCTACAGGTATCCAGAGAGGGTTCAAATACTCCTCAGAAAGGAAATCTGCGCTGTACCTCCAAGCGCGGCAAGCGCACCTCCAATGAGTAAAGCAATTCCACTCAGCCGATATAACATAGTAAATGACATGGTTCATAACCTCCTTACAGGAATTTCCTGTGCTCTAGTGTTTGCTACATTGTGACCGTGGAATGCTTCTTTTTCCGTTGTCACTGTTCACCTAAAGCATACTTGGTATAGCGTTCCCACGTCTTGAGCTATATTCCCAATTTGTTAGGAAATTGTTCCCGATGGCTTTGGGATTACTTTTTTATCAGGAGATGTTCATGTTAAGACATATCATTAGTGATGTGTCTTGTGGTGGGAGTTGGAAGTGCGCTTTCATAGGGTTTACGCATTTCCTCATCCTAACAAAGATACACTCAAGTAAGGAGTAAAGGTTTGAGGGTAGGTGGTAGGGTGATTGATAGTCATGTGCAATTCAGTGTATAATAAGCTCTCATGTAAAATGTAACACACTGGGACGCCACTGATGGTTATCAGCCTTCCTCTTACGTCAGATATACATAGAAGGAATACATATGCATGTAGCGCAAAGCGGCATCTTTGCTCTGGGTACCGGATCGCACTCTTATCTGGAATTTGATCTCCTTGCATCTACCAGGCCACTTGCCCTGGTTCAGGCGATTGCAAACCTGCGAGAACCAAGCACGACAACTGGCGGAGTCAACCTGGTTGCTGGATTCCGGCCATCGCTGTGGAAGGATATCGCACTCGGAGATGCACCAGTGGGCGTGGTGGACTTCGATCAGCCTGTGCGCGGTGTCGATGATTATGTCATGCCAGCTACTCAGCATGACCTATGGCTTTGGGTGGCTGGGCACGCCTATGATAAGGTTTTTGATGTGACACGAGAGGCGATAAAAGCACTCGTCCCTGTCGCAACCCTGGCAAGTGAAGTTGCCGGTTGGACCTACAAAGAGAACCGAGATTTGACTGGATTTATTGATGGTACTGAGAATCCTCGTCTTTCCGAGGCACCTGAGATAGCTTTGCTTCCCCAGCAAACTCCGGGCGCGGGTGGTAGCATTGTGCTGGTACAGAAATGGACGCACGATGCCGCCGCTTTCGATATACTTCCCCTCGATGTGCAAGAAAAGATTATGGGTCGAACTAAGGATACGAGTGTAGAGCTTGATGAGGAAGTACGTGGCCCCCAGTCACATGTCTCGCGAACAGTACTCGAAGAAAATGGAGTGGAATTACCCATTTTCCGCCGCAATACTCCCTTTGGTACAGCCACAGAGCACGGCACTATGTTTATCGGCTTTAGCTGCGACCAGCATCGTCTCACCCGTATGCTTGCGCGTATGGCAGGGGCCGAGGATGGCATACGTGATGCCCTCACGAGGTATACGACAGCCGTCAGCGGAGCCTATTACTTCGTTCCATCGGTAGAGTCCTTGCATAGTTTTGCTACAGAAGACCACGCAAATTAGTGCCTATCAGCTCTGCAAACCACATCATCCAAACTATAAAATGTCGGGAAAGCACACCTACACATGTGCTTTCCCGACATTTCTGTTTATTGCAGTAGAGAGCGACTCTACACGGTGTTTTAGCTATACCTGTTCCTCAGAGGCCAGCGGTGTTCTCACCTCTTGCCAACGGTAACAAGGCACAATGTGATCATTCACCATCCCAACAGCTTGCATAAAAGCATAGCAAATGGTCGAACCGACAAAGGTAAAACCGCGTTGCCTGAGTTCTTTGCTCATCGCGTCCGAGTGCGTAGTACGTGCAGGGACTTCCTGCATCGTTTGCCAAGTGTTTTGCAAGGGATGCCCATCCACAAATCGCCAGAGAAAGGCATCAAAACTACCGCACTGGGATTGGACCTCAAGAAGCGAACGTGCATTCTGAATGGTGGCCTTGATTTTCAGTTTGTTTCGCACGATCTCAGGATTCTCCAGCAACTCCTGGGCTTTGCGGTCATCATAATGAGCAATCTTGTTCGCATCGAAGCCATCAAACGCTGCAAAATATCCAGCACGCTTTTTGAGGATGAGCGACCAACTCAAACCTGCTTGCGCCCCTTCGAGGATCAGCATCTCAAAGAGTTTGCGGTCATCATGGACGGGCACTCCCCATTCAGTATCATGGTAATCGATGTAGTGTTGGCTGGCTAAAGCCCAAGCACATCTTTGTAACATGGTGGTCTCACTCATTTCATTGCTCCTTCTATCTCCTCGTTCCAGCGCACAAACGATATTTGTCAGTGAGCAATTATACCCAGCCCTTGTGTGCTAGGTGAGCTTACCAGGGTTCAGGAGGCCATCTGGGTCAAAGAGTGCTTTAAGTGGTGCATCCACATCACGTTCGCGTCATGCTCTATAGCGGATTCTGCTACGACGTTAGCGATCCCAGAAAATCCAGCACGATCTGGTTAAACTCGGCTGGCTTCTCCATAAAAGGATGATGCGCTGTCTCTGCCATGACCACCTTTTTCGCTCTCGGTATCTCTGCTACCATGTGCTCCAGCGGATTTGGCACATCTAACTCTCCGAGAATGACGAGCGTCGGCACTCCAATCTTCGCCAGACGTCCAACTGCTGGCGGCTCCAAGGGCACTGGCGGCGTCTGAGCTTGCGCCTCATCATCTGGGCGCTCCCAGTTGCGAGTCGTCATCTCTCGTACTCGCTCTCGCACGTCAGGAGCAGCCTGCTCCGGAAGTCGGCCTGGTCCATCGGTCCACAATTCTAGCGAGATATTCACGGCTCGCGCAATGTTGTGCTTCTCAAATGCATCACTCAGGCTCGTATACAGACGCACCACATCTGGGTGCATTTTCATAACTTCTTCTGATGGCTGAAATCCGCTTACGCCTGCTGTGACCAGGATCAGCGCATCGACTATCTCAGGGTGCTCAAGCGTAAAATCGAGAGCCAGTGCGCCTCCTCCAGAGACTCCCATCAAATAGGCACTCTCGATGCCCAGGAATTGCATCAAGTCGTAAAGGTCTTGGCGATCAGAATACGACTCCCCTTTCGTAATCAACCCTGAATTGCCAAAGCCTCGCTGATCGTAGCGGAGGACCCTGTAGTGTTGGGCGAAGACGGCGAACTGATCGTCCCATGATCTTCTATCTAGAAGATGTCCGTGGACGAGAACGAAGGGATGCCCTGTACCTGCAACCTCATAATACAGTGTGGTGCCATTAATCTCTGCAAAGCCCGTCTGTACGTGTTGTGTGTTTGACATATTACTGGTCCTCTCTTTTCTTGTGCCTCTCTCAATATGATAGCATCGAAAGCGGTCAGGAACGACCCGTATAGGGTTCTCAGAGCTTTCCCATTTCCGTAAGCGTTCCGCTCAGTGACTCAGATAAGTGCATGTGCGGCCGATTTCGGCATGACAGCCTTCTCAAAAGGCGGTTTTATTACCCAGCATCCTCATCTGGGTGAGTATAACAGGTGAAGGTGGGAGACGCAATATGGATGCAAGAGAGGTGCCGGAACAATGCTTATGAAGCTCATCAAGTGCTCAGGGTGTTCCATCGCTGCTATTTGTTAAAATATGGGGAAAGGACACATATTTTTGCTGTGGGCGGCTTCTCAAGCCGAAAGAGCACGAAAGGGATAACATATGTGTTATCCCAAACGCAGTCCTATATGACTTGAAGCGGTGCTACAGGCAGCTTCACCTATACCATATTTAACACTCGCTATGTCCGCAACTATAACACTTACGGCATCCCTCTTCGTTTACCATCGTGTTACAGCCACACTGTGGACAAAGATTTCCTGTAACGGTAAGATGGGCTAGGCTTGCAGGTGCCGTCCCATCTATGATGTGCTTCCCGTTCGTATGCTCTTTGTCCTCATGCTCTGCCGTTTTCGCTACCTCTACCGTTTGCAGCGACGCCATATGCAATTCTAATGCGCGCGCAACTGCATCTGGCAAAGAGCGAACTTGCTGCTGACCGAAACCGACAGAGCGATTGCCACCAATATTGCGTAACTGGTCTGCGATCTCCTGTGCGCGTTCAGCTTGTGAGACGGGGCTAAGAATTTGCAGGTTGAGCGAAATCAAACGGCCCAATGCCTCCGCAAGTGCCGCAATATCACTGCCAGCTTTACCCACATTGACAAAGACCTCCAATGGACCATCACTGTCGCTGTTAATCGTGACATTGATTTTGCCCTCTGGTGCGCGTACTTGACGTGTATAGCCCTCAACCAGCGCAGGTCTGTGCTTGATACCGTCATGAATTGACACAACGGCCGGTGGTGTTGGTGCGGCCGCCTGTTGCGCCTTTTCTGCTGCCTTCTTCTCATCCTCGACACGTGTCAGCACAGCGTCACGTGAGCCATCACGGTAGTAAGTGATACCTTTACAGCCGCTTTCATACGCTAGACGATAGAGCTTTTGTACCTCTTCAACGGTATGCTCGTTGGGAGCATTCACCGTCTTACTGATACTTGAGTCGGTGTACCTCTGCACCATCGCCTGTACACGTACATGTTCCTCCGGTGTCAGGTCCTTCGACGATACAAAGTAGTTCGGCTCCGTGGTTTCATCGGGATGAGCATCACGCCACTCTTGTAGCAATGGATGATACATAATGTGCTCGCCTGTGCGGTCACGGCGTATCATCGCAAAGTCATAGACCGGCTCGATGCCAGAACTAACGCCAGCTAGCAAACTGGTTGTACCCGTTGGTGCCTGTGTCAGCAACACGGCGTTGCGAATGCCCTGTTTCTCAATCTTCTCTTGTATCTGGCGCGGTAAGCGTTGAATGAAGCGTCCTTGCATGTACTTATCGCGGTCGAACATCGGGAACGCGCCTTTTTCGGCAGCATTATCTGCCGAAGCATCATACGAAGCATCGCGGATAGTCGCATAGATGCGCTCGATGATTGGGAGCGACTCGTCGCTGCCATAGGCAACTTTCATTTTAATCAGCGCGTCAGCAAGTCCCATCGTACCAAGTCCTGTACGACGTGTCCCCATCTGTGCCTCTTCGTTTTCCTTGATGAAGTACTCGTTTGCGTCCACCACGTTATCTAGGAAGCGCATTGCTACCTTGCTCATCTCTGCGAGATGCACCCAATCCATCTGCCCTTCATGCACGAAAGCTGATAAATTCAACGCTCCAAGATTGCAAACGCCGAAATCTGGAAGTCCCTGTTCGCCACAATTATGTAAAGTAAGACCGTTTCCTACAAACTGGTGTGCTACTGGCTCGGTCAGGTCATAGACCATTTCTTCTCCATCAGGAGTCAGACTTTCAAATGTTGCTAAGAAGTCTTCTTGATATGGTCCACGTTTGAATGACGAAAGAGCGTCTTCAAGTTTGCTCTGTTTCTCCATTGTAAGGAAGCCGATTTGTTGTGCAAATGGGCGTAAATTACTGCGTGAAATCATGAGATCATGGTATGTCTGACATTTGTAAGATGCCATTCCACCTTTACCATTTGGAAGGTCTCTCGTACTAGCTTCACGACGGTTTTTATAGATATGTGAGGCAATACCAAAGTTTAACAGTAAACGCTGAACACCTTCAAGCAATTCTTGACTAATAGATGTCAAACGGATAGAAATGCCTTTTTCCATTGTTCCCTGTACAGAACCGTCTGCTGTAAAGAGTGCTGAGAGGAAGCCTTTTTGCATTGCTTGCGAACCACGTAATACTGTTGGAGGAACTTGAAGCTTATTGGTCAGTAGTTCTGGGTCCACACGTTGCATAAGCCGTACTGACTCAACTCGTGTTTCATTACGTTCCTTAACTTGCTGTGTTCCTACTTGGTACTGTCTCCGTTCTTTGCTAGTAGGAACTTCAAGAATTCGGTTAACTGATTCTGCAAAGCGTGGAGCGATTGCTTGTTCAGTTCCCCAGAATGAAAGCACTACGCTGCCTTCACGTTTCGTATTGAGATAGCCATCACCAACAAGCCATCCCATTACTCTTCCTAAGTCTTCGTTGCCTGTATTTCCAAAACCACCTTCGCCATTGAGTAGCACAAGCTTTTCACCTGCTACAAGCTTTCCTGCTTCTTTCCATCCTGTTCCTGTCAGTACCTTGTGATCGTGAGTGAGTCGAACAGTATAGCCTTCTGCTGTTTGTAAGTGATAAACAGGTTTAACACCTGTCGAAAACACATGACTCGCTTGGCGCATCGCTACACCATCGCTATTAGGGGATGCTACCGTAATGGGTGTGCCTAACTCTGCTAATTCGCTTGCAGGAAGCAAGCCACGATTCGTATAGATGAGCGTATCACCAGTAACGCATGGATTTACACAACGAATGTTTTCGTAGTACCAGGTGTTAGACTCTGTATTGTATCGGTCCATGAACACCATACCAGGTTCTGCTGACTCCCATGCTGATTTACAAATGAGGTCCCATAGGTCACGAGCGCGAATTGTTCTCTTAACCTCGCCTTGCCACATGAGGTCCCACTTCGCATCATCTTTAACTGCTGCCATGAACTTGTCTGAAATGGCAACGGAAAGGTTAGCATGCTCAATTTTGCCTGCGGTACGCTTGACCGTAATGAACTCTTCTACATCTGGATGATTATCATCCAGCATAAGCATTAAAGCACCTCTTCTCGAACCACCTTGTTGAATTACATCTCCTGTTGCTACCGAATACAACTGCGCCCATGAGCAAGGTCCCGATGCAGTGCCATTCACTGTCTTGATATAGGAACCGCGAGGCCGCAACGTCGAGAGGTTGATGCCAACGCCACCACCACGCGCCATGATTTCTGTCATGAGCTTGAGGTTGTCGAGAATACCTTGTCGGCTATCCTCAGGACTTGGCACAACATAGCAGTTGTAAAATGTTACTTGATGACCGGAGCCAGCACCCGCGAGGATGCGCCCACCAGGGACAAACTGAAAGTTCGTGAGGACTTCATAGAAACGCTTTTCCCAATAGGCCCGTTTCTCTTCCGTCTTCTCAACCTCGGCAATACCTCGTGCGACACGCGCCCACGTATTTTCAGGGTACAACTCTAATGGCTTCCCACTAGCATCTTTAAGCGAATATCTATCTATAAAGACCTTATTGCGAATTCCCTCTAGCTGTGTCATACTTTGTGCGTCATGTGACAAATCGTCATTTGAACGCTCTTGCTGCTCCAGCATCCGTGATAGCTCCTTCTCTTCCTATGGACAAACTACAAAATTGAAATATTGTGTGCGACACGAAAACTTGTTCTTATTTCGTGCCTACGCAACATAGTATACTCGTAACAAACGCGAATTACAACCCTTTTGGCACAACATGTTGATTTTTCTATGAAATTTAACACAAGATGTTGATGCTCTATTTTATGTGATAGAATAGGAATTACCGCTTCGAGAAGCAAATGAGCGGTATGATGGGCGTAGTCAATTGCGTCCCTATATCGTTCTAAAGAGAACGAATACTACCTTTCTCTATTGGAGGCTTTAATGCGTGCTGAAATACTTTCTTGTGGCACAGAACTTTTACTCGGCCACATTACCGATACCAACGCGACCTATCTAGCGCAGAGTTTGCCTACACTGGGTATTGACCTCTATTTCGTTTCACAAGTAGGTGATAACCAGGGACGTATCGTTGAGACGTTGCGACGAGCTTGGGAACGTGCCGATCTTATCATCATGACAGGGGGGCTTGGACCAACGGAAGATGATCTTGCGCGTGAGTCGATCAGCGCGTTGCTGGGGGAAACGATGCAGGTTGATTCCACACTAGAAACTGAACTACGTGATAAGTTTGCCTCTATGCGGGCAACAATGCCAGAACGCAACGTGAAGCAAGCAACACTTATTCCTTCCGCACAAGCTATTCCCAATCCAGTTGGGACCGCGCCGGGATGGTGGGTTGAGAAGGATAATCATATCATTGTTGCGATGCCAGGAGTGCCACGAGAGATGTACCGCATGTGGGAAGACGAGGTTATTCCTCGCCTAAGTTCCCATACCGGCAGCGTGATTTTTACACGTATCCTTCGTGTTGCTGGTCTTGGAGAGTCGAGCGTCGAGGAAAAGCTTGGTGCGTTGATACATAGCACAAACCCTACACTTGCAACCTATGCCAAAAATGATGCGATTGACGTGCGTGTTACCGCGAAGGCAGCAACTCAAGAAGAGGCAGTGCGACAGGTGGACGAAATGGATGTTCAGGTACGTCAAATACTCGGTCAAGCTGTTTTTGGTACCAACAAAGACACGCTGGCAAGTGTCATCGGCGACCTGATGCAATCACGAAACCAGTCACTCGGCGTCATGGAATCGCTTACAGGTGGCTTGCTCTCAAGCACGCTTACCGATGTGAAAAGTAGCTCAAAACATTTTATCGGCGGTGTCGTTTCGTATAGTACAGACCTTAAAGAGCAAATGGGTGTACCAAAAGAAACTCTGGAACAATATGGTGTGATAAGTGAGCAAACGGCACGGGCAATGGCACACGCGATACGTGTTCAGCTTAGTAGCGATTTTGGCGTTGGCATCACAGGAGTAGCAGGTCCTGACACGCAAGAAGATCAACCTGTTGGCACTGTGTATATGGCTGTCGAGGGACCGATGGGAGTCGTAACAGCCAAAAGTTCAGGACGGAGCAGATCTCGTGAAGACAATAAAAGGGTCGCAGTGTTAGCTGTACTCAACCTGCTACGCCGTTTCTTGGAAGGAACAGTAAAGCCTGAATAGTACATGAAGGGTGACGAAATGTGGAATACCTGAACCTCGTAGTATGTTTTATCGTATACATACTATATGCAAAGAAAACACGAAAAAATGACGATATTCCATCTTTCCAGAATTGAGGCGCACTGTGTATCGCAATCCTAATGACTTTTCGGAGTATGGCAATGTCTCATCAGAGGCAGACTACTCCAGCCCTACATACTATCAACAGGAGTCTCTTTCTGCTCAAACCGTACAACCACTTGACCCTTATACTGGCTATGCCCCGTCTGCTCAGGAGACAGGCTACTACGAATATGGCAATGTAGTTCCTGCCGAGCAAGAAACATCACAGGCTGACGGACCACAACTACAAGAATATCAGACTACACCGACTAACTACGAGGGGTATGCTGCTCATGACGGTGCAGAGCAGCAGCACGATGAGGCCCCCAATGAGAGCACTGATGGCCCAAAGAGACGCAAAGGATTAGCAGGTCTTGGTGGTCTTGCTGCAACTATTGGCGGATTGCTTCTCAAACTCAAGGGCCTGATTTTCTTTATCAAATTTGCCCCAGCATTGATTTCTGCTGCTGTTTCGGTTGTAGTATATTCGCTTTTCTTTGGTTGGGAGTTCGCCCTTGGCATTGTTGCATCACTCTTCATTCACGAGATGGGGCATGCGCTCGTGATGAAATTAAAAGGCATTCCTGTTGGTGGACTCATCTTTATTCCACTTTTAGGAGCTGCTGTCACGATGCGGCAAATGCCAGCAAACGCGAAGGATGAAGCAGAGGTTGGTATCGCGGGACCGATTGCGGGAGCTATCGCGGCATCAGTTTGCTTGGTGCTTGCACAACTCACGCCAAATATACGAACGATCTGGGCACCACTCGCCTACTTTGGCTTTTTCATCAACCTGTTCAACCTTGTGCCGATAGTCCCATTCGATGGTGGACGTGTTCTGGCGGCAATTGACCGTCGTATCTGGATACTCGGCTTTGCCGGTTTGCTCATTTACCAAATCTGGCTCTGGATGAATGGTAACTTCTCAATCTTTTTGCTCTTTTTTATCATCATCGCAGCAACCCAACTTTGGTCACGTGGCAATGCGAACACATCAGAGTCTAAGGCGTACTATGATGTACCATTGGGAACGCGCATCACATTAGCCCTTGTCTACTTCGGCCTTGCCGTTGTTTTAGTGATCGGCATGACGATCTCACACGCGCTGATGCCAATCGTATAATATATTAGAACAAACAATTGGGAGGGCAAACATACTTGCCCTCCCACTTTTATTTCACGATATTGGGTTTTCGTTTGCCATTAATTGACAATAGATCGTTCCCATGTCTTCAGCAGATGGCGAGTCCTCATGATTGAGCCACCAAGAGAGTAAGCCGAGCAGTGACCCTGCGGCATGGACTGCGATAATTTCGCTCGTCACCGATAACTGCCTTCCCATTTGCAACAGGGTGCCTCCCAGAAACTGTTGACAGAGTTCGGTAAAATAGGTCCTCATCACGTCCTCAATAGCTCTGGTTGGTCCCGCTTCTTTAAACATCGCTTGATACAACTGCCGTCGTCGTGCAACATGTTGGAAGATACGGATGCTCACCATGGTATAGGTGGTGCATGACCCTACCGTTTCAAGCTCCACATCCAGGTGTAAGTCGTGCAAAAGTCCTTTAATACTTTCCTGCAGCAAGTCCTCTTTGTCACGATAATGCAGGTAAAACGTTGTTCGTCCCAAATTGGCCTGCTCCGTAATATCAGCAATCGTGATGTGTTCATAGCCGCGCTCGATGATCAAATGAAAGAGTGCTTCTTGAAGCAGTGGGCGTGTACGTTGAATACGGCGATCCAGAAGTCGGTTTCCGTTCATCTTCTCTTGTTCCTGTTCAATAATGAACATATAGTGTCTTTGTGTTCGACAACTCCATCATATTCATTTTTGCTTGCTCAAAACTCTATGTATACAGTACAATAGGACAGTCACACCAAGTGAACACGATGTTCAGTAGTGATTGCACTGTCATTAAGTATAGCACGTCTATATTCGTAGTGAAAGAGCCATCTCGAAATACACATTCCTCTCCTGTTGATGTTCTTCCAAAAAAGAACAAAGGAGGGCAAAAGAATGTGTAGTGTCTACATAACAGGGCAGAGATGATAGTGCTTGGGTAATATCGAAAGGAAGATAGAAAATGAGTACCATTTGGAATATGCAAGAAAAGATCGCTGTCGTGACGGGTGGCACCAAAGGTATTGGCTATGAGACGGCACATGGGCTGGCAGTACTTGGAGCTACGGTGCTTCTTGTTGGTCGGGATGCAACACGTGGGGCAACCGCCGTGCAGAGCATACAGCAGAAAACTGGTAACACGAATATTTCATTTCTTCAAGCAGACCTCTCGAATCTTACTGAGGTTCGTCGTTTGGCCGAGTACATCATCACTCACTATCCCCAACTCCATGTGCTTGTGAACAATGCAGGTGGAGTCAACCCACAGAGAGTGGTGACTGCTGATGGGCTGGAAGCGACCTTCGTGACGAACCACTTGTCTCCCTTCCTGCTGACAAATCTGTTGCTCCCTTTGCTACATGCGAGTGCGCCTGCACGGATCGTGAATGTCAATTCAAATCAGCATCGTTCCGGTCGCATCGACTTCGATGATCTGCAATCTGAGAAAGACTATAGCCTTATGTCTGCCTACAGACAGGCGAAGCTCGCAAACGTGTTTTTCACATATGAACTTGCACGTCGCCTGAGTGGTACGAATGTGACTATCAATGCAGCCGACCCAGGTGGTACTCTTGAAGGAACTAAAGCTGTCCCACTGCCCCTTGCAATTCGGCTCATTCTTCCTCTCTTCTCAAAATGGTTGACACCTGAGCACGCTGCACAGAGTTCGATCTATCTGGCGTCCTCACCAGACGTGGAAGGGCTGCATGGCAAGTACGTGAACTTTCGCAAGAAGATTGTACGCTCATCATTAGCTTCCTATGATAAGGCTACCGCCGAAAAGGTATGGCATGTGAGCGCGGAACTAACTGGTTTAGAGGAGAAAAGCATTTTGAAGGAGATATATTCATGAGTTCTGAGACAGAAAAGGCTAGTCAACAACAACATCCTGCATTAGTTACTTCTGCACCACAAGCGCGTTGGGTAGGTGCGTGGTATGCTGCACCCTCGCAGTTACTCTCGGCAAATCTGAGTGGTCGTACTTTGCGGCAGATCGTCAACTTGCACGCTGGGGGCGAACAGGTCCGTCTGCGCTTATCCAATCGCTATGGAGATGCGCCAGTCACGCTCCGTTCGGTCTCTGTGGGACAGGCTTTAGGTGGTCCGGTTGTGGGATTAGGAAAGAAGGATGTGCTGTTTGAGGGGCAAACGACGGTGACGTTGGAACCAGGACAGGAGATGACCAGTGATCCAGTTGCCTTACGGGTCGAGGCATTGACCAATCTAGCTATTACCTTTTTTCTTGTGCAAGGAGAAAGCGTTACTGGGCACCTTAGTGCTCAGCAAACGTCGTATGTGACAGGCATGGGTGATTATACTTCTGTTCCTGCTGAAGCTGCCTTCCTTTTCTATAACCTCATGACCACGTCTTGCTGGCTAATAACTGGAATAGATGTCTTGCCAACATCTTCACTCAATGCTGTTGTGGCCTTTGGCTCTTCGGTTACGGATGGCTTTGGCTCGACACTCAATGCGAATAGACGTTGGCCCGATTATTTGGCACGTCAACTCATGGATGCGGGAGGCACACGCTTCATGTCAGTCTTAAACGCTGGCATTTCAGGCAATCAGTTGACCTCCTCAGAGGTACCTCAACTTATGGGAACAGGGATGCCGCGCCTCCTTTTGGAGAGGCTGGGAGCCAGCGTCTGGCTTGGGATGTATTGGAGCAGCCAGGAGCGACTGATCTGATTGTGCATATTGGATCGAATGACCTGCGCTTTGGCGTGTCAGGAGAAACCTTGATTGACAGCTTTCAACAGCTTGTGAGGCAAGTACGAACTCGCTATCAGAAAGTCTTCGGTACGACAATATTGCCAGGAGGATATTCTTCCGAACAAGCGGCACAATGGCATAAAGTCAATACGCGGATACGTGAGCAAGGAAGTCAATGGTTTGATGCCGTCTTCGATTTTGCCACACCACTATGCTCACCTGAAAATGAAGCTGTGCTCAATCCAGCATATGATTCCGGCGATGGCATTCATCCTAATGATGAGGGATATCGGCTGATGGCTGCCGCCGTAAATATTGATCAACTCACTGGTAGCCCTCGTTAGTAAGCTGAGAGAAATAGGGAGAATGCAATGAAATATAGCCATGTGCTGCTCACACACTTTGGGAAACCAGCAGATGCGTTCAAAATAGTGCAAGACGATCTCCCTGAGCCAAGTGAAGGTCAGGTGAGAGTTAAGATTCTGGTAACGGGCGTTGCCTATGCTGACGTGATGATGCGGCGTGGTATCTATCCGGGAGCACCTCCGCTCCCGTATACACCCGGCTATGATATGGTCGGCGTAATTGATGCTGTAGGAGCAGGTGTAAAAGCATTTTCAATAGGGCAGATGGTGGCTGCACTTACGTTCTTTGGAAGTTATAGCCAATACATCTGTCTCTCAACAGATTTTCTTGTGGTTGTTCCTGAAGGCGTTGATCCCGTCGAGGCAAGTTGTTTGCCATTGAACTATCTCACTGCCTACCAATTGCTCCATCGCACAGCGAAAGTCAAGTCTGGACAGAGCATTCTTGTCTATGGAGCTGCTGGCGGTGTTGGAACTGCTCTCCTTCAATTAGGGAGACTCGCCGGACTACAGGTCTATGGAACTGCCTCTTCTTCTAAGCAGGAACTTCTCACACAGTTAGGGGCAACCCCTATAGATTATAAAAAAGAGGATGTGGTAGCGCGAGTGCGTGCATTGACAGGGAGCGGGGTGGATGTGGTTTTTGACGGCATTGGTGGTGCTCATCTCACTCAGTCCTTTCAGGCCCTTCACAGAGGTGGACAACTCATCTCGTATGGCTTATCCTCAATTCCCGATGGCGTCAACTTCACAGGTGCTGTTGTCCGTTTTATGATTCCACATGTGTCTCGCATCGCCTTGTTGTCGGCTCTGCCCAATGGAAAACGTGTAGCTATTTATAACTTGGATAAGAAGCATTCAGAGCAGACACGAGAAGATTTAGGGGTGCTTCTGGACCTGCTCGCGCAAGGCAAGATAGCACCCATTATTGGCAAGCGTTTGCCGCTTGAAGAGATTGTAACAGCGCATGAGTTACTTGAACATGCACAGGTGCAAGGAAAACTAGTCTTGCTTCCCAATCAATAATATCCAATGTAATCTCTTCATCTGCTTCCTTCTGTCAACCTTGCTTTGTGCGTACTTCGACACCAGCACTCTGTTCTAGCACTTTTAACAAGGCGGTATAGTCTGCTTTACCGTAGCCTGCCGCCCGTGTCATCTCAAACATCTGACGTGCTATGGCGGTCATTGCTAAGGGTGTCTGATTCTCTGAGCCTAGATCAAGTGCTAAGCCTAAATCTTTGTGGAGCAGGTCGGTCATGAAGCCTGGTTGGAAACTGCCGTTGAATGCTCGCAAAGGGAACTGGTTCGAGAGTTGCCAACTTGCGCCACTGCTGACGCCAATGATCTTCGCCATCATTTCGACATCCGCTCCCGCCTTCACACCAAGCACAAGTGCTTCTGAGATAGACGCCGCGATAGTGCCACACAAAAGATTATTGACAAGTTTGATAACTTCCCCTGCACCGACTGGTCCTACATGAAAAATGTTTTCCTTCTTGCCCATGTTTTCTAATACAGGTAAGGCCTTCTCAAACGTCTCTTGTTCACCACCGACCATAATTGTTAGCGTCCCATTAACTGCGCCCTGTGAACCGCCGCTGACGGGAGCGTCAAGAAAATGTACCCCTTTCGCCATCGCTATCTCGGCTAGCTTACGGCTCATTTGCGGTGCGATGGTGCTCATGTCAATTATGATCAGTCCTTTACGCGCACCATCCAGGATACCATGAGTTCCAGTGACAACCTCTTCAACTTGTGCCGAGTTTGGCACCATCGTAATCACCATCTCTGAGGCTATCGCCACTGCGCGTGCTGATGGTGCAAGCATCGCGCCAGCCTTGAGAACCTCTTGCACCTCCGGTTTCTCAGGATGCCGCGCGAAAATAGTCACCTCATGCCCTGCTTTAAGCAGATTGAGTGTCATAGGGCGTCCCATAACGCCAATACCAATAAAACCTAGTTGCATGTATATATCCTTCTTCCTATCTGAACGTAGCTTTGCTTATTCCATTTCTACGATTACTGCGCCGCCTCTCACAACGGCCCCCTCTTGATAATGCACATGGCGTACTTTTCCATCATGCGGAGCAGTGATGGCGTGCTCCATCTTCATCGCGCTGAGCACGACAAGCACTTGTAGGGCTTCTACTGTATCACCATCATGTACTTGTACCTTTACAATCGTCCCAGCCATCGGTGCGGTAAGTGCCTTCTGAGAACGTACAAGGTTTCCACCGTGTGCCGCTGCATCAACATCGGGCGGTTGCTTACGTTCTAAGCGATAGAGCGTACCTTGAAGCATCACCTGAACTTCGCCTGAGGCGTTTGTGTGTACATATACTCGCGTCTGTTCCTCGTTTCGCTTGAGTAGTACTAGGCCATCATTGCCTCGTATATACTCGACCATGCCTGTTGCTTGCTTATCAAGCATAACATTCCAGGCATTGGGTACAGATGCTTGATTGAGCAAAACTACACGTTCTTGCTCTTGGATACGATATACACTTTTTCGAGCTTCACCAATCATACGCCAGGGACCCAAAGCCTTCCAAGGATTTACTGAGTGTGCTATTTGTTCCTCTTGCGCTCCTTCATAGATAGCTGCTGCTATAAGCACTGAGGATGGCACCGTTTTCTCAGTAACAGGCGTAAGTAAGTGATGTTCGTTCAAAAAACCTGTGTGTGTTAGTCCAGCGCGAAATGCAGGGTGGCGCGCAATGGCATGTAAAAGTGGGATATTTGTTGTCACACCAAAAAGGGTGCTCTGTTCCAATGTGTACTGTAGTCGTGATATTGCCGCGTTGCGGTTCTCACCATACACGATCAGTTTCGCAATCATAGGATCATAAAATTGTGTGATCTCGTCGCCATCCTCAATACCGCTATCGACCCGAACACCTGGACCTTCTGATATGTTGAAATGGTCAATCCTGCCTGTTGAGGGTAGAAAGTTATGCTCTGCATCCTCCGCGTAGATACGCACTTCGATAGCATGTCCCCGATGGCTCACCTGCTCTTGTGAAAGTGCGAGCGGTTCACCTGCCGCAATTAGCAACTGATGACGTACCAGATCAAGCCCTGTCACCAGTTCTGTCACAGGATGCTCCACTTGTAGACGTGTGTTCATCTCTAAAAAATAGTAATGATTGTCGGTGTCGAGAATAAATTCCATCGTGCCAGCATTGACGTATCCTGCCGCTTGTGCGATACGAACCGCTGTTGTTCCCATCTCGTCACGTAGTGCTGGCGTAAGAGCAACCGAAGGACTCTCTTCAACGATCTTTTGGTGTCGGCGCTGGATAGAGCACTCACGCTCTCCCAAATGAATCATATTCCCATGTGTATCGCCGAGTACCTGTATTTCAACATGGCGTGGTTGTTGGATGAGTCGCTCAAGAAATACGATGTCATCTCCGAATGATGCGAGTGCCTCACGCTTTGCACCTGCTAGCTGTTCCAGAAATGTGTTAGCATTGTGGACCTCACGCATACCTTTGCCGCCGCCACCCGCCGATGCCTTAATCAACAGGGGAAAGCCAATGCGTTGCGCCTCGTTCAATAAGGTTGCTTCATCCTGCTGTTCACCTGCGTAACCTGGCACTGTTGGAGCATCGACAGAACGTGCAATGTGCTTCGCTGAAATTTTCGATCCCATTGCTCGCATTGCCTGTGCTGATGGACCGATGAAGACAATGCCTGTGTGCTCACACGCTTCCACAAAATCTGCGTTCTCCGACAGAAAACCATAGCCGGGGTGAATGGCCTCGGCTCCGCTCTGTTGTGCAACGGCAAGAATGGTTTCTATCCGTAAATAACTTTGTGCGGCTGGTGCTGGTCCAATGGCATAGGCTTCGTCTGCCATTCGCACATGACGGGCGTTGCGGTCAACGTCTGAGTACACAGCGACGGTACGAATGCCCATTTCGCGGCATGTTACCATGATGCGAACTGCAATTTCGCCACGATTAGCAATCAAAATCTTTTTAAACATCGTTTGTTACTGCTTTATATCTTCGGTGGTCGTGACCCACCGTGGTTTGCGTTTCTCTAAAAACGAGCGTAGTCCCTCTTGTCCTTCATCGCTCACACGAAGTTGGGCAATGGTCGCGGCTGTATAGTCCCGTGCTGTATCATAATCCATTTGTCCAACCGTCGTTGCCAGGGTTTTACATGTGCGAATTGCTTGTGGTGCGCTCGTCAGCAATTCATGCACCGCTTTTTGTATCGCGTCATCGAGATGTTCAAGTGGCACAACGGAATGGATAAGTCCAACCTCACGCGCACGAGTCGCGCTGAAACGTTCCCCTGTTACAAAAAGGACACGTGCGTTCGATTCACCTATCTTACGAATGACGAACGGCGAAATTACCGCTGGTGCAATCCCTAATTTCACCTCACTAAAGGCGAAACGCGCACTCTCGGCCGCAATCGCAATATCACAGACGGAAACCAAGCCAATGCCGCCACCCATTGCAGTCCCGTTGATGCGTCCAACAACAGGACAGGGAAGTGTATTTATTGCAGACAATAGATCGGAAAGGCGCAAGGCATCATTCAGATTTTGTTCCTGTGTAAAGGATGTCGCCGACTTCATCATACTCAGGTCGGCACCTGCACTAAACGACGGTCCATCACCTGTAAGGATAACGCCGTGAAGTTGCTCATCGACCCCTAATTCAGTGAAAGCTGCTAGCAGTTCCTCGATTATCTGTGCATTGAACGCGTTGTGTACCTCTGGACGTCGTAGCGTAACAGTTGCAATACGTCCCTGATGACTTCGCTCGACCGAGATATATGTATAGTGGCTCTGCTGTGTCATAATCGCTCCTTCTTTGTATCCCTCCCTACATGCGGAAGACGCCAAATGGTGTTTCGGGCATGGGTGCGTTCAATGATGCTGCTATACCAAGTGCTAAGACTGTGCGCGTATCGCAGGGGTCGATAATGCCATCGTCCCACAAGCGAGCGGTACTATAGTAGGGATTGCCCTCTTCCTCATATTTGTCGAGGACAGGTTGCATAAACTCCTGTTCTTCCTCCGCATTCATCGTTTTGCCTCGCGCTGCCAGGCCATCTTTGCGTACTGTTGCCAACACCGTTGCTGCTTGCAGTCCACCCATAACTGAGATACGAGCATTCGGCCACATCCACAATTGGCGTGGTGAGTAGGCACGTCCACACATGCCGTAGTTGCCCGCGCCAAATGAGCCGCCAATAACCACCGTAAACTTTGGTACAGGGGCGTTCGCAACTGCCATTACCATCTTTGCCCCGTCTTTCGCGATACCGCCGTTTTCGTACTGTCGCCCAACCATGAAGCCAGCAATGTTTTGTAGGAAAACAAGAGGAGTCCGTCTCTGCGCGCACAGTTCAATAAAATGTGTGGCTTTAAGCGCACTTTCTGAAAAGAGAATGCCATTGTTGGCGATGATACCAACGGGATAGCCCATGATGCGAGCAAAACCGCACACAAGCGTGGTCCCATATAATTCTTTAAATTCGTGAAAATGGCTTCCGTCAACGAGCCGTGCGATGATTTCGCGAACATTATAGCTTTTACGTGTATCTTTAGGCACGATACCATAGAGGTCTCTTGCATCGTAGCGTGGTGGCTCTGGCGTGTGAATATCCCAGGGGATTTGCTTGCGCCGATTGAGATGTGAGACGATGCTACGACAAATGGCGAGTGCGTGTGGGTCGTTGAGCGCATAGTGATCGGTAACGCCGGAGATGCGACTATGAACATCGGCACCTCCCAGGTCTTCCGCGCTGACCTCTTCGCCTGTCGCCGCCTTTACCAATGGTGGGCCACCAAGAAAAATGGTACCGTTGCCCTGCACGATTACCGTTTCGTCGCTCATTGCAGGAACATAGGCACCGCCAGCCGTACACGATCCCATGACAGCAGCAATCTGTGGAATACGTTGACTCGACATACGCGCCTGATTGTAAAAGATGCGTCCAAAATGGTCACGGTCGGGAAATACATCGGCCTGCAATGGTAAGAAGGCACCGCCCGAATCGACGAGATAAATACAGGGAAGATGATTTTGTTCCGCAATCTCCTGAGCGCGTAGATGCTTCTTGACGGTCATTGGGTAATACGTGCCACCTTTAACCGTTGCATCGTTTGACACGATCACGCATTCCTGTCCTTCGACCAATCCAATGCCAGTGATGATGCCAGCCGAGGGCGCATCATTGTCGTACATATCGTATGCTGCTAGTGGGCTTAGTTCAAGAAAAGGGGTGTCTGGATCACAGAGAAGTTGTACGCGTTCCCGTGCCAACAACTTATTGCGTTTTCGGTGTTTGGCGATAGCATCAGGACCGCCTCCTTGCTGTACCTGTTGCATATGCTGGCGCAGTTCTTCTAACAACTGCTGAAAATGCTGTGTGTTCTCTTGAAATTCGGGGCTGGTGCGCTCTATATGTGTTTCGAGAATGCCCATAATATAGTTGTGTTCCTCTCAACGACGATGATGAGTGAGGGACAGCAGGAAGTTCTGTGTCTGCTCTGTTAATTCAGGATAGCACCGCCCATGAGGAGCGTCAAGTTAAAGAGACCAAGACAAAAAAATAAAAATTGTGTTGACAAAGTTTTGGTTTTCGTGTAATATACTTTCGTCGTAACATTCGACACAAAAAGCTTTCGGGCGTGGCCAAGTGGTAAGGCAGTGGTCTTTGGATCCACCATTCCCAAGTTCGAATCTTGGCGCCCGAGCCAATCTTCTCTTAATAGCGTAGAGGCGCAGGAATATTTTTTCTGCGCTATAATACTACGAACTGGTAGAGAAAACAAAAAAGGTTTGTATATTCGCTCATGAATACATATGCGACCGTAGTGCTTGCAGCCGGCAAAGGCACGCGGATGCGTTCAAAATTGCCTAAAGTTCTCCACCCTCTGGCAGGTCTGCCACTATTGGCACATGTACTCAATGCTGTAGAAGCTATTCCCGTAACCCTCTCTTCTCTCAGTCAAGATATTTCTGTCTCTACTCAAAAGCCTATTGTCGTGCTCGGACATGAAGCCAAGCAGATAGAAGCAGTTTTTGGGGAGCAGTGCCTTTATGCTATTCAGGAAGAGCAACTAGGAACTGGACATGCTGTCCTTGCCGCTCAATCAACTGTTGATGCGCTTGAGCCTCTTCCACAAACAATACTTGTATGCTACGGCGATACTCCACTTGTAAGTAGCAAGATGCTTGCGACTGTTTTACATAAACATATCGCACAGCAAGCAACGATCACTTTCTTGACTGCTACTACAGAGCAGCCTTCTGACTTTGGTCGTGTTGTACGTGACTCACAGGGACGAGTGCGCGAAATTGTTGAGATGAAACGTGCCACGCCAGAGCAGAAGCGTATCAAAGAGGTAAACTCAGGTGTTTACTGTTTTAACCGTGCATGGCTCTGGGAAACATTGCGTTCGTTGCCGCGTAATGCTGCTGGTGAATATTATCTTACTGACCTCGTAGGAATAGCAGGGGCACAAGAGCATGTTATAACTACTGTAAACGGGACCTTAGATGAAACTATTGGTATCAATGACCGTGTGCAGCTTGCGGTAGCAGAACAGTTGCTCCGCAAACGTATTCTTGAGCGTCATATGTATGCAGGTGTAACGATTATTGACCCTGCCACAACATACATCGACGACACCGTTTCTATTGGTATGGATACAATTATTCTGCCCGGCACAATGATTACAGGCAACACAAGCATCGGTGGAGACTGTCGTATAGGACCAAATACAACCATTGATTCATCAACTATAGGAGAACGATGCATTATTCGTGGCTCTGCTTTAGAGGAAGCCGTGCTTGAAGATGATGTGTACGTAGGTCCCTTTAGTCATTGTCGTTCAGGCGCACACCTTGCACATGGTGTCCGTATGGGCAATTTTGGTGAAGTAAAAAATTCGTATGTCGGGGCCGAGACCGATATGCACCACTTTAGCTATCTCGGCGATGCCACTGTCGGCGAACATACAAATATCGCCGCTGGCACTATCACCTCTAACTTTGATGGTAAGCAAAAGCATCGCACCGTGATCGGGGCAGGTGCTTTCATAGGGTGTGATACAGTACTTGTTGCACCCGTTACAGTTGGTGAGTACGCATATACTGGAGCAGGAGCGGTTATTACCCGCGACGTTCCACCGCACGCACTTGTAGTAGGTGTTCCTGCGCGTGTGTTGCGTATGCTTCCACCGCCGGAAACCTCAAATATCGAGAGTGATAAAAAGGAGTAAAAGCAGCTATGGACGGCCCTGGCCTTACAAGTATAGCCGCTGGAATTGATTTTCATATCCCACAGTTTGATGCACAATCATGGCTTCAACTTATAATTCTACTTGTAACATTAGTTTTTTGTGGCGTTGCCTCTGCCGCCGAAACAGCGTTTACCTCTATCAGCCGTATCAAACTTAAAAACCTTGTCGAAGAAGGTGATGTAAAAGCAGCAGAGATTGAGCGTCTTTTAGCGGAGCCAAATTCTTTTCTTTCTGCAATTCTTATAGTCAATAGCGTTGCCGTTATCGTCGCATCAAGTTTGGCAACAGTATTAGCATTGCGCTTTTCAACCACCTATGGAGAGTTACTTTCATCTATCGTTATCTCTCTCGTTGTGCTCATCTTTTGCGAGATCACGCCTAAGACGGCTGCGGTACAAAACCCGTTGCGTTGGGCACGTGCCCTCATTGGCATTGTGAAGGGCCTCGCATGGCTTCTTCATCCAGTGGTGGTAATGTTAAGCGTGATCACATCATCTTTTGTACGACTTCTTGGCGGGCAAATAAAACATAATAGTCCATTTGTCACAGAGGAAGAATTGCGTCTGCTCGTTACGGTGGGGGAGGAGGAAGGTGTCCTTGAAGAGGAAGAGACGGACATGATTCACAGCATCTTCGAGTTCGCTGACACCACAGTGCGTGAAGTGATGATTCCGCGTATTGATATGGTGACGCTAGATAGCAATGCGACGGTGACAGAAGCTGTTGACCTTGCGCTACAGGGAGGCTTCTCGCGTATCCCAGTATATGAAGAAAGCGTTGGTATCGACGAGATTATCGGCGTCCTGTACACAAAAGACATGCTTAAGCAGTTGCGTGAAGGGCATAATACATTCCCTATTCGTGATCTTGTGCGTTCTGCCTACTTTGTGCCTGAAACAAAAAAACTCGATGACTTACTGCGTGAAATTCGCCAAAAACACGTTCATATGGTTATCGTCGTGGACGAATATGGTTCAGTTGCGGGCCTTGTGACTATAGAGGATCTGGTTGAGGAGATTGTTGGCGATATTCAAGACGAATATGATCACGAAGAAGTGTTGCATGAAAAGGTCAACGAGAACGAACACATCTTCGATGCGAAAATAAGTATCTACGACTTTAATGAAATGATGGAAGCACATCTGGAAGATGGAGACTACGAAACACTCGGTGGCTTTGTCTATGCACAACTTGACAAGGTTCCCATCGTTGGTGATACAACCACATTTCAAGATTTAAGATTTACTGTGTTGGCAACACGGGGCAGACGTATTACCAAGATACGTGTTGAGCGTGTTCCTATGGATGTGCCACAAATTCAAGGATCAGAAGAGATGCAGGTTGTGCCATCACCAGCCAACCGTAACGAGAGAAGGCGTCAAGAGGGGAGCAGATCAACACCTGATTTGCGCTATGAATTTAGAAAGGCACAATAATGTCTAGTATAATCCCGACGTTCCCTTCCTATGTACGCATTGTCGAGGTTGGTCCACGCGATGGTTTGCAAAATGAAAAAGTAAGCATTCCCACAGAGCAGAAAGTGCATTTTATTGATCTGTTGAGTGAGGCAGGGCTGCCTGTTGTAGAAGCTACATCGTTTGTCAGTCCTCGTGCTATTCCACAACTCAGCGATGCGAGTGCTGTAATGACTGGGATACTGCGTCGTTCAGGCACGGACTATCCGGTTTTGGTCCCAAATGTAAAAGGAATGGGGCGCGCTATCACCTCTGGTGTTCGCTCCATTGCTGTGTTTACTGCCGCCAGCGAGAGCTTTACGCGCCATAACATCAACATGACAATCGCGGAAAGCCTTGCGAGCTTTCGACCTGTTATCACCCTTGCACAGCAGGAACGCATTCCTGTACGTGGCTATATATCAACCGTATTTGGCTGTCCCTACGAGGGATCAGTAGACCCACAACGTGTTTTACAAGTAGCGCAATCGCTATTAGAGATGGGCGTTGAAGAACTTTCGCTTGGTGATACCATTGGTGTTGCCACGCCGATACAGGTTATGGAGATACTTGACTTATTGATGCAACACGGCATCCTTGTAAAGCTGTTAGGTGTTCATTTTCATGACACGCGTGGAACAGCTCTTGCGAATGTGCTTGCATCGCTGCAGATGGGTGTAAGCGTTGTCGATTCATCGGTAGGTGGTCTCGGTGGTTGTCCCTACGCTCCTGGCGCAGCAGGAAATCTTGCCACAGAAGACCTTTTATATATGCTTCATGGTATGAATATCAAAACTGGAGTGGACCTTGAGAAAGTAGTTGCTGCAACAAATTATATTGCACCACTTCTTGGTCACGCTCCCACTAGCAAATACTATCAAGCACATCAAGCCGCATGTATTCTCCAGATATAGGGTTTAATGCATTACACTCCATAGGTGCCAACTTGATTTTTGATGCTTTCAATAGTAGGGGATTTGGGGGGCACGACGAAATACCTGTAGGGACCGATTTATCGCGTCCGGGGTAGGGAGGGGCAACGTATCGGCAACGATTCTGTGCGGTAACGTGTGCCCCTCGCCGTCCCACGGACGCGATAAATCGGTCCCTACAAAAACTCACCTCGCTTCTTCCCAACTCTCTACTGTGAAATCATCCCCTTGTCCCAATGGGACCTAATGCGTTTTCAAGTAGTTAATCGCTGCGTTTAGTTGTGTATCTCCACTTCCTAGTATTTGCTGTTCCGTCAAGTTGCCTGCGTTCTCATCAGATGGTGAAAGTGCTGTCGCGCTGGGTGCAAGTGCCACTGTTATGTCTGGATGAATACCGTTGTCGCGGATAAACTTTCCTTTGGGTGTAAGCCATTCCTGCGTTCCTAGAAGAATAGCAGACCCGTCTGAAAGCGAATATTGTTCTAAGACGGTACCTGTACCAAAGGTCGTCTCACCGATGATCGTAGCTCGGCCATTATCATGTAATGCTCCTGAAACAATCTCGGCAGCACTTGCGGTATTTTTGTTTGTGAGAATAACAATGGTAGCCGTCGTGTTAAGCGTATTTCCCGTAACTGGAATAGGTGTTTGTTGCCCTGTACTATCTTGTTCAAGCAAAACATTCCCCTTAGGCACAAAGTCGCTTGCCGTATCAATAGCGGCTTGCAGATAGCCACCTGGATTATCGCGTAAATCAAGAATAATCTTCTTTGCGCCCAACTTCTGAGCCTGAGTGAGAGACGTTTTTAACTGGTCTGTCACGCCAGTGGCAAACTGAACAATCTGAATATGTGCAATATGACTCTCAGGGATATAATGCATCACAACATTCTGTACTGTAATTTCTGCACGCGTTGCTTTGATTGTGAGCGGCTGAGCAACGCCTGGGCGTTGTACGGTGATTGCTGTACTCGTTGTTTTCGTACCGAGAAGTGCGCTTACTGTTGGAATATCTTTGCCTTTGACATCCTGCCCATCTATAGCAATGATGGCATCTCCACGCTTAAAACCAGCTTTTTGTGCAGGAGAACCAGGAACAGTAGAGGAGATGGTAACTAACTTTTTTTGTGAGTCATAGGATAAGTATAATCCAAAACCTTTATATGTTCCGCTTAACTGTTGATTTTCAGACTGTACCTGCTGTGGTGTAAGAAAGCGCGTATGACCTGTATCATGAAGTGAGTCAACCATACTAGTAATTGCGCTATATGACATATTTTTATAGTTAACTGCTTTACGGTCTACATAATGCTGGTCTATGGTATTCCATGCTTGTTGGATAAGCTGAGAGTAGGAACGCGATGAGTCGCTTTGGTTGAAGGTGTTGCCGAAGAACTGATTGCTAAACCATCCACCAAAAAATGCAATCACGACGAGAGCAGCTACCGCAAGAAAAGGACCGCCCCACCATCCTCTTTTTTTACGGGGTGTGGGAGCTGTCTGCTGTTGTCGTTGCCGATGTGGGTACACATCGTCATCCTCTGCGACTACATTGTCAACATCATAAGAGTTAGAACTATTACTATTGTACGCTGGCTGTTTGGGCGGAACAGTATTCTGCTCTTCATACCAACGGGGATCATCATACCTACTCACAGATTATTGTCCTCCGTATCCTCTAAACGGATACTTTCATCTCTTTTAGTTTTCTATAAGCAAACGGGATGATTGTATCTTAGTAGTCCATTCTCGAAAAGTCAATCTATGCCAGCATAAAATATAAGAAGGGTATAGTTCATTTGAACTACACCCTTCTTGCCTGGATTATATAGTGCGATCAGTACCATACGCGGCGATCATGTTTCCATATGAAAAGCAAATTGATAAGTTTACTCTTGCGTTGTTTCTTCGTCCGTAGTCTCTTCGTCCGTTACTTCGTCATCATCTAATACATCATCATCCGTTATTTCTTCGTCATCATCTAATACATCATCGTCTTCCTGTACAGGTGAGGTGAGAACAGGTGGTGTGTCTGATGGAGCAACTTGAGTGCTCTGAGGTGCTTTTACTTCGGTAGAGGAACCACGTTTGTCAACAGCAGGAGCAGGTTTCTTTGGTGGCTCCCAACCAGGAGCACGCGAAACAATCATTGACATCATACGGCCTTCCATCATTGGCGAACGCTCAATGGTGGCGGTCCCTTTCAACACTTCCGCGATCTCGTCAAGCAATTTTCGACCGAGGTCTGGGTGACGCATCTCGGCCCCACGGAATTGAACACTGACACGTACTTTGTCGCCGTCAGCCAAGAATTCTTGAATCTTGCGGGTTTTTACTTCTACATCATGGTCATCTGTACGTGGACGCATACGAATCTCTTTGAGTGTAATTGTCTTCTGATTCTTGCGCGCCTCGTTCTCTTTTTTTGCTTGCTCGTACTTGTGGCGACCATAATCCATGATCTTGCACACCGGGGGTATCGCGTTGGGCGATATTTCTACGAGGTCCAAGTTTCTGTCACGAGCGATGTCTAACGCACGCATTGGTACCATGACACCAATCATCTCGCCATTCTCATCAATTAAGCGTACTTCACGAGCGCGAATACGCTCATTTACTCGCGTCTCACGTGGCCGGTCGTTGCCCCGAAAATCCCTATTGATAGGCCAATCCTCCTCTTGAAAACTTGCCAAAAACATATACTATCTGGATTGCTAAATTGTAGCACATCACAGGTCGCAAGTCAAATATTCATCTATAAAAAGCTGAGCCATTTATATGCCTATGATGCTTGAGTAAGCTTTATGATATTTTCGCTTTATTAGTAATGTAGTATGATAGGATACACTTATAAATATCATAAAACGGTTCTCAAACATTCATTCTGGTAAAAGAGTTATCTTATGAAGCCAAATACACAGCTAAAATATGAGCGAGAGATACGCGGCTGGTCACAGGCGAAAGTAGCGGAGGAAATTGGCTCTTCTGACCGAAACGTCAGTCGTTGGGAACGTGGCGTCTCCTCTCCCTATCCTCATTTTCGGGAAAAGCTCTGTGCTCTTTTTGGTAAAAGTGCTCACTGTTGGTTTTGTCGAAACCAACAGTGAGCGAGTACAACAGGACGATACGTTCAATTCTAAAGAGCAGGAGCTAGCATTACCGCAACTTCGTGATCCTACTATTCCGCATCGTCTCCAGTTGAGCGAACTTCAGCCTCCCATAGAGCGTTCTCCCTATTTAGTGGCAGGTACGCCCCTTTCGTTACAATCGGCAATAGCTGTGAGCGATCAACGATTAGATGAGCACACGCGTATCGCGCTTCGCGTCCTCTCGGTGTTCCCAGCCAAACCGAACACCTTTTCAGAAGAGGCAGCTCTCGCCGTTACACAAATGCCTGTAGAGGTCCTGGATACACTTGCCGACGCAGGTCTGCTTGAGAGTAGTGGCCCTAATCGCTATATGTTACATCAGACTATTGCTGACTATGCCAGTACGCATTTAACGGAAACTTCTGCTGGTGAACGATTAGTGGCATACATGTTGAGTTACGCGGAAAGTCATGCATCGGATTATATTGCATTAGAGCAGGAAAGTAACAATGTACTTGCTGCCTTGAAATATGCATTTGCATCGGGTCATCATGTGAAATTTGTGCGTGTCGTGAACGCTTTCGCACCATTTTTGCTCGCACGCAGCCTCTATGATATGGCTACACTCCATCTTCAGCGCGCCTATCAGACGGCTCTTTGGTCTCATGATATGCAAGGTGTAGCAAAGGTATTGTTGCATCTCGGTACCGTAGCCTATCAGCGTGGGGAGTACGCCCAGGCCGAAGTGCATACGCGGGAAGGCTTAACCATTGCACGAGGAATTGGAAACTATGAATCTATCTGTACGTTGCTGGCCTTACTTGAAGCCATAGGGAGGCAATTAGGCGACCACACTCAGGCTGAGGAAGCGTTGCAAGAAGGATTGCATCTTGCACATCAAACAGGATTGCTCACTATGATGAGTAATGTCAGAGATTGGTTAGAGACACTTCCAAAGTACCCATTTTTATAAGCAATCCATATCTCAGGAGTCGGCCCAAATTCGCTCCATGCGTCTTCATACAGATGTCGTAGGCTCGAACTCGCTTTGTCAGCCAATCGGAAGTACCTCGATTTGTGGTATCATCGTTCTATGAGTGAATACCAGACCGACTCTCGCATCGACGAATACTTTCAGACTCTCCCTGCTTGGCAGCAAGATATTTGCCGCGAGGTACGAGATCTTGTGCATGCCGCCGACCCAAATGTAACTGAAACCATCAAGCGCACAAAGCAGCCCTATTTTACACTCAATGGCAACATATGCGCGCTAATGGGAACGAAGAATCATCTCAATATTTTCATCTACGACCCCATCGCGCCCGATCCTGAGGGTATTATAAACCAAGGACAAGGGAACCAGACAGCGCGCGCGATTCAAGTCTATCAGGACGAAACCATCAACACGCGCGCCCTTCTGAATCTCTTTAACGCCATCATTGCTAATAACCGTGCGGGTGGGTGGCGCAAACTAAAAGAGAATTCTTAACGACCTGCATGTACAAGAGATTGTATCAGCGAAAGGCCGAGGATGAGCAGTATTTAATTTTATTGCTTACATCCCCAACCACCACCACCCGGTGAAGAGATCGTCAAACGATCACCTGGTTGAGCGCGAAAATGTACTTTGCCGGGAAGAGATGTCTCTTCACCATTCCGCAGAAGACGATTCTGTCCGCATTGCCCTGGTTCGCCTCCTTGTAAGCCATAAGGAGGAAGGCGTTGTCGCTCGGTGAGCAATGTAACATCGGTGGGAACTTCAAATGTAATCTCGCGTATCAGGCCATCCCCCCCATTATTTGCGCCATGACCTCCTGAGTTGAGGCGAAGTTGATAACGCGTAATACGCATGGGATACGCGTATTCAAAAGCCTCGACAGGCGTATTGAGCGTATTGCTCATATGCACATGCACGCCTGAAAGTCCATCTGAGTCTGGACGCGCACCCATACCGCCACCCATTGTTTCGTAATATGCAAACGGCTTTTGTGTCCTTGGGTCGATGCCACCGGCTGTAATATTATTCATGGTTCCCTGGCTGGCGGCTGGTATGATCTGTGGGAGAGCTGAAGCTAGCGCACCGAACAGCACATCCGTGATGCGTTGCGATGTTTCAACATTGCCCTGAGCTACTCCTGCTGGCGGTCGAGCATTCACAATGGTACCACTTGGCGCGATGACCGTTACAGGTGCAAACGTACCATGATTCATGGGTGCATCATCTGGCATTAGGCAACGCATAACATAGTATGCCGCTGACTTAGCAACTGCGGCAACCGTATTCACATTGCCTCGTACTTGTATACTGCTATGTGTGAAGTCCATTGTGATCGCGCGCCCACGTACTAGCACAGTCACGGTAATAGGAATAGGAGTATCATTGGTGCCATCATCGTCCAGGTAATCGGTAAATGTGTAACTTCCATCTGGAATGGTTTCAATCGTTGCTTCTGTAATACGCTTTGCATACGCAAGGAGTGCGTCAATATGGGCCTCAAGTACGGAGCGTCCCCATCTATCTACCACATCCTGCATACGACGGGCTGCTGTACGATTTGCTGCCACTTGTGCTGCAAGGTCTCCTCTCCGTTCATCAGGTGTGCGAACGTTGCGTAGAATCAGGGAAAGAAGGGCGCGGTTGGGCTGACCGGCTTCCCAGAGCTTGACAGGTGGGATAATGATGCCTTCTTGATAAATCTCTGTCGCTAACGGCATCGAACCTGCCGACATGCCTCCTACATCAGCGTGATGCGCGCGATTGGCTGCGAAGCCTAGCAGGTGTTGCTTGTTGTCGATCTGTACAAAGATTGGCGCGATAAGCGTGATATCAGGTAAGTGTGTCCCACCGAGAAAAGGGTCATTGAGCGCGATCACGTCCCCTGGCGCGAATTGATCAAATGTGACAAGGGCAGCCGCAACAGAATCTGGCATAGAGCCAAGATGTACGGGGATATGTGCCGCTTGAGCAATGAGGCGTCCTTGTGCATCAAAGAGCGCACAGGAGAAATCGCGCCTCTCCTTAATGTTAGGCGAATAACTACTGCGTGTAAGCACAACACCCATTTCTTCTGTGATCGCGGTGAGAGTGCTACGAAAGATTTCTAAGCTAACTGGATTGACGATTGGAGTATGTACTATATCCTGCATAGCCTTCTTGCCCTTCTACAAATTCGACGATAATATTGCTTACAGCATCAACATATGCATACCATCCTGGTGGAAGTACCGTTGTTGTGTCGTACTGTGTGATAATCGCTGGCCCCGCTATTTCAACTCCTGGTATGAGTGCATCACGGTCGTATACTGGTACCTCATGAGTTATATGTCCGTGAGAAGTAGCGAAAACAGTGTGTTGCATGTCGTATGGTCTAGCCACCGCTCCATGCGTAACCTTGCGCGTCTCAAGGGCTGGCTTGTTCGTCAAACCACGTGCCTTGAGCCGCACGTTGACCACATACACTTGCTCATTAGGATCATTGTAACCGAAGCGTTGCTCATGAAGCAGATGGAAGTGCTCCACTGCCTTGGCTACAGTGTCCTCGAATGAAATGACTAACTCATATGATTGTCCGCTATAACGGAGGTCAAGATAACGCTCAATGACGATTTGAGTTGAATGGATACCTTCCTGGGCTAACTCATTGCGTCCTTGCTGTTCCAATTCAGCAAATACAGAGGTCACTAACGCTTCTGCCTGTTCAGCCATAATCATGATGGTGCGTACATAATCTTTAATCGTGTCTGCGACCAGCATGCCCAATGCAGAAAGCACACCGGGCGTGGTTGGAATAAGCACACGTGGAATGCGGAGCGCTGTCGCCAGTTCACAAGCATGTAATGGACCAGCACCACCAAAGGCAATCAAGGTAAGGTGACGTGGATCAGAACCACGCTCAACAGAGATGACTCTAATAGCCGCCTCCATGTTGGCGTTCACAATGCGTACAATACCAAGTGCGGCCTCTTCAACTGTTCCCCCAAGATGTTCAGCAATAGGAGCGATTGCTTTACGTGCTTCCTCCTCATGCAAATGCATCGTGCCACCAAGAAATGCTTGTGGAATTAAGCGTCCCAGCACGACATTGGCATCAGTAACGGTTGCCTCTGTTCCCCCTTGTCCATAGGCCGCTGGTCCTGGCGATGCTCCTGCTGACGCTGGCCCAACACGCAATGCGCCACCAGTGTCAAACCAAGCGATGCTGCCACCACCTGCGCCGACGGTATGAATATCAATCATTGGCAGTTTTGTGGGATAGCCACCAATGCTGCCATCGGTTGTCTCTGCAATCTGTGCGTCAATCAACGCAACATCAGTTGACGTTCCCCCAATATCGAAGGAGATACTTTGTGTAATGCCGGAAGCTTTGGCGACGAATGCCGCTCCCACTACCCCTGCCGCTGGACCAGAAAGCAGTGTTCGTGCCGCCTCACGTCGTGCCGTTGCGCTTAATATAGAACCTCCATTAGATTGCATAATTCGCAAAAGTGTGTGTGCAGGCAATGCCTGTTCCAAGCGTTGTAAGTAGGCATCAATTAACGGACCAACATATGCGTTCAATACAATGGTGCTTGTCCGTTCGTATTCGCGGAACTCTGGCAAGACTTCATAGGAGGCCGAAACGTAAAAACCAGCTGCACGCGCTTTCTCAGCGACGCGTTGCTCATGAGCAGGATTAGCGAAACTGAACAAGAGCGAGATTGCTACCGCTTGTACTCCTGCCTCTTGTAGTGTCTCGATTGCTGCTGTAAGCGAAGGTTCATCAAGTGGTACGACCACCTCTCCTCGCTCATTGAGGCGTTCGACCACCTCGACCCGTTGTGCTTGAGGAACAAGTGGTGGTGTTTTTTGTACTCGTATGTCGTACAGTTTTGGGCGCGTCTGGCGTCCAATTTCAAGCACGTCGCGGAAGCCTGCCGTTGTAATCAATCCTGTTGTCACACCTTTGCGTTCGAGTACCGCATTGGTTGCCACTGTTGAACCATGTACCAATACGTCAAGGTGTTGAGCTACACCAAGGTTTGTTAAACCTTGCATAATGGCTCGTGAGGGATCATCAGGTGTCGAGAGCACCTTGTGGACTTTGAGCTTACCATCCCCTAACAAGATAATGTCGGTGAAAGTCCCACCTGTATCAACTCCAACAAACAGTTGCGCCATATAGAAACTCCTGAATAGAAAGTCACTCCACTTTGATGGACTCTTCATCGTATCATACTACGTTTTACTTGTATGTATTCTGGTAAATCACTGTACAAGCAAGTTAGTAATACAATGAGTATTTTCCATCTACATTTGCCTCTTCTTAATCAACGGCCACAAACTGCTTGCCCTTTGTCTCTGGTAAGAAGAACAGAGATATCACACAAAGCGCATACGCAAAGGCACCAAACCCAATTGCACCGCCAAGCCCAATAGAGGTAGACAAGAGGCCGATGATAGTGGGAAAAAACGCTCCTACTCCACGTCCAAAGTTATAGACAAAGCCTTGTCCCGCACCTCGTGCTCGGCTAGGAAAGAGTTCTGCCAGGTAGGAGCCGAAGCCGCTGAAGATACCAGAGGCAAAGAAGCCAAGAGGTGCGCCCAATATGAGCAAGAGCACATTTGCACCATTAGGAATATGTGTGTAGAGGAATATGAGCAGGGCACTGCAGATCGCAAAGATCATAAACGTCGGGCGGCGACCAAGCCAGTCGTTAATATAGCCACTGGCAACGTATCCAAGAAAGGAACCTATAATCACTAGTGACAGATAGGGAACACTTCCAACAATGGAGAGATGACGTGTTATTTTGAGGAACGTGGGGAGCCAGGTAAAAATGGCGTAATATCCTCCTTGCGCGCCTATGGCTAGCACCGTCGCAGGTAAGGTTATACCAAGAAGATCGGGCTGAAAAATTTGAAGCAGTGAGTTACGAGTCGCGCCACGTTGCACTACTTCTGCCGTTTCTGCTTTCTCTGCCTCGCGCGTCTCAACGAACACTTCTGGTTCCCGCACATTGCGTCGCACATAAAGCGTGAGCAGTCCGGGCAGAATACCGAGCCAGAAGGTAATGCGCCAGCCTATCGCTGGTGGGAAGAAACTAAAAACAATCGTATATGAGATTAAGGCTAACGCCCATCCAACAGCCCATGAACTCTGCACCATACCAAGAACACGACCACGTTGCGCTGGGTTAGCTACCTCCGCTACAAGGATGGCTCCTGCTGCCCACTCACCCCCAAATCCTAGCCCCTGCAATGCTCGAAACACAAGCAGGAGTTGATAATTTGGCGCGAAGCCGGAGAGGAATGTGAAAAGAGCATAGACACCAATCGTGATCATCAATGTACGCACACGACCAATAGAGTCAGCGAGTGTTCCTGCAATCATCCCACCAAAAGCAGAAACTACTAATGTAACAGTAGCAATCAATCCTGATTGTGCTTGTGTGAGTAAGAAGGTTGCTGCAATTGCCGTTAGCGTGAAGGAGAAAATTTGGAAGTCGAAGGCATCTAACGCATATCCCAGGAATGATGCCCAGAAGGAATGCGTTCCTTGACTTGATAGGGTGCGATACCAATCAAATGTTAAAAGTTTGTTGCTCTGTGTGTAACTACTTTTTTGTTGTTCAAGTGCCATGATATCTGCCCTCCATAAATTCCTTGTGAGATGTTGTACAGTGGAAAGAGGTTGATGAAAAAAGTATACTTAAACACGTAGTCCGTCACCATGCCAGACAGGAGTGAAGTGGGGGCCAACTGCCCATCAAGTAGTAGACAAGACAACAATGTGCTTTTTAGAGGAAGATCACTCTTCTATCGCATTCACGCTATTTTTCATGTTGTTCATGACGGTTTTATGCTATACTTACGAGTGCGATCATTTTGTGCGATGCTATGTCTTCCTGTCGAGTAGACACTTACCGAGTTGTATCAGGTCGAAATGAAGGAGACCCGGGTATGAGTAGCGAATCCCTTGTTGGTCATGCACAGACATCTCTTCCTTTGTCCTCTGTATTTCGCTTTTCGTCTCGTCCTAACCGCGCACATACTATCAACTGGCGAACCTGGGGAGAGGATGCATTTCAAGAGGCCGCTCAACAGGATAAGCCTATTTTTTTGCTTATTACCTCTTCCTGGTGCCAATGGTGTCACATTATGGATGAAACCACGCTCTCGGAGACGAGCATCATAACTGTCATCAATACAAACTACATCCCCATTCGCGTTGATAGCGATATGCGTCCCGATGTCAATGCGCGTTACAATCAAAACGGCTGGCCTAGTGTCGCCTTACTCTCTTCTGAAGGTGAGATTTTGTGGGGGGGCGTCTACGTTCCACCAAAGCAGATGCTCTACTATCTTGGACATATTCGTCGCTATTATAGCGAACATCGACTGGAAATTGCGGATCAGGTACAGGTATTGCAGAATGCCCGTTTCACTCGTAGTTTGACACAGACACTTCCAACTCTAGTACCTGATGTGCTTCAATATGAGCAACGGATTGCGTTGGAGAGCGTACCAAAGCAAGCTGGTTTGGTGTTACAAGACCTCTATGATGCGGATTACGGCGGCTTTACCCTTCATCGACACCTCAAGTTCCCTCACCCGGAAGCATTGGAACTTTTACTACAACTTTCCGCACAGGAGCCTACCGCTTCAACCACATTGACCGATATGGTACGTTATTCGCTGGAACAGATGCGTGACGGTGGCTTGTGGGACAAAGAAGACGGTGGTTTCTTCCGCTACTCCGCTTCTAGCGATTGGAGTACACCGCATACCGAAAAGATGCTTGACGAGAATGCTGCTATGCTTCATTTGCTCTTACGTACCGTTCAGGTAACAGGAGATACTCAGTGGTATGAGCTTGCACAACGCCTTGTTTTCTATTGTAATACAACGCTTTGGCGACCTAAGCTAGGTGTTTTTGGTGGAAGTCAGAGTGCAGATGAAGAATATTATGAGCCTGCTCTTTATTCGCGTGGGACACGGACAAAGCCACATACAGACACCACCATTTACACATCATGGAATGCTCACATAGCCTCAACTTACTTATTAGCTGCACGTGTGTTTAGCAACCCCTCTTTGAATGCGATGGCACTCAGGACCCTTGACTGGTTGTGTCAGCATATGATTCGTGATGATGGATGTGTCTATCATTATGCTATTCACGAAAATGCCGCCCTCCCCGGCCAGTTGACAGATTGTGTGTGGATGGCGCGAGTACTCCTGGACGCGTATGAACTTCATGGGACAAAAAAGTACTTAGAGATAGCCAACACCGTGATGCATTTTGTATGCTGTGAACTGTTTGATGAAGAAAATAGTCTCTTTTACGATAGTATCTATGATGAGCATGCAATGGGACGTGTTGCTGTGCGTATACATCCCTTGACAGAAAATGCATTAGCCGCCGAATGTTTGCTGCGAATAAACGCACACTGCGAACAGAAAAATCTGCGCGCCACGGGTCAGTTAGTTCTTTCTAACTGCTTGGATATGTACCGTCGTACAGGCATTCAAGGTGCTACATATGCTCATGTGGTGTTATGTGCCATCGAGAACCAATGGCTGTGACAAAGAGTTCAGGAAAAGCTCCTAACTTTTCCTGAACTTGTGCCTTATAAAGCTGCTGTCTTTGTTTTAAGCATTGAGGTTAATTCGCTCACAACATCGTAACGTCCATAAGAAGGCATGAGATAGACGCCTTGTATCATCGAGCGCGCCTCTGTAAGCAGTTCCTGCGCCAACTTCAAGCCTTCATCATGCCCATGATCTCCTGCCTCTCGCATTCGGGTACGAACAGAACTCGGAATGGTGATGCCAGGAACCTCGTTATGTAGATATTCGGCATGACGCGAACTGTGCAGTGGAATGCAGCCAAGTACAAGTGGGATGGGAGGAGTACCCGCCCGTTGTAGAAAGCGTACAAGAGGTGCGATTTCATAGATTGGTTGTGTCATGATATAATGCGCTCCCGCATCAATTTTGCGCCGATACTTCTCAATCTCATGGTCGGTCTCTTCGTCTGTCATATTCAGGTTAAGGGCACAACCAATATAGAACGATGCTTGCGCTCCTATTGAAGAACCAGCCGCATCATGTCCTTCGTTCATCCCTCGCAATATTTGGATCAGGCCAGATGAATCCACATCCCACACCCCTGTCGTGTTTGGATAATCACCCACACGTATTGGATCACCTGTCAATGCAAGAATATTGCGAATTCCCAGCGCGTGAGCACCTAACAATTCTGATTGTAGAGCCATCAAGTTGCGGTCACGCGTCGTAAGGTGAATAATTGTCTCAATCCCTAAATGGTCTTGTATGAGTCGCGCCATTGCCATACAGCCCATGCGTACTCGCGCCATAGGGCTGTCCGCGATATTAATACAATCTACTCCAGCTTTTTGTAGTAACGCTGCGCCCTCAAGAATTTTTGTTGGGTTCAGTCCCTTTGGTGGATCAAGTTCAACGCTCACCACAAAATCTTTGGTCTCTAATTTTCTCTGTAACTGTGTATATGAACCTTGATGAGGAAGTAGTGTTTCCGCCTCTATCAGTTCATCAATTGTTGTCTTGCTGCGTGTGGTAACGATTGCTCGTGCTGGCT
Source organism: uncultured Chloroflexia bacterium (assembly GCA_963792705.1). GTDB lineage: Bacteria > Chloroflexota > Ktedonobacteria > Ktedonobacterales > Ktedonobacteraceae > JBBQVS01. The sequence goes on along the minus strand of CAWBXD010000016.1, from coordinate 38,409 downwards.
GCGTGGCTTGTGTTTCTGTGGATGGGTAACAGCCATAGCAGTCCTCTATCGCCTGACGCATTGCCGCGATATGACGCGGTGTTGTACCACAGCATCCGCCAATCAAACGTATACCAGCTTTGGTAAAACGAAGCGCGTAATCCGCGAAGTAATCTGGAGTTGATACGTAAAAGAAACGGTTATCAATACGCGCTGGTAGTCCTGCGTTTGGCTGGGCTGAAAAAAAGATATTGCTTGTCTCAGGTGATTGTTGCACAGACGCAATCATTTCTTCGAGTGCATCAAGCGTCCCTGCTGGTCCTACACTGCAATTGGCACCAATAACATCGACACCAAGGTCATTGAGAACTGCTGCCACGCGTGCGGGCGATTGTCCAGAGAGTGTATGTCCATCTTCATAAAAGCTCATCTGTGCAACTATAGAAAGACCACCAAGCTCTTGTGCTGCCAGTACAGCCTGTCGTAACTCCGCAAGATTAGTAAACGTCTCAAGCATTACAATATCAATGCCACCCTCTTGTAATGCTCCAATTTGCTCTCGAAAGATAGCGCGCAATTCGCTCAAGCGATGCTCATCCGGTGCTTGTAGAGGACGCCCAGTGGGACCAACAGCACCAGCGATAAATACAGGACTTCCTGTCACTTCACGAGCTTCGGCGGCTATCTTCGCGGCTCGATAATTAATATCACGCACTTTGCCGCCAAGATTATGCCCTTCAAGCTTCACGCGATTTGCGCCAAACGTGTTCGTCTCTATAATTTGTGCGCCCGCGGTGATATACTCACGATGAATACCCTGAATAAGCTCTGGTTTTGTAAGATTTAGCTCATCAAAGCACTGCTCATAAGTCACCCCTCGTGCATACAACAACGTGCCCATCGCGCCATCGCAAAGTAAAGGACGTTGCCGTAACTGTTCAAGAAACAAATTTTCCATAAAAAAGCTGCTCCCGCCGGATAAAAAGATTACTTGCTTTTTATTGTACCTCTTTTTCAGTACCTTCGTATAGCTCTTTTATAGATAGAGTAGGTATACGATACAACAAAAAGCCGCATTGTCATTTTGACAATGCGGCTTTTTGTTGTATCGTATACCTACTTCGTGGTATTGACCTTAACGGTACGCGCCTTGGCGTGTTCAGCCTTCGGCAACGTGAGTGTCAAAACACCATCTGTATAATTTGCCTCAGCTCGCTCCGAATTGATAGGAGATGGAAGCGTAAACGACTGCTGATACTGACCAGACTGGAAACCATGCCAAAGAGCTGTTGCCCCTTCTGGAACCTGTACATTGGTCGTCCACTTCAGACTGAGCGTGTCTTGCTGTGCCGTGATCTCAACCTCTTCTGGCTTGACACCTGGCATTGGAATCTGAAGCAGAAAGCTCTCTGCAGTCTCAAAAAGGTTCGCGCCAGTGCCGCGATTACTGGCTAACCCAGCCACATTGGGGGAGATGAAGCTATCCGCAAAGAGGCGATCCATAGCTTCGCGTAGAGAAACAGCTTCGTTAAATGGGTTATAGCGTGTAATGTTAGTCATTGTTCTAATCTCCTTTTCTCTAAAAGAAGTGTATCGAGCGAGTTCCCTTAACCTCACTCGTATGTTTTTTCCTTACATCGACAGTATAGTCGCTCTTGTATTAGAGCAACGTATGAGAAATGTAAGAGAATTGTTAGAAATTTTGACGATGTAAGCTTAAGAATCATCCTCTCGACGACACCGTGCTATTCTGCTACAATGCCGCAAAGAAACAAATACTCTTTGGGAGGAATCACAGGTGACTGTAAAAGAACAACCGTCGGCGCAAGCTATCGAATACTTGCTCAAGCGTGGTGTGTCGCTGGTCGAAAAAGAGGCTGATCTGCGGCGTATGCTGCTCGAAGGCAATAAAGGGCAACCCTTACGAGTCAAATTAGGTGTTGACCCAACACATCACGATTTAACTATTGGACATGCCGTTGTCTTCCGCAAACTGCGCCAGTTTCAACGTATGGGCCATAAAGCGGTCGTCGTGATTGGCGACTGGACCGCACGCCTCGGCGACCCAAGTGGACGCGAAGAGGCACGTAAGTCGCTCACCGAAGAGCAGGTAAACAAAAATGCCGAAACCTATTTTGATCAGTTCTTTAAGATAGTGGACCGTGAGCAAACAGAAGTGCAACGGCAAAGCGAGTGGTTCGACAAATTCAACCTCGGCGATGCTATTAAGCTGCTTGGCTATAAATCGGTGGCACAGATGCTTGAGCGCGACGACTTCCAAAAGCGCTACAGAAGTGGTATCGAGATCAACCTTGCCGAGTTTATGTATCCGTTATTGCAAGGCTATGACTCGGTTGCGTTGCGTTCCGATGTGGAAATAGGCGGTACCGATCAAACCTTTAACCTGCTTGTTGGACGTGACTTGCAACCAATTTTCGGTCAAGCTGCACAACAAATCTTGACTGTTAACTTGATTGTCGGCTTAGATGGTGTCAAGAAGATGGGCAAATCGCTCGACAACTACATCGCTATGACCGCACCAGCTAACGATATGTTCGGAAAACTTATGTCGCTCCCCGACCTGACCATGCGTACTTACTTTGAAGCCCTCACGGATGTGTCAGATGAAGAGATAGCCGAGTTCGAGCGTAAAATGACAGAGGGGACGCTTAATCCAAGAGACGTAAAACTGCGTATGGCTCGTGAAATCGTCACCGAATTTCATGATCAAACCTCTGCACAGGAGGCACAAGAGGCGTTCATACGTCAGTTCTCAGAACGCAAACTGCCAACCGATATTCCCGATGTGCATCTCACAGAGTCTGTAGACATCGTGGCCTTTCTGAAAAATACAGGTTTAGTGACCAGCAACAACGAAGCTCGTAACCTCATTACACAAAAGGCCGTCGCAATCTATCTGGATGGAGAGAATGGCGAAGAGCAACGTATCACTGAGCCTACATTTGTTGTTCCCGTAAAGGATGGAGCTATTGTCAGGGCTGGCAAAAGGAAATACATAAGAATTAAAGCGTAGTATTGAGCAGGTCATGCGATACAATAAAGGGGCGCAACATGTTCGCCCCTATTTCTTTGTTTTTTAGAAGGAGTATACACATATGCCACAGGCAACAATTGGTGTCATTGGTGGAAGCGGACTCTACCGTATGGAGGGCATGACTGAGGTTGAGGAGGTCAAGGTACGGACACCGTTCGGCGACCCCAGCGATGCTATTGCAATTGGGAAGGTGGACGGAGTTTCAATGGCTTTTCTTCCACGCCATGGGCGAGGGCATCGCATTAGCCCGACAGATATTCCTGCTCGTGCCAATATCTGGGCCTTAAAAAGTCTTGGCGTTGAATATGTTATTTCAGTCAGTGCCGTTGGGAGTCTGCGCGAACATATTGCGCCGCGTGATTTGGTTATTCCTAATCAGCTTTTTGATCGCACAAAAAGCCGTGTCAATACCTTTTTTGAGCGCGGACTTGTTGTGCATTGCACCTTCGCCGAGCCATTCTGTCCGGTAGTAAGCAAACTACTCTATGACTCCGCAAGTGCTCTAGGCGATGTAAAGATCCATGAGGGTGGCACCTATGTATGCATGGAGGGTCCACTTTTCTCTACCAAAGCCGAATCAAACACCTATCGTCAATGGGGCATGGATATTATTGGTATGACCGCGCTACCAGAGGCAAAACTGGCGCGTGAAGCCGAACTTTGTTATGCCACCATTGCGTGTGCGACCGACTATGACTGCTGGCATGAGTCCGCAGAATCCGTCACCGTCGAAATGGTCATGAGTAATCTTGGTGCGAATATTGCTAATGCACAGCGTATCCTCCAAAGTGTGGCGCACTCTATTCCTGCAAACCGCTCGGCCGCAACGTGTGGATGTGCTAACGCCTTAGCCACGTCAATTATTACCGACCCATCCTCGATTTCTGCCGAGACGAAAGAAAAGTATAGTCTGCTAATTGGCAAATATATGAGTTGACAAGCGTCTCAAAAAAGAGTAATATAGTCACGTCCTACAGAAGAAATACTTGAGTGGGACGGACCGATTTTCTTCCGGCCCTGTCGGTCGGCGCAATTGGGTCCTGCGCGGCAGATGTCTGTGAACCCCGCTAGGTCCGTAAGGAAGCAACGGTAAGTGGACCTCTCTGGGTGCCGCAGGGGTGCCTGATTGCGCTGACCGGCAGAGCTGGGCGAAAATCGGTTTTCTCTGTCTTGCATATCTCGCTTCGAGAAATATGCATTGCCTCTTAACTTCGGGATTTCTGATTGCGGCCCGTCATGAGGACACGCAGGCGGGAGTTATATACAATGGCCTCACAATCACTTTACCGCAAATGGCGCTCACAAACCTTTTCTGATCTCGTTGGGCAAGCACCGATTGTAGAAACGCTGAAAAACCAACTTGAGAGTGGCAACCTTAGTCACGCCTACCTTTTTACTGGACCAAGAGGGACAGGCAAAACGAGTACCGCGCGTCTCCTTGCAAAAACGCTCAACTGCACAAATCGTAAAAATGGTGAACCATGTAACGAGTGTGAGCAGTGCAAAGAGATTACGGCAGGAAATTCGTTTAACGTCATCGAAATAGACGCCGCCTCCAATCGTGGTATTGACAGTATTAGAGAACTTCGTGAAAAGGTGATGATTCGCCCCGCGCAGGGCAAATATAAGATATACATCCTTGACGAAGCCCACATGCTCACGGTTGAAGCATTCAACGCACTCCTCAAAACCTTAGAAGAGCCGCCCGAACATGCAATCTTCGTTATGGCAACAACTGATGTCCATAAAATGCTTCCAACTGTACTCTCACGTTGTCAACAGTTCAATTTCAAACGCATCTCCACACGGCAAATTGTGGCTCACATCAGTTTTGTCGCGGAGCAAGAACAGGTCAAACTTGAGCGAGGAGCTGCCGAACTCATAGCGCGCGCCTCAGCCGGAGGAATGCGTGATGCTCTGAGTCTGCTCGATCAGGCTATCGCTTACTCTGGACTAGATATTAGCCTGACAAAAGTACAGACCATGCTTGGCGTGGCAGATCCTCGTGCAATTCAGAAGTTCGTGACTCATATTGCATCCCTTGACAGTGGGGCGGGCCTACACCTTATTCATGAACTCGCCGACGCTGGTGCTGATCTACGTCAAATTAATGGTCAAGTCGCGGAATACGTTCGTGCTATGATGCTGCACAAAGCTGGCGCGAATATCACGGAAATTCTTGATAGCACTGATGACGAGGTACGTGAGATCACACAAGCTTCTCAACTGTTTAGCTTAGAGGAATTAACTGAAAACGCACGTGTCTTTGCCCAAAATGAGCTGATGCAAAAGAATCAAGGAACGCCGCAACTTGGCTTAGAACTAGCACTTTTGACCTGTATCGAGCATCATCGTAAGGCGCAAACAACACAGGTTCCTAACGCAACCCAAACAACAGGAGTAGCAGCACAACCTGTACAGCAACGACAAGAACCTACGCAAACTATGCCACTTCGACAACCACAACCAGTAGAGCGTCCAGAGGAAAAAGTGGTATCGCTGCCACCTCCCATTGCAAAACAACCCACTCCTCAAACAATAAACGAAGACGTTGTAGAAGCACTGCCTGATTGGGATGATGTACCTGCATATGATGGAGATGACGAAGAAGAGCTTATCCCATCGCCTACACGTCCCACCCTTTCCATCGTTCCTCCACAGGAAAAGCAGATGGAAGCTTTGCCTGGTAATACACGATCAGTAGCGCACGATGGAGACAATGAGCTGCCATCTCTTACCGTTGCCGAGATTAAGGAAAAGTGGGAGAACATTAAGCGACGCATAAAAACGAAAAAAGATGGTTCGATGATTGCGGCAATCTTAAACGACTACACAATTGTTGGTGTTGAGGGAACGCGCGCTCTTCCCGTTGTAGTGCTAAGAGCTTCCGCAAAATTCCATTATGATACACTGCAAAAGGGTGAACGTCATAAATCTATTGAATGGGCCTTGAAAATTGAGCTTGAGCAGGAGTGTCAAGTACGGCTCCTTCCGCCTGGACAAGGCCCCTCGGCACCATTACCGCCTCCACCTCTGCGCGATACTGGAGAACGTGCTGCCAACTCAGGCATAGTCACACAGCCACAGCAATCTGCGTATCGTGAACGTGTGGCTTCTCCACCACCAATCCAGACACCACGAAAATCCCCTTCTCAAGAGCACATTGAGAAGCAGGAGCCGACGAATGTCGCACTTACAAGTGAAAAACCTGCACGTACAGAGAATACTGCTTCCTCACTTGCCAGAATGCACGTTGTGAGAGAGAATACTACTAGTGACATAGCATCATCTGTAGATGATACTACCTATGCCCAGAGCACTGCGAGGGAAGAAACATTGCACGAAACACGGCATGAGGTTCTTGAAAAGAAAGCGAAAGCTGATCCCGTAGTGCAAGAAGTTATACGAATGTTTAAAGCAAACATCAAAGAAGTTGAACCAAAACATCAGTAAGAGGAGTACACCTTTATGAACATGCGTGAAATTCAAAGAATGCAGCAAAAATTGGTAAAGATGCAGGAAGAGTTAGAGGCCACCAAATTTGTTGGAACTGCTGGTGGTGGTGCTGTAACCATTACTATGACGGGCAAATTTGAAATCACGGACGTGAAGATTGATCCCGAAGCGTTTAGCGCGGACGAAATTGTCGAACTAGAGGTCATGGTGCGTGCTGCCGCAAAGGATGCGTTCGACAAAGCAAACGACGCACAACAAAAGATGGCAACCAATGTCACGGGTGGCGTGAAAATCCCAGGATTATTCTAAAACATGAGCGACATCGCACCACCAGTGGCGGCACTGGTAGAAGAGTTTTCAAAACTTCCTGGTATCGGCGTGAAAACAGCACAACGTCTGACCTTCTTTGTGTTGCGTAGCCCCACCGATCAGGCACGTCGTTTGGCGGAAGCCATTATGCGAGTGAAAGAGAGTATTATCTATTGCTCGCGCTGTTTCAACATCACTGAAACTTACCCCTGCGCGATCTGTAGTAATCCAACGCGCGATCAAAGTATAATCTGTGTTGTTGAGGAACCGCTTGATCTCATCGCTCTTGACAAAACAGGCGTCTATAAAGGTCTCTATCATGTATTGCATGGTAGAGTCTCACCAATGGATGGCATCACCCTCAAGGACCTACGAGTTAGTGAACTTGTACGTCGTCTGGAGGAGGAGAGTAAGGTGCGTGAGGTTATTCTTGCGATGAATCCTGGTTTACTTGGTGATATGACTGCATTTCATGTCAAAAGTGAGCTTGCAGCACTCAACAAGCCAGAGCTACGCGTTACAGCACTTGCACGCGGTTTGTCAAATAATAGTGACCTCGAATACGCCGATGAAGGTACTCTAAGTCGTGCGCTCGAAGGACGCCGTGATATGTAAAACGATATATTCAACCTATCATAGCAATGTTATATGATAGGTTGAATATTTAACAACAATTTGCTTGACACCTGTATAGCTTTATGGTACGATTGTTCTACTTTACAGGGCAGGAAAGAGAGCACCTGCCACCTATTTCCGACTTTTTACCCTTAGCAAAGAATAGATATGTAGAAAGTACTATCAGGTGGGACGCGTCGGAATGCATCGGCACAACACATGTATATCCTATCTCCTTTGTCTTATGCATTCACTACGCCTCACGCACTTTTATTGAAAATGCTGTCCCTTCTCTATGAGGAGGGAAAAGTGTATCGCAAAAGGAGGATACAGGACCCGGTGAGCACGGCTCTCAACTGTCGCTTACGTCCTGTAACAACACATGCCACTAAGCAAAAAAGAAAAAGCAGCAGCAGTAGACCGAACCGGAACACCTGCCAATGCTCCCGCTATGACTGATCGAGAAAAAGCTATTGATCTCGCTCTAGCACAGATCGAACGCCGTTTTGGAAAGGGCGCAATTATGAAGCTGGGCGAAGCCGCCAAAGTACATGTAGAAGCCATTCCAACTGGCTCGATCTCGCTTGATCTCGCATTAGGTATTGGTGGTATTCCAAAGGGACGTATCACAGAAATCTATGGTCCTGAGTCATCCGGTAAAACAACACTTTGTCAGCATATTATTGCCAACGTACAACGCGCTGGTGGCTATGCGGCATTTGTAGACGCAGAACACACGCTTGATCCGGTCTATGCCAGCAAGTGTGGTGTCGATGTCAACAACTTGCTGATCTCACAGCCAGATACTGGTGAGCAAGCGTTGGAAATTGTGGACTCGTTGGTTCGCAGTAATGCCATCGACGTGGTAGTTATCGACTCTGTTGCTGCGCTCACACCACGCGCCGAAATCGAAGGCGAGATGGGTGACTCACACGTTGGCTTGCAGGCCCGTTTGATGAGTCAAGCACTGCGTAAGTTGACCGGAGCTATTAGCACCTCACACACCGCCGTCATCTTCACAAACCAGTTGCGTGAGAAGATTGGCGTCATGTTTGGCAACCCTGAAACAACAGCTGGCGGCAAAGCACTCAAGTTTTATGCCTCTGTTCGCCTGGATATTCGTCGTACAGACTCAATCAAACAAGGCCAGGATGTCGTAGGCAACCGCACACGTGTTCGTGTGATTAAAAACAAAGTTGCACCCCCATTCAAGACTGCCGAGTTTGATATCATGTACAGTGAAGGTATTTCACGCGAAGGTGGATTAATTGACCTCGGCCTGGAAATGGGTCTGGTCAAGAAAAGCGGTGCCTGGTTCACCATCGGCGATATTCGTCTTGGACAGGGACGCGAAAACGCCAAGGAATTCCTACGTCAGAACACCGATGTAGCGGGAGCCATCGAAGAGCAAATTCGTGGCAACATCACCTCATTCCAAATTGGTGAAGTCGAGGCTGTTGTTGAAGAAGACGAGGCGGAGGCCGACACAGACCTTCTTGATGCCGAAGAATAGTTTTCTTTTTGAAAAAAGATGGCATGCTGTAATAAAAAGCATGCCATCTTTGTTACTCTTTAGGTTTCACTTGCTGTTCCAAAATTGCTGGCATCTTTTGCTCTAGCTCTGGCTGAGGAAGACGTACAAGTGGTTGTTCTCCAGAAGAAAGCAATGGCTCTAACTCTTCACTCTCAATTGGTACTGGTTCTAGGACCGTTGCTACTGGCTTACGGTCGCTCCACCATGTAGCGACCGAGGCAGGGTCAACAGGACCCAACGTCCCTGTTTTGGCATGTTTCATCAGCCAGTCCAAAAGAGCTTCTTCCAGTGGCACCTCGTGCTTTGCCCTCCGACTCATATCCCACTTGTGCTGCATGACCGCGAAATATGCTTGCATTGGGTCTTCCCCACTCGTCAAGTTTTGGCGCAGTAGCAGAATCGCAGGTAAATGATAACGTGTATACCAGTTATGTGCTGCATCCTCCAAGCTGACATCATGGCCTTCTTGCTCTGATAAAATCGCTTGATGACCCAGGATCATATCATAAAAGCGGTGAGCATAGACACGCGGAATAGTAATATGTAGCAGCTCGTAAATGCGACGCTGATGCCAACCAGGAAGGACTGTTGTCAGTTGCTGTACTCTATGTCCTGTTGCATTGAGCAAAGAGAAACTCCAACTGTTTAACGTCTGTAAAAATTGTTGTAACTGTTGACGTGTTGTATCTGAAGGGGAAGCAGCCACGCGCGCATGTTCACGACGAAGCCAACGGTACCTTTGCTCGAAATAGTGAAAGTCTGAGTCGTCCAATACCTGCGTATCCTCTGGTAAGCCTCGTAATATGCGTAAATCTTCTGCCTGCCAGGAGAGAGACTCTGCGAACATCGCCAAATCTTGCTCACGCAAGCCATCGCTGATTGGACCGGAGAATAGCTCAGAAGTCTCTGCATCCGCCATAATTGCCAGGATACTCCGTCCATCAATTCGCAAGAGTGCGTTTGCTAGGGATGGATCGCCCCAATAAACACCATGTTCATGCAGTTCAATCATGAGAACCGCAACAGCCGACAAAAGTCGTTGCTTCGTTCGCTTTGTAAACGGAAGGCGATACAGCAGGACATGCGGAATGACACGCGGCGCTAGCCTCGTTACTGTATATCCTCTATCTCCACTAATGTATTGTGTAATACCACCGAGCTTAGGCACATCAAGTGCCAGTGGTGGAGATGGTGCAATTACCACACCAATAGGACTGAGGGCTGGAATACCTCGACGCTCTATTTCACGGAAGTTGCGTATCTCACGTTCTGCCATACGTGGCGTTGTCTCTTTGATGGCGTAACGCACTCCTCCTCGCTCAACAAAAAGCACTGGATGTCGTGAATCGCCACGACGAATATTCAGTACCTCTAGTCCTTGACTGAGCCATTCCTCCATTGGCAGATGCCAGGGTAGCCCCTCGATACGAGCGCGCTCATCTGCACTCATGTGAAATTGTATCTCTGTATTCTTGGTAACTATGGCAAACACCTCAATACTGTAGTATAAAAAAAGGGATGATATAATTACTATTGATGATAACACTGTACAATACTCTACCGCAAATTGTAGCGTGTACTCCTGGTACTAAGTCACTATCTTTACAGTATACGTTTGTTGATAGAGCGAACAAAGAGGTTCTGAATGGGTAAAGCAACATTTGATTTTTCTGGCGAAGTTGTCCTGGTGACAGGAGGTTCGCGCGGTTTAGGCTTTGAGATTGCTCAAGCCTTTGGTACTGCTGGTGCTACTGTTGTAATCACGGCCCGACGTGAACAATGGTTACACGAGGCCGAACAGCAATTGCAGACCCAAGGAATAAAGGTATTTGCCGTAACATGCGACGTTGCAGATGCCTCTGCCGTTGAACAGGCTGTCCAACAAACAATGGCAACATGTGGAGATATCGACGTGCTTGTCAACAATGCTGGTCTCACATGGGGCACACCTGCCCAAGATATGCCGCTGGATCGCTGGCGACAAGTGCTCGATGCCAACATCACTGGTACCTTTCTTATGTCACAGGCAGTGGGGCGACATATGCTCGAACGCAACAAAGGTGTTATTATCAATATTGCCTCTATTGCCGGACTTAGTGGGGGACAATTAAATACTGTTGGTTATAATGCTAGCAAAGCGGCTGTTATTAATATGACGCGAGCATTGGCTATCGAGTGGGCCACGCATAATATTCGTGTCAATGCAATCGCGCCAGGTATGTTTAGAACTCGTATGACAGAGGCAATTCTGCAACGCTCAGAACCGCTTGTCGCCGACGCCATGCCTATGAAGCGTATCGGACAACCCGGAGAGTTAGCACCTGCCGTCCTTTTCCTTGCCTCTGATGCGGCAAGTTATATCACTGGTCAAGTCCTTCCCGTTGATGGAGGCAAGACCGCCCAATAGGGTCGTCTCTTTGCGATGCAGAGAGAGGAGAAATACATCATGGCAATCCAAACAGCAAATACACCTGCCAAACGTGCGAAACCAATTCCCCATATTCCAGAACCACCTCTGGTAGGAAGTCTACCAGAACACACACGAGACCGTCTCACTCTTTATCTGCGTGTTGTACAACAATGTGGTGATGTCGGAAGTTTCCACTTTGGTCCATTCCGTGTCATCTTTTTTAATAAACCGGAATATGTGCATAGCGTCTTTGTAGAGCATGCCGACGACTTTGACAAAGGTGCCGCAATTCACAACACCTTTCGTCCTATTATCGGCAATGGCATCTTTACCAGTGAAGGTGATTTTCATCGGCGCCAGCGTAAATTGATGGCACCTTCGTTCCAACCGCGCCACATTATAAGCTACGCCGATTCGATGGCTCACTACAGCGAACTTATTCAGCAAAAATGGAGCGACAGCGAAACGGTTGATGTGAACCAGGAGATGACTCATCTAACAATGAGCATTATTGGCAAGATACTTTTCGATGCTGATGTATTCACCGAGACGGACGAGCTAGGTGCCGCGATGACTACCACACTTTCACATGTGAGTCACACGCTCTCAAAGCTTTTTCCCATTCCGCTAAACTGGCCTACAAAACGTAATAGAGACACGCGTCATGCGATAGCTGTGCTACGAGGAAGAATTCAAACGCTGATTGAGGAGAGACGTGAGGAGACTGAGGAGCGTAATGACTTTCTTTCCATTTTATTACAAACTCAAGATGAAGACGGAAAACATATGAGCGATGAGCAGGTCATTGACGAGTCGCTTACCCTGTTTGGTGCGGGTCATGAGACGACCGCAACAGCACTCGCATGGACATGGTACCTCCTCGCGTCCCATCCTGAGATATACAAAAGAGTGCAAGCGGAAGTTGATGCTGTACTGCAAGGGCGTACACCTACCTATGCGGACCTCGCCCAGTTGCCTTATTGTCTTCAGGTATTCAAAGAAACCATGCGGCTCTACCCTCCTGCATATGCAATCTCAAGAGCACCGCTCCATGATGTAGACATTAATGGTTATATTGCGCGCAAGGGAAAAGATATCGTGTTCGTATCCCCCTATACGATGCATCGGCGTCCTGACTACTTTCCTGAGCCAGAAGTATTCGATCCCGAACGCTTTACGCTAGAAAACGAGAAGAAACTGCCGCGCTATGCCTATATACCGTTTGGAGCAGGACCACGCATCTGTATTGGCAATCATTTTGCCATGATGGAAGGTCATCTTCTTCTCGCAACACTGGCACAACGTGTTACATTTGAGTTGGTACCCAATCAACATATTATACCCGATCCATTAAAAACTGTAACGATACGACCTAGGAATGGAATTAATATGGTTGTACACCGACGCGAAAATAACTAATATAGGAGGAGCATATATAAGGCTTATCTCGTGTATGCTCCTCTCGTCTATGCTGTTTTAACTCAGGTACGTTTCTGCTACTATCGCTATCGTATACGTAGCTCATGGATTACCTGCATTACGTTCGCCAACGAGTCCTCAAGAGGATTCGCTGTATTGACTTCATAGCCACCATCATCAAATTGCTCAAAGCGCGGTTTCCATCGTAACCAATCTTCCCATGAGGTGATCTGAAAGGCTGAAACCCGTCCTCTACGACTTTCGAGACGAAAACGTTGTACCTGTGGTGAACATGTACAATGAACGATAAGGATAGGAACATGAGCATCGGATGCGATACGCTGCATCTCTTCATAGGTAGTGTGATAGGTAAGGGGACTATCAACAACGACACTTATTCCAACACTAAGTTGTTCCCGTGTCAGGGCAAACATCATCTCATAAGAAAAACGCCCAATCTCTGGATGTTCACCGAAAATATCAACCCCCGTTTGCCGAATCACGTCACGATCAATCAGGGATGCATGAAGTGTTGTGGCGATTGCTCTCGCAAGTGTACTTTTTCCTGTTCCAGGATAGCCGCGCATTACAATGAGTATGTTGCTCAATATCTGCACAGGATGGTCTCTTTTCTTTACCGAGTTCGTAGTATAGAATTATCTTGACGACTTTGGAGTCACACGTTATCATCTGTACTATAACAAAAAAAGAAATAAGGGTATACTTTTTACTATGATGAAAAGATTTCGTGGGCGTAATCTTGCCCATCCAGGATGTCTTATTGGTATAACGGCTGGTCTCACTTTGGGCATTGTACTCGCTGGCGTACTTGCTGCTGTCTTTGGTGTCGCATATAATACTGTTTTACTTGCATGGCTATGTATGACAATTGGCCTCGGTGCCATCGGCTGGATTACTGGTAGCCTCCTCTCCTCCCGCTTTCCCGCATTGCCTGAAGAGACAGAAAACTCTGTGCCAAGTTCAATAACAACCAGCGAATCTGTTGTAAATGAGTAAATGGAAGCTAGCATAAATAGGTACAAAAATTGGTCCTGTGTAATCTTTCATTTTACATAACTTTATGCTATACTACCTCTTGCGTAGGTAACACTCCTATCCCCATACGTTACTTGCTGGGAGCGATGTGGCTCTAAAGCGATGATGCGTCGTTTTGTGGATGTCGTATCGCCGTGGCTTTTGACAGATATATCAGATCACCACTAGATGCGAAATTCCCCTTGTGTGCTGTTTCTTGTCCCATCGTATGCATTGCGTATACGACCAGCATCTCATAGGAGGAAACTTCATGACCAGTAACGAATTCCGCCGCCCTGTCTCCGTTGATTTTGCTCCTCGCGGCAGTGCTTGCGAGTGGTGCGGTAAACCTGCTGAACGCCAACTAACCGCTATCGGTGGTAGTTTTCACAACGAGAGTGGTGTGTTTTGTAGTCCTTGTGGTGAAAAATTTTCAGAGGCCGTTACAAACTCTGTACAAACAGCACCCCAAACTCACCTACACGCGCTTTAGTAAAAACATCCTATTCAAAAAGACACTCTATCTCTATCGAATATATCAAAAGAGATAGGGTGTCTTTTGTGTCTAGCAGTCTTATGCGAAACGTTTCATGTACTGGTCGATGTCAAACGACTTTGCCTGCTGTACCAATTGATGTGCGGCTTGATCCATTGTCGGTCGCTCTTCCTCGTACAAGAGGCCAATATATTGTTTGTTTGTCTCCATCGCTAATGTCATTGCCTGTCCGCGATTTGTGACATCATGGTCCGCTGCAATTGGTGTTACCGAAGCATCCCATGCATCAAAGGTATGATAAAACGTTGGGCAAGGGCTGAGCACATGAATAAAGGAGAAGCCTTTATGCTGAATACCCTTCTCAATAAGTGCGGCTAGTTCTTTTGGCTTTGCCGAGTATCCACGCGCCACAAAGCTGACGTTCAGCGTAAGCACTGTTGCGAGAGGATTAAACTGCGATGCTAAAAGACCATAGGGAGTAGACTTTGTGACATGCCCTTGTGGTGAGGTGGGCGAGGTCTGACCCTTCGTGAGGCCATAAATCTCATTGTCCATGACAACAACGGTGATATCAATATTGCGTAGTGCCGCATGCAGTAGATGACCTGCACCAATACTAAAGAAGTCGCCATCGCCACCAACCGCGACTACTGTCAGGTCAGGACGCGCCATCTTCAAGCCTTGCGCGACAGGCAATGCACGACCATGAACCGTATGAAAGCCAAATGTCTTCATAAAGTGTGGGAAACGGCTAGAGCAGCCGATACCCGATACCACTACCGTCTCGTCGGGAGCTAGCTTCAAGCCTGCAAGACCACGATATGCGGCATTGAGTACGCCAAAGTCTCCGCAGCCCGGACACCATGTTGGCTTAACCTCACTTTTATAATCTTTTGGTGTAGGATTAATGATAGACTGGACCATTATGGGTGGACCTCCTCGATAGCCTTAAAGATGTCAGCAGCCGTAAACGGAATGCCGCCAAACTTATTGACACGAATACTTTGCAAACCATATTTTCCACCGAGCAAGTTTGCCAACTGGCCCGAATAATTGCATTCCGCGACAATCACCTTGCGAACCGAACCAATAAAGGTGCGAATCGCCTCGTCGGGTAATGGAGAAAGCACTCTTGGGTGCAACGATGCCACCTTATAGCCATTAGCATTGGCATGGTCAACTGCTTCTTGAATTGCTCCCTCGGTCGAACCCCATCCAATAATGCCAATAAGAGCTTCATCATCGCCGTACCGTGTGGGCGCAGGAATATTCTTCGCGGCCGTTTCAAGCTTGCGATAGCGTTTCTGCATCATGGCTACGTGATCTTCTGGCTCATAGTCAGGGTGTCCATGTTCGTCGTGCTCCAACCCTGTCGCGGTATATACTGGTGAGCCTGCTCCAGGAGTAGGAATTGGCGAGACACCACTCTCCGTATATGCGTAGCGTGAGTATGGCTGACCAGCACCAACGAGTTCTTGCTGCTGTGGCTGAACTCGCTTTTGCAAGGCTTGCATCTGGAAGACATTCCGCTCGACACTCTCTACACGTGCCGTCAGTGATTGATCGGTGAGGAAGAGTACTGGCATCTGATATTGCTCAGCCAAGTTAAATGCTAAAATCATCAAATGATAACAATCAGCCACGCTTGCAGGGGCGATAACGATACGTGGCGCATCACCATGTCCAGCGTTAAGCGCAAAACTCAGGTCGGATTGCTCCATCTTTGTCGGCATGCCTGTGCTGGGTCCAGAGCGTTGTGCATCGACGATCACCGCTGGTAGTTCTGCCATCGACGAAAGGCCAATGAGTTCTGTCATCAACGAAAAGCCAGGGCCAGAGGTCGCTGTCATCGAGCGCACTCCACCATAGGATGCCCCCAAAACGGCTGCAAGTGCTGCCATCTCGTCTTCTGCCTGTAAGAAGGTGCCACCAACCTGTGGTAACTCTTTTGCTAATGCTTCCATAATATCGCTTGCAGGCGTAATCGGATATCCAGCGAAGAAGCCAACGCCAGCCGCTAAAGCACCAGCAACAACCGCCTGATTGCCGTTAAGCACCACGCGATCAGCCTTCTCAACGGCCCCTAGTCGGTACTGATCTTGTTTGGTGATGCGCTCAGTGACATATCTTTTCGCAATATCCAACGCTAGCATGTTTTTTTCCATTAACGTGTTGCTAGATTTGCGGGATTTAGAAAGTTTTGACTGAACAACCTGAATGATGGCTTCAAGTGGAGGACCGAAAAGACCTGAGATAGCTCCTAGCATCACCATGTTCTTTGTCTGAAAAAGTTGCACCTCTTTACGCGCAATCTCGTTGAAAGGAATGGGATAGGCTATCTTATCATTTGCCTCAGGAACAAAATCGGAGGGATCATAGATGAGCACACCGCCATCGCGTAGCTCACCAATATTACGGTCGTATGCCTCTTTATTAAGACAAATGAGTACATCGGCAAAATCGCCCATTGACTTGACTGGTGCATCGCTAATACGTACCTGGAAAAGACAAGGACCACCAAGAATTTCGGCTGGGAAGGTGCGGAAGGTATACACATGATACCCCCAGCGTGCGGCCGCGAGCGCGAGAATATCACCACCAGAAATGGTACCCTCACCCGACTCGCCGCCAATGCGAATAGTGACTTCATTCACCATTGAATGCTCCTAGAAAAAAATGGAGACCACGCTACCAACACAAAGAGAGCGCGGTCCTGTAAGTAGACAAAGAATCAGTTGTGAGTCCAGAAATCCATTTCTGCGCCCTGCCACGTCACGCACAGGGTGAGCAGAACCGTGCGTTTGCGAGTATTATAGCACAAATTGGAAGGATGTGAAGTATTGTTTATTAGGTTTAGAGGGAAAAGTTACCATACGAAACATGAAATTTATCCTCTGAACCATAAACTCCCTCTTCACAAGAGAGAAGGGGTATGCTATAATCATCCCTACAAGGGCCTATAGCTCAGCGGTTAGAGCAGGGTGCTCATAACGCCTTGGTCGCTGGTTCGATCCCAGCTGGGCCCATTTATAATTCATAGTCTCTTGCCCATTGCATATTTTGCTCGTTTTTGTTTGTCTGTGTTATCCGAAGACTGGCAGTGGTGATACCAACTTGGTCAACTGGTACTAGGTAAACCTTATTAATCTCCTCATTATATGAGGCGAAGTAATCGCATTCTCCTCGGTAGTCCCTCGGTTGTCTATTTTTGCCTGTGACGTTGCATATGGAAGTGTTAAATCTGAGTATTGTTCCGTTTTTATCAATTCTAGCTGTTTTACATTGAACACGCCATAGCTGCTTATTTGCATCTTCAATCACCAAATCATATCTTTGATTTCCACCATAAGGTGTAAGGACTACATAACCAAGTTGTAAGAAACGAGTAATAATAGCTGCCTCGCTAATCTCTCCTATCCTATTAGTATCTCGTTTGTCTCTTCCAACTAATTTCATTTACATCCCCTTTATAATTCATAGTCTTTTGCCCATCGCACATTCTTTTCCTGATTATTTTTTGCTGGTACTAACCGAAGATTTGCTCTAGTAGTACCGACCTCATCTACTAAAATGAGATAGACTTTATTAAGTTCTGCACAATAAGCCGCAAAATAATCACATTCTCCTCGATAATGTCGCCACCGACTATTTTTTAAGGCAACATTATGATTTGCAGTATCAAACGCAATCACTGTCCCATTGTCTTGTATCCGAGCAGTTTTACACTGTACACGCCAGAACTTCTCCTCGCTATATATCGCCTATCGCATTCGTATCCCGTTTACCTTTACCCATTAACGCCATTGACTTCTCCTTTGGGGCTACTTTATATTAGTTGAACTCTTCATTCTTATAATTAGGTAAGCTCATATTTGGGATATTTTATCATTTTGAATTAACTTTAGCAATAGTTTATGGCTTTTGGATGCGTGTTAGTTGATTGCATGAACTACTTATAGTACAGTGCTCGAAAATCACTGGGTCATGACATTACTATGTGTCACAATAAGATAGCTAAAGACTTGAAGGTTAATATTAATATTATGCGGAGACGGATACAGTTGGGTGAACTTGTGACGTTAAATGGGGCGATGATTACCGTATTTCTCACAAAGACTATGAGGACGTTATACAATAGAGAAAAACAGATAAGGGAAAACAGTAAGTCGGCCTGTATGAACTTATTCATGCAGACCGACTTACTGTTTTCCCTTCCAAATTCCGAGCAGTATAACTATTAATCGCCTTTAGGACGCTCTATATACCACTCGCTGTACTCGGCACAACGCCCTTGCTCGTCGAAGCGAAGGACAAAGATATTGTCGAATAAATCAGTCACAATTCATTCTGTTTCTTTTCTACAAAGAACGGAACAGAGGCAATGTCGTGCTTTCATTCGTTCTCTTTCAATGCGTATAATGAAGGCTCGAGAAGCTATCTACAGGGAGACACTTATGGTAGAGATTAGCCAATATGATATAAGTCCATTCTTAAATGCATTTGATGATGGGGTTTGCTGTATCAGTACACATGGAGAACTTCTTTATGCGAATGAACTTGCGCGCAAACATTGGCATCTTCATCAGCAGCATGCAAGCAGACTCCTTCAACTGCCATGTGTCACCAAGGCGTTGACGGGAGAGCAGGTGCATCATGTCTTGATTAACAGGGATGAACGACACGTCCTTCTGCTCAACACGCTTCCCTTGCATAGTGAAACTGATATGATTACTGCCGTCGTGATCATTTCGCAAGATGTCAGCGAGCATGTGTTGCAACAGCATCAGGCCAAAATTTCGTTAGACCTGCTCGTCGAAGCGGTCATGGCGACGCAAGATATTCATGATATCGACGAAGCACTACGACGTGTCGCCGCTCTGCTTCCTCAACTTGATTCAGTAGATAGCAGCATCGCTTTTCGCGTGGATGAGGCAACCGGACATCTTGCGTTAGTCGCACTCTTTGGTTCGGGGCGTCAGAGCTACGAAGAATGGAATGCTGAACTCGCTTCAATACAATCAAATACCGAACGCGCTCTGCAATCATCCCCTGCTTACATGCGAGCGTTGCATCTAAAAACAGTTATCACTGTTGATAGTGCGTTGACGCCTTCTCGAAAAAGACAAAAGCATCTTCATGCCGCTATTTATGCACCGATATTGTTGAATGGGCAAGTTCTTGGACTTCTCGGCGTAGAGCGACACCGTTCTCTTGGAAACGCGGATACATATTTTCCAGAGTGGAGCGTTGATATGCTCAAAGCTCTGGCACGTCTTGCAGGTATGTCCATTGAAAGAAAATCACTTTTTACTACCTCCTCGCATCAACAAGAGGAGATCGAAACTGCGCGCGCACTTCTTCGTCAAAAGGAAGAGTTTCTCTCTCTCACGGCACACGAACTAAAAAATCCGCTTACCGCTATTCGAGGTCAGGCGCAAATTCTGCAGCGTCGTATCAAGCGTTCTCAACAGTCAGCAACCGATACGCATCATGAACTGCTACATGGGCTAAAGAGTGTTGAACAGCAAACACAAAAAATTGAGCATATGATTAATGCGCTCATGGATATAAGCAGGCTAGACCTGGATCGCTTACAGCTTGAATTGAAAGAAATCGATTTGCTGCAACTCGTCAGACGAACACTAGAAGACTATGCACCAATCGCACAAAGTCATGAACTCCGTCTTTTTGTTAACGAACAATTAGTCTCTCTAAATGAAGATGATGAGGGTGAGACTACCGAGCAAAAGCCTCTGAAGATAAAAGGTGATGAAGAACGGTTGGAGCAAGTATTAATCAATTTAGTGAGTAACGCGGTGAAGTACAGTCCAAACAGTGGCTCCATAACGGTATCAATTTATACTACTGATGAAGGTACGATTGAAATTGCCGTTGAAGACCAGGGAATTGGCATTCCTCCCGAAGAGCAGGAACGACTTACAGAACGCTTTTTCCGTGCTCAAAATGCTCATAGTGTTGATGCAAAAGGGCTAGGATTAGGACTTTACCTTGTGAACACGTTGGTTGCGAAACATGGCGGTTCTCTTGCTATAAGTAGTGAGGGTGTTCCAGGTAAAGGTAGTACATTTACTGTGAAATTGCCGTACCAACCCATGTAAAGATAGAGTGTATATCGGTCTTCGATTAACTCGTTGATGGCACATGGCTTAGAGGTGGTTCAAGTCTTCAGCAAGTAAACGTGTAATGCCCTCTTGATCGCCCGCATACCTTTTTCTTGCATCTTACCCACAAGTTCATCAAACATGGTTGGTAATGCATTGAGCATCGTCAACTCATGTGCCGATGCAGGCAACCCACCATGCTGTAGTGCAACCGCGTAGGCAGTTGTGTCAAACCCATGTTGGTGAAAAACACTACCGCTTTCTGTATGTTAGGTGCAGCGTCTTCCACTACTTTTGTCCACTTTGCATATCCTGGCTATCACTCCAGAATGACGCGGCTACCGTAGCAAAGGGAGAGCCTTTTTCGTGGAGCATCAAATAGCGTGCGCTAGCTGGAATTTTTGCGCTTGTACCACTGACTTGTGGTCCTGTCATAATCCACTGAAAATCTTGCGAAACAAGAAATTCCATGATGCGTTGTGTATTAGCAATACTTACTTTATCAAATGCTTCGTCAAGTGCAAGCAAGCGTGGCACGCCTGGTGCCGCAGTTCTATAGAGTGCTCCTAATGCCGCGAAGAGTGGGTCAAAAGCATCCCGTATAGTATCCCGTATTTCATGGGCAGTGAGCTGATAGCGATACAATTCGCGGTGTGTATGCAAGAAGAGTCGCATAATGACACGATACCAGCGCACACGGTTTGAGGTGACAAGATAGCTAAATATTTGTAGGCGATCAGTCAAGTTAAAGATACTTGATAAGGGAAAACTATCCTCTGTTCCTACACCTGTCACTTGCCCATTTGTAACGTGTCGTTTTGCTCAATCACTCTGTGATACTTAACTAGTGTACAAATGGCTTCTATTGTAGAAGATCACATAACGTCAATGGCACAAGCGGCAACGCTAATTGTTGACATCATGTGATTTCACATCATTCCTCTTCGTCCTCGTTTTTTCTGATGACGATACGTTCCAATTCTGGCTCTGTGTCTTGGTCGCTCTCCTGTTGCATTATTAACAACGTTTGACGATAGGCGTTGATGAAATCAAGAAGGCTTAGTGTCTCATCAGGTGTTAAATCAAAGCTGATGCCTGAAGCATGTTTAAGAATAAGACCCATTTCTTCCATACGCACTCGATATCGTCCAATGATTGCATCCATCGGCATAGTTCCTCTCTCGATACGTTTATCGTTTGTACTCCTAAGTTATAGTAAGTACCCCACTATAATTGTAATGTTTCACTTGAGTGATGTCAAATCACCCCCCAAATGTCATACGACAATGAAACAATTTTTGTTCCCGATGCACATAAAACTGTTTGCCGTCATCTATAGAACGCTTATATATTAGTTTGATAATGGTAACGTAAACCAGAATGTCGAGCCGGAGCCAGGAGTGCTTTGTACTCCAATATGGCCGTGATGCTGCTCTATGATTGTGCGGCTGATGTGGAGCCCTAAACCAAGACCAATTTCGCTTCCATTAAGTACTTCGATGGTTGGTACACGATAGTATCGTTCCCAAATTTTATTTTGCTCATGTGGAGGAATGCCTGGACCTGCATCGTGAACAGATACACGCACCATCTCCCCTTCGGTTTGTAGTAAGATCTCTATACGCTCTTCAGCAGGAGAATATTTGTGTGCATTCGATAGTAGGTGAACAACCACTTGTTTGATGCGATTGTTATCAGCCATGACAAGAACATTCTCTTCTGACGAGATTTCTAGGTGAACAGTGCGTGTCTTTGGAATTGAGCGCACGTCTTGCACGACTTCACGCACAATTGTATCCAATTCGCAAATTTCTAAAAGCAAGTCTATCGTGTTTGCATTAATACGTGAGCTTTCTAAAAGTGTATTGACCAAGCGAGAAAGCTGTGTTATCTGTTTATCTGTGCGCTCAAGTAGCTCTCTTGCCTCACTCAATAAGTGGTTTGCCGAGTCCTCGTGCTTTTCGCTGCTCTCTTCTGCCGCATTAGTTGTACCTATATCGGGTTTTTGCTTGAGCTTACGACCCATTAACTGAATGTTTCCTTTAATGCTTGTGAGCGGTGTTTTCAGTTCATGACTCGCAATACTTAAGAATTCATTCATACGCCGTTGTGCCTCACGCTTCGCCAGTTCCTGAGTGCGAATCTCGGTCTCCTTTTGGGCCATTATATCGCGCACAATGATGAACAGCACAACTTTTATCATGGTCCATAGGCCGCTTGCTAGCAAATCAGCATATTTCCGCAGTATTTTACGCATCATAAGTTTCTCACATATTTTTATAGAGTTACTAAACACTCACGAAAAAATAGAGAGTACCAGAGTGTTTCAAGAGAGATAAATATAGGGGCTACATTTTGTGGTACGTATGAAGGACCTTATAAGAAGACAATTACAGGTGATAAGATAAAAAATAAAAAGCCTTTACCATACAATCGCATGATAAAGGCTTTTTATTTGCAGTATCGGAGGTTATTGGTTATTCCCACCAAACATGCCGCCCAGTGAGCCGCCTAGGTTCCCTAATCGACCCTCACCCTCTTTTTCCAGGTTGTCAAGCGCACCATGTGCTGCATCTTTAGCCTGCTGAGTGTACTGTGAACCACCAGGAATTTTGTTTCCAAACTGATCAATAGCCTGATCGATCTGGTTTTGCGCCGCATTTCGTGCGCCATCCAACGACCCTTGTCCCTGCTGCTGTTGCCCCTGATTGCTTTGGTCCTGTTGCTGCCCATAACCACCCTGATTGCTTTGGTTGCCCTGGTTGTACTGGTCCTGTTGCTGACCATAGCCACCTTGCTGCCCCTGATTGCCTTGATTGTACTGGTCCTGTTGCTGTTGCCCCTGATTGCTTTGGTCCTGTTGCTGCCCATAACCACCCTGATTGCTTTGATCCTGTTGCCCGTAACCACCCTGATTGCTTTGGTTGCCCTGGTTGTACTGGTCCTGCTGTTGCCCCTGATTGCCTTGGTTGTATTGATCCTGTTGTTGACCATAACCACCCTGGTTACTCTGGTTGCCTTGATTGTACTGATCCTGCTGACCATAATCCTGGTTCGACATGTGCAAAACCTCCATTTAAGATGAACGATGCTGCTGAAGCTCTGAGACCTCAGTTCTACAAAGACGTACAGGTAGAATAGATGAAAAGGCGTTCTATCACACCTTGAGTCTGTGGTTTCTAGTAACACGAGGCAACACCTTGAAAGAACTATTGCCAACTCGTGTCTATAAACTACACGATAGTGAGTATACGACGTGTGGATGTCGTATGTCTAGTATTTATTATTAGAAATGTTACTTATTTGGACAACAGATGTTATTCTTGTGTAAATTATGAATATAAAAATACACTTTTTTCTTAGATTGCATCTACAACTTGAAAAAGGACTAAAAACTAGGTGTGAAAAATGACTATATTGAGATGTTGGCACCGTGACAAGCACATCATTGTCTACAAAGATCACTTCTCTAACGTGACACTTGTGATGCCCACATTATTGTTGACGCTGGATAGTACATGTGCTAGGAGAACGAAGATGACATCAGTAGTCCCTCAAGTGACCTCGAACGAAGACGTTGCTGCACCTGTTGAGGCCGCAAAAGCTGCTGGCTTGCGATATGTCTCTGATGCGATGCCTGGCATACGACGTAAGCGAGCAGGGAAGCATTTTAGTTACATTGGTCGCGATGGAAAACCTATTCACGATGAAGAACAACTGAAGCGTGTTCGTTCACTGGGTATTCCACCTGCATGGACAAATGTCTGGATTTGTTCAAACCCTCGTGGTCATATTCAAGCTACAGGCAGAGACGCGAAAGGTCGCAAGCAATACCGCTATCACCCTAAGTGGCGCGAAATTAGAGACGAAACCAAATACGATAGGATGATGGCTTTTGGGAAAGCTCTTCCTCTTATTCGTGAACGTGTGGATCACGATCTAAGACTTCATGGTTTACCGCGCGAAAAAGTGCTTGCGACAGTGGTTCGCTTACTCGATACCACCTCTATCCGTATTGGCAATGAAGAATATGCTCGTGAGAATGGCTCCTTTGGCTTGACTACCATGCGTGATAACCATGTCGATGTAGAGGGAACAAATATAGAATTTCACTTTCGCGGCAAGAGCGGCAAAGAACACACGATTGATGTTAGAGATCGGCAACTTGCGAAAATTATCAAGAGATGTCAATCCCTGCCAGGACACGAACTCTTCCAGTACTACAATGAACATAACCAACTGCATACCATTGAATCGGACGATGTAAACAACTACTTGCAGCAGATTACTGGACAAGAATTTACCGCGAAAGATTTTCGTACCTGGGCTGGTACTGTCACTGCAACATGTGCCTTACAGGACCTTGGCGAATACGAGACACAAACACAGGCGAAGAAAAATGTAGTACACGCCATAGAAACTGCGTCTAAACATCTTGGCAATACTCCTGCAATCTGCCGTAAGAGTTATATCCATCCAGAAATTATAGATGCATACCTGAACGGTTCGCTCCTCAAAGCTCTTCAAAAAGATGATGAGCAAGCTGTCATAGAAGTACTGCATGGCTTGCATCCTGAAGAAATCGCTGTTCTTGCGTTCCTTGAGCAAAAATAACCATACACTCTTAGAAATGTATCTTTCGTCTGAAATGCGAATATCTATAGTTGTGCTATAATAAAAGTATAAAAGAAAAATAAATTAACTGTGTTCGAGGGAGAACATTGTACTGCCTCTTCGTAGAGACATTTGGAGAAGAGACTATGGACGCGCAGACTACATATATCACAGCTACTACGAAACAAGTTCAATCAACAAGACCACAAGTTGTCATCATCGGAGGCGGTTTTGGAGGCATAAAAGCCGCGCATGCTTTACAGAATGCACCTGTAGATATCACGTTGATTGATCGCAACAACCATCATGTGTTTCAACCACTTCTTTATCAAGTTGCTACCGCCGAACTTTCACCAGCAGACATTTCTGGCCCAATCCGTCATATTCTGCGAAAACAGCGAAATACACATGTGCTGATGGCTGAGGTAACAGGCGTTGATTTGAAAAATCAGTATGTGCATATGACCCAGCGTTCCTTGCGCTATGACTACTTGATCATCGCCACAGGAGCCACGCATGGCTACTTTGGACATGATGAATGGGAACGCTTTGCCCCAGGACTAAAAACTATAGCGGATGCAACCGCCATTCGTCGCAAAGTTCTTCTTGCGTTTGAAGCCGCGGAGATGGAGACCGATCCTGCTAAACTGCAAGCACTTCTCACGTTTGTGCTTGTAGGTGCAGGCCCAACAGGTGTCGAAATGGCAGGAGCCATCGCGGAACTCGCTCATAAAGCACTCGCAAGTGACTTCCGTCGTATTGATCCTAAGCTTGCACGCATCGTTCTCGTTGAAGCCGCCCCAAGAATGTTACTTGCGTTCCCAGAAAAATTGGCAACGACAGCACAGCAAGCACTCGAAAAACTTGGTGTAGAGGTACGAACGCATACTGCTGTGACAGGAATTGATGATGAAGGCGTCTTGCTTGGCGAGACACGTTTAGATGCAAAAACGGTGATCTGGACGGCTGGCGTCGCTGCATCACCTGCTGGCAAATGGCTTAATGCCGAGGTAGATCGTGCAGGTCGTGTTAAGGTACAAAACGATTTAACACTTCCGGGCTACACCAATGTGTTTGTGATTGGTGATACTGCAAGTGTATTCCAGGATGGCAAGCCACTACCCGGCGTTGCACCAGTTGCGATGCAAGAGGGTGCTTACGTAGGCTCCGTGGTTGGAGAACGGGTGCTGGGAAAAAAGGACACAAAGTCGTTTCACTACAGAAACAAAGGTAATCTTGCTACTGTTGGACGTGCCTATGGCATTGCAGACTTTGGTTTTGTGCGTTTGACTGGATTTGTGGCCTGGTTTTTCTGGCTTGCTGTCCACATTTTCTTCCTGATTGGCTTCCGCAACCGTTTCCTGGTCGTGTTTCAGTGGGCCTGGGCCTACCTTACGTTTCAACGCGGAGCACGTCTAATTGTACAAGACGTTGTGCCAACTACCTTGCCGATTGCACAAACTCCTGAAAATACTCCTGTGAAAGAATTAGTGTAGCTCTTGAGCTTGCTATAGCTTGGTTGCTATGCCTATAATCACAGGATATGACAAAATTTATCGTGAGGTGAAGGGGTGCAAGACCTACATGCAACGCTCTCTTCAGGGAGCGTTGTAAAAGATCGGTATATCGTTGAGGAACTGCTAGGCAAAGGCGGCTTTGGGGCTGTCTATCGTGTACGGGACTCACGCGTGAAGGGCAACATTTTTGCCTTAAAAGAGGTTATTGATCCGAATAAGGAAGAGCGCGAGCGTTTCGCCTTTGAGTGTGAAGTTCTCAAGCGGCTAGATAACCCAGCACTTCCTCGTGTCTATCGCGTCTTTGAGGACAACAATAATATTCGCGTGTATATGCTTATGGATTATGTTGCAGGCCCCAACCTTGAGGTATTACGTCAGCAACAACTCGGAAAGCGTTTTTCCTTGCCCCATGCGATAAAGATTATGAATCCCATTATGGACGCTGTAGGCTATCTGCATAAACAGGAACCGCCCATCATTCACCGTGATATCAAACCTGCCAATATCATTGTACCTGATGGTGGGGATGATTCGGTGCTTGTCGATTTCGGTATTGCCAAAGAGTATGAACAGGACTCGACCACAACTGCCGTTCGTCGCTGCTCCCCTGGTTATGGCGCGCCAGAACAATATGCGCGAGGTACAAATCTACGTACAGATATCTATGGCCTTGCGGCAACGTTGTACGCCCTCCTGACAGGGACTATTCCTACAGATGCACTGTACCGCTTGACTCAGATGGGAAGCAAAAACACTGACCCACTTGAACCTGTGCAACTACTTGCACCACACGTACCACAGCATGTTGCTAACGCTATACATCGCGCTATGGCAATTAACAGCAACGACCGCTTTTCGAGTGTCGAAGAGTTTTGGCGTGAGATAAACGCAGAACCGATTGCAGAACCAAGTGTTTCTATTGTGCCCATCACATCATCGAAGCGTGTAGAAGACATTCCAACAAGACTTGTCAAACCCACGCGCAGCAATCCCCCATATAGGATAGTCGCACGTTCGGTGGAAGTGACACGCGATCAACGGCGGCGACGTGTGCTACCTATCTTTTTATCGTTGTTCGCTGTATTAGCCGCTATCGCAGGTGTAACCTTTGGTGCTGGCATATTCAAAGGATCATCGTTTGGACAGGTTGCTCATACCGTTACTGCAACCCCAAAATCAACAGTTCGTTCAACTCCAACAGTAGTACCAACTCCAAAACCGACGGCGATACCAACTAGTAAGCCGCCCACTGCAACAGTCGGTGTAACACCAACAGCCGTTATACCTACAACGGTGCCCTCTACGTATCCAGTATTAGGTCGAGCCTATAGCGGTCAGGTTACTAATACCTTCGTCTCTCCAAGTGAAAGTGCTCCTATCGAGTTGAGAAATATTGTTCAGAATAATGGTATCATCACTAGTGGCTATTTTTACGTCGCACCCGGCTATGGCTTGCAAGGAAGTGGTAATTTTACTGGCACTGTCTCAACGAATAGAACAATAAAGTTTACTGTGCAAGAAACAAATATTCTCCCACTCCTCTTTGTCGGAACCATCGAATCGGGTGGCGCAATGTCCGGCATTTATTACGCTGTAAACCCCGATGATTCACGTAACTATACACAGGGGAACGGCACTTGGTATACGAATCCTCCATCCGCAAGTAGCATCTCTATTCCTCAGATGCACGGACTCACCTGAAACTTCATTTCACTCTTGCGCGTGTTACCAGAGTACGAAGAGTAAATAACACGTCTGTGTTGACTCTCTTGTAACACGACGTTCCATAAAGCATTGAGGAGATAGTAGAATGTATCCTTTTGACCAGAACAATCAGCAGATGTATCAACAGTATGCTAACTCTTGGGATCAAGGCACATACTCTCAACTTCCCGAACAAGAAACCCGTCAGAACTACCAGCAGTTTGTTCAGAACGCACCACAACAAATGGTCGAACAAGCTCACCAACAATACTACGAGCAAATGCCACAGCAGCAAAGAGGTGGTTTGATGCAAGGACTAGTGAGCAGTTTGATGGGGCAAGGTTTCAACCCTCAACAGGCAGGAATACCGAACGTTAATAACCCACAAAACATGTCACCACAAGACGCAGCTCGTCTCACCGGATACGCACAACAACAGAATCCTGATATCCTGCACCAAATTATGGGTCCTGGAGGTCCATTAGGAAGTACTGGTGCGAAGCTTGCCGTTGCAGGTATTGCAGCATTGGCGGCTAAGCAGTTTCTTGGTAACAGTGGTGGTGGTGGCGGCGGCGGATTAATGTAACTACGATAGTTAACGTTATTAAAGGAGATAAATATAGTGACAACAACCTCAAATAATAAAGTTTCAAGCGCAACGCAGACGGGCGCACAACCAAATTATCATCCTAAATCGTATGAATTGCAGAAGTATGGGGCAATTCATGCTGTACCACTAGGTATGCCAGAAGAGACACTCAAACAGAATGTCGGTATGCTTAACCAACTGCTTGCCGACTCTATTACACTATACAACCTGTACAAAAAGCACCACTGGCAGGTGACTGGCCCAACATTTTATCAACTTCACCTGCTACTCGATAAGCATGCAGACGAAGTGTTAGCGACGGTTGACGCGATTGCAGAACGTATTCAGACACTTGGTGGTGTCACAACTGGTATGCCGTGGGAGGTTGCAGAGACAACCAATATCGAGCATCCACCCACTGGTGAAGAAGACATCCCAGCAATGCTGGCACGTACAGTCAATGCACACGCAACCATCATCAAGACCATCCGCGATGGTATCGAGCAGACCGACGACAACAAAGATTACGCGACGAACGATCTTCTATCGTCAAGAGTCCTGCCACTGCATGAGCTACAGGTTTGGTTCGTCTCGCAACATTTGGTAAACACTCCGATTGTTGATAGCTCAGATCGACAGGCTGGCGCAAAAGCACAGTAGCCGTTAACTACAATCTCATAAAGAACATAACAGTGTACCCCTCTTGTGATAAGAGGGGTACACTGTTATGTTCTTTATAGTGCGTAATTCATGAAAGAAAGGCAACATATTACCTTATTGGTATGGTATAATGCATACTGAAATATCCACTAATGTTTACACCTTCTCAGGCCGCTTGTAGCCTTGCTTCTTGCTAAATTTCTTTTTAAGAAGATGCCCTTTAGACAGCAATCTTGACAGCAAAACGCTTAAAATTGCTGTCTAAAGTCATTTTTAACGTGCGTCCTGGTCAGTTTCCGTATCCTGATTTTGACGACGGAACAAAATATCCATTTTGTTCATCGCTTCAGTCTGCATTGAGGGAAGCGCGTGTGAATAGACATTCAACGTCATACTCACATTGCTATGACCTAATAACTCCTGCACAACCTTAACGTTCACACCCATGCTTAATAAAAGGGTTGCGGCACTATGTCTAAGGTCGTGGAAACGCATATGCGGGAGTCCTATATCTTTGAGTAAATGGGAGAAGTGGCGACCCAACGTTATAGGTACAATGTAGTTTCCCTTATCATCACTGAACACAAGGTTTTGATCTACCCATGATGAACCTGCTTTCAGTCGAATTTCTAATTGAGTGGTACGATGTTGTTTCAATGCATCAATTGCGACTTGAGGGAGTACAATTTGTCTTTTACTCCCTGTTGTTTTCGGCTCGCCTACAACAAATCCTTGCCCTGTAAGATAGCTAACGGTGCGACGAATTTGAAGGATGCTTTGTTTCCAGTTAATATCTTGCCATTCTAAGCCTAGTATTTCACCTCTACGCATTCCTGTCGTCAATGCTACTGTCAGTAGCGCAAGTAAATCATGTTCTTGTGCGGCCCCTAGTAGCTGCTGTGCCTGGTCTGGTGTCAAGGGATGCATCTCATGCTGTCCTTGCCCTGCAAGTTCTACGGCTTCGGAAACATTGCGAGAAATGAGGGGAGGCGTGATACGAATAGCATGCTCAAGTGCTCTATGAATAACTGCATGAATAATTCTAATTCTTCCTGGAGAAAGCCCCTCACTTCGTTTCTTTGCATACAATGATTGCAGGTGCTGAGAGGTAAGCTTTTGTATAGTTATATTGCCAAGTGCCGGTATGAGGTGATTGTTTAGAATGATGCGATATGACTGATAGGTTCCAGGACGGATTTTTGCTTTATGCACATCCTCTAGCCAATACTCAAGATACTCTTTTAGCTTTTGCTGTGGCCCTATTGCAAGCATTCCCTCCTTCAATTCACTACGAGCCTTCTGTAGCGCGGTCTCTGCATCTTTATAATTCTTTCTGTACAGCGTCTTACGGCTTCCGTCCTCTAACGTGATAGCTACTTGAAAACGTCCATCTTTACGTTCCGTAATAGACCCTTCACCATGTTTTCGGCGTCTCTGCTTTGACTTCTCTTGCTTCTGCCCCTCGTCTTTTTTCTTTGCCATGCTTCGTGTGCTCTCACTTTCCAATAAGAAATGCCCTTGTGTCATACAGCATCACACAAGGGCATTTAACTTCCATTTTCACAAACATTATGAAGCTTGCTTACGCTCCTCTATCCATTGGTTGAGATCGGCAACTACTACTCGCATTTCATCGCCAATTTTTACCGTAGGTAAGTTGTCAGATTTTACGAGGCGATATACTTTTGCCCGACAGCAATTGAGGATTGTTGCAACTTGCTCAATTCGTAGAAGTTGGGCTGGTACAACAGGTTGAATAATAGGAGTAGTTTCCGCTTTACGTTTTCTCATACGTGTGTCCTTACTCTGGATTGGTGTTGCGTTCTCGTTCTTTGACTCAAGATACTTCCTCCTTGAGTGAGAGTTCATGAAAGCGCGTTTGACTTGCTTCAAAGCTGAGTCGAACGGTTCCTACAGGGCCGTTACGATGTTTAGCAATGATAATATCAGCAGTGTTTTTCGCTTCCGTGTCAGGGTCGTACATTTCTTCTCGATAGATGAACAGCACCACATCCGCATCATTCTCGATTGCGCCGCTTTCTCGTAGGTCTGAGAGTTGCGGGATTTTGACTTGTCGGCTTTCAACCGCTCGTGAGAGTTGTGCCAGGGCCAGCACTGGTACATCTAGTTCTTTCGCAATACCCTTGAGTCCTCGGCTAATTTCGGCTATCTCCTGTTCACGGTTGGGGTAGCGTTTGCCTTCTAGCGTCGCATGCATTAATTGCAGATAGTCCACAATCACAAGGTCTATGCCGTATTGTGCTTGCAGTCGCCGCGCCTTGCTTCGTAGAGCGGTTAATGAGAGTCCCGCCGTGTCATCTATCCAGATGTTCCCTTCCGACAATTCCCCCATTGCGGCTAGCAGATGTTCCCATTCCTCATCATGTACCCATCCCATCCGTAAGCGTTGTTGGTCAATTTGTGCTTGCATCGACAAGAGACGTAACCCTAGTTGCTTTTTGCTCATTTCCAGTGAGAAGAACGCGACCCGTTGTTGATGCTGATAGACCGCGTTGGACGCAACATTGAGAGCAAAGCTTGTTTTTCCAGTCCCAGGACGAGCTGCTAGGATAACCAGATCAGACCGTTGCAACCCACCAAGTGCAACATCAAGGGGACGGAAGCCCGTGGGAACTCCAATAATACTTGCATTGCGCGAGTGCAACGCGTCTAAATCGGTCATGCATGCGGAAAGCACCGTGTCAATGGTGGTAAACTCTGAATGGCTTCCATGTTGTCCCAGCGTAAAGAGCATCTGTTCGGCGTTCTCTAAGGCGTCGCTTTCTTCCGTCGAATGCATTCGCCGCAATTTCTCCTGCGGCATGAATGAGCCGACGATAGAGAGCTTTCTCTTTGACGATGTTTGCATAGTATTCAACGTTGCCACTTGTGGGGACACCGTTGATGAGCGAGGTGATATAACTAGAGCCGCCCACGTCCTCTAGCTTGTTCTCTCGTGCCAGTTCGTCACTAATGGTGATAAGGTCGGATGTAAGATGCTGTTCATACTGTGTGAGCATGACCTTGTAGATGTGGCGATGAGCGTCCCGGTAAAAGTCTTCCGGCGTCAGCACGTCAGCAACATGAGCCATCATATCAGGGTCAATAATGACGCTTCCAAGCACACCCATTTCCGCTTCCATGCTTTGTGGTAACACTTTCTCTGCCATATGCTAGCTCGTTCCCCCTTGTTGTTGAGCATTATGATATTTGGTCTCTAAGTCCATTAAACTGGGGAGACGTGAAGGTGGTTTCGACGTGGGCGTCTCTTTGGTATCGCGTCCATCGGTGCCGGTTGCACTTTGACGTTGCACTTCACGCTTCAAGGCCGTTTCATGCTCACGCTGTAACCAGCGTCGAAAAAAGGCAAGGGTCATGTGTTTGCCTGTAGGATTGCGCTTGCGGTCATCAATCCATTCCCGTGCAGAGTCAGCTTCTCCAAGCAGGGAAAGCGTTGCCATACGGGAATACTCTCCAACGATACGGTGCAGTGCATCATTGGCAGGAAGCTTGAGAATAGCTCCGACTTGCTTCGTGACCTGCGAACTCTTTCCATCGTCGTCGGCGTCGCTGCTATGAGATGTGGGAAACGTAACCACGTTTGGGGGAAGTGCTTCCTCCTTCTCTTGACTTATATTAACTTGACTTAACTTAACTTGTGCTGCCTTGTTGCTGCTTTCTTGCTGCCCTTCTGCTGCACCTTCGCTGACTTCCTGCTGACAGGGTGCAGTAGGAGCGGGATATTTAGAGGCAACAAGTTTACTTGGATGAATGGTCTGCCACTGCTGCCAACGCGTGAGGCTATAATAGCGGTGTCGCCCGACGTGATACAGCAGAAGCAAATCGTTTGCAACCAGTTCTTGTAAGGCCGCTTCTATCTGTTCAGAGGAATAGTTCATCTCTCGACCCAACAAATCAGCATGAGCAAGTTCACGTCCCTCATCATCAGCAGAAAGAATCAATCCAATCAAGATGAGTTGCGTGTCTCGTGTAGAGAGGGCCATAATATCAGGGTCCTTAAAAAAGCGGGTTGGAACCATACGACGTAGTGCCATATTACAGGTTCTCACTTTCCATACAGAATAGGGATAATTGACCCGCCGCATATGCTTCAGCAGAACGGCGGTGTTGTCGGGTCTCTTTGGCGTGTTGAATGTGTTCATCAATGTCATAGCGTAGATGACACACCTGACAGAGAGCGGCAAGGTTCTCTGGACGAACGTCCATCTTATCGTGCTTATCACCTGGACGCCCATCAGGATAGGGCGTTCCAAGATGGGCGACGGTAAGCACTACTTTGTACGGCTTGCCTTTGCTACCTAGACGAGAGGTCCCGTTGAGGACGCCACACCATTCACATTTCCACTGAGCAAGGGCGCGACGTGCAAGGGATATCTCTTTCCAGTTGGGTGGGTAGCGGTCTCGTTGTATTGGCATAGCTCACGCTCCTTTACTTTCATAGAGGTAGATCGCTTACACGCTCACATAAGAGCGGTTCGCGTTCGTGAAAATGTGCTAAGTAGTCACGGGTCAGTGTGACATGCCGACACCGTTCTAACCCTCGACATCGTGTGTCAGGAAGGCACACAGGGACCTTCTTTCCGTATGCGTTTACCGCTTTACAGGTTTGAAGAATTGGAGGAACTCTATAAGCACTGTTTCGCCATGAGCCATATCCCCAATTGCCCAAAATAGGATAGCGACACGGCCCCGAACTATCAGTAGAGGGTTGGATACCATAGCGTCTACAGAGTGCGTAGAGGAAGGCTAGTGCTTCGGGCATAATCACACCCCATACATGCACACGTTTGATACCCTGAGACGCCAAGAAGGGAATGAGTTTGCTCATCACCTGCTTGAAGCATGGTAACATGATCGTTGGAAGCAGACCTGTGATACACCATCCACCTAAGCCGAATATGTCGCCTTCTTCTAGGTAGGGGATAATCTGTTCTGCACAGTACATATACTGTTCGACTTCTACCCCTTGTGCAGAGAGGACAAGACCAATAGGATGCCCAAACACCTTACGGAGTCGTCGCCGTTGTTTCGAGAGATAGACCGCCGCACTGACAGTCTCACGTACTGCATATGCGGCGGCATCACGCGACCAGCGTTGTTTGCTTCGTTCTCCATCAAGCCATGTCTCATCTATCAAGAGGTCATAACTTGCAAGGTGTGTCACTTGCTCGACATATTTGAACTGGTATGCATGTGTGATTTGTCGATGAAGGGCGTCTTCAAAACTCAGACGGTCATTCTTGAGAATAGTTCCTTGTGGCGAAAGTTCAATCTTATCGGAAAAGGCGGAGCTATCCATGAGGACGTACTTTACTTTGTCCGGGGCCGCATACACACGGTTGATCGTTTTTGTCTTTTCTGTCTTCCCACACACAGGAGCAATGCAGACGTATTCCCCTGTTTCCATTGCGTGATGGTTCCACGTCCTTTCATTCAAACCACAATAAAACAGGATATCAGGGAGTTTCGTGACATCACTTTTTTCGAGTTTCGTGACATCAACAAGGGTTTCTCTTGCACGTTGCCCACGTTTACGGCATCGGTCCGAGCAATAAGTACGGGGACGCCCTGTCTCTTGTTGAGTATTGAGTATGTTTCCACAGATACAAAGGGATGATGTTGTCTGCATACAAGCACCTTCTTATCTATCGGTTGATACTACGTTCAGAGTCAAAGCCGTTGGGATAGCGTTTGTGGAGCTTGGCAACGTTGACGTTCATCACGTCCTCTAAGGTACATTCAACCGCGTTACATGCCAGCGTCAAGTACCAGAGCACATCACCCAATTCCTCGACAATGTGCATAATGTCGAGATGATGCCCTTGATAGAGCACCTTTTTGATGCTATCTGCTACCTCTCCTGACTCACCTGCTAGCCCTAATGCGGCAAGAGTGAGCTTGTCTATAGAGGTGTCGGAACCTGCATACGTTCTCATCACTTCGTCCATATAGTCTTGTTCATTCATCTGCTTTCTTCTCTTTCCCCTGCTCATTCTCTTGCGGAATATCCAAACCCGTAAAGACGTTGGCACAGGTAGGACAGTAGTATTGCGGATAGCCCATGCTGTCAAGTTGAGGGAGCAATCCATGAAAATCCATAATCAGGATCGCTTTTTTATCGCCACAACGAGGGCATTCTTGATACCCTTGTGGGGGTTGTAACATAGCTTCATCTCCAAAAGAAAAAGGCTGTCACGCACTGCATGATAGCCTTCTGACTCTGCTTTATTTGGTCTACCAGGGCTTCTTTCTTGCATAGCTCAAAAGAACAAGATTGAGCACATACCCTACAAGAGCGAGACTAACAAGCATCCAATTTCCTGTCGATGGTTGCTAACCCGATCATCCATATCCCCACAAAGAAGTATGCAGCACAAAGAAACATGCAACGCCCATCACATTTCATCTTTTCTCCTTTACGCAGCTTGGCGTTGCTCATATTCATGTGCAGAGGTTGCAGTACAGGAACAGCGATGCTCATAGACGTATTCTGCAGCTCGTTGAAGCGCGTCTTCTATCGTGATTTGGCTAGAGTCCCAATAGGAGAGGTGATACTTTCCACAAGAACATGGATAGGAGGGAATTTCAACATACACACTATGGAGCCACCGTCGTACCTTTGGGGGATGCCCTGTGATCTCTTCAATCAAGGTAAGAGCATGAACACACTGTTCAGGGTACAGGTCACTCTCGATAGAAATGCTTTCCCATTTGCGCCGCTCGTTGCTTTCATCATTGGAAGCTCGTTGTTGCACGTAGCGTAGCGCGTCCTCTCGATGTGCAAACCTGACATCTCGAAATTCCTTGTCCTCGTTCGGTTCCCTGTATGAGGAGAGGGCAATATTTCCATCTGGATTTGCCGCGCTATAATAACGGGTGACTTCTAAGGGGTACCATTGCTTATCATCTAACTGCACAACGGCGTAGCCGTGGGGGATTGCTGGACGTGATGACATAATCGTTGTTCCTTTGTATGAACATTGCACCGTCCAGGATGACCCTGACGGTGCAAGAGAACGTGGTGTTTGAGACATTCAAGAGAAAGCCGCGCTTCCCGTACCCGTTGCCGAAAGTCGTAGCGGCCATGACAACGAGGACAGAAACATTGAAGCGCGGGCTGTGGGTTCAAAGTATCGTGAAGAGTGACATGGGCGGCGTGTAACCATACTCGGTAGGTGTTGCCAGTCCGTTTACTTCGTCGCTTTGCCCCGTGTCGAATGTGGCATGTTTGGCACCTCCACCCCGCCGCCTCTTTACACGCGGTTGCAATCTGTTTCCAGTTGGGCGGGTAGAGGTGCTTGCGTTGGTACATCATGACGCCGTTGCTACCTCGTATTGCTGCTTGAAAGCACGACGAGCACGACGGATGGTAGAGGTGACAGTAGAATAGGATTGTCCAGATTGTGATGCGAGTTCAACCGCGTGATAGCCTTGCACTTGGAAGAGAAGCGCGTTCCGTTGCATTTCACTCAGTCCTGATAGAGACAGGTGAATAGCTTCACGCTTCACGTAGTCCTCTTGCATATCACCCTTTTGTAGCAGCATCCATTCCAGCCCATCATCAGCATCAAGAGAGGTGACAGGCCGCCGTCGCCGTTGCCGGAGCACATCATAGACCGTGTTGGTTGCCACGCGATACAGCCACGCGGACAAGTTGCTCGTGTCGAGCGTTGCGAACGCTCGGTACAGTTTGATAAAGGTTTCTTGTGTCAGGTCTTCAGCTTCTTGCACGTGCTGTACCAACGCGTACACACGTTGATAGACACGCTGGTAGTAGTCGCTGTAGACCTGCTCAAAGGCTCGTAGTTGTTCGTTGGTCATATTTGACTCCTCTTCTATAGCCGTAACAAGCCATATACACAGAGTGCAAAGGCAAGGACAAGCCATGCAACATATCGTGCATGACGAAACGGCTTACAGAGGTAAAGGAACCATGCAAGGGCAAGCGAGACCCAAAAGACAATAATCATTGGTTTGATGCTCCTTCATCCTTTGCACTGAAAGAGAAAGTACACAAGGACGCCTATCAACAATAAGCAAAAGGGAAGAACACCAAGAAAACAGAACATCACAAGGGCATGCAAGAGGATGTACACATTGGTCATATCCATGCTCATACCTTCCCCTCTCTCCACAAGGCAACATCAGCATTGACGCTAGCGATATACGCCGCTTCATTGTTGTGATCCCTCATGGGTGCATACACCGGAATGATCTTCTCGACAGTGTTTAACCCACGAGGGATGTACACTGATGCAAGCAAGGAATACCAGTCATCAACGGCGACTGCATACGAGGGATAGGAACGATAGCCGCCCGTTGGGTCACAGGTGTAGCCTTGCGTACACCTGATATTGCCGATGCTGTGTGTGCTTCTTGCCATTCCTGCCAGCCCAAACGAGCTTTCATGATGGAAGAATGCCAAGGCGTATACGGGGTCGATGCCGTACTTGACGCCTTCCTGATACATCACGTTGCCTATCCCTTGTGCAGGTGAATGAGCAAGGGTGAGTATATGGTCAATGAAAGAGGCGGTAACAGTAGGAGGTCCTGTTATCTGATGCATGTTTCTGTCATGCGCTACAAAGAGAGATGCTGTAAGTGTCGGTGTTTGTGGCTTGGCTTGCGTTGGGTGGTAGTATGCCAACGCAAGCACAACAAGCACACCGACAAGAAGAAAGGTAAGAAGTGCTTTCATCGTCGGTCCTTCCTCATCTCTTAGAAGAGATGGAGCGCAAAGTTGGGAAGGTGGAACGCATTCAAAGCACCCGTAAGCAGGAAGAAGACAACCGCCGCGACGAGCGCAAAGGCGACGATATCCGTATCACGAATGCTTGCACGTTTGTAGTAGAGTGCAAGCAAAAAGGCGACAAG
>CAWBXD010000015.1:0-391660 GCA_963792705.1 uncultured Chloroflexia bacterium | reverse complement strand
GCGATGTCATCGTGACCACACTAGATGCCTACTATATAGGAACTCCTGACCGCTCTGGTTTGCTGCTTGGCTATGCAAGCCTTGATATCCCTGACATTATCCAGGGAGCAAAGGTTGTGAAAGAGGTAATTCAACAGGTGGCGGCACTCGATCCCATTCCTGAAAGCAATGGAGCGTCACCTGTTGTCCTTTAAGAGTGACTCTGAGCCTCTGTAGAAATGCTCATCAATGCTTGCGCGATATCCTCAAGGAGGTCCTGTGTATCCTCGCATCCAACACTCAAACGAATGAAGCCTTCTGAAATCGCATCACCTCCCCATCGTGCTCGCCGTTCCGCGGTGGTATGCACTCCTCCAAAGCTCGTGGCTTGTAAAACGAGACGACATGCATTCAGGAAATGTTCAGCCTGCGTTTTCCCTTTCAAAACAAAACTCACCACAGGTCCATAGCGTTTCATCTGCCGAGAGGCAAGAGCGTAAGCCGGGTCCTGTGGAAGGCCGGGATAGCGCACGTGTACGACCTCTGGTTGAGTCGCGAGAAACCGAGCAATCTCCAAAGCACTCTTGCATTGTCGCTCCAATCGCACGTCCAATGTTGCAAGAGAGCGATGTGCAAGCCACACTTCCATCGGACCTGGAACTGCTCCGTGCAGAGTGCGAAATGTCTGCAAGCGTTCGCGCCATGAGGCACTTAGTGCTGCGACATGACCGAGAAGAAGGTCGCCATGACCAGTGAGTGCTTTGGTATCACTGGACACAGAAAAATCTGCTCCGAGATGGAGTGGCTGTTGACCGAGAACGGTGGCGGTTGTGTTATCTACCGCTACCAAGACACCACGAGAGTGTGCAGCTGCGCTGAGTTCTGCAAGATCACAGACATCGAGTCCTGGATTACTCGGCGTTTCTAGCCACAACAGTGTTGCACCATCAAGCAGTTCACCTTGTGCGTTCCCCACAGTGGGAGCTAGGCGAACCTCAATACCTTGTGACGCAAAATATCCTTCGGCAAGCATGCGAGCAGTGTAGTAGCCATCCGATGGCATGACCAACACACTTCCTGCATGAAGGGTGACACCCATGACCGCCGTGACCGCAGCCATGCCAGAGGCAAAAACAAGGCTTGGCCCTCCCTCAAGCTCGCCAAGGGCTTGCTCGAAGTGTGTCCAGGTGGGATTGTGATAGCGACCATAGCTATAGTCTGAAGTGCTTGGCTCGCCTGTTAGATGATAGGGTCCAGCAAAGGTTGGTCCTGGCAGGAACGGTTCTCCTTGCACTGCACGAGGCAAACCAGCGCGAACAACACGAGTTCCATCACGCATACATGAGTTCTCCTTGTCTCTCCTATTTTCATTACCTTGAGCATACCCAAGTGCGTGTTGTGATACAAGAGCCAATGTGGGAACCTGGAATCTATTGCCTCCTCTACTTTGAGAAGTGTAACAACAGCTCTTTATTTCGCCATCTTCTCTTTGCCTCTTGTGTGAGTCCAAACCCATTCGTGGCATGCTGATGTAGCAGAAAGTGGACCTTGCGCCCATATCTCTTTTCACATATTGTATATATGGGATGCGCTACTGTAGCCTCTCTCTCTTGCATCAGGAATGTTCCTCACGAAGCGAAAGCGTCTCAAGGAAAAGCGTTATGAACTCAATGATACATTCTATTCGACAGGCTCGACCAGCCGATCAAAGAGCTATCGTGACGTGTGTTCAGGCCGCATATGCAAAATATACGGTACGTATCGGGAAGAAGCCAGCACCCCTACTGGCGAATTACGCACTGCTTATTGCTCAAGAAGTTGTCTATGTGCTTGCAAAAGAGGAAGAAATACACGGAGTGCTGGTCATGATGCTTCAAGAGAGAAGGATGTTCGTCGAAAATGTCGCCATCGATCCTCGCTTTCAAAGACAAGGTTTGGGACGTGTTCTCATGAACTTTGTTGAGCAACAAACACGAATACATCAATTGAACGAAATATGCCTGTATACACATGAATTGATGACAGAAAATCTCGATTTCTACCGTCATCTTGGATTTGATGAAGAAGAACGCCGCACCGAAGATGGCTATCGCCGTGTCTTCCTGAGAAAAACACTCGTCTAAGCTTGGCGGAGAAGATATCTCTTTATTGCACTACTGTAGTGAAAATATGAAAGTAGCAGGAAAGATAGTCCCAATGGACAGACAGCAAGCTCGTATTCGGGCAGAACAGTGGATTGCTGCATGGAATGGGCGGAATCTTGATGCAATTATGGAGCATTATGCTCCCTCGGTCCGTTTCAGTGCTCCTACGGTTATCACTCGTTGGAATAAGGCTGACGGAGTTTTGATTGGAATTGATGCATTGCGCCAGCATTTCAAGCGTGGGCTTGAACTTGCTCCCAATCTTCATTTCGAGTTGGTGGATGTGCTGATGGGGGTGGATGGAATGACGATTGTGTATCGACGGGAAACAGGTGCTTTTGTCGTCGATGTTGTTCTCCTGAACGAGGACTATCAAGGTGTGGAGGTGCGCGTCTACTATGGCGACGTTTCATAAGAGGAATACGAGAAAAAATACCCAGCAACTTTAGTCCTTTAAGAGGGGATACGAGAAATTATGCATCACCTTCAGCATGAATGGGAAAAACTTCTTGAGATGTTTGGGATTGAACAGGCAAAAGCAGAAACAACATTTACCGTCCTTGTTCATATGTACAGCAGTCCAGGTCGAGTGTATCATACCCTTGAGCACATTCAGGCGATGCTTACATGGATTGAGAGTCTGCGTAACGATGTTACTGATCTTCCAACGCTTCAATTAGCCTGCTGGTTTCACGATAGCATCTACGATTCTTCTGCTGGAGACAATGAAGAGCAAAGTGCCACCTACGCACAACGTGTCTTGTCCGATTTCGCTCTTCCTCCTACAACCATCGCTGCTGTTTCTCAGATGATTTTGAGTACCAAAACTCACTGGACTGAAGAAAGTAATACAGATTGCCATATCCTTCTTGATACAGATCTCGCAATTCTTGGTGCTCCGGCGTTGGACTATGACTCTTACGCGCAAGCTATCCGGCAAGAATATAGTTGGGTTCCAGAAGCCTCGTACAAAACTGGAAGAAGGCAGGTTCTGCAAGCGTTTTTGCAAAGGAAAAGGATCTATTGGACGGAACTGGTCTATGTTGCCCTGGAAGAGCGGGCAAGAGAGAATATCCAAAGAGAAATAGCATTGCTTTCTTAGAGCAGATCTTTCGATGTTTCAAATAGCGAAAGAGGAAAAAGCACTATGACCTTGCAAAATCGCGTGACGCCATTCTCCTCAATTGAAGTTACCCTCCATCATGGGCTTTTTATGGGCAATCGTGGATGCCTGCACGATGACAATAGGCAACTCATCTCACAAGGCTGGCGTACCAAAAGTTGGCTTATCTGCGCGTTGAGTTTTCAGAACAGACGACGTGAACTCATGCAGCCGCGGTGCTATACCGAACTCTTCTTCCTTGACGAAGCAGTCGCCTTTGCTGCCGGGCATCGTCCCTGCGCGTTTTGCCGTCCCACAGCCTACCATGCCTTTATAGATGCTTGGTCGGGCATATATCGTGTGTCTGCACGTGCATCTGTTCTTGATACTGCGCTTCATCAGGAGCGGGTCTCGCGCATACGAGGCAGAAAACATTGGCAGGCGGAACTTGGTACGCTTCCCAATGGAACCTTCGTTGTGTTGCCGTGGGCTTCCCACAGAGCGTGGCTCAAGCTCGATGATTGGCTCCTAGAATGGTCACATGCTGGCTACAGTTATGCTGAACACTGGACTGACCCCCTGATGGTCGAGGTACTAACCCCGCCGAGCATCGTTCTGATCCTTCGGGAGGGGTACCAGCCACTTCTTCATTCGAGTGTCTCGACCATCTGAGCCAGAGAACATATTTCCTCTCATTTATTGTAGGGAGGAAGAAAGGAGAAAACGACATGGAAAGAGTAGAATCTAACTCTGAAGCCTACGCCATTGTCCTGCGAGACGTGAGGACGAGTGATTTTCCTCTCTTCTTCGAGCAGCAGTTGGATCCCGAGGCGAACCAGATGGCCGCTTTCACGTCCAAGAATCCAGAGGACAGGGATGCCTTCATGGGACACTGGAATAAGATTTTGGGAGATGAGACGATTAACATACAAACCATCCTCTTCAATGGGCAGGTAGCTGGTCATATCCTGAGTTATGAGGATGAAGCGTTT
This sequence comes from uncultured Chloroflexia bacterium, assembly GCA_963792705.1. Taxonomy (GTDB): domain Bacteria; phylum Chloroflexota; class Ktedonobacteria; order Ktedonobacterales; family Ktedonobacteraceae; genus JBBQVS01. Next base: position 387,443 of record CAWBXD010000015.1, on the reverse strand, counting down.
GGAGGACCAGAAGTGAGTTACTGGATTGGAAAACTCTACTGGGGCAAGGGCATTGCTAGTAGGACACTTTCAGCGTTTCTCCTGCACATCAACGCGCGCCCCTTGTATGCCCGTGTAGCCAAAGACAATAGTCGCTCCTTGCGAGTCTTGGAAAAATGTGGGTTCACTCGTATTGGCGAGGGCAAGGGATTTTCCAATGCGCGAGGTCAGGATGCAGAAGAATTTATTCTCAGATTAGACGAATAGAAATAGAAGGCAAAAATACTCCAACCGCTTAAAATATATCACATTTAAGACCTACAAATCTGCGTAAGAGTTGAATAAGAGTTCTTGCACTGTCTGCTGCTGGAGAGCGTGTGGTTAGCCTTAATGAGTGTCGATTGAGCACGATGTGCCTTTTCCTTGGCGAGTGACAGAACGGAACCATTTGAACATCAGAGCATTGCGGATCATCTCGATCAGGACGCGTTCGACTTCAGGATGCGTATCAATGGATTGTGTTCTCATGTCTTTCTCTTCTTCTTAAGAGTGTACGAGCTTTGTGAGAACACGTCAAGAGAGACGGGCTTTGTATTTCCTATAGACGTAGTAGAGCAGCGAAAGGGAAATAGTCCTAGAAGAGGACATTCAACTGAGAAAAGCTTGCATTTCTTGGAAAGGTTGAGTAAAGTGTGTTCAGAGCATTCTGATTTCGGAACACCTTTTCTCGAACCGCTCGCAACACCTTACGTCCTGTAGGAAAACTAAACTCAAGTATAAGAGAAGAAACGTGAGCAAAAAGGTCGTGAAATCTTTTGTCAGAGTGGCTCAGGTACGTTCCAGAGTCTATAGCTTGGCTCTGGAGGCCGATGTACACCAAGCAAGCGGTATTCTCGCTAATTACTGCCTTCCAAGCAGGCTGTCGCGAGTTCGAGCCTCGTCTCCCGCTTTTCACTCACAGCCGTCTCTCTACAGGCCCTTCTCAAGCCACTTGGCGACAACCAGGCGGTGAGAAAGAACTGAGAGGACGGTTTTGTTTTGTGCGAAAAAGTGTGCAGCGACATACTGCCTAGCAACCCGACATACTGCCTTTTCACGCACGCGACATACTGCCCTGACCCTCTTTCGCTACACGGTTGTCTCCTCTACAGTAAGAAGGAGAACCGAAACATGGAATCGAAACAACCAAAAAACCCTCTAAGCATGTCACAGAAGCTCGTGCTACGGCGCAACGTGCCAAGCTTGATGCTCAGGCTGAAACACGTCTCGTTGCCCAGCAGGAGACGACTACCGCGAAAAAGCCGAAGAACAAGAAAGACCAACAGAAACTTCTCGCAAACCGCCGTGCGAACACCACTATTGAACGCGCAATTGAAGACTATCTGCTCGATCACGAGGGCGGGAACAGCAGCCGCAAAACCTTACAATGGCATCAGACAGCACTTGGCCTCTTACAGAGCTTTCTACTAAGTGAACGTGATATCACTCTAGTAGGAGAGATCAATGCACCAGATACCAACGCATGGTTTGTCTATATGCGAAAGACGCCAGGAGGACACGGAAAGACTCGAAGCGAACGCACCATTCAAACCTATGCCCGTTCCGCTCGTGCTTTCTTCCACTGGCTGATACGACGCGAAATCAGAGACCGCAATCCCTTTGACAGGGTTGTGTTTCCAAAGGTCGGCAAGCTGCTTATTCGACCTATAGAGCCAGAGGAGTTTGAACGACTGCTTTTAGCATGTACCCCTGCGGGAGAAGTCGGACCACTGGCAGACCGTGCAACTGCTAGAAACCGCGCTATCCTGTAGGTTCTCTATGATGCTGGAATACGACTTTCTGAACTGCTAGGGTTAAAACTAGGAGATTTTGACCGCAAACATGGTATGCTCATCGTAAAAGGAAAAGGTTCAAAGGAACGACGCGTTGCATTTGGCAACAATTGCTTACGTAACTTGCTGTACTACCTTGACCGTCACCGAGCCGATGAAGAGGAACTTACCGAATGGGGAAACGCTGGTGAGGAGCATCTTTTCCTTTCCGAGACACGTCTACCTTTGACCAAAAATGGTATGACAATGCTTTTCAAGCGTATCAAGGAGCGTTCAGGCATCACGGATAAACGTATAAGCCCACACATCTTCCGGCATTCGTTCGCTATCCGCTACCTCGTATTGGGGAATGATCCATTTAGCTTACAGGAACTTCTAGGGCATGAGGATATGACAACCGTCAAGAACTACATGCACATGAACGATGAGACCATTCAAGTGCAAAAGCGAAAGTATAGTCCCGGCGATCATCTGCCAACGAGGATGCCGGGAATGATAGAGAAGCGAAGAAAGGGGTTTCATACAAAAGGAAAAAGTAAATAGCGTAGGGTCATGCGTCATCCCGAATTTTAGGTGCTAGGTAGAAAACAGGAACCTTGCTGAGGTAGACGAAATGAATTCAACAGTATTCAGTTCTCAGGAAGGTTCTTGTATGTCAACTCGGTATGTCACAGATCAAGGCATACTTCAATCCCCAACATAGGTTTCTCAAAGGCTTGCTGATCAGCTTCACACCTTTTTACTTCCTTTCTCATTGTCCTTGAATACGCGATCAAGGTGCATATGCACATCTTTGTTCAAACGGTTCATATGCTTCTCGAAGTGTGTAACTAGGCACAGGACCTGCTATCCGAGTCTTCAATTTGATCGTTTAGTTGCTTAAGGAAAGTTGCACGCCGTGTAAGCTAGTTCTGCAAGCTGTTTTACCTTCTCAGTTTTTGCGTTAAGTAGCTGTGGAATAAGTATTAATAATGATATTTGCATAAAGTAGTATGGTTATTTTCCTAAAATATAATGTATGCTATTATATAGATACAAGTTGTGTTTAGTAAGGAAAATTGTTACGTTATGGTATCCCCCTTTTTCATGGAGGCTGTCATCTCGGTTTCCGCGTTCCCGATGTCAATCTGCCCACAGGTGATGTGAAATGGGCGACCATCCAACGCCGTCGCTTTGGTGAGACCCGTGATCGCATGTTTGGCAGCCGTATACGGTGCGGAATAAGGTCGAGGGGTATGCGCGGAAATCGACCCATTGTTGATGATCCGTCCCCCGTGCGGCGTTTGCTGCTTCATCATCCTGAAGGCGTGTTGTGTACACAGAAATGTCCCCGTCACACAGGTATCCAGCACACTGCGCCACTGCTCATAGCTCAGGTCTTCGAGCGGAACCGCGGGCGCACCCATCCCTGCATTATTGAATACCACATCCAGCCGTCCGAATGTGTCCTGTGTGGCTGCGAATAACGCTGACACAGCTTGCGGGTCGCTCACATCCACGGACACCACCAACGTGCGCGAGTTTGACACACCGGCTTCCTAGAACCGTCTGCTCCAGAAGTTCAATCCGACGGCCTGCGAGCACGACGCAATACCCGGCTTCCAAGAGGAGCAATGCCGTTCGTTTGCCAATACCCGTTCCAGCACCAGTCACCAGAGCGATACGACTTGTTTCATTCATGTGTCTCTCTTCCTCGTGTGACATGCTCCTCCTCGATGTTTTGGACGCGCCCGACCTGTCCATCGACAAGCCGTACCTTGATCCCATGCGGGTGAAAGGCGGATGAAGTCAAAATATCCTTGACGACGCCTCGGGTGAGTTTTCCTGTTCGCTGGTCTTGCTTGAGGACGATTGACACTTCGAGTCCCGAATATATATCTTGACGGGTGCGTCCATCTGGCATTCCGTTTCGCTTTCTCTTGCCATCCCTGCTGAAAAGCTATCTCTCCCAGGGCGGATTTCTCATGTTTCCTGGTTCTCACAATTACCTGTTGGTTGAGACGTTCCCTGTGCGAATCCATTTTTGTCTGCTGTTTTCGGGAGGGACACCACACTTGAGCCACTCGCTAGGACATTGTGGCAATGCAAAGCTTCCCGGCTTCGCTCATAAGTGAGTGGACAAACCGTTCCCCTATTGTACTCCTCAAGAGGCAAGACCGTCCATCTTTGAGAATATGATCATTGTTCTGTTTACATGAACAGTCTAGCCTCGATACATCACGCTTATGCACAACATAGTTTGGCTCTAACAGCCTTTTCCAAAAACGGGAGGTTGAATAGCTAGCTATTCCGTCGTTTCACTTGATATTATCGAATCTGCACTCCTGCCACCCACACGTTCCGAATGGCGCGGGTAGCAGCAATATCCTGGGTCGGGTCTCCAGCAATGAGCAGCAGGTCCGCCCGACGTCCGGTCTCAATGACTCCTCGATCCGTGAACCCAAAGAACTCAGCAGGTAATATTGTTGCAGAACGCAGGGCTTCAATGGGTGTCAATCCAGCTTCAACCAGTAACTCTAATTCCTCGTGCAGTGCTTTCCCATGTGGAATCGATACGGGGGCCGCAGGTCCTTGATAGGAGTCCGTTCCGGCCAAGATGGTGACGCCTGCCTGGTGGAACGCTGTGACAGTTTCTTGAGCATGAGCATAATTGGTGCCAGCTCCATGCGTGGGTAGACGTGCTGCGAAGCTTGCCAGTGTACGCATCGCGATTAGCGTTGGTACCGAGACAATGCCTCGTGTCGCAATTGCTATCGCTAAGTTCTCGTCAACGTCTGCATCAAAGGGAGCGTGGGTGAGGATGTCCACCCCTGCATCGGTAGCTAACTTGAGTGCGGTAATGGTGGTGACATGTGCAATCGCTTTGAGTCCTGCCCGATGAGCGGCCTCGACCAGTGCGCCGATTGTTGCGCTATCCAGTGCGGCAGTTCCCATTCTTTGAGGGTCTTCAACGATCACTTTGATGTAATCAGCCCCTTCCGCAATGCGCTCAGCGACAAAGCGACTTGCATCAGTAGGGTCTGCCACTGCGCTCGAAGCAGGATAGCCCATTCTCGTGATCTGTGTGCCTCCTAAGGCACTGGCGACGTTTCCTGCACCACGAATATCAGCTAATCCTGGTCGATGACGTAGTGAGTCCGTCACCTCCATCGATTGCGACCCCATGTCGAGCATCGTCGTACAGCCCCACTGTGTCCCTTGCTCTAACTGATCGAGACTTGCAAGATGGACATGGGAATCAATGAAGCCGGGGAGCAGTGTTCCATGCTGTCCATCAAACGTCCTCTCAGCCGTTGTTGCATTCGAGATAACCCCCTGGTCAATGACCACCGTGCGTTCCTCGGTCAAAGCGTTGCCGTCAAATACTCTTACATTCGTTATTGCTATTGCCTCAGACATACTTACCACCTTTCCTTTCTTCTTTCCTCAAGGGGACGAGCGGTATACGCTCAGCCTGCTCAGCAGAGTCTTCGTCTGTACGTACTTAGGCCCCACGGATTTTATCAATAATTGTTCCTGCTGTTGCTCGATCCACAGATGTGCCGCGCCAAGCCACATGTTGGTCGGATCGCACAAGGAGAAGTGAAGCACCATAGCGTTCTTCGAGCTTTTCACCGCGTAACTCGACGACGGTCAGTGGCACACTACGGGACGTAGCGAACTCGACGAAAGGAGCGATGTCAGCGTTATCGTGGAGACGAAGCAGCGACAATCCTTTCCCCAGCAGATCGTAGAGGGACGCTCCATCTGGTAGCCACATATGTGGTAGTCGTGCTCCCGGTCGAGCCGTCGGCGAATATACTTGGCTTTCGGGAAGAGGAGGTGTACCGTCGTCAACAATCACTGGCGAGACATCGTACTGGTAGCCTAGCACGAACCCCAAGCTGTGGAACTCACGGTCTTTGGCGACTTGTATTACCTGAGCTGCTGCAAGCCGAGCTTGCTCACCGACACGTCCTGAAGCTGCCAACTCTGGATTGCCTAGTTCAGGAGCAAGTACGCTCATATTTGTGGTCGCCTCCTGAATGGTTTGCTCGGCGACTGGACGCCGCTCCGCCTCATAGCTTTCGAGCAGACTCTCTCCCCCCAGCCATTAAGCACCGCTGCCAGCTTCCAGCCGATGTTCACAGCATCGCCAATGCCCGTGTTAAAGCCGTGACCGCCCCACGGTGGATTCAGGTGCGCGGCATCGCCAGCCAGAAAGACTCGGTTGCTTCGGTAGCGGTCCGCCATTAACATCCGCGCGGTCCAAGGGTCTGTTCCAAGCACCTCGGCGTTGATCTCGTCCCCGATGAGGCCGTGTATCAGGGCATGTATGTTGGCTTGACCAGTCTCGGCAGATACTCCATTGACGCCAGCCCACCATTGATCCTCCATATCCATACGACCCATTACCCCAGGATAGGCAGGGTTAAGCACCCAATACTGGACGGCTGGACCATGAGGCAGCCGCTCCGCCAATCTAGGTGCTCGAAAGACAAAGCCAAAGTTCGGACGCAAGTCTGAAGTTCCCACATAACGAACTCCAATCGCTGCACGAACAGCACTGCGTGATCCATCGCAACCGACGATGTAGGACGCCCTGATCTGCCGTTGTTCCCCTTGCTCGTTCATAATGGTCGCCTCTACACCGTCGTCATGCTGCTGAAGCGCGTGCAGCGACCAGCCTAGGTAGAGGTGACACGACTTCAGGTTAGTGACTGCCTCCCGTAGCACTTCTTCGACCAGTGGCTGGGCGATTTGCTGCCCCGACTCTGCGAATACCTCGGTTCGCTGCGGCGAAAGCCCAAAGCAAGAAGTAAAGCGCGTCACCTCGTGACCCAATAACGTGGTGCAGAAGACGACATCCTGCGACCAGTCTACCTTGAGCGGTGCTACCTCGCGTATGCGGTCTGCCAGTCCCCAGCGGCGAAAATGTTCCATCGTCCGAGCACTAGTTGTCTTGGCGCGTGGCCTGAGCTGAGAAACAACCAGTCTTGGCTCAATAACTACGCATTGCACCCCTCGTTGCCCCAACTCGACTGCTACACTGAGTCCAACCGGACCTCCTCCGACGATGAGGACTTGCGTCTCCTGGGGAATAGCTTTACTTCTAGCTGAGGCATATGCTGTCATCATGCTCTCACTTTCTCTTTCTTCTCTTTGCACAAGCGTAGGTAGCCCTCGCTCTCTCCATTAGCATGAAGATGGTCACGATAGCTTCGCCACCATATGCACTGTGACAGGCAGCGTTTTCAAACCTCTGATGACGTTGTTCAACTTCCTGGTGCTTGTGCCAAGGTCGAACCGCTCCACTCGTCGTGCCAATGCGCCCAGGATCGCTTGACCCTCTAACCGTGCCAAACTCGCACCCGCACACAGGTGGATACCATAGCCAAAACCAAGATGACCTGAGGTGTTACGCGTCACATCGAAGGTGTCTGCATGCTCCCACTTGCGCTCATCGCGATTGGCAGAAGCGAAAAGCACGACGACACGCGATTCTGCTGGAATTGAGATACCCTCCACGTTGTAGTCGCTGGTAGCCTTCCGACTGAAGCTCTGAATCGGGGACTCCAGGCGCAGAACCTCCTCGAGGGCATTCGGGATGAGCGAGGGGTTATCGCGCACCAGATCCCACTGTTCTGGGTAATGACCAAACAACCAGATAGCACTCCCAATCGCACTAATTGTGGTATCCAATGACGGTACCAGGTAGGCTGTGAACAGTTGAGGACATTGTGCCTGTGTGATCCGACCGTCTCTTACGGCCTCAAGGACGCCTGCTCCAAAGCTTCCTGGTTGCAGGTTTCCTGATGCCGCTATCTGCCTCGCATAGCTAAAGACTTCCGGTAGTGTCTGTAATGCATGTGTGCATCGCTCATTCATGGGACCCATCGCGTCGAACGTTGCCTCTCCCCACTCTAGCATATGCTCACGTCCTTCTTGTGGTAAACCAATGAAGTCGGGGACAATGGACAGAGGAAGCACTTGCGCGAGGTCTTGGATAGCATCAAACGAGTGCAGCGTCACCAGCCGTTCGACAAGCTCTTCGGCTCGCTGCTCAATCATCTTCTTTGTGGGTCGTAGGGCCTGCGAAGTCATGCGGGAGGCAACCACATTACGCAGGAGATCGTGAAGAGGTGGATCAGAACCCAGCGTATTTCCCTGCATTGCAGTGTTGAGGGTATCGTTGAGTGCGACCCCTGAAGCCGACGAGAACGTCTTCCAGTCTCTGAGCACGGCACGGACAGTATCGTAGCGAGTAACTACCCACGCGTTATGTCGCTCAAGCCAGACCGCTGGTCCAGCGTCACGAAGGCGTCGATAGTGTTCGTATGGTTCGGCCAGCACTTCATCACTATACAAATCGAGATCTGATGTTGGAACGGACGTTGACATTGTCCTCTCTCCTCTTTTGTAGATGAACTGATCTCCTGACGCACCTTTGCGTCCTTATTAAGTAGAGGCTTGATTCCCTTGAAGGCACTTATAGAGGAGAACGAGGATCATCAAGCGGGACGCGTGGGTCTATTGGGCCGGAGGGTGGAAACTCACCTACGTAGGCACGGCGATGGATTTCTGCGGGCGAGGCACCAGCCCTACGAGCCACAAGAATTTGCTCAGGATCCACGAACTTGCCAATTGGGTCTGCAGCGAAGTCAGGCGAGGTACGCATCCACTCTTGCGATTGCACCCAATCACCAAAGTTGTCGATCTGTAGTTCCACGCTGTTCCCATCGGGATCGACGTAGTAGAACGAGAGAGTCATGCCATGATCTAAGCACATATGTGGCATGATGCTCAATTCCTTTAAGCGCGTGTAGGCATTCAGTAGATCGTCCATCCCTGCATATTCAAACGCGAGATGATGCATGCCTGTATGAACTATTTTGTCTGGGTCATCACTCATCTTAGATGATGCAAGGAGTGCCAGGCGATGATTTGCTGCGTCATTGGTCAACCATGCTCCACCTGGAAACTGAAAGACTGTGGTGAGACCAACAACGGTAGCATACCAGTCAATCATCTCCTGCATATGAATTGTCTTGAGATTAACATGATGTAGAACGGGCAGCGCAAGAGTGCTTCCCTCAAATCCTTGTGACATTGAATTCCTCCTTGTCGTCTGTGACATGGTGTTGCTTAAACGGGATAGATTTCTCCAATGTATCCCAACCTCATTCTTAAAGAAATACAGTATTCGCTTTTTTTACATACGCTAGCTTCGTTTTCCGCGTGCCTAAGCCTCCTGTCCTCTACGCGTTTGTCTCCTAGATGGTGGTTCTTCGGGAAGAGGTGTATCGGCTCCAACGATCTGTAATGCCATACGTACTGCGACGGGATCAAATTCTGGTGCCATCTGTCCTAGCACCGTTAATGCAGTGCGTGCGTAGTGGCGTGTTAAGAGGTAGGCTGCAAGATCAGCTTTTCCTTGTATACACGCACTGGCGATAGCGTGATGTTCGGCTGCAATGACTTCTGCTGACCGCACTGGTTGTTGCGTACTCACAAGACGGTAGTACAGACGTCGGTAATATTCGCACTGGTCGGAGTAACTGGCTATCCTTTGACGAATCGTGTCCTCTACATGGCTCACAAGAAGACTATGAAAACGGCGATGTGGCTCTTCCCAGGTATCCAGGTCCTTGTGCGCTACCGCCGCAGCCTCATCGAGTTCAGCTAGCGTGTGTTTCAGGGCTTGCACGTCTGATGGGTCGAGGCGCGGAACCGTCAGACGGATGCACAAAGCTTCCAACAAAATACGACTGGCATACAGGGAGTCAACGATGGCCGGTTCAAATGAAGGAACTCTCGCTCGTTGATTGTATTCAGCCTCAATCAGTCCTTCCTTCTGAAGCATCCGCAGTGCCTCTCGTAGCGGAATACGACTGACTCCCAGCGACTCGGCCAGCTTGACCTGAGAAAGCATCGAGCCGGGAGGGAACATGCCATCGAGAATCATTTTTCTCAAGCGTGTATAGAGAGGAGCAATGCCGTTTTCTCCATCAGGTCTACTCTGGAACACGTCCGTTTGCAGTGGGAGCAGATCAGGTGTGTCATGCATGCGTTTCGCTTTTTCTCCTATCGCTTCACTGGGTTACGAAGACATCCAATGTGTTCAATCTCAACCTTGACCATCTTGAATGTTACTCTCATAACAATTCTAAAAATCTGTATACAGATTTGTTATCAAACTCTTGAAAAAATCCTTTAGCTTGTATATACTTACTAATAATGTATACAGATTTTCGCTGTTTGTCAAGTTGATTGTTTGTGGAGTCGAAGGCTCTTTCCTTTATAAAGCGAAGTTGCGGACGTGCCAAAGATGTATTTGAGGAGGCCCAGCGTAAGCACTACGGGCCTCCTGCTTGCGTCAACTTATAGAATATTCCTTGAACAATCAAGCCATCGACGGTGTAGCAGGAATGCTGTCTGCGAACTCCTGCACAAGCTTGAGTAGGCGCGCAGGCTGCTCAAGCTGCGGAAGATGACCAGCCTCTGGAATAAGTTCAAAACGAGCGTTGGGGAGTGCCTGGGCATAGGCACGACCGTAGTCAGGGTCTATGACGCCATCACTCTCGCCCCAAACAACGAGGGCCGGAATGTTCACACGTCTGAGCCACCGCCTTAGCTTACGATCACCCATGCCCTGTCCCTGATCATAGATGTAGAGCGTCCGAAAGTTGGCTGCGCGGGCCTCGGCTTGTTCAGGAGTCACTGTTGCTGGATCGACGCGGAAGGGTGCTGGATTATGGAAGCTGAGGGCCGATAACTCATCAGGAGTCAAGGAGGACACATTCGCAATGGGATGCCCCTCCACTTGAATGCCACCAGCATCGACAAGAACGATACCGCCCATCACATGGGTGGTGTCACGCAAAGCCATTGTAGACGCGATCCAACCGCCCATCGAGGAGCCAATGACCAGGACATCATGCAGGTTGAGTCGTTCAAGCAGTTCAAGGTAGGCGAGAGCGAGATCATCAATACTGTCGAACCATTCAGGGCGTGGCTCACCTGAAAAGCCAGGGTGGGTCGGCACCAGGACGTGTGCTTGCGTGGACAGTGCTGTAGCGAGGCCAGCCACCGTCTGTGGGCCGCCACCACCATGCAAGATGAGTATGGGACGACCGCTGGTCCCTCGCTCGTCAAAGCGCACGGTCAAGCCATCAGCGAAAGACTCTTTTCGAGTTCTGATAGAAGCAGGTAACGTGTTCATGGAATTCACTCTTTCTATTGGGTCCATTTCCATTGCTCTCTCCATTATTCAAGCAAGCAATGGAGAATAAAAAAACAGTTAAGAAACAACCTCTGTATCGTAGCGAGCCATCAATTCAGCAAATCGTTGCGGATCGAGAACAACATCTGCTTGGATGAGCTTGCTTAACTCTTCAAAGTAGCCAATATACAGCGGAGGTGTAAATGTGTTGAGAAAACGAGCTGGCTTATCGGTCGGGTTGCTGAACGTATGAATGGTGCCAATAGGCACCATCACGAATGCACCTTGACTGACCCTCATCGTCTCTGTGCCAGCCAGAAACTCCAATTCACCTTCAAGGATGTAAAAGCCCTCTTCATGTGCATGATGAATATGAGGAGGAGGTGTTCGGGCATGAGGAGGCACTTCAAATTCGGCAACGCCGAGTGTTCCCCGAGTATGTGTCCCATCCTCCTGTACCACCATATGAATAGGACCAAGTGGAAGATGGTGTCCTTCTCCCATCTTCAGTACCACAGCATTCATGGAAATTCCCTTTCTTGTCGTGTTTGTATGAGCAAGCACTATCGCTTCCTCATGCGAAGGATACATTCAGTCTTGGACCTCATAGTGGAACATTCTTCTGAGGACGAGTATACTATGACGATAATGATATGTCTAATACCTATTTTAGAGCGGAGGCGATGCTTTCTAGGCATCACTTGGAAAGGAACGAAAAGTAATGGAACTTCGTCAACTCACCTATTTTCTCACCGCCGTTCAGACCCTTAGTTTCCGCAAGGCTGCCGAATTGTGTTTCGTCGCACAGCCAGCCCTAAGCCGACAGATCGCAGCGTTGGAGGAAGAATTGGGAGTATCCTTATTCACGCGAGCGAAGCAACGTATTACCGTCACATCAGCAGGCAACGAGTTTGCCATCTACGCAAGGAATGCGCTTGAACAAATCCAGCAAGGTCAACAGGCGATGGTTAACATGCAGGAGGGGGTAGAGGGAACAATTACGTTGGGATGTGTCGAACCGCTTGCAGTAGCGTTTTTGCCAGTCATCTTTCAGTCCTTTCATCAACGCTACCCACATGTTCGTTTCAATGTACGCGTCTTACGCACAGATGATGTGATGACACTGATTGAGCACGAAGAGGTTGATGTGGGCTTGATTTTCGATCCCACGATCCGACCGGAGGTGCTCGTGTTCAAAGAACTTTTCCGACAGTCGCTTCATGTCCTGATGCCAGCACAGCATCCTTTTGCTCAGAGGCAGCAAGCATCTCTTGCCCTCGAAGATATTCTTACAGAGCCGCTCGTCTTGTTACGTCAAACAGCGCGGCTGCGACGCATCATCGACCGTATCCTTATGCAAAGAGGGATGGTTGTACAACCGATTGTGGAACTCGACTCGATAGAAGGGCTAAAAGAACTGGTGAAACAGGGTAGTGGCATTACCTTAATGTTGCCAGCACTACTCGGGTCCAATCAGAGTGGGAACGACATTGCTATTGCTCCGCTTACTGATGTGCCTGAACAGTTTATCTTTGCGCTTGTCTATCGACGTTTTGGTTCGATTTCCAGACCTGCAAGGCAATTTATTAACGCTGTAACACAGGATGGGGCAATCAGGAAGTTGGATGAATAGGACAATGAGGTGATACTATTTAACACATTCATTCGTGCTCCTTACCGAAAACAAGAGAACCTCTGTATAGTTTTTTTGTGAAGAAATAGCAATAAGGAGTAAGTGAGAAGGGAGCCGCCCACACTCTATAGAGTATACTTGTTAGAGATACGTAACAGAGGCACATAATTGTCATGGGCCTATTTGAGCAGTGAGGCAAACAGATGACAGAGGTAAATCAACAGCACACTCAAGCACTCGTCCTTGGTGGAGGTGGAACCACTGGTGTCGCTTGGGAGATGGGTATTCTTCTCGGACTCCACGATGGAGGATGTGAGGTGATTGATGCAGGTCTAGTGGTGGGAACGTCAGCAGGGTCGGTCGTAGGGGCGCAGATCACGAGTGGTCTCTCTCTTGAAGACCTTTATGCTCGCCAACTTCAACCAATTGAGGAGACTAAAGAGCAGGTCGTGCAATTCGACGTGAACGAGATCATGCACGTCTTCGCGGCAGGAATGGGCGCGCCAGATGTTCAGACCGCGCGAGCACGTGTTGGAGCAGCAGCACTGACAGTCAAGACAATGCCTGAGAAAGAACGGCTGGACATCATTGCGTCCCGATTACCCAGTGAGGAATGGCCGCACACGCAGCGGCTCGTCATTACCTCCATTGACGCCCAGAGCGGAGAGTGGGTCCTGTTCGATCGTGATGCGGATGTTCCCTTAGCACTGGCAGTCTCGGCAAGTTGCGCTATTCCCGGCGTCTACCCTCCTACTACCATCGGAGGTCATCGCTATATTGATGGCGGCGTTCGTTCTGGAACCAATGCGGACATCGCAAAGGGATACCAGCGTGTGCTTATCTTGAGAGCGGAAGTGCTTGAAGTCCCGACAGTGGATCCGCAGCAAACGACCCCTTTCGTGAGGTTTGAAGACGAACAGGCTGAACTCGCACGGTCTGGCTCTCAGGTCCTGGTGATTGCGCCCGACGAAGCATCAGCAGCAGCCAGAGGACCGAATCCGCTCGATGCCAGTCGGCGTGCTCTTGCAGCCAGAGCAGGTCGTGAGCAGGGTCGTCAGCTTGCCGAGAGCGTCAGGAGTTTCTGGGTAGGGTAAGTTGCATGCCATAATCTCCGTGGTTGAAGCGAGTGAACCCTTTACAACCGCAAGTTGTTTCATAATGAACTGTGCAATAGAACTCAACAACGTTAAAAGTATGTGTCCGGCTTCAGGTCATCGAACACTGATTGCTTGAGTTCCGCAATCAGTGTTCGCTATCCGTCACATCTATGAAAGAGTGTTTGGTAGTATCTGGGTTTTTACCCCTTCACCACGTCGTACCAGTTCAAGTGCTTTTGCAAAGTCTTCCAATGGGAGTGCTGTTGTCAGCATCGCTTCGGCGTCAATGATACCAGCACTTAGGAGATCGAGTGCTGGCTGAAATGAGAAAAGCACTGCCATCGAGCCAATCACGGTTATCTCTTCGTTGTAAATGCGGAATGGAGAAAGAGAGATACGTGCTTCTGGCGATGCAACGCCAAATACCATCAATTTTCCACCGCGCTTGACCGTCATAAACGCGCTCTCAACGACCGAGGCCACACCTGTTGCATCCACGACGCAATCAAAGCCAGCAGGTTCATCTCTTAGGGCTTGCTTCATATCTGTATAGGTCCGTCTTGCCCCCAAAGCTTCAGCTCGTGCCAGGCGTTGTTTGTTCACATCAACCATGATGACTTTTGATGCACCTCCTCGTACTACCAGTTGTAAGAGAAGTAGGCCCATTGTTCCGGCACCTACAATAAGAACTGTATCACCAGATTTTGGTTGGAGACGATGCATGCCATGCACGGCACAGGAAAGGGGTTCAATCAATGCTCCTTCTCGTAGCGAGATACTATCTGGCAGGAGATAGGCTTTCTTCCAGGGAACAGATATGTACTGAGCCATTGCTCCACTCGTTGTAACACCAATGGCCGTGTAGTTGAGACAGAGGTTTTCACGACCTGTGCGGCACGGTTCGCAGTACCCACAATATAAGTTTGGCTCGATGGCAACTCTGCTACCAACGGTTATCGCAACCTCTCCCTTCCTATCAGGAACGTCACTTCCCACCGCTACTACTTCACCTGCGAATTCATGACCAGGAATGAGAGGATAACGGGCCAACGAAGAGTCACCATCCAACAGGTGTAAATCAGTACCACAGATACCGCATGCGCTCACACGCACAAGCACTTCTCCTGGACCAGCGGAGGGGTCAGCGACACTCTCCACTCGAACGTCGCCTGGAGAAGAAATCACTAGAGCACGCATAAAAGTTTTATCCCTTTCTTAATGTGAAGGAGCAACAATTGATTTGATATTGGTTGGATCTTGCTTCGTGGCCTGAAGTGCCTGCTCAGTAGCCTCTAATGAATAGCGGCCCGTAATGAGCGAGCGTACATCAACACGTCCGCTTGCAACAAGGGCAATTGCATCCGCATAGGTATTTGCATAGCGGAATGTACCCGTCAATGTAATTTCCCGATTCTGGATAAATGATATAGGAGTAAGCAACTCTTCCCCAGGATTTATTCCAATAATGACTGCTGTCCCGGCAGGGCCTAGCGAGCGGATGCCTTCAGACAACGCCTGTTGTTGCCCCGAGCATTCAAGCAGGACATCAGCCTGTATACCTGCTTGTGCGAGTGGATGTTCAGCGACGTTAATAGTTTGAGTCGCGCCGAGCTGCTGTGCGATAGCTAACCGCTGTGGGAAAACGTCGGTTATCGTGACTTTTGCGACTCCTAACGCAAGAGCAACCTTCATCGCAAGTATCCCAATTGGTCCAGCCCCCGTTATCAGCACATGATCGCCACCGCGTAGTCTTGCCTTACGACATGCCCATAGGCCAACCGAAAGCGGTTCAATCATGGCACCTTCTTCGTTCGACATAGTGTCTGGCAAGGTGTAGGCAAACTGCGTGGGAATGGTGACATAGTTTGTGAATGATCCATCAATGGGAGGCGTGCCGAAAAAACGCACATTGGGACACAAATTGTAACGTCCTGCGCGACACTGCTCACATGTACCATCAGGAATACCCGGTTCGAGTGCGACCCGTTCACCAACTCTGCTTGAGTGTACATCTGCTCCCACCGCTACAATAACACCCGCTGTTTCATGACCAAGAATGAGCGGTTGCCGAACAACATATGAACCAATGCGTCCATGTTCGTAGTAGTGGACATCAGAGCCACATACTCCAACCGCCTTGACCTCGACCAGGACATCATTTGGGCCAACTTGAGGCATCGGACGCTCTTCTAAGCGTACATCATGTGGAGCATACAAAACAGCAGCTTGATTTCTCATCATTTCCTTTTCTTTCTTTTGAAGAAACGTTTCGCTTTCTGCTTATTATACGACCTACGCCTCTTTCTCCACTGCCATGATTATTTTAATGCTCCACCAGATAGCCCTTGCACCAGATGCCTCTGTGCGTAGATGCCTATTGCAACAGGTACGATGATAATCATCGTTGCCAGGGCAGACACCTTTGCCAGGAATAAACCTTCGTTACTGGTGAATACAGCTACCATAATTGGTAACGTGGGTGAGTTGGTATAGGTCAAGGTGACGGCGAAGAAGAAATCGTTCCAGGCGAAAATGATGGAGAGTAGTGCTGCCGCCGCCAAGCCAGGAGCCGCCATCGGCACAACGATTCTCACAATGGTTGTTAGTGTGGAACTACCATCTAGCCATGCTCCTTCCAAAACCTCTTTTGGCAAATCCAGAAAGTAGGAACGCGCCATCCAGATGATTAAGGGGAGATTTATTGCGGTGTAGATCACAATCAAGGTAAAGATATTATCCAGCAAGTTCAGGCGTGTAATGATGACATAAAGAGGCACAAGAATGGCCGCAAACGGCATGAAGCGTGTGGAGAGCACAAAGAAGAGCATGTCGTTGGATGACTTTGGGCGCATTTGAAAGACCATTGCGTAAGCCGCTGGAATGCCTAGAACCATCGCTAAGGCTGTCGAAACAATAGACGCAACCGCGCTATTAAATAAATAGGCACCGAATCCAGAATTTATTGCCAGTAGAAACTGATCGAGTGTCGGCTGAAAAAAGAATTGTGGTGGAACCGAAATAGCCGCAACTTCCGTTTTGAAGCCAGTAATCACCATCCAGAGCACCGGAAAGATGAGTACGATCACCAAAATGTAGGTCAGCACGCCCCACGCAATATTAGACCACCTTTTACTCGTTGCTACACTCGTCCTTTTACTCGTTGCTACACTTATACTTTTGCTCGTTGCTACACTCATCGTTAGCTCCTTTCTGACTCCGTGCGTTCGGTCATAAGATAAAGCATTCCGCGTGCTGCAAGAATAGCGACGATCACGCCGATCACACCAAGTGCCGCAGCTTGCCCAATCTGAAATGAACTCAATGCCGTTCGGTAGGTGTAATACGGTAGAGTATTCGTGGTTAATCCAGGTCCACCCGCAGTCGTTACATAAATTTCACCGAAGGTCTGGAAAATAAAAATTGTTCCAAAGAGGATAGCAATCTCATAAGGTTTGCGTAAGAGGGGAAAGATGACCTGCCAAAAAGTTGTGAAGGCGTTAGCCCCATCCACCCTCGAAGCCTCTAAGACTTCATGTGGAACGCCTTGCAGACCAGCGAGAATAACCAGCATTACAAAGGGGGTCCATTCCCAAGCGACAATGAACGTCACGCTTTGTAGTGGAAAGGTAGAGAACCAAGGCACGGCATGTAGACCAACCGAGGTCAACATCCAGTTGATAAATCCTGATGATGGGCTTAGGAGCAGGTTCTTCCATACCAGTGCCATCACGGATGGAGTGACTAAAAACGGCACTGTTGCCACACCACGTAAAAAACTCCTACCCCAGAGCGGACGATTTAACAGAATTGCTAAAATGGTCCCTCCAACAAGGGCCAGCACAATTGCACCCACCACAAGTTGTAAGGTGTTGCCCATTATCGGCCAGAAGTTCGGATCCGCGAAAAAAATGTGGATATAGTTGGTTAGCCATATAAATGGGAAACCTTCGGAAGGGACGAGAAGGTTCCATGCGTGCAGACTGAACCAAACAGCGAGAAGAAACGGAATTTGTGTTAATACGATCATAAAGACGAGCGAAGGGATATGAAGCCACGTCTTTCCTTCAACTCGCTTAGCAGTAGGATTTATGTGTTTTTGCGTTTGCTGATGTACGGGTACCTGTAGCACTTGATTTGCCTGACTCATAGCATACCCTTTCTTTATGGAGCGAGTCATTTTTCACGTAAAGGAGATGAGCAACGGGAGGACCGCCCTGAAAAGGGACGGTCCCTCTCGTTTCATAGAAGCTGTATCTAGTATCCTGAAGCGTTGTCCTTGTTGACTTGAGAGGACAGGATTTGATCAGACTGTTGGAGTGCCTGGTCAACGGGCGTCTTACCCGCAACCACCGAAGACATTATCTCACTCACCTGCTGACCAGCCGATTTAAATTGTGGAATACCCACATATTGAACGCCATGATACGGGACCGGATCGAGCGTTGGCTGATTAGGTGTCGCGGAGTTGATAGAGTCCAAAGTAATTTGTGCGAATGGAGCCGCCTTTTGATAGTTAGGATTTTGGTACAAAGAGGTGCGTGTTCCCGGCGGTACATTCGCCCAGCCAAAGGTCTGACCAGCTAAGGTAAGATACTGCGAACTGGTGGCCCATGTGATGAATTTGAAGGCAGCATCTTTGTTCTTACTGGAATTGACTAAGCCCAATGACCAAGCCCACAACCAATGACTACCGTTGGTGGTCACTGCTGTTGGTGCATATACGTAGCCGACATTGCCCGCAATCTTGGAGGTCGAAGGTGTTTCTAGTACGCCACCAAACGAGGTCGCATCATAGAACATAGCGCCCTTGCCCGATGTCATAATATTTAAACACTCCTGCCAACCAGAAGTTGAAGCACCCGGCTCACCGTATTTCTGTAACAGGTTCGCATAGAGTGTTACGGCCTTTTGTACAGCAGGGCTGGAAAGCTGAGGTGTCCAACTGTTATCAAACCAGCGACCCCCATAGGTATTAATTATTGTGTCAAGGGGAGCCATGTTCATGCCCCAACCAGACTGACCACGTAAAAGAATACCAGTTGTACCAGTTGCAGGATCATTTAACTCTTTGGCAAATTGAGCAACTTGATCCCACGTAGGATGCATTGGCATGGTCAGATGATGTTGCGCGAAAATTTGCTTGTTGTACATTAACATGCTACTCTCACCGTAGAAAGGAACTGAATAGGGATTTCCTTGATACGAGAGGCTAGACATCACCGGCTGAAGAAGATCACTGTAGTTGTAATTACTCTTGTCTGTCGCCGACATTTTAGCAAGATAAGGCGAGAGGTTCTGCAACCAACCATTGTGCGCCCAGATCGGGGTTTCATAACTGCCGATGGTGGCAATGTCAAATTTGCCTGCGTTGGTAGCAACGTCCTGAGTGACTTTTGAGCGAAGATCGTTTTCTGGGAGCGTTACGAAGTTGACTTTGATGTTGGGATTGTCTTTTTCAAAGACTTGCTTGGTCAGTTGTTCCATCTGTACCATTTGAGAGTTATTGACGGTCGCAACTGTCAACGTGGTAGTGGAGGAGGACGAAGAGGACGTAGATTGGCTTGACGGCGAACATGCCGCAAACACTGAAAGAAGCAAAGCAAGACTGGTCAGGATAGCAATCGCCCGCGCGGAACTTTTCATAGCAAGTTTCTCCTTGTTCAGGTGCCTCGATGCAGTTAGAAAAGAGAACGTCTGGTGGTCGCAAAAACGCAACGGTGATGGAAGAGATATTCTCATCTGCGAGAATACCTAGAGGAAACATGCCTCCTTTCTTTAATGTGACGTGAAGCCATTTTCTACCATTGAATTATGACTTTGAACCAGTGAAACGATTAGCTAATCGTTTCACTAACGATAACATACGAAATTGATGTTTGTCAAGGCTTCTACAACTTTTAAGAAAGATGAGACGTGTACGTGTGAAAGGGATGTATTTGAGCGCATAATGGCGCAGAATGTATGCGCTCTTTTAATCACCATGTTGCTTGACAGAAGAATGTATCTATGATACGTTCAAGGAAATAGTCGGCATAATGATTCACTCATAGGAGGAGCCTCGTTATGTACGGAACAGAGAGGAAATCCTATGACGATATCTGCTGATCGTTCAGCGACTATTAAAGATGTCGCGTCTCATGCTGCTGTTTCTGTTGCAACGGTATCTGCTGTCATCAATCAAAACAAATATGTTAGTCCAGAGTTAGCACAACGAGTACATGCGAGCATCGCCATTTTAGGCTATCAAAGAAACAGCTTTGCGCGTGGTCTAAAGACTCAGGTAAGTCACTGTATAGGACTCATTGTCCCCGACATTACAAATCCCTTCTATACCAATATCGCACGTGGTGTTGAAGATGTAGCACATGCACACAACTATTCTTTGATCCTCGGCAATACCGATGAGGACCCTGAGAAGGAGAAAAAATACCTTCAACTATTAGAAAGCAAACAAGCCGATGGCCTCATTATCGCCGTAACCGACCGAAGTTACGCCTATTTACAGTCTCTCTCCATTCAGAATCTCCCCTTGGTTAGTGTTGATCGCTCACTTTTCGATTTAGGAATTGACACCGTTATGGTAGAGAATAAAGAAGGTGCGAGAACTGCAGTAGAGCATCTACTTGCTCGCGGCCATCGGCGTATTGGTTTGCTGACAGGGGTGCGCGGAATCGCACCAACTGAGGAACGCCTACTTGGATATACGGAGGCCCTTGAGAAACACGGTATTGCTATCGATCCTACTTTGATCGTCACAACACGTCCGCGTGTAGATGGTGGAGAGCAGGGAGCATTACAGCTTCTTGCACTCGAAGATCGACCGACGGCACTTTTTACGATGGATGGAACGATGATCATTGGTGCGCTCCAGACCGTTACGAAACTAGGTCTACGTTGTCCTGAGGACATTGCTCTCGTCTGTTTCGACGATTTTGTATGGGCCTCTGTCATGCGACCTCACTTGACCGTCGTAGATCAGCCAACATACGAAATTGGTAAGCAGTCAGCTCGCCTTCTTTTTGAGCGCCTACAGGATCGGCATAAAGCACCAATAGAGATACGCCTGCCAACGCAACTGATTGTACGTGAATCCTCTGAAGTTCAGTTACATGTTCCTGACTTTGTTGAATAGCCCGATTTCGACACATATGTTGAGTTGGTCCTCCTTACTAAGTATCTATACGGCAACACCGTCCCTGAGTAGTTGTAACTCAGAAAGAGACGCTGGAACTCCTGTAGATGTTCTGATTACCTGTATATGCTGCTTTTGTAACGCCTCACAATTTTCATCCGAGATGTCCTCATCAGTAAGTAGGATATTGATAACATCAAGTGGAGCAAAGCGAGCGAGAAAGACACGACCTATCTTGCTACTATCCATACATAAAATGACGTTGCGCGAGGATTTGATCATGGCCTGTTTGATTTCAGCATCAGAGAGATAACTGGAAGAGAGACCTTCGGGAATGAGCAAGCCACTGGTCGCAAGAAAGAGTTTATTGATGTACATCGTTTGCAGCGCATCAATAGCTTGAGAACCATAGAAATAATTGGAGCTAGCTTGCAGCATACCACCTAGCATAATTAACTGGTGCCTCTTGTTCTGCGCGACGATAGTAGCAACAGGAAGAGATTGGGTCACGATGGTCAGCGGAATATCCGGCAAATTTCGTGCAACCTCCAAAGCAGTGCTACCGCTATCGATGCCAATAACATCTCCCTCTTCTATGAAAAGTTCAGCCGCCTGTTTACCAATAGCCTGTTTAGCCGCCAAATGCTCATGTGTACGGATGTCAAAATGAGGTTCGGTTTGTTCCGATGCAATAAAGCGAGCACCACCATGCGTTAGCTCTACAATCTGCTTTTTATGCAGTACATGCAAATCACGTCGAACCGTCATAGGTGATACGTGAAGCAAATTACTCATTTCCACAACCGAGCTATAGCCGCGATCCTTCAGTAAGGCAATCAGTTGTGCATGCCGATCACTTGCGTTATGATGACGTCTCTTCTCCATAAAGGGATTCCTCAATGCAAAATTAGTTCTATTTATAACAAAAGAATACCATACTTCACTTCTTAAAAGCAATAGTACCATTGTAACTCTTGCAATTGAACAAAATCTGTGCTAGAGTTGTTCAATAGTAACATATTTTTGTTACTATCCGCACATTTAAGCGGAAGTCTTCTCTACCCATTTATGTTGTGCATGAGTAACTAGTAAACATTCTCTATTTTAATGCATCGACGCATTTAACGAGGAGAAATCTGCTATGAAGAGTGGCCCTTATTTCATGGGAATCGATGGCGGTACAGAGAGTGTGCGTGTTGGCATCTTCGATCAAGAAGGGACACCGATAGGTTTCTCAAGCCATGCGTATGCATTGCGCCATCCGCATCCAGGTTGGGCAGAGCAGGACCCTGCTGAGTGGTGGACATCTCTTGTGATAGCGGTAAGAGACGTGATGAGCAAGAATGCTATCGCGCCCGAAGCTATTGCTGGTATTTCTTTAGATGCTACGACCTGTACAGTTGTTGCGGTAGACAAACAAAATCGTGTATTACGGCCAGCAATTCTCTGGATGGATGTTCGCGCAGCCTCTCAAGCACAACGCATCGCCGAGACAGGAGACGCGGCACTCAAATACAATGGATTTGCCAAAGTCTCTGCTGAGTGGATGCCTTGCAAAGCCTTGTGGTTGAAGGAAAACGAACCAGTGGTCTATGCCAACGCTCACCATATCTGCGAATACCTGGATTGGCTCACTTATCGTCTTACAGACGAGTGGACGACGAGCGTCAACATTGCTAGCCTCCGATGGTATTATGACCGTGACAAAGGCGGTTTTCCTGTAAGCCTCTATCGTGCCATCGGGCTAGAAGACCTGCTCGACAAGTTTCCACAGAAGATATTAGATATGGGGACTAGGGTTGGCGGTCTTACTCGTCAGGTTGCGGAGGAACTTGGTCTACTCCCTGGTACTCCTGTTGCGGAGGGTGGTGGAGATGCGATGGTGGGTACGGTTGGTATGAATGTACTGGCTCCAGGCAAAATTGCTCTCATCACCGGCTCCTCGCATGCTATTTTCGGTGAGTCAGCAGAGGCTATCTATGGCTCTGGCTTCTTTGGATCCTTCACCGATGCTGTTGTTCGTGGTCTCTATGTTGTGGAAGGTGGACAGGTTTCCACTGGCTCCATTATTAAGTGGTTCCGCGATAATTTTTGTGGTGGCCTTGTTGAAGAAGCCCAGAAACGAGGAATTGGGCTGTATGATCTTCTCAATGAGCGTGCAGAAAGTGTATCTGCTGGTGCTGATGGACTGATTGTAGTAGACCACTGGCAGGGCAACCGCACACCTTATACCGACCCTGAAGCACGTGGCATGATTTGGGGATTGACCCTGAAGCACGACACCGTACACGTCTATCGTGCAATGATGGAGGGTATTTGTTATGGAACCGAACTCATCTTTCGGACTCTCCACACGTATGGTTTTCAACCGCAAGAAATCGTTGCAAGTGGTGGACCTCTCAAAAGCAAATTGTGGATGCAGATACATGCAGATGTAAGTAATCTTCCAATTACCTATACCAAAGTACCCGATGCTGCGGTACTTGGCTCTGCAATACTAGCGTCTGTGGGAGCAGGAATATACCCAAACATACAGGAAGCTGCTCGTCATATGGTTCATGCCAGTCATCGCATTGAGCCAGACCAGAAACGGCACCAGGAATACCAATTTTATGTCGAGAAGTATATCGCCACCTACTACCAGATGCGAGAGTTGATGCATGACACGGCTCGCCATGTAGCAGGAGGGGATATATAACCGACATATGTTTTTGCTAGACAAGTGTATGTCATAGATCATTACGAGGAGAAAACGATGCTTGCCGCTGTGTTTCAAAAGCCCGGTCAAATGGAGGTGATGGAAGTTGAAACTCCTGAAATTGGACCAGATGAAGTGCTTGTTAGGGTAGGGGCCAATACGATATGTGGAACTGATGTCCGTATCTTCCGAGGAGAAAAGACGAAAGGGGTTCCTCTGCCCGCCATTCTAGGCCATGAAGTAGCGGGCCATGTACAGGAAGTGGGGCGGAATGTGAGAGGATACGAGGTGGGAGTGCCAGTAGCAATGGCTCCTGTAATTGCATGCCATCACTGTTTTTATTGCCAGAATGGGATGGAAAATATTTGCCCCAACCAAAAGATAGTTGGCTATGAAGTCAAAGGGGGACTGAGCGAATACGTGCGAATCCCTGCCAATGCGGTTGCCGCAGGGAATCTCTTTGTCGCTCAAAAAGATATACCCTCTGAGTATTTAGCACTCGCTGAGCCATTGGCTTGTTGTGTCAACGGCCACCATCGCTCTCAGATACGTTTAAACTCCACGGTACTCATTATGGGATCGGGACCTATTGGTCTGTTTCATCTTCAGCTCTCACTCTTGGCGGGAGCACGAACCGTCATTGTAAGTGAACCTTCAGCTACTCGTCGCGCTGTTGCTACCACCTTTGGAGCACATATCACGGTTGATCCTACCACTGAAGACCTTTCCACTATAGTGGCAGACGCCACAGGAGGGCTTGGGGTAAATTCCATCATTATCTGTATAGGTGTCCCTGCCTTAGTAAATGATGCACTTACTCTGGCCCGGCAAGGAGGACGTATCAATGTCTTTGCTGGCTTAGCGGCAAAGGGATGGGCAGAGATCGAAGCCAACCTTATCCACTATAAAGAGCTAGAGGTAACTGGCAGTGCCAATTCGCGTCGTGCTGATTATCAGGTTGCCCTTCAACTCATCGAGTCGGGACGCATTAAGGTAGAGGCAATGGTGACTGACCGCTTCCCATTGCGCTCAGTTCACGAAGCACTGGATAAAGCCGCCAAAGGAGAAGGGATCAAGATAGCCGTGATGCCTGAACTGAAGGGATAAAACAGTGAATACTGTAGCAACGGACATCTGGCTTGGGCTTGATGTGGGTACGCAAAGCGTGCGTGCCATCGCAGTATCAAGCTCTGGCGAAATACTTGGCGCGAATTCTCAACAACTCACGAGCCAAAGGAATGGTCCCAGGCACGAACAGAATCCAGATGATTGGTGGCGCGCAATCGCCGCAGCCTGTCGCGTTGCTCTTGCGGACCTACCTACCAAAGCAATTAGTGGCGTTGCTGTTGATAGCACATCTGGTACGATACTTCTTGTTGATTCTTTGGGCCGACCCCTCACACCAGGATTTATGCATGATGACAATCGCGCTGTCAAAGAGGCCCAACGTGCCAACGAGCTGGGGTCAGAGGTGTGGACAACTTTAGGCTATCAAATGCAACCATCGTGGGCATTGCCGAAGTTACTATGGATGCTGCATGAATATGAGCATATAATAAATCCTACGCATACAGGAATACAAAAGGGCATCAAGGTCGCGCATCAAACGGACTTTATCAATCGGCATCTCGTTGGGCGCGAGGTACCAACAGATACAAGCTCGTCGCTCAAGATGGGATATGATTTGCTCAAGAATGCATGGCCGCATGAAGTGTTCGCGCAACTCGAAATTCCCGAATCAATCTTGCCTAGCGTCGTACTCTCAGGAACACAGATTGGGACAGTCTGCACACAGGCGGCACTGGAGACAGGCATCCCTGAAGGAACCGCAGTGATCGCAGGTATGACAGATAGTTGTGCCGCTCAAATTGGTGCAGGTGCTCTTAGCGTGGGAAGCTGGAACTCTGTACTTGGAACAACTCTTGCATTTAAGGGAGTAACACAGGAGCTTATCCGCGACCCAGCAGGAGTGATGTATTCGCACCGCTCACCAGATGGTGGTTGGCTTCCAGGTGGTGCTTCTGGTGCTGGTGCAAGTGTACTCGGTCTGTACTTCCCTGACCGTGACCTTGATGCACTTGGTACACAGGCGATGACACGAGAACCTGCTAGCATTGTCGCCTATCCTCTCGCCTCTTCTGGTGAGCGTTTCCCTTTTAGCGTACCCGAAGCGGAGCGTTTCCTTCTTGGTAAGCCAACAGACGAAATTGATCTCTATGCCGCTCTGCTACAAGGAGTGGCTTTCGTCGAAAGACTGAGTTTTGACTATCTTGCTATGCTTGGTGCTCCAATTGATGGTGAACTGAGTCTCACCGGTGGAGGTGTACGCAGTCACTATTGGTGTCAACTTCGTGCTGATATACTTGGACGTTCGGTACGTATTCCAGAGAATGCCGAAGCTGCACTGGGTATGGCCGTGCTTGCTGCCTCTGTTGGGCGTCGTGTAGCTGATGTGACAAAAGAAATGTCGCATACCCGTGAGGTGATCGATCCACGACCAGACCACACGAGACGCTTCCAGGAGTCTTATATTAGGCTCATAAATGAACTTGAGCATCGAGGATGGTTGCCATCGAAGGTCGCGGAACATACACGGAGGAGAGCGGAGTCATAGACATCCTCAATCCTCCATGTCAAAGACAATACTGTCAGAGGAGGCGAAAAGAAGGATGTCTCGCGCAATTTCAATCAATCCTCTTTCGCATATGCGTTCTTTTGCTCATAGCCATCTAAGATATCTCTTGCTATCTCGCTTTTTCCAAGCTCACCATGTTGCATCTGCGGCCATGTTGCCATATCCCCTTCACTGGCGTTCTTGAATAGATCACCTTGAGCAGTCGTCAAATACGTCAGCAGGTCAGCAGCCTGACGCGGATTAAGTTCCTTTGGATGATTCCCTCCCATGACGATGAGCAGCGTCCCGTGCTCTGTGTAGTGAAATGTTAGCCCTTGAAAAGACACTCCATTTTCGATTGAAGATTGGTTCATGTATCACAACTTTCTTTGCTATAATGTATAATCACTTCAATACGTCTATTCATTTCTGCTGTTAGCCTCGTCTCCTTTGGGACGAGGTTGAATTCAATACCGACAATTTCGTCGAGACTGAGTGATCCAGCTATTACGCATCGCCTCTCACCATTTTTGGACGCACGATCAACATCGGCAACGTCGTATTTGTGAGGAGACGCTCCGTGACGCTGCCCATGACCCAGCGTTCCATCCCACCACGACCATGCGTGGAAATGGCAATCAGGTCACACCCACCAATGCCCTCAGCCGTATGAAGCAGGGCACTGGAAACATCATTCTCATGCTCAACTGAAGATGTAAATGTGAGTTTGAGATCCTTCATGGTCGTCTGCATGCTCTCCGTTTGCTGTGCCAAGTAGGTTTCGGCCTCTTCACTGCTCTCCGTGACAACTCCATCTTCTGCTGTTGCCGAGGAGAATGGAAGGACCTGGGTTAAGAGTAAGGCTCCCTGAGTAGGGGAAGCTAGGGCGGCGACTAGGTGCGCGGCTGGAACGAGCGCGGCCTCTGCAAGCTTGGAGCCATCTAACGGAATGAGCGCACAAAGCGGTTGCGTGGCACCTTTTCTTGACAGTAAAGAAGTTGGTTTGCTCGCTCGCAGAACAAGGATGGGTACTCTACTTTCGTGAGCCAAGGTGTGTGCGACACTGCCAAGTGCCCAACGGAGGAAGCCTGTTCTGCCATGACTGCACATCACGATCAGGTCAGCCTCTCGTGACGTAGCGGTCGCCTGAACATACTGAGCGGGAGGCCCAAATGTAACCTCGGTAGTGATGTGTATTCCCGCCAGTGCAGGTAATGTGGCAATACTGTTGAGATAGTCCGTTGACTGCACCATCTCCATTTCGACTGATTGCTCTGTCATTAGTGAAACAGGTGCTAGCCCTCCATCGTAGTTCACAGCAAGACTAAGCACTTGCAGCAAATGAATGGAGCCGCCTGAGGCATGCGCGAGATGTGCAGCCACCTGCACAGCCTGCTCTCCACGAGATGAGCCATCCAGCGGGACGAGTATTCGTTCAAACATGGGAACGCTCCTTTTGTAGATTCACAATCTATTTCATAATTTTCCCCACTCTACTCCTCATAGTACTGGCGGAGCGTGAGAAAATGCGTGAGAACAACCGTGAGTTGCTTTTATCAAAGAAAGGATGGAACACCGTGGTCAAGAAACTTTCTATTATAAGTTGTGTCATGTATGTCTTGTCTACCTTGTATGTTTCATTCGGTGGGAAAAGGGAGAGAAATAATGGCTAGCAGCGTAACGGAGATCTCTTTGTAGAGAACGCAGCATTTCGCTTCGTAATATATCGTCCATCATCAGCGTAGCACTCGTTGCAAACACGCATATTTTCACGCATGTCCTCACGCATCTTCTCACGTCCAGTAGGTATGCTAGAACTACGGTACATGTACAATACTCAAGGAAAGAGGAACATGTTGTGATTTCTATCATCAAACTCGATGTGCTCCTGATTGCGATTACGCTGCTGGCGATAGGGCACTTTGTATGGTCGCAGGTCTCTACCTCCCGTTGGCTCAGCCGATATGGAACATCTATTAGCGCGCTTATTACTCAGGTAACAAAAGAGCAGGCTCATCAGACCTGTTTTGTGACCGCTGCTTGGACAGACCCACGAACGGGGCGCAGATGGACGTTTCGGGGCTGGAAGTTCTATCGGGGGCATCATGTAGGTCAACTCATTACCATTCGTCTCGACCCAACATCTCCTTCTGACTATACTTTAGAAGGATAAATAATGAAATTGGTGATGCAATTTCAGGAGAGGAAAAGTTCTCATTGCACTCGTTCCTTTAACGCGATGAGAACTTTTCTTCGTGTGAATTTAGGCTGGCGGACGTTCTTGTTCTTGAGCAAGAGAATGATTTTCTTTGTGCTCTTTTGTGTTCTCCTCATAGGTTGCTGTGAGCCAGAGACGTGCGAAGAGATCCCGTCCCACGACGGTACACGAGACCAGTCGCCAATTGCGTTCTATGTGACGCTTCAAGTCCTGCTCATACCTTTGGTAAGATGAACGAAACATACTAGGTCTATAACTCTTTACTTCTTGTAGTGGTGTGATAGGGTATAACATGGTTTTCCTCTTCTCAACCGTTGGATTTTTTGTTCAGCAGATAGCCTAATATCACTTAGAATAGAACGTATCAAGAGCATGCTGGAAGGATTGTGTGAGCAAAAAGATACTCTTATGCCACTCGTCTTGTATCAATAATGTAGGATCCATAAGCACTTCCTGCTGTTCGATGATCTGAAGCATAGCAGTACAATCCGTGATACCAAAATCATTGAGGCGGTACGTGGCAATATCCTGGGAACGCGCCTGCCATATATCAGTAAGTGTTTCACTCACATCATGCTTATTGAAGCGTGCCTGTGATGGAACGCGAAGCCGGAACTGGTGCCAGAGCAGATTGATGCAGGGTGTGAGTAGGAGAAGATTCTCATGAAGCATTGTGCAAAGTTTTAGGTTCCGCCAAAGTGCCTGCCGCTGTAGCGTCGAAAACAACTGTGCATCCAGAAAGAGCGCACCCTCTGCATCATTGTGGTTGTTCTCAAATGCCTCCATTGTGGCCTGTAGACGATTGTAGGAAAGATGGACAAGGTGCAAGGCGGTGTTTAACTGAAGCAAGTCTGTGGTGAAGTTCTTAAGAACTGTCTCGAACACAAGGGCATCCTGTAGCAGGGGCGTTGTAATTGGTTCTGCATACTGAACATCATACATGTCTTCCTGAAGACCGTTATTGGTAAGAGCAGTATATGCCTTCACCATCTCTGCGGTCACAACGGAGCCAACCAGTAACGTAAGTGCAGCCGCATCAGCATTTGAACCAGCATCAATGGATAATGTTGCTGCGAGCGCAAGGGAGGCGCACAGGTTCGTAGTTGTTACTGCACAATGATGACTTCTTTGCTTTAAATCTTCTGTCCTCTGTAGCGAGTGAGGTGTGCTCACTTTGTTAGACGGCAACTCCCATGCGTCTAAGGGGTGTTCCATTGGTATGTCAATGCTACTCATGTATTTCTTCTGCCTTTCTTTGTATCCTGCAATTTCACTGGTGCTCGTAAAAATTGTTGGTGCCTCTTCAGCGAGTGCGAAGACTCATGGTGTGACGTGCTGCTGGTGAGCTTCGACAAGCCAGAGCCAGCTATCGATGTCACGCGAGATATCGGTGAATAGAGCAGCACTATCCGCATCTATCAATTCCGTTGCCTGCCCAATGGCGTATCGAACATGTTTGCCAAAGGAGGCGAGGACTGTTGCAAGGGCCTCGATATGACCGTTTTCATCAGTAACTTCGAGTGGATACCTGGCGAGCGACGTTCTACGAGTGACACTGTAGGCTGTTCCATCGGCACTGCCTCCTAACTGCACAATACGCTCGGCGAGCAAGTCAACATCCTCCTCGACACCACGCGCAATTTGACCGAATAACTCATGAAGCACCAGAAACTGTGGGCCTTTCACGTTCCAGTATGCCTGCTTAGTCTGAAGCATTAGATCAATACTATCGGCCAAGCGACGATTTAGTACCTCGACCAATTTCGTCCGTTGCTCTTCGGGAAGGCTATTGTGAGTTTTGTGCATGACGTATACTTTCTCTTGAGTGACAGTATGTACATCATTGAATACACTACTGACGGTTTCGTCTATTAGAGATATCCGTCATTTCACGGTTTCCTCTCCAGTTCTAGCATACCTACTGGGCGTGAGAAGATGCGTGAGGACGTGCGTGAAAACATGCTTGCTTGTAGTAAGGTTGACATTGCAACGCGAATGACAGACAATACAGACGAGTCATCGTGAGTGATGTACCGAGTTGTATTATTGTGCCAGAATGCTCGCAAGAGACAGGACGTTTACTATGCTTGGATTCTCGGAGAAGGGAACACTCCATTTCGCCTTGCTGGGGCCACCAAAGGTGTACCTCAATAGTCAGGTGCTAGCGTTTCCCTCGCGCAAAGCCCTCGCCTTGCTCCTCTATTTAGCTGTGGAGCCGGGAAGACATTCACGTAAAACACTCTCGGAGTTGTTCTGGCCTGAAAGCGATGCCGCCCATGCACGTTCGACTCTTCGCACGACTGTAGTTGAACTCCGTGACGTGTTGGCTGAAGGAGCATCCCCAATGAAGCTTGCTCCCGGTCACATTCCTCACTTGCTCATCGACCATGACACTCTTGGTCTGGATTTGACCTCTAGGGTGAGCCTGGACCTGGACACCTTACAAGCCGCCTGGGTGCTCGCGCGTGACCGCTCACGTTCGGCTTCTCCGCTTTCCGAAGAGACACGCCGGAGACAAAGCGCACAACTCGAAGAGGCGACACGACTTTCACGCGGAGGATTTCTGGACGGCTTCTCGCTGCACAATGCCTCTGGCTTCGACGACTGGACCCGTTCTCAACACGAATACTGGCATTTGCGTATGCAACTGGTTTTTGACCGACTCTCACAATGGTATGAAGAGGCTGGTGAGACAGAACAGGCGATTGCCACCATCATACGCTGGCTCTCCCTTTCTCTGCTGAACGAAGACGCATCGCAGCGCTTGATGCGCCTGCACTTTGCCACAGGCAATCGCATTGCAGCCCTACAAGCGTATGAAACCTTGCGAGTCATCTTAGCCTCTGAGGTGCATGCTGAACCGACTCCTGAAACTATGGCTCTAGCGGAGCGCATTCGGGTCACGGTCCCGCTTCATCAGGTGCAGAAGGCTTCCTGGGGGGATTCCTCACCTTTGACCCTACTCACAACTCCTCTGGTGGGACGGGCGAGGGAGTATGGAACATTGCTTGAACGCTACTATACTGCTCGCTCAGGGCAGATGCAGGTTGTGCTTCTGGAAGGAGAGGCTGGTATTGGTAAGACGCGACTGGCCGTCGAATTCTTGAGTTGGGCAGTCGTACAGGGAGCTGATGTGCTACGCGGGCAAGCATTTGAAAGTAGTAAACGATTGTCTTATCAGCCTTTCATTGAGGCGTTGCGTCCACGAATAGATCGGGAAAATGCCCCCGATGATTTGCTGCATGACGTGTGGTTGGCAGAGCTTGCTCGCCTGTTACCAGAACTGCGCGAACGTTACCCCGACCTGCCTAACTCCGTCGCAGATGCCTCAATCGCACGTAACCACTTGTTCGAGGCAGTAGCACGCCTTCTGGAAGCCCTGGCAACCCATACTCCACTCGTCCTCTTCCTCGATGATCTTCACTGGGCCGATACCGCAACTCTGGACTTGTTGCACTACCTCGCACGACGCTTTTCTGAGCGTGTCTTGCCGATAATGCTGCTCCTCTCGGTACGCACAGAAGCACTCCAAGTCACCGCGCGATTGACGGAGTGGCGAGCGAATCTCGGACGGATTGTGTCTCTCACTCGCGTACCACTCGGCCCTCTCACAATTCAGGATACGTTATACCTGCTCCAAGTTCTCGTGGGTGTAAATGGAGGTGGGGAGACGACAAGACAAGGAGCTTCCAGCCTTGGTGAGCCATCAGTTGATGCCTTGGAGCGGATGAGCCAGCGGCTCTTCACCGAAACAGGTGGACAACCCTTCTATCTGATCGAAATGCTCAAACTGCTGCTGGAACGCAGTCATGTTCTCCTGTCTTCGGCTGGAACGAGTGCAAGAACAGGAGACATTGCAGCAGCACTGCTCAAAGAGCTGAGTGAAGCCCGTCTGTTCCCGCCAAGCGTGCGAGAACTGATCAGTGTACAACTTGATCGACTTAGCCCTGCTGCCTTTGCCTTCCTCGTCGCTGGGGCCGTGTTGGAGCATGATGCCACGTTTGAGCGGCTCTGCGTAGTCGCGGACCTCTCTGAGAAAGAAGGACTAGCTGCCTTGGATAAGGTGCTTCAGAGTCGGCTGATGAGTGAGTCGAAGTTACGGAGGAATTGAACGGGTCCTCCTGTTTATACCTTCGCTCATGATATGATCCGCGAAGTGGTCTCGGTCGAGGCTGGTGAAACGCGAAGTCGCATCTTTCACCGGAGAGCACTTCATGCCTTGCAAGACACGTCTCTTCCGCGAGCGAGATTAGCGTACTATGCTCTCGTAGCAGGGGAGACGGAAGCCGCATTTCGTTGGAGTGTAATAGCAGGTGACGAGGCAAGTGCCGTCTTTGCGTTGCATGATGCTATCGAACACTACGAACAGGCGTGGCAGTTGCTGACAGAGCACTCGCTTGGGCAGAGCATCCAGGCAAATATTGCTGCCTCTGATGTAGAGCATCTTTTCGTCGCTCTGGGTCAGACCTATGAACTCATCCGGGCATGGGGGCAGGTACGCACTCGGTATGGAGCAATGCTTAAACAGGTGCTACGCGTGGTAAAGCGAGATGACGACCCAATGGGGGTGGAAAAGATTCACTGGTACCAGGCGATGATCGACATGTACACGGAGGAACTGTCAGAGGCCATTCCGTATGGAGAGCGCGCATTGTCAATGGCTCGAACCCTCGGACAACCAGACCTTCTCGCCCAAAGCCTGACTGCGCTCATCTATGCCAAGATGCATGTAGGTGCGTGGAAGGAAAATGAGCACCTCATTGTAGAAGCGCACACGCTCTCCATCACAATGAGGGATCGGGCGATGGAAGCTGATGACCTTTGTTTACTCTCGAACGCGCACATACACCTTGGGCATCCACTCAAAGGAATCACGCAAGCGCGTCGCGCGCTCATCATCAGTCAAGACATTGAGAATGCTTGGGGACAGGTCAACGCCATCTACGAACTGACTGCAGGGCTACTCGACAGTGGAGCGTATACAGAAGCTTTGGAGAATGCTCGGCAGGCGGTAGCACGTGCTCGGATGCTCACTACGCACTCATCGCGAGCAAACATGCTGCTTCTTCGCTCCCTCATTTCATTGGGAGGCGTGTATCGAGCAATACAGGCAGGTTACGCTGCTCGCGATATCGACCTGGAGGCACTGAAGCTCAATAAATCAATGTCACCCTCCTATACATCGGTTGTCACATCAGTCCTTTGCGCGGATTATGTCCTTGTTGAGCAATGGCTTGATGCTCATCAATACGCACGACAAGCAGTAATGCCAACGAGTGACCCTGAACACTGGTACGCAGAAATTCCTCATTGGTATGTCATGGAGGCATTGCTGCATGATGGCAATATCGCGCTGGCACAAGAGCATCTCAATTACCTTGAGATGCATATAGGAGACGGTCGGCGCGATCAGCTTGAGTACTTGCTAGCATCAGCAGTGTTCGCGCGTTGGGAACATCATCGAGAGCGGGCTATTTCCCTTTTGGAGGAGGCTCATGTGCTTACCGAAGAGATTGATTTGCCTGGGGAACTGTGGCATGTTCAAGCGAACCTCGGAGACTTGTATCAATCGGGAGGCGAACAGATGCTAGCAGGCCAAGCATTTGCCCAAGCGATGAGTGTGCTTCAAAAACTTGCTGAGAGCATCGAAGATGTGGAGCTAAGGTCGAGTTTTCTGGAAGCACCAAGAGTGCAGCACGTCTTGGAACAAGGAACGCGTAGGGCTGGTCTTTCAGCATATAATTAAGGAATATCCTTACACCTGCAAGTATTAAGCTGAAAAGTGTGTTTTTTAATGAGTAGGTACACCCAAAGTTCCTAACAAGGCAAGCGTAAAACTGTTACACCGTCGAACAGAAAAAGCTGCACAAAAGACTCTTTGAAAGTCGTCCATGCAGCTTTCCTTATCCTGGACAAAGAATGAGGTGAGCATTACGCACTTGGCACGTGAAGAACCTCTTTCTGGGGATGGACAATCTTTTCCTGCGTATGAAACAAGGTTCCTGATTTCCAAGGCATTCCCAAGGCAGGGAGTACCCAACGGTCAAGACCAATCCATCCACATACTCGCCACGAGAAAATTAGGAATAATCCGACCATTCCCAAGATTGGATTGATACTGACCGTACCAGCCAACAAGTAGTTCAGGTTCATCAGCACACCAAAGCCTGCAGCGATACCGGTCAGAAGCCCAACGAGAATTCCTAGACCTACAGCAACTTCTCCCCATGTGACAATGAAGGAAAAGAAACCTGCATTAGGAAGGACAAAGGTGTGTAAGAACGAGGCATACCAACCCTGTACCGCTGGATTCGCCCCAGAGCTTTTCGCCAGCGCACCACTGACGAACCCCGACAGTCCTTTGCCAGATGTTCCCCAGGCGGGAGAAAGCACCTTTTCCCAGCCAGCCAGAAGCCATTGCGCTCCAACATACATACGTACCACAAACCATAAGGACGAAGACCCGGTTGACCCGGTAAAAAACCTGGAGAGCGCGGGTTCAGGGAACTGCTCGTTGCTAGAAACGTTCTGAAGTGCTGGTTGCTCCTGTGCATACTGAACGAAGGCTAAAATCAGCGCGAGTACAAACAGGATGAGTAAAGCAACCGCCCAATAATCATTTGCCTGGTTGCCAGCAAACCCTAGAATAACATGCACAAGTGTCCAGACGCCTGCAATTGCAGCAATAACTAAGCTTGCGCTGAACGTTGTATTTCGTTGACCAAACATAGACGTTTTCCTTCCATAGGAAAATATTTCTTCTGTATTCGGTTGCATATGACATTTGCATATTGACCATTTTGCTCACCAAATACGCGTTACATTTTTTACACTCTCTTGAAGTACCTATCTCATGTATACCTATCCTCCATATGCACTCCTACTTGCTATCGTGATAGAGATATCCGCCATCTCACGCTTCTCTCTAGTTCTAGCATACCTACCGTGCGTGAGAGGATGCGTGAGGACGTGCGTGAAAACACGTTTTAGAGCGCGAACTGTTTGATAGGGTAAAACTGGTGATAGTCGAGAAGAGTGAATTGTTGTAGATAGTGTTGTGGTGTATCGTCATTTCGGAAAAGTATTAAGCGACGGAATGTTTGCTGTCCTCACATTATGTGGATATGTTCCATCAGCTATATCCCTAGCACAAGCGACTCACGGTCCTTTTCACGCATC
Source organism: uncultured Chloroflexia bacterium (assembly GCA_963792705.1). Taxonomy (GTDB): domain Bacteria; phylum Chloroflexota; class Ktedonobacteria; order Ktedonobacterales; family Ktedonobacteraceae; genus JBBQVS01. Next base: position 351,859 of record CAWBXD010000015.1, on the reverse strand, counting down.
CTCTCACGCTTTGCCAGTACGATTATTCAGAGCGCATAAAATTCTGAGGAATATGCTCACTTCTCAACGGAATACTCACGGTGTAGATAGAATACTGTGTGTAGGAGGATGTTGTTACGATATGAACTGGAGTAGTAACCGGCCTCACAACAATCAAAATGCCTTATATAAGGCTGTGTACCCGCTTAATATCTCATCGAAACAGAGGTGCTTCATATGACGTCTCTCTCCCAGAGGGATGAAGCTATCGCCTCGCAGATGCCAGGTAGCTATCCTGATAGTATTTTGATTTGCCAGGCTCTCACAGGTGACGAGCGTGCCTTTGAGTCCTTAGTAGATCGGTATCATACTGCTTTGTTGCGCTATATCGGTCGCTATCTGAAAGAGAAAGAACAAGCCTCTGATGTTGTGCAGTTCGTCTTTCTTCAATTATTTGTGATGTTACCCAACTTGGCAACGAATATCCCGATCAGATCGTGGCTCTATACCGTCGCACGCAACCGCAGCTTGGATGAACTCCGCAAGCGACGAGGAGAGAAGCGCACAATTCACTTCTCCATGCTGGAGCAGGAAGAGACCGAGGAGAAACTCTCACTGATCGAGAGCATCATCGATCCACACCCATTGCCAGAAGAGATTGTGGAACGACAAGACAGAAATGGTCCCCTTCAGCAGGCACTGTTCACGCTTCTCCCGACGACTCGTTCGATTGTGATGTTGCATACCGTCGGACATATGAGCTTCTCTGAAATTGCACACTTGCTCGAACTGTCAGAGTACACCGTAAGGAGCCGCTATTATCGCTCCCTACCGAAACTACGTGCTGTGCTTATAAAGGAGCGTAGCGGATAGCATCACCACCCCTACCTGTAATGGTCAGCTTTATACTTTGCCTTGCTGTTCGAGTACGTTCATTACATGAGCAACGGTCTGTTGCAAGTGATGGCGCACCGCATGACTGGCACGAACAGCGTCGTTCGCTTGGCAAGCGGCAAGAATCTCTCGATGTTCTCTGTCGAGACGCTGGGCATCTCTGGGAATGTCGGCGGCCGCATAAAGATGAAGGTAAGCGTTTGAGGCGTTCCGCAATTCCTCAATCATTAGGATCAGGCGTGAACGTCCTGCAAGGTGATATAATTTTAAGTGGAACTGTTGATTCATCTCAACATAAAGGGCGGTATTCATGGTTGCATGCATCTCGTCGAGGAGAGCAACCAGTGGTGGAGCATCCTGGACCTGGAAGTGCTCGGCAGCTTTCTCGACGGCTAGCATCTCTAGTGCCATGCGAATTTCGTAGTGCTCGACAAGGTCCTGGATGGTCGGCAGGAAAACCGTGACTCCCCGATGGGTGTCGATCTGCACTAAACCATCACCTTGAAGGAGTCCAAACGCTTCTCGAACGGGCGTGGTGCTTACCCCAAAGCGTTGAGCGATCTCGACTTGACGCAACTTAGTACCCGCCGCGAGTTGTCCCGTGACAATTTCGTGTCGCAGAGCATCAGCGACTTGTTCTGCTATCGTTTGCTTTGTGAGTGGGGTGTTTGTATTACCCTTTCCTACCGACGTCGAGTTCATTCGCTTTGTTCTCTCCCTCTTGACAAGAATATTGTATATTATGCATAATATACAATATTATGGGTTACTTTGTCTAGGGAAAGGATATATCTATGGACCAAGAGCAACGCATCGCATTTGTTCGTTCTCATCGGACAGCTATTTTTGGATTCAACCGTAAGAACGACGGCCCTGGAATGTCAGTTGTCTATTATGTGATGGATGGTAATGACTTGCTCATCTCCACGATGGAAGGTCGTGGCAAGGCCAAAGCGGTACGACGCAATCCAAAAGTTTCCCTGTGTGTCCTCGACGAGCAGTGGCCGCTCACCTATCTCCAGGTCTATGGTGATGCGACGATTGAAGCGACGGTCGATACCGATCTTGAAAAGGTCGCGACTCTGTTGACGCGGATTCTGAGTCTGATGGCTGGAAAGGTCATGCCAGAGTCTGTACGCGAGCAGACAAGACAAATGGCACTTGACGAGCGTCGGGTTCAACTGCGTGTACGCCCCTATGCAACGTTTGAGTCGCCTCCACGCCATGTATACAAGTCAGAAGATGTCGCAGACCTGACACACGGCCTTGGGCAGCACTTGCCCTGGGAGTGAACGCCATCCTCAAACAAGATGAACACCATCTCGCTTACCCAAATTGTGGTGCCAAAGAGTCAATTCTATGATATCTATCTCGTGACAAAGAAATAACTGGAAAATTGTCGATAGAGTTATTATCACGAATCATGAGAGAAGATTGATTAAGAGCTAGGCATACATAAAGAGGGGTGTTTCCACATGCAGTTTCACACAAAGAGACGTGCCATCGTCATTGGTGGGGGAATCGGAGGTATTACAACTGCTCTTGCACTGCAACAGGTTGGCATTGACGTAACCGTTTTTGAACGTGCCGAAGAGCTACGTGAAGTAGGATCAGGGCTACCACTTTGGGCTAACGCGTTACGAGCCTTCCACAAATTAGGCTTGACGGAAGTCGTTGAGTCTCTTGGGCAGTCGGTCACAAGAGGAAGTATTACGGACTGGCGTGGCAACTTGCTGGTTGATGTGAGCATGGAAGAACTGTTTGGAGGACGAGGAACGACGAATATGGTCGTTCACCGTGCTGAACTCCTTTCATCACTCCTCAACGCTCTAGGTATTGAACACGTCTCCTTGGGAATGACATGTTTAGGCTGTACACAGGATGAAATGGGAGTGTCGGCATACTTTGCCGATGGAAAAGTGGCACGAGGAGACCTATTAGTTGGTGCGGATGGTCTACACTCTACCATCCGTTCTCAATTGTTTGGGGCAACGAAACCACGCTATGCGGGGTATACTTGTTGGCGTGGTGTCGCTCACACCTCAAGAAAAGATATCGAGACGTGGGCTTGGGGCAAGGACTCTCAATTCGGCATTACCCCTATGAGCAATGAGCGTGCCTACTGGTTTGCTCAACGAGATGCCACTGAGGGGGAGCGCGAGAAACCTGCTGGGAGAAAGCGCGAGGTTCTTGACCTGTTCGGGAATTGGCATGCCCCTATTCCAGAGATTATCGAGGCAACAGAAGAAACTTCTCTCCTACGTAACGATGTGTATGAAGGCCCAAGGTTGGCACACTGGAGCCGTGGTCGTGTGACGCTTCTTGGTGATGCGGCTCATGCGATGACTCCTAATTTAGGGCAAGGGGCATGTATTGCGATTGAGGATGCTGTTGCATTAGCTGATTGTTTAAAGTCTGAAATGGACGTGATTACAGGCTTGCATCTGTATGAAAAGCGACGTGTTGCCCGTGCAAATACGATTACGCGACTCGCAGGACTCATTGGACAGGCGGTACAACTGGATATTCCTCTCATATCAGCATTGCGGAATACCGCGATCAAAAAGATACCTTCTCGCGTACCACTACAGCAACTCATGTGGATTTTGGACTACCAGTTGTGATTCTCGCAAATGTATGCTCAATAAGTCGCAAGTAGTTCGTCCCATTTCTGCTTATCGTCATATGGATGTTAAAGTATCTCCACTGTCTCAACTACTATGTATCTTCTCTTCATTGCTCAACTAGTAGGGGAAGAAGGCATTAATGCACTAGCCTTGTCCCTTAATGTTGTGATAGCCTACGAACATGACGACTACACCAATACAAGACTACGACGAGGGTGTCAAGGTGATTACCATTCCTGGAGCGGAATTGGACGAGGATGTGGTGATAGTCAATGTGTGTCGTGCTCACTACCGTGGGCTTCGGCCGTAAAGAAATAACGCTCACAACAGGTTGAGCAGAGACCCTTGAGGAGAAGAATCATGGCCTTCAACCTAAAAAATCGCTCCTTCTTGAATCTGGACGATTTCACTCCAGAAGAAATCACCTTCCTGCTGCATCTCTCCGCAGAACTCAAGTCGGCAAAATACGCGGGAACGGAAGTTCCGCGTCTTCATGGCAAGAATTTTGCTCTCATTTTTGAGAAGGACTCAACGCGCACACGTATTAGCTTTGAGGTAGCAGCCTACGATCAAGGTGCTCACGTAACCTATCTAGGTCCCAGTGGCACTCATCTCGGCACCTCTGAAACCATCAAGGATACTGCGCGCGTCCTCGGTCGCATTTATGATGGCATCGAGTTTCGTGGCTTTGCCCATACGGATGTTGAAGCACTTGCTCGCTACGCAGGTGTACCCGTATGGAATGGTCTCACCAATGAAGCACACCCAACTCAGACACTGGCAGACTTACTCACCATGGAGGAACATGCACATAAGCCTTTGGAGAAGGTCTCGTTCTGTTTCCTCGGCGATGTGGGTTACAACGTGGGGGACTCTCTGCTCATCGGAGCAGTCAAGATGGGTATGGACGTTCGCATGGCAGGCCCTACGTCTTTCTGGCCGAGCGAAACGCGGATGAATCAACTGCAGACAGTTGCCAACGAAACCGGAGCGAAAATGATGGTGACTGATGATGTAATGGCGGCGGTGCGAGGATGTGACTTCCTCTATACGGATGTGTGGGTTTCAATGGGTACCTCGCCTGATCTATGGGGTGAGCGTATCAAGGTAATGTTACCCTACCGGGTGACGAGCGAACTAATGGCGGCAACGGGCAATCCCAATACAAAGTTTATGCATTGTCTGCCCTCTCTCCACAATAAGGGAACCGTGTTGGGTAAACACTTGTTCGAGCAGTATGGATTAGACGGACTAGAAGTAACCGACGAGGTGTTTGAGTCCAAAGCCTCTATCGTTTTTGATCAAGCGGAGAATTGGCTACACACCATTAAAGCACTACTGGTGGCAACGCTAGGAGGATAGTTACTGGACTCCATACCAGAAATCTTGCCCATGCTTCAGCATGGGCAAGGAAACACATTTTTTAGAAGAGCAGTTTTCTAGGAATTTTTCCCTTCTTCCCACTCTAACTTATTGTAAAGATGAGTATCCTGGGGAGTATCAGCAGAGGTACGACCAACAAGAACCCAGACGGTACGCAAGATAACACCACCCAAAAGGGCAAGGCTTGAGGTGCTTATTGCCAGGGAGCGAGAGGTTCCCTTTCCACTCAACTTCCATCCTAGCTTCAAGAGTAGAGGCAGTGTTAAACCTACACCTATCGTACCAACGGTAAAGGTCAAGCCTATTTTGCCTTTAATCAGAGGTTTACCGAGAGGACCTAGTATAGGAACGAGTGAAGCAAGCAGCCCTAATTCCGTCGTCATCGCAATCATTTCGGCCTGATCTAGTCGCTCAAGCGTATCATGCTTAGACCGACCAAGGGAAAGAATGAACGAGAGTGCAGAAAGACCAGTAGAAACACCTGATGTGAGGAAGAGCGGTCCTAGAATGTGCTTTGCTCGTCCCCATATCGGGACTGCTGTAGAAGAGAGCAAGACACCTGTATACGACGCTACAAAAAGGCCAAAGAACGCTCCCAGTCCCTCAATCACTTTTATAGGAAGTGCCTTAAACACTCGCGCCGCGAAAGGAAACCATTGCAATAACCCATCTTTTGCCATCTGATGTGCTGCTGTCAAGCCACAAAACATCCCGAAGAAGCTTAGCCCCCATGTACCAAGCGACATTGCGGAACGTAACTTGAAAATTCGTAGCATGTGGTGAAAACGCTCTGGTCGTCCTAAGTCCATAATGAGCAGGACGGGGCTTATGAGAATACATAGAAATGAAAGATAGCGGCCTGAGCGAATGAGGTTTTTGTCTTTATCCGAATTTAAAAGGTCTTCTAGCGTTGAGACGAGATATGAGCCACCCGCTATACCGCCAAGAAAGAAATAGACGATGATTTCCCATCCCCAATGTGCCTTCTTGACAAGCGGCATGTTATAGTATGTGCTTTGCTTCCCTGTCCATTCTTCGCTTCGCCCCGCTTTAGTTGCCCCTTGGTCAGGCTGAATAACGGGAAGTGTTCCAACCCTTCTATTAGACCCATTGTGATTGTTCATAGCATTTTTCCAATCATTTCATATACGTCTTCGATTATTTGCTTCTCCACAGCGAGAACGCTGTCGCAAGTGTCAAAAATGTTGCGGCTACCGCGCTGGCAACAAAGCCCGGCAAAACATTCTCTTGTGGAAGATGGGGCTTTTCCGGTAAGTTATAGACGGAAGGACGATCCATGAGCAAGAAAAAAGCGTTGAGGTCTCCAACGGAGGTATCTTCATCAACTCCATAGAGATGAGCAGCCTTTTCACCACGCTGATGCAGCGTCTCTACTCGCTTTTTCGCCTTCTCTTTCAACTCACTAATGGGACCAAATGTGATTGAGTCTGTTGGACATGCTTTGGCACACGCAGGTTCGATTCCATCTTTTTGGCGGTCGTAGCATAAAGTACACTTAGAGGCCGTTCCAGTATCATGGTTGCGCCCTATGACTCCGAAGGGACAAGAAGGCACACAATAGCCACAGCCATTACAGATGTCGGGCTGCACGTACACATCGCCAAACTCGTTACGGATAATGGCACCCGTTGGACATGCCTGCATACAGCCTGGGTGAGTACAGTGTTTGCATACATCGCTCATCATGAGCCAGTTGACTGCTTTGCCTGTTTCCTCTTGTGGACGTTTATGCTCGACAAAGGCCACATGCCGCCATGTGGTGGAAGAGAGTGCAACCGTATTGTCATAACTATGACCTGATAATTTAAAGCCGTCGGCCGGTAACTGGTTCCACTGTTTACATGCTACCTCACACGCTTTACATCCAATGCAGAGCGTGGTATCAGTGAAAAATCCCATCTTATCCATCATTGTATCCTTTTCCCTGATAGAGATACGATGCTACCACAAGAGGGCAGCATCGCATCGCACGCCGTTTATTTCTCTCCCTGTTCGGGTCCGGTATAATACGACTTTACCGGTATTTCACGCCCTATATTGCTGCCATCCTGCCCTTGATGTGAGCGGCGGCCAGCACGCATGTTGCATGTAAATGATTTCGCATCATGCATACTCACGTTACGGTCAGCGACGAGGAGCAACAGATCGTTCGCAACATCCCCTTTTACCACACCACTGTAGCCCCAGTGGAAGGGTAGTCCAATCTGGTGAACGGTGCGCCCTTTCAGCTTGAGCGGTTGAATACGTGCTGTGACCAGAGCTTTTGCCTCAATCTCACCACGTTTTGTCCATATGGTAATCCACTCACCATTCTTCACTCCCTTTATCGCAGCCAGTTCCTCGCTGATCTCCGCGAAGAGTTCTGGTTGTAGCTCGGAGAGCCACGGGACCCAGCGCGACATCGCACCACCAACATGATGTTCTGTCAGTCGGTAGGTGGTGATGGCATAGGGAAAATCTGGATTACCCACGCCGTGTTCAGGATTATCCGGTCTGTGCCAATGTTTCACCACCGGATTGCTTGGATACTTGGGATAAAGCAGGTTGTCCACGGGTGACTCTACCGGTTCGTAATGTGTAGGCAGAGGACCATCAGTAAGACCACTTGGTGCAAAGAGTCTCCCCCGACCTTCACTATTCATAAGGAATGGATCAGAGCCAGAATGAGCATCTATGCCTCGACCGTGTGGGTCGGCCTTCGTTGTTGGTGCTTTGGTTGCAGGAAAGTCAGGTTCATCATAGCCAACCCAACGCCCCTTTGTTTCATCGTCATTCTCATGCTCAGCATCCCACCAAACATATTTCTTTCGTTCAGACCACGGCTTCCCTTCAGCGTCTGCCGAGGCACGATTATAAAGCATGTGACGATTTACGGGCCATGTGAACCCCCACTTAGGGCTAACATAGTCATCGCTATAACGGCTTCGTGCTAGATTATTGCCTTCCTCAGGCATGATGCCGCTAAAAATCCAGCAGCCACAAGCGGTACTTCCATCATCTTTGAGTTTCGTATAGTCTTTGACTACCTTGCCATCAGCGACGGTGTACCCATTAATCTCCTTAACAATATCGTCAACAATTGGTTCTTGGAATTTCCCTTCTCGCCGATAGTTCCACGTGACATTTTGAATAGGCTTGTCACGGTTCTTCGTACTATCTTTATATATTTCTTTCATACGCATACAAAGTTCAGTTACGAACCAGTTTTCAGAACGCGCGTCATTGGGTGGCTCTACCGCCATATCGCGCCACTGAACAAGGCGTTGTGTATTGGTAAAGCTGCCTTCTTTCTCAACATGCGAAGCTGCTGGCATAAAGAAGACTTCTGTAGGAATGGTCGTTGGATCAACGCCAGGGCGTTTCCAGTACGATGCGGACTCTATTTCATAGAGGTCGCGCACTACCAGCCACTCTAATTTCTCCATTGCCGCACGATGGAAACCAGCATTAACGCTACCTGCTGCCGGATTTTGTCCAAGAAGGAAGAAGCCCTTCATCTTGCCATCTTTCATTGAAATGAACATTGGCAGATCGGAGTGGTCTTCAATGATTTTGGGCAGGTAGTCATAGGCCCAGTTATTCTCCTTTGTTGCGGCATCACCATACCAAGCCTTCATCAAGCTGATGAAGTACTTAGGATAGTTGGTCCACCACCCAGCATCCTGGTCGTTATGATCCATATATGTCTGGAAGTCGAATTCGCCACGGAGCGCACTCGGCACGACAAGATATCCTGGTAATAAGTTGTAGAGTGTTGGGATATCAGTGGAGCCTTGAATGTTTGCGTGCCCACGTAATGCCATAATGCCACCGCCAGGACGTCCCATATTGCCCAGCAACAACTGCAAAATGCCCGATGTACGGATGATCTGGACGCCGACAGTATGTTGCGTCCAGCCAACAGCATAGGAAATGTTAGTTGTGCGTTCACGGCCAGAATTCTTGACGAGTGCATCTGCAATTTTAAGGAAGGTATCTTGTGACACACCACAAATCTGCTCCACCATTTCTGGCGTGTACCGTGCATAATGACGTTTGAGAATCTGCATCACACACTGTGGGTCTTGCAGTGTCTCGTCTCGCTCGATCTGGCTTGGATGGGCATGAGGAAGAAGACCTTGCCCTTCTTGACCATCAGGCATGATCTGTTGCTCGTCATGATGATTGTTATCGCCCTTTGATGGCGCAGAGGCTTTATTCGATGCGTGTCTGGTTGACTCGCGTGAGTCTCCCTTCTCGGTCATCTTATATTGCCACGTATCGGTTGTATATGCACTGCTGTCAGATTTTAAGCCAGAGAAGACACCTTCTAAGTCATCAGCATCTCGAAAGTCATCATTGATGATAAATGACGCATTCGTAAATGCTTGCACATATTCTTTGAAGTAGAGGTCATTCTGGAGCACATAGTTGATAAGCCCTCCCAGGAATGCAATATCTGTTCCAACACGAATAGGTGAGTAGATATCGGCCATCTGCGAGGTACGAGAAAAATGCGGATCGACATGAATGATGGTTGCGCCGCGCTCCTTCGCTTTCATCACCCAACGAAAGCCGACTGGATGGCATTCCGCAAAGTTACTGCCCTGTATTAAAATACAGTCGCTATTTTCTAAATCTTGTAAAAAGTTGGTGGCGGCACCGCGCCCAAAGCTTGCACCGAGACCCGGCACAGAAGCACTGTGTCAAATACGGGCCTGGTTCTCAATCGCCACCAGTCCTAACGAGTGAAAGAACTTGGTGATTAGGTAGTTCTCTTCGTTATCGAGCGTCGCGCCACCCAGCGAACCAATTGCTACTGTGTTATTGATAGGCTTCCCTTCGTCGTTTGTTTCGCGGAATGTCGCCTCTCTCGTCTCATAAATGCGTTGTGCGATACGGTCCATTGCCCAATCGAGTGGTTTGTCCTCCCAATCGGTCGCGTAGGGAGCGCGGTACTTGACGGTAGTTAAGCGACGACTGTTAATATCTAGTTGGTAGCTGGCACTTCCTTTAGGGCAGAGGCACCCACCACTAATAGGGCTGTCATAGTCACCCTCGATGTCGATGACCTTGCCATCTTTGACATAGACTCGTTGCCCACAACCAACCGCGCAATAAGGGCAGACACTCTTGAACATTTTCGCGTCATGAATGCGTGGTTGCAAATGCTTGCTACGCTCGCTAAGAGGGTTGGGGACCGCGCCAACGTGTGTACGCAGCGTCTCGCCAATACTGCCTGGAGAAAGGCGTTCGGCGAGTTTGCCAAATAAAGAAGCAAAAACAGCCATGAGTTCTCTCTTTCTTTTTATAGATAATTGAGTAAAAGAGTCAAAGCAATTACTTATGTATCAAGGCGCAAAAAGTACACTTATGTCGATAGCACGAAGGGAGAAACACAAAGGTTACACAATATTCATAAATATCTTTCGAGCAGTTTTACGAAGGGGAAAATAGATGTTTAAGCCCTCTATTCATGGAACATTGATAGGAAGATGGCTTAAACATGTCGAGTTGAGCATGGACGCAAAAATGTAGCGTATGAGTATCCCAAAATGATATAGTGACCCCAAGAAAGAGTATATCTTCCCAAAAAGAGTAGCTAGGGAAACATATAGATGTTTATAATATGACAAACGTCTTTTAACTTGTAAACCGCATACGACGTATCTCCTGCGAAAAGCAGCGTCAATAGAAAGGTCTTGCTCTATGCAACAACCATCCAGTTCCCGGCCGCAAGGACCAATTGGGTTATTCCGTACTGTTCCACTTTCAGAGATTCCACAAACCTATGACTGGTTTGAGGAGAGACGTGCCAATGCACCTGTGTTCCAAGATGAGCAGATGCCCTTCCCTGTCTGGCAGGTCTTTCGTTACGAGGATGTTTTGACGGTCCTCACCGACCATACACGTTTCTCTTCACAGGCGTTTGGGGTCGGTGGTGGATTTCTCGCGGATACTCTAGTTGCTAAGGACCCGCCTGACCATCGCAAATTACGCAACCTCGTCAATCAAGCCTTTACTCCACGTTCGGTGGCGCGTCTCTCAGACCGCATCACACAGGTGACACAGGAGTTGTTAAACACGGTTCGTGAGAAGGGCCAGATGGATGTCGTGTCAGATATGGCATTTCCTCTCCCCGCGAAAGTCATTGCCGAAATGCTTGGCGTACCCGACGAAGATTGGAACATCTTCCAACGCTGGGCGCGTATGGAAAATGGGCCAACACCTGCCGCACAGCAGGATGGGCAAACGATGCAGGTCGAGATGTCCGACTACTTCTCGCGCTTGTTGGAGGAGCGACGCCGTAGCCCACGGGAAGATTTAATCAGCGCATTGAGTGTTGCCGAGGTGGATGGTGAACGTCTAAACGAGCAGGAATTGGTGAGTTTTTGTATTCTGCTGCTCGCTGCTGGTCAGGAGACGACAAAAAATCTAATTGCCAACGCCCTTGTCTGCTTCACCGACCATCCCGAAGCTATGCAAAGACTCGTCCGTGAACCTGCTCTTATGCCAAAAGCGATTGAAGAGGTTCTACGTTACTTGCCACCAGTATGGTTTCTCTTCCGCCAAGCTAAGACGGATGTTGAACTGGCAGGACAAACGATTCCGGCAAATCATATGGTTCTTACCTGGAATGCTTCGGCAAACCGCGATGCCAGCCAGTTTCCGAATTCTGACATGTTTAACATCGAGCGTGAGCCAAATCGCCATCTTGCCTTTGGACACGGCATTCACTTCTGTGTTGGTGCGCCTCTTGCACGTTTGGAAGCAAAGATTGTCTTGCCCATGATGCTTGAGCAACTCAAAGACATTCAACGCGTTCGAGACGTTCCCATTACCGTGCAGACAGGTATCGTCTTTGTGATTCAGTCACTCCCTATAACATTTCAATAGAAGGATGTCCTTTTGCTGTTGCGAAAAGCATCATTTGTAGCGTATGCTTAAGCGGGTTCCACTAATGCCCTATATGGAGGACTATGAATACCCATAGCTGTGTACTTGCTCCTCATCTCAAAGCATCGCTGTCACAGGGTGTTGATGGGAAATATGGAAGAATGTTTTCTGAACTTGTGACGCCCGACGAGGATGAAACGCTTCTGCTTGCGTTGAGTCGCTCCGGCTCTCAGATGGATGATGTCGTGAAGGTAGACGATGAAGGAACTACATCCGATAACCCACGCATCCCTGCCGGTTTTCCAATTTTTGGGCAGTTTATCGCACACGACATTACGGCTGATCGCAGCCTTCTTACGCATCACGCTCGTGTGGAGGAGATACGCAATTTTCGCACACCGAGTCTGAACCTGGAAGCACTTTATGGAGCGGGTCCAACAGGCGAACCATTCCTGTATGATATCAACGATGGCGATATGTTCTTACTCGGCGTCAACGACATTGGACGGGCAGACGATGTACCAAGGAACCAGCAAGGCCGTGCATTAGTGAGTGATCCACGTAACGATGTCCATTTGCTCATCTCACAACTGCACCTGGCCTTTCTCAAGTTCCACAACCGGATTGTGAGTCTATTGAGAGCACAGGGAGTACCTGCTGCCGATGTCTTCATAGAAGCACGGCGTCTTGTAACATGGCATTATCAATGGATCGCGGTGCATGAATTTCTTCCTCTGAGTGTGGGTGAAGAACTTGTGAATGATATTCTGGAGCATGGACCTCGATTTTATACCTACGAGGACCGTCCATATATCCCCGTCGAGTTCGCGGACGCCGCCTATCGTTTTGGTCATAGCCAGATTCGGCCTTTTTATACGCTGAACAGCAGTGGTGTGCGCGGCCAAATCTTTCCCGATTGGAAAGGAACCTGTCCCGTAACTCATGACCGTGTGCTCGATTGGTCATACTTTTTTCATACAGATGCTGCTCGACCTCCACAAGCGAGTAAGCGTATAGACACACTTATTGCTCACACGCTCATTGATTTGCCGACCTCAGTCGTTGGTGAAACAAGTATTCCAGAGGAGCATTCGATAGCATACCGTGATCTTGAACGTGGACGTGCCCTGGATCTGCCTTCGGGAGAAGCTATTGCTAGAGTGATGGGTGTTGAGCCACTCAAGCAGGAAGAACTTGGTCTTGAGAAATTTCACATGACTGATGAAACGCCCTTGTGGTACTACATTCTTAAAGAAGCTGAGGTACAGCAAGATGGGCAGCGGCTCGGTGAGGTTGGTGGGCGCATCGTTGCCGAGGTACTCATCGGACTTGTCGAGGGTGACCCCGACTCCTACCTCAACGCGAATGATGTCTGGAAGCCTTCGTTGCCTGCACAGCAGGAAGGAACTTTCACTATGGCGGACCTTCTGCACTTCGTCTCGTAAACAAAGTCGCCAGTGTGGGTGGCATGATAGGAAAATCCTATCATGCCACCCACAAAATCCTTTTGGATGTCTTGATATAGAATGAAAATAGCAACCAAACAGTAAAATATTTCACCTGCCTAATCACACAATCCATATTGCTATTGTATAACGTGTGATATCACTATCTTCTTCTGTTACAATTTCCTTCTCCTATACGTGTAGCAAGTGTGCTATCGATTTCCTTCGATTTCCATGTACTTCATTTTACTTTTACTATGTAGGTGGTAACGCCGTTGTCTATCACCATAAGAAAGGCGTATCACTATGCTAGAATTTGTCTCTTTTGATGCACACGTGCAAGAAGGAAAGAACGAGCTTTCCTTTGACGTTGTGTGTCTCTCGCATTTGCGATGGGATTTCGTCTACCAACGGCCTCAGCATCTATTGAGCCGTTGCGCCAAGCAACGACGAACGTTTTTCGTCGAAGAACCTATCTTTATTGATGGGCCTGTCAGTCTTGAGGTCAGTCAAAGGGATAAGAATCTCTTTGTCGTTGCGCCTCTACTGCCAATACACATGTCGCTGACTAAGCGGGTCGTTGAACGACTGCAACCACAGTTTGTTGATGAGGCGTTCCGTGAAGAGGTCAATGCATTGCAAAAGAGGCTTTTGGATGAGCTTTTTGCGACTTATGCAATTGAAACCTACGCCCTCTGGTACTATACGCCGATGGCTCTTTCTTTTTCTGATCACTTGCAGCCTGTAGCAACCATCTATGACTGCATGGACGAGTTATCGGCCTTTAAGAATGCTCCTCCAGCACTTCAAGAGTGTGAGACTGCCTTACTCAAACGTGCTGACCTTGTGTTTACAGGAGGTCGAAGCCTTTATGAGGCTAAACGTTCTCGACATCCACATGTGTTTGCCTTTCCAAGCAGTGTTGATGCAGCACACTTTCACCAAGCGCGGCTGCTCCAGCAGGAGCCTTCTGATCAAAAGAGTATTCCACACCCACGTGTCGGGTTTTATGGTGTGATTGATGAACGTTTTGATGTTGATTTGGTTGCTACTGTTGCTGATGCTCGACCAGATTGGCATTTGATTATGATTGGTCCTGTGGTCAAAATAGAAGCAAGCGATTTACCGCAGTGCTCCAACATCCACTACCTGGGATCGAAGTCTTATGATGAGTTGCCCACCTATCTTACAGGATGGGATGTTGCGCTACTACCGTTTGCTCATAATGACTCGACACGCTTTATTAGCCCTACCAAGACGCTTGAATACCTTGCCGCAGGCAAGCCTGTCGTTTCTACCTCTATTCGTGATGTTGTTTCGCCTTATGGGGAGCAAGGGCTGGTACATATTGCTGATACCCCTGAAGCATTCGTGAGGGCGGTGCAAGAGGCTTTAGACGAGGACATGGCCTCGTACCTACCCAAAGTTGATGCCTTCCTCGCACATACCTCATGGGATGCTACTTGGGAGAGCATGAGTCAGTTAATTGAGACGGTTGTTGCAGACAATCATTCCGAGCCAAAAGAGGAGAAAGCTGTTCATGTTTGATTACCTTATCGTGGGAGCTGGGTTTGCAGGAAGTGTGCTGGCGGAACGGCTGGCAAGTCAACTTGACAAAAAGGTGCTTGTGATCGACAAGCGCAACCATATTGGGGGCAATGCCTACGACAGGTATGATGATGATGGACTGCTGATTCATCAGTATGGTCCGCACATCTTTCATACGAATTCGCTCGCTGTCGTTGAGTACCTTTCCCAGTTTACCGCATGGCGACCATATCAGCATCGCGTACTTGCCAGTGTGGATGGACAACTCGTACCCATGCCCATCAACCTGGATACCATTAATATGCTCTATGGACTTAACCTCACATCATTCCAGTTAGAGGAATTTTTTGCCTCGGTCGCCGAACCCCGTGAAACCATTTGTACTTCGGAAGATGTGGTCGTGAGCAAGGTAGGCCGTGACCTCTACGAAAAATTCTTCCGCAACTATACGCGCAAGCAGTGGGGACTTGATCCCTCGGAACTTGATGCCTCTGTGACATCGCGTGTGCCAACGAGAACAAACCGTGATACACGCTATTTCACGGACGCTTACCAGATGATGCCATTGCACGGCTATACGCGCCTGTTCGAGCGGATGCTAAATCATCCTAACATCAAGGTCATGCTTAACACGGACTACAGCGAGATCGAGAGCTTTATCCCTTATGACCAACTGATTTATACAGGGCCAATTGATGAGTTCTTTCACTCCTGTTATGGGAAGTTGCCTTACCGTTCGCTGGACTTCGAGTTTAAGACGATGGATACTTCCACATATCAGCCGGTTGCAGTGGTGAATTATCCCAATGACTATGCCTACACACGTGTAACCGAGTTCAAATACCTCACGGGGCAAGTCCATCCCAGAACGAGTCTAGTGTATGAGCATCCTCGTTCAGAGGGAGACCCTTACTATCCCATTCCGCGTTCAGAAAACACAGAGGTGTACAAGCAGTATAAAGTGCTTGCTGAAGCTACGCCAGGGGTACATTTTGTTGGCCGGCTAGCGACCTACAAGTATTACAACATGGATCAAGTTGTGGCACAGGCCCTGAGCGTGTTTCGCAAGCTATCTCGTCAAGACTTGGAGCAGACAGACAATGAACTTTCCTCATCCTCTTCCGCCACTTGAAATGTGGGGTGGCGTAGAGTGTACCATTAATCGCGTCGGCGACACATACTTTGATCAACTAGAGCGCAATGGTCATAGTCTGCGCTCAGATGATCTTTTTCGCTTCGCCGAACTAGGTATTCGCACTATTCGCTACCCTATTCAATGGGAGCGTATCGCGCCTCGTGGTTTGGCACAAGCAAACTGGCATTGGGCAGATGAGCGTTTGAATATGCTACGTACACTTGGCATCACTCCTATTGTTGGATTGACCCATCACGGCAGCGGACCACGTTCGACTAGCCTTGTTGAGCCATCGTTTGCCGAAGGGCTGGCGCAGTTTGCCGAGGCCGTTGCGGAACGCTATCCGTGGGTTGAATACTACACACCAGTCAATGAGCCGCTTACAACAGCACGCTTTAGTGGACTCTATGGACACTGGTATCCACACGGTCGGAATGATGCAACTTTCGCTCGCGCACTGCTTACGCAGTGTCGTGCAGTCGTACTCTCGATGCAAGCAATCCGCAAGGTCAATCCACTGGCGAAGCTCATTCAAACTGAAGACCTTGGCAAGGTCTTCAGTACACCTTTGCTTGCCTCACAAGCGGAGATGGAAAATGAGCGTCGCTGGTTGACCTTTGATTTGCTCAGTGGATGCCTGGATAAGACGAAACCAATGTGGCATTTTCTGCTTTCCTCCGGGTGTGATGAGGCCGAACTTGCTTGGTTCCTTGAGCATCCCTGTACTCCCGATGTGCTTGGCATCGACTACTACTTAACGAGTGAACGCTTTCTGGACGATGATACCAGCCGCTATCCGCGAGACTATCACACACATAATGGACAACTAGCATATGCTGATGTGGAAGTCGTGCGCGTAAATACTGGTGCTCCTCTACCTGTAGGTCATTATGAACGTATGTGCGAAGCATGGGAGCGCTATAAACTCCCAATCGCTATTACTGAAGCCCACCTTGGCTCCACACGCGAGGAGCAGGTGCGCTGGCTTGTGGAAGCGTGGAATGCGGCACAAACAGCTCGGAGTGAAGGAATGCAAGTTCGTGCTGTAACTGCATGGTCGCTTTTGGGTGCCTACGACTGGAATAGCTTAGTTACTCGCGTCTCCAACTTTTATGAACCAGGGGTGTTCGATGTGCGGGGAACGCATCCACGCTCAACCGCTCTTGCAAGAGTGGTGCGAACGCTTGCAAACGACCAACAACTCGACGAGCCTGTCCTTGCTCAGCCCGGTTGGTGGCTCCTTCCTGACCGTTTCTTGTATCAATCATCTCTATCACATACACACTCATCATTCTCAAGTGAAGAGATAAATTCTTCACAAGGACGCCCTGTGGTGATCATTGGTGAGACCGGGGGACTTGGAAATGCTTTTGTACAACACTGTGAGGCTCGACACTTGCCTTACCATTATGTTACACAACATGAGCTGAATAAACTAGATATACATGCTCTGCATGATCTGCTTCTTCGCCAGCACCCGTGGGCACTAATTATGACCACATATTGTAGCTACAGCGAAGATGCCGATGATGACTTACAGCAGTGGTTGCGTTCCGATACAGCTTCACACGTTGTTCTCGCAGACCTTTGCACCCAGCAGGGGATTGCTCTGTTAGTATTCTCATCAGCACTTGTGTTTGATGGGACGCAGCTAACTACCTATGTGGAAAGCACACCTGTTGCTCCTCGCTCTCGACGTGGATATATGCAAGTGGAAATGGAAGAGCAAGTGTTGCAGCACTGTCCATCCGCACTCGTGGTTCGGACTGGCGCGTTATTCTATCCCTGGCAGAGCCTTGATACCGTCATAAATATGCTTTATCGTAATGAAGCGACGGATAACTCGTCGATTATTGCGCTCACTTATGTGCCTGATCTCATTCCTACTTGTCTTGATCTCTTAATTGATAAAGAGAGTGGATACTGGCACCTTAGCAATATTGGCACAAGAAAAGAGATGGATTTACTTGCTACGAGAGCAGGTAAAGAAGGTTCGACGTTTGTTGCTAACAACACAACACAAACAAGCAAAGATGTTGTGCGTGACCATTTATGTCAAGCGTTTGTAAGTGAACGTGGGCAACTTCTTCCCTCCCTAGATGACGCGCTTTCGCGTTATCTACAGGAGCGTGAGAGAGCAGGCAATGTCATGTTGCTCGCGCAAGAAAACGCCTTAACCGCCTCTTAATCTTCTATTGGGAAGGAGATGAAAGTATCTGATGCACAGCAGCTATTAATTCATCTTTGTCAATAGGATTGACAAGTATCCAAATGTTTTTTTGTCGATAGTGGTCTTCTTGGTTTTGCGTGAGGAACAGTGGGGCTATACACAGTAGAATGGGAATGGTCCTTACAGATTGAGAAAGTTTAAGCATTTTCAGGAGTTGCCACTCTTCCTCACTCCCATCTTTTGCAAAGTCAAGAATGATTAGAGCAGGACGTAACTTCTCAATGGAGGTGAGACTTTCAAAAGTGTAGTTTGATAACTCGACTTCATACCCCTGCTCATCAAGGATATCATGGAAAAGGTTCAAGACATCCAGTGAGCGGTTCACGACAAGGATGCGAGATTGCTGATTGGTGTTTGTCATTTTCTAAGTCTTTCTTAACGTCCTCTCATGACGCAAAAATATTTGCAAGGTTCACACAAAAAAGTACTTAGAAGATTCTCTCTACGTTCTCATTTATTTGTCTTGCGGCTTCATTGTACCTCTGATGCCTCGTGGTCGCAAGGTGCTTATAAATCTATTGCTATACTTTCACGAATACTTTGACCATGTTGCCCCTCTACATGTCACTACTAGATAAACGACGCTAATATAAAGCTAATTATTAGTAAGCTACTTTACAAAAGTAATAGAATATGTTATGATAGAACAGGTTCTTTAAGAAAATGACCTTCAAAAGCAATTTCACATAAAGACCAGATTAATATATACGATCTTTATGTGAAATTGCTTTTGAAATATACCTATCAGACGCCAAAAAATAGAGATAGTGGGTAGAAAAATGACGATAGAAATAACGACAAACGACGAAGCATTGCAACCAGATTACGCCGAACTTCAGTCCTATCTGAACTATGTTCAGAAACGACGTTCTATACGGAAGCTTAAAAACGGGCCAGTTTCAGACGAAACGATTCGTACCATTGTTGAAGCTGGGCGTTGGTCGCCTTCTTCCGGCAATTCTCAGCCGACTCGTATCGTTGTAGTGAAAGAACGTCATGCAGAGCTTTGGGATTTTATTGAAAATACTTTGAAGCAAAAACTACAAGGTGATCAATTGCAACGCGCTCTGAGCCGCCTTCCAGGGTATCGCTCTGGTGCTTTCACCCTTGTCTTTTACGAGGACTCAGTTGTCGCGGACAAGGCACCATTTCCGGGAGGACTTGCTGTCTGGCAAAATTTCTCAGCTCAAGCTCTAGGAATTGCTCAAGCCAACGTATGGAATGCAATTACTGCCGCTGGGTTAGCAGCCTCCAATCAACATATAAATATGCAAATAGAAGAGGAATTGCGCGAATTCCTCAAGGTGCCTACAACATGGAGAAGCTATAGTATCTTCCCTGTTGGCTATGCAGATGAAGTGCCCACGGAAGGAACTCGTCATCCTCATGAGGAAATTGCCTTCTATGAGCAAGGACCTGCTGCGTAAGTACCTTATCAATTAGCTTAGCATTCCCCTACCTAATAGAGTAGTGTTACTTTGTTAAGTGGGGGAATGCTATAACATCGACGTGATACAATCGAGGAAAGAGAGTACTACACAAGGAGCAGGTAATGACTATTCATGTTGGTCTGGTTGGGTATGGTATGTCAGGCTCGGTGTTTCATACGCCATTGATTGAGTATATACCAGAACTTATGCTTAAAACGGTTGTGTCATCCGACCAAGCAAAAGTACAGAAGGCTCTTCCTACCGTCTCCGTCGTTCCCACCCTCGATGATCTTCTTATAGACAAAGATATTTCGCTAGTGGTAATTGCAACTCCCACCGAAATGCATTACGCACAGGCAAAGCAAGCCCTTGAAGCTGGCAAGCATGTTGTGGTGGAGAAACCGTTTGCGGTCTCCTCGCAACAGGCAGACGAGCTTATTGAACTGGCTCTCAAGCAGCATGTACTTTTGAGCGTCTACCAGAATCGTAGGTGGGACAATGATTTTCTCACTATTCGTCATTTGTTAGAGCTAGGTACTCTCGGCGATATCTCGACCTACGAGGTCCACTATGATCGCTATCGTCCCGTCGTGCGGCATCGCTGGCGAGAAGAAGCAGTCCCAGGTGCGGGCATCTTGTACGATCTTGGCGCCCACCTCGTTGATCAAGCTCTTGTCCTCTTTGGAATGCCAGCGACGGTCTGGGCAGATATACGGGCACAACGCGTCGGCGCGAAAATTGACGACTATTTTCACCTCGTTCTCGGCTATCCCCAGCACGTTGCCATTCTTCATGCAGGTTCTCTCGTTCGGGAGCCAGGACCCCATTTTCAAGTTCACGGAAGTAAAGGCAGTTATCTCAAATATGGTCTCGACCCACAAGAAGACGCGCTCAAAGCAGGCCTATTACCAAATGATCCAGCATGGGGCCGTGAGCAGGAAGCAATGTATGGAGAACTGAGCATGAACATCGGCGAACTTGCCTTCAAAGGGAAGGTTCAGACGCTTCCAGGTCATTACGACGCGTTTTATCAAGGTATAGTTCAAGCTATTATAGACGGCGGAACACTCCCAGTTTTGCCAGAAGAGGCCAGAAATACCATTCTTGTCATTGAATCTGCCCAACGTAGCCACGAGAAGCAACGAACGATTGTTTTCTAAATCAACAAATGTATGTAACGCGGATGTACAGGAAAGTAGAAGCGCACACCATCGAGAGCAAACTCGCTCTTGATGGTGTGCGCTTCTACTTTCCTGTAGTTGCTATTCGTTCTTATTGGGCGAGGAAGCCATCAGTGTTGCCTGCACCGTCAACGTAGAAGCCGACGAGCTGACCTTTATCATTGAGACCGTTGATGGTTGTGGTCCCGATACCGTTCGGGTCGTCGATGGACTGCCACTTGGCATGGTTCAATGGTGAGGATAGGAGGAAACCGTGCATTTTGTTCGCACCGTCCACATAGACACCCACGATTTGGTCAGAGTTGTTGACACCGAGAGCGGTTGTGTTGGTCGAGTGTGGGAAGTCGAACTCGCTGAAGCGGTTATTTCTCAATAGGAAGCTAACGGTAGACCCGTTTCCTGCGGTGAAGAAGCCAACAACATCGTTATTGTTGTTAATGCCTGCGACCGTGACATTAGTGGCTCCAGGAGGAACAATCTCTTTGAAGTGCCCATTTCTACTATTTAGCTCATAGCCATGATTGATGCCTTTAGCGTCGGTGTAGAAGCCAACGGCAATGCCATTATCGTTGAGACCAAGCAGCTGATTGACAGTTCCGGTGGTATGGGGGTCTCGGTACGAGGTGTAGACACCATTCGACTTGATAAAGCCGAAGTTGTTGCCATTGCCATCGACCCAGAAGCCTGCTGTGTAACCGTAGTTGTTGACGGCGATGACCTGTGTTTGTACGGAGCCTGGAAAATTTTCATTGCTATAGTTGTTTTGATTGTACGGTGGGACAATGCGATAGCCTTTGTTCGGGTGAAGAGTGCCATTCACTACAGTACCACTTCCGAAGTAGCCCACAATTTTGCTTGAGTTGTTGATGCCGAGCAATTGGTTGAACGTTGGGTCCGCTTTGTCGTTGATGGTCCTAAATTTATAGGAAGAGTGGGACGCATTGGTCGAGACCTGTGCATTCGCAAGCGAGTCGCTGGAAACGGAAGCCAAACTGGATGGATTACCACTGCATGCTGCGAGAAGAAGCATTAAGAGACCCATGAGAGCTGTAGCCAAAACCGAGAGAGTGACGTTACGATAGTGTTTGAACATGGTGTGTTTCTACCTTTCAAAGTGTTTGAACAGAGCATTTCTAACATGTATTTGATGACGGATGTTACGTTAGCTGACGCTTCACGCGTGACGAAGAACTTACAAGATGGTTGTGTCGGTGATGAGTATTTGTTCGTTCGTTTGTTTTCTCTCTCCGTCCGATATGTATAGAATACAGTGAAATTCGTAATAAATCTGTGTTAAATATCACAATTTCGTAGTGAATTTGCTCATTATCGAAGAAAAAGTATGTTTCTCATTTTTTTGTTCATGATTATCAAAGAGGTGGTATATCAATCCTTGACATTTTGTCCCTGAGTGACTCGCGATATTTTTGAACTGGGAGGGTTGACAAATTTTACATTTGTCGTTTTGTGTGTCACAATCTTTTCATATAGGAGAGCAAGATAAAGTACTCATGAAGGATATTTTTTTATGTCATACGCAAGGCCGAAACATTGTGCTGTAACGCGCTCGCCTCGCGCTTCTTCTGTTCCTGCATCCAAAGTGATTACAGAGAGTGAGCAGTTGCAAGCAGTTTTGCAGGATGCAGCACACTACCCAGGGGGCAATGCTTCAGTACTCGTCAAGCCTCAAAACGAGGCTGAACTGGCAGATATTGTGCGTCACTCCGCATATGTTTTGCCGATTGGTGCTCAATCCTCTCTTACGGGAGGTGCAACACCGATGGGAGAAGTTGTCGTCAGTCTTGCCCATTTGACGAACATAATTGAGATAAGACAAGATACTGTACGTGTGGAGGCTGGTGTTACCCTGAGAGCGTTACAGGAGGAGCTAGCACGTAGAGATGCTTATTATCCCCCAGTGCCATCTTATGATGGTGCAACGGTTGGCGGTACAATTGCTACAAATGCTGCTGGCCCCGCAACGTTCAAGTATGGAAGTGTACGAAACTGGGTTCAGGCAATCACCGTCGTTCTGGCCTCTGGAGATGTGCTTGATCTTGAGCGTGGTCAATGCCTGGCACATCCTGACGGCTACTTTGAAATCGAGACTTCCTCCCAGGTGGTTCATGTTCCAATACCTTCGTACATCGTCCCACGTGTCCCTAAATGTTCCGCAGGTTACTATGCAGCACCCTCTATGGACCTCATAGACCTGTTCGTTGGTGCTGAAGGAACTCTTGGCATTGTTACCGAGGCGACATTGCGTATTATAACCCCCGCACCTTCTATCTGCATTGCTGTTGTACCTTGTATAACAGAAGCACAAGCTCTTGTTCTCACGCAAAAACTACGCGCTGTATCTCTTGATACGCGCCAAACACAAAATCCTCGTGGACTAGATATAAGCGCGATTGAGTATCTCGATGCACGATCATTAAAAATCGTGCAAGAAGATGGTAGTGATAGGCGCAATGGCTTTCACTTTCAACCAAACGCTCACGCACTTTTGCTGGTACAAATCGAGCTTTCTCCTGAAGCTACGCGTCGGGCTTACGACGATCTCGCAGAAGCTTTTGAAGCTGACGCTCCTGATGTGCCGCTCGTGCGTCTTGTTAAACTGCTTGAAGAGGTTGGTGTACTGCCAGAAACAGAACTAGTAATGCCTGCCGATCAGAGTCGTGCTCGGCAGGTACGAGCTTTACGTGAGGCGGTACCCGATGGTGTCAACACACGAGTGCTGAGAGGCAAACGCGAGCAGAATGCTGCGATCACAAAAGTGGGTGCGGACATGATTGTCCCATTTGAACATCTGAACGAGATGATGCAACTCTTTCGAGAGAATTTTGAGAAACGCGGACTTGATTATGCAATCTGGGGCCATATCTCTGATGGGAATATGCATCCAAACCTTGTGCCTCATGCTTACGAAGATATCAAAGCGGCACAGGAAGTTGTTTTATTCTGCGGTCGTGCTGTCACCAAACTGGGCGGTTGTCCGCTTGCGGAGCATGGTGTTGGGCGTAACGCCGTCAAGAAGGCTCTGCTGATGCAGCTTTATGGTGAGGCCGGGTACAAACAAATGTATGCAGTCAAACAGGCATTTGACCCGGAAGGAAAGCTTGCACCCGGAAATATTTTCTAGAGATATTCCTCTTTCCCTGTTTTTGGTTCATCCATGACCTGAATATAATCTTCTTGTACGGTTCCCTGGTCGGCTTGTATCTCAGATATCTCCCAATGCGAAGCGTTCCCCTTGTGCCAGAAACGGAGTGAGAGTGAGCAAGGTCCAATACGCAAGCCATGCAGTTCGACATCTGGCAATTTCAATAGGCACTTGTCTTTTCCTTACAATGCTTTCTAGTCTTGCTTGCATCGTTGCAAGCAAGTTCGGCACATCGTCGTTATGATGTTATTGATGAGAATGTGTATGATGACTGCCTTCGTGTTCGTGCGTATGTGGCTGTCCAACATAGGGCGCGTGTGCGTCAATGACGGAGCGGCGTTGTTCTTGTGGCGTTCTAAGATGCTCCTCCAACCAGTCTATTACTGTATCCAATCCTGTACTGTTTTTGAGATTGGTGAACACGAATGGTCGATCTTCGCGCCGCAGACGTGTGTCCCTTTCCATCACTTCGAGCGATGCACCTACGTAAGGAGCCAGGTCTATTTTGTTTATCACCAAGAGGTCAGAGCGAATAATGCCAGGGCCACCTTTGCGCGGAATCTTGTCTCCACCTGATACGTCAATAACGTAAATGGAAACGTCCACAAGTTCAGGGCTGAAAGATGCAGCAAGATTGTCGCCGCCGCTTTCGACAAACACTAGTTCTAAGCCTGGAAGACACTCTTCCAGGTCTGCAATCGCCTCTAAGTTCATAGAGGCGTCTTCTCGAATGGCTGCATGAGGACAACCGCCTGTTTCTACACCGCGCACTCGCTCCTGCGGTAGTGTACCCTGGCGCAGCAGGAATTCGGCATCTTCGCGTGTGTAAATATCATTCGTGACTACCGCAAGATTATGAGTAGGCCAGAGACGTTTGCTCAAGCTATCAACCAATGCAGTTTTGCCACTTCCGACAGGTCCAGCAATACCCACGCGAAATGCGCGTGTGGCTGTGTGTTCTTGCATCTTCTTTTCTTCCTTTACGTTACTCTTTTAGAACAAAAAATACTTCTGTGCCATTGGAAGCACCTCGGCAGGTTCACAGGTGAGCAATTCGCCATCCGCTCTCACTTCATATGTCTCTGGATCAACCTCGATGTGAGGAGTCGCCGCATTATGAATCATGTTTGCCTTTCCAATCGTTCTACATCCCTCAACAGCAGTCGCTGTCTTTTTTAGACCCAGTTTTTCTGGTATCCCTGCATCAAAAGCTGCTTTTGAAACAAAGGTCAGACTTGTAGCGGCTGTTGCGCCACCGAAGGCTCCAAACATAGGGCGGTAGAACACAGGCTGTGGCGTCGGGATAGAAGCGTTCGCATCACCCATCGCGCTCCAGGCGATAAAGCCACCCTTGACAATCATTTCTGGTTTAGTGCCAAAGAAAGCGGGTCGCCACAGTACTAGGTCCGCTAACTTACCGGCTTCAATCGAGCCAACATGCTGTGCTATACCGTGAGTGATAGCAGGATTAATCGTGTACTTTGCGATATAGCGTTTTACACGAAAATTATCGTTCCGCTCTGTGTCTTGGGACAAAGGACCTCGTTGCACTTTCATCTTATGTGCTGTCTGCCATGTACGGATGATAACCTCTCCCACGCGCCCCATCGCTTGCGAGTCACTCGAAAGCATACTGAAAACCCCTAAATCATGCAGGATGTCTTCAGCCGCGATAGTTTCAGGTCGGATACGGCTCTCGGCGAACGCAACATCTTCAGGAACTTGAGGATTGAGGTGATGGCATACCATCAGCATATCCAGATGCTCGGCAATCGTATTGACGGTATAGGGACGAGTTGGATTGGTGGAAGAAGGCAAGATGTTTGGATATGAGGCAATACGAATAATATCCGGTGCATGACCACCACCAGCACCCTCGGTGTGGTAAGTATGAATGGGGCGACCAGCGATGGCTGCAATAGTGTCTTCGACGAAACCAGCCTCGTTAAGGGTATCGGTGTGAATGGCGACTTGCACATCGTATTCGTCTGCAACCTTGAGGCATGCATTGATAGTAGCTGGTGTTGTTCCCCAATCTTCATGTAATTTGAGGCCACATGCTCCCGCAAGAATTTGTTCTACTAAGGGTGCTCCTGTTGCAGCATTACCTTTACCCAGGAAGCCAATATTTACAGGCCACGCTTCTGCCGCCTGAAGCATACGGGCGAGATTCCAGGCACCAGGAGTACAGGTGGTTGCATTTGTTCCAGTTGCAGGACCCGTTCCCCCACCAAGCATCGTCGTAACGCCACTGGAAAGAGCTTCTTGTATCTGCTGTGGTGCAATAAAGTGAATATGACTATCGATACCGCCAGCAGTTACAAGCATATTCTCGCCTGCGATAACTTCTGTTCCAGCACCCACCACTAGTTCTGGGTCAACGCCATCCATCGTATCGGGATTGCCAGCTTTGCCGACCTTCACAATACGCCCATTCTTGATGCCAATATCGCCTTTGACGATTCCCCAGTGGTCAATAATCAGCGCATTGGTTATGACAAGATCAAGCGTCCCGTTGGTCCCTTCACGAATAGCTCGACTGCTCTGTCCCATGCCATCACGAATAACTTTGCCGCCGCCAAAGGTAATTTCATCGCCATAGATGGTGAAATCTTTCTCCACTTCTATAATCAGTTCGGTGTCTGCTAATCGCACTCTGTCGCCAACTGTTGGTCCATAGAGGTCTGCGTAAGTACGGCGTGGGATACGTAAGCTCATGTTTTGCTCCTCTTTCCATCGAAATACGTGTGAGTACGCTCTATGAGAGTGGGCCGTTCACCAGACCATTGTGACCATACACGCTTCGTGCGCCACCAAACGCTACTAGACTCACCTCTTTCTCTTCCCCAGGTTCAAAGCGGACCGCAGTTCCGGCAGGAATATTTAGTCGTGTACCGTATGCTGCTTGTCGGTCAAATTCTAGCGCGCGGTTTACCTCGAAAAAGTGATAGTGGCTACCTACTTGTATGGGCCTATCTCCGGTATGCTTGACCAAAACTAGCGCGGTTTTGCGTCCTACATTGGCTTCAATCTCGCCATCAGCTAGCAAATATTCTCCCGGCTTCATGGGTATTTCCTCCTACCGTATCGGATCGTGAATTGTGACGAGTTTCGTGCCATCAGGAAACGTGGCCTCTACCTGTATCTCTTGTATCATTTCAGCGATACCTTCCATCACATCCTCACGTTTCAAAATTGTGGCCCCATATGTCATGATCTCGGACACACTCTTGCCATCACGGGCTGCCTCCATAACCTCAGCAGACAAAATGGCAATGGCTTCTGGATAGTTGAGCTTGAGTCCTCGATTCTGACGTTTGCGTGCAAGTTCAGAGGCCAAAAAGAGTAATAGTTTTTCTTGTTCGCGTGTGGTTAGATGCACAAGAACCTCCTAACGTAACGTGACCTGTAAAAGGTCATTCAAGAATATCGTCATGAGAAATGTTTTAGTAGCTTTTGCGTGGTGGCGTGATCTCCTGTCCAAAGAGAGCCATTTTTGCGGCTCGCCAAAAAGCGAGAAGACCTGATGAGATATCTCGTCCTTGTCGGCCCAGTGCCCGAACAACTAGGCCGTCTGAGACAAGCGTACTGACACCCCAACTAATTTCAGAGGGGCGAGTAAACTTCTGAGCCAACTCACGTAAATCTCCTTCCAAGCTTAACCAACGAGTGGCTTCCAACCCCACATAGCAGATGTAAAAACTACAAAAGTAGTGGTAAGAAGCGAGCCGTGCTAAAGAAGAGGGTGAGCGAAGATGTGGTTCGAGTTTGAAGCGTTCTATTGCAATCGGCCTTTCCTGCGTTGATAAAGCAAACTCATTTTGCAACAGCTCATACGCAAATACTTCGTCCATTGCAGTTCGTCCAGGTGCGACTGTCTCCCACCAGAAAAGACCAGCATTGGCACCTAGCGTAATACGTGTTTGCTGTCTGTAGCGTGAGCCTGCGAATGGAATAAGCGGGTCTGGGAGATATTCAAGAAGTGCGCCTTCTTGCACCAGGATTTCGTTGCTTTGCATGGAGACAGGAACATCTGGCGAACTGCGATAGAGGCGAGTCGCACTTGTGGAAGTTAATTGTACATAGGCATTGGGTCCAACATCGACAGCGACATGTAACGTGTCGCCACCCAGTACGCCGCCAGAGACATTGTGCATATGAACGAGTGCTCCACCGTTTGCAATGGGAAAGGCACGTATCACTTGTAACGGCTGCTGCTGCTCACAGACGATCATTCTCGTCTGTTTGATGCCTTGGTCATAGAGGAAGCCGAGGCGTAACCCTCCTTCAACGTGGTGACTCACAGTTTTTGAATAGTGGATTATCGTCAACGCTCCTTTCTCCCGACCTTCAAGTACGATGCCTTCGCTTAACTGATGAAGAGTCGAGTTGTCAGGTCTGGGTGGCGCATACTTCCCATATCGAGTAACGGAGTGAAAACGGTGATATCCTCATCATCGAGGAGAGGTGCCTCACTGCGGTTGGCGATTGCTATCAGTGCAGGTTTGAGACGCCACAAAATACTACTGGCTTGGCTTTGACCTAATGGCATTAGACGTTGACAAGCTGAAACAAGACCCATCAACGACTGTTGAAGATATCCTAACACTGTAGCTATCTCATCCACACCAAGAACGCCCCCAACCAGACCAAATGCTGGACTATAGTGAATATCTGCATGTGTTGTCTTCGCAATACGAGTGGCTTCTTGCAGAATCGCGCTTTCTTCCATCACCTGTGCTAGCGCAAGAAACCTACGACCTAGTGTCGCACTTGCTGTCCGACTTTCACGAGCGGTTTTAAAAGCACTCAACCGTGAATTGAGGGCCAGCCACTGCGTTTCACGTCTCTTGTTCTCAGTGAAGAACGCAAGTCGATGTCCGAGTCGGCAATACAGACTTTCTAACCCTCCTGCCTCTTCCAGGTAATCTCGCAAGAAACGTTCAAGGTGCTCAACGTCTATTGTGCCTCCCTCGATCAACGATTCTAATCCGAAGGAATGAGCGGCTGAGCCAATGGGTAACGCACTGTCGGCCAAATGCATCAGTCGTAAAAGACTAAGTGGATCCGTATACATGCTCCTTCCATTCCAAACCATCCTGTACTTCTCGGTGAAAGATGCAGAAAATGTTGAAGGTCTACTAGCTTGCTACGCAATTTCCCCAAGTCACGCAGCGTTTCTGCAACATTTCACTAGTATAGCATGTACAGAGTATCTCTTACTAGCTTCTATTTATTATGCTGTCACTTCGTGGTATGACCTTCGTCATGGTTCTAACAGAGAAAACTCGTGACCTAAAGCACCTCTCTAAAGCGCGTTATGCAAGTACACTGTGAGCAGATGATAAATGAGTCGTTCAGGTGATGTAAATAACAAAAAACAAGGAGAAATATATCATGTGTGGCACTAAACGTAAATACAATGTGGGATATGAACAATCTCATTATTCCCAGTCACGTAAATCATGGCATCTATCATGGCTTCCATTCACACTTCTTCTATTCTTTGTATTCAATTTGCATTCATGGGGTTTTGTCTTCCAGTCATGGATGTGGTTTTTAGTACCAATAGCATGTGTGATGATCTCCTCTTGCTTTACAAAAACGCATGGTGCTCCCATGTTCAATGCTGAAAAGCGAACATCAGAGATACCACTGCAAACTGAACAACCATATGTGCAGTTAAATCAGCAAGTTTCTTATTACAATCCTGCACACGAAACATACTCAGAAGAAGGTCAAGACTTTCGGTATCCACAACAGATACGGTATGAAGAGCCTTATGTTGACTACCCTCAACCAATACATCCAAAGGAATAACATACGTATAAAGCAGCGTGGGCACCCTATTGAGGATGCCCATGCTGCTTTATACGTATGTTCCAGCGAGTGTAAGTCAAAAGATTCTGTTTCCTCGTGATATGATACCAAAATGAGTTACTACACTACCTAAAAAGAGGAATATCCATGCTTAACGACCCTGTGCTTCTCAATGATTGGCATGTTGTAGCCTATACATCAGATGTCGAAGAGGGAAAACCGCTCGCAGTCCGCTTGTTAGATGAGGATATTGTTTTGTGGCGTGTTGACAATCGAGTTCACGCTTGGCGTGACATCTGTCTTCACCGAGGAACAAAGCTGTCGTTAGGCAAAGTCGAGAACTGCATGCTTGTTTGTCCCTATCACGGATGGACGTACAATGAGGATGGGCAATGTGTCCGCTTTCCGGCTCACCCTTTACAAAAACCTCCTACAACTGCAAGGGCAATTTCTTATCAATCTCAGGAAAAATATGGCTGGATATGGGTAACATTGGGCAATCCACTTCATAACATCCCCACATTTTCACAGTGGGAAGATGCCGCGTTTCGTAAAGTCAATTGTGGTCCGTACTCCATTCGTGCCAACGGACCTAGAGTGATAGAGAATTTCTTGGATGTGACACATTTTCCCTTTGTCCATCAAGGGTTGTTAGGGGACCCTGACCATGCAGATATTACTGACTATAGCGTTGAGACGACAGCCGATGGTGTGACAGCGAAAGATATTAGCGTTTGGCAACCCGATCCTGATGGCACAGGGAAAGGCGCAAGAGTAGACTACACATATTCCATTATGCGTCCACTGACAGCCTCCTTTGTGAAATCCTCTAGTGGTCCGCGTTTCGCCATGTATTTTACAATCACGCCTATCGCGGAAGGTCATTCAATCGCTTGGATGTATGTTGCAATGGATTATGGAAATCTCAGCGATGAGCAGGTCAGGATGTTTCAAGACGAGATTATCAAGCAAGACATTCCTATCGTGGAATCGCAGAGACCCGAACTTTTACCACTTGATCTGCAAGCTGAACTGCACCTTCGTTCCGACCGAACCGCTATTGCCTACCGTAGATGGCTTAAAGAGCT
This sequence comes from uncultured Chloroflexia bacterium, assembly GCA_963792705.1. Lineage (GTDB taxonomy): Bacteria > Chloroflexota > Ktedonobacteria > Ktedonobacterales > Ktedonobacteraceae > JBBQVS01. The sequence goes on along the minus strand of CAWBXD010000015.1, from coordinate 321,039 downwards.
AGGTCTCAGCTTTGGAACAGCTTGAGCATGACATCGTTTAGTGGCAAGAGGGAAGTATACCCGGCTATATTAATTTATAGTCGATAGGTCACTTCTTTGCCTTCGTTATCCTCGCTTCTTTTGAGCATACTTTTCTGTGGGAGCGTATGCGCCACTTCCCGTCCTTCCTTAAATACATGGAGACGAGCAGGAACAAGGCGCAAAGCCTCAAAAGCTGAAGGCGCGTCTAGTATGAGAAAATTCGCAGGTTTCCCTTCCTCTATACCGTAACTATCCAGGATACCAAGCACTTTTGCTGCATTTGTTGTGATCAAGTCAAGCACATTCTGCATCTCTTCGTATCCGCTCATGTGACAAAGAAATAGTGCTAATTGTGCAGCCGCAAGCATGTCACCTCTTCCTAGAGGAAACCATGGGTCCATAATCGAGTCGTGACCAAGAGCAACGTTGACCCCACTTGCCAGCAATTCCTTGACTCGTGTAATTCCTCGTCGCTTCGGATAGGTATCAAAGCGCCCTTGTAAGACGACATTATCAAAAGGATTGGCAACAACGTTAACCTGAGCGTGTGCAAGAAGACGAATAAGCTTAAAGGCATAGGCATTATCATATGAGTGCATTGCTGTACAATGGCTTGCTGTTACACGTCCTTGCCAACCTTGTTGAAGCGTATCCGCTGCCATGACCTCTGTAAAGCGTGAAAGTGGATCGTCGGTCTCGTCACAGTGGCAATCAATGGCTCGGTTGAATTCCTTCGCCAGAGCAAAGGCATAGTGAACGTCCTCAACGCCCATATCGCGAGTCCATTCATAATGAGGAATGCCTCCAACCACATCACATCCTAGCTCCATCGCCTTACGCATCAATTCGCGTCCATTGGGAAAAGACAAGATACCATCCTGGGGAAAGGCGACGAGTTGCAGGTCACATATATCTCGTACCTCTTCACGCACTTCAAGTAGCGCGCGTAGTGCGGTCAATTCGGGGTCGCATACATCTACATGACTGCGAATATGCAGGGTGCCTTGAGCAACTTCCCAACGTATCTCCTCTAAAGCACGCTGCTTTACGTCTTCACGCGTCAAACTCGGCTTGCGCTCGCTCCAAATCTGGATGCCTTCTAAAAGTGTGCCAGTGGTATTGTAGCGTGGTTGTCCTACTGTAAGTACAGCATCCAAATGTACGTGAGCATCAATAAAGGGTGGTAAGACAAGATTGCCAGCCGCTGCAATTTCTCTTTGAGCGGTATCCGAAGACAGCTCGCTGGCAACTTTGACGAAGCGACCATCCTTCACCGCGATATCGACAAACCTATCGAAACGATGAAGCCGAGCATGACGAATAATCAGGTCATAGTGCATACAAAAATCCCTTTACCTACGTAAATAACGGTTCCCAAAAATGGATTTCAATAACTAAACACAATTACACAGATTGTGTAGGGGCCTTTATTCATTACGCCTCTGTCTCACTGGTTAACGACAACGAGGACGTAATGAATAAAGGCCCCTACAGATATTCCATCATTGTATTCGCTTACGAATATCTACGCAACTTTATCCCTTCGGACATCGTTGTTCAACTCAACTCTTCGCAGAATCAGGTACGCAATGGCTGCTAGCACAAGGCCAAACTCAAAGCCAATATCGGTATTACCAAGTCGTGCAGCAAGAGGGCCAGTGAAAAGCGATTGCGAAGCACCAAGATAGACACCTAGCAGACCAATCGCCATAGACACTATCGCAGCCCATCCAATTGGGAGTCGGCTACGCGTATTCCAATCATCTACATTATATCGTCCGCGTCGGAAGACAAAGTGCTCGATGACAAGAATGATGGTCCAAGGAGCAAGCCAGTAGGCAACGAGCAGCAGGAAGTTATCCAACGTGCCAGAGAAGTTGCTTGACCCAACTATCGCAATGAGTACGTAAATTACTGCACCGATGAAGGTCCAGGTATAGCGCGGTACGCGTTGAAAGGCTCTGCCAAGAACTTGCATGCTTAAGCCCAAACTATAATCATTTGGAATGTTGTTGGCAACGATGCTTAAGCCAAGTAACACGAGAATCAGCGTTCCAAATCCACCAAGTGGAGTGACAACAGCGGCAAGTAAACCACCAACACTCCCGTTTGTAAATGCCTTATTCCAGGATGACATACTGCCCAATGCACTGGTAAAGGCCACGCCTAGCGTTTCTAACAACACGCAAGGGATAAAGACGCCCAGGAAGGTCAGCCAGAAGACGCGGCTAGACGGAGTTGACTCAGGCTGATTGACGTTATAATCGGCTGCGTAGGAACTCCATCCGGTGGCAAAACCGTAGATAGCACCGCCAAAGGTGATAAAGGCGGCAACCTCTGCGAGACCAGCGCTATGTGATGGTACAGCACTAAAGTGGGGGGCAGCTACGATAAGCAAGATAACGAAAATGATTGCCATTGGAATCCAGGCGTAGCGTTCGTAGCGATGGACGTATCTGTAGCCGTAGATACTGACTATGGTGGTAACAATAGCAATCGCTAGAATCCCTACCCAAAGAGGAATTGCACCGTTACTTAGTGCGACGATCAATTGACCACCAACAATAACATTCACTGCCGACCAGCCAATACAAGCGGCAACGTTGAAGAGTGCCATGATGATGGCACCAACCCAGCCAAACGAGAAACGCGAGATGGTCATCTGGCGCAATCCCAATTTGGGTCCCAATGTAGAAAAAAATGCGACTGGTAATACACCAAGCGCATTGAAAATGATGATAACCGCGAAGCTATCCCAAAAACCAAGGTTTAAGAAGGGAATAGCGATAGTACCAAGAGCAAAGGTGGAAATTACAAGGTTGGCAGAGAGCCACATGGTAAAGTTATCAAAAATGCGGACATGAGTGCGAGTTGAAGGCGCAACCCGTTCGATACCATGCGTTTCAATACCTTGCTCTTCGGGGATGGTTACAATATCAGTAGCCATTACTTGTTCTCCTGAAAAAACAACGAGTGAATATTTCTCACAACATGGGAGGGCGGAGTCCCATTACAGAGGGCCAAAACCTAGAATATATGCCTCCTTTCTGAGGTGGTCAACAAGATAACACAATGCATTAGGTTGGCGAAGATGCGAGCTGCTTCCTCTGCAGTGAGGCGAAGATGCGAGCTGCTTCCTCTGCAATGAGGTACAGCTATCTTACATCTAAGAGGTGGTGTTATAGAAAGTATAACACAAGAAATCGAAATATGAGCAATAAATTCCACTTGTTTTTCGTACCCTAATCAAGTTCTCCACGTACCAGTGCATATGCAATTGCATTATGACGAGTAACAAGTGTAGGTAGGTCAACATCAAGCAGAATGCGGTTCTGAACACGCACACGTCCATTGATGACGCTTATATCCACCTGTGGTGGCTGACAAAAAACCAGGGACGCTAATGGGTCGTGAATGGCTCCTCCTGCGAGAGACAAGGTATCTAAGCGGTAGCCAATGAAATCTGCTGCCATACCAGGGGCAAGATAGCCAATATCATCGCGGCCAAGAACGCTTGCTCCGCCTCGTGTTGCTAGCCATAAAGCCTCTTTCCCACTCATCGCAGCCGGATTGCCCGTGACACGCTGCAAAAGAAGTGCTTGACGTGCTTCCGCGAGCATGTCTGAACTATCGTTAGATGCAGAGCCATCTACGCCAAGTCCAACCCGTACACCTGCCTGTCGCATACGCTGTACTGGCGCGATACCTGAGGCCAGTCGCATATTTGAGCTAGGACAATGAGCAACTCCTGTACGCGTTTCCCCTAAACGAGCTACTTCGTCTACATTAGGGTGTACCATATGCGCGTGCCACACGTCCGGTCCTACCCATCCCAGGTCTTCAGCCAGTTCTACAGGGGAGCGTCCAAAAGTCTCGGTGCAGTATGCAGCCTCATCTACTGTTTCCGCCAAATGTGTATGCGAATGTACACCATAGGCGCGTGCTAGCTCTACGCTTTGCCGCATAAGCTGTGGCGAGACAGAGAAGGGTGAGCATGGAGCAAGAACGATACGCAACATCGCATAACGGCTCGCGTCATGATACTGTTCGATCACTCTTCGGGAGTCATATAGTATCGCACTCTCGTCCTCTACCACACTATCTGGCGGCAAACCACCTTGTGTTTCACCAACTGACATAGAGCCGCGAGCTGCATGAAAGCGAAAGCCCATTTCACTCGCACCTTGAATTTGATCGTCAAGACGAGCACCATGAGGCCAGATGTAGCAATGATCGCTCGATGTTGTACAGCCTGATAGCATCAACTCGGCAATAGCCACCTTTGTACTGATATAGATGGCTTCAGGCGTGAGACCAGCCCAAATTGGGTAATGAGTTCGTAACCATTGAAATAAGTTCGCATCTTGAGCGGCTGGTAAATTGCGCGTCAATGTCTGGTAGAAATGATGATGTGTATTCACTAGCCCAGGAAGGATAAGCATGTTTCGCGCGTCGATCACCTGATCGGCGGATTGGGGAAGCTGCTCAGTTTGTCCAATCTGCCGAATCACGTTATCTACCACATAGATACCGCCGTTTGTCCAACGAGAATCTGCATCATCCATTGACACAAGGAGTTCCGCATGCTGAATAAGCAGCGATGTCATACCTTCTCTCCCATTTCAAATACGATATCTTGCGCCCCCTCCCAGAGCACCAAACGCCCAAGTTCTCGCAGTTGCTCGTTGCCTGAGGTGATGGTCAAAAAGTGATTGCCTGCTAACTGCCCTAACTTACTGGCAAAACGTGCTCCTCCATAGGGAAAAAGAATTTCGGTCTCGCTAAATCCACCTGGATAGAGCAGAATTTGACCTGGACTTGGGTAGCTCGTGTGATTTTCGTAACCCACTCCTACCTGAAAGTCACCGAGCGGAATCCAGGCTGCTTCCCCACTCCACCGCGCATGAATGATTTTGTTGTGAAACGGCAGGAGTTTTGTGAAAGCCTCGCACGTTTTAGGGGCATCTTCTTCTTCCATGCGCGCAGTGAATTTCAAAGAACCGACAGTAATGCGTAACGTACTCATAATATATTATCCTTCTCAGCATGAAGTGCTACTAATACTCTCTCAGGAGTCATAGGTTGTTCGGTGAGCCAAACTCCTGTTGCGTCGTGAATTGCAGAGGCGACGGCTGGCGCGAAAGGAACTAATGGCATTTCAGCCATACCCCGTGCGCCGTAAGGTCCATTGGTGTCTGCTAACTCCAATATAACTGGAATAATCTCGGTCGGCATATCACGGGTCGTTGGCAAAAGATACGTACTAAAGTATGGTGTCAAGATGTGACCGTCTCGTACCTGAAAATGTTCCAGGAGCGCATACCCAAGTGCTTGCGCTAGACAGCCCTCGATTTGACCCTCTACCTGTTGCCGATTGATCGCCCGTCCCACATCGTGAACGCTGATAATCTTAATGACCTGAACCTGTCCCGTTAATATATTGACCTCAACCTCGACCGCTTGCGCTGCATAACCATAACAATAATTTGGTCTGCTTGCGCCTGATACAGGATCAAGCTGCGTTGTTGTAGGTGGACGATACTGCTTTGTGACAACGACATGCTTGTCGTCTGTGAAGCCCCATTGCTCTTTCGCCGCTTTCGCCGCTTCTCGTACCGCGCTTCCACCCATCAGCGTCATTCTTGAGGCTGAAGCACTGCCAGCATTTGGAGCCTCGCTGCTATCACTACAAATCATCGCCACCTTGTCGAGTGGTAGATTTAGCGTTTCAGCTGCTATCTGGCGCAAGATGAGATGTGTTCCCTGTCCAACATCTGCTGCGCCAACACGCACGATAGCGCGTTCCAGGTCGGCCTCGCCAAAGAGTTCTATTGTTGCCGTAGCTTGCTCCGGGTACCCAAAAGAGTATCCAACATTTTTTATGCCACACGCAATGCCTATTCCTCGCCGCAAATGTGGTGCGGTCTCCTGACCCTGCTTACGAGACTCATATCCCATACGACTATGTGCCTCTTCAACACAACGCTCTAGCACAGGCAATGCACTTACGCCAGCAGGAAGGGGTTGTTGTGTTGGTTCAATACTGCCCTCACGATAAATATTGCGTCGTCGCATTTCTACTGGATCAATGCCTATTGCTTGTGCCAGACGCGTCACCATAATTTCGCTCGCGAATTGTGCCTGTGGTGCGCCAAAGCCTCGGAAAGCGCCTGCTGGAATATTGTTTGTATAAACAGCGTATCCGTCGATTGCAATATTGGGTACTTCATAGCACCCACTGGTAAAGAGTGTGGTTGCTTTGAGGACTTCTACACTTGTCGAGGCATAGGCACCCCCATCGGCAATCACTTCGGCCTGAACTCCTGTAATGTGACCATCTTTCATTGCGCTCCAACGACAGCGAATATTGATCGGATGCCGTTTATGGTGAGCAATCATCGACTCTTCACGCGTCCACACGAGCGCACATGGTCGCTTAAGTTTCCAAGCTGCTAGAGCCAGGACATGCTGCATAGACAGATCTTCTCGTCCACCAAAAGCACCACCGATAGCAGCGTAACGAATAATAACTTGCTCTTCTGGAAGTTGCAGTATCTCGGCAATTTGCCGACGGTCTTCATGTAGCCATTGGCCCGCCGTTTCGATAATTAAGCGGTTGCGGTCATCCACATAGGCAATTCCTGCCTCCGGCTGCAAAAAGGCGTGTTCTTGCCAAGAGGTTGTAAATTCTCCATCGAGTATGATATCGGCCTCAGCAAATGCACGTTCAATATTTCCCTTGCGTATAGGGACATGTAATAATTGATTGTTTGGTAAATGTGCATGAACGCGCGGTGCTTCGGGAGCAAGTGCTGTACGAGGATGAGTGATCGCTGGTAAGTCTTCATAATCGACCTTCACCAGTTTCGCTCCTGCTCTGGCAGCATCTTTGTTTTCAGCTACAACTAGAGCAACTTTGTCGCCTTCAAAGCGCACAACGTCACTGCACAGGACGGGTTGGTCTGCGTCAATCAAACCAAAGGCATTGTATGGAACATCTGATGCTGTCAAAACTGCTATCACACCCGGAGCGTTCAATGCCACGCTTGTGTCAATTGCACGAATGCGAGCATGAGGGCGATGTGCAAAAACCACTTGCATGTGTAACATGCCTGGCTTGACTAAATCGGCGGGATATTGAGTTGCACCCGTTACTTTGCCCAATGCATCAGGACGTGGTAGGGATGCTCCAATAAGCGATGTCATACGTTTTCCTCGTAGCTACGTTTAGGGAACGATGAAGGCACACTCAAAACCGCGTCGAGAATTTTGCGGTATCCTGTGCAACGACAAATGTTGCCACTCAGTGCTGTTTGCACTTGGTCCATATGCGGTTGTGAATGCTCTTGCAGGAGTTTCGCACCTGCCATAAGCATGCCGGGAATGCAATATCCACATTGCACGGCAGCGGAGTCGATAAACGCTTGTTGCAAGGGATGTAATTCATCACCATTTGCCAACCCTTCAATAGTGGTTACGGTTGCATTGTGAGCCTGAGCAGCAGGTACTAGACAAGACATAACTGCTTGTCCATTTAGCCAAACCGTACATGCTCCACACTCGCCCTCTGCACAACCCTCTTTCGTTCCCGTTAGCCCTACATCTTCACGCAGTGCATTCAGTAATGTCTTCTGCTGAGCATGTGCTAAGTGGTAGGATTGACCATTGATAGTCGTGGCAATCATGCCATCAAATGCCGTATATGCTTCTGCCGATTCACCTGTATCGAGTAGTACAGGTCGTGTATGGGTCTGATGTGTTACATCCTCTTCGGCTTGTGTGTTCGCTGCAATGCGCTGCAATCCTTGCGTAATCAGGTTAGACAAGGTTTCACGCCGATAGGACGCAGAGCCACGCACATCACCAATTGGACGAACATCTTCGTTAGCAAGTCGCCCTGCTTCATGGCACACAGTAGCGTCAAGTCGTTTCCCTTGAAGAAATGCTTCAACCGTTGGAGCATGTACGATGGTTGGTGCTAGGCAGCCCAAGGTGATGCGTGCGTTACTTACATATTCACCTGAAAATGTGAGCACAAATGCTATGTTGATTACCGAAACGGCTTGCGCCCGACGTAGTCCCAGTTTTAGAAAGAGACCGCGCTGGTCCGCTTGCATTGCTGGAATACGGATTTCGTAGAGCAGTTCATCTGCTTGTAGTGCTGTGCGTCGGAAGCCGAGAAAAAAGTCGCGCAACGGAATAACTCGTCTACCTGTAGTGCTGAGAAGGACCACTTCTGCGTCTAAAGCCATAAGTGGGGTGATGGTATCGTTTGCTGGCGATGCTGTAACGAGATTGCCTGTTATCGTCGCGCGAGTACGAATTTGGGGCGCACCTACTTCCCAACAAGCCTGTACCAACGGCAAGGCGTACTTTATACAGTGATTGGATGCTACAACATCGTTGTGAGTAGTGAGAGCACCAAGCGAGAGATATCCATCTTCAAAACGTATATACTTTAGGTCTTGTAGTGCCGTGATATCAATAAGTGTTTGAGTCTCCTTAATTCCTCGCTGTACCTCAACTAATACATCAGTTCCACCCGCAATTAAGCGTGCTTGTCCTGCATGTTGCTGTAGAAGTGTCAACGCTTCTTCCAAGCTTGTCGGACGTAAATATGTTTGCCACATAACGGTCTGCCTTCCTACCGGAGTCACCTTCAAGGCTTGTTTCTGTATGGTCTATATTTGTGAGGGCTTGAGTAACCGTCCAATAGGTGCGGAGACGAAGCTACCCTCACAAAAAATTGTGTTTCCACGCACCAGCGTCTGTACAACGCGCCCTCGTAACGACTTCCCTACATAAGGACTGTGTTGATGACGGTAGAACAGATCGCTGGATTGTAACACATTCTTACTTTGAAGGTCCACCAAAACTATATCAGCATCCGCACCCACGACGAGTCGTCCTTTATGAGCCAGTAGACCAAAACGTTGGGCAACATACGCGGCTGTCAGCGACGGGATTTCCGTGAGTGGGAGAGAACGACGCTCATATCCCTCTGTCAAAAGTAACGATAGGAGGGATTGACAACCAGATATACCACCCCAGACACGGAAGAAATTCGCATCTATTTTCATGTCAGCAGGTGCTGGCGAATGGTCGGATGCAATCATTGGTACATTGCCAGCAAACACTTGCTGCCATAACAATTCTCGCTCTTCCTGTGAACGCAGAGGAGGAGCGCACTTCGCCACTGCTCCTAATTCTTCTACATCCTCTTCATTGAGAACCAGATAATGAGGACATGTTTCACAACTAACATCAATTCCTCGTGTACGCGCCTCTGCGACCAAGAGAACTCCACGACCAGTGCTGACATGTACAATATGTAAAGAACAGCCAGTCTCTTTTGCCATGAGAATGGCTCGTTCTATGGCTTCGAGTTCCGCGATAATAGGACGCGAGGCGAGATAGTCTCGTTTGCCTGTTCGTCCTTGCTCGATAGCTCTGCGCGCCAAGTTGCTGGTAATCGCATCATTCTCAGCATGTACTGCAACGATCTTTCCTAATTTGGCCGCTTGTGCCATTCCTTCGTAAAGCGTCAGGTCATCAACTGCCGAAAAATCGTCGATACCACTGTTGCTCATAAAGGCTTTGAAGCCAATGACGCCTCGCTCTGCCAGCCCTTCCATGTTTGAAACATTGCCTGGTACTAATCCTCCCCACAGGGCAAAATCAACGAGAGATGAAGCTTGAGCCGCTGCACATTTCAAGTCAAAGCTTGTCACGTCAACCGTTGGGGGATGAGCGTTGAGTGGCATATCGAAATACGTCGTGGTTCCACCTGCGGCAAGTGCTCTTGTTCCTGTCGCAAATCCCTCCCAATCAGTGCGTCCCGGCTCATTGAAATGGACATGAGCATCGATAACTCCTGGAAAAATGTGTAAGCCTCTTGCATCAATCTCACTTTTGCTTGTCCCCACAAGGTCAGGAGTGATTGCAACAATACGACCATTAACGATTGCAATATCAGCCTGAACTATTTCTGTTGGAGTAACAAGCGTGCCATGACGCACAATAAGGTCGTAGAGACTCATGAGAATCGCTCCTTTTGTGCTAATTGTTCCAGAAAACGCTCGACAACCCCGATGGCTACCGCAACATCCTCTGTCGTCACAGCCTCAGCTGGATGATGACTAATTCCGCCTCGACAGCGCACAAAAAGCATGCCTACATCCGTGAGCGTACTAAGTATAGCTGCATCATGTCCTGCCCCACTCACAAGAGAAAGCGGTATATAACCTAAGTCCTCAATAACCTGTGCTAATATGCTTCTTATAGCCGTAGAACACGGTATTGCAGGATGATTTTGTAGAAGGTGCCAATTGACAGAAGTATTTCGTGCAAAACTAATACCATGTGCTTGTTCCTTCAACTGAAGATATGCCTTTTCGCATACCTCATTCTCCTGGTGTCGTACATCAAGACTGAGTGTCACTTGTCCTGGTATAACATTGCTTGCATTTGGTTGAACATCTACTTGTCCAACAGTAGCAACAAGCCCTGGTGTACTTCGTGCAAGCATCTCAACAGCTAGTATAAACTCAGAGGTGGCACATAATGCATCGCGTCGTAGCGACATTGGAACTGTTCCTGCATGTCCAGCCTCACCGATAAATTGGACCGTAATACGTTTCTGGCATGCGATAGCCGAAACGATGCCGACTGGAATATTTCGTGCTTCAAGTACCGGACCCTGCTCAATATGAACTTCGCAGTAGCCCAGGAGTTCGTCACTTCTCCAGCGCGCCGTGTGTAGCAGCACGGGATCTGGGTTGCCACCAAAGGACTGAATAGCTTGTTCCATAGAAATGCCACTAGCGTCGGTCGCATGCAATGTTTCCAAATCGAATGTACCCGTCATGGCTTTGCTTCCAAGATAAGCACTATGGTAGCGTAAGCCCTCTTCATCGGCGAAACCAAGCACTTCAATCGCAAACGGAAGTCGCACGTTCCGAGCATGCAAACGTTCGATACACGCCAGCGCAACCATCACACCCAGAGGTCCATCATACTTACCTGCATCGCGTACCGTATCGAGATGCGAACCAAGCAATAGCGTTTTTGTAGCAGCCGCATTTGGGGAATGAAGAAGGCCCGCCGCATTTGGGGAATGAAGAAGGCCCGCGTTCGGGAAAGTATTTGCCTCATAGCGTCCTATCAGATTGCCGATACTATCTTGCTGGACACTCATACCAGCGTCACGCATCCATTGCGAGACGATCTCGTTAACTCTGTGCATGGAAGGCGATGCAAATGGACGTACCAAGCGATCATCCTCTTCGCTATGAGTCCCAAGAATATCACATCTTTGCATAACTGTGTGGGCAGCTATTTCAAGCATCATCGTCTAGCTCCCTCGGTACGTACTATATGCCCAGGGCGAAACAAGCAATGGAACATGATAATGCGCGCTTGCATCCGCGATTCCAAAGCGTACAGGGATACGATCAAGAAATGGGAGCGTGGTGCTTGTAGCCATCTGTGCCGTAAAATATTCGCCTACGATGAATACTAGCTCATACAAACCTACTACCATCTCTTCGTTTGCTAGCAATGGTTTATCGGTACGTCCATCTGCATTCGTATGTGCCGTCTTCAATAAACTATATGCTCCATCCTCCCCGTTGTGACGCCATAACTCGATGAATACTTGAGATGCTGGACAGCCTTGCGCGATATTCAGTACATGTGTAGTGAGACGACCTGTCAATTCATTCCCCTCCGCTTATATCACGAATTTTCCCTCTATTTATCGTCAGCTTGATCATACCATACGCTGGAAACGGATCGCTGTACACCTTCTGTTTTGGGTCTGTTTCAGATATCGCTATCGGGTCTCGTGTGCGATTCTGGCTCTCGAAGCATATCTCAACCATTTGAGGGAAACGCTCCATAAGACGTAAGCCCATTTCATGTACCAGATGCTGAATCGACTCACTTACAAATTCATGGAAGACACTCTGTATGACATCACGTACCTGTTCCCCAGGAATATAGTGTTTCCGCATAGTAGCACTATCACCATATTTCCAATACGCATCGAGATAAATAAATAGAGGGCGATCTACCCGTTCAGGTAACGTTGTGTAGTTGTCACGTGCAAAGTTAGTGAATGCGCTACCCGTGACCTTAAATAACTGTAATCCCACGCGTCCACACCGATGGCTGGTCATGGTGACGTTTCCTGCATTCGACACAAAATCCATGCTTGCTATTGAGAAGTCATCATTTGAGTGTTTGAATAACACTTCACTGTCTCCAAAGCCAGAGTGCTCAAGAGACACTGAGGCAGGCTCAAAGGCGATTTCTCGACCCGTCAAGCGCACTTGTTCCATGATAGGGTAGGTTGTGAGGAATTGATGACCGAGCAACGCAAGAAATTCTTCAAGTGTTGAGCCGCTAAACGCAAGTGCTTGTTGCAAAATAAAATTTTTCATGGTGTCGGTGGCTACAATCATGCTATTGTTTCCCTGCGTATAGGCTGGCAAAAAGTTCTGCCCAAAAACCTCTACATCTATCTCCGCAGCAAATAGAATGTTTTTTCTGCCAGTAAATGAAGACTCTGGTAGAGGGGAAATCTCTGAAAGCGGAGTCGCATACGTTCGGTAAACAGGAACATGCGCTTTGCCATAACTAATTTCATAGATTGTATTCATTACGTCTCCTTTTTAGCGTAGCCGATTTATTAAAGAAGAGAATTGTTGAAGAAATGAGGAAGATGTGTTTACCATCTATGGTTCGTCTTGAGGAATAGTATCCTGTAAACGGAAGAAACAAATTTTGGCGACTTCAGCCAGAGCAACTTCGATCTCTTGAGGGCGAGAGTGATGAAGTCGAGTAGAAAAGCCTGCGAGAATACTATCTTTTTTATTTTCACGGGCACAGATGACAAAAGGGAAGCCGAAGCGATTGCGATATGTCTGATTCAACTGGGTAAAGGTCGTAATTTCTTCTGACGAAAGCTTGTTCAGACCAGCAGATGCTTGTTCATTCGTTGATTCAGGAGTAAGTGTACCTGCTAACGCCGCTCTTCCGACGAGATCAGGATGTGCCTGGAGCAATGCTACCTGTTGCTCAAGCGATGCGCCATACATGATATCGCAAAGTTTTTGGTGGAGTTGTGTACGTGTAGCAAATGGGCGAGCATACCAACCTTGCGTGACTATCCAGGGAGGACCCTCAAAAAGCTTTCCCAATGCCGCGACAAACTGCTCCTGGTCAAGCAAATTGATCTCTTGCAGTGTCGCCTGTCGCGTACTCATACCAATTCCTCCGTAGTCATTATGAAACTGCCAGGAGGAGTTTCTACTCACTACGTCGTGAACATCTCTCAATGAATTCCGCCTGTCAAGCAGAGCTATTATGCTTGTTGCGGGAAGTATACAAAACCTATTCTCGGTTTGTCAATAAAAGAGAACAATACAACGTCTCCTAAAATGTATCCCTTTATTAAAAAGTAAAGATTGATTGTAGTTGACGAACAATACATAGGGGGAATTCTTTCTTGCGAAAGAGGAAACTGTACTACTAAGTAGTGCTAAATCCGCCATAAATCCGCCAAGCTCTTCAAGAAAATACATTCATGTGCTACAATGGTAGCACTTTTAGGCAAATTTTGGCGTATGAGGAGGCGTATGGGAAGGTTAAGCGAGTCATCACTTAAACAGCTTATTAAGAGCGGTGAGACAGTAACAGTGGAATTGAAGCTAGCAGTTCCTCGACATACCGAAATGGCTGAACGATTATGTGGCATGGCTAATGCACAAGGAGGCGTGGTAATTATTGGCGTTGAAGATGCCAAGCACACCATTGTTGGCGTCCCAGATGAGCGTATGGCAATGACGATGGATACCATTTTGCGGAGCTGCTCGCATCAATATCAAACCTGTGCCTGTCCTTGAGCCTGCTGAACCGAAAGTCTATGTGTTAGGTGAAAAGCAGGTCGTTGTTGCCACAGTAGCACCAAGTAAAGGACCTGTGTATCAATCTGGTGGCATCTGTTAGGTGAGACGTGGAACGCATACAGTGCCATTAAGTCGTAGTGCTGCTACACTTTTTATGAATCAAGGTGTGCATCCAAAAGTAGTACAAGAGTTCTTGGGTCATAGTACTATTACAATGACGATGGATACGTACTCGCATGTGTTGCCAAGTATGCAGCAAGACGCAATTAGTAAAATGAACGATGCTCTAAATGAGTAGATTTGCTAATTGGGGTAAGATTTGGGGTAAGTAGCTACTAACGTGAAAAAAGAAAACGTCTCAAGTGGCTTGTAGCCTTGCTTGAGACGTTCCCTATAGTGTTTGAGGTGCCGACAGAGGGACTCGAACCCTCAATCCTTTCAGAATCTGTTTTTGAGACAGACGCGTATACCATTCCGCCACGTCGGCTTGTATTGATTTGCAAATTTATGATAACGTATGACCCGACAAAAGTCAAGTATTTTTTGTGACACTTTTGTCAGGCTATACGCTATACCTTACTTATACCTCAACCTTCACACGGTCGAATACGCCAATGTTGCGAAACTTTTGGTAGCGTTTCTCTAGCAAGTCCTTTGTCGAAACTTGCTTCAGGTCATCTAGCTGTTTAATTAGTGCCGCTTTGAGGTTGTCGGCTGCTTGCCGATGATTGCGATGGGCACCACCAAGTGGCTCTGGTATAAGTTCGTCTACGAGCTGAATAGACTTGAGTTCTTTCGCACTAATACGCATAGACTCAGCCATTTGTGGGGCAAACGCGGTATCTCGATAGAGAATAGAGGCGGCAGCTTCTGGTGCCGCTACGCTATACGTGGTGTGTTCCAGCATCAGAATACGGTCTGCAATGCTGATAGCCAACGCGCCACCACTGCCCCCTTCACCAATAACGACCGCAAGAATAGGTGTTTTCAGACGCGCCATAAGATACAGGTTTTCCGCGATAGCGGTAGACTGACCGCGCTCTTCATCCCCGACTGTAATGGATGCGCCTGCCGTATTGATCAACGACACGATAGGGATACCGAATTTCTCCGCTTGTTGCATGACACGATGCGCTTTACGATAACCCTCTGGATGTGGCATTCCTGAATTGCGGAATATCTTCTCTTTTGTATCGCGTCCCTTTTGATGACAAACAAGCATAATGGTAGTGCCGTTCAGCGTGGCTGGTCCTGCTATAATTGCGGGATCATCTGCGAACATGCGATCTCCATGTAGCTCGAAGAAATCGTCAAAGATGAGGCTTATATAGTCTGTGGCGTAAGGGCGATCTTTATGTCGTGCAACTAACGCCGTCTGCCATGAGGAAAGGTTCTTATAAATCTCTGCGGTGCGTTGACGTAGCTCTCGTTCTGTCTCTTGCAACTGTACCTGCTCATCTGCTTTCAGACGGTCCCCTTTGCGCTGCAAGCCTGCAATCCTTTTTTCTAGCTCTGCTAGTGGCTTCTCAAACTCAAGATCGTAAGCCATTCCAATTCCCCTCTCACTGTACTAGTGTCTTCCTTGACTATCCCCCTCAACATTTCTTTATTTAAGAGTAGAAATGCAAAAGGCGGCTTAGAGTATGGCGCAAATCTTTTCTATGCACAACCGCGTCGATCAGACCATGTTGCAACACAAACTCGGCACTCGCGGTTCCCTCTGGAAGTTTTACGTGCATGAAGCCCTCGATCACACGTGGACCCGCAAAACAAACCAGTGCTCCTGGCTCAGCAATAATGACATCGCCTAGCATCGCAAAACTTGCCGTAACACCTCCCGTTGTGGGATCAGTCAAGAGACTGAAATAGGGAAGTTTCGCCTCTTTCAGTATCGCTAAAGCACTCGAAGTCTTTGCCATTTGCATCAAAGAGTACAATCCCTCTTGCATACGTGCGCCACCAGAGGTGGCTGCAATGAGGACAGGGCTATGCTGTTCTATGCCTAATTCGATAGCTCGCGTGATCTTTTCCCCAACCGCAGAACTCATACTGCCACCAATAAAATTAAAGTCCATAATTGCTAACGCAAGTGGCTTTGTCTCAATTGTGGCGTGACCAGTAACAACACCCTCGTTTAACCCAGTCTTCTTACGTTCTTCCTCTGCTTTACTTGGGTATGTCTGAGCGCGTACCGAGAAGCGCAGTGGGTCAGCAGAAATAATATCTGCATCCGTTTCAACAAAGCTATCAGCATCTACGAGAAGTTCGATACGTTCATGGGCCGTGAGCTTAAAGTGGTAGCCACAACGAGTGCATACTTTAAGATTTTTTTCCCAATCGCGTCCATACAAAATCTCTTTGCATTTAGGACACTTTACAGCTAAGTTGCCAGGTAAATTTTGCTTTGATCCACTTATAGACATATTTTGTCCTGTAGAAGGAACAGCGGCTTCTTTGACCATCCGGTACCTCCTTTTTAATCTTGCTCGAAGAGCGCGTCAACAAAACTCTTTGGATCGAAAGGGGCTAAGTCTTCAATTTTCTCGCCTGTCCCAATAAACTTGATTGGGACTCCAAGATCGTCAGCAACAGCAAAGGCAAAACCACCTTTTGCCGTGCCATCAAGCTTTGTGATGATAACGCCTGTCAGTCCAATATCTGCAGCAAACTGACGCGCTTGCAGCAATGCGTTCTGCCCCGTCGTTGCATCAATGACCATAAGCAGTTCATGAGGACCGTCGGGGATGAATTTCTGAATAACTTTATTAAGTTTCTTTAATTCTTCCATCAAGTTGTACTTCGTATGTAGCCGTCCGGCCGTATCCACAATCAGAACATCGCTGCCTCGTGTACGGGCCGCCTGAATTGCATCATATACAACCGCCCCAGCGTCTGAGCCTGGATTCTGGCGAATGACAGGAACTTCGATGCGTCTTCCCCACTCTTCAAGTTGGTCGATAGCAGCAGCGCGGAAGGTATCACCTGCCGCGAGTATCACTTTGCGGCCTTCGCGCGAGAGGCGGTATGCCATCTTTGCAATGCTCGTGGTTTTTCCAGAACCATTGACACCAATCACGAGGATAACAGTAAGCGGTGATTGCTTGGAGAAACGAAGTGGTGATGGTTTACCGAGAAGGTACATCATTTCTTCACGAAGCACATGCTTGAGTTGTGCTCCTGTATGTATGTTTTCTGCTGCCGCCCGTTCGCGTAGGCGATTCATAATCCATTGTGTTGTACTGGGGCCAACATCGGCTTCGAGAAGCTCTTCCTCTAAATCATCCCAGAGAGAGTCAGTAATCGTATCACTTTGCTCAACCGTTGTGTTGATTTTGCTAAACATCTGGCGTGTGCGCTGTAAGAACCCAAGACGTTGCTCAGAGCGTTGTTCAGGAGCCGATTCTGCTGCAGCACCCGCCTCTTGTTTGGGTTCTTCATCTGGCTCTTGTTTCCGTCCGAAGAATCGATTGAACACCTCGACTCCTTTATATTACTCTCTACTAGAGAGATTACTCTCTTCTCTTTACACGAAAATAAGAGGGTATCGTTTCACTGCACTCCTTTGTGCTATGATCGTCCCTCTACAAAAATATAAGGCAAAAGCAAGAAGGGATACAACTTGGTCTTTTGCCTCCTGCTTAGCACCATGCGAGCGGTGGTAAAGCCGCCCACACATATGCCGCAACTCCATCGTTATTGGCGACCACTACGGTATGAGTGGAGTGAGCCATCGCTAATAGGTTCATTAATAATAATGTCGCCATTGCGGATTTTGATGTTGTACAGACACGAAGGATTGGTGCAGACCCAAGCCTTGTACTCAATAGAAGCTCCCTGGCTACCGAAATCCGAAAGCGGAACCAGATCACCTTCACCACATTTGCGACACCGGGGAAAAGCGTTTTCCACGAAATCGCCTCCTTCCTTCTCTTTGGAGGTCTATCGCTTGCTTCATTAAAGCATCAAGCGAGGCTTAGCGAAAATGTAAGCCGAGGGGGAGCCTCCGCCGCTGCATCCGCATCCCCACAGCAAGGTGTAACCCATGCCCTTCCTATCATACCACAACTTCTACGCTCTGTCAGTATCTTTGTGAAGAAATTTTCATCATAATCACAAAAGAAAATCCCTCCTCATTAGTAACGAAACAAATGCTCATTTGGAACAAAATTAGCAGGTAAGAAAAAATTACTGCGTAAAATTCCTCAAATATGGAAATATCTTCATTATGTTCACGTTAAATAATCTTGCTTTGGACATCTATTTCTTTCTCCAAGACTTCCTATTTGCCACTATCTCTCTCCAAAAGCGGCAAAATTGAAGTCAAATTGCTGAAATGCATTGAATATCTTTGACATATCATGCCTTTTCTGCTCTTTGGCACGATTGTTGCAATAAAGAATTACAGGAACACAATTCTTGAACAAATTAATTTTCTCTTGTATTTCCAACATATATATCATTGACAGATAGTAGAAAAAGGAGCACTTATCATGGTTGCCAAAAGAACAAATGTAATGACTGCATCACGTCCAGCCCTTCGCGCTTTACCAATACACGATGACGCACCAAAAACAGCCAACAAGAAAGCACGCTCGAAATCATCTTATGAAAAAGACGATTTGACGCACGACAACACTATAGATTTTGATTATGGGTTTGGCGACATCCTGGACGAAGTAGATGGGGATGTAGAAGATGAGCATGAAGACCAGCGGAGTGTGCTTGACGATTCTGTCAAACAGTACCTTAAAGAAATTGGTACATATCCACTGCTTACGGGTCAACAAGAACTACAACTCGCGGAGCGTATCGCTTGTGGCGACCAAATGGCACAGCAGAAGCTCATCGAAGCCAATCTTCGCCTCGTTGTAAGTATCGCAAAGCGTTATGCCAATCAAGGTCTTTCATTGCTTGATTTGATTCAGGAAGGCAATATTGGTTTAATGCGCGCCGCCCAGAAGTTTGACTATAAACGTGGCTTCCGTTTCAGCACCTATGCCACATGGTGGATTCGCCAGGCGATTAGTCGCGCCATTGCGGAACATTCACGCACCATTCATGTCCCTGTCCATGTCGTCGAAATCATCTATAAGATCAAGCGTATTGCGCGTCGCATCTATCAGGAAGATGGCATGGAGGCATTGCCAGAACAGATTGCAGCCGAGATTGGACTGCCAAAAGAGCGTGTTGTAGAGTTGTTGAGTGTCTGCGATCAGCCTGTCTCTTTAGATGCGCCAGTGGCAGACGATGAGCAGTATCATCTTGCCGATACAATAGAGGACGTTACAAACAATGCTCCTGTCGATCAAGTGACACATCACATGCAGCGTACCTATATTGAGCAGGCGATGATGGTTCTCAATGAGCGAGAGCGTACTATTCTTGAAATGCGTTATGGTCTGAAGGATGGTCGCATGCATACTCTTGATGAGATAAGCAGCTTTTTCAAACTCACCCGTGAGCGCATTCGCCAAATTGAGGTCAAAGCACTCCGCAAGATGCGTTATCCAGAACGCTATGAAAGCGGCGTACATGACCTTTTACATGCATAGAAACTATACCTTGGACAACAAAAAAGCTCTCCATGTTTGGGAGAGCTTTTTTTATTGCTTACAAATTTATTCTTCTGTCGCGACTCCACCAGCTTGTGCTTGTAAGTATGCTTGAATAAATGGGTCAACATTTCCTGCAAGGTAGCCAGTGGTATCGCCGGATTCATACCCTGTACGATGATCCTTAACGATGGTGTACGGATGTACTGTGACTGAACGTATCTGTGTGCCGAAGTCTGCTTGCACATGCTCACCTTTGAGTTTTGCCGCAGCCTCTTCGTGCTTCTTCACTTCTAGTTCATACAGGCGAACCTTGAGTAATTTCATCGCAACTTCACGGTTTTGCAGTTGGGAGCGCTCGTTTTGGCAGGTAACAACCACACCTGTTGGCAGATGACGCATGCGTACTGCCGAATCAGTTTTGTTTACGTGCTGTCCACCTGCACCCGTTGCGCGGTAGGTATCAACCTCAATATCCTCTGGTCGCACAACAATTTCAATCGTATCCTCGATGTCTGGCATCACCTCAACTTTTGCGAACGAGGTATGTCTTCTATGTGCTGCATCGAACGGTGAAAGACGAATGAGGCGGTGTGTTCCAATCTCGGAGCGAAGATAGCCATACGCATAATGTCCAGTGATTTCGACGGTAGTACTCTTAACACCGGCTTCTTCACCGTCACTATAGTCGTAGATATCGGTGCGAAAATGATGATGCTCGGCCCAGCGCAAGTACATACGGAGTAGCATCTCGGCCCAATCTTGAGCATCGACACCTCCGCTTCCCGCATGAATACTAATGATTGCGTTGCGCTCGTCATGTTCGCCATTGAGCATTAACGCGAACTGGAGCTTCTCAACCTCTTGCTCAATGGGAGGCAGCGATTGTGCAACCTCTGCCTGCATCTCCTCATCTGGCTCCTCTTCCAGCAGTTGGGTAAGTCCCAGCAGGTCACGAAGCTGTGTCTCAATCCCTTCCCACGTTGTTACCTCTTCGCGTAAGGCGTTGAGTTGTTGCATCTGCGCCTGTGCCTTACGGTTGTCTGACCAAAAATCTTCGGCTACGCTTTCTTCATCAAGCTTTGCAATTTGTATTTTTTTTGTTGCCAAGTCAAAGACGCACCATAGTCTTCTGGACACGTCGTGAGAGGCGTTCTATTCTCTGTATAAGTTCATTCATGGCATGTATTATAGCACGAATCGGGCCATCTTGTACATGCCATACTATGGCCCAGCAGGGCTGTTTAAAAGTCGATGAAGGACGTGGTGGAGATACACGGACGCCCCTTGTGGGCGTCCGTTGACTGACTTTTAAATAGCCTGACGGCCCAACCGGATTACCAAGCAATGGTATAGAGACGTATTATCCTAGTAGAACACCTGCGAGCATGAGTTGCCCTGCTTCCGAACTTTTGCCAGGAGGAATATTTTCGATGAGCACAAGACCTTGCTGTATTTGTTTGTTATCTGTATAAAGCATACTTGCAGTGTAAGAACCGTTAGACGATATACTGAGTGCGGTGTTCGTTGCTGATGACATCGGTGCTAGTGTATGATCAAAAAGCGTTGCCGTTGCTTGCCCATCCGTTGTTTTCATGGTTCCGTGGAGGACGAGAGGTGATGTGACAGGAACAGAAAACTGCGATGAGTCAAGTGTGATATTTTGTGTTTGTGCATGAGTAACAAACCAGATACCTTTTGCATCACGTTGAACAACTCGTGTTAGCGTCACAGTAACCACCATCTCTGGCGAGTTTTGTTCCAGCACTATCTGTGCCGTTGTACCATCGTTACTCATTACCTTTTCCTGATAGTCACCTGAAGACCATTGTAGAATATCTTTCGCCATTTGCTCGGCCGTTACTTGAGGGTCACTCCACGGAAGCGATGCGCCGTTGTTCACTTGCTCTTGTAACGCTTCTGCTTCACTTCTATTAGTAACGGGATAGAGGCCAGGGAATAGTACCTGTGTAAACACGCCGTTTTGCCAGTGATATTCTTGATAAAGATTTTGTTGTAATGGTTGTAACACTGCCGTTACATCTGGCGAGAGTGCTGTGTCTCGTTCACTGAGTATAAGTGTGTTTGCTTTGCTCAGGTTAACTGTTCCTTGTACCAATCCCTGATGTTTGAAAAGAACGGTTAGTGTAGGCGTTGCATGCTGCATGAGGCAACCGTAAACATACACGTCGAGCGTATGCTGGTTGTCCATAACCTGTACAAGTGCCGCCGGTTGACCGTCCAATAACTGATCGACATACTGTATCGCACCAACCTGTTGTGAACTTGGGTCAAATTGAATATACTTCGTATAGTCGGTGTTGCGTATAAGATGAGTACATGTTGCGGGTACTACTGGTTGTGTGGCTCCTGCATGCATAACTATCAAAAAGTGAACAAGGGCAATCAGCGCGAGAATAGAGAGTAATGCAGTAAAGAGTTTTGGCCCTCTTGGTCGCTTCGTCGATTGTGTGGGACGATGATGGTGAGGTACATGCTCCCCTATGAGAACAACGGGTTGTCGTGTATACGTTGGCATAACCAATATCACTCCTCAATAATATCTTCTCCTTCCATTTTACACAGGCATTAGAAATGAGAAGAGCAGGATACACAATAATGGGCATTCCCAATGGTTGTGTGTCCTGCTCTAACCTCTTGAAGATTCGGTTTATCCTACGCGAGCCAGTATTCCTCGGAAAATTTTCCACGTACTATTATCTTGTCCAACGATGTAGTAGCCAGCATAGGTGTGATATTGAATGCCACCGTTAACGCGCTCTGTAGCAACAATAGTAAGTACAACTTTGATTGTACCATCACTTAGTTGAGTTGCATTTTTAATTGTCAAAGCGTCGTGCTCAGTATTTGCATAACCGTGTTTAAATGTTGCAAATGATGGAGCGTTTGCACCCCACTTCCACAATCCATAGGCTTCTTGATAGTTTTTGTTATTCACGCTTGCATAATAGTTTTGTACAACACCTTTTGCTTGCTCGCTAGGGACTGGTGGCGTATTTTGCACTACCCCACCCCCATTGCCTGTAGTTCCTGGATTACTAAAAATGTGTGCGCGTTCTACGAGCAAAAATGTTGCAACGCCGAGTACCAAAAGCAAACCGAACAAGGCAACAAGTAAAGGAGCAACACTTCCCTTTTTGTGTTCCTTTGGTGGTGCTATTGGATAAGCAGGAGCAATAAACCCTTCTTGCGGCATATTCGAGGGACCGTTCGGCGCGACGTATCCTCCGTTCTGATACGTTATACTTGCTCGTGTAGGACTGTCTGCATAATCTGAATGGACTGAAGGAGTGCTTGTCTGAAAATCAGTGGGTGTATGCGTGCGATATGTGGCAGCGTTGAGCGCACTTGTCGGCTCGCTATCGCCTGGAAAATTATAGTCATTACCGCTACCAGCGTGTAACACTAATTTTTGCGGTCCTGGAGGTGTAAACGGTGCAGAGGGGTATGGTGCTTGGCTAGAAGCACCCGCATGTGGATTTTGCGTATTGTTATAAAGAAGCGACTCAACTGTAGGAGCTTCTGTTGAAAATGCATCAACGCCAGTGTCAGGTGCTACTACTGTGCCACAGCGAGGGCAACGTGTTATACCAGAAGGTAGATGAAAACCACATTGACCACAGAAAACCATAAAATTGTATCCTTTCAAAAACCCCTGACGATGATGAACTGTATTCTCAACCGCAAAAGTACACATCAAGTAGACCTGTTTATTTTATAGACGTACAACAAACACTACGAAAATACAATGTGTTCATTGCCGCCTACTGGAAACTGCTCTTTTTTCTTAGGTATGTGCTGTCCTTGTATCTTCGTTTTTAAGGTCGGACGTTGTACTTTGACTGCAATTTGCTCTTGTTTCTGCTCTTGAGATGTAGTAGAGGGATACAAGGCTACTGCAATGACATCATCCATATGCTCGACAAGGACAAACTTCAAGTGTTGACTAATCTCTTTTGGTACATCGTTCAGGTCTTTTACATTCTTTTGAGGAAGAATAAATGTCTTTATCCCTGCCCGATGTGCGGCCAAGATTTTCTCTTTTAATCCACCTACAGGAAGCACACGCCCACGAAGTGTAATTTCACCCGTCATTGCAACATCATGATGTGTCGGGCGTTTGGTTACTGCTGAAAGCAGTGCGGTTGCCATTGTAATACCTGCTGATGGTCCATCCTTTGGAATTGCACCTGCTGGAAGGTGCAAATGGATATCATACTTCTCATAAAAACGGCTCTCAATGCCGAATTGTTCCGCTTTTGATCGTGCATAGGATAGGGCAGCCTGTGCTGACTCTTTCATCACATCCCCTAATTGTCCGGTTAGCGTAAGCTGTCCACGTCCCTCGAGTAAGGTTGCCTCGACGGTGATCAAATCACCACCAGCACTTGTCCATGCTACACCAGTAGCAACACCAATTCCATCGGCCTCCTCCACTTCGGTATGATAATGGCGTTGTAGGCCGAGATACTCAGGAATTTTGTCTGCTGTCACCTTTGTCTTTGTACGCCGTCCCTCGGCAACTTTACGTGCTACCTTACGCATCACAGTTGCTATTTCGCGTTCCAGGTTACGCACGCCCGCCTCAAAGGTATATTCGCGAATAATGCGATGAACGGCTGCATCGTCGATTTCAATTTTTGAAACGCGTAAGCCGTGTTCCTCCATCTGCTTGGGAATAAGAAAACGATGCGCTATATGCATCTTCTCATCCTCTGTATATCCTGGTAGCTCGATGATCTCTAAGCGATCTTGTAGTGCAGGTGGAATAGTATGTAACACATTTGCAGTTGTGAGAAAAATAACCTGCGAGAGATCATAGGGAACCTCCAGGTAGTGATCGGCAAAGGTCGTATTCTGCTCAGGGTCAAGTACTTCTAAAAGTGCTGACGAAGGGTCGCCCCGAAAATCCGTACCCAGTTTATCAATCTCATCCAGTAAAAACAACGGATTACTTGTGCCGACCGTCTTCATACTTTGAAGTATACGCCCAGGCAAGGCACCTACATAGGTGCGTCGATGTCCACGTATCTCTGCCTCATCTCGAACTCCACCGAGCGAGAGACGCACAAACTTGCGTCCTAGTGCCTCTGCGATGGAGCGTCCAAGGGACGTTTTCCCAACTCCTGGCGGTCCTACAAAGCACAAAATAGGGCTACGCATCGAGTGCGAGAGTTTGCGTACCGCGATATATTCCAGGATACGCTCTTTTACCTTCTCCAAACCGAAATGGTTTTCCTCCAAGATACGTGCCGCTTCTTTGAGGTCCAGGCGGTCGAGTGTGGTTTTATTCCAAGGAACATTGACTAACCAATCAATATAAGTGCGTAACATGGAGGCATCCGGTGCGATTGAAGGCATTGCGTTCAGACGATCCAACTCTTTGTTTGCTCGTATTCGTACTGCCTCAGGCATACCACTGCTCACTATCTTTTCCTGTAGTTCCTGATTGTCACGTAGTGCGGGATCGCCTTCGCTCAGTTCTCGTTGAATTGCCTTGAGTTGTTCTCGCAAGAAATATTCGCGCTGAGTCTTGTCAACCTCTTGTTGTACCTGTGTATGGATGTGACTCTCTAACTCTAAAATGTCGAGTTCTTTCGAGAGCAGAATACTTACCTTCTGTAATCGTTGCTCAACACTCAACGCCTCCAACACATTTTGACGCACACGAATGGGGAGTTCAAGGGTAGATACAACAAAATCGGCCATCAGTCCAGCTTCACTGATATTTATAGCGGTGATATACACGTCTTCTGCTAACGTTGGATTTACGCTAACACATTTCTCGAATAATGCTAGCACCGCTCTCCGTAAAGCCTCGATTGCTAGCGTAGATTCTATGGTGTCCGTAATTACCTCTGCCGAAACGCGAGCATACGGCAATTCTTGCGTGTACGCAATACGTTTCATGCGATGTTGTCCACGTAAAAGGATATTTGTTGTCCCATCGGGCAATTTGATGACACGCTCAATATATGCCTCAACGCCAACGATATAAAGATCGTCTAGTCCAGGGTCTTCCAAATGCTCATTTAGTTGTGTCACTGCGAAGAGTAAACGGTTTTTGCTCATTGCCTCTTCAACCGCTCGGATAGATTGTTCGCGTGCAACTAATAAAGATACGACAACACCAGGAAATACCACTGTGTTACGTACAGGTAATACTGGTAAATCCGTGAGTGTAAGCTGTACTTCGTCTTTGGTAGACTCAAGAGGATACTCGGTGTCTTTGCCGTTCAGTTGCTCTGATGACGCAACTTGTGTGGCTTTCTCCATGTGTCAACAAATCCTTCTTATATACATTTTGTGGGCAAGTATTCCGCTTATTATAACGCACCTATTGTTGTAGAGGCAACGAAACCGCCCGTTTTCGCCCGTTTGGGTGCTTTTTAGAGAAGTTTTGCCATCATGTATTCATCCACATACTGTCCATTAACGATGTATGCATCTTTGCGTGTGCCTTCGATTGTAAACCCTCTCTTCTTGTATAACGCTAGACCAGCAACATTATCGGTCATGACTGTGAGTTCCAAGCGATGCAACCGTTTCTTTCGTGCCCACCCTTCCATGACAACAAATAAATGCGTCCCAATCCCTTGCCCTGTGAAGGCTTGTACAACACCAATCACAAGTGTTACGCTGTGACGAATACGGTAGAGCGCATAGCTTGTTGCGCCAAGATAGCCGATAAGTTGTTGCTCATGCTCTACAACAAAGATCATACCGCCCTTTGCAAGTGTGCTCTCTATCTGTTGTCTCTGCTCCTCGACGGTTGTTTTGCGTTCATTAGGTTCAAACAACATAAAGTGTGTTTCCTGATCGATTAGTAATTTGAGGTGCATAAGCTGCTCCGCGTCCTCACGTTGTATCTGTCGAATAAGCATATATAAATCTCCTAACGAGAAAGGGACGCGATGAATCGGTCCCTACAGAAGCATGTACCTTACGATCCAACGCGCAAATAGTGTCCCCAATATCCCTTGTATGGCCCGTATCGTTCTGCGATACGCTCAACTTCGGTTTGCGATAAATCCTTGCCGTGACCATAGAGCCGCGATGCAGCAGCAATCATCACCTTCTCATTGACCGTAAGGTGTTCCATGCGTCCCAGGCCGCGTACCATGACAAACGATGCCGACCATGCACCGAAGCCACGAATGCTACGTAGCCACGCCTCTACCTCATCATAGTCACCCGTTCTCAGAAAATGCTCGTCAACATCTTGAAATGCTTTGATGACTGCGACAAGATACTCGGCTTTACGCGCGTTGCGTACAACTCCTGTGAGTTCATCTTCGCTCACATGTACCATGCGTTCTGCCTCTGGGAAGGCGGAATAGACTATGCCATCCAGCGTAATCTTGCCACCATACGTATCGACAAGATTTTTCTTCATTCGATGAGACATATTCATCGGGTTGCGTTGAGTGAGCACTGCCCAACATGCAATCTCAAAGGGTGTCAAAAACTTGACCTGATGATAGCCATACAGTTCTTGTACAATTGGCGCGAAATCTATATCCTCGCGTCCTAGTGCGTAAAAGGGACGTAGATCATCATTCAAACTCAGAAAGAACGTGATACGGTCCAGTGCAGCGTCTTTCATTTCATCTTCTAGAAGGTGCTCCGAAAAAAGTGTATATGCTAATTGAGTTTCATCTATTGTGCCTGTCGAGGTAAGTCTAAATGCGATAAGTTGTCCATCGACATAGACCGCTTTCGTGAGCACCTGTTCGGTTACGTCTTGCTCTCCTTGTGTAGGTGAAAAGAAGCCGAGAAAATTTAGCGATTTTGTGAAATCATACGGTGCTGTGGGAGTAATATATCCGGTTTCTACATGCATGGTTACGTATTATCCTACTTTTCAATTTTCTAACATCTATCGTTCCAGCAAGTGTGTTTTCATAAAATCTAGCGTGGTACGGATAATTTCCTGCGAACGTATATTATCGTCAAGAATATCGAATGCGTGATGGCCCGTTGCGTGGTTCATGAAGTCGAGGCTCACATTTTTTGCCATTGCTGCTATCAACAGGCGATCAATTGAGCGATTGAGTTCGGGTGCGTCAAGACCTGCACGAACAATGAACATAGGAGGAAGTATATTTATTCTTTTGTTTAAACGGTTAGGTGCAGAAAATTCGTCAAGCACTTCATCAGAGAGATGAGGAAGTTTATCATCCACGTCATGAAATACTTTAAGATCAGCTATACCATAGTAAGAAACGATACAACGGATATAGTTCGCGTCTTCACGCAGGGCGGAACGTAACGCGAAGGGCGAACCGCCCGAACTTGTCCAAATACACAGCGCATTTGCGTCGATGCCAAGTGACTTGCTGTTCGCACGTACATAGGCGATAAGGTCGTCTATATCTTTCGCTGCGTCATATAACTTTGTCGTCATCTCTGATGAGCGATGATTAAAGGTAATGCCAATCAGACCAGAGGCAGCCGCAAGTTGACCCCAGGAAACATACTGTCCCCAATCCTTCGCGTCCTTGAGAAATTCTGGTGAGGCATCTCCATGTACATAAATGACGGCAGGAAGTCGAGTTTCACCTTCGTAGTCCTCTGGATAGTACACATCCATGAGCAAGTCGCTTGAGTCAACAGTCTTATATACAATATCTGGCCGTACAATTGCACCTTCCATATCAGGAAGTGTGTACACTACAGGCAACTCTTTAAAGTCTTCTGGCTCTTGCCCTTCTGTTGAATATTCGTCCTGTCTTGCCATCTCTCTGCTCCTTTGTGCTGAATTTTTGTACCAAACTATAGTAGCATATTTACATTCTCATCGGTAGACAAAAATACGGCTATCTTGTCAAAATTCTTCCATCGTGCTATTCTCGTACATATGGTCTAATTTTATTTTCTAGGAACAGTATAAAAGGATATGGGTGATGGCGGAAAGTGGTCCTCCACAGCGTGGTACGTTGTTGCGACGCGCTCACGAGTTATTACAAAGCATAGGCCAGCCAGTTGCTGAGGATACCTTAATACAGCACCTCTTTGGAGCGAATAGCAATACAGGGCAGCAGGGTTTCTGGACGGTAATGTTGCGTCAGGCACTGCGAAGTTCTACGCTATTTGAAGAGGTGGGCGAGATTGGCATCGGTAGTAATGTGCATTGGTCACTTGCTGCGTGGCGTAGCACACAACAACTGCTTGCCGATGTTGAGTTTGTCGTTATTGATACCGAAACAACTGGTTTACGCCCCGGTCCAGACCGTGTAATCGAGGTCGCATGTGTACGTGTACGCGGTGGAGAGGCTATCGACTCCTTTCAAACGCTTATCAATCCAATTCGCCGTATCCCACCATTCATCGCACAATTTACAGGTATCACACAAGAGATGGTCAACGATGCACCAACTGCGAAAGAGATCATGCCCGATGTAATGCATTTTATCGACGGTGCCATTGTGGTGGGTCACAACGTAGGTTTCGATATCGGTTTTCTTTCCTATGAAGCGCAACTCATAGGTCGTGCATTTCCTCCTGATGGCCTCGATACTATTCCGCTTGCGCGCCGTTTTTGTCCTGGGTTAAAGCGGTTCAAACTTGATATGGTCGCTAGCTATCTCAACATTCCTACCATGAATAGACACCGTGCGCTAGGCGATGCATCTGTCACCGCCGCCGTATTCTTGCGTATCCTTGAATTGGCGCGACAACAAAATATTTCTACACTTGGTCACTTACGTCGAAGACTTCAATTGCCTGTAGCATGGAGTGGCGATATTGCACAGGTTGTCCCAACAGAAAAAGACGAAAAATGGCGTGCTGATGGCAAGCTTGCCTCATCATCGTTACCAACAACGCGCCCAACCGGAAGTATATTTCTCAATCCTGCCTGGAAACGCGAATTCCCTGCGGTGCCCGGTGTGTATCTGATGAAAGATGAAAATGGTCAGGTCATTTATGTAGGTAAGGCAAAATGCCTTAAAAATCGCCTCGCCTCGTACTACAGCCACCCCCTTGGCTATACACGCAAGATGGATGGACTCTTACAGAGCGTCAAAGATATTGAAACGATTAAGATGGGTTCTGAACTAGAGGCTTTGCTACGCGAATCTGAGATGATTAAAGCCCTTCAACCTGTCTATAATGTGCAATTGCGTAATTACGAATTGTATCCCTTCATCAAGATTGACGTGCAGCATCCCTTCCCACGTGTCTATTCGACAAAAGAGGTTGCCGCCGATGGCGCACGTTATTTTGGTCCATTCCGCAGTCGCCGTGTAGTTGATTTGACTATCGAAATGGTGCAAAAGGTCTTTCCGGTACGCACGTGCATTCGCTCGTTGCCACCACAAGCCAAAGCTTCTGATCCTTGTTTGCGTTTGCACCTTGGCCGTTGTCCTGGTCCCTGTCGTGGTGGCGTCGATTCATCTGAATATCACAAGGTCATTGAACAAGTGTGTGCGTTTCTAGGTGGCGAACGCGAGGACTTGCTAGAACGTCTACGCCGCCAGATGCACGAGGCCGCGCATAATCTCAATTTTGAACGCGCCGCATGGTTTCGTGATGCCATTCGTAGTGCCGATGAGGTGCTCATAGGGCAACGTCTGATTACAGGGGCCGTTGAAGCAAACAACCTCTTTATCGTCTATCCATCAGCAATGGAGGGACATGATGAGATATTTCTTATTCGGCATGGTCGCCTCGTGCAACAACGCCCTGTCCCACATGAGCCAGCAGCAATGAAACGAGTTATCTACGAACTGCTCGATGTGGCTGCAACGCTAGGTGATGCGCCAAGTATCGTTGGCAAAGCCGAAGTTGACCAGATCAACATTATCAGTCGTTGGATACATCGTCATAGTGATGATCGTGCATTCTTTTCCTTCCAAAGCGCGCTAACTGACGGGCAAGCCGCACAGGATCTGATCGAGCGCATCTGGATAGATGTCGATACGGCGCGTACTCTACCTATCGAAGAGAATGTCGAAGAGTTGGAGGAAATAATTTAGTTGTCTATTTATTCTGGTAATGCACTACCAGGAAAACCTCTACATGAGTGAATTTCGTAGACAAATACCCCTGCTTGTACACCGGGGTCCTCGTCCATAATCTTTTGTGTTTCCTCGACAGAAGCGTTAAAGATGCCAATACCTGATACGTTGCTGCCATCGGAGACTGGACAAACGATAGGTAACACTCCATCTGCACGAAGAGCAAAATTTCTTCGTCCATGTTCCCAGATAATTTTTTCGACTCCATCCATCTGCTTGTTCGGACCAGCCTTCAGAATAACAACACAGTAGTTCTTCGTCTTAGAGATCATCCGGTGCATAAAATCATCTGTGATTATGGTGGTCATAGAGGTACCCTTTCAAAAACAGTCTATTCTTAATCATGCGACAGAGAAACTCTAGTTATATTATACTTGATGTGGCATACTCCTAAGTGTATCATACGTCGTGATTATCGCAGTTTCAATGAGAAAGAGGAAATTTTCTATGGTATCGCATTCCGCAAAGACACTTCCCGGCGGAACGTTCACTATGGCTGAGAACCTAACGGTCACTCGTATGGGGTACGGAGCAATGCAGTTGGCTGGTCCGCACGTATTCGGTCCACCCGCCGACCGCGCCGCCGCCGTTGCTGTCCTGCGTCAGGTGGTGGAGTTAGGTATCACACACATCGACACCAGCGACTTCTACGGCCCACACGTCACCAATCAGATCATCAAAGAAGCCCTGCACCCCTATCCCGACTCGTTGCACATCGTCACCAAGATCGGATCGTTACGAGACGCCGAGGGTGGTTGGCCCAAGGCACTCGCTCCTGAGCAACTGCGCCAGGCTGTATTCGATAATCTAGCCAACCTTGGACTAGACGTACTCGATGTTGTCAACCTACGTGTTGGGGGGTTCGACAGTCCCACACCTGGCTCAATCGCCGAACCGTTCACGGTACTCGCGAAAATGCAGCAAGAAGGACTGATCAAACATCTTGGTATCAGCACTGTCAACGCCGAGCAGATCGCCGAGGCGCAGTCTATTGCGCCGATTGTGTGTGTACAGAACCTCTACAACCTCGTCCATCGAGTTGACGACGAACTGATCGACTCTCTTGCCGCACAGGGCATAGCCTACGTGCCCTACTTCCCGCTCGGTGGCTTCTCCCCTCTTCAGTCTGACAAACTGAGAACAGTCGCCACCCGTCTCGACGCTACACCAATGGCTGTCGCGTTGGCGTGGCTGCTTCAGCGTTCGCTAAACATTCTTCTTATCCCTGGTACCTCATCCGTTGCACATCTACGCGAGAACGCCATCGGTGCTGCGCTGACACTTTCCGAGGACGATCTGACCGAACTGAATAGTATCGCCTCATGATTACAACCATTGCGAAACCGGCAGTCGGGTTCATTGGCTTAAGCGACCAAGGTACTATTCCCACGTTTGTTTTACTGATTGCCATTTAGATATTGCATATACACGTTATAATGAAGCTTACTAGCGATGATTGAGAAACCTTCTAAGGAGACCGTAGAACTATGTTACTGTCCGATAAACGTATTGTGGAAGAGCGAGAGAACGGAAATATTGTGATCGAGCCATTTGACCGCCGTCATTTGGGCACAAATTCGTATGACTGTCGGCTCGGAGAGTGGTACTTCCAGGGCAATGCCAATGTTGAGGTGATGCATCTGGATAATCCAGAAGAGATACGCAGTTATTGGGGGGAGCCACGTAAGGCGCATGGAGGCAAAATTGCGATTCGTCCCGGCACCACCATTCTCGCCCATACGCAAGAAGTGATTGGCGGTCACAATGGCTACCTCGCGAAGATGTACTCGCGTAGCACTGTTGCACGATCTGGTCTCTCGGTCTGTCGCTGTGCTGGTGTTGGCGATGTTGGTTATATCAATCGTTGGACAATGGAAATTAGTAACCACACGCAGACCGTTATCTGGGTCCCTGTTAATTTTCGTATTTGCCAGCTTACGTTTGAATATGTTGGTGAAACGTTGAAAGAATATCACGGTAAATACGGCAAACCGGGCAGCGATTGGACACCAGAAGATATGCTGCCCAAACCGCACTTTGACTGGGATTATGACGAGTACCGCACGGACCGAGAACGATAAACAAAAAGGAAGTAGCACGCAATGAGTAGGGGACGGTTGATTTCGTTTGAGGGGCTTGATGGTGCTGGCAAAAGTACACAGATGCGTTTACTAGAACAGTGGCTTACGTCGCGTAATATTTCTTATATCCATACACGTGAGCCAGGAGGGACGCCGTTTGGTGCCGAGATACGGCGTATCCTGTTCAGTCATCCCGAATTGACAATCACTCCCCTTGCCGAAGCATTTCTGTTTCAAGCCGACCGCGCACAGCATTTTTCAACCGTCATCTTGCCTGCCTTAGAAAAGGGCACACACGTCCTCACCGACCGTTGTTTCGACTCAAGTATCGCGTATCAAGGGGTCGCGCGTGGTGTTGGAGCCGATCTCGTTCTGCAAATTTCCATGCTTGCAACGCAACAGCACGTTCCAGACCTAACCATCCTCCTCGACCTCAATCCAGTACAGGTGCATGCACGTACCGATGTAACCCAGGATGCAAGTGGTTTGCGAGAACAACAGTCTCGCTTTGACACTGAATCCGAACACTTCCATCAAACGCTGCGTCAAGCCTTTCTTACTCTGGCGCATACCTATCCTGAACGCATTAAAGTGGTGGATGCATCGCAGTCGCCTGAAGATATTCATCAGGAAATTGTTTCGCTGGTAAAACCGTTGGTACTCGAAGGCTGAAAAATATCACAACAATTTTTTGTATTTTTATTATGCTTTCTCCTACAATTTCTTTGTCAAAAACTCCTGAATATAGCTCACGAGGCGTTCTGGTATATCCTCTTGTAAAAAGTGACTGGCGTCTTCAATCTCATGAGTTGTTGCATGTGGATACATATGTTGCCATAGACGCAAAACAGGCAGTGTTAGTACAGGGTCTTTCATACCCCATAGGAGCAGAACTGGCGTTTCGGTAAACTGAGATAAACCCTGTTCTATCTGCTTCATCTCTGCATAAGAAGCATCAGTTTCTTGTATGGGAATATCGCGTGACCAACAGAGCATGGCGAGACGTGACTCCAGCGTGGCAAATGGTGCGCGATATGCGTTCATAACCGTTGGAGTAAGTTTCTCGGTATAGTGAGTCGTTCCAAGTATTGCAGGCTCTAAATAGCCATTTCTTTTCAGCACAAAATTCTCACCCTTTGCAGACCGAATAATTTCTACTAAACGTGGCAAGGAGGCGGTGGGCCAAGGTGCGAATGCCCAGGTATTCAGAATAACAAGACGCTTAATACGTTCAGGATGACGTACTGCAAAGCCCAATCCAACGGGTCCACCCCAGTCGTGAAGCACTAATGTGATATTTTGTAAATCAAGATGCAAGAGAAGGGCTTCGAGGTTTATAACATGCTGGTGAAGTGTATAAAGAGAACTGTCTTGCGGAACATCAGATTTGCCCATACCCATGTGGTCTGGCACTACGCAGCGATAGTACTGCGAGAGCGGTGTGATGAAATTACGGTAGAGATAACCCCAGGTAGGGTCGCCATGTAGCATCACGATAGGTTCGCCTTTTCCCTCGTCTACATAATGCATGTTGGAGGTTTCAATTGTGTGATAGTGTGGGGCAAATGGGAATGTTCTTTCAAATGTCTCGTCTTTGATGGCAAGCATAATAAACTCCTATTCTCTTCAATAGTTCAACAGTTATATCCTTAACCTAATAAAAGTATACTTTATTTCCTCTGTCACAAACTTTGTTTGAGCGGTGTCTTATAGATGCATTGTAGAGTACGTACCTGCAAACACCTGTTTTCTAATGAAATAGATAAGGAAAAGAGAGGCATGGTATTACAAAGAAGAAATGAGTCTCTCACCGCTGCACCACAGGATGAGCCATTTGAGGCCATGTTTACACGCTATTATCCCCTCGTGTACCAGCTTGCGTATCGCTGTACGGGGCGAAGTGATGAGGCGGACGATATCGCACAAGAGGTATTTCTGCGTTTCTATCGCATTCCTCCACACGCGAGAACTGAGGGCGAACAACGGGCATGGCTCTGTCGTGTGGCAACGAATCTAAGCCTCAACACGTTACGCGCTCAACAGCGTCGAACGCATCACGAGGAGCAAGCGGGCGAGAGAGCGATACAACCCGTAGGTGGCACAGAGAAAAGTCCAGAGGAACACCTGCTAGCAACTGAGCAAGCGGCATTGATACGCGCAATACTGGCAGAACTGCCTGAGAAACAACAAACATACCTCTTATTACGCAGCATTGGGTTAAGTTATACGGAGATTGCCGAGGCAACAGGAGTCGCTTCAGCCTCCGTCGGTTCACTACTGGGACGCGCGGAACGCGAATTCCGAAGGAGATACAATGAACGAGCACTTCGAGCCGAATGATCCATGTTTAGATAGAGGGCTATTGGTGAGCTTGCGAGATGGCGAACTATCTACCAATGAAAACGTGTACGCGTTGACTCATCTCATTGGATGTGCTGATTGCAGTGCCGACGAGCGCGAGATCAGAAAAAATGGTCAGGATATATATACATTGTTCGATGCCCTTAACCCCGTGTCAAGCGAAATACCAGATACCACAAAAGCTTTTGCAGCGTTTCATGCAAGAATTGCTGCTGAACAGCAACCTAACAGCCTACGGGTTGTACCACTCTCGGCACAACTGCCGCGACAACCTCTTAGGTCAACGGCGGGGAAACGTATGCGTTTCCGTTGGGTAGCAGTAGCCGTTGCAGCAGCATTAATTGCAGTGATTATCCTGCCTAATGCAGGAGTATTGGCAAGTCAATTTCTGGCTCTGTTTCATGTACAACAGTTTCAGCCAGTACGACTGGATACAAACCAGAGCGCACAAAGCTTATATAACAACCTGACTAACTTTGGTACGGTAAAGATGCCAAACACAAAGCTTACCGATCTAAAAAATCCGACTAAAGCACAGGTTGAGCAATATACACACTTCCAACTTCTGTTGCCTGCATCACTACCACAGGGAGTGAGTGATACGCCAACATATAGCATCTTCCAAGGCGATCATGCAACCTTCACATTCGATGCTGCTAAAGCGAGAAAAGCTATGCAACAAATGGGGGATGGCAACGTACATATTCCAGCGCAACTTGATGGTGCTGTCTACACAATCACTATCGCCCCTGGCGTCGGCATCCAATATACTCGTAATTGTAATGGTGATACGTCAGCGGCATGTAGTAATCAGAAACAACTCTATGTTGCGGAGGTGCCAAGTCCAGTAGTGCAGGGAGCATCAGCAAATGCATTAACCGATTTGCGTGGGTTCATGCTGTCCCTGCCGCATCTGTCTCCAGACGTGCATAATCTCTGGCAAAACGTTGATGCGAGTACCGGAACAGTTCCATTGCCACTACCTTCTGCTCAAACAAATGCAGAAAAAGTGTCAATCAACGGTACATCAGGAGTGCTGCTCGTCGATAGTTCTATCAAGTATGGCGGCGTGATCTGGCAAAAGAGCGGAATTGTATACGCTATCATTGTGAACATTGCTGACCGTACACAAATTCTGAACACGGCAAATTCGCTACGATAACGCCTGTACAAGTCTGCTTCAGCACACCACAGAGGATGTGCTGAAGCAGACTTGTACACTCAAAAATATCCACCAGGAGGATACTCATGGAGAAGGAGCATCAGGTACCCGCCATCGAGGTGGAAGGATTATATAAGGTCTATCGTCATCTGGTTGCGGTAGAGAATGTGAGTTTCACAACCTATCGCGGCGAAGCTTTTGGCTTTCTTGGTCCAAATGGAGCAGGTAAAAGCACGATTGTAAAAATTATCACCGGCTTGGTTGCCAAAACACAAGGTACAGTGCGTGTCCTTGGGCAACCTGTGAGTAACATAGAAATGCGACGTCGCGTTGGGTATTTGCCAGAACTCCCAAATTTTCATCGTTGGCTTAAAGCACAGGAGTTCCTAGAGTTTCACGGACAACTTTATGGTATGCGCGGAATGACATTACAAAAACGGTGTAAAGAAGTGCTTGCACAGGTAGGGTTGTCCGGCAAAGAGAAGCAAAAGCTTGGTACGTTTTCAAAAGGGATGTTACAACGTATTGGGCTGGCCCAGGCACTCCTCAATCAACCCGACTTGATTATTCTCGATGAGCCTGTATCGGGCCTTGATCCAGTTGGACAGCATGATATGCGTACTATTCTGTTACATCTCAAAGCCGAGGGCGTAAGTATTTTTCTCAATTCGCACCAACTTGCAGATGTAGAGGCAATTTGTGACCGTGTGGCGATTATTGATAGGGGTCACATCCTAAAGGTGGGACCACCACAATCGCTCTTCGACGAACCGTTAGTATTCGATGTGCATGTTAACGCAATCACTAATGAACTTCTGCATAAACTTGGCTCTGTTGCACTTTCTGTACAGGAGAATAAAGATGTACCGTGTCATCTCCTTGTTGAAGTGCAGAATGAGGAGCAAGCTGCCGATATTGCTGCAGTTGTGTATACCTGTGGTGTACGTCTGTATACCCTAGCACCGCGTCGTCGCTCGCTTGAACACCTCTTCTTACACACCATTGACATGTCGCGTTACGAGGGATAAGGGGTACAACATGAACTCACTTTTAATAACACGTTTTACATTGCAAGAGGCTATGCGGAAGCGCATCTTTCTTGCGGTCGCATTGCTTAGTGTTCTCCTCTTAGCAGGATTTGCTATTTTTTTCAACTTTGTTGTAAGTGTAAGCAATGCTCCAAGTGGGCTGAGTCGTGAGCTATTTCTGCTAGGCATTGGCGGCTTTATGAGTATCCCTGCTACGTGGCTAGTGTATCTGCTCAGTAGCGTCTTGACAATTCTGCTCACCACAAACATGATCTCTGGTGAAATTGATGCTGGCACGTTTACTATCATCGTCCCTAAACCAATACGACGTTTTGAAATTGTCTTTGGTAAGTGGCTCTGCTATGCCCTTCTCTTGACAATCTATACAGCATTTCTCTTTTTTGCATTTCTCGTTATTATCTATTTGATAACAGGGTATTGGCCTTCAAGTGTATTAAACGCGCTAGGCATGCTCGAACTTGTTGTCTTTGTACTGATGGGACTAACGACATTTGGGAGTGCAACGGTGCCAACGCTTGTCAACGGTGCTATCATTCTGGTCCTTTTCATTGCCGCGCAAGTATCAGACTTCATTAACCTGATCGCCCCTTTCGTTGCGCCAGATGCGAAAGATAGTGTACAGAATATTACCACTGTTGTGAGCTTGATTATGCCGACGGATGCGCTTTGGCACGGTAGTTCATTCTATCTCACCTCTGGTATTGTTGACATCATGCAATACTCGCGCACAAATACGCCGTTCACCTCAACCGAACCAGTGGCGATAGCTTTGCTCATCTGGTCGGTCGTGTACGCACTTGCATTTCTCCTAGGAGGCGCATGGCGTTTTCAGCATCGTGATTTATAGGGCTTTGTGGTATACTCTTTTTCAACGAATGAAAGAGGATAATGGAATTGAGAGACCGATACCGAGGTTGTCTGCTGGGCTTAGCTGTTGGTGATGCCGTAGGTACTACGCTTGAGTTTAGCCAACCTGGATTCTTTGCACCCCTTAAGGATATGGTTGGAGGTGGTCCATTTCATCTTAAACCCGGCGAATGGACGGATGATACGTCAATGGCTCTTTGTCTAGCAGCCAGTTTGGTCGAGCAAAAAGGGTTTGATGCCCGTGACCAGATGGAACGCTATCTACGTTGGCGTAATATGGGCTATATGTCAAGTAACGGGACTTGCTTCGACATTGGCGTGACGATTTCCTCTGCTTTAAGCCTGTTTGAAAAAACAGGGAATCCATTCGCAGGCTCAATTCATCCCAGTACTGCGGGCAACGGTTCGATCATGCGATTGGCACCTGTTCCACTACTCTATGCCTCCCACCCTCGCCAAGCTCTCGAAAAATCCGCCGAAAGTTCACGCACTACACATGGAGCGCAGACGGCTATAGATGCCTGTCGCTACCTAGGTGCTCTCCTTGTAGGAGCGGTACACGGAGTTAAGAAAGAGGATTTGCTCTCTCCTTTCTACAGCCCTATTCCCAACTATTGGCAGCAGCAACCGCTCGTGCCAGAGATTTCAGAGGTCGCGGCTGGCTCATTTAAGCAACGCAAACCACCAGAGATACGCGGCACAGGCTACGTAGTCAAATCCTTAGAAGCGGCCTTGTGGGCTTTTTATCATAGCACCTCGTTTCAGGATGGGTGCTTGTTGGCGGTTAATCTCGGCGAAGACGCTGATACAACGGGTGCAGTTTATGGACAACTCGCTGGTGCTTTCTATGAAGAACTAGCTATTCCCAGCCAATGGCGCACACGTCTGGCGCACGCTGCTCTTATTGAGTCTCTCGCGGACCAACTTTTTACACTATCTCAAAAAATTGATGTAGATAGCAACGTGTTCCCTTACGATGGAAATGAACCTACCGTAAGATGAAAACACTCAATCTTTCACATGCAACGTCTCTTCCACCTACCCTGTACCACCTTACTCAAGTTGAAAATTGGCCTTCCATTGAACAGCAGGGCTTGCTCAGCACACAAGCCCTGCTTAATCTTGCTGGGCTAAGCGATGAAGAGCGGAAGTGTGTGGGAAATCAGCATCGGGCGCAGCGTGTGATGTTGCCAAACGGTGTTATGATTAGTGATCAGAAACCAATGCCGCCAACTGCTCTTGCTCGCTGTTTGCATGGTGTAACGCCCGAACAGTGGTATGCGCTTCTCAACTCAAAAGTCTTTTTCTGGCCCGATGTTGAACGCCTTCATCGCTTACGACGTGTGTACAAAGCACTTTCACAAGTTATCTTGGTCATTGATACCGAGTGTTTGCTAGCACGACACGCTGAGCGTATAGCGTTGACACCTATCAATACAGGTAATGCTCGTCGCCAGCCTGCTCTACGCGGTCCGCATACGTTTGTGCCATATACAACATGGCTTGAATCGAGTTGGGATAGCGAGACAGAAGCTTTACACACCCGTCCTCGCTCGCGTACTCATAAACCAGCCGAACTCGTTGTTTCTCACTCCGTGCCAGATGTGATGGATTGTTTGATAGAGGTGCAGCATCTTGGACCTCAGCAGATGCTACACCTCTAACGAAGACATTGGCTCACCCAGCTCTTGAAATTTGCGTGTGTAGAGCCGATAGTAAGCACCTTTTTGGACTAACAATTCTTCGTGGTTGCCTTGCTCGACAATACGACCTTGTTCGATGACGACGATTTTGTCGGCATTCTGAATGGTCGTCAAACGATGTGCGATCACGATGGTGGTGCGGTCATGCATCAGTCGGTCAAGTGCTTCTTGCACTAAGCTTTCGCTTTCGTTGTCGAGCGAGCTTGTTGCTTCATCCAGAATAAGGATACGTGGGTTCCGCAATAACGCTCGTGCGATGGCAATCCGTTGACGTTGCCCTCCTGACAACTTTACACCACGTTCGCCAACTAGCGTATCATAGCCCTCCGGCAACTTCTCAATAAACTCATGTGCATTGGCTGAGCGTGACACTCTTTCAATCTCTTCCTGCGTGGCCTCAAGCCGACCATACGCGATATTCTCACGTACCGTCGTACCAAACAACACTGGCTCTTGTAGAACAATACCAATCTGTTCACGCAAACTTTTCACTTGTACCTCGCGGATGTCGTAGCCATCAACTGTGATACGTCCACCCTGCACATCAAAAAAGCGTGGAATAAGATTTGCAATTGTCGTCTTTCCTGCCCCACTTGGTCCAACTAATGCTACCACCTGACCGTGTTGAGCCTCAAACGATACATCGTGAAGGACCTGCGTTTCCTCGTTATAGCTAAAAGCAACATGTTCAAAGCTCAAACTTCCTTGAATGGGTGGTAGTGGAGATGCATTCGGGCTATCTGCAAGCGTGATGGGTTGGTCAAGCAAGTCAAAGATGCGCTCCGCTGCACCTAATGCGATCTGGAATTGCCCATAAAGATTACTGAGTGCAATAAAGGGCCGTGTGAGGACGGCAAGGTAAATTACAATTGTTGTAAGTGTGCCTATCGTCAAGGTACCATTGAGGACTGCTGTTCCTCCGTACCAGAGAAAGATGGCGAGGCCAGTTAGTCCAAGCAATGTTGTGCCAGCTTGTATAGCTGAAGATAAGCGAGCACGTTTCATCGTAATACCAAATTGCCGCCACGCAAGCGTGTTATAACGGCTCGTCTCGTAGTCTTCGCGCGTAAATGCCTTGACTACCTTCGCGTTGCCGATAGCCTCCTCAGAAGCCGCCGTAGCCTCGCTCAATGTTGCCAACTCACGTTTGACATAGCGTCGTAGATAACGACTCGTGAAAAAGGGCAGAATAAAGATTGGTACCAAAACAAGTGCAATAACGAGAAGCGTCGGTCCAAAGCTGGCTGTTGAGTGTGTCTTCGGCAAATGAATATTTAATTGACTTGCTTGCGAGAGCAACGTATCTGGACCCGCGATGACTATTACAATGCCAACGAGCAAGGTAATCAGATTTTGAGCAAGGCTCACAACATCGCCTGTAATCGTTCCGCGCACAAGTGTGACATCGTTGGTAAGGCGACTGAGCAACTCACCGGTACGATTATCCTGGAAAAAGCTAAGCGGTAGTTGTTGTAGATGTGCATACACCTTTGTACGCAAATCGACGAGCACGCGTTCTCCAACGGATATCGTCCAAAAGCTTTGAATAAAACCAACAATTCCTTGTACGAGGGCAAGCAGTATTAAATAGAAAATAATTGAGTGCAGCGCATCTTGATTCTTCTGAATGACGCTATCAATAATTTCTCCAGTAAACGCTGGATAGACCAACGATAACGTACTGGTTACAAATGTTAGCAGTGTAAGTCCTGCCAATTGCCACCAATAGGGACGAGCAAAATTGAGCAATCGCCATATTCTATAGCGACTGGGTTTGACTTTCGTAAGGCTTTCTTCAGTCATAAGGCCATTATCAGAAACAGATCGGCGTGCCACAACGTACTCCTTGTATAATAGTTCCCTTTGGATAGTGAAGCTATTAAGAATACGCTGTGTCATCCACAAGGTTGTAGAACACTATTTCATCGCTTCTATACGCTCTTTGCGTAGAATGGCCTGGTAATAGCCTGAGTCAAGCTCTAATGCTTTGTTTACGGCTAGAAGAGCTTCATCCTTTTTGCCAAGTATACCAAGCACCCACGCCTTCCCGTCCCACGCAGGGACATAATGGTCGTCCAAGCGCAACGTATGCTCAAAATCTGCCAACGCTTCACTATATTTGGCTAGCATCGCCAAACAGGTCCCTTTGACATACCAAGCTTCGACATTTGTCTCGTCAAGCGCAATCGCCCTCTCAACTGCTGCCAGGGCAGCTTCATAACGAATTGTAGTTGACAATTGTTGACTATAGTCTAGCCAGAAAATGGCTTGTTTCTCGCGTGAATCTTGCTCATTCATTGTTCTAATACACTTTCTTTCTATTGTATGCTTAAAGTAGCCTCTGGTCCTAGTGAACTATTGCATTTGTGCCTTGATGATATAATACCAACTAAGTGTGCTATTGGCCTGCCGTCGAGTATCTGGTAAGCATGGCGTCAATATGGACACCTTCTCAGGAGAGAGTAAAACATGCTGAATACTTCCGATATAGATGTTACAAATGTTGAAGTGTTAGATGCCGAGACACAGGCAAAATATGACCATTTGAAAACCATTTTACGAGATATGGAGTCTGTCCTCATTGCCTACTCTGGCGGTGTCGATAGCGCACTTCTGCTCAAAATAGCTCACGACGTACTTGGCGAACGCGCCATTGGAGCAATCGCGTCTTCAGATGCTTACGCGCCGGAGGAGACTCAGGAGGCAATTGAAACTGCCGCACATATGGGCATTCCGCTTATCACGCTGGAAACACACGAGCTTGAAGACGAACGCTACGTGAAAAATGATGTACAACGTTGTTACTTTTGCAAAACTGAACTGTTTACACAACTAGAGCCGTTAGCCAAACAACACGATGTACGCTATATCGCCTATGGCGTAAATAAAGATGATGATGGTGATTTTAGGCCAGGACAGCGTGCCGCACGTGAATTTGGTGTGCGTGGTCCGTTAAAAGAAGCAGAGATGGGAAAACGCGAGATTCGCGCTGTCGCCCGTATGCTTGGTGTTCCTGTTTGGGATAAGCCTGCTATGGCCTGTTTCTCGTCGCGCATTCCCTATGGTAGCAAGGTAGATGTTGCCTCTTTGCAAATGGTGTACAAAGCCGAAAAACTATTGCGCGGACTTGGTTTTCATCAATTGCGTGTGCGTCATCATGATAAGATTGCGCGTATCGAGGTTGAACGCTCAGAAATAGCACGTTTGATCGAGGAAGAAATGAGTCGAACGGTGACGGACGGCCTCCGTAAGATTGGCTATTCGTATGTAACTGTTGACTTGCTGGGCTTCAGAAGTGGCAGTATGAATGAGGGATTTTTCAAGAAGAAAAAGGTAGATGGGGCGAGTGATAATACAGACAACCAACGATAAAGAGACCGAGCAGCGCGAGACTATTCAATGTCCTAACTGTCGGACGATTTGTGATGCGCTTCTAAATTTTTGTGGACGTTGTGGGCAACGTTTACGTGGGGCAACACCAGCGTTGCGAACAGTTCCACTTACACCGTCCGCTCCTCATACTCCACTACCGATGCCACGACAGAGTATATCTTCGGGTTTTCTTGTTATGCTTGGCATATGTATTCTGTCTATCCTTTTTGCTGTTGGAACTGGCATATTTGCTTTCACACGTCCATCTGGCTCACATACCGTACCGCGAGTGAGTGCAACACCTTCCGTTCCAAAGATGGAAGGTGTTGCATGGTTTTATCCTGTACGTGGTCAGGACGATGGTGTTGCGTTGCATCTCAATGCCCTACCAAAACTTGCAAACGGGACAGTATATGTGGGATGGCTTATTAATCCTTACCGTCCCGATCAAATACTCGCTGTCGGCCCAATTGTACCTGATTCAAGTGGTCAGGCACTCTTTCAAAGTGACCGCTTGTCGTCCTTTAACGCACAGGTACAAGACCTGCGCCCTATATTTACACAAGTCGCTGTAACTATTGAAAAGGTAGGTGGCCCGTGGTTGCGACCAACTCGCTCCCCACTATTGCAAGGTACCATTGACGTAAAGACACTTACTGCTATA
The DNA here is from genome assembly GCA_963792705.1 of uncultured Chloroflexia bacterium. GTDB lineage: Bacteria > Chloroflexota > Ktedonobacteria > Ktedonobacterales > Ktedonobacteraceae > JBBQVS01. The sequence continues at coordinate 277,255 of CAWBXD010000015.1, read as the reverse complement.
ACTCCGCTCTTTATGAGTTCACCATATACGCCTAAAAAAATTGCTCTTGTCTCTGGTCTGCATACCCAAACGCGTGAAATAGCACGTTGGTTCGCAAATATGCTGGACGCGCAACGGCTCAACCAAACAGGGAATGTGCATGTAGACCTATTACGCATTATCTATTTGCTTGAAGGTGTACATGGTGCTGACGTTGCACGTTTGAAAATCACTTCACAACAAAGTATTACGAGTGCTGGCGATGGTATTGGTTTGCTTTCAATGGGTACCAAGTGTCAACAAGATACACGTATGTGCGGCTATCTTGATATGATACGTACAACGGTTCAAGCACTCATCGCGCAACACCTTGTATCATATGACGCAACACAAAAAGTCCTAACCACCCTTGCAACCATACGCCAACTTGCTCAAAGTATAAGCCAGCTAGCAGCCAATCTTGTTACGCTAAGCAAGTTAGACACACCAACGCTTCACACGCTTACCGCCCTTGAAACGCAAATCGACGCACTCCTTAATGGTCGAGACACAGATGGTGATGGAAGCATTGATCCTGTGCCAGGAGAAGCAACTTCGGCACAACTGTATGTATATATCCAGCAACTTGGAACAATCAGGTTGATGTGAAAAAGAGTTAGTGTAAATTGTACACATGTGTGGTATACTGTACCAAAGGCTGCGAAATATTAGTATACGGATACGTCTATTCAACCAGGAACAAAACATATGCCAGAGCGCACTATCTATCTCGACCATGCCGCTACCACCGCACTAGACCCACGTGTGTTGGATGCGATGATTCCTTACTTCACTACCGAATATGGCAACGCAAGTAGTATCTATACATTGGGTCGCCACGCAATGCAGGCTATTGATCGTTCGCGTGAACAAGTCGCAGAAGTACTTCATAGTCGTCCAACTGAAATTGCCTTTGTTGGTTGTGGCTCTGAAAGCGATAATCTTGCTATCAAGGGTATGGCCTTTGCCGCTCAGAAAAAAGGCAATCATATCATAACCTCTTCTATAGAACATCACGCTGTCTTGCATACCTGTGAGTACCTTGACCGCTTCGGCTTTAAAACAACCTATCTTCCTGTTGATGAATATGCGCGTATTGATCCCGATGATGTCGGACGTGCTATTACCGACCAAACTATTCTTGTTTCTGTGATGTATGCGAACAATGAAGTTGGCACCATCGAACCAATAGCGGAAATTGGGCGTATCTGTCGCGCCAAAAAAGTTCCTTTTCATGTTGACGCCGTACAAGCTGGTGGAGCACTCCCACTCGATGTTGTCGCGCTAAATGTCGATATGCTTTCGCTTTCAGCACACAAGTTTTATGGTCCAAAGGGTATGGGTATCCTGTATGTACGTCAGGGCATGCGTATTCTTCCACAAATGCAGGGCGGTTCGCAGGAGCGTGGACGACGAGCTGGGACTGAAAATATCGCAGGTATTGTTGGTACCGCGACCGCTTTACGCTTAGCACACGAAGAGATGGCTGAGGTCACACCACGCATCACTGCTCTTCGAGATCGTCTAATCGAACGCGTTCTCATAATTCCTAGAAGCCGACTTACAGGACATCCAACGCACAGGTTGCCCAATAACGCAAGTTTTTGCTTTGAAGGTGTCGAAGGCGAGTCGATTCTGTTGAGCCTTGATATGTTAGGTATTGCTGCATCAACTGGTTCCGCATGTACCTCTGGCTCCGTTGATCCATCACATGTGCTCATTGCAATGGGGCTTGCACCCGAATGGTCACATGGTAGTCTCCGTTTGACACTTGGAAAAGACAATACTGAAGCTGATGTTGATGCGGTTGCGTCCGTTTTACCAGGAATTGTAGAAAAAGTACGAGGCTTGGGCTTAGCAATAGGAGCATAGTGAACATGGATGAACCGAAATTAGGCTCGCCTTTCCCCATGTCTATTTATGGTGTTAACAAACGTTGCATGATCCAGTTCCTTGCTTTATCGGCCTGTACATCTATAGCTGCGTGTACAGGCAAGTCCCCCAATATATAAGGCATCATAACACCCTGAAAGGGTCCACGCTCTATCACATGGACATGCATATCTTTAAATTGCACCAATTCTGGCGTACATAGGGCCGCAATAGTTAACGGGTCGTGTAAGAAAGGTAGCTTAGGCTGCCACCGTGGACGGTGCTGTTGCCAAATGTTGATGAGTTGATACAGCATATTTGCTTCGTGTGAAGTGCTCTCACGCAGTCGCTCAATGTCTTGTTTGTGCAACTGACAGCGCGAGGTGACATTTAACCCAAGCATTGTAATCGGTATTTCTGAACGTAATACAATTTGTGCTGCTCTTACATCACTGCTGACATTCGTCTCCCGTAAGGGAAGTCCACTCGTTCCACCCATCATTATGATGCTTTTTATAGCCTTCTCTATACGTGGCTCAATTAGCAATGCTAAGGCAACATTCGTAAGTGGTCCGATACACACAAGTGTAAGCTTGCCGCTATATTCTAACGCTTGGTGTACGAGAAGTTCGGGGCCAGAAAATGCGCTAAATCGTTCTCTATCAAAGGGACTATTGCTAAGTATCTTGGCTTGAGCAACGCCAGAGGGTACATGGCGTTGCTCAAGTGGTTTCCCGATCCCAACTGCAACCGGGATATCCTCACGTCCGAAAACGTGTAGTATATGCTGAGCCAGTTGAGCACGTTTCTGTGTATCTCCAAAGACAGTCGTTATACCACGTAAGTCTATTTCAGGTGAGTTAAGAGCAAGCATGAGGGCTAGCGCGTCATCTACATTATCCCCAATATCGGTGTCCAACACTATCATATGTTTCTGTTCAGCCAATTGGCTTGGCTCATGAGCAGAAATAACGTCCTTTTGGCGCATTGTAACCAACCTCTAAGTGTGTTAAAGTTGATGAAAGCATACTAACAAAGAGACATGACATCGCTGTCTCCCTTATGTATAGGCTATCATAGCAGATAAAGTTCATGCAATATCGCTTACCGTTGTACGCGCCTCTTGGAGGTGAAAGGAAAAGGGGGTTTTAAGCATATGGATACAGTCAAACGTGAGGTGCTGTCACAGCGCGTTCTCAAGGTCAAACCTTCCGGTATTCGTCGATTTTTCGATATTATCAACACCATGCCGGATGTTATTTCGCTTGGTGTTGGTGAGCCAGACTTTGTGACACCCGAACATATTCGTCAGGCAGGTATCGCATCTATCCAACAGGGTCACACACGTTACACATCCAACTATGGTTTACTCGAACTGCGTGAAGAGATTGCGGCAATGTTACAGCGTCGCTACGGCTTAAGCTATAACCCAATGACGCAGTTATTAGTAACAGTTGGTGTTAGTGAAGGCGTCGATCTAGCAATGCGTGCCCTGATAGACCCAGGTGACGAAGTAATCTCCTCGGACCCTGGCTATGTAGCTTATGAAGCTGACATTATTTTCGCTGGCGGTGTTCCCGTTCCCGTAACAACGTATGCACAGTACAATTTTGCTGTTCGCGCTTCAGATATTGGTGCAGCGATTACACCACGTACCAAGATGATTTTGCTCGGCAATCCCAACAACCCAACTGGAGCCGTCATTCCACGTGAGGAGTTAGAGGGGATAGCCAAACTCGCGGTAGAACATGACCTTATTGTCGCTTCGGACGAGGTATACAGTCGTCTCGTCTATAACACCGAGCATATTAGCATCGCCTCACTTCCGGGTATGCAAGAGCGTACACTGCTCCTCGACGGATTTTCAAAAGCATATGCGATGACTGGTTGGCGCATTGGCTATGTCGCGGCTCCTGCTCATATCTTAGAAGCTATGCTCAAGATACATCAATATACCATTATGTGCGCGGGTACTGCTCCTCAGGAGGCCGCGTTAGAGGCCCTGCGTCATGGAGAGAACGATACACTCATCATGCGCGATGACTATGCACAGCGCGGCCGAATGTTTGTTGATGGTCTCAATCGTATCGGCTTGCCATGCAATGAGCCGCGTGGAGCCTTCTATGCCTTCCCACAAATTAGTCATACGGGAATGACCGACGATGAATTTGTCGAAAAGCTCCTGACGGAAGAGCAGGTTGCCACCGTCCCCGGTAGCTCATTTGGTGCCGCTGGTACCGGCTATATTCGCTGCGCCTACTGCACCGCCACCAACAAACTCGAAGAAGCTCTAGTGCGTATGGAACGCTTCTTAAAGCGACATGCGTAGAGTCAATATGTATGAGGCATAAAAATGGATGGTCGAGAGCGGCAATTGCCGCTCTCGACCATCCATTTTTATGCTGAGACAGGCCCCCATTCAGCGGCAGCTCTGTCGCGTTTCAACTCGAATATGTTCGGATTTTTGAGCGCATATGCTGTATAATCCCACAACTCGCCAGCCTCTTCACCATGAGGAACCGTATGAATAATAGGACCGTAATACCCTACCTCTGACCCTTCAAAGGCAATAGTAGGCACACCAAAAGCATGATAGCGTTTGACTGCCTCTTCATGATCGTTCAGTACATCTTGTGCTGTGCTTTCGTCAGCAAGAGCTTTTTCGACAAAGCCCTCGCCCAGACCAGCCTCTTTTGCACATGCCTCAACAACCTCACGCTCACGGATACTCTCTTTCCGTCCATGTTGAGCATTACCAAGTGCAACATACAATTTCTCTATCGCCTCATTGCCCTGTTCACGTCGTGCTAATGCCAATGTACGTAGCGCAGCCCAACCATAGCCATTTACATAATCTGGCTCGGTTCCCTCTTTACGGTTCACAATCTCAAGGCTGAATAGACGCCATTTCACTTCAACAGGACGTTGCCCACGTACCTCGCGTACCCATAACGCAGTACGCCATGCCAGAGGACAGAGTGGGTCAAAATGAAAGTTAATGCTTACAGGTGTTTTTGTATCTGATATAGTCATGAATGTACTCCTCAGTATGTATCGGGACAACCTATTACTTCACAATATGAAGTAGCATAAAGTTAGCATACATTCAAAGAGAAGTATGTGTCAAACAGAGAAGGTAGAACTTGTTGGAATATATATTGTTGTCTATAATAACATACTTAGCACTTCCGACGAGATACCAGTACACAAGGAGCACTCTGGAGGGATCAGTATGGATAACATGCGTTCAACAATCTCGTTACCGACCTTTCTGAAACTCGCCGCCCATGAGATTCGCTGGCACTTGCTCTCCGTCTTGGCTCGTAGTGATTATCGTGTCCAAGAACTGGTGCAGATGATTGGACAGCCGCCTAATCTCGTTTCGTATCATCTACGACAACTTCGCGATCAGCATGTCGTCACAGAACGTCGAAGTACCGCTGACGAACGGGCTATTTACTACAGTCTTGATTTAGAGACGGTGAGTACGCTGTACCGAGCTGCAGGAGAAGCTCTCCATCCCGCACTACGTTTGTTTCCAGATGGGTCATCACTGCCTCCTCTTGCTCCTCGGCAACGAGTGTTGTTTCTCTGCACGGGAAACAGCGCACGCTCTCAGATGGCTGAGGCCCTCTTACGGCATCTGAGTCGAGAGGGTCTTGAGGTCTTCAGCGCGGGGAGTGCTCCAACGCAGGTCCATCCATTCGCGCTCCATGTTTTGGAAGCTAGTGGTATTGACACGACTGGACTGCATGCCAAACACTTCGACACATTCGCGGGTCAGTCCTTTGATCGTGTCATCACTGTGTGTGATCGCGTTCGGGAGACGTGCCCCACCTTTTCCAATGATCCTGAACGTATTCATTGGAGTTTTGCTGATCCTGCTCAAGATGCAGGCTCGGTTGAGCAGCAGTATCGCGCCTTTGAACAAACCTCGTTGCAACTGACCACTCGACTTCGCTTTCTCATGATCCTCCTCGAACGAGATATGAGCACTAACATGTTGAACAAGTAATGGAGCAACACACTTATTTTTGAGAGGATATGCTTTTTCATGGAAATACCGGTACGTGAGCGTATACGCGCTCGACCATCAATATCTTATGCATTTAAACAAGCCGAACGGACAAGCTTGGTTCCTTACATCGTAGAAGTCCTTGGCACCTTTGGCCTAGTCTTTGCTGGATGTGGAGCCATCATGATTGATACTCTCTCACGAGGGCAGATTACGCATGTGGGGGTAGGACTGGTCTTTGGGCTGGTCATCACCGTAATGATCTACGCCTTCGGGCATCTTTCAGGTGCTCATTTCAATCCTGCTGTGACACTCGCCTTTGGACTGGTACGCCACTTCCCACTTCGTCGGGTGGTGGGCTACTGGCTCGCTCAGCTTGTGGGTGCTGTGCTTGCTGCACTCTGCCTTCGTCTCTTATTTGGCAACGTCGCAGCCCTCGGAACCACGCTTCCAGCAGGCAATGGTGGAGCGTGGCAATCCTTTGGCCTAGAAGTCCTCCTCACCTTTTTTCTGATGTTGGTGATTATGGCTATGGCGACGGATACGCGAGCCGTCGGGCAAGCGGCCGCCCTTGCTATTGGCGCAACTGTTGGGCTGGAAGCGTTATTTGCTGGTCCCATTAGCGGTGCCTCGATGAATCCCGCACGTTCACTTGGACCTGCCCTAGTCAGCTTTACCTGGACCGACCAGTGGGTGTATCTGGTGGCTCCATTCATAGGAGCCATTGTCGCCGCGTACACCTATCGCTGGCTCCGAGACGCACAGCACAAGCAAATCTCTATGCGTACAGATGACACCACTCTTGACACGTTGTCTACACACACGATTTCCAAGAGGACTCCTATGACAGACACGATCATTCCCGCTCCATCAACGTTTCTCCTTCCGTATCGCGTCCTGTTCCTCTGTACGCACAATTCGTCGCGATCTCAGATGGCCGAAGGGCTGCTGCGAGCACGGGGAGGACCAGATTTTCAGGTGTTCAGCGCGGGGACACATCCCCGTCAGGTGCATCCGCTCGCCATCAGAGTCATGGCAGAACTCGGCGTCGATATCAGTGAGCGAGCAGGACACGCTGCAAAGGGAGTGGAGACGTTTATCGGCCAACCACCAATGAATCTAGTCGTCACAGTGTGTGATGAAGCGGCTGAAGAATGCCCCTACTTTCCCAATGCACAACGCCAAGTCCATTGGGGCTTTCCCGATCCAAGTAGAGCCATCGGTACGGAAGAGGAGCGACTTGCGGTCTTTCGGCATGTTCGCGACCTGATTGCTGCACGTCTCAATGCGTTCGTGGATGGGCACGAACTGTCATCAGTTCCCAAAGGCACGCAGGAAGCGCGAATGCAGCAACGAACACGTACAGAAGGAGAAGGACAATGACAGGACTTCCATCATCGGTGGCAGTGACGCAGGCATCAGTGCAGCACTCCGAGCGAAAGAATGTGGTCCTTTGGCTGAGGTCTCCATTGTTCTCGCGGATGCCTTTCCCAACTACAGTGTGTGGTATTTCGTTTTATCTCTCTGTCGAACATGCCGCATTCGTCCGCGCTGAATTGGAACGTCATTCCGTTGAGGTTGTTCCATTGATGCAGGTAGAACGTATGGAGGGTTTGTCCGACAAGCAGGTGCATGTCCTGGGAATAGATGGCTTTGAGCGACGTGCTGATCTTGTGCTGGTTGCTGTTGGAGTATGACCAGCGACAGAACTCGCGCACTCAGTAGTGCGTCCCTTTGGGTAGAACTTCGTCTCTTCTAGCAGAGAACAAGAATGAGAGGAGAACAAGGTATATGTCTCTGACAACGGAACATGTGTGGGAAGCTTTTCATGTCCCTTTGCAGCAGTTTATTCGTAGACGCGTTGCAGACGAGACAACAGCGGAGGATGTGCTACAAGAGGTTTTTCTTAAGATTCACCAGCATATCGGGACGCTGGGCGATGTGAAAAAGCTGGAAAGCTGGGTCTACCAGATCACGCGCAATGCCATTATTGATTCGTACCGCAGCAAGCGACCGATGGTCCCATTGGAAAGTCCAGAGGTGTTGGCATTGCCAGAAGCCTTGCCCGACGATGATATCGCCACGGAGTTGTTTCCATCTATGCGAGCAATGGTGAGCAACCTACCAGAGCAGGACCGACAAGCATTGATCCTCACAGAATATCAGGGCTTGACGCAGAAAGAATTTGGTGAGCGACTGGGGCTATCTTTTTCAGGAGCAAAATCCCGTGTGCAACGTGCGCGAGAGAGGCTCAAGCAGCAATTACTGGACTGTTGCCACTTTGAACTGGACCGTCGAGGCCATGTGATTGACTATCAACCGCGATGCCAATGCTGTGGAGCTGAGACAGGAGTTCAAGGGAGCAGGTAAAGGGACGCGTCCTTTTTGAAACTCCTGTGTCTCTTTCTATAGGAAGCAATGAGTGAACAGACGCACCTCACGAGAATTACAAACGCGAAAGGGAAATGAAGATGACAACCGTTCCAACCAACGATGAGCAATTACGAACCGAGGTCCGTACACGATACGCAAAGACGGCTTTACAGGTCTTGGGAACAGAGCAACCACACGCACCGGATGCATGTTGTGGTCCAACCTGTTGCACATCAGACGTGCAAACCGCTGTTGAGACGAAGGCGGTAGAGCAACCAAAAGCTGCCGTCTGTTGTGATACCACCTGTTGCACCCCGCAGACGCACGATGGCAATCCCGTGACTTCGGACCTCTATAGTCAAGCAGAGTTAGGAACACTTCCTCTCGCCGCTGCGCTCGCATCTCTGGGCTGTGGCAATCCAACGGCACTGGCAGAACTGCAACCAGGAGAGAAGGTGCTTGATTTGGGCAGTGGTGGAGGGATTGATGTCCTCCTCTCAGCAAAGCGCGTTGGACCGACCGGCTTCGCGTATGGCATTGATATGACCGATCCGATGTTAGAACTTGCCGAACGCAACCGCGCCGAGGTAGGCATTGAAAATGTCCAGTTTCTCAAGGGCATTATTGAAGCTCTACCGCTCCCCGAAAAAAGTGTCGATGTCGTCATCTCCAACTGCGTCATCAATCTCTCGGCAGACAAAGGCCAGGTGTTACGGGAAGCTTATCGTGTCCTGACTCCTGGGGGTCGCTTTGCGGTCTCCGATATTGTGTTTCAGGGGTTCATCCCACCAGTCCTGCGTGCTGATTTAGAGTCATGGGCAGGGTGTATTGCCGGAGCATTAGAGGAAGAGACCTATCGTGAGTTGCTCAATGCGGCAGGATTTACGCAGGTTGAGTTTGAGGTGACGCGTCGGTATTCAATTCCTGATCTTGCTGCAAGTGGGGCAAATGCTTCTCTTACGGCCCTTTCAGAGTCGGAGGTACAAGCGGTTGAAGGGAAGTTTGTGAGCGCATTTATTCGTGCGCGCAAGCCCAATGATGCGTAAGTGTTCTTCTTCATAAATTTAGCGGAGAAGGTGTTCCACAAGTATCTGCTTCCTCTGACAAAGGAAGCAGATACTTTTTCTCCTCATCTCGCCACCCCTATGATTTCTCTGACATGTATCTCACCTTTTTGAGTCAGTTTGCCGCTTGAGCCTTGTTGTAAAGCGCGTACCACGTAGCATCATAATAGGGCGAGAACATATGATTAGGCTGCATACTACTAATGAAATCATTGTGCCCGTTAAGGTACCAGTTGCCTTTGATCAGAATAAACCACGGACCACCACTTGAGCCACCAGTCATATCGCAAGGAATAGAGATTACGCTACCTTCCCCATGCGGCCAGAGCGTGCCAAGCGAGTCTTCGCAAGATGCCCTAGTTTGACCATCAAAAGGATATCCTGCTGGATAACCATAGGCATAAAAGGGTTGATTGGCTGGCTGATTATAGGCCCAGCCAGCTCCTCCAACTACATCAGTTAGTGTACCTTGACTATTGGGGGAAACAATAGCTATGCCAAAGTCATGATGGAAGTCGTTGGGTTTGGCATCTATCCAATCGGAGGGAACCTCTAAATCACGAGCCGCCCAACAACCATAAGGAGTGTTGCCGTGGTCATAGAGCGGACAGAAGACCATGTTATGCACCCAATCACCATACCAGTAGAGACAATGACCTGCCGTGTCAACCACGCTACCATTGCGGCTTGTGACAGCGGTACCTGAACACATGGAGTCTTGCCCGAAGGCGTTGGTAAAAAAGACTTTTCCAACGGTTGAAAGAGGATATGGGAGACTCTTATCGAGTGGAGGTTGACCCGGTTGCTGAACTGATTTACCTGGACTCTGATTCCTACTTTCCTGTGTCAAACTGGAAGTAGAAGTAACTGACTCATCAGCGTCAGTAGCACTGTTCATAGTTGCAACAGTCCAATGTCTAAGAATATCACTGGAATTTGCCTGTATTACGTGTTCACTGATCTTTATAGAGGGTGCTAACAACGATGAAGACAGAAAATTTGCCCCAGCTACCAAATACACGACATAGGTACTGATAAGTACACAAAGAAAGACTTTGCCAGTTAGGGGATGAAGAACGAAGCCATATAATCGCTGCATTAGGTTCCTCGCTTTTCTCAAACCTGGTCTGAATGAGAGGAGCGTGAAGGGCGTTTTCCTCGCGGATGTTCATCAATCACCGGCAGAGAAGCAGGTTTAGCCTGTTGCATTTTATCCTCTGTCCAATATGAGAGCGAGCTTTCAGGAGAAGTCTTCACTGAGTGCTTTACGACCTTTGAGGGCGTCGATTTCGTTAAACGCTTCCTTGCAAATAGAAATACACCAATAAGCAGGCACAACAGACTTGTACCAGCTAAAGATAGATAAACAGGTCTTTGTGGTTGTGCCATTATCGCTCTCTCTTTCGGATAGATAAGTAGCATATGAATTATGCTTCCACTCACGAGCAGTATAGCTGCATCCAATTTTCTTGCTCGGCTGTTCTCTTCCACTTGCCTCCATCATACCACCAAAACGGAACTCTACAAAATGTACTACACATTTTTTAAAATCTCAATGTGTGACGCTTGTATTCTTCCGAAAATTTAGGTATACTTCCTATAAGCAAACACCCTCTGCTTGCTTATGTCTTCTCTCTTCCACTTACCCCCTCTAAGAAAGGCTCCTCACATGGTTCGTTCTCTCGACACCGCGCTTTCCGCAGCCCTTGATAGCACAACACGTCACCCCTCAATTACGCTTATCGTCGAAGACCAAGTCACCCACTATGCACCTTATCAAACTCCCGGTACTGCCGATGCCCTAAATGATGTGTGCGTCGCTAATGACAATAGTATCATTCGTGTGCAAGTAACACGCAATGGCTTTACCTCCTCATTTCAAGTGCAACGCATCACTGATCCCACGAATGCCTTACAATGGTCTTCTTGGACCTCACTCCCTGGCGCGTCAGGCACAATGTTTCAAGATGGAGGCTGCGCTGTCTCTAATTCGCATGGCACCTTGCGCGCATTCGCTCAACGTGGGACGGGTGGTAGTAACATTTTTGCCTGGACTTCAACAAATAACGGTGGAACCTGGACAGGTCCTGTTACAGTGCTTACACCGCCCGGAGGTGCATTACTTAAGGGTATCGGAAGCGCAGGAAATAATGATGTATTCTTCATCTATGATATCAGTGGTGGTGATGCGATTGGATGTTCTTTTTATGCTGCTGGTACATGGTCGTCGCTTACTACCTGGACGCTTGCAACATTATCCACCGGAGCAGGAATTGCCGCCACTTGGAATGGAACGCTTTATACCCTTGTGTACTCCGACAGCTATACCCTTACAACCTGTACATTTTCACCAGCAACTTCTGTCTGGAATAGAGGCTTTGCCATTGCCTCCGCGACAACTCATGCTATTGGTCGCACAGCTCCTCGTCTTTCGTTGACAAACGGCATCTATACACTTACCTCTATTGAGTTCGATTTGGGGCTACTCACTGGCTCAACATATAGTTATCCGCGCTTGCGACAATCGGTTGATCTTATGCATTGGTCAAGTGGTACTATTCTACCCGATCTGTCCTCGTCTTATGGCGTCGTTCTCATCGCGCTTCCTACACCCGCTAGTGGCGGTGCTGGACCCTGTACATACCTTGCATCGCTTTCTACTGTCTATCGCGCGAACATGTTTCAAGTGACAAATACTGCTCAATACCTCGATCTTTCAAACGCAGTCCTATCGTATCAGCATGTTGAACTGCCTGGGAAACCTGCCCACCTGGAAGTGCTAATAGATAACGCGCAAGGTGTTTTCAACAGTTTTGTAACTACCCCGACAACATATCAACCCATAGGACTGAATTCCTCGCTTATCCTTAGCGAAGGCTACAAAGTTGGGACGCCGCCAAGCACGAATGATACTGTGAGAACTGGTACTTATCATATAGAGCAAATTCGTTTTGTACGCTCACCTGTAGAAAATCATCTCTTACTCGTTGGAAGTGACCAGTCGCGCACACTTGATCTTATCGCTCGTTACCAAAATGTATACACCAATCAAACACTGGGTTTTCTCATTGCGGAAGTGTGTGCCAATGCTGGTTTGCTTTCCCTCTCGCTCCCCACAACTTCACAAATAAGTCAACTGGTCTCATCTTTTGCGCTACAAGCAGGCTCTTCATATCGAAGCGCACTGAACGAGTTATGTACAATCTACGGTTTGTCGTACTTCTTAGATCAAAATGAAGTTATGCAATTCCATGAACTGTCTGTAGATGATCCATCTGTGTGGAGCTATCAGCCCGAAATTGAGGCAGTAAGCTTTGGGAGTAATGATCAGCGAGCCAATCATATTATTGTTACTGGCAAGCCACCACTAGGTGGATTACCTGAAGCACTGACGACCGCAGAAGCATATGATGATACACATTTACACTTGATAGGGCTTGAACGACTTTTACATCATGTGGACCCAAAGTTGACGACAACGGCGCAATGTAACCAGAAAGCAGCCTTCCTTATGGCACAGGAGGTACGTACTAACAGCACACATACTGTTACAATTCCACTCAATCCTGCACTACAACTTCTTGACTGTATAACGTTGATAGACAGCATGGCCCCTGGAGGAAGTGGTCAACATACGATGTGCCGTATTATTCGTATAGATGTGCAGTATGAAGCACAACACGGCATGAATACAATGCATCTGACACTAGAAGGTCCGTAGCGTGTCAGGCTACGCTTTGCCAGCTTTACGACGACGCGCCAAAGCAGCTTTCTGACGCCGCTCTCTTCGCTTTTGTAGGTACACTTCACGTTCCCCAACTGGCATATCATCTACAATTGACCTTGCATCACTATTCCCAACATGTGCATTCCCATTCGTGCTCACCGACACTCCACGAGCGGCAAGACCGCGACGACGTTGCATATTGGTAAAGCCTTGATGAATTACGAAACCAGCTAGCAAGGCAGAGGCAAGCAGGAGTATAACGAAAAATGGCAGAATAATTCCGTTCAAGCTTGATGGCAGCACTTTGTAACTGATACCAATGTTTAGCAAAAAAACTGATGCGAGCAGAATATACTCTATCCCTGTAAGGATACCGATTTGTTTGTACCAGGGAGTTCGTCCACGCTGTAATCCTTCGCTTTGTTGTCTTTTCCGAGCCATGAGAATATTGAATATACCCAACGCGATGAACATAATACAAAATAGGGCGATAAGTTGCGGTGGAATACCTTTCATGTGTCTTACTCCCTGGTCGTATCCGTGTAACTATACTAGCATTATTCTTATGTAGTTGAGGTAGGAACTAGGTACTAACCGCCATTATACTACATATCCCTAGTTTTCTGTCGGGTCTATGAGTACTAGCTTTACAGGCAACACTACTTGCCCTTGACCTGCTACCGTAATAATAACTTCACCCGTGTATGGATGCTTTGCTGTGTTACCCGCAAGTTCTGCTGTTAAGGTACTAACATGAATGGTGTCTGTTTTTCCTGCATCGAGAGTATCTCCCGTTTTTCCACCAGTAAGTAGAAGCCAACCGGCTTGATTATTGCTAACCGCAACCGCTTGCCATGAAATAGTGGCACCACTGGTATTTGTAATGCTAACATCTTGACTTGCATTATGTCTGAGAGGTAAGGTAAAAGACAGTAACGTAGCCGAGAGCTTTATCACGTTAGTCGTAGTAGATGCTGTCGTTTGAATAGTTAAAAATCCGTGTTGTCCAGTACGGCTGTCTTGGGCTTGCAACACATACTCGCCAGCTAATTGTGCTGTTGGGATAGTTGCATCGAATGTCCCTCTATCATTGGTTTGGGCAGAAACAGGCTTTCCTCCTACACTCTTAACTTGTGTGCCATCAAGCGAAAAGAGAATTGTGTCGTTCGCCCCAAAATGTTCTCCATGCACACTAACAGGCTGACCCACGACGACAGTTGTTGTCTTTGAGGTCTTCATCGTAAGTGTCGGTTCTCCGCCGCCCATCCCAGATGATGCAAGATTTGTACTAAGCGATGCGCTAGAATAGGTTGAGAAGATATATATGCCAAGGATGCCAATAAGAAAAACCAGGATAGCAGCAGGAAGTATAAACCCTAAACGAGAGTCTTTCCCACTTTTTCCATTTTTAGGTAGAATGATTGCTCGCATTCTGGCGATACTATTTTGCATAACAAGAAGTGGCTCACGTACAAGAGCTTGACCACGTGAAACACCAACTGCTGGCCCTGCTTCGTCATGCTGGCGGTCGAGCCAACTTTGACGCCAATGCTGTGCTGCCTTACTTGTTGCTATATGGTTTTCCTGGTTTACTGTCGGTATATTTGGACGTGCCGCTACGCTCCACTGCAACGGTTCCAACGGCGTATTAGGGACATTGATTTGAGGTGGTGGAGTCGAAGTACGTATCACCTGTTCTTGTATATATCCTGTCTCTTGATTTTGTCTGCGTAATTGTTCTTGTGGAGGAGCAGGAGTTTGTTGACCACGCCCAGAGGGTCCCTGCTGCGGTGGTGCCCACGGTTGTGGTGTCGTAGGAAGTGATGCCATTGGCGGTGGTTGACGGACAAGTTGTTGCACACCGTTGTTTTCCTGCAACGCTCCCGTTTGCTTAAAGCTAGGAATCACAGGTGGCATTGCAGGGGAAGCATTTTGTGGCGTAGATGTACGTCCTGGAGCCATTTGCGGGGAGAACGGTGGCGTCATAGGAACGTTCTGCTGATTTCCTTGTCCCTGCATTGTTGATGGTTGTTGGCGTCCCTGCATGTTGTTAGTAGGCACTTGCTGCTGAGGTATTTGTCGATTGCTTGGTTGTATCGTGCGTGGTGGTGCTTGCTGTGCTTGCTGCGCTTTTGCTGGTGGAGTTGGTGGCACTTGCCGTTGCACTCCTTGTACAGAGGGAGGCATAGACGCGATACGCGCGTTTGTCTGATTAAAGCCGCAGTGCTTACAAAAGCGAGCGTCTGCTGGCAGTTCAAATTGGCACTTAGGACAACGATACATGAATACTACCTTTTTCTTATAAAAAATATATCTGGAGCCTGACGACAACGCAATCTATTTCTATATCGTCATAAATGTAACGTATCTGTATATAGATATTCACAGATTGTAACCGTTTGTCCTAGTGCGAACAAGCACGAGAGGCGAAGAGATGGACGAATGGGTAAAAAAAGAAGTGCATAGGGTGCTTAAAACAAGGTCATCGGTCTGAGCGCGTCATAGGAGGTATGGCTCAATTCCTCTAGCACCCTACGCGATATAATGATGTTTATAGGAGAATGAACGGGTAAGGTGTTCACCTGATATTTGTTCAGGTCCAATTGCTCGCTAAAAGACTTGACTATCTCCAAAAAAACGCTAAAATCTCTATAGAATACTTATCATCTTATAGATTTATGAGGTTTGCATGCATATCGTCGTTGTTGGAGTGGATCACACTACCGCATCTATTACGCTACGCGAGCGGCTCACCTGTTCGTCTCGTCAGATACCACAGCTACTTGGCGTTGCTAAAGAGAGCGTACAAGAGTGTGTTTTGCTCTCCACATGCAACCGCATAGAGTTCTATGCTGTCTGTTCCGAAGTACATTCTGCACGTGAGCATCTGTTGCATGCCTTGAGTGAAGCAAGAGATGTCTCACTTGAGGAACTTGAGAAACATTGCTATACCCTCGTTGATGAACAAGCCACATCTCACCTTTTAGGTGTTGCCTGTGGTCTCTATTCACTCGTTCCTGGGGAGCCACAGATACAGGGGCAGGTAGCTGAAGCTTTAGAGATTGCACAGGGAGGTGGCTTTGCTGGTCCAGTTACATCTGCACTCTTTCGCGCTGCACTCGTTACTGGTAAACGCGCACGTAGCGAAACGGGTATCAGTCGCAATGCAGCTTCAGTCAGTCATGTCGCTGTGCAGTTAGCACGTCATCTCTTTCCCGACTTACATAAAGCACGCGTTTTATTGGTAGGATCGGGGCAGATGAGCGAGGTTGCCGCCCGTAACCTGCTTGATAATGGAGCACAACAACTTGTCATTATCAATCGCACACACGCTAATGCTATTGATCTCGCGCAAACGCTTGGCGCAACACATCGCAATTTCGCGGACCTTTCAGATGCGCTAGTTGACGCGGATGTTGTGATTAGCTCAACAAAAGCTCCACACGCTTTGATTACCTTGGAACGTATGCAAACAATTCTTGCAAAGCGCGATGGACGTTCTATTCTTCTTATAGATATAGCTCTCCCACGTGATATAGACCCAGAGGTAAGTTCGCTACCTAATGTACACCTTTACAATCTCGATGACCTGCAATCTCAGGTTGAGCGAGGCATCTCGCTCCGTCTACAGGAGGTTGAGCATGTTCAATCTATTGTTGCTGAAGAGGTGGCTGTCTTTGAGCGCTGGCTCGCATCGTTAAGTGTAACAGGTACCATTAGCGATCTACGCCAATCCATTGAAGCACTACGCCAGCAAGAATTGGCTCGTGCCATGCGCCATCTCGCTCCCACCCTTTCTGAACGTGAGACCGCCGCTGTACAAGAACTTACAACACGCTTAGTAAACAAGCTTCTACACACACCTATGCTACGACTGAAAGAGGCCGCTGCCGATGGTCAAGGGCATGTGTATGCAGAAGCCTTACGTTATCTTTTTAATCTGGAAGAAGTTGATGAAGCAAATAACGATAGGAACGCGAGCCAGCAAACTCGCTCTGACACAAACGTACTGGATAGCCGAACAATTACGCCAGCAGTGGCCCAACCTTGAAATAACCATTGAGCAAATCCGTACCACGGGCGACCGCGTAACACAGGTACCCCTCTCACAAATAGGGGGCGATGGTGTATTTGTGCTCGAAATCGAACGAGCCTTACAAGAACGTCGCATTGACCTTGCCGTACATAGTCTCAAAGACCTGCCAACACAGCAGCCCGATGGCTTACGTCTCGTTGTTGCTGGTCCTCGTGAGGATGTACGCGATGTACTGATTACTAGTACCGCTCTTACTTTACAGCAAGACGACTTGCAAGCACTCTATCGTAACACGCATCTACCACTGCGTATTGGGACAAGTAGTCTGCGTCGCACCGCACAACTACGGGAGTTTTATCCCAGCGCAGACATTCACTCGATACGCGGCAATGTCGATACGCGCCTGAAGAAATTGAACACTGGCGACTATGACGCTATTGTCCTTGCTGCGGCTGGTCTGCACCGTTTAGGCTTACAAGAGCAACTTGTCGAGCGCATGACATATCTTCCGCCTGAAATGATGATGCCTGCTCCCGGTCAAGGCGCGTTGGCACTAGAGATACGGGATGAGCCAGAGTTATTTAACCTCTTGGCCCCACTTCATGACGAAACCGTTCAAGCAGAAACCACTGCCGAACGTATGTTTATGCGGCGTCTTGGAGCCGGATGTTATCTTCCAGTGGCAGCGCATGGCACGATTAAAGATGCACTCTTTACCTTACGTGGCCTCGTGATAAGCTTGGATGGGCAACGTCGTATCCATGTGCAGCAAAGCATACCTTGGACAGTAGGAATGACGAATGAGCGTGCTGAGCAACTTGGCGTTAGCCTCGCGGAAGAAGCCTTAGCTCAGGGTGCCTCTGCGATTGTGCATGAGATAGACGCTATACGGGAACAGGAGCAACTCCATGTCTGAGCGACAGGTTGCGGCACTTCCATTGCAAGGAAAACGGGTGCTCGTGACGCGTACCCGTGAGCAAGCGAGCGTATTAAGCGAAGGGTTGCGTGCGTTAGGGGCGACACCACTAGAATTTCCAACAATTCGTATTGTGCCGCCATCTGACTGGACACAACTAGACGCGGCTCTAACGCGACTTTACTCATCCTTAGTTTCTGAAGATGTAGACAACGCTTCCTATATATATGATTGGTTGGTTTTTACCAGTGCTAATGGAGTACATATCTGTTTACAGCGTCTACAGCATCTTGGATATGAGCCACGTATGTTGCAAAACATTCGTATCGCAACTATTGGTCCCGCAACTGCCGACGCTCTTACACCTTACGGTCTTACCGCTGATCTCATTCCCGACGCCTATGTTGCGGAAGGAGTGGCCGAGGCGATTATCGAAGATGCCCAAAAGCGTTCCAGAGCACTCAAAGGACAACATATCTTGCTTGCACGCGCTGCGGAAGCGCGTAAAGTGCTGGCAATAATGCTTCGTGAGGCCGGTGCCATCGTTGACGATGTGCCAGCATACTACACTCTTACGGCCGCCGTTGACGATGAGAGAAGTCGTGACCTGTGGCACGACTTGCTACACCAGCAGTTACATATTATAACCTTTGCGAGTTCTTCTACCGTGCGTAACTTTATGGCATGGGTGAAGCAGTGTGAAGAGGCGACAGGCATAAGGCTTGCCCCTACTTCACTCCCTATCATTGCTTGTATCGGTCCTATTACCTCACAGACCGCGCGTGACCTTGGCCTCACCGTTACTATCGAAGCCAAAGAGTTCACCATCGACGGTCTGCTAGAGGCTATCGTGAAATATGAGGAAAAAATATCATGACAGACCAAATTATCGTAAACCAGAATGACATCACACATCTTGAGCCATCTCCCGCACCCGCGAAGCCAAAAGCAAAGCAGCCGCGTCAACTGGTACGTTTTGCTTTCTACAAACTTGACCCACAATGGCAGTTGCTTCCCTCTGATGTACGGGAGCGCGGCAAAGAAGAGATGAAACGCCTTTTCGATGCACACGCTGAAAACGCACTCATTCGTAGTTTCGGTCTCTATGGCTTGCGTTCCGACTGTGATTTTATGCTTTGGCAAGCAACTTACGACATCGAGGACTTACGTACTCTAAGTAGCCAAATTCGACGTAGTGCGATGGGACCTTACTTGCGTGAAGCGCAGTCCTTTTTGTCAATGACCAAGCGTTCCGTCTATGTTGGCAAAAATGCCCGTGGCGCACATGATCCACGTCTTGTGATTGCGCCAGAAGACAGAAAATATCTCTTTGTCTATCCTTTCGTTAAGACACGTGCATGGTATGCCTTACCAGCCGAGGACCGCAAGCGCATGATGAACGAGCATATTCGTGTTGGGCTAACCTACCCTACCGTATCGCTCAATACAACCTACTCATTTGGCATTGACGACCAGGAATTTGTCGTCGCCTTTGAGACCGATAACCTCGCTGACTTCCTTGACCTCGTGCAGGAACTCCGTGAGACAGAGGCTAGTATGTATACCCTACGTGACACTCCCATGTTTACCTGTGTCGCACAACCACTGGATAGCATCCTGGACTCTATCGGAGCTTAAAGTAATCAGTAATGAGAGTAAGAAAGTAATGACCAATTCAGCATATACGGAAAGCCATTTGACGCTTTCCCGTTCACATGCCCTTTTTGAGGAGGCGCAAACGCTGCTTCCAGGTGGTGTGAACAGTCCTGTACGCGCCTTTCGTGGCGTGGGTGGTGAACCTGTTTTCATCGACCACGCGCAGGGACCTTACCTTTACGATGTCGATGGCAATAGATACCTTGATTATGTGCAGTCATGGGGGCCGATGATTCTCGGCCATGCCTACCCCTCCGTTGTGGATGCGGTGGTACAAGCCAGCCAACGTGGTTTTAGCTATGGCGCACCAACGCAAGCTGAAAGCGAACTGGCAAAACTAGTCATACAACGCGTTCCTTCGGTTGAAATGCTTCGGTTTGTCAACTCTGGTACCGAGGCGACCATGAGTGCCTTGCGTCTCGCGCGCGCTTATACAGGACGCGACAAAATTATCAAATTCGCGGGCTGCTATCATGGACACGCAGATATGTTGCTGGTGCAAGCTGGTTCCGGTGTCGCCACAATGGGCCTACCCGATAGCCCTGGCGTTCCAGCAGAGGCTACAAAGAACACATTGACCGTCGCCTATAACGATAGTGCCGCCGTCGAGCACCTGTTTCAAACATATCCCGATCAAATAGCTGCCATCATCGTCGAGCCTGTCGCCGCAAACATGGGTCTGGTCCTGCCGCTCCCTGGCTACTTAGAGGCTTTGCGTAGCCTGACACAAAAGCATGGCGCGCTGCTCATCTTCGATGAAGTCATGACAGGATTTCGTCTCGCGGCAGGAGGTATGCAACAACGAGCAGGCATAACCCCCGATATCACTTGCTTTGGCAAAATCATTGGCGGTGGACTTCCCGTTGGTGCCTATGGGGGAAGACGCGATATCATGCAACAGGTCGCACCTGTCGGCTCGATGTATCAAGCGGGTACGCTATCAGGCAATCCTCTCGCAATGGCCGCTGGTATTGCTACACTGACAGAACTAGGCAAGCTAGGGCAGTATGAGCTACTAGAGCAAAAGAGCGAACTCCTCAGTGAAGGTATTACCAGAGCAATTGCTGATACAAAAGCTGATGTGCAACTAATCCGCATTGGGGCGATGTTCTGCCTGTACTTCACAAAAAAGCCTGTCACTGACTACGCTAGTGCGAAGAGAGCGGACACTACCCGCTTCGCGCATTTCTTCTGGCATATGCTTGAGCGCGGTATTTATCTACCACCATCGCAATTTGAGTCGTGTTTTATCTCACTTGCCCTTGATGATACTCTGCTCAACGAGACCATCAAACAAATTGAGTTATCGCTACGTGAGGTTGTGTAAGAAAGGTTTTCTCATGGCTAGTTTTCCAACAATACGTATGCGGCGCACGCGACAAAACGAGAAACTACGCGGCCTCGTGCGTGAAACACGTCTAAGTGTGGACCAATTAATCTACCCTCTATTCATCGCGGAGGGTCTACAAGAGCCACGCGAGATTACCTCTATGCCAGGCATCATGCAGTGGCCGCTAGAATATATCGGACGTGAAGTTGAGCGTATCGCAAATCTAGGTATTCCTGCTGTGCTCTTGTTTGGTATTCCCTCCGAGAAAGACGAGGTTGGTTCCCAGGCATATGCTACAAAGGGTATCATTCAGCAAGGTATCCAGCGCATCAAAGCGGAAGTGCCAGATATGTTGGTGATAACCGACGTATGTCTGTGTGAATACACAAGTCATGGGCATTGTGGCGTTATCCGTAACGGTGACGTACATAACGACGAGTCATTAGGACTTCTCTCACGCATGGCTCTTTCACATGTGGAGGCCGGAGCTGATATCGTCGCGCCCTCGGACATGATGGACGGTCGTATCGGCACAATTCGACACGCCTTAGACGAGCATGAGTTTAGCCAGACACCGGTTATGGCTTACTCTGCTAAGTTTGCTTCTGGCTTCTATGGTCCATTCCGTGAGGCCGCCGAGTCCACACCTCAATTCGGCGACCGTCGCTCATACCAGATGGACCCTGCCAATGCACGTGAGGCCCTACGTGAGGTTGACCTGGATATCGCGGAGGGAGCCGATATCGTCATGGTAAAACCAGCCATGCCCTACCTCGATATCATTCGTCAGGTACGCGATCACTATGATCTACCAATCGCGGCCTACAATGTCAGTGGCGAATTTTCCATGATAAAAGCCGCCGCCCAAAACGGCTGGATCGACGAACGCCGTGTAGTAATGGAAGTGCTAACTGGTATCAGGCGAGCAGGCGCGGACATGATTATCACGTACTTCGCCCCTGATGTTGCGGCGTGGTTAAAAAACACGTAAGTTGTATCGGCACAATAACTGTTACACGCGACACTGTAAAGACAGTACTAATGGCGCGAACAGGAGAGGGAATAGTAAGACTGGGTAGACCGGGACGTAAGAACCTCCGTAGGAAATTTGGCTGTAGTCATTTCTAGTAGCATAAGTATGAAGCAATCCTTGACTGGTCGCTTCTATAGTTAATAGTGAAAAAGGTGATCTTATTACTAAGACCACCTTTTTACGATATCATAACGAGATGTTTAGCGACCAAATTTCCCGGCTATAAATCGGCATAAGCCCGCGAATACTAGTGCCTTACTTCCCTCGCCCATTACTGCAGCAATAAAGCCTAATGCAACCCCTATTGTTAGCCCGATGCGTCCTGCTGGATGACGGATCATTTTCTGAATAGTATTCAAACCTTTTCCCTCCCTATATGTGTACAACTTTTGTGTACGCACAAACCTTTTTAATTATTCTCTTTGTTCCCCTATTAAGGTAACACAAAAACGAGTAGTTTGCCTACGGAATAGTATGCAATTTCTGACTGTTTTATCCAAAATAGGTCATTATGTAAAGCGGACATATCCCAAAAATATTGGTACATCTATCCTGTTACTATTCTGATTCCTATTCCGTTTATCTCTGTTATAAGGCACCTTTAAGGTGTCTTAAGGATTTTCTAAGGATTTCTCAGCATTTATTAATCTAATTTTCGTTTCATTAGTTCTCACAGAGAGAAGTGTTGTGTCATGGTTGGGATGAACGCTAACAATCGCACTTATCAGCCTATTAATTCCTATGGCGTCATTGGCGATTGTCATTCAACGGTGCTTATTGCACCCGACGGCTCGGTAGACTGGGGTTGTTTACCTGATTTCGATAGTCCTGCTATCTTTTGCCGTCTGTTAGATGCGGATCGTGGGGGGTACTTTCAGATAGCACCCACTGACAACACTATTCCGGGCTTCCAACGCTATCTGCGTGGAAGCAACGTCTTACAGACACGTTTTGCCAGTACCTCCGGTGAGGTAGTATTAACCGATTTTATGCCAGTGGAAACACTGAGTTCATGGCCCTATCGCGGCATGAATAACAATACATGGACGCGTGAAGATGGCTCTTGCCATTGCCTCGTCCGTATTGTTGAGTGTACACACGGTGAATTGCCAGTAACGATGACCTTGCGCGTCAGTCCGAACTATGCAGCATCACCTTGTGAAGTATCGCTTGTGCCAGACAATATAGGGGCACTCATTTCCGATGGCAAGCAGCACGTTGGTCTAGCAATTGTGGGTGCCAACTTACTCCCCTCCTATTCGATGCAGATAGCACAAGGCACAGAAGAATGGCATCCATCTGTTGTCGCACACGTTACACTGCATGAAGGGGAGCGACTCCTTTTCGCTGTCGGTATGGGACGAAGTACACACGCTGCTCGAAGACTTGTCGAGTATGAGTTGCACCAGCGTAACTTTGATGCTGAACTAGCTCATACATTGCACTGCTGGCGCAAATGGGTCGCCAATTGTAACTATCAGGGACCCTATGTAGAGTGGGTGCAACGTAGCGCACTCGCCCTCAAAATGATGACTTATGCGCCTACTGGTGCTATTGTTGCTGCCCCTACTACATCTTTGCCAGAGGATATCGGTGGAGTACGCAACTGGGACTACCGTTTTACCTGGTTGCGTGATGCAACCTTTACACTCTATGCATTAAACGTGCTTGGCTTTACGGAAGAAGCTAGAGCCTTTACGCATTGGTTACGTCGTCTTTCCTATGCCGATGGCGAAGACCTACAGATTATGTACGGTATCCGTGGTGAGCGCAATCTGGAGGAGCAAGAGCTATCACACCTAGATGGCTACTGTGGTTCGCGTCCCGTTCGTATCGGTAACGGAGCAGCAGATCAGAAGCAGCTCGATGTGTTTGGCGAAGTTCTGGATTGCATCCACATTTATCGTCGTCAGGGTGGTTTCGAGCGTTATGGCGAAACACTTGAAGGTCCTTTGTGGTCAATGATGTGTACACTCGTTGAGCACGTTTGTGCCCATTGGCAGGAGCCTGACAACGGCATCTGGGAAGTACGCGGTGGTATGCGCCACTTCGTCTACTCAAAGGTGATGTGTTGGGTCGCTCTTGATCGTGGTATCAAAGCCGCTCAACAATTGAATCTGGAAGCGGACCTTCAGCGTTGGCTCATGGTTCGAGACCAAATCCGTACCGATATTCTGTCCCGTGGTTATAGTACTTCTCTTGGAGCATTTACACAATCATACGACAGCAACGCCTTGGATGCATCCAATCTCTTGTTGCCATTGGTTGGTTTTATTGCGCCTGATGACCCACGTATGCGTTCAACGGTAGACCGTACCATAGAACACCTAACCAACAAACAAGGCTTTGTCTATCGCTATCATGCTGAGGATACCGATGATGGCTTGACTGGTGGCGAAGGTACGTTCACGATCTGCACGTTATGGCTTGTAGATAACCTGGCGATGCAGGGACGCATCTCTGAGGCGCGCTCCCTCTATGAGCGTGTGTTGAGCTACTCTGGGCGTTTGGGCCTGTTCTCGGAAGAGATTGATCCACATGGTACCGGTTCATTAGGGAATTATCCACAAGCGTTCACCCATATCGCCCTTATCAATAGTGCTAACAACCTGCGTAAGGCAGAGATTCGTGTCGCAGAGCATCATACCGATCCAGTCATGGCGGCAATCACTTATCAGAAATAGACATTTCATCCATCCAATACACGTGAGAACTGCAAGCATCCCTACAACACAATAGCGTGTTGTAGGGATGCTTGCTGCTTCACCCTTTACGCATATGAGATAATGCAGGAAAACAGGTTAACAAAGGAAGTATACGCTGTGTCTGTCAATTACCCTAGTGCTAGTTTAAAACCCTATAAAGAAGAGAGTCTTGCTAACGGTCATGCTTGGATATTTTCTGGAGCACTACAACAACCACCACGCTGGATAGAAGCGGGTGGGCTTGTCGATGTGAAGTCTTCTAAAGGACAATTTGTCGCGCGCGGCTACTATAATCCACAAACAGATATCGCAATCCGTATTCTGACACGTAATCCTGAAGAGGCGATAGATGCCGAATTTGTGCGAGATCGAGTGCAGCGAGCAGTAGCATTGCGACGTGTCTTTCAACCAGAGCAGACAAATGCGTATCGTCTCATTCACTCGGAGGGCGATGGCTTACCTGGGCTAGTGGTAGATCGCTTTGCTGATATCCTGGTCATGCAGATACATACGGCTGGTATTGAGCACCTACGTCCATTGATTATCGAGGCTCTTCTACAAGAAACAGGAGCAAGTGGTATTCTCCTCCGAAACGATAGTATGTCACGTCGCCGCGAAGGGTTAGATGTTGAGGAACCTGTAACCGTCGCTGGAGAAGTACCAGAACATGTCATCATATGCGAAAATGGTGTACAATTTCTCGTTGATCCCTGGCAAGGTCAGAAAACAGGCTTTTTTCTCGATCAACGCGACAAACGGGAGTCATTGCGTAAATATACACACGGTAAACGTGTCCTGAACTGTTTCAGTTACACAGGTGGTTTTTCACTCTATGCTGCGCTGGCGCACAAAGAGACACGCGTAACCAGCGTTGATATTTCTGCACCCGCGATAGAGGCATCACGCAAAAACTTTGAACTGAATGGCCTCGATCCCGATAACTACGAATTTCGTATAGCCGATGTCTTTTCCTATCTTGAAGAAGCCGTAGGACGAGGCGAACAATTTGATGTTGTCGTACTTGATCCACCTGCGTTTGCTAAAACACAGAACGCACGTACAAACGCGCTCAAAGCCTATCGTCGCTTAAACACACTAGGAATGCAGGTCTTGCGACCCGGGGGAATTTTGCTCACTTGCTCGTGCTCTGGTGTCATAGGTATGGACGATCTTTTAGGGGTACTTTCACAAAGCGCACAGCGTTTTCAACGTCCCGTACAATTGCTGGAGACCTACACGCACGGTGTTGACCATCCAATCAATCTCGCCATGCCAGAAACCGCATACTTAAAATCTGTGTTTTGCTGTGTTGGCTAGCAATAGGATTCCTGTAGGGGATACAACCTGAGTGAACATATACAGGGGATTAATACTATGCAGAGTGCTATAGAGCGTTGGCATGAGATACTCGATGCGCGTGCGAAACAGATGGACGCTGCATATGCACGGCTAGGACGTACAAGCGCAGACTTTTGGGAACGCCGAGCGAAAAACTATCATCGCTCGACAAAGGAAACTGTCACAAGCGATCCTTTATTTCTCAAGCTACGCCAAGTGGTGACACAGAATACAACAGTTCTGGATGTGGGTGCTGGAACGGGTCGTTTTACGCTTGCACTCGCTCCTTATGCTCAACACATCACTGCTGTAGAGCCAAATGCCGCGATGTTACACTACTTACAGCGAGACGCATCTGAAGAGAAGTTACCCAATATTTCTTCTCTTTTGACGAGTTGGCAGGATGCTCCTACCGATCTTACCGCAGATATCGTAGTGTGTAGCCATGTTCTCTATCCAATTTGGGATGTCGATACATTTATGGCAAAACTACGTGCAGCAACACGAAAATCTTGCTATCTCTATATAAGAGCCGTTCACTTTGACTCTAGCACTAGCTCGCTCTGGAAGCATTTTCATGGCGATGATCGTCGTCCAGCTCCCGGCTACATTCATGCGCTGGATGTTCTTTTCGAGATGGGTATTTACGCTGATGTCGAGATCGTGCGTATGCCAGGTGGATTACGCTATCCATCTCTCGATTTCGCCACAGAAGAATTATTGGAGCAACTTATTCTATCGGATGAGGAACATACAAGAAGTGAATTGCGGAAACTGCTAGAAGCGTGGCTTATAGAGCGAGATGGTGTGCTCATACCACCTATTGATACGCAAACGTGTGCAATTATACGCATCGCTCCTCAATCTTAATACAAGGACAAAAAAGCAACGTTGTGTTACGGTTACGTGTTACACAACGTTGCTTCCATTACCTCAATACTTACACGATTGCCTTGTCCAGGTTCTTGAAGAATGTACCTAGCGAACCCTTAGTGAAGTTTTCGCCAATAGGATTGTTTACGATAGCGACCGGGCCGCTGAGATCGGCGTTTGCATCATAGTTAAGACGCGCGCCGTCAGCTTCATCCTGAATATTAATATTGCTGAGAGCGTTAATTGAGCCGCCTGTCCCTTGACGTTTTACTTGCAATGTAAGGAAATTAGGTGCTTGTCTCTGTGCGATATTAATGATTACATTGTATGGTCCCTTCAATCCAGGCAAGGGAGTAGTAATGCTGGCCTTAATGCTATTTGGATCGATATATTCGACAGAACTGCATCCTGGAATGCATGCTTTTAACACTGTAGGATTGAGAATTGCATTGTATACTTGCGCGCTAGAAGCTTTAAACTTGTGTGAACCATTCAGTTTCATAGTAGAAAAATCCTTCTTTATCTTCTTAAATCAAGTGATGTTATTGCTTCCATCCTTGTAAGCAGTAACAAATATATTTATGCCAATCAACAAATGTGTTGGCTCGGAGCCTATTGTAGCGTTTCCTCTTTATTGTTGCAATACTGCCCGTACTATTCACCTAATATTTTTAACTGTATGTATCCATATTCTTTTACCTGCATGATTTTACCTAATTTATCCAAATGTCCTATCTACGTACATCACTTATAGTGGCTATGCTATACTGTCTCCATGTGTTCCAACGTGTGTCTCTACACTTAAATACCTAAAAGAACATCCATTTTATACATAGGAAGAGTAGCGGTAGTTATGGCGTTGTATGAAGATCGTGATACGCAAGCGAAACAATATTGGCAATCTCGGCTCTCACGTGAGCGTCTCAATATTTCAGAATTGGTTGAGGAAACACTGGCAGATGTAGCATCACAAGAACAATGGTTTGAGGAGGAGCAAAAATACATTCCTCTTGATCGTTCTGCATCAAGTACTGATCTCGTTCCCCCGCGTCTTAGCCTACAATCAAAAGTATTACCTTCAGTGCAGCCGATGGGCTTTGTACAATCCGTTACGGCAGAGATAGCCGCACAGCAAGCAACCGCGAAAGAAGCGGAAGGTCGGCAAAAGCCGCGCAATACAAATATTTTGACTCGCTTCGCGCAACGTTTTACCTCTTCGCTTGCCGCTTTTGGCTCTGCTATGCAACCTGATGTTCCCACTTGGTCGCCTACGGTAAAAGAGCAAGAAGAGGCTTTTCCGCAGGAAAGACATCTTGCCACTCTTCCCTCTCCACAAGGGTTAGCACAGCGTGAAAATGTGCAGATGCCCATTCCTACAGTTGTTGATGCTATTCCAGCAACGCCTTCTACATCGTCACCACAAACGATAAAGAGTAAACAACGCTTGGCTGGTCATACAGGCAAAGTCCGTTTACAAACTGCATCATCTCCGAACGCAACGCCACCACGAGAAGAGTTAGTTATGAACACGCCCATCTCTCAAACAGCATCGCAACTGAAAGAGCCAGATGTATACGCGTGGAGGGAGAATAAAGAAGCACTACGCGAACCTCTTACTGTCAATGTTCGCTTACGTGAAAAGGTACAACAAGCACCGTCGGCTTCTGCAACAGAAACACCTCTTCGTAAAGAATTACAGGTGGAGCATAAGTCGAACGTTGAGAAAAAGGACGTGAGTACATTCAGGACTTCTTGTACAACGTTTTTCGGCACTGGTGCGTTTGAAGGTGGACAAAGTGAGGTTATGGTGAGAAACACACATACAACCGCATCAAGCGTCATTCATACCACACTTACATCCAATCCAGGTCCTACGCTGGTACAGTATATTTCGCTTCATCCAGAAGTAGGATTTACACTTCATCTGACCGCGCCCGTTGCTACAAAAACAACATTTAATTACGTCTTGCTCTTGGACGCGTCAGCGGAGACATTATAGGCTTCCTTCGATCTCTTGCTGTAAACGGTGAAAAAATTTTGCCATATACTCATAGCGTTCTTGCGCTATACTACGTCCGGTCTCAGTCATCATGCGCTCAGGAAGATTGCCAAAAAGCAACTGGAACTCGATGCTAGGTGAGTAATCGGGACTTCGACGCAACTCGCGCACTCGTAATGGGTCTACTGGTTCGACAACATCTGATGGGAGCGTCGAATATATCTTCTGATGGTAACGGCCCGTGATACAGTACAAACGGCCAATACCAATGGCACCTAAGCAATCAATTTTATCTGCATCGTACAGAATGCGCCCTTCTATAGTTTGAGGGACAATTCCACCTGTCATACGATGCTCACGGATAGCCTCTTGTACTACTGGAATATGCTGCTGTGGAAAACGTGTGTTTGTTAGTAGGTCTGCTGCCATGTCTGCACCGATGAGCGCATGATCTCCTCCGTGCCGCCGCTCTCGTTCTTGTCCAATATCATGAAGCGCAACTGCTGCCCAGATGATAGGTAGTTCTCCACCTTCGTGCGCTTGAAGTGTGTCTGCTAATGCCATAACCCGCGTAATGTGATCGTAGTCATGTGCAGCGTCGCCAGCTTCTTCGCGCTGCATTGTTTCATAGGTCAGCGCGAGAAGCCATGAACGTAGTTGTTGTAGCTCAGTCAATACAGGGTTCATCACTTTCTAGTAAAGGGAGTGTCACAACAAAACAACTGCCCTCACCATATACACCACTACTTTCAACATAGATAGTCCCTTTATGAAGGTGAAGAAATTCGGCAACAAGGTACAAACCAAGTCCAACACCCTTTGTTTTGCCTCCATCGACATTTGGTGCCCGATAGAAACGTT
Source organism: uncultured Chloroflexia bacterium (assembly GCA_963792705.1). Lineage (GTDB taxonomy): Bacteria > Chloroflexota > Ktedonobacteria > Ktedonobacterales > Ktedonobacteraceae > JBBQVS01. The sequence continues at coordinate 247,439 of CAWBXD010000015.1, read as the reverse complement.
CAAAAAGATGGGGTTGTGCATCTTCGGGAATACCCATACCCTTGTCTGTCACGCGCACCTCTAACAGTGCCTCTCCCACTTTTTCTTTGCATTGCGTCAGTGAGACAGTAATAGGCCCTCCTTGAGGACTATATTTTATCGCATTCTGGAGCAGGTTGCCAAAGATTTGCTGAAGCCGTGCGCTATCTCCCATAACATACGAAGAGGGTTCGTTCGACTCCATCGTGATAGTATGAAGCGTTGTGGTTGTACTGTGTTGCGCGACTTCCTGTTTCAGCAAATTGTACAGGTCCACTCGTTCCAGTTTCAGTGTAATCTGTCCCTTGTTAAGCCGTGTGACTTCAAGAAACGTATTGACAATATTGGTGAGTTGATGCGTTTGTTCCTCTATGCCCGCAATACTTTCTTGCAATCTTTCGCGTTTGGGCATCTCTGGAACACGCTGTAAGATACGCTCCATCATTTGATTTTGTATCTGGATAATGGTTAATGGCGAACGGAATTCATGCGCGGTAATTGAAAGAAATTCATCCTTTAGCGCGTTTGATTCACGCATCTCAGCTTCATGTATCCGTGCTAGGGCTGCCTCAGCTTGCCAGCGTGTTTGCTCAATCGCCAATCCTGCGAATTGTGCAATACCTTCAACAACTGTCACATCCCATACGGTAAAATCGTGACGTGCATAGCGCGACTGTGGGGCAGAAGGTACTGGTTCCTCTTTCTGTGAAAGTGCGCGATCAAGGACCATGACACCAAGAAGGCGTTTCGCATGCATAAGTGGTGCGACAAGTATTGTGTCCGCATAGGTTGTCTCTTCATGTGCTGCACGATACTCTGGTGGAATGAGTGTAGTATGACCTGCAACGAGAGATGCATATGGCTCTCGTGTGCGAGGTACATCAGGCGCGAGCCAATAAAGCTGTTCAGTATTCCAGTAAGCATCAGCATCTCCGGAAAACCCAATAGAGAGCAACGGCGTAAAGATAGACCGCTCTTCATCATAGAGGTGTACGAAGCCACGTTCACAGTTAAGGGCACTTAATGTCATAACAAGCACTCTGCGCGTTATCTCGGTGATATCGCTTACCCCTACTAACGTCTCTGCCGCGTTGAGCATAACGTCGAGTGCTCCTCGCACACGCTGCTCGACACGTACCTGCTCCGTGATATCACGAAACGCACACACTATGCCAACACGATGCGACTCATCATCATAAAGAGGTTCAACGTTGACCTCTACTGTGCGTTCAGATTTGTCTGCGCGTCGTGTCACAAAACGCTCACCTCGAATGTTTTCGCCGTGAAGTGCTCGTGTGAGGGGAAAATCTTCGTAGGTAATCGGCTGACCATGCTGCGTATAGGTTGGGTAATTCCACAAAAATGCTGAGAGATGTTCTTTTGAGTACAAAGGCATGCCTAAAAAACGCGAGGCGGTCTGATTATTGACAATAACTTGACCTTCCTGATCGAGGACAATGACTCCTTCTGTCATTGCGTTAAATACGGCATCCAGCGTATTCGCGCGCTCAGTAGCTACTTTCGCCATTTGATTCGCATTAGTGAGAAGCTGATTCTTTTCGATTGCTAAAGCGCATTGCGCTGCTATATCTTGTGCGAATGCAAGATGACCCTTTGCTGGTGAGCGAGTTGCCCGCTTGTAGTTGACAAAGGCAAATCCAACGCAATGTTTTTCTTCAAGGAGTAGCATACTTTTTTTCTTGCGCTTATTGCCATTTCTAGCACCTGCGACAAGTGGTACAACCAAAACGTTGTTTAAACCTAACTGTTGAAACCACTCCTTTTCGACTCCTGTCACCTGTTCTTGTGAAAAGAAATGTGGGGTCTCTTCGCGCAGAGTCTCCTCACAACGAGGAAGGTCTTTCAACGGGGGAGACAATGTAATTATTGATTGTGGACTTGTCGTACTCGCCAAAAGAAGTGTGTTGCCATCCAACAGTACTACGGTGCCACCATCGGCTTCTAAGCCGCTAACAAGGTGACGTGTCGCGATACCTAGTACCATTGATAAATCCTCATTCGAGTTAACCGCCATTGCAACTTCATAAATGGACTGAGCACGTTTAATGAGAATTTCTGCACGCTTGCTCTCGTTCTGCGCCTGTCGATAAAGTCTTGCATTATCAATCGCAACGGCTGCTTGTTGTCCGATAGCACGCACGAGCTGTTGACGTTCTGGTGAAAATGCCTCAACCTTGCCAGGATTATCAAGCGACATGATACCGACAACACGCCCTTCGCGCATAAGCGTTGTGAAAAGGATAGATCGTACCAGAAATTTTTTAGCAAAATCCTTCATGCTCACATTAGCACCCAGGTCGTCAATCACAAGTATTCCGTCTGCGACAAGGTGTTGTACAAATGAATTCTGTGAAGGAAGGGCACTATGATACCAAACGTGGTCGCCAACTTTTATCGCATTTGAGTCGAGATCATGTGCGGAAAGAAAGTACGTTTTAGGAAGAAATGTATTGCGTGTCTCCTCAAAAAGCCACACCGCGCACCGCTCAACCTCACACACTTCTGTGGTACGTTTTACAAGAACCTGCAAGATATGTGTTATATCCAGTGAAGAGGCAAGAAGCTCTGACAACTCGCGCAGAATTTCGCTTTCACGTAGTGCTTGTTGTAGACGTAAACGCTCCTGATCGTTAGTAAACAAGAAACTATCACTCGGCATGTTATCAACCTCTCATGGGAGTTTGTAAAAATAAGTGCTGGTAGGAGTTCAGGCGTCTATTATCATAAAGACATAAGGATATACGTTGCAATAAATGTATAAATATATCCGCTAGTTGTCGGGAGATTTGTACCCGATTGACCCAAAGTGTAGCAGATGAGAATAGCACACGTCAAGGCACAAGACCACAAGCTTTTGTTCCTCATTGCTATACTTGTGTCACTCTCGAACAATGATATAATACACCCGCCTGAACAATGCTGTAGAGGCAATGAAAAAGAATGTTCTTAAAGAAGAGATAGATATTTAGACCGTCATGGCACAGCATGAGGAGAACCGACTACATGACAATGAGTATTGGTATTGACTATAAAGCGAGTACATGGAAAACGTGCTTTACTGAAAATGGGCAAACGATAGAACTTTGTACATTTGCAAATAGTGACGCGACACTGGCATATATTGAGAGCGTCTGTACGCTATATCCAGAGCCAATAATAGCACTATCTTCAGCGTTAGAAACAACATTGTGTTCCCTGCAAGCAATGCTTGAGGAGCAGGATTCCGTAGCATCAGATATGAGCGATCTACACAAATTTCTTATTGCTATAGGCTCTTTTAACGCACATAACTTTCATTTACCCTCCTTGAAGAGTCTTAAAAGTGTGCCACGTTATCGTAAGCGTAAGCGCAAAGATATGGGCAATGCTGACAAACTTTGTTCCGTAACAACCCTATTATATCGTATGCGCCAACAAGAGGCCGAATGGCCTGAAATGCGCTTCTTGTATTTAGAGGTAGGAGAGGATGATAGAAGCATCGTCGTGATCAAAGATGGACGCATCATTGATGGCATGACCGTGAGTATTGAAGCTGTTGAGGATGGTGAGGAGGAAGATGAGCAAGAACGTGAACAAGCCTTCTGGGAAGGCTTATCAGAGGATGTTGCAGGTCTCATGGCCGTTCATCATTTTGAAGATATCGTTGTAATTGATCGTCGCTCTACGATGCAAGACAAACTCGATAAAAGCACTGTCGTTGACCGCCTAGGCGATAGTTATCAATTGTATCTTTACCCACAGCGTGAATCCGAGCCAGCAGGCTTCGAGACAGCCATTGGTGCATCACTGATTGCAGAAGGGCTGTTTCACCCCAGTCTTGCATCAGAGGTTGTAGAGCGTCTTCAAATCAAATAAAACTACGAAAGAAAGAGCGTTCATTATTCCTAATGAACGCTCTTTCCTTCAATTTATTCAGTTTATTTGTTGTCACGCCGTATACGTAGCAATTCTACTACGACGGTAAGAAGTGCGCCCACCGCGATTTCAATGAACGTGATCGGTGTAGAAGGCTTCTTCGTCATCTCTTTTTGTTCTTTGACCTGTTGTTTTAAACGAGCACTGGCAGCTACTTGTTGTTGCTTTTGCTCGGCTTTCTGGCTGGTCTTTGAGTCGCTTACGTGCGTGTCTTTCTGGCTGGTCTTTGAGTCGTTTCCACGCGTCTCCTTCTGGTTGGTCTTTGAGTTGCGTCCTCCACCTTTACCAAGACGTGTATCAATTGCATGATCGGTTGGTCGTGCATCCATGTGAACTTCTGACTCAGCATCAGGGCGATCTTTATTCACTCTTCCCGCCGCTGTTGTGACGAAAGTGAACACATCATTTGGAAGAGGCTGCACCTTTTCAGAAAAGAATGCATTGATTTCTGCACCTAACAAAAGAATAACCGCAAAGTAGTAGAAAAACAGCAAGAGGATAATACCGCCTCCGATAACACCTGAATACCCTTTAAGGAAATGGCTCACATAGAAAGGGAATGCAACAAGGTAAAGTTCAAGTAATACCGCTGCTACGAGCGAACCGCGCCAACTATTTTTCCAGCTAATCTTTTGGTTTGGTATCACAAAGTAAATTGCTTCAAACAGAATGAAGCCTACAATAACGCCAACGAGGATGCCAGCAGGTACCGCGATTAACGCGCTGCTCTGTAGAAAGGGTAGGTTCGGTATAGATGAGGCAAAAACCATAAGCGGAATAAGTATCACAAACAATAAGAGCATTCCAATAGCGACAAGGTTTTGACGGATGAGTGTACGTGGACGTAGATGATAGATGAGGTCCAAGAACTGCTCGATAACGATAAAAAGGCGTGAGCCACCGAAGACAGCGACAACAACTGCAAGTATTGCTAACACTCCTGCACTTTTACTAAGTTGACTCAATGCACCTTTTACAATCTGATCCGCTGCACCGCCTGGAACGACCTTTGTTATTGAATTCTGAATATTTGCGACCGCGCTAGGGTCGAGCCTTCCAAGTGTAAAACCGAGAATAGCTATGAGCGCAATAAGAATTGGGAACATTGCTAACATCAGGTTGTAGGCCAATGTACCCGCGAATGTCATTGTGCCATCGTTGTTAAACTTAGTAATAAATTGCTGAAACGGTTTCGCCTCCTGCTCAACTTTTTTAGCAGGCTCGGAGGAAGCAGCCTCCTTGACCTTTTCGATAGGATTTTTTGTCTGTACTGCCATACTCGTGTCTCCTTGTGAGCATATTTTTGGATAGTCATGAGATATGAAACGTTAAAAGGTCTCTTAATAAAAAGGTGATAGCAATATTGTGTGTCTGTGACATTGCTGCTATGATTGAGAAACAGTGCATACTATAAAGCCGTATATGTGTTGTTCACGTTTTAGCACGTCCCCACGTTTCATTTCGTGCTAATCTAAGGTATAGTATGTATAATGTGAGAAAAGCTATTCAGAATAGAAATAAATAGATGAGTTCACGACAACCAAGATCATTTACTTCGTTGCTATGGGATGCATTACGGATGAGTGCTCGCACTCTCTGGCAAAGCAAATCAAATCCGGCACGGGGGCTTGTTGAACGACAGCGAGCATTGACCGTGCTAGGACTGCCACTCAATGCCACGCCGCAGCAAATTAAGCGGCGTTATCGCACACTTGCAAAACGCTATCATCCAGATCGTGGGGGAGATCGTCAGCAAATGCAGCGTATCATCGCTGCATATGAACTGCTCGCAAAAGAACAATTACGAAGCTGATCCTACGTAAGACTTGCTCCGCAGTTGCTACAAAAGCGTTTTCCTGGACGTGCTTTTGTGCCACATTGGTCACAATAGACGGATGGGACTGCGCCTTGTGATGGCTGTTGAACTACGACTGGTGGTGGTTGATATGGTGGAACAGCAGATTGCTGCGTTGGATATGGTGGTACATGAGTGGGTGTAGCTTGTTGTGGTGGTGGTGCCGAATAGGGTTGGACAGGAGTTCCTTGTATGTTGACGTTCTGTGCAGACCCCGAATTTGCCGCAGGTGTTTGAGAAGTTTGTGTAGACTGTATCGTATCATGGATTGTCTTCACAGCCTTAATCGCAACTCCGCCAATCGCTCCCGCAATCTTTAAACCTTTCGCAATATCTTCCATGTCCTTTTTTAAGCGGTCTGCTGAGGGAAGTAGCGTTGAGTCCGATACTTTCGTGAAGATATCTTGTCCTAACTGAAGCGTATTTCCACTTCCGTCAGGCGTTGGCATAAGCTGCCCTTGCTGTTGAGTACCATCATCAAAGCGCAATGAAACGCTGGTCCCTTGAGCAAGATATGAGCCTTCTCGTCGTACTTCTGGTGCAGCAGATGAAACCTGTTGACCACTTGCAAGCGACTGAGCCGCATGTGCGATACGGCTACGATCCTGTACAACAAGCACAAAACGTCCGCTAGGCTGTAGTGTGAGGCGGTCCACACGAGATGTAAAGTAATCAAGTCCTATACCAGAGCGATGCACACATTCATATTGACCAGTAACAGCTTTCATTGTCTCTATAATCCTCTCCCACCTATAACTGGGATATTTCTAAGGTATACTATCTATCTTTATTACGAATAACAGAGAAAAGAAGTTGTTATGTATTGCTTGAGTTGTCATAGAGAAAAGTAGCTACATGACAGTATCGTTGGGCGACGTTTTGTCACTTCCTGTCAATACTGTATCAGAGAGTATTCTTGCTTGCTCCAGTTCTTGCTGGCCCTCCTCTGTTCGTTTCATCTTGAGTAAGTATCTACCAAAGCGAACATGCGTGCTGATACGAATACCGATACGCTCTGTTTTTTCAAGCACTTTCGTCGCCTCACGATATGCCTGTTCTGCTTGCTCGTCGTTCATAGCTTCAAAGATACAGCCTAACATAATATACGCTTCGGCTCTTCTGAGAATGTAGCTACGGTTTCCTGCTTGCAATGCAATCTGCGCGTGTTCTAAGGCTTGTAGGTAGCGAGCCTCTGCCAAGTCCATGTCAGCAAGGAGATATGATGCTGCCGACACAACGTTCGCTTGTTCCTTTTGTCGTCGCTGCTCAACCGCACGTGTCGTTTCAGGCATCTCAAGAATGAACTTCCATGTGTTCACGATATCGAGTAAACTACGACGTGTGTTCTCTTTAAGCCCTAATCCGTGCTCAATCTCAGCAATATTACATGCGACAGAGGCAGCGTGAAGCGTTTCTCCAATAGAGCGGTAAAGAAGACGAGCGTTCTCCGCATGCTCTAGGGCAACATAGAGTTTTTCTTCTCGTTCAGTGTTGTTCTCTTGTGGCATTTGCTGCATTTTCGTTGCTTGAGCTAGCGCAATCAGTGACATACCCCAATGAGCCTCAGCGACATAGCCAAATGGTGTGTCATGATCCATCATGTCAAGCGCGATTTGAAATTGCTCCAATGCATCTTCAAGTTGGTGAAGCTCCCGATACGTTGCGGCAAGGTGAAGGTGAAGTAACAGAAGTTCTTGTTTTTGTTCTAGCGGCAGGCCTTCCTGCTTTGGCATTTCCTGTGTTGCATAGACAAAATCGCCTTGTGCCTTGACAAAACGCCTCTGCTCAAAGTAACATTGACCGCGCAACGCTGCTAAACGCCAGCGCTGGAGTGCTGGAACTTGTGAGAAGTGAAGTGATTCCAACTGAGAAAGTGCTTCTGCTATCCGTTTCTCGGTAAGAAGACGTGCAGTATCACTTCTTAATGTATCGAAAGATGTGTACTCGCGCGGTTCAACCTCGGACTCTCGATGCTGATGCGCCAAGACTTCCAAGTCACCAAGAGGTAAGCGCAGACGCTCTGCGAGAAACCGTAGGCTTTCTCTTGAAGGGTCAACGCGATTACGCTCTATCTGGGAGATCAAACTTGTGCTGTAGTGTCCACTTGCAACCTCTGCCAATGAGAGACGAAGATGTTCACGAGCTGCTCGGATACGTCCGCCTAGAGTGTCGGGCGAAACATGTTTGGATGGACGAGGCATAAGTTGTGTGGCCTTCCTAGTACATACCAGTAATATGGGGATGGATTTTATAGTCGATTATAGGGGTTTTGTGACAAAAATACAAGACTTTTGATAGCCAATAGTTATGATTTTTGTAAATCTTTATACAAAACTTTACATTATAAAGCGGTTGATAAACTTTTTTCTCTTCTGTTACCATAGGATGAGGAGAGAGTACTATATACAGAATACGAAAATCTCTTGATACAGGTTTGTATGCAAAAACATTTCTCTTTACTCGTTACATGTAAAACAAAGACTATAAATAACACGCGTTTACCAACTCTTGTCTTTACAATGAGAATAAGAGAGAACACAGAGTTGTTCATAATGATAGCTGTTTGTACTAACATTTTTTGCATAGAACTTTTGGTCTAAAATAATCTTGACTTTCAATGCTCAACGCTGTATTCTTCTGAGGAGCAACGAAAGTATTTTGAAAAGAGGTATGGGTAGATGGTTCGCTCCTCCAAAGCATCCCCTCAGCAGCATGAAGATGTGGGTCAAGGTTCGCTGTTCTCGTCCGAGCAAACTGATGAGAGTGTGAACACGTCCCCTGTAGCTGTAGAGGCAAAGGGATCAACACGCACGAAAAAAAATATAGCATACTCTGCCTCCGATATTCAGGTGCTCGAAGGTATTGCAGCCATTCGGCATCGTCCGGGCATGTACATAGGTTCAACGTCTACCTCTGGCCTTGTGCATTTGATTTGGGAAGCACTTGATAATTCCGTTGATGAGGCGGTGGCAGGCTATGGCAAAGATATCTGGGTGAGCCTTGACAAAGAAGGTTGGGTCACTGTGCGCGATGAAGGGCGCGGGATGCCCTTCGATGTAATGCTTTATCAAGGCGATTACGTACCTGCGGCGACTGTTATTCTCACCGTCCCCCACTCCGGCGGCAAATTTGCAGAGGGGGCGTACAAAACAGCAGGTGGTTTGCATGGCGTCGGTTCGACTGTGATTAACGCGCTCTCTGAGAAATTGGAACTGACCATCTGGAAAGATGGGCAAGAGTTTACGCAAACATTTAGCAGAGGTGCGGCTGTGCCTCACCAAATCGTTCCCTGTGATCCCAAATTACACGGCACACAACTGAGATGGTTATATGATCGTTCCGTGTTCGATGTTGACGCCTACTATTCGCTTGAAGCGATTGAAAGCCGTTTGAATGCCGCCGCATATCTCAATCGTGGCGTTTCCTTTCATCTAGATGCATGGGATGATGCTGCAAGTGAGCAGATGAGTCGCACTTTTTACTCGCGTGATGGCTTGCCCGATTATGTACGCGATCTTGCTACAACCGGCACAAGTGTACCACTCTCGAAGCATGTTATTGGCATTACGAAAGAGAAAGATGGTGTGCAGGTCGAGGTTGCGCTACAGCCAACGACCGGCTACAAAATTGCCATGTACAGTTATGCCAACGCCGTGCGTACTCGTGATGGTGGTGTGCATGAGACGGGCTTTAAAGCGGCCTTGACAAAGGTTGTGAACGATTATGCTATCAAGCTCGCTGTCATCAAGAACCGCGAAAAAGATGGGTTCAAACCAGAGGTGATTCAACAAGGACTAAACGTTGTAATTTCGGTCAAACTCACTAATCCTCAATTTCAAGGTCAGACCAAAGACCGTTTAAACAACGCTCCTGTTGAGGGTATTGTACGCTCCGTTGTTGATGAGGGATTAAAAGACTGGTTCGAGAGCAACACCGTTGTTGCAAAAGAATGGCTCAAGAAAATCCAGCAAATGCAGAAGGCACGTAACGAAGCACAACTCGTCGAAGAGCTAGCTCGTGCAGGGAACAAAAAGAATGGAGAGTTAATTGACACTTCGCTCTCGAAAAAATTTCTAAAGTGTAACTCATCCGATCCCAGTCGTTCAGAGTTGTTTATCGTAGAGGGCGACTCCGCAGGCGGTAGTGCTGGTCAAGGGCGATTTTCAGAATTTCAAGCTGTGCTGAAATTGAAAGGGAAACCTTTGAATGTAGCAAAGGCTGATCTTGAGCGTATCGTTGAAAATGAAGAAATTCGTACTATCATCAATGTTTTGGGCACAGGAACGCGGGGTACATTCGATATCAGTCGGCTCAAATTCAATCGCGTCATTATTGCGACCGACGCTGATGTAGATGGCCTACATATTCAATGTCTCTTGCTCACTTTGTTTCATCAAGAGTTCAGTGATTTGATTGAGCGTGGACATGTATACATTGCTTGTCCTCCACTTTACTCAGTAAAGTATAAAGGCAAAGTCGTCTGGTTACTTGATGATGAGAAGCGTCTGCAGTTCGTTAATAGTCGTCCTGACGCGCAAGGGCTAGAGTTCAAACGCTTCAAAGGTCTTGGCGAAATGAACCCGAAAGAGCTACGTGATACAACATTTGATCCGGCACACCGTACACTCAAACGAGTTACGATGGAAGACGGTGTGTTAGCCGCAAAACTGGTCATGGAACTGATGGAAGATAAAAACGCAGAGGTACGTCGTACCTTCCTGGCTGAACATGCACGTAAAATTAAAGAACTGGATGTCTAAATAATGGCCCGTACACGATTAGGAAATACTACCACTAATGGAAATGGGAATGAACCTGTTGTTGGCAGTATACTCAATGAAGATTTTTCTGTTATTATGTCGCAAGCATTTGCGACCTATGGCTTATCTGTTGTAACTGACCGTGCGTTGCCAGACGCGCGTGATGGGCTAAAGCCTGTGCAACGCCGTATTTTGGCTGGTATGCGTGAAGCTAGATATCTCTCTACACGATCAACTGTAAAGAGTGCTGAAGTTGTCGGACTTATTCTTGGCAATTATCATCCGCATGGCGATACCTCTGTGTATGATGCGGCTGTACGTATGGCTCAATCTTTTACGATGCGCTATCCGCTTATCGAAGGTCAAGGCAACATGGGTAGCGAAGATGGCGATGCTCCTGCAGCATATCGCTACACCGAAATGCGCTTGTCTCCTTTAGCGGAAGCATTAATGGCCGATATGGAGCGCGAGACTGTCCCGGTGCATCCAACTTATAAGCAAGACCCTAAGGTTGTTGAACCTGACTACTTGCCGGGGCGTATTCCTCCTGTCGTCAATCCATCGAGCGGTATTGCAGTTGGTCTTTCAACCAACATTCCGCCACACAATCTTGGCGAGGTATTGCGAGCCTGCATCGCCCTCCTCGACCGTCCCGACATGGATGTTGAGCAGTTCATGACTTACGTCAAGGGACCCGACTTCTGCCAGGGTGGGAGTGTTATTGGTATTGAAGGTATCAAGGACTACTTCACAACAGGTAAAGGTCGTATCATTGTACGCGCTGAGGTACGCCTGGAAGAGACTCCACGCAACCGTTCTCTAATTATCACGCAGATACCACCTATTGGGCGCGACAAGATTAAGGCATCAATTGTCAAAGCAATCAATGCGCGTAAATTGGAAGGACTGATGCCCGATGTACGTGATGAAAGCGATACCGAAAAAGGCATGCGTATCGTGTTGGACTTACGTAAAGATGCCGATGCCGCGCAAACACTCTCACACTTATACAGCGAAACAGACCTACAGATAGCACTTTCGTTTCAAATGGTCTTTCTATTTGGTGAACCAATGCAGGCAGCTCGCCAGCCGAAACAAGTCGGTATGATAGAGCTTCTCAACTACTGGAATACGCACCAGATGGACATTCTTACTCGTCGAGCGCAATTTGACCTGCGGAAAGCGCAAGAACGCTTACATGTTGTTGAAGGGCTAATTGTCGGTTCCGCACATGCAGAAGAGATTGTCAAGATATTCCAGAATGCCGAGGACCGCAACGCTGCACGAGCCGAGATTGAAAAAAAATACGCTCTTACTACAATTCAATCAGATGTGATTGCGTCTATGACACTTGCACAAGTAACACGTCTTGATGCTGGCAAATATGCTAAAGAGCAGACTGAACTGCAAGCGCGTATTCGAGAGCTAGAGCAACTGCTATCAGACCGCAAACTTTTGATTGCCTCGCTCAAGAAAGAGATGCTGCAACTTATCAAGCAGTTTGGAGATGAGCGACGCACCGTAATCGACGCGAAGGGCGTGGTGGCAGCCCCTATTGAGACCGTTGCAAGCCTACATCAACGCGAACCACTTACTATAGCTTTCACACGCTCTAGTACACTGAAAGCATTAGCGAGTGATGCCTTTACGCCCAAAGGTAAGGGCACTAATACTACCTATACACCTGTCCGGGGTGATGAGCAGTTACGCCAAATCATTGCAACAACATCACAGGATTACTTGCTCTGTATCTCTTCAACTGGTCGTGTTTTCCAGATCGCTACTCATCGTATTCCTGCTGGAAACCGTTCTGCGAAAGGTGAGCCAATCCGTAAGATACTCGCTTTAACTGCTGGCGAGGAAATCGTCATGGTACTGCCTATTGAAGCGTATGACGAAGACCGCTATCTTGTGACGTTCAGCAAACTTGGCAAAGTCAAGAAGTCTCCATTAAGTGAGTACAAGACGGCCGATGTAGATGGTTTGCAAGATATGAAGCTTGCCGATGGTGATAGCATTGTTGCCTCGTTGCTTTCTCGTGGGCAAGGGGAATATCTCGTCTCGACGGATAGTGGGCAAACACTACGTTTTTCTGATGAAAGTCTACGAGCACAGGGACGAGTTGGGCAAGGTGTAGCAGCAATAACGCTCGCACCCAAAACATCCGTTGTCAGTGCCTCTTACCTGGATAGTGAACAGGCAACGAAAGAAGACCTCATAAGTCTGCTTGTCGTTACCGAGAATAGCTTTGTCAAAAAAGTACCTATCAGCCAATTTCCACAGAAGGGCCGCGCTACCGCTGGCGTAGCTACGACGGACCTGCTTGAGAAAGACCGCATCCTGCTCACGACGCTTGTCAACGAGAATGACTACTTGCTACTGGCGTGGACTGGAGAAAATGGCGAGCAGGTAACAGCAACAAAGGTCAATGAACTAAAAACATTCCCACGCACAAAACGAGGTATTCCTCTATTCAATGGTCACATGCTAGGGGTGATAAAACTGTAATGGATGGGTAAAGAAGAGGGAGCACATCCCCAATATGCTGATTGACTTTGACTGCTACAGGTCAACAAAATTGTTTGTTGACCTGTAGCATCTCTTCATGAAACTTTACACGATGTAGTTGAAGTCCAAGAGGTTACTCGCTAGTCTACCGCACGAATGGTAGGATGCAGCAAGCCTAGCGCGATGAGGCTCGTTGCAATAGCACCACAAAGGATAAAGGTCGTTGAGGCACCGAGCCGATCAGCAACAATACCTGCCAACCCAAAGCCGATGGGAAGCATACCAGTAGAGACAAAGATATCTATACTGGCGACACGTCCTAAGAGGTCAGGTGAAACGAACGTAGGGTCCTGTAAGGTATTCATCCAGGATAAGCCTAAGACCGCAAACGATGCACCCTGAATAAAGAAGGCCACGCACACCCCAATCACGCCGATTGGCAAGCCCATTACCAGGAGCATTAGGCCAGCAAGTAGCCACGCTCCATAGGTGAGCAACCCACGTCGACGTAATCGCTTAAAGTGCCCAAGCCAGAACGCTGCACAAACAGAACCGAGCGCGGAAAGCGAAGTAAGAAGTGCATAGATACCGACCTGCGTCCCAAAGCGTTGTTTCACTAACAAAGGAAGGGCTGCTTCGTAGGGACCGACCAGGAAAATGGTACTCACGCAGGCAATCACCAGGGTGATCCACAACCAAGGGGAATGTAGCACGATACTGATTCCTGTACGAATATCTTGTAGCACACCTACTTCTTTCTCTGCCGATTGTCGCACGGCTTCCATCTGAGGAAGTGCGAGCAGACAGGCTGCTGAAAGGAAAAAGGATAGTCCATCTAAGGCAAATGCGAGCGATGTTCCACCCAGCGCAATCATTCCTGCTGCAATGGCTGGACCAATGAACTGCGCTACTTGCATGCTGATGCTTTTGAGCGAGTTGGCACTTGGTAGAAGTTCAGATGGCACTAAGTCGGGAATGAGAGCTGTATATGCCGGAGAGAAAAATGCTTCCATGACGCCGAAGAGGGCACTCATGATAAATATTTGCCAGAGTTCGAGCCGTTGTTGGAAGGAGAGGTACGCAATCAGAACGACTAAGCATCCACATAGAAGGTCGGAGACCAGCATCAAGCGGACTCGCGGAAAACGGTCCACGGCAACTCCTCCAAAGAGGATTAGCAGGAGCATAGGAATCGTGGTGCAGATCAAAACGATGCCCATTGCCGTGGCCGAGCCGGTTTTCTGTAGAACCCACCAAGCTAACGCAATGGTAAAGAGACTATCGCCCAGACGTGAGATGATTTGCCCACTCCACAGCAAAGCAAAGGAACGGTGAGAAAACGCACGAAATACTGTCATATCATAATTCTCTCACACGCTAGGTGGGGGAGCATGCCAGGTCATCTATAAAAATAGAGAACCGTGGGCTACTCGCCCCACGGTTTCTTGAGTCTTATTGGAAGATGCATAAAGGCCGTGGGCGATGTTTACATATCGCCCACGGCCTTGTTTTTCAGGAGTCTTTGTTGAAAGGAAAGTTATGGTGCGGAAACTTCTGGACCTGAAAAAGGACACAGTATGGCTGTGGGCCAGAAGCATCGAGTGTAGTGCCTCAAGCCTCCAGTGCGGGAATTGTCTTTCCGCAGGAATTTTCTGATAACCATACTCTGCATGTACAATCCTTCTAACAACATTTATGAGCTTACTTCTTTTAGCTCTGGTTATAATATTACCTGAGTTTTTGCGAAGCGTCAAGCTATCCGTATGATTTCTTGCATATTCTCACCTTAATTTGTAGATACACTTGAGCTACGAATTCAAACACAAAGATATTTGAAGGACTAACATTCCAACCAGAGAGACTATGAAAATTTGTGGCAGAAGGATGTCCACCAGCTAAGCAGACAAAACCAGCAATTTCAACGAGTCCTACAAGAGATGAGATAGCTTCTGTCGTAGCAGAAAAAACAAAAGGTCGGGTCCTACAAAAGTTTTTGTAGAACCCGACCTTAGAATGTATGTTAGTCTAGTCTGTTAGAGATTTGATGGTCCGTCAAAGGTTGTTGGATGAACAATCTCGTCAATCTTCTGACTGACAGCATCGGTAGGACGCTCCGAGCGAATAACCTCAATCGAGCACTGTGCGAGTAATGCACCAATAGCACCGATAGCTGCCAACGCAGGCGCAACAAGCACGCCAACTACACCAACACTCAGAGGAATTTCCATGATTGTGTGTCCCTCTTGTTTGATGATGATGCGACGAACATTGCCCTCATGAACAAGCTCCTTTACGCGAGCTAACAATTGCTCACCCATGACCTGAAGCTCTTCATATCCCTGTTTTTGCTCGATGTTTACGTTTGGATCTTGTGACATACCTATACTTCTCCTTCTCTTTTTCCCTCTCAAGAAACACTACGTGTTTTCTCATGAGGTTTATACGTGAATTTGCATATCCTTATGCTATTTGTATGGTATTTTCTGATAAATGTCACGACTCATCAACGTGACTCCATATGGTATACGTATATGACCGCTAATTAGTTGGAGGAAAGGCACAGAAAATCTTGGCATTCCTAATAAAGGCGAGTACAATACCAAACATAGAAGATTGGAGTACGTAATGGCATATTTTCTAGCAAAAACTGATCCTGAAACATATTCGCTTGAGCAGTTAGAGAAAGATAAAATCACTGTGTGGGACGGTGTGCGGAATGCACAGGCGATACGCATCATTCAAGCAATGAGACCTAATGACGACTTATTGATCTACCATAGCCAAGGTGAAACTGCTATCGTTGGACTTGCTCGCATCATTTCTGAACCGCGTCCAGACCCACATGATAGCAAAAGCTGGGTGGTAGATGTAGCGTTTGTTCGTCGCTTCGAGCAACCCATCACCCTACAAGAAATCAAAGCAACACATTTGTTCGATGATTGGAGCCTCATCCGTCAAGGTCGCCTTTCGACTATGGATGTGCCTTCTTCCGTTGTGCAGTGGCTTAAAGAGAAAAATGTGTTATAGCAGGAAATAGAAAGCGAGTAACTACATATGGATAACAATGCGCTCTGGTATATCAATGGACGATGGGTTCATCCAAATGAGGGAACTATTTCAATCAATGATGTCGCTGTGTTGCGCGGTTATAGTGCCTTTGAGTCGCTCCGCACATATAATCGGCGTCCATTTCATTTCGATGAGCATCTTAATCGACTCTATCGTTCCGCCGAAATGATCGAGCTTGACATCCCTTATACGCGAGAATACATCTCAAACATCGTTCATGAGATTATTGAGCGAAACACCTATAAACACGCCTCAATAAGAATACTTGTTACGGGTGGCGAGACCGAAGATGGCATCTTACCTTCTGGTAATGCTGTTTTAGCTGTCCTTAGCACACAACTTGCTGAACGCGATATGGAGCGTTTTGCTAAAGGTTACAAGGTCATTACCAGTCGCTTACAACGTGTCTCTCCAGAGGCGAAGACCACAAACTACATCGAAGCAGTGCGCGCATTGAAAGAAGCGAGCCGACGTGATGCGGTAGACGCACTTTTTGTCAATGAGCAAAGCCACGTTTTAGAGGGAACACGTAGCAACTTTTTCGTTTTTCATGGGAACACTCTTGTAACTCCTCGGATAGGTGTCTTAATTGGCGTTACACGCAACACTGTACTTGATCTAGCACGTGGTATTTTTACCATTGAGGAACGCCCCATCTCTTTTGATGAACTGGCACACGTTGACGAAGCATTTATCACTTCTTCATCGAAAGAAATCACGCCAATCATTCAGATTGATGATATTGTCATCAGCGGTGGTAAGCCTGGACCACGTACCACCTCATTAGAGCAACGCTTTATAGAGATGATCGAGCGAGGAGCATTCTAGTGATGGAACTTACTCGATATCTCGCAATGGCTCCAAAAGCAGAACTTCATGTGCATCTTGAAGGCTCTATACAGCCAGCAACTTTTTTGGAGTTAGCACAACGAAATCATATCTCACTTCCTGTGAACACGGTGGAGGAAGTACAAAGTTGGTTTGCATATAAAGATTTTCCTCATTTTGTAGAAATTTTCGTTGCGGTATTTCATTGTCTCAAAACACGTGAGGACTATGAACAAATTGTGTACGAGTTCGGGACTACAATGGCACGTCAACATGTGCATTATGCGGAGGTGACATTCTCTGCTTGTGCCCATCGCTACACGTTAGGCATTCCACATGATGTGTACTTTACTGGAATGACGCGAGGGCGTGAACGTGCAAGGCAGGATTTTGGCGTCGAAATTAATTGGATATTTGATATTGTGCGTGATGTGGCTGAGGGTTCTGGTATGTCACAACGGGCTGATTATACGTTAGCCGTTGCGAAAGAAAGTATGCAAGATGGCGTTGTGGCGTTAGGGCTTGGCGGCTTGGAAGTAGGTTATCCGCCTGAATGGTTTGAGAGATGGTTTGAACAAGCTAGAACAGTGGGCTTGCATAGTGTTCCACATGCTGGTGAAACTGAGGGACCTGCGAGTATTTGGGGTGCTATTCGAGTGTTGGGAGCGGAACGTATAGGTCATGGTGTTCGGGCTATAGAAGATCCACAACTCGTGGCGCACCTTGCTGAAAAGCAGATACCCCTTGAGGTATGCCCAACTAGTAATTTACGTTTAGGTGTGTACCCATCGCTACAGGAACATCCCTTCCCACAACTCTATGCAGCAGGTATACCGCTTACTATAAACTCCGACGATCCTCCATTGTTCAATACAACACTCAATAATGAGGTAGAACTTCTGGAAAGTGCATTTCACTATGACCGCGACACAATTAACGAAATTTTGCTTAACGGAGTCAAATACAGCTTTTTACCAGCAGAGCGGAAACAGGAGTTAGAGGCACAATTTCGTGCTGAGATGCAGAACTTAGGAGAGAAGGGAAACAAGGTCGTGGGATGAGCTTGTTCATCCCACGACCTTGTTTCCCTTCTCTTTTAGCTCACAGGAGCTGCTACTGCTCCCGCAACTTCAGCAAAGGCGGCGTCAAGTATGCCCATTGCCTCTTGCAATTGCTCATCGGTTACACAAAGTGGTACGAGGACGCGTATCACATTGTCATACATACCCGCTTTGATAAGCACTAGCCCACGCTTGTGTGCGGCGGCTAGCACATCGCTCGCAGCATGTGCATCAGGCTCTTTCGTGGTGCGGTCCTTCACCAGCTCTACCGCGATCATTCCACCAAGCCCACGTATATCACCTACACTTGCATATCGCTCCTGCAACCGTGCGAACTGCTGCATAAGCTTTTTGCCTATTTCACGTGACTGAGCGGCAAAGTCTTCTTTCTCATAAAGGTCAAGCACTGCTAATGACGCCGCACACGCGACAGGGTTGCCACTATAGGTTCCACCGAGTGTGCCAGGAGGGGGAGCATCCATAATATCGGCGCGTCCAACGACACCACTTATTGGCATTCCAGCACCCATTGACTTGGCAATTGTGATCATATCGGGGACAACACCATCATGCTCAACCGCAAACATTTTTCCGGTGCGACAGAAACCAGTTTGAATTTCGTCGGCAATGAATAGTATCCCATGTTTCTCACACAGTGATTTCAGATCACGTAAAAATCCTGCGGGTGCCGGTATAAATCCACCTTCCCCCTGCAATGGCTCAATAATCACTGCTGCAACTTGATCGGGTGCGATCTCACCAACGAACATGCGCTCAAGCTCTTGTATGCAAGAACGCGACGCCTCTTCTGGCGTCATATTCATCCGATAGGCATAGGGGAATGGAGCACGATAGACCTCTGGCGCAAAAGGACCGAAGCGATGTTTGTACGGCTTGACCTTTGCGGTCATGGTCATGGTCATAAGTGTACGGCCATGATAGGCATTATCAAAGACGATAATCGCTGGGCGTCCCGTCGCGTATCGTGCGATCTTCACTGCATTCTCTACAGCCTCGGCACCGCTATTAAAGAAGATAGCTTTCTTCGGGAAATCGCCCGGAGTGATCTTTGCGATACGCTCGGCTAACTCGATATATGGCTCATACATCATCACGCTAAAGCAGGTGTGAGTAAACTTTTCTGCCTGCTCTATAATCGCTTGTGTGACCTCTGGACGCGCATGCCCGACATTCATGACGCCAATGCCGCCTGCGAAGTCGATAAAGCGGTTGCCATCCACGTCCTCAATGATTGCGCCATCAGCTTTCGCCGCGAAAACGTTCATAGTCGCACTAAGGCCACGCGGTACCGCTTGCTGACGACGTGCTAGCAACTCCTGCGACTTTGGTCCTGGAAGATTTAGATGTGTGTTACTGTCGGACATAGATGCCTCCTGATTGCTTGGGGATATGAAAAATACGTAAGCATATTCTCTACTGCTTTCTTCATTTTATCATACAAATTACCCCAGAGGAAAAAGGTGTTTGAAATGCTGAATTTGCAGGCACTAGCAAAAACTCAGATGACGTAAGCCGCCTTCAAGACAAACACGGCCCAAATAGGTTTGTTAGCTTTCTTAACAACAAGACTCCCTATCTTACTTTTGCGGTAAAATAGGGAGTCTTGTTGTTACCCTTACGCCACATCGGGCAATGGTAGGTGCTTCTTGCCTTGAAGCAATGGCTCTACAGCCTGCTTGATACGCTCTTCACTGCGTACTCCAAAGCCAGGAAGAGCGCGAATGCGATGCTGCTGAACCGCGTTCCACAACTTCTCAAGCGTGTCGATACCTAGCTCTTCATGTAAACGGATCGCTGTGATAGGACCGACATGCTCAACAGCCATCAGTGCGCGTACATCAGATGGTAGTGTTTGTAAGCAGATACCGTCATGAAACGTCATCGTGCCGCCGTTGACAAGTTCCGCGATACGTGAGCGAAGTCGATAGCCCAGTCCCTGAATGGGTAGTTGCTCGCCGCGCTCAATGATGTCTGCCGCTGGCTCCGACAGGTCAAGTACACCGCGTGCCGCATTACGATAAGCTTGAATACGATACTGGTTGCCGTTTTGAGACTCTAATAGATCGGCAATGCTTGACAATACCTCTGCGATCTGCCGATTTGTCACCTGTATTGGTGCCTCAACCACCGCCAAATCCATGCCTGGCAAACGTGGCTGCATAGGACGCTTCACAGGGTGACTCTGCGCTGATGGAACAAGATGAATAGTTTGTGTAAGCTGCATAATACTCATGCGTGACAACCTCTTTCCCTTCACAAAACCGTTGGTCTATCTATATTGCTATATAAATGTTTAAAAGATTATTGGGTTCGATAAATTGGACCCCTACAAGACGCATAATACGGCTTACTTAGTGTACGATGTACATTGAAATCTTGTTCTAAGTATACCACAAAAATAGGCTCATGTCAAATGCTCTCATGCGGCTTCACAAGCGAAACGAGGGGCAATTTTATCACTAAAATTGCCCCTCGTTTCGTAACACCAAAAGTGATGTTATTGTCAACCAGTTAATTTCCCCAAACGTCTACTAAGTAGCGTTTTTTGGTGGTCAACATATTCAACCATTGCTCTGCTTCTTGCCCTGTCGCACCAGTTTTTTGCTGATAAATGGTCGCAAATGTTTTTCTCACATCTGGTGCCATCTTGCTTGCATCGCCACACACATAGACGATTGCACCATCTTGAAGCAGTTGCCAAACCCTCTCGCTCTGCTCTTGAATTTTATCCTGCACATACACCCTATGCTGTGGATTCTCACGCGAGAATGCTACTGACAGCTCCGTGATGCCTTGCTCAACAAAGGACTCTAGTTCCTGCTGATAAAGAAAATCTTGCTGTGGATGACGACACCCAAAGAACAGCAACAAATCCCCTACCAGAACTCCTTGTGCTTTCTGTACCGCGCGTTCCTGTAAGAAGCCTCGATAAGGAGCTACGCCTGTGCCAGGACCAATCATGAGAAGTGGCGTTGCTGGATTCTCAGGTAAGCGGAACGCTGATTTGGTATCATGCACAAAGCCGTACACAATGTTGCCCACTTTTTGATGTGCCAGGTAGGTCGAACACAAGCCTTCAAACGTGCCATGACCCGATTTCGCGGCAGCCTCAACCACACCTACGGTAATACTACAGCGTCCTTGCTCTTGTAGCGGAGACGAAGAAATCGAATAGTAGCGTGGACGAATAGGCGAGAGCAGTTCCAGGTAGACGTTGAACGGCACTTCACACGCTTGAAACTCTTCAAGCAGATCGATGAGTGACTTGCGCTTCTCCAAAACCTCTTCACGATATTTCGCGATACTGGCCTCGTCATCGCCAGAAAGTGCAAGCAGTTTCCTCTTATCTGGTGGGCATTGAGTATGCTCTGCCAGCACCTTGATTTGTGTGCGTGTGGCAACATCTTGTAGTTCTACATAGTCGGACAGCAAGTCGAAGACAAGCACTGGCTCGTCCATAGGCAAGTTCGTTTTACGCGCATCGCTACGATGAAGACGTACTTTCGTATCTGTCTCAAAGCCAAAGCGCGTTAGTACTCGTTGTATTTGCTTCTCGTTATTGTGACCAATTATCCCAAGATGATCGCCTGCGTTATACGTCACGCTCTCTGGCAATGCTAACTCAATGTGCCGTGTCGAGCGTTCAGAAGGGTAAGGACCATCTTTGATGTTGAGTTCCTGGTTGGCAACAACCTTCATCGCCTGTGCGCCAAATGAAGCTACAAATGGATTGAGTGGTGTGGCTCCACTAATAACTTCGACCTCAAGTGCTGCCCCTAGTGCTTGAGTGGGTGCTGTGCCAAGATCAATTGATAATCCTTGTGCAAGTGCTTCCCAAAGATGCTGATACCATGCTTGGAATTGCCCATCGAAATCGTCGCTCGCATCGCCTTCTCCACGCTGATAGATGCGTGTCGCGCCATGCTTTTCCATCTCATTATCAATCAAGCGAGGGATAGCCTGGAAGGTCGAAGCCCACTCGCGGTTGCCACAACCAAACACTGCATACTTCACATCATGAAGCGTGTCCGAGGAAAGTTCAGCACTTTTAATCCATCCACTAAACTGAACTGCATTATCCGGTGGTGTTCCGTTGTACGATGAGGTAACAACCACAACAGCACCTTGCGTAGGAAGCTTATTGGTATAATCGTCCAAGGGCGCAACTGTTGCCTTAAACCCTTTTGCGTTGCCATCCTCGGCAATGTGGTGCGCGATATCTTCTGCTGTTCCCAGATTTGAGCCAAACAGCACGAGTAACGGCGTGTTGTGCTGCTTGACTACAACCTGTGTAGTCTCCTGAGTCACAGGCTCAGCTATCTTTTCAATACGAGTAGGCACTACTATTGTGCGTTCTGCGTTGGTCCGCTCCTTCACCTTAATGGTAAAGTTTTCAGGCTTCAGCGTAAGTGTCTCTTTTATCTTGAGCTGATAGTTGCTATAGTCAAGAAACTTGAAACGTTGCAGGAGCATCCCAAGCACCAGCGTTGCCTCTTGCATGGCGAATTGACGCCCTATACAAGCACGCTGTCCATTCCCAAAGGGTTTGTATGCGTTGGCGGGTCTCGCTTGTTCAGCTTCGACGGTGAAATGGTCTGGATTGAATTCCTCCGCATCCTCACCCCACACACTCTTGTCACGATGCAACATCGGAATCAATACTGCCCAGTCTTGCTCTGTGTTCATCCGATACTTTCCGGCGATAAGAGTCTCATTTTCGTATGGATAGACGGAAAACATAGGTGCGGTAGGCCAAAGTCTCAATGTCTCCTTAAGAATTTGTCCCACATATTTCAGTCGGTTAATCTGTGCGAACGTGGGCGCAACCGACGGATCAGAACCTAATACACGGTCAACTTCCTCGTATGCCTTCGCTAATACTTCTGGATGATGCAACAGGAAGTAAAGTGCAAACGAGAGTAGACCGCTTGTTGTCTCATGTCCTGCGATAAGAAACGTAATAATCTGGTAGCGAATATTCGTATCGTCAAGCGACTCACTACTCTGTTTGTCCACACCTGTCAACATATAGCTCAACAAGTCTTTTTTGCTTGCGTTCTGTTCGCCGTTACGTTTGCGTTCCTGGATGATCTGGTCTACCGTTGTATTCATGAAGTCGATATTCGCTTGCATCTGTTTATGCTGTGCAAATGCCAACCTGTTTTGAAGAGGCAACCGCGATGAGCTTTCCATTGCCTCGCCCAATGCACCTACCATGCTTTGTACAAAAGGATGGTTGTCCTGGCGGTAAAAGGAGTTGAAACGATAGTCAAAGCCACATAAACCAATGGTATCAAGCGTCAAACGTGTCATATCAGCAGGTACGTCGATGATTTCATTTGGATTAAGACGTGCCCACTTTTCTATGAGTTGCTGAGAGATATCGAGCATCATAGGGAAGTAACCCTGCATGGCCTTCATGCTAAAGTTTGGCATCAGAATGTTATGAGCTTTATGCCAGTTGGGTTCCTGCGTCTTAGCGGTAAAGAGACCATCACCCGCGAAGGCGCGTACTTTTCGTAGGGGCGACCAAACTTTTTTATCAAAGCGACTTTCATCTGAGAGTTCGTCTACCAAGTCAAAGCCTGATACAAGCACAAGTTGGCGACCAGGAAAGTCTAATTGCACAATTGGCCCATATTCTCGTGCAATCTCCATAAAATTTTGCACATGGTCCTCTACACCGATGTCAAGCAGGTTTCCAAACAGTAATTTTGTAGGTGGATGAGGAATCGCGTCAATATCTTTAGAGCCATTTGTTTTTGCGTTTTTATAGATGTTCATGGTGACTTCCTTTGCAAGATAGTTCTCTTGCACAATCAACCCGATTGTATTTCTCTCTTATTTTATATGATACATTATGTTTAATGTTGTACATAATGTCTAACATCTAGTATAGGACGCATATTCCAGAGAATCAAGGCAAAAGCATTACTTTTAACGGTGTTTTCGTGAATAGTTACAAACACAGACACACCCATGCGTTTTGTCTAGTAATAGACGGGAGGCAAAGACTATGCATGAGAAACGCGACGGAGACCGTCGTATCCAAAGAACACGTCATGTGTTAAGTGATGCGCTATTTGCGCTGATTATGGAGAGGGGCTATGAGGCTCTAACTGTGCAGGACATTACAGAACGGGCTAACGTGGGACGAGCTACATTTTATCTGCACTATCGTGATAAAGAAGACTTACTTTCAGCGAGCTTGAAGCAACTTGTCAACGAGCTAACACAGTATGTCGAACCCAATCATGACTCACATTCAACCTACAAAACGCTTAGTGTCCGCGTATTTTGGCATGTCGCCCAGCATCACGCTTTATATAGCGCTTTACTTGGCGAGGGTGGTCCACCTATTATCTCAACACGTATGAAACGCTATCTAGCAGCGTTAATACAAAGTTATGTCATCATGCCCTTACTCGAAAAAGGTAAGGTATCGGTAGATCCTGAATTGCTCTCTACTCATGCGGCAGGTTCATTGCTTGCATTACTCGTATGGTGGCTAGATCACAACCTTGCACCATCTGCCGAAGAAATGGGAACACTTTTCTGGCAACTCATGACTCCAGGTATTAGAGACGTATTAGGGCTGCCACCTATACAAGGCGAGGAATAAAAAATACTATGCCGATGAAATTCACAACTCTATCGGCATATCGTGCTCAAACCTTAGTTGCCTGTGTACCTGTAGAAAAATAGCAGTATCATGGAACGAATTTCTTTCTCTCAATCTGCTAAACACTCGCTATTGATTTTCAACGTATTTACAAGTATTATCTGTCTAAGGATGCAACGTAAAAGTTGTGCAATTGTTTTTCCTACAGGTGGAAGAAGGATGTATGCCATACTCGTATGGGAAAGAAAATTTACGGCAAAGCACTCGCGTTTCGGCTCAAAGGAGAGAACCAAGACCACCATTACTAGCACCACAGCGAGGAGTCCGACGGCAGAAAAGCCGTCCAGGACGTATAAATTTCCAGATGGTATTAGGCATAGGTCTCATTGTATTGTCGCTGGTGATTGTTCTTAATCGGATACTTGCTACCAATCAGTTTCCGGTGCTCATGTTTTCCTCATCTTCTCAGGTTGCTCAAACCAATCAGGGTCCCTCAATACCGTTGAATTTTCCAGTCAAGGAAATTAGCAACGGTGTCACTGCATTTGCCCAAGGAGACAAAGCGAATTACAATAACGAGAATCCTGAGTGGTCAATCTGGAGCTACTCGGCATGTTCAGGATGTGCCATGGCGGCTCTTATGGATGCATATGGTGCGACTCTTCATGGAAGACCGCTCAACTGTGGGGATGTCTTAGAAGTTGAAAATCGCCTCTCCGTTTATAATCCGGTGAACGAATGGGGATTAATACGAGGAGCACCGAATGAGTTGGCTGAAACAGCAGCGCAATTTGGGTTTACCGGTCATTATACACAGAAGCTCTCGCTTGACGACTTAATTGCCCTTGCGAATGCAGGTATTCCTTCGATTGTGAGAATTCCGACGCATATTATGATTTTAGTAGGAGGGGACAGCCAGAATGTATTCCTTGCTGATTCAGGAGGGTTACATTTGTCAAAAGTAACCCGTAATCAATTTCTTCATGGTCTTCCAGGGTCCAGGCTTTACGCTGGACAATCTTGGATGGTAGGTTGGTACATCATCCTAACCCCAAATAAAAAATGATGCCTAGACCCCGGACTTGCTCCAATTCGCTCGCTCTCTCACAAAAATACAGGCAGCGATAGAGAATAATCAGGGCAATCGCATCTAAATTCGCGCACGATAGTAACAAACCATTTCATACGAATAGGGCTTTTCAAAGGTCAGCTCGTAAACGTGCTGCTCCAAGTAGAGCAAAAAATTAGATGCGATTGCTCAGACACTTTATCTTTTATGAACACTCGTTTCGTGCATCATACGGACGCAAAAATGGTGTTGGTGTATAGGCAAGAAACGCAGGTGGTGCTGGGTTCAGATTGGCTCCGAACGCAGCCGCCTCCTTGTTTAGTAGTGCCGGATTCGTAGAACTCCACTTTCCTGTATCAAGTCG
This sequence comes from uncultured Chloroflexia bacterium, assembly GCA_963792705.1. Taxonomy (GTDB): domain Bacteria; phylum Chloroflexota; class Ktedonobacteria; order Ktedonobacterales; family Ktedonobacteraceae; genus JBBQVS01. The sequence goes on along the minus strand of CAWBXD010000015.1, from coordinate 221,328 downwards.
ATGAATAAGCGTTCCAAAAGCTGTTAGCTTCTCAGCAGGTGTGAAGGCACAGTGACCAGCACGATGCACAAAGGTTTGACGCAGCATATTTGCGTCTCCGTGTGCGTCAACAACACTTTTGTATGCTTGCTCATCCTGATTGACTACAAGCCCGTCGCCAGTAGTATGTATCGTAAGCACAGGAACATCCAAGTCGCCATTAAACGTGATGTACTTGTTCAGATAGTGCTTAGCCTGTGAATCGGCTTTAATGCGTGGAGCCTTCGCAAGTGTAGCCAGGTCCATATTCAAGTTTAGTCCTGCTTGCTGATACAATGCTTTGACTTCACTGCTACTTGTGGAAAGGTTCAACTGCTTACTATAGTCAACACCAACATTCCATGATGGATTACCGCCTGCACGATACTCAAGTTCGGCACGGGCACCAAAGGCAAACGGAAAATCGACCTGACTTTCCCATGCGTACTGATTTTGCTCACGTGTCAGGTAATCCTTAGCGGCAGGTTCAGGAGATTTGGAGTCAAACCAGCCGGGAATGTCTCCTAATGCCGCAACGAGAGCGATACGCGCTTTCCCTTGCAGAGAATTCTGTGTTGACTGTAGGATAGCTTCAGCCTTCTTAAAGGTACCATTTGGATCAGCGATGTGAACCACTGGAAGCTTGCTATTAGCTAACAGAACGTTGAATGCAAAGGCACTATCAAGTGCTTGATTCCATGTACCGATGCCACCAGCAACTACACCACACATAGGCAGTGCGCCAGTGAAACGCTCTGGGTACAATTGGATAAGTCCTGCGGTAATAATACCGCCCAACGAATCGCCCCAAGCAACTGTTCGTGTAGGATGTCCACAGGTCGCATCAAAATAGTTAAGCAATGTGATTTGATCATGGAATGCTTGTTGTAATGCCCAGCCATTTTGACTGTACGATGAGCCAGCTAATGCGTATCCTTCGCTCAAAAGAGTTGCACCGCTTTGCGAATCGCTAGCGTCGGGTGCTGGCTTGAGCAAGGGTTGTGTAGCAAATACATAGCCGTGGCTATAGAGAGCTAGTGTTCCATTCCAATTTGAGGGAACGGCGATTGTGTAATTCGCACCCTGGATCGCTCCTTGAAGCGTAGTTGTTTTGCCAGGGACAACACAGCTACTCGCTGCATGAGCAATACCACTGGATGTCACGGAAAACCCACTAACGAGCGCGAGTAATGCGAGGAGAAGGAGTAAGCGTCGTTGCATAATGCAATCCTCGTTTCTTTACAAAAAATCGGTTAAGCAAGAGAAAGCCTTACTAAGTGTAGCACACATGTAGAACAAGGCATTATTTATCGTTCGGTGCCCGTATATCATACCATTTTACGCACACCGATGGCTTCTTGAAGCATACACTACAAAAGCCGAAGCAGATACCCACATCCGGGCGAGAGGAGGATTGCTTGCCCTGAAGAACTCTTATGATCTTCACCACGTATTTTCGTATTTTTTGTAAAACTTGACAAAGTAGAAAGACATCGGTATACTACTAACAAAGCAAAAGCACTTTACAATTAAATAGTAGCAGTAATATCTGCTCTCATCTCGAAGGGTGGAGGGAAACGGCCCGATGAAACCCGGCAACCCATTTGCACTATGCAGGAAGGGTGCCAATTCCGGCGAAGTACTTGTATTTCGCAAGATGAGGGGATAGCTAAAACGCTAACACCCCTCACTAGTTGAGGGTTTTTTATTGCGCTAAACATTGTGTACAACGTAAGTACGTGAATAACAACAGTGAAGAGGACGAGTATGTGTGATAAGCGGCTACAGAAAGTTGGTGCTGATGAGATACCAACGCTGCTGACAGACAGAATGCACCTCGGAGTTGCAGGTTGAAAAACCATTTAGGTTTGTAGACCGAGCCGATAGGCCCCGTTAAAGGCCAAAGTGAGACACGTGCCATGAATCGTGCCTCGACTTATTAAGATCGATATCGTGAGGTATTGATAAAACCAGGGTGGTACCGCGAACATTCCTCGCCCCTGTTAGGGGGGACGAGGGTTTTTTTTGCTCAAAATGAGCAAAAAAAATGATTTACGAAAGGATGCAGCAATGCCTGACGACGAAAAAGCCATAAACTCGCTCACAAATCTAGGAGCAGGCGGAGGAAGCAAGGTCGAACGAATCAAGATTGAGAGCGATTATTTACGTGGGCAGATTGCCGAAGAATTGGAACAAGGAGGAAGCCATTTTGCTCAAGATGATGTGCAACTCCTCAAGTTTCACGGCACCTACCAGCAGGAAAACCGTGATGTGCGTCAGGAACGGAAAGCGAGTGGTAATGAGAAGGAATATAGCTTCATGATACGCTCGCGCATCCCTGGTGGCACTTTAACTGCTGAGCAATATCTTGCGGAAGATACGCTCGCGGGTCAATATGCCAATGGCACACTGCGTATCACCACGCGTCAAGCGTTTCAACTGCATGGTGTGCTTAAAGGCGATTTGCGAACAACAATTAATGCTATCAACAAAAGTCTGCTATCTACCTTAGCCGCATGTGGCGATGTGAACCGCAACGTCATGGCATGTCCTGCCCCTGCCACCAGTCGGGCGCAAGCGCAGATACAAGAGGTTGCAAACCGAATTGCGCTTCACCTCGCGCCACACAGTCATGCCTACCACGAAATTTGGATAGATGGTGAGCAGGTTGACACAATAAAGCATCACGAAGAGGAAGATGTCGAACCTATTTATGGCAAAACGTATCTGCCTCGCAAATTCAAAATAGGTGTCGCGTATCCAGGTGACAATTGCATTGATGTCTATACACAGGATATTGGGCTTATTGCGACACTCAAGGGCGAAGAACTGGAAGGCTTCACTCTAGTTATTGGCGGTGGTATGGGCATGACACACGGCAAAACCGAGACCTATCCTCGTCTCGCCAATCCTCTGTGCTTTATAACACCAGATGAAGTGCTCGAAGTTGTGGAAACGATTGTCACCGTACAACGCGACTATGGAGACCGCCAAAACCGCAAACATGCGCGTATGAAATATGTGGTGGAAGAACGCGGTATTGCCTGGTTCCGTGCGGAGGTCGAGGGTAGGCTAGGTCGTAGCCTACAAGACCCGCGTGAGGTGACATGGCAAGATGCACAAGATCATCTAGGCTGGCATACACAAGGGAATGGATTATGGTCGCTTGGTCTCTATATTGAAAATGGACGAATCAAAGATGATACCGATGCTCGTATACGGACAGGGCTACGTCGCATCATGGAAGAATTTGCGCCCGGAGTTCGTCTAACCGCGCAACAGAACCTTTTGCTAACTGACATACGCGACGAGCAACGTGTAGCACTAACGGATGCACTTACTACATATAACATTCCAACCAATGCCACCGAAGTTGGTACGCGTCGTTTCGCTATGGCGTGCCCCGCGCTTCCAACCTGTGGACAAGCACTTGCCGAAGCTGAACGCGTCTTACCAAAACTGATACGCGAGATCGAAGCAGAATTACAGACATTGGGACTCGCTGACGAACCATTGAGTGTGCGTATGACAGGCTGTCCAAACGGCTGTGCGCGTCCATTCATGGGCGATATCGGTATTGTTGGTCGCACAAAAGATATATACAACCTCTACATTGGTGGAGATCTCGTTAATACGCGTATGAATGCGCTCTATGCCCAATCGGTGCATCTGGATAAAATCCTAGCAACTCTACGACCATTGCTTGCTGTATGGCGTGAGGAGCGTAGTCAAGGCGAAGCCTTCGGCGATTTTTGCCACCGCGTTGGCTTTGACCATCTACGTACACAAACCCAAGTTCCTCAGTAGAAAGAGGATATAACGGACGTTGGAAAGCTTTGATGTAGAGAAATAGAAACGCATGTCAAGAGGTGAAGACAACATGTCAAAATACTATCCAATTATGCTCGATATACGAGGACGCTCTGTGATTGTCATCGGTGGCGACCGTATAGCGGCAGAGAAAGCGGCCGCACTTTCGACAAGTGGTGCTATTGTGAGTGTGCTGAGTCCGACATTCTGTGATGAAATTTTGCAGCAAGCAGAGCAGAAACGTATCAAGCTATGGCAAAAGGCGTATGAACTAGGCGATTTAGCAGGAGCACTACTGGTCATTGGCGCGACGAACGATCAGACGCTGATAGACGCTCTCTGTACTGAGACAAAAGAGCGTGGTCAATTATTAAATATTGTTGACGTGCCAAAATATTGCTCATTTATCATTCCTTCCATTCTACGTCGTGACCAATTAACCATTGCGGTCTCGACCGAGGGCGCGAGTCCTGGACTTGCGAAACGTATTCGTCAAAGTTTGGAGAAATTGTTTCCACCTGCCTATGGTGTTTACCTGCGACTTGCTTCCGTCGCGCGCGCGCACCTGCGTCAGCAAGGTGTGTCATATGCGCGCCGCGACGACTTCTTTGGCGAGTATTACGCCTCACATGTCCTGGCGAAGCTAACCGATGGGGATATTCAACGAGCTGCAGAGGAAACGTCGGATCTCTTAAAAACATACAACGTTACTGTTTCAGATAGTGCCCTTAGAGCAGGGCTTGAAGAGGAGAAAAACTATGTCAATCAGTTTGCGTGAGCGTGTAGGCAATGATGATCAGAGAGAGCCGATACGTCCTCGTTTTGGCGAGGAGCCACAATCTACACCACAAGGCAAAGTGTTTCTTGTTGGCGCAGGTCCCGGCGACTCCGAACTTATTACGCTAAAAGGATTGCGTACACTTCGTATAGCCGATGTCGTTGTATATGATCGGCTTGTCAATCTCGACTTACTCGATGAAGCTCCAATTCACGCTATACGCGTCTTCGTCGGGAAAGAATCGGGACGCCATGCGGTACAGCAAGAAGAGATTAACGCATTACTTGTTAGCTATGCACAACAAGGCTATACTGTTGTACGTCTAAAAGGTGGCGACCCGTTTGTCTTTGGACGTGGCGGTGAAGAGGCACTAGCCCTCGTGAAAGCGAACATCCCGTTTGAGATTGTGTCAGGAGTAAGTTCTGCCATCGCTGTCCCCGCTTACGCTGGTATTCCTGTAACACATCGCGGCCTCTCCTCCTCTATTATGGTTGTTACAGGGCATGAAGATGATACTGCTGAGAGTTCTACTGTAAACTGGGAGGCTGCTGCTATGTCAGCAAGGTCGGGAGGTACGTTGGTTGTCTTGATGGGCGTAAAGGCTCTGCCGCGTATCACGAAACAATTGTTGCACTATGGTCTTTCCCCAGATATGCCAGTAGCCGTTATTCAACAAGGTACCACATCTTATCAGCGTGTGGTGACAGATACGCTTGAAAAGATTGCTAACCACGCTAAAGCTGTCAAAATTAAGTCTCCCGCCATTACCGTCATTGGCTCGGTTGTTGCACTGAGCGATTCACTCTCGTGGTTTGAGGACGCATATGCAGATGTTCCTCAACTGATAGCCCTCTAAGTAGTATCTCCATAAGAGCACAACACATGGCGACGAACACTTAAAGGTTCGTCGCCATGTGTTGTGCTCTTGCAAATAATTGTCTTTATGTGCATAATCTTGAGTGGAAGAGCATGATAAGAAGGAGTAAATAATAATGGCCTATCAAGCCATACACGTTAGCGATGACCCGTTGAACTACTTTCTACAAGCTACCGACGAAGGACCCTATATGCGTGTTGCGGACATCGTACTACGCGCAAACCAGGACCCAAAAGAAGTATTCGCCGCGATGATACGTATCGGAACAGGTAGTAAGTGGAGTCATTCAGCAATTCTCTATCTACTAAACGATCCTGCTAAGGGATTTGATAATACATTTCTCATCGAGGCAAAAACAAAGGGTGTTCATATAGCCAGTTGGCGTGAGGAAGTCGTTCCTTTTGAACAATTTAATGTAGGCATCAGGCGCCCTCCATTAGATTGGTATACTGAGACTCCTTATGAGCGTTCACGCCATGACTCGCGTGACCCAGAGGACATTCCTGGTATAGGCTACTTGCGCCATGTACGTGGTATTGCAATGGATCATATCAATGGTCTCTATAACCATACAACGGTCGCTGAACTGGCTGCTTTGTATGCCGCTCGCGCCGCTAGAAGACACCTTGGAGGATTGCCCCTTATTGCTGATACTGCTCAAGGGATAGCCGACATCTTCAAGAAATGGGATGAGAAGCAGGAAGATTCGAATTCAGTTTTACAATTTATCTGTAGCGGTATCATTCAGTACAGCTACTTTGAAGCGTTACGACGACGTATTGCTAGTGATTTCGATATACCTGAACACCGGGAAGCTGCTGAGAAGAACCTTCAGCAAATGGAGCAAGTTATCTTCCGACCAGACCCAGAAGGGCTGGTACAGAGCTATATCCAGAAAGTGCAAAAGGGTGAACTAGATATTCATGCTATGGCACCAGATGACCTGCTTGACCTGCTCAAGACTGCAACCCCTGCTGATTTTAATAACACGGATAAGCTTGAATGGTGTTACGTCATCCTAAAGGGTATGGTTTGGCATATTGAGAAAGTCGCAGATGATTATAAAGCACAGAGCTTAGATGAAGAAAAAGTTTTAGAGATCATTACACCTGAACACTTTTCATCGTAAAACAACAAATATTCTTTTCATAACAGGAACACCTATGAAATTGCTCTACAGATGTTCCTGAGTATCGCAGCCAATCGTAGCCCCAAGAAAGAATAATTATGCATATAGCCGAGAACGAACCAGTGGTAGCCTTTATGCTAGCACGTTTTCCAAAGCGTAGCAGTATGATTGCCTTATCACATTTAGCAATAGATCGTCTACCGCTTGCACTTACGTCTGGTCTCCGTTTTTGGCGTCTGCTTGGTGTGGGACAAGGACGTGCCTTTGATCCACATGCCGACCTGCAACGCTATGCTATGTTTACTGTGTGGAACTCATATGCAGCACTGAGGCGTTTTGAAACACAATCCTCTATTATGCGGCGTATTCACAAGCAAGCCGAGGAAGTGTGGACTGTTCATATGCGTCCAGTACGGTGGCATGGCAAATGGGGTGGGAGTGACCCATTTGCGAGTATAACTCCAGTAGAACCGCTAGAGCCAGGACCCTGGGTTATCCTTACGCGCGCAACCCTTAATCCCTCAAAGAGAAAAACATTTCTGGACGCGGTACCCGCCGTTGCTGAACAGTTACTAAAACAACCAGACTATATAAACTCAGTTGGTGTGGGTGAGTCACCATTTCTCCATCAAGCCACAATTAGCCTCTGGCGTACACTACCCTCCGTGACTACGTTTGCTTATGGTCGCTCTCCGCATATTGATGTGATCAAACGTACAAGAAACGAACGATGGTATCGTGAAGAACTCTTTGCCCGCTTCCACCCTCTTGCATCAACAGGTACATGGGATGGTGTTGATCCCCTTGCTTAAAATGTGCTACCACATTTTCTAAAACTATACAGCTATTCTACCTTTGATTCTTTACTCATATAAGGCTAATAGTTTTATTTCATCATGGTCATTCCCCATCATTGACCTTACAATTGCTATATATGATAAACGAAAATTTCGGGGAGATCTTTCTATGGCACGGGTACCTTTAGCAACACAACCACTCTCTAAGCCACGTATTGATATTAGCATGCTTGTTGCGCTTACCATATTGCTCGTCCTGTGGGCTTCCGCATTCGCTGGTATTCGGGCAGGTCTCAAAGCATATACACCAGGGCACCTTGTCCTTTTGCGTTTCCTGGTAGCTTCTGCTACGCTTCTCGTCTATGCATTGTTCACTCGTATGCGCTTGCCAGCACTACGAGACATCCCAAGTATGCTATTTCTTGGCTTCATTGGCATTACCGTGTATCAGATTGGGCTTACCTATGGCGAGCAAAGCGTCTCGGCGGGAGCTTCAAGCCTTCTGGTAGCAACAGTTCCTTGCTTCACTACTATACTGGCCGCTATTTTCCTACGCGAACGTGTACGCCTCTTCGGATGGATTGGAATAATCATGAGCTTTGTAGGCGTGATTATTGTTGTCCTTGGACAAGGCGGTGGACTCCGTTTCGCGCCAGGAGCATTCTTTATTCTTCTTGCATCGCTTTCTGAAAGTGTGTACTTTGTCATACAAAAGCCTTACTTGAAAAAGTACTCTGGCATAGAATTGACGACGTATACAATCTGGGCCGCTACGCTTTTTATGTTAGTGTATGCTCCTGGTTTGCTACAACAGATTCAAGTCGCTCCAAGTGAGGCAACTCTTGCTATCGTCTATTTGGGAGTCTTTCCTGCAGCAATTGCGTATGTCGCCTGGGCCTATGCCCTCTCACGAATGTCCGCCTCTAATACAACAAGTTTTCTCTATGTTATTCCTGTCCTTGCTGTGCTAATCGCATGGCCCTGGCTAGGCGAAATTCCTTCTCTTCTCTCGCTTCTTGGTGGTGTCGTGATCATCATTGGGGTCGCGTTAGTGAATGTGCGAGGCAAGGCGAGCGTAGCGGAGAAAGAATAGAAATTTTGTCTTGTATCCATATACATCACCTGTTACAATGACGTTGAGTAACAGATACAATGCAAATATAATCTCATCACAATAAAGGAAATTTAGATGCCAGAAGAAAGGAAGCTTGTCACCATTCTTTTTGCCGACGTGACAGGCTCTACTTCACTTGGCGAGACGCTTGACCCCGAAGATGTGCGTGCTTTGATGGGCCGTTATTATGCCCATGCCCAGCGTATCGTCTCCCATCATGAGGGTACCATCGAAAAGTTTATTGGTGATGCGGTCATGGCCGTCTTTGGGTTGCCACAGGCTCATGGAGATGATGCCGAGCGTGCGTTAGCATCTGCCCTTGCATTGCGCGATGCAGTGGCGAACGATGAGATACTCAACACTTCGTTCCAACTCCGAATTGCTGTCAACACAGGTGAGGTCGTGACGACCAGCGATGCCTCTCGTGGCGATTTTCTTGTAACAGGTGATGCGGTCAATGTGGCTGCTCGTCTGCAACAACATACTCATACAGGTGAGATCGTGGCAGGGAGTCGGACAGCACATGCCGCTCAAACGGCATTTCTTTTTGACGAGCCACGTCTTGTAAAGGTCAAAGGGAAGCGAGAGCCAATTCAGATATTTCCGCTCAAAGGTATTCGTACAACGCGCACGATGGATCGTCCACCACTTGTCGGGAGAAAACAGGATTTGTTGCAGCTTGCACTTCTCAAAGAGCGTGTCCTTGAAGAGCAACACCCACAACTTGTCTCGATTGTGGCACCAGCAGGGACAGGTAAGACGCGCCTCCTAGAAGAATTTTTAAGTCGCCTCGATCCCGATGAGGGTTTGCAAATAGCAATCGTGCGTTGTCTCCCCTATGGTCAAACGCTTACCTACTGGCCTCTTCGCGGTTTGCTCGATGGCCTGTTAGGAGGAGAAATTGACAAGCCTCATGTCATGAGTGTTTTTGAGCAGGGCGGCTACAACCCGGACGATGCCTCACGCCTCGCCGATCTTGTCCTTGCTACCTTGGGTATTGATGGAGATGGCAGTATAGGCACAACGGACCGTGAGAGTATCTTCACGGCGTGGCGACTGTTGATTGAGGTGTTTTCCTCACTTGCACCGCGTATCATTATCTTTGAGGATTTGCACTGGGCCAGCGAGAGTATGCTTGACCTGGTAGAACACCTTACCCATGTTCGTATTCTCGCTCCACTCTTACTGATCTCCCTGAGTCGTCCCGAACTGTTAGATCGTCGTCCAAACTGGGGAGGTGGACGCCAAAACTTCACCTCTCTCGCCTTGCAACCACTTACCGCAAAGCAGACACATGATCTTGTCGAGAAATTGACGAGCGATCTCTCCGAGAGTATGCGTCAACAGATCGTCGAGCGTTCAGGTGGCAACCCTTTCTTTGCGCTTGAACTGATACGGGGCTTGACGGAACGAAGGCTCAATGGAGATGAGGCTCCCCTCGATATGCTTCCTGATACCATACACGCTGCAGTCCTTGCACGACTCGATCTGCTCTCACCAATAGAGCACCAGGTTCTGCAAGTAGCATCCGTTGCCAGTCGCACCATTGGTATGCCAATGCTACAGGCCGTGCTGAATGACTATGATCCGCAAGAGATTGCAATAGCCCTTGACGAATTACAAACACACGACATTCTTGTTCCCATGGAGGCAAATGCCTTCACGTTCCGCCACATTCTCTTCCGCGATGTGGCCTATGGCACTCTCTCACGTGCCGAACGTATCCGGCTCCATGGACGAATCGCTGCCTGGCTTGAGTCTGCAGCAGCAGAGCATCTTGACGAGTACGCGGAGGTAATCGCGTATCACTATCGAGAAGCTGTGATCTTGGCACATCAATCAGCAATTCCCCAGGCTTTGCCACTTGAGTCCGAGCGCGCTCTTCACTTTCTAAGAAGAGCAGGTGAAATAGCGAGTCGCGCGGGAGCTTATGCAGAGGCACAGGACTTTCTACGCAGTGCTATTGCTCTTGCACCGGAAAACGAACTCCTATCTCTCTACGAACAATTTGGGGATAGTGATTTATGGACGCAGTCCTCCATAGACTCCTATTGGAAAGCATTTGAGCGTTGGCGCACGATAGGTGCAACACAGCCAATTGTTGGTGCGCGTCTGCTCCGTAAGATACTTATTACGTACACCCGTGGCTCGGTAGCTATGCCGTTTGAGCAACAGCGTTTTATGGAGTTATGGCAAGAAGTCCAACACCTAGCACTGGTGGCGGGTGACGAAGGTGAGCAGTGGCGCGTCCAGAGTATAGATTTTTTCTATCTTATTAACCAAGAGGATACTATTCTACCAGAAGAAGTAGAAGCGAAAAAGAAGATTGCAGAGGCGGCAGCAACGTACTTTGAGCAACGTGCCGATTGGACGGCATTCAGTGAAATACTTGATGGCTATGCGGCACTCTTGCTCTTTCTTGGAGCATATCATGATGCGCTGATGGTCTTGAAACGGCGGCTCTCAGCACCGGGGTTGTCGGTGTTAGAACGAGGTGACGCTATTCAAATGATTGCTCGTACCTATGCTGAGTCGGGAGACTATGAGAATTGTATTGCGACAATACAAGAGGCACTCACACAGGTGAAACCTGGACAGACACTACGATATCTTGGCTTAGGTATCTCACTTGCTATTGCCGTCGCCTTTATCACTGGACGTTGGACTACTTTAGAGACGCTCGCAAAAGTTCTTGAGGAGGTGCAAAATCAGATACAATTTGACGGAGACTCAGTTGATTTAGTAACAGTAGGCTACTACAGTATTCTCCAGGTTGCTCTAGCTCGTGAAGACAGCGCGAGTGTTAACACCGCGACTGCAATACTGAAGCGAATTTTTCCAGATGTCCTCTCCGATGCACGTGTTCTGCTTACCACCATTCTTGAAGATGACGCACAGAAGGCAGACTTTGAACGCCTAGATTGGTCGATACCTTCCAAAAAATTGAGAATGGCAACTCTTTTGCTCGTCTTTTGTAGTGAGCGTGGAAAACCTGTCCTCTTCAAGTGGATTGAGCACATTCGTACTGCCCATTGGAGCAACAATGAAGACCTCTTCTACTGTGATATTGCCCAAGCACTCGCAGACGACGATAACGTGCAACTTGCCCAAGCCATCGACGCTGCTGAAGCGTACCATCTCATTGTTCACGCTACCCGCATGCGTATCGTTCTTGCTCAGCGTACAGGGAAGCGCACGCACCTCGAACGCGCACGAACAGTGCTGGAACCTCTACAAGATCGACAATTTTTAAGAAGGTTGGAAGAGGTTAAGATGATGTTGGACATAGAACAGCCTCTTCTCAAGGCAGAATAAGCTTTTCGCAATCGACTAATAGCAGCATGATGACACGTTTATTCTAGGTAAAAGCAGAAACGTCCAGTTTTTATCTGCTCAATAGAATAATCTAAATATTTGGGAGTCACGCCACCCATGTCATCATTGCTTTTCCTGCTCTATCGGTATTTCCGGCTGTCACGATGCCTTATACTGTGTATTTTCGCCAGCAGTATACTGTTGTTTCCTCTATCATCAGTTTCTGCCGCGTCACATCCTAAGCCTACGCTTACAGTAAATGTGCAGCAAGGACCATTAGGGGTAGCATTGACGATAAAAGGAAAGAATTTTCACGCAGGTAAGGCAATACTAAAGTACATAGATGCACAGCATGTAATGGGTCTGTTCGAGCCTCCGAGCGAAAATTCAGTGCAAGTGCAGCGTAATGGGACCTTTATAGCGACAAACCTTATCTTACCAAGCAATGGGCCAACAGGAAAGTGGAATATTGTCGTGACCGATAGTGCAAGGACAATTGCAACAGTACAGTATCTTGTCCTGGCGAGTCCTGGTGAGCAGAGTGCCGTTGCTCCGAGCATTCTAATCAATCCAACAAGCGGTAAAGCGGGTGATGTTATTGCCGTTTCCGGCAGTAACTGGCTTCCCCAAGGCATTCATGTCAAACTAGCGTTTCTTAATGCCAGCAATGCACAAGTATCGCTGAATACAGTCCTTGTGTCAGACAAGAATGGTATGGTTACGGGGGCGATTCGCATACCTGCTCAGTTTAATGGCATACAAACGTCAATGACGATTATTGCAATCGATACAACGGAAGCACTAAAAGCTCAAACCTTGCTAACTGTTCTTAGTCTTTCTCCGACTCCTGTTCTCAGTCCAACGCCGACAAAATCGCCCTCGGTTAGTACCTCTGCTACAACCCCCAACGACTCTGGTAAATTCTCATTTACTATGAATACAACGTCATTGGAGCTTGTCCTGTTAGTCGTTGGGGCAACATTAGGTCTGGCAGCACTCATGCTGATCCTCTTTCTAATTCCCTGGGGGAAGCAACGACCACACGAACAAGCTACCGTACCTCACAAGCAATATCGTCGCTGATAGCCTCGAAGAAGCTTACCAGTGAAACGTGTTCGTATTCAAGTCAAATGTCCCTTGCATACTCATATTCTTGATTGAGAGCACATTTTTCTGTACCGCAAGAATTGTTAATGCTCCTCCAGTTTGGGGTCCCTGATACACTTGTATATGCATTTCTCCTGTCGTGATATCCTCTCGTAAAACGCAGAGAATGCCTGCCTGAGCATTTTTTGCCATAGAGCCTGCATATACAGAAATGAGAGCCGAATTAAGCATTACGCGTGCGATATTTGTTGGGCGCAAAACACTTTCAGGTACAGGAAGAGGCCCACCAGATGATAATGGAAAAACACCATATTGTGTACTCTGTGGTGTCGATGCAATAAGCGTTGGTGTTACAGATACTGTCGGCGTTGTATGTATTGTAGATACTGTAGCCACTGGTGTACGAACAGGTTGCAAGGGCATTTTTTGCTTGTTTGAGTTCCCCTGTGTAGCGGTAGGCGTTATCACCGAAGACTGTTCCGGCTTTTGTGTTGGAAGGGCTACATGAGTTGTTTGTACAGAAGTACTTGCAGTAGACGCTTCCGAACGTAGTGCGAATGTGAGATATGCGCCACAAATAACAAACAGTAGAAGCGCGGCAGCCAATAACCACAGCGGACGAAAGCGGGAGGGTCGAGAAGGTGTATCATGCTTTTTGGGTAATATCTGTTTTTGCATAATGTAGTTGCCTCTTTATTATGAATTTTATAATTATTATCTGGTAAATCTATCGTGGGGGCCTTCATTCACTATGCCCTTGTTCCGCGCTACATGTTGGATAAGGGCATAATGAATGAAGGTGCCTACGAGTGAATTGATGTTCGGACTATTCTTTGGGTTCTCTACCTAACTGTAGGTAACAGACTTCTACGCGATATAGGTGGAGAATGTTAGCCACGGGAGCGTTTTTGCGGTACAAGAGTTTGATGCTCCTGCCTGATACATCGCGGTCCATGCTTGAGCAGGTGTATTCCCAATAAAGGTAGACATAACACCTCTGATATACATAGGACCACCCATGTTTGAACACGCCCACACGTTGAGTGCTTGCCAGTCATAGGTCGCGTCCGCGTTGTAGTAGATTTCAGGGAGAGGCAAACTATCACGAGCACCATACGCGATATACCATGATTGATAGTTCGTCCAGTAGCCAGGTGCATCATCGCCAAAGTCAAAGTAGACAAGCGAAGATGTATTGTTATAGCCATTCACTATACTACTTGTCAGTGCGAAATTCTGCCATCCGGTCTCAAGATCACCAGCACCATAGATACCCAGCACGTTATAGTGATTATCGCTAACGAAATTGTTCAGTTTATTTACAAGTTGTCCCCACTGCTGACCGTCAGCATACCAAGCAGCAGTTGTGAGTGGCAGAGCGTTGCCAGAGTAATAATTGCTCTCGCCGAGCGCAAGCGCGATATTTGTGGATGATGTGCGACAGGACCATGCGCCGAGCGCGAAGTTCGCTGCTGCGTGCAAGATAGCATCGTCTGAGTCATCATGGCCTCCAAAATCGTAGGTTCCATACTGTCCATTGCCCATGTACACAGGCTGTCCCCAATCAAGGATAACCAAACCCGCCGATGATTGTGCCGCATGACAGCCCTGTGCATACATGGTTTGAGCGTTTGTTGTTACTTCGTAGAGTGAATTCGTCGTTGGCATAACACTCCATGCATGTGACGAAAGAATGGCTGAATGCTGTCGTCCAGCCGCTAATGGCCGAGGGAGAAGTTGACGTGTCCCTTTTGTTCCTCCTGTAGATTGTGCTGCGTGTGATTGTGACATAGGGAAGAGCAAATGACCAAGAAGTATACTCAATCCCATCACACCGATTAAGAAGAGACTCGATAGATATTTGAAACGCATTCCTTCAAAACCTCATTTTCTCTTAAAAAATGTGCCGTAGTGTAGGTAACTGTATTGATGCAGTGACCTACTATGTTCTATCGGCACACAAGATGAGAGGAAAAGAGGAGATGTGTGGAATTGCGGCTACTTCAATATATTAGTATATATCTATAGAAGGTGTGAACTGAGTAGCGTTCATTGTCACGAAAGCATATAGCGGCGTAGATTTTTAAGACTCCAACGATAGGCAAGCGGATCCGAGGTTTTACAGTCAGAAAGCAGCAAACTATAGTACACCTCATAAATTCGTATGTAGGTAAGTACATCCTCCCCGTACATATGCACCGCTTGCTCTGTAAGATATGTATGGTCTTGTGGAGCGACAAAATCATACAGACCCAAAAACATCACTGCACCAGCAATATCCATCATATGATCCCCAACCGCACTCCACCAACTAACGTCAAGCACCGCAGAAATTTCCAACTTGTCATCTACCAATACATTTCCGAAAAAATAATCGCCATGCACAAAATTCTTCTTGGGAGAACGTGGTAACGCATCCATGTCGTGCATAAATTTTGCAAGTACGTAATCCACATCAACGTCGTCTTCCTGTAAGGTCGCTCTTGTCTCTTGTAATTTAAGTGGTGCCTTGTCCTTGATAAATTGCGGCCAGTCAGTATATTGATCGAGATCATTCGGGTCATCCATAAGTCGTCCATAGTCTCCTGCATCAAAGGTGATCGTCTTAAAAGCGTCAACCGCCTCAAGAAAGCTACGCAAAAGGTGTTGTCTCTGATGCTCATTAAGCGTTGGGTAGATTGGCATTATCGGTTTGCCCACAAGCCTTTTTTCGATCAGAAAAACCGTGTCCTCCCTCTGCTGTATTTCATAATCTCCTGGCAGAGCAAAAGGTAGCGTATGAGAAGACAAAAATCTGTAGATACTGCCTAAATTCTGCAAATATTCAACCTCGACGGGAGTTTTGAATATTTTCACTACCTTGTTCGCTGTATAGCCATAGACCTGTGCCTCCGAGCCTTCACCAAGCAAAACAGGATTTGTGATATGCAATGCGTCAAGAATTTCTTTTGCAATTACATCAAACGTTTTCATATAGCTTTCGACTGCTTTCGTTAAGATATCCTATGCAATAGGAGAGGTTAGAAGAGCGCGTATCACTGTCAAGATTTGCTCTACATCGACACGCTGTCTGTTAAGTAAGGACTGCATAGCACAACCTTGAGCGATTCCAAGAATAACCGTCACGAACCCTTCGGGAGTTACATGGCGAAAGCGTAGAGGTTCGCTTTCGATCACTGCTTGAACGACGGGCAGAAATGCTTGCTTAGAGTGCTCAATAGCTTGCCGAATACGTTCATTGATAACGGGATCGTGTACGGCAAGAGTCCAATAAGTGAAGAACAGTTCCAATCTCGCTATGGCTTGCTCATCTGGTGAGAGGTCTTGTAGATCAAGCTGAATCAATGCGAGTAAGCGTTCTGTAGGTGACAAGGCGTCTGAAGCTTTCCAATGCTCAAAAAGTGAGTCAAGCAACCAGTCTAAGAGAGCAAGAAGCAATGCATCTTTCGACTTAAAGTGGAAGAAAACTAATCCAGTGCTCAATTCTGCCTCGTTAGCAACGAGGCGAACGGTTAGTTGCTCAAGTCCCTCGCGCGCAGCCACCCGAAATGCTGCCTGCACAATTTGCTCCCGACGTAACACCTCAGACTCTTTTTTCCCCGGCATACTTCAATCCTCTCATCTAAACACATGTTGATAGTAATTCACACAAACATATTGACCTTTCGGTCAATATTATGTTATGCTGTCTGTATATTGAACGGTAGGTCAATATACGCCAATACGATTTATCCGCTGAAAAATGCATAACTTTTATGACTTTGACAGAGCAAAAAATCTTTTCCTATGACATTCAGGTCTCTGAGTAGTTACAGATACTGTTGCTCAATTCATTTCTCTTCCTTTTGGATAGCTTGTTCAAGCTCACACTGAGAAGGTCTAAATTTTCTCGTCAAGCTGGACGTGTGAATTGAGCACCAGTATCAGTTACGCATCAGAATACCACGCAATGTGCTTTGCTTGGTAGTGCGAAGATGAATGAGATAGTGGAAAGAATAGAAGGTGCATACTTGAAAAGAGTAAGTGTACCTGGAAACGAGGGTAGGAATAATGTCCACACGAACCATACGAGCGATACATGTTCATAATTATGGAGATGTAGATCAGCTTGTACTCGAATACATAGCACGTCCAGAACCTCAGGTTGGAGAGGTTCTGGTACAGGTGCATGCAGCAGGAGTGAACCCGATGGATTGGAAAATTCGTCGAGGCTACTTCAAAGAGGTGATGCCAGTACAATTTCCCTATATCCCTGGCTTGGAGCTTGCGGGTATTGTGGAGGAGGTTGGTTCGGGAGTCACGGCTTTCCAGAAGGGACAGGCAGTTTATGGTCAAAGTATGAAGGGGACGTATGCTGAATATGCGGTAGCTCCTGTCGACTCTCTTGCGTTCAAACCGCAGAGCGTGAGTTTTGATGAGGCTGCGACTATACCTGTTGGTGCTACCACTGCTTGGCAAGGGCTTTTTGAGTATGGGAAGTTGGAAGCAGGGCAGCGAGTGTTGATTCAGGGTGCAGCAGGAGGTGTTGGTCTCTTTGCAGTGCAGTTTGCTAGATGGAAGGGCGCGCACGTCATCGCCACCACCTCCAGTGCCAACGTCGATTTTGTGCGTTCTTTAGGGGCCGAGATGGTGGTTGACTACACGACGACGGAACTTGCAAGTGTTGTGCAGGACGTTGATCTTGCGTTTGATGTCGTAGGTGGATCGGCACTTGAGGCGTCGCTACAGGCAGTCAAGCGTGGTGGAACTCTGGTGACGATAGCGGGTCAGCCTGCCGCAGAAAAGGTACAGGAACGTGGTGTGCATGTGACCTCATTTTATACTCATGTAGGAAGCGACCTTTTACAGACCTTTGCACAGTTGATAGATGAAGAACAAGTGAAGGTGGCGATTGAGAAGGTTTTCCCTCTCAGTGAGGCGAGTCAAGCTCATGTATTGAGTCAGCAGGGGCATGGACGCGGTCGTATTGTGTTGCGAAGTATATAAAAAGAAAAAGGAAAAAATGCTATGCAAATATCCCCAGGTTCTAGCCCCATCATTGATATTCATCGTCATGTGGCAAATCCTCGTTTCATGACGACCCTTGCCTCCTTTTCTCGTGACTTGTTTCTTGAGGAGCCTCCTGTCTCAAAGAACGTACAAGAGGAGCCTCCACGAGTTCAGCCATCGACATTCAGCAATATTGATGTGCAGGTGCAAGCACAAGATCAAGCAGGTGTCACCAAAGGAGTTCTCAGTAATGCTTTCCTGCTCGCCAATCTCAAACCTCATGTGGGAAGAGTTGCTGAAGAGATTGCAGCAACTGTTAATGACGATCTTGCAACGGTTGTCTCCAAACACCCCAACAAGCTTGATTTTCTGGCGACCGTGCATCCATTTGAACCGGGATGTGTTGAAGAGGCTGATCGAAGCTTAACGCGGTTGAGGGCGAAAGGTCTGACACTTTGTACAAGCTATGCAGGTCGTTGGTTAGATGATCGAACGCTGAGTCCTTTTTGGGAGTATGTTCAGTCACGCGATGTAGCTATTTTCCTACATCCACCGATTACCCCAACATGGCTTCCCCTTAGTGATACCTATCCAATGCAAGAGATGCTGTATCGACCCTTTGATGTGATGACGACTGTTACACGTATGATCTTTTCGGGTGTCTTTGATCGCTATCCTCAGCTCAAAATAGTGTTACCGTTCGCGGGTGCAGGCATTATGAATTTACTTGGTCGCCTGGATCGCTCCTATCGAGACAGCGAAATTGCTTCGCCGACAGAGAACGTAGGAATGTGTCAGCACCTCCCCAGTATATACATGGGAACGAATGTGTATGTAGAACTGGGATTATCATTCTCACCCACCACCATTCAACAAGCCATCCAGGTTTTCGGAAGCGATCATGTGCTCTTCGGAACAGATTATCCCGTTGCGCCTCTTGAAGAGCAGCTTCTAATCGTGAAACAACTTGACGTAAGTCCAACCGACAAAGAACAGATTTTGTGGAAAAATAGTACTGCTCTATTCCATCTGGATGTACAACCTAGCGCAGCATAGACTCGTCTGCGTCAATAGCGGTAAGAGGTATTGTACAATACGAGGTAGGAAAAATAGAGAGGAGTGTATGCCATGATTCGTTTAGTTCCGATGAACGAAGCCGATTTTCAAACGTACAGATGGCAAAGACCATATAACAACAAAAAGAAGGAAGGTGCGATGATTGCACGACATGACGTTATAGATGCTTGGATGACTCGTTGGGATACCCATTTTGTCGAGCCAATTGTCTTTGGAACCACTGATCCTCAGCAGATAGCATACTTCATAGACGCTTTTTGTCGGAAAGAACTGGGTGTTGCTGTTTCCAGCTATCTTTTCTATGAATTGAGTCAAGGCGCAGTATGTGGCGTATCTTTGAAAGATGGTCGTCGTGTCGTTTTGAAGGTTCATCAACCCTCACGCTCACTCGAATTTCTGCAAGCCGTTGTACAGGTACAACGCCATCTTCTCTTGAACGGCTATCCTTGTACAACACCGCTTCTCGGTCCCAAGCCTCTTGCATATGGCACTGCCATTGTCGAGGAGCTTGTTGACGAAGGTATGTATCACGAAGCTCATGACCCTACTATTCGTCGCTCAATGGCGCAAATGCTTGCATGGCTTATTCAACTCACACAAACACCCGAAACTATTTCAGGTTTACGTCCTGCTGCGCTTGACATACATTTACCTGAAGGTGTGATATGGCCCACACCGCATAGCAAACTCTTCGACTTCAAGGCAACGGCAGCAGGAGCGGAGTGGATAGACGAGATTGCGCGTCAAGCTCAAGAAATCAGTCTACATAGTGTAGGCCAGTTGGTGCTTGGTCATGCTGATTGGAGTGTAAAACACTTCCGCTACGTAGATGAGAGAGTGCGCGTCATCTATGATTGGGATAGCCTTGTGCTTGAAAAAGAGCCAGTCATCGTCGGGCATACGTCTGTGAACTTTATCTATACCGAGTTCTTTGATGGTCTCAAACATCCTACCTTTGAGGAAACTGCTGCATTTGTTGCCGAATATGAAACTGCTCGCGGCAAACCCTTTACTCCTAATGAACAACAAACGCTGAAAGCTGCCCAAATGTATAGCATAGCCTATGGTGCTCGCATAGAACATTCCTTACAGCCAAACGAAACGACGTATCAAGAGGGAAGTTGCCGCTCACGACTTACTCAATATAAATTATTATAAAAGATATTGCTCACACATGATACACTAAGTTGCAAAGGGTTAGAGCAATTCCATGATTGCACAAACGACATCTCCTAAAGAAGGAATTCAATGACAGAAGAATATGATGTATTAATTGTGGGCGGTGGACCTGCTGGGCTGGCTGCTGCCGAAGCTGCTGCCAAGCAAGGTGTACGCACACTTGTATTAGAACGCCAGAACGAGATTGGCTATCCCGTGCATACCAGTGGTGGTAGCTGGGTGAGCGATATGAAAGCACTCAATATTCCAGAGCATCTTTATCATCCCATCACCAAAGTAGTATTTCTCTCACCAAAGCGCGAAGTACCTCTGCATTATAATCCTGCCGTGGCCTGCGTTATCGACGTGCGTGGCGTCTATCAGCATCTGGCAGGGCGTGCAATCGCGGCTGGCGCAGAACTTCGTATGCGTCATACCGTCGAGCAAACACTGCTAGAAAATGATTACGTGGCGGGTGTCACGGCGAAAAATCATGTGAGCGAGCGTCTCACCTTTAAATCTCCCATTACCATTGATGCAAGCGGCTTTTCACGTCACATCGGAGTACGTACCGATATGGGGAAGGCATTTCATCGTTATGGCTATGGAGCTGAGTACGACATGTACGCACCAAACTATCCGCAAGATGAACTCTATCTCATCATGGGCAGCGCCTTTGCTCCGCGTGGCTATGCATGGGTCTTTCCGCGTGGTAATGGGCGTGTACGTCTTGGTGTTGGTGTTCTTCATCCCGATAGCGATGATGATGCACGCGTCTATCTCGATAGTATAATTCGTGACATTCCACAACTGACCGAGAAATTCAAGGGAGCCAGTCCCGTTGAATACCACACAGGTCTTTTTCCATCAGAAGGAGCTTTGGAACGCTTCTCTCGTAATGGATTGCTTTTAGCAGGTGACTCAAGTGGTCACGGCTCAACACTTGTAGGTGAGGGCATCCGTTTTGCTATTTACTCCGGTCAAATGGCGGGCAAAGTCGCTGCGGACGCAGTAAAAGCTGGCAATACCTCTGCGACCTTCTTAGAACGTTTTGACAAGCAGTGGCGTGTTCGTTTTGGGCGTGATATGGATATCTCCTATATGATTAACAAGCGTATAGCCAACTATAGTGATGAGCAATGGGATAGTGGACTCGACCTAATGAAGCGCTTAACTCCTGCTCAAATGGCGCAAGCATTGCGTGGCGACTTCAACGTAAGTCTCGTAATGGGCATCCTTGCGCGTAACCCTAGCTTGATTGCTACTGGCGGCAAAAAGTTTTTGGATTTGATGCTTGAACGCATCAACAAACCTGCACTTGTGCCAGCAGAAGGATAATAAAGGAAAGTAGATAAATATGGCAATAGATAATACACCAAATTACAAGCCAAGAACACCACCCAAGTTTCTTAATCAACTCATGATGTTTTTGCTCCGTTCACCATTGCAAGGACCGTTGGGCAACCAACTTTTACTGCTAACATTCACTGGACGTAAAAGCGGCAAGACATATACAACACCACTAGGCTATACAAAGGAAGGCAATACTGTCGTACTCTTCACAGATCATCCTTGGTACAAAAATCTACAAGAGAGTCCGTCTGTTACCTTACGCTTACAAGGGAAGACAGTGCAGGGGACCGCAGAGGTTATTCATGATGATAAAGAGACGATTGCGAAGGAACTAGCATCATTTGTGCGCCAACGTCCTGGTGGTGCAAGAGCATATAATGTAACGCTTGACTCCGCAAAACAACCAGACTTAGCATCTGTGCAACAAGCGGCTCAAGTGTTTACACTCATATATGTTCATCTCACTTGACATTCTCTGCATGCCTAGAAAGCAGGAGATACCCTCCATCGCTGAAGAGAGTTTCCTGCTTCAGCGGAACACGCCTACCGTGCTTTCACACGAATAAGTCTTACCCTTACCCCACAGGCAAGCATCGAAAGTCCTTCGGCTACAATATTCTGAGCGGCGATGACCCTTTCTTTTTATTGGTGTAAAGAGGATACTTAACGAGATTCACTCTCCTGAATGTTACATCTAGGAGAGTGAATCTCATTTAAGCATCTATTGACCTCTAGTTAATCGTCAAGCGACCAATCTTGCTTGCTGCTTGCTCAGTGAACCAAAGAGTGTTGTTAGGACTACGTGTGATAGATATAGGTAGGTGCTGCTTGAGCTGTGGGAACCAGAAATTCAACGACTTGACCTTTGGGAGTGATACGCCCAATGTTGTTGCCTGATTGTTCAGTGAACCAGAGCGCATTGTCAGGTCCGGTGACGATACCGAGAGGTGAGCTATTCTGCGTAGGAGTAGGAAACTCAGTAACCTTCCCGTGTAGACTGATGCGCCCAATCTTGTTACTATTTATTTCAGTGAACCAGAGGGCGTTATCAGGACCACGCGTGATACCAAAGGGGCTGCTATTTGCTGTAAGCACGGGAAAATCTTTGATCTTCACCCTTGTTGCTGCCGCGTGAGCCATTGCAGGAGACGAGAAGTTCATCAGAAACAAACTACTAAGCACAAGTAAAAAGAATGTGCTCCCGACTATGCGTGTTATAGCTGTTGTAATGGGAAGGAATATCGAAAAACGAGCGAATTTATTGGTATTCATGAGTTGACCCTTTCAGAAGCAATCTGAACCAGTAATTGTATGTGTAAGCGTATCTCGCTTGGAAAAGCATACTTGTTTTTCGTTGTATTTGCCGTGATATACCTCACAGTTCGTATGTTAACTACTTCATAAACGCGATAAAAGTAGGGAAAATAGTTTAAAATGAAGAAATTCGCAAAAAGCTAGAAAAAGTAAAATTGTAGCATAAAAAACCAGCAGTTTTATCAAAACCGAGTCGGTTAATAAGAGTAGCACAGGTAAGTGGTATATTTCATTCGTATTGTAAAACGTGGGTAAGAATCAGACATGGAACGCAGAGGTTTTACGCGGCCTCTGGATAAAAATACGTGCAGAATATATGTTTGGCAGCAGAGGAAGGGAATAGTTTTCTTACATGAGATGTTTGAGTAAATAGACATATTCTTACATTACTTAATATATGCCAGGAGCTAACAAACGTGAACGAATCTACTACACAAACTCCAAAAGCTGGAGAAAAAGTTGTTATGTATGCCACCACATGGTGTGGTGATTGTCGTATGGCGAAACGCTGGCTCGATTCGCATGGCGTCCCTTATGAATACATTAACATTGAGGAAGACGACGATGCGGCAGAGTATGTCGTCAAAATAAACAATGGCGCTCGCAGCGTTCCAACCATTGTTTTCCCCGATGGTTCAGTACTCGTTGAGCCAAGCGCACGCGAACTTGCCGCCAAGTTTCCAGCATAACATCCTGTCGCAACAAGAGCGTCCCAGATAGATGTAATCTGTCAGGGACGCTCTTGTTGTGTATGAAAGAATACTTTAGCTGATTGAAACCGCGTCGTAGACCCGTACTTCACCTATTACTAAAGTGACACCGCCTGTTGCAAAATTTTGTGTATCACCTGCCGCTGCTTGACCTTCTGACGACTGCAAACCAACTTGCAGCGTTTCCATGCTGTCAAAATAGAGTTCTGCAATCAAGTAATAAGGCGAAGACTCTTGTGGATTAGTTGCCGTAGGCTTATTTGCAATGTAGCCCTTAAGTCCTGGAATCTTCATTGCTAGCGGACTATGCGTATTTTGATAGTAGTGGTCAAAAGCCGTTGGGTCCTGGGGATGGCCGTAGAGCGCGGTTAACTGAAACATGGTATCTCCTTACAGCGAAATAGTGTTTTCATCACTAACGTCAGCGTTAATGACTCTCATGCAAAAGTGTATCACCTGCGCTTCTATAGTACAAATGTGTACAGCATTCAGTGAGGACTTCTCAAATTTGAGAAGTCCTCACTGAATGCTGTGTTTTCGACTTTACTCTATATATCTTTGTCGGTCTTAGTCAAGTCACTTTACCAGATCGTGTATTTCAGATGTATCTTTTATCTTCTTTTGCTTTGTTGACTTTACGATAACGTCTGCTATGCTTTCGGCTACCTGTTTGCTCTTGAGGTAGCTCATATGTGCATCACTCGCGTAGAGCATTGTCAATGGACTATTGCTAAACATCTGCCCGATATGATCCGCAAGTTTCACATTCTTGAGAATAATATCTTCCACGTCAACATATTTTCTATCACGATCTACCATATCGGCGAGCAGTGGATCAAGTGGTGAAGCTAATGGATCACCTGGATGAGCAAAATTGAGCCAGGGAAGCCTTTCTCCTACGTTTCCCATCTTTGTGGGAAGTCGTTCCAAGAACTGTTGAAGGCGAGGGGTAATATCGTGTGTGTTAACGATCTCGTTCTTACCATTCCTCTGCTCGACATCAGATTGGTCTACATCCATAAGACTAAACAGACCAAGAGGAGAACCCATTGTAGAAATGCTGGCAAGACGTACTCCCTGTGTCCAATGAGGTTCTACACCGTAGATACCTTCACGTATAGCAGTGACACTTTCGTAGCCAGGAGTACCTTCTTGATCCCAGCGTGCACTAAAGAGAATATCAAAAAGAACGACGGTTCCTAAGCTATGCGCGACTAGATGTAGACGGTCTTCGGCGTTTGGATTGAGCAATGCAGGTCCTATTTGTTTGAATACATCGTCTTTCAATTTATCTGCAACTTTAGCACCAATGGCACGACTCATATAGAGTGCAACATCACCTGCGAACTCTAACAAAACACCACTACGTAACGTTCTGAACCAAAGTTTGTTCCATTTTTGTGATGAGTGTTTATATTCTTCGAGGAGTGCGTTTTCGGCAGAGACGCCAACACTTCCCCAATATAACGGCACTTTCACGAGTCGATGAGGAGCGTTGCTCTTTGTACGATGCTCAACAGATTGCTGAATAAGTGTAAAAAGTGCATCGGCATAGGTTGGCGGTTCAACTTTCTCACGCGTATTGACACCATGAATAAAGACAATATAATCTGTTGCCATTAATGAGCCTCCTTTGCAAAAGTGCTATGTGCTATAAAGAGTAAGTAGAGTATCACTATTTGTATTAGAGACGCTCCTTATCACAGTTTTTTGTACATGACTTACAGCTTACTAACTAAAACAAATTCCTTCGTATAGCCGTTTAAATAGATAAAAGAAAAGAAGAGCATTTCAACCGAAAGAAAGTTATATACTATGCTTCCTAGACCAGAGCATCTTGCTCCCGAATATGGCGCACAATTCAAAGACCAGAGCGTTGTAGAAGCGTACAAGTATCGCCCATCATACCCTACTGAGGTCTTCGATATTCTTAACACACTTATTACAGAGCAACCGCGCCACGTTCTTGATATTGGCGCAGGTACTGGCGATATTGCCCGTCATTTTGTCAATCGTGTCGATAGACTCGATGCTGTAGATTTTTCTCTGAATATGATTGAGCATGGAAAATATCTCCCGAACGGGGATAATCCGCATCTCCATTGGCTTTATGGACGTGTAGAAGATGTTATACTTGAAGCACCATACGCCCTTGTAACTGCTGGCGCAAGCCTCCATTGGATGGATTGGGAAATAGTTTTACCGCGTTTACGCGACGCATTGACGCCCAATGGCTATCTTGCTATTATCGGACATGACACGAAACCTACGGCTTGGTATGCTGAGCTAGCAGAAATTATTCCAAAATTCTCAACAAACGCAAAGTATCAACCATTTGAACTAATCGATGAATTGGAGTTACGTGGTCTCTTTCAGAAAGTTGGCGGAAAAGAAACACATCCCGTACCATTTGTGCAATCGGTAGATGACTATATTGAGTCGTATCATTCGCGCAACGGTTTTTCCAGAGAGCGTATGACGCCAAAGATGGCTACCGCCTTTGATCGAGAGGCGAAGCAAATACTGCTAAAGAGCTATCCAGATGGCATGATGTTGCTTCAAGTTGTGGCAAACGTCACATGGGGCGTTCCCAAGCATCCTCAAAACAAGTAGAAGGAAACCGATATGATAGCACACTCTGGACTACAAGATGGTCCCATCTATCTTGATTACAATGCAACAACTCCTGTTGACCCTACTGTGGTTGACGCAATGCTGCCGTATCTTACAACACACTTTGGCAATCCCTCAAGTACGCACACATATGCATCTCCCACTCGTCAGGCTATCGTCACAGCACGAGCACAAGTCGCCCATCTGTTACATTGTCAGCCAATAGAGATTATTTTCACTGGCTGCGGTTCTGAGAGCGACACACTAGCGATTCGTGGTGCGGCTCTTATGGCTCGGCATAGAGGCAATCACATCATCACGCAAGTAACCGAGCATCCAGCAGTATTAAATATCTGTAAATCGCTTGAACGTCTACATGACTTTCGTGTAACATATCTCCCTGTCGACGCTCATGGACGTATAAACCTTGAGGACGTAAAGGCTGCGATGACCGACCAGACCGTACTGATCACGATTATGCATGCCAACAATGAAACGGGGACGTTACAACCCATCGCAGAAATAGCGGAGATAGCACATCGTCACGGTGTGCTCGTACATACCGATGCTTCGCAATCTGTTGGAAAAATTCCAACATACATAGATGAGCTTGGAGTTGATTTACTCACGGTGGCAGGGCACAAATTATATGCTCCAAAAGGGATTGGCGCACTATATGTCCGAGACGGTCTGCAACTTGAGCCAGCAATCTACGGTGGTGGACAAGAGCATGGACGTAGAGCTGGAACTGAGAATATCGCCTTTATAGTAGGTCTAGGGGTAGCATGTGAGCTAGCGCAACAGCACCTTGCTACAAATAGTCAATCTCATCTGCTGTATCTGCGTGACTTGCTTCAGCATCGGCTTGAACAGTATCTCCCTAATACTGTTCACCTGAATGGACACCAGGTAGAACGCCTACCTAACACGTTAAATATAAGTATCGATGGTGTTGTTGGTGAAGATGTGCTTGCCGTCACCCCAGAAATTGCAAGCTCAACGGGTTCAGCTTGCCACGAAGGAAGTACAGAACCTTCATCGGTTCTTACTGCTATGGGTCTTCCGCGTGAGCAAGCATTAGCAGCACTTCGTCTCACCCTTGGACGTTGGTCTACAGAAGCCGAAGTTGAACAGGCGTCTGTTTTGTTAGCAAAAAGTGTAGACGCGTTACGACAGAAACGTTACAATAGAGTATAGATTTGCAGTAATCACTATTGTAGAGAATATTCCAAGAGAAAAGAAATACTATTGACCATCTGACTCATGGAGGAGAATTCGCATGAAATGCCCTGAATGTCAAGCTACGACCACGAAAAATGATATCTATTGTAGTCAATGCGGTGCGGACCTCACCGTATCCTCCTCGACTGGTCTTGTGCCTGTCGAGCAAAAAAACCTGCCTGCGCTCCTCTACAACCTTCCTGTACCACGCGGTGTTGCTGCAAGCGTTGGAGCCGTGGCTGTTGGCATGGGATTAGAATTGCTCCGTCGTGGCCTATTAGCTCGTCTCTCACCACCATCAAGGTCGGTTGAAAGTGCCTTGCCTGCGCTTACTGGTATAAAAGACCTGTTGATGCCGCAGAATAATAAGAAACTTCCCAAAGGCTATGAGGTCCATGAAACCGTTGTGTATATGCGACGCGTAATCCGACGCGAGGATTAGAGACGCAAGAAATGTAGAGTATGGCTTATGGTGTTGATTGTGCGTGAAAAACAGGTTCGTGAATTGCTAAGCATGCGTGACACTGTGATGGTGCTAGAAGATGCTTTTCACGCACAATCACAAGGGTTAGTAAAAAACCAACCACGCACTAGACTTGCTTTTGCAAATGGCGTACTCACAATTCTCGCCGCTTCTGCTCCTACATCCGAGGTCGTTGGTTTTAAAACCTATACGGCATTTCGTGAGGGAATGCGTTATGTTGTTATGCTCTTTAGCGCGAAGAATGGCTCGTTGCTGGGGATTATAGAAGCTGACCACCTTGGTGCTATGCGTACAGGAGGGACAAGTGCAGTTGCGACGAAGTACCTGGCACGAACCAATGCACGGAATGTTGGTCTCATCGGGGCGGGTCAGCAAGCGGTGACGCAACTCCTGGGTGTATGTGAGGTTCGTCCTATTGCGTCTGTTCGCGTCTATAGCCGCAGACAACCGGAACGTGAGTTGTTCTGTCGCGAAATGTCGCGCCTCTTGAACATTGAAGTGATTCCGGTTGACGATGCACGCGTGGCGGTTGCTAATGCTGATATTCTCATCACTGCAACAAACGCTCGCGATCCTGTGTTTCATGGAGAATGGCTCAAACCTGGTTGTCACATTAACGCTATTGGCTCAAATTGGACGCAGCGGCGTGAGGTAGACCTCTCAACCTTACATCGTAGTATGCTTATCGTCACCGATTCCCTTGAACAAGCATATAAAGAGGCTGGAGATTTTGTTATTCCTGCCGATGAAGAATTGTTTCAATGGGAACGTGTGCATGAATTATGTGAAATTGTGGGAGATGAGGGACCGCAACGCGAAACACCTGAAGAGATCACGCTTTATAAGGGATTAGGTATTGGACTGGAAGATGTTGTAACGGCAGCACACGTATACTCTTTAGCAGTGAAACAAGGCGTCGGTGAAGAGATAGACTTACTTGATTAATGCATATAAGGACAACATGGGGAACATACAACAGAATATTGCGATACGTGAAAAAAGGGAAGTACCACAGTTTACTAAAAACCTGCTTGCTTTGTTGCTCTTTGCAATGACACTCGGTATATTCTCCGCTTGTGCCCCTGGTACAAATCTGTTAGGAAGTGGAAGCTGGCAAGCATCATCACTCACCAAACAGCATGTACATGCGCTCGCCGTGAATCCTAACAAGCCTCAACTCTTTTATGCAGGTGACGAAGATGGAACCATCTTTGCCAGTAGTGATGCTGGACAACACTGGAAAAAACGTGGACGCGTTTCAGCAATCTCTCTCACTCTCTCAATGCTTACCATGTCTCCTGCTGGCAAAATACTTTATGCGCTTACTAACCTAGGTTTATTTGCCAGTAGTGATGCTGCACAAACATGGCAAGTGGTTAACACAGCGCGTTCGGGTTTGCCTGATGACAGCTATACAACATTAATTTTTGACGAGCAAAAAGATATGTATCTTGGTACACTGCAACACGGCGTGTTTATGAGCAATGGCGATAACGACATGCGTTGGAAGGCAATCAATGGAACGCTTCCTTCTAAAATTGCTATCAACGAACTAGCTTTTGACAGTACGCAGCATCGGCTTTGGGCTGCCACTTCATTAGGAATATATAACTCCGATAATGTAGGTACGAACTGGACCGCGTTAAACAATGGCTTGCCTATCGCCGATGGTGCTACTTCTGTACAACCAGCAGCCAGTGTAGGTGGTGCAACTGGGCTTGTATATGCTGGAACGAAGCATGGTATTTTTCGCTCAATGGATAATGGTACCCACTGGGCTGAGAGTGGACAAGTGCTACAAGGTGTTCCTATTCAACATATTTTGATTGATTTTAGAAGTGCAAATGCATCAACGCTCTACGTTGGCACAAAATTTGGAGCGTTTCGTAGCGACGATAGTGGGCAAAATTGGAGTGGTATCGCAGCTGGATTCCCCACAAATACATCTGTCTATGCGCTTGTCATTGGAGCAGATAAAGCTTCCCAATTATATGTTGCTGCGAACAATGTCTATCTCTATCCAGGTAGCGATAGTGGTGTTAATCCAACACGTATTATAACGCTACTCCTTATTCTTTTACTCTTTGTGCTGCTTGGCCTCATCGCGCAGCGAAGTACCAAACGTCGTAAAGCGTTTTTATCTCCAAAGGTGGCGGCATCAGCTACAAAGGAAAACTAGCCTTGTCTTTGCATCAACCACTGAAGCATATAGCGGACATTATTATCATGTGCCCAGCTATAAAACGCGCGGTCAGCATCGGTAAGAGTATTTGCATCATCAATAGCATCATTGAAGGAGTAATGAATGAGTGCTGAAGCGTGTTCAAGTTCTTCGGCAATTGGTTGATGCGTGGTCAAGAAAACGCGTGATCGCTGCTCTATCTCTCGTAGATACTGTAAGTTTTGTGTTACAACACTGCTATCTGTTGTCTTTCCATGAGCACAGAGTACACGTTGTGGATGGAGCGCAAGAAAACGTTCCAGTGTATTATACATATGTTGTACACTCTCTGCACTCTCAACGAGTGGTAGCGGCTTTTCAGCAGCATCAAACGCAAGAAGCAAACGTATCTCTGGAAGCCATGCTGCAATATGATCGGCATGATGCCCTGGAGCAGAGAAGAGTTGGATTGTTAGATCGCCACCATGTATAGTCAACGTATCAGGAAACGTGATCGTTGGCGGTACTAACGCAACATTTTGAAAGAATGAATAGCGACTTTGATACTCCTTCAACTCTGTTTGAGCTTCTTCTGTCTCCATGCGTGTAGCACAGTAGTCATGAGCCACTATAGGTACTGCCCTATCTCCAATAAAGTAACCGTTTCCCCAACAGTGATCCCAATCTGCATGGCTATTTACAACGATAAGTTCTCGACCAGCGAGTTCATCACGCACCTCATACACTACAGTCGCCATGTCTTCTGGGCAAAGCAGTGTATCCAGCACAACAACGTATCGTGTTGTGATGACAACAAACGCGTCTACCTCCATCTTCTCTAGTGGGTCTTGTGGCGCGAAGACTCGCCGAAAGACACGAACGCGTGGATCATTGCTCATCTGTGTAACAAGAAACGGTTGCTCTGGCGATGACATGTGGAAACTCTCTTTCGCTGTAACAGGATTAATGATGTGCTCCAATATAGGCAACGACAAAGTACAGTAAGGAAAGGAAGGCACACAGCAAAAGGAACGAGCCATAGCAGGTTAGCGTCCATGCTCTACGTGTGTTTAATGCCTGTCGTAGTTGTTCGCCCATATCTGACGGATCAAGTTGTATATCAGGTTGTAGTTCCAGTATTTTGGGGAGCATCGCACGAAAGTCGCGTGCATTGCTCATTCCCTCTACCAAAATCACCGTATTGCCATCATCCAGGTCAGCCATCAATACCAGTTTTCCTGGATTTGGATCACCAGGAATAAGTGTGAGCTGTTTGATTGACGCGAGGTGTACACGCGTCTCCTGGTCTTCCTCTTGCCCTGTTACAACCAATTCGTCTTTGAATAACTGAATCTCTTTGCCCATCCCAAAGCGTACAACACTGATAGGGTATCGTCTTGCTAATTCATTATCGCTCATAATATATATCCATCTTTTATTATGTTGTTAGGTATCTGTATACCTATTGTACGGCATTCCGTAACAAGCGTCGAGGGGAGCAGTTGTATATTGACAGAAGCTACTTGACATTTATGCTACAGAAACCTTACAATCCTTATGGAAATGCATGAGAATGTAAGAAAAGAGTAGTAGTTTTATGGCACGAGTAGGTCTGCTTGAAGATAATGCACGAATTGCGCGCCTCTGCGTAACCATGCTACAATTTGCTGGTCACTCGGTTGAACTATATGAGCATCCACATGTTTGCTTGAACGCCCTTATGCTCCCTGTGATGAAGAGTAGTGAAAAAATACGTTCTTATTTTCCATCTGCCTCTGTTTTACCTATTGAAGTATTAATTCTCGATCTACAATTGCCAGAGATGACAGGCATAGAGGTATTACAGCATCTACAAGCGTATCCTTCAACACGAACTCTGCCTCTCATTTTTTGTACTGCCTCTAACCAAAATGAAGTTTTGCAAGCTCTTCGTGTTGCTCCCCATGCTAGTGTCGTTGAGAAACCCTTCAAACTTGATGTTCTTGTCTCGGCAGTCCGCGCCGCTCTTGATCCTGTCCACAAATAATTTGCCTCTATGCTTTACAATGGCTTTTTGTCATAGTTTATGATAGAATGTATATCAATCTCATTGAGTCGTAGCCTCGCAAATACCTACACCCGAAGAGGTTCCACAAGAAAGTACGATGCAAAAGAATGAGTATATACGAAAAAGACGCGCAAGCGTTAGACGCGTACTCCAATGCAGTTACGACTGCGGCAGAGCGCGTAGGACCTGCGGTTGTACGTATTGATATAGAGCGCGAAGGCGGACGTTCACGCCGTCATAACGGACTAACGCCAGAGTTTAACGGAGGGCTTGGGTCCGGTTTCATTTTTGGTTCAGATGGACAAATCCTCACTAACGCCCACGTAGTTGAACATGCAAAGCGCATTCAAGTAACGCTTGCTGATGGTCGTAAGTTTGATGCAGGGCTGATGGGAAGCGATAAGAACGTGGATGTTGCCGTACTCCGTATTGGCGCAGATCATCTTCCTGTTGCGGAACTTGGACGGACACCTCTTCGTGTTGGGCAACTTGTGCTCGCGGTCGGCAATCCCTATGGCTTGAACTGGACAGTAACTGCCGGTGTTGTGAGTGCGCTGGGACGCACACTTGAAGCACCCGGTATTCCTAAAATGACAAACCTCATTCAAACGGATACACCCATTAATCCAGGCAATTCTGGTGGTCCCCTTGTAGATAGTGCTGGAAGAGTTGTTGGCATTACCACCGCTATGATGCCAATGGCCCAGGGACTTGGCTTTTCTGTTCCTCTTGATACTGTTAAAGCAGTAGTGGCGCGTATTGCAACACAAAAACGTGAGACGCAAATTACTGGAGTGTCGTTAGGCGTAGGTGGAATGCGTGTAAAGCTTGATGCTACGCTACAACGTAGCCTTAACCTCGTGCAACAGTTTGGTATGGAAGTGCTAGAGGTACGCCCTAATGGTCCGGCAGATCGTGCTGAATTAAAACGTCAGGACATGATTATCGCCGCTGATGAAGAGTCGGTTACGGAGCCTCGTGATTTGCAACGCATCGTTCGTCGTCATCGGGTCGGCGAAAAAATTGCCTTGAGTTTCCTACGAGGCGGTAAGAAGCGTAAAGTAACAGTTGTGTTGTAGAGGGAAGGAGTGTTCATAAAGATAATTTGCATCTTTATGAACACCTCATCCGTGTATTGTTACAAGTGACTTTGTCATACATTTTACGTGTGTTTGATAGTTACGGGTATTCTTCGTCTTTTTAATAGGAGCAGGATGTTTTGTTGGCAAGGGCGTTAGTGTTTTGTAGACAAAGGAACGATCTATCATGACAGCATTTCTCGTGACCGCAGCAATTATCGGTGGACTCATTGTACTTGGTCTTCTTGTAAACGTCTATCTCTATACACAGGGAGTCTTCAGAAGGAGACGGGTGAGGCGCCAGAAGCAGGTACAGGCAGCAGAAGAAAAGCGTACTACAACCGCCGGGCTTGAAGAACAGTATTATACAAGCATAGGCATCGGACCTACTAAGCCTGTAGAATAGCATGCATTGTATAATTATCGACATTGCTAGTCCTGTTGTGAATGTGATACAACATTCGCAACAGGACAAATGTATTTTTGGCATAGAAAGAGTGTACAATTGAGTACAGCACTTCCAGAAAAGATGCATACACGCTTCACCAAGCTTGTGAACATTCGATATCCCATTGTGCAAGGTGGTCTCTCTCACCTCTCGTATGCAGAGCTAGCTGCTGCCGTTTCTAATGCTGGTGGTCTTGGTCAGATTGGATGCGCCTGTTTTTCCACTGCAGAGGCATTACAAGCGGACATACAAAAGGCAAAACGACTTACAAAACAGCCATTTGGAGTCAACATTCCTATTGGACACGTTCCTCTTGATGCGTTTGTCGATGCCGCACTTGCCGAAGGTGTTGCAGTAATAAGCATTACTGGTGGTAATCCAGAGCCTTTACTAAGACGCATTCAACAAAGCAGTGTTCCTGTGCTAACGATGATATTGGTGGCCGGTGTGAGAGCCGCGAAAAAAGCGGAGTCGCTTGGTGCTGATGCTGTTATTGCCGTTGGAGTGGAGGGTGGAGGCCATCTTGGACGCGACGATATTGGGACAATGGTCTTAGTGCCACGCATTGTGGAAGCTGTAAGTATACCTGTACTGGCAAGTGGTGGTATCGCCGATGGACGTGGCTTGGTTGCATCGTTAGCACTAGGTGCTGAAGGCGTTGAACTGGGAACACGTTTTGTCGCAGTCCGTGAAAGTAACGCACACCCCAATTACCAACAAGCATTGGTTAAAGCAAAAGAGACCGACACTATTATTGTTGAACGTTCCATTGGGCGACCTGCTCGCGTGTTAAAAGGACGCTCTGCCGACCAAATTCTGCAAATAGAGCAGGAGTTAGAGAAAGAGCAAGCTGAGCCAGACGAGCGGTTGCGACGTATCCTCCCCTTTATTATAGGACAAGTCAATCATCGTGCAGCCCTCGATGGCGACCTTGACGAAGGCTTTGTTTGGGCTGGTCAAGTCGTCGGACTCATCAATGACGTGCCAACTTCTCAGGAACTGATTGAGCGCATCGTAATAGAGGCGAAAGAGATTACACAGAAGATACAACATGTATTTTAAGGCTGTAGCCGTAACTCTTCAAGATCGAGGTCGTGTTGTATTTTCCGCATCACCTCGTCGTTGATGACGCCCTGGTTACGTAATTCAATAATTGTGTGTCGCTCAGCACCGATCAACTCAATTTTCAGACGTTGATAGGCCGTTGCTCTCTGCTCTTGATTAACGCCATCTTCTGTACCGTGATAACGTGCTGTGAAGCGTCGATCTTGATCGGTAAAGTGGAGACGCAAATCATCTACCATTTCACTCTCGACCCAATCCTCAGAAGAGAGTTCGTCCAAGCGAGTAAGGGCTGACCGTGCAGCCTTCAATCTAGCTTTTGCCTCCTCGCGGTCCGCGGTTTCGTCGTTCGGTAATTTTAAGCGGCTAATAAGTAGTGGGAGAGTGAGACCTTGTATGACAAGTGTTGATAAGATAACACTAAACGTGAGGAATACAATTATGTCTCGATCTGGAAATGGGGTCTTGCCATGAATAACGAGTGGTAACGCAAGTGCTGTTGCTAGTGAAACACCACCGCGCATACCTGTCCAACCCACAATAACAGTAGATTGCCAGGAGGGATATGGGTCTTTTTCTCGTATACGACGACTTAAGAAGCGTGGTAAGTAGCTGCCAGGAAAGA
The DNA here is from genome assembly GCA_963792705.1 of uncultured Chloroflexia bacterium. Lineage (GTDB taxonomy): Bacteria > Chloroflexota > Ktedonobacteria > Ktedonobacterales > Ktedonobacteraceae > JBBQVS01. The sequence goes on along the minus strand of CAWBXD010000015.1, from coordinate 186,042 downwards.
CCCAAATTAGGCGTGTAATAATCACCGTTATGCTGATTACTATAGCATCCCAAATGAGTGTAGTAACTGATGTCTTTGTAAGCTTAGCAAGAACGCTATTCAGTTGAAGTCCAATAAGAATAAAGATAAGTCCGTTAAGCAGAAATACAACAATTTCCCACACTTGTTCGGCCTGAACACGTGTTTGCGAAGAGACAAATGTTGGTCCACGGCGTCCGAGGTAGATGCCCATCGCGAGAACGGCAAGTACACCTGATAGGCCAAGTGCCGTTGCCGGTATGTAGGCGGCAAAGCCTGAGAGCAGAGAAAGTGTGTTTTCAACAGGGGGATCGTGCAAGTAGCGACGAATTTGACCGATACACCACGCGACTGCTAGCCCAAGTATTACTCCCCCTATCCCTGCTTTAAAGAAATCAAGTCCCGCGTTCAAAAATGAAAACGAACCGTTTGTAACGGCAACAACTGCTGTTGCATAGATAACAAGAGCCGAAGCATCATTTACAAGACTTTCATCACTTAATACCGTTGTTAGCTGTCTTGGAAGAGCAAGGCGTTGGGCAATAGCAGATGCTGCAACGGTATCAGTAGGTGATACGATAGCTCCTAACACGAATGCTGTAGACCATGAAAGACCTACAAGAGTATGTGCAACAACCGCAACGGTACACGTTGTGGCAATGACAAGTCCAATTGCAAGTAGTGAAATCGAACGTAGGTTGGCGCGAAAATCACGAAGCGAGGTGTTCAACGAATCCCAGTATAAAAGCGGCGGCAGGAAGAGCAAGAGTACTAACTCTGGCCTAAGCTCAATATTTGGTATTCCTGGTATGAGACCTAGGAATAGTCCACCAACAACGAGTAGAACAGGATAGGGCACATGTATGCGGCGAGCAATAACCACAAGTATGCCAACTGCAACAAGGAGGCCAAGAACCGTCCGTATACTCTGAGTTGGGTCCATGTCGCAGTCTCGCTTTCCGTTTTGTTAGGAATGGTTCGCCAGGAATTGTCCAACTTCTACAAGTGCGGCCATTGCGCGGCAGGTAATCTCGACCAATTCGTAGTAAGGAATACCCACTTCCTGTAAAATATGAAGTGCTGGTATATCATGTCGTGCATACACTGTTTGTACAAGCACAGGTTTTTTATAGTTTCGCACAAGCTCTCCCAGTTTGTGCGCGGCAGCCTCCTCGCGTGGCCCAAATTCTTCAGAAAGTAACCAGCGATAGCCACCAAAGAGTCCAGTGATAATCACCCCATCAATATCATCATCTTTGAGGCATATCTCTGTCAAATGTGCAAATGATAAGGGGTCTTCGTCAGCTGCACCTGCAACGTCGATAGGATTGGTTGCGGTGGCACGTGCAGGCATAAGTTCTTTTAGGGCCTGTTGAGTTTCTGCTTTGAGAATGGGAACTTGCATTCCTGCGCGAATAATAGCGTCACCACTAGCAACAACACTTCCCCCACCATCGCCAACAATAGCGATACGGTTTCTTCCTTGCGGCGTTGGTGGCTGTAGGGCGAGTGCCTGTGCAACAGGAAATAATTCGTCCGAGCGTAGCACACGCACAACACCACTCCCAAGCAAGCTTGTATCATGGTCTGGCCGGACTTTTGCGATTGAGCCAGTGTGAGCAAGTGCGGCACGAACACCAACATCCGTCGCTCCACTCAACAAAATAACCGTTGGTTTGTAAGTACCTTGTTCAAGCATGTCATGTGTAACTTGACGTAGCGTCTCTTCTTGTACAGCCTCAACATAACCTGCAATGACCTTCGTCTCTGGATCACGTCCAAGATAATACATACATTCGGGAAAGGTAACATCGGCTGCATTACCTATACTGATAAATGTTGTGAACCCTAGCCCGTCCAGATGAGCTTGTGCATAAAAATACATGCCAAGATTGCCACTTTGTGAGACAAGACCGATGGGTCCAACTGGTAGCGGAAATACCATACCAAGTGTGTTGATGTGTGAGTGTTTGACGTACAAGCCCATGCAGTTGCTACCAATGATACGAATGCCATGTTCATGACAACGCGCAACCATCTCTTGCTCTTGCATACGTCCTGCTGATCCTGTTTCGCTAAAACCTGCTGTGATCACTACAATGCCCTTGACATGCATTGCGATACAGTCGTCGATGCTTTGCTCAACATGAGCAAAGGATGTGGCGATGATGGCAAGATCAACAGGTGCTGGTATATCGCGTATACTAGGATATGTTGATCTTCCCAATATTTCTGGAACAGAAGGGTTGATAAGATAGATATTGCCGGGAAAGCTTCCAGAGATGAGCTGTTTCGCAGCAACATTTCCCCATTTCTGAGGCGCACGAGACGCGCCCAATATAGCAATTGAGCGCGGTTGAAAGACCTCTTCTAACGTGTAGAGTGTGTGACTCATTCGTTCTCCTCCTCGTCATCATCGTCATCAAACAATTGTTGTGGGCCACTCTCACGTTCTTTGCGTAACAACTCTTCGACGCCACGAATGAGTGAGTCGGCACTGGGAAGCGGACCTGTGCCGACAATTACATCAGGGTCCTCATCATCGTCATCATCATGGTCATCAACTTGCTCTTCTAACCTGCGTACATATGCACTCGCCTCTGAATCGCGCGCTACAAGCGATGTAATTTGCTCCTCAAAGCGTACAGCATCAGATTGAATATCACTTAGGTCTAATCCAAGAGATAGAAAGGTATTAACGTAGGTGAGAAGTGCCGCCGTGACTTTGATATTTGGAGTGGCAGCAAGATAATGTGGTGCGGCAGCCCATAGACTTGCGGCTGGAATACTCGCTTGACGACATACATCCTGCAACACGCCAAGCATACCTGTCGGTCCCTCATAACGTGAGTTACGAATATCCATTTCACGTAAGCGCTCCATTACCTCCGTGGTCGTGGAAGTACCTGATATTGGAACCGCTGCCGAGTGTGGCACTTCTGCCAGTAACGCACCTATGAGAATAACCTCAGATACGTTAAAGCGACGACATACTTCAAGGTATGTCTGGCTAAACGTCTTCCACTTAAGTTGTGGCTCGACACCCAGGAAAAGAATTGTATCACGAGTGCCATCGGGTGATACGTATGCAAAGAACTGATTGGTCGGCCAAACAACAGTGCGTTGTAAGCCATCGACCATTTTGACGGTTGGTCTTGCCTCGGTGAAAACAAAAAAATCCTCTGAGTCAATCTCCGCAAATTTCGTTGGTTTCCACTTATCAATTAAAAACTTCACAGCCGTTGTTGCTGACTCCGCAGCATCGTTCCAACCCGCGAAAGCGACAATCATGATAGGATCGCGCAACTCCGGTTGCGAATGGTATTGAATAAACGACATATAACACCTCTTTGTCTGTTTGACGGTGTATTTCCAGATGAGTAACGTGTACTTATCTTACCATGCCTGAAAAGAGGGCGGATATCCTCTTTTTTATAAAATTCTTATAGCCATAAAATATAAATTCTTGTACTGTGTTGACTAGCTAAGAATGAAGACTTATACTTAAACCATGGAAATTGCAGACATCTCAATTGTTTATGAGAATCACCACCTTCTTGTACTTAACAAACCAGAGGGCGTTGTTATTCATCCAACCTATAAGAATGCTGATGGGGGTACCTTATGGGATACTCTCCTTATTTATCTCGCAATGCAAAAACCGGAGGAGTGGCAACCGCCAGAATTACCTGATGAACCAAGTTGGGCTGGTGCCCCTCCACATATCCAGGTTATGTTGCGAGAAATGCGCCGCAAGCGGCAATGGAAGGAAGATGGTCTTTTGCCACGACCTTGTTTGCTGCATCGTCTCGACAAAGATACGTCAGGCATTGTCGCTCTGGCAAGAACAGAGCATTCGCGTCAGCATATTATCAAGCAGTTTCACGATCACACAATTGAGAAACGTTATCTTGCAGTTGTAAGAAAAGGCGCGCCTCAATGGACACTTCCAAGAACAACATTCTCATTGCTAAGGCATACACCAGATGGAAAGCATCTAGTGACAGAGAACACTTTCGACCTCTTTACGCTTGGAAATGACATGCTTGAGTTAAATGGACCTCTACAGCGTGATCCCGATGACCGCCGACGTAGTATTGTTGGTCCTGATGGTGATGAGTCGATAACACAATGTCAGATACTTGCTACTGAAAATGACTTCTTGCTGCTTGAGGTACGTCCAGTTACAGGCCGAACGCACCAGATTCGCGCACATCTAGCAGCACTTGGGTACGCAATCGTAGGCGATAAAATGTATGCGCCACATGCAGAAGTTGGTACACCAGAAGCTATGCTGACTAGGCAGTTTCTCCACGCATACAGTTTACAACTACGTCGATATCCTGATAATAAGTTGTGTACCTTTGTTGCTCCCCTTGCAAATGACCTCATGGCGTGGTTGCAACAATTCTTTCCGTCGGGTGTAGGAGCTTTTGATGCAAAAACAACAGTACCCGCCTAATAGTGGCCCACTTGCAGCATTAGGTGAGGACGACAAGAAAAAGCGTCTTGATGCAATGGTCAAGATATGGCAGAGCGATACTGAACGACGTTTTACGCGTGAAGGTGCAGAGGCCGTTCTGCAAAATATGGGATTAGATGAGTACCGCTATTCTGTCTCGCTGCGCTTTCCAGCGTGGGAGCGTTCCGCTGTCGTTGGACAGATACTTGCTATTCAACAGGGAAAAAGTGCTGAGACGCCAACGCTATTTAGTGTATGGCGACGTGACCCACTTCTAAAAATTATGCCTGACTGGAAAGCGCACCTTCCTGACGAGAACGTTTTTAATATTACGATGCGTATTACTCCGGGTGGTCTTGGCGAAGGCAGTAAGTGGGCAGTAGTGATGCCAAAGGAGATGATTCCACGCTATAGACCCAGCTGGCCTACACAGCAAGAGTGGGTAGCATGGACACGTTCGTTCGACTGGCTTTCTATTGGCATTGGATTTATACGTGCTATGCTCGATACACCACGCTAGTTTCTTGCTTTGAAACAGGAAAGCTTGTAATAGTTAGCACCATTAGTTTTTGATACTATACAGCCGCCGCTTGGAAGATTATAATTCTTGCTGAAGAGACGAGAATTATGACTCTAGTGAATATGTCTTATCACGTTTTGAAAGGCAACATAACGAGTGGTGGATGTTCCAAAGCAGCCTATTACACTATTTTACTCTTATGCCACCTCCCATAGGGACCAGGTGTTGCGAGAGGAACTAGAAAAACACCTGGCTGGATTACAACATAGGGGTCTTATCAAAAGTTGGTCTCGTCGAGAGATTATCGCAGGTAAAAGTCAACGTGAGGAGATAGACAAACATCTCGAAGCTGCTTCAGTTATCCTCCTACTCATTAGCCCTGATTTTCTTGCCTCCGATTATGCCTATAGTGCTGAGATGTTACGTGCTATGGAGCGGCATCAGGCAGGCGATGCTCGTGTCATTCCTATTCTTTTGCGACCAGTAGATATAGAAGATGAGCCTTTTACACACCTCGCATTATTGCCCACAAATGGCAAGCCTATTAGTGTGTGGCGTAACCGAGACTCTGCGTTTGCAGAGATAGCAAAAGAAATCGGTAAATCAATTAAAGAGCTACAACGCTCCTCCTCATCCTCCTCACATTCTGCAAACCAAAATCCTTTTCGTCTTGCAAGTGATGTTCTCAATTATTTCACACATCTTACAACGTTCCTCGACACCGAAGGCTCATGGTTTCAGGAGGACTATGGACGAGGAAATATTTATAGTCCTGAAAAGGAATATTTCGCGACAATAGAGAAAGTACTTAATACCAGACAGCGTGTCCTCTTGGTGGGGCGTGCGGCTGCGGGTAAGACTGTTCTCGCCATTGCATTTGCGAAATATATGCAGGAGCGCGCTGGTTATCAAGTTGGTTACAAAGATGTAAAGCATGCAGAGATAGGAGACGGGCGTAAATGGTATGCATTAGCAAGAGAACACGATAGGCCCGGTATCCTCTACATTCTGGATAATTGTCATCTTATGCCAAGAGAAGTGGACGAGTTTTGTCGTCAGTGGAAAGAGCAGGCCCCAAACTACGCTCAATGCTTGCTGATATCAAGAACGAACCATCATGAGACACATGATGGTTCCTATCTTCAGATGTTTACAGATGACGAAAAGGTGCAGGTACGCTCCGAAGATATCTTTTTGCAGGTGATCGAACAATATGTTTCAACGCTTCCAGGCAAAACCTATGAGTATGAAACTATGTTGAACAATGATGATGCACAAACACTTGAGAAGCAGCATGCTCACAATCTTGTCATTTCACGTAGCCGCCTAGACGTATGGAAAGCACTTGGACCTCAACATCGCCTGAGCGAAGTGCGGCAAGAAGACTTGTATCGAGCACTAGAAGCAAAATATCTTTCAGTATATGGTTCAGCATTGACGACACTGTGTATTCTACAGCGTTATGAGGTGCGAGCACATATAGCCTTTGTTGAAAAAAAGCTCCCACAGGATGAGATCATGCAGTTGCAGAAAGAGAAACTGCTGATCCATTCAACTGTCAACGGGTATGGACAACTTTATGACCTTGTACTACACCCAACGGAAGCAAGAGAGTTTTTCCTGGCGCACATTTTCAAGCAATATGGAGCAATAAACCAGGAAAACATTAATCTTTTGGTAACTTCGGTTCTCGAAGCTTACTTAATGGCAAAGCCAGCAAATTATATAACTGTTTATGATAGCCTTACACGTCAAAGGCATGAGGATATTTTAAGAAGATTGCTAACAGATCAAGACTTACAGGAAAGCACCGCCCAACAATTTAGTAAAGAAAATGTTATAGACGCGATAATCTATGTCTCCAAAGTGGCAAAGCTTGATAGTAACAGAGGCATGTACCTTATGAACCGTGTAGTGCGTGTTTCAGGAGTGACAGGTATATGTACCAAGTTACTAAAAATATCATTTCGAGATACATCGGTACTACTTCAAAGTATCAAATATATTGATGCAGAACTGGCACACTCAGTTGTAAATGCGCTTTCTATACAGCAGTTTGCTCAACAAGTAGTGGAAGAAGACATTCAAAGTCTGTTCAGACTGCTACGAACAGTAAGAGACATTGTTCCTTCACATGCATCGTTGTTGCTTGCTAGTATTCCGGTAGAAGCACTTGTCGCAAAAACAACAGTGCGAAATATTCAGGACACGGTTAAGCAACTACAAGTATACGGGTATACAGATACACAACTTCAGCACTTTGTTGCATCACTTGATATGCAAAAACTGGCACAACAGTGTGAGAGAATAAGTTTGCAAAGTTTATTTTGGACATGCTATACACTCGAAAAAATTTCAGTGAGCCAAACGCGAACACTGTTGAGCCTTTTACCGATTTGGATGCTCGCAACCAAGGCAAGTGTGAGTAACCTAGGGTCGATAGACCAAATTGTGCAGTTGATGCAGCGTTTTGAATATACACGTGAGCAGATGACTGAATTCGTCGAAGCACTGGATATAGAACAGATAGCGCAACGTGCAAGACAAGGAAACTTACGCCGACTTGCCTCCCTTCTTCGTACTCTCAAATCTATTTCAAGTACAAGCGTAACAAATTTACTGGAAATACTTAATCCAGCAGATATTGCCCAACTTTGTCATATACAGGAAACATCACTGGAGGACTTGGAGCAGTTACGCAAAGCTTCAACAAAAGGCTTTTGGGAAGCTTTTTTACGTGACTGTTCGCCAGAAGATATAGCTACTATTTTTCGTAGTGTACCGTTAGGTCGAGTTGGTACCTTTTTGCTCTACCAATATATGTTTCATACCGTGCAAGAAGGCTATGCACACTTTCAAGAGCGGTTCTTGCGAGAGCGGCTCGCTACCGAGTCCCTCAATGAGCTTGGGGAATTCCTTGACCGCATCGCAGGAATACGGCAGGTGGGACAGCAACTAGCGCGCAATGCCTTAGATTTGTTTATGACTACGGATATAGCAGAGCGGATAGCTCACACCGAACTACGCCAGTTCGCGCTTTTACTGCACCATGTACGATCTATAAACGTGGTACATCTCTCAGCACTACTCGCTCCCTTACGTCAACCAGCTATCCTAAAAAACGCTCTTACTATAAGCGATATTCAAGGTATTCAGCTCTTTATCTTTAACATTGCGAATATTGATACAGCGTATTTACCTGTAATCCGCGAGGGTCTTCTTTCCTTTAATCTTAGTGAGAAGCTTGAGTATACGCCACTAAAAGACGTTGGACTCTTCTTATGGAACACATACAGATATATCGACGAGGATCTAGCGCGGATATATTGCGAATACGTGGATACTCGTCTGAAAACACAGCAAGTAAATGAGGCATCGCCTGAACATCTTTGTTTCTTTTTGTGGAACCTTACCTCAATTAGTGCATCCAAAGAGGTACAGGTATTCAAGAATGCACATATTCATCAACTTCTCGTTGAAGGATGGTCAAACGAAACAGGATGGAGAATGGTGCTTCTTGGAATTGCAGCGATGGCATACGTTGCTAGTGATAATATAGGGACGCAATCACTGCTCGTGCAAGAAACTGCGTTAGGACGCTGGTTTACGGTGAATGGACATAACCCATATTTTCTTGCGTTGGCACTGCAAGGGCTGAGGAGATACGACGAGCGTGTTACTCATACAATAATACCAAAGGTCTTGCCTGTGGAAGATGCATTGCATAAGTTGAAGTCTGCGCGACCATCAGCTATTACCCCGCGATCCATACAGTTGATAGAAGATACAATACAATGGTTAGAAAGGTTGCTGGAAGAGGAAAAATAAGATAGGGAGAATGTAAGTTCTGCTAGCAAAAGGGGGAATGTTGGCGTAAAAAAAGGACTCATCTATGTAGAACATTTCGTTCTAGTTGGATGAAGCCCTATGCGAGAGATTTTGGGTTAACCACAACGTTGTGACATTACCGTGCAAGAAGCGTTGTTCTGAACCATAGGTGTTCTGTTCCAGGTTTTCAAAACATTGCAAGGTGGATGGTTTACGGTCTAGCGAATTACATGAAGTGCTCGCCGCGTCTGGAAACTGTATCATTGCCCGCACAAGGTCTTTCTTTACTAAACACGCACTACGATGATTTACATTTAAGTAGGGGTTTTGCTGAAACGCAAGTGGTGAATACATCTATTCCTCCTGTCTACTATCCTACTACTTAAGATAACGCATAACATAGCCAAAACATCACATTGAATATTAATGAAACAATGATATGTAGAAGAGCCTACTCTTTGCAAAGAAGTAAGCTATTCTTGTCACGCAGCATTATTTGATGATTGGTCTTTTCTCTTTGTTCAACGCACTCATCGCCTTTTGATTCAGATGAAGATGTGCCTGTACGAGTTCGGGAGGAGTAAGTGCCATCCACTGATTTAGTGATACATCTGCATAATGGTCACTCTTGAACATTTCTAGGAAGCGTAACGTTGATGCGCCAGTATTTTCGATATAATGCCCCATTGCAAACGGAACGTAGCCAACATCACCAGCCTGATAGTCGAAGGTACGTGCCTTACTATCGGATGCGAACACCGTCATGCGTCCATTGCCCTCAATGTAATATTGCCATTCGTCGTTAGTCGGGTGCCAATGCATTTCACGCATGCCACCTGGCTCAACCTCCACTAATACTCCTGTAATGGCGATAGAGACGGGAAAGTTGGTAGAGCCTGCAATACGCACTGTGCCTCCTGGTGTTCGTAGAGGTTCCTCTGCTTGCAGTCTATGGCTAAAACTCTGTGGTACCGAGCCATTGGGCGCAGATACCTTGTCGGATGAGAGTGCGCCTGGAACTTTGCTCTGAAAGATATATAACTCTTGCTTTGGTATGTCAGCAAAATCGCTTTCAGAGACACCGAAGTTTTTTGCCAACACGTCTTTGGGTGTATGAGCAAACCAATCGCTGATAAGGAAGGTCGAGTTTTCAGAAAAGTTACCGTCATCGAAGACCAGCAAGAACTCGCACCCATCCTCTAGTCCCTGAATCGAATGTGGAATGCCGGGGGGAAAGTACCAGAGATCGCCTTCGCCAACGTCATCCACAAAATTACGCCCATTCTGGTCGATTGCCGTGATACGTGCGTGTCCATTAAGCATGTAGGACCATTCAGCTTGTTTATGCCAATGAAGCTCTCGTACACTTCCTGCTGTCAGACGCATGTTCACTCCAGCAAGCGTCGTTGCGATTGGCAGTTCACGTACCGTTACCTCCCGTGCCCAACCCCCTTCCTCAAGCCGATTATGTGCGCTAGAAAACGAAAACTTCAGATTAGGCATGGAGCCGTGATCGGTATCAGGAGGTGCCAGCAGACTAGGGTTTTGCTGATCTAGCAAGACGTTGCGTGGACCAGGATCGGTGGCACCGCTTCCGTCTTTTAACGGTTGCGGTACCTGGTATGTTACTACATTGCGATCTTGGGATGAGTTTTGCATATAACCTCTTCCTACTAAATTGTTTTTGCCTTTTGAATCCTACACGAATATTTACCCAAGAGAGATTACATGCCTTCATCATTTACAATTTGTATTCAGTTTTATCGCGAGAGGAAACACTTGCTTGCTTGAGGTATACTAGGGGTACTTACGAAAATGACTTTGGTACCAAGGATAGTTGGAGATACACGTTGTTACTAAAAAAGAATATACCTTCAGATGAGGATGTGTTTTTACAACCACCACCAGGGCGGCAATATGTCCGCTCATTTCTTTTCTCACGACGGATCAATGCGCCATTTGCACGAGTGCATCTTATTGCTCGCTCATTATTTATCATCTGTTTATCAAGCTTACTCTTGCGTACTATTGAGACAGAACACCCCGACCCTATAGGAGCGGCTATCTTATCTCTTGCTGCACTGATTGCATTTCTACTTAGTGGAATGCAGGCAAGGGTTGCGCGTTTGTATTTGCTTTTGACACTTTCGCCATTGTTAAGTCTTTTCATAACGTGGGTCTTGTTCAACCCTGTTGTAGGCCATACTGTCTTTCTTCAATTCCCAATTTACTCTGGACAGTTGACACTGAGTCTCGCTTTTTGGGAGTTAGCGTGGGTTGCCGTTGTTGGTGTGTATTTCTTTGTGACACGCAAATTGCTTGTTGGAATGCTTCTTGCCACACTCGTCGCTTTCTTTATGACACGACTTTTTCCGCTTCCTGAATGGACACTGCTACATATAGCTTTTTTCCATCCGCTGGCAGTATTTGTAAGTGATCGAGGTGTTTTAGTGGCGAGTACGAAAGTAATTGGTTACGCAGGTATGGTCTTTGCAACTATTGCCCTTGTAGTGACAAGTCGAGACACGGAACTTATTGGGGGGTTGCGTCAACTGCATATCCCACCACCTATTATCTTCTTTCTCAGTACAGTTTTTCGTTCACTTGATCTTGCTTTGTCAGACTATGAAACTATTCGTCAGGCGCAGCTTTCTCGCGCGATCAACGCACAGCCACGCAGTATTTTTCGCCGCTTGGCAGACCTCGGTAGTTTAGCTGTACCGATGGTTGCGATGATGATTCGTCGTTCCAGCGAGATTGGCGATGCTTTACTGGTACGAGGTTATACCTTGGGACGCTCAAGCGCAGATTTTTATGAAACAAGCCCGTGGCGGCTTCTTGATTGGTGTATTGCTTTTGTGAGTTTAGTCATGCTGTTGCTTACCTTTACGCCTCATACTACTTTTACTCATATGCTAGGATTGTAAGAATGCAGGAAAAAAGTACGACAGCAGCACTGGCAACAGAAGGTCTATGGTGGCGGTACCCTACCTTTAGCGAGAAACCTAATGCCTGGATGTTGCGTGATATTTCGCTGAATATAGATAAAGGTGAATGTTTTGGTATTACGGGTGCGAGTGGCGCGGGTAAGACGACGCTGTGCCGCACGTTGACTGGTATTCTCCCCTACAGTACCCGTTTAACACCTGATCAATTAGTACAGCATTTCCGTGGAAATGTTACGCTGATGGGAAATCCTGTAAACGCGAAAACTCCAAACACGCACACTATTGGGATGGTCCTACAGGACCCTGAGAATCAGTTCTTACGGATGAGCGTCTTGCATGAGTTAGGACTTGGACTGCAAATTCAAGGGATGCCAACAGAGGAAATTCTGCAACGTGTGCATGACGCTCTTGTATGGGTGGGGCTAGAACATCTCTGGCATGGAGCTATGTATCTGCATCCTGCTGACCTTTCAGGTGGACAAAAGCAGCGTATAGCAATTGCTGCATTTCTTGCATTGCGTCCGCAAGTGCTCATTCTTGACGAGCCGACAAGCGATCTTGACCCCATTGGGAAGCGAGAAGTGATTGAAACGATTGCACGTTTACGAAGAGATTATGCTATGACCGTTGTGCTTGTTGAGCAAGACCCTGAAATTCTCTCGACCTTTTGTGATCGCATTGCCTTGATGCATGAAGGGCGTATCGAATTAATCGCGTCTCCTGCCGAATTTTATGCGAATAAGACACTTTTAGAGCAGTGTGGAGCTTCGGCAAGCGAACTAACGCGCATCTCCTGGGCAACTAACTATACGTATGCTTCTCGCCCACCATTGACACTCACGGAGGCTGAAAGCGCGTTCGTTCCCTCTCTTGATTTTGCTGAGATTAAACCACAAGAAGGACAGCAAGTTCCTTCACAAGAAGTCATTGTGCAAGCTGAACAGGTAGGCTACAAGTATAATGATGGCACAATAGCCTTGCAAGACATTGATTTCACGCTCTATCGTGGTGAAATGCTTGCGCTACTAGGGCCAAATGGCAGTGGGAAGACAACGTTCGCCAAGATACTTGCAGGTATCTATCGTCTTACTTCTGGTCAGATACATGTGCTGGGACAGGATGTAGCATTGAAGCGAGTACGCGCCCTTCTGCCACGTACCGTCAGCTACGTCTTTCAAAACCCAGACCACCAGCTTTTCTGTCGCTCGGTTAACGATGAGATTGAGTATGGTTTAAAGCATCTTGGGATGGTTGCGGAACAACGAAGGGAGGTTATTACTTCAACCTTGGAGGCTGTACACTTAACAGATGTGCGGAATGAAGACCCTCTTTTTCTCAGCAAGGGACAACGACAGCGATTGGCGGTTGCGGCTGTACTGGCGTTAGGGCCAGAGATTGTCATCGTGGACGAGCCAACAACAGGGCAGGACTACCGTTCTATCACTGAGATTATGAACTTACTGTGTGAACTGCAACGTCAGGGAAAGACCATCGTTATTATTACACACGATATGACGCTTGTTGCAGAATATTGTCAGCGTGTCGTCGCTTTTCGTCAAGGCAAGCTCTCCTTCACAGGAACTCCTACGGAACTTTTTACGACACAAGAGGTATTGCAACGAACTGGTCTGCGTCCTCCATCGTCGGCAGCACTCACATCACGGATACGGCTGCATCATCCAAACTTCCCACCCTTGCTTACTATCGCACAGTGGACGGAAGCTCTTGGCGTAAAACAAGGTGTGCATTAGCATCGTATGGAGGTGTCATGATCGATCAGCAAATCTTCATTCGCATTGCTACATGTAATGATATGTCAGCCGTTGTTGATCTTATTACTGCTCAGGAGCACCGTCTGCATGCACTCGATTCCCGTCTCAGAATTGCCAGGCCAGTCGATCAAATAGCAAGTGCTCTCGCACAACAATATAGTATGGGTGAAGAGCCTCTTGTGGCTTGTGATGAGCAAGGAAGGATACGAGGGTGTGTGCAACCTGCGCTCTGGACATTGCCCCCGGAGAGCGAATTGCTCGCGTTCTTTCCGTCTCATAATGGTATACCATTGGGCTTGACGCTACCAAGTCCATCAGAGAACGATGCCTCTATAGTTCTGTCAGCTTTTACTCAACGCGCTTAACCGTTATTGGAAAGAACAGCATACGAGTAGTGCTGTGTTGCGCTGGCCTAGTTGCGATCTTTGGCTGGAACCATTGTTAGGGGAGCATGGTTTTCTACTCGACAGTGACCTTGCTTATTATCCACCTTTACCGCTCGTTCCTGCTAGGCGAACCGCGTCCTCAGCCCTACAAACACGATTGGCGCGACGAGATGATGAGGAGATACTCATTGAGCTATTCCAGGAAGAATTGCGCTTTCACTTGCCTTACACTCCCTTTGTCCATCTAAGTCACGATGTGACACAGGCATTTCGCTCTCGTCTGGCTCGCATCTGGACTGGTGAAACCTTCGAGGAAGGAGCACCGTTGGTAATAGTCGTAGAACGAGGCAATGAAATTGTTGCGATGGCTGAAAGTGATCTTCTCATTCTTGGTCTTGATGAGGAGCCAAATTTTCTCCCATCAGGTCGTTATGGGCACCTTAACAATGTGAGTGTGAGGAATGATATGCGTGGACAGGGTGTTGGTCATACCCTCGTTCAGGCTGTCTTCAACTTCTTTGAAACGGCTCATCTTGATGGCTACCTGCTGTGGTTTAACCCAGATAATCCACTCGCTCGTTCATTCTGGTTGCGCCTTGGTTTTCTTCCAGTTTGGAGAACGTATCAACGCCCAGAGCAAAGGTAAAAGAAAGGCTTGTGGAAAATAGGTTTCCACAAGCCTTTGAGCGACGTACTTTACGGTGTAAAGCGTTTAGCTTAATGCATTACGTATCGTCAAGCCAAAACGCTCGACAACGGGACCCAATGTTTTCAGCAGGACGGAGCCAATAATCAGGGTTACGACCACGTTTGAAAGCGACCACGTAAACCATCCCAGTAAAAAGGTGTTGGCCGGTGCAACGCCAGTTTGAACCAGGATGTAGTTTCCATACAGACCGCCAATGATATTATTTGGAAGTACCGCACAGAGAACGAAAAAAACAAAACCACGTACCGTGTAAATATCTTTTCCGATGGCACTTACTCCAAAGCGTTTCGCAAGTGTGCGGTATAAGATCATAGGCAGACCAAGTTGAATAAGATCAACTGTGCCAAACCAGAGCGCGATAGGTAGTGGTAGTGGGGGTGTTGCGAGGAGACCAGCACCTACAAAGTTACCTATATAGGCGATGACGAACCCCCAACCTCCAAACCAGATGGCAAATGGAACGCCGAAGCCAATGGCTAGGAAGACGGCAGAAACAACGGGAACGCCAGACGGAATGATTGCTAACCAGGAAAGGACCGTGTATGCTGCTGCTGCCACAGCCACAGCGACGAGTTGGCTTAGACTAGGTGCGCCAGTGAACCGAAGAGTGTAGTCAACAAAGGTTGACGTACTGCCTGCGATTTCCGGTGGTGCATCCACGCGCTGTACTTCTGGTTTCTGAACTAAATCGTCCATGAAAAAATTACCCTTTCATTACTGTTCGAGAAAAAATACTAAGAGACAACAACCTACAAATGTACGCTTTATGTAAAGCCGACTTCTTGTTTTAAGAGGAGTCGGCGGAGAGTGTCAAATGTCGTCAAGACTTCTTGTGTGTGTGCTACAGAAGCGAGACTTTCTGGAAAACCAGGCCAGGCAGTAGCACATTGTGCGCGTAATTCATCACGCAATGCACGTTCATCCACCGTTGTGAGCCTCCGATGGTCAACCACGATGTTTCCGTGTACAATTACGCTTTCAACGGACTCACCATTTTCACAATAGACTAGATGCAGCGAGGGATCGTGTAATGGAAAAAAGGGATGTGCTTCCAGGTTTAGCAAGACGATATCCGCGAGATATCCAGGCGCAATCTCGCCTAATTGTGCTTCTAACCCTAAAGCAGTAGCACCGCCTTTGGTAGCGGCGGTAAGGATTCCTTCGGCGTTGGGCCATTGCTTATAGTCTTTATTGGGATGGTTGTGCATAAGGCCGACCTGTTTGAGCACACCAAACATATTTTGTGTATCGTTACTAGCAGCACCATCGCTACCTAATGCAATAGTGACACCTAGACGCTGAGCTTCGATGAGGGGAAATACGCCGCTTCCGAGGCGAAGGTTGCTTATAGGATTGTGAACAACTGTTGTCTCTGTTTGTGCTAAGCGTTCTAAATCACCTGGCTCAAGCCAAATTGCATGTGCAAGTGATGTTCCTCGTTGGAGCACGCCAGCAGCATTGAGGAAGGAAATACCACTCTGACCAAACGCTTCCTGAATGACATGCGCTTGAAGTTCCGTTTCGACTGCGTGCAGATGTAGTCCTGTTTTGTAACGCTCCGCAAGTACAAGGCACGCGGAAAGAAGTGATGGACTACACCAATGAATACCACTTGGTCCGACAAGAGTGCGTAACCGTCCATCGGATGCATCATGCCACGTACTAATAAACTGTTCTAGCGCGACGAGCTGCTGAGCTATAGGAGGCCATGCAGCAAAGCGATCAATAAAGGGATGGTGTGGAAAGACCAAGCCCCGTTTCACACCTGCATCTAGTACTAGGTCTATGTCCTCGATATGCGGAGCTACCGATGCTCGTATACCTACATCCTGATATGCTTGCATAACCGCATCAAGGTATTTCGATGCAACGCCCTCAACTGTCCATAGATGGTCAAGAACAGCCGTTGTGCCAGTTTTGAGCATTTCACAGGCTCCGAGTAACGCGCTTAAGTAGGCTAGACGCGGCGTCCACTCAACAATCCCTGCGAATAGTGGCACAAGCCATAACTCTAATGGGAGAGATGGTGATGTTGCTTTAAGGACGTTTTCGGGCGAGTGCGTATGGGCATTAATTAAACCAGGAATCGCAAGACGACCTTCTCCTTCAAGAACGATGCAATTTCGGGAAGTGTCAGGGGTTATAGTACCCGTTGGTCCGACTGCTTGAATGCGGCTTCCAACAATCAAAATATCTTGAGCTGGGAGAAGTCCTCCTCGCTCTTGTGGTGCAAGTAGTGTACAGCCATGCACAAGAAGGTATGAGTCATTTGTATCCGTTCCCGTTGTAGGACTTATAAGTTTGTCTGCTGGTAAATGCACGCTACCTCCGCGTTTGTCCGCTTGCTACTTCTGCCCATTGTAGCATAAGAGCAAGACAGTAGGTGTAATTGGTTGCTTTTCTTGTACTAATAAAATGTAAGATTTTCTCTACCCTCCCAACTGAGAAGCTTGCTCATAACATACGATGGCTTCTCTATGGCGTCCAAGCGCATCAAGTGCCGCTCCCCTATTGGTCCACACTAAGGGATCATTGGGATTAAGCTTGAGTGCTCTTTCGTATGTATTCAGTGCCTCAGTATACTGAGCACTTGCAAGATATGAGTCGCCAAGCGCAAGCCAGAGAGATGGACGTGTTGGATCGAGTGCCACCGCTTGTTGGTACGCCGATATTGCAGCCTCATAGTTACGCGCTGTAAAATGTTTCCCTCCCAACTTTTCCCAATCTTGTGCATGGTCGGAACTCGACGTTACCTTCGATGTTTTTCCAGACGCCCATGCTCGCAATGCACTGCCTGGCGAGTGATCTTGTTGTTGTTCTTGGCTAAGTCCTTTCGTCTCCCTTTGAGATGCTTGAGTATTAACACGTGGCTGAGTAGTATTTCCTCTTTGATTCGTATGTACACGTCCTTGAGAAAGAAGTGTGAAGAGTTCGGCGACAAACGTCTCGATAGTAGGAAAGCGCATCGTAGGTTGTTGCTGCATCGCGCGTTGAAGTGCTGGTAGTCCTTGCTCATAATCTGCTCGTTGGAGCAGACGTGAAAGAAGTTGCTGACAGAAGATGGCAAATGTATATTGGTCACTCATAAGAGTCACGGCATCCCAAAAAGGCATCATATTGCGTGTCTGGAGACATGCGTTATATGCTGCATAGAGTTCTGGTGCCAGGTAGGGTGTAGCTGGTGGATGTAGTCGTGCCAGCCCAAAGTCAGCAATCCAGAGGTGTTCCTGATCATCAAGTAGAAAGTTACCAGGGACGAGTGCTCCATGAGCAATATTCTGAGCGTGTGCGATGCCTATTGCGGAACTCGCCTGCTGAATAATGTGTAGTAGACGTGCTCCTTGTGCTTTCCAGGTATGGATTCCATCTTCTTGTACATCTTTGCTTTGAATGCGAGCTAGAAATGAGATCAAGGGGTAGGGAATATATGAGCAAACAGTGACCAAACATATCTCATGATTTGTAGCTTGCATTTCTAATTGTTGTGGAGAGCAACTTAAAACAGGAAGAATGGAGTCATGACGCAGTTGTGCCATGAGAAGACATTCCCGACGTGCTGACTCCCAGAGTGCTAGTGATGCCTCATCGGGAGGAAAGAGTTTAATGACAACAGGATGCTTCAAGCGTAGATGAACTGCTAGATAAGCACTTCCACTTCTGCCGCGCCCCAAAATTTGTTGAACTTGATAGGCACCAAGGTGTGCGCCTGCAACCAGCATGCCGCAAACTCCACATAGAATGCTTCCAGGTTCAACGGCATGTGAGGGTTGTCCAAGACACCATGCGGTACCCTCACTTCGCAACTCATCCCCTCTACTCCTCTCGATCACATGTAGACCTTTCTCAGTATCTCAGGTTGCTAGTGTTTTCATAAGATAAACTTTATTGTCCCTACTATCGTTGTGGTGAACGTGGAATGTTCTTTCCCTCTGCCTCTTTCTGCTGTCGCAGATCAGACACTATATGCTGTTGTTGATTTTGAAAATGAGGTTGTCGCAACTCTGGTTGGCTTGTGTGGTGGGTGGGTGAGAAACGTTTGTCAATGTATGTGTCATTGGTCGCAATTTGCCCAAGTAGTGTTCGTTGCATCTGCTCTATTTGTCCTTCTACTCGTATTGCGCGTTCAATCGCAACACGCTCGGCTGTCGCGCCCTCAAGTTCTTTGAAATATGTTGTATTTGTAACCTCAGTAAGAGCCTCATGAAGTCGCTGTAGCAAAGGATTCATCGATGTGACTGTGTTTGTGAGACGCTGCATATGGCCTTGTTGAGTCCGTTGTAGATAGGAAAGCTGTATAAAGATAGGTCGCAGGTCGGTGGCAATTTGGGGTGAAAGTTGTTCTTCAGGCCAAAGAGGTTGCCCTTGTGAGAGTCTGTTAAGAGCTTCTTGTAATATCCGAAGATTGTGCAGAAGTTGCTCGTATGCAGCACCGCGCTGGGTCAAGTTACTTAAGCGATCAAGCATCAGATTAAGACTAACCGCAATAGGTAGAAGTGGTCCTGCAGCAATACGTGCGCGAACAGCGAAGTCCCCACGAGCGACTTGTGCATGGATGCGTTGGAGTGCAGCTATACCATCCTCTAATGTTTGCTTTTCTTGTGCGTCACGCGTTGCTTCGTCGGCCTCGCGTCGTGTTACGAACAATTCACGTTTGGAAATAACAAGTTCGCCGCGCATTTGCATGGTGAGACGGTTATTTTCGAGTAACGTGAGAGCCTGACGAACAACAACAACTAAGACGAGGGCAAATGCAATTATATCCGCTTGAATAAGGACCGTCCCTCCACGTGGTGTGATGATAGTGAGGAGAACGGCACTCGTAGTAAGTGCCAAAATAAATGGAGAGATAGTTTGAAGCGTTGCACTAAATTGAGTGACACGACCACTGAAGAGGGATGCATCTAACGTATTGCTAGAACGTGCTGCTTGCTCCTGTTCGCGTGCAATGCTGCGAGGGTACTCAATTGCGGCAAGCCCGACAAGTAGCATGCTCAGAGGCCAGAGAATGTCTTGTAGTGTTCCTGTGTTAAAGCCTGATGGTGTAAGACTAAAGTACCCAAGAAGGCTATCGGTAATAGCTAAAAAGAACAATCCCAGGCATAAGCGTAGAAGGACAGGTTGTTGTTCACGATTGGCAAGTGGACTAAACATCAGTAACGCACCAACAGCAACCAGGAAGAGATCACCTGCTGGAAAATAAACAGTTAGAAAGGCTGCTCCTGGGCTTGGTGATTGTGAAAGCCCTGCAATCGCAGGACTAAGCACGAAGAACCACGAGAGTGCAAGTGATGCGCCAATCACGGCTAGTGCGTCAAGAATGAGTCGTGTACCTCCTACGGTAGCCTTGCTACGACGAGACAGCAGCAACGTGCCAATCAAGAAGAATGGATAGGATGCGACAAACCCTATATCATAAATACCTGGAAATGGTACATCCGCTGAGTTCATACGAACATCATAACTCGTCCAAACAGCTTGTCCACTTGCGTATAGTGCAATAGCAATAGCAAGAAATGTCCAGGCAAGATATGCACGTCGTGCAATCTGAGCTTCTGTCCGTGCTACCGCAATTTCGTTGCGAGTTCGTTGTTGTGTCCCTTGTTGCATAATTGTGCGTCGTAACTGCATAGAAACACGACGAAGACGGAGCGCAATCCTAAGGCAAAAAACAAAACCTATTCCCTCACCCACAAACTGCAAAATATCAGAGATACTCTTCAGTGAGAAGCTCTTACCTGCAACCTGTCCAGCAAGTCCCATACCAAGAAGAAAGATAATAAATAGCGCGGTGAAGACAAGTACTATTCTTGTACCATAGCGCTCTGCTACGATGTCTCGTGCAAGTGCTTCTCCATGAAAAAAAGAAGGTTCTCGAGAATCTTTTTCAGGACGTATAGAAGTATTTCTATTTGTTAGAGGAAGGGAGGATACCGGAACGTTTCCACCAGCAAAGGGCGAGTTGCTAGTGTTAGAAAACCCTGTAGCACCATTAAAAGACATATATGCTCCGATTCTTTGCGTATATGAGAAAGATTTGGAAAAGGGCAACATAATAGAAAGGGGCAGAACGCTCTTCGCAAAAAAAGCTTTTCAGGCTTATCCCATCATGAATGTTGAGACTATATTAAAAAGTATCACAACACAGTATGCTTGTCAATAAATAGATGAAGAGAAGTACTTATTAGTAGGTATATATGTCATTGCTCTCTCCGTGCAATGGATAGTGGAGAGAGCAACGTTGAAAAATAAGTACATCGAATTGGTAGGACATCGGAACATGATAGAACGGAGAGCGTCTCGTTGCTTAGAGGTGCTGCTACTTTTCCCAATCATGAAGTACTGCCTTGGCAGCGTTATGTCCAGGTGCGCCCATCACTCCACCACCAGGATGTGTGCCTGAGCCGCACAAGTATAGCCCCTCGATAGGGGTACGGTAACGCGCACATTCTGGCGTTGGTCGCAATGAGAAAAGTTGATCAGGAGTGATCTCCCCATGAAAGATGTTGCCGTTGGGCATGCCATAGCGTTGCTCGATATCAACCGGACTGAGCACTTGATAATCAATAATGGCATCAGCAAAATTCGGGGCAAATTCGGTCATGGTTGTAATGATGCGATTCGCCATCTCGCGTTTGACATCCTCTGACCACTCGCGCCCTTTGAGATGATAAGGGGCATATTGGCAAAACATGGAAATCGTGTGTTTGCCAGCAGGAGCAATGGTTGGGTCGGTTGAGGATTGCATGTAGGCTTCGATATATGGTTTGCGTGAAAGCTCGCCATGTGCCGCGTCTTCATATGCATTCTGTACCCAGTCTGTCGTTGGGCTAATTTCACATGAGCCAGCATGTTGTAGTCCTGGAGTAGTTCCTGGTAGGCAACTAAAACTTGGTAATTCTTTCAGTGCAACATTGAGCTTAATGACTGCACTATCGGTTTTGAACTGAGCTATACGTTTTAGAAAACCCTTATCAAGGTCGGCATCAGCACAGAATTGGAGGAACGTTCGCTTCGGATCGGCGTTAGAAAGCACCGTCGTCGCTCGCAGCTCTTCCCCATTTTCCAAGCGCACACCCTCGGCCTTGCCATTGTTGACAAGTATTTTTGCGACACGAGTATCTGTGCGAATAACTGCACCATGTGCTTCGGCGGATGCTGCCATTGCAAAGCTGATACGTCCCATTCCACCGCGAACATAGCCCCACATGCCCTGCTCACCATTGACCTCACCAAACATATGATGCCACATTACGTAGACCGAGCCGGAAGTCTTTGGTCCAATAAACGTGCCGATGACGCCTTGTCCAGCAAAGGCGGCACGGAGATAATCTGACTCGAAATAGTCTGATAGCATGTCGTACAAATTGCCGAACATCAAATAGCGATAAATCTCCTCATCTTCGCCACGAAAACGGGCCGCGAGATCAGCTACTGAGGGCGGCTCCTCTAAGAGAATAGGATTGAGAATTTCGGAGGCGCGGTCAAAAAATCGCAGGAATTTAGGATACGCCTCTGCATCGTGCGCTGATAGTTCACGAATCCCCTCAATTGTTTTCTCTGTACTTGCTCGCAAGAAGAGGTGTTTTCCATCTTGATATGGCACAAACATCTGTGGGTCTTTGACATATGCCTCGAAGCCATAGCGGTGAAGTTCCAAGTCTCGGATAATCTCAGGACGGAGTAGGCTCACTACATAGGCGCAAGGCGACATCGTAAAGCCAGGAAATGGCTCCTCTAGCGTACAGGCTCCTCCAACACGGTCTCGTTGTTCTAAGACGATAACCTTTTTCCCTGCACGGGCTAAGTATCCTGCCGCTACAAGACCATTGTGTCCTGCTCCAATAATGATTGCGTCAACCTGCGATGATGTCATATGAGCCAACTCCTTCAAAATGAAACGATAGTCTGCTTCCTTGTTAAAAGGTAGTATAACATATTACAAAACAATTCATAGACTGCCTGGTTACACACCTGCAGTAGGTGGTGTTGCTGTTGGAAGAGCGGACTTGGGTGATGTGGTAATGAGCGAACGCTTTCTCCAACGAGAGAAAAACCATACAAGCAAGGCAAGTGGAACGATATAAACAAGGTATGCTAAGAGCCAGACCAGAGATGTAACTAAACCCTGTGCAACACCCAATGATGCTGAAAATGCATCACGAAATGTTTGTCCTATATTCCAACCCGATGTAGGAGACGTGACTACAGTGGATAATGGTTGTAGTGTAATGGAAACGGTGTAGAACGATACTTGCCCGCTCAGTTGCTTGAGACGTGCCTCTATCGTCTCAATTTGCCCCTCTATGTCCGTGAGTTTGTCCTGGATGGTTATTATATCTCCAAGTGCTTGAGCATGAGAGAGCAAGTCGAGGAGACGCGTTTGTTCACCACGCAGGTTCGTAAGGCGAGATTGTGTATCAACATAATCATTAGTTACATCTTGCACCGTTTCATTGAGCGACAGAAGTTGACCACCATTTTGAGCTGCATAATCTCTCAGGTAACGCTCAACTTGCGGATAGAGGGTTGATTGTACCATAAATGTGAGCGAGACATTATACAGATTGCTACCCACTTGATTATAGGTGATACCAGCCGAGGACGAACGGGGATCGGTTGTCGTAATCCAGGTTTGCAAAGCATCAGCGACCTTGGTTGTGTCTTTGACACTCATATTAACATTAAGTGTCTTAATCAGGTATTGTGGTACGTCTTGTGCAGAATTCTTCTGTGTTCCTTGGGAAGTACCAGCATTTGTACTGGATGAGGTATTTCCACTACCTGCTGAAGTGCTGGCTCCACTACCTCCCGAAGACGCGGAGGAGACACCACCTCCACAACTGGCGATAAAGACGGTCAATAGAAGTAGTGTAGTTGGCAACAGATACCGTTTGACAGACATAAAGGCGTGTTTTGTGAGAGGCATAGACCGGCTCCTTTATAACGTGAGCAAGCAATAAGAAATTTGCTCATCATGCATATCCGAGATAGTTTTTCGTTGTACTATCTCGATTTACATAGGAAGACGCTAAAAGAAGAGCAATAGTTCCTGTGTTAACTACGTCTATGCCGTATACGTCAAAGTGACTCGATCATCTGCTGCAACTCGTTGACATCAAATGGCTTGCTAATAAAGGCTTTGACACCCATCCTATCCATTTGCTGCTTGGTAAACACATCCGCGCTCATAATGATAATGGAGAATGCGGAATGCAATCCTCGATTGTGAAGCTCATTTAGTAGTGTATAGCCGCTCATTTGAGGCATCATCAAGTCGAGCAGAACGATATCCGGCTTAACCTCACCTTGGAGTTTCTCTAACGCGATCTGTCCGTTTTCTGCGCTATCTAACTCATAATCAGAGGTTTCTAAAAGGGCCTGGATAACTGCCTGAATATCTTCTTCATCGTCAATAACTAAGACACGTTTCTTCATGATGGATTCCTCTTTCTATCCAATACCACGTCCTCTACATACCAAAAGACTCAAATACTGGATCATCATAGCTCAGAAAAAATTTAAGGGCTGCTTGTATTATACATGAGAATAGATGAGGCTGAATACTTTGTTTTTAGCATCCCAACAGTAGGGGTACGTTACTTCTACTCTTTACCCAACGTTCTTTTTTATAGAAGATGGTACACGTCGCGTCTTGTACACTCAAAACATGAATTCTCTATTGGAGCCTTTTTTATGCAAATATTTCCATCACATTCTGTGATGTTTCTTTCTCGTCGCTTTCTACTTTTACTTTGCTGTATCGCGTTTCTTTTTACAAGTTGTGCTGATGTGACCGGAATGACTTCATCTTCTAGCACCGCAACTGGAAGTACGACTGCCAGCACCTCACCCGCACATCCTAAGTCTGATGTCAATGGTATTGAGACCGAGGACGCGTTGCGTATGCGTTTGACGAAGGTAGATCAAATGATACAGGGAATGAGCCTCGACGAGAAGCTAGGCCAACTCCTTATGGTGGAGTTTTTTGGTTCAGACTATCAGAACACAGAACTCCCCTACATGGTTTCGCAGCAACATGTTGGGGGCTTTTTGTATCAACCTGTCAACCATAATTTTGATGCACCCAATAACACTATTAATACGGCAAGCCAACTTCCTGTACAGGCGAATGCTGATGCAAAGATTCCTTTGCTTGTAGCTATTGACCAGGAAGGCGGCCAGGTAAGCAAGCTCTCTGATTTCTATGGAGATACACCTTCCGCAGCAGACATGGCAGCGACAGGAGATACCAATAAAGTACAGCAACAAGGGGTACAGACTGCGAAATGGATGCAGGCACTGGGTATTAACGCTGATCTTGCTCCTGTTGTTGATGTTGGTCCTGTCACTAATTTGCTACAAGATCGACAATTTAGTGATGATCCCAAAACCGTCTCGACATATGCAGGGGCTTTTCTCAATGGTTTACAAAGTAGTGGGACAATTGGATGTCTCAAACACTTTCCAGGTCTCGGCTCTCTTTCCAAAGCTGTAGACCCGCATACTGGCTTGCCCGTTGTGAATGAGAGCATGGCACAGTTAGAAAGCACAGATTTTGTTCCCTATAAGACAATGATTTAGCAAGACCATCCCGCGATGATTATGTCTACGGATGTTGTGACGACTGCGATTGATCCTAATCTACCAGCAGAGCTTTCGCCGAAAGCCATAAATGGAGTCCTGCGTAAAGAGTTGGGATACAACGGAGTTGTGATTACCGATGGTTTATATATGGGCGGTATTCAGCAACAATGGACGGTTGCACAGGCGTCCGTTCTGGCAATCATTGCTGGGAACGACATGGTAGAAGGTCCCTATACAGCCAGTCAAGTTGCGGGCGTTATCGTGGCACTTAAAGACGCTATTCAGCAAGGTCAATTAAGCATGGATCAGGTCAATCAATCGGTGCAACGTATCTTGCTTATGAAGATGCAGTACGGTATCATAAAGTAACTACTCAACGTTTTGCTTAATGAGAGTGAGTTTACAAGATGAGTACACAACTGAATATTCAAGAGGGCTTTGTGCCTGTGGAAGATGGCTATCGGGTCTGGTATCGTAGTGTTGGCGGTGGTGCGGAGCATGAGTCTGTTCCACTGCTCTGTCTGCATGGTGGGCCAGGCGTTCCACATGATTATTTAGAGAACATGGCAGAGATGGCCTCTGAGAAGCGACGCGTTATCTTCTATGATCAGTTGGGTTGTGGTTTCTCCGACTTGCCCGAAGACACATCACGTTGGCAGATACCACGTTTTGTGACAGAACTTGCGACTGTACGGAAAGAACTAGGCTTAGAGCACGTCCATATTCTGGGACAATCTTGGGGTGGCATGCTCGCTATTGAATATGCCCTGACACAACCTCAGGGGC
Source organism: uncultured Chloroflexia bacterium (assembly GCA_963792705.1). Classification (GTDB taxonomy): domain Bacteria; phylum Chloroflexota; class Ktedonobacteria; order Ktedonobacterales; family Ktedonobacteraceae; genus JBBQVS01. The sequence continues at coordinate 160,029 of CAWBXD010000015.1, read as the reverse complement.
TAGAAAGTCTTATCCTTGCAAATACGGCAGCGAGTATTCCATTATGGATTGCAGAAGCTAATCGACTTCGTGAACTCCTCCCACCAGAGGTGAATGCCGCGTTGCTCAAGCACGAGGCAGCAGGGACAACGGATGATCCTGAATATCAAGAGGCGATGATGGTCTTTTATGATCGTCACGTCATTCGTATCAAACCAATGCCAGAGTTTGTGCAACGCGGTTTTGATCGACTGAGCCAACCTGTATATTACACTATGAATGGTCCGAGCGAGTTTCATGTTATCGGAACCATCAAGGATTGGGACCGTACAGCTCGTCTCGCGGAAATTCATGTACCAACTCTCATTGTATCGGGTCGTTACGACGAATCGACGCCAGTTATTAACGAGATTATGCATAAGGGTATCCCCGGCTCCGAATGGGTTGTCTTTGAGCAAAGTTCGCATCTCGCGCATGCGGAAGAACCCGAATTATATATGCAGACCGTACTAGCATTCTTGGATAAGGTTGAGGCAAGCAAGGTGTGAAGACGAAGAAACCTCGCCGGCGTATTCTACGATGGGTTCTGCTGAGCATTGTATGTGTGCTGATTATCGCTTTTGCTGGTACCGCATGGTGGCTACGGCCTTCCCTGGCATCAGCACAAGCCTTGGATGCATTACATACTGGTGATGGTGTAGTTGTTACTACGACAAACGAGACCATCACATTTATGCCAGAGCAGCAACAACCTATCGAAGGTGTCATCTTTTACCCTGGTGCGCGTGTTGATCCCGATGCCTACGCTCGGTATATGCGGACGTTTGCAGAGCATGGTTATGAAGCATTCATTGTCAAAATGCCGTTCAATATCGCCCTATTGGGAGAGAACCTTGCAAGTGATGTTATAACTGCTCACCCTGGCATCAAGGCGTGGGTTATTGGCGGACATTCTCTTGGTGGTGTTGCCGCATGCAGTTTTGCATTACACAACGTAGCGATAAAAGGTCTATTGCTCTATGCTTCATATCCCAATGAGGACCTTTCCAAGCAGACACGGCTACATATTGTGTCCATCTTTGGCACTAATGACGGTCTAGCGACACCTGCGAAAATTGCGGCTGCAAAACCCCTGCTTCCAACAACAACAATGTATGTGTCCATTCAAGGAGGAATACATGCCTTCTTTGGAGATTACGGCCCACAGGACGGGGACGGGCAACCTACTACTTCGCGTGAAACTGCCCATACTGCAATTGCCAATGCGAGTCTTGCGCTTTTAGACACCGTTCAAAAAGACAGTAGAGTGGCTAGAGAAGAGCATATCTCTCCTCTAGCCACTCTACCGAGGCATACCGTTTAGCTATTAGTCGTTGTTGTTTTCTATTTTAAGGATAGAGCCATTCGAGCCATTGAATAGCACTTCCACTTTAACTGGCTGGTTGTTAGTAATGGCTTGCGCGTTTGCGAAATCCTTGAGTTCGCTGGTAGAATTCAGCACGAAGGCAAAGATTTTACTTCCGACCTTCATGTGGACGATATTGTCAGAACCGACTGCTTGTGTGGTCGTACCGTGCATATCGACTGTGTTGATTTTAGTTGCATCTTGCAGATCACCCGCATCTGTTGCTTCTAACTTGGAAAGTGTGAAACTGCCGTCAGTCATAGCATTTGCCTCGACTTTAACTACTGTATTGATGGCAGGAAGGCTACCACCCACGTGGGCAAGATCGCTCTGACCATTAACGACAGTCATTGAGAGTGTTTGTCCATTGGGCATAGCAATGACGATGATGCTTCCATTCGTTTGTTGTACCTTGCCAATAAAGCTGATACTTCCCGTTACATTCGCTGTAGTAGTACCATCAGAGGTCTCAGGAGTAGAAGTAATGTTGACAACTGGCGTGGCGTTGTCTGTCTCGGTTGGATCAGTATTGTCACTCATTGTATAGCTGTTTGCACTACCCTGCGTCTCTTGCACTGAAAAGGAATACCTCTTGCCGACCTGTGATTGTAATGCCGTTATCTGTTGATCGGTCAGGTTACTAATAGTGACAATTTGACCATTTACATTGACTGTTATGCTGTGATTTGCTGTACTAACCGATTGAATAGAGCCAACGACTGTGCCACTATTGACACCAGTACCACCAACTACGTTAGAGCAGGCACTTAAAAGAAGCAACATAAAAAGACAACAGACACACACGATAACTAGACGTACTTGTTGCAAGAATGATGTGCTCATACCAAACCTCCCTGTTCCTAATAATGTTTTTCACTTACTGTTCTTGTTCATAAGAGTACAAGTTTTGTAAGAGAAACACTATGTCGTATAGCACAGTTTGAATGTGATGTATTACATACAAGTGTTCTTGCTCTCTTAAGTAGACATGGTAAACCGACGCAAGACTATAATAACGGAGAACATTGTACGTACAAAGCAGTACTTATTTGGAGGAACTAGAGTATGCCACGCGCTATTGATTTTCATGTTCATCTACCAACGACGGAGTTTATGCAGGTTACACTCGGCCCATATGCTAAAGCTGCTGAGCGATTTTTTCGTACAGAGGTTAAGCTAAAGGACATTGAGCAGATCGCTGCTGATTATGCAGAACTTGATATGATTGGTGTTTTGCTTGCTTGGGATGCTGAAACAGCTACGGGTCTACCCCCCTTGGGCAATGATTATATTGCCGAAATTGTCAAACGATATCCTCAGCAGTTTATTGGTTTCGCCAGCGTTGATCCACATAAGGGAAAGGTGGCGATTAAGGAGATTGAGCGTGCCGTCAAAGACCTGGGGCTAGCAGGAGCAAAGTTTCATCCTGGAGTCCAGTCTTTTTATCCTAACGACCCTACCTTTTACCCATTGATGGAGAAAATCCAGGAACTACAAATACCGGCACTTTTTCATACCGGAACGAATGGTTTAGGGGCAGGTACTCCTGGAGGTATGGGCATTAAGCTCGATCACACACGCCCTATTTACCTGGATGCGCTTGCGGCTGATTTTCCCAACCTTACGATTATTGGGGCGCACCCTTCTTGGCCTTGGCACGAAGAAATGATTGCCTCCATGCAACATAAAACAAATGTCTTCAATGATCTTTCTGGCTGGTCGCCGAAACGCATCCCAGAAACGCTGCTTCGTGAGGCGGCGACACGTATGCAGGACCGCTTTTTGTTTGGTTCTGATTACCCCTTCATCACGCCGCAACGCTGGCTTAAAGACTTTGAACCCCTCACTTATTTTACTGCTGAAGCACGGGAAAAGCTGATGTGGCGCAACGCTCAAAAGTTGTTGGCCCACACATCGGTAGCCTCAATGACATTCACTGGCTAAACGAGATTTCTGAGTTGGTAGAAAAATTGGTCAAAAAGCGTTACCAAATTGCCTAAAAACTCTCGTCTTTATGGTGGAACGTTCAAAACGCTCCTTTATTATTGTACCTCTTGTTGTGCAACCTCCGCCACGGGGAAGGACGGAGCTGATACACACAAAAGGGGGAGACAGAAGTTCCTCGTGTAAACAAAATGTTCTCACTATGAGATGAGGAGAAAACAGGCAATGAACTCTAAGAAGTCTTTGAAAAACTTCACACGCGGCATTCTGGTAATGCTAGGGCTACTTGCTCTTATCGTCGGCTTCGCAGCCCAATCGCGTCCAGCATCAGCACACAACAACAGCAACGCTTATGTTCGTGTTGTACATGCTGCTCCAGGTGCAGGACCTGTGGATGTATATGTTGATGGAGCAAAGTTGCTCAGCGACTTCAAGTTTGGTACTGTGACTAACTATGTTACAGTCGCGGCTGGTTGCCACAAAATTCAGGTTACACCTTATGGTGCCCCTCTTAAAGATGCAGTTATTGATGTAAAGGTTTCCTTGAAGGCCTGGAAATATTACACAGCGGCTGCGCTTGGCACAAAGGCATCCGGTTTTTCTCTTGCCGCATTCGTTGACAACAATTCTGATATCAATACAAAAGCTATCGTTCGCGTCTATCATCTTTCACCAAACGCTGGTCCTGTGGATGTCTCAGTTGGTGGCACAAAGGTCATTTCTAAGTTGACCTACACTCATGCAAGTGGTTATCTTGCTGTTGCTCCAGGCAAATACACCTTTGATGTAACAGCCATCAATGCTGGTGTTACTGTTCCCGTAACAGTAGACCTCAAAGCCGACCGTGTATACAGCGTGTTCGCTATTGGTCTTTACCAGGGTCAGCCTCCACTGCAATTTGTTGCTGCTGCGGTTGACGTAGACTAATCTGGCAAGTACACTCTTTACTTTACTAGGAAAGACAAAGATGTAGCTCTCTTCAAGCGCATATGTTTGAAGAGAGCTACATCTTTTTATATATCAGTATATTTTACGCTACAGCTCTTCATATGGCGGTGTGGTTCTTCCGTTGTTGCTCGCTTTTTACTACTGTTGTACCTACCGCACGACCAACAAGTCGCGGTGTCTCAAGCACATCAGCGGCAGAGTTGCTGATATCTTGTCGTGAGGTGATCACTTTGTATGCTTCAAATTCGATACGACGTGAGGTACTTCCAACATGTGTGATGCGCCCCGTTGCCTCGACAAAATCACCTGCGTAAAGTGGTGCGAGAAATTCAACATTTTCATAGCCAACAAGGAGTCCTTCGTCACCATCGCAGAGAATAGCAAGCTCTGTTGCTATATCGCCAAATAGAGCAAGCATGTGGGCACCATTGACCAAGTTTCCACCATAATGAGCATCGCTTGCGCTTAGGCGTAGACGTATCTTTGATGTGTACTCCAATATATCGGACATTGTTTCCTCTTTTCTTTTTATCGTACAGTTTTCATCTTATTGGTAAAATACAAGTACTCCCTTAAGAGTGTTGCATCATCTTAGAGGCCACCGTAGGACATGATACAATGCACTTAGAGATTACTTGAGGAGTCACTTGCTCTATGAAAAACTATACCACAGCACCAGCATTAACCGAAGCATATGTTACAGACGTATGGCAGAAATTGCCATTACATATACGCCCTACAACGTTCATACCTTGTCCATGTCCATCACTTTCGACGCGGTTTCATTGTGATGTGACTATCGCTAGCGAGACGTTTCAGTATACAGGCAGTTTCAAATTTCGTGCCTCATATAATCTTCTTTCGTCAATTCCACAAGATCGTGTTGTTACAGCTTCATCGGGCAATTTTGGGCAGGCAATAGCATATGCAAGTACCTTGCTCGGAAAAACGTGTACAGTAGTTATGCCTTCCACCTCGGCGCAGGTAAAGGTCGCGGCAGTTCAATCCTATGGTGGGAAGGTTGATCTTATTGATGTTCTGCAAATAGGACGTGCGGAGCGTGTGGCGCAACTGCTCCAAGAGCAACCGGACGCTTTCCAGGCAAATGCATATGATGATTATCGTGTCGTTGTGGGGAACTCTACGCTAGGAAAAGAGATTTTCGATGCTACTGATTTTGATGTCATTATTGTTCCTGTCGGCGGAGGTGGCCTCTCATCGGGTATCGTTATCGCGCGCGAGTATCTAAACAAAACAACAGAGGTCATTGGGGCAGAGCCACTGCTAGGAAATGATGCCGCTCGCTCATTTCGTAGTGGTCAGTTAGTTCGTAACGAACAGGAGCCAGCGACAATAGCCGATGGAGCGCGTACAGTTAGTCTGGGCAATCTAAACTGGGAAATACTACAGCATGGCGTTGCTGATATCATTGAGGTACCCGACGAACTGACGCTCAAGGCGACACAACACTGCTTCCGCTATGTCAACCTTAAAGTGGAACCAACAGGCGCGCTCTCCATCGGCGCACTCTTCGCAGACCCTGCACGTTTCGCTAATAAGCGAGTATGCTGCATTGTAAGTGGTGGCAATGTTGACCCAAGTGTCTATGCAAGTATCATCACTGCTTGATAACGAAGCATTCTTTATTTGAGAGCAAGTCGTGGTACTGAATTGACTGAAAACGGGGAGCCGATTAGTGGAGCCAAATCTGCATTCACGATTGCTTGAGTGGTGGAAGGATAACCCTGCTGATCCTGATCGTCCATCTCTGCATAATCCAGATGTACAGAAGTTAATCAATGAGATCGCTCCAGGCTCGCATTGCATTGATCTTGGCGGCGTTATGAGCCTTAATGTGAGCTTAGACGCAAAAAGTTTTGTACTCCGCGTCCATCAGCCATTTGTATCGCGGCAACGGCTTCTCTCCATTCAGCAGGTACGATGCCGTCTTGCCGACCTTGGTCTGGTCGTTCCTAGGCCACTGTATTGGAACCACTTGAAGGTGTTTCGATGTGGGACGCGATGGGCAGAACTGGAGGACTATATCTCACAGACCCGGCTCAAGCCAAGCCTTAACTCTTACCTCTGGATGTTTAGAGCGTTGGGAACACTGCATAAAGCACTCGCATCACTTGATGTGGTCGTTCCACGACCCCTTATTGCTACATATGGGCCTCCTAGCTCTCTGCAGCGATGGCTGTCAATTACAAGATTAGCAGTCCAAGATGATGCTGAGGCGTCAGATATTGTTCAGCTTGTTCAAGACCTTATCAGACGCTTACGCATCTTGTGGATACCTGCAAACCAGTTGCCACAACAACTTGTACATGGCGATGTTCGACTGAGCAATGTGTGCCAGACAGCAGAAGGAGGATCGGTATATCTGGATTTCGGTTTTCTAGCCAAAAGACCACGCGTTCACGATCTCGCCTACTCTCTAGCATTTATGCTTCTTGCACTCAATGCACATCAAGTACCAGAGAGCTTCGCATGGCAAAGCATTCCTCAACTTGTCGAGGAATATGAGTTTGCTGCGAACTTCCACCTCACGCCGATGGAGAGAAAGGCTCTGGTCCCCTATACAGTGGCTGTTCCACTCTATGCTGCTGCACTCGACGGATTCAGCAATGACCCTGTGGGAAACCTTCGAGGCAGAGTGCCTTTCGTTCGTTTAAGCTCGTGGCTACTCGCACACCCTGAAGCAATGCTGGGCTAGCATGTGTTGATTGGATATGTCTTTTCAATCTGTTGTTCAAGATTCATTTTGTAGCCCATTCTGGGGTCTGTCCCTATTTTCTATTTTTGTGCTGAATAGATTGCAAGATGGGAAAATGTGGCCTCTGCACCTGAAGGAGCTTTTTGCAAGTTTGAGACAAACAGGGCCGCACTTCCGCTGCTGTAGGTCGTATCTGTAACAGTACTTAATGTTTGACCATTGACGATGAATTGGAGGCTAGAACCTTTCGCGTTAATCGTGATGTGGTTTAGACTTCCTTGCTTTTGAATAGATGTGTTATTTGTGTAATCAACGAGGCGAGGAGTAGTCAAGGTGCCCTTTGCATCCGTAGTGCCTTTAAAAACCGCGAAGGAGCCATCGCCATAGAGTTCAAAGCGATAGAAGGATGTAATCGACATATTTTGGCTTAATGCGCCTCGAATATAGACACCGTAGCCATTATCCTGAGACCCTTTGGAGAGTACTGCATCAACAGAAAGTTGAAAGTCTCCATAACTTTTACCGCCAGGGACAAGTTCCCATAGTAACTTATTGTTATCATTTTCCAGCTTTAGTACCCCGTTGCCTAATGCTACCGAGAACTCGCCCGGATAACTTTGAATACTCCATCCGTTTGTGTTATTGGTGAAATTATCTTGAAAGAGGGGTGTCCCTTGTGGCGCAGAAGTGGTAACGACGGGAGTATGCAAGGGAGTAGCACGTGCCGCTTGCTGGCTACTTTTGTGCGTAAATAAGAATGTATAAGCAAGAAAACTGCCACCTATAATAACAAGAAGAAGGATCAGGACACCGATAATCTTTCCTATAGCAGTTTTACGTTTTCTAGGTTCTTCATACGAGAAACGTGGTGCTTGTGTGTAGGTAGGAGGCATTTGGTTGGAAGACATACCAAAATTTGTAGGTGGTGCAGTAGGACCTGTGGCAAACGGAGAAGGTGACGCCGATTGAGGAGCAGACTGGGAGTAGTTTCCATTGTGAAGAAGTTGACCTGACTGACGAGCGTAGCCACTGTTGTTTTCTCTCGGCTGTAGAGGTTGAGCAACGGGATAGGGCATCATCTCTGATTGTTGTCGAGCTTGAGGAGGCATATTGTTGGCAAAAGGAAGCTGAGTAGGCATCCCTTGTGGAGGAGCTACTTGAGTAGAGGGAGGAACGTATTTATTACGTTGCTCTGTTGGTACAGAATATCTTTTCAGTAATCCTCCATCTGACTGTTGCTGCGACTGGTTCGCTTGTGGCTCCCGTTGGAGCGGTTGGCTTGGTGTTTGATTCCAGGCAGGAGGCTGTTGATTTTGCTGTGATGGACCCCTTTCTGGAAGTACAGTATTATAATAGCCGCAGTTAGCGCAACGGGGTTCGTTGACAGTAAGTGGTACGTGGCAACGTTGGCACTGAGGAACAGCATTGTATGGGGGATACATAGAAGACATAAAAAAACCTCCTCCAATCCAGCATAGACACTTTTATAAAGGCAGAGTATCTACAGTATGAGATACTCTGTTTAACATTGATGATGGTATAACATTTTCAGGTATTTGAGCTGTTCTTTGTGTATGTACTGATCGTGGCGGCCAATTAGTTGCCATAGGTTACGACCATTGGTGCCGGACTCAGCGTGAGCACTTCTTGAGGCGTCATAAGCCGAGTTTTTGCTTCTATGTGGTAGAACAACTTAAAACCACCATACTGGAAGTTACCATATCTAACCATATCTTCTTTAACCCATTGTGTGTATTGTTGTGTTTTGTCTGCTATATCACCGACGTAGCCCCCAACGCTGTCAACGTGAATGACAACATCCACTCTCGTATCGGTTTGAAGGTTGCGCTTATCGGCAATCTCAGCTTGTCCAGCATCAAACGGATTCGCTGTATAGTCACCGCTTGGGCGATACTCATGAATGATCAGGATTTTACGCGGCACATGGTATTTCATTGGTAGAGCAGCAATGGCCTCAATAATAGGGTTTAAATCTGAGGCATGTACATTACTTAAATTATACCCGGGAATACCATCTCGACGAGGAAACATCCATTCGGGGTCTACCGCCATATGCACAAACGTATATTTCTCTAAATAGGGCAGGAAAAAGTTGACTTCTGGCATAACGGGGGCTTGCCCAAAATTAAGGTCTAAAAATAAGAGAAGGCCATGAGTTTGACAATAATCAACGTATGATTGAATAGTATCTGCATCAACATGATGACTATAGTATCCAGTTGGACCTGGAAAGCCATCTGGAACGCTAACAACGAGATCAATACCAAGTTGTACAGGGTGTGCAGGATCAAGTTTTTGATAGACTGCTCCTTGTTGAGTCAACTGATTGAGCATTGCATCACTGAGTTCATAAGCGGGGCCAGTAGGTTCGGCACCAGGTACCGCATAAAATGCAATGACACGATGTGCAGGGAGAACCGCATTAACGCTGGGGTCAAAAGCTGGAGTCGGAGTGGGAATTGGTGCTGTTGTTGCCGTTGGCTTTGGAATCGGTGTAGATGAGGTTAAAGTATTGTTCACAAGACTCGCCCTAATCATTAGCACACCTATACTGATAAGCACAACAGATATTGTCAGAAGTACTGATGTAACTGTTAATGTGATTCTTTGTCGTCTTTTCTGGCTTTTCCGCCTCTGCTCATCGTTAGATCCCATGTTCGGTGGAGGATTTTGCATAAAATGGCACCTCTTATTTAAGAATACGAATAGACATCTCATTACATATATATGGCTATTATAACGAACGAAACATAATTGCGTAATTTTGTCACTTTTCAAGCCACATCTCTGATAGTGAGTGTCGTACACGGTTAAGCCATGCAGGAAGTGAAGATGCCCATGTGAGACGATCCATTACATCGTCTATAAGGAATGAGTCCGGTTCTTCCTGAGCATAAAAAAGTGACTCAAGAGGTCCATTTATGGTGGCGATAGGAGCGATAAGCATAAGTGCATCTGCGAGCAGTTCAGCCTCACCAGGAACAGGAGGATACACCTCTGCATAAGCTTGTAAAAAGCGACGAGCACGTTCTGGCTCGAACCCACGTTTCACAAGCGGACGTGTCTCGCCGCTACCTGCCATCCAAGATAGTGCGCTGAACGAGAAAAGGCCGGTGGCAACCTCAAAAATGCGCTTTTCCCAGCGTGACGCCTCTAATCCCACTACCGATGTGACGCCGAATGAGCCAAAGCGTAGGTTAAGCGCGTGATAATCACCATGAATGTGAAACTCAGGTAGCCCTTTTCCTGTACCAATGGACATCATAGCCGAGGGAAGAACAACTTCCCATTGATCCGCCCAATGCGAGAGCGCAGCAGCAATAGCCTGTATCTCGCTTGCATCGGCTCTCGTGCGAGCCAGATTGAGCCAGCTTTGCACAAGGCTACCCATCTGTACCTCAGAAGGCCAATGATGCACAGGACCTGTATAACGTGACGAGGCAAGATGGATACGACCGAGCATTGTACCTGCAAAGGCTACCCAATCGAGAGAACGTGGATCAGCAGTACTAAATAACTCCCCACTTGTCCACTGTTGTACCTCGAACGCATCTTCACCCACAATAACAACGGCATCACCTTGTGGCGTCTGCAACAGTGGTGGAATGGGTATTCCCGCTTGCTGAAGATAACGTTGAAAGTCGTAGCGATGGCTCAAGTCCTCCTCTATTAAACCCTCTGGTCGCTCACGTAGAATATAACGTTGCCCCTCAATCTCAATAAGTAGATGAAGTGTTTGTGTTTGTGTTTCATCCGCAGGTCCGAGGTTTTTCCACTCGTTTACACCAAAAGAATGCATGACCGTATTCAGATCAAGCAATTCCTCTTGCTCCTGTTCAGAGCCAGATTGATCGTGGTCATGCATCATAAATTCTTAAATTTCTACTGGCAAATCGTGACGTTTGCCCCATTCATTCCAGGAGCCGTCATAGTTTGTCAAGTGGGGATAGCCTAACATCGCTAGTGTGAAAAGAACGGTTGTTGCAGCAACACCGCCGTTACAATATGCCACAATATGTTTTTGTGGCGAGACTCCTGCCTCATTAAACATCTGCAGCAATTCTTCGTTGCTACGAAATGTTCCTGTTGTAGAGTCAATGACCTCTTCACGGGGGAAACTAAGTGCGCCAGGAATATGTCCCGCTCGGCTATGACCTCGTACAACTGCTCCTGTATACTGTCCCTGATCTCGCGCATCAACCAGTGTTACGTCTTGTTGCTCAAGATATGCAAGCATATCTTCTGCAGTTGCGCGCAACTGTGGCTGCACTTCTGGCGTAAAGGTCACAGGCTCATATGAGGGAACAATAGTATCCAGGGGAAGTTGTTCCTTTTGCCATTTGGAAAGACCTCCATTAAGCACAACAACCTCTTTATGTCCGTAGTAGTTCAGTGCCCACCAGAGGCGTGTGGCAAATTGTGAGGTTGGATGGGCATCATAGACAACGACAAGATGTTGATCGCCGATGCCTAGATGTCCCATAACATCAGCAAAACGATCAGCAGGTGCAACCTGAGCCTCAACTGCATCATTCGGGTCTACAATATCGCTGCTCCAGTCAATATACAGCGCGCCGGGGATATGTCCTTGTATATATTCGTCTCGTGCGCCTACATAGAGGGCATCCGATACACCGTCCTTGACCACATTTCGTACATACCCGCGCATATCAACAACACGCAAGTGTGGATCGTTTAAATGCTCAGAGAGCCACGATGTTTCGACGAGAAAGCGGTTGCGGTCAGATTGCATATTTTTATCCTTTAGTTATGAGAAAAGTCCTGCGGCCCCTGGATTGTCGGTATGGACAAAGTGTGCAGGAGACCCGAATAAGGTCATTTGTGATACCTTAACAACGCGCATCGATGCATTAGGCGTCTGAGTTGTGATGTATCGTTGCACGGTTAGACCCAATGGGCGAGCGAGCACAAGTGCGGCTGTGGATGCTGTGATGACATTGTTCGCGCTCCCGTATGGGCGGCGCAATCGTGCGACTGCCATCGCGGACAAGCCTGTTAGCACACCTGCGACAGCGAGATTAGTGCCACAGCGTGGGTTAATCGCTAGTTCAGGATTGGTCGTGCGTAGTATATCAAGTGCCTCTAGCGCAACGGGCATGATCTCTTCTGTTGGAACTTCGCCAAAGATAAAGAAACCAACGGCAGAGGACACACCAGAGAGGCGCACACCATCTAGTTTCTTTTCAAGCATGACAATTGTAGCATGTTCAAGCGCATGATTTTGTTTAACTGCACCGCCCAGCAGCATCTGTTGTGCCGCTGCAACGACAGGATTAATAGAACTCATGAAAACATCCTTCCTCATCTAATCAAGTAGCGAATATTCGCTAATATAGAATATACGGTTTGAGTACCTTTTAAGTACCATAGGTCACATTAAAAAGAACTACTTCGTCACCAAAGTTGATGACATCACCATCATTTAAAAGCGTGGGTTGTACAATACGCATACCGTTGACCAGCGTCCCATTGGCACTTTGTAAATCTTCCAGAAGCCAACGTCCAGCATCAAACCAGAGACGCGCATGTTGTTTGCGCGATACCGTTGGCCCAACGATAATTAAATCATTCCCATTCGTGCGACCAATGGTCGTGACCACCTGATGAAAGCGATAGGAGCGTCCACCTGTGGTCTGTATGGTTAAACGAGCAAGTTGTGGTCGTCCATTCGCGTCTCGAAAACGGTCTGCACTTGCTAGTTTATCAGAGAGTTCATAGCCGCAAGCAACACAATAAACTTGTGAACTATCGCTCAATGCACCACAACGGAAGCAGACTAATTGTACTCTTGCCTGTGCATTGCCAAGACCGGGATTACTTGGTTTGCTTGCGCGTCCGTTGTTATTTGATAACGGGCCAGATGGAATACTTTTAGGTTCGGCAAAAGGTCCAGAGGGGGCTAATCCAAAGCGCATTCGCGGCATTGATAGATGTGAAATGTCCAACGCTTGAGTCAATGCGTTGACTACGGCTTCAGCGGACTGGTAACGCTCATGTGCATCTTTCGCAGTCATCTGTACCACGACCTGTACGATAGGACCAGGTACACCCTCGGCAAGCAGACGGTCGGTGGGAAGTGGATCATGAATATGTTTGAGCGTGATCGACAATGGACTATCCGCAACGAATGGAACACGACCAGTCAAACAGTGAAAAAACACGATACCAAGTGAGTAAATATCGCTTCTTCGATCAACACCTTGCCCTGTTCCTTGTTCAGGAGACATGTATTGTGGAGTGCCTATGCCTGTACCCACACGAGTAAGATTTGTGGTGCCCTCAAGAATTTTCGCAATGCCAAAGTCAGAGAGGAGCAAATGCCCATCTTTACGTAACAACATATTAGCAGGTTTTACATCACGGTGAACTATGCCATTACGATGAGCGCAATCAAGCCCTTCGGCTGCCTGGATGATATAGCCTGCCGCTTCGGGAACGGGAAGGGCGCGTTTAATGCGTTCTTTCAGCGTTCCCCCTTCTACATACTCCATGACAATATAAGCTAGGTCTCCTTCTTCCCCCGAACTAAAATCATGGATTTGTACAATATTGGGATGCGTCAGTTTGGCAACCGAACGCGCCTCTTGTACGAAGCGTTTGACAAACACCTGATCGCGAGCATGATGTGGAGGTAACACCTTGATTGCCACATGGCGATCTAGTGTTGGCTGATATGCTTTGAAGACCGTTGCCATTCCACCTGCGCCAATACGCTCTACAATGCGGAATTGCCCTAAAGACTTACCCACAAGCGAACTCATATCATCACCACTACTCGATTGGCGTGGATACACGTCTTCCGGTTGCTTCACCATGAAACCCCCCATCTGATTATGTGTTTTACTTTCATGATGCTCTTGATAACTTCTACCTCTTATTGAAACGTTCTCATCCTGCTGATTCAAAGCACAAAAGGTGGGAAAACTTGCTATGCGCTCGCATTGCTCTAATGAGAAAGATGGCTATGCTCTCTATCTTCTACATGTCACCTAAAATTATAACATGACTCGTAAAGACTATGCAGCAAGTGTAACTTGTGACTTTGCAGTAGAGCATTTGTGGTGACACATTCGACTTTGCCGTGGAGCAGATGTGTCTTTGCAGTGGAGCGAGAGCGACTTTGCAATAGAACACTAACGACTTTGCCGTGGAGCATTTGTGGTGCTCTTTTAGAGCAACAGTTCTCCTTGTCACCTCATACCTTTCCCTCACAATTGTATCTCACTTATAAGTACATTTAGGAAGTAGGGGCAACTCTATTAAGCATTTTCATTCAATCTTCTGACAGCTTTGTATAATTTTCAATGCAATCGCTCCTGTTGTATTATATGTGTAGCGATGCTCATCTCTAAAAGACGTTAGGAACAGAACAACAGCGGTGAGAGTTTTACACAATGTCCCCTTTTCAAGGGATATAATGTGCTCTTTCACTTATATGTGGTGAAAGAGCTTTTTCTTAGAAGATAGTAAGCCTACTGCTTAGAACAAATCACCTTCAAAAGCTTGGTTGTAATCTTCTCCTGCTCGATCATGTAAATGATTTGCTACAGCAAGTATATGAGGGCAGTTGTAAACGCTCAAACGCGATCTCTGTTTATTCGACAAAATCTCATCCGAAAAAGGATGATTGGTTCGTGTAGCTTCAAACGCTCAAACGCGATCTCTGTCTATTCGACGCCTCCACTCTTCCCAAAGCCAAATACCTGCCTTGGGAACACTGCTCACGAGAGGCTCCTCTTTAGGAACGCATAGATGTGTGCATCAAAAGAGAGTCGAGTAAAAATTCCCTCTTTCACGCTTAGTATTTCTCGCGAGACGCCCTGCTCTCACATAATATCACATACACCTCTCGCAAGGAAAACTCTTTCTTTGGAGAAGCAGGGCAATCGCATCTAAATTTGGAGGAGGTGATACAATAAGACCCAACCCCCATGAAACCGAGGAAAGAAGATGGAAGAGGAAGAGAAGAACACCCTCCAAAGCATTTTTGAAGCGATAGAAGACCCAAGAGTGGAAAGAACGAAACACCATCAATTGATAGATATCATTAGCATTGCCATTTTAGGAGTGCTCTGCGGAGCGGAGGGATGGGTGGATATTGAGTCATTGGGCACCACCAAAGAAGCATAGTTGAAAACCTTTTTAGCTTTGCCCAATGGTATTCCTTCTCATGATACTTTTGGGCGTGTGTTTGCACGACTCGATCCCAAGCAGTTTGAAGCCTGTTTCTTGACCTAGATACAAAGTGTGAATGAAAAGATTAGCGGAGTGATTGCTGGTGATGGAAAGACGTTGAGGCGTTCCCATGATAAAGCAAACGGCAAAAAAGCCTTACATATGGTGAGTGCGTGGGCGTCAGAGGCTCAACTCGTCCTGGCTCAGGTAGCGGTAGATGAGAAATCCAACGAGATTACCGCCATTCCTGAACTCCTGCGCCTGTTGGTGTTAGAAGGATGCATCGTCATCATTGATGCGATGGGAACTCAGAGGACTGTCGCCGCTCAGATCATCGAGCAACATGGCGATTACGCGTTAGCTCTCAAAGAAAATCAAGGAACCTTGTATGAAAATGTCAAAGATACCTTTGCACTCGCTCAGAAAGAGGCATTTCGGGACGTGGAGTATCAATTCTCCGAGACCATTGAAAAAGCTCATGGGCGTGTAGAAATTCGGAAACATTGGATCATTGATGGCCAGACGTATCTTGGCTACCTGGATGCAGAAGGAAAATGGAAAGGCTTGCGAGCAATTGGCATGATGGTGTCGCAACGACGGATTGGCGAGGAGGTGACGACTCAAACACGGTATTACTTGCTCAGCTTTGCAAGGGATGTTCGCCGCTTTGCCTCGTCCATTCGCAGTCATGGGGGCATTGAAAACAGTGTCCATTGGGTCCTTGACCTCGCGTTTGGGGAAGATGAGTCTCGCGTTCGCACAGGACATGCCGATCACAATTTGGCAATCCTTCGTCACCTTGCGCTCAACCTGCTTCGCCAAGAGAAGACCGCCAAGATTGGAATCAAAGCCAAACGCCTGAAAGCTGGTTGGAGTAATGACTATCTCTTGAAGGTTTTAGAGGCTGTCAATTAGATGCGATTGCCCTGATGGGCCATCCAACCAGCATCTCAGATCATCCTTTAATATTTCGATAAATCAAGATAGTGAAAGCCTCCATATACCGTAAATACAGCTCATTGTCTGTTTTTGAATAAGCATAAATGAAAGTGATGAAACAGAGTTTCATGATCTTACATGTTCAGCTATACAACAAGAGCTGATGTCTCGTACCTAAAAAATTTGTCTCATTAAAATGTCTTAGCAAACAACTGTTTTCTGAGACGTATAAAAATGAAGCAGACCACCATTAATGCCACTTAGTAGTAGTCTATGAAACTATGGTTTTTTAGCTTGCTATGTCTTATTTAACGAACGTTTCCTGAGACGCCTCCCTATCCTCAAAGATGTACGGTCGCGCCTCTTAAGGAGTACAATAAGGGGAACGGTCTGTCCACTCGCGTGTGAGTGAAACTGTAGACGCTTTGCAGTGCCGCAACGTCCCACCGTGTCATTATTCCCATGGTCTCGCAAATTCGTGAGACCAGAGTTTTGTAGAGAGTTAGAGCCACTTGTGCTTGAGGACAGAGATTGCTCTCGACACTCTTGGATTTTTGCGTGGTTCGTTGTGTTGATGAGGAAGCATAGTTTTGCAGAAAAACTTCAGAGAGAGTATGCTTATAACAAAAAGGCTTTTCGTGTTTTCATGATGAGATTTACTCGACTGGATCGTTTCGAGATCATACAACAGCTACGATCTGGCTATCTACATACTCTTCTTGCACCTATGGATGGGGTGTGGGAGAGTGTTATCATTTCTCAGGCAACGTTTTGGGAAATACAGGACCAGAAACGTCACGTAGGACATTTCTGCCTTGATTCTAGCAATTATTTACTACGTTTTTCCTTAATACAGGAGTATCAGGCCCAGGCTCAGGAGATCTTTCAGAGGATTGTTTCGACCTACGAGCTTCACTCTGCTATCACCAGCACGATAGAGCCGTTGTATTTTGCCTTATGTCTGGATTTTCAGAAAAGTATCACACCTCAGAGTTACCTTTTTCGAGATCAGAAACGCATACAGGTACCAGTTGATCTCCTCACACACTCTTTTAGAAAAGCGGAAAAGCATGAATTTACTGCTCTTGTGCGCTTTTATCAGGAAAATACAGAAGGGCCAGGAGAATGGATTGAACCATTTCTTCATGAACGCCTCAATCGAGAGGAATTATTTGTTAGCTTCTCTCAACACATGTTGATAGCAACAGGGGAATGTATTCCCAGCCAAAGACAACCGCCCTATGCTGATGTAGGTATGATTGTGTCTGAGTCCTATCGTGGGAAAGGTCTTGGAACGTCCGTCCTTCTGCACCTCAAAGAACATTGTTACGAAGCGGGCTGGAAGCCTATCTGTTCCTGTACTGTTGACAATCATGCTTCAAAGAAAGCCATAGAAAGAGCGGGGTTTCTCAGTGAGCACAGGATGGTGAAGATAACTTTTTCAGGAGAATAAAATGCATCATTTCTTGACAAGCTATGGGAAGCATAGTTTTGCAACTCAAAATAGGAGGCATAGTTTTGCTGACTTTGCAAGACCATGGGAATAATGACAATTTCGACCGTCGTGATTCGTTGCATAAATGTATATCTGAGCTTAGAATATTTCCCGATGTTATTTTTCGCCCTTAGCAGGGATCTCTGGACTCCTATTCGAGCGTAGCAGCTAGCTCTAGTAGAGCACATAACAGCGAGAAATGTCTGTTTCCCGCTCTTATCGGTTGACCATTTCAAAAGGCACTCGCGGTGCCACAATCTCTCCTCGTTGTTGTCAGGAGTCGTCATATGTCAAATGGTAGGTCGTCCTTTTTCGTTAGGAAGATACTACTAGGCCACGTACGAGCCTTGATCTCAAAGAACAGGATGATGCAATTTATTGGAGTCAATCATAGCAACACCCTTCCTCCAGAATCAGGGGAAAGTCGCGTACGATCATTCCTTAGTATTACCGTCTGCCATCTGCCCCGACTACCAGCAAATGGAATAAGATTGAGCACTGACTCTTTTCCTACATTTCCATCAATTGGCGGGGCAAACCGTTCACATCTTTTGAGACCGTGATTGACCTGATTTCTCATACGACCACCGAGCAAGGATGAATTGTCATAGCCATCAAAGATATCAATTGCTATCCGATTGGAATTGACGTCTCAGACGAAGACTTGGCCTCACTCCGTATCATACAGGCTATATTGCTTCCACATGCCTGTTCCTCACAGTGATTCTGTACATTCACTCATTCGGTTTGGTTATGAATAGGGGATTATTCTCTGTGGACCTAGAACAGAACCCTTTTTTGATACTCAAACTTCATGAGTTAACCTCCATCATTCGCCGAGCATTTGACGCTGATCGGTCGCTGCCGCGATCTCAATACAATAAGGGGTCGAGTAGTAATGGATACTGTTGCTTCATTCCATTTAATAGGAATTGCTCCTCTTTTCTTAACCGCAAGAGAAAGTTCATCCTTTCTGTCGAGGGCCGAGAAAGACTCGATTTGGGGTATCACTCCCCACGTTTTGAATGAAGCAACAGTATTAGTAATGGACCAGGATACCATGCTAGCGTATTTCCGTTCTAAAAACAGGCATCCTCTACCGTGCATCCAGCAAAATGCTCTTTCCTTTCCTGTAACTTTTTATACGTATGCAGCTTCTTGGAGGACAGCCGCTTCAATTCCTTCAAAGATATCTGCGTATGTCTCTTGATGCCAGGCTGGTAACTGATCCCAGTCGGTTATATAGGACTCTTTCGGGTGAGAGATGTGCTTGAAGATTTGCGCAATCCAGCACATGCAGACAAATTGGCCTTTTTGCTTCCGGCTGAGTCGTAGTGTTTGCCCGACCAGGACAAATTGGCGCACTTGCTGGTAGACAGTCGCCGCGCTCTGTTGTTCCCATTCATCCGTTTTTTCCCAGGACTTACTGTAGCCTTCTGGTGCTCCCGGAAAAT
Source organism: uncultured Chloroflexia bacterium (assembly GCA_963792705.1). Taxonomy (GTDB): domain Bacteria; phylum Chloroflexota; class Ktedonobacteria; order Ktedonobacterales; family Ktedonobacteraceae; genus JBBQVS01. The sequence goes on along the minus strand of CAWBXD010000015.1, from coordinate 140,932 downwards.
GAGTCTTGACTCCTGCAATCCAAAGCTGCTGGAAACGACGACCACCTTGTTCCTCTTTCGTGTTCAACGTGTCTCTCCTTCTCTAGAAACTCTCCATGAAACTTTACCAGCAGGCGTAGCCTTCGATCTACGTCGTTGAAAGCTACGGCTCCTACACTTAGAGGTATCCTCTCTCGTGCCAGAAGTGCTCAGCCGCTGGATGAAACGGGACGTCGAGAGGTGTCTCTTCACTGTCCAGACACATTCGCTCAAGCGGCAATGGTGGCTGCTTTAGAGGGCCAATGTCCCATTGAATTCGTTGCTTGCGTGCTTCAAGGGCCTCACAGAAATTTTTGATCAGCACGTCGGACACTCCGAGATGGGTGAAGATGGGCCAGCCACTAAAATCAACCGTTGGTACGTCAGTGGGCAGGGTGGGATACAACGCTGTCTTGATGGTGGCACGCCTGAACCCCTGGGCTACCAGTTGAGTGAGGTGCTCGTCGTCAATGGGGAGGAAGTGCATCCCCGCTTCGCTCACGAGGTTGCCCCACATGAGTATTCCTTCCTCGAAAATCGCGTCCAACTCGCCGCTCTTCACTCGACCAATCCGTGATGCATCATTGGGCAAGGGTTGGTCGTAGGAGATATGTCCACCCCACGACACAATATCCTCGAAGCTGAACCCATGTGCCTTCAGGATGACATTCACAAGCAGGCTGGTCGATACATCCGCCGAGCCTCGCACTGAGAGACGCAACGGAAGGCGTTGTTCTCGGATCTGATTCAGTGAGCGGATACCAGACTTCTCTGTGACAGCAAAACCAAGCTGGTCGTAGTGCGGGAGAACAGCAATAGTAGCGACCTGTATGGGCTTTTCAAAAGGCCCAGTGCCACGGTATGCCAGGGTGAGCAACGCCGATGGATTGAGGATGGCAATATCGAGCTTCCCTTCGGCCATCTCTTGAATACTCTCTGGGTGATTGGCACCGTACAGATGGAAGACACCTGGTTCGTCACCATGGCTGCGAAGTTCCACGCGCGGCTCGCGATAGGGCCAGTCGCTCGAACCCATCATTTCAGAGGCGACTTCAAAGAATAACCTGGACCGTATAGTGTCAGGAAAGACAAAGGATTTGTGTTCATGTGTATTCATATCTCTCTTCTTCTTTTCTAAGAGGTCTCATTGCTTTCCATAGAGACAAGGAATTTATTTCTATAGGGGAGATGGTACATACCCTCCCACGTGAGCAGGATTGGCCCTCAAACGGAAGCAAAGGTCACAAGCGTCTCTGGATAAACTGCTTCACATCTGGAGAAACAGCCTCGAAGGATGTACATAACCGACTCGCCACGGGCAGTCACTGCGTCCCTGTCGAGGGAGAGCGAAGGACACTGTCATCGAGTCATCACATGTACAGTCGTAGTAAACACCGTTTCATGCTCTATCCGTACATCCTCCGCACTTCTACTAGTACCCCAGCATCACTCAGTCGGTGAGATCGTCGCCTTCAGGACATCCCGCAAGGGCGTCGGCGGACGTTTGATGAGACGGGCAAGTGTTGGGTCAACCTTGGCGAATTCGCCTCGTCGGCTCGCACGGTACATGCCCACAAGCATATCAGCAATCGCTTCTGGGAAGTGCTGGGCGACTAGACCTGCCCGAAACTCGGCGTCCGGCACGACGATCCGGCGGATCGGGCGGTGTACCAGCTCCGAGGCGAGGGCTGCAACGCCTGCCAAGTCGATTGCCTCCGAGGCGGTTAGAACTGGGGTCACACCGTCGAGGACCTCCTCGCTCAAAGTCATCGCCGCCACTTCGGCGAGGTCAGAGTGGGCGGTCCAAGCAACTGGCCCGTCCTCCGGGACAGCCAACTCGCCTGTCTTGAGGGCGTTGCCGAGCATATAGACCACCGACGCCGCGTAGTAGCCATTGCGTAGCGACGTAAAGGGGACGCCCGAATCCCGCAGTGCCGTCTCGGTGGCGGCATGATCGACTGCAGGAGGGAAGAGCGATGTCGGGGACGCGGCCATCTGGCTGGTATAGACGATGCGGCGGGCACCAGCCTGCTTGGCGCTGTCAATTGCCGTGCGATGCTGACGAACCGCTTCTTTGCCGCCACTATTGGATGACACGAGAAGAATTTGCGACACCCCCTCGAAGGCGTGGGCGAGGCTCGTAGCATCATCGAAATCTCCCTGACGGACACGGACGCCCCGCTCCTTGAGTCCTTGCGCCTTCTCCGGGTCGCGGACGCTCACGCCGACTTGCTCGGCGGGAACGCGTGCGAGGAGTTGCTCCACCACCCCTCGCCCAAGCTGACCAGTGGCTCCAGTAACAATGATCATGCTCTCCTCCTGTTGCTCTTGAATTCACTTCTCACTCTGTGTGACCAACGTATTGTTCTTGTCATCATCTCTTCTTCTCCGATCAATCACGCGTGGTTCCTGTAACATCACGCCCAATTGTCTCTGTTTGTATACGAGGAAATAGGTTCCTCATGTCTACACTCGTTCAATCACTGACCTTCCGCTCAGCGAACTATGTTGTGCCAAGAGAATCTGTTGATCTTTTCCTCTTCTCTCCTTTGATGGCACAGATGCGTCTAGGAAGCTATGACGCAGCGTAGGGAGAGATCAAGCTTGCTCTACGCGCATCAAACCGACTAGTGATATCCGCGACTTGCCGCAACGTGCCCAGTCAGCCGCTCCCAGTTGCCGGACCCGATAGCGGCCTTCTCCTCCTGGGAGAACGGTGCTTGCTCGAGGAACGACCGCCCGACCCCACCGCTCGTGTCGAGGAAGGGGTAGCCACCGGGTCGCGTCCCGAAGGTGTACGGGTAGTCGGTCGAATACATCATGCAGTCTGTCCCGACGACTTCCGCTGTCCACCGCAGGTAGCGCTCGCTCACCGTGCCGCTGCCCGTCACCCAAAAGTTCTGGCGAAAGTAGTCGGCGAGGGGCCGCTCCAACTTGGCATTATGTGCCATGATCCCTGTGTGGTCGAGGTAGAAGAGGACGACTTCACCCCAGTGCCCGGCGATCACTTGCAGCCCGGGGTGGCGGTCGAACACGCCGGAAAAGATCATCCGCAGATACTGTACGCCCAAGTCGTAATACCAGCCCAGCCCTGCGGTGGCCAGCCCCATGCCGACGCCGCCCAACCCTGAGTAGTACGCCTCCAGGACCGGCTGCACGGGGGGCTGTGGGTGGAAATGCAGCGGCACCCGGAGTTGCTCGGCGGTGCCATAGAGGTCGTCGAACTCCGGCGCGTCGGCCAGCATTGTTCCTGTGCGCCCGTACAGCATCGCGCCGCGGAAGCCGAGTTGCGTAACCGCGCGCTCCAATTCCGCGGCGGCGGCTTCGGGCATCGGTGTCGGGATGGCCGCGAGTGCCTGGAATCGCTCTGGGTTGCCGTTGACGACCTCAGCGAGCGCGTTGTTCGCCTCGCGTGCGACAATCACGGCATCTGTCGCCGGGAGGTTTTGCACGCCTGGTGAGGCTAGGGACAGCTCCTGGACATCTATGCCCTGATCGTCCATATCGGCCAGCCGACGATCGGCGACGTCTCGCAGCCGCTGCGCGAACGGCTCATCGCCGTAGCCGAGCTGTGGGACTTGCGGTACTCCCACCCGTGCCCACGCATCGAGCAATACTGGCAAAGCCACGTGTTCCTCGAGTCCTACGATTCGCATTTTCTCTGGCATTTCGTGCTCCTCTTATCTTGCTTCTAGTCATTCACGATACGGCCAATATAGATATGAAAACGCCCTATGTTCTCCTCGGTTCTTTGGCTTTGTCAAGATCGTCCTACAGCACATGTGCCGCGCCCGCCCTTGTCACTGAGACGCTCAACACCTTTGAGGGCCCTCAAAGGTGTGGGCGAGGTCCACGGCGTCCAAATTACCCCGGCGTTATGTTGTGAGTAACTCCGGCACGAAGATGTCCTCACACGTCAGCCGACGCTTCGAGAGACCTTGTTCAAAGTGATAGCGCAAGAAGGTGTCAACCGCTTTGCGGCTGGCTTCGATGCCGTAGGGCCACCAGTCGTCACCCAACATACGATGATCTTTATCGATGAGAGGACTGATCCAGGGCAGCATATTGTCAAAGATCACGCCCTTCCTGTAATTCTCCATTGCAACGTCATTGGCGTCGCAGAAGCCGCGATAGATCGTTCTTGCGAGATCAGGATGCTGTGCAAGAAGGTCTCTACGCATGACCACGGTATGCATGATTGGGAAGATGCCGGTACGTTGGTAGTACTCACGTTCGACCAATTCGTAGTCGGGGAACAGCCGTGCGACCTTTGGCGAGTTGTTGAGTACGCACTTGGGCACACCAGCCGAAATCAGTGCGTCAATCTCTCCTATTTCCAGCATACTTCCTAGATCCGTGCCCTCTGGAACCCACGTCACATCGACGTTGGCAGGATGGAGATGAGGGATGAAATTGATCGGTTTTAGAGGCCAATCAAGGCCGCCAACGATCCAACGGCATTGATCTGGTGTCACTCCATACTCGTCCGACAAGATGCCCTTTGGCCATATTCCCCCGTCATGACCATACACCGCAAATTCGCCGACAGTCTTGCCGACGAGATCCTCTGGCTTTTGTATGCCACTTGCCATGTTGACGTAGATTGAGTAGTGCCGAAAAGCGCGGACTGGGAATACTGGCAGAGCAATGAACGGCGGATCGTCGAAGTCGAGCGTGCGGAGATAGTACGTCATCCCAAGTTCCGCAACGTCAAACTTCCGTTCACGAATCATGCGCTCGAAAATCTCCGAGACGATGGAGGCACTTTCAAAGCTGGCGTCGATACCGTCGAACTTCACTGTGCCATCGAACAACGCATGCGTGCGGTCATACTCATAGCACCCAACGGTAAGTTGAAGATTGCTCATGATAGAATTCCTCCGTGCTGGAAGGTAAGACGCTTCTCACGAAACGTGGGATCAGAGTAAATGAGGATGAAGTGCTTCATCCGTTCGCTTTGAAAATCCTTGATCCGCTGATTTACCGTCCTGGCTCGCTCAGCCAACTCTTCGTAATTGGTGTTCATGTCTTCTTCCCTCTCAAGCACACGTGGTTTCTGTGCCATCACTCCTCCACGTCTCTGTTTCTGTACGAGGAAATAGGTTCCTCATGTCTACGCTCATTCAATCGCTGACGGAATATACCTTTTCCTCTTCTCTCCTTCCTGGTGCTCACGTCTTAGGCCACATCACGTTCAGACCACTTTCTCAACCGGAAACTGGATTTCGGTGAGCGCGTCGTCAAGATGGTCTCCCCGGCGCAGGCGAATCTTGCGCCGTGGTCCAACGATGGTGTAAGCATTGTTTTCCATCCAGATTCCCAGCGCTTGATAGGCCGAGAGTGCCAGCGAGGGATGTCCATGATGCAGGGTACTCGCCATGCGGGGAACTGCTGGCAACTCACACAATGTCAGCCGTCCCTCACTGCGTTCTATCAGGGCATGAGTATCTCTCCCGTCAACCGGTGCAACGATCTCTACGGAACGTGTGGTGTGCTCGTCCTCACTCTCGGCGTGAAGGACGAGCAGAGAATTGAGGGGGTTGACCCTGTAGCGCTTCAACGTCATGCTGATGGCGTCACTCCAGTCCTCCTGAGACGCCACATCAGTCGTCGTCAGATGCACAGAGACCCCTGTAATCGGCTTGACCGCTTTGAGCACGACTTCATAAACCGGCAGACACTTGTCTTGCTCAAGGGAGCGGAGGCGTGCTTCGATGCGCACGAGTTGCTCCTGCTCCGTCTGGAGATGCTGCTGGAGTTGTGCCTGTCGGAGCCGCAACATTCCTTGCAATGCGAGAGAAGAAATGCCTTCGTTCAGAATCTCGACGATCTGTGTGAGTCCCAGTCCAAGCTCTTTGAATGCGAGAATGCGATGCAGGTACGGCAACTGATCCATCGTGTAGAACCGATAGCCGGTTTCAGGATCGACCTGGATCGGCTTGAGGAGTCCGATCTCGTCGTAGTAGCGCAGGGTGGTCATCGACACCTCGGCAAGCTTAGCGAAATCGCAAATCTTTAACATCTCATCTCATTTCTTTCTGCCTATTTGTAGATAGGGCAACAACTCCTGCCACAAGCATACAACCTTCAGGTCGGGTGAAAGTCAAGAGGGAGGGACACGAATGGCGCAAAATGGACAGACACTCTTCGCATATTGGTCAAATGATACTATGTGCTACACCTTTCTTCTCGTGATCCGGAACGCGTCAAATGGTCTTCATCGCCGACCACATCCCAAATGGGGAATGATTTATCCAAGCATCTCCATGATCAATTCCTCTAATTCGCACCGCTTTCCTCCTTGTCACCTCAAAAATTGTCGAACATTCACACTATTTACTCCTTCCGAGCTGGAAAAAGTGTGATAAAAGCGGCGTACGTGTAGACTCACCATCAAGCCTCTTCAGAAACTCGAAGAGGCTTAATAGTGATCTTTGCTCATACAGAATTTCTGTTGATGAGAGTATCATACACGAACTCATCTTATAGTAGACTTTCTTATACAATGACTCAGCTGCTAGAGGAAGGAGAGAAGCAACATACATTGAGAGTGAAATGCAGCGATGGTGCTTCTCTCCTTCCTCTAGCAACTACTTCAGAGTACGAGAAAATGCAAGGTGAGATGAGCTTCTGTATGATACTCTTATCAACAGAAATTTCATACAGAGAGGACTCCCATCCAACCTCTTCAGAAAGCCGGAGAGGCTAGGGGTGGAGTGAACCCATTTGACTGGTTCATGCACACTTTCGATGATGCAAATGTGATATACTGGATGAGAAATATTGTTCAAGATTGTTTTACAGGTTCTTCCTCATCCCATGATTCGCCCAACCCTTTTACTCGGTCTCCCTGCCCATATGCGCTCAGAACAGATCGAAATTACACCACAAACGCTCATACTGTCCCTTGTAGTAGAAACATCCGAAGCCGCTTGTCCACTCTGCCAGCACGTTTCCCATCGTGTTCACAGTCATTACACTCGCACACTTCAGGATCTGCCTTGTGCAGGAAAAGCTCTGCGGCTTCTCGTGCTGGTTCGCCGCTTCTTTTGTGAGAATGGAACGTGTGTTCGCAAGATTTTCGCTGAGCGACTTCCCGATTTGACCCGCGTGTATGCCCGGCGCACCACCCGAAGTACCCAGACCCTTGCCGAACTTGGTTTTGCGTTGGGAGGAAAAGCCGCTGCAGCTCTTAGCACGCATCTTGGCTTGGAAAGTTCCCGCATGACTATTCTGAGAATCCTGCGCAAAATGCCTCCACCTTTCGTGCAGACCCCGAAAATGCTCGGTGTGGATGATTTTGCATTCCGCCGTGGGAAAACATATGGCACCATTCTGCTTCATTGAGAGGATGGAATACCTGTAGATCCGCTTCCAGATCGTCAAGCCACTACCCTGGAAACGTGGCTCAAAAGTCATCCAGGAGTGCAACTCATCAGCCGTGATCGTGTTGGTGAGTTTGCCCATGGAGCCTAGCAAGGTGCTCCTGAAGCGGTGCAAGTGGCTGATCGCTTTCATGTTTTGCGCAATCTCACGGAGGTCGTCGAGAAAGTTCTTGGAAAGCACCGTCAGGCGTTAAAAGCCATTCACGTGGTGACGAAGCTGAGCGCTTCTGCATCTCCTTTGCTGCGACATCAACGTCCAGACCGTGAGCGACGGAAACAGCAATCAAGAGTGGCTCCTCTTGAGCGGTATGAGGCAGTCCAAAGTTTGGTGAAACAAGGACTTTCCCATCGCGAGATTTCACGCCGCCTGCATCTCCATCGCGAGTCGGTCATTCGGTATGCGAGGGCAAAAACCTTTCCTGAACGGACTGAACGTCCAGCCTCCCCTGGTATTCTAACGCCCTACGAAAGCTATCTACGAACTCGTTGGAAAGAAGGCGAGCACAATGCAGTTGGCTTGTTTCGAGAAGTGACGGCTCGCGGATATACTGGCTCGCGTATGACGATTGAACGTTTTCTGCTGGGTCTACGCCGTATGGAGAAACAGGGGATCAACGTCAGCACGACCACCACCTCCATCGAGATGACGCCACGTAGAGCGATGGGATTGATGCTTCATCGCTTTCACGATCTCACCAAAGAAGAAAGCTTGGCACTCAGCCGAATTTGCCAACTTCATCCCCAAGTGGAACATCTCAATGCATTGTTCCAGCAATTTGCTCAGATGCTGCGAGATCGCCGAGGGGAAGAACTCGATCAGTGGCTTTCCTCTGCTTTTCATTCTGATATTCCTGAACTACGAGCTTTTGTGAAGAAATTGCGTCAGGATCAACAGGCGGTACAAGTCGGTTTCATCCTTACATGGAAGAACGGAATGGTCGAGGGACATGTGAATCGCTTGAAATTTCTCAAACGAAGCATGTATGGACGGGCGAATTTTGATCTGCTTCGGCTACGGGTTTTGCATCGTCGAAAGTGTGCATGAACCGGTCAAATGGGTTCAGTCCAGTTTTGAGCAGCACCAAAAAGGCGACCAGTGCCGGTTTGCCTGTGGTGTATTGTTGGGATAGGAGACGCTCATCAAGGGTCGGCGTAGATAACTCACGCTCCGATGGCAAGGCGATTGCGCGCCTGGATGTGAGCTACGATCAACCTGGGAGCGCAGGCGGCTATAGCGGCTACATTGATGATATCGCGATTTCTTCCTAGCAAAGGGCCGAGAGAGGAAGAGGTCTCACTGTTTGTATTCACGCCAACGTGCCGAAAGCCTGATCAACGGGTTTGCGGCACGTTGGCATCAATCCTATGAGATGGCGTTGGTTGTATAGACGTGCCTTTCAGAGCGTTCTGGGTTATCACAATAGCCTGGCAACGTATCTCACCTATATGGGGTTTGCCTATGGTAGGAACCAAAACGTGGAATAGGAAAGAAAAGACAGCTTCACATACATGAATGCAGGGAGAAAAGCGGCAAAAACGACTTTTTAACGGGTTACTCCTTGTAAAAACTGCTTTTCTCTCTCCACAAAGCGTTTCATTCAGGTTCTCTACAGGCTCGTTCAGGTGACTATTCCACGTTTTGGTTCCTACCGTAGGCAAACTTCTACGTGCATCATGTTACGATGCATCACTTGAAGAGAGGAGCAGGAGAAGAGGCACCATGAAAAGAACGCTCCGAGAATGGAGAACATTGTGGGAAGACTGGGATAGTAACGATTATGCGGAACTCGATGCCCTCTTTATGGAGTCAGATAGAAGGGGGTTTTTGCATATCCCCCCGAAAGGGTGTACTTGTTTCGGGGGGATATGCAAAAACCCCCAACAACACCACAAAGCAGCTATGAATGAGCTTGGTGGGAAGCTGCTGCTTTCAACAGGACTTTCTGTTCTTCTGTGAGTCCTGAATAGATCAGGGTGCCATTATACTCTCTGAAAAGAAGAATGACATCCCGACTGGCATAGGACTCTATCAGGCTGAAGAAGACCGAAGTACCAGGCAAGAACACGCGCTTGAACGCCTCGATGGGCCAGTCATCAATGTGAAGCCCCCATCCTGAGAGCAACGTCTTGATCAAGAACTCCCAGAGCTGAGGACTGAACCCATTGTCGCTGAGTGGATGTGCCCATTGCTTGACGACCACCGCGCCATCCTGCTTGTAGACAGCCACAGCAGCATCGTCGATTGGAAATGATTCAAGGATCAGCGTCTCCTCAATCGTATCAAGAAGGCGGTCAGCACCCTTCTCATCCTCAAAAATGAGAGCGATGACAGTACTATCAGCCATATCGTTGTTCCTCTTTTCTTCTGTCCCCTTGAGTGAAGGACGTGTTTGCTTCTCCGCGTTTTGGTTGGACCAGGACGTTGACGGCCTTTCACTGATCTCTGAGTGTGGCGGATGTATAAACGACACCAACCCTTCTGAATCTTGTCTCATGCGTGGAGTATCGTCTGGAATACAACTGGAGAGAATGGAGCGCTTTTGTGCTCAAAACATCCCCAATGTCCTCCTCATCCATCTTTTCCTTCTAATAAGGAATGCACACGGAGTCATGGATTAGAAGAACTGGTGTCGATAGCTCAGCAAGTCTTCACGTACTGACGCCGAAGCGAGCCAGCAGGAGGGAGACCGCTCACCCTCTGATGTTTTGGTAGCCGTCTTTTACCCAAGCTGAGATGATCGTAGCGTACTGGTCGGCAGCGTCCTCCCAAGGGAAATGGCCCACGTCCAAGATGTCGAGCTTGTTCTTGGGTAACCGCTCGTGCAGGTATTCGCCATTGCCAAGCGGGACCAAGTCGTCGTGACGGCTGCTGATGATTTGGACTGGTGTTTGAATCTCCGACAGGAGTTCCCGGAGGAGAGGTAAGTCCTGCGGATAGCTACGCACATACCTCATCGACTCTACAAAGCGGTCCTTTTCGTATGACTGGAAATAGTCCTCGCGTACCTCTTTGGGAAGCGTGTACTGCTCGTGACCCGCATCGAGTGCATTGCCGATGGTGCTCCGAGGGTCTATGCCTCGGAATGCCTCAAGATCGGGAGCGTCGATGATGTCCTTGAGGACACCTCCCACTTGAAGCGGGTAGGCGATTGCACCGTTTCCAACCACGAGGCTACGCAGCTTTCCTGGGTGGAGGGCCGCTGCGAACAATACTGCTGCGGTTCCAACGTATGGAGCCACGATATGCGGCGCCTCCAGCCCCCATTCGTCGATGAGTCGGATGAGGAACTCACCCATCGCCCGAGGCGAGAGCAGGGTGTCCCTGCGCTCGGACTGTCCAAAGCCTGGAAGGTCGATGGCAAGGAGATGTGAGTGCTGAGAAAGCGACTGCCAGATTGGGAGGAACGCATACAGGCTCTCCGGCCAGGGATTTGTGAGCAGAATGGGTCGGTCCTGATGCCCGTCGCTCTCGGCATACCGGAGAGGAATTCCGTCCACTGTTCGGAACTGGACCTGCATGGCTTCACTCACGAGAGTGCTCATCGTATTTCTCCTAGTGACAGAATGAGGGACGACAATGATCATCATACGGTGTGGGCATATGCCTCACACCTGTGAACAGGCTGAATAAGATATGTCTGTCGTTCGGTGACCTTGTGGTGACCAATACATAGGTATCCAGGTATCTCAGAGAGAGGAGTTGCTAGCACCGCCGACAGCAACTCCTCTGTTCCTCTTCTCATAAATGTGTTTCGCACGCTCCGTTGGAAGGATGTTCAGTGGCTCCCCTGTGGTGGCTTAGACAAGCACGAGTGCTTGTGCTGCGGTCAGGATCAGGTCGGCGACCACCTGTGGATGAGAGATCATGGATACATGGCTTGCTGCAATCGATGAGGTCGTTGCTCCTGCCCGTTGAGCCATGAAGTGTTGACCTGCGGGCGGAATCATCTGATCCTGCTCGGTGACGAGATACCACGATGGCAACGCTTTCCACGCTGGTTCTCCATAGGGTGTCTCATCCAGAAACGCACCTGTTGCAAGGGGCTTCTGCACAGCTGCAAGCACACGAGCATGCGCTTGATCGACATCAGGAGCGAAGTATTGCACGAACCCTTCCCGGTCGAGCCAGATAAACCCTTGTGCATCGGTACGGAACGCTACTGCTCCTGCCGGTGGTGCTCCTCCCGTCGCCAATGCCTTCAGCGTCTCTCCTTCCGCGGGGGCGAAACCCGACACATACACCAGACCAACCACATTGGGTGCCTCTTTGCCAAGTCCAGTGATGACGGCACCGCCGTAGGAATGGGCGACGAGAAGTGTGGGACCGCTCTGGGCACTCAACACCTGCCGAACGTTGGTGACATCACCAGCAAGCGAGGCCAACTCAAGCTGGACTGCTGTGACGGTCGAGCCTGTTTTCTGCAGGTGCTCAATGACCGCACTCCAACAGGAACCGTCCGCCCAGGCTCCATGAACCAGCACAATGTTCTCCACCTGTGGGGTCTGCTTGTGTGTAAAGATGCTCATTGTTTTCTTTCCTTTCGCTCGTAGAACGAGCCTTGCTCCTAGACGAGGACGTTTCCTCATCGTTATGTGTTCTCTATGTTGCTCGTTGTTCGCCTGCCCATGTGCTATCATAGAGGTATGAAGTCAGAGGACGAGTCTGGAGCCACCTTGACAGTCCCCCAGACCCTCCTCCATCAGTGAGGACTCGCATGAAGCGTATCCAACACCCTAAGTATAGCGGGAGAACACGGGGAAATCAGGGTACAGCAGGTCCCATGCCACGTCCCCTTGCGTCCCATCTGCATACGCTCCTTTGAGTCCACAGAAAGGAATCCGATCATGAGTCGGCCCTTCTATGGAGAGCGAGATTATGCCTTTGGCCAGGCGATGCTGACCCTGCGCACCCGCATCGGAGTGACGCAAGCAGACCTCGCTGAGGTGTTGGGCATCACGCGCAAGGCGATTAGCAGATGGGAGGCAGGTGACACGTACCCCAAGCCTCCCCACCTGAAGGCATTGCTCGCGTTCGCCATGAAGCATCGAGCGTTTCCAGCCGGGGACGAGGAAGAGGAAATCCGGGCTTTCTGGCACGTTGCCCATCAGAAGGTGTTGCTTGATGAGCGATGGCTCCAGGAGGTGCTGGGTCAGCAACGCCCTCAACTCACGCTCCTCCTCCCTCAACCCATCGAAGAGATGAGCAACGCACAGCAGGACACGGCTCAATCTGTGCCGGAAAAGCGAGTGGATTGGAGTGACGCATCAGTCGTACTGAACTTCTATGGACGCGTGGAGGAGGTAGCCCTGCTGACGCAATGGGTGGTCGAGGAACATTGTCGAGTGGTCAGCGTGTTAGGTCAGGGTGGCATTGGCAAGTCTGCACTCACCATCAGTCTGATGCACCAGGTGGCCGAGCGATTCGAGGTCGTCATTTGGCGATCTCTACGCGATGCCCCTGAATGCTCCACACTGGTAGATGAGTGCCTCCGAGTGATTGCTCCTCAGTCGCTCCGCGATGTCTCGGTCAGCCTTGAACGACGCCTCGGCCTCCTACTAGAGTCGTTACGCCACACGCGCGTCTTGCTGGTGCTGGATAACTTGGAGACGCTGCTGGAGGAAGGCCAAAGCACGGGCCATATGCGTTCCGGCTACGAGGACTACTCCCACCTCCTGCGTCAAATGGCCGAGACCGAGCATCAGAGTTGTCTGCTCCTTACCAGTCGAGAGAAACCGAAAGACCTCGTACCGATGGAAGGCAGTCGGACACCAGTGCGTGCCTTGCGTCTCGCTCAGTTAGAGATCGACGCGTGCAGGCACTTGTTAGCAGAAAAAGATGTCGTGGGCAATGCAACTGAGCAAAGGCACCTGATTGAGGCATACATGGGCAATCCCTTGGCCTTGAAATTTGTGACACAGACCATTGGAGAGCTCTTTGGAGGTCAGATCGCCCCCTTCTTAGAACAAGGCAAGGTTGTCTTTGGTGGGATACGCGAATTGCTGGACGAGCAATTCGCCCGTCTCTCGAGAGTAGAGCAGAGCGTGCTACTTTGGCTGGCAATTCTGCGCGAACCAGTGAGCCTGGAAGAGCTGTTAGCTGTACGTAGCACACCCCTGCCATATGACGCGATGCTAGACGCTCTGGAGGCACTTCGACGACGCTCGTTGATCGAGCCAGGGCACCGTCCAGGCACCTTCACGCTGCAGTCAATGGTGTTGGAGTATGTGACGACGCGGCTCATCATGGAAACGAGCCACGCCATCGAGCAGGGCCAACTGGTCCACCTGAGCGAGTATGGTCTGGAAGTAGCTACCTCTAAGGAATACGTGCGGCAGACTCAGGTGCGTCTTCTTGTGGCTCCGCTGCTCATGCAGTTACGAAGTATGTACCGAGAGCGAGCACAAGTGGAAGAGCACTTGCTTGGACTGCTCGACCACCTACGTACACAGGCAGATGACGCGCAGGGTTACGGACCGGCGAACGTGCTTGCGCTCCTCCACAAGCACTGGGGACACCTGCGCGGCCTGAATTTGTCGCATCTTTCTATTCGTGGGGCATTTCTGCAAGGGGTCGAGATGCAGGACACGACACTTTCAGAGGCCACCCTGAGCGACACCACATTTACCCAAGCCTTAGATGCGACCAGGGCAGTGTCCATCAGCTACGATGGACGGTACTGGGCGGCGGGGAGCTGGCGGGGGAAGGTGCAGGTGTGGCAGGCAGGAGGAAAGAGCTTACATCTGGCTTGGCAGGCCCATACCAGCACGGTGTCGACCCTCGCCTTCAGCCCGGATGGATATACGTTGGCCACAGGGAGCTGGGATGGTGCTCTCAAGCTGTGGGACGTAGCAAGTGGGAATCTGCTCTGGACGAACTGGCGGACAAATACCATCCAGACCCTTGCCTTTTCCCCTCATGGCCGCTTGCTCGCCAGTGGTGGGAATGATGCGACCGTCCAACTCTGGGATGCTCATGAAGGCACGTCCCTGCAGACACTCCTCGACCAGAACGGAGCAGTGTACGCACTGGCCTGGAGTCCCGATGGTCGGCTCCTTGCCAGTGGAGGCATGGATGGAGGCATTCGACTGTGGGAGGTACAGGGAACGCAACCAGCGGTCTTCGTGCGGATGTTCACCGAGCATACCGACTGGGTCTTCGCATTGGCCTTTGCCCCTGATGGACGCGTCCTGGCTAGCGGGAGCTTTGATCGGACGGTCAAGTTGTGGGACGTGGAAAGCCAACGTGTACGCGAGACGCTCACAGGGCATACCGACAAAGTAAGAGCTATCATCTGGAGTCCGGATGGACACATCTTGGCCAGTTGCGGCTTTGACCAGACGACCTTGCTCTGGGACGTCGAACGCAGGAGGTATCGCACGACACTACAAGGACATACTGCTGCTGTCCATGATCTGGCCTTCACCCCTGATAGCCACATCCTGCTCAGTGGGAGTGATGATGGTACCCTACGGGTGTGGGAGGTGGCAAGCGGGCAGTGTATACACATCCTACAAGGCTACGCGATCTCGCTGTACGACGTCGCCTGGAATCCTGACGGCAATCAGCTAGCGAGTGCGGGCTCCGATATGCTGGTGACCGTCTGGGAGGTGGAACGACGGACGCCACTTCGTCTCCTGCGCGGTCATCGTTGGATCGTGCATGGGCTGGTGTGGAGTCCCAATGGTCAGCTCCTTGCGAGTTGTGGATGGGACAATGCTGTCCAGGTATGGGACGCAAGCACAGGAGCAGCACGGCAACTTTTGGGAGATCCCGACCATATCGACACGTTCTTCTATGGGGTGGCCTGGAGTCCTGATGGAAAGTTTCTGGCGAGTGGGAGTTATCAGCGCGGAGTGTACGTGTGGGAGGTGACCTCTCGCACCCGCCAATGGGTCGGCCTCGTCTCACCGAGCATCATCCGGAGGGTCGAGTGGAGTCCTGACGGCACACAATTAGCCAGTTGTAACGATGATGGGATGGTTTGTTTGTGGGATGCCTCTACTGGTCGGCTTCGAGCGTCGCTGCAAGGTAATGGCATGGTGGAGAGCGTGGCCTGGAGTCCCGACGGTACTCGGCTGGCGAGTGGTGGTGGGAGTCAAGGCAATGGAGAGATTGTCATCTGGGATATACTGAGTGGAAAGCAGTTGTCCATCTTGAGTCAACGAAATGGGATTATCTATGCCCTGGCGTGGGATTCAAGTGGAGAAAGACTGATTAGCGGCAGTGGAGATGGTGCCTTGCGCTGGTGGGATGTGCAACGTGGAGAGTCCGTATGGGTGCGCGAAGCACATCAGGGGACAGTACAGTCGCTGAGACGCAGCCCCGATGGGGCGAAGCTAGCCAGTTGCGGCGATGATGGGGCTATCAGGGTCTGGGACCTGCATCGGGGCGAGTATCTCTACACATTGCGGCGCGACCGACCCTACGAGCGGCTCAATATCACGGGAATACGGGGCATGACCGAGGCGCAGAAGATGACGTTAGGTACCTTGGGCGCGTTCGAGGAAGCAAGCAAGAGTGAGCAAAGGAATCCTCTTCCCGAGAGATTGTGAGTCTTGTCACGATGTGACAAGTGCATAGCAGTGAGTTGTTTGAGCGAAAAACGTTGTACATCGTATCTTCCATACTTTCCCTCTGTTCCACTTTTACCTATATCTTGAACATAGACCTTCACAACTCAACTCATGTAGAGAAGAGCGGGAAATAGGCATTTCTCGCTCTTGTGCATTCTATGAGAGCGACCGCTATGCTCAAAGAAGGGCTGAGGAAACCTACAGAAGCACAAAAAAGAACAGTGGGAAATATTTCTCAGTGCAGAAGTTCTGCTCTATAACGCGTGACCACCATCAAAACGGAGGATCAAATGAGGACGACGGCTCTCTTTCTCAAAAATTGGCAGTCGTCTTTCCAGAACTCTGCTTATGTCGCAGGGACTACTATAAAGACGGCACTGACTCCCTCCCTCTTGTTCTTTCTGTCTTGCTGTTGACTACACCATATACTCCTGCCCACCTTTTCCTTTCATGACCAGAAATATTCTCTTGTTTTCTTGTCTCAGATGTTTTTGCTAATCAGAAATCGACCATTTGTTACTCTCGAATTTTGCCACTACCGTTTGCTTGCTGACGGGTTTGCTACTAACAAACCTTACCAGGAGGTGAGCCGAAAAAACGGCTGTTTTTTGACCGACATCTGGCCTACGTCTCCATGACCATGCTTGTGAGGCGGCGTCAAGGGAAAGCGAAGCGACCTTGACACCAACGAGCAGCATGGTAGACTGCCCCAGGCCAGTGATCGGAGTGGCAAGATTTTATATTAACACTTTTGGACGCTCTGGTAGTCACTTATGTTAGCGAAAACACTCAGAAAACGGTCGTTTCTCAACATAATGGCTCAGTACTGCAAAAACAGGCTGTAATACCATGCTTTTGTGTCTTAGTACGCCATCTCACCATTCAATGTCTTCTTCCTTGACATGGAAACGGGTACAGAATACAACGGTCGAGGAAAGGCAAGGAAAAGCACAGACACCTTGTGGCACGTATTGAAGACGCTTGTGTTTCGACACGTGAGCACCATGGAGAGCTTCAAGCAGACATCTTGAAAGAGAAGGGTTGCACGAGAATATCACTGACACGACACCGGAGACACTATTTAAAGGCAAAGAGCACCACACGGAGCCAGTGTACAAGGCGGAAAAGATCGCATCACAACCATCTCGCTGTTCATAGATCAGCAGCGTACTGTCTTGTGGCAAGGAGGAAGAGATGCTGTTCGAACCTCTCCACGTCGGAAAGGGCGTATAGAGAAAGAAGGTGTTACTGCGGCATGAGAGGCAAGAGGACGTAGAAGGTCGAACCCTGTCCTTCTGCACTCTCAACCCAGACATGTCCTCCATGCTGGCTCACGATCTCTTTGACCAGGTAGAGTCCAATACCTAATCCATCCAGAGAAGGATCAAGGGTCGCGGAGCGGTGAAAGCGTTTGAAGATGTTCGCCGTTTCGGTCTCAGCAATCCCAATGCCCTGGTCCTTCACCCAAATGAGAACTTCAGAGGGGATATCTGGCGTCTGAGGCTCCGTTCTGACACGTAGCCCAACCTCAATCTCTCCTCCTGCAGGACTATACTTAATAGCGTTACTTATCAGGTTATTCACGACTTGCACCAGTCGCTCTTCGTCAACATTGCCAATGAGGGGATCGGTTTCCTCACGTTCTTCTACCATCAGAGAAAGATGATGACGACGGGTCGTCGCCATTTGCCCCTCGACCGCATGAAGCAACAGATAACGAATATCGTGTGGTGCTCGCGTGATGGGAAAGTGCGCCTGCTCAATACGAGAAAGATCAAGCATAGTCTCGATGAGTGTTCTCAGGTGATGACTCTGCTCAAGGATATGGGTCAAAGCCCGTTGGCTCCGTGGGGACTCGAAACCTCGCGTGACACTGTTCCTGGAAAGGAGTTCTGCCAAGCCGACAATGGCAGTAATAGGAGTACGCAGTTCATGGTTGATCATGGAGAGAAAGTCACTTTTGTAGTGTTCAAGGCTTTTCCTGGCGGTGATATCTTGAAAGACAAGCACCGCTCCTGTTAGAGTTTGATGAACTGAAAAGAGGGGAGCACTCGAACAAAGGGTGATCATGGTGCCCCCATCCGGCTTCTTCACCAGCGTTTCTTGCGCGCTCACCGTCTCTTCAGACAACGCACGAACCAGGGCAAAATTCCAAGGTGGCAGTGTTTGCCCTTTCTGGTCCGTCTCAGGGTGCGCCTGCAGGTGGCGATCTAACGGCGTTCCTACCAGTTCGGACAGAGGGACTCCGAGCAGATGTTCTGCCGACGTGTTCGCATAACTCACCACTCCATTCGTGACCTCGGTCAGAAGAATGCCTTCGGGCAATTGATCCAGCACCACGCGGAGCCGCGTCCGTTCATTTTCAACCGCGGCGTGCAGGCGTGCATGCGCGAGAGCCGCAGCAAGATGCACACCGCATTCCTCGAATGCATGAACCTCAGGAGCATCAGCATCAAGCACGTCGGGAAACAGAGTGGTCACCACTCCTTCAAACTGATCCCCAAACCAGAGAGGGATGCATAGGACGCTCTGTATTCCTGCCATCACCAATGGATCATCTGTGTCGATCACTCCTGCCGTCATCGCGGTGTGCAGGTCTTTGATGAGAAAAGGCTCGTGATGGAGGGGAGCTTGTGCAAGGAAGAGCGAACCGCTATAAGGAACATAACGGAGAGCGACCATGTCCTGCTCGCGTTCCACTGGAAGATGCACGCCGAGCAGATGAAGTGCTTGCTGAATAGCGTCTGCCGTGTGCAAACAGATGCCATGTGGATGGAAATGACGAGCAAGAGCATCGAGAGCAGTGTTCCCGATGTCCTGGGCGTTGAAGGGTTCATGAACACTCTTCGCCACCTCGGTGATGACCTCGAGCAGATGACGTTTGACCTCAGTGACACGGTACGTCTGCTCTTGCGTGTCCTGAACGTGCTCTATGTGTTGATGCTGTCCCACCTCATGTGGCACTTCACGCATGGTCTGAAGGAGATGCGTTACTCGTCCTTCGGCATCGCGTACTGGTTTGAGGCTCCAGAGCCACTGCGTGGGGTTCCCTTCTTGCAGTGCAAACACGTACTTCCCTGCGTGATAGACCATGCCTGTCTCTGCAACAGCGCGGAAGATGATCTCATGCGTCACGGCTTCAGCAGTGGGAAGCCAGTCAGTGAAGCTATGATCGAGAGCCTCTCCCTCTTGCCAGGAGGGGTGGAGAGACGTGATCAGTGTCTGGTACAACGTATTTGCCGCGAGCAGACGGAAGGTCTGCATCTCATAGAGGGCAATTCCCGCATCCACCTGCTCAAGCATGAGGGGTGCATAAAAATGCAGAGACGAGTTTGTGTGAGGGTCCATGCGTGTAGACGTTCCTTCTCCCTAAGAAGAACAACAACAACGAAATACGTTCTTGAGAAGTGTAGTCAATCGTCTCCCGCCTGTCAAGATGGAAGCAGGTCTTGCGAGACGCTCCCCCTTTTCGGTATACTAGAAGCCAGACGAGAAGACTTCATGGAGTGTGGGCAGAGACGGATGGAGAGGTGTACTCTTCTTTTGCAGAGAATGCAGGTATGAGCAGCAGGACAAGGAGGAATTTCTATGACACCTGATCCCGAACAGAGCACTACCCCCTATGTGTTGGATGCGGAAAATGCGGCAGAAATGGCTCGTCTGCTTCGTCAAGATCGTCTCCTGACAAAGGGCATGGGCGGATTGTTTCCTGAGTCCCTGGAACACGCGTCTCTCCGTCGTCTCCTCGATCTCGGCTGCGGCCCTGGTGGATGGGCACGTGCTGTCGCGTCAGCGTATCCCGACATGCAGGTGACAGGCATTGATATCAGTCAGCTCATGATTGAGTATGCACAGGTTCAGGCACACGAGCAAGACATAGGCAATGTCACCTTTCAAGTCCACAATGCTCGTGAACCACTCGATTTTCCCGACAACGCGTTTGATCTGATCAATGGTCGTTTCTTGTTCGCATTCATGAGTCCAGAGGCGTGGCCCAAACTGCTGCAAGAGTGTAGACGAATGACGCGACCAGGGGGAGTGCTTGTCCTCACGGAAACCGAGGGACCGCTCACCAATAGTCTGGCAACGCAAAGACTTTATGGGATGTCAGTTGAGGCCATGAAGCACACAGGCCAAAGCCTTTCCCCAGATGGACACCACATCGGCATTACCCCTATGCTGGGAAAGTTCTTCCGCGATGCGGGCTATGTCAACATTCAGTACAAGGCCCATGTTCTCGATTGCTCAGCGGGGACTCACGCCTACCAGGACGTGTATCAGGACTGTGTGACAGGCTACAAATTGATGCAACCCTTTCTTGTCAAGATGGGGGTGACGACACAGGACGAGGTCGAAGGGATCTACCAGCGCATGTTGGAGGAACAGCAAGCACAGGACTTTTGCGAGGTCTGGGTCTATCTGAGCGTTTGGGGCGAGAAAGCGGGGCAAGAAGTCCCTCAGGTCTAGTCGCATGAAAAGGTGAGACGTGGAGAACGTTGTGATGGCTCGTCTGATACTCAGAGTGACCACAGGACTGCCTGCTGCAAGTAGGAATGCGGGCCTGCTGTTCAGTATATTTCTTTGTCATTCTGCTGTACATTCTCTCGTTCCTCTTTATGATAAGGAACGGATACGAAAATTATCTCTCGATGCAGTAGAATAGCATAGGTGAGACTTTTCTTTTCCATTCGTTTCCCTTCCTTCGAACGTGGTCGTCGCTTCGCGCATAGTACTCCTGGATGGCTATGCATGCTCTCTGGTTAGAACAGAGAATTGTGGGAATGGTTCCTCTGGCGGCTCTGGCTCACGTAGTACCTGTGCCAGAGCTCTATACGTAGCAAAAAGACCTGCACATTGCGCTTGAAAAGCATTAAACTCGGGTCAGATAACTGCCATATTCAGGAAGCGCAGCTACAACTGCACCGACTGCAAGACCAAAAATCAACATAATGTTATAGTTCCTTGGAAGGTCATATCGATGCTGTAGGGCTGCTACAACTAACGCAATAAACGTACTCGCTACTGCCGTTATAGTTATCGCATAAATCATATTGACCCAGGACCGAGATACGGCCAAAAGAGGACAGAGGGAGAAAGAAGAGGAGAGCAGAGTGAGAGCATTGATCCATTCTGCTCAGGCTCCTCATGTTAAGGAATGCCGACGAAGCAACGGAAGTAGGTATTTCTCTCCTCTTTGTGACCGTATCTCGATCCTGGGTCTTCAGCACCAGACGTTTCTGTTCTATCAGAGAGTGCTTCACTTTGTCCTGGCGATAATTGCGTCATCCGCGGAGGCTGAGCTGGCGGATTGAGCATGGTCTTAAGTGCTTGTGGCGGATTGAGCATGTCTTGCTGGTCTCGCCACAAACGCCCCTCATCTCTTTTCCAGTGGTGTATTGCTTCCATCAGAGACGGGTTCCGTTCTGCCATCTGTTGCGCAAGCACTACGTTTCCCTGTGCAGTGGCAATCTGTGCCAGGCCCTCCTGAATTTTGAGAGAGAAGAACATATTCTTCTGTAATGAGATGTTTTGCTGTCTCGAAAGTGGGTTCATCCGCACATTCCGTGAAAGCTCTAACATATAAGAGGTATCTGTATTGCTAGATTGGCTTCACTACTTACAATCACTTTCTAAAGTTTGCTTAATTGTACATATTTTCACGCAAAGTGAGGGTGAACCCGAAAGTGGGGGTCGAGTAGGAATGAACCGAGAAACAACGAGAAGCAGTTTACAGCTCTCGTAAGAACGGCTTTCCCTATAGAAAAGTGGAAAAGGGGTTGGAAGAGGAGAGATTGTTCCTCTTTTTGTTTCAACTACCCTCGTCATAGACCGGCTTGAGAAGCGACTTCCGTGCTTCTCGCTATTTCCCTGTCCATTTATACTCGATCCCCACGTTTGACGCGCTTTCCCTTGATGCAGCATCGGGAGATGCACGTGGTTGGTGCATGGTTGCAGCAGCTGTGCTCTCCTCACCATGCACCACCCTCTCCCCCAACGCCTCTTGTTGCGCCACAGGTGGATCCTCTTGCCCCGTGTCCTCGTTGTACGCGAGGTGATACGGTGAGCAAACGTGGAAAAAGTCGGAAGGGAGCACAAAGGTAGCATTGCAAACAGTGTCAGCATGACTTTACCCAAAAGGTGCAAACAGCGGGTCCTGGTATCGCTCATGCACGCGAACTGGCTGCACAGGGAATACGTTTTCGTGCCATTGCCCGCAGATGAGGAGTACATCATACAATAAGGGAGCTTGCGACCAGCCACGTTTTTGCCATGCACTCCACACTGCATAATTGGTTCCCATCGCCTCTTCCTCCTGCGGCAGCCGTCTGGAAGGTTGCTCCTCTTGCACCTCTTCTCAAACGAAGAACAGTGCCGAAATCCCCATCGGAAGATGTCCAGTAGATGGGGAGAAAATGGGGTGGTTATTGCAGACGTATCCCAGTAGAATGTAGATGTGGAAACCTTTCCACTGTTTCGCGTAAATAGTCTAGCCTTGGGTGTGACGGAGCGGACGCGCCCATGCTCAGCGGAAAAGGAGATGACAGACCTGTAAGAAGGATGAACACCGATGTTTCGAGATCCATTTCACACACAACACGCGGCCTAGAAGCCGCAACCGATCAAAGGAGTATTTGTATGCACACACGTTTCCTCTCATTGCTGTCACGACGCCTCGTGATGAGCGTGCTGCTGGTGGGCCTTGCTCTTGGTAGCGTGTCGCTCGCACTGTTCCAACATACTTTGAGCGCCCATGCTGCTGCTTCATCTTTGCCTCCGCACTATATCATGGTGATCGGTGGGCAGAAATATATCGCCGAATACGAGGGGGGAGCCTACAATTCTGATGTGACGGGCCATAGCATCTACACCGATTTTGGACGCTGGAACGAATATACCGTTGACCGTTATGGAACGTGGCACTGGTATGGTCAGTTTTCTGGCAACGAAGATACCTATGTCAATGGGAATGGGCAGCTTCAAACCGGGGTAAATGTCACTATACCGGGAGTTGGTCACATTAATACCTATCCACATGAAACTGTAATTAATCCCCCTCTCACCCCTGCGCCCTATGCTTTTGGTCCAGAGCACTATCTTGGAGAGCGATTGGGTGTCAGAGGACCTGGGATACAAGAAGATTGTGAGGTTGATGCGTCCAATGTTGACACTGGCCACTTCGGGAGTGGAACGAAGCAGTTCACCAACATTTTCAGTCAGCAAACGAAAGATTGCAGCGCGGCAGATAACTATCTTGGCAGCGGCGACGCAGGGATCAACACCGTGATTCGACACCTGCCACGCGCGAAGAGTTCAACGGTCGCAAGTCTCCTGCAGCCACGGCTACCGTTCCCCGTCGCCCTGGGCATCGCGGGCGGTGTTGCCTTCATTGGCTCGATTGCCACTGGCAATATCTGTAACTTCACGTCCTGCAGCAATACCGCCAAAAAGATACTCATCGGTATATCTTTTGGCCTGGGCATTATCTCAGGAGTTCTGGGAATCTCTTCTGGAATCCTCACTGCTATGAAGGCTTTTGCTGCTCCAGCCGCTGGTGGTGCTTTAGCAGCCGCTGGAGCGGAAGCTGCTGGAGCCGTGGAAATGACTGGTGCGGTAAGTGCAGGGCTGGCTTCACCAGCGTCCAGCGAGGCTAGTTTTGTAAGTGCCCTCAGTCGTACTAGTAGTATTAGTGCTGCACCGTAAAGCGCAATGATCGCTCATGTGCCAATCATTGCCCTGTATGAAGGCAACGGGCTTCCATCTCTCAGGGATGGAAGCCCGTTGCCTTCTCCCGAAAGGGAACATGCACAGATATCATTATCGTAGCATCGTTCGTAGCCTCTCATCTTCTGCCGCTTTCAGCGTTGAGTGGGAAATGTTGTTTTTGCCTGCACGCCTTTTAGACCCAAGACCGAGATACGATCACACAGAGGAGAGAGGGAGAACAGGGAAATCTGTCCTCTTTTGGCCGTATCTCGGTTCTGAGTCAGGAACAGCTAGAGAGCACACACCAGCAGACAAACAGGCTTTTACCCGTTTACAACGAACAACGAGGAGGTACATTCATGCCACACGATCCTACAGATGCAGGCGGCAGTGAGGTCGCACGGATGCGACGACAGATTGAAATGGAATGTGAAGCCTTACAGCATCTCACGTCAGGATTGGCCGTGACTGCCCCCCATTCCATCATCCGCCACCGCTACGAGCAACTTGGACAGGCACGTGGGGACTTGGCACATCTGGTGGGCGAGGCAGAGGCGACTGCGATCACCATGCAGGTCTATACCCGCGTTCTCGAACATGGCAGTGGCTCCGAACTCCGGGAGGAACCATCCGGCCAGGTTTCTCTCGGGACTACCCAGGGGCCGTTGAGCAAGGATACCGCTTGTGACGTGGAGCCGGAGAAAGAGCGTCTGGGAGGAGAAAGCAACGAACGCCAAGCAAGGAGTGACACGACCACAGAAACGAGCGGTTTCCCACAGAGGAGAGAAAGAGAAAGGGAATGCAGTTGGCCTTCGACAGACAGCAATGGCAGAGGTCGCACCTCAGAATAGGAATACGTGTCCGCATCCACACGACCTTCTATGGACCAATCATGCATCAACAGTGTGGAGTGTTGATTGCAGTTGAGCAACAGACACTCTATCCCTATGTCGTCAAGGTCGAAGGGGTGGACGGCTTCCTTGATGGTGCTATTTGCCACCTGAACGAGCATGAGGTTGAAATCATGGGTGATTGTGATGATGGTAGCCCCTCGGATGAAGCAGGCCGATAGATCGTGGGAGACCGAGAAGAGGTATCTGTCAAAGAGGCCCAGAGCGACGGAAGATACGCTATTCCTTGGGGGAATAGGCGTGAAGCGACGACCATGTGCGAAGGAACTGCTTCTCTTCCCGTTATCCCTTTCCTGCGGCGAGTTTTCGCGGCTCATGCGCACCAATGACCACTCGTGTCTGTGCAGAAAAGGTCTACGGAGTTGGTTTCACTGGCAGCAGAAAATGCTTTCTGCTGCTAGTTTTCTGCGACGAGTTGGCATATGCCAATCGGCCTGAAAAGCTGATGGAGAACCATCATCGAGAAACGACAGTATCGCTACCTTGCACTCGATATCAGCTTCGCGCATATTGGGCCTTAAAGGGCATCTCACGTCGCTCACGCGGCACACCACCTTTCGACTGAGGCAATCCGTAGAGCTTGCGATTGAGCGAGAGCAGTCGCCCGCAGGTAGCCTGTGAGAGATGGATACCTATGTGCTCCAGAGCTGCACGAGGTACGCACCGAGTTCAGGACTCTCACGAACACTCTTTCTGACTTCGGTAATCGCATCCATCGTCACTTTCCTCGCTGGGGATTGTGGAGCGCTCGTTGGTCTGTCTTCTAGTCCGGCATGGCCTTCCTCAGCCCACCGCTTGAGAACCTCATACACCTGTGCACGGGATGTTTGCAAATAGGCCAGCTATTGTGGTGATTGACCAGCCTTCAGCGTGCAGGTCAACAACAGCACGGCGTCTTTTGTAGCCGTCGGCGATCTCCGCGTAAGCAGGATAGCGCCGCCCCGAAATGGAAGGTGGTGGCCCCTCTCTGCTAGGACGCGTTTCACTGTATGGTCAGAGGGCCTCCGCTCGAAGCGCAGGAAACAGATCGTCGCAATCTCATGAGGGGTAAAGCCTGAGTGTTCAGCTTTCAGGTTCACAATCAGTTAGCGCATCTCCGGTGGAAGGCTACGGCTCGGCTCAGAGATGGGGACACGCTCTTTGGGAAACAAGCTTGCCATGCCCTCTTGCTCAAAGAGCCTGGCCTGGTGATGCAACGTCCGTTCAGGGGTACCCGTTTCCTTGGCACGTTCAGCCGCCGTCTGTCCGAAGAGGACCACGGGGCGCAGCCTTTCATACGCCTCTTGCTCTGGCCAGAGGGTATATTGCTTGATCTCTTGCCAATTCTGGGTGGGTTCTCGGCGCTGGTGCTTGCGCGCAGGCATAGCGATCCCCTTTTCGCTATGGTTTTCCCTTCCTTGATTACTCTGTCGGTTTGTCTCGACAAGAGTAACTCCTCTCGGTTTTCCACGCCGAACACTAGGTATTTTTGGTTATTGGCCTCTTTTGCGTTCTGTTTCTTTTCTGTATTGATACTGGTTCTACCCGCAATCATCGAGTGCAGCAATACGTAGCCCAGGTCGGGTCTCCCGTACTTTTGATGAAAACATCGTTCGCTTGCTTGTTGGGGATGAACGCTCCTGCTACACTGATACCATCAGGACAGACATCTGCGAGCGTCTAAGAAGGAGTCCCTACTATGGCAAACTCTACAACACCAACATTGCTCCCCGATCCGATGTGTTTGCATCTGGTACGCTTAGAAGCCTTGCCTCACTGTATCACTGCTCTTGTCGAGGTAATCTCCACAGAAGCAGTCTGTCCTGTGTGCCAGAAGAATTCAGAAAAGGTTCATTCGAGATACGTGCGTTGTGTCGCTGACTTGCCCTGGATGGGATGGGCTGTTCGCCTCGAACTGCATTCGCGTCGTTTCTTTTGTCTCAATCGCGACTGTGCTCGTCAGATTTTTACCGAGCGACTTCCCAGCGTCGTTGCTCCGTATGCTCGTCGCACCATGCGGCTTACAGATGTGTTCACGCTGATTGGGTTTGCATTAGGCGGCGAAGCCGGAAAACGGCTGGTTGCAGGCATGGGCCTTTCCACGAGTCCGGATACGCTGCTCCGAGGAACACCTTCAAAGCGGCTACATATTTTTCCTGCATCAACCACTGCAAGGATGGTTGCGGCAAATCTGTGTCCAGAACTATTTGTACGAGAATGATCAGCTGCACTGGCGAACCAATGAAAACATTCCCCCAGCTTCCCGTTTTGTTGGCTCCCCGTATGATACGGAAGCTCGGTACACAAAAAAGCGGGATACGACGTGGGTCGGACACAGGGCTGTTGCAACAGGCACGAGAACTCTTCACAACGAAGCAATCAACCCTGAGCTACTCTCTTCGGCAAGGAGTTGAGGGAACCATCTCCCAGGGTGTTCGGGCATTTGGTATGCGACGCTCACGCTATGTCGGTCAACGCAAGACTCATTTACAGCATGTTGCCCTTGCTTCGGCTATCAATCTTGTTCGTCCCGCAGCTTGACTACAAGGTGAACGACCTGAGAAGACTCGAACTTCTGCTTTTGCCAAACTCTTCTACTAATAAAGTTTGCCAGCAGGATCACTCTTGGTGAATGATGAACTTATCCAGGAAAGAACGTTCCCAATCTGAGCACGAAAAGAGATTCCTTGAAGGAAAAACTGATCATTGTCACCAAGAGTGTGTATGATCCAAGTATTCTGAGAAACATCAATGACTATTCTGACCCTTTTGGGCGATTACTGTTCCTTATATTATCCTCTTGGACCTGGCGGTGGACATGTTCCCGTTTCAATCCAAGACGTTAAATCTTTAAGATGAGCATCCCACCCTTTGTCCATATTGGTATAAACCTCCCATCCTTCTCCCTCACCAATACCGCTATGGGTAAATGTTAACAACGTACCATCTTTTTCTGCCCTTAATTCAAAGGTAAGGGTTGTCGGGGTAGGAGAAAATGCTCCTTCCCAAGTAAAACTGAACAACTGATACGGCTTCACTTCTTTTACTTTTCCATGCTCTCCCATACCAGGCGCCCAATTTGTACGAATTGTTCCGCCGGGTTTCAATTCGATGTCAACTTCTTGCACAAACCAGCGTTCTAATTCTTGCTTTTCGGTAAGCACTTTAAAGACGCGTTCTGGTGTCGCTTTAATGAATTGTTCTTTTGTAATTGTTTTTGTATCCATCGGTGCTCTTTCCTTCTTTCTGGTATTTACATTTGCGTGGCATTTACACGCTTCCTTCTTGATGAAGCGTTTCAGCAAGGTGTTTGATCTTTTGTAGCCGTTCATCCCAGAGCGTTGCAGCACGTGACAGTTCCTGAGTTGCAGCACTGAGTCCTTCTGGCGAGAGGCGAAAACGGACCTCTTTGCCCGCTTTGCGCTCTTTGACGAGACCAGCCCTTTTCAGAACCGCTATGTGTTTACTCACCGCCTGGCGGCTAAACGGCACATCATCCGCCAGCCTGCTAGCCGTTGCTTCCCCTTTGAGCAGCAACACCTCGATGAGCTTGCGTCGGCTCGGTTCAGCAATGGCAAACCAGAGCTCTTCATTAAAAGGTGCAGGTGATGACATACCTACGCCTCTGATGGGATGTTCTGGGCACAACGCTGCAACTTAGACAGAAAGTCAGCCCAGCCAGGGGTATGGTTGGCAATCAGCGTGGCCTTCTGTTCTGGGGTCATCGCGAGTTTCTCGAACCCGCTTTCTGTGAAGGAGAGCGTGGTCTGCACACCATCCTCTGTCAGCCTGAACACAACCAGGGTTTGTTGCTGGGTCGGTTTGGTTTGCTCATCGGGTGCGACCCAGAGAAAGGAGAACAGATGCGGCTTCTCTACCTCTACAATGTCCAGGGGCGCTTCAATGTCCTCGCCCCAGATCAGTTTGCCTTTTCCTCCTGGTCGCACGTCTATTTCTACCTGACTGCCAAACCACTGGCTGATGTATTCAGGCTTGGTGATGACGTCCCAGACGGTGGTGATCGGTGCCTGAATGCTGATTTCTTGCTCAATTGAATTGGTCATAGAAACACTCCTGACATTCTGTAACGTAACTCCCTCTTCCAGAGGAAGTCCTTATGTGCAATCAAATGTTGCACATCATGCGCTTATTGTACTGAGAAAGAAGAACGTTGTCAAGAGGGGGTGATAACATTTTTTCGTACATATTTCGGTTCTGACGCAAAGTGTGTGATAAGCTCTTCAAAAATAGCGTACAGAGAGCTAACAAAGAGAGAAAGATACACATCCTCTTCTCATTTTATTGATGGGCTTACCGCTAACTTTGCGTCAGAACCGTCTTCCGGTCCATTCATACTCAAGGGCCTATTTGGCTCAGCTCGCTATCATGAACAGCGAACGACAGGAAGGAAACAAGCATCTCCTGGTCTTGTCGTTCGCGGAGCCATTCGGGTGGTGGCCTCTGTTGTTTCCCGTCTCCATCCCTTTTCTGGTGCAGAGCTTTGTCCCACGGATACGACGCAATGGCGTGTTTTGCAGAGTGAACTGAATCAGCACCATGAGGTACGGCGCAAACAACATCGCTTCCGTAAGTCTCCTGAACACTATCTTGCGACTCTTGAAGACAAACTCATCAAGGAAGGTTTGCCAACGTAGAAAAAAAGTCCGAACGAGCTAGCCTATCTCCAACTCAGCATCGCAGAAGTCCGCCGACTGATCCGAGGACTCGAGGTGGCAGAGGAGCAACGCACGAAGCTCGTGTGGTGGTCCCGCTTTCGCCGGACCCATCAAGACCAAGCGCATCGGTGCTACTTGCAGTGCCGCGCTCGCTAAGCCCCTCCTGTTGTACCTGCGGACGCGAGGCTTGCGCCGATTTGTTTGCCGGGGGTGCCTCAACTCACCGATGCCCTGTGGGAGCAATTGCGCCCTCAGCTCAAGCGCGGGCACCCGACAGAGCAGGGGCGCAGGCGTGTGGAAGCCGTGCTCTGGGTGGCCCGCACGGCGTGCTCCTGGGGCGTCAACTGCCCTGAGCGTTTCGGGTCGTGGGAAACCGTCGTGTACCATTATCGTTGGTGGTGCAAAGAAGGGATCTGGAAGCAGGTTCTCCAGATTCTGCTCCCGCAAGGCGTCTCTTACACAGCTTCCCTTGCTCTTCCCGCTCCCTAACTGGCTAAGTGGGCTGTAGTACTAAGAAGATCGCTCCTCTCTCCTGCTGTTGCATTCCTCCTCATACGTTGACAGTCTCTCTGGATACTCTTCCCCAACACGTTCCTGAGCCCCTAGCTGCGCCTATGTTTTTCTCCTTTCAGTTGAGAAGATAGAAAAGAGCAAAAAGACAGCGAGGATAGCTGCAGTGATAAACGCTATTGCCATTGAGAAAGAGTAATAGTTATTTCCTGCATAGGCGATGAATGCTGCTCCACTCACCGTCGCAACCGAAAAAATCACGCTCAACAGAACGGCGAGTATCCACACCCCCTTTTTCTGCGCTTTCACGCCAAGGATGATCAACGCAATGCTTGCCACAATGAGAAAACAAGCATTGAACCAGTGCAATTGGAGAGAAAGAATAGGTGATGTTCTTGCGTAGGCAAATGCTAACCCTGTTTTCTCGAGAAAAGAGCTGCTTTTTACATCGATAGTCTCAAAAGGAAGAGAGGCAAAAAGGTTGACCATTGTCCCAAGCAAAAACTGGAAGACGAGTAGGCAATTTGTGATGACAATGACGATTTTAAGCGGAGCGAGAACACTCTTTTGTCTTGTTGTTTTCATATTTGGTATCCTCTCACGTTCTCACGAGACGCGTTTTCGGAAATTCATGGAGGGATGAGAAGTTTCATCTTGCCTTCCATACATGATGCTTAGGACAAGAGGAGACGTTCGACATCGTTGAGGAGTTGCTGAAGATCAATGACCCCTGGGCTTGTGATCTGGTGAAAGAAGAAGCCCTTGATAAGGATGATTACCTTAGTCGCCATATCCTCCGGGTTGAGGTCTGCACGAAAGGCTCCTTGGCGTATCCCATCCATTACAAGAAACCGAAGATAGGCATGCCATCCGTCATCCAATCGTTGGAGTGCTGGTCGAAGAGATGCATCTCGCAGTGAACGAAGGACAAGTTCGCTCAATACAATAAATATCTCCGGTTTCCCTTGAAAGCGATCGTGTGTCGTTAGAAACTGAGCACGGATCTGACCGAATGGTGTTGCCTCTTTCACCTCAAGGAGAGGAGGAGAAACTGTGCTGAACTCGTGTAGTAAATGATCAACAACTCCTGGAATAAGATCCTCTTTGCTGGCAAAGTAGTAGTGTAACGTCGAGATGTTGACTCCTGCCCGTGCGGCAACATCTCGCGTGCGGAGTTGCTCAAATCCCTTCTCTGCGATAAGTTGATACGTGGCGAGGACAAGCGAATGACGCCGCTCCTCACGATGGGCTGTTCGCATCTTCTCTGCATCGTCCGTTTGCTCTGTAGGAGGCTCACTCATTGCACATCCTCATATCAATTATTTGATTGAACTATAGCACACGAAATGGATAGTGTCAATCACATGATTGGAATGTGTATTGAATAATGCTGTTCTTTTTCTGAACAAATAATTTCCTCATCGCACACCTAGCTGACTTCCTGCAACGAGAGGAAGAAACATCTCGCCTCCTTTTTTATTAATGGATTTACCACTAACTTTGCGTTAGAACCACCCGTTTGGCTCTGCGTCATCTTCCGTGCAAAAATCTCATCCGTCAGAATTCTGAAAAACCCTCATCGGCCTGGGAACCGCTTCGGATTTGCCTCGTAAATACCGCCTCACGGTGTTGCGTGCAATCCCTAGTGTTCGCGCAATGGCATGAATGGACTTCCCTTATGCGGCTAAGTCGTGTATGGTGTTAATGGTTCCACTCCTTATCATTCGTCCCTCCCTGTCTTCTTGTGATGAACACAGAGTAGGGCCTGCTAGGGAGTAGGTCAATTTTTTGTTCGGCAGTACTAGGTCAAGTATACGTT
Source organism: uncultured Chloroflexia bacterium (assembly GCA_963792705.1). GTDB lineage: Bacteria > Chloroflexota > Ktedonobacteria > Ktedonobacterales > Ktedonobacteraceae > JBBQVS01. The sequence continues at coordinate 109,356 of CAWBXD010000015.1, read as the reverse complement.
AGCATTAACAGAAGAGCCGCAAAATGTTGGGATTTACATCCACTTGATATATTTTTAAAGGGGATTAGCAGTAAATATTTTTCTCTCATAGTGTCCCCCAAAACGTTCGTTTCTTGCGACAAAATGATAGAATTTTTCCTTCTTATTTATAATTTCTCCCAAAATACCAATCAAATGATTGACAAAACCGTTTCTATGGAGTATAATTCAATCAAATGATTGGAGAGGAAGTGCTATGAATGAACCTAAGAAGGAACAAGAGAAACAGAGAGGATAACTCAGAATGAGGAGCGGCGTCGTTCGCTTGATCTTGCAGCGTATCAACTTATCGCAGAGGGAGGCTTTGAGCGTTTCCGCACACGTGATATTACAGCGCGAGCAAACATAAACATTGCCACCTTGCACTATCACTTCGCCAGCAAAGAGGATCTTATTAGCAGTGTCGCCAGCTACCCCTTGAAGTGTTCAACACACCTCCTCCATCCATCCCAAGACTGGTTTCTGACACTCCGTGGGACCGTATTCAGTTTATGTTCCTTGGTAGAGAGTACCGCCTCCGAGCAACGCCAGAGTTATTCATTGTCTTAAACGAGGTTGTCCTGCGTTCTGCACACTCATTGTTTATCCAACTGGAACTCAAAAAACTGGATGAAGGTTGGTCCAACTACATCAGACAGGTAATCACGGATAGAATCCAACAGGGGCAATTCCATACTGATCTCGATCCAGAGAGCATGACCAATGTGCTGATCATTATATTGAAAGGAGCTATCTTTCAGCAGGTCACAAGTGGGGAGGATCTTGATTTCGTGCATCTCTTGAAAGAGGTAGAACACTTGCTCTTATAGGGATTATCGCTCATAGAAAAGGAAAGGAAATCAAAGCTAATGAATATAAAGACAATAGCTCGTCCTGATAGTAGTATGAACAGTCATACAACACTCATTTCTAAGTGGGTGCAGCTCATCAGCTTAGCTACTAGTTGTTACAATGTGGGAATCATCTTGATGACACAACTAGATTATCGGCTCTGGGCTCGGGTTGGGAGTGCAGAGTTCGAGGACTATCACAAAGCATGGTGGTATGGATGGGGTGGCATTAAGCCTCTCTCTTTCCCCTCTGGGATAGTGGCGTCATTGGGTGCATTGGCACAACTTCGCTGGCACTCACCTCATGTTCCCTCCTGGCTGGTCTGGTTCAATATAAGTATGTGGATACAAGCCTGGGTCATGACCGTCATATGGTGGGGACGTTGGCAAGCCCAATTGAAGCAAACACGACAGGAGAATGGAGCCGTAGATCCGCTCTACCATCGTTTGCTGACTACCCATTGGCTTCGCGTCGCACTTTTCGCGGCTAGCGGCTTTTTACAGTTCTGGATGGCCGCAAAGAGCTTTCTTACACGTGACTAAAGCATCGTGATCGCTATCATGGTGACTCCAAATAGTCGCTCACGTACACATGTAATGATAGGTACTTACATACTACTACGACACTTAAAGCCTTAGTGTGTATCCATTGGGGTATAAGCATCAAGTAGTGGAACACAACAGAAAGAAGGTTATCGTGGAATATCCTTTAGATTTCATGCAAGGTATGAATACGCGTCAATTCTTGCTGAGCACTCTTCGAGGACTTTTACCAAGCCTACTCATTAATATTGTCTGTACGCTCATCATCTACACTCTCTTGAGTCCTCACTTTCCTCCTACAAGCATTATTCCATTGCTGATTGCCTCGCTCTTTCCTGTTCTTGGCAACATTGTCAATATTCTACGGCATCATCGTCTGGACATCATAGGCGTTATGATACTGATCGGACTCGCAGTGAGCGTCATTGCTATTCTGCTGGGCGGAAGCCCACAACTGCTCCTCATTCGTGAATTGTTTACGACAGGAGCTATTGGTCTTGTCCTTCTTGTGTCGCTCGTCTTACCAAGACCGCTTGGCTACAACTTTGCCAGGCAGTTTCTAACAGCCAACGATCCAACGAAGGTTGCTGGATTTGAGTCGCTCTGGCAGATACCTTTCTTCCGAAAATCCCTTAGAGGCGGGACGATTTTCTGGGGAGTCCTTCTGCTTGGGGAGTTTCTCTTGCGAATTATTATGGTATTTACACTTCCGGTCGTGTTCGTCCTTGCCTTCTCACCAATCGTAGTAAATGGATTACTGATTGGTGGCATTGTTGTAAGTGTAATTTGGGCAAAGCGCATCACCCTGCACGTTTAAGAGACAAGGGACATTCAAGCAGGGTTTTTTTGCATATCCCCCCGAAACGGTGTACTCGTTTCGGGGGGATATGCAAAAAAACCAATAGGGGAATAACAGTCAGATGCAGGGTATCAGCAGAACAACAACAAGTGTATTGTTCTGCTGATACCCTGCATCTGACTGCCTTGACGTTATCCGTTCAGTGTAATATCATCAATATACCCGCGATAGCCTCCTGCGCTGCCAGGCTGGTCATAGCCCACATCAATGCGTTCAATGGACTTGCCAGCCAGTGAACCCAGGTTGACCGTGACCTCATTCCAGCTATCAAGTTGGAGGTGCTTGCACTGATACGCGGGATGCAGACGATTGCCATGTTGATCGACGATGCCTGCATTACGCGAAGCAGTCCCATTGCTCAAGATCAAGTCGAGTGAGACACAGGTGCTGTTGGTCCCACTTACCCCTTGATTTGCGTTCGTGCTTTGTGGATAAATCCAATAGGTGAGGGTCGTCGTGTTCCCCACGTAATAGGGATGGGCACTGAGATCAAACAACTGCATATAGGCGTAATCGGTCGCTGCACCCTGCGCACTCCCGGAATACATCAAGGCGGTCGTGCCAGTGTGCGCCACGTCCTGGCGCATGCCTGCTTCTGGCGCGACGGGTCCACCAGCGATACCACCCACGCCATTAATCCCGCCTCCTGGTTGACCGTTGAGATCGACGCCATCCGTCCAGTCGGGGAGACGGTTGCCTGGTTCAAAGCTGCTCGAGGTGAAGGCATCATAGGCATTTGCCCCGGAGCGCAGAGGAGCAGTCGCCAGGGCGATCACATGATCAGAGGCACCGTAGTACATCCACCATTGCCCATTATAAAAACTAATGCTATTCATAAACACGGTGTTATTAATGTGGCCAGTCAGTTCGTAGGGCGCGGCTGGACTTAGCATCGGTTCAGTTAACTGAGCGAGCTGGTGGGTGAGATTGGTACCAGAAAACTCGGTCTCGCTGATCGCATACCACCAGCGGCCATTGGACATCAATGTTCCCGCGACAAACAGGACAATATTGTGGTTGAGCGTCCCGCCCTGCATGGTGGGATAGTCAGTGATGCCCACACAGATTTCCCAGGGTGTAAAAGAACTGGGGAAGTGAAAATCGACCGGCGTTGCTCCCGACCAGTGAATCAGATCGGTTGAATATGCCAGGTTCGATCCACACCCTCCTTGTCCACACCCATACCGTCCTGAATTTCCCCCGTAATACATCACATACTGCCCATTGATCTGGACGGGATGATCCGACGGGTCGGTCAACACTGCCGCGTTTTTGGTAGTGATACCGTTGAGGATAGGGCCATATTGGGTCCAGTGGATCAGATCGGTGGAGGTTGCGACCTCGATAGTGACATGGCCGCTTTGATAGCCGGTATAGTACGCATAGTAGGTGTTGTTCAACTTGACCAGACGTGGATCTTCTAACCCGCTTGCGGTGGAGATAACCGGGTTACTCGCGCTACGCGTAAATGTTACCCCATTGGTACTGCTCGCGTACCCAATCTCAGAGGTCCCGGAAGAAGCCTGTCCCCGATAGATCATTTTGAAGGTATTATTCTCAATGATCACACCGGGATTATACACATTTGCCCCTTCCCAGCCAGTCCCCTGAGGCGTCAGAATGGGATTACTACTTGAACGGGCAAAAGGACCGATGGCCCAATCCGGCACATTATTTGCGGTGTAGTCAGGAGCAGGAGACGTTGCCTGAGCGACGGACGCAGAGAGAGGAGCGTGATGCACTCCAGGAAGGGGAGCTGCAAAGGCGAAAGCAGGAAAAAGCAAGAGAAGAACAGAGCAAGAGAGCAAGAACATGATAATCCTGGACCAGAAAAAACGCTTCATGGGTTCCTCCATCAAATAGGGAGACATTGCCTCATCGAATGGCTCCCGGTTCCAAAACATGATCAGGGTGAATAAGGTGACACGAAGTCAGGCCAAACATCTGCAAGAGCGTTAGTCGACGCTGATGGTGATGTCGTCGATGTAGCCGCGATAGCCACCACTGCCGCCAGGTTGATCATAGCCGATATCCAGACGGGCGATGGTTTTGCCGTTCGCTACCGCACCGATCTCAGAGATGACCTGATTCCAGACGCCGGTGGTGAGATGGTTACACTGATAAGCCGGATGCAGACGATTGCCATCTTGATCGGAGGCTCCAAGATTGCGTAAAGCTGTGCCATCGGTAAACACGAGATCGATTGCCACACAGGTGCTATTGGTGCCAGTCACATAGAGCGAGCTGCTCGTCATTGCCTCTGGATAGATCCAATAATTGAGCGTCATGCCAGGAGAGACGGTGATGTTCTGCCCACTGAGATCGAAGACCTTCATGTAGGCATAATCGGTTGTCCCACCTGTGGAATGGCCCGAGTACATGAGCGCGGAAGAGCCGTCACGCGCAATCTCCTTGCGTACACCCAGTTCCGGGCCAGACAGACCACAACAGTAGCCATTCACATGGCTGATGCCAGCACTGGAACCCCCACCAGTATCGACTGCATTCGTCCAGGTTGGTTGGGGATCGCCACTTTCCAGGCCGGTCAAGAAGCGGGAAGGATTGGCAGAGCGCAGGGGAGCGGTCGCCAGAGCAATCACGTGGTCGGCGGCACCGTAATACATCAACCATTGACCATGGTCAAACGAGATGCTGTTCATGAATACCGTGTCATTCGTATGACCTGTTTGCTCATAGGAGGGACCCGGACTGAGAACGGCGTCATCCAACTGACCCAATTGTTGTGCCGGATTCGTACTGGAATACTCGGCTTCGCTAATTGCATAGTACCACCCCTTATCACCTCGTGTCCCAGACATGAGCTTTCCCGCCTCAAACACCAAAATGTTCGGGTTGACTGGCCCGCCTTGCACAGCCTGATAATTGATCACTGCCACACAGAACTCCCAGTGACGGTACGAGGTCGGTAAGTTCACTGCTGGCCCTCTGGTCCAGTGGATCAGGTCGGGTGAGTACGCCACGCCGCCAGAGTTATCCCCGTAGTACATGAGATACTGATTGTTGATCTTCACCGGATGGTCCTGAGGATCGACGACGACCGCTCCATTCTTCGTCCCGCTGAGGGCGGTCCCCTGTTTTTGCCAGTGGATCATATCAGTGGAAGTCGCAACATCGAGATTTGTTCCACCACTCGCAGGATCCGCAGTATAGTAGGTGTAATAGGTTCCATTACTTTCAAACAGACGTGGGTCTTCAACTCCGAGAACATCGTTGTCCACCGCGTTTCCCGCAATCACTGGCGTGGGATTGCGTGTAAAGTGAATGCCATCGCTGCTCTGGGCCTCGCCGATGCTCGTGTGACTCTGGGCATCTACCGCACGATACAGCATATAGTACGTACCGTTACGAATGACAACCCCCGGATTATAGACATCCCTCGCCTCAAACCCTGTCCCTTCAGGGCTGAGAAGGGGATTACTGGATGAGCGTGTGAAGGGGCCAATCGCCCAGCTGGGAAGCTCCGGCGCAGTTGTATCCGCGTGGGCGACGGAGAGCGTCGGTGGGAAAAAAAAGAGCAAGCCACAAAGCAAGAGGATGCTGCTCAGGATACATCCGCTGGACAAGATACGGAAGGGTTGTAATCGGGGATAGAACTGCGTACGCGTAGACATGGTACGTTTCCTCCTTGAAAAGACAGAGACTTCTTTAGCGGGAAAGGGAGAACGAGTCATCTGGCAGAAAGCCGTTCTCTTAGTTCGCACATTGAACTAACTAATCTACGAGTAAGCGTACTCGAAAAAATGTCATTTGTCAATGAAGCGACAAAGAGAGGGGTAAACGCGTTTGGGAAGGTACCTTGTGGCTCCCTTTTTCAGGGTGATTGCTTCTGACGGCTCTCTCCAAAAGCAAAGAGAGGGATGACTGTGACCTTCAAATCATCCTACAAGCGAAAAACCGGACGAAGTAATTGGTTGTGACATTTGACAAACTAACCTGATGCATGGTATAATTGTATAGCAGTTTCGTCAGGTTTCGTGAAGCACGAAACTACAATACAACAGAGATATGGATCATGGTATGCATCACAACACTTATGACGCTGGAAAAGACATGCGTTGGCCGGAGGAGGGGGGATATGATGACTCTCCCACAACCCAGGGAGTTGATATTCATCGCATTCGTGCCTTTAATCATCTGCTGGTTCTGAATTATATACGCGATCACGGACCAATCTCACGTGTCATGCTCGCACAGCGGCTTGGCCTTTCGCGCGCGACCATCAGCAACATTATGGATATGCTGCTCCAGGAGGGTTTGGTGCGAGAAGGTCATTTCCTGGATGCGACAGCAAAAGGAGGGCGGCGGGCGATCCTGATCCATTTCAATGCTGACATTGGGCGTATCCTTGGCGTTGATGTTGGGCGTACCCACTTGACGATGGTTCTGACCAATCTCGCCCCCGACGTGCTCTTTCAGCGCTCCGTGGGATTTGATACCAAGCGCGGTCCAGAGATTTGCCTGCCCATTTTGGTTTCGGAAATTCGGACCTTTGTCGAAGCCTCGACCGTGAAATGGGAGACCATCGCCGGCATCGGACTGGGTATTCCCGGTCCGCTCTCAGTCGATCAGCACCGCTTACATTCCCCACCCCATATGCCAGGCTGGGATAATATTGATATTTGGGATATCTTACAACAAGCTTTTCACAAACCTTTATATATGGAGAACGACGCGAATATAGGAGCATTGAGCGAGGTTCGCTTTGGCGCTGGTCAGGGCTGCAAGGATATCGCGTATGTCAAAATTGCCACCGGTATCGGTTGTGGCCTGATTTTAAATGGGCAAATGTATCGAGGACACCAGGGGAGCGCTGGTGAACTCGGTCATCTCAGCATCGATGAGAATGGTCCTGTCTGTGTCTGTGGCAATCGCGGTTGCTTAGAGACGCTGGCGTCTGCCCCTGCCATTGTCAAAGATGCTCAGCAAGGAAGCTCACTAGCTCATACACGCGCGGCAGAAGACCCAACGTCGGCGAGTGCCTCTGGCCTCAATGACCGTGTGTATAATGATATCGCTGATGTGGTGGACGCCGCACAACACCATGATGCGTCCAGTATCGCGGCACTGGAAAGAGCAGGGGAACGGATTGGCCTGGCTCTGGCGGGTCTGGTCAATCTCCTCAATCCTGAGGCCATTGTGATTGATGGCGGAGTTGCGCGTGCGGGTGAGATCTTGCTTACCCCACTCCGGCGAGTTGTGGCCTCGGCCAGTCTCCCTGCCGCTTGGAAAGGGGTGAGATTGCTGAGGAGCGAACAGGGGACAACAACCATTGCCCTGGGAGCGGCGTTGATGGTTCTCGACGCCGCCTTTGCCATCAATAGCCAATCTATTTCGACGGCTTCGACAGATCCAGGAAATCGTGTTCTTACTTCTATTGTCTCGCGTCATTCAGCTTTGCTTACGGAGTCTGATATCTGACAAGAAATGTACACTTGTTCCGATTGAATGAGCGGCTTCGCTCCAGATGCTCGGATGAAGAGCAGTTGACGTTTTTCTCCCTATGCGAGTTGGAGCGTCTGCTGAGAGTCAGAAGCCACGACCATTTCCCCAAGAGGAGTGTCTCTCTTTTTCCAACGTATTGAGTAGAAATCACTCATCCAATTGAAATAGTTGTATCCAGAGTGGACGTCTATCCTTTATGGAGGTGGCGATGCTTGTCCAGCGTGATGTGTGCCTTCTCAGGCTCACCCAGACTCTTGCCAGCCAGAAGGTCCCACTTGATACTCCTGACATACTGATGATCCTTGAGCATATGCTCTCTTTTCTTGAAGACGCGTTTGAAACCTCCCTGGAAAGCGGTGCTACCGAAGGATTATTGCTTCATCTCTTCTTCTGCCGCGTCCCTGAATGGCGGCATTCTCTCCGCGTCAAGGGCGAAGCGCGCAAGTATCTGGAGCGGCAGTTTCCTCATGAGCTTTCGGTTTGTCAGCGGGCGATTCACAAGGTAAATCAGCAGTGCATTTTACCTCTTCCTGACGAGGAAGCGTATAATCTGCTCGGGATACTCAAGCAGATTGATATTTTTATCAACATTGGAGCATAACCTCTCTTCCATAACTGTAAATCCCAGGATTCTGCGGCTCTTCCGCACATCGTTGATCACGTCGGGGGTGGAGATGCCTTTGCAGCGGGGTTGATTTATGGTTTGGCAACAGAGGGATTTTTGCATACCCCCCCGAAACGGTGCACTCAGCTTCACCCAGGCATCTCCTTCATCCACACCGAGATGGTGGGGTGATGGGCTAAGGCTTCGACGATTTCTTCCATATTGATGGGCTCCGACGCTTTGGTAAACTCATACCGACCATAGAAATTAATATGTTGCCAGGCCACCGGGGCGATGTGGGCGATGTGCGCCATGTCTTGGGTGGCCTCTTGACGTGCCCACAACTGCGACAAGATGGTCATATTGTAGAAGATGATGCAGTTGGTGACCAATCGACTACACTCATGCCAGAGCTGTTGGTCATCTTCTGACGTGAAGCGCAATTTGCCAAAATTGGCGTAGGAAACCGCACGGCGAAGTTGATGGTAACTTTCGCCCCGATTGAGCGCAGTCTGGACATTCTTACGTAGAAGTGGTAAATCGACAAAATCGAGCAAACAGAGGCTGCTAATGATATTGTCGTATTCCCATAACGCCTGGCATGTCTTGTTTTTCCGAGCATAGGAGTTGAGTTTGTGGACGATGATGCTCTGCGTGGTGGTTTTGAGCGCCAACGAGACGAAAATGCGCTGCAGGTTCTCCCATTCTTCCACAATCAAATCGGTATTGAGTTTGCGGACGGGTTTCAAGAGAACGTCACCATACTGACTGGGGTGCTCAAAACCATAGAGCGACGTACGCAGTTTCTCCTGGATGGCTTTATAGCGCGGCGCGAACTGATAGCCGAACAGATGCAGCAAGGCAAAATTCACCTGGTTGGTTCCGTGTGTGTCCGTTGAATGTACCTGCGGGTGAATGTCCGTGGTATTGTTGAAGAGCAAATCGAAGACAAATTGGCTCTCATGATCGTGGGCACCGATCATCTCGGCGTTCACCGGGACATGATTGGCAACTAGGGTATAGGCCACCACTCCTTTGTTGAGACCAAAATATTTCGGTGAATAGCGGGCATTGAATGTGGGAAGCGCTGTTTCAAACTTTTGCCCATCGCTACTGGAGTGAAGCACGTTGGCAATATCATAGTGCCGAAAAACCAACAGAGCAGCAATGGCATTACTGATGCAAGCATTGGCTGCTTTCAGGGTTTCGGGACGCAAAAAGTTTTCTGAAGTGCTGACCAGGGTGGCGAAGGGGATATCCGAAATGTCCCCCATGCGTCCAAGACCCATGTTGGTTGCCCAGGCAATGAGACAGGCGCTCAGCATGAGCTCATCGGCAGTCTGTTTGCTGTACCGTCCCAGAACATGCTCGAAGCACGTCATGAAGTGGCAGTGGTGATTGACAAAGTGGAGCACACTGCTGATGTTCACCTGAGGCACTGTCTCAAAGATCGGATGGTTGATGGGCTCGGAGCTCGTGGGATATTGGAGCGTCCAACTCTTTCGTTTCCCTGTGGTCGTGAGGTGAAAGTGACTATTTTCTCCGGCACTGATGCGCTGATTGACCATGCTGATACGATCTTCTAATTGGCATTTCAACTCAGCAAGGTGGTCGCCAACGGGCTGTGTCAGGAGTGCTAAACCCGTCTGCGCAAGTAACACATCTTTGTTCGTCCACTGCTGATCATCCACTAAATCATCCTCGAAACTGCGGAAGTGGACACTGTCGCGGCAAAAGAGATCGCCTGCTTCAAGTCGATGGCGCACCAGACGATAGACCAGAAATTCATAACGGTCGGGGATAATGTGTTTCTGGTCGGTTTCATTTTTCTGGTAGAGGTAGCGTTTCTCTCGGACGGGAAAGAAGTTGGTGGGAAAATCCCCAGAATTGATCTGACGGAGTGGGCGGTCTTTTTGAAAGGCTGCCTTGAGAAAGTGGATGGCTTCTTGGATGGGCGCATTGACTCGGGTAGCGGAGAGATCGATAGCGCGAAAGAGAGGACGGAGATGTTGCTTAAAGCGCCGGGCCAGAGAGTCAATGTGCTCCCATTCAAAGGCGATTTCATCGCAGCTCGCCTCATTGATAATATACTCGGCAACGCTTAACACGCGTTGCCGATCAAGAAGAGCAAAGGCTTGTTCTTGCACGGTACAAAACGGCGTGTTGTGTTCATACTCGGCGGTAAAGAGCTTGAGCACCTCCCCAGCTTTGGGGAGATCTTAATTCCTAGCCCCACGATACTCATACACGGTTCTTTTGGCGGTGGCTTTCGCTTCGTCTGAGTACTGCTTCACCAGATGAATAATACAGGTGAGCAGATTATCGTTGAAACGCTGATAGCGATGGACAACAAAGCATAACAGGTAGAGGTAGATGGTCCAGGTGTCGAGTTGCTTGAGCCGAAACACCGAATAATAGGAGACCAGTGAGGAATAATACGTGATGCCTTCACGAGAGATATCCAGTTGTGGCACGATTCGTCTGGCCAATGTGTAGAGCTGGGCGAGGGACTCACCACGAGCCATTTCGCGACGCATTTCGCCTAAGCTGAAGTCCTTGGGCTGTCGTTTCACCTGGGTGATCATGTAGAGATCGTTCGTTTCCGTCAGCAGGGCATCAAGTGCTACACACTCTTCAGAAGACAAAAGCGTTTGGAGTATGACCGCCAAGCGCTTCACTTCTGCCGTCAATGCCTGATAGATAGCCTGAACAGCGATGTATCCGGCGTCGATACCAACGATACCGCCGACAAACCGGTCTATCTCTCAGAGATGGGTGTCACCAATCCCGATTCAGGCACCAACCCGCCAATTAACTCCTACGCCTATGGCCTGGATATGTTTGATTATGGGATTCAGGCTGCCCTGGGGGGAGAAGCGTCCGCGATGGCGTGGTGTGTAGATGGCTTTGATTACAATAAGAACTGCGGGATGTGGGATATCAGCGGACTCAATGGCGGCACGACGTTGCGCCCCTGGTTCTATTCCTGGTCCTTGCTCAATCGCTACTTTCCCAGCAACGCCACCATCTATCGTATGAACGCGCCCGCAAATGTGCGGGTTGTGGCGGCAAGCGTTCCGGCTGGGACAAAAGATCACTGGTCTTTCGCGCTGGTCAATCAGAATACCACAGATCAGAGTGTGACCTTGCAGGTACCGGGCTGGGGTAGCGGCAACTTTAATGAATATGTCTACTCCTCCGGTGGCAACCCGGCGGATGGCAATGGCTTCCCTGTCCCCACGACCCAGATCAGTACAGCCAGTGGTGGCCTGACTCAAGGTCTCACAGTGGATGTTCCGGCGGGGAGCGGTGTGGTGCTGACAACGCTCGATGGCTCGCCATTGGCACAGGCGTCAGGGGTGACCATCACGGACAATCTGACCAGTTGGAACAATGTTTACAGCCACACAGCGAACCTGACCTTTGACGCGAGCAACCCTGATTACTTTGCCCTGGATGCATCGCGCGTGAAACGCACCAGCAACACCGCCGAGAACCTAGTCTACAAGATCGATGGAGGTATCACCAACTTTGCGGTCACAGGTTATTACTACAACGCGTATGTCGCCAATAGCGTCACCTTTGCTACGTCCCCTGACGCTGTACATTGGACCTCGCTGGCAGCGCATATGAGTCCTCCCACTGCCACAGAAGCGAACTGGTATCAAACCACGTTTACGCCTGGGGCGGCTATTCCCAGCGGCAGCGTGTATCTCCAGATTACCCTGGCCAATGACGCGAATATCTGGAGTCCGCAATTGGGTCAGGCGAATGTTTCCGGGAATCCGACTACGCTCACTGTTCCTCTCGCGGACTGGAGCCAGACCTCCAGTCATAGCGCCAACTGGAAGTTTGACAACACCAATCCGCAGTACTTTAATGGCGATACGAGCCGGGCAACCCGGACCAGCAATACCGCCGAGACGATTGTCTGGCACCGGTTCGGTGTATCCACCTTCTCTGCGAACGTGGAGTTTTGTTGCACCAGCCAGTTCCAAGGCACCGTCACCATCGAGACCTCACCCGATGGGACGACCTGGACGACCCTGCCGACCGTCAGTAGTACTCCTGTCAACACAGGCAATGGAGGCGCATGGTATAGCACAGTTTATACCCCCAACGCCGTCCTGCCTGGCGGGACCAACTACCTTCGTCTGACCTTTGCCAATGATGCGAATATCTGGAGTCCGCAGCTTTTGCAAATGTCAATTGTCTACGCGTAACGCGGCTCCGCGCTCGCTCATGTGAGCAGGAGTGATAAACTCCCAGCCTGCTCTGGCTTTCCTCCTTGAAGGAGGGCCAGAGTAGCGCGTAAGAAGAGAGGATGCATGACAGGCAGGCTGATCCGCGTGCGGTACTGCTTGACGACCGGGGCCTAATAAAAAAACATGTGGAATCATCTCTCTTTATCTTCAGGAGAACCATTATGCGGCTATTCCTTGTACGTCATGGAATCACAACATATAATATCAGCGAACTCTATACAGGACAAACAGACGCTCCCCTGACAGAGCTGGGTGTGCGCCAGGCGGAGGCGGCGGCAACCTATCTGGCCACGGAGAAACTGGATGTCATCGTCTCCTCGGACCTTCAGCGTGCGCGAAACACCGCGCTGACAATCGTGCAGTCCCACAACCTGCCAGTTCTGGAAGATCCTGAACTGCGCGAGATCGGCATGGGCGCGTGGGAAGGCTTTACGCCTGCACAGATTCAAGCGCGTAACTTCGCTGAGTGGACCCATGTGCGTAGCGATCCCATCACTCTCGCGCCCCCAGGTGGCGAGAGCTTTGCCCAACTCTCCGAACGCTCCTCTCGCCAGCTATATTGCTATCTTGCCCCTGGTGTCACCAACGTTTGTATTGGGCCTCATAGAAAGGAAGAGTGGGTCGCTCGAAAATCAAAGACATTGCTTGCAGAAGACAAAAGAAAGGAATGGTTCTAGGACGTGAAGTGAAGAATATATATCTATTACTCCTTAGGAATACCTTCTTACAGTGGCAGAGAAGAGATGCTCTGTACAGCCTACTCACTAGGGAAAAGAGGAGTACTCTTTACATTATACATATAGAGTACTCCTCTTTTCCCTAGTGAGTAGGCTCGGAGCCAAGCGCGGAAGGCAAAATGCAGAAGCACAATTTCTCGATGTACTCTTGTTGTTCACATGAAGGACACAGGAAGTACCTACACAGGGACCATGTGCTGTTCCTACTAAGAGCAGGTTGTGGCCGACAATTCAACAGGCTCCTTAATCTCAAAAGTTTCCTGTCATTAGGCTTCGACAACAGTATCCACTTGGAAGTCTGTCTGTTCTCACCAATTTACTCGCCAGACTGTGGATGCCTTCGGTCCACTTCAGCTTGCTTTCCAGCCTCCATCACACGCGTGACCCATGACAGGTCAAGAAGCAAAAAGGCGGGAAGCGAGGAGAATATATGCTTCCCGTGTTGCGTTTTTCATCTTGGTTGATTGAGCAAAAGGTACGGACTAGTGTCTGTACCTTTTATACATTGCGTTTGTGTCCTACAAGCAGGTGAGACGTACCATGAACATGCTTGTAGCAATGGCACATTTGGACGATAGTTTTCATATTACAACACATAAAAAGCACAGCCTCCGTCATGGAAACTGCGCTGCCAATCTACACTCTTTTCTCTGTGTCAGGATGAGAGATGCTCTCTCGATTGTCATACAGGAACGTCAGGAACACCTCCGTCTTTGCATTGGTGAAAGTACGCATCTTTGTCTCGACATTGCCCTGGTCGTCTCACACTTCCCACCAGAGGGCAAGGGAAGCTTCATTCATACTCACGCTATGGTTCCATGTCGTCTCACCACGAGGAGCAAGTTGTACTCTTCCCCGTTCATCATTTTGCATATGCGGAACTCACTTTCTATTACAGATATAGGGGTCTGTGGCGCAATGGATACTGTCGCCGAATAGTCAAGCAGGGAGAAAGAAGGGAAAAGTGTGATATTCTCAGAGGAACAGAGATAGCGTGAACAGAAAAGAAAGAGGAAAGCAATGTCCTTACATCCGCAGCCGTTTGATCGCATTCCTGAAGAAACCAAGCGCGTCGCTCATGCGGCTTTTCCCAAAGGCAACCTCTATCTCAGCTTGCGTGACACCTTGAGTCCCTTCTATAAAGATGAAGACTTTGCTTCCCTCTTTTCTCCCTCTCGGCAACCTGCCGAGGCCCCGTGGAGACTTGCGCTCGTGTGTATCTTCCAATTTCTGGAACATCTTCCTGATCGTCAAGCAGCTGATGCGGTTCGCAGCCGTATTGATTGGAAGTATGTCCTGTCCTTGCCTTTAGATGATTCGGGGTTCCATTTCTCGGTTCTGGGGAAATTTCGAGCACGATTGCTCGCAGGAAGTGCGGAAACGCACCTTTTGGATCTGCTGCTTGAGCATCTGAAAACCTAGAAGTTGCTGAAAGCGCGTGGACAACAACGCACTGACTCCACTCATATCGTTGCAACCATCCGCAGTCTCAATCGTCTGGAATGTGTGGGAGAAACGCTCCGTGCAGCCCTCAATGCGTTTGCAACCCATGCTCCTGACTGGCTCAGTTCCATTGCTCCTTCCGAGTGGTTTGATCGCTACAGCACCCGTATTGAGGAATCTCGTCTTCCTAAAGGGGAAGAGGCGCGACGTGAGGATGGCAATCTTCTTGGTGCTGATGGCTCCTGCCTGCTCACGGCACTGTTTGAGAATCCCTCTCTGACTGCTTTGAGAGCACGGCCGGCCGTGAAAAATCTTCAGCGCACCTGGCTGTATCAGTATTACGCAGAGGAAGGGTAGCTGCGGTGGCGTCAGGCGAAAGACCTCCCTCCTGCCGGAATGCGTTTCGACTCTTGGTAAATGCCCTCCCAAGTGAGCGGATTTTGCCCTCTAATGTAAGCATTTGCCCTCCGACATGAGCACTCATGCGCGTTACTTTGAGTAAAACGCTTCATATCAGGGATATCAGGAGAGAAAAGTGTAAATCACGATGAGATCTACACCCCTTTGATGCTGGTCATAAGCGCGAAGAGTGAATATCTCAACCATTGAATACGTAAGAAATCGCTCCCCATCTCGCTTCGCCCATCAATACGTTGTCAATTGGCATCCTTTCTTCCAGAAAGGCATGTGGAGAGCCAGGATATCGAGGGATATCTTGGCGGTGCCGCATCTCTGCCGGTTGAGAAAAGAGGAGCTACTCTTTCTTTTTCGGAAAGCCCCAGACGACATGACCACGCAATTGGAAAGGAACCATGCCGCTGGGGTATGCCTTGAGGAGGGTTTCCTTTGCCTCCTGCTCGAAAGCTGCTGCTTGGACAGAACCCATACGCTCTCGGGAGAAACCGACGCGTGAATGGTAGGACGCAACCACATCATCAACTGATTGGACGAATGAAATCGTTTCCGTCGCCCGTTTTCCCACCACTTGAAAAAGGTGCTGTTCCTGTACGTCATGTGGCTGAGCAATAGAACGATCCGTCCGATAACGGGAAAGCATCTCTCCAAGCAATGTCCACGGACTAGGGATCATCGTCGTTCCCATCCCAGCCAAGTATGCTCCTTCTCGCAACAGTTCGGCAAAGCGCGGCAGAACACTATTCCAATCCATCCAATGCAAGCTTGCCTCTGCTGTCACAAGCGCATAGGGGGCTGGAGTTGCACTTCTTCGATACGACCGGCGCTCCTTCAGGACACCGCGCTCAAGGTTGCTGGGTAAGAGACAAGTCGACGCCGGAGACACTGACGACGGCCTGCCACGCGGCTTCCTGGGTGGCGCGATCGTGGAGGTGTGGGTGGCGCTGCGCCTCAATTGGGCCTGAGAACTTCCCTTGAGCCGAGGCGAAGAATTGCCCTGAGACGTCGGTTCCGAACTCCGACGCCTGGAGGTACCGACGGGCCGCGGTCTCCGGCGTCTGATTCATGCCGGGAATGAGGTTCACGATTGGGATAAACAGATACCTCAACGCCGGGCCAGCGTTTCGCCCCACCTTGGTGTCGGTCGCCCCACCGGGCGAGACAGCGTACACGGCCATGCCGGAGGGTAGCCGGCGCGCCAGCGCCGCGACCCACCAAGCGATAATGAGCTTCGCGTCGGCATACGCATTGTTGGGCACGTACTTCACGTTCGGCCCGTTGCGCAGCAGGGCTTCAACAGCGACGGTTCGGTCGCCGTGGAAGTATTTGGCCGCGAAGGCTGGCACATCGGTGTAGCTGAACATCGGGACGCCCCCTCGGGCAGGTTCCGCCCCTGTGATAACAATCCGCGCGTTGGGGCTCAGCAGGTTGGCGCGGAGCAATCCGACAGTCAGTTGATGATGGCCGATGAGCGGGGCCTCAGATGCCTCGAGGCCCGCCGCGGTGAGCACGCGCTTCTTACCTGGGACCATCCCCGCATTAAGCAGGAGGAAATCGATCGGCCGACCTAGCCTGACCAGCTCGGCGAGGGCGGATTGAACGCTGGTCGGCGCGTCCAGATCCAGCTCCAGCGGCGTGAAAACCTGTGTCTTGGTCTCAGCCGCAAGTTGAGCGGCCGTTTCTTGAACCCGGGCCAGGCTGCGCCCGGTGACGACGACCTGGCGGTAGCCCTCGATGGCGAGCATGCGGGCTGCCGCATAACCGAGCCCGGAGGTGGTGCCGGTGACGAGTGCGATCGAATGTTCCATGCGTATTTTCCTTGCTGATTTTGAACTCTTTTGTATTCTACTCCGGTTGTGAAAATGTTTTGTTGAGGATGAAGGTTTCTTTTTTTCCTGTTCCTCGATTAGACGGCTGTGCGTCCCCCATCGACGTGAAGAGTGATGCCATGCACAAAATTGGATTCGGGGCTGGCGAGGTAGACAGCGGCGTCAGCAATCTCCGAGGGCGAGGCCGCTCTTCCGGCGGGCAGGGTACTGGTCATTTGATCTATAAAAGCCGCTCCCACCGCTTCGTTGGCAGGGGTGAGGGTTGGTCCTGGGGCAATGGCATTCACATTGACGCCGCTGTGCGCAAACTCCGCCACCCAGGATTTGGTGAGCTGGGTCAAAGCCGCCTTTGTGGCTCCAAAGAGAGCCAGCCCAGGCATGCCTATATGAGCGGCCATAGACGTGATGTTGATGATTTTTCCGGCCCCTCGCTCGGCCATGTGAGGAGCGAGAGCGGCGGTAAGATAATAAGGAGCTTTCACATTGGTGTTGAACAGATCATCGAAGGTTGGCTCGTCCACCTGCGCGGTGGGGCCAAATGTAACGGTGCCAGCATTATTGACGAGGATATTGATCTGGCCGAACACCTTGACGGCCTCGCTCGCTAAACGATCCACCTCCGCTTTTGAGGACAGATCAGCGAACACGAACACCGCTGATCCAGCGGTCGCGCGAATCGTCTCGACGACCGCTTTCCCACGTTGCTCGTCACGTCCAGAAATGACGATGTTCGCGCCCTCGCGTGCGAAGGCTTCCGCAATGGCCTGACCGATGCCCGAGGTAGATCCGGTCACGAGTGCCGTTTTTCCCTGTAAACGCATATTGATTGCCTCTTTCTATACCTGGAAATACTTGATAATGGACTATGTGGTTCAATTTTTTGAACCACATAGTCCATTATAGCAGAAGTGGACTAGAAAGTCCAGAGTATGGTATACTCAGAGGCAAGACTACTCTCTTTTCGTCGTCCCTTGTGACGATGAAATGGGAGCACATGAGAGGAAGGAGGATCAACAATGCAGAGGGAGTTCCTTACCCCACGAGGGTATAGGAGTCGTGAGCGTATTCTCACGCAGGCCGCGCGGCTGGTCTATGAGAAAGGGGTTCAGGGCACCAGCCTGGACGACATTCGCGCGGCGACGGCTGTCAGTAAAAGCCAGTTGTACCATTACTTTGCCAATAAAGAGGACCTCGTGCTGGCGATCATTGAACGGCAGACGAGCATGGCTCTGGCCGGACAACAGCCTTTGCTCGATCATCTCGACAGTTGGGAGAATCTCGAACGCTGGGGGGAATTTCTGGTTGCCTCAACAGAAAAACGGCACTGTATCGGGGGGTGTCCGATTGGCTCACTCGCCAGTGAGCTGGCCGATCACGATGAGGCAAGTCGTGTGGCCCTGGTCTCTTCTTTCGATCAATGGGAAGGCTACTTGATCGAGGGCTTGACTGCCATGCAAGAGCGCGGTGAACTGCGAAAGGATGCCGATCCGGCAGAACTCGCGGTCGCGATGATGACCAGTTTGCAGGGAGGACTCCTCTTATCCAAGACTCGCAAGACGACACAGCCACTACAGATTGCGCTGCGCACGGCATTCAGCTATGTGCGCTCGTTCGCGTCCTCAGTAGAATAGCATCGTAAGTGACGGCTGAGCATTGTTGCGCTGAAAAGGGATTTTGAAATGAGCGAAGTAATTGAAATAGTCGCTTACAATCCCGACTGGCCGCGTATGTTTGAAGATGAAAATGGATCAGAATGGTCATCATTTTCATCTCAATCAAAATAATTTGCTCTCATGAGGCGCGCACAACGCACACTCGTTTACTCTATCTATGGATAAAAATGCAGATTTTGAACCATATGGTATCTGCTTTGAGCCGAGATTGAGTTCAAATCACACTAGTGCTTCTTACCTCAATCAGATGTGAGAAACGCAGGGGATTGGGCGTGAGATTAGTCAGATCTTGATGGTGGTTCTTTACCCTTCAAGTACATCCCAGTCCGTTTCGCCCTTTCCCCTGACCCATCGCCGCCCCGTATTGGGCGTGTTTGTTTTCCGTTTCGGGTGCGATTTGAAGCGCAGCACTCCGCCGCTCGGAGAAAGGGTTCACACTCTCCCACAGCCAGGACACTCCACAGCCGAGACACCACTCTGCTCAAAACGCTGGAGGGCAATGGGAACAATCCCAGAAAACGTGCAGTTGCCCGACGTGGCAGATTGCAACTCCTCTTTCTTCCGGGATCGTGCCTGCGTCATCGGTTCTGGGGGAGGCAATGGAGACGATTGCTCCTCGTTTGGGGGAACACTCTGCCCGGCGGATACCTCACTCCCGGCATCTTTCTCTGTTCCCGATGCCTGGTCCGTTTCGGTACCCGGCCCTTCCCCATCAATGATCCGAAAGGTATCATGGCGCAGCACGAGTAATGCTGCGGCCCGCTCCAGATACGCCACTTGCACATCGGTGGCCTTCGCCTCATAGGACCATTCCAGAGCGGCAAGCACCAGCTTCATCAAGTTATCCATGCTCACACGACCAGAGCTGGCTGGATCGAGAACAATATGCGTCAGCCAATCATAAATCGAACTCGTCCACTGACGGAGGTTGAGTTGTGGCAAAAGGGGCTGAAAGACCGTTTCCAGGGTGGCGAGGATTTCGAGGATTTCTTCACTGGTGTGGCCTGCAATTCGGCAGAACGGTTGCATCGGATCAAGTCGGCGACGCCATTGGAGCCAGGTCGGCTCAGATTGGTCTGAGATTTCTTTGAGCGGGATCGTGTTCCCTCGTCCAGCCGCAACCAGACATAACCCGAGGGGATGATCATAGTGCAAGCGCCCCTGGTCCGTCACTTCCTTAAGGAACATCAAGTGAGGCATCGAAGCGCTGGCGATCCCATTGACGTGCTTGTTCATTTGCCCGAATCTCGGTACTTCGGCGGCGACGAGCTGCCCCTGCTTCGTTCTGAATGCGGGCACGGACAGGCAAACCTTGCTCGCTGGCGATTCTGGCTTGCTCCTCGTCGTATTTGCGCATCGCCCGGGCTTCCCACTCGCTTACGCGGCCCCCCATCAATTGTGGGCAATAGGCTTCACCAACATATTCGCCTTCGACAAAGATATAGAGGACACTCACATCTCTTCTGTCGAAGTACAGGTCAAACTCATGACCCTGGAGCCGACTGAGCAGCCCTGGGCAAACATACCATCGTCCGTGGAAAGAAAGGCGGTTTCCACTTTGCACTCGATAGCCGTTCCCTGCGGTTTTCCGGTTCACCGCTTTCATCAGGAGCAGTTTGAGATCATCGGGTGAACCCAGGTATTGTGGAATACCGCTCTGCGCCACTGCCTGTTCCCACAGCAGAGAGCGTCGTTGCCCTCGCAGAGAATCCCAATCTTGTTGATAATCGTCAACAATAGCTTGATAGAAACAGCGCTCTAGCTCTTCCAGGGTCATTCCTCCCGCTTGTGCCGCAGCTTCCGCATCATGGACGCCATATGATGAGTTGGGAAGTCTCTTCTCAAAACGCTCAGTCATCCACCGAAAAAGCGACTCCACCGTTCCCTTTGCTGATGGTGCATAGGGGGGCGCTTGCTCAGTAATGATGCTAAGACGATCAACCAGAACAGACCGGGCACGCTCGGATGTGAAAATCTTCCCTCGATCATGGAAGATGATTGCTGGCTTTCCAAAACAGTTCCAGGAATGCTCACATCCATTGATGCCGACCAAACGATCTTTCCTTTCCAGACTTTGTTTGACCAGGCGCATATAGTCCTCTTCCTTGAGTGGCCCCAAAGCCAGCACTGCCCCGAGGATGACCGCTGTTTTGACACAGATAAGTACCGCCGCATGGACACGGCTGGCAACCGTTATCCCATCTGGAGTGACGACATACAGGTCCATCGTGTGCTCATCGACCTGAGTAAGCAAAGCCGGTGCCGGAATGGAAAGGACAAAGGACTCGGCTGACTCGCGGGAACGTGGAGCGGATTTTGCTCCCTCACGCATCGCTACTAGTTCTGGCTCCAGTTTCAAGTGCTGCACGGCTGTACGGACCTGTTTGTAAGATGGGAGCTTCACGATGGTTCCCATGGTCTTCGACAAATGTGCCGCTATCTGTTGCATCTCGGTATGTTCCCGAATCGCCGTCATGGACAGCCGTGTCGGAAGGAGAAACAGCCGATGAATACACTCCGCGAAAGCCGGGTGAAGCTGCGTCACACCACGGTAACTTCCATGAGGTACACAGGCAATTTGACCAAGTTGTCTTGTTCGTTTTACCAGCCTCCCCAGTGTTGAACGAGGGATGCCCTCTTTTTCTGCAATGCTGCCCTGGGTAGCTCCCGCCAACACCTGTTCCACTGCTGCAAATTGCGGTGGAATTGCTCTCGTTGGCGTTCTGAGAGCGTTGAGGCATCAAAGGTTGAACCAGGAATGCTCTTGCTCAGATCACGCCAACTTCCAGACACCTTTTCCTCTAATCGGAGAGGTTCGAGTGCGTTGGGAAGCGGTGTGGGCACAAGTGCTCTCGCACCAGGAGGAAGCAGGGCCAGGGGGAGATGATTCGAGAGGGTAAACTGTTCAAGATCGACCAGCAGGTGTCCCTGCGCTGCTGCATCTGCCACGACTTTCCAGACCGTAGCTTCCACAAGCAAGGCAGGAAACTGATGGGAGAGTCTGCTTGCCACCTCTGCGATCTCGGCCATTTCTCCAAAGGGCCACACGCTCGCAAGAGCTTCAGCAATTTCAGCAAAGGCAGGAAAGTTTTTGCGCCTGGCATGTAAGTAGACCAGATTGTAGTGGCGACGCTTGGTCAGGGTGCGCTCCGTTCCAATCCAGAAGCTGCCTTGTTGGAGCTGCGCGAGCCTTCGTGCGGCTTCTGCTTTTGCCAAGTTGCGTCCCCTCGTTTGTCATCCTCCATGCCCGCCTCGGCGATGAACGGTTGCCCATTGGTCAACGTGCCTACCGCATCGGGTAAATACTGATGAGGCTTGCTCTCAAACGCGTAGCCAATCGCAAATGGGGCATGTTGCGGAAGGGGTAATCGGTACGCACTCGCGAATGCGGGGCCAATATCGCCGCGAGCGTAGCTTACCACCTGAGAATGGTATTCAAGCCACATGAGGAGGCGTTCTTCTAACTGGCTACAAAAGGGCTGCCGGACGGTGATACCCGTTTTGAGGCTCGGAATCCACCCCGAAATGGAGCGGCCTGCAATTTTAAAAAGATCAATGCCATCGACAGCTGGTGTGACCATTGGTATCCCTCCTGCACGAGTGGGACATGAAGCAGATTTCCAACTTCAAGAAGAGTATACCAGACGGGGAGCGGTTTCTCCAGAAACCTTTGTACCAGTGCTCATGTCGGAGGGCAAATGCTTACATTGGAGGGCAAAATCCGCTCACTCGGGAGGGCATTTACCAACTCTCCCTATGACCCTGAAGCCCGGTACGGCAACAAAAGAAGTACCACTTGGACAGGATAGAAGGTTCATTTGACCGAAACGTGTGATGAAGGAGAACCTCATCTGATCACGCATGTTGAGACAACACGTGCGATGATCACCGATAGCGAACTGGTTGTTCCGATCCATCAAGCTCTCTCCACCAAACAGTTGTTACCCAAGCAGCACTTGATGGACGCTGGATACACGGATGCTGAACTCTTTGCGACCAGTCAGCCGGACTACGGAGTTGACGTTGTGGGTCCTATTCGCTCAAATGGGAGTTGGCAGGCCAAAGCCGAGCAAGGATTTGATCTGTCCTCGTTTCTCATCAATTGGGAAACGAAGACCGTGACGTGTCCTCAAGGCCGAGCTAGTAGACATTGGACCCCGAGCGGACTACCTGGAATCAGGAGGTGATCGAGGTAGCATTTGCAAAAAAGGACTGCCTCACCTGTCCGCAGCGCATGTTGTGTACGAAAGCGAAAACGGATCCTCGAACTCTTACGCTTCGTCCGAAAGTGCAGCATGAAGCCTTGCAAGCCGCACGCAAGCGCCAAGAGACAGCTGATTTTCGACAGGTCTACGCCAAACGAGCAGGGATTGAGGGAACGCTTTCTCAAGGAATTCGTGGGTTTGGGTTGCGTCATTGCCACTATGTTGGCCTCTCAAAAGCACATTCACAACATATCTTTACAGCGATTGCGATGAATATCGTCCGATCTGCTGCTTGGGTAGAAGGAGTTCCTTAAGCCAAAACGCGTATTTCACGCTTTGCAGCTTTACGTGTTTGTGGCACCTAACATTCGGCGACAGTATCCGCTGCACCATAGACCCGGATTCAGCCAACTTCATTGTGCTGCGCATGATATGGACCAGCTGAAAGCCGACCGACTCGTAGGTATGGCGAGCTAAGATGCGATCACCATCAGTTTCGACCATCGCACTGGTGGCTCCATGCTCTTTGAAACGTCGGAGCACTTCCAATAAAAGGACACGCCCAAGGCCAAGCTGATGGAAACGCGGATGAACGCCCAGTGGCTCAATCGGGGCAATACGGCGTGAAGGTTCGAACCAACCCACGCAGAAACCAGCCAACTCTCCATCAGGGGTGCTCACAACGAGATCGAGTTCGGGTCGATAGGTAGGCATATGTAACGTTCGTGCCTCCACTCTGGGGTTATTGACATGCTTTTGAAGGTCGCGTGGTGAAGTTTGGTGTACGCAGCAACTTTCTGTCCGCCCATCAAGGAACGGAGCAGGAAACCGTTGGGGAGCGTTGGAGGAAGAGGAAGATTGGCAAGCGCATGCTCAAACAAGGCGTAGCGGTCCTCCTCTTCGTTCAGAAAGCCATACGTTTTCATCACCCGTTGTCGCTCTCGATCATCATCGCGGAATTCCACCCAGTAGGGATACGACTACTTCTGCTCCTGGAAACGAACGCTCGCTCAGGCAAAGAGGTTCGTCGCAACTATCTGCGCCTGGGAACCAGGCAGGAGAAAGAAGTCAAGTGTGGCCCATGTGTACTGGCAGGTGGTGAAGCCAACCACCTTGCGCCCCTCGCTATTTCATTTCTATGCTATTTCCTATAGACTTTTTAAGCGAAACATCAATCTTCACATATACATTCCCTCCCCTCACACTTAATAGAGACCCTCGGTGGCATCTTCAGGGATTTCGTCGAGGACGTAGTGCTTATAGAAGGTCTCGATACTGGCGTGACCAAGGACAAGTTGGCCCACGCGGGGATTCTTCTTAGCAAGTTCCGTCCCTACCAAGCGTCGCAGGTCGTGTGGCTTGGCATCCGGCAATCCGATTTTCACGGTGTACCCCTTGATGATTTTCCATGCACCTTGCCGGGTGAGGGGCAAAGGCGAGAGCCGATTGTGCGCCTCCTCACCACGACCGTCAAAACGGGTGAAAATGTAGGGGGAATCAACGGGACGTGCGGAGAGCCACGCTTGAATGGAGGTGTATGCCTCTCTCGTCAAGGGAACGTCGCGGTACTCCGTCTTGTTTTTCCCACGCACCTCAACGACGTAACCGCGGCCTCGCGGGTGGAGCCGATTGCGTGTGATATCGCAAATCTCCGAGATACGCGGGCCGTTGCCGAAGGTGTGCAGGAGTGCCAGGTCCCGCAATCCAAGTAGACGGCCTGCGTCGGGTTGTTCGGTAAGCAGGCGCATCTCCTGGGGAGTCACTCTGACACGCGCATTCGGTTTGAGTCGGTCTTTGAGTCCTTTCACAGACACACCGCGCACGCGGTTGAAATGGTCGAATGTTCCTGGGAGTATGAGTTTTTTCTCCTCAGCCTCCCTCATCATGTGTCGAACCGCGGCGAGCATGCGGTTGATGGTATTTGGGGAGAGTTGCTTCTCTCCCATTTCTTCGGGGTTCACCTTGCTGGGGACGAGATAGATGCGTTCCACCAGATCGGTGCGCCACTGAGAGAAGACGCCCGAGTCAAGTGCGTCCTGAGGGTTGCGGGCGAAGCGGAGGAAATCGAAGAAATCCTCGGTGTACTGCTTGCGGGTAGAAGGGCTGACCTGACCCGCGAGGATGGAATCGTTCCAGCCCAGCAGATCACGTGTGCGCTGCTGCTTTTCCTCGAATGGCACTGCACGGGTGCGGTCGGGTAGCAGGATCATTGTTCGGAACGAATTGGGCAGGTGTGTTTCTGGGTCGTGAGTATCGTGCATCGTCTGGAACCTCCATGAACTTCAATTGGAATGGAAACAAAGAAAAAGAGAACATATGTTCTTTTATTTTTAAGTTGATCATCGGAGAGGGAGGTGTGTCGTGACAGGAGTAAGAGTGAGCGAGATGTGCGCCACTCCCACGCGAGCAACTCCTCAGTCCGGTTGGTTATGAAGCGTAGTAGCTTCGCCTCGAAAATTCTAGACCATACGTGAGAAGCGCGAAAGAACTCCGCCATCGGTCGATTCCACCACGACTCCGCTTTTCCCGATAAATAAATAGGTTGACAAAATGTGCGTTTGGTAAACCTATTATACCCCGAAAAGCAAGCCAAATCAAGACCTCTTGCCTTGTCCTTTGTCGTGGTTCCAGTTCATGTGCCGAACTCTCTACAGGAATTCCGTTGCGCAATGGAAAACAGAACCGTGTATGAATGTTGTGGCTCATCATCTTCAAATGATACTGGAGATTGCGAGCATGTGAACACGACGCGTCTGACTAACCTATCTACGAGACGAACCTCCAGTATGGAGTACGTCTTACCATGTTTCTGAGAAATGGATGTGGAGTAGCCCTTCTCTATGACACATCGCTTCCCCATACACCATACTAGAGGCACTTTTTGCGTTTCGTACTATAAGAAAGATAAACCAAGCAAGCAAGATATGATGAAGAAGGTATGCTGCCCAGTTTTCTGAATGGTCTGCAACTGCTCAATGAGTTGTTCCTGCCACCCCGTACTTGAGCAGAAACATCCATGACCATAATTTCCCTTAGCTACTCTGACAAAGCTATCAGTCAGCTCTGAGTTCACTTTCTGGTTCTAGCATACCTGTTACGCATGAGAAGATGCGTGAGAGTGTGCGTGAAACTATGCGTTCCAGCACGAAACATATGACGTTTTCATCCCTGCATCTTAGGAGAGCCTCTTTCTTGCAACCTCAGTACAGACAAAACCACTCAGGCTACAGGCGAAAATTGGAAGTGATAGCATCGTCCCAACCTTTCTATAGTATGTTCTAGTCCCTTCATCGTTTCATGATGACGTGTTTATACACCTCTCTTCCATGCATGGCTATATTACGAGCAACCAGAGCAAGAAGATGGAAAACGGCATGGATTTACCATATCGAGCGGAAGAACGTCAATACCGTAGTGCGACAACCACAAGCTTCCCAACTGAAAAAGACGACGACGGGCTACCAGAGCGCACGAGTATGTGACCAACTGTTACAGGAACGTGATGAACTACTCATGTGCTTGCTAATTTACTATGCACAACAACATCGCCCACTCACCGATGACTTTAAAGTGAGCGAGTAAGCATTCTCAATCCTAGCCATTTATCCAGGGTTGAAACTAGCTAAATGGCTGATGTGGCTGGTGTCTGTAACGAGTATAGTATGACGCAAGGGATAGATACCCCGATAGGGACAAATAAACAAAGGACAAATAAACGTTATGGAACAGTCAGCTACTTCTACAAACACACTTCGTTCACTTTCTAACCAAATGGCAGACGCCGTTGAGCATATAACTCCTGCTCTTGTACTGGTAAACGGTCGCCAGCGTCAACCCGCAAGTGGTGTGATCTACGCGGCAGACCTCATTCTTACCGCAGATCATGTTTTGGAGCGCGAAGAGGATATCACCATTCAGACACACGACCAGCGCACTCTTCCTGCACAATTTGTAGGTCGCGACCTTGCAAGTGATTTGGCAGTACTACGCGTGAAAGACCTGAATGGTAATCCAGCACAATTCGCGAGTGCTGAGGCACGCGTCGGCCAGCTTATTCTCACCGTAGGACGCTCTAACACTGAAGGCCCGATGGCAAGTGTTGGTATTGTTAGTGCCGTTGGCGGACCACTTCGCACGGGACGTGGAGCAACACTTGAACGCTATATTCGTACCGATGCCACGCCTTATCCTGGTTTCTCTGGTGGTCCACTCATCGACCTCGATGGCTCAGTGCTTGGTATTCTCACTACAGGACTTGTAAATGGTGTTGCATTAGCAATTCCAGCAGGCATCGCTCATGGTATTGCTGATACGCTTGCGACACAGGGCTATATTAAGCGTGGTTATCTTGGCATTAGTAGTCAACTCGTGCATGTGCCAGCAGGTCAGCGTGCAGGCCGTGAGCAGGAACATGGACTCTTGATTGTCAAGGTTGAAGAGAATAGTCCAGCACAGCGCGGCGGCGTAATGATTGGTGATATTCTTGTCTCGCTTGATGGTCATCCAGTAAATGACTCCGAAGATCTTCAAATTGTCCTGGTCGGCGACCGAGTAGGAAAAACCATTCCTGTCGAAGTTATTCGCGGCAATGCAATTCAGGCACTCCAAATTACTGTTGGACAGCGGAACTAGTGACCTTTTCACATACTATATTGGCAGGGAAACCATGACACAAACAGAGATGACATACACGAAGCAATCTTCGTTACCATTGCCTGACGCCTTTTCAGCCGGAATGACTGAGATGTTTACTACGGTACAGCCAAGTATTGTGCAGGTACACACCGAGGGACGCGGTGCTGGCACTGGTATCATCTGGAATGCAGATGGACATATCATCACAAACAACCACGTTGTTGCAAAAGACAACGCAAAGGTTCAAGTGTTCCTGGCAGATGGAAGAACGCTTGACGCAAAGGTTTTGCATCGTAATCCACGCCTCGACTTGGCACTCCTCAAAGCTACTGGCGAGAATTTGAAACCTCTAAGTACTGGAGACTCGGCGAAGCTACGTGTTGGCGAGTGGGTTTTTGCAGTAGGGCATCCGTGGGGCCAACGTTGGGTCGTTACAGCAGGAATAGTGAGCGCACAAAGAACGGCGAAGATTGCTGATGATGTGACAACTCAGTATATTCAGTCAGATGTACTACTCGCCCCAGGAAACTCAGGTGGTCCATTACTCAATGCCGATGGGAATGTTGTAGGCATCAACGCTATGATTTTTGGTGGCGACCTTTCGGTAGCCATTCCAAGTAACGTTGTTACAACTTGGCTTGCAGGACTCACCAAACGTACCATTAAGCTGGGTATCGCGGTACAGACGGTAGAATTGTCGGAAGCTATCCGTCAGAGTTTAGCTCCACAACGCACATCAGGGCTGCTGATCGTGGGTATCGAGGAAGCACAACAGACAAGCGATTTACTTGTCGGTGATATTATTCTTACCATCGCAGAGAAACCTGTGAACGACCCCGCAGCGTTGCGTCACATTTTAGCGCAACAAGGGGAGGCTAAAACGATAGCTCTTACTCTTGTACGCGCAGGTGCTCTTGTTTCACTTGAAGCAACAACAATTGGTGTGGAGAACATATAATGATTCGCGTGTTTGTCATTGCAACAACACCTATGCAGCAAATCGGACTACGCGCGATGCTTACCACCTCTGAAATAGAAGTGGTGGGTGAGTCGCTTGTGCCAGACACAGCACTGGATACACTACCTGAGAACGACGTAATTGTCATAGCAGACGAAGTGCTTTTAGAGGACGCAGTGTCTACACTTCCCGACGACGAAACGGTGGCAATTGTTGTTATGGCAAACAACGAACGGATCGCGTTCTCATTGTTACGCTCTTCAAAGGTACGAAACTGGGGCATCATTCCATCGACAGCTTCTGCTTCATACCTTCAAGGAACAATAGTCGCGGTTGCCCAAGGTTCTGTTGTATTTCCTAGCACACTTATGCGCGGCTCTCACAAAGCGCACCTCTATGTACAATCTGTCCCGTTAGAAACGCAAGGTGAAGTGCTTACAACACGCGAGCACGAAGTGCTAGAGTTAGTCAGTCAAGGCTTATCGAACAAGCTCATTGCGCGACATCTACAAATTAGCGAACACACAGTAAAGTTCCATGTCTCCTCAGTCTCAACGAAGCTTGGTGCTGCAAGCCGTACTGATGCAGTGCGGCTTGGCTTACGCAAAGGACTTATTACGCTGTAACTTATAAGGTCGGACTGCTACTATGTAACCAGACCATCGCATACGGTGCAAGTGTCAAGAGTTCATCCCTCTTATAGAGTGTCTCTGTTAGCAGGTCGGTCACGCGTTCACGTGTGACAAATTGGCGTAGGTCAAGAGATTGCTCATATTTACTGAAGTTGACCGCAACATACACTGCTTGCTGACCCTGCTGGCGCGCAAATAACACTGTGTGCGTGTTGTTACCGTTGAGCCAGTTCGTTGGATTGTATGCTGCGAAAATGGGATGAGACTTACGTATTGCGATCATACGTTGTAGGTTGCTAAAGATACGCCCGGCAACAGAGGTAGGATCATGCCTTTGCGCTAAGGCTTGTTCGTTTGCAAATGGACGATGAACCCATCGGTTGTCCGCGGCTTTGGACGGATCATGCTGATAACTATAATCGTTAAGTGTTCCTACCTCGTCGCCAAGATAGAGTAGTGGAATACCACCAACCGTGAGTACTACACTCATCATTGCCAGAATACGTTGAATAGATAGATCAACAGCATAGGTATCTCCATGCTGTAATGCTTGCTCTAAGCCCGCTAGCGAAGCAGTTGTGCCACAGATACGCATGTCGCCTGTACGTGGATGATATCCAAAGGGAAGACCAACAGCAAAACTTTCCTCTACCTGACCCGTATAAAACCTGTTTAGAAAGATGCGATGTATGCCACCATCAATACCAACCTCAGCACAATCTTCGTTGGCAAAGCCCCAACCAATATCATCATGACTACGTACATAGTTTACCCATGCTGCGTTTGCCGGAATATTGAAGCGTTTCGTCATGCTATGCTGTAGTAGGTGAGTCCAGCCGCTTGCCATTGCTTCCCACATTAAAACCATGAGCAATGGATTGTAGCTAAGGGCGCATTCTTGCCCAATATATTTCACAATTTCGTCGGGATGCACAATCGCTTCGGCTTTAAAAATCGTAGCAGGGGCAGCGATCTGGAATAGCAAGTTGAGTGCTGTAATTAGCACATGCGCCTGAGGAAGGTTCTCGCAACTCGTACTTAACTCTTTCCAGAGAAAGGGAACTGCATCAAGCCGAAGCACCTCGACACCGTGATTGGCGAGAAAGAGCATTTCACCGAGCATCGCGTTAAAGACTTCGGGATTAGCGTAGTTGAGGTCCCATTGATAGCGATGGAAGGTCGTCCATACCCAACGCTGCAATTCAGGCACATACGTAAAGTTGCCCGGTGCTTGCTCAGGAAAAATTTCACGTAAGTTTTGTTCATAGAGTTTCGGTAGCGTGTCGTCAGGAAACATACGGTAGTAGTCTTGATAGTACGTATTACCTTCTTTCGCATGCATAGCCCACTCATGCTCTTCGGAAGTATAATTCATGACCATATCAATTACTAAACTAATTCCATGTACGCGCAACTCCGCCGCAAGTGCTGTTAGCTCTTCCATTGTGCCTAATTGAGGACGGACCTCGCGAAAACTGCTTACTGCATATCCTCCATCGTTTTCAGAAGAGGGCATGCGAAAAAGGGGCATCAGGTGTAAATATGTCAGACCTAGTTCCTGGAAGTAGGGAATGCGCTCCCGAATGCCTTGCAGATTTTTTGCATAAAGATCAACATAGCACACACCACCCACCATTCGTTCATTTTGGAACCATCGTGAATCGCGGTCTTCGTCGAGTGCGTGCATCTCTGGAGGTCGAGCAATAAATGCGTAAGCTGCGGTCATCAGTATTTGCTCGAACTGCTCAGCGAAATCTGCTCTATCACCATAAAGACCTAATAACAGATCGGTGAGGGAGACGAAACGCTCCTCAAGTCGTGTCAAGAAGATCGTGCGTTGGGTATCATCTGAGAAAAGAGGTGCCAGAAGAGGACGTAGCACTTGCCATGTGCCTTGTGATAAATCCATACTGCTCAAGAGCCTCCATATCAATCGTCGGGAGGAAATGTACATGGCACACAGAATAGATAGTATCTTGCTTCAATCAATACTGTGAAGTGAGCCAAACACACATTGTCATCTTTGCTATAGAAAGATGCAGCCAATACCCGACTGGTATCATACACTATATCACATCACAGAAATCTCTCTATTTCGCTGGCAATGTTATGTCTGAAGTAAGCATAGTACTTCCAGCCCCTCTTTTGTGGTTATCGTTGTGCCTCTACTACCTACATATTTGGCTGTGAACAACGACAATTGGAATGAGTATCTATTCGCCCTTAATTTCACCAACAATGGAACGTATACGCTTCCCGTTGGCATCGTAAATATAAGTCAAACAGAATTTACCACCAATTTTGGCATCTTATCGGCAGCCATGATTATGTTGATTGTGCCACTTGTTATACTTACTCTCCTCTTGGAGCGACGTAAGCACTTAAAGGACAATGTAGTCTATGACTATAAGAATGATCTAAATGTCCCACCATTGTTTGTGCCATTTTCGAGCCTGTGCTAAAGCAGCAAGCGTCTCTTGCGAGAGGATACTTTGACTTCGCTCTTGTTCGGAGGATGCGTTATATAAGTCCACAACACCAAGATCGACACCGACGAGCGGTTCTATAGCTCCAATAGTGCAGTAAGGAACATAAGATGGACTATATCCACCTGCTTGTAGGAGCACAATTCGTCCATCGCATACTTTTTCAGCCAAGTTCACCATGAGTTGTGACATTTGGCGAAAGCCACTCATCGTAACCATCATGTGTGCAAGAGGATCAAGCCAGTTTGCATCTTGTCCAGCCGTAATAATAATTAATTGTGGATGAAACTGTAGACCAATCGGCACAACAAGTTGCTCGAATGCTGCACGATAGCCTCTATCCCCTGTTCCTGGGGGCAAAGGAATGTTAACGGTGTAGCCAGCACCAGAACCTGTCCCTACTTGTTCTAACTCACCCGCTAGCTTGGGAAACCAATTTTCCTGATGTAGCGAGACAAAGAGCACTCCTGAGTCTTGATAAAAAGCATCCTGAGTTCCATTCCCATGATGCACATCCCAGTCAACAATCATAATACGTTCAAGACCATATTTATTTCGTGCATGATGAGCAGCGATAGCTGTATTGTTGAAGATACAAAAGCCCATCGCATGATTGCTCATTGCATGATGGCAAGGAGGTCGTAGTAGTGCATAAACATTGCGTACTTCGCCGTCTATTACAGCATCTACTGCATTCATAGCACCACCTGCCGCGTAAAGTGCTGCTTCAAACGAGCCAGGGCTAAGCACTGTTTCTTCATCTATATCTCCCCACGGACCTGCCGCAGGTCCACCAGAAGCGTAAGCGCGAATACCTTCGATATACTCTTTTGTATGATAGACCATGAGTTCCTCTTCGGTTGCAAGACGTGCGGGAATTGGAAGCATCTGTTTAGTCAAGCCCGACCCATCAAGGAATTCCTTAATGCGGCGTATAATGGTCACTGATGATGGATGTGGCTCAGGAGAAAGTTCAAATGTACCGTTTTGTGTCACGACGTGTGTTTCGGTACCAGTGTCATGAGCGAGAAAACGCTCGTCATAGACCAAACCAGTGCGGAATGATGAGGGCATGGAAATGTGTTCCTTTTCAACAGTTACAGCGTTTATTGTAGTAGAAGTACTTTTCTTGCTTTATACTACTATAGAAAATAGTAGATTGCACAATTTCCTCTATTCAGAACAATAGGAATTCATCATGGACCAACATAACGCCAAAAATAGCATAGACGAGATAGATCAGCGCATCATCGAAGCACTCCAACAAGACGGTCGTCGCGCGTTTACAAAAATTGCGGCCGATATAGGTATTTCTGAGGCGAGTGTGCGGCAACGTGTGGCACATCTCATTAACACACAGGTGATGCAGATCGTTGCCGTTACCAATCCGGTCAAACTCGGCTTCGCGATGGCGAGCATGATTGGTATTCGGGTATCGGGTGAACGGCTCTTAGAAGTTGCACAAGAGATATCAGCATTTGATGAAGTAATTTATTTAATTCTTTGCGCTGGGAGCTTTGATATTCTGGCGGAAGTTGTTTGTCGTGATAACGATCACTTCCTGAAATTCTTGACTGAAAAACTCTATAAAGTGCAAGGTGTGCAACAGGCCGAAACATACATGTATCTTCGTGTCTATAAACAAAATGACTGGGCATTCCTCTCACAGGCTCAAGTGATACCATCTGCTACACCGCCGAGAGTCACTCATCCAGATGCGTAGCCGCTGTCTATTACAATGTACATACGGTTATACATCGTGCTATAATGCCAATTGGGAGGACTAAAAGAGCCTCTTAAAGATTTGACAGAGGGCGTTCAGATGCGTATCTACCCTATCAGTATCCATACCGACGTATGTCATGAGACGATGACCAAAGGAGACTTCTAAATGATAGAGACAGTTCCGTCGGGTACGGTACTTCATGGACGCTATCGCATCGAACGTGTATTAGGAAGTGGCGGCTTTGGGCATGTCTACCTAGTACTCGACCTCTCCACAAACCAACAATACGCTCTCAAGGAATATTTAGTATCTGGTCCAGGTGGGCAAGAGCAGCTCATGCATGAGGCTAATGTACTGAGCAAACTTAATCACCCCAATTTGCCCGCATTTCATGATGCATTCAACGAGCGTGGCCGTTACTACGTCATTATTAATTACATTGAAGGCGAAGACTTAACCGATATCATACGTGTGACACAGCGTCGAAATGAAGTTATTCCCCTTATGCAACTTATGGGTTGGATGATGGAGACATGTAACGCGGTGCTCTTTCTACACAATCAGCGCCCTCCGGTCATTCACCGTGATATTAAACCAGATAATATTCGTATCATGTCAAATGGTACAGCTATTTTAGTAGACCTGGGCAATGCCAAAGCGTATGCAGATGGTCTACGTACTCTTTTATTTATTCGTCATCAAGGGACGCCTGGATATGCTCCACCAGAACAATATCCTGGTGGAAGTGGCACAGACACTCGTTCTGATGTCTACGCATTGGGTGCAACACTCTATTTTGCTATCACCGCCCATGAGCCACCCAGTGTGTCAACTCGCAATCAAGCATTACAACAGGGTATGCCAGACCTTCCATCGCTACAGGAGGTTCTGGCACAAAATCCGCCTGAAGATAGCCCAGAAGCAAATGCGGCAAAACAGTTTCGTCTAGGGGTTTCAAAACCTACCAAACCTGCACCACGTCACTCGCGCCATATAGCCCAGCTTGCAACGCTTTCTCCAAAGGTGCTCAATCAACTCAACTCTCTTCTACAACGTTCTATGGCAATGCGGCCAAAAGATCGCTATCAGTTTGTTGCTGATTTCACAAATGATTTAAAACGTGTGATCGACACTCTTGCATCCGAAGTAAAGCCTACACCTAACCCATATAGTACGCAACCAGATTTACCCAAGCTCTATGAAGCCATGCAAAACGCGAAAGTTATGGAAAGCCAACGTATACAAAACGTACCTCAGACGCCTAACTCAACATATAGTTTCGCATCTCACTGCCCGCAGTGTAACGCCACACTTATGGCGAACGCTACGTTTTGTCCAAATTGCGGTATGTCTCTTCCTATTCCATCTAACAACGGTGGAACTACGCCTATCGCTAATCATACTCCTATTATCGAAAAAGAAGTAGTACAACAAGGACACGCAGATATGATAGATCAGACAATCACAGCTTCCCCGCGTGACCAACAAACACCAAGAGTATATACTGCTGAATCTACTCCACAAGCATTTTCTGAGAGCGTGACACCCTCTGATACACCTTCTCCTTGGAGTACAGCACCTGTTGTACCACAGAAGTCATCGCGACCTAAAACAGCAACGAATATTGCTCCATCAGGGCAAGTGGTGCAGCAACAAAAGTCTGCATCATCTGGCTTCACAATTAGTCCCGGACTTATCATCGTCGTACTCATCATCTTGATTATTCTCATCATCGTTATGATTGTGCTTCTCATCAATCACGCATATCATCCAGCAGGTCAAATCCCTCACCTTGCGCTACAAATACAGAATTGGCTTCCTTAGAAAATAGTAGTATTGCATCTGAAGCTAAAAGCATATCTTTCTGCTCAATGAGCTTCGCCGAGCATTAACAAACATAGAAGAAAGACAGTCCTCTTCATTCCTGTAGAAGGTCGGGTACGACACCCGCTATGCCATTGATAACTGCTGTGAGGACGGAATCCACCTTCTGTTCTATTGAAATGCTTCTCGCAGTGGATGATCTGCTTCCTCCGTGGTCGCCACGTGGTGTTGAGATACGTGGTCATGCCGAAACACTTGCTGCTGGTAGCCTAGAAATGATACAAGATGGCTTTCCGGTCCAGATTCGCATCCATGCTCATCATATTGTAGGTTGGGGGATCAACACCGATGCCTTTCATCCCTTGAGTCGATCCGTCAAGGCCTAGTGCTATGCAAAGTAGCCAGTTCACTGAGAGCAAGAGAGTTTCGTTTTGCGGGTGGAAGATGGAACTCTACCTTTTGGGTCACTTTCGGCTAGCACTAAGAGTCCCTTTCAGCAAAAATTAAGCTCGTTTTGGAACTTATCGTACACTTTAGTTCCACTGTTCCTCGTGATAAATATCTTTCAGGGATTACATTTCTTGGACAAATTGCTTATTGACTTTTAAATAAGTAATTTGTTAAAATATACTAGAAATTTGCATTATGATTTGATTTTAATGAAAGGTTGTTCTAAAAGGAGGTTCGCATAGTGGGTATAATCTGTTCCAAATGTTCTTTCCGCAATCCTAAACAATCGGCATTCTGTGCAAGTTGTGGAAACAAACTATTTTTGAGTGGGCACACAGGACAATTCATTCATGCCTCCAATAACCGTACTGTATTTAACACATCATCAGCAAGTATACTACTACCAGTCTCCGCAAGGCCACAATCCATTACTTCTACAGCTACTCCAATAACACCTTTTCCGCCAAGTAATGTACCAGTGACTCCTATCCCTTTCTCCTCCATCAGGGTAGATACACATCTACATTCAACCATCCTTAGGAGTGTTCTTACTGGGCGAGGTCGATTGATTACACATTATTCCTGGTTATTGGAGGGAAAATATATACAAGCTACTCCGGTACGTACTACTATTATGAATATGTTCCGTCAGCATGGTGTTCCTGGTCTTAAAGCTGATGCAGAAAAGCTTATAGAACGTAGTCTTACTATAGAAGAGCGCGAATATGTCATTGTTCAACGTGGTATCTTCACCATCTTCATCTATATCACCCCTACGGGTCGGGATTTGTATATCTCACGCGCGACGGTGGTTTTGTCGGCAATAAGTTCCGTGAGAGTTACCATTTTTAGCATCCTACTGTTCTTACTCGCGGTGGGTTTTATCGCATTAGGTTCAATTCGGGCAAGTGCTCATGCGGTGCAACTTCACGCGAGTTCTACTCTACCTACTATTCTAGCATCGTCTCTTGCGACAGAATTTTTTATTTCGCTATTCACTTGTTTATTGCTTCTCTTTTTTATAGCTGTTTTTATTCGTTCATGTATCACCTGGTTTACGGAAAAAGATTTTTGGCTTTTATTGCGCTCTAATTCTTTGAACACGTTTCAAATGGACGATGTTGCGCTTTTGGAACACACATCAGATAGCATTATTCGCGACGCAGTAAAATATCTTGGTTTAGATGCAACAAAACTAACTCCACCACCACTTGGCTATCAACCCATGCAAAAAATACGCAGAATATAGATGTAGTCTAACAAAGAGAGAGCGTTACTCCCTTTTTACTAAGAAAGGAGTAACGCTCTCTCTTTGTACAACAAGAATATTATTTTTCTTAGGCCTTGTCATCTTCCGAACGGAAGTTTAGGGAGGCGGAATTGATACAATAGCGTAGGCCAGTGGTGTTTCTTGGTCCATCCTCGAAAAGATGTCCTAGATGCCCACCGCAGTTCTTACACACAACTTCTGTACGTCTCATAAAGAAAGAACGGTCGTCGTGTAACTCTACGTTTTCTAGGTTCACGGGGCTATCAAAGCTGGGCCACCCTGTCCCCGATTCAAATTTAGCATCCGAAGAGAAGAGAGGATGTCCACAGGCAACACATTCGTACACCCCCTTCTCATGGTTGTTATAGAGTGCTCCTGTGAAAGCTGGTTCGGTTCCCTTTTTACGCACAACTCTATATTGTTCAGGTGTTAATTTTTCTTTCCAATAGGATTCTGGTTTGTTTTTTAAATCGCTCATATCTATATCATTCCTTTCATCTACTACAACAATATACTTTAATGGTTTGTTTCCACTACAGGAGAAGTTAACAATGCTTGATACGTTCCATGTTAGCGTGCTATGGTTAGTAGAGAGTATGTACTGTATGACAGGAGAGAATGTGTGGCCCAACAACTCAATGTTCCTTTTACGATTGGCCCAGAGGATGCAGAGATAGCCTGTTTGCTCATTCATGGCTTTAGCGGAACGCCGACTGAGATGAGAGGTTTAGGAGACGCACTAGCAGAACAAGGCATACGTGTTTATGGTGTTCTGGTCGCAGGTCATAATGGAGACCCGGAAGCATTGATAGTGTCGGGTCGTAAAACGTGGCTTGCATCCGTTGAAGAAGGTTTAGCACAACTTGCCCAGTATAAAACGGTCTTCGTTGCTGGTCTCTCTATGGGAGGAGTGCTTGCCTTAAACCTTGCGATTCGGCATTCGAGCAGTCTTGCCGGTGTTGTTGCCATGTCCACCCCAACGCGCTTAGACAGTAATATACAAACGAGGCTTGTACCTCTTGCTCGCTACTTTATAAAATGGTTTTATCCTCTGAAAGCGTTAAATTTCAACAATCCCACGGTACAAGCGCAGATACTCAAACAAGCACAATTACGTGATGCCACCGTTACCACCATTGATTTCACAGATCAGCAAGTGGTCAACCACATAAAAACGCTCATCCGTATCCCCGTGCCTGCTATCGCGGAACTCATTGCACTCATCAATCAAACAAGAAGAAGCTTGAGCAAAGTGCGTATTCCGCTCCTCATCATTCAAAGCAAACGTGATCGCACAGTTGAGCCAAAATGCGCCGAAGAATTATACCGACTCACAACATCCACCCCTTCAAAATCATTGCACTGGCTCGAACAGTCCGATCACGTTATTACAACAGGTGTTGAACGAGAGGAAGTGTATCAACTGGTCCTCTCATTCATTGAAGAGGCTAGGGATTCGTCCGTTTCAAAAACTGCTCTACCCGAGAACGTTCAGAAGGAAGGAGCGGACGAAATCCACCCTGGTCATTGATAAACACAATTCGTGACCCCTGAAAATTCACAAGCATATCTGGTTTGTGATCGCCGTTCACGTCTACAAACGTAAGCGTGACAGGAACCAGATCATCAGTTGTGGTGTAAAGTTGGGGACCAAGATAAATTTTCGCGTGTGTTGCGTCGCCACCTGGCAACTCAATTATCTCAATATGCCGATTAAGATTGATAGCAATAAAGTGGCTTGGAGTACCGGTTTGCTCATTGTGACCAACAAACTGATCTGTTTGGAATGTGCGTGGACGACCATAGCGTATATCATCAAGAGTTGTGGCAAACCAGCCAAAAACGCTCGTTAGAAGCGTCCACAGGAGCAGCATTGCAATCATACCAATACCAAGATATAGAAGTGGATGAGTTTGCTGCACCGCCTTGGATTTTCGCAAAACTAACTTAGGATGTGGCGTTATTGGTAGCGGTCGCGCTACAGTATGTGTTGGTCGAGATGCTACGGGAGGACGCTTTGGTAAGTCTTTGGGAGTATTTGACTGAATATCTTTTCCCTTATCACTTGAATCCACTCGTTTCCACTCGGTTATATCTTCGTGGTTTTCTGTCAGACGGGGACGAGATGCTCGCTGAACAGCAGGTGTTGTTGCCGTAGTAACAATAGAGTGCTTTCCAATTGGAAGTTTATTCGTTCCATTGCCTATAGGTCTATGTCGCAATACGCTTTTAGGAGTAATTTTTTCTGATGATGCTAATATTTGTGCTTCTACTACTGACATGTGTGAATTCTCCTCTCATCGCGGACGAAAGCAAATGTTTCCTCAAGTAATGTGAAGAAATACCATCTTACAGTCGATACGCCCCAACTTCTACTACATATCCATTTAATATAAGATATATATACATGATGTACTACAAGTAGCATAATGGCAGTGGTGGTATTGTACAGAAAAGAACATAATTATGCAAAGTAATAGATGGAAATTAGCCTAAATGGGTGACATGTGCGCCATAGACGCATTGTAGCGAAATAAAAGGAGTTGTGCTTGCTCAGACAATTGTGGGTGGAAAGTTTGTTGTTTTCTTGTCTGAGCAAAGTATAGCATACGGAAGTGAAAGGGTCTAGGTGTCTATAAGACAGATTCTTTCGCCAAAATAATCTGGAGGTCTTTTGGCAATGGTGCCTCTATTTCGATCAAATTCCCTGTTATCGGATGGCTAAATTCAAGCTGGTAGGCGTGAAGAAACTGGCGTTGTAGCGTAAAACCCTTTGTTGGGTTGCCAGAGCCATAAACGGGATCACCGACAACAGGATGTCCTATCGCTTTGAGATGCACACGTATCTGGTGAGTACGCCCAGTCTCTAATTGAAGCATAAGCAACGTATGTTTTGCGAAGCGTTGCATGACCCGAAAGTGGGTGCGAGCTTCACGGCTATCGCGTGTTGTGACGGTCATCTGCTGACGGTTACGCGTATCTCGACCAATAGGTGCATCTATACTACCTTGATCGTGCTCAACGTTGCCTTCGACTAATGCCAGATAGCGTTTTACGACCTTATGAGCTTGCATCTGCTCCATCAAAGCCGTGAGAGTGCGTCCGTTTCTGGCAATGATAATCAGTCCTGACGTATCCTTATCCAGGCGATGCACAATGCCAGGACGCCCATCTTCTCCCACACCTTGTAATTCTGGGTAGCGGGCAAGCAACGCGTTCACAAGTGTATCATCACTATGTCCTGGCGCGGGATGTACAACCATACCGGGGGCTTTGTTCAAAACAAGCAAGTCTTCATCTTCATAAAGAATATCAAGGGGCAGTTCGTGCGCTGTTGCAGTTGTCGGAGCAACAACGGGTAATGAGCGCAGTACCGTGATACTATCACCACGCCTGAGCGCATAACCTGGTTTACTAGCCTTGCCTTTTACCAGCACCGCTTCATCAGCAATAAGTTGTTGTATATTGTTACGCGAGAGATGAGCAAGGAGAGGTGTAAGAAAACGGTCGAGTCTCTGACCAATCTGTTCTTCCTGAACATCATATGACTGCGTTTCTTCCAACGGCTGTGTTTCTTCCAAGAATTGTAACTCTTTCGTGCCATACGGCTATTTATTACTGACAGTTTCTTTTGAGGTATTTTCTGTCCGCTGCTCATCACGAGGGCGGCGCGTGAAGAAAATAAACACAAAAAGCAAAAGGACGCCAATGGTAATACACGCATCGGCAACATTAAAAATCGCAAAGTAAAAGTTGATCTGTGGAATACGAAATGCGATAAAATCCACGACATAGCCGCCATTGTGTATTCTATTGATCACGTTGCCCAAGGCACCACCAATGATCAAGCCAAAAATTACTTTGTAGTACAATGGTCCAGAATTCAAGACGCGTAGATAAATGTATCCAACCACAATCATCGCAATAGCAATAAGGATAACAAGGAGAGTTGTGTTTGTGAGCAGGCTAAAAGCTGCTCCACTGTTCTGAATGTAGAAGAGAATAAGATACTGACCAACAAGCGATATGCTTCTGCTTTCAGGAGGACTTAAATAAGTCACTACCAGAGATTTTGTCCATTGGTCAAGTATAATAACAACAATCGTTACAAGTAACGCGAATACATCATAGATACGCGCACGGTTGGCTACTATTGGAGTCACAATCGTCTCTTTTCCCTACAAACTGTTTTTATGCTTACACCCTATGGTACACCTTTTTTCTTTTTTTGTCTATCGGCAGAGAAAAGAGCAGGAGGACCGAGAACACACACGTTCTCGGTCCTCCTGCTCTTTTCTCTGCCGATAGAAGTTTTTACCGCGTCAAGAGACATTGGTATCAGTATCGTACAACTCCTCACGACCCAGGTTGCGTTCCTCGATCTGCTCCTCTTCCTCGACGGTGCGGTCTGCCCAAGGAAGAGCTTCGAGCCGCTTTTCTGGAATAGGCTTACCAGACACAACACTTTTTCCATAGCTACCATCTTCGATACGTTTAAGTGCTCTCTGTACAAGTGTCAGGAGTGCTTGTTCGTTTACCTCGATAGATTGCTCTTGCTGTGTCTCTGTGAAATCTATATTCGTCTCCTCAAAATCTTGAGCACCCTCACTAATCTCTATTGGATCAGTGGGTGTGGGATGTGCTTCCGTCAAAGAAGCCATGTTCCCTTGTAACTCCTTTTCCTTCGCTTCCAGCCGCTCTTTCATTTTCTGTATGTCTATTGGCATGAAGAACTCCCTTCAAAATATCTTGCTATCCTGTATACGTATCGCTAGTGTACCACGTCTCAGCTTCCAATAAACTCAACTGAGTACCATCTTTGCTTGAAAACATGTATACTGTACCATGTCATGAAACTTGCCTTATATGCTATTCTTAGGAAGGGCAAAAACAAGATGACAAAGGATTAAAAGTATGGCAACACCACACATTCCGCAACATCCCGACCAAAATCAAGCTATTCCATCGCTATTTAGCGATTTCGACCTTTATCTGTTTGGACAAGGGAAAAACTACCGTATCTACGATAAAATGGGAGCGCACCCTCGTGTTGTCAACGGGAGTGCTGGTGTAAATTTTGCAGTGTGGGCACCCAGCGCACAAGCTATCTCTGTTATAGGAGACTTTAATAGTTGGGACAGAAGTGCAGCACCAATGCAACTGCGTCACAGCGAACTCGGTGTATGGGAATGCTTTGTCCCCAACATCTCCGTTGGCACACTCTATAAATATGCCATCTATTCACGCTACAACAACTATTCTGTAGATAAAACAGACCCCTATGGCTTTGCGGCTGAGCTACGTCCACAAACGGCAAGCATTGTGACCGATATCCATCATCACACATGGCAAGATAGCAGTTGGATGCAACAACGCGAAGAGCGGCAACGTGTAAATGCCCCTGTATCAGTTTATGAGGTACATCTTGGCTCCTGGCGTCATGTGCCTGAGCGACACAAGTCGGACGCGGAAGAAGAAGATCGCTTCATGACGTACCGCGAACTTGCCCCAGTTCTTGCCGAATATGTCAAAGACATGGGCTTCACTCATATAGAACTGATGCCTATTACTGAATACCCTTATGATGGCTCATGGGGTTATCAAGTTACAGGCTACTACGCTCCAACCAGCCGTTTTGGTACACCTGAAGACTTTCAATACTTCGTCGATTATATGCATCAGCAAGAAATTGGCGTTTTACTAGACTGGGTTCCCGCCCACTTTCCTAAAGATGGAAATGCCCTGAGCTACTTTGATGGTACTCACCTGTACGAATATGCCGATTCACGTAAGGGAGAGCATAAAGAATGGGGCACGTATGTGTTCGACTATGGACGTAGCGAGGTCAAAAACTTTCTTATCGCTAGCGCATTGTTTTGGTTACACGAGTATCATCTTGATGGTCTGCGCGTAGATGCTGTTGCCTCTATGCTTTACCTTGATTATATGCGTGAACCAGGGCAATGGGTAACGAACCAATATGGAGGACGAGAACATCTGGAAGCGGTAGACTTTTTGCGTCAGTTAAACGAAGCCGTCTACGCGGAGGAGCAAGGAGCGATTACCATTGCGGAAGAGTCTACCTCATGGCCCCTCGTATCTCGTCCAACTTATGTTGGCGGACTCGGCTTCAGCTACAAATGGAATATGGGTTGGATGCATGACATGCTTGAATATATGCATCTTGATCCCATCCATCGACGCTATCACCATAATAATATTACCTTCTCGCTCATGTATGCCTACTCCGAAAACTTTGTATTACCGCTTTCACACGATGAGGTAGTTCATATCAAAGGTTCGATGATTAACAAGATGCCAGGGGATTTGTGGCAAAAATTCGCTAATCTTCGTTCCTTCTATGGCTATATGTGGGGACATCCCGGCAAGAAATTGCTTTTCATGGGTGGCGAATTCGGACAGTGGCACGAGTGGAATTTTGCCGAAAGTCTCGATTGGCATCTTCTTACACCACCTAGTGACCCACATCATGCACAACTACAGAATTTCGTGCGCGAACTCAACGCTATGTATCACCGAGAGCCTGCTTTAAGCGTATTAGATACAGACGAGCAAGGCTTCTCCTGGATAGACCCACATGACTCGGATAACAGCGTCATATCATTTATGAGACGGAGTAAGCTAGAAGAGGAAACGTTGCTCTTTGTCTGCAATTTTACACCCATTCCAAGACATGGTTATAGAGTAGGTGTTCCTTATGCAGGTGAGTATTATGAAGTCATTAATAGCGATGATTCGCGCTATGGTGGTAGTGGACTCGTAAATAATCAGCCAATGCAAAGTGGTCCGATTTATTGGCAGTCGTGCCCACATTCTATCCTCTTGACACTTCCACCTCTCGCCACAATTGTTCTCAAACCTCGTTCACTGGAAAAGATTGTGCAGGATAGGGAGGAAGAGGTCAATAAATAAACCGTATATAGAGAAGAGATATCGTAATGAGTCGTAATAATG
Source organism: uncultured Chloroflexia bacterium (assembly GCA_963792705.1). Classification (GTDB taxonomy): domain Bacteria; phylum Chloroflexota; class Ktedonobacteria; order Ktedonobacterales; family Ktedonobacteraceae; genus JBBQVS01. Next base: position 65,496 of record CAWBXD010000015.1, on the reverse strand, counting down.
GAAAAAATTCCAGCCTAAATAATAACCAAAGAACGAATGATCGTTATCGTTCTGCACGAAGCAAGAGCCATGCTGCAACCGAGGACGAGCGTTTGCTAAGCCGTCCTACACAGCAACTTGTGAGTCCAACAACGCCGCCATCACAGGAGCAAGTCAAGCAAGAAGAGCATGCTTTTGATCGCGCGATGAACTTTGATTTTACACTTACCGATCCCTGGCGTGTCATGCGTATTACAAGTGAATTTGTTAACGGATTTGATGCTCTGGCTCATATACCGCCTGCCGTAACCATCTTTGGCTCCGCACGTACAAAGCCCGACGATGCCGAATATACATCAGCGGTAGAAACAGCACGATTACTGGCAAAAGCAGGCTTTGCCATTATCACCGGTGGCGGCCCTGGTATAATGGAGGCCGCAAATAAGGGAGCACAAGAAGGTGGAAATCTTTCAATCGGGTGTAATATCGAACTCCCTTTTGAGCAATCTTCCAATGCCTACCTCGACATCTCGCTAGATTTCAGTTACTTTTTTGTGCGTAAGACTATGTTCATGAAATACTCAGATGCGTTTGTCATCTATCCAGGTGGATTTGGGACAATGGATGAACTCTTTGAGGCTCTGACCCTTATCCAAACCAAAAAGGTAAGCAACTTTCCTGTCATTTTATATGGTTCAGCCTATTGGAGCGGCCTTATAAACTGGATAAATGACACAATGCTGCGCTCAGAAAAAATCTCGACGGAGGATACATCTTTACTTCGTGTTTCCGACAATCCTCAAGAAATTTGTAAGCTTATTAGTGAAGCACACAAAGAAAACTACCGTTTAGAGGGTGAGCAGTCACGAAATTATCAGCACAAATCTATCCGTTAGACTGAACATGGTGGGAAAAGCTATGTGGAACGTGTGCATTCCTTGATCGGTGAACCAATCACGTCCTGCATAAAGTGATGTATTGCCTCCACCCCACTCATCCATGCCATTTTAGGGCTGCGTAATAACGTCCATTGCCAAGACCGGGCATTCAGACTCATGCTATAAATATCAGGAGTAACAATTGCCAATTGCTGATTGGGCAAGACGATACGTGACCAGCCTTGGGAATGGATATTCTTCTACCACACTCATAGCACATTCAATCTGACCTTGCGCTAGGCCAGAGAACCACTGCTCCGCTGTTGGTTTATTATCCGGCTGTCAGTGGAGTCTATCATGCATTCTATGGCTGGCATGCAGGGTTTATGATGGTCCAGGAGATACAAGAACGCAGCTTCCTGCAAGGGTGTAAATATAATAATTAAATGGGCCGATTGTAAGATGCCGAATGGAGAGAGGAAACGACACTTGACAGACAGAAATGCCCTGTGATAAGGTAAACACATCTTTTTCAAAAAGCAAACAGCAAATATATTGATAAAGCAAGGGTGAAGCGTTGACAACTCATTCCAATGAATGTTCCTTGTTAGCGTTCTTGCTCATCACACGAATTTGTTCGCGCCGCATGTGGCGCACGACGAGGAGAGAGAGCAGAAATACAAGCTCTATCATTCCCCATTCTTTTGGGGCATAAACCATCTCTTCTTCTCGTCAATACAGTTCGTAAACAGGTGTGCAGCGTATCTACCGCGTGAGACAGCTCGAACTTGTTTGAAAAGGTTCATGCTACTCCTCCATCTGTGAAGGAGGGAGCCTTGTCGAAAACGCTCTGCGAGGTCTCATCTCTGGAATGGTGGGACGGAGCGAGCAAGGTCGTATAAGTGGAGCGATGCAATCGTTACAATCGCTTGGCTGGATTGTTGGACCACTCGTCGGCGGTTTTGTGTACACCGCATGGGGGCATTTTCAAGCGTATGCCTCAGCTTCGTTCATGATTGTCCTCGCCATTGTCTGTCTCTGGATCGCTCTTCCGCGCCTACGGAGGGACGAGGCGAAAGAGCAAGCGCGAGGTGAACACGAGGCCACGTGCTCTCGAATGAAGAGCACTGAAAAAGGTCCTCCTTGTCGCATGCTTTTGAGGGAGAGCGGTGTCGCTCCTCTCCCTCAAAAGCACCGAGCCATATTCAAGAGCGTTGTCCCACTGCATACTCTAGACCAACCAATTTCGCACTCATGTCCCAGACTCGCTCTTGCAACGCCTCATTATAGGAAATGGGGACTGATGCCTTCTGCTTTCCCTTGATAAAGTACTTTCCTGTGACGCCTTCCACCTCCGGTGACGTTGCCAGGTAAAGTGCTGTCTGTGCTCCCTGCTCCGGCGTCTGGAGGAAGCGTTTAATAAGACCAACAAAGGGACGTGCAATTGGTGGCGCGACGTTGGCAATAATGTTCGTTGCCGTAATGCCTGGATGCAGGGCATTAACCGTGATGCCTGTTCCTGTGAGTCTGCGCGCCAGGACGTACCCACACATTATCATGGCAAGCTTTGCTTGACCATATGCCTCCCAAGGCTCAAACGTGTGCTCGCTCTGCAGATCATCCAGGTTGATTGTGCTCGTCATAGAATTGGATGCCACATTGACAATCCTTGCTGGGGCACTCGTACACATCGTCTCCACGAGTAAATTCGTGAGGAGAAAGGCCGAGAGATGATTGATTGCCAAAGTCATCTCTATCCCATCAACGCTCATCTGTCTTTGCTTTTCGCTTGTATGAGCACCTGCATTGTTCACTAAGACGTGCAAGTGGGAATAGTGCTGCTGAAACTCGTCTGCGAGTCGGCGAACGGCCTGTTGAGAGGAGAGGTCCGCTACTAGCAGATCGAGTGAGGTACTGCCTGTTGCGGACACAATTTCGCGCATAGCTTCCTCACCTCTACGACGGTCACGGGAGACCATCACAACGGTTGCCCCCTGTCGAGCAAGTTCGGTGACGATAGCTTTTCCCATTCCAGCATTCGCACCTGTCACGAGTGCAATTTTATTGTGCATCATTGTCTTTTCCTTTCTTTGACTCACGTGGTCAGCGCGAGAGCCTTGTGTACTGAGGTTGTATCGGTCAGGTGGTGGAGCATAAAATCAGCAACATCTGCCCGCGGAATGTGTGACGTAACGTGCATACGAAGATCAGAACCACTACGATACTGCCCAGTTCGTGATCCATGTGTTAGAAATGATGGCCGGACGAGCGTCCAATCTATATCACTCTGTGTGATTAACTTCTCCATTCGCTCTTTGTCCACCATTTTTTCTTTGAGTGAGGTCCAGAGCAGAAGATTGTAGAGATCGCGGTGGTGACTTTCCGCAACACCATACGCACTGACAGCAAGCAGACGACGCACGGAATACCGTGTCATTGCTGCCAGAATATGTTGAATGCCATCCGTACACAGCGATATGGGACCTTTCTGATTCGTTCCTAATGCGCTCAAAATTGCGTCTTGCCCAACCACAGCAGCCTCAACACTGGCAAGGTCGAGTACATCCCCTTGAAGAACCGTAAGATGTTCATGCTGCACAGTAAATGTTGCCGGATTGCGTATGAGCACTGTGACAATGTGACCGCCTACGAGTGCTTGCTCGACGAGAGAACGACCAGTCCCACCAGTCCCACCAAAGATGCCAAGGTTCATTAGTATACTCCTTCCATTTTGATAATATACCAATAAAATATATTATCAAAATGATATAAAATTTGAACAAAAGAGAGAGACACATATGATGAACAGAGGTCATTCTCTTGAGAGGGTGTTACGAATCCGGCGTTCTGATCCAGTTGGTTTGAATCTTTGTAAACAATTCAACGAGTATCAATCGTTCGGTCGGGGTTAACGTGGCGAGTATGGCTTGTGTTAACTCCTCAAGTTGATGTAGAAATGTTTCAAGAAGCTGCATCCCCTGCTCTGTTGGAGTCACAAGAAAGCTACGACGGTCTCCACGATTGAGGGTGCGCGTCGCATAGCCCTGTTTTTCCAAGCTGTCAAGTATGCGCGTGAGTTTACTTGGGTCGAGTCCAGGCATAGCCTGAGCGATTTCCTTCACCCTAAGGGGTCCACGGCGTGAGAGGAGAGAGATGATGTTCGCCTCTTCAGGAGAACACAGAGTCTCATTCTCGAAAAGTTGTGATGTGCGGCTCAAGGTCTCATTTAAGAAGAGCATGAAGTCGAGGACCGTTCGCGCCTGTGATGAAGCAAGATCGTGTTCCATTGGCACTCCTTTTCTCTTTTCATCTGTTGGCAGAGGCATTACGTTGCACTCTTCGCTCACAATCCTTTACTATCATTTCAATATTATATTAACATGATATTTGTTGTGTGTCAAGAGGAATGACAAAGAAGTTTCAAAAAGTGGAAGAGAGTTGAATTATCATCATTTACACAAATATTGAATAAATTTGGAGTGAAATATAGGAAAGCGATTCCATTAAAGGCCCTGAGCCATATTCATATCAATAGTTCCATGTTATAACGGAACACGCTTTAGAGCACCGCTAGGGAAATACCTAGGTGATTTCTCTCCTGAATGGAGAGTACTACCTGATTTACGTAAAAAAGTATCCAAACACCACGAGGTAGAGCGTTCTTTTAGTGACAAATTGTCGTGAAAGGATTGACTCCCCTTCCTTTTATGTATAGAAGATTGGCATATGGACGTCGCGCTACACACATTTGTGTGATTGTCAAAAAAGCTATGCTTACAGCATAGCTTCTATCTTTACATTCTTGCTTTCAGCATTTATGCTTGAATAAGAGGGATACGCGAGCAATTGGTGCTGCAGTCCAGACTTTACTTGAATAAGGTGGCATATATTTTGTACAAGGAAAAATACATGGATACCAATATTGAGGTCCTCAGGCGAATGTATGATCGCTTCAATGCGCGAGACATTGATGGTGTTCTTGCACAGTTTGCAGAGGATGTAACGTGGGCAAATGGGATGGATGGAGGGTATGTTCATGGACATGATGCTGTCCGAGATTACTGGACACGCCAATGGAGCATAGTAAGTCCGCTTGTCGAGCCTAAACAGTTCAAGAAGGAGACAGATGACTTCATCATCGTGGAGGTACAACAATCAGTACGTGATCTTGAAGGGAAGCCGCTTCAGGGTCAAACGCACGGGCTACAAGACAAATTAGTTGGACATGTCTTCCACTTTCAAGAAGGCAAGGTCGTCCGCTTCGACATTCAGAACGTTTCTTCCTAGTCCTTTCGTCTCTTTTCCCTGCCAGGTCGAAACGAAGAGAGTTTGATGTGTTACTCACATTCATAACTCTCTAAATATTTCGACGTGAGCTATTTCCTTTTCCTTTGTTGCATTAAAGCTTTAAGAAATAGCTCACGTCGAAATATTCGTATCATCAGGACTTCTTGTACAATGAACTACATCTAGTCCGAAGTTGCTCTCGTCGCATGGCGACTACACATCCCACGGAGTTCGTGTTCTGCCAAGTAGAGGCAAGCCCTCGTGAAGCTCGTTAGCACCACTATAGACAAAGTGACATGCAAAAGGTGGCGCATCTTCGGAACGTACAAACTTGAGAAGGACCTCGTTCCAACCCTCACGAAGTTTTACTGTTGCGTAAGACTCTTTGTTCCCAGCGTAACTTGGTCTTACTAAAGGATAGTGCAAAAATGCCACGGCTTGTTGGTTGTTGACCCACATCTTCGTTGGACAGTTAGAAGCAGCACCCATCCAGACCTCTTTTTCCTCTTCTGGATTCCACAAATAGGTTCGCACGTACATGACACCGCTTTCCTGAAAGATATCTCGCAGTGGTAAGGCATTCTCACGCGCATAAAAGGTGATCCAGTTGCCTTGTCGCCCTTGTTGCATGAAGATTGCTTCCTCGTGTGTAAGCTGTTCTGGTCCAAAGTCACGTTCAAAAAGGTCTGAGTCGGTATGACCATCAGCACGATACACTTCTGAGTGCAAATAACATGAAGCTCCAAGTAGCACAAGTGGTGTTGCTGGTTGAGCAGGACGCCCTTCTATCTTGACTAAAAGCAGGAGCGTATTCGTATTTTCTACATGCGTAGGAGAAGGAACAGAGATGTTCCATTGCATTTCTACAGCATCATGGGCAGGAACATCTATGAATTGGGCTTGTGTTGCAGGCCATCCATCAGGAGAAAGGATTTCACAATGGGTATGAAACATCTCTGGATGGGGGTTTGTAAGATATACATGCAATGATTTTTGCTCACCAGGAAGAACGGTGGGCGAGTCAATGTAGTCTATACCTACATTGAGTGTAGCATACATATAGTCCAGTCTTGTACTTGTGGCGGACCATAACGCTTGAATACTGCTATTAGCGTAGAGGTCTGATGACTCAACGTGTACAATTGCATCTCCGTTTAAGATACCTTTCGCAGTCAGGACACGTTTTGCTTGCGTGATGACACGTTGTGTCAGTTCTTCCAGCGTTGCAGGTACTGGATTACTACCATCTGAAGCATGATAGAGACCACCCCAAGATTCATTTGTTGAAATATCTTCGCCCAATGGCTCCGTCCATTTGTGAGGCAGACTTTTCCCTCCTGCGAGGATTCCAAGATAACTCCCAACTGTCGCACCTGTACAATCCGTGTCATACCCGCAGTTGACTGCTTTACAGATGGCATCGCCGAAGTCCTCCCCATAGAGCCAGCCAATCACTTGAAAACCCATGTTAATAGGAGAATATTGCGCGTTATAGTGTGGTGTCGCTTGCAGCACGCGCTTCCGTGCGGTTTTCCAGTCTTCACCCGCAGCATACGACTCACGAGCAGCCATGATAGCTTTCGCGGTCTGACTCCACGGAGGCACGTAGGATAAACCAATATCGAGAAGTTTCTCGCGGTCTGAAAGCACAAACGCCGCCGACTCAATCGCTGTATTGAATAACTCACCAAAGACACTTTCACCGCCAGCGTGATCGCAGATTGCATCTTCAAACGCGTAACGCACCGCGATATTTGGCAAGCCAGGGGCAATACAGGCCCAAATCTCGGAACGAATGGGACAACCCATACTATCCTTAAACCAGTTGTTGTAGTTACCGGAGACAGGAGGTAACAGTCCTAGCAGCAAGTTTGTCTTGCTTAAACCGTATTCGTCCCAGTTGTATCCAATATGATCGAGCCAATATTGTGCAAGGTCCTTTGCCTGTAATGAAGGTCCTACTTCCTCAAGAGCTTTCAACCAAATAAGCTGCATCTCAAGGTCATCGTTGGGTATTCCGCCCTCTTGCAACTCTGGATACCACCATATGTCAAACGGTTCTGGCTCTCCAAACGCTTTTTCTAATGGAGCACCAAGTGTTCCTCCACAGTTTTTACCCATCCAGCATCCATACACCCTGTCATGAAATGTTTCACTATTCAAGTCCAGCATGATACCAAATCCCTTCTATTCTTAAGACAAATTACATCATTTATCCTTTAAGAGCACCGCTTTGCACACCCTGCTCTAGCTGCCGTTGTAAGGCTATGTAGAGTACAATGGCGGGTATACTGATCAGGACCAGAACGGCCATCAATGCGCCCTCTGAGGACTGATACGGACCCTCGAAGACGAGAGGAGCCAGCGATAACGTCTTCATATTGTCATTGGTCATGAATAGCAGGGCCAACAAAAACTCATTCCAAGCGTTGAGGAAGGTCCAAATAACCACCACAGTCAACGAACTAAGAGTGTTTGGTAGCACGATGAAGAGGAAGATGCGGAAGACACCCGCACCATCAACAATGGCCGCTTCTTCCAGTTCGCGTGGAAAGGTGTCAAAGAAATTCTTCAGGATGACCAGGGCAAAGGGAATACCCAGAGCCGAATAGGGGAGTATCAGACCCAGATAGTTGTTGAACAGATGCAGAGTCTTATTGATAATGAAAAAGGGGATGGCAAGAGCAGTAGCAGGCATCATCAACGTGAGCAAGAGACCGGCATACAGTAGTGTACGTCCGAAGAATGAGAGTCGGCTAATGGCATAGGCACATAGGGAAGCGCAGACCGTCACGAGAAGGACGGTGGAGAAGGCGATTACCACGCTATTGATGAAGTATTGACCCAGCTCCGGCGTACTGAGTGCTGTCCAAAAGTTGCTCAAGGTGAATTCATGAGAGAGCGTGTCGCTGGTCAACGCGAGAAAGAGTGAGTAGACTCCTGGGACAAGCCACAACAGGGCGAGAATGACCAGCAACACACAGACAGGGATCATTACCGTTTTTGATACGCGCATTTCAAGCCCCCCTTTGTTGGCGATTAAACAGGGCGAGTTGTAGAACTGTTAATACCAGGGTAATCAGGAGCAATACCACAGAAAGGGCACTCCCATAGCCAAAATTGCCTTCAAGAAAGGTTTTCTGGTAGATGTAGGTACCGAGAACATGCGATGCATTGCCTGGACCGCCACGAGTCATGACAAAAACCAGCGTGAAGGTCTGCAAACTGCCGATGAGACCTAGAATTAGCAACGTAGTGGTAGCTGGCGTTAACAGTGGGAGCAGGATGTAGCGAGCGGATGCCCAGTAGCTTGCTCCGTCAATGGCTGCCGCCTCGCGCAAATCGCGCGGAATGTCTTGAAGAGCTGCCAAGCAGAGCAACATAGAAAATCCGGTCCATTGCCAAATGTTGACCAGTGCCACACTGAGCAAAGCCAATTGCGGCGAACCGAGCCAATCGGGTGAGCCATGCCAGAGGCTGGCGATCAGTCCCAAATAGGGGTCATAAATGTGGCTCCAAACCAGACCAATCACCACGGGAGAGAGTACGACAGGAGCAAAGATCACGGTTTTGACAAAGCGTGTTCCCAGAATATTCAGATCGAGGAAGAGTGCTAAAATGATGCCTAGCAGCGTCTGGATTCCTACACAGACGACAAACCAGATGCCATTATTACGCAATGCTAGCCAGAAAATAGGGTCCTGCACCATAGAGGCGAAGTGATGCAAGCCAACATAGACGTTGGTCCCGTAAAATGTCTGGCCTTGGAGACTGTTGTAGAGGTTGAATGCAATACCATACGCGATAAAGACCAGGAAGAGCAAAGTAGCAGGTGTGACAAATAAGTATGCAATGCTGTGTTGCTTACGTCTTGCTCTTTTTCTGTTCGTCTGGGATGTTGGTTGTCCCGGTAGCCTTTTGAGAGCCGTATGGGGAATAGTCTCTAAACTCATAGATAGAAGCTCCTTCGCATCATATAAAGCTGGAAAGTGGGTCAGGTTCATGCAGGTATCTCTCCCACACAAACCAAACCCAGCTTTTCAGCAAAGAGGGGTCAGAAGCGAGCTATTGCTGCTGGTTGACTACCCCATTGAGTTTGCCTAACGCGGCGGCTGGTGTTGCCTGACCAGTAGCGACCGTCGCCAGCGAGGTGATCAGAGCTTGATCGAGCTGGGGATAGAGCACATACCGTAGCGTACCTTGACTGGCCCAGGCAACTGATTGTTGATACATCGTATTGGCACTGGGATACGCTTGTGTAAGCGTTGTAGGCTTGAGGCCCACCTGCGCTGGAAGATCAATCATGTTGTTGACATAAATGTTCTCCCCCTCACCTTGTGTAAGGAACTGAATGAATTTCCAGCCCGCATCGGCCTGTGTACCTGACGCGCTCTTGCTCATGCCGAGCAAAACATCGGCCCCTGCTAGGGGTGATGGTGTAGCGTTGGCACTCAGTTTGGGGAAGAGGATCATGCTCCAATCTTTAGAGAGTGGTACATTGCCTGCGCCTGGCAAAGTGCCGGAGATAACCCAGGAACCTAGAGGAATTGTGGCTCCTTGACCCTTGTTAAAGGCATTAACGGCATCGGGATAGGCATGTTCGCCCATTGCGCCGGACTGCACAATATGCTCGGTAAACAAGCTCTTCCAGACGCTCATTGCCTGCTCAAGACCTGCGTTGTCGAAGCCTTTCCCAGCCTTCTGTGCCTGATACCAGGCATTTGGTGCAACCTGATCGGCAATTTCAAGGAACAAGTCTTCATTCTGCCAGCCATCGGCTCCACCCAGCAGCATGGGGGCGACTCCGTGACTATTGAGAACCTTGGAATCCTGCTCCAAGTCGGTAAAGGTCTGCGGGACAGGCAAGTTGTATTTTTTGAAGATGGCAGTGTTGACCAGCAGCGACTCGCTACCCATAGACTCAGGCAACGTGTAGAAGCTGTTATCGTTCGCTGGATTGACAATTTGTGCTTGCTGAAGACCAGTTTTCACATATTTGTCCTGCCAACCTGCGCCCAGAGAGGACTGAGCAAAGCTTTGCAATGGCTGAAGATTTGGCAGGTACTGAGCCTGAAGTCCTCCAACCTGCAAACCGAAGACGGTTGGCAGTGAGCCAGCATTAGCAGCAGCCTTTAAGTTGACAAGGTAATCGGTGTAGCTAGGAACCTTGTAGTCAACATGAATAGTGGGATACTGCTTTTCAAAGGCAGCGACTTGCGTCTTGACCGTAGTGGCATCGGGGTTCCAGGTCCAGTAGGTAATTGTTGTCGGCGATGTACTGGTTGCAGGTGTACTACCACCACCACCGCCACAGGCAACGATCAACGTGCTCAGCAGAACAGTCAGGACTACTGGGATAATGGCTTTGACACGTAACATCATGGTATAGTGCCTTTCTTTACAAATAAACTTTGCTAACACTTCGTTTTGTTTGTCACACTCCACTGTGTGAGCGAAAACCGGAAATCTATGCAAGTGAGTTTGTTAGATGTGCCCCTTGCTTTTGCCGTGCCAGAGCGTTCAGGCGTTAAAGACCTCCTTGATCGCTTCCAGGTAAGCGGTTCCATGTACTGTATCTGGTAAGAGGTAACTTCCCTCAGTCCATTCATTCCAAGCATTCAGAGTGAACAACTTCTCGTTTGCCTGTGAGTGATCCAAGAAGGATTTGACGCGGATCAATGCTTCTTTAAATGCTGCGGGAGTATTGCCCTCATGGATAGGAGTCCAGGGATAGTTGCCACGTATATAATCCACCTGCTGATCCGTGCGTGGACTTGGGTCCCAGCCCATACTGACGCCAGGGTAATAGGGCATGGGGAACCGCTCTGTTAACGCTGTCCAAGCTGCATAATTATATGCAGCGACATCCGCGTAGTTAACGGTTGGGAAGACTTCTTGCGAAGGGGTATAAAGCTGGTACCAGTTATACGAGGTGACGCTGGAAAAGCGCAACTGCTTGATCGTTTGTATAGGATCAGAAAGGAGCACTTCACCGGGCAAATTGTTCATAGTCGGGGCTATTGTATTGAGATGCACCCCAGGAAAACCAGCAGCCAGCATTTTCGCACGAAACCGTTCAAGAGCAAGCATTGCACTATCAAGCCCACCAAGGCTGTCAACGAAGGTTGCTAGTTCAAAGATCGAGAAGTAGGGTTCTCCATTGATAGTCAGATAGTTTGGACGTGAGAAATAGTGCTCAATCACATACTCAGTCATACGCTCGAACGACTCTTGCGAGGTGCATCCGGTGGTCAGAATCGATGGAGGTTTGTTCAACGGTGCTGTGTAGAGATCGAGCCAGGTATGATTGGCCCACATGAGGGCAAACTTGAGCCGCGAGTTATTCGGGGCGGCCAGAAAACCACTTTCCAGTGCATCATGGAGAAATGGCTTCTCATCGTACCAATACCAATCATAAAGAAATGCTGTAATTCCATGATCTGCTGCCAAGTTGATTTCACGCGTTGCCCACTTTGGATCGGCCTCGTTGAAATAGCCCCATGCAGGCTCAATCGGCTGGCGATGGCCTGGATAACGGGGACGCGCCGCTTTGAGAATGTCCCACTCTGTCCACCCCTGACCATGCCAGGCATCATTGCGTGCATCTGGATGATATTGCGGAAAGTAGTATGCAACTACTTCGTAGGGAGGATGTACGTTTTTAGACATAATTTCTCCTCGTGGATAGGCACTTCAGATTGACAAAGAAAATAGTCCCTGTAAAGTGTTTTCACCGATCCAGGCGAACGGTCTGTACCTCTAAGAGATAGCCAACTTTCTCCAGTACTGTACCGACATGTCCCACGCCTAAAGCCGTATGGTGTGTTGGTCCCTCTTCACTCCAGCGCGATATAAAGGTTGCAGGATCGCATGGAAAGCGAATACGACTGTTGGTATTACCAATGCGGAAGGTTGGCCCTGCTATGCTCTCACCTTCACTAATCAAAAATTTTAACGCGCCGTCAGCTCGCTGTGTCACCCCTAGAAGAGAGACTGCACCTAGTTTGACCTTAAATTCTACTGAAACGCCAAAGCCACTTTTGCCGTGATACAACTTGAGTTTGCGTAGTACCGGACGCTGCTCCGAAATCGCTATATGACCAGGCCCGTCATGACCCATCAATACAAACTGCTCCAGAAGGTCCATTGCGTAGATTTCTGTATAGCTTCCTCCTACATTCAGCCGATCCATCAGAAGCATCGCAAGAGCATTTTTGAGGTCGCCCTCGCCGCTACACGGAATGCCCCGTGCAGTCAGCAGGGAAGCACCCACAATCATTCCCGCGATGACGCGCTCATTTTCGTTTCCTTGCAGTCCTCGATAATAGTAGGCTAAACCATTGAGATTGAAATCCCTTGCCAGCATGTCCAGGCCAACAGCAACACGAGCACTCCAAGCCAAATCCTCCGGTCCCATATACGTAGCGATTGGATCACCAGACGGAGAAGCCACATCAAAGATACTCTCAATCTCGCGTATTTTCTCGTGTACCTCTCCTTCTGTCACGGCCTGAACTCGCGCGACAAGATCATCAATTTCCAATACCTCAATATGGCAGCCAAGTTGTCCATGAATTGCAGTGAAGTCTGAATAGAGGTCTAACATACCAGGATAGGTATGTCCAAGAAAACCAATACGTGCGCCGCGCAACGCATGGGTAGCCCCTGCAGCTCGACACCACTCCTCTATCTCATCCCACACAGGTGAATTTTCCTCCAAGGTGCCAGAAAGCACGCGAAATGGCGTTTTTGCGCGTGTAAGAGCACCCCCTATCTCAGGAACACAGCAGGCTGAACAATTAGCAAGCCATTCCTCAGTTGTCATAGCTTCATAATCAAACGTTGATGTTGGTTGAAGATTTAAGACAAGCGTTGGCACACGTCGTTGTTGCAGGGCTGGCAATACCTGTGAGGATGTGGCATAGGTTGCGGCATAAATAAAGATCACATCAACCTGTTCCTGTGCAAACCGTTCCCCAGCCACATGAGCCTTTTCAGCCGAGTCAACCATTCCTGCCGAAATAACATCGGCCCATACGGTCATACGCTCCTCAATCTGAGAGAGATAGCGTTGTAGGCGTGGATATAGCGTCTGGAATTGCGGCCAGTACGTTGCTAAGCCGATAGCAAAAATCCCGATCCGTGGACGCGTATCTTTTCTCGTTTCCTGCATGTAGTAGGTCCCTTTCATGAACGAAAGCGTTAGCGACCGTAGAAATAGCTGAAGTTTCTAAAGCAGAAATAATGGTATTAAGAACGTCGATGTTTTTTTACGACAATAAGGATGCGCCAATGTCACAGTTTAGCGAGATGCATGACCGCTACAATAGCACCAGCATAAAACTCTAACCTGTAACTATGTAACAGCTTACACGAACTATACATAGTAATTTTGCTTTTGTCAATGTATAAATCGTAATATTAAGGAATTTTTCAAAGGAAAACGAAAGGCTTTGTGTTTCTACATAAACGCTGTCTCATGAACTTTGTGAGCCTTTTTTAATACGTTTGACATCCTTCTCTATGATATGCTACATATAGATGAAAGCGATCAAAAGTAGCTGAAATTTTGAGGAAAATTACGCATGAGCATCAACGAAGTACACATCTCGGCATTAGAAACAGTGCAACCTACGACCGCCCTTTTCACTCAAGAACGACGCCAACGCATTGCAACACTCCTGGAAGAGCAACAACGCGTGACCGTTGGAGAGTTAAGCCAGCTCTTTTCTGTTTCAGAGGTGACAATCCGCAAAGACCTGGCATGGCTCGAAGAACACAATATCGCCGTTCGCACGCATGGTGGGGCGGTGCTGGCAACAGCTTCAGCTACAGAAATGGGCTTTGAGGTTCGAGAGAGCATTCAGCAGAACGAAAAAGAACGCATTGGTGCAGCAGCAGCATGTCTTGTCCAGGATGGGGACACTATCGCGCTTGATGCAAGTACAACCGCGCATGCTGTTGCCCAATTTTTGAAGGAGAAACGAGAACTTACCGTTGTGACAAATGGATTACGCATCGGGATGGAATTGATTAGCACTCCTGGTATCTCAGTTCTCATTCCTGGTGGGATGTTGCGACGAGAGTCGCTCTCGCTCGTTGGGACCTGGGGTAAGACGGTCCTCGAACAAGTTCACATCAAAATGGCTATTGTCGGCGCACGGGGCTTCACCTTGACTGAGGGCTTAACGGATGTGAATAGCGAAGAAATCGAGCTAAAAAGAGCCATCGTGGAGATGGCAAAAGAGGTAATCGCAGTCATTGATTCAAGTAAATGGCAACATGTCGCGTTCGCTACTTTCTGCCCACTGCAACGCATCAAAACTATTATCACGGATACAGGAGCACCGCGAGAATTGGTTGAGCAGGTACGTAATGCAGGAGTCGAGGTACTTCTTGTGTGAGACAAGCGTCTCTTTGTGAAGGTAAAAAAATGTTTCCGCATCCCATTGACAAGGCAAACATCTTTATGGTAAGAATAAACGAAACGTATCGAAACAAAATGTAATTACTGTAAAGGGGTTACACATGGTTGCCGATCTCTGGAATACGGATGACGCTCGTATACTTGCTCCAGGACTCGATGAATTGGTCTATCGCTCGCATCTTCTAGGTGCAGACCGTGCGGTTGCGAATTGGGGAGGCGGCAATACGTCGATGAAAACCAGGGAGACGGACTTTCGAGGTCGTTCTGTCGAAGTTTTGTGGGTTAAAGGCAGTGGGTCCGATCTAGCTACTATGAAGGCATCGCACTTCACTGGCCTCACGCTAGATGATGTGCATCCTTTAGTCGAGCGCGAGGAGATGTCAGACGAGGAGATGGTCGCATATTTAGGACATTGTATGCTTGATGTCGGGAGACCACGCCCATCGATTGAAACACTGCTTCATGCCTTCTTACCCTTCAAGCATGTCGATCACACTCATCCCGATGCCATTATCAGCCTCTGCTGCACTGAGAATGGACGCGAAATCGCCGAAGTTATTTACGGCAATCGTTTCGTCTGGGTGCCCTACATCCGACCCGGCTTTATGCTTTCCAAAATGATTGCTGAAGGAGTCAAAAACAATCCTCATGCCGAACTGGTCCTGATGGAGAAACATGGACTTGTTACGTGGGGAGACACCTCGAAAGCCTCTTACGCGAAAACCATCTCGATCATTAACGAGGCACAACGCTACATCGAGTCACGCATTAACACTGATCGCTTGTTTGGGGGAGCAAAATATGAAGCGTTACCTTCTGCACAACGTCGCGATATTTATGCCCGTATTTTACCCGTTATTCGGGGTACTGTCAGCGATACCAAACAGATGATCGTCACACATGATGATGCCAATGACGTCTTAACCTTTGTTAACAGCCACAATGCCCCCACTCTCTCACAAGTGGGTGCGGCTTGCCCCGATCATCTTGTGCATACCAAACGTGTACCATTGTATATTGATTGGGACCCCAGCACAGGTGATGTTAACACACTATTGGAAAAACTCAAGGCCGGGATAGCCTCGTTCAAAGCTGCGTATACTGACTATTTTGCCCGTTGCAAACATGAAGGTGACTCAATTGCTGAGCCTGTACCGCGCGTTCTGCTCATTCCCGGTCTGGGCATGGTGAATACTGGACGATCATGGGCTTTGTCCCAAGTAAGTGGCGCGCTCTATCATCGTGCGATCTCTGTTATGCGTAGTTCTACTACGCTTGGCAGTTTCACTTCCCTGAATGAACAAGAGTCATATGACATCGAATACTGGCCGCTTGAGTTATATAAGCTCCGTTTGCTCCCCCCAGAGGTCGAATTTTCGCGCAAGGTTGGCTTTATCACTGGGGGAGCTGGTGGCATTGGCAGTGCAGTGTGTCGCCGTTTTGTCTCTGAAGGGATGCATGTGGTGATTGCCGATATTAATCTGGAAGGGGCGCAGCAGACTGCACAGGAGATCAACAAGGAATTTGGAGAGGGACGTGCTCTTGCGGTAAAGGTGGATGTAACCAGCGAAGAGGCGGTATCAGAGGGATTTTGCAAAGCCATTCTTGCCTACGGCGGTGTCGATGTCGTCGTCAATAACGCAGGACTTGCGACCGCTAGCCCTTTCGCCGAGACGACGCTCAAGGAATGGAACCTGAATATGAACGTGCTGAACACAGGTTACTTTCTGATTGCGCGTGAAGCGTTTCGTCTTATGAAGTTGCAAGAGCTTGGTGGAAGTATGGTCTTTGTCGGCTCGAAAAATTCGGTTTACGCAGGAAAGAATGCAGCAGCCTACAGCACTGCGAAGGCTGCCGAAGTTCACCTTGCACGTTGTATTGCCGCTGAAGGGGGTGAATTTGGTATCCGTGTCAACAGTGTCCTACCTGATGCGGTGCTGCAAGGGTCTGCAATCTGGAACTCGAACTGGCGCAATGATCGTGCTGCAGCCTATGGCATTGCCCCCGACGAGTTAGAGGAGTACTATCGTAAGCGCACTACGCTGCTCGTCAATATCGTTCCTGATGATATTGCCGAGTCTATCGCGTTTCTTGCTTCGTCGAAATCCGCCAAGACCACGGGCTGTATGATCACCGTTGATGGAGGAGTGCCAGCAGCCTTTACGCGCTAACCTAGTCGAAAAAAGTAGCCTCATGTTGTCTATTTCCCAGAGAGGAGAACGAGTCAATGAGTGATGCTGCATATACCGTGTTTGAGCAACAACAAGCGGAGCGAGGAATTCACCTAGAGCACGTGAAGGCCCGACTGAAGACACAGAACATCGAGACTCCATCGTGGGGGTATGGTGACTCAGGAACACGTTTCAAAGTGTTCAAACAGGTTGGCATCCCACGCAATCCCTTTGAGAAACTCGAAGATGCGGCACAGGTGTCTCGCTTCACAGGCATATCCTCATCCGTTGCACTGCACATTCCGTGGGACAAGGTGGATGATTATGTAAAACTTCAGGAACACGCCGCCTCTTTAGGACTTTCTATTGGTGCCATTAACCCAAACCTGTTTCAAGACGATGAGTATATCTTCGGCAGTTCCTGTAACTCCAACCCAGCCATTCGTCGGAAAGCAACTGAGCATATGTTAGAATGTGTCGAGATTGCGAAGACGCTCGGTTCATCGCTACTCAGCCTTTGGTTCGCCGATGGCACTAATTATCCAGGGCAAGCAAGTATCCGTCAACGAAAGCATTGGCTCTTCGAGTCGCTACACGAGGTCTATCAAGCACTCGCTCCACAGATGCGAATGCTCATAGAGTACAAGTTCTTTGAACCAGCCTTTTATCACACTGATCTTGGAGATTGGGGTATGGCCTTCAACATGGCGCAAAAGCTCGGTCCCCAGGCCCAGGTTCTGGTGGATACAGGGCATCACGCACAAGGGACGAACGTGGAACAGATCGTCGCCTATTTGCTCGACGAAGAGAAACTTGGAGGTTTCCATTTTAATAGTCGCAAGTATGCTGATGATGATCTGATCGTGGGAGCCATCAACCCCTATGAGTTGTTTCTGATCTTCTATCAAATTCTTGACGCCCATGCTGATAGTAGTGAAGGGGTGCGTTACACGGCTGAGCATATCGCCTACATGATTGACCAGAGTCATTGTATCGAGCCAAAGATACCAGCAATGATTCGTTCCGTGCTCAATGTACAAACACAATATGCGAAAGCACTGCTTATCAACTTGGATGAGGTGAGGAAAGCGCAGGAGCAACAGGATGTGCTGGGCGCGGAGAACGCAGTGCGCGAAGCGTTTGAATGTGATGTGACTCCACTGCTTAGAGTGGTGCGTGAAGAGATGGGCGTTCCCATTGACCCAATGCGAGCCTATCTCGCCAGTGGCTATACGAAGTCCATTCAGCATCGCGGCGTGGGAGGTGCAAGTTGGTAAGGGTGTTGGCCTTTGATCTGGGAGCAAGTGGTGGTCGTGCCGTTGTTGGACAGCTTGAGGGACAGCACCTTTCCATCCAAGATACGCACCGCTTTCCCAACGAGCCTGTACGTGTCCATACGCGTCTGCACTGGGATATCCTACGCCTTCTTCACGAGGTCAAACAGGGGATGCGGGCCACGCGCTTGGAAGGGTTACACGATATCCAAAGCATCGGTATTGATACGTGGGCGGTCGATTTTGGGCTGGTTGGGACGAATGGAGAATTGCTTGGCAACCCGTATCACTATCGTGACGCCCACACACTTGGTATGATGGAAGAGGTCTGGCAGGTGGTACCGCGAGAAGAGTTGTTCGCTCGTACAGGGATTCAAAGCCTCCCGATCAATACGCTGAATCAATTGTACGCGTTTAAGAAAGCACACTCTCCCCTGCTCGCCCAAGCAGAGCATCTGCTCATGATTCCTGACCTATTGCGCTATTTTCTTACGGGAGAACTACACAGCGAATGGACGAATGCATCCACCACGCAACTTTGCAATCCCATCACGCGAACATGGGATAACGAATTGATGCAGCGTGTAGGTCTTCCATCACGCCTTTTTACCGTCCCAGTTGCGCCAGGCACATTCGTAGGTTCATTACGTTCCGACGTGTCTGAAGAGACAGGCGTTCCATCTCTTCCTGTGATTGCCGTTGCAGAGCATGATACCGCCTCGGCAGTTGTAGCAATTCCAACCGAAGAGGAGACATTCGCGTATCTGAGTTGTGGCACATGGTCCTTACTTGGAACGGAGGTCACACATCCCATCCTCACCGAGCAGGCGTTAGCATGGAATGTGACCAATGAAGGTGGTATCAACGGGACGTTCCGCTTGCTCAAAAATGTAACGGGTTTGTGGTTGATGCAAGAATGTCAACGAGCGTGGCGTAACGATGGGAAGCTCTTCTCTCGTTATCAGGAGGCGGCATTGCTTGAACAGGCACGGCCCTTTCAAGCATTCATCGACCCCGATTCCCCCTCGTTCGTACAACCCACGCATATGCCACGCCAAATTCAGCAGTATTGCCGCGAGACAGGACAACATGTGCCAGTGACGGAGGGCGAGTTGATGCGCTGTATCGTGGAAAGCCTCGCCTGTAAGTACCGCTTTGTGCTTGAACGAATTGAGCAGTTGACGCAAAAACGTTTTTCCGGTCTATATATGGTGGGTGGTGGTATTCAAAACACCTTCTTGTGTCAATGCACCGCGAATGTGCTAGGGCGTCCTGTATGGGCAGGACCGCAAGAGGCAACGGCGATAGGCAACATGCTCGTGCAGTATCTTGCGCTTGGACATATCCAAACACTGCAGCATGGGCGGCATATCGTCCGTGATTCGTTCCCCTATGTCACCTATGAGCCAAGAGAGGAAGATGCTTGGGAACGGGCGTATGCAGCATTCTGTCAGCACAATGTGCTACAGTAAGTACACAACGACATGCTGCAAGTAACGGAGAGGTGGGTTATGCGTATTTCACTGTTCATTACCTGTTTTAATGACACGTTGTTTCCTTCTGTTGGGAGAGCAACGGTCGAACTGTTGGAACGATTAGGCCATACCGTCGAGTTTCAGCTAGATCAGACCTGTTGTGGACAGATGCATTACAACACAGGGTATCAGGACGAGGCACTACCACTGGTGCGACACTTTGTGGATGTGTTTGAGGATGCTGAGGTGGTGGTTGCACCTTCTGCCTCCTGTGTGGGGATGGTACGGGACCAGTATGTGCGAGCAGCCGAGGTTTCACTTGATGCTACGCTGCTCGCACGGGTACGCGCACTGGTGCCACGCGTGTTTGAGTTAACCGAATTTCTTCTGTATCAGCTCAAGCAAGAAGATGTGGGAGCGTATTATCCACACCGCGTCACCTATCACCCCACCTGTCATTCACTCCGGGTCTTGCATGTCGGGGATGCTCCGCTGCGTCTTCTGCGAGCTGTGCGTGGCATTGAGCTGATAGAGTTACCTTCTGCAAGCGAATGTTGTGGCTTTGGAGGAACCTTTGCAGTGAAGAATGTAGATACCTCGCTTGCCATGCTCAGCGACAAACTACGTTGTGTCTTAGAGACGCGAGCCGAGGTGTGTGCATCAGCCGATACGTCTTGCTTGATGCATATCAGTGGTGCTCTCTCCAGGCAACGAGCAGGTGTGCGTACTGTGCATATTGCCGAAATCTTAGCCTCAACAAAATCGCGTGCCTTGCAAACAGTACGATAAAGCACATTGTATTAAGAAAGGTTCAGCGATGAGTACCGAGACACAAAAACGGAAGCCGCTTCCGCTTTTTCAGACAACGGCGAAGATCGCGCTGGCTGATACACAGTTGCGTCGGAACCTGAACAAGGCAACACAGACCATTCGGGAAAAGCGGGCAGTAGTTGTCGAAGAGATGGCCGATTGGGAAGCACTACGTGAGGCTGGGCGCGCCATCAAAGAACATACCTTACGTCACCTGGATACCTATCTGGTCCAGCTTGAGGCATCTGTAGAGCGAGCAGGGGGTCATATTCATTGGGCAAGGGATGCACAGGAAGCAAACAGCATTATTACCCAGATTGCAGTAGAGCACCATGCACAGGAAGTCATCAAGGTGAAATCGCTGACGACCGACGAGATAGGGTTGAATGAAGCTCTCACTGAGGCAAAGATTACAGCGGTCGAGACGGATTTAGCGGAACTTATTATTCAACTAGCTGGCGAACATTCTTCACATATTCTGGTACCCGCAATTCATAAAAATCGTTCCGAGATACGGACACTATTTCAGCACACGTTGGAAGGCAATGAGGATATTTCTGACGCACCTTCCGCATTGGCAGAGGCGGCACGGAAACATCTCCGTCGTATCTTTTTACGTGCGCCTGTTGCGATAAGTGGAGCGAATTTTGCGGTAGCGGAGACAGGAACCATCTGTGTGGTGGAATCAGAGGGCAATGGGCGTATGTGTTTGACGCTTCCTCCCGTTCTAATAACGGTTATGGGGATTGAAAAAGTTCTTCCTGCGTGGCGAGACCTGGAAGTGTTTTTACAGTTGTTACCGCGTTCGTCTACAGGTGAGCGTATGAACCCGTATACCTCGTTGTGGACAGGCGTGACACAAGGAGACGGACCGCAAGAATTTCACCTGGTGTTGCTAGATAATGGTCGCACGAAGGTGCTTACCGATACTGTTGGACGACAGACACTCAACTGTATTCGCTGTAGTGCCTGTCTCAATATTTGTCCGGTGTACTCGCGAACAGGAGGTCATGCTTACTCTTCCGTCTATCCTGGTCCGATTGGAGCTATCCTGACTCCACAGTTGCTTGGGGTAGAACAAGCACCTTCCTTGCCCTATGCCTCGACGCTGTGTGGGGCATGTTATGAAGTGTGCCCGGTCAAGATCAATATTCCTGAGGTGCTCATCCATTTGCGTGGGCAGGTCGTGCAGCACAAGAAACGTACAATACTTGGGCGCATGGACCCAGAGGGGATAGCGATGAAGTTCATGGCGTATGCCTTTGGCAACAGGAGTCGGTATGAACGAGCGCAAAAATTGGCTCAGATGGGACAACTCCCGTTTGTACATCACGGGGTGATTGAACATCTGCCGGGACCGCTGGCTGGCTGGACTGCATTGCGCGATGTACAACCTGTTCCACAACAGAGTTTTCGTGCATGGTGGCAAGAGCGACAGGACAAGCAAGGAGCACATGATGAGCATAAGGAAGAATAAGATGACCGCACGAGAGGCCATTCTGGGGCGCATACAGCATGCCCTTCGTGATGTGCCACAAGAGGAAAACGCTACAGAGCAGACTATACAAAGAGACTATCGGCACAACGATACAGCGGAGTCGCACGAAGCGCGCGTCGAGCGTTTTGTGGAGCGTGTGACGGAATATAAAGCGGTTGTGCATCGTGTTGGGGAGGGGGAATTGCCAGCAGCAATCGCCTCTGCATGTGCCATTCGTGGTATTCGTCGTCTCGTTGTGCCTGCTGATCTGCCTAGCTCATGGGTGCCCGAAGAGATTGAGGTCCTGCGCGATACTGAACCAGTATTGACGTATGACCAACTTGATACGAGCGATGGAGTGCTAACCGGATGTGCAGTAGGCATTGCTCAAACTGGGACGATTATCCTTGACGGTGGTAAGTTGCAAGGACGACGTGTGCTGACGCTGCTCCCCGATTACGCGCTGTGTGTAATTTGGGAGGAACAAATTGTGGGGCTTGTGCCAGAAGCTATCGCACAGGTAGAAGAGAGCGTGCGTGCTGGGCGGCAACCACTCACCTTTATTTCTGGTCCCTCGGCAACCTCGGACA
This sequence comes from uncultured Chloroflexia bacterium, assembly GCA_963792705.1. GTDB lineage: Bacteria > Chloroflexota > Ktedonobacteria > Ktedonobacterales > Ktedonobacteraceae > JBBQVS01. The sequence continues at coordinate 43,128 of CAWBXD010000015.1, read as the reverse complement.
TCGAGTTGAGTCGGGTGGAAGGTGTTCACGGGCCACGCACGCTTGAAGTACTTGTTGTGCAAAGCAGCAGGAGGCAAAACAATGAGTAAGGAAACACTGCATTCTGGGCACCTTTACGAGGTGAGTCCTGCTCCTGCAATGCAAAGTCTCAAATTACAATTACACTCATTCGATTGCTCCACCACATAGACTACAAAAGCGGTGATTCATCTGCTCATGTCCACAATGTGGACACAGAATAAACTGCGGTTCAACTCTAATGGAAGCACTACCTTTTGCTTTATTATTTGTGTCTGCACCATTATTAGGGCTTGCTTTATGGGGATAACGTCCGTCGAGCAAATCTTTATATTCTTTGCTCTCTGACCAATTCATAATTTCCTTCGCACGAACAATGGTAAGTGGATGGTTTACAGCCGTTACTAGTAGCCCTTTATAAAGCCTATCAAGCATATTCGCGTCTACATCTTCGTAAAGGGTAGCTTGCTTCAAAAATTCGTTTGCATCCATCTGCTGTTTCTGAAAAAGTGTTCCACCTGCGAATTTCATCATTAATGAAAGCATCACCTGAGCGTCTTGTACCACAACTAACGAGGAACGGTCTGCCGTAAATTCTGATTTGCGGTCCCACTCTAGCAATGCCGCCTCTAGTGTGCGTCCAATTAATCTTCCCAATCCAAGCGTCATATCTCCAAGAAGAGTAAGGACGAAGCCAATGCCGCGTGCCATTGTCTTGTAAAGTACATGGCCTGATTTGATATGACCAAGTTCGTGGGCAATAACAGCAAGGACTTCGTTCTCATCCATCAAATCCAATAGACCAGTGGTTATGACAATATAGGGGTGATCGTGCCCACTCGTATATGCATTGGGGACGGGATATTGTGCAACATATAACTCAGGCTCATGTACATCCAGGATAGCACATGCCTCTTGCAATTGTGTATAAAGTTGTGGGCATTGTGTTGAGGTAACACGAACAGTTTGGGCCACATTTTGTATATATGCAACACGCTCTGGGAAAAATTCAATAAATTTGCGAATAACAATGTCAAGACCTGGCACTCTTTGAAGAGCGTTCAAGGCCACGCGATCATAGGGGTGTTGGAGAATAACAGGATCAAGACCCGGAAACTGTCTCCGTGCCTTTGGTTGTGCGGTAGACATACAAGGCTCCTTTATATCTTCTCGAAGTGAACATACGCTACGTTGTGCATTTGATAGCTTCGAGAAGATTAGCGTCGTATTAGGGTTTGGCAATTACAACTCAAAATCAACGATCAAGCGTGGGAGCTTGAGCTGAGCTGCTGATTGTGCCCATGAACGTATTGCCTGTGCCACAATTTCATTATCGCGAGGTTGATGTAATTTCTCATAGAGTACAAGGCGTTTTACTATAACCTGTACATGCCATGTGCCATTTGTACGTCTGAGGCCTTTAGGAGTTGCAGCACGTAGAAGAGTTGCAACACGAGGCGATTGACGGTTCACAATTTGGAGGATATCAGACCAATGTGTATGCATTACAGAAGTAAACTGATCAGCAAATTCGTCATACCGAGCATGCGGCTTCTTTTGATCCACTGAGGGCCTCCTCGTCGAAATCAAGGTACTGGCTACTCAAGTATAACATATTTCCTCGCAAGCAATATTGCTATAATTGTTGTAATGTGTAATGATCAACTTTCCATTGCTCTGAGCGAAACTTTCCATTTACTCTCTGTGCAACTTTCCATTGGACTATGCACCTTTCCATTACATTAGCCTTAAAAAGACTGTTTCGATCCCTCAAACTGCCTTCTTGAAATTCAGTGCAACGTATCTTCTCAAACTCTACAATACAAGAAAATGAGGCTTTTTGTTTCCCCGTAGATCGGCAAAGGCAAGAGATCACGGCTTGGTCACCTCTGCTCACAATCATTGTCTGCCCTCCTTTGGAAAGCAATGAAGGACCTCCTATAAGCGCCTTTTTCATCACCCATGAACCGACCAAAACTGTGTCATGGGCCACTTGCTCGCAGACACGACGTACGCTCCAACGATACGTGCAGCAAAAGGACAGCATCGATTCCTCCATCCATAGATATCATCTCGGCAAGCACTCACAACTTGAAAGCTCTGTTTACCAGACACCATGCCGAGAGTTGTGTACCGGTAGAGCTTTCTTAAAAGGGTGATTTTAGGAGATACTACAGGCATAGAATGTATCTGTCACATTCTTCTATCCAAACAAGGAGGAAAGTATGCCTGTACCAAAAAAACGTACCACATCGACCTCTGAAGTGACAAAGGTGGAGTCATCGGACCACACGATGCCAGATGCGCAGGAATTTCGCCACCATCTGCGGAGCCTGGCAGTCAGTGCGATGCGATCGGTCATTGAAGAAGTGATGCGCGAGGAGCTTGAGCAGTGCCTGGGAGCCGCATGGGGAGAGTATACTCCTGAACGCAAGGGATACCGCAATGGAACCTACACGCGTGATTTAGCAACGTCGTCAGGTCCGATTAAAGATCTCGAAGTCCCCAGAGATCGAGAGGGAACTTCCATACCCAGGTCTTTGACCGCTACAACCGCTACGAAGCCCAGGTCGCCGAAGGACTCACAGAGATGTTTGTTGCTGGGGTGAGCACTCAAAAAGTAGGAGACGTGGCCCAAACGCTGATGGGAGTTGCCCCGAGCGCCAGCACCGTGAGTCGTCTCAATCAGACGTTAACGCAACAATGCGGAAACCTGGCGTGAACGTCCTCTGCAAGAACACTGGCGCATCGTGTATCTGGACGGGGTGTACTTCACAGCACGCCACGGAGACCAAACCGATTCGACCGTTCTTTTAACAGCACTGGGTGTTGATCTGGAAGGCAACAAAGAAGTTTTAGCGTTGCGTGCCTGTGCCGAAGAAAGCAAAGACGGCTGGAGGTGTCTTTTGCAAGATGTGCGCCAGCGTGGTGCAACACAGATAGACCTGATCGTCACCGATGGGCATGAGGGAATTCTTTCAGCCGTGGCAGCGCTCCTTGCGGCAACCCCTCGGCAACGTTGTGTGGTGCATAAACAACGCAATGTCATGAATGCCATTGCTCATCGTGAGCGTAAAGAGGTAAGCACTGAACTCTCAGGCATCTTCAAACAAGAGAAGAAAGAAGATGTGCTCCTCAATTTGGCCGCATTCAAAGCCAAATATCAGAAGCGCTATCCCGAAGCCATCCGCAGTCTTTGCGAAGATGAGGAGCATCTTTTAACCTACTATGATTTTCCGCCAGTGATGCATCGCTACATTCGCACCACCAATGCGATTGAAAGTTTTTTGAGCAATGTGCGACAGAGGACAGATCAGATTGATACCTTTACAACAGAAACATCCTGTCTCACGATTGTGTGGGCAGTCATGCAGGATATTCATTTGCCAAGAATTCCCATCGGCTAAAAGCTGAACCATGATGGGGATTGAGCTTCGAAGCAACCAGCCGGAATGGGTGGGTCAAGAGGAGATGTTTGTTGCTGATGCTCCTGTGTAACGAACGCCTCTCAAAACGCTTTTTTCTCACGGCGTTTGAATATCTCCACTGCATGTTTCTGTTCTGCCACATTGTGTTGAGGAAGGGTCTCGCTTCCCTCTCTCTTACTTGTTTACCGTCCATCCATCTTTACACAGAATACGGAATGGTGTCGCAGCTTGATCGCTACTTCCAACCCAAGAACTGGCAACCCATGCTCAAATTTCTGGAAGGGACTGGCCTGCGCAGGAGTGAGGTGCGTACCCTCACCTGCCACGACGTGTACACAGGCATGGACGGAAAACTGTACGTGCATGTGGATAATGGCAAGGGAGGCCGTCCGCGTGAGGTTCCAGTGCTGCCAGGACGAGAAGACGACATACGTGCAGTCGTTGCCGAACGTGAGCCAGGGGAGCGCGTGTTTGTGCATATTCCGGGGCATCTGGATGTTCACTCGTACCGTCGCCTCTTTGCCCAGGCTCTCTACCTCTCGTATGCGCCTGGACGTACCTTACCGCCGGCTGATGGTCGGCTCAAACGTTCCGACTATGATCGTGATGCTGCACAGAAAGTGTCTGAGGCTCTGGGCCATAATCGCATTGATGTGGTGCTACGGCACTATATCCGGTGAGTCGAAGAAGAGTGAAGAAAATACTGAACCTTCATGGGAGAGCGAGGTATGCCTGGACCACCCACGATCTTCCTGGAACATCTATGCCCTTCCTCTCTCACTCACGAACATCTCGTGTCTTCATGATTTTCCTCTCTCCATCGTGCTTCATCCAGAACATTCTACAACCTTCCAACAAAGAAAACGAGCGTTCTGGATGGTGTACGCTGTCCCTTTAGAGAAAAAGAAAGTGCAGGAATGCTATGCCTTCCACCAAGAAAGTACCAACACCCTTTGTGCCGCGTCCGGATCCACAGTCCGCGATGGAGGCCATGCTCGAACGCGCGATTGAACTCTCGCGTGGCACGAAAAAATATCCTCTCACCGACGGGCAACTCGACCTGGAGCAGCCGGGGCACTACCGCTATACCTACACCCTTGACTTCCCATTGGATATCCCTGATGGCACCGATCTCCGCCTGCAGAGTGAAACGAGTGATATGCCCGTTGAACTCGTTGACGCAACCGATGATGAGGTCGTGTTCGTCGTCACGCAACGCTTGCCCAAACGTACTCTTGCCTCGGCATCACTGGTTGTTGAGCGTGCCTACCTCCTCAGAAAGATGCAAGAGGGCCTCTCTTGTGGTAGCGCACCCGCAAATCTGGCCCACAAACTCTTTGGCGTCGAGGACTGCACTGATATCGAAGCATCAGACGAACTCATTGACACCATTCAGCAGAGTTTTGTACCCGATGTGGCACAACGTACCGCCTTGCGACGCGCACTCGCGAGTGAACTCCTCCTGATCTTAGGACCGCCAGGAACAGGCAAAACGGATGTGTTGGCCGCCATTGCCCTACTGCATGCCATCCTGTACAAGCACCGTGTGCTTATCGCTTCCCACACCAATATTGCAATTGATAATGCGGTGATGCGCCTGAAGAAATTCTTCCTGGCCCAGGGCTTGGAGCATCTCATCGAGGAGCACCTGTTCGTGCGCGTGGGAACGCCACGCCTGGCAGAACTGAACGGGCCAGATTACGCCAACATTACCCTGGAGCAGATCGCCATAGCGCAGGTGCAGGCGCAACAGGACGAGATCACGCGTATCGAGCGACGGCGAGCCATGCTCCAGGAGCAACAGACGCGAGACGAACACGACCAGGAGGAGCAACGCCACACGTAGCAGCACCAGGAAGCCACACTCCTACGCGAACGGGAAGAAGCCCAGGACGATTGGGTGGAGATGGAAGCCGAAGAACAGGAACGCATCACCGCTATTACCGACACACTCACCCCGCTTCTTGCGCAGGACCGCCAAGCACAGCAGACGATCCAGACGCAACAAGCCATGGTGGATGCAGAAGGAGAGGAGTTGGCTCCGTTGGAGCAAGCATATCAACAGTTGGTCGATTCTGCTGAAGCAATGCAAACGCGTTTGAAGAAGCTACAACGTCGTCATGCATTCACCCGTTTCTTTGTTCAACTGATCAATGATGAATGGCAAGCAGATATGCTCATCGAGCAACAGGAGAGAGCGAAGGCCCTTACCAAACAATACGCACGCTTGGTCCCCAAACGAGAACGTCAGGCCACAGCTCAAAGGCTCCTCGACGACGCGCAACAGGTGCGTCAGACGCTTGCACCCTCTATCGAAGCCTTGATGCAGGAACAAAAGACGTATCTGGACGACTACAGAGAAGAGAAAGCAGCACTCCTCGACGACCTCGCAACGTATGAGGCAGCACTTACGCAAGGCAATCCACGCATTGCTGAACTGGAACAGGCAATTGCACAGAAAGAGAGGAATATCGCCGCGCTGACAGAGACCCTGGCTCTCCTGGATGAACAGATGAAGGATGCCAAAGGGGAGGCTGTCCGGACGATCATCCAGGAAGCACACATCGTAGCGACCACATTGACAGGCCTTTACCTCAAACCGCACCTCCTAGAGCAAGAATGGGATATCGTCATTCTCGACGAGGCGTCAATGGCACCGCCACCAGCAGTCTACATCGCAGCCCGTCGCGCGCAGCAGCATCTCATCCTCGTCGGCGATCCGCTCCAGCTTGCGCCCGTGTGCAAGATACGCGATCCCAAGATTGAGACTCGCTATGAGGACGATCCTATTCAAACGTGGCTTGCCAAAGACGTGTTTTTCCACGGCGGCTACACCCTGGAAGAAGCCGAGCAGAACGTTCACCATAGCGTACTCCTACCCAACCAGGGGCGTATGCATCCGGACATCTGTGATCTTGTTCGTGATCCGGTCTATAAAGGCAAGCTCAAAGATCGTAACCCCTCGGCCTTCACGAGACGCATTGGGCCAGAGCCGGACCATGCAGTGGTCCTCTACGATACGAGTTGTCTGCCTCTCGCAAGAGCCGAACACCCAAAAAGCGGCAAGTCACGGTACAATACGGCTCATGCAGAACTCGCGGTGTCATTGGCACGCACGATGTTGGCCGACATGCCGCTTCCGCATCAACCAGAATGCCTGGACATGGTGACCCCCTATGCGGCCCAACGCGAAACGATCAAAGCACTGGTCGAGGGAACCGACCTGGAAGCGTTGGTGCGGATTGGCACGATCCATGCCTTCCAGGGCTTGGAGTTCGATGGCGTCATTTTCGACACCACGGAAGCTCCTGGCCTTGCCGTTGCGCCCTTCTTGCGCGGCATGTGGGGGTCAGAGGCGATGCGTTTGCTGAACGTGGCCGTCACGCGCGCTCGGCATAAGCTGGTGATCATTGCCCATCGAGAGCACATACATACCCTACCCTCATCCATGCTGCTACCACGCATCCTGCATCTCGCCGCACAGAAAAAGTGCGTGTTGATGGACTAAACTCAGAAATGGAGACATCCTGGAAGTGATATGTTTCACTTCCAGGATGAAAAAGTTGTGAGCATGTTCTCCAACGTCCTCCTTACTGAATAGGGTCTCTCTCCTGTGTAAGGAGGACGTTGCCCCGCTCTTTGAACAGGGGTGAAAATTCGCTGAGCGAGTGCAATGGAAGAGTGAGTTTGCTAGCGTACAGCGTCAAGGATGTCACGGTAGGCAAGTGCTATTTCACGTGGGCGTCGTTGGAGCAAGAGGGTTAACTGCTGTTCATCAATGACTCGTACCATCCCTCGTGCGCTATGTGCTTCCTCGTGTGCCTGGTCGGTAAGCGTTGAAGTGGTCACTAAATAGCCATACACTGCATTCTGTAGATGAATCGTTCCAACGAAGTCTCGTACCTGGAAAGGCTCCACTGTATTCCCTCGCATATAGCGTTTTGACTGCACAATCACCTTTTTCTGATACATATTGCGTAGAACTGCATCAATTCCTCTATCGCCACCACCTCCGACACATTCAACAAAGGTATGCGCTTCCCCCTGCGCGAGAATGACCGCAGCGGAAAACAATTCAAAGGTCTTATCACTCATCGTTTCATGCGCTTCATCTGCGGTCTTTGGAATGCGAGGAAGCCCCTGCGGCGAGACAGGGGCCGCGACATGGTGTACAGGTGAGGAAATACGATGGGGATGCAAGACAGCAACAGACGTCAAGGAAACAAGAAAAAGAAGCACAAGAGATCCACAGATCAGCAAAGCCCATACCAGCATAGTGTTCCTCCAAGCAGTTCATATACAGTGATATCTGTCTATTCTTTTTTCTGTATGTAAATCCAGTAAGGATCAGACTGCAAAAAGAGGCTCTGTAACGAAATAGGCCTAACAGTGTGATAGTGACCAAAAGATACGACGTACCATAGAACTGAGGCTGAGTCCATTCTTTCTGTACGTTCTTATGCTCAAAATCAGGTTTTCTTTCCTGAAAAAGGCTTTTTCTTCTGGGAACATCCCACGTTGCTTGGTTCTCTCTCACCAGAAACCGATGGTCTTCATTATTTGTATAAGAGCCTGCAGAGCCAACTTATACACTGCCTCAATCCTAGTTATATGTACGTCGTACTTTTTCGTCAAGATCACACTGTTAGGCCTATTGACCACATATTTATAGAACGTCGCGCGACTCTTGAAGCCCGTTTGCTCCATGATCTCGGCGATACTCTTTTCCTTTTCCGCATACAAAGCTTTCGCCAACGCCAAGTTGCGCGGCTTGATGGTTTCGGTGGCCTTGGGTCTCCCACCTTTTCTGCCTCGCGCACGAGCGGCTTCCAGTCCGGCGGTGGTACGCTCCCGAATCACATCGCGTTCAAATTCCGCCATTGCCCCGATGATGTGGAACATGAGCTTGCCCGTTGGGGTCGTCATATCAATATTCTCTTTGATACTTTTGAGTTCGATGCCACGCTCGTTGAGGTGAGTTACGGTTTCGATTAACTGTTTCAATGAGCGACCCAGGCGATCTAACCGCCACACGACAATCACATCTCCAGGTCGTGCCATGTCCAGCATTGCCAGGAACTCTGGTCGGTCATCGCGAACGCCACTCATTTTATCAATGAAGACACGTCCACACTGCTCCTAGTGGATGGCATCCTCCTGGAGTGCTGTCGTCTGCTTGTCACGAGAAACCCGAATATGGGGGTTTTTGCATATCCCCCCGAAACGGTGTACACGTTTCGGGGGGATATGCAAAAACCCCCAATTTGTTTCCTAATCGACGTTTCGGTGCAAGCACTAGGTGCTCTGCAAAGCGTAACTAATTGCTTGCTTTTGTGTCATGACCTGACCCGCGGACCAGCCGACTTCAAATGCCCCTTTGTCCAGATGCGTGTGAGCCTGCGCTACGTTCTGGGCTATATCCATGTCCATATCGACCCTGCTGGTGACGCTAAAGAAGTTGCCAGGACTTAGCGAGAGGGAATTGGCCGCTCCTAACAGCCGTCCAGATCGCTCCGCTTGCCCCTGTGCCATAGCAACCTTCGCCAGTCCTATCAGAGACAGCCTGACTCCGATAGCACCATCCTGGTCTCCGACACTGTTCCAGAGGCGGAGACTCTCCACGAAGAGATTTTGTGCTTGCTGCAAATCCCCCTGCTTTACCCTCATAGTTCCAGCAGTGATCAGAAGCTGCATCAGGTCGTAGCGATCTCCTGTTGCTCGGATCAGCGATATGCTCTGAGCGAGCAACGACTGGGCCGCTCCTGTGTCATCCTGCGCCGTCGCTACAATGCCCAGCGCACTCAGTGCTATGGCCTCACCTAACTGGTCTTCCTCCCGGTGGAATATCTCCTGACTCTGTTGGTAGAGCGTCTTCGCCTCCATCACGTCATGCCTTATGAAGGCGACCTGGCCTAGACGATACACCACAAAAGCCTCCATGGACGGAAGGTCCTGCTCTTGAAGCAGAACCCTGCTCTCTTCCAATGTGGAACGAGCGACATCGAGCAGTTCTTGACTTACTTGGATGCTCCCCAGCATCATAAGAGCAAGAGCGAGCCAGTACGCGTCTCCCTGCACTCGAAAGAGTGAGGCACTCTCTTCGGCTCGTGCGCTCGCCACCAAGAGGTCGCCTTGAGCCCACGCAAGTATACTGACTCCATAGAGTGCTTTGCCGTGTGCTACACAGCGGCCCGTTTGCCCACCCTGAGCGAGGAGTGCTTCCAGGAATGTGCGTCCCTCCTGCAGATTGCCTCGCAGATACCAGTACCAGGAGAGGGCACCTGCTAAGCGCAACCCAATCTGTAGCACGTCGTTCTCGCGGCTCCACGCGAGGGCCGATTGCAGATTATCATAGGCTTCGTCCAGTTGCTCTAGCCACCCATCACGCTCTGAGGAGAGCAAGTGGGGTTCCGCTGTTTCAGCCACGTGCAGGTAAAAGTCCGCGTGCCGCTGCCTGACGACCTCCTCCTCGCCATTTGCTGCCAGTTGCTCCAGCGCATAGTCACGAACCGTTTCCAGCATCCTGAAGTGCGGTTCCGCTCCTAGTGTGTCAGTTGACTGAATGAGACTCTTATTAAGCAGCTGTGCAACCAACTCTATCGCATCGTCCTCGCCGTTGTTCTCGTTCGTACAGACCAACTTGGCTGCATCTAATGAAAAGCTACCAGCAAAGACGGAAAGGTTTCGGAATAGGTGCTGCTCGCGCTCTTCCAGCAGGTCATAACTCCATGCCAGCGTGTTATGGAGAGTCTGTTGTCGCTTCGGCAGGTCTCGCGCCCCTTGTGTAAGGAGTGGGAGGTGATGCTTCAGACGTGCAAGCAGGGCTTCGGGTCCTAACAGCGAGAGACGTGAGACGGCGAGTTCCAGAGCCAGTGGCAGCCCATCAAGGTGACGGCAAATCTCGACGATGGTGACAGCATTGTCAGTAGTGAGTGCGAAGGCAGGGTTTACCGCCCGTGCTCGCTCAAGGAACAGAGCCACGGACGGAACCCGTGCAAGCGACTCCAGGTCTGGCAGATGCCTGGGATCGGGAAGTGCGAGCGGCTGAAGAGGGACAACGTGCTCGGTGCGTACTCGCAACGGCTCTCGACTTGTCACAAGCAGTTTAAGGTGTGGAGCACGTTCGAGTGCCTGCGTCGCCAGCGGAGCCGCAGCGACCAACTGCTCGACGTTATCAAGGACGAGCAAGAGATTTCTCTCGTGGAGATAGCGAAGCAGGTGCTCACCGATTGATTGACCAGGCGTCTCGGATACGTGGAGTGCTTGTGCCACGGTCTGCGCGACTTTTTCTGGCGTGTTCAGCGAGGCCAGGGACACGAAAGCAGCACCATCAGTGAACTGAGAGGCGAGTTCGGTGGCAACCTGTATCGCCACCCGCGTTTTCCCCACGCCTCCTGGTCCGGTGAGCGTCACCAGCCCGACATCCTCGCGCATCAGAAGTTCTCGCACCAGTGCCATCTCCTGCTCACGATCAATGAGGCGGCCGCGCGAGACAGGCAATGGGGCTGGGTGAACGGTGTTTGCCGCCTTCAAGGGTTGTGCAAAACGCTCGGTCAACAGCTGTGCCAGGTCATTCACGATCCGTTCACGTAGCTCCTGAGACGTGGCAAATTTCTGATAGGAAGCAACTCCATCGGCTCGGATGTGATCTAGTAGCCGTTGCAACTCTGGTTCAGGATGAGGGGCAGGAGTTTTTACGTAGATAAGCCGAGGCTTGCCTGCTGAAAGCTGGTACTCATCTTCTAAGCCAGACACCTCCATAGAAGGTGCGACCCACCCGTATCGTTGCCAATAGAGGCCAAGAAAGATATCACTCTGCGCCAGGTATGCCTGATAGAGTTCACGTGGTGGGTAGGGACGCGCGCCCGACTCGAAGAAAACCGGCGTGAGACGGAGTTGTGTGATCGCCTCACGCGCCGCAATACGCTCGGGAGCTAACTCATCGAGTGTCGAGCTGACAAAAACGCGCACCCGCTGGTCTGGTGTCCGAATGACTGTTGCATCTCCCGTTCGGTCGTCTCTGTTCGCCTGAAATTCTGTTTGCATCATGTCTCATTTCCTCCGTGGCAAGAAGAATGCTCGCTCCTCGTTTTATTCGACCTCAATATCCTCATCCGTGACCACTTCGTCCTCATCGTCCTCACTCGGGTGCAGGTCCACCACCAAGGTAAGCACATAGGCGGCATCGTATCCCTCAAGAGCAAGTTGAGTTGACGCAGAGAGGACCTTGACCGTGAGACCACTCTTCTTCCAATTCGCCAGGGTTTCGTTGGCTTGTTGTGTCGTGGATGCAACCACCACCCTTACATCTGCTGCATCTCCTCCGATGTGATGACTTTGAAATGATTTCACCTGTAACATGATGGTTTCCTCCATTGTGTCCCTGAGCGTTTGCTCAAACTTTTTGTTGTAAAAGGTATCACGGAAACAGAAAGTATTAAAAGGTGTCGTGTATCTGTTGCCACGTTGTACCACCATCCGTTGTATGCAACAGCTGGTTGCTGGTCACACCCCACCCGTTTTGAGGATCGATGAAGCTCAATGCATTCAAGTGGTAGGCGAGAGTGGATGTTAGCAACCAATGATTTCCACCGTCGATTGTGCTGTAGAGTTTCCCACTCTGTCTATCGGTCGCCCAGGCGTGAGAGGGATCGAGCACATAGGTATTTTCTGCCTGGATGTGAGCCACGCTCGTCTGGAACCAGTCCAGTCCATCGTTATTTGAGCGATAAAGAACCAGCAAATTGTCATTCTGGACCGTGATGGTCACAGGCAAGACTACCACGTTGCCGAAGAAGACGGGCGGTTGCGAGGTGTTGAAAGGGTTAACGTACCCTCCCAGCAGATGTGGTAACGATATGGTGCGCCAACTTTGTCCGCCGTTTTGCGAGAGAGCAACAGAGGGAACCGTAGTATCTCCTCCCGCTCCAAGGGTGCCTGTCGCAATCCCAAGCTGTGCATCTTTGAAAGAGATTCCTGTGACAAACCCTACGTTCAGACCACTCAAACTCTTGTTGGATGAAAGCTTGGTCCATGTCTGTCCACCATCACGAGAATGCCAGGTATCAGACTTGGCACTTCCAGCTCCAGGCGTACTGGACATCTCAAGCCAGCCTTGTTTCGCGTTGAGAAAGTGCGGAACATCGACAGAAGACACATCTGGATCGTTGATTACACTTCGCTGCCAATTCATACCACCATCCGTCGTGCGTAGAACAGAAATGCCAGGACCTTCTTGCTGGCTCGCAGTTCCAATGGCGATCCAGGCGTCGTGCATGTTCATGAACTGACCTTTTGCAGATGCGTTGAGTCCTGCATTCGCAGGGGTCACATCGTTCCAATGGACGCCACCGTCAGCTGTCTTGAGGACGGAGTTTAGAGCCAGTGCCCACCCGTTGTGTGTATCCAACATACGGATCGCCATGAGTGGCAATTCAGGCTTTGAGGTGACGGTGCGTGCTGATGCCGACATCGTTGGTGTCGTCGAACTGCTCTGTGGTGAACTCGTCGGCACTACCATCCCTTGAGACGATGAGGTGGTGGAACTTGCACTACCACAGGCAACCAGCAGAAGTGCCAGGGCGGGAAAGAGCACGAGAGGGAACAAAGCGACGTGTAGTGGCTTTTTGCACAAACGTCTTTCTCGTATTCGCATTCTTCTAGACATATTCATCTTCTCTTCTTTCAATTGTAGTATGGTTAAGTACGTACTTGATCTCGCATATCCAATCGAAGCATGAGCCTCTCCAACAGTAGAGCCAATGTTCACAATAGCTCTGCTCACATCGGTTGGAACTGCGAGCGCGTTTGGCCTATGTGTGTGATGTCGTTGGTAATCCTGTTGAGTTCGTCGGCACGGCGAGCAACCAGGATAACCGTTGCTCCTCGTCGCGCAAGTTCGCGTGTCGTTGCGGCACCAATGCCGCTTGACGCTCTCGTAACGACAAGAATACTCTCTGACTTTCCTTTGGTCGTCGAACTTCATCTCCATGCGTGTTTCACGTCCACTGCGAGAAGTATAGAAGGATACTCTGGCGAAAGCACTGTCCATCAGCGACCATCTCACCTACCATCACCTTCCAGAGCAGTATTTGGGATTCTTGTGCTCCTAGTAACACTGATTGTGTTGCAAGAAATCTGAGGAAAATACAATGAGTATGAGTGGTCTTCTCACACTTTTTTAGGCAGCCACTCCAAACAACTTGGCAACCAGTGCAACGTGTCCTCTCACATCTCCTTTTTTCACACCTTGCACTTGTCCTTTCCGCATCATATTCATGCTCTCGTATCCAAGGTTCGCTGTGCCGTCTCAAACGAAAAGAAGTCCAATCCTGGTTTGACCAGTCGCGTGATGAAGCGATGGTCTTGTTCTCTCATAGTATTGAGGTATGTGACTTGCCGTACTTCCACGTTTGCCGGAAGGACTCCAGCGGCTTTTAGCTCCGCAATGGTTTTGGGGAGGCGGCATTCTTCTCCGTATTGATCACACGAGGAGCCAATCTGGTGGTGTTGGGGTCAGCAACAGGTTCAGAAACCGATTTCGACCCTCTGTGTCCCAGAAAAAGCGGTGAAAGTCCTTCTGCAGTTCGCGTGCATGTGGCTGGAAAAGGTCTCATCCAAGCAGGCGGTCTGGTGCGAGTGTCAGACGCAATTTCTTGCAGGCACGGTAGAAGGAGGTTTGAGCTGTTGTGGGCGGGATATGGAGTTTCTGTCCAATTTCTGCAAACGTTAATTCTTCGGTATACCGTAACCAGACGACGTTCCGAGATGTTGAGGGCAAGGATTGGAGAGCGGCACGCAGATGCGCGTTCTCATCGTCCTGTTCTACGATCTCTTCTGGGAGCGGCATGCCATCCCGAAACGTCGAAAGCAGTGAGAGCTCATCCTCTTCATGCACCTGCTCGAACTCTGAGAAGAAAACCCATGGATGACGCCTCTGCTTACGTTGCTCGTCAATACATCGGTTCCATGCAATACGGAAGAGCCAAGGTTTGAGAGACATGTCCTTGCGTTGCGAAGACTGGGTACACTGAAGTTTGTGCAGAGAAAGATACAGTTGGAACCAGACGAACTGCAAAACATCGTCTGCCTGATCGGTGCTCAGACGCGTTCGTACAAAGCGATACAACACCTGCTGATACCGTTGTACCAAGGTTTCAAAGGCTGATTGGTCTCCTGCACATGCCTGCTCAAGCAGCAAAGAATCGGTCAGTTCCTCATGTAAAAGTGGTTTTTGTTGCATTGCATACATACTCGTCTCCTTTTCTATGCGAAACGCTGGAACGTGCTTTTGTTTGCTTTTCCGACACGAATGCTCCTCTCTGAAATGGTCAGGAAGCAGAGAGAAACGTGCCTCGACGAAGTGCTACGAGTGAACGAAAGGCAATACCACCAATCAGGAGGGCAATAGCTGCGAGTAGCACACAGCCCAAGAAGAGTTCGCCGATGGTATGCTCAAATTCCATCCAGTGCATGGTGTCTGAGGCGACTGCAGCGTAGGAAAAGGTAAAAGCCCAGAAACTGGGAGCAAATGGTGTTTTCCAGTAGAGCGGAGCCAACCGCACTTGCACCAGCACCATCAAGACCGCATAGCCGGCCAGCACGTATGCGATGAGATCAATCCTTCCCCCTGTCAGGATAAAGTAGGCACTGCCAGCCACAACGGGTGGAGCCATCTCGATAGCGAGAGTTGGAACGAGTCCTGCAGGAAGGCTGGGTCGAAAGAACAGCCGATTGAGAATGATCGAGCCAAGTACGACCCAGCAGATCATACCAATGCCGAAACTCATCCATCCCAGCCCAATCAGACCGAAATGCCCTGCCCCATCAGCTCCTACAAGGGCACCAGCGACGGTGGGCAGGAAGTACCCAGGATGGAAGGTATCAGCATCCAGTTTGACAACGATCCACTGACCGGTCAACCAGCCACCGAGGAGGATGGTCGTGATAAAAAACACGACAAACAGCACCAGAGCAATTCGATAGGTGTAGGGTTCCAAACCAACGGCAAGCAACATTCCACTCATGGGAAGCAACGAGTAAAAGGGGCCAAGTACGGGATGCATGAGTTCAGCCACCACCGCCTTCGGTGTGAGAACGAGCTTCATGGCAAACGTGATGAGCAAGAACAGATAGACCACCGCTGCGATCACATAGAGTGCGTTCCCAATTACAGCCGGAAGATGGTACAGCACTCCAGCCAGTCGCCACACGCCTGCTAGCCCGGCCAAGCCCATCGTGATGGCGAAAAAGTTTGGAGGAATGGTAAGCAATCTATGAGATGTAATAGCGACGTTCCTGACGTCTTCCGTTTCGCTCTTGAACTGGTTCATGATGGACATCGTATGTCTCCTCTCTTTTCCTTGAGTGATGTAATGCTGTGTTTTCTTCCTTATGGCGGGTCGTCTCCTCTCATCTTCCCTGCTTGAAATGGACAACTCAAGCCAGGGACGAGAAGGCCAAGCCACAACACAGAATGATCCTATTCACGCGTTCTGCAAGCATGTGTGAAATGAGGTCTTTTCATGTATAAGAGGTTTCCTCACTCACCTTTCCCAGAAGTACTTCGCGTCCACTGCAAGAAGTATAGAAGGAGGCCGTGAAGAATGCACTCTCCATCAATTGCCATTTCACCTGCCATTACCTTCCATATCCGAGCCTGACTGTACGTCAAGCTCCAACGACGCATGGGCAAGAGGCAGGTCGTTCGTCTGCGAAATCTGCTATCATAGAGGGTGAAAAGCTTCGTTATGAGAGAGGGATGTATGAAGTCGCCTGATTGTCACATCCGTATACCTACTGTTGAACAGAGAGTAATCCGACTGGAACACACATGACGGACACCGGGAGAAGTTGAGTGGCGAAGGAAATACTGTTCATCAGTTGCCATTCTCTTCCTGTTTTGACAGCTTCTTCTCTCCATACGGACAGGTGTATGGAAGACGCGGAACAATTGAAAAGAGGGTGCATGGAGTTCCTTTGACAGCTTCTTCCATGTACCCTCGACAGGTGTTGACCCGGCTGGGACACACGCCCGACAGAAACGAGTTTACCTGATGATGATGGGGAAAACAGTGTACATGCATTGCCATCTCACCTCTCATCGCCTTGCAAAATCGTGTTCAAGCGGGGGCATCGAGTGCAAAGGAGACGGCGCATGAAGCAATCATCGTATAACGAACCGGACTATGCCTTCGGGAAATTCATGTTGACACTACGGACGGCCATCGGGTTGACCCAAGCAGGACTGGCGGAACACCTAGAGATCTCTCGACATGCAGTGGGGGGGTGGGAGATCGGTCAGACGTATCCCAAAGCTGACCATCTCAAGCGGTTCATCGCCTTGTGCGTTCAGCAACAGGCTTTTGTCGTCGGGCGCGAGGACGAGGAGATTCGGGCACTCTGGCAGGCGGCACATCAGAAGGTACTCCTGAATGAAGCATGGCTGCAAGAACTCCTGAGCCGATGGGTTTCTTCTCCTCTGGACGTCGGGGCAGAGCAACCGCAGCCCGTCTTCTCCCAGGAACGTGCGCTCTGGACTGTCCCCTTTGCACGTAACCCCCATTTTACTGGGCGTGACGAACTCCTCGACGGGTTGATGCAGTCTCTCTCTCCTCCGAAGGTGGGTCAGCCGATAGCTATGCGCCGTGCAGCCTTGACGCAAGCGAAGGTCATTAAAGGACTGGGAGGCATCGGCAAGACGCAGATTGCCGTGGAATATGCCTACCGTGTGCGTGAACAGGGCCACGTTACCCACGTCTTCTGGATTACGGCTTCTAGCGAGGAGGCTCTCCTGATGAGCTTCGCGGCCCTAGCAGACGTACTGCCCCATTTTACCTCCAGAGGAGAAACGGACCAGCGCAAGCTCGTGGCAGAGGTTCTGCGCTGGTTGGAGCAGTGTCCACAGCCCTGGTTGCTCATCTTGGATAACGCCGATGATCTAGCTATGGCCCAGCCCTTTCTCCCGTTGCGGGGGAATGGAAGTATCCTGCTTACCACACGGGCAAGTGCGGTGAGTTGGCTCGCCTCATCGGTCGAAGTTGACACGATGGGGATGCTGGAGGGGATTGAACTTGTGCTGCGACGAGCGCAACGCTTTGACGATGCCACGGATGACGAGATCAATGAAGCGGGCAACCTGGTTGTGGCCTTGGCCCACTTTCCGCTGGCTCTCGATCAGGCTGGGGCTTACATCGAAGAGACGCGATGCAGTTTGCATGACTACCTCCAACTCTATCAGCAGCATCGTCACACCCTGCTTGCACGGCGCGGAAGGCAAGCCACGCAGTACCCTGCTCCGGTTGCCACCACCTGGTCGCTGTCCTTGCAGCACGTCAAACAGACCAACCCTGCTGCCGCCGACCTACTCCATTTGTGCGCCTTTCTCGCTCCGGACCGTATCCCCGAAGAACTGCTCATCGAGGGAGCATCACACTGGCCGCCTGCACTACAACAGGCTGTTGCAGACCGATTCAGCTTCAATCAGATGTTGGAAACTCTGCTGGCCTTTTCTTTGGTCAAGCGTCTGCCAGAGGACCGTCTGCTGAGCCTGCATCGCCTGGTGCAGGTGGTGCAGCAAGAGAGCCTTTCACTAAAGGAGCGACGCCAGTGGGCCGAGCGACTGGTGCGAGCCATGAATGCCCTCTTTCCGCAGGAGCCTCATGAGGTCACCACTTGGCAAGCCTGCCAACGCCTCCTAGAGCAGGTACACTCATGTAACCAGCTGATCCAGGAACACCAGTTGCTGTTTCCCGATGCGGCAGAGCTATTGGATAGAACTGGTGTCTACCTGCGCGAACGAGCACTGTATTCCCTCGCTGAGCCGCTCTCGCAGCAGGCACTACACTTGTGGGAGCAGATCGAGCAGCCGGAGCGTCTTGGCACCGCACGGAGCCTGAACAATCGAGCACGTCTTTTATACTGGCAGGGACAATATGGTCAGGCTGAATTGTTGCATCGACGCGCTCTCGCCATCCGTGAACAGCACCTAGGAACCGATCACCTTGATGTCGCTGAATGTTTACATGATCTGGCAGGTTTGTATAGGGTACAGGAGAAATACGTGCAAGCCGAGCTACTGTATGTGCAAGCACTACATATTCGCGAGCAACAGTTGGGGCCAGAACATCTGCTGGTGGCCGAAACGTTAAACGGTTTGGCTGCTCTGTATCAGAATCAAGGGAAATATACCCTCGCCGAACCGCTCAATCAGCGGACATTACGCATCCGTGAACAGCGGTTGGGGCCGGAGCATCTGCTGGTAGCCGAGTCTTTAAATGATCTGGCTGTTCTCTACGAATCAATGCAAGAGCAATACACCCAGGTCGAAGTGCTCTCCCTGCGAGCGTTGCACATCTGGGAACAGCAGTTAGGAGTCGATCACCCAATGGTGGCCTATCCCTTACTCCTCTTGGCTCTATTCTACCGCCAGCAGGGGAAATACGCTCAGGCGGAGCCGCTGTACGTGCGAGCATTACACCTCCGTGAGCAGCAATTGGGAGGAGAGCATCGTAAACTGATCAATCCGCTGAATGGACTGGCCGCCCTCTACCGAGAGCAGAGGAAATTTGCAGAGGCGGAGTCGCTTTCCCTGCGAGCACTACACATTTCTGAGCAACAGTGGGGACCAGAGCATTCTTTGGTCGCTAACTCGCTTAATGGTCTGGCGGCTCTGTATCGTATGCAAGGCAAATTCACTGAGGCGGAGTCGCTTTCCCTGCGAGCACTACATATCCGCAAGCAGCTATTTGGGTCAGAGCATCGTGATGTGGCTCAGTCGCTCAATGGCTTGGCGAACCTATACACACAACAAGGGGAATACGCGCAAGCCACGCCGCTCTATGTGCAGGCATTGCACATCATTGAGCAGCAGGTAGGACCGGAGCATCTTGAAACGGCGGGCGTCCTGCATGATTTCGCAGGTTTTCAACACATGCAAGGCAAGCCCCAGGAAGCAGTTGTCTTGTACCAACGTGCGCTCTTAATCCGTGAAAATGTACTTGGAGCAGATCACCCCAGAACTATTGACACCCGTAAGCATCTGCATGAAGTGCTCGTTGTGCTGAGTCAGTCAGAGGAAGCAACAGAAGAAAAGAGATAAGTGTCCATCTCAGGATTTTAGGGGAGAGCCCATAGCAGGAACAGAAAGTCGAAATAGGAACCTAGCCATTCTGGGGGTTTTTGCATATCCCCCGAAACGAGCACACCATTTCGGGGGGATATGCAAAAAACCCGTCTTGGGTCAAGAGCAACCACCACAAGAGTCGTCCTCTCCTCAGGACAAGCAGGATGCGTTAACCTCCCGTGAGCAGCCGCCGATGCAAGAGGTGCCGATGCCAAAGGAGCTTTCAGTTCCCGATGCGTCTGTCCCGCCATCGCTTCCAGCCACCCCAAGGAGGACAGCATATGCTTCGTCCAAACGGGCAAAAACGACTTCGGCGACCAAACAGGGAACGAAAAAGAAGCGCACCAGCAAAGCCAAATCGTTCCCACGAACGCTGGTCCCATTGCGTGTTGTTGCGAAACAGCATACTATTGATATGAAGGTGGCAGATCGTGCGAGCGAAAGCGGAAAACTTCCTGTGGTGAGCGGCAATTGGCTCTATGAGAGTCGTGCGGTGACAAAAGCCCTTGACGCCGCAGGACAGCAGGATTTTTACCGGGTGTTTCATACGCGTGAAGGCTTCACGCGCTGTGAGCAGTGTCCTCATGGGTTTGAAGGGCAAGACTCGCCTACAGAGGCAGAGGCCGCAGGGATTGCAGGGTAGGAGTGCAAGCGGTGGGGATGCATAGCTGGTCAGCGTTGACCCCGGCTCGCTAGGCTTGTCTTTCCAGCGAGTGGCGTAGCTTTCCACACCGACGCGACCGACGCTGCCCCCTGCCTTCGGCCTGTCGTGTCTCTGGTGCAAGCCTCCCACCCGCCTCCAAGACCCTCCGCTTCGGACCGCGCGAAAAGCCCGCTCGCCTCCGATCTCGATGCCGCGTGTGCCTCCCTCTGCCGTCCCTTTTTTGCAACCCGTGTAACGACCACGTTTCGTTACAAAAGAGTGCAACGTTTCCTTGTAGACGCCTTGCTGTGAGACGAGTGTCGGTTTGTGGAGCATTGGCTGGCCTCCTCTCTCACGTATGGATGCGTCCCCTCGTTTCGAGTTACCTCGTGACGGTGTAGCAGTGTCACATCCTCAGTTCCTGGCTCTCCCTGTGACCGAAAAATGGACATGTATCTATTCCGACGGCGCACAGAAAACGAAGGGGTAAGTATCCCAGAAACTGTTGTGTGCATAATGCTCATACATTGCACACAACAATCCAATGCCTCGCCCCATTTTTCTTGCGTACTGCCTTTAGAAACTTCCCATAGAGGGAACAAGCAGTTTCAAATCTGCAGGTCTCATAGTACATCTTCCACATCAGACCTGCAGCATCTACCATGGAGCACACCAATGAACAGCGGTTCCGGGCTAGTTTAGAATGTCGGAGATGGCGATCCCTTCTACATGAGTCTCAACGTGGAGAGCTGTTTGAAGGGGGAATTTCCTGTGGAAGACCCATCAATGGCTCCTGAGTAAGAGCAAGCCAGCTACTGACCGTTTTGTGATGCACACCAAGTTCACGGGCAATAGCACGCCGACTGAGGCCCATATGAGCCAGTTCCCAGGCACATATTTGCTTCGTCTGGTCTTTCTCTTGCCAGAAAGAGTGTTGACTAAACGATCCACCACACACTCGACACTGATAACGTTGTGTTCCCTTCCTCGTCTTGCCTTTCTTATAGAGCTTCCCCTTGTGGTCGCAGAGAGGACAGTGCTGAGGTTGCTCTTGACCCACTGAAGTCGCCAACACTGGCGCGTGATGTGGGGAAAGTGTTGTCAGCCACTGGTTTACTCCTGCAACGCGCCAGTGCTCCATAGCGGTGAACTGTGCGAGACTTTGTTCCCCCCAGTGTCTTGCTTTTACCTCCTTCCCTTGTGCCGCTTTCGCGCGCGCCATCCCATACGCGGCCTCGGCCGACCATGCTTCCTCTCTCTCCAAAAGAGGAAGGGCTTGCTCAAAAGCCTGTTCCGCCTGCTCGACTTGCTGTTGCGCCAGAAGAAGTTCTCCTTGTACGTATGCGTGTTTTCCTTTGATAGGGACCTCTTCCATCGTCTGAACGATGATAGCCGCCTGCTTCAAGAGGTGTTCCGCTCGCGTGAGCGCACCACTATGCACAGTAAGCAAGATGAGTTGGTGCAAGATATCGACTTCAAGGGCTCTATCACCCACCCGCTGAGCCTGAAGCTGTCCTTGTTCCAGCAATAGTTGTGCCTGATCCTGCTCTCCACGGCTCTGAGCGAGGATGCCTGAAAGATAGAAGGACCTACAATAATACTCCTCAAAGCCCTCCATATGAGCCAGGGCCAGGGCTTCCTGATAGTACTGCTCTGCTTCATCCCACTGCCCCACTGCCACCGCGCACTCCCCCACGTTTTGCAGGACAAGACAAATACCTCGCTTGCGTTGGAGGCACCTTGCCCCGACGAGACTTTGCTGATACACATGCATCGCCTGTCGAAAGTGTCCCTGTTGCTGGGCAAGTTGGCCCAAGCCATTGAGGAACACGCAGATGTCCTCGTCGCTCTCCACACGTTGCGCGAGTGCCAGCCCTTCTTGCAATGCTTGCGCTGCCTGCTCTCCTCTTCCTAACACGTAATTGACTAATCCATACCCATTAAGGAACCCAAGATACTCCTCCAGATATTCTGGATGCTGTCGCGCCAGAAGCAGTCCCTGAGAGATCAATGCCTCCGCCTCATGGAGCATGCCACGCGCCATGTCTAGCCGTCCCAGGTCATGAAGCAGCATCAAGCGTCCAGGAATATGGTTCTGACGAGATGCGACTTCGAGAGCCTGAGTATATTCCTTTTCAAGCACCTCATAGCGATACTGGACAAACCAGAGGCGTCGGAGTCGTTTCAAGAGCTGCAGACGCTCGGAGAACCACCCTTGATGACTCGTGATCGCCAAAGCCGCACACAAACTGGCGTGTTCTCGCGCCAGGTGCGATAGCTCGTATTCATGCTCCTGGCAATGGTGTAGTGCATAGTCAACCAGCCGCCGTAGGGGGCGCTGATCTTGACGATGCAATGCACCATACTCGCTAATCGTCTGATGCATCCGATATCGTCCCTCCCCCGCTCCTTCTAGCAGCCCGACATCTAATAGCTGATCGAGCACCTCAACTCCTTGTGCGCACACCGCGAGTGCTGCCTCCTCCGAAAAACTTTCTGGTTTGGAAGGCAAGACCGAGAGAGCACGGAGGGCCTGTTGTGCCTCTGCCGACACCTGCTCATCACTCAGACGGATGACTGACGTGAGCGACAGGGATCGTCGTGACGGCGGCTGTGGAACAGCGAGTTGGAAGCGAGAGGATGGATGGGACAAATGCGTGAGGGCTACCTGCATGCGCCGCTTTTGCCCTCCAATACTTTGCGTGCGGAGATAGTGGCCCATCAATGTCAGCGTCAGGGGTAGGCCACCCATTGCGTGAATGAGGACCTGCACTGAGTCGGTCGTCTCCTCTGTCAGTTGTGGGACCAAGGTGGTCAGGAGGGTGTAACTCTGTTTGGTATCGAGTTCGGGAACCAGGAGAGGTGTACTTGTGGGTAGCGCGAAGGCAACGTCCGGCAGACGGGTCGTTACGATATGCGCGGCATGTGCTCCTCCAACGAGCATAGGGAACAACGCCTCAAGACTCCAGACGTCATCTATGACGATGAGCAGACGACGTGCGCCAAGCAAGTCGTGAACATAAGCTGAAAGAGCCTCTGTGCTACGAACTTTTGCCCGTTCATTCTCTGGTGCCTGAAGTACGGTCGCAAGACGAAGGAGTTCGCTTTGAATATTTGGCGTGGGACCCAAACTAATCCAGAGCAGACCATCGGGAAAGAGCACGTGACACCGAGGGTCCCGACGTACCAGTTGTGCAAGTGTCGTCTTCCCAACGCCAGGGAGTCCGTAGAGTGTGTGCGTTGTTCCCCTTTCTAAGGTGGAAAACAGCGTCTCGAGGAAGACCTCACGTCCAATAATATGAGTGGGAGGCAGCGTAAGAGGCGGTTGTGCAGGATCAAGAAGGGGTCCCTTGCCAGTTTCTGTGGGTGCAAGAGGTGAAGAGAGATCGGTGGGCGTGAGCATGAGCAGGCTCAACGCCTCGGCATCGAGCTGAAAGAGTTGACAGAGCCGTTCGCGAAAGTAGGGGGAAGGGCTGGTGTTCCCGCGCTCCCAGCGACTCACATTTCGGGCATCCGTGCCAAGTTCACGAGCAACATGAGCTTGGGACCATCCTCGACGTTCTCGTGCTCGGCGTAGAGTGATATTGGGTGTCATCGGCTGTCCTTCGTTGACCATCAGGTTCTTGTTTCGTACTCGCGTTACGGATTCCTTCTCGCAAGCACAACCTCATCAGGGCAGACTTCTTCCTCGCATACCTCATCCTCGGAACCAGAAGCAAGGGTTCAAATATTGCTGTATTTCTGGCCGCTCCATAGTTCTAAGAGGGTATACGAATGGCATTATAGCAGGGACGCTCCTACGTGTATACGCCTTTTGCGAATGGAAAGGAAGCGTTTCCAAAACTGATCGTTTCCCTATACCTTATTGAAGGAGGTGAGCATCGAAGAACATGAGCGAGGCGAAATCCTTCAGAAAGACAAAGCACTGGTGCAGATGCTTTTGCTCTCGAAGAAAGGAAAACGGGTCAAGGTCAGAATTCTGGTGCCTTTACTGTCAGAGTCAGCACATCATCAGGCGGGGAAGAGATCGGCGCGGGACTCAACGATACCTGTGCCACACCTGTGAGCGTACGTTCAATGCTTCCACAAAACGAGGTGTGTCTGCTTATTCCTCACCAATGCAGGAACAGGCACGACGGTTGGTAGAGCAAGGGAAAAGTCTCCGTACTGTTGCGCGTACCTTGCAGGTGCATCATGAAACGGTACGTCGCTGGCTCCGCATGACTGAAGACACCTGAACACAAGGAGGGAAGAGACGTGGAGGTCTGTTGCCACATGGTCTTCACTTGGTTATGAGATGGCTTCTGGTTGGCATAGACAGGGATGGATGCCAACCATATACTCTTATCAGCAGCACTTCCGCCTGCTTGCACAGCCATCTCAGGCCAACGGACCTTATCCGTGATGGCTGATGACGTGCAATGCTCGTCTCTGTGGTCTCTCTCCAGAACTGGAGCAGGTGCTGTATGTGTACTACATGCGGCTCAGGAGCCGCTACTACAACAAAGGAGATCTTTATCTATGCACACACGTTTGCTGTCACTGCTCTCACAACGTCTCATGATCACTGTGCTGACCGTGGGCCTCTGTCTCACTGGCGTGTCGCTGGCGTTGTTCCAACACACTCGCAGTGCCTCTGCTGCCTCCGCTCCCTACTACACTATGGTGATCGCTGGGCAGAAGTATGTGGCCCAATATGAGGGAGGAGCGTATAACTCCAATGTGACGAGCCACAATCTCTACTCTGACTTCGGGAAATGGAACGAATACACCGTTGACCGATATGGCACGTGGCATTGGTATGGTCAGTTTTCTGGCAACGAAGATACCTATGTCAACGGGTATGGGAAACTTCAAACAGGGGTAAATGTGAATATGCCTGGAGTTGGTCACATTGATACCTATTCACACGAGGATGTACTCCGCCCGCATCTCGCGCCACCCCCTTCAGGGTTTAGTCATGGGTATGAAAGCTACACGGGGACACAAGTGGATACCGGGTACCAAGCAGCAGATTGCGAAGTTGATGCGTCCAATGTTGACAATGGTCGCCTGGGGAGCGGAACGGATCAGTTCGAGGGTGTTTCTGGTCTTCCTGCATCTCCGGGAGAAGTTGACTGTTTCAATGCAAGTAGCGACCTTCAGCGTGGAGATTCAAATATCAGCCACTTCTATAATCAACTGTCTCAATCCGTATTCGCGACCCCAAACACGAATGATCCAGTCGTGGCGAGCCTCCAGCGTCCGCAGGTGTTGCCGGTCCCCGTCATCCTGGGTATAGCGAGCGGCGTGTTCTTCATCGCTTCAGCAGTGACAGGCAGTATCTGTGCCTTTTCGTCCTGTTCCAATATCACGAAGAAGGTCCTTGCCGGTGTCGCATTAGGCTTGGGCATCATTTCGGGTGTTCTGGGAATTACTTCTGGCATTCAAACGGCCATGAAGGCTTTTACCGCCGCCGCTCCTCTGGTCGAAGCAGCCGTTCTTGGGGAGGCAGCTGGTGATGCGGAAATGGTTGCCGCAGTTGCTACTGCAGATGGGAATGGGGCACTTGCCGCAGATGCAGCAAGCGAAGCGAGTGATATAAGTAGTGACGCCTTTAACGGTATTGCATTTCACCAGTAAATCGGTATGAGCAATCAGACTCAGTATTCCTGTGACTGATGCTAGCAGGATTTCATGCGTCGAGGTATGAAATCCTGCGGGTTTCTCTTGAAAGAAAAAGACACACAGGGCACATCCTCCTGTTGTCTGGAGATGAGAAGAAAGGCTGTCCCTATGCGTAGCGCAGGAAAAAAGCTTGAGACGGCGAGGCTCAAAAGAGCGGTCAACAGCAGGAATAGTCTGTTGGCGATGTGGCTAGCACTTCTTTTCGTCACACGTGTCGCATCTCTTATGGCTTGGCAGGTGCCAGCGTTCCTCCCCTTCATTGCTCTGCTCTTGTGGACAGTGCTCCCATCCTGCCTGCTGCTGGCGTGGGCCTTCCATGCCTCAGACGCCAGGCTGCCTCGGCTCCTGTGCCTGCTTGCCTTGCTGATAGGAGCCGTGATCGCGCCGCTGCTCGCCTTCCTGGTTGAGCACCCTCTCAACCTCTGGGTGGCTCAGCATGGTGCTCCCGCTCAATCGCTCTTCAGTCTCTCGACAGGCACGCTACTCTTCTACGGTCTGTGTACGCCACTCATTGAGGAAGCGTGCAAGGCACTCGGCGTGCTGGTCTGCTGGCGATGGGTGCGTGCAACAAATGGTGCGGTGCTGCGGGGAGTGGTGGCGGGGAGTGGGTTTGCCAGCGTTGAAACGGGTCTGTACCTCTTTGGGCAAGGCAATTGGGGTGCTGTGGCAGTGAGTCGTCTGGGTGTGGTGATGGTCCATGCTGTTGCAACAAGCCTGGTCGGATTGGGTCTCTCATGCCTGTGCAAGAAGAGTATCGCGCGACGTGTCACAGGAGGCGCACTCCTTGCGACGGCGGTTGGTCTTCATGCGTTGTTCAATTGCATCAACCTCCTCGCCCTTCCTCTCTCGCTCGATCAGCCGAGTATGGTGGGAGGAGTTCCCGTGACAGGAATTTTTTTTCTCAACCTGGGTTTTGCTTCTCTCCTGGGTGTCATCCTCTTCACCGTCCTGTTACCCAACATGTGGGAGGGGAGATATGCGCGAAGCTGACATGATTTTCATGGGATTTTACCCCTATTTGGGAAGCTGTATCATGTTCGGGCGTTGTGCCTCACGTTTTATCAATGGGTCCTTTCCTTGCTGATGGGTCCGATGCACCCCTCTAGGTCGTAGCAGAGTGGAGGAGGTGGCTCTTGCCCCTTCGGAACTTTCGGCAGCACCTCAGCATCTTTTTTCAGCAGCACATACTGTCAGCAGTGAGCAATGGGCCACTCTCATGCATCTCGGCATCGTCAGTGTTCATGCCGGAAGCATACCCAATGAAGGCAGGACGAGCGCAGTACGAACGCACAACGCTCCTTGTGCGTGAGAGAGAGCGGAGCATTGCCGGAAGAGAAATGCACCACGAGCGTTGTGTGCTATGGATGAGGAGACTGATGAGGATGGAGAACGCTCGTGGTGTGTTCTGGTTCTCTGCTATCCATTCGGTCTAGGCACGACGCCCTCTCAGGTCCTCTTCGTTGTAGAAAGTGGGTAAGCCACATCGCAATGGACGTGAATGAAAGCCAGGAAGGACGCACATGGACAAGAAGCAGCCATCAGGACCTAAGCGCAAGACCTCATCAAGCAAGAAGCGGACATGGCCCTCGAGTATTAACGGATACTGTTGCTTAATTCACACGTCCAGCTTGACGAGAAAATTTAGACCTTCTCAGTGTGAGCTTGAACAAGCTATCCAAAAGGAAGAGAAATGAATTAAGCAACAGTATCATTAACGGAACGAAAAACCACGCTAAGGAATTTGATCCAGGACCGAGATACGCTGAAAATGGGGTCTGTGTTGCCATATCCCAAAAAGGGATTTTCTGTACATAAACTTCAGTATCCCTTCAGAAGCTCTCCAATGGAGCGTACATCCTGAAAAACATCGGGGTATCAGTGACTGAGTGGTGTGAGCTGTATCTGCTTCGCAAGCTCGTAGGCGATCGGGAGATCATTGTCGCTCTCGACAAAGACACGACCGATCACGAGCACCGACGTGTTCGGCGAAGCAATCTGCGTCATTCCCTGCGACACGCTTCCTTTCCAGCTCGGCCCGCTCATGAGGTAATCGCCAGCCTCGGTTCCCGTGGTGCGTTTGCCGACGTAGGCAAAATTCGTGCCGTCCGACGGATCAGTGAACTGCACACTGTAGTAACGGCCCGCCATGTCCGGCACGTGCAAAACCTGTGGCCCTTTGGAGAGGTCGAGCCAGCCGCCGACGTAGAGCACGTCGTTGCTCCCTGTTGCGAGTAGGCTGGCGTTTGACGCCGAGGGCGAAGAGAGAGTGGGCACCGCGTACAGCGTATTGACGGGGATGGGGTCACCGCCGAGCCCATGCTGAACAACTGCTCGTTTGTAGGCACTGTATGTGATAGGGGGCCAAAAATACAGGAAAACGCACGTGCCGAGTCCCCACACGATGACTGCCACGACGATGAACAAAATGAGCTGGCCCCCCCCCATCGAGAAATACCTGTAGACGACCCATGCGAGGACGGCCAGGATGGCGAACGTAACGGGATATTTGTATTTCAGAATCAACCTGTTCATGTCATTGCACTTTCATGATTGGCGGCACATGGTACTCGCCGTCGAGGATAGCACGGCCGGGCAGATACGCGCGCAGCATCAGCTTGAAGTACCCTGCCGGTGTTGGCAGCCAGTTGGACTCGTGCCCTGCGGGAGCCGTGCGCTGCATAAAAATGTCGATGGAGCCATCGGCGTTGGGCACGAGGCCGGAGCGAGAGCCGACACTGGAGCGAGCGATAGGGTTGCTGACCATGTACCCGACCACATCGGTCATGGTCAGCGACCAGAAGGCATCGTTGGGCGGGAGGTGTCCTTCAGGAACATGCAGGACGTACTCGCGTTGGCCGGAGAGCCGTCGCCCCGTGCTGTCGACGGTCGTCGTCCAGTAGGCAGCCTCTTGCACCACATTGACGGCGGGCAGGTTTCTGGCGCAGGCGGCCCGCAGGAGGATGCCATTGCCGGGCTGGCCGCATTTGAAGGTGGTACTCCACCCGTTGACGGTCGTGGTCATGGTTTTCACCACGGCGTTCATCATGATCTGTGCCGTGAGAAACGCTAGCACAGCGCCGACGATGATTCCTTGTATGATGTGTGAGCCTGCGAGCCAGGTGAGGATAGTTGTCATACTGAGTACCTTTCTCCACGAAGGCTGATCTGATTCGACACACGTGGCAGGCTCCCCTTCGGTCACGACGAGCTCAAGAAAATCGACGTGCGTATCCCTGGTGGCGCGCTGTGTGTCGGAGGCTCGATGCCGCATGGGAGGCCAATTGAGGAGATCACTCCTAGTGGCGGTTCGCCTCCCAACGCTTTGGCGGCGGGTAGATGTAGCGGGCAATCGTCGTCGACACCCAGCCAATACAGTAGCCGCCAAAGACCAACAGGAAGATCTGCATCCTCTCGCCGCCCCAGATTGCCAGTATAAGGAGAATAATCGCCCAAACGATGGCGAGACCAGCGCTATAGGTCCAATAGTTTCTGAATCGAAGCATCTTCTCCCCTGTTCCTTTCGAAGGACACTATGTGCAACTTCTGGTCTGTAGGGACCTTGATGGGGAAAGTCACATCCTGACCTGAAGTGTCCCTTTTTCAACCTGGGGGCGACTCTCCTCATTCTCTCGGGTATTGCGATATGCTATGATCAATATAGCACATCGCAATATCCCTATAAATGAGCTGAACAGGAAAAAATGGGCCAGCAGAACGGCTCTGACAGCCCTGAGACATCACATGATCGGTGATTGTGATGAGCTACCCACAGTGGTTGATTGCACTGTTCACAGTGTTCCTTTAGCGGAACTGGGGTCATACCATTTTTTCGTCCATTTTTCCCTGGCTTCGGCTTGCTGGGGAAGAAAGAAGCCTGAATCGTTCCCGATTTCGCCAAATTCATGCTGGCTACGATTCTTGCCCCTGGAGCTTGCGTTTGTTGATGTATGTGTTGAGAGCGAGGTGGTTCTTGTACCCAAGGAGCGAGGCTATTTTGCGCACCGAGAGTCCTAGCTTGAGGAGATCCTTGATGCGTTCCAGATCTGCGTCAAACTTGCTTTTCTGAAGCGTGCCCTTTGGTTTCCCGAGCGTTTTGCCCTGCTGCTTTTTCGCTGCGAGGGCTTCTTTGGTTCGCAGACTGATGAGATCGCGCTCCAATTCTGCAAAAAGCGAAAAGAGGGTGATCACAATTTTCGAGGTCATATCGTGCTGGGAAATATCCAGGTTTTGTTTGAGAATGATCACTCGGATATTGCGGGCAACCAGTTCGTTCACGAGCGCAATGACTTCAGCCGTGCTACGACCCAGCCGGGAAAGCTCGGTAACTACCAAGGTATCGGTATCAGTCAGTATCTGCAGGACTTCTTCGATGCGTCGCTGTTTGCTGGTTTTGCGTGAGGAGATGGTAATATCGACAAACGCATCCACTTTCACCTCTTTTTTGTGAGCCCACTCTAGGATCTCCAATTTCTGATTGTTCAAATCCTGTTTGTCCGTCGAGGTTCTGATGTAGGCGATAATCTGGCTCATTTTTTGACTGTCTCCTCTTAATCCATTTTCTCCCACAAGACATATACAACTTGTAATAGTGATAAAGAGTATAACACAGTCCGTTTTGTATATGTGAAAACGGTCGTTATGACCTATACAATTTGGTTACATACTACAATAGTAGACGTTCAAGAGGCTTGAGGACATCTTGTTTCTGTCCCTTTTATAGTTTTGACCATTTTCCCTTCCGGGAGAATAGCTACAGCTCTCTATCCTCTTTCTTGTGGCAAGCATATGACGAAATGCCCTTGTCCTATCCCTGGTTGCATCATCTTCCACTCTGGGCCCTCACCGCCTTTCAGGTGGTGCGTCTTGTTTTCAGGGTTGAATATGCTGGACCTAACCAGAGTAAGGTCAAAGAGAGACGTTCCTGCAAAGCACAGAAACGTCCCTCTTTGTATCCTCACCCTAGAAGCGTAAGCACGACTTCCTGAAGTCCCACTGCCGGACTACTAGCGCATACATGTCCATTCGGGCGCACACGCTCCTCCTGTGTATAGCAGTGCTGTAGTTGCTCGAAGGACGCGTCACTGTTCAGAGTCAAGTCGGCGATGGTATCGAGCAGGTGTGCTTCCTCATCGCTTATTTCTTTCCCCCGCATCATGCCCCACGCGTCCCAGCAAAGCATCTCAACCCTATTGAGGGCTGCAAGGTCCTGCAGCACCTTGTCACGTATCAGCCACCAGCCACGGATCTCTTTGATCTGAGGATGTATGCCAAAGTTCTCGGGGTCTGCTCCCCCCTTGCGACAGCGTTGCCACGCCATGCCACCAGCCAAGAAATGTTCCTGAGGCATGTCCTGCACATCGAAGTCAATCCCATTGGTTTTGATTAGGAGCACATCCATTTGGGGATCAACCATGCGCCAGCGACCCTCATCCTCGTGCCAGTACTCTACGACCACATGATCGACGAAGAAGCTTGGTCCCAGATCAATATAGCTCGCGAAGCCCATTCGGATGCGTGCGGGAATACCCTGGTGGCGCAGCATCGAGCAGAGCATCGTCGAGAAGTCACGGCAACACCCTACCAGACGCTGCTGAGGTGCTCTCGTTTCCATCAAGGGATGTGGGTCTCGTTCAAGAATACGTTCCAACATCTGCTCGACGTAACGCGTATCGATCTCGCGTTCGCGCTCCGCCGTTATCTGGCAGCCATACAGATCACCACCAAGATAGTGGATGATCAAACCTTGAACAATTTTGCAGAGGGCCTCAACGCTTTGTGGGAGGTCTGTAAAGAGGGGCGAATGCTTTCCAGGTCGGGTTATCGCACTCTGCTCACGGTAGAATGTCAGGGTCTCGTCTTTCATGTCTCTAGGTCCTTTCTTTCGCCTTGCTGCGCCATCATCATTATGCTTCGTCGCTTTTGCGTGTTTTCCCACTTAAGAGTATAGAGGACGGAAACTGACATCTCTTGTCAGGTTCTCCCCGGACGTTCCCAACTCAATAGAAAGCCCGAACAAGATGAGTACTCGTTGCTCGTTACCTGGTCCATCGTCCTTTTTCATCAAACCTGAATCTCTACATACTGCCAGGAAAAAAACGTACTCACTGATCCTGTCAAAAGGTGTCAGGATTTTTGTGCTATACTGAATGAGATCGTATACACGTTTCCGGCACGACACGTCATGGAGGGATTCCTTGCGAGCAGATCGACTTCTTTCTCTTCTCCTGCTCTTGCAGACCAGGGGACGTATGACTGCACAAGCACTGGCGGAGCATCTGGAGGTTTCCGAACGCACCATTTATCGTGACATCGAGGCCCTGAGTTTTGCAGGCATACTACTCTATACCGAACGTGGGCCAGGAGGTGGCTGTGAATTGCTTGATGGCTACCAGACCAGGCTGACCGGACTTACTACGCTAGAGGTGCGTGCGCTCTTCCTCCTGAGCATTTCTCCATCCCTAGCCGACCTCGGACTGGATCAGGCTCTCGAAAATGCGCTCCTCAAACTCTCCGCAGTGCTTCCTGCAAATTCACGCGAGAATGCCACGCGGGTACGCCAGCGCATCCACATGGAGACGACGCAGCCCACTCATTCCAGGACAGTGCTCTCCCACTTGGAGCGTATTCAGGAGGCAATTTGGCAAGATTACACCTTGTACCTGACCTACAAAGGGGAGCACAAACACTTCATCGATCCGTATGGCCTTGTCTCGCAACGGGGAACCTGGTATCTGGTTGGGGCAAGTGCAGGAGCGATGCATGTGATGTGTGTGACACATATTCAATCAATCGAGTTGACGAAAGAGCACTTCACGCGCCCTACAGAATTCGACCTCGCCGCCTATTGGACTGAGCGTGACTTACTGATCAACCACTTCTCAGCAGGTGGTAGAGGCAGCCAGGCACTAAAAAAAGCCAAAATGAAAGCCGATTTGCCCACGCGTATGTCACCACAAAGAGGGATCCACACAGCCCTCGCTCAGAATAAAAAAAAGGCATTTTATTTGCAAAACATATGGCTTCGCTTCGTTTCAGACCTCTCACCCACTAGAAAAGAATATTGGACTCCCACCATGGCTGTTGCTTGAGATAACGCTGTCCACTCTGGCAAGGCGAAATGTACCTGGTTGAAAAGCAAAAGCCAGTTTTTATTGGTAGATGCTAGGCAATTGCTGGTCAACTACCAGGAATGAGAACGAAACCGAGATACTGGGGTCGGGCAACCAACTCTTGTGTACAAAGTATCAATGAAAGAAGCTCGATAGGGAGCGGTTTGTCCAGGCACGTTCACGCCAGTGCTCATAGTTGGGAGCAAGTGCTTCCCTTCCAGGATCAAAGCGGCTTAGGCTTCAGATTATTTACCACCTCTGTTTTGGTTCGCCTATGAAGGTGCTGGTAAATGATGTGAAGAGTGGGCACTTTTTGTCCTCAAGGGTTGGCATTTGCCTTGAAGGTTGAGCAGCACAACCATTGAGCATGCTGGAAGCCGCCTTGGGAGCGGCTTCCAGCATGCCATCGTTGTAAATTCGATGGATCAGGTGGTAGATGAGCTCAAGAAGAGGACGATTTTTTCTGGCAGCGGATGAGATATGGCGCTCAAGAGTGAGACATCCTGGTGCGTTCCCTGTACCAGTCTCCGTGAAAAAGTGGGCGTGATCGCGTGCTTCTCAATTTGGCATTTCATTCTGTCTTCGAGAACATCCCTTCTTGCTTTGTGCATGGTGTACGAGGAGATCTCGTGCAACTGCAAGAAATCCCTCAACAACTGGAGAGAAGCTCTTGCGATGCCATACAAGAGCTGTCTGGACAATGATGGCGTCACCATCGTCGGAGAGTGGGCGATAGATGATTCCCTCCGTACGCAGGGGCATCGCTGAGGCTGGCACGAGGGAGACACCCAGATTGGCCGCCACGAGCCCAAGCACCATACGGATGTCCGAGACCTCTTGCGTGACATGCGGACTCTCGCCACACCGTTGGATGATCCGGTCGTAGAGAACAGGCGTTGATTGACGCTGACACAAAATGAAAGATTCCTTGATCAAGGAACGCAACGCGACGGAGGGCTGTGACGCAAAGCGATGTGTGGGGGCAAGCACGGCGACAAACGGAATATGTTGGAGCACTTCTCCCTCAAAATCCGCTGGGAGATCCTGGAAACTGGCTACAAACCCCACCTGGATCTGCTGCTTTTGCAATGCCTGGAGTTGCGCTTCAGGATGCATCTCGCAGAGATGCACCTCAACGCCGGGAAAGCGTTGATGGTAAACGGCGAGCACATCGGGAAGGAAGCTCTCGGTCGCCACCGCATTGTTGACAAACCCGATATCCAGTCGTCCCACTTGACCCTGTTGCGCCTGCTGCATTCGTACGAGCGTATGATCCACCTGCTCAAGAATACGGACTGCATCCTCCAGAAACAACTGACCCGCATTGGTCAGCATCACAGAATGATGATTGCGCTCAAAGAGACGGACTCCAACTAGGTGCTCCAACTGGCGAATCTGTTGACTCAACGGTGGTTGAGCCATCTGCAATTTCTCGGCAGCACGGCTAAAGTGCAGTTCCTCAGCCACCGCCACAAAATAGCGCAGGTGGCGCAACTCGACGTTTTGGTTATACATATGATCTCTCACCATCATACCTATCATATATTGGACATATCCTCATTCTACTGCTAGAGTCAAGGGAAGAAGTGAGTCAAGTCTCCAATCGGGACGGAGAAAAAGCACCCTGTTCTCAAAGAAAGAGGCACAAGACATGAAGACAAGACAGAAGACGTTTCTCATCACAGGAGTTAGTTCCGGTTTTGGGCGAGCATGTGCCCTCAAAGCTCTCCAGGAAGGTCATCGGGTCGTTGGGACCGTGCGCAGAGTAGAAGACGCGACAGCGTACGAGGCACTCCACGAGACCAAAGCTATTGCCAAGATCGTCGAGATGACCGACGAGAAGGCTATCGCCGCAATGGTGGCAGAGGTCGAGCATGAGGATGGACCCATTGATATTCTAATCGCCAATGCTGGCTACGGACATGAGGGCTTATTCGAGGAATTGAGCATGGACCAGATGAGGCTCCAGTTCGAGGTCAACGTCTTTGCACCAGTCGCCCTCATGAAGGCAGCACTGCCTACCATGCGTACGCGCCGCATCGGCCACATCCTCGCCATCACCTCTATTGGCGGTCTAACAACCTCTCCTGGTTTGTCCTTGTATCATGGCAGCAAGTATGCTCTCGAAGGTATCCTGGAGGCGCTTGGCAAGGAAGTGGCTCATCTGGGCATTCACGTCACCGCCGTCGAGCCTGGACCCTTCCGTACCGACTGGTTGGGCCGCTCCATGACGCACAGTGAACGCTCCCTCTCCGACTACGATGAGGTATACGAGCCGATACGCGAGGCAAGGCGTCGCAACAACGGACACCAACCTGGTGATCCGGAAAGGGCAGCGGCAGCAATCCTGCGCGTGATCAACGACGAGGATCCTCCCAAACATCTGGTCTTAGGCTCTGCCGCCCTGGATGCACTTGCTGCCAGTCGTGTGGCCTTTGATACAGACGTGAGACGCTGGGAGACACTCACCCGCTCAACCGACTTCCCCAATCATCGTCAATCTTAACCGAATTTACAACGATGGCATGCTGGAAGCCGCTCCCAAGGCGGCTTCCAGCATGCTCAATGGTTGTGCTGCTCAACCTTCAAGGCAAATGCCAACCCTTGAGGACAAAAAGTGCCCACTCTTCACATCATTTACCAGCACTGAAACGAGGTGCCTGAGCGAATCGGGATCATGTGTCATTCTCTTTCCTTTCCTCACGCATTATAGGCAGAAAACTCCACCTCTTTAATATTGTCCATCGAGAGGGCCTTGGGAGACGCCATCGTCGTAGAATTTGAGCGATGGGATGTCTACCTGTTCATCATGTTGCTGCTCAGTATGAGGAAGGTTGCCTAAACAATAGGCACATTCGGTGAAGCCTGCCATGTCTTCTTGAGGATCGGCTCGATAACTTGCCCCTTGGGGATCGAACCATTCTGCTTGGTTTACCACCCACGCCACGAGGTCGAGAACTGCTTGCTTGGGGATCGCAACAACCGCCTGCTCTGTTCGCACGTAGAGTCCATCATAGTACAATAACGCAGTAAGAGGTGTTGTTCCCTGCTCTGTTGGGTGCCAGAGCCATCCCTTTTTTTGTAGGTACTAGAGGTCAAAATCGTTTGGCGCATTGTCTGTTTCAGTTGGTCGAGGTTGGCGTGGAAAGCGGGTTTCTCGTCGCTCGTAAAGAGTGCTAAGTATCTTCTTCTGCTCCTCATCGCCCAAAGAAGTAAACCAGGGTGCCACCACGGCCCCAAGCATTTGATCGTGAGGAATAGCGACGTTGGTAACTCCGTTATGATGCTGGTCGCCTTTCTGAATATATAAAGCGACCAGTCCTTCCCGATTACCCGCTGCCCTCACAACACCTTTTGGATACATGGTGTCGGCAACTTCAATCTGGTCTTCCATGTCTTCTTGTCCTTTTTCTCGCTTCGTACAGACAACTACCAATGAGAGATCACCTCATCATGATACACGAGGGAATGGGTACGAAACAACAAACAAGCGATGATAGAAGAAGGATGGCAAAAACCCCCAACTTCAGCCACTAGGCGCTGGAAGCCCAGGCGATCAGCGGTTGAGGCTCCCGAATGGCCCAGATCTTGATCAATCACGACAATACGCTCCTGGCTCCAGCCAAGCGCCAGGGCTCGTTCGCGAAGCGCGTATTGACGAGCGGTGCTTTCGGTATTTTCGAGAACTTGTTGAAGTGTACTTTGCCGCACATACAGATATGCCAGGCGACTGAGATGATGAGCGCTGACCTGCTGGGTCATCTTAGTGCTTCTCCTTCTGGTGAGCCTTGAGTATCCGGTTGAGAGGTCCTATGTCTTCAAAACGAAGCATGGTTCTCCCTGCGGCAACAACCAGAAAAGGATCAGGAAGGGCGAGGCTAGTCCAGGCCAGAGGGAGAGAACGGACCTGATGCGTCTGCGGATCTGCAAAGAAGACGCGCTCTTCTCCCCAGGCCCGGCTTTGCGAGAGCAAGGGAAAGCTCTGGCCGCAGAGGGGATGAAAAGGATGCGTAATGGTAAAGGAGTGCTCTCCATTTGAGCTACTGGGTGTAGTTGATAGTTCGTTCAAATGGTCCTTTGGAGGGGAATGTGAATCGACTTAAGCTCATTAAAAGAAGTATGTATGGTCGCGCTGAAATCGATCTGCTCAAGCTCCGCGTACTCTACCACACCCCAAAGAGTCAGGACAGAAAGACCAGGAGGAAAAATCAGCATACCATAACTGGCATCGGCGAAGTTGCTTAATATCCAAGCTATGCAGCAAAATCTTGCTTCTCCCATGCACCTTGGGTATACTTACCATTGCTGACACCTGCGTGATATGCCATGAGAGCATGCATGAAAGAAAAATCAGGATGGGACGAGTGTAGCTATGCGTGAGCCACCAAAGATTCCAGAGGAATACCTGCGAGCCTGTTTACAAGACCACTATGGCCTTTCCTCCACCACACTTGAGTTTCTTCCCTTGGGATTGGATAACCATGCCGGAGTGTATCGGGTGGTGAGCGAACAGGGAACTGCCTATTTGCTCAAAGTCACGTCGAGACCTCTCTACGAATCAGGTTGCCTTGTTCCTGGCTATCTCAACGATCAGGGGATCACATCCGTCGTGGCTCCCGTTCCCACCAGCAACGGTGCCTTGTGGGCAAGAGGAGAGGAGTGGACCGTGATCGTGTATCCTTTCATTGACGGAGATACGAGTTGGACGGGGATGACGAATGAGCAGTGGAAGGAGGTGGGAACCATCTTCCAACAGATTCATCAGGTCCGGCTTTCGCCAAAAGG
Source organism: uncultured Chloroflexia bacterium (assembly GCA_963792705.1). Lineage (GTDB taxonomy): Bacteria > Chloroflexota > Ktedonobacteria > Ktedonobacterales > Ktedonobacteraceae > JBBQVS01. The sequence continues at coordinate 5,355 of CAWBXD010000015.1, read as the reverse complement.
CTTTGAGTCACTGCGAAAGGAGACCTTTGATCCGACGGAGTATGTTCAATGGATACATGCCTTTGAGACCCAACATGCACGGGCACTCGGCGGGACAAGTGCCTCTAAGCACGCACTGCGTTCCTCCTGGGTGGCGCATCAGTCCACGATTCACACGACAGCCACCTCCTTGGAAGTGCTGGGGAGCGTGCTACAAAGACGAACGCTCCCATACGTCGTCTGTCACGCGGATCTGCATCCAGCCAATCTCCTGCGTGACCATAGTGGCCACGTCTTTGTGATTGATTGGGATGAGGTGATGCTGGCTCCCAAAGAGCGTGATTTCCTCTTTATCAAGGAATTGTCAGCCGCGAGTTCGGCACTGCCCGGCACTCCTGCGTTTTGGGAAGGGTACGGAGTGGCGGAAATCGACTGGATTGCGCTCACCTACTACCGATATGAACGAGTCATTCAAGATGTGATCGAGTGCGCTCAGGAAGTGTTTTTCAGGGACGATTTGGGAGAAGAGACGAAGGCAGATTCCGTCCAGTTATTTCAGGCGATTTTGGCGGAAGGCGGCGAGATCGATGCCGCCTCTGACGCCTCTGCTCATCTGCCCTCTGATCTCACTATTCCCATCAGGATGATCTCGCGGAGCGAGAAAGAACTGGCTGAGTGAGAGAAACCTGATGCATAATGAACCAGATCTTCCGTGTCTGATTGATTTGCGTTCCTTCCACTTCGACGTTGAGAAGGTCTGGAAGCATGATTAGAAGGTGTCCTTTCGTCCTTAAAGAGGTCAGCAAAAGCGGAAAATATTCAACTTCTTAGTATACCACATCCTTGATCAGCAAGGTTGCGTAAGAGTCAAGATATTAGACAAATGACAATCATCCTGATATGCTCATCAAGTTTCAAGGCACACAGGTGGTGTTTCACAATGTCAATGGTGCCTTTCAGCCTGGGCAACCATAAGGGCGTGTCTTTCTTGTAGAATATCTCTACAAAAAAGCTTGATAGAATACCAGAAGCATAAAGCGGATACCCTTTTGAGTGGGTATCCGCTTTATGCTTCTGGTGTTCTACGCATGTATTAGAAATTCAAAAGGGAACGGAAGAAGAGACTACGCTCGTCGTATGCCATGAGACGGATCGCAAGATGGCAATCAAGAAGCACGCTCCAATGAAAGCCACGATGATGCTGGAGATACTATTGCTATTGGTGGAGAAACCAAGAATATTTATCATGAAGCCGCCGAATGGTACTCCAACAATGCCAACAATACTCTCACCGACGATTCTATACCCGCTTGCTTCGCTCTCCTTCTTTGACTTCCTCTCTCCGCCACATTTTTGTATAACAAGCATATAGCATTTTAGGGCACATCACGTTCTCATTGGAAGAAGAGAACGTTCCTATAACTAACGACATTATATACCTATATCTCTATGAAGGCGGAATGGCAGATGATGGGTATGATGAACGAGGACCAAGCTCTCTTCATGGTAAAGATGATTGCATCCGAACTTGGCTATATGGTGAAATGGGTACGAGCATCGAATATGATTGAAAATGATATTCTTGTGATAGAGAATGGGTATGACGATCAGTATCATAGCTTTGTGGGAGAAAATAAGTTTGAGATTGCGTTGGAGTGGCTCCGGCGGAGGATAGAGTCTCTTGAGGCTTGCTCTACGAAACGTGACTTCTCAAAAAGTATGCGATACGTGATTTTGCACGTCTCCTGATCCGGCCTCCTCTCGTTATAGTGGAGAAGATTAGTGAACAATGCGTTTCAGGTGCTTGACACTCTTAATGGTGTCTCCATCGGCACAGACGATCTCAACATGCACCTCCTGACCGCAGTCAGTATGAATTATGGTTGCCGAAGCAATGGATGGATCAGGCATATAATGATCTCCCCATTGAATCAGTGCCACCAAAGCTGGCAACAAATCACGTCCTTTGCGCGTCAAGTGATACTCAGAGCGCATGCGCCGCCCTTCCTCTTTGTACGGTACCTGTTCGAGGATGTTATGGTTGACCAGGCGAGTCAAGCGGTTGCTGAGAATATTACTGGCAATCCCTAAATGGTCTCGCATCTCATCAAAGCGATGCACGCCCAAAAATGCCTCACTCAACACACACAATGTCCAACGGTCTCCAATCACGGTCAGGGTATGATGGATGGAAGTGTGTTCAAACGAGCTTTCCTCTGAATGTGTTGATTTCTCCATGTCTTCAGTATACCAAGTTCCGGTGTCTTCGACAATCTCTCTTGTTTTTCCTCGCAAGATAGGTTGCAAAATGAAATCCATTATGCTATAGTAGCGATTTAGTTGGGTTGCAAAAAGCAATCCTATTTCATGAGGAGGCCAATATGTGGTCGTTTGAACATACTGAAAGTACTACCGCAACACCTGAGCAGCTCTGGGCCTATTATGCTGATCCAGCCAGTGCTCCATCCTGGGATCATTTGGTGGCGGAGATACAGATCAATGGACCCTTCGCAACAGGCACGACGGGAACCAATAGACCTCCACGGGGACCGCGCGTGACGTTTACCCTGACCGAGGTCACCCCTTACAGCAGCTATACCGAGGTTAATACTCTTCCACTTGCCAAATTGACATGGACGCATCGGATTCTTCGGACCCCGGTAGGCAGCACCTTCACTCACGGAGTCATCTTCAGTGGACCCTTTTCGTCATTCTACGCTTTTTTTCTTGCGAAGAACTACGCACAAGGGATACCACGTGCAATGCGTACACTGGCTCGCTCTGCGGAGCTAGGGCCACCGCCACCTTACAGGAAGTAGATAGATGAGTTTCATTACGATATGGTGTTATTAGAAGAAATAGGACATGGAGAGAGGTATGAACGTTGTCGTCTTTGGCGCGACCGGAAATATTGGTCCATTGCTTCTTGCTGAATTGCTTCGGGCGGGGCATCATGTCAGCGCGTTCCTTCGTACTCCCAGCAAAATCACACTCGACCATCCCGCATTGACTCTCATACAAGGCGATGTTCGGGATGCGCAAGCAGTTACTGACGGGGTGATAGGGCAAGAGGCCATTATCAGTACTGTTGGTGGTGAGGATCACCAGGATACGCGTGTTGTCGCGATGATGCATATCATTGCCGCAATGCAGCAGGCGCATGTCCATCGCGTTCTTGCTATTGGTGGATTGGGAATACTGCAAGCGGCAGGGCCGATACGCGTGGAGCAACTTCCTGTGTTTCCTGCAACGATGAAAGCTCGCACCGAGGAGCACCGCCGGGTGTTTGAAATGCTGGAGAAAAGCGACTCGCAATGGACGCTTGTGTGTCCACCAGATATGACACGGGAGCCAGCTACAGGTCGCTATCATACCCGCGTAGACCATGCCTTCCTGACAGGTCCACATTCCATTCCACTCGGTGATGTCGCACATTTTCTGGTACAGGAGCTTGTGCAAGGTCACTATATCGGTCATCGGGTCGCGATTGCATCTCAGTAATAGGCACCCTTTGCTCCCATCTTCTCAAGCACAACGAGTTCGCGTTATCCAGTCAAGTGCTTTTCTGGGTCTCCATCCTTCCATGGAAACAGGGAGACAGCAAATGTCTCTCTGTTTCCATGGAAGGATGGAGACCTGCTTTTCTTTGGATAAACCGATGAGGTTGCGATAGAGGGGAACACCCGTAAGAGTGTCTTTCTTCTTTCAACCTGCATCTTCAGGAACGAACTGTTTTCATGAAGGTTTCGTGATCACTTTTTCAATCACACAAAATGAGGGAGAGCCATTTAAGTATCACATTTACAACTGATACGGAAACTTTTATCGCAGATATGGCTCGCTCGTCTAAACGAAGGGTCATAGCACGCAGAACAAAGAGCGAGAGGGTCGTCACCTACTCTTTTCACGCTTGCAATTGAATACAGCCCTGCTTCTCGTACAGAAAAAAAGAAGGAGTATTTTTATGTCTCATGTCCTATCTGAACAGAAACGGCATCGTGGGCTTTTTGTCCCACTTATGGGAGTTCTCTGCCTTCTAGGTCTTTTGCTTCAGTCCCCACACGTAGAAGCGAAAACCTCAACAGCTCTTTCTCCCCAAAGTTATTACGTCTATGGGTATAGTGAAACCGTCGACGGGCACACCTATCAATTCGAGGAGCGCTCGTATCCCAGGTATTTGGGCACCCCGAGCAGTTCCTTCCTTGAGCTTCCCCAAATTGATGCCTGGGAGAATGGACACTACCAGTGGAGTATTATGGGGGGACAACTTCATGAATGGTTCACTCAGGGTCATCAATACTCTCGAGTCGATCTCACCACTTCAGGGGATGCACCAGGAACTGTTCATCGACAAATCCAATGGTATCCTGATGAGAGTCAGTATGGAGGTCCGTTCACCTTATCACCCGATACGAATTGTGGATACACCTCTTCGATACACGAGTCTCAATGGGGGAATGCAGATGCAACGTACCTTTGCAATCCAAATACTCCCTATACCTTTCAGGGTGATGAAACCTACGACCCACTTAACGGGAAAGTGGATTATGATCCAGCAAATGCAGCCGCAGCCAACGTCTTCAACGCAGCAACATACCAGCAATGGCACCATCTTCAAAACATCATTGACCATGGAGCATCCTCACAAGCCATCCATACTGCTTCCACCATTCATCCTCAAGTAGCACCAGTTGTTGTAGCAGGGTGTGTATTACTGGCAGCAGGTGTAGTTGTTGCGTTAGGAGGGAATGTCTTGACAAATGTTGAAAGTAATCGCAAGTGGGCAAAAGTACTCGGCGGCGTTCTGGGTGTTCTTGGTGGAGCAGTCTTGATTACCGCTGGCGCACTTGTCGTTGGACCGGTCGTTGGTGCCTATGTGCTGGGTGAAGCCAGTGCTGCTGTCCAGGCTGTGGAACTGGGAGGTGTTGCCGCAGCCGATGCAGGTGCATCAGCGGCAACGCTCACAGCCGATGCGACTGACTACTCTGCGAGTCTACGAATGCTTTTCAGACAGTGACCCCTTGCCTTTTTTCTTCAAATGTGTGTCACAATGCATCAAGGCCCAATATGCGCGAAGCTGTCAGGAAGTGCAAGGGAGTGATACTGTTGTTTCTCAATGATGGTTCTCCATCAGCTTTTCAGGCCGATTGGCATCTGTCAACTCGTCGCAGAAACTCACAGCAGAAACTCCTTTCTGCTGTGAGTTTCTGCTATGCCATTGTGCCTTTTTGCTCAAGCAAAACAGACAAAGGTACGCGTGAACAGCACCAACTCGCTGTAGAAAAGCTGTGCAGATCACATGAGCAACCCCCTTGCACCTGGTGACAGCTTCGCGCATATTAGGCCAAGAACGTTCGATCCTGGAAACCTTTGTAC
>CAWBXD010000014.1:0-707501 GCA_963792705.1 uncultured Chloroflexia bacterium | reverse complement strand
CGTATTCGACCCCTTGCTGTTCGTGGTCATTGAAGGATGCCGCATCCCCTCAAAATGTGAGGGGATGCCCCCCTTATTGAGCAAATAGGAGCCTATGCTCCCAATATTTTCGAGGAGATGACGATGAGTATCGTTTGTCGAAATACTTGGATCTGGCCCACTCTTGATATTGCTGGCGAATTCATTGAAGCAGGTGAAGCGAGTTGAGCGAAAGGTGTCTAGCACGTTTTGGCAAGCGATGTTTCAGCAAACAAGTGCGAGCAAGCGAACGCTATTGACGGTATCCACAACGACCGGGAGCAGAGCTTGCCCTGTGAAGAGGAAAACAAAGATGATCCATCACCATCAAGTCTTGCTTGAATTCGCATCCCTTGAAGAGCATGCACGTCGGCGTAGCAACCGCTCGCCAATCGCCGTAGCATCCAGCTTGCTCGCGCCCAGAAACCTTACGAATTGCGCAAACCCACACGCCAATGCTTCCGCAAATGCCTCATCCTCCAATCACAAACCCAGGACGACGAACGTGTTGGCCGTCCGGTCGAGTTTGCTGTCGACACGGGCGACGAGACGGTCGCCCCATAGAATCGGCAACGTGTAGTAGCCGAACTTGCGCTGGTGAAGAGGCTTGTAGACCTCCCATACGTAGTCGAAGCCGAACAACACCTTGGCGCGCCCGCGCGCAGACGTGATCAAGCGGTGCGAGGAAGACGACCTCTTGGGTCGTGGTCGTCTCCAACGGCATCGGTTTCTCTCTCTCCAGTGGCGGTGCGAGCAGGAATGAGCCAGTATTGACCTGTACGATAATAGCTTGGTCCTGCCGCATCATCGGCGTCCTTGTTACCATCGTAGTCGCTGTAAAACTGAATCTGTATGCCGTCTTCCAGCGTAATCCAGGGTTCTCTAGCACTTTTGCGGCCCCATCGCTCGCCAACTCTAGTGCGGCTTTCTGACTTGGATCGCCGCGTTTATAATCCCAACGCCGTAGCACGCTAAGTCCTTTGTCACGTGTCTCTTGTACGGCGTTATGCGTTTGTGCTGACGCCCCTGACAACTGATTGCCTTGTTGAGTCATAAAATAGCTCCTTCAGCATTGAATTACAGGTAGTTCCGCCCATCTTTGAACCTCTTAAGAAAGTCTACCTGAAGAGAAGACGGAACGTCACTTCCTTCCGTGCCGCTTTTAACTTCTGGCTCTTCCGATTTCAGCTTCCGAATTGGTAATGAAGGCAACGGCTGACCGCCTGTTTGGGCCAGAGAACTATCGCTGGTCGGTCATAGGCGTCGGTTATCCGGCAGAGTTCAACAGGGCGGCGATGGCGATTATGATGGGCGGACATGTGCGTGTTGGCTTAGAAGATAATATTTTTGTGCGAGGTGGTGTTCTGGCAACCAATGCACAACTCGTCGAAAAGGTGATCCAATTGGCTCATGAGTTCGAGCGAGAGATTGCCACGCCAGACGAGGCGCGTGTGATGCTTGCCCTCAAGGAGTATGATGCCATCAACTACTAGAAGCCGTGAGACGAATTACTGTCCATAAAAGAAGACTTCAGCGACCTCTTCTCCCATGTCAAGATGCCTTGCGATGGAGTACGGCATTCGTGCGTCATCATATACCTCCTCCTTAGATGGCGAAATCTGCTCATCAAAACGAACTTTTTTTCTTCCGATTTTACTGTCTCCTACTGTCAATTAGGAAGAGGAAGTTCTGGCTTTTTTCTTTAATAAATATGCATCGGTGAACTTTCCTTCCAAATGTAGGCAATTTTGGGGAAATTTGGGTAGTACCATTGACAGAAACCGGTTTCTGATTTACAGTTCTTTTATCCAGTAGGGTATGTATACCTTACACATGGGGAATGTGATGATGCAAAAGCACGATTTTTTGTCTGGATATTGCAAAGGAGCAAAGCGTGAGTATGCACAACAAGTTGACTATTCAGGACATTGCACGACTTGCAGGGGTGTCAAAGGCAACGGTCTCGCGCGTTCTCAATCACCATTCATCAGTTAATGCTCTCTTGCGTGAGCGTGTGCAACGTGTTGTGCAAGAGTATGATTTTGTTCCTAGTATCACCGCTATTGGACTCGCTGGCGGTCATACGCGCTTAATCGGCGTCCTTGCTCCTCCGTTAACATGGCCTTCTGTTCCCGAAATCATGCATGGTGTTGCTGAATACGTTGAACGCACCGACTACGAAATTGTGTTATATAGCATCGGTTTTGAACGCAACCACTCCGATGTGCTTGACCGCATTCTGGGTATGAGGATGGTTGCTGGTCTCCTGGCAATTTTCCCTGGCGAGCTTTCGCAGCATCTCACGTATCGCTATCAGCAAGGTTTCCCTCTCGTTACGATTGACGACCAGTCAAAACCTGCGACCCTTCCGTGGGTTGGCGTCGATAATGTTGCCAGTGCTTATGAGGCCACTCGTCATTTACTCGACCTTGGACATCGACGTATTGCTCATATTCAAGGACCACAAAATTTTTATTGCGCCGTTGAACGCTATCAGGGATATTGTCAAGCATTACAAGATGCAGGAATTTCTCCCGACCCAACACTGCTTGTGGAAGGAACTTTTGAGCCTGCGAGTGGGCGTCGGTGCGCTACACAGCTCTTCTCACGTGACAAACGTGATTTACCTACAGCGGTCTTTGTTGCCAATGATCAAATGGCATATGGCGTCTTAGAGGTCGCTGAGCAACAGGGTTTACGCGTACCAGAGGAGATTGCCGTTGTAGGCTTCGATGATACTAATTTCTCTGCGCACATGCGACCTTCTCTTACTACAATTCGTCAACCCTTTTCCGAGATGGGACGTAAAGCTCTTGAAATTCTTGCGACTATGATTGATCAGAATCAGCATACAGAGAAGAGGCCACAAAAACAGTCAATGCCTCAAGGAGCAGAACATTCCAGTGCATATATTCAAGGAAGTACCTCTTTGCGTATCCGACTACCAACTCATCTGATCATGCGAGCATCTAGTGGGACTCCTCGCTCTCTTCCAATGAGTGTGTAGCCAACGTTTCATTTTTTCCTAAAAAAATATAGCGTGATACTTTTCTATCTTGTGTAATTATACTACTTACTAGGTTGTCGTGTTGTCGGGTCGTCATGCATTGACACCTTTCTGTGGGAACTGATAATCAGTTTTCGCATTTGATATCTATCTTTGTTTAGGGAGGGGAAGAACAGTTATTCCTGTTTCTCGACCTCCCACTAGTGATTGTAAAGGGGCAATCAATGAACACATCTCCTCAGGAGAACCAGACAAACGGTTCTCAACGCAGCTGGAAGCTAAAGATGCTTCGAGTTGTGACGCTACTACTGCTCTTTGTTGCGCTACTAAGTGCCGCTAGCAGCATCGTCTTCTCTCGTGGGGCAAACAAGGCTCATGCAGCCGCCACTTGGACTACCGTCTTTAGTGATAACTTCGACGGTGCGGCTGGCACAGGTCTTGATACGAACAATTGGCGCTACGATACCGGAACAGGTTGGGGTACTGGCGAGATCGAAAACATGACAAGCAGCACAGCGAATGTGCAACACGATGGAAATAGTCATCTCACCATTACCGCCATCCGCGACGCCAGTGGAAACTGGACCTCTGGACGTATCGAGACACAACGTGCGGATTTTGCAGCACCTGTGGGTGGTCAGTTACAAGTCAGCGCAACCATTCAACAACCTAATGTCTCTGGGGCTGCGGCGGCTGGCTACTGGCCTGCGTTCTGGATGCTTGGTTCCCAATTCCGGGTAGATAAGAACTGGCCTAACGATGGCGAAATTGACATCATGGAAGATATCAATGGACGAAGTTCTGTTTTCGGAACATTGCATTGTGGCGTCAGTCCAGGTGGGCCTTGTAACGAAACGACTGGTATTGGTAGTGGAGAACATGCTTGCTCTGGTTGTCAAACAAGCTTTCACACATACTCAATGATTGTTGATAGAAGCGTATCACCCGAACAAATTCGCTGGTATTTAGATGGTGCGAACTACTTCACTATCAATGCCAACCAGGTTGACCAGACCACATGGACGAATGCGGTGGATCACGGCTTCTTCATCATCTTTGACCTAGCAATGGGTGGTGGCTTCCCGAATGCATTCGGTGGTGGTCCAACGGCCGCAACGCAATCGGGTGCATCCATGATCGTTGATAATGTGCAAGTCTCTACCGCAGGTGGCTCAACAGGCGGAGGAACACCACCGCCACCTCCTCCTACACCCCCAACAGGTAGTGGCTTTACTCAAAGCGCGAGTAGTGTTGGCTCTAATCAGGCTCAGCTGAGCTTCCAACCGAACGGCTGGACAGCAGGTTACGTCGTTGCACACTATACCGTTGCAGGTGGTGGGCAGCAAAACGTCACCATGACCTATAACAGCAGTAGCTCAAGCTGGCAATATACGATTGGTGGCGTGAATCCAGGTAATGTCATCAACTACTCATTCACCTACCAAAAAGGTGGGCTTCAATATGATAGTGGTTCATACAGTTATACCTTCGGATCCGCTCCGACTCCGACTCCAATTCCAAGTGGGAGCTTTGGTCAAGGTATCAATAGTGTTGGATCGAGTCAAGCGCAGTTCACCTTTCAACCGAGTGGCTGGACGGCAGGATATGTGATTGTACACTACACAGTTGCAGGTGGTGGGCAGCAAAACGTCACCATGACCTATAACAGTGGTGCGTCGCGCTGGGAGTATACAGCAAGTGGTATCAATCCGGGCAATACCGTCACCTACTCATTCACCTATCAAAAGGGTGGACTCCAGTACGATACGCAATCGTATTCATGGACACATCCGTAAAGCAATTCTCAGCTTTTGCCGATGAAAAAAGTTGGTCAGAGCTGAGAGGGGGTGCTAGAGCAGCCATACATGCTGCTCTAGCATTCAATAGACGGAACGTTTCCTCTCATTTTGCAAAACAACACGAATGGAAAGTGGGCAAACAATCAGGTCTATGTCCTAATTCTAGGTCAAGCCACACCGGGTCAATGGTCATATCTGAAGTCGGATGGAACTCTCGTTCACATTAACCATCTGGATGTCAATGCTCCCAATCATTTGACCAAAAGTGGTGTGAACTATGCGAATATGTCCTTTACGCTGGATCAGACAAGCACAGTGATTATGCCAACACATCTTGAGGGAGCAAGAATGTACATTTCGCTTGGTTCGCCTATGTACATTCCTATTGCACCCGATGATAGTGGTTGGGGTGGTCCGAATCTCGGTAATCCAACCGATCCAAACGCTGATGTGTACTTCGATTGGTATGAATTTGCCTATCAGTATGGTGTGACTCCGTTTGGCGGCAACACCACGCAGGTTGATATGTTCGGGTTCCCGATGACTGCACGACTACAGCAAACTGCTATCGGATACGATCAAACGGTTGGTATTACGCTTAGCAGAGAGCAAGTGTTTTCTCAGTACTCTGCTGCTGTTGGTTCAGCATTCCAACCGCTCGTCACTCCCTATCGCATCCTTGCCCCATACTCGTCTGCAACTTTTGCGTCAGGTGGGAGTCAAGCGAACTACATGCAGTCGTACATTGACCAGACATGGAACTACTATGCAACGCACCCGTTTACGCTCACGCGTCAAGGCGTCACCTTCACCGGGGGAGTGCTCAATGGACAGTTGCAATTTACACGCAACGGTGCGGGTCCCTTCTTTTTGAACAAACCCACCACAGGTGATGTGTTAGCATGCTCTAGTACCTTAGCATCAGGGAGTTTGAGTCCTCAAGAGTTGGAGCTTGGTGCCGAGTTATGCACTGCTTTCAATCGAGGTGTTGCATTAGATACTGCTAATTGGTATAACCCAGCTGCGTACTATACCAATTCCATTCACAACGACTATGCAGCATTCTGGCACCAAATCAGCATGAAGCATAGGGCATACGGGTTTCCTTTTGATGATGTGAACGACCAGAGTGCAGTCAAAATCTTGCTCAATGCAAATCCGCCAAGTAGCGTGATTATCAGCGTAGGCTGGTAAATTCTCGCGAGAGCTTATTCAATTTGTTCATGACATTACTGGTATAGACATGTAGATGCCTAGCTACTGTTGTCAGAGCAATAACGTTGTGGACGATATCTTATTGATTTAAGTAAAGGAGTCCCTCATGCAAATAAGTAAGCAGGTCGTACTGAGAGCAACAAGTATGGCAAGCCTCTTGCTCATTGTGCTCGCCATGATTATATATACTAGACCGTCCGCGGCAAAAGCGGTACCCTTCGCTGGTAACAACTGGTATAACGCGGCCCCCTATGTGATGCCGCTCAGCAATAATCCTCCTAGCCTGACCTCGGTTATGTCGGCAAGCGGAGTTAAAGCCTTTACGTTGGCATTCGTCTTATCGAATGGTAGTTGTACTCCGGCTTGGGCGAGCGATGCTGGATTGGATAATGTTTCTTCAGACACACAGATAGCACCAATCATTAACGCTATTCGTGCAGCAGGAGGTGATGTTGTTGTATCCTTTGGAGGCTATGGTGGCACAAAACTTGGAGAGACATGTGGTAGCCCACAGGCTACAGCGGCGGCTGAGCAGGCAATCATCAACAAGTACAGTCTACACGCGCTCGACTTTGATTTGGAGGAACCGGAGTACGAGAATGCAACCGCTATCAACAACGAACTGGGTGCCGCGCAAATATTGCAGCAGAACATCCTACTGACTCAGGTAGGGAGGTCGTTGGTGCGGCGATGATTGCACCTGTGGGACGGAACATAAGTGCCTGTAGCACACGACCACTGTGATGTACTAGATCTCTCCACGGTCCTTTATACTTCTGATGCAAGTCTGACCAGGTACTCCATCCCACAGTGGTGTCGTGCAGGTAATCCGTGATCGCTGCTTAAGTATACACCTCTGATGTTTTCTCCCAACTCGCCCTATGCTGTAGTGCGAAACTTGCTTGTTCGCCTGCCTGAAGTGTAAAGAAAGCACGTGCCACCGAGCCTTCTACAGAGAACACAATTGGTGAGGAGAGGACCAAAACATCTGTACTCCCACGTGCAACAATGCCTCCCTCAATGGGCCTCAACAAAGGGAAAATCAGGCCATACTCAAATTGGGGCGCATACTCAAGCTCTATCTCCACTGTGCCACTCTGACACGATACAGACCGCAACACTATTCCTGGTGAGTCAATGCCCAGGTCGTGGCCGCGCTTGTTACGTCCGATTGCCATTGCATCGACCAGCATCATGGTGCCCGTTGAAGTGTGGAAAGTCGTTTCAAGTGCCATCGTCCCTTGAATATAGCTGCGGCTCACTTCCGTGGTACTAACTGCCGAGATGGACCAATGTCCTGCTTAAGCATCCAGTAAGCGAGCAAAGACCGATGGTCCATCGAAGCGAGCAAAGCACTGCTAGTCAACAGAACCGGCGCGGCTGAGCGACAGTCTGATAGTAAAGCATAATCAGCAATTGGTACGTTGCTCATGATCTCTTTCCTTTTGTAGAACATATTTTTGGGTTTTCCGCTTATGTCCAAACTCTCAGTTATAGACCGCCTTTTCGCTCACTCCTATTAATCCCGTCACCACTGTATGCGTCAACCACTTTCGCCAAACGCTATAATTCATCTTATATAACTGGCACGTCTAGTTACAACATTTTTTGCTTTAGTCTCTGAGGGGATATTACACATGAACTCCATCAAGTTTTCTTTAAGAAGAGGAAGCTTGATAGAGTTCATGTGTAATCAGACAACTGAACGATGTGTCAAACCGTTATGGATAGCTTACCACTGTGACCGGGGTATCAGGGTTAGCGATGGTTGATGATCCACCCGTATCGTTGACCACATGTAGGATGCCACCAGAACCGGTTGTGGAGAGGAAGATTGTGAACAGATCGTGGAGGCTTGACGCCGGAAGGGTGGTAGGGACTTCAAATGCGTGCGCGGCGTAGATGTTCACACCTTGGTTGAAGAAGCTATAGCTACCCATACCATAGCCGCTAAAGCTGGTTACGTTGTTGGTAATCTTAAAGGCGGCCCAGCCATCGACACCAGGAGCCTCCATCCATGCCGCCTGACTAGGTGGGTCGTAGGGCATCTCGTTCTGGAAGAAGATGTCCGTACCGCCGTTTCCACTCCAGATTACTTCGTATTTTTGATAGTGTTCGACGAAAAGGCCATATGCCGTCACATTATTTCCGGTGACAATGACGCCAGTATCAGCAGTGTTGTTCGTCCAACCCACACCATTTCCATGATCAGCACGCCACGCCCAGATGTCGTCGAGGATGACGTTATTGCTGTTGACGACTAGACTGCTCGTTGCGCGGCCTGACTCCGCACCACCAATACGAAAGAACACATCCTGAAGTGCTATCGGATCGGAGGCATCATTGTCACTTCCGTGACCGATTCCGACCAGCAGCAATGCCAGAGAGTTCGTTGTACCTGCATCGAAGAGCAACCCTGACAGCGAGACACCCTTCACACTTGCAACAACCATTGGCACGATTCCGTTTTTAGGAATCAGTGTTGGGAAACCGAGACCGAGTACTACCGTGTCAGGCCGAGTGACTAGAATGCTCAGGTTTAAGTTATAAATGCCAGGGGTCAAGATGAGGCTCTTGCCGGACAATAATGCACGATTGATCGTCAACGCGGAGTCCGTTGGCTGGGCAATGAAAAACTTCTCGATTGGAATGGACGAGCCTGGTGTCGCGCCGCTGGCCCATGACGTGCCCACTGAGTTGTGTTGCACCGATGGCACAAAGACTGCGTCGTGCCCGTTGGCGTCCGTATACAGATATGGTGCCTCTCGTGTCACTGGACTTGTCGGAAGCGTCGTATATGGGCCACCGCATGACTTCTGAGCGGGGAAACACTGAGCGGGTGCGCCTACGACACCTGAGAATACTTGATTCCAGACGCCATTGCTCCAACCGACAATCTTGCTGTTCCTCACCAGGAACTGCTGCTGTGAACCGTTGACCACTGGCTTGCCGTCAAACTCTGAATTGGCGATGAAGCCCCCACTGGCGAATGATGGAGAGGTGCAATAGTCCATAAGGGTTGTGGACCCGTTCACGTGGACTCGACGCATTGGCGCGGCCTGTGACACCGCCCAGAATTCGGCACTGTAGCAGCCAGCGTTCGGAGTAGTCACATTGATGGTCAAGTTCGACAATGACCGCCAGAAATTATCGAGCGCAATACAATTGTTGCTGCCGAAGCACTGGTTGTAGACATCAATAGACCCATTGATGACGACATCGTTCGGCGAGAGACCGAGACCCGCGACAGTGGTGTAGTAGCCGACTTGAAACCTGAGAGGTGCGGTACTCGACCCATAGGTGCCTGGCTCAAATAGGAGTGCGTAACGCTGAGGTCCGAATTGGTTGGATAGCTGTTGGTTTGCCACAGAGTTCACCGTTGCCTGAATTTGGCTTTGTGACATAGCAGGATTGAAGATATAGACGTTCGGACCGAAGTTGGGTTGACCGGGAGACGCCAACGGAGCCGTCAGCGCATTGGAGGCACCACTTGTGCCTTTGTTGGTCGCCTGCTTGCTTTGTGCATCAGCATGAGCAAGAGAAGGCTTAAAGAACAGGGAGGTTGCGAAGAGTCCGACAATACAACAGAGGAGCATGATTAACCCACTCAGTCGTTGAACGAGTTTCCGGTGCCTCATAGCACCATGAGAATGTGCATCCATAACATCTCCTTTTTCTCTCTTGCATCGAGTACGTTGAAGCATAAGAGTTTGACCAGATGCTGAAAGAGAACACTAGTCGTGTTTCCAAGAACTTCGATATACTAGAGTTATTTCGTACAATAACTCGTATGAAGAAATTCCTGCTCATCTCGATACTTTTCGGAATTGATATCGACTGTTTTTAAAGGTAACTCATTTTCCCTGCCATTGTCAAGGAGGATACCTGAAAGGGTTATATCTTAATCGTCGAAAAACACAGCAGAAGCCGTTTTTTGTCTATACATGTGTTATAATAAGCCGAAACTTTTCGGAATAAGCTTGAGAGGATGAGCAGATGGCAAAGAGGCACAAAATGGACGGACGCCCAACCATTGCACAGATCGCGCAGATCGCGGGGGTCTCAGTTCCGACTGTCTCAAAGGTGTTGAATGGGCGTGCGGACGTGGCTCAACCTACTCGTGAAAGGATCGAGCAGGTCATTGAGGAACATCATTTTGTGCGTAATCGTGCCGCCCGTGCTTTACGAAAAGGGAAAACTGGGCTGGTAGACCTGATCTTGCCGCGTCTGGATGACGAATACTTTCTGCCCATTTTAGAGGGAGTATCTCGTATGTTGAGCGAGGCCGGAGTGCGTATGGTGCTAACCTCAACACACTATCAAGCCGAAGAGGAGGTGCAATGGATCGATACAGTCACTGATCGCTCCACAGATGGCATTCTGATTGTTCTTCCCTCCGAAAAGGCCATAGAGCATCTCGAACGCTCAGGAGTACCCTTTGTGCTCATTCATCATCAGGGTGGTCCGCGTCCCACAGTACCCTCGGTGATGGTCACTAGTTGGGAAGGAGGGTTTGATGCGACCACGTATCTCATCAGCCTTGGACACAAACGAATTGCTTATATTGGCAAGACAGTGTTAGCGCGAGATGCTATGAAGCGTTTCGCAGCCTACCGTGCAGCCTTAGAAATGGCGAACCTGCCACTTGATCCACAATTACAATGTCCCGGAAATTTCACCGAAGATGATGGCTATACAGCGACTAAAGCATTACTGGCATTGCCGGAGCCGCCTACTGCAATCTTCGCAGGCAATGATCGTCAAGCGGTTGGCGTCTACCGAGCACTCCATGAACTGGGCATGAGTGTGCCCGACGACATGAGTGTGATCGGTTTTGACAATCTTCCCTACACTCAAATCATGAATCCTCCTCTGACCACCATACACGCGCCTCGCTTAGAACTTGGACGTACTGCGGCAACGATGCTCCTGCGCTTGATTAATGAAGAGGAATTGGAAATGACACGCGTATTATTGCCCACGCAATTGGTTAAGCGCAAGTCTTGTCAGCCCCCCTCACGCTAAAAACAACACTTCATAGCATATGTGCAAAGAAGGCCGCACGGTGCCTAAAGAACTCATAGATGTCATGTGTATATAACATCTTGTGACATCATGACGATATTTATAGATGCTATTGTCAGTAGCACGCACTCGATAATTTACGAAAGTATAGATACAAATGTTTCTGTTCTACAAGAAGTACTGATACTCCTTCCTCATACGTAGAAACGAATACGAGAAATGGTGATGTTTTCGCCTTGAGGCTGATCTGGTTTCGCTTTTGTAGGTCTACAAGCTATCTACTTGCTACTTGTATGACTATGTGGAAAGAGGAATAGAGCAGAAAGTAACGCAGTTTTATTAAAGTATCGTTGACACTTAATTCGCTTAAAAATAAAATCAGAAATATTTACACTTCGAGTAAATATTTCTGATTTTTAGTCAAATAGGAATCGACGGGCATATGGGTTTGTTATGGGTATTGTATTTGAAGTAGTATTTACAATTTTAGGCTTAGGATTTGGTATTGCATGTGGTGTTACTTTGACCTATGGACATGTCTTAGGGCCTATTGTCACACATTGGATAGAATATTCGTCGGAAAAGAAATTAGTAATAACAGGTACAGTACTTATTTCAATAGGAGCGACTTTGCAGTTTCTTCAACATTTCTTTTAGTATCGAAGATTGCGGGACCAAGTGTCTCAATGTGGAATTGTAGTGCTGATTTCACGTCGGAAAGTGCTTCCTCATAAGTATCACCCTCTCCGACAACAACACCTTTCAACCCTAGGGGATAAGCCACATACCCGTCAGCATGTTTTTCTACAATAATCTTGATGAGTTTCACGGCCGCTCCTTTTGATTATTGAAGTGCGGTGATAATGACATAAAGTAGTGTAATTCACTATTACTAACGAATTACACTATAAATATAACTTAATCGACGGGCATCGGTCTCGCTCTCACCAGTGTTAATCCACTTTTTTGCCCCATCGGGAAAACTTTTTCAAAGATTACAGCCAATTTTGCAACAAGAACAATTTCTTGTACAAAGTCCAGATAAACTCACTTCGCAATGAGAGTAGGATCCTAAAAACTAATGTGCTGCTTTCAGTTTTTCACCAGGTACATTCTGATACCGATACTTTCTAAATGGGTGTCACGGAGTTTTCTTCGTAAACTCGCGTCAATAGGTACACAGTGCTCAACAAAAACGTATGACCTGACGCAAGAGTAAAGGCATGGGGACATGTTGTAGCAACCGCAAGCATTCAACGGTATACTGGTTTACGAACTACATTCAAATATTAGGTACGCCTTTCTCGTACAGCGTTTCACCGAAAAAGGAAAGAATATGGACAGCACGCAAATTGAACGTAATCTCGGTTTCTTGAGTCAAAAACTTGCAGACATGCAGATCAAGGCAATACTTCTCCTCTTAGGGGGAGCACTCATGGTCACCCAAATAGGCAACCGAAAAACGACGCGAGATATTGATGTGGTCATTGCAACCAAATGATCGACGCACGTACCAAGCCATTCAGCAAGCCATCGTGGTGGTTGCACAGGAAAGAAAGTTACCTGCCTCATGGCTCAACGATGATGTCACTCTTATTGTCGATCAGGTTGGAAGACCCAAAGCACCAAAGTTTTGGAAAAGTTTTGCGTCCCTGGATGTGTACATGCCTGAGTTTGAGTATATCTTCGCACTCAAGTGCTTTTCGGGAAGGCGACAAGACGACCGTGATATTCAAGCACTCGCGCAACGGCTTCGCATTCAAACACAGACGGAAGCATGATCCATTGTGAATGCATACATACCACTTCCACAATTGAATTCCAGAAGTGGGTATACAACTCAAGCAATACAGCGTTGCTTCCGACAATGAGCGTTCTCGGTGTCGGAAGCAATAAGTGTTATTTGAGGTATACTACAAGTGCTGAGAAAACGCAGCGAAAGGAGCACGAACGATGACATCACCACTTCCTTATCCTATTCATACGATTGCTGATGCAGCAGCGCAAATTGCTCAAGGTGAGGACCCGTGGTTTGCCCTTGGGAATTTTTTACACGATTGGTGGTGCCACGCGCTAGATGTACGTGCAGACTTGATTGCCGAGCCTCCCGTGCCCGGCACAACGCTCGAAGAAAAACGCTGGGGAGCTTTTTGTGCAGCAACCGTTGAAGAACTCTGCTCCAGAACAGGTTTCTCCTGTCCTGCATGGACCAACGCATCCGATTATGTTCTTGAACAGCCCTGGTTCTTCGATTCTCAACCCTCGCAACAGGACTGGTTGCTCTCCAGCACCCCAGAACCGTTTCAACGTCGCAAGGTGTTTGTGGGTAGAGGTGTTCTTGACAATAAATATGAACTACAACAGATATACGGCTCAAAACCGAAGTGGACCGTTTGGTCAGATGAGGAATTACAAAGACTCGTAAAACCAGAGGAGGATGAGAAGAGTCCAACAGAGACACATTCCGTTTTGGGTAGCTGATAGACACGTGGTGCGTCAAGCAACAGAACGCGTGGCGAAAGACGACGCGAAAGTATGGAAGTACCCCGACAATTGGTAAGATGGCAGAGCAGGAACGCGTGACCAAAGGCAGTTCTTTTTCCTTCTTCAGAGTTCTGTGTAAGGACGTATCGTTTCGCGCAGAATGAACAGCGTTGCTAGTGTCCGCTATCATGGTAGACGAAATGCAAAACGCTTTTCTTCCTACCCAATCAGCTAAAGGCGACGAGGGTCCAAGAAACGCTGACATCGTACACCTTCTTTCTAAAGAACGGTCAAACGTGCTACACTCACAAGATGATGGTACATCAGCTGGATCACAGTGGGAAAAGAGCAATAGTTTTTGAAGTTTTACAAGATGGTGAAGTATTTTTCCACTCTTATTCGTCATCTCTTCTTCCTACTCAATCAAGGAAAGCAATACGGATGCAAACAAGGCGTTCGCTTCGCGCGCATGATTGCATGAGTTTGAGTAGCGACGGCAAGAATTAGACGTTTATGAGCATGACTTGCAAGCGCGACCGAACGTGTAGGATGCCATCACGAAGGAGCAATTCGTTCCTGATGGCAAGGAGGACAAGTTTTATTGGTCTAGTGCGACGTAAGCTGCACTTAACGGATATGTAGTAGCCATACTGAAAACAATGCTAAGGATTATAGAGGAGGTGAAGGAGTAAAAAAGATGAAAGGGAAGTAAAAAAGGCACATTTTGAGAGAATACTCCTTGTAAGCATCTCTTGTCGCTGTTCTAAACGGATCAAAGGCTTCGTTTCTGTATGCTCCTCATCTTAAAAGTCCCGAAAAACTATGTCAGCCACTCCTTTTAGCCTTCGCGTTGTTTTTCGCATGACTCATACTTGATCCCTGATGTAACCTGTACCACGTATGACTCGTACATGTTGCATGCCTTAGCAGAAGCTGAACAGTATCATATCCTGGCAGTGATCGAGCGAGAAAGAAGTACGTGTGCATTGGGCTTCTCTGCTTCCTAGTGCCTTCAGTGTATCGTCACAACGTATCAACAAAGTAGGGCGGTTCTCACTTGAGCAGAGGGAATGACTCATGGAGGGTCTGGTAAGCAGATGTTGCCATGCAACATTGCAAGCATACAAGGGTTCAAATTGCTCTCCACTGATGAAAGTCTCAGAAATGTAGTGTATTTTGAGGAGGAAACGTCAGAATGAGGAAATGGACATCCAACGATATTCCTGATTTACATGAGCATATTGCTCTTGTGACTGGTGCCAATAGTGGCTTGGGTCTTGAGACAACGCGCGCACTTGCAGCGAAAGGCGCACATGTGGTGATGGCTTGCCGAAACCTGGAGAAGGGGCGGAAAGCTTTGGAGGAGGTAGCTGCAAGTACGCCGCATGCATCGCTTGAAGTAGTACAGCTTGATCTGGCTTCTCTAGCATCGGTGCGAGAGTTCGCTGCAACCTTTCAGCGTACACATGAGCACTTGAATATCCTCTTTAATAATGCAGGAGTGATGGCTATCCCGCGGGTTGAGAGTCAGGACGGATTTGAAATGCAGTTTGCGGTCAATTATCTGGCGCACTTTGCGCTCACAGGTTTGTTGTTGCCCACGTTGCTTGCCACGCCCCACAGCCGTATTGTGACCTTGTCGAGTGTCGCTCGTCGGTCAGGAAAGCTCAATTTCGACGACCTGAACCGCACACAATCCTATTCGCGTTGGGATGCCTATGGTCAGAGCAAAAAAGCGGACTTGCTTTTCGCCTTTGAGCTGCAGCGTCGCCTGGTTGCTGCAGGTGAGAAGACGATCAGCATAGCGGCACATCCAGGATTGGCAAGCACGAACTTACAAACTACAAGTGCATCCACCTCGAACGCTCGTATCGAAAGTATTGTTTATAGGCTCTTCATGCCCATCTTTGCTCAATCCCAGAGTATGGGGGCACTGCCGGCACTCTATGCCGGAACCGCCCCAGATGTTCATGGTGGAGAGCTGATTGGTCCTGCAGGCTTTGGTGGCTTGCGTGGCTATCCACGGGTCGAGACCAAAGCTCAGCAAGAGTATAACCTCTCTACCGCGATCCGTCTCTGGGAGACATCAGTTGAGCTTACCTCAGTAGATTACACAGCACTTGAGCAAGTGAAACACGCTTGAGTGGAGAGCACAACGTAAAGGAAATACGTATGCCACAGAACAAGGTAGGCCACCACATAACGGAAGCTGGCTCCTGAACAGGTAAGAATGTTTCTACCTTGCTAGATGAGGGTGTATCAGTTCGACAGGTGGCTAAACGGGTGGGTAGAGGTCGAGATGCTGTAGTTGGATTGTTGAGAGAAGAAAGTTAGTAGCGATACAAATAAGGGACGTCGGCTTTTCTTGTCGGCGTCCCTTATTTGTGTCTTCTAGCGGCATCGACGGGTGCCCTCTACGCTCTCGGCAACGCGCATCCTCTTCCGTGAACCATCAGGAATACTTTTACTCAAGCTCAAACAGGTGGTAGAAGCAGTGAGCACTGCTCCTGCCCCTCTTCCCAAACGACGCCCTGGACCCGCAAAACCACGTTACGCTATTCCCCGTTCAGATTGGCCCGACGTGGTGCGTCGTGTAGCGCAAGGCGAACCGTTGCGCCAAGTGGCAAGCAGTTACAGTACTTCCTATGAGACGGTACGGCGCATACTTCGAGCTTCAAGGAGCTGCAAGCCCGAACAAACTCAATAAACGTTTCGTACTGCTATCAGAAGTGGAACAACAGCTTGCTCTGCTTCCCTTACCACAACAACTGCATCATTTATTTTTTCTTGTGCTTGTCTGAGAATATCGTGTAGTTCTTTTTCATCTTGTACGATACATTTGCTTGCTTGTTCAGGGAAGGCTTTCCCGTGAGAGAGGATGCCATACCGAGTTTTGGATCTTCCGCACTTTCGAAACGTCATGCGCCGGAGGCGCACCACTGCGTATGAAAAAGGGTATACTCGAAGGAGCAACTTTCCAGAAAGAAGACGACCACCAGTATACGGTGTAAGAACGTGCCTTTGAAACTGTACTCGGGTGTCTGAACGAACCACTGCACGTTGCCTCATCTACGAAAGATGGATGTGAGAGCACGAAGAAGATACTGAAAAAGAGCAGACACCGCCTGGGAGGTTGCTGCCGAAAGAAGAGAAAAGGAGAAAGACCCTCGAACAGAAAGGAGACCTGAAAATGCAAGTCATATATCAACGATGCACAGGCATAGATGTACATCAGCGTTTTCTTGTCGTTTGTCTGATCATCTCTGAGGCGGGACAGCGGCGCAAAGAGATCCGCACGTTTCGCCACGAAACCACCGATCTGCTGGCTTTGCGGGCGTGGTTGTTGCAAGAAGGATGCACTCACGTAGGAATGGAAAGTACGGGAGTGTATTGGATGGCGGTCTATCGACGCTTGGAAGGCTTCTTTGAGCTTGTCGTAGGCAATGCCCAGCATATTAAAGGGGTACCAGGTCGCAAAACGGACGTGCAGGATGCGGAATGGATTGCGAATTTACTGCAACATGGGCTCATTACTGCCAGCTTTGTGCCCGATCTGGAGCAACAAGACATGCGGGATTTGACGCGGACACGAGTGAGCTTGGTGCAGGAACGTGCTCGCTTGGTCAATCGGGTGCAAAAAGTGCTCGAAGAGGCTGGGATCAAATTGGCGAGCGTACTCAGCGATGTCATGGGCTTGTCAGGACGAGCGATCTTAGATGCATTGTGTGCAGGAGAGAGTGATCCAGTGCGCTTGGCGAAGCTGGTCCACAAGAGCGTTCATGCCACTCAGGAGCAACTGAGGACAGCACTCACGGCAGAAGTGCGAGAGCACCATCGCTTTCTCTTGCGTGAGTGGCTCTCCCTCATCGCTGCACAGGATCGTTCGATCAGACACTTGGAAGAAGAAATTGAACGGCATCTGCGCCCGTTTGAGGAGCAGGTAGAGCGCTGCGAAAAGATCACAGGGGTAAGTCGGCACGTCTTGCATGTCTTGATGGCAGAAGTGGGAACCGAGATGGAGCGCTTCCCGGACGGTGAACACCTCAGTTCATGGGCGGGAGTTTGCCCTGGGCACAAGGAAAGTGCAGGCAAGCGTCTCAGTGGACGTAGCCGCCAAGGAAACCGATATGTGCGGGCAGCTCTGGTGCAAGCGGCTCATGGAGTTCGGCGGTCACGCTCTTACCTGGGAGAGCGGTATCGTCGGTTGAAAAAGCGGCGTGGAAGTAAACGAGCGGCACTGGCAGTCGGACATAGTATCTTGGTGATCTATTATCAGATGATGAAAACAGGGCAGGAGTATCAAGAAAAAGGGGAAGAGTTTTTCCAGCGCAAGGATCGAGGGAAGGGAGAGCGTCAACTGGTCCATCGTCTGGAGCGCATGGGCTATCAGGTGATCTCGCCACCACTGCGAACCGCGTAAGCATGTCATCCTCATCAATAGAAGCGTGAGTGAAAACCACAACTATATAGTGGTTGTAGGGGAGCTTTTTTTACCGTTTTTGCCTTTATTTTCAGAAGATACTGCTGGCGAAGTCAAAGACGCTGCCTCATGTCACTTGCGTCATCACCTCCTTGAAGGGAGATGTACGAGTCGGTTCTGATGCTTCTCTCCGAAGCCAACTCGTGAGTTGGATGACATTCATCGCGGTCGCAGTAGCAACATGATCCAGGTGGGTTTTACGCAAATTAAGAGAACGTGAGCGACGTAGCCCCAATGTACGCACTCGCTTTAGAAGGAACCCCTTCAATGCCCGCACGATGGCGATAGGTATCTTTGAATACCTCCGTCTTCTCTTATTGGCGGTGCCGTAAAAAGTGCCTACATCGGCTCTTTTGGCTGTAATGTCAGAGTGCGTCTGGGTTTGTCCTGTATACAGTACCTGGACTAGGCAAGATTTACAATCTGGATGGCGAGAACTTCACCTTCATGACTGGTTTCCCTTTCGCATCTCGAGCAGGCGTCCAACTCGAACTCGTATGCTTTTGGGGACCTGTAACGGTCTTCGCTTCCCAAACGATGGAAAAGTTGGTGATGTCATAGCCCGTCTCTGCCTGATACCAGTAATTTTTGAGTGTGGGACCAACCAAGTTTATATTTTGTAATATAGAGAAGAGTTTTCACCCGAAGTGTGTAAAAGTCAAGCACTCCGAGAAACGTTACTTGAGCCAATCGGCGACAGATGTGATGGTGCGGTCGGACAACAGATCAATCACTTTGTGCCATTTCCACCTCCTTCATGCTCACTTCAACCCAAGCATCATACGCAGCTTGTCCTCCAACGATACCGGGAACAATGGTGTGAGCAGTGAGAGAGACGATGGTGCTCCACTCGTAACACAATTGACTCCTAGCCAGCCATCGCGCATCCAGACAACGCCTGGTAAGATATCCTCCGTCACATAGGCACTCGCCTCAAATTGACCACGTTTGTTGGCAATGACAATAGGGCTACTGCTCACTATCGTCCGAGGGTGCGCGTCCTGAGGATGAATCCAAAGTTGGGGTCCGTCCGCATTGACTTTCGCCAGCGTCGGAAGAGCCTGTCCTTCATCAAAGAAGGAATGGAAGGCCGTGAGTGTACGCCCCTGGCAGAAACGGAGTCACCCTCAGGGGCCGTGTAGGATGGCAGAGGAGAAAGTCCAGCCAGATAAGCTCTCTCGCTCCAAAACTCGATCTTTTGGGATGGAGTTGGGAAGCGGTGTTCCTGGTAGGCGATATGGCAGAGGCCATCCTTCTGCCAGTATCCTCCATGTTGGCGCAGTACCTCGACCGTGAGAGAGTCGCCAGTATCCGTCTTTTGTGTGCTCAGAAAGGCGTTGACGTAGTCTTCCTCGTCTTGCCAAGGAAAAACCTGTGCGAGGGCGAGCCTCTGCGCGAGTTCGCGTAGAATGGTGATGAGAGAACGGCATTCACCTGCTGGCGTAAGCGCGCGCTCCATTAGGTAGATATGGGTCGCCGTCTGTCTCAGCCCGATATCTTCCAACCATGCGGTGGCCGGTAAAACAAGATCAGCGCATCGTCGAGCCGTCGCATTCATAAAGAGGTCATACGAAACAATGAGCTTGACCTGTGCCAGCCCGCGAGCGAGGTGGTTCGCATCGGCAAACGTTGAGAGCATATTACTCCCGAATACATGTCTGTTCGGACTCTACAGTCTGATCGCTCTTCTTGGTCAAAACCTCTATCCCAATGGCAATGTTCCGCTTCAACAAGCTGCGTGGTATCGAAAGCAGCAAGCGACTTTTAGTGATGTTCTCTTTGCCATTCGTCAGCATCTCTGGGGAGATTTCAGTTCTTCAACATCACCTCAAAACCCTGATGTCATTTTACTTCCACGCTCCGACCTCGCTCGCCTTGTGCATGCTGCTTGCTCTTCAGCTTAAAATGGGCAAAGTCCAGGTACTTTTTCGTCAGTATGGCACTGATAGGCCATACTGGCTGTGGATGCAAGAGCGGATAGTCCATAAAGGCCGAAGAAATCATATCTCCATTTTCCGCTGCAAACAGAGCAGCCTTTACCCGGTCTTGCCCAGATCAATGCCAAGAAGAGCATGCATTGGGTTCTCCTTGTTATCTCACGCCTAAAATGATCTCGATGGTGAGTTGGTCGAGGCGCTCATAGCCATAGCCACGTTGAGCCAACTTCTCGACATCGAAGGTGGCTGCCTGCAGCTTCTGAGCCTTTTCGCGACTGTAGCCGCTCAGTAGCCCACTGTAGGTTTGATCCCCGCCATTCAGTTCTTTTAAAATCGCTTGGATCTCTGGATCAGCATGGAAGCGTTTGACCTTGGCCTTGAGCATATTGTACGTGCGCATACAGCCAAGCGCGAAATCCCAGACCCCCAGCTCGTCCTCGGTTCGGTAGGCATGGGCATCGATATTCAGTGGCCCCGAGTACGCATAATCCTCCAGTACCTTCACCAGGAAGAACATCGGCTTGAGATTCTCACTGCCAAAGCGCAAATCCTGGTCGTAGCGTGGTCCCTTCTGATCGTTCAGGTCAATATTGAAAAGCTTCCCAGCTTCCAGTGCCTGGGCCACACCATGGACAAAGTTGAGTCCCGCCATGTGCTCATGAGCCACCTCTGGATTGAGACCAACCATCTCGGGATGATCGAGGGTGTAGATAAAAGCCAGCATATGTCCGATGGTGGGCAGATAGGTATCGGAGCGGGGTTCATTCGGCTTTGGCTCCAACGCGAAACGCAGTTGGTAGCCCTGCTCAATCACATAGGAACACAGGAAGTTGATGGCGTCGCGCATGCGTTTCAGAGCTACCACCGGGTCTTTACTGGCTTCGCTATCAACACCCTCGCGCCCGCCCCAGAAGACATACGTGCTCGCCCCGAGCTCTGCTCCTAGGTCGATTGCACGCATCGTCTTTTGCAGTGCGAAGGCACGCACGGCTGGATCAACCGAGGTAAACGCTCCATCTTTGAATATGGGATGGAAGAAGAGGTTCGTCGTTGCCATGGGAACGACCATACCGTAATCTGTAAGTGCCTGCTTGAACTCGCGCACAATGCGGTCGCGCTCCATTGCTGTTGCGTTGAACGGGACGAGATCATTATCGTGCAGGCTGATACCCCAAGCCCCCAGTTGGGAGAGCTTCTTCACGCTGTAGACTGGATCGAGCGGTGGACGTACAGCATCGCCGAAGGGGTCGCGTCCCTGATTGCCGACGGTCCAGAGTCCAAAGCTAAACTTGTCTTCCTTTTTCGGCGTATACTCGTCGCTACTCTGCTCATGCGCTATGTTCTGTGGTAGTGATGTCGTCATTCGTTGCTCCTCGTTTCTTAGAATTGCGGTACCACATCTACGTTTGTATCCACGATCTCTCGCTGCTGGTACTCGATCACCTGGCCCTCAAGTGTCAGGGTCTCCTCGGTGCGAATATCAGCCGAAGAGGCTCCAATGCTGAAGGTACATGCCCCCGGCTCGGTGACGAAACGCATATCCGGGTTATAGAAGGCGAGCCGCGATGGATGCACCGTGAACACGACCCTGCACGCCTGACCGGGGGTGAGGAAGAGACGGGCAAACCCTAGCAGTATTCGCCGGGGACGTGCAACAGAAGCCACCTCGTCACGGTAGTAGAGTTGTACAACCTCCTCACCTGCACGCTTTCCACTGTTTTGCACCTCTACGGATACCTTGATTGGATCGGCTGTACTCGCTGTTTGTACCGACAGGGCATTGTACGCAAACGTGGTATAGCTCAATCCATGTCCAAAGGCGAACAGAGGACTTGTCGGCGAGTCGGAATAATCGCCGAAGAGCATGGCGATGTCGCCCCCGGCACGTAAGCCGACGTGGTTTGGCACCTGTCCAACCGAGCGCGGCAGGCTGACTGGCAGACGCCCGCTGGGATTGACCTGTCCGGTCAGCACGTCGGCAAGACCGTTGCCTCCTTCTTCTCCTGGCGGAAACACTTGCAGGAGCGCATCGGCTCTCGCCGCGATGGAAGTAAGCGTATGGACGCGACCGCTGAGGACGACCACCACGAGGGGTGTCCCCGCTTCTGCAATCGCCTCGACCAGGTGTTGCTGCATACCTGTGAGATCGAGGTTGGTCGCGTCATTCCCTTCTCCAGACGTGGCTGGACGTAAGAGACCACTACGCCCTGCCACCACGACGATAGCGACCTCGGCCTCGCGTGCCACCTGCACTGCCTCTGCAAAACCAGACTGATCGTCGCCAAGCACCTCACAGCCTCTGGCATAGCGCACCTCTACGTCATCGCCAAGAGCAGCGCGTAAGCCTGCAAGAGGCGTGACATGCGGCGTGTAATACGGGCCAGGTGCGTAATCTCCACCGGCTTGTGGAATATTCATACCCGCCACGTCAATGTCTCTGGGAGCCTTATAGATGATCTCAAGGTGGGCGGCGTAGTGGTAATCGCCTTGTAAGAGCCGTTGATCGTCCGCGCCTGGCCCGATGACTGCGACGCGCTTCAGGGGAGGAGCGAGGGGTAGAATGCCGTTGTTCGTCAGCAGGATGGTTGACTTTGCAACGGCCTGACGAGCCAGTGTTCGCTGCTGAGGAGTCTCAAATGAGGCACTGGCGGCTTCCGCATCAACATAGGGATGCTCGAAGAGTCCGAGTTGGAATTTGAGGCGCAACACCCTCCGCACAGCCGTATCAACGACCTCCATTGGTACGCGCCCGGCCTTGACCTCGGTCATCAGCGGGGGGCCGTAGCAATCAACGGCAGGGAGTTCCATATCGAGTCCGGCGGTCAGGGCAAGACGAGCGGCCTCACTCTTACTTGCGGCGACATGATGGAAGTTCATCAGTTGCACGACGGCAGAATAATCCGCTACGACCGTACCGGAGAATCCCAGTTCCTCACGCAGCAACCCGGTCAGCATAGCAAGGCTGCCTGCACAGGGGAGGCCGTCAACGGAGGCGTAGGAGTTCATTATCGTCGCGAGGCCAGCATTGCGGATAACGGCGGCAAAGGGGTCGGCGTACACCTCACGCAGTTCTCTTGGGCCACACTGTACAGGCCCCCAGTTGCGTCCGCCTTCCGACATGGCATAGCCCAGGAAGTGCTTGCCAGTTGCGGCGACGCCGTGCTGTAGGTCGCTGGTTTGCAAACCCTGCACATAGGCTGTGCCGATGATTCCGCTCAATACAGGGTCTTCGCCGTAGCTCTCCTCGACCCGTCCCCAGCGAGGGTCACGTGCGACATCAAGAACCGGGGCCAGCGCATGCCTTGCGCCAACCGCCATCATCTGTGTGCGGATCACCCCGGCTACCTCGTTGACAAGGGCTGGGTCCCAGGTCGCGGCGAGTCCCAGTCCCTGGGGAAAAACAGTCCCATCTCGATGTAAGAAACCACCGGTGGACTCTTCGTGGACGATAATGGGTATGCCCAGTCGGGTCCGTTCGACAGCGACTTTCTGGATGGCATTCATGAGTGACGCACTCTCGTGAGGATGCAAGCCAGTCGAGGCACCGATGCGCGTCACCTCACCAATACCGTATGGCATCATGTTCGCCACCGCGTCGGGGTCAAAGCTGCCCGCGTTCACGAACTCGGTACTCCAGAGACACCCTAGTTGAGCCAGCTTCTCCTCTAGCGTCATAAGAGAGAGTAGGTGTTCGACCCGTTCCTCAAGAGAGGCGTTCGGGTCACGATAGAGCTGTGTAGACAAAGGAAACTCCTCGCTAGTGTTTCAGGTATTCTTCGTCCTCAAATCCTTCCGGGCGTTTTTCATGGAAGGTCGAGAGTATCTTGACTCATTCAGTGCGCTGTAGACAGTTCTTCTACTGGAAAGATTGCATCAAGCTATCGATGTCTTGCGTATCCTTTTCCGGCGTGCCAACGAATCTCGGTGGTGTACCCGTCAACGGCAATGTCCGCTCCTCTCAATAGCAGAGGAGGTGGGGTATTGCCCCGAGACCCGTTGGCCTGTCGATTACTTACTGAAGCCTGCAATCAGACCACCCAGTAACTGCCGTCTCCCAAAGATGTAGAGCAGGATAATTGGGGCTGCTGACAGGAAGACGGCGGCAAGAATGGCTGGCACATTCGTCGTGAACTGTCCCCTGAAATTCGCGAGCGAGAGCGGAAGCACAGCCACACCCTGACTCTGAGTGAGAACCAGCGGGAACAGATAGCTGTTCCAAACCTGTATCGTCTCGTAAATGACGACCGTGATGATCGCTGGCCTTGAAAGCGGTACAACCAGGTGATTCAAAATGCGCCAGTGAGTCGCACCGTCCAGCAGCATTGACTCGTGCAATTCATGCGGAATGTCCCTGATGTAGGTAACGAGCACAAGAATAGACAACGGAATGCCAAAGGCAATCGAGGGCAGGATCAGCGCGAACAGCGTATCGTAGAGATGCAGGCTGGTGACGATGGCATAAATCGGGATGATTGTTGCCTGCAAAGGGATCGCGAGTCCCAGCAGGAAAAATTGAAAAACGGTGCGGGAATAGGTGCTTCTTGCCTGCGAAATCGCGTAGGCTGCCAGAAGAGAGACGACCACGATTACGAAGACGCTCACGACCGTGACGAAAACGGTGTTGGCGAAGTAGGTAAAGAACCCGTTCTCCAACACGTTGGCAAAGTTCTCCAGCGTGGGGTGCGATGGAAACGACCAGGGAGCATCCGCGAACAGGTCCTGTTGTCGTCGCAGGCTCGTGAACAACATATAGAGGATCGGGTAAAAAGAAAAGATGAGCCAGAGTACACCGAATACGACTGGAACAACCGCCCAGAAGTCTCGTTGAGCGACCTGTCGGCGTGGTCGTGGTGCGGCAAGCGTTGTTGTGTGTGTTCGCTCGGTGCCTATCGTGTTGTGTGCCTCAGAATGAGTTGCCATCTCTATAATCCCTCCCGCTGACTCGACATTTTGCTAAAGCCACTAAAACGCAACAGGACAAACGAAAGGACGATACCAAAGAGGGCCAGGACAACCGCAATCATGCTCCCATAGCCGACCTGCTCATTTTGAAAGGCTGTGATATACATCTGGAGAGGCAGTACACGGGTCGCGTACCCGGGGCCGCCTTGCGTCGCCACCCAGAAGAGGTCAAAGTAGGTGAGGGAGCCGGTAAAGATCAAGGTGGTCGAGGTGATGATCGTATATTTCAACTGCGGCAACGTGATGGCGAAAAAGTTCTGGGCGCGTCCGCCGCCATCGATAGTGGCCGCCTCGTACAGCTCTTTGGGAATCTGCCGGGTAGCACCGAGGTAGAGGAGTGTGTGAAACGGAATGAACTGCCAGCTCACAATGACCAGCACCGTGTAAAATGCCAGGTGGGGGTCCCCAAGCCAGCCTCTCGTCAATCCTGAAAGGCCGATTGCCGTGAGCAGGGGATTGACTAAGCCAAAATTCGGGTCAAGCATACTTTGCCACGTGAGCGCGATAGCGACGGCGGAAAAGAGCAATGGCAGAAAATACAAGACGCCAAAAACGTTCCGATAGGGTTGTTTCCCAGCCAGAAAGACGCCGAGCAAGATACTAATGGGAGTCTGTACAATCCAACTGATGATCATGACCTGGATCGTCAAGAGGAGAGAAGTGAGGGTGACTTGATCGGAAAACAGGGCACGCCAATTGTCTAAGCCAATCCATGTAGCAGATGCCAATCCATTCCAGCTCGTGAAGCTGTAGTAGAGAGCAATGAAGAGAGGAATGATGGCAAAGGCAACATAAAAGAGGAGTGCTGGCGTCGTCCAGAGCACTGCGAACAAACCGGACCTCTGTTCGATCTTTGGAGTTTTCATTATTGCGCTCATACGAGGCTCTCCTATCTAAATCGAGTATCTTATTACAGCAGATAGAGTGCGCCCTGCACAGGGGGTGTCTCCTCCTCAGGAGTGAAGAGGAGACCACTATGTATTCCGATGGTACGTACGAGGTGAAGCTATCGAGGGATAGCCAGCTTTTTCAGCGAACCAGCAAGGGAACTCAACGGACGTGCATGTTACGAACTAATCGTTTTGTTCATATTGCTGGAGAACGCTTCAGGTGAAATCTGGTTCAAGAATACCTGGCTCAGGTTGGTCAGGCTCGCCTGTGCCTGTGTTGGCGATAAAATCTGGTCCCAGGACAACTGGAAGTTCGGTGCGTTCTTCGCCATATTGTAGTTGTACGTCAGCCACTCGCCATTGGGGGAGGAAGCAAGCTGTGACTCAAGCCCCTGGACGGGTGGTACATCACCGACGTTGATGAAGCCTTTGATCATCGCATCAGACATAACGCCGTTCTTGAGGTAGCCAACGGCATCCTTGGTCGATTTTGAGGCTGTGGCGACCGAGTAAAAGTTGCAGGGGTTCCCGTAGACATCTTTCGGATCACCTTTGCCACCCTCGACCGCAGGGAAGGGGAACCAGCCGAGTTTGCCACTGGTAATAAAGTCAGGGCTGTTGGTCTGGAACACGGAGTAGTTCCAGTTGCCTTGCAGCATCATGCCAGCTTTTCCGGTGTAGACCAGAGCGGCGTCCTGGTTGGCGTCAGCACTGGTTGAGGTGTAGGTTGTACCAAAGGCGCCCATCTTGACGAGGTCCTGAATCATCGTGTTCGCCTTGATAAAAGCGGGGTCCGACCATGCATTGGGCTGACCAGCAAAGACGGCTTTAAAGGCGTCTGCTCCACCGATGCGATCAACAAGGAACTCCGCATACATCAGGTAGGGCCACTGACTCCCTCCGGCAAGCGCAATTGGGATGAGGTTATTCTTCTTCAACACGTTGATGACGTTGAGTAGCTCTGACCAGGTGGTGGGGGGATTCAATTTGTACTTGGAGAAAATATCTTTGTTATAGAAGAAAAGTTCCGTCTGCATCCCGGCGTTAGGAATACCGTAAAACTTGCCATTGAAGGCTGCATTGGAGAGGACTGACGGGAAAAATTTGTTTTTCCAGTCAGGAGCAGCGTTCAAATCTGGGGTGAGATCATACACGTCCCCTGCATTGACATAGGTTTTGAGGATACCACCGCCCCACCCAAAGAAAATATCGGGCGGATTTTTAGCACCCATTGCCACCTGGAGTTTTTGTTTGTACGGATCGTTCTCAAAGAAGTCAAGATGCACCTTCGCTGCCGACTGTGCGCTGCTATAGGCGGTAGCGGCAGCCCGGACGACTTTCTGCTCGTTTCCAGTACGTATGTCCCACACTTCGACGGTCCCTGCGCTGCTTCCTCCTGAGCCTGTTGATTGACTACCACCAACACCAAAGCAACCTGCTAGCGTTGTTGTCAATGCCGCTCCTCCTGTGACCTCTAAAAAAGTACGACGTGACATTCTTGCGTTCATTGCATTGCCTTCCTGGCATCTCTGCCTACTAGACACATATACCTCATCCTGCTAGAATTACAAGATGATATGCAACCAGGGACGTGAATAGAGAATGGCGTCTATTGTCACACGCTTATGATGATGCATACATGCTTTTCCCTCCTTTCCGTTAAGCGACGTGCAAAGGCGCAGTGGATTCACGCGTGACCAACGTGGTCGTCAACTCAACCCGCTTACTGTCGAGCGGCTCTTCAGCAATCAGGCGCAACAGCATGGTCGTTGCGACGCGCCCCATTTCAACGAGCGGTTGACGTACTGTTGTCAGCGCAGGGGTGACGATAGACGCGATTGGTACATCGTCGAAGCCCACCACACTCAGAGACTCGGGTATACGCAGTCCATGGGCGCGTATTGCTGCATACACACCCATGGCCTGTGCATCACTACCCGCAAAGACGGCGGTTGGTGGTTCCGGTAAGTCGAGGAGTATCATGGTTTGCTCGTATCCCGTCTGTTGGCTAAAGAGACCGGGCCGAATGAGAGCAGGATCGACCGGAATACCAACGTGTTCTAAAGCCGCGCGATACCCGGCAATCCGATCTCGGCTACAGGGCAGATCGGTGTCTCCACCGATGATGGCAATGCGTCGATGCCCAAGCGAGAGTAAATGTTCAGTAGCCAAGCGTCCTCCAAGCCAATTGGTTGCCCCGACAGAAGGGATATCTGGTCCAAGTTCTCCGCGATGATCAACCACCACGAACGGAATCTTGTTGCGAACGAGCATGTCTAAACGTCCTGACTGCCCCTGCGCGAGTACAAGAATCGCCCCGTCAGTTGCCCCGTCGATCACTTTGGCGAGCCAGCGTTGCTCGTGTATTAAAGAATTATGCGTGAGCGAAAGTGCTAATCGTAACTCTGTACGCTCCATCACCTCCTCAACCCCGCGGACGATTTCAACGGAATAGAGATTGGTCACGTCTGGCACCAGCATATCGATGATGCCACTACTTTCTTTCAGGACATTCCTCACTCGACTGCGGATAAATCCACTTTCCTTCATGACCTGTTCCACCCGCTCACGAGTTTCAGATGCCACATCAGGTCGGTTGTTCAAGACACGCGAAACCGTGGGGACAGAAACCCCAGCTTTTGCAGCAATCTCTGCGATGGTTTGACGCTTAGGTAAAGGTTCATTCATGTTGCGAAAATAACCAGCCTCTTTTATCAGAATTGCACATAGTATCCGTGAAGGCCATCTACTTGTCAAGAGAAACAAGAGCTTGAAACCATCGCTCGTGGTGCGAAAGGCATCCATCATCTGCTCGCTTCCCACCGAACATGATGTGCTCATCTGTTTCACTTGCTCATGTCTCATTGAAAATACCGCAACAGTATCACCCTTCCATTCAGAAATACATCAGATAATTGCGGATACAGAGAGAAGGCATGGCTGCCCATTTCTTGCATATGAGCTCCCAATAGAGTTGGCTAGCGAACGGTACATCGAGTTCAAATAACAGAAAACTGATGTACTTTCTAAAAACTTTCAGTTCTAACAAAAATACTTTCTTTAAAAATACCGTATATTTTCTTATTTGTCAAGGGGACATTAACTCACGAAAAATCTTCCGTTGGCACATATGTTGCCTCACTTCCTTCCAAACCTCCAAAGAAGAGAGCTGGAAGGAAATGAGACGATGATGAGTGTGAAAAGTCGCCGAGAATTGGTAGCAACTGTCGCCCCACGCTCTCGTGCTACCTCAGCAAAGGAGCGTCGTTCTATCCTCGATGAGTTTGCGGCGAGCACAGACTATAAGCTCGACTTTGTACAATTTCCTTGAGGAAGGAAAGCACTATCCACGCCTTCTTAGGCGTTCGAGAGCCGTGATACGGCCCTAGAGAGCTTTCTTGGCTTGTTGCGCTTTACTTGGGCTTGTGAAGCAGAAGTTTTCACACATCCTGTCGGTACATGGCTGTATGAAAACTCTGGGTGCAGGAAGAGAGACGCATTGCTTGAAGCATGCCTAATTTTTGGAGATGGCTCTGAGAGCCAGATGAACGTACTTCAAATGATTTGAAAAGCCATCTATCGAGCAACGTATCTCTCCAAAATTGTACAAAGTCGAGCTAACATGGTGGCAACAAACTCATCACTCGTTTTTCAATGTTACCTTCTGCTTTCTAGGCAGAAAGCAGAAGGTAAACTGCAAGGAGTCCACCAATAACGCTTGCGAGAGCGGTCAGCACAATGGCAAAGCCGACAGGAGGATGGAATTGTTCCGCATCAATGGAACGACGAGTATTCAAGAAAGTAATGAGTGCAAATACAAGGATGATTACGCCCAGTACCGTTAGTGCTACACCAATTAGCGATGAAGCATGAAAGGAGAGCACAAAGAGCGACCTCGTCTTCAGGTCTAGTTCGCGCACAACCAGCCCAAAGCGTTCGACAACAAAACCAAAGGTCATGGTTGCCAAGCCGATCCGTATCCAGGCAAGAAAGGTCCGTTCGTTGGCAAGGTGCTCTGTAACTCTCCTACTGATTACGGGAAGTTTCGATACCGTTTCTTGTTTGCTTGCTGTCTGTTGAGCCTCTTTCTGTTAGTTCATACTGTATCCCTCTTTATTACTATCACATAGCCTCATTTAAAATTCGAGATGACGTATGTTATGGACTCTTACTGGTATAAAAGAGCGCACCACCCTAACGAATAGTTGCACTCAATAGGTGCCAGACTTCATTTTCCATACCAACAATATAAGAGCCTTGATAGGTACGGGACGTGGTACCAGAGCCGCTCGTCTCAACGGATGTGATCGTTAGTGGAACTCTGACCGTGCCATCACCTAAGATTGTCACGCCTTCAAACGTGATATGTATTGATACACTTTGGGTATTGTCAAAGCCTTTTGCAAACTGATAGGAAGATGTGGACTTGTGATACGCACTCCCCCAAATAGCGTAGGCATCACTATAATCTTTGGCATTGATATCATCATAATACTGCACGATCAAGGAAATGGCTCGCTTCACGCTGTCTTTGTTCGAAGTTGTAAGCTGCAGATTGGCGGTGAGCAGTCGAGGTTGTCCAGTCTCTAGGCCAACAATGTAGTCTCCCCGGTACGTATTGATGGTGGACGAGCCAGAAGATGGGACGGTTGCTGTGACCGTAACCGGAACCTTGACCGTGCCGTCAGCGCGTTGTGTGGCTGTGCCCTGCTGTAAGCTGTCTCTTTGTGTGGTGGCGAACCCCTGCGCGAAGGTCTGGTAGGAGGTCTCGTTGCGGTAGCCCCTTCCCCATCGGTTATAGGCGCTCTGATAGTCCTTGGCGTTGATGTCCTCATAATAGAGGCTGACGGTTGCTCTAGCCTGCGATACTGGAATGGCACTTCCTCCTGAACTTCCTGTTACTCCTCCCGAAGAACTTCCTGTTGAGCCACCAGTAGAATCAGATGTCGTTGTGGGTGTGATGGAAGGAGCATTTGTCGCTGTAGCTGTCGCTTGTGTCTCCGTCTGTGAAGATGGGTTTGTACTCTGGCGTGTGAAGGCGAAAATGCTAACGGTGCTAATAACGAGCACTACTGCCACGGCTGCGATAATCCAAAGCCAGAGAGTGTGCCGAGGACTGTTCGGGGGTGAAGGGGAAAAATTGGTATTGTTAGCAGTATCTTGTCTTGGTGAATTAGGATTGTTGATCATTCCTTGCCTCTTTTCTTGTCTTTACCTGTTCGCAGAAGATGAGACCATTGCACGAACGTCCCACAATGATGTGAATGTTCCTTGCCATCTACCACCACGCATTCATACAGGCTCACGCTTTCTTCTGGCCTTCGCCCCATTTGTACTACATAGAAGCCTTTTGTCTATGTCATCATCCATTCAAAACCTCCTTTTTCTTAGAATGGACTCTGACATATCCAGTAAGGCTTCAGAAGACTTCTTCGCTCTCTTTTGTTAGAACCACTGTTACAGCGACGGTGGTGTTTGATCCTCAATACACTCTCCACCACTTCTATGGATACTAGTGGCTTTTTTGAGAAGCTGCCACGATCAGTTTGACAACATCGTGAGGATGAGAAACGGGGGATGCATGGCTGGATGGAACTTCATACGCCTTCGCACCTATTCTCCTTGCCATAAAACGCTCAGCATCAGGATTGATCATGCGGTCATACATAGAAATCAGGCACCAGGAAGGAACCTGTTTCCAGGCTGGAGGACCTGATGGAGCACTGAAGACTGCTGGAGTAGCAGGCTTCTGAACCACCGCCAGAGCACGAGCCTCGTCTTTGTCCACGTCCTGTATGAAGTTGTTGGGAAAGGCGACCGGATCAACCCAGATGTATCCCTTGCGATAGGAAGGAACAATATGGCGGGCCCCCGGAGGGGCTGAGAACCTTGCATTGATATCAGCGATGCTTTCCCCTGCCTCTGGGGCAAATGCTGTCGTGTAGACGAGACCGAGCAGGTTGGGAGCACCAACTCCAACATTGGTGATGACGGCCCCGGCGTAGGAATGACCAACCAGGATTGTTGGGCCGGAGAGAGACGTAAACGCCTGCCGCACTACATCAATATCATCCTGTAAAGATGATAACGGCATCTCAGGGGCAAGCACAGTATACCCTTTGGCCTGCAGCAGCATGATCACTTTGCTCCAGCTAGAAGCATCGGCGTAGGCTCCATGCGCGAGCAAAACATTGATGCCTGCTCCCGAGGAATTGCTTTGGGTCACCTGTTGTGTGCTTGTGGCATGAGCAGAAAGCATATTTTGACCCAAAAATGCTGTGGCAGCTGTTCCTGCACCCAGAAATTTGAAGAAGTTGCGGCGAGTCGTACTCCCATTGTGTTTCAACATGAAAATCTCCTCGAAGATGTTGTAGGAGACGCAATTGCAGTCTCCTACAAAACGCTCCTCTATGCAGCGAGGTCTACGATTTAAGAAAAGACAACAGGTCTTCGTTGAGTTGGTCCTTGTGTGTCGCGGTCAAGCCATGAGGCGCTCCTGGATAGATTTTCAGGGTTGCCCCCTTGACTATCTTGGAGGAGAGCAGGGCCGAATCGGCAATCGGCACGATCTGATCGTCGTCCCCGTGGATAATCAGAGTAGGAATGTCGAACCGCTTGAGGTCTTCGGTGAGGTCGGTCTCAGAGAAGACCTTGATGCAGTCGTAGGCTCCTTTGATCCCGACCTGCATCGACCACAGCCAGAACATGTCCCGAATACCTTGTGACACCGTGGAGCTTGGCCGATTTGCTCCATAGAAAGGAGCACTGAGATCCTTATAATACTGCGAACGATCTGTCAAGACTCCGTCGCGAATCTGGTCGAATGCTTCGAGAGGTTGACCAGCAGGATTTGCTTCCGTCTTGAGCATCAGTGGGGGAATCGCATCGACGAGCACAGCCTTTGCGATGCGCGAAGTGCCGTGGCGACCGATATAGCGCGTCACTTCGCCGCCGCCTGTGGAATGACCAACCAGGACTACATCGTGCAGATCGAGCATTTCGAGAAGCGCGGCAAGATCGTCCGCGTAGGTATTCATGTCATTGCCATCCCATGTTTGGTCTGAGCGCCCATGTCCGCGCCGATCATGGGCAATGACGCGATACCCATGAGAGGCGATATAGAACATTTGCTCATCCCAGGCATCGGCGTTGAGCGGCCAGCCGTGACTGAACACGACAGGCTGACCAACTCCCCAGTCCTTGTAATAGTGACTGGCTCCATCTTTTGTCGTGAATGTACTCATACTATGTTATCTCCTTTCAAGAGCAACAACTACAATTGCTCAAAGGTACTGGTACTGTATTTCTCATGTACACTCTCACCAGCACGCCCTCAAGCAATTTGTTTCATCCATTACGAGTATAAAAGCTTGCGTGGAAGAAAGCACCGCTCATGACCTTCCATCTCACCTTCCACTTTCTCACCTTCCTTTGTTGAAGAAGTACATCTCACCTTCCATTCCCTTCCATGACCGTCCTTCATTGCGTCATGCAGAGAAGGAGAGAGTCTGTGATGAAAACTTCGTATTGGAGCAATACCAGGATTTCGGTCAATAACTCCTAACAGTGTGACAAGTATTTCTCAAAGCGTTATTCTTGGAGGACTTGTTCAATCAAGGCGTTAATACCGCTAATGTTGCCAATCAGTTCTTGTGGAAGAGCGTAGCGAGCTTGAAGATAGGCGACGCTGGTAAAACTCACCCAGACCAAAGTGTCTTCGCTCTGCCAGACGAGCACTTTGAGGGGCAGATCGAGTGCGAGGAGCGGGGAAGCAATCATCAGTGGCGTACCAGCTTTTGGGCTGCCAAAGATGAGCACATGGGCCTCTTGCATCGTAAGGCCGACTCGTTTCGCTTCCTCACTGTGATCGATTTGGGCAAAGAGGCTCAAGTTCCGTTTGTGTATGGTAGCCTTCAGGTGTTCTAGGGTTTCCTCCACAGAAAATGGACTCGGTTTGCTCACAATTCCCTCGACCGAGGGTGGAGTTCCAAACTTTCCTGAATTGTTCATGTTTCTCATCTCTCTCTTGTGTAGAACATTGCAACTTTATGAGGCCGTGATCTTTTAGAGAGGGCACCATCTTCGTGTCTCTCTTTTCTACGGAACGTTCTCTGCAACGACCATGCATAGGTTTCGATAACGAGCGCAATGGCTCCCCTTGGTTATGCCAAAGCTCATCTCGGACCCTGTGCATGACTTTCAGAAGTGTTCTATAGGCGCTGGCATCCTCTCATCCCAGGCACTGGACTGCCAATCGTCGAGTGCATCTTTGTCGGCTACCCAAGAAGGCAGAGAAACGTGCGTATACGTTGCCAGGGCAGTCACAAAAGGCTCGTAAGTCGCACGCCGGTCGGCCAATGTCCGCTCAGCGTCCATTCCCTCTTCCAAGAAGATGCCGGATGCTGTATGCACTTCTTGCACACGGACAAATTCGCTGGTGGGCAGACGATCCACCCCTGATATGAACGTTAAACCAAAAAACTTGTGCAAGGTCAACGACGGTATGGCGAGATAGTGCGAAGGCAAACCGGGCGGGTTCGACAGGGATATCCTCGATACCTGTCAGAATAAGCGCACACGTATCTAGGATGACGGTAAGGGCTTCAACCCAGAATTGCTGAGTATGTTGCGAGCGATAGTAGCCCAGAACCGGATACGAGAGATGACTCTCCAGAATATCAGCACACCAGACCTCCCACTCGTGTAGCAGTGTACGCAATTCATCGAAATGTTGACCTGAGCAATTTCCGCACAAAAATTCAGTTGCTGTTGCAAGGGAACCATCTCGCGCATCGAGTAACGAAATTCTCTGTTTCCATCGTGAAAAGGCTTGGTAGAGGACCGGAGCATAACTGATGACCAGAGCGAGAAAACCGAAGCCAGATGCAACCTCTATTAGTAAGAACACGCGTGCTAGTTCAGAGTTCGGAGTGATATCGCCCAGTCCTAGAGTGAAAAATGTGGTTCCATTCAGATAGAGATAGGTCAAGATGTTGAAGCATGTCGTCACGCCCAAATTTGAGAACAAACTTACTCATGAAGTTTTTGTACAAGAAGCTCATATGAACCATCATGAGATTCTTGCAACACGACATCTTCTTTTCGCTGCTCAGCTCTTAGAGGAGGCTGCAACTTTTAATAGGACTTTCTGTTCTTCTGTGAGGCCAGTATAGATAAGGGCACCACGGAACTGTCTGAGTCGAGTAGTACATCATGACTGACATCTGGCTCTATCAAACTGAAGAAGGCCGAAGTACCGGGTTGGAAGACCTGCTTGAACTTCTTAATATACCAGTCATCAATGTGATGCCCCCAACCCGAGAGCATTGTCTGCATCAGAAACTCCCAGAGTTGAGGGGTAAACCCGTTCTCACTGAGCGGATGAGCCCATTGCGTGACAATCACCTCGCCAGTCTGCTTGTAGACAACCACAGCGGCATCATCGATTGGGAATGATGCCGTTTTCAGCATCTCCTCAAGCGTATCAAAGAGACGTTGGGCAGCCTTCTCATCCTCGAAGACGAGAACAGCTACAGTACTGTCGGCCATCTCATTGTTCCTCTTTTCTTTTGCCTAGCAAAGTCACTCTCACCATGATAAGGAAAGCGTTATCTCATGCGTCTCGTCCTCGCTTACCGAGTCAGGAGCCTCACCCTCCGGCAGCGGATGATCAAAGATGTGCCAGTTCCAGGACCGCACTGGTGAAGGCTGATGGTGCCTCCTGGGGAAGGTTGTGGCCTGCGCCCTGTACTTGATGATGCATGCGGGGTCCAGTGAAGTGACGCGCAGATGCGCTACCATCGGTGGCTGGGAAGTTCCCATCTGCAAGACCGTCCAGGGTGACAGCTGGGACAGTAATGGCTGGCTGCTCAGCCAGCTTCTTCTCAACCTGATCATAGAGAGGGGAGCCAAGTGCGTATCCGAGGCGATGACGGTAGGAGTGCAGCACGACCTCGACGTAATCGGGATTGTCGAAGGCCGCGGCAGCACGTTCTAGCGTCGCGTCATCGAAGTGCCAGTCGGGAGAGTTTCGCATCCAGATTATCTTCGCGATATCACGCCTGTTGGCAGTCAGACCAGCACGGCCACGCTCAGTCAGAAAGTAATAGAAGTACCAGAAGCCTGCCTCGAGATCGGGTTGGATCGGCATCATTGCCTTGCTAATATCCTGGATGAGGTAGCTATTCACGGAGACGATACCTGTACACCGTTCTGGCCACAGCGCGGCAGCCACGCAGGCCGCACGCCCACCCCAGTCATAGCCAGCAAAGATAGCGCGTGAGATGCTCAGCGCATTCAGGAGAGCAATCACATCGCTGCCAAGAGCCGCTTGCTGTCCTGATCGTGGGGTGGTGCCCTCGAGAAAGCGGGTGCCCCCATGCCCGCGAAGGTAGGGGACAATGACACGGTAGCCCGCTTCGATAAGCTGGGGGATTACATCGATGTAGCTATGGATATCGTAGGGAAATCCATGCAGGAGAAGCACCACCTTGCCATCACTTGGACCGGCGTCAAAGTACGCGACCTTGAGCATATCTGTATCGACAGAGCGCAAAGGTTCGAGTCGTGGGAGAGAGCCTTTTCTCGCACCGCTTAGGTTTTCAAATCTCATCGGGTCCTCCTGATCTCTTTTCCTGGAACGTCGAGCCATGCCTAGTCACGAAACGAAGCAATAACGCCTACCGACCGCTCAGCTCGACGACCAATTTAGTTGCTCAATCCCGTCCACCTTTCCCCAGTCATATGTGCGTTCATCGTCGTCATCCACGAGGCATCAAAGAGTTACGCGGAACGAAGTGTGCGTCATACGACTGCCTAGCGTCACTGGTGAAAGGGACCTCTTTCATTTGGTGAAGGTTGCCAGGGGCTGATCCACTTCCACAATGTAGGTGGAGAGCATCATCCCGGTTTCGGGACCAACATCGAGCGCGTTATGAGGCGTGCGAGGCGGAATAAGAAAGGGGCTTCCGGCAGGTAGTGTAAGGGTAGGCTGCCCCTGAATCATCATTTTCACCGTTCCAGCAAGAATGTAGCCGACCTCCTCGCCTGGATGCATATGCCAGCCCGACTCGACGCCAGCGGGGATTTCGGTAAGTACCTGCACAATTTCTCGTCCAGGAATTGAGGATGCGCAGTGTTGCAGTTCGGTACGCTTGAGTTTCGTTGCCAGCTCATCGACCTGCTGTGAGTTCTTCATGGGATTGGACGACATGATTTAACCTCCTCATTGCTTGCATGCATACACGTTCAGTAGAGTAGCGTGAGGCGAGAAAGACAGTTGACGCGCTATCTTTCGAGTGCAGGTGAGTGCCCATCAGATGCAGCGTCGTGGCGTTGCCTCGCCTCCTTCAAACAAGAAACTGTTCTTCATAGAAAACAAGTTAGAGCGATACTCCCACGGGTCTGCAGGTTCATCACGATTGCTCAGGTCCAAGTATCCTACGGTGTACCTCACCACAACGAGGACTTGAGGAAGGAGAGCAGGTCTTCGTTGAACTGGTCCTTATGCGTTGTGGGCAGGCCGTGAGGGGCTCCCGGATAGATTTTCAGGATTGCCCCCTTGACCATCTTCGAGGTGAGCACAGCCGTGTCATTGACGGGAACAAACTGATCGTCGCCTCCGTGGATGATCAGGGTGGGAATGTCGAACCGCTTGAGGTCTTCGGTGAAATCGGTTTCGGAGAAAGCCTTGATGCCGTCAAAGGCCCCTTTGATCCCTGCTTGCATCGACCAGAGCCAGAAGGTATCCAGAACGCCTTGTGACACCGTGGAACCCGGTTTGTTGGCCCCATAGAAAGGAGCACTGATGTCCTTATAGAACTGCGAACGGTCCGCAAGGAGTGCTTGGCGCTGACCGTCAAACGCCTCTATGGGTGTACCACCTGGATTGGCCTCGGTCTTGAGCAGAAGTGGTGGGATTGCGTCCACCAGGACGACCTTCGCGAGCCTCGCAGTGCCGTGGTGACCGATGTAGCGAGCCACGTCTCCTCCGCCAGCGGAATGACCAACCAATACCGCGTCATGCAGGTCCAGTTGCTCAATGAGCGCAGCCAGATCGTTAGCAAATGTGTCCATATCATTGCCGTCCCAGGGCTGGCTGGATCGTCCATGTCCGCGACGGTCATACGCTATGGCGCGATAGCCATGAGAGGCGACGAAGAGCATCTGGTCGTCCCAGGCATCGGCGTTGAGCGGCCAGCCGTGGCTGAAGACGACGGGTTGTCCACTCCCCCAGTCCTTGTAGTAGATGCTGGTACCGTCTTGAGTCGTAATGCTACCCATGGGATACATTCTCCTTCCTCTCGAGAGAAGCTGGTCTTGATGCGAGAAACAACAGGAGCACATGTTTTTTATGCTCTTGTACCAAGCACATCATTGCATTCATCTCTCCTGTCATGCATACTGTAGTATAAGGACAACATTCTTCTTCGTAGTAACAGCTTTTGTCTAGACGTCTCAAAATTTGCATTTGAAACGCATAGAGAAGCTTCAT
This sequence comes from uncultured Chloroflexia bacterium, assembly GCA_963792705.1. GTDB lineage: Bacteria > Chloroflexota > Ktedonobacteria > Ktedonobacterales > Ktedonobacteraceae > JBBQVS01. Next base: position 669,191 of record CAWBXD010000014.1, on the reverse strand, counting down.
ACAAAGTATAGAAGGAGGCGTACAAGAATGCACTGGCCATCAGGTCGCACCTTACCTACCATCTCACCTTCCATTATGTGGTAAGAGTTGGGAAGCTCTCGACTAGGAGCCAAAGACTCACTGATTGCCCGCACATCTGCTACAATACAGAAGAGTATTGTAGCACTGAAAGAGGACGAACAGCGAAAAGAAGGAAAATGGAGTCGCCTGATCGGCGCGTCCATCTTCCTTCGACAGGAGTTCATCAGAAGAGGACGCACGCCCGATAGAGACTAGTATAGAGGCGATGGCTGATTTTCTCAGCACCCATCGGCTGCCATTTCACCTGCCATTCCCATGCATCGTTGTGTTCGGGTGGGTCGTCTGGAAGGAAACGACTCGTGAAAAAAACTTCGTATAAAGAGCGAGACTATGCCTTTGGTCAGCTGATGCTCAGGCTTCGCACCACTCTCAACCTGACGCAAGCAGGACTGGCCGAGCAGCTTGGTGTCTCTCGGCACGCCGTGGGGGAGTGGGAGTCCGGCCAGAGCTATCCTAAAGCCGACCGTCTCAAAGCATATATTGCCCTGGCTCTCCAGCAGCACATCTTTACGGAGGGCAACAAGGCCGAGGAGATCCGTACGCTCTGGCGTATGGCGCACCAAAAGGTGCTACTGGATGAGTCGTGGCTGCAAGCACTGCTCAGCCAGCAGGCTCTCCCGCGGCTAGTAGCGGCCATCGAACAGATGCGTGAGCCTGACATGTTCAGCAATTCTTCTGCTGGGAGTGGGCCACGGGTAGACTGGGGCGACGCGCTGGATGTGCCCACCTTCTATGGACGTGAGGAAGAACTGGCCCTGCTCTCGCTCTGGGTGGGAGAGCAGCACTGCCGTGTGGTGAGTGTGCTGGGCATGGGCGGCATCGGCAAGTCGGCACTGGCGGTTACCTTGATGCGCCTGGTGGCGGCACAATTCGAGGTAGTAATCTGGCGCTCTCTGCGCGATGTCCCAGCATGTTCCGTGCTGCTCGATACGTGCCTGCAGGTGCTGGCCTCGCAACCGCTGCAGGACCTACCGGATTCCCTCGAAGACCGCCTGCATTTGCTGATGGAGCAGTTCCGCGCTCGGCGTGTGCTCCTGGTGCTGGACAATGTGGAGATGCTCCTGGAGGAAGGGACAGGCACGGGTCGCATGCTTGCAGACGCTGAAGGATATGCCCGGCTGCTACGACAGGCTGGCGAGACCGTGCATCAGAGTTGTCTACTACTGACCTCACGGGAGAAACCGGCGGAACTGGTGCCGCTGGAAGGTCACCGCTCACCGGTGCGTACTGTGCGTCTGGCGGGGCTGGACAGCCGCGCGGGCGTTCAGTTACTGGAGGAGAAAGAGGTGTCCGGTTCCCCACACGATCGGGAACGCCTGGTCGAGGTGTACCGGGGCAATCCGCTGGCCTTAAAGATCGTAGCACCGACCATTGTGGAGCTCTTCGGGGGCGAGATCGATCTGTTCCTGAAACAGGGCGAGGTGGTCTTTGGCGGCGTGCGGGAACTGCTGGACGAGCAATTCGCCCGTCTCTCGGCACTTGAGCAAAGTGTGTTCTCCTGGCTCGCCATCATGCGCGAACCCGTGAGCCAGGAGGAACTCCTGGCAGTTCTTCGCACACCATGGCCTCCTATGCAGATGCTGGAAGCTCTTGACGGGCTGTATCGCCGCTGCTTGATCGAACGAGGGCAGCGGGCGGGAAGCTTCACGGTGCAGTCGGTGGTGTTAGAGTATGCGACGGCCCGGCTCATCAAAGAGGCGAGTAACGAGATTAAGTATGGCAGGCTCGCCCACCTCATCGAGTATGGTCTGGAACTGGCGGGAGCCCGTGAATATGTGCGACAGGCCCAGGAGCGGCTGATTGTAGCACCTCTGCTCGGGCAGGTACGCAGCGTGTACTCGGAGCAAGTTGGTGTGGAGCAGCGGCTGCTCGCGCTACTGGAACAGGTGCGCTCGTGGGCAGATGATATGCAGGGCTATGGACCCGTGAACTTGCTGGCCCTGTTGCGTGAGCTGCGTGGCGATCTCCGGAGGCTGGATCTTTCTGGTCTCTCTATTCGTGGGGCGTACCTGCAAGGGGTGCAAATGCAAGATACAACACTTGCGAGATCCCATCTCCACGAGACGGCATGGACCTCTCCCTTTAATGCTCTCCTTTCCATCGCTGTGAGCCGTGACGGACATTTCTGGGCAGCGGGTAGCAACAGTGGAGAGGTTCGCGTGTGGCGTGAGGAAGGACGAGTTGCGCACGTAACCTTGCGGGCGCAGACGGATCGTATTGGCAGCATCGCCTTCAGCCCCGATGGGCGAACCCTTGTTACCGCAAGCTGGAACGGGAGGGTCGAGCTATGGGATCCAGCGAGTGGCGCGGCAATTGGAGTGCTACACGGACATGATATGGCGGTGACATTGATCGTCTATCGACCCGATGGTCGGCTTTTAGCGAGTAGTAGCTATGATGGGACGGTGCGCATCTGGGATGCGCGCGATGGGGCGTGGCTGCGTATCCTGCGGGCATACAGCGGGCCAGTCTTGACACTCGCCTGGAGCCCTGATGGGCGTGTCCTCGCAACCGCTGGTTTTGACCAGACGATCCGGCTCTGGGATGCTGAACAAGGCACACTTCTGCGAGAACTGCGCGGTCATCTCGGCTATGTAACAGGTCTCGCTTTCTCTGCTACCGGCAACACGCTCGCCAGTAGCAGTTTCGATGCGACGGTCCGGCTTTGGGAGGTCAAGACCGGTACCTGCACCGGAACATTCATCGGTCATACGGGAGCCGTGTCCGCGGTCGCCTGGAGTCCTAGTGGAAGGATGATTGCCAGTTGTGGTTACGATACCACCATCCGCCTGTGGGACTGGGAGAGTGGACAGTGTCAAGCTGTTCTGTGGGGACATACCGATTTGCTGCTCTCGCTTGCCTTCACACCTGATGGAAAGAACCTGCTCAGCGGCAGCCATGATCAGACGCTGCGCGTGTGGGAGAGTGAGAGCGGAAAGTGTGTGCATATTCTGCAGGGGTACGCCGTTTCGCTGTTAGCGGTTGCCTGGAGACCCGATGGGCACTCCCTGGTAGATGGGGGCAGCGATGCGGTCCTCAATCTATGGAATCTCCGTGAACAAACACCGGTTCAGACGCTGCGCGGTCATACCCAATGTATCAACGATGTCGCATGGAACCGTGGCGGAGGCATGCTTGCCAGCAGTAGTGATGATCAGACAGTGCGCCTGTGGGATGTAAGAACAGGAGCGTGCTTACGCATCTTGCGAGGACATACGAATCTGGTCAATGGCATTGCCTGGCATCAAGATGGAAACCTGCTTGCTAGTAGCAGTAGCGATCAAACCATCCGCGTGTGGGATGTGCGGGAAGGTGTGAGCCGCTGGACCGGAACCGCGCACACAGGGACGGTCACGCGTGTGGCATGGCACCCCAACGGAACTCTCCTTGCCAGTTGCAGTGAGGATCATCACATACTCGTCTGGCACGCCGAGCGTGGCGAAGTGCTGTTACGGCTGGATGGACATGAGGGACCTGTGTATGACATCGCGTGGAGTCCGGATGGAAGTCAATTGGCCAGTTGCGGCGGCAGCGGCAGGAAGGGAGAGCTGCTGGTGTGGGACGTAAGCAGCGGAACGCGTATACGGACCCTACAAGCACACACGAGTCCGGTCTTCTCTCTTGACTGGAGCCTTGATGGAGCGTTGCTGGTGAGTGGGGGAACCGACGGTCAATTGTACTGGTGGGATATTGAGCGGGAGACGACCCCCGTTGGGGTGCCAGCCCATGATGGATGGATCCACTCGATCCGAGTGAGTCCTGATGGAGGGACAGTGGCCAGTTCGGGAGAAGATGGGGTGATACAGTTGTGGGACCTGCACAGCCATCAACACCTTGTCACATGGAGGAGAGACCGACCCTATGAGCGGCTCAACATTACGGGCGTCAGGGGTCTTTCCGCGGCACAAAAGGCGTCATTACACGCCTTGGGTGCATTCGAGGACACGAGCGTGGGCGGGTAAAGGTGTGCTCTTATCGGCAACATGAGGATGATGTCAGACGCGCGAAATCATGACCTTCCTTGGTATATTTGATGAATGCAAGTAATTATGCTACTACCTCTTTCACCTGTGATGCAAGAGTATAACGAAGTTTCTTGCAAGCTCGATAAAAATAGGTTTGGGCTGTTGTCGGCGGAATACTGAGTTTTCGTCCGATCTCTCCAAAGGTCAACTCCTGCGTGTAGCGTAACTCTACGACGTGACGGAACTTTAGTGGGAGAGATTGGATCGCGGTCCTGAGATGTTCGTTGTCGTCCTGGTGTTCAGCGATCTCTTCGGGGAGCGGCGTTGTATCCAGCCATGTGTCCAACGCTGAGGCATATTCATCCTCATCTCCCTGCTCTAGGTCCGAGAACAGGACCCAGGGATGGCGTGTGTCTTTGCGGTGCTCGTCAATACAACGGTTGGACGCGATGCGGAAGAGCCACGGCCTAATCGACGCCTCTTGACAGCCCAAACCCTGATTGTGTATGAGCTTGGGGAGGGTGAGATACAATTGAAGCCAGACAAATTGTACAACATCCGAAGCTGTTTCGTTGCCCAGTCGTGCCCAGACATAACGAGAAAGTAGAGGCTGGTAGCGATGCACGAGTTGCGCGAACGCCTCCTGATCGCCTATATACGCCTGCTCCATCAATGCCAGATCACTCAATTCCTGATGCGCCTGGCAAAGCTCTACTTTTGTGTTCATAGGGAAGTCCTTTCAGCATCGACTGGGAGATCATTTGACGCCTAACTCTCTATTGTGAAACCCTTTTGCTTCTTTGGAGAAATCGGCAGGAATGCGCGATGCTGGTGGACATAGTTGGTCATCCATCTCTCCTACTCCGAGTATAGAAGGATATACTCAAAAATGCACTGCTCCTCAGCTTGCACGTTACCTAGCATCTCACCTTACTTCACAGTGGAAACCTGGCATCATGGCAGCAGGAGCAAAAGTGTGTCGTTCGTCCGCAAATGGGCTACTATAAAAGAGGATGAACACCGAAAAGAGAGGATAGAGAAGCGTCCGACAGTGGAGTGAACCCATTTGACCGGTTCATGCACACTTTCGACGATGCAAAACCCGTAGCCGAAGCAGATCAAAATTCGCCCGTCCATACATGCTTCGTTTGAGAAATTTCAAGCGATTCACATGTCCCTCGACCATTCCGTTCTTCCATGTAAGGATGAAACCGACTTGTACCGCCTGTTGATCCTGACGCAATTTCTTCACAAAAGCTCGTAGTTCAGGAATATCAGAATGAAAAGCAGAGGAAAGCCACTGATCGAGTTCTTCCCCTCGACGATCTCGCAGCATCTGAGCAAATTGCTGGAACAATGCATTGAGATGCGCCACCTGGGGATGAAGTTGGCAAATTTGGCTGAGTGCCAAGCTTTCTTCTTTGGTGAGATCGTGAGAGCGATGAAGCACCAACCCTACAGCCCGGCGTGGCGTTACCTGGATGGAGGTGGCGGTCGTGCTGACGTTGATCCCCTGTTTCTCCATACGGCGTAGACCCAGCAAAAAACGTTCAATCGTCATACGCGAGCCAGTATATCCGCGAGCCGTCACTTCTCGAAACAAGCCGACTGCGTTGTGCTCGCCTTCTTTCCAACGAGTTCGTAGATAGCTTTCGTAGGGCGTTAGAATGCCAGGGGAGGCTGGACGTTCAGTCCGTTCAGGAAAGGTTTTTGCCTTCGCATACCGAATGACCGACTCGCGATGGAGATGCAGGCGGCGTGAAATCTCGTGATAGGAAAGTCCTTGTTTCACCAAACTTTGGACTGCCTCATACCGCTCAAGAGGAGTCACTCTTGTTTGCTGCTTCCGTCGCTCACGGTCTGGACGCAGATGTCTCAACAAGGGAGATGCGGAAGTGGTTGGATTCGTCACCACGTGAATGGCTTTTAACGCCTGGCGGTGCTTTCCAAGAACTTTCTCGGCGACTTCCGTGAGATTATGCAAGACATGAAAGTGATCAGCCACTTGCACCGCTTCAGGAGCATCTTGCTAGGCTCCATGGGCAAACTCTCCAGCACGATCACGGCTGATGAGTTGCACTCCTGGATGACTTTTGAGCCACGTTTCCAGGGTAGTGGCTTGACGATCTGGAAGCGGATCTACAGGTATTCCATCCTCTCAATGAAGCAGAATGGTGCCATATGTTTTCCCACGGCGGAATGCAAAATCATCCACACCGAGCATTTTCGGGGTCTGTACGAAAGGGAGAGGCGTTTTGCGCAGGATTCTCAGAATAGTCATGCGGGAACTTTCCAAGCCAAGGTGCGTGCTAAGAGCAGCAGCAGCTTTGCCTCCCAACGCAAAACCAAGTTCGGCAAGGGTCTGGGTACTTCGGGTGGTGCGCCGGGCATACACACGAGTCAAATCGGGAAGTCGCTCAGCGAAAATCTTGCGAACACACGTTTCGTTCTCACAAAAGAAGCGGCGGACCAGCACAAGAAGCGAAGCCGCAGAGTTTTTCCTGCACAAGGCAGATCCTGAAGTGTGCGAGTGTAATGACTGTGAACACGATGGGAAACGTGCTGGCAGAGTGGGCAAGCGGCTTCGGATGTTTCTACTACAAGGGACAGTATGAGCGTTTGTGGTGTAATTTCGATCTGTTCTGAGCGCATATGGGCAGGGAGACCGAGTAAAAGGGTTGGGTGAATCATGGGCTAAGCGAAAACCAGAAGAGGGATAAGCGACAATGTTCTCTCCTCAGTATACCACAAATTTATCATCGAAAGTGTGCATGAACCGCTTATTTGGGTTCACTCCATTGGTTAACCCCAATCCTAGAAAAAATCGGTCAGCAGGTGAATTCCTTGCTTGTTATCATAGCAAAGGAAGCGGGAGAAACACAAGCCTTATAGGAGAGATTACTTACCTATCAGCCTATGGAGCAAGAAGCTTGTGGTAGTAAGCGAGAAGAATGAGCAGCAATACTATCAGCCGTTGAAAAACCGCTCTACATTTGGCTGCATCCATCACGATTGTGTAAGTTGATCGCGTTTAGTGCAGGAAGGCAAGTCAAGCAGGGTCCAGTTGCAAACCCATTAGAAACACATCGACGAACTACCCATGCAGCTAAAACTCCCGTGTTCGGCGGTCCTCGCGCATAAACTCATGCTTTTATAGCGGAAGAAGGTCGAGTGTTAATCCTAGGATTGACACAACGACGACATGGAAGCTTGTCATGTACACCAAGAATGTCAAAGAAGGAACAGAGACCTAGTTCATCAAACAAAGTATTATATTGAAAATAGTATATTGACAATCACAGTACTATGACCTATACTCCTAATACGAGGTGATGCTATGAGTGAAAACAAACTGACCTCCGACCTGTTACGCGGTCATACCGATACGATGATTTTACGGCTCCTATCCGAAGCTGACCGCTACGGCTACGAGATTGTCAAGCTGATTGCTGACCGTTCGGGAGGTGAATATGAATTAAAGGAAGCCACGATGTACTCCAGCGTCCGGCGGCTTGAGGTCGATGGCGATATCGAATGGTATTGGGGCGATGAATCTCAGGGCGGAAGGAGGAAATATTTCAGGGTTACCGAAAAAGGGAAAGCAACGTATGATCGCAACAAAAGCAACTGGGAGTACGCGAAGCGCGTACTGGATAACCTTTTGTAAAGGAAGTGTGTTGATATGCATGAGCCATTGACCAACTATGTCAACAGCGTTTTTGCTCCATACGATGGGGTAAAAAGCGTTACCGAATTAAAAGCCGATCTGCTCTCCGATTTGCAGGAGCGGTTTCGTGAACTCAAAGCTGAGGGCAAGGATGATGAAACAGCCTTGAACATGACCATTGAGAGTATCGGAGACATTGAGCAAACCGTCCAGGAGGTCGCCAACCTCTCTCACTTGCTGGAGCGGCAGGTGGTAACAAACTTTAGTGCGAGCAATTTGTCGCAGAGCGACTTTGCTGGCGTTATCGCGCGTCAAGGAAATTTTAAAGGAAGTGCGTTGCGCGGCTCTAACTTTAGGGGTGCTGACGTAACTGGCAGCTCGTTTTGGGGTAGCGACGTCCGTGAAGCCAATTTTGATGGCGCAAATCTGACCGATTGCAACTTCTCCGCCCTTGACCTTGCGAATGCGACCTTCCGTGAATCAATCCTTGTGCGCACCAACTTCAGCGCGTCGGGGCTGGTCGGAGCACAATTCATCGGCGTCAAGCTGACTGATGTCAAATTGACGAGCACCGACCTGAGAAAAACAACCTTTGAAAGCTGTCTCTTTCTCGGCGTGGACTTCAAATATTCCGACCTGCGCGGACTGCGACTTGATGGGCAAACCTTTATCGGCGTCACGTTTGACCAGACGACACTGAAGGATGCTTCGTTTCAGGGCACGACACTCAAACAGGTGTCTTTCCACTGGGCGTCTATCGGGTCTAACCGTGCCATGAAATCCATTTTCTTTGACAGCGCGCTGATGGATAAGTTAACGTATGCCACACTCAAAAGCATGGGGGCTGATGTATCGAAGGTAACTGTTCTCTCATAAGGAGGGGATTATGCAAAGCATTTCCATTCAGGTAGTAGATCTACAAAAATCGTACCAGAAGCTCGCTGTCTTACAAGGCGTGAACTTCACTGTAGAGCAGGGCAGTATTTTCGCCCTACTCGGCTCCAACGGAGCGGGCAAGACAACACTTATCAAAATCCTCACCACGCTGCTCAAACAGGATAGAGGAACAGCTATTGTCAATGGATTTGATGTGGCGTCAAAGCCAGCCCAAGTGCGGCAATCACTCAGTCTTACCGGGCAATTTGCTGCCGTGGATGAGATGTTGACCGGGCAAGAAAATCTGGTCATGATCGCCAAGCTCCGACACCTCAAACATCCGAGCCAAGTTGCGGGCGAGTTGCTGACACGCTTCGGTTTAATAGATGCCGCCAACCGCAGGGTGTCTACGTATTCAGGCGGGATGCGCCGCAGGCTTGACCTCGCCATGAGCCTTGTAGGAACACCGCCGATCCTTTTCCTTGACGAGCCAACCACCGGACTTGACCCCGAGGGGCGCATCGAGGTGTGGAAAATGGTGAAGGAGCTTGCTAATGGTGGCATCACCGTCTTCTTGACCACACAGTACCTGGACGAGGCTGAACAACTGGCTGATCGCATTGCCATTCTCCATAAGGGCACGATTATCGCCAGCGGCACACTCATGGAGCTCAAGAAGCTGTTTCCAGCGGCTTCGGTGGAGTATGTGGAAAAACAACCGACCCTGGAGGAGATCTTCCTTGCCATCATTGGCAAAAAGGAGGCACAGTAAATGGAAGTAACGACTCAGGTCCCTGGTTCCCAGAAAATGGGACCGATACAGAAACACTTTTTCGGCGATTTGAGCGTGATGCTTGGTCGTTCCCTACGCCATATCTTCCGCAGTATGGACACCATCATCACGGTCACGATCACGCCTATTGCGATGATGTTGCTGTTCGTGTATGTGTTCGGAGGTGCCATTCAAACCGGGACAGCGAATTATGTCAACTACGTACTACCTGGGATCTTACTGATTGCAATTGCGAGCGGGATATCCTATACGTCTTACCGTTTGTTTACCGATGTACAACGGGGCATAATTGAGCGATTTCGCTCTATGCCGATTGCCCCTTCCACCATACTGTGGGGACACGTTCTGACCTCGCTGGTCTCCAACGCGATTTCGGTAGTGGTCATCATGCTCGTCGCATTGCTTATGGGCTTTCGTTCGTCGGCGGGCATCCTGTCATGGCTTGCCGTCTTTGGCATCCTCGCGTTGTTTACGCTGGCTTTAACCTGGGTAGCGGTCATTGCTGGACTGACCGCAAAATCGATAGACGGCGCAAGCGCATTTGCGTATCCGATTATCTTCTTGCCCTTTATTAGCTCGGCGTTTGTACCCACCAGGTCGATGCCACTGGTCGTCAGGGTGTTTGCCGAAAACCAGCCCGTGACAGCAATTGTGAATACTATTCGTGCGTTACTATCTGGACAGCCAGTGTCTCATGATATATGGGTTGCTCTTGTATGGTGCGTTGGCATTCTGGTTGTGGCCTACCTTTTTGCGATGAGAGCATATAAAAAGCGAGTGTGAAAAGAGGGTAGTATCCGAGGGAAGGAGTTCACACCATCTCTGCTCTTTCTCGACACTTTGACATATTCTAATGGGATCACCATATCAATCTGGGAGAAACGTCCTTAGCGTATGTTTTTCCCAGATTGATATGGTGATCCCAAATAGATTGGCTCTGAAAAGCCTAAGTTATGCTCTTCAATGTACCTGACATCAACCGACCAGTATTCGTGTCTGAATGTGGCCTTGAATGGACAGAGTCGGAACTTCAAGCTCACGGATGAGTATATTGGGGAAAGAAGTACAGCACAACAGAAACATGAAGACATAGGCAAAATGGGTAGAGTTCCGTTTCCAAAGAAAAGTCGGAACTTCTTGGCCTGTTCCAACGATGCACGTATTGCCCGCTACTTTGCTGCTGGTGACAGCTCGTATAATCAGAGCATCCGGTTCACAGATGTTGGTGAGAACGAGGTGACAGCAGCGGTTCGACCGCGAACGTAAGAAGGTTCCCCATCATCTCGGGCTGGTCCAAGTTTGAACCGTATCGAGTGGCCGTGACCACGTATCACGAGTTCAAGCAAGACCTTGCCTTGCAATCCGGCTGAAGTGTCTCATTCATGTTACTGAGAAAAGGAGCTGTATTCATGACTTCCCCCACCTCTGGAGTGACATACTCTCTCTTCGTTGGGATTGATATCGCTGCGACGACGGCTTCTGTTGCCTGGATTTCATCCGGTACCAAGGTTACGCGTGCTCTCACCATTGACCAGTCTCTGCAAGGCTTCAGTACCCTGCACCAGCGATTGCTCTCAACAGGCCACCCTGCTGCAAGCACACTGCTGGTCATGGAGGCAACTGGTTCCTACTGGATCACTCTGGCGACTCACTTGACGCACGCAGGATTTGCGGTGAGTGTCATCAATCCCGCACAAGCCCATCATTTTGCGAAGGCATTGCTCAAACGGGCCAAGACCGATGCGATTGATGCTCAAACGCTTGCACATCTTGCTTCCTCGCTTCAACCAACCGTGTGGAGTCCGCCTCCCCTGGTGTACACGGAACTTTCTCAGCGTTTAGCCGAACGTGAGAGTCTCTTGGAGATGCGGCAACAACTGTCCAACCAGTTCCATGCTCTCACGCACAATCCCACCGTCATTTCCTCCGTTCGCGTTCGCATGGAGAGTTTACTTGAAACTCTGAGCGAGCAAATTGACCAGGTGGACACAGAACTTGAGGCAGCTCTGGAGTTTGACCCGACATGGGCCGCATCAGCAACACATCCACGCAGTGGTGCATTCATGTACTCGTCTATCCCAACAATTAATGCTCGTCGCATACGGAACACCTCTCCTCTCTAAGTATCCCACGTCTCCATCTCCATTACAGAAAGGCTATTCATTATGGTAAAAAAGCTTTATATGTATCACTAAACCTAGCACGAGCCTAATCACAATGAGGGAGTGGCTGTGCGTGCCTCTGCATTAACCATACGTACCCATCTTCGAGACTGGGTTCCACTGGTGTGGCTCCGGTAGGTGAAGACAATTCGCCTACAATTCGGTACTGCATGCTATTCCCTGTGTTGAGAGCTGAAATGATCGTAAAGTTGCCTTCCGGTTTGGGACCAGTGGTCGTGATGCTCCAGACTTTCCCCTGTGTCTCCTGCATCATTTGTTCAATGGTTCCCTGGAAAAGCACATGACCACTGCGCATCACGGCAAGATTCCGGCAGGTCTGGGCAATATCCTCCACGATATGGGTCGAGAGCAGAACCGTACGATTCCCTCCCAAGTCGGAGAGCAGGTTGCGGAAACGAATACGCTCTTCTGGGTCCAACCCTGCTGTTGGCTCGTCGACGATTAGCAAGGAGGGATCAGTGATCAGAGCTTGTGCAATGCCCACACGGCGTTTCATTCCACCAGAAAAGGTCTTGATTTTACGCGTGGCCACCTGGCTAAGCGCGACCATCTCTAACAGCTCATCAATCCGTCGGAGGCGAATCTTGCGCTCGTTCATCCCTTTGAGGATGCCGATGTAGTCGAGAAATTCGCGTGCGCTCAAGTCAGGATACATGCCTAAATCCTGAGGAAGATAGCCCAATCTCTGTTTGATGGCCGTGCGTCCTTTCTCAGTGGTTCCATCGTACTCCCCAACACGCATGATTCCATTGGTTGGACGCAGAATACCCGCCAGAATACGCATCAAGGTTGTTTTCCCCGCACCATTGGGTCCTAAGAGTCCAAACATGCCAGTTGGAATGGTCAGATCCACATTGTTGAGGGCCTGAACGCCGCCGTAATAGACTTTGTTCATGTGCTGTATTGCGATAATCATCGTGTATTTCTCCTTTTGCTTCTCGTGAAAATGTGATCAATGTGTATGGATGGAAAGTCTCCGCTTCTGCCTGCTCGATTTTTATTGACGAGCCTGGTTCCACTTGATACATCGTTCGAGGACAACCATCACCAGAAGGCCAATGCCTATTAGCACCAGGATGCTTGCCACGCCTTCCAAGGGAGTCGCAGGAAGATTGACGCCATGTCCGGCAAACTGAAAGCCATAGATACCCTGGATCATATACACTCCGACTGGTGAGATGAGCGTTCGTCCAAGCGTCGGAAGTTCAGGACGCCACCAGAGAATGGCTCCCCAGAGCCAGTAGCCAATAAAGAGGAACTGGTAGAGGGGAATTTTGATGATCGCCGGGCAGGCAATTGAGAAGGCGCTGATAAACAGGATGCCGGGAACGACAATGACGAGAAACGTTTCAAGACCTAGGGGAAGGGCCAGCAGATCGTGCCGAGTGGAGGCAATAATCCCCACACTGATACAATAGAACAGAAAGATGGGGAGCAGGGTCGCAAGCATGCTCCCCATATATTTCCCGAATAAGCGTGCACCCAGAGGCCCTGGCAGCGCCGTGAGGAGTTCATCCACTTTGGTCCGTCGATCTCTGGGAAGACGATCGGCCAGCAGGAGACCAACGCCGATGGGAAAGTATAGATTCACATTATAGGTCAGGCTCACCAGAGCCGTGAGTAACGGCGCTTGGGTCAGGTAATGCATGGCTTCTTCCCGAATGTTCGTCTGACTGAATGTCAGCAGGAGGTAGAGACCGACGAGGAAGACAAAGGTGATCCAGAAAGAGCGGCGACGAATTTGCATGAGGAATTCGTAGCGCGATGCCCCTAAGAAAACAGACCATGATTGTTGCATTATTCTTCACTTGCTCCTTGTAATAAGTGCTCCGGGTTGCGTAAGAACAGCCAGCCAAGCGGAAAGAAGACGATTGCCGTTGCCAGGACTTCCCAACGGGTGGTATACCAATAGGTCACGTAAAGGGTCAATGATGTGGTTGTGATGGAGGGATAAATGAAAAAGGTTGATGGGAACAGGAGAAGCGGTTTGAGCCAGGATGTTTCTACGATGACTCCTGAAGACAGGATATCGATCAACCAGAAAGCACCAAGGATTGCGCCACTCGTTGTTCGACTCCTGGTCAACTGTGCAAAGCAGAAGCCCATAGTGACAAACCATGCCAGGGGGGCCAGCCAAAGGAGTTGAAGCACCAGATAGAGTACCATTGGCGGCCAGGTGTGTGTAAATTGTGGCACGTCCACAACCTTGAAGGCCAGGCAAAACGTGAGCGAGAGCCACGCAAGCAAGGCAATCCAGACGAAAATGAGCAGGATGCGCAGCAGGCCCGTCGTCGCATATTTGCTTGGCATGGTCAATTGTAATTCGAGAGCGGGTTCTTGCGCGGTGATACTCCCAACGGCCACCCCTGCTGCTAATGGGAGGAACACCTCAAGTTCGGCAAGGAACACCAGCGTGATATGCCGGTGAAAAGCCAGGAGTCCAAGGGCAATCAACACCGTACCCACCAGGATCAGGAGAGGAGTCAGGATGATCGTCGCCCATCCCAATTTGAACTCATAGTGTAGCCGATCAAATGTCATCGTCTATGCTCCTGCGTGCGAGAGATCTGTGGTGGAAAACATGCAAAGCTCCTTATACTTCATCAATATTTTGCAAACCTAACAAGTACTGGGGAGAATACCAAACTCCAAGGATCAAACACACACCTGCCAGAGAGACAAGCAAAAAAGGATTCATCTGCGACAGGAGTGCATGATTGATCAGTTGCATCTCTCCAACAGGACCGAGGTGCAGTCCCTGGATCACTTCCAAGAAAGCGGTTGCCAGAAACGAGAGCCACGCTCCCATAAGCGGGACAAGCACCAGGGTCAGTGCCGATACGAAGAACAACGGGACCAGCCAGAGTTGCAGGAAGCTGGAAATCTCCTGGTGCAAGAGGATGGCGGCAATGACAGACGCACATCCACAGAACAGCACGTGAGTGCCAATGACCGCGAAGTAGCGGCACAAGAGAATGACCCGAAGCGATGTCGCTGTCGAGAGGACAATCTCAAGCCCACTGTCACGTCGCATATCAGAGCTAAAGGCGATTCCCATTACGGCCGAGAGAGTGGTGACCAGGGCCAGGGTTAAAACAGCGTCGTGTCCATTTCTCTGCATCAGGACGATGGAAAAAAGGATGAGACCAACACTCAAGAGCAGGAGGGTCGGAGCGATCGTCCCATTTCTGCGCATGAGGGCCAGTTGTCTGACAAACACCAGCCACAGATGGAGGCCACCCTGCTTTAGTGACCAGCGAGCCGCCGAAGCCTGCGTGAACGAGGCCGAACTTTGCATCAGGTCCACGCCGCTCAACTGTGCAGAAGGAGACCAATTCTGAAGGCCTGCTGGGACTTTCGCCGTGGTATAAACTGCATCCAGGTGCTGGATAAAGCGATGCCAGCGAGGGTCATCGGCTGTATCGAGAAGGTCGGGATACTCCTCAAAGAAATCCTGTTTACTGTTCATCAAACTGCTCCTTTAGGGTTTGAAGCGTGCGCGTGAGCTGCTTCTTCACGGAAGCTGAACTTTTACCAACGACCGTGGCAATCTCAGTACTGCTCAGCCCTCCTGCGAAGCGGAGAGCAAGCAAATGACGTTTGTAAGGATCGAGATCAGCGAGTAACACGTTGAGGCGATCGTGCGTTTCCTGTTGGAGTATGGCTGCTTCAGGACCATGTTCAACCGTAGGATGCAGTACCTCCGGCAAGGTATCCCAGCAGAGTGCGTCGTGCCGACGAGTTTGAGCATTAATAACGAGATGGCGAGCGATGCGAAAGAGCCAGGCGGCAAATGCCACGCCGTGAAATTGATAGCCTGGTAAGGCTCGCAATGCTTGCAAAAAAACCTGCTGAGTGAGATCTGAAGCATCTTCGTCGCTCTTGACGCACGACCTGATATACAGATACATCCGAGTAATATATAGTCGATAGAGCACATCGAATGCTTGAGGGTTTGCCTGGGCTTCCCTGACGAGGGCTTCCTCAGTCTTCCCACCAACCTCTTCACCTTCACGTGTCGATTTGCTAGCCTTCCAATTCATGAGCAAACTCACCTCTATACTCATCATCCGGTAAACCTTTCGGGAAAGTCTTTCCTTTTCTGCCTCTATTCAATTAACACACCATACCCAAATTGGAGACATCCCTCCAGTGCCCGCCAAGTGATGCTTGACGTAGTTGGGCAATGAGGATGGCACCGCCTGCTTGCCCTGTTTCTTTGTTCTTGATCTTGACAAACCCTTATCTCAGACACGATACTTTAGAGAGATGCCGTATTGCTGCTCTGACAAAATATCTCATTCTTCACTTCTGGAGAAAACACCTGTCTATTCGATATTGATGCTTTCTTTCTTGTACATCTCTTCTTGAAGCATCCCTTGTTTGTCATTTTACTGATGAGTATCCTCCCCATCAGCTCAAGTATATCTTCCGTTTTTACACTCCCTCTTATACATCTCTTTGTATTCCCTCTCTTCGCTCGCCCCCTTCTGCACAGATGTCTCTTTGTGTCTCATTTATCTTCACAAAGAGTGGGGTAGTAGCTCTCTTGTTTCCAACTGGGCATTTATTCTTGGATGTGTGTCCACAGGTCTAGCACAACACAATTGGGAGAGTTACACCCACTTCTAGCGCGAAAGGGTTCTTTTTTTATGACAAGCAATCAGAGGAAGCAACAATCTCTCATGAGGCTGTTTACTTCACTAAACCATCGTCCATTCGCTCTCTTGTGGAGTGGGCAAAGCATTTCTCTTCTAGGAGATGCAATTTACCAAGTAACTTTAGCATGGTGGGTCTTACAAAAAACGGGGTCGGCAGTCATTGTGGCAACCGTGTTTATCTTCTCATTCACTCCAATAGTTCTTTTTCTACTTCTAGGTGGAGTGGTTGTAGATCGCTTTCCCCGTATGCAACTCATGCTTAGCTCGGATGTTCTCCGTGGTCTCGTTGTGAGTGTGGTAGCACTGCTTGCCTTCACACAGCATTTGCAAGTATGGCATATCTATATGGCAAGTCTGTTGTTTGGTTTCGTTGATGCGTTCTTTCAACCAGCCTACACCGCAGCAATTCCAGAGATGACGCCAATGCACCTGCTACCGAGCGCAAACTCCCTCACAAGTATGAGCGCAAATATTACAGGTATTCTAGGACCGGGACTTGGCGCATTCATTGTCCTTATTGGAGGAACACCACTTGCGTTTGCCCTTGACGGTCTTTCCTTTTTTATCTCAGCAGCATGTGTTGTGCCTCTTGTTCGTTCCTCACAGCCGCCAGTGGTAGATGGAGAACAGAAGCACATCCTTCATGACATGCAAGAAGGAATCAAAATCGTTTTGGCTTCACCTTGGCTCTGGGTCAATATTGCCGTTGCTTCCGTGACGACGCTAACCAATAGCGCACCTTACTTCGTCACGATGCCGTTTCTTGTGAAAGAAAGGTTACATGCAGGGGTGGGCACATTAGGTTTCATCTACTCTCTGACTGCAATTGGTTCAATCATTGCTGCCATTTGGCTTGGGCATGCAACACGTATTCGACATCGTGGTTTTCTTGCTTTTGGTGCATATGCTCTCAGTGGTGTCGTATGAATTGCGTTTGGTTTACCACTTCCACTCGTCGTAATTCTGTGTGTTGCTGGGCTAGGAGGAGCATTCGGTTCGATTGGAGAACTGATCTGGACGAACACGTTACAGGAGTTGGTGCCACGTGACAAACTCGGACGCGTATCAAGCATTGATCTTCTTTGTACTCGTGTCCCATTGCCAATTGGCTATGCTATCGCAGGGGTGGCAACTCAACACTTTGGACCAGCAACAGTATTTCTTGTTGCCGGTTCAATCACAGCATGTGTTTGCCTCCTTGGATTAGCACATCCAGTAATTAGAAAAGTAGAGTAGCTTTTTCTTTTGCTCGATTTAAGGAAAGAGCGTTGCTTGATACATTCCTTCATGAGCAATACGCTTTTTCCGAGGGACGTAATCAGGGAGACGTCGGACCATATGCCATTCGACCTCTCCCTGCTGCCACAACCAAAGTTGAGATGACCGATATCGTGTTTCAAAATGGTAAGGTTCTTTAATATTACGCAAATGCTTTTCGTCGGGTTAGTACTGTACCGCATACTGAGAGACCGGTTCATCTCCATATTCCACTGTCAAATGCTCTTTGGAAAGCCAAATTGTTGCCTTCCGCTTCGCAAGACCAAGCTCGCCGTAGAGTTTCCAGTGCCGAAACCTGAAATACCCATGCAGGTTTAATTGGCGGACAAAGCGCGTCTAGTAAAAAATATGATCGAGTTGCTCCGGTCGCCATACTTTCCCTTGCACCCAGCCGAGAACTTCTGCTGGAGAGTGCCGATTGTCTTCACGATGACGATGCGCGTAGTGGGACTTGATAGTTGTAATCGGCAACCCAGCGGTCATGCTCGACACGCATTTCTTCCCAGGTTCGCGCTTTTTTTGAAGTGATAGTCTCCCATGCGTCTTTGTATATTAAACGTCGTCTCGATAAAACTCATCCACGGCTGCCGTTTGGCGATGAACTCCTTGCGAATATCGAGCGATTCGTAAATTTTCATGGCTTGCTTCGCTTTGAAGATTGACCCGTTATCGCTCACTAAGGCTTCTGGCGCACCGTGCAGCCGAATAGCTGAGTAGATTATGTATCATCAAAGACTAGTCTATTTGTAGTTTGACTCAATTATTCGCCACTTCCGACGCGTAAACTCGTCAGTCCCTTGAGCTTAAATAGATGAGTCAATACTGATTTTCCTGACAAACAACTTCGCCCGAAACACAGATTGACTCAAAAACTCGCTAATTTTAAGCGAGTGGAGAAAACCCGTCGATCCTGCTAAAAGATTGGGGAAACTCGCCAAATTTGGCAAGAATAGACGTCAAACTAGCAGTAATATGGACCAAGAGTCTGCTTTCGACACGTATCTTGGCTCATACGCACCCTCGCTGATTATACGTATTCATGAGTGTTTCGTCAAAGAGCAGAGTGACTTGAGGAGCAGAGTGAGAGCTTCTCATTTTCAGCGTTTCTCCCTGCTCTCAGCGAGGGTGTGTATGAGCTATTAGAATGTTGGGATGTACAGAGACACGCAGAGCAAACTCACCCGATGACGGGAGATAGTCCTGGCTTCTCTTGTTGTGATCTTTCTCCTCTCTCTTTTTCCTGTTGTGTGATGAACGTGAGCGCGGTCTCGGCCACCTCACGCCATCCGTGGTCGATGGTCAGCGAGTGTCCGCGATTGGGCATCTCGTGAAACTCCGTCACGGCAGAACTCTTTTTCTGCAACGTGTAAGCCGCTTTGACAACCGTCATCGGGACCGTATGGTCTTTCTCACCTGCGATGAGCAAGAGCGGTCCACGCGCGGGGTTCTTCGTGTTGATCTGGTCTTCCGTCCACGGATTGAGATTGGCGGCGGCAGCCTGGAAGACAGTCACGCCGGAACCGGGGACCGCAAACTTTTCGTACAACGCGTGAGCTTCCTCTTCCTCCAGCATATTGACAAAACCATAACGGAACTGCTCAAAGGTCAATGAGACAGCCCGGTGATAGTTGGCGGGATTGCTCAGCACGGGCGCACCGGACTTGAGTTCGGCGAGAGGGAGCGGTAGCACACCACGAAACCCGACGGGATCAATGGCCACCGTCACGGCGGAGAAGCCCTCATCGGCCAGTTGTTGCGCGATAAGGCCACCGAAGGAATGACCAATAACGACTGGTTTCCTCTTGAGTTGCTGGATGGCCTCAGCATAGTGTTGCGTGACCTGCGCAATCCGCTTATTGGCAAAAACCTCTGGGTCGTCATTGCCGACTGCGACGGCCTCTGGGTCGTCGGGCCAGCCAGGGGCAAGCGTCGTATAGCCACGCTCTTCAAACAGTGTGCGCCAGTTGTCCCAACTGGATGCGAGGAGATAGAGGCCGTGTACGAAGACAACAGGCTGCTTCCCCTCCGCGTTCGCACGGTCGATTTCTTGCTGTTCATGGTTCGTAAACACTGTCATTGTGTACTCCTTTGTGGTGTTGATTGGGTTGGGTCAATCACTGCGATTTTCCCTTCCCATACGGTGCTGTTCCTCGTCTCTGAAAAGCTGTGATGCAAAGCTGCCACAGCGAAGACCTTAAGAAGGACAATTAGTCGGCGTTGAACTGGTCCTTGCACGTACTGATGAGCCGTGGGGAGCACTTGAATTGGAGGACCCCTAATCAGAAAGACGTCACTCTGCCCGCTCAAGAAGACCTTGTTGCTTCTGAAGCACATGTCGTGGTGTTGATCGAGCAACCCTTGCTGCTCATGTAACCAGCGTCGTTGCTGGTCAATCAACTCTTGTTGAGAGACGAGAGCTTGTGCTTGTCGCTGAAGTGGCAGACGCGGGAAGGTCAGAACGGCGAGTTGCTCCCGCATCCAGGAGTGCTGTTGCCCAAGCAGAGCTTGTTGTTCCTCCAACCACATTTTCTGCCTGTCGAGAATGGCCTGCTGCTGTTCCTGCACCTGGTGTTGATCTGCAAACCACTGTTCTCGCTTTCTGGAAAGAGAGACGTTCAACGACGCGTTCTTTTTCCTTTGTAGGAAACAATATCCTCCTATGTGCATGGGAAGGTTCCTGATCTCTTGCTCCAGTTCTTCATACTGTCCCCGTTTTCATACCAGAAGTGAAGTATATCCACGTCCTGTCGCGACTATTTATTTCCTGTCTTGCTCCACGGCTGTTCACAAAGCGTTGCGGACCACGGAAGCTACGCTGTTTCTGAAAGAGCGTCTTCTGGGTTCCCCACGAAAAAATGGAGTACTCTTCGTGAAGGGAAACGGTGTATGGACACCTCTTCCCACTCTCCTTTCTATGGTACTGGGACAGCGTGAGAAAAAGCGTGAGAACGACCGTGAGTTGCGTATGTAATAGCTTTAGCAGGCTCGTCTGTGCCTGGCTGTAAGAGACTTTCTCATAACATCCCTACGTATGTGGTGAGTCCACGCCGGCAAACCATTGAGCACAAAAGGTCTGTTTAGTTCGCCAGCGTGGACTCACCACGAGTGTAACGCATGATGCGAGACAGCCTCGGCTGTACATCCCAACATTCTGATAGCTCATATGCACCCTCGCTGATCATACGTATTCATGAGTGTTTCCTCAAAGAGCGAAGTAATTCTTGGGATAGATTAAGAGCTTCTCATGTAGAAAGTTTACCCCTGCTATCAGCGAGGGTGCGTATGAGCCATACCCTTGCTCTGACACAGCTTTGGTGATAAGCTCTTCAGTAATTTAGGAAAAGATGATGGCCCGTGAAAACGACCGTTTAGCGAGAAAAGAGCCGAAACAATATTCTAATGGAGTTCTACCGTGGGCAGAAATGCCTATTTTTTTATTGCCTATTATAACGTTATGCGTTTACAACAGGCTGACGCAAGAGAGTGCGTAGTTTGTTGGGAGCTACCTTGCGAAAGTCGCTGAAGTAGATTTCGTGGTGCTTTTTGACCATTTTGAGGTGATTCGCTGGGATAAACTCGTGGTGTATTTTTGCCAGAGTGTCGGCTTCGTCGTCGTATGAGCCAATGTGCAGCGTTTGTACACATTTGCCCTCATCAAGTGCTTCAAGCCGCACACGAGCCAAACAGGCTTTCGGGTCTTTCTCTGCTACTTTTTGCACCGCTGTCTTGAACATCTCTTGTGTGATCCAATCAGGCTGCATAATCATCAGCGTCCAATCCCATTGGGACTTGTCCCGTGCCGAAGTGAATGTTTCCATATTGTCCGACCACCACAGTCCCTCAAGCGGCATAACCGTGTAGTCTTTGCCAAGCTCCAGTTTACTTGCGAACTTGAGCTTATAGGCAACTGGATATAATGCTGATATCGCATCGCTAAACACTTTGCTTGTATTCGGGTCATCGTGTCCGTCAATCATAAGGTATTGCATTTTGGGCACATCAACAATGCGAAACGTATTGTGCTTTGCCTGATAGCAGTCCAGCGTCTTTTTGTAGTCTATTTTATCCATACGTCCATGTATCGGCCCTTCTTGCGGTCTCTGTTCACCTTCATGCTCTCTTCCCAGTTTCAGTATATCCGTTTGCCTCGCACAGAGCAAGCATCACAAAAATGTGTAATATCCGGGTGCCATCCACGTATTCGCGAAAACAGGCATGTGGGTGCAACAAGAGTGTGTTTGTCACCATTGTGGGGAAGAACTCCTCCCATCCTTTCCTGGACTGGTCTGTGAACTATGCCTTGAGAATGGCGTCCATTAAATGTGGTGAAGAACTCGTTGACGCAGGAGAGCAAAACCTGCTCTGCCGTACATCATGTGCTTGATGAGCTTTATCCTGGTCACTTGTCCTTCCACTTGACCGTTATTGAGGTCTAAGGTTAATCCGGCTTGTACTGCCTCTTTATCTTGCTCAACTCCGCGAGCGAAGCTCTCCAGTTCGGGAAGCTGGCTCTCGTGAACCCGCATGAGCCAGGCATCGAGACGCTCCCCCTCGCGCCACCGCATCACCACCAGAAAATCCTGAGTGAGTTGATATGTTGTCTCGAGAGACGGAGCAGCCCGACGAAAAGCTGTGAGATGTTCTCGTTGGGTCTCCTCCAAGGTGTCTGGATGCTGCATAAACAATGAGACCGAGGCTCGCGAGGAATATTGTGGCAGACGGTACCCCTCTGCGGAAGCTTCTCTCTCCTGCGTTTTGAGAGTTTTCAGGAAGCGATAGACCATGCGCTGTGAGTCCGGATACCCCTGATCCGCAATTTCTTGCCACAGATGGGTTCCGTTGCGCTCCCCTTCTTCCCAGCGTTTGAGTATATATGGCGCATAGGGATCAACGTCACTCTCACGTTTGCGCCGAGGCCTGACATCAGGAGCCACGCCACGCTTGCGCCAATGCCGCACGGTTCGTTCGTTGATGTCAAGGCGACGGGCATTCTCCTTGGAACTCAAGCCTTGCTTCTGCAAGCTCTCGACATGTTGATAGTGTGCCTCTCGCTCAGCTCGATGCGTCGAGATCATCCGTTTGACCTGCTCTCCTGGGGCAGGATCGCCATTCTTCAACCAATCCCCGAACCTCTCCCTGAACCGTTGCTAGCCCTGCTCCTTCTCCCTCAAGAGTGGCTTTGAGTTCGGTGAGCACGCGTGCCAGCCGATCGGCAACGACCTCCGACAAATTTTTCGCCACATGGAAGCGATCAGCGACTTGAACCGCTTGATGAGCATCACGAGAGGCAGCACTCGCATACTCACTCCCTCGATCACGGCTGACGTGCGTAATTTCGCCATAGGCTTGCATCCACGTGGCGGCGGTTTCTGTCTGGCGATCGGGCAACAGGTCAATGACGTGGTGGGTGTCCAAATCTACCAGAACGGTGCCGAACGTTCTGCCACGTCGAAATGAGAAATCATCAATGCCCAGACAATGGACCTTCTCTACAGGCTTGGTTGGGAGTGCCATCACACGCCGAACAATCGTCATCCACAACGTTGCTGTTCCTAGACGGGAGGATAGTCGTACTCCCAATCGGCCACTGCTGGCCAACCCAACGGCGGCAATGGCTTGAGACAAGCGGATCGTCATGTGTGCCCACGGAGCCACGAGAGGGGAAAGCCGTTCGGCGAAGATCTTTCGCATACAGTCAGCGGTGTCGCAAAAGAACTTGCGAACGTGGAGAATCAATTGCACCTGCTGACCAACGCAGGGCAGGTCTTTGACCATACGGCAGTATCGACTATGCAAGCGTGTCGCTACTTGACCACAGACGGGACAGAAGCAGCTTTTTGAGGTTGATGTAATATGGAGATGAAGGAGATCATCTCCCCTTTCCAGATGCGTTAGTTCTAATCCATCACCTAGAGGCAGAAATTGAGATAGTTCCATGTGTGAAGTTTGCTTGTTCTCTCTTTTTCTAGAGAGAACAAGCAAACAAGATGATCGCTTTCACTTTCGCCATTTCTGAGTACCGATGAGCTTATCACCAAAGCTGTGTCAGAGTCCGTATCTTTGCCGAGATGGTAGTGCCTACTCCTTTGTGTTGTTCTGCCTCCTTCTCTGGAGCGGACAGCTTGTTTCATGGATAGGAACAGAGGTATCAGGCATTGCACTCCCTTTAGTTGTGCTGACTTTAACTGGCTCTCCTGTACAAGCTGGCGGAGTTGCTGCTATGCGTGGACTTGTCTATGTCGTTTGGGCAATTCCCGCAGGTGTACTTATTGACAGATGGGACAGAAAAATTGTTATGATCGCCGCAAATCTTGGCAGTGGGTTAGCAATGGGAAGTATTGCTCTCGCACTCGCATTTCATCATCTTTCTGTCATACCACTCTATCGGTAGGAAGTTTTATTGCTTTCTTTGTTGATTCGCTTTCCTATATTATCAACGCTTTTTCGATCCTTTTTATAAATATACCTCTTGGCACAGAAACACCGACTGAACGAAAAGCAATTCATCATGAAATCAAAGAAGTAATCCTATGGTTTTGGCATCAACCATTACTTCGCTTTTTGAATCTACTCACAGCAGGACGAACAATCCTTTCCGCTGGCCTATATCTGCTCATTATTGTTCTTGCAAAAGAACACCGTGCTTCCTCTTTATTTATCGGTGTTATCTTTGCAATTGGTGCTGTAGGGGGCGTTCTTGGTTCTTTCGTGTCTGCAAAAATACATAGTCGCTTTGGTATGAGGCAGCTACTCCTCGGGGTATCATTGCTTAGCTTCTTGATTTTTAGCTTCTATACAATCGCAATAAATAGCTTTCTCCTCGCAGGAATTACTGCACTTTTTTATGCAGTAGACCCACTTTATACCATAACTACATCTTCTTACTCGGCAAAAATTATCCCTAATGCTATTCGAGGAAGAGTGAGCAGTCTTACTCGGCTTGTTGTACTCGGAGCATATTCATTTGGTTTTTTTATTACAGGAAATCTTTTGCAATATCTTGGAAGTACATGGACTATTGGAGTATTCTCTCTTATGCTGCTTTTGCTTTTTCTAGCAACCGCAAAAAATAGAAACCTTACGATAACAAAAATGTAATTTTTTGCCCCATTTGATTAATTCTACCTAGAGGCCCTTGAGCATACCGAAGCTCTCCGAAAAGAGCAACAGCAGTGTCAGCGACAGTTAGAACAGTCTTCGCAAGAAGAACAAAAAGCCCTCTAACCAGAAGGAAAGTAAGTCTCGTTCTACTTCAGTAGATTGCAATCACTCCAGCTACCTCTACTTATATCACACGTTGTATCTGGTCGTCAAAAAAAACACCGATAGGCCCATTGGATGTTTTTGATAAGATAATACTGGGTCTGCCCCATTTTAAGTATGCCTACTTGCTTTACCACGGGCAAAGTATCAATAGGGGTGGCAGAGGGTGATTGTTTGGTATTGTATCAATTTCCTCTGATTGAGACTATTTATAAGGATAAATTTCTATGAGGCCCGGTGAGCGTGGTACTAATTGATACCTCTTGTTATCGGTGGTCAACTCATTCGTCTTTTGCTGAGAAGACGCACTTTCGTACGCTAAAACCAGTCGTTCGAGGTGCTGATAGAAGGGTGAATACTCATGCCAGGACGGTTTCTTACCGATGCAGAGCGGGAGCGACTTATGTGTTTTCCGGCAGAGGTCTCCGCTGAAGACCTGGTAAGCGCATTTACCCTCTCACCTGACGATATCACGAACGTGTTGCTCCATCGCGGTCAACAGAATTATCTTGGGTTCGCCTTACAGATTTGTGCTCTCCGGTATCTAGGCGGCTCTCGACAGCTCCCTCGTCCGTTGTGGCCTATGTCGCACGGCAGATTGGGGTCTCGACCGAAGTGTTCGCCCACTATGGCACGCGTCCCCAAACGCGAATTGATCATCTGCAAGAGATTCTCTCCTATTTGAAATTTCGGGATGCCAGTGCAATAGATATGCAAACACTCGCGTTGTTTCTACTAGAACGGACTCTGGAACACGATAAACCGATGGTGCTATTTCAGATGGCCTGCGAACGTTTCAAGTCTGATGGCATCGTTCGACCAGGTGTTACCGTTCTGGAACGCATGGTGATGACCGCACGTGAGCAAGCAGAGCTGGAGACCTCTCGTCGCCTCCAACCAGTACTGACGGAAGAATTGCAGGCCAAACTGGATCACCTTCTCTACCCTGAAGCGACGCTCAAGCGCACACCGCTGGTCTGGCTACGACAAGGTGCAGTGTCTTTCTCTCCAGCAGCCATCGTTGAAGAAATCGAGAAGTTTTCGTACATCAGGGGGCTTGGTGTAGAACAGTGGAACTTGGCTGCACTCACTCCCAATCGACGCAAACTCCTGGCTCAACTCGGAAAAAATCGACCGATCAGGCGTTACAGCGGACACCCCCACAGCGCGATATCCCATTCTCCTCTCATTTTCTCACAAGATTGCTGAAGAGTTAGTGGACGGAATTCTGGACCTCTTTGACCGTTGTATGGGACAAGTGGATGCTCGCGCTCGGCGTGATCTCGATGAATTTCGACGCAATGCCGCGCGCAACGAATGAGAAGGTCCTCCTCTTTAAAGATTTAGCTGAGATGGTCCTGGATACACAGATCGCTGATCCTGATGTACGCACCCACATCTACCAGCGGCATTCTAAAGAGCATCTTCAAGCTACACTAGAGGAAAGTGAGCGACTCATGCGCCCCTTAGATGACAACTACTTTGATTTTCTCACGGTTCGCTACAATTATGTTCGTCAATTTGCCCCAGCATTGCTTTTTGCCTTCACGTTTCGCTCGAATCGGCGAGGTGAGCCGCTGGTCGAGGCCGTGTCTGTTCTGCGCCGAATCAAACGAAAGGTCCCAGACAATGCTCCAGTAGATTTCGTGCCTGCCAAATGGCGACCCTATGTTATCGACAAGGAAGGAACAATTGATCGGCGTTATTACGAGATGTGTGTGTTATGGGAACTACGGGAAGCCTTGCGAGCAGGAGATGTTTGGCTCGAAGGGAGCCGCCGCTACGCCAACCCGGAGACGTATCTTATTCCCACAGAACAGTGGGCAACGATGCGTATGGAGACCTGCCGGTTAATGCACGTTCCCGAAGCAGGAGCGGAGCGTCTGCGAGAATGCCAACAAGAATTGGAGGCATGCCTAACACAGTTCGATACAGGCCTTCCACACAACAGTCAGGTACGCATCGAGAAAGGGAAACTCATCATTTCTCCATTGCGAGCGGAAGAAGTGCCTGCGTGTGTCAGTATTCTCCAACAAGCCGTCCAGGAAAGCTTGCCACTGGTTGAGTTGACTGATCTGCTGGTTGAGATCGATGGGTGGACACACTTCAGCCGTCATTTTGAGCATGCAGGTGGCAGTGAACCACGGACGAAGGAACACCTCACCCATCTCTATGCTGCGATCCTGGCTCAGGCATGCAATCTGGGCATCACAGCTATGGCCCAGATTGCCGATCTCTCCTATGAGCAATTGGAATGGTGTACCAACTGGTACCTACGCGAAGAGACGCTTCGCTCTGCGGTCACTACCATTGTCAACTACCAGCACCGCTTACCGCTCAGTCGGAGTTTCGGAAGTGGAACACTCTCCTCCTCAGATGGACAGTGCTTCCCGGTTGCCGTCAAAACGCGCAATGCGACGGCCTTGCCTCGCTATTTTGGTCTGGGGCAAGGACTCACCTTCTTTTCTTGGACGAGTGATCAAATCTCTCAATATGGCACAAAGGTTGCCCCATCTACAAAACGCGATGCGACCTATGTGCTCGATGAGATTCTGGATAATGAAACGGAACTGCCCATTGCTGAGCATGCAACCGATACCGCTGGCTATACGGAAATAGTTTTTGCCCTCTTCGATTTACTCGGGTTGCAATTTGCACCGCGTATTCGCGATTTGGGAGATCAGCGGCTCTATCGCATGGATCGAACGAAGACCTATCAGCATATCGAGCTATTGCTCAAAGGAACGATCAACCAAGAGGTGATTCTCAATGCTTGGGATGATCTCATCCGCGTCGCCGGATCACTCAAACGAGGATGGGTAACCTCATCCCTCTTCATCAGTCGCCTACAAGCTCACCCACGCCAAAATGCCCTCGCACGAGCGTTACAAGAATATGGACAGTTAGTCAAGACGAACTTCATTTTCCATTATCTTTTAAGTGAAGAGTACCGACGGCGTATTCACGCACAATTAAACAAAGGGGAGGCACTGCACGCTCTCCAGCAGTTTCTCTTTTTTGCCAACCAAGGACAGCTTCGACGACACCAGCCAGAAGACCAGGCCAACCAAGCGAGTTGTCTCAATCTGCTTACCAATGCGGTCGTCACTTGGAACACCGTCTACATGATGGATGCGATTGCAACGTTGCGAGCGAAGGGGCATGTGATAGCAGACAATGATCTGGTGCATCTTTCGCCATCTTTGTATGCACATATTAACCCCTATGGGAAGTATTATTTCGAGACAATGCCTTCTTTGGAGCAACAGTCGCGCCGTCCGCTTCGTCAGCCATCTGTGCTCAAGGTGTAACGTTGGTTTTTGTCCACTTGCTGATACTGTTGGCGAACCCAAAAAGTGGGAAGAAATACTGTGAAAACAAGGTATATTTCCCTCTCAGTGGGAGTTATTCATCACTGTTCACGCTCAAAGTGAGGAGAGTATCCCTACTACTATTGGGTTCGCCAACGGTATCACTTGCTACCAGAACCCCATGTTCGTTCACATGTTAGATCGCTGGTCACGCAATGTGATGGTCACCTTACAGAGTTTCCGCATTTTCTCACAGTCACGCACCGCATTTATTTCGTTATCTGAACACATTGACTACAGCACACCTGAGGGGATGTTACAACTCGCTATTCTCGCAGCCTTCGCAGCCTACTTCTCCGATATGCCGGCAAAGCACACGAGCAAAGGAAAAAGCGAGCGTGTCGCACAAGGACTCTATAACGGCGACATTCCCTTTGGGTACCGTTCGATAGGGCCGAAAGCCCCTCCTGAATTTGACCCCGAAGAGTATCCTGGGTTGCGTCTGCTTGGTGGACTCCGTATGAAAGGGGTAGAGGCCGATAAAATAGCAGATGCGTTGAATGAGGCAGGTTATCGTACTGGGAGCAAGCGCTTCGGTGCGAGGCTCTTTAACAAGGATACCGTGACAGCTATGTTGTGCAATGATTTTTACTCGGCATTTACTCCGGGCGATGATCGGGGAACGGTGAAGTACAAGGAGCAAAGATTTCGTGGGTTGCATCCAGCGGCTTTTACGTATGATGAATGGCAGAAGATACGTTCCATGACGCAATCGATGTATCACGCGAGCACGCGTACAGAGGCAGTCAAACATGTCTACCAATTTGCGGGCTATATCTCCTGCATTCATTGTGGGTTAAAATTGCGCTGTGATACGGGAAACACCCCCGACAATCGACGGCAGTACTACCGAGATGCAGCGAAGGCACGCCGTATCCCGTGTTCTTCCGGTGGGAACTTGATGATTTGGATCGATCTGGTTGACGAGCAGTTTGGAGAATTTCTCACGTATTTGTCGCTCCCCGAGAATTGGCGTGAGATCATACGGCGCAGTATGGTGGCCGAGGCACTCAAAGCGGGAGTCACGCCTGAAAACGTGGAGCGTGAGAAAGAGCGTCTCAAGTTGAAGAAGTCTCGTACGCTCAAATTGTACAGAGAAGGGTACATCGAAGAAGAGGAGTTTCAAGGAGAGATGGCGGTGGTTGCGCTTGCCATCAAACAACTGGATGCGCCGGAAGTTGATGGTATCACCTACGATGAGGTGATTGAGGCAGGGGAGCATCTGCCGGGTATGGCTGCTCTATGGGGTGTGGCATCAGTCGAGGAAAGGCATGAGATGGTCACAATTATCTTAGAGCCGGGCGGGTTGTACTACGACCTGGAAAACAGGGTGATCGCCGCAATAAAACCCCGTCCAGCATTTCTTCCGGTTCTACGGATGCTGAACGGGGTGATAGAGTTTGACGAGACCAGAGGTCTGCTTGTGACAGAACACTGGTGCGACCGGAATCGACCGGCATCGGTCTCTCTCTCACCAACTCTCGTGCTCTTCCTTGAGCCTCATGGCAAGCTGTATCTTAAGTTACAACAGGTCTTGGCACAATTGCAAGTAAGCGCAAATGATCTACCCCCTTCATGAGTGCAGGCAGGTCTTGAGTCCTCATCTCTCCAGTGCCAAACGGTTCTGGCTGACACGGATGCTCCTGCGGGCACTTACAATCGATCACCAATGTTTAAATTCTCACATCTTTCCGCTTCAAAAAGATTCCGACGAGAATCATCAGGACAAAAATAATCGCAAGCAGGGCAAGCCAGCAGAGTAGTAGGCGTTGCATCGCATCAGCCTGATTGTAGATCGAGTAGAGCGTGCTATGGTAGGTATAGTCGTCTCCGAACAGTCGGTCTCCACCAACTTTGTCAGCATGCAAACCAATGGACGAACCTAGTGCTGCCATAGCCCAACGCGTGGGGAAGACCGTTGCTAGGACCTGCGTTAACCAGTCTTTGAGCGGAATGATGGCTCCCGAAAAGATGACTTGTGGAAGTAGAATAATCGGCACGAAGCTAATGGCACGATCATTATTTGGCGCGATTGCCGAGATGGTTAAGCCGATCATCAGACCCGCGAGCGATGTCAGGGAGAGGGTGATATAGGTTTCAAGCAGAGGTGGTAAGAAGATGCCCTGATGGAGCGGTTCTCCTACTTCTACCACAAGTGTGAGTATAGCACTTTGAAAGAGACAGAGTAGGCCAAGAATAACGATTTTGGAAAACATGTACGGGAGAATACCAAGATTTACGGTACGCTCACGCTTGTAAATAGCGGCTTCTTTGACGATCTCACGTGCTCCGTTAATGCAACCAAATAGTACGGTTGCAAAAGCCATGATAAAGAGCACTTTTTGCGCATCGGCACCAGGTCCTGGTATGATAAAGTCCTGGAGTGCCTGCTGCTGTCCACCCTTGTTTTGAGAGAAGGCATGTGCCTTCGGGTCATTTTTTAAGAAATCGAGCACTTTCTGGCAATCAATCAGTTCTGTTTGTTGTGCCTGTGGCATCACGAGTGGGCCAGATGCAGTAAGAATCTGAGTACGGCATTGTACCAACTTGCTGGCATCAAAGACCCCTGAACCAACCTCGAAGCGCACCATCAAAACGAGCATAATGGCGATGATAGGAGCCTGTAAGAGCAGAATGAGCAGATTACCTACATCGTTCCTGAGCAATTCGAGGTATCGCCTTGAGAGCAGGATGAACTGTGACCAACTCAGACCAAACTGGACATGCATCTGCGTTTTTTTCTTTTCCTGTCTGGGCGCGTTACTCGACTGAGCATTCTGGTTCTGGCCTTCTTTTAGGGGAGTGGCGACGTAGCGTTGGTAATCTGACGAGTCGATGAAACGCGCTTCAGCCTGCTTGGGAATGTCTGGCTGCTCCTTTGAAGGCTCCAGTGTACTATAAATTTCGGCAAAGTCTGTTTTCTCGAAGTATGCCTTTGCTTCATTGGGTGGTCCAAAGTAGGCAAGGCGCCCTCCCTGTGCTAGAAAGCATACGTAGTCGCAGGCATTGATATTATTGGTGGCATGTGTTACTAAGATGATGGTGCGCCCTCTATCGGCGAGTCGGCGCAATAATGCCATCATTTTGCGGTCCAGGCCCGGGTCCAGGCCCGAAGTCGGTTCATCTAAAAAGAAGACACTTGGATTTGCTAGTAGTTCAAGGGCGATTGAAACGCGCTTACGCTGACCGCCCGAGAGTTTGCTTACGAGCAAGTGCTGCCGTTCGGTCATTTCCACATCTTCAAGCACCTCGTCAATTCTCCACCTGACTTGCTGATTTGAGAAGTCGCTCGGTAGGCGCAAGCGGGCTGCGTAGTAAAGCGCCCGCTCTACTGTTAGATCACGGTGTACGATATCGTCTTGCGGAACATACCCGAGTTGCGTGTTAAAGACCGCAAGGTTGTTATAATAGTTCACGCCGTTATATAAAACGGTTCCGTTTTGAGCTAGGCGCAGGCCGTTCAAGGCATCCATTAACGTGGATTTACCAGCACCTGAGCCGCCGACAATCGCGACGAACTTGCGTGGTGGTATAACCAGGGAGATGTCGTTGAGCAAGACAATATTGTTATTGCCTACTTTTTTCAGGTTGAGTGCGTCGATACGTATATGCCCGCTCTCGTTATATTGCCGCAGTTCAGTTCCGGTATATGAGAGCCTAAAGGGACCGATGCGAATCTCATCACCAGTGCGTAGCAATTGATTGCTGATTTGTTGTTCGTTGACATAGACATGGTTGGTGCTGTCAGTATCGGTAACACTAAAACCACTGTCAGATTTCTCCAGTACCGCGTGATGCGCCGAGACCTGCGGATGATTGAGCACTATTGTGCTATCAGGAGCGCGTCCAATGGTGAGCCTATTTTGTACTAAGGGGATAGGTTGCATTTCTGGAAGGTCTTCTAAGGAGACATCGGTACCATCGTCGTAGATAAGCGAAATCAATGTTCCATGCTCATCACCAATGCGAAAGGTGTCACCATTGACAAGTTGTTTGCGAAACTGCTGGTTTGCACTTACAAGATGCCCTTGATACCATATGCCGTTAAGTGTTTTTTCGCGTGTGGGATGTGGATGCACAAAAAATAGATCGTTTCCATCCTGCACAATCTGAGCATGCCAAGCGGAAACGATAGGGTCTGCGATGACAATATCGTTCTTAGAAGCGCGTCCAATGCTAAGGACAGGCTTGTTCAGAACGTGTACTTGAATATCACTATGAACGTTGCTACTTACCGTCAGTGTGCGCTTTCCTCTTTCCATCAATGGAGCAAGCATTGTATCAGAGGGGTCGGCGGTAAGCGGCTTATTGACAAGTATGTTTTGTTCTACTGCTAATGTCGGAAGTAATTGCTGAGTGGATGGAGTAGACGGGATGCTGGCAAGTAGTTCAGGCTCTACAGGTACCATCGATTGTTCTGTTGCTATAGTGGTATAGCCGATGTATGCCTGTGGTAGCGAAACTGCTGGTTGCGACACAAGAAAAATAAAGCGGATGCTTTCCCCAATTTCTACCACGTTATTGTGCTGAAGTATGCCTTGCTGTACACGCTGCTGCTCAATAGTGATAACGTTACTTTGCGAAATATTTTCAATTGTCCACGCGTTTTGTTGCCAGCGTATGCATGCATGGTTCCTGGAAA
This sequence comes from uncultured Chloroflexia bacterium, assembly GCA_963792705.1. Lineage (GTDB taxonomy): Bacteria > Chloroflexota > Ktedonobacteria > Ktedonobacterales > Ktedonobacteraceae > JBBQVS01. The sequence continues at coordinate 636,411 of CAWBXD010000014.1, read as the reverse complement.
CGCTTTGATCCAGCACAACAATGTCGTTTTGCCTATCGCGACCAATGGTGATTACAGGCTTCTGGATAGAGATATTTTTTTCTGCTAATGGTCCATTAAGGAAATAAATCGACGCCGCACTAGAGGCAACTTGTTCTTCCGCCATACATAGTTCTACCTTTCGACATACATTTGGAAGTATATCTTAGAGTTTTGTTACAATAGAGTAACTGGGGTAAGCATGGCTTGCTTGTTACTAAAGTGTACACGATTATAGTATAAGATATTAGGAGATAGAAAGAAAGTAGTAGAGTTAACGCCCCGATCAGCCCTCAGAGCCAATAACGTCTATTTGCAATATTGCTGAGCACTATTTTTGCGTATGATTCGGTTTAATGGAGTAGTAGAGCAGAAGGAAATGTGCATCGCTTCAAAGACGATGTTGAAGTTGAGTCATCGCTCCTGAACTCCCGGGAGCCAGCGGCTGTGACTCTTCTAGTCGAAAAGAAAAAGACCCACAACAGCAATGCCGTTGTAGGTCTTTTGGCGGAATCGACGGGATTCGAACCCGCGATCTTCTGCGTGACAGGCAGACATGTTAGGCCACTACACCACGACTCCTTGAGTTCACGCTTGTGAGTGCTGTATTAGTACTCTCTTGCGTAGATAGAATAATATCAGAGTAGACCTAGCTTGTCAAGCTTTTTTTATGTTCAATTTTGACATTCTCCTACGTCCTCTCAAATTTTCCTCAATGTCTGCCTATCTATAACAAAAACAATTGAATATACGTGTAAAGCATGATAAACTTGCTCTGGATAATAAATAAGGCACGAATTAGTTAGTTACACCAAGAGGTTGTACCACAGATGTTACTGCTCAACTCTTTTTCATCGTATAAAAACAGAGCTTTTTCCTTTCTCACCTCTTCCTATTACGGTAAACTCCTCTTAGCTATTCTTCTTGTTGCAATAGTTTTTTTTACACCGCTTGCCTTACGTGACGCGTACACACAGGACACACAGAGTACAGTAACATTTACTCCTCGTGCTGTTTCTTCTAATGACGAGGTTGCAAATCCCATGAGTGGCGCATACAACTGGTACGATAATCAAGCTGTTCCTGGTTTATCCTTTACTGATTCCTATGCGCGCTATAACTGGCGCGAGATTGAGCCAATGCAAGGACACTATGATTTTTCTCGTATAGATAAAGAACTTGCCTTAGCACAAGCACATCACGGCAAGTTTGGCTTTCGCATAATGCCTGCTGGCGTCGATAATATCGCTGTGCCCAAATATCTCGTCGCGCTCATGCCACATGGTCAGTGGATCAAAAATACCTCTAGTGGTAAAATGGCCTATGAGCCTGATTGGAATGATCCACATTATATCGCGCGCGCGCAAGCGTTAATCAATGCGTTAGCACAACGCTATAACAACGACCCTCGCTTAGGTTGGATAGATATGTTTCCATATGGCGATTGGGGCGAATGGCATACATATGGTTTCCCTGACAACGTTATTGCGCCTATGACCTTGGCGAACAAACAAAAGCTAATCAATACGAATATTGCCGCATTCTCGCATAAGCGTATTGTAATGTTTACCTCCTCTGCTGATGCCCTCACCTATGCCTTAAGTCGCTCTAAGAGCATTGGTATTCGTGTTGACTGTTTAGGTATGCCAGAAATGGGGGGTGCAACTCATCAGTTACAGCAGGTATCTTTAGCGCAAGAACGCTGGCGCACCGCTCCATTTATCGTTGAGACCTGTACAAAACCTGACTTTCAGATGGCCCTTGAACAGGTAAAGACGTACCATGTCTCGATGATTGGTGACGGAAATTTTGTTTACGACACGTACTCTGGTTTGCAGCAACAATACCTAAAACAAACATTTGCCACATCTGGCTACCGTTTTGTGATAAATTCTATGACCTTACCGTCTCGTATCACGACAAACACTTCGTTTCTTGTCACAACCGCGTGGTCAAATGTGAACATGACGCCAGCTTACAATCCCTGGAACATCACGCTTCGTCTGAGCGATAGTGCTGCAAAGATTGTATGGCGAGGAACGTCTAAGCTTGACCTGCAAAAGTTTATGCCCACCACAAATCAGACAACGCATACAAATACTCCGATACAGTTCACCGATAAGTTTGTCTTGCCAAGTACGCTCCGTACAGGAAAATATACTTTATCTATACAAGTGCTTGACCCCAACAACTATTATGCGCCGCTTCAACTTGCTATAGAGGGACGAACTACCGATGGTAGTTATGTGCTAGGAAACGTCTCTGTCAATTAATATCCTGTAGGGACCGATAATCCTGTTTCACAAATTGGGACGGATATCTGTAGGGACCGATTGATCGCGTCCTTGTGGCAATCAACCGGCCACAAGGACGCGATCAATCGGTCCCTACGGATCCTGTACAATGCTTCGTGGCTACTAGTATTATTCCTCCATTTTGTGAGTATACTATAGACACGAAGGTGTATGCAGAGACAGCGGAGGAACATGCACAATGGATACTTCACTCAAAGATGAGCGACAAATGGTGGTCGAGGAGGTGCGGCGTTTTGTAGACCGTGAAGTCATTCCCGTTGCACACGAGCTTGAGCAACATGATATCTACCCCACCGAACTCATCGAGAAACTCAAAACAATGGGCATCTTTGCCGCAACGATTCCAGAGCAGTATGAGGGTCTTGGCTTTGACTTTGAAACCTATGTCAAAATTGTGGAAGAACTGGCACGTGGCTGGATGAGCCTGAGCGGAATCGTCAACACCCACGTTCTGGTTGCTTATATGATTACCGCTTTTGGCACAGAAGAGCAGAAACAAACATTTCTTCCAATCATGGCGCAAGGAACAAAACGTGGTGGCCTCTGTATTTCTGAAGCAAACGCTGGCAGCGATGTACAAGCAATTACCATGACTGCGACTCGTGAAGGCGAAGAATATGTGTTGCAAGGCTCTAAGCTATGGGTTACAAACGGAGTGAACGCCAGTATCTTTGCTGTTCTCGCACGTACCGATACGCATGTGCATCCACCATATAAGGGCATGAGCGTTTTTCTCGTCGAGAAAGGTACTCTAGGTTTCATGGCTGGGCGCACATTTGAGAAGCTTGGTTACAAGGGTGTTGATACGGCTGAACTTGTCTTCGATTCTGTACGTGTACCTGTTGGCAACCTTTTAGGGAGTGTTGAGGGCGAAGGTTTCAAGCACGCAATGAGTGGACTTGAGGTTGGGCGTATCAACGTTGCGGCCCGTGCAGTTGGCATCGCACAGGCAGCCTTTAACGACTCCATCAAATATGCACAAGAGCGCGTCACCTTTAGCAAGCCAATTGCACAACATCAAGCGATTCAACTCAAGTTGGCAGACATGGCAACCAAGATTGAGGCGGCACGACTTTTACTCCAAAAAGCGGCCCAGACGAAAGATCGTGGTGAACGTTGTGACTTAGAGGCAGGTATGGCGAAACTTTTTGCCTCTGAAATGTGCCAGGAGGTCACGCTTGACGCGCTCCGTATTCATGGCGGCTTTGGCTATACCAAAGACTTCAACGTCGAACGCTACTATCGTGACGCGCCCTTCATGCTCGTCGGAGAAGGTACAAGCGAAATTCAACGTTTAATCATCGCACGCCAGTTGCTTCAAAAATATGCCATCTCGTAGGGACCGATGAATCACGTCCTTGGCGGCGGTTGATTGCCACGAGGACGCGATCCATCGGTCCTTACGAGATTACCTCTTGAGGAAGGGTATAGAGAAATATGAGCGAAGAAGATATTATCAAGGCTACTCCCAATCCTCGCACACGTGAGAGCCTTGCACAGGACTTACGACAACTCGGTGTAACCCCAGGAATGACGGTTTTGATGCACTCGTCGTTGCGCTCAATTGGTTGGGTAAGCGGAGGCCCGATAGCGGTGGTGCAAGCACTTATGGATGTTGTGACTACAGAAGGCACGCTTGTTGTACCGACGCATACAAGTGGCAACTCTGATCCTGCAAAGTGGGCTAATCCACCTGTACCAAAAGCATGGTGGTCGGTCATATACGATACGATGCCAGCATTTGATCCAGAAACAACTCCTACCGATGGTATGGGAAAAATTGTGGAGGCATTTCGTACATGGCCTGGTGTAGTGCGAAGTAATCATCCAACGGATTCGTTTGCCGCATGGGGACATCATGCAGAATATATCACAGCTCACCATAGCCTTGAATATGGGCTAGGCGAAGGTTCGCCTCTTGCTCGTATCTATGACTTAGATGGATGGGTCCTTCTGCTAGGCGTTGGCTATGATCGCAACACCTCGTTCCATCTTGCTGAGTATCGTACCCCTTCATCCGTCCCAACAACATTAGGTGCTCCCATTATGGAGGATGGGCAACGTGTGTGGAAGCAGTATCGTGATATCGAAATCGACTCTGATATCTTCCCCGATATCGGTGACGACTTTGAGCAGGACACGCGTATCGTCAAAATGGGACGTGTTGGCTCCGCCGAAACGCGCCTTTTCCCACAACGGCTCGCCGTTGACTTTGCCGAAAAATGGTTGACACGCAAACGCCAATCCTAAGGAAAGGGTCTATTTCATGCAATTTGGACGCTGCTTTGAAGAATTTGAGCTAGGTGCATTATATAAGCATTGGCCTGGACGTACCATTACAGAGTATGATGATACACTGTTTTGTATGTTGACAATGAACCATCACCCGTTACACATTGACGCCAACTATGCCGAAACCACACAGTTTCAGCAACGACTCGTGGTTGGCTCTCTTGTCTTCAGTATCGTGCTTGGCATGACGGTCGAAGATGTGAGTGGTAAAGCAATTGCCAACCTTGAATTTGAGCATGTCAAGCATATTGGTCCAACGTTTCACGGCGATACCATCTATGCTGAAACAACAGTCCTTGATAAAAAGCTATCGAGTAGCAAGCCGGATCGCGGTATTGTTTCCGTCGAGACACTCGCATATAATCAGCGCGGTGAAACCGTCCTTTCGTTCAAACGACGGGTGATGGTGCCGACGGAAGCCTATGATGTCGCACAACGTCGTGCATGGGAAGAAAAGATGGCACTGGTGCGTAAGGAAGGAAATGTAGAATGAGTAATACAAATACTGGGAACATACTACCCCCTAAAGCACAAATGGTCATGGCTCGCGATTTTATCGTGCGCCGCTCAGAATTGACCGTCCCAGGCCATAATCTTAAAATGATGGCAAAAGCGGCGGCTTCAAAGGCCGATCAGGTAATGTTTGATTTGGAGGATGCCTGTGCTGTATCGCAAAAGGTCGAGGCACGTAAAACCGTTATCGAAGCCTTAAACACGCTTGACTTTGGTGGCAAAATTCGCGCCTTCCGTCCCAACAATATTCGCACCAAGTTTTTCTACCGCGACTTAATCGAAGTGGTTGAGGCGGCAGGAAAGAACATCGACGTAATTGTTGTCCCGAAATGTTATGGACCCGAAGATATTCTTTTCGTTGATCGCTTCCTGTCACAGATTGAAGAGAACATGGATTTCGAGCCTGGACGAATCAAGCTAGAAGTGCTGATAGAGTCTGCAGACGCCGTACTTCATGCGGAACAGATTGCGAAATGTACAACGCGTGTTGGTGGCTTAATCTTCGGGCTAGTCGATTTTGCAGGCGATATCGGAGCACAGGAATTGGGCGGCGAACAGTTTTTTTACTACAATTATGCAAAAGCAAAGACTATTATCGCGGCAAGGGCGGCAGGTGTAACGGTTGTTGATGGCGTAACTCTTGCTATACGCGACAACGAAGCATGTCGGCATGACTCTCAAATGGGGGTACGTATGGGCTTTGATGGTAAGTGGGCCATTCATCCAGCGCAGATCGACATTATTCATGAGGTATTCACACCCACAAAAGATGAAATCGCGCATGCAAAGCACATTATCGACGAATACGAAAAGGCCGATGTGCAAGGCGGTCTCGGTGCAATCGTGATTGACGATCAGATGATCGACGCCGCCGTACTGCGCGTTGAGTGGAAGAAATTAGCAATCGCGCAAAAAGCAGGGTTGGTATAATGAGGGTACGAGTGTGCAAACTCCTACAGCGCTTGCACACCTTCACTGATAAGCAATACCCCTAATCCTAACAGCAATACCCCACTTCCAGCGAGAATACCCTGATACGTTCTTCCATGTAACCAGTTGCGGCTATGGCTAACCACAAATGCTAGTAGCAGCTTGGAACCAACAAGGAGCGCGTAAAAACCAACTAAGAAAATAATCGCGCTTGTTATTCCGCTCTGTTGTGCGATACGTAACAAAAGTTGTGCGCCCACCGTTCCCCAGAAGAGATACGGATGTGGATTGAGTGCATTTGTAGCAGCCGCACGCCATAATATGGCATAGGTGCTACCACCTTCGTTACCGACTGCTTGTATCTCTTCTTGTTTCATGTAGCGTTGTTTCCAGACACCACGAATAGTATCTACACCAAGATAAATTACAAAGAAGCCCCCAATAATTCCGAGCCAGCCAAATGCAGAGTGAGGCAAATGGCTTATCAGTAAAATAGTAAGTAGAACAATTGGTAAATCACTGAGTAGTGGTGCAAGCGCAATCAAATTACCTGCTCGCCATCCACGTTTAAGCGTCTGTGTAATCACTAGAGCCAGCAGTGGCCCAGGACTAATGCCTGCTGCGAAGCCGTAAGAGATGCCAAGTAATAAGGCTGCAATCATGATGTGTGTTTCGCTTCATCTATACCAAAAGTACTAGGACGTTGTGCGCCTATATCAAGTGTACCTTCAGCATTAGTTATAAATGTTGCTTGTGATAACCATTCTTTTTCTGCGTCATCCTGAGTATGTGCGTGAAGCGCGACGCGTAAATCTGGAGCGAAGCCAGAAAGAATAATTTGTACGTTCTCGTCTATCAATGCGGAGGCAGGAGTTATTGTTATTTGTGGTGGTGAGGTAGGTGTAGTGTTTGTACCCATACAAATCTTACTCCAAATTTTCTTGACTTTTCACAACGTGCTGAGTATACTCTACTTTATACTACCACGATACGAAAGGCTTTTTTAATGCAACCTATACTCTCCTATGTGGCGGACTGCTGATAGACTACTCGTACATCATCAACTTTGTCATGCGAGTAATCCCTAAGACAAGCTATCTCTAGCTCTGTCTGTTTCCGTTCTTTCTTTTCCCACTTCAGCAGTTCTCCACCTCCTCCTCTACGAACAAACATTTCCTACCTTCATTTTGCTTATACGTAAGCAATAAAGAGCTATGCATAGAAAAGAGCCTTTTGTGAGTAAACATACATTTTATTCTACAATTCTACTGGATCTTGTCTTTTTTGGTCGGTTTAGCGGTACACAACAGACAGTAACCGTTGCCGACCATCCTTCAACGCTATCGACGAAACAACATTTGTTGAAGATAAAGAAGAGGTCCACCCTTGCGGACAACACGCAAACAACATTTCCACCTGGAAGAAGACGAGCAAGATTATACTCGTTCAGACTATGGACATAAAAAACACCATACCAGAGCCTCAGAAAATGAGTTCTTTAAATGTAAACATTGTCGTCGCTTTATCGGGGCTTTGCCCTCAGGCGGACATCACCGTAACCATTGTCCTTTTTGCCTTTACTCTTTGCACGTCGATGATCGGCGTACAGGTGATAGACAGAGCATTTGTAAATCCAGGATGCAGCCTATTGGCAGCTTTCAACGGCGCAACGGCGAGCATGTCCTGGTACATCGTTGCCTCGGTTGTGGTTTTGAACGCTTCAACCGTATTGCTGCAGATGACGATTTTGAGCTTGTACTTGCATTACCTATTCTCCCACCTCGTGCAAACGCTGGGAAAAAGGTGCCTGTGTGGGAAGAGCAACAACAAGTTGATCTGGACATAATTCTTGATTAAAGGTAAGACACAAGAGGAGCGCGAAATTGCATGCAATTTCGCGCTCCTCTTGTGTCTTACACCTTCTAGCGAAGATGCTCTTTCAAGAAATTGATGGCAAGAGGCCAAGCTTCTGATGCCGCTGTCTCGTCACCAGTGCCGTGTACAGGGTTGATGAAGGCATGACCCGCGTCATAGACCTTGACCGTGAAGTCTTTGCCTGCGTCTTTATAGAGTTGCTCAATCTTCTGAATCTGCTCCGGGGGAACGCTATCGTCCTTGCTACCATAAATTGCTAACACAGGAGCGTTCACTTTCGCCACCTCTTCAGGAGTTGGATCGTAGCCTGCGCCATAGAAGGGGACGACTGCGCCGAGGTCTGCATAGCGTGATGCCACGGTGTAGGTCATAAAACCGCCAACGCAGAAACCAATAATACCCAGTTTCTTTGGCTCAACATTCGGCATGGTCTTGACCGTTTCAAGCGCACCAATAATCTCATCAGCGGCTTTATCGACATTGCTTCTAATCATCATTATCATACGCATAGCGTCGTTTGGCTCCGTTGCCACTTTACCGTGATAGAGATCGGGCACTGCAACGATAAAGCCTTGTGCCGCAAGCTTATGTGCAAGATCAAGAATGTGCGGCTCGATACCATACCACTCTTGAATGAGCACTAAACCAGGATGCTGTGCATCATCATCAGGCTGGGCTACAAATGCATAAGCACCATCGCCGTTTACCTGTAAGTCAACCCTCGATGTACGTACTACTGACATCTTCTATACACTCCTTACGAGAAACTCAACTATTTATGCTGCGAATGCAACATGCATATTATACCGCACGTATGCTGACAATCCCACCTTTGATTGTAAAATCTCCGCTTGCCACAACTATCCAGAACGTGCTACACTTCTTTTTAGAGGTGTAGCGCGTTCTTGAACTACATCAACTTTGCTATATAAATGAGGCTAGACATACTATGGATACAGTATCAATCATTGAAACACAAAAATTTCACTTTGGCAGCAAAATAACTTGTTCTGATGGAGAAGAGGGTATCCTTACACATGTGGGCTTTGACCCTTCTACCCGCACTATAACACACATTGGTATCAGACAGGGACGCTTCTTTGGTAGAAACGTGTATCTTCCCTATACTGTAGTGACAAATGCTACGGGCGAAGGTGTGACGCTCAGCGTGGCTGGTGCTGATGTACTTGCCGCAAGCAAAAAAGCACCTAATGCTGTTTTTCTTGACAACAAAAGCGTTGTCGAAAATGCTGGTGCAACTGGTAAAGGTTCTTTGCTTCTCGTTGCTGTACAACCCGGAAGTGGAGTATTATCTTACATCGTGGCACACCACCTTCGCGCAGGGCAAGATACTATGCTTTCGCAAGAGTATGTAACAAACATCGCCGCCGACCAAATCACAGTTACGGTACCCGAAGCCACATTTCAAGCCTTACCTATGTATCGTTCTGATGCTGACCTGCAACAAGAAGTTGACAGCATACTGTTTGACTTAACATCGCTACATGTTGATCTCAAAGGCATGATTGTACGTGTGCTGGATGGTGTTCTTTACCTTGATGGAAATATTTCCAGTTCACTACGTGCTGATGTTGTGCAGGATCAAGCCTACGGGGTAAAGGGCCTATTAGGAATAAAGAATCGTCTTGTGGGTGATGATACATTGGCGGCAGACCTAGCAAGGGCACTTGGTCGTGACGAGCGCACTCATGATCTTCCCATTGGCGTTTATCCAAAGCTTGGTCTTGTACGCTTGGGTGGTGCTGTACATACACCTCAGCAGAAAGCCGCGGCGGAAGAGATTGCTCGCGCGTTTCCTAATGTTCGAGGTGTTACAAACACACTTGTTGTGAATGAAAACGCGGATACAATTCACGTCATGTCTCCGGCAGAGGGCGGTGAGGCAAACGACCTTATTCCAGGGAAATATATACGACATACAAAATAAATGGCTTGTTCAGCTAGTATTGAGACTCAAAACGCTTCTGTTAGCAGAACAGAAGCGTCTATTTTAAAAACATCTTTTTTCTATCAATGTTTTCACATATGTTGACAATGTTTGCATGACAGGGTACTATTGATGCATTATCGACACGAATACTTATTTAATGAATGTAAAATTTGGACAGAAAGTTTGCATGGAAAAGATAGAAGAGCTTGCATCTATCCCACGCGGATTGTTTATTCCTATGAACAGAGATGAAACTACGGGAAGCACAGGTACACTACAGGTTATACGTGTATCACGTCGAGAAGTAGCTGCACAAGCATTGAAGAGACTGTGGCAAGAGGAACGCCTGGAAGGAGAACCTCTTATCTTCGATTCTCCGCTTCGAGGACGTGTACAGACGCAACATCATTCTCTGTTTTTAGACCAGCAGGTAGCAGCAGGAGCGCGACGGAAACGTGGACGCGTGGGAGAACTTCAGTCGTGGTCGCCTCTTGAGGCACCACCTTATGCACATGGACTTGCCGCAGCTAACGAGGTAGAGGTCCTGCTCAAAGCCGACATGTTACGTAACGCCGAAGTAGAGGATCGAGGTACAATTCCGAATGCACCTCATAGCTGGCTTCGGTACACATTTATGAATGGGTGGACAGGACTTTCGGTGTATTTCTATGAAGCTGAGGAAAGCGAACAAATTGCAATGGCAGCCATTCCTGTTGGTCGCCAGGATGAATGGTTAGCTTTTCTTTCCTTGCTAGATGAACAATACAAAAGTATTGCGCGAAAAGAGCGACGTGGACGAATTGAAATCATAGGCTCCGATGATGATGAAGAGCTTATCAAAGCTATCAAGAAGACTTCATTTGAGGACGTTGTCCTTCCTGGTCCAGTATTAGCACAAGTTGCATCTCAACGAAATATTTTCCGTCCAGAAATGTTGCGTCGTTATACTGCTTTGCGTGTACCACGACTTCGCAAAGTACTGCTAATCGGTCCGCCTGGAACAGGAAAAACGACGTTGCTCAAGGCTGAAGGTGCGTATCATGCAAAAAAAGGTGGTCTGGTCTTCTACGTTTGTGCGCCTCCCAAACACCGTGATACCACGTCGTGGCAGCAACTCTCTTATGCATTGCGTAGTGCTGTGGAAACTCAACTGCCAACAATTATCCTTGTAGAAGACTTTGATATGTTCGTTTCGGACCCACAAGAACTACAACTCGTTCTTAATACGCTTGATGGAGTTGCTACTCCAGACAACCCTGCTGGTACATTGTTACTGGCTACTAGCAATGATCCTGATAAGATTGATCAGCGTATCCGTGATCGTCCTGGGCGCATTGACATGTTAATTGAGATTGGATTGGTAGAGGATGCTGAACTTGCGTTGCGTTTCCTCAAACATTTTCTTGGTGCAGCCTACCGAGAAGAGGAGCATGCTTCTGTTGCTCCGTTATTGCTCAAGCAACCTGGTAGCCATTTCCGTGAAGTCTGTATCACTGGAGCTATGCATGCCTTAGAGATGGCTCATACAGATATTTTGCGAGAAGACCTTCTTTGGGCCAATGAGGTTATTCTAAGTGGTCGTGCCATTGCATCACAACCAGAACGTTTCGTAGTACCCGCGGCTCGCAAACGTGGAAGTTTTTTCGGCAAGAATTGATTGAAAATTGAGAGCGATCATATGTGTACATACATATGGTCGCTCTCTGTTTTTGTTAACTGAGTGCTTGATCCAGGTCCTGTAGAATGTCCTCGATATGCTCAATGCCAACTGATAGACGCACACAGCCTTCGGTAATCCCTATGCGTTGACGCTCTTGCGCTGTAAGGGTGCGATGTGACGACATTGCTGGATAGCTTACGAGCGAAAAGACATCGCCCAATGTTGTTGCAGGAAGACAAAGACGCAACTTGTCGATAAAACGAAATGTTGCTTCACGTGTTTGCTCTTTGAGGTCAAACGAAAGCAGTCCACCATACTGCTCGTGGTCAAGTAAGCGTGTCGCAATATCATGTTGTGGATGATCGGTTAGACCTGGGTAGTAGACATGTGCTATTGCCTTATGCGTCTGTAAGAAGTAAGCAACTCGCATTGCGTTGTCACAATGTCGCTCCATACGCAATGGTAGTGTACGTAGACCGCGCAACATAAGATGTGACTCGAAAGGACTGAGCATCGCACCAAGCAGCATAGAGTATGTACGTAGCTGATCGAGAAGCGTGTTTTTCGCGCTAACCGCTATTCCGCCAGTACTATCGCCATGACCACTGATATATTTTGTTGCGCTATGCACCACGATATCAAAACCGTGCTCGATTGGACGTACAAGATAAGGTGTGGTAAATGTGCTATCTACGATAGTTATCGCCCCTACCTCGCGGGCTGCCGCGCTAATGCTATCTAAATCAACCAATTTGACCAGTGGGTTAGAAATAGTTTCCACAAACACAACGTCCGGCTGTTCGGCCCGAATAATCGCACCCGCATCATCACAACAGAGATCGGCCATGATAACCTCGACACCTACTGGCATAAATACCTTTTGTAGTAAGCTTGTTGTTGGCCCATAAATATCCTGTGATGCCACAATTTTTGTTCCGGGGACAGCTAAACCGGCAGCAAGAAGTGCTGCATGAATTGCAGCCATGCCGGAACCAAAGGCAACTGCACCTAGTCCACCTTCTGCGCGCGCGACTGTATCCTCAAATGCACCTCCGTTTGGGTTGGCCTGTCGTGCATATACAAACGCAGGTTCGCCAGTAGGAGTGGAACCACTAAACGCGGCGTCTAAAGCCTCGGCACTCTCATGAATGTACGTCGTACTTGCGTAGATTGGACAAATGGTAGGTGTTCCTGTTGCATCGGTAAGACGCGTATCTCGCCCACCATGAACAAGTGATGTTTCCCTCTTCCACTTTGGTGCAGAGTCAGATTGGGTCATTGTAATCCTCTTCTCGATAATAGTTAGTTACATGATATCACGATGACGTGATGCAAGTTTTACCTACTCTTCATAAGTTTGTAAAGTCTTCATTTTTTCGTTCCAGTTAAGGCGTACAGAGGCTATTGAGATAGCGAAGCGATGCTAATAACTCCTCTATAGAAGGAAGGTTCCTTTCATCTTCAGTAATCCAGTGCTCATAGAGCGCATTATAGCGGTTCGCTAATACGATGCTGGGCTTGAGCAGCCTTTGTGTACTATCCCAACTTGTATAACGCGAAAGAACTCCACCTTTGGGGTCAGCCAGCAGTGGGAAAGGGAGGTGCAGAATTTGCTGTGCTTCCAAATTGATAAGCACAGTATCGGTTGTGATCGCCAGAAGAGCGCAGTTTTCTTCACGAAAATCTTGAAAATGTTGTGCAAAAGTACGCAGTAATCCTCGTCCTTCATTCAACATTGTGCTCTGTGTTAAGAGTAGTATAAGGTTCTCGCGCTGTTTGTAGTCCCAAGGGCTGTGTGGCATACCATCGGCACCGGGCAAACTAAATGCTGGAATAATTTGATCTTTTTCAAGCAGTGGTTGCTCCATGATAGCTATTCCTTTAAATGATTATAAAAGTTCGTCTCCTTTATAGTACATCATAGCTTGCCTACTTGCCTACTTGCATTCTCAAAGCGATATCTTTATACTAGCCGCAAGACGTGAAAATGACGAATAGGAATGCAGGAGTGCTTAGCATGCTGCCTCGTATACAACGCGCACGCGTAGATCAGGTAGACAAATTATTGGTAGTAGGAAGTGGAAAAGGTGGTGTTGGCAAGTCAACGGTAAGCGTGAACCTCGCGGTAGCGTTGGCGAAACAAGGAGCGGCGGTTGGTTTGCTTGATGGAGATGCCTATGGGCCAAGTATTCCTATGATGTTAGGGGTGCGTAAACGTAGCGCAAGTAAAGGGACAGAAGCCACTCTACCGTTTGCTGAACGAAAATTTCTTACGCAGGAGCAGAAAATAAAACCGTTGGTCCGCTATGGAGTCAAAATCATGTCTGTTGGCTTTTTCATTGGTGAAGAGCAAGCAGTAGCACCAATGCCAGATGTACTAGGTTTACTCATCCGTCAACTGCTCTACTCGGTTGATTGGGGCAAACTGAATTATCTTATTATTGACTTGCCGCCAGGAACGAGTGAGCCGCAAGCCACACTTTGCCGCGAGATGCAACTTGATGGTGCTGTACTTGTGACGACTCCGCAGGATATAGCGCGCATCGACACCGCGAAGGCAGTGGTGATGTTTCAGGGTGTCCATGTGCCGGTGCTTGGAGTTGTCCAAAATATGGATGGTTTCATCTGTCCCCATTGTGGTGAACGTGCTGAGATATTTCCTCACAGTCAGGAAACACGTAATTTGCTCGATGAACTTCCCTTGTTAGGAAGCATTCCACTTGACCCTGCAACTGTTGTCAGTAGTGATAAAGGACATCCAATTATTATTAGCATGCCCGACTCACCTGTGGCACAAGCATTTACTCGTATGGCTGCCAATGTTGTCGCCGCGCTGGACATACGAAGCACAATACCTGAAGCAGAACTGCCAAATGTCCAGAAAGCAGAGGATCACACTAAGATGAAGGAAGAAACTAATCCTGATGACAGAAAAGATTAAGGACTATCTGAGCGAGTGGCAGCGATTATCGTAGGTTTTTTCTTATTGTGATGGACTAATGACCAAGAGTGCGGAAAAAGAATAGGAGTTTCTTATGCCCATCTGTCCAATTTGTGATGATACTGGTCTACAAAATTCTGACTCGACCCAGCCTGAATTCTGCTATTGCGCGGCTGGCAAACAGGCACGTCGTCAGTGGGAGACGAAAGAGGGACGAGGAAAGACACCTAAACCTGCCAGTTTTATCGACATTGCCAACCTCGAACAGGTGAATGCAAGCGTCGATGCTATGCGCTCGTCACTGCTTGGCTCATCATCTGCCGAGCCAACGATGTCGGCAAAACACCCTGCTATACAACTTCTCTATCATGTTGCACATGTGGGGCATGAGGTATCAATGGCCGAGGCAACCCAGCTTTATGACCTTGCAAAAGCGTTGGAGGGATTTTTGGGCGATTTAGCTCCCATTGGGCGTACAAACAAACGCTAATTAAAGAGATAATAGCAAAAATAGGTAGATAGATTGACATATAAGGTTCTTTGCTACTATACTTTGTGCGTGTCTGTGCTTATTACCTACCTATGAATTCTTTTTACTCTAGCCAGACGGCATCTTATGATTCTACTAATTTATGTAACCGTGCTAGATAAAGGAATGTAAAGGTTTCTGAGCACCGATGTACAGGCACGGAGAGGGAAAATATAGTATGACGTGTCCGCGTTGTAACACTGAATGGGATGTGAGTAAGAGTCCTTGTCCACGGTGTGGACTTCTGGTACATGTACCTGGGCGCTCAACAACACGCCCTACGGCACCATCGCAACAAGGGGTTCCTCCAACGCCTCCCCTTTCTAAGAGAGTGCAGCCGTCCCAAGGGAATGATGCATCGGCAGATAGACAGCACCAGAATGGAATACCTCCTACCGAGTTTAGACCTGCTAATGGTGTACGTTCTATCCGTCCACAAGCGGACGGTGGGCAGCAATCAAGTCGTGTTTTCCCTGTAAGAAGACAGGAAGATAGTGCATTTCCCTCTCAAATCAGCAATGCACAAATGTCGACAACACCTTATCCATCGCGTATTCCGCCAGCCGTTCAACGTACTGATTCGCAACAAGAGATGATGGAGGATTCGCAGCCATTGCTTCCCATTAAGCCACAATGGGACCAATTCGGTACGCCTTCTTCGCCTTCTATGAATGCATTCCCCTCTGTGCCTCGTCCTGCCAGTACGCCGCTGCCAGACTACGATAATAATCCCTTCCTTTCACAATTGCATAGAGACGATACTCAGGGGCCAAGAGGTTTTGTGCCATCAACAAACGACAATGTAGGAGGCGCAAACTCAGCGACGCGCAATGTTCCGCATAGACCCCATGTTCCCATTAACCGCTCTACAGATAATCTGGCATCAGATACACAGCGTTCTTCTATTCGTTTAAACCGCTTAACTACGGACCCTCTTGCAATGCAGGGAAGACCTAATACGCCCGTCCCATCTTCGTCGTCAGGGTCTGCATTGCCATTTTCTAAAAGTGTGTCATCCAGTGTACTACCACAGTTGATGCCGGGCACCCTTTTACGGGGTAATCGCTATCGATTGCGTGAACTACAAGGCCGTCAAGACTGGCTGGAAGGTGTATTTGAGGCTACGTGGGTAGCTCAAGATGCTCAACGCTCAGGTTCACAGGTGATGATCAGCGAGTTGGTGACGCCTGACAGTAAATCTATGGTCATGCAATCTACTTTGCGTAGTGCAACGATGGCGTTGACCTCTGTAGGACGCCACCTTCATATTCCAACTCTTTGGGATGCATTTAGTGATCAGGGGCGTAACTTCTTTGTTTTTGAACCAATAGAAGGTGAGTCTCTTGCTGCACATATGCGACGAACTGGACGTGCTTTACCTGAGCAAGACGTTATCGAGTGTTGTCTGCAAATGACTGAAATACTAGAAATTCTTTTGCAGCAATCACCACCGCTTGTTCATGGGCTTATCAAACCTGAACATATTATTGCGGCACGTACTGGTTCGGATTATACCTTAACAGACTTTTCTATCGTTTTAGCGGGTGGGGCTACACAATACGTTTCTGGTATTGATCGTTCCCATCTTACGCCGTATATGGCACCAGAGTTTGTGCGTGGAACAATAGATGGACGCTCCGACTTGTACTCTCTCCTTGCAACGGCGTATCATGCTGTAACAGGAAGCCAGCCAGTCAATGCAGGCATTAGTATTCCACAAGCTCAGCGTCTTAATCCAATGGTTTCACCGGCGTTTGATGCTATCCTAGCGCGCGGATTGCGTCCTATGATCTCGCAACGCTATCAACGGCCTTCAGAACTACGCCAGGACCTTCTGGCAATGCGCTCTGTAAGCGGTACACTAACTGCGAACACCATCTCACACACCGAACCAGAAATGCAAAAAGCAGAGCGACCTGTTGCTATTCAGACCACACGCACAATATCACCTGCGCCCAATAATGATGGATTGTCACAAGTACTTCCAATGATGGCGTCTGGCATCTTAGAAGATCAAGCGCAAAAGTTGCTTTTACCGCGTCCAGAAGAACTGCCTGCGATGCAGGAGCGTAACGATATACAACAATCAGCTTTTTGGCTCGTCGGCATCCTGCTATGTTTGATAATCATTGTTATTGTGAGCCGAGGCTTTATATAGGATAGTACAGAACAAAAGAGAGAATACTATTTGCAGTATTCTCTCTTTTGTTCTGTACTATCCTATCCTACTTTTGTTCCTACATGAATGGCAACGATGCCTCCACTTAAACGGTAAAAGTGTACATCCTTCCATCCGACCTCTTCCATCATGGTTTGTAGCATTGGTGCTTTGGGGAAATTTGTCAGCGAATTGGGGAGATAGTTATACTCCTCAAACGCTTTGCCAATAATTGTACCAAACAGGGGCGCAAACTTATAAAAGTAAAAGTAGAATAATGATCCAAAGATTTTGCCAGGCGGGTGACTAATTTCGAGGCATACTACGCGACCACCAGGACGTACAACGCGGAGCATTTCGCGGAAGCCTTGTCGGATATCAGTCAAGTTGCGGACAGTAAATGCGGAACAGCAGCCATCAACGCTGTTATCAGGCAAATCTATATGTTCTGCATCGCCAACGCGCAGGTCAATGCGATCTTCCAACCCCATTTTTTTCAGTTTGGTCTGCCCAAGTGCAAGCATCTCCGGTGTAATATCCATGCCAATCATATGCGTTCCTGGACCAGAAGCGCGAATAACCTCGATAGAAAGATCACCTGTACCTGCTCCAAGATCAAGACCCGTTTCGCCTGTACTCAAAGCAAGGTAACGTGCAGCGCGTCTACGCCAATATCCATCTAAGCCGAAGCTCATAAGTTTATTCATTGGGTCATAAACACGCGCTATACGTCCAAAGAGACGCTGAACATAAGGACGCTTTCCACCAATCTCGCGAAATTTTTCTTCTAATGATATCTTTGCACTCATAATATTTCCTATAGTCGTATACAAGAGAGCGATACAATCTACCCTCTACTTTTTGCGAGATACGACGAATTCGATCAATTCATCTAATACGTCGCGGTCTGGTGAGGCGGGAAAATGATAGAGTGCCTCACGCGCTTTATTTCCATAGGTGTGTGCGTCTATCGTTGCTCGCTTCACACCGTATCCATCTGCGACCCAATCAACAATGGAACGTATATCTTCCTCGTTCTTCTTTGCATCATTTAAGAGGAAGTTTACCTGCTGTTGATGACCGTTCTGCGGTTTTTCTTGTAATGCATAAATGAGTGGCAGTGTCACCATACCTTGACGCAAATCATTACCAGCGGGTTTTCCAATCGTTGATTGATCTTCTGTATAGTCAAGTACGTCGTCAATAATTTGGAAGGCAATACCAAGATTCATACCATAATCGTGTAGTAATTGAATTTCTTCGTCTGATGCGTCGCTAACAATCGCGCCACCTTTGCTACATGCGGCAATAAGGCACGCAGTTTTATGCCTAATCTTCTCGTAATAGGTATCAACCGTTAGATCAACATAGCCTGCCGTCATCATTTCCATGATGGTGCCTTCGCATACTGTAGCGACCGTTTCTGCAAAGAGGCGATCAATACGGCTATCGTTGAGGTCAGCGATCAAGCCCGATGTTTTTGCAAAGTAGTAATCACCAAGCAGGATGGCGATTTTATCACCCCACAACGAGTTCACTGTCGGATGTCCACGCCGCGTTTTTGCCTCATCAACGATATCATCATGAATAAGACTTGCAAGGTGTACCATTTCAAATGCTACACTCAAAGGAACAAGCTTATCAAGATTGTAATTATTGAGCTTTCCAGACAGGAGGGTAAGCGCGGTTCGCAGACGTTTCCCAGGCGATTCAATTGCGTGCATTGAAGCAGAATTGAGGATGTCGAGTCCAGAGGTTGCTCGGTCCTGAAAGACTACATCTACTGAATCGAGATCAGTCTGGATACCTGCAAAGAGTCGGCTCAACGTGGCCGTAGTATTCATAAAAGACTCTCCGTTCCAATTTCTTCTGGCACGCGACCAGGAATGAATAAGCACTATTATCCAACATATGACAAAAAGAAGTCCTCTTGTATCAGATACAGGTTGCTTCTCTTCTATCAACACCCTACATATAAGATGGATGGCATGTCCCTTGTTAGATTATAGCGTGTCTAGCACATTCTTGGGGAGAGAACTTCAGACATTCTTTTCTCATCTTCAGAATATACCTTGTTTATTCACACTTATTCTAATATCAGGCGTGCTTCTCTTCTCTATACATTAGACGTTATATCGACCTCAATCAGGTCCTCTTGCACATAGCCCTCGCTAAAATTGAATTCATCTAAAGCATCTAACGCAGTACGATATTCTGTCCAAGAAAGACGACGATTAAGAACAGGATCATTTACTGCTTTCCACGCTGGAAAGTATTGATCCATGAGGCTCACAGGCGTATCAGGGCCAAGCTCCTCCGCAATCCAGCGTAATACCTCTCGTGTTCCAGACACATCCTCTGGCATAACAAGGTGACGAATGAGCAATCCGCGTCGTGCAATACCCTCATCATCAAGCTGTAAGGGACCAACTTGACGATACATCTCGCGCAGCGTTACCTGATTATAATCGACATATTTCGGCATTTTTGAAGTGCGTAACGCGTTTCTATTATCAGAATACTTAGAATCTGGTAAATAGACATCTACCACCCCATCAAGTAACTTCAATGTTTCTAAATTTTCATAGCCTGCACAATTATAAACAAGCGGTAGCCTCAATCCCTTCCCACAAGCAACAACGAGTGCCGCGAGGATTTGAGGTACAAAGTGTGTTGGTGTGACCAGATCAAGGTTATGGCATTTTTTCTTTTGCAGGTAGAGCATCATATCCGCGAGACGCTCTGGCCCGACACGATGTCCTAATCCTCCTTGACTCAAGGAGAAGTTTTGACAATAGGTACAACGAGCCTGGCAGTACCCAAAGAAGACTGTGCCTGCGCCTCGTGTTCCACTAATTGGCGGCTCTTCTCGTCGATGCACATTCCACGATGCGACGATGGCTTCTGTACCAGAGCGACACACGCCAGTCTTGCCAGCGGTACGGTCACAACGGCAGTTTTGTGGACAAATGGTACAACTGCGTAAAACTTCCCACGCCGCCTCCGCACGTTTCGCCAATTCACCAGATTCGTATAGATTAAGATAACTTGGATAAAGCATTATTGTGACTCCATTGAAGACTTGCCGCTTTGAGCGGTGGGGAGGGGAGGAAAACTGGGGCATTACTCCAGACCTCAGTCAAGAGTCCACCATCCCTTGCATTTCCGCTTATAAGTACGAGAATACCAAGTCCCATCACTACTATATACGAACGGCCATTGGTAAATGGTTCACCTTATAGCAATAGAACTTGGTACTCAGCTAGATTTATTCTTGTGTCGGCCACTTAAAGCCACGTTGCGATGGTTTGGGACCAGTCGAACGAGGTTTTTTAGTACGTGTGACGGCACTTGCAGTCCTGGTACGTCGCTTTGATGGTGCTTCCTCAGAAACAGCCTCTTCGGCTGGTGTCTCATCGGATACTACTTCACCGTTTGTCTGATTTATAGTAACAGTCTCTTCTGGAAGAGAGGAAGGAGTTAGTACTTCGCTTGCATCAACAGAAGGAACCGCTAATGCGGCAAATTCTGATGGAGAAAGCTTTTCTTGTATCTCGTCTGTTGGCATTTCTTGTGTTTGCTTGTCGGGATTGGCCTCTACACGACCAACAAGTTCACTTGTGTCGTTTGTGACACCTGTCCAGAACTGTGCATTTTTGCGTTGCACAGGTCGTGGACCTTTGAGGACACGACCATCAGGAAGACGCGTAACATGGCGTTCTGGCTGCACTTCGCTCTTTTGATCATCGAATCGACGTTCTGGACGACCTTGTGGACTACGGCTGCCACTAAAAGGTCTACCTGCTGGACGAGGTGGGCGCGCATCACGTGTATCGTGGTCCTCGAATGTTCTACCTGCTGGTCTTGATGGGCGAGCGTCATGTGAGTCGCGTTCTTCAAAGGGCCTCTGGTTTGGACGTGGTGGACGGCTATCTCGTGTATCATGGCCTTCAAAAGGTCTGCCTGCTGGACGAGGTGGGCGTGCCTCAAAGGGCCTCTCTGTAGGTCGAGCAGGACGTGTATCACTACGCTCTTCAAAATGCTCATAGTCGCCCTCAAAACGCTCACCGCCACCGGGACGACGATTAAACTCGCGCTCTGGACCTCTTGCGATATTTCGTTGTTCGCCAGGACGACTTTGCCAACGTGGATTGGAGTTCTCACGCTGTCCTTGGTCAGCGTTACGCGAGGGACGGTTGTTACGTCCGAAATCGGGGCGCGAGTTCCCTCGATTCTGGAATTGCTGACGGTCATCACCATCCCTACGATTGGGACCGTTAAACGAATCGCGCCTATTCTCGAAACGCTGTCCACCAAAATCGCGTCTTTCTTGTCCATAAGGAGGACGCGCGGGACGAGGGCCATTGCCGTTCCCTGCTGGTCTATCAAAATTCCTGGGTGTGGAGTCTCGACGATCACGGTCATCACGATAGTTGCCAGGACGGTTATCTCGGAAGTTGTCCTGGCGATTGTTATTGTATGGACGGCTACCACCACGTCCATTTTGTGAGGAATAGCCTCCCGACTGCTGACCATTGGAGGTATTGTTCCAGCCTCCGGTACGCTGCCCTTGAGGTCTGGCTGGTCCGCCACCAGTACGCGGACGATAGTCTGCATGCTGCTGTTGTGCGCCCGACTCCCAGGCGCGGTCTACTGTTTCACGGTTCAAACGAGGTCGAGCTGGGCGTGGAGATCGCTCATCTCGATTACGGTTGGGGGATGCATTGCGGAACGGTGGACGTGAATTGTCCCGTTTCGGCTTATTAAAATCTCTGGTCATAAATCCTTTCGCGGGTATCAAACCGCCCTGGGGTATAATGTAACTTGGTGTACAGATCGGCAATGTCCTGGCTGTAGTGCTTCCTCCACTCGGTCGCTCTGCACCAACTTTGGCATCTCGACGCGCTTTCTGGCTCCTGGAGTTCAGTAGGAGTATGCGTCTCACCTAGTATATCATATGCGAAAAGGTGTTGCAGGTTCAACTATCGTATCAGGATAGCTTCTCATGTCTGTGTTGCTGACTTTTACTCTATGTAGAAGGAGTAGGTGTTGGTACTGGTGGTACCTGCCCGTTAAGCAATGGTACAACAGTAAAACTGCTTTGTGTACTACCAAACATGGCAACCGATTTGCTGAGTAGCTCATCTGGCAGCAGAGGACGAAGTGTCACCGTATAGTAAGAATTTCCTTCGCTGAATAAGCCCTGTGGCAATGACCCTTGCTGTTGTGTAGATAGCTGACTACTAATAGCTTGTACCTGTGTTGCGTTTAGTAGGATAGCACCGTGTGGAATAAGGTATTTGAGACATCCCGTTTCTAAGTTGTGACTTGTCTCATCTGGTGGCAATAGACCACATTCAAATGCCGATGCCTGTGCTAGTGAGAAATCAGAAACAGGCCATGTAAGTGGCGTTTGATCGGGAGCAAAGATTTGATGTACAAGCAACGCGACATTATTGCTTTTATAGGGATGTGTTGGCCCGTTCAATGTTTCTGTGATCGTTGTAAGAATGGAGTTCAAACGATGGTATTCGTCCATATCCTGCGAACTCTCTTGCTGATTGCCAAATGAGCCATACATATATTCTTGTCGCTTCCCATTGAGCGTAACCTCTAAAAACGTCGAGTTCTGATCCTGAATATCAGAGAACTGTTGTCTTTTGAAGTTGAGGAGACCATACGTGTCGGTCAGCTTATGCAAGAGTCCTTGCAAACTTGCATCATCAAGCTTGCCTTGTCTGTCCGCTCCAAGAATGTATGTACCATCGCCGTAGAGACTGATATCAGGGTTTACTTCCAATGATCCATAAATGCCACCACCATAAAATGTTCGCAATACAACATCTTGTGGACCATTGTTGTAGGTAACTTGCTGTGACGACGTGTTACCAGCACTAGAAAGGGAAGATGTGTTGGTATTTCCTGCTTGCTTCGCCACGTTAGTGCTCGCACATGCGCTAACAAGAAGAGTGAGCAATGTACTACATATCAATAAAATAAAATATCTTCCGCGTTTTTGTCGTGCTGTCATTATGCTATCTTTGTTACCTTTACACAGTTCCAACCATTATCAGGCGTTCTTCCTCTATGTATTGTATACGAGAAAGGACATTTTGTATAGATTCTATAGGGACCCTGTACTATAGAGCTATTGCTGCTTATTGGCGAAGCGGTAGCCGATCATTTTGTAGACGAGCTTTGCCGCCAAGAAATCGGCGCGTGTCTGTCCTGGCATGGGGCATAACTCTACGACATCCATGCCGACAACGGTTGTGCGATTACAGATTTCACGAAAGAGGTCTAGCACTTGATACCAGTGCAAGCCTCCTGGCTCTGGTGTGCCAACGGCAGGCATTTCGCTAGGGTCAAAGGCGTCGAGATCAATGGTTACATAAGTGTGTTTGCTCAGGCGTTCCCACGGAATGGTTGCAGACCCACGTGCTAGCTGATAGGCCCATACGATGCTAACGTTTGGTTTAGTTTTAAAAAATTCTGCTTCTTCGGGGCTAAAGCTACGAATACCAATCTCAAGCAAGGGAATACCCATATCTACAACGCGCCGCTCAATAGAGGCATGAGAGAGTGGAGTACCTTCATATTCGTCGCGTAAGTCGCCATGTGCATCAATATGTACAACGGTCAGGTCTGGATATTGTTCATGAACGGCGGCAATAACCGGAGCAGAAAGCGAATGTTCGCCACCAAGTGTTAACGGAACTTGTCCGCGTTGTAGGACCTCCCGTGCTGCATTGCCTGTGGCTTTGAGGGCAGTTGCATGGTCCATATCTTGATAATTCAGGATTGGGTGTGTGTATACGCCAATTTCGATGGGGCACGCATCAAGTTCTTCATCATATAACTCCATTTGACTTGATGCATCGAGAATCGCTTGTGGTCCATGTTCGGTGCCTTTCATATAGCACACGCTATACTCAAGCGGAGCGGGGATAATCGTCACGCGTGCCGTGTTAGGGTCACAATACGGTGCATCCGGCGCACCAAACTGGGTCACAAGCGCTTCTGTCATGAGTTAACTCCTTGGCACTAGGTGCCGTCAGTATATTGCCTCTAGCCCACCTCCGCTAAGCGTCGTGCGTTGCGAGCGACCATTGCTTCCTCATAGCGCACTGGGTCGGGAGTGTCAGGACGTAGCGAACGGTTGCCACGTACTACGAAGTGGGCCTCTACATCATCGGTCTTAAACACTTCTTTCGCAAAAGCGATAGCGTCTTCCTGGCTGAATTCTTTACACGAGCAGATGTCAATATCGACTTCGCCGTACTCAGGCCATGCATGTAGGCTGATATGACTTTGTGCGATGACCACAAAGCCTGAAAGCCCTGCATCTAATGGATTAGACGTTTCAATGTCGTACAGATGGACAGGGCTGACCTTCTCCATATCTACACGACCAGGATATTCGTCCAACACACGACGTAGCAATGGTGCGTCACTTAACGCCTCTCGATCACAATGATACAACTCTAACATCAAATGGACAAGCATGAACATATCCTCCTGGGTGTTCTAGTAAGACAGGCTTGTAGTAACCTATCCTCATACGAATATGCCTAATGTAGCACACAAGGGAATATTATACATTAGATGTCAAGGAAATGCAAACAAGCAAGGGAAAATTGTATCTAATGCCGATACTTATTCTACCTAAATGTAACCAATCAAGTACATCTAAATGTCAGATTATTGTCAATCTAATTAGGAAGCATGCTCTATTAGGTAGAATAGTATGTTATGGACGTGTCAGTTTTCCAGTTACGTAGGCTTCTTTAAGCTCCTGCATAAGTGCCTCGCGTTTGTTAAACAACTCACGGCGTGGACGTGCTTTGGCTTTGCTGACCGCGTAGGCGGTGAGAAGAGGCAAGGCGATTGTCGAGTCACCGTAGACAACAACAGTATCACCTAACTGATCTGGTTTAATTTTGCCCCACGAGACTGCTTCTGAGGGGGTAGCACCAGAGAGACCACCCCAATGTGGTGCATCGGCGGTAATCTGAATAAAGTAGTCATGTCCACCCTTTTGAATACCCAATACTTCCCATAGTTGTGGTTGTGTCTGAAGATAGAAGTTCTTAGGGCTACCACCACCGAGGATAATCACGCCGTTACGTGTTGCATGATGCACAATCGCTGTTGTTTCGTTTACATCCGCCATTGGGTCAAGTGTTAGTTTACTCCCTTCTAAAGAGTTTCGGGCGACATTCATACCGATAGAGGAGTCGCCGGGAGAGGAGGTATAGATAGGAATACCCCACGCAGCTGCTTGAGCAAGCACAGAATATTCAGGTTTTACCCCTATCTTGAGCAACTGTGAGCCTAGATGATAATGCAGTTCGGAGGTCGAGATTGGGCGCTCTGGCAAGCCCTTCAAGGCTTCACGCACAAAGGCATCCGTATCGAGGAGCACATCATCTTTGAACAGGATATCATAGATACGGATAACACCCTCTTCTTGCAGCTTAGTATCGTCCAAACGGAAATCACCTTTATGCAACGACATAGCGAGTGCATGATGGATATCGTGGTACAGGTTTGCGCCTGTGCTGATAATAAAATCGACGAAGCCGTACTCCATTAATGTGAGAACGCATCCACCAAGGCCAGCGGGAGTTAATGCACCTGCCATTGTCAAGCCAATGGTAACATCCTTCTCTGGATCAAGCATTTCTCCGGCATACAAGCGAGCGGCCTCGTTGAGCCGTGCTGAATTGTAGGCTTGAAATTGCTCATCAATCAGTTCTGCAACTGTCATATTTGGTCGCACACGTGTTGGTAAAATTTGTGAGCCACCGAGGTAGTCGCTCTGGTGTAGTTCTTCCTTGTGCTGTTGTCCATCATGTGCATGATGTTGGTCAGGTCTATGTGGCATGTATTGGAAATCCTTTCTATCTAGTACAATGCTGATAACGTGGTAGTATACAACATTTGGTTAAGCAGTATTTTGCGGAGTGGTTGGTGCAATCAACAGAGGCATGACCTGAATTGTCCTCATTCCTTCTCTAAGGTAGGAGCCTCATATCCGAGCGCAGAGATATATCCATAAAACGCAAAGCGGTAGAACCAGGTTGCCATTTGTCTGGGAGTATAACTCTTTTCGCTCTCTAGCCACCAGACAATTGTGCCAATCATGACGTGTGAGAGTTGTGTACCGGGAAGTTCTTGGGGCATCACTGGCTCGATCTGTTGCCTGGGTTCCACCTGGTGTTCATACTGTCTCGCGGTCTCAAGCATGAGTTTTATGATGTGCTCACGCATTCTGGCTGCAAACCACGAACTGCCGTTTTTCCCCAGCATCGCTCTGTATAGTCGGGCATGTTCAGCGACATGCTCGAATAACTGAATCCAGATTTCTGGTGGGTTCTCAATAGCATTCTGACGAGTGTCTTTGCGAATGGGTCTCATATTCTCCACAAGCTGATTCGCTGTTTCCTCAAAGATCTTCGCTACCAGATCGTATTTATCCTGATAATGGCGGTAGAACGTGGCTCGGTTGATCATGGCACGTTCGGCAATATCGCCTACCGTGATGGACTCGAACCCTTTCTCTGTAATCAGTTCGATCATCGCTTCTTGTAAGAATTTATGAGTGCGCCGAATGCGTAAGTCTGTCTGTTCTTCGTGCGACATTTTTTCCTCTTTGTTGCATATGTAACAAGAGACAAGAATTGATGCTTGTCTAGTCTTACTGCCCGGGCTATACTACCAATTGTAACAAGTTGTTGCAAAAGAATCAATCTGTTACAATTGAAAGAAAAATTGTATTGATGAGTATTCGGGATCACGGAACGCATGTCGTTGGGAGAAATACTTGCTTCATTGCTGACCGAAACCCTAATCCTACGTCTAATGGAGGAATTTCCCATGAAAGTTTTCGTTACTGGCGCGTCCGGCTGGATCGGCTCCGCTGTCGTCCCTGAGCTTATTGATGCTGGTCATCAGGTTATTGGGCTTGCTCGCTCGGATGCTTCCGCCGCTGTCCTCACCGCTGCCGGGGCACAGGTACATAGCTGCACTCTCGATGATCTTGACAGCCTGCGTAGTGCAGCCGCCGCATCGGATGGGGTGATCCATCTTGCGTTTAAGCACGACATCGCCTTCTCTGGGGACTTCCAGGGTGCTGTCGATGCGGATCGTCGTGCCATCGAAACCTTCGGCGAGGCACTGGCAGGCTCTGACCGGCCGTTCGTCATCGCCTCCGGTGTGCTCGGACTCACACCGGGACGTATGGCGACCGAACGAGACCCCGATCCAAATGCGGTCCGTCCGACTGGTGGTCCTGCGGGTCGGCTGGACAATGCACAAATGACGCTCTCCTTTGCCTCTCGTGGCGTCCGCTCATCCGTCCTGCGACTCCCTCCCACCGTTCACGGCGAAGGAGACGACGGCTTCATGGCAACTCTGATCCGCATCGCCCGTGCTAGTGGTGTCTCCGGCTACATCGGCGACGGGTCCAATCGCTGGCCCGCTGTACATCGGCTCGACGCCGCGCACCTCTTCCGCCTGGCACTAGAGAAGGCACCAGCGGGATCGGTACTGCACGCGGTCGGGGACGAGGGCGTACCAATCCGCAACGTCGCCGAGGTGATCGGTCGGCATCTTGACCTTCCAGTCGTCTCCATCTCTCCTGAAGATGCAGGCAAGCACTTCACCTGGCTGGGTGGCTTTATTGGCCTCGACTCTCCAGCCTCGAGTACACTAACCCGTGAGTTGCTGGGCTGGCAGCCAGTGCATCCAGATCTCCTGACGGATCTCGACCAAGGTCACTACTTCACGAACCAGAGGTAATGTTCAGGCAAAGTGCCGCACAGAAGGAGCGACGACACGAGTCTTGTGCAGTGGTTGGGTGAATAGCTCCCAATGTGGAAGCGTGTAATCGAGTCATTCATCCATGCGCTAGGCAACTCAGAACAGGACACGCTGTCGAAGCAGGTTCAGGATACGCATAAAAATCTATCACGAGGAGGATTTCATGACTGACTGGAATGACTGGGATCGCCGGATCATCGAAGAGTTCCGTGCGAACGAGGGTAACGTTGGTGGTCAATTCGCTGGTGTCCCCTTACTTCTACTGACCACGACGGGAGCAAAAAGTGGCGAACCTCGTATAAGCCCATTGGCCTATTTATCCGACGACGGTCGCATCTACGTTTTCGCCGGGAATAGGGGCGCGCCAACCAATCCCGGTTGGTATCACAATCTGGTCGCGCATCCTGACGTGACGGTCGAACTTGGCAAGGAGACGTTCGAGGCCAAAGCCATCGTCGTTGAAAGCGCGGAGAGGGAACGCCTTGGAAGCCTTCAGGCACAGAAGATTCCTGCTCTTGCTGAGCTTCAAGCGAAGATCACGCGCGAGGTCCCAGTTGTTCTGCTGGAACGCAAAAAGTAAAGAGCACGCTCAACAGAGAAATAACCGAATTTCCTTCTTAACATCCTATGTAATACCGACATCGCAACATACACATAGAGACGCTGCCGAAAGGCTTCAGCAGCGTCTCTATGTGTATGTTGTCCCTCTTCTCCTACTGCTATTTCTGTGTGTTGTCCTTCAGTGTACGAAGACCATCCAGTAACGCAGTAGGCTCTAAGCGACGTGTGTGGTCCTCGTGGACAAAAGCCAAGTGGATGGTACTCTGCTGGTCAATGATAAAGGTTCCCGGCATTGGGAGTTCCCATGAACTATCTCCATCAAACGTTGGTACGTCCGAACCGATGCTTGTGTAGAGCGCGCGGAATTGCTCCTGGAGAGCGAAGACGAGTTTGTACTGACGAGCGACGGTATTGCCAATATCACTGAGAACTGTGAAGGTCAACTCCTTCTTTTCAAGTGTTGACAGAGAATGATCGGGTGTCTGCGGTGAAATTGCCACCAACGAAGCTCCTAGTGCCTGTATTTGTGGCAGAATATTTTGATATGCATGAAGCATCAGGTTACAGAATGGACACCATTCACCACGATAGAAGGTGACAACAACGGGACCATGCTGAAGGAGTTCGGAGAGCGCCACTTGCTTGCCAAAGACATCGGGTAACGTGAAGTCAGGAGCTTTCGCGCCTACCTTCAAACTCTGTTTCGCAATATCTGTTTGAACGAGGGTTTCAATGCTTTTGTAAAAACTCGTCATAAGCTCTGGTGGTAGCTGCTCGGCCGTCTGAGCCAGAAACACCTCAATTTGTTGTTGTAGTGTTTCGTCTGGGACTTGTTTTGCTGTCGTCATAGTTTTTCTCCTTGTTCTTGTAATAGAATACAAAAGAAGTTTTTGCTTCTCACCGACTTAGACCAGTACTTTGCCGTATTGTGACAGTTGGAAACAGCTATTGCTCTGTATCTAAAATTAAGATGTTGCGAAATGCTTGTGTGTTGATGAGGCGACGCAAGGTGATCGCTTGATCGGGTGGGGCAAGAAATGGCTGATCCCGAAAAATGGTGGCATGTTGCTGTTGAATGAGATCATCAATGTCGTTGCTCCGACTGGGGGCCAGTTCGGAAATCTGTCCGAGTCGCTCACGTGTAAAGCGGCGACGCTCAGGATCGATGTAGCCCTGTTCGACAAACGAGCGAGTTTTGCGAGCACATCGACAGGGATTGGACGGGTTGATGAGACCGCACTTCTTATTCATATAGTTGGAAAGGTCATGACGTGCGCGGGTAAGCAATTGACGGAAGTTGCTAGGCGAAATATCCATAAGTTCTGCTCCAAGGTCACTCTTGACTCCAAACAACTCGCCTAGAATATAAACCAGTCGTTGTCGTTGATCCAAACAGAGGAGCATAGCTTTTGTACATCCAATTTTCGCCTCCTCAATCAGTACAGAGAGGGGAAGAGATACGTCTGCAGGATCGGGCAAGGTTTGATCGGGAAGCTCATCCATCAAGGTGCCTAGTTCGGAAAACGTGATTTCTACCTGTCGTTGCTTGAGATTGAGAATATGATTAACCACAATTCGATAGAGCCACGTTCTGAAACTACTTTTCCCCTGGAAGGTACTCAGTTTCGTGAGCATCTTAAGCAGCACCTCTTGTGTGATGTCCTCCGCTTCCTCGCGCTTGCGAACCATACGGAGGGCAATATTAAAAATCCAGGCTTGATGCCGTTGGATAAGTTGTTCGAGTGCATCCCAATTTCCATTTCGCGCTTGAGCTACGAGGCTTTCATCCGTAATATCAGAAGCGATTGTTTCAACGAATGGGTTATACATAACATATCCTTTCAGAAGAAAAGGCTTTTTGTCTGCGTTGTTTGTTCCTCTCTGAATAGAGACAGGTCTAACACGCTTTTGTGACAGTTTCCAACAGAAACATAAGCGGCCCACCAGATAGCAGTAGCTGACTGGTGGGCCGCTTAATATTTTCGGATGGAAATCTACTCTACCATAGACCGACGCACTTCAATCACCTGGTCACGTAGCTGTGCGGCTTTCTCGAAGTCTAGCTGCTTGGCGGCATTACGCATCTGAGACTCCAAGTCTTTGATAAGGCGTAATGCTTCATCCTTTGGAATGCCGGCGAGCGCGACGGATGTAGCTTTGCCATCGGCTCCTACTCCCTCACCGCTTATAGCCTGAATGCGCTCGGTGAGCGACCGAATTTCCTTTTTGATGCCGCGAGGTGTGATGTGATGATCCTCGTTGAAGCTTGTCTGGATAGTACGACGGCGGTTCGTCTCATCAATAGCGCGCCTCATCGACTTGGTAATGTTGTCGGCGTACATAGTAACACTACCTTCAACGTGACGTGCGGCACGTCCAATCATCTGGATCAGTGAACCTTCCGACCTCAAAAAGCCCTCTTTATCGGCATCGAGAATAGCGACAAGCGAGACTTCTGGTAGATCAAGACCTTCACGAAGCAAGTTGATGCCGACTACCACATCATAAACACCGAGACGGAGGTCGCGCAATATCTCCACACGCTCAATCGTGTCAATCTCTGAGTGCAGGTAATGCACCTTGATGCTCAGTTCTTGCATATAGTCGGCAAGGTCTTCCGCCATCTTCTTGGTGAGCGTAGTGACAAGGACACGTTGCCCACGATCTGTGCGATCACGGATTTGTGCCAATAGGTCGTCAATCTGTCCTTTTGTTGGCTTGATCGTAATCTCAGGATCAATAAGCCCTGTTGGACGAATCACCTGCTCAACAACCGCTTGACTATGCTCATACTCATATGGACCAGGAGTTGCTGAAACATAAAGAGCTTGGTTCACATGGCGTTCAAATTCGGCGAAGGTCAAGGGACGATTGTCCATTGCAGATGGTAGACGGAAGCCATAGTCAACAAGAACTTGCTTACGCGAACGGTCTCCCGCGAACATACCACGTACTTGTGGCAACGCAACGTGTGACTCATCAACCACAAGCATATAATCATCTGGTAGATAGTCAAGCAGCGTCCACGGCTGATCACCGGCACCACGTCCTGCTAGGTGACGCGAGTAGTTTTCAACGCCAGAGCAGAAGCCTGTTTCGCGCAACATCTCAATGTCGAAGTTCGTGCGTTGCTTCAAACGCGCGGCCTCTAGTAATTTGCCCTCGGACTCAAGCTCTTTCAACCGCCACTCAAGCTCGTTCTCGATGAGGTTGATGGAGGCGTTGAGACGCTCTTGAGTTGTAACCCAGTGCTTCGCAGGGTAGATATCGAGTCTCTGGCGCTTGCCCAACACCTCGCCAGTCAACGGGTCGATCTCGGTCATGCGCTCAATTTCGTCGCCAAAGAACTCGATACGTACCGCGAGGTCTTCGTAGGCGGGGAAGATTTCCAACACGTCGCCGCGCACACGGAAACGGCCACGCACAAAGTTCGCGTCGTTACGCTCGTACTGAATTTCGTTCAAGTGTCGTAAGATTTTATCGCGTCGTCGCTCATCGCCTACTTTGAGTGTCAGGACAACTTGCCCATACTCCTCTGGACTACCCAAACCATAGATGCAGGAAACCGAGGCAACAATCAATACGTCTTTCCGCTCAAAGAGGCTACGTGTCGCTGAAAGGCGCAGTTTCTCAATCTCTTCATTGAGCATGCTCTCTTTCTCGACATAGGTGTCTGAACGTGCGATATACGCCTCTGGCTGATAGTAGTCGTAGTATGACACGAAGTATTCGACGGCATTATTCGGAAAGAATTCTTTATATTCGCTATACAACTGTGCGGCAAGCGTCTTGTTTGGTGCAAGCACAATGGTTGGCTTCTGCACCTCTTCAATAATTTTCGCCACTGTATATGTTTTACCGCTTCCTGTAACGCCCAGGAGTGTCTGATGTTTATAGCCATTTCTAATACCCTCGGCAAGCTGTTTGATGGCTTCGGGTTGATCGCCATTGGGTTGAAATGGGGACTCTACCTTAAATTCCGGCATGGTCTTGTAGTCCTTATAAGTAGAATATTTTTTCTAAGTATTTCCTGTATTATACCACGAAGAAGTGGTGTAGGAACGTTCTTTGTGAGGAGAAATTGTGTATACTCATACAAACAAAAAAGCTTGCGTTCCTATTTCACGCTTACTTTTAAGCATCGTGTTGAACTGATTTTCTTGTATGAACCGTGATATAGAAGACTACTCGATGAAGGTTACTTCATTGAACTCACTATCTTAATTCTTGTCTTGGAGGTTTTCTCTATGTCTTTTATTCAGACATTATCACGCTCTTTTAGAGGGCGTCTACTTGTGGGAATGGTAGGTCTTTTGTTCCTGCTTGCACCACTAGCTGGTTGTGGTGGTGGAACGACGCCTGTGTCATTTACAACATTAGACCTCGGTATACCTGCTGCCGCGATGAACTCACCTATTACTGGACAATTGCCGGGTACTACTGAAATGCATGTGCGCGTTACGTTTAAGATAAACCCAAGCACATTGCAGAAAATGGAGAACCAGAAGATAGAACCGGGGAAAAAGTCCGACCTGGAAAACGCGGCGAACAAAATTGGTATCAGTGATAGTACCTACCAGAAAATTAAGGATTTCTTTAGTCCATCGGGTATTGCGCTGAAACTCAGTAAGCTTCGTACTAACCTCTCGATTGACGCCAAAGCTAGTACTGTTGCAAAAGTGTTACAAACAACGTTTGTGATACATTCGTATAATGGCACCACATTTTTTGCGCCGAAGACCGCACCCAAGCTACCAAAGTTTTTGGCAGACTCGATTAATGTAATCACAGGACTTGACAACTACAGTAGCAAGCCGCAGCACGATTTCACGATGCAGTCTAAGGTGCCAACGCCAAAGCAAATACCTGCCCAGGATTGCCAACCCTTGCAAAACACGCTATTGCCTAGAGATATAGCGGGTGCGTATGGCTACGATCAGTTATGGCAAAAGGGGCTGAATGGTGAGAATATGACGGTCAATCTTGTGGAGATTGATGGCTCATACAAGGCAGATGTGAATAACTATCTTTCATGCATCAACTTTAAGGGTCACGTTTCCACCATTAACGTGGATGGTAAACCGTCGGATGCGTTGGGCGAGTCAACATTAGATATCCAGATGGTTGCTGGCCTTGCCCGTTCCGCAAATATCAAGGTGTATCAGACGGATGGTAATGCCGCTGATGATGTGTGGACAAATGTCAACGATATGCTCCAACAAATCGTCGATGATAATACTAACAACGCTAGTAGTGGAAGTGTTGTCAGTATCAGTTTGGGTGCTGCAGAACAAGAGATGACGCAAAATGACGTACAAGCAATTGATAGTAGCTTGCAACAGTTGACGCGCGCAGAACACATGACGGTGTTTGTTGCTAGTGGTGATTGTGGCGCATTCACGAGTCGTCAATATGGCAACCTCTCGGTAAGCTTTCCAGCAAGCGACCCCTATGCCACTTCTGTTGGTGGAACCATTTTGCAGGTCAATGGCAATCACAATAGGACGAACGAAATCGTATGGTCTGATGGTTCTAATCAATCTAAATGCACAAATCAGTGGGGTAGTGGAGGCGGCAATAGCACTATTTTCCAGCGACCATCCTGGCAAAGTGCTCCCGGCATCCAAAACCAATACTCACGTAACACGCGTCAGGTGCCTGACCTCTCGGCTGCTGCATATGGTCTCGCTGTGTACTTCAAGGGTCAGTGGAGTTCTGTTGGTGGCACCAGTGCCGCCGCGCCCATCTGGGCTGCGGGTCTTGCACTCGTGAACGAGGGTAGGATAAAACAGGCAAACACGTTCACTTCTGGGACGCAAATCTTCTATTCGGCTGCCAACAAGAATAGCGGGTCACAACCCTATTATGATGTGACGCGTGGGAACAACCTGTATTTTCCAGCAGGACAGGGTTGGGATTACTCAACAGGTTTAGGTACACCCAATCTACCCAGCTTTTATCAAGCTGTAAGTAGTGGGTCTTAAGCCATACTTATCAGGTAATCCTGTTCGAGTCTGATGTATCACACCCTGTTAGCAACAAGTCTCATATGGTCCAGCGTGGTGTGTTGCTGACACGGTGTGATAATCCTGTTTCACAAAAGAGGACGCGATGAAGCAGTCCCTACTAACAACGTCTTCGTGTTTATTTGTTGAGGAGCAACATCAGACTCATATAGAGTAGTGCATGTCTCATTATCGTATCTATACGTCAAAACCTTGTAGACGATGGTGACATACGACGCATAAAAATAGTGATTTAGATCATATATCAATTCTCCAGTTTGTGTTACCGTAGAGACGAAAGAATTGTTTCTATAAGTAGGAGTCTGTAACTATGCTGAGAGGATTGAACAATGAGATCAAGAAAAATTGGTAAGCTTGGAGTTGTCCTCTTATCTCTGCTTGCTCTTATCGTTCTTGGAGCCATTGGTTATATCAGTACTAGCCTTTTAGGAATACATATTCCGGGTTCCAGGTTGACCACACAACCAACAATAACCTCCCTTCCAATTCAGACAACTGTTACGTATGCAGGTGCCGATATCACGGTGCTTGATGCACAACAAGCACAAAACTTTCTTGATGACCCAAATACAAACACAACCAATCCCTCAAATGTGGTACGGGTGCATCTACAAGCAAGCAATAAAAACTCTACTGTGATAAACTTGAGTTATGACAAGAGTGTTTCCTTGCTGGCATCAGGAGGAAAAACATGGGTACCTATCTATATCCGTTCAAGTGGTGTTATGGCGGCAGGAGCAACGCAAACAAATACACTAGACTTTATTACGCCTGAACAGACAAAGATAGACCAAATTTTTCTTCTATTGGGTACATCAAACGAGGCGCAACTTGCTATCCCATTGCGAGAACATGCCGACGTAAGTGCTTATACACCAAAGACGACCAAACTTACTGGTACGGCACAATATCAAGGTTTAGACTGGACATTGACAAGTGCAACATCGCAGTTCAGTATTGATGGGTATCAGGCAAGTAAGGGCATGCGCTACCTTATTATTACACTCAACGTAAATAATACTCTTTCACAAACTGCTATTCCTGGCTCGCCCTACGACTATATGCGTTTACAGACTGATTCTATTATGGCTATGCCTAAAGACACAACGCTTCCGGTTTCATTTCTAGCAAACAAAGATGGGCAAGCTGGAAGTGTAACATTTCTCATCCCACAAAATGCGGCCCGTCTGACGTTAACCTTACTACCGCAAAATCAAAATGGCTTCGAGCAAGCAGCGATACATTTTCAGCTAGCGTAGCACGAAGTATTATTTACCGAAAGGAGAACTACATGGCACAGCTTCCTATGCGTCTTTGTCCAACATGTGGTATGCCCGCTCCTCATGGGCAACGTTTCTGCTCCAACTGTGGTTCAATTGTTGGAGATGAGGGAAACAAACCAACCGCCCTTAGCGGTGAAGGGTCACAAGTATCGGACTTTTCAACAAGAGCGGCGACACCTACTCCACCACCGCCACCATTCTATGACAATCCGACCTACACACAATATCCTTCTGAGGGACAACAAACACCGCCACCCCCACCACCTCAATACCAGCAAGGGCAGTTACCTGTTGTACCTCCATTGGTTCCTGTATACGCTACACCACAAAAGGGAAGTTCTGGGAAGACATGGCGACGTGTTGGTTGTATTACAGGTGTGGTGCTGTTGCTCGCTCTCGGATTGTGTGGTGCTGCTGGCTACTTTGTGTATAGAGGTGCCAATACGGTGTTGAGCAATGTAGAAAAAACTGCCACTGCTACGGGAGGAGGAGCGTATGCTAGTGGTGGATCAAGTGGTGTTACGCCAACGGTAGGGCCAACTATTACCACCAATATAGGTTCTACCATTACGTATGCGAGCAATACTATAACCGTTGTTGATGTGCAGCAAGCGCAAAGTTTTGCCGATGATAGTAGTACTGCCCAGGCTACGGGTATTGCCCGTCTTGACATAAAAGAACAAAACACGGCGACACGTTCTGCGGACGTAGTTTATGGTAATATTGCAAGGTTACAACTTCCCGACGGCAGTATGGTGGAACCTCTCAATGTGCAACAGAGCATTTTTCCCGATGCGTCTGTCTCGCGCACAAACTGGTTGGATTTTCCTGTTCCTACGACGGTAAGCCCTAAACAACTTACACTACTATTAGGTACTCCTGACGATGCCCAAATGAGTGTACCTTTGACAAGCAGTGCTGACCTAACAAAATACAAACCAAGAACTTCAAGTCCGAACAAGACATTTCAGTATGAGGGTTTGAGTTGGACTATGATAAATACAACCGCCAGTTGGAGTAGCGAAGCGGTACAAGCAAAAAAAGGTATGGTCTATATCACAGTTGATTTTAAGATTGATGGTGCTGCTGATAGAGACGTTAATGAACTCTTTAGTGATTATATGCGTCTCAAAGAAGGTAGCACGGTAAGTTCTCCTGACTCAAACACGAACTTTCCTACCGATTTTCCCGCTAAATCGGTGGGGAAGATGGCGAGCGCAATTTTTCTTGTGCCACAAGGAAGCACTGCGTATACGTTTATCATGCTCCCCAACTCATCTGGAACCGCTTCACAAACCACTACTGATTTTCAGATTGTGTAAATTTGAGGAAAGAAACACGCATAGGATGCAATTAACTGC
Source organism: uncultured Chloroflexia bacterium (assembly GCA_963792705.1). GTDB lineage: Bacteria > Chloroflexota > Ktedonobacteria > Ktedonobacterales > Ktedonobacteraceae > JBBQVS01. The sequence continues at coordinate 599,174 of CAWBXD010000014.1, read as the reverse complement.
ATCCTATGCGTGTTTCTAGTGTGTAGCAGCAGTGTGGGCAAGAATTTCCAGTGTTCCTACGCCATTTGTTATATTCATGGTAAGGATGCGCCCATCTGCAAGCCAAAGTGGATAGGCGGCGTTTGTCTTAGGGAAGGTGATTGGTGTACCACTCAGTACGTGTGCTATTAGTGTGCCGCCATCGCTATAAACAAGGGTCTTACTATCTGAAGACCAACTCCAACCCAGTAGTTTGTGTTGTGGCGTAATTGTGAAGACCTCATGCTGATTCACAATATCAATTGTGCGTAATGCAACGTGTTGCTGTGAGTCAATCTGTTCATAGGTAAGATAACGTCCATTCGTTGATAGCGCAACATTTCCTACGGTATCATTTGTAGACAGAGGAAGTGTGTGAACCTTTTGGGTATTCATATCCACCGTGTAGATTGCATTACTGGGTTGCGTCAGAGCTTGCGGTGAAGAGGTTTGTCCTGTTGTTGCAATCAATGCGAGTGTATGTCCATCATGTGACCATACTAGACGTTGAACAAGTGATGAGATAGGTAGCGTTGCGATAAGAGTCGCGCTATGACCTTTGATCGGTGCAGTTTGCCACAACTTTGTTGTACCATTGTCTTGAGTTACGTAAACGATCTCTTGATTTGACGTGGGAGACCAACTTGCAGCTTGTGCAGCGTGACCCAAGGTATCCATATATTGACCGGTGTGTACAAGTGCGAGTAGAGGTTCTGTGACGCCAGATGGATAAATGGTTGTAACCAGTGCCGAGCCATCAGGCGACCATGCCACGTCTCGTGCATAGCGCATAGCAAGAAGATTACTCGCAACTGGATTGTTTAAATCGGCTGTATACATCACTCCTGGATCATTACTGGCCTCGTAGACCAGATGGTGTTGTGTCGGGTCGAGCGAGACGAGGCGTCCCCCATTGGCGAGTTCGCCTGGCGTGTGTAGTGTACTACTTATCGTATAGTGCGTTGTAACAGTTGCAGGATGTGATGACGCAGACGCAAAGAGGTATACGGCGAACGATAGGATTACAGCCAGAGATGCTACAAATACCAATGCTTGTGCTGATATACGTGTTTGTTTAGGGCGTGTTGCTATACGTCGCATAACACGTTCACGTTGTGCCGCCGTGAAATGTACCTGTGTTGCTTGATCTTGCAATACATGGGCTATACGTGATTCAAGCATAGTATCAACATCCAATTCTTGGTGATTGTGGTCGCTAAGTTGTCGATGATCTGCCTTGTTGCGCTCATCCATCATGCCCCACCTCTATGGATACTAATATGTGGGTTCACGCCTTTGTTTGTCAATGTCGTATCCTGCGTCCCTTCTAACTCAACTCGTAGCGCGCGCCGTGTCTTTTCCAGGGCGGCCTGTAGGCGTTTACGAAGTGTGTTTTCGGCGACACCCAATATATTGGCAATTTCTGGCATTGTCATGCGATGATAATAAAATAAAATAAGGACGACACGTTGATTGACTGGTAGCAACGCTATCTCTCGCTCAACATCTAAGCGGTCTTCCAAGCATCCGCGTGCAAAGTCGGCACTTTGAATAGCGTCATCTATTGATGTTTGTGTAAATTGTTCGCGCAAAAGTGCTGCTTTTCTCGCCCACTGTCGTTTCAAGCTTACCGATTGGTTAACAACGATCTTCAGTAACCATGCGCGTAAAAATGCTGGTTCGCGGAGCTTTGCCATATTTCTCCAGGCAAGCACAAGCGAATCCTGCACAATATCTTTCGCCGCTTCTTCATCCTGCACTAGTAGATAGGCAGTACGGAGAAGTAGATTGCCATACTGATCAGCAATCATCGCAAACGCTCTTTCGTCGCCTGCAAGACAACGCGCCACTAACTCCGCTTGCCAACGTCCATCAGCATTCGTTGTTTCACTCCCACTACGGGATGTCTTTGAATCTGGCATCAGTTCTGGTATCTCTTCATTGATACCCATATCATCTTCTGGTAGTTGTTGTGACACGTCCCGTACCTCTCGTTAACAGACTATGGAGTATAGCGAGCATCAACTGACCTGTTGCAGACGGTCATGTTTAGGTCAAGATGGTGTTCTTACATAGTGCGTCTACTGCTTGACGATGTGTTTTTAGAAAAAGGGTAAGAGTCATTACTACTTTTGCCAAAAGCGAACGTCTCTATAGCAGAACATCATCGATGCACGTTCATCTTACACCTTACATAGTGCTACTGCAAGATATATAGCACTATAAACTCATCCTCTAAAAACGTTCTCTGTGTTGCTCACGAATAAATGTACGTGGCCTGTATGTTTGTATAATGACAATACAATATGAGAACAGGATGTCTCGTTTTATATGCATAAGGAGATTGTCAATAATGCGCGTTAAGCATTCTTTTGCAATGTTACTACACCGTAGCATGTTACTACTTGGTGTACTCTCACTTTTAGCCTGTATGGTACTGCAATTCACTCCTGCCTCTGCCGCCTCTACCGCTGACATGGCTTATGTACGTGTTGTGCATGCGTCACCAGGAGCAGGAACCGTTGACGTATTTGTTGATGGTGCAACTCTTTTACCAAACTTCGCGTTTGGTACTGTAACTGGCTACGTGCCAGTTGCTGCTGGCGCACACAAAATTCAAGTTGCTCCTGCTGGCAAAGGTATTGGTGCTTCTGTTATCACTCAGACTGTGACTGTTAATGCTGGCGTTCCTTACACAGTTGCCGCGATTGGAACTGCTGCAAGTGGCTTCTCACTCGCAGCCTTCGCTGATAACAACCTTGTCTCCGGTAACATGGCAAAGGTTCGTGTCTATCACCTTTCACCGGACGCGGGTCCAGTTAATGTTGCTGCAGGTGGAAGCACTGTTATCAGTGGTCTGACCTACACCAACGCAAGTGGGTATCTCTCCGTTCCTGGTGGAGCATATACATTTAATGTAACCGCGACTCAGGCAGGGGCAACCGTTCCTGTTTCTGCAACACTCACAGGCGGAATGGTCTACAGCGTCTTTGCAGTTGGTCTCCTTAAGGGCACTCCTGCTCTCGCTTTCAAGCTTGGTGCAGTTGCGGGTGTCCCTGGTATGCCTGGTACAGGTAGTGATCCACGTCCTATCAGCCATGCAACTGGAAGCAATCCAATGATGCCTTGGTTCTTCGGTATTCTTGCCTTCTTCTTGATCGGCTCTAGTGTGGCCGCTCGTCGTTTCGCACTGGCTCGCCAGAAGTAGAACATTTAAAAATGTGGCTGTTTGTTTGGGCACAATGAATTGCACCCAAACAAACAGCCACATTTTTAAATAGGTATCTTCAAATCCTATGTTGTAGTAAAATATATGTATGTGAACTACTCTACACAAAAATTCGTAGAAATCAAAAAGACGTGAGGACGTTTATATTATGCGCGTGATCCCAAAATATTTTTCTCTGCCAATAGTACTCCTGCTTTTTTTGCTTACGAGCTGTGGGACAGTATCACAGGCAACAAAGGCAACGACTCCAAAGCCGACTGCTGTACCACAACCTAGTCCAACTGCGACAAAAGCAATACCAACGTTTGTAGTATCGCCCGTTGTGACGGTTACGGCCGCTGCACCTGCACATTTAATCATTCCCAGTATTGGCTTAGACGCACCTGTCGAGAATGTGAATATACAGGCAAATGGCGATTTGGGAACGCCTGAGAAAAACCAATGGGAAGGTGTTGGCTGGTATAGTAATGGGCCACGTCCTGGTGAAGCGGGAAGCGCAGTTATTGACGGGCACTTGGATAGACCGGGTGGATATCCAGCCGTATTTTGGTATTTACGTAATGTACAAGTGGGTGAAATGATTATGGTGGTGGATGCCAACGGCAAAACATTACATTTCCGTGTTACACGTACTGCTGCATATCCGCCGTTAGAGGCACCCTTACAAGAGATTTTTGGAGATACTGGGGGAACATATCTCAATCTGATTACCTGTGCTGGCACCTGGATTCCTAGTCAACATCAGACAACGCTGCGTTTAGTGGTCTACACAACACTTGTACCATAATGTAATTGAGAGGACAGACCGCTAAAAAGGTCTGTCTTACTCAAGCAGGTAACTTCCTATTAACTGACGGCGGAGTGCTGCTAATTCTTCATCGGCCTCCGGTTTCTTCTCTTGCACTTCTTTAGGGTCTGACCATACCGAGAGTGGACTGGTAGCAGCAGAAGCAAACTCGTCGATCATAACTTCTTCAAGAAATGTTGGTCCTGTCGTCTGCTCTTCGGCTGCCTCTCCATCGTCTTCAAAGAAGTCTACCGTGATACGTGGTGTTTCGGGAATGCTCATGACAAGTTCTTCTGTCTCTTCTTGCGTCACATCATGCTGAGCCACCATCGGGTCTGGTTGTGGTTCTTGCTCCACCACGGTCGGTTCGACCTCAGTAGCAGATTCGGCCTCGGTATTGGTCACTTCAGAAGGGGTTGTGTATTCACTAAAAAGTGAGAAGCGACGACCTGCGATATCGACAAAAATGCCACGGCCCTCACGTAAATCAGTCAGTTGACGACGCAACTCTCAATTCTCGTCCTCCATCTGATCCATAACCTGTTTTTGTCTGAGTAACTCTTGTGCGATCAGATCAAAACTACTCCCACCCATAAAAACTCCTTTGGTGTACACTCACTGCATCATAAGAACATGCATGCAGTATCGTGTGTGATCACGTCTCTATAGCTCTGAATTGGCGTCCTCTTTTAGAGGAAAACACTTTCCTCTACTACCCTTTGTATAAAAACGTGTCAATATATCTCAAGTAACAATAGTAGTGCTTTATGAAACGTATACAAGCAAAAATCGTGCGGTGTATCACGACGCTAAGAATACGTCATTGTGAATGGTGCTTTCCTCCAATAAACTGTGTTTTTTGGCAAACTAGCGTACAGAAAAACTCAATACACAAAATTCTAATATAAATATAACCGTCTTGCTGTATCACAAAGCTATAGGTGAGACGCGTACTACATAGGCAAGCAATGAATTTGCATTGTACAATGGTAGGGGAAGTGTGCAATGGCGCAACTTCCTATGTCGTTTCTGTGAGTGAAGGGACGGCAAATCCCAATGTTGTCTATATCGTCTCGACATTGAGTCAGACGAGCACTACGTAAGAGGAGACGGATGGAGCCTTATGCAACAACAAGCGAAAAAACGCATTTCTCGCGGAAAATTTAATGGTATAAATGCTGTCGCCAACGAAAAGGGTGTGATTGCAGCGGCAGCTATGGACCAGCGCGGTTCATTGCAAAAGTCTATTACAAAGGCTAGAGGGAGTGATGCTACGCCCGACGACCTGAGCCAGTTCAAAATCCAGGTGACGGAAGTTCTTACACAGTATGCGACCGCCATTTTACTCGATCCTGAATATGGTTTGGAAGCCGCGAAGCATCGCGCCAAAGGTACTGGTCTCTTCCTTGCCTATGAAAAAACAGGTTACGATGCGAATGCACAAGGACGTCTACCAGATCTACTTGATGATTGGTCTGTGAGAAGATTGGTCGAAGCCGGTGCCAGTGTCATTAAAGTTCTGTTGTACTATGATCCAGATGATACACAGAAGATCAACACATTTAAAGAAGCATTTATTGAGCGTATCGGTGCCGAGTGTCGCGCATTCGACATTCCTTTTTTCCTGGAAGTGCTTGCATACAGTGATGAGATAGGCGACGAAAAGAGTTTTGAGTTCGCACGTGTCAAGCCACAAAAAGTCAAGAAGTATATGCAAGAGTTTTCTAAGCCGCAATACGGGGTAGACGTATTGAAGGTTGAAGTTCCGATCAACATGAACTATGTAGAGGGATCGAAGGCAAACACCGATGGCAAGATTGCTTATAGCCATGAAGAAGTGTTGCAAGCTTTCAGGGATGCCGCGTCTGCCACGACTATTCCATTCATTTACCTAAGTGCAGGTGTGAGCAACGAAGTTTTCCTTGAGGCTTTAGAACTTGCTGCACAGGCGGATACTCCATTTGCTGGTGTTCTCTGTGGACGCGCAACCTGGCAAGATGGCGTGAAAGTTTATGCCCAAGGTGGGGCGCAAGCCTTACGCGGTTGGCTTGAGGATCAGGGAGTGAAGAATATTCAGAGTCTCAATGAAGTCCTTGCGAAAGGCGCGAAACCCTGGTGGGATTTTTACGGGGGAAAAGATGCTATCGAGGTTGTAGATACCCAGCAGTAAAATATTGTACGTGGAGAGGGGCGTCTGATGCATCAGGCGCCCCTCTCCACATTGATTACCAAGAAAGAGAGAATTGTGTAATGGCTATCCCACACAAATTTACGTTGGAAGACTTGTGGTCATTGAAGAGCATGAGCAATGTTGCTCTGTCGCCCAATGGTCGGCGCGTGGCTTTTGTAATGCACAGCAATGATAAGCAGAAAAACGAGAGCAGCAGTACTATTTTTTTGTTGCACTTAGATGAACAAGGGCATACTATTGGGCAACCGCGTCAGTTGACAAGTGGTGTAAGGAATGACACAAACCCTGTTTGGGCACCAGATAGTCGGCGACTTCTCTTTCTTTCTGATCGAGATGATAAAAATCAACTTTGGCTGATCGACACCAATGGTGGTGAGGCCAGCAAACTAACGAATATGTTGCATGGTGTGAGCGAGGCTGCATGGTCTCCTGATGGGAAATGGATTGCCTTTACTGCACCTGTAGCTTTGGATGATGAAGATGATGTGTTGATGGGACGTAAGCCGCTTGATGAAGTTGCGAAAAAGCAGCGTGATGAAGAGAACAGCATTCGTTTGCGTACCGTTACAACGATTTGGTATCGCACTGATGGCCGAGGATTATTCGAGACCTTTAATCAGGTTTTTCTTATGCCTGCTCCAACTGCTGAAGAAAATACCACAAATCCTGCAACCATTCGTCGGCTAACAAAGGGCAATATCGAGCATACGCAACTATCATGGACGCCTGATAGCATCGAGATTGGCATATTATGTAATCGAAACGACAATCGTGACCGTTCATTGGGGAGCGATCTCTGGGCGATCGACCGTGAGACAGGTACAGAACGTTGTCTTACGGATAGTACCTTGGAGATTTATTGCTATTCATGGTCCCCGGATGGTCAATCAGTTATCCTTGTTGCGACAAAAGAGCTAACTCAATTTGGCAGCGACCTTGAGCGTTTATATCTTGTAACAAGAAGGGGAAACGAAGGCGATAGGACACTTGTCTTAACTCCTGATGTAGACAAGGCTGTTGCTCCCACTGTTCGTAGTGGCTTTGGTGAACCAGGTCCCTATCGTCCACAGTGGAGTGCTGATGGACAGTACATCTTTTTTCTTGCGGTAGAGCGTGGCTGTTCGCATGTCTATCGTCTATCTGTTGTATGGCGTACATTGACGCAAGTAACGAGCGATGAGTCTATAACGACATTTCTTGCGCTTTTGCCTGATGAACACGCTCTTCTACTTGTGCAAGAACAGGCTGAGCATCCCTGGGAACTTTATCGTTTGCCGTTGACAGAGGCAGGAGCGGGAGAACGCGAGCAGCTTACTCATCTTTACGATCAGCGCATATCTGAATTGTTGCTAGCAAAGACAGAGCGCATTTTCTATAGAGGAGCGAATGGCGACGAGATAGATGGCTGGCTCATACATCCTGTGGGTGCGCGTGAAGGGGTGCGGTACCCACTCATCGTACATATTCATGGTGGACCACAATGGTCATTCGGTATAGGTATTGACCCAACATATCAGTATCAAGCGGCACAGGGCTACGCAGTTTTTTATTGCAATCCGCATGGTAGTACAGGGTATGGAAAAGCATTTTTGAACCGTGTTATTGGCGATTGGGGAGGGTGGGACTATCAGGATATTATGCTAGGCATTGATGCATGCATTGCGCGTGGTATTGTCGATCCTGATCGTATGGTTGTCACAGGCTATAGCTATGGTGGGTATATGTCCATGTTCATCATAGGACAGACAAATCGCTTCAAGGCAGCCGCCCCAATGGCTGGAATATCAAATTTGGTTAGCTTTGTTGGTACGTCCGATATAGGTTTCTGGCAAGTCGTACAAGCGCAAGGGTATCCGTGGGAGCCTGAACGCGTAGAGTATTATCGGGAACGTTCGCCTTTGACGTATGCCCCACGTATCACAACGCCTACGCTCTTGTTGCATCCTGAAAACGACTTACGTTGTCCTATCGAACAGTCTGAGCAATTGTACATGGCACTTAAGATGATTGGTAAGGTGCCCGTCGAATTTGTGCGTGTTCCGGGTGCATGGCATATGGGCACGCTGAAACCAAGCCAACAGATAGCATACTATGAAAAAGCGTTAGCGTGGTTCGAGAAATATATAGAAATCAGGCCAGAGGAATACAGTTAAGACAGCAATAAAGGTTCACAGGCTAAAAGGCGACAACCTTTTAGCCTGTGAACCTTTATTGCTGTTCAACTTCTTGTTTGTTCTGTCGAATAACAAAAATGGCGACTAGGCCAGCTAATACAGCAAAAACGGCGCATACAACAAATGCGTATTGAAAACCACCGACAAGTGCTGCTTTGGCTGATGTACCTTGTACGTGCTGTAGTGCTGTTGTTTGTGCGGTAGACACGACCGCAACCACAGCGAGCACTAGTCCTGAGCCAACCTGTTGTGACGTGTTCAGTAAGCCAGAAGCCAATCCCTGCTCACGATCACTCACACCTGCCGTTGCCGCAATCGCCATCACCGTAAATGAAGGCCCGATACCCAATGCTATAACAAGCGTACCAGGGAAAAGCGTTGTCCAATAGTTATTTTCTATTGAGATACGTGTAAGCAACAAAAGCCCCAGTGCCATGACGAACATTCCTACAATGAGCAGACGCTGCACACCAAAGCGTGGGACAAACCGCGATACAACATTAGTGACGACGATGAATATCATAGCCATCGGTAGAAAAGCAATGCCTGTTGTGGTAGGTGCATAACCGAGCACTTTTTGCATATAGAGTGTGACGATGAACACCATTGCTCCCAATGCGCCAGGAGCCAAAAAACCAATGAGGTTTGCACCTGTGAGTGTGCGTAATCGAAAGATACCAAGCCGAATGAGCGGCACTTTGACTCTTGCCTCAATAAACACAAATGCCACAAGGAAGACGACCGCAACCCCTAGAAGTATCAGCGTTTGTGGTGAGGTCCACCCAATCTGGTTGCCCTGTGCAAGGGCGTAGACAAGTGCGACAAGTCCAACCGTGATGGTAATTGCACCAAGTACATCAATCTGTCTTTGCCCCTGCTCTTTCTCCGTCTCTTTTAAGAAGATAGGGGTGAGAATGATTGCCAGGATAGCAACAGGAACGTTGACGAAGAACACCCAACGCCAGCCAGGGCCAGCCGTAAGGAAACCGCCAAGTAGAGCACCAGCCGCGAAGCCGGAGGATGCTACAGCACCCACTACGCCTAAAGCTTTATTGCGTGCTGGTCCTTCGTGAAACGTGGTAGTGATGAGTGAGAACGATGTCGGTGAAATAATCGCTGCACCTAGCCCCTGTACGCCACGCGCAATAATTAGCCATAAGGCAGATTGTGCGATACCACCCATAAACGAGGCAAGGGCAAAGATTACAAGTCCTATTATAAAGAGACGGCGACGGCCAAACAGGTCGCCGATGCGTCCACCAAGCAGGAGAAAGCCGCCAAATGTAAGGGAATAGGCGGTAATAATCCACTGCAAATTTGAGGTCGTGAAACCAAGATCACGCTGAATGGCTGGTAAGGCAACGTTAACGATAGAGAAATCGAGCACAACCATAAATTGTGCGCTACATAATAAAATCAGCACAAACAGCGAACGCCTGTCTGCATTTTTTTGACTCTTTGTTGTACTCTTGTTATTTGTCGCTTCTACTTGTGTGGTGCTACTGTTAAGGGTAGAGGTATCCATGTATGATAGCTACTTCCTGTTATGTGAGAATGATGTGCTTGCAAACAAAGTTGTAGGGATTTAATTCATTACGCCCGTGTAATGTCTATGATGCACCGGGAGGGTGTAATGAATTAGACCCCTACAGTTCTTAATGCTTTTTATAGCATTTATGTTCATTACTCATTGCAACAAGAAACAGTTTCGATTTCATTCCCCAAAATTGGAGTGTTATGCCTTATTTCTCGAACGTAAGCGTTGTCAATACCTCGATGTCCCAATTCGCAGCAGTAGCACCTGCGCGGTAAGCACCTTCCAGGAAATCGAGCAAGACGGTTTTAGGTTTATCCATTTTTCGCAGGTCTTCATACATCAAGAGCGCGAGAGAACCTGTAGCTGAGGTATTCCAGAATGCCTCTTTGGGTTGAAGAGGATTGTTGGTCAAACCAGCAGGTTCGGGTGCTGTATAGGAGTAGAAAGCGGGCGCACGAGTAGTATCATCACCAGCCCAAAAGCCGAAACTGATGACTTCGTGCGAATATGACTCTCGTGTAGCACGGTTAGCCTCGGGGCGGTCCGGTGCTCTTCGTCCCGAAAAGCGTGTTACTGCAAGGTCAAATGTATGCCAGAACAGATGTACAGGGCTAGATTTGCCCGTGAAGCGACCACTAAATTCTTTGAAGACCTGATCTATCTGCACCAGGGTACGCCAGTAACGGTTGACATATTCTTTGTCATAGGCGGCATGCTCTGTATCCGTTGCGAAGGAGTTTGCAGGTTTCAAATCATACGTTTTCGCAAGAATAGGTATGGTGATATCTAGCTTTGCAAGGTTCGCAACCACCTGCTCATAGAATGCTGCAACTGAAAGACCTGCTATGGAAAAGGATTCTACCAGACCTGTGGTCGTTGTGATAACCAGTTTGTGGTCGATGAAATCAAAGTCGATGGCGAAACTAGTATCTCCATATGGCATTGAGTTCGTTGTAAGACCCCTTGTCGTTACATAGAGGGTCGCTTGCCACCAATGATTCATATGTGGCATTGCGGCAAGGCGAATCTTTCCAACAACTTGTGCAAAGCGATGAAGCGTTTTCTTTGTGTCTTCCCATGCTTCAAGAGGAAGCGGTGGAAAGATTTCCTTAGATTGAGAAACGTCCAAAGATGTCATAATAGAAACATCCCCTTTACGCGTTTAGTACCTTTTGAATTGCCGCAAGCAAAGCATCTTGTTCCCACGATTTATCATGCCGAACACCGTTGATGTAAAAGGTTGGCGTTCCCTGAACACCGCTACGTTCGCCGCCTTCTACATCCGCCTTGATGCGACTCAACTGCTTATGTTGTGTCATATCTTGCTCGAATTGTGTACTATCCAGACGCACCGCTTCGGCAAAACGCTTCAGGTCCGCATCTTCTAATGTATGTTGATGGTGAAAAATGTAATCATGCATCTCCCAGAATTTTCCCTGTGCATCCGCAGCTTCAGCCGCCTCTGCACTGTGTAATGCATGTTGGTGAATCTCGGTAAGTGGAAAATTGCGGAATACGAAACGGAGTTGCGTTCCAAGCTGTTGCTGAATAGCTCTTACACCCGTTGTCGATTGACGTGTATATGGACACTCATAGTCGCCGTATTGTACTAATGTTACAGGGGCATTGGTTGGACCTTGAGTATGGTCTTGTTCAGTAACGGGTACTGCAAGATGTGCTTTGTGTGCCATGTGTTTCTCTCCTGCTTCCTTGCTAATCAGCGAATTCGAGTTCCACTTGATCAATATAGCACCAGCCCCAATCCTCACCGCGCTCAAATGACGCAATGATAGGATGGTTTGTCGCGTGAAAGTGTTTTGTCGCATGTTTATTTTTTGAAGAGTCACAGCAGCCGACATGACCACACGAAAGACAGAGGCGCAAATGCACCCATGTGTCTCCGGTTTTTAAGCAATCCTCGCATCCATTTGCGCTTGGCGTGACTTCCTTAATCTGATCGAGATGTGTACACTGCGTTGCCATAAACGTATCCTCGCTTCTTTGCTTTACAAGGTATTGTTTTTAAGGAAAAATTGACATTCTACTCCACAAATTACTATAACATGATGTATCCTGTTCAGGTAAGTAGGCACTTAGAGGTGCCTGATAAAAAGGGAGGTAGAGTTAGATGGAAGAGCAGGAAAGCTCTCAACCCACGCTATTTGATATGCGCTATGGTTCACGGCAGGTACTAGACTTGATGTCAGAGAAGTGGACCGTACTCATTCTTTATGCACTTACATACGGCGTAAAACGACATGGTGAACTGAGACGCGAGATACAAGGTATCTCACAGAAGATGCTCACTCAAACGCTACGCAACCTGGAACGCGATGGCCTTGTGGAACGCAAAGCATATCCAACTGCGCCCCCACGCGTCGAATATACTTTGACACCGCTAGGTGAGACATTCGGCGAACTACTAAAAGGTATTTGTACGTGGGCCGAAGAGCACTACGATCAAATTAGGCTAGCACGTGAGCAGTATAAGCAAAAACTCATATTGGATGCAGTCTAAGGCTAATAAAGAAGATGGGCGATAACAATGACCATTATCGTCCATCTTCCCTATTATCTTGCACCTTTTACTTGCCTGATAACGAGAGTGCCGAGGACGATGTAGATGACGGTTAGTCCAAAGAGCGAGGTATAGCCTATATGATTGGGTAGTGTCTGTAACAATTGCAGAATTACACCACCAACCGTAATACCCACCACCTGTGGCAGAATACCGACCGCCGACCAGATACCCATAAATTTGCCTGCCTCATCGGTTGGTGGCAACACATCGGTCGTCAAAGCCCAATCGACGCTCGTATAGGCACCGTAACCAATGCCAAAGAACGCGCCAGCAATTAGTGCGGCATACTGATTTTGGAAGAGGATGAAGATGACACAGACGACAGCCATCATTACGCCTGAAAGGTAGACAAGACTTTTGCGTCCCCAGCGATCTGATGCCCAGCCTGCAAAGATTGATGTTGGTAATGCCAGTAGCAACAGGACAGGTTGGAATAGAACGCCATTGAACTGTGCGCCAGAGAACGGCGTACCAAGAAAGATCGTCTTCACACCTTTACCGCCAAGTACATCGTCAAAATAGTACAGAAGGAAGTAATAAACACTCCAAATGCCCATCATGACAAGAAAGCGTGCTAGCAATACCCACGAGATATCGGGATATTGCGAGGGCTTGAATAAAAAGCGTTTAAAAAAAGAGACGATGTTAAGTTGAACATGCTGCTCTGGTGGCAGCGGAATCTCTTTGACGGTTAGCACTGTGTAAACTACAAACACGATCTGTACAATCGCAATGAGCAAAAACACTTGTACCACTGCATTCTTATACAGTGGAAGTGACTGATTGCCACCGAGAATGATACCTGCTACAACGGAGCCGAGAATAGTGCCGAGCAGTGTGAAGAGGCCATTGAAGCCGGAAGAGAGGCCACGCTGATTGTACGGCACTTTGTCGGCAATAATCGCGCTCCATGGCGAGTTCGCTACGTTGTTACTGAATTGTAAGAGAAGGAAGAGGACCGCGAAGGTGAAAAGGAGTGCCCCTGCTGAAAACCACGAGGGTGCAAACGCGAATAATACAAGTACGATCACATTAAGAATTGTGCCAACGATCATAAACGGCCGTCGTCGTCCCATGCGGAACGTGGCATAATCGGAAATAGCTCCAACAAGCGGATTGACAACAAAGGCGACAAGTGTTCCTACGTTGACAACAATGGCGAGGTTGATGTCTTTATGGCTTGGGTCCAGGAATGTTGCCACCATACTAGGAATGACCACTGCTAACAATGCTTGCCAGTGGAAATTGTTCGCAATCCAAAAGACATTCAGGTTGATTTGATCGAAGACGGACAGCCGCCGCCGCTCTGCGGGTATTTGTGTACTTACACTAATATCTGGCCTATCAGTCATCTCCATATACTATTGACCCCTCTCACAAATAGCGAAACAATACATGTGCTTGCCAATTGAGGTGTAATGTCAATAGTATACTGATGAGATGAAATTATAGCAAGCCATAAACAAAACCAGGTTCATATGCTTTATATGAACCTGGTTTTGTTTATAGATATTTTTCTATATTTCAGAAACAGCGAGTGCTTTTTCCCCTTCCGTTTGTACTCTGACCGCACTTGACAACTTAACGCCCAATGCACTAAGACAACCCATGCCCATCATACACATAAGTAGACCTGACCACGGGTGGAAAAGGACAACCATCGCCGTTACACTTACGGCCGGCACATGAAGCAGTCCACCAAAGATAAGTAACGCTACCACTTCATTGCTTCCCACCTGCCCTGGAGGATTGGGTAGGATATAAAATAAATTGAAGAGCATATAGCCAAAAACCGCTTCTGTGATACTCAGTTGATGACCAATGGCCCAGAAGGCAAAAAAGTTGTACAAGCCATCAAAAAAAGCAGCAATGCCGGTAAGGAGTACCGCTATAAGCAGTGTTTTTGGTCTCTTGGCACTCAAAAGGAGTGTATCTACAAAACCAATAACAAACGTTTCAATCTTTGTTTTGATAAAGCTTGGAAGAATTTTTGTTACAAGCTGTAGCAAGCGAATAGCAATGGAACGCTTCCAACCTGCGAGTACAACAAAGAGTATGAGACCGATAAGTGCTGCATTGGCTAAGCCTAAAATAGACCAGATTATATTGTTTAGATGAACACCAAGAAATGGTATCAGCACGACAATAAAAAGCGCCGGTAACAAGTCCATTGCTTTATCCATTGCAATAGTTGGTAAGGACTGATTGAGTGGAACTTTTGCAATACGCTTTAGCACAAGACTTTTGGCAAGTTCACCGGCACGAATTGGTAGAACAAAGTTCAAAAATACGCCAATAAGGAATAACTGGAGAACTTTGATAGATCCAACTCTACAGACGGGATTTAAAAAGAGCTTCCAGCGTAGCGCGCGAAAGGTGAACGCCATGAGAAATGTAATGCTTGCTAACAGCGTGAGTATTATACCCTGCGGCGTTGTAAGATTATGCTGAATAATTCGCAGCGTCATAGGAATATCTACGAAGTGCGCGACAGCGACCAAAAGGACAACGCCAACAAGTATCCCTAGTATCCCTTGGGCAGTAGGCGATCTGAGCAAAGAGCGCCATGTGTGTTGTGACGTGGGACTAGGCGTCACTAGTATTTCGGAAGGTAGTGGAGTCTCCATCTGAGTTTGTTCGACAGAATGTCGAGAGAAAGCAATCCTTTGCTCATTAACCTTGTCATCGATCCGTATCAATTTTACCCGATTTAGACTGCGACGAGGATCAGTTCCCTCTTTTTTCTTAAGTGAAAGCACACAAAACCTCACAAACATATATTGATGAGTATAGTAGTATAGGCACCATTTATGTTGACGTGTAAGGGCACTAACATTAACATTATACAATAAGTACTGTATACGGCATTAAATTAAGATTAGATAGAAAAATAACAAAAAACAGGGAGATAGCAACTATCTCCCTGTTTTTGCTGTCTACTAAATGTTAGTTCCAGTTTTCTACACCAACAATCTCACCCTGTGTATCCTCTAGCCAACGCTCCATGTCGATAGCCGCCCGACAGCCATCGCCTGCTGCTGTAATGGCCTGACGGTAGCGATGATCTGTTACATCACCCGCCGCGAAGACACCTGGAATGTTGGTCATGGTGTTTTCTTGGGGAATAATATAGCCCGCCTCGTCCATATTCAGAACGCCTTGGAAGAGCGAGGTATTTGGCTGGTGTCCAATCGCTACGAAAACTCCCTGCACTGGTAACTTATCTTCTTCACCAGTTTGTACATTGCGTAACTGTACGCCCGTTACTGCATCATCCCCCAATACCTCAACAACCTCAGTATTCATTAGTACACTGATCTTAGGATTATTGTTTACACGATCCTGCATGATCTTGCTTGCACGAAAGCTCTCACGGCGATGAATCAGTGTTACATGGTTGACATAGCGAGTCAGGAACGTAGCCTCTTCCATCGCAGTATCGCCACCACCAACAACGATCACATCCTTTTTCTTGAAAAAGAAACCGTCACAAGTCGCGCAGGCCGTTACACCACGCCCTTGCAAATGCTTCTCACTTGGTAATCCTAGCCACTTCGCGCTAGCACCAGTTGAGATAATGATTGACTCGGCTTGATATTCACCGGAGTCTGTTGTGACGGTGAAGGGGCGGTGGCTGAAATCAACTGCAGTCACATCTTCTGCCATCATTTCTGTCCCGAAGCGACGCGCCTGTTGCTCAAATTTTTCCATCATCTCAGGACCGAGAATGCCATCTTCAAAGCCAGGATAATTCTCAACCTCGCTCGTCGTCATCAACTGACCACCCACCTGATAACCCTGGAACATGAGCACGGACAGGTTCGCACGAGCCGCGTAAATTGCCGAGGTATAGCCTGATGGCCCCGAACCAATAATGATAACGCCATAAACTTTTGCCATGATAGTATCCTCGCTTGCTTATTAAAAATGAGTGCTTTTAGTTATAGTAACACTGATATGTGTTGTTTTATGCCACTCAGTAGG
Source organism: uncultured Chloroflexia bacterium (assembly GCA_963792705.1). Taxonomy (GTDB): domain Bacteria; phylum Chloroflexota; class Ktedonobacteria; order Ktedonobacterales; family Ktedonobacteraceae; genus JBBQVS01. Next base: position 582,673 of record CAWBXD010000014.1, on the reverse strand, counting down.
ACTGCTTTATAAGCATCCTTCTCATTATATATGTTTTCTACTAATGATAACACAAGCCTATTCCCGAATAGAACGTTGACAAAAGAGCCTGAAGGATGTAAGCAAGAGGAAGAGTTATATACAACCCCTTCTCTTATTCACTCGTACATGAAGCGAACTACGTACTCTTCGTGTGTTGAAAAGAAGAAAGACGGTTCGCAATGCAGCAAATGAACTCGCAAGAAGGCAAGCAGCAGAACTCATATGGGCAGTATGAAGGTATAACACAGAATGACTTGTATAATGAACCATATGGAGTAGGCCAAAAATTAGACAATGATGATGAGCAATTTGCAGATGTCATTGTACGTAGGATGAAACAAGAGTTTGGTGACGACGTATCGAAAAATGCACAGCGAACCTTGAGTGCAAGGATGACCGTGGCAATTGTTTCTCTTTGTGCATTGCTTCCGCTCTTTGCTCTACTCGTTCTAGCATTGGTCTTTGGACACGTTTCTAACGGTGGTGATATCGCGCTCGGCTATGGCTTCTTTTTCATTATTGCTGCCATCATCGCCATCAATGGCTCTTTTAATAGGATTGGTAGTGTTGTCAGCAAGCGTGAAAATACTAAAAGCGTGAAATGATGTGTAGGGACCGATGGTGCTGTTTCACAAATGAATGCGGAGATGTTGTTGGTAGGGACCGATTGATCGCGTCCTCGTTGGTGGGTGATTGCCACGAGGACGCGATCAATCGGTCCCTACAGAACGTTTTTCAGCACTTGTAACGTATCTTGTACAATTTGTTCGAGTGGGGCTAGGGCGACGTATTCTTCCGTTGAGTGCTCGTTCATGACGCCTGTTGAGAGTGTGAAGGCTTTGATGTTTGGGCGAAAGCCACTTGTGTCGCTACCGATAAATGTTGGCTGCAGACGCAACTTCTCGCCACGCTGCTCTAAGACCGCTTTATATGTTTGCAGCAATGGCTCCTGTTCGTCAATTACATAACCATCGGTATGCGTCTTGAACGTTATTGTTGTACTTCCCCCAAGTTGTTGTGCGGCTTGCTCAAATCCATACTGTAGGGCGTGTTCGTATTGCTGTATACTTTCTGCTGACTCAAAACTGCGTATCTCGCCTTCGAGTACCACGTTTGCAGGTACTGCATTACGAGCCGTGCCGCCGGAAATGCGACCAATGCTAATACGTGTCTGATCGTTGGCAAGCATGCCGATTGGGTACTGTGCTTGGCGATAGATTTCTAGCGCGTTGACCGTCTGCGAAAGGTCTTTTCCAGGGTGTCCGGTGCGACCTGTGATTGTGATATCAAAGGCTTTATACGCTGCACCCTGTGACACGACAACGCCAGCATCGAAGGCATTATCAAAGACGATACCGTGCTTTGCGTGCCAGCGCGAACTCTCGAAACCGCCCGCACCACACATGCCTGCTTCTTCTTGCACCGTAAACACAATCAGTAATGGAGGATGCGGTAGCTTGTGCTCAATAATACGGTGTAACACTTCGAGGATGATTACAATGCCTGCTGCATCGTCGGCACCGAGATTGGTTGTGCCATCGCTATACAAGACACCATTCCGCAAATGTGGGCGATGTCCTAGCCCTGGGGGAACGCGGTCCATGTGGGCATTCAAGAGTAACGTACCCTCATCTATTCCGTTGCCTGATACAGTAGCTATCAAGTTACCAGCATGGTCTACCTCTGTAGTCAAGCCAAGTGTCAAAAGTTGTTGTTCAAGATAGTTCCGAACCTGCTCTTCATGTCCTGACGTGCTAGGAATACCAATAAGCTCAATTAATGTGTTAGAGAGACGATCCAAAGACATGGTGTAACCTTCCTAAAAAATAGAGTTGCTTAATATAGTGATAGCCTATCACATTATCGAGGACCATAACGTGATAAAGGGACAGGACTAGGCAAGCACCTATCCTACTCATTGTACTGCTCATTGTCTCTTTGGTTGAGTTCAGCTATAATGCGTTGAGAATACTCATACATGCACACATTACATTACTATATTTTACGTAGAGGGGGAACTTTCGTTCATGTCTCGTAGTTCCACAGAGTTAATGGGGACACCAGAAGAACTTTTTCATTGGGTTCCTGATGAGATGGTTGTGATTGTTCGTCTGCCCCGTATGCCTATAGATGATACACAGGATATCGTCGCTGAACAGGTTCGCATACAACTAAATGATTTTCTCGCCCAATATGGCGTAACGCTTGAGGTCTATGGGACCTATGGACGTTGGACAGCCACGCCAACGATGCCACCTGTCCGGCGTCGCTCATTTATTTTTAACCTGCACAAAAAACAGCCACTTATCGCAATTTTTTTTCATGCACGACGCACCAATCCAGCCGTGACGGACCCACTTCCTCTTGCTCTATCACATATACAGGCTCGTTTAGAGCAACTTGCAAAAGCTGGTTTACATGTTGTGTCTGCGATGCCAAATTGGTTGGTGACTGCCGCGCCACTCCTGTACGCTGATGGTGGAGCAGCCGTACCACCCCGTCCCGCACCTACGCTTGATGTTGCGGCACCTAATAATACGCTTTTAGGCTGGCGTATCGTGTTAGCGGATCAGAGCATTCCATTGGACTCGAAAGGTGGGGAAGATGTTCTTGTTGCTGTCCTAGACACTGCTCATCACCCCGACCGCATACGCAGTGCAGCCAGTCGCTTAGAACTGCGCCGCAACTGGCTGCTGCAGCGGATGGCAAGCGATTTACGCAACGAAGATGGCTCATTCACGGTAGAATATGATCGCTACCCGATTAGCAATGATGTTCGTTCAGGTCGTGATCGTTATGGGGACTCAAAGTATTATCTCATGCCCGATCATGGCGTCTCTGTAGCAGGTCTAATACGCGATGTCGCGCCTCATGCTCGTATTCGCCTTATTCGTATTCTCAATGATTATGGTGGGTGTGACCTCTACAATATATTCGCGGCCTTAACTGATCTTGAGCGCGAATTATTTTCAGGGACAATTCGGCGTCTTGTCATTAATCTCAGCTTGACAATTATGCCGGATATCCGTCGCTTGCCTTTTCTATGGTTCGATGATCGTCAATGGCCTACAACACAATTGTATGGTGTGATGCGTGTACTTAATCATATTGAAGAGGGTTTACGTCTTTTATTCGAGAGTCTGTATGCTCATGGAGCACTGGTCATCGCGGCGGCAGGAAACGACTCTTTGCAGGCAACGCAGCAAGGGCTTGTGCCTCGTCCACCTCGCGCGCCCGCACGCTATGAGACGACACTAGGAGTAACCTCTGTAAATAGTAGCTTTGTGCCATCAAACTTTGCCAATTCTGCTAGCATTCCCCCCTTTGACTCTGGGGTGGCAACTTTTGGCGGTGACGGAATGGGAGCCGTTGATAATAATGCCCTGCCCGATGCTGTACGAGGGGTATATATATCGCCTACATTTCCTATGGGTGAACAAAATACTACTGGTTGGGCAGACTGGAGCGGCTCTTCCTTTTCAACGTCGATCATGAGTGGTTTAGCGACGCATCTCATGGCGCAGGGCTGGTCAGCATCAAATATCATCACACGCCTCTCGACTGGCTCTGAGCGGCGTAGTGATACGCTCTTTGGCTCAGTGCCAGACGCGCCCAGTCTGCTTGCCAACACCATTCGTGTGCAGCAACGCTTCGGGCTATAACTGGAATAAACGCCATTTGTGACGTGTTGCAACTATTGTGATGGGGATATTTGTACGCATAGCCTTGACGCTTCACTTTATGTAGCTTATAATATGCCTAAATGGAACGTTAAGAGCGTCCGATATCTAAGTATTATGAACAACAAAAAGGGTTGAATTCTCAATTCTTTTCTGAGAGGAAAGATACATGATCGAGCAGAACCAGCAAATGGCGGTTGAGACAACCACGATCAGCATGACAACTGCGGCGGCAGACAAGGTAAACGAACTCCTCAAGCAGGAGAGCGATCCAAGTCTTGGCCTCCGTATCTTCGTTGCTGGCGGCGGATGCTCTGGCCTCCAATACGGTATGACGCTTGACGAAGAGCAGGAAGGCGATACCACAATCGCGCTTCATGGCTTCAATGTTTTCGTTGACGAGATGAGCGTTGGCTATATCTCTGGCAGCGAAGTGGATTATGTCGATAGCTTGATGGGTGCTGGCTTCACGGTCAACAACCCTAACGCAGTTTCAACCTGTGGCTGTGGACATTCCTTCAAGACCGCCGAAGATACCGGTGAGTCACGAAGCTGCGGTTGCGGTCACTAAACTCATAGCGACATGAGATGTGGTAATCTATGCCACCACTTCTAACGCAATCAAATAATGAGAGAAAAGCGGTCTCCCTTGACGTATATACTATGTCAGGAGAGACCGTTTTTGTTGTGCTTGGGCGTACCAAATTAGGCCCATACAAATAGTGAGGAGCATGCATGAGCGATAGAATTGCACATCGTCCCCGTTATCAAAGTATTCGCAGACGTATACAACCTTCACGCCTCTCAGAAAAAGATTTTCTACGCAATCGTTGGTCCTATCGACGCCAATCATTCCACTATGAAAAACATGCTTTAGGCTATGGTCTCTCTTTTGTGCCACTTGGTTATAAATTTGTTCGTGGCTTGCTTATTCGTTCTGCCTAATGAAAGAGATGAAGAATGAACTCCTACACGGGTTCATTCTTCATCTCTTTCATCAGCAATATTTGCAGGACTATTATTTAGCATCCGTGTGACTAGGCCAACCATGTCGCTGGTAAACTTTGAGTTCGCCACAACTTTGGCTGCTCCCGCCTGTAGTGCTTTTGCACGTGCTTCAAGGTCCATATGGGAACCGAAAGCAAGGACGGGGAGGCCAGATGTTTTTGCCGCCCGAATAGCGGCTTCCCAGTCAACACCTTTTGTCGCAGTATTAATAATCACCAGAGCAGGTTTTTCATCAGCAACCAGTTGTTGCTCGAATGCTGGCAGAGTACGTGCCGTTGCAACATCCATGTCGTGATGTTGCAACGTATCACGTATTTTCACCGAGAAAAAAAGGTCTTTTTCTAATGCCAGAATGCGTGTTGTCACAGTGCTATCCTAATCGTCTGAGCGTTCATAGACGGGACGACGAAATGCATCTCCCAACTCTTGATTGATCACATCCATGTTCATGTAAAGATCAGGAGTCAGTACATGATGTGTGCCGGTACAGTAGGGCTTGTCACACTTTTTGAAGTGACTTGTCTCAAAAATCAGGTTGTTGTTTTCGACGGTCATCCAGATGTGTTTGCGTGAATAGCCGTCACCCCACTTGAGGAGCAGACCACCACTATATTCGTCAAATCGTCCTTGTCCATATAGGTAGTCGCGGTTGAACATATTCAGCACATCGCGTACCCGACTCGCGTTGATAACACGTGCCACCTCTGGCGACATTTGCGTGGTTGCCTCTTGTGAGAGGTCTTCTTTAGGAATAAACAACTGGCGCGCCGATCCTGCCTCCTCACGAATCATTTGCTGAATCGCTCTTCCCTCGTCGTCAGAAAGCCCGTGCCCTTGCCCTAGAATTGGGTTTTTCTTGGATTGACGACTATTTTCAGGTTTATATGCACCACTCATGGCGAAAAGCTCCTTATGTTTCCTTCATTTGCGCTACTGGGTTATCGTGTTTATCTTTGTACTGTACCACGCAACGCGCGCTTTTGCCACACGAGATAGTGGAGGAAGGCAAAAAGTTTGTGCTGTGTGAATCACTAGGCCTGCAACACAATGTAAGAAGAAAACACTCTTGAGGTTTCAAACTTCAAGAGTGCTTTCTTCTTGTATCGCTTAGCAAGTTTACTCAGGAACTTCGTCCTATGGGCGGTCCCCACTACCCTGATTGCTCAGATGGTGGTGAAAGCCATTACGTTGATTTCTTTTGACAAAAATTTCTTTATACTTACTGTACTTAATCTTTCCACATCTTCCAAAGGCGTGTTCATATACATTGCGTTTGGAGGATATGGACAGTATACTATATGGTATGGATGAAGAGCAGATTTCTGTTATCGTAGTTGACGATACACCGATTAAGCGACGCGGCGTTTGCGAGTTTGTGGAAGAAACTCCCCATCTCTCCCTTTATGCTCAAGTGGGTGATATCGACAGTGCTACAAGACTTGTAGAGACGCTCAGTCAACAGCAACTCAAGGAGCAGCAGTGCTGGCTGGTACTCTCTGATCTTCGCTTGGGCAATGGCAATGGTGTTGAACTTGGTCGCGTACTTCTGGATATCGCTCCTATATTGCGTGTTGTTATCTATACACAGGACCCTAGTTGGACGCTTGCCGCCGAGGTATTTCGTCAAGAATACACCAAACGTGGTACACCTCGTAGTACGACTCGGCGACCGGGGCGAACACAGGGGTTACATGGCTATGCCCTCTTTAATAACATGGACCCGTCGTATCTTGAGCGTATTGCCGCTACTGTTGTCTACCGTAACGAAACCTTTATTGATCCAGAAGTGCTTAACTATCTCCTTAAACGCCTTCGTGGTCAACGTTTGACACCGCGACAGGAAGAATGTGCTTCGTTGATAGCTAAAGGGCTAAGCAACGATGATATTGCTATCAGCATGGGTTTTCTTAATGCGAAAGGCAAACCGAATATTGGTCCTTTGGAAAATATCGTCAGCGAACTCTACAACTTCTTCTCTATAGACGGTGCGCCGAGTGATCCTGGCCGTCGTGTCTTGCTCGCTCATGCGTATGAGGCTTACGCAGGACTACGGCAAGATGCAGAGCAATTCGGGTAATTACGTTCCGTGTTCCACTCTTGACTCTAATAATGGACCAGTGTTTGTGGTGATATTATTTGCTGTTTGTGGAAGCGGAATGCGTAATAACACCTTGGTACCGTGATCTTGTTGTGAACGTGGCGTTGATTGAATAGCAATTACACCATTTGCCTCTTTTGCTTTAAGTTGCGCTTTAAAAAGGCTGGTTTTCTCCGGCGGGACGTTTCTGTAGTCAAAGCCCCGTCCATCGTCGGTAATGAGTACCTCTAACATGTTATTTGTGTTGACCGTGCGTACTGTTGCAAAGCTGGCACCCGCATGATTGTAGATGTTAAGTAGTGCTTGAGTGACTGTGTACGAAACGGCTTCAGCTATTCTCGCGCCTTCCTCCGTCTGTTCCAGATCAGCACTCAATGTATCGAGTGCCCATAGGTCTGATTGCACCTTCAGTGACGATTCAGAATGCAATGCTGGCAAGTCTTCACGAATGAGCTTCTCAAGATGAAGCCGTAGACCGAGGCTGCGGCGTTGATAGGCATCCTCAACTAGAAGTTGGAGACCACGTAAGTCGCCTTCCAACTCCTCACTAATCTTGCGTACCTTCCCCAATGCTTCAACTATTGGTTGTACCGCAACCTTGTGCTCTGAATCGTGTTCGGCTTCCACGCGTAGTTTATGTTGCCAGTGACCAAGCAGTGAACGAATACGGAGTGCTTGCTGTTTAGGTTGATCGTGAATACGCTGAGAGAGCAACGAACGAAGGTGAGCATCGGCATGAAGTAACAGTGAGGTTGCTTGCTTTAAATCTTTATTGACCTGTTGAACCTCATGGTTAACTCTGCGTAGCTCCTCTGCTGTCCGTTGCTGTTGTTGTAGAGCAGCCTCGCGTTGTTCCAGCGTAATATGCAACTGGTCAACGAGGCGTAGTGTGCGTATCGCGTAGGCAAGAAGGAGTGGATAGACCGTTGCTAATACGAAAAATATTGGTAAGGGCAACAATGTTTGACCATTCAAAAGAATAGGTAGCACACCAAAACAGAAGCCTAAGCCCACTCCACCTATCCATAATGTGAGGAGATCGCCAACACGTTTTCGTACCCGTGTGGGGATAAAATCCGAGGCTTTGTTGCCCTTGGGAAACAAATGCCCGGCACGGATCAGGGAACTTATTCCCACCCCAAAGCTAATAATTCCACCTAGAACACCGTAACCTAAGCTAATCGTAAGATTGGGGCGTGTTGGCACATGCTGCCCAAAGAAAACGTATGAACTCCATTCATAGGCTAGCAGTGCCAAAATTGGCAAATAGGGCAGTCCATCGACGGCTAAACGTGGCATTCTACCTGCACTTAACGCTTCTGGTCTATAAGTCAGACTAAGATGAATAAATGCGGCACCGAGCAGCGCAAACGAAGGAATCCAGAGTAACTGAAAAACAATGTCAGCCGGATACGCCTGTTGTACATTACCCCAATGACTATAGAGGAGAAGCAACATTGCTGGTGGGAGCAGTGTCATACCTTCTACAGCTCCGGTCCACTCTTGGGCTGATATAAGCAATATCGCACCAATCACAAGCCAACTCAGGCCAGCAATAAGCGTCAGTCCATAATTTTGCCACCACATATCCCAGGTAAATTCGACTGCAGGACGAGTGAATGTTGTGTGTGTACCATCACTATTGGAAAGGGTATATGTAATGATATCGCCCTCATGAGCGTGTGCATAGACGCGTTCAAGTCCTGCTGCTCCTGCTTGATTATTAGCCGCGAGAATGTGCGTGTTGCTAGTTAACGAATTCGCGGTGGCTTTGGAGGGTGGGAGCTGAGAGGGTGTGGAGACAACAACAACTCCTCCGTCTGTATCGACGGCCCAGAAAAAACCGCCAAATGTTTTCCCGACTTCATTTAGTAAGCGTATATGTCCTGTGGCACTGGTAAGTAGTAATGCCACTGCAATGACGATATAGATTACTATGAAGCGCGGGCGCAGACGTTGCCACCATGCTTCAGTTGTATGTAAAGACGAAGTAGACACATCTCAGTGTAGCATGTCTTCGTATATATATGCAAGTTGAAATGTAGGGGAGACCATCGTGGTCTCCCTGCGTTCTTGAAAAAAGCACTGCTATGTGCTATACTAAATAAAGAATAGTTGCACGGTTGTACAGGTATTCATAGAAGGAGCGTTTGAAGATGGCTCGTCAATCTTCTAAGAGAGTGTTGGATAGTTCATATAGTGAAGGCGATATGTGCCAGGAACGCACTATTCACGCTGAACATGCGTTGAAAGTTCGGCGCAATTTGCTGTCTGGTGAAGAAGCAACACGGATAGCAGAACTGTTTTCTGTGTTGAGCGATCCAACACGTCTGCAAGTTGTTCATGCTTTACTCCACGCTCCAACAGGTGAACTATGCGTATGTGATATTGCGACGGGACTAGGACGCGACGATACTACCATTTCGCACCAACTTCGTGTACTACGCAACCAAAAGGTTGTCGCCATGCGTAAAGCCGGCCGTATCGTCTATTATCGCCTGGTTGACGAACACATTCGACAACTGCTCCGCATGGGTAGTGTGCATGCGAGTGAGTCTTCTTTCGTACCCGTTCAAGTAGAAACCGAGGTGTCAGCATGAGCAGCATACAGAGCCAAGCTGAGCACAGTCACGATCATAATCATGCTCACAACCATGCCCACGGTCACGCAGGACACGATCATACACATGGTATGGCAAAACAGACGCTTCGTATAGCCTTTTTACTTACAATACTCATTCTTGCCGCTGAATTAATCGGTGGAATTCTGGCGAACTCCCTTGCCTTGCTGTCGGACGCAGGTCATGTTGTAACCGACCTATTCGCGCTTGGTTTGGCTTGGTTCGCAACTATACAAGCAGAGCGTCCCGCAAATGCACAAAAGACATTTGGATATCACCGAGTGGGCATTCTCGCGGCACTTGCTAACGCTATTACGCTTATCCTCATCTCAGTTGGCATCTGCTGGGAGGCTATACAACGTTTTCAGCATCCCGAACCTGTGCAACCATTGGTAATGTTTTTCTCTGCTGGTATCGGTATTGCCATCAATCTCTTCATTGGTTTTGGTCTACGGAAAGAAGAGCACAATATCAACGTGCGGGCCGCCGCCTTACACGTCTTCGGCGATGTGGGTGTCTCTGTTGGCGTAATTGTTGCAGGTGCTATCATCCTGCTCACGAAGTGGACGTTGCTTGACCCTATTCTGTCTGTCGGTATCTCCCTGTTGATCATTGTCAGTTCGTGGCCTATTCTACGCGAGGCAGCCGATATTCTACTTGAGTCAACACCAAAAGGGATTGCCTTGCCGCAACTTGTAGCTGATATGAAGCGTGTGGACGGTGTGAAAGAAGTACACGATCTGCATGTTTGGAGTATCACGAGCGGCATGTCCGCACTCTCTTGTCACGTTCTTATTGACGACCTGCCCCCAAGTGGTAGTTCTCCTATTCTGCAAACTTTGAAGAGTATGTTGCAGGAGAAATACCATATTGACCACACAACTATTCAATTCGAGTGTAGTACACAGGGAGCGTGTTGCGAAGAGAACGATCTATACTGTTGTATGAGTACTACGACTAAAGAGGACGATTGTGATTGCGAGGATACTCCAACATTTATAGACACTCCAAAGAAAGTAGACTCCTCACGTCAAGGAGCACGTTAATGGCAGAGCGTGTTGAAGGCATTGCAACAACGACTCGGATGGAGCAGGTGCGTCATGGTGTATGGATTGAGTTCATTTCTTTGCTCTGGATGATTGTTGAAGCGAGTATAGCAATCGGTATTGGTTTTGCTACACATAGTGTTTCGCTACAGGGCTTTGGTATTGATAGCGTAATTGAGCTTATTGCTGGAAGTGTTTTGCTCTGGCGTCTGGTGTTAGAGCAACGTGGCGGTTCGCTTAAGGCCGTAGAGCAAGCAGAACGCCGCGCCTCGTGGGTTGTCGCACTGAGCCTCTTTGCTCTTGCCCTCTATATCGTAGGTGATAGCATCCTTTCCTTTATAACAAAGAGCCGAGCAGAGTCGTCTGTATGGGGCGTTGGACTCGCAATTGCCGCCGCCATTATCATGCCCGTTTTATGGCAAGGCAAACTGCGTGTCGCACGTCGTATCGGTAGTGCAGCCCTCAAAGCCGATGCTGTATGTAGTGTAACTTGTGCGTATATGTCTTTCGCGCTTCTCGTCGGCTTACTCCTCAATTCTTTATTTGGTTGGTGGTGGGCTGACCCATTAGCGGCTCTTGCCCTTGTTTATTTCATCATACAAGAGGGACGAGAAGCTCTGCACGAAGCTCGCACAGGTGAGGCATGTACTTGTGGTGAAGACGAGTAGCAGAGAGACTGCAAGAGTTTCCACATCGCATCCATATAGTAGGCTCAAACGTTACAAAATGAGATACCGTAATGCGAAAGGAGAGGCACACTCTAACTCTTTCTGAATGTGAGTGATGGAATGTGTGCAACAGTATGGATAAAAGTGGTGTACAGGCTGCTTTTCAAGCGGCAGGACTCGCGCGAGTCATGAAAGATATTGACGCAGTTGCAAAGGCGTCGATTCGACTTTTTACTAGCCCTGTTACTGAGTCAACGTTAACGGCTGGAGTCTCGAAACTTGGTGGTGTTCCCGATGTTCCTCCTGGTTTTGTATGGCCTCAATGGAAAGGTTTGCCTCAGTCCTTTATTGCACAAATTCGCCTGGAAGATGCACATCCGTATGATGTTGACGGAGTGCTTCCTGAGCAGGGTATGCTCTGGTTTTTTTATGACGCACAACAACAAACCTATGGTGCTGATCCTGCCGATAAAGGTGGATGGTCCGTCCTCTTTGCAGAAAGTTCTACTAATCTACAGCATATAGCTGCACCCACGACGCTACCAGCAACAAGTCAATTTCATGCGTCAACAATTCGTTTTGCTAGCGAAATAACGCTATCCCTACAGCCACAACTTGAAATTTCCACCTTTGATTGGACCGCCCAAGAGCAACAGCAATACGAGACGCTTCTTTCCACCTTTCCAACACCGCAAGACCATGCATCAGTTCACAATCGTCTATTAGGCAATCCTGATACTCTACAAGATGACATGCGGATAGAATGTCAGTATGCCTCGAATGGTATAGCTGATGCAAGCGATCCAAGAGCTGAAGAGGTGGCAAAGAGTGCTATGGAGTGGCACCTTCTTTTTCAGGTAGACTCAGATGAGCAGGTAGGAATGCGCTGGGCAAGTACGGGCCTACTCTACTATTGGCTCAAAAAAGCTGACCTACAAGCGCGTCACTTTGATGCTTCCTGGATTGTGTTACAATCTGAATAAAGGAACGCGTGTTCCTATTTCAAAAAATTGTAAAAAATAGAAAGAGATGCGCCCCATATGAGAAGGAGAAATGGTTCCTTTGGAGGAATTTTGCTCATCGTTGTTGTGATTGTTGCCTACTTCCTTTTTCGTCAACCAGGTAGCGGCACGACTGGTACAACGCCGGGGGGGACAACACCTGGTACTATTCCTACGACATCAAGTGGTGGTACATCGGGTGGTGGCACATCGAGTGGTAGTACTCAATTTGGTGTACAAACCAAGACCTCAGGGTGTCAGGTACGTGGTGCGCTTCAAGACCTAGCGTGTACTCCTGGTGCTATCTTTTCCACAGCCACAAAAGAGGCCATCTGTGTATCGGGTTATGCTCATACAGTACGTAACGTACCAGAGAGCGAGAAAATTCAAGCCTATAATGAGTATGGGATTACCCATCATACCACTGGTCAGTACGAGGTTGACCATCTTGTAAGCCTTGAACTTGGTGGCTCAAACGATATCTCAAATTTGTGGCCTGAAGCGGCTAGTCCAACGCCCGGCTTCCATGAGAAAGACAAGGTCGAAAATTACCTGCATGATCAAGTCTGCAATGGCTCCATATCGTTGCGGCAAGCGCAGACCGAGATTGCCACAAACTGGCTTACCGTTTATAACCAAATGGGTGGTTAGTAGCCTTATACCAAACCACGTTCCTTTGCTTTGAGAACCGCTTGAGTGCGATCCCGAACACCTAACTTGCCGAGGATATTGCTCATGTGGTTCTTAATGGTCCCTTCAGTAACGTAGAGCCGCTCGGCAACCTGTCGATTAGAGGCACCCTGTGCAATCAACGAGAGTATTTCGCGTTCACGTTCCGTGAGTTGCTCGATGTTCATCGTTGAGTCAATATACTCTGATGACGAACTTGTATATGTCTTGTTTGCTGCTGTCGATGATTTGTTGATAGTAGAGGGTGCGAGTGCGGAAAAAACCTTGTTGGCGATATCTGGCTGTAACAACACCTGTCCATGAGCGGCAGTACGTACCGTCATTGCAAGCTGTTCTGCTGTAATATCTTTAAGCGAATAGCCAAGTGCGCCTGCGTGAAGTCCAGCATGGATTAGTTCAACGTCATCAAATGTGGTTAGAATGACGATACGAGCGGCAGGCCAGCGTTCTTTCAATGCCTTTGTTGCTGCGATTCCATCCATTCGTGGCATACGAATATCCATCAGGATTACATCGGGGAGTGTGTTAGCATCAGAAAGACGCTCAACGACTGCTAATGCGGCTTCCCCATCACTTGCGGTACCAACAACCTCAAAATCTGGCTCTAATTCAAGAAGCTTACGAAAGCCTTCACGTATAAGCGTCTGGTCATCGACTATCAAGATACGAATACGTTTTTCCATATATCCTCTTAATTCTCTTCCTGAGGTCCTATAGGCACATGAATAGTCACGCGATATCCGTTTGGCTCTTCTGGTCCATAGATCACGTGTCCTCCAAGCAACTCGACACGTTCACGAAGTCCAACCAGGCCGAAACCGCTACCAGGATACTGTACATCATTTCCTGTTCCGCCATTGCCATTGTCAATAATGACTAGCTCTATCTTGTTCTTTTCATAACGTAGACGTACTAGCACTTTCGTTGCATGTGCATGCTTACGTATGTTTGTGAGAGACTCCTGTGTTGCTCTATATAACGCTAGTTGCACATCTGTCGAGAGTGGAGGAAGCTGTGTCTCAAGATCGAGTGTCAACACTATCTCGCTTACTGTACTACTAAATTCATCTGCTAGTTGCGTCAGTGCTTCCGCTAAACTGAGTGTGGCAATACTTGAAGGTCGTAAGGCGGCAACCGCGTTGCGTACCTCTTGCATTGATTGTGCCGCCACACGTCTTGCCTCAGCAACCTCAATAATGGCTCGTGCCGGATCGCGTTCTTGCAATTTGCTAATTGTTTCAAGTTGAATACTTAAAATGGTCAGGTAATGGCCTAACGTATCATGAATTTCGCGAGCCATACGTGTGCGCTCTCGGTCCACAGTCAACTCTTCAACTTCGCTTGCGTACCTCTGAAGTTGCCTATTTGTTTGCTCACGCTCACGGTTTGATTCTTCCAGTTGACGCAAGAGCACCTCGGTTTGCTCTTGCTGTGCAATAAGCAATTTGTTGGTGATAGAAAATAATCCTACAAACACAAAGCCAGCAAGAAGAAATATCCATGGCTGGCTAAGTCCTATGGTACCGCTCGCGAGATAGAGCGTGAAGCCTACCCCAAAATAAAGAGCAATGCTGCCGAGCAGGGAGAGTGGTAATGGAAGAAACATACAATATACTGCAACGGTTACAAAGTAAAGTAACCAATCTAAATAGATACCGAGAAGCACTGTCATACCGCTTAGAAAGGTGAGTAGAAAGAGTAAGAGGAGGCCCAGTGAGAGGTGCCAACGTGTTTTCTCTGTTCTTGCTATAACCCACCAGAAGACAAGCGCATAGAGCACCTGTATAGTTGTAAAGGTAAGAACACTGATGAACGTTAATCTGGCTGCCGAAAAAATGCCAACCAGATAGCCAATGACCAGCGTAATGTAGCCCGCACTCTCTGGTGCTCTATATAAAAATTGTTTTGTTACGGTCGAGCGACTAGTACGAGTGCTCTCCATTTGTTCCTCCTTTCGGTTGAAGATAAGACCATATCAGTTGTAGGAGCTTTAATGTATTGCGCTCCGGCCCCAGATCACAAGCCGAACGAGGGCGTAGTGAATTAAAAATCCTACAACATTTTAGAACTGTTACGGCAAGTATAACATAGGTTCAGCTCACCTAAGAGGTGTACAAAGTACGAATATACTTCTTATAGCCTTGTGCCGTATATGACTCAAGTCATGGGGAAGTAATGCGTGCGATGCGTGACTACCGATACATCTCATTTAGAGTTCTCGAAGCTATACTCAGGGCAAGTACACAAACATTTTTGAGAAATTCGGGAAGGATAAAGTACAATGTCAACCATTTCCACATCTCAGCATATATCAACGAGCATACAAAGGTTCAACCTACGTTCAGCCTTAAAAAAGAGTTTTGCGATTAACTCATTGCTTACATGGGTCGGTCTTGCGATGATTGTTACTCTTATTGGGACATTGATAGGTATCGTCTTTGACCACCGCGTGATTACCGGCTCTCCAGCATGGGTAAAACCAGCCAAGTTTGCTATCTCAGTAGGTTTCTACAGCTTTACCTTATTATGGATGCTTCGTTTTGTGAAGGGGCATAAGCGTTTGGTGAGCTTCATTGCCAATGCTATCGCGGTAGCATCTCTTATTGAGATGGTGATTATCGTTGGACAAGTCATTCGCGGAACAACGAGTCATTTCAACTTTACGACGCCACTTGATGGAGCACTTTACATAATCATGGCTGTGTTCATCACTATCG
The DNA here is from genome assembly GCA_963792705.1 of uncultured Chloroflexia bacterium. Taxonomy (GTDB): domain Bacteria; phylum Chloroflexota; class Ktedonobacteria; order Ktedonobacterales; family Ktedonobacteraceae; genus JBBQVS01. The sequence goes on along the minus strand of CAWBXD010000014.1, from coordinate 567,123 downwards.
TTTGGACGATGACGTTGATTGCTGCGATCCTGTTACTCATGCAACGAATGCCCAATCCTGTCTTTGCGTGGTCGTTGCGCCTTGGCATTCTGCTCTCGCTCGTTGGCATGGCTGTAGCTTTTTTGATGACAATGCCTACTACTATGCAAATGACAGCGTTGCACACAGGTGCATCGCTTACCTATATTGGCGCTCATAGTGTTGGTGTCGCTGATGGTGGTCCAGGTCTTCCATTCCTGGGATGGAGTACAGTAGGTGGCGACTTACGAATTCCACACTTTGTTGGTCTGCATGCTTTACAAGTAATTCCTTTTGTTGGGTGGTTGCTCATTCTGCTACCATCCCATGTGTTGCGTAATGGTCACAAACTAGCTCTTTTGTTCACCTTCAGCATAAGCTACCTCGGCGTCATTGCCCTCTTAACATGGCAAGCTTTACGAGCACAGTCAATTATTGCACCCGATGCGCTGACATTGGAGGCATTTGCACTACTGTTCGCCAGTACCGCCCTTGCTGTAATCGCAATCGTGACTCATGCTCGTGTGCATGGAAATGCGGCCACTACAGTTAGTAATGCCTCTTAGCAAAAGAAGCTAGAGTTTTTCGCATAACTCTGGCTTTCATCCTCTTAATCCAAATTAACTGCTGCCAGACCGTGTGCGCCAAGGATGGAGGAGAGTCCGCCGCCATGATGAAAATCACGGCTTGAGGATAATACATGTTGTTGTGCCGTGTGCATATAGTTTGCCAGCAGCATCGGTAACGCGTGCCTCCGAGGTTGCGATACGTCCACCAACGTGAATAACTTTCCCTTCACAATACACGGTTCCCGTGTCACGCGTCATAGGACGTAGATAGTTTACCTTAATCTCTAATGTCGTATAGCCAACACCTGCTGGCAACGTTGTATGAATAGCACATCCTAATGCCGAATCAAGCAGTGTAGCGGCTAAGCCACCGTGTACAGTGCCAATGGGATTGTAGTGGTATTCTGCTGGCTCCGCTGTAAAAACAATGCGTCCCTCCTCGATTTCTGAGACACCCATATTCATCAGTATCGCAATGGGTGCAGGTGGTATCTCGCCATTTTTTACGGCACGTAAGTACTCTAAACCACTCATGATACGGCTCTTTTTGGCTCCTATCGTTGGGTCTTCCCAGGTGATTGTACGTATACGCTCGGTGCGCTCTGTTTCCTGAAGGTCGCTCATGAAAAACTCCTTTAACGCAAATAGAAATAGTTGTTTTGAGACCGATTGGTCTTAAAACAACTATACAAAATTTCTAGCATCAGCGTCAATCCCTCGCTTGACATATCCTTCTCCACTTGACTACACTAATACAAACCAATTGGTCTGAATTGTTCGAGAGGGGCTTTGATATGAGTAAAGGCACACAAACACGCGAGATGATTCTTGAACGCTCTGCACAACTTTTTAGTCGGCAAGGCTATTTCGGCTCCTCGCTTGCTGATATTATGCATGAGACTGGATTGGAAAAAGGCGGCATCTATAACCACTTTAGTAGTAAAGAGCAACTTGCATTGGAGGCGTTTGACTATGCTTATGGGCTTGTGCAGCAACGGGTACAGGTTGCTCTACAGGATAAGAAGCATGCTGTTGATCGCTTGCTTGCTCTTATTGCCGTCTTTGAAAGTAATGCACTAGACCCACCAGTGGATGGTGGTTGCCCTATCCTCAATACAGCTATTGAAGCTGACGATGCACAGCCTGCTTTAAAAGCACGAGCGGCCGATGCAATGGACATTTGGCGAGACACGTTTCATCGAGTCATTGCAAAAGGTATTGCTAAGCAAGAGGTACGGCCCGAAGTTGACGCGGATGTTGTTGCAACTCTCTTTATCTCAATGTTAGAAGGGGCTTTGATGCTCAGCAAACTCTATGATGATACTATCCATATGCGTCGCGCTGTTGATCACCTTACGCAGTATATCGAGACATCCATTCGTCTGTAGGAGTCTACAAGCACTGACTATATTAGAGGAAGACCAACTACGTTTTTCCAAGCTGGTTCAACAATTTTTTCCCTCTGCTGACGATTGATGGCGCACCTTGCTCCATTTCCTTTTTGATCACCTATATAGCGATATCTTTGAATGCATTGTTCTGTGTGGCAATGTTGGTCAAAGCTTGCAGCGAAAACACTTTTACAAGTTATTTTTTCATGTGCTTCATTAAATCTAACAACGCCAACCGATATGTAGAGAATGTACATATGTATTTGGGATACCGTGTAGGCTTTCGCCAATGTCTATATATTGTCTCTTTTGAGGGTTGACAAGCTTCCATTGAATAGTGTATGCTCAAAAATAACAACTGACCACGACAACGTGTTCCGGCGAAGCTGCTGTGGTAGCACTGAAAGTGGGCTGTTCCCAAAAAAGTATCCCACATGAAGGGTATGGAGTCGAATGATGTTTGCAACAATGAGCACAAATCAGACCGCAACGGATGCGTGTCAAAGCTGCGCTCAGAGTCTGCCCTTTTCGCATTCTTCCATGCCTGCAATGGATAAAATGTACATGGCGGCTGCAAGCATGCTTCTTCTTGGAACCGGCGCGATAGCGTCGGTTTCTTTATTTGTTGTCGTGCTCCTCGTAGTAGCCCTTCTCCTTGTTAGCCTTGTGGTCGTAATTAGCCTCCTCCTTACATGCCTTACCGGACCGATTAGTCTTCTAGGTCTGGTAGGGCAAACACAGAAACGGGTACGGCTAGCCACAAGCATGACACAGGGAGAGTAACGGGAGCAACGGCGCCCCCCATCCAAAGAAGGTATCCTCACGAGGACCTCCCGAAAGCGGAGGTTCTTTTTTTATTCTCTTTCTTGATAAATACTTTGGAGGATTTAAGCAATTATGGCAATCGCAGCAAAATTCATTCAACAGGGCACCGAAATAACAGCACAGGCACATGACGAGCGCGAACTTGCGGGAAGTGCCATTCTTTGTGAGGCTTTGGTTCGAGAAGGGGTAGAACTGCTCTTTGGCTACCCTGGTGGCGCAATTATGCCGTTCTATGACTCGCTTACCGCCTATCCAGCCCTACATCACGTTCTAACACGACATGAACAAGCGGCTGCACATGCTGCTGATGGCTATGCACGTGCTACTGGCAAAGTCGGCGTGTGTGTTGCAACAAGTGGGCCGGGTGCAACAAATCTTGTGACGGGACTTGCTACCGCGTTCATGGACTCAACTCCTCTTGTCGCTATTACAGGACAGGTCGCCAGTCACTTCATTGGACGTGACGCTTTCCAGGAAACTGATATTATCGGTGTAACGCAGCCAATCACCAAGCACAATTTTTTAATTCGCAGTGCAGATGAAATTGCTGATGTCGTCCACGAAGCCTTTCGTATCGCGCAGAGTGGTCGTCCTGGCCCTGTCTTAATTGACGTGCCAAAAGATGTGTTACAAAAGAAGGCCAACTACCGTCCTTCTGCCACGCTTACCTCGAGTGAATACATGCGTAATGAGCAACTCGAACATCCATCGGAGCAACTCATAACGCAAGCCGCGAAGCTTATTGCTCAGGCACAGCGTCCGCTCATTATGGCTGGTCACGGTATCATTCTTTCAAAAGCCTATGATGAACTTCAAGCTTTTGCTGAAAAAACCTCGATTCCAGTTATCACTACACTGCTCGGTCTGAGTGCCTTCTCTGATGCACATCCACTACATATTGGCATGCCTGGAATGCATGGTCCCGCACACGTCAACCGCGCAATTGGAGACTCGGACCTGATTATTGGTGTAGGTATGCGTTTCGATGATCGTGTCACAGGAAAAGTTTCCGGTTTTGCTCCTAACGCACGTATCATTCACATTGACATTGACCCATCCGAGATGCATAAGGTCAAGGTCGCAGCAGTACCTATCGTCGCCGATGCAAAAATCGCGCTCGCAGATTTAACTGAAGCTACCAGTCCTGCTGACCATAGTGCCTGGCTAGATGAGATTCGTTCCTGGGAAGCACAAACTACTGGGCGTCAACAGCATATCAAGCATGACGAAGAATATCCTGACCCAACAAGCATTTTGAACGCTATCCGCGCCGCTACAGATGGTGATGCAATCGTAGTCTCCGATGTTGGTCAAAACCAGATGTGGACCGCACGTTTCTATGAGTGGACGCGGCAGAACAGCCATATCACCTCCGGTGGACTTGGCACGATGGGCTTTGCACTGCCTGCGGCGATGGGCGTCAAGATGGGTATGCCAGATGCACCCGTGTGGGCCGTTGCTGGTGACGGTGGTATTCAGATGAACATTCAGGAACTGGCGACATTGCGCCAGGAAGGGGTCGCGGTAAAAGTTGCCATTATGAACAATGGCTATCTTGGTATGGTGCGCCAGTGGCAGCAATTCTTCCACTCACGCAACTATTCAGAGACGCCTATGACCGGACCAGACTACACGCTCCTCGCAGCCGCATACGGTTTGACAGGCATTCGTGTGACGCGCCGTGACGAGGTAGAGGGCGCAATTAAACGCGCGATGGAGACCGAAGGCACCGTCATCATTGACTTTGTGATCGAGTCTGAATTGAACGTATATCCTATGGTGCCTCCTGGTTCGGCAATCACCAACATGATCGAGGAGACGGAGAGCGAGTAATTATGACGAATATAGCTATCGAACGTGCAGGCCAGATGGATGCTGCACAGGGAACTCATCAAGCGCATACCTTGGTCGTCTTGGTGTATGACCGTCCGGGTTCAGTAGATCGTGTGATTGGCTTGCTCCGTCGGAGACGAGCCAATATGCAAACGCTAGTTCTGGGACCGAGTACACAAGCAAATGTGGTACGCATCACCATTGGTGTTGACGATTCTCAGGTTGGTGTCGAGCATCTCGTCGAGCAATTGCGTAAGATTGTTGACGTGAGGCAGGTTACAAATCTGGCGGCAAAAGACGCTATTACACGCGAACTGGCGTTGATCAAAGTCAACGCCACTAGCTCTCAAGTGCAGGAGGTGCTTGAGTACGCTCAACGCTTCGCAGCTCACAGTGTAGATGTAACGCCCGAAACGGTCACGTTGGAAATAGCGGGTAGCGAAGAGCAGATCGAGCAACTGCTTGAAGGCTTGAAACCATACGGCATTCGTGAGATAGCACGCTCAGGCAGCGTTGCTCTGTCACGTGGCAGTCTATAGAGGGGATGCAAGGGGTTGTTACCCCTTGACTGGGGTCTGTGCCCCAGTTACCCTTCCTCTCATCGCCTTTGGCAGCGAAAGAAAAATGATACGCAACATAGTCGAAAGGGAAATACTTGTATGGCACATATTTATCTTGATACCGATGCAAATCTTGAACTCATTCAGCAGAAGCGCGTAGCCGTAATTGGTTATGGTAGCCAGGGCCATGCTCATGCGCTCAACATGCGCGATAGTGGCTGTAACGTGGTTATTGGTCTACCTACAGGCAGCAAAAGCCGTGAAAAGGCTGAAGCCGATGGCTTGAAAGTCATGACACCAGCCGCAGCGGCAGAACAAGCCGATGTCATCATGATTCTCATTCCAGACCAGAATCACCGTGAAGTCTTTGAGCGCGACATTCGGCCCGGACTCGCGCCCGGTAAGATGTTGCTCACCGCTCACGGTTTCAGTCTGCACTATTCGCAGATTGTGCCTCCTGCTGGCATTGACGTTGCGATGGTTGCGCCAAAGAGTCCTGGTCATATGATGCGTCGTCTCTATGTAGAAGGTGTGGGCGTCCCAGCTCTATGGGCTGTGTACCAGGATGCAACGGGCAATGCTGAAGCCTTAACGCTTTCATATGCACGTGCTATTGGGTCAACTCGCGCTGGTGTTTTGCGTACAACCATTGGTGAAGAGACCGAAACAGACCTTTTCGGTGAACAAGCCGTTCTTTGTGGCGGTGTAACATCGCTTATTCGTACCGGTTTCGAGACGCTTGTTGCGGCAGGCTATCAGCCCGAACTCGCGTATTTTGAGTGCATGCACGAAATGAAACTGATTGTTGACCTGATGTATCAGGGTGGTATGAGCTATATGCGCTACTCTATTAGCGATACGGCTGAATACGGCGATTACGTTTCTGGTCCACGTATCATTAATGAGCAAGTACGTGCGGAGATGGAAAAGGTGCTACGTGAAATTCAAGATGGCACTTTTGCTACACACTGGATTCTCGAAAATCAGGCTGGTCGCCCTAGCTTCCAAGCGATGCGACGTGAAGGAGCACAGCACCAGATTGAGAAGGTTGGCAGTGAGTTGCGCGCTATGATGCCTTGGTTAAACCCAACTCAAAAGAAGACAGAAACCCCCGAAGTAAAAGCTGAAACAAAGAAGTAACTGCACTGATAATGCTGTACTATCACGCTTGTAGTGTGGTAGTACAGCATCATTAGTACAAGGGAATAATGAGTCTATCTTGTGCCTAAGGAGGAAAAATCATGGGAGATTCTGCCGTAGTAAAGATTTTTGATACGACCCTGCGTGATGGCGAGCAATCGCCAGGAGCCACGATGACCACTGAAGAAAAGCTACAGGTTGCCGAGCAACTTGTGCGGCTGAATGTGGACATCATCGAGGCAGGTTTCCCAGCCGCTTCCTCTAGTGATCTCGTAGCAGTCAAAGAAATCGCACAACGTGTGCATGGTGTTGCCATTGCGGGCCTTGCTCGTGCCTCTCACACCGATATCAATGATGCGTGGGAAGGTGTTCGTGATGCGGAGCAGCCCGTGATTTATGTGGTTCTTGCAACCTCTGATATTCACTTGAAACACAAATTAAGGATTAGCTCTGAGGACGCATTACAACGCATACAGTCATGCGTTGCGTATGCACGTAACCTTTGTCCTGTTGTTGAGTTCTCTGCTGAAGATGCAACGCGTAGCGATTGGGATTACCTTTGTCGGGTCTTTGAAATTGCGATCAACGCAGGTGCAACAACAATAAACATCCCTGATACCGTTGGCTATGCGCTACCTCATGAATATGAGGCACTTTTCCGCTATATACGCGAACGTGTTCCAGGAATCGAAGATGTGGTTATGAGTGCTCACTGCCACAACGATCTTGGTATGGCAACCGCGAACACGCTTGCAGCTATTAGAGCGGGAGCGCGCCAGGTCGAAGTTACCATCAACGGACTTGGTGAGCGAGCAGGCAATACTGCTGTAGAAGAGGTTGTAATGGCCTTGCGTACACGACCCGATTCGTTTGGCAACGTTGATACGCGTATACGAGCGAATGAGCTGTTGGCGACGAGTCAGATTGTCAGTCGTATGAGCGGTATCCCTGTTCAGCCGAATAAAGCTATTGTTGGGAGCAATGCCTTTGCACATGAGGCGGGTGTTCACCAGGATGGTATGTTGAAAAATCGTCTTACGTATGAGATTATGACACCACAATCAGTTGGTTGGACCGATAGTCGTTTAGTCTTAGGCAAGCATTCGGGCCGACATGGGCTTGATGCGCGTTTGCGTCAACTTGGTCACAAACTAAATGCTGACCAGCTCAACGCTGCTTACAACCGCTTTGTTAAATTGGCTGATAAAAAGAAGTTTATTACTGATGCCGACCTTATCTATATTGTCGATAGTGGTATAGAGACGCCTGCTGGTATTTAACATGTGACTTTTGTACCTGAACAGTCCGTCTTGATATAAAACATGGTAGAATAGTTGTACTTAGGAAAGGATGAACCATGCACAGGTCATCAGAAAGGCAGGTTGCTAGCGATGGCACTGGTATTACCTGCTTCGGTTATTGTCTTAACGCCAGCAACGTCTGCTAACTTAGGACCAGGCTTCGATAGCCTTGGCTTAGCATTGCAGCTTTATAATCGTTTTGAGGTCGAAGAGAGCAAAGGCGACCCTACGCAACCTGTGATTGAAATTGAAGGTGCATTAGGGTCTGAACTGTCAACTGGAGCGGATAATTTATTCTTCCGCTCATTTGCATTGCTCTTTGAACGTTTGCATGTTGCGGTCCCCTCGGTACGCATACGTACCACAACTAATATTCCGCCCGGATGTGGTCTTGGGAGTAGTGCTACTGCGGTTGTTGGTGGGCTGGTTGCTGCAAACGAGTGGCTACGACCAAAGGGGTTAGCGGTGCCGAAGGAAGACCTGTTGGAACTCGCGGTAGAAGCGGAGGCCGGGAACCATCCCGATAACGTCGCCCCCGCGCTACTTGGTGGACTTGTTGCAACAACAAGTATGGAGGGGAAGATACATGCGATCAAAACGCCCTTCCCTGATGCGATCAAAGCGGTAGTTTTCACTCCTTCGTTCCCAATGGATACGATAGCGGGTAGAAAACTCCTTCCCGCGAGTTACTCAAAGGCTGATGTTACCTTTAATACGGGACGCGTAGCTTTGCTACTAACTGCTTTACAGATGGGCCGTTATGAGGTCATTGGCGAAGCAATGCAGGATCGTCTACATCAGCCTTATCGCCAGGCACTCTTTCCTGCAATGCCCGATATTATCAATGCCGCGATTGCGGCAGGAGCGCATGGTGCTAGCCTCTCCGGTGGCGGTTCATCGCTCATCGCCCTTACAAGTTCTCGTTTCAATGATGTCTTGCGTGCGATGGAAACTACCGCTCGTGCAGCAGGTGTTGAAGGAACAAGCAGAATTTTACGCGCAGACCAAAATGGTGCGCGTGTCTTAAATCCGTCGCGCAGCCGCATACGAAAGGAAGTGAGCGCACGTAATGGTGATCAATTCTACTGGTCTCCAGCCAAGCCAGGGGGCAGGCGAGGGGAATAACAAAGTTCAGACGACTCCATCTCCTGATGTTATACAAGCACTAGCGTCTACAAAATTGCGTTGTGTCGAATGTCTTGACCTCTATCCAGCGATAGAGGCAGGGCAGTCTTCTGTTTCCGTGCCGCGCTACCGCTGTGATTGTGGTGGTGTACTTGACGTTGAGATGATATTCAGGCATCCCGATCAGGCTAAACAGCAGACGCAGGATGCCCTCTTTTTTGATGCGGAAACAGATGCATTGCCAAATGCTGGCGCGGCATGGCGGCAACTCTTCGACGAGCGTGGCTCAGGTCCGCCTATTTGGGCCACGAGTACAGATAAGCACTTGCTCGATGCGAGTGGTGTATGGCGTTATCGTGAACTTATTGTGCCGGTGCCAAACTCCTATGTTATTAGCCGTCCCGAAGGCAATACCGCACTCTATCCGGTTGGCATGGAAAATTGTGGTGTAGGCCGTGTTGGACACCGCCAAATTGGTGTGTATGCTGGTCTTGATCGCTTTTTTCTCAAGCATGAAGGCGAAAATCCAACGGGAAGTTTCAAGGATCGTGGTATGACGGTGGGCGTGACGATGGCAAATGTGATGGGCGCGAAAGCGGTTGCTTGTGCTTCAACAGGCAATACCTCTGCCTCTCTTGCATCGTATGCGGCTCAAGCTGGTATGCGTGGCATTGTCTTCCTGCCTGCTGGCAATGTAGCTGGTGGCAAACTCGCGCAAACATTGGCATATGGTGCGACAACGGTGCAGATTGAAGGTGATTTTGACGATGCTATGCGTCTTGTTGAACATGTTTGCAACGAGTTAGGTATTTACTTACTCAATTCGCTCAATCCATTTCGTGTTGAGGGTCAAAAAGGGATTGGCTTTGAAATTTTGCAGCAATTGGATTGGCAAGCACCCGATTGGCTTGTACTTCCTGCTGGTAATCTTGGTAACACATCCGCTATTGGTAAGGCATTTCGTCAGGCGTACCAGCTTGGCCTCATCAGCCATATGCCACGCATCGCCTCCATTCAAGCGGAGGGGGCCAATCCGTTCTATCGTAGTTACATGGGTAAGTTCAACGAACGCTTCTCCGTTCACGCTGAAACTGTTGCAACCGCCATTAAGATTGGCAACCCCGTTAGCTATACGCGTGCGCGTCGTGTAATCGAAGAGAGCGATGGTATCGTAGAGTCAGTGAGTGACACGGAAATTCTTGCAGCCAAAGCTGTGATTGATCGTTCGGGGATAGGCTGTGAACCTGCTTCCGCCGCCTCACTCGCTGGTGCTCGTAAACTGGTTGAGCGCGGTATCATCAAACATGATGAGCGTGTCGTTGGTGTTCTCACGGGCACTTTACTCAAAGATAGCAAAACAGGGATGCCAGAGGGGGGAAGTGGAATAGTGGTCAAACCAACACTTGAAGCCGTGAGGAGCGTGTTGTCACAATGAGTCTTACACCTACAGAGCATCGCCTACCACTTTCACTTGAAGCAAAAGAGAAGTTGGCGAACCGTTCCGCGATGCTCCGCTCCTGGCTTCTAAGCTGGGAGATTTATCTTATAGTTCTTGTAGCAGGTTTTTTACGGTTGTACCGTATAGATACTACAGAGTTCGATGACGATCAAGCTGCTGTGTTTCGGATGGCTCACGATGCCGTGAGTCATGGTCTCCTCGTCGCAACAAGTAACATTGCCTCTATCCATATCTATAACCCACCTGCGATTATCTATTTCTTTATGCTGCCGGCCGCTTTTAGTGCCGACCCCCTCTGGGGGGCGGTCATGGTTGGCGTCCTGATGACCCTCTCGGTCTTGCTCACGTATGTATTTGTGCGTCGTTATTATGGACGCGTGGCAGCAACCATTAGTGCGTTACTGTATGCTGTTGCCGCACGGCCTATCTTTTACTCACGTTTTATTTGGAACCAAAACCTTCTTCCTATCCTTACAGTACTCTTCCTCTTTGCCCTCTTTTGGGGAGTTGTGGAGCGCAAAAAAGGCTGGTTAGCCCCTGCGCTTTTTTTACTTGGTATCCTTGTTCAACTGCATGCCTCTGGCATTATGATGGCATTTCCTTTGGGGGTAGCACTGCTTCTTGCACCCAAAACCTTACGCTGGCGTGACCTCGCATTAGGCATTGTTGCGGTCTTTATTTCCTACTTTCCGTATCTCTTGTGGGAAGTATCGACAAATTTTATTGATGTGCATACGCTTCTTAATGTGACGAAACAGCCCGTTTTTATTGATGGTAAGGCGTGGACTTTTTATCAACTCTTTTTGAGTCCATATGACTACAACAATCTTCCGGGGAAACAAACTTTGCTGGGAGGACTCGTGCCAGCATTAGCATGGACGCTAGACGCAATGGTTGTTCTCGTGATAGGTGGTGCCATAACCGCTTTTGTATCTGCGTTTTGGTTACGTGCGACCTCAAATCCGGTTTCTATCAAGAATAGCACGAAAAAAAACGCGTGGACAACGATACGCGATTACCTGATATATTTTCGTGCTTCTCCCTACAGATGTGGTCTGCTCCTATTGCTTATCTGGCAAGTATTCCCTATTCTTGTGTTGACGCGGCATTCTATTGGCCTATATGCACACTATATGATTATTTTAATGCCTGGACCTTTTATCTTGATTGGTTTATTCCTGGCAAAAATCAGTACATGGGCACATGGTTCTCTAGGATGGACGAGACTTTTGCGTTATGGAGTTTATGTATTTGCATGCATCTTGATTGTGGCACAGTTTGCAGGAAGCCTAGCAGGGGTGCTTGACACAGTGCGTGGGAACTTTAACGATATGGTCCTTTCACATCCATACTATTCAGACCTGCACTCGCTGCAAAATGCTTTACATGAAGCAGATCAATTGTCGCAACAGCATCATTTCAAACGTCTTTATATTTCCTCCGATCCCGCAACACAGGCTGCATTGCGTTATCTCGGTCAGCAGACGCAAACGCCAACAACGGTGTTTGATTCATCATATAAATGTGCCGTTCTTCCCAGTAGTAGCAATGGACCTGCGGTTATGCTGATTGGTCCGTATAGTCCATTCACTGAGGCACTCGTGAAACATTTTACACAGGCAACACTCGTTGCCATGCCGAAGAGGTTAAGTGGTTCTCCATTTAAGTTGTATATTGTGCAACCGATGGCAGAACAAGCTGTGAGCACAAGTAGCTTTAGTAATGACCTGCAACTTCTGGATTCCTCTGCACGGCCGTTTAACTTCAATGGAAGTCCGTGGCTTGTCACTCGCTGGCGTCTCTTGCGTTCGGCGCAACCTAGCTATCAAAAAGTTTACGGGTATAATGTTAGTCAATTCTCCACTACAGCGAGCACTCAACCCACTACGCGAAGTTTATGTGGCTTTACTGCTATGCAAGTTGGCGATCAACTGCTTGTACCCTTACAGCAAACTAAGTCGGTAAAAAATGATCTCAACATCAGAGTACAGTCCTTTGCTGTTAATCCGTATACGCTCACCTATGGACCTATCTCTTTTGAGACATATCGAGACATTTCGTCGCTTTGGCGGACCTTGAAAACCTCATTCGGATACGATACCCTGACCATCCCTATCGCATCGTCTTAAGAGAAACAGCCCTACTAGTATTCGTACCCAGACACTGGTACAATATGCGTACTAGTGCAGAGAGTGCTGTACGAACGAGGCTAAGGCAATGAGAAATATTAGACAAAAGCGAGGGCTTCTTCCTCCGTGGAATATGCCCTCCGACCCAGTAAAGGCTGTGTGGTGGTTTCTCCACTGGCTACTGAAAGTTCTTGTGCGTTTTTTCTGGCTGCCCATTATTGGCATGGTGATCTATGAAACATATCTTAGTGCTAGAGTAAGTGGTATTACAAATGGTATAGTGGCGGGAGTTATTACGCTGCTGGTTGGGCTGGTTGTGTGGGGCGGGCTATACGGTGTGCTGTTCGCGCTTAATGTAAGCACAACCATCTCTCAAACTCTTGCTGATGTGGGGCGCATGCAACGCACCTTTTCTTCCCCGCGTCGTCCTCCTCCACTTTATTCTTTTCCGCCTGAAGCGGAGCCAGAAGAGCCGAATGTTGTCGAAGGTACTATCACTGATCTTGAGGAAGAGCGCAAAAAGCGTCGCAAAGAATAACAAGTGAGTGTTCATGTGCAGCATGATATTATGCTGCGCGTGAACACTCACTTGTTATTTGTTCGCGCTTCGCCATGCAGCCCATGCCGCATCATTAGCTGCTGGTACATAGGAGAACAAAAGCGCGCCATTTCCTTCTATACGATATGTACCTAGTGCTGCCGGTAAAATCATTGTTTGCCCACGAGTTATTACCTCGTTTTGTTCAAATTCATGTCCGTATTGGACTCGCACCTCGGCACTCAGCGAAGAGAGAATAACACAACTACCTGTAGTGTTCCTCTGTACGCTTGCCCCCTCTTTTAGTAGAAGTTCGCGTGTTACGAAGTAGCGACATGCTACAAGGCAACGTTCTTCATAGCCAGCGTCTGTGGGTAACATCACTGGTTTTGCTTTAGCAGAACGGGTCGCGTTATACTGTGAGACATCTAACGACCGCTCAACGTGAAGTTCGCGTGGTGTGCCCGTTGCCGTAAGTCGTCCGTAGTCGTACATGCGATAGGTTACATCCGAATATTCTTGTAACTCGTAGAGCAAGACGCCACTACATATTGCATGCACTGTTCCTGCTGGAACAAAGACTACATCACCAGCAAAGACAGGCTCTTCATGAAGAAGTGTTTCAAGCGTCACCCGTTCAATTGCCTGTCGCACTGCTTCTCGATGTGTCTCTTGTGCAAACCCATACACAATCTTTGCTCCAGGCTCTGCCGCTAGAATATACCAAAACTCAGTTTTGCCGAGTTTGCCGCCTTCGTGTTGCGCGGCATAGGTATCTTCTGGATGAACCTGTACGGAAAGATTAGCGTTTGCATCAATAAACTTTGCGAGTAAGGGAAAACGTAGCCCAAAGATTGCTACTGCCTGTTCTCCAAGCAATGCTTCTCCCCATTCGTCAACCAACATGCCGAGCGTCTGCCCTCGATGAGAGCCATTCTGTACAACGGTAGTGACTTCTGTTTCCCACGCCTCCCCAATGGCTACGTCGCCATCAGGGAGTTGTTTCCAACTCTCGCGCTCTAACTTTCGACCACCCCAAATAGTTTCGTGCAATGATGCTTCTAAACGAATAGGATACAAATGTGACACAACCAACTCAACCTCCACATAACTGAAAAATAAAGAAACAAGAATGCCCTACTCACAAGGTTAGTTTGCGAGCAGAGCACCTTCGATCTGACGACGTAGTTTGTCTCGCATCATGATGCCCTTGATACGATAAATTTCTTGCCCACTCTTAAAGAAGACAAGCGTCGGAACACCTTCGATATTCCATTGTTTGGTAATCTCTTCCTGGCCCGTAACATCTAGTTTAGCGAACAAGGCTCTACCCTGATATTCTTTGCTGATCGCCTCAAACTCTGGCTCTAATATTTGGCTTGCACTTGCTTGATCTGCTGAAAAATTAACTATTGCCAATTGAGGTGCTTGTAAAACTTTTTCTATGAAATCCTCGTTTGTTACGTCAATGTAGCTTTTTGCCATGCCATCCTCTGCTTCTATTAAAATTTATCTTGTTCCTCAAAATATCACTCAACAAGAGCGCATGTCAAGCCATATTGTAGGGACAATAATTTATTACGCTCTTGTCTCAGCTATACATGACGAGGATGTAATGAACTATTGCCCCTACAATGGCATACACTGCTATAGTGCAAGTAATGCCTCTGCATCTTCGATGACGTACCGATAACCTTGTTCAGTAAGGAACAATTGACGATTAGCAGAAAATTCCTGGTCACGGGTGTCACGCGTCACGACCGAATAAAAGTATGCCAAGCCGCCATCGCTTTTAGGGCGCAGGATACGGCCTAGGCGTTGTGCCTCTTCTTGTCGTGAACCGAATGTGCCCGAAACTTGAATAGCAACATTAGCATCAGGCAAGTCAATTGCAAAATTCGCAACCTTACTGACAACCATACGCTTGATTTCACCCCGACGGAACTGCTCGTACAACTTCTCGCGTTGCCCATTTGGAGTGCGTCCCGTAAGAAGCGGAGCATTTAACTCTTCTGAAAGCAGTTTGAGCTGGTCGATATATTGTCCAATGATCAGTATCTGGTCGTCTGCATGTTGCTCCACAAGGTGACGTACAACTGATATTTTTGCTGGTGTCTCTGCGGCGATACGATATTTCTCGCGTACCTCGGCCATTGCGTAATTCATCTGCTCGTCTTCACTTAGTCCAACCCGAATCTCATGGCACTCTGCCGTTGCAATCCAGCCTTGCTTTTCTAGCTCACGCCACGGCACATCGTACTTCTTAGGCCCAATCAGGCTAAACACATCTGCCTCGCGCCCATCTTCGCGTACAAGCGTTGCGGTGAGGCCGAGTCTACGACGCACCTGGATTTCCGCAGTGACGCGAAAGACTGGTGCCGGAAGTAGGTGTACTTCGTCATACACGATTAGCCCCCAGTCATAACTGGTAAAGAGTGAGAAGTGTGGGTAGGTCTCTTCCTCTGTGCCATCTTCGTGTTTGATGGTGCGACGGTAGGTAAGAATTTGATAGGTGCTGACCGTGATGGGACAGATATCTTTACGATCCCCTGTATACTCGCCCACCATTTCGCGTGGAATATCGGTCTTATCAAGGATTTCATTGATCCACTGGCGCACTGCGACCGTGTTTGGAGTTAAGATAAGCGTGGCACGTTGAATATCAGCCATTGTGGCTAATCCCACAATCGTTTTTCCTGCACCACACGGGAGGACAACAACACCGCTACCGCCGCTTGGAGCACCTCCTGCGTAGAAAGCGGATGAAGCAGCATACTGATAGGTACGTGGCTCGAAAATCTTTCCCAAGTGTGTTGGAGAAACCAGTTTGAGAGGAAGTGCTGAACCATCGGTATAGCCTGCTAAATCTTCAGCAGGAAATCCCATATGAATGAGTGACTGCTTGATATGCCCACGACGCGATGCATCAACCTGAATCGTTTTGCGGTCTATTTGCCGTAAGATATATGGTTGTGTGCGTTTATGGTGCATGACTTCAACAATCAATGCCGTATCTTCTGAGGTTAGTAACAACGCATCCCCTTCGCGAATGAGTTTGATGCGTCCATAACGGCTAATATATTCACGAATATCAACTGCAATATTTGAAGGGATAGCATACTTACTATACTGCGTTAAAAGCTCAAGAATGGTTGCCGCACTCATGCCGCCAGCAGCAGCATTCCAGAGAGAGAGTGGCGAGAGTCGATAGGTGTGAATATGTTCTGGCGACTTCTCTAATTCAGCAAATTGAGCAAGTGCATCTCTTGCTTCAGCATGTAGTGGATGATCCACTTCTAACAAGATAGTCCGATCACTCTGAACAATAATTGGGTTACTGGGATTCATAATGTATTTACACTCCGGGCATTGTCGCCCATGCCTTTACATATTTCGTAATTGTTGTAACGGTTGCCTCTTCATATCCGCGCATGAGATGACGCGCCCCTGTAATCACCTTGAGTCCTTTGGGGCCTGTCTGCTGCTCAACAAATGGCTCAAGTTTGTAGCGTGGGCAGATTTCATCAAATTCGCCCGTAACAAACAGCTTTGGACGCTCAAATGGACGGGGAAAACCGTTTGTTGCGCGGAAAAGTGGTAAACTTATTGCTACAATAGTGCGAATACGCGGATCGAAAGGTGCATAAAGAAGCGCGATATATGCTCCAAAACCATGACCAATAACACATACCTTTGCTGGGTTTACGCCGGGTACTCTTACTATTGCATTGATAGCTCCGGCTAAATCAAGCGGCTCTAGCCGTCCGTCTGTCTGTTGCCCTTGGCTCTTCTGCACACCTCGAAAGTTAAAGCGTAATGCAAGCATTCCTGTATCCGCGAGTCCTCTTGCCAGGGCTACTGTCAATGTATCATTCATATCGCTGCTTGCAGGTTGCGGGTGACAAAGTATGATGCATGGCATATTCTCTGCTCTTCTGGGCACATGAAGCATTCCTTCGAGGAGAAATGTTGGTTGTCCCTTACTATGAAACGTAATTGGTCGTTCGACCTGTGCAGATGAGGTCATTATTTACCCTTCCGCTCCCCATACGAGTTGCTACTATCGCCACCTCATAGTATATCAGGAATGGCAATGCGTCAACTAGTCTTATGAAGACACATGGGGAAAAATGTGAAAGTAATAATATATACCCAAAAGTCATAGTATGTGAGATTTTGGAAAATCTTTACGAAGTGACGCAATTTGTGTAACAAAACCCTTGCAAGTATGCTCAGGAATGTTATACTAAGTATGACAGATGTAATATATCTATCATGTCAGAGCCTACTTCTTACGCTATTTACGTATTTTTGCGGCAGGAATAACGATCTTTTATTTTTTCGGCTTTCGCTTTCACCCGCGCGACATCCATCTGGGGAGACGGATTGCCTCGGACTTCTTGCTTGCATCAGGTGTTGTTATACAAAACGTGCGTAGTTGCCTGTAGCCTAATGCATCGGGAAAACTTTGCATCAGGAGTATTTTTTCATTTTTCTCGTACTACACTGCACCCAATGATGGGTATACAACATAGAATGCGCCTACTTCACAATGATGTGTAAAGATACGGTACTGAAAGATACACTACAGACAACCTTGATACATTGTGCTATGTTTGATAAAGCACTTTTGTCGTTGGTCTAGTATATTAGAGTATTGTAAAATGTAGAGGCAGGAGCACATATGACGACCATTTTAGTTGTTGAGGACGAACCAACCATCGCTGGACTACTCAAAGAAACGCTAGACATCGAAGGATATTACACTGTTACTCTCCTTAACGGCGAAGATGCTGTACAATTTGCGCTTCGTGAAATGCCGCAACTCATTATTTTAGATATTATGTTGCCCGGTATTGATGGGTATGAAGTGGTAAGGCAACTGCGCGATCATCCTAAAACAATGAATGTTCCCATTATTGTGCTTAGTGCTTGTGTATCTCACTCGAACAAAACAACAGCCTTTGAACTGGGCGTTGATAACTATATTACCAAACCATTCGATACTGACGAACTGCTCGCTCAAATTCGTCGCCAACTAAGACGTACACAGCAAGGATCGCTCTCTCCACTTACTCAACTTCCGGGTGGACTACAATTGGAGCGTGCTATTAGTAGTAAACTGAATAGTTCAGACCTCTGGAGTCTTCTCTATCTCGATCTCGATAATTTTAAGGCATTCAATGATGTCTATGGTTTTCTTGCTGGTAATAGTATGATTTTGCTGGTTGGGCAGGTATGCCAACGTGTTGTCTATGAACTTGGGAATGTTACTGATTTTGTTGGACATATAGGCGGTGACGACTTCCTCATTATGACTACACCTGACAAAGCACAACTCTTGTATACACAAATTCTTAACCGCTATAAAGAACAAAGTACGGCACTCTATAGAAGAGAAGACCTGGAACGAGGCTCAATTAGTGGTGTAGATCGCAAAGGAAGAGCTTATCAATTCCCACTCGTCTCCCTCTCAATTGGTGTTGTCAACAATCAGTTGCGACATCCTCACAACCTCGACGAAATTGGTGTGCTTGTGGCTGAAGCGAAACGCCATGCGAAGCAGTCGTCTGACAACGTATTTTCTATGTCGTCACAGCGTAACGTGTATTATCAGGAGCGTTCTTCGTATACCAACGTTGCAGAGCAACCACCCGTCCTCTCCCTTGTGCATATGCAACACGCCAAAAGAAGTGCTTGTCATTCGATGAAACAAGACGTATTTGCTGAATTCTAATAACTCTGGTCCTATTTAGCACGCGTGTGTTATGCTGTATAGATAGTGTCTTTTATATACACAATACCTTTTATGCTGAAAGGCAGGAACTTCCTACGGATCAAGACGATACTGAAAAAGAACAACAAGGTGAGCAAGAGTCATTGCGTCTTGCAAAACGCGAGAACGCGAAGCGTGTGTTACGCGATAGTGGACTTGCCGAAATGCTACAAAGTATTAATAAAAATCTGCTTAAAGGGCGCGGTTGGTTTGAGGAGTACGACTCAACTGTTTTATTCAAATGGGGTACGGGCTACACGCGTCGCCATATCTGGATAGATGTGGAGGGAACATCTCTTCGTTTCCGTCTTATGCCACATCGTGTATGTCTTAACTCTATCCCTCTTTGTGATGGTGAATACCATACATTCACCAGTCAACTCTGGGCAGACCGAATGCTTTTACAGATGGAACTAAAAAAATATTACGATAAGCCTGTCGCGGAAACTTCATCAGATTAAGTGTAATAACAGGCTATAAAGGCTCCAAGGACAATACGTGAACATTGCCTATACTGCCGATGAAGCGGTTGACAGCTATAAAGTTCACGTCGGAGTAAAAACTGTCGCGTGCTCCATCACTGGACCAGCTTAACAAATTAAGAAACGTGGTACCTTGTATGTACTGCGTTTTTTCTTCTGTTGTGGTTTGCTGCTCTGTTATGCCACGTGCCAAGAATGCGAAGGCAAGAGTAGACTGAGTTGCTTGTCTTCGCAGTCCCTCGACCCAACCGCGTTGAGCAACATCTGCTTGTTCTGGTCGGACGGTGGCAAGATGTATTGCTGCGAGTTCAGGGGAGGTAGCGGGACGAATATAGCCCCACAAGTATGTGAAGAGAAACTGTTCTGGCGGCGAAACCAGGAGTGCCGCCGCCGAACTAGTAAGCAGTCGCTTGGGATCATAGCGTTCTTGTGCCTGCTTCCATGCCTCTTCACTTTCCCACGTTGTAAGTATAGCATAGCAGGGTGATGCTCCTCTCCCTCTATAGAAAAGAGCCGTCACCAAGCCTTGTGTATTCCGCACCGTGTCCTGAATCAGTTGTATGCGTGCGAGCGTATCCACATCTTTCATGGGGGTCGTATACGCTAAGGTAACGACTAACACCTCCATCATATTCCCTCCCTTTATCCGTTATCCGCTCTATGGACATTTAGCCCACTCGTCGGTTCCTGGTTCCTGGTTCCTCTACCGTAGTTTCACCTAGTATTTCTACTAAGCCTGAGCCACAATATCCCCAAGCGTATGTGTTCCCGTGTAACTCACGGTACAAAGTGTTTTATTCTGCTTGCGCGGCTAAGTTTTTCGCCGCGTTATAGTCCCTGTCGGTCACGTTTCCGCACTCCTCACACACAAACACGCGGTCTGAGAGGGTTAAGTCTTCCTTCTTCCAGCCACAACAATGACACAGTTGAGAAGATGCATACCAACGGGATACCTGCTTCACTTCTATTCCAGCATACTTGGCTTTATAGGTCAATTGACGTTTGAACTCCCCAAGTCCTACGTCACTGATTGCCCTTGCCAGCTTCCGGTTCTTGAGCATTCCTTTGACGTTTAAGTCTTCAAGCACAATGACACGAGGACGCTCCTCATGTGACTTGGTTTTCGCCACAATCTGAGAGGTAACTTTATGGAGCGTATCTTTGCGGATATTAGCTATCCGCATATGCAGTCTGGCAAGTTTGCGTTGTGCTTTCTTGCGATTATTGGAGCCTTTCTTCTTTTTGCTGTGTTGTCTGGACACTCGTTTCAAGGCGTTGAGCCGAGAACGCAGAGCCTTTGGATTGTCGAAGGTTTCACCCGTAGACAGAGTAGCAAGCGTCTTGATACCAATGTCTATGCCCAGAGGGGTACCAGTGGCGTGTATCGGCTCTACATGGTCCTCTTCCACTTGCACAGAAACGAACCACCGTCCTGCTTTCTCACTCACGGTAGCACTGAGCACCTTGACGCCCCACGTTGGGATATAGCCGTGTTCCTTAAGGCGCATTTTGCCAAGTTTGGGAAGTTGGACACATCCCTCGAAGACGCGGACGGGACAATCTAAGCGAAACGAGCCACGCCCTTTGTGCTTGCTCTTGAACTTGGGATAGCCGCATTTGCCATGATAGCGGCCTTGCTTCTTGAGGTCGCAGCGTTCAAAGAACCGCTTAAACGCATCGTCCAAATCCCTCAAAGCGTTTTGCACAATCCACTTAGACACCTCACCTAGCCAGGGAAGGTCATCATGCTTACGGACGGTCAATTCTTTTTGCAAGTCACTCGCATACGGGGTCTTCTCACCATTTTCGTAGGCTTCTTGTTTTCGGGCAAAGCCGTAGTTATAGGCATAACGCGAGATGCCAGCGCATTGACAGAGCAAGACGTACTGTTTACTCGTGGGGTCGAGTTCGGTCTTGTAGCCTCGTACTCTCTTCACTAGATACCTTCCTGCTTTGCTGTCTGACGAATGCTCAATTCAAGAACCGCTGTTTGGCTTATTCCTAGTTTACGAGACAGTTTTGCTAGCAAGTCTTTTGCCTCTTGACTTAACCGTAGACTCGTTGCTTTTTTCTTGTCCATTCTTCACCTCTTGCCTAGAATACCGCAAAACGCGTTACATATCAAGAGGGAAGATATGAGAACAAAATGAAACGAATGTCACCACTTAGTGTTGCTGTAATCATCCCACTATCTGAAAGCTTCCATCCTCTTGAATACTTAGCACCACTGGCAAGACTTTTGTACTCACCACCACAACTTGATTTTGAATATGTAACGCAATTGGGCAACTGACGCCAGCGAAATCTTCCTTGCTGATACGTTGTACAATATCCGCTGTTGTTGGAAATTGGTCGGCACTAGTAATCGGCCCAAGAGCTTTTGCTAGTATCTCAATGCCATCAGCGAAGAAGAGTGCTCCCTGATCGAGTGCTGCCGCGCCACTACAGTAGTTTCCAGGAGCAGCAAATGACGTACAAAAACTCGCATAAAACTGCTTGGGCCAACTCTCTGTTGGTGGACGTGCTGCCGATGAAAGTGATACAAAAATTTTTGGCAATGACAACTGTTGTTGTCTTGTCCATTGTACCAGTCCCTGTAGTGCTGATGGTACAATATATTCGCCTCCAACCATCAGGATTGGCTGTTGATTTTGTGGAAGCCGTGCTATCGCTTTTGCCAGTACTATTACATCATTAGTAAGTAGTGATGTATAGATCAAGTTGGGTCGTGGTTGCGCGCTCATAGCATCTTTGAAGCCTGCTAAAAGGACATCTTGTGCTGCTTGAGGCCTTCCTTGTGCATCAAGGACACCACTTGCGACAGCAGTTTCTTGCGCTACGATAGTGCCCTCATGAAACTTTTTGAAGTTGTCGCTAAAGCCATGTGCGGACCCTTCAGAAGATGGATCACTAGGATCGTAGAAAATCGCTGCGTTATAAGCGCGCAAGTTGTTTGCTGCAAAATCTGCGCCGACAGAACTTTGGCGTTCATCATCAGGGGAGAAACGAACGAACGCGAACCCTGGAGCACAATGTCGATAGAGGGATGTATTGGTAATGATATCAAGAATGAATAGGCCAGTAGCAGTTGGCACGATTAACGGCAATCCTGCTTGACACATGATTGGTAGAGCGACGCGTACCAGTGTACTTGGTCCTAGTCCCAGCACTCCTAATACGGGATGTGTTTTTCCTACTGGTATAGATGTGAGTAACCCAAGCTGCTGTGGAGATGTAGTTCCTTTTGCCAGGGACGCTGCAACTTCCGCGATTTGCAAGGCACCTTGTTCCACGCCGGTTGTGTTTGCTAGTACAAGGTAGAGTAACGGCGCGCCTGGTGTTTTCATCTGAGTGAGATTGTACTGCTGTTGCGCTATAAATGCTCCTACAAGCTCCTGCGTGTAGGCAGCGTAAAGAATATGTCTATCTGTGCCACCATGAGGGTCTGCGTTACCAGGACCGCTATCAAAGCTAACAACGACCATGCCATAAGGGTGCCCTGATTGGCGCACCTGTAGGTCCTCAAGATAGATAGCTGCCTCTGCACCATTGCATCCTGTCGTGTCGGTTACGGCCGAGCTGATAGCAGAAGTGAGCAATGAACGTGCCTTAGAAATATCGCCACTTTGTAGAGACTGAGCGGCCGCACGTTTATTTCGATAGCTATTGGCATTGCAGGCGTCGTATGCTTTCAAGCCATCGCTTAGCCCGATACCATCAGGTGTTGGTACAGTAATACCTGTTGGATGATAAAAGCGTGCATTGTCCCAGCTAATGCCGATAAAGGTGCTGAGCGAAGCTATAAGGAGCAGGAGAATAAGAGTACCATAAGAAAGAGCCATTGGCGATACAGGAATTTGTCCTCCGCGAAAGAAGCCTGTTGCTTCCCAACCGATAACGCTAAAAGGGTCACGTACAAGACGACGACGATATTTTCGTGTTGATTTTGCTTCTTGTCGAAAAATATCAAGTAACACCAAGCACCCAGACTCGCATGTAAGCAAGTGCTCTTGCACCTCTGGATAGAGATCAGCAACATTTTGCCCGTTATCTATTGCCTCAGCATACTCTTTAAGTTTACTTCTACATTGCTGACAACTCAGTGTGCCATCCTCGAAAAGGGTCAGAGCTGAGGATGCTGTATTATCAGTCTGTTTTTGCAACGGCTGGGGAACAGATGGCATGTCAGATAGTGGAGAAGAAGAGTGTCCTTCTGTCTGAGATGAAGCTATTTCTTCGCCTGAAGGTTCGAGTACGAGTGGACCTGAGTATTCTGTACCTAATCCACCGCGTCGTACCTTTTTCCTTTTACGTGTTGTTGAATTCGCCGCTTGTACACTAAGACAACGCGCACAGGTTGCCATGTGCTGTTGTGCCGCTTCAACAGCTTCTTCTGGCACAGCTTCTGGGTCTACATCGCGCTCTGCCAGTACGGAAACTGCGAAGGCGCAAGCTGGGGGGAGCCGTTCTTCCGTTATCATTGCATCCTCTGCATTATAAAATATAGTAGTAACTCATTTG
Organism: uncultured Chloroflexia bacterium; assembly: GCA_963792705.1. Taxonomy (GTDB): domain Bacteria; phylum Chloroflexota; class Ktedonobacteria; order Ktedonobacterales; family Ktedonobacteraceae; genus JBBQVS01. The sequence goes on along the minus strand of CAWBXD010000014.1, from coordinate 543,456 downwards.
CGCGAAAAAGAGCGTAAGGCAAAGGTAACTTGTTGCTCCAAGGTCATGGCTTGGTCTTGCGGAATTTTCGCTAGAGCCGCTTGAGCTTCCGAAGGAGAATAACCCAATCCCAATAAGGCTTCCATGACTTCGGCTTGTATCCTGTTACCGGGTGTTGCGCCAACTGCTCCAGTTGTTGGAAGCGTAGGAAGTTTTCCCTTTAGCTCAAGAATCAAGCGTGCTGCCAGACGCTTCCCCACTCCAGGTGCTAAGCCCAGTCGTTGTACATCCTCGTCAGCAACAGCTTTGTACAATGTTGGTGCGTCTAGCACAGAAAGGAGTGCTAAGGCAACTTTGGGACCAACACCGCTTACCGCGATCAGTTGCTCGAAGGCGTTACGATCTTGCTCGTCGAGGAAACCATAAAGAGCTATCCCATCTTCACGCATGTGGAAATGTGTGTAGAGAGACACCTCCATGCCCTCCTCGGTTAGACGATGAAGCGTGGAAGAGGGAACAGCTACACGGATACTGAAGCCACCCACACGTACAATAACAGCATCCGCTTTGCTTGCCTCAAGTGTGCCATGAATACCTGTAATCATCGCCCCAAAACCTCATCTCTTCTCTGTGCGCTATATGCAGAAACGCTAATATATTATGGAAGTAACGAAAAACTATGGAAATAGGAGTATCGGAGATGTCTTTCTTTTTTATGTAGGTAGCAAGGAGGGTTTGTGATCAACGTAAACCCGAAAGAAGCTTGGAATAGGGAAGCGTATTGAGATGACAGATTGCGACAGCCGCAGCATCGGCCGCATCATCGGGACGCGGAATTTGTGATAGTTTTAAGAGAATACGCACCATCTCCCCTACTTGATCTTTGTTTGCGCTCCCATAGCCTGTCACAGCTTGCTTTACCTGCATAGGAGTATATTCCGCTACTGAGAGGCCACCATTTGCCAGTGCAAGCATTGCCACCCCACGTGCTTGCCCTACCGTCATCGCGGTTCGTGCATTTTTCGCAAAAAATAATTCCTCCATCGCCGCCTCGTTTGGTTTGTAGGTGGCGATAATCGCGCTCAAACCCTCATAGATAATTTGTAGACGTTGCGCGAGTGGCATTTTAGCAGGGGTAGTTACTACATCGCATGTAAGCATGTGTAGCTCACTTCCCTTTGCCATGACTACTGCATAGCCAACAATCGCCGTACCAGGGTCAATTCCTAGCGCGATACGGTGGGGAGGAGTAGGTGAAAGATCGCCCATGTTTATATGTTCTCCTCTCTCACCTTACTTTTTTGTACTAGTATCATACGACTGCTCTACGAGAAGGAAGCCGCGAACTCCTCTGGGAAGTCAGCATTTGAATACACGTTTTGCACATCATCCAAGTCTTCTAATTTTTCTGTCAGACGGATGAATTGGTGTGCCGTCTTTTCGTCAGCAAGCTCAACTCGTGTCTTTGGAACCATTGTGACCTCAGATTTCAAGACTGTGTACTTTTGCGCTTCCAGCCCCTTGCGAACTTTCTCTATCTCTGATGGCTCCGTATAGATCGTCAATACCTCATCATCGGGATTGGTTGGTTCTACATCATCGGCACCAAGATCAATGGCTTCTAATGAAAGTTCGTCAGGGTCGTGTCCATCGAGTTGTACTTCGATGACGCCTTTAGATTCAAAGAGCCAATCAACGCACCCATTTTCACCCATGTTACCTGCATTACGGTTAAAGGCATTGCGGACCTCGGCAACGGTACGGTTGCGGTTCTCGGTGAGCGTCTGCACAAGCATCGCTGTGCCACCAGGACCATAACCCTCGTAGGTGATCTCTTCAAGATTGTTGTCTTCGGTGCCACCTGCCGCACGCTTGATTGTGCGCTCGATGTTATCCATCGGCATGTTTGCGTCACGGGCATGCTGGACCGCCATACGTAAGCGAAAATTCGTATCAGGATCACCGCCACCACCCTCACGGACCGCGACGACGATTTCACGTCCTAATCGCGTAAATAATTGTCCTCTACGTGAATCATTAACGCCCTTTGAGCGGCGAATTTGCGACCATTTTGAATGACCTGACATGTCATTTCTCCCTAGTTTATTCTTTGCTTATCTTTTACCTGCGTATCGTATGCCTGCGGCGTGTCGTGCATAGGGCATAGTAGGTACCTGCTTTATGAAAACCTTTTGCGACATTGTAACACGAACCGCCTTAGTGCGTCGAGGGGGGAAATGTTGCAGATAACCACTCATCAATTGCCTTGTTTACGGCCTCCGGCTGCTCTCGTAGCACATAATGACCCGCATTTGGGATAATACGTAACACTGAACTGAGGATATGCTGATGAAGGTATTCGCTATATTTCACGGGTGTTAGTTGATCTTCTGTGCCACAAAGTATGAGCGTTGGCATAGATACTTCGTATAGCCTTTTCATGATGTCGAAGGTGTCACACGCGGCAAGGTCACGGTGCAGAATGTGTGATCCAGGTATGCTTTGTTCTTGTACCACTGCTTGTGAAACATTTGGTGCCGTAGTTGTTGCCATGCCCATCTTAGAGAGGCGTAGACGTGCCTGCTCTGGCGTATTTTTGGCGTCAGCTAAAATGGCGGGGAGAATACGTAGGCGCGCACCCGTGCCAACCAAGATGATACCACCGAGTTCGTTGCTATGCTCAAGAGCCATTGTAAGCGCAATAGCTCCACCAAGCGAATGCCCAGCGATAATTGGCTTTTGCAGATGTAACTCCTGCGTAACGATGTCATACGCAGCCTGTGCATACTCTTGTACCGTCACTTCGATAGGAAGTGTATCAGGGCGTTGCCCATGCCCTGGCATATCAAGAGCGAAGGCACGTTGTGTTCCAAAATGCTCAACCTGAAAACGCCAGATGCGTCCGCTATCGCCCGACCCATGAATAAAAACAAGTGGGTTTTGCATCGCACCATTCTGTTCGCTCATATATTATGCACTCCTGTATATCTAGTAGAGTATAATAAGCATATTACAACATCGTAAGCAAAACAACGTAGTTATAGTAGGGAGTAGGCGAGATAGGTACCAATGGCACTTCCAAATCTATTAAGGCTGCACGTCAGGGACTAGGTCGCACAGGAGAACGTCTTGCGGCAGAGGAACTGATACGACAGGGCTATCATATCGTCGAGCGCAATTTTCGCTGTCGTCATGGTGAGATTGACCTGATCGCCGAAGATGAAAATGATCTGATCTTTGTCGAGGTCAAGACACGTAGAGGCAATGCCTATGGGTTGCCAGAAGATGCCGTAACGCCACGTAAGCAGCAAAAACTTGTGCAAGTGGCAACATATTACCTGGATTTGCACGAATATTCCGAGCGATCATGGCGCATTGATGTTGTAGCTGTACAACTTAGTGCCAATGGTCGCTTTGAAGAGATACGCGTCCATCAACACGCAGTACAAGAATAAATAAAGATAAAAGCAAGAGCATATCATGGAGGAACCATTATGAGCGATTTTGTAGAGTCTGCAAAAAACTTTATGAACTCCGCCGTCAGTCGTACAGGCTGGGAGGCCCAAAAACAACTACGCATTCGTAACAAACAAAGCGAGTTAGACAAGCTTTGGGAGCAGCGTCAGCAACTCCTAAATGAACTTGGGAATGTAGCAATGAACCTGTATCAGCAAGGTTCGCTTACTGATGCACAACTTTCGCGCCTGTGTGCCAGTATTCAAGAACTAGACCACGACGCGCGCAATCGTGAAACACAATTACAAGAAGTAAAGAACGAGGCATATCCCGCCGAGCAGTTCGTGCCCGGTCCAACGGCAAATTATGCACCTCCATCAGCATCACAGCCGCAAGCGGCACCTCCGCCACCTGCTCCAAGTACTGCAGCACAGATGCAACCATGCCCTCATTGTGGACAGCCTGTACGTTTGAATGCGCTCTACTGTCGCAATTGCGGCTCTAAACTTCGTTAAGAAGTGTCTGGATATGCTATAATAGGGGACATTCACTAACAACGAAAGAAATGTAGGGAAGTTCTATCGTGCTTGAAAATAGTTTTGTCACCGAGGATGTCCAGGAAAAAGACACAGTGACGCTACATGTCGTCAGCCATAGTGGGACTCAAACACAACATTTTGGTGTGCATCTGGGCGAACTTTTGCAAGGAGGAGAACTTCTTCTCCTTGATGGGCAACTTGGTATGGGCAAAACTACCTTCACACAGGGTCTTGCACAAGGCTTAGGCATTACCTCCACCATCACCAGCCCAACCTTCACCCTCTTGAAAGAATATCCTGGTCAGGTACGAGAAGTGCAGAACGAAGCGGGAAGCACGGTGATGCCTAAAAGAGGTCCTGCACTCTACCATTTCGATTTATACCGCCTGGAGAATCCCGAAGAAATATTTGACCTGGGTTTTGAGGACTATTTCTACGATACTTCGGGCGTATGTGTTGTTGAGTGGGCTGATAAAGCGGATGGACTATGGGTACCTGAAAAACTACGCCTACATATAGACATACGCAGCGGAACAGAGCGTACTTTCTTGTTTACCGCAACTGGTACGCATCACATTGAAGTATTGCAGCAATTTAAGAAAAACATACATGTTACTACTCGCGCTTGATACATCCAACCGCCGTGCTAGCATTGCCTTGTGTACAGAAGACGATGTGTACGGAGAATATACATGGTTTATTGACAGCAACCATAGTGTGGAGTTGCTGACACGCATTCAGCGTCTTGTCACTGAATGTCATAGCACTATGTCACAAATCGAAGGTATCGCTGTAGCGACGGGACCGGGGTCGTTCAATGGAGTACGCGTAGCACTTTCTACTGCTAAAACGCTCGCTTTTGTGCTTCAAAAACCACTTTTTGGGATAAGCACGTTAGACATTATAGCGGCCCAGCAACAGCAAACAACTCATCCCTTATGCGCTGTTATGGAGGCAGGACGTTCAGAACTATATGCTGCTTGCTATCGTGCTACTTTAGAGAAGACAACGGAGCATGGAGATGTGCGGTATGTGCAGACAAGGGTGAGCGACTATGGTGTGTTTACAGTGGCACAGATTGCCGAGTTATTACGAGAGCAGACAAATAGCTGGCCTGAGCGTTTTGGAACACCACAAGGCGTACCATTCCTTTTTTGCGGCGAGATAAGTGAGGCTTTGCGTCAGTCGCTTTCTGCACAGATACAGGGTCTTTTTCTTCCTAATCCTGCATCGACGCGTCATGCTTCTGTTCTTGCAGCGTTAGCATGGCAACGATGGCAAGAGGGAAAAGTGGACGACCCATTATTACTCGAACCGCTTTACTTGCGGCGTCCTTCAATTACCACAAGTACGAGAAAACGGCCATTACTTGGCATATCATCACAGCGACCTACAGGTCAGCGTAATACAGAAAGGGAAGAGGGTGCGGTACGCAATTGACCAAATGACTATGGCAGATGTGCCTCGCGTCGTCGAGATTGAACGTCTAGCTTACCCATCAACCTGGCCTCCCAGTGCCTATCGTAAGGAGTTACAGGATAATCGTTGGGCACATTATATCGTGTTACGTGACAAACATATCGCGGAAGAACGTGCTACCGTGCCGCCGCAGGAGGTAGAAAAGCCACGCAGAAATCGCCTGTTTCCCCTTTCGCTCTTGCCCAATCGACCCAGCATCATAACGCCTTCACCCGAACTAGATTCTATTATCGGGTTTGCGGGCTTATGGTTGATGGTTGATGAGGCGCATGTAACCACTATCGCAATGCATCCTGGCTTTCGCCGTCTTGGTCTCGGTGAGCTTATGCTGGTGAGCCTGATTGATATTTCGTATAGTATTGGTGCGAAATGGGTAACACTGGAAGCGCGCGTTTCTAACTATACGGCGCAAAATTTATATCGCAAATACGGCTTCCGTGACGCTGGCATACGGCATCGCTACTACAGCGATAATCAGGAGGATGCGGTTATCATGTGGACCGATGAAATTAACTCTCCTGTGTATAGACAGCGATTTGAGGAATTAAAAGCAGCACTCTATCAAAAGCTGGAAGCGCGCTAAACTAAAGGAATAGAACAAAACGTCTATGCTTGTACTTGGTATTGAAAGCTCATGCGATGAAACGGGAGCGGCAATCGTTAAAGACGGTCGCTGGTTGCTCTCGAATGTTGTCGCCTCACAAATAGATATTCACAATCGTTATGGTGGTGTTGTGCCAGAGGTCGCGTCACGTCAACAACTGGCATCGGTTATTCCTGTTGTCGAGACTGCTTTAGAGCAATCTGGGTGCTCATGGGATGAGATAGACGCTGTTGCCGCAACCTATGGCCCTGGACTCGCAGGCTCACTGCTGGTGGGTCTCACTGTAGGCAAAACGCTTGCGCTCGCTCGTGGTCTGCCTTTTCTTGGTGTGAACCATCTCGAAGCACACATTTATGCAAACTGGTTACGCAAGGGTGCTGCACCACAAATTCTCTCTGCTACAAACGAACTCTTTGTGGAAGGCGATCCACTGTTCCCACTTCTTTGTCTTGTCGTTTCAGGAGCACATAGCGAACTCGTGTTGGTACGTGAGCATGGACAATACGAACTGCTTGGGCATACACGTGATGACGCAGCCGGTGAAGCCTTCGATAAGGTGGCACGCATTCTTGGCTTGGACTACCCCGGTGGGCCATCCATACAAAAAGCGGCACAACAGGCTGAGGAAGAACTTCTGCAACAGAAGCATTCTGTTACGCTTGCACGCACCGCCTATCGGCTACCACGAGCATGGTTAAAGGGGACGTATGATTTCAGCTTTAGTGGCCTCAAGACCGCTATGCTTCACCTAGCAGAAGGTGCGACGGCGGACGAACGTCCGGTTGTTGAGAGCGAAGGCAAACAGGTAAGTTATTATACACGTATGGGCGCGGCTGCAGCGCAAAAAGGTCCCACGAACATTCCATTTCTGGCAGCGAGCTTTCAAGAGGCAATCGTGGATGTGTTGGCTGTCAAAACACGCCTTGCTGCTCAAGAATATTCTGTGAAACAGGTTGTGCTTGCTGGAGGTGTTGCGGCAAACGTTCGGCTGCGGAACCGTATCGAGCAAGAGCTGCTTCCTCTCCATATAGCTCTCAGCTATCCACCAATTGAATTTTGTACAGACAATGCCGCAATGATTGCGGGTGCTGCCTTTTTCCATCTTGCTCGCGGTGAGCAGCATGGACTTGACCTTGATGTAGACCCTGGATTGAGTCTTCCATTTAAGAAATGAGGCAAAACGTATGTCCAAACCAAAGGCGTATGCCCTGGGTATCGACCTGGGAGGAACCAAGACACTTGCGGCAGTTGTTGATATATCGACTGGTGAAGTCCTTTCTTCGGCGCGTAAACGCACGCATGCTGAGAAAGGGCAAGACTTTGTGTCGCAAAGGACCATCGAGCTGGCAACGACAGCCATTACCGATGCTAAATTGCCTGATGGGGCAGAGATCATGGCGGTAGGCGTTGGTGCTGCGGGTCAAATTGACCGCAAAAACGGTATCGTGGTTGATGCGCCGAATTTAGGTGTGCATGATATGCATTTAGGAGATATTCTCAACAAGCAGTTTGGTAAGACGGTGTATGTTGGCAATGATGTAGAGGTTGCTGCACTCGGCGAAGCACTCTATGGGGCTGGCAAGGACTACGGGAACTTTGTCTGTATCTTTGTTGGAACAGGTATTGGTTCTGGGATTGTGCAAAATGGGAAGATGTATACTGGCTTGTCGGGAACTGCTGGCGAAGTGGGGCATATGACGCTTCAGGCGGGTGGGCGTATCTGTGGCTGTGGAAGCCTTGGCTGCCTTGAAGCTTATGCGTCGCGTACCGCAATCACTAAATCTATCATGGCTGAAATACATCACGGACGTGCTTCTACTCTTACAGATGATGCTCAAAAGCAACTCAAAGAGGGTGAGACGGTCATTCGCTCAGGCATTCTTGCCAATGCTATTCAGCAAAAAGACGAGCTTGTAATAGAAAAGGTGATTGAGGCTGCCGACTATCTGGGATATGGTCTTGCCTCAGTGCTGAATTTCTATAATCCAGATGCTATTATCTTAGGTGGTGGCGTTATCGAGGCGGTTGACCTGCTCTACGAAACGGCTGTGCATCGAGCAAGAACGGCTGCCCTGTCAGCTCCTGCAAAGAAAACGCCTATCCTACGAACCAAACTTGGTGACTTTTCGGGTGTGGTCGGAGCGGCTTGCCTGGGGGCCGAGGCCGCGGGCTATCAGTTTTAAACAAATGTAGGAGTCTAATGCATGACACCCTGTGGACGATACACGTGTATCGTCCACAGGGTGTCATGCATTAGACTCCTACAACAATCTCTTCCAGTTTGGCGAATAGTGGTTCTGGTTTTGGCAATGTAACATTGGCCGGTACATGCTCAAGACGCCAGAAGGCTTTGCTTGCTTGGCCCTCGAAACCCAGGTACTCGTGCAGTTTCTGAGATGAAAAGGGCAGGTAGGGACTAAGCATGGTGTGTAGTCCGCTTAAGACTTGCAGCATGATATAAATTGAGGTACCAGCCGCCTCGCGGTCAACCTTGATCTGTTTCCACGGTGCTTGCTCGTCCAGGTAGCGGTTTGCCGCACGTGCAACAGCCATCGCTGCATTCAACCCATCCTTCATATGACACAAAGCGATATTATGCCCAACCAATCCAAAGCCACGCTCTACCTCGGCAAGAATCTCACGATCCGCTTCGCGCAGCGTTCCTGGCTCCGGCACAACGCCACCAAACTTACTTTGTAAGAATGTTAGGGTGCGGTGAACAGCATTTCCGTAAGTTGCGACAAGCTCATCGTTGTTACGTCGTATCAACTCTTCATAGGTAAAGTCCGTGTCGCGTCCCTCTGGCGCTGTGGCTGAGAGATAATAGCGCAGCGCATCGGCACTATAACGGTCAAGCACATCTGGTGTCCATACTACGTTGCCCCGACTACTCGATGCTTTCGCGCCGCTCATGGTCATAAACTCGTTTGCAGGTACGTCATAGGGCAGATTACGGTCGCCATAGCCGAGCAGCATGGCGGGCCAGATGATCGCATGAAACGGAATGTTGTCTTTGCCAATAAAGTAGTATGACTTTACAGCAGGCTCAACTTTACCAGGAATCCACCAATCTTGCCATGCATCGGGCGTCCCTTGTCGCTCAGCCCACTCGACCGATGCGGAGAAGTAACCGATGACAGCATCGAACCAGACGTAGATGCGCTTATCTTCGTACCCTTCAAGAGGAATTGGTACACCCCAATCTAGGTCACGCGTAATCGCACGCGCACGTAGGCCCTCTTTAAGCCAGTTCGTTACAAAGCTGGTAGTATTATGACGCCAGTGATCTTTGCCGTGTGAGAGCCATTCCTCCAAAGGTGCTTGCAGTTTGGGCAAGTCCAGGAAGAAGTGATCGGTGGGTCGTATCTCTAAAGTGCTATCTTTACTACCACATAAGCGACACTTGGGATCGATTAGATCAATGGGATCAAGTGTATGCCCACAGTTATCACATTGGTCGCCGCGTGCTCCAGGGTAGCCACAATTGGGACATGTTCCCTCAATATAGCGGTCAGGCAAGAAACGTCGATCTGTCGGACAATACGGCGACTGCATGGTATCTTTGAAGATATAGCCCTTTTTGTACAGAGTCAGGAAGAAATCTTGGGTGATACGATAGTGATTGGGAGTTCCTGTTTCTGTATAGAGGTCCCAGGACATGCCGAGCCGCTCCCACACATTCACGATTTGATTATGGAAGCGAGCAATAAACTCGCGTGGAGAAATGCCCTCGCGCTCGGCATCAATGAGAATAGGAGTTCCATGCTCATCGCTGCCGGAAACCATAAGCACGTGGTTCCCAGCCATACGGTTATACCGTGCAAATGTATCTGCCGGAAGATATGCGCCGACAATCTGCCCGACATGAGTAGCACTTTTTGCATAAGGCCATGCGACGCAGACAAGAATATGTTCATTCATAGTATGTAAAAATCTCCCTTACCAAAAAAGGGTAGCATAATGCGTTGGAGGGCTATTCGACCTTCGGCGCACGTCCCCTCACCAACACGACAAAGAGAATCGAGGCGAACCTGGGGCTATTATAACAAGAGAACTTCACATGGGCAAGTCTATTCACATTCCCACATAACGGGCATAGACAGAACGGGCTACCTGTTCATCATCTGTCCCTTTAATGATGGCGCGAGCATCAGGAAAAACGGTGATTTCATACTGATCAATGGCACAACGCAGAAGAAATTCGTTGTACTGCACCTCACCAATCGAACCTAGCCGCTCAGCAAGTGTAGGGAAATCCATACGGATACCACGTTTTCCTGTCCCACGTACCTGTACCGCATTACGACCACATAAACTGGTGCTGCTCGCGCTCTGTGTGGCATCCAGAAATTCATATTGATGCTGTCCACACGCTGGACAATCGGGCTGTCTTGGTAATTCAATACGCTCAAATGTATTTTCCCACACATCCATCCACACCATCGCACGACTTATCTTTTCGCTTTTGAGCAAAATTTTGAGCGTTTCTGTAGAGGCGATACCTGTAATTGCACCAACAATTCCGTTCAGCACTCCTGCTGTATCACAGGTTGGTGTTGTTCCTGGCAAAGGCATTTCGGGAAATACGCAGCGTAAGCAAGGTGTATCTCCAGGGATAATATTCATGGTAACGCCATATGAGGCAACGACTCCACTGTAAATCCACGGCCGCTGATATTTAATGCAGGCATCATTGAGAAGATAGCGCGTCTCAAAATTATCGGTTGCATCGAGGATAATATCACTCTCACGTACAAGCGACTCAATATCATCGACATTGATGTCCTCCACAAGTGCCTCTACACGAACATCACTATTGACTTTACGTAACTTTTCGACTGCCGCAACAGCCTTTGGTAAATGACGTGCAACATCATCTTCATCGAACAGTATCTGGCGTTGTAAATTGCTCGTCTCAATGTAGTCGCGGTCAGCAATGAATAGTTTTCCCACGCCAGCGCGACACAGATTATTTGCCAGGACAGTGCCCAACGCGCCACACCCAAGGATTGTTGCAGAAGCCGCTCGTAGTTGTTCCTGCCCTTGCTTGCCAATTGGTGTAAAGAGGGTTTGTCGTGAGTAGCGGTCAAGCATTGTTTCTCTCCCTTAGTCTGCACAGAAAACTAGTCTATCCCTATTTTAACATATTTGTACACTGAGAAATTTCATCCCTATAGAGAAACGCATTTATGTCCGATAAAAGAAGATATAGCAATGACACACGGACGTCCACAAAGAGCGTCTGTGTATCAACTTATCCTAAAAATAGAAGTAAGTTGGCAGCAACACATAACTGTGTTACAATGTGACGGGTGTCATGCCTTTTCTGAAACCTGTAACCCGTATGTGTGCAGTGCTTGGTGAGAGGCAACCTATGAATAGCGGGAATACGATGAAAACAGTTTTAGTTATTGACGATAATCCAACCATCGTAGAGCTTATTAAATATGCTGTAAACCTTCAAGGTATGTATAATGTGATCGTGGCTTATGATGGAGTACAGGGGTTAGAACGCATTTATGCAGATCATCCTGATTGCGTGATTGTAGATGTGAAGATGCCGCGCATGGATGGATATCAACTAGTACGTTGTCTGCGTGGTGATGCTCGCACCGCTAACACTCCATTGATTATTCTCAGTGCGATGACCCGAGACGAGGATCAGATGACTGGTATGCTCTCTGGGGCAGATGAGTATCTCACAAAACCGTTTAAGCCGAGTGCGCTCAATGCTACAATTGAGAAAGTGTTACGTTTGACACCCAACGAACGTCAACGTCGTACTGACTATTTTGTACAGACGCAGGCAGATAGAGAGTAGGGAGCGATAATCCTGTTTAACAATTTAGTAAGGATACACTGGTTGTAGGGACCGATTGATCGCGTCCTTGTCGGCGGTGGATTGCCACGAGGACGCGATCAATCGGTCCCTACAGAGACCTGCCCTCTTTTGTTAAACAGGATTATCGCTCCCTACAAATTGCAGGGAAGCTGAAGATAAGTGGATAGGTTACATATTCTGTTTGTAGATAGTGATCCACAAGCATCTAGGAAAATGCAACAGACGTTGCACGATGTCTTTGTTGTTACGTGCGTCACGTCTCTTACGGAGGCGAAACAAATACTTGAAGCTCCATATCCGCCCGATATCCTTATTACAGAGGTGTTGCTTAATCAGGAAAGTGGGCTTGAGCTTTGCTCTTACGTTCGTACTGGCAAAGAGTCGCTTCAAAAGCTTCCCATTATGTTGCTCACGTCGCTCATGACGTTACGCGATAAAGTGCGTGGTTTTGAGGCTGGTGCGGATGATTATGTGGTCAAGCCATTCGACGGTCGTCATCTTGTTGCTCGTATCAGGCTTCTTGCTCGTATCAAACGTCTGGAACCGCGCACGAGTTCCTAGGAGCAATACCAAAAGAGCAGGAACGGTAGACATGTCTGACATGTCTACCGTTCCTGCTCTTTTGGTATTACTTAGCCTGGGAAATGACAGGCTGCAAAATGGTTTGGTTGCTTCTCTTCCAAAGGAGGAATAACCTCACGACAAATGGCTTGTGCTTTCCAGCAACGTGGATGGAAATTACAGCCGCTTGGAGGATTGACGGGGCTTGGTACGTCTCCTTCAAGGATAATACGTTTGCGTTTGCCTTCGATCTTAGGATCAGGTACTGGAATGGCTGAAAGTAGTGCTTGTGTGTAGGGGTGTAGCGGAGTCTCATACAGTTCTTCGCTGTCTGAGAGTTCGGCAACGCGTCCCAGGTACATCACTGCAATACGATCACTAATGTGCTTCACAACGGAAAGGTTGTGGGCGACAAATAGGTACGTCAGACCAAATTTGCCCTGTAAATCTTGAAGCAGATTGAGAACCTGTGCTTGAATTGACACGTCGAGAGCTGAAACTGGTTCATCCGCAATAACAAGTGATGGATGAAGCGCAAGGGCGCGTGCGATACCAATACGCTGACGTTGACCACCGCTAAATTCATGAGGGAAGCGATTGACGAATTTGGGGTTGATGCCAACCGTTTGCAATACGTCGGCTACTTGCTCTCGTACTGCCGCAGGATTTCCGCGATTGAAGTTTTCCAATGGCTCAGAAACGACCTGTCCTACGGTGTAGCGCGGGTCGAGCGAACTAAACGGGTCTTGGAAGACCATCTGCATTTTGGCGCGTTCCATGCGAATCTGTTCGGCAGGAAGCGTCGTCAATTCTTTGCCGTCAAAAACAACGCTGCCTGCTGTTGGCTTAATCAACTGCAGGATCGCGCGTCCTGTTGTTGATTTTCCACAGCCGCTTTCACCTACTAATCCAAGTGTCTCGCCACGACGAACGAAGAGGTCAACGCCATCGACGGCTTTGACGTTAGCAACCGTGCGTCCGAGAAGACCACCTTTGATAGGGAAGTGAACTTTAAGTCCCTTGACATCAATCAGTGTGGTGCCTATCGCTTTCTCTTGCTGCTCTACTTGCTGTACCATAATTCTTCTCTTCTCTTTAGTTTGGATAGAAACACGCGGCTACTTGTTCCCCACGACCTACGGGCATCAACTCTGGACGTTCCTCGCGACATCGTTGCTGTACCTTTGGACAGCGTGATGCATATGGACATCCAATCGGTGGATTGGTAAGGTCGGGTGGTTGTCCAGCGATAGGTGTTAATTTTGAGCCACGTCCCTCGTGCAGTTTTGGAATAGAGTTCAACAAGCCTGTTGTGTATGGATGTGCGGGCGTCTCAAAAATCTGCCCTACAGGAGCCGATTCCACGACATGCCCCGCGTACATCACATTTACGTGCTGACAGGTGCCTGCAACGACGCCAAGATCATGCGTAATGAGCATCACAGCCGTACCAAATTCTTGCGAAAGACCCTTCATCAAATCCAACACCTGTGCCTGGATGGTTACGTCCAGCGCGGTTGTTGGCTCATCAGCAATGAGAAGCTGTGGGTTACATGCCAGTGCGATAGCGATCATGACACGCTGACGCATGCCACCACTGAATTCGTGTGGATAGTTCTTTGCACGTCTTTTAGCGTCAGGAATACGTACAAGGTCAAGCATCTCAACAGAGCGTTTCCAAGCTTGATCGTTGCTTACATCTTTTCTATGACGCTTAACCGTTTCTGCGATTTGATAACCAACATTGAAGACAGGGTTTAGCGAAGTCATTGGGTCTTGGAAGATCATTGAAATCTTACTACCGCGTAACTCGCTCAATTCATCTATGTTTTTGTCTAGGATATTGTCTCCATTGAAGCGAATCTCACCCCCAACGATTTTTCCTGGCGGCGAAGCGATCAGGCGCATTACCGAAAGTGCTGTAACGCTTTTGCCACAACCACTTTCGCCCACAACACCAAGTGTTTCACCCGGCTTGATCGAGAACGACACGTCATCGACGGCTTTTACGACTCCGCTACGTGTGTAAAAGTAGGTCTTGAGATTGTTTACTTCCAGCAAATTTCCTACTGCTGTTACCATTTTTTTCTTTTCTCCGCTTACTTAGTCTTTAGCGCGTGGATCAAAGGCGTCACGCAAGCCATCGCCGAGGAACGAGAACGCAAGCACGATAATGGTGAGCGTGATGGAGGGAACTAATACTTCCCACGGGTGAACATCCAATAGGCCCTGAGCATCGTTAATCATCAAGCCTATGCTTGAGCCAGGCGTTGATACACCGAGGCCGAGGAAACTCAAGCCTGCTTCACCAATAACCGTATTGGCGATGTCGAGTGTAGCTGCGACAACCACAATGTTGAAGAGGTTAGGAACAATATGGCGCATAATAATACGGGTATTGGTTGTACCGGATGTACGCGCAGCTTCAATAAATTGCTGCTCCTTAAGTTGTAGTGTTTGCCCACGTACAAAACGTGCCATCAGCGGCCAACCAACAAAGGCCAAAGCAATGGAGACAATCAGGAGACGTGCGTTGCCGTTTGCACCAAGTACAGGAATTTTACTCAACGGTGCATCGAGTGTATTGCCAAAGATACCGGCGACAAGAATAACGAAGAGCAAACCAGGGAATGCAAACATGATGTCTGTAAAGCGCGCTAGTACCTGGTCTATCCAGCCACCGAAGAAGCCGGCACACACGCCAATCAGGATACCAAGCACGACGTTTACAATTTCAACCGAAATTGCGACGAACAATGAGATGAGCATTCCTTGCATGAGGCGTGCGAGGATATCGCGTCCAATGGAGTCGGTGCCCAACCAGTAGGTTCCTGATGGTAACTCATCCTGGTGATTTAGCTCTTGATGGAAAGGACTGTGATATAGGCTCGGTCCTATTGGTTGTCCAGTGATACTACTCGTGATCGAGCCGCCGATATGTTGATAAATCACAGGTCCAATAATAGGAATCACGATAAAAAATATGATGATAACTAGACATACCATCGCTCTTCTATCGCGTCGCAAGCGTCTTAGGGAATCTTGAAGAGGTGTATTCGCCTTCTGAGTCGTCTTACTTGTTTGCTGTGGGGTAGTGCCCGGTTCTAATCCAACTCCTGCTGGTGCCCCATCTTCTGTATCGAGATTACTTGATACATCTAATAGTTCTGTCCCTCTTGGTCCTATACCAGGGTCTGGTGACATGAAGCTAGAAGCGGCTTCGGTGTTTGTGTCTTTTGTATCCATTGTTTTGCTTGCTCCCTATTCGACCTTGATGCGTGGATCAACAACAGAGTAAAGAAGATCAGCAACCAGGTTTCCCAGAACGACTGCTATGGCGAAGATAACGCCTGTTGCTTGAATGACAGTGTAATCGCGGTTGTTAATGGCATTAAGCGCGATCTGTCCAATGCCTGGTAGGTTGAAGATAACCTCGATGAAGAACACACCGCCAACGAGGGTGGCTAGTGAAGTGCCAAACACTGTTACGAGTGGAATGAGCGCATTGCGGAATGCATGACGGTAGTTAACCGTCTGCTCTGTCAAACCCTTTGCTCTCGCGGTACGCACATAATCTTGACGCAGGACTTCGAGCATCGTGGTGCGAGTGATGCGTGCGATAAAGGCAAAGCCTACTGCCGCAAATACGAGAATAGGTCCTATTTTATGGGTTAGGTCTGTAGCGGTATATTGCCACGGATTACCCCAGTCAGACACGGGCCACTGACCTTGTGTGAGTTTGTCTAAGAATACGACGAGCACTTGAAAGAAGATCGCAAGAATAAAGCTAGGCAGCGAGAAGAGAATAAGAGAGAGACTCATGCTCCCTGTATCAATCCATGTATTTGCTTTGAGTGCTGCCAGAATGCCAACTGGAACGCCAATGAGGAATGTGAGAATTAATCCCCATAAGCCTAGCTCTGCTGAAACAGGTATACCGGGCTTGAGAATGTCTATAACGGCTGTTTCCTGATAGTAGTATGAATCGCCAAAGTTAAATCTAAGCAGTTGCACTACATAATTGAAGTACTGTTGATA
Source organism: uncultured Chloroflexia bacterium (assembly GCA_963792705.1). Taxonomy (GTDB): domain Bacteria; phylum Chloroflexota; class Ktedonobacteria; order Ktedonobacterales; family Ktedonobacteraceae; genus JBBQVS01. Next base: position 526,958 of record CAWBXD010000014.1, on the reverse strand, counting down.
CCAGGGCAAGTCCAGACCATAAATATGTCTAAGACGAATATACGCCCCTAGCTCAAAGTGGTTGCCGAGGAGATTTCTAATGGGATCGCCTGGGGCGTAAAAGCCCAGAATGAAGGTGATGAATGTAACACCAAAGAGCACGAAGATGAGGCCGATGAACCTCTTAATAAAGAATCCGACCATGCTAATACCTCCCACGCTGTGTTCGAGGCCAAATAGTAGACTGTTCGAGCAATACTAAGTCGCTTAGTCAGTAAAACGCCTTTTCTCTTGCTTTTCTTCTAAATGCGGCACTGTTTAAGAATAAAAAGCTATGAGATTACCCAAGAGAGACGCTATGGAGATTGACTTTCATGTATTTTATGTGACGCTAGCTATGTTGTCAAGTAAATAGAGGAATTTACATAGGACATTCTGTATTTAGTTTGATGAAGTGGGACAGTACCTATAAAAGGTACCATCCCACGTCCCGAAAAGAGACGTCAGCATATCTGCCGTCCCCTTTTGCTTATTGAACTGTTGCGTTACCACAGGTTGGGTCTGTCGAGATGTAGACATTTGCCCAATCCTCTGGGTTCGTTAAGCCTTGAGCATTATAGCCATAGCCAGCGACGCAGGGCTTGAGGAGCACTTGTACGGCTACCTGGTCGATTGGCAACCACGCGACATCGTTAATCAACTGCTGCTCGGCAGTATTGTACTGCTGAATACGGGTAGCAGAGGTGTCTGAGTCCGCGGCTTCCAACTTTTGTTGTGTAGCCTGTTGTGTAGCACTGTCCGCACTCCCGTTCTGACCATAGTTCATATTGTTATTTGGCGAACCTTTGTCGAACTGCAGTGTTGTCCAGTCCTGTGGATCAGGATAGTCTGCAATCCAGGCAATACCCCACATAGCAATACCCTTAGGGTTGTTTGTGGCGGCGGTAATATCGCTAAGCAACTGGTTGAAGTCTTCGTCGCGGAACTTGACTGTGACGCCCAGTGCTTGCCACATCTGTTGCTCGGCGGCAAACTCATTACGCACATCAGCACTACCTGCCGAAGATGCGTAGATGGTAATTGGAGGAAGTGCAGCAGCGGTTGTTCCCTCTTCCTGCAAACCTTGTGTCAACAACTGCTTCGCTTTTGTAAGATCACCGGCTGTACTTGTTGTGCCACCTGGATTTGTCAGGTTAGCGGTATAGCCCGGCATACCTTTTGGCACAATATGATTTGAAGCGATAAGTGTATCTTTGTAGATATTATGCGCGATCTCATCCTTGTTTACCGCTAGGGCAAATGCTTGGCGAACTTTGATATTGTCGAACGGCTTGACGAGGTAGTTCATCGAGTAGTAGTTAATGTACAACTGAGGAACATTATGGAACTCTCTGGTCAGTTGCTTCGCAGTCGCAAGTTCTGGCGTTGGAATACCAACATCCTCTAGTGCGCCTGTCTGGTACGCTTTGTAGGCTGTGTTTGCATCTTTGTAAAAGGGGAAAATGACCTCTTTCAATTGAGGTTTGGCACCGTAGTAGTGGGTGTTGGGTACGAAATCAATCTCTTGACCGCGTGCATACTTCTTAACGGTAAAGGGACCCTCGCCACCAAAGCCCTCGGAAAGGTGATCGGCGAACTTGCCTCCGTATGTATCAATAAGCTTCTTTTCAATGACGTAGGAACATGGATAGGTCAATGCGTCCAAGAAGTAGGAAGCCTTTTTGTTGGTAACGATAACGACGGTGCTGGGATCAGGGGTTGTGATGCTATCACCAATGACGGTCTTGATCTTGCCGTTCAGCAGCTTGTCCGAGTCTTTGACCAGGTTCAAGTAAGCACCTGCTGTGCCAGACTTGGTGGCTGGCTGTAACGCACGGTCGATGCTGTATGCCACGTCTTTGGAGGTTAGCGGCGTACCGTCGCTAAATGTCAGGTTTGGTTTCAGTTTGAATGTCCAGGTGACACCATCTGAACCGACAGAATAGCTTTGTGCTAGTTCGCCCTTCACGGCGAGATTCTTGTCTAACTGTACTAGACCCGTGAACACCATATCGATGGCTTCAATGGAGTTCGCATCGGTTACAAGGGCTGGATCAAATGTTTTGATGTCCGGCACTCCGCGTATCGAGAAACCGCTGACAAATACTTGTTTGCTATCTGCCGCTTTTGCCGCAGCTGTACTTCCTGTCCCACCGCTACCGCCACTGCTACCGCCGCAAGCGACAATAAGCATAGATAGCAGGCATAGGAAGGTGGGCAAAATGCCCCATGTAAGTTTCTTGCCTGATTGCATTCGAGGCTTCTCCTTGTGCTGTAAAAACAATAAAGAGGGTTTAAGACGTACCTAACACGCGTCAGCATCTTGTGTATGGAGCCATCATTGTATATTAGTGGAACGGTATCTGTTGATAGGACAAATATACCTCGACGATCCAATCATGAACCATGATGGGGGACTCACTCTAAATTGACACCATGTTCAGAGCGATACCTCATAGCTCATGCTGACTTATAGTTACATACGTCTCTTTTTCATAAAATCTCACGGATGATGAAGTGTGAACAAAACGAAAGAACCAGAATTGCTCAAATGAAATAGGTATACACTTCATTCCAGTCATTCCAGTTCTTCCTGATACTACATAGCTACTTACTTCACTGTTGCGTTTGAACAGTTTGGATTGGTTGAAATGTAGACGTTCGCCCATGAGTCAGGGAAGACCTCACCATTGGCTGTATCTACTACACCCGTGACACAAGGCTTGCGAAGACCTTGTGCAGCCTGTTGGAAGGTTGGTATCCAGGCAACATCGTTCACTAACTGTTGCTCCAGCGTATAGTACTGCTGAATGCGCTGACTAGTGTTATTCTGATCAGCAGCTACCAACTGTGTTTGAACCGTCTGCTGTTCAGCACTCCCTGAACCGCTATTCTGACCATAGTTCTCGTAGTTATTTGGAGAACCTTTGGAAAATTGGAGTGTTGTAAAGTCCTGAGGATCGGGATAGTCAGCATTCCAGCCTAAGCCCCACATCCCAATGCCTTTAGGGTTGTTCGTTGCGTTCGTGATATCCTCGATGAGTTTGTTGAAATCTTCGTCTACGTACTTAACCGTTACTCCTAATGCTGACTGCCACATTTGCTGTTCAACAGCGAACTCGTTACGCGCATCTGGACTACCACCCGAAGAAGTATATATTGTGACCGGAGGCATCGTGCTCATACCATCTTCCTGTAAACCTTGGGCCAGCAATTGCTTCGCTTTTGCAGGATTACCAGTAAGGCTTGTAGTTCCGTCTGGTCCAGTGAGACTAGCATTATAGCCTGGCATGCCCTGAGGCACAATGTGATTGGTTGCGATTACTGTGTCTTTGTACACAGCATGTACTGTCTCGGTCTTATTTAATGCAAGCGCGAATGCCTGTCGCACCTTAATATTGTCAAACGGCTTCACGAGATAGTTCATGGTGTAGTAGGAAATTGCAAGCTGAGGAATTGTATGATATTCCTGTGTGAGTTGTTTTGCGGTTGCAAGCTGCGATGTTGGAATACCTGTGTTATCAACAGCTCCTGTTTGGTATGCCTTGTAGAGCGTATCTATCTTCTGATAGAAGGGGAAGATGACTTCCTTTAGCTGTGGCTTGGCACCATAATAGTTGGGGTTAGGAACGAAATCAATCTCTTGACCATGCGTGTACTTTTTAACAATAAAGGGTCCAGCACCCCCACCTTGCCCATCAGCTAGATGATCGCCAAAACTGGAACCGTACTTGTCAATAAGCTTCTTTTCTACAACGAAAGCATCTTGATAGGTCAATGCATCCAGGAAGTAGGCCGCTTTTGTATTTGTGACAATCACAACAGTGTTAGGATCAGGTGTTGTGATACTATCGCCAATGACGGTCTTGATCTTGCCGTTCAGCAACTTGTCGGAATCTTTGACCAGGTTTAAGTAAGCACCTGCTGTACCAGACTTAGTGGCTGGCTGTAATGCACGGTCAATGCTGTATGCTACGTCTGCTGACGTTAATGGCGTACCATCGCTAAACTTCAAATTTGGTTTCAGCTTGAAGGTCCAGGTGAGGCCATCTGAACCCACTGAATAGCTTTGTGCTAATTCACCTTTCACATTGAGGGTGTTGTCCAACCCTACAAGACCTGTGAACACCATGTTGATGGCCGCTGTTGAGTAAATGTCAGTAACAGTTGCAGGATCAAATGTTTTGATATCGGAATTGCCTGCTACAGCGCTAGCATCGACAAATACTTGTTTGTTATCGGCTGCTTTCGCTGACTGACTGGTCGTTGTTGTGCTGCTGCCACCGCCGCACGCGACGATGAGCATAGATAGCAGGCACAGAAATGTAGGCAAAATACCTAAGGTGAGTTTCTTGCCAGATCGCATTCGTGACTTCTCCTTGTCCTGTGAGAACAAAACTTACACTCCAAAGGTAGGAGTAACATGTGTCAGCATTAGCACCATACCTCGACGACTTATATACGAGGCCCTAAATGGACACCATTTTTAGAGCGAGACGCTATCGAGAACACTGACTTATATTAAAATACGTTCACTCTTCACAAAATCTCACATGTTCTGGCGCAGATTGTGTAATAAAATAACAGATGAGCATGATTTGCTTGTCTTTTAATCACGCTCATCTGTTATGCGTTAAGTGTTATTGTACTCGATAGATGTTCGCCCAATCGCCCGGCGGAATAATGCCTTGACCATTGTCAGTCATGCCAACGATATAGGGGGAACGCAAAAATGTTGTTGTCACCTGCTCCATTGGAAGCCATGCTACATCGTTGACAAGTTGTTGCTCGGCTTGTTGATAAGCATGTAAACGCGCACCTTGTTGCATGTCGGCATCAGCATTTTCTAACTGCTTTTGTGTTGCTTGTTGTTGTGCCGCTGTTGTGCTGGTATTCTGCCCATAGTTCATGTTGTTATTGGGGACACCATTATCAAATTGAAGTGTGAGCCAATCCTGTGGATCAGGATATTCGGCTACCCACGCCAAGCCCCAGAGCTGTAGCCCTGAAGCGTTGTTTGTTGCGGCAGTCACCTTATCAAGAAGAGTATTATAGTCGGTTGTTGGGTCTGCCGTCACGGTTATGCCTAGCACCTTTTGCCACATTGCAATCATTGCAGTGACCTCTTTGTCCACATTTACCACACCCGTTGCATATGTTAATGTAATTGGTGGAACTTGGGCTACACTTGACCATTGCTCTTCCTGCAAGCCTTGCTTGAACAACGCCTGCGCTTTTTTACTATTGCCAGTGAGGGACTGTGTACCATCCGGTCCTGTAAGAGCATCATTATAGCCTGACATTCCACTGGGCACAATATGGTTTGTGGGAATGACCGTCCCTTGCCATACTGAGTTGGCAATAGCCGTTTTATTGATGGCTAATGCGAATGCTTGACGAATATGAATGTTGTCAAATGGCTTGACAAGATAGTTCATCGTATAGTAGTTGATCCACAGTTGTGGTATTTGATAGAAGTCTTTACGCTTCTTCGCGTTCGCAAGCGTTGCTTGTGGTATGCCCGTCATGTCGATTGTGCCATGCTGATATGCTTGATAGGCATCGCTGGCTTGATGATAAAAGGCGACACGCACATGTTGTAACTGAGGCTTAGGGTCGTAGTAGTTTTTATTGGGTGCGAAGTCTATTTCCTGACCATGAATATCCTGCACCAAGCTAAAGGGACCTGTTCCCCCCCCTTGTGCAAGATGATCAGTAAATTTTGCTCCATACTTTGTGACGAAACTCTTCTCCACAACATACGAGCAGGTAGAGGTCAACATATTCAAAAAATATGCTGATGCCTTCGTCGTAACAATTGCTAGCGTTGTATCATCAGGCGTTTGTAGTGAGTCACCAATAAGCGTTGTTGTTCTACCTGCTAACAATTGGTCGGCGTCTTTGATTAAACTGAGGTACAGTGGCGCAACGGTTGATTGAGTTGTGGGTTGCAAAGCACGATCAATGCTATACGCAACGTCTTTTGACGTTAACGGTGTTCCATCGCTAAAATGGAGATTTTTTTTGAGATGAAAGGTCCATGTTACGTTATCTGGTCCTAAGTCCCACGAGCTTGCAAGCTGTGGATGAAGTTGGAGTTTATCGTCAAGCTGAACCAATCCCGTGAACAGCATCTGTACCATGTTTATCGAGGCTGGATCATGGGCTAACGCGGGATCAAGTGTGCTGATATCCGCGATACCAACCTCTGGTATCGTGAAAATCTGTTTGTTCGTGGGTGCTTTAACCAACGGCTGTGTTGTAGGTCCACCAAATATATTACACGCTGTACACAAAAAAGAGCTTACACAAAGCATAACAAAAAATAGCATTATATGTTTTTTTATGGGGAACACCGTATTGTTCTCCTCCAGAATATATTTCTAATGAGAGAAAGCAGGATATCTACAAAATAGAGCACAGACAGGACAGGGGCAAACCTCTCAGGGACAGGTTTTTGAAAAAGAACAATTTTCACGCGATGAAACGCCTGTAGGGACCGATTTATTACGTCCTGCTGACATTCAGACTGCCGAAAGGACGTGATAAATCGGTCCCTACAGGCGTTTCTTTATGCCTCTCAAAAACCTTGCCCCTGTCCTGTTTACTTATAAGTTTGATACCACTGTATCGCGTTCCCCAAATGCGGCGGCGCGTATGGCTACCTGTAAGTAGATGTCGATACTGGTATCACCTAACGTGTGAGGCCAAGCGAGAAAGTCTTCGCTCGCAGCTTGCACAATTTGCAATGTGTATCCTTGATCGAGGCTTGCATTTGTCTGTGCCGCAACAAGTCCAAGAACTGCGAACAACGCACGAGCGTCGTAGTTTAATTTCATATAGCGGCGTGCCGTGGCAAGTGCGCTGGCGGCATCGCGTCCCTCTAGTTGTGCCTTGAATGAATCTAATTGCGCGGGCGCGATCAAGCCTCCGCCGAGGACAGCCGAAGAAGAGGCTTGTAGCGGAGTTACTGTGTTGTTTTGTGCCGCAATCTCTTTCCGTAACGCGTTGATGAAAGCTGCTGATGTGAACAAGAGTGGCAATATTTCAACATCTTGTACCTGCTGAAAGGCCAAACGAATTGCGGAGGCAAAGAGCAGTCCTTGCGCCACGCGTACAAACAATGCACGGTCGCCATCACCAACAAGATTCATCACCTCTGCTGCTGCAAGAGAAATGACCGAACTCACGGCACGAGACGACGCCTCACCCTTCATAACTGCATCATAGACGGCCTGACATACCTGGGTTGCGCTTGCATCACTAAGCAGGATTTGTTGGAGAGGCAATGCATTCTGGTTTTTAGGCGCGGATATGCGTTTTTGAATACTCGACATATCGTGCGTGGAATCAGCCGCAAAATCACTCACCGTTTTCACCCACTCAGGAGCTACTGAGTCGGGCCGTAAGGGTAAATGAGGGGCTAGCCAATGAATAATGGCTGGAACACGATCTCCCCACTCAACTGTACCGAGCAATTGAAAGCCACGTACAGCATACATAAAGGGGCGACCTGCATCCTGGAATGTTGTGGCAATACTTTCGTAGGCACGAACCTGCAGAGTGCGATAGTCGGCACCTGTTCCGTATAATCCCATGAGGAGGCGTTCGACGCGCTCTGTATCGTTGCTATGTACGGCCTGCTGTATCGCGTCGTTTACGCTGCCTTTTTCGCCCAAACCACTTGGGAAGAAGGGTTCAGGATAAGTAACGTGTACATTCTGCGCTGCGCGTACTGCTGGTGCTGCTGCGAGCATTGCCTCTGCAAACAATGGCAAAGCGCGTTCGCTGCCCTGCTCTGTCCCATCCAGCGGTTGTGGAATGGTGTGCAGATAGCGACAGAGCATCGCGGCTGCATTCAGCATGAGCAGCACTTGCCCTGATGAATCGCCAGGAGCAGCAAGCAACCCGATACGTCCAATGAGAACATCAGCGGACTCTCCATGTGCTAACAGGTCATGGGCTGCAGCAACAATTGCGTTGGTCTCGCCTGAGATCAACGCATTAACAAGCGATGATAGATCAGCCTTCATTTCTATGGATGCCATAGACTCTATTCTCCTCTAACAGATGTTATTCTTGCAATTCGCGGATTGCGCGTTCGATATTTGGAATTTCGGCATATTCTTCGTCAAGTAGTTTATATGCTCTGCTCAAGTAAAGACCAGCTAGCTGTGCGCCTTGTGGCTGAGGGTCTGTGGCGGCGGCAACAAGTTGTGAACCACGATATTTGTCGGCCATTAGATCCGCAATACGCTGCATACGACGCTGAGATTCTCTCAACTCCGCAGTATCATGTCCGTCCAAGGCATAACGCGCCATGCCAACTAACTTGCCCAATTCTGCAAGCTTTTGGCGATCAGACATTGTTTGCAAAAGAAGTTCATCAGCATCTACGTCGTCCAGTGGCTTTTGCTCCTCTGTGCCAGCGATTTCAAAGGGAGAAGATGAGGATGAAAGCGTTCCGAATGAAGAAATATACTTTTCGTACATTTGTCCATATTCTTCGCAACTTGTCGCTGCCATCTGCAAACGTATGCCTTGGTCCTGTCCATTTACTGTTCCAATATCGCATAAATCATCACCGCGACGTTCAGCCAGCAATTCAAGTTGTTCCATTGTTTTGCCCTCCTCTAACATAGGAGGAATTGGCATGCCTCGCATAGAACTTCCTGCCTCACCGAGGTCTTCGGGTGAAATTTGCGCTGCGAACATTGGAGGAAGATACTTGGCTAACGACATCGGAATCGGCGGCACGATACAGTATGTGCAGTAAACAACTCTTGGATTGCTTGCGCTGCGCGCCACAAAGATCGCATGGCCTCTCGGTGCCTGTGCATCGCCACGTAAGAAAAGTATACTCATACTAAAAACTCCTCATTGTCCAAGGCCTAGGTAGAGACCGATTTATCGCGTCCTCTCATGCGGATGCGCGCACATTGCTTCGCTTGTGCTGAGGACACGATAAATCGGTCCCTACCTTCTATTCTCTCATTATCCCACCGATATTACAATCCTTTACGGATTTGTCTTAGACGTTTCACAAGATTCTGGTTTGAACGCAATTCTTCCTCTGTGACTTCCTCGCCGCTGATGGGCATTGCGTCCTCATAGGTTTGTAGCTGACGAGTAATTTCAGCACCACCAGCGATGCGAGCATAGTTTTGCAGAAGTGTACGGGCTTGTTCATCTTGATCGCGCCGTACATCCGTGATCGCTGTTTGTGCATAAAGTTCTGCATACTGGCGCAAAAACATACTCCATTGCTGTGGCGTACTCAAGCTTTGCATTACGCGCTCAACTTGTGCAATAGCCTTCGTCTGCTCGTCGAGTGCTCGCTCGAACTCGCCTCGTACCATGAAGACACCACCACGCGCCGAGCGTGTATCAACAACCCCCAATGGTCTACGTTGCTGGTGATACAATTTCAATGCCTGCTCAAAATCTTCTAACGCTTTATCCAGTTCCTCTCTACCGCGCTGTGCTAGTCCTCGTGTAAGCAGTGCATCCGCTTGTCCAAGTGCATCGTCTGATTGGTTGAAGCGTACAAGTGCCGCCTCACAATTTTCTAGCGTCTCATCCCACTGTTGCTGTCCGAGATACACCTGTGCAATACCAAGCGCGGAGGAGCCATCGCCATCTACACTCTCAACCTGTTGAAACTGACGGCCTGCCGCTAAGAAGCTGGACAGAGCTGCCTCAAGTTCTTCGCGTGTCAGGCGTGTTTGCGCTAACCCTAGTACCGCTTCGGCAGATTGTAACGGCTCTTGCTGTGCTTCTGCTGAATCGTGCGCCTCACTAAAACGGGCCTCGGCCTGTGTAAGGTCTCCTTGTGTCAGGTATAACTGTCCATATATCACGGCTGCCATTGGAGCTACCTGTGTGGCAAGAGGGTTTTTGGTCATCATTTCGGTCGCCTGTGCAAGGTGAGCTGTGGCCTCTTTCAGATCACCTATGAAAATGGCGACGCGTGCAAGACGAACCTCGGCTTCAACAATAGTCGTTGCACTAGCGAATTCACCCAAAGTCTCTATACGCGTCTTGGCATCTTCGTATGCGGCCTTTGCCTGTACGATCTGTCCTTGTTGATGCAATACATCGCCGATACCTAGCAGTGCTCGACTCTCAAGACGAGCATCGTGCAGCAAATGTGCTTGTGTGCGGCCCTCGTCAAAGGTTTTTTGTGCTCGTTCCATAAAGCCGCGTCGCCGATGTATCTCGCCCAAACCTATCGTGGCTTCAGCCTGTCCCATACGATGTGCCACCGCTTTGAACGTGCGTAACGCTCGATCCATAAGCGAACTTGCATACGACAACTGTCCACGGCGTAAATTAATCTCACCCAGGAGACGGTTCGCATGGGCGGTACCCAATGCATTTCGTTGGTCTGCATACAATTGGCCTGCGGCTTGCGCCCCAATCAATGCTTGGTCAACACTTCCTTGCAGAAAACTTACTTCTGCCAGGCCAAGATTGGCGTCTGCCTGCCCCAATTCATATTCGAGGCCCTGTGACGTACTAAAGGCGTCCGACAAAATCTTAGAAGCTTTATCAACCTGTTCCTGGTCGAGATATATTCTTGCCAACCCTAGTTGGGCGTCGATTGCGCCAAAGGTATCATGATGTGTTTGATAGACTTGAAGGGCGTGTGTGTAGCCATTCTCGGCCTCGGCAAAGCGTCTTGCCATACGTTGTACATCAGCAAGACTACGACTAGCATCAGCCTCATGAATAGTATCATTTGCTTCATGAAAATCGTGAATAGCTTCCTGATAGAAGTCTGTGGCATAGTCGGTGTTGCCACGCTGTAGTGCGACATGTCCAAGCGCGAGCGCAGCATTTCCTAAGCCTTGCATATGTTTGTTCGCACGATACAGGTTTTGCGCCATCTGATAGGCATCTTGCGCTCTATCAAGGTGGGCAAGTTGCCGCTCAATATGTCCCATTTCCAGCGTACTTTGCGCTTCGTTTAATGGTCTATTGGCGTCCTTATAGAGCTTTATTGCACGTTGATAACTGTTGATAGCTTGTTCAAGCATATTGTTCTGGCGTTGTACATCAGCAAGCAAGGCACGGCTATCGCCTGCACGTTTCATATCGCCAAGCAAGCGAAAGCGAATTTCCGCGTCGCCAAAAGCCTCAGTCGCCTTTTCTAGTTGCCCATCGTTAAATGCTTCTAAACCCGCCTGCAGACGCTTCTCCGCCTGCTGGCGATCCTTCTCTTGCTTCTCTATATCTGGTGTTGTCATTGGCATATCATCCTTTATAAAGGAATGTCATCTGGGACCGATGTATCGCGTCCTCATGTTATTAGAAATGCTATCAGGACACAATACATCGGTCCCTACATTGTTGCGTGATCGTATTCGTATGTCTTTTGTTTTATTGTAGTTGTTGCAGACCATAAAGTCAAAACTTGCTCTATCTCTCTTACCGTGATGAGTGTGATAAAATGAAAGCATTCTGCATACTATTGTAGTATACGTTGATCCTATTTGAAGTTTGTCATCATAAGGAGCGTTAGTGTGAACGAAGATACTCTTGCCCATGTAGGACTCTTTTCTTCCTTAGATAAGAAAGAGCTACAAACACTTGCTAAAAGTAGTCAGGAGCGAACATATAGCGCAGGCACAAAGTTGTTTTCTCAAGGCGATAGCGGCTCCGGCTTGTACATTCTCAAAAGTGGAAGAGTGAGTATTACTCAAGCGAGTGGAGCGCAGGGAGCGGAAAAAGAAATTAATACCCTCGGTGCTGGTGAGACACTTGGTGAGATGGCACTGTTGGACGACCAGCCACGTTCAGCAACGGTAACGGCAGTAGAGGATGTCACTGCTCTCCTTCTTCCAGTATGGGACTTTAGAGGTGTGATAAAAACTCATCCCGACATTGCACTCAAACTTCTTGCCACACTTAGTCGCCGTTTACGCAAAGCACAAGGACGTGTAGAAGACTAAAAATACATGCAACATGGGTGAAATTTTTCGTGATTTCATCCATGTTGCATATCATTCCGTTTTCTCTCGATTGAGTAGGCTTTGTATCTCTTCAAACATCGTCTCAACATCGCCAAAGGAGCGGTAGACACTAGCGAAGCGGATATACGCAATCTTATCCATCCGTCGTAGATGTTCCATTACCAACTCACCAATCATATTGCTTGGTATTTCCTGCTTGCCAATGTGATATAACTCTTGCTCAATCTCTTCGACGGCATTCTCAATCTCACCGGCTGGTAGTGGCCGCTTCTCGCATGCTTTACGAATACCGACGTATAACTTTTGGCGATCAAATGGTTCGCGTCTCTGGTCTTGTTTGATGACCATCAAGTGAAATTTTTCAACACGTTCATACGTGCTGAATCTTCCTTTACAATGCTCACATTCTCGCCTTCGATGAATAGCATCGCCTATATCGCGCGAATCTTTGACGCGTGACTCGGTTCTACCACAAAACGGACACTTCATGCCCTTTACACCCCCTGCTAACTACGTTAAAGAATAGAGACATAGTATCACATCTTATGCAAGGGGTGATAGAGCATATTAGACAAGCACAGCTTCCCCGACACGTTCTTGTGCTGCAATCATGGTGCTATTTTTGTGTGCTTCACGTGCTATAGGTGAAGCCTCGGCACCAGACGGGTTAATCTTTCCAACATAGCCTGAGCGCAGACGAGAACCTTCACGCCAGTAGGCATACCAGTATGGGCCATGTCCTTGCCCGTTGCGACACGTACTACAAGATGCTTTGCCACATTTGCGATGTTGTAGTTGATAGGTAATATGTTGATCGTTTGGTAATTCTGTCATGCAACCACGACCCTTCTTCCTCGGTTGTCTATCTAAAGATGTATCGTCAAACACTCTCATTAGAGTACCATCAGTTTGTGAATACTGTGTGAATATGTAACCTTATACTATGAACTATTGTTCACTTTAGACAGATAAATACTTGTATATGCTAATCATTCGATAAAACCTTTTTCATCTATTCTGTAACGACTTTTACTGTTCATGTTTTTCTCCTGTGAACAAGAAAACGTATGACTGCAAAAAGCACACGCACAATTTTTGAAGCGTGCTATAATGGACGTATACCAATCCCTATGGCAAAGCGTCATCTGTTCCTCGGCTTCGTGTTGTGTGTTTCAAATGGAAAGAGGAAAGCCATGCAGTTAATCATTAAAGGCAGACAGATGGAAGTCACCCCTCAGTTGCGTCAACGGATTGAGCGCAAAGTTCAGCGACTCTCACGTCTTGTCGATGAGTCAACCCGTATCGAAGTCACCGTCACCGAAGAGCAAACGCGTAGTAACCGCGACCGTTTTTGCGTACAGATCGCGCTTTCTGGTGGTGTGCAACCAATTCATAGTGAGGTAAGTGCGCTTAATGCGACAACCGCACTTGACCTTGTACTCGATAAAGTTGTGGCCCAACTTGGACGAAAAAAGGACCGTCAGGTAGCCACGCGCCGTCACACCGATGGCGTAAAGATTCTTTCGCTTTCGCGCATAGGAACCTTACTTGTAGAGGAAGATGACCAAAACGAAGAATACTTTGCTCCTACGGTGTTAGAGGAAGAGCAAAACGAGGAAATCTGGTCGCAAGTGAAAGAGATTCGTCGCCTACCCACAAAGCCCATGAATGATAAGGAAGTGATCGCACGTATGGAGCATGAGCGTGTCTCATTCTTGCCTTTCTTCAATGAAGAAACGGGTACAGTCAATGTGATGTACAAACTTGAAGAAGGCGGCTATGGTCTGCTCGTGCCTTCTGTAGAATAATATAACGCTATAGCAATATGGGTGGTGAAAGTCATAACTTTCACCACCCATATTGCTATAGCGTTATATTACTTGTAGAGTAATTTCAAACTGCCAAGGATGAACTGTTTCTTCCTCAAATTGTGCAAGTGGGTCTATTGCGCGTATTGTCAGTGCCCGTGCGTCGGGTGAAGGCAATGGTTGGAAACGCGCGCTGCCCTGATAGACAGCATTATTTTTTCCACTTGCGAGTTCTGGACGAGCTAAAAGCATTCCGCCACGTTCGCCTTTCCATTGGGTTCCCACCGAGTCTTTCACAGAGAAAATGATGCGTGGCACAAAGGCGAAGCCAGCAGGAAATGGTGGGCGCATCCAGAGGTAACGCAACTCGAAGTGTGCCGCATAAAACCGTATCTGGTGCAGAATAAGCGTCATATCTTGCTGTTTCTGCTCCATCTCTACCGTTAAGGTACGCAACGGCTCTCGCCCACCTATAGGAGGGGGCGTAAGCCGCTCTTGTTCACGGGGAGCTGCGACAACAATTGGTGGACGTGAGGCTAGCTCTAGTGCCTTTGTTGAGAAAGGGGTTGAGTCAGTAAGAATATCACTACATAATTGAAGACATGCATCACAGATATAAGCCGCTCCAGGTCCAGCTATCATACGCTGGACCTCCGATGAATGACGACCGCAGAATGAACAACGTGCCGATGATCGATCTGTACTCATGTCGGAACCTCAAAAAATGAAACGTGTGCTTAGTTAGTACGTGTAGACAAATTTGTATAACTTTGTAATATATGCCTTGCTTCCGTGTATAAACTCAAGGTTTCAAGCAGGGAAGCATGTGCCTCCCACTCTAGTGCATCGTCCAATGGCTTCAAAATGCTTATTTGCTTTTTCGTCTTATCCATCACTGGAGTAGGCGTGAAACCATTTGTCGCTGTTCCTGTATAGCCAGCATAATCGGCAGGCTCTTCATCTACAAGAAGTTGGTCGCCATACTTACGCTGTAGTGCCAGTGTAAGTAAATGATCGGCAAAGTGTGGATTCTTGGGCAATAATGAGCCGTGTAGATACGTCCCATATGTATTACGATAAACCGCGCCCTCAGTTCCATCCTCGGCATTGTTCCCATTACCTTTAAGAACTTTTCCTAGCGGCTTTGTTGTCCCAAGATACGTGCGACCACCGTGATTCTCAAAACCTACGAGTGTCGTACCATTCCAGCTAATTGCCACATCACCAACGCAACGCGGCGCGCGCGCACCTTTATGAATTGTCCATGCATCGAAGACGCCAAGTCCACGCATATCAGGTCCTTCCGCAGGCCGATAATAATGTGAGAGGAGTTGGTAGCCGCCACAGACCGCAAGCACAGGCATGTTATCTTCGATGGCCGCCCACAAACCAATACCCTTCATCTCGTACAAATCTTGTGCTACAGGTGCTTGCTCTTTGTCTTGTCCACCACCAATGAACAGCATATCATACTCATCGGGTGCTAACGCGTCACCAACGCCTAAACCAACGACTCGCAACTCAATGCCTCGCTGTTTGCATCTCCGACGAAAGGTCAGGATGTTCCCACGATCACCATATAAGTTTAACTGTTCTGGATATAAATGCCCTAAAGTCAGTGTGAGTGGCTGAGCGAGATGATGCATCATGCCTCTCTCCCTTCCCAATAACGTGGCGTCAGTCCGCGTTGCTCTAATTCCTGATGAACTTCCAATAACCCTGTATACGTTGGAACAATGAATAGCGTTTCACCCAGTGGTACGGTGCTCAGGGCAACACGCATTGCCTGCTTGAGACCAAAGAGCGAGCGCGTTGAACCAATAAGGGTCTGACTTGGTACAGCTTTATCACCCTTAGAACGTTTTCCAGGTTGCTGTTGAACGCGCCTCGCCTCGGCTTTTTGTGTTAATTTGAGCGGTGCGGGCGGGACAACTATTAGTAGCATCATCTGCTATTCCTGCATATTTCAGTCGTAAGGCGAGGTCTAATGCTCGACTACCTGAGACGATGAGTGTTTGTACTTGTCCCACGCATCGCTCAAAATCGACATCCCATATCCAGGAAATATCGCGTCCATCGGCGATGTTATTATTTAAGACGAAAAGAATATGTTTGGGGACACCATCGCTAAATAGGGTGCGTAACACTTCGTTAAATCCTGTAGGGTTTTTCGCCAGTAAAAGGCGTATAGTACGACCTTCGGCCTGAATACGCTCTCCACGTCCAAACACAGGTTTTGATTGCTCAATGCCGCTAATGATTGGGTCCCATGTGACATTGACCGCAAGCGCAGTCGTGGCGGCTGCAAGTGCATTGTACACATTGTAGATGCCAGGAAGTGGAATGACAACCTCTTTTTGCTGTGTCGGTGTCGTTGTTGTATCTTCAATCATCACACGTAGACGATCAAATGTATCCGATTGCACGCGTGTTGCATGTACATCCACTTGAGGACGCGAGAAGTTACAGTGAGGGCAGGTATAATGTCCCATATGACTGTAAAACCGTGCAGTATAAACGAATTCGTTGCCACAACGTGGACAGGTTTGGGCATCCGACACCTGATGACGTTGGGTGCTATCTTTCTGCTGCACGAGATCAAGCGAGAGGTCATCAACTCCGTAATATAACACGTGGCCTGTAAAGGTGGTGCCGAGATATGCTACCGAAGGATCATCGGCATTTAGAACAAGCGTTGTCTCCGGGGGAAGAAGCTCTATTGCCTTCTTCCAATAAGTAACAACACTGTCTACCTCTCCGTAGCGGTCGAGCTGATCGCGGAAAAGGTTGGTAAAGACGGCGACACGGGGCGCGACCATCTGCACCACCTGGGGTAAAGCTGCCTCGTCAATTTCCAGGACAGCAACCGCCTTGCCAGCTCTACGTAGACGTCCGTTTGGGAGGGCGCGTATAACAAGTGAACTTGCTACGCCACGCGTAAGATTTGAGCCTTCTCGGTTCTGCCAGACTCGTAGGCCCGCATCGCGTAAAATAGCGGTGATGAAACTGCTGGTAGTTGTCTTGCCATTTGTACCTGTTACAACAAGGCTACCATGCTCTAACTGACGCGCCAAATGCTCAACGATTGGTGGATAGATGCGCTGTGCCACTATGCCAACAATACTTGTGCCCCCACCCAAGTGCAAGCGTCGGCTTATCGCTCCCGCTGCTCTGCCTAGGACGACTGCCATACCTGCATTCCATGAGATGAAACCTTGTGTGTTAGCTCGGCGTTTCTTATTAGTAGAAGTAGATATTGGGGGATTGGTAGTACGTATAGTGCTATCTATAGGCTTATTCTGGTTTTGTGCATCTTTTATAATTGAGCGAGAAAATCTATATCTACGCATAATGCCTCTTCTGAAACTAGCCCATCAATTTATTATTGTGTATGCAGCATAGCATGCAAGTACTGATGGGTCAAGAGAACCTGAATGATGAAGGACTTGCATAAGTGTGATATGCTTCAAAAGAAATTTTTCCTGTATCTTTTTGGTTATCTAATGAGAAAGAACCTCTTGTCTAGTTGTGCTATTCTATCACTGGGAACGAATGCATGGCTACATAGAGTTTATGAATAACAAGAATTGGGTAGGTTTGATGGCAAAAAAGCTTGTAATCGTAGAGTCACCTGCAAAAGCAAAAACAATCGAAAAATTTCTCGGACGCGACTTCGAGGTACGTGCCTCGATGGGCCACATCATGGACCTGCCCAAGAAAGGTCTTGGCGTCAACACGCGCAAAGACTTTGCACCGACCTACGAAAATATCGAGAAAAAAGACAAATTGATTGAAGAACTTCGCGTCGCTTCGGCGAAGGCCGAGCAGGTCTATCTTGCTCCTGACCCTGACCGCGAAGGCGAGTTCATTGCGTGGTCGTTAAAAAATGCTCTTGGTCTAAAAAATCCACTGCGCGCCGTTTTTAACGAGATCACAAAGAGCGCGGTACAGGAAGCCATTAGGAAGCCACGTGAAATTAACGAAGACCTTTTCAACGCACAGCAAGCTCGGCGCGTCTTAGACCGTCTCGTTGGCTACAAAATTAGTCCGTTGCTCTGGCGTCGTATTCAATCTGGAACCAGTGCTGGTCGTGTGCAATCGGTCGCATTACGGCTTATCTGTGATCGTGAAGCCGAGATAAACGCTTTTGTGCCGGAAGAGTATTGGAGCATTACCGCGTTCCTCAGCAAGCAAAAGCAAGCGCAAGTCTTCGAGGCATCTCTCATTTCACGTTTGAAAGATATCAACGCGCTTAACTCAAGTGAGCAGGTGGCAGAAGGCGAAGCAACCGCCGCAAGCGGAACCGCAAAGGCCGAAAAAGGACGTATTAAGATTACTTCTAAAGAAGAGTCTGATACAATTCTTGCCGAATTAAAAGACGCAACCTATAGCGTCCTCAAATATGAGGAACGTGAGCAGCGTCGCCAGCCTTATCTTCCGTATACAACGAGTACACTGCAACAGGACGCATCGGTCCGGCTTTACTTTAAACCGAAAAAGACGATGAGTTTGGCGCAACAACTTTACGAAGGTATCGAGTTAGGAACGCGTGGGCATCAGGGACTTATTACCTATATGCGTACCGACTCAACCCGTATCTCTGACGAAGCGCAAGGCAAGGTCAAAGAGTATATTGGTGCCGAGTTCGGCGCACCGTATGTCGGTCCTGGCAGAGTTGGCAAAGCGAAAGCGACAACGCAAGACGCACACGAAGCAATTCGTCCTACCGATGTCACTTTGACTCCGCAGATTGTCAAGCAGTATCTGTCGCCTGACCAGTTCAAGCTGTACAATCTTGTGTGGCGGCGTTTCGTTGCTAGCTTTATGACACCAGCCGTTTTTGATACGGTACGGGCCGATATTGTGGCGAAACAATATGTGTTTCGTGCAACCGGCTCCAATCTCAAATTCCAGGGCTTCTACGCGGTATGGCCTCGTGAGGAAGATGAGCATTTGTTGCCAGTCATGAAGGTCAACGAGCCACTCGACCTGCACAAGTTAAAGCCAGAACAGCATTTTACACAACCACCTCCACGCTTTACAGAAGCAAGCCTGATTAAGGAGTTGGAAGAGCAGGGCATTGGGCGTCCAAGTACCTATGTGCCGATTATCAGCACTATTCAAGATCGTGGGTATGTCGATCAAGAGCAACGCCGTTTTGTGCCTACGTGGTTAGGAACCACCGTCAACGAAGTTATGAATAAGCACTTCCCAAACATTGTTGATACGAACTTCACAGCAGATATGGAGCGTAAACTTGATGATGTGGAGGAAGGACGCCGTTCTTGGATAGAATTCTTGCATGGCTTCTATGGCGACTTCAAAACCTCGATGGACAAAGCTGAAGCAGAGATGAATCGTGTGCAGAAGCCTGTTGAGGAGACCGACGAGACATGTCCAGATTGTGGGAATAAACTGGTTATTCGCACAGGACGCTTTGGGCGCTTCCTGTCTTGTTCCACATTCCCAGAATGTAGCTACCGCCGCTCCTTTGTCAACAAAACTGGCGCATTGTGTCCCGTCTGTCATGGAGACCTTGTTGAACGCAAGACCAAGCTGAAGAAACGCATTTTTTATGGCTGCGCCAATTATCCAACCTGCACCTTTGCTTCATGGGAGCAGCCAGTAACCGATCTCTGTCCAAACTGTGGTGGCCTCATGGTTATTCCAAAACCTGGACAAGAGCCAGTGTGTTATAACGAGGTTATTGTGCCGCAACGTGCTGCTGAGTCAAAGCCAGAACAAGATGGCGAGAAGAAACCTGCTCGCACTTCGCGCAAAAAAGCAGTGCAAGAAAATGGGACTGAGGAGAAGGTCTACGATGTGCTTGTGCCAAAGACAACTACACGACGTGCAACCACCACACGTAAAAAGGCAGTAGGGAGTGCTACCTCTGCTAAACGGACGACTCGTGCGGCTGTCAATAAGAGCGCAACCACCCGTTCAACGACAACCGCGAAGACAGGCCGCGCAAGTACAAAAAGTACGACGACAAAGAAAGCTCCTACACGAAGCACAAAAACAGTAAAATAGTCGAGCGACGGCATGACAGGGGCAAGCCCTGTCACTACTATAGACGCATAAGCGACATGAACGGCGTATAGTAGTGACAGGGCTTGCCCCTGTCATGTGAATAACGTCAGCTTCTACGACTTTTAAATCACTCTGATGTCTTGCTCTACCTTTTGCTTCATAAGGAAGAGCATGATATAATTTATAGTGCTCACGACTTGCGGCGTATCTGTAAGCTGTACGATACGGAGGATTATATTTTATGTCACATGCAGTGACACTTATCCCAGGAGATGGGACTGGACCGGAGATCACAGAGGCAACTCGACGTGTTCTTGAAGCAACAGGTGTCAGGTTTGAGTGGGAGGTGCAGATAGCAGGTGCAGAGATGCTGGAGAAACGCGGAACAATCCTGCCAGACGAAGTTATCGAGTCGATTAAACGTACAAGAGTTGGGCTAAAAGGTCCCATTACAACTCCTGTTGGCAAAGGATTACGCAGCGCGAATGTGACATTACGAAAAAAGCTTGATCTGTACGCTAATCTTCGACCTGCAAAAACATATCGTGGACTTCGTTCACGCTACGAAAATGTTGATCTGATCATTGTACGCGAGAACACAGAAGACCTCTATGCAGGAATAGAATTTCAGCGCGGTACTCCCTGAACATGAAGAGATGATCGAGACAATCGCTCGTACAACGAACATCCATCTTGATCCAAACTCTGCCATGAGTATCAAGTATATCTCCGTTGCGGCCTCGCGTCGCATCGTAAAGTTTGCCTTTGAATATGCACGTGCAAACAAGCGTCGTAAAGTTACTGCTGTACACAAAGCGAATATTATGCGTCTTTCTGATGGTCTATTTCTTACAACCGCTAACGAAGTGGCGAAAGAATTTCCCGATATTCAATATGAAGACCGCATCGTTGATAATATGTGTATGCAACTTGTGCAAAAGCCAGAACTCTATGATGTTTTGGTTTTACCAAATCTCTATGGTGATATTATCTCGGACCTCTCCGCTGGCCTGATTGGTGGACTTGGCGTCGCGCCTGGCGCGAATATCGGCAGTCATTGTGCTGTCTTTGAGCCAGTGCATGGAAGTGCTCCCAAATATGCTGGACTGAACAAAGTGAATCCGATGGCGATGATGTTCTCAGGAGTGCTTATGTTGCGCCACCTCGACGAACGCGATGCCGCGACACGTCTTGAGCGTGCATTGACCCAAGTTATCGCCGAAGGCAGAAATGTCACCTACGACCTGAAACCACGTCCCGACGATCCAAGTGCTGTAGGAACTTCTCAAGTTGCGGACGCAGTAATCGCAAAATTATAATTTACAACACAACAAAATGGATAGCCCTGCAAGGCTATCCATTTTGTTGTGTTACGGTTTCACTTTACCAATAGTGCCCTTCCCACGCCATTTATGCCGTGCCTCAATATAGCGGACCGTACCAGATCGTGAGCGCATCATGATCGACGAGGTACGCGCACCCCAGCCAAAGTACTGGACGCCATTCAACAATTCACCACTTGTGATACCTGTAGCTGCAAATGCAACGTCACTTCCTTTTACAAGATCGTTGGTTCTGAAGACCTGATTAAGATCAATACCGTCGGATTTCATCTTTTCACGCTCTTCATCGGTACGAGGCCAGATCTTACACTGAATCTCGCCGTCAACGCACTTGATCGCTGCCGCGGCCAGCACCGCTTCAGGTGCGCCACCAATGCCCATAAGTACGTCAATACCAGTATAATCTTCCATTGCTGCTTGAATAGCTGCCGCCACGTCACCGTCTGTAATCAAGCGTATACGTGCTCCGGCCTCGCGGACCTGACGAATAATATCCTGATGACGTGGACGGTCTAAGACCACAACTGTTAAATCGTCGATATGCGCTTCGCGTACACGTGCGATACGGTCCAGGTTAACCACGATGGGTGCGTTAATATCAATGACATGCTTCATCGCGGGGCCAACCGCGATTTTCTCCATGTAGTAGACTCCTGGTGGTGCTGAGTACATCGTGCCACGTTCAGCCGTTGCCACCATTGCTAGTGCGCCAGAAATGCCAAGCGCGAGCAAGCGCGTTCCGTCAACAGGATCAACCGCAACATCGACCTCTGGATGCGCTCCGTTGCCCACCTGCTCGCCAACGTAGAGCATAGGAGCCTTATCCTTCTCACCTTCACCAATAACCACGATACCGTTCATATCCACACCGTCAAGCGCATGACGCATGGCATCAACTGCCGCTTGGTCAACCATCTCTTTATTGCCCTTGCCCATCCAACGTCCTGCGTTCAGTGCTGCCGCCTCGGTCACGCGAACCAACTCCATCCCTAGGTTGCGCTCGCTTGTTCCTCGTTGCTCGAAACGTTGCTCTTGCTGCATTCCTTCTCTCTTTCGTGGCTAGAATTTCAAAGTGCGTGGCTTGGTACGACAATGTTCCGCCTGCATAATCGCGTGTAGCTGCGTCACTGCCTCTTCAAGCTGCCCCTGACGGTTGATGATACAGTACTCAAACTGTTCACGTTGCGCTACTTCCGCGCGTGCTTCTGCTAACCGCCGTGCTCGCTCTTTTACTGTCTCCGTTTGCCTGTTCGTAAGACGCTCTACCTGCTCTTCCATAGAACCAGGCATCAAAAAGATAAAAATGGCACCCTCAACCTTGCTCCGAACCGTTGCTGCTCCTTGTACATCTATCTTAAGCAATACATCGCGTCCTATTCGTAAGTTATCCGTTATCTGCTGTCGTGGTTGACCATACCAGTTGCCATACACCTCTGCGTATTCTAGCAACTCATCTTGTTGTACCATACGTTGAAACGTCTCTCGGCTCACAAAGTGGTAAGGATTTCCCTCGCCCTCACCTGGTCGTGGTGCGCGAGTTGTGACAGAAGAGACGACATGAAAATCTACTCCGCGCTCGCGCAACTTCCCGATTACAGTGTCTTTTCCCGCTCCCGATGGTGCTGAAAGCACAAAAAGAAGTCCCTGCTTTGGAGATGCTTGCGTTTCGTTGGATACAAAACGTTGTCCTGGGGTTACGGTGGCACCTGTTTTAATATGCATCTTTTTCTTCCTGTATGTTTTCTATAGGTGAGAGCAGGTGTACGAATGAGCAACTCTTTGTTATACTACAGTGACAGCGTAACGACGAGAATATACACCCTGCGATCCCACCTTTCTTTGAGTATACATAGCCCCATTGTATGTACACCAAAGGAAGGACCGCTATGACTGTGTATAAAAGATACTTCTCATCATATTGTACAACAAAAGTGGGTTCAAAGTGGCAGTTGACCCTTTTGCAGAGTGTGGGATGTTCTCACACCTTTCATAACTATACTCAGGCGAGCAGATAGAAGTAGGACAAATATGTACGTAGACGCGCTTACTCTTGCAGCAGTTGTGGATGAAATGCGCTTGTTGCTCACAAATGCACGCATTGACACTATTATTCAACCAACAGAACATGCTCTTGCTCTGCAATGTTACGCTCCTGGAAAGGACGAGCAAGGAGGTGCAAATCGTTGGCTCTACCTCTCCTCTCATCCACAACTTGCACGTGTGCATGTAACGGCCCTGAAGCCACAAAAGGTAGCAAGCGAACCTCCACCTTTTGTTATGCTTCTCCGCAAACACCTGGAAGGGGCACGTATCGAGTCCATTAGTCAGCCACGTTGGGAGCGTGTTGTCGAAATTACGGCTGGCTATCGTGCCGATCCTGAACGTGATGAGCGCGTTCGTTTCCGTATCATCATCGAAATTATGGGACGTCTCAGCAACATTATATTGTGCGATGAGCAGGGTATGATTTTGGGGAGTATTAAACGCGTTGGGGCAGATGTAAACCGCTATCGCACTATCACGACAGGCGTACAGTATGTGCCACCCCCCCCCCAGCAACGTACCATTGCAGGGCGTTCGCTACCGCGCTTGGAACCTACAAGCGTGACAGCTACTCAGCTTTCCTTGAGTGCGGCTAGTGATGTAACAGCAGCGAAGGAAGAAGCTGAACATCCCAGTGAGAAAGCGCATAAACGTTCGACGAAAGCACCTGAGCAACCAAAGCTATGGCAATTGCTCTTGCGACACACTCAGGGTCTTAGCGCGCTACTCGCAAAGGAAATTGTGTATCGGACGACTGAAAATGCCGAGACACCTGTGGAACAAAGTAGCGAAGCTGTATGGGAAGAGTTGGCTTGGAACACACGTGACCTTTCTGCACTTTATGATAAACATAGCTGGCAACCTCAATTGCTTGAGCGTACAACGACAAGTGAAGATGTGAACGAGCCGCCTAAAAAACTTCTTATAGCCTTTGCTGTCTATATGCTGGAGCAGTATGCACAAGTGCAAGATATCAATATCCGCACGTCGCCATCGATCAACGTCATTCTTGATGAATATTATGCCCGTGCTGAATGGTTCGATGCGATGGAAGGAGTGCGCTCTCCTGTACGTAAGATTGTGCAGACGCAACGAGATCGCTGTAAACGCAAAGCCGAACTTTTAAGTAAGGAATTGCAAGCGTCAGAAGAGGCCAACCAATATCGTTTATATGGTGATCTCTTGCTCGCACATCAGCAGGATGTGCAGCAAGGACAAAACAGCGCAACTCTGCAAAATTTCTTTGACACGTCCAATGGGGAAGCAATGGTCACAGTTCCGCTTGACCCACGTTTTGATGGAGTAGGAAACTCGAAGCGGTACTTCAACAAATATCGTAAGCTACGGCGCGCCCTTTCGCTGCTTCCCGATCAGATAGAGCAGAACGTAGCCGAACTTGCAACCTTAGAGCAACTACTCGCCGACCTTATGCTTGCTGAGACGCCACCGGAAGTATTGCTTGTAAAGGATCAAGTGCAAGGATTGGGCTACATACGTGGCAAAAACATTGTGCTTGATAAACGGGCGCAGAAGGCCGCGAAAAAAGGCAAAAGCGGTAACAAAGCGAAAGGGAAACCGTCTGGCCCAGGTGGTGGAGTGCCAATTCACATGCAAAGTCGTGACGGCTTCACCATCCTGATTGGAAAGAACAGTCGTCAAAACGAAGATATAACCTTTCATCAAGCTGCACCTAACGATATGTGGCTTCATGTACGTGGCATTCCTGGTTCACATGTTATCATTAAAGCGGCAGGGCGTGATATTCCGCGCAGCACTATAGAGCAAGCGGCGAGTCTTGCCGCTTACTATAGTCAAGCACGAGGAAGCACAAGTGTGGCGATAGATTACACACTGCAAAAGCATGTGAAACATATGAAGGGTGGTGGCCCCGGCATGGTTATCTACGAACGAGAACGCACGATCTATGCCGAACCAGAAAACGCGTTAGCATTAGTGAAATGAGGGTTATCCTCTATCTCTTGATGAGCCAATACCTAACTCTTCACGATACTTTGTCACGGTGCGACGTGCCATTGGTGTGCCCTGTGCCGTGAGCAAACGTGCTAGCTCATCATCGCTCAAACGGTGCTTAGGATGCTCGGATTGAATAAGTTCGCGTAAGACATCTTTGATGCTCAAGGAACCATCGAAGAAATCGGAGAGCGGGATGAGACGGCCATTTGGCAGTAACGCATATTTGTTTGCCGTTGCGCGGCTTACGGTTCCCTCATCCAATCCCAAACGGGTTGCGACCTCAGCGCGTGTAAGTGGGCGCAGATAACGTACACCGCGTTCTAAAAAATCGCGTTGGTATTCTACTACAAGTTCCATTACGCGGCGTAGAGTATGCCAACGCCGATGTACGCTGTCAACAAAGAGTTTGGCACGATTGCCTTGTGAATGCATATATTTTTGTACTTCGTCACTCCCCTGCGCCTCTGCACCTGTTGTGCTGGTATAATTGGTTTCGACACGCAAGCCATACCGCTTCTCCTCAATAAGTTCAATCTCAAATCCCACATCACTGGGGCGAATGACCACATCGGGTCGCACATATGTTATGCCACCGGGAGTACGAGTGTATCGCGTGTCATCTCTATAAATATGTGCAGGAAACGGATGTAGCATGGTACGAATATACATGGCTGCTTGTCGTACCTCTTGTTCTGGAAGTTTTAGTTCGCGTGCGATTTCGTGAAACTGATTACGTCCAAGTGCGTCAAGGTGACGGTCGATTAACATATGTGCAAGTGGATGAGAAATTTCTTGTTCATCCAATGCTTGAAGTTGAATAAGCAAGCATTCACGCAGTGTTCTGGCACCGATACCAAGTGGCTCTAACGTTTGTAACTGGCTCAACACATACTCGACACGCTCAAAGGGTACTTGTAAATACTCCGAAATTTCTTGTGTGCTGATTTCAAGATAACCACGCTCGTTGAGGTTGCCTACGAGTTGCTCGGCAATAAGCGCATCATCGGGTGAAACCAGGGCCTCTAATTGTTGTAGAAGTGTTTCAGCGAGTGTTTCCCCCGTTGGAATACGTGCTAGCGGATCGTATTCATCATCGCTATCAACCTCGGCAAAGCCATAGTTATCAATGTCATAAAAGGTTTGTTGCTGATAGTCCCACTGCGGTTCAGTATTTTCATAGCTTGGAAACGATTCGCCGACCTTTGAAGATTGTTGGGCCACCTGTCCACAAGCAAGACATGTTGCTCCATACAAGCGTGTACCACAAAGAAGGCAGACACGTTGCTCCGTTACTTCTATCGCTGGATTATCTATTTGCTCCTGTGTGATAGCCTGTTCTAGTTCATCTGAGGAGAGATGTAAAATAGTGCTTGCTGTGATGAGTCTTGCGCTCACTCGCAGCGTCTGTTCTGGCCTTGTTGTTGGTCGTTGTTCTTGTCGCATGATGCTTCCCTACCTTCCTACTACCATACATTATCCCTCTACGACACGCCTAGAGCCATCCTTTGCTTTCCAGTGCGTTACGAGCCGCTTCTTGCTCTGCGGCCTGCTTATTGCGTCCCTGTCCCTGTCCTGCGACCGTATCGCCTAGCATCACCTCAATAGTGAAGGTACGATTGTGCGAGGGTCCCTCCTGGTTGGCAAGTCGGTAGGATGGTGTGATGCTTTCATGGGCCTGCGCCAATTCTTGAAAAAGCGATTTACTGTCTTTGAACAGGCGTTTCTCTACAATGTTCGTTGCAATCGGTTCCAACTTTGGAACTAAAAACTGCTGTACCTTTTCTAGTCCTTGATCAAGATAGATTGCTCCCAGTACCGCTTCAAACGAAGAGGCGAGGACGCGTGGACTTTCTTTCGTGCCTTGTTCGCCCTTACCCATACGCAGGTGGTCTCCAATAGAAAGTTCTCGCGCGAAGGTTGCTAGTGTCTCAGTACGTACCAACACGGCACGTACATCGGTCAATTCGCCCTCAGTCAGTGTAGGGAAGGTACGATACAAGAAATCGGCACTAATCAACGCTAGGATAGAGTCACCCAAAAATTCCATGCGTTCATTCGTTGCTAAGGCCGCGCCAGGAGTCTCATAGACATATGAGCGGTGTGTTAGAGCAAGACGTAATAAAGAGGGGTCCTGAAAGGAAATACTCAGAACTTCCTCGAATTGTTTAGACATATAGAGTCCTCAAAGCTTGTTTTAGTAATATGCCCGGTTCGCTATGGCGTACCATTTTTTTATGTCGTATTGCTTGTCTAATGAGATCGCCCACCTTATAGCACTTCTGATTATAAAATGCCCTCGCTCTCTGTCTTTTTGTTTGTCTCCTGTGTGATGTATTGATATGCTTGGTATGTAAGCTGTTAGATTTTTATCTGACCATTTTCTTATTGCCCAAGGTTCGATATCTTGTTCTCTGATTTTCTCATCTATGAGGGATTTAATTACATCTTCAGCAAGTGGCATAACTGTTACTCCTGCTATTCTTTTACCACCTTCTCTTGCTGACATGAATATATCTTCATTTGCTTCGCGCCATTCTAGCAGTCTGTCATAGTGTTACTATGTCTTCTGGCTCGTACATATTGAAGTGATTTTGATAGCTTGCCCATAGTTCGCTATTCGTTGTAGGACCGAATGTTAGGCGTTGGTTTATCTTTTCGTGTCAAAAGTTTTACATGTGCATTTATTGCTTCTTTAGGATATTTTCTTCGACTATTGTAACGCTTTTTGCTCTGAACCGCAAATACTAGACGACGTAGCCAGGGTATGTTACTCTAACAGAGTGAATTTGAGGAAGACAGGCAATTACGGGCGTATGCGTCCGAGGAAAGTCCGAACTCCAAAGAGCAGAATGCTGGTTAACGGCCAGTGAGGGCAACCTCAAGGAAAGTGCCACAGAAACATACCGCCCGACACTATATAAATTGTGGCGTCGGGTAAGGGCGAAATGGTGAGGTAAGAGCTCACCAGCAGCCGAGTAATCGGTTGGCTGGGTAAACCCCATTCGGAGCAAGACCAAATAGAAGGGGTAGTGTGTCCGCGAGGACATGCTTGCAGGCTGCTCGTCTGTAAACCTTCGGGTTGGTTGCACGAGGCGTTGAGCAATCAGCGTCCTAGATAGATGATTGCCGCCAGTGCCATCGAGAGGTGATACTGGTACAGAATTCGGCTTACGGCTTCCTCAACTTCATACCCACACAAATACCATTCTTGCAAATAAAAGAAAAACAGGGAGATCAGAACAATCTCCCTGTTTTTCTTTTATTTGCAAACGGTCAGTGACAATCACTGAGCGTGTTATCGGCTGATGCGATTGTGCTCGATGAGCCAGCGCACAAAGTCGAGACGACGGCTTTCAGCGACGATCTCGCGGTATTCGGGCTGGTCAGAAACGTTGTCCTTCATATGAACAAGCCTTTCGGCTTCGGTAACGGAGAAACCCATTGAAAGGAGACGCTCAAGGTCTGTGCCTTCAGTCGCAAAAAAATTTTCTGGCATAAGTTCGTGCTCCCTATTTTAATAATAGACAGATTACGGGAACGAGGTCAGCCGAAAGACCAATAAATGGTCTACTTGCTAAGTATATACGTTGTAACTATCCATTTAGATACAACATTCTTATTAGACATAAAATTTCAGGAAATGGGGTCAATATCTATTTGCACCCTCTGCACATCTGCATTATACTAAGTTGAGAACAAAAAATCTCATGCTTTTTGCTATATTCGCTCTATATGGAGTTATATGCTCATGTTTGCTGGTCTCTCACTTGCTTGGCCCTTTAATCCAGGTGTTATTCTATTCTTGCTGACCATTGTAACTCTCTATGTTTTGGGTTTACAGTATGCGCGGAAGCACCCAATGCGAGAGAGTGCTGTTGAGCGGCGTCATGTTATCGCTTTTTTCTCCGCTCTTGCGATTATGGCGGTAATACTACTTACACCCATTGATACCATTGCTAGAACGCAACTCTTTTCTGTCCATATGGCGCAACTTGTTTTACTGACAACGTTATGTGCTCCACTTATTTTGTTTGCTAGCCCTGCCGCACTCCTACAACCACTTGTCAAACTATCCGTTGTGCGTATGATTATACGTCTATTTACACTTCCTCTTGTCGCATCAGTACTCTTTAACTTGCTCTTTTTGCTGTGGCATGTACCCAAAATACTACACAGTGCAAATGAAAGTAATACGCTCTATCACGTCCTGGTCTTAAGTATCTTTGTTGCCTCCTTACTCAATTGGTGGCCTTTGCTTGGCTCGGTACGTGAGTTACGCCCTATGAGCTATCCGATACAAATGGTTTACGCCTTTTTTGATGGACAGCCCGTCGATATTTTTGCCTTTATTCTTGTTTTTACAGGTGTTACTATCTATCGGTATTATGCGATTCCTGCACAGCTTGGTCTTTCCCCGTTCGCGGATCAAGCTATCGGTGGTGCCTTGCTGCTTATCCCAGGTCTGGTCGATCTCGTCGTCATGACGCCGCTTTTCTTTCGCTGGCTTGGTCAAATTGAAAAGCAGACCAAACGTGCCGATGAGGAACGTCTCGAAGCCGAATATGAATATGAGGAAGATGAGGTTGAAGCATAGCGCAAGCGCTTTCATTCATTTTGCTCTTGTTTGACCTATATACGTGACGAGGGTAAAATGAATGAACGTCCCTGCGAATTAGTCGGACCACGCACAGCGCATTCGCAACGCCTCTTTCAGACGTTTCTCATACATACTGCGTGGAATTTCGGTAACGCCCATTGAGGCGAGGTGTGATGTGAGAAATTGGGTATCATGTAGTACGTATCCGCGTTTTTTCAGGTGTTCGACCAGTGCTACAAGACATACCTTTGAGGCGTCGGTCGCGCGTGAAAACATACTTTCACCCATGAATGCTGCTCCAATCGCAACACCATAAAGACCGCCTACAAGCTTGCCATCTTGCCATGCCTCCACACTATGCGCCATCTCTGCACGATACAAAAATGTATATGTCTTGATGAACTCCTCGTTAATCCATGTGCCTTCGTTGCGTTCCGCACAGTAACGCATTACTTGCTCAAAATCCGTGTCTATACGTATCTCATACATGCCTTTATTTATAGTTGCGCGCAATGAGCGCGAAACATGCAGATTGTTATGTTCCAGGATAGCGCGGGGATCGGGTGCATACCATCGTAGCCTACCCCACTGATCTGCCATAGGAAAGACGCCTTGCGCGTAGGCTTGAATAACTAATGTTGGATCGAGTGGCTCTGGTGCTCTTTTTGGCATAAGTTGGTCACACACTTGCTTTATTTTACAATGGATTGTACGTACATAGAGTTAGAGGTTCCGATGTTGCCCCTATGATACCATAGCTACAAGAAAATATGAACCACGTAGAGTAAACTCATGTGTTTTATATGGTACAATGGGTTGTATGCAAGCAAAAAAAAATAAGTACAGAGAGACCATGCGTCCAAGTACACATCATGTATCGTTGGATGGTCATGATCTTTATTATAGCGTTATTGGCACAGGTAGTCCTCTTGTCCTCGTTCACGGTTTTGGCGTCTCTGGACATGTCTGGCAACGTATACTGCCTTATCTAGCACAACATTATCAAGTATTTGTTGTTGACCTTCCTGGTTATGGACGTAGCACTTATGATAGAGGAACGCATACCTCATGGCGACTCCGTGAAATGGCTCCATTGCTTGCTGCCTGGTTACGACACCTGAAACTTTCACCCGTCCATCTCGTAGGACATTCAATGGGCGGCACAATTGCTATCCATCTTGCTGCCCACGCTCCTGAACTCGTGAGAAGCCTGACACTTATTGATGCGGCTGGCATGCCATTTCGCTCGACATTTCCCGCGCTTGCGGCCCGTTCCGCTCGCTCATTTGTACAACTTGGCAATGGACGTTATCCGCTGGCTTTGATACGCGATGTGTTGCGACCAAGATTACGCATTTTCTGGCAAAGTGCAACACAAATAGCGGACTGCGATTTTCGGGATGAAATAGCGACCCTAACATTGCCAATACTCATCATCTGGGGTGAGCGAGATGTCCTCGTTCCAATATCGCTCGGCTACGAACTTCACGATGCATTGCCACATGCAGTATTCATTTCACTCCCCACAAGTGGTCATCGCCCAATGCTTGCCCAACCAACGCTTGTGAGCGGAGTAGTGCTAGAATTTCTTTCTGAACAAGGATAAATGTAAGTGCCTAATACTATTACACTCTTGTTCAGCTTCTAAAGCTGAACAAGAGTGTAATAGTATTAGGCACTTACATGACATGTTATTACACAGGCGTGAGCAAGTTATTCTCGACTACAATTTCGGTGGCAAGTGTTTTATAGCCGACACTCTCGAAGAGCACAACCATCTTGTCTCCCTCGTAGCGCAAGACAAGACCGTCACCCCATGATATATGTGAGACTTTGGTGTTGATAGGAAATGGCATGTTCTCCTCGTCCTCGGCAACCGTAATTCCTGCATCACAGTTGTCACAGAAGCCACATGGGTCGTCGATCTCTTCGCCAAAGTAGTTCAGCAGGTATTCACGGCGACAATCTTGTACCTCTGCATACCCAACCATCATATCTAAACGCGACTTGTCATACTGACGATGTGACTCATGTTCCTTGATAACCTGTTCTATCGCTTCATCTAGCGCGATTTCTTCGTTGCCTGCGACAATTTCTCCCGACCCCAACGTTTTGACGACGCCAGCTTCCTCAAGGCGACTCAATGCTTCCGCTAACTTTGAACGTGAAAGATGTGTTCGTTCATTCAGTTCACGGAGTACAACGGGTTCTTTACTTTCTTGCACGACCTGTGCTACCTGCTCCACCTGGTCAACATCTATATGTCCACCGCCAGCAAAGAAGCGATGAATACGCATGTCTTCCGGTCGATAAAACAGGATGGCTTTTGCATCGTTGCCATCACGTCCAGCACGCCCAATCTCTTGATAATAGGAATCTACTGAGTCGCTGATATCATAGTGAAAGACAAAACGCACATTGGGTTTGTCGATTCCCATACCAAATGCGGTCGTCGCAACAATCACCTCGATCTCATCGGTCATGAACTGTTCTTGCACTTCTTCACGCTCATGTGGACGCATACCAGCGTGATAAAAGGCTGTCTTTACCTCGCGCATTCGCAGTGTCTCAGCAATGTCTTCCGCATGTTTTCGTGTTGCAGCATATACAATACCAGGTTTTTCGGTTTCAACGACCCGTTCAATCAACGCCTTCTTTTTATCGTGTTCCTCGCGGAATGTCTCGACTCCTAGCCAGATGTTGGGGCGGTCAAAGCCTTGTACGATGACCTGTGGCTCACGCATACCCAGCCGCTCAATAATCTCCTCGCGCACTGTTGGAGCTGCAGTCGCTGTTAGTGCAAGAATGGTGGGGCGTCCAATCGCTTCCACAATAGCACCAAGGCGCAGGTATTCGGGCCGAAAATCATGACCCCATTCGCTGATACAGTGTGCCTCATCAACAACAAAAAGGGTGGGACGTGCTGCCTTTATCTGCTGTAGTGTATCTTCGTTGCTGAATTGTTCGGGTGCAAGAAAGAGATAATTAAGTTCCCCTTTTTCCAGGTCCTGCAACACCTCCTCACGTTTCGACTCGCGCATTGTAGAATTTACCAGTGCCGCTTTGCCTACGTTGCTTTCCTCTATTGACTCAACTTGATCCCGTTGCAAAGCAATGAGAGGCGAAATAATCACTGTCGGTCCATGTAATACCTGCTCTGCCATCTGGTAAATCATGGATTTGCCCAGGCCCGTTGGAAGTACCGCCAGTGTATCATGTCCATCAAGTACGGACCTGATCGCCGCCTCTTGCCCCGGTCGAAAGTCTGCGAAACCAAACTTCTCGCGCATGATACGGCGTACTTGCCGTCTATCCTTCTTCATCTAATCCCTCTATTCCAATCGTTGAGCGATACGGCATATCTGGGAGGGTCCATCCATCATATGCAATGCTCGTTGTTCGCTCACCGTGTTATAAAATTTTCACTAGTAATAACACGCCTTATAATAACCTCATTGTTACACTGTGGAATAATTGTGTACTATATGGAGGGTAAAGTAGTCTATCGGGCAAGCAACGAGGAATTAGGAACACTTGGAGATAGGTTGTTCGCAGGATCAAAGGTTTGCAACGTAAAGCAGAAGCGTGTCCCTTCCCCTGGTTGCCCCGAACTTTCTGCCCAGATGTGTCCATGCATTGCTTCAACCAACTGCCGACTGATATAGAGTCCTAGCCCCGTTCCACGAACATTTCCGGTGAGGTCGCGTTTGAGACGGACAAACTTCTGAAAGAGTAGGGGCAGCTCTGTTGGTGGAATCCCGGGGCCAGCATCTTTGACGCTCACACATACATGAGAAGCACTCTGTTCTTTGTGTGCTGTCTTCTCTTTCTCATTCCATTCCGCATGAATAAGAAGTGGGGTGTGAGGAGCGTATTTGAGCGCATTGAAGAGCAAATTGCGGAGAATCTGACGCACAAACTGCTCGTCGGCCCAGACTAGCACCTGCTCACTAATTTGAACATGAATAGCAACATCTTGAAGCGATTGTGGGTTAATGAGGGCAATTGTGTCATGCACAAGTGGAGCAAGAGCAAGGACTTCTGGTTTGGGTAGTGGCGAATAAGTACTTACACTCATGGCATCAAGCATAGTACTGAGTACTGTGGTGAGTTCTTCACAACCCAGGAGTGCTTTGGAGAGAAAGTCTTCCTGAAGAGAGCGGTCCTCTCGCTTATAAGCAAGGTGCAGTAGTTCGAGATAGCCATAAATACCCGTTAAAGGGGTACGCAACTCATGGTTCACGTTGGCAAGGAGTTGATCTTTCAGCGCGTTGACTTGCCGTTGTTGTTCAATCGCGAAAAGCAAGCGTTCTTGTTCATGGATGGCTTCCAGTCGTTGCGCGAGTGCAAGTGCTTGCTGCTCTTCAGCATATTGTGTCTGACGCCGCGCATCCTCTACCATATCAACACTGTAACGAAGAGAGCCGACAATGAGTCCAACAAGGACTCCTGTTAACAACCCCGTCAGTGCAAGCAATAAAAAAGGACGCGGCCAGAAGAGTGTCTGGAGCATAAGCGAATAACTACATGTGAGGGCAATCGCGGTCGCGCCGATGCAGAGGAACAATCCTCGAAAGCGAAAGAGCCAGGCGGCGACAATAATGGGAATGACAACACTTGTCCCATTATGCGTTGAAGGAAAAACCAGCCAGAAGAGAACGAGACCCCTGCGAAGGTCAAAACGACAAGGCTGAGGCGAGCGCGAAAAGAGAACGTGAGCAGGAAAATAGGCCACGTTTTCAAAACCTTCATCTTATATTCCTCTTTAGAATGCTTTCACAGGTGTTCTTTCTAAAGCATTGTTCTCCCAAAAGTATATCATGTGTTTCTTTTGCTGTACAGATAATGCATAAAAACAGGAGCTGAACACTGACTATAGCTTGTCCATCATCAGGTAAGTTTTAGAGCTTGGAAGCTTTTTGACGCGTATTTGTGTTTACGTAGATGTAATAAAAAATAATAATGGGAGCAAGTATGCGATATAAAGAAGCTGAGGACGAAATACAAACTATACCACATGAAGCTATTACACAGGTAGAGGAACAAATCTCGTCTACAATAAGCCAAAAAATGGTATTTCTATTATCGGTAGCATGTACGATGACTGCCGCTAACCTCTATTATAACCAACCATTGTTGGCCGATATTGGACGCGCATTCTCCGTTTCTGAGGGTGCAGTTGGCTTTATTGCGACACTTGCACAACTAGGATATGCCGCAGGACTACTCTTTATAGTCCCTCTTGGTGACTCATTTGATCGACGTAACCTGCTTACACTGACGTTAATCGCTGTTACACTGTCGCTACTTGGAGCAGCACTCGCACCCTCTATTGGGTTACTTGCCGTTGCCAGTTTTGCTATTGGCGCGACAACAATTGCGCCACAAATTATCGTACCATTTGCTGCGAGTCTTGCTCATCCTGAACAACGTGGGCGTGTTGTGGGAACCGTGATGAGTGGATTGTTGATCGGAATTCTGCTTGCTCGTACTGTGAGTGGTTTTGTTGGAGCGCATTTTGGCTGGCGTGCAATGTACTGGGTTGCAGCGGTTTTAATGGTGGTGCTCACGGTTATCTTGCGTATCCTCTTGCCGAAAGAAGAGCGGCGCACACGGGTGAGTTACCCACAACTGTTACGTTCGCTATGGGACCTCGTGCGTACTGAGCCAGTAGTTCGTGAAACAAGCATTTTTGGCGGACTTGTCTTTGCTGCGTTTAGCGTCTTTTGGGTAACACTTGCCTTCTTGCTTGGCACATCACCTTATCATTATGGAAGTGACGTTGCTGGTCTCTTTGGACTCGTTGGCGTCGTAGGCGCGTTAGCTGCTTCTTATGTTGGCAAACTCGCGGATCGCGTCGATGCGCGCATCATCACTGGAGTTATGATTGCTGCTACCTTGCTTTCATTTGTTGTCTTCTGGGTGTTTGGACAGATGCTATGGGGACTTATCATCGGTGTCATTTTGCTTGATCTTGGGACACAAGGAGCGCATATCTCAAATCAGACGCGTGTGTTTAGCTTGAACGCGGAGGCCAGAAGTCGTTTGAACACCATTTACATGGTTGTGTACTTTATTGGTGGTTCACTCGGTTCGCTGCTTGGTGCTTATGCGTGGAGTATCGCACATTGGAATGGTGTATGTGCCGTTGGAACACTGTTATTAGTTGTTGCGCTCGTGGTATATGGAGTAAGAGGTAGGCAAGCTAAGGTTGTATAATCAGGAGAGTAATATGATGGACGGACCTGATGAGCCAGGAGCTTTGTGGATACCTTCAAATAACTACTTTCCATATCGCTCTGGTCACACACCGCGCTGGATTATCATTCATGGCACCGCAGGCTTTACCAGCGCACAAGAGGTTGGCTATTACTTCCAACAGGCAGACGTAGCAACACACTATACGATAGGGCGTGATGGTGTGATTATTCAAAGTACTCACGAGAAACATGGGGCCTGGGGAAATGGTGGTGTAACGGAGGGACACGACGAGTGGTGGTCAAAGTCGCTCAACCCCAACCTCGTTACTCTTTCAATTGAGCATGTGAAGCCAAGCAGAGACAACTCGGACGAACTTACTGAGATTCAGAAGAAGGCAAGTTTTTTGCTTGTTAAACATCTTTGTGAACGTCACAGCATTCCGCGTCGTTGGGCTGATGTACAGGGTGGTATTACGGGCCACTATTCGATGGACCCTGTACTGCGTAGTTTTTGTCCTGGTCCTTATCCTTGGGAAGAACTTTTTGCGTATCTCAACAGCTAAAACGTATAAAACGTGGGTATATATCCTTCATACAAGATATATGCCCACGTTTTATACGTTTTACGCTATCTGTGCTCTAAGCCGTAATTCGGTGCCTCTTTTGTAACGATTACATCGTGTGGATGACTCTCGCGTAGACCTGCACTGGTGATGCGAGTGAAGCGCGTCTTTTCCTGCATTTCTTTGATCGTTGCGGACCCCGTATAACCCATTGCTTGTCGCAGACCGCCTACAAGTTGGAAGACGAGAGGACCAAGCAAACCTTTGTATGGTACACGCGCCTCGATACCCTCGGCAATTAGCATCGACTCATCACGCGTCTCACTCTGGAAGTAGCGGCCCTTACTATAACTACGCTGCTTCATTGCGCCAATTGACCCCATACCACGATAGTCCTTGTAGCGTTCGCCATGCGAGATGAGCAATTCACCTGGACTTTCATCAACGCCAGCAAGCAGACTTCCCAGCATGACCGTATCCGCGCCTGCCGCAATAGCTTTAGCGATATCGCCAGAGTACTGAATGCCGCCATCGGCAATAACAGGAATATCATACTGGTGCGCGATACGAGCGCACTCGAAGATAGCCGTGATTTGTGGCATGCCGATACCTGCAATAACGCGTGTTGTACAGATGGCACCCGCGCCAATACCAACCTTTACCGCATCAACACCAGCCTGAATAAGTGCCTCGGTTGCCTCGGCGGTAACAACATTTCCAGCAATCAATTGTGCCCGTTTGCCAAAGCGATCTTTCACACGTGCAACGGTTTCAAGCACCATTCGTGAGTGTGCGTGCGAGGTATCAATAACTAATACATCCACTCCCTCTTCGAGTAGAGCTTCACAACGTCTATCGGTATCTGGTCCCACACCAATTGCTGCACCGACGCGCAGTCGTCCAAACTCATCTTTTGCTGCATGAGGATAGAGAATCTTTTTCTGAATATCCTTCATGGTGATGAGACCTTTGAGCATACCGTGCTCATCGACCACAGGCAATTTCTCGATTTTGTAGCGGTGCAGACTATCACGCGCCTGCTCTAATGTCGTACCAACAGGAACCGTGATAAGGTGGTCGCGGGTCATCAATTCGGAGATTGGGCGGTCCAGATTCGTCTCGAAACGGATGTCTCGGTTCGTGAGAATGCCGACCAGCCTGCCCTCTTCCGTAAGTGGAATACCCGAAATGTGAAAGCGTTCCATTGCAGCTAAGGCTTCACGAAGCGAGGCGGTTGGCTCCATTGTAATTGGGTCAGTAATCATGCCTGACTCTGAA
Organism: uncultured Chloroflexia bacterium; assembly: GCA_963792705.1. Lineage (GTDB taxonomy): Bacteria > Chloroflexota > Ktedonobacteria > Ktedonobacterales > Ktedonobacteraceae > JBBQVS01. Next base: position 489,126 of record CAWBXD010000014.1, on the reverse strand, counting down.
CGCTTTACTTTATCGACTTCTTCGGCTTGTTGTTCAATTGGTAGATTATAGTGAACAATGCCAATACCGCCTTCACGAGCCAGAGCGATTGCTAATCGTCCTTCCGTCACGGTATCCATCGCGGCACTCACAATAGGCACATTGAGCGCGATAGATCGTGTCAGACACGTTTGGGTAGAGACATCACGAGGCAATACGGAAGAGGCAGCAGGAATAATAAGAACATCATCAAACGTCAGACCCTCCGAAACGAATTTATCGCTGAGAGCGTCAGGTTTCTGCACCAGAGACATGATTGGGGCTTCCTCCTTATAAAAATGCCCAGCACACTGGGTCGCGTGCTGGGCCTCCCCACATTGGGATGGCAAAACATACTTTTTTCGTTATTCAAAACATATTTTATTTAGTGTAGCACGCCAATTTACCCAACGTCAAATGCCATTCACAATAAAAATGCGGTTCAGCATGTATTACACATGCTGAACCGCATTTTTATTGTGAATGGCTTAGAGTGTGCGTCGTGCGCGGCTTCCAACGAATAGGTTGTAGAGCAATACAATTATAGCGATAACTAATAGAATGTGAATTAAACCACCTGCGATATGGAAGACGAGGCCGAGTAGCCAAAAGACTACGAGAAGTACAACAACGCCCCAAAGAATGCTTCCTAACATTGTAAAACTCCTTTTAAGTTTGTTGGATGGGAACAAACCTTACTTTTTGTAAAGAATACTATATTTTGTGTAACCTCTGGTAATAACACGTTTCAAAAGGGAAAATAGATGTGGTATGAGATATCCTTGTTTTCGGGGTTGTCAGCAGGGCCTAACTACTGTACTGTATATACAGTACATATCATATATCTCTTGTAAGGAGCATAAACATGTCTGCTGACGCGCAGACAACGACGACTCGCCAGACCGCGCGCGATAAGTATATACGCGGCAATGAGGCAATCGCCGTTGACCATTTTAGTAAAAGTTATGGCCCCACACGGGTCGTTGATGATGTGAATTTTACGGTTCAGCGTGGTGAAGTCTTCGCGTTGCTTGGTCCAAATGGGGCTGGAAAAACAACAACAGTTGAAACGCTCGAAGGCTATCGCGTACCCGATAAAGGTACTATTCAGGTCCTGGGACGCGATCCCATTCGTGAGGGTCAAGCACTCAAACCCCATATTGGGGTCATGTTACAGCAAGATGGCCTCTATCCAGCACTTACCGCACGTGAAGTCCTACGTCTTTTTGCAGGCTATTATGAGCATTCGCAAAATGTTGATGCATTGCTAGAACGAGTAGGACTCTCAACGGCGGCGAAAACACGTTGTCGGCGTCTTTCCGGTGGTCAGAAGCGACGCCTCGCGCTTGCCGTTGCCCTCGTTGGTAATCCATCACTTGTCTTCATGGACGAGCCAACAGCAGGAATGGACCCACAAGCACGACTTGCCACCTGGGAAATTATTCGTGACCTCAAGCGCAATGGTGCTACTGTGTTACTCACTACTCACCTGATGGACGAGGCCGAACGGCTCGCAGACCGTGTCGCTATCATTGATCATGGACGCCTTATCGCGCTCGACACACCAGGGAACTTGACTGGGACACAGAATGCTAATGTTGTACGTTTTGTTGCGCCCGCTGGTCTTGATAAGACATTACTAACAGCCTTGCCATCAGCAACGAGCGCGGAAGAGGTACGGCCAGGAAGCTACCTTATTGAGACCGATAACGTCCCGACATTGCTCGTCGAACTTACCACATGGTTACGCGACTCCAATATTACCCTTTCCGAGTTGAGGGTAGGGCATGGGTCGCTGGAAGATCTGTTCCTGCGCCTAACAGGATCAGAAGTAAGAGAATAATAAAATTATGGCAATACAAACTCAGCAGATAGATTATGAAACAGGAAATAGTAAGGCTGCTCCACTAGGTCGCCAAATCCTGACACAGGTACAGTACGAGTTGCTACTTACGCTGCGACGTGGTGAAAATATCCTGGTAACATTAATTGTTCCAGTGATGTTACTCATCTTTTTTACCTCACTCAATATCGGCCCTACTGTCAATGGAAGCGCGATTAACTTTCTTCTACCAGGCATTCTGGCGATAGCGATTATGGCGGCTGGGATGGTCAATCTTGGTATTGCAACCGCATATGAACGCTACTATGGTGTACTGAAACGCCTGGGAAGTTCTCCCCTCCCACGTAGCGGCTTGATTATCGCAAAGGTTATCTCAATCCTGGTACTTGAAGTGATTCAAGTCCTTTTACTTGTAGGTGTTGCTGTCCTTTTTTATCGGTGGCAACCTGCAGGTTCTCCATTGCTCACCCTCCTCGCAATCGTGCTTGGCACAATCACCTTTGCGGCCTTCGGTTTAGCAATGGCAGGCGCATTACGCGCGGAGTTAACATTGGCAGGTGCTAATGCATTGTTTCTGGTCTTTGTCTTTCTCGGTGGTGGAGTGCTTCCGCTTAGCCGTTTGCCTGGACCACTCGCGGCCCTTGCAGAACTCCTTCCCGCAACCGCGCTTACACAGGCTCTGCAAACAACCATGACAAATAGTGGTAGCTTTCCAAGTGGCCCTCTGCTAGTACTTACCATTTGGGCTATTATTATGCTTCTTATAGCCATAAGAACTTTTAAGTGGGAATAAGTTGTAGATACTAGCTTCATTGCCAACGCCTCGCTAGAATTGGCAATGAAGCTAGTATCTACATAGTTTAAAGAAAAATTATGGAAGATATTTCGTCAAACCAAAAAGGTACAGTTGTTGCTGTATGTCGTAATCCTGAGCCAGGACTGCCGAAGCCAGTGGTAGAACATATCTATCTATTGGCCGATTTAGGAGTTGAAGGCGACTATCATGCAGGAAAACTTGTGCGCCATCGCTATCTTGCAAAGAAGTATCCAACACGTCGCAATATGCGACAGGTGCTTATCGTGGATGCGAATGCATATCGTGAGTTAGAGCAAGAAAAAATTTCCATTGGCCCTGGGTCGATGGGTGAAAATATGACTGTCGAGGGCATTGCGGTAATGGACCTTGCAGAAGGCACACGCCTGACTGTAGGAGACGCAATTGTTGAAATAACAGAGGTACGCAAGCCATGTATTCAACTGAACGGCATTAACCCAAAACTGTTGAAAGCTGTTACCTCAATAGAAGATGGCAAAAAAATTTACAAAGCGGGTATCATGACGCGTGTCTTGCAAGAAGGCTGGGTCAAAGCTGGCGACCGTATCACCGTCGTCGTTCCTGGTGCAATACAACAGGCGGCCCTCTTTTAGTTAGTCTTTTAGCTTGAAAGGATACAGAAAATGCTTCCTTGGTCTGTAACGCTACAAGGGCGTTTCGATGAGCATGTCTTTCCCAGTAATGTCCTCAAAGGTAATGCACTTGGCGATCCCACAGAGCGTCCTCTCTGGGTCTATGTTCCTCCTAAGTACGATGAAGAGGTAACTCGTCGCTATCCAAGTGTCTACATGATTCAGGGTTTAACAGGTCAACTCGACATGTGGCGCAACCGTACCCCTTTCAGAAAAACCTTCCCCGAATTGGTCGATGAACTGTTCGCAGATGGAAAAACGCCTCCATGTATCGTTGTATGGGTGGACTGCTGGACTTCATTGGGTGGAAGCCAATTCCTGGACTCACCTGCTACAGGAAAATATCATACTTATCTTAACGAAGAAATTGTACCGTGGATTGACTCTCACTATCGCACACTACCACAACGCGAACATCGTGGTATTGCTGGCAAGTCGAGCGGTGGCTATGGTGCTATGATTACACCGATGCTACGTCCCGACCTGTGGGGTGGACTTGCTACTCATGCTGGCGATGCCTTATTCGAGACTTGTTACCTCCCCGATTTTCGACAATCGGTACGTATCTTACGTGACTCCTATGCGGGTTCGTTCGAGCGCTTTTGGCAAGACTTTCATACACGTCCAGCCTTCTCTAAAGAGAGCGATGCACATCTACTCAACGATTGGTGCATGGCGGCATGTTATTCTGCAGATACTAATGGTACTGTACATCTACCTTACAACACAGTAACAGGTGCTTTACTGCCGGAGGTATGGGAACGCTGGTTGGCATGGGACCCTGTACGTATGGCACCATTATATGCCGAGTCATTACGTACCATGAAGGCTATCTACATTGATGCGGGCAAGCGCGATCAGTTCTTTCTTGACCTGGGAGCAGAAGCATTCCGCCAAACATTGGAACGGCTCAATGTAAAAAATATCTTTTTTGAGCTGTTTGATGCCACGCATTCAGCTATTGAGTACCGCTATCCCTTGAGCTTAAAGTATCTCGCCGAGCGGCTTGCACCCTAACACTCTATGTATTAGATACAAATAATGGTAAAACTTATGCTTTAAGAAGGAGCATATCCATGACAATCGACCTCCATTCATTCGCGGACACAGACTTCTGCTACCTGACAACGACAGGACGTGTTTCAGGTAAGCCGCACACTATCGAAATTTGGTTTGCTCTGCACGAGAGGACATTGTACTTGCTTTCCGGTGGTCGTGAGAAGAGCGATTGGGTTCAGAATTCACTTCGCTTGCCAGATGTGCAGGTGAAGATAAAGGATACGCAATTTAATGGAAAGGCACGTCTTGTCGCCAACTCAGAAGAAGATGCGCTCGCACGTCAACTTGTCTTTGATAAATATAGACCACGTAGCAGTGACGACTTAACGGATTGGTCGCGTACTTCACTGCCACTTGCGATAGACCTAACTGTTTAGTCCGTAGTGGATAAAAGTAGATCGCCGTGAGCAGCAATTACTGCTCACGGCGATCTACTTAAACAGATGTTTTCGCGCTATTACCAAACTTCCGCACTATCAATATTGGAATAGTGGGAAAATATTTGATCGTCGAGTGAGACTGGTCTAACATAGATTGTTTTTAATGCGTGATGTCTATATAAGTAGACATTGATAAGAAGGCCAACACCTACACAAAGGAACAAACCAACCAGGAGGAGCAGTGCAATCATGAAAGCACCATCGTATCTTTCTCTAGACCCTTTAGGGCCAGTAAGAAGTTCGTTCTCTCAAAGAGTTTTTCCTCTTCTGGTAAGATAGACGCAATATAACGTGCTTCATCAAATTTAAGTGAACTAGTTCACTGTCTATGGTCAAAATGATGTGCTATAGTAGTATTGAATTACGTGGGATTGTTACAAGGACTGACTATGCAGACCGACAAAATAATAGAGATATGTTATTTGTAGGTGCCTTAATTATGCAGTTTCCCGAATGAATGCGGAGACGTTGTTGGTAGGGACCGATTTCTCGCGTCCGTGTCGGCGGTTGATTGTCACCAAGACGCGAGGAGAAACCGATCCCTACACAGATATGCTTGCTTACAACGTTCTATAAAGATAGAAATTATATATGGTGCTTTGCATAAAAGAGCACCATATTGATGAGTAGAAACCTTGTCTATTAGCCTAGATGTACCATGTGTTTGCGTCTTGTCTCATCTATGGCTTAGAATGATAGACGTTGTACTTGTATATCCACCAAATGCTGAGTAACAATAACTTCATACAAGCAACGTTTTGGTAGTGGAGGAAACAATGGTTGATCTAAAGCAGACGCTGGGTCGCTTCCTGACAATATCTGGTGTGCGTCAGGCGATCCTGGTAGGACGCGATGGTCTTATGATTGAGGGCATGACGCGCGATGGGAAAGAGAACATGGAGGCTATGGGAGCCATCATGACATCGGGTTTGGGTACGGCTGAGGCGTTGGGACAAGAACTCGCGCGTGGCAGTGTTGTTGGTGTCCTGGTGGAATATGAGCATGGTCTGGTAAGTGTTGATCCCCTTGGTGATTTCGCCTTGATGGTTACTCTTCTCGATAACGCCTCAAACCTTAGTCGCGTGCGACATCTGGTGAAAGCGAGTCGCAATGAAATTCTTGAGGCTCTTGATATAGCATAATAGAAAAGCATGTCCTGTGAGCAAATATATGAATAACAAAATTATTATAGTCCAGGCGTTACACGGGGACACACGGAGGGCGACTTGTTCATGGAGCAACTGACGAACCTTGTGGTTTCAGATAAAGAACTTACCATGATCTCAACTGTACTTTCAAAGTTGATGAATGATACAAATGCTACCTCAGCCCTATTGATTGATAAAAGCGGACAGGTAGTGACCACCCAGGGTGCGAACACACGGCGGAATGCAACCATGCTTGGGGCACTGCTGGCGGGTGTCTTCTCGTCTTCACGTGAGGTCGCGAAACTGCTCGATGAAAAAGACTTCCGTAATATTTTTCAGCAGGGTGTGCAAGAGAACATTTATACCTCGATGATCGAGGAACAATGGCTACTCGTTATTATTTTTGATAAATTGACACATATAGGTTTGGTAAAGGTGCTTTCTAAGAAGGCTTCGGATGAACTGGGACGCATCTTAGAGCGAGTGCGTACCGATACATCACGCAAAAAAGCACCTGTTCTCAACGTTGATTTTCGCTCCTCAGTCGAGGATACTATCGATCTACTCTTCCGCGATTAAAGGGACCTATCATCTATGGCACTCATCAATATTGCCAGTCATGAGATACATTGTAAGATCGTCTATTATGGCATTGGCTATTGTGGCAAAACAACGAACTTACAATATGTCTTTAAAAGCATCAATCCATCAGCACGTGGTGAGATGCTTTCAATTGCGACCGAGACGGAACGCACGCTCTTTTTTGATTTTTTGCCGCTCGACCTCGGCACCGTTCATGGGTTCCGCACACGCTTTCACCTCTACACAGTCCCAGGTCAAATTCTATATGAGCGTACACGCTTAGCTGTGCTGAATGGTGCCGATGGTATCGTCTTCGTTGTCGATTCGCAAGCAGAAAAGTTTGAAGAGAATGTCCAGAGTATTTCTGAACTTGAGATGAATATGCGTCGTATCGGAAAAGATATGAGCACTTTCCCTTATGTCATGCAGTGGAATAAACGTGATATGCCTTCTGCACTTCCTACACAGGTACTTGACCGTTATCTTAATCGTCGTCGCGTCCCCAGTTTTGAAGCTGTTGCCTCCGATGGCAGAGGCGTCTTTGCTACTTTACGTACTATCAGTAAAAGCGTTATGGCACAACTATAGTTATGCATATCTTTGGACTCGATTTCACGAGTGCTCCAAATGTACGCAAACCTATTACCTGTGCTGTCGGTCAATTACATAATTCAACACTCTTCATACGAGAGACACTAACGCTCCCGACATTCGCCGCTTTCGAGACATTTCTACAGCAGGATGGCCCTTGGGTGGCTGCCTTTGACTTTCCCTTTGGTCAGCCGTGTAAACTCATTAACAATCTGAATTGGCCGCAAACATGGGAAGGCTATGTGCAATACTGCGCCATATTAGGCAAGACAGCCTTCGAGGAGACACTAACACAGTATCAAGCAAGCAGACCCATGGGAGATAAGCAGCATACGCGCGTGACAGACGCACTTGCGAAATCTCGTAGCCCAATGATGCTGCATCGTGTACCTGTGGGCAAAATGTTCTTTCAAGGGGCACCACGCCTACTTCAATCAGGTGTAAGTATTCTTCCCTGTCATCCAACCGCAACTCATACAATTGCACTTGAAGGTTATCCCGCGCTTGTCGCACAGCGTTGGGCTGGCAAAACTGGTTATAAAAGTGACGAACGCAAAAAGCAAACGCTAGAGCAACGGGCCATGCGACAGCAAATCGTGAATGGTATTCGTTCTGACGAATTACGAACGGTATACAACATAGGTATTGAGCTTAGCGAGACAACTGCAACAAGGCTTGTGCAAGAGCCGATGGGGGACGAATTAGATGCAGTATTGTGTGCCATCCAAGCTGGATGGGCCTATACACAACGAGAGAGCGGCTATGGTATTCCGCCGACGTGTGATGCCATCGAAGGATGGATTGTTGACCCTGTTCTGCTAGAACGTTTTATGATAGCTTCTAACAAATAGAAAGATGCTCTGAAAAATCTTTCAGAGCATCAAAAACTTCCAAGCACGCTAAAGACAGCATGATACATCTCGATGCTGTCTCATTGTGGAATGACTCTTCTATTAACTAATAGCATAGAGGCGCACGCGCCTGTCATCTTCTTTTGTCTCGTGAGTCGCGCCCATTCCTGCTAATGCGAGGGATGCTGAGAGCCGTATAGAGCGTGAGTTGCGCTCGTTATGCGACATATACTGTAACTGGGGAATTGTCGTTGGATCGTTGAGAAGTGTCAAAAGCGATACAACGGCCTGACGCTCTTGTGCGTTCTCTTGCTGAAGCGCACGTACAAGCTGTGTTGTGAAACGGATACCGTACCGATTTTTGTAATGTTCTAACTGTTGCTGCAAATCACTTGTGGTGATGGTTGCGCTAGTGCTATGTTTAATTAGCTCATTGACTGTTTGGCGAAATTGCCTGTGAGACTCAAGCTCTACGATGTTCCAGCCTTCGTGGATTGCGGCGTCATGCTGGAATGGCCTGGCGTCCCTTCTTTCCATCAAGATATGTCCTTCTGGAGACGTAATGTGGCTCCACACAGTGCTTTCAATGCACACTTTTCTGTTTGTATCAGGTAGCTCCTAAACTCGCAAACACTTCTTGTCTAGCTGCAAGCAGTTGCAAAAGTGCTTGCAATCCATGTTGTGCGCCAATACGTTGTGCTTGTGTAAGCGTCGTATCAGCCGCAAATTCATCTTCGTCCAGTATCAGGGCTTTCCCTTGCGGGTCTACCCACACATCCAAAAGCAGGTCGATCTGCTCTATCACCTCATCGTGTATATGTGCTGGCTCCGCAACATTGCAGTACCAGCCTTTGCGCGTTCCATCGGAACATATAATATCGAAAATATTGTACCAGCGATCAGTGTAGTAATATTCCGTAAACTGATCTTCAGGCTCAAAAACAGTGTAGCCTAAATCTCGCTTAGGTGCGGTCCAGCGTGCGTGAATGACCACTCCATATGCGAGACGCTCAATAATCTCACCGGAGTATCGTATTTGGGCCTCACCTAAAGGGTTCTGCTTTACGACTGTAACCATTCAACATACCAGACACTACGACGTTCTGTAACGGGGCATGGTAACGAAAAACACACGTACCAAACACACCCTAGTGTACAGTATTTCTATCTAATATGCAATGGTCATGAAGGTAGTTTTGGAGGAAGGATACAGTAGATGGCATTCACGTGATCAATTTTTCGATAGTATCCAAAAGCTCATCGAGTTCAAACGGCTTTTTGATGCCTATAAGTTTTCGCTGCTTGATTGCCGCCTCCGGCAAATTAGCACTCATAATGATAGTAGGTATATGTGCTAGCTCTTGCATATCCTGAAGCCGGTCATAAAATTCGATACCGGTCATCTTGGGTAATTGATAATCTAAAATAAAGAGATCAGGTTTAACACCTTTGATAATTTCTAATGCCTCAAAACCATTGATGGCAAACATCGCTGTATAGGGCGTTGCCTGTGAAATAGCGTAGACAAGCACTTCGCCTATAGAGGCGTCATCTTCTACTATCAATGTAATTTTTGACATACTCTTTTTTTGTTTCCCCTATCCCTAGAGATAAAAATATCGTTGGCATCGCTATCCTTGCGCCTATCCAAGCTATCAAGAGGTATTACGTTATATGAGAAAAAGAAGTTTCAGTATATGCATGTATTGATGCATGAAATATAGCAAAAGAAAATATATACATCTATCGCTGTATCAAATTGTTTAATAAGTGTAGGCTTTCTTGGAGATGTTCTATGTTTACCCGACCCGCCCCATCAATTGCTGGAGACTCTAAACTAATGTATCCGTTATAATTGTGCTGCTTGAGCTGCTCGAAGAAGTGTGCGAAGTTAATGATACCTTCACCAGGATGTAGATAGCGGCGTCTACCATCATGTGTAAATGGGTGGCCGTCGAAGTCTTTGATGTGCGTGTGTTGTACGCGGTCTGGCGACCATATCCATTCTGTTGTGAAAACTTCATCTAATTGATTTGATTGTGCAAGAAACTCAGTGTCCATTGCAACACGACTCCGACTATCTCGCTTTACCGCACTAAATACATTGCTAAGTGGGTCGTGCAGCCGGCAAGGAATTGTTTCAATTGCTAGTGTTTGCCCATGTTGTTCCGCTATATCAAGGCATCTACTCAATGAGGCAAGATTATTTTCTAAATGATCGTCAAGATCAGGCCACCCCCAAAGATGAAGTATTAATACTTTTGTGCCAAGAAGACTTCCTAGTCGGCAATTTTCGGTTAACCATTGTATCCCCTGTTCGCGCTCTGTAGTAGTAGGTTTTCCTAGCGCAACACCAATATTTTTCTCGGCGTGCATCACGGGAAAGTGTAAACCCGATTGTTGTAAGTCATTGGCAATTTGTTCAATATATGGATACCATGTTGCATAAAACATTAATTCCAAGCCATCAACAGCAAGCTGGGGACCATACTCTAAAACCGCACGATAATTAATATAGTCCGGGTAACGACTGAACGCCCCCGTGGAGCAGAGTAGTTGCATGAAATTCTCTATTCTCTAATATGTACTGTCTTCGTAGATGCCACCAAGTCCTGTATGAAAGCCACTTTGCTCATAAAATGTTCTCGTTTCCGGCTCAAAGTCTACATGAATAATTGTGATGTTGTGTGCCTTGATATGCTCTATCGCTTTGGCAACAAGTACTTTTCCAACGCCTTGTCTTTGCTGTGATGGGTGAACAATGACGTCGAGTAACACGGCATGTCGTACTCCGTCACTAAGAATAGCACACCAAGCAACGAGCTTATTTGTAGCATCAAACCCTCCGACTGTTGCCCAGTAGCCTTGCAATGCAGAAGGGTAGTCTTCATCCTGGCGTTCCCAGCCTACCGCTTCACGTAAATCACCAATCATTATATGAGAGGAGAGGGTAGGATTGATGAGAAAAGAAATGGAAGATAGCATGTAAATTCCTTTTTAAAGAGAACTCTATCGTCTTCTACAGGTATATTGTATGGTCTTTTTTCAGCAAGATGCAAACAGTAAGTAAACGACGCTTATAGCACTTTTGTCGTGCCCTCTTCCAAATTTGAAAAGACTGTGGTATATTACCTGTGGAGAGATGGCAGAGTGGTCTATTGCGGCTGTCTTGAAAACAGCTGGGTTCACGCCCCGGGAGTTCGAATCCCCCTCTCTCCGTAAGTAAAGAGGCAGCAGTGCCTCTTTTGCTTTATACTGATGCTTCCATACAAATAGTTGGGGGAATGGAACATCAGGAGTTAGCGAGGAATCACCCAGACTTCAAACTGGGCTAGCAGTAAAACGTGCAGAATGATGCATTTAACACTCATTTTACAGTGCATCACTGTGTATTTTTGGATGGACGGTGTATTGTGTCACGTATAGGTACAGTAGAGCAAATGAACGTAGTAAGCGTCTTACAACGCATAGAGTCGTTCGCAAAAACGGGGCTGCTAGTAATTAAACAAGATACTCGATGGGTAGAGTTGTATTGCCGCGAAGGGCGTTTATTGTGTGTTGGTCCTATCCGAACCGATGCAACATTAGGAGAACGCCTCCTCCAAGATAGATTAATTTCCTCACAGGCTTTGCAAGAAACGATGCACGTTATTGGGAGTGCCGTACCTAGTGAAACACGTATCGCATTGACGCTGATGGATTTAGGCTACGTAAAACGTGAGGAGTTACGAGCCTGGGCCTCAAAGAAGACAGAAGAACTTCTACGCGTGGTTTTATCGTGGTCTACTGGTGATCTCTATTTCGATGAGGCTTCAGACCCACCTGCAGAACGTTTGCTCGTTTCGCTTTCAATTTCTACATTGCTTGCAACTCTTTCCACTCTCAATGTGGCGCAACAAGCAGTGCCAGCGACCAAACACGTTGTACAAAAACACGTGAACGTTACGAAGGAACCTCATACAAGTCCAGCATTCTGGGATGTTTCACAAACTGCAACCCTGAATGACCCATCACAGTTTTATGCTGAGCCATCTTCCTCGCAAACGCCGCCAACTGTTATTTCGGCAAACGCATTGCTGCCAGCAACTGGGCTGGCTATAAACACAGGTCCTATTCTGCCACCACCTCCTCCGCAGACACCTGCGCCAATGCTGAGTATTCCAACGATGACGCCTCCACCTACTAGACGGATAGATACGTCGTTTTTACAACCTACTATGGTGCTTGTACCGGCTGATCTTTCCATGCTGCCAGAACAACAGTTATGCGTGACGCAAGAACAATGGCGGGTATTAACGCGAGTCGATGGGCATACGTCGCTACAAGATGTATGTAATGCGTTGAATATGCGTCCTGAGGATGTATGTCGAGTCGTGGGACACTTGATGGCTGAACAGATTGTATCCGTGGAAGCTCCGCCGATCAATGAATTACAAGAAATGTCTCCAGCTTCGCGGAATCTGGTACAATCTGGTTTAAGTAACGGGCTTGCTCTCCCCGGCTATGCAGCTATGACTCAATCCCCGTGGGGTAGTGTACTTGTATCAGATGAAGTGCCTCAACCCTCATCCATTGCTGAAACACAGTCTCAATGGGGTAATGGTGGTAACGGTGCTACATTTGTACACGGTCAAGGCTGGCGAGCACCTTCTCAATCTTTCCAATCACCGCGAGCAAATGGTTTCAGCAATAGTAACATGTATGCATCAGCAGGTGGTAGTCACTAAGGTTTTCAAAATACGTTGCTCGGTAAGTGTCTGTGTAGTTAGAGGAGGTATGTGTGAAGGGGCGTGGAGCGTCACTATTTCGTTCGTCATCAGACGATGACATAACCATTGAGCAACTACTCATAGGCAACAGTACTAGTATGCGTAGTGTGATAGCTACGATACAACAAGTAGCACTACATCCAGATACCACTGTGCTATTACAAGGTGAAAGCGGAACTGGAAAAGATGTGGTTGCGCGTGCTATCCATCTTTTGAGCCGCCGCTCGACGTATTCGTTGGTACCAATCAATTGTGCTGCCATCCCCGAAACCTTGCTTGAAACAGAACTATTTGGTGTCGAAGCAGGAGCGTACACCGATGCGAAGGTATCACGCGAGGGATACTTCTTACGTGCAGATGGTGGAACCCTATTCCTGGACGAAATAGGTGCTATGCCCCTCTCGTTGCAAGCAAAACTCCTGCGCTTTCTCGAAACCAAGAGCTTTCGGCGAATCGGTGGCACAAAAGAGTTGCATGTAAACTTGCGTGTTGTCTCCGCTACAAACGTCGATTTAAAATCTGCTGTAGCACAAAGAAGCTTTCGCGACGATCTTTTCTATCGCTTGCAGGTCTTTACCATTCATTTGCCTCCATTGCGGGAGCGACCAGAAGATATCGAACTGCTTATTGAACACTTTCTCAAAAAACAAAATGCGCTTCTTTCTACTCGTGAGCAACCATTGAGGATAGATAAGAGCGCGTTGGATGTGTTGATCCGCTATGACTGGCCTGGTAATGTGCGCGAACTTTTCAGTGTTCTTCAGAGAGGTAGTATTCTTTGTGATGGAAACGAGATTTCTCTAGCAGACCTGCCCGAACACATCCGCTTTCCAAGGGCAGGTGCTAAGCAACAACTTCAAGAACTACGCAAACAAATGCATCTACCACCTGAAGGAATAAATTTACGTGCATTACTTGGTGATATCGAGCGAACACTTATCCGCGAGGCTCTTGAACGTTGTGGTGGTAACCAAGTGCAGGCTGCCGCCTTACTGGGTATGTCACGTGATCAATTGCGCTATCGTCTGCCTCATCTTTAAACTCTCATCTCGAAGGTAGCCTAGTAGTAATGTGGACTCGATAGCGCACACTTGTGTTATAGCTAGCAAATCTATTTAGCCCACGGTGGAACTCCTACCTCTTGTCCATTAGCCATTGTTGCATGTGTTCCTGCTGGTATACAAACAACAGCGTGAGCTGTGCTCTCACCACTACCTGTTAGTTGAATAAGCGTGTGTGCGGGAATGCTGAGAGCGTCTCCTGCGTTGAGCTTTATGCTTTCGCCGCCTACAGATACAGAAATGCTGCCATCAAGCAGCACAAAAACCTCTTCATGGTCAAGCCAATGTGCGTCGCTTTTTGCGTTCGGCTCGATCTCTAATCGCCATGTACTTAACTCAGTAGCACCACGACTTGGTGCAGTCAATCCAACAAAGTGAAAACCATCTACCGTAAAGGTCGGTGCATCAGTCATCCGTACAACAGCCATATTTTCTCTCCTCAAAATATTGTATGAAAGGAAATAGCTCCTTCTAACAATATAGTCAATGTACTTGACTATATTGTTATGGTACACTAAATCAGCCAAATAGTCAAGATGGTTGACTACATTAAGTTGTACAATGACATCATTCTTTTACGCTTAATATAGAAGGAAGATAGAGTATGACAGATACTTCCTCTAATACTTATGAACTTGTGACACTTCTAGCAACGGCTTGGAGTATACTTGTCGATGATCTCCATACAGAACTTGCCAAAGTTGGATATGGAGACATTCGACCTGCACATGGTTTTGCCTTTCAGTTGCTTGCGCCGCATGGAGCGACTGGCAATGAATTAGCAGAACATTTGGGAGTAACAAAGCAGGCGGCGAGTCAGATGATTGACTTCCTAGAGGAGCATGGGTACGTTATACGCAAACCGCACCCGACAGATAAACGTGGAAAACTTGTAGTCCTTACTGAAAAAGGCTGGAGCTGTATTCAAGCCGTTGAGACTATCTTTGCCAAGCTAGAAGAGCATTGGTCTGCAATTCTTGGTCCTGAACGCATGAGGCTGCTGGTTACAGACCTGCATCGTCTTATTCTTGACTCAGATAGCACTATCGTGTCCTATCGGCTTAGGCCCGTATGGTAAGTAGTTTATACTTCGGGCCAATCCAGCATCAATGCCTTTGCAATACCACCCGGTGGGATCGTTACACCACCTTCTGGCACAATCACAAACGCGTTGGCTTGTAACAGTGAGGTCATGATATTTGAGCCTTGATTGCCTGTCGTATGAGCAACAAAGTGATCGTTACGCCACTCGACATATGCTCGTACATAGTGGCGGCGCATCGCAGAATCACTTACGCCATCCTCGACTACAACAGAAACTTGAGGTTTTAGCAATCGCGTTTGGCCTTGCATCTTGCGTAGCACGGGACGCCCAAAGAGTTCAAAGGTTACAGCAGTTGAAACAGGGTTGCCAGGAAGTCCCAGCAGAGGGACACCCCCAATGTGACCGAATGCAACAGGTTTCCCAGGACGCATATTGATGCGCCAGAAGTTAATATTTCCTTGCTCGCTCATGATATCTTTCACTAGATCGAAATCGCCTACAGACACACCACCAGAGGTTAGGATAAGATCATAGGTAGCCGCCTCTCGGAATTTCTCACGTAGGCTCTCTACCGTATCCTGAGCAACACCGAGACGATATGGTTCTGCACCAGCGCGTCGCACCGCCGCCTCTAACAGATAACTATTGCTATTGCGAATTTTGCCGGGGCGTAAAGGTTCGTCAATGTCAATAACTTCGTCCCCCGTTCCTAAGATAGCCACGCGTGGGCGACGGATTACTGTGACTGTTGCATAACCTAGTGTCGCTAGAATACCAATTTCCCAGGGACCAATCTCAGTTCCGCGCTGTATGACAAGCTGCCCTTTGTGCATATCTTCACCCGCAGGACGAACATTATTGTTGGGAGCTACCTCTTGTTGAACTTCTACCCAAGTACTTTCTGGCCCGTCGTAACGTGTCAACTCAATCTGAATAACGCTATCAGCCCCCGGTGGTATAGGCGCACCTGTCATGACTCGCATCGCTGTTCCCTCCTCAACGTCATGGTCGGCAACATAGCCAGCAGCCACACCACCAGTAACACGTAGACGTGGTAGTGCGTCGTTGTGAGGGTGGCTGTCCTGACTACGAAGTGCAAAGCCATCCATAGCGGAATTTGCGAACGGGGGGATATCATCCTGTGCGATAATGTCTTGAGCCAGCACTAATCCTTGTGAGGATGCAAGTGGAACTAAGGTTTCCTTTAGTGCCGTAATATTGCTTAAAATACGCTCAAGGGCCTCTTCGACGCTTATCATGATGGCAAACCTTTCTTTATAAGATAAAACAAAAGAAGCCCGGCACACCAAATAGGAGTAATGCCAAGCTTCTTCTAAAAATAGTACCTCGTACGGGATTCGAACCCGTGATCTCCGCCTTGAAAGGGCGGCGTCCAAGGCCGCTAGACGAACGAGGCTTAACTGCGGCTTTGTGTTTGCATATTTATGCTAACGTTGGGATTGTACTCTATCTCTCTAGCTTTGTCAAGCAAAATTTGCTATAGTAGTGCGTGTAATCTTAAAAGATAGTTTCAATGAGTAGTTTTTATGCTACAACTGTTAGCGAAATCAAGAAGGTATCAAACATATGGCAAGTGCAAAAGAGCGTTCGGCAGTCCAGCGACGTGAGCAAATACGTCAACAGAGATTGCAACGTGATAGTAGTCAAAATACGCAGCAAGCGAAAACACGCAAGGTGCGTCGAACGGTGCGACGTGGCGTCAATCCCTGGTGGTACATAGGTCCTATTCTTGCCGTCATTGCTATTGTCATTGGCATTTTTATCTATGTGGCGCGTCAGCAAGGTAACGTTGCAACGGGTGGAACAACGGATGCAACTGTACTACAACAAGTAACACACGTCAGCCCTACCCTTCTTTCGCAGGTAGGAACTTCCGATGTGAAAAACGCTTTCCAGGCAGTCAAACAAAAACAACCGATTCTAATGGGGCCAACTGGCAAGCCTGAATTTTTCTATGAAGGCGCGGAATATTGTCCTTACTGTGCCGGACAGCGTTGGGGTATTGTTGTTGCCCTGAGTCGTTTTGGAACGTTTACAAAGTTGCCTGAAATTGCCTCTTCTAGTTCAGATGTTTACCCAAATACCGCAACATTCTCGTTCTATCAAAGTGCCTACACCAGCTCCTACGTTGACTTTGTGCCACTAGAGGTCGAGGATGGTCAAGGCAAAAATCTACAAACGCCAACACCCGATCAGCAAAAAATTATCAATACGTATAACGCTCCTCCTTATACCCAGGCGGCTGGTTTCCCATTTGTAGATGTGGGTAATCAGTATGTTATGGATGGTCCTGCATATGTGCCTGATATCCTTGCAGGTCTTTCGCAAAAAGATATTGCTGGTCAATTATCAAGTACTGATAGTGTGCCGTCTAAAGCGATTCTGGCAACAGCTAATTATATGACCGCTTCGATCTGTTTAATCACGAACAACCAGCCTACAAGCGTCTGTAGTGACAGCTCTATTCAACAAATTGAGCAGTCGATGCCAAAGCTTCCCACTGCAAATAGTGGCAGTTCACAGCTTGCATCAATCAGCAGTCCATCTGATATGGTCGTGCCATCGCGCCGAAGAGCGTAAATTAAAGCGAAAGACAGGCTTCTCGGACCACTAGTAGTTCTGGAAGCCTGTCTCTCTCCACTTTTGGACCCTTGTATATACTGTAAGTATGGATATGTTGATGTGTGGATAGAGGAGGATCATCCATGAAGAACTTACAGCCAAATACAAACAGCGAAACACTTTCTACCGAGGATACATCTTCGGTAATATGCCTACCCCGACTTTCACTGCCGCAGGTAACGCCCGCACAGGTGATTGCAAAACGACAGCATTCTGATACGTCACTTGTACCTTCTTTGTATGACAATTACGACAATTACGCATTGCAAACAGTTACATTTCCACAGACACCAGTGACACCACCATTAACCGAACCTTTCGGTACGCAAGCCTCAGTCCTACAGACAAAGAAAGACATGTCTTCTGTCTCCCTTTTGTCAGGACCACAACTACCGTTTCCTACTCCACGCTTTGACTTTTCGCATTCTTTGCGTGCTGGTGTGACATACATTCCACGCTCGATGACACGGCACAAAGAGCCAAATATGCTTGATGCCCTCATTGCCTGTGGAACACTCGTGCTTATAGGGCTATTCATTTTGATGCTACTCTATTATTTCAGCATGTAGCCTCTACCCGCCCTGTTGCGTCTACAGCGTCTGACTGATACAATAAAGAACAACGAATTGTGGTTAGACTGGACTCCAGAAGCATCGACTCGTGGCGAGTATCTGTTTGAGTCGTTTGTGAGCCAAGCAGACAACTCGCCATTGAGGAACTATAACGCGTTACGTGAGAACATCGCTAGGCCGGGTGACAACCCTTATAAGCGGTTGGCTGCAAATCCTGTTCATCTACATCACCGTAGGTGTACACTTCTTACGCTGGCGCAGACGCCTCTGGCGCCGCTTGTTTTATGGGGTGGAAAGTACGCAAACGCATATGAAACAAACCTTGCTCATTGTACGTCATGGGCAGACGACCTGGAATGTCGAGCATCGTCTTCCCGGCCAACTACCTGGTGTCGCACTTAATGAGAATGGACGACAGCAAGCTGCACGACTCGCTGAGGCACTTACCGTACTACCTGTTAGTGCTATTATCAGTAGCCCACTTGAACGCGCTCGCGATACCGCAGAGATCATTGCCAAAGGCCGCGATATTCCTATTCAGCTAGAGCCAGACTTGATGGATACCCAAATTGGCAACTGGGCTGGACAAGTTATCGAAGATGTCTCAAAAAATGATCCAGCCTGGAAAGAATATGTTCGCAACCCAAGCATTGCACCTGAGGGTGTCGAGACCTTTCCACAAGTACAACAGCGTGTTGTAGCTGCGGTTGAGCGTTGGCGTACACAGGAAAACATCGGCACATATCCTGTGTTTGTCGCGCATGCCGATGTTATCAAGCTATTGGTCGCGCACTATTCAGGGTTGGAAGCGGTAAAAGCTGGCTCTGTGCATATAGATAATGCTTCAGTAAGCCTTATTGAGTTAGAGAATGAGCATCCTCCACAAGTGGTTGCTATTGGCTGGAGTCCCAGCCCTGGCTGGCTCAAAGCTCCCACACCCGAAATTCTAAAAAAGCCTGCACCTACCGAAGAACAAGGCGAACAACTAGAGTAGTCCAAACTGATGTGTAGGGGAGACTCTTATGGTCTTCCTAGCATGGTGTTCTACATGTATGAGGAGATCACAAGGGTCTCCCTGTAATATCTCTTTGAACCATCATCTGGAAGGGAACAATCGCATGTTTGATCCACATGACCCTTATGAACGCTATTACTGGCACTATGAATCTCGTCGTCCGCTCTCAATGGCGCAAATCATTGCTTTACGGAGTGTTGACGCGGAAACAGCCGGTCTCATATGGTTGCTTCTGGAGTGTGGTGCCTCGCTCACGGTAGCAGGTCCCACCGATCCACAACCAGGAGTTGGCAAAACGACAACGCTCAATGCATTGCTCCAATTCCTTCCCGAAGGTACCGCGCTTGTCTACATGTCTGGCATGTATGAAAATTTCGCCTTTACGCGCATTCCAGAGATCGATCCTAAAACAACATGCGCTTTGTGTAATGAGGTAAGCGATCATTTGCCAATCTACATGTGGGGGCGTATCGCGCGACGTTATCTTACGCTACCCGCTAAAGGATTCCGTGTAGCAACGAGTGTTCATGCCGACACTATCAATGATGTCATGCACATGTATAGCCAGGATTTACATCTCAATACAGAAGATATACGTCGTCTTGGACTTATCATCAATATAGGGCTGGTTGGGCGTGCCTATCCACCTCGTCGTCGCTGGTTTTCTACGCATTTTGTGCTACCACAAGCTGATTCGAAATATCCTGATACCATCACTCCTACTCCTCTTTCATTGTGGAATGAGCAAGACGACACCTTTGAGCACGCAGATCAGTCTACTCTCGACGAACTTGCAGCTCATGTAGGCGTGGCTCCTCAAGAGTTCAGCAAAGCACTCAAATTGCGTGTTGACTGCTTAAAGGATAGCTCTCAGGGCACAGGTATTGGCTCACATGAAATGTTTGAGGCCATAAACGACCTGCGTACACGTGCCTCTCAACCATAATCAATCAAGAAATAGAAATCCTTTGTACAATGTTCTCTCTAGTGAACGAAAGAAAGGAGTATATCATGCTGGGACAAAATACATCTGTTGGTGCTGGCCGTTGGCCCCGCATCTGTGCTGAACGTCGCTAACAATCGAGAAGAGGAGTATACCTGACATGTCTCATACCATTGCCATGCTCAGCGTCCACACGTCCCCACTCGATAGCCCAGGACGTACAAAGGATGCTGGAGGCATGAATGTTTATATACGCGCACTGGCAACAGAATTAGGCCATCGCGGTGATACTATTGATATCTTTACCCGTAGAACAAATACATACACGCCACAAATCGTACAAATCGCGCCAAATGTGCGCGTCATTCATATCAATGCTGGACCACAAACACCTGTTCATAAAAATAGTCTCTTTTCCTACCTTCCCTCCTTTGTAACACAAATCATCATGTTTGCTGAGTCAGAAGCACGAAATTATGATGTCCTTCACACACATTATTGGCTTTCTGGTGTTGCCGGAATGCAACTTGCGCGTCGCTGGGACATTCCTCACGTCACTATGTTTCATACACTCGCACGGTTAAAGCAGCTTGCCAACCCTAATGAGCAAGAATTGCAGCAACGCTTGGAGATGGAGCAACGCCTGATACAATCGGTAGATTGCGTGATCGCCGCGACGGAAGACGAACGCACACAAATGATGCGCTATTGTGGTGCGACTGCACGTTGTATACAGGTTATTCCTTGTGGTGTTGATCTTGAACTGTTTGTACCGCATGAACGACAGCAAGTACGTGAACGATTCGGTCTAAACCTCTATCAACCCGTACTGCTTTTCGCTGGAAGACTTGATCCATTCAAAGGACCCGATATTCTCCTCCGTGCGGCCTCGCTAATGGAAGAAGACGCGCAAATAGTGATTGTTGGCGGAGCACTCACAGATGATAAAGATGTACAAAACCTACGCACATTGGCAACAGAGCTGGGTATAGAGCAACGTGTGCGGTTTTTGGGATCGCAACCACAACACGCGTTACCATATCTCTATAGTGCTGCTGATGTAACAGTTGTGCCATCGTATCACGAGAGCTTTGGTCTTGCAGCAGTTGAGTCACTTGCTTGTGGGACACCTGTGGTAGCGACACGTGCAGGAGGCTTAATGACCGTTGTCCGTAATGATGAAAACGGCTACCTTGTGCCGCGTTGCCCAGGTTTCTTTGCAGAAAGGCTTGATGCCATACTCCGTAATCCAGAGATGCAAGCACGACTTCGCGCCGAAGCACGTCACTCTGTCCTACAATTTAGTTGGCAGAGTGTTGCAAATCAGATGGATGAAGTGTACATCGACCTGGTGAACGAACCAAGAATTGCAGTCATGTTTTCCTAGTATTATTCCCTCATGATAGAGAATAAAACGCGAATACACGTTATCCTCTATCATGAGAAATTTTTCACTTCTTGGTATCGCAATGACTGACGAGTAAAGAATTTTATGACACTCAAACCAAAAATACTAAGAAAAGAGTAGAATATTCTTTTCTTAGTATTTTTGGTTTGTATGGAAATCTCCTATCCAATAGGGTAGACTTTCGACCCTCTTTATGGTATAATGACCTTCATTAGCCAAGCATATTCGGGCGTACATCGCGGCCTACACATCACAACATCGTGGTTTTTGGTTTGTCGGGCATCAGGTTATGTACATCCAGCCAGTTGCTGGGTGAGAATTGGAATGCGTATGTGTTCACTTTCATTGAAAATGCATATCTCATCGTCGCAATTGTTACGGGTGACACAGACTGATTTTGACACGTAAACATACACTAGGAGCAGACTGTTCCTGGTGTTTTTTATTTCATCAGCTTAACCTATTATTCATCTTTATAAGCGCATGGGTTTCGGGCTCATTGATTATTCTTCCTTCCTTGGGCCACTACTCTACCATCTGGTAGAGGTCGATTAGAGAAGTATTTACGAAAGGAGGATATGCGTTCCTACCAACCGTCTGGAACATAAGTAAACAGGTTGGGAGACAGTACTTCAGTATAGTGCGATACTATGGATGCTTACAGATGTGCAATTGTGCATAGAGGTTGTAAGTTACGCCACGAAAGCGTAAAGAGCATAGAATGCAATGTGGACGCGGAGTGGTTGCTAGATTTTCAAGGAGATAGCTATGAACTCAAGTATGATCAGCAAAATCGCAAAAGCTAAACGATACGCAGAGGAACCAGAGCGCATACAATTTACTCACTTTGAGGCAAAATTTCAAGGTGAGAACGATGTCCATACAACAAATTTTGATGATGGCGAGTGGACCTGTACTTGCCGTTTCTTCCACGATTGGGGCGACTGTTGCCACACTATGGCGATGCAACGCGTGTTGGGCGTTACCATTCCGTCCGTCCACCGTCACGGCGTTCCCACTGGTTTAGGCACTAGCCCCTTGGTACACTGAGCAGGGCAACACCTGTTTTATTAGCAAGGAAACACTCTCTATGTCTATGTTACATAGAACCAAAACATCAAGAAGCACTGCCCATATATGGTCAGTGCTTCTTACTTTTCCAGTGATGTAATAAAGAACGGGCGTTTCTGTTATGCACCAATTCCAGGAACAAAGTAGAGGACAATGATAGCGATAAACATGATTGCGGCGAGAATGGCAATAAAGGCAAGGTCTCGTCGTACATATGAATAATGTTCTGCTGTGATAAGCGATGCTGCATTCCGTTGTGACCGTTGGGTGTTCTTACGAGCGGCCAAGCGCGCTGACGCGCTTCCCTTTGCTGCTGCAACAGGTACCTCCTCTACAGTGGCAGGTGCTTTGGGAGTAACCGTTTCAACAGGAGCAATCTCGGTTGCTACACTGCTAGACCTAACTTTCTTCTTAGGAACAGTTGGTAAAGCGGCAAGTTCTGTAGGTGCTTCTACGGCGGTAGACGGCACTATGCCTACCGACTCAACGGCAGTAGGCTCCTCTGTTGTGGTGATCTCTTCGTCCTCCCGTTCTTGAGTCTCGGATACAGGCCGAACAAGTTCAAAACTCTTTTGTGTCTTTGGTTTGGTACGTTGCACACCGCTTCGTGCAGACGTTGCTTTCTTTGGCATACATCACTCCCTGCCCGACAGCTCAGGAAAACGTTCTGGCTTTTTCGAGCGTTTCTAAGTCCTTTGTCTGCTCTATAACTAAGTATATTACACGACTAAAATAATACAAATTTACTGTTTGGTAGGGACCGATTGATCGCGTCCTCGTACCTGATCGTGTGTTAGGAAGGACGCGATGATCCTGTTTCACAAATGGGTACGGATCTCCGTAGGGACCGATTGATCGCGTCCTTCTTGGCTGTGGATTGCCACGAGGACGCGATCAATCGGTCCCTACCACGGGTGTATCCGCATTCTTTCATCAAACAGCATCATCGGTCCCTACACATCTACACATCATATATCGGCAAAAAATAGTATCGCAGCCATTATACATGAAACATATAGCCTCGTCGAGTGGTCATAACAAAATTTGACAAAGAGCACCTCGCTATGCTAATGTAAGCAGTGCAAGGAAGGGCATTATCTGTACTGCCAATAGCACAAAACGACACTACAGCAAGAAGGCTAGTCCCGTTGTGGCTAGTCCATTTTTTTGCTACTATAAAGACAGAACGAAGATAATTACACTTGTATCTCCTTTTATTCAATGAATGCATAGATATTCTCAACACGAAATAGGGAAAACATCATGGCACGAATAGTCGTCGCAATGAGCGGCGGCGTCGATAGCTCAGTCGCTGCTGCACTTTTAAAAGAGCAAGGTCACGAAGTAATTGGTATTATGTTGCGCCTCTGGTCAGAACCGGGAGCTATTGAGGCGGAAGATGATGGTGTTGAGCGTGTCGCGCAAAACAAATGTTGCTCACTCGAAGCAGTCGATGATGCACGTCGTGTCGCTCGTATGCTTGATATCCCGTTTTATCTCGTCAATGTTGAAGAAGAGTTCAAACATAAAATAGTTGACTCCTTTTATGAAGATTATGTCGCTGGTCGTACACCAAACCCATGTCTGACATGCAACCGTCATATCCGCTTTACTGTGTTGCTCAACCGAGCGTTAGCACTGGATGCTGATTATCTTGCAACAGGTCATTATGTGCAAGTAGATGATCATCCCATGACAGGTAAGCGTCGTCTCCGCCGCGCGGTTGATCCTGAAAAAGATCAGTCTTACGTGTTGCATGTGCTTAATCAGCATCAACTCGCCCATGCCTGTTTCCCCTTGGGGGGCTATACTAAACCGCAGGTGCGAGCAATGGCTGCCGAGCGTGGCATGACCGTTGCGACAAAGGCTGAGAGCCAGGAAATATGCTTTGTCGCACAAAACGATTATCGCGGCTTTATTGATCGCTATGCAGCACAGAATGGTGACTACGAACCGGAACTGGTTGGAGCAGGTGTGGCGACAAGCACGAGGCCACTTATTACGCTACCAAAGCCTGGTCCAATCTACGATCAGGTGGGCAAGACATTGGGACGACATCGCGGTCTTGCATACTACACCATTGGACAACGTAAAGGATTGGGTATTACTTCTCCTGAACCGTTGCATGTGCTCAAGATCGACGCCGAACAAAACGCTATCATTGTTGGCCCGGCAGTCGCATTAGAGAAGCAAGCGTTTGTCGTTGGCAACATGCACTACCTGAGTGGTGAGACACCAATCGCACCATTTGACGCATTGGTACGTGTGCGATACAAAGCCACTGAGCAACCTGCGTTGGTTACTCCTATAGAAGATAATCGCGTACAGGTAACATTAAGAAATCCACAACGAGCTATCACCCCTGGACAAGCAGCCGTTTTTTATGGCGGCGCGGATGGTGATGAGGTGTTGTGTGGAGGCATTATTGAATGACAGATCAAGCACATATTAGGAACTTCTGTATTGTCGCCCATATTGATCATGGCAAGTCAACGCTTGCCGACCGCCTTTTAGAGTTTACAGGTACTGTTTCCAAGCGCGACATGATGGAACAGACGCTCGACCAAATGGATTTAGAGCGTGAAAAAGGTATTACCATTAAGGCCCAGGCTGTCCGTATGCGCTATACCGCTTTAAATGGTGAAGAATACGAACTGAACCTGATTGATACTCCTGGTCACGTTGATTTTACCTACGAGGTCTCGCGTAGCCTGGTCGCATGTGAAGGGGCATTATTGGTTATTGATGCGACTCAAGGCATCGAAGCCCAAACGCTTGCAAACCTCTATCTCGCGCTAGAATCTGACCTCACCATAATTCCTGTGATCAATAAAATTGACCTGCCTAGTGCCGATCCTGAGAAGGTGAAGAAAGAGGTCGAGGATGTCATCGGTATACCTGGAGACGAGTGTATTCTCGCCTCGGCAAAGGAAGGTATTGGCACACAAGACATTCTTGAGGCGGTCATCAACCAGATCGCACCACCTAAAGGCGATCCAAATAAGCCACTACGCGCACTCGTATTCGACTCACACTATGACGCCTACAAGGGTGTGATTGCCTACTTACGTGTCGTGGATGGACAGCTACGTACAAATGAACGCGTCTCAATGATGGCCGTTGGAAGCACAACCGATATCCTTGAAGCTGGCTACTTTCATCCGCGTCTTACCTCCGTCGGAGAACTCACAACGGGCGAGGTTGGCTACATCGCGACAGGTTTCAAGAACGTGAAAGATTGTCGCGTCGGTGACACAGTAACAGTTCCCAGTGCTTTAGGCGAGGTTGAGATGTTGCCAGGATATAAACCTGCCAAACCAATGGTGTTTGCAGGCATATATCCGGTAGAGGGCAGCGAATACCCACTTTTACGTGAAGCACTAGACCGCTTGCTACTCAATGACGCGGCACTCTTTTATGAGCCGGAGACCTCGAATGCCCTCGGTTTTGGTTTCCGTTGCGGCTTCCTGGGACTTCTTCACATGGAAATCATTCAGGAGCGTATAGAGCGTGAGTACAACTTGGATATTCTTGCAACCGCACCTAGTGTCGAATATCACGTGCTGAAAACCAATGGCGAGACCGTCGAAGTCGATAATCCCTCGGAGATGCCGCCTCCAAATGAAATTGAAGATATCGAGGAGCCGATGATGGAAATATCGGTTTTTGCACCTTCGAGCTATATCGGCACTATCATGGACCTAGTGATTACGCGTCGTGGTATCTTCAAGGAAGTGAAATATATAGAGGCTACCCGTGTTCTCTTAACCTATACCATGCCGCTTGCCGAAGTAATCATCGACTTTTATGACCAACTCAAATCGCGCACACAGGGTTATGCCTCACTGGATTACACCTTCGGCAGTTATGATGTGGCTGACCTTGTAAAGCTCGATATTCTCGTCAATGGACATCCCGTTGATGCGCTCTCGCTGATTATTCACCGTGAGAAGGCATATCATCAAGGCCGTGCGCTTGTAGAGAAGTTACGTGGCCTCATTCCACGCCAACTTTTTGAGGTGCCAATTCAAGCCGCAATTGGCTCCAAAATTATCGCACGAGAAACCGTCAGAGCTATGCGTAAAGACGTGCTTGCTAAATGTTATGGTGGAGATATCTCACGCAAACGTAAATTGCTAGAAAAGCAAAAAGAAGGTAAGAAGCGTATGAAGATAGTAGGCAACGTGGAGATACCCCAAGAAGCATTTATGGCAGTGCTCTCATTAGGAGAGTAAAATACACGGCAACAGGGCACGACCGAGGTCATGCCCTGTTTTACTGTATATACTTTGTTTATGCACTACCGAAGATGAGTGCTGCCGCAAACACAAGGACACCGCTCCCGACAACTTGCACGATTGATAACCACCAACTTGTACCAAAGTAACGGTGACGAATTGCTGAAATGATGACGAGTTCAAAGGCAACGACAACATATGCTACATAGAGCGCAACATGCACGTCTGGAATAAGGAAGGGCAATGTGTGTAATGCTCCACCAAAGAAGGTCATGAGACCTGTAATACCGCCGCGAATAATAGGACTACCACGCCCTGTTAGCTGTCCATCATCCGACAGGCCCTCCGAGAATGCCATACTAATGCCTGCACCTGTTGCTGATGCCATACCCACCAAAAATGTAGATAAGGCTACATGTGTCACAAATGCTGTCGCGAAAATTGGAGCTAGTGTTGAAACCGAGCCATCCATCAATCCTGCTAGACCGGGTTGCACGACACGGAGAAGAAAGTTATGTGCAGTAGCATCGCTATTGTCTCCTGATCTCAACCCTTTGAAGATTTCAGCGAGTTGCTCTTTTGTACTACTTGGAGTCTCCTCTAGTTCTTTTTGTTCGCCAGTTTTATGATCCGCTTGCTCAATAGCATGATTTTCTACACTACTTGGCTGATCCGCTTTTGGCTGTTGTTCTAACGACATACGCCCAAACTCCTTATAAACGTCACAGTGCTACTCCTTAGTTCTCGCTTATTGCTTAACACGTCTTGCTCTGTTGACATGTTGCACAACGTCCATAGATACGTACCTCGTGTGTGTCTAACTCAAAGCCTGCCGTTTGTGCAGCATTCTGTAAAACCTGCTGCGACAATGTGACTTCAACAGGAAGATCAAGTAGTGCGCCACAGACTGTACATATTCCATGATCGTGCCGTGTTGTTCGTCCATCGTAACGCGAACTTTCATCCCCTTGACTCAGTTCTTTGATATAGCCTTGCTCAACAAGATGTCCCAAAATGCGATATACACTCGCTAACCCCATACGAGGACGTACCTGTTTTACTCTCTCATATATCTCCAGAGCAGTCGGATGTGTTTGTACTGAACATACAACATCCAGTACTGCTTGCGCGTTTGTGTTTAGTGCTTCTTTTATCATATTAGTATACCCTAATAATGAGAATTATTATCATCTCATTGCCTATAGAATATCCTATGAATAGCACGTTGTCAAGGTTTCCAAAAGATACAAAAAGAAACAGGTACGCACTATCTAAGTAGGTAGTGCGTACCTGTTTCTTTTTGTACCTAAAATGTGGTGAGGGCCAGGTGTTCACCTGGCCCTCGTTTCATTCATCTTCTCACTTCTCCTGTTCACATATCGTGTCCTAATCAAAGTGGATCAGAAAGTATTGATAGTGTTCAGTCGAGTCCACTGTATGCTTCTAACAATTCGGAGCGAATGTCGCTTTAAGACGTTGCAATGTCCAGAGCATGGACTTTTTTTTGATGCAGTGTCAACATCGAATGTAGTTAGACGTATACAGGGTTATCGCGCCCGCATCTACGGGCACTCCTGGTCAATCTGAAATACTACTCCGAGTAAGCGAACTGGTTTCTTCATTGACCACATATTGTGACTCCTTTCGGATTACCGTGCAAGGCGAAAGCCAAGTGCCAAGGTCTTTTTGTTTCCCTGGATTGCACTCCATCTCTTGGAGAACACTTGAAGCTTACCATGCAAATTCGTGAAAGTCAATGTTATATTCCAATTCCGTAGGGGAAGTAAAGCAGTTCTAAGGTGTTTCTAATCTACTTCGATGCGGTATTCTTTTGCCGCACTTTGTAACGTTTTGTTCAAGCTCGTAAGTGCTGTATGAGGATCAACAGGCTCTTCCATCGCCTTTGCTTCAGCATCATAACGCTCTCCTATGCTTGGAATATCTTTTCGTAAGTCCTCAAGCATCTCAATAACTTTACTTACTTTCCGTTCTGTAAGGAGCGTAATTTGCAGATCAAGATGACGGCGTTGCTCTGTCATTTTCGCCTGTCGATTTTGCGTGATAAGGACTGCTGTTGTTACTAGCAACGCGCTTACACTGACAGTGTCCTGAAGCCAACTAAAAGGTGGTGGATCAAGGGATGGTAAGCCGAGATAACGATGAAATTCACTCAAGGCAACCCATAGGAAAACCAGAAGGAGGATCAAGTAAAGTGCCAAAGGGCGTCCTATACTGTTCGTAACTTTCTCAATGGCGCGCTGATGGCGGCTAACCTTACGTTCAGCGACCATACGCATCTCTACAATAAATTCAATGTCTTTATCAAGAATATCGGTTAGTTCTAAAACGCTGTCTTGATTTTCAGTGCTTTCCTGATCGTTTATCACACGGGTTCCCTCATTTTTACTATTCTATGGATGATATATATAAAGATATTTGTAAGGCCACTAATGGGTAATTGTATATATTCTATAAAACACAGTCTGGCACAGCGATTGAGCCGCCGTGCCAGATTGCGCTTATATACCTAAGTATAGGAAGAACTTAGTATCCTGGAAGATCTCGATTAGAGATGTCCGAAGCAGGACCTGCTTGCCCACCGATGGTTGGAATGTCGGTCGCGTTTGATGCCAAATTCTGATTTGTTGTACCTGTGATATCGCTATCTAGCATTGGGCGATCTGTTGTTGCACCAGTGCTCTGGCTGGCGTTGGCATCGTTGTACATTGTCTCGTTCTGGCGGCCTGTCGTGGTGCCTTTTGCAGCAGCACTGTCACCATGAAACAGGTAGTTCGACGAATTCGGGTCTAGCGCACCAGCAGGAGCCTCGTCAACCATGCGACCAAAATGCTCCAAGTCATTTTGTAGTGCCTTTTCAAAGCGGCCACCAACACCAAGGTTCTCGCCAATGTCACCAAGCACTCCGGCTGGCGGATTATAGTTGATATAGACATCAACCTTTGTCTGATCTGAGTTGATTGGCTGGAAGGTTACTTTACCAAAGTTCTCAACACCGTTGGTTGAACGCCAGCCGATCTGCTGATCTGGAATCCAATTCTCATTGACTGCGTCCCATTCCTGACGACCAACAACATCGGCAACCCAATGGCTATTCTGATTATCGGTATATGTTACCTCTTTTACAAAGCTCATAAACTTAGGAAAATCATTGAAGTGTGTAAACAGTGAATAAACCTGATGAACAGGAGCATTTACTGCCACTGATGCGTGATGTGATGCATACTCTGCCATGATATGTTCCTTCCTTATTCTGTCTGCAAACATGTTGTATCCGAGAAGCACAAGTAGTATCTTGTGTTTAAGGAATAACAACTCTATGCGTTATTGTACTTGTACTCACTTACTAACTAACACGCATATGCTTTATTAACCTTACCATGCATTTTTAGGCAAAGTCAATAAATAAAAACGCTACAATATATCTTCTAAGCGATTTTTTATGTTCCTTTTTTCTATCATTGCTGAGATTAATGAGTTTTTACACAAAGGATAACAAATGGTAAAAGAGCTAGAAAGTGTGCAACTATAGAAAAACTAGTACTTTGCGTTTCTATAACTTAAGGGAATAGGAATGTTGGTGTCCCCGTTTTGGAGTTTTTAGGCATCTAGTGTATTATAGACGTAGGGATAAACTGAGTCATACACGACCCTGAGAAAATGAGCGTCTTTTGTTGTAACAAAACTTCATCAACAAACGTAAAAGCAATAGAAGGCTATAAGGAGCGCGTCATTTTCTGGTGGAATACCATTTACATAGATCGTGTTTTCGCAATTGACAGAAGGTTCCTAAAGTATTGAGGGGTATCACAAACATGTCAGCAGTAACAGTGGAAAATAAGTTAGAGCGCGCCCTGGAACTGATTGGTGGAGCTATTGATCCAGAAATAGCAGAAACATATCCATCACTCGAAGCTCGTATCCTCGCACAAGCCTTAGAAAATGTTGAGTTAGCGGAGCATCGTCTACGCGAGATTCAGAAGATCGTGGGAGATATTAGTGAGATACTGGTCTAGGTAAACGAGCGTCCACAGCGTTGTTTACTTACCTAATTCCTCGCCTCCCTTTTTTACACACGTCCCTATTTCATCCCCCAAATTGGATTTTCATGAACTATAGCTAAACACACAGTACAACGAGCAATGAAAATGGTACGTACCATTTTCATTGCTCGTTGTACTGTGTGTTTTACCTCTTTTTCGCAAGTGTAATGACAAGCTTACGACAGAAGGTATAACTTACAAAAAGCACGCTTCCAGCCGCCAGCACAAGCAATAGCCCTACTAATGCACCTTGCCAACCAGAGAAGGTGCTCGCAAATTGCAAAGGTCCCTGCGACTTAAAGACTTGTGAAACTTGCTGCTGTGTCACTGTCAACACCTGCTTTGTATTCAACGTATGCTTCTTGCCATAGGTGAGCCGCAATTCGACCGTATAGTTTCCAGCTTCTAACGGACGATTTTGTATGTAGACAGGATAGCTAATCGTTGTATCAGGTAAAAAGGTGTCCATCTTCATAGTAAGTTTCTGACGTGTATTTCCCTGAGCATCAACAACTTGTATAGTGCCATATGGTTTAAGCAATGTTGTTCCTGTATTGCTCAAATGAATGAGTAAGTTTTGATTTCCATTCGCACCGCCAGTTTGTATCCCACTCATCTCAAGTCGATCCATCTGTGGACCTGCGACATTGAGTTGAACCGCTACAATTGAAAGACTTTGTACGTTCACATGAAAGGTATTGTTTTGTTGAGTACTGGCTTGCGTGATGCTTTCTGCAACGATACCACCTATATGCTGACCAGGGCGCGCACCTTTGGGAACACTAATTTGAAATGTAACCGTCTCGTTTTGCCCTGGTGCGAGGATAAGTTGTTGTTGTGATAGGTGTAACCAGGAACCTACATCATGGCGTGGAGCATCTTTTGTATTGTAGACAAGCCCACTATTTTGACCTGTCGTTGCATCGACAGCATATAATGTCACTGTTCCTGTTGATGCACCAGTATTTGTAATACTAATACCATTTTCTACCGTCGTATTTGGCTTGCTGTCAAGAATAAAATACGACTTGGTAGCGATGTTCGATGGATCATAGCGCGAAGGATGCACACTAAAACTTGTCCCCCCACCATCTGCGTAAACGGTAGGTACCGCGTAGGCAATTCCAGAAAGAAGAGCGATTGTAAGTAGGGTCACGCCCAATCCTATACGTGAAAATGTTCGGGAACATGCAGAAAAAAATATACCGTACATTTTTCCTAATCTTTCATATAATCGAAGATAACAATAATTTTACTGTGATAGAGAGAAGGGAATAACGTTATCCCCTTCTCTCTACTAGCATAAACATGATGAAAAGCGATGTGTTACGGTCCGCTTACAACAGCAACTGTGAGCGTGCTACTGTAGCCGGAGGCCGATGCATATGTATTAGCAGGAATGGTAATCGCAATCGTGGGTGTAATGGTGAACTTACCCATTCCAGAGTCAGCCGCAGCGTTAAAGAATTTTGCCGCCGTTGGCGCGGTCGCACCTGCTGGTACTGAAAGTGGATAGCTGATTGCATTGGTTGGATTGGTACAGGTAATCGTTCCAGTCTCTGGTGTGACGCAAGAAGATGTTACTCCCGTGATCTTTGATGCATCTGTTGCCAACGTGTGGGGACTACCACCACCAGTTGAGAAGGTCGTAGAGGTAATGGTTAAATTCCATCCATTTCCTGTCCCTGTCGCATCAACAACCGTTGTTGGTAAGGTATAGTTTACTGTTTGGTCAACACCGTTCAACGTAACGGGAGGAATAGTTGGTGCTGTAACTGCTTCGGTCACACTGCCTGCGCCATTAACAACTGTCGAACCAGGGCTTGAGTCTGCAAAAGCGGCAGAACTTGCCATGATCATGAGTGCCATCGTAAAGAGAGTAATCATAAGGAACCGTAATGAGTGTATACGACGAATCATCATCAAAAATGCCTCCAATATTTTTTCTTGTACCTGTGTAGTCAGTCTGAGCTGCTAGACAAGCGTTTCTTACGTCAAAGAGACACGAATAGTCTCTTCTCTCCTCCTTTCCTTGAACTTCGCCTCAACCTCTTCTCATCTCCCCCATAAAGAAGTATCGGAACATGACCACATAAAAATAGGGATAGCGTTACACACAAGAAAACCTCGACGTATTGCGTCGAGGTTTTCTTGTGTGTAGGAAGAGCGAATAGTTTCTTTTTAGTCTGTCTCAACGTCCTTTAAAAGGTCCCAGGGGGTAATAATACCAAGTGGCTGTTCGACACGTTTGCCCGTATTGGTAATAATAATAGCCATTAGGCGTGGATGATTTGGTATTCCACTGAATGCTTCTCGTGCATCGTCTACAAGCGCATTACGAGCCATAAAAACTGCATTATCTAGGCGTTCGTGAACTAAAGCATCAGCGATTGACACGTTTGCGATACTCATATTGGCCTTGAGTTGTTCCGCGAACCACAATCCAATACTCTCTAAACTGAGGAGCGACAAGCCGTCTTTACCTTGCACGATCACTTGCGAAAATTCTTTAAATTTCATATAGTCTATAGCTTCTACAAGTGGTGCTTGTGGAGAAAATAGGTGGATATTCTTCTGGAAGGTAGGAACAAGATGTTTAGGGGCGGTAACATTTTCAACGATACGTGTGAAATGTGTCATGGTCTCTTCAGTTGGTTCCGCGATGATTTGCTGAGGGTAGGTCTGGTTATGTACAATCGCGTTCCGCAGATCACCATATTCTTTCAGATCTGCCAGGTAGCGTCTGACGGTGCTATGTGTTGTTGAAGCAACTCGAATAAGTTGGTAGAAAGGTAAATTGCTGTCAGAGTCGCTATGCTCGCGCAAATAGCGTGACAACTGATTGTAGAGTTGGATGAAGCGTTGACCGCGATCCATGACACCCTCTTTGCAATAAGAAAATAAATTTTTGTAGACCAATAACGTTTTGTCTGTAGGGACCGATTTATCGCGTCCTCGTCGCCACTGACTGCCGACGAGGACGCGATAAATCGGTCCCTACAAGACACTTATACAGGCCGATCATAGCATATATACTTTCGATATAGAGCGTATCAAGAAGAGAGCGCATGTAAAAAGGCTGTTACAATGACCTCTGTTTCTTCGGGGGTTTGCGTCTCCATAAGTTGCATACGCAGTTCCTGCGCTCCTGGGAAACCATTTGCGTAGACCTTGAAAAACTTACGCAAGGTAGGAAAGTGCTTACTCGTTCCCCAGGTCTCCTGCCAAAGATGCATGTGGTCAAGCAAAAGATGCATTTTCTCTATCGGTGTTTTATCACTTATTAGGGTACCTGAAAAGAGGAAAGGATTTTCAAAGATACCTCTGCCTACCATTGCTCCGTCTGCACCAGCTTCCGCCACTTTTTGTTTCGCTTCATTGAGTGATTTTATATCCCCATTCCCAATAATCAGCGTCTCGCTGTTGAGTGCATCTCTCATCTCGACCACCGTTTTCATTTTATCCCAGTGAGCCGGGACTTTAGACATCTCGGAGACGGTACGCAAATGAACAGTTAAGACTGCTGGTTGCTGTTCAAGCACAAATTGTATCCACTCGAAGTCAATTGCCCGAAAACCTAAGCGTGTTTTGACGCTCACTGGTATGAGACCTGCTGCCCCTTCTTTTGTCGCCTCAATGATTTCTTTTGCGTGTGGCCGATTATTAATTAAACCTGAGCAGACACCTCTATTGACTGGTCCCTGGGCAGGACAACCCATATTAAGGTCTATCCCACTGAATCCCATATCCACTAATTTTCTTGCTGCTTTACAGAAGTTCTCCGGCTGAGACCCCCAAATTTGTGCGACAAGTGGTCGCTCTATTTCGGTATGTTGCAATCTATGGACAACATGTTTTTCTCCCTTTGAAAACATCCCTTCCACATTGGTAAATTCAGTAAAGAAGACACTAGGTTTCCCGTATCGGGCTATCACCTGTCTCAGTACAGTATCGGTCACATCTTCCATTGGTGCTAGAATAAAGATGGGTTTTTCTAACGTTTGCCAAAAATTTTTCATGGGGGTATGAATGCTCTCCAAACTATGGTCATCTTTTCAATAAAAAGATGTAGGCTTTATAGGTGTTTGTTCTCTCGCATAATAATGGGGATGAGGCAACATATGTTTTTCGTGTCTCATACTATTCTATAGTTTACCTTTTATATCACATTAACACGTTTTAAGCAAGTTTTGTTACTGAAAGATGAGTTGTGAGCCTGACAAATACTTCTCAGGCTCACAACTCATCTTTCAGTGACAAATGGCTAGATCGCGCCAGCACCTGTTGATGGTGATTGATCGATTTCGTGTGTTGAGTCTGTCTCTACGTGTCCACCAAACTGGAAACGCATCGCAGACATAATTCTGTTACCGAAATCGGCCTGACCACGTGAACTAAAGCGTTCGTAGAGTGCTGCAGTCAACACATGAGCTGGCACACCTTCATCAATAGCGGCTGCAATCGTCCAACGACCCTCGCCGGAGTCAGCAACACGCCCCTTGAAGTTTTCGAGTTTGGGACTCTCAAGGAATGCATTAGCTGTGAGGTCGAGCAACCAGGAGCCGATAACACTACCACGCCGCCACAACTCGGTAATCTCAGGCAGGTTCATTTCGTACTGGTAGTATTCTGGGCTACTGATTGGTGCTGTCTCAGCATCAATTGTTTGCTTGTCGAGACCGATATTCGCATTATGCAAAATATTAAGCCCCTCTGCATAGGCTGCCATAATACCATACTCAATACCGTTGTGAACCATTTTCACAAAGTGGCCTGCACCATGTGGTCCACAGTGAAGGTAGCCTTGCTCTGCGGTGCTTCCTTGTATCTTCTCACGGCCAGGAGTACGTTCCACCGCGCCAACACCGGGAGCAAGTGTAGAGAAGATTGGGTCGAGACGCTTGACGATTTCATCTTCTCCGCCAATCATCTGACAGTAGCCACGCTCTAAGCCCCAAACACCACCACTTGTGCCAACATCGAGATAATGAATGCCAAACTCTTGAAGTGTCTTGGCACGGCGAATATCGTCGTGATAATATGAGTTGCCACCGTCGATAATCACATCGTCCTTCGCAAGCAATGGAATCAGTACCTCTAATGTTGCGTCAACAGACGCTGCTGGTACCATCAACCAGATTGCGCGAGGCTGTGCGAGTTGTTTCACCATCTCTTCCAGTGATGTTGTGCCTCTAGTAATCGCGCCGTCTTTTAATGCACCTTGTACCGTGCTATCACGGCGTGCAGAGCCAACGACGGTATGACCATTATTGAGTAAGCGGTGTGCCATGTTCGCACCCATGCGACCAAGGCCGATCAATCCAAGTTCCATTATAGAAATCCTTTCTCTTTGCCACTATATTGTACGAGACGAATTGCTCTCCTCTGTCTCCCAGTTGTATCACGTTTTACACGAGCAAACCGTCCTATACGAGGACATTATACGGCAAATTTCATGGCGTCTGCATCAGGCATTCGCTGAAGCGTTCCTATACGCCTGTGGTGGTACATTTCCACGCGATGAACCGCGTTCGTAATCATCATTACGCAATGCATATGATGTCAAAAGTGATGTCAACTTTTGGGTTAATATGAGAGACCGCAGATAACTCGCAGTATAGATGTAGCCAATGTAGTATAGGAGATACTAGGACGCAGCCAGCTTGCTATGACGATGAATGAATATTCCTATGTGGTGCTAGGAATGCAGTGAGACGCAACGGAAAATCAGAGTTCTAAGGTATAACGCAGTGGATTATTCAATTCAATAAGAACCAATACAGTGTCTCCGATGCGCTGCTTGGGACGGAGTTCTTGCGGTGGGCTACTGAAGATATAGGACTGTTTGCTCTTCTTGTCAACCCATTCAGCTTTCAGCACCCAGCCCTCGCGCCACGTTTCAGGCTCCAACTCCACATTCGTCACCGTCGCTGGTATACATCCAATGCAATTGTACAGCTTTGTCACGTTCCGCCTGTATCTGTATATGATGCGCCCACCATAGAAACACGCGATAGGTACCACACTTGCCAGTAGCACAAAAAGTGCTACTGGCATGCTCATAGATATACGGGTGAATGCCATCGTTTGCCTTTCTTGTAGTGCTGTTTTTTCTTACAGAAATGTACGTTTCATATATGTGGCTCGCATATACATACACTGCTCCTCGTCGAAGCCTATCTACGCCTCCTGCCGTCTGCTCTTCTCATAGGGTCCTGCTTGTTGTGGAGAGGCATATGCTTGCGCTCTTATTCGCTCCAGGTGACGCGCTTCCGTCACCCGCGTCAATTCTGCACGGAGTTGCTTATTTTCTTGCTCTACCTGCCCTATTCTCATCAAGCGAGTGAGCAAGAGGTTGAGCGAATTGCCGACGCGCCAGAGCATATTATCCTGGTTCAACTGTGCGCGAACGGTGCGGTCCCCATTTGCAGCTTGCACCAACACCTGTGAAAGGTGCTGCACCGCTGCATCAAGATGCCGCTGACGCTCGGCTTCGCGCTGCTGCAATTCGGCGATCTCTTCTGCGCGGTCTGCGCGTGCCATCGCGCGTAGGGCGTTACGTACCCAGATGTAGGAAACTACCGCCACTACGATCTGCAGACTGATGGGCTGCGCGATGGCATTAAAGCCCATGCTCGATGTGAGCACCATTTGCAGTTCAGATGTGCGCTGTTGGAACAAAAGGTCGGCCGCAATGAACACGATGTTACTCAGCGCAACGGGGAACACGCTTATGGGAGGCAGCAGGGAGACCGCAATGAGTTCCGACACGACCAGGAGATCAAACGTTGGAAGATCGCTCACGCCAAGGCCCATTGGTGTTGTGAGGAGCATGAGGCCACACCCGAGGTCTACCACGGTGATGAGCAGGATACTCACCATCGTGACTTTTCCCATTTGGTTAAACACCAGCGCCATAGCGCAGAGAACCAAGCCGAGAACTACTGTTCCGATTGAGGCCGCACTCTTCATCAAGAGCGCGCCTGGCAACTCGATCAGTTGTAACAGCACGATGACCAAGAGAATGGCGTTCACCACCTTTTTGCCATGGACCTGTTCACGCAATAAGCGTTGAGAGTTGCGCTCGACGATTGTTGGATGCGTCGTGCTGCTTTGCACGAGGCGATCTGTGAGCGGAAGCATACCCATGATCTGTTCCCCTTTCTTAATGGGAGAAGGAGTACTACCTATACATTTTCTCTCTGCAAAGAATGTGCGGATACACATTCGTGAACTCAACCATTCCACATGTGTGCTCGTGGAGAACATTCACGTTCTCCACGGGTACTCCCTTCCTCACGATCCCTGATTATTTTCCTGGGCCGTTGATGTATGAAAGGGCCTTCGCCCCAGCCAGGGCTGCAACTTGTTGACCAAGTGCTCGCCCGTCTTCGTCAGCTTTTTGAAAGTGAATGCCCCCGTAGCGACGCGACATCCCCGCCTGCGTCGCCGCAAAGGAGTAGGTCGGCCAAGAGAGGGTCACACTGCTCGCCGGAGTGATTCCAGGCTCAATGGTAGAAGACCCTGCGGCTGCTGTGTAAGAATTGCCGAAGGTGTCACTTCCCGTGGCACCTGAGAGAATATACGCGCCTGCCGCACTGAACGTACTGTGCCCCGACACATATTCGGGAAACGCTGGAGTCTTAATGTAGCTCTGCCACAAACCACCGTCGAACGTCTGCGTCCCTTTGCCAGGACCGCCCCATGCAGTAATTTGTGTTCCCGTGTAGAGTGTATGTACGGCACTGACCGGCCGACATGAGTCATAATAGCGTTTGCACTCCCAACAGGCAATACTCGCATCAAAAATCGCGTTCGTGAGCGCGAAGAACAACATGACGTCGTTATTCAGGGTATGGCTGTATTTTTTTGAGACATATTGAGCCAGGACAAACTGAGAAAGCAGGTCCCAGTGTCCTGGAGGAGTGACGGATTTTGGACCATCTGCCCAATATTCTGCAATGACTTTACTGGTATCGTTGAGACCAGCACTAAGACTCAGTGCGTCATTTACCTGAGCGGCAAAAGCCTGTGTTGAGGAAAAGGGGATAGGCCCTGAGGGACGGAACTGATTTGCACTGCTCAGCGCAAAGGGTTTGACCAGTCCCCACTGGGGTGTGAGGAATTTCTGTGTGCCAATGGGCTGCCAATGATCGGGATTTCCAAGTGTAGGAGTGTAACCCGTATAGTCGGAGTAGGGACCCGAAGACCCAGATGCATCCCCGAGCTGGTTCGAGCCGTCTTGGTGCCGATAGGTCAGAATAGCTTGCGCCGCCACATTACCGACGCCTGTGGGCGTGTTGATATCCGTAGAGGTATCGGCAGGATTATATCCAAGAGTGCTCATTACTGCGTTGAAGACGGACGTCTGGGATGGGAACAGATCTACCAACGCCCGATATGCGGCGAAGGAGAGTGCCTGCGTCGCACTCGCGCCGTTCTTATCCCCTTTCTGACGAGGTATGCCATTGGACTGGGTAGGAACCGCGTTCGTATCGTAAGTCGCCCAAGCGTCGTACATCGAGGTGTGCGCGATAGCGAGTGCGCGTGCGCCGATAGTTGGACCCGTTGCGGTGGCACCAATCGCCTGAAGTGCAGCGTTATTCCACTGAATGACCGGATTAACGGTGGGTGCTGGCGGGTTTTTGTCTGCGAATGTTAGCCCTCTCTCCAGCCCAAAGAAGGTGCCGACACCCGCCGTGACAACCGCTACTCCCAAACCCGTCTGCAGGATGGTACGCCTACTCACACGCTTTCCCATCTCTCTCGTCAAATCATGTGTCTCATCTGATTGGCCGCGTGGTGCCATGTTGTCCGGGTACTTCCCTGTATTCATCAATTTCTCCTCTTTGAGAACCCATCGGTACACTCAATGGCCCCGAAAAAATCCTCTTTTTGTCCACGATAAAAAAATAGAATTATTCGCATGTGTCAATAGAAAAGGTCTTCATTAGGCAAGAACTCTAGGCACAGTACTAGAAATAAATCAGCATCTGATCTATATATATTTACCAACTCGAATATAGAAGAGTCTTTATTCGCCTGTTTTCTACTCAAAAGAGCAACCTTATATTGTGTAACGAATAATAAAAAATAAGTAACAAAGAGAGTACATTGCTATACCCTTCTAACCATAAAATCCACTTTTAGTAGCCTTGAGACGGCCTACTTCTACAAATAAGTAGTATTGTGACGAGGGCTATTGGATGCGAGCATCAAGTCCTGTAAGCGACCCCCGAAGAACAGGTTCTGCTCCGCATCTCAAACAGCTTTCTCGGAACCTTGTAAAGCGAACTGGGAGGTACACATACTAGAGAGAAATCGACGGTTGAAGCTTCACCGTAAGTACGAGAGGGAATAAAAACGGGTGCGTTGTGACTCCATGCTTCTCGCTCTAGAGTGGTGTCCACCCATCTTTTCTCTTGTGTTGGCGATTTCGCATATGTAATTTCGTTGTATGTATGCTATATTTCTCGTATGGACAGAACAATAAAGATACATCTTCATCCGACCTCTGAACAAGCGAAGCAGCTTGCAAACACTATGTAACAATTCACGGATGTGTACAAATGCGGGAGGTCGCTACACAACGGAACGTTGATCGTACTCGTTCAAGAGCGGAGAAATACGTAGACATGGCACATACACAATACGATATGACGATTATTGGCGGTGGGTCTGGTGGTCTCATAGCCGCACGTATCGCAGCATCGCTAGGCGCGCGTACCTTGCTTGTAGACAAAGAGAAGCTGGGTGGAGATTGTCTTCACTATGGCTGTGTACCAAGCAAAAGTTTGATACATGTGGCGCGTATCGTTCGACAGGTCAAGGAGTCCATGAGTATTGGTCTGGCTCCTGCCTCTTTAGGCGTGGATATGGCAAAGATTAGCACCTATGTCCAGAGAGTTATCGAGCACGTAGGTGAGACGGAAAAGGTCTATGTCAAAGATGTGACGATCAAATTTGGCAACGTGACCTTTAAATCGCCAACGAAACTTTTGTTGAACGGAGAAGTGTTCACAAGTTATAACACCATCATCGCCACAGGTTCGCGTCCGGCGGTTCCTACGATAGAAGGTCTGAAAGAAGCAGGCTATTATACCAATAATGATCTCTTTGATCTTAAACATCTGCCAACATCACTCATCGTTCTTGGAGGAGGTCCAACTGGTGTAGAAATGGGACAAGCGTTCGCACGTCTCGGTTCAAAGGTGACGCTTATCACGCGTGCCAGCCGTGTGCTGTCAAGAGAAGATACTGATGCCTCTGCAGCACTCGCACGAGTGCTCACTTCGGAAGGCATTCAGCTCGTGACAAATGCGACACCTACAAAGGTTGAGCAGAATGGGACGAACAAGGTTGTGACAATTAAACAGGGAGAGGACTTCCAGACGTTTGAGGCCGAGCATATTCTGCTTGCCGTGGGTCGTCATCCCAATGTTGATGGGCTTCGTCTTGAGGCGGCCAACGTCAAATATGATACGAAGGGTATCGCTGTTGACGAACACTTACAAACATCGGCATCAAATATCTATGCTATTGGCGATGTTCTCGGCGGCTACCTCTTTACTCACGTTGCAGCATATCAAGCGGGTGTGGCTGTTCGCAACGCATTGGTTTCCGTCAGCAAAAAAAAGGTGGATTATCGCGTTGTGCCCTGGTGTACCTTCACGGAACCGGAGGTTGCCCGGGTCGGGTTGACTCTCCTGGAAGCCGAAAAGCAGCATAAGGATATACGCACGGAGGTATTTCCTCTCACTGATGTTGACCGCGCACAAACCGAAAATGAGACGGCAGGCTTCATCAAGCTTATCCTCGCGGGAAAGAAAGAGGAGATCGTAGGA
The DNA here is from genome assembly GCA_963792705.1 of uncultured Chloroflexia bacterium. Lineage (GTDB taxonomy): Bacteria > Chloroflexota > Ktedonobacteria > Ktedonobacterales > Ktedonobacteraceae > JBBQVS01. The sequence goes on along the minus strand of CAWBXD010000014.1, from coordinate 447,457 downwards.
GCGCATATTGTCGGTCTACGCGCAGGTGAATTGCTTGGCGAAATGACTCTTGCAATACAACATCACATGACCATTGACGATATCTATAACACCATTCACGCCTACCCCACAATGGCAACTGGCATTCAGCAAGCCGCGTTCGAGGCATATCTGAAAAGTGATGCCGCGGCAAGTAATCGTAAAATTGTACGGGCACTCTTGAAGCTTCGGTAGACAATCATGATAAGCTTCTATGGTCGCTTGTCACCTCCTCCGGTTTTAAACCTGAAGAGGCCTTCATAGAGCTGTGAAGCCACAAGGGATTTTCAGGAGGAACGAGCCTGACGCTTCAAACCGCCCATGTTCCAATTTTTCCGTATTCGGTAGCCCTGATGATAGCAGATGATAGGAGCAATGAGGTACACTTGAAGAGCACGTAGAAGCTCTCACTACTTCTTGAAGATGTTCATACTTCTGAAGGGTTGTTGCTAGGACACGCATATCCGCTGCCGATAAACAGGGAAGGATGAACAACAAGAAGAATATGAGCTATTGAAAACCCGGCCAGGGAAGAGTCAGTCCAGAGTAGTGCATGTTACATACAAGGAGATCTCATGGAAAATCAACAAAGTCTCTCTACACCTTCTGTTTCTGCAATCAGTACCACGACATCGGCATCACTATCTCCTCACCCCCGTCAGAAAAAAGATGTTGATTATGTCTTTTTTGAATTGACACGGAGCATTTGTCCTGAATGCCGCCGCGTCATTGACGCCCATATTCTCTTACGTGACAACAAAGTGTATATGCGTAAACGTTGTCCTGAACATGGTGTGTTTGAAGGTCTGGTCTATGGGGATGCTCAGGCATATACCTCCGCAGCCCGTTTCAACAAACCTGGAACAGTCCCGCTTGCCTACACCACTGACATCGAGCATGGCTGTCCCCATGATTGTGGTCTCTGCCCTGATCACCAGCAGCATGCGTGTCTTGGCATCATTGAAGTCAATAGTGCCTGCAATATGGATTGTCCTCTCTGCTTTGCCAATGCTGGTGCTGGCTTCAACCTGACCTTAGAAGAGGTCGAGGGGATTCTTGATCATCTTGTAGAAACCGAGGGCAACCCGGAAGTGATCCAGTTCTCAGGAGGCGAACCTTCCATTCATCCACAGATCATCGAGATGATGAAGGCCGCAAAACAGCGCAACATAAAGTATGTGATGCTCAACACGAATGGAAAGCGCATTGCGGATGATGACGCGTTTTTAGATCAGTTAAACGAGGTGCGTCCCTCGATCTATTTTCAGTTCGATGGGTTTGCCAGTGAAACCTATCGTATCTTGCGCGGTGAGCCAGATATCTTGCCACAAAAGTTGCGTGCTCTTGATCGGCTCGCTGCAATTGGTCTGGGCGTGATTCTCGTCCCCGCCATTGACCGCTTCGTGAATCTGCGTGAAGTGGGTGCAATTGTGGAATTCGCGATCAAACACCCTGCAGTGAGAGGAATCAATTTCCAGCCCGCATTCCAGTCTGGTCGCCATGATGAACACGACCCCATGCAACGCTTAACCATTCCCGATATTCTTCAAGCCCTTGAAGCGCAAACGAAGGGCACATTTGCGGTTTCCGATTTTGTGCCCGTTCCTTGCTGCTTCCCAACCTGCAATTCTGTCACCTATGCTCTCGTGGATGGCGAAACAGTGCTTCCTCTCCCACGCGTGCTCCATGTGGAGGACTATCTCGACTATGTGACCAACCGCGTGGTTCCTGATCTGGGCGAAGAGCTTCAAACGGCCCTAGAAGGGTTGTGGTCCTCCTCGGTCGTTCCCGGCTCAGACAAAGCCGCGCAACAGTTCGCCATCTCGTGTGCGGCCTGTGGCCTCCCTGATGAACTTGACCTGAAAGCGTTCGCACAAAACATTTTCATGATTATGCTTCAGGATTTCATGGACCCCTGGACCTTCAATCAAAAAAATCTCATGAAATGTTGCAAAGAAATTCTGCTCCCAGATGGGAAACAGATTCCCTTCTGCGCCTACAATAACGTTGGCTATCGTGAGCAGGCACGTACTCAGCTTCAGGCGAGGGAACGCGAACGCAACAAGGCCAGGCACGCGGGCATGTCCTACATCCCAGAACCGTTGACCTTCTCTTTTGAGCAACACCCGCAGAAGAACGTCATCCAGATAATGCCTTCAGTGAAAGGACAGGTGCATGAACCAAGGGCGTGAGACATATGAGATAGTTGAGAGCACCGAAATGAAAACCTGTTGTGCGAATGCCTACCAGAGCGATCTGGCGCGCTTGCTGCTAGGCGACTCGTTTCACCCTGGTGGGGTCAAACTGACGGAGCATCTTGGCACACTTCTCAGCTTGAAACCAGGACAGCGTGTCCTCGATATCGCATCGGGACAGGGGACAAGCGCGATCACGCTCGCGCGGTGCTTTGGATGTCAAGTACTCGGAATCGAGTATGGATATGATGCTGTTCAAAGGGCAGCACAGGCGGCAGAAGCGGCAGGAGTCTCCCATCTGGTGTCCTTCCAGCAGGGCGATGCCGAACGTCTTCCCGTCCCAGACAGTACGTTTGACATAGTACTTTGTGAATGTGCCTTTTGTACGTTTCCAGACAAACCCACAGCCGCAAAGGAGTTCGTGCGTGTCCTGAAACCGGGTGGACATCTGGGATTTAGTGATCTGACACGTATGGGTAAGGTCCCGGAAGAGCTTCAAGGACTGCTCGCCTGGATTGCCTGTATTGCAGATGCTCAACCGAGAGAGGAGTATGTGCGTTATCTCACCGAGGCAGAACTGACCATCGAAGTGGTTGAAGCACACGACGAAGCCCTCGCTGAAATGGTGCAACAGATTTGGGGGAAACTGTTAGGAGCAGAGTTGCTCACACGACTGAAAAAAATCGAGCTGCCACCAGCCATTGATTTTGAACACGCGAAAGCACTAACGAAATCGGCATCGGCAGCGATTCAGGCGCGTCAGTTTGGATATGTCGTTATAACGGCAAGGAAGTCAGTCTAAGAAGAACAGACGACTAGAGGCCCACTGAAGCTCAACCGCGTATGTTTCGTAAAAGAAGCAAAGTGTTGTCTGCATACCTTACCACCGAGGGTGACAGAAATCTCTTGTCACAATTACCGATAGGTGTCCCTATGCACGTGGAGTCTTATGTGTCTTAACAGTAAGGAACAGCCAGTCAGGCAGGAGTCGTATGAAGAGCTACTATCAGGGCCGACACGCACGCACCTATAATAAGCAATGGCGAACATTCAGTGAGCGTACACTGACAGCAGTTCTTCCCGTGCTGGAGAAAGCGGCTCTGCTACAGCAACGGGATCATCGCCTGTGCATCTTGGATGTTGGGTGCGGAACAGGAATTTTGCTCAAGCAGCTTGCTGAACGCTTTCCTGAGGCGGAACTGTATGGGGTTGACGCGAGTCAGGATATGCTGGAGCAGGCACAGCTTACACTGGACACCATACCGCACGCTCACTTAGTGCAAACCGAACTTACCTTGGGTGAGAGCGTTACCCTTCCATTTGCGCCCGCAACATTTGATATCATCACCTGTACTAACACGCTGCACTATTTCGGAAATCCCGTGGCGATGCTCCGAAGGTGGCGAGATTTGCTCGTTGTGATGGGACACGCGGTAATTGAGGATTATACTCTGCGGAACAGTCCCATTCCATGGAATGCTTTAGAAGGGGCGATCAAGCTCTACGATCCACAGCATGTTCGGCTTTATTCTCCTTCAGATGCCCAAGCTTTCAGTCAACAAGCAGGCTTTCAAGTACTTCTCGAGCACACGATCCCAATCGACTTTTTTTGTCAAGGGTGGATAGTGCTTCTTGAGGCAGGAGGTCCTTAGGCTCGTAGATGGAGTCTTTCGACATGCTATGCTTCGTGAGTTGAAGTATTGCTGTAAGTATCCTCCCTTTCTAGCTAGATGAATGTTACCGGTATATTTTTCTGTGGAGAAGATTTTTCTTCTCCACCTTTGTTGCTTTTGTCGGAACTATTGACTCATTAGGCCGTGCCATTGATGTATGGATTTCTAGGGGCAGTTCCATGTCTATGATGTCAAAAATGATGTCAGAAGCCCCTTTTTCTGTCTTTCTACAAGAAGAGAAACTAGGATAGAAGCGGTTTTAGAGAGGCAAGAACAGATGGGAGCGAGAGTATGAGGACATTATACGGCAACTTTAGCATCCTGTGTTCTCGCCCTCCACGTTATAGGACCATACTCGTAAAGAAAAGTTTCAAAGCAAGAAACGGATAGTTCGTTCTATGAAAACACTTTATACTGGTAGCATATATTCCTGACGACGTATCAGCCATCACTAGATGCCAGAAAGAAGATCATCATGATAAAAAGACAGAAAGCTTTTCGTTTTGGAGTAATCGACGAAAGCTCCCTTACGCGAGAGGATTGGATTCAGAACGCTCAGCGCGCTGAGCAACTTGGATATGCAACACTCCTCATTCGAGACCACTTCATTCATGGAAGCTTCAATCACCAATTAGCACCTATATCTGCATTGATGGCAGCAGCAGATGCGACAAAGGTGTTGTATGTCGGAAGTTTAGTGTTCTCCAACGATTATCGCCATCCCGTACTACTTGCCAAAGAAGCTGCAACGCTTGACGTACTTTCAGGTGGACGTTTCGAGCTTGGCCTTGGTGCAGGCTGGCTTAAAGACGAATACGAACAAATCGGGCTACCATTCAACTCTGCCGGAGTACGCGTCGAACGAATGCAGGAAGCTATTCGTGTCCTCAAAGGACTGTTTACAGAAAATTCGTTCAGTTTTGCTGGCAATCACTATACCATCACACAACTCGAAAGTTTTCCAAAACCTCTTCAAAAGCCACATCCTCCTCTACTGATAGGAGCTGGTGGCAAACGTATGCTTTCTATAGCGGCTCAAGAAGCTGACATTATCGGAATATTGCCGATAGCACTTATGAACGGAACCATTTCGGATAATCCTGTAGAACGTATGGCAAGCACTATTGCTCAAAAAGTTGAGTGGATTCGTGAAGCTGCGGGAGATCGCTTCGAGGACATTGAGCTGAGTATGATCGTTTCTCTCTCTATAACAGAACATCAACAGCAGCGAGCTGAACAGATTATGCGCGAACGAGAATGGGGAAGTCTTGCTACTCAGGACGTTTTGGACATGCCCTCAATCCTGATTGGCACCGTGGAAGAAATCACTGAAAAGCTTTATACACTACGTGAACTGTACGGCTTATCATACTTTGTCATTCCAGATGCATCAGTAGAAGCATTTGCACCAGTTGTAGCCCAGTTAGCAGGAAAATAGGTTCATACACAGCAACAGGAAAACCGCAGAGGTTTTGTTGTTGCTGTGTATGAACATTGACTATGCTCTATTACGCCGCCTCGTATTTACTGTTTGTTGTTGCCATCTCCGCTATCATTGGTGTCGTTTGATGGAGTCTCAATTGATCATCAATCACATCAACAACAACTGCATCGTTCTGTACAATCGTCCCTTGCAAAATCGCCTCTGCCAGCATGTCCTCTAGCACACGTTGCACGGTACGGCGAAGTGGACGCGCTCCATAGACACGATCATAGCCACGTCTCACCAGTAGGTGGCGCGCCTCTGCGCTTACCTCCATTGTGATAGATTGTTCGGCAAGACGTTTTTGAGTTTGTACAATCATGATATCCACGATCTTGTTAAGATGTGCTTGCTCTAACGCGTGGAAAAGCACAATTTCATTGATACGATTGAGGAGTTCAGGTTTGAACGACGCTTTTAATGCAGGTATAACCGCATCTCGCATGCGCTCATGGGCTGTTGCCTCCTCTTCTTCACGGCTGTGACGACGTGTTGTGAAGGCGATGCCATTTGCATTTAGATGTGCCGTCCCTATATTCGATGTCATTATCACAATGGTATGACGGAAGTCTACCATATGCCCATGAGTGTCTGTTAGGCATCCATCGTCAAGGATTTGCAATAGCAGATCAAAGATTTTTGGATGTGCCTTCTCAATCTCATCAAGCAAGACAACACTATATGGGCGACGACGCACCGCCTCGGTTAACTGACCTGCACTATCGTGACCAACATAACCAGGAGGAGAACCGATAAGGCGCGAAACCATATGATCCTCCATAAATTCGGACATGTCAAGTTTGAGTATCGCGTTCTCATCACCGAAAAGCGTTCCTGCCAATGCACGTGCTAACTCGGTTTTGCCCACACCAGTTGGACCGACGAAGAGGAATGAGCCAACTGGACGATTACTATCACGCAAGTTCGTTCGTGACCGTCGTACTGCTCTTGCTACGGCTTGAACCGCCTCATGTTGTCCAATGATGCGTTTATGTAACTCTTCTTCCAGCACGAGTAGGCGTTGTGCCTCTTCTGCCGCAATCTGTGCTACAGGAATGCCTGTCCACTTTGCAACAATCTCAGCAATCTGTTGCTCCCCTACCACTGAGAGGTGCGCTTGTTGCTCTGTACGCCACGTGTACTCAAGAGCTTGTAACGTCTGACGCAAACGTAATTCGCGTGTGCGGTGGAGTGAGGCGAGCGCGAAATTATGCTGACGAATCTCATGCTCTTTGTCACGTTGTATCATTACAATTTCGTCGCGTACCTGTCGAATTTCATCCGGCACCACGGTACGTTGTACGCCAATATGTGCCGCCGCCTCGTCTATCAGGTCGATAGACTTGTCTGGCTGAAAACGGCCTTGAATATAGCGTGAAGACATCTGTACCGCTGCTACTAACGCTTCGTCGCTAATCGTGACATGGTGAAACGCCTCGTAGTGCGGGCGTAACCCACGCAGAATCTCACCCGTCTCTTGCGCGTTGGTCTCACGTATCTGTATTGGCTGAAAGCGTCGCTCTAACGCTGGATCGTTCTCTACCGTTTTGCGATATTCATCGTATGTCGTCGCTCCAATACACTGAAACTCACCGCGTGCTAGCATAGGTTTGAAAAGGTTTGCAGCGTCTATCGACCCCTCTGCAACTCCGCTACTCATCAGCGTATGCAGTTCGTCAATGACAATGATAATCCCTTTGTCAGTTAGAATCTCCTGCATGATTTTCTTGAGCCGCTCTTCATAATCACCACGAAACTTGGTACCAACGGTAAGCATCGCCACATCGAGCGCGATGACGCGCTTGTTGCAAAGCGTATCAGGAACCTGACCATCCAGAATGCGCTGAGCAAGTCCTTCCGCGATGGCCGTTTTCCCAACGCCTGCCGGTCCAAGCAGTACAGGATTGTTTTTTGAGCGGCGCGAAAGAATTTGCATGGTGCGTTCTAACTCATCTTCACGACCAATCATAGGATCAAGTGTGCCTGCAAGCGCGGCACCAGTAAGATCACGACTGACCTGATTGAGTGTTGGTGTAGCGTCATAACGGGCTTGATATTGTTTAGAGTATATTACCTGCTCGTCTGCTATTGTGGTCATGGTTGCAAGCTGTTGACGTGTTGCCTCTATAGACATGGTAAAACTGCCTAGGACACCTGCCGCCAGGCCATTCTCCTCGCCAAAGATACCAAGCAGAAGATGCTCAACGTCAATTAATTCGCTTGCCATTCTTGCTGCCTCGGCCTCGGCATAGGCAATAACGTGGCGAGCGGCAGTATTTAATGCTGGATCAGAGATATATGCTTTCGTCCCGCGTCCCACCACAAATTCTACGGCTTGCGCGACTCGTAGCGTACTTACATGTAGCGAAACAAATAAGCTCTCGATTAATGTGTTGTTTAGTTTAAGCAGTCCCAGTAACAAATGCTCTGGTCCAACTGATCTATGTCTAAGGCGTACCGCCTCTTCACGAGCATACGCGAACGCTTGACGTGCCTCTGAGGTATACTTATTTGATGTGCTCACAATCCCACTCCTTCTACAAGAACACAGTTTTTTTATTCTTCCTCACCACCACAACACACTCACATGTTCTACTGTTCTTTATCGGGAATGAAGCATACTTGGCAAGGGTAAGAGGACCTCTAGTACAGAAATGCATGCCAAAAGTCCTTTCCTATCCTAACAAATACTCTGTGTTATACTTTGATAGCACAAGTTTTCGTAGGGACCACATTGATGGCGTCCAGGGCGCCATCAATGTGGTCCCTACGAAACCCATCCCATCAAGGTTGGGAGACCACTACATATGAGCAAAACAGATACGTTTGATGTTCTTATCGTCGGCTCCGGTATCTTTGGCATAACGACCGCGTTGGAAATGCACAAACGCGGCTATTCTGTTGCCGTGTTGGACCCAGGTCCTTTGCCTCATCCCTTAGCTGCCTCAACCGATATTAGCAAGATAGTACGCATAGAATATGGCCCTGATGAAATGTACATGGCACTAGCGGAACAGGCATATCAGGGCTGGCTACAGTGGAATGAGGAACTTGGTGAAGCACTCTTTCATGATGTGGGAGTGCTTATGCTTGCTCGGACTCCAATGTCTCTAGGTGGCTTTGAGTATGAGAGTTATCAACTGCTGTGTAAACGCGGCCACGTTCCTGAACGCCTAACAGACAATGCTATCTCTCGACGCTTTCCAGCATGGAAACCAGGAGCCTTTGTTGATGGCTTTTTTCATGCACAAGGAGGTTATGCGGAAAGTGGTCGTGTGGTGGCCGCGCTCGTTCGGCTCGCTCAGGCAAGAGGAATTACGCTCTATCCCGATCAAATGGTTGAAGCCTTGATCAAAGAGGGGTCTCGTGTACGTGGAGTACGCACTCGTTCTGGACAGACTTTTCACGCTGAGCACGTTGTTGTCGCGTCTGGTGCATGGACTGCACTGCTTGTACACGACCTTGCAGCAATTCTGAAGGTCACTGGACATCCTGTGTTCCATCTCAAGCCAACTGATCCCACGCTTTTTACCTCACCTGATTTTGCTGTTTTCACTGCCGATATAGCACGGACAGGGTGGTATGGTTTTCCTTTTCATCCACGAGAGCAAGTCGTTAAAATCGCCAACCATAGCGTAGGGCAAGTCCTCCATCCTGAGCAAGATGAGCGAGTGGTGACTGCCAACGATGTAGAACGATTACGTACATTCCTTGCTGCGACTTTTCCTGCACTATACGATGCGCCTATTGTGAGCACACGGCGTTGTCTATATGTTGATACTCCAGATGGAGATTTCTGGATTGATCGCCATCCTCAATGGGCAGGTCTCACGGTCGCTACAGGTGATAGCGGACATGGCTTCAAATTTGCGCCACTTTTAGGTGGACTAATCGCTGACGCTGCTGAAGGAAAGCCAAACCCCTCGTTATCCAGATTTCGCTGGCGTAATGTCTCGTGGCAGAACATGAAGAAGGAGGCCGCCCGGCATCAAGGGGAATGGACATAATAGAACGGGCTTGCCCTGCTATACCCGTTCTATTATGTCCACTACCAGTAAATTCAATGCAAAATTGTTTCTTCTGGCGTTCTTAACAATAAAGCTGCCCCAACTATCGGTGCATTTTCGCCAAGTAATGCAGGCCGTAACATGAGCGTTGCCCCTTTCAACTTCTGGTTGACATGTGCTTGTATACGTCCTAGCAAGAAAGGGCGAGAAAGCACGATACCGCCGCTTACCGCGATTGTCTCGACCTTGGCTAGCTGAGCGAGATTGACAAGTCCCAATGCGAGTTTCTCACTAAACGTTTCCCAAAAAGTGGGGTCTGTAACCTGTGTCAAGGGTTTGCCCATGCGTAACTCTAGCTGTCTCCCACCTGTGTATGTTTCCAAGCAACCTATCTGCCCACACAGACATCGCCGCGTATTGCCGTCAAGTAACTGATGCCCAATTTCAATAGAGACCGTCAGGCGCATCCCCAATTTTTGTAGATGTATTGCCGCACCCGTCCCTGTCGAGACCGTCAGATAGGCACATCGCTCCTCATGTTGAATGCTGCCAAACGCTTGTTCACCTAATAGCCCACACACCGTGTCATGGGCTAAACGTATTGGACAGCCAAAACGCTCTGCGAGGTCCTGTGCAAACGACTTGCCAATGTAATCAGGCACGTTTGGCCCAAAGATGATTGTTTGTCCATCCTTCGCTATTCGTGCGCCAATGGAGACACCTATACCAGCGATTTGCTGCTGTATGTTTTGCAATACCGTTATACTCTGCTGCATCTGCTGGTCGTAACTAGGAAACGTGGGGAACCGTGCGATGATGTCGCATTGTGGTGCATCCAGCGTTTGAAAAAGCGCGATGCGTGTATTGGTGCCGCCTATATCTATGCCAACGTACACGGCATTGTTTTGCACAGATGCAATCGTCATTTTAATTCATCCACGGTTTCGTTTCCTTGTGCTTTTTAGAATTATGTCTTCTTTTGTATCGCGCACTATGGGGTGTATTCGGGTTTTCAACCTCTACGTTAGTGCGTACTCCTGACCGAATTTGATTATACGTAATCGCGCCAGAGCGGTAACGTGGTCCTTGTGCAAGCAAGCCCATAGGCGGCCATGGTATATTTCGCCTCTTCTTGCCTGTAAGCACACGTATTAAGATAGGCAGTACTACTGCTGATAGGACCAGCAAGAGAGTAAGCATTAGCTCCAATTCACACATCCTTTTCGCTTTTTATCTTAGACAATATACTATGTTTCGTTTATCTTATGTAAGATAAACGCGAGATGAGTGTGAAATTAAGAGCTGACTTGCTTTGGCGTAGCGTAGTTTTCCCTGAAATCAAGAATAGATAAAATGCCTGTAAATCAAAAATGTCGGAGTGGCGTAGATGCCACTCCGACAAAAAAGCGTACCCGAGAGGGATCGAACCTCCGGCCTATAGATCCGCAATCTATCGCTCTATCCACTGAGCTACGGGTACAAACAGGTGTGAAAGTCTTTACTTGGTCCTTCACTGTAAAAACATATTATCAGATGAGTAGGGATTTGTCAAGCATTTTGACGAGTGGAAAAAAGAGTAGATGCGAGTATCATTTCCACTTTGGTCTCATACCTCAACATTTCCATTGCGCCATGTATCTACTGCATTCTTCACATTTTGAATATATGCGCTTTCATCGTTATCATCGGAACTTGGCGCATAGACAGGGATTATTTGATCGACGGTAGATAGTCCCAATTGTCCAATGTACAAATTGGCAATGAGCTTATACCAGTCAACAAATCCCTCTTCCCAGGAAGAATAGAGGCGATAGCCACCATAATTTGGATAGCCAGCCGTTGCGCGAATATTGCCAAGTGAGTGTGTCGCCCTCGCAATACCCTGTGTCCCAAATGTGCTCTCCTGCATAAAAAAAGCCAGGGCAAACGCGGGATCGATATTATATTTCACCCCATCGTCATAAAGTACCTTCCCTTTGCCCATCGCCGGTGAGTGGTAGTGCGCTAACACATTATTGATGAAATTCGCGTCAACCGTTGGAGGACCTACAACTGTGTATCCATTTGCTTGTGGAGAGGTAAACGTGAAACTACCGCCCTTTGACACATGAATAGTAGTGGAGAACAACCAGGCCAGAGAAAAGCCTATTACAGTAGCAATCAATGCATAATAAACCATAGGGAGATCAGTTCTCAAATAGCGTCGCACCAGTGTCGAACGGTACGTGCGTCGTTTGAATGCCTTGGGCATACAAGCCTTTCTAAAGTAGCTTAAACGCTCTCAACAGATGATTATTACAGGTAATACGCATGTATTGCCCGTAAGTTTCATAAAAATAGAGAAGATTCTGGCAAACAGGGAGACCGCGAGGACCTTCCCCTTACACGTTCACCAAGTACCCTAGATGTAGGGGGAAGGTCCTCGCGGTCTCCCTGCATTTTCACTTCACTATAACATATAGATGGTCGTCTGAGATATAATACTACAAGTGTTGCTCGCCGAGGAGCATCTATAGGTACTATCACGAAAGGGATTATACACGACCATGACAACAACCGCCGAACCGAAAGTGCAGATGCCTTCTGCCTCCGACCTGTATAATATAGACCATCTACTTTCCGAAGAGGAGCGAATGGTACGCGACACTGTACGCCAATTTGTGCGTGATCGTGTGCTTCCAATCATCGGCGAGCACTTTGAGGCAGGCACATTTCCGCGAACCCTCATTCCCGAAGTCGCTGAACTTGGCTTACTGGGTATGCACCTACAAGGTTACGGTTGTGCTGGTCTGAGTGCTGTGAGTTATGGACTTGCCTGTCAAGAGCTAGAGGCTGGTGATAGCGGTCTGCGCTCATTCGTCTCTGTACAAGGCTCATTAGCAATGTACCCAATCCACGCCTTCGGTTCAGAAGAGCAGAAGCAGCGTTGGTTGCCAGGCATGGCGAAAGGCGAAATCATTGGCTGTTTTGGCCTTACCGAACCAGACTTTGGCAGTGACGCTGGCAGCATGATTACCTCTGCGCGCCGTGATGGTGACTCCTACGTGCTCAATGGCGCAAAAATGTGGATCACCAACGGCAGTATTGCTGATGTCGCCGTTGTATGGGCAAAGGCCGAAGATGGTGTGCGTGGTTTCCTTGTGGAGCGCGGTACGCCTGGTTTTAGTACCAACGACATTCACCACAAACTCTCATTACGTGCCTCTATCACCTCGGAATTGCACTTCGATGAGTGTCGCGTCCCTGCCACAAGCATGCTGCCAAATGTACGCGGTATGCGAGGACCGCTATCGTGCCTCAACGAAGCACGCTTTGGTATCGCCTGGGGTGCTACTGGGGCGGCTCGTGCTTGCTACGAGATGGCTCTTGAGTATGCGAAATCGCGCATCCAGTTCAAAAAGCCGATTGCCAGCTTCCAACTCGTGCAACAAAAACTTGCAATCATGGCAACGGAACTGATAAAGAGCCAGTTGCTTGCGCTCCAACTTGGGCGTCTCAAAGACGAAGGCTTGCTTCACCCTGTACAAATCTCGGTTGCTAAGCGCAACAATGTGCGTGAGGCCATAAAGACAGCACGTGAAGCACGAACAGTTCTCGGTGCGAATGGTATCACGCTGGAATACCCCATCAGTCGCCATATGAACAACTTGGAGTCGGTTTTCACCTATGAAGGCACCGATGATATTCACACCCTGATCATTGGTCAAGCCATCACTGGTATCAGCGCATTCGTGTAAGTACTGCTTGTATGGGACGTAATGACGAGACCGTGCATCTGCACGGTCTCGTCATTACGTCCCATACAAGTATCTTTTATCTCACTTGTGTAGTAAACACAACCAACCGTTCATCGTAACCATTCCCTGTCCAAACTCCACTACAGGTAATCAAATTAAGATGATGGGCTGTTGTTGGTCCAAAGACCGCACCCAGTACATCACTACTTGAAGCGTTCGCCGCATAACGTACAACATGATCGACGGAGAATCGCAGTTCTTGCTGTCCCACAGTGACCACAGAAAGCGTATCGTGTGGCTTTAAGTGACTTAAGAACCAGAAGATAGCCGGATCGCCGCCTACGCGGTCAACATGACCTGCTATGACTGCATTACCTGCTTGTCCTGGAGCGGCTCCCTTTTGATACCAGAACACGCTTGTCCAGTATGGGGAATTGATAGCATTAGATAGAGGGGCATCCATCTGTCCTGTGGCAGTTGTTCCTACACTGAGAATTGAGGTGTCAATGTGCAACGCTGGAATGCGTAATGTTGCGGGTTGATCGGCGGGTGGGACAGATGTAATTGATGAGCCAGGAACTGTGACCTGATTGTCGAAGTTATATATGAAGACTCCCATAACAACAAGGAGAAGCACCATTATGGGCAACAATGATTTTCTCATGAAATCACCCCTTATGACTTCTGTTAACGATCTTTTATATATCTATTATGACACAAGAGAAGGGTCAACAGGCAGATTGCAATCTGCCTGTTGACCCTTCTCTTGTGTCATATGAAGAACCATTGATAACCTGAATTTACTGCTTGTTACAAGATGCGGATGGCCCTAAATCTCCACCGTAACTAGTTACTTTCCAGATATTGGATGCTTCTAGGTCTTGTTGTAAGGTGAGGCGTAACTGGTATGCTGTTGATATTTTTGCCCGTGAAATAGTATATGCATAACTTTGTACATTTCCTTGTACAACAGCACTGTTCGGAACCTCTGTGTAACCTTTCATCCCTCCATAGCATGTGTCATCTTGCTGAGCCTGCTGCTCAAATTGTTCAAGTGTGAGCTGCATTGTAACAGCACCACCAAGGTCATTATATGCACTTTCGTAATCATGCTTGGAAACGGAAGTTAAAAAATCATTTGCCGTTGTTGCTGCGCCAGAACTTGCACCGAGGCTGGCCAGAAAATTGGAGCCGAGAGAATAACCAAATAGACAGGCTCCAATTGTACATAAAAGAATTACTCCACCTAAGATGAGTAATCCTCGTCCTAATCGCTTCGCTGGCGTTCTGACTGGACGACTGACGCGTGGCGTCTGTGGTGGTTGCTCAACCCGAGTCATACCAGGAGGACGTTGGGGAGGCACGCGAAGCTTCCCTGTGCCGTTTAAGCCATTGAGTGCAGCTAAACGCTTGCTATAGGAATCGTCCTCTGACTCTCCTCCATGCTCTGGTCTTTCTTGCATGCACTACTCTCCTCTACTTTCCCTTAACCTACACATCCAACATAATCACACCAGTGAGTGTGCCATGAGTACGTTGTAACTGTTCCTGCGCCTTCTTTGCCTGTCGTCGTGTTGTACGACCGGATGTAATCGTTAGAAATGTCTCATGAACCGCGTCGCAAATCAGTGCAGCTTCCGTACTTGCTAACACCGCCGGACTATTAAAAATAACCATGCTTGGCTCGTGCTCTGTTTCCGCTAAAAACGTGCATAGTTCAGCAACGAGTGCATGGAACCGTGTCGAGAAAATCATACTGATCTCCTGCAAAGATGCCGTTCCTGTACCTAGCAGACGCAGGTTGGGTACAAAGGTGTCACAAAGGGCGGTTTCAACGGGTGTTGGCGACTTTTGCGTTAACAAATCACTGAGTCCAATATTTTTGCCAACACCAAAGCGTTGCTGAAGTGTTGGTACATGGAGATTAGCATCTACGAGAATTGTTGGAGTTCCACTTTGTGCTGCCGCGATAGCAATATTAGCTGGCACGATTGCTTGTCCGGCATATGCTGCTGGCGTCGTAACCAACACTGTTTGCTGCTTTACGTGTTCGCGGTCCCATGCAAAATTAATATTTGCGTAAAGTTTCTGATAAGCCACGTTATAGGCTGAATCTATATCATAATCAGTAAGCAGTGTCATCTGCTCCTGTGATGGAATACTCACAAGAAAGCTCCTCATTAGTGGTGTACATTTTAGTATTATGCCGCAGTACGTGTTCCGCGTGGTTTAACATTTCCAGGTGATGGAGCATGGGGCACCTCACCATAGATTGGAAGCTGTAGAAGTTGCACAACATCATCTGTCTTACGAAGACGATCATCTAGGTATTCAATCAGGAAGGCTAATGCGATACCAATCAGTAATGCAACAAGTACTAGTACAAGCAGTAGTGTTGGTTTACTTGCCTGTGAACCCGCGATAGTTGCTGGATCGGTTACACTAATAATAACTTTTGCTGCGACGATTGGACGTGTCGGGGCCGTAGTCGTAGGCTTTGTTGCATCGGTTGTAACAACGTAATCGGTATATTCGTTGATATGTGCAACACTCACTTCG
Organism: uncultured Chloroflexia bacterium; assembly: GCA_963792705.1. GTDB lineage: Bacteria > Chloroflexota > Ktedonobacteria > Ktedonobacterales > Ktedonobacteraceae > JBBQVS01. The sequence goes on along the minus strand of CAWBXD010000014.1, from coordinate 431,785 downwards.
CCCGCAGCATTAGCAATAGCCCATGCTCCGGCTGGAGTATTCCACGATACAGAGAGTGTGACTAGACTGTGATTGCGACCACCCGTTATGGACCCTTTAATCGCACCTACAGCAGCACCTGGATTAGCGAGATCTCCAAGGTCTGGATTTGAGCCAAATTTTTGTTTGATCTGTGGCATATCTACATTTACTTGGTCGTACACCTGTTTAGCAAATCTCGCTGAAGTGACTGTCGGACCAGTAGCAAACGCGTCCGCTAGTGAGTCGGAAACGGAGACATAATCGGAATAGCCAGTGGTAATTTTTGTTGGTGCTTGCAATCCAATAAGTAGTGTCACGCTTGATTGATAGGCATGCAACGCGCCTGGCGTCTTACGAATTTTATAGTATTGATAGCCAGAATATAAGGAAACGATAACGACAACAAGGGCAATAACCCAAATACGTCGCAAGATAACTGACCAATAAGCCCGTAATTCCACGGTATAAAACCCTTTCTCGTGGATAAAATTATTGTTTTATCGTGTTAGATTGCTCGTCCGTGTAACACTTTGTGTGTGTGATTTTCCCTCGCTCAATTTCGCCTCGACAAACTGAAGAATGCGTCGTTTGAACCGTGGCACATCGAACTCAAGTGCATGACTACGAATGACAGTAGGAGCATACATGTGCTCATCGAATGAAGCAAGTGCCTCTGTCAGACTATCAACCGTTTGTTCTGCAAAGAACTTGCCAGTCACGCCATCAACAACAGACGTAAGCGCGCCCCCAGCACCATAAGCAATAACTGGCCGACCAGATGCCTGTGCCTCTAAAGGGGTAATACCAAAGTCCTCTTCATTCAAGGAGAGGAACGCACGACATCGTGCGAAATAGTGTAGCACGTCTTCATCAGAGAGGCGACCCATAAAACGAATGGTTGGACCAGCAAGTTGTTTAAGCCGATCCAGATCACGACCACTACCAATAACAACCAGAGGCAAGTGTAGTCGATTACATGCCTCGATTGCAAGGTCTACCCGTTTATATGGGATTAATCGGCTAAGAGTGAGAAAATAATCTTCTGATTCTACTGTCGGGTCAAAAGGAAAACGGCTTGCTTCTACTGGCGGTGGAATAACAATCGCGTCACGACGATAATACTTCTGAATGCGCTCAGCTACGACGGGAGAATTTGCGATAAAGTGATCGACGCGCATTGCACTCGTCTGATCCCAGATGCGGAGGCCAGTTATAAGAAATGGTAGTACTTTGCGCGCTGCACTCCCCAATTGTTCACGCTCGACATATTCGTCGTAATTCCAGCACCAACGCATTGGAGTGTGACAGTAGCAGATGTGCATCGTTTCTGGTCTTGTGATAACCCCTTTACCAAAAGCACTTGAGCTACTGAGAACAAGGTCATAGCCGCGCAGGTCTAAACTCTCCATCGCAAATGGATAAAATGGCAAGTACGGTTGGTGATGCTTTGTTACGCCAGGAAACTTCTGCATAAACGATGTACGAACGTCCATCTTCTGAAACGCTGGATCGACGCGTTGTGGGTCATAGATGGAGGTATAGATGGGAGCATCAGGAAAGATCTCGTGTAGTGCCATGACAACGCGTTCCGCACCACCCATCTGATTGAGATAGTCATGAACTAATGCAACTTTCACTAATACGCTCCTCGTCTAAGCAGTACTGCCGGAATGGTACGAAAAAGAATCTGGAAGTAGAGGCGCAAAGACCAGTTCTCGATGTAGTAGAGGTCCATTAACACGCCCTCATCGAAGCTCAAGTCGCTTCGTCCGCGTACCTGCCATAAGCCTGTTAATCCTGGCTTAATTGCCAACCGTCCTTTTTGCCACTCTTCATACTGTGCAACCTCACGTGGTAGTGGTGGACGCGGTCCTACAAGGCTCATCTCCCCCTTAAGGACATTGATAAGCTGCGGAAACTCGTCAAGGCTTGTGCGACGTAGAAATCTTCCCACAGGTGTACGACGTGGGTCATCCTTCATTTTGAATAATGGCCCCTGCGCCTCGTTTTTCGTTATAAGTGCCGACAAAACTTTGTCCGCATCTTGATACATTGAACGGAACTTGTAAAACTTAAATTCTTTGCCGTTCAATCCAACTCGTGCTTGCCCATAGATGATGGGGCCGCGTGAATTTAAACAAATGGCAGCAGCTATACAAAGCCAGAGTGGAAGCCCGACAAGGAGTACCGATGCTGCTACGGTGATGTCAACCACACGTGTCACAAATCGCTGTACTGTATTAAGCGAAATCTGCTTGATACCAATGAGTGGAATGCCTTCCATTGTCTCCATGTCAATTCTTGATAAATTCATTTCATAGAGATCAGGAATAAGCTTGAAGGAAGCCCCCAGACGTTCACACATTTTTACGCTTCTAATCGCGTACTCATGTAAGTAAGATGGTAGCGCGATAATGACCTCATCTACCTGCATTGAGCGTATGACTAAGCCAATGTCGTCAAGCGTACCCAGCATCTTGAAGCGTCCAAAGTCACTTGGTTCTTCACTCATGTCGTGTAAGAAACCAATAATCGAGTAGCCCAGGCTAGGATTAGCGGCAATGTGCTGCATCGTCATCTTGCCAAGTCGTCCAGAACCGACAACGAGCAATCGAGTCTCACCTAATCCTAAACGATACAAGAGTCCCATCGCGACCGAGACAACCAACCGCCCTGCACATAGCACTAGAATGGTCGTTACCCACACAAACAGCACGATTAAACGCGAGTTGCTTGCAGGCTGAGAGACAAAGTAGTACATAATCAAGAAAAACTCGCCTGTCGTTACAGAACTGACGATTGTCCATACTTGACTAAACCATGTCCCAGTCAGTCGTTGCCAATAGATGCCTCTGAACGCAAGTATGATGACCATGCCTACCACGACACCAAATGCGATTGCTTGAATCTTAGGACTATAAAATGGTGCAAGCCCACCTCTAACTGGAAGGTTATTGCCTACAAGATTATTATGAAGACTGTTCAGGGCCTTACCCACCGGGCTAGAAGGGGAAAATGTCATGAGATAAGAACGTAGGTTGTAGGCCAACTCGAAGGAAACATACACCAACCACGTATCTAAGATCAGCATAGCGATACATTCAAAAATACGCCACTGGTGACGGTGCGAACGTCTGCGCGAAATGGCCTTCGTTATCGGACCCGTTGCTCCAGCCATCATTTCAACGGCTCCTGTCCTATCTGTATCAATATTTATTTCTGTTTTTGGTGATATTTTACTTGTGTTCACAAATCAAACCATATCCTACGCTATCGGACAAACGTCATAGACTTGGAAGAATGCTTCACATCTACCGCCGCCTGCTCATACACTGCAATCGTTTGTTCCACCATTCTCCGCGCTGAGAACGTTTGTATGACGGTTGATGCTGCTGTATGACACCGATCACGAAATTGTGAATCGGTCAACGCTTTATAGATCGCTTCACTCAGCACATCAATGTTAGAAGGGTCAACACTTAACGCGATACCTAAACCCGCTTCAGGTAGACTGGACACATCTGAGGTGACAACTGGCACTCCACATGCTAAAGCCTCAGTCACGGGAATACCAAACCCTTCATATAATGAGGGGTACACAAATGCAGATGCGGCGTGATACCATAATATTTGCTCCGAGTCTGCCACGAATCCAGGGAATACTACATCCTCTACCAAACCAAGTTGTTGAACCTTCTCAAAGATTGTATCATAGAGCCACCCTTTCCCGCCTGCCAATACTAGTTTCTCTTGTATATGATGATTCTTTCGCAGTTGTGCATATGCATCAATAATTGCTAAAATATTTTTGCGAGGTTCCAATGTTCCAAGGTAAAGCAAATATCCACTCTTCAACTTTTGTCGCTCTTGAAATGCTTGCACCTGCTTATCGTTCACTACGCTTGAAAATCGCTCGTCTATACATGTATAGACGGTATGCATCCGTTCATTAGGTATGCCAACAAGCTCATGTGCATCGCGCTTAGTGCTATCCGAGACGGTGATAAGCTCAGTAGCTCGCTGCAAACTACGTATTGTAAAGGTACGATGATACAAACGCTTTGCTTGTGTTAGCACCGCTGGAAAACGTAAGAACGCTAAGTCGTGAAGTGTCACAACCGTTGCACATCTCTGTGGTATCCATTCAGGAAGTACGTTTACTGGTGAATGAAGTACTGTTATGCCGCGCTTACGTATCTCCACTGGCAGTGTAAATTGTTCCCATGCCACTCGCGTTGTGGGTTGTGTCTCGGACCAAGGGGCAGAGACATACGTGATTTGTTCATGCATTGCACCAAGCTGTTCAATAACATCCTGTCCGTTCACAAATACCGTGTATTGATGACTTCCAGGGTGCTTTGCAAGTTCGGTCAAAAGATAGCGAATATAGCGACTAACACCGCCATTCCGATAACTTTGACTAAACGATAACAACTGAGCATTAATACCTATATGCATGCCTCTTATCAACTCCTCAATGCTCATAACGTCTCTGAAATTCAGGAGGTAACAGAAATTAGACCTTTGCTCTTTCAGTACCACTCAAACGCCAGATAAGTTGATTGTCCTCTATAGATGGATGTACCTTCCCTTAGACCTGCCACTATATGCTTAAACGCACCAATCTGTACTTTCAACTTATTAAGTGTCATAAGTCCTACTTCAATATCTGTATAAAAAGGGATACGATGTTTGTCTAAAATGTCAGGCGTTAGAAATGCGCCTCTTAAGCAATCACGCCAATATTGGCTCCTCCTTGAATGACCCATGTGTACTCATTGAGCTATATCAGTTGCATGTATCATACCCTCTATAATCATTGCTAACTGCTTCATACTATTCACGAGAAATTGTTTTTGCCTCTCCTCGTCTTCCACCATACTAACTGTATCATGCTCGTAAAGCTGACTTTGTATGTATCCAGTTTGAACGTACACAACTGGAATATTCAGAATTGACCGTAACGGGTAGTAAGCAACAGGTTGTGGTATAAGAGGGAAGGTAGGCATATCTTCTTCATAAAGCGCGCAAGTATTATCATAAACGATTTTAGCAAATGAATTATATAACGGTGTGTATTGCGGATTCCTACTCACTCGCGCCTTCGTGTGTATATCCTGAAAACCCTGTGCGTCCAGGTGTTTGCGTACCTTTATGTAAATATCTTCTGCATCCTGAGCAGGTACGAGATGTATGTCGAGAGACGCTCGTGCAGAGGATGGAATAGTATGCTCCAAAGCGTCTCCAGCACTTTGAATACGTGTCACAGTACAGGTAGGCAGAAGGAGGTATGTATAATAAAGTTGGAAGCCATGAAGGTGCAACAAAAACTCGTCTACATTCAGACGTTGTTTGAGTACTTGTTCGTTCTCGGTCATAACGCGTATCAGTGCTATCTCTTCATCATCCATCGGTACCAGCGTGTCGTAAAAACCTTCAATACGTATCTCTTCGCGAGTGTCTTTTAAGCTGTTTAATGCCCAAATAAGACGCCAAGTGGCGTTAGGTAGAACTGATCCATAGAGACTATGATGAGCCTCAGGACTCATTTGAGCCTCTATTTCAATACTTAGTAAACCTTTCGTTCCTAATGCGAGAAACGGTGCAGATAGAAAACCGTTGTTCGGCAGATCGTACAAGCATCCATCTCCTTGCAGCAGTGTGCTATTCCTTTCTATAAAACGGGTCAATACCTCATCGTCCTCGTCATGTTCTTCTGTATCAATAAGCCATAGAATATTAAGTGGTATAATTCCTATAGCCGTGTGGTATGTTGCGATTGTTAGAAGACGCGTTACAAATGTACTCCAACGTGCAAATGCGTTAGGTTGAGGTGGACAGTGGCTAAAAAGGAGAAGTGTCCTGGCATTTTCTGCAACGTGCTTTCCACAGACCAGAAACGGCTCGTCGTCTAATTGTTGAATGGTGAATGCCTGTTCTCGCAATAAAGAGGTAATAGATGCCACTAACATTTCTTTTTTTTGTGCGACGCTAGCAAGCTGTGTTATAGTAGTGTTTAATGTTTTCACAAGTGAAAATATATGTTCATTTATAGTATCGAAGAATTTTGTGTTTGGTCCAGATGTCATAGCTTTACCTTTGCTAGTAATTCTTAGTACCCAAGGACAAGTATCTTGCATGCTACGTCTTGAAAGAGTATACTCATTGACAAGCAGTAGAGATAGGTCAGAAGAGAAAAGCTGTCAATGCCCGAAATAGCCGATGCGTTGCGTTTTTCTCAGCATCAGTGTATCATAGCTTGAAGTTTCAGTAACTGCCTAGTTTCATACTAAACAAAAGTACGGGAGTAAGCGCGTTGTCCAAACAACTCCGGCTCGATGTCGCACAGCTAACAGATGTTGGTCGCAAACGTCCTCACAATGAAGATAATATGGCCTATGTCATCCCCAAAGATCCTCAGGTGATGACGAAAAAAGGTGCCCTGTTCATCGTCGCTGATGGCATGGGTGGACATGCAGCAGGTGAGGTTGCAAGCGAGATCGCTGTTGATACAGTCAGTTATGCATATTATCAGGAAGACAACGAAGATATTGCTGTCTCTCTTATGCATTCGATCAAACGCGCCAATACACTTATTCATCAGCGAGCCGCAGAAAACATGCTGCGTAGTGGCATGGGAACGACATGCGTTGCTGGAGTACTACGCGGAAACACTGCTTATATTGCCAATGTTGGTGACAGTCGCACGTATCTTGTACGTAATGGTCAGGTAAGACAAATTTCACAAGACCACTCATGGGTCGCTGAGCAAGTACGCGCTGGACTTCTTACAGAAGAACAAGCACGTTCGCATGCACAACGTAACGTGATTACACGTTGTCTAGGTACACAAGCAGATGTTGAAGTTGATATATTTGCCGAGGAGTTACAGGAAGGCGATTGCTTTATTTTGTGTAGCGATGGTCTTTCTGGCTTTGTAAGTGATGATGATCTGCGCGCAATTATAGATCAGTATGTTCCCCAGGAGAGTGTCTACCACCTTGTAGAACGCGCAAATGAGAATGGTGGACCCGATAACATTACCGCTATCGTTGTACGTGTACAGGAAGTTGGTTGGGAGCCGCCCAATGCACGTCGCAATGGACATACTAACGGACGTGATATCACGGGTGAAGCTACACTGACCGACTTTCAAGCACCGGGCTTCGCTTTACCAGCAACCAATGGTCACGCAACTGGACCCTTGCATCCTTCTGAAAGTGTTACTGCTCCACAACCTGCATTACGCGGCCTGAGAAGCAGACGAGGACGCTTGCTATACCCAACCCTGGTTTTGTTTATTCTTCTGATCGTCACACTTGTCGGCTCAGGTGTCTATTATTTTCTGCATATAAATAATCCTGTAGACTTTGATGGCTCATTTAAAAATGCTCAATCGCTTATTACACGAGGGCAAGGAGAGGCGAATCCAGCACAAGCATTGCAAGACCTTTCTAAAGCTCAATCAATCTTGCTTTCATTACAAAAAAACGCCCTCACCGACGCACAGAAGCAACAAGTGCAATCACTACTCACAGGTCCGCTTACCAACACCGTTAAATCAACTGTTACGAGATACAACGCATCAATTACAGCACTATCTTGCAATGATACAAAAATAGCAACACCTATTAGTGGTGGCGCAACCAATACGATGGCGAGTAGTATTGCAACAATCCAAAGCGATAATGGACAAAACACTTTTTTTTATGCACAAGGTGAGGATAATAACCTCTATCAATTGAATGACAACAAAAGTCTTCAAGGAACCTATCCATCGTCAAATGGTACACAGATAATTACTATTGCAAGTGATGGGACACGTCTTCTCGCTTTAACAAAGTTACCTGAGCAAGGAACACAGGCTGGTACATATAGTCTAGTCCTGCTCTCACCACAGACATCTGGCTCATTAAAGCTGACGTACTCGATAACGATTGACTCTAAGTTTACTCAAGGTGGCTATACCCCTAAATATCTTACTGCGTGGGGTACAGATGTTTATATTGTGTTAACATCGGTTACGTCGCCAGGATCGGTGACGTTTCTCCATTACGTAGTGGCAAATAGCAAGCTTGCTATTGCTCCTGACAAAGGCAATGAAACTATTTCGACGCCTCTTATAGAAAGCATCGCTGCATTTCCATTTCACCAACTTTTCCTGCTTATGAAAGATGGGAGTGTGCAAAGCTTGACATTCGCAGGAACGGCAAAATTATTGCCAATTCCAGTTTCAACGGATCAAAACGTTGGTGCTCCACTTTCGTTTAGTGCTACTACATTCGATGCCTCCAAACAGTTTTCGGTTCCAAACGTTCAACCATCGCCATCTTCATCTCAAGTATCGCAGACGCTGCAACTCCCAAGTGCCAAGCTGCTTGTCGCTGGTGCTGTTGGAACTATTCCACACCTCTATATAGTAGATGATAGTATGTATCATCGAGTTCTTGATTTTGCGATAAGCAAAGGAGGTGCTACTGCGACTACGGCTATACAAGGCTCAACTCCAACGGCGAATGCTACAACTGCATCTCTTACTCCTGTAACTATGAAGCTAAATCATCAGTATACTTCTTCACAGCTTTTCACGAATGTCAAAGGCATCGTTCCAGACCCAAAAGCAGCAGCCCTTTACCTCGTCGCACAAAATGTTCCCAACGCTCAGGGTCCAAATCTTATTACGCTGAATATGGCGCAAAATACTTCTTGCATTGCTTAAAAGCTAGACACTGTATGTTACAGTACATGCAGGACTACCTTTTATTTCAACGGTCTACAATTTTTGCTTTTTGAGGAGCAGTGCAAGTGAGTTTTGAGGTACAGTTTCGTACACATACATGTGGCGAACTAAACAACGATTTTGTGGGCGAACAGGTGACTATTGCTGGTTGGGTTAATCGGCGCCGCGATCATGGTGGTTTAATCTTTCTTGACATTCGTGATCGTTATGGGCTAACACAGGTTATTTGTGATCCAGAACGTTCACCAGAAGCACACCGCGTCGCTTCTGAACTACGTTCGGAATACGTGGTACAAGTCACAGGAACGGTTGTCCATCGTCTACCAGGAACAGAGAACCCTCAATTAAGTACTGGTACCATAGAGATTGCCGCGCAACAGATCGCCATACTTAATCCGTCTCGTACCACCCCCTTTCCTATTAACAGTGATGCGATTCAACCAGACGAGTCGCTGCGGTTGAAATATCGTTATCTCGATTTACGTCGGCCTAGAATGCGCGATAATATCATACGGCGTCATCGGGTCGTCAAAGAAATGCGCGATTATCTCGATGACCGGGGCTTTTTAGAGATCGAAACACCTATTCTTATGAAAAGTACACCGGAGGGTGCGCGTGACTATCTTGTGCCAAGCCGTCTCTATGCTGGTGAGTTTTACGCATTACCACAATCTCCACAACAACTAAAGCAGTTACTTATGGTAGCTGGTCTCGACCGCTACTTCCAGATTGCCCGTTGTTTTCGCGACGAAGACCAACGCTCTGATCGTCAACCAGAATTTACGCAACTCGACGTGGAGATGAGCTTTGTATCAGAGCAAGATGTCATGTCTTTAATCGAAGAGTTGCTTATTCATCTGATTGAGAAGACGACCCAAAAGCATATCAAAGAGCGTCCCTTTCCTCATATAAGTTATGAGCAAGCAATGGCGCGATATGGAACCGACCACCCTGATCTACGCTTTGAATTGCCTCTAGTAGAAATATCGGACCTGGCGTCGGCAGGAACGTTTGGCGTGTTTAAAAGTGCGTTAGCCAATCAAGGCATGGTGAAAGGGATTCGGGTCCCTGGCGCAGGGAATTACACGCGTAAAGAAGTGGATGAGCTGACCGAGTTTGCTCGCACACTTGGTGCGAAGGGACTTGTGTCGCTTGCCATCGGTGCAGCAGGAGAAGTCAAGTCGCCATTAACCAAGTTTATGTCTGCCGAAGAGATACAGGCCATTGTTGAGCGTCTCAATGGTAATCATGGAGACCTATTGCTCTTCGTCGCTGATAGTGCAAAAGTTTGTAATGATGTGCTCTTTCGCTTACGTGTCAAGCTCGGAGAGCGTCTTCACTTGATTGACCCTAACGAAATGGCTCTTTGTTGGGTAGTTGACTTCCCTCTTTTCCATTTTGATGAAGCGTTGCAGCGTTATGACGCCGAACACAACCCCTTCTCAGGAATGGATGAGTTGCATTTAGACAGATTGGACACAGACCCACTCCATATTCGCGCCAAGCAGTACGATATCATTTGTAACGGCTACGAAGTTGGAGGTGGAAGTGTGCGTATCAATGTTGCATCTATACAGCATAAAGTGTTTTCACTTATGAAGCTTGATGATGAGCAAATTAAAGAGCAGTTTGGGCATATGCTTGAAGCCTTTGAATATGGAGCACCACCGCACGGAGGCATTGCTTTAGGGATTGACCGCTTAGTCATGTTGCTTGCCGATGAAGACAACATCCGTGAAGTCATCGCGTTCCCTAAAACACAGACCGCGATGGATCTCCTCATGAATGCTCCATCTCCCGTGGAAGAGAAGCAGCTACAGGAACTCCACCTACGCATCCGATCTGAAGAGAAACGCTCATAGATTAGATAAGGCTACTGGATAAATAGGCCACTTTGAGGCTATTTACCCAGTAGTCCTATCTAGTCCTATTCTCAAACCCTACATTTGCATATGTTTGTATAATGAAAATAAGACTACACCATAAAGAACTAGTTACTCTATATGTGCGAATGATGTGTAGTCCAAAGCGAAAGCTACCCTAAATATATCGTAGGTTGAGCATCCGGTTGGGAGGATGGAAGGAGAAGAAAATGACATTGATACATCAGGGCAACACTCAGAGAACATCAGTAGTGACACCAGTTGTCACAGCAGCAAGTGCAGTAGGTGTACTTAGCCGACAGGCAGGTATGGTCAGTATTGCACCAAAGTTTGCACCAACTCTAAATGAGGACGAGGCTGTCACACAGGCACGTCTGCTTAAAGCATTAGCAGACCCGACCCGTTTACGTATTTTGAGCCTGCTTAGCCGTCATGAGGGAGAGGTTTGCGTCTTCGAAATTGTAGAGAGTTTCACATTGGAGCAACCTACTATTTCGCATCATCTGCGTATTTTACGCGATGCTGGTCTCGTAGACTGCCGCAAAAAGGGACTTTGGGCCTACTATTATGTGAGGCGTGAAGCATTAAGTCGCGCACGTGAAGTCATTAACGAACTCGCCTAGGTGGTGGGGGAATAGTGTTACTACGGTATTAGGGTAACATAGCAAACAGCAAGAAGAGGACTGGATAGGAAGAGCAATCTTCTCATTCTGTCCTCTTCTTGCTGTTTGCTCTTGACCTGTTTGCACACAAACATTATACTGAGGCGGAATTATTCAATCTCTATATATGCTTACTGATGAAAAGTACTCCCATACTTGGAAAAGAAAAAGAGATATTTGTGAAATTCATTATTCGCTGGCGACCACTTGCATTATTGAGTATCGCATTGCTTGGTTTGCTACTACGCTTATATGGCTTGAATTGGGATCAGGGCAATAGCTTCCATCCTGATGAGCGACAAATTATGTTTCATGTCACTACACTGACGTGGCCTAAAAGCATGGCACAATTTCTCGATCCTGTAAATTCTCCTCTTAACCCACACTTCTTTGCCTATGGTTCGTTCCCGCTCTACTTGCTTGCTACCTTAGGTAACATCCTCATCCATTTCTTTCCTACACTAGGATCGTTCACCAATCTCACTTTGGTTGGACGGGTCCTGTCAGCTCTTTTCGATAGTGGAACAATCCTTTTCACAGGACTGCTGGCCCTAAAGGTAATGAACGATGCTACACCGGGACGACGCTATGCATGGAATGTTGCGCTCCTTGGAGCTGCACTCGTGGCCTTTACACCCTTACAATTACAACTTTCACATTTTTATGCTGTTGATACTATCTTACTCTTCTTTATCATACTTACTGTCTACGCTTGTGTGAATCTTATTGATACCGAAAAGCCGATACGCTGGGCACTTCTCGTTGGGCTAGGTTATGGCCTTGCCCTTGCTACAAAATTTAGTGCGGCTCCGCTTGCCGTTCCGCTGCTTGTCGCTGTCTTACTACGCTGGCGCAAACAAGACTTTTTCACATCCTTGACCTCTCTCCTTATCGCTGGCTTCTTTACCATTATCGTGTTTCTTATAGCCGAACCATACGCGTTTCTTGATATGCCAAATTTTATTCAGCAAGTATCTGACCAGGGCACCTTGGCTCGTGGGCTACTCGACCTCCCGTATGTCCGTCAATTTGCTGGCACTATTCCTTATCTTTATGAGGCACAAAATATGCTCTTGTGGGGAATGGGCTTGTTTCTTGGACTGGCCGCGTGTATAGGCATTGGGTGGATATGCGTTCGTCTATGGCGACAAAGAGGGCATGACTTCGATGGATGGCTTGTTGTAATATCCTGGTTACTCATCTATGGAGTGCTTACTGGTAGCTTCTACGTCAAATTTATGCGCTATATGTTGCCTCTGTATCCCTTTCTTAGCCTCCTTGCTGCTGCTGTGCTTGTTACATTTGTTCACTGGGCTTGGTCTCATAGATCAACACGCATGCAGAGCATTGAGCACAGTAAGCTGCCAAATAGAGATACTCTGTTAAGAGTACTAGGTGTGAGTGCTATTATTCTTGTACTTGGTGGTACCGCCTTTCAGGGACTGGCTCTTCTTAACGTCTACAGCCAACCAAATACGCGTGTGCTGGCATCACAGTGGATATATAGTAATCTTAAACCTCATGCCGTACTTACTTATGAACAATGGGATGATCCCTTGCCCGTGGCTATTGATGGACATGATCCATCCGAATTCACACAGCTTGAATACACCAATGTATACGGACAAGCTACTACCGGACTAGACTTGTACAGTGATGACACAATGGCGAAGGCACAATTGTTGTCGCAACTTTTACCAAAAGTGGATGCTATTACTATGCCCACAGATCGTCTCGACAAATCTATTCCACGTCTACCTGATCGTTATCCTTTGACCATCCACTATTATCAACTGCTCTTTAATGGGCAACTGGGCTTTCACCTTGCTAAACAAGTTGAGAACCATCCAAATTTATTAGGTATTACACTAAACGATAGTGGTGCAGATGAAAGCTATTCTGTCTTCGATCACCCAACTGCGCGTATCTTTGTCCGCGACAACCCATATCCTTACACGTCCGAGCAAGTGCTACAGAAGCTATTAGTGGGTGTCAATCTACCATAAGCAAGTGTATAAAGGATGCTTTTATACAAAATTTGCAGGTAGGAGTCGCTCTACAATAACAACATCGCGCCAAACGCCATCAAGTTTCGCATGTTTGTAGTATACGCCTACTTCACGAAAATTGAGCGTATGTAGGAGTGCTCTGCTTGCTTTGTTGTCAACGAAGACACGCGAGACCAATTTCCAAAAGCCTGCTTCTTCAGCCGCATCAATAATAGCTTCCGTTACTAATCGTCCTGCCCCTTGACCGCGTATCTCGCGCTTAACATAAACTGAGCACTCTGCAATGCCCACGTAGCACTCTCGACTACGATAAGCAGAGGTAGCAGCAAAAGCAATTACTCCCTGTTCGTTCTCTACAACTAGTATTGGATGCACATCATCGAACCATGTTGCCACTTCCTCGGCAGATCGTAAGCGCGTCTCAAAAGTTGCACTACGGTCCTCAATACCTTGGTTGTAAATAAAGGTAATTGCACCAACATCGTTGAGAGTAGCCTTTCGTATATTCATTACTTTCTTCCTCGCTTTCTTGCTCTCTACTTACGATTATGTCTTTTAATTGTATTTCCGCTAGAGGCTCATCTACAATAACGTTATGTGTTTGGATAGGCACACGAGATAAGAAGGTTTGTGATTTACTAGATACAGTATTACGAAAATGATGGAAATTAGAACTAAAAAAGGAAAACGTTTTTGTTTGTTTTCAAGTTACTCTTGACACCACTTTTGATTGGCTTAGTAAGTCTTGCTGGACGACGTTGGGGTCCTGTCGTAAGTGGGTGGCTTGTTGGGTTGCCTCTTACATCTGGTCCCGTTGCGCTCTTTCTCGCACTAGAATTAGGCAATGCGTTTGCCGCAACTGCTGCTCAGGGAACACTTATAGGGCTACTTTCTCTTGTAGCTTTTTGTTTGACCTATAGCTGGCTCTCGTTTCGTCTCAACTGGTTGGGAAGTATGCTTATAAGTTGGGGCGCGTTTCTTGTTGTAACGTTTGTCTTACAATACATAGTTATTCCTCTGCCTGTCGCGTTTATTACTGTTCTAGGCTCTCTTGTACTTACGCTAAAACTCTTGCCCAATAACACTGATCAGATTGTGAGTGTAAAACCTGCCAAGTGGGATACATCATTACGTATGATTGTCGCTACTGCATTTGTATTTGTGCTCACTGGCTTTGCCAATCTGCTCGGACCACGTTTAAGCGGCTTACTCGCACCTTTTCCCATCTATGCCACAATTCTTGCCGTCTTCACGCATCGTGTACAAGGTGCCTCCTCTGCCCGACGCTTACTACGCGGCCTCATCACTGGTGTTTTTTCCTTTGCAGTCTTCTTCCTCGTCATTGCACAATTTGTTGTTCCACTAGGCATTCTTTTTGCGTTTAGCTTGGCGACACTCTTCGCCTTGGTGCTACATGGAACTTCGCTTTACCTGCTAAGAAAATATATGATACGCCCCTAATCCATTTTAGTTCAAGTAGTAACCTTGACATATGTCACGGCCCCGTTGCTTCCCACCGCAATTCGATATAGTGTTCTTCCTGGATACGCCATACGTAACTCTGTATAGTTAGGAGAGGAACTTGCCAACGCATAAATAACACTTTGATGAAGATATGGGTCGTTGAGGGGAAAAAGCACAAACTGGTACAGCGTATAATCATCTGTCACCACAATAGCATGAGAAAGAGGAGGATGATAGATTGCATCTAGGTCAATAACTGTTCCTACTGGCAATCCTGTATAGTTTTGATGCAACGCAACCTGACGTGGCATGAAATACAAGATATTGCAAGCAAGTAGTGAGGCTAACAGTACTGTTGTGACAACACTGTGAGATAGAGTTGATCCTGCACTATTCACCTGTTGCTGTGCCGCTTTTTTCAATCGCGCTCTAACTTCTATCCCTGTCTCAGCAAGTGTCAAGATACCACGAGAAGTAAGTATAAGCAAGAACGGAAGTGTTTCAAATAAATAGCGTGGTCCAAGATAAATGCCGTGATAAAAATAGCCTACATATGCGCCTGTCATGATTACTGCTCCTGTTAGCAGCAGCCAATCAGCACTCACCGCACGTCGCGTCAGGAATGGTATCACGAGAAATGCGAACGAGAGATAGAAAGGCCATCCGAACAGGTCAATAGCAAGAATAGTGAGTAGTTCATCTAAATTGACAAAGCCTGCTGCAAGTGTATGCTGTCCATAAAACCCAACACCTTGTCCGAACCCCCAATGATCACCGGCGAAAAACAGTGAACGTGGGGTCACAAAAATGCTCCCCGTTAATAATGCATTGAACGCCAAATTGATACCAAGGAAAAAGAAACCCACTGCGATAAAAAAAGCACCGCCTAGTACCCAACGTTTTCGCTCTTTACGCACGGAAGGCCATGAAAGCAGCAGAACACCGGGTACCGCGATTGCTATAAAGAGGAGTGCTACCAGATCACGTGTGAGACCTGCCATCCCAAATAGGGCGGCCGCGAGAGCTATATACCAAACAGCTTTTCCATGCGTAAAGCGTAGCAATGCCCATACTCCCCATACGAGGTAAAAAAGTGCTATTGTATGACTGAGATAACTGGCGGCAAGATACGTATAAAATGGTGAAAGTGTTCCCAGTATGACGGCAAGAGTAGCAACTTGTCTATTATAGAGCTGCACCGCGATGAGTCCAATGCCCAATAAGGCGAACGTTCCTAATAGCGGTTCGATGAGCCAGGGAAGGCCTAGCCAAATTCCTGGTACGATTGTCAGTGCAGTGCCCGGTGCGTATTGTCCAAACCATTGACCATTAAATTCGATCATAAATGGTCCTGGAAAGCGGTCAATTGCTAGCGGTACAGGAACAGAAAGATGTCCAAGTGCATACATCTTTGCAGCAAAGAGATATGCGCTCGCATCAAAAATATGTGGCTCTCCATGATATTGTACCGCCGCTGTCCATGCTACAAAGATGAACGACACACTCAATGCTACCAATGCGAATGGGTGTAATGCTTTTGTAAGACCCTCCCATCCACGTTGTAGTATTGAAAAAACACATTGTAATAGAGGCGGCATAGTAGATATTCGGCTTCTCGTGATTGTTGCTTCATTTTTTAAAATGGGGGACGGTGCTTCTACCTCCTTTCTTTTCTGAGACGTAGCGAGTAGAACCCCAAGTAGTGCTTCACTTAGAAGTACGCTAAGCAGTAAAAGAATAGCCCAGAGCATTGTTCGTAGAAGCGTGTCAACAACCATTGCCGCAAACGGTGCGGTATCCGTTGGAAAAAAGGCACTTGCTACTGTTGCTGTAGGCCCTTGTGGTAGTGTATCTCGTGTAACCGTAATACGACGATTATTACGGTCAAGTACAATGTGCAGTGTCGAGCGATCTTTCATAAGCAGGTTAAGTGTGAGTGGTGTTTCTGGTCGTTGTACCTGCACTTGAATACGCAGTGTAGACGCGAGAGGAAGCAGCGTGGAGGTACCTTCTGTAGGCCAATTCTGAGATACTTGTTGTTTATTATTTTCCCAAACCGCTAGATCACGCCAACGGCTTGTCCCATCCAGATTACGCATCCATGCCTGAAAACGATAGTAGGGAGAAGATGCAAACACGTGAAGATAGTCGGTGTCGAGTGTGAAGTTATTTGTGCTATCTGTACCATCAATCTGATACTCGTGAACAACAGGGTCTTGTAGTGCAAATTGAAGGGCGGTAGGAGTTCCTATTTGTCCTAAGCTAAGCGATGTTGTGCCTACATGGAGTGTAGCAAGAGTGCGCTGCATGTCAATTTCTACAGGAAGCGTAACAGCGTAGCAGCCCTCGTCTCCAACAATAAAGAGTATGGCAAGGAAGAGCAAAAGGAGTACCTCACGTACAACGTATGATCGCAACCATTTCAACGCTTAGCACCCCCCAAACTGTGCTGTTTAATATATGTACTCTTGTTGTATCATGCATGTCAAATCCGCTATACGCTATTTACAGATGCTATAAAATAGGACTGATGGAGAAAAAAAGAACTATTTTACCCTAAACTACGTTAGTATCTATAACTAGATTTGCTTGTGATTACTCCCTATGCTTAGAAAGCGGGGGCTTCTAGGGGTTGGATACCCAAAGACTCTAATCCAAGTCTCAAAATGTTCTTACTGGCATTCACATCTCGATCAAGCGAAAGGGGACAGCAGGGGCAATGATACACGCGCTCACTCAAAGGCATCTTTTGCCTGTGTCCACATCGGCTACAATCTTGTGAGGTGTAGGCAGGGTTGACCTTGAGGAACTGTCTACCAGCTTCTTCCGCTTTGCAGAACAGGTGGGAGAAAAAGGCCGACCATGCCGCGTCGCTGATGCTCTTTGCCAAACAATGGGTATGCACCATACGGTTCACGTTCAAGTCCTCCACACAGATGACGCCAAATCGGTCTACCATCTGTCGAGACTGTTGATGGGTGAAGTCGTGCCGCTTGAACTTCACCCGTTCGTGAACACGCGCTACCACCTTACGATGTTTCGCGCGTTCAGTCGTTCCCTTTGCCAGTTTGGAGTGTTTGCGCTGAACTCTTGCCAACGCTTTCTCTTCACGGCGAAAGAAACGAGGGTTCTCAATTTCTTCTTTTGTGGAGAGCGTGGCAAAGGTTTTGAGTCCAACGTCAATGCCTACCTGTTCGGGGCGTTGTGGCAAACGCTGAAGGTCGCACTCACACGAAAAGGTGATGTACCACTTGCCTGTACTGCTTTTGTGAACGGTCGCCGTTTTGATAGAACCACGTACAGGACGGTGATACACCATTTTGACCGAGCCAATTTTAGAAAGCGAGACACGATTATCATGGGTGAAGCTAAAACCGCTTTGAGGATAGCAAAAACTGTCATACCGTCCGTAGCCCTTGAGGCGTGGATAGCCCGGCGATTCGCCAGCTTTGATACGTCTGAAAAAGGCTTTCATGCCGAGATCGACACGCACCGCCACATTTTGCAAGACCTGGGAGTGGACGGTGTTCAAAGAGGGGCGTTGCTCTTTCAGTCTCGGATAGGTTGCTTGTTGTCCATAACAACTCAAGCTCTTGCCCTCTTGCTCATACGCATTCTTGCGCTTTTCGAGCAAGTGGTTATAGAGCCAACGGCACTCTTCAAGTGTCGCCTCAAGGAGACGAAGTTGTTTCTTAGTCGGAAAAATCCGATACTGAAAGTTCTTTATCATGTGTTCAATGTAGCACAGTTTACATAATAGTTCAAACGTAGCTTAAAGAGTATAGCAAGGGATGAGTACCCAGCCCATCACGCCCCGAAAGGGAGGGTCATTCATTCCCATGTTGAGAAAGCAAGGGCTTTCTGGCCCATTAGGTAAATATGTGACGTCTCTTTCGTATATATTAGTGAAACTTATTTTTGTGGAGAGTGTGTATGCTCGAACTATTTATGATGTGGGCACTTGTCGAAGCGTTGGGTTTGCTCTGTCTCCCGCTCATCATGACTGTTTTTCACAACCTACCAGATCGTGGGTGGGCCTTTAGCAAAGCTATTGGTGTTGCACTGCTTGCCTTTTGTGTCTGGCTTCCGCTCATGGTTCTGCACTTTTTGCCATTCACACAATTATTTATTGCAGGTGTCCTACTCATCCTGCTCGCGTTACAACTTGTTGGATTTGTGCGTATGCGTCACGCCATTGTAAAGACTGTGCGCCTCAATATCCCTTATATAGCTCTCACGGAGTTTATCTTCTTGGGTATGGTGTTTCTTTTGGGGTTTATGCGCTCCTATTTACCTGATATCCGCAGCTATGAAATGTATATGGACGAGGGTTTTATCACCGCAATTATGCGTAGTACTCACTTCCCGCCTAACGATATGTGGTATGCTGGCGCAACACTCAACTATTATTATTATGCCCACTTTACCATTGCTACATTAGCAAAGCTGTTGGGACAATCACCGTCCATTGCTTTCAATACAGGCATTTGTATGTTCTTTGGGCTAACTGCTTCTAGTTTGTTCGGTGTCACAAGCAATATTGTTGCTTGGGCGCGTCATTTAAGAACTCGTGTCGCTACCTCTTCTCATGCCGAGACAGAACGACCAGATATGGTTCATCCTTCACTGTTGAGTGCTGCTCCATATGGGTTGTTGTCAATGGTGATGGGTCTCGTGCTTGGCAATCTGGCTGCAACACAAACGTGGTGGCAGATGCATGGCGATGTGTCGCAAGACCCCTACTACTGGTTTAATGCGACACGCGTGATTACTAAAACCATCAACGAGTTTCCCGCATTTAGTTTCCTGCTTTCCTGCTTCCATGCTCATGTTCTAACGCTTGCATTTACCATCGTTGCTATTGGACTTGCATTCAATCTTTTCTTAGAGGCAGATGGCCGAGGACTTAATGTCTTTGGGAGGGGTTGGCGTCTTCCTTTAACGCTGGGAACGACTGCGCTTATCCTTGGTGGTCTCTATACAATGAACGGCTGGGATTTTCCAACCTATCTAGCCTTGACTCTTGTATGTATTGCACTACAGCAGTGGCTTACATATGACACTCGTATTAGTCCCGTGTTATTGTTGGACATTTTCACAGCGGCAGGTAGCCTAATTGCGCTCTCATTCCTATTATTCATTCCTTTTTACCTCAACTTCAACTCGCCAGCACAGGGGATAGGAGTTGTGAGTGCTGCCAACCGTTCGCAATTGAGTGATGAACTGTTAATCTATGGTCTCTTCGCGTTTATTTTCCTTTCGCTTCTCTTTATAAGTGCATCAAAACGTCCACTGATTGCGTTTTCAATCCTCAGAGGAGATAGAACTGTACCATCACAACCAAGTACTTTTCATAAGTGGTGGCCTCTTATCGCGTTAGTCGTTGTTGCAGTTGTTGAACTTGTTGTTCTTACGTTTATGAAGAACAGCATAACCTTTGTACTTGCCGCAAGTATCGCGCTACTTGGTTCTGTCCTGGTATTTGTACATCTCGGAGACCGCGCTCATGCATTTACACTACTGCTTGGAGCCGTTGCATTTGCGTTAGTCGCCTTCTGTGAAGTCCTCTTTTTGAAGGATGTCTTTGCAGATAGCTACCCACGTATGAATACAGTATTCAAACTGTACTTTCAAGCATGGGCAATGCTTTCTATCGCGTCGGGTGCGGGACTTTACTTTATCCTTGAGAGTTTTAAGCCTTTACCAGCGATTTCGTCTTCGTTCCGTCTTGTACAACGTAGCTTACAAACAGTATGGGGAATTGGACTCCTGCTTTTAGTTCTTGCAGGGAGTGTCTATCCATTGACCGCGCCCGCCGAACGTCTTGCACGAAGTGATCCAAAGACAGGGCAACCATATTTTCAACGTTCAAATAGTCTTGATGGATTGACATATCTGCAAACAGACCCCGGCAATCCAGGGGACTATCAGGCTATTCGCTGGCTAAATGCGAATGTACAGGGTGATCCTGTTATCATAGAGTCTATAGGCACTGATTACAGTAATTCGGGTCGTATCTCGGTCTTTACTGGCTTGCCTACGGTTATGGGCTGGGTTGGACATGAGGAACAGTGGCGTGCGAATTGGTTTAACAATCCCGTCAACTATGCTGAATTCGCTCGTAGGGGTGCCGATGTAGACACGATCTATACCAATCCGAGTGCCGACACAGTTTTATCTGTCATGAACCACTACCATGCTCAGTATCTTTATGTTGGGCCGTTAGAATATTTAAAGTACCATATGGTAAACCTGCATCGCTTTAGCACGTATATGCAAGTGGTTTATAATATGGATGGTGTAACCATCTATAAAATGAGGTGAGGCGGTCAGAATGCAAGATTGTAAGCGAGTATCCTTCTATAGTAGGATAGTTGAAGCAAGGGGGAGAGTCCTTTGAAGAGTTACGAAATAGAACGTAAAGAAAATGAATCAGCAGAAGGAAAAAATGCTGAACATATACTACCTTCAGTTCCTGATCTTATTGACGAAGGCACTACCTCCACAGTGCAATCTGATGTCATTGCCGAACAGAGTGTGACAGATATAAGTATACCCGATGGGACGGCTACTGTAGCAGAGTATGATGCATACGAAGAAGAGCAGATAGAGCAGCCGAGACGTAAAGGTTTTGCTCCACCCACACGAGAGCAAATACTCCTTTGGCTACCTTTTTGGAGTGTCATTCTCCTAGGCGCAATTCTTCGTTTTTGGGGTCTTGGTGATAAACCACTGCATCACGATGAAAGCTTGCATGCGTACTACTCACTCCAACTCATGCACAATATGGAGAACTGGGCTAGCTGCTTTAGCCCAAACGTATCTTGCTATCAGTACAATCCTCTCTTGCATGGACCTTTTCAATTTCACGCCATCGCCTTCGTGTACAAGATCAGTCAAATTTTGGGCGCGCCCGATAGTGGTGTAAACACAACCACTGTACGTATTGCTGCGGCCACATTAGGCACCGTAATTGTAGGCTTGCCTTATTTTCTGCGCGATTATCTCGGCAAAATCGGAGCTTGGCTTGCATGTTTCTTACTAGCGGTCTCTCCAAGCATGGTGTACTTCTCGCGCTTTGCACGTGAAGATATTTACATGGCATGTTTTACCTTACTCCTCGTTGTCGGGACTGCACGCTATATCCGTGACCGTAAGCTACGTTGGATTCTGGTGGCCGCGGCCGGTTTCGCACTTTCCTATGCAACAAAAGAGGCAACATTTCTAACTGTTGCAGTCTTCGGCAGTTTCTTTGGCGCACTACTCGCATGGGAAATAGGACTGAGGTGGTCTCTTCGGTCAAAAGTCGCGTCTAATACTGCTTTAGTGACTTACCTTCCAAAGACATGGGCACCAGTAACTCTGGTGGCTTACTTTCTCATTCTTGCACCTATTGCAAAATTTGCCTTTGCTTGGATGAAAAGTACATCAATCTACATCACAAACCCTAAGAATACACCTCTCGCAGACCTGTATGTACAAGGACTTAAAGATAAAACTGTCGCGCTTGTGCCTTGGCTTGGCATTGCTCTTGGTATTTTTGTGCTTATAATCCTTACGCGCGAAATGTTTGGGAAAATGCCTCCTCCTGGCAAACGCAACTTCTTGGCGCGACGCATTGATCCCACAAAACAGACCTTGTTCGATACAATCTTCACCATGCCGTGGACGCATTGGTTCTTTGCTCTGCTGCTTGGATGGACAATATTCCTGGTTCTGTTTACTGTGCTCTTCACAAATATTCGTGGTGGTATTGGTGATGGTATCTGGCAAGGCCTCTACTATTGGCTACAGCAGCAGCAGGTAGCGCGTGGTGGTCAGCCCTGGTATTACTACCTGATGCTCATTCCTCTTTATGAGCAGATTGGTGTTGTCTTCGGTATTGTTGGCATCATTCGTTGCCTTGTTCAACCAACGCGCTTCCGCCTCTTCCTCGTTTACTGGTGTGTAGGAAACGTTGTGATCTACTCCTGGGCGGCAGAGAAGATGCCCTGGCTTATGATACATATGACAATGCCGTTGATGATACTTGCCGCTATTGGCATCGAACCTGCGGTGGTAACATTATATAATTGGGTAAAGCAGACTTTGCAGGAACGCAAAACTCAACCGAAGACACAAGTAGCTGTGGCTGCTCTCGATAACGCTGTGCCCTATCTTCCAGTACCACGCCCTAAGAAAGTGGGCGTTATCGCAGGTGTCACCGCAGGTATAAGCTTTGTATTGGCATTATTATTATTGCTACCTACCGTGCATAACATGTACGAAGTCTCTTACGTTCATGCAGCAGATGGTCCTCATGAGATGATGGTGTATGTGCAGACAACACCCGATGTAAATAAGGTGATGGCGAAAGTCGATGCACTTGATCAAAAGCTATACGGTGGTCGTCACGAGTTGCCTATTGGTTTGATGAACACCGCAACGTGGCCTTTCGCGTGGTATCTTCGTGACTACACAAATGTCTGCTTTAACTTTCCTACTGGCTGTCCTGCCTTAGCTAAGAACATACCTGTGATCATCGTAGGACAGGAAGACATTCCTGGGACGGCCGAACAATATAGTACAACCGTCAGCAAAGGTGCTCCTCACTATGTGTATCAACAATATCATATGCGAACATGGTGGAGCGAAGGTTACAAACCACCTGTGTGTATACCAAGCAAGGCCGTTTCTTGTAATGGAGAGCCAACATGGGGAGGCGTTGGTCCAGCTCTTTGGTTCAGCTATGGAGATAATCCTCCACCAGGAGCGAAATTTAATCTAGCGCGAGCCGCAAACAACATCTGGCAATGGTGGTGGAATCGCACTGCAATTGGGGACACCAACGGTGCATACGATATGGGCTTATTCATTCGTAGCGATTTGAAGGTAACGCCTTAAATAAGAGTGTAGAGGTATGATGAGAGATACAATTTTTCTCATCATACCTCTATTTATTGCCCAGACTTATATGAATCCTCTGGTTTTAAGGAAATCTACTAATGTAGTTGCAAGCTCTTCTGCTGTCCCTTCAACTAAGCGCGCTTTACGGCTTGCTGCACCGCCCGACACAATATCACCAATACGCCGATATGCACTTTCCTTACTGTTTGGGGTCGTAACATAATGGGGACGTGGACGTGGTGTATGCATTTCGAGAAGCGTCATTTCATCGTTTGCTTCGTCTTCCAAACTCATAAAAGCTTGTGGATCAACAACGGGAATGGGTGCTTTGAGTGCCACGAGATGCGCTGGTAGTGATGGATAGCGTGGCTCATTGAGGTCAGCAGTAACAGTTAGTAAAAGCGGAGTCTCAACCTCTAATATCTCACGATAGCCACGCTCAAGCTTCCTGGTCA
Source organism: uncultured Chloroflexia bacterium (assembly GCA_963792705.1). Taxonomy (GTDB): domain Bacteria; phylum Chloroflexota; class Ktedonobacteria; order Ktedonobacterales; family Ktedonobacteraceae; genus JBBQVS01. The sequence goes on along the minus strand of CAWBXD010000014.1, from coordinate 407,665 downwards.
GACGTAGTTGTTCTTGTAGCACTGCAAGTTGGGCTACACCTGTCACCTGTGGTATGTCAAGATGTTGCGCGAGAGCAGGACCAACGATACCGGAAGACCAATCACTAGATGTATCGCCACAGAAAATAATGTCGGGCATCACGCCTTCGTGATAAAAATATGCTGCTAGCACGGCCGCAACTGTAAAGGGTCCCCATTCTGTTGCAGCAGTATTCCAAAGACGCGATGCTCTATCTGCACCAAGCGCAAGACCCGCTCGTAACGCTCCCTCGGCATCGCGTGGACCGAGAGTGACAACCGAAACGGTTCCTCCAACTTGTTCTTTGATCCGCACTGCCGCTTCAATCGCACAGGCATCAGCAGGATTGAGCACTTGTACAAAGCGTTCGACATCTACCTGTCCAGTGATGGGATCAATGTATACTGAAGCACCATCGGGCGTCTGTTTCACGCAAACGTATATATGCATCATCGCATCCTCTATTTAAGATTACTTGCGTTATTATGAAGCGCGAAAACTTACGCCCCAGCCGCCACGTGGATATTCCCACTCGATAGCCTTGCGATCACATGCAACATAACATGTTCCGCATTCAAGACAATGCTCATAGGAGAAATGCATTTCACCACCGAGCAGTTCAAAGAGACCAGCGGGACAGACATACACACACGCGTTCGTTTCACATCCAACACATGTCTCGCGATTAAGACGAATATGAGGTGTTTTATCGACTTTGAAGCGTACAAGCTCTAAACGTTCATCAACTGATTGCATAGTGTTTGGCTCCTGAAGGTTAGAATAGCAACGCTCGTCCAGCTTCCCAGCCGTCGCGTAGCAGTGTCAGCAGGGGTACTTTCCCCTTCATCGTATCGTAAACGACGCGCCCAACCTTGCGCCGTGGTTGCCCGTTTGACCGGAAAACGTTCTCTGCCGTTTGACAAATCAAGTCGGGATAAACATTCTGTAAGCGTTCATTATTCACAAAGGCTGGCGTATGGCGAAAGCTTTTCATATCTTTAAGCACAAAGTTGGCCTCAAGGCGTTTGCGATAGCCAATCATACTCGCATCTGAAAAATCATGATCGGCATGTGCTTGTTGTGCGGTTGCCGCCGCCGCTAAGCCAGAAGCAATCGCAAAATTCATGCCTTCCAGAAAGAGACCTGCGGCAAATACGAAGCCTGCTGCGTCGCCTATAACCAACAGCCCGGCCCGTGATAATGTAGGAAGCATAGCCCAGCCACCTTCGGGAATCATGTGTGCAGAATATTCCAGCGTTACCGCATCGCGTACAAGTGGCGCAACGGCAGGATGCTTTTTAAACTGGTCAAGCAACGTATAGGCTCGCTGTTTCTTTTCGGCAAGTGAGGCAATCTGTGCGACAACCCCAATTGAAAGCGTATCGCGGTTTGTATAGAGAAAGCCGCCGCCCTTCACATCCCCTGATGCGTCACCTACATATTCGTTGGTCATGCCCTCATCACCATTAAGATTGAAACGTTCTTCAATGGTATGTGCATCGAGACGAAGTACCTCTTTGACGCCGAGCGTCATTTCATTAGCATGGAATTCTTGTTGGAGTCCTGCTTTTTTTGCAAGAAACGAATTTGCACCGTCTGCCGCAATGACGATAGGAGCGTAGAGATCACCATCCTCACGACGACAGCGCACACCTACAACCTGCTCACCTTTATAAAGCAGATCATCGACGACAGTAGACGTAATAAGTAACGCGCCCGCAGCCTCTGCTTTTGAGGCGAGCCAGCGATCAAACTTGGGCCGTAAAATAGTAAAACCGTTATAAGGTGGTTTATTAAATGTATTGGTACGAAAATCGAGTGATGTTGCCGCTTCATGACCTAGAAATGTGACGACGCGGCGCGTCAAAAAACGTTCTACAGGTGCCTCTTCCCAGTAATTAGGAAGCAGGTCAGCGAGAATGTTGGGGGCATAGAGAGCGGCTCCAGAGACATTCTTTGCTCCTGGATATTCTCCTCGTTCAATGAGTGCCACCTGTAACCCTGCACGCGCCATCGCTAATGCCGCACTACTACCAGCAGGGCCAGCCCCAACCACAATTGCATCAAACTGTTGCATGTACTCTAGCCTTCGTTCTTTGCTTATTTGGACTTCTGTGTCCAAGCTGTTCTCTTGTATTGTAACCAAAGAAGGCAGAGAAAAGCAAAACCGCCCTACACTCTATGCCTATTCCCAAAACAAGATTCTTCCTGATCCCTGTGCTGATGATAACTATGGCGTCTGAAAGCAACACATGCTTTCAGACGCCATAGTTATCGTTCTTCCTACAAACCTTTTTCTTTGTTAAAGTAGTGTTGCTAAGCGGCGTACACCTTCTTCAATTTGCTCTGGTGTCAAGGCACAGAAGGGTAGTCGTACAAACCGCTTGCCCATGCTATCCTCACCACCTTCTACCGTGTCAGCGAAGAAATCGCGTCCATTGGTTAATGCTAAGCCAGCAGTTTGTGCTCTTTCTAACAAGGTGTCGCTATTTGTCTGTTCTGGTAGGTAGATGCTGACAAAAAAGCCCCCCTCTGGCTCAGCAAAGTGTATGTTCGGCATATGTGTTTTTAACGCTGTAACAATGCTGTTCAGACGTGGTGTATATAGTTGCTTGAGGCTTTCCAGGTTCGAGGCAAAATAACCACGCTTATGAAACTCAACAACCGCTGCTTGTGTCGGTAACACTGGTGCAAGAATAGTATCTTCTGCAAGCCTAGTTAACTTTTTGACAAGATCGACAGGCCCTATAAGATAGCCAACACGCAGTGCTGGACTGATAAGCTTGCTGTATGAACTAATCGTAAGTACACGGCTCGCGTTTAAATCACGCAACAACGGGGCAGGCTCACCTTTGTAGCGGAGCGTACGATAAGGAATATCCTCTACAAGCCAGAAGCCGTAACGCTCTGCCAAGTCTACCAACGCTTGCCGCTTTGTTGCCGATGTTGTGACACCTGCAGGATTTTGGAAGTCGGGTATCACATACATAAAGGTTGGTACTTGTTTTGCGATGGCCTTTTCTAACGCCTCGATGTTAACACCATCATGCTCCAAAGGAATGCCGATAACTTTAGCACCCCGACGACGGAATGTTTTAATCGCTCGGTCATAGCTAGGTTGCTCGACAAACACTACATCGCCCTGCTTGATGGTGAGTGCCGAGAGGAGGTCCTGCAAATGGAGTGAACCATTGCCTACAATAATTTGATCGGGTGAAACATTATACTGCTCACTTAACAGGCGGCGTAGTGGAAGATATCCACCGTTATGTCCATATTGTAATACTGACCACCCCTCGGGAGCCTCCAATACAGCTTGGAAACACTCGCTGAGGAGTTTCGTGGGTAACGCTTCGACGGCAGGAACCCCGCGTGTTAACGAAATCTGTTCTGTACTTACTTTGCTTGGACTTTGCATTCATTTTCTCTTTCATATGAGGATCAATCGACACAATTTATCACGCCTCTATCATTCGTGTGTAAGGACGATTTTCCCTTGTGGCTCACCTGATTCAAGCATTTGATGCGCTTGGGCTGCTTGCTCAACGGGAAATGTTTTAGCGATAAGTGGGTTCAGCACTTTATCTGCGACAAGTTGCAACATCTTTTGCTCATTTTCAGGAGATGTACGTGCTATACCACCACCGATAACGGAGGTACGTTTCAGTCGCCATGTCTGCGTGTTGACCTCTGCTTGCTGGCCCCCTAAGTTGCCAATCAAGATGATACGTGCGTCAGAGGCACAGGCATTTAAGCTCGCTTGTAGTGTTGAACTAACCAGTTCGATGACGAGATTCACACCACCTTGCTCCTGTAAAACCTTACTCACGTCTTGCTTGTGGTGGTCAATGACAAGATCAGCACCTAACTGGCGCAATATTTCAGCACGTGTATTACTACTCGCTGTCGTCGCAACCCATGCTCCTGTATGCTTCGCAAGCTGAATGGCGAGCGATCCGACGCCACTGGAACCAGCCCAAATCAGAACCTTCTCGCCCTTCTGTAGGTGCCCAAGATCAAATAAACTTGTCCATGCGGTTGAGCCTGCGAGACCGATAGCCACCGCTTGTTCAAAGCTTACGCCTTCAGGAATACGTGAGAGGTCGGACGCAGGCACTGCTATCTTGCTTGCATAGCCACCACCACCTTTAGCAGATGGCGCACGAGCCGTGAGCACCTGCTCACCTGCATGAAACCCATTTGCATCATTGACAACAACGCCAGCCGCTTCTAAACCAGGCGTGAAGGGAAACTTGTCAACTGGTCTGCTCCCATTGCGCTGGAAGAGATCAAGACGATTGACCGTTGTAGCTTTGACCTCAATAAGCACGTCCTCTGGTCCGGGAATGGGGTCTGCTACCTCTTGCATCTGTAATACGTCAGCGTCGCCATAATGAGAAAATTGTACAGCTTTCATGATACACTCCTTACATTTCTATGAAGTCGCTTCTACATGCCTTGTTTCTTCTAATAGTGTTGCTGCAAGCGGCAGTATTTGGTTGGCATCACCTAATAGTCCAAGATTGGCAAGCGCAAAGATAGGTGCGCTACGATCAGGATTAATGGCGATAACTGTTTGTGATTCGCTCATGCCACTTGTATGCTGTGCCGCACCGGAAATACCACACGCGATGTACAGTTTAGGTCGCACAATTTTTCCTGTTGCGCCAATCTGTCTTGCGTGTTCTATCCATCCCAAATCAGTTGCCACACGCGTTGCGCCAACAGCGGCTCCTAGAGAGTGTGCAAAGGATGCGATGCTGGTAAAGCCACTTTGTCCTATACCACGTCCACCTGCCACAATTCGTTCTGCCGCGTCTAGTTCCACCTCTCCTGGTGACGGTGCCTCTAACGCAATACGACGTATCCGCTCTTGTCGTTGGACATGTTCTGGAGTGTAGTGATTGACATTCAAAGGAGAATATCTAGTGTTTGCATGTTTTACAGGTACACCACGAACTCCGGGAATAAGAGTTGCCAGTGCGGTATGTTCATGTAATGCTGTACGTGTCTGCACATAGGCACGCCCCTCGTATATTGAACGCAGCGCAAAGATGGCGTCATCATGTAGATTCAGACCGAGGCAACCAGAAATAAAGGGCAGATGTAGCTGAGTTGCCAGTCGAGGCATACAATCACGTCCATTTGGTGTTGCATGAGTAAGCACCAGGAGCGGAGAGCGTTGACGTATAAACCAAGCGAGCGCACTTGCATACCCTTCTGTCGTGTAGTATGCAAGTTGTGCATGTTCTAAAATATCAAGCGAATCTATTCCGCTTGCTGAAAGAACTGTTGTATCAGGTATTTGAGTATTTGGAGCCAATAACAATACCGCATGCACCATTGTTTGTTCCTGCTGCTGATGAGCGATATCAATGGCCTCACGTAACAATTCGCCACTCTGCTCATGCAGTACATTTTGCTCACACTCTAGTACTGCCCAGATTTCGCCCATAATGACCCTCTCCATTCACAAATACGAGACAGCGATACGGCACAAAGTATCGGTGTCTGTTGGCCTCTTCTGCAATAATCATATCACATCATGCGCTTGTATTTTTACATGATTATTGCAGAAGAGGCCAATAAATTACGTAAGAAAATAGGGCTAAAGACTTGCTTTTAGAACAAATGTTTTATATAATAAGGGAGCATTAAAAAGAAAGAATATGTATAGATGTTCCATGTAGTGGCGTGATACATCACGCTTACCTCTGTAGGATAAGTAGTATTGGCAATGATGCATAGAGAGATGTGGATATTGTGAAAAAAAAGACGCCGCTAGCGATGGTTTCGGTTCTCGTCAACGATCAAGACGAGGCACTTCAATTTTATACCGAGAAGCTCGGTCTTGAGAAGCGCATAGATATCACCTACGGGCCAGGAATGCGCTGGGTGACAGTTGCGCCAAAAGGACAACTCAAGCCAGAAATAGCCTTAGCAAAACCTGACGTAACACTCCACAACGGGACGTATATCAAAGAATCAAAAGAACGTATAGGGCATGGTATTGCCTGGATGTTTGATACGGAGAATTGTCGTCAAAGTTATGAGATGATGCTTGCGCGTGGCGTAGTGTTTATCACAACTCCAACAAAGCAACTCTATGGTGTAGAGGCTGTATTTGCAGACCCTGACGGAAATATCTTCTCTTTACTAGAGCCATCACCAGAAGCCCGTTCGCTATTTCTGGAACGCAGGGTTGGTACCGCTGCATAAAGATAATACTTCTGTCTGGATTAATAATGCGGTTACACTACGTAGTGTAACCGCATTATTAGTTTCTACTAACTTACCAATCTTCAATGAATTTCGTAGGGACCACATTTATGGCGTCCAGGCGCAATTCATTGCGCGAGTTCCTTGATGTCAAGCATGATAGTGAATATCTCGCCTAATGAATTGGGCGAGTTTCATCCGCAATCTTTCTTGCATGATCTCGCGCAATTTATTGGTGCATGATGAGGACTGCACATTGCTTCGCTCGTGCAGTGGACGCCATAAATGTGGTCCCTACAAAATCCATTAATCTTCGATTGATAGTCTACTACCCATGTACTGCAACAGCGAAACTTGCTTTTGTTGGTGTCAAGGTCAAGGCACGAGCGGCACGTTCACCATCGAGAATCGCATGTTCAACACGGCGTGGAGCCATACAATCGCCGATGCGGTACAGTTGCTGAATTTTGCCAAGTAGTTGGTGGTACAACGTGTCGTTCGCGCTTTGGGGTGTTGCCATTACCGCAAGCGCAATATTCTCTATCTGACGGGTCTGTCCAGTATAGTTGTTCATAATTGTTGCGTTATTTGGACCAAGCCCAGCTAAGAAATGATTGGGGGTTAAGCGAATACCCTTTGCAAGAGCGCGGCGGTACCATAGTTCGATATCAAGCGTAATGCTTAGATCTCCACCAACATAAAATTGTGGCGTTACAATCTCAACATTGCATCCCTTTTCAGCGAGTAGTTCTGCTACACTCGTTGCCTGATGAAATCCCATTTGGTCGTAGACAAGTACAAAATTCCCTGGTTGAACTTGCTTCTCACCTTGTAAGAACTGCCAAACGGTAGCAACGTGTGGTAGGTCTGTACCTGGAACCTGTGGCAGTAAAGGTAGTGAACCAGTGGCAAGAATAACCGCATCTGGTTTCTCTTGCTCGATTCTTTCTGCTGTTACCTCTGTATCTAAGTGTACCTCTACACCTGCCTCGCCTATCTCGCGTTGTAGATTGCGTGATGCGTCGCCAAACTCGACACGACTGGGAACGCGTGTAAGCAGATTTATCTGACCACCAAGTTCGTGTGACTTCTCGTAGAGCTTTACTCGAAAGCCGCGCTGTGCTGCAACCTTTGCTGCTTGCATGCCTGCTGGCCCGCCGCCAACAATCATGACGGTTGGTCTTTTGCTGTGTTGTGCCCCGTTTCTAGTAGGAACGGGGATTGTTGGAAAGATTTGTTCATTTCCTGTCGCAGGTGTCTGAATGCAGCCGAGGCTCAAATTCAAGCCCATACGTCCTATACAGTATTGGTTACAGGAGATACAGAGATGAATCGCTTCTGTACGCCCCTCACGAGCTTTACGGGTGAAGGCCGGGTCACAGATTTGTGCTCGTACCACATCAACCATATCGGCTAGCCCCTCGCGCAGAATACGCTCAGCCTGCACCGGGTCTTTGATGCGTCCAGTACAGAAGACTGGCAATTTCACCGACTCACGAATACCTGCGGACACGAAGAGCTGATAACCGGGAGGTGTATGCATCGAGCCTTCAACCATATAGAGGTTGTGAAATTCACCAATGCTTGTATTGATAAAGTCGAGTTGTCCAGTTGCCTCAAGACGTTTTGCGATCTCTTTTACATCGTCTAGTGTGAGACCTACTGGAATCAGTTCGTCGCCACAGAGCCGAATACCCATAGTAAAATCGCGTCCAACCTCAGCACGAACGGCTTGAATGACTTCAAGAGTAAAACGCATGCGATTTTCAAGTGAGCCACCATAGTTGTCGGTGCGTCGATTATAATATGGCGAAAAAAATTGGCGCATGAGCGAACTATGTGAAGATTGTAGTTCGGCACCGTCAAAGCCGCCCTCGCGAACGTGACGGGCGACAAGTGCGTAACCGCGCACAATCTCAGCGATCTCTTCTTGCTCAAGCTCTTTGCACATCTCACGATGAATAGGGTCGGGCAGCGATGATGGACCAAGTACAGGGCGACGTGAATAGATACTGCTACACTGCATGCCATTGTGATTAATCTGGGCGAAGATACGTGTGCCATGTTCATGTACAGCACGCGTCATACGTTTATAGCCAGGAACGACATGCGGATCAAAGCCGTGAATAAGCTTTTGATAGGCCCAATCGCTTGGATGCACTGACTGTTCTTCAGTGATGATGAGGCCACAACCACCTTTTGCTCGTTCCGCATAATATGCTACAAGTCGAGGACCAGGGAGATTTTCTTCCGCGAGGTTGGTGAGATGCGCGGCAAACACTACGCGATTAGGAATAACCGTTTGACCAATGCGAATAGGTGTAAATAAATATTGGTACTGGCCTGCCATAAATGTCCTTCTTCCCAGTTGAGCGTGATAAATCAGACTCCTACAGTTGTTCCCCGACGTGTCGGCCTTCCATAATGGCTTGTTCTATACGACGAGGAGCCACACAATCCCCGACGCGAAAGAGACGCGGTACCTTGCCTTTAAGGGCATAATACACGTCTTGTGATGGTCGCTCATAGGTTCCCAGGACGACTGTATCGGTGGCGATAGTATGTTCATCTTCTATGAAACGATCTGTAACAACAACCTGTCCTGGTTCGATGCGTACAACTGAAGTATGTGGGATATGCGTCACATCCTGCCCTAGTGTACGTTGCATCCACGACACAATATCGTTGGTTGCCACAAGATCACGGCCTACATACCAATCTTCCGTCACCACGTCCACATGTTTGCCTGCAGTAGCTAGTAGTTCGATGACGGAGAGGACACCATGCGAAGACATTTCGTCGATGAGGACAACGCGTTGTCCCTCTATCGTCTCTCCTGCCAATATGCGACGTACATCTGTTACATGTGGCAAGTCGTGTCCCTGGAGAGGAAGGAGACCGGTGCCAGTGTGTGCTCCCGTCGCGACGATCACGGTATTGAAATGCTGCTCTACAATCATGTCGACTGTAACGTCAACTCCTGTACGTATCTCGACGCCTAGCTTTTCAATCTCTGCTTGTAAGTATTCAGTAATGTGTTGCAGTTCTGCACGTCCTGGCCCTTTTGCCGCGAGTCTGACGGCTCCGCCAAGTGTTTGCGAACGTTCATAAAGTACAACTGGCCGTCCTCGTAGGGCGGCTGCACGTGCGGCTTCTAGTCCTGCTGGCCCACTACCGATGATACAAACCGATGGTTTTGTTGTTCGCATAGACGTGGTAGCTGTAGGTACATACTGTGGATGAATAACGTCTGGATTAACATTGCAGCTAAGCGTAACGTTCATCACGCTTCGTACCTGACAGCCTTGATTACAAGCGATGCATGGACGCACTCTGTCTGCTTGGCCTGTTTGTGAAAGATGTGGCAGGTTAGGGTCTGCAATGAGCGCACGAATCATTTCAACGCCATCGGCTTGTCCCTCTCCCAGGACATGTTCTGCCTGTGCTACACTCATGATACGTCCAGCCGCAAAAATAGGGATGTTGACTGCTGTCTTCATCGCTGCCGCTAGATGAACAGCGTAGCCAGGGGCAATATGCATGGTAGCATTGAAGGGAAACATATGTGAACTGAGAATACTGCCCATCGTGATTGTCATATAGTCAATGCGATGTGTGGCGACCAGTAGACGAGCAATTTCTATAGCTTGTTCTGGTGTTAGTCCTGCCCAAGGTGCTAGCTCATCACCGCAAAAGCGTAATCCTAAAATAGAATTTGGGCCGAGTGCGGATGTTACAGCTTCAATTGTCTCTTGCAGAAAACGCATGCGATTTTCAAGTGCGCCACCATACCTATCGTTCCGTTGATTGGTGAGAGGCGAGAGAAATTGGCGTAACAACGAGGTATCGCTGACTTGCAATTCAACACCATCGGCACCCCCTTGCGTGGTAGTGCGAGCAACATGAGCAAAGCCTGTAATCACAGCGTCAATATCGGCTTGCTCCATCGCTTTAGGAACTTCGCGTGAAGAGACGTTAGGAACGGGTGAAGGTGCCCACAGTTCACGCTGCGTATGGTCGCTTGATGACTGTTGCCCATTGTGGTTGAGTTGAACGAGTGCTAGTGAATTGTGAGCGTGAATACGTCCTACAACCGTTGCTAGAGCCTGTGAGGTGCCAGGTAAATAGCCAAGCACCGCCCGTTCATAGGGGACATCGGACGAATGCACAACATGTTCTTCGAGCACAATGATACCTGCTCCACCTTCAGCACGAGCTGCATAGTAGTCGGCGTGTTGTTGACTCAAAAGATTATTTCGTGCAAAATTCGTTGTATGGCTACCAAAAATAATACGGTTATGAGCCTCGTGTGGTCCTAACTGTAGTGGTTGAAAGAGCATACCCTGCTGCATGTGCGACCTCTCCAATGAGAAACAGTCCTCGATGATCTGTTGCGTATGTTAGATTATAGACCATCGGCCTATGTCGATGCTAGTGTTAAATATCTCGCATACACACAGATATGCCGCTTGGTCACAGCCAAGCGGCATATCTGTGTGTATGCGAACTCTTTTCTTTACGCCCAGCGAATCAGACCCATCTCGTACTTCTCGGTCAATCCGCTGTGTGTTGGTACAACTCTGACGTTGTAGGCGATGCTGCCACTTTCGTCGGGTTTAAGCTTTGCATCGTAGCGATAGGAGCCATCCAGTTCTTTCTTACTATAGCTCATGGGGATACCATGCTGTGCAAGAACGTTTTCATCGTTGACCTCGCCATAGACAAGTTCGACGCTCAGGTCTTCTGGTTTCAATCCGTCGGCACGCACCCATGCCTTCACATTGATACCTTCGCCAAGGCTAAGTTGTCCATCGCGTTGTCCATCGACGTACAATTCAAGGGAGTTCCAACCTGCGCGTACATGCTCTTTCCAGGCGGCAAGGGTACGAGCTTGCTCGTAGTGGTTTTGCTCGACATGCTGACTCTGCCGAATTTCGGGAACGTAGTAGTGTGTTGTATAATCTTTGACCATACGACGCATACTAAACTCTGGCGCACATGTCCGAATCGCTTCTTTCATATAGCCTAACCAGCGATGTGGAACACCACTTGCATCACGTTCAAAGAATGTTGGTACAATCTCCTCTTCGAGCAAGCGATAGAGCGAGATACTATCGGCTTCTGCTTGTACATCTTGGTCGTGATATTCGCGTTCCTCGCCAATGGCCCAACCATTTTTACCGTTATAGCCTTCGACCCACCAACCATCAAGAATGCTACAGTTTGGCTGGCCGTTGAGTGCTGCCTTTTGACCACTAGTGCCACTTGCCTCGTATGGACGAATAGGGTTGTTTAGCCACACATCGGTGCCAGAGACAAGGTAGCGAGCCATGTCGATATCGTAGTTCTCAAGGAAGACGATCTTGCCTTTGAACTCACTTGTGCGTGATAGCTTATACACTTGCTCGATAAGTGCCTTCCCTGGCTCATCAGCAGGATGGGCCTTACCTGCATAGATAATCTGCACCGGACGATCTGGATTGTTAAGAATGCGCTTGAGGCGTTCGATATCTCGGAAGAGCAACGTCGCACGTTTATATGTTGCGAAACGGCGAGCAAAACCGAGCGTTAACGCATTCGGGTCCAGTAACTTGTCGAACTCAGCTATTTGTAGCGAGCCTTCACCAAGGCGGAGGTGTTGCTGTTTTAGTCGATTGCGCGAGTAGGTGATGAGTGCCTCTTTGCGTTGGGCGTGCGTCTTCCATAACTCTGCATCGGGAATATTTTCGATGTTGTTGTCCCAGAATTTCTGGTTGTCAACATAGCGGCCCCAATCCTTATCAAGATAGCGTCTGAATAGCTCATTGACCTCTGGCGCGATCCAGGAAAAGGTATGGATACCGTTGGTTATTGAGCCTATCGGCACCTCATCGACTTCTGTACCCGGCCAGAGGAACTGCCACATCTTGCGGGAAACATTGCCATGTAGTGCGCTCACACCATTGTGCTGTCCAGTTAACTTGAGGGCTAATATCGTCATACCATAGGTTGGCCCCCAACTATGCTCTTCACGCGCGACATCCATAAATTGGTCGCGGCTCAGCCCTAGTTGTCCCCAGTAGCTTGCGAAGTATTTGTCGATGAGTTCATAGCTGAATGTGTCATTGCCTGCTGGAACAGGAGTGTGTGTTGTGAAAAGCGAGTTCGCTGCTACCGCCTCACGAGCTTCATTGAAGGTGAGACCAGAGACAACTAACTCGCGGCAACGCTCTAAATTCAAGAATGCAGCATGTCCTTCATTAAGGTGCCATGCAGATGGCGTGATACCGAGAGCACGTAGTGTACGTACACCGCCGATGCCTAGCACAATCTCTTGCGAGATACGCATCTCGTGATCGCCAGAATAGAGACGTGCCGAAAGCTCACGGTCATGAGGAGCATTTGGGGCTACGTCCGTGTCCATTAGATACAAGGGGATGCGTCCAACCTGTATCTTCCAAACCTTTGCATAGATGCGACGACCGGGCAAATCGACATTAATCATAATTTCACTGCCATCTGGCCCTGTCGCTGGAGTAGCGGGTGCTTCAGAGAAATGTAGCTTGTCGTAGGTCGCTTCCTGTCGGCCATCACGTGTGACGCGCTGGTGAAAGTAGCCTTGTGGGTACAAGAAACCAACGCCAACAAATGGCAAACCAAGGTCACTGGCCTCTTTACAGTGATCGCCTGAGAGAATACCGAGACCACCCGAATAAATGGGCAAAGCTTCGGTAAGGCCAAACTCTGCCGAGAAATACGCGATAACCTTCTCCGTCAATTCAGGATAGGTGCTAGAAAACCAGGTATCATCGGCGCGTGGATGCATGTAGTAATCGAAATCGTTTAGAACGTTGTCGAACTGTTGCAAATATTCGGTGTTAGCCGCAGCTTTTTCTAAGATGCTGGGGTGTACTTCACTAAGAAAGCGCACAGGGTTATGTCCGACGTGCTCCCACAACACAGGATCAAGGGTGCTATAGAGGAGGCGTGCTTCGGGGCGCCAGCTCCACCATAGGTTATAGGCAAGTTCATATAGGCGGTTAATGCGAGGGGGCATCACCGGAAAAACCGTTATGCGGCCATAAACTTTCACAGAACTAAAATTCCTTTCTTCTCATGAGAAGCAAAAAAGAATGCTATTTTACCTCTTACTACCAGTATATCTTGCCAGCGAAAACGAGGTCAACAAAATTTGCTACAATGCCGACTTTGCGCTATACTAGCCGGGACAAAAATGATACTGTAGTATAAGTGGGAGCGTGAGAATGGCGAAGCGACGCCGCCGATCACAATCAAAACGTATTAGCGGAATTGTGGGAGCCGTTCTACTCGGTCTCGGTTGCCTTTGGCTTGGCTGGTTATTGCTTGGACAGCATAATAACACGTCAGGTGCCTTTATTTGGCCTGTAACTGGTGCGAACGCAACTCCCTCTGATATACAAGTGCCACAACTTGTTGCGGAAGGTATTCGTCTTAGCTCTGCTGGTCAAAGCTCAACTCTTACGCAACAACAAGCGATGACGATTGCCAATCAGCTTGAGCCAGAGGCAGCTAACGACGCAAAAAGTACGAACGCAAAATATGTCTCGCTTACCTATGCTCCCATAGGAACTACAACACACACTGCATTAAACAATGTACCTGTCTGGTTGGTGTTATACCAGCATATTCCCATTGAACCAAACAATGCCTCCGTAGACCCTGTACCCTCTACCCGCTCTTACCATGACCTCTATGTTTTTGTCGATGCAAATAGCGGAAAAGAAGTTCTCTCGGTTTGGCTTTGAATGATTCAACCAATGAAAAGCGTCTTTTGGGATATCTCAAAAGACGCTTTTCACAAAATTCAAATTGGTACTAATGGGCTATAACAAACTCCTAATTTTCGCCCATTTTGATCCAGCCATGACGTAATGCATGCACAACGGCAGCAGTACGATCATTGACTGAGAGCTTTTTGAGGATTGATGTAATGTGATTTTTCACAGTTTGATCGCTGATTTTAAGTGATTTTGCAATTTCTTTATTGCTATTTCCGCGCGCGATGTAGTCAAGTATCTCAACTTCTCGTGTTGAAAGTGGAGAATAAAGGTCCTTTGCTTCACCCTCTTCCTCCTCGACCGTTAACTCGCGGAACGATTTAAGAACGCGACTGGCGAGTTGTGGTTTAGAAAGCACATCATCCTGAATAAGGTATTCGCCATTACTAACCTTCCGCACAGCGTCTATCAGGTCAACAGGCGTAATATTACGTGTGTAGTAGGCGGCTGCTCCTACTTTGATTGATTGAAATAAACGCTCCTCATCTTCGGAAGGAGTGAGCATAATGATTGCCATTCGTGGCACAAGATGGCGTGCCTGGCGAGCGATCTCAAGAGGATCGGATGTGAGCAAGCCAGTGTCGATCAAAGCTACATCAGGGTTGTGTATACGAGCCAATTCGAGCACATCAAAAGTATCGGTAGATTCTCCGACAATCTGGCAGTCGCCCGTACCTTCAAGAGTCGCGCGAATGCCCGCACGAAAGAGTGGCTGCTCGTCAATAACGATGACACGTATCGTTTCCATGTGATTCCTTCATACAGGGCAGGTGCGCGGAACGTGTTTGCTAGGGTACCTGCTCTTTGTTTAGTATACGTACACATCCAAAAGTATGATTGTAGGCGTTCAGAGGATAGTTACGCCTTGCGTTTGCCTATTATACATGTTTTATCAAGAGTCAACAATTATGTTGTAGAGGTAATAGCATGTAGGTGGGAACTTGAGAATCAAGTTCCCACCTACATGCTATTACCTCTGTGAAGTGTTAGATACGTTCCAATCGTTGAAGTGTGGAGTTGATGCCAACGCGCAGGGACTCAATCACGCCCTTACCGCTTACCGCAATCCCATCAAAGCTAGGAACACGGTTGGGGTTAAGATATTTTTCTAGTACGGATGTTGGTAAGACATCGGGAAGGTCTCGCTTATTCCATTGCATGACCAACGGAAAGTCAGCAATATCTTTATTCATACGACGCAGTTGTTCTTGTAGTTCGTTCCAGCACTCAATATTTTCTTGCAATTTGCTGGCCTGTGAATCTGCTACAAAGATAACGCAGTCGGCACCCTTGAGTACTGAAATACGCGTTTGCTGATAAAGAATCTGACCGGGAACGGTATAGAGTTGGAAACGAATTTGGAAGCCATGAACTTTGCCGAGTTCAAGAGGAAGGAGATCAAAATACAGGGTTCGCTCGGTTTCTGTGTCGATAGAAACCATGTCGCCAACATCTTGTGGGTTGACCGCCTGATGTATATAGTGCAGATTGGTAGTTTTGCCACACAATCCGATGCCATAATAAACGATTTTACAGTTGATTTCGCGTTTTGCCATATTGATTAGGGACATATCTTACTTCTCTCCTGCCCGCTTTTGTACATGTATGCACTCAGTAGCATGTACTAGCGCCACTTCCTGCCTGCCTGGTGGTTGTCCGGTAGCGAGGTGACTGATTGTTCCTGCGTTTGGCACAGTATAACCTATTTTGTCAATAATGCCAATTGTATAAGACATTCAGACAAAGCTTTTTATTGTTTTCTACTTCGTCACCTTAAAAGAACCGTAGAGTTAGCAAATTTCGTGGATTGAGTACGTTTTTTCCCATTGACGAATACCTAGAAAACCGCTAGACTTAGAACGAGCAAACACATAACACAATCCATTCTGCGAGAGGCGAGGTAGTAATGACGACGACAACACATACACCTGTAGATACTGACTTTGAACTGGTAATTGGCCTTGAGGTCCACTCTCAGCTCTTGACCAAGAGCAAGATGTTTTGCTCGTGCAGCACGGGCTATGCGAACGAGGCACCAAACACCCATGTATGCCCTGTCTGTATGGGTATGCCTGGGGTGATGCCTGTCATTAATGAACAAGCTGTACGCTACACCATTATGACCGCATTGGCACTCAATTGTACAATACCCGAATATTCTAAATTTGACCGCAAAAACTATCCCTATCCCGACCTGATGAAGGGCTACCAAATCTCGCAATATGATGTTCCACTCAGTCAGAATGGGTATCTCAATGTTGAACTTCATGGGCAGACGCGACGTATTGGTATTACGCGTGTTCACCTTGAGGAAGATACCGCTCGTCTAAATCACCACAACGGGTATAGTTTGATTGACGTGAACCGCGCTGGCACACCGTTGATGGAGATTGTCAGTGAGCCAGATATGCGTAGCGCGGAAGAGGCGCGGCTCTATATGCAGAAGTTGCGCGAAATTCTGGTGTATCTGGGGGTCGCGTCAGGTCGCTTGGAAGAGGGAAGTCTGCGTTGTGACGCAAACGTTTCTATTCGTCCACGTGGACAACAGGAGCTTGGTGTTAAGACCGAGATCAAAAACATGAACAGTTTCCGCGCTGTAGAACGCGCTATTGAGTATGAGGCACAACGGCAAGTCGAGGTTCTGCGCTCTGGTGGAACTATCGTACAAGAGACGCGTGGTTGGGTTGAAAACAGAGGTGTAACTGTTTCGCAGCGCAGTAAAGAGCAAGCACATGACTACCGCTACTTTCCTGAGCCAGACTTACCACCGTTGCTGATTCGTAGCGAGCAGGTAGAAGAGATACGCTCACATTTACCGGAACTTCCTGATGCACGTCGTGTACGCTATATGACAAGCCTTGGGCTTTCCGAGCAAGATGCGAACGTTTTAACCGAAGATAAGGCACTTGGCGATTATCTTGAACAAGTCTTGACAGTCTCAAGTGTAAAAGATATCAAGACACGTGCGAAAGCAGCAAGTAATTGGCTTTTAAGCGATCTGGTTCGTTTGCTAAAAGTGAATGCCATTTCTATACAAGAGTGTCGTGTCACACCGGAGGCGTTAGCAAACCTGCTAGACCTGCTTGATAAAGAGCGCATCACCGGCAAACAAGCGAAGGACGTGTTGGACGAAGCCTTTACTTCTGGTGAGATGCCAGAGGCGATTGTGACACGCAAAGGTATCAAGCCGCCAATTAATGATACCGCGACGCTTGAGCGTATCGTCGGAGAGGTGATTGCTAATAACGCGAAGGCCGCAGCCGATTATCGGAGTGGTAAAACCAATGCGCTTCAATCGTTGGTTGGGCAAGTTATGAAGCAAACGCGTGGGCAAGCGAAGGCCGATATGGTACAAACGTTGTTGCGTAAACAACTTGATGAAACGCAAGACTAATGTAAGGGTCGTGGTATACTAGAAAGAGGAACGCAGGTATTGTGTTCCTCTTTATTATTGCACACAATAGAATATGAAAGGCAGTTGCAGGCTATGCACAACGACGTGTCGTCTGCTGCTTTGAACCCCTACCATATGGCGGTTCAGCAGTTTGAACTAGCGGCTGAGAAATTGAACCTCTCCGAAGATATGCGGGAGATTTTGCGTCAGCCGAAACGTGAACTAGCGGTCAATTTTCCAGTGCGTCTTGATAGTGGACGTATCAAAACATTTACAGGCTACCGTGTTCAACACAATATGAATCGAGGTCCTGCCAAAGGTGGTATTCGCTATAGTCCTGATGTGACGCTCGATGAAGTCAAGGCTTTAGCGATGTGGATGACGTGGAAATGCGCTGTGGTGGGCATTCCCTATGGTGGCGCAAAAGGTGGCGTTATCTGTGACCCCAAGAATATGACTCCTGCCGAACTTGAGCGCATGACGCGCCGCTATACGACCGAAATTTCTATCATCATTGGACCTCATAGCGATATTCCAGCCCCTGATGTTAATACCAACTCTCAAGTAATGGCTTGGATGATGGATACTTATTCAATGCATGCTGGCTTCTCTGTGCCTGCAGTAGTGACAGGCAAACCACTTTCAATCGGTGGCAGTGAGGGACGTAATGATGCAACCGCGACAGGTGTACTTTTCGTGACGCGACAGGCTGCCAAGCATATCGGGATGCCATTGAAAGGCGCACGAGTAAGTATTCAAGGGTATGGGAATGCAGGCTCTATTGCTGCGCGTCTCTTTCACAATGAAGGTTGTAAAATCGTTGCGGTAAGTGATACGCGAGGCGGCATCTATAACGAATCTGGTCTTGATCCGGCTGCTGTATTGCGTCACAAGCAAGAGCGCGGCACCGTAGTAGGCTTTCCACAAGCACAAAGTCTCCGTGTACAAGACGTGCTAGAGGTTCCGTGTGATATCCTGATTCCGGCTGCGACCGAAGGCGTAATCACGGCCGAGAACGCAGGACGAGTGCAGGCGCGTATTATCGCTGAGGCTGCTAATGGACCGACGACGCCCGAAGCTGATCGTATCCTCTTTGAACAGAACTGTCTTGTCATTCCTGACATCTTAGCAAATGCTGGCGGAGTTACAGTGAGTTACTTTGAGTGGGTACAGGACTTGCAAAGCTTCTTCTGGGGCGTTGAAGAGATTACGCAAAAACTAGAGATACTTATGAATTGAGCCTTTACTTCTGTCGCTGAGAAAGCAGATCAACAGCACTGTGATATGCGTCTTGCTGCTAATATGCTTGCTATATCGCGTGTCGCGGAAGCCACACAGATACGTGGCATCTATCCGTGAATCAGTAAACATTCAAGGGATGATGTGCGACACAAATCGCACATCATCCCTTGAAGTTCAGATTACTAAAAACCTCGGCGCGGTTCGCGCTTGACGCGCTTTGGAGGTGGTTGCTTTACAGGACGTTTTGGTGTGACCTTTTTCCGTCCACGACCTGCTACCCAACCTTCGTCCTCTTCATCCTCCTCGTCCTCGAACGCTTCTTCGTCCTCGTCCTCTTCGTCCTCTTCGTCCTCTTCTGCCGCAAAGTCCATATCTGGAATATCGGCATCTTCAACGGTGTCGTCTAAGACGGGACTTTCCACGTCATCAGCAGCTAGAGAAATCTCATCAGGCTCAGAGTCAGGAACTTCTTCTAGTACTGGTGCAACAACATCAGCGAGCGGATGTGCAAGTGCAGCGGGACGTTCATATCCTACGTGTCCATCGGACCCATCCAAATCATCCTCTACGTCATTCCTAGAGGGCCGACGTAAAGCAATGGGTTCAGTTACGTCTTCGAGAAACTCCCCCTCTTCTTCTGGCTTTGGACCGCCGATTGTGCGACGTCCGGCAGCAATGTCAAGCCAGAACTGAGAATAATAATGAGGACGATCCGAGTCTTTTTCACTGTCTTTTCTTGTCATATGTTGTTTGGCTGATAACATGATACCTAGAATTGGCTCACATTATCTCTCCCATATCAGGGATGCCATCCTACCTTCCTTCTTGTCCATAAACACAATGTACACGATGTACGGTAATGCTTGTACGTCTCTCTTCACGGCAGCTTCTAAGTTCCTGCCATTTTCAAGACATATACACAACGTTTCATCCTGTTCGCTATGATAGAAAGAAACTGTGCTCCTGTCAAGGGACTATTTTTTCTTCTCGTGTGGCTCTACAAGACGTGTGAAGACGTGTCAAGCCCTCAAGTGCATGAATTTTCTTGGGCAGGGTGTTTGCGAGGTTGCACAAACCTCTCTATAATACAAGGAAAGCACAATAAATACACCCTTTCTCTTGTATTCGTGCATCTTCATTAAGAGAAAGAAATATTGATTGGCGTCTACCGTGTCTCGTATTGCTATTAGGCAAGAGGTGCCAGGGGACACCAGAATTAGTATGGGAGGAAACCTTTGACGAGGATTCTCGATAGCATTGATGGTCCAGAACAGTTACGGAACCTGACGATTCCACAAATGGAACAGTTAGCAGGAGAGATTCGACGCGAGATCATCGAAAAAGTGTCGGTGAAGGGTGGACATTTGTCTCCTAACCTCGGTGTAGTAGAACTGACGATGGCACTCCATTATGTTTTCAATACACCTGAAGATAAGCTTGTTTGGGATATTGGTCATCAGGCATACGTCCATAAAATGTTGACTGGAAGGCGTGAACAGTTCAAAACACTTCGCCAGTTTGGAGGTCTTTCAGGCTACCTTCGTCGCGATGAGAGCGAGTATGATGTGTTTGGTGCAAGCCATGCTAGCACATCTATCTCTGCTGCACTTGGCATCGCTGCCGCACGTGATTTGCAAGGCAAAGACTTCAAAGTGGTCGCGATTATAGGTGATGGTGCGTTGACTGGCGGTATGGCACTTGAGGCTATCAATAACGCTGGTAGCTTAAAGAAAAACCTTATTGTTATCATCAATGATAATGACAAATCCATCTCAGATAATGTAGGTGCGTTACACTCCTACCTCTTGAAAGCTCGCCAGATGCAGACTTCTCCCAGCTATCGGCGCCTGCGTGAGATGGCAAAAGGGTCGATAGAGAAACTGCCCGTTGTTGGTGATGTGGCACGAGAAACGGCAGGGCGTGTTGAGACGAGCATGAAAAATGTGGTCTTACATAGCAAGACCGGAGCCATCTTTGAGGAACTTGGTTTCAAATTCTTTGGTCCCTTTGACGGCCATAACATGGAACAGATGCTGGATGTCTTCGAGAACGTCAAGAAGATTGAAGGCCCTGTCATGGTGCAGGTTATCACCAAGAAAGGCAAAGGCTGGGAGATTGCCGAGGGTGACTCGACAAAGTGGCATGGTCCTAGCAGTGCATTTGATTATGAGACAGGTGAGATCAAGAAGAATCCGAACGATCCCCCATCTTATCAAGATGTGTTCGGTAATACACTTGTTTCAATTGCCGAAAACGATAAAAACATCGTAGGTATTACGGCAGCAATGGCAGAGGGAACGAGCCTCAAAAAGCTGCGTCAACGTTTCCCCGAACGCTACTTTGATGTTGGCATTGCGGAGCAACACGCCGTCACCTTTGCAGGTGGTATGGCGGTAGAGGGTATATGCCCTGTAGTTGCTATCTACTCCACGTTCATGCAACGTGCCTACGACCAAATCATTCACGACATCTGTGTGCAAAATCTGCATGTTGTGTTTGCAATGGACCGCGCAGGTATTGTGGGTGAAGATGGACCGACACAACATGGTGTCTTTGATATTGGATTTATGCGTAACATTCCTAATATGAAGGTCATGGCTCCTAAAGATGAGGAAGAGTTGCGTCACATGCTGTACACCGCAGTCTATACAGATGGTCCGGTGAGCATCCGCTATCCACGTGGTAAAGGCGTTGGTACACCGCTTACAAAAGAGCTGCACAAGCTAGAAGTAGGTAAGGCCGAGTTGCTCAGCCCCTCGACGCTTGAAGAGGCAGAGCGAGCCGAATGTACAATTCTAGCCTATGGTACAACCGTTGCTCAAGCCGAAATTGTGGCACAGGAGTTGGCGCAGGAAGGTATGCGTGTGGCTGTTGTAAACGCACGCTGGGCGAAGCCGCTTGACGAAGAGATGATTTTGCGTCTTGCGAAAGGGACGGGCCATATCATCACCATTGAAGACCATCTAGCTGCTGGTGGCTTTGGTAGTGCCGTGTTGGAACTGCTAGAGCAGCATGAGTTGTATGATATCAATGTAAGAGTCATTGGGCTACCAGACAAATTTGTCGAGCATGGTGCCGCGACACTTTTAAAAGAGCTATACGGCATTTCGTCCGCTCATATCAAAGAAGTCGCTCATCAACTTCTTGGTTCGGAAGAGCATACATTAGCATAATCAGGTGTATAAAAAGGTGTCCCTGTGATTGTTTACAGGGACACCTTTACTAATAGGGGTCGAGTGGCTACTACTCGACCCCTATAAACATCCCTTACCTGAAAACGTGAACTCACAGGACGTAAGAGCTTGCGAAGTTGATATTTGACGGTAGCATCATGTGACCATGGCTCCAAACATGAGAGTATATGTTTGGAGCCATGGTCACATGATGTCATGCTGCCAGCAATTGGACACGTCTGAAACGTTCTTCGTGTTTCATAAAAAGGATACCAGTCACGCCTCTTTGCACATTTCTCTAAGGCAAGCTATGGAGCAAGATCACCCAATCCCAGGGACGGGAAGGGCAGTCTCAACATCAATACTGGTGCCATATGTAGCGGCGGTTGAAGCGAAACTGGCCCCTCGTGAAACCATTTCTTCAGACATTGCGGTAGCTCGTATGCCTTCGGTAGCTGCACCTACTATTGGTAGGGCTACCCTCCAGCTATCCACATTGACCCCCGAATAGGCTAAACAGAGTCCTCCAATTATGATGAACATACCACCCACAGCTGCCCACGTTTTGGAGTTTTTTCCACAACGATTTGTATTACATATCCCGTTAACGGCTCCCCCTCCCAAAGTCAGAACAGCACCCGCGATAGAGAGAAGGATAGCCGCACGCGAGGGAATGTTTGGAGTTATGCTGCCTGCGATAGGCTGTCCTAGGCCAATAGTTCCTCTCGCACTGCCCTGATCAATAGCTACCAGCTTCCGGTATGCATCGGTTTGTTCGGCGATATGATGTGCCATATTCCGATACATTGGATGTGCATTTGACCCGGTTGCTTCGACAAGTTGCATTGGAAAGGGACCGTCGCTTGGGCTTGAAATGATCGAGAAAGGATTGTTTGGACCATAGAACGAGTCGGCAAAGCCCCAGGGTGACTCATGTTGAAATCTCCCATCGTTGGGATATGCAGTCTCAATGATTTCGTGCGGGAGGTTGATACCATGTAACGAGGTGGTGATGTCTACTGCCCAACCGGGATTTCCATTGCCAGAGGTGAACTCATTGATTCCCACGTCGATAGTTCCTATGGCTTGTGCGCCCTCTTTGACGACCCACTTACCTGTATCAAGACGATTTTTCACAGGGTCTGTGTACCACGGACTTGCATTTTTCCAAGTATAGGAGCTTCCACCGACCGTTTCGGTGAAGCTTTTGGGAATAGATGCGCGAATGGTATTCATTGCGGCCGAGACATGGGGTGTCTGAAAGGGCAAGAACCCCACACACACTGCAACAATCAGAATGAGTACCCCCACACTGCTGATCTTGCGTATCGCTGGACGGATTTTCATGCGTTGTCTCCTTCTATCTCTCCATATTTCCAAATTGTGAGCAACGTCTTCTTCTGCTGGCGTGCATGCAAGCTCACAGCACCTTTGTGACTGGTATGTCTGATGGGAACGTTTCTAGGAGAAGTATAGGATATAACACGGGGAGCAATAACCCCAAATTGTCCCCAATTTGGGGACAATTTGTGATGGGCAATGAAGACGCAACTGCTGTATGTGGAGTTGCCAAAAGGAGGACCATGCTACAAGAACCAATCGTCTTTTTCGATATGCTCGCTGGCAGTGGGGACGGTCGCGTATCTCTTTGGTTGAATAGCCAATGCACCTCTTGAAGTTCATTCTTTTATGTCTTGATAGAGGGTAAACCTGACAGAGTGAGCCGCCATACGTTGTTTTTACACACCGTCTCATGTAAGTGGGTGTACCTCTCACACGAGACGAACTGTTTGTCACCTCTCCTTCATTCTCTTCCCTCTCTTATGAAAGAGGAGTCTTTGTTAGCCAGGTCCTGATTGTTGAATGATGCACGCCTAGTTGACGCCCAATGGCTCGTTGACTCATTCCTCTTGCGGCGAGCTGCTGAGCCAGCATCTTGTCCTGCACATCTTTTCCCTTCTGCTTCGGGAATGGCGTAAAAACTTCGCCGCAGAAGGTGCATTGATAGCGCTGACTCCCACTCCGATTACGACTATGTTTGACAGGATGCTGCGTGTGAGCACAGGCTGGACACGTCACCTCCTCATGAAGGGATATCTCTCCTCCCATCTTGGAAGGTGCTTCGCATTGTCCTGGTGGGGATTGCGTGATATGCAAAGACTCTTGTGGCGGCTGGTGCGTGGCCTTACCTGTTTGCGACGGATATTGCGTGTCTTGCTGTTCCAGCCATTGACGCACTTCATCCGTTTTCCAATACTGTGCTGCTTCCATGAGGGAGAGACTTTGTCTTCCCAACCGGCGAGCCATGAGACGGTCCCCTTGTCCTGCCCGAACCTGAGCAAGGCCATAGAGGTGCTCTGCGCGCGTTGTTTCTTGTCCCTTTGGTACCTCTTCAAGAGCCAAATTGTACTGGTGGGCGGCTGCCTCCCACTGGTGTTGGTGGAGCAAGAGGAGGCCCCATGTCCCTCTGATCGCAGTCATCGCATTGGGAATGTTCGTAACCAGTGCCAACGCTTCCTGCACATACTGCTTCGCCTCCGTCTCCTTTCCCTGCTCGATTTTTACGAGCGCAAAACCATCAAGGACTTCCGCGAGAGTAAGTGGGTCTTCAAGAGGACGAGCGACGACCAATGCCTCATGGAGTAGTCGCTCTGCTTCCTCAATGTCTCCACGACGACGGGCCTGTTCTCCCAGAACAACCCTCGCTAAACAACCTTTCTCCTCAAGTCTATACTGCACTGTCACAGCGAGTGCTTGCTGGTAATAGTCCTCCGCCTTCGCCTGTTTGCCTTGTACATTGACATACAAATACCCCAAATTGAGAAGGGTCATACACTCTTGTTCTGGATGCTGCATGGATTTCACTTCTGTCAGTACTTCTAGGAAGTACTGCTCCGCCTGTTCCCTTTCCTGCCGCATTCCGGCAACCATGCCTAAACTGCTCAGCAAACGCAGACGCTGCTCACGCATATTGTGTTTTCCCAGGAGCCGGAGTGCCTCCTGCCAATAGCTATCCGCCGTCTCTACATCACCACGTATATGAAACGCTATATCTCCTAAGCTCATCAATCCTTGTTGTAAGAGGTCTGTGTTCTCTTCCTCGTGTGCAAGAGGCATCGCTTGCTGCAAGATCGCTTCGACCTGTTCATAGTCTCCTCTCGACCTCGCAATACTTGCCCATTCGTAGAGCATCCGAATGATGCCGCGTCTGTCATGAATAACACGCGCCTGCTCCAATGCTTGTTGCACGTGTTGCTCCGCTAAAAGGGAGCGATGGCGCACGCGCCAGATCAAGCTTAGGCCCTCAACCAGCAGGAGTCGTGCCTCAAACCAGTCGTGTTGCACTGCAACCTCCAATGCCGTGAGCAGGGTTGCGTATTCCTGGTCGAGGAGGGTGATATTCGTCCTGTGTGTGCGACAGAGATCACAGGCATACTGGACAAGATGATGGAGGGGGGCCTGTCCCTGTCGATGGAGTTGTGCATAGTCGGCAATCGTCTGATGAAGACGATACCAGCCCGGACCAGCACTCTCTAAGAGACCTGCATCACTTAGCTGGTCAAGCACCAGTGCGTCCTGCTGGCATACTGCCAAGGCTGCCGCCTCAGAAAACCGCTCCGGTTTGGCCGGCAATACTGAGAGCGCATAAAGAGCCTCGCGTGCGGTTGGGGAAAGCTGTTCATCACTCAGTGCAATAACCGCGTGGAGAGAAGACGATATTCCTCCAATTCGATGTATGTTTGAGGGTGGAAGCGTCAATTGCAAACGAGTGTGGGCGTCCGTGAGGGATGTCAAAGCCGCGTGCAGGCGGCGTGGTTGCCCACTATAGGCGTGCAGACGGAGGTATTTGCCGATGAGTGTGACCGCCAGAGGCAAACCACCCGTCATACGGAACACTTCGTGAAGGGATAGAGCGTTTCCCTGTGCAAGCGAGGGAACCAGACTTGTGAGCAAATGCGTCGTTTCCTGCTCATCCAGTTCTGAAACCAGGAAAGGAGCCTCTTCGGTGACGAGGAGGGCCACTTGGGGAAAGCGCGTCGTGAGGAGATGGGCACACAGGGAACCACCAAGCAGGAACGGGAGTGCGGCCTCACTGGTCCAGGCATCGTCGATGACCAGGAGGACGCGCCGCAAGCTCAATGCCTGTCGTACTAATGTTTGTATCGCTTCAGCGGTTTGAGCAGCGTGCATTGCATCTTCAGGCACTGAAAGCACAGTGGCCCAGTGCGTGAGCGTGTTGCTCACGTCGGGGGAAGGACCCAGGCCAACCCATAAGACGCCATCAGGAAAGTGCTTCTGAATCGTCTCATGCTGAGCGACTACCTGGGCAAGGGTCGTTTTGCCAACTCCTGGCAAGCCATGTAACGCGCAGGTGCGACCGGAGCAGAGAGCCGTCAGGAGGTGCTCAAGCAGGACGTCGCGCCCAACGACATGAGTAGGGGTGAAGGATAGAGATGGAAAAGCGAGATCAGCCTGTGGGAGAGGCTGCTGAGATGTGGCGGCGTTCTCACTCCGCACGGAAACAGGAGACGCCGCTGGTGAGTCTATAAATCCCAACGCATGTGCCGTGGTGCCAAAGAGCTGACAGAGTTTGGCACGGAAATAGGGCGAAGGACGAATGTTGCCGCTCTCCCAGCGACTCACATTCTTGGTGGATGTTTCGAGATGTGCCGCAACAACGGCTTGCGACCAGCCGCGCTCCAGGCGAGCGTGTCGTAATAGATGATTCGTGCTCATAATAAAGTTCTCCTCTGGCAGCACTGCATATGGCAGTTACCTCCATCAATGCTCTGACTCTCCATTGCAAGATGTCCAGCGAATGGGGGGAAATGGAGTTGTCTGCTTCTCATTCTACCAGTAAACTCAAGTCATGGAAACCTTTCATATAATGAAAGGGCAGAAGCGAGAGGGGAGCCTCCATAACTACGACCTCCCCACCTTCTCCGAGGAAAGCGAGGCGAAGACATCAACTCTCCTGTTCCAGAGGGGAAAGGAGACTATTTGCACGCAAACAATGGGTGTTTGCAACAGTTGTTGATCATTCCTGTTCCCTATTTTGCTGTGGAGAGTGCAAAAGTATAGGGAGACAAGGATGGTCGAGCATGAGCGAGAACGGATTTCTAGGCGTCACATGCCTGGAAATGTGTGATAACGGAAAGAAGACAGGAAGACAGCTTGACTCTTGCGGTTCTCTTTTGCACTGTGTCCACACACTACACGTCCTAGAATCGTAACAGCTTTTACAGCATGCAAGGTAAAACCTGCAAGAGCGGTCTTGTTTCTGCAAACATTGACGATGCGCCGACATGCGAACACGTACCATGTCAATCACCTTGCCGCTAGCTGTCTCACCTGTGCTATCAGAAGCAAGGTTTACTATGCCCATATCTACACCCAACGTATGGGACGTATCCATTACGTCGGGCGTGGGTACGTCAAGCGTAACCGCAAGGTAAAGCTGATGATTGCGATAGAGCAAGTCAGCTTGTCCCTTGATACTATCCAGTCGAGACTCTTGATACCCACCTAGTTTTCCGTATGGCTATTACTCGATCCCCCTAATACCATTATTGGCATATCTTCGCATTACTCTACAATATACCCGTCGCGCATTGTGATAATCCTATCCGCTCTGCTTCCCACTTCCATTGCGTGAGTTACGATAACAAAGGTTTGCCCGTTTTCTTTGTTGAGCGTGATGAGTAAGTCCATGATTTCTAATGCGGTTTCGCTATCGAGGTTGCCTGTTGGCTCGTCGGCCCATACAATAGCAGGGTTATTGGTCAAGGCTCTGGCGATGGTGACGCGTTGACGTTGACCGCCCGAAAGCTCGGCGGGTCTATGTCCCGCACGCTCTGAAAGCCCAACAAGGTCAAGTACTTCCAGGGCGCGTTTACGTGCGTTGCGGCTCGGAACTTTGGAGACAAGCATTGGCAGTTCTACGTTCTCTACTGCTGTTAGCACAGGAAGTAAGTTGAAGTCCTGAAAGACGAAGCCCATGTGCTTTGCTCGATAAGATGTCCGCTCGTTATCGCTTAAGTCGCGCAGGTTGTCGCCTCGAATGAATACATCACCCTCGTCGATACTATCCAGGCCAGAAAGACAATTGAGCAATGTTGTCTTGCCACATCCACTCTGACCCATGATGGCTACCATCTCTCCGGGTGCAATTGCCATATTAATTCCTGCAAGTGCCTCAACACGCAAGTGTCCATTACGATAGATTTTTTTGACATTCTTGGCCTGGATAATCATTGTTTGTGTTTGTATTGTTGACATAAAAAGTGTTCTGCTTCCCAGCTTCAAAACGAATTTTTTGTTACCCTGCTATCTCTTTTAGCAATGGCTCATTACAAATAGTGACATGTTTACGCCCTAGTTCGATAACACCTGCCTCTTTAAGGTCACGTAGCGCAACACTCACCGTTTCGCGGTAGACACCTAGGTGTTCTGCTAATTCCTCGTGACTAAAGCCATCAACCGTAAGTGTCTTATGTGCTAATTGTAGCAGAAGCATAGCTAGTCGTGCATTGACACTCTTAAATGTTGTGTTTACGAGTTGCGTTTCCATTTGTGTGAAGTGTTGCCCAACACTTTTCAAGATAGCGGTTGCAATGGAGGGTTTGCGTGCGAGGAGTTGCTCGATATCATGTTTGCTAATCACACCGATGCGAGCCTCTTTGATGACTTCAGCGAAACTGCTATGCATGCCGTTGCCAAGGAGAGCAACTTCACCGAAACTGGTATCGGTATTAGGGGCCGCAATAATGAGCTTCCGTCCGTCGGTGGAAAGGTGATAAAGGTGAACAACCCCTGAAGTCAACAAAAAGAGCGTGGTCCCTTTTTCACCTGGTCGATAGAGGATACGCCCCGGCGCATAGGTAACGAGCGTTGTGACGCGTTCTATATCGTGCAGTTCGGCTATATCAAGTTGGCAAAAGATATCATTTCGTGCTAGAAATGTTGCTTTATCTTCCCCCGCAGTATCGGGCAGTCGGTTTGTCTGTACTTGTTGTGGTTGCTGATTTTGTTTCTCGGACACGCTACTGACCCACTACACTATCTAGTTTCTCTGTAATAGAGACTATTGTACCACAAGAATGAGGGGAAAAGCTGCACCTAACTGAGCGCGAAATAATCATATATTGTAGGGGTTTAATTTATTAAACCCCTACAATATATGATTATTTCGCGCTTGTGAGGTAGATTGCCTCGGTGCGGTTACGAGCGTGCAGTTTCTCAAAAATGTTCTGTACATGCTTGTGAACTGTTGATTCAGCGATACATAAGGTGGCTGCAATCTCGCGGTTTTTCTGACCTTTACGCATCAGGTGAAGAATTTCCTGTTCACGGTCGGTAAGTGGTCGAGTAGTTGTGGATGTTGATGTTGGTTGCTCCGCTTGTAGAGCCATAGTGGGTAAGGCATTTCCCCGACGCATTGATGGTCTTCGTGGAATATTATATGCAACAAAACTCGCGGGATGTGCTTCTCTAGCATCTTCCTCACTTTGTACTTCTGGTCCTACAAGTTCGTCCCATAAACGTGATTCATGTTCTTTGCCTAGAGTGCGTAGGTGCGCGATAACCTGACTGGCGAAAGAGCCGGGAAGACAAAGTTCGTTTCGTGCCGCACAACGAATGACATGTACAAGTGCATCAGGCTCAATATCTTTGGTGATATAGCCTATTGCTCCCCTTCGTAATGCCTGAAACAGATGGCGTTCTTGATGTGAAGCGGTGAAGATAACTACATTGGAGTCTGGAGAACTTGCCAGGACACGCTCTGTCCCCTCAAAGCCATCGCATTCAGGCATGTCCAAATCCATTAAAACAACTTCTGGCTTGACATGTGCCGCTTGTTCCTGTGCCTCTAATCCGTTACATGCTTCTGCGACAACCTCTAAATCATTCTCTTTTTCGATAACTTCGCGTACCACCCGTCGCATAAGCGCATGGTCATCAACAATCATAATACGTACCATTGATATATCCCTTTCTACATCTACTACCCCTAAAAATGAGGTTAACGGTTACGCTAACCATAATTATGTATATACTACACATATACTCTCGTATGCAAGAAGCGAACAGCGATAATTTTCTATGCGTCGATTGTAGTATTATGTCATGCTACAATTGAATAGCTTCTCCATCGGCTATTTTCCTTTATTCGTCATGAGACGTATCTTGCGTAACCGAGGATGTTGATGCATATATGGAGAAGGATAGGTGAAAAGTTCTGATGGTACTAATGGGGCAAGAGGAGTAGGACTGGGACCTGGTATGTGAGTGGTTAAATAGCAATGCTGCACAAGAAGAGCATCATATGCAATTAAGCGCACACGATATGGACGTGTTCTTCCCTGCATATTGCTTCATCCTCCCCACTACACCACAACATTTCTTGAGAGTATACACGATTTGCGTTAAGAGCGGAAGTAGGTAGAGGAAGTATCTGCAAATTTAGGCTTGACAACAATACGATATATCGTTATACTGCTGGTAGCGATATATCGTATTAAGAAATAAGAATGTCTATAGCACTTGACAGTTTATTTCCTTAGCTTTATAATTAGGTTGGCTAATAAATTATATACCTAACTAATTTACAACTTTGTTTATTGGCTGAGGTGACACATGGACATTCATACAAACCCAACTGCACAGAAGTTGGTAACGTCTTTTATGCAGTTTCATAAAGCCGACTGGCATCAACGCTCAATCGCAGGATGTAAGCCTAGCGAGATACGCGTACTGTTTTGTATAAAAAAAGGCGTGAAGTCTGATGCTTCTGACATAAAGGTGTCAGAGATTAGCAAACTACTTCATGTAACTCCTCCAACCGTTACTCAGTTGATTAAGGGACTTGAAGCGAATGGCTTTATTGAACGCAACATCGACCCAATCGACCGACGTGCAGTTGGTATTAAGCTCACTGAAAAAGGCGAAATCGTCACGCAGCGAGCGGCAGAAGCTTTTGCAGCCTCCATTAACGGATTGATTGCGTATCTGGGTGTGGAACAAAGCAACCAACTAGCTGAGCTTTTGTCTAAGACAACTCATTACTATAATGAGCAATCACGTTTGAATGGAGATGAGGAATTATGATACGACTGTTTCGATTTTTAAAACCATACCGCGTTCCTATAGCATTTGTTTTTGTGCTCGTCTTTTTGCAATCTCTTGCAAACCTCTATTTGCCTACATTGATGGCAGATATTGTGGACACGGGTATTGTGAAGGGCGACACCGGATATATTCTCCGCATTGGTGGGTTGATGTTGATTGTGACCATCATCGGTACCATCTGTGCTATCGTGGCAAGTTTTTACTCTGCCAAAATAGCTGTCGGCTTTGGGAGACTCATTCGTACCAAGCTTTTCACGCATGTTGAAAACTTTTCGTTGCATGAGTTTGATAAAGTTGGTACTGCTTCTCTCATTACGCGTACAACAAACGATACCAACCAGGTGCAGCAAGTCCTGATTCTTATGTTGAACATGATGATTAGTGCGCCTCTCATGGCTATCGGTGGAATTATTCTTGCGGTCTCTCAAGATGCCACCCTCTCATGGGTGCTGGTCGCCGTTATTCCAATTCTTCTTATTACGATTATCATCATCATGAGTCAGGCTATTCCACTCTTCCAGATTATGCAGAAAAAGATTGACACGCTTAATCTGGTTTTAGATGAAGGGCTTACTGGTGTACGTGTCATTCGAGCATTTGATCGTATGGGGCATGAGAAAAAACGGTTCAACGAGGCAAATCTCGATTTGACCGATACTGCTATTAAGGTCAATCGTATCGTTGCGATTCTAATGCCGATTATGATGCTTGTGTTGAACATCTCAACCGTGGCTATTCTCTGGTTTGGCAGTATCCGCATCAACAACGGAGATATGCAGGTTGGTGCGCTGATCGCATTTCTGCAATACTCTATGCAAATTCTGTTTGCCTTTCTTATGCTTTCGATGATGTTTATTATGCTTCCACGAGCACAGGCGTCTGCGGTCAGAATTAACGAGGTCCTGGACATGGTACCTGAAATTCAAGACACGACGGAGGCGAAAGATGCCGACGCAAAGCGCGGCTATGTTGAGTTCCAGAATGTAACTTTCAGCTATCCTGGGGCAGAAGAGCCAGCTCTCTCGAACATCTCATTTCGTGCCGTTCCTGGCGAGGTCACAGCAATCATTGGCGGTACCGGGTCGGGC
This sequence comes from uncultured Chloroflexia bacterium, assembly GCA_963792705.1. Lineage (GTDB taxonomy): Bacteria > Chloroflexota > Ktedonobacteria > Ktedonobacterales > Ktedonobacteraceae > JBBQVS01. The sequence continues at coordinate 375,602 of CAWBXD010000014.1, read as the reverse complement.
AAATCTAGTATGATGAGCCTGATACCACGATTTTATGATGTCGATAGCGGCTATATTCTGATTGATGGTGTAGATGTACGCGATATGACACAGGAACATTTACGGGCAAAGATTGGTTTTGTGCCACAAAAGGCAGTACTTTTTACAGGAACGATAGCGGGAAATATTCGCTATGGTAAAGAGGACGCTACCGATGAAGAGGTGACGCATGCGGCTGAAATCGCGCAGGCTACCGAATTTATCACGGACATGCGAAATGGCTTCGACTCCGAACTTTCTCAGGGTGGTATAAATCTTTCTGGTGGACAGAAGCAACGTTTATCCATTGCACGTGCGCTAGTGAGAAAGCCAGAAATCTATGTGTTTGATGATAGCTTCTCGGCACTCGATTTTAAAACTGATTTACGGCTACGATCCGCACTTAAAGGTGAAACGCTTGATGCGACCGTCTTTATCGTAGCACAAAGAGTGAGCACGGTTATGGATGCAGACCAAATTATTGTTTTGGATGAGGGGCGCATTGCTGGCATTGGTAAGCATCGGATGTTGATGGAAACTTCCGAAGTCTACCGCGAAATTGTCTCCTCACAGCTTTCATTGGAGGAAGCAGCATGAGCGAAGAGAGAAGTACACCAAAGCCAGCCGCGCAAAATAGCCCTGGCATGATGGGTAGAGGTCCAATGGGTGGTGGTCCTGCGGCTGGCATGGGCATGCCGGTGCAAAAAGCGAAGGATTTTAGCGGAACTCTCAAGAGACTGCTTGGCTACTTTGTGCCTCAGAAATACCGCTTGCTAGCCGTGTTTGTCGCAGCAGTGATTGGTACCGTTTTTAACATCGTGGGTCCAAAAATCCTGGGCTTGGCGACTACTAAGCTGTTTGATGGCTTGGTACAGAAGCTTCGAGGAGTACCAGGGGCTGGTGTTGATTTTACATACATCCGCAATATCCTGCTCTTCCTGGCCGTTTTATACATTATTAGCTCGTTGTTCCAATATATCCAGCAGTATATTATGGCTGGCGTGGCACAAAGAACGGTGTATACACTGCGTCAACAGGTGGAAGCGAAGATTACGCGGTTGCCCCTGAAATTCTTTGATGAGCGCACACATGGCGAGATTCTTAGTCGTGCCGTCAACGACATGGATAACATCAGCAATACGTTGCAGCAAAGCCTGACACAGTTGATTACATCGGTAGTTACGCTTGTAGGTGTTATCGTTTTGATGTTGACCATTAGCCCAATCCTGTCGTTGGTGGTTGTGATTACGCTTCCACTAAGCATATTAGTCACTACTGGGATTGCGAAACGTTCGCAAGCCTACTTTAAAGGGCAGCAAAAGGCACTTGGTGTGCTCAATGGTCATGTTGAAGAAATGTATACAGGGCATCGAATTGTCAAAGCGTTTGGACACGAGGGTCAGTCCATTGCCGAATTCGAGGAGTTAAACGAAAAACTCTACGACTCAGGATGGCGAGCGCAGTTCGTCTCTGGCATGATTATGCCGCTTATGAACTCTATTGGCAACCTTGGCTATGTCTTTATTGCGGTCATCGGTGGCATTATGGTCACGCAACGAGGAATTACGATTGGAGATGTGCAAGCTTTTCTTCAGTATGCACGTCAGTTTACGATGCCAATCACTCAGCTCGCTAGTATCACGAACATCATTCAATCCACGATTGCCTCGGCTGAGCGCGTTTTTGAACTCCTTGATGAGCCTGAAGAAGTTCCAGAAGAGGTTTCAGCGAAAGTCATTACGCATCCACAGGGGGCGGTACAGTTCGAGCATGTCAAGTTCGGCTATAAAGCAGATGCTCCTCTGATGGAGGATATGAATATTGATGTCAAGCCAGGTCAGACTATCGCAATTGTTGGTCCAACCGGTGCAGGTAAAACAACGCTGGTTAACCTGCTGATGCGTTTCTACGATGTCAATGGTGGGAAGATAACCGTTGATGGTGTGGATATTACACAGCTCAAACGTGGGAATCTACGTCGAATGTTTGGTATGGTGCTGCAAGACACTTGGCTCTTCAATGGAACAATACGAGATAATATCGCATATGGACGTGAGGGGGCTACAGAGGAAGAGATCATCCAGGCGGCTAAAGCAGCACAGGCAGATCACTTTATCAGAACGTTGCCTGACAGTTATAACACCGTGTTGAATCAAGAAGCAACTAATCTCTCGCAGGGTCAAAAGCAGTTGCTGACGATTGCGCGTGCGTTCTTGGCAGACCCATCAATTCTTATTCTTGACGAAGCTACTAGTAGCGTCGATACAAGAACCGAGGTCCTTATCCAAAAGGCGATGGGTGGTCTGATGACGGGCAGAACAAGTTTTGTGATCGCCCATAGACTCTCAACCATTCGAGAGGCAGACTTAATTCTTGTCATGAATCATGGTAGCATTGTAGAAAAGGGAACGCATGAGGAACTTCTTGCGAAGGATGGTTTCTATGCCGACCTATATAACAGCCAGTTCACGGGGAGAACTCTCCAAAAGGAAGCTGTATAGAAACTACTAGAAGGCTCCTTGGAAAGACGAGCAAACAACCTATCGCAGGTTGTTTGCTCGTCTTTCTTATTGAATGCACTACATTCTTCTCACTCTCCCACCTAATAGCTCTTAACAGCAGAATTGACAGCAGTACAAGGAGCCTCGTATACTGGACCCATGCATTCAGTTCTGGCTAACTTTTAGTGAAGCCAGCGAAAAGATGGAGCATCCGAAATGAAAAGCACCTACCAACGTGGGCTAACATATAGCTATGTTTCTATACCTGCTCCTAGTTCATCGAAGGTGAGTCAAAGTCGGGAAAATAGGTTTACTTCCATATCGCTGCTTCTCTGACATCGTAATCCCCGATAGCCATAGAAAGGAAAACCTGATGAGCGATCAACAACCACTATCACCAAATAGCATGGGCCAGCAATTCAGTGAGGGTACATCGGTGTACGACGTGAATGGCGAACAGGTGGGAACTGTGAGCAAGCACGACTTGGCAGGAAATACGCTTCTCTTGAACAAGGGTGCATACTTGCACCGGGATATCCAGATTCCTCTCAGTAGTGTGCAACGTAGCGATGCCAACGCGGTATATTTGGGAGTCTCCAAAGATGAACTTCAACATGAACGCTACATGGCTCCTTCTGCGATAACAGAGTCCAATGCAGATGGGCTGATCTCACAAGGCACTGATGTGATTGAGCAAACACCGCACACAATTACCGAAGGTGTTAGCGTGATCGTGCAAGCACCAGAGACTGTCACCGAAGGTGTCAGCGTGGTTGAGCAAATTCCAGACTCTTTCCGCAAAGGTGAGACTACGATTGATCCCAACGCAGAAGGCTCCACGTCGGGCGAGGTGTCACCAGGAGGGATGTAAGCTCAACATTCCACCTCTCGTGAGGTACGTATATTGAGATGTCTCATAATAGATACCTTAGACGTATGTAATACAACATATTGGCTAAGGTATCTTTCGCCTTGCTAAAACTGTTAGTAAAAGTGATAGCAGACATGATATAAAATGATTGAAAGAGATAGTCGAGAATGGACAAAATGAACGTATGCCTAGGTTCAACTAGCCTCTAAAAGCAATCCTAGAGCCACCCGAAAAAGGTGTATAGAGTAGTTCGACTTTGCCTCATCTCCACCTTCAACAAGGCGAGAAGTCACTCTCTCTATAGAACGCCTTCACGCCCGGTTTTAATTGAATGAAGTAATGGGAAGATTTGTTTCTGAGGGAGTACAAGAAGTTTTCTGAACGCCCAAGCTCATACTACAACCTAAGCTTGGGTGTATTCTTTTTCTCGTTTCTCACGTAGTTGTAAGCAAAACAGGCCAGAAATCGGGAAATGCGTCTCTTGTGAGAAGCCATTGTTCAGGAAGAGACACACCTCGAGGGCGTACCTCTTCCTGAGCAACAGGGGAGTTCCAGAGGATGGGAGGCTAACATATAGGATGGGAGGCTAACACATTGAAAGCAGCGTTATTGGGAATAGAGGCCCCATCCTGATTGAAGATGGACCATACTCCATTGTGATACCACACCCCTGTATTATGATTGTTGTACACCGCATATGGATCATAGTTTGGGGTAATGAAGACAAGTGTATTGGAGTTACCATTTGTCGGTATGGTATTGAGATTAGTATAGTCGTAAAAACTATTCGCCGTTGTCGCGACATGAACCGACGCATTATAGTTGACACCAGCGTCCGGCTCTTGAATGTAGACATTGAAAGCAGCATTCGCAGGAATTGGAGTCAAGTCCTGGTTGAAGATGGACCACACCCCATTGTGATACCATACCCCGATGGGATGATTGTCATACACCTTATTGGGGGACCAGTTCGGTGTCACCGTTAAAATTGCTTCAGGATGACCGTTGCTCGCAGGGTTATTGATATCGGTATAGTCGTAAAAACTATTGGCAGCCGTCGCAATATGAACGAGCAGATGGTTGGGATCTTCGGTGGAAGGGATGGCATACACATTGAAAGCAGCGTTTGCAGGAATTGGAGTCAAGTCCTGGTTGAAGATGGACCACACCCCATTGTGATACCATACCCCGATGGGATGATTGTCATACACTCCATTGGGGGACCAGTTCGGTGTCACTAGGACGATTGTATTAGGATTGTTGTTCGTGGTTGCATTGTTGAGATTAGTATAGTCACCAGAACTATTCGCACTGGTCGCAGTGTGCGTATAGATGCTGTAATTTCCCCCACAGAACGAGTGATTGACGTAGCGCGTTGCAGCATAGGCTGGTGGGGTCATGCAACTGAGCATCAGTAGCACCAGCGAGAAGAGGATGCCACCTGCGAACAAGGCACCTTTTTTGAGCACCAGTCGATCACGGTATCCAGTTGGATATCCTCCACCGCATTGCGAGACGTTTGCAGAAGTATCGGATACAGAAGCAACCTTGTCTTTCAAGAAGTTTCGTCGATCTCGAGTTTCAATACGATTTGTCATGGTGTCATTCCTTTCGTAAACGCACGTATAGAAGTATGAATGTCTTCTCCCCTAAGCATAATCGACCTGCACGAAAAGCCCTAGCGTCCAATTCACTACAACGGAGTGATCTTGCTCATACAGCTCTACAAAGATAAAAGTAAAACTGATTGAGAACAATCAAGGTCGTTCTAAAAATTGTGGCCTTGAGTGTTTCTAGTAGAAAAAAGAAGCACGAAACAAGCGTGAAAAGTGTTTTAAAATACCCCATTAGATAGGTCGGTAAGATGCCAAGGAGAAATCGAACCTTTCCTACACTTACCCCAAATCGTACCCCAACTAGGAAAAATTTAGAGGGAAACCAGCGTATAAGGAGAGACAAAACGAGTCACAATCAAGCACAAAAAAGGCTAGAGAAGACGACCAAAAGCAATATGTGTACAATCCCTCTATTGGCACCTCTGCATAATATCCTTTGCTTAATTTGACAGCAGAGACAGCAGATAACAATGGACAATCACACACAACAATGGACAGGAAGAGAAGAAAACCAAGCTTGAAGACCGTACAAACACCGTCATTAATGCGGTTCTATCAACGCGTGGTATACTGAGGGTGTATTTTTTGCCTATTCTTCATACACAAAGTAAGGGAGCAACATCATGACCGTAGATATAACTGATATTGAAAATATTTTGGCACAAGAAGAGACGTGGCGGCAGACACAAACTATTAATCTCATTGCAAGTGAAAATACGCCAAGCGATGCTGTACGTCGTGTACAAATTTCTGATTTTATGGGTCGCTATGCGGAGGGGCATCCGAACGAGGGGGACAAGGTTAACCGTTACTATCAAGGGACGCGCTTCATCGACGAGATCGAACGTATGGCGCACGATGAAATCATCGCGTTATTTCGTGCGAAGCAAGCTGATGTACGGCCTATAAGCGGTAATGCAGCGAACACGGCTATCGCGCTTGGTTTCTTACGTGGTGGTGATACCATCATTGCAAATTCAACGGATGGCGGTGGACATATCAGTCATGGTCCTGTTGGCGTTTTTGGACGCCGTATACAGAACCGAGGACAATCGCTTAAGCTCGGTGGTGAGAAATCTGTTAACCTGCACTATCTTCCATTGACGCCCGACCACTATCATGTTGATCCTGAGAAGACTATCGAATTGATCGATCAGGTTTCACCACAAATTGTCATTATGGGGAAAAGCCTATTTTTCTTCCCAGAACCCGTTTCACAGGTTGCGGCGTTCTGTATAACAAAAGGTATCCCCTTGTTGTATGATGGAGCACACGTTTTGGGTTTGATTGCGGGCGGCGAGTTTCAAGACCCTCTGCATGAAGGGGCAACGTGGTTAACGGGAAGCACGCACAAGACATTTCCAGGCCCACAACGTGGTGTCATTCTCGGAAATATGGATGAGGAGACCGAGAAGAAATATTGGCCTGCCGCAGACCGTGGTGTCTTTCCAGGCTCTTCAAGCAACCATCATCTGAACACACTACCAGCATTACTTGTTGCTATCCGCGAAATGAAAACATATGGCACCGCGTATGTAACGCAGATTGTACGTAATGCACAGACGTTAGGACAGAGCCTTGATGAGTTGGGCACACCTGTTGAGGCCCGTGAGTTTGGCTACACGATGAGTCACATGATTGGGGTGAATGTTGCACAGTGGGGTAGTGGTGTCGAGGTTGCTAAGGTTCTGGAAAAGAACGACATCATCGTCAATTACAACATGTTGCCCGGCGATACCGATCCGCGTAATCCCTCTGGCTTACGGATAGGCGTCTCCGAGATGACGCGCTTTGGCATGGACGAGCGTGCTATGGGCGAACTAGCACAATTGATTCATGATTGCGTTCGTGGCAAGAATGTCCTGGAGCAAGTACATGCCCTTCGTGGCCGCTACACCGAAATGAAGTTTGTATAGTTGCAAAGCTACGTAAAATACAAGGGAATGAGTGGTCCGATATTTCTTGCTCATTCCTTTGTGAAACACAAAGCCTGACGAGGTATATATCCCGTCAGGCTTTGTGTGTATGATGATTAGTCGGAAATGTTAGATGTTGCAGTGCGAAAGGCCGCGTTTCTCAAGGTATTGCTGATGATAGTCTTCAGCCTTGAAGAATGTCTGTGCTGGCACAATCTCTGTCACAATTGGTCTCTTGTATTTGCCGGAGCTTTGTAATTTCTCCTTAGAGGCAAGAGCCTCTGCCTTTTGCTCTTCTGTATGATAGAAGATGACCGAGCGGTATTGTGTGCCGATATCGGGACCCTGGCGGTTAAGTGTTGTTGGATTGTGATTCTCCCAGAACACGTTCAACAAGGTTTCGTAAGAAACGCGCGATGGGTCGAACTCGACTTGCAGAGTTTCTGCATGTCCTGTGCGCCCCGTACACACATCATGATAGGTGGGATTGTTGAACGTACCACCCTCATACCCAACAGCCGTTGAGATGACGCCTTTTATCTGCCGAAACTCGGCCTCTACACCCCAAAAACATCCGGCGGCAAAATCTGCTTTTTGTGTTGTTTTAACGGTCTCTTGTTGCATTGTAAGTTTTGCTCCTTTACAAGCGTGTCATTGTCTGATTATATTGTGACATATATTACTACGAGGAAACAATCCATTTTTTACACAGACGCTAATTCTATAGTAGTGTGGGTAGCACATACAGTAGTGGGAATATTCGGCTAGCCTTGCTTGCGACACTCCTATACACCGTGTTATACTTTGCCCTGTCTTAAAATGTATACTATAGCAGAAAAAAGTAGGAGCGATGCGCCAAAACTACCGTCAGAGTAACCCGCGTCATTTTATCGGCTTGAGTGGAATGATCCTCTCGCTACTCATCCTGTTAGGTGTCGTCTTCTACATCTATGCTTCCTACCATACTATAACAACAGCGAAGGGCAAACATGTTCCCTCAACCGCATCAGGTTTACCATCTGCGCCAACACAGCCGCCCATCACCTGTAAAACACCGCAGCATCCTCTTGGTGATACGTATGTGACAATCACTTCTGGGGGGTTGAAACGAACGTTTCTTGTGCATCTCGCCTCGTCATATGGTAGACAACCGCAACCCCTTGTGCTGCTGTATCATGGCTATAGCTGGACTTCGTTGATAATGGAGCAGACAACGGGCATGGATAAAGAGGCAGATAAGGCTGGCTTTGTGCTTGTCTATCCACAGGGTGTTGATGATCCCCACTCGTGGAATGCAGGTGTGGGCGCGTATGGACCAACAGGAGATGCGGACGACATTCAATTTACGCGCGATATGTTGCAGTCGTTAGAGCAAAACTATTGTGTCGATACACATCGTGTCTACATCTCTGGTTTCTCTCTTGGTGGTGGTATGGCGTATCGCCTTGCATGTACCCTCAGTGACAAGCTAGCCGCCGTAGCAACCGTCTCTGGTGCATATTATCCCATTCCAGAAGGGTGTCATCCTACACGTCCTCTACCAATCATGGAAATTCATGGCATCGCCGACCCACTCGCGCCCTACGCTGGCAATGTTACTACACGTATGGATGGAGTGAAAGATTACCTTAACGGTTGGCTTAGCCGCAATCAGTGTAGTGGCAACCCTGAGACCTTTTTTCAACAAGGGGATGTGACGGGCACACAATGGACGAAGTGTGCTAACGGTACCATTGTGCGCCACTATAGTATCAGCGATGGTCAACATACATGGCCCGGTAGCCCAGGAACAACGCATGTTATAGATGCGAACGTTGTAATTTGGAACTTTTTTAGCAAGTTTTCCCTACAATGAACATTCAAGACATGCCTTCTGTTATCCAACATTTCTGTGTACAAGCAACATTGCAAGAAATAAATGTTGGGTGTTCTGGCAACCAAGTATTTCGTATTGTACATACTAAAGGACCTACTTATTATCTCAAAGTAGCCGCATACCCATTTGAGCAAGAATTGCTTGCTGAAAAAGAACGTTTGGAATGGTTACACACACGTCTTCTTGCTCCAACTGTTGTTGCCTATGCAGCCGAGAAGCAGTACGCTTATCTTCTCACTTCAGAAATACAAGGTCTGATGGCGTATGACGAACAATTTGCTCAAGACATTCCTACACTTGTCCGCATACTAACAGAAGGGCTACACATGCTTCATCAGGTGGATGTTACCGATTGTCCTTTTGATGAAACACTTTCGCGCAAAATAGCTCTAGCACAAGAACGCGTGCAAGCCGGGCTTGTGGATGAGTCGGATTTTGATGAGAAACATAAAGGTATGTCTGCTGATACACTGCTCAAACAACTTCTTGAGAGCCAACCTAAAACAGAAGATATTGTCTTCACACACGGTGATTACTGTCTTCCAAATGTTTTGATTGACCCTAAATCAATGAAACTCAGTGGTTTCATTGATTTAGGACGTGCAGGAATGGCTGACTTCCATCAAGACTTAGCATTAGTGGCTCGCAGTTTATCCTATAATTTTGGTCCTGGCTGGGAGCCACTTTTGTGGGAAGCATATGGTTTGGAAACTATAGATGTTGCGAAGCTAGATTTTTATCAGTTGCTTGATGAGCTTTTCTAATATCCTTCACCCTACAACAACATGTTCGACATCGTTCCAGTAGCGTGAGAAGCGTCGTAAGTCACGTACACGTTCTATCGGCGCAAACTCCTCAATTGGATATTGCTGTAGTGGCACAAATTTACTGATCTTGTTGATATTGTCCTTTAAACGTGGGTCTACCACAGGCGTTGTTGCGATCGTCGTATAGCCATTGTCTTTGAGGAGCGATAGAAGGATACCAACGGTTGAGCCACGGTACACCTGAATGTTTGGTATTTCTAACAGACACTTGTAGATGAATGCAAGGCGTTTGATACTCCAACCAGCCGCTTCTATGGCAGCCTCATCGAAAATGAATACAGCTTGAGCTTGTGAGTGTGCGGCAAGTGCGGGTCCTTGTGGGTCGAGACTCTCTTCGTTGACCCAAACAAGCACATTTTGCGAATTCGTTGTCGATGTCTTGGCGTTCTCGATGATTGGTGAATCTTGACCGCTGCTAAGACGCCGTGTTAGTTCGGTCTGTCCTGGAGAAAACATTGCAGTAGGCGAGGCATCGCCAGGGAAGATACGGTCTGAAACGTCTTCATAGCTGCCCTCAAAAGGACAACCACTTTTTGCTAGAGGGCATGTACTGCAATACTTGTTATCGGTGTAACGTGCCAGGTTCTCACGATTAAAGAAGTAGGGTTTTGCGGCAAAGGTTGACGCGACCCATTGCCATGAGAGGTTGTTGCTTGCGGGATCACCATCGAGCAAATGTTGTAGAAACCAGTAGGCACCAGCTTGCCAGCGTACACGACGATGATGGACGACATAGGCGGCAGTCCACATACGTGCGTGGTTGTGCAGATAGCCAACCTCTTTAAGATCATGCGCGAAGGCATCAATACAAGCGGCACCAGTTGTCCCTTGCTCGATATCTTCTGGAAGGTCTTTCTGATACTGCGTCACACCCGTTTTATACGGCTCGATATCGTTCCATACATCCTTACCAAGCCGCGCATAGACGCGTTGATAGTAGTCGCGCCACGCGAGTTCTTGTAATAGTTTGTATGCCCGTTGTGCAGGAGTACGTTCTAACACGCGTCGTCGCACTTCCGCCAAAGATATTACGCCTTGTCGTAGGTAGGGCGATAGACGTGTTACCGAGCCTGTAATCATGTTTCGCGTGGATGCGTAACGGTCTGGCAGTATCCGCTGTATCAACGGCTCGGCAGCTCCACGTCCACCATGTATAGGGCTAATCTCAGCACTACGTTTAGCTGCATCCGGGAATTGCTCACTGAGGTAGTGTGCTAAAGCGTCGCGGTCAGCGAATGTTATCTGCAATGGTATCAAGTATTTTCTCTATTCTACCAACTAGTGGACTCTGAATATTGTACCTTCGATAACGACGCATACAGTGGGCAGAATAGGGTATAGTAACGTTACAAAGTATTGGTCAACTAACATTTGTTGCTTGACTTTGCTTGCCGTTTTGCAAGTACTCGTCAAGTATTATATGGTAGTGTCCTTCCAATCGGTTGCGTAGCGTTTCTTCATCAACCCAGTGGGGTCGGCCTTCTATGCTACTGTGTAATTCACCATTGACAACCTCTGCGCGATGCACAATAGTTACTGTACTCATTGCGGTAAAGCCACGCGAAGGCGTTGTATAACAGCCAAGGATGTTCCCAATACGTAGGTTCAAACCTGTCTCTTCCCACCCTTCACGTTGTGCGGTTTGCTCTGAGCGTTCTTTCCAGCGCATAAAGCCGCCGGGGAAAACGAGAGAACCCTCTGGACGTTCTACAATGAGATAATGTCCATCTTGCTCTACAACAATGCAGACGCAACCAAACGGGGGTAAGTTGCCTTTGAGCAACACATTAAGGACGTTAAAGAAGATGCCAACGCTCTTCTTGAGTGCGCGATAAAACACCGAATTTCCTCCACCACTAAGATAAGTACGCTTTACTCTTTAGGCTATCTGGCTACGTCATACTACAAAACACTGTACTATAGTAAAGTAGGTATGGTAAGACGTTTCTGCTTATAAGACTATTATACTTACTCGAAAGGATATATATATGGCTACCCACTTATATTTGATACGGCATGGACAAGCGATTAGTGCCGTGGAAGGTTCTATGGAGAATACACGGCTTTCGCCCTTAGGTATCAAGCAGGCAGAACGATTGCGTGACCGTCTGGCAGCAACACACGAAATTCGCGCTGATATCTTGATTAGTAGTACAATGCAGCGCGCTCGCCATACCGCTGAAATTATCGCTCCTGCATTGGGCTTGCCAATCACCCTTGATGAAGAGGTTGAAGAGTGGCGTGATGGGGATTATCAAGCGATGACACAGAAAGAGCGACAGGCAAAATTCAGGCACGTGCCAATAGCGGAGTGGCCCTATATTCGCATTGCCCCTGGTGCGGAAACATGGGCTGAGTTCAATGTGCGAATGGGAACGGCACTCAATCGCATCACACAGGAATATGCTGGAAAAACTATTGTGATTGTGTGTCATGGTGGCATCATTGATGGCTCATTTCAGCTTTTCTTTGGTCTTAGTACGCTGAAATTTCCGCGTGCGTTGATGGGCGGTACAAGAAATACCTCTATCACTCATTGGAGCAACGGCTCGTCTGAAGAATACGGCATCCCACCTACGTGGTTTTTAGAGCAGTATAACGATGCGATGCACCTGCATGATATTGACTCGCGCATACGTATACCCTGGAAAGAAATCTCTGCGGAGCGTGTGGATGAAAGCGATACACCAGAGGTGCCAACGGACGTTTAGTCTATCAAAATGAAAAAGGTAATAGAAAAAGCGACTACCTCAATAAAGAGGTAGTCGCTTTTGACTGAGTTTCGAGATTTAGTAGCGGTCGTTGCTGCTGTAGTCTGACCGTCGGTCTCTGCTCTGATATCCGCTAGTACGAGCTGGACGCTCGCGAGCTTCGTTCACTGTAATAGTTCTGTTCCCTAGAACAGTACCATTCAAATGCTCGATAGCACGTCGTGCATCGTCGTCTGTGCTCATCTCGACAAAGCCGAAGCCCTTGCTACGTCCGGTATCACGGTCTGTGATGACGCTTGCATTCGCTACGCTGCCAGCCTGCTCAAAAAGGCTGATCAAATCTTGTTCAGTTGTTGAATAGGGGAGTCCCCCAACGTAAAGTCTCATATATGTAATGCTCCTGTAGACATTCCTCTTGACGCTCGTAGAAACCATTTCTGACAGAAGCCATTCAATGCGGTATTATGTCTCTCATGCTATAGATAACAGACGTGTATGATATTCTATTCCCGACATATGCTAGGATGTGAAATCTCGTCAATGTAAGACGTACTGATTAATAGACCAAAGACACGAGGTGATCTTGTACTCTAAGATAGAGAGGATACCATGCAAAAGCAAAAATCAGCACATCCCTGTGATGCGTTAATGCAACAATGGAGTATGAGGCGTGAACTTGCAAACTATTATTTCACGGCTTTGATGCGGCTTTCATCAGATGATGTGAATGCTACACAAAGGCGGCAAGAGATCAGTGAAAAGCTGTTTTTTGCGAGGATAGCTCTTAAACAGGTGGCAGATCAGTTACAAAGCTGTGAGAAAGAACATAATTTATAGAGACCGATGATTGTGTTCAACACAATCATCGGTCTCTATAAATTATGTCAATGAATACTAACGACCACTCTTACTAGCGGCTTGAATGCGACGAATAACCGCATCAACCGTTACTGCAAGCACAAGAACGGAACCTTCGACAATTTCTCTTACGTCTGTTCCCTGGCTACGAAGAGCAAGACCGTTTTCCAGGCTACCGATAATGAGTGTACCTAACACGATAGACCAGATAGATCCTCGACCACCAAAGAGACTTACCCCTCCAATGACGGCTGCTGCAATTGCATCAAGAAGAAGTGTTGGATCAACTGCGCTTGCTACTGCATTGCCATATGATGCTGCGAGTACACCACCAACGGCAGCAAGTGCGGAACACAAAGCAAAAATTGACATGCGGATAAGTACAACATTAATGCCAGCGCGACGAGCCGCCTCTGCATTGCCACCGACCGCATAGATGTACCGACCATAACGTGTTTTCGTGAGGACGATCCAAAAGATGAGAATTAAACCAAAGAGAATCGCTGCACCATTTGGAACACCTAGATAGAGACCAGGAGTTGGCGCAGGTGTATTTTCAAGAATCGCCACGACCCCTTCGACAATCACCGCGACGAGACCTATTTGTAGGCCAATCTGAAGAAAAGATTTGGTTCTGAGTCCAGCACGTTGCCGTTGTATGTGCTCCCAGATAAGCGAAGCGGCATAAAGTATTACAGCAAGTGTAGGTAGACCAACACCGAGTACATCGGGTAAGAAGCTACGGGAACTACCTGCTATAGAGAGAATGAACGGGTTGCTGATAATCAGGGTTGCTTGTCCATTTAAAAAGGTCAAAAGGAGACCTGAGTAGGCAATAGACGCTGCTAGAGTAACGATAAAAGAGGGAATACGCAAAATGGCGATGAAAAAGCCGTTGATTGTTCCAACAAGAGCACCCGCGAGAATTGCTATGACAATTGCTCCGACGGCTGGGATGCCATAGCGTTCAGAAAGTACACCCATAATAACAGCACAAAAGGTACTGACGACTGCAACAGACAGATCAATTTCACCGAGGAGCAAAACAAAAGTCACCGCTAATGAGTCTACGCCAATTGAAGTGATTTCAAGAAGCAAATTGGACAAATTGCCTGGTGTAAGAAAGAGACCGCCAGTAGTAAGTTCAAAATAAATCGCTATAACGATAAATGTTAGTAGAACAGGGAGAAAGCCTAGATCACCACGAAGCAGTTGTCCAAATGACCGCTTTTGTGTGTAAGAAGGTGCTTCCACGGTAGCTGCTGCTACATTGGTACTACTAGGTGTAGGATTTTTATCGACAAGTTCACTCATGATTTATTTTACTCCTTCGGCGCCGTTGGCGGTTGTATTTGATTGCATAAGTCCGCCGAATTCTGCTCCGGTGATTGCTGCTATAACTTTTTCAGGCGTCGTAGTTTTCACATCAAATGTGGCAGCACGTCTGCCAAGTCTCATAACAATGACGCGATCAACCACCTCGAACACGTCTGCAAGATTGTGCGAGATGACGACAACTGCAAGACCTTGCTCACGAAGCCGTAGAATGAGATTGAGTACTTGTTTTGTTTGAGCGACACCAAGTGCTGCGGTTGGTTCGTCAAGCAAGATAAGTTTTGCGTTCCGAAGAATAGTCTTTGCGACCGCGATTGATTGACGTTGCCCGCCAGAGAGTGCGGCAACGAGGGCACGTGTCGAGGGAATTTTTACGTCAAGAGTACGCAAAACATTAAGCCCCTGTCGTTCCATTTCAATCTCTGATAGGATGCCATAAGGAGTGTGCTTTTCTCGACCTAGGAAGAGGTTGCTGATAACATCTAAGTTATCACATAGCGCGAGGTCCTGGTAAACTGTTTCAATACCAAGACGTGTCGCAACCTGTGGGCTTGTAATCTTGACAGGTTCTCCCGCGACAAATACTTCGCCGTCATCGGCTGGGCCGACGCCAGCAATAGTCTTGATAAGTGTCGATTTACCTGCTCCATTGTCGCCAACGAGTCCGACAACCTCGCCGTCGTAGACCTCGAAATCGACATCGGTTAGGGCGCGCACCGCGCCAAAGCTTTTGTTAATACCGCGCATAAGAAGACGGGGTTGCCTTGTTGGTGGTTGTCCAGGTACTGTGTGTAGCTCTCCACCAACGGAAGGGTTAACGCTATCTGCCATAAGTCCCTCCGAATTAGTTACTGCCTTGTAAAGTGGTAGTGATTAAAGAACGAGGATGGAATACGTGCAGTATACCATCCTCTTCTATTAAGAACAAGCGGAGAAATGCTCATCGTTTACTACGACAAACACGCTCTTTGTATAACTAGCAGACACCATCTGTGCCAGCAGGAATGCCTGTGCAAACATCAGACTTGGTAACAAAGCCGTCAGCAATAACTGTTGAGGCAATGTTTGACTTGTCTACTGCGACAGGTGTTTCCAGGATAGAAGGAATGCCTGTGCCACTGGAAGTCTTGACTGTGATGCCATTTGTCAACGAGCTTGTGTCCGTACCAGCAGAGATGGCCTTGACAAGACTAATCGCCGCATTAGCCTCTTTGCTGATGGCCTTATAGACGGTCATGGACTGATCACCTGTAAGGATGTTGTGAATACCTGCAACCGTTGCATCTTGTCCAGTGACGAGTACTTTGCCATTCAACTGCTTGGTCTTGAGAGCAGCGATGACCGAGTTTGCCATACCATCATTAGCGACATACGCCACGCCGACTTTGCCCTGACTTGCGGTAAGAGCACCGTTCATCTCGGTACGAGCGGTATCGTTGTCCCAGTTAGGAGTATAGGTCTCGTAGACCTTTTTGAGGCTACCGGCACTGATGAGTGGATCGAGTGCAGTGTGAGCACCATCATGGAACAGGATTGCGTTGTTGTCTGTCTGTGCTCCGTCGATCATGATAAGGTTGTTACTCGTCTTGGTGTAATCCTTGTAGTGATCTGCAACATACTGACCCTGAAGCTGTCCAACCTTCTGGTTGTCGAACGAGACATAGTAGTTGAGGTCAGCAGACTGAATCAGGCGGTCATAAGCAATAACTGGAACGTTCTTTGCCTTTGCCTGAGTCACAATAGCGGCAGCAGCAGAGCTATCAGAAGCAGCAATGACCAGGATACAGTCGCCCTTTGTGAGGTCTGCCTGTGCCTGTGTCTGTTGTACTGAGGCAACGCCACCTGCGTTGTTGTAGTCTACCGTTGCTCCAGGAATAGCACTCATGATGCCCTGAGTCAAGAGTGGCTTGTCTTTGCTATCCCAGCGAGCAGACGATGCTGTCTCTGGCAGGAGCACACCAACCTTCTTACAGCCCTGTCCAGGTTTGGTTGAGGCGGTGGTGGTGCCACTACCAGATCCACCAGAGCCGGTGCTCCCAGTGCCGCCGCTACTACTGTTGCCGCAGGCCGCGAGCATAATTGAGATGAGGACGACTCCGAATAGTGCGCTCAATTGTTTGAAACTAAATAGCTTCATCGTTGAATTTGTCCTTCCGGTGTTGCCGTGCTTCGGCAACCTAAGCTTGAAACTATAACACTTTGTTACAGCCTCTCTGTATACAACATTGTTCAATTCACCAACCTGTTTCTCGTCGATGATTGCTCCTTCCCGACATGGAGTACATTAGCGAGTCCGCACTACCTAAGCAGGTGCAAGCACTCGCTCGCCCTCTGCTTGCACAGTGGCGGCCTCTTCACGCGTGATAAGTACGCGTTCCCATGCCTTAAAAAATGGATAATATAGAAGTGCGGAGACAGCGAGATCAAAGAACTGCAAGATGCTTCCTCTGATGTCGCCTCCTGTTGCCAGGAAGCCGCTAACTCCGATGGGTACGGTAAAGGGTTGTATCACGATTGGCACATGCACCCAATTGAGAGCAAATACCGTATAGTTAATCGTGACAATAATCACTGGTACAAGCACAAATGGAATCATCATGATGGGATTGAGTACCATAGGTACTCCAAAAGTGACAGGTTCGTTGATATTGAATATCGCAGGACCAAGGGCAACTTTCCCAACTGTGCGTAATTGTGTTGAACGTGAGCGTAACATATATATCACCAGGGGCCATGTCGCACCAGAGCCACCGAGATGAGCAAAGATGTGAAAGAAAGGTTCAGTAACAATACCGTGTCCACCCGTTGCATTGGCTGCCAGTGTTGTAAACCAGAATGGTGCAGCGATAGCTGTCACTACGTTCATGCCATGAATACCAACCGACCAGAGTAGCATCATCAAGATGATCTCAAGCAGTGCTGCCGGGTAACTATCCTGCACAACCACTAACGGTTGAAAGAGGTTCATCAGCAAAATGGGTAGTGTCAATTGATGCACGATTACGTGATGTGTTGTTGAGTCCAAAACAGTATATGTATGTGAACTAATAAACCATTCAAGCCCCCATACCGCTGTGAGTAGCAGCATCGTTGGTATAAGTGCCTCAAACGCGCGTTTGACGTTTGGTGGAACAGTCTTTGGTAAGTTGATCGTAAAGCGCGAGCCACGAAAGCGGCGCATGACCTCGGTTGAAAGAATGCCCATTAGAATACCGACGAGTAGTCCTTGTCCTCCGAAATAAGGTAAGACCTCTCCGAGTTGCATGGTTGCTAAATCACGAACAGGCACACTTGCTACCAGGAACAAGACCATTGCCAGGACGCCAGGCTGTACTGGTTCCGTGCGACGGTACTGTGCTAGGCTATAAGCGACTCCAAACGAGAGAAAGAGGGCCATGAGTCCAAAAGAAAGCTCGTATGGAATAAGAATAGCATTTTCGTATGGTTTTAGAAATGTTGCCAACGCAGGAATGGGTGGGTTTGCGATCACGAGGAAGAGACTTCCCGCGATGATTAGCGGCAATGTGAAAATAATGAAGGCGTCACGGATTGCTTGCAGATAAATGTTGCTGGCAAGCACACCGAGCGGTGGTACAAGGTAACGCTCAAATAGATCGCTACAGCGTTCTATAAAGCTATTCAGGTTTTGGCCTTCGTGGATCTGGTTGCTCACGTTGCTGTTTTCCCTTTTCGAGGGGTTGCGAGAAGATGTTGTACCTGCTCGACGACCGCCTGTCCATTCATCGTTGCATAGTGAAAAGGTTCGATCATAGCCACTGGCTTGTCTACGGATGTCGCCAATTGCTCAATACTTTTACGCAAATGTCGAATCTGTGGCGCGATTAATACAATATCACAGGTCTCGACCTTTGCCGCATACTCACCGGCACTTAGTGCCTCGACAGTAAGCTCATACTTACTCTCGTGCGCTGCGGTAAGCATACTTTCTACCAGTAAACTGGTAGACATGCCCCAGCTACAGACAATCAATACGCGTATCATGGCACCTCTGCCCGTGCATTTCTCTTGTTGTGTATTTCCGTTGTGTGTTCTTCCTGATGCCATGTAACACACTACACAGAATTATGGTTCGCCGGGTCTGTTTGTATATACAGCAAGAACCATGCCAGTTAGTGTGTAGCACACGTAGCACACTAGCTGATCTCCTCTCCAAAGAAAATATCGACTTGTCGGAGGATACCAACAATGTTATATGCCTCTTCATCTGGCAGAGGACGTGCCACCTGTGAACCAAGTATTTGCAGTGCATGCCGACAGATACTTAGCTCTCTTGGGAATTGTTGCTCTACCTGAATGCGTACTTTGTCGCTTACGAGCAAGCTTTTTTGCTGAATACCGCGTTCGAGGACACAGGCAATATGTAGAATGAAACCAGCTAACACCTCGATCTCGAAGGTCTCGCCGACTTCCACTTCGATCAGTTCTATCATGCGTTCAATCAGTGGTACTGCTCGCGTCGGATTGAGAAACAATAGGCGTTGGCTGAGCGTGTAAGTAATTTCACGAATTAAATCTGTACGTTGTGTGAAGATTGGAGTTGCCACTTTTGGCAGCACCGAGCGTTGCAAAAGTGCTGGATCAATAAGTGTGCCGCCTAAAAGTGTACGTAGGCGTGCGATACCATCGCCAAAGAGAATTTCTGTAAGTGAAAGAAATGGATAATTTTCCAGATGTGGATTAATCGTACCCACGATAGCGAGAATTTGGCGGTCGCCCACCAAGCGTTGCACCTCGTCCTCGGTTTTTCCTGACAGGTTGATATCCATACAGATAATCTCAATGTTCTGTCGATGAAGGTCAGGAAGTCGCTCCTCCATTAGCTCCGCAAGTTTTGTTGCACTGCCAAACCCTGTCAGACAGACGGAAAGAATTACACGTGAAGGCTGAGACGCGTCGGCAATATCTGCTGTCTCTTCTTCAGAATAAGAGCGCGCTCTATTATTAGTAGAGAGCGGAATGAGTTCTGCAGATGGATGTGCGAGACTAGCGGCTAGTTGGTCAAGCGTAGTGTGTTTCGCACGTTGGCCTCTACGCACTGCCTCTACAACGAGTGGAGTACTGACATCGGCAAGCGTTCGGACCTGTATACCTGTCCGTTGTGCCACTAATTCACCCAGAGAAAGAAGCGATGTAAAATCTACAAGGAGCAGTACACCACTGCCTTGGTCTGCCATCGACACGCTGTGAGCTACTTGTGTCACAATCTCCTCCGGTGATTGGTCCAGTGTAAGTTCTACAAAAGAGACTGAGTTCACTCCTACCAGCGTATTTGCTAACTCCGCTAATCCGGCTGCGACACCATGACCATGCGCCGCGATCACAACTCCAACCGTCGATTCCTCGCTACTCAATAGCTCGTCTGCGTTCGCAAGCAGTACGGTTAACACATCTATTTCACTCTCTGGCAAAGAGACACCTAAGAGAGAACGCACGCGCAACAATGCTACATGTGCTACCTCATACTCTATGGGATAGGTATGACGCATAGCTTGTAGCGCGGGCATGACCAGTTGATGGCCTTGTACGACGTGTTCTAACGCACTCATCAAATGTAAGGTCAGGACGAGGGAGAGCTTTTCTGGAAAGTTGCGCTCTAACTGTTCTTCCGCATACTGAATAATGGTATGGCTTACTGCTGCAATGCGTTCATTGACAAGATGCGAGACAGTATCTTGTTGCTCATCATTCGTTGTATTGACGGTGTCCGCGAATCTTTGAAAGTAGTGTTGAATGTCAAGGTGCAACAACTGATTTATTTCTTGTTCTGAAAGACCACCACTTCTCAATGTGGTGAGGTCGTTACTGATGGTATCGTAGAGATCGTGTGCCGACTCAGGAACACGTTCTAAGCTGAGTCCAGCAGGCGTGAAGCTGTGAGTCGCATCGAGGCTATGAAGTAATGGCTCTAATGCACGGTGCATTTCCGCGGTGCGAAGGAGTCCACGCCGCACATGCTCTGGTAAGGTATCCGTAGAGACATTGAGTTCGGACAAATTTTTCGTCCGATAGTCAAGATAGGCACGAGCGCAGATGAGCTGTACATCGGTCCGTAGTTGTCCAATATTTCCTATGCAATCATAAAGCAGAAGTGCTCGCAAGACTTGCGGTGTCACGTTGATGGATACGCCGATGCTACTACACTCGGTGGTAAAGAAGGCGCGAATGAGTTCGTAACGTTCGCTCATTGTGCGTTCTTGTAATCCTGGTAGCGTGATGGTCATGGGGATACGGCGACGGAATGTTGGTAATAAACTTGTTGCTGGGTCTTCTGTAGTCGCGGCTAAGAGAAGTAGCGATGCTTGCCGTTCGCGCGTATCGCCCATTCTTCGGAAGCGTTCGTTGTCCATAAGATAAAAGAGCATCTCCTGGCCTTCTGGTGGCAAACGATGTACCTCGTCTAAGAAAAGGATGCCACGATGTGCTTGCTCGACCAACCCCTCACGGTCATGGTCAGCACCAGTATATGCACCGCGCACAACTCCAAAGAGGTGAGCCATTAGCAATTGAGGATTACCTGCGTAATCAGCACAGTTAAAGCTAATAAATGGTGCGTCAACTGTTAACGTTTGTTGCTCTAATGCAAAGGCATGCATCAGTCGGGCTAATGTTGTTTTACCAACACCGCTTGGTCCATGTAAGAGCGTATGAAGACCTCGTGGTGGATACAGTATTGCAGCTTGTGCTTGCTGAATGGCAACTTTCAGTCCCTCATTGTTGCCGATCAACGTATCAAAACTTGTGACCACTGCCCCCACGGAAACAGAAGCCGCAATCGTAGCAGGTTTGTGTGTTGCCTGTGTTGCCTGTATGGAGGGTGAAGAAGATGTTTTATCGGTTAGATCGGCATATGTTGAACGTGATAGGGTAGTTGCAGACGGTGATGGAGCAGTTACATGCTCCTCAGAGATTTTTACCGCGAATAATACCGGGCGTCCAGGAAAACGATCTATAATACCTGCTTGAGCTAGCAGGTTCAAGTCACGACTGGCGTTCGTGCGGTCTATTTCTGCCTGCTCTGCGACTTCTTCGGCACTAAAACCTGCATGGCGGCGCAACAAAAATGCTGTGTCACGATTGGCGGGTTGTTGTACACATAAGAAGCGAAGAGCTTCCAAAACGCGATCTTTACGCTGCACGAAACAGTCCCTTTCACGGTGGGCCGTGTGAGGTTTGCCCACATCTTTGTAGTAAATCAGCCAGAGAGAAGGGACATTATCAACATCATCGGTGATACCACATACTCCTCCTCTTTATACTACGTCTTGTACCTGTACAATTTCACATAAAAAAGATGGTAAAATAGAGCGTCATAGTCGTGTAGTTGATGAGTAGCAAGCAAAAAAGGAGCGTTTACAGATGGCAATGCAGTATGGCATTATTGTGCCGCAGGGGTGGCGTATGGACCTTGTAGGAATTGCTGATCCTGTTGAAGCATACGAGACGATGACGCGTGTCGCGCAAGAGGCTGAGGCACTCGACTATCACTCGATATGGCTCTTTGACCACTTTCATACTGTGCCTGTACCCACACAAGAGGTGACATTCGAGTGTTGGACGAGTACCGCCGCGCTTGCACGTGATACGAAGCGGGTGCGTATCGGGCAGATGGTGACGTGCAATGGCTACCGCAATCCGGCTCTTATGGCTAAGATGGCATCTACCGTCGATGTGCTTTCACATGGGCGACTTGATTTTGGTATCGGTGCTGGTTGGTACGAGCACGAATATCAAGCGTATGGCTATGAATATCCCGACGCACCAGAACGTTTACGCTATCTACGTGAAGCTATCCAGGTGTTTCTCGCAATGTGGACACAGGATGAGGCCGTATTTGATGGCAAATACTATCAGGTACGCGGTGCTATTAATCAGCCAAAGGGAGCACAGAAGCCTCATATTCCTTTATTAATTGGAGGTTCGGGTGAGCAGGTAACGCTTAAACTTGTCGCGCAGTATGGCGATGCCTGTAATATCTCTAACGCCGACATTCCTGTGCTTGAACATAAATTTGCTGTACTCAAACAGCATTGTGAAGCTCTTGGACGCGACTATAACAGTATCAAGCGCACTCTACTTATTAATTGCACGATTGGCGAGACCGAGGATGAGGCGTTAGAGAAGTTACCTCCCTCTTCACGCAATCAGCTTGATACCCTGCGCTTACAGTCACTCTTTGGCACACCACAAATGATTCGGGAGCGGCTTGCGGAATACGAAGAGGCAGGGGTACAAGAGGTGATTATCTGGTTCTCGGACGCTGCACAATTACGTTCTGTACGCCTTTTTGCAGAGCAATGCATAAAGTAGGAAGATGGTCTGGTGCGACAATGACCTTGATAATGGGGCTAACAGATAGGAGAAGACTGTTTTTATGAACGCTCAAGATATTGTAGAGCGAGCACAGGCTGCGAACCTGCGCCTTGTACGTTTTTTATATTGTGATAATGGTGGCATCATCCGTGGTAAAGCAACTCATGCGAGTAAACTTGGAACACGCATTACGGAAGGTATTGGTCAGACGCTGGCAATGCAAGCCTTTACCGGTGTGGAGTCGTTAGCCTCTGTTGAGGGGATGGGTCCTATAGGCGAGTTTCGTTTGACTCCAGACCCTGCAACATTCACTATTTTGCCTTACACACCCAATACAGGCAGCATGTTATGTGACATGATACTCACGGATGGAACTCCGTGGGCTGCATGTCCGCGCACTTTTCTTAAACGCATGATAGCGCGTCTTGAAGAACAAGGAATGCGTGCAGAAGCAGCAGTTGAGCATGAGTTTTACCTTGCACGTCAAGATGCAACGGGAACTTACGTGCCAGCGGATCATAGCCTTTGCTATAGTAGCATTGGCCTTGACGATCAGGCAGAGGTGATTGACGATATCCTGGCGGCACTAGAGGCACAGGATATTTCTATCGAATTATTTCACACCGAACTTGGTCCTTCTCAACAAGAGCTTTCGGTTCGTCACGCGAATGTATTACGGGCCGCCGATAATGTCTGTCTCATTCGTGAAACGGTACGAAGTGTCACGCGCAAGCATAATCTCTTTGCCTCCTTTGCTCCCAAACCATTTCTGGATCAAGCCGGTAGTGGCGCGCATATTCATCTGAGTTTGTGGGGAGCGCAAGGAAGTGAACGGGAGCACACAAATCTGTTCTATGATGCAAATGAGCGTGGCAATTTGAGCCAACTCGGAAGCTATTTCATAGGTGGTGTTCTCAAGCATATCCGTGCTCTTGTTGCAATTACCTGTGCCAGCCCAAATTCATATCGCCGTCTGCTTCCACACTATTGGAGTTCGGCTTATGGTGTCTATGGCTTCGACAACCGAGAGGGAGCGATTCGTGTGCCATCGTCCTATCGAGGTCGTGAGGCCGATTCTATCAATTTGGAGCTAAAGGCGGCCGATCACAGTGGCAATCCCTATCTGGCGATGGGGGCATTCCTTGCCGCAGGTCTGGATGGTATTCAGAACAAGATTGAGCCGGGTGAACCGCAGCAAATCGATCCCGGCAATTTCAGCGATGAAGAGCGCGAAAAGCGTGGCATTCGTCGCCTTCCAATGACTCTTGATGAGGCACTTGATGAGTTAGAGCGTGATAGTGTGTTGAAAGATGCGTTGGGACCGTTATTGGCAACCTCTTATATTGCAGTTAAGCATTCAGAGTCAGACTTCTTCAAAGAGCAGTCGGCTGAGGCAGAAACGCTGCAACATTTCTATAAGTATTAACCACTGAAGATAAGAAAAGTACAGGGCGGCAAAATCTGTTTTGCCGCCCTGTACTTTTCTTATCTTCAGTGGTTCAAATATGGTACTTGACGAAAACCTCAACTTAATACACAATGAAGTTACACAATTTAGACTTGTGTAATACAAAGCGCGTTGCCCTGTTATAAACAAACGCTGAAAGGAAGTGTTAAATAGATACTATTGAATAGTGCTAGTCCTTATTGCTTCCCTTGGAATGGTGTCTAACATTTGTTTTCCCTTCCGTACAGAGTAGCGTCTTTAGGAGGTGTCCTTTGGCATTATCAAAGCGTCCTGGTCAAGAAGAACTCATCGCACAAGATATCAAACGCTTACATGGTATGGGCTATGCTCAGGAATTATTTCGCACGATGGGTGGTTTCTCAAACTTCGCTATTTCCTTCACCATTATCTCCGTGTTGAGTGGGTGTATTACTCTCTTTTACACAGGCATCACAACATCTGGTTTTGCTGCTGGCTCGATTGGCTGGCCCCTCGTAACAGTTTTCGTTGTTATCGTTGCTCTAGGCATGGCAGAGCTAGCATCTGCATATCCCACTGCTGGCGGTTTGTATTACTGGGCCTCTAAGCTTGGTGGCCCTGCGTGGGGTTGGTTTACAGGTTGGTTCAACCTTATCGGACAGGTAGCTGTAACTGCTGGCATTGACTACGGTCTGGCTGTCTCCATTGATGTCTTGCTCAACGCTTGGTTCCCTCATTTTCCTGCTACGCTTGGGTCTGTTCTCGGCATTGATCCCGCAACTCAATGGGCGACACTCGCAATCTATGCTGTCGTCCTTGCCTTACATGCCTTCCTCAACATCTTTGGTGTGCGTATTGTGGCACGCTTAAATGACATAAGCGTCTGGTGGCATATCGTGGGCGTCCTCTTGATTGGAGGAGGTGTTGTAGTTGCAGCATTAGCATCACAGCAATTTGGCGGAACAGGTTTCGCAAGTCATATAGCCTCTCAACCGCTTAACAGTGCTGGAACGCTGTTTAGTGTAAATCCAAAGTTTAACACCACTGGCTTTCCTATCTGGTATGCGTTCCTGCTGGGCTTGCTCCTAGCACAATATACGTATACTGGCTATGATGCATCAGCGCACATGACTGAGGAGACAGTAGGAGCTGCCACAAGAGCACCTTGGGGTGTTGTTATGTCAGTTGTTGTTTCAGCATTTGCTGGTTATATCGTACTTATGGGCTTGTTAGCGGCGGCACCAGACCTCGTGAAGGCTGCTGGCTACATCAATCCTGTACTTTATATTCTTGAAAGTCGCCTTGGCTTTGTGCTAGGAACGCTGTTCTTTGCGGTTGCAGTAGGTGCTCAGTTCTTCTGCGGCATGTCCTCAATCACCACGAACTCGCGCATGATTTACGCGTTCTCACGCGATGGTGCGGTACCTTTCTCGAATCTCTGGCACCACCTGGATACTGGCCGTACACCGCGTAATGCAATTATCCTGTCGGCTGTTGTGGCCTTTATACTGGCTGTTCCCTCCGTTTTCAACTTCGCAACCTACGTTGCCGTTACCTCTATCGCTACCATTGGATTGTACGTCTCATACGGTATTCCTATCCTTTTGCGTCTGAGGGCGAAAGCCTTTCAGCGTGGTCCCTGGCACCTCGGAGCATGGAGTAGGCCGATTGGCGTTATCTCAGTGATATGGGTTGTCTTCATTTCAATTCTGTTCATGCTTCCTTCTATTACACCTATCACGGCTGTCACATTCAACTATACGCCAGTTGTGGTACTTGGAACTCTCGTGCTTCTTGTTGTTTGGTGGATGGTCAGTGTACGTCATTGGTTCACAGGCCCTCATATTCAAGGCTCTGAAAGCGAGATGAGTGCTATCGAGAGAAGCCTTGGAGAGACTGTGCGCGTTGATGTAGGAGGTGCGGGCGGCGAGTAGGTAGGAAGACCTATGCCGCCTGTTTAACGAATGTCTTGTAGGACCGATTTGTTACGTCCTTGTCTACATATTGATTGTTGACGAGGACGTGATGAATTGGTCTCTATATAAATATTTTTAGAAAGAGATGCTGTATGCGAGTGGCGAATAAGGTTGCGATTATCACTGGTGCTGCTGGTGGGATGGGACAAGCGGCGGCAGAATTGTTTGCTCGTGAGGGTGCAAGCGTGGTTGTGACGGATGTAAATGCCACGGCAGGCGAAGAGACGGTCAAAGACATTCGCGATGCTGGTGGGAATGCCATTTTTGTCAAAGCGAATGTTGCCAACGAAGACGAAGTGAAAATGATGGTTGAAATAGCTATCGACACGTTTGGGCGCGTGGACATTCTTTATAATAATGCTGGCATTATGCCTACGGATGATGGGAGTGTAACGGATATAAGCGAGGCTATTTGGGATAAAGTATTGGATGTAAACCTCAAAAGTGCTTTTCTTTGCTCTAAATATACCATTCCGCATATGGTTAAGCAAGAGCAAGGGTCAATCATTAACATAGCATCGTTTGTAGCTTTCATGGGATGTACTGTGCCTCAAGATGCTTATACAACCTCAAAAGGTGGCTTACTCGCGTTAACCAAATCGCTTGCGGTACAATATGGTCGTCACAATATCCGTTGCAATGCCATTTGCCCTGGTCCGATTGAAACGCCCTTGTTACGGACCCTGTGGACCGATGAAGATGCTAGAAGTTTGCGGCTCAATCGTATTCCTCTAGGACGTTTTGGTGAGGCAAAAGACATTATTTACATGGCATTGTATCTCGCCTCGGACGAGTCTGCATGGACAACAGGAGCTTGGCTTATGGTTGATGGTGGAATTTCATCGAACTATTTTTAGAGAGGATGTATACAGAGGATGAATATTACTGAGATTAAGCAACTTGTAGAACAAGGGAAGATCGAGTATGTCAAGGTTGGAGCCGCCGACATAGAGGGGGTGTATCGTGGGAAGCGCGTGGCTGCAAAGTTCTTTCTGGATTCGTTAACGGATGGTTTCGCGCAATGTGATGTGCTCTTTGGTTGGGATATCGCAGAAAACGTGTTGCCCAATCTCAAGTTTAGTAATTGGGAACGTGGTTTTGCTGATATCGTTATGAAGCCTGATCTTGCTACATTTGCACCTGTCCCTTGGGAAGAAAATGTGTACTCTTGCATCTGTGATTTGTGGTCAGAACATGGCGAACGCGTTACTATTTCACCACGATACATCCTCAATAACTTAGTGGAACGCGCTCGTTCGCTGGGTTTCGCGCCGATGGCGGCTTCTGAATTAGAGTTCCGCTTCTTTCGTGAGAATCAAGTATCACTACGCGACAAGGACTTTGGACCGAACTTAACGCCGCTCAACCCTGGTATGAACTGTTATGCTATCAGTCAAGCCAGCGCGGACGACCAGCTTTTAAGCCGTATTGCTCGTATGATGCGTGATCACGGCGTAGAGATCGAGGGCTATAATCGTGAGCATGGTCCCGGTATGTACGAAATGAATATTCATTACTCCGATGCGCTCGCTGCAGCAGATAAGACGATGCTTTTCAAAACAGGTGTAAAAGAAATCTGTCATCAGATGGATTATACCGCGTCGTTCATGGCAAAATGGAACGATTTGGAGGATGGCAGTAGTGGACACTCGCACCTGAGCCTCTGGGATAGCAACTTGGAACGAAATATGTTCTGGGATGAGAGTGCTGAAGGGCATATGTCTACAACCATGCGTCAATTCCTAGCAGGTGTTCTGAGTAAGTTACCAGAGTTTATGGTGCTCTATGCGCCAGTTATTAATTCGTATAAGCGGTATATAGAGGGTACTTGGGCACCACTTAATACAACGTGGGGTATGGATAATCGTACCTGTTCTGTGCGTATTATTAATAACGGGAAGCGAGCAATTCGCATCGAAAATCGTGTACCAGGAGCTGATGCTAACTTCTATCTCGTCTTTTCCGCGATGCTTGCAAGTGGACTTTATGGCATAGAGCGGAAATTGGAACTTCCAGCACGTCTTGATGGAAATGCATATGATCCTGCTACAGTTACAAAAGCGATTGAGGACGGGCGTATCCAACCGCTCGCACGAAACTTGACGAACGCGACCGATTTGTTCGAGAAAAGCGAGGTCGCAAAAGAGTATCTAGGAGCAGATTTCGTCGAACACTTTGCAGCCACACGACGGTGGGAAGTGAAGGAATATGAGAAAGCTGTTACAAATTGGGATCGTCGTCGCTATCTCGAATTGATATAAGCAAGAGTAGTAGCCAAAAAGATGATGCGAGGAGCACTGCTCCTCGCATCATCTTTTTAGTACTCAATTACTTTTAGAGATTTGGTTTTGTCTCAGGGTCTACATATTCAGGATATGCAGTTGGGAATGGCGCACTTGTAACTGTGTTGGTTGTTAATGGTGTAGCCGTTGTACCTGTCGTTGTTGTAGAAGCATTAGACTTCACTGATGAAGCAGCTTGCTTGGTCGTATCAGCAACATCCTGGCTGGACTGTTTTACTGTTGTCGCTGCATTTTGTGCAATGTCGGTTAAGTTACTTGCAGAACCCTTAACGGTTGAAGCCGCGTTCTGTGCGATGTCGCTCAGGTTGCTTGCGGAATTCTTTACAGTAGAGACAGCTTGTTGAGCATAATCTTTCAAGTTGCCTGCGCTCTGTGAAACGGTGTTAGAAACTTGCTGTGTGTACTGGCTCAATTGCTCGTTCTGAGGCATTGAATTGCTAAGTTCTGAGAAACGCTGTGCCAACATTTTGCGGAACTCTTCGCCACGCATAGGAGCAACAAGCAAACCAATTCCGGCACCAACTAGTATACCTTTTAAAAAATTGTTCATCCTTAAACATCTCCTCTGAATTATAAATTTTTTCACGGTTAAAATACCGTGTCACATGTTCTTTTACATAGATTACACATAGGCATCTATACAGAACACGAGTGGCTTGTGGAAGAAGTTTCATTTAAGATAGATTGTCACACTACTCTAGCGACAAAATAAGGTAATTGTAATGTTTACTCTTTACTCTCGCTTGGTTTCTAATAAAAGTATGGAAAATTGCGAGAACAGTAGAGAACGTGCTATGCTGTGATAACTATCACTCACAACGGGAGCTTTGTATGCTTGATTTTACAACAATTTCGGTCGTAGATAATCACTGTCACCCCGTCTTGTTACAGCAACAGATGAATGTTGCCGAGTTCCGCCGTTATTTTACAGAATCCCCTGATGCCAGTATTGCTGACCAGCATGTGCCACATACTATTTACTACTTATGGATGTTGCGCCAACTTTCGACTTTTTACGGATGCGAATGTACTGAGGAAGCTGTTATAGCGGCACGTAACAGCATGAGTGCCGAAACAATGATTGAACATCTCATAAAAGCTGCACACATTGATACCCTTATCCTTGATCCAGCTTTTCCACTTCCTGATGTATGTTACTCGCCAGAGCAAATAAGCCAGATAGGGCATTGCAAAACTGCCACCATGTTCCGTCTTGAAACGGCGATGCAACGCTTAGTTGTTGCACATAACGATTTTGATGATGTGATTGACTCCTTTTCAGCAGAGGTGAGCGATATTCGCGCAAAGGGCTATTGTTCACTTAAAAGTATTGTTGCTTACCGTACTGGTCTACAAATTGCTGAATGGAGCAAAGATGAAGCGGCACAATCATTTAAACAAGCGCGTATTGATGCGGTACGACAACAGCAGCAGTTTCGGATTGCACATAAACCGTTGATTGATTATCTCTTGCATATTGCCTTTGCCCATGCTGCGAAACAAGGAGTTCCCATTCAGTTTCACACGGGGTATGGTGACAATGATACAGATATGCGTCTTGGTAATCCGCTTCATCTACGGGATGTACTCGAACGCCGCGACTATCAAACCATGCCCATTGTGTTATTGCATGAAAGTTATCCGTACACGCAACTTGGCGCATACCTTGCTGCAGTCTATCCCCATGTCTATTTTGATCTATCCTATACTATTCCGTTTGTCGAGAAGTTAGAGATGTTAGCCTTTACGCGTCAAGCGTTAAGTGTTGCCCCTGCAAGCAAGCTGATGTACAGTTCTGATGGTATCAACATTCCTGAAATGCATTGGGCTGGTGCTCTACGTGGGCGTAGTGTGCTTGTACAAGTCTTGCAAGAGATGATTGAGGCCGACGAGCTTGACGAGCAACAAGCATTTTCGATAGCCACGCAAATCCTTCATGATACTGCCTATAGAATCTATCAGCTTTAGGCATCATTCTTTCGAGAGGTAAGTTGTCAACTACCCTTAGCCTAAAGGCGTAAGGGCTTGTCCCTCATCCGAAGACGGAGACGATAGGCGTGTTGACGAAAGCCCACTAGCGAAGGGTATACCGATGCTAGCAAGAGAAGTAGCGGTGTACTTGTCTCTTATATTCTTGGACGCATTATAGTCGGCATTGAGGCAATAGCCACAGGCACGACAGAGGAACAAACTTTGAGAACGTCGATTGTTCCGAGCCTGATGCCCACACATGCTACACGTTTGCGACGTGTGTCGTGGGTCAATCTTCTCGACACGGATACCGCGCTCTTGCCCTTTGTAGGCAATGAAGCTATACAGTTGGGCAAACGTCCAACTATGCAACTTGCGCTTGTTGTCAACGTTCTTGTTGTCTTTGCCGCGTCCCATCTTGGAGGTCTCACGAATATTGGTGAGGTTTTCCAAGACAAGCGTTGCGCCACTAGAGATACTGGCGACAATCTGTTTCGAGAGGACATGATCGCAATCCCGATGGAAACGCGACAGTTTTTGAGACAGCTTTTTAAGATGTCTTTTAGCCGACTTACTTCCTTTGGATTGCAACTTGCGTTTCAAGCGAAACGAGCGACGGTCAATTTCTTTCCATCGCTTGCTTCCAAGAAACTGCTTGGTAGAGGTCACGGCTGGCCTAGTGAGTCCCAAATCAATACCAATGACGGTACTATTTTGAGGTACAACAGGTTCAGGTATGGAGATGACAACGTGCAACCACCATTTCCCGTTGCGACACAACAGGTCAGCAGTAGTAATCGTGTTGCCAACGTACTTCATGCTGTAGTGAGGAACGGTAAAGGGAACAGTGATTTTACCGCCGCTTGTCGAAAGTCTGACCGCCTGTTTCTCCCATTTGAGAGTATAGGTATGCACGTTGTAGCGGATAGGACACAACATGCTCTCAGGACACTTGACAGGCTTGAAACGTGGTTCGGGCTTGCCTTGCTTATGTGCCTTTTCTACCTTCTTGATGTGGTTCGCCTCTTTCTTGGCTTTCCAAGTGAGAGCAGACTTCACGGCTTCGGTGGCCTTGACACGCGCTTGAATGAGGATATCAGACACAAGACCAGGACAGGCCGCTTTACTCTCGTAGTACGTCGCGTGATGCAAGCGTACCCCGTTCCTTTCTTGATTGTTCCATCCATAACGACACACCAGATTAAAGGCATGTGTGAATTGGACAAGCGTCTCATTCAAGAGAACAGCTTGTTCAGGAGTCGGATGAAGTTGTATTCTTACGGTTCTGTCCATACAAGAAGTATACCATATACGGATAGTTTTTGTCAGATGAAGTGCATCTATGTAGTAGAAAGGAGTGTCGCATTCCTTCCATAGCCTAAAGGCGTATGGGTACTCTGCGACAACGATTATGGCAGAAGCAGTTGATATATCGGGTAGTTCAGCGCAATTTCGTATAGCTGTATATGCGCTTATTTTTAATGTAGAGCATGAAATTTTACTGGCATTGCGACGTGATATTGATTGGTGGAACCTTCCTGGTGGTGGATTGGAAATAGGCGAGAGTGTGGAAGAAGGTGTATGTCGTGAGGTGCGCGAAGAAACGGGACTTGTGGTTGAGGTAGACCATCTTGTGGGAGTCTATTCAAAGCCACAAAAACAAGAGGTTGTATTGACGTTTCTGTGTCGCACACTTGGAGGTACACCTGTCTCTACGGAAGAGTCGCGTGAGTGCCGCTATTTCTCGCCAGCAACGATACCCGTAAATACTTTGCCTAAGCACAGGCAACGCGTGATGGATGCATTGCTCAACCAAAATCAGGCAGTATTGCGTACTCAAAAGACTACAGCAGAAGAAGATCAGCGTCTTCCACCCACGTAAGCCATACAGCGAAATGTACCTATCCTCTAAACTATAAGGGCGCGATATATCGCGTCTTCGTCGAGAATGTAGGGGCACGATTTAGCGTGTCTTCATAGACAGGGAGTTAAATGACATGGCAACAACGACCCATTATGATGCAATTATTATTGGAGCGGGACAATCTGGTGGTCCACTTGCAAGTGCTTTAGGTCAGGTGGGAAAGAAAACCGCCATTATCGAGCGCGAGCATGTTGGTGGCACCTGTATTAATGAGGGTTGTACGCCTACCAAAACGATGGTCGCCAGTGCGAAGGCAGCGTATATTGCCAGGCGTGGGGCCGACTTTGGTGTACACACCGGACCTATCAGTGTTGATATGACTATTGTCAGAAAGCGTAAACGCGATATCGTCGATAGTTTTCGTGGAGGGAGTGAAAGCCGTCTCGAAAAGTCTGAAGGTGTAGACCTGCTTATGGGCGAGGCTACCTTTACCGCTCCTAAAGTTATAGAAGTGCATCTCAATGATGGAAGCGTGCAACAACTTACGAGCGATCTGTTTTTCATCAACACAGGAGAGCGACCATCTGTACCACCATTGGAAGGTATAGAAAACGTTCCGTACCTCAATTCTACTTCAATCATGGAGCTTGATGCGGTACCTGACCATCTGCTGATTATTGGCGGTGGCTATATTGGACTAGAATTTGGGCAAATGTTCCGTCGCTTTGGTAGCAAGGTGACGATTGTACAGCGCGCTAAACAGTTGTTAGTACGTGAAGACCCTGATATTGCAGAGGAAGTAACAAAGATTCTTCGCGAAGATGGTATCGAAGTCTTACTTGAAACCAGTACATCACATGTCACAAAAGATGCAAATGGTACAATTCAGTTAACAGTTAAAACTTCTGACGGCGAACGTGTTTTAAGTGGCTCACATCTTCTTGCGGGAACAGGTCGCACTCCGAACACTGACAAGTTGAACCTTGATATAACAGGTGTGAAGATAAACAAAAAAGGCTATATTGAGGTCAACGACACATTAGAAACGAACGTACCGGGTATTTATGCTCTTGGCGACGTAAAGGGACCGCCAGCATTTACGCATATCTCTTACGATGACTTTCGCATTATCCGCACAAATCTTATTGAGCATGGAAACGCGAGTATCACAGATCGTATCGTCCCCTACACTGTATTCATTGATCCTCAACTTGGGCGTGTCGGCCTAAGTGAGACCGAGGCAAGGCAGCAAGGTAAAAACTTTAAAGTCGCTAAGATGCCAATGAATTATGTTGCACGTGCGCTTGAGGTTGATGAGTCGAGAGGCGTAATGAAAGTTCTTGTTGATCCAGACACAAAGCTTATTCTCGGTTGCGCTATCCTGGGTATCGAGGGTGGTGAGATTATGGCTATGCTCGAAATTGCCATGCTTGGCAAACTGCCTTACACAGTCTTGAAGGAGGCTGTGTTTGCTCACCCAACACTGGCTAAATCGTTCAATAATTTGTTTGGTATGATCGAGTAAGAAATAGGAAAAGGTTTTATCAAGTATAAAAACTGATAAGGTGTGTCCTGATGCTTAGCATCAGGACACACCTTATCAGTTTTTATACTTGCTCCAACAAAACTACTGCGTCTACTGCGTCTACTGCGACCTGTCCACTAACATTTTTCCCATCCAATAAAGATGTGAAACTTCCGGTTGGCAATGTCACAAGCTGTGCTTGCTCAGTGTGATTGAGTAAGAAATACACACTCTTACCATCATTACGTACTCGTCTTGTTACCTCAATACCTTCGGGAGCCTCTAATATGGGTGAAATATTCGCTTGCTGACAGAGTTGCTGCGTTAGTTTATCAAGGAGTTCGTTGTTGTATTGGGTTGCTAGATAGTATGCGTGTCCCTGTCCAAAGGAATTGACGGTTAACGCAGGATTGTTGGCGTAATAATCGCTAGCAAAGACGCCGAGTGCCTGCGCGCCCTCTAGGTGAATAAACTCACCCCACAATGCTACTGGATAGGTTCCCTGTAACGTGCCCTCTTTGATGATAACCTGATTGGTCATCTCCGGTGTTAAGGGATCAAACTCTTCGACATGAATACCTAGTAGCTTCCGTAATTCAGCAGGATAACCACCGAGACCAACATGATTGCTCTCGTCAACAATGCCGCTAAAGAAGGTTGTTAAGAATGTTCCACCACGCTCGACAAACTGTTCAAAGTTTTTGGCAACGGCTGGACGCAGCATGTAGAGCAGAGGGGCAACGACAAGCTTGTATTTGCTCAGGTCACTATCTGGTGATACAACATCGACCGCGATGTTGAGTTTGTGAAAGGCGCGGTAGTAGGTTAATAGTTGCTCCCAATAATGTAGGCGGTTACTTGGGCCAGGTAGATATTCAACGGCCCACCAGTTTTGCCAATCCATCACAAGCGCAACCTGCGCTGGTACAGAAGAGCCAACTATATTCGATGAGAGCTTTTGTAGATCAGTCCCCACCTGTGCCACTTGTTGAAAAATGCGTGTATGTTCACTGCCTTCATGCGGTACCATCGCGCTATGAAACTGCTCGGCACCAGCCTGTGATTGTCTCCACTGGAAGAATAGTACACCGTCTGCTCCATGTGCGAGTGCTTGCAAGCTATGTAAGCGCATACGTCCAGGACGCTTATGCGGGTTTTGTGGTTGCCAGTTCACCTGGCTTGGACTTTGCTCCATAATGAGATGCGGCTTCCCTCCCTTGAGAGAGCGCATGAGGTCATGTGGAAAGGCTACTTCCCATGCTGGTGCAGAGATTGGAGGATACATATCGAACGAGACAACATCCATATGTGATGCCCAAGCGAAACCATCAACGGGCTTGAACCCAACCATTAAATTCGTTGTCAAGGGAATGGTTGGTGTGGTTGCGCGTAATATATCCTCTTCGACACGGTAGCAAGCAAGAAGCGAGTCGGACATAAAACGCCAGTAGTCGAGGCTCTGTGTAGGATTGTTTTGAGCTGGTGTGACGCGTGGAGGAAGAATATCTTCCCAGTCATAGTAACGTTGACTCCAAAAACTTGTACCCCAGGCATTGTTAACGCCTTCAAGTGACTGATAACGCTCTTGTAACCAAACGCGAAATGCCGCCGCACAATTATCGCAATAACATACAGGCGTATGACATCCATACTCATTGTTCAAATGCCACATTGTAAGCGCAGGATGTTTGGCGTAGCGTTCAGCAAGTTGCTGGACGAGTGCGCCAGATTTATGGCGAAAATCGGGGCTGTTCGGGCAATAATGCTGTCGTGAGCCATGCGACATACGTCTACCATTACGTGTTACTGGAAGCATTGAAGGATAGTGACGGCTCATCCATGTCGGCGGCGATGCAGTGCCTGTTGCAAGGTCGGCGGCGATACCATTTTGCGCGAGCATATCCATAATGCGGTCTAATTGCTCAAATGAATACTGCTCTGGCTTGGGTTCGAGCATGGCCCATGAAAAAATGTTGATTGAAGTCATGTTGACATGTGCAAGCTTCATGAGCCGCATATCCTCTGTCCACACAGCTTCAGGCCATTGCTCAGGATTATAATCTCCTCCATATAAGAGGGTACTAGGAAAGATAGTATCTGTCATGAAATATCTCCTGAAATACATTAAACAAAAAGAGTACCATACTCTTCTCGTTGTTCTTACTGCATGTCGCGTAATGCATCATGCATCGCTTGCTCTACTTCGGTGAGAAGGCGCATGTGTAGTTGCGCTGCCCAGTTCTCATCCCACTCGCCTTGTGCTTGTAACACATGTTTACAGCGTACAAGCGGATCATGTGTATCCCTCGTATCATGATAATTAGACGAAGAGGCTGAGATAAATACTTCGAGCAAAACTGGTCCGTGTCCCGCGCGTGCGTGTTGCATAGCGTCTTGCATTGTCTCATATACACGTAACACATCGGTTCCATTAATGTATTTGTGTGTAATATTTGGAGGTAATACATCTGCTGTAAGACAGGAGGATGTGGTTGAAAAAGTATCTTGATAATTATGTTCACAGATAAAAATAATGGGGAGGCGATGGTGAGCCGAAAAACGCATGCCTTCGAGAAAATCTGGTTCCGAAACTACATCGTCTCCACAATATGCAATGGTAACAACAGGCACTTTACGTAGTTTTGAAGCGAACGCGATGCCAGCAGCATGTAGAATTTGTGTTGCTACAGGTACAGAACCTGTAACGGTATTATGCTTCTGATAGCTCCACTGAATGTGTCCTTGCTTTGCCTCTTGACCACCATTTCCCTGGCTATTGAGATGATTACAGAATACCTCATACGGTGTCATGCCTATAGTCAAGAGTACACCAAGATCACGGGGACAAGGTAGTGTAAAATCTTGACCCACTTCAATACACATTGCACTACCAACTTGAGCCGCTTCATACCCTCGACAACTTACAAAGGTTGTTCCATGCTCTCCCGTATATAGGCGAGAGACATATTCATCGACAAGCCTAGTGAGCAACATACGCTCATAGAGACTCTTTGTAAGTAGAGAAGATGAGGTCGAGGAGGACATGGTACGCTCTCTTATTGTATGAACAGGTGAATTTCTTATAGTAACAACACTCCGCTTTCGTGGCATAATGTGTTCATTATACGCTCTGGACAAAGATTGAAGCAACAGATGAAAGTTCCTATCTTTTCTTGACGATAGCTTCCACTTTACCACCAGGACGCAAGGCGAGATTATGTGCTGGATCAGGCTCTATGGTTTGGCTGGGTACAAGTAAAAAGCGTATAGATTGGGCAAGCGTTGCAATAAGTAGTTGTCCTTCCATAAGCGCAAAGTAGTTTCCGATGCAGATACGAGGTCCTGCTCCAAAGGGTATATATGCATGACGAGGAAGCTGCTTTTCCCGTTCAGATGTGAAATGTTCAGGGTTAAACGTTTCTGGTTGAAGGAAGTACGCAGGGTTGCGCTGTAGCGTATATGGCGATATCATGACATTGTATCCCTTTGGGATTGTGTAGCCATCAATTTCAATGTCGTGTAGTGCTTCGCGTAGTATCGCAGCGGCTGGTGGATAAAGGCGCATCGTCTCCTTAAACACTTGTAGACAATAGGGCAACTGTGCAAGATCATCATATGTTGGTGTTCGTCCTTGCAGAACTGTATCAACTTCTTGTTGTACCTTCGTATAGGCATCTGGGTGTTGACAGAGGAAATACCAGGTCCATGTAAGGGCGGCAGCGGTTGTCTCATGTCCAGCACCAAAGAGTGTCAAGCATTCGTCCATGAGTTGCTGGTTACTCATAGCTTCGCCATTCTCATCTTTTGCTTGCAACAGGACAGATAAAAAGTTATTGTGTTCTGTCCTGTTTTGACGCTCCTCGGCAATCATATTCTGAATGTGCTCTTCTACCACTTGTGTTGCTTTACGCATACGAATGTTACGAGGTGTGGGCCAACTGAGTGGAGGTGTAAAAAGTGAGGTGAGCTTGTGTACCGTATACTCAAAGCCAATTCCCATCGCGGCACCAAGCTCATCTTTTTCGTTGAATACATCCGTATCGAAGAGAACTTTGCCGATGATGCTTAGTGTTAGGCTGAGCATTTGTTGATTGAGGTCAATTATCTCGCCTTCGTGCCACTCTTGCTGAATGCGTTCTCCATAGCCAACCATAGTGTCGGCATAGTCTGCAATGTGGCGAGGTTGAAACACTGGTGCCATAAGTTTACGCTGATGGCGATGAAACTCGCCTTCACTGATGAAGAGACCGTTCCCACTCATTGCCTTGTGCAGTATTTGTCCCTTGCTAAAGTCATAGGCATGCTCAACTAAAATGCTTTGTACATGCTCGGCTTTGTTGAACATAATGACTGGCACAGGCCCTATATGGAAGCCACAGACATCATGCTCTTGTGCCACTTGAAGTAGAAAGGCCATACGCGTTTTCATGAAGGCTGGTAGGCTACCAACAAAAGGTAATTCATGAATATATGGAATGGCTTTCAACGGTTTTGCCTTGCTTGATGTCGCCATATTTGTCCTTCTTGATGATTTATACCTCTTTTAATATACACTACAATTGTAACACAGAAGTAGCTTATGCATTTTTACATAGTTGTATTTTCTGGTAGCATTGCTTTTCTTCTGTACCAATTTTATAATGGATTGGTTACATGTAGTTTATCTAATAAATTAAGCCACGCATGTCAATGACGACATCGGGAAAGGCATCGTATATGACAATACATATTCAATCTGTAGAGGCAGATACTCCTGCATCGTCGCTGGATGTGGTTGCGCTCTACCGCACAATGGTAACGGCGAGAGTAACAAACGATCTTCTAAAAACGCGTAAAACACAGGGGAAATATCCTTTTTATATTGGTTGTGCTGGTCATGAGACGATGGCGGCGGTTGTAGCGGCACTCGATACAAACGATTGGCTTGCGTTATATTATCGTGACCTGGCTGCCTGGTTGCAACGAACTGGCGATATGGCAGGGCCACTACGTGAAGCCTACTCACGTATCACTGGTCCTATGGGCGCGGGCCGGAATATGCCCTCACACTATAGTAGTCGCCGTCACCGTATTCTTCCAGCTTTCAGCGAGATCGCAGGTCTCGCACCGTTTGCTGGTGGGTTTGGCTTCTCAATTAAACGGCAAAGGGGAAGTGAATTAGTACTTTATACAGGCGGCGATGGTGCGGTTGCGTCAAACGACTTTAATGTGTTGCTACGACAAGCGGGTGTATATCAATTACCTGTATTTATGGTTGTTGAAGATAATGGATGGGCTATCACTGCCGAGTCCTCTATTCAATGGGGCGGTTCGCTGGTAGATTTTGCGAAGGGTGCTGGTTTATATGCCGAAGAGGTGAATGGGACGGATGTAATGGCGACCTACGAGGCCACACGACGACTTGCACAGCATATTCGTTCCGGGCAAGGGCCGGTCCTGATGCATCTCCGTCTTGGTCTGCTCGACCCTCATTCAAGTAGTACTGATATTAAGGCTTATCGTACAAAGGAAGAGATTGCGTATACGACCGCTACGAAAGACCCTGTGAAAAACTTTGCACGTTGGCTTGTGGAACACGGACATTTGCAAGAGAGCGATATTGATGCAATCCGTCGTGGAATTCGTACAGAGCTAGAGCGCATCGAGAGCGAAGTGCTGCAAGAGCCAGAGCCAATGGCTGATCGTGTTATGGATCATGTGTTGTATGTTCCCCAATGGCAACAAAACACACCACGAGGTCCAAGACGACCGACAACAATGTTAGGTGCGATTAATGAAGCACTGGCAGAATTGGCGCAACGCGACCCAGACTTTTTTGTGTATGGGCAAGATGTTGGAAGTCCTAAAGGTGGTGTCTTTGGAGCCACCGCAACACTTGTGACGCAGTATCCGGGGCGCGCAATGAGTAGTCCATTGAATGAAGAGTTGATTGTTGGTATCGCTGCTGGTGCTGGCATGAAAGATGGCAAGGCACGTTGTGCTGAACTTCAGTTTGTAGATTATCATCAATCGGCAACACAAACGATTCGGCTCGCGGCTCGCGTTGCCTACCAAAGCTATGGAGATTGGAATGTGCCCTTGCTCATGCGTACAAAGTCGGGCAGTGGCGGTGGTGGTCCCATTTCGAGTAGTGGGTCTGGCGGTGGTGCCTATGGACATTCTAACGCTGGTGAGCAGTGGTTTACAAATGTGCCGGGATTGATTACTATCTGCCCTTCGACTCCGTTCGACGCAAAAGGACTTTTGTTAGAGTCGGCGCGAGCACTCTCGCCAGTTGTCTTTCTGGAACGTGGACGCCTCTATCGTTCTGAGCCACCAAAGGACAGTGCGGGTACTCTTATACCGGTAATGGCAGAATACTGGAATGTGCCCGAAGGCTACTATACGCTTCCTCTGGGAAAGGCGAGACGCCTACGTATTGGTGAGGGACCAACAAGCCTTGCAATTATTGCATGGGGGATGATGGTCTTGGAGGCATGTACAGCGGCTGCGGATATTGTCAAACAGGTGGGTGGAGCTATCGAGGTCGTGGACTTACGCACCTTAGCACCCTTTGACGAAGAGACCGTGCGAACCGCGGTGAAAGAAGCGAACCGTGTGCTTGTTGTGACCGAAGAGGCCGACTTGACCAGTTTTGGCCGCCATATTCACTCCTGGATTGTCGAAAACTGTTTCTATGATCTGGACAGTACTCCTGCTTTCGTTTCGGCCATTAACGCGCCTGCTGCCCCTTACAATGTGGCGGAAGAAGGGGTATTCTTTCCTTCGGCTGTAACAATTGAGGAAAAAATCAAGGAATTGCTCGCCGAGTAATCTATATGTTCTACACCAGTAGAGCATCGAGATAACCTCGACGAATTGGACAAACTATGTTACACTGCGTCCAATAAATAAGGTGAAGTAACACAATAATAAAGCTTCTTGCGATGATATGAAAGGCAGGAGATACTCTATGGCAACCTGTATAGCGTGTGGTAGTGATGTCACTGGAAAGAAATTTTGTCAACATTGTGGAACTCCTGTGCAATCTACTGCAAGTTCTGCTAGCAATATAGCTTCTACAACATGTCCACGTTGTGGTGGCGATGTGAGCGCAAATGCTGCGTTTTGCATGCATTGTGGCTCAGCATTGCGCGCTACTCAACCTGTAGCTGCACCCATGCAGACACGTCCTACAACCCGACCTTGCCCTGCTTGTCACCAGGAAGTGCCAGTCGATACGGCGTTTTGTATTCACTGCGGACAAAATATGAATGCCTCTGTAGCACTACCAATAGCAGTCGCTCCTGTATTCTGCAATACGTGTGGCAAACAGAATACGCCTGATATGAGGTTTTGTGGTGGGTGTGGTAGTCCGCTTACTGCTTCTCAACCCGGTGTAAATTATGGACAGCCAGGACAATATCCACAACAACAGCAATATGGACAGCAACAAGGCCAGTCCGGGCAATATCCACAGCAGGCATATGGTCAACCCCAATATTCACAATATACGCAGCAACAGTATAATCAGAGTGGGTATCAGCAGCAGCCTATGACCTTGCGTTGTCCAGTGTGTATGGCAATGGCTCCTCTAGGAACGCAGAGTTGCCCAGGTTGCCGTACAAATCTCGTTGGCGTTGTTCCCACACCTGCAAACATGCCGCAGCAAGGGCAGCAAGGAATGCTCGGCGGCGTAGGTAATCTCTTACAAGGGAATAATGGTAAAATGGCGATGGGTGCGCTCGGTGGTGCAGCCGCCGTTCTTGGTGGAGAAATGCTTCTGCACGGCGTCGAGAGCTCAATAGAAAACCGTGTTGAGGGCGATGGGGGTTATGGCGGTGGCTATGAGCATCATCACCGTCATCATCGTGAGGAGGAAGGGCTACTTGGTGGCCTGGGCGATATAGCGAACGACGTTGGCCTGTTCTAGGTAGTATGTCAAGCGTATAAATACGGATTGGGCAGGACAAAAAAGTTGACCTTTGTCCTGCCCAATCCGTGTTCCTCTACTCAACAATACCCAAATTGGCTACTCTTACCCCTCTTCTATGAGGAATGAGTTGCGATGGTACTCTAAACCGTCTATAATACTGCGAGATAAGACAGATGTTTTTTGCATCCTTGAAACCATGCAGTTGTGACCGTTGATATCTATATACATTGTCATCAGCTAGGACATACGATGAATTACGAGCGAACAACGCTACCCAATGGTCTACGCTTACTTACCGCCTCCATGCCCGGAATGCGCTCTGCTAGTATTGCTTTCTTTTTTAAAAGCGGGTCGCGTTACGAACAAGACCGTATTGCTGGTGTGTCGCATTTTATTGAACACATGCTTTTTAAAGGTACAAAGAATTATCCTACCGCGCGACTTATCTCTGAGGCGATTGAAGGCGTTGGCGGTATGTTCAATGGTAGTACGGGAAAAGAGATCACGAGTTATACGGCTCGTGTTCCGGGCGAGGAACTAGAAGCTGTAATGATCGTCCTGGCAGACATGATACGCTATTCTTTGTTTGAACCAGCGGAAATTGAAAAAGAGCGTAATGTTATCATTGAAGAATTAAGCGCGACACGTGATGATCCGCAAGAATGGGTAAACCTTCTTGTGGATGAGGCAATGTGGCCTGCCCTTCCTTTG
Organism: uncultured Chloroflexia bacterium; assembly: GCA_963792705.1. Classification (GTDB taxonomy): domain Bacteria; phylum Chloroflexota; class Ktedonobacteria; order Ktedonobacterales; family Ktedonobacteraceae; genus JBBQVS01. Next base: position 333,051 of record CAWBXD010000014.1, on the reverse strand, counting down.
GGACGAGATGATGCTGGAACAATTGAGTCGGTTACGGGACTACAACGTCAGGATATGCTCACCTATCTGGAAACACACTATAGCCCTAATGCGCTAGTGATTAGTGTTGCAGGTAACGTTGATCATCAGCAGGTTGTTCAGCTTGTCAAACGTTTATTTGAGAATTGGGAACAGCGAGATGTTCCTCCATATGCTGAAAGTTTGCCGCCACAGAATGCGACACCGCTACGTCTCATACAAAAAGATACTGAGCAGACGAATGTTTGCTTGGCAACACTTGGCACCGCGTATGCCTCACCCGACTACTACCCGTTGCTACTCATCAATGCACTACTTGGTGATGGCATGAGTTCTCGTCTCTTTCAATCTATCCGTGAGGAGCAAGGTTTGGCGTATGATATCGGTAGTTATATCAATAGCTATGCTGAAACGGGAAGTCTTGTGGTAAGTGCTGGTGTTGACCCTTCGCAAACCGAGGGGGTGATACGTGCCATTATCGCTGAGTTAAAACGCCTATGCGAAGTTCCTGTACCCGCTGATGAATTGAGACGTACCAAAGCCTATGTACGAGGTGGTATTCTGCTCGGCTTGGAAGGGACACAACAAGTGGCCTCCTGGTTAGGTAGCCAGGAATGTTTACATAATAGTGTGCGTGATATCGACGAAGTGATAGCTCTTGTCGAAGCGGTCACTGCACAAGACATTTTGCGTGTCGCGCAAACCTGCTTCGCTCCTGAATGGCGTCGTCTAGCTATTATTGGGCCGGATGACACAAATCAGGCAGACATGTTCAGGAAACTGCTTACAGAAGAGTAAGGCGGGAAGAGGAGATCAAAGCTTTATGGCACAAGTAACGCTTCGTGAGTATTTGCAAGAAATAGAAGACACAATCAGTGCTGGCCGTATAGATGAGGCCGTGCAGAAGTGTCAGCATGTTCTTGCTCAATTTCCAGAGTCTTTAGAGGTCCAACGACTTCTGGGCGAGGTGTACCTTGCACAAGGGCACATGGAAGATGCACAGCAGGCTCTTGACTGGATACTAACCAACGATCCAGAAAATGTGATTGCCTACTGTGATCGTGCGCTCATCAGTGAGCGTCTTTCAGACTTTGATACCGCCTTAGATTGTTATCAGCAGGCATATGAGCTGAGTCGAGGGAACCGCGATATTCGTCAACAATTCAATATTCTCAGTGCGAAAGCAGGACAACAAGGTTTCATGTTTTCACGCGCCGGACTCGCTCGACTCTATATGCGTGGTGGACTGTTGCCGCAAGCTATTCAGGAATGGGATGCTGTACTTTCAGTAAGCCCTGATCGTCTTGATGCGAGAACAGGATTGATTGAAGCGTATTGGCGAGAAGGATTATACGATGAGGCTGAGGAACTTGCACAGCAGACTCTTCAGGATGTACCGGGGTGTGCCAAAGCTTTATTAATTCTTGCCCATATTACAGCACCCAAAAATATGCAGCAGGCAAAAGAATATGTTCAGCGGGCAGAACTGTTGGACCCTGATCTTATCATGGCACAAGAACTCTTTGAAGATATGATGATGAGTCAGTCAGGACATCCTTTTCTCAAGCTTTTGAAGAAGGCTCCTGCTAGCCTCAACTCCAAACAGGTCTTTACGGACCCTGCACCTGTACAGGCTCCTGCTGAACCAGTATTTGCTCATGCCTCGGTGTTACAAGAGGCTTCCGTTGCACCTGAAATACCTGTGTACGAAATGCCGACTTCTATTAACCTCTTCGACTGGAATAATCTGGACGCTTGGAGTGAAGCAGTAGAGACACCAACTAGACCAGAGGTGAAAGAACCGCCAGTTGCCGATGTGTCTGCACTACCTACATGGTCACATGACACATTCCCTAATAATGATGTGTGGAATCCTCCTGTTGTACAACCACAACAAATGCAGCAGGAGCCACAAAAACAAGATGTTCCCACTTTCTATGAGCAAAATCTAAACGCTTCCCATTTTGACTCTGCGTCTCAAGATGCTGATAATGATCAAGCTGTCGCTTCTGTACAGCAGCAAGAGGACTCACGATGGAGTACGCCAGACTATGGCGAAGCATTTTCTCTGGATGAGCCGTGGAGGAGTGGACAGGAAACGGAGTCCCCCGAACAATCATGGATGTCGGGTGTGCAGGAGGAGACAACAGGTGCAGCACCTGCATGGCTTACTATGCTGACTCAAGACGAGCTGCATGGGCAAGGACAGCCGAGTGGTGCAATACCTCCTGTAGAGCATGAGCAAAAGCAACCTTCTATAGAAGAGATGCCAGTTCTTTCAGCTTATCAGGGGCCAGCACATCCGGCACCTCTTGAGGATGTGCCGGATGACTCATGGCGCGATGCGTTACAAGCAGCATTAAATACCACAGCAGAAGAGAACACTACAATAGATGAAGAGCCTTTTTTCTTTGGTCCAGAATGGCTAAAATCACTAGGGGCAACCGAGATAGGTTCTGATGCTCAAGAACAACCGGCGCAAGTACCAACAGCATCGCAAGCTCAAACAGAAATTGCTCAGCCACTTGCAGAGCCTGTACAATCGTCTGTTGTTGAGCAAGAATCAGAACAGAATGCATATGAATGGTCGGAGCCTTCCCCTATGGGTAGTGAAGAGGCTGCACCTGATGCTTATGCATGGTCCAGTTATCTTTCTCCCGAACCTCAACATGCCGAGCAAAGTATTGTTAACACGCTTGAAGATTTAGAGCATAATCTGCTCTCACAAGGTTTCGTACCTTTAGAACCAAACTCACTATCATCTATCGCACAAACGCAGGAAGCATCTTTTGACGAGCCGCTTATCACTGAGCCATATAGTTATACAGAAGAGACGTTGCAGGAGGAGCCTTATCAAGCATCGACACTCTCTTCGGCTTTGGAACAGCTAGGAAATCTTGCTGCTCCTCATGGACAAACTGCTTATCAAGCTCCTGAGCCGTTCGTGTCGGCACAGGTGCCTACAACACGTCCTTTGGATGAAGAACCACTTTGGGTCTCTAGTTTCCGAACCGTTCCCGCACCTGCTCAACAAGAGGAGGCTCACGAGGAGTGGCAGGAACCACAATATACGGAGCCTACGCCTATCGAGGCTTCGAGTAGACAGACATTTGACATGACGCCTGTGATAGCGCAGAATGTGGCACAAGAGCAGCCGTCTACTTTCCCCAATCATATTGAAACATTTTCTATGCCAGCTTTTGAACCAGTACAGGAGCCAGCGCGTGTAGACATTCCTGTGGCACCTGCCGCGCGCGTAGATGCATTCTTTGAGAGCGAGCTTGAGACAACGATGAAACGTCCTGCTGTCCGTTTGCAAGCGATGAAACAGCCGCAGCAGTCTATGTCATCGTATCAGTCAACAGGTAATGGGCGTGGTGGTGAATATAAACCAGCGTCTGCTAGCGGTAGTGGGAAAGATGGAGCACGAAGTTCACAAGAGCGATTGGTGAAGGGCTATCAGCATCAGCTTGTTGGTGATTATGATGAAGCAATGCAAGAGTATCGCATCATCATTAAGAGTGCGCCCGAACTGCTTGACGAAGTTGTAAGCAATGTACGCGCATTGCTGAAACTCGCACCCAAGTATTCCGCTGGGTACCGTGTTCTTGGTGATGCTTACATGCGGCAGGGAGAATACCTGCAAGCGATGGAGTCATATAACAAGGCACTTACGATGGCAAAAAAGGCAAGAGTCTAGAGTGCTGAGAGGAGGGAGTCAATCATGGAGACAATTCTGCAACGCCTGACCGATCTGGATGATGTGTATGGGGCAATTATTGTTGGGAAAGATGGTCTTATCGTTTCTGGTACGCTACATAGTGAGGACGAGGAAGTGATTGGGGCAATGTCGGCTGCCTCGTTTGGCTCCACTACAAACTATACGGCGCAGATCAATCAAGGTGAAACGCATCGCGTCATTATTGAGACCAAAGACGGGACCATTCAAATGGAAGAGGCGGGTGATCTCATTCTCGTAGTGACAACGCGTGGTTCCGGTAACATCGGGCGCATCCGCTTGGAAATGAAAAAAGTTTGTCGTCAGATTGTACAACTGGTGGCAAGCTATTAGGTAATAAAGAAGGAGCTATTAGGTAGCTATATGGAACAGACACTTATTATCGTAAAACCCGAAGGGGTACAACGAGGTATTATTGGCAATGTGCTTACTCGTTTTGAGCAACGTGGACTCAAGTTTGCCGCACTCAAGCTTCTGCATATCACACCAGAGCTTGCCGAGGAGCATTATGGTGTGCATAAAGGCAAGGGATTCTATCCTGGTCTTGTGAAGCACATCACCTCTGGCCCCGTTGTTGTGGGTGTGGTTGAAGGTCCAAAGGCTATCAGCGTTGTACGCACAACAATGGGTGCTACCAACGCCGCTGAAGCTATTCCAGGCACTATTCGTGGTGATTATGCCATCGAGATTGGCTTCAACATCATTCATGGTTCCGACAGTCCAGAGAATGCGACAAAAGAAATCAACCTGTTCTTCAAACCAGAGGAATTGGTAAACTACTCAGTTGTTACCGAGCCTTGGGTTCACGAGTAGCATACAGTATTTCTTACAACAAAGACGCCAGCAGATATACCTGCTGGCGTCTTTGTTGTAGGGTATTTATTTATAGTGATGCTAATGGCGTTTCTTCCTGAGAAGCAGCTCGTTTCGCTCGTTTCTGCTCTGTGAGTCGCCAGCAACATGTTTTACTCCGAAAACACTTTTCTTGCTCTTCCTGTGTGACCGGAGGAGTATTTTGTAGACAAAAGACTTGATACATTGGCTCACCTGCGTTAACATCATTGCAGGGGAACCAACGCTCACGATAGAATGGGCAGGCATTCCTATGCTTACGCCAATTCGAGTTTTCAGATGGATCTGTATGTATTGTGCCCGCCAACCGGATATCCTTCCTAACTGTGTGGTATGGTACTTGGTTACTAACGGTCTGCTCGCAGGTGGGTGAACACACGAATAGCAGTCTAATAACAAAATGACAATGAACGTAGTATACCACATCGTCTTTGGAACAATAGAAGTGTGACTACAGACAAAGAGACGCCTTTTATGGTATACTTGGATATGGAGAGACAAACAGTGATTGAGCAAAAAATAGAGCAAACTCCTTGGACACTACGGCAAACACTACTTGGTCTTGTTTTTACTCTTGTTCCCTGGATGATACTTGCGCTTGGCCTTGCTAGCCTCAATGGAAAACCAACACAGTCTCATCGTCTGTCACCACAAGCAGACTTCACAAGTGCTGTTATCGTGTTCCTCTTCTCAGTGCTTGTGGAAGGAGCCTTTCTGATTGCTCCCTTCTACTTCGCTCGCCACACCGCACCAAAACTTGGAGATCAACGCCGCTCAATTTTTAACGCGCTTGGCTTCAGGCGTTTCCAATGGCTACCTACACTGGGTATGATCGTCTTACTTTTTCTTGCCTTTTACCTTGTCAACGGATTATATCAATATGTCATCACCGTGTTTCACCTGAACCTACAGACAAACGATCAGGTAATTTTGCAACAGAGCAAAGATGCGCCATTGACAACCTATGCAACGCTTATTGCGAGCGTGCTTGTTGCACCTATTTGTGAAGAAACATTCTTTCGTGGCTTTGTCTTCGCAGGCTTTCTCAATAGGATGCCTATTGCAGCCGCAATCATTTTGAGTTCGTTCCTTTTCGCTATTGCACATGCAGACCTTGGCTCATTTGCTGTCCTCTTCTTTATTGGACTCGCACTTGCCTTCGTTCGCTGGCGTACACGTTCGCTCTGGCCCGGTATTCTCCTTCACCTGCTCAATAATAGTGTCGGGGCAATCGTCATTGTGCTTGTGATGGCGGGTGTGATACGCCAATAGAACTATGTCATAGAAGATATCGTCCTAAACGTGTCAAAATTACATGCTATGAAAGGAAGGACGAGAATGAAGAACGTAGAAATTCAGGACAAACACACTGTGTTTGATGGCAAGTTCAAAATTGAGGAAGCTACTCTGCGCTTCCAAAAGTTCAATGGTCAGATGAGCGATACGGTACATCGGCTGGTGTTTGAGCGTGGCGATTTGGCAGCCGCGTTGCTTTTGAATAAAGATACACAAAAGGTTCTGCTGATCGAACAATTTAGATATCCCACTTACGAAAAAGGACCAGGTTGGATACGTGAGATAATCGCAGGGGTCATTGACGAGAATGAGCAACCCGAAGAGACGATCCGACGCGAGATTCGTGAAGAAATTGGTTATGAGGTACGAGAGCCGTTAACCCATATCGCAACGTTTTATGTCTCACCTGGTGGTACATCCGAGCGCAATATGCTCTACTATGCAGAAGTCACTAGTGCAGACCGTGTTTCCCCAGGAGGCGGCAAGGTGTCCGAACACGAGGATATTGAACTGGTGGAAACAACACTCCCCGAACTTTGGAATACGTTAGACAATGGCGATATTGTGGATGCTAAGACCTTGATTGCAGTACAATGGCTGCGTAATAGAATAGGTAGTTCATCTATAAAATAAAAGCTTTTATCAGGCCAGTTCTTAGGCAATCTTTTGGAGGTACTGTATTGTGCCTCCAAATATACATGTACTAGTTGTTCCCTGAAATAATGTCTAACCTCATTTAGGTTGGGTGCGTACCTCTTCCTGTCGCACTCTTATAATCCCCAGTAAGATGCAGAGGAGGAGCACCTGTGAAAAAAAGAAATATGCACTGTGATCGCCCATGGTAAGTTGTGGTAAAAGGAGTAGCAAAAGAGGAGCTATACCAAGAAGAAATGTAATACACGGTTGGCTTCTCCAACATGAGGGCCGTAGCCACCAGATGGCAGCGCAAAGAGTGAGCAAGACCGTAATAATCGCGTTGATGAGTACTCTCGTGTGATGTGGGTCAGTTTGGGCTTGTACATAGAGTAAGGCAACTGCTCCTGCACCGACAAGTGGCGTCAGCCAGAAAAATATACTATCCCAGCGGCTAAACTGAATACGATGCGTGGAGAAACAAATATACATAGCAAAGAGCGCACATACAATTGCCGCCTGTAGTTGTAGAGCAATAATCGACCGTCCACTTATACCAAGTAGCGTTATTACATTGCTTGCACCCGTTAATACTGCCCATGCACATCCAAAAGTACATCCAATACGCAACCACGAGGAATGGCTTTGTACAAGAACCGCTATCAAGCATGCTAATAGAAGTACCGCGTGAGCGAGAAGTACCCATTCTGCTCGGAATATGCCATTAAGCCATCCTTGCGTAAGGAGACTTTCAGCACTTAGTCCAATAACTAGCACTAAGAAAAAGCGCACAATAAAGCGCGGCGTCCAGATAATCGGCGCGGAAACCTGTGTCGCATTTGCTCTTTCACCTATTGACTGGACGCTATGCTCTTGTGTCTCCTCAATTGTCATTGCTGAAGTATTTGGAGTACTACTATCGGATTGTGTAACAAAATCTGCCATGAAAAGGCCACTCTCTTTATTTTTTTGTGTCTCTCTTTCTAACGAATAGCGATGGATATTAGGTACAGATATTATTGCTCTGCTATCTGGTTACAACCTGCTTAGATGTTTTTACCTACAAGCTGTGCTGCTTGCTTACGCAGGGACTGCAATCCTTCGCTAACATGAACAGGATATGGCTCTTCAGCTGTGAGTGCGCGGTATTTGACCGGCATATCATGCAGGTTCTGTTGCGCTAGTTCACGTATCTCTGAGAGCGGCGGCATACTTCCGGGAATCATCTCCCCGTTTCGCATAACTGGTCGTAGGAGGCGATGATAGCTATCAGGTCGCGGTTCCTGGGCAAGCTGAATAATATCCTCTTTCCATTCTGGATGGCGGTAAATTTCTTTTTTACCAGGCCAGGTGCTTTTAGGGCCAGCAATCTTCACTTTAGGATATTCTGTTCCTGATTCATCAACATACCACACTTCTTTGTAGACCGTGCCAAGCGAGCCGCCTTCGACACCATGTTCAAGCGATCCTGCTCCACTTCCTAGTGAGGTTCCTACACCAAAGGAGTCTACAGTCGCACCGGCTTTGATCATCTCTTCTATCTTCCATTCGTCGAGATCGCTACTCACGAGGATACGAACACTTGCAAGCCCTGCTTTGTCTAGTTGTTCGCGCACATAGATACTATCTGCTACCAGGTCGCCACTATCTAATCGTACCGCCGCCAGAGTATGTCCCATCGTCTCTTGTGAACGCAGTGCAACGGTTATCGCTGTATGAATGGCTTGGCGTGTATCATACGTATCGAGAAGTAAGGTGTAACGATTGTAGGCTTCCGCAGTGGCCTCGAACGCCTCTTCCTCGGAGCCAAAGACCTCAACGAGTGCATGAGGGATCGTGCCTGTAGCAGGTAAGCGGAACTCGTATGCTGCATTGAGGAGTGATGTACTGGCGCAACCGCCGATATATGAGGAACGTGCAACCGTTAACGGCTCTTGCGCGCGCCGGAAGGCAAACTCAGCAACGCGGCGAGGATGGCCTTGCTCGGCTGCGTACACAATACGCGAAGCCTTTGTTGCGATGAGTGTAGACAGACCAATCGCCTGTAGTAGTCCAGCCTCAAGCAGTATTGCCTCACGGAAGGGAGCAGTTACACGCATAATTGGTTCATTAGGAAACGCGATAGAACCCTCTGGTAAGGCTAGAATTTCGCCTGTAAAACGCAGGTTTGCGAGTTCGTCGAGAAATCCGGCGTCATAGTCACGAATGCGTGCCAGAAACTCTAGTTCTTCAGATGAATAACGAAATGCCTGGACATACTCCAATGCATCCTCGATTCCAGCAACCAAAAGATAGGCACCACCGAAGGGTGCTTTACGTGTATAGAGATCAAATGTGGTTAGTCCATTAATGCCGCTCCTCCATGCGATGTATGCTGAATCAGGATGGTACATATCTGTCATCAATCCTATATGCAAATGTGGCGCACGACGATTCATCAACTGCTCCGCCTTTCCGCTAAATAACGATGGTAGTTAGTGTAAAGAATACAATATCGGTAACTTTAGAGTACATTGTATCATATAGGACAGAATTCTTTATGCATTTGGACAAATTCTATAACGCTATATCTCGTTTGTTAAAAACAGACTACCCCTTTTATGGCAAAAAATCGTCACTAAAATAGGAAAATAAACTGTAGGGGTCCAATTCTATTACACTCTTTTGGACATTGTATACTGATGAGAGGATGTAATAGAATGAGACCTCTACAATTGAAATAAAGGAATTTTTATGAATATTGTTGTTATCGGAAGTGGTTTTGGCGGTTTAACGGCTGCTATTCGTTTGCAGGCACAAGGTCACAAGGTGACACTGCTTGAGAAGCGCGATAAGCCGGGTGGTCGTGCCTACGTCTATGAGCAAGATGGCTTTACCTTTGATGGTGGTCCCACTATTATTACTGCTCCGTGGCTCATTCACGATCTGTTCGCGCTCTGTGGCAAGAAAACAGAGGACTATGTAACACTCGTACCTATCAGTCCCTTTTATAATATTCGTTTTCAGGATGGCTCTGTCTTCCATTACAATGGAGATCGTGAGAACAATATACGCCAGATACGCGAGTTCAATCCTGATGATGTCGAGGGTTATCTACGCTTTGCCAAAGCAGGTGAAGAGATTTACAAGACGGGCTTTGAGCTAATCGACCAGCCATTTTTGAACTTCTCCGATATGATGAAAGTTGCTCCCGATCTAGTACGCCTGCAGTCGCAAAAGTCGGTTGCGGCATTTGTGAACCAGTATATCAAAGATGACCACTTACGCCAGGTCTTTAGCTTTCATCCATTGCTCATTGGAGGCAATCCGTTTCAAAGCACCTCAATTTATGCCTTGATTCATACACTAGAGCAAAAATTTGGGGTCTGGTATGCGATGGGTGGAACGGGTGCGCTTGTACGTGCGCTCGCTCAACTGTTTGAAGATATAGGTGGGAAGATTACCCTGAATACCGAAGTCTCTGAAATTGTCGTTGATGAGAAGACAGGGCGTGCGAAGGGTGTACGGATAGGAACGAGCGAGTTTGTTGCAGCCGATGCTGTTGTGAGCAATGCCGATGTTGCCTATACATACCTCAATATGGTGCCTGCTCGTTTCCGCCGTAAGAACACGGATAAGAGAATAAAGGGTATGGAATACGCGATGTCACTCTTTGTGATTTACTTCGGTACAAATCGCAAGTATGAGCATATCGCGCACCACGAAATCTTGATGGGACCACGCTATAAGGGACTGCTTGAAGATATCTTCAAGCACAAAAAGCTTTCTAAAGACTTCTCGCTCTACCTGCATCGTCCTACCGCAACAGACCCAGGACTTGCGCCAGAGGGATGTGACAGCTTTTATGTGCTTTCTCCCGTGCCACATCTTGGTGGAGATACTGATTGGACAACAATGGCGAAGCCCTATCGTGACTCAATAATTGACTATCTTGAGGAGCGGTATCTGCCCGATTTGTCAAAACATATCATCACGGAACACTATATTGACCCGCTACATTTTCAGAACACTCTGAACAGTTACCTGGGAAGTGCCTTCTCGGTTGAGCCAATTTTGACACAATCGGCTTGGTTCCGTCCACATAACCAGAGTGAGGATATTCCCAACCTGTACCTAGTTGGTGCTGGAACGCATCCTGGAGCAGGATTGCCAGGAGTGATGAGTTCTGGTAAAATAGTTGCAGATATGATTGGAAAAAGTCTTTCGACAAGAGAGCAATCACCATTAGCTTCTATTGGCGCAGGTGATTAGACAATTCTAGTATTTTCTTCTTACTATTGGGGAATATTGCGTTTTGCGTATTCCCCAATAGTGACAAATTTTGTGCTTGCTTGCGTATATAATAGTATAGGACGCAGCGATAAGCATAGGAGTCAAAGGAGTAAATACTATGTCTGGGCTATCGCGTTGGACGACTATTGGTCTTGCCACATCCACTGGTTTATTAGGGCTTACCGTGACCAGTGGTTTAGGCATTCTTGCACACCGTTTTGTAGAAGAATTCTCTCGACCTCATGCGCTTCTGGATGAGTCTGTGTTTGCCATAGAGATGCCTCACGACGCGCAGGAGCCACCTCTTTCCTATCAACATCCGCTCCTCTTTCAAGTCAGCGATGGCACAGTCTTACGTGGTGACTTTTGGGCACAGCCTCAACCCGCGCCAACAGTTGTGCTTTGTCATGGCTATCGTGTCAATCGAAGTGTTATGCGTTCGAGTGCGGCCCACGAGTATGCTTGCGGTTTCAATATCCTCTTTTTTGATTTTCGTGGACATGGCGAAAGCGATAGTGTATTGACGAGTGGTGGTAATGCCGAGGTACGTGACCTTGAGGCCGCCATAGAAGTGGCTGCCCGTCAACCGGAGACACTACCAGGGAAGATAATCATTCATGGTTTCTCTATGGGAGCTTCTGTTGCATTGCTAACTCCCCCTAGTCCTCATGTTGCGGCTATTATAGCAGATAGTCCCTATGCACGATCAGATGATATTATGCGCCGTATTGTTCACTACCAAATGACACGTGAAATTAGACGTTGGCCTTGGGTTTTACGCTACCTGAGTTCTTTGTTTCCAGCCCTTGTATGGCTTATCACCTCAATAGGATTTATTGTCTTTCGTTTACGTTATGGCTACAATGTTGTTGCTCGTCCAGACACGAGTTTCAAACGTTGGAAACGACGTGCTAAGACAACACTTCAGCAATGCGCTATTCCCATTTTACTGATTCATGCGATAGGCGATGATCTCATTCCTATTGCTCATGCAAGACAAATAGCAGCGGAGGCGAAAGCGTGTGATGCTCCCTTAGAAACATTCTTTGTTGATGGTGGTATTCATTGTGGAGCATATGGAGTAAATCCTCGCGAATACAATAAGATGGTTCGTGAGTTTCTGTCTCGCAATCTGGGCGATGACTTTCCAGCATCTTTTGTTGATATAGCCTGAAATTCTTCCAAAAACCCTTGCATCTTTCACCGCTTTTGGGCATACTTGCAAGAGAAGAGATATACATGTAGATTGTACAATGTGCAGTTATCGGCTAGATAGATGTTTTGCAGCATGTTCGGGAAGTGATTCAGGAGAGAAGAATGCTGTCGCCAGATGATACCACGCGGACAACGGAGGCTATGGGGCAAGTTCCACGTACATTTGATCGTCGTAGTGCTTTTAGCGAACGTAGACAAAACATTCTTCAACAAAAACAGGCAGAGAAAGAGACTGATGCTATACCTGCGGTAAAAGCCGAGCCTTTGGAGAACATGTCAAATCATGGAAAAGTGATTTGGCGACAGGTAATACAGTTGCGTGAAGAAAATAGACGCTTGCGGCACGAGCTTGACGAGGTGCGAGGCGAAATGCAACGTCTACTTGTTGAGTACACCGCCATTCAGTCTGAGTTTGAGCGTGAAGTGACCGTCATTCATAGTGGACAATTACAGGAACTTGAACACTATCAAGGCCATTTACAGGAGGCGATAAACGAGCGCAACCATCTTCAAGAAGCATACAAGCAACTAGAGCATCGTTATCAAGAGCTTTACGCTAATTTTCACACCTCTGTACAAGAAGAGTACGAGAGAAAATTGTCGGAGGCTGCCCAGACGTTGGTTATTTCGCCCGATCAGGCTTCTACTGTTCTACACGATGATGCTATGAAGACGATTGAACTTCATGTCAATCAGATAAAAACGAAGCAGCTTGTAGAAGCTCGGTACTTAACCGATGAAGTACAGCGTATTACCGTTCACCTAGAGCAAGAACAATCTCAGGTGGAAGAGGAGCGACAAACACTGCTGCGTATGCAGAACTCTGCCCGTGAGCAGGCCGAGTTGCGTCATAAAACAATACAATCTTACCTTCGTACACGTTGGACCGCTGCGCTTGCCTTCGTGACAACAGGTGCATTAGTCGTGCTTGTTGTATTACAGTATCTATTCCTGTTCCTCTTTCACGTACATTTTGTGTGGGCAATTACTCTTTCACTCGTCGCGCCCATTCTTGTGTGCGTTATTGGTGTTATCGTGTTCTCCGCGCCATTTTCAGCGATACGGCACCATTATACGAGTGCGCCACATAAGAAAAAAGCAAAATAGTATGTACAATGGCGGGTATATACCCGCCGAACATGCGTGTGATACATAAGCAATCAAAAGTTTTGCGTATTTCCCTCTGTTATCGCTTTTCCCTCCACAACGTGTTCCTAAGTATAAATGTACAGTACCCTTTTGATCCAATTGTTGTACGATACGACTGTATTCCTCACACAAAGAACATGAGGAATTGCCTATAATCAGGACGGTTGGAAGATGAGTAGAGCGGATATGGATATATCTGCAAATGTCTTAACTTTGTATCTTCATGAGATGCAATATTTATACGAAATTGGCCTTTCTTCCGTGTACTGTAGTAGGAGCTTAAATTTTTGAACAGGAGAAGCTTTTTATGACACAAGGCGTTCAAGTCGCAAGTACACTCAAACAGCACTCAATATGGCAAGAAGGCCATAAACCAGAACCCTGTGTGATTGTCATCTTTGGTGCTACAGGTGATCTCGCGCAACGAAAATTACTTCCTACACTCGCGCATCTTATGCACGACCATCCACTACCAGAGAGTTTTTGTATTGTTGGTTATGCACGTCGTCCTATGAACGATGAGCAGTGGCGAGCAATGGCTCTTGAGTCGCTCAACAAATACATGCCTGACGATGACAAACTTGATAGCGAAGGACAGCAAGGGTTCGCTAAAAAGCTGTTTTATTGTCAAGCCAACTTGGATGATGACGAGGGGTATCACAAGCTTTCCGATCTCCTCACTACGCTGGACAAAGAGCAAGACACAAAAGGTAATCGCATTTTCTACCTTTCGACCCCTCCCGAAATGGATCCGATGATCGTTGAGCATCTGGGGCGTGCAGGTTTAGCACAACCAGAGTGGCAGCAAGGCCAGAATGGGCATGGTTGGACACGGTTGATCATTGAGAAACCCTTTGGACATGATCTTGCATCTGCTCAGGAACTCAATACGGACATTGGTAAGTCATTCCGTGAAGAGCAAATCTTCCGTATAGACCACTATATGGGCAAAGAAACGGTGCAGAACATTCTTGCGTTCCGCTTTGCAAACGGCATTTTTGAGCCGCTCTGGAACCGTAACTATATTGACCATGTGCAAATTTTGGTTGCTGAACGCTTAAGTATTGGGTCGCGCTCCGAGTACTACGAGTCAGAAGGTGCGATTCGTGATATGGTGCAAAATCATATCATGCAAGTCCTATGCCTCACTTGTATGGAAGTGCCTGCCGCTTTTGATGCCGATTCTATTCGCAATGAGAAGGTAAAACTTGTCCGCGCTATTCCTCTGCTTACACCAGAGCAGGTAGGCGAATGTACGGTGCGTGGACAATATACGGCTGGTGTAACTGATGGTAAACCAACGGTTGGGTACCTTGAGGAAAACGGTGTAAATCCTCATTCACAAACCGAGACGTTTGTTGCGCTGAAATTGTTCATCGAGAATTGGCGTTGGTCGGAAGTACCTTTCTATATTCGTACCGGTAAGTGTCTGCCCTCACGTAGCACTGAGGTAACAATTCAGTTCAAGCGTGTACCACATCAATTGTACAACCCTGATGATACGAAGGGGCTTGTACCGAATCGCTTGACCATTCGTATTCAACCAGACGATGGTATCTCACTAAAGTTTGCAGCAAAGATACCAGGAGCCTCACAGCATCTTGCTTCGGTTGATATGAACTTCTCGTATAAATCTGCTTTTGGTATTCAGTCGCCAGAGGCATATGAGCGCCTGATTGCTGATTGTATGCTGGGTGACTCAACACTCTTTATCCGTCGTGATGAAATTGAAGCGTCCTGGCGTGTTATCGACAGCATCACAAAGGTATGGGAGAAGATGGATGAACCCGATATCCATCCCTATGTTGCAGGAACGTGGGGGCCGCAAGAGGCGGATGCTTTGGTTGAGAAGGACGGGCGTGTGTGGGATAATCCCGTACAATAAAGAATATAAACAACAATACAGGATGTATCCAATGGATGCATCCTGTATTGTTGTTTATATTCAAAAAGGAAGACGTACTACTTTTTGTTTGGGTCGAGTGCGCTGTCTACTTTCTGCTCTGCGTTACCAAGAGTAGATTGTACTGTGCCGCCCACCTGCTTGGCATCGCCTTTGCCCTCAAGCTCGGTGTTACCAGTGGCCTGACCAACCTTTTGCTGTACCTTGCCGACTGCCTGATCGACCTTACCCTTGAGTGTATCTTCTTGCCCTTGGGTACCTAAATCTTTATTTTCATCAGCCATTGTCAAGTTCTCCTTTTGAGTCTTACTCTTTCATGTCAACGGAACATCAGTGTTCCTTCTCTATATATTACTCATGAGTACGGTAAAACGTATACAAGCAAGAAGTGTTTGTTTGTATTACAGAAGAAAAAAAGCAACAGCATACAATAATAGCCAACTACTATTATATGCTGGTGCTTTGGCCTTTTTTATCCCAGCAGTTGCTCCATTTGTGTTAGACGTGACTCAAAGAGTTGGAATGCTTGACGTACAGGTTGTGGCGAAGTCATATCAACACCAGCCTTTTTGAGTAACTCGATACTGTAGTCAGAAGAGCCAGAACTGAGGAACTTGAGGTAGCGTTCAACAGCGGGCTGTCCCTCGTGCAATATTTGCTGTACCAATGCTGAGGCCGCTGAGATGCCTGTAGCGTACTGATACACATAGAAGTTGTAATAGAAATGTGGAATGCGCGCCCACTCTATACCAATTAAATCATCAATTGCGGTCTCCGCACCATAATACCTTTGATTTAGTGCTGTATATTGTGTACTAAGCGCGTCTGCCGTGAGCGACTCACCTTCTTCAGCAAGGTGATGAATTGTCTGCTCATATTCTGCAAACATAGTCTGACGGAACAGTGTGCCGCGAAAGTCCTCTAGCGAGTGGTTCAGTAGAGCAATTCGTGTTGCTTTATCGGTTGTGCTTTTTAGCAGGTATTCGGTGAGTAGTTCTTCGTTGAGTGTAGAGGCAACTTCTGCTACAAAAATGGTATAGTCACCGTACTGATAGGGCTGATGTGAACGGGTGAAGTACGAGTGCATCGAGTGACCCAATTCATGAGCGAGTGTATACATACTGTCACGCTTGCTCTGGAAGTTGAGAAGGATGAACGGCTGAGTGGCGTATGCACCGCCACTATACGCACCGCCACGCTTGCCCGGTGTCTCGTAGACATCAATCCAGCGTTGTGAGAAGCCCTTCCTCAATATATCAATGTAGTTTTCGCCAAGGGGTGCCAGGGCTGCTGTAACTGTATCACGTGCTTGCTCATAGGTCATCTCGTCGGTTGTCTCTTCGACAATCGGCACATACAGGTCATACATGTGCATTTCATCAAGCTTGAGTATACGCTTACGCAATTTCATATAGCGATTGAGTAAGGGAATATTTTCATGTACAGCCTCAAGCAGGTTGTCATATACACTAACAGGTATATTATTGCCTGCAAGGGCACGTTCGCGACATGTTGCATAACCTCGCTGGCGTGTATAAAAAAGGTCGGTTTTGACCTGAGCGGATAATGTTGCCGCCAAGGTATTGCGCTGCTTCAGAAATGTCCCATGTATGCCCTCAAAAGCACGTTTACGCACCTCGCGGTCGGCACTACGGATGAAGGTCAGGTAGTTGCCTTTGGTTAACTCAACCTCTTGACCCGCATCGTTTATGATAGTTGGCAATTTAAGATCGGCATTATCAATCATCGAGAAGATAGCATCAGGCGCGTCCGCAACCTCACCCGTAGCTGCCAATACTGCTTCAACCTCTGCTGAGCGAACATGTCCACGCTTGCGATTTAAGTCATGGAGTTGTTGCTTGTAGAGTGCTAAGCCCGTTGTTTCCTGTATAAAGCGGTCTAGCGTTTCCTGTGGTAAGGTCAGAATTTCTGGTTCAATAAACGAGATGGCGGTGGTGGCACGAACGACGAGTTGCATCGCACGGTCTGCCATTGCTTGATACTTCCCGTTCGTTGTATCCTCATCTCGACGCATTGAGGTATAAACGTACAATTTCTCTAACCGAAGCGATATATCATCGCGCTTTTGCAGAACGGTGAGCAATGCCTGTCCACTCTGTTCGAGTGTGCCTTGCAGTGCTGCTACCTCCGGTAAACGCTGTTGTAACTCCTGAAAATCGCGCTCCCACGCGTCATCACTCGCAAAAATGCTTTCGAGGTTCCATGTATATTCTTGTGAGATATCTTGTCTCTTTTGTAAGGTTTGCAAGGGGAATACTACCTTTCCAACGTTATTCTTCGTCGTCATCTTCTTCGGGAAGTAAGTCGTCGCGCGCTCCCCACTTTTCTCTAAAGCGGTAGAAGTTTCGTTTGTTCAGACGTGTCCGTTCGGCATCGGACAATTTGGTATCTGACAAAAAGGCATGACGCGTGATTGGCAAGTTGGGTGTGACCACAAGAGTCGTTCCCAGGTCACGCACGGTGAAATTGAAATCAACATCCATATAATACGGAAATCTATAGCGTTCGTCAAACAGTCCAGCCTCTTTCAGTAGGACACGACGAAACGCCATACACAGCGTGTCGATAACATCCACTTCGGTGTCGTCATCCTGGCTTTCCGCAAAATTGCGTAAATCATCGGTATGTAACCCACGTAATCCTGTAATGCCAACACTGCCGTCTTCCAGCGTCTGCATCAACGGAGTGAAAATATCACCCGTCAGTTCAACGCTGCTGTCGAGTATGAGGATATAGCGGCCTCTACTTTGCTTTAAGCCAACATTGCGCGCCTCTGCTTCACCCATTGTTCGCGTAATATGTAGTACGCGAAGGCGAGTTTCCTGGTACTTGTATGCTTCAGCCCAAAGGTCTATGCCATCTTGCGATGCGTTATCTATGAGAACAATCTCAATGTCTGTTGTATCCGCGAACCGTAGAACACTTTCTACACAGCGCACCGTTTGCTCGTAGCTGTTTCGTGAAAGGATATTGACAGAGAAGGTACAACGGTCTGGTTCGTCGAGCAACGACGGTAACTGACGCCCTATCCGGTAAACTTGCCCATCAACCTCCACACTAGGAAGTGTTACAAGGTGTGCGCCACGTGGATTATCTTTAATGGCATAGCCAGCAGCTTCGATTTGTTGTTTTAGAACATCGGCGCGATCATATTGTCCACGTCGGCGCAAAAGATCGCGTTCATGTGAAAGAGCCAGTATCTCTGCTGGGATACTATGACGAAATGAATGGGTAGTCATGTGGTGTTCTGATCCTCCCTACACTAGTATTCTGTCCACAAACATAGAATTACCAACCGAGCGCGAGTCCATCACAACGCGGGTCGGCAGCACCTTCAAAGACATGGGTTTGAGGATGAATGCGAATGGCTTGTGCATGTCCCATGCCGTGATCCCATGCTGTATTTTGTGTCACACGATGCCCAAGACGAGTAAGCTTTTCTGCGCTATGCGGTGGGAAGCCCTCTTCCAGAACAACGCGTTCTTGTATAAGCGGCTCAAGGTGTTCATCAACACTGCCTTGTCCTCCTAGTTCTCGTTCTTTCCCCTCTTGTCCAATTTGGAAGCGTCCACTACGCCAACGGGGAGCAGAGATTGCTTGCTGTACGTTCAGCCCAAAATCCAGTATAGCAGTGAGAAGTTGCACATGCACTTGTGGTTGTGCATCACCACCCATGGTTCCTATAGCCGTATAAGGTACATTGTTGTGCAAGACCATAGCAGGAGTGAGTGTATGCATGGTGCGCTTCCCCGGCTGCAAATAATTTACATGGCGAGGGTCAAGCGAGAAATATGAGCCACGGTTGTGCAACATAACACCTGTATGACCACCAACAACGCCACTTCCAAAACCATTATAGAGGCTTTGAATCAAGGAAACAACATTGCCTTTGTTATCGGTCGTACAAAGATACATTGTATCGCCATCTTTTTCAAGTCCTGGTCCAACCTGTATCGCAGCTTTTGTGAGATCAATACGCGCTCGTTGTTGGGCTGCATACGCTTTACTTAACAGCCGCTCAACTGGCACATCAACAAAAGTTGGGTCAGAAATGTATTGATCACGGTCTGCAAAGGCGAGTTTTTTTGCTTCAAGTAAAACATGTAGATATTCTGCTGTCTGGTAGCCTAAACTTGTGAGGTCGTAGCCTTCGAGTATATTGAGCATCTCAAGTGCTGTTATTCCTTGCGTGTTTGGAGGAAATTCATAGACATCATAGCCACGATAGTTTGTCGAAATCGGTTCGACCCAATCGGAATGATGGTTTGCCATATCTTCTCTACTCAACACGCCACCACACCTTTGCACATACTCTGTGATGGTTTGTGCCAACGCTCCCTTGTAAAATGGCTCACGCCCCTCTTGTGCAAGAAGTTTGTATGTCTGAGCAAGATTAGGCTGACGTAAAACAGTACCTGCTTGCGGTGCCTTGCCGCTTAAGAGATACGTCTCAGCACTGCTACTCCAAGGCCCAAGCACTCCCTCAGCGGCAGCTTCTAGCCAACTCGCAAGTTTTGAAGTGATTGGCATCCCCAATTCGGCAAGTTCAATAGCTGGAGCGAAGATGACTTCTGCTGGCAACGTACCAAATCGTTCAAGTGCTTCAAACCAACCATCAACCGCTCCTGGTACATTGATTGAGAGTGGACCACGTTCAGGAATATGTTTCATTCCACGAGCGAGAAAGTATTCTGGCGTCATGCCGTGTGGAGCGCGACCACTGCCGTTTAGTGCGTGTAGTTTTTGTGTTTCTGCGTCCCAAATCAACATGAAAATGTCTCCCCCTGCCGAACAGGTCGAGGGGTAGACGACCGTCATGACCGCGTTAGCTGCAATTGCTGCATCAATTGCATTACCACCTTGCGTCAGAATACGCACTCCGGCTTGAGTAGCAAGATAGTGAGCGCAGGCAACCATACCACGCGTACCGAGGATAGGCTCTTCGGAGAACACAGTAAAGCTCCCTTCGTCTTCATCAAGTACAAATCGCTTAGAATATTATAGCACAGAGGTGTCTGGAAGGAAGGGAAAATAGAACGGTTCAAGGCTTCTCTGTTTGCAGAAGGCCTTGAACCAATTCTTGTACAGTAGATGAGTTAGTGATCGTTTCTGTTGCGTAGCCATGCCCATGTAAGCAAAGCGGTCGCGGCTGTTGCAATACTTGCTGTAGCGACTGTACGCGCTATTGACTGTGGTCCTCCTTGCCAGCCACCATTGATATCTGTTCCTGTTTTCATTGGTGCTGAGACAGCACCATCAGTTACAGGTGATGACTCAGGTTTGAAGTGTGTTGTATCAATTTGCTTTGCCATCATTACCTCTGCTAGTCCAGGGGCAACATTATGCATAAAACCAATCATACGTCCTGCATTGCCAACATATGTCTCGCGCTTGGGCTTCAACGCAAGCTTGACGACGGTTTTTGCTACCTGCTCAGCAGGGTAAACCGGAGGCATCGCCTGGACTGCTCGTCCTGTATAGTTCGCGGCATGGTGGAAGAATGGAGTGTCGATGGTAGCAGGCAGCACTGTACAAACGTGAATATTTTTTGCACCGTCAAGCACCTCTATCTCTTCGCGCAAGCCTTCCCCGAACGCTCGCACTGCAAACTTCGAGGAAGTGTAGGCGGTATAGTACGCGCCTCCAATAGTGCCAAGTAGAGAAGAGATATTGATGAGCGTTCCCTGCTGTTGCTTACGGAAGTAAGGCACAACAGCCCTTGCGCCGTAGACTGTGCCAAAGAAGTTGGTCTCGATAACTTCACGGAAGATTTCGGGCGGTGTCTCTTCAAAACGACCAAAGGCACCTACGCCTGCATCGTTGACCCAGACATCAATGTGTCCAAAGGTAGCTGATGCTTGCTTGGCAAGGCTTTGCACCGATTGTTCATCCCGAACATCTGTCGCTACTGCTAAAGCTTCGCGTCCGCTTAGTTGCTTGCATTCATTTACCACATCTTGTAGCAATGAGTCACGTCGTGCTCCAACAACAACGTTAGCACCTTGACGTGCAAACTCAAGTGCTGTAGCACGACCAATACCACTCGATGCGCCTGTAATAACGACAACACTATCTTGTAACTGTTTTGGCATATCTTTATCCTTATGTATAGTAATAGTTCAGATTGTAGGAGTTATAATCTCTCCTTGTCACGTCACCCTACTTACAAAAGTTACAGAAATACCTTGTAACTTACGCTTTTTTCTTTTGTTGTTCCGCTAGCTCTTTGACGCGTTGTACTTGGTCTTTGTGACAAATAACGGTGGTATTCTCCATTTCAACCACGATTACATCTTCCATACCAATGGTAAAAATTTGGCGCGATGTATTATTGTAGACGACCATATTCTGGCTACCCAAACCTGTGTGATTGCCTACCGCACGAATACCCTGTTCATTCGCGGGAAAGAGCGCACCATACTGCTCCCAGTTGCCGACATCATTCCAGGCAAGGTCGGCAGGAATGACCACGAGATTGTGTGTCTTTTCGAGAATACCGTAGTCAATAGAGATGCTTTGTAGCGTGGGCCAGAGTTCATCGAGTATTGCCTGCCCTTGTGCTGTCTCTCTTGCATCAACAATCATGTCGATTTTTCGCATCAGTTCGGGGAGATGCTCGCGGAGTTCTGTTAGCACAGCCTCAACCTGCCAAATGAATATACCCGCATTCCATACATAATGACCATCACGCAGATAGTTTTGTGCTGTAATGAGATTTGGTTTTTCGACAAAGCGTTCCGCATTGAATGCTTGATGTCCGTAGCCCTCGTCAACTTCATCTGCAAAGCGAATATATCCATAGCCAGTTTCGGGTGAGGTTGGTTTGATACCAATCGTGACCAGTCGCCCTTTTTCTGCCAGTTCGTTCGCAAGATGCAATGTTTGCAGAAGAGATTCGACATTGAGAATTACGGCGTCCGCACTAAATATTGCCATAACTGCTTTCGGGTCTTTCTTCGCGATTGTCGCGGCAGCCCATGCGATGGCAGGACCAGAGTTGCGTCCCATCGGCTCACGAAGAATGTGTTGTGCTGGGACAGATGGAAGGTGCTCTTGTACAAGGGCCGCCATGCTGCGTCCCGTGACCACCCATGTTTGTTCAGGAGTTGTCAGTGATGAGACACGAGATAGCGTCTCCTGAATCATACTATTGCCGCTAGGAAGTGGTAAGAATTGTTTAGGAAATGTAGGTGTGCTAAGAGGCCATAGGCGTGTGCCACTGCCACCTGCCAAAATAACGGTATTCAAATGCTCCATAAATATGAATCTCCTCATAAAAATATATCGGTATTGCTCTTATTTGCATTGTACACACGCCTCAAACTCTATGAGCATGAACCGCGATATGTGGGGATTGTATAGGTGTTTTACTGTGCTGTCAATCAGGAGATTTGTTAGAGATAGTGAAGGACGTATGTACAAGCAATGAGGGCACAACAGCGTTTGTGCCCTCATTGCTTGTACATACGTCCTCTAAAAACAGTTATTATGTATGAAGCAACTTAATCTGCTTCGACCGCTACTTGCTCACTCTCAGTGCTCATAGCAGCAACACCTACCCCACGCTTTGTGGAACGACGCGCTAGCATTTCCGGTGTGACGCGATATACCTCTTTGACGAGGCCGACGCGCTCGAGAGTCCAGATAAGGTAGCCAGAGAGATCGAACTGCCACCAGTGCAGTCCGTGAAAGGCTGAGCGTGGGAAAGCGTGATGGTTGTTATGCCAACCTTCGCCAAAGCCAAGCAAGCCAACAACCCATTCGTTGCGACTCTGGTCGTTTGTCTCAAACTCGCGTTTGCCGAAGGTGTGACAGACCGAGTTGACACTCCAGGTGATATGGTGCGCCAGGAAGATACGTACTAAACCGCCCCAAAGGAGGCCAGTCCAACCACCAATCAGAAATGGGATAAGCAATGAAAGTCCTACCCACAGAAAAAATGTACGACTCACAAACATTACGATTGGATCTTTGAGCAAATGACGACCATAGATTTCTGGTGATGCCATATTATCTTTGAACAGCCAACCAACGTGAGCATGAAAGAAGCCTTCCACGGGACTATGCGGATCACCCTCTTTATCAGCCTGTGCATGGTGCTTTGTATGTGTTGAAGCCCACTCTATTGCCGCACCTTCTAACGACATAGAACCCATGATGAGGAAAAGAAGCTTGATTGCGGGATGTGGCTGAAAACTGCGATGTGTCAACATGCGATGATAGCCAACCGTCACACCAAGTGCGGTGATAGTGTACATGCTTAATAATAAGACAATATCGACTGGATGAACGGCACGTTGCCAGAGAAGGTTGATAGCGTATACGGTTGCAAGTAAGGGACCTACGACAACTACAAGGATGATCGCCTTGTAGATGGTTTTAGAATTCATTGAACCTCCGAGATACTTACTCCATTCTGTTGTGGAGTTGTGGTTTCTTCACTTCTTTCAAGTGTTATAGTAGTATGAGTCTCCGTCTTCCTATTTTGTTTCACCAGTTTTTTGACGAAGCACTTTTGAGACATATTCTGCATTCCTTTTGAGTGCTGCTAACCGTTAGTATTATATAAGAAAAAGCAAAAGAGGGATGTGTATAAGGATTTATGAGCCGCTTTTCACGTTTTGATGCATCACAAGGTATGAGTCTCGTCAATGCCACGCTTATTATCTCGGCGGCATTAATTGCCAGCCGTTTTATAGGCATTGTGCAGTCTGTACTGTTTACTTATGTCTTTGAGCCTGGGGGAGCATCAGGTGCAATTGTGGATGCCTACCAGCAGGCTTTTTTCGTGCCTGATCTTATCTACAATATTGTGGCTGGTGGCGCACTCATGTCTGCGTTCATGCCCGTCTTCAACACATACATGGTTGGCAAGCGAGATGAAAAGACTGGTTGGCATGTTGCGAGTACTGCCCTCAATCTTTCGGTTCTACTCATGGTACTCTTCGCGCTCACTGTAATTATATTTGCACGGCAACTAGTCCCTCTCTACAATCTGGGTCCAGGCCCTCACTCTGGAAAGCTCTATACTGCATACCTTATACACCTTAATCTAATCGTCGCACTCACGCGCATCATGTTACTGCAAGCTGTGTTCATGGGAGCAAGTGTTATTATCACATCTGTCCTGAATGCACGTCAAAAATTTCTTTTGCCAGCTCTTGCGCCAGTCCTCTACAATATTGGCTTGATCGCAGGTCTCGTGCCAGGTGTAATACTGGTTGCGATACATCAACGTAATGATATAGTCTCTGTTTACTCGGCTGCATGGGGTGTCGTCCTTGGTGCTTTTTGCCTATTGATGATCCAAATTCCTGGACTACGCAAAGCTGGAATGCGTTACACCTTTTCATTCGATTGGCGTCATGTTGGCATACGTCGTATTGTAACGCAAATGGTGCCACGCGTTTTCAACGCTATCGTGCTCAACTTTGCTACTGGTGTGGACCGTATTCTGCTGGAACTACTAATTGTTGCGGTTGGTCCTGTTGTTCTGCAAGGACTTATTAGTCAATATATTTTTGCCTTTGGTATTGTCCTTGTGCCATTGAGTGGAGTGATGGCTGTTTGTACAGCAGCTTTTCCTACGATGACTGCTTACGCTGCCGAAGGACGTATTGACCGTTTACGTGCGCTCATTATTGAAACGTTGCGAGGTGTGCTATTTATTGCGATTCCTTGCAGCTTTGGTTTGATGTTGTTAAGCTTTCCTGTTGTCCAGGTACTGTATGAACATGGTTCGTTGAATCAAAACGAGGCACAATCAATGGCTGTTCCCCTGTTCTGCTTTGCGCTCTGCTTACCGGGGCTGGCTGTTGTCGAAATTTTGACGCGCTCGTTCTATGCACTGCGACACAGCATGACACCTGTTATCGTGAGCGTAGGACAATTCGTTGTCAAAATAGCACTGGGCATATTGCTACTCGACCCTGCTGTATTACTAGTACAAATGGGGATGGGCAATTTCTTACATATCCCGTTAAATATGACTCTGTTTACTGGTGCATTAGGCATGGGTGTACTTGCCCTTGCAACCTCTGGTGCCGTGTTGCTAGAAGCAATAGCTTTGCTATGGTTAATTCGTCCGCAAGTTGGAGGCTTGCAACTGCGTCCATTGACCTCATTTACTTTGCGTGTGCTGGAAGCGTCGCTGGTTATGAGTGTTGGCTTGTTTATAATGCGCTTGCTGCTTGACAAAATACTTGTTACAAGCGGAAGTGATGGAACACAGTCACTAGGTATTATGGGTATTCTATTTGCACTTCTCAAGCTTGCGCTTATTGTAGGAGTTGGAAGCTTGATTTACTTACGTGTGTCACGGCTGATTCGGACGCTGGGAAGCAAAGAACTTGGGTCGGTTTACCGTTTATTATATCGTCTGCACTTATCTTGGATTTAGGACGGATTGAAAGATAGTGTCGCATGACTTTCCGCTACCATACTAGCCAGAATCTTGCTAGTATGGTATGCTCTACAAATATAACTAGACCTTTTGTGGTGTCTCTACGTATATCAATATGGTAGTGTTTTATGCGCTACACATACATTCTATAGAGCGGGAACAGTGGGAAACGAAGGACAGCAAGCACCTCTGCCAGAGCAGGGACAACCAGGACAATCACCAGATCACTATGGCTGGCAATATGACCAGGACCATCCAGAAATGGCGGCTCCTCAACCTGCTACGGAGCCACCATATGCTCCACAGCAACCAATACGGATACACGGTGTCTATCCATCTGCGCGCTACCAGGAGCCTATTGCGGATATGGGAACTTCGTTGGGCTATAATCAGGGGAGCGAGTATCAATATTTTAATCCTCCTCAACCCTCGCAGCCAATGGCCCAACTGCGTCAGGAACGTCTACAGCAACTTCGTGAGGACCGCATGCGGCGTCAACAACGTCGTATGGGACCAGATGTTACAACTGCTATTCCCTGGAAAGGGAAGAAGTCACCTGTTTCTGAGTCCCTACAGAACGATTCTGTTGCGAGACTTGACGGCCCACCGCTACCCTACGCAAGTAATTCACCATCTGTTGTTCCACCAATGCAAGCATCTCCTATAATGGCACTTCCTATACTCGGTGAGGTATCACCACTACAAAATAGAGCCAGCAACATAGAGGATGTAGCACACGAGAATATCCAACCCGCTGCGGCTGTCGCGCAAGATACGGGCATGCTGCAACGTGTAAACATCCAACGTGCATCGCTCATCTTGACTGGAGCGTTTATCGCCAGTCGTATTTTAGGTCTTTTGCGAACTTCTATGTTTGCCTTTGTTTTTGGAACTGGCCCAACATCAGATGCCTATCTACAAGCCTTTCTTATCCCTGATACAATTTTTAACATCGTGGCAGGTGGTGCGCTTAGCTCCGCTTTCATCCCCGTATTTGCGAATTATATGATTGGTGAGCATGACGAGAAAACTGCCTGGCGCATCGCTAGTTCCGCGCTTAACCTTGCCATCATTATTATGAGCGTACTGGCACTTATTGCCATTATCTTCGCTCGTCAAATTGTGCCTCTCTACAATCCGGGGCCAGGTATACACGATAAACTGTATCCAGAATATCTTGCACATCTTGATTTGATTGCTATGCTAACACGCATTATGCTGTTGCAAGCTATTATCTTGGGTGCTGGCGTTATCGTTAATGCTGTACTCAATGCACGACAGAACTTTCTACTTCCTGCTGTCGGTACTGTGCTCTACAATGTTGGACTCATTGCTGGACTAGTACCGGGGATATATTTTGCTTTTCATGGACAACGCAATGATGGTACAGCAGTTCTTTTTGCGACATGGGGTGTTGTCATTGGGGCATTATTGCAGGTGGCGATACAGGTGCCTGGGCTGTTCAAAGTTGGTATGCACTATACACCATCCTTCGATTGGCGGCACCCTGGCGTAATACAAATTGGGCGGCAGATGGTGCCACGTATCATCAATGCTGCGATGCTTTCGCTTTCAACATTTGTTGACCGTAGCCTAATTCTCCTTCTCGTTGTTGTTGTCGGGGCCGCTGGTATTAATGGCCTTGTAACCCAGTACTATCAATCACTACAACTTGTCCTCCTACCGCTTGGTGTTTTTGGTATGGCTGTTTCAACGGCGGCCTTCCCAACACTCGCAGAAAATGTTGCTAAGGGACGCTTTGATCGTGTGCGTAACACTATCTTGGAAACGTTACGTAGTATCCTCTTTATGTCGATTCCTTCAAGTGTTGGCCTGATTGTATTAGGTCTCCCAATTATCCAGGTTTTACTTGAACATGGACGTTTCAGCTTGGCAGATGCACAATCAACGGTATTTCCTCTCGCCTTCTTTGCTTTTGGATTAACCGGACTTGCCGCCGTCGAAATTTTAACGCGCTCTTTCTATGCAATGCGAGACAGTACCACTCCCGTTGTGATAAGCGTTGGGCAATTTGTATTCAAGATCGCGCTCAGCCTTCTGCTTATCAATGTCTCCATATATGGTGCAAAGTGGGGTATGGGCGCGCTAGCTTTTTCGACATCACTTGCAGGTCTTGTAGAAGCTGTTTTATTGTTCTGGCTTTTGCATCAGCGTGTTGGGGGTCTACAAATACGAACTACCGCGTTATTTGCAGGTCGTGTGCTTCTCGCTTCATTGGCAATGGGTCTGGCACTACTTATTATTCGCAACATACTTGACCTGGGATTTGGAGCAATCGCACGTGTTCCTGCGCTTGTCTTCCTGGATACAACGCGTACACAATCGCTTGGCTTGCTTGGTACATTTGTTGCTTTGTTCAAGCTGATCATAGAAATGCTCGTTGGTGTGATTGTGTATATCCGTGTGGCACGTCTATTGGGCATAGAAGAGCTAGGGCCAGTCAAACGAGTTCTTGACCGTCTAAAATTATCGTGGATATAGTACGACCAGTAGGGTAATGGAAAGTATATGAAACATCTACGTCTCTCAATTGTTGGTTTTGGTGTTGTCGGTCAAGGCCTTGCTGAATTGCTTAGCGCAAAAAAAGATTTGCTAGAGCAACAATATGATTTGAATGTTACTGTCGTAGGTGTTGCCAACGCTCATCATGGCTTTATTTATAAAGAAGATGGTTTAGACATTCCACTCCTCTTGGAACTTGCGGCGGCACGTCAACCTATCACGCAACATCCAGATATCCAGCATTGGGAGCATGCGCTTGAAGGGCTGCAAGCAACTCAAGCAGATATGCTTGCTGAGGCGACGGGAACGAATTTACAGGATGCAGAGCCAGGGATGAGTCATATTCGCGCTGCCCTAATGAAGGGAATGCATGTTGTGACGGCAAATAAGGGACCTGCTGCCCTTGCTGCGAAAGATCTATTGTTGCTCGCTCACCAACAAAATGTTCAACTTCGTATGGAATCAACAGTCATGGCAGGTACACCTGTACTCAGTACAATTCGTCAAGGGTTAGCAGGGAGTAGGATACGAGAGATTCGCGGCATCCTTAATGGGACAACGAATTATATTTTGAGTGCGATGGCCGCAGGTCGTGAGTATGCTGAAGTGCTCAAAGAGGCGCAAGCGCAAGGCTATGCTGAGGCTGATCCCACTGCTGATGTAGAGGGGTATGATGCTGTTGCAAAAGTTCTTATTCTAGCATTTCTTGCCTTTGGTCATTCTCTTAAGCCCGATCAGGTAGTAAGACAGGGAATTACCTCAATTACAAAAGAGCAAATGCGTCAAGCTGCTCATAACAATGCTCGTATTAAACTTATCGCCTCGCTACAGGTTACTCAAGGGTTAGGGGATACACCACTCGAAGGGCGTGTCGAGCCTATCGAACTTCCACTGAGCGATCCCCTTGCTCGTGTTGAAGGCTCAATGAATGCGATTACGTTACAAACAGACTCCTTATCTTCGGTAACGATTATCGGTCCTGGTGCTGGACGCCTAGAGACAGGTCAAGGATTACTCTCTGACCTTATCGCTATTGCTCACGCCAAAATGTAAGGACAAATCCTATTCTTATCTCTTGCCTTTAGACGAAGAAGCAGAGTTCATCCCTGGAATTTTGAAAATTAGTGGGACGCTCCCAATGCGTACAATATCTTCGTGTTGCAGCAATTCGGCCTTTAACGGTGTTAGTGTAAGTTCGCCTAATCGCGTTTTATTACGACTTTTCAAGTCTTCAATATAAAAGAATGTCCCCTCAAAGTATATACGAGCGTGTTGTCTTGAAATGGTCATTCTTGGATCAAACTGGCTAAGATCAATGTCCGGGCTAAGGCCACGCTTGGGATCGAGGCGTCCTACCACGACACTTTTTTGTGTAATAGGAATGCATTCTATTTCTACACCCTCTTTTTCATAGCATAAGTACGCATATATCCCCTCTTTTGTGGGTATATCATGTATAGGTATATCTTTTCCTGTTTGGGTAGTGGCTGGTGTACGTACAGTAACTTCATGAGAAAGAGGTGGCATTTCTGTTGTTAATCCAGGTTGCACCGCGTTTCCTTGCATTACTTGTTCAGAACGAGGAGGCATATGAGGAACATGTATCCTAGCTAACGCATGCAAAAAAGCATCAGCGTTAGCAAAACGCTGGGCTGGATTCTTCGCTAACGCGTTATCTACAATTATTTGAAGAGCAACAGGTGCGTCATGCTTAATGCTGTTCATACGTGGGACAGGAGTATTGCTTTGCATAACACCTGTTTCCGCAGTATTACGTCCAACGAAGGGGAGACGTCCGGTTATCATTTCAAAGAGAAGCAAGCCTACTTGATAGATATCGCTCCATGTGCCTACTTGTCCACCTATGAAATATTCGGGTGGAGCGTATCGAGGGTCAAGTGTACCATAATCATCATCCTGGCTATTATTCATATAGCCAAGACCATTTAGTAAAAAGCGTAGCCCAACATCGTCGAGCTGAACACGATCTGTAATTCCCATTGTATCAACCGTGATGAGATGTGGACGAAGGTCAATGCCGACAATACCTTGCTTGTGGAGAATGCTGATCCCTTGCATGATTTGACGCACCAGATCGACGATGCGTTGTACGTCGATATTTTCGTTATCCAGCAGATAGCGTAGTGTGATTCCACGTGGTGGGTCGGTTGCAATGTAGACACGTGAGCCATCGACACCCCAACCGCGAACATGTAGAATGTGTGGTGATTGTATGGATCGACGTAGTGCTAATGGTTGCAACAGTTGTTGTACTGTCTGTGAGTGAAATACTGGTGGGACTTCGATAACGAAAAGTCCCACTACATCGTTGGTATTACGGTTATAAGCTGTGTAGGTTGTTAGCAGACCTCTTATTGCAACTATCGGCCCTACACGATATATGCCGCCGATTACTTTTGTGTCACGCTGTGACATTGCTACGCGCCCTTCTTATGCAAAGAGTGCTACGTACTAATTGTACAAGTGTTTTTGTATATAAGGTGGGATAAGGCCCCAGTCACCGTTTTGTGGTTGAAGGATATATCCCCCATCAGATGCTCGACTGTCCTCTAACACGTTTTGGTTGCTTAAGCCAATATGCGCTGTCTTGGGGTCGTTGAGGTCCATCTTGAGCGCGAATGCTGAGAGATCTGCAAAAGACATATTCGTATAAATGGCACTTTTTAGCGCATCCATTGCGTTGAAGAGTTTAGGCCATGTTGACGGCTGTTTTACATCGGACAGCACTGCTTTGACAATGATTTGTTGGCGCGCTGAACGTCCAAAGTCTGTCAGTTCTGCAAGGTTCTCTGATGTACCTTTGCCACACACTTCCAATGGTTCACGCGCACGAGCGTACTCAATAGCTCTTTCGCCATTCATGTGCTCTGTACCTTTGTTGAATTGAACTTTAATCCAACTGGCATCTACGTTCGCATTATCATTTTTAGGGTAGCATGCATTGAACGAATTGGGTATATAGACGTTGATGCCGCCAAGAGAATCAATTAATTTGCGGAAGCCCTCGAAATCAATTGTGACCCAATACTTGACATTTAAGCCAGTAATAAGGTTAATTTTCTGTGCCGCAGCATCACCTCCGGCCTGGGGATTTTTATTCGTATATCCAGCCGCGCTTTCATAGACAGCATTTATCTTTGTATATTGCCCCGAATTTGGTGGGTACTGCACAAAGAGGTCACGGGGAACTGATACAAGTGAAGTGTGATGGCTTTGGGGAAGCAAACTAACGAGTGACATTGAGTCTGTGAGATAAGCTCCATCATGAGTGCCACCACCATAGCCCATAATGAGGACATTTGTGCGATCACTCGTACTCATATATCCTGTTTGCGTACTAAGTGCATTTTTTTGTGTAGAGATGGCAGAACCGAATGCTAAGACGCGTTGCGTTGTGTTGACAGCAAAAATGCCTACGACAAGCAAAATCAGAAGTACCGAGAGGCATCCTATGGCACACCCACCACGACGCCTTGTGCGACGTTTAGGCAAATTTGGCGCAAGAGGTGCAGCAGGCCGTTGTTGCCCCTGTTGGTAGGGGCCTGGAACAGGATTCGATTTTACCTCCTGTTTAGGCTGTTGCTGTTGTGGATAATTTTGTTGATAACCTTGTTGCAGTGGGTGCCCTTGCTGTTGATAGCCCTGCTGCTGAGGGGGTACTGGTTGTTCTTTTGGTGGTTGTGGTGGTTGATATTGATATGGCTTACGCCGTGAATTATCTGGTGTATTTTGAAAGCCACCTAAGACCAACTTCCCCTGTGGTTCCTGAGGGTTCTGCGACGGTGGCTGCCCTTGTTGATTATAATTATTTGACATATTATTACCCTTCTTTTATGTGAGAATATATACGATGATGCAACAAGGAATAGTATTATTCCCTTCTAGCCCCTTGATGTACATAATGCATATTATATTTTTCATTTTTATTATCTGTATATAGAGACGAACAAGGGTAGAAGAAGTTGCGTTTCTACCCTTGTTCGTCCAGAAAAGTGGCCTATTTCACACTCGTTTAGGTTTGCTCCACTCTTCTACTGCTTTACGTCGTGACATACCATTACGTACTGGACGACTATCATCAATAGTGCTGAGCAGGTTGCCCAGGTCTATTAAACTGTCCAGATTGTGCGCGGGCAGAAAGTTATCAATGAAGGGTAGCGCAGTCTTCATACCAACGGTTAGTGGACGGTAGTCTGGTGAACCAAGCAAGGGATTGAGCCATATCAGACGATGGCAACTATGCTGCAACCGATCCATTTCCACGGAGAGTATGCCTGAGTCGCCACGATCCCAGCCATCACTAATTACTAATACGACGGCACCGTGTCCCAAAACGCGCTTTGCCCAGGTATGATTGAAGAAGTGGAGTGCATCACCAATACGTGTTCCACCTGACCAGTCCTGCACAGATTTAGAGACATCGCGCACGGCGTCATCTACGTCACGCTTTTTCAGTTGACGCGTAATGCGTGTAAGCCGTGTACCAAAGACAAATGCTTCGACATTCATCAATCCATTCGATATAGTATGAATGAAGTGGAGAAGTAAGCGTGAATACAAGCTCATTGAGCCGCTAATGTCGCAAATAATTACGAGTGGTCGTGGCTTACGCTTGATCTTACGCCATGTCAACTCAACAAATTCCGCTCCATATTTAAGATTACGACGAATAATACGACGCATATCTGGATAGGAGCCTGCATGAGATGGCGTTTTACGTCGTGTGGGACGCATTCCAAGTTGCCAGCGCATGTCGGCCATAAGTCGTTTGGCTTCTTGCACTTCGTCCCAGGTAAAGTCTTCAAAGTCCTTTTTGCGTAGCTGCTCAACCGCGCTAAAAGCGGTACCCTGTGGTTCTCCCTGATCGTCTTCGTACTGATCTTTTTCTGGTTCACGCCCACGTTTGCGCTCGGTTTGGCGCATTTCTTGTCGAAGTTCTTTGCGTTGATCCAACGAGTTCATATGCTCTGCTAAGCGTTTGCGTTCCGAAGGAGGAAGGCGCATTTGGCGTTCATCACGGCGCACATTGCCATTTTGCTCGGACTTCTTGCCTTGCTTATCGCGCATGAACCAGTAGTAGCCGAACATCTGGTTAAACACGGCTTCTTGCTCATGTTTTGTAACAAGGCTACATTTCAGGGCGTTATAGAAATCTTCCTTGTTCGTGAGGTCGATATAGGCCAGAGTATCGACGAGATCAAGCATCTGCCTCGGTCCAACGCCGATACCCACTTCCCAGAGGATACGCCCGAACTCGGTTAAACGGTAAAGCAAGCGTTCGCCACGCTCGATGTCCAGTGGGCGCATCTCTAAGGGTTGCTCGTTTTGTTCCTGTGACGATATATTCATGGCTAAGAAGCCCCTCGCGCCTTTTGGAGTGCCTTCCCTAAATCATTTCCACCAACTTTCAACACATCATCCTGATACTTAAGAAGCGAACCAAGTGTATCGCGTACAGGACCCTCGACGAGTTCGGTCTGATCAAGCGAGAGTAGTGAACTAATCCAGTCAAGTGTCTCGGCCACGCCGGGAGCCTTGAAGAGATCAATTGTGCGTAGTTCACGAACAAAGGTACATACCTGTCGAGCAAGGCGTTGTGGTACTTCCGGCATACGCGTTGTCACAATCGAGTACTCTTTGTCAAGCGTGGGGAAGTCAATCCAGTAATAAAGACAGCGACGGCGTAATGCATCGTGGATTTCGCGTGTGCGGTTCGAGGTGATTATGACGAATGGTGGCTCTTTGGCCTTGATTGTACCAATTTCTGGAATGGTGATCTGAAAATCGGATAGAAGTTCAAGCAAATAGGCTTCAAATTCTTCATCGCTACGGTCAAGTTCGTCGATCAGTAAAACGGGTGGAAGTGGATTAGACGGATCGATAGCCTGCAATAGTGGACGTTGCATCAGAAAGTCGGGGCCAAAGATTTCTTTTAGTTCGTCCTGCCGATTTGTGCCACCTGCCTCCATTAAGCGGATGTGCAACATCTGACGCGTGTAGTTCCATTCGTAAACGGCTGTGTTCACGTCGATGCCCTCATAGCATTGTAGACGGATTAACTTAGTGTGTAGCATGGAGGCGAGAACTTTTGCGACCTCTGTCTTACCTACACCGGGTTCGCCTTCTAACAGAAGTGGCTTACGTTGTTTCAGCGCGAGAAATACAGTAGTTGCCAGACTACGATCAGCTATATAGTTTTGGGCAAACATTGCCCGTTGTATATCCTCGATAGTCGAAAATGTTGGTATGGTTACTTGTTCCTGCTCCAACGCAGCCCTCCATCTGATAAGAAAAACTAGTGCTTATTGTGCAGCACGAGGAAATGTTTGTACATGTATTCTAAGCTATATCAGAGAAGATTGGCAAGTACCGGGTTGTTATGCTCTTTATATAAGTATTTTTCCATCTTTTAGGAACAGAGTATCATCAACCCATACTTCACCAGACTTACGAAGATCACAAATCATATCCCAATGGAGCGCGGAATGATTGACGCCACCTGTTTCTGGATAACTATTGCCGAGGGCGAGGTGAACAGTACCACCAATTTTTTCGTCGAAGAGGATGTTTTTGATGCCGCGATTGATACGAGTATTATTACCAAAGGCAAACTCACCAAGATAGCGCGCTCCCTCATCTATATTCAGCATATGCTCTAGTATCTCTTGCCCCTGACGTGCGGTTGCTTCTATGACCTTGCCTTCATGAAAAACAAGGCGTATTCCTTCTACCGCATGACTATCGTATGTGGTTGGTATCTCATAGCTAATGACTCCATTAGCACTGTTCTCGACTGGACCCGTGAAAAATTCACCGCTTGGAAAGTTGCGTTTGCCATCGCTATTGATGAAGATGCGGTCTTGAATTGAAAGTGTCAGGTCCGTCCCTTCACCCAGGATATGAACTTTGTGATGTCCTTTTAGCCAATTCACGAGACGTTGTTGTTGTTCCGAAAGTTCTTTCCATTTTGCGCTAGGGTCCGCGTCATTTAAGAAGCAGGCATCGAAGACAAACTCCTCAAACTCATTAAGCGACATGTTCGCGTCTTGTGCATAACTTTGCGTCGGATATAATGTTAAGCTCCACCTATATTCGCCTGCTTGTTCTCGTTTACCTGCAAGACTTCTTGTCGCCATTAAAGCTTTACGTCGTAAGGCAGAACGTTGTGGATTGACGCCACTCAATGCCTTTGTATTGTTGCTTGAATAGATGGTCAATTGCGCGTTCACATGTTCTGCTAGAGTTGCGGCAGTTGGAGGAGGCATCATCAGTTGTGCATCGTTGCCCTCGCGCAGTAAAATCTCATTCAGGCTTTCGAGGGAGATTTGAGGTAATGGATGTGCTCCTACGCGAAGAACCTCTCGATAGACAGCCTCTATCAAGGGAGCCGCTGCTGGAGTTGCGTTGATTGCAACAACATCTCCGGCTTTGATAGATAGGGAATAATTTACTAGCGTTTGCGCCCAGCGTTCTATATGAATATCTTGCATGGCTAATGTCCTTTAACTGGTGTACCTGTGGGTCCTGGTTTTTGTGTTCCACCAGGTGTACCTGTAGGTCCTGGTTTAGGATTCCCGGTGCCGCTTATCGGTGTTGCTCCAGATGATGTACCGGTAACGAGTGTGAAGAAGGCGGCGCGTGTCTGATCAACTGTGCAAGGTGGAATACCATCTTTTGTAAACTGAACGGTTACAAGAGTGAGCTTGTTAATAGCATCGCCTCTATTAGCAGTAGAGATAGGAAACGAGACTAAGCCATCAGCCCCCGTTGTTCCTGACACCTGCTCTTGAGTGCCATCGGGCCAGATAACGGTTGCAACCGCTGCTGCTCCATCTATACCTTGAGGATTGCCGACATCGTTAGG
The DNA here is from genome assembly GCA_963792705.1 of uncultured Chloroflexia bacterium. Lineage (GTDB taxonomy): Bacteria > Chloroflexota > Ktedonobacteria > Ktedonobacterales > Ktedonobacteraceae > JBBQVS01. The sequence goes on along the minus strand of CAWBXD010000014.1, from coordinate 297,143 downwards.
ATCGTTGGGGTCTGCCTTCACATTATGGACGAACTTGGCATAGACGCCAACTGTAGATGTGCCAAGTGGTGGTGACGACTGTGTAGCCCACGCTCCACATGAATATTCTGGTAGTGTTGGGGTGGGTGAACTATTACTTTTATTCAAGTCAATGGTAACAGTGACAGGTGGATTACCAACATTGGTAGTGCTACTAGTGTTGGGACTACAAGCAACAACAAGAATGCTCAGCATAAAAAGACAGAGTATTATTCCAGCTTTAAGCGAAAAGAGGAGGGAGAATGAAATTTTCCATTGTGTTAAAAATCGCAACCACATAACTAAGAAATTCCCTTTGATTACTTCTGATACTCGAAAGAGTATAGCATATTATCCATTAGAGCTTGTAATAGTGTTACCCTTTTGCTACGAAAGTACCAGAGGTTCTGTTTGAAGTGAACGTAGATGGAGAGAAATTTCTTGGAAACAGGAGAGAAGGTATAGTGTGTAGCAAGAAGTTTTGTATACTAGTGGCTACACACTACTTTGGGGCAGATATTAACTTACGATAACTTTGATCTGCATTCCTCCGTGAATGGTGCAATAAAGATTAAATGTGCCAGCTTGGGTGAATGGACCAACTGCGGTTGCGCCGCCAGCGATATTAGCGTTTACCTTCGGTGCGCCCGCCTCCATTTTTGGAACGGCGGTTGAACCTTGCCATGCACCATTGACGATGATATGTTGTACTGCGACATCATCGACGAGTGTAAGCTTCTGCCCTTTTTTGATGGCAATTTGGGGCAGCTTAAATGCCGCGTTGCCCATATGCGCTTGAGGACCCGTGTTGAGTGTGGATGCATCGACGATGGTGCATGCTGCGAAGAGGACTGTCATGAGTGCGAATGCAATCATGCCTACAATTACTTTCTTATACATAAAGTTCCTTCCTATTATATGATAGCTTGGTTTATCTTTCCTGATACAGGAATAGCTCTTTGAGATGCTCTTTATAACTATAACAAAAATGTTCCCACTTAGCAAAAAGGGGGGAAGAATAGTTCTGTATTACATAGATAGCAGGTAGTATTATGCGTCTTGTATCTTCTGTATCTGTTTTTCCAACAAAGCGATACGGGCTTCTAGTTCTTGATTGTGGCTTTCTGCTTGAGCCAAACGACTTCTCAAAAGGTTGTTCTCTTCTAAAATGTTTTGAGGATTGTTGCTATCTCCCTTACGGCCTCGATTGGTAATGGTTACTGGCGAACTACCAGTAACAATAGATATCGCGTTAGATATCCACGCAAAGAAAGTTTCCAAATCATCACCTTTTCTTTTGTAATGAGAACATAGACTCTTTCTTATACAACGTAAAAGGAGACAATAAGGACAAAAGGCTGTTTTGTTGGTTGTCAATCATAATAGATGACATGAATGATGAAATGATGAGTGCTGGCGTTTGTAGTTTGACTAAAAATATTGTAGGAGTTTCTACACTCTGGAAAGAAGCGTGAAATTAACAAAACGCCTCAAGCTACTTGTAGACTGACTTGAGACGCTTTATAAAAATGATTGAGTAGTGTATACGGGGTACAGCTAGCCATGTTCATCGCGTGCTTCTGTTGTCTTCCCTGAGCGTATCAGCCCCCATTTTGTCCATCTCGTATTACTATGTTGCGTGGTTTTTCGCTGGCGTTGTTGTATAAATTACTGGATGCTTTTGTGGGGATTGTAGCATTTGTAGTTGCTGCTTTGAGAGGGCCGTGTACAATGACAATGGTGCCACTTGCTTGTTGAGTAGCCTTATGGATTTGCCTAATTTACCCGTTTCATTTGCATCGTAGGAGAAAAATTCCTGCTTTTCCCAGTAGAGGCCGTTATGAGAAGTTTTCGTCCCTCGATGCGTATTATTTGTATCGCACGAAAAATTATGATTTGGAGTAAGAGAACATGGCACAACAGCATGATGAGAGGACACAGAACGATTTTACCGCAGACAAAGCGAACGCTTATTATATAAATTCGGCGTTTTTCACGCCGAGATTGAGTATCTTTATCCAACTACGTTTTGCTGTCGCGCTCCTTTCAGTGGTGTTACTTTTGATAATGAGTGTAGTCAATATGGTGATAGAGCGTATGCTCGAAACTGTAATGTATGGCTTGGGTCCTTATACTCCAAGCGGTCTCAGGCTCTTGTTCTATACACTTCCTCCTCTCGGTATGACTATTCTCTTAACACTTTTACTGATCTGGCTCAATGGATTTGTTGTTCATAGAGCGCAACAGACAGCCTCCAATACCTTCGGAGCAAAGTTGGTCGTAACCCAGCCTCCTTCAATCAGTCAGGGTCTGGTATTAGCACTCCTTTCAACTGGATTAGTGGCGTCACTATGGTATACCGTGATTATTTATTCGAGATTTGGACCATATTTGAGTGATGTCCTCTATGAAGTTATGGGAGCTAGACTTGCAGCCATTCCTCTTGTCACAGCAGCCTTACTTACTGGTGCTGCCTTGTGGATCAATGTTCTCTTTCATCGCACACGGTTCTAGTAGTATTATTATGGCTAAGAGCTTATCCGAAAATCCTGAAGATGCGGTAGAGTGGGAGAAAGCTGACATAAAGAGGAAAGAAACTGATGTGTGGAAGACGCGATAAATAGACTTCATGACGCTCTCTTAAAACAGGATGATGATGAGGGAACAGGAAAACGAAAAAGCCGTAACGAAGCCAATTGCTGTAAAATTGCTGTATAGAGGGTGTTTTACCAAATAAAGAGAGACTTCAAATGGCCTGTAGAGCGGTTTGAAGTCTCTCTTTGTTAGGTGTTGGTAGCGCATACGGGATTCGAACCCGTGGTCTCCGCCTTGAGAGGGCGGCGTCCTAGGCCGCTAGACGAATGCGCCTCATAGCCTCGTGAGTTTGCTCTTCATTGCTGGAAAGTTTCTTCACGAGGCTAATAATACTCCTCTGTCCTTTACTTGTCAAGCGTTGATTTGAAAAAATAAGAGGGTTTTAGAACTGATATAGCCCACCCTTTCAACTGCTAGCAGTTGAAAGGGTGGGCTATATCAGTGGCTACTTGTGTAAGTCAACTCGCTCCAATTTACCTCGAAGAGTGAAATTGAAGGCGAGACGCGTCCAGGTTTCGGGTAGGTGTGGTTCTGTTGTATAGCCTTCCTCAGTGACGTTGAGACCCGCGAAGCCGAAAATGGCTGCTTGCCATACCGCGCCAGCACAAGCCGTGTGAATGCCTTCTGGTGTATTGCCTCGAAGGTTCTCGATATCAACGAGATTGCCTAAGCGGAACAGGTCAGTGGCGGCATTCTCCTTGCCCAGTTCACATGCTAGGATTACATGGAATGCGGGAGTGAGCGAGGAACCATAGTCGTGATCGGTGAGAGGATAATAGTAATCCCAGTTGGCTTGCTTGGTTTCGTGGTCAAATTCTTGGTTAAGTACGGTAAGCAGCATCAGTACGTCCGCCTGTTTGACAATACGGTACTTCTGTATCGGCTCTACGCCAAGAATGCCCTGATACGAGTCAGTACGACCTTTGTACTTGTCCTGGTCGAGTTCCTCAAGTTTGAAGAAGCCGTCGAACTGCTCAAACACCTTCGTTTTTGGGTCTTGGAGGATACGTATGCGCTTCACTATATCCTGCCAATGCTCAAGACGTTGACTCGTCAAGTCGAGTTGTTGCGTCAACGCTTGTGCTTTGTCAGGAGCGTTTGACTGAAGCCACTGCAAAATGTCGAGTGCGGTCCGCAAGTTCCAGCGTGCCATGTAGTTAGTGAAAGTGTTGTTGTTGACGTGTTCATGCCATTCATCAGGACCGATAACGTCAGTAAGCTCGTAGTCGTCGCGTTCTGTATTCTTTTCAACGCGACTGCCCCAGAAGAGCGCGGTACTGAGAATGATTTCCGCGCCATAGTCGCGCATGAAATCGTTATCGCCTGAGATGGTCCAATATTGCCATGCAGCATGGGCGACACTTGCGCTAATGTGTATCTCTAACGGTCCATTGAGGACGGGAATAACCTCGCCAGTTTCTGGATGAACGATAGACGGTGGTGTTGACTCTTCACCACTAAGCGTACTTTCCCAGGCATATTGCGCGCCTTCAAAGCCATTATTAGCCGCTTTCTTGCGTGCGGCTGGCAGGGTATGATAGCGATACATGACAAGGTTACGTGCGAGATTGGGCATTGCATATATAAAGAAAGGGAGCATAAAGATTTCAGTATCGTGGAAAATGTGCCCACGATAGCCAAAGCCTGTCATTCCCTTCGCTGCAATACTGTAGCGATCATCATGTGAAGAGGCGTTGATGCGTAGCTGGTAGAGGTTGTAGCGTATGCCAACCTGAGCCTTCTCGTCGCCTTCAATGATGACATCGGCCTCGTTCCAGAACTGCGCCCATGCAGCTTGATGCTCTGTAAACAGAGTATCATAAACGTTCCCCTGAGCGGAAAGAAGTTTCTGATGATGTTCGAGGGCTGTTGCCACTGGCTCTACCCCATCACGAGAGGTGTACATCGTTACGAGCTTTTCAGCGGTAACAGTTGCCCCTTGTGCTAGTGTGCCATAAAGTCGAATATCGGGTGCAACATCAGAATTATATACCTCTGTCTTGAACCCTGATGTTGCCGAGGTGATACTAATTGTTTGTGCAAGGTAGACCTGTGTTGCTATTGTCTCGCTCTTGAGCCACACAATGTTGTCTTGATGACCCTGATCGCTGGTCTCCCAATGCATCAGGTGATAGTTGCCAACAGCAGTGTTAAGACCTGCGAATAGCTCGACCTCAAGTGGCTGATCAGTTTTCTCGGCCGTAACGCTATAGCGAATAGCACCGACGTGTTCGTCAGCAAGGCTTGCAATGCGTTCGCTTTCGATAAGGAGACGTATTCCAGAAGTACTTTCCCAGCGTACCGTGCGCTTTAGAACGCCGTTTTTGATGTCCAGAGTGCGTTGGTAATCCAGAATATGCCCCTTGTCGAGACGAAAGCGCTCGCCATTGACAAACAGGCGAAGTAGTGTCCAATCGGGAGCGTTCGCCAATTCCTCTTTTGATATCGGAACCTTATCAAAGACGCCATAGAGTAGTGTTGCAGGGTTGGCTTGCGGGTAGCCTTCCTCAAATGTGCCACGTGTACAGAAGTAGCCGTTGCCTACAGTGTAGACGGTTTCTTGGCTGTGAATGTGCTTAGGGGTTGGGTCCAGAGTACTCTCGCTTATGTGCCAAAGGTCCACAGAAGCATCCTTCCTAAAAATGCATGTGCAGTGATTTGCTAGAAGGTCTTACCATGCATTTTTATATGCTAATCTATTAAGTCTTGTAGCTTTTTGTTTTCCATATTTGGGATAGTTTTGTCAGCTTTTATGGAAGCGGTCTGCTGGACCAATACCTAATGCTTCCATGCCTGCCGCTTTGATGGCCTCAATCCCTGCGTCGGCATCCTCAATACCTAAGCAGTCAACGACGGGTGTGTTGACGAGACCTGCCGCGAAGACGAAGACATCGGGTTTGGGCTTGCCATTGACAATACTGTTGCCATCGGCGATGCCATCAAAGTAGGAGGTTATTTGTAACTTCTCTAATACCGTAGAAGTATTTTTGCTCGCTGATGCGATGGCTGTCTTAATCCCTGCTGCTTTCAGTTCTTTTAGCAGTTCGACGCCACCAGCGACAACTTCACTGGGTGACATATTCTTAATGAGTTCAGTATAGTATTGGTTTTTACGTTCCATCATTTCTTGCATCTGCTCTTCAGATACTTGACGACCCTTGAGCAGGTACATAAGTGAGTCGCGTCGCCCAACACCGCGTAAATGAGCATCGTTCTCTTCGTGTGTGAATGAAATACCCTCGTCATCTGCGAGATGTTTCCATGCTTGATAGTGATACTCGGAGGTATCGGTGAGTACCCCATCCAAGTCAAAAATGATCGCCTTTGGTCTTTTCATGAAATAACACTCTCTTTCTTTAAATGCAAACTAAGAGATAATCAAGATAAACCTGCCCTAATGAACATTGACACCCGAATACGGTCATTTCCTCGGTAGAGGCAGCAATTGATTGCGCCCGACCGCACGAGCGAAGCGAGGTGCGGTCTCTCTCCGGCGTCACTGGAAGGACTGGACATTGCTTCGCTCGTCCAGGGGCGCAATCAATTGCTGCCCCTACCGTCACTGCTGTTTTCGGTTGTCAAAATTCATCATGAGTGAGACTCACTCGCTTCAAAAGCAAGGTGACTCTTGTTCGTCTTCTCTCTCTTGTAGTCTACCACGTTTGTAGTAGACTACCTCTTGAGTGGGACTGTCAAGACTTTGGGACATGATATCTTTGTATATTTATAGCGGAGGTACGATTGACTCGCGTTTAATTGCTGGCCCTGCAAGGAAGGATGCAGTAATGGCTACGATGCTGAACAAGAGAACGACACTGAAGGCATAGGTAAAGCTTTTTGTGCGGTCGAGCAAATAGCCAATGAGGGGTGGCCCTATGATTGCTGTTGGACTGGACAGCATGCTCACAAAGCCTTGAGCGAGACCTTTCTTCACAGTACGTAGCTGTGCTGCCGAGTGAAATACCGATGTGTATGGAATAGTTGCCCCTATAGCAATCAAGGAAATACCGAGAATTGTCAGTACGGGAATAACGAATGGAATCATTAAGACAGCGACGCCAATTGCACCCATAATGGTGCCCATTCTCAACAAAGGAATCGCGCCGATAATGTTGCGTCCAATTAAGACCCCGCCAAGCGGTCGGAAAAACATACCAGTCAGTAAGGCAAACGAGCCAAAGGCGGCAGCAAACGTGAGTGAGAGATGATACTGGTCGATGAGATAGATGGTAAGCCATGCAGAGATTGCCACGCCTAATCCAAAGGTGCCGAGGTGTGAAAGGCCTAAGGTCCAGACCGCAGGCGAGCGAGCGGCAGATTTTACGTCAATCTTAGTCCGTGAGTGAACTTCCTGCCCATCATTAACAAAGAGCCAGACGATAACAGATGATGCGCTGAAGATACCCCAAAAGAGAAAGCAACCACGCCATCCCAAGAAGGGAAGCAAGAGAGGCGTGACGAATAACCCTAACGCTTGCCCAACCTGGGTGGCACCGCCATAAAGACCTTGCCCTAATGGAGCGTGTTTCCCTAGTCCTGCAGCAACCCCTGCACCCGCAATGAAAGCACCACCTGAACCAAACCCTACCAGTAGACGACAGAAGAGTACCCACAAAAGTGTGGGAAAGAGTGGTAAAAGGACGGCACCAACCACAATTAAGCTACTAAACCAGATGAGTACGGGTCTTGCGCCAAAACGGTCTGCTAACACACCTGCTGGAATGTAAGTGATAGCGAGTCCTAGAAAGAGTAGTGTTGAGAGCAGACCTGCCTGTCCACTACTAACGTGTAGTGCAGTACGTATGGTTGCAATAAGTGGGCTGTAGTTAGTGTAGTGGATGGATACCACGACAGAAGTCAGGCATGCCGCGAAGATACGTAAAGGAACGCTGCTAGGTTTGTGATTATGTGCTATCTCCGCTGATTGCGTTGAAGAGGCCGATGCCATAGGTAATATGCTGCGCTTTCTGTTATCGGTGCTATGTCCCCTCTAGTATGGGTTACGGTTTCATTGTAGCACGTCGCGTGGTAGTAGTCTGTCAATCTTGATGTGGCGAAGGCAATGGCACCCGCAAGGAGATGCTTTCAACAGGAGGTTTTTGGGAAGAAGCGAATGGAGGTCTAGGGACCGATTTATCGCGTCCACGGGGCGAGGAGGGGCACACATTGCCGCACAGAATTGTTGCCGATACGTTGCCCCACCCCGGACGCGATAAATCGGTCCCTACACGCATTATGCAATGTTTTCGATTGTTTGTCCAAAGGAGACGGTGTGATAGCGTACCTGAATGGGAGTATGTTGGCTATTCACCAGGATACGTGTCTCTATAAGGGCTTTGAGGCGTTGGGCGACAAATTCTGCTCCTCCCTGCTCTGCATTTAGGACAGCTACAATGGTGTGCATGCCATGAATGCTGAGTAGGTCATCTCTCCGCATAAACTTCCGTAGCGCAGGAAGTGTTTTTTGCAATAGGGTGTGGATGCTACGTTCTACTTGTATATCAAGTATTTTCCCTCCTTCGCGCTGTACCTGAAAGACAATAACGCTTTGCGTTTTCGAGATGCGTCGGAGTTTGCGCTGCGCGTCTTCCAACGTTTTTGTGGATGCAACTGCTTGCCAGACGTGATGTGAACGTTTACGTACAACATCGTACTTACCTTGTAAGCGCGCTAATCCCTCCAACCCGATAGTGCCTAGTGTCCAGACAAGTTGCTTAGGACTGTTCACTGTATAGGGTGCGCTGGTAAAAAGTTCTTGTAGGATTGGGATGACGCTCATGGTAGGAGCTTCATAGCGTTCCTGCTCACGTATTTTGAGATGTCCGGCATGTATGCGTCGGCGTTGTTTCAGAAAGTCGCGGATAGTCATTGGACCTTTGTTATAAACGAGGGCCTCTGGCTCATAGACAAGAGTAAGGTTCTGCGACGATATCGCGGCCTGAATGGAAATCTCGTCAACGGCGGTGTCGGTTGGGATGCTGACAACGGTGTTACGGAACGCGACGACCTCGCCGAGTTTGGGACTGCGGCGAGCCATGCGGTCATGAAGGAGCCACAAGAGATGAACAGCATGTCCAACGAAAGTTTCCTGATCGTTGACGGGTATTGGATGTGCTCCTACCATGCCCACATGTGTATCTAAGAAGTGAATGCAAAGTTGCTCTAACGTATCACGTTCAGGAATGATATCGGCACCTACCATGACAAGTATTTCACTTCGGGCGTGTTGCAAAAAGAGGTTGATTGCCGATGCTTTGCCTTCGCGCTGTGGCTGAACGATTAGCTGAATGCGTGGTTCTGTGACCATCATTGCCTGCACAACACTCACCGTGTTATCGGTACAACCACTTGCAACGACGATGATCTCCGTAAGCGCAGTTTTATGCTGGGACTGACTCAAGATGGCTTCAAGAGTACGCCCAATGTTGGCTTCTTCGTTGTAGGCCATGACGCCAACACTGTACTCAATGCATTGTGTTTTACGAAGTGCTGATGTATTTTTGCTGAATAGCTGTTCTGGTTGCGAGACGGTTTCTAACGGATGTTCTTCTATATTGCTGACCAAGAGAGACCTCCTTTTGTGTATATCATTCTTTATCGTCAGCAATGTTGGAAGGGTTAAGGGAAGATGGAGAACTAGGGCACAACTCCAGTCAAGGAGTTGGTGCCCCTTGCATCATCACAAAATTGTATGGTTATAGCCAGCGATGCACACGCTGTTTATAGGCAAGGTATTGAGTGCCAAATTTGCGTTCAAGGTAGCGTTCCTCGCGCGCAATCACACCGACATTCATTAGTACGAGAATGATGGGTAGGAGTAGCATAGTCAAGAGCGAGTTGACGATGAGCGCAACACCTATGTAGAGCAGAGTGAGGGACGTGTAGATGGGATTGCGAGTGAAACGAAAGGGACCTGAGGTAACGATGGTATTGGTAGGTTGCGTTGGGTCAATATGTGTATTAGCATTACGCATTTGGCGAAAGCTGAGTATCGCGATTGTCAACGCAAGGCCGCTACTGATGCTACCGAGTACTAAAGTAAGCACGCGTGGAGCATGAGTGAGCAGCTTGATGGGAAGAAGACGATGAAGGAGGAGACCAAGCGCGAGTCCTCCTGCGTAAATCAATGGTGGGGGTGCAACAACACCTGCGTTGTCTTGAACAATGGTAGCCATATTTTTTATCTCCAAGTTCTACAAAGTTTAGCAAAATAGTAGTCTTCATTGAGACTGTACTCTGCAATATTCAATATGTCAATGCTGCTTCTCGAAATTGTTGATGGTTCAACGCAACAATTCAGAAGGTTGTGTCGTGATAATAATGAGAGATGCAATAATATTTAGGAGATACGAGATGAAGGATACGATGACGGCAGAGGAGAAGCAACATCTGGTCGAGCAGAAGTTGGCGGCTTTTGATGCGATGCAGAAGGAGTTTAAGGCGAGCTTTGGCTTTGTACAAGACATGCATGGACAGAGGCGGTTTGAGACGTTTTCAGTAGCTGATGCTGTACGATATCTTCACGCACGCTGGATATGCGAACGCAAGGGACGTTTGTTGAGTGTTGCAAAGACGACAAAGGAGTACGAAGGGGGATTGTGCCTGGAACTGCTACAGAGGTGGCAGGAGGGCGATACAGCGAGTGTGGTAGATTTTCTGAACCGCCGATTGGATATGTTGCCAATTGCTGATATCACGCGACAGGTGCATGAGGAATATCAAACGCGGCGAGTCGATGGGTTGCTAGAACGTCTGATACATGGGCGGTTGGTGATGCTCAATCGTGGCATGAATTTGATGCATTTGCTTGATACGATTTTTAAGCTCTCGGAAGAGGATATATCGAAGGCCGTACAGGAGGCGTGTGTGCAGTATGGGCATACATCGGAGCATATTAGACAGCAACTACAAGAGGAAGATTCTCCGTTGTATGCATATGTGCCGCATCAGTCGTTAGCACAGCGGAATATGTTGGTGATGAATGTGGTAGGGATAGACGCTTTAGAGAAGCCAGAAGATCAACCTGTGCAACGCTCACAGGAGGTAGTACCGCCAACGGAACCGAATAGTCCCTTTGCAGAGCAGGTGATAGAGGGATATCAAGAGCTGGTATCTCCGTCACACAATAATATAAATGCCGATAGTTTTGTTGATCGTCCTGAGCCGGATAGTGATGGTGAAACAGTTTAATTGAGGCAAAGGTGCCCTTGTCCACATTCATGGCCTAAAGTCCGTGTTTAGGCGGGTCTTTCCTACATACAAGGTTTGCAAGTAGAAACTTCTTGGTACTCCTTTTTCGTATTACAAGGGAACTTCCCAAAACTATCCTAGATGTTTCTTATCTTATTACTCATCTTGTATAACGTATCCTGTGAGGAAAAACTTGACCGACCATTGAAAGGACATTGAGATGGCAACCACTGGGCACGGTGTTCACGAGGATGTGAATCCGGTAGAGAAAGCAAGTCACCCATTAACCGTGTATGGAATTGCAGCTGTCGCGGCACTAGGGGGATTGCTCTTTGGATATGACACAGGAGTTATATCAGGTGCTGAACTCTTTCTCAAGAAAGATTTCGCGCTTACCTCGTTTACTGAAGAGTTAGCCGTCAGTTCGATTTTGATTGGAACGATTATTGGTGCGGCGGTTGGTGGAAGACTGAGCGATGGTATTGGGCGTAAAAAGACGCTTATTAGTATGGCTATCGTTTTCGCGGTTGGTGCTCTTCTTACCTCCGTGATGCCGAATTTGGCCCTGTTTGTAGTTTGTCGCATTATTGTTGGCTTTGCTGTCGGTGTGGCTTCGTTTGTGTCACCAATGTATATCGCGGAAATGGCACCGCCGAAGGTGCGTGGTGGTTTGGTCACGTTTAACCAACTAGCGGTAACAGTGGGTATCGCAGTTTCCTACTGGATTGATCTAGCGTTTGCAAATGCTAATCTGGGATGGCGTCCAATGTTTGCAGTTGCAGCGGTGCCGGGGATTGGGTTACTGATTGGCATGCTGTTCTTATCAGAGACTCCGCGTTGGCTAGCGGGCCGAGATCGTTGGGATGAAGCAAAGAAGGCTCTGAATTATCTATCGCCAGAGGATAGAGAGAAGGAACTACAATCGATTCGCTCTGCTGTCACTGACGGAAGTGCGCCTACACTACGGACGTTTGTTAAGTCTGGTTTGTCTATAGCTCTCGTCGTGGGTGTTGGTCTTGCCTTGTTACAGCAATTTGTGGGTATCAATACAGTGATCTATTATGCGCCAACCATCTTTGGATATGCAGGTTTTAAGTCTGCTTCTGGCGCAATTTTGGCGACCAGTGTCGTGGGTGTGGTAAACGTGCTTGGGACAATTGCCGCGATTCTACTGCTGGACCGGGTGGGACGACGACCATTGCTATTAATTGGTAGTGTGGGTATGGCTGTTGCGCTTGCGGCAATGGGAGCTATCTTTCTGATTGGTCCTGCTAAAATTGGTGTGCTGATTCTGATTGCTTTGTTGCTATATATCGTCTCCTTTGCGATTGGTATGGGACCTGTATTCTGGCTGCTGAGTTCGGAGTTGTTCCCAACGCGCTTACGTGGCACCGGTGGCAGCATTTCGACGGTAGCGAACTGGGGCGGCAATTTGCTTATTAGTATTACGTTCCTTTCGTTGATTGACCTGATTGGGAAACCGTTCACGTTCTGGCTGTATGCATTGCTGGCCGTTGGCGCATTCATTTTCTGCTGGTTCCTTGTGCCAGAGACAAATGGGCGAAACCTGGAAAATATCGAGGCATACTGGAAGAACGGTCGGAAGTGGGAGAATGTTGAAGGCGAGAATGCTGTGGGGGAGAAAAAGTAGTCTATGAATGATACAGGTGAACGAAGATCATGGGTGCTTGTGGCGACATGGTTTGGAACGATTGCGTTTTTAGGTTTGTTGAAACGAGTGCTGGACAAGCAGAGGGAAGGGTAGGAGATTAAGGATGCCCATTGATGGACGAACTCGCGAGTTCGTCCATCAATGGGCATCCTCATTTTTTTAATTTCTGTTCCCCTTGTTTTTCTTGAGTTTCCCTGGTATACTTCTTGCTATGAGGGTTAGTGTACGAATGACACCTTTAATTTTTTGTCTGCTTAGTAAGTGTACAAAATACACTTATTCAAGGGAGAATCTGGCATGACAAATGGTCAGTTTGACGTTGCGATTATTGGCGGTGGTATTGCGGGCCTTTCGGTGGCGTTACGATTACCGGAGAGTGTGCGCGTTGCGCTTTTTACAAAGGGACAGCTTGGCGAGAGTAATACGCGGTATGCACAAGGTGGCTTAGCGGTTGCGCTTGGTGCTGACGATAGACCTGAATTGCACTTGCAAGATACGTTAGCGGCAGGTGCTGGTTTATGTGATGGGGATGCGGTACGAGTGCTTGTCGAGCAGGCACCGAATGCGGTACGTTGGTTAATGAACTTGGGAGTGCAATTTGATCGAGCGCACGACGCCGAAGAGACGCATGTAACGCCCGATGGCTTTTTGCTTGGTCGAGAAGGAGCACACTCGCGTTGGCGCGTACTGCATGCAGGTGGTGATGCCACTGGTGCCGAAATCGAGCATGTTCTTATAGCCGAAATTCGTAAGCGTACTTCTGTTGTGGTGTATGCAGAGACATTTGTCCGTCAACTTGTGATGGAGCAGGGCAAGTGTGTTGGCGTCGAGGCTGTGGACAAGGCTGGACAAGACTTTACGGTTAAAGCGACAGCAACAATTTTGGCGAATGGTGGAGCAGGTGGCTTGTGGTTACATACCTCGAATCCTGTTGGGGCAACGGCTGATGGGTTAGCGTTAGCGTGGGGTGCAGGGGCAGCTTTGACCGATCTTGAGTTTATGCAGTTTCATCCGACAGTTTTAGTTGCAGATAATGCATCGCATCTCATTTCGGAGGCGGTACGAGGTGAAGGCGCGTATCTACGTAACCATGCAGGAGAACGCTTTATGCCGCGTTATAGTGAGCAGAATGAACTGGCACCACGCGATGTGGTGGCACGAGCGATCCTGAGCGAGATGTTAGCTGAGCAGACGAATTGTCAGTACCTTGACCTACGTCACTTGCCTGCGGAAAAGATGCATGCGCGATTTCCCACGATTTCGGCACTATGCCGTACACATGGGTTAGACTTAGCAACTGACCTACTTCCAATTGCACCTGCGGCCCATTATTGTATGGGCGGTGTGAAGGTAGACACGTATGGACGAACCAATGTACTGGGATTGTACGCGGTTGGCGAGGTGGCGTGTACAGGCGTACATGGTGCGAATAGGCTAGCCAGTAACTCGCTTTTAGAGGGGCTTGTGTATGGAGTGCGTATAGCAGACAACTTAACTACACGGGATGAACCTGTAGTACAAAAGGACTTAGACAAGCAAGCAGTAATTCGCTACAACAGTCTGCAAAAAGAGATCCTATTGTCTGGAACTGCTGTTGAACGTACTACTCAGGAAGTACGTACCGACTTACGCAAGCTTATGTGGCAGTATGTGTCGCTGTGTAGGGATGAGCAAGGATTGTTGAAGGCGAAACGGAGCGTACAAGAACTGCATCAGAGTATAGCGGCTTTAGAGGATAGGAAAGAGCAGACGCAGCAGGGACTAGAAACGTTGAATATGTTGTGCGTCGCGGAACTAGTTATTGTAGCTGCACTTGCACGTCATGAGAGCCGAGGAAGTCATTGGCGTTTGGACTACCAAGCTACCGATGAGCGACTTGCCACGCAACATATAGTGTTACAGCGTGAGAATGTGCTTGAGCAACAAGAGGTGTGTACGCAGAAGGAGGTTGCTTTCTATGTATAAGCAGTATGAGGAGTTAATTCAACGTGCGTTGGAGGAGGACGGTGCGTATGCAGATATTACAACACTGTGTACGGTGCCAGAGCAGCAGCAGGCGCGTGCAACATTCTTAACACGACAGGCTGGCGTGATTGCTGGTTTGGATATTGCGCTTGATACGTTCCGCGTAATGGATGAGCGGATTTCTATTGAGTGTGTGGTACAGGATGGTGCTATTGTGCAAGCAGGTGATGTACTGGCACGATTGAGTGGGTCGGCACGTTCGGTGCTGAGTGCGGAACGGGTTGCACTTAATTTGCTGGGGAGGTTATCGGGGATTGCAACGATTACAGCACAGTGTACACGGGCGGTTGAGGGGACGCAAGCGCGTATTCTGGACACACGGAAGACGACGCCTGGACTAAGAAGTCTGGAGAAGAGGGCGGTGGTGTTGGGTGGAGGCCAGAATCATCGTTTTGGTTTGAGCGATGGAGTGCTGATTAAGGATAACCATATCAAGGCGGCTGGTGGTATTCCACAGGCTATCGCTGGTGCGCGTTACATGGCTCCGCATTTACTCAAGATCGAGGTAGAGTGCGAGACGCTGGCGGAAGTGGAGCAGGCGATTGAGGCGCGAGCGGATGTGGTGTTGCTCGACAATATGAGCGTGGAGAGAATGCGTGAGGCGGTAACGCTGTTACGTACACGGGCGGCGCATATTCTGATTGAGGCATCGGGCAATATTGGCACGAACATGGAGCGGCTGGCGGCTGTTGCGGCAACGGGGGTTGATTTCATTTCACTGGGAGCGATTACGCATTCAGCTCCTAACTTCGATATATCGTTAGAATTTGCATAACGTATGTTTATACAAGGAGAAACCCCGATGGCTGCTATACAGTCTGAGTGTGCAGAGAGTCAAGAGATGCGTGTGTTACCGTTGTTAACGCCACGTATACGAGCAAAGCACGATCTATCAAAGCGGAATGATACGATTCCGATGTTTTATGCGGAGATGGACGGTGATGAGTTGGACCGTCGTATTGCTGCTGCAAGGGCGACGCTTGGGGAGCGACTGGTGATTTTAGGGCATCACTATCAGCGCGACGAGATAATTAAGTACGCTGACTTTCGCGGTGACTCGTTCAAGTTGGCGCAACTTGCAGCGGCACGTCCACAGGCGGATTATATTGTGTTTTGTGGTGTGCATTTTATGGCGGAAAGCGCGGATGTGCTGAGTGGTCCACATCAGAAGGTGATTCTGCCAAATCCTGCGGCTGGCTGTTCGATGGCGGATATGGCGAATATCGCGGAGGTCGAAGAATGCTGGCAGATGCTAAACGAGACGCTGGGCGAGGGTGCAGAGATTATTCCGGTGACATATATGAATTCTGCTGCCAACCTCAAGGCGTTTTGTGGACGCAATGGTGGCATTGTATGCACATCGTCGAATGCACCAGCCGTAATTAAGTGGGCATTTACACAAGGTAAACGTGTATTGTTTTTTCCTGATGAGCATCTTGGACGCAATACAGCGTTCTCATACGGTATTCCAGAGACACAGATGGCGGTGTGGAATCCGAAGGACCCGATGGCGGCGGTTGATGCAGAGGAAGAGATCGAGCGAGCAAAGATTATTCTGTGGAAGGGCTATTGTACGACACATATGCGTTTCAACGTAGGGCAGATTGAGAAGGCGCGCGAGGACTATCCAGGTATTAAGATAATGGTGCATCCAGAGTGTCGGCGTGATGTGGTTGAAGCAGCAGATTTGTATGGTTCAACTGAATTTATTATTCAGCAGATTGAACAGGCACCTGCTGGTAGCAAGTGGGGCGTTGCGACTGAGATTAACCTTGTGCATCGTTTGGCGCAAGAGCATCCTGAGCAATTCATCTTTTGCTTAGATCCAATTGTGTGTCCTTGTTCTACCATGTACCGTATTCATCCAGCGTATCTTGCGTGGGTATTGGAGGGACTGGTGCAGGGTGAGGTAATCAATCAGGTGAAGGTTGATGAGGATGTTGTGTATTGGTCGCGTGTGGCGTTAGAGCGTATGCTTGCACTTTGATAACAGTACGACATTGTGAGTTACTCGACGGTATAGTATAGTGTGCTCAAAGATAGTATCGTCGAGTAATTCTTCCTTTTTATTTGTAGCGCGATAGGTGTGTCACACCTCAATGTCTGCGATGGATTCGCGTATCCAAGTGGGACGATAGGGAAAACGGTCAACGTTTTCGCGCGCGGTTACGCCACTGAGCACCAGGATTGTACGTAGTCCACTTTCAAGGCCAGATTCGATATCGGTATCCATGCGGTCGCCGATCATTACAGAGTCTTCTGAATGGGCGTTTAGTGTACGTAGGGCGGTACGCATCATGAGTGGGTTGGGTTTGCCAACGAAATAGGGTTTCACGCCTGTTGCGGAACTAATCAATGCTGCGACTGCGCCTGTGCCTGGGACATTACCGCCTTCGCCTGGACCTATGACATCTGGATTAGTAGCGATGAGACGAGCACCAGCGGCTACAAAGCGAATTGCATGAGTGATGCGTTGAAAGCTATAGGTTGTTGTTTCACCTAATACGACATATTCAGGGTCCTGATCAGTGAGGATATAGCCAATGTCATGTAAGGCTGTTGTCAGTCCTGACTCTCCAATGGTGAAGGCACGTCCATTTGGACGCTGATCGTGTAGAAACTGTGCGGTCGCAAGTGCTGAGGTAAAGATTGCTTCTTGCGGAACATTTAGACCTATGTAGGATAAGCGTACCTGAAGGTCACGCTGAGTATAGAGCGAATTGTTGGTAAGAATTAAGAATGGGATATCCTTTGCTTGCAACTTTTGTATAAATTCTGTTGCGCCAGGAATAACCTTTGAGCCTCGTACAAGAACTCCATCCATATCTGTAAGATAATTCTTGATGCCTTCCATGATTGTCTCTCCTCGACAGCATGCGTAGATACTATGAGCATGCATTACTTGCTTATGTGCGATGATTAGTTTCATGTGTAATCGGTGTTGTGCAGCTAAATCATATCACAGTTGAGAAAAGAAGTCGGTGTGGCATCTACAGCATTTCAAGGGGTCGAGGGCCAGTTGGTGGCGGAAATGCATGGTCAAGTGCGGCAATATCTTGCTCTGTGAGATGCAGGTTGAGCGCGGCATGATTCTCTTTGACATGCGCTTGTGTAGTCGCCTTTGGAATAATGTTAAGACCGTCACGCTGAAAAAGCCAAGCGAGTGCTGTTTGTGCGGCAGATGCTTTATGTTTGGCTGCCACACTCTGAAGTTCGGGATGATTAAGCATTCGACCCTGCTCAATTGGTGAGTAGGCCATGATAGGAATACCATGATCGTGGCACCAAGGCAACAGATCGTACTCGATGCCGCGTCGCGTAAGGTTGTAGAGTACTTGATTAGTCGCAACAGCGTCACCGCCAGGAAGATTTATGAGTTCCTGCATATCTGAGACATCAAAATTGCTGACACCCCAGTGTTTAATCTTTCCTGCTTTGACCAACTCTACGAATGCGCTGATGGTTTCTGCTAGTGGTGTTTGACCACGCCAGTGCAAGAGATAGAGATCGAGGTGATCTGTCTTTAGGCGTTGTAGACTGCGTTCGCAAGCGGCAATGGTTTTGTTATGTGTCGCATTGCTTGGCAACACCTTACTGACCAGAAACACGTTATCTCGATGGTCTGCTATTGCCTCGCCTACTACCTCTTCAGCTTTACCACTGGCATACATCTCGGCGGTATTGATCAGCGTCATGCCGAGGTCAAGACCGAGACGCAAGGCGGCGACTTCGCTCGCGCGTCTTCGTGCCTGTTCACCCATGCCCCATGTACCTTGTCCGAGTACTGGAAATGCTTCACCGGATGGAAGTGAGATTGTGCGAACGATGGGTGTAGACATAGTAGCTTTCCTTTCTCTTTATCAAAGGTAGCACGGTTCAGGAAAAAGAAAGGTTACTTAGATATATGGAATAGCTTAACACGATAGTATGTTTCCAAATATGGAAGTAGTACATACAGGACGATATCTTGTGTTTTTGTGCGAGAATTAAAGCGTATATTTCTTTTTTTAGCAAATAATAAATTATTATTTATTATTTGCTATTTGTAAAATTTTGTTGGACACATATGTTGGTGAATACCAACGTTTTTTATCATCAAAGTCATCCGGGAGTAGGGACGACCCCAATCTGTTGCAACATCCCCAGCATGTCAAACTCGGTCCATCCCTCGACAACCTTTCCATTGACGAAGCGATCAACGGTGATCCCTGTAATCGTCATGGACTTTCCCGTCGGTGGAATACCCATCAAAGGGCAAGTATGGGTTCCGTGTGCTCTTCAACGTCCCACCACGCACTCACCATCAACAACCATACCCTCAACAGTAAACTGTAAATCAGGAAAAGCAGTGAAGTAGCCCGACATAAAGGCTTTGACTCCCTCCCGTCCCTGTGCAAATCCAGGGGGTCGTCCACTCACATGATCAATAAAATTCTCTACAACCAACTCGTCGATGATCGTCCCCTGATGCTGTGACCAGCCCTCTTCCCATACTCGACGAAACGTCGCTTTGTCATCAAGTGTAATCATACAACTCATTTCCTTTCCTACTTTCCTCTCGTAGAACGGGAGAGACTTTCTGCTCACACATTGCTGTATACTGGAATGAAGTAGGTCTCTTGCCTCTATAATCGAGAGTCATACTCTTAACGTATTCGATATGAGTAGTGTACAGGAAGTGAGCGCATCCATACATCGCTCGATAGAGCTATTGTGCGTCAGTAAGAAGAGCTACTCGTGCGAGAGGGATAGAGCAACTGAGAACTGATAACAACGCTGAGAGGAAGAGCATAAAGTGTCGTCACCTTTCCATAGGCACACCCGTCTCAGTGAACCACCCATTGGCGTCTACGTCGCGACCCGAGACGAGACGTGGTTGATACTGCTGAGCAAAAAGCTGACCAACCAATTCTCTCCGACTATGCACACCAACTTTCTCGAAAATCGACTTCAGGTGATCCTGCACGGTATTGGACGAGATATGGAATGTGGCCGACATCTCTCCCGTTGACGATCCTCGCAAAACGCTCTGCATGATCTCACTCTCGCGTTTTGAGAGATCGTATGCCTGCACGATTAACGGTGCGATCTCCGCTGGCTGTGCCACCTCGAAGATTACAGCGATCTGCGCCTGGGCACTCAGACCTGCCAGCCGTGACGCGTAGAGCACCAGCCAATGACCGGAAGCGGTTCTCAGGCGCACCTTCGGTAGCAAGGCAGGATTCACCTCAGTGTTCCGCTCGATCTCTTGTAAACGGGCAACCACCGCATAGATGGCGGACGGTAAGGCCAACTTGCGCGACCAGTCCATCTCTACTATTTCTGAGAGCCAACGCTCGGCAGTCGACGTGATCGCCATTATCGAAAGGTCCTCGGCCAGCAGGAGCAACCCCGGTTCGTTTGGGGCCTTCGATCCTGTCACGTTTCCAAGCAGCAGGGCTTTCCGCAATCCCTCAGCCATGTGCGGCGTCAGCCGACCGATGAAAGCGATCTCGGTAGGCGTGAACTGCGGACTCGACCGCTCACGGTGCAAACACAGGAAGCCCCAGCAGGCACCGCTGGTGATGAGTGCTGCCCGCAGCTCGTCTCATAAAGCGAGCGGAGCCAGGACCTCTCGATAGCGTGGACTTTGCTCCATATTCCGCTGGGTAGCCTGGATCAGACCTCCGACTGGCGTGGCACTTCTTGCAAGCCAGGAGAATTTGTTGACATCATCGTGCAAGAACTCGTTCTCGATGAACTGGGGAGTGGCGCGCGCCAGAATGTCGTCAACCACCGCCCCTGTGAAGAGCAACGTCGCCGGGTCGGCAGTGGTGAAAAAGGACACATTGATGGGAATGACGGATCGAAGTCGCTTGAGTATTTCGACCCGCAACGTACGCGAGTTAAGCTCTGCATGGCACAAGCCGGATGATCTCACGTCTGACCTGTTCTGCTCTTTGCTGCTGCATCGTCTTACTCTCTCATGCACACTGCTCCTACTCACAATGTGCTCTTCCATATAGTATACCCCCTACACGCAGAGAAAACCATCCCAGATTTCTGGGATGGTTTCAGAGCAGGGTTTCCAGTATGCTTCATAGTGTGGAGTTGGTCCACATGGAGAGTTTCAAAGGGTTCGCTATGACCTTGCGTCGTGCGTTTCCCAACTGGCATTCCACCCCAGAAGAGCTGATCGCAGAAGAGGACCACGTCGCGGAACGCTGGACCGGGCGGGGCACCCACCAAGGTGAGTTTCAAGGAATTGCAGCGACGGGAAGGCAGGTCGCAGTACCCGGTTTCGTGTTCTATCGCATCACTTCCTCTGGCAAGATCGCGGAGTTCCGCGGGTTGTTTGATGGGGTGAGCATGATGCACCAGATAGGAGCTATGCCACCGTCTTAGCAGTGACGAAGGTCTTGCATTCTCTGAGTTGGTGAAAGAATTGGCTCGTGAAGCTGGTTTCAAAGTGTGACGCGAGGTGATGAAAAGGACTTATTTCATCCATAAATCGGCTTCATTGAGTTTATGTGGCAGAGTTATTCGGATAGGCACTTAGACGGTGCCTTGTTCATGAGCACGTAGAGCAGTTTCTGTCCGAGTAGGAACGTCAAGTTTGGAGAGAATGTGTGCCACATGGATTTTCACTGTGTGAACACTCAGGACAAGCTGTTCAGCAATAGCTGGATTACTGGCTCCCGTTGTCAACAAGCGTAGGACCTCGACCTCGCGGGGTGAGAGGTGCTCCCCAGTATTCGGAATAAGTACCGTCGTGGACACACGAACCTCGACTCTCTTGACCTCTCCTAGAGACGTGAGCAACTGAAGCACAAATGGGGTTAAAGGCTGGTGTGAGACAACAAGATAAAGCAGTGGGGTGACATAGAGATACCCAGCTTCCCATGTTTGGGCAAAGGCTATCGCACTCGGCTGTGAGAAGAGCGAGAAGAGGCTGTCAGAGATGGAATTCGACCACACGTTATTCCCTTGAAAGGCGTAAAGAACTGGAAGTATCAAGTCTACATCGGCCACAACCCACAAGAGACCATCAAGGTGTTCTGTCCTCGCTAGGCTGCTTCTCGTGCCTCATCCCATTGATCACGTTAGAGATGAAACACGGATGACAGGATGCTCTCTGGAAAATTCGATATCGTCTATACCTCCTAGTTGTACATTCCAACATTCGCCAAAGCGGAATTGGCATGGTATTCGGGTTCGCAAGCCGTCGGGAGGAGAAATTTCTGGTCCTGCGACGACCCAAAGAGGGATACCGATTCCACCTGCCCAGACCTCATACGCGGACAGCCTCGATGATGTAATATGATGTCGGCACTGGAATGAGTTTCAGGAGTTCAAAGCCAGCAACGTAGAGCAGTGCTCGGTACTCGGCCTCAGTACGTTCTTTCTCACCCGGTGCCACCAGCATTTGCACATCAGACTCCAGCAACAGCAATTCCGGTGGCTTCCCAGTCTGGATCACTCGCTCAACAAGGAGCACTTTTCCCTGAGGCTTCATAGTTTGATGGCAGCGCGTGAGGATAGCGATGGCGTGCTTATCATCCCAATCATGGATCACTTGAGAGAGCAGATATGTTTCATAGTTGGCGAGAACCATAGTGAAGACATCTCCGCCTATGATCTCACAACGGTCAGACACGAAAGCCTTCTTTGTATCTTTCCCTAGTAATTGACCTTATTTATACTTCCGACTGAGATTCAGTACCATTGCGTCATTAAATCCCTTCACTCCCTCCACATCTAAGGTAGCTCGGATTGCCTCAGCACCAGGTCCTATCGCAGTGTTCCCTAATGCTCCGTGTGCTGGGTCCCCGAAAATCCCCGTCGCGATATCGAAGCCGAGCCAGTAGAGTCCGATTGGTCCGAGGGCACGAGTTGCTGCAAGCGTTGGGTCCGTCTTTACAATAGCGTCTCCCGTGTCGGCCAAATCAGCGTTGTTGTTCCTCTGTAGGGAAAATGCAACCGCGTTATTAAATCCTACTCGTTCGGCAGGAGACAGCGAATCTTTAATTCTTTGTTTCCCCGGACCCCACAACGTCTGCCCTTCGCAGGCTGCCATTCCAATATCGAAGCCTTGACGACTGGGACCGACTGGTTCATTCTCACGAAGTGCTGTAACTAGTGAGTCCGCATTGGCAATAGCTTCTCCTCTAGCCTCAAGTGCCCCTAGATCCGCGAGGACTACCGCTTTGCGTTGTGGCAGCGTAATTGGTCCCGTCAGCTTTAGCTGAGGCAGAACGGCCTCCTTCGGATGGTTCAACGCGTTCGACGCTACAGCCGCAATGGTATTCAAATCAGCGTCTACATCGTTGCGTGTCTGGCTCAGTGGATACTTTTCTGGATCAACAAACTGGTCGGGATTGGACAAGATGTAGTTGATGTTATTAAGTACCAGTAAATTCTGGTCGCGTAAGAGAGAGCATTCCGTCAGAACGTCTTTCTGATGTTGTAGGTCGATATAGTTTGGCGGATCAGGGAGTGGGAGAATACTATAACTATCCAGAAGAGCCGCATAGGGAATTCCACGGTCCTTTAACTCCGAGGGAAAATTAATTGCTCGTGTGGTCATTGACTCAACCTCTACAGGTAACTGCTTTGCAGGGTCGCCCCCCTCAATGTAGCAGAGGACTTGTGTTTTATGCGTCTTTACCGTATCTGAAAAGTCCTGACTAAACCCACCAGAGGCACTGAATGCAGCGTAGCTTCCCGATACTTTCACCTGGATAGATTCTTTTTCCGTCTGATCTTTGCAGAATATCTGAATCGTCGCAAAGAAGAGTCCACCTGTCTCCAGCCCACGCACAAACATATCACCATACTGATCTTGAAAACGCCCTACACCTCCATTCGCCAGTACTTCTGCCGCTACAGGATCGATTCCAGGTTTATCAATCTGAGAAAATGCCTGGTTCACCTTCACACGTACCATCAAAAAGACTGAACTTTCGTGAACATTGCACGACTGGGCATAATCGAAGCGAGCCGAGGCACTAAACAAGCCCACACCACCACTTGCAGAAGCGGAAATGCCCAGCGATGTATGCAAGTCTTCGACGGTTTCGATCTGCATCATGCTGAACGAAATGATATCTCCCGAGGCATTAGGAATGGGATTGGGCGTACCGGTCGTGGCAATGTTGCGTGCCTCCCCACTCGGAGTATCTACTCCAACTCCGTAGGTAAGTCCAGAGTGATAAGCAACTGTTGTTGATGCCATGTACTTTTTTTCTTTCTAGGTTACTCAAGATGCAGCTATAATGGGGATACAACTAGAGTTTGTAGTATTGAACTGGTTGACCCCCAGTGTGACGGTCAGACGATATGACCCGGCTGGGAACGGGCCAACCGTCGTCTGCATCACGCTGCCTTCTTGTCCGGGGGCAAGGGGTTGCTCCAGAAAGTCCTGTGGATCTCCCTGGGTAGTGCTGGTGTAGACCACAGGATGATCCTGGTCGTCTGAACCAGGGCAACCCTCTGGAAGACTTGTAATCACGAGCAGATCGCTGAATGCTTGACTAGCCACTTGACTCGCGTTGAATGCGGACCACTGTACCTGAAAGGTTTCATTGTCATGGAGAGTAGCCTTATCAGGAGCGATAGAAGAGGCAAAAACGATAGTGGGTTGATCGCTGTTATTCATCTGTACTCATTTCTCCTATTTCTTTCACGTTGAGACGCACTATTCATCTTCATTATTCTATGTGCTTGCGAAGGGAGAAGATCAGTTTTTCCCGAACGACCGACGCTCTCCTTTCCCGAAAAGACGTTAACAGGAACTCGCAGTGACACTGAAGAGTGGAGGATAGCGCAGAACCTGAGCGATCTGATTGAGTTGCCCCACGATCTGGTTCGCAGTGGTCGCGGCAGTGTCTGGATCAGGCGCAAAGATTATCTGCGACTGATAGGACGCACCATTGTAAAGGATGCAGAAAGGCCAAGGAAGGTTTTGAATGTCTACACCTACTGCGGTTTGTCCTGGGTCACGCAAAGCTTCGAGAAGATCATCTAGCTTTGGAATGCCGGAACTGGTACTCATGCAAAGTCTCGTCTTTCTAAGATGCTGAGAGTCATACCTTCTGCATGGTGCGAGGGGAGCAAATATGCTTCTCTCGTTATGCATATAGGGTAGACGAGCAGCACGCTTGAAATTAGGGCATGATGACTCGTTACAGAATTTGTACATGTACATGGATTTCTGCTACAATGGTAGAGTAGACAGTGTTGAAGCAAGCCTGGGCGCAAAAATGAGACGAACATCTGCTCGGTTATGTCAAATCTCTCCCTGAAATATGTTTGCTACCACTAGGCATCGGGAAGCGACACATGAAATAGGAGGCCCAACTCACTTTGTTGGTCGAGGCTTGCAAGCCCTCGATCAACTCTGTCTCTGTTCTCAACCGTGTAGAAGACCTCTCTGCTGTTGTCAGCCGTAGTTACTTGAGTGATATGTGTCAGTTCGTTCATGTGGGGAACGAAACAGAATGCATAACACTATAAAGAGCAGATTGCATGGATAGAAGGAGGTCAAAAATGCAAGAGAACATTCTCACCTTTCCACATCTGCCTCCAAACAAAGAAGCACATCTTCCTAAGCATCATTTTCCACTACCGCTCACTTCACTGGTTGGGCGCGAACACGAGGTAGCCGAGGTGTGTGCCCTTCTGCAACGCCCTGAGGTGCGTCTGCTGACCTTGGCGGGAACAGGAGGTGTGGGGAAAACGCGTATGGCGTTGCAGGTTGCCACTGACCTACCCGATGACGTTGCTGATGAGGTGTATTTTGTCTCACTCGCTTTCCTCAGTGATTTCACCCTTGTTATGCCTCTCATCGCTCAGCTCTTTGGGTTGATAGAAAAGGCCGATCAATCCGCGCTCGCTCAGCTAAAAGTCTATCTGCAAGACAAGCACCTGTTGCTCGTGCTTGATAATTTTGAGCAAGTCGTGGTAGCGGCTCCCCTACTGGTTGACCTGCTGCAAACCTGTCCATACCTCAAAGCATTGGTCACGAGTCGCATCCTCTTGCACGTTCGAGGGGAATATGAGTTCTTCGTCCCCTCACTGGCAGTTCCCATGCTCACTTCCCTTCCAGATAGTAAAGCAGTATTGCGGTACGAGGCGGTAGCCCTCTTTGTCCAGCGAGTGCAGGGTATTCGTGCTGACTTCACGATGACCGACGCGAATGCATCTGTTATTGCAGAGATTTGTACTCGTCTCGATGGGCTGCCACTTGCAATCGAACTGGCTGCGGCCCGTCTGCGACTCCTCTCGCTACACCAGTTGCTGGAACGACTGGATCACCGGCTTGAGGTCTTAACCAGTGGAGCACATGATCTCCCCGAACGACAGCAAACCCTCCAGAAAACGCTTCAATGGAGCTATGATCTGTTGAGTGAGAACGAGCAGCGGCTTTTCAGGCATCTTTCAATTTTCATAGGTGGTTGTACCATAGAGGCTGTTGAGGCCATCTGCAGTGCTTGTGGCAGTGAAACGACTCATCTCTTGGATGAGGTAATGTCATTGCTCGAAAACAATTTGCTCTATCTCAAAGAGCAATCAGATGGAGAGCAGCGGCTCATGATGTTAGAAACCATCCGTGAGTATGGGCTGGTATGTTTAGAAAACAGTGGAGAGACAGAGGTGGTTCGGCGCGCTCATGCGGCATACTATGCTGCGCTTGCGGAAGAAGTTGAACCGAAGCTGATCAGCGCAGAGCAGTCGCACTGGCTACGGAGGTTGGAGCAGGAGCACAATAATCTGCGAGCGACGCTGAATTGGTCCCTTGAACGGGGAGAGATCGAGATGGCTCTACGGTTGGGTGGAGCACTGTGGCTGTTCTGGTTGTTGCATGCTCACTCGAGCGAGGGGCATCAATGGTTAGAAAAAGCGTTGGCTCATCATAGCGAATGTGCGGCATCTGTACGTGCGAAAGCACTCTATGCTGCCGCGAGCCACGCATATTATGCAGGCAACAATAGCCGTGCTGCCGTACTTGGTGAAGAGTGTCTGGATTTGTACCGGAAGCTAGGAGACCAACGAGGCATCGCAATCATGCTCAATGGCCTAGGGCATATCGCGCTTTCAAACGGTGACTACGACAGAGCGCAAGCTCTCGGGGAGGAGAGTCTGCCACTCCTGAAAGCATTGGGAGATCATTGGTACATGGCGGAATCACTCTACTTAATAGCATATGGGTTCTCTGGACAAGGCAACTATGCCACTGCCCGTGCGCTGGGAAAGGAAAGCCTCGCTCTATGTAAGGAGATAGGAGACCGCCGAGGTATTGCAGACGTGCTACATGCCCTGGGACTTTTCAGCTACAGACAGAACGATTACGACGCAGCGCACGCATTTTACCAGGAAAGTCTTGCTGTTTCTGAAGAAGCGGGGGAGAAGTGGGTCGCCACGTTGTGCTTGGTCGGGTTGGGGGAAGTCGCAGCAGCAGAGGGACAAGCAGTATGGGCAGCACAACTATGGGGTGCGGCAGAGACCTTCCTCACACTGACGGGTACATTCATCCCACCTGCTGAACGAGCTACCTATGAGTATTCAGTTGCAGCTACTCGTACCGAATTGGGCGAGCGCGCTTTTGCGAGTGCTTGGGCGCAAGGGCGAACCATGACACTGGGGCAAGCTCTCGGCGCACAGGAGCCTGGGCTACGGCTCATCCATTCACCCTCAGCACCTCTTTCGATGACGATAACATCTCCTTCTACAGCCCTTCCTGAACTGACTTCGAGAGAGAGAAACGTGCTACGTCTGTTGGCAACAGGTCTCACAAGTCGTCAGATCGCCGAACAACTTATTATCAGCGTGCTCACGGTCAATAGTCACATCCGCACGATCTACAGGAAACTAGATATTACCTCGCGCAGTGCCGCCACGCGTTACGCGCTTGAGCATAGGCTCGTCTGACGCGCATGCCTCCCTCTCGGAAAAGTTGAGGCGTCGCCTTCCTAATTACATTCTTCTCTCCATCATCCCTAATGAGAACATATGTCCTAGTTAGTTCTAGGGGTGATGACTGTGTGTGCGGCTCTTCCTTGTTCGTAAGAATCACTCAGTTCTGGGGATGTATTCTCAGCTTCGGGCCAGTACACTTGCAATAGTGCTCAATTTTGAAGTGTTGTAGTCTTACGAAGCTCAGGCGGAAAGATCGCTTTCCACAAGAATACGAGGAAACACGATGGGATCAAACACAGTAGTATATCAGTTGGGATACGATTACCTTGTCGGCGTCAATACCCCAGGTGGAGATGCACGTAATGTAGCAGCAACTGGTACTCCAACAACTATTCAAAATGCTGGGGGAGATACCATTTCTTTCAGCATGACCCAGGTTAATACAATGGTAGATATTGAAACATCTCTTGGTATTGATGCCCAAGCTAGTGGAGGGTGTGGCCTCTTTAGCGCATCTGCACGCATGGACTACGCTAAAAAGTGTAACATCAATTCAAGCTCTGTCTTCCTTATCGTAAGTGTGCAAGTCACTCAAGCATTCACGTCGGTCAAGACACTCGGTATCGATCCAACCGCCGCTGCCCTCATTGCAAACGGAAAAACTGCTCAGTTTCAAGAACAGTATGGGGATAAGTTCGTGCGCGGATTACAAACGGGAGGGCAATTCTTTGGTGTGATCGAGATTGCTACAGAAAATGAGACCGACAAAGAAAAAGTACAGGTAGATGTTTCGGGTAGTTATGCAACCATTAGTGGTTCAGGTTCGGTCCAGAGTGATTTCAGTAAAACCATCGCTAACCACAATACTCACGTGCAATGCTACTATGAAGGTGGTGATTCCTCTATTCTAGTTCCGACAGCTGTCGATACTATGATTGCAAGAGCAACAGGTTTCCCGCGTGAACTTCAGGGGCATGGAGTACCGTATCTGGCACTTCTGGATGACTACTCCGTGCTCCCACTTCCCAACCCCCCTACCTTTGCTGACCTGCAGCTACAAAAAGATGTGCTCGCAGAATGCGCGCGACTTCGTGGTTTGGATTTAGTGATTATTAATGATATAGACTACATCGTAAATAACAGTGCTCAGTTCATAGATGCAACTGATACTACAAAGTATCCTTTAACCCAGTGGCGCAACGACCTGGGCAATGACTTAGATACTATCGCTGCCGCCGCATCGTTCGCAATCAATAATCCCGCAAGTGCGAAGATGCCTGTTACGACAACGCCATTGCCGCTCTCCCTCCCTCAGCGTCTTAAAGGCGTTCCCCTACCACCACCTGCGCCGACTTTCGTGACTATTCCAGGCTGCTGGGGTGATGCGGAAACCATCGGAAGAGGAGGGGATCTCAATGGAGTGCATTGTCCCTCATCTGCTGAACTCGGCCTTCTCGTCAATTATGTGTCGGTTCCTTTCCCTCCTGGAAGCACCCAGGACGATATAGATCAGCACGAGGGAGACTTGCTTAGCCTTTCTCCAGATATAGGTACAACGGTACGCCAAGGAACCACCGTAACCGCTAGTATTCGCCGCTAAAATTGGAGAAGGTGGGGTGACATGCACGGTCCTGACAGTGTTACCCCAAATCCCTATCAATACTAGGATGCCATCGGGTGGTGCTGCATTTTTGTCCACGTTGGCGTCGCTCTTGCTCGGATGAGAGGTTGTGTATCATTGAAACACATTTGAGCCTCCAACGCAAGGGAGTGCTGCACCTGATCGCGCCATCCTCTGTGCGCGCTTGGAGGAAACGCGCGTAAACTTTCACTCTCTCGTAGCGGAGCTTTCGGATGAAGAGTGGGAAAACAAACGCACTTCTACTCAATGGACGGTCCGCGAACTGATCGCCCATATTGTGGATGGACTAGCTCATACTCCGGACGCCATCGAGCACGTTCGACGGGGAAAGCAGTTTCTCAATCTTCCTCCTTTCCTGAACTGGCTGACAGCACCGACCAATCTCATGATGAGCAAATAGAGTGCTCGTGGTCAGACACGCCAGACGATTCTCTCTCGCTATGATACTGCTCATCAAGCGTTAGTGACGACCATTGCAGGCATTCAGGAGAACGAATGGACTCGTGGCGCGCTCTGCTTTGGCGATGGATATAAGACCGTCCTGGATCTATGCAACGGTCCCAATCGCCACCTTCAGGAACATACTGTACAACTTGTCAGAGCGTGAGAAATCCTCTGAACATCGATGGTCCAGAAGGCTTTACACAAAGAGGCAGAAGACTGAAAGGATGCACGGAATGGATATGTATAGCAAAGCTAACCAGGACTGGTGGAATGAAGCGGTAGGTGTTCACGCTCACGGGGATACCTACGGTCTTAAAAGCTTCAAGGTCTGGCATGTCCACACTCAAAGACCTTGAACGCGAAGAAGTCGGCGATGTTACCGGGAAATCTCTTTTGCATCTGCAATGTCACTTTGGCCTGGATACCCTCTTCTGGGCACGCCTGGGAGTTAACGTCACGGGTGTTGACTTCTCAGAGACCGCTATTGCTCTTGCCAAGTCGCTCGCTCAAGAAGAAAGTCTGGACGCGACGTTTGTCCACTCCGATCTCTACGATCTGCCACACGTACTCTCTGAACAATTCGATATTGTCTATACCTCCTATGGAGTTATTGGCTGGCTCCCTGATCTGCAACCCTGGGGAAGTATCATCGCCCGTTTTCTCAAACCAGGAGGCTTCTTTTATATTGCCGAAGGCCATCCCTTCATGTGGCTCCTTGATGACACCTCTTCGGATTTCAAGGTTGCTCACTCTTACTTCTCACACGACACGATAATAGAGGAAAGGGGAGGGGTCCTATGCGGATAGAAGTGCAAAGATGGAACACACCATCACGTATGGCTGGAACCATACGTTCAGCGAGATTTTTACCTCGCTTCTTTCAGCAGGTCTTCGCATTGATTTCTTTCACGAGTTTCCTTTCTGTGCGTGGGAAAATTTTCCTGATATGGTCGTCGGCGAGGACAGATTCAATAGAATGAACGATCCTCACAAAGAGCACATGATTCCTATGACGTTCTCGTTGAAAGCAACGAAGCCATTGTAAGTGGCGAGAGCGTGCTGCATAGACTCACAAGCTCTATGAGGCTCATGTACGAAAGAGGGGAAGCATGGACACACACTTTAATTTTGAATGGTTTCCACGCATCGAAACACCTCGTTTGCTGTTGCGAGAACTCTATAGAGAGGACGCAGAAGCAGTTTTCCGTATTTTCTCAGATCCAGACGTGATGAAGTATTCTGATATGGATATGTTTACTCGTCTTGAACAAGCTGAGCAATTAATTGAAAGGCAAAGACACCGCTTTGAACAAAAAGAACGCTTTCGTTGGGGCATCGCACTCAAAGATAGTGATATCATCATCGGAACAGGCGGGTATGTTGCTTGGAATCACATGTGGTACAATGCCGAACTTGGATATGATCTTGCTAGGCCCTATTGGGGTCAGGGAATCATGACAGAGGCCGTGAGAGCGATGATCCAATTTGGCTTCGAGCACATGGGCCTTCATCGGGTTGAAGCAGAGGTGATGCCAGAAAATACTGCTTCGGTTCGGCTCTTACACAAACTGAATTTTCAAGAGGAGGGAGTTCTACACGAACGGAGCTTCTGGAAAGGTGAGTTTCATGATCTCGCCATATTCGCGCTTTTAAAGAGAAGATCGACCTAGAAGTCCTCAGCAGCAAATGGAGCAAGAACAAGGCGTTATCAAGTTAAAGGGAACGTATAAATCTCGACAGCCGACCCTATTGTGGGAAGGTTTTTTTTATGTGGTACACTGACCAACGTTCGGATTTAAGAGAATTGCTTTGAAGAGAGGTACTTTTATGAGTGATACAGAGGTTAAGGAGTCACAACAAGCTCCCGATTTTACACTTGCAGCGATTGGACCGCAAGATGTTGTGAAGAATGACCAAATTCATCTTTCTGATCTTCGCGGTAAGAATATTGTTTTATACTTTTATCCAAAAGATGACACCCCTGGCTGCACAAAAGAGGCATGCAATTTCCGTGACGCGAACCGTGAGATGCAAAAACGTGGAATTGTGGTGCTAGGTGTAAGTACAGATAGTATTGCATCACATAAGAAATTCTCGGAGAAATACGGTTTGGCGTTTCCACTGCTTTCAGACCCTGAAGCTCATGTTGCTCAATTGTATGATGTATACAAAGAGAAAAGCATGTATGGGAAAACGTTCATGGGTGTGAACCGTGAAACGTTTTTGATAGACAAAAATGGAGTTGTGCGTAAAATTTGGCACAAGGTTAAACCGGATGACCATGCGAGTGAAGTATTGGAGGCGGTGGAAGCGTTACATCTGTAAATATTCGTTAACAAAAAACACGCTACGGGAAATATATTTCCCGTAGCGTGTTTTTTGTGTTATGGCATCACATTCATTTAGGTTATTTCCCGAATGCTGCTTGCTTTTTCTGCAGTTGAGTACTCCATAGCAGGAGTGCCATCATGGTGATGCCGACGAGTCCAAAGCCGACTAGTTTGTAGAGATGCGATAGTTTGAGGGCGAGCAGACCAAAGGCGAATGTTACGCTATAGAGGATATAGCAAATCTGCCGTGCGTTGAGTCCACCAAAGAGTAAGCGATAGTGAAGGTGGGTCTGACGGTAGTGCAGATGTAGAATGTCAAATTTCATAGGGTGCTGACCGCGCTTCATTCTATTGACCATGACCCAGGCGATATCAAGGATGGGGATACCCAGGATCATGAGAATCAGGGCAAACTTCGCGCCACCCATTACCGCGAGGACGGCAAGGGCGATGCCGAGAAATTGTGAGCCAGTATCACCCATAATAATTTTGGCGGGATTCCAGTTGTGTGGGATGAAACCAGCAACCGCGCCAGTGAAAATAGCTGCGAGGATAGCGATGCTGTTCTGTCCTAGTGTCCAGCTAATGATGGTGATAAATAGTCCAGTGATAGCGACGATACCGGCAGCTAATCCATCGAGGCCATCAATGAAGTTGATGGTGTTCATCATGCCGACAATCCAGAACCAGGTGAAGAGGACGGCGGGAATGGCGAGGAGGGATACGTCGGGATGGTTGATAAACAGCGTAAGTTCCGGTTGTTGATACCAGGGTAACGCCGAATTGTGCATGGTTATACCATGCACGAAGGGATTATTGACGCCAAAGAAGAGGACGCCATGAAAGGTATGCAAGCCGGGACCCAAGAGCAGAACTACGGAGCATGTCTGTGCGATGAGTTTGGGTAGTGGTTTGAGACCACGTATATCATCGTAGGCGTGAACTGCAACGATAAGTGTTGAGGCAAGCAGAAAAAGGACATATACGACCAATTCTTTAGGGTATACATGACCGAAAATTGTTTCTGTTTGTGCATGGTCAAGTGTCAGCGATGGCGCATAAAAGAGCAGTGATGCAATGAGAAAGGCCAGAAAGATAGCGAGACCACCGAGACGCGGCACAGGTTTTTTATGAATTTTGCGCTCTTCAAGGGCATCGAAAAAGCCTAGTTTACGACAGACAAAGATGACGCCAAACGTCAGGGCGTAGGTGAGCAAGAACGCGAATATGCCGCCTAGTACGATAAGCAAATTATTAGATAGCGGTGAAAAAAGAAAGGCGAACGTATAGAGATGAATGGGTATATGGTACATATTATACATACTTAGAGTCCTTTGAGAATTGCTATGACTTCATTGTCTGTCCTTTTAAGTAGACGAATGAGACGCGGAAATAATCGTGTTTTTAGTAGGATATCCTATCGTAGCTTTCCAAATGTGAGATCAGGATGCTTACAATATGTTGTACTGTACAAGAATGTTAACCTCTGTTGGAGGCGCGTGAAAAATGAGTGAAGATGATCGTCCATTTCTAGGTGATAGATATGAGTTACAAGTACCGATAGCTCGCGGCGACGTGTCTATAATTTATCGTGGTCGAGATATACATATGAAGCGCGATGTTGCTATCAAAGTGCTACGTAAAGTTTACAGTTCTAGTTCCGAAATCTTGACACGCTTTCAACATCAAGCGAAAGTGACATCAGACTTACATCACTCCAGTATTGTACAGGTTTACGATTATGGGCAGATTGATGGCAAGTACTATATGATTATGGAGTTGGTAGAGGGTACTGACTTACACCGCTATTTTCGGTCTCGCAGGATACTTACTGTTAATCAGGCTGTCATCATTGCACATGGTGTTGCACTTGGACTGGGTGTTGCTCATCTTGGTGGTACTGTGCATGGGAGTATCAATACAAGACATGTGCTGATAGGTCATGATGGGCAGGTGAAGCTTACTGCCTTCTTAGGTACGACATGGACGCCGATTTATCAAGCACCAGAGCAGCTAGAAGGCGAAATGGTTACTTCTGCTAGTGATGTGTATTCACTTGGCGTTGTGATGTATGAGATACTGACAGGACTTACGCCGTTTGACGGTGATACGCCAGCGGCTGTTGCAATGCAGCACATTCATAACGCTCCCATTCCTCCTAGCCAGTTCAATCCAAGCATTCCTCACTCTCTCGAGGTGATTATTTTGCGTTGCTTGGAAAAGGTGCCAGCACGTCGCTATCAAGATGGTTCACAAGTGGTGCATGCTCTGGATATACTATAATGTCCTGCACTAAAAGGCAGGTATTCGTATAGCGAACGGACTAGAGTTAGCCAGTGCTCAGGCTTAAAGCGATTCGGCTCCCCGAAAAAGAGATGAAATTTATTGCTACCTAGCCTCTTGACGAATAATATTTTATTGGGTACTCTTACTATGTAACTAGCTAACGTTCGTTCGTAAATGGGAGAAGTCAAGGATGCACACGAAGGATGACATTATTACCGTTGCCGGCGATCTTTTTAGTGAGCGCGGCTATCATGGAACAAGTATGCGCGATCTTGCAAAGTCGCTAGATTTGCAGGGTGCAAGTCTTTACTCACATATTGCGTCGAAAGAGGATATGTTGTGGGAGATTGTGAGTCGTGGGGCAAGTGAGTTTTTAGCGAGCGCGAGTGCAGTGTCGCAAGATATTCCGATACAAGAGCAGATGGAGCAGCTTGTACGGGGGCATCTTGGAGTTGTTGCACACAAGCTACATGATGCGACGGTCTTCTTCCAAGAATGGAAGTTTTTGGATGCGTCACGTCGTGTACGTATTATGGAGCAACGCAATATTTACGAAGCCTCTTTCCGACGTGTGATCGAGGAAGGGATACGGCAAGGTGTGTTTCATGTTGAGGATGCAGCGTTAGCCTCAATTTTTGTGTTATCTGCTTTGAACTGGACCTACCAATGGTTTCGTCCAGATGGACCGATGTCTATAGAGCAACTTGCCGATCAGTATACAGTGTTTATTATGCGAACTTTACAAGGAGGGCAAGCATGACAATCATGACATATGAAGATCAGGTCGCGGAGTTCAAACAGTCGATTCAGAATGGTCATAAGGTCGAAGTACACGATTGGATGCCTGATGCATATCGTGCGTTGGTCTCGAAGTTTATTGAGCGGCATGCAATGTCGGAGTTGATGGGCGCGTTACCAGAGCGAAGCTGGATACTACGTGCGCCCAGTTTACACCGTAAGCTTGCTGTGACTTCTAAAGTGCAAGATGAGGTGGGGCATGCTCAATTGCTGCTACGTCTGGTGGAAGACCTGGGTAGGCCGCGTGAGCAGGTGATGCAAGACCTATTCAGTGGTAAGAGTAAATTTCATAATGTCTTTCATTATCAGATGCCAACATGGGCTGACATGGGGTTGTTTGTGTGGTGGATTGATTCTGCCAGTCTTTTTGCACAGTCAAATGTGCGTCATGGAAGTTACGCGCCCTATAGCCGTACTATGATCAAGATTTGTTGGGAAGAGGCGTTTCATCTGAAACATGGTGAGGATATTGTGCTGACCTTAGCGATGGGAACGAAAGAGCAACGTGCGATGCTGCAAGAGGCGGCGAACAATTGGTGGGAGCCAACGCTGATGTTTTTTGGACCCCCTACGCCAGCAGAGCAGGATGACGCGATTATGTGGGGTGTGAAAGAGAAGACGAACGAGGCACTGCGCCAGGCATGGTTGAGTCGCTACGTGAAGCAAATCCGCGAACTTGGCATTACTATTCCCGATCCCAACTTACGTTTTGACGAGAGCACAAAAACCTGGGAATACACGATGCCTGATTGGAACAAACTTGCCTCCGTTGTGACTGGACACGGACCAGCATCGAAGCAGCGTCTTGGTTTCCGCCAACTTTCATATGATGAGAGTGCGTGGGTGCGACAAGCGGTAATGGGAAATAAATCTCGCGTTGCTTAGGCTAGGAGGGCCGAATGGCTATCTACGAGGTATTCCGTCAAGAGAAGAGCGCGGGATTTTTGCAGCATGAGGGAAGTGTTGAGGCACCCTCTGCTGAACTTGCCATTCACTATGCGCGTGAGAGTTTTAGTCGCCGTGCGGAGGCGATACGCTTATGGGTTGTGCCACGAGATGCAGTGGTCGAGGTGACTGACCCAGATTTTTTGCGTCCTCCGATAGAGCGAACGTATCGTACTGGTGAGGCATATCGTGTCACGGTTGAGAAACGACGTATTCTACGTGAAAAGGGTGAAGATGAAGCCTGAAATTCAACATGCATTGGAACGCTATCTATTGACGTTTGCCGATGACGAACTTGTGCTTGGTTCACGCGATGCGGAATGGACAGGTATTGCGCCAATTGTCGAGGAAGATGTAGCGTTCAGCTCGCTCGCACAAGATGAAATTGGGCATGCTCGTTTACTCTATTCATTAGCCGCAGAGCTGACCGACGGTGATGCCGAT
Organism: uncultured Chloroflexia bacterium; assembly: GCA_963792705.1. Classification (GTDB taxonomy): domain Bacteria; phylum Chloroflexota; class Ktedonobacteria; order Ktedonobacterales; family Ktedonobacteraceae; genus JBBQVS01. The sequence continues at coordinate 260,857 of CAWBXD010000014.1, read as the reverse complement.
CATCTGGCCTACTTGCGAAACAAAGACCAGTATTATCATGCCCGGTTGCTTGAAAAACGCTTTACTATTATGTATGACCCTGAGGGGCAGCATACTGGTAAAGTTGAATGGGCGAAAGCAATTGTACGGCGTTTCTTGTATGACATTTTTGACAATTTACGAGTAGAAACACTCTTGACCTCAAGCTACATACCGTTAGCGAATGCGATGGAGAAGGTCGCAAGGGAAGAACGTTATCATTTTTGGCATGGTGAAACATGGTGGAAAACACTAGCGTCCTCTTCTAAAGAGTCACGTGGCTATCTTGAGGCAGCGTTAGAGGCTTTATGGCCCGATATGTTAGGTTTGTTTGAAGAGGCTCCAGGTGAAGATATACTTGTGGCTGAGGGTATTCTCTCCAAGAAAACATCGGCCTTACAAGAGGCATGGTTTGAGCAAATCTATCCGTTTTTCGAGCAATACGATATCTCGTTCCCAGGTGGGAAGGTAGGGACGCAATGGCGTTTCTGGGTAGAGCCGATTTATGGGGGGCGTGAGGGAGAGCATGGTGAGGATTGGGACGAACTGTATGAAGAGATGACCTCGGTTCGGCGCATTGCGCCAGAAGGTGCGTGGTAAGCCATGATACACATAGGAGCGACAGAGCAGCGCATTTGGGATATACTACGAGAGATACCCGACCCTGAGATGCCAACGATCAATCTTGTTGACCTGGGCATTGTACGCAAGGTTGAGGTGAACGATGAGAAGGTATTGGTTGAACTGATGCCGACATTTGTGGGTTGTCCCGCGCTAGATATGATGCGCTTGGAGATTAAACAACAACTCGCCGAATTTGGTACAATTGAGGTCAAGATTGTGTATAGCGAGGTGTGGACAACGGAACGGATTACAGAGGCAGGGCGCGCCATGTTACGTGCGGCAGCCGTAGCACCACCACCACGGCGGAGTTTACTTGTGTTATCCAGGAAGCAACAGGCGGTGAGTGCTGAGTGTCCACTTTGTCACTCCACGAATACACAGTTAGACAATCTGTTTGGACCAACCGCATGTCGCGCTATTAGCTACTGCAATGACTGCCATCAACCATTTGAGCAGTTCAAAGCGGTGTAAGGTGATTTCACTATTTTGCAAAGAAATGAGGGAAACATGCAAACAACACATCTGTTTGACGAAAAAAAGATGGAACTCTTCCCAGGCATTGACGCACAAATTTTTGCAGGTAGACAGGTAATGGTGATGCGTGTTGTGTTAGAGCAAGGAGCCATCGCAACGGCACATGCACATCCGCACGAACAAATCTCTGTTGTGCTACATGGTGAGATGGAGTTCACGATAGGTGATGAGCAGAAAACGATCAAGGCCGGGGATGCTGTTGTCATTCCTGGCGACGTAATACACTCTGCTAAGGCAATTGCCCAAAGTGAGTTGCTTGAGGTGTTTAGTCCCGTGCGTGAAGACCTTATGAAGCGGTACTCGAATGTTTAACAAAGAAATTGAGACAATGCCGCGTGAGTCGCTGCGAGCATTGCAAAGCAAGCGTTTGCACAACACGGTAGACTATGTGTATCATCAAGTGCCTTATTACCGTGAGACGCTTGACCGAGCAGGCGTTACACCCAACGCTATTCGCTCGATTGAGGACCTGCACAAATTGCCTTTCACAAAAAAGCAGGTGCTACGCGACTATTATCCCTTTGGATTGCTAGCGGTGCCGCGTGAAAACTTGATGCGAATTCATGCGAGCAGCGGTACAACGGGGAAGCCAACGGTTGTGTGCTATACCTCAAATGATGTTGACGTGTTTGCCGAGGTCAATGCGCGTTCACTGGCCGCTGCTGGTGCTAAACCGGGGATGATATTGCATAATGCCTACGGATATGGATTGTTTACGGGCGGGCTTGGCATTCATTACGGTGGAGAGCGTCTTGGTATGACTGTTGTGCCTGTATCGGGCGGCGCGACACAACGGCAGATAACGCTTATCCTAGACTTCAAGCCGGAGGTGATTTGTTGTACGCCGTCGTATGCACAGACGCTTGGTGAGGAGTTCAAGAAACGAGGCATATCACCAGAGGAAATTAGTCTCAAGGTAGGTTTGCTTGGTGCGGAACCGTGGACTGAGACGATACGGGACGCTGTAGAGGCCAGTCTTGGTATCGCAGCGACAAATATTTATGGGCTAAGCGAGGTTATCGGTCCAGGCGTTTCACAAGAATGTATCGAGGCTCGTGCTGGTAGCCATGTGTGGGAAGATCATTTTTATCCAGAGGTGGTGAACCCTGAAACTGGCGAGCCTTTGCCAGATGGGAAAGAGGGTGTCCTGGTTTTCACGCACTTGACACGAGAAGCGATGCCCCTGCTACGTTATTGGACTGGTGATATTACGTATCTTTCGCATGAAGCGTGTCCCTGTGGTCGGACACATGTGCGAATGGGACCGATTCGTGGACGAGCCGATGATATGTTGATTGTGCGTGGAGTCAATCTTTATCCAACGCAGGTGGAGGAGATACTAAAGGGTATTCCTGAGGTGACGCCACACTATCAGCTTGTGGTGACGCGGGAGAGTACTTTGGATGAGGTTGAAGTCAAGGTAGAATTGACTGATGAGGTGTTTCGACATGTGGCACAGGATGTGATTGCTGACGACGTGATTGCAGCGGACCATGCTATGCATGCACTACGTAACAAGATCGAGAGCCTGATTAGAGATACATTGGGCCTTGGTCTCATGGTAACACTTGTCCCACCTGGAACAGTACCGAGAAGCGAAGGTGGGAAGTTGCGCCGTGTGGAGGATAAGCGAAACCTCTCGTAATTCTTATAGCACAAAAGTGTTATAAATGGGTCATATGACACGTAAGCACTAGTATAGATGGGAATATACTGTCTATACAGGTGATGTCATATGACTCATTTCTCTTTTGGGGAGGCTCTTATGGTCCGCAATCTTTATCGTTTTTACCTCTATACAGTCTTTATTGCATTGCTCGTCTTTGCTACAATCGCTCTTGGTCAGTTGTTAGGAACGGTCTTATCCTTTGTTCCACTCTTTCATACCTCTTATGGAACGCTACCAAGTCAGGCACAGGTGGTACAAGCACTTGTCTTTGCATTTATAGCATGGATTATTGCTGGTCTCCTTGGAGGATTGCACTACTGGCTTATCTGGCGTGATATCAAGAGTGAGCCTACTGCTGGTGCCAGTGCCATACGAGCATTTTTTCTCAATATTACAGAGGCAATAAGTATCGCGGTTGGCGTGCCATTCTTTGGTTTTGTCGTACTTGGACAACTTGTATCCGGCGGGCAATATATTGGGGCGAGTAATGTTGCGTTTGCTATTGCGACTTTGGCTTTTGCTGGTGTGCTTGAGCTAGAACGCCAACGCACACAGGTTACATCGGGTAGTGCATTAGCATTTCAACGCCTGCATATATATGGCATACAAGTATTGTTTTTGATTTTTCTCGTGATTGCTTGGCAAAACAACTTTAATGCATTGATTGACGGTATCTTCTTTGATGGCAGGGGTATAGGAGAATATTGTACGACTGCTACATATTGTCAGCATTCTAACATATTCTTTGCTTTTTTGACGTTACTCTGGTTTGTGCTTTGCTGGCTAGCCTATGGATGGTTGACGCGCAATGACGGGGCAAGGCTGCTACGTTTCGTTCTGCATTTTGCAAGTGGTGCTGTCGGTGTTGTTATTCTGTTGATAGGGCTATATCGTGGGGTTCTGTTATTACTGTTACCCGTGTTCAAGCTTCCTTTTTCGTTAAAAGATGTTGTTGGGCCGAACTCACAATATGATTTTGCGACATTTATTCTGCTCGGCGTGCTCATTGTTGGTGTCTATCATCTTTGGCTTACGATGGCTGCGAAACGAAGTTTTATCGAACGAAACGTCCTGTTAGCAACGGAGATATCAATCACTGCTATTCTTAGCGCATTATTGTTCTGGTCCACAATCGCTTTTCTACTCTACAATGGGCTTCGTGCTTTGAATGGTGCATCACCGGAGCTTCAAACGTGGGTGTCAACTATTGCGGCTGTTATTGTTGGACTTAGCTATATACCGCTTGATCTTTATCTATGGAGACGCAATAGTGTGGAACCGACCGTGTTTGCGGGAGCGCGACGCGGATTTGTGTTAGCTGTGTTGGGTGTGGGTGTGCTCGCAGGTGCTATTGGGGGAGCGGTTGCGCTCTATGCATGGGCAACATCGCTCTTTGGCTCTCCAATTTCAAATTGGGTACAGGTTACGCATGGAGGATTGGCAGCTTTTCTTGTCGGTGGTATTGTTAGTGTGCTTTACTTAACGATTGCTAACCGTGAGCGGCTGGTTAGTAGCTTTACGCGTAGAGGTACTACTACTGTCCCTACCTCTGAGAGTACGCCAGCGGTTGAGTCATCTGTGACTATTGAGAATGTGTTAGACGAATTATTGGCTGGAAGGATGACACGTGATGAGGCCGCGTTACGTATTCGGGATTTGGAAAAAGGTCTAGTGAAAATGTAGCTACCGTCTTGCTGGTTAATCCCTCACTAAATTCTCAGTCAGGGATTGACCAGCAAAACGGTAGCTACATTGTTTATTTATACCAAGTCACTTGCTCCTGTAAGTGTGGTGATATCTGTATGCTTCCATGCGCTTCCATGTGCCAGCATAAGTTCATGCAGATGCGGATTTTCTGCCGTGTCCAGATAGACAATTTGTTTGGCGAAGGCCGAGGACCATTCAAAGCCAACGAGGATGTCGTTTGCAGCGATGGGAGCGTTGGTCGTTTGAGTAACATCGGTATGGCTCCACGTTCCATCTGTTCCTGCTGATAGCTCTTGAGAGCCTGTTTGGGAAAGCAGCGAAGGGCACAATCTGATACACTATGAGGATGAATATCACCTATCCAAGCGACCTTTCGGATGAAGAGTGGGAGTGCCTGCAACGGTATCTCCCCTGCGAACCCTCACGCGGCAGACCACGAACCCACTCGCAGTGAGTCATTTGTAATGCCATCTTTTACGTCTTGAAGACCGGCTGTTCCTGGCGCTATCTCCCGTCGAGTTTTCCGCCCTGGCAAGCAGTTTTTTATCACTTTCGACGGTGGCGCCTCAAGGGAAGTTGGTATCGACTCTTCACGGCTCTTCGCACAGCAGAACGCGAGCGAGTGGGCAAGAACCCGGAACCCAGTGCAGCAATCATGGACTCTCAAAGCGTCAAGACCGTCGAGGAGTCAGCCAGCATCTCCGGGTTCGACACGCACAAGCATGTCAAAGGGCGCAAACGGCACCTGTTGGTGGACACACTAGGCTTGCCACTCTCCGTCTATGTGACGCCTGCGGATATACATGACACGCTCGGCGCTCGCCGCCTCCTCGCTGGGCTTGCTCCTTTGGTCCCTCGGCTCAAGAAAATCTGGGTGGATGGAGCTTACCGAGGGCAGGCGTTGGCTGACCGGTGCAAAGCCGAGGGCGAGTGGGAACTCGAAGTGGTAGAACGCGACCCTGGCGTGCGCGGCTTCAGCATTCAACCACGCCGATAGGTGGTTGAGCGCACGTTGGGCTGGCTCTCTCGTTCTCGCCGCTTGAGCAAAGACTATGAGCGGAAGGTCCAGACCAGCGAAACGCTCATCCAGGTGGCCATGATTTGGCTGCTCGTTGCCCGCCTGGGTCGGAGTGCCTAATTCTATTCCCAAACAGGCTCTAATAGGAAAAGTATATTCAGAAAAATAGTATGTTTAGTCTGTCTCATTTGCCGCAAGTGCTCCAAAGAAAGAGTTACCGTATTTAACTTTACCAAGATAATTCTTGTTTTATTATACTACTTTCTGATGCTTTCTGATGCTTCTGCGTGAAACGCAATATGGTATGCTATAGCAGAGTTCTTTGTGTTTCTCGAAAGGAGACTCTCTCATGGCAGAACCGTTTGAGTACATTTCTCATACACGTCTCGTCTACAAAGATGGCTATCGAAATGCCTACTTAGGTGAGGTAGCAGAACCCGTTATCTATGGCGTTCAAGGAAAGTTGCGTGAATATTACGGAGCAAAAGAGGGACCAGCAATAGCTTCGACGCTCGACCACATCGTCGCCGCCGTTGCTGGCTGAATGTACGGCACTCTTGCCAGTGCCCTGTCAGGGCGCAAAGTTCGTTTTGACCGACAAGCATATACTGCGACCGTTGATGGACGTATCGTTGGGATAGGGAAAACTATCCGTATCGAGGCGATTATCGTTCATTATGACCTCACCATCTCCTTGGAAAACCGTGAAACTACCGAGCGCGCACTTAGATTTCACCCCGAAGGCTGTCCTGCACATCAAAGTGTGAAGGGTGCTATCGACGTGACCTGGGATGCCACGTTACATATTGGCGATGAAGTTGTGTTGTTAAAAAGCGAAGAGACAACGGAGTAGAGGCCAATCTACCTCTATGAATTTGTCGATTTGAACTATCGCGTCCTCGTGGCGGTTGATTACCATTAGGATGCGATTTAGTATGAAATATATTTTGTGGTCAATCAATATAGTTTGACACTTCATGAATATGATTTATGCTCAAAATTCATGAAGTGTCAAACCTTAAATTCTTGCTTTAAACTCTATCTTTTGCTCCTCCATATCCTCACACTAGATATTAACTCTTCCTTTAGAGACAATAAAGTTTGACACTTCATGAATTTTAGATGTTTGCTTATTATCAGAACAAAACCTCTTCATGTGTGTTAGCAATGAGGAATTCAATATAAACAAAATGCAATGGATTTTATCCAAAAGAGTTTAAATTCTTGGTTAACCAAGAAATCGCATAGGAGCGTTCCACCTTTCACACTTCCGCAAGTATTGGCATAAACCCAAATATTAATTGGCTCACCAGCACTCTGATACTGTTGGCGAACCCTTGAACCTATGCAATTAAAGCGGCAAATTTTGACAGGCGCGTTGTAGCACGTGGTTCTCCTTGTGACCATGCGAGAAAGCGTACCACATTGATAGCCGTCGCAATGACCAAGTGCTGAAGATGCGTTTTCTGCATTCCACGGTACCTGCTTCGACGGAGACCAAAGGCTCGCACTCCTTGCGAAATAGTTCCTTCAATACCAGATCTGATTTGATAGATTTTCCAGAATTCTGTCTCTTTTTGGCGTGTTCTCACGGCTTGTAGGGCCTGATGATGCTCTTGTGTCCGAATGGAAATCGCGCGACGTGGTGCGGTTGTGCAAGGAGCTTTCAGAGGGCAAAGTTTGCACTCTTTGACTGAAAACTTCATCTTGATCACCTGATTGTCCCGACGATCAACAGCAGGTGTCCAACTCGAACTTTCTCGCCCATCTGGACAGGTAGCTTTTTGTGCCTCCCAGTCAAACTGAAAACTTCCCGCATCGAACCCTTGCTCCTCTTTTGCTTGCCACTTGTGATCGGCTCGCGTTGGTGCAATTAAATCAATCCCATAGTGCTGACTGCTCTCAATGAATTGCTTCGCCTCAGCATAATTGGTATCAGTGAGATGCTCTTTGGGCAAGAGGTTCTTCTCTTGTAAGGCGTGATGGATCATGGGCGTGATATCGACATCTCCATTGCCAGCCCGACTTGTCTCCACATGCGTTATCAAATGAGGAGCATCGTCATCACAACTCTCGGTCAAATGCACGCGTGTATCCTGCCCATGATGTCGTTTGTTTCCGTCCATAGGTCGCTTCTACATCATAGGGCGAGCAGATCAGCTTTGCCGAGGGGGGAATATTCTCATCCGAGCGGAAATGGAGCTGGTCCTCGACTCGCTCAAACTGTTGCACCCAGACGTGCCGCAGGGTCTCTACTGTTGGAATATGGCGTAACCAATTCACCTCTGAAGTCGTAAAAATGGCATCAAGAAGCTCACTCCCGTCTCTACCAATCATTTCAACGAGAGCGAGACGTTTCTCTTTCCCTTTGGGCAATCGGTACTCTTCAATGCGATGGGTATAGTGCTCATACCATTCGTCGGGGGCAAAGGACCTCAACCATGAAGGTGCAACCTCAGCCACGCTATTAAGTGCTGCACGCAAGGTTTCACCAACACTCACAACGCGATTGACTACACGTACTGCCGCAAGCACATGCGTGGCATCGGTGCGTTGTCGCCCTCCTGCTTTGAGCAGACCCCGTTGCTTCAATTCGTCAAATAAGGTCTCAAAGAGCGTGTACTCCGCGTTCCCTTTGAGGAGTCGTGCTCGAAACTCACACAGAACAGAAAAATCGAAGCCATCGTCCTCTAGCTCCAGCCCCAACGCATACTTCCAATCCAAATGAGTGCGTACTGCATCGGCAGCTTGACGGTCGGAAAGTCCTTCGGCAAATTGCATAAGCGTTACGAGTGCCAATCTCCAAGGTGCGAGAGCAGGTTGACCATCTTTAGGAAACAAAGCGAGAAACATCTCATCTTGAAAGAGGACACCGAGTTCATCGCGCATGTGAATAAACGTAGTGCCTTTCGGACAGGCTGCTTTGGCAACACGAATAGTTTCTGGTGGAATGGGTCCAATAGGTTCTGGTTTCAGTGACATGGCTTTCTTCTCCCTCAACGAAATAGCAATATCTTGATGGAGAAAAGTTCTTTCTCATCATGTCATTTTAGGAAGGTTCGCCAACAGTATCACTTTGCGTCAGAACCGTCTTCCGGTCCATTCATACTCAAGGGCCAATTGCGGCACCGTCGTCCTCCTTGTGGCGGCAAATGGCACTTAGACGAGCTCGTTTTGACGATCAGAGGAAAGAAGTACTTGCTGTGGCGAGCGGTCAATCAGTAGGGCAACGTGCTGGATATCCTGATGCAGAGACGACGTCACAAACAAGCCGCAAAGAAATTCTTTCACCAGCTCCTCAAAGGATTGAAATATGTTCCTCGCGTCATCTCACCGACAAACTGGCCAGTTATGGCGCAGCGAAACGAGAAATTCTGGCCAGCGTTGAACATCGGCAGCACAAGCGGCGAGAGTATTCGAGCGGAAAACTCGCATCAACCCACACAACTGCGAGAGAAGAAAATACGGAGGTTCAAGTTAGCAGGTCATGCAGAGCGTTCTTCTTTCCTCCTTCAGTCCGATCTATGGGCATTTCAAGCTACGAAGACATCGGATGAAAGCCCAGGAGTATCGTACCACGTTACAGAGTCGATTCCAGGTGTGGAGTGAGGTGACTGGGGTAAAACAGGTCACTTAACCACACCTTTCCCCACTCTCTCATTGCCTTCCAGCTTCTTTCTTCGCTATTCAATCAACCATAAACTTCGTTCTTATGAACAAGTTGACAATACCCTGCACGTATATGTCTATCCTTATAATAGTCGGTGCCCTATAGTGAGCTGCTCGTTTTATATTACTTTTGTCATCTTCCCCTTGTCAGACGCAACTGCGTTAGCGCGAGCTTCTTCAGAGTTTTTCTGCATCTCTTCAACTGTTTTCGTGTGTAGACGTGCAGCACCTTCGGTCCGCACTGTCTTTACCCGTGTACCGTTGCGCTTGGCGTTTTCCAAACGTTGCCGAGCTGACTGAATTTCGGAACCATATTGTGGCAGCCATTGTGCCTGCGCGACCAATAACTCATCAGTCATCTGCCACACCTCCTCTGGATTACAGACAGCACCCACCAATGGATCATGTAGCATCGCTTGTTTTAACAACATGACGTTGCCATGCACCGCGGCCTCCATTCCCATCTCCTGAACGTGAATACTTGCAGAGCAAGTAGCACTACACGCTAGTGGCAGGTTGCCAACAACGGGTACGTTGATGCCCGTGCGGTCAACGTAGCCAGGGACCTCAACCACACATCCGTTGGGCAAATTGGGAATATGGTTGCGATTAACCACATTGAAATGTCCTCGGTAAATACGTCCAGTTTCCAAAGCCTCAATGATGTACGAGCCATGCTCTTCGCTACGTGTGTCCACAGATATCTCGTGTGGGTCCTCGGTGAGCCAGTTGGGGAAGTCGGTCTCGAACCAGTTGCGGCCTTCAGTGCATACACGAAGATAGCCTCCCGTCTCTCCATGAATCCAACTGGAGAGGTCAATCCACTGCTCGATCTCGTTGACCCGTTTGCGATACCACGGCAAGTATTCGCTCAGATGCCCGTTGGACTCAGTACTATAGTAACCAAAGCGGCGCAGAACGTCGATGCGGACTTTCTCTGTGTGCGAATATTCGGGATGCTGCTCAAATAGTTCTAGCAGAGAAGGCAGCATATTGATGCCACGCCATTCTACTTTGATGAACCACGTCTGATGGTTGATCCCAGCCGCGATCACATCAACGTCTCGACGATGCAGCTGTTCATCGGGTGCCAACAGCCCTTCGCGCTTCGCCCACCTTTCAATACAATGAGTGATTTGCCAGTGTGCCCCCTGTACGCCATGACAGAGACCAATGGTCTGGACCCCCCCATATGTGTTGCAGGCCCAGGTATTCATCGCCATTGGATTTGAATAGTTGAGAAAGAGCGCATCAGGCTTCGCTACTTCACGAATATCTTTACAAAAATCAAGCACTACGGGAATGGTCCGCTGCGCATACATAAGGCCGCCTGCACACAATGTGTCTCCCACGCACTGATCGACTCCATACTTTAGAGGAATGTCGATGTCCGTCTGAAATGCTGTCAATCCACCTTGACGGATCGTGTTGATCACATAGTTACTCTCTGCGATGGCGGCACGCCGGTCTGTGGTAGTTTCTATTTTCGCTGGAAGCTTGTTTGCAACTATTTCACGTCGGCAAAGCTGCGCAACCATAGCGAGATTCTGCTCGGAAATATCCGTGAAAGCAAATGTTGTGTCCGCTAATTCAGGCACCGCCACGATGTCACGCATGAGTGTACGCGTAAAACCAATTGAGCCTGCTCCAATCATCGCAATTTTGATAGCCACGTAATTCTTTTTCCTTTTCTTTGTTGGTTACTACACCACTTCCAAATCTTGCAGATGTACTACCTATGAACGAAGAAGCAATGATTACACACGTTTCACGAGAAACCATATTTTGAAAGAAGTGCTTGCGTACACTGTATAGGGACACGAATCAGAGCAAATTCCCTTCACTATCTTTCAAAAGGGACGATTGAGTCCTATGCCTCTCCTATGCTTTAGTGGGAAGCAAGAAAAGTTGACGGAGGGCTAAGCTGCCTGCCCCACGTGCCCAATTCTCATACCCAAGTGGCTCCACGATAAACTGCATGTGTGCGGCAAGGCGTGAAAACGTATATTGCTGCATCGCAACTTTCATCGGACCAAAGAAAAGATCGCCAGCACCAAGAATAGAGTCATAACTGGTTAAGAGAATACCTTCGGGGTTCAACAGGTTCACAAGGTTGGCAAGACCCATGCCAAGCAGAGTTCCCGCGCGACGAAAAGCAACAAGAGCTGCTTCATCTCCATGCCTTGCCTTTTCTAGCACCTCCATGGCAGTCATATCTGTTGCCTGCTTTCTCCTGTCTAAGTGGTATAGATCTAACTGATAGGTGCTGGTATGCAAGTGTTCAAGGTAGTTTTGGACAATGCCAGACTCACAGACGTATGCCTCAAGGCATCCTCGCTTGCCACACTCACAGAGCCGTCCTTCCGCGATAATAGGAGTGTGTCCGAACTCTCCTGCGCCTCCAGAGGCTCCTCGATACAAATCACCATGAATGACGATACCTAGACCTACTCCTCGACCAATGGCGACCGTCAAAAAATGGTTATAAGGCCGCCCCTGCCCAAAAAGCATTTCGTAAATCGTGAGGCAATTGACATCATTATCAAGAAAGACTGGAATATTGAGGCGTGCTTGTAACGGAGTACTGATTTCAACATCCTGCCATCCAAGAATTGGCGAGTCAATACTTCGTCCCCGACCGACATCGACATAGCCAGACAATCCGCAGCCAACCCCAATAATCTTCTGTTGAGCAATTTCGCTATGCTTGATCAGATCCTGGACCATCGTTGCCAGAAGTTCTGTAGCATACTGGCTATTATTGCTGAGAAGGACCTTCTGTTGCTCTGAGTAGACGATATCGCCGTTCAAATTCAGCACAACCCCCGTTGTTTCATACTCTGTCAGTTTTAGTCCAATAGCAAAACCACCATCATGACGAATCTCCAATAAACTCGCTTTTCTTCCTCCTGTAGACTCTGCAATCCCACTTTCTAGTACCAGGTTGTGCTCGATCAGTTCGTTGGTAATCCCTATCACCGTTGCGAGACTCAGCCCCGAAAGTTGTGCGAGTTGAGGCCGTGAGATTGGTGCTTGTGCTCGTACAAGATTTAACAAGCTACTCTGATTCATATGACGCATTAATTTGCGGTCAGCTGGAACGGTTCTATTCTGCATCTATTTCCACCGGAGCTACTAAGTTTGTTTAATGATTAAATATATGATACCTAAGGCTTTCCCATGTTGTCAAGGAAAACAGTGCTAAAAAGGGATTTTTGTGCGTACCATTGACTTTTTACCAAATTCTTCGTTATACTAACTTTATTCGATGATTAAAGTTAGTTATATAATCTCCATTGCTCGATCCGCAACGACACCCTAGTGTACTCGCAATTTTTAGAACAACTCGCTTGTAAGCAGAAAGGAGGGGAGTAAACGTTGACCGACCCAGGACTACGTAAGATGCTATGAAGGGCGGAGTAGCAGTAGAAGAAAGGGATGGAGGTCAAAGATGTGATTAGTAGGTGCGTACATACAGATAACCTCACCTGCTGCGTTGAAGCAGTGGGCTTTACAGTCAGTGAAAGAAAAGACTGAGTAAGTATGAAACGTTGTTGTTATGATCGGATGATCCAAAGAAGGAATACATGATGTCTAGACAGAGGCCGTTGATTGGCGCACTCCGCGTTGTGCTGTGTGCATTCTTCTTTACAACACTCTATTTCACCATTATAACGCTTCACCAGCAACCCACACTCCATGCCGCTTCAGCCAGACAACAACTGGTGAGCAAGGGATTGGGACAGCAGCCCTATATGGGGTGGAGCAGTTGGAGTCTTGAATCCACGAATTATAGTGGCTATAACAGGCCGTGGTTAACCGCAGCCCACGTCGAGGCGCAATCTGATGCGATGAGCCAGAAACTGCAAGCGCATGGATACACGTATATCAATATCGACGCTGGCTGGTGGCAGAACTCGACTTGGACTACCGAGTTTGATGGCTATGGTCGGCCTACTCCAGACACAACGCGCTTTCCAGACACAATGCTTGTCGGCAGCGGGATATTAGATGTCGCCAATTATGTCCACCACAATGGGCAGAAGCTGGGTATCTATTTCTATCCTGGCATGGATCCACAGGTCTACAACAAGAACTACCCGATCTATGGCACCAGTTGCCATGCACAGGATATCGTTGTGAAGCCGCTGAAGATGACCAATGGCTTTCTTAATAACTACGCAATCGATTACACCAATCCCTGCGCGCAATCCTATATCAACTCGATTGTTAACGAGTTTGCTTCCTGGAACGTCGATTACCTGAAACTGGATGGCATAACGCCTGGTTCAGGCCAGAGTGTGTCAAGCTCGGACAATCGGCCCGACGTGCAAGCATGGGCACAGGCCCTGTCTCAGGCCAGCCGCCCAATCTGGCTAGAGCTTTCCTGGGCACTAAACCATTCGTACCTGAGCACATGGCAGCAATATGCCATGGGCAGGCGTATTGATAATGATGTTGAATGCTACTGCAGTACGCTGGTCCAGTGGGATCGCTCGATCAGTACGCGCTTTCAGGATGTTGTGCCCTGGATTGGTAATGTCGGTCCTGGTAGCTGGAACGATCTGGACTCCGTCGATGTTGGTAGCGGAACTCTTGATGGTATCTCTCAGGATGAACGTCAATCGTATATGACCCTCTGGGCTATTGAGTCTGCTCCCCTCTACAGCGGTGACGATCTGACAAAGCTCGATAGCTACGGCATCTCGCTACTGACCAACGACGAGGTCATCGCTGTTGATCAAGCTGGACACCCCGCGCATCCCGTCTCGACGGCCTCTAACCAGCAGGTCTGGTTCACCAATAACTCGGACGGCAGTTATACCGTCGCCCTCTTTAATCTGGACAGCTCTCCGGCGACGGTCAGTGTGAATTGGAGCGATCTCGGCTTCAGTGGCTCGGCCTGGGTGCATGACCTGTGGACCCATAGCGACCTGAGCGGCCCTAACAGTTCCTTTAGCGCATCCCTCAACAGCCATGGCTCTCGGCTCCTCAGGGTCACCCCTGTCAGTGCCCCTACCCTCTCATATGAGGCGGAGTCAACCAGTAATACCGTGAGCGGTAGTGCGAACGTCGTTGACTGCTCGGCCTGCTCGAGTGGTAAGAAGATCGGAAACATCGGTGCTGGCAGCTCGGTTCGCTTCAATACCATCTATATCAGCACTACCGGGAACGCCAACGTCACACTCTACTATATCGATGGCGACACTGGTCGCTCGGCACAGATCAGCGTGAATGGTGGGCCAGCTAGCACGATCAACTTCCATGGCACCAACGACAACAACTGGAATACCGTCCAGAGCCTCACTACCTCCGTCCCCCTTAACGCTGGACTCAACACGCTGACCTTCTCCGTCTCCTCTGGCTATGGACCAGACCTTGACCGCATCGTCGCGAGTGCTGGTCCCACCTCTTATGAGGCCGAAAACTCCAGGAACACGCTCAGTGGCACAGCTGGAGTCATTGATTGCTCAGCCTGCTCTGATGGCAAGAAAGTCAACAATATCTCTGGCGGCAGTGGTGTACAGTTCGACAACATATACGCGAGTAAGAGTGGAAACGCCACGCTGACCATCTATTATGTAGATGGGGACACTGGTCGCTCGGCGCAACTCTCTGTCAACGGTGGTTCGAGTGTAACATTAAACTTCATAGGGACCAACAACAACAACTGGAATACCGTCCAGAGCACAACCACCACAGTCTCACTGAATGCTGGGAACAATACAATCAAGATCTTCGTCTCCTCCGGCTGGGGACCAGACCTTGATCGCATCACTGTGTAGGTTCACCCTGAATTGATAAGCGCAACAACGAAAGGGACAAGATATCGTGAAGCTTGCATAGTTATCCCGTCCCTTCATCGTTCTTTGTTCTCAGAGAGAGGAGTATCTGGAGGGTCGAGTATGAATGGACCGGAAGACGGTTCTTACGCAAAGTGTGTGGTAAGCTCTTCAAAGGGAGCATACAGAGGGCGAACAAAGAGAGGAAGATACACATCCTCTTCTCATTTTGTTGATGGGTTTACCATGCACTTTGCGTCAGAACCGTCTTCCGGTCCATTCATATTCAAGGGCCTTGTGCATCGATTTCAGATTTAATGTCCATGTCAGCAGGGACACAAGACGGTTTGGCAGTCGTTGCGTTGTCACCAGCGATACACCCGCTGCTGAATGCCAGACAAACATTGAAAAGCACGGTCGCGTTGAACATACCACCCCTTAGACTGGCACCTACCAATCACTCCTGAAAGAATCACAAGGGCATCACGGTTTTACCACACCTCCTTCGAACGTGTGTCTCTGAAGAGGCACTGCTTGAAGGATATCGCCCGCTTTCGGCAGAACGGATGCCTGCTGCAATTTCTTAGTCGATGGATGAGGCCAGGACGAACTGAATGGTGAGTTGGAGATTGACCTCATCTGCAATCTTCTGTATCGAACGGCTCCAGGTGATGCCCTAGTCTCGTCTGTCGAGAACTGTCGTGAGATGAAATGCGAGTCGGCTCTTACCTGGTGTTTTGGAAGAGACATCCCGTGTATCGAGGCTGACTTCATGGGTCACTTCACGAATTGTAAGAGGACCAGTAATGCGGTAGTGGCCTTCCGCCTGATCGAGCACCTCAATGCGATGACCGGTAAAAGTCATCGATGGGTAATGTTCGACATCGAAGAAGTCAGCCGAGTGCAGGTGCTTATCACGTGCCGCCAGCAACAAGTCGCTTCACAGTGGTTTCGTCAATACGAATGTGTGGTCTTGCCATAAAAATACTACTCTATTTCATGAGATGGGTGTAACATTAAGAATATTTACTCGTAACGCGTAAGCACTATAAACAACTCCCTCACTTTGCATTAGAAAAGTTGTAAAATACAATATGTATATTACCTTGTAGGCCAAAGTCTACAGGATGTAACTCGCTATGGTCAAGGGCAAGGGTTTTATTAGTATTTTTGTTCATTTTGTGTCAAACTATATTGCTTGAGTGTCAAACTATATTGCGTGACCACAAATTTTATAAGGTAACGTAGGTTAAGGAGTTTTTTATGCGTCGAATTTGTGTCTATGCAGGCTCGAATGTAGGTGTACGGCAGGAGTATCAAGATGCGGCACGAGCGTTGGGAAAGGAACTTGTTGCGCGTGGACTGGGATTAGTGTATGGTGGCGGACATGTTGGACTGATGGGTGTGCTTGCCGATACGGTGTTAGCAGGTGATGGTGAGGTGATTGGTGTGATGCCTGCTGCACTTTTCCCTAATGAGGTAGCATATAGGAATGTGACACAATTTTATGAAGTGGGGAGTATGCACGAGCGTAAAGCAAAGATGGCAGAGTTAGCAGACGGATTTATTGCGTTGCCGGGTGGGTTTGGGACGTTTGACGAATTGTTTGAGATGATTACTTGGTCGCAGATCGGCTTGCATACGAAACCCGTTGGCTTGCTCAATGTTGCTGGATTTTTCGAGCCACTGCTTGCTCTAGTGAAGCACTCTTCTGATGAAGGGTTTATTTCACCGACTCATGCAAACCTTATTTTGCATAAAGATACTGCGGTTGCCCTCCTCGATAGCTTTGCCTCGTATGTGCCTACACCAAGAAAATCAAAATGGAGCGATCCTCCTGCTCCTTGAGTTGGACCCAAAAGCTAGTCACTACTTCCGGGTCGCCACAAGTATTTGTGTTCGCTGTATTGTTTTTTGAAGCCCAGACGCTGATAGACTGGAAGGCCCATTTGTGTTGATTGAAGACAGACATAACGATAACCATGTGCTTGTGCTTCAAGTAAGGGAGCAATGGTAATGGCCGAACCAAACCCTTTGCCGCGTGCAGCGGGGATGGTGCTTACGTCGTAAATGCCAGCCATATCTTCAGTAAAAAGCAAGGTGGAAGAGGTAACTGGTTCACCATTCATATAGCCTATATAGTGCAAGAATGGACCTTGTGGATCGAAGCCGAGCATCGTATAGGCGTCGAAGTAAATTTTTCCTAGTGAGGGTGTGTGCGGAAAGAAGCCTGCTACCGTTGCTTCGTACCATCGAGCGAAACTAGCGGTGTCAGTTACACGTTCGATAGTAAAGCCTGGAATGTGTGGCAGATGAAGAGTATGAGCTGTAGGTTCGATAACCATATGTGGTTCCTCTTCAAAGAGTATAAAGCCGTATTCTTTAAGGGAATGTTCAAGGTTTGATGGTAGTGTAGATGGGAGGATATGCCAGATGAGCGGTTGGTTTAGTGATTTGAATGTTGAAAGTGTGGATTCAATGGTTGCTGTAACCTCTTGAGGAGCAAGACGCGCTTGTATAACGACATTCCATAAAGCAATATCTTTGCTCGTAATAAGTGTGATTTCGGGTGATTGACGTAGCTGCAGATAGGGAAGGCTAGAGAAGTAGGTGTAATAGGCGATATAGTTGGCTTCCATTGCTGTGATCAGGGTAGAAGCGTTTGTAGACACTTTTTTCATATGTATATAATCTTTCCGCGTTGATTGATACCCGTTGTTCAGCTTTTTAATATCTTAATTGTTGTACACATAGGTAATACATGGGACGAAGGGCACAATACATCGTGCTCCTACAAATGTATACGCTTTTTCATGAATACTTTATGACACAATGAGAGCTTGTTAGGAGAAAAGAGTGCATGGAGCCAGTTGTAACGCTCTACGAACGTGAGCATGTTCCTGTTGACACATTACCTGTTGCACTCGCAACACAGTATGGTGGTGGCTTTATGTTGCCAGTATTGGAGCAGCAAGAGCGACCGTATGTGATAGCGAATTTTGTGGAGACGATAGATGGAGTGGTTTCGTATAATGCTCCCGGACAAACGGGTGGAGCGGCAGTAAGTGGCAATAATAAACAAGATCAGATGGTGATGGGCATGTTACGAGCCTATGCCGATGCTGTAATTATTGGGACGAGTTCACTGCGTGCGGATGCCAATCATCTTCATATTCCTGCTACAATCTCTCCTAGTTATGCCGATGTGTATGCTGAATTGCGAACACGACTAGGAAAGCAAGAGACACTTCCGATGAGCGTCATTGTGACGGCAAGTGGTGATATAAATGTTGCGGACAAAACATTTCATACGTCTGAATTACGGGTGGTTATCGCAACAACGAAGATGGGATATGAGCGTCTAGCTAAAAAGACGTTGCCACAAAGAGTGGATGTACGTGTGATTGAGTCGCATGACGCATCAGAACTTGGTGTTGCACCGGCCGATGTATTGACGCTGCTCGCTCGTGAGTATGATGTGCGTGTTGCTTTGTATGAAGGTGGTCCCAATCTGCTTTCTTCGTTCCTCAAGGCACGGGTGGTTGATGAATTGTTTGTGACAGTCGCGCCACATCTTGCTGGGCATTCGCAAGAGACACGTCGGTTTTCGCTGGTAGAAGGCTATGCATTCCAACCGGAGCAGGAGTGGTCAACGCTGATGAGTGTGAAGTTGGCGGGAAGTCATTTGCTGTTACGGTATAAATTTGTGCGATAAAAAGCACACTCGGTAGGTCGTCACTGACCTACCGAGTGTGCTCTTGTATCTATAAGTTAGTTGCGTCTCAACTTGTCCTGCTTTTGTGTTTCTGCTACGACATCACAAAAGGTTACGTTTTGGTCTGTTCGCGCCTTCATTTCTGCCAAGCGTAGGTAGAAGTCGGCTTGTTCGGCTGTCATGGGAACTTCATGTGTTGTGCCATTTTGTTCAGCGACACGAACGATACGTTTCATATTATGTCTCTCCTCATTTGCTCTAAACATGTTCTTCAGTTTTCGATACAGAGCACCATGACGGAGTGAGTAGTTATCTTCTTTGAATTACTTGCTTTCGGCTCACCACTGTCTTTTTTCGTTTTAATCATCCACGATATAGTGTATATCTTACACTTATTATACCACAAAAAATAAGAGTAGCAAGTCTAACTTGTTACTCTTATTTTTTGCAACGTATGATCTAGTTTTCTAAGCCTAGAACTCTATTTTGCGGTGTATTCACAGAGGCATTGCTCGTAGCACCATTAACGCTTTCGGTACTCTCACTTTTTTCGGTCTCAACGAGGGTTTCCTCTTCGTTTGCAGGAGATTTTTCTTCAATGCTTTGTGCTTGTCCATTAGCTGTTCCACGATGGCGTAGAAAGAGGATAACACTCGCACCGATCACCATAATTGCTGTGATGATGTGAACTGGGTTGAACGGCGTACCAGGGAAGAACCAGGAATTGGTACGCAGAAACTCTATGAAGAAACGACCAAGTGGCGACCAGATCAAGAAGAGGAGGAAAACATCACCCTCTTTTAGGTGCTTTGAGAAGCGGCGTGATATCCAGAGTATGAGTGCGAAACCAATGGCATCCCATATCAACTCGTAGAGGAAGAGGGGATGGAAGCGCACACTATCGGGATATTTTGTCAAATCGTTATAAGGAGGTATACGATGGGCAGCGTCAATACGCAGACCCCAAGGCAGCGTTGTTGGTGGGCCATAGAGTTCTTGATTAATAAAATTACCGATACGTCCAATGGCTTGACCCAAAAGCAGACCTAGGCCAACGCCATCGAGAAAAGGTAGTAGTGGAAGTTTTTTGTAACGCAAGAACAGAATTAATGCGATACCACCAAAGATGAACGCACCGTAGATATGAATGCCACCACGCCAGACCTCCAATATTTCAACAGGATGTGCCAGGTATTCATCGAGACCGCCAGGGCCACGTGGGGACTGGATAAAGACATAGTAGAGACGTGCGCCGACAATGGCTGGGATAAGAACCCACATCAACATGTCCCACACCATGCTACCATCATGTCCATGACGGGTGATGTAGCGACCCGCGATGTACGTTCCCAGAAAAATTGCTAACGTCATGGTTAAGCCATACCAATGAAGAGAAAACGGACCTATTTGAAAGACAATGGGGCTAACTGGTGGATACATAATACTTTCTTCCTTATTCTAGGTAGCCTAAATCGTGTAGGCGACGGTATACTTGTGGATCATCAAACTCTTCTGTCTGCTCCTCTTCCACGATGTCTGTGCTAGTGATATGACTCATGAACGTGTGCAAATGCTGCTGTAGTGTTTTGGTTTGTTCAGGTAGTATAGCATGCAAGTCTTGTTGTTCATATGGGTCGGCGAAGACATCGAATACTTCTGCATTGACATCATCTGTCTGAATCAATTTGTGATGTCCATTCC
Source organism: uncultured Chloroflexia bacterium (assembly GCA_963792705.1). Classification (GTDB taxonomy): domain Bacteria; phylum Chloroflexota; class Ktedonobacteria; order Ktedonobacterales; family Ktedonobacteraceae; genus JBBQVS01. Next base: position 240,419 of record CAWBXD010000014.1, on the reverse strand, counting down.
ACAGGGCGTAGCGTGTCTGGTCGCAGTGGCGCAATTCGACCAGATCGGGTCGGCGACGTTCCATGATGTTGAGCAAATTTTTGGGTGTAACGCCCATTGCAAAGATGTTGCCATGATCGGGATCGCTTTCGGCACTTTGTGCGAGTGAGAGTGCTTGCTCTTGCTCTGTGCCGAGATCGGCTGCGTTCAAAGCGGTGTGGAAGATGCGACGAGTTGAGACGACTTGATCGTTGGTAGTACCACGCGGAAAGTCACCACTTGGGTCGCGGATAATTAATGGCACATGAACGAGTTCATTGTAGAGGGAGATGCTATGTCCCATAAGTTGCTTTTCACCAAGATGGTCGCCATGATCGGCACAAATAATGACAAGTGTGTGATCGAGGGCACCACTCACGCGAAGTTTTTGTAGGAACGCACCTACTAACTCGTCCTGGTGAGCAACTTCTGCATCGTATGCTCCATCGAGCGTAGCTTTGTGATCCTGGTTGATTGGAGTTATCAGGGGAGTCAACCAACCAAACACATCACTATTAAATTGGCGTAGATAGCGTTGTTCTGCTTTGTCATGTTTGACATGTGGCGCAAAACGTTCGATAAAGCGTAGCGGTGGATGATAAGGCGTGTGTGTTCCCATTAGGTTAATAAAGCTGAAGATGGGTTGATCTGGCTCGATATCTTTACGCTCGATATGCAGTTTTGCCGCGTCGTTAAGTGTCTTTGGTGTGTTGCCTTTGAACTTCACAGCGGTTTGCCATATGGGAGAAAGTAGGGGCGAAAACGAGAGGTCCAGCATGGTATCAGAGCGTGCGAAGTAGTCCTGGGCTGTTGTAAGACCAGAGGCAAGGAGACGTTTAAAGTGTCGTCGGTAGCGGTCGAAGAGGCTCAAGTTCTCTCTTGTCTGGTGAGGACGCGAGGTCATCAACCCACTATAGCTCAAGAAGCTTTGAAAGCCACGGTGTAAGCCTGTGTTGACGACGCCGATTAAAGGGTTATTGCAAAAGCCTGCTGTAAAGTACCCGTTCTGTCCAAGGCGTTCCGAAAGGGTGGTGAAGGTGTCCGGCAGCGTTGAGTAGGCATGAAACATGTGGTGCCGACCGGGGTAGAAGCCAGTGAACATGGATGTATGTGAAGGAACGGTCCATTGTCCAGCAGAGTATGCATGACGAAAACGTGTCGCATCGGCTGCAAATGCATCGAGATGTGGCGATGTTTCGGCATGGTAGCCATAACATGAAAGACGATCAATACGCTGCGTATCCAAGACAAGCAGGATGATATCGGGACGAGTGGTCAAGATATGTATCTCCTTACGGCTCAGTATCGTTGTAAACACTAAGCTCTTTCTTTTGACATATATTTTTTGTTTTTATAATAGTGAACGGTGGAGATGGTGCGTATGGTCGATGTACCTTTGCCACTGTATCCCTGATTCACTTGTACCACACGCAGCCTATTGCGTCAATGTCCACATATAGATGGGACATTTGACCCTCATTAAGTATAACGTTTGCTTGTACACTGTGGTCAATATGAGGAGTTGATATTGGGCTTCTCGTTAAGGCATCTTTATCCATTAATATATACGCTTTAAATAAGAGATATATCGCAAAGGGGTTTACGTATGCTACCGACACCTATACCGACTGGACTCTACTGTGATTGCTGCGGTGTAATTATTAATCTTCAGGCTGGTGACTATTGTCCTCGTTGTGGTTATCCAGTAAATAATGCGAAAGAGGAACACTTCCTGGAAGAGTCTATTCGTAACCTGCAACGCGTCGTAACGTATGGAGGCGCACAGGCAAGTGTTGCAAGTCTTCTGCAACGCTATCGAGCACGTCTTGATGTCGTTCGTCGCTATCAGCAATACATAACTTCTGCACGTCAAAGCACAGCTTCAGTGGCTGTTATACTGCCATTAGCACCACAGAAATCCACGAGCAAGAGAACACAACCATTAGCAACCGCACCTCATATAGCTACTGAAAACGTATCTTCTTCCCCACCTGTACAAGGATATGTTGCGCCCACTCTCCCTGTGGCATCTGCACCACAACAGATGTTTTCTGCGCGATCTTTTTTTGCCGAACAAACAATAAATATTGTCTCCTCACTTGGTGCATTTCTTATTCTTGTTGGTTCTTTAAGCTTTGTAACGACAACAGAAAATCTTGTTCTCTCATTTTTTGTGCTTTTCCTTGTACATCTCATTTTTGCTGCTGTTGGTTTTGCCCTCGCATACTTTCCAAGTTTTCGTTTTGTTGCGCGTGCGTACAGTGCAATTGCTGCATTACTTGTTCCTCTCGTAGGTTTTACCGCGTATAGAATGTTTGTGGGTAGTTTTGTTGAGGTATCGATTCCAACTGTGGTGGCAGTTGCCGCGGTCTATGCGACGCTTGTGTATGCCGTTCTTGCCATTTCACAGCAATACAAGCCATTTGGCTACCTATCAGCGGTTGCGTTAATGTTGGCAGGCTTAGCGACAGCATCTGCGTTGCAACTCAATTACTGGTGGTGGCCTATGCTTTTAATGCCGCTTGCATTTGTTGGCTTGTTGGCAATTGGAAGCGGTACACAACGAGTGTTTAGTGGAAATACGGTGGTTTTACGCGAGCCTGTACGTGTGATGGCGTATGTATGTATTGCGTTACTGTGTTTAGACATTCTCTGCACCTACCTATATGCAATAGTAATTGACATCACACTCTCCGAGGTACGTATTGCGGGGGCTGTTATGCTGCTATCGGTGTTAGCGTGGAGTGGTGCTTACTTCTGGGTGACAAAACAATTTGCATGGCTGACGGTTATACCATATCAATTGCTGGGCTTTCTAGTGGCTATAGCCTACGTTCTAAATTTTCAGCAGCTTTCCTACGGACTACTGTTTGTTGCTATTGCCGTTTGCTACCATGTAGGTGTGCTTGTGGCACGATCCTCTCTCTTACGCTTTCAAAATTTGCGAAATCATATCGAGGGAATTGTCCTTGTACTTGTTGCATGTGTACCTCTACTTGTTGCGCCCTTGGTGCCTGTGGGATTGTTCAGCATTGCATATATGATACATGACGTACAGTTTGTTTTCAGTGGAGATACATGGCTGGCAATGATTGCTCTTATAATGAGTGGTGCGGTAGTAGTGAGCATGGTATTGAGTCACACCGGATTGAATCGTACACCTACGCATATTGCTTGGTGTTGGGCCTTATTACTGAGCAGTTTCCTTTTTACGTGGGCATACAGCATCATTGCATTGTCTCTTCACCTTGTGCCCGTCTACGCATTTCTTGCTTTGACATTGGTACTGCTTGTTGGAGCGATAGTAGTACGGCGTTCCGTTAGTGTCGCATGGTCTAATGTGATGGATGTGTTAGTGCTGAGCGAGGTAGCAGTTACCCTCTCGCTCAATCTTATGCGAGGACTGGATAACAATATTGCGCTGCTATTCCTCTTTGCTGTGCTTGCTTATACAGTGGTGTTTTATCAAAGACGTTATATCATGCTTTTTATTCCTGTCATCTTCATGGCACTTGCCTTCTCCTTTTTACTGGAAAGGCCACGTATCATGCTGGTACTCGCAGCAGTACTTCCTCTGCTTGGATTGCTTATTGCTAAGGGAGAGCAGTATAGACGTGGGCGTTCTAGTATGGAGCGCGACCAGCCAATCGCACTAACTTCTCTTTTTTCATGGGAATGGCCGCTTCTGCTTACTGGGCTTTTTTATGGGGTGGTTGTGTGTGGGATAGATGCGTTTGCGCGGACAAGTACAATGCAGAGTTGGTTGGGGATACCGTTTTCAGTTGCGCTGGAACTGGCAGGGTTAGCGGTCATCTGGTATGGTCTTGCAGCATTCGCACGACAGCAATGGATGCTTGTCGTAACTATTGGTTTCGCAGTCGCAGGTTTGCTAGTACCCTCGAATCCCGTTTGGGTACTAGCATGTCTTGCGGCTGTCACTGCTCTACTTGCGTTAGGTATAGGGCGAGTAGCAGCTAAGATATGGGTTACGCCTCTGTATATTGTGGCAATGCTTGCGGTTGTGGTGATGGGCGTTGATGGATATACGGGTGGTCACGGACAACTCTCATTTGTTGCGTGGATACTGCTTGGCTTTGGACTTCTGATATATGGAATTGGTGTGCTAGAGAATTTCACGCCCTTCTTGTGGCTGGCTGCATTCTTTGCGATGTGGTCTACGTATGATACGGCTTTGCTCGGCGATTTGTATCGTGCGCCGCTGATGGTGCTCGTTTGTGCTCTGCTCGGTGTCGGTATAGGGTGTTTGACATTTACATCCTCTTCTCCTAAACGCGAGAAGCTGTTACGGTTTGCTCTTCCATTTTATGCCACAGCGATAGTGGCGGCGGTGCTGACGGGGATATATGGGATGCTTGGGAATATCAATTATCCCTTCCCTGCCGCTATTCCTGATGCGCTATTGTTGTATGCAGTTGTGGCGTATGGGGTGCTTGTGTTTGAGCGTCAACCACGCTGGTTGTGGTTGGTTGCTGTTTTTGCAGCCTGGGCTATCCTGCTTGTTGCTCGACTTGACGGAGTGACACCTGAAGTAGTCTTCACTACGTATTACTTGACTGGTGTGGCACTTGTGACTGGAGTGATTGGTGTGGCGGTTGGGCGAGTTCGCGCGATAAGGGGTAGCATTCATACTCCTGGTTCGTCTGCGTTTAACTGGAGTTGGCCGTGGTATTGTGCTTCACTGTTAGCTATCGTGGTAACGGTGGCTTGGAACTCCTTTGTAGGAGGCGTAGATGTTGCAGGGACCGTTGTGTATAGTAGCTTGTTTGCTTTTCTTGTCCTCTCATTTGTGGTTGCGCTGGTGGAACGTAGACAAGAGGTGCTTATAATATTGGTGCTTCTTGCTCTGTGGGGTATTGTGCAGACACATTGGGTGCTGTGGCAACAAATGGGTGCATTGAGCATACTCTTTTTTACGGTCTCTACAATATATTACCTTTGGAATCTTCTCCCCTCGCATATAGACACACCTTGGCAAGGCAGATGGTATAGATTGCTTGGTCTCGTGGGTCAAATGCTCATCGTGCTGATGATTATTGGATCGGGCGGCTTGTCAGGGGATACAGAAATATTGGGGCAAGTTGGTGTTGGGGCACTGTTGCTCCTGGCGGTACAGCTTTTCTGCTATGGATGGATGCAACAAGAGAAGCAGCTTTGGACGATGTATGGTGCTGGCCTGCTGCTAGCTCTTGCAGTCTCCTGGGAGTTGTCTGTGTTTCATCAGACGCGTATCGAGTGGCTTACACTCGCGCCCGCGACATACCTGATTGTGGTTGCGCCATTTCTTTCACGAGATGAACGTGTAGTACAACACAAACAAATGGGGCAAATATGCTCAATTCTTGGTGCTGCTCTCTTGTTATTGCCGACGTTATGGTCAAGCTTTAGCGAGGCAAGTATTCTGCCGACATTCATTCTTGTGATTGAAGCACTCGCACTGCTGTTACTAGGTGTGACAACTCGTGTGCGTTTCTTTGTTCTGAGTGGCGCGGGTTTGGTCGTTGTGTGTGCAATGCATGCGTTATTCCTACCATCATTAAGTATACCACCGTCGTTAGCATTGACAATTATGGGCGTCACACTGTTGGGATTGGGAACTGCCCTAAGCCTCGCACGTCATCGCTTACAAGCAGTATGGACACGTCTGGACTAGTATTGTTGAGCATTTCTTCTGTATGTTTGTGGCGTATAATGTAGGGTGTATCGTTTAAGTCGATGCACCCTACATTATACGCTCTTTTGTTATAGTGTTAAGAGATGAAAGAGTGTCGCCTGATCTGTGTATCAGATAAAGGATTATCTGAAAAAATGCGCGTAAGAAAAGCACTTTAAGGAGAGAAACGTTATGACCAACAATCTTGATCGATGTAGCCAGTTACGTACACTCCAAGCTCAGCTTATCAAACAAATCAATACGTTAAAAGAAAGTGTGCAAAAGATGGAGCAGGAGGGTGTCGATTTTCCTGTGGAGTCAGTTAGTATCATTAAGAGCCTTGAAAAGACGTTGAACACGACGACACTCGAACTGCAGGAGTGTCCACCAGAAACCAGTGATGCTTCTGCTGCGGCGTTACAACAGCAAGCTCCCGCATCAATCGCGGCACAGACGGTACGACGCTGGTTCCCCGATGCGGAACAGCATGATGAGGATGAGGGCGACTCCATCATTGATGAGTACTAAGAGTATTTGAACATAGTTTTTTGTAAGGAACAAGTCCTACACTAGTAAGAGGGCATGACAGAGCCGCCCTCTTACTAGTGTAGGACTTGTTCCTTGCAGGAGGTCTTTGTGGTATGATGAAAGCCGTATATTCTCAAGCATATTTTCTTAACTTTTCTGTTATTAACTCTTTCCAATACCGCATATATCGTGGGGGATTCTTACTATTTCACGGGGAAAAATATACTGTTATGCATATCAGAAATGGCTGTGGTAGCTGATTCGTTCTGCATACTTGAGGAGGAAAACATGGAGCTTTCATTGCGGCTAGATACATTGGGTATGGTGGAAATGCGCTATTTGCGTACACGCGAACGATATCGGGACTGGCCCCAATTTCAATTAATCGCAGCTTCACGGCAGGCAAGAGTTATGACATATCTTACACGTGAAGTTGCTGAACAGTTACATCAGCAAATTTTAGCCGTAGAGTCGGCGATAGGGTTAGATGTGAATGGTGACGATGATGACGATGACGAGGAGGAAAGTAGTAATGGGAATGGCTTTCACGCGGAAGAGGGTGAGGGGGATGAAAGTACGAAACCAGCAGAGCGTGAGGGCACCGCTTTTTCTCCTGCATTCGCGCAGGCATTGAAGCAGTTAAATGAATTGGCACGTCAACGTCTGCCTGACGCTGGAAGCAGTCAAACGACTGGTGAGTTGAGCACTGACACTGAGGGGCTGGGAGAGGAAGAGGATGCGCTGGAACAGTTGCAGGATGCATTTGTACAGATGATGGAGGTGGTACGTGAACTTGCTGAAGAGTTGTCCACCGATGCGCTGAAGCTGACGGGACGTTTCAAGTGTGCGCGTACTAACATCGAGTTTGTGCCACGCCCCGCTGATGACGATGACGACGATGACGACGATGATGATGAGGACGATGAAGATATCGAGCTTGAACTGGAGCGCGAGGGCATTATGGAGATTGAATTAATGCTTGTGCTACAGCTATTTGAAGAGGGACGTTCAAGGGCTGATGATGTACCAGCAGTGGAACTGCAACTTGATGTTGACGACTTTGAACGCTTACACGAGACACTTGATTTCGCGCTAGATCGTGATCGTAATAGCCGTCGTCGGCGTTCGTAGAAGTGTAAGGACCGTTTCATCGCTTCCTTGCGGCAATCAACCACAGATGAGGAAGCGATGAAGCGGTTCGTATAAAGCGTTTGTAGAGAGGATTATCAAAGAATATGGCACGGGCAATTACGATAGAAGACTTATATCAGATGCAGTTTTTGAGTCGGCCACGTATCGCACCAGACGGGCAACGTGTCGCGTTTGTGGCGACAAACATCGACGAGCGTAGGCATGCATATCGTTCAGCGATATGGGTTGCACCCATTAATGGAGGTGAGGCGAGACGCTTTACGTTTGGGGCGGCAAATGCGAGTAGTCCTAGTTGGTCTCCTGATGGGCACTGGCTGGCGTTTGTGTCTGAACGTGAAGGTGAAATAGCGAGTAAGGATCAGAAGAAACTGGGTAAAGGGAAGCCACAAATCTGGCTATTACCTATTGATGGTGGTGAAGCACGTCAACTGACGTTCATGGAGCATGGAGCCTCCTCGCCTGTCTGGTCGCCTGATGGCAAACGCCTGATTTTTAGCGCGGATGTTGGACCTGCCGACGAAGAGACAGAAGATGGTAAGCCGCTACCGAAGGTGCGCGTGATTGATAGGCTATGGTATCGACTTGATGGCGTGGGATTTATTTACGAGCGTCGAACTCACCTTTTTTTGATTGGTATACAGGGGGGGACGCCACAACAGTTAACAGATGGCGATTGGGATGATGCAGATGCTGTGTGGTCGCCTGATGGAACGCAGATCGCCTTTGCTTCAAATCATGCAGAGGATCGCTGGCGTATTCTTGGGGCTGATATCTATACGCTTCATATTGACAATAACAGTGCAAGTGAGTCACGATGTTTGACGGATGGTACGTTAAGCTGTGGTTCGCCCGCATGGTCTCCTGATGGCAAAACAATTGCCTTCCTTGCCTCGTACAAGGTGCATTCTGGTGGGCATACGTATCTCTATTCTGTTGCCGCCGATGCTGAGAGGCAAGCACCAACGTGTCTTTCAAAGGATTTTGAAGGTACATGTATGGATTGGACGAATAGTGATATTGGTGATGAGCATCTTATGCCTTCACCTGCTTGGTCTGCTGATGGGACTTCACTCTGTGTACTGGCATCATTGCATGGAGCATCACGGCTCTTTACTATTTCTGCAAACGGCACAGGAACACAACCATCGACGTTAACGCCTGGGGATGTGCATGTACGCGACTTTAGCGTGGATAACGCGAAAAGAAAGATTGCCTTATTGGTTGGAGACGCAACACGGCCACAGGAGATATATACACTGGACATTGAACAAGCGGGTGAGATGCGACGCGTGACGCACTTCAATGATGCTCTATTTGATGAATTGACGGTAGTAGCACCAGAATATATGTCCTACAAAGGGGCAGATGATTGGGCGATAGATGGTTGGATTCTCAAGCCACATGATTTCGAGCCTACGAAGAAGTATCCTCTGGTGGTAGAGATTCATGGTGGGCCGCAGACGCAATACGGTTATGGTTTCTTTCACGAGATGCAGATGCTTGTTGCACAGGGATATGTTGTGTTGTATACCAATCCGCGTGGGAGTTGTGGCTATGGCTATGATTTCTCGTTTGCGGTCAATGGAGCGTGGGGCGAAAAGGATTCGATAGATATTATGAATGGCGTGAAAACGCTGGTGCAACGTGGGTATGTTGATGAACAACGGATAGGGGTTACTGGTGGGAGTTATGGTGGCTTTATGACGAACTGGTTAGTGAGCCACTATGATAGCTTCAAAGCGGCGGTGACTGATCGCTGTGTGTCCAATCTTGCTTCGATGTTTGGTAGTAGCGATGTGGGTTGGGACCTGGGCTATGACAATCTGGATACGACGCCTTGGGAGAATCTGGAGAAGTATATGCACATGTCACCAATGAAGTATGTGCAGAATATCAAGGTCCCATTACTCATCATTCATAGTGAGCAAGACCTGCGTTGTCCAATTGAGCAAGCGGAGCAGTTGTTTACGGCATTGAAATGGATGGGGCGCGAGGTGCAGTTGGTGCGCTTCGAGGGGCAAAGTCATGGCCTCTCGCGTGGAGGGCATCCTAAATTGCGTCTTGAGCGGTTACGCCATATCAAGGGATGGTTCGAGAAATACCTGTAATAATAACACAATGAAAGGCGGTTGGATGTTCGCATCCAATCGCCTTTCATTGTATTTTTATTATTGTTGTAGCATGCCAATTTTATCGCTGTTTGCTTCTGTGAACCAGATGCTATGGTGAGCATCTGCCACAAGACCGAAGGGAAAACTGGACGGCGAAGGAATAGCGTGGTAGATGAAGCGATTTGTGGTTGTGTCAAAACGGGCGAGAGAGTTTTCGGCTGGCACTGTAATCCATACGTCGTTGTTTGCTGTAACGACTAAGCCATATAAGCCACCACTGCCCGGCGTTGTTGAGGGGGCAGTATAGGTGGTGAAGGCTCCTGTTGTGGAGTCCAGTCGTAGTAGTTGATTACCATTAAATGATGTGGCCCAGATGCTACCATGTACGTCGCTAGCGATTTCCATTAATGGAACAGGTGGCGAACTGACAACTGTGAACAGACGAATTGTACCCGTGTGTGGATCGAGACGACCAATATGATTGCTGGCTGACTCTGTGAACCAGACCATACCATGTGCGTCAATGGTGATACCGTAAGGGCTGAGAGTTTGTACGCTCTTTGTGCGAGAGATTGAAAACTGCTGAATTATACCTGTTTTTGTATTGAGCATACCTAGCGAGTCGGCGTTCAGTTCGGTGAACCACAGGTTGCCGTGTGCGTCAAAGGCTATGTCGTTTGGACCGCTTGGTAGCGTAAGAATATTTTTCGCGTTGGTTGGATCAGGTGTATGAAGTATTGGTAAGCTGTATGTTTGAAAGCGTTTAGTGTCGGGAAAGTAGTGTCCGATATAGTTGGCGTCCTGCTCGGCGAACCATATCGAGTCATCGGGAGCAGCAAGAACGCCCATGATACTGTAGGCACCATGTGGTGGAGTTATTTGCTCGAATGTTTGCGTATGGGGGTCAAACATAGTAAGAAAATTGCGATTTATTTCGCCGAACCAGAGACGGCCTTTTGAGTCGATGGCTGGACGCATCGCGCCACTACCAGTTTGTGGTAGAGAATACTCTTTGAAACTTCCTATAGCCGAAAAATGTTGATCGTTGCTCGTATTTGTGGGTGCTGAGTTGCTACTCGATGAACTTGAGGTATTACTGCAAGCTGTTATTAGCAGCAATGAGCACAGAAGTACAATGAAGCGAGAAATGCTGTGCTTAATCAATGTACATACCACCTATGCCATCGTCCACAAGATGCGTTAGACGTGCTTTTATGAGGGCGTGTTGATGGATATGGGGGGGAGGATTGAGTAGCTCGACACGGAGGTAGTTGTCCGTGAGGCCCTCCCATTTATCGTGCCGTGAATGTTCTACAAGCACTTCGACGATTTCGCCAAGGAATTGCTGACGAAATTGCTGGCTATGTACTTCATTCAGGGTAAGTAGGCGTTCACTACGTGCTTTTTTGAGAGGGTCCTGTATTTGGCCTTTCATTCTCGCGGCAGCGGTTCCTTGGCGTGGTGAGAAGCGGAAGACATGCGACTTGGCGAACGCTAACGTTTGGGCAAGTTGATAGGTCTGCTCGAAATCTTCATCGGTTTCGCCAGGGAAACCAGTGATGATATCGGTGCTGATCGCCATGCCTGGGACAAGATGTTTGGCTTCTGTAACAATAGTATGGTAGCGCGAACTGGTATAGCGACGAGCCATACGACGGAGGATAGTGTCAGAGCCACTTTGCATGGGAAGATGTAAATGGCGGCACATACGCGGATTTTGCCATAACTCTAACCATTCCAGGCGAAAATCCTCTGGTTCCAGCGATGAGACACGGATACGTGGAATAGCTGTTTCTTGCAATAATGTTGCTATCAAGTCACCGAGGTCCTGCTGCTCGTTGTTGTCGGGGTGATAGTCACCAAGATGAATGCCTGTGAGCACGATCTCTTGATACCCTGCTCGTACTTTGCGGTTAACCTGTTCGACGATGGAGGAAATATTTCGGCTCCGCGAATTTCCACGAACGGTAGGAACAATGCAGTAAGTGCAACGGTTATCACAACCATCCTGTACTTTCATCTGTACTCGTGTACGTGAGGCGAGACGAGTGCTTGCCAGTTCACTGGTACTTGCTTCATTAATAAATGGAGCAAGACGGGATGGATTATCAGGTTGTGGCTCGGTTTCTTGCACTATCAGCGCGTTATCGCTGCCAATATGTTGTGTATCTTGCGTATCTAGCGAGAGCATAGGAAGAAAACGTGCCTCTGGCACCTCTGTCACAGCTAGACGAGCAGGGGCAGTATTTCTTTGTTCTATGATGGCTTCAACAAGAGCATCTTTTGCTGTATTGCCTACAACGACATCAACGCCAGGAAGAGCTGAGACTGCTTTGGGATTGAGTTGAGCGTAACAGCCAGTAACAACGAGCAAGGAGTCGGGATGGCGACGGTGCGCTTGCGCGATGAGGTTGCGTGAACTGCGGTCGCCAAGATGGGTAACAGTACAGGTGTTGACGATATAGACATCTGCATCTTCACTGAAATCGCGTTGCACAAATCCGGCGGCACTCATCTGTTCGCCAATAGCTTCGCTGTCAGCTTGATTAACCTTACAGCCAACCGTTGTAACCGCGAATGTCTTTTCTTGTGGTAGATGATTAGGCATATTTTTATTCTTGCGTAGTAGAAGGTGTGGGTAGATAGACTGGACGACTTGGTGGTGTTGGGACTGGCGTTGTTTCCTCAATAGTTTTCTGCATAAAAGGAAGGACAAACCATATGCTGCCAACGCCGAACAAGGTTCCTGTGATCAGGCGTAGTTGCCAGGTGCTTTCGCGCAAGCCAAACATTTGTGTTGTGCCGTCAAGAGCCATTGGAAGTATCATGAGAAGCCAGACCCACCAGGGAATACCAGGCAGACGCTTTTTGCTCAGCACGAAAACAATGCTCGTCAGAAACATGGATGTGTAGATAGAGAAGTTACGCGCACACATGCCAAGCTGATGGCCCAGGATATAGAACGAGTGCGAAGGAATTTGAGCGCAAACATAGTGCAGTGAGAAAAAGATGGACTTGGAGAGTGTATCAAATCCGAAGTATGAAAGAAAAGGTACCGCAATGGCTGAGAGTACAAGTAAGCCTAGCAAAATCATTGCCATCGTTGCCCAATGTGCAAGAAGAAAATCGCCAAACCAAGTTGCTGCTGCACTGATACGTCGTTGCATTGGTTGTGCGGTGCCAGTAGAATGAAGATGCTGTGCTGACATAATACATATCCTTGTGTCTCTATGGAGACATAAATGTCTATATATGAAATGCGTGTGCTAGATCACTATATTCTATACGACCTTCGGCTACTATCGTTTCATCAAGTAGGATAACAGGAATGCGATAACGATACTCCTCAAAGGTGTCAGGATGAGTACGGATATCAATCTCGGTGAGTTCGTAGTCTTTGTGTGCCGCGATTTCATCAAGCATCTCACGTGCTTCATCACAGAGGTGACAGCCAGCTTTTGTATAAAATGTCACTTTAGGCGTACTCACGTTTGCTGCTCCGCATTTTTACTTGCTTTCTTGTTTCATAGTACCATATCAGCGTAGGTTTGTACATTAGTTGTTCTTGGAAACGATAAAGAAAACTGGTGAGTAATTCATAATTTACTCACCAGTTTGTGAAACAAGAGTGGCTAGCAGATGTATGGTGGAGGTGGGCAGAAACGATGAGGGTGAGCATATGCTAGCTGACCCTGTGTCTGTATATTTGTGGAATAGGGATGCAGTGCATTGGTTATTGCACGAGCGGTTAACCCTAGTGTAGCTGCTAGTAGGGTCAAGAGCATAAGCACGAGAAAAAGAAATTTGCGTAGCGAGACGATCATTGAAACACTCCTTTACTGCTTTAAGAGACAGGTTATTTGTACCTCGACGAGCAAATTTGCTCGTTCACAGTAATAGGTGTGAAATTGGCCTCAAAAACTTGCACTTTTCCCTGACGATTTCAAAAACCATCATTATACTGGTACGCGGGTAATGGTGTGTAATGCGGGACGTTAGTGAAGAAAGCGGCATATGAGTAGGCTGAACGATGACGTAGTATCAGGTGTTCATGCTATCGCAGAACAAGCTGTACAACAATATGCTCAGGGCATTCTGTCGGTGTCAACCCTGGCAATGCAGATATATAGTGAGCTGGAGGAACAAGAGATTGATGAGAATGCTCCTTTACAAAAGGTGCTGAAACGCACCGCACAACGGATATGTAGTCGCGCTTTATATGAGGCATGGTGCGCCTCGGATAGCGAGGTACGAAACCGCGCATTTGATAATATCAGGCGTTACCTGAAATGGTCACTACTCCACTCGTCTTATGCACACTCTTTACAGATGTATGCAAATACGCTTGAAGATGTATTGCATCAAACCTTAGAGGTGCTTTCCACGCTAGCGACAAAGAAACCGTGTGCAGGTCCAGATGATCCTACTACATTTCTAAAATGGACGCAGACTATTCTTATTCGTCAGGCGCGTGTATCTTTAGAGCGGTATAAACGTGATACTTGCATTTCGCTTGAGGAGCAAGCGGAACTTTTTGCTGAACAATTCGTAGACACTCGTAATGGCGATCCTTTAGATGAGATGCTGTTGCAGGAGCTACAGAAGACAGTGGTAGCGGCTCTGCTCTCTTTGCGTAACCCACGTTATCGTCAAGTGCTTGTTGCTAGCTATGTTATGGGATTAGAGGAACGGGAAGTGGCGCAGCAGTTGGGTGTGGAGGTACAGGATGTGTATTTGTGGCGACATCGAGCACTCAAAGCACTGCGTCGGCAATCCGAGGTGATACGAGTCTTGCGTACTTTACACGAGTAGGGAATATATGAATAATTTCACGTTCTCTTTTTTGTATATGAGCAAGACAGGATAGAAGGATATAAAAGTAGGCCAAAGATGAGATGTCAGAATTTATATAGTCTCTTTTCTTTTAAACAATATGTGGACGTGTGGGAGGAGGGGACACAGCAAAAGATAGCCGCGCATATTTGTACCTGTACCTCTTGTAATCAAGGGATTACACAACTTTCTGAGGCTGTTATGGCAGAGGATGTGTTGACGTGTGATGTATGTTGTGCCTCTCTGCCTGGATACTATGAAGCAACACGTTCGGCACACCTTTCTGGAATGCTAGCAGAGGTAGAGATTGTGCAAATAGCGATACATCTTGGGTATTGCGTGACCTGCGCCGAGGAATATGATGTCCTTGTGGCGTTATGGGATGAGGAGGAGCAATTATAGGAAACTTAGCAGAGAGAATTTGCTATGACTTCTACAACTGTAGATGACTTAGGGGAAACGGGTAGTTCAATAAGAAATGTACTTCCTGTTGGAGAACTCTTTTCGAGAGATACTGAGCCATTATGTAAACACAGCAGATGATGAACTATTGAGAGTCCTAATCCAGCGCCACCTTTATGACGTGAGCGTGAGCGGTCTACACGATAGAAACGCTCGAAAAGATGTATCTGTTCTTCTTGTGCAATACCTACGCCTGTATCGGAAACACGAATAGCTATACCTGCTGCGGTTTTATCTATGTTTATGATTACTTTTCCCCCTTGGCGGTTGTAACGAATGGCGTTCTCAAGCAAATTACGAAAGACGAGTGGTAGTAAATATTCATCCGCATAAAGAGATGCATTTGTGTATGAATCAAGATGAAGCGTGACCTGATGTTTTGCCGCCATTGGTTGTAGTGAGAATAGCGTTTCTTCTATAATTGGTTGCAGTGCGACTTCCTCTAGTACGAGGGCTTGTTTCTCTGTTGCCAAAACAAGGAGAGCCGCAACAAGGCTTTCCAAGCGTGCCACTGCTCGTTCGACGGTTGCGAAAAGTTTCTGATACTCATCAAATGTTGTTTGAGGATTTCTCCTTGCAACTTCGATATTTGTGCGAAGTGAGGCAAGTGGAGTGCGTAGTTCATGGGCAGCATCAGCGACGAAGCGGCTTTGTTGCTCGAATGCTTGTTCAAGGCGATCTAACATCGCATCGAAGGTGTCGGCCAAATTTTTGAGTTCGTCTTGCGCGCCATTGACGGCTAGACGTGTTGAGAGTGTGTTAATGTCTATCCGTGACGCGGCCTCGCTAATATTTTTTACAGGCTGCAAAGCTATTCCTGCTATCCAGTATGCTCCAAAGCCTCCACCTATCGTGACGATAAAAAAGCCAATTGTTGAGATCGTTATGAGGTGTTGGGACTTGTTAAGAAACGTGGCAAGATTGATAAATAGTACAAGTCCAAGACACAGGAACACAAATAGACCACTTGTCCATAGTGCCAGGCGAAGTTGAAGTGTGAATTGAAGGTGTTGTTTTAGCTGAGAAATGTATTTTATCATAGTATTTTCTCTGGAAGTGTAGGCGTACCGAGTCGGTAGCCACTACCAACAACTGTCTCAATATATTTGCTCGCTGAGTCAGCCAACTTTCGACGTAAAGAGGTGATATGAACTCGGACCGTTGTGGTTAAAGGGTCAGAACGCATATCCCAAACATGCTCTAACAGGTCTTCTTGTGTGACTACTTCTGTTGGATGATGTAAAAGATATTCGAGAATACCAAACTCTTTTTTTGTGAGTTCGAGACGTTGCGTTCCTTTCCATACGGTACGAGCCGAGGGGTCAAGAGTTAAATCTTGATAATGTAGTACAGGGTCGCGCCCACGCATATCGCGTCGTAGCAATGCTCGGATACGTGCGATGAGTTCGCCAAAGTGAAACGGTTTGACAAGATAATCGTCGGCTCCCACGTCTAATCCTGCAATGCGTTGCTGAGCGGAACCACGAGCGGTGAGCATGAGAATGAGGAGATGAGGGTGAGTTTTACGGAGTTGCCGACAAATTTCTATGCCATCAATGTCTGGTAAGTTCAAGTCTAGTAATAGAAGATCATAACCATTGACATCGGCCAGTTCCCAACCTTCTTGTCCATTGAAGGCCATATCGACAGCATAGCCCTCTTGCCGCAGACCTCGCATTAAGGCATCTGCGAGGTCCTCCTCATCTTCAATAATAAGCAGGCGCATAAGAATGTTTCTTCCCCTCTAATAGAGTATCATTGTTTTTTTAATGGACGATCACGAGATAGAGGACGGACCACAAGGGTCGTCCATCCTCTATAGTATATTGTATTAAAAAGGGTTTAGCGTTTTGGAATGGCACAGGCTACAGTACTTTGTGAGGCATGTAATTTGCGGAAACCATACCAAGTGCCAGCTACCCAGATGAGTGTGATGATCACACCCGCAAGTAGTGAATAGTGTACTACGACTGCACCAAGGGCTGTACCACCAAAGATGGCCGCTAACAGCCCAAGTGTTAGTGGAAGATGGCAAGGGCAAAAGAGGAAGGACCCCATGACCCAAGCGATGCCGTGACGCTGTGCCTTACTCTTATTTTGTGTGGGTAGTTGCATGACCTTTCGTGTTTGTGGTAGTCGTTCTAGTTGTTCTTGTAGCATGAGAAAGTTCTCCTTTACCTCTAGTGACGTGGCAACGTGTTAGACTTACGAGCACGAGCGCGTACAAACCATATAACTGCGCTAACAAGGGCGAGGAATACAATGATACAAAGCACGAGTGAAAGAGGATTAATATGCATAAACAGAGTCTCCTTATGTTTCTTTCGTATAAATTTGTCGTCTAAAGAGGACGAAAGGTGGGGATGTTTGCTCCACCACTAATGTTATACCTGAAAGAGTGTGAGAACTCTGTTAAGTTTTTTGCTGGTATGAAGAGAGATGGACGTGAAGATGCTGCTCAAAAGAGTATATACTATGGAAAAGCCTGTTTTTTCTTGACTATGAAAAAGGTGCAATTTGTAATGGTGCTTGAAAGGATATTTTACATGACGATTATAAAAAATGAACAACCATCATCGCTTTTTCCAAGCTTTCATCCTCTACCGGGCCAGCCTGCGTTTTATGACGAACAACGGAAGTTTTGGCGTGTGTTTCGGTATGTAGAAGTACAGCGCGTCCTCTCTGACTATAGCACGTTCTCGAATGATCGGGGAGGACTGGACCCATCGCAACCGCGAGACCCTAACCGTCGTCCGGGGACTGCGAGCCTGATTTCTATGGACCCACCACGTCACCGTTTGTACCGCACACTGGTAACACAAGCGTTCACTCCACGCACCGTTACGCAATTAGAACCTCGTATCACTGCTATTGTACATGGCTTGCTCGACAGGGTCGGCACGCGAGGGGAGATGGATGTGATTGATGATTTTTCCTATCTCTTGTCTGTAACTGTGATTGCGGAAATGCTGGGTGTACCTGTTTCTGACCAGGAACAGTTCAAGCAGTGGACGACCGACTTTTTTGAGATAACTACACCTGCTGCTGCAAAGGCACAAAGCGAACTAGGTGCCTATTTAAAGACTATTTTTGAGCAACATCGTAAAGAGCCACAAGATGATTTGATTTCTGCGTTGCTGGTGGCACAGGTAGATGGGCAATATCTTACGGAGGGAGAGCTTATCAGTTTTTGCTCTTTGCTTTTGCTTGCGGGCAATGATACAACGCGCAATCTTATTGCGAACGCTATTCTTTGTTTTGATACGTTTCCTGAGACAATAGCACAACTTCGTGCCGAGCCAACCTTGCTTCCAACGGCCATAGAGGAGGTGCTACGGTATCTTCCTTCTACGCAGACCGCGCCGCGTATCGCGGTTGTAGATACTACTCTGGATGGTCAGGAGGTTAAGGCTGGTGAGTGGGTGATGCCAATGCTGGCCTCGGCGAACCGTGATGAGGCACAATTTCCCGATCCTGACCATTTTGATATCCAACGCTCACCAAATCGACATCTCACCTTTGGCTATGGTATTCACTTCTGTTTGGGCGCGCCTCTAGCACGTATCGAGTCGAAAATTGCCTTGAGCATCATACTTGAACGCTTGACAAATATCCAACGGGTCCGCAGTGTTCCGCTAGAGGCTGTCGTGAGTCCCATTGTGTATGGTTTGAAACATCTGCCGATTACTTTTACGCAGAGGTAAAGGTACATTGAAGAGAACTACTAAGTAGGCAATACAAAAGGTGGTCGTCCTGCAACTTGCAGGACGACCACCTTTTGTATTGCCTACTTATGTACTTACTTACTCACGGTTACGCATACGCTCGTGCTGTGTTAAAAACTTCTTGCGTAGGCGGATGTTCAAGGGCGTAACTTCGACCAGTTCGTCGTTGTTAATGAAGTCGAGCGATTGCTCAAGGCTCATCAGGATGGGCGGTGTCAGACGGACCGAGATGTCTGAGGTAGAGGAGCGAATATTGGTCTTCTGCTTCTCTTTACAGATATTGACGGCCATGTCATCGGGGCGAGAGTTGAGGCCAACAATCATGCCTTCGTAGACAGGAGTACCTGGCTCAATGAAGGTGTCGCCGCGCTGCTGAGCGTTGTTCAAGCCGTAGGTCATTGCGCTCCCTTGCTCAGAGGCAATGAGTGCGCCCATGCGGTTGTTGCCCATCTTACCGAGCCACGGCTCGAAGCCAAGCAGAATACTGCTCATCGCACCATTACCCTTTGTAAGGGTCAAGAAAGCGTTTCGGAAACCGATCAAGCCGCGTGTCGGAATGCGATACTCGATGCGTACATTGCCTGAGCCATCACTGGTCATATTGATCAGTTGGGCCTTACGTGCTGAGAGGTTCTCAGTCAGCGGACCAATGTATACGTCTTTTGTGTCGATAACAAGGTGCTCGATTGGTTCGGTGATTTTGCCGTTCTCGTCTTCAGCCGTGATAACCTCTGGTCGTGATACCTGGAACTCATATCCCTCACGGCGCATCGTTTCGATAAGCACGGAAAGGTGAAGTTCACCACGTCCTGAGACAATAAATTCGTCAGGCGAGTTGCCATCTTCGACGCGTAGGCTGACGTTTGTTTCTAACTCACGATAGAGACGTGCGCGAAGCTGACGTGATGTTGGATATTTGCTCTCTCGGCCAGCAAATGGGCTACTGTTAACGCCGAAGGTCATTTTGAGTGTTGGGCGCGTAATCTCGATAGTGGGCAAAGCTTCTGGTGTGTTGATGTCTGCAATAGTTTCGCCAATGTTTGCATCGGAGATACCTGTCATTGCGACGATCTCACCCGCTTGCGCCTCTTCTACCTCGGTACGTTGCAGACCTTTGTAGCTCAAGACAAGGTTGATTTTTTGACGTGAGACGATGCCATCGCGGTTGATGCGTGCGACAAAGGTGTTTGGGGCAATCTTGCCACGCACAATGCGACCAATGGCATATTTGCCTTTGTAGTCGTCATAGTCGAGGGCTGCGACCAGCATTTGCAGTGGTGCATTCACGTCAACATTTGGCGCGGGAATGGTGTTGACGATAGTCTCAAACAATGGCTCAAGGTTGACACGCTCATCGTTTGGATGATACATGGCTACACCATCGCGTCCAATAGCATAGAGTACAGGAAAGTTAAGGTGTGCATCGGTGGTTGCAAGTTCCAAGAATAAATCCTGTGTCCACTCTAATACCTGGTCGATACGGGCATCACGACGGTCAATCTTATTGATGATGACGATAGGCTGTAGGTTTAGCTCAAAGGCTTTTTGTAAGACAAAGCGCGTCTGAGGCATTGGTCCCTCAACGGCGTCAATGAGCAGGATACAACCATCGGCCATATTGAGCACACGCTCAACCTCACCGCCGAAGTCGGCGTGTCCAGGGGTGTCTATGATATTGATTTTAATGCCACGATAGCTGATGGCGGTGTTTTTTGAGAGAATGGTGATGCCGCGCTCACGCTCCTGGTCATTCGAGTCCATAATCAACTCACCCATGTCTTGATTTTCGCGGAAGATGTGACTCTGCTTGAGCATCCCATCGACAAGGGTAGTTTTGCCATGATCGACGTGCGCGATAATTGCAACATTGCGAATGTCGGTACGTTTGACTAATTTTTCTGGTGTTTGAGTGATATTATTATTATTCATGAGCTGCATACTCTTTTAGGTGCTTTCCTCTTTGTACTCTTTTCAAAGACATAATAAAACCGGACGGTCTTCGTCGCCCGGTGGATAAGTAGGCTATTTACCCGACATTCCAATCACACATATTGTATCTGTTCCATTACATTCCGTCAAGCGCGAGTAGGACTTCCTGGGGGTTATATTGACAACACAGTTGTATAGACAGTTGTATTGTCAATATAGTTCTTAACCATGAAGTGTGCCATTTAATGCGCGATCCATGTTGTAACAGGTACTAATGAGTGAAAGATGAGTGAAGGCTTGAGGGAAATTCCCCAACGCCTCACCTGTTGGGCCTATTTCTTCTGCGAAGAGTCCAACATGATTGGAATAGGTGAGCATCTTTTCCAGGACTAAGCGAGCCTCGTCGAGCCGCCCCGCGCGAGCTAAGGCTTCGGAAAGCCAGAAACTGCAAGTGCTAAAGGTGCCTTCCAAACTGCCTAGTCCGTCATCGGCCGCAAACTTGGGATTATAACGAAACACATGGGAGTCGCTAGTAAGCTCTGTTTGAATGCGGTTAATAGTGGCGATCATGCGTGGATCGGTAGGACCAGTGAACTTTGTAAGAACCATTAGCAGGGCACTAGCATCGACTGCATCACTTCCATAATATTGAACAAAACTATTGGCCTTTTCATTCCAACCTTGCTGCATAACCTCCTCGTAGATGTTCGCACTGGTCTGTGACCAGCGTTCAATTGGGGCAGGAAGGCCGCGATGTCGTGCGATACGTAATGCACGATCAAATGCGACCCAACTCATGATGCGCGAATGTAAGAAGGGCTTGGGACCGCCTCGTACTTCCCAAATGCCTTCGTCGTTGGTCTGCCAGTTTGTTGCTAACCAATCGAGTAAACGACGGAGATTAGCCCATAGGTCATAAGAGATGTCTTTGTAGCGGTCAAAGATGTATATGGAGTCCATCAGTTCACCGTAGATGTCGAGCTGTTGCTGCTTGTACGCTCCATTGCCGATGCGGACAGGACCACTCTTGCGGTATCCTTCAAGGTGATCAAGATTGATTTCCGTCAGATCGTGCCCACCGTCAATGGTATACATAGGTTGTAATGTACCGTTGGGCTTTAGTTCGTGGCAACGCGCATTGAGCCAGCCCATGAAGGCTTCTGCTTCCTGGGTGAAGCCAAGAATGAGCAGGCTATAGAGGGTGAATGAGGCGTCACGAATCCATGTGTAGCGATAGTCCCAGTTACGTGCGCCGCCAACCGTCTCTGGAAGGCTTGTGGTTGGTGCCGCGACGATAGCACCTGTCGGAGCATAGGTAAGTAGTTTCAAGGCGAGGGCTGAACGATGCACCATTTCACGCCAACGTCCCTGATATTGGCATTGAGCAAGCCAGTGATGCCAGTAGTCTTTTGTGCCTTGAAAGAGCGACTGATACTGTCGATTTGTGAGACGCTGAGGTGCGAGGTCGTGGTCTTTCGCGCTTTCCAGAACGAAGTATGCATATTGATTTTCTTGCAGTGTGAAGGTGGCATGTACACCACCTTGACCGTCTTCCTCTATAGGAACGGTGGATGCTAAGCCGAGACAGAGGTGTTGACTCGCGAAGATAGCACCATCTTTGGAAAGATGCACTTCGTGAGAGTCACGGGCATAGTTGAAGGCAGGTCTGCATGCCATCTCGACGGGCATAGAACCACGCGCCATATGTACCGCGCGAATGATGTGATGCTGGTGAGTTTTACTATCTACCTCTTTAACGGGCATGAAGTCAATTATCTCACACACACCATTGGAGGAGAGGAAACGTGTCATGAGAATGTTTGTATCGGGAAGATACATTTGCTTCCGTGACATACCCGGTATGTATGAAGGTGCAAGACGAAAGAAGCCACCTTTTTGAGAATCGAGGAGTGCGCCGAAGACACTCGGTGCGTCGAAGCGAGGAATACAACACCAATCAATGGAGCCGTTCTTGCCGATCAACGCGACGGTGTGTAAATCACCGATAATGCCATAGTCTTCTATAGGCAGGTAGCCATCTGAAAGTCCTGGCGGTGTTTGAGCCTGAGCTTGTTGCTGTTGCATCTTTGACTCCTCAATTTCATCGTACTGCTTGCTAAACGTTTGTTGTGAGCATTATAGTATTGTGCTATAGATACGTTTATAGACGGTACGACGGATATTGCTTTGTTTGTTAAGGAAATCACCACCCTTGACGAATCCCTGCCGCTCGTCGTATGACTTTCTCTTTCAGTTGAGAGGCGTCCCGATTTATCAGTGTTTTATTGCCTTCAGGTGGTATTTCAAGGGAACGAAGACGAGCGAAGACAGGTTCTAGTGCTTTATCTGGATTACGAAAAAACTGGCTCCCTCTAATACGCTCAAACCGCCAACCAAGACGCTCTAAGATAGCTTGGCGAGCCATATCTTCCGCTAGTTTCTCAACTGGGTGCCAGCGATCTCCGTCACATTCGACTGCGAGACGTTTTCCTCCGCCTTCAACGACAAGATCAATACGATACGCGCCAACATGCCATTGAGGAACTACGCGGTATCCTGCTTGCATTAATCTACGAAGCACCTGTTTCTCAAATTCAAATTCAACCCTTTTCTCTTGTTCGTCAAGCTCTAGCGAAAATGCTTTAGGATTTTCGGCATGAAGAATAAGACGTTTGCGAATGTCACCATCTTTCAGATGTATATTTGGGTCTAGCGAATGTATCACCCACATCTGGTCACGAGCGCGACTCGCAGCCACATTAAAACGTTTCTTATACATGTAGTCATTGCCATCTTCACTACGCAGAGAGAGGGGACCATTGCCCTCTGGAGTATCGACCATAGAGAGAAAGATAACGTCGCGTTCATCGCCTTGAAACTGTGCAGGGCTGCCACATAATACCTCGCGTCGTGCATACTCCGTTTCCGTAAGATATCTGCGAAGCAACGTATCAATGTACAGTGCTTGTTCCTCTTTTGCCATTGAAATGACGCCGAAACTTGCATCTTGGTATTCTGGCTGCTCTGACATTGCCATGAGAAGCGATGTAATGGTTTGTGCCTCTTCCTCATTACGGTGGCCTTTGACATCAGAGACTTTTACGCGATATGCGATAGTTGGAGGACGACGTTGAACCTCGCTATCATCACGTAATGGCTTAATTTTGCCTTGATAGGATAGGTTATTGCTAAATTGAATGATGGGTGAAACGCAACGAAAATGTTCTTGTAAGCAGATGGGCACACCGTAAGCAGTTTGTGCGAGGGTGTAGATAGAGAGCTTGCCATCAAACATTTTGGCTAATGGGATTCCTTGTAGGTGTTCGTCTATGAGTCGTTCAATATCGTCAACTCGCTGTCCAACGGCCAACGGTGTGACTTGCTCATGATCGCCGACAACTATGACTTGTTTACCCATGTAGAGTGCTGTTAACGCCTTGATATCCGCCTGACTTGCTTCGTCAATAATCACGACATCAAAATGATTATGACTAGGGTCAAAATTTTGTACGACGCGGTTCAATGGCATAATCCAAACAGGTACAGCAGTCTGACAAAGCGGCATGAGTCTCTGCGCTTCTGCGCGTAACTGAGTTGCCCTTTTACCTGTACCTTTGCCAATTTTGCGTGTGATTTCCTTCCAGCCCTGAAGTGCTCGGCGTTGTTCTCCTGTTGTACGCTGTATCTGGCTTGCCCAAGCCTTTTTTTCAACCAATTCGGCTGTAATTGTGCGTAGCGTGGTACTCAACTGCATAATACGGTCTTGTAGCTGCTCCAATGATACATTGGCACGTCGATCTAACTCATCGGAGAGTTGACGCCAGAGCCAAGCTGCTTCAGGTTTCTCTGGTGGTTCTGCCTTACCATGAATCCCTTCGCGGCGGCGGATTGCTGTTGCCCACATTGATGCACTTTTCTCTAGCTTGGTTAAATAGGTAGAGCGGTCCTGTAACTCTTTGTGGCATGCTTGCAAATTGACGAGCCGTTCGTATGCTTCCTGATATGCTTGAATGTTGTATGACGTGACTGCATGAAGTAGTTGCTGTACAACCTCTGTTCTTGCGGCATCGCCTTTTACGATTTGCAGGATTGTATGAAGCTCTGTTAGTTCTGCTTCGTTTACTTCATATACACGACGATGAGTCTCGGCACTTAATATGGGTGATAATTGTATCTGTACTGCGTCGAGAAGGCGTACAAGATCGCTATATTCTGTCATATTGACAGGCATTTCGGCTAGAAGTTTTGTCCATAGCAGCCCATGCTGCGTCAGTTCGCGCTCAAGTGGTGCCCATGTTGTATTATACCAATCCAGGCATTGATGAAGAGGGTAGATAAACTGCTGACAAAGACGTTCGGGTTCTGCATCAAATGCTGTGGCATCAGGTCCACCTAGCACTGTCATCTGCCTTTGCCAACGGTCTACCAGGTCCTCTCTTGCTGAGATTAGCTGTAGAAATGTTTGTAATGCTTTGAAATGTTCGAGCGTTTCTGGAGATCGGCCTTTTACCTGCGTTTTTTCGATAAATGTTTTCCACTCTTTATGCATGAAAAGCGTAACGCCATTGATTTTTCCTCCATGCTCAAGGTGAGTAACAAGCTCATCCGCTACTTTGAGAAGTTTATCAAGCTGGTTTTGTTTATAACCGCCAGTAATGGCAGGGTTATACTTGAGTTGTGATGCGTAATTTTGAAGTGCCAAGGCATTGACATGCTCAATTTTCGCGATGAGTTCGTCCCATACTTGACGACGTAAACCGCCCTCTCGACCTGCCATAAGTGTTGCTAGACGCCAGCGTGTAGTATCACGCAATGGTTCAGCAGCAGTTGTGAGAAGTGCTTGTAGTTCTGCAAATTTTTCCGGTGAGGTTCTGTTCGCGTTTTGTGTCCATAGGTCGCGTCGATAGGACAAGTTCTCTTTTTGCAGCCGCTTGCGTTCTACTATAAGCTGTGTAAAAACTGAGGGAGTTAACAGCGTATGAGCATCTGGAAGGCCGAGTGCTAGTTCTCTTTCGTCTTGAAGTGAAACTGTGACATTGGTTTTGTAAAGGTGTACAAGTTCTTCAAGTGACAAAGGAAGAGGTGCTCCTGGTACTATAGATGCTGGTATCCATCCTAATTCTTGATGATTGGCAACATAGCGTGCAGCATTTGAGGGAGTGTATGATTGTCCAGCAACCACGATGGATTGATACTCGCTATTACGGGCATTTTTTAGCTGCTCACGAGTTTGTTGTAGTTCCTTTATAACAGCGAGACGTTGCCGCGCTAATAGCACCGCATCTCGCTCAAGTTGCCCACCGTTTGCGTGAGAAAGTCGCTCTGTGATAGCATCAATAGCACTTTCCATCTGCTTTCTGCTATCGTCTTCTAAAATGCTCACGCATAATGGCTGTAAAGGTTTTACAACTTTCTCACGGAGCACCTTCAATGCCTTAGAGGTATGGCTGGTGACTAGAACGCTTTTACCTTGTGCCAAAAAATGTCCAAGAAGATTTGCAATTGTATGAGTTTTTCCTGTTCCAGGAGGACCTTGCACTACAACTGCTCCATGCTTTTCCACACGACGCGCAATCTCTAATTGCTCTGCATTGGCTGGCTTGCTTAAAAGTATATCTTCGTCTTCGCCGTTGGGCGAATAGAGCGAATTTGCCAAATCGCTTGTTTGTTGTTGATACCCTGTATCATCGCTTGTAACAAGGCTTGTGATTGATTGTGGTAGATAGGTGCTTACTGGAAGCGTCTCAAGGATAGTATCTATAGCTGTACTAAAGCCGAGGGTGCGGTTTCGTAAAAAGAGTACGGGGTCGCGTGTTATCTGTGGAATACGTTTATCTTTTTGCTCCATCGCTTTTTCTGCAAACTCCCCTCTTGAGGAAAGTTGATTAACGAGTCTTTGTAAAAACTGTGAGGTCTCGTTTCCACCAAGAGGGTGATATCCGCCTTGCTCAAAGTCTTGACGGCTTCGTCCAATATCAGTTGCATTAATCTCTGGAAGCGTTTGAAATAAGGCTGTATATAGCTCTGCAGGATGTTCGGTCTCAGTTATAGTAAATTCGGGAATTTGTGGGTTGAATTGTAGTTGCAAGCGGAGCAATAATACAGGATGATGAACACCATTAGTTAGAGTAGGATACCATGAAAGAACGCCATCACCCAGCACAAGTTCTATATGTTCTGCCTCACGGGTAAGTTGAGCACTCAAGGTATAGAGACGATTATACATATCTAATACACGTATGTTTGGTCGCTCTGTTTTTACCCATGCTTCTCGACGCACAAACCACTCATCCAAGAGTCTCTTTCGTCTAGGATCACTGGCAAAACTTGCACTTTTAGATGGATCGAGAGCTACTTTGTTGTCAACATGTTGCCAGCCGCTGTGTAAGAACGATGCAATTTCTTTTGGTGGCTCTGGTGGTTCTGTGATCTTAGGGCGACGCACTTTTAAAATAAAACTCTCATCACTTGCTGTTGTATCTTTTACCGCTTTACTTGTTTGGCTCGTGACAGCATTATTATCATCTTGCTTTGCGCCGATACGAACGCAGGGGTGATTAGGAAAATCATGGAACCACATTATCCATTCTTGTGCCTCGATATCTTGTTGCACAGGATTTTGGAGATGGTTAAATGCTTGAACATAACGAAATATTTGAACGATTTTAGAGCGTGTTTGATCGAGTGACTCTTTGGTGTTGGCTTGGACCACGAAATTCTCTCTTCCAATTGTTCCCATAGCTCAATGTGTGCAGAAAGTGTAGCATACTGTATGAAACTAAGTACCCTTTATATTAACGTGAACCGTCCTTTACATGTGGGCAATTAATTTACTTTAGTAATACTGATATGTATGAGTATAACAAAGTCATTATGCCAGTTCAAGACCAGTTTTTTGTAAGTGCGGAAATTGGGATGGATTCGCAACCAAAAAGCGTTGTATATCGTATATACTAGTAAGAGTAGCTACAAGACAACTACTTTCCCAACTGTTTCTTATAAGGGGACACAATTATGCAAGATCAACGGCCTGTTCAGCGACGCTCAAGTGGTGCAAAAGCTATTACCATTGATGAGCGCGCTATTAACGCACAATATCGCGTACTTCAGATTACTGCATTGCTTCTTTCTGCTGGTTTTGCTCTCGGTCTTCGTCTCGTATTCGGACACTAGAGCATCTCCTCGACGGTTTATTCATATATAAAATAAGCAGGTACCTCTTACAGGGTGCCTGTGTGTATTTTTGGACAATTTTACTCTCATTGCTACTACTTGCACCATCCTGCGAGAATGGGTACAATCAATAGTATTGTGACCATCTAGTTTGTATAGTCAACGGAGTCGTGCAAGTCATGAGTACACCCTTCTCACATTCAACTTCCTTTCATTCTGCTCGTGATACAACTCCCAAACGCTTGATTGTTACGGCTAGCGTTGCAATATTTGCTATTCGTAATTGGTCGCTCCATGTGCTGTTGCGTGAGGGACCTTGGGGACCACCGATGCGCTTAGTACTTGGTACGGAGTTGGTGACAGATGCGGTTGATAGAACGCTCGATGCTGTATTGCTTTGGCCGACTCATGCGTCACTTGTGCAATTGAAAGCGGGCTGGCAAGAGCAACAGGTATGTGTATGGGGAAGTGCAGAACACGGTGCGGCTGTTTCGCTTCTTCATAGTATTTTATTGCGTGCAAATTATGATGCACTGCAGCCTGATTTGAAACAACATGCAATCCCAAGTTTGCGCGTTGAATGGGTGCCAGTGGCTGAGATCGAGTTAGGGCGGCGTATGATCGACCCTGATGTATTTCCTGGTTTACAGACTGCATTACATACTTTGCGCTCACAAATACAGAGGAGTCCAGAGATTGTGCTACGTTTCCTAGCAGATATGGATAAAGATACACAAGGGCAAGGTGTTTTTGAGGAAGAAGGAATGCGTCAGGCAAACCTATATAAAGAACCTGTGACAGGGGATGGTATACTAACACTGGCTGAAGCAACTCTGCTTTATCGCGCGTTTTTCCCACTTGACGAGCAGATTGATCTCTCGAATTTGCGGCGACGTTTTCTAGCGACGAACACCTTAGAACTGATAGATGAAGAGCGGCCTGTACGTGGACGTGAGATGGATTGGCGGCGTGTGAGTCGCGCGTATAAATATGTAGTATAAGAAGTCTGCGATATAGATATTGGTAAGAGGAAAGATATCATGGCAAAGGTAACGACAGGCGAAGGCGATACGGGATATACAGGCTTATTAGGAGCTGAACGTGTTGCCAAATATGATCCCCGTCCAGATACATTTGGAACAGTGGATGAGGCTACATCTGCCCTTGGCTTAGCGCGTGCGATGGCACAAGATCAAAAGGTGAAGGATATCATTTATCGAGTGCAACAAGAGCTTTATTTGTTGATGGGCGAGTTAGCAACAACGCCCGAAAACTATGAGAAAATGGGGTTGCGTATGACGATTGAGCATGTGCAGCGACTTGAGCAGGTAGAGGAGCAACTCAAACGGGAAGTGGAGATTCCTAACAAGTTTATCATTCCGGGTGACACGCTTGATGGAGCCGCGCTTGATCTTGCCCGTACAATTATCCGTAGAGCAGAGCGTATGGCGGTTAAACTGCTGCACGATGGGATTATCGCAAATGGTGAGGTCGTGCGTTATCTCAATCGTCTCTCGGACCTTATCTTTATTCTTGCGCGCTATATCGAGGTCAAATCTTCGGTTGCCGAGTTACCCCAATAGTAAATTTTTAATAGATAGATAAAACACATTGATAGTATTACATGCCATTTGTGATAGCCTTGTGTCAGGGACTTTGCATATTTGGGCGGAGTCGTCTGATGCAATACAGAAAGTATCTCCATTAGATCAAGAGCAGGTAGAGAAGGCAGGGACGCGCAAGCACCCGTTTGGGTTGTCAAACATCATTTTGCAAGAGGTGATAGGTGAGGTCGTGAGTACACCTCTGCTGAAAAGAGCGACGACAGACACTCTATCGCTACGCTTGCCCTCGACATCGAAAACACCAGCGCACTCACCTGAATTGCTTGTTGAGGAACAGCGCGAAGGGGCAATAAGCCTAAAATGGTGGGATGTTGAGACATTAGCCTTTCCGTCTAGCTTAGCTCTTGATCTGCTTCTTGCGCTTCCTGAAAATCCTTCCTATGGAACCGTCTATGGTGGTTCATTGCGCTTTTGGATGACGGTAGCAGGGTTTGCTTTTGAACTGATTACGAAACAAGCGTTTGTTCCTACACTGCACGAGACAAAGCAGGGGAGAACAATGTCGTATCAGGCGATGTGGAAGGCATTTCTTTCATCGGAAGATACCGAACGTTTGCGTGTGCTAACGCAAGCTATGCCACCGCTATGCTGGTCCTTTATGCCGCCAGGTGAAAAGAAGGTGTCATTATTGTATGAGGTCGTACAGAAGTTTCTTGACCAGAGCGTTGACGCTTTTGTGCGTGAAAATCTCTCACCTACTACGCTTGTCGCAAGTCGGTCTGGTCGGAAAGCTGCCACGCTGCCAGAGCAATGGTTACGGGCTTTATCTTCTGAAAACGCGATGCTTACAGGACCAGCAGAGGAACTACAACACTTTTCACACTCCCTTGCTGCATGGCTTGAGACGCTACGGCCTGTTACCGAAAATGCACCGTTTCGTACCTGCTTTCGCCTGGATACACCTGAAACTGAACAGGAGGCGTGGCATATTAGTTTCCATTTGCAGGCAAATGATGACAGGAGTTTGCTTGTACCAGCAGACGATGTATGGCAGGAACGCTCTGATGCACTCACCTTTTTGAACCATAAATTTGAGAATCCACAAGAACGCTTATTAACTGATCTTGGTAAGGCATCACGTCTCTTTCCTCTGCTTGAGAATAGCCTGAAAACGGCGCATCCACGCGAATTGGCGTTGAACACGGAAGAGGCGTATGTGTTTTTGCGTCAATCTGCACCACTTTTGGAACAGAGCGGCTTCGGGGTTCTTGTGCCACCGTGGTGGTCAAAAAGTTCGACGCGTCTGAAAGTGAAATTGAAGCTCAAGCCCAAGCAAAACGCAAGCGTTTCATTGGGACTTGTAGGGTTGGACAGTATTGTCTCATATGACTGGAATGCTGCTGTTGGGGATTCTGAACTTACAGATGAAGAGTTTAAGCGTCTTGTGGATTTGAAGACGCCACTCGTGCAAGTGCGTGGACAGTGGGTAGAGTTGCGACCAGAGGAGATCGAGGCTGCGATTAGTTTCTTCCAAAAGAAGCGGAAACGTGGCGAGATGAAACTCGGTGAGGCATTAGGTCTTGGTCTTGGTCAAGGTGTGTCTGAGACAGGGTTGCAAGTTGCTGAGGTTGAGGGCGAAGGCTGGATTAATGATTTGCTCGATGGATTGACGCAAAATGTTAATCTGGATGCCATTGAGGTGCCATCAACATTGCAAGGGACGTTACGCCCCTATCAGCTAAAGGGTGTTTCGTGGTTGGCTTTTCTAAAACAATTTGGCTTAGGCGCGTGTTTGGCAGACGATATGGGAATGGGAAAGTCGATCCAGCTTATGACTCTTCTGTTGTATGAACGAGCTACGCGGCAAGACACTTCATCGTTGCTTCCGACGTTGCTTGTTTGCCCAATGTCTATTGTGGGCAACTGGCAACGAGAGTTACAGAAGTTTGCACCTTCTTTGAAAGTGATGGTGCATCATGGGATGGAGCGGCTGACGGGGCAGGCGTTTGTTGATGAGGTGAAGAAGCACGATGTAGTGATTACGACATATTCGCTTGCATTGCGTGATAAAGAGCATCTGACACCGATTACATGGGAACAGGTGGTGATAGATGAAGCGCAGAATATTAAAAATGAGTCGGCCAAGCAGACGCAAGCAATCAAGAAGTTGGACGCGAACTACAAAATTGCTCTGACAGGGACACCCGTTGAAAACCGACTGTCCGAACTATGGTCGATTATGGAATTTTTGAACCCCGGCTATCTTGGGTCTGGTACAGAGTTTCATAAGAATTTTGCTCTGCCTATTGAACGCTATCATAACGTGGAGAAGGCGGAGGCGTTGAAACGCCTGACACAACCATTCATTTTGCGACGATTGAAGACGGACAAGGCAATCATTCAAGATTTGCCGGAGAAGATGGAGATGAAAGTTTTTTGCAATTTGACACAAGAGCAAGCGACATTGTATGAGGCCGTAGTCAAAGAGATGATGGAGAAGATTGAGGCCGCCGATGGAATTGAGCGACGTGGGCTGGTGCTGGCAACGCTGATGAAATTGAAGCAGGTGTGCAACCATCCAGCACAGTTTGTGGGCGATGGAAGTCGGCTAGAGCATCGTTCAGGCAAACTCAATCGGCTTGAAGAGATGTTGGAAGAGGTGCTTGCAGCGGGTGACAAGGCGTTGATTTTTACGCAGTTTGCGGAGATGGGTGCGCTGTTACGCATAACATTACAAGAGCGTTTGGGCCGCGAGGTGCTGTTTCTACACGGGGGAACGCTCAAGAAACAGCGTGATGTGATGATTCAACGTTTCCAGGAAGAGCGACGCGGTTCGCCGCTGTTCATCTTGTCGCTTAAAGCGGGTGGTGTTGGCTTGAACTTGACGGAAGCAAATCATGTTTTTCACTTTGATCGCTGGTGGAATCCGGCGGTAGAAAATCAGGCGACCGATAGAGCATTTCGTATCGGGCAAAAGAAGAATGTACAGGTGCATAAATTTGTGTGTGTCGGCACATTGGAAGAGCGTATTGACCAGATGATTGAGCAGAAAAAAGAGCTGGCCGAAAGTATCATTGGGAACGGTGAAAACTGGCTTACCGAGATGTCAACCTCGCAACTAAAAGAGTTGTTCGCGTTGAGCCGCGAAGCAGTAGGAGAGTAAGCGCAATGGGCAGACGATGGAATGGTGGCTATGATGATTTTGAATGGGATTATTATTCGGAGAACAAGCCACGTAAGGTCGAGGGCGGGATTAAGGCAAAGAGTGAACGTGGTGCGATTGGTGAAACATGGTGGTCTAAGCGTTGGGTGCATGCACTAGAGTCGCTTGGTATGGGGACACGCCTGACGCGTGGGCGTTCTTATGCTCGGCAGGGGCAGGTGCTGTCAATCGAGGTTGAGGCAGGGCTGGTTAAGGCGAAGGTGCAGGGTTCGATGAAAAAGCCATATGATATCAAGATACGCTTACAGCCACTGTCTAAACGCGATTGGGAACAGGTAACAACTAGCATGGCTTCACAGGCATTATTTGCCGCGAAATTGCTTGCAGGCGAGATGCCGAAAAACATTGAGGAAGCTTTTGATAGCGTGAATTTATCGCTTTTTCCAGAGACCGAGGAAGACCTACAAACAAATTGTTCTTGTCCTGATTGGGCTAATCCGTGTAAACATATTGCGGCTGTGTATTATATTCTGGCTGAACGTTTTGATGAAGACCCTTTTTTGCTGTTCAAATTACGTGGGCGAGATAAAGATGCAATTATTGCGTCATTACGAGAGAAGCGTGTCGAGAAGCTTGAGACGACAAGTAAAGGCGAGAATGTTGGCTCCAAAAAGGGTGAGAAACAGGAAGACGTGCAGCAAGAGGAAGCGACGATACGCTTAGAAGATAGGCTAAATACATTTTGGGTAGCAGGGGAGGCACTGGAAACGTTTGTGGTGCATCCAGAAGTACCTGATATAGAGAATGCAATTCTCAAAAGATTGGGAGACGCTCCTTTTGTGGCTGAGGGAAAGAACGCGGTAAAGGTGCTTGAAAAAGCATATGATGCTGTACATTCCGCAACCTTACGTAAAGTTACGGAATGATGTTCTAACATGCAAAAAAATTTAGAAGCTATTAACTGGATTTATACGGACCCTGCTAGAGCTTCTGGTATTTCTGGTATTTGTAATTCTCTTGGCATACGATCTATCGGTGATAGTTCCTCGATCTCTTCTCCTACCATCACTGTTTCAAGCTCTCTAAACTTACGAGCTTTTGATAAGACACGAGATTCTAGAGAACCTGTAGCTTGATTATAAGTATCTATAGCTGTGCTAAGTCCTTTGCCGACTTTTCTCCAATGATCGCTCATTTTCACAATGCTTTTGTACAACTCATGTCCTAGTAGTGCAATTTCTTGAGCATTGCGTGTAACATTTTCTTGATTCCATCCATAGACAACTGCACGTAAGAGGGCTATTAACGTGGTAGGTGTTGCTAGAATAACTCGTTCTTCCACTCCCATTTCAATAAGCGATGGGTCCTGTTCTAAAGCTGCACTGAAAAATACTTCACCTGGAAGGAACAAAACAACAAATTCTGGACCTGGCTGAAATTGACTCCAATAAGACTTTTTACTTAATGACGCTATATGAGTACGGATTTGGCTTGCATGGTTCCTTAGTTTTGCTTTACGAATACCATCATCATCTGTCTCCATTGCATCAAGATATGCTTCAAGTGGTGCTTTTGCGTCAACCACGATAGTTTTTTGACCTGGAAGACGAACTACTAAATCTGGACGTATACGTCCATCTTCCGTGTCTGTACTTTCTTGCTCATAAAAGTCGCAGTGATTTAGCATACCGGCCATTTCGACAACGCGTCGGAGTTGGATTTCGCCCCATCGTCCACGCACAACAGGGGCACGTAACGCTTTTACCAGGTTAGATGTTTCTAAGCGCAATTGGTCTTGCGTTGCACGAAGCATATGAACTTGCTCATTCAGCGATGAATATGCCCCAACTCTGACTTTCTCTAGCTCTTGAATTTTTCCGTCAAATGTGACTAGAATTTCCTTCACAGGTTTAACCATTTCATCAATTGCCTGTTGTCGCTTTTCAAGATCATTTTTGGCTCCACTATGAAAATTCTCTAAAGCTGTTTGTGCTAATGTCAAAAATGACTGATTATTGTTCTGTAATGCGTCTGCCGAAAGTGCTTTAAACGTATCTGCTAACTTTTGTTGGGCTATATTAAGTAGTGAGAGCTTTTCTTGAGAAGACTTTTGCTCTTCTCGAAGTTTCGTTTCAAGTTCGGCATGATGTGAAAGAAGGTTACAATCAGTTTTCTGCAAATTTGCTATCTGTACATCCTTGTCTCTTAGCATGTTGCCGAAATTGTTTAGTTGGAACTCTTGACCACGTACTCGTTCGAGTAGTGTCGCTCTTTCTGCTTCATTCCCCGCCTTTGCTTGGAGTATAGCGTTATCCTGTACTTGCCTATAAGATTGTTGCATTCTTGCTCTAAGTATAAACCACGCTATTGTTCCACCTATGATAAGACCTAAGAAAAGTGATAGTATGTATCCTGTATCCACTCATCAACCTCCCGATGCACCTATATTACCAATTTTTACGTGATAAAGATAATCATTGAAGTCAAATTATCTTTTCTCATATAATGTAGAAAAATCGACTTAACTTCAATCGTAGTATTTGTATGTATATGTGTTTCACCTTCAACGTTACTTAGTCCGGCAGAATAGTTGATTGCAAACGGCTTATGCAAGACTTGCTTCAATGAAGCACAACTATTTCAGGCTTGGAGCAAATTTACCTTGGTATTGTCACTACAAATATAGCCACTCGTTCTCTCTATCTTGCATTAGTGTTTCGTGTCTATGGCATTGAACCATACGCTTTGAAACAAGACACGTATTATTTAGACGAAGAGCTTAGGATTTTTTCGTTGTTGAAGTGAGAAGCTAGAAGCTAATAGGAGCTAGCTATGCAGATTGATAGCTTAGATCATCTTGTCCTTACAGTGCAGGATATTCAGACGACTTGTGAGTTCTATGAGAGTGTTCTAGGCATGCAAGTAGCTACTTTTGCTGAGGGAAGAAAGGCACTGCAATTTGGAAATCAGAAAATCAACCTTCATCAAAAGGGGAAAGAATTTGAGCCAAAGGCTCAATATTCCGCTCCTGGCTCTGCTGATCTCTGTTTTTCTGACATCAACGCCGCTTGAACAGGTTATCGCGTATCTTCATTCTTGCAATATTCCTGTCCTTCTAGGTCCAGTGAAGCGGACAGGAGCTACAAAGTCTCTTCTATCTGTTTAATTTCGTGATCCTGATGACAACTTGCTCGAAGTCTCAAATACTCTGTAAAAAAGGAGACCCTACACCCCTAAAACCGTTGTAGCTTGTGAAGATAGGAAGCCGCCACTCCCATGAGCTACGGCGATTTTTGCGTCCTTTACTTGTCGGGGGCCGCATTGATTGCGTAGTTGGCGTGTTGCCTCGATAATTAGGAAAATGCCACGCATGCCTGGATGGTTTGAAGAAAGGCCACCACCGTCGGTGTTGATGGGAAGCTGACCGCCGAGGGCAATGCGTCCGCTTTGGACGAAAGCACCACCTTCGCCTTTTTTACAGAAGCCGAGATCTTCTAACAGCGTTATGACGGTGATGGTAAAGGAGTCGTATATCATCGCCATATCTACGTCCGCGTTGGTGATGCCAGCTTCGGCGAAGGCTCGTGGTCCGGTTGTAGCGGCGGCTGTGGTAGTGAGGTCGGGCATTTGCGAGATTTGGGTATGAGTATGACCTTCACTACTGCCGAGCACGAAGACGGGTTGCTGTTTGAGGTCACGTGCGCGCTCCTCAGTAGTGACGAGTACGGCACCGCCTCCATCGGTAACAACACAGCAATCGAGCAGGTGTAGTGGGTCGGCAATCATACGCGAAGCGAGAACATCTTGAATGGTGATAGGCTCGCGGTACATGGCGTGAGGATTGAGGGCGGCATGACGACGTGTGACGACTGCGACCTCTGCTAGTTGTTCTGAAGTGGTGCCATATTGATGCATATGGCGTTGCGCTGCCATCGCGTAAGCCCCGACTAGAACGTTGCCATAAGGTGACTCATAGGTTACTTCGGGAATGGCGGCCGGGCGGCTCGCGGTACCCATTGTGCGACCTCGACCCGAAAGTTGGTCGCTACCATAACTGATTAAGGCAACTTCACATTTGCCTGCATGAATAGCGGCAACCGCGTGATTGAGATGTGCTTCAAATGATGAGCCGCCGATAGAGGTGCTATCGCTGTAGCGCGGAAAGATGCGAAGATATTCGCAGAGCATCAGCGTAGGAGTGGTCATGGTAGCAGAGCTTGAGAATACGCCATCAATGTCGTTTTTATCAAGGCCGCTTTCGTCAAGGGCGCGTTTGGTCGCTTGAGCATGGTGCTGCATCTCGGTCATGTTCGGGACACGCCCATAATCTGATTCGGCAACCCCAACAATAGCAATACGTCCATTATATGCAGCCATGCTCAAGCTCCTTTGCTTCTCTTACGATGACAATGACTTTCTGATAGTTTGCATTATAGACGTGTGTTACATACGAACGCAAGAGATTGTCTTTTGAGTGGATTACATGCGTAAAAATATAATACTTGATGTGCTACACTAATTAGGAAAGGAGGCTAGATCGATATGCAGAAGTCAGAACTTGCGCTTTTAATGCCTACTTTGCAAGAGAGGAATACAACGATGTCGGAAACGACCTATGCAAAACCGCTGCCAGTGATTACCGAAGAGAGTCGTCCGTTTTGGGAGGGATGCCGACAAGGAAAGTTGATGCTACAACGATGTGTGCGATGTCAGCAGTACCAGTTTTATCCGCGTTTGTATTGTGTGCAGTGTGGAATGGATACGCCTGCATGGGTCGAGGTAAGTGGACGCGGAACGATCTACTCGTACACAATCATTCGGCAGAACAAGTCACCTGAGTTTAGAAACGACGTACCATATAATGTGGCGATTGTGCAACTTGCGGAAGGGCCACGTATGCTCTCCAATATTGTGGATATAGACTATGACAAGCTGCGCGTGGATATGCCTGTGACGGTAGTATTTGATGCGGTTACAGACATCATTGCATTGCCTCGTTTCAAGCCTGTATAGGAAGGTAGCTGCTTTCAGCAAAATGTGAGCTATTTCACTGTATTTTTATGAAATTTCCTTCATACTCATAAATATGAAGGAAATTTTTGTCTGTAAAATAATGAACAATGTACCTTCTAACTGATCGAGACAAAACAACTCTTATTGACATTGATATTCATAGAGGATCTAAATTCAGCAATCCGCTGGATAATGATGGGATCACATGAACGCAGTGGAAGATGACTCTCAACTGACTCTTGAAGCCTCACAAGGATCGATAGAGGCATTTGAGAAACTAGTAGTGCAGTATGAGCCGCGTGTTAGGCGTATGATATATGGGCTAACACAGGACGTGCAGCTTACGCAAGACCTTTGCCAGGAGACGTTTCTCTCGGCATACAAGGCGTTGCCTCGAATGAACGGCAAGGAACTGCATTTCGCGCCCTGGCTCTATCGTATTGCGCTCAATCAAGTACGTAGTGAATGGCGACGGAGAAAGCATGTCACCGTGCTTCCCTTTTCTGCACCCCCTGGCGGTAGTGATGAGGAGTTTGACGAGGCAAACCAGGACTTTATGGTGAGCGAAGTGCGCTTTGAAGAGGGCGTTGTAGAGCGTGACCTTGTACAGCGTGTTCTTGCTCAACTGCCCTCTGCCTCTGCAATGTGCCTGATATTAGATGCTGAAGGATTCTCGTATAATGAGATTGCGGAGACGATGCAAGACACGCTTTCCGCAGTACGGAGTAGACTGGCTCGTGCGCGTCAGTCGTTCCAACGTATCTATGCAGGACTCGATCAGGAAGGGTGCAGATGAAGGACGACGTTCAGGCTTCACAAGATAAGATGCAGCGTCTTATTTTGCGAACTATACTTGACGAGGGAGAGCAAAAGGTTCCCTCGACAACCGCATCCATCATGGCTGCTATCCGACAAGAGCAACACGCGCAGCAAGATACGTCTACTATGGCAAGTCGCGAGCGGCGTGAGGAGATGCCGATTACGCCAACGCCTTCAACGCATGAGATCAAGTCGCTTAGACCGAGACAGATAAGGCGAACGATTTATAGTGTATTGGCACTCGTGGCGGTAGCCGTCGTATTGATTGCATCGTTCGGTCTTTTTAGCTCTTTTTCTGCTGGACGGTACACTGGTAGCAGCACTAGTAGTGGAGTTGCGACAAGTGACATGCCTCCAAGGATGATGACGAAATATCCATCACGCGTCCTCGCGACAACTGCTACGTGGTCTGCTGTGATTATTACGTATAGAATAAATGACACAACGGTTATTGCCAATTATGACCCACTTAGTGGAAAATACGTAATACTTGCCACACCACACTCTATAGATACGGTTGTCGATGGCATCTCACATGATGGACATGATGTGCTTTATTCGGTGTACGATGGTTCTCAAACAGCATATTATCTCTATTCGCAGTCAACCTCAAATCCTCTTTATATAACAAGCGAGAGAGGTGGCTCCGCGATCTGGAGTACTGATGACCGATATGTTTTTATAAACACATCCCAAGGTGTTGCACAGGTTGAGGTACAAACACATCATGTAAACCTTATTTTACCTACCCTTGCATCAAATCTTTTGCTCAATTATCGTGATGGATACCTTTATTTCGTCAAAGGTTATAAAGGTCAGGCGTATTCTTCTGAAGGTACATTTAATCGCGTGAACATTATCACGGGAGAGGTACAACAAATTACATCATGCCAGCACGGTGCAGACTTTTGGCTAAGTCCAAGTGATGTGACCGTGTACTACACATGCCCTGATCTACAGCCTGCTATTTATGCTGTTCGTAGTGATGGCACAGGTGCTCATATTTTTCGCCCTGACGCAAGCAAGATAGTTGGCTATGCTGCTGATGGTTCTCCATTAACAACGGTAGCTGACGCAGAAGGCAAATATCAAGTTGTACAAAGAAATTTGTTATCGCCGTCACAGGATAAAGTTGTGTTAAAAGATGTCGCACCTGGTGCTACAGCGATTACAGCAGATACTATTGCTGTAGCTCCCTTTGGATATGTATTGGTGGCAAAGGGTACGTATAGTGGCAACGATCCTACAAAAGACGAGCGACTATGGTATGGTGATTTAGTAGCAGGTACGAGTCAACCGCTCTATCTGCCGCAGGGTGCTCATACTCCACAAGCAGTTGGATGGGATAGGCTGCAAGTCCCAGCGAACATGCTTACCTCAACACCATAGGTAGTGCTTCTAAAGTAGTAGAATGGTGCGTTCAAATTACCGTATACTCCTCAGGAACTCGTTGTTTCCATATTCTTACTTTAGAGATGCCGACTTCACGGAGAATGTCTAATGTTTGCTTATGTGCTTGCGCGACTTGTTTAGGATTGTGGGCATCGGAACCGACGCTGATAGGAGTGTTGTGCAATGCACACGCTTTTGCAAGAAGACGAACCATATCTGGGTAGGTGAGGGTGTCATAGCCATTTATCTCTAGCGCAATGTTTTTTTGTGTTGCTAACACTGCAAGTTGTTCATATTCTTCATCCAAACGTGGTGGAAGATACGGATTTTTGTAACGCATGCGTACAGGGTGACTAACGAGGCTAAAGAAACCACTTTCCACCGCATTCCGTAAGAGATGTACGTAGTGCCGCCATGTTGTCTCGCCTTGTTCGCGTGTGAGTATATTGTCACGCTCAAAGAGTTTGCCATCGACCTGATGCACGGAACCGATGAGAAAATCCCAGGGATAGCCTTGTAGCGATGATTGAATCTCATCATTTTTTTCAGGGATAAAATCCACTTCTAGCCCAAGTCGCACATCAACTCCTGTTTGCTGACTTACGTTTTGAACGGCATGTATGTATTCATAAAACGAGAGGATTGGTCCTTCTAGCTGCATATGCGTAAGTGGTGAACGTGCCTCGTTCATCTGAAAGACGTGTTCTGACAGGCCAAGTACACGAATGCCACGCTCTCGCGCTGATTGTGCCATCTGCAATGCTGAACTACGAACGACATGGTTGTGGAAATCTGTATCGAGTGGCATAGCCAATCCTCTCTATGAATCGTGTTAGTGTTGCTCTTCGTTGCGGACAACTGCGATGGTGAAACCGTCGGTAAAGTCATCATCCATGAGTAGGGCAAGCGATTGGAGACGTGGGTTTTGTGCAACATTTCTATTGTATTGCGCTACGGCTTTTTCGACGGAACCGGTTACTTGTGTGGGGTCAAGGAGTCTATTGCCGCGAATAGTGTTATCGGCAACGATGATGCTACCAGGTCTGGTCAGGCGCAGTGCCCACTCAAGATATTGTGGGTATGGTGGCTTGTCGGCGTCGATAAAGACAAGGTCGAAAGGGCCTTCAGGCTCCAGAGTTGGGAGAAGATCGAGTGCCTTGCCGACACGTACCTCTGTGCGGTCCGCGAAGCCTGCACGAGCAAACGAATTACGCACAACTTCTGCATGTTTTGCGTCGATCTCTAGCGTTAGCAATTTCCCACCTATAGGAAGTGCGCCTGCCAGCCAAATACCACTATAGCCAGCGAGTGAACCAATTTCTAATATTTTCCGTGCATTACATGCTGTAGCGAGTAACTGTAGCAACTTTCCTTGAATGGGAGAAATTTGAATGGGCGGTAGACCAGCTAATTGCGCTGCTGCAAGCGCGTTGCGTAGTCCCTCATCTTCTGGTGCAAATAGTTTGGTAATGTTCTGCTCTACTGTGTGACGGGCGTGGGCTTGTTGTTGTAGCACTGTAAGTGTCTCGTCGGCCATAATTTATAAAATCCCTTCTGTTACTTCGTTCTTTGTGTAACTTGAGATTACAAGGTTCACCCAAGTGAAGTCAATGGTTGCGTGAGAGGCGTTGAAGATCGCGCGAGCTTCATGGAGATATGCTAGGCCACGCTGATGAAAGCGAGCGCGTTCTTCTGGTGTATTTGATGTATCTGCATTCATGCCGCGTTGTACGAGGGTGAGGCCATAGCCGTGTAAAGCGCGTGCGTAGTCTAAACGTAGTTCTTGTTCACGGAATATCTGAACAGCTTGTTCAAAGTAGGTATCAGCTTCGGCATAATTTCCCAGTTCTGCGAGAATGCGTCCGAGAAGGCGTTGGGCGCGTCCAATCACACGCATAGTCTCCTGTTTCTGTGCCTCTTGTAGCGTTTGTAGTGCTATTTTTTTTGCTTTGATCAGATCGTTGCTTAAGAAGGAGACTGTGGCTAGAAGCAGCTTACAGTCGATGATGGTTTCTATCTCTACACCTTCTTGAGAGATGGCATGTTGTAGCGTAGATTTTGCGCGCAGGAGGAGGCGTTGGCATACTGCGGATGCGTTTTCACCTTTTTCAGTTTCCGTCGTTTGTAGCTTACAGGCGATGATGGCTTCGACAATGCGAAGATCGCCAAGGCTTACTAAGGCAAAACGGATGCAGCGAGAATTTTTGATGGCACGGCCCACTCTAATGGCACGATGCAGATTGGTAGCAGCCTCACGTAAATAGCCAAGAGCTTGTTGCACATCGGCTAATACAACACAACACCAACTAATGTGTTCACGATCATTTACCCGCTCTGCCAATGCGAGGCTACGTTTGAGCCATGCTTCAGCCTCTAATAAATCGCCGGAGCGATAGGCTACGTCGCCAAGATTGCCAGTGATAAAGGCCATATTGGGAAGATCACCGGAACGTTCAACGAGGTTGAGCGCGCGATTGAGTACGGTACGTGCTTCGGTATGCTCCCCTTTCATAATGGAGACCGCGCCAAGATTGCCACATACGCGAACAACTTCCGAAATACGCTCTTGCTTCTCATATTCTGCTAGTGCAACGCGCATATAGCGTTGGGCATCATGAGTATGACCTACGCTTGCCTCAAGAACGCCCATCAGTTCATAACCCTGCGCCAAGTCTGCCGGGTCGCCAGGCAACGCTCGTTCTATTTTTGTCTGAAAACCTGTCATTCTCAGTTGTTCCTGTGTTGTTTGTATTTCCTTATTAGCTACGGCATTCAACGTAGCAAATGTATATGCCGATGGTGTATGCTGAACAAATTGTTCGAGCATGGTGATTGCCTCTTGCGAATAACGGCGAGCTTCCTGGTAACTTCCCTCATAGCGTAGGAGGTCTCCTATAAGAAGATGCAGACATGCCCATGCCGCGCAGGTTGTAATGTCTGCTTGGAGCAAAACCTCTTTTCCTCGTCTACCGCTTTCATGTGCTTTGTCGTATGTTCCTGTTGCTTTCCACGTCAATGCAATCTCGCGCCAGAGAAGGGCTTGTATTTGTGCTTCTTGTTGAGAGACTGCGGTTTCGTTGACGGACGATGTGTATAGGTGCTCTTTGAAAAGTGCGCTTGTACGCAAGGAAAGAACACCTTCGTAAAGAGTCCGCGCATCTTCAAAGTTTCCCAAGATAAAACTGCATTCAGCGGCCAGTTCGAGGAGACGACAGAGATGCAGCAGATCATATGTACCTGTTGAAGGATGTGTTACGAAATATGTCGTGAGAGAGTGAACAAGAGCTTGATCGGTGGCTGTATCGGTCAGTGTTGTTTGGACAAGTGCAAGCACTGCTTGTATATAGTAGTAGTGTGCTTCAAAGTACGCGGTAAGTGAGTATGCCTGGTTGCCAGCTAGTTCTGCATAGTAGGCAATATCCAAAACATCGCCACCGCCTTTGCGAAGATGATTAAAGACGGCCGCAGCCACTTTTTCC
Organism: uncultured Chloroflexia bacterium; assembly: GCA_963792705.1. Taxonomy (GTDB): domain Bacteria; phylum Chloroflexota; class Ktedonobacteria; order Ktedonobacterales; family Ktedonobacteraceae; genus JBBQVS01. The sequence continues at coordinate 197,386 of CAWBXD010000014.1, read as the reverse complement.
TGAGTAGAAGGTCCCTGTATGGCTTTAATAGCATCGGCGGCGCGACGATGAAGGTGTGCGCGACGTGCGGCCGAGAGACGCTCATAAAGATGACTTACAATTAAGGGATGCCAGAAATGATAGATGATGTGTGCTCCAGTACCCTCTTCTGTCAGTAATCCTTCGCGTAATACCTCGTCCAGTAGATCGAGTACGGTATCTTCTGAATGTTCATTCATCATTGGGAGTAGCTGCCGTAACTCGAAAGAACCGCCAAGAACGGCGGCCTTGCCTAACAACATTTGACATTCGTTGCTTAAACGGCGTAGACGACGCTCTAAGAGTGCGGCAACTGCGTCAGGGAGCGAATGGTGTGAGTCGCGACCCTGACTAGTTTGAGTTCCGACGTAACGCGCTAATTCTTCCGCGAAAAAAGGATTGCCAGCCGCCTGTGTCTGAACACTTTCTATCATTTCTTTGGGAAGATGAGAGACAAGAGAACCAATCTGAGAGAGGGTAAGGGGTTGAATCGAGAGGGTCACAATAGCTTGTTCACGGCGAAGGTCATCGATAAGTGTGCGAAGTTTATCGGACGGTGTTAACTCGGTATCACGGCACGTGCCAACTAATAGGATACGCTGGTCTTGTATATGATGAGTTAGGTAAGTAAGTAACTCTATGCTACTGTCATCTGCCCAATGTAAATCATCCAAAACAAGAAGTAGTGGATGCATGGTACTAAGCGTGGTGAGCAAGCCCAAGATAGCTTCCCAGAGGTAGAGGCGGTCTTGTTCATATGAGAGCGTTGGAAGTCTTGTAGATGAAGAAGGTGTATGCAATGATACTTCTGGTAGAAGCATGCCTAAACGCTCAAGCTGAATTTGTAGAGGTAGCTGTGCATGATTGAGCGATGTAGGAGAAGGCTCATACGTATCTTCTGATAAGATTTCATTTTTAATAGAGATGCTTTGCATGAGGAGACGCACAATTTCTAGCCATGAGTGGTAGGCGATATTGCCCTCTTGCTCATATGCCCTACTCCATACAACGGCCCATCCGTTTGCGGTCGCTTCATTGCTTAACTCTTCCGCGAGACGAGTTTTGCCAATGCCTGAATCGCCCATGAGTAGTAAGAAGTGTGGTTGTTTTGGACTTCTTTGTGCTGGTGCTGACATACGCTGGGGAGTCTCTTTAATACGTGTGTTCTGACGAATTTGTGAATGCTGGGGAGAAGACGCTAGTGAGTGTAGTAGTTGCTGCATAATGAGACGTTCGTGACTTCGGCCTACCAATGGACTTTGATTTTGACGACTTCGCTGGAAGGTTGGACGTACAAAGGTAACATCCTGACCAATTTCACGGAGCGCAGATATGTTTGCAGGAGAATGCAAGGATTTTTCTTGCTTCTGTACAGTTTGTGGCTGAACATACTGAGTTGCTGGAAGTTCGCCTTTACGAAGAGACTCGTATAAGGCACGTGTTTCTGGGAGAGGTTCGCTTTCGTATTCTCGTTGCATCATTACAACGTGTTGACGGTACACATGCAGAGCCTCACCGCGTCGGTCTAATTGTGTAAGGAGACGCATCAGACCTTGTAGTGCTGTTTCATTTGTTGGGTCGGCAACGCGTAAACGGTCAAGCGTTTCAATCGCGCTGGCAAAGGTACCGCGTCGCACACGCAGGTCTGCGAGCTGTAGCAAAAGACCAACCCAGCGACGTTGCAAAGCATCACGTCGATGTGCGGCCCATTCAGAGTATAATTCTTCGAGTAGATAGCTTCCACTGTAGAGAGACTCGGCCTCTTCAAGCAAACGCTCGATCTGTTCTAATTGTGTCGTTGTGTCGAGAGTATCAGCTTCTTTGAGCAGATTTTCAAATGCGTCAACATCGACCCAGATAATGGTCGCATCAGCAAGTTCGAGGATATCACGTTCAAGACGAAGCATATGTGAGGTCGCTGGACGGGCAAGGTCAGGTTCCAGGATTTGGCGGAGCTCATGCACCGCACCATTGAGGCGGTTGGAGGCTACGTCAATATCAAGATCAGGCCATAACTGTTCCATCACTTGCTCACGCCCAAGCCGACGATTAGGAGTACTCAAAAGACATCCTAACAGGGAACGGGCACGACGCCGTTGCCAGATGCGGTTATCTACCGCTTTCCACTCGTTTTTGACTTTGCGCTCAACACGGAATTGACCAAGAAGATAGACACGTAGGGTAGGACTTGTGTCTGGTGGCGTGAAGGGTAGGACTCCTTGTGACATTGCTTGTGCTGATTCGCCCATAGCTTCGCGTTCCGCTATAATTTCAGGCGGAAGGGAGACACCTATATATTTACTTACAGTTCGCCCTTTTTCGCTCCAGTAAGCATACCAGTATGGGCCGTGACCATCGCTCTCTCTACACTTACGACATCGCTGCTTCCCACAACGAGTGAACTGTTGGCGATAGGTAATTTTGCTATGCATGATGTATTGTCTATCTGCTCTTTATCTTAAAAGAGATGTATGTGAAGAGTAAAAACATGCTAAGTTTTACTTATGATACTCTGTAATCTTACATAAGATAGTATAACCTAGAAAAGGTTGTGTAACAATGATGTAGCCAATTTTGTTTATGTTTTTGAGGTTTTGTAAAGACAAACTCCGTGGTTTCACAAGAAACCACGGAGTTTGTCTTTATGAAGCTGCTGTTATCTTACTTTTTTCGACCTTTAAGCAAGACATAATCGTTGCTGATGCTATCAAGGTGTCCATCAGCATGAAGCGACACATCAAAGTATTCACGAGTGTGGGCATCACTATTTAGGATAAAGTGTTCTAACGAAGCTTTTTCATCTGTGGGAAGTTGGGAGCGTTTTGTCCAATCGTCATATTGTAGTCCACGACGAAATACCTCTTCGTATTCGACCTGCAAGTTGGCCTCTGTAAAAAAGCGATGCCACTCTTCGAGAGTGCATGAGCGACCGTGGGATGCATCGCGACGTTTCTCGATAGTGTTTAAGAAGGTATCGAGTTCTGGCTCGCTTGGTGCGATGCTATCAATGAGTAAGAAGAGTCCGTTTGGCTTGAGGACACGCGCGATTTCTTGTACCGCCTGTGCGATATTGGGGAAATGGTGTGGCGCGATACGACAAGTTACACGGTCAAAGCTGGCGTTCGCAAAGGGAAGTTGTTCCGCATCGGCGACTTGAAATTCCGCATTGGTGACACCTTGGCTCAAGAGGTAGGTGCGCGCTTGTTCGAGCATACGTGGTGTCAAGTCTGACACAGTGATATGCGCGACATGTGGAGCAACTGCGAGTGCCGTATGACCTCCGCCTGTGGCTACATCGAGTGCGGTCTGGGTGGGGGACCACTCGCCAATTTCTATAAGTCGTGTCAGGTCTTCGCCTGCTCGGTGCGAAAAGCTGGCAACATAACTTTCTGCGGTACGGCTAAAATACGCTTGAACTTGTGCCTTTTGGTCCTGGCTATTTTGTGTCATGATGTAAATCCTTTCTGGTTTAACGAACACGCTAGGCATTGTCCCTAGACTGTATTTGCTCAGAATGAGCAGGTTTTGTATAGCCCAAATCATCCGAAACCCGACGTGCGGCTTCGCAGACGAGTGGAATGAAAAGTTGACGCTGTTTTGCCGAAAGACGTATTGAAGGTGCTGTAAGTGCCAGGGCACCTACAAGTTTGCTGCGTGCATCGAAAATTGGTGCTGCTATAGCTGCTACACCAGGGGCACGTTCACCGTCACTTGTAGCCCAGCCATCGAGTTGTATCTGCTCTAGTTGTTTTATAAATGCTGACATAGCAACAGGTTGCGTACTTGTGAAGCGAGCAACACTTACACTTATAAGAGCATCGCGTTCCAAAGGTGGGAGCCATGTGAGAAGAACCTTGCCAGCAGCACCGAGATGCAGAGGTAATGGTGCGCCAATGGCGGCAAATGGGCGCAAACTATGAGAACTACGCACTGTTTCAAGCACAATACGTGTCTCGCCGTACCGAACATGGAGTTCAGCATTCTCGCCTGTTTGCTCGTTAAGCCAACGCAGATGAGGAAGCGTTTGACCACGTATGTCAATACTTTCTGCCACAAGTGCCCCTAGGTGCATGAGTGTGATGCCGAGACGAAAATGCTGGCCCTCTTTTTCCAGGATAGCGTGTTCACTCATCGCTTGTGTCAGGCGATAGACGGTTGGCAGGGGAAGTTGAGTATATGCCGCGATTTCCTGAGGGGACAATGCTGTACTTCCCTGTGTAAACGTGTGCAAGACGAGCATAACCTTGTCAAGAACCCCAACATCTGTTTTGCGTTCATCAGCCATACTACTATTTCCTTGAATATCTATTCCATATATTGGAATAGAGTCTACTATATGGAAATTATGTAATATTTCTTGGAGTTTGTCAAGGGAGTGTTCACATTATGCGGTATGATGTAGAATAAAGAGAAGAGAGTGAATGTATGCTTTTCATAATGTAGGATTATATGCCGAAACTTGATGGGTCTGTAGAAAATATCGTTTTTCGTAACGAGGATAATCAATATACGGTGGCGCGCTTCAGATTAAATGACGCGGGTCGCCTTTTTCGTGATGATTTGACGACGATTGTGGGTGTTCTACCAGGAATTCACGTTGGCGAGTTGTTGTCTGTTGAGGGCGAGTGGGAAAACGATCCTAAGTATGGTCGTCAACTTCATGTCGCTACCTATATACAGCGTCTTCCAGCCTCGGTTGAGGGGATGACGCGCTATCTTAGCTCTGGTTTGATTAAGGGAATTGGACCCAAGAAGGCCAAGTTGATTGTTGACCATTTTGGCGAACAGACGCTAGCAATTATCGAGCAGCAACCGGAACGCTTGAGTGAGGTCAAGGGAATTGGCACAAAGGACCGAGACGAGATTATCAAGGCATGGTCGGAGCAGAGTGAGATCAAAGAACTGCACCTCTTCTTACAGACGCACGAAGTGTCAATTAATGTAGCAACACGCGTCTACAAGCAGTACGGGAAAGAGTCGATTAAGATTATCCGTGAGAATCCCTATCAGTTAGAAAAAGACGTGCAGGGAATTGGTTTCCGCACCGCCGATGAGATTGCTGTCAAACTTGGTTTGCCATTTGATAGTGTGCCACGACTCGCTACCGGACTCAAATATGTATTAGCACAAGCGGCGAACGACGATGGACATTGCTTTTTGTTTGAGCATGATTTGATGTTTCGCGCCTCAGATATTTTAAAAGTGCCGCAAGAGGCATTGCCTGCCGGCATCGCGCAATTGCAACAAGAGGGCGAGATATTTGTCGAGAAGCCTCCTGTCTCTTTGCCTGGTATGAACGGTTCTCATGCGACTCCACAAGTAGTGCATGATGATGACTCTTGGTACGATGAGGTTGAGGAGCAAAAACCACAAAACTCTATTTACTTTGGTCCCTTTTGGCATGCGGAGAATGGGTGTGTGCGTATTCTACGTCAATTGATGCGTGAAACAAGTGTTTTGCCTGTAACGACACAGAAGCAATGGGATGCAGTGTTTACGCTGCTTAAGCAGAAGCGCGATATGCATTTGACCGAGCGACAACGCGAGGCTGTGCAGATGTCCTATAGTCAAAAGGTGAGCATTTTGACGGGAGGTCCGGGGACGGGTAAATCGACATCGATTCGGGCCTTGTTGATGCTATTGAGACAGCGCAAGGTTGAGGTCGCTATGGCTGCTCCAACAGGCCGTGCCGCGAAGCGACTTGCTGAGGCGACAGGTTTTGAGGCGAAGACGTTGCATCGTTTACTTGAATATGCGCCACATGACAACACGTATCAGCGAAATGAGGTAAATCCGTTGCCTTATCAGTTCGTGATTGTTGACGAGTTTTCGATGGTTGATATTTTGCTGTTTTACAATTTGCTAAAGGCATTGCCGAAGGACGCTCATTTGTTGCTTGTGGGCGATGCGGACCAGTTGCCCTCGGTTGGGCCAGGAAACGTTTTGCGTGACTTGTTACGGAGCGACGCAATCCCAACGGTGCGTTTAACAGAACTCTTTCGTCAGGCACAGCAGAGCAAGATTATTGTGAATGCACACCGTATCAATGCAGGGCAAATGCCGAGTACGAAAGTCGAGGCTGCAAGCGACTTCTTTTTTATGGCCGAAGAGGACCCGATACGAGCGCAGCAATTGATTCTTGACCTTGTACAGCGTCGTTTACCTGCGCGCTATCATTTTAATCCTATGACAGATATTCAGGTGCTGGCTCCGATGTATAAAGGGCCTGTAGGCGTGCTAAGTTTGAACGAAGAGCTACAGGCACGTCTCAATCCTCACGCGATTGCACAGGTAGAATGGGGTGGGAACGTATTACGCGTGGGCGACAAAGTGATGCAGATACGTAACAATTATGATAAAGGTGTGTTTAATGGTGACGTGGGTTGGATACGTGCTATTAATCGGGAAAATGCAACCGTTAAAGTAGAATTTGTGGAGGAGGCTGGACCGCTCTACGTGAGTTATGAGTTTCATGAATTGGATGAATTAACGCTTGCATATGCAACTACGATTCATAAAAGTCAGGGCAGCGAATATCCAGCTATCATTGTGCCGCTTGTGGTGCAACATCGAATGTTGTTACAACGCAACCTTTTGTATACAGCGATTACGCGTGCGAAACGGTTTTGTGTGCTAGTTGGTCAACCATATGCGTTAGAGATGGCCGTTAGAAATGATCGCGTGGCCCTGCGTAACACTGGTTTAGCTGAACGTTTGCTTGCACTAAGCAAAAACAAGAATAAAACACTGGTCTGATAACTCTCAAGAATACATGCTTATAACTACCTAGATGCCTAAGTGAAACTTCTACTTGTTTAATTCCGACCTACGGGGTAGAATATAAACAGTATATATTTTGTTGTATCTAGTAAGGTGTCTTTGCAGTGAGATGTAGATGGTGCTGATACTAGAGCAACACGAGCGTTGATTCTATTTGTCTTAGAAAGCTGATCTCTTATGAGAGATAGTTTAGGACACCAGCAATACGTATGTGAGAGGAATGTAGCAATGTCTGGAACAGAAACAGTAACATCAGGTCAGAGCGCGGCATCAGGGTATGCTCATCCAGAAGTATTGGTAGAGACTTCGTGGGTTGAGGAGCATCTGCATGATGCGAACGTGCGTTTGATAGAAGCCGACGAGGACGTACTTCTGTATGAGGTTGGGCATTTACCGGGAGCGGTAAAGCTTGACTGGCATGTGGATGTACAGGACCGCACCAACCGTGATTTCATCAATCAGCAGGGATTTGAGCAACTCATGAGCAATTACGGTGTGAGCAATGACACGACAATTGTGCTCTACGGTGATAGAAACAATTGGTACGCCTGCTATGCATTCTGGCTGTTCAATATGTATGGTCACAAAAGTTTGAAAATTATGAATGGTGGACGTTCTAAGTGGGAAGCTGAGAAGCGAGAATACACGAAGGAAGTTCCACATTTTGAGCACACCACGTATCGCGCTCAACCTATCGACGAATCGATTCGTGCTTTCCGTGATGATGTGTTAGGTGGCTTGAAGAATCCTGCTCGCCGTTTAATCGACGTGCGTTCGCCACAAGAGTTTAGCGGCGAACTGCTACACATGGTGAATTATCCACAAGAGGGTGCTCAGCGTGGTGGTCATATCCCTGGAGCGAAGAATATTCCTTGGGCTACGGCTGCTAATGCTGATGGAACGTTTAAATCGGCAGAAGAATTGCGCCAGATTTATGGCGGCAAGGATATTACTCCCGACAAGGAAGTGATTTCATACTGCCGTATTGGTGAGCGTTCCGCGCATACATGGTTTGTTTTGACCGAACTACTTGGTTTCCCTCGTGTACGCAACTACGATGGTTCCTGGACCGAGTGGGGCAACGTGGTTCGCGCTCCTATTGAAAAGTAGGTACTGAGTAGGCGTTGTAGGGTTGTTATAGCGAACCACAACCCTACAACGCCTATTTACACTTTTGTATGACCTCTCTTGGAGGGAGGAACAAGATTATGAATAGACAAGAAGCTATTGATTTTTTGATGGATCACTATGAGAACCCACGTAATAATGGGCCGTTAGAGCATGCGGATGTGAGCTTGAGTGGTGGCAATCCGGGATGCGCTGATGTGATCACGATGCATGTGCGTTTTGGGAAAGATGGCAAGGCCGAGGCGGTTAGCTGGGAGGGTGAAGGGTGTACGATCAGTCGCGCAGCAGCCTCCTATGTGACGGAGATGACCGAGGGAATGACGGCGGACGAAATTGAGAATACGAGCTTCGAGGACCTTGTAGAGCAACTTGGTCGCGAGCTTGTGATGACACGTCCAACCTGTGCAACATTGGCACTCGGCACGTTAAAAAAGGGTGTGCATGAGTATGATATGCACAAACGGGCTGATGACGCAGTGTATCCTACAAAAACTGATACCTCTAAATAAAAATAAGCACTAATGAAAATACAGAACTGTAGCGGAACGAGATTCTGCTACAGTTCGTACATTTCTCTCCATTCAGCTAACAACCCTAACGCCTTCAAGTGCAATTGTTGATGTGCTGGCGCATTGAGCCAGCGACTCACACCAGAGGGATGCGGCAAGGGTAACAGCAACATACCATCTCGCTCCTTATAAGTGCCGATTACATTCTCCAAACGTATTTTTCCAAAGAATGCTTCGATTGCCATTGTGCCCACTAGAAGGACAATTTTGGGATGAATGAGTCGAAATTCGGCTTCAAGATAGGGGCGACAGAGGGCAATTTCGGGTGGGCTAGGTCGTCGGTCGCCATCGCCACGCGGATTTTTGCCGGGGTCACAGCGTGTAAGCGAACTGAGATAGATGTGTTCATGCAGATAGCCAACAGGAAAACCAGCTTGTTCAAGCCACTTTTGTAGGACACGTCCACCGGGGCCGCTAAATGGTTTATTATTTGTGATAGAGCGATGACCAGGAGCCTGTCCGATTACTAGAATACGGTCGGTGGCACGTCCACTTACGATAGGGTGAGCAACTGGAATGTAGCCATGTTCCTGGCAGAGGCGACAAGAGCGAATACGTTGCTGAAGTGCTATAACAGCTTGTTCTTTGTTCTCATCGCCTATGGATACGTTAATCAGGGACTTTTTCATAGCGAGTTGTGTTGTCTAGACTAGGCTGTTTGTAGGTAGAGGAAAAGTAGCTATACTGTCCACGGTAATAGCCGAGGGGCAAGATATCTTCTGCATGTGTCTCGTGTGTAACAACAGTGCTTTGGTCTGGCTTTGTGTCTTGAACAAATTCAATCTCGGTGGAGGTGCCAATGGCCTCGACTTGTCCAAGAAAGATGATATGATCGCCACCGGGATATTCTGCTACAACGCGGGCATCGACAAAGGCAAGCGTTCCTTTTAAGATGGGAGCACCAGTAACTGCTGTTGCGTATTCTGCATGACAAAAATTCTCATAACGTTCTATCGAAGGCGTTGCAAAACAACGCGAAAGGTACTCTTGCTCATTGCTTAATATATTGACCGCGAAGTTTTTACTCTCACGAATAAGTGGAAGTGTGTTGCTACTTAAGTCTACACAGACAAGTACCAATGGTGGGTCGAGTGAAACAGAACAGAATGCATTGACTGTTAAACCGCTAATAGTGCCATTATGATTCGTGGTGACAACTGTAACCCCTGTTGCGAAATGTCCTAAAACTCGTCGGAAGAAATCTTTTTCGATAGCCATCCTGATAATATCCTTTGTAAGAAACATGTGTTATTTGTAGTATCATCCTCACTAAGCGTCTTGTCAACTGTTCATAAGGACAGTTCGACTCCTAGCGTGTGTTTGACAGCAATGTATAAGTCCCTCTATACTACGGGTTGTATTCCTACACGTCAAAGGAAGAGAGAGCGATGCAAACAGAAAAACGGCATTTTTTCTCAGCACAACTGGTGTCGCTCATCTTGAGTGCTATCCTGCTTGTGGTCATGCTGGTTGCGGTAAGCTTTGGTTCGACAGCAATTCCTCTTAGTATCATTGTACAGGTTGTTTTGAATGGGACAGGACTTTTCCATTTTGCCCGTACCTGGGACCCTTCGGTAGAAGTAATTATCTGGCAACTGCGCTTGCCAATTGTTGTTGGTGCTGCCCTTGTCGGGGCCGCGCTTTCTGTTGCAGGAACGCTCTTTCAGGGAATGTTACGCAATCCACTAGCGGACCCATTTCTTATAGGCACGTCATCAGGAGCTGCTTTAGGTGCCTCTATCGCGTTTGTCTTGCCGTTTGATACTGTGTATGGGTCCTTCTTTTCGCTGACGCCAATTCTAGCTTTTGTTGGTGCAATAGGGACGGTGCTGCTTGTATACGCGATTGCTCGCACCGATGGGCGTACTCCTGTAGTGACGTTGTTACTGGCAGGTGTGGTAATCAACGCGGTCCTTATCGCTTTTCAGTCGCTTGTGTTGACGCTTGTACCACACACGCAATTCACTGTACAGTCACTATATAATTGGCTAGCTGGTGGAGTAGAGGTAACGGGCTGGCCTCCGGTGTTGATTGTGGGTGGTATTACGGTTGTAGGTATTCTTCTTGCGTTGAGTCTTGCGAGTATCCTTGACGTATTCGCGCTCGGTGAAGAAAGTGCGTCACATTTAGGTCTGCATATCGAACGCTATAAATTTATTATCGTGATTGTGGCATCGCTCTTGACGGCTGCTGCTGTCTCCATTAGTGGTTTAATTGGTTTTGTTGGTTTGGTGACTCCGCATGTGATGCGCCTCTTACTAGGGCCAAAGCATCGTTTTTTGCTTCCAAATACCGCACTTGGCGGAGCTATTTTTCTTACACTAGCGGACCTTTTAGCGCGTGTCCTCGTTCCTGGAACGGTCCTTCCTGTAGGAATATTTACCGCCTTAGTAGGTGCTCCTTTCTTTTTATTTCTGCTTCGACGTAACAAGCGAGACTACGCATGGTGAAACAGCAATCGTCATTAAAAGATGAGCAAGACGTGTTATCCCTGTTAGAGGCACAACATGTCACCTTCGGGTATGGGGAAAAACCTCTGCTTTATGACGTATCGTTACGCGTACAGAAGGGCGAGATGATTGGATTGCTCGGTCCAAATGGGTCTGGCAAAACAACATTATTACGTTTGCTTAGTGGATTGTTTCGTCCACAGCAAGGAAGAGTTTTGCTAGAGGGACGCGATTTACTGCGTTGGGGACGAAGGAGTACTGCACAGCGTGTTGCTGTAGTACCACAGGAGTTGCATATTCCTTTTGCCTTCACCGTTGAGCAGATGGTAAGTCTTGGGCGTACACCTTTTGTGAAACCTTTTTGGGGAGAACGAACAGTGCAGGATGGAGTGATTGTTGAGGATGCGCTACAGGCGGCGGGAATCGCACCGTTTGCTGATCGTATTTTCAATGAGCTAAGTGGAGGTGAGCGACAACGCGTGCTGATTGCGATGGCGTTAGCGCAAGAGCCATTGCTGTTATTGCTTGATGAACCAACTTCACATCTCGATATTAAGTATCAGATAGAGACGCTTGAACTTGTGCAGCGTTTAAACAAAGAGCGTGGGGTTACTGTCATTGCCGCGATGCATGATCTTAATCTGGCTTCGCGTTATTTCGCGCGCCTCCTTTTGTTTCAACGGGGTATTGTTGCTGATGCAGGGCCAGCCGAGGTGCTAGAGCCGACATTGCTCAGCCGTGTATATGGAGTCGATGTGCGCGTAGGTATTTTACGTGGGGCAAAGCATCTAAGTGTTTTACCTCCTGATAGTGAAATACATGACGATGTATATGAGGAGAAACTACAACCAATCGTGCATCTTATCGGTGGTGGTGGTTCAGGTGAAGTGATGATGCGCGCGCTGGCTGATGAACATATTCCATTTAGTATTGGCGCACTCAATATTGGTGACAGCGACTATACATTAGCCTTACGTCTGGCTGAGCATGTGATTGTGGAACAGCCTTACGCACCTATCTCATCGGCGTCATTGGAGCAGGTGCGTACACAACTAACTCAGGTCTCTCTTTTACTTATTTGCCCTACGCCTATTGGTGCTGGAAATATTGCTTTGTTGCATGAGGCAGTTATGGCATCGCAAGCGGGGCTAGCAGTTGTGCTATTAACTGCTACCGCTTCAACTTTCCATACTTCTGCTGATGTGATAGAGGCAGGTGGTGACTTATTACAACGAACGGGTATCTTGGCACGTGACTATACAGGTGGTGAAGGTACAAGATTAGTTGGTGAACTCTTGCGCCACGGTGCGTATGTTGCTGATTCAGTAGGCGAAGCAGTAGAACGTATCAAGAGTTACATGTATGAGACAAAAAAATAGGTTTCTATGCTTGAATTTGACATGTTATAATAGGAGAAGATAGAAAATGTAACATCTGATACGTTTATAGCAAAAAGATAGGCTTTCAGCAATGAAGCTAACATGCTATAATCGGGAGAAGTTTTACAGAAATTAAGGTGATATCTATGGAACCATTGCATAAGCACCCAACGATGGTGATACACCAAGAGGAACCATTAAACGCAGGTCCACCACTGCATGCGCTACGGCAAGCGTATGTAACTCCACAAGAATACTTTTTTGTACGCAATCACGGTAACATCCCCATTATTGATCCCGCTATGTATTGTCTTTCTATTACAGGTATGGTTGAGCAATCATTGGAGTTGTCACTGGCAGAATTGAAAGCCATGCCATCTACCACTGAAGTTGCTCTATTGCAATGCGCGGGCATTCGACGAACTGAGATGGCAGCGATAAAGCCTATTCCTGGCGAGTTACCCTGGGGAGCAGAGCCAATTGGGAATGCAAAGTGGCGCGGAGTATCGTTATCTGCTTTGTTAGAGAAAGCAGGTGTACAAGAAGGTGCTTACCATATTGCATTCAAAGGATTGGACGAGGTATGGCGTAATGGCGAACAGGTAGGCTTTGGTGGCTCTATCCCGTTGGAAAAAGCTACCGATGTGCTATTAGCATATGAGATGAATGGCGAGATGTTAACTCCAGTACATGGTTTCCCACTTCGTGTTGTTGTACCAGGATATCTAGGCGCACGTAGCGTGAAATGGTTAAGCAATATTAATGTACAGGAGGAACCTTCCACCAATTATTTTCAGGCGCATGCGTACAAGCTTTTTCCCCCACATATCGACTCGCACAACGTTGATTGGAATAATGGTAAAATGTTAGGCGAACTTCCACTCAATGCGGTTATCTGTCAGCCTTCAGAGGATGCCATCTGTCAGGCAGGACAAACGGTTGTACAAGGTTATGCTGTACCTCAGCACGGAGTTCCTATCGAGCGTGTCGAACTTTCTTGTGATCAAGGTACAACCTGGATGGTAGCGAGAATTCTTGAGCCATCTCATCTATGGTCGTGGTGTTTCTGGGAGTTAACACTGAATCTTTCCAAAGGTCCATGCCAACTCATTGTGCGTACCTGGGATGTATTACAGGATACACAACCGCAAGAGATTGAGCAAGTATGGAACTTTAAAGGGTATATGAATAATGCGTGGCATCGTATACATATTATGGTACAAGACGACATAGTGATTTAAGTATCATTAAGAGGATGAATAAGAATTATGTATACTGACGAAAAGGCATCTGTTACCTTACGTCTTCCCTCGACTTTAAGTGCTTATAGTGGTGGTAAAAGCCAAATCTTGCTAGACGCGAACACAGTAGAGGAATTGCTTGTGGCATTGAAAGTGCAACATCCTGCTGTATGGGAGCGTTTATGTACTGAACAAGGATATTTGCGTGAGCATGTCAAAATGTTTGTAAGCAATATCGTTATTAGCGGCCTCAACGGACTCGATACGCCATTAAAATCTGGACAGGAGGTAATTGTGCTGTCCTCAAACACTCATTCTTAGTAGAATAGGTATAGATATAAGCTTGCATTCTTACTGTCATTCATGCATAATAGATGTGTAATTTATTGTTGAGGAGGCTCATGGTTTATGCTAGCAATGGCACGAAGTTGCGCGATTATTGGTTTAGATGGAGCACTCATTGAGGTTGAGGTTGATATAGCAAACGGCCTCACCGCATTTGTGATTGTTGGATTGCCCGATGCTGCTGTAAATGAGGCGAAGGAACGTGTAAAAGCCGCGATAAAGAATAGTGGTTGTCTTTTCCCCTATAAACATATCACTGTGAATCTTGCTCCTGCTGATTTACGCAAAGAGGGTCCTGCCTATGATGTTCCCATCGCTGTAGGTATATTATTTGCATCTGGGCAGATCAATCCTAACGAAGAACTTACGCAATCACTTTTTCTTGGTGAACTCTCGCTTGATGGCACTTTGCGCCACACGAATGGTATTTTGCCAATGGTGGCCCTTGCACGTGATAAGGCGGTTAAAGCTGTTTTTGTGCCTGCGGTTGACGCGGTAGAGGCGACATTAATAGAAGGTGTCATCGTTTATCCCGTTGAGACATTAGGGCAGATTGTGGCGCACCTCAATGGGGTCAAACAGATTGAGCCATATATACGAGACCCTCATATTTTAGATAACGCAAAAGAGGCGCAGTATTTTCAAGATATGTCGTCGGTTCGTGGACAGGAGCATGTGAAACGTGCTTTAGAGGTTGCGGCAAGCGGAGGACACAATATTTTGATGAGTGGTCCTCCTGGCTCAGGCAAGACATTATTAGCTCGTACCACGCCATCAATTCTGCCACGTATGCTTATTCAAGAAGCGTTAGATGTAACGAAGATCTATAGTGTAAGTGGTATGTTGCCCTCTGATGTGCCGCTTATTTTGCAACGTCCATTTCGTTCACCGCATCATACAACGAGTCATGCAGGTTTAGTGGGAGGGGGACGTATCCCGCGTCCTGGTGAGATAAGCTTAGCACATCGGGGAGTCCTTTTCCTCGATGAATTGCCAGAGTTTGGGCAAAATGTGCTAGAGGTGCTACGTCAACCTCTCGAAGATAAAGTAGTAACGATTTCGCGTGCCCAGGGCACAATTACCTATCCTGCGAATTTTATGCTGATCGGGTCTATGAATCCATGTCCATGTGGGCATTTTGGCGACCCTGTACGGGAATGTACCTGCTCTGCGACCGCCATCACGCGATACCAGAAGCGTATCAGTGGTCCCTTGCTAGATCGCATTGATATCCATGTTGAGGTGCCACGCGTCGATTACGAGAAATTGGCGGACAAACGCAAGGTCGAAGACTCCGCGACGATACGCAGACGAGTACAGGCGGCACGGGAACGCCAGTTGCAGCGCTTTACTGGGACAAATCTGACCTGCAATGCCGAGATGGGACCGGCCGAGGTGCGTGACTTTTGTCAGGTGGACGGCTCAGCGGAAAAGTTGCTGAAGGCGGCGATGCAACAACTACATCTCTCGGCACGAGCGTTTCATCGTGTACTCAAACTGGCGAGGAGTATTGCAGATTTGGCTGAGAGCGAGACGATAGCGGCCAATCATGTGGCGGAAGCAATCCAGTATAGACCGAGAGTTGGTGTGTAGAACTTCACGAAAGAGGAACAGAATGCGCTCGTGAAAGAATACAGTCGCTTGGATAGACCGTTGGTAGAACTCGGTAACTGGTGAAGCGTCTAAAGTGAGCTTGCGAGGTTGCCCTCGTGGTCGCTTGGGCAGGGTTGGATACGGCAACGAATGTTTGCGAGGTTGGCCTCGCGGACGTTTTGAAATCATCACTTCTACAGCCGCTTGCTTTCGAGACCGTCGTGGTCGCTTCGGCTTACTCATTGCTTGTCTCTTCTTTCTTTGGGTGTGTTTATCTCATCACGCGTTCGTGTGCCAGTGCAAGGCGCAGTTTGGCACAGGCACGATAAAAGTAGGTCTGAGCCGTTGTCGCTGGAATGTGAAGTCTACGCCCAATCTCTATAAACGTTAGTTCTTCTGTATAGCGTAGCCAGACGACGTGACGGAATTTTGATGGCAGCGACTCAATAGCGGCATGTAGATGGGCAATCTCATCTGCATGCTCTGCAATTTCTTCGGGCCGTGGCGTCACATCTAAAAAGCCTGGGAATGCCATAACCCCTTCCTCTTCGTACTCCTGCTCTATTTGTGAAAAGTAGACCCAGGGGTGTCGCTTGTATTTGCGTTGCTCATCAATGCAACGGTTCCAGGCGATACGGAAGAGCCAGGGTTTGAGTGAAACTTCCTTCCGTTGCCATGTTGAACTGCTCTTGAGTTGGGACATCGACAGATAGAGTTGAAACCAGACAAATTGCAACACATCGTAGGCTTGCTCACTGCCTACGCGTGCTCGTACAAAACGGTATAACAATGGCTGATACCGTCCAACCAGTGTCTCGAATGCACTTTGCTTGCCAGCAATTGCTTGTTCGAGGAGCATGGTATCAGGTAATTCTTGTTGCGGTAGTAGTGTGTGCATCCTCGTCTCCTTACGAGAAGAAACTGCTTTAAAATTTCTCTTGTTTCCATTTCTTTTTCATGGCGTCATCGGTCTGCGTTTCTCTCTTTTGCTGGAGACCTTGAGATAGTACACGAATTCCCTGTATTACAAAGGCGGTCCCAATACCAAAACGCAGAATATCTTTCACTCGCTTTCCCCAGTGATGATTGTGGTCAAGAGACATATTTCCCCCTTTTTCTGTGAAGCATTACTCTACGCTACTCTCTTTCTTTGTTCCTTCGACCTGTCAATGTTTTTCTAAGAAAGCACGAAGAGGTCAAACATCGCTCCACATCGGCGACAAGGAACAGTATAGCGTCGGGTGCGCTATAAGTCTTGATGCTTTGGAAGTATTGTGTGTGAGCAAGGGGGAATGGTTGTTTGGCACTAGTCGCGATCTGAACTAATACTTCATAGTGGCTTTCTAACTAAGGCTGCGTTTCCCTTTCCACGTAATTATAAGCAGGACTGGTTCAAAAGAGTTAGCTCCTTCCTTCCTAAAAATGACTCCAAAGGAGCAAGATTGTTGGCAACTCGGAGGCTATACTGTCCTTTGTCACCAATGTGTACAAAATATAAGAGATATTCTCTTATAAGGAGGATAGGATGCAAAATAAAACTTTGGCCCCCTGTCAACGCCCACTGGGAGTCACAATTATCGCTATTCTGATGGCTCTACAAGGAGTGTTATTATTCCTTACTAGTGCTATAGGCTTCCTTGTGTTTCTCGCAGCACTTTCGACAAATCATGCCTCACCGCTTACTAGCGTGATCATTGTTGGCATCTTGGATGCAGTGCTTCTTCTTGTTTCTATGCTCTCGCTACTGGTTTCCTGGGGTTTATGGATGCTCAAGCGGTGGGCATTCTGGTTCACTGTTGTAACGCAACTGGTGAGCCTTCTCAGTAGCGTTGGCATGCTCACTCAAACGGGAAATAGTACAACGACGACCACGACCTCGAACATCGTCTTTGCCATTATTATTCTGATCTACTTGTTTACAGACAGAAATGTACGTGCTGCCTTTCGTACATGAGGGAAAAGAACGGTCGTACATGACGGAGCAGCTCAACGCACATAATCCCCTCGTTTTTACGAGGGGATTATGTGCGTTGAAGAGTATGCTTGGCTCGGTTTCAAGAGTCTTTATTTGATTCCCACAACCATCGAACAAGGGCCAGCGAGATTTTCAACAGACGTTTGGCTAAAACCTGCTGCCTGCATCCACGACATGCACTCTCTGCTTGTGTAGTTGAAGCCACCAACGGTTTGAAGCAGCATAGACATACTTACAAAGAAACTTACACATTTTTTCGACGCTCATCGTCGATCATCGCCTCATACACAATCAACGCGCCTCCGGGTGGCAACGCATGATACGCTTTTTGTATGAGGAGCTGTTTTTGCTCAGGGTTCCAATCCTGCAAAACCTGTCCTATGATCACAACATCTGCGGTTGGCAGGTTCACTTCAAAAAACTGCCTGCGACGAAGTGAAGCCGATCTTGCAGCTCAAATTGGCTCACATATTCTTCAAAGTACGGCTGTACGGCTGGCAAGTCTAAGCCATAACCAGTAAGATGCTTATGAGCCAGCGCGAGTTGTATGGGACATTCTCCTTGCGCCGTCCCAATGTCCACGAAGGTCTGATACTTTTGCCAAGGGAAGATGGTAGCAAGCGAGCGAGCGAGTGGTTTGCTGCTGCCTGACATGCCACGTAAGAAATTACGGAGATCATCGGATTTAGCATCCGTTCCGTAAGCCCCTAGCTTATAGCTCTGATTCTTACCCACATCTTTTTGGTTCCCTCTACAAGCGGACTGAGATGGAAGAGTTTCTGAGACACTCTGCTATATGACTGGCTGAGTAGGCCATTTCACACAATCCATTTGTAAAATATGGGTAAGAATCAGGCTTCTAGCTATGGGGTACTTCACAAACAGAGGGAATTGTGCAGCGTGTGGTCTATCCGCAGATGCCAGTTTGCATTGAGTATCAGTTAACCGAGAAGGAAGGGGTACGCACTTCAACCCGTGTTTGAAGCGATTTCCGTATGGGCTGAACAGTGGGTGGAACTTCCATAGAGTAGACGAGAACCAAAAGTACATAAATAAGAAGAAAAACAAAGGATGACTGAGAAAAATCCTACAACAGGCAGTGTACAGCATGCTTGGCGCAACGCCTCTTGTGAGCCGCTCATTGCTCTCATTATCACGACCAAACGCATGGGACGTTTCTTAGAGGAAGCATAGCTCTTCTACAACTCCCCCCTTCCCTCTTGCTCATCACGCCGTCACGCCGCATTTCACTTGCATTTCTACACCCTTGCTGCTAAACTAACGCATAGCAGAAAACTGGCAGCAGAAGATGCTTTCTTATAAATGCAAACTTTAAATGAATATTGGGATTTACTATAGGTGAATACTGGCGTGAACTTCGTGATGGTTTTATGTGGAGGGTGTTTCTTTGCGTTTGTTTGATGCGATCTGCACTCAGTTCGGTGAGTAGCTGGGGGATAGCGATGAGCCTTCCAAGCCTTGTTCGACGAAAAGAAAAAAACATGCAACAGGAACTCAGTCTCATTCCAACATCGGGCGTAGCTGTTCCCACCGCCAACGGCTACGAAGTCCCAGAGGGGAGAGGCGAGTTTATGAACCGCAACTCTCTTCTCTTGCTTATGGGGCAGAGTATCTCGCTCATCGGCGATGTTTCTACCTCTTAACGGTACAAGTTTGGCTACTGACCTATCTGACCACATCCGACGCAACACCATCTGCGAAGGTAAGCGCGGCCCTCACGCTCTCGTCAGTCACCACAATTATTTTGGGTGTGCAGTATCTCTCACAGTTCCTCATCCTTCCCTTCGCGGGTGTTTTTGTGGATCGGTGGAACCGCAAGACGGTGATGCTTGTGGCAAACCTCGTGCAGGTAGTTCTGGCCTTGTTGCCTTTAGCCGCATACCTTGGGTCAAGAAATCTCTTCCTGCCCACCCTCTACGTGACCTTCTTCCTACTCGTCATTGCTCAAGGCTTCTTCCAGTCTGCCGAGCTTGGAGCAGTGCAGGTCATCGTTTCTAAAAGACGTGCGCCACAACTCATCTCCTTTTTTCAAACACTGATTGCGTTGGGAACAGCACTTGGTGCGCTCCTCTCCGGCGTTTTCTTCCTGAGCACCGGGCCAGTGCTTGCCATTAGCTTCAACGCATTCTCCTTTCTGATCTCGGCCATCCTTATCTCCTTCACGCGTATCCCGCGAGAGGCGCTGCACCCGTATGCCTATCGGGAAAGCCTACCCGAGAAACAAATGAGTGTGAGCTCAGGTCTGGGCGGTGTCCTCAAAGACCTGGGCATTGGTACGCGTTTCAGCTTCACGACGGCCTCCATTCTTGGCCTCATGATCATGCTTATCATGTCTCAGATTGGGGCGGGAGCGGTGAACGGCTTGTATGGTGGCTTCTTTGTGCTGAACCTGCATGGTGACCTAGTGAAGGGTGTGAGCCTGCTCAACATTCTTCCGGCAGCACTCTATATTGGGTTGCTTCTCGGCTCGTTGCTGGCCTGATCGAACGCTTCATCTTTCTCAAGTCGATGACTGTGCTCAGCATGATCTTGCTTGGCCTGAGTTTGCTCCTTTTTGCGTTTCAGAGTGTACTGATCGTCACAGTCGTGATCTTTACTCTTGTTGGAGTCTTCAATGGGATATTCCTGGTGGGCTATAACACATTGATTGTCAAAGCTACTCCACAGGTGTTAGTAGGACGGGTGTCTGCGGCGGTGACTTCGGTTACTGCCCTGTCGGCCCTGATTGCAGCGTTTGGTATTGCTAAGATTGTCGATTACTACAATCCTCTGCAAAATCCTCTCAGCCCTTTCGCGAAGAATCCATCCAGCATTCTGACCATAATCTTCACAATCGCTGGAGTTCTGATTGTGTTGGGAGGCGTAGCTGGTTTCCTGATTTTTATTCGGGCGAAAGAGGGCGTGGAGGAGAGAACTGTCACTAGGCTATCAGTGCCATCCTGAGCAAGTTCTCAATCTGTTGCTCACGGGTTACTGTTGTGTTTGTTAGAATTGGAAAGCCCTGGTGTACTTGATGCGTTCTTCCTGCTCTACGTAGGCTCACTCGTAGATGGTTCCTGAGGAGGCAACGGTAATCCAATCTTCAAAGGCATTATATTGTTCCACTTTATTTGTGCTACGGTGCATGATTTCGCGCTGTCTACTTTTAGAATAACTATAAGGGATCATGTCTTTTCGCTCCATCTCCGCTACTATAGTACGTATATTCGCGGAGATAGCAATCCATCGCGGCCTCTCCCTTTCTTGTAGGGACAGTTCGCAGTGCGACCGGGATATCTGGCCTTGTTCGACTGCTGTTTCTGCTTACGCATAGTGGAGACTATAACATAAGCCTGCCTAAAAGGCTGGATTTGTGTTTTCCCACTGTGCAAGAATAGAAAGGAAATTGATCCCATGCCAACTTCAGATGGAAAATTAACGATTGGCATTCTCGTTTTTGATGATGTGGAAGTGCTCGACTTCAGTGGACCCTTCGAGGTCTTTTCAGTCGCAGGACGTTTGACAGCGACTGGTAAGAACCAGGGCGGAACAGACACCGCCACCCATGTCTATCTCCTTGCACAGAGCAAACAATCTGTGAAGGCCCTGGGTAATTTTATCGTGCAACCACACTACACCACCCAGAATCATCCTGAGCTGGATCTTGTCATCATCCCTGGTGGATGGGGAGTGTGGGCGGCGAGACAACAAAAGGAGATAGTAGAGTGAGTGGGTGAGACAAATCGTTCATCGCGTGCCGATTATCAGCAGCGTCTGTACTGGAACATTTCTCCTGGGTACAGCCGGCCTCTTAGAGCATCGAAAAGCAACGACACATTGGCAGAGCCTTGAACAACTCTCTCAAGAGTTCCCAGAGACAAAGATCTATAGAGAGGTACGCTGGGTCGATGATGGGAATTTGGTGACGTCGGCGGGTATTGAGGCAGGCATTAATATGAGCTTACATTTGGTCGAGCGTTTGCTGGGACGTGAGATAGCCAAGGAAACTGCGAGAGATATGGAGTATAGCTGGCGGGAAAATCATCACGAGCAGAAGAATAACAGTTAGAATGAGAACTGTCTCTCTATCTAACCGTTCGCAAGTAGTAGTATGATGTTACATTCTATGGAGCAAAAGATGCAGAAAAATATACAAAAGAACAAAACAATAGTAGTCACGGGTGCTACTGGTCAAGAGGGTGGGGCGGTTGTACACAGTCTCATAACACGCGGCTGGAAGGGACGAGCACTCGTTCGCAACCCAGAGACGTCGGCAGCCCAGCACCTTGCCAAGGACAATGTCGAGCTTGTAAAAGGCGACCTTTTCACGCCATCTTCCTTAGATAAGGCTCTCAATGGTGCGTATGGCGTCTTCAGCGTTCAAACGTTCGCCGAGAAAGGCATAGCGGGCGAGATCATTCAGGGTCGCTTATTAGCAGAGGCAGCCCACAAAGCTCAGATACAGCATTTCGTCTATAGCTCGGTTGGTGCTGCCGAGCGCGATAATGGCATTCCCTCTTTTGAAAGCAAATGGCAGATAGAAAAGTATATCCGTGCCCTTAACCTACCTGCCACTATTATTCGTCCTGTCTTCTTCATGGAGAACTTTGAGAGATACTTTGGGGCACCGATCAAACAACAACAGAAGGTTATCTTACCCGTGCATCCACATACACGCCTACAGATGATTGCTGCTAGAAGACATCGGTACCTTTGTTGCTCTCGCTTTTGAGCAGCCCTCAAGCTTTCTCGGCAAGGCGCTTGAAATAGCTGGTGATGAGCTGAGTATGACAGAAATCGCCGAGACGTTCAGCCGTGTCATGCAGCGACCTATCCAATTTGTTGAACAGCCTCTGGATGAGGCTGTTCAGAGTAATCCAGAGAATGCACTAATGATGCAATGGTTCAACGAACAGGGGTACCAGGCTGTTATTCCTGCTCTGCGTGCCCTATACCCCTCATTGCTCAATCTGGAAACATGGCTACGCCAGAATGGTTGGCAAGCCTAGCACTCTGTCTCCACCTTCACGTTATGAGCCATTCAGCCGGAATGTATGGTGTATGGGTACCTCAGATGCGCTATTGTAGTACACGCGGTTGATGTCGAGTCACTTGGCCTAAGCAAGGATGTGACACCGGCCGTTCTAGGCTTCAATCTCTTCTTCCACACTCTGTGCCGGGCTTTCATTGTGCCATAGTATGAAGTGTAGACTTCCAGGGAGAGCACGAGCTACAGAGAGTTCATATACTCTTTCATCTTTTAACTACCGGCGCATTGCCTAATGTGGCTATGCACTGGTAGTTGAAAAGCCAATGAGGTTTCCCACACTTTTGTTGTAGAGGAGTCAATTTGCTTCCTCCTCTTCTGCACTCTCATCCTCGAATGGGAAGCCGAGTGGGAGTTGATGTGTCGCGTCCGTGCGGAGTGTTTTGAGGCGACGACTCGCCTCCTTCCGGCTTCCATGTTGCAGGAGGACCGCGCGGGACTGCTCCTTTGTGGTGGTCTGGCGACGAAGTGCTGCAATGCGAGCGTGTGCGACACGAGCGGCACTGGCGTGATCAACAAGAGGTAGTGGATAGGTTCGTCCAAGTACACAACTGTATTTGTGTTGCACGTCGCTGGGCATCCGCCACGGCTCGTGGATGTAAGCGTGCGGAACGCTGACGAGTTCTGGGACCCAACGACGAATGAACTCCCCGTCGGGGTCCTGCTCATATGCCTGCTTGGTCGGATCATAGATACGCACCGTATTGATGCCGGTTGTCCCTGACTGCATTTGCATTTGACTATAATGGATACCTGGTTCGTAATCGAGCCATTGACGCGCAAGAAACATTCCTGGTTCTCGCCAATGCAGCCAGAGATCATAACTGGCAAAGGAGACCAGCATCGCACGCATCCGAAAATTGAGATAGCCCGTGGCACAGACTGCTCGCATACACGCGTCAATGAGTGGATAGCCAGTTCGTCCTGCACACCATGCCTCAAACCAGTCACGGTTGAAGTTGTTTTCACGCAGTCCATCATAGGCGTGGTTGAAATTCTCGAACTCGATACGCGGTTCATCTTCTAGCTTTTGCATGAAGTGGCTCCGCCAGTGTAGGCGAGACCCAAAGGCTGTCAGGTCTCTGAGGCGAGGACCCTCAAGCTCGACCCGCTCACGCGTCTCCATCTGTCGAAGAATGTCCTGCCGATGAAGCACGTCCTGATAGACATTTCGCAACGAGATCGTACCCCACGCGAGGTGGGTGCTTAGGCGCGAACATGTATTCCATGCGGTTAAAGGACTCGACATAGCACGCTGGTAGCCTACTCCACGCGTGGAAAGAAAACTCGCGAGGACCCGGTGTGCCTCCTGCTCACCTCCTGGTTGCATCTCAACACGTGTCGAGGGATTGAGTTCGAGGTCATGATGAGAAGGAATGGGACCGAGTTCAACTGCTGGCACGGATTGTATGCGTCTAGGTGTCACCGCAAGCGGCGCACGCATATACTGCTCCCACGCACTCGCCCATCCATTTCGACTTTTTAAACGTCGTACCACCCCTGTCTGTGGCAGTTCGTGCCAGGGAAGACTATGCGCTTGTGTCCAGTGTGCCACCGCGAGGTCGCGCTGATACGTCTGCCAGTTTCCCGTTTCTTCGTGTGACCACAACGCGGCGAGAGGAATGTCTTGTGAGAGGGCTTCAAGAACATCAATGACTTCTCCAACACGCACGACAAGTGGTTGTCCAAGGGTTGCTAGTGCGGTACGTAACGCATCAAGACTATGATGAAGAAAGGTCCAGTGTGCAGGATCGTAGTCGTGGGCGTGGACAAGCGACGGTTCGACAATGTAGAGGGGCAGGACCGAGCCATGCTGTGCTGCGGCGTGTAAGATGGGGGAGTCGTGGACTCGCAGATCGCGCTTATACCAGACAACCTGTACACCTGTCTCCACGGAATATGACCCTCTTCTCATTCACTACAGCGAAACGCATTTCCATTTCCTCTTTCTATTGTAGGTGTTTTTGCGTGTTTGTTCCACTGGTAATTTGTAAATACAAACATGACGCGCAATGCAGTTGCGCGTCTTCCCTGCACACTACATCACTCTTCTCATATTTCGCACATCTGTGGTTAGGAGTGGCGCGGATGTACTCGTTGCTCCTGCGCTCCAGTCGCGGTTACATAGTGGGACTCGTCGTATGCAGGCACTCCCTTGACCCGATCAAGTAGCCAGTCTGCAAGTGCTGCCCTCCAAGGTACTCCCAGTACTGGTGCAAGCGACTCTGTCAGGGCGTGTCGAGCACCTTGATAGATGAGGAGAGTACTCCGTGTCGGGCAGCGGCGTGCCATCTCGTACACCCACTGCACCGAGGATAATTCATCGGACTCGCCAGCGACAACCATCCACGGTACCGTCATCCCACCAAGAAGAGGTCTAAGGTCGTAGCCTTCTACTAAGCGGTCGAACGCGGCCTCATCGTGGAAAAGTCCCGCCATGAACATGTGGCGAGCCTTGAACGTTGGTGAAGCCTCTTCAAAGATGGTCCTCGCTCCTGGCTCGAAGACGGGAAGGGCCGCAGCACACCCTTTGAATATGCGTTGCGTCGCCGCAATCTGGGTGATCCAGAACGAACCAAAGCTCGTTCCCGTACAGACCAGCCGATCAGTGTCCACTTCGGGTCGAGAGCGGCACCAGGAGACCAATGCCTCGCCCGCGTCAATCCAGTTCGTAGGGGTTACATAAAGGCCGTGAATGGGAGCCTCGCCTTGTCCTGGTCCGTCAAAGGCAAGAACCGCGAAGCCGCGAGCGAGGAAGGCGTCGCCCTCGCGGGAAACCACAATTTCGCGAGGGGCATCCATACCTCCACATGCGATCACCGTCGGCAACGGGGTGCCGTTGTAGGACGAAGGCACGTGAAACCATGCGGGCAACGTGGTGTCACCAAGGGGCACATCGACACGTTCCACGCGGTGCGAAGCGTGTCTTGCCCATGCTAAATAGGCGTTGTTCTTACGCTCGTCTAGCGTGAGCAATTCAGGAGTTGTTTCCCACAGAGGCCAGACCGCCAGCGACCACAACATAGCGGCGGCATGCCAGTGTTCACCTGCCGTGATGCCGTGACCTTCGTCCTCTGCACGCCGGGCTAGTTGTTCGTGCCGTGCGGCCACCGAGCTTACGGCAGGGACGAAATCAGCGACCTTACGGATGCGCGTGCGTAGCACCGCAATGTCTCCTGCGGACTGTTCGCCAACCACTGGCCCCAGCGTGTAGCCCAATCGTGGCTGATCCCACTCGATTCCGTTGCTACGAATAGTTTCGTCGATGAGCCAGCGTTGCTCACGCCAGCGTCGTGGACCCCGAAGGGAAGTGATGTTCGTTTCATTGTATTCTGTGTGTGACATGAATCCTCCTTTTTTCCTATTCTAAGACATCTCCATAGTGGTCTACCATGAGGGGTCGCACCATATGCATCCATAAGAGCTGTCATGGCACATCCTGAACATGCTGAGGAACTCCATTGTACCCACTGAGGAGCCTCATTATGCAATGTACACGATGATGTAGTACCCGTATATCGCGAGGAGAAGGATCACTACCGCCGATCCAAAGACCAATGGGCTAAACCAGCGGCCTTTGAGAGCGAGCTTCTCCTTGTTGTCCTCGACTGAATCCTCGCTCTGAGTGAGCGCACTGATCATGGAGCGCATTCCTGAAGGCATCCACCAGTGGGGTTTGCGTCCCTTCGCAACCCAGCGACGACAAAAGAACAGCATATTCGCATTCAGGACTGGCTGCGTGATTCGCTTGACCACAAAGCCCGCGATGATACCAATGAGAAATGCGTCATAGCCGTCCGCATAGAGCTTCGCTGCGAGAGAGGGGTGCGCGCTGATGTTTGACTCAAGCCAGTTCGCATGCAACGTGTCATGGAAGAACGGCAATACCCATAGGAACATCGGGATCGCAATCAGTGTCCCCACAAGGAGTACGATGAAAGGGAGCGCGACTTCTTGTGCGGTGGTCACTTGCTTATATCGCGAGGGGATGAGCGGCACGCGCAGAAGGAAACGGTCGATTATGCCGGGTTCTGAATCCTCTGTCTTCTTTTCGTACTTCAGCGAGTCGAAGCCAATCTGCTGGTAGAGCAATAAGGCCATAAGACCTTCGATGAAGGGGCGCACGACGTGACGGACGTTGTCCCACTGCTTAATCGACAGCCAGTCAACGACGCCACCATGAGAGAGATCACGACTTAGTAAGTGATCCCAGATATACTTGACATTCCAGAGATGCACATCAAGATGCTGACTCATGATCGTGGTGACGATCTGCTGACCAGAGAGCCACTGAGTTAGGATGAAGTAGAGGGCTATCATCGACAGCTTGCCGATGTGCCCGAAAAACAGGCCATAGAACTGGCCTTGAGTGAAATTGAGAAGCTTGTACCTCCGCGTGAGCTGAGGACGCTCAGTGTGGGCTTCCATCGCAGAAGCACTCATATGGTTGCCTCATTAATGAACTGCTGCATGAAGCTGATGCATTGCACATGGTTGCTGATCAATAGCACGAATGTACCTGGAAGCCTGTCCCGTTTGTTCCCTCTCATGCTCAGAAGCCTATTCCCCACTGCTTCCTGGGCATCTTTTCCCAAACGGGCTACAAACTCTCGGTCCTCTACTTCACTGAGGCTCTGTCGTTGGTCTCCCAATTTCATGGCTTCGTCCTCCTCTTCTACAGGTGCTTGGAGCACCTGGGAGATATGTGCAGTCAAGCACGTTGCACGCTTTGAGAAAAGTTTCCCTCTGTACATCATCTCCCATTGTGTATATCTTTCATCAAGGTGATCGTGTGAACAGTTAAAACCAATTTCCAGTATATGCCAAAACCAATTCCACTGTATTCAGGTACGCTCGACAAAGCCAGTGAGTTTCATCAATCCCATATACCTATTTCAACTAAAAAAAGCTCCTACACTGGATGAGATGAAGAAGGCTTATCGTAAATTCATATGGGATTACCATTGCCAAATTCATTTTGCACATCATGAACGTCAGGACGAGCGGCATAGTTCCTATCCACGATGGAGTGGTCACAGGACAACAAGCATATCAAAGAGGTGAAAAATTCGCGTCTCGTCTCGTTAAGAAGGGCTATCAATCGCCACAACTCGACTTAGCTGAAGTTCAGTGACGATATATGCACACGTGACAGCGTTACTATGTCTTCAACGTGCCAACATTGGCTGCTTTCCGCATGAACTGACTGGGAAACCTGGCTCATTCGTCGTCCAGGATCGCTAGATCAAACTGGCGCAAGCGCGTAGGATCGGCGACCGCCTCGATCTCAGCGACTTTGCCGTTCTTGATGGTGAGACTCAGGACGAGGAACAGATGCCCATGTGGGGCCACGATGAGTGCGACGGAGCCGTTCACGAGAGCCATGCGGAAGCCCTGAGCACGTCCTAAGAACTGGCGAGCCACAGCGGGCGCACCACGGACCTCTCTTGGCAGACCCTTCGGCGAGGTCGCACCATTGATACGGAACACCATCTCAGGGTCGAGCACTGTGAGCAGAGCATTGAAGTCACCGCCTCGCGCTGCGGCAAGAAAGGCATCGACCACGGTGCGCTGGGAGGGAAGATCGGCGTCCTTCGCCATTGCTCCTCCTCGCACACGACGACGCGCGCGACTCGCGAGTTGCCTGGTCGCCGGGACTTCTCGGTCCACAAGGGGAGCAATTTCCTCGAAGGGCATGGCGAAGATATCGTGCAGCACGAAGGCAAGGCGCTCAACGGGAGAGAGCGTGTCGAGAACCACGAGCAGTGCCAGACCAACCGAGTCGGCCAGCAGTGCTTCCTGTTCGGGATTGCCCCCGCCCTCGCGAGACGTTCCTGGTTCGGTTGCGAACGCTTCCAGGGACTCCTCGCGCCGCGCGTTGCGCGCACGTAGCATGTCGAGGCAGATGCGTGCGACCACTGTGCTCAGCCATCCTCCCAGGTTTGCAATGTCGCTCGACCCGGCTCGGCTGAGGCGAAGCCACGACTCCTGTACGGCGTCGTCTGCCTCGTCAAGCCGTCCGAGCATCCGGTAGGCCACCGCTTGCAGGTGGGTTCGGTTGGCCTCGAATTGTTCCGCTAGCCATTCGTGTTCGTCCATCTCGTCACCCCTTCGGTTCGTTCTCGAAGACGGAGAGCGCACTGTGCCCGTCTTCACCAGTGAGACGCACATCCTCATCCTCCGGTCACATCTGTGCGTTGCGTTTCGTCATAGCAGTGACGAACCATTTCAAACGAATGTGACACCCCAAATCACGAGGAGAAGATTTTTATGAGCCACCCTGAACAGAAGGGCACACAGGAGTCCGCCAAGAGCACCAGCGAGATCAACCAGAAGTCCAAGGGCTTCACAGACGAGGAACGAGCCGCGATGAAGGAGCGTACCAAAGAGCTGAAGGCGGAGGCGCGCGCGGATAAGGATAAGGTGAGTGGGGAAAGTGCCGTGCTTGCAGCAATTGCTGCGATGAAGGAACCGGATCACGCCATGGCTACGCGGCTCCATGAGATCATCACCGCCAGCGCGCCAGCCCTCTCGCCGAAAACCTGGTACGGGATGCCCGCGTATGCGAATAAGGATGGTAAGGTTGTCTGCTTCTTCCAAGCGGCGCAGAAGTTCAACACGAGGTATGCGACGCTCGGCTTCAGCGATGCGGCAAACCTCGACGAAGGCGGCATGTGGCCAAACTCCTTCGCACTGAAGGAGTTGACTGCTACCGAAGAGGAGAGGATCAGCGCGCTGGTGAAGCAAGCGGTGAGTTGAGAACGAAGATCGCAACGAGGTGCCGCGCCTCAGGTCTTCCATAGCTCAAGAGCCAACGGTGTACAGCAGTTCGGTCGAGGCAACAATCGGAAGCGAGAGGAAGGGAACGCATCGCAATGCATGGTTCCCTTCCTCTCGTCTCCAAACCTCCACGCTAGTACTACAGTTGTAATTGCGCTACTATCCGACATCTGTAATGGCAATGCCGTGCCACTATATTGTCATCGAGTTTCGTCTTGGCTTCAAGTATTCGATCAGGTTGTAGTTTCATTATCTTCTATCCTTTCGTCGTCTCGCCTTTTTGACAACAACAGTAAAAGTCGAGCTAGGTGCGCCGTTCGACACGTTTTCGCTGAAGGCGACTTTGCAAAAGAACTACGACAAGTAAGAATACGCCACGAATGACATCCTGCCAGAACGAGTTAAGATAGAGGCCTCCACCATGATCCAGTGTATAATTGTTCTCTAGTTGAAGTATCTCAACGATTGTGCCTAGCAACAATGCCCCTATTAGTGTGCCAAATATTGAGCCAACTCCACCACTTAAGAGAGTACCGCCTACTACCACTGCCGCAATAGCGATCAACTCCCAACCACTGCCTTCTGTTGCTGAACCACCATTTAGATTGATCGATAGTAGTACACCAACGAGACCAGAAAGCATGCCACTTAGCGTGTACACGAGAAAGATAGTGCGTCTCACGGGAAGTCCCATCAGACGCGCAGCCTCAGCATTGCCGCCGATTGCCAATACATAGCGACCAAAACGGGTATATCGCAGGACGAACATACCGATGAGAAAGGCTATTAGCAAAAGTGGAATTGTGAAGGGGAGCGGGGGATTAAGAATTCCATTACTTATAGTTGTTCCAGCAACGGTCGTGAAATCACTCTTTTGATCGATATTGATGCTTGCTGCGTCATTGATGAGCCTTAACGCGATACCACGCACAATATATAAGATTGCTAACGTGGCAATAAATGGCGGTACACGCATCCAGGCAACGGCAATACCATTTACACAACCCACTAGTGTACCAACAACAAGTGCAGTGATTAGTGCGTAGAAGAAACCATGCGAGCTATTTAGTGCAGCAACAACACTCGCAAGTGCTGCAATACCGCCTACAGAGAGGTCAATACCACCAGTCATAATCACAAACGTCATGCCCAGTGCGATAAGACCAAACTGTGCATTGAAACTCAGTACGCTATAGATAGTAATCGCGTCGAAATTGTCATAGCGAATGAAACTGAACGTCACGACGATGATGAGCGCGATCAAAGCACCTTGACTTTTCAGGGAACTCCCCAGAAAACTCCCAATTATGGGTAGACGGGCTTTGAATTGCCCGACACGCGTAGTTGCTACTACTGACTCCCCAAGAGCGGTGGTATCTGGCTGGGGTGAGACTTTAGGCATACATGCATCCTCCAAAATCACAGGTTGTGCCAATTCACTTTGTGGCACACGGTTGGCCTCAACGGGCTATGCTTTGCGCTGACGCTGGAGAAAGACCGCTAACACGATGAGTAGACCAATGATGACACTGGCAATATCATCTGGCACATTGAGCGCAACTACCGTTTGGCGGATAAGCTGAATGAAGATCGCACCAATAACTGTGCCTAAGATAGTCGCACGCCCACCTGTTAGTGCGGTACCACCAACAGCAACCGCCGCGATAGCATCAAGTTCCTTGCCTAAACCATCTGTAACCGGATTTGCAGCAGAATCGAAGGCAATAAACGCTAATCCTGCTATCCCGGCAAGTAAGCCACTGATTGCATAAACAATGATCAGTATCCGGTTTACAGGCACTCCTGAAAGCCGTGCGGCTGATTGATTGCCCCCAACTGAAAGCAAATAGCGGCTAAATGAAGTGGAGTGCATCAGCCATGTAAAAATCGCGACGATGACAGCCATAAGAATTATTTGTTTAGGAAGGAAGCCGAAAACATTGCCACTCAGCAAGCTAACAATAGGGGCACTTAAGAACGCAAACTGGTAGCCACTAACCGTGACCTCTGCAATACCACGCACTGTAATGAGGGAGATGAGGGTGGCAACGATAGGTTGTACATTGAAACGGGTGACAAGTAGGCCATTACATGCACCAATCAATGTTGCAATGGCTAACGCGATTGGTATAGCAACGGCGGTACCAAGTATAATGTTCGTAATGCCAAATAGTTTCCCGCTGAAAATCAAATATGTTAGTATGCCTGTAAGACCCATGATTGAGCCGACCGAAATGTCGATGCCGCCAGTCGCAATCACCAATGTCATGCCAATACCAAGAATAAGGGTCGGAGTCACATGAACCAGTAGATCGGTGATCGCAATGACCGAATTGAATTGACGCGTGAAAATAAGGTTAAAAAGAATGAGTACTATCAGAGCGATCAGTGCTCCATAGTCCTGTCCAATACTACTCAGCCTTTGTGGTAAAAAACTACGCGCTTTGAGCATCGTCAAACGCTGGTCTAATCGAATCATAGGTTTTCTCCTGTGCCAAGTTGCGTAGCACTATGCGCCATAGCAGTTAAGACAGCATCCATGCTGAGTCCCTCACGAGAAAAGTTAGCTACAGTTATGCCATCATGTAATACAACCACATGGTCACTACCCTCGATGATCTCTTCGAGTTCGGAGGAGATAAGCAATACGCCCATGCCCGCTTCAGCCAATTCCTCAACGAGCTTTTGAATCTCGCCTTTGGCACCGACATCAATACCACGTGTTGGCTCATCAAGCAAGAGCAAACGGGGATTGAGACAGAGCCAGCGTGCCAGCAAGACTTTTTGTTGATTGCCACCTGATAGCTCACGCATCTTTTGATTTGGCCCTGATGTTTTGATTCCTAAGCGTTGGATAAAACGATTCACTATCTCTTCTTGTTGCTTGCGATCAACAATGCCATAATGTGTCAAGGTCGGAAGTGCTGCCAGCGTGAGATTTTCGCGCACGGAGAGGTCTGGAATAATTCCGTCAATCTTGCGGTCTTCCGTACAAAAACCGATGCCAGCACGTATTGCATCCTCGGGGGTGCGGAAATGGACTTCTTTGCCGCCAACAACAATCATGCCTGCATCTATGCTATCTGCACCAAAAACAGCACGAGCAACCTCGCTACGCCCAGAACCAAGCAAACCAGCTAAACCAACAATCTCGCCTGCGTACACCTTGAGACTCACGTTTTGTAGTTTGTACCCTTCGCGTAGACCTGTTGCGTTGAGTAGCACCTGCTGACTGGCATGGTGACGATTTGCGTCAAAACTTGTTTGACCGCTCCTCTGTACACTTCCTAAATCCTTGCCAAGCATCTTTGCCACTAGTTCAAGTTTGGTGATAGTGTGAATGGGTCGCTCATCGACAGTGGACCCATCGCGCAAAATGGTGATATCATCGCAAATTGCATACAACTCGTCGAGTCGATGGCTCACAAAGATGATTGCAACACCTTCAGCTTTCAACTGGCGCATAACTGTAAATAGCGTAGCTACTTCATCAGTATTAAGCGAAGAGGTTGGTTCATCCATGATTACGAGTTTGCTCTTGAAGGAAATAGCGCGGGCAATAGCCACCATTTGCTGTGTCGCAATAGTATAGGTATTGAGAGGTTTTGTTACATCAAGCGAGAGATGCAAACGTTCAAGCAGAGCATAAGATTCTGTGTGCATTTTCCGCCAGTCAAGCATGCCCCAACGAAAGATTTCACGCCCCAAAAAAATGTTTTCAGCTACACTACGGAAAGGCACAAGATTGATCTCTTGGTAGATCGTGCTAATTCCTTCACGTTGCGCCTGTTGTGGCGATTGGAATGTTCTGGCTTGTCCATCAAAAAGAATGGTCCCTTCATCACAGGTATACACACCCGTAAGAACTTTAATGAGCGTGGATTTACCCGCACCATTCTCACCGATAAGCGCATGAACTTTACCCCGCGCCACATGTATGGAGGCATTGGAGAGCGCGATTGAGCCAGGAAAGTGCTTGGTGATGCGCTCCATTTGAAGCAGAGTGTTTTCTTCCATGAACTACCTCGCGAAGCGTTACTGTCTATTCGGGAATATCCCAAAACTAGTACAACGCAACGCACTAATGAGACCGTTTGAGGCATCGTTCCGGTGTCACGCGACACCGGAACGATGCAATGTGCTAGAGAAGATTAGAACGCGTCGGGGAGGTAGGCCGCCGCCGAACCATCTGCTTTCTTGAAGACTTTATCTGGCTGTACGACCCATGCTGGAAGGTCCTCACCCTTGATATATTTATCAAGTGTCTGGAAGACTAACGAACCAAGGCGTGGGTTGGATTGAACAACTGCGTACTCTTCACCTGAAATCACAAGATTGGTAGCATCTTTCGTTCCATCAATGGAGACAACTTTGATGTCCTGTCCTGGGTGTTTACCAGCTGCTTTAAGGGCAGTGATAGCACCGATAGCCATCTCGTCGTTATGCGCGAAGACACCCTTGATGTTGGGATACTGCTGAATCAAGGTTGCCATGACCTGCTGGCCGGTAGCGCGAGAGAAATTAGCCGTTTGTTCTGCAACAATTTTAATATTCGGTGCTTTCGTGGCAAGTTCCCCATCAAAGCCACCACCACGCAGAATAGCTGGAGAAGAGCCAGTCGTGCCGCTTAACTCGACAATAGTCGCTTTTGTGTCCGGCCCACCTAATGCTTCAATGAGTGCATCGGCTGCTAAAACTCCTTGCTTTTGGAAATCAGAGCCGACAAAAGTGGCGAAATCGCGACCAGGGGTAGCCTGACTCTCATTGACATCACGATCAACAACGATGACTGGAATGCAAGCCTTACGAGCGGCAAGGATTGTACTAACTTCAGCATCTTCAGTGTGAGGATCGACTAGCAAAACATCAGGACGGTCATTGATCAAATTTTGGATATCCTGTACCTGTTGAACATCTGAATTATTGGCGTTCGTTTTCAATAACTGGTATCCATGCTGAGTTGCCTCTTGCTCGATGCTAGCTTCTTCAGCAAAACGCCAAGCACCGTCAAGAGCATTCTGCGACCACGCAACTTTATGAGCACTTGAAAGTTTAACTAACTGTGTATTGCTGCCAGCGTTGCAGCCAGGATGTATGCTAGTGGTGCTACTGCCACCAGTACTACCACTACTACCACCGCATGCGGCAAGTGCCATACTTATGAGTGCGATGATGCCAATGTTCGTCACGAAAGACCGTTTGTGCGAAGATGAGGAGTGATGCATCAGGAACCAACCTTTCAAATAAACGACAACGTTGTCCGGTGAGCACAGTGAACCCTCCTTTGTAGGAAGATGATTTACGCGTGTTTTAGTATGATGCTATGGCTTGATGGGCTTTAGACCCGAAGAAGAAACGCCTCACCTCCTTTTCATTGATAAACTTCGTAGTTTCCTATGGAAGGGATTTTTTGCACAAGCTTAGTAGAACTACCGTATCGCGGGACATTGGTAGCTATTACTAGGGTAATGCGTGTACGTTGTCTAGCCAAACAGTGAAGAATTTTTTAGGCATAGACATAGTGTGTACGTGAGCTTTTCAAAAAGAGACGTGATGGGTGAAAATATGGTAGATATAAACTTTGTTTATACCTGACCGGATGAACAGTACAAACATATCGAGAACGCGAGGTAGTGTGAAATAAGAAGAATTTTCTCTTCAAGGAAAGTAGGGACAACACGTCTAGTAGCAAGAGCTTACCATACACTTGCGCGTTTGTCAAGTTTTTCAATTACATAAGTGCAAATAATTGCTCATTCGCGCAATTATTTGCACTTATGTAATTGAAATGGTTTCTGTTATAATATGCAACAATGAGCAAATCAAGAGGAGAATAGGATGCTCAACACGAACAATAAACGTCACGATCTTATTTTGGATGAACTTCTTAACAGTGGAAGAGTTACCGTGGAGGATCTCAGTAGACAACTACAAGTAAACTCTTCTACTATTCGACGCGATCTTGAGCGACTTGAGCGCTCAAATCTTTTACGTCGAGTACACGGAGGGGCTGTTCCAATAGATAGCCTGTCTTATAATACCTATGCTTATGACATCACTTTTCAAGAAAATATGAATAAACAGGTGGAGGAAAAGGGTCGTATCGCGCTGGCCGCGGCGCGTCTCATAGAAGCAGGGGATACGATTGCTCTGTCGCCCGGTACGACCACAACATACTTAGCGCGTAGCATTCTCCAACTTCAGATACAAAACCTGACAGTCATCACGAATGCGATGAATATTGCAATGGAACTCACTAGTTTACCAGGGGTGAACCTGACACTTACCGGCGGCATCTTGCTCTCAGACTTTTTCGCGCTGGTTGGTCCCCTCGCCGAACAGAGTTTCAACCAGATGTACGTCGCGAAAGCATTTGTTGGCATGACTGGTATCAGCCCAGAATATGGCTTGACCGGTCCAAACCAACTTGAGGCATTTACGCACAAGATGACGCTACAGCGTGCTCAACGCACCTTTGTCCTGGCTGATCATACCAAGTTAGGAAGGGTTGCGCTCAATTATGTGCTTCCCATTTCAGCTATGCATACTTTGATCACTGATAGTGATGCTTCTCCTGAGTTCCTTGCACGCCTGAAGCTGCTGGGCGTTGATGTATTGATTGCCTAAGTCTCTCATATATAAAGCCCAGTTCGGCTCTTTGTCTGCACATATGCTCATTGACAATAGGCATATGTGCAGCTATACTTCTTCTTACACGCACGCTTTATCTGGTTAGTGAAAGGGGAAAGAGCGTGAAGGTACTTGTCACGGGTGGGGCTGGCTATATTGGTTCACATACAGTACGCGAGTTGATGTATCGTGGACATGAAGTCGTGGTGCTTGATACGTTAGAACGGTCACACAAACAGAGTGTTTTGAATGTACGCTTGGTACAAGGTAATGTTGCGGATAGCGTTCTGCTGAAACGTCTCTTTCGTGAAGAACGTCCTGATGCTGTTATGCACTTTGCGGCATACAAAGCACCAGGTGAGTCGATGCAGCGAGCTGCAGCGTACTTCCAAAACAATGTTGGTGGCTTCCTCTCATTACTGGATGCTATGGTTCAGTCAAACATTCGGTACTGCATCTTCTCTTCAAGTTGTTCTATCTTTGGGAACACACAGCAACTTCCCGTCGTAGAGGATTCACCTAAGAACCCAGAAAGTGTTTATGGAGAAAGCAAGTTAATGGGGGAACGACTGCTGTACTGGTTCGATCAAACGCACGATTTGAAACATATTTCGTTACGCTATTTCAATGTAGCAGGTGCATCGCTGGATAACGTTATCGGTGAAGATTGGACTGTGACCTCGAATCTTATCCCACTTGTGATGAAAGCTGCGCTAGGTGTAGTACCCTCTGTCAAGATATTTGGCACCGACTATCCTACACCAGATGGAACAGCGATTCGTGATTACATCCATGTTGTTGATCTGGCGGTGGCCCATGTCGAAGCCCTAGAACATCTGATGCGAACGCAGCAAAGCACGGCTTACAATCTCGGTACAGGCAAAGGTAGAAGTGTACGCGAGGTGATTGAGATGGCTAAACGTATCAGCGAAGTTGATTTTCGTGTTGACTTGGCTCCGCGAAGAGTCGGCGACCCCGCAGCAATTTGGGCTGATAGTAGTAAGGCCGAACGCGAGCTAGGATGGAAGACGCAATATGACCTGGAAGCTATCGTCCGAACGGCATGGACGTGGCATAAGACGCACCTTGTTGACACTGATGGGAGGAGTGCATGAGCGTTCAACACAACGATTCGCGCAGTACCTGGGAAGAGCGCTGGCACCCCCTACGCGAAGAATGGGTGATTATCGCCGCACACCGCCAGCATCGCCCCTGGATAGGTGCTGTCGTTTCCCCTCCAACTATTTCAATCCCATCATACCTTCCAGATTGCTATTTGTGTCCAGGTAATCAACGTGTCAGTGGTATTAGTAATCCCAAGTATCAGACAAACTTTGTTTTTGATAACGATCATCCTTGTGTTGGAACGGAAGCTCCTGAACCATCTTTCTTGCCAGAGGGACCATACCGCGTTCAGTCTGCACATGGCTGTGCGCGTGTGATTTGCTACAGCCCATTTCATAACCTCACTGTAGCTGAAATGCCAGAACCCGCCATTGCAGATATTGTGCAAATCTGGCAACAACAAACCTATGATCTAGGAAACTCCCCATTTATTAATCATGTTCTCTGTTTCGAGAATAAGGGCGAAGTTGTTGGCGTTTCAAATCCACACCCACATAGCCAGATTTATGCGACGAACTTCGTGTTCAAAACGATTGAAACGGAATTAGTAGCCTCACAGCGATACCTTGCTGAAACAGGACGCACACTTTTCACAGACATTATCGCTGAAGAGCAACGCGACGGACGCCGTATCCTGTATGAGGATGAGCACGTTATTGCTTTTGTTCCCTACTTTGCTCGCTATGCCTATGAGGTCTATGTCGCACCGAAGCGTCGTGTTGCTCATTCCTATGACCTTGAGGATACGGAGGTGGAGGCTCTTGCATGTGCGTTGAAAAATGTGACTGTGCGCTTTGATAATCTATGGCAAATGTCGTTTCCCTACGTGATGCCCTTGCACCAGGCACCGACGGACGGTGCCGATTACAGCAGTTTCCATTTCTACATCCCCTTCCACCCTCCACTTCGACGCCCAAACGTGTTGAAGTATTTGGCAGGTCCAGAAATTGGTGGTGGAAATTTTGTCAGTGATACGTTACCAGAGGAAAAGGCAATGGAATTGAGGATGCAGCCAATCACACACTATATGATGGGAGAAAAGTTGAGGCGAACCGAATGATTCGAGATGCACATACTCTTCTGGCGCGTTTACGCACTATTCACGCCGCGATTCGTGACCAGGTAGTTGTAGCCTGTGAGCAAACTGCGATACAACAGCTTTCTCGTATCGTTGCCGATCAAGCAGGAGATGTTGTCTATGCTATTGACAGAATTTCAGAAGAGGTCCTGCTACGTCACTTTGAACAACTGGGACATGACTGGTCATTTGTGCTGATTGCAGAAGGCGTTGGAGAGGATGGAGTGCTCATATTTCCTCCAGGAAGCGATCCTGATACGGTTGAGCTTCGCATCATTATTGATCCCATTGATGGGACGCGTGGACTAATGTATCAGAAACGTCCTGCCTGGATTTTAACGGGAGTTGCTCCTAATCGTGGCTCAGCTACATCTCTTGATGATATTGAATTAGCATTGCAAACAGAAATCCCTCTTGTCAAGCAACATTTGAGTGATAGTTTCTGGGCACTCGCGCAGCATCATGTAGAAGGAGAGCGGTTCAACCGAATTACACAGGAGCACTATCCGCTATTTCCTCAACCATCTCAAGCAACCA
This sequence comes from uncultured Chloroflexia bacterium, assembly GCA_963792705.1. Taxonomy (GTDB): domain Bacteria; phylum Chloroflexota; class Ktedonobacteria; order Ktedonobacterales; family Ktedonobacteraceae; genus JBBQVS01. Next base: position 158,711 of record CAWBXD010000014.1, on the reverse strand, counting down.
CAATTGAGCAAGGCTATGGGGGAATTGCGCGTTTTTTCCCCGGGGGACGTGCTGAACTAGCGGCCATTGATGATGAAGTGGTGCTACGCCTTCTTGGACCATGTTTGCCTGGGAAGGTTCAAGCATTTGAAGATCAGTATATTTCAACGGGTGGTCAACTTTACGAATTGCTGTCAGGACACGACCGTTGGATTGCCGATCTACGTCCCTTACTCTCAGTTCTACATGATGTCGGTCTTTGTTGTCATCCTTACGACTTGTGTACAGAATTGATTGCACGTATGGCGGGCATCATTGTGACTGACGAGTACGAGCGACAGCTTTCTGCTCCACTCAACGTTACTGCTGAACTCTCCTGGATTGGTTATGCGAATACCGCTTTATATCAGCAAGTAGCACCCGTGCTTCGCACACTTTTACAAGAGCATGCTCTTCTCGCGCCAGAGAAGAGAAACCTATCGAAGGGAGTAGACGATGTGGTACATTGATCGTTCTGCACAACCTTCACGTCCCTATTTCTCTGACGTAGAACGTTTCCTCACACAAATCAATACCGTCGGCTTTTTTGACGAAAATGCTCCCCTTTATGTGGCTCGTGCGCCCGGACGTCTTGACCTGATGGGGGGAATTGCTGATTACTCGGGTTCATTAGTACTAGAACTTCCTCTTGCGGCAGCTACATTTGTGGCAGTTCAGCAATCACCAACTACAACTGTGAGCATTTTTAGTGTAAATGCTGCTGAGATAAGTGTAACTCCTCTTGTGACGTTGCCCTTGGAAACGCTTTGTCCAGCAGATGGCCCTTTAGATTACACCAGTGCAAGGCAACTTCTTACAGCCGATCCACAACGGGAGTGGGCCTCCTATGTTGCAGGGGTTATGGTCGTGTTGCAACAGGAATGTAACCTGTCATTTCAATATGGCGTGAAGATTATGATCTATTGCGAAGTTCCGATAGGGAAAGGGGTCAGTTCGTCTGCATCATTAGAAGTGGCAACGATGCAAGCACTCTGTGCATACTCTCATTTTCCTCTGTCAGGACCAATACTTGCTCGTTTGTGTCAAAAGGTGGAAAACTTTATCGTTGGTGCGCCATGTGGCATTATGGATCATATGACAAGTGCTTGCGGTGAGCAAGACACCCTTCTCACACTTTTGTGCCAACCCGCAGAATTGCAAAAGCCTATTTCGCTTCCTCCGTTTCTTGAAGTTTGGGGTATTGCGTCTGGTACGCGCCATGCCGTATCGGGAAGCGATTATACAAGTGTTCGTGTTGGAGCCTTCATGGGATATCGTATTGTTGCAGAGTTGGCAGGATTTGCAGTAAGAAGAAACGAAGGGCAACATGTAGACATCACCGACCCGCTGTGGGGGGGATATTTGGCGAATATCTCTCCTTCAGAATGGGAAACAATATATCGAGACCATATTCCATATAAGATGAGTGGAAAGACATTCCTTGAATATTATGATGGCTCATCGGATGTTGTAACACATATTGATGCAAATCATGAGTATGCTCTTCGTCAACCAACTGCACATCCTATTTATGAAAACCACCGTGTGCAGCTTTTTCAATCCCTCTTGCAGTTCCACTCCATCAGTGATGAACAGCTCTTATTACTTGGTGAACTCATGTATCAATCTCACGCCAGCTACAGTGCGTGTGGTCTAGGCTCTCAAGACACTGACCTCCTTGTTGATTTTGTACGACATGCGGGTCTACAATCGGGGCTATATGGAGCAAAAATCACAGGGGGTGGTTGTGGTGGGACGGTTGCAATCTTGGCGCGAAAGGGTATGAGGAAGCAGATCGACAAGATTGCTGCCCAATATGAACAGGAAACCGGGCATCATGCAATTATATTAGGTCAATCTTCGCCAGGTGCTATTTCGTGGGGCGTTCTACAATTAGTTGCTGCTTGACAAAAAAGTTGCCTTTATTCTTAGGTATGTCGAGCAGAAAAAAGGGACCATCGTGCGCCAGATGGTAGGTCATTGCTCACGAAGGGAGAAATGTAGCCCACTCGCTCAATAATCGTCAGGCGATGGAGCGAGGAAGAGCTAATGCATTGCGAGAAATTTTTACCTCGTCATTGACTTTCGACAATTTGTACGCTATATTTATTTTTATGCTAGTGATATATCACCAGCATATCACCAGTATTTTCACGTTACATTATCTGTCCCTAGCACTTCGTTTTGATAGTCTGTTTTTATTTCCTTGATCTAACAATTCCTTTTTCACAGGAGGTTGTACTCATGAGAAATCCGCCTATCGTATCTTCGACTTCCCAACCTGCCGAAGCACATCGCCTAGAACGAAATGTTCTTACTGTTCCTAACGGTATTGCGCTTGCTGCCGCCGCAATGGCTCCTGTAATTGCCGTGGTGCTTAATGCACCGGCCGCTGGACCTTCAGCAGGAGCGGCTCTTCCACTTTCATTCTTGCTCGCGTTTATTGCCTGTTTGCTCGTTGGCAATACTGTTGTCCAATTCGCGCGTGAACTGCCCTCATCTGGCTCCTTTTATACCTACAATTCTCAGGGGCTTGGGAAAACGGCTGGGTTTTTTACTGGCTGGCTCTTCTGGATTGGTTATGCTATATTAGCTCCTGGTCTGTTTACGGCACTGGGTGCTTTTGCACATGATTATGTGCTATCAAGCTTTCACACTGAGGTGGCTTGGTGGATTTTTAGCCTTGCTGGCATGGCTATTGTAGTGGGACTCTCCATTCGTAGTATCAAAGCATCGGTACAGGTCGATCTGGTATTGCTCGTCATCGAAGTGGCTGTTTTCTTACTGCTAGCTGTTATCGCCATTGTAAAAGGTGGTAGCGGTAATACTCTCACATATTTGACGCCCTCGGCGTCACCTACTGGCTTTTCTGGCGTTGGCTTGGGGGTTGTTTTTGGTATTCTCTCCTTCATAGGCTTTGACGCGGCGGCTACGTTAGGAGAGGAAACGCGCAATCCACGGCGTAATGTACCTCTGGCCGTCGGCGGTGCCTTGATTTTTGTGGGGGTATTCTATGTCTTTGTGATGTACGCGCTTACGGCTGGTTATGGGTTGAATAATCCAGCAAACTTGAAAGCTTTCCTCAGCGATGCGAATCCTTTTGTCACACTTGGTCAAAGGGATGCTCCTTGGTTAGTGCAAATTGTGGACATCTGTGCGGTTATTGGTATCTTTTCTTGCCTGATGGCTATCCACAATACAACTACCCGCATCATTTTTTCGATGGGACGCGATCACATCCTTCCTTCATTGTTGGGAAGGGTACATCCCCGTTGGTATTCTCCTTATACAGCAATTATTGTGCAGACGATTTTCACTCTCGTGGTTGGCTTCCCCGTGGCTCTTTGGTTAGGCCCTGGTGCTACTGGAGCGTATGGCTTCACAGGTGCTATTGGCACTGTAGCCATTGTGATTGTCTATATGCTTAGTAACATTGCTCTGATTCGTTACTTCTTCAAGTTACCTCAGAGAAACTGGTTTCTCCACATCGTTGTTCCTATATTAGGAGTACTGGCACTAGCATATCCTCTGTGGTCGGTAGCTCAGCCGAATCAATCGTTTCCCTACAATTTGGTGCCATACATTGTACTTGCGTGGTTGCTTGTAGGTGTTATCGTCTTTTTCTACTTCCGTGCTACATCACCTCAGAAACTTACTGCGCTTGGCTCCTTTTTAGCTGAAGAAAACATTTCTGATACCGGTTATGGTTCGGTACCGGACGCTAGAAGTGAGACTACTCCTCAATCTAGTGCAGACTAATGGTAAGTAAGTGATTAGGTTGTATATCATTCAACGGTGAAGAAAAAATGATCATAGTCGAAAATAAACAGGTATACACAACCCTCACGGAATTAGTGAATCCGCGACATACTGCATTAGTAGTTGTGGATATGCAAAACGACTTCTGCAAGCCGACGTGGGCCTTCGATCAACGTGGCATAAATCTCTCGATGTATCCACAGATGATTCCACGTATGGCTCGGTTGATAGCGGAAGCACGAGAGCGCAAGCTTCTGATCGTGTATATTCAAATGACGGTCCTGCCAGGACGTATGAGTGAGTCTCCCGCCCAGATACGCTTCAATATGCGTTTGCACCTAGCGTCTCATTCTATAACAGAACCATTAGGTTATACGGTGGAGGGGACACTTGGTCAGGAGATCATCGACGAACTGAAGCCGCAAGAGGGTGATTTGATAGTACGCAAATATCGTTCAAGTGCCTTCTGGGGTACCAACTTGGATATGCTGCTACGCAGTAACAACATAAAATCTGTGATCATGACTGGCTGTACAACTGAGGGTTGTGTCGAATTTACCGCTCGTGATGCGCTCTTCAATGACTACTATGTCATTATACCTGAGGATTGCGTTGCGAGCGATGATCCACAACAGCACGAAGCCTCGCTCTTCCTAATGCGTCACCGCTTCGATGTTGTCTTATCCACAGACATTCTAGCAACATGGCAAAAAAGCTTGGTAGCCACACCTAAGTAACTCTATCATCACAGCTTCTACGGGCAAAGGAGACGTTCTATGGGTAAACTTGCGGGCCGGACAGCGATTGTGACTGGAGCAGTACGTGGTATTGGTCGCGGTATTGCAGAGGCGTTTGCACGCGAGGGCGCGGATGTAGCTATTGCCGACATATCCCTGGACGACGAGGCCGCACCGGTTTTAGAAGCCATTCGTCAGGCAGGAGGCAAAGCACTTTTCGTTCACACGGACGTTTCCAGTGAGCAACATGTGCGAACAATGGTCGAGACCGTTCACAGCACACTTGGACATATTGATATCTTAGTCAACAATGCCGGTATCTTCACTCAGGCGATGGTTGAGAATCTTTCAGTAGAAGACTGGGATCGCGTACTTGGAGTAAACCTGCGTGGTACCTTTCTTTGTACACGCTTTGTCTTGCCCTATATGCTTAATCAAGGTTGGGGACGTATCATCAATATTGCCTCACAACTTGGTTACATTGGGGGTACCGAAGTGGCGCACTACAGCGCAAGTAAAGGGGGCGTGATAGCTTTTACTAAAGCACTCGCTCGCGAGGTTGCTACTAGAAATATTCTTGTCAATGCTATTGCTCCAGGGCCAATTCTTACAGACTTACTCGCATCCGAGACTGAGGAATGGAAAGCTGCGAAGTTAGCCGAACTGCCGATTGGACGCTTTGGAGAAGTACGTGAGGTTGCGCCAACGGCAGTCTTTCTGGCATCGGACGACGCCACGTATTATGTAGGGCAGACGCTTGGTCCAAACGGTGGAGATGTTATGCTTTAATCTCGATCAGGAGAAAAAATGGATAGTGCTACGTTAATCAACCGAGCACAGTTAGCGAATGTTCAACTTGTTCGTTTTGTCTATTGCGATTATAGTGGCGTAACACGAGCTAAGGTGATTCACATCTCACACCTTGCGAACAAGCTTCGTGAGGGGCTTGGACTTACCCGTGCTCAGATGGCAATCAATCTTTTAGAGCAACTCATCGAAATTGAGGGTATGGAACCCGTTGGCGAGGTACGCCTGGTACCCTCCCTTGATACATTTAGTATTTTATCGTGGACACCAAGTAGTGCCAGTATTATTTGTGATCAGCTCGATCATACGCATCAAAATTGGGGTGCTTGCCCGCGCTCATTCCTGAAGAATATGGTTGCACAGGCTGAAAGCATGGGTATAGGGATAGAGGCTACCTTTGAAAACGAGTTTTACTTAGCCCGTGAACAGAATGGTACTTATATTCCTTTTGACCAAGCTCCTGTCTATAGCTCAATTGGGCTGGATACTTCTGCACAGATCATGCATGACATTGTGAAGGCACTCATAGAGCAAGACATTATCGTTGAACAGGCAATCAATGAGTATGGTCCTGGTCAACAGGAAATCTCTATTCGTCATGCTCCTGCTGTACGTGCAGCCGATAATCAGATCAAACTGCGTGACACGGTACGCGGTGTTGCGTTACGTCACAGTCTCCTCGCAAGTTTTGCTCCCAAACCTTTCCCTGAAGAAATTGGAAGTGGTTGTCATGTGCATTTCAGTCTTTGGGATAAGGATGGTCATCGTAATTTGCTGTATGATCCGAGTGATCCTCGTGGACTCAGTAAAATGGGGCGTCAATTCATAGCTGGTGTACTTGACCATCTTCCAGCACTTATCGCTTTGACATGCCCAAGCTACAATTCTTATCGACGTTTGCAACCTCATACGTGGAGTTCAGCCTATACTGCCTGGGGCTTCGACAATAGGGAGGCTGCTGTGCGCGTTGCCTCGCCTTTCTGGGGTCGTGAAGAGCAGACATATAATGTGGAACTCAAGTCAGTTGATGGAAGTGCCAATCCATACATCGCTTTAGGTGGACTGGTTGTGGCAGGACTTGATGGCATCAAGCGACAGTTACAACCAGGACAACCTTGTGAACATGATCCGGCAAAATTAAGTGAAGCCGAACGTGTCGAGAATCACATTCGTCGTCTACCCACGTCTATGCATGAAGCACTGGATACTCTAGAACAAGACATTCTCCTTATAGAAGCAATGGGAGATTTGATGAGTCGATCATATCTAGCGGTTCGTCGTTCAGAGGAGCGTTCTTTTGCTGAACAGAATCTCGACTTTGAAATTCGCAACCACTTCTATAAATTCTAGTGGTGATCTTAACGCTTCTTTGCAGATGAAACTGTTCGCGCTATTCGTCTGAGCCGTGTTCCTTTGAGTCGCTTTAGACGACCTAAAGATGTTTCAGAACTCGCGCTGTTTCTCGCATCGGATGCAGACTCTAGGCTCACAGGCTAGGCTATTGTTCTTGATGGTGGGATTTCATGTAATTATTTCAGTGACATTTTATAAGGGAGGCCAGCTTCATGTGCCGTTTATTTGGCTATGTTACACGTGAACCAGCTATTATTGCTCAACCACTTGGCAACGTATTCGATGCACTCGTCGAAGTATCTCATTTCCACGGAGATGGTTGGGGATTAGCTTGGTATGAGGATAAAGACACTTTACATCTGTTTAAAGCACCTGAAGCAGCATATACTAGTGCAACGTTCTCTACTTTGGTACATTCGGCATATACTGATACGTGTATTAGTCATGTTCGCTGGGCAACAAAGGGCTTCACTCTATGTGAAGAAAATACCCATCCATTTACAAATGGCAAGTTTGCTTTTGCACACAATGGTGCCCTCTTTCCCAACGAAGCCCTGGAAACTTTGATTGCTCCCCACTTTATAAATATGATTGAAGGAACAACGGATAGTGAACGCTATTTTCTAGCTTTGCTCTCGGCCTTCGAGCATGCTTCTCCTGTTGAGGCCTTTCGCACACTTCTGAACGCTATGCATCAACAGGTACGTTCGAGTAGTTTGAACTGCTTATTAATGACTCCTGATGCGCTTTATGCCCTTAACGATTACGATGTAAATGCTCCGTTGGCAAAAAAGGAGCCAAACTACTTTCATCTGCATTACAAAGTGTCTGACGATGCCGTGATGGTGGGGTCAACTGGGCTAAGTGGGGGTGAGGGATGGAAGACACTCGATAACGGTCAGCTTCTCGTTGTAGAGCGTGGTACACTGAAAGTGTTGATTACTGATATTTCTCAGGGTATGAGGAAACCGTTTACAGATGAGTATGCATCCGCATTGCAGCGATAAGATTATATGAAACAAGTAAGAGACAGCGATGTCGCTTACGAGCGACTCCGAAATAAGATCGTCGAGCTTCAGTTCGCACCAGGTATGACGGTGGATGAAGCTACATTAGCTATAGAAGTTGGATTAGGACGAACTCCGGTACATGAGGCCGTTGCCCGTCTGTTCATTGATCGTCTGGTCATTGTCATGCCTCGCCGAGGACTGATGATCGCTCCCATTGGCCTTGAACTGGTTCGAGAGATCTTCGAGGCCCGTGAGATTCTTGAGTGTGGCAATGCATCTTTCGCAGTTCAGCATGCAACAAATGCTGATATTGCAGAATTGCGCCAGATAGTTGCGTCAACGGAGGATGCACGCGTTGATTTTAACGTGTTGCGCTTTTTAGAAGATGATCAACACATTCATCGCTTTCTAAGCTCTATCGTACATAATTCGTTCTTACAGGATGCAACAGATCGCGTCTTAATGCATAATCTACGCTTTTGGCGTTACTATTTTTCGATTCATCAAGCACTACCCAAAACTATGGTTTCGCATTGGCCGCTCCTTACTGCATTGGAGCAGCGTGATGCCAAGGTTACACGTAAAGCCATGTATGAACACATTCAGACCTCGCGCAATTTATTGAATACTTTGTTTTAAGAAGAGTTAATAACTAGTTTTCTCGACTCCTATCACTACCGATTTAAGCCTCTTGTACATTCCAGTAGTGGCTATTAAATCCCTGAAAGAGCCTGAATGCGCTCTTTCAGGGATGACGGCGAGTAGGTACGCGTGGTACGAAGTATTACAGGTTCTCTTACTCTTCCACGAATGCTACCAGACGACAGAACGCTGCTTCCCCACCTGCGAATTTCCAGGGGAAGCAGCCGATCCATATGCGCTGATCCAATACTTCATTGATCATGCCACCAGCATTCTCGACATGGAAGATGCCGTGAGGAAACATGTCGTAGTGCATGAGCTGCAAATCATCCTCAGGCCAAATCTCCTCAAGCGGCTTACCAAGTTTCTGAGCGCACTTAGCAGCAAGATCGGGACGTACTTTACGAATGACGGTGTTCATTGGGTGATCCATTGAACCGGCATTGATGGCGAACCAGGAGATTTGACGCTCCAATACCCAACTAACGAACTCGCGTGTAGGACCAGGGTGTTTGATGAAATAGCGTGTTTCGTCGGGCTGTGACTCACCATACCAGTTGCTAGGGTAATACTTATGGTAGCCAGTGTGTACTATCACGATATCACCCGGCTGAATACGTAATCCCGTTTTGCGCTCCCATTCTTCAAAATGTGCTGAGGTGTAGAGATCGTAGTCACCGATACCCAATGCTTCAAGGTCTACTACGACGCCAGAGCCAACCAGTTTGTCGAGCGGAATGCTTGCGATATCTTGACCATTGGTAATAAAATGCAAAGGGGCATCAAGATGTGTTCCGACATGTAACGTTGATGAAATATGTTGTCCGCCAACTTTATCAAAGGCCACACGCTTGATCCATTTGATTGTGGGTCCTTCATATGTGGCGAAACCTGGAGTGTGCATGTCCCAGTTTTGGGATAGGTCAATTACACGCATTTTGCTCAGATCAATCGTTTTCATTTTTCACAATTCCTTAAAGTTGACTTTGTTGATGTGATTTTTTCAATTAGCGAAGTTGAGGTATCTTTGCAAATCATATGCTTTTTTTAGCCCGTTCGCAAGTAACCTCATCATACAATGATAGGTGAGCTTGCATGTGATACAATGCAGTTCTATTATTTGTGCTGTATTATAGTAGTAGAGAGGAGGCCGCGCTGTGCATCTTCCAGCACTCCTTACAGAGACGGCAGCCGCACTTCGCTGTGGTGAACTTGATCTGCTTGCCTACATTGACGAAACATGTAATCGTGTCGATGAGGCTGATCCATTTGTGCATGCACTCTTACCCGAAGCTGATCGTCGTACACGTCTGAGAGCTGAGGCGGATGCGTTGCAAAAGCGTTTTCCCGACCCCGACAGTCGTCCCACACTATACGGTATTCCTCTTGGTGTCAAAGATACCTTTCGTGTTGATGGTTTTCCTACTCAGGCGGGGTCGCAGTTGCCTCCAGAATTGTTTGTCGCTCCTGAGGCTACCTGTGTAACTATGTTGCGTGCTGCTGGTGTGCTTATTCTTGGTAAGACTGTCACTACCGAGTTTGCCTATTTTGAACCTGGTCCAACGCGCAATCCATATAACCTCAATCATACGCCTGGCGGCTCAAGCAGTGGCTCGGTTGCGGCTGTTGCGGCTGGCTTCTGCCCATTGGCAGTAGGTACACAGGTTATTGGATCAACTATTCGTCCAGCAGCCTACTGTGATATAGTTGGCTTCAAGCCAACCTATGGTCGTGTTCCCACATCTGGTGTGATAAAGTGTGCTGACTCTGTCGAACATATCGGGTATTTTACGCAGGACGTGTCCGGGGTCGCACTCGTTTCTTCGTTGCTATGCAGTGATTGGCGAACTGTTACATATGAAGCCTTGCCAATACTTGGAGTGCCAGACGGTCCTTATCTCTCCCAAGCATCGCAAGAAGCGCGCAATGTTTTTGAGATGCAACTAGCACTTCTCCAAAAGGCAGGGTATGCGGTCCGGCATGTACCCGCTTTTGAGGATATCGAGGGCATTAATCGGCGTCACACGAGGATGGTGTTTGCTGAAATGGCAGAAGTGCATCGTTCATGGTTTAAGCAGTATGAAGCCCTCTATCGACCTCGTACTGCAGCGGCACTGCGTGAGGGACAAGAAGTAGGAGTTGAAGAGCTGACTGAAGCACGTCGAGGACGAGCCGTGCTTCGTAACAAGTTAGAAGCACTGATGACGCAAACCAAGATTGATATATGGGTCAGTCCTGCTACGACAGAACCAGCTCCTGAAGGATTGGACTCGACTGGTAGTCCAATTATGAATCTCCCTTGGACCTATGTTGGCATGCCTGCGATCACCGTTCCAGGAGGACGTGCTGCCAATGGCTTACCGCTTGGTTTCCAATGTGTGAGTGCAGCTATGACCGATGAATATCTGCTGGAATGGGTAGCTCCTATGGCGAGGATATTGGCAAGTCAAAACACCTGACAGAGATGTAGCTAAACGCTACATGTATCCTTATTCCCTTTTTTGTTGAAAGAGTGCTGATTTCAGTTGGAAGCGGCACTACACTATTTTTTGGATGCAAGCACTTATGAAACCACCACGTTTCCATTATAATGCGCCATCCGCTCTGGACGAGGCACTGAGTCTCCTGCAGCAGTGTGGTTCGGATGCGAAGGTATTGGCAGGAGGCCAGAGTCTTCTCCCCCTCTTAAATATGCGTTTAGCGGCACCTATGTATTTGGTAGACATAAATCGTGTTGCTGAACTAGACTACATTGAAGCAAGAGATGACTATCTAGCGATTGGAGCGATAACGCGTCAGCGTCAGGTAGAGCAATCAGCTTTGATACAGCAACGTCATCCGCTCCTTGTAGATGTTGTGCGGCATATTGGTCATATGCAGATACGCAATAGAGGTACGATTGCTGGAAGTATTGCACACGCTGATCCTGCTGCCGAACTTCCTGCTTTGCTGACATGTCTTGGCGGTGAGGTTGTGATTCGCAGTATTTCTGGTCAGCGCATTCTTAAAGCTGAGGAGTTTTTCACAGGATATCTCTCGACCGTTCTGGAACCTGATGAGATACTTACAGAAATACGTTTTCCCTGGCTTTCTTCGCAAGTTGGTTGGGCATTTATGGAGTTTGCCCGTCGTTCGGGAGACTATGCTTTAGCGGGTATGGTAGCTGTAATAACTCCCACTCCTAGTGGTCACTGTCTATCGGCGCAGATAAGTTATGTTGGCATTTCCAGTATGCCCAAGCGCGCATATGATGTTGAAGCTCTCCTCATTGGTACGACGCTTGATGATAAAACACTGAACATGGCGGCGGAAGTCGCGTCTCACCTTGTCACCGACGAGTTGAGTGATATACATGCTACGCCAGCGTATCGAAGGTCTCTTACAGCTGAACTGACGAAGCGCGTTCTGAAATCTGCGTGGCAACGCTGTCAACAATAAAAGATAAGGAGTTCTCTTCATGGAAGAGCAAGTGTCTATTGCTGCATTTAATGAAGCGCAAACCATTGTAGTGATGGTGAATGGTCGGAGATATGAACAACAGGTACCTGTGCGTTTGTTGCTCTCGGATTTTCTGCGCCATGAACTTCATCTCACGGGAACACATGTAGGGTGTGAGCATGGAGTTTGTGGGTGCTGTACTGTACTCTTGAATGGAGAAGCGGTGCGCTCCTGTCTTATGTTGGCAGTGCAGGCCGATGGGATGAGTCTTACGACTATTGAGGGGTTGGCTGCTGATAAAGAACCACTGCATCCCATTCAGCAAGCTTTCCGCGAAAAACATGGCTTGCAATGTGGTTTCTGCACTCCTGGTATTATCATGACGGTAGATGCTCTGTTACGTGAAAATTCTGAGCCAACAGAGGAAGAGATCCGGCATGGACTTTCTGGAAATCTCTGTCGTTGTACTGGTTATCAAAATATTGTAGAGGCCGTCAAACTCGCGGCTCAACGTCTCCGTGAACAGCATCAGGAGGTAAGTTCACTATGACAACGCGTTGGTTTGGCGCATCTGTGCAGCGTAATGAAGACCCACGCCTTCTTCGTGGACATGGTGTCTATGTCGATGATATTGATTTGCCAGAAATGCTTCACATAGCCGTTTTGCGGAGTCCTTATGCACATGCACGGATTGGGCAAATTGATACAATTGCTGCTCGTCTCCTACCTGGTGTACGTCTAGTACTTACCGCAACTGATTTAGGAGATGTCCTGGAACCTTCTCCGCTTTTGATACCCCATGACGCTTTAACACATCCTCGCACACAACTCCCACTTGCTCTTGAGGAGGTACGGTACGTTGGGGAAGCGGTCGCATTTGTAGTGGCGGATAGTCGCTATATCGCGGAGGATGCTTTGGAACTGATAGAAGTGGAATATGAGCCACTGCCTGTAATCCATAGTTTGGACGGTGCGGCAGCAGCAGACGCGGCACTGGTTCATGAGGATGTGCCGGGGAATGTTGCGGCTCATCTGGTGCAGGAGATAGGGAGTCCAGACAAGACGATTGCCAATGCTCCACATGTTGTGCGTGAAGTGCTTAAGATGGAACGTGGCGCGGCAATGCCAATGGAATGTCGAGGCATCGTAGCTCGCTGGGATGCATATGAGGAGATGCTGACATGCTGGATATCGACGCAAGGACCAATTCCTATTCGCAACGGTTTAGCCGCCATTTTCCACCTGCCAGAGCATAAGGTACGGGTGATCGCTCCTGATGTTGGTGGTGGTTTTGGTACAAAGATCATGATGTTCTATCCCGAAGAGATTCTGGCACCTTTTGCTGCGATGCAATTAGGAAAACCTGTCAAATGGATTGAGGATAGGCGCGAAAACTTTATCTCGTCTAACCAAGAGCGTGGTCAAATTCATGAGGTCGAATATGCTTTTGATAACCAGGGAGTACTGCTTGCTGTACGTGACGTATTTACTCACGATGCTGGAGCATATACTCCCTATGGGATCATCGTACCAATCCTCACAGCCTGCTCTTTACCGGGGCCGTATCGACTTAGGCATTACTACAGTGAATTCACTGCGTTATACACGAACAAGGTACCTGTAAGTCCATATCGTGGGGCGGGTCGTCCACATGCTGTTTTTGTGATGGAGCGCATCATGGATCGTATCGCAAACGAGCTTAACATGGATCGTTTGGAGGTACGCTCTCGGAACTTTATCCAGCCAGATGAGTTCCCCTGGGATGTTGGATTGGTATATCAGGATGGGGGACCGACAAAGTATGATAGTGGGAACTATCAAGCAGCACTTGATAAGCTCAAGATACTCTTGGACTACGATAACTTTGCGGTGAAACAGGCAGAGGCGCGGAAGCAAGGTCGATATTTAGGAATTGGTGTTGGCTACTATGTCGAAGGAACGTCGATTGGTCCATATGAGGGAGCACATATACGGGTAGAGACAGATGGACGTGTCTTTGCCTCTACAGGCGTCACTACACAGGGGCAGGGACACCAAACGGTGTTTGCACAGATTGTGGCTGATCAACTGGGTATTGAGCCAAAGGATGTGATGGTGACGACAGGAGACTCTCAGTCCTTCTACTGGGGAGTTGGTACCTTTGCTAGTCGTGCGGGGACTGTAGCAGGTACCGCCATGCATTTGGCGGCTGTCAAAGTGCGCGAGAAAGTCAAAACGCTGGCGGCCGATTTGTTTGAGGCATCGCCAGAGGATATCGAGCTTGTTGATGGCAAGGTATTTGTAAAAGATGCTCCTCATCGCGCATTGACGCTGGGTCAATTGGCTATGAAGGCGAACCCATTGCGTTACACGTATGGTGAAAGTGCTCGTAAGCTTGCGGCAATGAACCTTGCTGCGGCGCGGCAAGGCTCTGCTTTGCCAGCGGAACGCGGTGGTCCTGGCTTAGAAGCTGATGGCTTTTATAGCCCACCTCATGGAAGTTTTGCAAGTGGTGTTCATGGAGCTATTCTTGAAGTTGATCCTCCTACTGGCATGGTCACATTTGTGAAGTACGCTGCGGTACATGATTGTGGGCGGCTTATCAATCCGATGGTAGTCGAAGGACAAATACATGGTGGTGTGGCTCAAGGAATTGGGGGAGCTTTCTTTGAGCGTTTGGTTTACAATGAAGAGGGTCAGCCCATCAGTGCAAGCTTTATGGACTATTTAATTCCGACTGCAACCGAAATACCTGCTATCGCTGTTGACCACGTTGAGACGCCTTCGCCGCTCAATCCGCTAGGTATGAAGGGAGCAGGTGAGGCAGGTGTAATTCCTGTTCCTGCACTCTTCGCCTCAGCGATTGATGACGCACTTTCACCATTTCATGTACGTGTTCGTGAGATGCCTTTGCATCCATGTCGTTTACACGAATTGTTGGAGGAAGCAAAATTCAATTTACCCTAATATGTGCATTTTCATCTTAAAGCCGTGCTCGAACCAGACGGGAGATATGCATCAGGCCAAAGACCGAGCCACTGGTTTGCCCTTGACAAAAAGTTGCTTGATGACGCTTCCGCCAAGACAGGTGAGACGGTACACGTTTCGCTTGAACCGACAAAAGAATGGATAGAACCGCAGGTTCCCGAAGATGTAAGAAAAGCTCTTGCAACTTCGCCCAAAGCCGACGCTTTATGGAAGGATATTACCCCAATGGCCCGTTGGGATTGGATTCGCTGGATTCGAGCTGTCAAAACGCCAGAAACGCGTCAAAAGCATATTGAAGTGGCGATGTCAAAACTCAACAAAGGAATGCGAAGACCATGCTGTTTTAATCGCAATCTTTGTAGCGAACCACACGTATCGCATAATTGGGTCCTCCTCGAGCCGTCGCAAACGACGAAGTAAAATCGTTTGAAGTTGGCCCAATTTACCAGATGATTCTGCGATATCAATGCTTTCATATTCTGACAGACCTGCTAGTGATGTTCCACGAAATCCGTTAGCAACTTCGTGACCTCATCCAGCTTTTCAATGTGAGGGGAGTGTCCACACTCTGGAAGAACGACTTCTTGTACGTCACCACCATTGGTTTGATAGGCTGTCAACACCGCGCGTACCTGCGCGATCATCGGTTGTGGTGGGTAGATATCAGCTCCCGGCCATCCTGGAACCGCACCGAGTTGTCCAAGGAGGCCGAGGTCGAAGAGGGAGGTATCCGAGACGATCTGATCATCGGCTCCACGTATCCACAGGATGGGTGGTTTCGGGCTAATAGTGGCGAGTTCCGCTTGATGCAAATATTTGGGAGAAAGGGCATTATTGGGTCCCTGGTTTCCTGGCGCAACATGAGGCCAGTGATCTGAGGGCGTCATATCCCCTGGATATATTCCCTCCGTGACTTTACAGGAGAGCATGGAGGAGACATACACCTCTTCGCGATCCGCTGCTGCTTGAAATGGCGGCTTGAAATAAAAGCTATTCATAACGGTGCGTGGTGAGAGTAGCTCACTGCCACGGTCTCCTTGCCCGATGCGCTGCACAAATTCAGGATTGGCGGTTCCACCCCCACTTCCAGCGAAATCGGACCAGATGGGTATGCCCTCTACTCCTTTTGTCCCCCCAAAGCCAAAAGGTGAACCAGGAGACTGTAAGGTGAGCGTGCGAAGCATATCGGGATGATCGATGGCAAACTGGATGCAGACATTGCCACCCATCGACCAGCCAAAGAGATGAAAGCTGGTCAAACGAAGAACCTGAGCTAAGGCAAAGAGATCATCGGAAAAATCACGTAGACCTCGTGTGGCATCTATTGGAAGTATTTGCGTGTCTCCGAAGCCGCGCATATCTGGCGCATAAACAGTGTATCGGTTGGTCGCTGCCAGCGCAAGCATAAAGTCCTGGTAGAAAAGAGACGATGAGGTATTGCCATGTACGAGAACGAGAGGGACACTTCCTCGGCCCGCTTGCAAATACGCGATCTCTAAGCGATCAGTGGTGGTAGTGTGCTGCGTGATGCCGGGGAAGAGTGATGTGGTCTGCATAATGATATTCCTCCTATGTAGTGTCATTCCATGTATCTTATCCTTAAGGCAGGGCATGGTGCAAGCATTCTCCAGTGAGTCCACTCTCCTCTCTCTTTTTTATCCGAACGGCTATATCATAACTAATAAGAATGATTAATATAATATAAAAGAATAAATGTGATATACTATAGCTTATGAGGACATTATGTCATATTTCAGGTCTGATCACTTCAATCACCAAAGGAGTCTGCACATGGCACAAACGAACGAGGAGCAAACAGTTGAACTAGCTAAAACTGTCCCTCCCCAAACGGGCGTTGAACCGCTTGTGGAAGGAGATAAACACAGATAATGAAACTACTTGTGAGTTGTATTTCAACAAAACACTCGACCTTCAAGCAGCATTGGAACAAATCACAACAGGAGACCGAATGTCCCCTCACGGTTTTGGGAAGTTACGAAAAGCCAAAGGAAGACCCAGGAGGGCAACTCGTGCTTCTTGAAAATGGTACAAAGAGAAGTATCGATCTAAAGATGGCTGCGGGACTTGTTGCTACTGATAACAGCATATTTGTGACCTCTTTTGCAAGTATACATGAGGTTGACATCAACTTTGAGAGCATACATCAAGATAGTGTAAGTTTGCCTCTCTTTAATGCGCTACATTCTCTCTCTCGTACACGAAATGGGTATCTGGTGGCAAGTACCGGGCTAGACCTGCTGGTGGAATTTAATCGAGAGGGAGACGTTTTATGGCAATGGTGGGCGACCGATCATGGCTTTGAACACACACCCGTTGGTCAGTTTCGGGAGGTAGATAAGGCGGCAGATCACCGCACAATCAAGTATGGCACCCTCGCCCAGACTACGCATGTAAACTCGGCGGCAGAACTTCCTGATGGGCGAATTCTTGCCTCTCTTTTTCACCAGGGTATGGTCATCGTGATTGAGCGCAAAACAGGCAAGTGGCAAACTGTGCTAGAGGGCCTCGATCATCCACACGCGGTTCGTGTGCTCGATGCTGAGCACTTCACCGTTGCTGACACGGTACATGGTAGAGCACTCCTTGTCCGTCTTCACGGAAGCATAGGACATGTCGAGGAAGAGATACATACTGAAACACGTTGGTTACAGGATTGCCAGTACAACATCAAGCATGATTGCTGGGTCCTCGTTGACGGCAAAAATTCACGTATTTTGCTCTACGGTGGGCGTTCGGGTACAAAATCGCGTACCCAGATTGACCTCGATCAGGAATGGCGTTTGTATGAAGCACTTGTCCTCGATTAAGAAAAAAAGTAAGACATAACGTTTATGGAAGGATCAGGTATACATGACGACAGGTTGTACACTCTGGTTTACTGGTCTATCGGGTGCTGGGAAGAGCACCCTTGCACAACTCGTGGAACAGCATCTCAAAAATCATGGGGTGAAGGTTGAAGTCCTTGATGGTGACGTGGTTCGCACACATCTGAGTAAAGGGCTTGGCTTCAGCCGCGAAGACCGCGATACCAATATCAAGCGCATCGCCTTTGTTTGTAGTTTGCTGACACGTAACGGCGTAATTTGTATCTCCGCCGCGATCTCTCCTTATCGGGAGGCCCGTACATGGGCACGCGAGGAGATCGGAAACTTTGTTGAGGTGTATGTCAAGTGTCCCATTGACGTATGTCAGGAACGCGATGTGAAGGGTCTCTACAAGCTTGTTGCCGAGGGGAAGATGAAGAACTTTACCGGTATAGACGATCCCTACGAAGAACCCTTACACCCCGAACTCGTTGTCGAGACAGACAAAGAAACCGTAGAGGAGAGTGTGGCTCGCATTTTTGCTAAGCTTGAGGAACTCGGCTACCTTGAGCCAGGAGAGTATTCCCAGCATAAGTCTACTGTCGTTGCGGAAGGCCTGAACACGCGAGGCTACCTTTAATTCATAAGAGAAATGGGAACAATACACAATGCTAGACGGATTAATTCTCCCTCACGGAGGAAATCTTGTTTTGAACATGGCGGAAGAGGCCGAGCGTGTGGAACTGCAAGAGCGTGCAAAGAGTCTCACTCAGCTTCTCATTGGTTCACGTCAACTTGCTGACCTGGAGATGCTGGCAATAGGAGCATATAGCCCTCTTACCGGATTTATGAACCGAGCTGATTATTTCGGGGTCGTCAACGATATGCACTTACGTAGTGGACTTCCGTGGTCGATCCCAATAACGCTCTCGACCTCGCAGAGCCAAGCAAACGCACTATCTATTGGTTCGCAGGTTGCTCTTGTTACAGAGCAAGGAACACTACATGCCGTTATGACGGTTGAAGACAAATTTAGCTACGACAAGCAACTTGAGGCTCGTAATGTCTATCGTACCGAGGACGCAGCACATCCTGGCGTACAGGTCCTCTACCAGCAAGGCGATGTGCTTCTTGGTGGGCCTGTGCGTGTCATCGCGCTGCAACCTCAGACATTCCCGCAGTATCGTCTAACTCCAAAACAATCTCGCGCACAATTTGCTGAACGTGGGTGGAAGCGCATTGTGGGGTTCCAAACCCGTAATCCAGTACATCGTGCTCATGAATATATTCAGAAGTGTGCGCTGGAGACCGTTGATGGTCTCTTCCTCCACCCATTGGTTGGAGATACTAAAGGTGATGACATTCCCGCTGATGTACGAATGCGCTGTTACGAAGTGCTCTTAGAGAAGTATTATCCTGCGAACCGTGTTGTACTAGGTGTCTTACCTGCCGCGATGCGCTATGCCGGACCACGCGAAGCTATCTTTCATGCATTGATACGAAAAAACTATGGCTGTTCACATTTCATCGTGGGACGTGACCATGCAGGTGTTGGCAACTACTACGGTACTTACGACGCGCAATATATCTTCTCGGAGTTCGATCCGCTCAAACTTGATATAACGCCACTGTTCTTTGAGCATACCTTCTACTGTCGTCTGTGTGATGCAATGGCGTCATCAAAAACATGTCCTCACGAGAATGCTCAGCATGTGGTACTAAGTGGGACCAAAGTTCGCCAATTGCTGCAAGAGGGTGAAATTCCCCCTCGCGAGTTTACGCGCCCAGAGGTTGCACAGGTACTGATAGAGGCTATGCATCATCCCATCAATTCGTAAAAGCCAAGAGTAAGGAAATGAGCAGGAGCTTGCTCCTCGCTCGCATAAAGGAGGACCATTCGTGAAGAGAGTATTTTTTCGTTTCTTTCGTCTCCTCGCCCCCACAATGCTTCTTGCTGTGACGCTTGCAGCCTGTGGCTCAACGTCTGGTACTGGTGGTGATGGTGGTGGGCAAGTGTCGGTACGTCTAGGCTATTTTCCTAATTTAACACACGCTGTTGCACTGGTTGGTGTGGCGCGTGGTACCTTCAAAAATGCGTTTGGGTCGAAGGTCAACCTGGAAACAAAGACGTTCAATGCAGGTCCCGCTTTAGTTGAAGCCTTGTTTGCCAATGAGATTGATATTGGCTATGTTGGTCCAAGTCCTGCTATCAATGGATATGTGAAGAGCAAAGGTGAGGCACTCCGCATCATCGCGGGAGCTTCGAGTGGCGGTGCGCTTTTCATTGTACGTCCACAGGCAAATATCAAAAGTTCTCAAGACCTCGCGGGCAAGAAGCTGGCGACACCGCAACTTGGGGGGACGCAAGATGTCGCTTTGCGCTACTACCTCCAACAGCATGGCCTTCAGACGACCGACAAAGGGGGTAATGTCCAGATTGTGCCGACCGACAACCCGAATATTCTTACCTTGTTCAAGACAGGCAGAATTGATGGGGCATGGGTGCCTGAGCCGTGGGCCACACGTTTACTCGTAGAAGGAAAAGGTCAGGTCTTTGTTGATGAGCGTTCACTTTGGCCGAATGGGCACTTTGTCACCACAAATGTCATCGTGAGCAAAAAATTTCTTGATCAGCATCCTGATCTCGTCAAAAAATTCCTCCAAGCTCATGTTGAAACGGTGCAATATATTCAAAGTGATCCTACGGGTGCGAAAAGTATCATCAATAGCCAGATTCAGCAAATCACGGGGAAAGGTATTCCGACGAAGGAACTTAACGAGTCCTTTTCCAATGTAGATGTGACCTATGATCCGCTTACCGGCACTCTTGCACAATCGGCTGACAGAGCCTACGCGCTAGGATTTCTGGGTAGTAGCAAACCTGACCTTGGAGGTATTTATGATTTAGGACCACTCAATCAGATACTGACATCCAAAGGCTTGGCTCCAATAACAACATCGTAAAGGGGAAAGGACCATACCCATGACTGAACGGCAAGCAGTAGAAGCTACGTCCATCATCTCACCAGATGGGAGCACAGGTCTCCGGGGAGCAGGTGGCGTTCCGCTAGAAATTGTAGGAGTAAGTAAAACCTTTGCTGGTCGTGGACAGATGATTGATGCTCTGAGTCCCACAGACTTGAGTATTGCGGCTGGTGAGTTTGTGTGCCTGGTAGGACCGAGTGGGTGTGGAAAATCAACCTTACTGAGTATTATTGCCGGGCTAGAGACAGCAAGCAGTGGAAGTATTCAAGTAAACGGCCGTCAGATGAGTGGACCGGGCATTGACCGTGTGTTGCTCTTTCAGGAGGCGGCACTCTTTCCCTGGCTTGACGTGCAGCGCAACGTAGAGTTTGGTTTGCGTCAGGCTGGGGTAGCGTCAAAAAAGCGTGCTGATGTAGCTCGCTATTTTATTGAACTCGTACATCTTCAGGGTTTCGAGCGTAGTTATGCACATCAGCTCTCCGGGGGCATGCGCCAACGCGTTGCCATTGCTCGTGCGTTAGCCATTGACCCTGATATTCTCCTCATGGATGAGCCGTTTGGCGCACTCGATGCATTGACCCGTGATAGATTGCATACTGAATTGGAGACGATCTGGGCAAACACGCAGAAAACTGTCGTGTTTGTGACGCACAATGTACGGGAGGCGGTAGCACTTGGGGATCGAGTTCTTGTCTTCTCGCCACGCCCAGGGCGTATTCTACACGAGTTTCGCATTGACTTGCCTCGTCCTCGTTCATTAGAAGACCATAACCTGGTGGATGAGTCAACCAAGATTCTCAACGTACTAAAAGGAGGAATTGATGAACACGAGCGAGGGGAAGCGCATAGCGAGGGGAATGCCTCTCTCTACAAATCATCTTAGCAATGTTATGCATGCCGCATGGTTTCACCGTCTGGTGTTCTATCTGCTCTTTTTCCTGCTGTGGGACCTCCTTGCTCACAACAAAATCTGGCCGGACTACATCTTTCCAGGTCCACTCGACGTATTCGCTTCGTTACTTACAGGTATCACACAAGGTCTCTTTGTCAGTGCTGCGTTAGTGAGTCTGAAGCGACTTGCGATTGGGTATGGTATCTCTCTCATCCTCGGTGTCGTATTGGGAGCACTCATTGGGCGCCTTCGTCTTTTGGAAGAGACAATTGGTTCACTCGTGCTCGGTCTGCAAGCATTGCCAAGCGTGTGTTGGCTGCCACTCGCCATACTCTGGCTAGGGCTAAGTGAGCAAGCGGTCATCTTTGTGGTGGTGATGGGTGCCGTATTTTCAATCACACTCGGAGTGCAAGCAGGGGTAAAAAACACCTCCCCTGTGTATCTGAAAGCGGCTCGTACTTTGGGTACTCGTGGACTTGCTTTGTATACTCAGGTAATTTTTCCAGCCGCGATGCCAACGATCCTGAGCGGACTCAAACAAGGTTGGTCCTTCGCCTGGCGTTCTCTTATGGCTGGAGAACTACTGTATTTTACGCTGAGCTTAGGGAATCTCCTCCAATCCGCTCGTGATCTCAATGACGTAGCACAACTGATGGCGGTGATGCTTGTCATCATCTTCCTGGGGGTGATAATCGATGGTCTACTTTTTGCCCCACTTGAGAGACGTGTGCGCGAACGTTGGGGCTTGTAGTTTTTCAAGCGGCACCAAAACCTCTTTGCCCGCGTGTAGTGGGCAAACGTGAGCAATTACGCAGCGAGTACAGGTCAAGTCTGAAACCATTTTTTACTTTCTGCGCGAGGGCGCGACGAATCGCGGATCGTAAGTTTGGGGGAGAGAATGACTTCTTGCCGACTTTGTGGTGCAGTTTTTTGCAATCTTTGAAAGAGTCGCAGTGCAGCAGTACTGCCTAGCTCATAGACTGGTTGTGCGATAGTTGTGAGCGATACGAAACCTGGAGCAACCCACGGCAACTCATCATAGCCGACAAACGCGATGTTTTCTGGAACGCGTAAGTTTCGCACGTGTATAGCGTCAAGTGCTCCCATCGCCATGAGATTGTTTCCTACAAAAAGAGCATCGATAGCCGGTGTTATTGCTAGCAATTCCTGAGCAAGTTGTTGACCGCTTTCTTTGCGAAAGGTCCCACTACGAGTGAGCAATGGATCGTATGGGATACCAGCTTCCTGCAGTGCTTGTCGATAGCCTTCGAGTCGTTCTCTTCCGGTCGTGATTGTTTTAGGGCCAACAATCACTCCAATGCGCCTGTAGCCATTGTTGATCAAGTGTGCTACTGCTTCGCGTGCGCCCAGTATATTATCGACCAGTACCGCATCAACACTGTTATCCTTGATGCGTCGGTCTACCGCAACCAGTGGGATATTGCGTTTGTGAAAATTGTCTATGCCTGCTTCTAACCGTTCTCGCGTTGGTACAATAATTGCTCCCGCAACGCGCTCAGCACATAATACTTCCAGGTACTGTTGTTCCTTGTTTGAATCTTCATTCGAGTTACATAAAAGTAAACTATACCCATTGCGATGCGCTTCATCTTCGACACCTTGGATAAGACTCATAAAAAAAGGATTCTGGATGTCGGAAATTAATAATCCGATGATGCGAGAACGATTGACACGAAGCGAGCGTGCCGCCGGACTTGGCTGATATGCTAATTCCTGTATAGCCTCCTCAACACGCTTCTTGACCTCGCCATTCACAAAAGCTGTTCCATTAAGGACACGTGAAACCGTGGAAATCGAGACCTGGGCTTTTTTCGCGACATCGTTTATTGTTGTCATCACACTTGCTCACTCATTCTGTATAGACTTCATAAGAGCGGCTACTCTTGACCACAGAGTGATTATACATATCCTATGAACTCATAACGTATAATCGTAAACCCTGTAAAGCGTAAGCGTCTCTTGTTGTTCTATTGTCACCTTTTTTTATGATTGCTGTCAAGAAAACATTTTCATTACTCTACACGATAAATCTCTTTCTATGAAAACGCTTTCTTGTGTTTCAAAATTTCATGATAATTGGGGATCGTTTTATAGCCCTAAAATAGAAATTTATGAACAGAACACACGTTTTGTGACTCTTTTTAGGTGGTATAAATATATTTGATGGGTGTACCTCTTGACAAAAGGATATTTGTCAAGTACTATCGAATTAGTTGTGAAAACATTTTCTTGGAAGCGGTCAGAGACATGGAGGTTTTATGCGGCGTTATGGGCAAATCATTGGCGTGAAGCCTGAGCAAATCGAAGCCTACGAGCGGATTCATGCATCTGTATGGCCTGAAGTTCTGTCAATGATCGAGGCGTGTCACATCCGTAACTACACTATATTTCGTCATGGTACGCTGCTCTTTGCTTACTTTGAATACGTTGGTGAGGATTATGCAACCGATATGGCATCTATGGCTGCCGATTCCAAGACACGGGAATGGTGGACATATACCGAGCCTATGCAGTCACCACTGGTAGATCGGGTGGAGGGTGAATGGTGGGTTACTATGCGTGAGGTCTTTCATACTGATTAACGAAGGTACTCCGTCGCCTCGCTAGGCTTTGTTCATTCTCAAACGCGCGTCATAGAGGAGAAGGGCACATGCCACTATCCATAGAGAAACCCTTAATACAATTGCGTCATATCTCGAAACACTTCCCTGGTGTAGTCGCTGTTGATGATGTCAATCTCGATATCTATCCTGGCGAAGTTCATGTCGTCGCTGGTGAAAACGGTGCGGGCAAATCAACTCTGATGAAACTGCTATCACAAGTTGAGCATCCATCCCAAGGGACGATCACTATGCAAGGGCAAGTTGTTCAAAGTATCAATCCGAAACATGCACAGTCACTAGGAGTTGCGATGGTCTATCAAGAGTTCGCTCTTGCACCGCATCTCACCGTTGCACAAAATATTTTTCTTGGACGTGAACCTGGTAGTTTTGGAGTTATAGCTAAACGCACGGAGGTCGATCAGGCACGGCTGCTTTTGCAGCGTGTAGGCTTACATATTGATGCGAAGAAAGTTGCTGCTGCTTTATCCGTTGCTGAGCAACAACTCGTCGAGATTGCCAAAGCACTCGCGATTGATGCCAAGCTTGTAATTATGGATGAGCCTACCGCGACATTGACAGGTCAAGAAATCGAGGACCTCTTTGCTGTAATTCGCGGATTGACAGCAAGGAATATTGCAGTCCTGTATATTTCTCATCGGCTTGATGAAATTTTCCGTATTGCAGACCGCGTAACTATTATGCGCGATGGCAAGGTCGTTGCAACGCTACCGCGTAGTGATATCAATGAAGCAAAGCTCATACGTTTGATGGTAGGGCGCGATATCACAAACCTTTATCCAAAACCGATATGTGCTATCGGAGAGGTCGTCTTTCGAGCAAAGGACATCTCGCGCCGCCATAAGTTACATAACTGTTCGTTTGAGATACGTGCAGGTGAGATTTTAGGTTTTGCTGGACTCATAGGTGCCGGGCGTACTGAGTTGGCGCGTGCAGTATTTGGGGCGGACTCCATTGACGGCGGCTCTGTCTGGCTCGATGGAAAAAGGATCAAGATAAAATCTTCTGCCGATGCTATCGCTGCTGGCATTGGTTATTTAACGGAAGATCGCAAAAAAGATGGTTTAGCTATGACGCTGAATATCGCGCAGAATATAACTCTTGCTAATCTGCCAACTATCGCGGAATTTATTGATCTCGCCAAAGAGAAACGTATTGCTGAGCGTGAGCGAGAGCAGTTAAAAATCCGCACTCCATCAGTTTTGCGGAAAGTCGCTGTCCTGTCTGGCGGGAATCAACAGAAAGTCATAGTTGCACGCTGGTTAGAGACACAAGTGCGTGTCTTATTCTTCGACGAGCCTTCGCGTGGAATAGATGTTAAAGCCAAGGCAGAGATGTTTGAATTGATTGGGAAACTCGCGGTTGAGGGGCGTGCAATCGTTCTCATTTCTTCTTACTTGCCAGAGTTGATCAATATGTGTGATCGCATCCTAGTATTACACGAGGGTCGTATTGCAGGAGAACTCAAGCGTGAGCAGTTTTCTGAAGAAGCTCTCCTTGCACTAGCTACAAGGGCTAAGGAGGTAGACATTCAATGAAGAAGATAACTAGTTCTACGACTGATGTAGACCCGAATCAAGTCATAGAACAAGAAACTCAGATATCGTTTGCTGAACGACTGAAAGAGCGATTGGGCGATGTGGTGGCGCAGGCGGCTGCGGCTGGTGCTTTGTTAGTGGTGTTCATCTTTCTCTCTTTTGTCTCGCCAGTATTTTTCACTGTTACCAATTTGACCAATGTGATAGAGCAAACGACGGTTACAGCAATTATCGCCATCGGGATGACATTCGTGATCATCACCGCTGGTATTGATTTATCGGTTGGCTCGACTGCCGCTATCTCAGGCGTGATCGGTGTATCACTGATCGTCAATCAAGGAGTAAGTTGGCCCTTAGCGGTTATCATTGGAACACTTGTCGGTGGTGCTGTTGGTGTGGCGAATGGGCTACTGATCACCGTTGCCAATTTGAATCCGTTTATTGCGACTCTTGGGATGATGAGTGCCGTTCGCGGTCTTGTCTATATTTCGACGAATGGTCAAGTTGTTTTCGGTGTGCCAGAAGCCTTTGGTGTGCTAGGTTCAGGAAAAGTTGCTGGTATTCCCGTCCCATTGATACTGCTCGTTGTTGTAGCCGTACTTGCCTACTTGCTCCTCAGTCGTACACGCTTGGGCCGTTACACATATGCCATTGGTTCCAACAAAGAGGCGGCACGGCTTTCCGGTATTCCCGTGCGTAACTATCTCATTGCTGTCTATGTGATCTTAGGCTTGCTCGCGGGATTTGGCGGTATGATTGCCTCCTCACGCGTCTTTTCCGGTCAACCCAATTTTGGTATTGGTTTGGAACTAGACGTGATCGCGGCGGCAGTTATCGGTGGAGCAAGCCTCTTTGGAGGGCAAGGAACCATTCTCGGTACACTGATCGGAGCATTTCTCATCGCGCTCATTCGCAATGGTTCTGTGCTACTGGATATCAACACCTTTTATCAACAGGTTATCATCGGTGTTGTGATCTGGCTCGCAGTCTTCTGGGATCAATTTCGGAGAAGGCGTATTTCATCATTATCCTAGCACCTTTAGAGCAAGGCAGAGGACTAATCGCTGCGAGAAGGGGGTGATGCTACCTATTTAGCAATTCTGCATTCGCTTCACTATGGATGTCAGGCACTATGAGGTGCTTGACCCGTTCGTCACAGCAAGAGGAGAGTACACTATGTTAAGACTATCGAGTCGCGTGTCTTCAACACTATTGGTGGTTGTTCTTGCATTGGTTGTAGTAGCGTGTGGTGGGCAAAGTTCGACAAGCAGTGGCAGTGGATCAACAAGTGGTAGTGGCAATACCGCTTTGAAACTTATCGTGGTTCCCAAGACGATTGGAAACAATTACTGGGACACCGTTCAGGCAGGCGCACAATGTGCGGCGAATAAACAATCAAATGTTAGTATCGTGTGGGATGGCACAACGACAGAGACTGATGTCACAGGTCAGATCACCATGCTGCAAAATTATATCACTCAAAAGCCAAGTGGTATTATTTACGCTGCTACAGATGCTAAGGCCTTGGGACAAGTCTCTACACAAGCAACTCAGGTGGGTATTCCAGTGGAGAATATCGACTCAGGCACCAACCCTCAGCCATCGACCGTGCCTTTGTTTGCAACGAACAACACTGCATCGGCTGCGAAAGCCGCGGATTTGCTGGGTGATGCTCTTGGGGGTAAGGGTAAAATCGCGATCATTGAATTTGTGAAAGGCTCTGCAACAAATGACCAGCGCGTCAACGGCTTCAAGACTGAACTCGCGTCTAAGTATCCCAATGTACAAATCGTTGCGGATCAGCAGAGCAATAGTGATTTCAATACTGCATTGAGTGTGACACAGGACATCTTAAGCAAGTATCCTCATCTCGATGGCATCTTTGGCGCGAACGATCAGAGCGCAACTGGTGCTGCTCAGGCTGTGAGTGCTGTTGGTCTTAAAGGCAAGGTCAAAATTGTTGGTTGGGATGCATCGCCAACAGAGATTACAGACCTTAAAAATGGCACTATCAGCGATCTGGTTCTGCAAAACCCCTTCAAAATGGGCTATGATAGTGTCAAGATGCTGGTAAATCAACTTCGCAACAACGTGAAGGCGACGACCGAGGACACAGGAGTTACCTTTGTCTCTCAGGCGAACCTCAACGATCCAAAGATACAGGCTGCCCTCACCCCAACTTGCGCTAATCAGTCCAGCTAGTCCTTTTGTGACAACATAGTTCAGGTATCGTGTTCGCTAGCAAGTCAAACTTGCTAGCGAACACGATGCTCAGCTAGGCTGAAAGGAAACGAATGATGAGAGCAGTTGTGCTTGAGACACCGGAGCGTTTGCGGCTTGCCGAAATGGAAGAACCGTCAATGCCAGGGGTAGGGGAGGCTCTGGTCCGCGTCCATCGTGTTGGTGTTTGTGGTACTGATTATCATGCCTTTCGAGGTCAACAGCCCTTTTTTACCTACCCACGTGTTTTGGGACATGAACTGAGCGTCGAAGTGGTGGCGGTTGGCACGGATGTACGTAATGTGAGGGTTGGCGCACGCTGTGCGGTTCGCCCTTATCTGGAATGTGGTCACTGTCCACCCTGCAGACGAGGCAAAACCAACTGCTGCGCCAACATACAGGTGCTTGGAGTGCATGTCGATGGTGGAATGCGTGAACTGCTCCTCATCCCTGCATCACACCTACATCCTACAACACATTTGACCTATGAACAGCTTGCTCTGGTTGAGCCATTGGCTATCGGCGCACACGCTGTTGCACGAGCGCAACTTACTGCAGGAGAGCGCGTCCTCGTCGTTGGGGCTGGACCCATTGGTCTCGCTGTCACACAATTTGCATTATTGGCTGGTGCTCATGTACTAGTCATGGATATCAGCGAACAGCGGCTCTCTTTTGTACGGCATCACTGGCCGTTGGCTATCACCATTGATGGAAAAGGATTCGAGAGCGATGCTCTTCAGCAAATAACCGATAATGACCTTCCTACAGCAGTGTTTGATGCTACGGGCAATCCTCACTCCATGCAAGCGGCCTTTTCCTATGTCGCATTTGGTGGTCGTCTGATCTTTGTAGGATTATTCCCAGGTGATGTGACATTTCACGACCCTCTATTTCACAGTCATGAAATGACGCTGCTGAGCAGTCGTAATGCCCTTGCTACTGATTTTCAAAGTGTCATTACCGCCATAGAGAAGGCGCAGATCACGCTCACACCGTGGGTTACTCATCGTGCTACACTTGAAGCACTGCTTGAAGTATTTCCACTGTGGATTGACGCGAGTAGCGGAATCATTAAAGGTATTATCACGGTGTAAAAGTGGTATCTGCGCGTCATGTGAAATTGGAGTAGCATCGGATAGAACGGAAAGGGGATGTTTATGAACGTCGAGCATGATGAAACGGTAGAAGAGATATGTAGGCAATTACACCTGTCTTCCACTTCAGTGACACAGCAAGGCAATGTCCTCTATGGACTGAGCGAAATGGTACCTAGACAACGCCGACTTGCTGTAATGACGACGTTTAAGCAGCCTATACTTGGTGGCTTTGTTGGTGAGATGACCACAATCTCTGAAAGACCAGTGCTACTTGGACCGTTGAATGCTCATAATGCTGCCGTCTTGCGAAGTCAACTTGTATCGTTGAAACCAAGAACGTTAGGGCTAAGAACGAGTGCTGGCTTTGGGGATAGATTGGGATTAGCTACACCAGGCCATCTACGAGCACTTCGTGCGACAGGGGGACATATTGCACCCATTCCTGCTCAACAGTCGATGCGAGAGATGAGCCGCACCAGACGTAGCCCGCAACAGGTAATTGATGACGCAATGTGGGGTGTCTTTGCCGAGGGTTGGCATGATGGCTTTGGTGCTGATGCCGACCACCTGAAAACGCCGAAAGATATCGACGACTGCTTGGCAGCGGGTTACACCTTCTATACATTCGATCCTGGCGAGTATGTTGATGCTATGGCTGATAGTACAGGCTTGCATGATCTCCGTTCGCGGTTCGCGGCTTTGCCTTGGGCACAACTGGAAGACACAGCAGAGGCACTATTCGCGCGATATTTGAAAAAGAAATGGGACATAGAAGGGTATTTCATAGCATTTGATGAAGAAATGCTTGTACGGGCCGCAGTCAAGTATGGTCAGGCCATTGCCCACGTTTCTCAGATGTATCGGCATCTGGTTCAGGTTGGCACTGAGCATACGTGGGAAGTTGAGATATCTGTAGACGAAACGGCAGTGCCGACCACTCATGCCGAACATCTCTACTTCGTGACTGAACTGCGTCGCCTAGGGGTGCAGTGGGTAAGTCTAGCTCCACGCTTTGTTGGCCGATTCGAGAAGGGTGTGGACTACATTGGCGATCTCGAAGCCTTCAAAACAGATATTGCTATCCACGCAGCAATCGCACGCACTCAGGGTCCCTACAAACTCAGCTTGCACTCTGGTTCAGATAAGTTCAGTATCTATCCGATTGCGGCACAGGAAACACAGGGTGTCGTGCATTTAAAGACTGCGGGAACCAGCTATTTAGAAGCATTGCGTACAATTGGTCAACTCGATGCTACCTTGTTGCGTGAGATTTATGCCTTTGCCTGTGAATGTTACACGGTTGATCGTGCCAGCTATCACGTGTCCGCTCAGCTTAGACGAGCACCTGATCCTGCTGAACTAACAGACGCGAATATACACAATTTACTGGAGCAGTTTGATGCACGCGAGATACTGCACGTTACCTTTGGCTCTATTTTGACTGCACAGACTTCGACTGGTACCATGCGCTTTTATGATGCGATTATAAAGCTCTTACAGGCTTATCCCGAGGTCTATGCAGCTAATCTGATGACACATTTCTCGCGTCATCTACTTCCGTTTGTTTCCTATAGTCTCGATATATAAGGTAAGTGATGCTTTCACTCGTTGAAATAAGAGAAAGGTAATTCCTTCATGACGCTCTCCTTGCGCCCACTGGGGATGACTGGCTTTCGTGTTACATCGTTGTGCATCGGCTGTGCTGCGTTAGGAAATATGCCTGATACATTTACCTATGCTGTGAGTGAAGAGCGTGCGCTTACTACTGTTCGCGCCATTTTTGCCAGTCCTATCAACTTTATTGATACAGCAGCCTCGTATGGTGATGGTGAGAGTGAGCGACGCATTGGTACAGTGCTACGCGAAATGGGTGGCCTGCCTCATACTTTTGTGCTGGCGACGAAAGCAGACCGCGACCTACAGACCGGAGAATTCACAGGTGTACAAGTACGTCGTAGTATTGAGCGTAGTTTACGCCTGTTAGGATTGGAGCAGTTGCCAATTTGCTTTCTACACGATCCTGAACATATTGGATTTGCTGCGGCAATGGCCCCTGGTGGACCTGTAGATATACTCCGCCAGTGTCAGAAAGAAGGGCTGATTTGTCATATTGGAGTCGCAGGTGGCCCGATTGCTATGATGACGCAGTTTGTTGAGACGGACCTCTTTGCACTAGCCATCAGCCACAATCGTTTCACATTACTCAATCAAGAAGCCGATCCTTTCTGGGATGTGTGCCAGAACCACAATGTGGCAGCACTTAATGCTGCACCTTATGGTTCCGGTATCCTCGTCAAAGGTCCCAGCCTCTATCCACGTTATATGTATAGTCAAGCATCGGAACCCTATGTACAGCGTGCTTTCAAGATAGAGGCGATCTGCCAGCGTTATGGAGTGCCGTTGGGTGCAGTGGCCTTACAGTTTTCGTTACGCGACCCACGTATCGTATCGACGATTGTCGGTCTCAGCAAACCGGAGCGGCTAGTGAAAACCGTCGCCTTAGCAGAGATCGCGATTCCCTACGAACTTTGGCAAGATATAGCTCTACTAGAACGGGTGTAGCTCTATGCAAAATGTACCCATTATTGATGCACATGTACATCTCTGGAACCCAAATGTGTTTCCAATTCCGTGGTTGACACAGGTTCCTGCAATCAATTGTCCGTTTGGTTTACCAGAATATGATGAGCAGACGAGAAAGCTCCCCATCTCTGGTATGGTCTATGTCGAAGTGGATGTTGCATCACAGTTTGCGTTGTTGGAGGTCGAACATATTGTTGAGCTAGCGACCCATAACCCTCGATTGCTGGGAATTGTTGCGGCTGCACCTGTTCACTTTGGTGAACAGGTGCGCGTCTACCTGGATGCGTTGCGGAAGCTAGGGCCACTTATCAAGGGAGTACGTCGCAATTTGCAAGGTGAACACGATCTCCACTTTTGTCTTCAGCCGAAATTCATACAAGGTGTACAGTTACTGGCTGAGTATGGATACACGTTCGATATCTGCATCAGACATGAACAGTTGCCAGTCGTAGCAGAATTGGTCCAGCGGTGTCCAAATGTAATGTTCATCCTTGATCATTGTGGCAAACCCAACATTCGTGAACACAAACTGGACCCGTGGCGTGCTGATCTTAAGCGATTAGCAACTTTGCCCAATGTCTGGTGTAAAATGAGTGGTCTGCTTACTGAATCTGATTTACAACGGTGGCAGTTCTCTGATTTCGTCCCATATGTAACACACGTGTTGGAGGTCTTTGGGGAGCAGCGCCTTCTTTTTGGAGGCGATTGGCCTGTCATGCTGCAAGCTGGCTCTTATTCACAGTGGGCTGAGATGGTAACTCAGCTTATCACGCACCTGTCAGAGACAGATCAACGAGCCATTCTAGGAGAGAACGCTCAGCACTTTTACCGCCTCGACAGTGTACGTGTTTAAATCTTTTGAGTCTGTATAACTACGGAATGTGGATTATGAGAAGCCGACTCGCAAACGCAAGTTTGCGCGAGTGAGACGACTGAAATTTACTCTACCTTTGGCATTTGCGCCCCTGTTGATGGGCCAATCCAAATCGTCTGGATGTTCACAAACTCGCGTATTCCAAACATTGATAGTTCACGCCCAAAGCCACTACGTTTGATACCTCCAAAGGGTAGTCGTGGGTCAGAAGTAGTCATGCCGTTGATGAAGACTCCTCCCGCCGCGATACGTCGTGCAAACTTGCGAGCATGTTCAATGTTTTGTGTCCACAGGTTGCTACTGAGTCCAAATTGTGAACTGTTCGCGAGTTGCACTGCATGCTCTTCATCTTGTGCGCGTATCACGGGTGCAACAGGGCCAAATGTTTCCTCTCTGAATACTGGCATCTCAGGTGTGACTCCCGTCAAAATAGTTGGTGCGTAAAAGAACCCTTTTCCTGTTAAGGGCTTTCCACCTAGGATTACCTGTGCGCCCATCTTGACTGATGCCTGTACCAGTTTGTCTAGTTCCTCGCGTAAATCAGCACGTGGCAGAGGACCAATCTGTGTTCCGCGATCAAATGGATCACCTATGGTGAGTTTCGCCGCCTCTGCCGCGAACTTTTGCCCAAAAGCATCGGCAACAGCTTCGACCACAATAAAACGTTTGGCGGCTATACAACTCTGACCAGTATTCTGAAAGCGAGCGCGCACCGCCATCTGAGCAGCTGCATCCAGGTCGGCATCTGCCAGAACTATAAATGCGTCCGAACCCCCAAGTTCAAGCACTGCCTTCTTTAGCGCGTGTCCGCTGGCAGTACCAACTGCAACTCCTGCGGAATCACTACCTGTGAGCGTAACGGCGGCTATGCGTGGGTCTGCGATAAGGTTCTCGATAGAAGAACCTGGAACCAGGACGGTCTTAAAGATATCTTGAGGCAAACCACTTTCTTGGAAAATACGCTCAATTTCCAGGGCGGCGAGAGAGACATTAGAGGCGTGTTTCAATAGAATAGTATTGCCTGCCATTAAAGCGGCGGCGGCAAAGCGGAAAACCTGCCAGTAGGGATAGTTCCAAGGCATGATGGCGAGGATGACACCTAATGGCAGAAAAGATACATAGCTCTGAGTCGCATTTGTCTCTACAGATTCGTCAGCGAGAAAACGTTGTGCATTATCGGCGTAGAAATCACATGCCCATGCACATTTCTCAATCTCGGCCTCAGCCTCTACGATAGGCTTCCCCATTTCAAGCGTGCTGAGGCGAGCTAGTCGTGCTTTGTGTTGCCGCATAAAGCGTGCAACCGTGTGCAAATATGCACTGCGTTCGTCAAAGGTAGTTTCGCTCCAACTCAAAAAGGCTGTATGGGCCTGCTCAAGTGCGTAATCGACCTGAGCATCGCTGTATGGTTCAAAAGTCTGAATTATTTCTTCCGTGGCTGGATTGATTGATTGAATACTCATAAGTATAGAATTCTCCTCGTAGCTACTTCTCAGTTCAAACTTTCTGACAATTTTAGTGGTTGGAATACGAGCATGTTTATCGTACCATCTAAGTATTCTAATGTCAATCATTGCTCTGCATACACTGCAATGGAACAACGAATTGTTTTCACCAAAATGGTCTCTTAAGTGGCCTATGAGGTCGTTCTACGGCGTATATAACATATGTTTTCTTACTGATTTCAGAATGTATAAGTGTAAATCCTTGACTTACATACATATGTTTGGTATGATCAATGGACGAAATACGTCAGGTATTTAAACGTCGAGCATTGCTGAGAATAGAGTAAAGCGACGGTAGGGGAAACGTAAATACATGAATGCTCCAGTTCAGTTCACTAAAGTTTTTGAGCGTGTAGCTGAGCAAATTGAAAAACGTATTTTGGACGGTGAACTGCGTAAGGGAGATCGTTTACCTACTGAACGTGAACTTGCTGAACAGTTTCAGGTTAGTCGGACAGCAGTGCGAGAAGCCATGAAAAGCCTAGCTCAGAAAGGGCTGATCAACATGCGTCCTGGTAGAGGGACAATTGTTATTGATGGCGCACGTGAGGCTATGCAAAATTCTATTAGCCTGATGATGAAATTGAAGTTAGGTGAGGTAGGGGGTTCAGACAATCTTGTTGAATTTCGTGTGATTCTTGAGACCGAAATAGCGGCTCTTGCGGCCGCACGTGCGACAGAAAAAGAGATTTCAGCAATGCACGAGGCGATACGGATAATGGATGAAAGCTTGAATGACGCAGATGCATTCATTAGCGCAGATAACGAGTTCCATGAGGCATTAGCTCAAGCGACGCAAAATGCGCTTATTCTCATCCTGATAAATTCTATCGTCCATTTACTAAGTGAACAGCGCAAACAAATTTTTGAGACTGAGGGAGGTCCCCAGCGAGGGCAAATTCATCACAGACGTATTCTTGAAAGCGTTACTAGACGCGATCCAGAAGCTGCACGTGCCGCAATGCGTTCGCATCTGCAACAGGTTCGCGAGGATGTAAGTGCAGCTACTGGACAAAAAGAGTAGTTGTTCGATATTTGATTTTTCGGTTGATCCAACGACTGGAGGGAGTTATGGCTCATCTAGGCTTTGTCGGATTAGGAGCTATGGGTGGTCGCATTACAATGCGACTACTTGAGGCTGGTCACACCGTTACTGGATTTAATCGTACCAAATCTAAGGCTCAGTGGCTCTTAGATGCTGGTATGCACTGGGGCGAATCCCCAAGAGCTGTTGCAGAGGCTGTCGATGTGGTGTTCACAATGGTTACAAACACCGCAGCTTTACACGAGGTGTGTAATGGCCCTGCCGGAATATTGGCAGGCTTACACAAAGACAGCGTGTATGTTGATATGAGCACGATCAGTTCTGCCGCCTCACGCCATCTCGCTTCTCAGGTAGCCGCAATAGGCGCACATATGCTTGACTCGCCTGTATCAGGCAGTGTAATCACACTCGAACAGGGCAAACTCTCCTTAATGGTAGGTGGTGACGAATCCGTTTTTGAGCAAGTCAAACCTATTTTGTTGTCCATTGGCCCAACAGTGAATTATGTTGGCAAAAATGGTCAGGCTGTTTTGATGAAAATAGCGATCAACCTTAACTTGCAAGTGCAGTTTATGGGCTTTTGTGAGGGGCTACTCTTGGCAATCAAGGGAGGTGTTCCAGTCGAGACCGCGCTCGAAGTCATGCTTAACAGTGTTATCGCTTCCCCTTCTCTGAAGTATCGTACCCCATTTATTCTTAATATGCCAGAGGAAGCTTGGTTCAATGTGAACATGATGCAGAAGGATATGCTTCTCGCAGAAGAACTCGGCAGGGAACTTGATGTCGCACTCCCAACCGTTGCTATCAGCAATCAGATGCTCACAGCAGCTCGTGCTATGGGACTG
The DNA here is from genome assembly GCA_963792705.1 of uncultured Chloroflexia bacterium. Lineage (GTDB taxonomy): Bacteria > Chloroflexota > Ktedonobacteria > Ktedonobacterales > Ktedonobacteraceae > JBBQVS01. Next base: position 122,929 of record CAWBXD010000014.1, on the reverse strand, counting down.
GCAAAGCAAGATTTCGCTATTGTATACAAGGTTCTCGCCCAAATGTCCGGTGTAGATTTGTAAGCACCAGGAGAATTACATGGTTCAATCTGAAACATCCAAATACGTCAATGCAGAGGTGCCCGTCGAAAATACAGAGCGTTGGTTACACATGTATGAGCAGATGCTCAAAATACGGGTCTTTGAAGAACACGTCAATATTTTGTATACCACCGCGAAAATGCCTGGTCTTGCTCACCTTTACATTGGCGAGGAAGCTATCGCAGTAGGAGTGTGTGAAGCCTTACGCCGTGACGATTACATCACAAGTACACATCGAGGACATGGACATTGCCTTGCAAAAGGAGCTTCCGTTGACCTCATGTATGCCGAGTTGTTGGGCAAGGAACCCGGCTACTGTAAAGGGAAAGGCGGCTCAATGCACATTGCCGACCAGAGTACAGGCAACCTGGGCGCGAATGCTATCGTTGCAGGGAGCACTGGTATTGCGACTGGAGCCGCGTTTTCAAGCAAGATGCGTGGCACCGATCAGGTCACGGTCTGTTTCTTTGGCGATGGCGCGCTTGGTCAGGGTTTGCTCTACGAGGTGATGAATATGGCCTCGTTATGGAAGTTACCAGTGATTTACGTCTGTGAGAATAATCTTTACAACGAATACACGCACTATTCAGAGACAACCGCTGGGGATATGAGTGCCAGGGCTAAAGCATTCGGTATCTTGACTGAAGAGATAGATGGTCAGGATGTTCGTGCCGTCTACACGTCAGCACAACGTCTTGTTGAACGTGCGCGGCAAGGTGAAGGACCATCATTTCTCTTGTGTAACACCTACCGCTATCTTGGTCATCATGTTGGCGATATTCAGCGCTCGTACTACCGCTCTAAAGAAGAGGAGGAGCAGTGGCGAACAGAGCGAGACCCTCTCAAACTGCTTGTCGAGTGGATGACCGAGCAGCAGATGCTTGACGCGACGACGCTCGAAGAGATAGAGCAGCGGGTACGCACTGAAATTGAAGCTGGCGTTGAATTTGGATTAAACGCACCCTATCCAGAGCGAAATGAGGTCGATCAAGATGTCTATGCTTAGTACCGTTGTCAACCAGGACACCAGCAAGGATGTTCGAGAGATCACGCTTGGTCAAGCTATTCGTGAAGCCCTCGCCGAAGAAATGCGTCGGGACCAATATGTGTTTATCATGGGTGAAGACGTAGCAGAAGCGGGTACGCCATTCAAGGTACTTTCTGGTCTGGTCGAAGAATTTGGAACGGGCCGCGTGATTGACTCACCTATCTCTGAAGCCGGCATTACAGGTATCGGAGTGGGTGGAGCGATGACGGGCCTGCGTCCAGTCATCGACATCATGTTTGGGGATTTTCTCGGTATTGCTATGGACCAACTTTTCAATCAAGCCGCCAAGGTTCACTACATGTCGGGTGGGAAACTCATGGTGCCAATGGTCTTACGCACGACGCTTGGAGCAACACGGCGCACTGCCGCTCAACACAGTCAGAGCTTACATGCATGGGTGAGTCACATCCCAGGCTTAAAGGTGGTGCTTCCCTCGACGCCTTATGACGCGAAGGGCTTATTGAAAACCGCTATTCGTGACAATAATCCAGTGGTTTTCTTTGAGGATAAGATGATGTATCAACTCAAGGGACCTGTACCAGAAGGAGACTATACCATTCCTTTTGGTGTCGCGGACATTAAGCGTGAGGGAACCGATATTACCCTTGTTGCGACAAGTAGCATGGTACAGATCGCTCTTGCCGCTGCCGAGATATTGGAAAAAATCGGTATCAGTGCTGAGGTTGTCGATCCTCGTACCACTGTGCCTCTGGATACGGCAACACTCATCGAGTCCGCGAAGAAAACGAGCCGGGCCATAATTGTGGACGAGGGCTATCAGCAGTATGGGGTCACGGCTGAACTCGCTTCGGTAATTGCTGATGGCGCGTTCTACTATCTGGATGCCCCTGTGAAGCGGATGGGAGCGATGAATGTCCCTGTGCCGTTCTCGCCTGTCTTGGAAGATATGACCGTACCCACAGCTCTCTCTGTGTCAGAGGTAGCCAAAACACTCTGTGGACGAGTGTAAAGAAGAAGAATTCTTTAAATACACTCTCACGCTGCTCTCGCAGCTAGGCTTCGGCTCAAGAGAGTGAAAGGAGAACTCTTTAAACCACTCTCTCACGCTGCTTTCGCGGCTAGCTTTCGGCTTGAGAGAGTGAAAGGAGAAGTCGATCATGGCGATCAAAACCTATGGACTTATGGGGGTGGATTGGGAAGAGCGAACCAATTTTGAACGGCTCCGCACGGAACGTTTGGATCGCATCAAGCGCTTGCTTAAAGAATCAAATATGGGCGCATTGCTGTGCTTTGATATGAACAATATCCGCTATATCACTGCAACACACATTGGGACCTGGGCGATGGACAAGCTGACACGTTTTAGCTTGTTAGCACAGGATGCTGAGCCAATTCTATGGGACTTCGGTTCAGCAGCGCGCCACCATCAAATCTATTGTCCCTGGTTAGGCGAACGGTCGCGTGCTGGCATTTCTACACAACGTGGAGCAATGTCACCAGAGTCCGGGCGCGCTGAAGATGTAGCACGCAAGATTCGTATTGAACTGGAAGAGCGCGGTCTGCTGAATGAACCTGTTGGCGTGGATATTGTTGAGCTTCCTGTTCTCTTCGCGTTACAGGCCGAAGGAATCAAGGTTGTGGATGGTCAGCAGCTCATGCAACTTGCTCGCTTGATTAAGACGCAGGACGAGATCACTCTGCTTAGTACCGCGTGTATGATGGTCGATGCCGCCTACGACGAACTGTACCGTGCTATGAAGCCTGGCTTTCGTGAAAACGAGTGCGTTGGTCTGGTCAGTAAAGTGCTATACGATATGGGTTCTGAGCAGGTGGAAGGCGTCAACGCGATCTCTGGTGAGCGTTGCAGCCCTCATCCACATGTCTATACTGATCGTGCCTTACGACCAGGAGACCCAGCATATTTTGATATTTTGCATAGCTTCAACGGATATCGTACCTGCTACTACCGCACTTTCGCGATTGGCAGTGCCTCACCTGCTATTGTCGAAGCCTACAGACGGTGCCGCGACATTTTAGATCGTGCCATCGCCGCAATCAAGCCAGGCGTGACGACCGCTGACGTAGTCAAGTTGTTTCCGAAGGCAGAAGAGTTTGGTTTCTCGAATGAAGAGGACGCATTCGCCCTTCAATACGGTCATGGAGTTGGACTTTCCATCTGGGAGAAGCCTATATTCAGCCGACTTGTCTCCCTCGATCATCCTGAGGTCATTGAAGAAGGCATGGTCTTCGCGCTTGAAACCTTCTGGCCCTCATCGGATGGCTGGTCGGCAGCTCGCATTGAAGAGCAGTTAGTTGTCACTAAGACTGGCTGTGAAGTGATTACACGTTTCCCTGCTGAGAAATTATTGATCGCGGGAGTACGCTACTACACAGCGACGGGTCCACTACCGACGACTCGTGAGTCCCAATCACATCTCAACGTAGACCTCAATGGCAATCACCCTGAAAATGGAGTTCAGAGCGCAACTATCAACGCTTTTCCCGCGTAAGAGGAAGATTGTAGAAACACATCAGACATGTGAGAACAACGCCAACAGTGTTCTCACATGACAGGAGACCACTCATGGCGACAGATGTGATATTGCCCGCGCTTGGCATGGCGCAGGAAACAGGGAAAGTCGTGCAATGGCTCAAGGCTGAAGGTGAGCAGGTGACAAGAGGGCAACCTCTTGTCGAGGTAGAGACCGACAAAGCGACGGTCGAACTTGAGTCCCCTGCTGATGGCGTGCTCACTGATGTTGTGGCAAAGGCAGGTGACGACGTTCCCGTTGGGCAGGTGATCGCCAAGATTCTTGCTTCAAACGAGGTCGCCCAAGCAAAAAAGATGCCATTAGCCCAACCGCAGATGTCCCCAGTACATGAAGCGCAGGATGTACCTCGCACCTTGGAGAGTCAGAAGGCGAGTGTCTTTGCGATGCCTCCTAGTCGGCTTGCCTCGCGCATTGCTGACGAATATAAGGTCGATTTAAGCTTGGTTACACCAACGGGAAAACGTATTCAAAAAGCGGATGTATTGGCCTATTTACAGAATCAACAGCAGACGGAACAAACGATTGACACATCTACGAGAACACACGTAGTAATAGCCTCACCGAAAGCACGCCGGCTAGCTCTGGAGCAAGGCAAGGATATTGCAACTTTGAAAGGAACTGGACCTGATGGTGCGGTACTCGCCGCAGATGTTCTATCCGTAGTTGCACAAACTCCTCAACTTTCCGAAAAGACCGCCCAACTCACTCCTGTAACAGAGTCATCTCTGGCTAGTACAAACGGGACGAGTAGCTTGAACCTGAGTAACATCTGGCGTATTATGGCAGAGCGTACAACGCAGAGTTGGACAAGTGTACCTCACTTCTATCTTGTACGTGAGGTCAATGCGAGTCGGCTCATTACGTGGCGCGAAGAGATCATGAAGCGTTCCTCGGTGAAAATAACCTATACGGACCTGCTCGTGAAAATTGTTGCGATGGCTTTACGTACACATCCTCGTGTCAATGCATTATGGAGCGATGGTAATATAACGCTGAAGTCAGAAGTCCATATGGGGCTAGCTGTGGCTGTTGAAGATGGGCTAGTTGTACCGGTTATCCACCATGCGGACACCCTCAATATTGCTGGTATTGCTCAGCAGCGAGTGGAGTTGGTCACGAAAGCACAGCAACGGAAGCTCAGACCACAAGATATAGGTGAGGGTACTTTCACGATAAGTAATCTTGGTATGTATAATATTGATGCATTTAATGCTATCATTAATCAGCCACAGGTTGCTATTCTTGCCGTTGGTCGCATCGCTGAGCGTGTCGTGCCTCTACACGGTCAGCCAGCAGTGCAATCCATGCTCGTTCTTACTCTTTCTTGTGATCATCGGGCTGTAGATGGGGCACGAGGAGCGCAATTTTTGGACAGCGTGGCGAATCTCATAGAGGAGCCACTAGGACTTTTGGTGTGATCGGTGTATGGCGAGTACAACGAGTATTATGCGATTGAAATAGAGAATAGGAGGGCGCGCGACAAGTCTGTACCTTTTCCAACGTTTTGTGAACAACGCTATCTAAGTTTGTTTTCACGCTATGAGCGGTGTGAAGTCGAGAGTAACTATTCCAGTTACCCCTAGTAAATGAGGTAAGCATAATGTTACTTCTAAGTAAATGGAGAACAACCATGAGAGGACGACATTCCTTCTGGAAGAATCGGGCCTTGAACAGTATTAGTATGTTGTTCATGCTAATTTTCGTACTGAGTGCTTGTGGTGGTAGTACTACACCTACTACAAGCGGTAGTGGTCAAACGAATAAGGCACCTATCAAGATTGGTATTTCGCTTTCGCTTTCCGGTGACTTTTCTGCTGATGGCCTTGCCTTTCAGCAAGGGTATCAACTTTGGGCTGCTACCGTCAACAAAAATGGGGGTATCCTTGGGCGTCAGGTCCAACTGGACATACTTTCCGATGCCAGTAGTACATCCCAGGTTGTCACCAACTATCAGAAGCTGATTACTGTTGATCATTGTGACCTGGTATTTGGACCATTTTCCTCTTTGCTCACCAAGCCAGCTTCGGTGGTTGCTAATCGCTATGGATTCGCATTCCCTGAAGGTGCTGGTGGTGGACCTTCCGTCTTTACGCAAGGTTTACACAATCTATTTGATGTTTCAGCACCCGTCGCAAATCTCCTTGTCAGCTTTACCCAGTATATTCAATCCTTGCCAGCGGCACAGCGGCCCAAAACAGCCGCGTATGCTACTCAGGACGATCCATTTACTCAGCCACAGGTAGATACCGCGAGAAAATATCTGGAGCAGGATGGTATTAAAACGGTTTCTTATCAGGTCTATCCGTCAGAAACGACTGATTATACTCCAATTGCTCAAAAGATGGTTAATTCGGGTGCTCAAGTGATTGTAACGGGTACGTTGCTGCCAGATATCGTTGCATACATCCAAGCTTTCAAGCAACAGCACTACAATCCGCAGGCTGTTATTGCTACGGCGGGGCCAGACCAAGGCTCACAATTTACGAAAGCTATTGGCGGTATCTCTAATGCTGAGGGCGTCTTTGTTCCCAATGGTGGATGGTACCCAGGTATCAATACCTTTCAGAACGCACAGATGGTGAAGGACTTTCTGGCGAAATATGGTGGTACTGCCGATGCAATAAGTGCCGACGTAGCCGAGGCATTCTCTGTTGGGCAAGTAATACAACAGGCAGCGACGAAGGCGAACAGTATCGATAACAAACAGATTATCAATACGTTACATTCAGGCGTAACATTTCAATCTGTTCAGGGTCCTGTAAAATTCGATGACCAAGGACAAAATGTTCTTGCGACTGGGTATCTCTTTCAGTGGCAAAAAGGGTCATTGGTTTCGGTCTATCCAGCAGCGCAAGCATCGAATACTCCAGAGTATCCTAAACCAAGTTGGTCCTAGCGCGGAGTATAACGAGGTTGACTCACACGAAGGTCAGAAACGTACTTGCTGCCATATCATTGGCAGCGAGTACTCTCACCATTCTATAGCAACTCATGGTGCGTCGCACCTCGAAGGTAGGTAGAATGGCATACCTTGACCAAACTTCTCTGTCATAAGGAAAAGAGGACGCATCATGAATCTTATTTTAGAGGCAATTGTCACGGGGTTACTCACGGGAGGGGTGTATGCATTAATGGCATCCGGGCTAACATTGGTTTTCGGAGTGATGAACATTATTAATGTTGGTCAAGGAGCTTTAGTCATACTGGGCGCGTATTTGAGCTATTTCTTGGAACAACGTTTACACATCGATCTGTTTCTGGGCTTGTTTATCACTCTACCGATTATGTTTGTCCTGGGTCTGCTGATCGAATGGTTTTTTATTCGTCCAATTAAGCGAGACCGCACCATGCTTTCCATCCTAGTAACGTATGGTGTAGCACTGGTCATTGAAGGCTTATTGAATCTTGCTTTCTCCGCGAACAACGTCAAGCTTCAAGCATGGTATGTCACCGCCTCCATTCGGATTGGAGGATTCTATCTTTCCTATATCTACGTGTTTGGCTTCTTACTGGCCCTAGGCTTGCTGGGTGCTCTCTACCTGTTGCTCTACCGCACCAAATTTGGATACAGTGTGCGAGCCTCGATGGAAAATCGTACTGCAGCAGAACTTATCGGCATTAATGTCGAGCGAGTTTCAGCAATCACGTTCGGCATTGGCATCGCGCTAGCAGCGGCAGGTGGTATGGCTTTCGGAGCAACCAACGCGTTCAATGCTGGTAGCTCCTACGATCTGATTTCGCGTCTACTCGCAATCATCATCTTTGGTGGGATGGGGAGTTTATCAGGAGCTTTGATAGCCTCCTTAAGTATGTTAGTGATTGAAGATGTTACTTCGGTGATTTGGTCCCCCGTTTGGGCCAGCACCGTCTTTTTCATCCTACTGGTCATTATCCTGTTGATCCGTCCGCAAGGATTGCTTGGACAGGTAGAGGGAAGGAAGCAATGAAGACTTTCAAACCGATAGGAATTGTGCTCCTGATCGTGCTCGCTATCATATTCCCATTGATGTTCCCCAATCCAACAGTCACTACCATAGCGATCTTTACGCTGATCTTCGCTGCCGCCGCCACAGGTTGGAACGTCTTCTCTGGGTATACAGGCTACGTCTCACTTGGTCACGCGGCCTACTTCGGCTTAGGTGGATACGCGATGGCTATTATGTGCCAGGATTGGAAGGTCCCTGGTGGGTATCTTCCCTTTCTTCTTGTGCCTCTCGCGGGCTTGGTGGCTGCGATCTTCGCAATCCCCTTAGGTTGGATCGCCTTGCGTGTACGACGACATACCTTCGTTGTTATCACCATCGCCATGTTCTTTATTCTACAATTGCTAAGTTACAACTTGAGAACTGTCACCAACGGTTCCACTGGCCTCACATTACCTATACCAATCGATTGGAGCGGTGACTTCTTCGCCTTCCCGTTCTATTATGTAGCCTTGGCTTTGCTGCTCGTCTCTGTTACCATCTCGTGGTGGGTACGAAACTCCAAATATGGTTTGGGTTTGCTTGCAATACGCGATGACGAGGATCGAGCACTGGGTCTCGGTGTGAAAACGGGACCATCCAAACTCGTCGCTTTTGTCATTTCCGCTTTGATTGTGGGGATGGTTGGAGCTATCTGGGCCTACTTCATTGAGTCGATTTACCCACCTTCCGGTTTTGACGCGACTTTTGATGTCGCGGTCGTCTTGATGGCCTATCTAGGTGGCCTGGGTACGATTAGTGGCCCAATTCTCGGTGCCTTTATCCTGGAACCGGCTCAACAGTATTTCACCTTACAGTATGGTGAGAACGGCTATTATCTCGTGATCTACGGGGCGCTTTTCCTGGTTATCATGCTGCTCTTGCCACGAGGCATCGTTCCCACGTTGAACGAACGATGGGTCAAATTCCAATACACACGTCGTCGTGAGCAGTTAGAGAATATTCCACCTGTTCCCGCACTTTCCGCTTCGGGCCTGTCCACAGGAGCCAGCAACTCTGTTGCTACCGAAAGAAAGGATGGTATCAATCTATGAGTTTGCTGGAAGCACAGGACATTTCTAAGTCCTTTGGTGGCATTCATGCCCTCGATACCTGCTCGGTGAGCGTAGAACCAGGCTCTATTACCGGTCTGATCGGTCCCAACGGATCGGGGAAAACCACCATGTTCAATATTATGACTGGCTATGAACAGGTCGATAGTGGACAGGTGCGCTTTCGAGAACAGCCTATTACCAATATCGCCCCTGATAAGGTCTTTCGTCTGGGTATTGGCCGTACCTTTCAGATGACACGCATCTTTCCGCGTCTCACGGTGCTAGAAAATATGCACGTGGCTGCTCAACGTAATGACTTTAAGGGTCTTATCAGTCGTTGGAGTTCAACGCATGAGCAGAAACGTGCAATGGAACTGCTAGACTTTGTGGGTTTGACCTCGGTTAAAGATCTGCTTGCAGGAAGTTTGTCCTTTGGACAGAAGAAACTGTTGGAGTTCGCTTTTGTTTTGATCGCGGAACCGCAGGTCATTTTGCTCGACGAGCCAGCAGGCGGCGTCAATCCAACGATGGTAAACTATCTAGCAGACCGGATCCGTACTCTGAATCAGCGTGGTGTAACCTTTTTGGTGGTCGAGCACAACATGGAATTTGTGATGAATCTCTGCCATAAAGTCGTTGTCATGCATCGCGGTTCCAGGATTGCTGAGGGGACGCCTGCGGAAGTACGGGCGAATCCCACTGTTCTCGAAGCGTATTTGGGAGATTAAACGTATGCTGTTAAGATTGAAGAACATCTATGCAGGTTATGATGGAAGCGATGTGCTCAAAGGCATAGACATAGAGGTGGAGCGTGGTACCACGACCTGTATCGTTGGACCCAATGGGGCAGGAAAGTCCACCGTGTTACGTGTACTGAGTGGGTTGTTGAAGCCGCGACTTGGCGAGGTTATTTTTGATGATAAGTCATTGGTTGGGCTATCGCCGGGTCATATACTCTCGCTAGGAATAGTGCAGGTACCACAGAGTCATAGCCTGTTTCCGAGCATGACGGTGCAACAGAACGTGCGACTGGGAGCCTTTACGTTACATGACAGATCGCTTGTCGAACGCCGCTTGCACGAAGTCGAAGAGATGTTTCCTGTCGTCAAAACCCGTGCGCGTGAGAAAGCGGGGAACTTGTCGGGGGGGCAACAGCGTCTGGTGGAGTTTGCACGGTGTCTTATGCTTGATCCCCGTGTGATTCTATTGGATGAACCTTCGATGGGCTTGGACCCTAAGACATTCAAACAGGTAGTAGAGACTATCAAGGTGATGCAGAAAAGTGGAAGAACCATCTTGTTGGTCGAACAAAACGCACGAACAGGACTTAGTATTGCCAATAATGGAGTGGTGTTAGAAAGTGGACAGGTGCGCCTCGTAGGAACGCACACCGAGATCCTGAACAACCCGGAGATTGGTCGGCTGTACCTTGGCGGCACACTTTCTAACGCATCGTAAACCACGAGCCGAAAGGACACCTACATGGCAAAAGATGAACAGGTACAGAGTGCAATCGACAACTGGGCACCTAGATTTGTTTCTAATGGCGTAGACACGAATGACTTTCAGCGCGTCACCGCGAGTATTGAGTTTTGGGATGATTGGTGCCGGAAGTGGTCCGAATGTGGTGCTCTGCACGAGCAGTTGGGTGAAAAGGCTGAAGCCCACGAGTATTACGAATCAGCGGGTCAGCACTACTTCCAGGCCGCAATCTCGTATCACTTCGGAAAGTATCTGTTCGTGCGAAAACCGCAAGAGCTACGCATCGCACACGAACACGTCGTGCGCGACTATACACGAGCACTCCCTTATTTTGATTTTCCGGGCGAACGTGTCGCTATTCCCTATGAGGGAGGCGCAACCATGTATGGAGTCCTGAGAAAACCCTGGCATACGCCTAAACCCCCAGTGGTGATCCTGGTGCCAGGACTGGACTCCGTGAAGGAAGAACTTCATGTGTATGGGGACGATTTTTTGCGGCGTGGGATGGCGGTGCTGGCTCTTGATGGCCCTGGACAAGGTGAGATGGAGTTTGAGTTTCCTCTACGTCATGATTATGAAGTTCCTATCAGACATGCCATCGATTACCTTGAGAGCCGGTCTGATGTCGATGCGAACCGCGTCGGTATGATGGGCGTGAGCTTTGGCGGTCAGTTTGCGGTACGCGCCGCAGCCTTTGAACCTCGTATCAAGGCGACCATTGAAAATTGCGGACCATACGATCAGTCCGAGAACTTCAGTTCACGTCCCCTGATAAGTCGTGAAACGCTGGTTCACCGTCTCAAAGTCTCCAACGAGGACGAAGCAATCAATACGTTAAGGCAATTCAACTTACGCGGTGTCGCCGAGCGCATTACACATCCTTTGCTTGTTATTCATGGGGCGAAAGATAGACTCGTGCCACCAGAACAGGGGAAGCGTATAGCAGCAGAGGCAGGCGCGGAACTCTGGTTTTTCGAGGACGGCAATCACGTTTGCAACAACATTCCTTATAAACACCGACCACAACAGGCTGATTGGATGCGCGAAAAACTCGCCTAGCATGCTGTAATTCCTGTAGTGCGAATGTACCTTTTGCCTATGTACAAAGCGGAGACGACACAATATGCCTACACCGGACCTGGAAGAACGCTTCAGACGCTGGATCAAGCTCACGAGCGAGATGCATGATAATGCCAATTTCACGCCCAACGCATTGATAGCCTGGACTCCGATGCTCAAACCACTTGCGGAATGTACAATCGCTCTGATTTCTACTGCTGGTGTACACTTGAAGAGCCAATCTGCCCATAATTTACTCGATCCATATGGCGATGCAAGTTTTCGCGAGATACCCGGTGCGACACGAGCGAGTGAGCTTGCGGTCGATCACACCCACTACGACACAACTGACGCTAATAGTGATCCTAATTGCGTTTTTCCTATCGACCGTCTGCATGAACTCGTCGAACAGGGTATGGTTGGGGCCGTAGCACCGATGAACTATGGCTTCATGGGGTTTATTCCTGATGGGCGTATCTTACGTGATACTACAGCACCGATTGTGGCAAAACAGTTACTGAACCAGAAGGTAGATGCAGTTGTACTAGTCCCTGGCTGACCCATGTGCCATCAGTCTGTAGGACTGCTTCAAGGTGCTATTGAACAGAGTGGTATCCCCACAATATCAATAACGGTTCGACCTGAGATCACGGCACACGCAAATATTTCCCGCGCTTGCTACCTGCGTTTCCCAACTGGAAATCCTCTTGGTGCTCCACATAAACCAGAGCAACAACGCACGATACTTACGTCAGTGCTTGAGCAACTCACACTGATCCAACAGCCAGGTACTATCGTTGAACTACCGTATCGTTGGCGCCGCATGTAAAAAGGAAAAAGAGACAGAAATGGTTGAGAAAAAAGGTATCTACGATGCCTGTAAAGCAAAGGTTCTTCTGATTCAGGAACAGTACGACGCGTTATTTGACGCTGTTGAGGACTATAAAACCTTACTTACAACGGTGCTTGATGAATGTGATCCAAATGATGAGTACGACAGACATTTGAAAGTAGTTGCGAACTTACAACGAAATACGGTAAACGGACTTCTTGGTACGCTTGATACAGAGCTTCATGATGATCTGACTCGCCTCTCCGACCGTGTTATTCGTTTCAAGCACCTGGAAGATGGTATCTTCCTGTAGCTATGTCTGTTTTTGCGAGGAAGCAGGTATCGCATCCTTACAACTTCGTACTATCTATGATAAGGAAAGGGTAATAGAATCATGAGAGACGCACGTGTACAGAGCGCAATTGATAACTGGGCACCCAGGTTTGTTGCGAACGGTGTGGACATCAATGACTTTCAGCGTGTTACCAATAGCATAGAGCAGTGGGACGACTGGTGCCAGAAATGGTCTGAGTGCGGAGCCATACACGCACAAATGGGCGAACAGGCTGAAGCAGAAAGACACTACGAATCAGCAGCGTACCACTACCTTCATGCGGCGATGGCATACCACTTTGGAAAGTATTTATTTGTAAATAAGCCTCATGAACTGCGTACCGCGCACAATCACGTTGTGCGTCTCTATCAAAGGGCCTTACCTTATTTCGATTTTCCAGGCGAACGTGTCGCTATTCCCTATGAGGGAGGCGCAACCATGTATGGAGTCCTGAGAAAACCTTGGCATACGCCCAAACCAGCAGTGGTGATCCTGGTGCCAGGACTGGACTCCGTGAAGGAAGAACTTCATGTGTATGGGGACGATTTTTTGCGGCGTGGGATGGCGGTACTGGCTCTTGATGGCCCTGGACAGGGTGAGATGGAGTTCGAGCATCCAATGCGTCATGATTTCGAGGTGCCAGTACGCTCTGCTATAGACTACCTTGAGAGCCGACTAGATGTAGACGCAAACCGTGTAGGGTTGATGGGCGTCAGCTTGGGTGGATACTATGCTCCTCGTGCTACCGCCTTTGAGCCACGCGTCAAGGCTGTCATTGCTAATGCTGGGGGGTATAATATGGTAAGTCACTTCGAGTTGTTACCTCAGCTCACTCGTGATGCATTTATCGCTCGTACTGGGTCTACGAACGAGTCAGAAGCCCGTGTAAAGTTACAACCTTTTGACCTGCAAGGCGTGATGAAGCAGGTAACTGTTCCCTTGCTGGTCATTATGGGCCGTTTAGATAGGCTGATTCCTCCTTCGGATGCGGAAAAAATGGTTGCGGAAGCAGGTGGAGAGGCAGAACTCTGGATGTTCGAGGATGGCAACCATGTCAATAATAATATTGTGTACAAGCATCGGCCTCAGCAAGCCGATTGGATGCGAAAAAGGCTACACCATTAACATGCTAGGAGTAAAATTATGAACATGATGAGCAAAGAAGCTCTCAAGGCATATGGTTTAACGAATCTGGGAAATGTCTACTGGAATCTTCCGGTTCCCCTGCTTGTCGAGCATGCATTAGCACGAAAAGAGGGAGAGTTAGCGTCCAACGGAGCCTTCGCCGCGTTGACCGGTATCTATACAGGACGTTCTCCAAAAGATAAGTTTATTGTCTCACACAAGGAATCGGAAGAGCAGATTTGGTGGGGTGCCATCAATCACCCTATCCCCTATGAGAACTTCGAGACGCTACGCCTGAGCCTTGCGGCCTATCTGCAGGAGCGAGATGTGTATGTCCTCGATGCCGCTGTCGGTGCCGACCCTAGGTATCGTGTGCCAGTGCAAGTAATCACGGAGTTGGCGTGGCACAATCTCTTCGCACGCCAGCTTTTCCTGCGCCCTACAGCAAATGAAGTGCAGAGTGACCGTCCCGGTTTCACTGTGATTTGTGTTCCAAACTTTAAGACAGACCCCGCTGTTCACGGGACGCGCTCCGAGGCGGCTGTCATTCTCGACTTCGAGCATCGTCTGGTATTAATCGCTGGAACGCATTACGCAGGTGAAATAAAGAAATCTATTTTTACCGTACTCAATTTTCTGCTGCCCGCCGAAGATGTCTTACCAATGCATTGCTCGGCCAATGTCGGTTCAGCAGGAGACGTTGCGCTCTTCTTCGGTCTCTCTGGGACGGGCAAGACCAGCCTTTCAACTGATCCAGATCGTCCCTTGATTGGAGACGATGAGCATGGGTGGGGCGAGAACGGTGTCTTTAACTTTGAAGGGGGATGCTATGCCAAATGCATTCACCTATCACGCAAGTATGAGCCGCACATCTGGAATGCTATTCGCTTTGGGGCCGTCTATGAAAACGTCGTTTTGAAAGATGGATCGCGTGACCCCGACTACGACGATGATTCTCTAACAGAGAATACGCGCGCTGCCTACCCCATCGAGTTCATCGACGATGTGATTGAATCTGGAATGGGCGGACATCCAGGGGTCATACTCTTTCTTTCAGCGGATTCGTTTGGAGTGCTTCCCCCCATCTCAAAACTCACGACAGAGCAGGCAATGTATTATTTCCTTTCTGGCTACACCAGTAAGCTAGCTGGGACGGAACGAGGCGTTACCTCGCCACAGGCCACATTTAGCTCCTGCTTTGGAGCTGAATTTTTGCCACGTTCTCCCATCGAGTACGCGAACTTGTTGCGTACTCGCATTGAAAGTCATCATGTTAGTTGTTATCTCATAAACACGGGATGGACAGGTGGACCCTATGGAACAGGTGAGCGCATCAGCATCAGCTATACACGCTCTATGGTGCATGCAGCAATCAGTGGAGCCTTAGAGAATGTAGAGACGGTGACTGATCCCGTATTTGGGCTGCATGTACCTATTCATTGTCCAGATGTACCATCCTCTATGCTTATCCCACGTACTACGTGGTTGGATAAGGATGCGTATGACCGTCAGGCGGTAGAATTAGCTACACGTTTTAAGAAGAACTTTGAAGAGTTTTCGCTCCCCACTATGGACATACAAAATGCCGGGCCTCGCTAGGCGAAACGTACAGTTTTTTTGAAGAATGTGGGTGTACGTATCGGTAGCATCCACAGGCGCGGACGTAAGATGAAAATGGTGTATTGAGGAGTGCCCTGGTTCCCGTTCATTTGCGTTCGCTCCTATTTCGTAGTACCAACAAGAGGTACCTAAGCACAAACACTGTTCGTGCTTAGGTACCTTTAGAAAGCAGGGCCATGAATACGAAGACCCTATATCCCAGTTTTTCCGATGCCGAATTTTCTCATCGCTACAGTACTGTCCGAGAGGCGATGCGAGTAGCAGATATTTCGGCTCTCGTTTTTTATAGTACGACAGGTTCGTATCATGAGGTGCTGTATCTCTCAAACTTTATGACGTCCAGAGA
Source organism: uncultured Chloroflexia bacterium (assembly GCA_963792705.1). Lineage (GTDB taxonomy): Bacteria > Chloroflexota > Ktedonobacteria > Ktedonobacterales > Ktedonobacteraceae > JBBQVS01. The sequence goes on along the minus strand of CAWBXD010000014.1, from coordinate 107,472 downwards.
GGCGTGTCTCATTTTTCCGGCAGAAGGTGAATCAACTCTGTTGGTACAAATGTTTAATCACGTTCCCAATGCATGCCAAGTAGCCAATATCGTAGACGTGCGTTGGGGAGGGCCAGATACTATACTTGCCGTTGCTGAAAATTTGCAGGAGAGAAAGCTAGACAAGGTCCGCATTGGGCTTGTAGGCTCTCTCTCCTTCAAGCAATATGCTCTGTTGAGAAAAATGGTACCGCAAGCGGAGTTTACGGACTTTACGCCACAGATATCACACCTTCGCCTTATCAAAAGTGAGGAGGAGATGGCGTTCTTGCGGAAGGGAGCGGAATTGAGCGATCTCGCTATAGAGGCACTTGAACGAGAGGCGCGTCCTGGTATTTCTGAACACGAGCTAGCAGCAATAGTTGAAGGGGCGTACCTGGGATTAGGTGGCAAGAACCATATACACTACATGGGTACGACCCCTATGACGACTCCCAGCTTATGCGTTCCTAGCCAGTTACAGTCAAACCGCATTCTTCAGAAGGGAGATGTTCTTATCACCGAGATCAGTGCTCACTATCACGGCTATGCAGGACAAATTCTTCGACCTTTTGCTATTGGTACTCCTCCTACTCCTGAGTATCAGCACATGTATGATGTAGCAGTTGAGGCATTTAATCGTATCTCTGCTGTGATTCGTCCGGGTGCAACGAGCGATGAGGTGCTCGATGTGAGTGACTATATCCATCAAGCAGGTTTCACTATTTGTGATGATCTCGTTCATGGTTTTGGTGGAGGATATCTAAAGCCAATTTTACGAACAAGGCGAACAAGTACTAAACTACCCGAAACGTTTGTGTTTCGTGAGAATATGGTTGTAGTGATTCAACCAAATGTAATCACAGAAGATGGACGTATGGGTATACAAGTGGGCGAGATGGTGAGAGTGAGGCCAGGAGGCGTTGAACCGTTTCACCAGTATCCAATGCGTTTTGTTCAATGCTGATAAAACCGCTCTTATGACCCCTTTCAATACATTTCAGCGGCAATTTTTAGAACAAAAGTGAGCTTTGATCGATATCTTTTAAGATGATGGAGAGACGCTGTGGATGAACTCCAGCAGAATACTTCCGAGCGGCGACGTGAAGACTATAGGTCACTCATTGGTCAAGCTCATTATGTAGATGACATCAGGCCAGAACCAGGGCGACCTGCGACACTTCATATGCTCGTTGTACGTAGCCCATATGCTCACGCAAAGATAACCAATATCCAGCTTAATGCCGCTCAAGCGTATCCCGGCGTGATAGGAGCTTTTACAGGGGCAGAACTGGTTAAAGGTATGCCCACTCTTACAACGATACCTGTGCCGGGACTCCGCAAGCCGGATCGCCGCCCCCTAGCTGTCGAGCGTGTACGTTATGTTGGTGATCCAGTGGCCGTGATTTTGGCCGAAAGCCTTCCTATAGCCGAAGATGCCCGTGAACAGGTTGATATCGACTACGAAGTGCTACCCTCAGTAACAGACCCAGAAAAAGCACTGGACGCAGACGCGCCTCGGCTCTACGATGAATATGACTCAAATACGGCATTTGTACATGAAACAAACGGTGGCAATCTTGCAGAAGCCTTTCAGCAGGCCGATCATGTTGTACGACTGCGCCTCGTCAACCAGCGGCTTGCTCCCAGCTCCCTGGAACCGCGTGCCTGCTTCTTCGACTACGATTCGCAACGTGGAGAACTCTCTGCATGGATGTCATCTCAGGCTATTCATCGTGTACGAGAGACACTGGCCTCATTTCTGGGCCTTGATAAGCAGCGAATTCATGTCTTTAACGCCGCTGTAGGCGGTGCCTTTGGTGCGAAGAATGCCCTCTTAGGTGAAGAGATTATTGCTGCCCTCCTAGCGGTTAAATTTGGACGACCTGTTAAATGGATTGAGCAGCGCAACGAGAATCTCCAGGCACAATCGCAAGGCCGTGGGCAAATCAACTATATCGAGGCTGCCGTTCAAAACGACGGCAAACTGCTTGGTCTACGTGTGCGTTCGCTTGCTGACCTGGGCGCATTTCTGACCTTTGCCACAGCGATGGTTCCCACTCGCATGTCATCCATGCTGTCTGGACCGTATGAGGTGCCAGCGATAGAGAGCCAAGTGGTTGGAGTGTTCACGAACAAAGCCACTACCGCTCCTTATAGGGGGGCGGGACGGCCAGAGGCTGCCTATATCCTGGAACGTACTATGGATCGCATTGCCCACGATCTGGGTCTTGATCCTGTGGAAGTCCGGCGTCGCAATTTTATCCCATCTGATGCTTTCCCGTACACAACGGTGACAGGTGTCGTCTACGATAGTGGCAATTATCAGGCTGCGCTTGAGCGAGTATTGGTACTGGGCAATTACGCGGAATGGCGAACCAAGCAGCACTTGTATCGTGAGCAAGGCAATTCCAAGCTTCTGGGAATTGGTCTGGCCTCCTTTATTGAATTATCTGGTGACACTGCCACTCCCGCCGCGAGTGGCATCCCACGCGAAGCGGCGACTGTGCGCGTTCGTGCCGATGGCAGTATTCTGGTCCAGAGCGGAGTTGCTCACAACGGTCAAGGTCACTTCACTGCATTTGCTCAAATTGCAGCCGCGAGTTTCAATCTTCCCACTTCACAGGTTGAAGTACACATGAACGATAGTAGTTTGCCAGCCTATAGTCTTGGCACCTATGGTAGTCGGACTCTTCAGATAGCAGGCTCGGCAGTCCTCCTGGCTACTGAGGCGGTCAAGGCCAAAGCTCTGGAACTTGCCGCTCATGTGCTGGAAGCCGCGCCTGTTGATCTCGTGCTAGAGAATGGTTATATCAATGTACGTGGCTTTCCATCACGTGTGATTGCCCTCGGTGAACTCGCCCACATGGTCGAGAAACAGCCAAATCTGATCGAGCGAGAAGTGCCCAACCCGACCAATAAAACACCTATCGAGGGGTTGGCTGCTTGGCGAGATTTCAGCAGTTCCGGCGCGACTTACTCTTCAGGCACACATCTCGCTGTCGTCGAGATTGACACTGATACTGGTGAGCTACGAATTCTTACCTATATAGCCGTGGACGACTGTGGGCGTGTCCTCAATCATCGTCTAGTCGAGGACCAACTTCATGGTGGGCTTGCACAAGGCATCGGACAAGCACTATACGAGGAGGTTGTCTACGATGAGAATGGTCAGTTGCTGACCGGTACCTTGATGGACTATGCCCTCCCGAATGCCAAAATGTTGCCTACGTTCGTCACCGATTTTATCGAATCTCCCTCCCCCTACAATCCGTTAGGGGCAAAAGGAGCCGGAGAGTCGGGCTGTATTGGTGCGCCTCCTGCCGTTGTCAATGCTGCGCTAGATGCGCTTGCTCCTCTGGGCGTCAAAGCAATCGACATGCCGCTTAAATCGGAGAAAATTTGGATGCTGATGCAGGCTGCATGCGCTGGCACTCTCAGACAATCAGAGTCATTAGAACCATTTTCTTTGCCGAACTTCCCTTCATGATTAGAAAGGAGTAACACGTATGCAAATGCGAGCGATGGTGCTTGAAGCCTTTGGAGGAACGCTTAAGCTTGAGACTAGGCCAGTGCCAGAGCCGGGTCCTGGTGAAGTCCTGGTGCAAGTGGTAGCTTGTGGTGCTGGTCTAACTTTGGAAAGCATTCGCCTGGGCCATCTTGGTGGGTCCACTCCACGTATTCTGGGACATGAATATTCTGGGACTGTTGCAGCACTTGGGGTTGGCGTCGAAGGTTGGCGGGAAGGCGATCCAGTGACCGGTTCATTTTATCTCTTTTGTGGCAATTGTGTGATGTGCGCCTCTGGACGTGAAACACTGTGTCTTAATAACAAGGGCAATATTGGGGCGAAGATTGATGGTGCCTTTGCCGAGTACGTGATTGTGCCTGCCCGCAACTTGGTTCGTATTCCTGTCGGGGTTGTCTTGCGTGAAGCAGGTATTATTGCCGACGCTGTAGCCACACCTTACCATATCGCACGCGAACGAGCACGCATTGTCGCGGGTCAGCGGGTTGCAGTGATTGGTGCCGGAGGCGGTGTTGGTATACATATGCTTCAGGTAGCAAAGGCGTTTGGAGCCTTTGTGATTGCCGTCGAGCGAGATGCGGAGAAACTCCGCCATCTTCAGGATATCGCCATTGATGCCCTGATAGACGCCTCGTCGGAAGCTTGGCAAAGTGATCTTGAACAGGCGGCTCATAGTCAGCTTGATGTCTGCATTGATTTTGTTGGCTCGCCCGAAACCACGTCCAAGGGTTTGGCGGCACTTGGACGTGGGGGAACCTTCGTTATTGCTGGCGCGATGCCCAGTTTGCGTGCCGACAAGAACGCTGTGATTTCGGCGGCTCCGATGTATCTGGTCAATAAAGAGATTAGCATTCTAGGAACCCGTTATGCCACACGTGCCGAGATTGCTCGTTCGTTGGAACTGGTCCGCGATGGCAAAGTCAGACCTATTATCGGCGCGTCTTTTCCCTTAGAACAGGCTGAAGCAGCACTTGAGGCAATTCGGCAGAACCAAGTATTTGGACGCATCCTCATAGATTGTGCTAGTTGAGCGAAGGTGCAGAGACAGCCTCGTTGCTCAGCTCTCTCTTGACACGTGTCGTTTGCATTATGCATAATATATACTGTTATACCATGATTTTTCTAAGTAGGCACCCAAAGAAACTCGGTCGATTATCTGTATATTGCTAATGATGAAGCTAGAACATTTCTTGAGGACGCATAAATTCGTTCTGTCGACAAAGAAAAAATAGCGTATGGGAACGCCGAAAGGGTGCTCAAACTTCGCCCATGTGATCTATCGAAGAAAGATCGTGTTAAATATGATGTTGAGAGATATCTCAGGCAGAAGTCAAAATGTTCCTCAGGAGACGGAAGTACTCATCGTCGGGGGAGGCCCTGTCGGGCTGAGTGCAGCAGTCGAACTGGGGCGACGAGGTGTACAGTGTCTCATCATCGAGCCGAGACACGTTGTTTCACAGCTCAAGCCGCGTGCTAAGACGACGAATGTCCGCACGATGGAACATTTTCGTCGGTGGGGACTGGCAGAGCGAGTGCGCGAGGTGGCACCACTCAAGGTGGACTGGTCGCAGGACATCGTCTTCTGCACAACGTTGCTCGGTCACGAGGTGATGCGCTTTACCTATTGCTTAGGTCTTTCCCCACAACGAACTGAGGCATTTGCGGAGTCGGGACAGCAGATTGCTCAGCCATTGGTCGAAGAGGTGTTGCGCGAGGCGGTTGCTGACTTAGAGTCGTGCCAACTCTGCTTGGGCTGGTCACTACAAAGCCTACAGCAACATGATAACGAGGTCGAGGCGACACTTGTCAACGAGTGGGGCGAGCAACGACAGGTCAAGGCATCCTACGTCCTGGGCTGTGATGGTTCTCGTAGTGCCGTCCGTGCGGCAATTGGAGTCCACTACGCGGGAACCTCGGATCAGCGTCCGAACTTCGGCATTGTCTTTCGAGCACCTGGATTGGCGAAACTACAGCCGCACGGTCCAGCAGTTCAGTACTGGATTCTCAACCCGGACCATCCTGGGGTATTGGGTCGTATGGACTTGGAGGATCAGTGGTGGATTATCGCCAACGGTGTGCCTGTCGAGGTTGGTCAAGCCGACCCGCTTGCCCTGATACATGGCCTCGTCGGGACCGAGATCGACGCCGAAGTTCTTGGAACCGATCCCTGGACAGCACGTATGTTGTTAGCAGACCGCTATCGGAACGGTCGGGTCTTTCTGGTCGGTGACGCCGCGCATCTCAATCCGCCGTGGGGTGGACATGGCTTTAACACTGGAATAGGCGATGCTGTGAACATCGGCTGGAAGCTGGCGGCGGTGATTGATGGCTGGGGTGGAGACGACTTACTCGAGAGCTATGAGGCGGAGCGGCGACCAGTCGCTGAGCGAACCATTCGGGAGGCTATGCTGAATATGAGTGTGCTTGCACCTGAACTCGGCAATCGAGAGATGGGAAACTCGAACTTCGTCGGTGAGCAAGCAAGGCATGCGGCTGCTCAGGTGATTCGAGCCGCCAAAGACCGCGAGTTCCACAGTCTAGGCATTGTCCTGGGCTACCAGTACGATGCCTCTCCAGTGATCGTTGATGATGGTACACCGCCTCTTTCCGAGAGCCAGGACTATCTGCCAACAGCTCGACCAGGAGCGCGCCTTCCGCACATGTGGTTGTCAGATGGAGCGTCACTCTACGACCGATTGGGGAATGGGATGACGTTGCTCCGACTCCGCGATGATGTCGATGTGGATTCACTTATTGAAGCCGCAGCGACACATAGAGTGCCATTGGACGTACTCGAACTGCGCGGTGAGCAGCTCGAAGAACGCTATGGTGCCTCGCTCGTTCTTGTGCGACCCGATCAGCATGTAGCTTGGCGTGGCACCTCGGTGAACCGAGCAATGGCGAGTGCGATCATCGACCAGAGTCGAGGTGCGTAAATATTTATCACCACGTTAGAGGAAGTGCGCCGTCTAAAAACGCTTTACCGTACTGTGCGGCAAGAACTTCTAGCAGAAGGAACAACATTCCGAACAGAGACGCAAGTTGGTATTATGATCGAGACACCTGCCGCCGCTTTTATGGCTGATATGCTTGCTCGTGAAGTAGACTTTTTCAGTATTGGTGCCAATGATCTTTTTCAATACATGCTGGCGGTTGATCGTCAATACTCGTATAGCCCTGGAATACTTATAGGCAAGCGACCTTGCGCCTGTACCTCACCAAATAGTACACGGACAACGGCTGTAAATGCTGGTGGTGTGTATTCGTAAGTGGCGAGATAGGTGCCTAATTCTGGAAACGCAAGCAGGTCGTAGGGATTGTAGGCGGCGATTCCGATAACGGGTTTACTCATATGAAGTAATTCCCGCACAATAGACCCCTGATACTGGTCTTGATTCGCATTTGCAGTGACAACAATCACAACATCAGCACTATCAACTGCCGATTGAAGTTTTGCTCTACTGGTTTGCATTGATTGCGTTGTCATTGTCAGCGTCTCCATATGCTGATGACGTTGCTGAATGTGCTCTATTAGTGCGTCGCCGGAGAACTCTGTATCAACCGCTCCACTAAAGCTGGTCGGCTGTAGGAAGAGGAGCAAGAGCTTTTGTTCCGATTGTAAACGCAATGGAAGGAGTTTTTCCGTGTCTCTCACAAGTGTTGTTGAGCGTGCATAGGCATCGTCGCGCAGATGTTGATGTGCTGCGCTACCAATAATCGCAAGGTTATCGTTTGACGGAGTATCCCAGGAGAGAGTACGTGCCTTGAGTTGTGAGACGCGCTCGGCGGCATTGCGTACTCTTTCAGTCGTAAGGGTGCCATCTTGGAGAGCCGCATGTATAGCGTCAATGCTCCTTCGCTGTAAAGCATGATGATGAGAAATTAATACGAGATCAACACCTGCTTGCAACGCTTTGACCGTTCCTTGCTCAACACCAACAATTGCAGAGACTGCGCGCATCTCCATACAGTCAGATACAATCACACCCATAAAGCCTAAGTGTTTACGTAGTAGTTGCGTCACAATTTCATAAGAAATAGTCGCTGGTAGCATCTCACTCTGCATCAAAAGAGGCAAATAGATATGCGCGGTCATGATAGCATCTGCACCGACCTCAATAGCGCGTTTGAACGGTAGCAATTCTACCGATTCGAGCCGCTCTAGTGAATATGGAATAGTTGGTAGTGCAAGGTGAGAGTCAACGGCGGTATCACCATGTCCTGGAAAATGCTTGAGTGTTGTGATGATACCAGCGTCGTGATAACCTTTGACCATAGCAGAACCAAGACGCGCCACGAGTTGAGGATCTTCGCCAAAAGAGCGCACTCCAATCACGGGATTCGCTGGATTGTTATTAACGTCAACATCAGGCGCAAGATTCATGTTAATACCGAGAGCCTTAAGTTCGCGTCCCGTTGCCAGGGCAACCTCGTAGGCGATCTGTTCCGACCCGATGGCTCCAAGAGCCATGTTGCCTGGAAAAATAGTGGTGTTTTGTCCGAAGCGGCGCACCATACCGTTTTCCTGATCGATCATAATCAAGAGCGGCTGGTGATGCCCTGCCTTTCGTGCAAAATGCTGTAGGTATTGCGTAAGTTCATATACTTGCTGTGTATTTTGAATGTTTCGCTTGAAGAGAACGATATTGCCAACGTGATGCTTTTGAATCAAGTCAAGAGTCTCTTGTGTTGGCATAGGCTCGAAAAAGCCAATCGCTAGTACCTGCCCGATTTGTTCTTCGAGTGTTAGAGTTGTATAACTCTGCATGCTCACTTTCTCCTCGATAGCCTAAAGCGTTATTGCCGCGCAAGCCGCACTAAACGCAGGATATTCAACACGTATAATAGGACCGAGAGCTTGCTTTTGTCGAATACGACGAATAACACGTTCACATAAGAAGTCATTATGTAGCAATAAGCCTCCGCCAAGCGCGATAGGAAGTTGCGACAGAGGAGGAGTGACCGTTTGTACAAGCAGTGCAAGTTCATCTACCGCTTGTTCGATAATCTCTAGCGCAACCTGATCACCCTGCCGGGCAGCAAGAGTCACATATGTAGCTGCTTGAGCAATCTTCGCCTTGTTATCAATCGTGTATACTGCATCAAGAATATCTTCAGCATTGTGTAGTTGCCAACCCTGTAGGACGAGAGTGAGCAGAATTGTAGCTTTACCACGTCTATCCGCCGCTCGTACCGCCGCCTGTAAACCCCGGCGTCCAATATCGTAACCACTACCCTCGTCACCCAGAATATGACCCCAGCCACCGACTCTTGTGACCATACCATCTTGAGCACGGGCTAAAGCTATTGAGCCTGTACCTACAATCAAAACGACGCCCGCCTCTTTGCCTAACGCGCTTAGAAGCAGTTCTGCATCGTTCGTTACCAGAACAAAGTCGGCTAGTTCGCGTAAATACGAACTAAATAGTGCAGCATCGGATGAGCGATCAATGCCTGCAAGCCCCAACCATGCTTTAGTCAGAGGAAAGGAACAAGGAACTTCGCGGATTGCCTGTTGAATAGCATCATGGATATTTTGTAATGCCTGCTCGACCCCAACTGATGCATAGTTCGCGCTACCCGCACGACCATGCCCACATTCTCGTCCTTGTGCATCGACGATGACCGCAAGTGTTTTAGTACCACCGCCATCGACGCCGAGATAATACGGTTCAGTTGACATCGTAACTTACTCTTCCCTATTATGTATTTTACGAGAGCAACTGCTCACGTTTCATGCTCGTATAAAAGGTGTACTTACTCCCACAATAGGTAGCTGTTGCGTATTCAATCGGAGTATCACGGTCAGTATAGGTTGTACGTCGTGTCAACAGAACAGGACTGACAACAGCGATATTTAGAAGACGCGCCTCGTCTTCTCCTGCTAAACTCGCCTCTAATTCTTGCTCCGCTTCTACCAATGTAACACCATATTTCGTCTCAAGTGTGCGATACAACGAATGTTGAGCAAAATCCTCTTCCAACAAGCGTTCACAATTGGGGAAGTTGAGTTGAGAGAGTTCGATGGCAAGTGGTTCACCATCAGCAAGACGTAGCCGTTGTAGACAATAGATCATCTGTCCAGCCTCGATACGCAAGCGTTCAGCCGTTTTTTCGTCGGCGGGTCGCATTGTCGCCGAAAGAACTTTTGTACCCGGACTTTGCCCACGTGCTTTAATGTCTTCAGTAAAGCCTGTCAGATGAATCAGTTGTTGCGTGATTTTGTGCTGGCTTACAAAGGTTCCCTTCCCCTGTTCGCGGTAGAATAGCCCCTCATTGACCAGTTCAGTAATCGCTTGCCGGGCCGTCATACGGCTAATGCCATAGAGTTCACCTAGTTCGCGTTCGGATGGAATGAGATCACCAGATTTCCATTCACCAATACGAATCTTCTCGCGCATAATTTCTTTTAACTGATAGTAACGCGGCAAAGGGCTTTTTCTGAAAATAGTACTCATGCTATCCTACTCAGCTCCATCATTTTTACACAACATACGAAAACAGTACCGTTACATGCATATAACTGTAGTGGTTTATTGTATATACCAGTTCTATCATGCGATACTTTACGCTATACGTCAAGTCTATTATGAAATTTTGTCGATATTCATAATTTTACTCAGTTCTTATAGGCATTCCCTCTTATATATACCTTTTTTTATACACGAACTTCAAGAGATATTCCATACCATAGAGATTTCGTATTCTTGATGGTATACTTGGTATATTGTATAGACCACTTGGTGTTACTATGTTGTTGCTATTCAAAGAGGGATAGGTGTGCAATGGTGTTTACGTTACGAGGTGCCCGTCTCGTTGATGTCGATGTGGATCGTAAGGGGAATGATATTACGGTAGCAGGGGCATCTATTCAAGCGATTGGACAGGGTACTATCGAAGGTCCAGTGATTGATGCCTCCGATACAATCATTATGCCTGGTTTCGTCGAGGTGCATACACATGGTGGTGGTGGCTTCAATTTGCACACACACGATGTCGAGGAAATAGCTTCTTATGCACGCTGGATACCCACAACGGGTGTCACCTCTTTCCTGATAGCAGTTGTTGGAGCATCTCATATGCTGCCAGAGCAACAGTTACGTACCGCCGTAAACGCGATTGAGCAACAGCATAGGGGAGCGGCTGAGCCATTAGGTATTCATCTTGAAGGACCGTATATCAGTGAGAGGCGGCGCGGTGCTCACCCAACAGAGTGGCTACGTCTCCCGAATGAACATGAGACAAAGCACATACTTGACCTCTCAAGGGGTTGTTTGCGGTTGGTCACACTTGCCCCCGAGTTAGCAGGGGCGGCACAAATGGTACGCCAACTTGTGGAGGCATATGTCACAGTCAGTATCGGACACACGGATGCAAACTATGAGCAGGCACAGGCGGCAATTGAGCTTGGTATCACTCATGCTACACACTGCTTTAATGCTATGCGTCCATTGCTACATCGAGAGCCAGGACCACTAGCAGCCATCGCGCAGGCACCACAGGTACTCGGCGAAATCATCGCAGACGGTGTGCATGTCCATCCCGCAATGATAGATATGCTCGTAAGAATGCTGGGACCGGAACGCCTCATTGTTATTACAGACGCGCAAGCTATCGCAGGATTGCACAGTGATGGAAGCGCATTCGAGTTCGCTGGACAGAAGGCACATGTAGTTGACGGAGTAGCTTGTCTTGCTGATGGCACACTTGCAGGAAGCATTCTCACTATGGATCGGGCGTTATGCAACATGCTAGAAATGACACATGTCTCATTACAAGAAGCAGTGAGAATGTTAACGCTCAACCCAGCGCAATCAGCAGGATTTGCGACGCGTAAGGGAAGACTGCGAACAGGGTACGATGCGGACTTACTCATTTTCGACACTTCACTTAGACTACAAGCAACATTGTGTCGTGGTCAAGTTGCGTTCGCAAACGAGAACTGGAAACAGCGTCTGGCAATGGGTTTATCCTTCTAACTTATCTAGTGGTATAGATGTCTTGACAAATAGACCAGAACAGTGTACGATTTCTTACATCAGCTTCATTCAAATATAAAGATGTAACGGTTCTATCTTATTTGTGAGAAAGGAGAGTTTTCCTACCTACCTTCGAGAAATCGCGTTCTCATACGCTTTTTGTAGTCAACTGCATATTTTTAGCAATGTAACAACATATCTGAGTTACAACAGTTAGGAGATCCCCTTATGACTCCCAACGCCTTCCCTTTGATAGGGATGAAAAACAACAGGAAGACGCTCATCGTCACTCTTGTTGTCCTCTTCTCAATACTGCTTACTGCATGTGGTGGTGGCAGTAGTAGCAGCAAAAATTCGAGCGGCCAGACGGTTCTTAAAGTTGCAACACAGTCCTACGATTTCGCACAAGCTGGCTTCAATCCATACAATGGACACCCCAATGCAGGTGTGCTCGGCCTTGTGTATGAGACGCTCTACTTCGTCAATGTTAACGGTGGTTCGTTCACTCCAATGCTCGCCACTGATTACAAGTGGAACAGTGACAACACTCAGGTAACATTTACTATTCGTCCAAATGTGAAATGGAGCGATGGCAAACCGTTTACGGCGGACGATGTTGCATTCACTTTCAACACCATGAAACAATATCCTGCCGCTGACGGGAGTGGGGTGTGGAGCTACCTTAAGGAGGTTACAGCACCCGATGCCAATACCGTCGTCATGACGTTCCAAAAAGCCTACCCTCCGGTGCTCGTTACAATTGCGGGCCATGTCTATATCATTCCCAAACATATATTCGCGTCCGTTGGTGATCCAACCCAGTACCTGACCGACAAGCCAATCGGCACGGGACCATTTACACTGAGTAAGTATGAGACAGACCTGGCAGTATATGCGAAGAATCCGAGCTACTGGCAAGTTGATAAGGTCAAGATTGACCAGATTCGCTATCCAGAATACAAGGACAATTCGACGCTGCAGTTAGCACTGCCTAAGGGCGAGGTTGATTGGGCTGGCTACTTCTCGCCCACACTACAGCAGGATTTTGTGGCAAAGGATCCAACGCATAATCATCTCTTCATGGATGCTGTTAACCTGTATTCTATCTGCCCCAATCAGAAAGATGCGACCATTGGTGGTACGGCGGGTTTACCTGTGCGTCTCGCCTTGAGTAGCGCGATTGACCGCACCGCTATTGCTAATCAGGCAACGGCTGGCCTCGAACCTCCTGGCAGTATGACTGGACTCGTTCTTCCCACCGCAAACGATTGGTTAGATACGCAATATGGAAGTCTACCATCGACCGCTGACGTAACAAAGGCACAAAAGTACTTGACCGACGCAGGTTATACCAAGGGAAACGACGGTATCTATCAGAAGAATGGTAAGCGACTATCTCTCACATTGAGAAGCGTTGACTCCTATTCCGACTGGAATGCCGCAGCCAAACTAATCGCCGATCAAGCTAAAGCAGTTGGTATCGAGATCAAGAACGTTACTGTTGGTGAGGACAACTACTATACATTGCGTACTGATGGCAAGTATGACTATCAGTTGCAGTTCTGTGGTATGGTTGGTGGACCAACGCCTTACTACCTGTACAATCAATACCTGAATAGCAACCAGATTGGACAGGGCAAGTTTAACTTTGTGGCTTGGAACGATGCCGCAACTGATAAGTATCTGAATCAGTATGCCTCGACCTCGGATGTCGCAGTACAAAAGCAGGCGATTCAGGGCATTGAGAAGGTATTCGTTGACAACCAACCCTTCATCCCCTTATGGACTGGCGCGGACTACGACGAGTATTCCACCAAGAACTTTACTGGCTGGCCTGACCAGAGCAATCCATACTCTAGCGGCAGTCCCAATACGGGTCCCGATTATGAACAGGTCATCTTGCACTTACGACCTGTGTAGACGTGTTGATTTTTAACAAGATGCAGGGGGAGCCTCGCGGCTCTTTCTGCTTTGTTAGACAGAAGGGGTTATAGTATGCGTCACATGCTGCGTCGCGTTGCATTTTACGTATTTGCCATTTGGATAGCTGTCACGCTAGACTTTTTCATTCCGCGTCTAGCTCCTGGCGATCCCGTCGCGGCAATTGTTGGTAAGATGTCCACAAAAGGCTATGTTACACCAGCGATGAGGCAGACGCTTTCCGCGATGTTCGGTCTGGATACCCATGATCCACTTTGGGTACAATATTTCAAGTATCTTGGTAACTTGCTCCACGGCAATTTCGGTAACTCGATTCAGTATTTCCCTACACCTGTTCTTAAAATTATTGGGCAAGACATCGGTTGGTCGGTCATGCTAGGTGGAGTTGCCGTTGTCCTCAGTTTCGCTATTGGCTGTCTGCTTGGTATCCTTGTGGCATGGAAGCGTGGGACGTTGCTTGATACAATACTCTCACCTGTAATGAACTTTTTATCGGCCATTCCCTATTTCTGGCTCGCCCTGATTTCGCTCTACGTCTTTTCCTATTTGTTAAGCTGGTTCCCCTTGTCGGGTGGGTATGATTCCGCCAATATTGATCCTGGCTGGACGTTTGACTATATCAGTAGCGTCATTCAACATGCCTTTTTGCCTGCCTTGACGTTGATTATTTCCTCGCTAGCGGGCTGGATGCTTACGATGCGAAACTCGATGATAACCACCTTGTCTGAGGATTATGTCCTGATGGCAAAGGCCAAGGGACTACCCGAAGGACGCATCATGTTTTGGTATGCTGCTCGTAACGCGGTATTGCCAAATGTTACAGGCTTTGCCATTGCGATTGGCGCGATTGTTGGTGGGCAGTTGCTCACCGAAATGGTCTTCTCCTATCCAGGAATTGGGTACGCCCTCTTACAAGCAGTCAATCAGCAAGATTACGCAATGGTACAGAGCATCTTCCTCATTATTACGTTAGCAGTGTTGGGGGCGAACTTTTTGGCCGACCTCTTGTACGTCTTTCTTGATCCGCGTGTACGCATGGAAAGAGGTTTCTAAATTATGCAAGAAGGACCACGCACAATGAGCATTACCCCTATCGCTATTGCCTCCGACGAGCCAATGTCTAATCGCGTTCTGGATGTGCTACGCGCTGCCTGGAAATCTATAGCTATCAATCGCAAAATGGCGGCAGGAAGCATGATTCTGAGTTTCTTTATCATTGTTGGTCTGATCGGACCATTCTTCATGACGATTAGCCCAAATGCTACATCTCATTTGTTCCTTACGCCACCCTCGTCATCGCATCTATTAGGAACAACAGTTGTGGGCGAGGACATTTTCAGCCAATTGATATATGGAACACGGACCAGCGTCTTCTGGGGACTGGGGACGGGTATACTCGTCACACTGCTCTCGATTGTGGTCGGTTTGATAAGTGGCTACTTCGGTGGGTTGATCGATGACGTGCTCACGCTCTTCACCAATGTTTCGTTAGTGCTGCCCGCGCTTCCGTTAGCAATTGTCCTTGCGGCCTACTTCCCACGAGGTCCATTGACGATTTCGTTGGTGATTATATTCACAAACTGGGCGTGGCAGGCACGTGTGCTACGCTCACAAACGCTGTCTATGCGAAGTCGTGAGTTTGTCGCAGCGGCACGTGCGAGTGGTGAATACACATGGCGCATCATTTTCTTTGAAATTTTTCCCAATGAGATTGGTCTGGTCGTGGCAGGCTTTGTAAGTACCACAATTTATGTTGTTCTCACATGGGCCGCGCTAGAATTTCTCGGTCTTGGTGACGGCACCATTCCTAGCTGGGGTAGCATACTTTACTGGGCACAGCAAGCTGGTGCATTGGGCGGCGGCCTCTGGTGGTGGTTTATACCTCCTGGAGTATGTATCGCAGTGCTTGGAGCGGGTCTCTCACTTATCAACTTCGGTATCGATGAAATTGCGGACCCAAGATTGCGTGTAGAACGTCCCATGAAGGTCGTAAAAGTGAAAAACTAACGAATGCTCTACCTCACACGTCCTGCATACCGCTTGAGTAATTGCTCACCTTGCTCGATACCACCAGGAACATTATAGGAGACAAAAACAGGTGGCTCTATGCCTCGTTCGATCAGACGCTGAATTGTTTCGGCGGTGAGCATTTGTGCGATTAGAACAGCAGCAAGCGAGGAAACAGAGCAAACTTTGCTCCCTTGTTGTGGAAGATCAAGCAAAGCATCCCCAAAGGGTCCACAATTGTCGATAACCACATCAGCAAGTTCATAGAGCTTCTTGCCAGATGGATGACGTGATAGGGACTGTTGTGAGTGCGTGAGCGAGGTTATTGCAACAAGCTGATGCCCATGCGCTTTCACCTGTAGCGCAACCTCGACGATGGCGGCGTTTGTTCCTGAATTTGAGGCGATGAGAAACATATCCTGCGGCTCAATAGAATAGCAATTCAGGATGGCTTGACCTGCCTCAAGGTCACGTTCTATGTCTAGTTGTCGCACACGTGCAAGCGGCCAATTGGCATAGAGGGCAAGGTCTTCAAGGTCGATCTTATTGATTGGCACCAGCCCACCAGCGCGACCTGCTAACTCCATTGCTATAGCGCGTGAGTGTCCTGTTCCATACGCTTGAATGACGCCATTTTTCGCGATACAATCAGCGCACAGCAAAGCCGCGCCACGAATTGCCTCAACCTGTGTATGACGAATACGCTCAAGCACCTTGAATGACTCTTGCCAGAAAAGTTCTAGGCCGATAGCTTGATTGTTTGACACTGGAACGCCTCCTCGTTTCCTACATAGTGCGCGTAATTTTCGACAAACTGCGTGGTTGATCGGGGTTCAAACCTTTTTGTAGCGCAAGGTGCTGAGCGAAAAGTTGACCTGTGACAATATATGCGAATGGCGCAAGTAGTTCGGCGATACTGGTGGCAATCATTTTTTTAGGGTCTTTCCCTGCATGTACAGCACTTGCTCTTTCTACAACTGCATCAGTAAAAGGGGATAATGTCAATCCTATCGGTACAGTTGCGAGTGCTAATAGCTGTTCCTCTTCTGCGATCACAAGTGTATCAGCTCCACGTTCTTGTAGCCATTTCAACAGAGTAAGTGAGTCAGGACTGGTGCGCCCTGGAGGAGCAAACACAATAACAGGTAAGCCTCGTTCGATTAGTGCAGAGGGTCCATGCCGAAAATCGGCGGTAGAGAACGGAGTTGCGATAACATAACACGTCTCCTCCAACTTAAGTGCTGTTTCGCGGGCTGTACTGTATTGGAATGCGCGCCCTAGTACTACACAATCACGAGCGTAGATGTAGCGTGTGGAAATCTGCGCGATGCGCGTTTCGCTTTTGAGAGCATCGGTAACGAGGTCTGGAACAAACTCGATGCTTTCCTGTAGTGCCTTTTCACCTGCCATGAATGCAGAAAGCATAGCTAGCGCAAGACACGTCGTGGTGTATGTCTTGGTCGCTGCAATGCTTCGTTCTGGACCAGCGTGACAGAGAAGCGTATATTCGGCAGTGATTGCGAGCAGAGAAGCGTCTTGGTTGGTCACTCCAACTGTGAGCGCACCTGCTATACGAGCTTGCGCCACCACCTCCACGATATCCGGCGACTCGCCCGATTGCGAGATACCAATTACCAGCGTCTGCTCCAATTGCAGCATAGCACCATAGAGCGTGTAAAGCGAAGGCGTAGCGAGCGCGACAGGAATGCCATTCAAGTATTGAAATAAATACTGTGCATACAAAGCTGCGTGATCGGACGTACCACGAGCTGCAAGCAGTACCATCTTTACACCGCGCCGTTTTGCCTCCAACGCAACTTGTTGCGCTGCACTCTTTGCGCTGTCGAGTGTGCGCCGTAAGGCTACTGGTTGCTCATAAATTTCTTGTAACATGAGCGTCTGCTGTATTGAATGAACGGTTTCTGGCACAAGTTGACTCCTCTAAATGCTCGCAAGAGTTGTACGAGTTAACACTTGTACTATATTCCATTCATCTTCACTTGTCAATAAGTCTATACCACTAGACCTCTAGAGGTGTTATAAGCGAGTGTCAGCGTGAGGAGCTTTACCCTAAAATGAGAGGCGTCAGTTGCTCGATATCGTAGCGTTTTCTCAATGCTGCGATTACTTCGGGGTCTGGCGGTCCACCTTTCGCCAATATGGTAACAAGTTCCTCAAAGTATTGCTCGTGGCCTACGGGAGCCGCTTGAAAGAGCATACGAACTGAAGTCGTTCCTGAATTCGCGAATGCGTGAGGGCAGCCAGGAGGCACAAACATCATACTTCCTGGACCACCGTGGAATGCTCGTGCGCCCGTGCGTGATTGCCATTCTCGCCAATTTCCCTCCGTCCTTATAAGAGGTTCAAAGGCAAGGAGGTCAAGTTCACCCTCGAGAATGTAGAACAGTTCCTCCTGATGACCGTGGACATGAGCACCCACATCGTATCCTGGCGGGATAATTACCTCAAAGCTGGAAGTCGTCGCTTTCTGCTCAGCCGTCACTTTAAAGGTGAACTCTGCCCCACCTACCTTAAGAATTTTGCCAACTCCAGGTGGTATGATGAGTCCATCTTTCGTGTGTCCTCTTGATCTCTTTTCTCCTGTTTCGGCATCAGTGGTATTGTTGGATTGGGAGTGTATTATCGCTCCATGAGTCGTCATGTCTTCGTTACACATAGATGTTTCCTGCCTTTTCTTTTTCTGGACCGGAAAAGCCGATAGCAAGATACGAAAAATAGCTCTTAGCGTTTGTTTCTCCCTAAACGATCTCGTGCTTCTTCTCTCAAAGATGTTTTCAGTTGACCAAGGTTCTCGATTTCCACGACCATTGTATCTCCTGCTCGCAGATACTCCGGCGGCTTCTTTCCATGTCCAACACCGGCTGGCGTTCCCGTCGCAATCACATCGCCCGGTTCCAACGTCATGATCGAGGAGAGGTGTTCGATAATTTCTCGTACAGAAAAGATCATGTTCGCGGTTGTCGAGTTTTGCTTGATCTGTCCGTTAACGGTCAGAGTGATGGACAGGTGCTGAGGATCGGGGACAAAGGCAGCAGGAGTAATGAGCGGACCCATCGGAGCAAAACCATCAAAGGCTTTTTGCATGATCCAATCAATCCCCAAAGAAGGTGCTTCCGCGAT
Organism: uncultured Chloroflexia bacterium; assembly: GCA_963792705.1. GTDB lineage: Bacteria > Chloroflexota > Ktedonobacteria > Ktedonobacterales > Ktedonobacteraceae > JBBQVS01. The sequence goes on along the minus strand of CAWBXD010000014.1, from coordinate 88,857 downwards.
CCAATCGCGCGCAGACACATCATTGAGAAGACTGTAGCCTGCGACACATGCCATTGCGTCCTCTCCACGTACATGACGTGCTTTTTGACCAATGACCACCGCTAATTCTGCCTCCCAATCGACCTGTTTTGCCTCCTCTGGAAGTTGAAGAGCGGTATTAGACCCAATCAGTGTGGTTGTCGCAGGTTTCAAAAAGCTATAGGGATACTTGGGCCGCTGAGTAACCCCCATCTCGGCGATATGGTCTTGATAGTTCGTCCCAATACAAATCAGTTTTCTAGGGTACAGCAATGGAGCGAGCCAGTGCAATTCGTCTTGAGACAGCGAGCCGGAAACCCCTTCTGTAGCACTGTTGGCAAAGACCACATTTACCACCTTGGTGAGTTTCTCGTTCCAATAAGGCCACGCTTCTACCATTTCAAGCAGTGAAGCCGGAAGTTCGCGCACGTCAAGAGAAAGAGAGGTATGCGTTTTTGCGTCCTGTAAGAGACTCTGCAGATCAAAAAACTTTTCTTGAGAAGCGAGAATAATACTTTGTTTACCAGAAACGAGGGCGGTTCCTAATTGATACTTTATACTACCCATATGTGTTCTCCACTTTTGTTGAGATGCAACCTCTTCTCACTGGCGTGACCCACGTGTACTCTCAAGAAACGCGTACATAGCTGCAACGTCCTTGTCTCCTAGCCCAGATGAGACCGCACTTTCATAATACTGTGCCGCTTTGTCGAGCATAGGTGTCGGACAATCCACAGAAGATGCAAGCCCACTGATGACGCCGATACTTTCTTTCATCTGATGAAGAGAGCTTAACGCTGGTTCATAAGTGTGTGTGACCATCATCTGTGCTCGTGCTACAAACTGCGCCGAGCTTGCCACGCTTGGACTGATCACTTGGATGACAGTTGCGGGATCGAGTCCCGCTTTGGTGCTGAGTGCCATTGCTTCCGCTGCTGCAAGGACATGAACACCCACTAAGAGATTAGCAATGCATTTCATCTTGGTTCCAGCACCAAAGTCGCCTAAGTAAAAAATGGTACTGGTAAAACCCTCGAACACGGGTTTGCATTGTTCAAAAAGATACTTTTCGCCACTTGCAAAGAGCACGGTCTTTCTGCTAAGAACCTGTGGTGGAATACCACTGATGGGGCAATCAAGCATCTGTGCTCCTGCTTGCTCAAGCGAGCGGCGTGCCTGCTCTTTAGCGTGTATCGAGAGCATACCAATATCGACTACCGTGAGTCCTGGATGTACACCATGAATAAGTCCATGCTCGCCCGAAACTGTTTCGAGCAATGCGCTCTCATCTGGAAGACAGGTAATCACGACATCGCATTGTCGAGCCACCTCCTCACTCGAACGTGCAGGTGTGCCTCCCATGGTGATGAAATCGTCGATCATATGGCGGCGATATCCAATCACCGTAAAACCATGTTCAAGGAGGTTTGCAGCAATGGGCAAGCCCATTTTTCCTAAACCAATGATACCAACCGTCTTGTTCATTTTCCTATCTCCTGCCTTGCATCAACAGTGAAGCAAGGCACTCTACGTTGCATCTGCTCTCTTATTCAAGAGAATAGCTACCGTCTGAGTAGTGAAGCGTGAGCGTGTAACTGCCCTCATTGAGTTGCCATTCTCGTATCTCGAAGGTACGCATGCCAGATGTGGCGAAGGGGTCTTGTTCGGCGGTTGCTTTCGCCTCTTCCAGTGAGGATGCGCGAAGAATAGTCATCCCACTTCCAGGTGCTACCTGTTCGCTTGCGAGGAATGGGCCGGAAGCAAACAAGACGCCCTTTTTCTCTAAACCAATCATATACTCCAGATGCTCTGGAAGGAGTGTCGCGAGTTCGCTCATTGGTTTGAGTGGCGTGTTCAGCACGACATAGAAACGTTTCTTAAGCATACGAGCCTGTAGTTCGTCGGCCTTCCCTTGTGATTCAGACATGATTTCTCTCCCTAAGATACCCTTCCGCAAAGTCATGGACAAGGCGGTACGGATGACTCCCTTGAATTTGTCCGCATCGGACGTGCTTACTCCAAAAACTCATGCGGTGGCATAGCACCCCAATGGTTGACAGCAGTGAGATCTGCTTTCCATACCTTCGGTTTTTGTGGAAATTCTTCATGCCACGGTCGGGGTTCAAAGTATCCCAGGTCTTCGTTCAACAGAATATCCAACTCCGTGAACAGTTCGACTCTTTGTCCATCAGGATCAAGGTGATAGGTAAAGATGTTGTGTCCCGCGCCGTGACGACCTGGCCCCCAGAGCAGCGGAATGTGGTGAGTGTAAAGGTGGTCACAGGCACGTTGCACATGTGCCCAGTCCTGTAATTGAAAGGCAATGTGGTTCATCTTCTGATGCTTCGACCGCACGAAATTCATAGAGTGGTGATCGGGGCTACAACGCATGAAGACAAAGAAATCCTCGATCCAGTCCGAGACACGGAAACCCAGGACGTTCTGATAAAAATCAGCAATGCTCTGAACATCAGAAACGCCAAGAGCAATATGGCCTAATTTTTCAGGTACAATGCCCGTCTGTGGAAAGGCGGTGTGTACTTGTTCCATTGATGAGTAGAGGTGGAGAGCCGTGCCCTCCGGGTCTGCGAATTGGAGTTGCTCAGCTATGCCTGGTTGCACGTCCGATTGCGTTTCAACGGCGATGCCTTGTGCGCGCAACTGAGTTGCGGCATCCTGAAGTGTTTGCCCGCCTCCAAGTTGCAAGCCAATATGACGGAGACCTTGCTCTTTCGCGGGATACAAGACAATCGTGTGATGGTCGAGTACACTCCGTAGATATGCCGTCCCATCGCTACCACGTTCCACAAGAGTCAAGCCTATAACATTGGTGTAGTATGCAAGCATAGCTTCTACATCAGGTGTGTTGAAGCCAGCGTATCCAAGTTTTGCGATCTGCATTGTCGTCATGTCCTTTCCTCTGATCATTGAGGGGGTCTCACAATTACCATACCTCATCAAACCTCATCAGGCATCGTATTTTGTTTATAAAGCTTTCTTTAAGGAAGGTTAACTAGTTCAATACTTTACCGCCGCAGTTTCACTCTGCTAGTTTCTTGTTTTCTTGCTCGGTTACTCATGTCGCAAGTTCCTTCGCCTGCTTTTCCTCGCTCAATATATCTGATATCTGCTTCACAAGCACATGCTTCGAGACTTTGCCGAATTTTGAGAGTGGGAAATCATCGACGATTTCTAGTCGCTCAGGGAGCTTGAACTTGGCGATACCTTTCTCTAACAAAAAATTTGTGAGTTCTTTAAGTGTCAGTGTTGCTTGTGGTCGAAGGATGATAAAAGCACAGGTGCGTTCTCCAAGCACTGGATCAGGCATGGGAACGCATGATGCGTTCAGGACGGCTTGATGTGCGAGAATCAGATTTTCGATCTCCTCCGCACTGATCTTCTCGCCTCCGCGATTGATGAGGTCTTTCTTGCGTCCCTCGACGATGTAGTTACCGGAGGAATGAAGCCGCATCAAATCGCCAGAGCGGTAGAAGCCATCGGAAGTGAAGGTTCGCGCATTGTACTCAGGAACACGGAAGTAGCCGCGCAAGGTATAGGGACCACGAACCAGCAATTCACCGATTTCACCAATGGGTACTTCGTTATCATGCTCATCCAGTAGTTTCAGCTCGTCGTCGGGGCACACAGGGCGTCCCACTGTCTCCAGGCGTATCTCGTCAGAGTCATCCAGCCGCACAAAGCATAGCAGTCCCTCAGCCATGCCGAATACCTCCTGAACCTTACAGGAAGGGACTAATTCCTCGGCTCGTCGTTTCACCTCTGGCTGGAGTTTTTGTCCCCCTGTATTGATCACCCGGAGAGAGGAGAAGTCATAATCTTGTATATGTGGATCGTTGATCCAGCGAATAAGCACGGCTGGAACGAGTTCGATATGAGTGATACGTTCGCGCTCAATCAGTGGGAACACGTCGTCTGGTCGAGTCGAATCGCCAATAACGAAACGCGCTCCCCGATACAGAAAACCTTGAATGCCCGGACATGCGAGTGGGAAATTGTGTGCCATTGGTAACACGACCAGGAACGAATCATCGGGTCTGATATCATTGACTGCGACAGCAGCCTTTGTGTTGTAAATGTAATCATTGTGTGTGCGCGGAATAAGCTTTGGAATGCCTGTCGTTCCACCAGACAATTGGAATAGAGCGGGTTCAGTTGGGTCAATCACTCGTTGGGCCAATCGCTCTGGCGCAAGACCACTTTCCGTCTGTAAGAGATTTGTAAGGGAAATGGAGCCTGGAAAAGATGCAGAGCCTACGACGAAAATCCAATGGAGAGAAGGATGTTCACTACGAATGCGCTCTGCCAAATCTGCAAAGGGAAAGTCGCCTATACGGTCAGGAATAGCATACCCAACTGCCTGGCTCAACTCGACAAACTGGTGAATTTCACTATAGCGATGAGAGGACATCGCCATTACTGGAATTGCCCCGACCTTCTGCAAGGCGAAGTAGAGGTACACAAATTCAGGACTATTGGGCAGTTGCATCACAAAGCGGTCCAGTGGTTGCACCCCAAACTTGAGTAAGTGCAGGGCTAAACGTTCCACGTTTTGGGCCAGTTGACGATACGTGACATGCTCACTACCTGAGAGAAACGCGACTCGTTCTGAATACTGAGACATGCACTCATCGAAAAAATGTCCCATTGTAGTGTCTTCCCAGTAGCCCTTTTCTCGGTAGCGAGCGGCGAACTCAGGCGGAAATGGGATAACACCCTCTAGTGTGGTCATGCTGAAACCTCTTTTCCGCTCTGCTGGCTCTCAGACGTTGTTGTCTGGGTCCTTGGCTGACTCAGGTACTTAGCCGTGAGTTCGGCTACCAAGAAGTGGTCCTCGACAGTATGACCATGCCGCATGACAGGGTACATGATGGGATAGACACCTAAATCCATCATCCAACGCAGTTTCTTTGCGCGTTGCTCCGGTGAACCCATCACTGCGAACTTCTCCACAATGGCATCTGTCACAAGACGACTAGCTGCAGCATAATCGCGCGTCTGCCAAACCGCTTGAATCTCTTTCGCTTCTTTTCCATAACCGGAAACTTCAGCGATGGGATGATAGTGGGGAGAAGCAAAATAGAAGGCGAGACCCCGGCGCATGGCGTCCACGCTCGCATCATCTTCGCCCGCGATCATGGTCAAACTTAAGATTTTGACACTCTTAGGATCGCGTCCAACCGACTCAGCCTCTTTTTTGATGATGGCATAATACATTGCATAGGACTCTTCGGTCAGCCAGTTCGAGATTAACCCATCTGCCATACGTGCCGCGAGACCCACCATCTTTGGTCCTAGCGCAGAGAGATAGAGCGGCATGGGTTCGGGGAGTGGTCCCTCGCGCAGATGGAAGTTTTTGGGATTGAACCACTGACCCTCATACGAAAACCGCTCACTCGTCAGGTAGCCTCGTACAATATCAAGGACTTCTTTGGCGCGTGCAAGAGGACGTTCCATTTTGATGCCGTGTCCCTGCTCCATAAAGCCTATGCCACCGCTGCCAAGGCCAAAATGCTTAAAACGTCCGTTGCTCATACGATAGATAGTACTCGCGCCCATCGCAAGCAACATTGGTGAGCGAGAATAGAAATTGACGATACTGGTGCCAAGATTGATACGTTCCGTCTCTCGTGCAAGCACACCCAAAATAGCAAAGGCTTCTTTGCCCGATTCTTCAGTGAGCCAGAAGCCTTCATAACCAAGAGACTCAACAGTCTTAGCGAGCCGCACAATCTCATCTACAGACAGATCGCCAGTGTGGAGCATCATTCCAATATCACCCAGCATTGTATTCTCCTTCCGGCCTGTGACCGAATAGAATGGTGTAACAATACACTGTATTCTTCTCTGAATAGGGGGATCAAGAACACATTATGGTAAGCCTAGAATACGTTGTGCATTCTTATAAAATACTTTTTCCAGGATCGTATCTGAGTAGCCAAGAGACTCCCATCCTGCAAGTGCTCGGTTATGTGTCAAACTTGGATAATCACTTCCAAACATGATTTTATCCTGAAGACGCCGACTGATATCATGTTTAAGTGACTCAGGAAAATATTCTGGTCCCCAGCCTGACAGTTCCCAGAAGACGTTGCCCTTATGCAGCGCGATCATAATCATTTGATCGGTCCACGGCCAGGCTGGATGTGAGGCGATGATCTTCAGCGTAGGAAAGTCGGCCGCCAGATCATCGAGCGCAGGGTAGGGATTGGCTTGCTTCAAATGTCTTCCCATTCCACCAGGCAGTCCAGCCCCTAGGCCAGTTGTGCCCGTGTCTACCATAATCGGAACGTTGAGTTCAACCATCTTCTCCCAAAGGGGGTAAAACTGACGGTCGCCTACAGAGAAATCGCCCATGATTGGATGGAAATGAAATCCTATCACCTCTAACTCTTTCACCGCCCTTTCCGCCTCACGAATTGCAATCTCACCCTTCCAGGGATCGACCGATCCCCACGCCTGAAGCACCGTGTCTGGATAATCGTCGCGGAATTTCGCCACGTAGTCATTAGAGCAAGGAGGAAGGCCGCTGACCGTCTCCGTGTCAAAAGCCACAAGGAGCACCTGAGCACCTGCCGCACGCACCTCTTGAATCACTTCGTCTTCAGTCTTTGGCTCCCACGGACGATGCCAATACTCACGAAGTGCATCAGCATAGGGCTGAATTGCTTGAAACCATGCCTTTGTGTTTGGATGGCAGTGAAGGTCAATTACTCTCACGCTGTTTCTCTTTCAAAGACTTCTTTCTTCTGCATGACGCTTTAGCGTCTTGACGAATTATAAATATCTTGTATAAAATACTTTAACATAGAAATTTTCGATTGTCAATATTACGGATAAGTAATTTATTGTTTATAAGTACTTTATCAGGATGAGTATGGTTCGTCGTGAAACAAGTAAAGCTTGCATAGTGAAACTGTTTACATTATACTTTGCTTTAACATCAGATAGTCATATACGAAAGGAAATATGGGAACACATTATAAAGGGACGCGCGATGAGATACGTGCCATCGATGCCTACATTAAATTGCAGAGATCAGCTGATGCGGCCGCAGGACGAGCAACAAGGCACCTTGCCTCCGCTGGTTTGACCTTTAGTCAATATGGAGTGCTTGACATTCTTTTTCACCTCGGTCCACTGCCCCTGGGGCAGATCGCAGAGAAAATTCTTAAAAGTGAAGGCAATATGACGACCGTCGTCGATAATCTCGAACGGCGAGGATTAGTGAGGCGTGAGCGCAACGAAAGAGATCGTCGTGTTGTTACAGTGTCGTTGACTGAAGCAGGACAACATGCTATTGAGGGGATACTGCCCCAGCATATTCAAGCTATTGTAGAGGAAATGAGCATTTTGACACCAGATGAGCAGGAAACCCTGAGTCGTCTCTGCCGCAAGGTTGGGAAGCAGGAACATACTACTAATGACCAGCAAACACACGTAGAAGAGTTGAAAGAGCAACAGGTCAGATAATACTCGTACTGATAGAGGAAGTTCTCTATGACTTCCTCAGAACTTTCAACCACATTCTGCTCTTAGCAGATTTATCAGCGTTGTATGGTAATGGGCAATAGAGTGCAAGAGTGCTCAGTTTCTCAATCCTTGTCAGCCTCCACATGCTTTGCCTTCCGTCAGGTTCGTTTGCTTTATTCCCTTTCTCTTGACAGATATACTAAACATTATGCATAATATACAATATTAAAATGCGTTTTGATCTGATAAAGCTGTAGGAAACTATTCAAGAAAACAACGAGCGTAGGAAAAGGCTACTGGATGGAAAGGAGCGTTCCTCATGATGTTTGTGAGTTATCGAACTCGTGACTCGGATGCTGTTTGGCGTGCAGGGATAGCCTATGAAGGGGCAGTAGCTGATAAGGAGGCGAGTCTGCTCGGACAGATGCGTCTCATCCAAACATCATCAAAGGAGAGGATGTATGCCAGAAGTATCTGAGGTCAAATCCGTCAAGGGACCTCTTTTGCACCACATTAATTTGAAGACCAAGCGTCTGCAGGAAATGATTGACTGGTACGGCAGTGTGTTGAGTATGAAGTCCACCTTCCAGTTTCCAGGTGGGGCTTGGCTCACGAATGACGAGGCCAATCATCGTCTTGCGCTTCTCACCTCGCCACAGTTGAGCGAGGACCCTGATAAACTTATGCACACAGGTATTCATCATAGTGCCTTCGAGTACGGCACGATTGATGACCTACTGAATACTTACGAGCGTTTGAAGGGCCTGAACATTGAGCCACATGCCTGTCTGGATCATGGTATGACCACCTCGTTCTACTATGTCGATCCTGATGGGAACAGTGTCGAATTGCAGGTTGACAACTTTGGAACCTGGGACGAGTCCAGTGAGTGGATGCGTACTTCGCCGCAATTTGCCTCTGACCCCATTGGAAAACCCATCGATCCCGCTCAAGTAGTTGCTGCACACAAGGCTGGTGCATCATTTGCAGAACTTCATAAGCGTGCCTACGCTGGTGAGTTCAAGCCTTCTGGCCCCCTAGACTTGCGTGTGCCCCTTGGGGATCCGCGTGCTCCATTATAGTATTGGCTGTGCTCAGGGTTGAGTGAGCAAGAATTCGCAGGCTGCTAGAGAGGCATCCTCTTTGGCAGTGGAAAAGACAAGGAGTACAACGATGCGAGACGAAATGCTCGATGTTGTGATCGTTGGGTATGGGCCAGTGGGACAGATGACTGCAATCCTTCTGGGACAGAAGGGATATCGTGTTGGTGTCTTCGAGCACTGGCCGCAGATTTATGCCCTGCCACGAGCTGTACACTACGACGACGAAATTGCACGAATATTCCAGGCAGCCGGAGTGACCGAGCAGGTGCTAAAGATTACCGAGGCGGTACCAGACTTCTATGAGTGGCGTAATAAGGCTGGTGAGGCTCTGCTCCGTCTTGATTGGTCGGGACGGGGAACTTCAGGCTGGCCAGTCGCCAACTTTTTCGCCCAGCCGCAACTCCAGGCAGTGCTCGATATGAGAGCAAAGTCACTGCCAACGGTCCAAGTGAACCAGGGCTGGGAGGCCCAGCGTTTTGTGGAGCATGACGACCATGTTGAACTGACGGTAGAGCAGGGACATGCTGGGCAAGCAGGCGAGTGGATACCTGAGGAGGCCATAAGAACCGTTCGAGCACGCTACCTTATTGGTGCTGATGGGGCGAATAGTACTGTGCGCCAACATATGAGTACGTCAGTCACGGATTTAGGGTTCGCCTTTGACTGGCTCATCCTGGATATCATTCCCTATGAGCAACGACCTTGGACACCGATGAACTGGCAACTGTGTGACCCAACACGCCCGACTACGATTGTGTCTGGAGGCCCCGGTCGCCGACGCTGGGAGTTCATGCGACTGCCAGGAGAGAGCATTGAGGAACTCAATACTACTGAAACGGCCTGGCGGCTGCTCGCGCCGTGGGGAATAACCTCAGAGAATGCCACACTTGAGCGACATGTTGTCTATCAGTTTGCCGCTCGCTGGGCAGACTCATGGAGGCAGGGACGGTTGCTGCTTGCAGGTGATGCAGCCCACCTCATGCCACCCTTCGCCGGCCAGGGTATGTGTTCGGGATTGCGTGACGCCATCAATCTTGCTTGGAAACTGGACCTTGTTCTTTCGGGAAAGGCGTCTGATGCCCTCCTGGACACGTATGAGTCCGAGCGGCTCTTCAATGTCCGGCAGTACATCGACTTCTCCGTTGAATTGGGCAGCATTATCTGCATCGCGGACCCGCAAGTAGCCGCTGAGCGTGATAAGCGTATGATTAGTTCGACGGAAGACCAAACTACTCCTCCGCCGATCCCACCTCCACCTCATAATCTTGGACCAGGCATCTTACATACAGACGACTCACACTCAGGCGTGCTCTTCGTCCAGGGGCGCGTCACGTATAAAGGTAAGAGTGGACTTTTTGACGACGTGATCGGGCAAGGCTTCTTTCTTCTGACGCGAGGGGACCTGGCACGAGTGCTCAAAGAAGGCCAAAGGGAGTTTCTCTATTCCATTGGTGGGCACGTCCTACATCTTGCCCAAGGCGAGACGGTGGATAGTGATGCTTTCGTTGACCTTGAAGGGTACTACAGCAAGTGGTTCGAGGAGAATGTCTGTGAGGCAGTCCTCGTGCGGCCAGACTTCTACATCTTTGGTGCGGCGAACCGAGTGGAGGAGGTGTCCAATCTGGTGGCGGACTTGCAGGAGCAACTCATGATGGTCTCTACAACAGGGAGAAAGTAACAGAAGCTCTTACATACCATCGCATTAGCTCCATTAGTATAGCTCATGGCTCATAAAGTATATTGACGTTCTGTGCCTTTAGCACGCGCGTTTTACAAAGGTGGTGACGACAATGACCGTTGCACCCAGGGAACAAGGCGGGTTGACGAGGGATCGCCCTCTACTTGTATTGCATCATGTCTCCAAGCAATTTGGAGGAGTGAAAGCTCTTAATGACGTGAGCTGTGAGGTTCGACAAGGGGAACTCTTTGGCGTAATCGGCCCAAATGGTGCTGGAAAGAGTACTCTCTTAAGCCTGATTTCTGGGGCACAGCATCCTAGTGCTGGCGAAATCCTTTTTGAGGGGCAGCCGCTCGAACGTCTGCCTCCACATGTTATTGCTCGCCTAGGTATTGGTCGTGCCCATCAAATTCCACGACCTTTTAGACATATGACCGTTCAGCAGAATGTCCTGTTGCCCGCTCATTCGCATCAAAGTGGAAGAACAGAGTCTCACCTTCATACACGAGAGATTCTTGAGACTTGCGGCCTGCAAGACAAAGTCTCTCAACTGGCTGCTACCCTCACACTACTTGATCTAAAACGGCTTGAGGTCGCACGTGCCCTTGCACTGCGTCCACGTCTATTGCTTTTAGATGAAGTGGCTGCGGGTCTGGTAGGTCCTGAGATTGATGTGATTACTCACCTTATTGCCTCGGTGCAAGCGAGTGGGGTGACAATTGTACTGGTCGAGCATGTCCAGGCCGTCATCCAGCAGCTGGCGGAGCGGGTGATGGTTCTGGAGTGGGGACTCAAGATCGCTGAAGGGACTCCCAAAGAGATTTCTGAGCATCCTGAGGTAATTGCTGTTTACTTTGGAACGGCTCAGGCTGAGCCAGTAGCGAGACAAAGAGATGTGCCCTCTCTTCAACAGGAGGTGAACACTCCTCCCCTTCTGCACTTAGCGCAGGTAAACGTGAATTATGGCAAACTCCGAGCACTGCTTGCTGTCGATTTCGAGGTCCGCGCAGGGGAAATCGTGGCTGTTCTTGGAGCTAACGGTGCTGGGAAGACCACTCTCACACAAGCTATCTGTGGCCTTGTGCCAACTAGTGGCGGAAGAATCCTGTTCAACGATGTAGAGATCACCAAATATCCGGCATATCGTCGTGCCCGACTCGGGATCGCTCTTTGCCATGAAGGACGACGATTGTTCAAGGAGTTGACTGTACGTGAGAACATTGAATTGGGTGCGACCTATGCATCTCACTCCCCTATTCCATTAGTAGACCGTATGACCAAGATTTATAAACTCTTTCCCACATTGAAAGAGCGTGCCGGAACTCTTGCTGGAAAGCTGTCTGGTGGTCAACAGCAGATGGTAGCGATTGCAAGAGCATTAGTAGCAGAGCCGAAGGTGTTGCTACTCGATGAACTTTCGTTGGGTCTTGCACCTCAGATTGTTGACCAGTTGTTTGCTGCCCTCCCCCAGATTCTCCTTTGGGGAGTTAGTATCGTCTTGATCGAGCAAAATATCCATCGTTCGCTCTCAATCGCGGATCGAGTGTATATCCTCGAACGTGGTCATATCTCATTCAGTGGAACGCCTGCTGAACTAGAGCATGACGAGACGCTTCATCGGGCTTATTTTGGAGATACAACAAATCGTTCACGTCAATCTGAAGAGTAACATTGCGACTATTTCAAGGAGGAAACCGTATGCGTACTACCGCCTACAGAACAGTATCGGCTATCCTAATCGCAGTTATGTTCATAATGAGCTTGACAGCATGTGGAGGAGCGACATCTGGAGGGACGCAAACGATTGTAATCGGAGCATCGCTTCCCTTGACCGGTCCATTAGGGTCTTTTGGACCACTCATTCAAACGGGGTATATGAAGGCCGTCAACGATATTAATGCGAGTGGTGGAATTTCTATTGGGGGGACAAAGGATAAGGTGCAACTCGTCATTCTCGATAACCAATCTGACCCTAACCTCGCCAGTCAGCAGGCACGTACCCTTTTACTAAAGAATAACGCAGTTGCCCTGCTTGGAGCATTTACTCCACCACTAGATATTCCTATCTCGAATATTGGTGAGCAGTTAAAACATCCAGTCGTCCAGTCACTAACCCCCATACAGGCATGGTTAAGTGGACGACCTGGTGGATGGAAGTATGCTTGGGATATGTTTTTTGATGAAAATCAAATGACTAACTTACAGTTCCAAACCTCAGATCTCGTCAAGACGAACAAACGAGTCGCCCTCTTTACAGATACCGAAGAGGACGGCATTACAATGGGCAAACTATGGGAGCAAAAAGCCCCCCAGCTTGGATACCAGATTGCCTACCATGCACAATTTCCGGTTGGAACGACCAACTTCTCTAGCCAGATCGAGGCGGCTAAGGCTGCTCATGCTGATGTATTGATCGCGCAAATGGTTCCACCCGATGCGGCAGGGCTTTGGAAACAGATGAAGTCTCTCAACTATCAGCCTAAGACAGCGTTCTGCGAGAAATGTGCCGCTACTAGTGCGTGGCGACAGATTCTTGGGCCTGTCGCAGAGGGAACAATGACTGTTGATTGGTGGTCTCCTTCGGCAGGACTTCCCGATGCAAGCTCGTTTGTCTCTGCTTATGGTAAGAACGGAACCACAATCGACATCTCAACCATTATCGCAATGAACTCGGCGGCACGCGTACTCTTTGACGCCATATCGCAGGCGCAATCGCTTGATCCTAATGCGATTAACACGGCACTTGGGAAGATCAATAAAACCTATTCTGTGGGTCATATTCAGTTCGGAGCCAACCATGCGGCACCTCTCATTGTAGGAATGGATCAATGGCAGGGGACGAACATGGTGCGTGTATATCCAGCGACTCAGGGGGCGGCTACTCTCGAATCTCCCATACCAGGTCTCGGATGATATCATAGGGAAAGGAGCAATACACGTATGTTGCTACAGCATCTCATCGATGGTCTCTTCCTTGGTGGTCTGTACGCCAGTACCGCCTTGGGTTTGACGCTGGTATTTGGGGTCATGCGGCTGGTGAATCTTGCACATGGGGAACTCCTCATTGGTGGATGCTATCTAGCCTATGTGCTAAGTACAGGATTGAGGCTTGATCCTCTAATCTCACTGCTTGTCGTGGCACCGATCATGTTTGCGCTGGCTTATCCCATTCAACGCTTCGTTTTGAGTCCACTGATGGGTTTAGGACAAGAGGCACCACTGGTTGCGACCTTCGGCATTTCGCTCGTCGCTCAGACCGCCTTTGTTCTGTTCTTTGGGAGCAATCCCAAATCTCTCAATGCCACTTACACCCTCACTGGTGTGAATATCCTGGGTGACGAAGTGCGTACAGTCTATGTGATCGCTTTCTTTATAGGGCTTTTACTGGTGGCTGGCATGTACTTGGTACTGAAGCGACTTCCCTTTGGGAAGTCGCTTCGGGCTGCTGCTGAGGACCCTTTGGCTGCTGCATCGGTAGGGATCAATGTTCCCCACGTCTATGCAGTAACCTTTGGCTTGGCCGCTGCGATCTCAGCGGTTGGAGGAACACTGATCGGGTTGTCTTACGGCTTTACACCAACGACTGGAACGGGGTGGCTCTTACGCAGTTTCACAGTCGTTGTGCTTGGAGGTCTGGGATCGTTGTGGGGATCGTTCTTTGGAGGCATCCTAATTGGCATTCTTGAAGAAGTTGTTGCCAGTCAGGTGGGTCCACAGTATCGCGATCTCATCGTCTTCTCATTCCTTGTGCTTATCCTAGTAGTTCGTCCACAGGGAATATTTGGCAAGAAGGAGATTGCGGCGAGATGAGTATTTCTAATCGCCAGCCCTCTTTGGAGGAGCAACCGCAGCGGACGCGTCAAGGGTGGAGTCCGCTGCCAATGTTCAGCGAACGCTTTCGCTATTGGCTCCAACTAGGAGCCATTCTAGTCGTGCTGGCTGTACTCGTTGCAGGACCAAGCTATCTCAACCTCTATACGTTGTCGCTTGGGTTTACGCTCTTCGACTTCATGATTCTGGCACTGGCCTGGAACCTAATAGGAGGCTATGGAGGGCAGTTTTCCCTGGGTCATGCGATCTTTGTAGGGGCTGGCTCGTATACCATCGCAGTATTGCTTGTGCATACTGGCATTCCACTATACCAGGCGGTTCTTCTGAGTGGTGTGCTAGCCGTGCTTATCGCAGCACTTAGTGGACTCCTATTGTTGCGACTCCGCTCTGCCTACTTTTCTGTTGGCACACTAGGTATTGCACTGGCTGGTCTCTCCTGGATGACCAACTGGTCCTACACAGGGGGGACCCAGGAACTGAGTTTGCCTGCCAGCGTATCGCTTGACTACACCACACTGTACTATGCAGCCTTAGGTGTGCTGGTGCTCACCATCGTCTGCCTCGTCGTGCTCATACGCAGCCCTTTTGGACTTCGGCTTATGGCTGTGCGCGATGATGAGGATGCTGCAGCTGAGCTTGGGGTAAATAGTTTTCAAGTGAAGATGATCGCGTTTACCGTAAGTGCATTCTTTGTTGGCTTAGCAGGAGCGTTAATCGCCCTTCAAAATATCAGTATTGAGCCTAATTCAGCGTTCGGTCTGAACTGGACGGTCAACATGATTATTATGTCGGTTCTTGGTGGGCTGGCAACGACGACAGGACCACTTATCGGTGCAGTGGTAATCTTCACCCTTCAACAGCAACTACAGAGCTATGGTAGTTGGAGTACGCTTGTGATTGGTCTGTTGCTGATCGTCATGATACGAATTGCCCCTGAGGGAATATGGGTGCTCCTTCGTCAAGGTGCTCAAAGACTTGTTCAAATGATGACTACACGGCACCCTTCTCCTCTCACAGAGGAAGGAAAAGATATCTGACCGCTGATCTACTTATCGAATTCATGCCCTACTGGGGCGACGAAATCGCACAGCCAGGACAAAACTTCGGGCGCACGAAAGAAGATGAACCTCGCATTCATGCTATCGAGGTACACAAGCATGATTCATTGGAGGCTACGCGTGCTGTTCTTGCAAGAGGCTATACATATTTGGATGAAGTGTTAAGCACCCCGAAGGATAATGATCTTGGACGAAAAGGTTATCACTCAAAATTGGGGAACAGACACCTGCCTAATTTATAAGATTTTGTCACAGACCATTCCACAAACCATATTGAACAGCTCAATAGGTGTTTAGAAATTGCGTAACATGTGTAGTATCTCCATGCTCAAACCTGAGCGTGGAGATACTACATCTTATCATCTATTCCTGTGTTCCTAATGAAGTGAAGGTACTTTTTACTATTTGATGACCGCCGTTTTCTGTGTAGGCTTGCTCTCGATGTTTGTTCACTGCTTGCAAGAGGAGCGTGTCGTGCAGAAAGAAAAGTATGGCTTGTTGCTCCACTGAAGTGTTGATATGTTCATGAACAGCCCAACTAGGAATGACAAACATGTTGCCTTGCTCCCAGGAGAAGCGCACACCATCAATGATGGTCTCGCCTTTGCCTTCAAAGACATGATAGATCGTACTACCTGTGGGCTATGTATGTCAGGTCGCAGTAGTTGAATTCAGCATGAGAACGACTGCGCTACTGGTCCACCAGTATGCGGATTAATATATTCCAACGCTACATCATCGAACGGGCTAGCATCAACCTGAGCTAAGTTGTTAAGTACTCGCTTGGTATCACTCCACTTATAGGTGAACATCGGTGGCTGCTCGATCACTCTTTTCTCCCAGGCAGGTCGCATTTGTCCAACACCATATTTCAACACGGTTCCATTTGGTTTCTGAACAGCTTCCTGAGCATCACCGCTGTATGGTTCAAAAAAGCTGGCATCCAGATAGTTATTCAATGGAATGTCCAGACAATCCATCCAGATCGCAGCTTCATCCGAGGCACTTCCATGATCGTGCCAGAGCCAGGGTGGTGTCAGGACGAGATCGCCCTGTTCCAGAAAAACTCTATCTCTCGCCACAGTACTCCAGGAGTCACTGCCGTTAATGATGAAGCGGATGGCCTGAGATGTGTGGTGGTGAGCGGGCGCAACCTCGTACCCATTGAGCTGTTACACAGCAGCCCACAATGTCGGCGTTGCAAAGGGTTGACCACCAAGCCCTGGGTTACTAAGAGCGGTTGCTCGACGGTCCCCGCCACGCTCTATGGGAACGAGTTTGCCAGATCGCTCGACGATATCGTGCAGTGTCTGCCATTTCCACAGCCACGGGACGGTCTTCGGCTTTGGTTGAAGTGGCATGATTGATTCCTCTATGCGCCAAAGTGGTGTAAGGAAATTCTCCTTCATGTCGTCATACAGCTTGCTCGTGTCGGCTTGTCCCTTAAGGACATCGGTATGAATGTCTGTTTCTTGTTTGACGTGTTTTACTGTGGTGTCTTCAATCATGAATAGTTCATTCTTTCTTTGTGGTTAGTGAGGAGTAGTGTCAATAACAGCGCGATACGCCTCGTATTCAGTCATAAAACGTGGTGCCTTTCGTCTCAATATCGCGCCATCAATGCGCCCACCACGCGTCATATAACTATGTGCGAGTGGAAGTGCGTCAAGGTCCATTTTCTCATGGAAGGTTTCGTACCAGGTATAGCTCTGCTCCGCGATGCTCAACAACTTTTCCATTCCTGGCTTGCGAGCGTGCTCAAATGCTAGGAGCGCGTCGGGAATGTTCGCAGTCGTTGCCACCGCTTGGTAAAGAGCAATGGCATCCTCAAGAGCCATATGTGTTCCAGAGCCGATAGAAAAGTGAACTGTGCGTAGGGCATCTCCAAGTAAGACGATATTGCGATAACTCCAGTTCTGATTTGTCACGACTTTGAATGTGAGCCATGCGGGTTTATTTGGGAGCAGAGGGTGTCCACCAAAATCGTTCTTGAAGACCTGTTCACAGTAGGCACGGCTTTCTGCATCAGACATATACTCAAAACCTGCTTGCTTCCACGTCTGAGCATCACATTTTACAATGAAGGTGCTTGTCTTCTCGCTGTAGGGATAGCAATGGGCGACAAAAGCACCTCCCCGATAAGTGCGGAAGATCAGCGAGAGGGTTTCAAAGAGTTGATGCGTCCCATACCAGATATAGCTGTTCGAGAGCGAGGAAGTCGAGGGTTGGTTGGAAGAAGTTGGCATACTGCTGTCGAACCATACTATTCACTCCGTCAGCTCCTACGAGTAGATCGTAGTCTACAAACGAGGAAAGGTCAGAAAGCCGTGTCTCGAAATGTAGTTCGACTCCGTGTTGCCGACAGTGCTCTTATAGAATACGTAACAGGGTAAGCCGTGCAATTCCTGCATAAGCACTCTCATCAATACGCACCTGTATCCCTTTTTGTACAATGGTCAAATCATTCCACATGCGTAACTGCGCCTCGACATCAGTATACGATTTAGGATCGCTCTCTTTTAGATACGAGAGCACACGGTCTGAGAAGACAACGCCCCATCCATAGGTTGCTCCTGCTTGATTTTGCTCTATGACAATCACTCGATGAGCAGAATTTAGTTTCTTCATGGGCAAGGCAAAGTACAATCCTGCTGGGCCACCACCAAGAATACCTATCTTCATAAAATCCCCTACTCTGGGCGTAGAAAAACCTTAGGAGTAATGCGCCAGGAAAGAGAGAGCTGTTCGAGCTTCCTGGCTGTCTCCTCACATGCAGGGAGATAGACCACCATTTTCAGCCCTGGTGAGCCATCAATTTGAAATGTACTGTGTTCAAAAACGAGTGAACCTACTTGTGGGTGAATAAGTTCTTTCCTCCCATCCTGTCGTCCTTGCACTTCATGCCGCGACCACCAGTACGCAAATTCTGGACTCCGTTGCTGAAGCTCTGTAATCAATGTTCCAAATTGTGTATCGTTGTGGTACTGGCTGCTACTAGCACGGAACTGTGCCAGGACGCGTTGTGCAACGCCTTCCCAATCCACGCAACGGCGACGATACTCACTATCAGTAAAGACGAACCGCACAATATTGCGTTCTTCTACCGGTATGGTTGCGAAGCTTGCGATCACTTGGCTAGCCGAATAATTCCAAGCCAACACATCCCATCTTCTGCCAGTAATGTACGCGGGACTGGTTCCCATGTGCTCAAGGAGGTGAGAGAGAAAGGGGCTGACGTGCTCTTGTTGTGGTACTGTATGCATAGGAGGTGCTTGCCCAGCAAGAAGAAAAAGGTGGGCTTTTTCAGCATGAGTTAGCTTTAAGGCGTATGCCAGACTCTCAAGTACCTGGATGGAAACTGTGATGTCTCGTCCCTGTTCCAACCAGGTATACCAGGTGATGCTAACATCCGCAAGTTGGGCTACTTCCTCTCGTCGCAATCCTGCCGTTTTGCGGCGCGCTGTGCATGGCAATCCTACGTCTGTTGGCGATAAGTGACTTCTCCGAGTCCGCAAGAAGTGTGCCAATTCAGAGTGCTGTTCGTCAGAAGTCATGCAGTTTTCCTTTTCCTGGTAGTGCTACTACTAGTATCAGCGCACTCTGGTATAGCTTTCAATTGTATGGCATTATACTACCATACCCAGATACAACTGTGAAAGGAAACTTTGTATGAAAGCCGCAATTCTGAAAGAACGCGGTCAGCCTCTTGTTCTTGAAGATATTCCTGAACCCGTTCCAGGCGCGGGTGAAGTACTTGCCCGTGTGCTGGCCGCCCCTATTGGTTGGTATGCACAGGAAGTCTTTCGTGGAGAGAGACCCTATCCTCTGCTCCTTCCTCTTGCTCCCGGTTGTGGAGCTATTGGAGTGGTGGAAAAAATTGGACCCGATACCACTCGACTGAAACCCGGTCAGCTTGTTTTTTGTGATCCTATGGTTCGACCGCGTGATGACAGCACTTCCCCTGCGAATAGTATGCTGCAAGGATGGATAGCCCGAGAAGGGGGGCCACAGAAACTCCAGACTCACTTTCGCAATGGTCCGTTTGCTGAGAAGATGCTCCTTCCTCTTGAGAATGCCGCTCCACTCGACCATATGGATGACATGGACCCGGCGAAGCTGTCCTGGTTAGTTGGCTTGCTCATTCCTTACGGTGGACTACTAGCAGGAAATGTCCAGCCGGGACAGATTGTGATGGTGAATGGAGCCACTGGCTCCCTTGGCGGCGCAGGAGTGGCGGTTGCTCTAGCGATGGGCGTGGAACGAGTGGTTGCACCTGGAAGGAATAAGGACCGTCTTGATGCGCTGGTGAATCAATTAGGTGAACGCGTCCGTCCCGTTCTCCTCTCCGACGATGAAGCAAGCAATAGGGAACGCATTGCACAGGCTGCCGAAGGTCCAATTGACTGCCTACTCGACATTTTAGGGCAAACTCGTGATACCCTGCCAACTCGTCGCGGCATTCTGGCGGTGCGTCCAAACGGAACAGCCGTTTTGATGGGAGGTGTCAATGCTGATATAGAGATTCCTTACGCGTATGTCATGCATAATAACATCACAATACGCGGTCAATATATGTATCCACCACACGCCCCCTCGTTGCTCGCAGGATTAATTCGCGCTGGCCTGCTCCGTCTCGACGCGTTATCAACCCGTGCTTTTCCCCTCGAAGAGGTAAATTCAGCAATTCAGTATGCACACGATCACGGGAGTGCTTTTCAGATGACTGTGCTGACGCCGTAGTTTAATGGCGTCCTTTGGGAAGAAAGAATTGGTCATGAAAATCTTTTGAGGTCGGAGAGAAACCGACCTACACACTTTCTTTGCTATCCATCTTTCCTTAACTTCGAGCATTCTCTAGTGAGGTGGATAGCTCATTACTAACACGTTTGAGATGAGGAACCAGTGCTATTGTTCTTGTCTCATCGAGTCTGCTCGCAGGGCCAGAAATGCTGATTGCTGCTACTACCCTTTCCCCTACTCCATAGACAGGGACAGAGACGCAACGCACACCCTCTTCTTGTTCGCCATTATCGAAGGCGTAGCCGTTCTCACGAATGGAAGCTAGTTCTTGACGCAGTTGATTGGGATTAGTAATGGTTTTCTCTGTATACGCTGTCAATCCTGTACTTGCGATAATGGTGTTTGTGACGCTTTCTGGCTGAAACGCTAACAACACTTTGCCGCATCCTGTGTTGTGCAAGGGAACTCTGTTGCCGAGTTCGGTAAACATACGTACCATGCGTGTCGGCTGCGCTTGAGCGACATACACAGCTTTATCGCGTTCCATAACCGCCATATTTGCCGTTTCGCCACTGATCTCGACAAGCTCTTGCAAAAAGGGTGTCGCAAGTTCATTCCAATCAGGTGTTTGTGCTGTACTATTGACTAGTAAGTTGAAGGCTGGACCAAGCGCGTAGTGACGCGTGCGACTATCACGTATAATATAGTTGCGAGCCATAAGTGTTTTTAGTAGTCTATGGATGGTAGCGACAGGAAGACTTGTAGCAATACTTAATTCACTAATTCCCATCCAACCCGAACTACGCGCAAGGCACTCCAATAAGTCAAGGGCACGTTCGATGGACTGTACCCCGTTCATGACTATGGTGTCTGTTTTTTCACTAGACCCTTCCTGCATATACCCTCACTTTCCATGATATGAAAAACTATACTCAAAGTATAGCACACCCTAGAAAGAGAGTCACCTATGCAAAAGGGAATGGTGTAGGATTTACGTTTTCACCGTTAAGCGCAACACTCGTAGCATCCGCTCCGTTGCATCGGTCGTCAACGTCGCCGCATGTTCCATCGCGTGAGGCAACGTCATAGGACCAGAAGGCAATACCGCCATACTATCAACGCCCAGTTCGTAGACCTTTTGGTAGCCGTTACCAAGTCCACCAGCCAGAGCTAGTACTGGTAGACCGTAGCGTTTAGCAAGAATTGCTACAGCACCAACGCTTTTGCCGTATGCTGTCTGTTCATCTATTTGTCCCTCGGCTGTAATCACCAGGTCCGCACTTTGCACATAGTGTTCGAGGTTGACTGCTTCTAAGACGAGTTGTGCTCCTGGTCGTAGTGTTGCATGGAGGAATGCGATCAGTCCGGCTCCAAGTCCACCCGCAGCACCTGCACCAGGAATATCGCGAACGGATTGACCCAAGTCTTGCTCAAGGATATATGCATAGTGATCTAACGCCGCATCAAGCTCTTTCACCATGTCGGGAGTTGCTCCTTTTGGGGACCGTACACGGCTGATGCACCTGTTGGTCCACAAAGAGGGTTAGTTACATCGCAAGCAACTTCGATAGTGCATGCTTGTAAACGGGAGTCCAGTTCCTTCATCGAGATATGTGAAAGAGTTGCCAAGGCGGACCCACCACGTTCAATCTCGGTCCCTTGCTCTGTGAGAAGCGATGCACCTAATGCTTGTGCCATCCCTGCACCACCATCGTTTGTCGCGCTCCCACCAATGCCAACGATAAAATGACGACAGCCGCGCTCAACTGCCGCCAACAGAAGTTCGCCTACACCATATGTTGTGGTGATGCGAGGATTGCGGTGAGCATGTGGCACCAATGGCAAGCCGGAACTTGCTGCCATCTCGATTGCGGCCGTTCGTCCGTCTCCCAACAAACCAAAGAAAGCTGAAACAGGCGTCCCTAAAGGACCTGTCACAGTTTGCCACACAAGTTGTCCACCCGTTGCATCGACCAACGCCTGCACCGTTCCCTCACCACCATCGGCAACAGGTATCACATCAATATGTGCGTCTGGATAAACGGCGCGTACTCCCAATGCAATCGCTTGTCCCACCTCCTCTGCTGTGAGGCTGCCTTTTAATGCTTGCGGTGCAATGACAACTCGCATAGTTGTACTCCTCTCCAAAAATAGTAATGAATGATGGAACTATGTACGGGTCTGATGCTGCTCTTTTAACAAATTAGTATGGATCTCTGTAGGGACCGATTCATCGCGTCCTGGTCGGCGGTGAATTGCCACCAGGACGCGATGAATTGGTCCCTACAAACAACGTCTCCACACAATTTCTGGTAAAGGGTGTGATATAGCAGACCCATACAGAACGTTTGCCTATGTGTGTGTTGCTACAGGTTTTGCATGTTCAGGGAGCGGCTCAAATTCTTTGATGGCATTGATTGCTGGACCCATTGCGGCGTTCGCTTCGCGTTCAATCATGATCTCGACGAGTACAGGAAGTCTTTGCTCACTTGAGGTATGTGTGGCCCAATCTAGTGCCGCACGAATATCCTCTGGCCGTTCAACTCTTCTGCCTAGTCCACCCATTGCCTCTATCACTTTTACATGATCCATACCAAGTTCCATCTCCGCTAGTTGTCCATCATCGTTGCCCTCGATGTAGGCGAGATCAACCGCATAGTTCATCTCGTAGGGCAGTTCGGCCTGGCGAATGAGACCCATATAGCCATTATTCAGCATCACGAGCACAAAGGGTACACGATATTGTACCGCAACGGCGATCTCTTCCACCATAAACTGAAATGAGTAGTCACCGACAACACCAACTACAAGTCTATCAGGTCTGCCCAGCTTTACGCCAGTACAGGCCGAAACTTCCCAACCAAGGGGACCCGCTTGTCCGCACACCATGTAGTGACGTGGCTCATAGCTGTGCTGAAATTGACCAGACCAGATTTGATACAGGCCAATCGCGGTAACAAACATCGTGTCGCGGTCAAAGTACTCATTGATTTCTTTGAACACCCGCGGCGGTTTGATAGGTGTTTCATCAAAGTTCGTCCGCCGTTCTAGTGTTTCGCGTAGCTCCGTGACGCGCTCGGCCCATTGTGTCGCGTACTGTGGTGATCGCGCGTGTGCCCGTTCCAACAGTGCTTGAAGGGCAACTTTCGCGTCTGACACAATGCCAAGATCGGGTTCAAACACGCGTCCAATCTGCTTTGAGTCGATGTCGATCTGAATGAACTTACGTTCACCTCGATAGATAGTGAGGTCGCCTGTATGACGTTCAGCAAAACGCGCACCAACAGCAAGCACGAGGTCCGATTCGAGGAAACTTTGGTTGCCATAGCGTGTCTGCGTTTGAATACCTGCGATTCCTGCGTACAATGGATGATCCTCTGGAAAACCGCCTTTACCCATCAATGTGATAGTGACAGGAATATGTAGGTATTCCGCGAGAGTTTTAAATTCGTTGGTTGCGTTGGCACCAATCACGCCTCCCCCCAACATCAGAAGAGGACGTTTGGCCGCCAGCAACATATCAAGGGCGCGGTCAATCGCAGCAATCGAGGGCGTAGGTTTTATGCGCTGCAGTGGCGCGGTAAGAGTAGGATCATATTCGATCATGCCGCGTTGCACATCTACTGGTAGGTCGATCAGAACTGCTCCGGGGCGTCCATCCTGGGCAACACGGAATGCTTCACGGAAGACCCAGGGCATCTGGGCTGGTTCTCGAACCATCACGCTCCACTTAGTGACAGGAGTGGCACAACCAACAATATCTACTGCTTGAAACGCCTCTTTGTGCTGTACTGCTGTGGGTGCCTGTCCCGTGATGCAGATAATCGGAATCGAATCGGCGGTCGCTGTATACAAACCCGTAATCATGTTTGTGCCAGCAGGACCCGATGTCCCTAGCATGATACCAACTTTTCCCGTTGCACGTGCGTAGCCATCAGCCGCGTGTGTGCCCCCTTCTTCATGGCGCACACTGTAATGGCGAATTTTGCCAGCCTTCAAAAGTGACTTGTATAGAGGTAGAATCGCGGCTCCTGGGATGCCGAAGACAAGCTCTACGCCTTCGTCCAGCATTACCTGAACGGCTGCATCGGTAGCGGACATACGTGCCATGATAGGGTATCCTTTCACTGTAACAACAAATGATTGTGAGTGGGGTGATACATCAAAACAGTACAGGTTTTTATTGCTGAGTAATTGAATGGTGTGCTAAACCCTCTATATAGGTAAGCAAGGCAGAATGATCGAGATCCCCTTGCCCACCAACCTCCAATGACGCTAACATTTGATCTACGATAGCGGTTACGGGCAATGAAACCCCATAGGCTCTGCCCACTCCTAAAGCAATGCCGAGGTCTTTGTGATGCAGACGCACGCGAAAACCAGGCGTGAAGTTGTGAGTACGCATGCCTTCTCCTCGTAACTCCATGACTTTATTGGCCGCTAGACCACCACTCAAGACTTGCAGTATCTTAGCTGGGTCAACACCTGCTTTAGAGCCGAGGACAAGAGCTTCGCTAACCGCCTCAATGGTGAGCGCGACAACAATCTGATTACAGGACTTGACGACCTGTCCAGCTCCACTTTCGCCCACATGCACAATTGTCTTTCCCATTGCCTGGAAAAGAGGGAGGTAGCGCGAAAAGACTTTCGTGTCCCCACCAACCATGATAGAAAGCGTTCCCGCTATTGCTCCTTTGTCTCCACCGCTCACGGGTGCGTCAAGCATTGCTATACCATACTCGGCAAGATGTGTAGCGATGCGTTGCGTGACGACAGAAGATATGGTGCTCATATCAATCACCGTTAGCCCCTCATGCACTCCCTCAAGTATGCCATGAGAGCCAAGCATAACCTCTTCTACCTGCGGCGAGCCAGGGAGCATCGTAATAACAACCTGACTTTGGGCGGCAACGTCTTTGGGATATTCGGCTACAAGTGCTCCTGCTGCTACTAACTCATCAGTTATTTCCTGGTGACGGTTCAGGATGATGAGCAAGTATCCGGCCCTCAAGAGGTTATGGGCCATTGGCTTCCCCATAATGCCTAACCCAATGAAACCAATTGTCTCTGTCATCTTTTTGCTCTCTTTTCCATCAGTAGAAAAATACTTTCCTCAATTCGGAATATGCCATATATTTTGAGAATTGTCAAGCCCTGCTTTTCCTCTTGACAGATGAGAAAGTGTATTCTATACTTTTCATTAGGTGATGCACTTTATTCCATAAAGTGAAAAGAATAAAGTAAAAAAAAAGCGTTACCTCTGTTTATTGTTGTTATCGTGAAGATAATTATAGAGAGAAAGGAGTGCATAGCGGCTATACAAGAGTATGATGAAGTGGAAGAGTAGACGTTATACACATCGGCCTTCGACTGCATTGGAGCAGTCTCGTACAACGTACCGTTAGATGTATCATGAAGAATGATACGGAGGTGATGTCGATGTTTCACCAGATACTTATCCCCGTTGCTGGCAATCTGTTTCTTTCGTTCCTCGTTGGATTCGTGCCTATCATCCTGGTCCTCGTATTGCTTGGCGTTGTCCGGCTCCCTGCATGGCAAGCGGCTCTTGCCGGACTCGTGGTTGCCTTATTGTTGGCTATGATGGTATGGGGTATGCCACTAGGATTAGCAGCAAATTCCGTGCTTGACGGCGTTGTCTTTGCCCTTGTTCCCGTGATGTGGATCGTCTGGAACGCGATGTGGCTGTACAATATCTCTGTGCGCTCAGGCAAGTTTGATCTTTTCCGCCGTTGGATGATTCACAATGTGCCTGCCGATAAACGCATTCTCATGCTTATCATTGGTTTTAGCTTTGGTGCGTTGCTTGAGGGTATCGCAGGCTTTGGTACACCAATTGCCATTGGTAGTGCCCTACTGATTGGCCTCGGTTTCCCTGTATTGGACGCACTAACAATTACGCTCGTATTTGACACCGCACCTGTTGCCTTTGGCGCGTTGGGCGTTCCTGTCACAACGTTGGCGCAGGTGACAAACCTGCATGCGCCATTGCTTTCTGCGATGATTGGGCGTCAACTTCCATTTTTTGCCTTCCTCTTGCCGTTCTACGTGATGGCCGTCTTCATGGGTGTGCGAAGTTTACGCACTATCTGGCCTGTTGCCTTAGTCGCAGGTGGCTCATTCGCGTTGACGCAATTCTTTGTGTCAAACTTTATTGGACCTGAGTTGCCAGACGTGCTGGCCTCGCTTGTCTCGCTGATCTGCGTCATTCTTTTTGTGCAGGTCTATAAACCGAGTGATAGCGACCAGTATCGCGCGCAATTCGCAGATGTGAGCGCAAGCCGTATTACTGCGTCGTCAATCGACGAAGAAGGTGTTGCTGTGCCGGGTGCCGGGGTGCAAGATAATGGAAAACCTTCGACGAGTGAAGCGGTTTACGCATGGCTACCGTGGATTCTTGTGAGTGTGGTTGTCATCCTTTGGACTATCAAGTGGCCTAATGGTACGAAGACAGGGTTTTTCCAGATGGCGTCGGTGGGACAGTCAATTATCAAGTGGCCTGGTTTGCACAACGAGGTCTTTCTCACCTTCTATCACAAGCCCTACGCCGCGCTCTACACGTTTCAGCCGTTGGGGACAGGAACAGCTATTCTTGTAGCTGTCATTCTCACAGCTTTGATCTTACGTGTCAGTCCGCGCACCTTCTTCCTAGCACTTGCTGATACATGGAAACAGTTGCGCTTCGCCATTCTCACAGTTATGCTTATCGTTGGTCTGGCTTTCCTGTACAACTACTCAGGTATTGCGTATACACTTGGTCTCGCTATCTCATCGGTTGGTGCAGTGTTCCCCTTCTTCTCGGCCTTCCTAGGCTGGATCGCCTGTTTCCTGAGTGGAAGTGACACGTCAAGTAACGCGCTCTTTGGGAATTTGCAAGTTGTGGCGGCCAACAAACTAGGTCTCAATCCTGTGCTAATGGCAAGCACCAACTCAACTGGTGCGGTTATGAGTAAGATGATTTCACCTCAGAACGTAACAACGGGTGTTTCAACCACAACCCTCGTTGGTAAAGAGGGGCTAGTCATTCGTCGAACATTTATCCACAGTATTATCCTCGTCTCGCTAATGGGTTTATTGGCGATGGCACAGCAATACCTCATTCCGTGGATGATTCCACATTAGAATTTGTACAACGGAGAAAGAGAAGGAACCTGCAACGCTAAACTGTGCAGGTTCCTTCTCTTTTCTTCTCTATCCTTGTGCTTGGCTATCTTTCCTGTTACAAAGACAAACCCTCTAGCAGATGCCTATTTTCATTGTGTACGAACTTCCTTCGGCACGAATCCAGGAGGCATGATGCCACGAATTGAGGCATCAACGAGCTGTACAGGATGTAATGATGGAATTGGTGTGCCAAGACGCCGCAACGATGCCTGAATTTGCAGGAGACAACCAGGATTGGCTGTCGCAATCATCTCTGGATTGACACTCAGTACATTTCGTGCCTTGCGTTCGCCTAGCTCATTGGCAGTCTCTGGCTCTAACAGGTTGTATGTGCCTGCGCTACCACAGCACACCTCGGCTTCGGGAATGTCGGTCAACTCAATGCCTGGAATGGCACGAAGTACCTCACGTGGCTGGCTGCGTATTCCCTGTGCATGGGCAAGGTGACACGCGTCATGGTAGGCCACGCGCAGAGGAATGGAATGACGTGGAGCAACGGGAGTTAGTTCCGCGAGCAGTTCCGTAATATCGCGCACCGACGCCGAAAATGCTTTAGCTCGTTCTGCATATTCCGGGTCGTCGCGCAAAAGATGACCATATTCCTTGAGGCTGGAACCACAGCCTGCGACATTGACAACAATCGTATCTAATCCATACGCTTCAAAGGTGTCGATTAGACTCCGTGCATAATCTAATCCTTCGGCTTCACGTCCTGAGTGGATGCTGAGCGCACCGCAACAGCCTTGTGTTGGGGGAATAATCACATCACAGCCTTCAGCCGTTAGAACTCGGGTGGTTGCTGCGTTTACATCATCGAAGAATACGCGCTGAATACAGCCAATCAGTAACCCCACGCGTCGTCGTTTTGTGCTTTGTGCTCTGTTAAATGCTTTTGGGCGTGAAAGCAACGAACGTAAGCGAATAGGTGGCAGAATGGCCTCCATTCCTAAAAGCCGTGCTGGTATGAGTCGTTTCGCTGCTGGTGTCTCGATGAAACGCTTCGCTCCACTCTTTTGATACATCCAGAGGAATGGCGTCATAAGTCGGAGACGTGTGGGATAGGGGAAGAGGCTAAAGATGAGTGTGCGAAAGAGGCGATCCCACAGACTACGCGGATGATTGCGTTCGATCTGCGGACGCGTTGCCTCAATCAGTTTGTCGTACTGCACACCCGATGGGCACGCGGTAACACATGCCATACAGCCGAGGCAACGATCAATGTGTGCGGTGAATGTGTCGGTCATGCCGATATCGCCCGTCGAGGCCATCTTCATGAGTTGAATGCGACCTCGCGGCGAGTCCATCTCCTCGCCCCATAACAAATAAGTTGGGCAGGTCGAGAGGCAGAAGCCACAATGCACACAATCCGCGAGTAGTTCGGGGTCGGGCGCGTGATGGCTATCAAAGGCGGAAATTCCCTTCTTTGTTGTTATTCTCGTCTGTAGTTCGATCAATCCGTGTGGGCCTGCTTCTTCAGGCGAGCTATTATTTCCGTTGTGCATACTCATTTGTTCATAACTCCTTCTTGTGCTTATATCGCCTCGTGAAGAATCCCCGTACAAAAATTTGTTTTATATACCACCGACAAATCTACCAGGATTTAAGGTGTTATCTGGGTCAAAGCGTGTTTTCAGGTGACGCATCACCTCTAACGCGGGTACAGGTCCCCATACGTCAATATGCCGAGCAATTGAAGATGGAGCCTCGGTAACGACAAGGCTACCCTGATGCGCTTGTGCTTCTTGACGAAGTTCATGCAATGCTGTGACAAGGTTGGTATCATCTCCTACAAGTTGCACAAAGACGAGACCATGACCAGCGTGTGCATGCCATGTAGTCTGTATCTGTTGTTGAGTGCATACATGCTCAAGATGTATTAACCAGTGCGCGACCTCTGTAGGCAACAAGCTAGCCTTGAGTGTGAGTGTTGTTTTTGTCGTATCTTTATGCGTATGAGAGAGTTCTGACCAGAATTGCGCCTCTTCCTCACCTTCGAGAATGTGGGATGCTTGAACAACATTCCCAGGTATCTCTGCAATCATTGTTAACAGAGTTGCTGCCTGCGCCTCAATCGCCGCCTGACCCATCTCGAAACGGACCCCCATCGTGTACGCACTTGTACCATTCCCCAGCACATCTATTATGGTCGGCACCAATGTGGAACCAATAACCTGTACCGCAAGAGTACATAAAGCAGTTATATCTGACGCGGTGATGGAGACAGTGCGTGATGCTGGCGGTAAGGGATACAGACGGAAGGTAGCGGAAACGATGACGCCGAGTGTACCTAACGCTCCTGTGAAAAGCTTGGGAATGTCGTATCCTGCGACATTCTTAACAACCTTTCCACCGCCTTTAGCGATGGTGCCATCGGCAAGTACAACTCGTATGCCGATGATCTGGTCACGCACCCCACCATAACGCAAACGTCGAGGACCCGATGCATTGGTGGCAATGATGCCGCCAATCGTTGCCTCTGCTGCAAGATCAGGATCAAGGGCGAGCCATTGATTCGTCTGCTGCAAGGCTGTTTGTAAAGTTGTGAGTGGAAGACCCGCCTGAGCCGTAACCACAAGATCGTGTGGAACATGCTCAACAATCGTGTTTAAACGCACAGTACTTAAAAGAATGTCGCCGCCTGTTGGTGGGGAACCGAGACCAAGTTGAGTGCCACCCCCACGTACCAGCACACGGAGTTTTTCTTTGTTGGCAAAGGCTAGCACCGCCGCCACTTCATCCTCATTCCCAGGTTCCACAACAACCTGTGGTTGCACACCTGCGATGCTGTCTTCCACCTTAGCAGGATGTACTGCACCTCCTACAAGCGGTTCAAGCGCGGATTGCAGCGATTGTATTGAAAGGCTCATATCATTTTTCCCTCCTAGACACGATACATCGTGCCCCTACATATGTTCGTTGCTCCATTGGGTACGATACATCGTGCTACTACATGCGCTCAATCACGCCTGCTGCTTCAAGCGGATGCTGACGGTAGGGACCAGGGACTTCCCCACAGAGACGAGGAGTGGGATAGAGCTTGTTTGGATTGCTAAGATGTTGTGGGTCGATGGCGCAGCGGATAAGCTGATGAGTCGCCATATCCGCTTCGGTAAACATAAACTTCATGTACATCTTCTTGTCGACGCCAACACCATGTTCCCCGGTGATACTCCCACCATGATCGACACAGATACGTAGAATTTCACCTGCCAACTCTTCAGCATGGTGTTCCGCGCCTTCGTTCCTTTGATCGTACAATACCAGGGGATGCAGGTTGCCATCCCCTGCGTGAAAGACGTTGGCGACCCGTAATCCATAGTGTGTGCTCAACGCCTCAATTTCGCGCAAAACTTCCGGTAGAGCGGTACGTGGCAAGACACCATCCTGCACAATATAGTTCGGGCTAATGCGACCCATTGCTGCGAATGCTGCTTTGCGGCCCTTCCACATTTTGGCGCGTTCCTCATCATTGCGTGCAAGACGATACTCGGTCGCGCCTGCTTGTTTACAGATCGCTTCGACTTGCGCGAATTGTTGTGCGACCTCCGCGCGTGGTCCGTCTAGTTCAATGAGTAGGATTGCTCCTGCATCAAGCGGAAAGCCTGCGTGAACCGCTGCTTCACACGCCTCAACCGCCAGTTTGTCCATCATCTCAACAGCGGCTGGCACAATACCCGCCGCGATAATACCGGAGACGGTTTCGCCCGCTGCATCAGGATGAGAAAAGGCGGCCATAACCGTTTGCACCATTTCCGCTTTTCGCACGATGCGAACGGTAATTTCTGTAGCGATACCCAACGTCCCCTCGGACCCTACAAGAATACCGGCGAGGTCATAGCCAGGAGAATCAAGTGTTGGTCCACCAATCTCGACCAGTTCGCCACTAGGCAGGACCAGTTTCATGCCGAGAACATGGTTGACGGTAAAACCATATTTCAAACAGTGAGCACCGCCAGAATTTTCGGCGACATTGCCACCAATCGAACAGACCTGTTGGCTGGAAGGGTCGGGAGCGTAGTAATAGCCGTGTGGAGCGACCCGTTGTGTCACCCAGAGATTGATGACACCAGGTTGGAGAACAACACGTTGGTTGGCGAGATCAACATCGAGGATACGATTCATACGCGCAAGTGAAATCACGATACCGCCTTCTACCGGTAGCGCGCCACCCGAAAGCCCCGTTCCTGAACCACGAGGCACAAAGGCGATCTGTTCACGTGAACAAATACGGAGTACGCCCTGCACCTCTTCCGTCGTAGCAGGTAGCACCACTAATGCTGGCGTTACGTGAAAGCTTGTTAGTCCGTCGGACTCATAGGTTCGTAGTTGCTCATATTTCTCAACTACTCCTTCGTCACCCAGAATTTTTCGCAACTCTGCAACAATACCAGGGTTTAGCATCAGCGTCTCCTTGACACAGCTATTGCTCTGACTACAATGTCGTCGCTACAGGTTCTCTTTCCATAAAAGAGATAAGAATACGTTAGAGATGAAGATCGGCGACCGCAAGTGCGGTCCGTTTCTGTGGAGGCAACCATGAGAAACTTGCCTCTGAACTACTAGCGGGATTATATTCAAGTCCAATATACCCCTGATACGCGAGTGTATCAAGTGCTGCGAGAATATGAGGATAATGGAGTTCGCCTGTACCCGGTTCATGGCGTCCTGGTGAGTCTGCGACTTGAATATGTCCGATGTGGGCGATATGTTCTTGCAGTGTCGCAATAATGTTACCCTCCATGCGCTGCATGTGGTACACATCATATTGATACTTGAGGTTTGGACGCCCAACTTCAGCAAGTAGTTTGAGTGTATCATGAGTGTTGGTGAGCAAATACTTTTGATTTTCAAAGGTGTTCAGCGACTCAACAACGACGCCTATGCCCGCTTGCGCGGCGTGGTCTGCGGTCCATGCGAGATTCTCGCGTACCTCATCGAGTTGTTGCTCACGGTCAACATCGGGAAGCGTGTTGCCAACAAGCGCGTTTAATTGAGGAATGCCTACACGTTGTGCGAAGGCGATAGCGACGGGAACATTAGCACGGAAACGGTCTCTCTGCTGAGGATCATTGAGAAAGCCACGTTCGCCTGCTGCCATGTTTCCGGCATCAAAATTCATCAGTGCTACATTGAGGTTCGTTATATGTAGTTGCTCTGCAATCTGTGGTAAGAGTTCATCGCCCGGCCACCAAAACTCGACGGCACCAAAGCCGAACTTCGCGGCCTGTGCAAAGCGTTCAAGAAAGGGGATTTCCTTTAAAAGGATTGAAATATTCACGTCAAATTTGAGCATGGCTTTCTCTCCTTACATTGCCTTTTCTTCATGTGGAAAATGTAATTCCATATGGTAAAATAATAATCTACTGAAAGGGCAATTGTCAAGGTGGAAAAATGCCAAGTTGCAGGGCATTGAATGAAGACATTTTCACGATCACTCTTTTGCCCTGCTCATTAAAGGTTTGCTGTCTTTTTCTTTTTCACTCTCTATGCTTCATTTGCTCTGAAGGTGAGAGTAACAACCACCTTGTTTTGTGAAATCGCAATATTTGCTAAGTTCGGTGGTTGGATGCCGAAGTCCGTCATATAGATGGTACTGGTTGCCGTTCCTGTGATCGTGTTGCCCACAATTTTGCCCTGTAAATCGAACACCTCTTGGTTGGTTTTGCCATGCATCGTCATATTGCCAACCAGTTGGAAATGCACTGTTTGTCCGTCGCTATAGCTTGATGGTAGTCCCTTCGTGCTCACGGAGACGAATGTTGCATAGGGATAGGTGTCCGTTTGCAAACTGTTTTGTCGCACATAACTGTCGCGCCGCGCCGAGTCCGTCTGGAGTGTTCGCAGATCGACCTGGATATTCATTCCCTCGATGGCTGGCGATGAACCTGTCCGTGCCTTGAAGCTCCCCTGTACCGAGTGAGTTGTACCAACGGCATCATTGTTCGGTTTGTTTTGAAAAACCAAGTTTTCAAACACGCTGTAGGATGCTGTTGTTTGTGCCGATACAATTGTAAATGATCGTGGTGCTGCTGTTGTGATAGCTGATGTATTAGATGGTGTTGTTGCGGTCGGGACGACAAGAGCACCTGCGGCTTTATGCGTCTGGGTAACGGTGCTGGCAAAGCGTGAAGCATATGTGGTACCAGCAATAACGAGACCGACGACGAGGACAACAGCTATGCCAACCAACCAGAGAATGCGATTCTTCATGGTGTATTCCTATTCCTTTTGTCATTGAGCAATGTGTCCATTCATTACTCTTTCTTCAAACCTCTTTTAACCATACAGGATTTTACAAAGCCAGGTATCAAAACATGAAAGGGAACACAAAGAACGACGTTTTACTATTGTTCCACTGCGCCAAGTCGGTCGTTCCAAACCCGTTCTGTGATGAAAGCTACCTGTCTTGAACAATTATACTCGTTAGAGGAGCAGAACGATGAAGTTCCGTTCTGCTGCTGCAATCCTTTTCCTGTTTTTGTACCAGAACTGTTACGGGTTCCTTATGCGGACAGAGTAGGTGTGGCGATGAACCATTTGCCGCCTATCCCTTGACCTGTGATCGCGCCGGGTGCGGCGTCTTTTACATAGGTGTAGAGCAGATGACCATTGTACTCTATCTGATCCCCATTTGCATTGTTAAAGGTACTTAGCTTTCCAGGAAGTGGTGCATCGGCGAGTGGCGTTCCTGAACTCTTAGAAAGTAGTGGAGGCCATGCCTGAGCACAACCACCAGAACAGGCAAGTTTCGTTGGAGAATCAGGAGTGAAGATGTAGAGGGTTAGACCCTGTGCATCAGTAAGGATCGTTTCCACTTTTCCAGCTACCTTTGCTTTTGCTGTCCTGATCGCATATGATGCCAGGGCGGGTGTAGCAACATACCATACTTTTCCCACTCCTTGTCCCGTGACAGTGCCTGGTACTGTGTCTTTTATATAGGTATACAGCAAGTAGCCATTGTACTCGACCTGGCTGCCATTTGCGTCCTTGAGAACACTTAACGTTCCAGGAAGGGATGTTGTACTTGTGGGAGTATCTGAGCCTGTAGAGAGCAGTGGAGGCCATGCCTGAGCGCAATCACCAGAACAAGCAAGCTTTGTCGGAGCGTCAGGAGTAAAGTAGTACAGCGTCATACCATGTGCGTCAGTGAGAATTGTTTCCGCTTTCCCATCTACCGTTGCCTGTGCTGTCTGAAGGATCGAAGTGCTGGAGGCTGTAGGCGTGCTTTGAACTGGAACTGTGGTGGGCGTACTTTGAGTTGATCCAGTATTGGATGTACTTCCACACGCACTAACGAGTATCATCAGGACCAATCCTGTTATGATAAAAAATGTGCGTTTAAGAAACATTGTCATAGATATCCTCTCTTTGTGAAGCACTATTGCGGTTTTGTGTATACACTACCTTTTGGGTGGTCGCCGTAACAATCTTGCTTCGTGTTGCGGTACCGCTATCAGGTATTATTTAGAGGATAAAATGTTTTCCTCAACAATAGCTCAATAGCAGGTAACAATCTGGTAAATGAAAGCATTTACCTGCTATTGAGGTTCTAGTGAGGTTCTAGTGAGGAAGGTCTGGTATTGTATGAGCAGGTGAATAGCACTATGTTGCACTAGGTAAACGCCTCACCAGATGAGTGTCTAGCAAGAGTAGAACGAGAGAAGTGTAGGAATTGTGTATGGTACAATCGCATCAGATGCAAGCCTTTTGTTGGATAGAAGTCCGTTTGCTGATGAGTTTGTGTTCAATCAAGCGATTGGGGGAAAACTTAACAATGAAGGAACAAGCATGGCAACCCGTATCTTATTAGTAGACGATGATCTACAAATCTTGCCTTTACTTCAGCGTGGTCTCGCATTTGAAGGGTTCGAGGTCTATACAGCTACAGATGGCGTGTCGGGCTTGGCTGCAGCAAAACAGCATCAACCACACATCGTGCTCTTGGATATCGCTCTGCCTGGGCCAGATGGCTTTGAAGTGTGCCGCCGCTTACGGCTGCAAGATGATATCGCGATTATTATGCTCACAGCTCGCGATGAGGTGATGGATAAGGTCAATGCGCTCAATCTGGGTGCAGATGATTATGTCCCTAAGCCATTTGCGTTCGACGAACTAGTGGCACGCATCAGAGCAGTGTTGCGCCGCCACAAAGCTGGTGGCGAACCCCTCGTCTACACCAATCTGGCACTCGATCAAACAACAAGAGAAGTAAGACGTGGTAGCCACCTGATCGAACTCACCACTCAGGAGTATAATCTTCTGTTGTATTTTTTGCGCCACCCCAGGCAAGTACTGAGTCGTGAGCAAATTCTGGAGCATGTCTGGGGCTATAACTCGGATGTCGATACTCATGTGCTGGAAGTGTACATCGGGCACCTGCGTCAGAAGCTTGAGACACAGGGGGAGACACGTCTGATCCAGACAATTCGAGGGTATGGATACGCCTTGAGGGAATAAACTTATGTATATCCGCACTCGCTTGACATTGTGGTTCCTTTTTCTCCTGATACTTCTGTTAACCGTGTTCAGTCTCACGGTATATCAACTTATACAGGGTTACTTAATTGAATGGCTCGACAAGGATGTCCACCAACAGGCAAGTAGCGTCCAGGCTCGTATTCACTTGTGTCCTGGACAAATAAGGCTGTGCATACCGCCGCTTGATGTCTTCCACTCACCGGACCTCTATCTACAGGTACGCGGTCAGAATGGAGCAGTCCTGGCTAGTTCGGGCAATCTGGAGAACCATATGTTACCCATCTTTCATGATGCTCCCGCAATGGGCCAGATGAAAGAGGTACCGGTTGACACGATGCTTCTAGTTGTGTACTGTCAACCCGTGATCATCAATCACACGGTGCAGGGATATGTTCTCGCGGCTCGTGCTCCTCAAACGATTTACTACGCATTGGGCCAACTGAAAAACCTGCTCATTCCGGGAGTCATTGAGGCATTTGTGTGTGTGGGCATCGTAGTCTGGCTGCTCATACGTCGAGCGATGCGTCCCCTTGAATCGCTAGCCATGACTGCCGCTGAGATTGCGGCGACGAAAGATCATTCGCGCCGCCTCTTTCCACGTAAACAGAACGATGAAATAAACCGTTTGGCTCTTACCGTGAATGGGATGTTGCGTGCGCTTGAGGATGCCTACCAAGAGGTACAGAAAGTCAATGACCTCCAGACGCACTTTCTCATTGATGTTTCGCACGAACTACGCACGCCCCTCACCATCATGCTCTCTTCTCTTGACTTGATTAAAAAAGTAGGTGCAACTGACCGGGAGTTCCACGATAGTTCCTTGGAGCGTATGCGTATAGAAACCGAACGCATGGCACGTATGGTTACTCAATTACTGATACTTGCTCGCTCTGATGCGAATGTTCTAGCCGCTAATGAACCTATCCTTCTACGAGATGTCATCGCTGACCTCTGTAGCCAGCGCGGGAATGAACCGCGCCTCGTCTGTAAGGACTTGGAATGTTTAGAAGGTGCTCTCGTCTGGGGCAATCTCGACTATTTAAAGCAACTCTTTCTGATTCTGCTAGATAACGCCCTCAAATATACTGCCGCTAATGGAAGGGTAGAAATGTGTGGACGCATGAACGGGACAACGGTTACGATTTAGGTAGCCGATACAGGGATTGGAATTCCTCAGAGCGACCTGTCTAGTATTTTCGACCGCTTCCATAGGGCAGAAAACGCTCGTTTCCAATCGGGTGCGGGCCTCGGTCTGGCAATAGCACGACGCATTACGGAGCAACACGGTGGAAAGATTGAGGTTGAAAGCGAATTGGACAAGGGTAGTCGCTTTCTTGTGACCTTGCCCTGCCTGTAAAGAAGATCAGTTCGTATAATGGTATCGAGGGATCCCTTCTCGATAGGGTTGCTTTCTTTTGCTACCACGGTCTAGTATATACGGGTGTATATTTACCAACAATTTCTGTAATACTTCTGCCTGTCGGTCGAGTGAGCCGAAAACGCTACTAGAAATCTTGCCCATGTTCCCTCATGAGCAAGGAACTGTTAGGGCTGTAAGTGCATATCTTGCGTCTCTGACTCCTGCATTTTCTCGCCAAGCGCGAGTCGGCGTTTGAGTTCTTGCATGCTTTTGGTAGCTAATTGTTTGGCTCGCATCGGTTTTGTGTAGAGTGCCGAATAGAGTAGATAAAGTGCCGTCCCATGTAAGCTAAATGCATAGATGTACTTTAGAAGTCCTCTATCAGGGACAGAAAACAGAAGGCAGGCAATGCCACTCGCAGCAAGAAGCAAACCAAGGCATACGTCCAGCACTATGCGCCAAAGTCGATAGTTCTGGGGAAGAACGCCCTGCGCCTGTTGAAATAGACGGACACGCTCTGTTTGACGAAGGCGAGTAACTTCGTCCTCTGTGATGGGCTTGTAGGCGCGTCGAAATTTTCTAAGTCCAAAGAGTGCGAAGCACCCTACCAGGAGTCCGAAGACGAACGGAGAGAGCAAAAGGAACATATCTAGTGAAAGTATTCCACGCTGAGGAAGCAGACCACCTAGAAATAACCAGAGAGCTTGTAGTGTAATGCACACTATCATTATGATAGTGCTGTGTTGACGTTGCGCTTTTCGCTCTTGTATGAGCATGTTGCGATACAGGATAGTTTCAGAAGTAACGGGAGAAGATTTCATTACGCAACTATTCCTTAGATAGGTAACGCTTACGGAACGAGCAAGATCATGTTAGAAGTATTTTTCTTTTCCTCTCTATAGTATACGTTAAAAGATGGGCGTTGTGCTACCAGATTTACAACACGGTTGAGGGATACTTTATATCTGGTAACACAACACTCATCTTTTCACTCTATGCTAGGAAATTAAGATGGTTTCTGGGCTGATAAGTGCGAGGCATCGAGGCGAAGCAACTTGATTGCATTCTCCTTGAGAATTAATGGTCGTACTTCGGGTTTTATATTAATCTGCTCAAAATCAGCTAGCCAGCGGTCTGGTGTTATGAGTGGATAATCTGACCCAAAGAGTACTTTATGCTTGAGTAATGTATTCGTGTACTGAATGAGTTGAGGTGGAAAATACTTTGGCGACCAACCAGAAAGGTCAATGTAGACTTGTGGTTTGTGCATGCACACTGATATAGCTTCGTCCTGCCAGGGAAAAGACGGATGGGCCATAATGATTGGCATATCAGGAAAGTCCACGGCAACATCATCAAGGTACATGGGGTTGGAGTATTTGAGGTGTACACCACCCCCACCTCGCATGCCTGTCCCGATGCCGGAATGTCCAGTATGGAATATCGCAGGCAAACCAGCCTCCGCAATCACTTCATAGAGGTCGTAGGCACTGCGATCATTGGGATAGAATGCTTGTAACGAGGGGTGAAATTTGAAGCCGCGCACACCAAACTGCTCGATAAGGCGTCGTGCCTCGCGTGCTCCCATTTTGCCTTTCGCAGGGTCGATACTGGCAAAAGGAATGAGCACATCAGGATTTTCCGCCGCACCTTCGGCAACTTCTTCATTAGGGACACGTACTTGACCAGTGGTAGACTCCATGTCTACTGGAAAGATGACACAAGCCATCTTTCTTGCTCGGTAGTATGCCGCAACCTCACTAATAGTTGGTCGAGGGCCTTCATCTTTGAAATAATCTGCTGAGGCTTCTTGCATCGCTTTCCATAGGGGATCGGTAGGAATACGTTGCGATACTTCAGCATGCGTATGTACATCAATTGCTACCAGGTTTTGTATGTCCATGTCCATAAGTCTACTTCACGCTTTCTGTTTGTTTAAGACAACCCCATGTGTCGTCGTTCTCGCTCTTTGAGGACGCGGCGTAAGATTTTTCCTGAAGGGTTTCTAGGGATGGCATCGATGAATTCAATTTCACGTACATTTTTATAGGTGGCAAGCTTACCATTAGCCCATGCCAATAGATCACTCTCGCTTTGATGCTCAGAACCTATTTTGAGCAGTACAAAGGCTTTAGGTACTTCTCCGGCTTCGGCATCGGGTTTAGCGATGACCGCTACATCCGCAACGGAGGGATGCTCTAAGAGCAGTGCTTCAATCTGGGCAGGAGCTACACTAAACCCTTTGAACTTAATCATCTCCTTTTTGCGGTCTGTAATTGTTACATATCCCTCCGCATCAAGAAAGCCAATGTCACCTGTATAGAGCCAACCATTCCGTAGTGTTTCGGAGGTTGCTTGAG
The DNA here is from genome assembly GCA_963792705.1 of uncultured Chloroflexia bacterium. Lineage (GTDB taxonomy): Bacteria > Chloroflexota > Ktedonobacteria > Ktedonobacterales > Ktedonobacteraceae > JBBQVS01. The sequence goes on along the minus strand of CAWBXD010000014.1, from coordinate 49,558 downwards.
GAGCTTTCCAATAGCCTTGCATGACCTGTGGTCCCTGTACAATCAACTCGCCCTCTTCACCCACACCCAATTCGATCTGCCCTGTTTCAATGTCAACGATCTTCTGTTGTGTATCGTGAATTGGTAGTCCCACTGTTTCAACCTTGATACGCTTTGGGTCATAGACCGGATTTGAATGTGTTCCAGGAGCGGCCTCCGTTAGACCATAAGAGGTTACAACTGAAATATGTGTACGTTCCTGAAAGCGACGTGCTAATACAGGGGGTACAGGAGCAGCTCCACACTGAGCAAAACGCACGGTATGTAAATCGTACTCGTTCAACTGCGGCCACTCGCTGAGTGCAAACAGGACTTGTGGCACTGTATAGAGGAGCGTAATGCCTTGCTCTTGAATAAGCTGCAAGGATCGCTCAGCCTCGAAACGCTCCATCAATACGAGAGTTGCCCCGGACATTGCCGCACAGCCCATCAGCATAATACCATAGATGTGATACAGGGGTAGAAATACAAGCATGCGGTCTTGAGACGTAATACGGGCAGTAGCAATTGACTGGCAAGCATTACACACAAGATTTTTATGACTGAGTAGAACACCCTTTGGCAAGCCCGTTGTTCCACTGCTGTAGGGCAGTGTGACCACATCTTCCCATTCAATGTTGGGTCGTTTTGATAGGAGTGGTGGATAGTCGTGAATGAGTTGGTCGAAAGCTACTACATGAGACGCAGCCGTAATTTCTGATGAACCTACAACGATTACCACTTTTAAAGCTGGAAGTTCAGAACGGATAGCGGTAACAAGTGGTAGGAATTCTTGCTGCACTATGACTGCTACTGCCTCGCTATTGTCTAACTGATAGGCCACTTCTCGCTCTTTATAGGAAGGATTTAAGGGACTGATAACAGCACCGATACGAGCTATGGCAAACCAACTGATCAAATATTCAGCTCTATTTGCCATGAAGAGACATACTGTTTGGCCCTTGCTCACTCCCTGAGCAAGCAAAGCATTAGCAAAACTGCTCGTCAGTGCATCCAGTTCTCGATAGGTGAGATTTACATCTTCGGAGACTACCGCAACGTTCTCTGGAAAGTGCTCAGTTGTACGAGCTAGCATTTCATCATATGGATAGTTTGGATAATTGAGCGACGGACGGAATAACTCCATAGTACAACCCTTCTCATAGTGAAATTACTGTACCATACCGCTTAATGGTGTCATATTTTGTGAATGAGACAATCTACTATATCATTTATTATGCCGTTAATTCTCGTGTGCCATAGTTTGTGGGAAGTTGGTGATTTGTGGTAGAGAAGCAAGGAAATCGCAAGGTTCTTCCCTACATTTATATAGAATGCATAGGGGTACGTATAAATGTAGGGAAAATTCTCGCAGCCTCTCGGCTGACACTTGTTACGCGCGTGGCTCAAATGCACCTTCTAAGGAAGCTATCGGCTCTACTGCCGTTGCGCTGACGAGCTTTGGTTCACGTGCCGCAAAGCCAATCACTGCAAAGACAATACTAACGATACCGCCAAAGATAAAGGCGGGAGTGTAACCACGACTATCTACGATGATGCCGAAGATGACAGGAATGACGAAGCCGCCTAAGCCAGAAACGGTGAGCAACAAGCCTTCTGCCGTTGCCACATCTTCAGGGTTGATACGGTCTCGGTAGTGTCCTGGTGCGGCTGCCCATCCTGCGAAACCAAATTGCTGACAGATGCCAGCTATGAGGACCATGACCCATACACCTGGAAAGCCGAGGAAGGAAAACAGCACTAAAACCACTCCCATGATGACCCAAGGCAACGCGAACACTGCTCGTAAATTGTTGCCCCGATCAGCTAAGAACCCACCGATAATCGAACCTGGAATTGCCATAAGCACGTAAACGGCCGCGATTAAGCCGCCAACACTGATTGGCAAATGATAGACCTGTCCTAGATAGGTGGTGAGCAATTGAGCAGTGACCAATCCTGCACCATAGACACCAAAGAAACTTAGTCCAATGAGCCAGAGGTCACGGTTGCCTAAGACCCGTCTCAATGCTTTCCATTCAAATTTGCCTGCCGCCAGTTGTTCTGCTTCATGGCTGGGGACGCGTAGGAAGAGCAAACAGAGCACAAAGATGACGAGTCCAACGATTCCACCAATCAGGATAGCGGTTGACCATCCTGTAATTTGGACAAGGCCAGCCCAGCCAAAGAGGGCAATAGCCTCACCTAGGGTGAAGGCAGCTCCTGCCGCAATACCCATCGCAAGGGCAAGTTCGCGCCCACGAAACCAGGAGGTGATGAGGGCAAGAGTCATGCCGACGATAAACGACCCTCCAACTCCGGTGAGGAAGCGCAAGACAGCTAACCACGCATAGTTGGGAGCGTAGGCACAGGCAATACCACCGAGCGATTCGAGCAGAAGTCCAATGAGCAGAGTATTCTTGACGCCGATACGATAGGCGAGCATACCGGCAGGCACGTGAAAGATGGCAAAGCCAAGAATAAAAAGGGCAATGAGATTGGATAACTGGGAAATGTCCAGGTGGAATTGTTGTCCAATCTGGGGAAAGGCTGCTGAGATATCAAACCAATTCAGGGTGAGTGCCAACAGGGTAAGAGATAGAAGGACTAACATCCACCAGCGTGTGGACGATTCTCGCTGTGAGGCCATTCTCATGAGAATTTTTCTCTTTCTGTGAGTAATGCTGGCCGAAGGAGCCAGTTCTCGCGTATCCAAACTTCCATAAAGTGTTGTACGCCGCTTGAGTATATCGTCACTTTTATACTCAAGTACTGCAAAGGTTACATGTGCCATACGAGGCTACACTGCCTTAGTACCGTCTTTCTCTGTTGTCAGTTATCCTTCCATTTGCGAACGATACAGGTCAGGTAGGAATGCCGAAAAGTTACGCATTTCCTCCTTATTGTGCTGATAAACGGCGTTAATAAATTCCTCTGGTGGTCCAGGAGGAAAATGGAAATGGGTACGTAGCCGTGTGCCGAAAGAAGCTTCCTCATATTCATGCATGAGATCAGCCGCAGGCATGCCGTTCATTGCACTACTTGCAAGTAGTACATGATCGTACTCAGCCGCCGCACCTTTAGCATCTTCCCAGCGTATGTCTATCGGGGGAGAAGCGATGGCACCAAACGATTCGCTAATACGCTGAACCGCTCCGACATGCCCATTTTGGGGAGAGACGAGCCACTCAAACGAGTGATGGTCGATTGGATGCCATAATTTGTAACGCTCAGTGGTATCAATATGATCCCACCACCAGTCGATCATCTCAGGTTTCACACCTTGTATCTCGTGATTCGCTCTGATCTCCCATCCACCATCTTCTCTTTGATAATAGCCCTCTTGAACAGGTTGTTGTGTTGTCATAAACAAGTCCTCCTTTCTAAATACATTTTACTCAATGTATAAAATGAAACACTTTATGTTGCTCACGCGTAGCTGTTATCTCATCTTCCGATCGCGAGAGGAAACCTTCTCCCGTTTTGACGCCAAGTTTATCCTCATCGACCTTAGTACAACCCGTATTGATGACTACGATGTCGCCAACTTCAAACTTGGGTTTGGCACGCTCAAGAGGTACCTCGTCCATGAATTCTGTACCCTCAATCACATGAACTGGCGCATCGGTATGCGTTTTACTGTGCATAAATGTTGTAGCTTGTTGCGAGAGGACGCCGGACTTCGTGTGATAGTGAAAACGTTCAAATTTGATATCGGGGAAGTACGGCCAGAGTGGAGCACCTTGTCCCCAGGGGTGGCTGAGGTCGTAGAACTGAAGGTCACGCGTTGATGAAGTCATTGTCGTCGCTCCTTTGCTTGACAACACATGTTCGCATCGCGGAATATAGTGCCGTATTGTGGTACAAAGAACTATAACATGCACATTATGCGGCTGTCAAGAGAAAACAAGGTATTTTGTCCACATAATGGATTATCATCCCACAATATGGTATACTTAGAAAAGATAAAACTTTTGTAATTAGTTATTTAAAGGGAAGAAAGTGTATGGCGCAACACGAAACTAAAGAAGAGCAGCGCGAACATGTAGGTGTACAAGTTATTGCACGAGCAGCAGACATATTGCGAACTCTCAAGGGTCATTCGGAGGGTTTGAGCCTAGCACAGATCTCAAAAGAGGTTGGATTAGCACGTTCAACCGTTCATCGTATCGTGAATGCACTTGAAAGCGAACAGTTCGTGACTTCCGTTTCACCACATGGTCGCATTCGGCTTGGTCTGGGCTTAGCACCGCTTGCAGCCTGGGTAAACACGGAGTTGCGTTATCAACTTCATCCTTTCTTAGAGTCACTTTCAAAAGAAGTAAATGAGACAGTTGATCTTGCTGTACTCGACGAAAATCTTGTTTTTTTCGTCGATCAGGTCGCGGTTCCACATCGCCTTCAAGCTGCTTCGGCTGTTGGTGCGACCTTTCCACTACACTGCACTGCCAATGGCAAAGCTTTACTTGCTGAAATGTCTGTCGAACAGGTCGAACGTCTCGTTCCAGAAGCTTTGCAGATATTTACACCTCGGACAATTCCCACGCGTGAACTCCTGTTGGAGGAGTTAGAGCGTATTCACATCGAACATATTGCCTATGATAAAGAAGAGCACACCGAGGGAATTTGCGCTATTGGTACGACGATACGGGATGTTATGGGAAGTCTTGCCGCCATCACAATACCAGTCCCCTCGATTCGCTTTTACGGGAATGAACAACGGCTCGTATCTGCGCTCTTACATACACGCGAACATATTGCTCAAAGATTTGAAGCACTTTAGAAAAGGGAATTTCACGTTTTCAGGCAGGTGCGAACAAATCCTTCTTTGGTTGCTTCCTTTTCCAATACCTATTTAAGGGCTTGCGGGTTAGCTGGTGCTCCAACAGCACCAGTGAAAGGCAATGGAGCCGCCACCAGGAGAAACTCATAGATACCATCATTAGCACAATCAGCAGCAAGCGCATCGAGTTCAAACATCTCGCCCAGCGTTAGGCCCATATTTGGAATCACCACTTGATGAAAGGGCTGGAATGCTCCTGCGAATTCGTTGGGACGTACCTCAATGCCCCATGTGTCACTGGCAATCGCTGCAATCTGTGTGCGTTGAAGCCAATCTATAGTATGAAATGAGAGTCCGGGCGCATCGCCTCCCGCGAAAGTTCCCCAACCAGTGGACCTAGCACGTCCGAGTTGACCTGTGCGGAGAAGGACAATATCCCCTGTTCCAACATGAGCCGTTTGTCCTTGCGCTTCGATACACCCAAGCAGGTCATTTTCAGTAATTGCGTAGCCATCGTCAAGAGACGTAACACCCTTGAAGTGGGCGATATCCAGTAGCACCCCACGTGAAACGAGTCGGCCCGCAGACTTCTCAATACCATTACGCCTAGCACCACCAGAAGTGACTTCCCTCGAATTGTAGCCATTCCACATCTTGCCATGATCGAAGATGTGAGACAATGCATCCCAATGAGTCGCGCATTGTAGCGGCATTGTCACTACATCATCCGCACCGCCCATACCATTGGCAAATGGGCGTTCTCCGGCGGCCCAATCTCCTCCATCTGCCAGCATTGAATGTACTGGATTGAAGCGATTTATATTGCCCCGTTGTGGACCTTTGTTATCTAATGACAGGGCCAAAGAAAATACTTTGCCGTGTTTCACAAGGCTACTTGCTTCAGCTATTTTAGCTGGCGTAATGTAGTTTAGCGTACCGAGTTGATCCTCCGCGCCCCACTTGCTCCAGTTGCGGTACTTCTCTCCAGCCTGAGTAATAATTGTTTCTATCTCTGTCATAACTTTTTTCTCTCACTCTGCTTTGAATGAATTTGTGCGTGGTTCAGGCTCCCATCCATGCGGAGCAGGCTGACCAATACGATTACGAAGAACGCCGATGCCTTGCACTTCCAATTCAACCAGATCGCCTGGCTGAAGCCTTTTGCCATGTTCTGCTCCGCTACCAAAGCCAACAGTGCCGGAGCCAAGCAGTTCGCCGGGCCAAATGGTCTCACCTTTAGATGCGTAAGCAATTAGCTCTTCAATTTTCCATGTCATTGTTGCGCTCGAACCGTGAGACTGTTCCTGGCCGTTGATACGAGCCACCATGTCCAGATGCGTAAGGTCCAGTTCATCACGGGTGGTAATCCAGGGTCCGAGGGCAGTGGCAAAGTCTTTGCCTTTTGCAGGACCAAAGCCAGTGATCATCTCCTCTCCTTGAATGTCTCGTGCGCTAAAGTCGTTGAAGATGGTAACACCAAAGAGATGTGAAAGTGCTTCTTGTGGCGTCAGGTTATAACCGCTTTTACCGATGACGAAGCCTAACTCTAGCTCGTAGTCCATGTGTTTTGTATAGTTGGGCCAGAGGACTTCCTGCTCATGTGCGATTAGAGTCGAGGGATTGCCTTTGTAGTACAGCGGTATTTTAAAGAATTGCTCGATGACAGGCCGACCAAGCCGCTCGCCCATGTTTCGCATATGCTGCTCGAAAGCCGTAAAGTCGCGTATCATCGGTGGGTCGAGTGGAGGGAGCCAGTGAATATCTGTAAGAGATAATACTGCCTCCTGGTCTACGTTCTCAATTGCTTGTTTTGCCGCGCTAAGAAATGCGTCACCTAATGCAATCGCGGCCGTCATACTGGACGGGAAAAGTGCTGTTGCCAGACGCAGGGCAGCCTCATGAGTTGCACCTTGCCGCTCAAGCCGAAGACGTTCCGCAGTTAGAATGTCCAGGACGCGTTGTTGCTCTGGCTGCACAACAACGAGTCGTGTGATAGAGCCATCTACACCGTCGCGTGCTATCCTCGCAAGTTTCATAGGTATCTCCTATTATTGTCCCTCTACAATCTTGTTTCGTTGTCTGCCTAGTCCTTCCATCTCAACTTCTACCACGTCACCAATGTTCAGATACTCGCCTGTGGCAAAGCCAGCACCGGGAGGTGAGCCAGTTGAGATTACATCTCCTGGTTCGAGTGTGACGATGGAAGAAACAAAGGCGATGATCTCATCTGGTTTGAAAATCATGCCCTCCGTCGATGCGTCCTGCTTGACCACACCATTGACGGTAAGTTTTCTGGGCAAGTCCAGATAGTTGGGCACAAATTGTTTGGGAACTAGATAGGGACCAAGGGCGGCGGCAGTATCGAAGTTTTTGCCTCCAAACCAATCGGACCGTAGACCGGGCCAATCTGCACGCATATTCATTTCACGTAGTGAGTAGTCGTTGGCAATCAGAAAGCCTGCCACGTAGTCCATTGCTTGTTCTACTGGAATATGTTTGCCGCGTTTGCCAATCACCAGGGCCAATTCCCCCTCCCAGTCCAGTTTCTGATAGGGCGTGGGGTAGATGACCGGATCATAAGGGCCGATGATGCAGTAGGGCAATTTGATAAATACATAGGGCTTTGTGGTGGCTTTATCGACGGTGAAATCCTTCACGCTGGGACCATTCGCCACGCCTTCCTTCCAGTTATCTACCTCTCGGACGTGCCTTTCGTAGTTAGCTCCTGCGAATAGCATTTTTGTTGGACGCACGACGGGTGCCAGAACGTGAACTGCATCAAGGGTGAACATTTCTGTGCGCCAAGGTCCATTCTCAACACCTTGCTGAGCAACGAACGCAGTTAGTTCAGAAAGAGCCTCAAAGCTCTGTTGCCAGTGAGTTAATAATCCTTGCACACCAGGGGTAAGCTCTGAAGCGGTGCTTGCTTCGACAAGCTGTTGTGCCAATGGATGGTGAGCGACTAGCGCAGCAAGAGGTAGAATGTTTTCATCAAAGACTAGCCCTACAGAAATTTTTCCTGTTGTATCTTCATGCCGTTGATAGTTAATCAAGCGGAATGTTGCATTCTCAGTACTCATACTATCTTCCCTTACCATCTAGGCTGGCAGTGCCAACTCTATCATAGTTCGATCTGTCAAACCGTTGAAGTCAGCATCGGGAGTGGTTGGATTCTTTTCCCACTCGACTAATTGAAGGGAATTTTCCACCACCATTCGACAACGCTCATAACGCCTACTCATAAACCCTTCTAGTATCTGAGTAATAGGTGCCTCGGACGCTAACATTTCAGAAAGTACGACCGCATCTTCAATCGCCATTCCTGCGCCACTTGCGAGATGAGGTGTAGAGGCGTGTGCGGCATCGCCGATAAGCAGTACCCGTCCTTTGTACCACGGAGCGGGAAGCAGAAAACTTTCGATAGGCCGATAGTTGATTTGTTGTGGGTCTACAATGCACTCACGAGCATCAGCCACGAGACCCTGATACTCCGTCAACTGCTCACGCAATAACGCTGGAAGTTGCTCTGGCTCTGGTCGCGTCGTGACGGGAACGTTCTCTGTCAGGAAGAGATACATTTCCTCTTGTGAAAGTGGACAGAAGCCAGCCTTGTTTCTGGGACCATACCACATACTGACGCCTGTTACCTCTGCTGGCCGTTTCATGTTTGCACGCCACACCACTTGTCCAGTGTAATGCGGCTTGTAGTTGTTACCGAAGACCAACTCACGCATATGTGAATAGAGGCCATCGGAACCAACTACGAGATCATACGTGCCAGGTGTACCATCGCTGAATTCCACCTCAACAGAGTCTGTGTTTTGTGTGAGTGCGGCAACGGTTAAACCAAGACGAATATTCACACCAGCCTCGCGCGATGCTTCAGCAAGAACTGAATGTAATGCTGGACGCATAATGCCTATACTTGCGGGATACGCAGGCCCGGCAAGTGGTTGCTGCAGAAGGTTGGCAAATACATGCCCCTCCGCATTGCCTATATGCACTTCGTTGATGCCGAAGCCCTTTGCGAGACATTTATCAATCACGCCAGTAACTTGTAAGGCGCGGACAGCAGGACCTTGCATGATAATGCCGACACCTAGAACCGTCCAGTCCGTCTTCTTCTCTACAATCTCAGCTTGAATACCCTTTTGTTGCAGACCAATCGCTAGAACCATGCCAGCGATGCCCCCACCTACAATGAGGACATTTTTTATCGTTGTCATTGTATTCTCTTCTTCCTGTATCTATGTATAACTGTCTAGCGTAAGCTTTTAGCCTTGTCCATGCTTAGCAAAAGGATTGACAATATTCGGAAGTGCTGGCTCTTTGTCTGCCATCGCAGCAGGCTCTGGAAATGAGGTTCCTTGGGCAGGAGGAAACGATTCTGTCATCGAGTCTGGCATAGCGGAATTGCGGAACATGGAGTTTGACCCCTGTGAAGGGACCCACTTTGTAGGTTCCCAATCGGGAACATAGTTGCGGTAGCCGCTTGCATTAAGTTCGATACGCATGCCGCCAGGTTCACGGAAGTATAAATAGAACTGTTCGCCCATGCCGTGCATACCAGGACCGTATTCGATTGGGGTACCGCTTTCAAGTAACACATCGGCTGCACGTAAAACATCTTCTCGGCCCTGTAGAAAAAAGGCGAGGTGATTGACGCGCCCCGGTACACCTGAGAAGTCAGCAACAGCACCGTAGTCGTGCGATTTCTCGTTTGTCGTCATTTGAGCAAATACAACCAGGTTTGGCACCTCATCAGGGACCGTATATTCCATGAAGCGAAAGCCGAGGGTATCACGATACCATGCCACGTCTTTCATGATGTCTGTTGAGGCGACCGTCAAATGGTCAATCTGGCGAGGAGCGATGCCGCGACCTGTGAAGCGTTGTGGTCGGGCAGGATAGGTGGATGTGAGTGCGGCAGAGGGCTGATAACGCTCGACCTCCCAGAACATTTCATGTGTGTGGCCTCCTGGACCTTGAAAACGGTAGGCACGTCCATGTCCTGGCGAATGTTCGTGCCATTCTCCGCTCTGACCACTAGCTTCGATCTGCTGTACTGCCGTTTCAAGTTCTTCGGGTCCGTTCGTGCGCCACCCTGCATGACCTAGAGCTGGTTGAGAACCTGCGGTAAGTATAACGCTACTGTGGTAGTACTCGCCCCAACAGCGCAGGTATACCGAGTTCCCCTCACGCCCCACTTCCTCCAATCCCATAATATCTTTAAAGAATGTTACGGATTCTTCCAGTTTAGGAGTCAAAATTTCGACATGTGCTAGTTGAGAAATAAGATGTTTTCTTGCCATCGTGGTCTACTCCTTCGTTCCACACGGTTACGTTGACGCAAGATAATGCATGTGTTACGATTCCGTCAAGGGCATCTTTCACTTTTCCGCATTTTCTATGCTTTCTCAAGTGTACTCAATGATAGCGGAAAGATCACTTCCGCTCGATTCCGCTTTTCTATTTCCTGTTGATACTGATGGCAAATATAACAACCCGTTTATGAGCTACTTCAATAAGGAGAGTGTAAGCATGAGCTATCATCGTCGATATAAGCTCAAAGATGACCGTTTTGGTCTGTTAGCCCTGACCTTGCGTGAGAAGGTCGGCCTGACTCAGGCTGAAGTAGCAAGCGAGTTAGGTGTATCAGAAAGAACGATACGGCATTGGGAAGGGGGAACAGCTTACCCTGCTTCAGATAATTTAAAGCAACTCATCGCTCTCTATCTGCATAAAGGGGCTTTTCTTCATAACAATGAGCGTAATGAAATAAGGATGTTCTGGGAACAGGCTACTGAAAGTGCTTCACGTCGTAAAGCTCTCTTTGATGAACAGTGGCTTGATGAACTACTTATCCAGCGTCAGGTACCTGTGCAACAAAGTCAAGGTAGTCTTTCTCTCGCCAGTCAGACAGATTGGGGTGAGGCTATTGACGTTGCTGCGTTCTATGGACGTGAGCAAGACTTGCTCACACTTAGGGAATGGGTCGATCACGAGCGATGCCGAGTTGTAATGCTCTTGGGTATGGGTGGAATTGGCAAGACGACGCTTTCAATCCGCTTTGCACAAAAGATGACGACTCACTTTGATGTTGTCTTCTGGCGTTCTTTGCGTAATGCGCCTCCTTTAGAGGAATTGTTAGCGAATTGCATCCAAACACTTTCTAGTCAGCAGTCTACTCCCTTCCTCCACAATGTAGAGAAAAACATTTTGTTGCTGATCGAACTCCTACGCAAGCGTCGATGTCTGCTTGTGTTGGATAACGTGGAAACACTGCTACAAGCGGACAGTCTTGATGGTGGATATCGTCAAGGCTATGACGGTTATGGGATGCTCATTCAGCGTGTGGCTGAGATGGGACATCAAAGTTGTCTGCTCTTGACCAGTCGTGAGATGTTGACCGCGCTTGAACCGTTAGAGGGTACTCACGCCGCTGTACGTGTCCTCAAACTCTCTGGACTGAAACAGCTTGCCAGCCAGGAACTGCTAGAGGATAAAGACCTGTTTGGGACGCAACATGACTGGAAGCAGCTCGTTCAGCATTACTCTGGCAATCCCTTAGCCCTCAAGATTGTGGGTGCAACGGTGCGGGACCTTTTCGGTGGTGATATTGCAACATTTGTGCGTGAAGGACCCATGACTTTACATACATTACAACAACTTCTAGGTCATCAGTTGAGCCGCCTCACCACTCTGGAACAAGATATTATGTATTGGCTGGTCATTGAGCGCGAATTTGTGTCTATAGAGATCCTACGCGGCAATCTTCTCAATTCGCTGTCCTCACAAGAAGTGCTTTCTGCCCTAAAATCGTTGCGGCGACGCTGCTTAATCGAGCGTGGGGAACAGGGTGCTACTTTTACACTGCAACCAGAAGTTATGGAGTACATCGGCACGCGACTGATAGAGCAAGTGTGTGAAGAGATACTGAATGGAAGCCTAAACGTCCTTGTCACACATGCGTTAATGAAAGCACAAAGCAATGATGACATTCGTGAAAGTCAAATACGGATGATCATTCAGCCAGTGCTCAAGCGTCTTTTGGCGCAGGCTGGAGATACGCAGAGAGTTGAGCAATGTTTGCATCTCATACTACACCGCTTAAAAGAGAAACTAGTAACACTACAAGGATATGGTGGAGGTAATCTAGTAAACCTTCTGGCTTGCCTGAAAGGACATCTTAGAAATGTCGATTTTTCTTCGCTTGCTATTCGACAAGCCTATCTGCAAGGTATAGAAGCGCAAGAGGCAAATTTTGCTGATACATATATTACTGATACCTTGTTTATGGAACCCACTGAGAGTATTGCTTCTATGACGCTTAGCCCCGATGGTATGTATCTGGCTGTTGGCAGCTTTAGTGGGCAAATACGTCTTTGGCGTCTCTCTGACCGAACACCCCTACAGACCTTGCAAGGGCATAGCCGTATGGTCTGGTCGCTCGCGTTCAACTCGGATAGTACCATACTTGCTAGTGGTGGCTACGATACTAGTGTGAAACTGTGGGAAGTTCAGAGTGGGCAATGTTTGAGAACGCTTACAGGACACGAGAAATGGATACGCTCAATCGCTTTTAGTCCTAATGGAACACTTTTGGTCACAGGGGGAGATGATGGGACAATCCGTGTGTGGAATGTACATGAAGGAACGTGTTTGCGCGTCTTAAAAGGACATACTGGGATAGTTTGGTCAGTGGCACTCAGCCCCGATGGACTGTTCCTTGTCACGTGTGGAGATGATGAGTCGATTCGTGTATGGAATGTGCATGAGGGAATATGTTTGAATGTTTTGTATGGACATACAGGAATGGTCATGACGATTGCCTTTCATCCATCAGGAGACATGTTTGCAAGTGGAGGCGAGGATGGCTACATACATTTATGGGATATGAGCAATAAACAACAGAAGATGACTTTGCAACTGAAAACTACGAAAGCTGCCTCAATTGCCTTCAACGTACAAGGAACACTGCTCGCTAGTGGCAGTCAGAATGGTGAAGTGGAGATATGGCGTATCGCGGAAGAAAGTAGTCCCTATCGTCTTAGAACACTTCCTGGTCATCCTATCTGGGTTAGCGTTGTAGCCTTTGGACCAGACGATCTCTTAGCCACCGTCTCCTATGGAGGAAAAGTGAAACTGTGGGAGGTGGAAAGAGGTAGATGCTTGGGAACAGTTCAAGGGTATAGTCATGTGATTCGGACGATTGCGTTTAGCCCTGACGGAAGTCTGCTTGCACATGGAGATGATCTCGGTATGCTTAGCTTATGGGATGTACATAATGGTCGCTGTCTTCACGTCTTTCAAGCATTAGCAGGGTGCATTTGGTCCGTCAACTTCAGTCCCAATGGAAAAACTATTGTCACTGGTGGAGACGATCAACGCGTCAAGGTATGGAGGATTGGAAGTGTGCAGGGAGAAGCGAACGATGGTTGTATCAGAACTCTCTATGGTCATAAAACAATGGTCTGGTCGGTAGTCTTTAGTCCTGACGGAAGTCTGCTGGCAAGTAGTGGTTTCGACTGGACTGTAAACATCTGGAAGGTGAAGGAAGAGAGGGAGGAAAATCCTTTTATGTCGCTAGCAAGTCATACAACATTTGTTTGGTCTATTGCCTTCAGTGTTGATGGGAAAACACTCGCAAGTGGTGATAACGATGGAATAATCAAGGTGTGGGATTGTGAAAGCGGTCAATGCCTCTTAACGCTACAAAATAGTCTCAGTCCTGTAGGCGCACTCATCTTTAGCCGTGATGGAGAAACGCTTCTGAGCAGTAGCAGCGATGGTGCAATTATAATGTGGAACCTGAGGAATGGATGTATTGGTAAGGTTGTACAGGAACATGGACCTGTTACGTGGGCAAAGGGCATAACCTTTAGTCAAGATGGAGATTGGTTGGCTACTACTGGCGACAATTCTACTATTCAGGTAGCACGCGTAGAAGAGCCGACTCATACCAATAAAGTTACGACACTTACTCTTCCAAGAGGTCAAGTCTGGTCATTAGCTTTTAGTCCCGACGGTCGTACACTGGCAAGCGGTGACGATCATGGTGCCTTAATGTTGTGGGATAGGGAAGCAGGAAGCTGTCGCCAAGTGTTACGTAGCGATAGACCCTATGAACATATGAATATTCAGGGTGTCAAAGGCATAAATGAAGCACAACGCACCTCGTTGAAGGCACTGGGAGCCATCGAAGCAATTGAATAGTTGCTTTAAAAGTATGTTCAAAGAAAGCCAGCTAACTGTAATGTAGGAGTATATGTACTCCTGCTTTCTGGTTCTCTTGTATAGGCGAGTGAACCTGTGAAGATTGCTCCCCCATGTGCTGCGTTTTTGACTGTTAAATCTCCACCGTGAGCATGTAAGATGCGCTGTGCAATCGTCAATCCCAAGCCTGAACCGCCAGTATGATGGTTGCGAGAGGGATCACCGCGATAAAGTGGCGTAAAGAGGTGCGGCAGATCATCGGGAGAAATGCCGGGTCCCGTGTCTGTAACGGTAAAGACCAAGTGCTCTCGTTCAGGACGCCAATTCATATGAATAGTCCCACCTACCGGTGTGTAGCGCATTGCATTGTCTAGCAGATTCTCAAAGACGCGGGTAAGTAGATGTGCATCGGCATGAACAATACAGGGAGTGGCAGGAACATCTTGTATGAAATGAACTCCCTTTTCTTGAGCCTGTGGTTCCAAGCTTTCAAGCATATGCGTAATAAGTGCTCCTATTTCCAGGGGTTCCTGGCGCGGTACCTGTTGTAGATATTCTAGTTGCGTGTATGCAAAAAGATCACCGATGAGGTGTTCAAGAGTTGCCGCTTTGCTCTGACACACTTCGATGTAACGCATCGTCTTTTCAGGAGTCTTAGCAACGCCTGTTGCGAGTCCTTCCAGATAGCCGCGCAGCGAGAAAAGGGGTGTTCGCAAATCATGGGCGATGGCACTAATGAAGAGCCGCCGTTCCTGTTCAAGGTCTGCCTGTCGCTCCAAAGAAACACGCAGAGCCTCACTCATCCTAGAAAAAGAGTTGAAGACTTCAGAGACCTCTCGCACACGTGACGTGGGAAACTGGAAATGCAATTCGTTATGGGCCACTTGATGCGCTGCTTGTGAAAGAGTCGATAGTGGCTTGAGGATGGTCCATGCAACAAAGCATACAACGCCAATAAGGGTAAGTAAGAGCACAATCAATCCAATAAAGATCGTTTGAAGTGTATGAAAAACTGTTGAGGTACATTCGTAGATGGAAGCTGTTCCAAGCTGATGTGTGCCATCTGTTATCATCACCTCTTGAAATGCTGGTCCGAGGTCGTCATATGTTCCACTTTGATACACAACTTGCCCTGTTGAGTTGCGGATGACAACTGTCATCAACAATGTAGCAAGCTTTGCGCTCGTCGTCTGTTGCCATGAGTGATTGGTCCAGTGTGTACTATCTGCTATCATCACGCGCACGGCATCGCTTCTTTGCTGAGCACTAGTGGTGCCACGCGTAAGAATCAGGGTTGTTCCTATCGCTGAGAGGATGGCTATAACGACGAGCAATGCTACTGCCAACGCGAGGCAGAGACGAATAGAAAGGTTTTTCATTGCGAAGCTCCCTCGAAACGATAGCCAACACCCCAAACTGTGCTGATATAGCATGGGCGCGTCGGGTCTTGCTCGATCTTCTCACGCAGACGCGCGATATGGACTGCCACGGTATGACGATCACCAATTTCTCCCCAACAGCGTTCAAATAACTGCTCACGTGTAAAAACCTGACGAGGATGTTCGGCAAAAAAGCGGAGCAAGGCAAATTCCCTGGCAGCTAGTGAAATGATAGAGCCATTCATACGTACCTCGTGTGCTGCGATATTGATCACCAAGCGTCCAAAGTCAAGCTGTTGTTGTACAGAAACTGTCTTTTTAGGTTGTATGCGGCGCAACACGGCTTTGATACGTGCTACAACCTCTGCTGGCGTAGCCGATTTGACAATAAAGTCGTCGGCACCTAGTCCAAAACCACGAAGTTTGTCGGTATCGGTTTGTCGTGCGCTTAAAAAGAGGATAGGTACATCGGATGTCTCACGGAGCTGACGACAGAGTTCAAAGCCAGAGATGCCGGGCATCATCACGTCCAGGAGAATACAATCTATT
Source organism: uncultured Chloroflexia bacterium (assembly GCA_963792705.1). Lineage (GTDB taxonomy): Bacteria > Chloroflexota > Ktedonobacteria > Ktedonobacterales > Ktedonobacteraceae > JBBQVS01. The sequence goes on along the minus strand of CAWBXD010000014.1, from coordinate 33,613 downwards.
GGTGCGCGAGCGACAAGTGGCACGACCTCCTGACTCTCACAAGCCGTCTCGACCGCAAAGCCCTCTGCTTCAAGAAAGTCTCGCATCAGGTCGAGGATTGTCTCATCATCGTCGGCCACTAAAATCGTTGTTGTATTCTCCACGTTGACGTGTTTCCTTCTCATTCATGAATATATCTTGTACCTAGTATAACAAAATTGCTTTTGCTTTACAGTGTAAAAGCTGTGCAATATAGCTAGCGTTGACAATTTGTTGATAACTTTTCATGCAGATTGTTGAAACTTCGCTTGTATAGTAACAGCAAGCTAGTCTTTGTAAATAGACTGAGTTGTGTCAGAATTAGTAGCTAGCTCTATTCAATGTAGTATTGACGTGTGTCAAGGAGAAAAGATGTCAACGACAGCAAATACACAAAAAGTTTCCTCTGTACCTCAGTTAAGAGAGCGACCCGATTGGGGACGCCTCTGGTTGATGGGGTTACTAGCGATAGTTGGTTCAGTGATTGTGAACGTAATAATTCGCACGCTTGCTGTATCTGTTTTGCCTATCTCATCCCACTTTTTTCAGTTGCAAGTGCCATTAGACATTGTGTTCACGATTATTGGGACAATAGGTGCGGTGCTTGTCTTCGCGCTCGTGAGTCGCCTCTCGCTTCGTCCTGTTCGGCTCTATCGAATCATCGCAACCGTCGTCCTCGTCCTTTCGCTCATCCCCGACCTCGGACTGCTTTCTAGCCCCGGCGCAAGCTGGTATGCCGTTGGAACTCTCATGTCGATGCATATCGCAACATATCTCATCTGTGTAGTTATCCTTACGACGATGACCCGAACCCGCGTAAGGTAAGCGAGTACGTGGGATAGGTTATAGTTGTGGTAAAAAAAGGCTAAGAGATAAAAAGAGAGCATACTAAGCTATGCTCTCTTTTTACTTATCCAAGTTTCGTTTGCACGTAACCGATTGATGTGTCTATAATCATAAAAACGCGTTCTAATATATATGAAAGGTGTCCAAGATATGTTGTTTGAGAATTTTGAGCATGCGCGGATAGCCACTCGTGGAGCTACTATTTCGCTTGTCAAAGGTGGGCATGGGTATCCTTTGTTGCTGCTACATGGCTATCCTCAAACGCATATGATGTGGCACAAGATTGCTCCTCGTCTCGCGGAAGAGTTCACGGTGATTGTGCCTGATCTTCGTGGCTATGGTGATAGCTCGAAACCAGAGGGTGGACCCGATCATGCAGGCTATTCCAAAAGAGCGATGGCGCAAGATATGGTCGATGTGATGAGCACATTGGGGTACGAGGAGTTTTTTGTCGTTGGTCATGACCGAGGGGGAAGAGTCGCGCATCGTCTGGCCCTTGACGCTCCTCAGCGTGTTAAGAAGGTAGCAGTGCTTGACATCGCACCTACTTATAAGATGTACAAGACGGCGAACCAAGCTTTTGCGACGGCCTACTACCACTGGTTTTTTCTCATCCAACCTTATGACTTGCCAGAACGCTTGATTGGTACACAGTCAGAGTACTACTTACGTCGCTTTTTAGCGGCTGGGAGTGCAGACGGTACAACGTTCACACCTGAAGCTGTAGCAGAATATCTTCGTTGTTTTAGCGATCCTGCAACGCTTCACGCTATGTGTGAAGATTATCGCGCTTCAGCCACGATAGACCTACTCCATGATGAGGCCGATATGAGCCAGAAGGTGACATGTCCCTTGCTTGCGCTATGGGGCGAGAAAGGGTTTGTTGGACATGCCTACGATGTGTTAGAGGTATGGCGTGAACGCGCCGAGAACGTGAGTGGTCAGGCGTTGCCAGGAGGACATTTCCTGCCAGAGGAAGTACCTGATGAAACATATAACGCCTTGCGAACATTTCTGGTCTCGTCTGAAGGAGTGTTCTTTAGCCGAAGGGCGTGAACTTGTGTTGAATGCGCTCGCTGTAAACGAACGCTTCCACACAAGACCTCATAAAGACTACTGCTTAAATCAAGCGATTGTACAACGCTTAGTGCTTGACGCCGCTAATAAGTGATACGTTTCCTCAAGCCATCTCTTCATCTGGAAAGACTTGTCGTAATAGAGCGCGAACTTTCATGTCCTCCAACTCTTTCTCTTTATCCTGTTTAAAGGTAAAGGGCTTGAAGGTATCTAATTCTGAACCAGGACGTGGTGGCCCAACAGGTTTAGGAATGCTATGTGTCAGAAATGCAACCATGCTACTCATGTTTGTATCCGCTATATTGTTGAAGGAAAAATAGCTGCGACGGTAATACGAAAGAAAACAACAGAGGGCGAAAAATGAGCCACCGATGACAAATGCTAATGCTGTTATCCAATCCCAGATCAGTCCAACCAGAAGAGCGATGAGGAGGATGAGCGAAGCTGTGACGATGGTAGCTCGTATGCCTTGAGTATAACGCTGTCTCATGAGTTCCATTGTACCTTTTTGTTGCTAACCTTGCGTCAGGAAAAAGAAGTATACATACAATCCTTGTTATATCATAACATGGTAAATACGCTTGAGAAAATGGTTACAGGATGAAAAATACGAAGAAGCCCACGGTGCATAGAAAAAAAGGTGAACTGCCTACAAAGATATGTGCTACCTGTGGGAAACCCTTTGAATGGCGCAAACGTTGGGAACGCAACTGGGATGAAGTACGCTACTGTTCAGAACGTTGTCGTAACGCACGTACTACAACGCGAGAAAAGGTGCAATAACGCAATACTGCTCAAAGTAAGCAGAGAAGAAGCGTTTTTGTCTTTCTATTCGTGATAGTATAAAGTGGTGCTTTACAGTACATGTATAGCGGTAAAAGAGCTTTGAGGTTGCGAAGTGCTAATGTTACACAATATGCTTATCAGCTTGCCATTTCGTAACCTCGCGTTTTACAATGATAAAGAACTCGCACAAGAAAAGAAAAAAGCTCTTTCCAGATAGGAGTATCTTACAATGACGACAACACAGACAGAACCACAGGTGCAACAGTGGACAAATCTTGCACAGCAGTTACGTGTTGATAGCATCCGTTGCACTACAGCAGCAGGTTCAGGCCATCCGACCTCATCTATGTCGGCAGCAGACCTGATGGCTGTACTTATGAATAGCTATCTTCATTATGACTTTGATGATCCCAAAAACCCAAACAACGATCACTTGATTTTTTCTAAGGGGCATGCCGCTCCTCTTCTGTATTCAATGTATAAAGCGGCTGGTGCGGTTAGCGATGAGGAATTGTTGACTCTACGCAAATTTGGTAGCCGTCTTGAAGGGCATCCAACGCCTCTCTTGCCATGGGTCGATGTTGCGACCGGTTCGCTTGGACAGGGCTTGCCAATTGCGGTAGGCGTTGCCCTTGCTGGAAAGTACCTTGACAAACTTCCCTATCACGTATGGGTCTTATGTGGTGATAGCGAAATGGCTGAAGGTTCCATCTGGGAGGGTTTCGATAAGGCGTCGCACTACAAGCTCGACAACCTTGTCGCAATCATTGATGTGAACCGTCTTGGACAGCGTGGTGAAACCGATCTTGGCTGGAACACGGAAGCTTATGCTGCACGTGCTCGCGCCTTTGGTTGGAACGCAATCATCATTGATGGGCATAACTACGACGAGATCAACAAAGCCTTTGCACAAGCAATAGAGGGCAATGGTTCACCCACATGTATCGTTGCGAAAACGCTAAAGGGAAAAGGCGTCTCCTTTCTGGAGAACAAAGAGGGCTGGCATGGTAAACCTGTGCCAAAGGACAAGGAAGAGCAAGCATTACAAGAATTGAATGCTCAAGCTCGTAGCATGACCTTCCCTGTGCAGAAACCTGCCGCTGGACAACTTGCGCCAGAAGCTGCAAAGAAGGCTATCGTGTTCCCTCAGTATGGGCAAGATGGCGTTGCTACACGTAGAGCCTATGGCGATGCACTTAAGGCACTTGGCGATGCAAACCCCGATGTTGTTGGACTTGATGGTGAGGTAAGTAACTCAACCTACGCCGACGAGTTCGCCAAAGCCTATCCAGAACGCTTCTTTGAGCAGTACATTGCGGAGCAGCAGCTCGTAGCTTCAGCCGTTGGCATGAGTGTACGACATAAAATTCCGTTTGCCTCTACCTTTGCCGCGTTCTTTACACGTGCCTATGACTTTATTCGTATGGCCGCCATCTCTCGCGCAAACATTCGCCTTGTTGGTTCCCACGCAGGCGTTTCGATTGGTGAAGATGGTCCTTCACAAATGGCACTGGAAGACCTGGCGATGATGCGAGCCATCTTCGGAAGCACTGTGCTCTATCCGAGTGACCCTAATCAGACTGCTAAACTCGTGGCTGAAATGGCGGAACATGGTGGTATCGTTTACATGCGTACCACACGCGAAAAGCTGCCTACGCTCTATGGCCCTGATGAGGAATTCTCAATTGGTGGCAGCAAAGTGGTGAGACAGTCTGATCATGACCAACTCACAGTGGTTGGTGCCGGTATCACTCTGCACGAGGCGTTGAGCGCGTATGACCAGTTGAAGGCAGAAAACATCACGATTCGTGTCATTGATGCCTACTCTGTCAAGCCTATCGACGAAGAGACCTTGTTCGCAGCAGCAGAAGAGGCTGGTAACAAGTTCATCACCGTCGAGGACCACTGGCCGGAAGGTGGTATTGGTGATGCTGTCCTTTCGGCTTTCGCGCAACGTGATGGTCAAATTCCACAAATCACCAAGCTTGCGGTACAGTCAATGCCTACCTCTGGCACTCCTGCCCAATTGCTTGAAGAGGCTGGCATTAGTGCTCATCACATTGTCGAGGCTGTCAAGGCCATTCTTCAAGGAAAAGTAGACGACGCACTTTCCGACAAGTAGTGTTTGGCATCTTGTAGTATAAACAAAAAAGGGACTGGACAACTTTTATAGCTGTCTAGTCCCTTTTTCTCATCTATCTCATGCTTTGAAACTCAACTGCATACTCTTCCGTGTTGTCTATAGAAGACGTGTGACCTATCCCCACACGAAGGAGTATGTTTTATTATGCGTGCAAAGAATGCATCCGTGGTTATTAACCCAAGGACGGGGCAGAATATAGCAAAAATAACAGATGTGTTAGCGGTATTATCTGCGGCTGGTTGGAAGACGAATATTGCAATCAAAGAGTATGGTGGTCATACTATGGAGTTGGCAAACGAGGCGGCGAACGATGGGCGTAACCTTGTTATTGCATATGGTGGAGATGGCACCCTGAATCAAGTTGTCAATGGTGTGTTGAACAGTAAAAGTCCACACAGTATTGTGGGAGTTATTCCAGGCGGCACCGCCAATGTTTGGGCAGGTGAGGTTGGTATTCCCATTGATCCAGTGAAGGCTGCTCTATCGCTCGTCAATAGTGAAGCGCGGAAAGTAGATGTTGGACATGTTTCAATAGAACACATCTCATTTCCAGATGCACAAGAGCAAACGCCACCACACTTAGATGAGCCAAAGCCGACAAAAAAGAAAAACAGGACATCAAAGGAAAGCAATCTAGGAAAACATCATTTCCTGCTTATGGCTGGTCTAGGCATTGATGCCGCTATTATGGGCAACGTATCTAAACCGCTCAAGTATCGCATTGGCCCACTCGCGGTTGGACTATCGGCGGCGAAAGAGCTTTCAACACATCGAGCTTTTCCAGTCGAAATACGTATGGGTAATGATAGTTATGACAAAGAACCAGCTTGGAAAGGTGATGCATCACAGGTTGTCATTGGTAACACTCGGCGGTACGGGGATATCGCAGAGATGACACCAGACGCGTATATTGATGATGGTGTATTGGACGTGTGTGTGATTACTGCTGGTGATCCGCTTTCGACGATGCAACAAATTTCGTCGCTTCTGCTACGTCGGAAGCCTGATAATCTTAGTGCTGAATACTTTCATGGCGCACATCTCTCTATCACTGTTCCAGCCTCTGTGCCGATGCAGCTAGATGGAAGTGCTATTAGGCTCAAAGACTATCTAGCAAAGGAAGAATACGAAGCTCTACAACGCGCAACAACCTCCGAGCACATCATGATTACCTATCGTTTTGATGCGTTGCCACATGCGCTAGATGTGGCTATTCCTCGTGCTTACAATGATGTATTGTTTGAGCAATCGAATAGCCGCGATGTATCGCAGCAGCAACGCTCGAACGATCATCCTGATGAACATGAAGATCATAAAAAGCACCATGTAAAGGTCCATCACCATCATAAGAAGGACGAAGTACCCCAAACGGAGTCGCAGCAGCGAACAGAGGCTGAAGAGTCCCATCCTGTAGTACAAACGGAGCAACAGGAAGACGATAAGAAGCGTGAACTTGAGAACACCAAGGAACTTCCTGGGTTGATCAGTTCCCTTCTGACGAACGGGCGCAAGGTAACTGTGGTTGGGAAAGCACCAAATCCAGAGGAGAAGGATACTTATATTATCGCAGGTGGTTCGGTCAAGCAGGCTACCGGTGAGATCAAGCCAGTTGCCGTTGTCGTAAATGGAGAAACAACTATTCTTAATCGAGAAGGAGTGCGTGTAGCACTTGATGAAGTACGCAATGTACAAGAGGGGATGGTACTTGTCGTTGAAGGCAAAAAGAGCAAGCGCGGCGTGATTCAGGCAACACGCATGGTGATGTAACACTCTACCTAAATGCCCATGACTATGATAAACTGGCAGTGCAAGCATGTAACATGCTTAGTTTCTATGCGCTGAAAGGTAGTCAGTGGTGAGTGAAACACAAGAATCTTTAGAATGGCGTTCAGTACTGAACGCCGTTGTTGATATTGATATCCGTGCGACATTAAAGACGCTGGATCAAAAGGGCGTGATGGCCTATACTGATGGTGCTTGCCTCAAAAATCCAGGGGGACCTGCTGGATGGAGTGCGCTCTTGTGGGCTTCTGCTGATAATGCTGATGGGAGAGTACGCGAAGGTGCTGCTTGTCTTGAACGTTATGGGCATATCCCTAAGGCACCTACAACTACAAACAATAGAGCCGAGATCGCTGCTGTACTTGCAGTACTAAGCCTTGCTCCTCCAACATTGCCGCTTTTGGTTTATAGCGATAGCGAGTACACCATCAAGGTTGCACAGGGCGTGTACCAGATGAAAGCCAACCCTGACATGTGGGAAGTCTATCGTAAGTTGCTGAGCTATCGCAAGCTGCCACCCAAGTTCGAGTGGGTTCGCGGTCATGCAGGACATGAGCATAACGAACGAGCTGACGAACTTGCGGGACTTGGTGCCTGGAATAATGATCGGACGGGATATGCTCGTTGGCAAGCATCACAAGCACCAGAAGCTAGAAACGCTCCTACATCACCTGAGATGGCCGCACTGCGTCAAAAAGTCCAAAGGCTTCAGTCGCTCTTTGCCAGTATCGCTGCGGATAGTACACGCGTAAATGCACAGGAACGTTCTTTTATTAGTGATATGGCTAAAAAACTACAAAAGAACAACTTCGCACCGAGCGAGAAACAGCGTAACTGGGTCAACGTGCTTGCTAGGAAGCACAAGGTTGAGTAGCGTTATGCATCAGCTACCAATTAATGTGGTAAGATGCTTCTAGCCCTCTTGTGTTTTTGGGCTGTTTAAGAGGTGAGAGGCAACCACGTGGTTGTATCTCTATAACAGATAAGTCAAGTAGAAAGAATTAAACTGTGTACCCAGAATTGACAACGCGCTTCAAAAGTTTGTTACAGTTAGAGCATGTTCCCGTAGGTATGGCTTTTGTACAAGAGGTTCCCACATCTGTTGAGCATAAAACAACGTATGTTCCGTCCGCATGCACCTTTTGGCGTCTTGCCGAGCAAGGTGTATTTTACGCAAATGGTCCAGAGCATAAAGAATGTCCGATTGGCATGATGACAATGGGTTTCACTATGCCTGAGGCTGACCAGGAGCGAGCACAAGCACTGGTTGGAACGATGGCAAGTGTACAATATTTTTCCCCTGCTGAGGTTGCCGCGCTACCTACTGTGCAGAAACCACATGAGAATATTGTCTATGGACGACTTGACGAGCTTCCAATAGCTCCCGATATCATTTTGTGCCGACTGAACGCACAGCAAGCAATGCTTATCGCGGAAGCATTAGGGAAAGCGGATTGGTTACAAGGCGGACAGACAGCTTTCGGGCGTCCAACATGCGGCGTAATTCCGCGTACACTACAGAAAAATGAAGTTTCGATGAGCTTTGGCTGTGTGGGTGCGCGTACCTATGTTGAACTTACGCCTAACGAAATGATCTTGACTATTCCTGGTGAGCAATTTCCTGATTTAGTTGAAAAGCTTGACACGATTGTCAACGCAAATAATGCTCTCGCCCCTTTTCATGCACAACAAAAAGCAACTTATGTTGCCTAGAACATAGTAGGAAAACCGTTGGATACAGCACTTACTACTCGCCTCTGCATACTTTTTAGGTTAGGTGAGCCACAATACGAACCGCAATCCGTACAAGGTGGTATGTTGCATCGCCTGTGGCGTCTCTCAACCTCTAAAGGTGTTTTCGCGGTAAAACAACTCAATCCCGTGATTATGCGAAAAGCAGGAATACGAGATGAGTATCGGCTTACAGAGCGTATCGCAGAAGCGATGGCTACAAGTGGTGTTCCAGCGGCTGTTGCCCTCAAAGGTGAGGGCGACGGCGGAATGGTGCAGGAAATCGGTGATGAGACCTTTATCGTGTATAACTGGATAGAGGGTGAGACACTTTCGACGAAAGCGGTTGAGTCTGAACGTACACGTCTTGTAGGAACGATATTGGCACGTATGCATAACTTGACCAATCAACACTTCCCCGAACTGGTGATACCTGAATGGGAGCCATTTTCGGAGGATGAGTGGGACATGCTCACGTTCCAGGCATCGGATAGAGATGTTCCCTGGACACCACAAGTTCGTAATGCACTCCCTTTACTCGTCGAGTGGGGAAAGCTTGCTACAGAGGCAGATAGAGTTCTTCGTCGTACTCTTGTTATAAGCCATCGTGACCTTGATCAAAAAAATGTGATGTGGCGCGATGCTGTTTCCCCCGTTGTAATCGATTGGGAGGCTGCTGGCCTGACCAATCCTACAATGGATGTTGTGGGTGCCGCGCTTGCGTGGAGTGGGCAAAATGTTCAACCACCACGGGAAGAAAGTTTCCATGCATTACTTGAGGGATATGTTACTTCTGGCGGTGTGATACACGACTCCGGTATCACCGCTATACATGGCGTGCTTGGTAACTGGTTAGGCTGGTTGTTATTCAATATGCATCGTTCACTTGGTGAGTCTGTCAATAGTGAAGAGGAGCGTCTACTTGGTGTGCGTGAAACCACAAGAACGCTCTCGACATTACGCACGTTAGCTACGAATACTAAGACGTGGGCGCAGTGGGTTGATAGATGGGCATGATGAATTTATTGCCCTTGTAAAGGTTTTTTAAACACAAACACTGTTATGGGCAGTGTGATAATGAGCATGCCAATCCAGCCAAGATTGAGCAACTGTAGGATGTTATCTTCTCGCTTCTCAACTTCGCGCAGTGACCTACCAACAAGCACAAAACCAGTACTTGTGCCTTTGAATTGCGTTACAATGACAGCACTTCTAACACCATCTTGTGGTTGCCATGTAATTCTATCCTCGCCGCTTTGACGTACTGAGTCAAAAACGCCAGAGGGAATAATCGGCGTCTGACCATTAAGTTGCGCGGACGAGGCAATAGGTGTTCCATTGGCATCAAAGACCATCATGAATGGCGCAATGCTTGTCGCAATATTGACTTTTTCTATGGGGATAATCGTCTGAGCAGATTGTCCGGCAGCTAACTTTGATGCAGCATCCTCAGCCATCTGAATTTGTGGATCGTTGGCCCCCTGTCGGAGAACCTGTTGCACAACTGCATAGAGCGAAAAGTAGAAACCAATAATAACGATGACGACGAGTAGGTAGTATCTGAAAGTCGTTTTGAGTGTGTATAAAAGTGTTTTCATTGCTCATTATGTTCCTTTATGCCAGTATACAAAGTTTAGCAAACTTCTATTTATAAGGATACTGTATACTTCTGCTTTCTGCTAAGCTTTGAGTGCTTCAAGTAATGTCTTTGAGTGTTTTGTGTATTCAGTGCTTGACAACACAGCTTTCAAAGATGAAGATAAAGAGAACAAATACGTTGTAGTTAGACGAGGATGAGTAAGAGTTACACAACTATTTAATGTTGTAAAATAACAAGGATAAGGAGGTACGTATGGAATTGATTTCTAAACAAACATACATTACGCCGGAGCAAGATAGAGCTGTAAAGCAACTTGCACAGCGACAGGGAATAACAGAAGCAGAGATTTTGCGTAAAGCAATAGATCAATTTCTTGCCTGGGAAGGTATTAAAGAGATCGAAGACCCTTTTGCAGGCATGATTGGTATGTTTGATGGACCTATTGAGGCAGATCATGACGACATCTATCGCTAGTATCCGATACATATTCGTCAATTCTTCTGCTTGGATTAGCCTCGCAAGTAAAAAAGAACGACACTACGCAAGTGCTACAGCTTTTCATAAATCTTTGAGTCCTGCAACACTACGCATAACAAGTTGGGGTGTTGTCTCCGAGACATTTACTTGGATACGTTACCATATAGGCCAGCGAGAGGCCATCTCTTGGCTCATGCAGAAGGAGCTAATGGAACAACAGGGCTATCTTCAAGTACTTTATCCGAATGCTCAGTTAGATGTCGAAGTCCTGAAGATTCTTAATCGTTTTCAAGATCAGGACCTCTCTTACGTGGATGCATTTACTCTTGCATTAGTTCATTCTCGCCCTGACATTAACGCAATTTTTGCCTTCGACCATCATATGGCTCTTGCTGGCCTTCCAGTTTTACCTGGACCTCTTTAACGAATATCTTGCGATGCTACAGATAAGGAAAGATATTAAAGAAGGACAATACATGACGACCACTCAACATAAAGCAGAACAAGAACCTACAATTGTACATGGTGTAACTTCTGAGCTTGCACGCAATCCGGGGATGCCGCTCAACATGGATTGGGTACGTGAGGTGCAGATCAATCGTAGCGCGGTTGAAAGGCGAGCGGCAACGTTGCCAACACGTCGTACTGTTAAGAAAGAGTGGCAAGCAGCATGGTTGTTAAGAGCAATTACATGTATCGATCTCACGACGTTGGCCGGTGATGATACTGCTGGCAATGTGCTCCGTCTCTGTGCGAAAGCACGTCAACCTGTGCGTCAAGAGGTGATGGAGGCATTGGGGATGGGGACATATCCTCTCAAAGCAGGAGCCGTTTGTGTCTATTATAATCTTGTTCCTATAGCCGTTAATGCATTGCATGGGTCTAATATTCCTGTCGCTGCGGTTTCTACTGGTTTTCCGGCAGGACAAAATCCGATGGAGCAGAAAATTGGCGAGATTGAGGCGTCGGTAAAGGCAGGAGCGGCAGAGATTGATATCGTTATTTCGCGCGCTCACGTGTTAACGGGGAACTGGCAAGCTCTTTATGATGAGGTGAAGGCATTTCGTGTCGCCTGTGGTGAGGCACATATGAAGACTATTCTTGCTACACACGAATTGGCTACACTTAATAATGTAGGAAGAGCAAGCCTTGTTTGTATGATGGCGGGTGCAGATTTTATCAAGACATCGACTGGTAAGGAACCAGTCAACGCGACGTTGCCCGTTGGGTTAGTGATGGTACGCGCTATTCGGGATTATTATGAACATACAGGCTATAAAGTAGGCTTCAAGCCTGCGGGAGGCATTCGGAGTGCAAAGGCTTCGCTTGATTGGCTAATGCTAATGAAGGAAGAATTAGGCAATGAGTGGTTAAACAATACGCTGTTCCGTATTGGAGCAAGTGGCTTGTTGTCTGATATTGAGCGGCAGCTATCATACTTTGTTACAGGTCGTTATGCGGCGGCTAATCATAATCCGATGGTGTAGGAGGGTAGAAAAATGAGTGTTATGGATATCTTTGAGACGATGGAATATGGTCCTGCACCAGAGGCTTCTGCACCTGCTTTGGCATGGATTGAAGAGCGACAACCCTTTGGTCTTTTCATCAATAATGAGTGGGTTAAGCCAGCAGGTGGTACATATCTTGAGAGTGTGAATCCTGCTACTGGTAAGTCACTAACGCGAGTTGCTGCTGGCAATAGTGCTGATGTTGATATGGCTGTCGCAGCGGCGCGTACCGCGTTTGAGACATGGAGTACATTGCCAGGGCATACACGTGCTCGCTATCTCTACGCTCTTGCGCGTCAAATTCAGAAGCATGCGCGACTGTTGGCGGTACTGGAGTCTTTAGATAACGGAAAGTCTATTCGTGAGACGCGTGATTTGGACATTCCGCTTGTGGCACGACATTTTTATTATCATGCAGGTTGGGCACAATTGATGGCCTCTGAACTTGCTGGCTATCAACCTGTTGGTGTGGTTGGGCAGATAATACCCTGGAATTTTCCTCTACTCATGCTTGCCTGGAAGATTGCGCCTGCCCTCGCAATGGGCAATACTGTTGTGTTGAAGCCTGCGCGTTATACATCTTTGACCGCACTCAAGTTTGCTGAGATTGTGCAAGAGATTGGTTTACCACCTGGAGTTGTGAATATTGTTACAGGTGAAGCATCGCAAGTTGGTGAAGCATTAGTACGGCACCCCGATGTGAACAAAATTGCGTTTACTGGTTCGACTGATGTGGGACGAAGTATTCGACGTGCTACGGCTGGTTCTGGTAAAAAGCTTTCGCTTGAACTTGGGGGTAAATCGCCATTCATAGTGTTTGATGATGCTGACCTGGATAGTGTTGTTGAAGGGGTCGTCGATGCAATCTGGTTTAATCAGGGACAAGTTTGTTGCGCCGGATCACGCTTGTTGGTACAGGAGAATATCGAATCACAACTTATCAGTAAATTGCGTACACGTATGGAGAAACTACGGCTGGGCAATCCACTGGATAAAGCGGTAGATATGGGTGCGATTGTATCGCCAACACAACTACAAGAGATTCAGAGGATGGTAGAACAGGGTGTTGCCGAGGGAGCGCAGAAGTGGCAACCATCATGGGCATGTCCGACGGAAGGTTCGTTCTTTCCTCCAACTCTGTTTACCAATGTTTCGCCAGCAAGCACCATTGCACAAGTTGAGATATTTGGACCAGTCCTGGTAGCTATGACCTTTCGTACACCAGAAGAGGCGGTAGTCTTAGCGAACAATACGCGTTATGGCTTAGCTGCAAGTGTGTGGAGCGATAATATTAATCTCGCGCTTGATATTGCCCCCAAGATTAAAGCTGGTTCCGTTTGGGTGAACTGCACTAATATGTTTGATGCCGCAAGCGGTTTTGGAGGTTATCGGGAGAGCGGTTTTGGACGTGAAGGTGGAAAAGAAGGATTGTACGAGTATCTCCGTCCTTCGTGGAAAACTGAAAATCCTAGTCTTTCTAGCCATGAAATTCTTATAGCCACAAACGATGTTGCAGAGGAAGAAAGTGGAGAAATTACGGCCAATAGTATAGAGAAGAGTGCGTTTATGTTACCTTCAATTGACCGTACTCCAAAGTTGTTTATTGGCGGTAAGCAAGCACGACCGGATTCTGGATATAGTATAGATGTGTACAGTTCGACTGGGCAACAGATAGGGGAAGTGGGTGAAGGTAATCGGAAAGATATTCGTAATGCGGTTGAGGCTGCTCATGCCGCGCGTGGATGGTCTGCAAGCACGGGGCATAGTCGCGCACAAATTTTGTATTATATAGCGGAGAATTTGGCGAGTCGTGAGGATGAATTTGCCCGTAGGCTTGTGCAGCAAATCGGTTGTACACAACGTAAAGCACTTGATGAGGTACAGACGACACTCTCGCGCTTGTTCAGCTATGCAGCGTGGGCGGATAAGTTTGAGGGAGTTGTACATCGACCTCCAATGCGCGGTGTGGTGTTAGCGATGCCTGAACCGATGGGTGTGGTTGGAATAACATGCTCCGATACGCGTCCATTGCTAGGATTTATCTCGCTCGTTGCGCCCGCAATCGCGATGGGGAATACAGTTGTTGTGGTACCCTCACAACAATTCCCGTTGAGTGCGACCGATTGTTATCAAGTATTCGAGACCTCAGACCTACCAGCAGGTGTTGTAAATATTGTTACGGGTGAACGCGATCTACTGAGTCAAGTGCTGGCAGAGCATGATGATGTTGATGCATTGTGGTACTTTGGCTCTGCTGAGGGATCAAAACGTATGGAGTTCGCCTCAGCAGGAAATATGAAGCGCACCTGGGTAAGCAATGGTCATGAACGCGATTGGTTAGATAATGTGCAGGGTGAGGGACGGGAGTTTTTGCGTGAGGCAACACAGGTAAAAAATATCTGGGTACCTTACGGAGAGTAAGAAACAACGAGGCCGCTGTAGAGCTATAGCTTTACAGCAGCCTCGTTGTTTCTTATTCGTCTATTGCATCTCTCCATTGAGGGCCTGATGGAGGAGATGGGCGTATGCCAAGAACATTATTATTACGTGGTCTCGCTCCTAGACGTTGATTATCGGGTCGATGAGACTGCGGTTCTGTTGTACGGCTAGGTGGTACAAGTGGTTGAGTCACTGGTTGTTGACGTACAGGAGTTGTCATAGCCTGCGTAACTGGATGCGGTGTTGGTGGCATATCCGGTAGTGGTGTGAGTTGTTCTGACAACGATTGAGATGGCTGTAAACGCTTCACACGCAACGCGACAAGTAAGCGATTTATTTCGGTAAGTTCATTGCACGACTCTGGAATAGTAAGTGGTGTGCCAAACGCGGTACGTTCAAAGGCGAGGCTAAGGTCACTTAATGCTTTCATCATGCGTTGAGCATAGAGATTTCCTTGCCCTAAACGTGTCAGGCGTTCTGCCATAAGGTTGAGGCTGCCAGCCAGAGGAAGCAGCGCGCCATGAGTAAGATGAGCACGCGCTCGTAGATTTCCATTGGCAAGATTCGCTTGAACTGCTTTCAAATGCTCGATGCCTTGCTCTAGTTCCACGTTATGTTCTGCAATCTGACGTGATTGCTCCTCTACGCGCTTGTTGGCTCGCTCTAGTTCTTCCAATGCCTCAGCTTGACGACGCGAAAGGCGCATGTTATCCCACAATGTAAAGATTTGGCGTGTTACAAGTAGGGCAACGACGGCAAGCGTTGAGAATAAAAGGACAGGACGTATAGCGCGTTGCCCACTATCTGGTGCCAACACATCGAGAGTTAAGGCAACGAAGAGGAGTCCTAATAGAGCATAGGGAACAAGTTGTTGAGGACTAAAGTGCGTACTGTCCTCATTTTGCTCCATACGTTGTTGAATCACCTCTTCAGGTGTCGCAGGTAAGAAACGACGTAAGTAGGCTGCGGCACCAATGGTCATCAAACCAAGAGGCCAGCCCATATCGACCCATGTTGCTTCAACATACGTACCAGCATTATTTTGAATATTGAAAAGAAAATCGGAGCCAATAAAGAAGCAGAAACCAAGACCTATCACGAGCAGGCTGATGCGTCGCGCGTTTGCTTGATAGGCACGTCCTTGCCCACGTAATAGGAGGAATACAACGCAGCTAAGAAGGGCCATATCGGTTGTTGGA
This sequence comes from uncultured Chloroflexia bacterium, assembly GCA_963792705.1. GTDB lineage: Bacteria > Chloroflexota > Ktedonobacteria > Ktedonobacterales > Ktedonobacteraceae > JBBQVS01. Next base: position 18,007 of record CAWBXD010000014.1, on the reverse strand, counting down.
TAGTAGATACCCAGGAACTTGGCGAGAGTAGCTTCACCAGGAGCCTGTGCAAGAGAGCCAAGCAAGAGATACCAGGCTATAGCAAAGATAGAACCCATAGAGATAAGACTATCCATGAGTAAGACAAGCCGCCCACTGCGATTTGTAGAGGGTGGTTGTAAAAGCAGGCCAAGGAAAGCTAGCAGTGGAAAGAGACTATAACCTACATCTGCTATCGATGGAAAAGGTGCTTGTCCTATAGAGACGTAGTAACGCCAAAAGCTGTCGCCAAGTCCCCACATGATGATGGCACAGCCAATGAGTAGCCAGGATGTCTGTTCGTATCCTGTCCAACGTTCTACCTTCTCACTATGGCGTGCTGGAATACTGGCACAAAAGAGTGTTAACCCACCGCCGATAAATGCTCCAATCACTGGCGAGAATTGTCCTACGAGATGAGCAAACGAACCGCCAAGGTGAAAGACAACCACCACCACCATACCTGCGCCAATCCATGCAAGCGTTTTGAGCAATCCTGTTGAGAACGAGTGCATAGGTACAACCTCACAAAAATATTTTTCTTATACTACAGAAACACACTACATATATTTATTGTTTGACAGAAGTGTAGTATGAACGGCTTATTTTTACCTCCCAAGCATCTTCCGAGCAAAGCAAGAGAGATAGCAAGACGTTTATGAAGAAAAATGATGTGTTATAAAATGACTGAGTAAATTTCGAGATGGGTAAGAGCAGGTGAGGCAAGGTAGAGTGGGAATGAATACCGTTTCATTGGTATAATATTTATTTTGTCTTATACCAGTCTTCTATGTGTATCGCGAGGACATTGTGAGACAAAATATGTACAGCATTTAGTCTGGACATTACAAAAAAAATATGTTATGCTTCATGAGGCTTCAACGCTCATACTAAAAACGTATTCACTTTGTTTTACCAATGTTATGTGATAACACCTACACATGTGTCTAAGTCGATAGAGATTAGATGTTTTCGGCAAGCGGACAGTGCCCAGTTTGCTATACTGGGCGTCTACTGCTATAGCTGTATATATCTATACAGGCATAGTACGTGACAGGCTTCCATCATCGAAAAACTGTACGCATTAGTGATTTTACTGTATACTAGAGACAAAACTGCTTAGGATGTTAGATATCCCCTTAAGTATGGGAACAGCATCATCAGAGTACCAAGTCAGTTCAGTATACACAGTAACACCGCAGTACGCTGCTTACAGTTATCCTGCCTTTATGTAAAAAAGTAGCACAGTGACCGAATTGACAGCCCTCGAAATTGAGTGACTCCTCCTCCATACAGGTAACATGCAAGAAGGTATCCAGGCTATCCTCCAAAGAAGTTGTGCAACTCTAATTTGTACAAGTCGTTGTGTGTTATGAACCCATTTGCACCTGTCTCCTCTGAGATACATACATTAAGATGTATCCGGTTTCAAGGATAGATGAAATCTCTATACCAAAGGCACGGGTTTTGAGGCGTGTACGTGAAAGTACATTACGCACAGGTCGCATTTCCTGATCCCATACGCCAGTTTCTTGCGCTTCTTGCAAACGTTCACGGCAACGAGCAACGGCTGCCTCCGTGACGCGTCCGTTATTGAAACTTGCGAGAAGGACTTCATAAGGGCAATAGTATGGATGAGCTTCCAGCAATGGCATAAGGACACAAATTTCGCTTGTAGTGAATTGTTGTTCCATAAGCATGCGTGGATGGTCCTGAATGTAGGCGAGATGCGAGAGGGTACCGAGTGTAGTGTTTAACGCGAGCATATGTCCTGCTGGTAGTAAACCTTGCAAAGAAAAGTGTAAGATTTCCTCGTCGCTGTCTTGTGTATAGCCAACAGGGGTCTTCACTTTACGAAGGGATACCTTTTGCATAGTGGTGCTCCTTGTCTGTATGGTCTTGCTCTAATAGGTGTAAGATCTCTGGCTAAGGATACATCTTCTGCCGTTCTTCCGCTATGTAGTTGTGCCTCCTTTACTACGGTGCAGGTCCAGAATTTGGATGTGTCTTGTACGCATCTTTCGGTGTTGCACACGTTTATTTGGATACAAGGCTGTTCCGTTGTCTTGCAACACTTGATAAAACGGAATTATGGTGTATGTCACCACATCTACATCTTTCAAGATACACTTTATTAAAAGTGTGTACATAATACACATTACATTAAAAAGTTATAAAAATCAATAGGTATAAGACAGATTTAGGGGCAGTTTAATAAAAGCAAAAAAAGAGAGTTATAGCATAAGACAAGTGTTTTATGCTATAACTCTTTGACAATTTTTACGTGTTTATGACTTGCTTCTGTGGACAAGGACCGTTAGTACACACATGAATGTGAAGAGTGCTGCCAGGATACCATAGGCGGCAGTTTTTTCAGGAGATACTTTTGCCAGAGAAAACATTGGTTTCTTCTCTGACGGTTCTGGTTCTGTTTGTATCAGAGAATCCTGCATAAGAAAAGAGATAACTGGTATTAGTAAGATAAAGAACACGACTACAAGGCCATAAACGAAGAATATTTCCATAAGAGTATCCTCCAGACAGGGTAGTTAGAAGGAAGAGTGAGTAAAAGTCTTCTTATGATAAGACACGAACTACATGTATAGAAAGACACAGTTATAGCCCAACTACGTTTATTCGTTGGCGAAATGAAAGATACATGATACAATCTCATGTACCACAATCTTCTAGCATAAAGGAGTGACACGCATGGAGACATCGGTGTCTATCAGCAACCCTATCGTCATTCTCAACCCCACAGCCAATCGCGGCAACATGAACTTTCATCGTACTCTTATTCGTAACCGTCTGAGCGGTGAATTAGGAATGCAGCCAACTGAATATGTTGAGACGACACGAGCGGGTGAGGCGCAGGAACGTGCTATGTTTGCGGCAAAAGAAGGTCGTCCGGTGATTATTGTTGGCGGCGATGGTTCTCTGCATGAAGCCGTTAATGGTATTCTTTCGGCAGGGCGACGTGTGCCACTTGGTGTCATCCCTGCTGGTTCTGGTAACGATTATGCTTGGAATACACTCAAACTCCCCCGTGATCCAAATGAGGCAGTAGAGCGAGCTTTTAACGGAAACCTGATTGACTCGGACGCAGGAATAGTGAACGGAAAATATTTTGCGAATTCGTTCAGTGTTGGATTGGATGCTGATATCGCGGTTGCTGCTCGTTCGCTGAAAAAGTACCCTTTTATGAGCGGTGAACGCTTGTATTATAGTTCGACAATACGTCAACTTTTATTTGGATATAAAAAATGTCCCTGGTTAACATTTGCTCTTGATACCGACACCGCTGAGGTGCAGGAAAAAAAGACGCAGACGCACTATGTCTTGATGGCGGTCACGAATGGACCAACATATGGTGCAGGCTTTCGTATCAATCCTACTGCTGACTACACCGATGGCCTCTTTGATATTTGCACAATTAACTATACACCACTTCTGCGTGCCCTAAAATTATTGCCTGTTGTGCAAAAAGGTGAGCATTCTGATTTGCCGGAGGTGACATTTTATCGTGCAAAAACGGTGCATATAGATAGTCGCTCTATGGTAAACATTCAGATGGATGGTGAGACGAGTAGCGCGACAAGCTTTGACGCGAAGATACTGCCGGGAGCACTATGGGTACGCGTGTAGGAGCAGACAAAACGGAAGGCTCATTATTAGGACGCTTTCTCTATCGTATTGTGTGGATGCTCGCCTGGGTATTTATGCATATTGTGTGTCGCTATAATGTGGAAGGACGAGAGCACATTGCAAAGATGGCAGTATCTCAACCATTACTCATTGTCTCAAACCATTTAAGTTGGTATGACCCCTTATTGCTTGGGCTGGTGTTTCCACGGCAGGTCTGGTTTTTTACCAAGGTCGAAGCTTTTCGGTGGCCCATTGTTGGTTGGCTTATACGTCATACCAGACAGATTGCGGTGCATCGTGGAGAGGGAGACCGTGTTGCACTTGAGGATGCAGTCTCTTATTTGCGTGAAGGCAAGGCATTGGTAGTGTTTCCAGAAGGCACAGTTGAGCGACAGGAACATATGATTATTGCTCATACTGGCGTAGCTGTTATCGCAGTACGTGCGAACGCGATAGTTGTACCTGTTGCGCTTTCTGGTACACGACGTATTCTACGCTCTCATGGAGGCTGGCGTCCGCAAGTGTCTCTGTGTATAGGTACGCCATATGTTCCCACGCTACCTGAAGGAGCACCGCGAAAAGTGGGGATGCAGGTGCTCACGAATGAGATGATGGGTAAGATTGCTGATATGCTGCCTGTGGCACAACGAGGGGTGTATAGGTAGGAACAGGATAAGACTTGCCAGTCCCTACCAAGCCAAATTGCAAGAAACTGTTCTACTCCATTATTTTGTCATCACACAAAACAGAACTATATAGAAAGTTGTGTTTTGTGTGATGAACATACTATTCTTACCTTACTTGCTTCGCTGCAAGAACAAGAGTATTTGTTGGAATCCATTTTTCTGCATACTCCTTCAGATTGTGTACATCCTTTGGTGTGACCCGTGCGCCGACATACCCATCTGGTCGGATGAGGTAGATCGTTGGTTTTGTGACGGCGTAGGCACGATGCGCGACCTCATCAAGATCGTACAGCACTGGAACATCAGACGATATTCGGCTGTCAGTCGAGATAATATAACGAGACATATTTGTATGAGCAAACGTCTTGAGAGCAGCACTCACATCCTGAATACTAGATTTTTGGGTACCTGTAAAAGCTAGTAGTGTCCAACCACCTGTATAGAGAAGGTCGTATAGCTTTATTGTTTCTGTCCCCTTGGTACTGTTGTTTACGTCAAGCATATCGTGTGTTTCGCCTGGATCGCGTCCAGCAAATCCAGTTGCTTATTGAAACCTTCGTGAAAGCAGAGGAGTTCGACTGTCAGGCATATGTGATTGAGCACTATGCCAGGATTGTAGGTGACTTTAACATCCAAGTTGAGTTTCAGGCAGCATTGTTTACGGTACAACAGAAGATACCTACATCCTACGGTCGGCTTTCGGTGACACAAACTGGGGTTCTGTTTCAGTGTCGGTATGATGACCTCATCAATATAGCGCGCTATCTGATGGCACTTAACCTTCCGTTTGTCATCCATGAGCCGCCACAATTGCGTGAAGCTTTGTTACATCTTGCCCAAGAGATGGTTCAGATTGCTGAAACTCAACATCCTTAATGCAGGATTTGCTTTGTTATGCTTCCTTCCGTTTTGCATCCTGCTTTGCGATAAATGCTGATGGACAAAGATGTGCAAGGGTGCATTGCTCACAAAGAGGTTTACGAGCATCGCAGATGGAGCGGCCATGAAAGATCAGGAGGTGCGAGATGTTGAGCCACTCTTGTTGAGGGATAATGTGCATGAGGTCTTGTTCGACCTTCACGGGATCTTCATTTTTTGTCCATCCCAGGCGGCGTGAAAGACGACCAACATGAGTATCGACGACGACTCCCACTTCGATGCCGAAAGCATAGCCCAGGACAACATTTGCAGTCTTACGAGCAACTCCTGCCAGGCTTAATAGGTCTGGCATAGTATGAGGGACCTCACCGCCGAATTCAGTAATAATGCGCTGTGCGGTAGCGCGAATATTTTTTGCTTTATTGTGATAAAAGCCTGTTGAGCGAATATCTTGCTCTAGTTCTTCCTGGCTGATCGTGGCAAAATCTTCGACGGTGCGGTACTTTTGAAAGAGTTTTTCTGTGACGATGTTCACGCGTACATCAGTGCATTGAGCCGAAAGTTGTGTTGCTACGAGTAGCTCTAATGGATTCGAGAAATTGAGTGAGCATGTGGCGTCGGGATAAAGTTTTCGTAACTCGGTGATTAGCGCGTCCACTTGCTCTGCTGAGGCTGGCTCTGGTCCTGCGTAGATAACTGCTTCTCGTTCCATCACTTCACTCTATCGCTTTCTCTTATTTGCTTATTGCACGATGAGATTATGACAGGATGAGGCGTAAGATGTCAAGCATGTAATTTCCATTGAGCAAGAAGCGGTTACGTATTAAGAACTTTAGAATGCCATCACACAAGCGACCTTTAGCGTTCAAGAGGAAGTTTTTGAAGAGTTTCTCTCTCCTTCTTACGAATTGGATGTACAAAATCGACTTTAAGGACAATGGGTTGAGGGTAGTTGCCAAACTTTTCTCCAAATATATTTAACCCTCCGACGTTCTGAGCGTCAGGTTTTACACCTAGACGTACCTCTATGAATGGCTTTTCATCCAGTATCAGGTCTCGTATACAAATGGAACTTATAACCCTACCATCTATATAGCTTCCATCATGCGTTACTGACCAACGTTTGAGCAGACCATATTGAGTGTCCTTTGTCTCCCACCACTCAGGAGTAAGCAAGCCACGTTCTCCTCCAAAGTCGGCCGGACTTGTCCAACTTCCAATTTCGATATTGTTAACCCACATGGTGATGTCGGAAGGCCAATTTAGATGATGAAGTGGAGCTTCAGAACAGATTTCTGCACTCAAATCGAGCCTGGTAGGTGTTGCGCCCGACGGAAGGTGATTGGGGAAACGGTAGGTAATGTAGCCGTGACGGAACCAAAGTAGTTGTGCAAATACATGTGCTGGCTCATAGAATGTTGCAGGCGTATCCAACAAACCAATCAGTCCTGATTCCGTTGTCATACCACAGGTTGGATGAACATCGAAATCGTAGAATTGTCCTATGGGCATATTAACGCTGAAGGAGGTATGCTTATCCACATCGTTGCGCTCCAGACTAATATGAATGACGTCATAGGTGCGCGCACAGAGCTTTTGTAAGCCATGCGTAGCAGGAATAATCTCAGTCCGTATGAGTGCTGCCTTCTCTAAAATCTGAATATGAGTTGTTGCAGATGAAGGAGCAATTTGTAGGGCAACAGCGATCTCGTTGACATTCACAGGTCTATCTCTTAAATAATCAAGAATTGCCAGTCGAGTCTCAGAACTGAGAGCTTTTAGCAATGTGAGTGCGTTTTCGCTGTCATCACTAAGATCAAGAAATAACACTTTTCCCACCATACGGTTATAGCTCACTTGTACACTATGCGTTTACAGTAAGAGGAGAACACAAAGCAATTACTTCGTGTTTTGCCTAATTAATAAGAGACAGTATAAAGGATAAATTACTAAGAAGTCAAATTTTGTTGTAATGTGAACTGCTCTTTGTGAGTTTTTCTCTTCTGATATCGTATTATATATATCCAAATGCATAGTTAGGTGTTATTTGACTATTCTGTCTACTACATTTTTATCTTGCTGTATATTTTCCTCGTGTAACCCCTTGACAAAGAGGTGTTTTATATCTTATAGTTGTCCTAACTGATTAGGATAAATATAAAGTAAAGCAGAGAAAATGCTCTTTACTTTGTGTTTATCAGTAAATATACAAGCAAACGGCATTGTATTTGATGCATTATTTGATTTCGGGATACCTTTAGTTAGGTTTGTAACGAAACGAAGTCTCAGGTTTCCTATAATTTTAGCGTAATAACTGATGTTGCTTATCCCGAGTACAAATAAAACACTTTCCGTGCTGTATTAAATCACTACAGCATTTTGCATCCTCTCTTGTGGTCAGGCAATGTCTAGTAACAAGAGAAATGGACTTACTATTTTGTTTTATGTAGGCTAAAGGAACAAATGAAAGGAGTAACTACAAAAGAACAACTACAGCTATACCAAAGTAGAATTACTTGTTTTCGTACAAATGTAACGATGCGTTTGTCGATCAGCGCGAACGGTTCATGCGCTGCAATTTTCTCACGGAGGTTATTTTCTATGAAGCATAACAGATTTTTTGGTCTTCATGCACCTGCACTCTTTGTTGTAGCGCTTGGTGTCTTACTCCTAACTGCATGTGGTACTTCAAGTAGCTCAGGCACTAGTGGCGGTGGTACTAGTGGTGGTACGAGTAGTGGCAGTTCTTCCTGTGGATCTCCCCCAAAGCTCACTAAAGCAACTGGTCTCAAGGTCGGTTTCTCACAAAATGTTAGTAATAGCCCTTGGCGTTTGGCCGAGAATAAGAGTATGACTGATGGAGCTGCTGCCGCTGGTGATACATTAGTGATGACCGATGCTGGTGGACAAGACGCCAAACAAGTTTCAGACATTCAATCTCTTATCTCACAAAAAGTGGACGTTTTGGTCGTTGCTCCTTTGACTGAGACAGGTGAAGTTTCCGCTATCCTCGCTGCAAAAAAAGCCTGTATTCCCGTCTTCTTGGTTGACCGTGATGCAGATCATTCACTCGCAAAACCTGGCCAGGATTATGTAACTTTCGTTGGCTCCGACTTTGTGAAACAGGCTCAGTTGGTTGCAGATGCATTAATCAAGGCAACAAACGGTAAGGCGAAGATTATTGAGCTGGAAGGTACCTCTGGTGCTACGCCTTCCATTCTGCGGAAAAAGGGTTTCGACGATGAAATCAAGAGTCAACCTGGTATGCAGATAGTTGCTTCTCAAGATGCGAACTTTGACCGTGATACGGCTCGTCAGAAGATGCAAACGCTTCTGCAGTCGCATCCCGATGTGAACGTTGTCTATTGTGCAAATGATGAAGAGTGTCAGGGCGCGATTGCAGCATTGAAATCCGCGGGCAAGGTACCGGGGAAAGATGTGCTTATCGGTTCGATTGATGGTGAGACTGCTGGACTCCAGTCAATTATCGCAGGTCAGCAACTGGTCTCGGTTACTTCTAACCCACGTTTGGGAGCACTAACGTTTCAGGCAATCTCTGACTATGCCGGTGGCAAGTCGGTGCCTACCTGGGTTGTGCAGCCGGACAAGACCTATACAAAGGACAATGCCCAGGCAAACCTTGTGAACGGTTTCTAAAAGGACCCCTTCTGTGAAGTGAAGTCCAGTTTAAGATGGTCAGAAGTGTCGAAAGGCACTTCTGGCCTTCAGATATGTCGAAAGGGGTCATGGATGTCCCAAATCAATCCATTGCTGCAGATTGAGCACGTGAAAAAAGGGTTTCCAGGTGTACAGGCACTGGTAGATGCGAATCTTACTATCCAACAAAGTGAGATTCACGCTCTTGTTGGTCAGAATGGTGCTGGAAAATCCACGCTCATCAAGGTTCTCACGGGAGCATATCATAGGGATAGTGGTAGTATTCTTTTTAACGGCACCTCAATTGATTTTAACTCGCCTCAACAGGCACAGAATAATGGTATTAGTACCATTTATCAAGAGATCAACCTCATTCCGTTTCGGTCGGTCGCCGAAAATATTTTTCTGGGGCGTGAACCTCGTCGTTTCGGTTTTATTAATTGGCCTAAGATTAATGCCGAGAGCAGTAAGTTGTTAGAGCGTATCTCAATTTCCATTGATGTACGCAAACCGTTAATGACCTATAACATTGCTATTCAGCAAATGGTTGCTATTGCCAGAGCTGTATCATTTGAAAGTAAACTTGTCGTCATGGATGAGCCAACCTCGTCTCTCAACGAGCAAGAGGTGCAAGTGCTCTTCTCAATTATTCGTCAGTTGAAGTCTGACGGTGTTTCTGTCGTGTTCGTTGGGCATCGTCTGGATGAGTTGTTCGAGATTTGTGATCGTGTGACGATTATGCGTGATGGTCGTACCGTCGATGCTCGTGATATGAACAAAATTACGCGTGTAGAACTGGTGGCGACGATGTTGGGGAAAGAGCGTGGCGAGGTACAACGTGGTGGACAGACAAGTTTTGACGCCAGCAAACATCATGCACAGGACAAGACACTTTTAGAAGCTCATGATCTGCGCTATGGACATAAGTTGCGTGATGCAAGTCTGAAGTTACAGTCAGGCGAGATAGTTGGACTGGCTGGCTTGCTTGGCTCTGGTCGTAGCGAGTTTGCAAGAGCTATTTTTGGTGCCGATAAGCTTGAGGGTGGGCATGTGGATGTTGCAGGGAAACCAGTGCGCTTCAAATCGCCAAGCGATGCAATCCGCTCACACATCGGTTTTTGCTCAGAGGATCGTAAAGCTGAGGGCATTATTCCACATCTTTCAGTGCGCGATAATCTTACCTTAGCTGCTTTACCTCTTTTCTCACGCTACGGAATTGTTTCGCGCTCGAAGCAACGGCAGATTGTTGACCAATTTATCCGTCGTATGGGTATTAAGACATCAGGACCTGAGCAAAAAATCCGCGAACTCTCTGGTGGAAATCAGCAAAAGGTGTTGCTCGCGCGCTGGCTTTGTTTGAACCCGCAGATATTGATTTTAGATGAACCTACGCGCGGCATCGACGTAGGTGCTCGCGCTGAAATTCAGAGCATTATCGAAGAGTTAGCCGAAGATGGTGTTGGTGTCGTGATGATTTCATCAGACTTGGAAGAATTAACTGAAGGAAGTGATCGGATTGTGGTGCTACGTGATGGCAAAACGGTATCCAACATTCCTCATGAGCAGATCAGCCAAGATGCGGTGATGGTTGCAATGGCACAAGGTACTGATGAAGAGGTGTTAGGCGAATTTAACGCGGATAAAAAAGGCTCTGTACAACTCACAAAACTAGATAGTACTGGCGAGGTGTCTAATGGCTAAGCTTAACGATGATATTGCAACGTCTCCCTCCGTTCCAGTCGTCCCCCGACAACCATTTACCGTTAGTCGCTTGCGTGGATATGGACAGACATATGGAACGTTCGCTGCTCTGGTCCTGCTCGTGATCTTCAATATTTTTATCACTCCCCACTTTCTTTCCGCACAAACGCTTAGTACCAATCTATATCAAGTAGCAGAAACGGTGATTGTGGCGATGGGTATGACGCTTGTCATTGCAACGGGAGGTATTGATCTCTCCGTTGGTTCGGTGATGTCGATTGCTGGTTCCGTAGCTGCGCTTATCTTTGTTGGTAGAATATTTTCGCTGACAGGCCCTATTTCTTATGTTGTAGCAATTCTTGCCGCAGTATTTGTTGCCGCCCTTTGTGGCCTTTTCAACGGAGTGTTGGTGACAGCTTTTCGTATCCAACCGATTGTCGCGACCCTTATTTTGTATATCGCTGGACGCGGCATCGCTGAAGTTCTGGTGAATGGCGTAGTTGATTTCTCAAATCCCACGTTTCAATTCATTGGTACTGGCGCAATTCTGGGTATTCCTTTTCAAGTAGTTGTGATGTTGATCATTGTCATTTTTTTTATTTGGCTTGTGCGTAGTACAATCTTTGGTCGCCAGGTTGTAGCAACGGGTGGGAATGAACCTGCTGCTCGCTTGGCCGGTATTCCGGTGGCGCGTGTAAAATTGGCTGTGTACATTATTCTCGGCGTTTTAGCAGGCATCGCTGGTGTGTTCTACATCTCGAATAATTCTTCCGCCGATCCTGGTGGAATTGGTGTAGGGATGGAACTGAATGCTATCGCTGCCGTTGCTGTTGGAGGTTCTTCACTACTTGGTGGGCAGGCTAATGTTGTTGGTACATTTATTGGCGCAGTGTTTATCCAATTGTTGACCTCTACCTTGACCGCGAATAACGTGTCAGCCGATATTTCTAGAGTTGTAGAGGCTCTTCTCATCATCCTGGCTGTCTATTTACAGACACAGCGCAAATCTTCATAAGGAAATACGCGTCTAGTACGGATGTTGATATCTAGCGTTGGATGTGCAATAAAGTAGAGACACTAGAAGCGGAGCACTCTGACGTGTACCAGCATTCTTTGGAGAGAAATAAAGTATGGAACGAGTTTCTACGTCTAAAGCTCAACGCTCAGTACAAGGAAATAACGTTTGGCCCATTGTTGGAAGTATCGTTCGACGGCAAGGTGCGTTGATTGCTCTCATCCTGGTTCTTGTGATCAGTTCGCTCAGCTTTAACGGCTTCCTGACACAATACAACATACTAGACAATGTTATTGTCTCTAATGTTCCAATTGGCCTGATCGCGCTTGGAATGACCTTTGTCATTATTACTGGTGGTATCGACCTTTCGGTAGGTTCAACAATCGCGCTTTCATCTGTTGTGGTGGCTCTTACCAGCCCTCATGGCATGTTGCCCGCAATAGCTGCTGCTCTTCTAACGGGACTTGCCGTGGGACTCTTCAATGGGTTTGTCATTACGCAGATGCACATTCCTCCATTTGTGACGACGTTGGCAACTCTTCTTGGTGTGCGCGGTTTGGCCTTGTACTTTTCAAATGAACATAATGTTACCGTCACGAATAGCGATTTGATAGGCTTTGGAAATGGTGATGTCTTTGGTATCCCTAACCCTGTAATCGTTCTGGTTGTGGCTTTTGTCATCGGTATCATCGTCCTCAATTATTCGCGTTTTGCTCGCCATTTGTTGGCTATTGGTGGCAATGAGGAGGCTGCGCGTTTGCTTGGTATTCAGGTGAATGCGACATTGCTAGGAGCATACGCGCTGAGTGGGACGTTGGCGGGACTTGCAGGTGTGTTTATGGCTATCCAAACGTTTACCGGTTCTGGAAATTTGGCATCTGGTTATGAGCTTTCGGCGATTGCCTCTGTTGTAGTCGGTGGTACATTAATTTCCGGCGGCGAGGGATCAGTCTTTGGAACCTTTATTGGCGTACTGCTGCTGGGATTTATCTTGAATATTTTGAACTTCCTTAGTGGCGCAGGAATAACACTCAGTCCATTTTGGCAGGATGTTGTACGTGGCGCATTCTTATTGATCGTTATCCTCCTGCAAAGTAGACTGGCAACTAAGAAACTCGAAAGAATTTAAGCACTGCGACTCAAGTTGTCCTCACTGTATTTCTAACATGTATTGCGTGGGATAGCTATCCCTACGAAAAGAGGTGTGCATTGATTATCACAGATGTCACCACCATCAAACTTCGTTTTCCTATGACTGTCGCTATGGCTGACGCCATCCACTATATGCCAGAACGTCCAACGCTCCTGGTGCAGGTGCATACGGATGAAGGTATTGTTGGTCTTGGCGAGGCGGCGACCTACGGCGGCTTTTTAGAGAGTACAGAGTCGCTTATCACGGGCGAACTGCGGCGCACAATTCTTGGTCAAGACCCGTTCAGAGTTGAGCGGTTGTGGCAAATGATGGCGACGCGAGCGCAACAGCGGGGTCGGCGCGGTATGCTGATGATGGCAATGAGTGGAATAGACATTGCGATCTGGGATATTATTGGGCAGGCAACGCATACGCCGCTCTATCGTTTGCTTGGGGGCTACCGCGACACACTTCAGGCGTATGCCTCTGCCGGATTTTATGCTGAGGATAAAGACGTACACGCGTTAGCTGAAGAGGTTGGGGGTTATGCTGAACGTGGTTTTGGCTGTGTGAAAATCAAGGTTGGACGTCAACCAACTGCTCTTTTGAATCCACTTGCTGATATGCCTGCCCCTGATTATGCAACTGTCACATTTGAAGAGGATATCGCACGTGTTCAAGCGGCTCGCAAAGCTATTGGACCAAATGTGAAGCTTGCCATTGATGCGAACAACGCCTGGACTCCTTCGTTAGCCTTGAAGTTTATGCATGCGGTCGAAGATCAAGACATTTATTGGCTTGAGGAGCCTGTCGCTACCGAGGACCTGAACGGCTCAGCACTCGTGGCACATCAGCTTACTACACCTGTGTCTGGCTATGAGACTGAAACAGGTTTACCAGGCTTTCGTGAACTCATTGTGCGTCAGGCTGTTGATATTGTGCAACCAGATGTGATATGGTCAGGTGGTATCACTGAATGTCGCAAGATTGCCGCACTTGCTCAAGCATATGGATTGCCCGTCATTCCTCACGTTTTCTCCTCGGCTGTAAGCAGTATTGCCAATATGCACTTCATTGCTGCAATTCCTAATGGAAGCTGGCTTGAATGGGACCAAAATCCGAATGCGCTACGCACCGATCTCTTTGAGGAGCCTCTGACCCTTGATAGTAAGGGCTTTGTTCGGCTCCCGAATCAATCGGGGTTAGGCGTGAAGCTCAATCAGGCCACGCTTGATCGTTATCGTGTTGCATAGTACGCATTACAGGTATAGTGATTTGCTGTTTCGTTGTTAGCAACAACATTTTAAAGGAGAGTTTTCATGAGACTAGAAGGCAAGGTTGCCATTATTACTGGTGGAGCGCAGGGCATGGGACGAGCCATTGCGTTGCGTTACGCTCAGGAAGGTGCCAAGGTTGTCATTGGTGATCTCAAGCACGCGGATGCTCAAAAAACTGCTGAAGAGATTAATGGGAAGAATGGAAAAGCAATAGCAGTTGCTGTCGATGTACGTAATCAGCAGCAGGTGCAAGCAATGGTTGACGCAGCAGTACAAGAGTTTGGTGGACTAGATATTCTGGTGAACAATGCCGGTGTGGGTAAGATTATTCCTTTTCTGGAAACGACTGAGCAAGACTGGAATTTTATGTTCGATATCAACTGCAAGGGATTACTCTGGTGTAGTCAAGCTGCAGCACGTGTGATGATTTAACAAGGACGAGGCGGAAAAATCATTAATTTAGCGTCCCAGGCTGGAAGACGTGGCGAAGCATTCGTGCTAGCTTACTGTGCAAGTAAGGCGTGTGTGATTAGTATGACACAATCAATAGCACTTGCACTGGCAGAGCACAAGATTAATGTCAACGCAATTGCGCCGGGAGTTGTTGATACACCATTTTGGGAAGAGGTTGATAAGCAGTTTGCGAAAATATCCAACGTCCCAGTCGGCGAACCAAAGCGTCAAGCAGTTGCATCAATCCCTCTAGGTCGTATCGAGCAACCGGAGGATGTTGCAAATGTTGCAGCATTTCTGGCTTCAAGCGATGCAGATTATATTACGCAGCAATGTATTAATGTTGACGGCGGCAATTGGCCCAGCTAGCAGAAGAAAGAAGATGAGCATGTCAACACATACAACACTAAAAAAGTATCAGATGCGTATTGGTGGGCAATGGCGTAATGCGACTGGTGGACAAACACGCCCTGTGCTAAATCCAGCTACAGGGGAAGCTTTCGCGGAAGTTCCCGAAGGTACACGTGAAGATGCACATGCTGCACTTGAAGCTGCAGCACGAGCACAACCTGCTTGGGCGGCCCTATCTGGAGTGCAACGTGCGGTGTACATTAAGCGCATTGCGGCACTGATTCGTGAAGACGCTGCATCCTTAGCGCGATTAGTTGTGCAAGAACAGGGCAAACCACTTTTTGAGGCACAAGGCGAAATTGGTGGGACCGCCGAGTTCTTTGACTATTTCGCCACATTTGCACGCGCAGCCACGGGTGAGATTATTGCTTCGGATAGTCCCAATGAAGATATCTGGATTCGCAGTGTGCCGTATGGAGTTGTTGTCGGCATTATTCCTTGGAATTATCCAGCGGCTCTATTTGCTCGCAAGGTCGCTCCCGCTCTCATGGCTGGGAATACGATTGTTATTAAGCCTCATGAGGACACACCCCTCAGCGCGCTTGCACTTGCGAAGATTGTAGAGGAGGCAGAAGTACCGGCAGGAGTTGTTAACGTCGTTACTGGTGCTGGTACGATTGTTGGTGACGCACTGGTTCGTGATGATATTACACAACTTGTGACGGTGACTGGTTCGGTTCGGGCTGGTCGGCAAATCCTTGAAGCTGCCGCACGGAACATCACGGTTGTATCGCTCGAACTGGGAGGGAAGGCTCCCTTTATTGTGATGGATGATGCGGAGATAGACGCTGCTGTGCGTAACGCGATTACTGCACGTTTTATGAATTGTGGGCAAGTGTGTACGTGCAACGAACGTACTTACGTGCATCGACGTGTTTTTGACCAATTTCTTGAACGTTATGTCGGCATGGCAAGCAAGTTACGGATGGGCGACCCGATGCAACCGGAAACTGAGTTGGGGCCAAAGATAAATCTGGTCGAGCTTGAGAAGATTGAGCACATGGTGGGACATGCACAAGAACAGGGCGCACAGCTAGTTATGGGTGGAAAGCGTCCAGACGGAGAGCAATTTCAGAAAGGCTTCTGGTACGAGCCAACTGTACTGACAAACGTCCGTAACGATATGGATATCATGCAACAGGAGGTGTTTGGCCCAATCACACCGATTATGCCGTTTGATGATTTTGAGCAAGCTATTACGCTCGCAAACGATACTAAGTATGGATTGAGTGCCTACCTTTTCACAAAAGATATCAAGCGTATGATGCGGGCTGTGCAGGCAATGCGTTTTGGTGAGGTGTACATCAACAAGATAGGGCCAGAGCAACTGCAAGGCTTCCATACAGGCTATGGTCTGAGCGGTCAAGGGGGTGATGATGGCACACATGGCTTTGACCACTACTTGCGTAAAAAGACGGTGTATGTTAACTATGGTGATACGCCAGCAGCCAATCTCATGCCGTATCCCAGCTAGATAGTCTCAAACAACAAAACCGAAGGTACGCCAACTATGTGATGTAATTCATAATAGTTGATGTACCCTCGAGTTTTTTAATCACACAGCGTGACTGAACTCTGATATATATGGCACCGTTAGTGGGCCATCTGGCAAAATAGCTATACGGGCCGCTGAACCTCCAAATTGTTGTACTACATGGTCAATCGTGTGTTGTAGATCGGGCGCAGGAGTAAACTTCGCCATACGTACAACGTCATCGGGTAATGAAGAGTGTAGATATACTTCTGCTTCTAGCTGTACGATGGCTTGCTTTTGTACCTGCCATTGATCGTGCATAGTGAAACCTGGACTGTTAATCAAGTCAAGTAAGGCTAGAGGGGTAGGACGCATTTGGAGCAGTGTCTTGTAGTTGCCGTGATCGGGTAGACCATCTCGACACTCAGCAATGGCAATTATTGCTCCACCCTTGCGTACAATCTGTGCAGCAGCAGTCATGCCTTTAACCGTTTGATAGAGGTTCTGGTCAAGCGGATAGCCACTATTGCTAGTTATGACAATATCAAAAGGGGCAGCTACTGCTTGTGTTGCTGACTTTGCAACCTCAGTACAGCCTACGCGGTGTGCTTCAATATAGTGACCAGCATACACGCCAGTGATATGTTTCTTTGGGTCAAGTGTGACATTTACCATGAATTCTGGCGAACACTTGCTTACACATTCCTGAATGCCTTGCTGCACAGGATTTCTATCCATTACGGCCCATGTTGAACGAGGATGCCCTATGAGGCGAGCGTTATGCAATGCTTGTATTGTTTGTAGGCCTCCCAGTCCAGGGATGATGCCTTTTGCTCCACCAGAAAAGCCAGCGAAGAAATGTGGCTCAATGAAGCCCGTTACGATACGAAAGTCGGCTTCGACGTAGCGACGGTTAACCCAGATGGGTACCTCTGTAGATGATGTGCCAAGAGAGACGAGTGTGTTGGGGTCGAACGCATTATGGTTGACGACTTCGACGGTATCAACAATGTCCTGACCAAGCATTTGAATAAGTTCCTCGCGCGTATTCCCACGATGTGAGCCTGTACCGTTGAGAATGACGAAGTGCGAACGTGGCACAAAGGAGAGTGCTTCAAGAAGCCACGTCACGATGCGCTCGTTTGGGGTTGGACGCGTGATATCAGAAATTACAATAGCAATGTGGTCTTGTGGTTGAATACGTTCTACAAGCGAGGCACTTCCTATAGGGGCATGAAGGGCAGACATAAACGCACCCTTTTCGTCCGCGAGTGCAGGACTGTAGTGTGGGTATATGACTGTTGTACTCTCTGGCAAGTTCAGAGATAGGTGTTTCTCACCATAGGGAACCTGAATGTTCATACAAAACCTCGTCTTTGCCGATAGCGCATCTTATATATCTGCTGTTTTATGTTGTCCTAAGTATAGAAGTCTTAAGTTGAATTTGCAAGGTATGAAATGGGGAATATACGCGAAGCTACTTACGAGGTGCAAGGGGCGCAATTTCGTTTCTTTCATGCTGCTCTGAGAACTTTTCTGCAACGAATTTTTGCTCATCTTGATAAAAAATATGGAACATGCTACCTCAAAGGAGCTAAAAGATTACTTTGCGCTTCGCGTCTATCAATCACCCCAAATTTATACCAGCTTATTGTTACA
>CAWBXD010000013.1:0-815927 GCA_963792705.1 uncultured Chloroflexia bacterium | reverse complement strand
CTGGTATTGGGGCTTTGACTGCTATATTGGGCTACCGAGCTCCACTATTTGTGATAGCGGGGCTGACCCGCGAATCTCATTGGGGCTATATGTACTCTCCTGAGACGTTGCCAAAGGAGTATCGTAACGCCGACATAAGCTTGGCGAGGATCAATCCGTTTAGCGTTCTGCGTGCGGTGTTTTGATGGTGCAGCTACGCGGGCTTCTGATCGCCAGTTTTCTGTTCGCGTTAGCCATCATGGCCTTTCAAACAATCATCCCAGTACTTGGGAAAGATGTTCTGCACTGGAATGCAGAAGCGATAGGTATCGTATTCTTAATTGCAGGGCTTACTGACATTGTGGGTCAAGGGGTGTTGGTCAGATGGCTCCAACCAATCGTTGGTGATGCTATGCTCGCCTTGATAGGGCTTTTTGGTGAGGTCGTTGGATTTGTCATGCTGTTTATGGCAGCCAATACCGCTAGTATGCCTCTCGTTGTGGTAAGTACACTTATTATCACACTAGGTGATGCTCTGGTAATTCCATCCGTTGGCAGTTTGATCTCACAGCTTGTAAGTGGACGAGAGCAGGGACGTGTACAGGGTGGAAACTTAGCACTCCAATTGATCACCCGTATTGTTGGACCATTAGCAGGGGGTGAAGCGTATAGCCGCTTTGGTCGGGGTATTCCATTCCTGGGAGCGGCTATCACCGTGAGTTTCTCTATTGTGGTCATTTGTCTTTCTCTTCCGGCAATTCGTACTCACCAACAACAAGAAGTGGGGGTTGGTCAGCGGACATAAGTATATGTAGCAAAACTCAGCAGGACACAGTAGACGCCCTGGATAGTGACGTTGATACAAGAACAGATTTTTGAGTGTTTCTCTTGTCAACGTCACTATCCAGGGCATCAAGTATTACCTGCTGGAGTTGGGAAATGAAATTCAAAAGGTCTATTACGACTTTAAGAGAGACCATTGGCGTCACACTAGTGAGTCTTGAATATATTGGTCAAGGATAAAAAGGAGCATTATGCACGATCAGATTATTATTAAGGGTGCTCGCTTACACAATCTAAAAAATGTCACGGTCACGATTCCTAAGGGCAAGTTCGTCGTCGCAACTGGCCTTTCAGGGTCAGGGAAGTCCTCGTTGGTTTTTGATATTCTCTATGCGGAGGGCAAACGTCAGTATATGGAGTCAATGGGGCTATCTGCTGATACTATGCAGAAGCCCCAGGTAGATGAGATAGAAGGACTTGTGCCTGCTATAGCGATTGAACAGCAAACACTGAATCTCAATCCGCGCTCTACAGTAGGTACTGAGACTGCCATCTTTACCTATCTCCGTCTGTTGTACGGTCGTATTGGTCATCGTCCCTGTCCCAATTGTAGCAAGGATATTCCACCGTCCTTTGATGTAGCGAATGCTGATGCGCTTTGGGATGACCTCTCTAATGCAGATCAGCCAGAAGAAGCCGTTGAGGACGGCCAAGGATATGCATGCCCTTATTGTAGAACGCGAGTGCCTCAACTTAGCATGAGTAATTTCTCGTTTAATACTCCTCTAGGGGCCTGTGAGACATGTACTGGTCTAGGGACGGTATCTCAAGTGAACCTCAATGCCATCATTGATTCGACGAAGGGCGTCCTGGACGGTGCGGTATCAGCGATTTGGTCAGCATCTATGCTGACAACTCAAGTGAAAGAGCTTCAGAGTGCAGGCAAGCACTACAGCTTCACATTTAACGCGCACACACCAGTGAAGGAACTTGGTCAGATACAGCGCGATCTGCTGATCTATGGAGTGAATAGCACTGAGTTCCAACGCCACTTTCCCGGCATCAAGCCTCCCAAAACCGCAAGTGAGGGTAAGTTTGAAGGCGTGCTACCAGTATTTCAACGGAGATACCAGGAACGTGCCAATGATGCCGAGTACCGCACAGAGATGGAAAAGTCAATGACCTTAGATGTGTGCCCAGCTTGTCATGGCGACCGATTGCGCCCTGAAAGCTTGCAAGTGACCATTAACAAACAGTCCATCCTCGCTGTCTCACGTCTATCTCTGCTAGAGCTAGTGAGATGGTTTACCCAACTGCCAAAAGTTTTACCAGCCGGAGAGGCAACCGTTGCTGAAACGATCATCACTAACCTCGAACGCTTTGCACAACGCCTGGTGAACGTGGGAGTTGGGTATTTAACGTTGGAACGCTCGATGCCAACACTCTCAGCAGGTGAGTCACAACGAATCCGTATGTCATCGCTGCTGGGATCGGGACTCACTGGTGTTCTTTATGTACTGGATGAACCAACGACTGGTTTGCATCCACGAGACAATAATCTCCTTATTACTTCGCTGAAGCGGCTACGTGATCTTGGAAATACGGTACTAGTAATAGAACATGACTTGGCGATTGTGCAGGCGGCTGATTATGTGATTGAGATGGGACCTGGCGCTGGCGAGGATGGTGGTACAATCACTGCCACTGGTACGCCTAAGCAGATCGCCGCGTGTGCCAAATCTATCACAGGCCAGTACTTAGTCAATAGAAAAACGATTCCGCTGCCGAAACGACGCGATCTAACAACCGCACCACAGTTGGTTATGCGCGGTGCGCGTGCGTTCAATCTAAAAGATGTGACCCTGTGCTTGCCACTAGGCGGTTTGATAGCGATTACTGGTGTCTCTGGCTCTGGCAAATCGACGTTACTTCTGGACATTCTCGATCCTGCCGTGCGTCAGCATCTCTATAACAGTACTGATGTGTCCAATCAATATGATGTCCTTGAGGGACTGGATAATATTGACAAGATTATCACGATCAATCAGCTACCTGTCGGTCGCACAAATCGCTCAAACGCCGCCACCTACACCGAAGCCTTCGATCCCATCCGCAAGGTATTTGCATCGACCGATGACGCAAGGCGTCTAAAACTTAAAACGGAGCATTTTTCGTTTAATTCGGTTAGCGGTCGGTGTGAACACTGCCAGGGTGCAGGTGTACTGACCGTCAAGATGCAGTTTCTCCCCGGTGCGTTCGTTCGCTGTCCAGTTTGTCGTGGTCGGCGCTTTAAGGCGGAGATTTTAGTAGTGAAGTATCATGGACACAGTATCGCGGATGTACTAGATATGACCATCTTACAGGCTAACGACCTCTTTCGCGACGTTCCGTCGGTTGCCGCGAAACTGTCCCTGCTGGTAGATGTCGGGCTGGGGTACCTCCGGCTTGGTCAACCCGCGACAACGCTTTCAGGTGGTGAAGCGCAACGTATTAAACTGGCGAAGGAACTCTCGCGCAAGGCAACAGACCACACGCTCTATCTACTCGACGAGCCAACCACGGGCCTGCACGTTGACGATGTGGCGCGGTTGCTAATTGTGCTACAACAGTTAGTCGATGCTGGCAATACAGTGGTCGTGATCGAGCATAATCTCGATCTCATCAAGTCATCTGATTGGGTGATTGATTTGGGACCTGAGGGTGGGCAAGCAGGTGGGCAAATTATTGCTGAGGGTACACCTGAACAGTTGGCCGAAGCGCAGGAATCATACACTGGACAAGCACTTCGTAATGTACTTCAGGACGTATTATAGACCTCATATCTGAATGGATGGGCAGTAGTTGTGAAGAGGCGCGGCTTTAGCTCGTTTACAGGAGAGGAGTATCTATTGAGTCATAAACTCTGGATACTCCTTTCTTTATGCGTAATTGCTGAACTGTCATATAATGCTACGAAACTGTTGGCATAACATCTAGTGTCTTGTTAACTATAAAGCTCAGGGTCAAGCTGATTAATTTTAACTAACATGCCACCAGGACTCTCAAGCTGAAGCTGATAGCCAAATCCCTCATCACCTGTCGGACGCGCTACGGTTACACCATCTTTACGTAGCTTTTTCTCTAGCTCCTCTAAAGAGGCATGATACTCAAAATTGAGTTCGACTTCGCCTTCGTTCTGCTCTGGATTTTCTGGATGAGCGAGTAAGCCAAGCTCAGTAGTACCAAAGCGAAGTAAAACCCAATCGTCATCACGACTTCCATTGACGACCGTTGCGCCAAGCTGACTATAAAAGTTCAACGCTTCTCGCATATTTTTAACGTGGAGCATTGGTTGTAATGTCATTACTGTGCTCTCTTGTGTTTGTGCCTTCTGTATTTCCGCTTGAGAAGCATTAGTCGTTTGAGAGATATAATGAGTTAACGCTTTTTCCACCAAGTCAGACAAAGAAATTTGCTCATCTACGGAAAGATGCTTCATCTGTTTAACTGTTTCTGGTAAAAGGTATACATTGAATTGTTGCTTTTCTTCTTTCATCTCTTTAACCTTTCTTGATGCAGTCTGAACCAATATTTTCACATCTTCAAGAAGTTCTTGGACTGCCTTTGTGTTGAATCCAGATGCTAGTAGTATAGTAGGGTATAAAAGTTACCTGTAACTTATTTGCAGGGTAATTAGAGTGTGTCGTAAGTAAAGTATCATGGTTTGTTTGTTTTTCTTACGCCTTCTGTAATATAGAGGTAAGGCACGTAGCGTATTATTACCTCTGAGGAAGCGTTTGTGATGAGTGAGCGAACGAAAGACGTTACTAACGAGAAAGAGAAAGATATACTTTCACAGGTGCTACCAATGCTGTTGTGAGTGGCCTGCTTATGATTGGAGGACAAATTAGGTGGAGACATTACTCGTTTTATATCACTTCTCTCTTAAAGGCGACCGTGAGGCATTTGAATATGAATACCGCCAGCAAAAAACTCTACAAACACAGCTTTCTGAACAATTAGGAGAAATGCTGGTACATTCCACAAGCAACGCAGCATCCTACGTCATTATAAGCAGGTGGCCCGCTTCTGACTTTTACCATTGGTTGCAGTCTCCAGAGTATCATGCTTTTGTAAGCTTGCTTGACCGCTTCACGCGTGGTGCAACAGTAGAAAGATACGTCGTAATAGAGAAAGTAAGGTAAACAGAAGTTCTTTTCTTTCTGTTTACCTTAGATAATATGAAGACAAGAGTTGATCAATGCTATTGCTGACCAACTGCCTCAGTTTCCATATCCATAGATGTTTGTAGACTGGTTTGAAGAGGTTGCTTGACTCTTCCTGCTGGCAAGGCACAAACGAAGCCGAGAATAACGGCAATACCCACTGTAGCAAGTGATCCAATGAGATCAGGCTTGATAGTCATCAGAAAGACGATGCTGAATACGACTGCCATGAAGATAGATACAATTGTCCACAGGAAGGGGTCAAGAATGTAAACGCGCAGTTCGGGTGATACAAGAGCATCTTGTTCAGCACCCTGAACAGCTTTTTTGAACATCGCTAATCGTGGTCCAATAAAAACTATCCCTGACGCGATGAGTAGCATGAATGTCCCAAGTGCAACATCTGCCCAGGCTGTATGCCATCCCCATACGGTAAAAACCATATAGACTCCTGGCGCGACAACAAGCAGCGCAATGAAAGGCATAGCTTTATCGGTAGTACTTGCCAGCCATGACCATTCACGAAACTGCTTGACAGTCTTCGCCTTGCGCATTCCATACATGCCAACCACAATACCAGCTACTCCAATGAAAAGACTAAGTGCCCCTATGATGTGTGCAAAGAGTACAATTCTGTATAGCAATTTGGTATCTCCTTTACTTACGGGTTTAGTGTTAGAATGTGTGTACCTCTATCAAATATGAAGAGTAACAGGTGGTACTGAAAGGAGAGAACACAGAGCTTCTCTCCTTTTGACATTTTTCCATCTGCGCTCACAGTACCCGTGGGTCGTTCCTCTGTATACAACTATTGAAAGCGTTTTCTATTACCGACTCATTACTTCGTATGTAACAGGAAATAGAGAAGCGCAGTCCTTGATTTTCCCCATACCATTGCTACCGATAGATAAGTTGATACTCTTTTCCTTCCACAGCAAGCGTTGCGACATAACCTGGAGGCGAAGCCATGTCTTGCAGAGACCAGTGAGAGGCATCTTGTGAGGTCCCCACAACACTCAAAAGACCTGGTTGGTCCTGTGGAGAAACTGAGACCTCAACATCATGAAGTGGTTCGCTCAATCCAACACCAATTGCTTTAAGATACGCCTCTTTCCTTGTCCATACTTTAAAAAAGGCTTCTCGCCGCTCGTTAGGAGGAAGATTATAAAATGTTGCTTGTTCTTTCTCCGCGAAGAACTTTTTAACAACCTGATCCATATCAGCAATCTCACGTATGTGTTCAAGGTCAACCCCGACTGACTTTCCTCGTGCTATTGCATATAAAGCCAAGTCGTTGGAGTGAGAAATGTTAAAGTTGAGTGCTGTTTCTGCGTAACGTTTTTCAAGAGATGGCTTTCCATACTCTCTGTAACACAGTTGGATATGCTGCGGTTCAACATTCAGGTAGTGCCCAAGAATACTACGCAGTATCCCTCGCCCACTTGCATATCGTGTTCTATCTTTTTCAAAGTAGAAACGCTTCGCTCTCGCTTGCTCATCAACAGAGAGTAGCAATGCCAATCTCTCTAAAGATGCTAAAGGTTGCTTAAGAGATGCATACCAAACATGAATATCATGCTTAGACAACTTGAAAGTGGATGATGGAAGACGCCACATAGAGTCGATTTCAATCATATATAACGTCCCCTCGACTACAATTCTAAGCGGTTTTTATAATTTTTTCTCGCAACGCAAGAAAATCTTTACTAGGTGCCATTCCTAATTCTCTCTTTATGAAGCTTTGGAAATCGTCTAACTTACGAATAGCTCCAGAAGTGTTTCCTTGCTCCAAGTAAACAGAGATAATAGCTTTCACAGCAGGCTCACAGTAAGAGTCTACTATCAGGGCTTGATGTGCATACTCCATCACTTCGTAGAGTTCTTTTCTTTGTAAGTAGATTTCGATTAGCCGCACGAGTACTTGAGAGTAAATATAATCATACTGATGGCGATAAGGCTGAAGCCAATCTTCGTATGCATCCTCTAAAAGGAAACCTGACTGGCAATGACCAACGATTTTTCGGTAATGAAACGCAGCACCAAGCTGATCGCCACTCTTGTCTAGTCTTTGAGCTGTATCAAGCAACGTTTGAACATCCATGACGTCAGCCCACCACGTCTCATCCATCTGGAACCAATAAAAATTATTGGAGTTACGACGAACGAAAGCAGACTCTTGTCTGGAAGTCAAACGTGGTTCAAGTAAATGGCGAAGGTAATGAATAGTTACATGAAGGTTCCCAACGGCTGTTTCTAGGGGAAGGTCGGGCCAGAAAAGGTCTATGAGTTGATCCGCAGAGCACAATTTACTTGGATTTAAAATGAACCATTTAAGAAGTGATTTTGCTTTATTCCGACGCCATACAGGTTCGCCTAGCGGCTGAGCGTCTCGGAATAGTCGAAATTGACCAAATAAGTACACACGGTGTTTTGCCTCTTGCTCTCGCTCACGAGGATGGACAAAAGTAACGTTTGGGGATGTAGGATGTATAGACCGTTGTAACAACATCTCTTACCTTTCCTTTCTACTTGGCAATCGTCACTAGTGGTGCAGCTTTCCGATAGCGGAGTAATCTTCTTCATGTATTTCTAGTACACAAAGATGGCACTCTAATATGGCTGTGTAAGAGCCTAGGTGTTAGATAGCAGCACTGCAAATGATTCTTGTAACAGGTTCTAGTGAAAAGGCTACCAGAGAAATGTATGTTTGTCTTGCCCCTCCCATCGTATTTTTTCTGCCTACAAATGCGAATAGAAATAGGGTGGGGGTATACTAAATAATTGGAGGTACATTTCTTCTTCGGTCTTCATAATTGTGTCCTCCTATGGCTAAACATGCGCAGGGATTGCATACCATCTTCGTCAAGAATATACATATATGCGATGCGACCTGGCGCGATAGATTTCCCTTCTAAACGATGAAAGCCAAGTTTTTTGACTAGGTTGTCACCTTCAATAGTCGATGTAACTGTATACAAATGGGTGATTTGGTACCCATTCGCTTTCATGCTAAGCAGGAAATCAATGAAGCGCGAGATCAAGATACCACCGAAGAGAGAGTGTGCGTGAGCGGATAAGTTTGGATCTATAGCTACAACATCAATATAGACACTAAATGGTTCTAATCGTGTAAAAGGAAGTACCTCTTTTAGTGTAATATTGCTTTCAATCTTCGTACCTCGTAGCAAGGCTTCAAGAAAAGCTTCAGGAAAGCGAAATAGCGAAATGTATCCTACAACATAACCATTTACCTTGAGCGAATGAAAGGTATACTCAGATTTCTGTTGGAAGGCAATGCGTTCCGGCAAAGGAGTGATGAAATCCCGTCCGAAGCAGCGAAGCCCAATGTTCATCTCCTCAATCTGATCAGCCGGCGTTGACCGAGCAAAGGTGATTTTATCGTAGTGCTCAAAGACCATATTCATAGACAGGGCAAGTGCATCTATGTCTCGTTTGGGATACAGCCCCTGTTTCATTCCTGGTTGCACGACTTTGGGAATAAGTCCAAGATTTACTTTGCGGAAAAACATGGCCCTCGATAAACCAAGTTTTGCCTGCGCTTCACTTGCCGTGTAGTAGCGATCATTCATTGTGTTTTCTCCTAATAGACCGATCATGAAGGATATACTATCATCATTGATAAAGATTTGAAGATAGACGTAGACGCCTTTGGAACGCATGGTGCAACCTTCGGAGTCGTTGTACCCCCTGTTCATCCAGATGATATATATAAGCACTCCGTCCCATAACAAGGGATTTTTCTTCTAGGAACTTGAAGCCAATTTTTCTGGCAAGATGTTCACCCTTCATTCGTGTGGTCACCGTACAAAGATGAGTAATGGGGTAGTTATTAAGTAAAAGATCAAGAATGAGATCAACGATGTAAAAGATCATGATCCCAGCATAAAGGCGTTGTACGTGGTCTGGAAGACCTGGATTAATAGCTACAACATCAATATACACATTAAATGGTTCGAGTCTCGTAAACGGTTTGATATCTCGTAAAGTAATTTCGCTCTCACTCTTACGACCAGTAAGGAGGTCAGCGAGCATAGGATTGGTGAGACGGAACAATGAAAGATAGCCTACGACATCTCCATGTACCTTGAGTGAATAAAACGTGTGTTCGCTTTTCTGTTGAAAAGCAATACGTTCAGAAAGAGATGTTATGAAATCTTGTCCAAAGCATTTAACACCGATAGCCATCTCCTCAGCCTGGTCAGCAGGAGTCGATCTCGAAAAAACAGTGCCCATCGAAGAAGAGGTAGTGATAGACAGTGCATCAATGTCACATTTAACGTATACCCCTCGTTTCATACCTGGCAAGAGAACCTTAGGAATAAGTCCTTTACTCACTTTTCTATGGAACATTGCTTTCGACAAGCTAAGTTTAGCTTGTGCTTCACTTGCTGTATAATATGTGTCGCTCTGCTTCGTCATAAAGCATCCTCGCTTTCTACATTGGTTAATTTTCAAGTATTGTAACATACTGTTGAGACTTTTGGAATAGTAAATATTTTTGATATTATCAAAACGATATGTAACTCTTGACAAAGCATCTTTTTGAAACTATACTAGCAAAAGTATACAAGTGAGACTTTTGAGACAGAACGATTAAACACTTGTGTCGTAGCCTTCACCTTTTAGTGGACATGTGCTGGACGTTCAGTTGCACCTTTACATCCAAGAGGTAAAGAGTGCATACATATCAATCAACAGGGATCAGTAGTTGCGAAATAGGAATTTGTGTTTTTGGCTTCTCAAGGATGAGAGACTGCTTATTCCTTTCACTTTCCATAGGATAGAAGAGCGAAAATGATTTTCGTTTGGACTGCATAAGAAGTGCAAGTATCAAATCCTCCTTTTAGAGAGGAAAGCTATTGGAAAGGCTAGTTGCGTGAATACCGCACAAAGGAAGCTACGTATTGGTCTTATTTTTGGTGGGCGCTCTGCTGAGCATGAAGTTTCTCTTACTTCCGCCTCTTCAGTGATGACATTTCTTGACCGTGATAAATACGAGGTCATTCCCATTGGTATCACTAAAGAAGGTGAATGGCTGTCCTGTATGGAGTCGAACGAACTTCTGGCGGTAGAACAGTGTATAAGAGGCGATGACATGATACCACTAAGTATGCAAAGCCTTAATGATGTATTCCTCCCGCAAAATCTCTCATCGGTCTTCAAACGACAATCTGAGCGTACTCGCGAAAAGCTGGATGTTGCCTTTCCCGTTATGCACGGCACCTACGGCGAAGATGGCACATTGCAGGGGTTGCTAGAGATGGCAGATGTTCCCTATGTTGGTTGCGGTGTTCTCGGTTCTGCCCTGGGTATGGATAAAGAGAAGATGAAAATGATATTTCGCTCTGTCGGGCTTCCTGTTGTTGACTCGCTGACCTATCGACGACATCAGTGGGAGCGCTCGATAGAGAATATACTCGATACGGTAGGGCGATGTCTACAGTATCCATGCTTTATTAAACCCGCCCGCCTGGGGTCTAGTATTGGAGTGAGTAAGGCACGAAACCGATCCGAGGTAGAACAGGGGATACGCACTGCGTCCGAGTATGATAACAAAGTTGTTATAGAGCAAGGCATCAATTGTCGTGAACTTTCTTGCTCTGTATTAGGCAATAGCAATCCGAAAGCGTCTACTATTGGTGAGGTAATGGTTGGGAACGACTACTATGATTACCAAGCCAAGTACATTGATAAGAAGTCCTATACGGTTGTTCCAGCCGATATACCTCAAAACACCGCGGAACTGATTGGCTCTATGGCAATAGAAGCTTTTCTGGCACTCGAACTGAGTGGGCTTGCTCGTGTAGACTTCTTCCTTGAGCATGAAACAGGCCACATCTACATTAATGAGGTGAATACGATGCCCAGCTTCACTCCAGAGTGTATGTATCCCAAGCTCTGTGAAGCCAATGGTTTGCCCTATTCACTATTATTAGACCGCCTCATCGAGTTAGCGATAGAACGCCATACGCAACGTCAATGTAATCGAGCTTATTCCTCACCTTCTACTGAGGTTCTGGGAGAAGAACATGGTATCAGCGACAGATATTAAAAGTGAGAAGAGAGGTACTAGCCGTAGCATCCTCCATCGCTTTCCGATAGAAAAAGAGAAAGGTGACGATGGAGGCCCTTCTACCAGCCACATTTTAGCACCTTTACGGCTTAGAGATTTTCGGCTCCTGCTTGGTGGACAAATGTTTTCTACAGTGGGAGATACGTGCTATGCAATTGCATTTCCGTGGGTACTGCTAAGCAGTGGTAGGAGTGTAACCGAGCTAGGACTTGTAACCGCCGCTTATGGTGTGCCGCGTATAGGTACGCTGTTTCTAGGAGGAGTGCTTAGTGATCGACTGCAAGCTCGCTCTGTCATGCTTTTTGCCGATTGCATTCGTTTCTTTACAGTTACACTGCTAATAGTGCTTGTGATGAATGGTTATCCCCCTTTATGGCAGTTCTGTGGCGTCGCTGCTCTACTGGGAGCGTGTACAGGTATCTTTCTTCCTGCTTCTTTTGCTCTCATGCCAGAAGTACTGCCAAGTAACATGCTACAAGCGGGAAACGCTCTAAATGGTTCTGCTCTACAACTTGCTGCGTTAGTTGGTGCTACTCTTGCAGGAGACGTACTCAGTCACTTACCGCTATGGAGCGTGCTAATAGTGGATGCTCTTTCTTTCATCGTCTCCGCTACCACACTTCAATTGATGCAAGAGCGGAATTTGAAGACATACCTAATGTCTTCAAGGAAGCTAGAGAGTATAAACATGTCTCGCATGACCACTTCTACACTTTCACTGGTAACTGGTTCAAAACAGACGAAGGACTTGGACCGTGAGACATCTGTCGTAGGCATGACATTTGGGCAAATGATACGCGGCTCCCAGATTGTTCAAATGGCACTAATTGTCGCCGTTATAGTAAATCTAGCTTCCGGAGGCTTAATGGAGGTCGCACTGCCCGTTCTTGCTCATAAACAAGCTATAGTGGGTACTCAAGGATATGGTTTAATGCTTGCGGCCTTGAGCATGGGAACATTGTTAGGTGCTATTAGCATTGGATGTCTGAAATCGCAGACACGCTCTGGTCTCGTCGTTCTCTTCTTAATAATACTGCAAGCAGTTTGGTTTGCAGTCCTTCCATTTATGGGCAGTTTACCTGGTATGGCGTTGAGCCTTCTCTGCGCGGGTCTCGCTAATGGAGCGCTTAACAGTCTTTTTATCACGTTGGTGCAAAAAATCGTTCCAGGCCATCTCTTAGGGAAGACAATGGGATGCTTTCTGTTTGCCATCTTTGGTTTCTATCCACTTTCTGCCGTGCTTGCCAGTGTTGCAACAAGTACCTTAGGAACAACAGCAATTTTCCCCATAGGTGGTTGCCTTATGCTACTAGCTGCTCTTTTCGGTCTCTCACAACCTGTGTTTTGGAGATTAAAGTAGCACTTAAGCATATCTTAGAGAAGAGTTGTATGCAGTACTGTTTGGAGGTACGAGGTATGGGGACAGTTGTTTCATTAGGAACAAGGACGAAAATGCCTAATTTAGGTCATATGACAGGGTCTGACGCTTTGGAAGATATACAGCATGTCACTGATCTTCTTAGCTTGAGTCAGACATTGTGTGGGCAACTAGATGGTGGAGTAGAGTATCTTTGCCATGAAGTAGCACATATTACACAAGGTCGCGTTAGGCTTTGTGTAAGTCGTCAGAAGTTCTCCAAACGTGTCAAGCATGCTTCGCGTGCTTCATTGGTTTTCCCTGTTCAGTTCCGTAACACTACATATGGAGCGTTGTTGGTTGAAAACGATATGAAGAACACTGATAGTCCAGCACTGCCGTACCCTATAATTCAGCACTTAGCTCAAATATGTAGTTGGCTGTTGTACACGCTAGAGCAAGCGGCTTTTCTTGAGGGACAATGTCAACAATTGGACTCCAAAGTGAATATAACGCTCACGAAACGAGAGCGAGAGGTTGTGTTGCTTATGTGTCGTGGTTACACACAAGATGAGATAGCTGAGTCGCTCATCATTTCTCCTTCCACAGTAAGAAAGCATAAGCAACACATCTACGATCAACTTGGTGTTCACAATGAGCGAGACGCTCTTCTGATGGCATATCATACAGGTCTTTTCTCAATTGTTGATGAACGTTTTTAAGAACATGCCACTGCGTTACTGCCTAGGCAAAATGCATAGGTGTAGATAGTATTCGTGGCGTCGTTCGGGTGTGCATGCAAGAAAGAGTAGCAGAAATGGAAGATACCAAAGAAAAAATCAGGGACTTCTTCGCTCAAAAGTTCGATGGTGCTTGTCTACAGGACGATCAAGATATCATCGACCTGGGCTTCTTCAGTTCGTTAGTGGCGGCGCAACTTATTGTATTCGTCGAAAACATGTGTGATATCACTATTACTCGTGAAGACCTTGATACAAGTAATTTCAGAACAATCAATGCTATTGTAAACCTCATCAAGCAAAAGAGTGCTACCCGACAGATGATAAAGCTATCCAGGTGAAAGAAGGAGAGAAGACGATGCGCAAACCTATAAAAATCAACAATATCCTCCAGTTTGTCACACTTGATGATGTTCAAGGCCAGCAAGCAGAGGTGCATCCTACTCTTCCTTTCTATGAAGAACAGAAGCCTGTTATCACGATATCATATATCGAGCAACAAGCACGGGAATTCATAAAGGAGTGTAACAGCTTAGGCATTTTGTCAGAAGCAGAGGAATAAATTCCATATATCGCATCTTTTTCAGGTAGAAACGTCATGTGCTAAGGTGCATGACGTTTCTACCTGAAAAAGATGTAACACGAGGAGTCGCGGAAACATCGACAAAGCAATATAGATAAGCCATCTTACCTACAAATTCTTGCTGATGTAAGAGAAAGGTAATCGTACTGAATTATGCTTCATGAGGAAGTAGGAACCCATTCCAAGCAAGGACTGAGGATAGAGAAAAATCTCTTCTTTACATCAATACAAGGAGTTCTTTTTGATGCCCTTGCATGTGAGGAACCGCATCGTTGCACCTTTTACTCTGTCACTTATAAACTTGTTCACAAGTTGTGGTGGTAGCAGTTTCCCCTCTACAAAGATCAAGATAAGTAGAGATGGACTAGGTGAAGCGAGGGGCGGGAGCGGCGGCACGGTCTCCGTCCGTTGAAGCCCCGGGTTAAGATTCCACGTCGTCCTCATAGGCGTGATGGAATGGTGCTGTCGAAGATCGTCAGCTTCTGCGTGCGAATGAATTTGTTGTTTGTCGAAGAAAGAAAGGAGCTCGTGATGAGCATCGTACTCCTCGTGGCATTCCTGGTTGTGGGTGTTAGCTTTGTGGCTCTGTTCTCGAAAGTGAGCAAGGCGAGTGTTGGTCAGTTTGTCAAACAGTTACTTGGGCTAAGTGCCTTACTCGTTCCTGCAGTCGTCCTTCTGTCTGCGTGTCAGAGCATGGGCTAGGCACAAGGGATGCATTCCCTAACTTGTGTTGGGGAATGCATCTCGTATGTTTAAAGAAAGAAAGGAGCTCGTGATGAGCATCGTAATTCTCGTGGCATTCCTGGTTGTGGGTGTTAGCTTTGTAGCTCTGTATGCGAAAGCGGGCCAAGTGAGTCTGGGTCAGTTTGTTCGTCAGAGTTATAAGCAGTTACTTGGGCTAAGTGCCTTACTCGTTCCTGCTGTCATCCTTCTGTCTGCTTGCAACACCAGCAGTCTGTAGTTAATCGTCTCCCATCG
Organism: uncultured Chloroflexia bacterium; assembly: GCA_963792705.1. GTDB lineage: Bacteria > Chloroflexota > Ktedonobacteria > Ktedonobacterales > Ktedonobacteraceae > JBBQVS01. Next base: position 801,208 of record CAWBXD010000013.1, on the reverse strand, counting down.
GCTTTTGTCGGCTCACGAGAAGTTTGGCTCTCCCGCCCGCTTCTGGTGAGCCGCTACATTCTTTGTAAAAGAAATTGCGCTCTGTTACTGTGATGGACATATACACAACAAACTGGAGCCGACGCTATCATCTGTCAGAAAAACATTTTAATCATTTTAGATATAGGTAGCGAACATGTGTTTGTCTCTTTATGGCTTATCCCTCTAGTGTTCTCCCGATTACACACCACCGCAAGATAAGCCATTATAGCAACGAGCGTTTTACCTCCTGCGACTTGTACTGGTGCGGTGTAAGGACAGACTATGAAACAGCAAAAAGACAATGCTCTCGTTTCTTACTCTCTATAGAAGATTCACTTTCTCGTAATATATACCTATCTTTTCCATCTTTATGTAAGGCTCAAGAGCATCAAGAAGTGAGAGAAGAAATACGTGAGAAAAATATTCTTGATACTAGTATTCTTGATACTGGCTCCCGTTGAAATAGAGAGCCAGTATGCTCCACACAAGAACAAACTGGCTCAATGGCTCTTTTCATATACCCCTCTTAGTAGCGTACTCTTCTACTCCCAAAACTGGCTCTCTTCATTCTTGGAGCATCTCGATTTTGGCTTCGGTGCCAGCTGCGAACAAGTGGAGTTATAGTGGTAGGATTTGTCTAAACAGAGATAAATTTTCTATTGTGTTTGCTCCCGCTTTTTCAGACCAAGCGTCATCTTCGTCAGGAATGCCAGTAAACTAGGCTTCACATCCGACCCCGCCAGTTACTGTGATAGGGATGACTGAATTTTTTGCTGTCAAGTGTGTTATGAGGATGTAGGAAGTAAGGCCTGGAGAGGCTTCAGGAGCGGGAAATCGAACCCACGACTCGGTTCAGCCCGTCTACGGGCGTCTTATGATGTCTAACTTGTGCTTGATTGTGTTGAGTGGAGTCTAGGGAGATGACGTTTTTTCTCATAGTGTTCAGCGTGTTTGCTGTCAGTTTTGCTGTCAAATTCTGGTGGGGTGAAACAGCTTGTGGACTTAAAATAAGAGAGTTGTAAGCCATGTTGTATGTGAACCTTTCTCATCTTCTGCTGGCTGGAGGCAACAAAATCACATTGAATGTGACGTTTTTGGGTAGGAACACGTGGGCATGCTGTAATGACACCGCATCTCTCTCAACTGAATATATGATCCATTTCTTTCCCAGTATCTCACATTTCTCTTCTCAACCATTCGCATTAGCTCCTGATACCGTCTGAGTTGCCGATCTAACCTTCATTCTGCTCCTCAACACGTTTGCCTACTTAGCGTGTGCTCGATGCCTATTCACGCGAGTGCATTGGGTGGAAGCTGTCCAAACGGATTGATGCTCATCTGGCTCACGATGCATTAGAGGTTGCTCTGGCAACTCGTGATCTACGTCCAATGTTGCTTCACCATTCAGATTGTGGAGTCCAAGGCGTGAGTATGGACTATATGCAACGCCTACAAGGTATTGGAGCGAAGGTGAGCATGTTGGCAGTGGGCAGTCCCTACGGCAGTGCGAAGGTCGAGAGTTTTTTCAAGACGCTGAAATGGGAGAACCTGTATCTCAAAGAGTATCAAAGTTTTAGGGTATGGACCATTGGTTGAGTTTGTGACCGCCTATGTGCAAGAAATGAGATGTTGACTTTGCGAGTGGAGTCGTCTCAGGGGTTCAGTCCAGTGGAGTATCTTGCACACTCTTTTCTCTAAAAGCAAGAGGCTTTTTGCTCTCTTCGTCCTCATCCCCCTGGTACTCTTCATAGCCCATTTCCGTCTAGGTTGTAAACCCCACCATTACACTGGTTGCTTTTACAACAAGTATCCCGGTGGCAGACTATCCCAGTTATCGTGTCCACCAGGATACTTGTGTGATTTTCGCTGTGAGACTGTTTGTATTTACAGGCAAGAAGGGGAAGTGATCGACCTTACACAGCAGATGATGCACGACCCGGGTGATATCCTTAGACCGAGAGCAGTTGAAATCTGCTCACTGTTGAGATCGGATTATTGGCATAAGTGCAGAAAGGAAATCATGATGACGAAACTGTACATTGCAACTCATGGAGCATTAGCGATTGTCTCGCAGCACAAGAGTGAATGGGCGGTGGACTTGCAGATGGTGGGGAGCCAGACGCAGTGCCTCGCCATTGATAGCCAGCATCCGCAGCAGGTGTACTGTGGAACCTTCGATCAGGGATTGTGGCGCAGCGAGAACGCGGGCGAGAGCTGGGAGCACGTGGGCGCGAGCATCGAACACCCATCCGTAACCTCGGTAGCTGTCAGCCTCACGGAGCGTGCAGGCAAGTATGGTGGGGTGTACGCAGGTACAGAGCCAAGCACGCTCTACCGCTCAGAAGACGGCGGCAGCACGTGGCGGGAACTGAGCGCGCTGCGCCAGGTGCCCTCGGCCTCGACGTGGAGCTTTCCTCCCCGACCCTATACGAGCCATGTGCGCTGGATCACGCCCGACCCACTGGTGACCGGGCGCCTCTTCGCCGCCATCGAGGCCGGTGCGCTGCTGCGGAGCCTGGATGGCGGGCAGACGTGGGAGGACCGCAAGCCAAGCGGCCCCTACGACACACACACGCTGGTAATGCACCGACTGGCACCGAACCGGCTTTATTCAGCGGCTGGTGACGGTTTCATGAACCCTGGCACTGGCTTTGTCGAGAGCGAAGATGGCGGTCAGACCTGGTACGGGCTGGACGAAGGGCTTCAGCATCACTACCTCTGGAGCGTGGCGGCAGATCCCGCAGATCCCGCGACGCTCGTGATCTCGGCCGCACATGGTCCGCAGCAGGCACACAATCCACAAAGCGCGGAGTCAGCACTCTATCGTCGCTCTGGCACTGGTCCCTGGCAGCGAGTGCAAGACGGCTTCCCTAAGCCGCGAGGCTTGTTGACCTCCGTACTGGCAACACACGAGGCTGAACCTGGCGTCTTTTACGCAGCGAACAACAAGGGTGCTTTTCGTTCGGCCGATGCTGGATCAAGCTGGGAAGCACTCCCCATCCGCTGGCCACAGGGCATGCATATCGGCTACGCTCATGCATTAGCCGTGGTGCCGGAATAGCCAACAACGGGATGGGCATCATTTTGCAGATATCGTGCGGCTACCAGGGGAGAAGCTACGCGATGACGTAATCGGCCTAGGACCAGGAGACGTGTAATACTCTCTCACAATGCACGTTTGTTCCACAATGTGCCTAAAAAATACATGAATAGAGGTCGCAAAAGGAGTTGTACCCTCCCTTTCATGTACGTCTCTACATCCTTTTCCCCCATTGTGGAAGCATCTGAATTGGCCTGAGAAGGGGTTCTACACGGCTATGAGTTCTTTTTGCACGTCTCCTGGTTCTCTCTCCATTCCTATAAAATATGCTATAGTACTTGTAGAGTTTCCTCTTATATGGTACGTAGAGCCTTCTATAGGTATCTTTGAAGGAGTTACTGATGGACATAGTCGTCAAAACTTTGCATGGTGCAGTGCGTGGCAACGTAAGCGAAGGTATTCATGTCTTTAAGGGTATTCCCTACGCTGCTCCCCCGTTTGGCAAGAATTGTTTTCAGCCCCCACAACCAGTAGAGCTATGGGATGGTGTACGTGACGCTTTGAATTACGGTCCTACCGTTCTCAAACCACCGTATTTCGCTCCATTCGATGTCTTATTGCCGGAACCAGCTATTGCTGGCGAAGAGAGTCTTAACGTCAATATCTGGTCACCTAGTACAGAGCGAACTGGGTTCCCTGTATTGGTCTGGATTTATGGTGGTGCCTTCACGAACGGCTCCGGCGCGGTTCCCACCTATGACGGAAGTCGTTTCGCACGTGATGGTGTCGTTTGCGTCACCATAAATTATCGTCTGGGCGCGGACGGATTTCTCTTCTTAGACAAAAAAAATGTGAACCTTGGCATCCTTGATCAAGTCGCCGCGCTCACATGGGTGCAGGAGAATATCGCAAATTTTGGTGGCGATCCCAACAACGTCACTATCGCTGGTGAATCGGCTGGCGCGATGAGTGTTGGGACATTGCTCTCAATGCCACGCGCAAAAGGCTTATTTCGTCGTGCTATTGCCGAGAGTGGAGCTGGACAGCATGTTATCTCTTCCACGACAGCGCAGCGCGTTAGCCAGTATTTCGCGGAAAAACTTGGTGTCGCGCCAACTGCTGAGGCGCTCGCAACCGTTCCAGTGAATTGCCTACTGGAAGCGCAAGTCGAGTTGAGTGCCGATGTGTTCAATAAGCCCAATCCGGAATTGTGGGGTGAGGTCGCCGCAAATCAGATGCCTTTCGAGCCGATTGTTGACGGGGAGCTCATTCCCACTATTCCAATCAAGAACATAGCAGCAGGGAACAGTGTTGGGGTTGATGTGTTAGTTGGCAACAATGCGGAAGAACAACGTCTCTTCTTAGTCCCTAATGGAATCATCAACCATGTTACTGAAGAGGCCCTTGCTAGTGCCATAACTGCTTACGGGCTGCCAGTTGAGGCAACGCTCGCTGCCTATAAAGCGGAGCGTCCTGAAGCCAGCCCTGGCGATCTGTGGGGTGCAATTGCTACAGACTGGACCTATCGCATTCCCGCCATTCGCCTAGCAGAAGCCCAGGTCAAAAATAACTCGAACGCGTACATGTATGAGTTTGCGTGGCGTTCTCCCCAATACAGTGGAACACTTGGTGCTGCTCACGCAGTCGAAATTGCCTTCGTTTTTGATACTCTTGAGCAAGAGGGCAATGAACCATTATTGGGTGCCAACCCACCACAGCAACTCGCCAACACAATGCATACAGCCTGGGTGTCCTTTGTTAGTACCGGCAATCCAGGATGGGCAAAATATGACATCGAGAATAGAGCGACAATGCGCTTTGATACGACATCAGAGGTGATAAACGACCCCCATGCAGTCGAACGAAAGCTCTGGGAAGATCTCCGCTAATCTTCCTTTTTCATGTAGGGCGGACAGGAAGAGAGGTGCGAGTGACGTGTGACGTTCGTACCTCTCTTCCTCTACAAATTTCTTTTTGCTGAACGAGGAAAATGACAGGGAAAAATGTTATGCTCCCTAATTAGGGCTGGGCTGGTTTGGCGTTTTCCTGTTCCATCCATATTTATTTCTGAGAGCAGTATACCTACCTTGGAGCACCGGGTGGGAGAAGTATTCGCGAAAATGATTGTCTGATTCTGCACACCACCAAAAGGGAGACAAACCCGTGTTTGAGGGCCAAACTTGCCCACTTCGTGGTTCTGCTTCCCTTTTGATGATTTAACCTCATCATCTCAGGTTATTTACCAGTTCGACAAAGACATCAGTTGTCCACTTCGGATGCTCTATTTTAATAATGGTCACGCGCTGTATATGATCTTCCCCCGCAATGGTGGAGTAGTGAAAGCTGAGAGTATACTCTTCTCGAGGGAGGGAAAGGATCATGCAAAAGACCCAAAGACATACACAGCCGAGTTTAAGCGGGAGGCGGTGCGACTGGCTCAGATGAGTGGGGAACCGATCACGCAGATAGCTCGTGAGACTTTCGTATCTCAGATACCTCAATTCATCAATGGCGCAAGGAGATGGCAGAACACAGTACCGAAGCATTCCCAGGAAGTGGGCATCAAACTGCTTTAGAGGAGGAAAATCGTCGCCTCAAGCGCGAATTGGAGCGGGTGCGCCAAGAACGTGACCTAGTAAAAAAAACGGTAGGCCTCTTTGCGTCCGACCAACGGTGAAGTACCGGTTCATTGAAAAGCATCGAGAGGAGTACCCTATTCGTGTGCGGATGTCGAGACCCTTGAGGTGTCTGTAAGTGGATACTACGCGTGGAGAAAACGTCCGATGAGTCAACATGATCGAGAAGATGGGCACATCGCTGAACAGGTGAAGGGTGCTTTCTATGCCAATCGTCAAGTCTATGGGAGTCCGCGCATTCATGCGGAGTTACATGCCCAAGGTCTTCGGTGTGCAGAGAAACGCGTGGCTCGTCTGATGCGAACACAAGGGCTTGCAGCACGACGCCCTCGTCATCGCACAGTCACAACCCAAAGCGATCCAGCGGCTGGTGTTTCACCTAACCTCCTGCAACGCGATTTCACGGCTGATCAGCCCAACACCCGCATGGGTGGCTGATACCACCTACATCTGGACAGCTGAAGGGTGGCTGTATCTAGCAGTGGTGCTTGATCTGTTTTCGCGCATGGTCGTAGGATGGGTCCATGTCGATCACTCAGGACGCTCTGCTAGTGGTTCAGGCATTGCAGATGGCTAGAGCTTGCCGTTGCCCACAGTCTGGGTTGCTGCACCACTCTGATCGCGGTAGCACGTACACTTGTGCCAGCTATCAAGTACTCTTGCAGCAAGCAGGGATGGTAGGAAGTATGAGTCGGACGGCTGATTGTTATGATAATGCAGCAATGGAGAGTTTCTTTCCTAGTTTCAAAGGTGAATGTGTCGATGAACACTTATTTCAAACACGAGCGCAAGCTAGAAGCACTATCTTTGATTATCTGGAAACCTTCTATAACCGGAGGCGGAGACACTCGACACTCCAGTACCTGAGTCCACTTGCCTACGAACAAGTAATGGACTTGTCTAAAGTTTAGGGTCTCCATGAATTCGGGGGAAGATCAATTTCCTTCCTACTCTTCACTCTTCCACATCCGAGCCTTTGGCAAAACGCTCACTTCCTATCTGCGCATGAGACGATGACACGTCTCGCGGAACGAAAGCCTCAGCGGTCTCAGTCTTGTTCTGGAGAAGCAGTGACAACCAAAGCCCAAAGTCCTATTGAAAAACAACGTTGGGTGCCTATGAATGACTTCTAAGACTCACGCCAGGCATCGACGCGCCAGATTGCTTGTCCAAATAACCGCCATGCTCCAAGCAGGAACACGGTGACGAACACGAGCAAGCCTGGAACGAGCAGAAATGCTCCGCGAGCCAAGTCGTCTCCTACATCAACAATTTGAATGAGAGCCATCAGCACCATAAACCCGGCCAGCATTCGCCGAGCCCTCACCGCAAGCAGCAGCAGCAGCATCACTGCCAACGCAAGATTTCGTGCAAACATATAGTCTGCATAGACCCGTGCTGCATCTGTCATGGGACTCCCATTTGTCAGGAGCGTAGGATCTACCTTACCGATCACCGCACCGGTTATGGTCAAGAGCGCACCGAGGACGACCACGATGGACACCCACAGTGGAAAGCGCACGACTGATTGAGGCGTCCTGAGATCGTCCACCTGCGACTGTGCCGAGGGGTTAGTCATAGTTGACACTCCTTGTCTATCCGTAGCAGATTTTTACTCCGATTGGTGCCATGTTGAGGATCAGTAAACAGCACCAGAGTCATGCTCGACTCATTTCCCCCATTTTATCATTACTCCGCAAGGCTTATCTGGAAGCATTTAGCTGATGTTTCTCAGGATACTTCGCTTTTCCCTCAGAAAACTTTTCGAGAGGATTCCTTCAAGCATTCTAAGAGGCGACATCATTGATGAATGGTGCCGCCTCTGTTTCTCGCATAACTTGGTTCATACACAACTTTGGTGAAACAACGTTTGCTTGCTAGGCATTTCATACAAATGAAGGAAAGACTCTACAAGGCGTGAAGGACACGTTGGCGTAGGAGGGGGAAGCCCGCTCGTCCGTATCCCATTCTTTTGATTAACTTGAGCTTATTTACCTGGCCTTCTACTTGTCCATTGGAATGCTCCAAGGTTAACCCGGCCAACACAGCTTCCTTATCTCGTTCAAGTCCTTTTGAGAAACGGTGTATTTCAGGAATACCACTGGCTTCAACCTGCTTCTTCCAATCCTCCAAACGCTCTCCTTCGAGCTTTCTCACGATCTGCCCAAATGATTGTATCAGTGGATGCAGCGTTGCTAATTCCTGGCTTGCTAGACATCACTCGGCAAGGTCAGTACGTTCATTCGCCTCCAATCCATCAAAAGGGCGAACGAGAAGCCAGATCATTTCTTGAACTGAAACGCGAGAGAGGAGAGGCAGTTGAGGCAACTCGGCGGCCTCCTGTTTGAGGGTTTTGAGAAAGCGATACATCGTTTTTTCCGTTCCCCTGTATCCTTGTTCTTTGATCTCACGATATAGTTGCGATCCTTGTAAAGTGGACCCATGTGTCAAGGTCCATTATAGTATGGTCGAGCGAAGTTCGATCTCCTACGAGCACGAGTGTTATGCACAGCATAACCAGAAAAGAACGCCACTACCATGGGTCCATTGCTGAGACAATGTTTAATCTCTTCTTCTCAACTGATGGGCTTACCTCCAACTTTGCGTCAGAACCTGTTTTTCCCAAATTGATACGGTGACGCGCTTTTGCATTTCGTCCCAGACACTGTTTCCAAAGTGTACAGTGCGAACAATCCTTCTGGGAGGCGACGTAGACTGCCCCTTGTGTACATGTATTCTCACGCACGCACTTCGCTCAACCTCAGATTGGCTCCCGCCGGACAGCGCAGCGTTCCGTTTGGAAAGAACCCACTCGCGACGGGCCTCCCTCTGAATGAAGGCTACTGGGGATCAAAGGCTAGCTTTGATCCCCTGCGAGCTTGCCTCCGTCTTGGTAGCTAGCCCCTCGACGCCATGCTCTCACCAGCCAATTGGCTGCCGAGCTCTTGAGGCTTCCAGGTGGCAAAGCGGTTGAGAAGCAGACCGAGAACCAGCCCATACATGCAGCGACCAAACACTGATCCCCACCACGGGAGAGCACCCAGGAAGTAAGAGAACGTCGTGGTCGGCAACAGGCTATGTAAGACTCCCCAGAGAACAATCGGTGTTTCGAGCATAATGAAGAGTACCCCGGCAACGACCAGAAGCCAACCATGAAGCCGTCGCCAACGTGCAAATGCCGTAAAAATGACGCCCAGCATGATTGAAAAGGCGAGATGAACTGCTATGCCGACCAGCACTGGCACAAGCGCAAAGCCGTATGCCGCTGGAGCCGCAATCCCTATCGCATGAGCAATAGCATCGGGCATCGCCCAGACGTTTGTGGCCATCGCGCCAGTTACCAGCGCGATACCCAGAAACACAACCCCCGCGATGAAACCGGGTAGCACCCACAAAGAGAGAGCGTGAGAAAAAGATTTTTTCATGATACTTGATCCTTTTTTTGAGAGAAGAATTTATTTGTTGAAGAGAAGAGCCGGATCGGAGGGTGATGGTTCCTTTCGTTTCCCCTTACTCCCCTTCCAGACAATTCAAGTATAGAGGGGTATGAGCGTATTTGGTAGTGAAGAGAGTCAGAAGAAAGGGATGACATTTGTCATGAGGAGATGTCATTTATCAGGTTCTCCGCCTGCTTATTGTCAAACGGCACCGCAAAATCATGGAGGAAGCGGGCACGACTCATTTGTTCTTGGAGAGTCGATCCAGCAGATTGCGAGCAAGGCTTTGCTTGGGCCGTCCTGAGGTTCGCTTCGACTGTTCAGATTTCTTTGGGGTGGAAGGCGGAGATTGGCGAGATAGCCCTCTGCGAGGAGTTCATCATGACGACTCAGCAAGGCAGTGAGCACCTGCTGATCCAAGTGGTGCTGGTCCAAGGCTTTTGCATGCTCGACCTCGGTTTTCATTTCTCTAAGGAGAGCTTTCATCTTGCGCGCCCAGGCTTGCCCCAGTTCTTCTTCGAGAAAGGTCAGCTCGCGTAAGTGATGGACGTTGCACAACGCTTGTGTATAGAGAATCACACGCGAACGCGTCTCCTTGACAAAGCATCCTGCTGCATGATACACTTAACCTAATAGTTTAGTTTTTAGCAGTTATAGGCTGCATCGAGAGGGAATGACGATGGCAGATATTGTCCAAGAACTAACGATTGAAGCAACGCCCGAGAACGTCTTTCATGCTCTTACCGAGTCCGATGGGATCACGGGGTGGTGGTCGAATCATGTAACTGCCGAGCCAAAGGTCGGCTCTTTCACCGAAGTTCGCTTTGAGAATGGAGGGGTTATGAAGATGGAGATTACCGACCTTGAAGTCGGAAAGAACGTGCATTGGAGATGCAGGCTTTCCCCGCATAATTGGGAAGGGTCCACGATCACTTGGGATCTCACGCCGATCTCCAAGGGGACCAAGTTGCTCTTTGGTCAGCATAATCTCACGATGGGTGATACTGGCTATAGCATTGAGGAGACACGCGCAGGCTGGGAATACTTCCTGGGGAGTCTGAAGTCCTACCTTGAGACAGGGAAAGGAACGCCCTATGTCTATTAGCGCAAAGGAGGTGCTTCTTTCATGAGTCATCCATCTACCACACCAGAAGAGCGTTTTGCAATGCTTGTCGAAGTACTTCTCAGCAACCCACGTGTAACCCCACCGTCGGACGGGAAGGCGTTCGGTTCATCAGCGCTGAAAATCCAGAATAAAATCTTTGCCATGCTCGCCGTAGGGAGGCTTGTGGTCAAACTGCCGAAGTCGCGGGTGGATGTGCTCGTCGCCTCTGGAGATGGAGAGCGTTTTGATCCTCGGAAGAATGGACAACGTATGAAAGAGTGGTTGACCGTCGAGCCAGCATCTGAACTGGAATGGCTGTCTCTGGCGAAAGAAGCGATGGAGTTTGTGGCCTCAAAGCGTTGAGGCCACAAACTCCATCACCTCGTTTCGCTCGTTGCAGTGCTCTCAGCACGCCAGGCTGTTCCAGAGTATGGCGTGCCTGTTCCCTGCTCAAGGAAACACTTCAAGCTCTCGAGAAAGTGATCCCATCCCTCATGACACTGATCATAACACACGAGTTGTGGTGTGAGTCCATGATGAGTAAAAACGAGGGTAGATGAGTCATTCTGGTTTGCTTGGAGAGCAAACGACACTCTCGTTCCTACCCACTCATCAGTTTGAGTCGTTCCCTTCAGAGGAAAGTGCTGTGCGATACACTCCCAGACCACGGTCTCGTCAGGAAGAGCGTCCACAAGTCTCATGGTTTGGAAGACGCCCTCGCTAAACCCAAACGTAATTTCATCGTTGTTCATGACTGTGTTTTCAGTCCACCAGCTCTTAAGTCCCACAACGGTGGTAAGTGCTTGATACAGTTTCTGTGTCGATGCATGAATGAGGAGGTTTTTTGTGTAGCTGTCCATGGCGTCGCTTGCACCAACTCTCGCTCTGGCGTTCCCAACATGGAAGGGCTTGCCGCTCCCCGTCTCACAGAGAAGACGCAAACTGTCGAGGTAATACCCCCAGGTGAAGTTCGCGCTTGCAACAGCATCGTCACTGAGTTCGTGCCCCAACTGATGCCAGAAGTGAACCAGGGTTCCGCCACTCTTTGTGTCGAGCTTGAAACGGATAGTGGTCTCGCCCCAAGCTGCGTGTCCCCGAACACCCTTCCAACTCACATAGGTAGGTGGGTCGAACTTGGTGATCTGCATGTGTGGGTTGAAAGCACCGCGGAATGTAAAGTCGATGCCCGCGCCAACCATCGCCTTCTCTGCTCTTACCTGCGTGGTCCACCACGCTGAGAGTCCTTCAGAGGTCGTCAGTGAACGGAACACGGTCTCGCGCGGTGCGGCAATCTCGAACAGGTGGTGGATCGTGTTCATCCCTTGCCCTGCACTGTCTTGGTCATTGTGTTTCGTCTGCGTCATCACGTTGTGTCCTTTCTCTTGTTTGCTATACTTAACTTGCAAGTTAAGTATAGCAAACAAGAGAAACGGTGTCAAGGGGATGCCTTGTCTGCATATTTTCGCTTCAGCCCGGCTCTCGCGCTTGGAAGTCTCACCTCTCACAGAGCCTCAGATGTCGAGATGAGGAGAAAGCATCTTAGCGAGCGAAACGAGCAGCGATTGCCAGCCGATTCCAAACGTCTTATGCAGTTCTGCGCTGCTAAGCCGTTCATGAGTCAGGACCACTTCCGTGACTGGACCTAAGTCGAGAAAGTCGAGCGTGACAACGGTTTCCCTTCCCTGGGTTGCTCCACCTGACCAGGTAAAGACCAGTTTTTCGGGGGGAACGATGGACAGGTAGGTGCCGACCGTGGAATTGCCGTCCTCTGTCTCGAAACGGAATGAGCCACCGACATGCGCTTCGAGCGACCTCACGGTCACGCTCATTCCCAGTGGTTTGAACCACTGCTCCAACGCCTCTGGCTCGATCCAGGCTTGGAACACCCGATGGCGCGTGGTTGGAAATGTACGTCGCAGCACGAGGGTGGTGGTGTTATGAGGAAGCGGAGGAATCATCATCGTCTTGCTCCTCTTCCGATGTCGTCAGGAGATAGGTTTCCAGTGAGTCGAATTGGGCTTCCCAGAAGTGTCGGTAGTGTTCAAGCCAAGCTGCAGCCTCTCGCATGGGGCGAGCGGCGAGGCGAAATCGGTGCGTTCGTCCGTCCTTGCGGTGCAGGATCAGATCAGCATGTTCCAGTACGCGTAAATGTTTGGAGATTGCTGGCACCGAGATCGAGAAGGGTTGCGCCAGTTCCGTTCCAGAAGCTTCGCCGTGTGCCAAGCGTTCTAAGATCGCCCGACGTGTGGGGTCTGCAAGTGCCAAAAAGACGGTTGTGAGTTGTTCTGCTGAATCATTCACCATAAGGTTAATTATAAGAAGATCGTGAAGTGTTGTCAAGGGTCCACTTTCTTTTTATAGAGTAGTGTCCGTTCCGCTTTCTCAGATAGACAAAGATTTCACCCCCAAAAATCCTGACCGATATATTCATTGTAGGGTATAGTGCAATAGAAGATTGAGTAAGAGAAAGGAACGCATCAGTGGATATAGGTATTGCACTCCCACAGATGGGAGCAGAAGCCTCTCCTACGTTGATAACACAGATTGCACAGGAAGCTGAACGTCTGGATTATGCCTCGCTGTGGGTGGGAGAGCGATTGCTGCGTCCTCGGCATTTTGTCGCCTATGGACATCCGTCGAACCCGATGCCCGACTACTTCAAAAGTATTTATGATCCTTTGGAAACACTCTCCTATGTAGCGGCAAAAACGGAGCGGATCAAACTAGGCACGAGTGTCATCAATGCTCTCTTTCACGTCCCTGTGGTTCTGGCTCGTCGTTTCGCGACGCTCGATCAGTTTAGTCAGGGACGGGTCATTGCCGGAATTGGGCAAGGCTGGCTAAAAGAAGAATTCGAGACAGCCAATATCCCATTCCAACGCCGAGGAAATGGTTTCGAGGACTATATTGGAGCGTTACGTGCGTCTTGGGGACCTGATCCCGTTCAGTATAAGGGACGTTACTATCGTATTGTGGAGTCAGATATTGGTCCCAAACCATTCCAACCTCAAGGACCGCCTCTCTTGTTTGGAGCAGCAACAGTAGCCTCGCTTGAACGAGCAGCACGTATAGCAGATGGCATCAATCCTCTGGCACGATCATGGAGTTCGTTGGAGCAGATCACACATGAATTTCCTGAGATGGTACGGCATGTGGGACGTGACCCACATGCTATGCAGATGATTGTGCGTGCAAATAGCGTGGTAAGTATGCATGCGCTGCCAGAGCCACGCAATCCACTATGTGGTTCTCTCGAACAGATTCATGAGGATATACAGCGACTTGCAAGCATGGGCATTGAGCATGTGTTTTTCGATCTCGTAGCGATGCCCGTCCAGGAACAATTGGGAGTTCTGGAAAAATTGCGCAGTGTTGCTGATGTAAAAGCTTTTTAAGAGTGCATCTCTCTCACGGGTACGTGGATAGATATATGCAAACTGGAGCAGGAGCTATCACCTGCCAAGAAAGACATCTTGATCGTTGTAGATGAAACCAGCAAACACGTGTTTGTACTCTATCCGCCTTATCTCTCGGTGTTCCCTCAGTTATGTATCGCTGGGAGATACGCCATCGTAGCGATGAGTATTTCATCTTCTACGACCTGTATTGATGCGACACGAAGACAGGTTACGAAAAAGTGACAAGTCATGCGGGTGTTTCTTACTCTCTATAGAAGATTCCCTTTCTCGTCATGCATACCTCTCTCTTCCATCTTTACGTAAGGATTAAGAGCATCAAGAATGTGAGAGAAGAAATACATGGGAAAAATATTCTTGATACTCGTATTCGTATAATGGCGCATATTGAGATAGAGAGCCAGTACGCTCCATTCGCAAACAGAAGGGCATACTGGCTCTCTTCATTCTTGGAGCATCTCAATCTTTGCTTCGGTGCCAGCTTCGGCGAGCAAGTGGAGCAGATTGCTTCCACTCAAGAGTTCCAGTGGCTTGCCCTCTGCAAACTCAAATGACGCTTTGCCAAAGCCGCTTGTGGTAATGAGTATACCTTTGGATGCTCCCTCGTTCATGACGGTGCCATACAGATCACGCACGGCACTCACACCAACCGTATCTTTGTAACGTTTGGCCTGGATCACCACCTTGCCACCAAAAATGGGTCGGGGATCAAAGGCGACACAATCGACACCACCATCTCGTGATGCTTGTGTTTGTCTCGCTTCCAAGCCCATTTTCTGGAAGAGATTCGTGATGAGCGACTCAAATTCGGATGGGGTCAGCTCCATTAAATTCGGACGCTGATCGAGTCCTGAGAGCACATCGGTCTCTTCCACGAAACGCGCATCAACCATATTGAACTCAAGCACTGGACGGACTGGCACCAGTTCCGTTGGACTTTTAGAAACGGAGGCGTTTAAGCGTTGTAGGCAGGCTTGTGGATCAACCTTACTCAAATCTAATGCCATAAACGTTTCTCGACTTGTCCGAATGGTGATGAGGCAAGTGCGTACTGAGTGCCCCGTCCCTTTGTCGATACTTTCAACATAGCCGTTACACACAAGGGTCTCAACATATGCTTTCCGGTCGGCATCGAACACTTCGTACAAAGTTCGTAGTGCCACTTGCGCCACGAGAGTCGCATACAGCGACTTGCGTTGTGCCATTGGACGCGGTGTTGTCGTGATCTCATCTTTTGTCTTGACGTACTTAAAGCCACTCATCTCTGGCATGATTTCAAAGGGGGGCAGATCATACTCCACGACGAGTTGTTTTGACTCAGGCACGTAGGCAACTTTGGCATGTTGGGGAAAGTTATCAGGATATGCACTGGCACCAAGCACCAGAGTAAAGTAATTGACGATGGCAGCAGGGGAACGAGCATCCAGGTCGCGTTGAAAGGCGTCAATCTCCGCGTATTGCTCTCGTATCTGTTGATACTCACGCAGCACGTGTTGCTCAAAGGCCGCTTGCGCCTCTGCCAGCTTCCGAAGGCGTTCTTGCTCTCTCATCGAGTGCTGAGCGGTGTGGACTCTATAGGTTTCCTGTGCCTTTGCAATCTCCTGTGCATACTTTTCTTTGACTCCAGGAAGCAGCTTTTGGAGACCTGTTGGTGTGGGTGGTTGATAGAGGTATGGCGCAGGCGGTGGCTCCGCTATAGCAAGTGGACCGGGCGTGAAGACAGGATTGGGAAGCGGCGACTTGAGTGTTTGCACATCCAGGAAATGCTGCACTGCAAGGGCGTCTGTAAGCACGCTATTCAAGCGCATCATTGCCTGTTCAAGTTCTTCGTTTTGCAGATTGACGTGGGCAAGACGTGACTCTGTATAGAGTCGAGCGCGTTCCTTTTGTTCTGCTGCTGATGCGCGTTCATACGCTTTTTTTGTTTGCTCTGCGATCTTGGCTGCTTGTGACTGAGCCTTTATCGAATTGAGTGTTTGTTGCCGTTTTCTTCGTTCTGTTTCGCGTTGTGCTTGGGCGACCGCTCGTACAAACCCGCCTCTCCTTGTCATTCCCTGATACTCCTTCTCTGCGACGTATTCTTGTGGTGGAACATGTATTGGTTCCATTCCTGTAGTGTCTGGAAACCTATAGTAGCAGAAGAAGCATGGATCATGCAAGAGCGACGAAAAGAGAATAAAGAAAGAAAAGCATCTTGTGTAAACGTTCCTGAGAGATGTTCGGTCTTTTTCACGTCTCAATGAGTTGTTCCATCGGGATGAGATGGGATGGATTCCTTATTCAGAATGCACACGTCCCGAATATCCTCTTGCCTGTACGCTGTCCCAGCCAGGGTGTTGAATGCTGCCAATACACGGTCAAAGATTTCCTGTTCCACGAAGACGCCCGCGACAACGGCTTCAACCGCCTGTGGAGAGACACACGCAGCATGAAAGACTTCGTTAATGATCGCTTCATGACGGAGAGCAAGGTGGAGGAATGTAGGTTTCATTATGCTTACCTCTTTCACTCTCGCTCTTGTCGTACAGGATGCATTTCTACTGACACAGGGCGTTGTAACTCCGTTACCACCGCATCGAGCATCGTGCCTGTTTTGTCATAAACCAATGCATGATGAGAGTGCTTTGCATCACGTATTCCACGTAGTAAATACTCAACCGCGAGCCGAGTACGTTGCAACTCTTCTTCGGCGTGTCGAGCCTGGTGATAACGTGTAAGTAAGGTATTGAGCAATCCAGCGAGTTGCCAGAGGATATGTGTATCATCAAGAGGGATACGGACCTTGAGGTCTCCATGTGCCACACGCATCTGGATGTCGATGATTTGTTTAATGCCATCTTCCAACTGCTGTTTCTGTTCTGCAAGAATGCGCCCCTGCCCTGCAAGATCGTGTTCTAAGCGAGCGATAGCCTCAGCACGATCAGCCCGTTCAAGAGCGCGAGTCATGCTACATTTCCACAAAAAGGCCATGCTAGTTGCTAGGACCTGAAGCAGAAGTGTCACGAAAAGAAGCTCACTCTTTCCAAGGTGAAAGGTGAGAGCAAAACTGGATATGCGAAGTCCATAGGTGAGCACAATGATGGTGAAGAGACTATTGAGGAGGGCAATACTTAAGAAACCCCAAAGAGGAAGCAACGAGGCCGCTAGGACGAGAGGGAGCACAAGCAGATCAAACAACGGCAAGGCAGTCAGCCCTACATCTCCATGCGTCAAGAGGATTTTTCCTAAAACTCCCACCTCAACGAGGATCACAAGAAGCATTCCAGCGATGAAAGATTGTCCTACGCGATTGAGGAAGAGAACAATCAGCAACACAAGACACGCCACTGTAAGTAGAAAAATAAGTGGAAGATTTAGGCCAAAGAAGACGACAGAAAAGCCGAGAAGCAACAATATGACCAGCAAAACGCGACTGATCATGCGTGCATGACGAACCCGTTCTTGTGCGTTCATGGAGGCCCACGTGTCGGGTACTGGTGGAGTTGTGAGGCGATACCACCATGCAAAGAAGGGAGCATCACGACGTTCATCGAACAGATAAGATGGCAAAGGTGGAGCGTGATGCTTCTCTAGTGAGGGCTGTGTGGAAGCAGGATTGGGCATGTTAATAGCCTCCTTGTTGCCAAGGATGTGATGCCTGTGTTGTGCGAGAAGGTAGAGGAAGAGGGTGTGGAGAATCGAGGGTAAGTAGGTTCATTTGATAGAGTTCGCGCATCGTTTGCTCGACACGCGTTGATGAAAGTGCAAGCAAATAGGCAATGTACGTCACCGAGTTCTTGCCATTAATCAAGGAAAAGACGAGGCGTTGAGTGCGCGTCAAGACACGTAGTTGCGCGGCCTGTGGTTCGCAGAGCCGTCGTGGAATGGCATTTCTCCCCCTACCTGATACTTGTGAAGAGAGAGGTGGGAGGAGTGAAGAGGAAAGCTGAAGGGTTACTGTCCAATTCAGTGGCCCCACGTTTGTGAGAGCATTCAACGCTTGTTCGCCTGTTACATGCGGAAAACTCTCTTTGTCGGTGATGGCACAAGAGACTAGGAGTCCTTTGACGACGGTAAGAGTGACAACGCACGTTTCTTCATGCTCTAAAATGCCTGCTGGTAGCTCTGCTCGTAACAGGCCTGTATGGGCATGAGCCAGTAAGAGGGAAACTATTGTTTTCAAATCAAGCTGATACATAGGTAATGCCTTTCTTTGCTTTTATAGAAACTTTGTCTTTCGTCGTGCGATATGGACACATTTCATCTGTATCATAGAGGAGGAGACTCACGAGGAAGATGGAAGATTTCACACGCGAGGGAAGGCTTTTTCACGAATAGCTCACGACTTCAGTAGAAACGCTTTCTTGGTGTTGTCTCCTATCATGGGAAGTCTCATTTTTGAGAACATTTTGCTCAAACTCAAATATACATTTAACCTTCGTATAGGGTATGATGAGGAAAGCTACTCATACCGTTTTGTAGATGTAATAGGAATGAGAAGAAGGAGGAGAGAACAATGGATGTACATACCGACATGGATGCAGCAATCGAGAGTCGTCCTCTTCCACCACGTGTACCAGGATTGCCCTTTCTAGGCAATGCACGAGAACTGACACAAGATTTGATGGGTTTTATCGTTGCACAATACAAGCGTGTAGGACCCATTTTTCGTATCCATGTGCCAACGAGGGATATTGTTATTTTGGCAGGACCAGACGCAAACGTTTTTGTGACGCAACACGGTGCTGATAAATTTAGTTCACGAGAGGCATGGTATCGGTACGGATGCGAGTTTGGCGTTGAAGAACAAATGCAGGATATCGACGGAGAACTCCATACACGGATGCGTAAACTGCTCAAGCCAAGCTATTCCTCCACGATGTTCCTCTCAGATATTCCTCTCCTGCTAGAAATCGCACAAAACGTCGTCAACCACCTCTCAGTTGGGGAAGAAATTGCGGCCCTTTCCCTCTTTCGCTTGATCGTCACAGAACAACTTGGTCGAGCGTTAGCAAACCATGCTCCCGGTGATACGCTCGATAGTATGATCACGACGATTAGGACTGCGCTCAACGTATACGTCAACAAACAGGTTCCAACTTTCCTGTTACGCATGCCATCCTATCAACGGGCAAAACAGCATTTTCAGCACATGGGACGTGACATTGTTGCACACCATCGTGCCACAGTACGCGAAAAACCTGATCTTGTTGATACCATCCTGGCGGCTAGTCAGAAGGAAGAATTCAAAGAGGTGTTAGGAGATGAGGCGCAGATTTGTTACGCCGCGACAGGTCCTTTCATCGCAGGGTTAGATACAGTGGCGAACGAATGCACGTTTATGCTGTATGAGTTGCTTCAACATCCTGCTGTCCTCGAACGCTGCATGGAGGAGGCCGATCACCTCTTCGCGAACGGTGTGCCAGAAGCGACCCACATCCGTTCTCATGGCGTCCTTCACGATGCCATGATGGAAACGCTGCGCCTCCACTCAATTGCGCCTGTCGTAGACCGTACCGCAGCCAAAACATTTGAGTTCGCAGGCTATCGAGTGGACAAGGGACAACAGGTTCTTATTGCTACCACGGCGTCCCATTTCTTGCCAGAAATCTTTCCAGACCCCTATGCATTTGACATCACAAGGTACAGCGAGTCACGCAAAGAACACAAAAAACGAGGCGCGTACTTTCCCTTTGGCGTCGGAACGCATATGTGTTTAGGGGCAGGCGCGGCAGAAGCGCAAATCGTCTTGGTCCTGGCTGTTGTCTTGCACATGGTACGTCTGGAACGGATAAAGCCAGAGGAAAAACTCCGTGTCAAGAATGACCCTACGCCAACCTTTGGCAACAAATTTCGTGTCCGCATTACCGAGCGTCGCAACCACACGGTCCTCACTGACCATTCGCAAACCGAATAAAGCGTAAGCAAAAGGAAGGAAGTATGTCGTCAGTCGTTACCTTTGTACGAATACTTCCTTCAACTCCTGTACTCGTGCCTCATGAGGCCATAGCATTTGTGCCTGTGTGTAGATATCTTGTACTTCCTGGTGACGCTTTTCGCTTTTGATTGCTATTGCTCCTGTGATGCCCTCTTTCAAAGAGGCCGTAAAGCGTTCACGATCTTTGAGGGTCAACGCAACTTGTGCTTGTTGATTCACAATCTCAAGGCGAATACGCTCAGGTACGACAACATTGGATTGGAGTGTTTCGATACGCGAAAGCACATTCCATGCAGCTTCAGATTGGTGAAGTGCGAGACGCGTTATACCTTCATAGAGAATGTGGAGAGGATGCCCGAAATCGGCATAGAGAATATCATCTATCTTAGTGTTTGTCGCAAGTGGATGCTCATGCAGAAGGCCAAGTGCGCGTTCTGCATCTTGTTTGTCTCCACACTGTGCATACGCGCTGGCAAGCCCTACATAGACGCGTCCATGTAGAAAGGGTGACACGTTAGGCAAAAGAGGTAATGCTTGTTGATAGGTCGTCAGTGCTTTTTGGGGTTGCTTGCGACTATGGTAGGTATAGGCGAGGCGCATTAGAGCGGCAATCTGTAAATCCACATCGTCAGAGAGAGCTGCATACTGCACCGCTTGTTGGTTATGCTGAAGCCTTGCGACAAGATTATTGTGATGAAGCGCAACAAGACTTGCAAGTTGATGAGCACGTGAAAGCAGAGCGGCAACATGGGCTTGATGGAGTGATGGCTGTTGCACGAGCGATGTTAATAGCGAAAGAGAGGCAGGCAAAACCTGCTCAGTATGTGCTATCCCGTTGCCTTTCATCGCGTGCCAGCACTCTATTAATGTTGTGGCACATTGTGGAAGGAGGTCTTCTACCTTCTGTTGAAATGGCGATGGCTGACGAGCACCATCATAGAATGGGAGGCTCACCAGTCCGGCAATCGTTGTTATCGCTTCGCGACG
Organism: uncultured Chloroflexia bacterium; assembly: GCA_963792705.1. Lineage (GTDB taxonomy): Bacteria > Chloroflexota > Ktedonobacteria > Ktedonobacterales > Ktedonobacteraceae > JBBQVS01. Next base: position 780,649 of record CAWBXD010000013.1, on the reverse strand, counting down.
GGTGATGATTGAAGCGTGTTTTTCAAGCATGGCAGGCTCCTCTCGAATCTGTGCTGCCAATCCTTGTGTATAGGCAGAGGGACGTGTTCCCAATTCCTCTTGTAATGCGTCAACCGTGCGTTGATAAAAACGCAATGCCTCGTGCCGCCTACCCTGTTGGTGGAGCAAGAGCATCAAGCGACACAGCGCGTCTTCATCCGTACTTTCTTGTTCTAATGCGGTGAGCAGCAGCAATTCAGTATGCTCAACCATACCGCGTTGTGTGTAGAGATTGGCAAGCGTATGCAAGAGATGATGACGTGTCGCGTTCATAGTATCACGCTTGCTCTGCGCCCACTCACTGTACCATTCATCCTCAAGAAACTCTCCGCTCACAAGCTGTTGCCCAGCCTCTAAGATCGGTAACGGGTCTCGTCCTTGACTCTTCGCACGTTCAGCGTCACTCAATAGCGAGGTGAAGGCATCGCAATCCGTCCAGAGCATATGTTGCGATGGTAATTCATAAAGAAGTGTATTGCCTGTATGAAGCGTGACAAGTAGGCTTTCACGTTGCTTTTCTGGACGCAGGAGGGTACGTAAGACGGAGACCGCCGAATCAAAACAGTGATTGGCACGGTCTTCGTCAACATCGGGCCACAGCGTTTCGACGAGGAACTCTTTTGGCGCACGTCGTCGTGTCCGGCAGAGCAGTAGCTTGAAGAGAGAGCGAGCGGCGGAACGGCTGCGCCACATACGTTCGGCTATCGGCTCGTAGCGAGATGTGTCTTGTGCTGAACGTGGAAGAAGCCGTTCAAGCGTAAATCGTCCGAACATCGACACACGAAATAATGGCGGTGGGGAAGGAATGTTTTCGGGTACGATCTCCATCAGAACAGCCTTTCCTTAACGCCACACATATTCAAAACACACCAATTTCAAGTCTTCACGCTGTAACGGCGCCTTCTTTGTATTTCCTAGAGTCTTTATTTCGTCTATTATATCTTCGTGTTCATGCTCCTGGCCTTCTGTCTCGCCTAAGCGTTGCACGGCTGCTAACAGGTCCGTCACTTGAGGATTGAGCAAGTAGGCGTCATAAGCTTTGCGTAACGTTTTCAAATAGACTCCGGGTTGGGGCTGGCTCAGGCGACGCAGGGCATCGAGAATATCTTTACGCGTCACGGCTGGACTGTGAATATGACTACGTAACGTGATACTAATGGTTTGCTGAATAGGATCGAGGATTCTAGGTGCTTCGGCAGTAGCGACCTGTTCGACAGATGAGCGTAGAATTGACTCGATGACCTTTTCTTGCAGTGCAAAGATATCGACGGTGCCATCAACGGGGACGACACGCGGCGTATCGGGCTGACACTGAATCAGGTTCGTGATAATATAGCGGTTCTCTTCTATACGTCCCCCTTGTGAGTTCTCGCTCAGGTCGATATACCGCCAGTAGTGCCGCCGACTCTTCGGAGGTTTACCGTTTTGACTGGTCGTTGTCAGTACCCCGTTTTTACGAGTCTTCTCTTGAGCAGAAAAGGCGAAGAACACGCCTTTGGCTCCTTGCCGTGCCAATCCACTATGAATACCGTCGGGCAGATCCTCAAGGGTGTCACGCATCCCCATGTTGAGCAAGTTTTTCAGGTTTTGTAACAGAAATTCGCTGCTGACCAGTTCCACGAACTGTTCTTGCTCTTCAACCACTGTGCCATCTTCGGCTTGAATACGACGCAATGTGTTGAAGTTTTGGGGGTGGACGACCTCGCCGAGAATGCTGGCGTCAAGCAGACCGTTACGGTCAATGTCGGCGATCTTCTGCGACAGGCTTTCGACGAGGCCAAGCAGCTTTTCTAGGCCATCTTCGGGGAACATGTTGAGAATGTGGAGGTGCGCAAAGCTGGTGCCGATGCGGTCGATGCGTCCGGCGCGTTGTACCATACGTGTCGGATTCCAGTGCAGGTCGTAGTTGATGAGGACGCCGCAATCTTGCAAGTTTTGTCCCTCGGACAGCACGTCGGTGGAGATCATCAGGTCGATTTCTTCCGCGCTGCCCGCGAGATCGGCTTTGTGATTAGCATGAGGCGCGAACAGGCCAACTAACCGCGCACGTTCTCGCGTATCAGTGCCACTATCCATACGGCGTATCGTGGGATCGCCAGCCGCAGTACGCCATGCCTGTGCTTCGACTGACTCGCTACACAATTGGCGATACAGGTAACGAGCCGTATCTTTATAGGAAGTGAAGAGCAAGACCTTTTGCCCCTTGAGGTCGTTGGCAAGCAGATGTTTGAGCGTGGCAAGTTTGGTGTCGCGCTCGGGCGTCATGGACTCGATAGCATGCCAGATAGTACGCAATGCGTTGACATCGTTGCGTAGGTCGTTATGCAAGCGTTTCAGGTCGTACAGAGTGCTGTCGAGCGTGGGTAGGGTGTCGAGAAATTGTCGTGCTTCGGTGTGTGCGTCCAGTTCATCGGAGCGTGAACCAGGGGCGGTGGCATCGTCTTCTTCGTCCTCACGCGCCAGAAAGCGCATAGCTTTTTGAAAGCTGGTGCTATCGAGAATTTTGCCATCCAGCACATAGCTTTCAAAGGTTTCCAGGAACTCCAAGGCGCGACGGACACTGATGCGAAAGGCGTCGATGCTGCTCTCGAAGCGTTTGAGATAGCGACTTTTGAAGATGCCGACGAGAGCTTCTTCGCGTCCCTCCTCGAACTGGTCACGCGGCACCCCTTGCTTTTTGTACAGTTCCAGGCGATAGGGAGCCAGCGTCAGGTCGCCGACATTGCTGACAATGCTGTCGTAGATGCCGCTATAGGTCGTTTCAAGGTTGTAGCGCACCGTCTTGAGGGTGCGTTCGGGCCAGTGAATGGGCTTGCCCTGAATCGTAGCATTGGGATATGCCTCGCGAATAAAGGGACGTGTGCGCCGAATGACGATCTCCTCCAGAATGTTGAAGAGGGCAACCCCCGCCTCTGGCGGTCCCTTGACACGACGAGCAGCGATAAAATAGCGTTGCAGGTCGCCTATGCCTGCGGCAGTAAAATAATTGCGGTCGCCACCTGTAATCAGATTGATCTGATTGTAGAGGTCGAAGACGCTATTGTTGATGGGTGTTGCCGTGAGCAAAATGAGTTTCTTACGCGTCTCGCTGAGCTTGCCGTAGCGTTTGTTGGCGGCAAGGATGCGTTCAAGGTTTTCGTAGCGTTGCGTGTTACGGTTACGGAAATTGTGGCTTTCATCCACCAGGAACACGTCGGCACTCTGCACGTCGCGCATATCGTAGCCCTCGCGTCCTAGCACCTCTTGCGTGACAATCGTCGCGGCAATGCCAGCACTGCGTAGTTCATCATGCCACATCTTTTGCAGTGCGGCGGGACAGATGACGACAGCATGATAGCGTTTGTGATAGGCATAGTCCTCTAGCAGCTTTTTGCCAATCCATGTTTTGCCGAGGCCGACGCTATCGGCAATCATCACGCCATCGTAGCGCGAGAGCAGACGCCGCGCCTTCTTGACCGCATCATCCTGAAATTCGCTGAGTTCGACCACCGAACGCCCGACGTTCAGGTCTTCGTCGTCGAGGTCGTCACGGAAATAGTCGTAGAGGGCTTTGAGGTAGACCTGATGAGGCGTGTAGGCTTTGCGCCCAAATTTGGAGGCGTCGAGCAGGTCGATCAGATCGTCTTTGAAATCGCGTGCGCGTTCCCATTGTTGCTCATACCAGTTGGTCAAGGCAGAAATAGCGAGGACGCCGGGGACGTTGGCGGCAAGGGCGCGGTCCGTATCGGCAATTGTGCCAAGCTGCACACGTTCGGGCTTTTCGAGGATGCCCTTGACGCGTTCTGGCCCCACCTCGTCTGCGGCAAGCGTGGCGCGATGCACGAGGTTGAGTTCTTTGTTGGAGAGCAGACCCGCGCGTGTGAAATTGGAGGAGCCAACGATGGCGGCAACGGGCTGGAAACGGTCAAAGCCACCACCGCTATAGAAGAGATACGTTTTGGCATGCAGAAAGCCTTGTGTGTATAAGCGCACCTGCACCTGTTCCTGGCGCAAGAACTCGGTCAGGTCCTCGACAAGACGCAGAGTTTGTTCTGTGTAGCCAGCATTGGCGAGGTCTCGAATGAGTCCCTTGATGGGATGTGCGCCAACCTCACGCAGGCCGAGATCGCTGCCCACCTCTGGCTCATCACCCAATAAGAGGCGAAAACTGCCCATCGCGCCGAGCTTTTCGTGCAACAGTTGCCAGCCGCCGACATTGAAATAGGCGGTGGCGATGTCGAGCGAATGACCCGCGTGTTGGGCTAATAGGAGATTGAGGACCTCGCTCATCGTGTGTTGTTGATTGTCGATCACAAAGGGAATATTCATATCTGTCCCTACATTTCCCGTTCTTGTATGCCAATCCAGGCGCATGCCTCTTTGTGCATCTCCGCCGTGATCTCGTGCATCTCCAACATAATCAGCAGCGCGAGTTGTGGCTGTCTGCGGTCAATGGCGCGTTGATAGCGTGCGAAACAGGCAGCATACGTGCCTGTAATGCAAGCCATTGTGCCCAGGTGAACGCGGTAAAGGGGACATCATAGCCCATCTCTTCATCGCTGCCCAACACGCTGCGTAACTCTGTCACCGTCATCGTCTCTTCACTCATATATTGTACTTCATTCCTTCGACTCCTGTATAGCAAGTTTTCTGCCGATGAAGAGAGTATAACATAATTTGCAAGGAGTAATAAAGGGGTATACTGTGTAGATAGTGGTTGAAAATGCATATGCTGATACTATAGTCTATTGGCATGAACGAGGACATCAGATAGGCCCATCATCTTCCAGGATATGTTTCCATAAAGGAAGCCGCTATGATACTTGGTATTTCAGATAAACGTGTTTATGAGTATGTTGATGAAGGTCGTCTTCCGTCAGTATGGGCGTCTCATGTCATTTTGATTCCTCTAGAGGCAGTCGAAAAACTTCAAGCCAAATATTTCAGGGCGTCCACGTACAACTACTCCTAAGTGGCGCATCTCTCCCTCCGGATAATACATTGTTGCGAACCTCTATCAAGGTGCATGTGAGGGCAGGGCAACAGGAGAAGCTGTTCGAGCAATTTGAGGCGATTCGACAGAGCGACCAATTGCTGTTTCCAGGCACGGTGATACGCTATGTGGCGGGTAAAGCGAAGGACCCACAGCATATAGAGATTGTGCTGATCTGGCGGAGTAGCGTGATGCCCAATGAGGCCGAGCGAGAACGCGAGTTAGAGGCGTTTCGGCAGGCATTGGCCGATGTGGTGGATTGGGACACGGCGCGGTATGAGGACGATGTGGTGTATATGCATACGTAGGAGCTTTGTCTTTTTAGACAACGAGAACGCATTCTTTACTTCCAATCTTGTTCCTCTCACGACACATGCAGTGCAGGGAGCAGAATTCCATCGATGACACGAAGGACGAGACTCTCATCGATGGGGAGTCCGAGTGCTGCTGCATAATGAAATGCAATTGCTGGGAAGACTTCACTGATGATGTCGATGTCGATGCCTTTCTCGACTAGACCATGGGAGACGGCACGAGTGAGAACGTGTTCAAACAACTTACTGAAAGGAGAACCGAGCGCGTCTCGCGCTGCAGTTCGCAGCACCGAATCGTGTCGTGCTGCAGTGAGAAGACTTGCGAGTACGGCCTGACTACGACCATCTTCGTTCATGTAGGCACGTGCGCTTGCTAAGAGATCCTCTCGCAGGTCTCCCGTATCTGGCACTTCGGGTACTGGGAAGAGTGCTGAAGCTGCGGCAACGACAAGTGCTACTTTGCTCGGCCAGCGTCGATAGATTGTCGCCTTGCTTGCGGTACACCGTTTTGCGACCGCATCCACGGTCAAGCGCTCGAAGCCTTCCTCGATCAGGAGGTCCTGGGTGGCACGAAGCAAATTGGCTTGAACATCCGCATCAAAAGGGCGGCCAGGGGCGCGTGAAGTTGAACTCATAATTTCGCTCACCATTTTAGATACTAGACAGTTTCGTTTTTATAGAGTATACTGGATACGATACCGTATCGTATTGACCACTGTATCGCAGTGATGACATTCTGTCAAGATGAATTCTTGTGTACCTCTGCAAAGGAGAAAACAATGACTCAGTTTCCAAGCGGTGTCCATCCCTATGTGGCTCAAAACACCACTGCTCCTGCCTACTGGAACGTTGGCATCCTATGGGTCATCCTGGCGACAGGCGATCAGACCGCAGAAAGTTATTCCTTGATGGAACAGTGGTGTCCAAAGGACTCAGGGCCAGGCCCTCACTACCATGACCAGGATGAAGCGTTCTACCTCATCGAGGGAACTATTACCTATCGGGCGGATGGACAGCAACTGCACGCAACGACCGGAGGCTTTGTCTCTATTCCGAAAGGAACTGTCCACAGTTTTCGCGTTGACAGTGAGACCGCTCATATTCTCAACTTCTACGCTCCTGCAGGTTTTGAGAGGATCATACTAGGGATGGCTGAACCTGCTCCAACGCGCACGATTCCACCGCAGGACTATAAAGGGCCTTCCCTTGACTCTAATAAGGTGATGAGTTTGTTTCAGCAGTATGGAATGCACGTCGTAGATGAGCCTGACGTACTTCGGCAACCTCGTTAACAGCAAAAAAGTGCTTACCATTGGAGGAAAACAATGCAGAAAGAGACACAGCAGAACAAAACGATTTTGGTGACAGGTGCAACGGGCCAACAGGGCGGCGCCGTTGTGCGCAGTCTGAGTGCAAATGGCTGGAAGGTACGCGCACTGGTCCGTGATCTGGAGAAACCCGCAGCCAAACATCTGGCAAACAACAACATTGAACTGAGACAAGGTGACCTTCTCACGCCAGCATCGTTAGAAGAAGCACTCAAGGGAGTCTATGGAGTCTTCAGCGTTCAGACCCCTGCTGAGAGCGTAGGAGCCGAGATCGTCCAGGGCAAATTCCTGGCAGATGCCGCCCAGAAAGCGCAGGTTCAGCATTTCGTCTATAGTTCGGTAGGAGGCGCGGAGCGAGAGAGTGGAATTCCGCACTTTGAAAGTAAATGGCAAATAGAAAAGCATATCCGAATGCTTGGCTTGCCCGCAACAATCCTGCGTCCAGTCTTCTTCATGGACAACTTCGCCAGCTACTTTGGTGCGTCTATCAAGCAACACAATACGCTTCTGTTGCCTTTGCACCCGCAGACGCGTCTGCAAATGATTGCGACAGAAAATATCGGAAGCTTTGCCGCACTTGCCTTTGAGCAGCCCACCAGCTTTGTGGGCAAGGCACTCGAAATCGCAGGGGATGAACTCAGTATGCTGGAACTCGCCGAAACCTTCAGTCGGGTGATGAAGCGATCCATCGTGTTTGCTGAACAGCCAATGGAGCAGGTGATCAAGACGAGTCCAGAGAATGCACTGATGATGGAGTGGTTCAATAAGGAGGGGTATCAGGCAGTTCTTCCCGCTCTACGCGCACTCGATCCGTCGTTACTGAACATGGAAACATGGTTACGCAAGACCGGTTGGTGAGCATAACGCTCTGCCAACCACGTAAATATGTACCAGGAGCCTGACGGTGCTCATGCATACGTCAAAGCCAGTTGAGCAGAGAATGGAGAATGACGACCATGCACATTGATCCACAGCAACTCTTCACCGCACTTGGAGACCAAGCATTTGTGTCTCTCACGACGTTTCGCAAAAACGGTGAACGAATATCATCGCCTGTTTGGGTTGCACGCGATGGAGATACTCTTATCGTCCTTACCCCAGAAGAAAGCGGAAAGGTGAAACGGATACGCAACAACGGACAGGTCGAAATCCGCCCATCCAGCCGAGCGGGCAAAGTCACTGACGGGAGCGAACCCGTCCCCGGCATTGCTGAGATCGTCACTGACGCCCTCACTACAACACGCCTGACCCATGTGCTGCAGAAGAAATATGGATTGGAATACCATGTCGTCATGCTTATCGAGCGGATCGCCGCACGTAGGCAAAAGCCTCGTTTGATCCTCCGCATCACCTCGGTACCACCGAACGCCTAGCCGAGAGAGGTGTGGTCTGGCTCATAAGAGAGATGGGACAAAAAAGAGGGAGAGACAGCATGAAAAGAACGTTCTTGGTCCATAGCATTTCGGGTTTCAAAGAGTGGGAAACCTGTTTTCATTCTCTCATGGAAAAATCGGATACCTTTCGGATTATCTTCCAGGGAAACAGGGATGCCTCCGACGCCGATACATTCTTAAATGCAGGAAAACGCGAGTTTCTGAATCAGCCCTCACTAACGATCTCTGCCTATGAGGGGATGGAAAACAGCATCGAAGTGAAAGGCGAATTGAACGGGGTTGCGCGAGAACTCTTCCAGACCTTTATGGCACCCGCTTTTCAGGGGAGGAAACCCGATTTGTGGAGTTTTCAGTTCTTGAAGGGAAATGAGGTCTTGCTGAGGGTTGAAGACTTTACGGTAGGTCTGTTATTCTTAGAGGAACGCGACGTAGAAGACCTGCTTGCTCAGGGCATCGGCGTCGATGGGACCAACGTGGAGGAAATAGACTTTCGGTAGGGGTATACCTGCATTACAGGGAGACCGCAAGGGTCTCCCCGTCTGTCGTTACTTTCAGTCTCTCAAGGTCAATAATGGGAATATTCGATGCTCACCAAGTGTAGAAACTTTCCAGACCATATGTTCCCAATGCCAGGGAAAGCTCGCCTCCGTGATGTATCTCATGTTCAAGGACATGCCAGACAATCCACTGTCGGGTGTGTGGAGGCTCTTCTTCTAGCCCTTGACTGCGTAGCCATGCCTGATGAGTAGCTGGGGGTGAAAAAAGTTGCTCCAAATCAGTGGAAGTCCAGCGGTCCAGGGCAGAGGAGATCACGTGCCAGCTCTTCTCAAACATGGCGACCAGTGAAGCTGCCTTGTACGCGGCTGGCTCGTCATCGTTCCAGTCAAGGTCGGGGTCTCCTTCACCCATCCACCCTGAGAACCAGGAGGCACGCGCATCGAGCATATGGGCGAGAAGCCCTCCAATTGACACGTAATGTGGTGCAACAGGAAGGGCAAGTTGCTCGGATGAAAGCGGCGCGATGGTTTTGACGAGAGCTTGTTGATAGTTCTCCCACCCGTGTTTGTAGAATGTGATGAGGGGAGATATTTGTTCTGTCATGAGTATCTGCTCCTTGCTTCTGATCTTGTTTGACACCCCACCTTGGTGAACGGAGTCGTGTTTGTTCTATTTGGTCTTCTCATAAATAGCAAGTACCTCTTCTTTGTGAGGAGATCAAAAGGGGAAATGGAGAGCTTGTTCACATGTGTATGGTGTTGACGATGCCTTTGACCTGCTTGACGTGTGGTCGTTCGTGAGTAGCCAACCACTGCGCATAGAACAGTACCGTTCGCTCCAGGGGCTTTCCCGCCCCCGTCACCGTTGCTGAGCGTGACCACGCTTCGTGCGGCAACGAGGAGAGGGCAGTCAGTAGATCAGTACGCTGCGCGGTAAAGGAGCGCAACGAGGGCTGGAATTCTCGTTCGAGATAGTCCGTCTTATTGATCCAGGTGCGAGGATTGATGGCTCGCAGCGTTGGCATGTCCTCAGCGATAGTATCGCTAGGATGCAGTTTCCCCACACGTCAGCACACGCACGCAGATGGGCCAGCACCTCGTTGGCGGACCACTCATCAGGGGTGGGCCTCGTCTGCAACTCTTGTGGTGAGAGGTCAGCGGTCAGGGCGGCAAGGCGTGGCGGCGTCTCTGTAAGCAAGCTCAGCAGTTGCTCAATCGATTGGCTCGGCATGTGCATATCCCTTTCTCGCGTGTTGCATAATTGGAGCATCAGCCAAGTAATAAGGTGTTGGTAGGAACCTGATGTATCGCGTCCACTGCACGAGCGTAGCAATGTGCAGTCCCTCATGATGTAACGGATGCTCCAATAATAGTCATACCTCTCCCTTCATACTACAGGCAAAAGCGGTTACGTTTCACCCTGATTGAAATGAGATTTTTACCCTTTACCCTCCACCACCCGTATCTCTTCCTCCGTCAATCCATACAACCGATACACCACCGCGTCAATCAAATTATCGGTGCGTTGCAACTGCTCTTTGAGCGGCAACACCGTCTCAAGGCTTTGCTCATAGCGTTCCAGCACGCGCTCCCTCAACCCTGCCTGTGACGGACTCACACCCAAACGGGGACGATTTTTTACGACGATATCCCACAGCGCATCGGGTGCAAGTGGCTCCTCGTTTTTCTGATAATCGCCCGCGTACTCAAGCAACTTGCTCTTGCCTGTCAGCACCTCGATACCTGCTTTGTCACCGTCCTTATCGGGCGCGATATGCAGCGTTGTCACCAGCCAATCCAGGAACTCTTTTTGTAATGCTCGCTTCTGCTTATTCAGGTCAAGCATCGTCTCCGCCAGGAATGCCAGCAGATCATGCACCACATCCGACTGCTCTGGCTGCTGTGAGAGGTGATGATTGACTGAAGCCTAATACACATTCCTTGATCATCTTTGCTTACATACTGCTCATGTATCTAGTTTGTGCTTTTTGATGGTAAAAGGTTCGTAAGTTTGGAGGTAAGTCAGTGTTGTTATGATGAACAGGCAACGTCTCTATGTGTACACTTCGTAACTCTAGGCGTCCACCATCGTTTGCATCACCTAGCACTGAGCAAACTTGCTTCAAATAAAACCAAATGAGTTGAGAATTAAGCAGAGCTAATAAGTACATATCATTGTTTCGGTATAATGAATGTTTTGTCGTTGCTATAATATCCTCTGCTATCAAGTGTAAATCTACTCGACATAGCTATTACCGGATAAATCAATTTGGGTTTAGTGAAGTCTTCATAGTAATCGCAATGTCGCAATTCCCACCAATGATTTCCTTTATCCCATCGTCTTTCAAGTTTTTCTTGATATGCCTGAAGATGTCTATAAATGGCTGGATACTTGTCTATCGGTATACCTATATAAGTGAGGATTAGATAACGATTTTTCGTGTCAAGCACATATCTCCTTACATCATCACCCACTACAAACGGTTGAATAATTTCAATACTTTTAGCGTCTTCTGCTATAAGCATGTTACGAGTAGCCTCGTTGATGATAAATGCTTCATTTAAACCAGTTTTGATACCATACTCTATCTTTCCATTTACATACAGTTTTAGTGATACAGCATTAATATGAAGCTTATTCAAAATTGTTTGTTGTATATCAGCTACAAGAGACCAATTAGAGCTATTCAATGCATCTTCTGATAGCACTATAGCGTTGGTCGCCACCACATCATCTAAAACATCGAAGTTCAAATTTTTTATCTGCACATATTCTACATAGTCAGCAGGTTCACTTTTGCTTGATATTGTAATAAGTGGATCTGTTGCAGCATCCCCAAAAACGCGCAATTCACCAAAATCTATAAGTTTTTCTAGTCTTGTTTGCATAGACAAAAACTTACGTAAAGCAGCACCATAGTTCGCACGCATGAACTTGTTGGCTGTAATCATGCTGAAGCGGCCTTGAGAACGAAGAAGAACATGGCTGCGCTCGATAAAGTAGGTGTACAGGTCGGCAATGCTGTTAAAGACTTCGTACAGTGCTTTGAAGGCTGCTTTGTCCTCACCTAATCCCTCTTGCCGGACATAGGGTGGATTGCCAACTACAGCATCGAAGCCAGCATTTTCTTTATATTCGGTTTCGTCTAGGAAGACTTCGGGGAACTCTAGTTGCCAGTGGAAGAAGTGTTTTGAGGCGGCAAGCGGAATGGCGGCGTCGATGGCGGCTACGTCGCTCTTGTTCAACTGCTGATAATCGTTGTCGGTGATGGCTTTCGAGTGTTCGTTGGCGATGTCTTGCGCCTTCTTGTTGCCAAAGTATTCGCTGAGCCATACGTCGAACAGGTGCTTATGCGAGGCTAACGAGTCATCGGCTTGCTGGTAGACCGTGCGCGATTCCGCGACCTCCTCCGCTGTGACATCGAAGCGTTTGCTGACACTCCGCATGAGTTGGGCTGCTTCAAGCAGGTAGGCGAACTTATAGCCAAACAAACTCTCTTTGATGCTGCGTTGCACGTCGCGTATGTCGGCACCAATCAGCGAGTTGCCGCACTTGATGTGATGGTCGAGGAAGGAGAGCGGCGCACCGAGCGTGAAGCAGTCGAGCCATAGGCTGACCTTCGTGAGTTCGACCGCCATTGGCACCAGATCGACGCCATAGATGCAGCTTTTGAGCACACGCCGCTTGAGCAGGTTGAGGTCCGTGAGTTTGCTGTTGTCGATGCTCACACCCTGCTGCTTCATCGACGCCTCGATCTTTTGACGTGTCACCGCCAGTTCATGCACTATCGGGTTCCACTTGAAACGATTGAGCAGTTTCGCCATCGCGTCCGTGATGTAGTCCACCGCCTCCACCAGAAAGTGTCCACTCCCCATCGCGGGGTCGAGCACCTTGATATCGAAAAACGCCTCGTTAATCGTAACGCGAAACTTTTTGTACGTCTCATGTTCGGAGTTGGCATTTTTGAGGTGTAAGCCATTTGCTAAATTGCGCTGCACTTCCAGTTCTTTTTGTGCCTCGCGGAAGACGACGGTGAGCGTCTCAAGTTTCTCTTTGAGCAATGGACCGACGGTCTGCTCGACAATATATTTCACGATATAGTCGGGCGTGTAGTAGCTGCCTGTTGCCTTACGTTCGCGCCGATCATTCTCTAAATAGATGCTGCCCTGCTGATAGAGCCGCTCATGGCCCTGTTTGTCTTTCAAGGGGCGCAAGGTCTTTTGTTGTGCCTCGCTCAAAGGAATAATCTCTTCAGTACGTTTGCCCTTGACGACCGCCATCAATTCGGGAGCAATACGCAGTTTGAACTCAAGCAGACCCTCATATATGCTGCCGAGGTGTCGCACACCAAGGCTTTTGTAGTCAATAAAGACAAGTTTATGCGAGTGCTTGTTGACCTCGCCAGCCGCCGCCCGAACGCGTATGGCCTTCTCATCCACGTCTCGCGCCATGCGGTCCAGGCCGAGCGCAAGGTATCGATCCGGTATCTTGTGCTCCTTGAGGAAACGTGCAACCGTGATTTCTTGCGGCTCATTTTCGATAAACGGTAGCGGAGGATTTGTCATGAACAGGCCACCATTGTAGACGGGCATGTTCAGGGCGGCATCGCCCTTATCGACGGCGGCGAAGAGGCGTTGAAGGCCATCATAGAGCGTGGTGTCCGTCGTGGAATAGGTGTTCAGGTTCGTGGGAACGCGATCATGTAGTTCACCTGCATCATGTGCGATCCGTTGTTTGAGTCGCTCAAGGCTGTATTCATAATAGCCACGCTCCTGGCGCACGGGCAGCAGATCGCGGCTCTCGGCATAGAATAGAAAGAGCATGCGATACAAAAAAGTGAGGGTGCCAGTAAAGAACGGTTCGAGTTGGCGATTGCGCTCATCGGCAGGAAGCGTATCCAGGTTGGAGGGCAATTGTCCATGCTGTTGTGCGTAAGACACAAAGCCAGAGGCGAAATAGGGAAAGATTTCCTCGAAGACGCGTGTCTTGAGCTTTTCGCCCAGGTCTCGTGCATGCAGGTCGCTTTCCAAGAGAATGTAGTCAAGCAGGCTGAGCGAACGAGTTTCACCTGCGGCCGAACGTTCGACAGGCACAAACGCAGCGGCACGGAAGAGGAGCCAGAAATAGCGAAATGCTAGTTCGCGCTGCTCCATCGCCAACGTTTCGGGCAGGTGAATCTCATAATAATTCGTGGCACGGCTATGCGCTTTCGCGGCATACAAACGCCAGATAATGCCATTAGTAACAATGGCCCAATCCGCCTCGCCGGAGTCCAGCAATGTCACGACGATAGCCCCAGGATTTTCGTCGGGCGTCTGTGTGTCGCGTTGCTCATCCTTGCCATCGAGGTTGCGCCCCCATGGATAGGTTAGGCACAGGGCAAGCGGTTTGTCATTTTTCGTCGCGCTGGGGGCAAAGAGGCGATAATTTGGTTCAACCATGTCAAGGGTGCGTGTTTTGCCAGGACGCGCCACAAAGCCAAGTTGTTCCAGGGTTGGAAGCAACACTTTTTGTTGTAGAGCGGACAGTCCATGTCCGCTACATTCTTCGCGCGCGTCGTCGTAGAGGACACGAAGTGTTCGGTACGCTTTGAGCATTGTGGCGGTTTCGTGTGCGTCCCTCCATTCTGACTGTTCGGGCAGGCGTTGCGTGAGATAGTAGTCAGAGAAGAGGGCGCGGTTATTAAAGAACGGTTCGCTCCACGTTGCCACGATATAGGCATTGAGCAGCTTTTCGTGTTGCGCGACACCATCGGTTTCGGTATAGGTGAAGCGGCGCAGGACGCGCAAAGTGAGATCATTCGGTTTGAGTCGCTCGACCTGCAGCGTCTGCGAACGGATGGCGGAGAATTTAGTGCCAAGCGGAAGTTGCTGTTGTTGCACGATTTCGTCTGAGGTCGTGATTGTTTGGTTATAGTGTTCGGTGAGTACGAAGTCGAGGCGTTCGTAGTTGTCGGTCAGGACGAGGAGATATTCATTGTTGGTCGAGCGGAAGCGTTGCACGATCTCGTTACGTAGCACGACGGTCAACGAACGCACCTCAAACAGATAGACCTCGAACAATCCCTCATCATGGCTTGCGATCCGTACAATGCGCTGAACCTCAGAACGCAGCTTTTCAGACGTGAAATGCATTGCCTGTAGCGTCTGCTCGATGCGCTCAGTTGTATCATAGCGTAGCGTCGTGAAAAACTTGACCACGCCTTCAGCATTCGAGAGAGTTTGGATAGCGTCGTGTGAGAGTTCGATATCGTCATGCGTGTTCTGGATGTCGTTGTATGCCATGTAAAAACAACCCTTCCATGCGTTCGTGAGCCGTTCGTGAAAAAATATGTGCGTATCGTGAGTCGAGAATGGTATAGTATATGATTTATAGTGAAAACAAGGGTATCATTGTGTCGTAGAGGTTGTCAAGAACGAATTTGAAGGACTACCATTCGCCCTCCAACGCCAAATGATAAATTTGTGGTTCGTAGCCCAACGCATCAATGGCTGCCAGCAATATATGTCTGTTGTCTTGCCAGTGAAGTGCCTTAACCTCCGTTGCGGTGGTATATGTGCCGACAAGTTGACCATTGTCCAGCTGATCCATTTGCCACAGCGATGTATAGGCATAGCGATCATTGACGAGGAGCAGCGAGCTATCAGGCGAAAAGGCCATAGACGAGGGAGCTACCCTTTGCCTTTTTAACCGTGCAAGCTCCTCACCATCTTGCATCGACCAGATATGCACAACGCCATCGAGTGAACCGGTGGCGACTAGTTTGCCATCGGGCGAGATACAGAGGCACGTAACGCCACCGACATGATTTTTGAGAATGGCGATAGTGCTGTAGTCTTGCATGTTCCAGATGCGTACCGTGCCGTCCATCGAGCCGGAGACGAGATGGGTGCCATCGGGGGAGAACGCGAGAAGATGAACTTGGCTGCGATGACCTTGTAGTTGAGTGATTAGCTCGCTGTCTATAACTCTTCGTATTTGTATATTGTGTTCGGAAGTATCATTTACTACCATGTTTCCATTAGGGGAAAAACAGCATATATTGGTAGCTTCTTTCTTGATTATACGTATTTGTGCGTTTTTTACGTTTACTATACTTATACCTGAATAACCATAAGTAAGTAAAAATGAGTTGTTTGATGAAAATACTACCTGATCTATGTTTGGAAATAAACCAGGATTTAGTGGGATTTCAATAGATGGAGATGTTTTGTTTGAAGTATTTCGTATGTTAATGTTAAAAGAATTATTTAAAGCAATTTGTTTGCCATCAGTGGAAAAGCATACAGCTACTATTGCACTTCTCAAGTTATCTTCTATAATTGTTTTTGAGATATGCGATATACTCCAAAGCCGTGCTTTACCATCTTCTGCTCCTGTCACAATATGCTTCCCATTGGGAGAGAACGACAGCGCAGTAACAGTTACGGCATGGGTAAGAGAGGTTATATATGCCGGTTTATTATGTAGGCTCCATATCTCTACAGCATTGTAGAAGGACAACGCAATTTTCTTTTGGTCAGACGAAACTATAGGAGCTACTAGGGAAGGATTTCTTGCATATTCGTCTCGGGCAATCTGTGTAATAATTTCTTGCTTCTCTATATTGACAATTTTTACGTTGACAGGATGCTCCTCAGCTTGAGCAAAATCTATACTTATCATGGTTGGACGGTTGTTAAGTATGAGAACTCCTTCCACTTCTGGCGTTAGCTCGTGTGTCAAATTCTCTTCCAAACGTATCCAAACTTTTGGTTTTTCTTTCGTACTTTGTACTACACATTCGTTAGCAATATCCCAGATATATGCCGCATATTCACTGCAACTGACTATTCTTTCGCCGTCATCCGTGAATAATGCTTGCCTTAAACGAATATTTCGAGCTGAGAGTATTGCGATCTGCTCTTGGCTTGCGATATCCCAAACGCGCCCAATGCCATCTTCCGACACCGCAACAATTCTTGTTCCATCAGGAGAAAAGGCAACATTACGTACTGCTTGTGTACTACCACGCAATGTGTATACCAACTTACCGCTTACAATATTCCATATGCATATGCTAGCATCATCCGAGCCTGTAACGATTGTTGTGCCATCGTGTGAAATTGCGAGGCACATGATGCGGTCTGTGTGTCCAGGAAGCTCGGCACGCTTCACTCCACTGGCAACATCCCAGAGGCGCAACAGTCCATCTCCACAGCCTGTAGCGACCGTGTTACTGTTGGGAGTATAGGCAACACATGTAACGGTATCGGGATGTTTGAACTCGCGGAGCAATAAGTCGTCTTCTGTTCCCACCCATTCTAGTTGTCGTATCCAGGGCTTTGATTGTTTTAGAAGTGCAGGTTGATAGCCGACCTCTAGCATGTGGTTGTAGAGCAGTTGATAGAATAGTCCTGGCATGCGTTCAGGCCATAAGCCGTCGGTTGTGAGTAGAGAGCTATCACGTGACATCCATCGTTCGATGCGTTCTAATCTTTCGATGTTAGTAGCATCCAGAATTTGAGCGTATTGATATGCTTGTTGTACCTGTTCGAGGCACCGCCAGTAGCCAACAGCAAAGGCACGTTGTTCAAGCTTGTCTATATCGGTAAATTCTGTGTTGAGGCGTTGACCAGCTTCTTGCAGAAGTTCTTTTCCTTGCGTGTCATGGCTTACAAGCTGACGCCCAAATTCACGAATGAGCGGATGTAAGCGTATCTGTTCATTTTCAAGCACTTCTATCATGCTCCACTTTTGGAGTTGTAGACGAGCGCGTCCAAGTGGCTCAAGTCGTGTGTTGCCTGTTTCACCTAGTCCAGCAGCAATGCCAAGTAACCAGAGGGGAATAGCGGTTGCTTCAGGAAAATATGCCGCGAGTTGAAAGAGGTGTTGTGCTCCTGCATCAGTAATCTTGTTCCAACCGAGTTGGAAGGTTGTGAAGAGGCGAGCTTCGGTTTCATCGTAGTCTTTGGTAATCTCGAACGCACCACGCACCTTCAACTGCTCGGCAAGATGTGCAAGTGTCAGATATTCATCTTGCAAGAGGTCGCGTAAGAGCGTGAGAGCAAGCGGGAGGTAGTCTACGTACTGACAGATAGAACGCGCCGCTTGTGCTTCTGCGTCCAGCGTGTTTTCTTGTAACGAGAGTGGGAGCAGAGCAGGTCTGTGTGTGAGGAGCAGGTTCAGTGCTCCGCCCACTGGCAAGCGTTCGACGACGTGTCGCTTGACGCCGTGTGGAGTGATGGTATTGCGCGAGGTGTAGAGGATAGCGCAACGTGCCTCTTTTCCTGCAATGGCAGTGAGTGCGCTTAGCACAAGGTCGGTGTTTTCCACGTTGTCGAGGATGAGTAGAGCATCGGGATGATTGGCAAGATAACGGCACAGGTGACTCGCACGTTTCATCTCGTTATCAGGCTTTGTGGTATCATCGTCTTCTCGCAGGTAGTCGGTGCTAACAGCGAGGTCCGCGAATTGGCGTTGCCATGCTGGAAGCGTTGTGCCTGTGGCTGGCATCCAGAAGACACCGGAGGGAAAACGGTCTTGGTAGCGATAGGCCAGTTCAACGGCAAGTTGTGTTTTGCCAATGCCACCCATGCCGATAACACCGACGAGACCAACACGTGGTGGGGGGGTTTCGCCCGTTGTTACAGGAAAGAGTAAGCGCTCCAGGGTCTCGAATTCGTGTGGACGTGGTTGAAAGGAGTCCTTTCGAGGAAAAGGAATATAGGTGTTTGGACACTCATTAACGACAGAGATATGCTTGCGGCGTAGTTCTGCGGCGCGTTCGGGGTATTGTGCAAGGATGTATTCATAGCCGCCTGTATCGCTTATGGAGATGGCGGGCTTTTGCTGAGGTGGCATGTGCTCTTTGATGTATTCAGTGAGGCGATTGACGGTGATGTTGCCGTCGTTGCCTAACACCTCATCCTCTTCTCCTGAAAGTGCCTTGAGTAACAAGCCTGTCATAATACCTGTTCCATCCTGCTCTCTTGCAGTCTGGTCGTAGCTTGAGGCAGCTAGAGCGACTCTTAAGCCGCTTCGTCGCGTTCCATCGTTTGTGCCGGGCATTTCAAAGTAGTACGTGATGCGCTGGCGTAGCTCTTCGAGGTAGCGGTCAGGAGGGGTACGGATATCTTCTGCGAAGCAACAATCAAGGATGATGAGTACACGTTCGGCCTTTGTCTTTAGTAAGAGTTTCTCGCGTAGCCAGGGAAGTGAGAGATGGGCATCATTATCAACCTCGACAATCTCCTCATCAAAGTTAGCTGTGACAATGTAGGTTGATTGCATATCTGCCTCTATGTTCATCTGTTGTCCATGACCACTGAAATAGAACAAGAGGAGATCATCTTTTTCGGCTTGCAGGCTCAGCTTGAGGGCTGCATTTCTTACAGCATCAGTTGATGCATCGCTACCAAGCAAGGTCGGCTTAAACAACTCAAAGTTGCAACGTGTTTGGAGAACTTCTGCCATAAGAGCAGCGTCACGCTCAGCGTATTGTAAAGGCACAAGTGTTGCACTGGCAGATGAATTGACGCCGATCACGAGGGCGAGTCGCCTTTGACCAGGTGGAAGTGCTACAGCTTTCAGTTGCTCATTGGACATGTAAGACATGCCTTCCTCTTAAATGAAATATAATGAGGGAACTACCTTTACTATACCATAGAACTGGTCCAAGCTTCATAGTGGGGCATGTCTATTTTGCGTAATGTCGTTATCTGTAGGGACCGATTGATCGCGTCCTTGTCCCGATTGACCGTCTTAGAGAATGTTGAGACGTTTCCCCAATCCTGCCAACATTATCAATCGGGACAAGGACGCGATCAATCGGTCCCTACAGCATCGTTGCGTTGGAAAATGGGGGAATTAAATAGAACTGGGGGCGGAGGAGGTGGGATTTGAACCCACGAAGGCTTGCACCTTACACGATTTCCAGTCGTGCTCACTAGACCACTATGAGACTCCTCCACGCGGAGAGAGTGGGATTCGAACCCACGAAGGCTTGCACCTTACCGCTTTTCGAGAGCGGCACATTCGACCACTCTGACATCTCTCCGCCGTGAGTATAGCATATCTCTTGGGCTGTGACAAGCACTATATTTCGCTGATTTCACCTTGCTCATAGAGCCAGCGCGCAAAACGGATACGACTATCATCTGCCATACGCTGCTGCATTTCGATATTTTCGTATAGATGCGTGCGCTGATGCTGCAATTTACGCGCCTCATCCCAGGTAAAGCCTTGGCTCAACAAATATTCTTGCTGCCTCTGCTCCTCCAACATGCTGCTCGTTGATACACCAATTTCCGCATGTTGCCCCGAATCCGAAACATTTCCTTGTCCAGACTGCTGCTTGTTTTGCATAATACCTACTCCTTCTCTGTAGCACTTTTGTGTCTTCTCTGCTATTATTTATCGGCTTGTTGAGGAAGGTATGTAGTCAAAAAGGTGTGTTGATTTTTGGTTGGAACCAGAGCAACCTCGCTTATAGGGGATGCTCTGGTCCCTTATAAGATATACCTTACCTTTTTACAATACACTCTTTATGTATTGTGCGGAACGGTGGGCCAGGCCCATTATGGATAGCATGGGATTGACACCGCTGGCTGCTGGGAAGACGCTACCATCGCAAACAAACAGGTTTTTTACACCATGAACTTCACTGTTGCCATCGGTGACGCCATTTTTTGCGTCCGCACTCATACGACAGGTACCCATCTGATGTGCGGAAAACATCATCATGCGATTGGGTCCCATGCCGTAGCGTTCCAAACGAGCATCGAAATCGCTCAGATCACGTAGACTCACGGTGCCATCAGCAAAACGATCTACACGATTCTTTTTATTTTGGAGCGACACTATCGCTTTTGCTCCAGCAGCAAAGTGTACACGAGCGGAGGTCCGCAATCCATGCAGCAGATGCTGACGATCATAGGCCGAAGTCGTGTAGTCTACAACAGGCTCACCCTCGCGATCCGTCGTCACAGTTCCCTCGCCCTTGTCGCGTGTCAGCACAATAATTGTGGCGAGGTTCGGGGCGTCCAGCATCGACTCTCGATAGTCACGCGCACCATACCAGGGGGTTGTCAAGCCTATCAGACCAGGGTGGGCGGGAGCAACCTCTAGCTTGTAACCGTAATTCTCGTGCAGGTGCGAGAACTCATCATTATAGGCCGATTGCATCACGCCTTGCCACGCATGTACCTTGTCAGGATAGATGCCCGAAACCGTCGAGACGGGATGCAATTTCAGGTGTTTCCCAATATGTTTGTTCTCAATCTCTGACCGCAACAGGACCGCAGGAGAATGAATGGTGCCGGCCGCAAGCACAACGACCTTTGCACGAACCGTCACCTTGTACGTTTTGCCGCTGTCCATATCAGTAGCTTTAGCCTCGACGCCAACCGCTTTACCATCCTCAATAAGCACTTTATCGACACTACAGCGCACGATGATACGCGCCCCCTTGTCGTAGGCATCTTGTAAATACGTCTTGGTCGTCGATTGCTTGCACTCGTAGCGACAGCCAAAACCACAGGCTCCACAACGTTGCTCACAGCCAACGGCGTTACGGCGTATGACACCTGCATGATAGCCAAGCGCGGCACTGCCATCGAAGAGCAATTGGTTTTGCTTGTTGTGTGTACTATTTTCGGTGTTGACCTGCATACGCCGCTCGACTGCCGCGAAGCTATCCTGTAGGGTCGAACTCGTGAAAGTGCTCAAGCCAGAGGTTCGCTCCCACTCTTCCAGTACGTCATCAGGTGTCCTGAATGACGTGTTCCAGTTAACGACGGTGCCACCGCCAAGGGTGCTACCCGCGAGAATAAACATACTCAGGTCTTTTGTCGAGAGTAGGCCGCGTTTGAGATACAGTTCGGGTGTGGCCTGTGCCTCTTGATAAGTAAAATCGGATTCGCTATTGTAGCCACCCTTTTCTAACACCACCACGCTTTTACCAGCCATCGCTAATTCACCTGCCACAACGCCACCACCAGCACCAGAGCCAATCACTATGGCGTCACATTCTAAGGTTGTATCTTGCGAAATGACGAATGGTTTGATGGTTTTGGGCGTTGTCGGTGGTGGCGTTGGCGTCTGATAGTCCAGCACTTCCCAGTTTGGGTTCGTGCCCTGTGGATTGGGGACCGAATAAAAAATAAAGGTTGCGAGTCGCTTGAGTGCTTGATAACCTTGCCGCAGTTGGCCCGTTGAACTATTCGCCATTGCCAACAGATACTTTTCGCGCTGATCGGGTTGCAGATTGATAAACGCTTTTGGCGTTGCTATGAGGAGCAGACCACCAAGAGGGCTAGCCATAAGCGCGAGCAGTTGACGAAACTCGGTCTGTGTCTCCGCGTTCTCATGTGCCAATGTTTCCGCCAGCAGCATCGGAACGTGCAGGTCGCCAGCGTTTCGTCGATAATAGGCGGCAACCGCGTCGGTACTTCCTGTAGGTGGGTCGAGCGATGGTAATAATGTGTCGCACACGGCTTCTATAATCGTGAATTCTTCGGGCGAGAGCCAGCCTGCGATGCGGCTCTGAGAAGTATTGTTTGTAGAGGTGGTGGATGATATGACTGCCATGTTATAAAGTTCCCTTTCGGTAACGATGAAAAGGCGATGATGTATAGGGAGAGTATAACATAACAGCAAACAGGGAGACCGCTGTAGAAGGTAGGCTGGGTTGACGAAGAAAGTAATATCCGAGACAGAAGAACGAGCAAAGATACATACACCAAGAACGAAAAACATCTCTCGAAAACCAGCCTACAACAATGCTCTGTGTGATGCTGGCACAACGAGACGATGTGGTATCATAGATACTATGATATTTTCCGAACCTCGCGATCCTAGGTTTATTACTCTACGCCGCGGAGGCACTCTAAGTGATGCCAATCACCACTTGCTTGCACTATGGGCGGCTGAATGCGCTGAGCACGTCTTGCCTCTCTTCGAGGCGGTCCGGCCTTTGGACCCAAGGCCCCGTCATGCGGTGGAGCAGGTTCGGGCGTGGACACGCGGCGAAATCACGATGACTCAATCCCGCGCGGCGGGTGGTCATGCGATGGCTGCGGCAAGAGAGTTGAGCGGAGCCGCTCGGCACGCCGCCTATGCTGCTGGCCAGGCGGCAGTGGTCGCCCACGTTGCAGCCCACGAACTCGGTGCCGCTGCCTATGCGATCAAGGCAGCGCGGGCTGCTGCTCCGAAGGGCGAGGGCGAGCAAGTCGGCCGTCAGGAGTGCCAATGGCAGCGCGAACAACTTCCAGACGAAATTCGGGAGCTGGTACTTGACGATCAAAGGTTACGCAATGATGTGTGCTGGCTGGTGTTTGACTGAAAATCGCAGGGAGACAGCTCAATCGAGTTGGGTTCGTCAAGTATATAGGTACATAAACAAATATTTCAAGTAGCCAAAATGTGGATCAAAAAAGGGGAAACACAAACACTTTAACTGTAGTTTGTGTTTCCCTCAAAAACATCATGCTTACATATCAGGTAACGAGTAGTTGAGGGTAGGAATTAGCCCCCAACATAGCCGATGATGTCGCTTCCACCTTGCGTGGCGAATGACGAGACCCCATTGGTGTTGAAGTAGATGGGACGCTCCGCAACAAAGACCCCGGAGGTCGTCTGCACCGTCATCGAAAACGCATTCGCGTTACTGTTGGTGCCTGCTTGAAAGGTGCTTTGGACCAGCGAGGCAAGGTCCTCCGTAAAGCGCGCATTGGCCGGAACCGACACGGTTTGCACGTAGGACTGACCCATGCCATTGACCAACGTGATCGAAATGCTTTCCGCACTCCCCGTCGGGTTCTGGATCGTCAACCAATCGTTATAACCTGTGTTGGCATAGCCTTCCGCGAAACTATAGGAGGTGTGTGATGCTGGCCCCACCTGTCCCAGCACATCGGTCCCCCCCACCGAAGCGGTCACTCGTCCGTTGGTGAGAGTATGTTTGTACGTGAAGTACATCTCACGCTGCACCACAATGTTCGCGCCCGTTGCCGTGACCTCCGCCGAGACTTCGGGTGAGGAGCCAGCAAAGGTATTGTTCGCGTTGACATTCCACACCGTCTGACTTTGTGCGCCGAGCGTGAGCGTGTAGGTCTTGGTGACCCCCGTCTTCGACTTCAGCGTGATGTTCACCGTCGCCGAGGTCTTGGCCGGATCGAGATTGGCAATGGTGAGGTTCTCCTGAGTGGTGTTGCCTGTATAGCCTTCCGCAAAGAGCCAGTCGGGGGCAACGTTGGAGGCTCCCAACATGTCAAAGGCACCAGAGACGGGTGCCCCATTAACCGAGGCTCCTGTAAAGTAGGTGGGACGTTCCACCATAATGGGCTGATTAGAGGTGACAACGGCCGCAACGTGTGCTGGCAGAGCAATCGCGCCTGGATTGAGAGTGCCACGTGCATTGGCGAGAACCGCCGCTGATTGTGTTCCAGCAACCTTCCCGTTGAGGTAATAATTCACCGTCACATTCGCGTTGGCGTTGTTAGGATTCAGAATGGTCAGGTAAGATGTAAAGTTTGCGGAACTTTGTACATCGGCGAAGTAGGAAGTGGTGTGCAATTGTGTCGAGCCAAGCACATCGGTACCACTGGAAATGCCGTGGAAGTTCATGAAGTAGATAGGTCGTTCCACCACGACGCCACTACAATTTGGGGTCGCAGTTCCATTGACTGTCACCACGGCAGCCACGTTCGCCGCATTCGAGGACGAGTCGGCGTACCCAATATCCCCATTGGCCGATTCGGTTAAGCGACTATAGGGGTTGACCGTGATGGCAACCGACTTGCTCGTGGGCGTGCCCCCATCAGGAGTGTAGTCGTAACGAATGTTGGCGGCACATGCCGTTGCCGACGTATTTTCCACCGTGAGGTACTCGCGGAAGCCTTTGCCGATGCGTCCCTCTGCGAAATACCATGTCTTATTCGAGGGACCAGGAGGCGTGTTTGGTGCATGGCCGGGAGGGGTAGTTGGTGCTGGAGGAGGAGTGCCGCCTGTGCTAGAGCCGTGCCCTAAACCGAAGCGAGTGCTGGTCGCGCTGATGGCACCGTTTGTCCAGTCAATTTCTAGCAACTGACGGGTGTTCTGGAGCGCAGGAAGTGTTGCGACAACCTTCAAGGTGCTGGTCGAAATGACGTTTCCAGCATCAGCAACGTAGACATAGCGGCCAGAGAGGTCATTCAAGACCCAACCTTCGCGCTCACAGAATGTTTGACAAGAGGCTGAGAAGCCAGCCATTGAGCTTAGTGGCACGGTGGCAACAAACTTTGGTGCTGAGGCTGGGAGGCCACTGATATCATAGACTTCGAGTTGGTCAAGAGGTGCATCCATGACATACACGCGCTTCTCATCAGGTGAGAGGGAGATGCCATGACTTGGCGCGGTGCTCGCTGACCACGCACAAGAACCGCTAAATGTAGTGGTATAGAGCGGTGCTTTCGTAGCAAGACTAAGCACTTGAAAGCCACAGGCATTACTGGATGTAGTGAAAATAAGCGAGCGTGAGGCATTGACGGTGAACGGACGAACACCATTGAGCGTTGGTCCCACATTAAAGAACTGATTGTTTGCAGGGTTTACCACATGCACATAGTTGTAGTTCGCGCCTGTGTAGCCCGTCACATACACTTGAGTTCCATCCAAAGAGGCTGCCACGTTATGACCGTTAGTGCCAGTGTTGATCGAGCCAATGACAGCACCATTACTAGCATCAAGAATGGAGGTGAGGCCATCCGAACCATCGCCATGTGGCATGTAAATCTTGGAGCCATCAGGAGTCACGGCAGGCTGGTCTACGCCGAAGGGATAGGTAACGCTCCACGCCTGCTTGTTATGCACAAGGTCATAAGCAAGTAAGCCTCCATGACCTCCATTACAAACATTCGCACCACAGAAAGAGACATAGAGCATGCCTCGGCTTGGCGAGACCGCGACCCCACGTTTGCCCATCTCATTAATGGCAAATTGTTTCACGAGAGCGTGATTGTTGTCGATGTCGTAGACAAATACGGTTCCATCCTCCACCACGTAGAGCCAGTGAGAGGTCGCGCTTGCATGGGCGTTCTTCGTCGTATGCATACTGGTAAGTTGATAGAACAGGCTACTCACCAAGAGCAAAGCGAAACAGGCCATGAGAACATAGCGCACCTTGAACACACGTTTTACCATAACGTTTTCATTTCCTTCCATTTTGTTTTGTACAAAATAGCGTTATAGAGATTGTTCAATCTAACAAGAGTCCCTTTTTGTCGAAAGAACATATGAATGCATTATAAGGTTCTTATAAAGAACAAAAGAGGAAGAAATTGGTTATGAAATGGTTACATAATTGGAACTGAAGTGTACAAATTCGCACCTCTTGTCACTTGCCGCCTTCGGCGGCTGAGGGAGAAGAGAGAACTGGTAGGGACCCGATTGATCGCGTCCTCTGCACGAGCGAAGCAATGTGCAGTCCTCATCATGCACCCGTTCTTGCACGAGATCACGCAAGAACGGGTGCGGATGGAACTCGCCCAATGAATTGGGCGGGGACGCCATCAATGTGGTCCCTACGACATCCATCACCTCAAAGTTGGGGGACCACTACCAGCATTTCATCGTGCCTTCTTTTTATGCTTCGGCTCCCTCTGTGCGTTGCAGGTTGGCGAGGTGTGCGGTCTCGTTGAGATGGGCCAGGATGACGCGTTCGGGCTGAAGCCAAAATTCGGTGATGGATGCGTTATCGTGGCGGAACTGCCAGCGACGATTGATATCCAAAGTTAGCAGGTGACAGGCGAGTAGGCCGATGAAGCCGCCGTGCGTGGCCCAAACGACGGTGGCATTAGGGTATTGGGTATACCAGCGTTCTACAGCACGGGCGATACGGGTATGCACCTGTGTGATTGTTTCACCACCGCCGGGAATGGCGTAGGTGTCGGCATGCGCTCGCCACTGCGCTTGCGAGTCTGCGAATTGGGCGGCGATCTCTTCGGGATTGTGGCCCTCCCACTCGCCCATCGCGATCTCGCGCAGATCGGCGTCATCCTGAACGGGCAGGTTGTGTGGTTGCGCGATAGCCTGAGCAGTTGCCTGAGCGCGGTGCAGGTCTGAGGAAACGACAATATCAATTTTTTCTTTTGCGAGATATGCACCAACGAGTTCAGCCTGACGCTCGCCCAGAGGACTGAGCGGAACGTCAGACTGACCTGTGATGCGGTTCTGTAAGTTATACTGCGTCTCACCATGACGCACTACGATAAGCCGCAAGAAACCTCCTCATCAAAGACACTGCTAATGGCAGGCACAGGCTCGGTACATACTTCTTTGACTCTAAACAAACGATAATAGTCCATGAATGGACCAAACTGCTTCAGTGGCAATTCAGCGATTGAAGGATACACGTTGGGATAGCGTATCTCAAGTTCATGTTCGCGATAAACCTCTTTTAACTGCTTTTTGACGTTACGCGGCAGGAATTTCTCGAACAAGAGGAAGGCACCGAGGCTGTCCGCAATCATCTTTTTGATATGCGAGTCTTCCTTCTTGTCGTGAAAGTGTGGACTCTTCGATTGATATTGCTGTAGGGTCGCACTCTGTGGTTCGGCCTGCCAGCGCGAGGCGTGATACAGCAGGTCAAGAAACTGAAAGGTCTCGACAGAATAACCAGATGAGAAACGGATCGTTGTCGCGGTCCGCATCGTCATGCCCTGTTCCCCTGCGTTCGATGATACAACAGGATAGTCGCGTATGCCAAACCAGCCATCAAGCAAAGTGCTAAACAGAGGAGAGACGACACGAGTACAGCGTCCAAGCAGTTTGGTTTCCTGGTTGGCGTTGCCCAACGCTGGCTTAGAGGACCAGCAGATGCGAATATTGTGTAAATCGGGCGTGGTGTGGTTTCCAGTATGCCACTCGTTTAGCACGACCGCATCTTCGGAGTGGGAACGACCAGCACGGGCCGCCATAAACAGTTTGCTCATCGCCATTGTGTACTCTAGTAACGCGCTTGGAACAAAGTTATCGGCATCGTAATAAATCACCCACTCAGCATAGCCCAATTGTGCCGCGCACATTGTCCCAATATATATGCCTTCGCCTTTGCCATTGACCACTCGGCCATCATCACCCAGTATTTGTGGTACGCCACAGTCTCGTAACAGGTTCGCAACGAATTCATCTTTTTGATGTACGAGATAGGTATTTTTGTGTTGCGCCAGCCGTTCTTTCAGGCCATGCTCGATGGTTTGTCTCTCCTCTTCTGGACAATTTGTAACGATAATGAGAGGGCTATTCACAGGAAGGTACCAAAGTACGCCAAGCAGAGTCTCAAGGCTTTCGCTTTTATGGGAAATGACGAAAGCGGTGTGAGACAAAAAGTAGTTCAAGTCGTTCAGTTCGTTCACCTCTAAGAGGTGTGAGAAGCGCACTGTATCAATGTTCACGCGGTGTCTCCCTACGGTAATGAGTGGATGAGTAAGAAGGTATGCTAAGTATGTGCGACCAAGTGTTTGTTGGAGCAGAAGCGCAAAGGGTTTGCACTCTACTGAGTTGGAAAAGAGCAAGGTTGGACAATCGGCAGGTTTTTCGTTCCTATTCAAGCTATGAACAAGAGGAATGCCCACTGATATAGTCTATGGCTACGCGTTGGGGTGATGGCAAGCACTTACGACGACGTAAATACATTTTCAATGCAATGAATATGTGTATATTGGCAAGCGTTTTATGCAGAGATTTTGCACTTATAGTGCTTTCTATACCGTGTCATGCTAAGCTACGTCGTTTATGGCATCTTCATTGCAAGAGTCACTATAAGTATAACGAACTTCCTTACTGTCTGTCAAAGGGTCAATGGAAGAGTAGGACTTCTATCTATATATAAAGGGATTGTGGCAGTTTGATTGCGACGCCATCAAGCCGCCACAATCCCTTTATTATTATGCTATACTGCTTGCAGGTTTACCTTGTCTACATCTATAGACGGAAAATGTATGGAGAAAGTTCGATGACCACGAGTGAACAACGTAGCTCACAATCAGCTTCAACGACCGCTAGTGCCGCACACGAGAAAGTCGCGGAATTACACACGTTAAAGGCTACTGCGATGCTTGGCGGCGGTGAGCGGCGAATTGAGCAGCAGCATAAAAAGGGCAAACTGACCGCACGCGAACGACTCGATCTCTTGCTCGATCCCGGCAGTTTTAACGAGCTGGATATGTTTGTCACGCATCGCTCTACCGATTTCGGGTTGGGCGAGCAAAAAATTCCAGGCGATGGTGTCGTCACAGGCTATGGACAGATTGACGGACGCCTCGTATATGTCTTCTCACAAGATTTCACCGTCTTCGGTGGCTCGCTTTCGGAGGCACATGCTGAGAAAATCTGTAAGGTGATGGACATGGCGATGAAAAATGGCGCGCCTATCATCGGCCTCAACGACTCTGGTGGGGCGCGTATCCAGGATGGTGTGGTCAGCCTTGGAGCCTATGCTGATATTTTTCTCCGCAACACCTTAGCCTCCGGTGTCGTGCCACAAATATCGGCGATCATGGGACCATGCGCGGGCGGTGCCGTATATTCACCAGCGATTACTGACTTTATCTTCATGGTTGAGGAGACAAGCCATATGTTTGTCACAGGACCAAACGTTGTGAAGTCGGTGACACACGAAGATGTTACCTTTGAGGAACTAGGTGGAGCGCAGATTCACAATAGTAAAAGTGGGGTCGCTCATTTTGCCTGTCCCAGCGAACCCGACTGTATTCGGATGCTGCGCCAACTCATGAGCTATCTGCCCTCGAATAATGTTGACGATGCGCCGCGCATTATTCCTACTGACACGCCAAAACGGGCAGAGGTGGCACTGGATAGCATCATTCCCGATAATCCAAATAAGCCTTACGACATGACAAGCGTCATCAAGTATATCGTCGATGATGGCGATTTTTTTGAGGTACAGGAACACTTTGCGAAGAATATACTGGTTGGTTTTGCGCGTCTCAATGGACGTTCAGTTGGTATTGTTGCACAGCAACCACGCGCGTTAGCTGGAGTGTTGAATATTGATGCGTCGGATAAGGCAGCGCGATTCGTGCGCTTCTGCGATTGCTTCAATATACCGCTTATTACGTTTGTTGATGTGCCGGGTTTCTTGCCAGGAGTTAGCCAGGAGCATAACGGCATCATTCGTCATGGCGCAAAATTGCTCTATGCCTATTGCGAGGCTACGGTCCCCAAAGTCACGGTGATTACGCGTAAGGCTTATGGTGGCGCGTATGATGTGATGAGTAGCAAGCATGTACGCGGTGACATCAACTACGCATGGCCCACCGCTGAAATTGCCGTCATGGGGCCAGAGGGCGCGGTCAACATTCTCTTCAAGGACGAAATTGAGAAGTCAGACAATCCCGAACAGCGACGGAAAGAACTGATCACCGAATACACGGAGAAGTTTGCCAATCCCTATATCGCCGCCGGACGAGGCTACATCGACGAAATCATCGAACCGAGTCAGACGCGTACCAAGCTTATTAATGCGCTTGAGATGCTCAAAAATAAGAGGGACACCAACCCACCCAAGAAGCATGGAAATATTCCTCTGTGACATTGTTGTAGGCCCTGGCAATTGCCAGGGCCTACAACATATATTATAAACCTCTATCCCTTCAACCCCGTTTGTTTGAAGCCTTCAGCGATGTAGCGCTGGAGGAAGAAGAAAACGATCACGAGCGGCAGAATGGCGATAGCCGAACCTATGAACAGTTCATGCAGATTGAGCACCTGCGCGTTCAGGAAGTTCGAGAGCACCACCTGCACTGTATAGACCGAGGGGTCCTGTCCAACCACAAGCGGCCACAGGAAAGAGTTCCAACTTTGAATGAAGGCAATGACGCCTAGTGAGGCGATAATGGAGTAGGAGTTTGGAATCACGATACGCCAGAAGACCCCCCATTGACCCAGGCCATCGACGCGACCAGCCTCTTCAAGCTCATGTGGAAAACTCAAGAAAAACTGGCGGAACAAGAACGTGGTAAAGCCACTGAACAGGAAGGGCACGATGATACCCTGTAGTGTGCTCACCCAGCCAAGGTAGGATATCAGCACATAGGTTGGCACAAAGGTGACAGTGCTAGGAATCATCAAGGTCACAATGATAACATAGAAAACTATGTTGGACCAACGGTATGGGATGCGAGCTAAGCCATAGCCAGCCAGGCAGCAAAAGAGCAGTTGCCCCGCCGTCTGCAAAATTGCAATGACCGCCGAGTTCAACAAACCCTGTGCGAATGGCACACTGATGTCATTGAATAACTCCGAGATATTCTCGAAATGGAGCGTACTGGGGAAGAACGTCCAGTGCTGTGCTGTAATCTCTTGATCGGTGGCGAGACCATTTCTAAGAACGAGATAAAACGGGATCAAGAAGAGAATAGCAAGAACAATCAGCAACGCATACTGTAGTATCGTTGTGATGCTCTTTCCTGCCGATGGCCCCTTCTTACGGTGTGGCTGAGCCGATTGAGAAACAATTGATGCCATAAAACCTCCTCAACGAGGACGCGATACATCGGTCCTTACAGAGATGAGGGCGTACTAAATTAGCCCTTATAATGGTTAATCCGCTTTTCCGAAGCCGAAGATGCGCCCTTGAACCAAGGAAATGACGATAATGATCAGCGTCAAGATCATAGCACCCGCACTGCCACGACCATAGTCCTGATCGCTTAGAGCAACGGTGTAGAGATAGACGAGTGGAGGACGGGCAAGGATTTGATTGCCGCCAGTCATAATATTGAAAAACTCGTCGAATGCCTGAAAGCCATAAATGATGCACAGCAGCAGTACAGCAATCGACGTATTGCGTAGAAGCGGTAGTGTAATATAGCGGAACGTTGTCCAGCCCTTTTTCGCGCCATCGACAAAGGATGCCTCGTATAACTCTCGTGGGATTTCCTGTAAGCCCGCGATGAAGATAATCATGAAGATGCCGAGTTGGAGCCAAAGACGGACAGTGACAAGCACAAGCCAATACCACGGTGGACTGGTACTTGTCACCCAGGAAATGGGCGCAATCCCAAAAATTGCGGTGACAGAGTTGACCAGGCCATAAGGAAGACCCGCGAAGACGCTCATCTTCCAGATAAGTGAGGCGACAACATACGAACATGCAGTTGGGAGAAAGAAGACCGAACGGAAGAAGCCTTGCGCGACACGAATACTATTGACGAGCAGGGAAAGCCCTAATGCACCTATCATCGTGGTTGGCACAATGAACGCAGTGAAGATAGTAAAGGTGACTAATGAGCCTGTGAAGGAGCGATCTTGCAACATGGCTTGATAGTTTTGCAAACCAATGAACTGGGTAGGCGTAATTGTTGCACGCGCGTTGAAGAAGCTTAGAAAGATACTCCACACGATAGGAATATACACAAATATCAGGAGGCCAAGCACCAGGGGGCCAACAAAGCTCCAGAAGATTATGGCCGTGCGGCGTGACTTCTGTCGTACTCTGCTCACGGCTTGTTGTTTTTCTGCGACCGAAGGCAACGTCTCTGCTGATGAAACAATACTTGAGGACTTCATAGATGTCCTTCCTAATCCTTCTTGGATTAAAGCACATGTGGACATCCACTACGTATATGCTACGAGCGGATGTCCACATGAACTAGTAATATTTTCTGTCTACATGCCAAATCATGGTTTAGCTAAGGAGTCGGGTCAATTCGGCCTGACACTTCTGAGCCGCATTGTGGACCTCGGTCGTAGGATTAGCTTTGTTCTTGAGAACATTGCTACATGCATCGCGGAGTGCGTTGTCCATTGTCGCATCCCATGTTGGTGGTACCGCATGTCCATATTTGTTCAGGAAATCTACGGCCTGAGCAGCAGGACCGCTCTGGAGTTTCGTGGTTGATTGTGTGGTACTGATACGTGGGGGAACGTGGAAGCCGTATCCTACACACCAGTCCTTTTGAACGTTCGCACTATCAATCCAGAGATACTTGACATACTGTTTGGCGGCATCAATGTTTTTGCTCTTGCCGTAGACCATCTCGGACCAACCGCCAAAGAAGGTCGATGGCTGCACGGAAGAATTTAGAGCAGGCCACGGCACGACACCAAAGTCATCACCTAGTGCTTTGGTGATACCAGGCATGGCCCAAAGACCCGTCCACTGCATAGCGGCTAGTCCTTGTGTGAATGCCGAGGGATCCCACCAGAATGTTGGTGCGTCAATGAGTAATGCGCCACTGTTGTTTAACTCCAGCAGCTTAGCATACGCGTTGGCCGTACCCTCTACATCGAAGACAACTTTGTCGTCCTGAATGAAGTCGGCTCCCGCTCCCCACGGTGCGACTTGATACAGCGCATCAACACCACCATCCTGACCAATATAGAGTCCCTTAATGCTATTGGTGGTAAGTTTCTTGGCGGCTGCGATAAGCTCATCTACTGTAGTGGGTGGCTGCACATTTGCTTTTTGGAGTAGGCTTTTACGGTAGTATAGCAAGCCCATGTCGTTGATCATCTTGATCGCGTAGACCTTGCCGTTGATGGTGAGTGGCTTAAGGGCGGTAGGGTTAAAGTCACTTTTTACAGGTGTAATGATGTCGTCGAGTGGAGCAATCAAGCCAGCCTTTACCTGGTCAACGGAGGGAAATTGCAGTTCAAATACGTCGGGAGCGTTAGAACCAAGCAGGGCCGCGTTCACTTTGTTTGGATACTCGTTGCCAGTGCCTGCTACCCAGCTTACTTTGACATTGGCTTTGGTGTATCCCTTAGCGTAGCGGAGAACTGCTTGTTGTGTGCCTACCTCACCATATTGATGATACCATTGTGTCAATGCAGGAAGATTTCCGCCACCACTGCCAGTGCCACCGGAACTGCCACCACAAGCAGCCAGGAATGCGGCACTACCAGCACCGAGGGCCGCTAGACGCATAAATTCGCGCCGTGGTAGTTTAAAGCCCGCATTTGTTAACTCGTCTACGACTCGCTGATACTCGTTGTCCATGAATGATTTCTCCCCGTCTTTGATGCACCAATGCATCATAGCACTAATGATGGAGCTAGAATGCTCCGATCTACGTTGTTCAAGAGATACCTAAAGGCTCTTCGCTTTACGCGAAAAACAGGACATGATTCAACCCCTCCATAGTCAGAACGTCGAAAATATCACCTCTCTCTTCCCGTCGGACTACAGGGAAA
This sequence comes from uncultured Chloroflexia bacterium, assembly GCA_963792705.1. Classification (GTDB taxonomy): domain Bacteria; phylum Chloroflexota; class Ktedonobacteria; order Ktedonobacterales; family Ktedonobacteraceae; genus JBBQVS01. The sequence continues at coordinate 746,928 of CAWBXD010000013.1, read as the reverse complement.
CGCTTCCCTATAAAGAGATAAAAGTATTGACACTAAATATACGTACAGTTGCAGCGGTTTCTCACACAAGATTGCGTTCTGGAAGAATTGTAGATACTATCGAGACCGCATGTACTGTAAAGATTTCTCTCCAGTTGTTTCCAGGGTCAAATGATAGGGAAGCGGTTTACTATTGTAGTTATAACCGATGAATAGAGACTTGTCAATACTTTTTACGCAAGTTTTGTAAGGAAGACTTGACACAAACAAAAGGCCGATGTATAACTAGGGAAACGCTTCCCTATTTTCTATTTGTGTAAAGCTATAATTGGTTCAGGAGAAAGAACAAGAGCTATGGCAAATATCTATGACGTGGCTCGTTTGGCTAGGGTATCAACGACAACCGTCTCGAAAGTACTTTCCAATACGCCTTATGTCAGTGAGAAGACAAAGCAAAGGGTGTTGGATGCTATGCAAGACCTACAGTACTCGCCAAATTTAGCGGCACGGGGTCTCACAAATAATCGCACGTATGTGTTAGGGCTCATTATCCCACATGACCCCGACTATTCATTCAGGGATCCATTTTTACTAGAGGTCATTCGTGGTGTTGAAAGTGTAGCAAGCATGAACGATTACAATGTTTTGCTGTCCATGTCTAAAAAATCTTCGCATCACGCTACTTATGACCGCTTTCTCCGTACAGGCTATGTCGATGGTGTCATCACGGTTGAGACATTGCGAGGGGAACTCGACGAGCAAGAGTTAGCTGCAAGTGGGATTCCGCGTGTCTCTGCTGGCTATAGGGAAGACCTGCAAAACATCAACTCAGTCAACTGCGATGATCGACGAGGTGGCTATGAGGTGACAAAGCATCTTTTAGAGCTGGGGCACCGCTGTATAGGTGTCATAAGTGGGCCGGTAAATTTTATTGGAGCGATGGCCGGACGTTTGCAGGGTGCTTGTGACGCGCTAATGGAATATGGATTGACGCTGGATGAGAATCTTCTTACCTATGGCGACTTCTCGATTGAGAGTGGCTTTCGTGCGGCTGAGCCGCTTCTGCAAAGAGAACAACGTCCAACGGCTATTTTCGCGCTGAATGACCGCATGGCACTTGGAGCAATTGGTCAGGCACGGGAGCGAGGGTTACATGTTCCCAACGACCTCTCTGTTGTTGGTTTTGATGATATTCCCTTAACATCTGTGATAGACCCACCACTTACCACCATTCGCCAGTTTCCGGCTGAGATGGCAAGAATCGCGACACAACGCCTACTTGCAATAATTACAAATGAGGTTGTACGCTTTGAGTCAGTGGTTATCCCTGTCGAATTGGTGATAAGAGGGTCTACTGCTGCGCCTATGTATGAAGCCTCGATGCAGACATAGGGATAGAACATATCTGGGAGGATTTTTGCCTTGAAACAGAGTAGCTTTCGTGCTTTACAGCAACGGACGGTACAAGAGTTGATGCGTCACAGTATTGTCCTGACGCCACAGGAGCAAGCACAGATAGAAATCGTCGATTTTGGGCTGGATGAGGTAGAGCGTACAGGACTTGAAATCGTTGTCTACATCAATAACGAACGCTATTGTGCCAAAGAACTTATTCTTTTTCCAGGGCAAACATGCGCGGAGCATAGGCACCCGCCCTTTGCAAATGACCCTGGCAAGATGGAGACATTTCGTTGTCGAGCAGGGGTTGTCTGGTTATATGTCGAAGGCGAAACAACAGGCACGATACAGGCGCGTATTCCTCAAGGGAGCGAAGCATACTATACAGCAAAGCACGAGATCGAACTGCATCCAGGCGAACAATACACCATTCTCCCCAACACACGCCATTGGTTCCAGAGTAGTAGTGAAGGGGCCGTTGTCTCAGAATTTTCAAGTCCCAGCCATGACGAGTTTGATATTTTTACCGACCCACGCATCAGACGTGCCACAGAGATTGTCGAAGATTAATTTTTAATACAAAAAGAGGTTTGTGGCATGGTGAGTGCATACACTCACCATGCCACAAACCTCTTTTTGTATTAGACCATCATGTCATCGACGTAGCAGTAACGCCAATTTTCGCCGGGTTGGAATGAGCGAATAATTGGATGCTGTGTTGCGTGAAAATGTTTAGTTGCGTGCGTGTTCTTTGAAGAGTCGCAGCAGCCAACATGTCCACAGACGAGACACTCGCGTAAGTGAACCCACGTATCGCCCATCTTGAGACATTCCTCGCAGCCTTGTGCGCTTGGCTTGACATGATGTATTTGATTGAGATGTGTACACGTTGCCATATAAATTGCTCCTTTGACTGATTGTCGCCCTATATAGGACGTTCAATTGGTAGGCGTATATGGAAACAAGTGTCACCTGGAAGAGAGGTAACATTCAGGTCCCCATGATGCCTGTTTACAATAATTCGATACGCGATATCCAGACCCAGACCAGTGCCTTTACCAACACCCTTTGTGGTGAAGAATGGCTCGAAGATATGCTGTTGCACGGTCTCTGGAATACCTGACCCATTATCCGCAATCTCGACCACAATGCTTTCAGGCTCACGTCGTGTGCGTAACCTGATATGCTTCTCCCCTACTACCTCATCTAACGCATCACCTGCGTTATCTAGCAAGTTTGTCCACACTTGATTGAGTTCACCACCATAGGCATTTATGTGGGGCAGACTACCATCATACTCGCGTGTAATGATGATATTTTTGAGTTTGTGATGCAGGATTGTCAGGGTGTTCTCTAACCCCTCATGAATATCTACCTCTTGTAATGGGGCTTGATCCATGTACGAATAGTCCTTGACGGCCTTGACCAGTATCGAGATACGGCCTGTGCTCTGCTCTACAGAATTGAGTAGCCCAAACACCTGCAAGATTTTTTCCAGGATAGGAATAAAGCTATGTAGGATATCATTCCGCACCTGCTCAGTAAGAGTATCAAACCATGCAGTATCCAGACCTGCCTCAACAAAGGTGGGTGCCAGTTCCCACCCATTAGCGATTTTATGCTCTTCTAACCAAGACGCTAATTCGTCCTCACGATCACTTTGCGCCAACGGCTCAAGTGGTAGTGCTTGGGCTGCATGTTGCATTGCGTCTTGCTGAAAGTCCGTGAGCACAGCAACGATTGGATCGCTATTATGCAAAGAGAAGTTCAACTTTTGAAGTGCAAGCAATGTTTCACGCAATTGTGCAGCACCTCTTTGGGCGGCGGCAGCAGGATTATTAAGTTCGTGTGCCAGGCCAGCAGAAAGTTTGCCCAATGCAGCCATCTTCTCTTGCTGCATCGTCAGTATTTCCATGTCACGAATGCGCGAAGCAAGCGTGGGCAACACGGCCTTCGTCACAGGCGAACAAGCGACGAGCATATGCTGGAAGACTTCAGCACTAAAGCGTACAACACGTGTTGAGCGTAACGCACGTGCAGTAGCGACATAGGGTGTGCCAGTTAATAGAGGAACCTCACCCGTAAACGATCCGGGGTCGGCATGATCCGCGACTACTACGTCTTGCCCATTCATGACATGTGTGATTTGCAGGTCGCCTTCAAGCAGAATATAGAAGTTTGTCGCAGGCGTTCCCTCGACGAACAGCACCTCCCCTTCCAGTAACGATACCTCTTCCCCTTGCGCCAGGATTGACGCAATCTCGTCATCTGACACATCGGCAAAAAGTTGTGATGTACGCAATATGTCCATGCTGGTCGTCATAGTTTATACCTCGCTCAGGTAGCGATGCACCAACTGTACCGCCATTGAGCCTTCGCCAACACCTGCCGCGACACGTTTGACTGAACCATGCCGCACATCACCGGCGACAAAAATTCCTGGCACACTGGACTCCAACAAGAAAGGATCACGATCCAATTTCCAGCCACGTGGACGCTTACCGTCGTGCATCACATCGGTTCCTGCGAGAATAAAGCCCTGTGCATCACGCTCGACCACACCTTCTAGCCAGTTGGTATACGGCAAGGCTCCAATGAAGATAAACAGAGAAGATGCAGGAACGGTTTCTTGTTTGTGCGTATTCGCATCCTCAATCGTGATCGCCTCAAGGTGTGTATCACCCTGAACCTCTACGACATTGGAACAGGTACGTACAAAAATATTTTCGGTCGCATGTATCTGGTCGATGAGGTACTGCGACATACTTTTTGAAAGCGAGTCGCCGCGTACAAGAATCGTGACATGTTTGGCATATTTTGAGAAAAACATTGCGGCCTGTCCCACCGAGTTCGCGCCACCGACAAGGTAAACCTCTTCATCGCGACAAGAAACTGCCTCGCTCATAGCCGCCCCGTAGTATACGCCTGCGCCCGTTAAGTTATCCATGCCTGGGACCTCTAGTTTGCGGTATGACACACCTGTTGTCACCAGCAGAGCATGACAGCCTATCTCGGTGCCATCGGCTAGCGTGACAAAGCGATATGGTCCCTCGACGCGCACACTCATCACCTCTTGTGGCGAGAGAATCTCCGCACCCAACCGTTTGACCTGCATGACGCCACGTCGGGCGAGGTCGGAGCCACTCAAACCCTGTGGAAAGCCCAGGTAGTTCTCGATACGCGAACTCGTGCCCGCCTGACCGCCGGGAGCTTCGCGCTCGATCATCAGCGTATGCAAGCCTTCGGATGCGCCATAGACAGCAGCAGCGAGGCCAGCAGGTCCAGAGCCGACAATAATCAAATCATAAAAATTCATACCAGCATGCGTATTTAGCATAACCTTCTCAGCAATTTGCAGATTGCTGGGATTTTCCAGGTGTGAGCCATCCGAGAAGAATAGGACGGGCAATTGCTCGTCGGTAACACCTGCGAATTCAAGCAACTGGCACGGTTCGGCCTTTTCCTCGATGTCTAACCACTGATAGGGAATAAGGTTACGCGCAAGAAAATCGCGTACATCGTGCGAGCGTGGAGACCAGCGATGACCTACCACACGCACGCCTTCAAATGGTGGATGATACGATGCTTGCCAGTCCTCAAGTAAGTCGTCAAGCACAGGGTAGAGATATTGTTCTGGTGGGTCCCAGGGCTTCATGAGATAGTAGTCGATCTTGGTGGTGTTGATGGCTTGAATTGCGGCATCTGTATCTGCATATGCTGTAAGGAGCGCGCGTTTGGCCTCTGGAAATAGCTTGATGGCCTCCTCCAAGAACTGGGTACCGCTCATCGTCGGCATGCGCTGATCGACCAGGAAGAGTGCGACAACTTCGTTGCGTAATGTTACCTGTTTCAGGGTTTCTAATGCACTCTGACCAGAACTCGCACGTAACACACGATAGGTAGCACCGTACTGGCGACGCAGGTCACGTTCTATGGCACGTAGGACATCGGGATCGTCGTCTATCGTAAATATAATCGGTTTTGCCATGCACACCTCTTTTTAAAGGGTTTGAATGTTTGACGCTCATTTACTACTTACTTACACGTCATAGATACAATATATGATACGAAGAGGAGTGTCACTAGTGGTACAGCTAGAAAATAGCCTGTTAGTTCCTACAGGAAGGACTAATGTACCGCGTCCTAGTAGCACGGATAATCTTGGCAAGATGCGACACCGTTTTGGTAGGGACCGCTTCATCGCGTCCTCGTAGCAATCCACCATCGAAAAGGACGCGATGATGGTGTTTAACAATTTAAACAGGACATGTGTAGGGACCGCTTCATCGCGTCCTCGTGGCAACCAACCGCCGCCAAGGACGCGATGAAGCGGTCCCTACAATCGGCGTATCCTGATTATTTCATCAAACACCATCATCGGTCCCTACAGAAGACATTCTCGCATCCTGTGGACACTGTAGATGGTGAGAGGGTGTGATAAAGTTAATTAAACGCTTTTCTCGATAAGTTCCAAAAGCACACCATTCGTGCCCTTTGGATGTAGGAAGATTGCACGTCCCTCGGCTGCGATGCGTGGTTGCTTATCAAGGACGGCAGCACCTTTTTCTTGCATTTCTTGCAGGGTGGTGTCGATGTTCTCGACTTCGAGGCAGATGTGGTGCATACCTTCGCCACGTTTATCCAGGAATTTCGAGAGGCTTGAATTGGGAGTTGTTGGCTCGATTAGTTCGATCTCGCTGCCATCGGGTCCTCCCATTGGCAGAAACGCGATGCGGACCTGTTCTGTTGGAACCTCTTTAATCTCACGTGGCTCTATACCCAATGTATCACGGTAAAACAGGAGTGCTTGCTCAATGTTACGCACAATAATTGCTACATGGTCGATACGCTTGGGCATATTACACTCCCTCTTAGACAGGGTAGATGGTGCCAGTGGTGGCACCATCTACCCTGTCATTGATTTTTATGAACACTGCGCCATATGGAAATCTGTTTGGCGCAGGTGATGTGGCACAACGGTGAACAAGCCGACGCTGCGCTGAATGGAACTGGTCACGGCACGCATCGCCATGAGTGCGCTGATACGTGTCTCCTCATCATAATGCAACATATCTGCGGTCTGGTCAAACTCGGCCTGAGTGAGCACTTCGTAGGAAGTATCGGGCTTCACAAGAACGCTCAGATCGAGATCGACATAGGATACGCGGTCCAGCAGGATAGCGGCCGGTTGAATGATATTGGCATAGGTATGAATAAGTGCAGGTCCATTATAAAAAGCACTTAACATATACCAGCGCTGGGGCCAGAAGAATTGGAGACAGTTATAGCGCAATGGACGAGTGCCAGAGGCCCAGTGCATAAGTGTACCTTGTGGAAGCCATAGGCGTATTCCACCATCATAGACCGCTTCTTCCTCATCACGTTGTGGCTTGTCTTCTAAAAGCGTGTGTACATCGAGTTGGTACGTTTGCCACGAGCCACGTACCATAGAATTGTAACTACGACTTTCTACCAAGAATTGCTGTTGCATGAGTCCTCTCCCTTTCATCGAACACCATAGTACGAAAACATTCATCAATCGTCAAGATTCCCGAAAATAGTCCCATCCACCATCAACATTGAGGGATGAAAGAGCATTTCGACAGCATTGTTGGCTTGTGTTGTACAATAAATATACGCTCGATTGCGAGCTATTCACACAAGAGATAGGGTGAGAGATACATCTATGCGCTGCCCCAATTGTCAAACCCTTAATCCAATAAACGCAAAGTTTTGCCTGGAATGTGGTAATCGCCTTATAATCTGTCCAAATTGCGGAACGATTAATTTGCCCGTGGCAAAGTTCTGCATTGAATGTGGGACGGCACTACAACTTCGTGGTGATACAAACGCATCGCTACCCGCAATTACGGATGAACGCGCTACGCGTAACTCGCCTACAACAGAGGTGTTATTACCACCTGAAGAACGGCGCGTCGTCACGGTCATGTTCGCGGATATCATTGGCTCGACCCCAATGGCGGCCCGTATGGACCCGGAAGATATGCGAGCAATCCTGACGGGCTACTTTAACCTGATGACGCAGCAGATACGCAAACATGGCGGCACCGTGGAGAAGTATATTGGCGATGCAGTGATGGCGGTCTTCGGCACACCAATCACACATGAAGACGATCCAGATCGTGCAATCAGGGCAGCACTTGATATGCAAGCAGCACTCGCTACCTTTAACAAACGGCGACAGACGCTTGATAGTGACGCGATACGTCTGCAAATGCGTATTGGCATCAATACGGGTGAGGTTGCTTTGCCAAGCAATGGACAACAGGAACGCCAAGATTTTCTGATTACGGGTGACGCGGTAAATGTTGCCGCACGCTTGCAACAAGTCGCAATGTCGGACACTATTCTTGTGGGCGAACGGACCTATCTTGCCACACGCGGCGTCTTTGACGTTCGCGCTATCGCCCCTCTTCAACTTAAGGGTAAAGCTGAGTCGCTTATCGCTTACGTGATACAGGGATTACACAATCAAACTCCAACGATTACACAACATCCGCGTGGCCTCGAAGGGCTACAGGTACCGTTGGTCGGACGCGGGCTTGAGCTAACTCTGATGCACACCACCTACGCACGTGTGGTAGCGGAGCGCAACCCACATCTCATCACAATACTTGGTGTGCCTGGAATTGGCAAATCCCGACTTGTACGCGAGTTTGTGGCGAGTGAACAAGAAGCGGTCAAAAGCGCGAATTCAAGCGATGTTATGCCCAGAGTTCTCCACGGACGCTGCCCACCCTATGGTGATAGCATCACCTACTGGCCACTGGTAGAAATTCTGCGTTCACTGCTCGAAGTGCAAGAGGACGAAAGCAACGAAACACTCCAGCTACGCTTTACCGCTTTTGTCAATGAGACATTAGCGAAGGCCACGCGTACTGAGCCAAGCGAAGAGATTGCAAGCACAATTCTACGTAGCATTGGACCTGGCTTGCGTGTGGGCATGGATGCCGTTGATGGACAACAAGATATACGTGAGCGTCCAAGACGTGAATATCAGCATAGCACCTATACACTTGGCTCCAAACAATCGACGACGCAAGCGGCCCTGTTGCGCGCATGGCGCGTGCTTCTTGAAGCATTGGCGCAGATGCAGCCGCTTATTATCGTGGTTGACGACCTGCAATGGGCCGATGAAGCACTGCTCGATCTGCTCGAATATCTCACTGAGCGCATTACAAGCGTACCTATACTCTTTCTCTGCCCAGCGCGACCGGATTTCTTTGACCGCAGACGCGATTGGGGCGGTGGACAGCGCAATTTCACGACCATCGAACTAGACTCACTCTCGCGCGAAGAGAGCAGTAATCTTGTTGACGCATTGCTTAACACGGACGATTTGCCGGAGGTATTGCGTCACACTATCCTGACACGGGCCGAGGGCAATCCCTTTTTTGTCGAAGAGATTATCCGCATGTTTATCGATCAGGGACTGCTTATACGCGAGCGAGAGGAAAATGGGGGCATCTGCTGGCGGCTCGGCCATCAAAACGAAACACTTGTGAGTGACCTGACTACGCTTGCTGAACCACCGGACGATACACTCCTTAATATGCATTATGTGCTACCTTTCCCACGCGTTCCCGACACGGTACAGGGTGTGCTGGCGGCTCGTGTCGATCTGCTCCACCCCTTAGAAAAGCTTATCTTGCAGCATGCGTCGGTCATTGGGCGTACATTCTGGCTTTCCTCTTTGATAGAGCTTGCACAGAACATCTCGGCAGAAACAGCCCTAAACGCGCTTGAATCGCTTATTCAACGTGATTTTGTCGTCGAGGATGCAGAAACACAGGTGCGTAGCCCCATCGAGGATGACCGCATCTTTAGCTTTAAGCATATTCTGATTCGAGATGTGGTCTATAACAACATACCGCGTGCAAGACGTTCGCAGGAACATGCACAGCTAGCGTTTTGGCTAGAGCAGCACACAATGGCTAACCAAGCAAGCTATGTGGAACTGCTCGCCTATCATTATCAACAAGCACTCATCACGTGGTCGTCTGCGGTTACTCCTGTGGAGACTATCAGTGGTGAGCAATCTGTATCGGTACGACTCACACGTCCTGAACTACGACGGCGAGCAATTCAGTATTTGACGATGGCGGGCGATCAGGCTCTCAACAGTTACTACACGCTACGTGCATTGCAGGCATATAACGATGCGTTAGAGCTGCTTCTTGACCAAAACGCCGATATTCCAGCACTCGTTTCTATGCACGAAAAATTAGGCGATGCCTACTCACAACGCAATATCATGGATGAGTCATGGCAAGCCTATCGTAAAGCGTTACGTCTCGCGACTGGCGAAGGTGTGGACCCGACAACAGTCGATGTCCTCTATCTCTATGAACGTTTGGCTGAGCTTGGAACGCGCTGGCTAGGCGGTTTCGACACGCCACCCGATGTACAGGAGACACGAACATACATTGATGCGGGTCTTCAATTGCTGGACGGCAAAGCGTTGAACAGGCAAAGAGTCGCCTTTCTCACGTATCAAGCCTTCTGGTACATTCGCCAGTTAGAGGCTACTACCTATGCTCAAAAAGCGGAATTGGCGGAGCAAGCACTGGCAAGCGGACACAATGCCCTTCGTCTCGCCGAACAGCTTGATAATCCCAGTGCGCTCTCGCTAGCCCTCGACGCGGTTGGCTTTATCTACACGGAATATCATAAATACAATGAGGCACTACAGATACAGCGTCGGCGGCAACAGCTAGAGGAGAAGCTGACGGATCGAGAGGAACTTTACGACCTCTACATCTCGCTGGGCAAAATTCACACCCAGGTAGCGGATTATGCAACTGCGCTCATGTGGTTTGGACGTGCATGGAACAATGCACAGACGATGGAAAGCCCTTCGTTGCTGCTCGCTAGCATGGCATGGCGCATGTGGACGTGGCTACAGTGGAATCGTTGGCAAGAGGCGCATCAGGTCGCGCTCGATATCTTACGCTTGATTGAGCAGTATCAGCAAGATGAGAAGCGACAACTATGGGCATTGGAAACGCTAGCGATGATTGAGTATCGTCTGGGCAATGCGGAGCAAGGCGACTCATACTCGCGGCAATACAAACGTCTGGTTGATCAGCAGGGGGAGCGTACAAATGATGAGGTGGCGACATCAAACGCCTCAATGAGTATGCGTGAAATTTATCGCGCGCGCCAAGACTGGACACAGGCAACCATCGCGTATAAAGAGAAGCTCAAGAATAGTGAGCCACTTCCATCACCAGAGGTACTCACAACCCTCGCGGAACTGATGGTGACAACGGGCGAGGACTCACAAGTGCAAGAGAGTATGTGTACTCGTGCGCTCGCACTCGCGGAAGAGTCTGGCGCATGCAAAAGCCTTGCCCTCGCATTCCGTGCCAGGGGACGTATGTATGTCGAGCAACAACAATGGTCGCTCGCAAAGGATGATCTATGTCAAGCCCTGCAAAGGTGCGAGGCATTAGATATCCCGTGGGAGCGCGGCATCACGCTGTACTATATAGGAATGATGTATAAGCGTCGTGCGTTGGTCTTTGATAAAGACACGCCCAATAGACGGACGACCGACCTGGAGCGTGCGCGCTACCACTTTGAGCAAGCTCTCGGCTTCTTCGAGTCTATGGGTGCCCAACCCAATGTTGAACGCGTGAGGTCGGCGATGATGCAGGAGAACAAGGTGGTTGTGTAGGAGACCGATGATGCCGTTTCACAAATGAACGCGGATACGTTGTTTGTAGGGACCGCTTCATCGCGTCCTCTTGACAACCAACTGCCGACACGGACGCGATGAAGCGGTCCCTACAAGATATCCATACTATTTTGCTAAAGAGCATTATCACACTCTGTTAAAAAGAAAAGAGCTACAGAGTGCGGAGATTTCCGCTCATTGGCCCTTTGATCAGTTGTCGATGTCCCTACATGGCGTCGAGAGCATCTTGAGCGTCTTTCAGTCCAACCCCATAGACACTGCGGTAGAGTTTGATAGCTTTCATTCTATAGATATTGAAAGGATGATCAAGATGGACAAAGAACAACAAGGTAAGATAGAAGCCAAACTCAAGGCGTTGGGACTCGTGTTACCAGAGCCACTTGCGACACCATCAGGGGTTCGCTTGCCATTTGCATCGGTGAGAGTTCGTAGCAATCGAGCGTATATTTCGGGTCATGGTCCACAGGCAGCCGATGGTTCGCTTGCTATGCCTTTAGGGAAGGTGGGAGCAGAGGTTTCACTTGAGCAGGGCTATCAGGCAGCACGACTTACCGCCCTTTCTATGCTAGGAAGCCTCAAGCGTACACTTGGCGATTTGGACCGTGTGACCGCGTGGTTAAGAGTGTTTGGCATGGTCAATTCGGCACCCGGCTTTACACAGCAGCCAGCAGTGATCAATGGATTTTCTGATCTCATTCTCGAACTATATGGAGCTGAGGCTGGACAACATGCTCGCTCGGCCGTCGGGATGGCAGAATTGCCCTTTGGCCTTCCGGTTGAAATTGAAGCGGAAGTTGAGATTCAGATAGTATAGGCAAGTTACTTATTAATGACTCATCTCCCACAATGAAGATGCTTGCCACAACTGTGTTGAGTCCCAGACGTGGCCCATAGCAGGGGGCGATACGGAAATGTGAATTTGTGAGAGGTTCACGTTCGCGGCTTGTAGGCGTGTTCGCATACTATTGAGGGCAAGGGTGGGTGTGTTGTTGGTTTTACTGATGTGAGCAAGCCAGAGCCAGCGCACACCGTCAGGTCGCCAGGTGCGTAGTACGGCATCGGCGGCTTGCTCGTTCGATAGGTGTCCAGTGGGGCTGAGAATACGTTTCTTAAGATGTTGTGGGTAAGGACCGCGAATAAGGCGGTCACGATCATGATTAGATTCCAGGATAAGCAGGTCAGCGTGTTGCATCACATCAAGCATGACAGGTGTCACCTCACCGCTATCCGTCACAATACATACGCGACATCCACCGGCTTGAAGCAGATACCCACAAGGCGCAATTGCATCGTGCGAGATGGGAAACGAGGTTATCTCGATGTCTCCAACAGTTCGCTGCGAACCAACAGGAAGTGTGAGCATCTCTGTAGTGTTTGGCGCAGTTTCGGCCAAGGAAGTAGTATCTATGGAAAGCGAGTCGGAGTCGGTGCGCCATAAACTATAGTACAAACTTTTTTTAAGCGCATCATACGTTTGGGGATCGGCAATTACTGGGATGCCGTATCGTTTCATGAGAGTAGGCACACCTGAAGTGTGGTCACTATGCTCATGTGTCAACAGCACCCCTTGCAGTTCTGCGGGTGAAACGTGTACTTTGTGGAGACGGTCGGTGAGTACGCGACCTGTCAAACCTGCATCGACCAGAAGCTTTGTACGCCCCTGTGGACCTGCCTCGACGAATAATGCGTTGCCGCTACTGCCACTTCCTAATGATACTACTCGCATACTTATGTTTCCCGTAAATTCAGTAATTTTTGTGCATTGTTGCCTAGCACCATCGCTACCGCTTCTGTATTCATACTTGTCTGTCTGATATGGGTAATAACGCGTTGTTGCGATAACAGCCCATAATCGCTGGCAAATAAAATGCGGTCTGCGCCAATCAGTTGAGCAGCGACAGGAAAAATGGTATCGCGGTAGAGATAGATAGTTGCTGCTGTATCATACCACACGTTGGCAGTAACACGCTGTATCTCTGGCATCAACGTATAGAAGGGCAAGCCTCCACCCCAATGTGCCGCGATAAAAAGTACATCAGGAAACGCGGTCAGGAATGTTATGATATCCTCAAGCGAGACATTCCCCTTGCCTGGATAGATGTGACCGATAGGCTCACTACAATGTGACAAGACCAGCAGATGATACTGTCGCACAACCTCTATCAGTGGGCTTAGCAAAGCAATATCACTGAGCCTATAGCCCTGCCCGTGTGGCATCAATTCGCCTAATCCAATCATACCTGCTTGAGCACAACGCTCTAACTCATAGACAGCACGTTGACCCAAAGTTGGTTGTATGACTGCCATACCACGAAGACGTGTAGGGTAACGCCGTACAGCATCAATGACATAACTATTTGTTTCCTCTATCAGGTCGGGATTTGTCCAACCAAAGGAGCAGGTAAGCGAGAGATCGACACCAGAGACATCCATCTCCGCAATCAAATCTTCGGCGGTTGCTAGACGTACCCTAGGGTTGTGGTAGAGGGAGTCAAACCACGCATCACGTACACAATAGTGTTCACGGTGTATGGCTACGTCGGGTGGAAATATATGTGTGTGCGCGTCGATAATCACAATATGTCCTCACAAACAATCACAACGGATGCATCAATAAGTAAGCTCCTATATTGTTTCAACAAAAAAAGGACTCGCATTATTATATTCATGCGAATCCTTTTTTGTCAGCGATGTGTACTCATTAAACTTGCTACTGAAGAGAGACGGGGACCTCAATTTTGCCGAACGCTCTACCCCTTCCAGCTCTACCTGCTACCAGGAGTCGAACCAGAGGGACACACACGTCCTTGCACATTCATCACCCGAAGATACGTTCATGCTTCATAGAAAGAAGCCGTTCGGTCATTAGGGCCGCTTCGCTGCGTCTGTTACCAGAGGTCCGCGCGCGGTCTATCTACCAGATGTTCTTTCTGGGACCTTGTTCTCACGTATGAGAAGGGAAGACTCATCTTGGGAGCGGCTTCGTGCTTAGATGCTGTCAGCACTTCTCCTTTCTCGACGTAGCTATCCAGCTATGCTCTGGGCAGAGCAACTGGCACACCAGCGGTCGAGCCATCTCGGTCCTCTCGTACTGGAGATGACTTCCCTCAATCTTCCTACGCCCACGACGGATAGAGACCGAACTGTCTCGCGACGTTCTGAACCCAGCTCGCGTGCCGCTTTCATGGGCGAACAGCCCAACCCTTGGGACCTACTCCAGCCCCAGGATGCGACGAGCCGACATCGAGGTGCCAAACCTTGCCGTCGATGTGAACTCTTGGGCAAGATCAGCCTGTTATCCCCGGGGTAGCTTTTATCCGTTGAGCCACACTCCTTCCACTCGGGAATGTGGGATCACTAAGCCCGACTTTCGTCCCTGCTCGGCGCGTCAGCCTCGCAGTCAAGCTCCCTTCTGCCTTTACACTCTCTATGGGTGGTGTCCATTCACCCTGAGGGAACCATTGGGCGCCTCCGTTACTCTTTGGGAGGCGACCGCCCCAGTCAAACTACCCGCCTGGCCCTGTTTGCATGCCAGCTTCATGGTCACGCGTGAGACACAACACACTGCAAGAGTGGTATTTCACTGTCGCCTCCATCACCCCCACAAGGGTGATCTCAAAGGCTCCCACCTATGCTACGCAAACACCGCATCATGTCAAGGCCAAGGTGTAGTAAAGCTCCACGGGGTCTTTTTGTCCTGTCGTGGGTAACCCGTATCTTCACGGGTACTGCAATTTCGCCGAGTCCCCTGTCGAGACAGCGCTCAAGTCGTTACTCCTTTCGTGCGGGTCGGAACTTACCCGACAAGGAATTTCGCTACCTTAGGACCGTTATAGTTACGGCCGCCGTTCACCGGGGCTTCACTTCGTGGCTACGAACACCACTCCGTTTCACCTTCCGGCACTGGGCAGGAGTCAGCCCCTATATGTCCGCTTGCGCGTTCGCAGAGACCTGTGTTTTTGGTAAACAGTCGCTTGAGCCAGTTTCCTGCGGCCTGCTCACCCCCCTGTTTACACAGAGAAGCTACTCAGGCACCCCTTCTTCCGAAGGTACGGGGTCAATTTGCCGAGTTCCTTGACAGAGGGTCGCTCGTTCACCTTGGGGGAGTTCCCCCTGCCCACCAGTGTCGGTTTGCGGTACGGGCGGACATGCGGTCTGGCGAGAGGCTTTTCTTGACGGCGTGGGGTCCCATGACTTCCGCCAGCTTGCGCTGACTCGTTCCCCATGTTATGTATACGTGACCTGGATTTTCCTGGGTCACACACTTCATTGGAGAAGCCCATCCTGTCCATTCGATGGGTTCATGTTCCCTACCGCGTCCCCCCATTGCTCATAACGACCGTGTCCGGTGCAGGACTAGAAACCTGCTTGCCATCGCCTACAGCGGTAACGCTCTCGGCTTAGGACCCGACTAACCCTGGGACGTCTGACGTTGCCCAGGAACCCTTAGGCGTTCGGTGTCGATGGTTGTCACATCGATGACGCTACTCATTCCGGCATTCTCACTTCTTGGACCTCCACCAGTCTTTGCAGTCTGGCTTCTACGGCAACAAGAACGCTCCCCTACCAACCCATTTTTACTTAGGTTCCATAGCTTCGGTACGATGCTTAAGCCTCGGTACGTTCTCGGTGCCCCTCCACTCGACCAGTGAGCTATTACGCACTCTTTCAATGATGGCTGCTTCTAAGCCAACATCCTGGCTGTCATTGCGGAGAGACCCCCTTTTCCACTGAGCATCGATTTTGAGACCTTAGCTGATGGTCTGGGCTGTTTCCCTTTCGACGACGAAGCTTAGCCCCCGCCGTCTCACTCATGTGTCACACTTTTCTGGCATTCGTAGTTTGAGTGGGATCAGTAACCAGCACTTGGCCCCTCACCCATCCAGCGCTCTACCTCCAGAAAAGACCTCACATGGCTGCACCTCAATGCATTTCGGGGAGAACCAGCTATCTCCACGTTCGGTTGGAATTTCTCCCCTATCCACAGGTCATCCCCTTGTTTTGCAACACAAGTGAGTTCGAGCCTCGACGGATTTTCACATCCGCTTCACTCTGCCCATGGATAGCTCACGTGGTTTCGGGTCGCATCGCCGCTACCATTCGCCTGTTTCAGACTCGGTTTCCCTCAGGCTCCCCTGCTTTAGCGCAGGTTAACCAGGCAACGTCGATGCACTCGCCGGATCATTCTACAAAAGGCACGCCATTAGCCCTTGGTTCCTCATGGAACAGTGGCCTCTGACTGCTGGTAAGTACGAGGTTTCAGGGTCTATTTCATCCCCCTTTCGGGGTGCTTTTCACCTTTCCCTCACGGTACTGGTTCACTATCGGTCGCATTGGATATTTAGCCTTGGAGGGTGGTCCCCCCTGCTTCCCACAGGATTTCTCGTGTCCCGTGGTACTCAGGATCCAAGCCCGCTCGTCGCCGCTTTCTCCTACCGGACTCTCACCGTCTCTGGTCGTGCGTTCCAACACGTTTGGATGGCTCTGACTCGCTTGTTGCTTGTCCTACAACCCCGCCGTGTCTTTCGCAAGACACGATGGTTTGGGCTGTTCCCGGTTCGCTCGCCACTACTACGGGAATCTCGGTTGATTTCTCTTCGTCGAGCTACTGAGATGTTTCAGTTCGCCCGCTGCCCTCTCGCCTGGCTATATATTCACCAGGGAGTATCCAGACATCACTCTGGATGGGTTGCCCCATTCGGAATCTCAGGGATCATCGCTTGGATGCAGCTCCCCCTGAACGTTTCGCCGGTCTCCGCGTCCTTCGTCGGTCCAATGCACCTAGGCATCCGCCTCGTACTCTGTGTAGCTTGTTCTCTACTCTACATGATATGTCATTCGATGATGATATGTGATTGCTGTCCATGTTGCTCTTGCGAGCAGCACAGACACACGTTTTGCTTTCCTCTGCTTCAACTCTTGGCAACTGGCATGCTGTTTTGGGACAGATGACATTCGACAAAATTGAAGTTCATTCTCTCTTCAGTTGTTCAGGTACACGCTTGAGTCTTCTTCTGGTGTGCGTCACGCTCGCTGGTCCTGCATCCCTGTTTCCAGAGACACACAAAAACAGCCGCCATGAGCACGAAGCCCTCAACCGCTGAAGAGTGGAAACCAGCCCAGACCATCCAGGTCCTAAACAAACCGTTCTGACCGACCTAGGAGTGAGTGCCTCATGAGTCTCGAAAGACCCGGAGCACACTATGTATCCCTAGAAAGGAGGTGATCCAGCCGCACCTTCCGGTACGGCTACCTTGTTACGACTTCACCCCAATCACCGACCCCACCCTCGACGCTTGCCTCTCTTGCGAGTTAGCCCAGCGGCTTCAGGTGTTGCCGACTTTCGTGGTGTGACGGGCGGTGTGTACAAGACCCGGGAACGTATTCACCGTGATGTGCTGACTCACGGTTACTAGCAACTCCAACTTCATGGAGGCGGGTTGCAGCCTCCAATCTGAACTGAGACACGGTTTGACGAGATTGGCTCCCCCTCGCGGGTTCGCAACTCTTTGTCCGTGCCATTGTAGCGTGTGTGTCGCCCAGGATGTAAGGGCCGTGCTGACTTGACGTCATCCCCACCTTCCTCCACGTTGATCGCGGCAGTCTCGGTAGACAAATCCAACTACCGACGAGGGTTGCGCTCGTTGCGGGACTTAACCCAACACCTCACGGCACGAGCTGACGACAGCCATGCAGCACCTGTGACTCTGTCCCGAAGGAAGCTATGTCTCCATAGTGATCAGAGCCATGTCAAATCCTGGTAAGGTTCTTCGCGTTGCATCGAATTAAACCACACGCTCCGCTGCTTGTGCGGGTCCCCGTCAATTCCTTTGAGTTTTAATCTTGCGACCGTACTCCCCAGGCGGACCACTTATCGCGTTAGCTGCGATACTCAGGGGGTCGATACCCCGAACATCTAGTGGTCATCGTTTACGGCTAGGACTACCGGGGTATCTAATCCCGTTCGCTCCCCTAGCTTTCGCCCCTCAGCGTCAGGAAATAGCCAGGACATTGCCTTCGCCTTTGGTGTTCCTCCGGATATCTACGCATTTCACCACTCCACCCGGAATTCCATGTCCCTCTCTATCCCTCAAGTCGGCCAGTTTTCATACACCCTCCCCAGTTAAGCTGGGGATTGTCAGTCTGAACTTGGCCGACCGCCTGCGGGCGCTTTACGCCCAGTAACTCCGGACAACGCTTGCCCCCTACGTATTACCGCGGCTGCTGGCACGTAGTTAGCCGGGGCTTCTTCCTGGGGTACCGTCCGTTCTCTTCCCCCAGAAAAGCAGTTTACGCTCCGAAAAGTGTCATCCTGCACGCGGCGTTGCTCGTTCAGGGTTGCCCCCATTGACGAAAATTCCTCACTGCTGCCCCCCGTAGGAGTCTGGGCCGTTCTCAATCCCAGTGTGGCTGATCATCCTCTCAGACCAGCTACTGATCGTCGCCTTGGGAAGCTGTTACCTCCCCAACTAGCTAATCAGGCGCAGGCCCATCTTGTGGCGTCCCTTACGAGACTTTCTTCTTGCGAAGACATGCGGTATTGTCACCGATTTCTCGGTGGTATTCCTCACCTCAAGGTAGGTACCCACGTGTTACTCACCCGTCCGCCACTCGCTACTTGCGTAGCGCGTTCGACTTGCATGTGTTAGGCACGCCGCCAGCGTTTATCCTGAGCCAGGATCAAACTCGCCATTCATGATGTATAGAACCGTCCCGAAGAACGGAAATGTGCATATGTGTTGAGTTGCAATCCAGGCCAAACTGCTGTCGTTGTTACTGTTGCATTTGGCTGTTCGCGGAAACTCATTGTGCATCGTGAAGTCTGGGTAGACTTTCGATGCGTCATTGACAGAACTCTGCTTGTTCACTTACCTGTTTGTTCTGTTCTGCTTTCCACTCTTCAATTGTCAAGGTGCTCATTTGTTGCAGTTATGTTACTGCCCGTTACCATTATAAACAGAGACGCAAATTTACAGACTATGCGTTATCTTTGTGAAACGTAGCCTGTAGAACTTGTACTTTTCTAGGGAGAAACCTGTATGAGGTTCGCTGACCAGAAGATTTATGTGTCTGCATTGGCAACGTGGTTATTATGCCATATCCCTTACATATTGTCAAGAGGTTTTCAACGAGTTTTTATAGTTTTATAAAAATTCATTTTCGGACAACTACTAGCTCGCAATGACGCTCGCATAATTGCTTGGCAAGGTGCAGCCACTATACAGTCTTGCAAGCAACGTCTCCTGGTCTATCACATTAATCTTACCACTACCACAAGAGAGCGTGAGGGTGCGCGCACCCATTTTGAGGTCTTGTCGTAGCGGCTTGGGTCTGTCGTGTATATCTAACACGCCAATGGGCCATAGGTATCCTACCGAGTTGAAATCGGCACCGCTAAAGTAGAAAAATGGAATACTATACTTCGTTGATGTTTGTACGTCGATGATCAATGTTAGCGTATGAGAAACGGCGATCTGGGCCGCATTGTGAATATCTATGCCACAGTCTTTAAAGCAGCCAGTGCCCTCGACCACCCAGAGATGTTTTCCTAATGCTCCACTCGTAAGGGCAACATGGAATTGTTGTGCCCAAAATGCAAAAAGATGGCCGAGGCTATTGACACTAGGATCAGGACTACCATTGCTCCAGCCGTTATGCCAGCTATCAATAAGCCCTAGCGTCTGTGTACGCCAATCCCAGTGTCCACCAGGATGTACAAGCGTATTCATGGCTTTTTGCATCTGGTTCAAGTAGTTGACTTGATCGAGAAGCGGCTGCGTATCAACGCCACCGACATGTGGGTCAAGTGAGCCAAGCAACACTGGAATGTCGGGACGAATCGCGTGTACTTCATATTGGCAGAGATCATAAAAACGGGCAAAGTTTTCTGGTGAGACGTGTAAAAACGCAACAGAGGGATCGTTTTTCATCTCCTCGTTGCCACATTGCACAGCATCAGGCTGGCCTTGTGAGGCATCGAAGAGTGGTGCGGTATCAAAAAGATGTGCTCCCTCCTGGCAAAATGTCAGGAGGACGCGTGTTCCTTGCCGATGAAACATCTCTATAGTATTCTTCAGCAGCGAACCCTGTAAGTTGCCCGAACCACAATTTGTATAGCCAATACGTACCCAATAGATACCTGTATGATTGGTTGTAGGCTTGGCATCAATACCTAGTATCTCAGATGGATTTTGCACAGGTGGCACGGCTGGTAATGCACCAACGGGTGCGGTTGCAACTGGTGTAGTTAGCCCTGGACTCGTTGCTTGCGGTTTTGCCAGCACGACAAGTCTATATGCTAATGTTGTCAAAAGAATACTGCCAATAAGCACAATAATCAAAATGAGAGATGAAGGCTTTTTTGCTTTATCAATGAAAATCTTCATAGATGGTTCCCTATATTTCATAAACAGACAGGGAGAAGGTACATATATGCACCTTCTCCCTGTCTGTTTATGAGTAGATAGTGCTTACATAATCTCCAGGGAGGGAGCAACTGGCATACAACCTGGCAAGCAAGTCTTCCTGGTTGACGACATAGACGCTCTTAGCACCGCAGGAGAGCGTAAGCGCACGGCTTCCCATACCCAGGTCTTGTCGAATTGGTTTAGGATGCCCATTCACATCAAGTACGCCAATAGGCCAGTAGTAGCCAGCGGAGATGAAATCTCTACCACTGAAATAGAAGATTGGCACACCATATTGAACAGCCGTTTGTGCATCAGTAATCAGTGACAATGTATGTGAAACAGCAACTTGATAACTGTTGTTTGGGTCCACACCGCAGCCCTTAAAGCAGCCAGTGCCCTCGACAACCCAAAGGTGTTTTCCCAATGCTCCGCTATTAAGCGCGACTCCAAACTGTTGCGCCCAGAAATCGAAAAGGTGATACAGGCTATTGGTATTGCCATCGGGATAGCCATTATGCCAGCTATCAATAAGGCCAAGCGTTTGCGTGTGCCAATCCCAATGTCCACCAGGATGCACGATTGTGTTCATGGCGTACTGCATCTGGTCAAGATATGATGCTTGATCTACGAGTGGTTGATAATCAATACCCCCTACATGTGGATCAAGTGAGCCGAGCAATACGGGAATATCAGAACGTACAGCATGCATCGCGTGCTCACAAGCGTCATAAAACTTGGCAAAATTTTGTGGCTCTATATGGAGAAAAGCGACCGATGGGTCATATTTCATCTCCTCATTGCCACATTGTACCGCGTCCGGTCGGCCTTGAGCGGCGTCCGCCAGCTGTTTTGGATTATATACGTTGTTATTTGGACCTTGACACACAGTTAGTAAAACACGTATGCCTTGTTTGTGATAGTTCTGAATTGTGTCAAAGAGCACTTTACCAGTCAAATTGCCCCAACCGCACGTTGGATAACCAATACGCCGCCAGTGAATACCTGGATAACTCGTGTTGGAAGAATCGTCCACACCTCGTACCTGTGAGGGGCTGACGGTAGGTAACGTTACTATAGGGATAGGTGTCGGTGTTGGGGGAATTGTCGGGGTCGGGGATGGCGTGGGACTTGGGATAGCCGTTGGTCTTGGGGTAGCCGTTGGACGAGCCAAGCTTGCCTGAGATGCATGAGGTACAACAAACTGAAAGACTCCAAACGTTATAACCACAGCAAGAATAAGAGCAGATATTCCAATAGAAATAAGTCGTCGATTAAATAGTTTTTGCATATTCCTCGCCTCCACATGTGACAAGGGCGGAGCACCTGTCACTACTATACCAGAAACAGGGAGACCACAAGAGTCTCCCCTACACTAGGTTCCAAAATGTAATATTATTTTCCGATGCAAAATTCGCTAAAGATGGTATCGAGCAAATCATCACTTGCCGCCTCGCCCGTGACCTCACCTAGTGCTTCGTAGGCAGCACGAAGGTCAATTGATACAAAATCAA
This sequence comes from uncultured Chloroflexia bacterium, assembly GCA_963792705.1. Taxonomy (GTDB): domain Bacteria; phylum Chloroflexota; class Ktedonobacteria; order Ktedonobacterales; family Ktedonobacteraceae; genus JBBQVS01. Next base: position 724,909 of record CAWBXD010000013.1, on the reverse strand, counting down.
GTGGCAGATTCTGTTCAAGCGACTGTTGCGATGCTTGCAGAGAATCGGCTGCACGCTGTAAGGCTTCTTGGTGCCGTGTACTTGTGACAAGCACACTATCACTCGATACAGTTTTTCCTGCCAGCACAAGTTCAGCTAAGGCATCCTCTAGTGCAGGAATACCGATACCAGTGCGCGTGGAGGTATGTACAAAGGTGGATGTGGGCCACAAGCGTTGTAACTCGTCCATCTCTATAGTCTGTGGATAATCAGCTTTGTTCACCACGATAATGACAGGTCTTGTACGACGATAAGAAGCCTCTGTCGATGCAAGAGAACCAAACCCCATTGTAGACACTTCAGCGCAAACGGCACGGTCCTGCTGAGTGAGTACTTCAGAACCATCAAAAACAAGCATTATGACATCGGCACCCTCGGCAGCGGCACGACTTCGTTGCACACCAATCTGTTCAATAGGATCGTCTGTCGGAGTAATACCTGCCGTATCAATTAAATGCAAGGGGACGCCACGCAGGTTCGCCACCTCTTCCACAGTATCACGTGTTGTACCTGCTACAGGTGTGACGATTGCGCGGTCGGTCCGTAACAATGCATTTAGGAGACTTGACTTACCCACATTGGGACGCCCGATGATAGCGGTACGCAAACCTTGCTTGTACAAACGGCCTTGTTCTGCTCCTGAAAGCAGGTGCTCTATGTGCTGTTGCGCTCCTTTAATAAGAACGTGCAATGCCTCGGTTTGCGGTGTTGGCACATCTTCTTCAGGAAAATCAATGCTCACCTCTATCTGTGCAATAACGTCCAGTATCGCATGACGTGCCACTTGCAATTGTTCGGAAAGGCGTCCGCGCAACTGTTGTACGGCAAGACGTTGACCAGCCTCGGTCTGCGCGCCGATGAGGTCCATTACTGCTTCAGCTTGCGCGAGGTCGATACGCCCATTGAGGAATGCACGTAGAGTGAACTCTCCGGGTTGAGCCATACGTGCGCCTTGAGCTAACACAGCGCGCAGAATACGTTGCAAGACGAGCGGACCACCGTGACCCTGTATCTCAACAACATCCTCACGGGTATAGGTATGGGGCGTTCGCATAAACGCGACCAGCACATCATCCAAGACCTCTTGCGTTGTAGGATCAATGACACGAGCATATGTGAGTTGGTGCGAAGGTGGTATAGAAGCTTGTTCTTTAGTAGTTCGTTGGATGAGTGGCAAGACGAGTGTAAAGGCATCAACTCCACTCACACGGATTACGCCGATGCCACCTATACCAGGGGGAGTTGCAATCGCGGCAATTGTATCAGTTGTGTTTGTAATTACATTCTGCATAGAACGATTATAACGTATCTAGTCGTATCACACAATCCGTTCAGGGTGCGTATAGACGTTCATCGAATGGTCGCGCAAAAAGCCAATCAGCGTGATGCCGCTTTGTTCGGCAAGCTCAACGGCAAGACTTGATGGAGCGGAAATCGCCGCCACGCAGGGAATACGCGCCAACAGTGCCTTCTGTAATATTTCAAAGGAGGTGCGTCCACTAACCAGTAGTATACGGTCGCGGTAGGGATAGGAGCCGTGCAATAAACTATGCCCAATCAACTTGTCAACAGCATTGTGGCGTCCAATATCTTCACGCAACACGAGCAGATTTCCCTGCTCATCAAAGATGCCAGCAGCGTGCAGACCACCTGTGTAGTGAAACACCGCTTGCTCGGTTCGTAAACGTGCGGCAAGTTCGTAGAGGACAGCGGAAGAAAAGCGTAAGGTATCGAGTTCCAACGGGGGGGTTGTCGTCATGAGGTCGGCAATACTGTTTTTGCCACAGAGACCACAACTCGCGGAAACCGCAAAGTGTCGTTCAAAGGCAACTGGTTGAGTCTGTAGGGCGTCTTGCTGCTTCTTACTACGCAGAGTAACATTGAGAACATTGGTAAGTGGTAGTTCATCGTCATCAAGGTCTTCTTCCAGCGTCAACACGTCGTCGGGATGAGCAATGACGCCTTCAGTGAAAAGAAAGCCCATCGCAAGCTCACGGTCATGCCCAGGTGTACGCATAATGACCGCGAGACTACGATGGTTGATACGTAACTCGAATGGCTCCTCAACCGTCAATTGGTCATCGCGCTGCTGCTGCTCATTATTTTGCCAACGAGTTACGTTGAGTTGCATAACCCGTTCAGGGTCGAGTGGTGAACGCCAGGAAGATACCATAGTGTGCCCGTTAACGTCCTCTACTATATTTTGACTCAACGACTGGTTGAACTGCTGTAACTGGTGTGCGTGTTGCCGTCGATGGACGCTGACGTTTGAAGTAGTATTTGCAGGCACCGGGTCGTACAGGATCAGGTGGTGCAATAGCGACCAGTCCCCAGCCTTCTTTTTCCAACCAACTCCACGCTTCATACTCTTCATCGAAATCACGCACAACGTCGCCCGCAATCGTGAAAACCATTGTCCCTAACAGGTAACGATGTTCCCATTGTACCATATTTTACTCTCTTTATAAGCACGATATAAAAAAGCATACGTTTCTACAGAATACAGGAATTTCTGTAATGAACGAAGCTATTTCCATTTATGGGGCGTCTAGCCCGTTTTGCCCTATTAAAAAACAAAAATGTACGAGTCTGATAATGCGATTTAACAAATTCATACGGATAGATGTAGGGACCGATTTATCACGTCCTTGTCGGCGGTTGCTTGCCACGAGGACGTGATAAATCGGTCCCTACAGACGTCGTATCCTGATTATTTCATCAAATAATATTATCACATCCTCGTCCCGTCAAGCATTTACGCAGGATGTGATACATCAGGCTCGTACAGATGTACAGAGTATCGAGATTATGGCGCGCAACCAATTTGTAACAATTTGGTAGAGCAACAATAGTTAAAGGGAGGTGGCGTTGGAGTTGTCACTTTCATGACATTGTTGAAGATGTCATTATACATTTGTGTGACCATTGGGCCAATAGAAGCACCGCCTTCACCAGCATTTTCCTTCATGCCAACAATCGTAAGTTTTGGCATAACGGTAGGATCACTAGCCGAGTAGGGTGCCTGCGTAATCAACCATGACTGTGCAGGCAGTCCACCACCAACCTCGGCTGTCCCCGTTTTAGCAATGATGGTATATGGTGAGGTGCCAAGCTTCACTACGTTCAGAGAGCCGGACCCACATAGCGTCACGCCTAACATTGCTTGACGCACATCACGCGCCGTTTGTTGCGACATTTGTGGCGCGGAGCCTAGAGCTTGAGCGTCATACTTCTCTATCTGGGTTTGATTAGGGTCGAGAATTTTTTGCACAAGCATTGGACGCATAAGTTGCCCATCGTTCGCAATGGCATCGTCTAGTACAGACATTTGCATTGGCGTTACCGTGTCGTACCCCTGCCCAAATGCACCCGATGCCAGGTTCACATCTTGAAAGGGTTGTCCATCAGGCAACACACTACTCGGAGCCACAGGAAGATCAAAAGGGATTTGTGAACCAACATAGAAACGCTTGTTATAGTCTAACCATGTCTGTGCTCCCGTTTTGACACCGATCTGGGCATAGATGATGTTGTCTGAATGTGAAAAGCCGTATGCAGTTGTCACGGGAAAACGGAATGTATAACCGTCAATGTTATTGCCTATTGGTCCAATGTTATGACCGTTATACGTCACAGGCCCTAACGCTTGTTCCTTGCTGAATGGCGTATTCAACGTAGTTGAACCGGAGTCGATGCCAGCAACAAGTGTCATCGTTTTGTAGGTTGAGCCAGGAATGTATGTACTTTGTATTGGTCGCTCAATCAGTGGATTCTCTGTTCTATCGGCCGCGAGTTGATTGTAATAGCTTAGGTCGCCCCCTGAAAGGGTTGATACTATCCTGTTGGGATCAAATGTGGGACGGCTTAACATTGCCAACACTTCGCCTGTGTGTGGGTCCGTCACGATTACAGAGCCTCGGTCCGATCTGAACGTGTTGACGTTATCTATGACAATTGGCGTATCAAAATCCTGATTGACAATCTTCTGGATGCGCTCGTCAATCGTGAGATAGATGTTATCGCCAACAGACGGACGGTGCAGTGTCTTGTTGATAGTATTATCTAGTGCGGTTAAGCCTTTTCTGCCGCTCAGATAGTCATCATATTTGGCTTCAATACCTGTAGGAGCATAATTAGGAACATAATATCCAATCACTCCAGCAAGTGAAGGGTCGTAGTAATGACGTATAATTCCGCCATTTGGACCTGTTTGCGAGTCGGCGAGCAAAACGCCGTTGCGATCAAAGATTTTCCCACGCACGGCTGCATTGCTATTCAGAAAGGGGCGACTATTATGTGGGTTCGCAGTCACCTGCTGCGCCACCACCACCTGCCAGTAGACGAGGCCAGCACTCAGGGCAATAAATAATGCGACAAAAAGCAAGGTAAGCTTACGTATACTTGCACTTATATTCATAGAGCATCCTCTGCATTGATATACAATGATACATACTTTTGAGGCGATTGTAACATTCTTGAACTTCCTTGGCAAGTGAGATAAGTCACACTAGAAAAGTATGTGTTGCATAGCGTTGTATGCCACGCAACACGTACTTTTCTAGTATTGTATATAATTTTTGTAGTTGCGTAATGTCTCCTCGATGCTATCGCCACCAAATTTCTCCAGCAGGGCTTCGGCCAGGACCATTGCCATCATTGCCTCACCAACGACACCAGCAGCAGGCACAACGCAGACATCGCTGCGCTCATAGCGGCTTTGGTCGATATTTTCGCCCGTTGCTAGATCAACCGAAGGCAATGGATGGGCCAGAGTTGGAATAGGTTTCACACCTACTCGTACTACAAGTGGCTCACCATTGGTAATACCGCCCTCAACTCCACCAGCGTTATTCGTGAGGTGAGACCACTGCCCACTTTCTTCATGTCGTAGTACATCGTGGACATGCGAGCCTGTTGTGCGTGTGGCAGCAAACCCTGCCCCAATCTCCATCGCCTTGACCGAGGGAATACTCATCATTGCCATACCGAGGCGTGCGCTCAAACGACGGTCCCACTGGCTAAAGCTACCGAGACCAATCGGTACACCAAGAGCTACTACCTCAAAAACGCCGCCGCATGTATCACCATCGCGCTTGCCTTCCAGGATACGGGCAATCATTTTTTCAGTTAACTCGGCGTCGGCACAACGCATTGGCGACTCCTCAACCGTTTCCCACATCCCTTCAGGATAGGCATCGCGCGTCATAGCAGGTGCATAGCCAACTTCGACGATAGACAGGACATGACTATGGACCTCAATGCCGAATTGGGCTAAAAATTGTCGGCAGAGACCGCCAACGGCAACGCGTGAGGCAGTTTCACGCGAACTCGAACGCTCAATGATATTGCGAATGTCGCTCTGCCCATACTTCATCGCACCAGTAAAATCTGCATGGCCTGGGCGTACACGCGTCACGGCCTCGACCTCTGCCTCTATCGGCTCGGCACTCATACGCTCTTCCCAGTTGACCCAATCGCGGTTCTCAATCTGCATAGTCACGGGTGAACCAAGTGTTTTGCCATGTCGCACACCAGATAAAAATGAGATCGCGTCCTTCTCGATTTTCATACGTCCACCACGCCCATAGCCGCCTTGTCTGCGCCGTAGGTCTGCATCCACAATCGTCTTCTCGACACTCAGGCCAGCAGGTAGGCCCTCTACTATAATCGTCAAGCAAGGACCATGCGACTCACCCGCCGTTAAAAAACGAAACATATTAGTGTTCTCCTGATATGAATAGCTCTGATAATCCTGTCTTACAAAAGAGGACGAATCTCTGTAGGGACCGCTTCATCGCGTCCTTCTCGGCGATTGATTGCCAGAAGGACGCGATGAAGCGGTCTTTACAACGCGATTGCGTACTAATAGCCCGATCATACAACAGGCACTACTTATGCCCAATAGATAGCCAATGATGAGGTCGGTACTATAGTGATAGCCAATATAAAATTGGGCAAAGCCGCCACCAAATGCGATAAGGCTCGTCAATACAACCAGTATACGACGCAAAAGACGCCGACGTACATGCTGGATGCTCAACCAGCACGCGAGTAGACCAAGCAAGCTCCAGCGTAGTGCATGTCCACTTGGATATGAATACATAGCATCTGTGTTAGTATCGAGTACGAGTGGAGTTGTTGCACCCTGATGCGCCTCTTGAACAAGCTCTGATGAAACAGGAGGCACGACCCACCATGCTCCTAGTGACACCAGGTAACGTGTCGAACGTGGTTGGTGCTCAATTGATGGACAGTCTAACGCATCCAAATCATTTTGTAGAACGGCAGGAACTCGCTGTGGCAATGTATATTTTCCAGCTAATTCAATACCCACTCCTAATAAAAACAGGAGCAGAAGATAGGGCAAGACGCGCTTACGATAGCCTAGCAGGATACATACGGCACCGAGTATACAAGCTAGTCCTGTGGTGATGTCCGCGTCACCTAGCCTTGCCCATTGCCTTAATACACAATCGCCACGTGTGATGGGACGCAACAAAAGCCACTGCTCACCATGCAGCATAGGGAACGAAAAGATGCCTGTTACAAATATCGCAGTATAGAGTACGCCAAAGAACAGAAAGAGAGCAGAGAGGGTAAACCACTTCTGCTTGTGTAGGAACATTGTAATAGACATACCGTCACATTTCTAAAGTTTTTCTTGTCGGCTATTATAGCATAGGGGAAGAACCGAACTTTTTGCTGCCTTGTTTCGACATTAACCGAACTATTACACTAAGAAGATATAAAGATTGTATAAATATTTACTAATATGTATTCATAGAGGATATTGACACAAAAAGGATATTGACACAAAACACATCCGTACTTTACAATACAAGTGTAACGAATTTTTCCTATTTATTTATTAATTTCTTTTTGTGAAAATTTTGTGTAGGAGGCACTCTATGTCCCCTGAGCCATCCCCTAATAAAATCGGGAAATCCGTGGGGGAGAAAATACGTGCCGCTCGTGTTGCGTTGCATTATACGCAAAGCAAACTAGCTGCTCCAGATTTCTCGGTAAGCTACATCTCAGCTATCGAGCGTGGGCAAATTCATCCTTCGCTACGTGCATTGGAAATTCTTGCAGGACGCCTTGGACTTTCCTCTACCGAGCTTTTGCCAAAACGTCCGCAGCAGGATGATCGTCAATCTGCAACTCCTTCTCAGCCTGAGCGCGAAGATGATGAGGGAGAAATGGTCCTCCTGGATGCTCTGGTACGCATTAGTCAGAACGATCCTGAAAAAGCTCTTGCTTTGCTTGGTAAGGTCTCAGCGAAACGTTTAAAACGTTCGCAGCAATTATGGCACCGTTATTTGCTAGGTCATGCCTACTTTCTTATAGGTCGTCTATCAGAATGTGAACATATCTTTTCTGAAATGATACAAAGCGTCAAAGATGCAAATAATCACTATCTTCATACACATATACTCTTTATGTTAGGAAATACTTTTGCGGCAATGCACAATCCAACACAAGCACTTTTAGCTCATCAACGATGTTTGAATGTATTGGAAGAAGCCGAGGCACGGGACGCGTTTCTTATCGCGAACACCTATATGCAATTAGGCATACACCATAGCGAGCAGGAGCAGTTTGAAGAGGCTTTAAGTATGTTTCGCCAGGCACTTACCATACTAGCAGAATTGCAAACACCTCAACAAGTGCAAGCCGCATATCATGTACTTGCGCGCTACGCAACCGATAACCAGGATTACTATGCAGCAACATTCTATGGCTATCGAGCATTGGCTCGCTCCGATCAAGAGATGCACAAGTTGCTTAAAGGAGAGTTATACCATTATTTAGGTCAAGCGGTGATAAAGGGGGATCCAGAAGAGGCATATGTTCAACTTACCGCGATGAAGGAAAAAGAAATTACTGACCTCCTTGTTGAAGCCAGCATTACAGCGCGCATCGCAGAATGGCATTTCGCTCGCGAGAATATAAGTGAAGCTTATGTGTGCGCGGACAAGGCATATACAACAGCCGAGCCATTTGGGAAGACGATTGTAGCGGCTGATGCATTATTGGTACTTGGGCGCATTGAATACGCGCAACAGGCATTCGATAATGGTGATAAGCATTATGTACAGGGTCTCACCATGCTGGAACAGCTTCACAGACCGATAGAGCTAACAGAGCACGCAATGCAGTACGCACAGCTCCTCGAAGAACGTGGGAAAGAACGTGAAGCATTCACTTACTTCCGTCGTGCCTACCAAAGTGGAAGGTAGTATACAAATCGAGCAAGGACACCCACAAGGGTCTTTCAACAGTAGAGGGTTTGGGAAAAAACAACGGGATGTTTGGTAGGGACCACATTTATGGCGTCCGTGCCCAATTTATTGGGCGAGTTTCATCAGCTATCTTTTTTGCATGCTCTCGCGCAAGAATTGGTACATGATGAGGACTGCACATTGCTTCGCTCGTGCAGCGGACGCCATCAATGTGGTCCCTACCAAACCATCACATCAAGGTTGGTAGACCGCTACAGATATCCGTACTATTTTGTGAAACAGCATCATCAGTCCCTACAGGCTGTGGTACAATATAATAGTACAACGGTTTAACTATCATAAAGACAAGAGAATGAAGACATACACACGTTCAGCACATACACTTCTACTTTGTATACTCGCATGTATTCTGATAGCTTGCGGTGCCACAAGTACGACAAGCACAACGCCTAAGCCTGCACCAACGGCTACGCAAGCTGTTTCAGCACAGCAAATCCTCAGTGCTCCCGTTACCTATGTCGCGCTTGGTGCCTCAGATGCGGTTGGAGTTGGAACCAATGAGCCAGGATCACAAGGATATGTACCACTTTTGGCGGCACATTTGCAAAAAGGTTCCCATATGCTGAACCTTGGAGTTAGTGGTATTCGTTTGCATGAGGCACTCACACAAGAACTACCGCTCGCGCTTAACACATCACCTACGCTCATCACTATCTGGCTTGTTGCCAACGATTTCGTCGGTGGTGTGCAATACGATGGATATATGAAAGACCTTACTAGTCTTTTGCAACAACTACGAGCAGGTACAAAAGCGCGCATCGTTATGGCGAACCTGCCCAACTTGACGCTTCTTCCAGCCTTCTCTGGTCAATCGGCAAGTCAAAAGACGAAGACAGTTGCAGAAATCCAGCGTTGGAATACAGAAATTGGAATTATAGCTGCACGCTACACAGTAACGGTGGTTGATTTATTCAGCCATCAAAGCCAGCTCACTGCTCATCCTGAATATATCAGTGGCGATGGGTTTCATCCCAGTCCTGCTGGGTATGTCCAACTCTCAAACTACTTCTGGAATGCTATAAAAGCATAAATGTGACCTGCACTCATGAGATGACATCGCCATCTCATGAGTGCAGGTCATATACGTATTTACTGAGGTTCGGAACGAGCGATTGAGGTTTCGCCTTCGATGATAAACACGGTACGTTCGCAGATATTCTGACAATGGTCTCCTACGCGCTCCAGTTTGTGTCCAATCCAGAGCAGATAGGTTGCTCGTTGCAGGATAAGCGAGTCGTTTTGGAGGGCAGGAATAGCGCGTGTACCGGCCATCATCGCCATCAGGTCGTGGCGTACCAAATGATAGCGCACATCGACCACATCATCTTCCTCCCAGATGTAGCGAGCTGCATTCACGTTCCGTTCCGCGAACGCCTTCATAGTGCCTTGCAATACACGCCGTGCTTCTTTACCCAGTTCAAGCAGGCCATGCATAACAGAAGCCTCAGTAATCTCTACCGCACCATGATGTGCTGCAACATCAGCAGCACCATCTATTTTGACGTGTGGCATCGCGCTTCCACGCAAAGGCGTCATGCGTAACAAGATTTGCGCGATACCCGCCGCGCCATCGCCTGTACGTTCAAGATCACCTGCAATTGATAGTGCTGATGCGAGATAGCGCAAGTCACGTCCACCCAGAGGTTGTTGCAAAGTGAGGAGACGAATCGTATGTTCCTCTACCGCAGCGCGTAAACTGTCTATAATTGCATCCGCTTCAATCACAACGCCCGATTTTGCCATGTCGCCTGTTTCAAGGGCTTCAAGTGCCTTTGCCAGAGCATCATCAACTAATGCTCCAAGCTTGATAATCTGTTCATCTAACTCGAATAACTCTCTATCTAGAACCGTTCTTGCCATCAGTCAAGTACTCTCCTTCATTTTAATTTTGTACAGTGAAATATGTAATACGGCTCTGATATAATGTGCCACTCTCTCTGCACAAACAAGCATCCTTGCCAACACAATCAAGAATACTGTAACACATACATCGCTGAAAAGATAGACAAATGCAATACATCTCTTTTCTATTCTTTAAGGATATGTGCGGAATATATGTGCAAAGAAATCTTCCATAAATTGGGAACGTTTTCATAAAAATTGACAGATATAAAGTACACATGTTACAGTAACGTTGAGGTTCCATTCAGCAGGAACAGCATAAAGGAATGAGAACAATGGCAACAAAACGATTACTTGGTGTTTTCGCGCACCCTGACGACGAGGGCATGATTGGGGGCGCGCTCCTACACTACAATACGTTAGGTGTAGAAACAGGACTTGTCTACGCAACACGTGGTGAAGTTGGAGAAATTGCCGACCCCGCACTTGCAACGTCCGAAAATCTAGGGCAGGTACGTGAGCAAGAAATGCGAGCAGCGGCCAAAGCACTGAATGTACAAAAGCTATGGTTTCTTGATTATCGTGACTCTGGCATGGCGGGAACGCCTGAAAACCAGGACTCACGAGCTTTTGTGCGCGTTCATATGGCGGACGCCGTAGGGAAACTTGTTGCCATTATTCGAGAGTTTCGTCCACAGGTGATTGTAACCTTTGATGAGTCTGGTGCCTATGGTCATCCTGACCATATCGCTATCTACCAATATACAACGAGTGCCTTTCATGCGGCGGCGGATGATGCACTTTATCCTGAACTTGGACCAGCACACGCGACCGCAAAACTCTATTATGCATCTTTTCCACGTAGCGCGATGCTCACCATCTCCGAATGGATGGGGTCGCAAGAAGATTATGGAAACGTTTTTAAAGGAATTGATCCAAATACGCTTGGACTTTCAGATGAGCAGATTGCGGTTCGCCTCAACGTTGAACAATGGCAAGAGACTAAAGCTCGCTCCTGGGCAATGCATCGCACACAGATGAACCCAAACACTGTAATGGCACAAATTCCAGAAGAACTACAGCGCCGTTGGCGTAGCCTCGAATGCTATCAACTCGCTACTTCACGCGTCGGTCCCGATGTTATCGGTGAGAACGACCTGTTTGCACACGTCGAGTAGGAATCAGAGCATCTCCTTGCCTCGTGGTTTTGGCTTGGTGTAAAGACAGATACATGTACACGCTGTAACAACGTGTACATGTATCTGTCTTTACACTAAACTAAAGTATGTTGTTTTCGCCCCACTACAATCTGACGCGTCCCTTTCCCAAAGGGCTTCCAATCGTAGCTACCATAGATGGCCTCAATGCTAAATCCGGTGGCAAGAAAGAGAAGTTGCAGTTCTCTGGGAAAGAAGACGTGCATATCTAGCTTTGTGAGATAGCGTTCGTTTTCGCCGCTCTCGAAAAACTTTTCGTGTGTCCAGGTGATATGCTGATCCTGTTCAATCTGATCGTACTTGCGACTACTGTAGAGCAGCATGGTGAACTCATCTTCGGGCGACTCGATCTCATCTTCCAGGTAAACATTCGAGGGCCGATTGAGCGCATTACTAAGATAATCTATATCAGGCAAAAAGGTGTCCACCACAAAGCGTCCGTTAGGCGCGAGATGCTCGTGCGTATTTTTGAATGTATCGAGCTGCTGATCCAGTTCATAGAGGTGCGCGATAGAGTTGAAGGGCAAAAAAATCAGGTCAAAAGCGCCTTTATGCTCCAATTGATAATCGGTCATGTCTCCTTCATGCAGGGTTACACGCTTCTGAGTGGCTTCTGGTTCGCGTTCCAGTTTGCGTCGATACGCGTTGAGCATCTCTGGCACGATATCCAATCCCTCTAATGCAAAATCGCCAGGTCCATGCAAAAGTTCAAGACCAATACGTCCACTACCACATGCTAGCTCTAGCACGCGTTGAGGTGGGTTGCGTAACACCAATTCACACCAGAACGGTACATCCAGCTCCGATTGACCCTTATACTCAAGGTCATAGTCGCTAACATTCTCGTAATATTCCCCCATGTCATAGGGCATAATAAGTTTTTCCTTTGTATAATACAGAAAAGAAATATTGCGTGTATACCATAGCATATGTTGAGGTTACAGGACAAGAAAGAGGGTACCTCCATGACATCTATCTTCTTTGGTGGATAGGATTTTTTTCCCGTTCTCTTTTGTTGTAGTGAGTAGGACTTATTGGCGTTGACGCGACATGGACGAGATTTGCTATAGTATATAGAGAACGTCTCTCATTTCAATAAAACATGGAAAACCTACACGGTAGTAGAGGAGCACAATTAATGCAGGACATTGCACCAGAGGTGGTATCTATTGCCGATGCTTGCCTCGGTGGTCTGTATGGGCGATCAGCATTGCTGATTGGGCCAGAAGAGCAACGATCTCCATATGCAACACTGCTGCAACGCGCAGGAATGATATACATTTTTCAGGAAGATACACCATCACATGTCTCGTCGCTTCTGTCGCAGGTACAACTTTTAATCAGCGTTCCCGCGTCACCCATGTCCTCGCCCGTTTCGCTCTTAACGGCGGCAAGTATTGCACGAGGATGTGATGGACGCCATACACCATTGTTGATCTTTGATCTTGCACAATCAACTTCGGTTGAAGAAATCGCGGGACTGCTCCCTGCCGTCTGTCTCTATACACCTGAGGATGTGCGCCGTATCTTGTCACAGGTTGGTGCAGGTAGCTATTGATATATGTGATACAGTACGTAAATATAATATGTTTATTATCACACCCTGTTGGCTGTCAACAGGGTGTGATAATAAGACCCGTACAAAAATGTTTATTATCTGATACATTTCTTGTTGTTATGCCCAATTGAGGAAATTTATGGAAGTTATAAAAATATCGCCACGCGGTTATTGTTATGGAGTTGTTGACGCACTACAAATCGCACGACAGGCAGCAAAAGATACAACCTTGCCGCGTCCTATCTATATCATTGGGCAGATTATTCATAACCGTCACGCCATCAGTGAACTGACAAATTTGGGTATCGTGACATTAGATGGTCCTGATAGAACAACCATCTTGGAGCAGGTACAAGAGGGAACCGTTATTTTCACGGCACACGGTGTCTCACCTCAGGTGAAGCAACGCGCACAAGAGCGCGGTCTACATTGTATTGACGCCACCTGCCCCGATGTGACGGTGACACACGATCTTGTTATCAAGCTTGTGTCAGAGGGTTACTATATCCTTTATATCGGCAAAAAAGGTCATCCAGAGCCAGAGGGTGTCATGGGCGAGGTGCCTGGGCATATCAGTTTAATCGAGACGAAGGCCGATGTAGACAACCTTACACTTACGCCAGAACAAACACAAAAGCTCGCCGTTTCCACGCAAACAACACTCTCGAAGTGGGATACCATGCTTGTCATCCAGTACATCAAAACGTGCTATCCACAGGCAGAGGTGCATGTCGATATCTGCGCCGCCACTCAGACCCGTCAGGAAGCGGTCGCGGAACAGGCAAAAGGGGCCGATTTGACTATTGTCGTCGGCGATCCCAAAAGCAACAATACTAATCGCCTTGTGCAGGTCTCCGAGGAGCTAGCACACGTGCCTGCCGTTCGTATTGAGGACCTATCACAACTCGACCTGACACTCTTACAGGGCAAAAAACGTGTTGCGGTTACTGCTGGTGCCTCAACCCCAAGTCAATTGACACGCGAGGTTATTCGCTATCTGGAACAATATAAAGAGCAATAACACACAAGGACGTTTACGCTATGAAAACACTACGACAGGTACTAGGAGATATCACTGATGAACAACTAGCACCGATACTACGCTTATGGAGCATGACTGGGGAACAGGACAAAGGGACCAAACAGCAGGTTGATACACTGCGAAAGAGAATGTATGATCCCATTGCGGCTCGTTTTGCTTGGGAACAGCTTACCAACGATGAGCGACAAATACTCTACCGACTCTTACCGCCTTCGACGCGCTACGAAGCACCACAAGATAACCTTCTCAAGAGAGCACAACTTCCTCCAGCAAAAGGTGAAGCCGCGATACAACACCTCGTTGAGCTTGCGCTAATACAAACTTCCTTGGAGCCATCTCGCTATGCTTTTTCAACAAAAAAAGCAAAAGCTGAGAATGCTACACTGCTCGCTGGCTTCGATGAAAGTGCTGATAGCCTCTATCTCGTTGGGCGAGAGTTCTTCACGCCTTCAGGTGATCGCACAAAATGGGATTTGGAACGCTTGTTAGCGACGCTTTCCGAAAAGGACCTCTATAAAACCATGCAAAGTTACAATGAAGCATGGGGACCCTACTATTCGCAAGGCGATGCACTTGGTATGCTGGTGGACACGCTTATCGAGATGGAGGAGCCACTTGACCACCTACCCAACTTCAATCCGCTAGCATATAAGTTGTTTGTCTGGTTACGCAAACAAAATGGTAAGGCACCTATATCAGCGGTGCGCGATTTTATGCAGGTGGACGACGCTACTCTTTTAAAAACACTGCACATCCTTGCACAACATGGTCTTGCCTTCGATACATTTACAAAGAGTGACCATATGCTCTTTGTGCCGGAAGAGTTATATAGTTCCATGAAGCCACTAGCCGACGATAAAGGCTCAAAAAAAGTAAAAGAGGTTGAGGCCAAACTGGTAGAACTCGACAGTGAGCCAGCAGCTATTCGACCGGGCGAAAATATCCTGGTGTATGATATTGCTCAGTTGGTGAACACTACCTATCAGCAGACAATTGAGCCAACGCAGGCTGGCCGCGTTCCCAAGCGTATCGCCACCAAGATTCGTACCACGCTTCGTGGGCAACCACGTTTAGATTATGATAACGGCGACGATTATATTGAGATATTGCTTAATATCATGGAAGCCTTTGGTATCGTCCACCTCACAAATCCGTCATTTCAAGACAGCAAGCCAGCGTATGAAGTGAACTCAGCAATTGGAAAGTGGGAGAAGTTGTCGTTGCTTGGACAGACGCATGCCCTCACGCGTTACTGGCTTGACAGCTTCGCATTGCGCGATGTCTATGGCGTCCATTACGTTTCGTGGTCTACGTATTCCTGGGATGTTGCAGGGGGACGCAAAGCACTACTAGAACAACTCTACAAATGTATTCCTGGACGCTGGTATACCGTTGACTCGCTATTACAAATGATTTGGAAAGAGGATGCATTCGCGTATCGTCCCACAGCGTCATATGGACGTTCAAAACTTCGTAAGGATGCTGATACAAAGATAAAGTGGGAGCGTTGCGAGGGCGAGGTCTATCGAGGTGTTTTATCTTCGACACTCCATGAACTAGGCTTAGTCGATATTGGCTATAGTCATCCTGATGCACTCAGTTCTACGAATCCAACCAACCCCGACTACTTTATGGTTACGGAACTTGGCCGTAAGGTTATGGCAGTGGGAACTCCTGGACTAGATGCGACCGTATTGGAAGAGCAACTTGCACCACGCGGCCTCGTTGTGCAACCAAACTTTGAATTGTTGCTCCTGCAACCCGACCTGTCCACACTCTATACCTTGTTACCATTTACACAGGCAAATCAACTCGGTTTCGTAAGTCGCCTCACGCTTACTAAAGCATCTGTACAACGTGGATTACAAGCGGGCCAGAATGTGGAACAGATATTACGTGTCCTGCAAGAGCATAGTCAGAAGGAATTACCGCAGAACGTCGAGTACACGCTACATGATTGGACGAAAACCTTTAAGAGTACCAACGTTTCACAGGTGCTTCTGTTTGAGGTGTCCAGCGAAGAGGCGGGGCAAATTCTTGGCGTTATCCCATCACTGCAAGAATTGGGAGTACGGCAACTTGCTCCGTGCATCTTCGCGGTAAGTGGTAGTGTCAATTTACAAGCGGTACGTAAAGAACTTGAGAAAACTGGCGTCTTCGTGCGTATCACGGGCGAAGTCTTCTCGCGTCCGAAACACCCTTTTGACTCTTTTCTTACCTTCGGCAGGTATTAATCAACTGAATAGCCTGTTCGCGTGCATCCAATCGAGTGAGCGTTATCACTTGCTGAAAAATGGTATGGCGCAACAGGCTACACCGCAATAGATACTCTTTCGTTACATCTTCACTTCGCTCATGTGCCTGCTCTAATTTCCGCAACTTCAACACAAAAAAAGCTAAGCGTAGCAACTCAAAACGGCGTATTTGTTCTGTTGTCACCAACTGGCTTTGCGTTGGGAATGCTGCGAGCGAAACAAGCTCGTCACCGGCAAACTGGCTTGAACCAAAAGTCATGCGACCATCTCCTCTTGAATAACCAATATCTCTTGAACGGCTATACCGTGTCGATAGTTTCAAATGTATCACGGAGCTTCTATAGGAAAGTATACGTCCCATCGGGATGTTCCAAGTGGAGAAGCAGTAAGGGTTCGGTTGAGAAACAAGCAAGCGTTGTTGTCATTTAGTAATGATGCCCCTATTTTGAGAATATTATTGTGGACCCAGTAGTGTATGACGTATCAGGGTCAGGTGTGTGAGAGGACCGAGACCGCCAGGGACAGGCGTTAGAAACGAGGCTACTTCTTTAACAGGGGAGAAATCGACATCGCCAACTACACTCCCATTTACTGTGTTGATGCCAGCGTCCAGCACTATCGCTCCTGGTTTCACCATGTCGGCGGTAATCAAGGATGGGCGTCCAACGCTTACCACAAGAATGTCTGCCGTTCGTGTAATCTCAGCCAAATTATGTGTCTGTGAATGGCAAATGGTCACAGTTGCGTCGTTACGCATCAGCACGAGCGCAATTGGTTTTCCACCGACGTTGCTACGTCCCACGATAACAGCATGCTTTCCTGCAACAGGGATTGCGGCATCCTGCAGGACCGTCAACACGACATCGGCCGTTGAGGGGATAAAGCTGGGAAAGCCAAGGAGCAAATTGCCCGCATTACTTGCCCCTAGACCATCTACGTCTTTCTCCGGTCGCAACACATCGGTCACAATACGTTGCCGAATGTGAGTTGGAAGGGGAAGCAGCAGAACAACACCATCAGTGCCAGGATCGTCGTTGAGCTTTGCCACCTCTGCCCGTAACTCCTCTTCCTCTGTCTCGAAGGGATACGTCAGCGTCACACACTCTAAACCAACGGCGCGACAGGCACGCACAAGTTGACGGCTATACACGTCTGCGGCCGCGTCCTGTCCCACAATAATCTGCGCGAGACGTGCGGAACGATGATGTAGCGAGCGAAATTGCGTTGCCTCACGCCTCAATGTCTCGGTCAACTGAGCCGCCAAAGGGTGGCTATTATAAATACTTGCAGACATACTTCTTCCATTCCACTTCACAATTTTTTATGAATCATATCACATCAACCAACACCTACACTTCTGTAGGGACTGATTCATCGCGTCCCCGTGGCAATCAACTGCCAACGAGGACGCGATGAATCAGTCCCTACAACAGACGTCTCCGCGTTCTTTCATCAAACAGCATTATCGCATCCTATTAGCATTTCAATTGCTACGAGGACGCGATAATCGGTTCCTACAGAAGTAAGGAAGCATAAAATATGTACAATTGGGGGGTAACAGTGGCAAAGCGCGACGAAATGCGTTACAATGCCCCAAAGATACACAGCGTTATAAAGCTTGAAACTAGGGCATTCAACTTTTGTTAGTAGCCATTTTGTACTATGTACACAAGAGAGAGAGGATTTTATGGCGAGTGACTGTTCATTTGATATAGTATCGCAGTTCGATGAGCAAGAGTTGCTCAATGCCATCGATCAGACGCGGCGAGAGGTTCAAACACGATTTGACTTGAAGGATACCAAGACCGAAATCGCGCATGCCAAAGAAAACATTACAATTCTTACGGATAGCACGATGACACTGAAAAGCGTGCGTGACATTCTTGAGTCGAAAGCCATTCGGCGCAATTTGTCGCTCAAGATTTTCAAGCAGGGCAAAGAAGAGAACGCCGCTGGCAATAGAGTCCGTCAAGTGATCGAATTGCAGCAAGGTCTCACACCTGAGCAGGCAAAGGAGATCAGTAAATACATACGTGAGAACAATCCTAAGGTAAAGCCGCAAATCCAGGGTGACGCGGTACGCGTCATCGCCAAGAGTCGTGACGAGTTACAAGGGATAATCGGACTTCTCAAACAGAAAGATTATCCTGTGGCGTTACAGTATATCAATTATCGTGGTTAGGACTTGTTGCCGTATTGTACTCAGCGCAACTGTGTTGGTTGAATACAATACGGCAAATATAGAAGGTACTTTAGTACCAAAGCTGTGTTCAAGCTAAAGAATTGTAGTACCCTACCCTTACTTACTAAAGAACGCATATCAATACCATTCGAGAAAGTGACGCCTTCATGCCAGGGAACCAACAAGCTTTCAGTACAGCGATCAATGCCGCCGACCGTTTCCGTTGGGATAGTCAATGGACGGAGGCAGCACAAGAGTATCAGCGAGCACTGGCAGAGTTTCCTGATGATGCGACTGCGCGTGGCGGTCTAGGTTTTTGCTATATGCAAACCAAGCAGTGGCAGCAAGCACTTGATGAGTATGAACATATTCTCAAGCGTGACTCAAGTAATGTCATTGCCTTAAGTAAGACAGCGGAACTGTATGGCATTCTTGGGCGGCGCAATGACGCATATAGAGCGTACCTGCTGCTGGCCGACCTGTATTCACAGGCAGGTCAAGGAGCACGTGCTGAGGCCGCTTGGCAAAAGACAGTGCAACTAGCCCCGGACCATCCAGAGCCGCATGAGCGACTCGCAAGTTATTATTTTGAAAAAAAAGATATCACCTTGATGATACAAGAACGGCTAGCAGCCGCGCAAGGCTATCTTGCACGTAATGAGCGCGGGCTAGCACGAATGCAATGCGAAGAGGTAATGCGTGCAGATGCAAATAATGTGCAAGCACAACAACTCATCGCACAAATAGTAGGAAGACAGGGTGTTGCCTCTGAAGTACAGGGAGCGGCATTTCCGACACAAGCATATACACCACCATCTGGTCCATTGGCATTCACCGATAGTTCTGGTCAGTCACAAGCTGAGCCAACTACAACGGGAAATATTAGCGGAGGGAATACTGGCATCATGGGTAATATGGGTAACGCAGGCAACTATGGCGGAGCGAATTACGCAGGAGCACCTCCTGCGATGGCGGGGGGCAATGGAAACATGAGTGGACAAAACCCGAATGGTCGCAAACGCATCATCGCTAGCCAGGTTACAAGCGTGCTAAAGCAAGCACAAACATTTCAAGCCCAGGGGCGTTTCAATGATGCTATCGACCTCTGCGAGCAAATTATGGAGAGCGGCATTGATCGTCCAGATGCACGTTATTTTCTCGGTTGGCTCTATCAAGAGCAACAACGTTGGGAAGACGCAATTCGCCAGTTCCAACTGTTGCTAAACGATCCCGACTATGCTCTCTCTTGTTATTATGCACTTGGACAATGCTACCGCGCAAAAGGCGATTTACGTACCGCGGCCGTACATTTTGATGAAGCTGTTGATCGCGTCAACCTGGATGCGCTTACCGTAGAAGAATCCGATCAATTGGTACAACTCTGCCAGGAAGCAGCCGAATCACATCGGATGCTTGGTGAGCAAGAACAAGCTCTTACTGTATACAATGCGCTACTCGGCTTCTTACGCAGCAGAGGTTGGAGCGATAAGGTTGCACAGGTTGAGTTCATGCTACAACAAATGCAGAATGCGCCACAACCTGCTCCACAGACACGTCCGGCTGGTCCACAAGGAAATCAAGGCCACGCAATGCCAGAGCAGACGATGCAACAACCGCTCTCCGACGCGGCAACGCTGTCATTTAACATGGGGCAGGTGAGTCAGCCAACGATGCAGCAACCACAACAACAGATACCACCTGCTCCCCCGACACAAATGGTACCAACGTCTAATCCCAGCAATGCGGTTGGTGAGCTTCCGGACTGGTTGACGGGCATTCTCAGTGAAGCTGATAAAGCACAGGTCACAAATACACCTGTACAGCAACAACAGAATCCGCAGCCTATACCGCCATCGGTTACAGAGATGCCAACGATGGAGCAACGTATCTCAGATGTAGCAATGCCGAAACCACCATCGGCACCGCTTACCAACAATGTTACTCCAATGGAGCCACCACCAGCATCGCCCTCCTGGTTGACTGAGGATGCGAAGCCAGCAGTCAACGCGACACGTGCATTACCACCAGAACAACTAGCACCACCTGCTCCAGTAGCACCTATGGTACAGCAGCCAGTTATACCACCGACGCCAACACCCATTCCAGCACCATCGGTTCCAGTTATGTCTGTTTGGCAAGAGCCAATCGTGGCACCCATGCCTGTCGTTCCCGCGCCAGCACCACAAGTACCACCTATGGAGCCACCACCAGCATCACCTATCCCGACATTCACAGAAGCAACACTGGCGGAGCCAAAACAGCAGCCACGTCGGGGGGTGGAAGACCTGCTCAATCAGATGGCAGGCTTCAGTTCGCAGGACGAGGAGCTAAAACATGTAGCTGAAACCGTCTTAACCAGTACCGCGTCGTTGCCAGAAAACATTCGACTGCTGGTTGTGCGCTCAATGCAAGATATCCAAAAGTATATCAATCATGGATTGCTGAATTCTGCGACCGAAGAGTGTCTTCGGGTGATCGACATGGCACCACAATACCTTGATGTACATCAGGTATTGTGCGAAATCTATGTACGTCAAGGCAAGATTGAGCAAGCCATTACAAAGTATGCTATCCTCGTCGATACGTACATTGTTAATGGACGTACTGAGGATGCTATTGCAACCTACCGTCGCATCTTGCAATTAGAGCCAAACAATCTCACCTATCGTATGCGCTTAATCAACCTGTTGGCCGCTCATGGTAACAAAGAAGACCTGTTACGTGAACGCACACAGGCGGCAGAATCCTACCTGCGCCTCGGCTATATGGACCGCGCACTCACGGAACTCGAACAGGCGTTGCAGGAAAGTCCAACCAGCGTGCCTACGCGCTTAAATTATGCACTCGCATTACAGAAACTTGGACGTACACAGCAAGCTGTGACGGAATATCAGCGAGTGCTTCAAATTGATCCACGCAACCTGACTGCACTAGTTCGTTGGCATGTCTCCATGACGATTACTCCTGGTACGTCACGCTCAACAATCCTGGAAGTGTTGTCGCGTGTATGTTGGCAACTGCGTGGTGAAGGCCAAAAGCATTATGATATCGTCGCTCGTGAGTATATACAAGCGGCAGACATGCATCCTAACAATGCCGATGTCGTCTATTCGCTTGGGCAGATTCACCAGCAAGCAGGTAGTTATGATAAGGCTATCGACGCTTACACACAAGCGATGCGCGATAGCGTGGTAGAGGTATTAGCTCGCACGAGTGCTGCCTACTGTTTCCTTGCTCAGGGCAAGCCAGAGGCTGCTATTCAACAGCTTGAACAAGCATTGCAGAATGTGCGCCGTTCACCGAGCGCGATTGACCCAGGTATCTGGGCCGCACGTCCACGCGAAGCTGGCGAGGAACATCAGGCACCAGAGGTTGAGATATCTCTAATGCTGGCAAAAGCGTATGAGCGCACAGGACGTTTTGATCAGAAAGAAGCTGTTTTACGTCAGATACGTCAGGCGCGTCCTGGACAGGATGAGGTAGCACCAGCACTCGCGGAAATTTCTGTGCGTCAAGGTGATGTTCCTGGTGCCTTGCAGGAATATACTGATCTTGTGAAGCACTATCGCAACAACCGTCAAACAGATAATGCCTTGGGTGTCCTTAATGAGATGGTACGCCTCGCACCACAGGATCCACGCGCACACGCTGAACTTGCAGATATCTATGTCACACGTGGACATCTTGAAGAAGGAATCGCGGAATTACGTCTCCTCGCGGACATCTATTTACGAAACGGTCAGCACGAGCAAGCCGCCGATGCACTACAACGGATCGGCAACATCTATGCTGAGATTGGCAACAACGAGGAAGCACTAGCAAACTTGCGCCGTGCGGTAGAACTCAACCCCAACTCGATGGAGTTGCTGCGTGAGGTCGTCAGTTTCTGTCTCCAACTCTCGCGCACGGTTGATCCCTCGTATTCAAAGGATGCTGCGAAATATCAAGTGATTATCGCACGTCACTACTTTGATACACAACAAGTGAAGGAGTCGGTGGCAGCATTACAACAGTTGATCACAATCGACCGAGCCAATTATGAAGCTTACGACTTGCTAGGACAGACCTATCAATCCGTTGGTGAGTATGAGCAAGCCAGCCGCGTCTATCGCAACCTCGCCAAAGTTGCACCCGAAAGCGATATCGCTCGTACACGCTTGGCAACTCTGCAGGAGCTGCGTACAAAATAATACTGATAGTAGACCGTCAAAGCTTATTTGACAGTCTAGTAGGGACCGATTGATCGCGTCCTCGTCGGCGGTGGGTTGCCAACGAGGACGCGATCAATCGGTCCCTACCTTTATGCTGCAAGCAAACGCTCAACGGTGTTGAGCAAGTCGTCCAGCTCAAAGGGTTTATTCAAGCTGACGAGATTACGTTTCTGTACCTCTTGCACGGGTAGATGTGCGCTCATAAGGATTGCTGGTGTGTCCTGTAGTACGTGCATAGATTTGAGCGTATCATAGAGTTCAAGACCGTTCATATTTGGTAAGCGATAATCAGTAATGACGAGGCACGGTTTTATAGTATGCACAAGTTGTAATGCCTGGAAACCATCGGTCACTAACATTGCTTTATATGGTGTCTCTTGAGAAATTGCCTCGACAAGAAATGTTCCAATACTGTCGTCATCTTCAATAACAAGAATAATACGTTTATTTTTATCCATAACGGATTGTTGTTCATTTTGTTGCTGTATCATGTATACACACTCCAAGTAGCTGAATACGAAAACCCCACACATATATGTAACACTTACTAATACGTTCTAATGGATAAGCTAGTCTCGTATTTGTATTGGATTTAGATTAATATTTGCTTAATACGAGATTGAGGAAGATAAGCTAGCTCGTTAAAATGTATTTGGAGATGGGTAGAAGGAGTAATTATTAGCCGTAGAGGATACTTCAAAAGGGAGTTTATGGCTGAAAACTATGTACTATAAGCCGATGAGGGAATTGTAATAGTTTGTTTTTGATTGTCTTTTCTAACTCTTTTCACGCTTGACTAGGACTTATTTTATCTCCTGTTGTACCCTAATTTCCCTCCAAAATTTTCCTAGTTGTTGTAAGGCTATAAAAGAATTTTGAAGTCCTCTAGTACTGTTTATCATAGTCAGCGTGACTTCCTATCCAATACCATACAATAGTATCACCTCTCCAAATGCCTAATGCACGATACCCTATCCCAACACGAGCGGAGTATACAGGAGCGTCTGAGCGAATTTGTTTGAAGTGCAGGCTTGGGTGATATGGATTTGTTCTAAAAAGCTGATAGGCCGCATCTGCTTGTTTTTTAACAGATGGGGAAGTCGTGCATACATCTGATGAAACTGCTTACTGCGGAAGGATCTCACGAGATAGCAAAGCCTCCCTCTTCAGTTTCACCAGCTTCGTGCTCCTTCCACGCTTCATCTGCCAGCGCAAGCATCTTCCGCTGCACGTGAAGTTTGCTAATGATCTCGTTCCATTCCTGTTCTTCAATTTCTTCCAAGATACGTTCTGCCAAAGCAATTTGAGAGACATCAGGCAACTGTTGTGCTCGTTCAAATGCATGTTTAAGTTGTTCGGTCATAACGCCCTCCTTCCGTGCTTTATTCTTAGCATTTAATCTACTGAATACGTTATATCCAGTATATCATATTTGCTCAAGTTTCTAACACTAAGAATTTTAAGCCTTAATCTTACCTCATTTAGCTCTACAGGCGGCTTCATTCGCCTTGAATAGATTTAAGTCAGGAGACTTTACAAAGTTGCTTTTTACCACGTAACTTTTTCTAAAACTCTTTAGCTTCTTCAAGCGTGTCGCAATTCCTCTGTAAAAACCTCTTTACGAGTGGCTTCTCTGCCTTCTCAGAATCAAAGTCAAGGACAAAACCAATTTGTTCATTGTTGATGTATCCTAGCTCGGTAAAGCCTAGATATCTGGACTGCACTAGATTTTGACCATACTTTGTTAATTTCAATTTCCTCATTTGCAAACTGCATAAAGACTTTCGTCAATCCTGATATGAGGTCTGCTCCGTATCGCTTCGTGTCCTGGCATTTAAGGCATACATCCAAAGGGTACAATAGTTGCTCAGACTATGTAAAAAGACGCAATGAGCAATATGAATAAAGTATTAAGAATATAAGATGCGGATGATAATGACGGTTTAGCAGGTGTAGGGCTACCTACTAAGCCAAAAAGCTAAAGATACCTTATGCTCTCAACTGGCATAAGTTACCTTTAGTGTTTACAAGAAAAAGCGTGTCAACTGGCCTGTAGCTTAATTTGACACGCTTTCAAGACACGATAAAAAGCCGATGAGGAGATTCGAACTCCTGACCAGCGGTTTACAAAACCGCTGCTCTACCACTGAGCTACATCGGCATCACGTCCAACAGGACACTTTTAATATACCATATTTGTCAAGAGTAAGACAGCTTTTTGTTAGGAATTCAAATCTCTCATATCATGACTTTGATACCTTGTTTACATGCTATACTAATCGTAATACATGTTTTTTCTATCTTGATATAAAAGGGCAACTTGCCGCTCAGGATACAGCTCATGAGCCACTCCTAGACAAGTGGAAACCAAATATAAAGATCAGGAGCAAACATTTATGAAGTGTGTTATCTACGAGTATAGAGAAATTGAATAATGAACACACTGCGCTGGACATCGAGTGACCTTGAGCTTTTACCGGACAGTGGGAAGCGATATGAGTTTGTTGATGGAGAGTTGTACGTATCAAAACAACCAGATATACAACACCAGATTGTGTGTTCTCGTCTTGTGACCTTTCTCAATATGTGGAGCATAGAAACGGGTTTGGGAGAGGCAATAGGCGAATCTGGTCTGGTTTTTGCAGATGATGACGATGTAGTACCAGATGTCATTTGGATTAGCCACAAACGATTCGCAACAGCAATTCAACCAGATGGGAAGTTTCATTCTTGTCCTGAACTTGTCATTGAAACACTTTCCCCAGGGTCGATAGATATTCGACGCGACCGTGAGTTTAAACGCAAATTGTACTCTCGTCGTGATGCCGAAGATTATTGGATTGTCAATTGGCAAGAGCGTGTCACAGAGGTCTATCAACACGAAAACGCTGTACTAAAACTTGATAGGACACTTAACGAAAACGATGTGCTTACAACATCTCTATTACCTGTATTCAATTGCAAGGTAAATTAGCTTTTTGTCAGTATAATGAAGTAGGGCAGTCATATCATTTTAGTGTATTTCTCCATTGCTATCCTTCCGAAACATGAGACAGGTAAACGCTATCTCGGTCTCTATCTCGTTCATTGTCACCATCACGCCCTTTATTTCGTCGGACATATGCCAGTAGTTGGGCGTCATCATCACGGCTTGCGCGATTTCTTGTGTGTTAAGATGCAGCATTGCATTAACTGAAGT
This sequence comes from uncultured Chloroflexia bacterium, assembly GCA_963792705.1. GTDB lineage: Bacteria > Chloroflexota > Ktedonobacteria > Ktedonobacterales > Ktedonobacteraceae > JBBQVS01. The sequence continues at coordinate 699,061 of CAWBXD010000013.1, read as the reverse complement.
TGCTCCAACATACGTAAAATATGGCATAAATTGCTCGATGACGTGCTCTTGCTTGTGCTCTTCAATACTCAGCAGCCCTAGTCGCTTCCGTAGTTGCTGTAAATGCTGTGGTGCGGGAATGACAACGAGCGCAATGCCACCAAGGGTAAGCACACGTGCAAACTCCTCGACGTTGCGCGGCGCGAAAATGTTAAGCAGTATATGTAGCGAGTCGTTGGCAAAGACAAGCCGTTCTTTGAGATTAGCGACGAGAAAATGTATCGTTTTATAGCGTTTCGCCGCCATACGCATCGCATCCTTGGCGATATCTACCCCAATATAGCTTATGTGTGTACCAGGAAAGCGTCCATCAAGCACACGTTGTATTTGACCAAGGTAATAGCCTTCGCCACACCCGGCGTCAAGCAGATTGATATACGGTAAACCATTCTCTACATCAGCATCCAAATACTTGCAAAGCTGTGTATTGATGGCGGTGACAAGCGGTTGATAGTGCCCTTGTTCCAGAAAAGCCCGACGTGCAATAAGCATCTCTTTTGTGTCGCCCATGCTATCAGGCAGCTTTTTCGTGAGTAGATTACTATAGCCCTCTTTGGCGATATCGAATGTATGGGCCTTCTCGCATTTAAGTGTGTTCCCCACCTGCGTAAAATGCGTCTGGCATATGGGACAGGTAAGGATACGTACATATTGTGGTAGAGATAGAGTCATGGTGTCCTTTAATAAGCAAAAGTACGTGTTTCTCTTTATTATGCCACCGTTATGGGAAAAAACAATAGAATTGTGTCGTCCAGGTTGTTCAGTTATGTTAGAATGGGAAAAAACAATACGGGTAAGGATTTAGAGTAATGAATTATGCTATTCTTGGTGGTGGTGCGTTGGGATTGATGACGGCGTATCGTCTAACACAAGCAGGACACGCGGTGATGGTTTTTGAACAGGAACCTATTGCTGGCGGCCTCGCGTCAGGGTTTCATGTCAGCAATGATGAGCAGATGTGGTTGGAGAAATTTTACCATCACCTGTTTCGTTCAGATACTACAGTAATACAGGCAATAGAAGAATTGGGTCTGAGCGACCGTCTTGAGTGGCTACGACCTCGCTCAGTGTGTCTTATACACGGTAAGACGGAACAATTAGACTCTCCACTGTCATTACTTCGCTTCAAGCCTTTACGTATTGATGAACGGATACGTGTCGCCGCTGTCCTCGCGTTTCTTAAGGTTGTTCCACCAGCATGGTTAGAGGGCAAAACTGCCGACGCATGGCTGCGACGTTGGATGGGAAAACGACCCTATGGTATGCTCTTTGAACCGCTCTTTGTTGGTAAGTTTGGTGCAACAAAGAATGAAATTGCGCTACCGTGGTTTTGGGCACGTATTCATGATCGCACAACACGTCTCGGCTATGTACGTGGTGGTTTTCAGCATGTCTATGAACGTCTTGTAGAGCGTATAACGCAGCAAGGCGGCAAGGTGCTGCTCAATACACGCGTCGAACAGGTGGAGCAGGTCGCAGCCGATGCTCAAAGCGAAACACAATGGCGTGTACAAGCTAATAATGGTACATGGACATTTGATCGCGTTATCTCAACTCTGCCAACACGACTCTCTTGCCGTCTCATTCCAGCCTTACCCACGGAGTATCGCGCAAAATATGATTGGGGACAGGCATATGGGGCACACTGTCTCGTACTTGCCCTTGACCACCAGCTAACGGATAGCTACTGGATAAATATCTGTGATAGCGGCTATCCTTTCACAGGCTTGTTTGAACACACAAATTTTCGCTCTCCCAGCGAGTATGATGGGAAACACCTGCTGTACCTTGGTAACTATCGACCGATGGACGATCCCTTGTTCACACAAAGCAAAGAAGAGGTTCTTGCCGCGTTCTTACCACACCTGCAACGTCTTGTTCCATCCTTTAAGCCAGAGGATGTACAGGAAAGCTGGCTTTTCAAAGCTCCATTTGCACAGCCTATTGTTACAACAGACTATAAAGAGCATATTCCTCCGCTCGAAACACCGCTTGATGGTCTATGGTTAGCGAACATGTTCCAAATCTACCCACATGATCGCGGACAAAACTACTCGTTCGCGCTAGCCGAACGGCTTGTAAAACGTCTTCAATAAAGGTTGGCAACAGACATGAGTCATCCCGAATTTGAGATGACTCATATCCTACCCCGATACCTGATGTTGTCTTGTGACGATCATCCGCTTGCTGAACAAGTCAATGCCCTCGGAGACCTCAGCGGCGGTGGACTGGAAACCGAATGGTGTTGCAATGAATGCGATGATACGTGTTGTATTGAAGATCGCTTAACGATCCATGTATTGATCGTGCGGCTCATTGCGTGCCGCTTCGAGAATCTTCTCAGCCACAGCTTCAGCACTATCGGGTTCCGATCCACCTTGTGATGGGCGCGGCCCCTGGTGATTTGTATTTGAAGTTGCTAAGCTATTTTTGCCGAAATTCGTTGCCGTTCGACTAGGAAACATCGTTGTGATGCGAATATTCTCTGAAGCTAACTCCTCTCGTGCAGTATCAGAGATCATATTGAGGGCAGCCTTTGTAGCGGCGTATGCACTAATGGAGGGCAGATGCATTTTTGTAACCGACGAACTCACGTTGATGATCAGACCTCCGCCGCTTTGACGCATCTTTGGGATCAGAGCCTGCATCGCTTCCACGGGGCCAAGCACATTGAGTTCAAAAATCTGGCGGAACTGGTCGATATCTACATCAGCAACGTTGCCACGCACGGATTGTCCTGCATTATTGATGAGAATATCAATTCGTCCATACTGCTGAAAAACGCTGTCTACCATAGCCCCAATTGCATCCTTGCTACGCATATCGGTGGGAACCGCGATAGCCTCATGATGTTGCTCACGAAGTTCATTGACAATGGTAGTAAGGGTATCTGCCGAGCGTGCCGCAAGCGCGACCTTTGCTCCAGCCTTCGCAAAGAGACGCGCGGTAGCCAGGCCAATGCCTTCGGATGCACCAGTAATGATAACGACTTTATCCTGAATATCCATAAGAAGAAATTCTCTTTCTCTTGAACAAGAAACTTGTCCGCTAGTAGTCTGCTAAGCAAGTAGCCTTTTGGTGTTTTTTTTAGCGAAAAGGTACGACGTGCCATAGAACTTTTGCTTTATTCTACGGTGATGCCCGTGGTTCAATGGCAACCTCCATCTCTGGTGGTGGATCGCTCTCTACAGGGTAAGTATACTCTCCACTCGCTTGACAGGGAAGAAGAAAAAAGTTAGAGTGGTATAAACCTGGGGTTGACGCAGAAGGGAGAAAGTTTATGGTCAATGACGTATTACAGGCGTTCATAGAAGTCATCGATGCTGGGAGCTTTTCAAAGGCCGCCGAGAAATTATATCTTTCCTCAACTGCGCTGATGAAACAAATGAATGGATTAGAAGCGCGCGTTGGTGTGCAACTTTTAATACGCACAAATCATGGGATCAGAGCCACCGATGCTGGAATTTCTTTTTATCATGATGCAAAGTTTCTGATGCAGTATTCAGAAAAAGCCATTGTACGAGCGCAGCAAGCTGCCAACAAAAACCCGCATACGATACGTATTGGAACGTCATTGCTGAACCCATGTCACGTCCTCTTAGATGTCTGGAACACCATCAGCACTCCCTCTCCCCAGTTCAAAATGCAGATTGTTCCCTTTGATGATGTTGCATCTTGGCCCACGGTCTATCGAACGATTGGCAAGGATTTCGATGTTATGGTTGGGGCGTATGAGAGCACGAACGGGTTCGGCTCTTTTCATGCTCTCAAGTTGGGGGAGTATCGCTTCTGTGTCGCAGTAGCAAGGGAACATCCATTCGCCAGGAAGGAAATGCTTTCGGTGACCGATTTCTATGGAGAGCGGTTAGTCATGCTAAAACCGGGTGCCAGCCCGCTCGTTGACGAAATACGAGGATATGTAGAAACGGAACACCCGGAAATCCAGGTGAAGGACGTGCCCCAGCACTATACTATTGATGTGTTCAACCGATGTGAAGAAAGTGGTGCAGTTCTGCTGACGTTAGACGGATGGAAAGATGTCCACCCCTCGCTAGTCACGATTCCTGTCAATTGGGAGTACACAATTCCTTACGGGATGCTGTATCCGCTCAAGCCATCAAACAGTGTTCAGCTTTTTGTAAGAACTCTCGAAGAAACAACATTTTCACACCACGTAATAAACTACAGGTGAATTGTACTCCTCCTCTGTATATATGAAAACCAGCCTTTGGCAGATTTTTAAGAATTTGTCGCCAATTCCTCGCATCATGCTACATGTTAACGAAATGGCTTGCTCATCCTTTTTCATAAGACATTTAGGCTAGTTTCCGCGAAACGTCGGGATTATAGAAACATATTGATATACAATAGCATATATGTTAGCTGATGGTATATCAGGACTGTAGTTTCACGAAGTGGAGTTACATTCTGGCATATTCATAGAGGTATGTAAATGAACAGACTGGTAGGATTGTAGCACATATGACCTTTCCCCGCTTAACCGCAGCCGTTTTTGTGCTTCTTTTGATTGGGTGTTTTGCCCTGATAGCCATAGGAAGCGTGGTCCTTGTGGGACCGAACATGACGCATAGCGAGATGACTGAGCACGATGCAGGTAGGATTATGGCGATCCGCACCGATATGAGCTTTATCTTGGAGACCTCCAACGGACATCAAGTAAGTTTCCAATGCTCAGATCGATGTAAAGAAGCACTTGGTCATATGAAGCGTCATATATCTGAGAAAGCGCACACAGATGTGTACTACGTGGAAGAGGCACATAATATTTTTCTCGCGCTAGACGTGGACTAGCCCGGTCCACGCCTAGAATACGACCATATCCTGTATGGGTCTGATGCATACACCTCGTTCCACATTCGTAGAAGATGTGATACATAAGACCCGTACAGATACACATACATAATTTTTTGAGAACAAGAGGAATGCCGTGATAGATAAAAATGATAGGAGACTTTCAATACAACGACCATATCTGGAACAAGCGGATATCGTCATTGTTGGCAATGGTATTGCTGGCTTGACGGCGGCACTAGAGGCGCGAAGTCTTGCACCAGAGAAGAGCATCGCTATTATCACGGATCAAATCCATCCCACGATTAATACCCCTGCGTTGAAACAATTCGCGGTAGGAAAATTGGCGCGTGAGCAGTTGCTCGCGTACCCAGCCGGAACCGAACGGTCCGAGCGTATTCATGTTGTAACGGCACACGTTGAGGAGATTCACGCACAAAGTAAATATATCATGCTGAATGGGGGTCGTGGCTTTGGCTATGATTCGCTCTTACTGGCAACAGGTAGTACTCCAACAGGACTAGCGGAAGACTTACCTGGACACAACTTTGATGGCGTTATGACGTTGCATCGCTTGCAAGACTATCTCAACTTGCGGCGGCGTCTCTCTGAAGTCAGCGATGCGGTCGTTATTGGTGGTGGAGCGCACGCTATCGAGACGGTTATGAGTCTGGTGCATTGGGGTATTCGTGTCAATTGGCTCATTCGTAGTGAGACTTTTATGCCACGTATTCTCGATGACCCTGCATCGAAAATGGTGCTATCGCGTGTTCAACATGCAGGTGTGACGGTCTCTACGGAAACTGAGGTCGTGGGTATCGTAGGAAGGATTGGAGGCGTGGTCGGTGTCATTACCAATCACCAAGAGATGATTCCCTGCCAATTGGTTCTTTCGTGTACAGGTACACAACCGGTCATGACATTAGCGCAACGTTGCACCCTTCCCATGCGCCAGAGGCGTGGTATTCTTGTTGATGACCAGCTTCATACAAGTGTACGCGATATCTATGCGGCAGGCGATGTTGCGGCCCTCAAAAATCCTTTGACAGGCACATATGAGACGCGAGCACAATGGTATGCAGCCGTTTCGCAAGGGCGTACCGTCGCAGCGATAATGACCGGACATGAAGAGTTGGCAAGCGAACCGTTTGGGGTACAGTGGCACGCAACGCATTTGGGCGAACTTTCGATGCTCACCGTTGGTGATCCGCTTAATTTGCATGATAAGGTGACAACACTCACTGATACAAGTCAGGGTGGGTATAGGCGTATGGCAATTGTGGATGATCGACTCGTTGGCTACCTCTCGCTTGGAACAAGGCAACCTGATAGTCTTGCTATCAAGCGCATCATTGATGAAGGGCACCCGGTACACTCCATTACAAAAGCATTGCTTAAAGGCACGTTTGATGCTCGCAAGTATCTTTCACAGCAGCATGCGCTCAACGCACATGGTCTGCTAACAACAAAGGCTCTTCCTACCCTTCCCGCAGCACTCGCAACAGGCAATACGGTCCAACGTCAACCTACACGTATTCCTGGGAAGAGTCAGGCTACACGTATATTACCATCGTCACAAGCAGACCCATTTATCGTGCAAACCGACCCATTGCCTCTTGTTGAGCGCGACACCGACAAGTTGAAGCAGCAGTATCCATACGTACCACGACAAACAGAACCGTTGCAACAGGCCAGGTTCCAACAAACGCCTGATGCGATAGAGGAAGAGATGAGTCCCTTTACGGGCAATCTCCCCTCACTACATGGACATGTGGTTGACTCAACACTTGCCTCCATGAACGAGAAACGCATGAAGTCAGGAAAACTCTGGGCTTATGCCAACGAGCCACAACCGATTGAGGCTCCTTTACCACCGAAACCAACGACGCGCCAATCTTCTGGTAAGTTGTGGTCATATAGCAATAAAGAGCAACATAAGAAGGGACATTAGATGTTCAAGTCCGCACTCTTACACAAAACAGGCCCACAGGTAGTTCAAGAAATACATGCCTGTATCGGTTGTAATGAATGCTTGATTGCCTGCCCTGCGATAGCCGAGCCGATCACAATTGATGTACTCAACCGAGAAACGGTGTCAGGACAAATTTCGCCAGCAGTGGCACGATTCACACGCTCTTGTTATCAATGTGGCGCATGCGTTGCCCCCTGTCCTGTTGGTCTGCACCGCGATGCTATGATGATGTGGCTCAAGGTACGACTGCTTCAATCAGGACAGGAGCAATAGCGTATGGACTCGTTTGAACAGTTCGATACCGAAAGCAATGACAAGAAGGATGAAAAAGGCTATCCGTGGTTTTTTTCGTACCTGACGGCGGCACGTGTACAAAGCGGACTTGTAGCCATGTTTGTCATAGCAGTCGGGGTAGGCGTGTATATCTGGTACAGTCGCTACGGAAGTGATCCTTATCCCGATAGTGTTGTTGGACTTGCCTTCGCAATTGCTGGTACGCTCTGTTTTGCCTTTGCTGGCATCTTATACACCTTGCGACGACGCTCACGTAAACGCGCAATTGGGAAACTCAACGCGTCCTTGCAGTGGCATATCGCCTTCGCGGTCATGGCGCTGGTACTGCTCTTTCTGCATTCGTTCGGCAATTTTAATCCGCGCACAGGCACATTTGCTTTATACGGCATGATTGCCATGGTTATTAGTGGTTTTATTGGGCGTACTCTTGATCACTTTATGCCGCGCCTCATCACACGCGAGGTGCAAAAAGCCTTGACGACTCAGGGAGATGACCGTATCGCCACCATCTCGCAAAAGCTACAGGATATCGTTGTCTACAACGCACAAGAGGTTCAACCTCTTAATACAAACGCTCCGCAAGGACTCCCTTTCAATACGGTACGTAATGGGAAACAAGGTACGACCAGTACGCTTGGAAATGGCTCTACTTCATGGGACCTCGCCTATATTTCGTTAGAGGAAACGCCACAGGAGTTGAGCCGCAATGAGCAGCACTATCGCTTTGTACCAGATAGAAAGAGTGCGCTCGCCCAACCCGGTGCCCTCATTCCAGGCGCACAGGCGCAGATAGCCGCCATCGAGGATGTACAACAAGCGTTACAGCGCGAACAATTCTTCCGTTACATCATCCGCTACTGGCGCATACTCCATATCTGTATAGCTCTCGCCACGCTTGGCCTCACCCTTTGGCATATCGAGTACGCGATAACACTGTGGTTGCCACACTAAGATACATACGTAAAATATCCACCACGAAAACGTCTGTTCTGTAGGGGGCCGATAGGGAATTTGGATCGCATCCATACCATTGAAAGGAAACAATTGTGGCTGTAGACAATATTGACGCAGGAAACACACCTTCTAATGACTGGTGGATGTATCACGCCAACGAGCGACACGATGGCAATGCGGCTGGTCATAGCAATATCACTCCCTTGACTGCACATACACTGGTCAGTCGGCACAAAATTGTGCTCGATAACCCTATTATCTCGGTACCAGCCATTGTTCAAGGGAAGATATATGTGGGTACGAAAAGCGACAAAAGTGGGGGCACATTATATAAAGTTGACCTTGCAACAGGAGCAATCAACGGAACTTTTCATGTTCCATTCGCTGGCGGTGGCGTCTGGGCGTCTGGTATTGGAGCGACGCCAGCAGTTGTGAATGGTAAGATTTATACATCGTCGTTGGATGGAAAAATATACTGTGTCGATGCCACAACGATGCATCAGGTATGGGCGACGGACCTGCGTAATGTTGACCTCGCGCACAATCAACCAATGAGTCGTCCCACAGCCGCGTGCTGGACCTCGCCACTAGTGGTGAATGGCAAGGTGTACGTGGGTACAGGTCTCGGCGAAGATGATATTGTCGCCTTTGGCTTTGTCTATTGTATTGATGCCGCGACAGGACATGTACTTTGGGTGTTTTGTACCAACAAGTTCGCGGGTAGCGCGGAGAACAGTCCCAATGTTTTGCCAAAGTCGGCGGTAAGCGGTACTGTCCCACACGGCTATATTCACGCTACAACAGATCCACCCTCTAAAGGTGCCTCCGTCTGGTCATCGTGTGCGTACAGCCAAAAACTGCACCGTATTTATGTAGGAACAGGCAATGCAGACCCCGATGGTCCGTTGCCACGAGACCGCTACTCGTGTGGCGTCCTATCTCTCGATGCCAACACAGGTACATTCAAGGGGTTCTTTCAACAAGTGCAAGCCGATAGCTATCGGTCCGATGACCTCGACGCCGATGTGCCTCCTGGCCCAACCCTATTCACGCAAAATGGCAAGGAATTGGTAGCGATTGGCTGTAAAAATGGTTCGTTCTTTTTGCTCGACGCCGACACAATGCAATGTGTGAAGCGGCGTCAACTGCTACCGAAAATCGGAGGCGACGGTTTTCCAGGCGATGGTAGCCGACCCGTGTCTACAGTAGATGTGCATACGCCAGACCTGACTGAAAATCATGCAGGTGTGTATAGTACAGCAGCTGTGGATGTGGGACAGGGACGCATCTTTGTAGGTCTTGGCGGCTGGCAAGACCCGCAACACACCAGCATTGATACGCACACCACACCATTTATACGTGCGCTTGACTGGGAAACATTACACGATGCATGGCCTACCATTGTTGGGAGCGATGGAATCAAGCGGTACAACATCTCCGGCCAACCCATGTACGCCAATCCACGTGAGGTTGCGCTGAGTTCACCTGCACTTGTCAACGGAGTCATCTTTGTCACGACAAACGAGGCGGCATTGTATGCCTTTAATAGTTTAACGGGGCAAATACTGTGGCAAGCTAACGATCTAGGCACACCTCCACGTGGCTCACAGGCCGCCGATATCGTGAACATAGGGCCAGCAGTATATGGTAATTATGTCGTCATCGGAACGGGCGCAGGCAAACTGCACATCTATTCGCTATAGTAACATAAGTGCATCATTGGCGCATCCAGTACATCATAAAGACCGCATATTGCTTCGCTTGTGCAACGGATGCGATAATGCGATTTAACAAGTTAAACAGGATATGTGTAGGGGCCGATGATGAAAAGGAACGAAAGAACGTGGGCGTCCGTAGGTCCATAGTGCCCAAGTAATTTCTCAAATAGCATAATTGGTGCATCCAGGAAATATGAAGGGCAAGCTATTCTCGGTAGGGGCAGCAATTCATTGCGCCCCTGGACGAGCAGAGCAATATCCAGTCTCTCTATTCACCCAGAGAGACCGCACCTCGCTTCGCTGCTGCGGTCGGGCGCAATGAATTGCTGCCCCTACCGAGACTTGGTACATTTGGTGGATGCACCAATAATCGGGTCCCTCTCAACAAGCGGACACACCAATAATCACACCACATTTCATTTAGGCTACGGATGTTCCCGGTTTTGTGTCTGTAATGCCGCTCTCCTGCGATGGGGGAACCTCGATTTGTTCGATTTTGCCGAGCAGGAAAAGGAAACAGGCGATACCTGCGAGCAGAATGGCACCTGTGATAATGAAGTTGGTGGCGATACCAATGGTGTCGGCGACATAGCCAGCTAGAATTGGGGCGATGATGCCAGCAAGGTTGCCTGCACAATTCATGATACTTCCAACGGTTCCAACGGTGCCTTTGGGAGCAATCAAGGAAGGGATACTCCAAGCGATTGGGGCCGCAAACGCAAGACCAGCAAGCGAGATTGTGATCCAGATAATAGCCACATTCACGTTAGTGGTAAACGACGCGCCAACGGCAGCAATACCTAACAGCAAACCAATTGTCACAAGTACCTTACGTACTCTGGTCGAGTCAAAGCCGCGTGCAATTAAGCGGTCAACAAGAATACCGCCGATGGCGATATCGGCAATGGTTGCGACCAGCCACGGAATAACGAGGTACAGGCCGCTATTCAAGACCGATACATGTAAGTGTAGTTGCAGGTAGCTGGGGAGCCAGACCAGGAACAGGTTGAACGAATAGTTGTAGGCGGTAAAGCCGAGCGTCAAGCCCCACACCTTGCGTTGTCGCAGTAGGAAACCAAGGTTTGACACCGTATTGGTTGGGACCGCACCCTCTTGTTGCGCGCCACCTTCCGTAATGTAGTTGCGCTCTGGCTCCGATAAGCGTTTGGATTTGCGTGGATCACGATAAAACAAAAAGAATATGGCCGCGTAGATGACACTTAGGATACCAGTCATGATAAAGGCGGCACGCCAACCTCCTGCCGCAACCGCGATTGCGACAATGGGCAAACCAAGCGCACTTGCAAATTTGGCGGCGGCATCAAATGAAGAGGTTGCCAGACCACGCTCTTTGACAGGAAACCAGTAGCCAGTGGCTTTGGAAGCTCCGGGGAAAGCAGGTGCCTCGCCCACTCCCAGCAAAACACGTGAGAGAATGATGAGGCCAAAGCCGCTGACAATAGCGGTTAAGAAGCTAGCAATGGCCCATATAACCGTTCCGATACGGACAAGCCATTTTACACCGAACCTATCAAGCAGGGTACCAACGGGAATTTGAAGTACAGTGTACGACCAGAGATATGATGACAGGATGATACCGTACTGAGTTTGTGACAAATGAAACTCTTTGATAATGTCTTTCGCGCCTACAGAGAGATTTACACGGTCAAAATAGTTGATGATGATGCCTAATGCCAGGAGAACGGCGATGCCCCAGCGTACATTGCCAACACGCTTTTGCATGGTAAGGACCCTTCCTCTTCTGTGAGTATGCTACTACCAGGTTCCCTCTATACTCATTTCTGGTACCTGTAATTATCACGCAGAGGATGAGCAAAAAGACGCATGGTTTCTACTGATCGCGCAAATAAATGTCAAAGGTACAATATTCTTGAAAGCCGAGGCGACGATACTACAGTTACAACACCTCTTCACCGACAGGTAATAGCACTGGCACGAAGCCTTCTCCGGGACGATAGTCGGGCGATTGATGGCGGAAGTAAGTGTTGTAGAGTTGGGCGTAGTGTCCACCGCGTTTCATAAGTGCATCGTGACTGCCCTCTTCAACGATACGGCCTTTATCGAGAACGATGATACGGTCGGCATAACGGATGGTCGAGAGACGATGGGCAATGATGATTGAGGTGCGATGCGCCAGGACAGTATCCAGGCCCTCTTGAATCTGTGCCTCGGTCAATGGGTCAACGCTGGCGGTGGCTTCATCAAGAATAATAATGGATGGGTTTTGTAGCAACACACGGGCCAGTGCGACAAGCTGACGTTGCCCCATTGAAAGAGCTTTTCCAGCTTCGCCGACGAGTGTTCCTACGCCATCGGGCAACGACTCTAGCCAATCGCCGTTGCCGATACGACTTGCGACGGACAAGACCTCTTCATCGCTTGCCTCTGGTCGCGCATAACGGATATTGTCCGCGATAGTGCCAGAGAACAGAAAGGGAACCTGTGGCACAATACCGAGTAAGCGATGATAGGCAATCAGGTCAAAACTGCGTATGTCACGCCCGTCGATAAGCAATTGCCCTCCCTGAAACTCATAAAAGCGCGATACAAGCCGACCGAGACTGGATTTGCCCGCACCCGTGTGTCCCACTAGTGCGATGGTTTCACCAGCGTTGATAGTCAGATTGAAATCTGCTAGAACGGTCTGACGGTCATCGTAGCTAAAGAAGACATTCTTGAACTCGATCTTACCCGTAAGTTTGTCTACAGGTTGATTGTCGTTTTGATGTACGCGTGGCTCCGCATCCAGCAGAGCAAAGATACGTTCGCTTGCAGCTAAGCCTAATTGAAATTGACTCCAAAACGAGGCAATGCTTGTGAGTGGAAACCAGAGCAGACCGATACCTTGCACAAACAAAAACCAATCTCCAGCCGAGATGTGATGACCAAGCACACTTTGTCCACCAAAGTAGACGACGATGGTGGTACCAAGATTGGCGATGATGAGCAGAACGGGAAAGACGCCATTGTAGATGAAACCAGAACGCACATTGACCTGATACGCCTGTTGATTGACCTGCTTGAAAGCGTCGTACATATTCTGCTCTTGTCGAAAGTTTTTGGCGACGGTAATGCCGCTAATGACCTCCTGCACATTCGCATTAACACGTCCACTTGAGCGTTGCGAACGCTGTGTCGAAACGCGCGCAATACGACGGAAGGCGAGCGCAACGATGATGATAGCGGGAGCAATCGTAAAGGCTAATAGTGCTAGTGTCACATTTCTTGAAAGTAAGACAATCGCAACGAGAAAGAACAGCAAAATCTGGCTAATCAGGTTCAACGTGAGCGTTACAACGGTAGCAAATTTCTCGGTATCTGACGTTACTCGACTTACAATCTTCCCCGACGAGAACTCATCAAAGAATGACATGTCACGTTCCATTACAGCATCGAATGCATCGGTCTGTATCTGTAATACTACATCGCCAACGGCCTTCGCGCTATACCATTGACGAAACAGGTTACAGACCCATGAGAGGGCACCTGATAGCAGGATAAAGAGAACGAGCAAGAAAGCCGTTTGGGTCGCCTTCGACGAGGTAAGCGCGTCGATGCCCTGCGAAACCAGTATTGGAAAGGCAGTATCTAACAGTGAAGTGAGTACAATCAATATCGTCAAGAAAACGATAATGCTAGTCTTAGGTTTGAAGTATTGGATAATGCGTTTGACAAGCTGACTATCTTTGTATGTTCGGTCGTATGCCTCGGCATCCAGACCATCCATAATGAAGCCCATGAAATGTTTCTCCTTGTTCCCCAAGATTGTGCGTTGGAAAGAGGGTGTGATAAATCAGACCCAGGAAAATTATTCGCCACCGACGGATGTCGCAGGTTCGGGTACGATGCGTTGTTGTACGTCCACAGCGCGTTCGCGTGGGGCAAAGATACGGCGATAGGTTTCGCTGTGTTGCATCAGTTCGTCGTGTGTACCCGAATTGACGATCTCACCGCGACGCACAACCAGGATGTTATCAGCCCAACGAATTTGCGAAAGCCGATGCGTGATGAGCAACGTGGTACGTCCTTCCAAAAGACGCCGAATAGCTTTTTGTATCTCGTCTTCGGTCGCGCTATCAATGGCACTGGTGGAGTCATCCAGGATAAGGATACGCGGGTCGGTCAGCAGGGCGCGAGCAATGGCGATACGTTGGCGTTGTCCACCGGAAAGGGTGACGCCACGCTCACCGATTTCTGTTTCGTAACCTTCCTTGAAGCTACTGATGAACTCGTGCGCCTGTGCATCTTTGGCGGCTAGCTCGATAGCATCATGTGTAGCTCTTTGGCCTAAACCATAGCCGATGTTTTCAGAGATCGAGCGTGAGAAAAGGAAGATGTCTTGCTCGATGGTCGAGACCTGTGAGCGTAGTGCGTCAAGGTTCCAGTCACGCACATCGACGCCATCGACGAGGACGCGACCTGAGTCTACATCATAGATGCGATTGACCAGCTTTGTGATTGTGCTTTTGCCGGAGCCAGTCTGTCCCACAATGGCGATGGTCTGTCCAGGCTTGGCGTGGAACGAAACATTTTTTAGGACGGGCGTATTGCCATAGCTAAAGGTAACGTTCTCGAAGACGATATCGCCGCGCATCTCTTCGCGAAAGCCGCCTTCATTCTCGTCCAGTTCTGTCTCTTCACGCATGAGTGTGAGGATACGTTCAGCACCTGCGACCCCTAACTGTACAAGGCTAAAACTCCAGATTGACATAAAGGCGGGGAAGCGGATAATCGCCATCAAGCCCATGTACGAGACCAGACCGCCGACGCTAAGTTGATGGTGTGATAGCAGATAAAGACCGTGTAAGAAAGCACCCGCAAGCGCAATCGCGGCAAGCAGTGTTGGAAGATAACGACCTTGTATCTGTCCGTTTTTCACAAAGTAGTCTCGGTACAGGGATGCGTTGAAACGAAACTTATGCTGCTCCTGCCTCTCCTGTCCAGTGGCTTTGACGACCTCGACACCAGAAACGGCTTCACTAAGAACTGCGTTCATCGTGCCGAATTGTTCACGCATATCGTCGGAGACCGGGCTAAGCTTGCGCGAATAGTCACGAAGCGCGATAAGGAACAGAGCGATAAAGATTAACGGTGCCAACAATAGTTGTGGGTTAATGAAGATGATAAAGACCATCGGTATCACTAGAGCGGTGAATGAGTCAAAGATAATATCGAAGCCAGGTACCACCATGTCGCTGAGTTGGGTGATATCGTTTGAGGCACGCGCCATCACATCACCAACCCGCTGACGATTGTGGAATGTTTGGCTTTTGCTTAAGAGGCTGAGATAGAGTTCGTCGCGTGAGTCGCGGGCGAAGCGTTTGCCCAACACCTCTGCTGCCAGGCGTGCAATTAGATCAGTGACGCCAGACAGAGCTATCACGATAAGCAGACCAATGACGACCATGAGCAACTGTGTACGGCTATTCTTAGTTACAGCATCAAAGGCGGTACCCGTAAGTGCGGGCACTGCGGCATTAAAGATATTCGCCAGCGTTGCGGCGACCATGAAGCCAATTACGCTGAACTTGTAGCGTGCAAGATGCGAAATAATCCAGCGCGTGGGTGTAGCGCGATTATAGCGATATTCGTCCGTAACCGTAAATTCTCGTTTCAGCAAAGGGAACCTCCAAACGGTGCATTGTCACGTTATTATGTGAACAATTGTACCATAGCGATTCTGACACCTTATGTCAGGATTTCGTTGAAGAGTGGTTATAGAGACCGATAATCCTGTTTCACACAAGAGGACGGAGAGGTGTAGGGACCGATTGATCGCGTCCTCGTTCCCAATTCTACTGTCGGCATTGATTGAACCATTTTCCATACCCCGTTCTTGGTTGATGGGGGACAAGGACGCGATCAATCGGTCCCTACAACTTGTATCGAAATTTCTTATGGCATATACTGGACCTACTAGTTGCATAGTTGTCTGAGGAGGACTGGCATGAACGGCTTAATGATGAGCTATCAATTGACTATCCACGCAATTATGAGACGTGCTGAGAGCCTGCATGGGCGCAGGGAAATCGTGAGTCGCTTGCCCGATAAGCAATTCCATCGGTACACATATGCTGACTTTATCAGACGCACCAAACAACTTACGTTGGCTTTGCATCGGCTAGGAGTCCAATCCGGCGACCGTGTTGCGACTCTGTGCTGGAATCACCATCAACACCTTGAAGCATATTTTGCAATTCCAACAAGTGGTGGTGTGCTGCATACCCTTAATCTTCGTCTTTCGCCGGATGACCTGACCTACATCGTAAACCATGCCGAGGATAAAATTCTTCTCGTTGACAAGATACTCTTACCACTTTATGAGCGGTTTCGAGACCGTACACATTTCCAGCATGTGCTTGTGATTACGCAGGATGGCGTTGTACCAGAGGGAATGCTTGACTACGAGCAGGTGTTGGGGGCAGAGGACGCGCAGACATTCAGCTATCCAGAATTCGACGAAAATCAGGCGGCAGCTATGTGCTATACCTCTGGCACCACAGGACGACCAAAGGGCGTTGTGTATTCACATCGTAGCCTTGTACTAGAAATGCTTTCGGCAGCACTGCCCGATGTTACTAACATATCGCAGAAGGACACGATACTGCCTGTTGTGCCAATGTTTCATGTCAATGCGTGGAATATGCCCTTTCTCGCCACGATGCTTGGCTGTAAGCAGGTCTTTCCGGGTCCGTTTTTGGACGGCAAAAGTCTGCTTGAATGCTTTGAGCAAGAGCAAGTCACCGTTACCGCAGGCGTTCCGACCATCTGGCTCGCTATATTGAACGAGTTAGATAAGGCTCCTGGAACCTGGAAATTGGTTCCTGGCATGAATATGGCGGTCGGCGGCTCGGCTGTCCCTAAATCGCTCATCCGCAACCTTGAAAAGCACGATCTACACGTCTATCAGGGTTGGGGCATGACTGAAACGGCGACATTAGGCACGTTCAGTCGCATGACAAGTGAGCTATTAGAAGCACCGCTTGATGAGCAATACGCGGCTCGTGCATTGCAGGGGCGTCCAGTGCCGTTTGTGGAGTTACGTGTACGTACAAAAGATGGGTTCGCCCCTTGGAATGGCAAAAGCGTAGGCGAGTTAGAGGTGCGTGGCCCTTGGATATCCAGCGCATATTACAACAATACCGACGAGGCCGAACGCTTCACGGAAGATGGTTGGTTTAAAACAGGGGACGTTGGTTCGGTAGATGAGCATGGATATATGAAAATCCAAGACCGCATCAAGGATGTGATCAAATCTGGGGGTGAGTGGATCAGTTCAGTTGACCTAGAGAACGCGCTTATGGGGCATCCCTCTGTCCTAGAAGCGGCTGTAGTCGCGGTACCTGACCCCAAATGGGATGAGCGTCCCCTTGCTGTGGTCGTCTTAAAAGAGGGCAAAACGGCCACGCCCCAGGAACTAATTGCCTATCTCGCACCTCGCTTTGCGAAGTGGTCATTGCCAGACCATGTAGCCTTTGTGGATGCTATTCCGCGAGCCTCGACTGGGAAATTCCTTAAAGTGGCCTTGCGTGAACGCTTTCGCTCCGCGGATTTAGAGAATTTGTAGGGACCGATTGATCGCGTCCTTGTTGGCGGTGGATTGTCACGAGGACGCGATCAATCGGTCCCTACAATATAAAGGACATAAAAACGTATGCGTGCAGACCGCTTGCTTTCACTGTTGATGGTGTTACAAATCAAGGGACGCTCGACGGCGCAGGAGTTGGCGGAACGATTAGAGGTCTCGGAGCGCACCATCTATCGCGATATTGAGGCGTTGAGTATCGCGGGTGTTCCGGTGTATGCGGAGCGTGGTCCAGGCGGTGGCTGTGTGCTTGCCGAGGGCTATCGTACCAATCTAACAGGTCTCAAAGAGGCGGAGGTACGCACGTTATTTATGCCTGGGGTTACAGGTCCGTTGACTGATCTTGGTGTAAGCAAGGAGTTAGAGGCAGCTTTGCTCAAGCTACTTGCCGCACTACCCTCCGCCCACCAACGCAATATCGAGCGTACACGGCAACGTCTATATATGGATGCTGTTGGGTGGTATCATGCGAACGAGCCTGTTCCATTTCTGCAGTTGCTGCAAGGGGCAGTGTGGCAAGATAGAAAGGTGCAGATAACCTATTGCAAAGGCAATGGTGAGGTTGTTGAGCGCATTGTGGACCCACTCGGTCTGGTTGCTAAAGCTGGTATATGGTATATGGTCGCGGTCTCTCACAACGAGTTACGCATCTTCCGTGTGTCACGTGTACACGAGGTTGTGTTGACGGATGAGCAGTGTCAGAGACCAGAAGGCTTCAATCTTGAGCAGTTCTGGGCCACATCGAGCCGCGATTTCCTGACGAGCTTGTCGAAGTATCCAGTTACGGTACGTGTCTCACCTCTTTTTCTTGCTATTTTACCTCCTGCGATGGGGGAGACAATTCATAGCCGCATTGAGGAAGCTGGGCCGCCAGATGCCGAAGGGTGGCTGACTATTTCGCTTACATTCGAGTCATTGGAACACGCTCGTAGCTACATCCTCGGCTTTGGCACAATGATCGAGGTGCTGGAACCGCTTGAGCTACGCACAAACATCAAGCAGTTGGCTGAAGGGATCGTGGAGTTTTATAAGGAGCGCGAGTAGGACAGTAATATGAGAGCGTTAGTACAGCGAGTCAGTCAGGCAAGCGTCACGGTTGAGGGACAAGTTGTCGGGCAGATAGAGAGGGGACTGCTGGTATTATTGGGAGTTGGACGAGATGATGACGAGAGTCACGTTAAAATCCTTGTTGAGAAGATTGTGCATCTACGTATTTTTGAGGATGAAGCAGGCAAGATGAACCTTTCTCTGCTTGACATTAACGGTAGCGTTTTAGTGGTCTCACAATTTACACTGTATGCGGATGTTCGTAAGGGCCGTCGTCCCAGTTTTGTCAATGCTGCCCATCCAACGCTTGCGGAGCCTCTCTTTGAGCATTTCAAACATATGCTTGCTGAATACAGGCTTCCTGCCGCTAGTGGTGTTTTTGGTGCCGACATGAAGGTCGAACTATGCAATGATGGTCCAGTCACCATCTGGATTGATAGCAAAGAGTTATAAGCAATTCTGCTGTGCATCTTTTTGCTCTCGCGGCCCGTTCAATACATGAGCATACATATTTTGAGGTATACTTATGGCAGTACTAGTTTTTTCTAAACTGTACCAGATTTTAAGGGCTAACTGGCAAAGGAGCGAACACATGTCGGTGACACCATCTTCCGCTATCGTGGGCGTGTTTAGAGACCGCACCACAGCAGAACAGACAATGGATGCCCTGTATAACGCAGGCTTCACACACGAGCAAATCCGTTATTCCTCCCCTGGTTCCTCTGGCGGCTTTTTTGAAGAACTCAAGAACTTATTTACTGGACCAAGTGCCGCTAACGGCAACGTTGCAACCGACCTTTCGGACATGGGCCTCTCGGATGAGGAGGCAAACTATTATGCGAGCGAGCATATTAAGGGTAACATCATTCTCGCGGTAAAGGCACCAGGGCGAACACAAGAGGCGCAAACCATTATGCATCAGTATGGTTCACTGAACGCGCCAGTGCAAAACGATACGTGGCAAGATACAACCTCCTCCTCTTACACACAGCAAGCACCCAGCTATACCGAGTATGCTCCGGTGAGCAACGACGATACCACACACACGATTGCTGCTTATGATGATAGCCACACTTCCTATCAGCCATCAACAGAAACGATCACTCCAGAGGATAACACAGCACTATCTGAAGTGCAGCCAGTAGAAACGCAAGATGCTCCTGCCGAACAGCACGACGTAGAAGCAGTGCAGATGCATCATGCCGATATGGAGCAACACGACAACTTACCACCAATCGAGACACATGACGTACAGCCAGATGCTTATACTGAGCAACACGAGGCACAACAACCAGAGCCAGTTTATGCCAGCACTGAGCAGCCAGCCGCGGTGGAAGAAACACAATCAACGACATCATATTCCGATGCAACAGAACCACGTCCCGTGGTACACATACCTGAAATCCAAGACATACATTCTTCTGTCGCGACAGACTATAGTTTGAAAGAGCCAGTCGATGATATTCAGCATATCCCGTCTGAAACAACCGACTATGGTTCAGTACAGGACGCTACCAACGTTCAGGATGCACAGCCTGTAACTAATGAGCATGTTACCGATGTTCAGGATGCACAGCCAATTACCGAGTACAGTTCGACACAGGACGTTACCGACACCCAAGATACACAGCCTGTAGCAACCTATTACAATTCAACGCAGGACGTTACCAACACTCAGGATGCACAACCAATTACTGAGTATGATTCAACGCAAGACGTTACTAACACTCAGGATGCACCTCCTGTAGCAACCTACTATAATTCAACGCAAGACGTTACTAACACTCAGGATGCACCTCCTGTAGCAACCTACTATAATTCAACGCAAGACGTTACCAACACTCAGGAT
Organism: uncultured Chloroflexia bacterium; assembly: GCA_963792705.1. Lineage (GTDB taxonomy): Bacteria > Chloroflexota > Ktedonobacteria > Ktedonobacterales > Ktedonobacteraceae > JBBQVS01. Next base: position 678,770 of record CAWBXD010000013.1, on the reverse strand, counting down.
ACGCAGCCTACAACAAGTGTGTACAGTTCAACTCAGGACGTTACCAATACTCAAGACACGCAGCCTGTAGTAACTGAGCACAGTTCGACGCAAGATGTACAACCCGTATTAGATGAGCATACTACCGATGTTCAAGATACATATACTCCTCCTCTGACCGAGTACAGTTCAACTAAGGACGTTACTGAGGGCCAGGATATCCAGCCTATAACTGATGAGCATAGCACCGCCGTTCAGGACATGCAGCCTGTAGCAACAAACGACACTTTAGTAGAACCAATCGCTGATGTGCAAGACGCGCAACCAATAGCGGTCGATCATGTTGCAGAGGTGCAAGATCTCCAGCCTGTAACCGAGGTGCAAGCTATCGACGCTCAGGATACGCAACCTTTAGTAAACGAGCATACAACTGACGTTCAGGACACGCAGTTTATAACAGCGGACGATAGTACGACAGAACAAGTATCGCACCTCGAGAATGTACAAACGGTGACACCTGATGATACAGTGCAACCACAAGCGATAACTGAAACTACTTCAGAATCGCAAGTAACAGCACCTGTTGTCACTGACGTTACTCCAGAGCCACAAGATACTTCGCCCATTGTCTCTGACACTACTTTAGACTCGCAAGATACTTTGCCCATTGTCTCTAACACTACTCCAGAGTCACAAGATACTTCACCCGTTGTCTCCGACGTTGCCACGAGCACTATCGCGGAGCCGCAGGTTACATCACCCGTTGTCTCCGACTCTACTTTAGAGCCACAAACGGCATCGGCGGATGAGGTACAGCCAATGTGGACAAACGATATCGCTCAGTCTGAGACAAATGCGACGAGTACGGCGACACCGGAAACGACAAGTAAGACAACGCTGGAAACGCCGACGCTAACAGGACAAGCGGCAGTAAGTGGTATCGAACATCTGGACGAACTGCAACAGTTGCAAGCGCAAATTGATGCGCTACAACAACAGTTGCAAGACGCCAAAGCGCAGTTACAGGCGGCTAAAGAGCGTGAAACTCAGCTTAAAGCTGCCAAAGAGCGCGAACAGCAACTGCAAACCATACGGCAACGTATGCAGGAACTGCAAGCAGAACTAGCAGCCACGCATGCAGAACTCCAGGACACGCATGCACGAATTGGACAGTATCAGTAGTGTAAATATGTACACAAAGAGGAGTTACCGGAGAGCTTTTGCTCTCCGGTAACTCCTCTTTGTGTACAGGAATTTTCCAGGTATGAAAAATCATACTTGCTCACATTGTTTTGCGTACTTGTTTAAATGCACCTTATAGCATACACTTGCTATGTTTCGCACTTGGAAACTTGTTCATTAGAATAATACTATTCTTAACTTATCAGGAGTTTCATATAATGGAGTTAGCCATCTTTGGAGCATCGGGGCGCACAGGTCGTCCATTAGTGCAGCAGGCGTTGGACGCTGGGCATGATGTTATTGCGTTGGTACGAACACCAGCGACCTTTCCACTCAAGCATGAGAGGTTGACAGTAGTACAGGGCGATGCGATGAACGCAGCGGACGTTGATGAGGTTGTACAAGGAGCTGATGCCGTTCTTAGCACATTGGGACAAACGAAGAACTCGCCAAAAGATATGCAGACGGTGGCGACAAAAAATATTGTCGCAGCAATGCAAAAATATGGCATTACTCGACTTGTGAGCTTGACTGGTGCTGGTGTGGACGCGCCAGAGGACCAGCCAAAGCTGATTAATCACGTGATTAAATTCGCGCTCAAATCTTTATCGGGTGCGGTCCTGGCAGATGCGGAGCAGCATGCGAAGGTTCTACAAAACAGTACGCTGGATTGGGTGATTGTACGTGGTCCAATGCTAACCGAGGGACCCCACACAGGCAAGTATCGTGTGGGATGGGTGGGCGTCAATACTGGCACACGCATCTCACGCGCCGATGTTGCCGATTTCATGCTCAAGCAAGTTACCGACAACACATACCTGCACAAAGCTCCTATGATCAGCGATTAGATATTCATACAAGATGTTGTTCGACAGCGTAGCGTGTAGCTTCACTGCGCGAAGAGACGCCAAGTTTGCCATAAATTGACTGCACATGAATGCCAACGGTGTTAGGACTGATAACCAGTTGTTTCGCAATCTGGCTATTCTTGAGTCCCGCTGCCAGCAGAGTAAGTACCTCGATTTCACGAGCAGTAAGAATGTCTGGCGTGGGATGTTTCGCGGCCTCCTGATGAGAAAGAAGGTGCGAGTTGGGAAGCACAGCATTTGTCTTTGTAGAAAGTGTAATGGACTGGCGTCCTTCGGTGGCAAGGACTTGCGACACGCTTAGGCTTAGACCTTTCTCTTTAGATAACTGTAAACATTCCGCAAACAGCATATTACCCCTATCGAAGTCACCTTGTTCACTTGCGATAGCTCCCAGCATATTGAGAGCAAACACGATGCCAGTATGATGACTCATAGAGCGAAAGAGGGTGAGTGCCTCCTCTAACAAAGGCACGGCTTGCTTGTACTCGGACTGCCAGAAAGCGAGCCAACCCGTAATGTATAGTGCCTCAGCTCTGATAGTAGAGGAAATAGGCGTAGTACTTTTTCTGCTCATCGTCAGGACCTTTTGCAAGAAGTCATAACCAACATTCACCTGTCCACGTAGCACCGCAAGGCGTCCCACAACGCGTACTAAAGATAGTGCCATATTCACCCTATCAGTCACTTCACTTTCTTCAAGCAACCATTGTAGTGCGAACTTAATGTTCTCGTATTCTGGTTCAAGCGAAGCATACATTGTGTTGACTGCCGATAACTGTATTTTTTGAATACGCTCGTAGTAGCAAGTAGCATGCGCGTCTCGAACTAGACGTAATTCAGTATTTGCGGCAAGACATTCCAGGCCAAATTCACGAATGGTTTCAAGCATTATTAGATGCAACTCGCCATTTTGCTGCTCTTTTATGCGTAATAAACTCTTATCAAGCAAGGAACTAACATCATCCAAAACAGAGGTTGTCATGTCGTCGAGGAGTGTGCAAAGTATTTCCGCAGACTCTAACGAGTACTCGCCGACAAAGACCGAGAGATGTCTGAACAGGCGTTGCTCATCAAATGTGAGCAAGTCATAACTCCACTGAATAGTGTTGTACATTGTCTGTTGGCGTACAGGAAGGTCTGGCCCACCAGTAGTAAGGATTTGAAGACGATATTCTAAACGTGCGAGCAGGGCGCGAGGGGAAAGAATTTTGAGACGTGGTACCGCAAGTTCAATTGCTAATGGCAGACAATCCAGACGTTTACATATCTCTACAATGGTGTCTGCATTTTGTGTATTCAGCGTAAAATCATGCTTATTCGCTTGCGCCCTTTGCATGAAGAGCTGAATACAGGCAGATTCCAGGAGCGTATCAAGAGTTACAAATTGCTCTGGTAAGAACAATGAAGGGACAGGAAATTCATATTCGCCTTGCACACGAAGCAACACACGACTGGTAATAAGAACCTTCAAGGTTGGGCATGTGCGGAGCAGTTCTACTAGCTCAGGAGAAGCAGCAGTAACATGCTCAAAATTGTCGAGGATCAACAAGAAATGTTTCTCATGGAGAAAACTTTGTATCTGTTCTAGCGAGGAGCGATTTCCTGTATCATGCAACTTGAGTGCGTGAGCAATGGAGTCCAGTACCTGGGTAGACGACTCAATGTGAGCGAGCGGAACAAAACAAACACCATCTGAAAAAGTATGTCTCATGTCTGTGATAACATGTTGTGCTAGCCGAGTTTTGCCGATACCCCCTGGTCCAGTTAGCGTGAGCAACCGTACTTCTGGCCGTCTAAGAAGAGACTCGATTTGCTCACTATCCTGCTCGCGCCCTATCAATGGTGTAAATGCATCAGCACTGTGATAAAGTTGTCTACTCAACAGGTCGGGCGCATATGCGTCTTCTTGTCCAAAAGGTTGCTCTTTAGCTTTTCTTGAAGATAAGTAGTCCATTGCACTTCCCCATTTGGCTTAACAAACCAGAAATACAAGATACACTCACCATCCTAAGACTAGGAAACCCCAATTTATATACTCCAAATTATGTACCCCTACTATGAAGCCAAGAGGGTATAAATCGGGTAACACTCCATCTGTTATGGCTTTTGTAGTAATTAATGGAAGTAAAAAGCACGTCTTGCTAAGGATAACATAAAAAAATACATAGTACAACTATTTTAATTAATTCAACGATACTACTTGTCAAAAATTTGTAGTACATATGTATGTTCATTTAATAGTATTGTAAGGAAAAGAGGACGTGCTTCTCACTCTAAATGGTGATAGAAATTTCTCGCTTATGTATGATGCCTCTTCCTCTACCAGTTTGTATACTCTGTACATAGCGTGGATATGGTACAGATACCCTACCAATATCCACATCGTTTTGTAAAAGAGCATATAGACTGAGTTATAAAGGGAATGGGGTTTCCTATGAGTGATTGTGCTGATAGTATTTTAGCTGAACAATGTATTGCAGGGGATCACGATGCGTTTGAGGTGCTATTTCATCGCTATGAACATCCACTTCGCGCATTCGTTTTTCGATATATTCGAGACGAAGAGCAAACGTCAGACATTATGCAACATGTTTTCTTACAACTCTACCTTTCTTTACCTAAGTTGGGTGCGGAAGGTTCGCTAAGAGCATGGCTTTACCAGGTGGCACGTAACCGCTCTTTTGATGAACTACGAAGACGACAAAAGAGACACCTACAAAATTTTTCTGAGCTAGAATTGTGTGTTGATGGAGAGGATATCTCATTTTTGGAACGTATCGCTGACCCTCGCCCTCTGCCGGAGGAGGTCATAGAGTTGCGAGATTGCCAGGATTATATGCTTTTATCGGCACAAAAGTTACCGCCAAAGAGTTACGCTATCGTGTTGTTACGTTGCCTAAAGCAATTGAGCTATAATGAAATTGCCCAGGAGCTAGAGATGAGTGCAGCAACGGCCAGAACAACATTTCTCCGCGCTAAACCGCTTTTGAGAGCTGCATTGGCGGCAAGAGATTGATATGTGAGCCTCACGTTATATGACAAGGCCCCCCCTGGTTCCTACCTCATTAAATCTTGCATAAGCTGTATCAGAGCTTCGGCGGTACTATTGATGGGAAACAGGTGTATATTCCCATACTGAATAATTTCTGCAAGTGCAGGGTCTGAAATAAGAGTTGGTTTCTCTTGCCACAGTCGCGCCATTTGATCGGCCGCACGTCCACTACCTTCGAGCACAATTATGGGACGGTTCTGACGCACATTGTAAAGAACCTCTTGTATGGCAATAGCACCACCATTAGCAAGAATGGCAACCGAAGGACAGCCTTGCGAGAAGAGAGATGCAAGTTCATACATAGTTGCTGTCTCTCCCCCCCACTCATTTGTCTCTACCAGTACAAAGTGTGAGTGATTCGGGTCGAGTGGCACACGTTCCTGATGTGCAGCTTCAAGGGATTGCCCTGGATAACTCACACATCCTACGGGAGCAACGCCAAGCAGAGGCGATGCAGAATGCTGCTCGGCAATACCTATACCCATTAGCTCCATTACACCGGACAATGAACCACCGTCAATAATGAGGCTTTTCCGTGCAACTGCAAACTGAGCAACGCCGTGTGTAAAGAGTTGGGCGAGGAGAGGACGTTGCGCTTCTTCCATCTGTGCTGCCCCACCTGCAATCATGATAAGTGTATGGAATGATGGTATATTCAGTAGCACAAGGAGCTTTTGTACAGGAGTGCTGATGGGTGGAGAAACGGCGCGTGCTTGATTGCCATTTGGGAAGACGATGCTTCGTATCCTAATTGGTTGACGTAGTGGCTGTGTGCTCATGTGACCTCCGTGTACTTGTGCCGAAGAGCGTCGTTGTCCAGTTCGCGGAAAACAAGCGTCCGGGTATAGAATACAAAGGCATGGTATCACGTTAGAAATAGTTTGGAAAGACCGAACAGGGCGGTTGTCTGCTATAATGGTTGCATCTATAGAACCTGTAACTGAAGAAGAGAGTTGACAATCATGCCTTACACGTCCATACGCGAAGCCGCAGAAGAGATACATTCGGGACTTATCACGCCAACCGAGCTTGTTTTGGAGATGTTTGAACGTATAGATGAGCAGGAGAGTGAGATACAAGCATACGTCACCGTGATACGCGATCAAGCATTGGAAGACGCCGAACGGCTGGAACGTGAACTACGTACTGGATTGTACCGCAGCCAACTACATGGTATTCCTATTGCGGTCAAAGACCTGATCGCGGTCAAAGGAGTCCACACCACCGCAAGTTCGCGTGTATTGGAGCATCATCTATCGCTAGAGGATGCGATGGTGGTTGAGCAATTGCGTAAAAGCGGAGCTATTATTCTTGGGAAAACTAACACGTTTGAATTTGCGTATGGTCCTTATGCACCTCCGACACGTAATCCATGGAATAGTGGACGCATTACGGGTGGCTCTAGTGGTGGCTCGGCGGCAGCAATCGCGGCTGGTATGTGTCTTGGTGCAATAGGCACAGATACGGGTGGCTCGATTCGTATTCCTGCCTCGTGTTGTGGTGTAACGGGTTTCAAACCAACATATGGACGAGTCAGTTGCTACGGCGTCATTCCGCTTAGCTGGTCGCTTGACCATGTAGGACCAATGGGACGAAGTGCTGAGGATTGCGCTATTTTATATGATGCGATTGCAAAATATGACCCACGTGACCCCAATAGCGTTTCAGGTCCACCCACGGCACCAAGCCGCTCGGTAACAACGCTGATTAGCGGAGCAGAAGGGCGTGGACCGATGTCGCTACAAGGCATCAAACTCGGTGTACCACAAGAGTCATTTTATGCTCCACTCGATGCCGAGGTGCGGACACTCTGGCGAGCGGCTCTTCATGTGCTGGAAGAAGAGGGAGCCGAACTTGTGGATGTTGAGGTGTCACACCCAACGATGGACCTGTACCGCACCATTCAGATGCCGGAAGCAACACTGGCACACATCCAAAAGGGCTGGCTGACAGAACACCTTGACCTGTACACGGACGCTGTACGTTCGCGTTTGATTCAAGGGCAGACCGTTTCGGCGGTTGATTACTTGCGCGCGCAATATGACCGTCGTCTCTTTTCAAGTAGTTTACGTGCAGTCATGCAACGTGTTGACGCGTTAGTATTACCTACGTTGCCCGTTCCTGCTATTCCTACCGAGCAGATGGGACAGGATATCGAGATTGATGGAATTATCGAAAATGCAACGGTTGCGCTGTTACGCTTGACGATGCCATTCAATCTCGCAGGTCTGCCTGCGGTCTCGTTTCCCTGTGGTTTTTCAAGCGAGGGTTTGCCAATCGGCATACAGGTTGCCGGAAAACCCTATGAGGAGGCGACGGTATTGCGCGTCGCACACGCCTATCAACAATTGACCGATTGGCATCATAGAGAGGCCATACCAACGATAGAGGAATAGGTAGACAGTACGGGTCTGATAATCTTGTTTCACGAAAGAGTATGGATTAGTAGGGACCACATTGATGGCGTCCTCTGCACGAGCGAAGCAATGTGCAGTCCTCAGCTTGCACCCATTCTTGCGCGAGATCATGCAAGAAAGAGGGCGGATGCAACTCGCCCAATTCATTGGGCGGAGGACGCCATCAATGTGGTCCCTACCAACAACGTCTCCGTATTTATAAAGTACAGGATCATCAGACCTGTATAGTCTTCAATCCTCGCCAAGTCTGCGAGCTAGATTGGTGGTGGCACTAATCAGGCCGAGATGAGTGAGGGCCTGGGGATAGTTGCCGAGCATTTCACCTGAGAGACCGATTTCTTCGGCATAGAGGCCAAGATGAGTGGCGTAGCTGAACATCTTCTCTAGCTTTAGACGGGCCTCATCGAGGCGATTGGCACGGGTGAGAGCCTCGACAAGCCAGAAACTACACGCGCTAAAACTGCCCTCACCATTGGGTTTATAACGATACACGAGGCTATCGTAGGTCAATTCGTTCAGGGTTTGGTCGAGCGTGGAGAGCATACGTGGGTCATTGGGACCCACAAACTTAACGAGCGGCATAAGCAGATTCGCGGCATCCAGTTCGTTGCTACCGTAGGATTGCACGAAGGCGTTGCGTTTCGTGTTCCAACCTTTCTTAATAATCTCTTCATACACGGCGTTACGCGTTTTTTCCCACAGGTCTGTATCTGCTGGTAGCCCACGCTGGCGAGCGACACGTAGCCCTCGGTCCAGCGCAACCCAGATCATCATACGCGAATGGACATAGGATTGACGTTTATCGCGTATCTCCCACACGCCCTCATCTGGTTGTTGCCAGTTTTTGCAGAGCCAACCAAGAAGTTTCCGCATCGCTGACCATAGGTCATATGAGATAGGTTGGTCGTATTTGTTGGCAAGATACACCGCATCCATCAGTTCGCCATAGATGTCGAGCTGTAATTGGCTACGTGCATTATTGCCGAGTAGAACGGGATGAGAGTCACAATAGCCAGAGAGATGTTTGAGTATCTGCTCTTCTGGCGCGGGTCGGCCATCAATCGTGTACATGACTTGCAGACCTTCGCCATCGGCGACCTCACCAGATCGCGCCTCAAGCCAGCTAATGAAGCGACGTGCCTCTGTATCGAAGCCCAAACGTAAGAGGGCATAGCAGGTAAAGCTGGCATCACGCACCCATGTATAGCGATAATCCCAATTGAGTTTGCCGCCAATTTGCTCCGGCAGACCCATTGTGGGGGCGGCAACGATTGCGCCAGTGGGCGCGAAGGTGAGCAATTTGAGGGCAAGGGCTGAACGTTGCACCATTTCGCGCCACCGTCCACGATAGGTACATTGTCCCACCCATTTTCGCCAGTAGGACGCAGTTTTGTGGAAGAGGTCATCGGTCTCGCCATTGTCGAGGGCGGCACTACACACATCATCGCTTTTCATACGGTAAAGCAAGAAGGTTGTACTTTGTCCAGTATCAAGAGTATATTCGCTCACGGCTGCATTATCGCGCACATGAATAGGTGCCTGGCTAACCAGACCAAGTGAGAGGTCTTTTGTGTGGAAGGCCACGCCGCTTTCCTGTTGTTCCGTTGTATGCTCAGTCCGTGCATAATCAAAGGCTGGCTGGCACAACATGGTGAAATGCCACGAACCTTGTACAACGCGTATCTGACGTATCAAGCGATGTTTCCATGATGCTTCAGGGTCATCCTCGATGGGCATAAAATCGGTCACTTCCGCGATACCATCGGCTTTGAGGAAGCGCGTAATCAGGATATTGGTATCCGGCAGGTACAGTTGCTTGACTTGTACACCATCGTCGAGCGGATGAATTTGAAAGCGACCACCTTTTTTATCATCCAAAAGGGCACCAAAGATGCTGGGCGAGTCGAAATGGGGAAAGCAAAACCAATCGACGGAGCCATTGGCACCAATCAGGGCCGCGCTGTGCAGGTCTCCGATCACGCCATACTGTGCAATGGGAAGGTAAGACATGCTATTCTTTCTCTCTTATTTTGTATAGTATATGTACTGACTATACAAAATAGAGTGGAGAGAGGGCAAGAGGAAACAACATGAAGGTGCGTATACATGAGGCTGCTCCTCATGTATACGCACCTTCATGTTGTTTCTAGTACATGATGATGCGGATGTAGTTTTGCGTTTCGTAGGGCAGACAATAGGTCCAGTAGGTGCCACCACAACCATGAATGGCGTGATAGACCGCGCCAGGTCCTGCATTATAGGCGGCGAGTGCCATCGCGTAACTACCATATTGATGGTAGTAGGAGGACATCAGGTGAGCCGCACCCCAGAGCGATTGCACAGGGTTGTAGGGATTGATACCAAGTGAGGCGGCAGTACCTGGCTCAAATTGGGCGATACCAATCGCACCAGCACCAGAGTAGGCATTGGTACGGAAACCGCTTTCTTCATAGATTTGACGCACAAATAGATTCGCGGGAATACCTGCGTTATAGGCGTCCTGCTGCGCCACGCCTACATAGTAGTTTTGCGATGCAACGGGAATACCACCTGTATAGCCATTGCCACCACCACCAGTGGGAGTAGAGCGACCAGAAGGAATGCATAGCAACTCGGAAACGTAAATATAATTAGGGTTGCTTATGCCATTGTAGCGAGCGATGCTCTGATACGAGGTGCCATAGCGTCCTGCAATACCACTTAGACTGTCACCCCAACTGACACGGTAGGTGCGGTCGGTGGAGCGGCATGAGCCATGCGCGAACGTGCTGAGGCCAAGTAGTGAGCCACCAATTGCACCCGTGGCGACAAGTGCTAAAACCATGAGGATAACTGCTTGTCGGCTCATCTGTCCGACAAACCGTGATACGGGATGCTCTGACAACAATGCGCGGCATCGAGAAACCATCATAATGGAATATCCTTTCTGTGTGTAGGGACGCCATAGCGCGTCCACATCATCCCTACATTGTGCAAGTCTATAGAAATATACCCATGTTCATCAGGTCTTGGGAGACAATGGGACTATTGGGTTATTGCACACTGCCTCCGTCGTAAAGGTCTACCAATCGTCATTTGATGGTCTTCGTAGGGACCCGATTGATCGCGTCCGCTGCACGAGCGAAGCAATGTGCAGTCCTCGTAGGGACCCGATTGATCGCGTCCGCTGCACGAGCGAAGCAATGTGCAGTCCTATAATGCACCTATGAGTGCGCGAGATCATGTACGAAAAGTAACTCGCGCAATGAATTGCGCCTCGGACGCCATCAATGTGGTCCCTACGAAATATCATCAATCTTCGATTGATAAGACCCTACGAACAGGATATACAGATGTCGATGAGTGTAGTAGAATGGACAGAGGTACAGATTGATTGGGAAAGCATAGATACAGATTTTCGATGAGGTAGTCTCGTTGTTACAGAGTGACGCGCGAACCGTAGAACAACGCACCGAGCCGGAGCAGCAGGTATGGCGTATTGATGAGCTTGCATATCGCACAGGGGTGCCAAGCCGCACCATTCGCTTTTATAATACACAGGGTTTACTACCCGCTCCGCTTATGCGTGGGCGAGTCGCGTATTATGAGCAAGAGCATATCGCGGTGCTACGAATTATCCGCGAATTGAAAGAGCAGCAACATTTGCCATTAGAGGTTATCAAGGACCTGCTGGACATTAGGGAGACGCACGGCGATATGCAGATGAACCTGGCACTTAAACAACGATTCGCACGTGGCCTTTCAAGTGGTGAGCAACGCCTGTCAAAAGAGGAACTCGCGTTACGCTGTAATGCTCAGCTCGCCTATATTGACGATCTGACACAGCAAGAACTGCTTTTCCCACAAGAGGTTGAAGGCGAAATTATCTACACGGGTGATGACGTGCAGCTTGTCGAACTTTACCAGCGTTTCGAGGAACTTGGCTTGCCTCTTTCTTTGCCCGCGCTTATTCGTTTTCAACTCAAACAGCTTGTGCGGAGCGAGATCGCAGCCTATGAGCAACACGTCATTCCACGCTGGCGTGAAGATGGTCTTTCATTAGAAGAGCAAACCGAACAGTTCGAGCATATGTTGTTGCTCGCAGATACTCTGCTGTCCGTGATGCATAAGAAGCTGTTGTATCAGATATGACAACAACACTACAACAATTGATTATAGAGCGCATTCAACGTGAGGGGGCTATTTCGTTCGCGGATTACATGCGGATGGCGTTGTATGAACCAGAGTACGGCTATTATGTGACGGGACCTGCGCGCATGGGGTGGGAAGGCGATTATTATACGAGTACGGATGTGTCCGCGCTATTCGCACATTGTATGGGTCGCCAGCTTGTGCAGATGTGGGAATTGCTGGAACGTCCAAATCGGTTTGTTGTGCTAGAGCAAGGGTCGGGGCGTGGCAATCTTGCACAACAGGTTACAGCGTGGGCAAAGCAAACAGTTCCTGATTTGTATAGTACACTTGAGTATCGCACAGAAGATATAAGTATGGGACGTGATGCGACGCAAACAGATGTGGAGAAGCCTGTATCTGTGCTGCTGTCGAATGAACTCGTTGATGCATTTCCGGTACACGTGGTTGAAAAGCGCGATGGACATTTGTATGAGGTGTATGTTGATATGCTTCATGGGCGTCTGCACGAGGTGCTGGACGAGCCGAGTAGCGCGGAGGTTGCCGCCTATCTTGATGACTATTCCATTCCCTGGTCGAGCTACAACGATGGGTGGCGCGCTGAAATCAATCTGGATGCGCTGCGCTGGATGCAACGTTCGGCCCAGCTACTGGGCGAAGCGAATACAAGGAAACCACGTGGTTTTCTGCTCGCTATCGACTATGGCGACAAGGCTCGTGCCCTCTATACCCGTGAGCGACAACGCGGGACGCTTGCCTGCTATTTTCAGCACCAACTGACGGAGCGGCCTCTGGTGCGGCCGGGTGAGCAGGACATTACAGCGCATGTCAATTTTAGCGCGCTGATTGACGAGGGACGCCGCCAGAAGTTGCGTCTGCACACGTTCACAACACAAAAGGCTTGGCTAGAGGAGATGGGCTTGACGGAAGAGGTCGAGCGGCTACGCCAGACCGATTTCGCGGCAATGGATACAGAACGTGCAAGCGATAAGGGGCAAACAGCACTCCTGCAATGGTATACTCTACGTCAACGTGTCTCCGCCTTGACCGACATGATGGGAATGGGCAACTTTAAGGTTTTGGTCATGAAGAAATAAGGATGAACTTATGCGTATTTTTCCTTTGCTTCTAAGAGCCTTTCAAGCATTTGGAAAAGATTATCAAGGTCAAAAGGCTTCTTGATTGACGCAAGTTTGCGTTTCTTGATTTCTTTATGAGGAAGATTTGCGCTCATAATGAGTGTCGGAACGTTTTCCAGTCCTTGAATAGTACAAATGTGGTCATATAGCTCGATACCATTCATATGAGGTAAGTTATAATCAAGAAGACATACGTGAGGTCTAGTATCTTCAACAAGCAGGCATGCCTCATCAGGGGTACTCGCAAGCATAACCTCGCAGGAAGATAGCTCTTGAAGTGCTTCAAAAATTACTTCTGCTATACTCTCATCATCCTCTACCACTAAGATTTTTATAATTCCAGTATTTTGTCTCATAGGAATGCTCCGTGTATTTGGTTGATAGAATACACACCTTTAGTATGGTACTGTTACCATACATTAATAGTTTCATAAAAACAATTTCTTGTTTATTCTTTATAAATAGAAATATTTCTTTTTACAATATTCATGAATTTCACTGAATATTGAAGAAAGGGTAACTAATAAAATAAGTTTACCCATCTTATTAAAGGTGCTTATAACACGTGTAAGCGTCATAGTAGGCTTTTCACTATCATGACGCTTACACGTATCTTTTCTAGTTGTTCAATATTTACGTGGATAGGTGTAGTTGTCGTAGGTGTTACTCTTTGTGGGAGCTACCCCTGTTTGTGGGAAACTCACGGTATTTGTATCTTCCTGGCTGCCATGTCCTCGTACCGTGCTAGGATTGTTGGCAAGGCCACCAGCAGTATCTGTAGAGGTGGTGGTATGTGTGGTGACAGGAGCGGTTGTTGGAATGGGGACGGGTGTGGCTGTCGGGGCGGTACTAGTAGCCTGTGATACAAGTTGCTTGTTGATTTGAACCTGTCCACATGCAATGCTTGAGCCTGAAAGAGTGTCTCGATGCACGTTGACCCAAAGTCCTCGTTGCGCGATTGGGGCGAGATCGGAAAGGGAGACGAGTATGCTTGAGTTGCCGTTTGCATCGGCGTTACTAGCAAAGCTTTTGATAACGGTGCCACCACACTGTCCCTCTTCCAATGCTACGACGTAGTGTTGGTTTGAACTCAGTCCTTGCAGATTGACTTGTAGATTGTTGCCTTTTCCCTGCACGTTCGGTACCAGTTGCGCCGATCCATATGCGTTTGAACGACCTATCGACCCTAAGAACGCATTCCCTGCGTTACTGATGAAATCAGGATGAAACAAGAAAATAAAGAAACCAATTACGACGAGCAAGCCTAACAGCCAGAGCAGCCGTCCAATCATGTAGATTGTTCCCCTCACATAACTACAACAAAACACGTATGCTGTATTATATGCGACGCTTTCCGCTATGTCTATGGTACAGTATGAATAATTGTGAGAATGATAGACACGTTCTGGTACAAATAAGCAAGAGGCTATCCAATAGTATTACTCATAAACACGAAAACGATCATCCTATATAAATGATGACGGTTTTTTATAACTTTTAATGGAAGGATGCTTTTGTATGAGCCTACGTCGTAGAATAGACCCAAAACCAGGGCAAGAATTGGTATGGGACTATCCCAGGCCACCTCGCCTTGAGGATAGCTCTAAACATATTAGAATTGTCTTTAATGGAGTGGTAATTGCGGATACCCACCATGCGAAACGCGTTCTGGAGACAAGCCATCCACCTGTCTACTACCTTCCACCAGAAGATGTGAAGATGGAGTATTTGACGCCCACCTCTCGCACAACATATTGCGAGTTCAAGGGTGCGGCCTCGTACTATACTATCATAGTGGGCGATAAGGTGTTGCCGAACGGCGCGTGGTATTATCGCCAACCAACAAAGGGCTATGAGGGCCTCACAAACTATATCGCAATCTATCCTTCACAGATGGATGCGTGTTATGTTAATGATGAGCAGGTACAAGCTCAACAGGGGGATTTTTATGGCGGCTGGATCACCGATGATATTGTAGGACCATTCAAGGGTGGACCGGGAACGTGGGGATGGTAGTTGAGTAAGGGCATCGGTTCCCGAAAATTGATTGTATACTACGTCTCAAAAGAGGGCAAAACTACTATCCCTCGTTATGTGCTATGCTATTTGCTATAGGGCAAGGGTAAGTGCATCATATCTTCAGCACTTACAAAAAGGTGTAGAACATGGTTGATAATTCACCAATACATAAGCGAAGGGAACGGATAGATGAGCGCGACAGATATCGTGAGAGGATTTGTTACGGCAATTGAGAACAACGAGAAAGAGGAAACAATCAATCCGCTTACGGACGATTTCGTCTTCAGTGGTTGGACGCCAAAGCCTCTGGACAAGGCTGATTTTATTACCACATTCGCAGAACTCAAGTCTGGCATACCAGGACTGATGTTTAACCTGCACAATATGGCGGAGCAGGGGAACACGGTGACGGGAAGTATCCAGGTTGCAGGGTATCAAAGTGACTCGTTTAGTATTCCACCATTGAGTCTACCGCCAATACCACAGATGGCACGCAGCATTTCTTTACCTGTGGAAGATGTTGCATTTGAACTCGAAGGCGATAAAATCAAGACCTGGCGTGTGCATCATGTCCCAGGCGGCAGCATCACAGGCTTGTTACATCAACTGGGCTTTGACGCTCCAATTATTCAGTAAATAAAAGTTCATTCATACAAATAGGTGACGTGAGATTTGGTCATGACCAAATCTTACGTCACCTATTTGTATCTAACACTTGCCTCTCTTTGCTATACTATAGTATACATATCAACATTGCTTAGGGGATAGGTTTACACACTACTTTTATATATGTATACTATAACACTTGTATTACCCTTGACAAACACAGCTTGTTTCATGCACAATTAGCCTTATACCTTTCCCTTTATCCTAGTTGAGGAAGGATTCTTTTTTTTATGGAGATATATGGACGACATCAATATCCTGGACGCCTCTTTATCGTAGAAGGCGTAGATGGTTCCGGGAAGAGTACCCAGATCGCCTTGCTGCGGCAATGGTTGATTAGCGAGGGGTACACCGTGTTTTTTAGCGAATGGAATTCCTCTCCTCTCGTTAAAGAGACAACCAGTAAAGGGAAAAAGAAGCAGTTATTGACACCAACGACCTTTAGCCTCATTCATTCAACGGATTTTGCTGATCGTACAGAGCATGACATTATTCCTCCGCTCAAAGCTGGAGCTATCGTGCTAGCAGACCGCTATATTTATACTGCCTTCGCACGTGATGTCGCCCGTAATGTAGACCGCGAATGGGTCCGCGAGTTATATCAATTCGCCGTAAAACCAACGATGGCGTTCTACTATCGTGTTCCATTGGAGACCTCCTTGAGTCGTATCCTTACGGGACGGACCGAACTTAAGTACTATGAAGCAGGGATGGACCTCGGCCTGAGCGCAAATCCGCATGAGAGTTTCAGGCTTTTCCAGCAGCGTATCGTCAACGAGTATGAGTCGATGATTGACGAATTTGGCTTGACGGTCATGGATGCGACATTGCCCATTCCTGAACAGCAGCGACAGATGCGTAAGCTCATAAAACCGTATCTCAAAGGAGTACGCCGCTTGCACTCATCAGCGCGTGACGCGGCAGAGGCAGCATTAGTACGTGAGCCACAAGGTCAACCAATTGAAATCGAGAGTATTATAAGAGGTGAGCGATGAACGCAAGAGGAACATACGAAGGGAATTGGTCATACGCGGCAGCTCCCTATGAAAGTAGAAGCGTGACCGAAGCATATTCATCATCTTCTAAGATCGAGAGCGAGTCTTCTATGTCTTCAAACCTGTCTTTTTATGGCATTGATGCTATTCATCTCAAGGAACGCGATGAACTTCTGCCAGGACGTTTGATTGTCATCGAAGGAACCGATGGTGTCGGACGTTCGACACAGGTTAATCTGCTACGTCCGTGGTTAGAGAGCAGCGGTTATGCTGTTGTCGATACCGAAATGACGCGTTCAGCCCTGGTAGGTCCTGGTCTCAAGCAGGCAAAGGCTGGACACACGCTTGGCCCCATCACCTTGAATTTGTTCTACGCAACCGACTTTGTAGATCGCTTCGAGAACCAGATTGTGCCAGCACTACGGGCAGGTTTTGTTGTACTCACGGACCGCTATATCTATTCGCTGATGGCACGTGCCATTGTGCGTGGTGCCGACCCACGCTGGATACGCTCTATCTATGGGCTTGCCTTGAAGCCTGATGCTATCTTCTATCTAAGAATTGGTCTCGACGAGCTTATTCCGCGTGTCTTACAGCGCGGCGGTTTTGATTACTGGGAGTCCGGGATGGATATGCGTCTCGGCGGCGACCTTTACGAAAGCTTTGTCAACTACCAGACACGCCTCATTACCGAGTACGAGAAGATGACACGTGAGTTCAACTTCCACGTCATCGACGCCAGCAGGCCCGTCGAGCAGATGGCAGAGCAATTCAAAGAAGCCATTTTGCCATTGCTCCCCACAGGCTAAATAACAAAAACACAACAAGGAATGAAAACGAAGGGAGGAATGCTGATATCGGCATTCCTCCCTTCGTTTTCATTCCATATATCCCAAAACCCCTTGACAAACAATCTTAATTTCTTTATCATCTAATTAGACATTTGTATAATCGTACACATGTATAAGGAGATACCGATGGACGCTGAGAGACAAGCACAGATTGAGGCGCAAAGGAAGTATGGGCTTGCGCGTATGACCTATGAGGGGTCGCAGGGAGAACCGTTGTTACGTTTAGGACGCGCGTTCGCGGACCCGATGCGAGTACGATTGCTGGCGTTGTTAGCGGAACGCTCGATGTATGGACAGGAATTGGCGGAGGCGTTGAAGGTTGCGACGCCGACGATTTCGCACCATATCGCCATTTTGAAGGCGGCTGGTTTGGTTCGTGTCGAGCGTGAAAACAATTATCATCACTACCACTTTGATGAGCAAGGGCTGAAAAATATGACGGAGATGTTGACGATTGAGCATCTTCGCAGTATCGGGCAGTCCCTACGCTTGCAACAGGACCCAACGGACGTGTCGCCAACCGAGGCAGATGATCGCAGAATGACGCAGGAGGCGTACTTCAAGGAAGGGCGTCTTGTAAGTATTCCGTCACAACCAAAATCACGGAAATATGTGCTGGAGAAGGTCGCAGAAGCCTTTGAGTGGGGACGCATCTACGATGAAAAAGAGGTCAACACGCTCCTCAAGACCTTTCATCCAGAGGCCGCCACTCTACGTCGTGAGATGGTCGATCAACATATCATGATGCGTGAGAATGGTCGGTACTGGCTTGTGCGTCCACGTTAACATGGAACGGGAAGGTCTAGTAGGGACCACATTGATGGCGTCCGAGGCGCAATTCATTGCGCGAGATCATTTAAAAAAGATTGCGATGTAACTCGCCCAATAAATTGGGCTTGGACGCCATCAATGTGGTTCCTACGAAACCGTCAAATGACGATTGGTAGACCATTACAAACATGACGCCTTGTCACAATTGTTCTTTTTGAAAAACCTACTGTAAGGAGAGATTTTATGTTACCTGTCCCTGCAACACTTGAACAGCGGTATACGTGTGCGATTGACGCGCTTTGTGATATCGCAGAAATGTATCGTATTGGTGGGAAACAAGAGGACGCAGTTGTCGTTCTTACAGCAGGTTTACCATTTATGCGTTACGAAGTCTCGCAGCGCGAACAGGCGAAGTTTCTTACGATGTATGGTAAACAGCTTACGGCGAGTATGCACAGAACAAAACGTTCGGCAGATGAGGCACTTGCGGTATTGAGACAGGCGAAACAGATTGCGGAAACGCTCAAAGACGAGTTGCTTATAGCGGATGTGCTGTACGAACTGGGAGAACTACACTTTGTGCGCGGACACAAAATGAGTGCTGAAGAGCGTGATTTTGATACGTCATTGGCATATTTTCTGCAAGCGTTGGCGATACGCGAAGCTATGCATGACGAGAAAAATCTGCCTAAGTCGTTGCTGAGTGTTGGCAGAATGTATCAGAATATGGGGCAGAACGAGGCGGCACACCTGTATGTTGAACGTGCTATCACCGAGGCTGAGCAACAACAGGATAGAGCAACACAAGCCGAGGCAACCAATCATTTAGCACTGTTGAAAGCTGGTCAAGACGACTTAGAGGCTGCGATACAGCTTGCCGGTGTTGGCCTTACACTTCGTGAGCAAGCAGGATTACAGGCTGAGCTACCGTACTCATATCTCACAATAGCAGAGCTGTATCAAGCACAAGAGAAGGACATAGAGGCGTCTACATACTACGCACAGTGCTATGCGCTTTCAGAAAAGGTGCAAGCGGCGCATGTTATGGTGAGCGTATTACTTGGCATCGGGTATATCCACCTTGATAAAGGTGAAAAAGTACAGGCGCGTGAGCAGTTCGAGCAATCGCTAAGGTTAGCGGAGGCAATCGAACACAAAACAGGTATACAGGAAGCGGAAGAGGCATTAAGTGAGATGTGATTTTGTTAGGAAGCATGCTTGCGTGGACTGTTCACATAACAGGGGCAAGCCCAGTCACTACTATACATCGTTCATGCCGCTTCTGCGTCTGTCTATAGTAGTGACTGGGCTTGCCCCTGTTATGCCGCCGCTCGACTTTTAAATAGCCCTGCGTTCACACAATCGCATGTTTCTTGACCATCACAGGAGATTTAGAATACAGGCAAGTATCGTGCGAGTTCCCAGGCGTGGACTTGTTTGCCATATTCGGTCCATTCTATGCTTTTGGCGTCGAGAAAGCCTTCGTAGATGGAGTCGCCGAGGGCATCACGCACAAAGCTATCTTCGCGCAAGGCTTCTAGTGCCTCACCAAGCGTTGCTGGCAGGACACGTACCCGTGAACGCGAACGTTCACTATCGTCGCGCAAGAAAAGGCTTTCATCCATTGGAGCAGGGAGAGTGAGTTTGCGTTGGATACCATCAAGGCCAGCGCGTAGCATCACAGCCAAAGCAAGATAGGGATTACAACTGGGGTCACTACAGCGTAGTTCGACACGCATAGACACTTGCGGATTTGCGCTGGGACGCGGCACACGAATAAGAGCTTGCCGATTGACACGTCCCCAGTTGACGTGCGAGGGTGCCTCGAAGCCTGGGATGAGCCGCTTATATGAGTTGACTAGTGGAGCGAGAATGGCACAGAGGGCACGTGCATGGGCAAGTTGACCCGCGATAAAGTAGCGTGCAATATCGGAAAGACCATATTCGCCCTGTGCATCGACAAAGGCGTTTTGGCCTGTTGCCAGGCTCACAAGCTGCTGATGCATATGCAGACCCGAACCGTTTATGCCGTAAAGCGGCTTGGGCAGGAAGGTCGCATACAAATCGTGATGTGCAGCAATAGCCTTGACGACGTACTTCGCGGTCATGAGACCGTCGGCGATGTGCAGCGCGTCGCTTGCCTCAAAATCTATCTCGTGCTGCCCTGCCGCGACCTCGTGATGGCTTGCCTCTATTACGATGCCCATCTGTTGCAGCGTATGCACCATTTGACGACGCACGGTGGCGGCGAGGTCGGTGGAGAGGTCGAAATAGCCACCTCGATCATGTGGAAGAGGTGTTGGTGTTGGCGTTTTATCGTCGAGTTGGAGCAGGAAAAATTCCAGTTCGGGCGCGACATGAAAGCTATAGCCAAGCTCATGGGCCATCTCCACCGCTTGTAAAAGCGTGGCACGTGGGTCGCCATCGAAACGCTCGCCATCAGGTGTACGGACATTACAGATAACACGCGCCACCACATCATCTGCTTCCTCGTGCAACACATCGTTGATACGCATTGATGAAGAGGGACGCACGGTACTGGGCAAGACCGCGAATGTGGAAAGGTCGGGAAAGAGATACATATCGCTTTCGGCAATGCGAGCAAAGCCTTCGAGCGATGAACCATCGAACCATTTGCCGTGTGTCAGACAATCGGGGAACTGCTCAACTGGAATGGTTACACATTTTGCCATGCCTACCACATCGGTAAATTCCAGATTGACAAAGCGTACCTGCTGCTGCTGAATTACTGCCAGAATGCGTTCCTGTTCATTTTTACGGTCTTCATGCTTTTGAGCCATATATCTTCCCCATCTGTGGGTGTACTAATGTGGATATTTGTAGGGACCGATTGATCGCGTCCTCGTCGGCATCTCCGCTGTTCTTAAGGATACGAAAAAGCGTTTCAACCTCATCAACCATTTTCATTGCCACCAGGACGCGATCAATCGGTCCCTACACCTACCCATATTATTTTGTCAAACACAATTTATGATGTGTAAGTTTACAGTGCGATAACATTTTTCCTGTACAATAATAGCATATGTAGCTTAAGAAGGGAAAATGAGACGATGGTTCAAGAGACACAAGCATTCCTCTATTTTTGGGTAATTGGCGATATGCACTTTCGGGCACGCGAGGAATGGAAGGCATTTCACACACCACGTATGCGTACAATGTTCAACGACCTGCACACTGTTTGGGATAACGAAGGCTTTCCAGCCTTTTGCGTCGCACCTGGCGATATCGCGGATACAGGTCACGCAGCGAATTATGCGTTAGCAAAACGTGAACTGCAGGTAGAATTGGGCGATATGCCATTCTATCCTGGCATCGGCAACCACGAATACCAACCAGAGACGTTTCAGGAGAATGGAAAAGATGATGACCTGCATACCGCACAGGAGTTTGAGGCTACATGGGGTCGTCCGGTGCGCTATACATGGCTAGCTGGGCCAGCAAACGAGGTGGTGTGCATCATGCTTGACCAACCTAACCCGTTTTTGCCTGGGCAGCGCGCCGAGGATAAGCATGTAGTCTTCTCGCAGGAGTCACTGGACTTCCTGGATAAATCGTTGACAGAACATGCGGAAAAACGTGCGATTATCTTTGCCCATTGTCCATTGCACAATACGGTGCTTGACCGTGACCCACAGCAGAACCTGGATGACGACTCGTTGGACCCGTTTTTCTTTGTCGAAAACTCGGAGCCGATTCGTGCGATACTGGCAAAGCATAGGAACGCGGCACTCTATATTAGTGGGCACACGCATTCGGGCTGGGGTTCACCGCAACTTGTCTGTACAGAGATGTTAGACGACCATCCTGTGACACATATCAATGTGATGTCGCCCTGGTATACGGGTACGAAGGCAGGTCCGCGTTTTCGTGAAGGCCGTTTAGAGGTGGGAACCGATACACCCGATATACAGGCGACCTTCGCGTTTCATGTCTATCAGGACAGAATAGTGGTACGCGCCCGTGACCACAAGAGCCAGCAGTGGCTAGCGGAATGGGAAATCCTTCTGCAAACACAGTAAAACACTCTCACAACCCGGCTTTTGTAGGGACCACATTTATGGCGTCCGAGGTGCAATTCATTGCACGAGTTCCTTTCCATCACGCTTGACGCACGACCTCGCGCAATGATTGATGCTCGATGAAGACTGCACCTTGCTTCGCTCGTGCAGCGGACGCCATCAATGTGGTCCCTACGAATGATTATCCTTGGGCAAGCCAGTGTTGGTCGGCTCGCTCTTCCCAGGTGGCACGGATGGCGTTGAACTCGTCTTCGGAGAGGTTGCCAGCCGAGAGCATGTCGATGTTCTCACGCATGTGGTCCGCACTCGTGGTACCAACAATTGCGACATCCACGCCTGGAACACTCAGGGTGAAACGCAGTGCGGTAGCTATCGAGGACGAGGCTCCACTTTTCAGAAAGTCGTAGTTGAGCGTTTGCAGACGCTCCCAGTAAGGGTAGGCGTAGGCGTTTTTCGCCACATTCTCACGGAGCCAGACGCCTTCCGCGATAGGACGCTTCGCGATGATGCCCATACCGCGTTCACGTGCGGCTGGAATGGTGAAGTCGATTTCTTGCTGGTCGGCAATACTTACCGAGGTTTGCAGTGTGTCAAAGACGCCTGTATGAATGGCATAGCGCGCATCTTCGTTATCACCACTATAGCCAATATAGCGTGTCTTGCCCTCACGTTTAGCCTTTTCGAGGACCTTGATAACATCGCCTTTCCGCAAGACATCCAGCGAGCAACTATGCAGTTGCAACAGGTCAACATGGTCTGTACGCAAGCGACGTAGGCTGCGCTCGATGCTGGCCTCAAGCAAGCGTGGGTCCCAATCGGGATAGTCGGGCAACTCTTCGCCAACCGCGTGACCACATTTGGTGAACAGGAAATAGTCGTTGCGACGACTGGCAACGGCTCGTCCAATCAAGTCTTCGCTGTTCCCATAACATTCGGCGGTATCAAGGACATTCACACCTGCATCGAGCGCACTGTTCAACAATTGTTCGATATCGCTAGGTGAGGCTCCGCGTATCTCAGAGCCGCCAAAGCCGAGCACACTCACCTGCATATCCGTTTTTCCAAATTGACGCGTTTCCATGTATCTAACTCCTGTATTGATTGATGTGTTCTTTCTTTAAGCACGCATCAAACAAGGGAAACGTGTCAACTGTTATACATTGGGTACCCAGTCTTCGGCATGGGGAAGTTCGCGCGTATCATTTTCATCGGGGGGGAGTTCGTTACTGGGGCGCAACTGAATAAGGGCGTCCAACTCTGCCTTTTTGTAGAGCCGTTGCCGCTTGATGCCCTGTTTATAACTTCTCAGTACGCCTCGACTAACATAGGTATACAGGGTTGAAATTTTGATGCCAAGCAGGTGACACGCTTCATGTCCATCGAGATAATTTTCACCATTTAACTCTATCACAGTTGCCTCCTTCCAGCCACGCGTTGTAAGGCTAGTATTCTTCCCTAATCATAGAGTGACGAGGGGTAGTTTGTCAATCATTTAGGACATCGCTTCAAAGAGAGCGTAGTAGTCTGCCAATCTTCAATTGATGGTTTTCGTAGGGACCACATTGATGGCGTCCTCTGCACGAGCGAAGCAATGTGCAGTCTTCATAATGGGCCAATTATTACGCGAGATCACGTAAGAAAGTTTGCGGATGTAACTCGCCCAATGAATTGGGCGGAGGACGCCATCAATGTGGTCCCTACGAAATTCTTCAATCAATATAAATCGAGTAATACGTAGCTTTATCCAGATAGATTGACATTTGTTAAAATCAATGGTACAACTTCAAAAGAGGTCCATTTACGATAAGCGTTTTCATGACTATATGACAAGCGAAGGAGCACGATTTTATGTCAATGACGATGCCAGAGACCAATCCACAAAAAGAACCTACTACACAGGCTGCCAAGCCAAATAAGGGCGGACTAGAGGGGATTGTTGCCGCGACAACCGCGATTAGTAAGGTTGAAGGTACGGCTGGACGCCTGATCTATCACGGCTACAACATTCACGACCTAGCGCGCACAACGACCTTTGAAGAGGTCGCGCACCTCCTCTGGTTTGGACACCTGCCCAACCAACACGAACTAACAGACCTGAAGGCGAAACTTGTCGCGGAACGCACACTGCCGACACCAGTTGTGGAGGTGCTGCGGACTCTGCCGAAGACAGTAGAGCCGATGGACGCGTTACGCACTGCAACCTCCGCGTGGGGCGCGATAGCCATAAAGGGCAAGCCAAGCAT
This sequence comes from uncultured Chloroflexia bacterium, assembly GCA_963792705.1. Lineage (GTDB taxonomy): Bacteria > Chloroflexota > Ktedonobacteria > Ktedonobacterales > Ktedonobacteraceae > JBBQVS01. The sequence continues at coordinate 654,416 of CAWBXD010000013.1, read as the reverse complement.
TGAGCAAGCGATTGCCGTTACCGCACGTTTTCCACTCTTCCTCGCGGCCTTCCAGCGTTTACGCAATGGGCAAGAGCCGTTAGAGTCGCAAGCCGAACTGGATTACGCGGGCAACTATCTGTATCTATTGACGGGACAGACGCCGAAAGAGGAGCATGTGAAGGGGCTGAACGCGTACCTTGTGTTGCTCGCCGATCATGGCATGAATGCATCGACTTTTACCGCACGCGTCGTAGCCAGCACCGAGTCGGATATCGTGTCGTCGGTAGTAGCCGCGCTTGGCGCACTCAAGGGACCTCTGCACGGTGGTGCGCCCTCGAAGGTGCTGGACATGCTGCATGAGATAGGGACCGTCGATAATGCCGAGCCGTGGATACGCGACGCGATTACACACGGTGGACGCTTGATGGGCTTCGGACATCGCGTGTATAAGACGGAAGACCCACGAGCCGAAGAGTTGCGCGGGATGGCGCGAGTCGCGGACCCACAGGGATTCGTGCTGTCAAGTCGTGTCGAAGAGTTAGCAATCGCGCTGCTGGATGAGTTGAAGCCTGGGCGACGCCTCTACACCAATGTCGAGTTCTACTCGGCTGCGCTGCTCTCCTCGGTTGGACTCTCTGGCGACCTCTTCACGCCGACCTTCGCGATCAGCCGTGTTGCAGGTTGGACCGCGCACATCCTGGAGCAAGTGCAGAACAACCGCCTCATTCGACCCGAAGCGGATTATACGGGTCCGATAGATACGCAGTTTGTGCCTTTGAACGAACGCTAGATAATATACAAAATCGAGAGAATGCATACGACTTGTATGCATTCTCTCGATTTTGTAAGTCTCTATCTTTTTATTTCGAGCCGAGGAAACCGTCCGTGTTGCCTGCGGCGTCAACGTAGAAGCCTACGAATTGACCTCTATCGTTGAGACCGTTGATGGTCGTTGTGCCGACGCCCTTCGGGTCGTCGATGGACTGCCACTTGCCATTGGACAGGAGGAAGCCGTGCATTGCCTTGGCACCGTCAACGTAGACACCGACGATTTGGTCGGAGTTGTTGACACCGAGGGCAGTTGTGTTTGCCGAGTTTGGGAAACTGAACTCGCTGAAGTGGTTGTTTCTCAGTAAGAAGCTTTCGGTAGAGCCGTTCGATGCTGTGAAGAAGCCTACGATATCGCCATTGTTATTGATGCCTGCTGCGGTCACGTTGTGGCCTCCGGTAGGAATGATTTCCTGGAAATGGCCTGTGAAGCGGTTGAGTCGGAAGCCGTGATTGATACCTGCACCATCGGTGTAGAAGCCTACGGCGATACCATTATCATTGAGGCCAAGTATCTGGTTAACGGTTCCTGTACCCGTATTAGGATCTTTATAGGAAGTGTAGACGCCGTTCCACTTGATGAAGCCAAAGTTGTTGCCGTTCGCATCGACCCAGAAACCTGCCGTGTAACCATTGTTATTGACCGCTACGACCTGTGTCTGGACGGAGCCAGGAAAGTTCTCATTGAAGTAGTTGTTCTGATTGTAGGGTGGGACAATACGGTAGCCTTTATTCGGGTGGAGAGTGCCATTCACTACAGTACCACTGCCGAAGTAGCCTACGATTTTGCTTGAGTTGTTGATGCCAAGCAATTGGTTGAAGGTTGGGTCCGCTTTATCGTTGATGGTCCTAAATTTATAGGAAGAGTGGGACGCATTGGTCGAGACCTGCGCGCTCGCTAGCGAGTCGCCGGAAACGGGAGCCGAGGTAAGTGCAGTACCACTGCACGCTGCTAGTACAAGCATTAAAAGACCCATAAGAGCTGTAGCGAGAACTGAGAGTGTTACCTTGCGATAGTTTTTGAACATGAGTGTATCTACCTTTCAGAATGTGTGTGAACAGAGCATTTTCGACTTTTATTTTGATGATGGGTGGCTAGCTGACGCTTCAAGTGTGACCAAGAACCTACAAGACGATTATGTTAGTGGAGAGTGTTTGTTCGTTCGTTCGTTTGTTTTCTCTCTCCGTCCGACATATATAGAATACAGTGAAATTCGTAATAAATCTGTGTTAAATTTCACAATTTCGTAGTGAAGCTCGTCATATCTTGTGTAAAGAGTAGATAGATCAGCATAATATTGCGAATCTCTTTTAATGTGGAATTAATAATCTTGTAGGGACCACATTGATGGCGTCCGAGGCGCAATTCATTGCGCGAGTTCTCTTGTGTGATGTTTGGTGCAAGAAGACTGTACATTGCTTCGCTCGTGCAGCGGACGCGATCAATCGGGTCCCTACGATGGCTTCGCTCGTGCAGCGGACACCATCAATGTGGTCCCGACGAGATTGCCGCATGAATTTGTTGATGTACAATACTTACGATGGCATGCAGTGACATATGTTAGAAAGCAGCAATTTATGGAAGTACAATCTCCCGGCCCCAGTATCTGGCGGCTTTTTCGTTTGTGGGCAGGCATCGGGCTACAGTCGTTTGGAGGGGGCGCGTCTACGACGTTTTTGATACAGTACACATTCACCGAAAAATATCGCTGGCTTTCGATGGAAGAAATCACGCGGTTTTGGAGCTTGTGTATTCTTACTCCTGGCATCAATCTGGTCGCATTAACCGTTCTGATTGGTAAAAAGCTTGGGGGCGCATGGGGTATCGTTGCCTCGCTTACAGGCTTGCTTTTGCCCAGTGCAACCATTACCTGCCTGTTGACCGCTCTCTTCACACAGGTTGAGCATGTCGCGGTGGTACAGGAGGTACTGCGCGGTGTAGTACCCGCAACGGGCGCGATTATGTTGCTCGTCGGTGTGAACTTTGCGCTACCCATTTTTCGTAGAGGTTATAAAGAGGGCTTTCTGTATTTCGCGGCAAGTTTGGTCGTGATCGCGGTGTGTTTTCTCGCGGTTGTTCTCTTGAAGTTGCCTGTCATTGCCATCATCCTGGCCGTTGTCTTGGTCGGTGCGCTCTTCTTTGCACCGAAGCCGCCTCAGATTGAAAAAGAGGTCGCTCATGATTAATCCGCTACTCTACTTTCTGCTATTCCTGAAGGCATCGCTATTCTCGACGGGCGGCTTTAGCAATCTGCCGAGTCTGCACCAGGACTTGCTCGGCAATGGCTGGGCGAAAGAGTCGTATTTCGGGCAATCTATCGCTATTGGACAGATTAGCCCTGGTCCTAATGGATTGTGGGTAATCTGTCTGGGCTATCTCACGTATGGCTATCTCGGCGCGTTTCTTGCGTTGGTGGCAATCACCATTCCGGCCCTGCTGGTGCTCTTTGTCTCGGCGGGATATGCACGTATCGAGCAGAGAACATGGGTGCAGGGTGCCATGTACGGTGTTTCGCTTGCCGTTGTTGGATTGCTGCTGACGGTCGTATGGACGATTTTCAATCAGCCCGGCATGGACTGGAAAGGCTTTCTGATAGCGGTAGGAGCCTTCGGCCTGGCCCTGAGTCGTAAGGTGAATATACTCATTATTTTGGGGTTAGCAGGACTTGCAGGATATTTGTTGTATCGGTAGGGGCGGCAATTCATTGCGCCCGACCGCACCAGCGAAGCGAGGTGCGGCCTCTCTCTGGCCTCACTGTGGAGACTGGACCTTGCTTCGCTCGTCCAGGGGCGCAACGAATTGCTGCCCCTACCGAGGTCCTGCATACTTTGGTGGATGCACCAATCATCACACCCTACGTGCCTATTGTGCCAATACCATGAGCCGCCAGCCGCCGAAGATACGAACGGCTAGGTCTTGATTGATGGCGTAAATGATGTTTCCAGGCAGACGTTGTAGACCACGTTTCGCCATTTTGAGCAGTTTAACCGCGAGTTTGCGCGGATTGTTTCTGACACTCTTCCAGGGCGTGGCCTCTAGCGGAGGCAGCGTATAAAATACGTCGAGGATATTGTAGCCACTGGCCTGTAAGACCTCAAGAATAAGGTCCTTGGTATAGAAGTGGAGATGGCCTGTGGCATGACGAAAATCGAGCAATTCGTTCCGCAACACGGAGAGCACAAAGATATCCAGGGGGATTTGAAAGAGCTTGTAATCACTGCGCGTTTTGATGGTGCGTAAGAATTTGAAACAGTCTTCAAAGTGCTCAAGTACGTCAACAATCAGGAGGATATCAAACGAGGCGTCATGTTCTTGCTCAAAGTCCGCAAGTTTGAAGTGGAGTTTCGCGTTTTCGCGCGTCTTCGCTAGTTCTATGGCTTGTGGAGCAATATCGTAACCCATAAAACTGCACTCTTCGCTCAGGTGTTGTTGCATAATCCTGAGAATTTCGCCTGCACCACAGCCAACTTCTCCGACCGTTGTGGGTTTGAGGTGATTACGCCCTATCATTTCCAGTACGCTGCCAGCCTTCCAAGGTGCGGCGTCAACATGCCAATCGGGATTGTTCTTGATGTAGGCATCACTCGAATAGAAATGTTCAGTAACCATCTGCAACGTTCCTCTTCTTTATTCTTTACGTTAATATATTAAAAATAGATGAATATTTACATTTGCACAAATCTATCTCGAAATAGTGTAAATGGTTTATTAATGTTATATGTTACCATTCCCCGTATAGCAGCATAGTACACAAATTGGTGGAGATTTGGTAACGTACTACATAGTAATGGTTATAAAACCTCTACCCCGTTCTGTAGGGGTTCACCAACCTTGATTTATAGGGACCACATTGATGGCGTCCGAGGCGCAATTATCGTGTTTAACCAAATAATAGGGATATGCGTAGGGACCACATTGATGGCGTCCACTGCCCAATTCATTGGGCGAGATGCCAGAAAAAATGCTTTGCGAAAGGGAACTCGCGCAATGAATTGCGCCTCGGACGCCATCAATGTGGTCCCTACGATGTATCCGCACTAATTGGTTAAGCGTGATGTCCCAATGTGACACGAATGAGCATGAACATCGCGGTACGTGATGCAAAAGCGTCATTTGTAGGCGATGTTCAGAGGAAAGAGCATCATTGCGCGAGTTCCCTTTGTTACACGTGATGACAAGAACTCGCCCTATGAATTGGGCGAGGACGCCATCAATGTGGTCCCTACGAATTCATCACATCAAGGTCGGGAGACCTGTATGGATCGCATTTATGGCGTGTTCTGCGGAAACTGTTGTGGTGGTAGAATACTCATGTATATATTTTTCTTTACTTATTCCTCACAAGGAGGGCATGATGGACACGGAGTATTTGGTGTTAGGTGGCGAGCGCGTGGCGGCGGTGGAGGGCAAGACGTTTACGGTCATTGAGCCAGCAGTGGGCAGAGTGTTCGCGGAGGTAGCCGAGGCTGGGACGGAGGATGTGGAGCGTGCTGTACAAATTGCACGACGCACACTTGAAGAGGGTAGTTGGGCACGTATGAGCGCGACGGAGCGTGGACGTATTCTGTTACGAGCGTCGGTGCTGGTACGAGAACGATTGGAGACGCTGGCAGTACTCGAAGCTCGTAACGCTGGCAAGCCACTTGGAGATGCACGTGGCGAGATTGGACTTGTGGCGGCGGTGCTTGAGTATTGGGGAGGAGCCGCCAATAAGATACTTGGCGAAACCATTCCTGTACAGGATGCTGGTCTGCATGTGACGCTGCGCGAACCCATCGGGGTATGCGCCTTGATTACGCCGTGGAACTTTCCACTGGTTATCGCGTCCTGGAAGATTGCACCTGCCCTGGCATGTGGCAACACCATCATTGTGAAACCTGCACAACTTACTCCGTTATCGGTTCTGCAGCTCGCCGATATTTTGATGGAGGCTGGTCTACCCTCTGGTGTACTCTCGGTACTTCCTGGACCTGGGTCACGCGTTGGCAATGCGCTGGTGACACATCCTCTTGTGTCGAAGGTGTCGTTTACTGGCTCAACCGAGGTTGGCGCGGGGATCATGCGCCTGTGCGCCAACAATATCACGCGTGTCTCGCTTGAGCTTGGTGGCAAGGCGGCAAATGTGGTCTTCTCCGATGCAGATGTAGAGCGTTGCGTAGAGGCATCCGTGGCGGCGGCGTTTGGCAATTGTGGACAGGATTGTTGTGCTCGTTCGCGTGTCCTGGTGCAACGTCCCCTGTATGATGAGTTTGTCGAGCGATTTTCTACACGCACGAAGGCACTACGCATCGGTCAGCCGCTCGATGAGGCAACCGAGATTGGTCCTCTCGTATCCGCAGGACAACGGCAGCGTTCGCTGGATTATCTTGCATTAGCACAAGAGGAGGGCGTACAGGTCGTCACGGGCGGTACACGTCCAGATGTGCGGAACGGCGAGGACGGTTATTTTCTTACTCCTATTGTCCTCACCCATACCGACAACAAGCTACGAGTGGCACAGGAAGAGATATTCGGACCAGTGGTTTCGCTCATCCCGTTCGATACGGAGCAGCAAGCGGTGCAGCTTGCTAATGATACCGTCTATGGTCTTTCAGGCTCGGTATGGACGCGTGATGTTGGGCGAGCCATCCGTGTGGCGAAGGGTATTCATGCAGGTGTGCTCTCGGTCAATTCCAACCATAGTGTACATACCGAGGCACCGTTTGGTGGCTATAAAAAGAGTGGCATGGGTCGTGAAATGGGCATGCATGCCGTACAGTTATATACGGAAGTGAAAAGCGTCTTCTTCTCACAAGAGTAAAAGTAGGCATGTTCAACGTGATACTAATAGATGGGTAATAAATATCCCATCATCGCTGCACAAAATAGGACAAAGGAGAGCACATGAGCGAAGGTTTTTTTTCGCGTGGGTTCCGAGGTCGTCGCCGCCAGAGCGAGGACGCAGGGCGTATTCCGCCGGGGCAGCATCTTGAGCGCGGCTTCCCCGTACTTTCGGCAGGTCCAACACCACATACGCCACTTGAGAAGTGGGATTTCACCATCGAGGGCAAGGTCAAAGAGCCAAAGCGTTGGACGTGGAATGAACTGCTGGCATTGCCACATGAGACGCCAACCGTCGATATCCATTGTGTGACAACGTGGACGAAGCTCGATACGCATTGGGAAGGTGTTTCGGTCGAGACGCTCTTGCAACAGGTGGAGTATGACCCAAATGTTGTAAAGTATGTCGTTGCCTACAGCGATGGTGGGTACACGACGAACCTTCCGCTAGCTGATGTGCTTGGCGGCAAGGCATGGGTTGCCTTCAACTACGATAGCGCGCCTCTGCCACCTGAACACGGTGGACCTGCACGATTGCTGGTGCCGCACCTCTACTTCTGGAAAAGTGCCAAGTGGGTTCGGGGCCTTCGACTGGTCGAGAAGGATACCCCCGGCTTCTGGGAAACGCTTGGCTACAACAATTATGGGGACCCGTGGAAAGAACAACGTTACCAGGGCGACTGATGTGGCAATTCGGGGAGATCGTGGCGAAAAAGGTGGAGACGCCACACGCCACGAGCATCACGATTGCGCTCCCCAATTGGCCCGGACATCGAGCAGGTCAACATGTCGATGTGCGATTGACAGCAGAGGATGGTTATCAGACCGAGCGCAGTTACTCCATTGCCTCTTCACCCGAAGAGCATGGGCAGATTACGCTTACGGTCGAACAACTCGACGATGGTGAAGTCTCTCCATACTTGGTTGATGAGTTGCGCGTAGGTGACAAACTCGAATTGCGCGGACCCATCGGCGGCTACTTTGTGTGGGACACGAACGTGGGTGGACCCTTGCTACTTGTCGCTGGTGGTTCAGGTATTGTGCCGCTTATGTCGATGTTACGCCATCGTCACGCTGTCGGGAGTACGGTTCCCACGCGTTTACTCTATTCCGTGCGTACACTTGAAGAGACGATTTATCGAGACGAACTTGCAACTCTTGCGAACGCGAGAACGGGCTTAGATGTTGTGTATACAGTGACACGCACAGCACCAGCGAACTGGACGGGCTATCGTCGTCGGGTGGACAACGACCTGTTGCGTGAGGTGGTCTGGCCTGGGGCGCAACATCCATTGGCGTATGTGTGTGGTCCGACGCAGTTCGTCGAGAATGTTGCTCAAGGCTTGTTGCCACTGGGCTATGAGCCAGGACGTGTCAAGACCGAGCGTTTCGGCCCTACAGGAGGTTGATTTATGGACGAACAACAGCTTGATGGCAATGCCGCAGGTGGCGTTTTACACGAACTCTTTCCTTTCGAGATGACGACGACCGAGGCGACCTGTGGGCAGTGTGGCATGACAGGTGCAATCGGTTCGCTTGCCACCTACATGCATGGTATGGGAACAGTTCTGCGCTGTCCGACCTGTGATACAGTGCTTATCCGCGTTACACACATGAAGGGACGCTACTGGCTCGACATGCGTGGTGTGCAAGTGTTGCAAATTTTAGCGTAGATAAATACAAGTCTGAAGGCCGTGTACCCCTTGTGAGTACACGGCCTTCAGACTTGTACCTCCTATTAAAACCGCAATATCATAGCGATGCGCTGATATTTCGTGAGTGTGCCATCATCGACAAAGACGACGCGTCCACCTTTTGCCATAATCGTCTCGATGATGGTATCGACGGCATCGTCATCCACGCCTGGGGCGGCTGCATCGCTGGCTGGCGAAATGCTTGTGCCTGTGGCGTCGATGTGCGCGGGATAGGCAAAGCCTTTTTCTACGACAAGCATTGCGCCTCGTCCTTCTTTTGCCATGCGCCACACTTCGCCGATGGTTGAAACGCATTTGCGTGCATGCTCGGCTTGCTCTAATTCATCAAGCACCTGCTGCCGTTGCACACCCAGCTTTTCATGTACGAGAGGCCAAACGAGCTTTGCCAGCTCACTTGGTGAGGCTTTGTCGTAGTTACCTTTGATGGTCGCAAGAACGTTATTATTGGTCGAGGCGTTTTGAAAGAAGGCTAGATAACGGTCTACACCGACGACAACAAGCGGCAATGGGTCCTCAATTGTAACCAGCTTATAGGCATCATCGACCTCTTTAAAGAATTGCTGATGTTTGGTATCACTATGCGTTGTAGACTCTATGCCTTGCCCACCTGGGAGACGTGTTGCTCCACCTGGACCTTCAAAGGTCATGGGGAAGCCGCGACCCTTTGTCTCGCTTATGTTGTCGCCAGACCCTTCAAAGAGACGCGTCGACTTCTCGCTCAAGACCAGCACCCAATAGCGTTCCCCATAGTGTAATGCGTGTACCAGGTCACGGGTCGCAAATGTCTCGTCCACGACAACACGAGCTACAGGTTGGAAGGGTAAATCATAGAGATAGGACACATCGTTATTGACAAAGATCGCTAGTCCATCTTGTAGATGTGGATAGTCAATCTGTGCCACGACCTCCTGTAGACGGTTCAAGAGCGGCGCGATATCACGCGCCGTGAACTCTTGTAGCAAGCGGTTTTGTGCCTCTGTGACAAGGTTCTTCACCCGAATAGGGTCATTACGATTTTCAGGCACTGTACGATAGGTGGGCAAGAGAATGGAGAGCGACGGGTAGCCATGAATTGCCTGCACCTGACGAATATCATGATAGTTCACGTTTCACATCCTTTTGTGTGTTTTCTTCCTAACAACAAGTATAAAGTGAGGATGCGTTGTACTACATCACAAGCCAACGGTATCTTCATGTCACCATTTTGTGTGATAGGGTGTGATGAAATCAGACCCTATCGCCAACCTACACAACCTACAATGTCGTAGGATGATGTGATATGCTACTCTTATGACAGAGCAAACATCTCTTTTTGGGTCGGAACAATCGCCCGTTATACGCACACCCGATGCGAAGCCAGCGGAACCTTTGGCGTCACGGATGCGCCCACGAACACTCGACGAGATTGTGGGGCAGGAGCATCTGGTAGGACCTGGGCGATTGCTACGACGCACCATTGAGTCTGACAAGCTTACCTCGATTATCTTGTGGGGACCACCTGGCAGCGGCAAGACGACGCTGGCTGAGGTGATCGCGCAGCATACACATGCTCGCTTTGTGCGGCTAAGCGCGGTCTCGGCTGGCGTCGCTGACCTGCGGAAGGTGATGGACGAGGCGAACAAACTGCGCCAATTCTCGCAGCAGCGTACCATCCTCTTCATTGACGAAATTCATCGCTTCAACAAATCTCAGCAGGACGCCGTGTTGCCGCATGTCGAGCGTGGTGTTGTGACGTTGATTGGCGCGACAACGGAAAATCCAAGTTTCGAGGTCAATGCCGCACTCCTGTCTCGCTGCCGTGTCTTCACGCTCAAAGGACTCACGGAAGAGCAAGTACAGAGTATTCTGCGTCGCGCTTTGACGGATGAAAAGCGTGGCCTGGGCGCGATGCATCTGGCGATTGCCGACGATGCGTTGGAAGCCATCGCGGTCTTTGCCAATGGCGATGCGCGCACAGCTCTCAATGTGCTTGAATTAGCCGCGCAAGGGAGTTTGCAAAGCGAGCAAGGCGAGTCTGGGCAACGGACGATGACGCTTGCACTGGTGGAAGAGGTCATGCAGCATCGCGCCCTACTGTATGACAAGAATGGTGAGCAGCACTTCGACACGATTTCGGCTCTGCATAAATCGCTCCGTGGCTCCGACCCCGACGCGAGCTTGTATTGGCTGGCACGTATGGTCGAGGCAGGGGAAGACCCGTTGTATATCGTGCGGCGTCTCATTCGCTTTGCCTCAGAAGATGTGGGTATGGCAGACCCACAAGCCTTGTTGGTGTGTGTCGCGGCACAGCAAGCGGTACATTTTGTGGGGCTGCCAGAGGCAAATCTTGCGCTGGCACAGGCGGTGGTGCATCTGGCGACCGCGCCCAAGAGTAACGCCTTGTATGAAGCGTATAGCCGTGTGCAAGCGGACGTGCAGCAGACGCAGAACGACCCCATACCACTACAGATTCGTAACGCGCCAACGAGCTTGATGAAGGATTTGGGCTACGGCAAAGACTACAAATACGCCCACGATTATTATAAAGATATGCAGATCGACGACCCCGATAGGCCACCGCCAATGAAGGTACAAGAATATCTGCCTGAACGCTTGCAGGACCGCCACTACTACGAGCCTGGACAACAAGGCAAAGAGGCAAGCATCAAACGCTGGCTAGAGAAGCGACGTGAGAAATAATATTGACAATAATGGGGAGACCGCAAGGGTCTCCCCGTTATTGTCAATATTATTTCGTTTATAATACATGATCGCGTTATACAATTTATATCGTTCGGGTTCGGCGGAACTTGAGAGGACCAACAGCCAGAAAGCTCAAGCGTCCTAAACGTGGAGAGAGCCAGCGGTCAACTCCATAATAGCGTCCAGCAGCAATTGCGAGTAGCGTACCAGCAATGAGTGCATACATAATTGATGTGCCAATATCGGTGCTCTTGCCAGGTTGAAGTGGGCCACCAAAGCCTTCAGCAACCGACCAGATGCCTAATGAGAAGATGATACTTACTACGCACGTCAAATTGGTGAGTATACCAAAGATGAAAAAGACGGCCAATGCTGTTTCAATGCTTGCCACGAGATAGGCATAAAAGTGAGGATTGGTGCTCACAATGTTGCCCCAGAAATTAATCCAAGCTACAACGAGCGGTGATTGCCCATCTTTGGCACCCGTGACTGTATCTGAGAACGAATTGATAAATCCTGGTTGCCATTTGAGCCAAGCTGCAATTGCCCATACAACTCCGAATGCAATACGTAGGAATGCAATAGCTTTCGCTCGCCACGAGGATGCTGTAGTTAACCCTGTTGTGGTGACGATAGTTGTCTCTCCTGGCATCATACCATCAGATACCCCATTCAGCGGTGTCTCTACGATACGTGCCCCTGGTGCTGGTCGAACTGTTTCTCTCTGCATGATCTTCTTTCCTTTTTCTACACGGATTGAAATGGGTGCAATCGATGCATCATTACTAAATGTTATATCTAACACGATGGCGGTTACAAATTAGTTACTAGAATCAGGACCAATTTTATACATAAATATAGAATTTGTGTATTGTTGCGTCTATATTAAAAAAAGATTAGGAGTAGAAAGTAACACGTGTTTTATAGAATACCGTAGGGACCACATTCATGGCGTCCTCTGCACGAGCGAAGCAATGTGCAGTCTTCATGGCGTCCTCTGCACGAGCGAAGCAATGTGCAGTCTTCATAACGCACCAATCATCACGCGAGATTATATAAGAAAAGAGCAAAGATGCAACTCGCGCAATGAATTGCGCGGAGGACGCCATAAATGTGGTCCCTACGAAATCCGTGGAATTGGGGAACGCAGGAACGAAGGAACGTTTTTCCGCTAAGCTGGCTCTACAGGCCAATCTACACCCACTTATAAACGTTCCCGTCCCTATTATTTAGAGGAACGAAGGAACGTTTACTCTCTCTGAGTCCTTAACGTTCCTTCGTTCCTGTCCCTTATAGGGGGCAGGAACGTTTTTAACACCCCTTAGATTGGCTCTACAGGCCGCTTCACAAGGGAAACGTTCCTTCGTTCCTTATTTTACCCTTTCTCTATATATATTTTTATTCTCTCTCTTCATCATCTTCTTTTGCGGCCTGATACAATCCTCGCTTAATCTGGTATACTTCTCCTGCTTTTACCATATCGTATAGCATTCTACGTACATAAGCAGCGTTTTTATCAAGCTCATCCGCAATCTCTTTTGGAGTACGCGGTCCATCGGCGTTCTCCAACACACTTATAATCTCTCTCCTTTCCTTTGACATGCTGGGATGTGACTTGCCACTTCGCAAGAGCCATTGCGCGTTTTCGGGGTTGAAGGTGAGCGCAAGTTCTTGCTCCTCCACGTCGCGGCCCGTGATGAAGAGTGTGGCCTCATTCTGGCCCCGTTCGCGGTCAAGCACCATGTTGCAGTCGGTGGCACCCGTTAGCCCTGTAGTACCACTGATGGTATCCATCACGTCGGGTGCGCCCGATTTGCGTAGGTGATGAATGACGAGAATGGCGACGTTGTTGTTCTCGGCAATAGCTTTGAGTGGCGTCATGACCGCGTAATCCTCGTTATACATGTTGCCGTTATTGGTGCTTGGTGGACGCACTTTCGCCAGCGTGTCGATGACCACGAGCCGCGCCTCCTTGTGTTGATACAGCCAATCCTCGATATCGGCGAGTCCACCCATGTTCAATGGGTTCCAGGCACCCACCCACGTAAAGTTTTCAGGCGGTATTCGACCCTGCAAGAGCTTGCCAGCGCGATCAGCAATACGACGCATACTATCTTCCAGGCCAAGGTACAGCACATCGCCCTGTGTGACGCCCAGTTTGCCAAGCGCGAGCCGATTTTCTGAAATTGCTAAGGCCAGCGCGAGCGCGAACCACGATTTGCCCATCTTCGGCTTGCCAGCCAGTAGCGTCACGCCCTCTGGCAAGAAGGTCGGAATAGCCCATTGTGGGTCGGGCAGCTTTGTGCTAAGCAACACATCGAGCGTATACATCTGTGGCACAACACCCTGTGTTTGTGTTGGTTGACCCATCGGCCAACGTTCGGCACTGTCCGCGATTTTCTTGACCTCATGTTCCGTGAGTGGCGGTTCGCATTGAACGAGATTGATAACCTTCAATGCAGAGAAAATCGAATCCACCGACGCCCCCTGTTGCCGTAACGCCCCAGCCATGCTCAATAGAGTCGAATTGCGCTTGCCCTCCGATATCTGTGACGCCTTTGCGATTTGTATCAGTTGCGTCGCATCAATTGGTATGTCGCCTAAGCTCAAATTCACCAACGGAGAGGTAAGCGGTATGTGTGGTGGAGGCGGCACGGCAAACACCTTTTTTGTAGGATGTTGTAAGGCGTCGATGATCGCGCTTGGCAGTGGCGCAAGGTCTGGTTGATTGACCCATGTATAATAGTTGCCCGATGCATGGAGGCTAGGCGGCGCGACCACATAGCCGCCCAAACCTCGCGTGTCGATACCCTCGCACAGCTTGCTTGCGCTATTGCCAAGCGAACCCGTATACGAAAAGTACAGGTGCCAACCCTCACCACCTGTCAACACCATCGCCGTATTAGGAATTGCGAACCGCTTGTTCAGTTCTTCCAACGAGCCGCCGCTACGAGGGTCAATGTCGATGACAAACAGGCCATGCCCTGTGGCGATACCGATATTGGCGCGTGGATGTTTCTCCCACCACTGCCGAATAACCTCGGTCTTCACCGTCGCGGCCTTGAGGCCATTCACGGGAACTGGGTGCTTGGCTGGACTTGTGCAGTCCGCGCCCTGGTGACATGTGCAAATCCCTTGCTTCAGGTACATCGTGTAAAGAGGAAAAACGGGCCATTCGAGGTCTGCGTAATGCAGTGCGTGATAAAGCGTCCGTACACGTACATCAATCTTATCAAGATTGTCCGGCAAGAATTGCATGATACAATAAAACACCTTTGTTTGAGAAGAGGATTGCGCTACAAGGAACCGCTTGTTTAGAAGTAGTAAGCAAGCAAGCACTGATGTGCTTACATGTAGTATACAGAGGAGGAAAAACGGGGGAGCGATTTGGTGATGGTCTATCCACCTTGATGTGATCAACATCGTAGGGACCACATTTATGGCGTCCTCCGCACGAGCGAAGCAATGTGCGGTCCCCGTTATGTATCATCACGCGCGATTATTCACGAAAGATGATGGAATGGAACTCGCCCAATGAATTGGGCGGAGGACGCCATAAATGTGGTCCCTACGAAAATAAAAGATTGGTAAGCCATTACAAACATTGGCGCGTCCTTATACGGCACCAATTGCCGACAAGGACGCGTGGAGAAACAATAGAATTACGCCGCGATCAGATTATACACATCGGGCGTACCCAAACCTGTTGCCATATCGTAGCCAGGACCTGCGGGATAATAGCCGTTGTCCTGCAAGGTGATGTCATGGAATTGGCTGGCATAGCCTGCCGTGGAGTCGAATGGATACAGGATGTAGTTGAACAGGCCAAGACGCTTGCCACCATGATGCTCCACATCCAGGGCCGCGATAGCCGCCCATAGAGGTGCCGCACACGATGTTCCACCAAGACGTATCCACCCTGGCTGCCCAAACTCGCCTGTCTTGCAAAACGAGTCGGCTGGGTCTGTACAATACACCGAATAGCCTGTCGCTGGGTCCGCGTCCAACGAGACATCGGGATTTTCGCGGCACTGCACAAGTGGCTGCTGATTGCAGTACGCGCCCGATTGACTATAATCCTTGTCGTAGCCGTTGGCCTTTGTCTCGATAACACCCGGCAGCGGATTGCCATTGCTATCATAGATGTAATCGGGACTGCCCCAGATGCGACTCACACCACCACCACTGCCGCCACCATCACAGGCCGTAGCCGTACAATTTGCGCGTATCCAGGTCAACTCTTTGTTGGTGCCAGGATAGCTAGGATTTGCGTCTGTACCTGGGTCGAAGGTAATCGTCTTGTCCAATTTCTTGAACGAGGTGCCACCAACCGCCGTATTGTAGGGCTGATTGTTCGGGTCGCCGATTTGGAGGCCCTGATCGGTTGGCAACGAGATACCAGCACGAGTACAACCGAACGCGGCCGCATCGCCGGAGGCTGAAAACAGGCTTTGCCCCTGTGTCGCCATTTGCAGAAAAATCTGGTTCTCGGACAACGTGAGCTGCGAGGTTACACCATATTCACATGGCACACCCCAGCTCGTGCTGATTGCGTCGGCCTTGTTGTCATTCGCAATCTGCTGATATTCGGCAAGACTACCAAGCTCGGTGTTTGGAGCCTGATATACCAGGAACTTGTTCGCGTGTGGTGCGAGCGCAATCTGTAGCTCGATATCAAGCTCTACCTCACCTGCGCCAGAGTCGTCTTTCGCACCACCAAGCACCTTTTTGTCCACCAGTTTCGCGTTCGGCAACTTGAACTGCTGCGTATACGCCGCGATATCGCTCGCGGTATAACCCGACAACTCGAACAGGGCCAGCGTCGTACCGTGTCCCTTGTCATCAAGCTTGTCATACACAGGCTTCACGTTGTAGATACCTGCAATCTGTGAAGGCGTCAAGCCACTGCCGAGTGGACCGCCACCATAGGCAGGAGGAGGTGTCGCAGTCGCACCATTGCCGCTTGACTCAATCATGTCATACGACTTGTACGCATCGAAACTGTTTAGGCCATACACGCCAAGCACACTGCTGCTCAAATACGAGGGGAGCAGCACATTGCTCGCGTTGGCATAATAGGTAGCACCTGTGGTCAATGTATAATCATTGATTGTTGTGTGAAACACCGAGGCAACCTGTGACGTGCTGCCCGTTGCGAAAAGCATCATCGGACCAGCCGTTGAGGTCGTAACCTGTAGACCGGATTGTGTCAAAAAGGTCTTCGCAGTCGCGATATCGCTGCTGCTTGGACCGAATTGCGCGTTGAAGTCGCCAGCCTTGAGCCAGTGATGATACGCAGGACTTGCAGGGTCATAGAGAGATTTTGTAAAAGATTGCAATTGAGCCTGATGCGCTGTTTTCAACATCATGCCAACCGTCAACACATCAGCCGCGTTGTGTGGACCAACAATGTGCGCTCCCCGTGTCCATTGTGGCGCACTACCATACAACGGAGAAAGCGCGTTTTCGCCTTGAGACATCGCACGGGCATTGAGGAGATTGGGGAAAAAGAGGAGTCCTGCACACAGTGCCAGCATCACGGTTGCCGCGAGTGTGCGCCGATGGGACGAGGCCATCATCCAAAGGGTTCTCATAATACAGTTTGCTCCAATAACATAAAAAACAAAAAGTGTAATCCGTCCAGCCCCATACATTATTAGAATAGAAAAGAGTTAGGTAGAAGCATACATACATAAAGAGAGATAGGAGTTAACGAGCTAGCCACAAGGTGAACGGATTGTTAAATACAACGCCACATGTGAAAGAATTGGCATGACATGGTACAAAAAGAAACATTATTATAAGGGGAATGATGGGACGAAACGGATTTCGTAGGGACCACATTTATGGCGTCCGCGCCCAATTCATTGGGCGAGTTCCCAATCATCACGCGCCATGATTAGTGGAGAACGGGACCGCACATTGCTTCGCTCGTGCAGCGGACGCCATAAATGTGGTCCCTACGAAACATCCCTTATTCATATAAGAATAGTCTTACGGGCATTTGTATGTTATGATACCTGTGCAACTATCACGAGCCATGAAGTGAGGACTATCGGGCATGACCACCAACGCTAGCAGCGACCCACTGAAACTGTTCTACTGTTATGCTCACGAAGATAAAGCATTGCGTGACGCGCTCGACATCCACCTCACCAGCATGAAGCGTCACGATATGATTACCGTGTGGTACGACCGCGAAATCAGCCCTGGCACCGTGTGGGAACGCGAGATTGACAAGCATCTCACAACCGCTGATATCATCCTCCTCTTAGTGAGTGCGCCCTTTCTCGCCTCCGACTACTGCTACGGGATCGAGATGAAGAAAGCAATGGAGCGTCACGAAGCAGGAACCGCTCGCGTCGTCCCCATTATCTTGCGCCCTGTCGATTGGGAAGATGCCCCCTTTAGCCAGCTACAAGTCCTACCCACAGGCGCGAAACCCGTCACCCGTTGGTACCGACCGCGACGAAGCACTTGAAGATATCGCCAAAGCCCTCCGCAAAGTCGTCAAAGAGTTGCGCGCCTCGCTGAAAACAGCAGAGGAATGGGGAAAAAAGGGTATTGCACTTTATGACCTCAAACGGTATGAGGACGCTCTTGCGGCTTATGACCAAGCCATCCAACTCAACCCCAATTATGCCTATGCCTACGTTAATAAAGGCAATGCACTCAATAATTCTCAACGATATGAGGAGGCAATTACTGCTTATAACCAAGCTATTCGACTCAACCCCAATTATACCTCTGTGTATATTAATAAGGGTAATTGCTCTTTGTAATCTGAAGCGATATGAGGATGCCCTTGTTGCCTATGAGCAAGTCATTCGACTTATACCCAATTATGCAATTGCCTACTATAACAAAGGCGTTGCACTTCAACGTCTAAACAGGGAGCGTGAAGCGCAAGCGGCTTTCAAAAGAGCGAGGGAACTTGGTTATACGGATTGAATTGGAGGCACCATGAAACTTCGTAGGGACCACATTTATGGCGTCCTCCGCCCAATTCATTGGGCGAGTTCCATTCCATCATCTTTCGTGAATAATCGGGCATGATGATACATAACGGGGACCGCACATTGCTTCGCTCGTGCAGCGGACGCGATCAATCGGGTCCCTACGATGTATCCACGTTATTTTATCAAAGAGCATAATTGGTGCATCAGGTAAAGACAAAGGAGAACATTTCTCGGTAGGGGCGCAATGAATTGCCGCCCCTACCGAGGTCCTGCAAACGTGGTGGATGCACCATTTATGGCGTCCACGCCCAATTCATTGGGCGAGTTCCCAATCATCACGCGTCATGATTGGTGGATAACGGAGACTGCACATTGCTTCGCTCGTGCAGCGGACGCGATCAATCGGGTCCCTACGGTGTCATGGACGGCATCAATCGGGTCCCCATCATAGGTTAGACGCACAATTTATTAACCAAACGTCACGTATTGTCACATTGCCCCCTCTGCCGTATAATGGAGGTAGCATTTATACAATAAAACGCTCTATATCAGGAGGCTTTATCATATGTTACCTGCATTGAAATTCAGTCTTGGCGACCCTATCTTTATCGGCGACTTCTTTGGCACGGTTATCGCTCTACCTGCCGCGCTCTTCCTTGTGTTCTGGTTGAGCAATGTCAAAAACAAATTAGCCGTTATTGGTGGCGCACTCGTTGGTATTCTCATTGGCTTTCTTGGCGTCCTCTGTGTCGTCGGGACGCTCATTCATCCCCAACCATTGCCCAATGTGGACGGTGTGGCAACCTTCTTTAGCACGCTCCTGCTCAATTCCGCGCTCGGTCTCTCGGCTGGCATTCTCACCGACCTGATTATATCGCGTCGCAATGCCGCCAATTATCGCCGTCAAGTGCAACACGAATAACAAATAATGTTTTATCTCTTTCATGGCGATGACGAATTCACCTGCCGCGAACAGGTCAAGAAGCTGCGACAGGCAGGTAATTTCGAGTACAACCAGGACACCTACAATGGTGCCGATGTTGACCTTGCGACCATCACAACCACAACCGATACCATGCCGTTTCTCACAGAGCAACGGCTGGTACTCGTTGAGGGCCTTCCCAAGCGTAAACGTGGCGAGTCCACTGCCACAACCGAGGCGAAACCCACAGCCGAGGCCGAGACCACTACCGCAAAGGGCGGCAAAGGTAAAAAGGGTAAGAAAAGTAAAGCGACCGCGCTTTCTCGTGCTGGCTTCGAGAAGGCTCTAGCTGAACACGTCCCGGCCATGCCTGACACCACCGTCCTGGTTCTGCTGGTTGACGAGGTTATTGACGCCGCCAATCCGCTCGTCAAAGCCGCCGAAAAGCACGGCAAAGTATTTCAGTATACGCTTCCCAAAGGGGCCGCACTCGAAAGCTGGATTAGCAAACGCGCCAAGAACAGTGGGGCTAAAATCAGTCAAGAGGCCACTACACTACTCGCGAACTTCGTTGGCAATCATCTGCGTCTGCTCTCGAACGAGATTGACAAGCTTGCCGCATACGTTGGTAAGGACAAGACCATCAACGCCGACGATGTACGCAAGCTCACGGCCCAGGTGCAAGAGGCGCGTGTCTTTGACCTAACCGACGCCCTGGCTCAACGTAACCGCAAACAAGCCCTGAATATACTGCACGACCTGCTCTCAGACGGTGAGCCGCCCATCAAACTCATCTACACCATCACCACGCAAGTACGCTCACTTCTGCTTGTCAAAGAACTTTCGCAAAGGGGTATGCGTTCCGCGGCCATCGCCTCAACCATCGGCATGGCACCCTTCATGGCTGAAAAAGCTCTGCGTCAAGTTGGAAACTTCACCATGCCACAACTAGAGGCAGCCTATCGTCAACTTCTCTCAACCGATGCTGCCCTTAAGCGTAGCCGCCTTGAGCCAGAGATGGCCCTCGACCTCCTCGTCGTCACCTTCGGCGTCGTATGATGAATGTCATATGGATCACCAATCGTCATTTAACGGTTTCGTAGGGACCACATTGATGGCGTCCGAGGCGCAATTCATTGCGCGAGTTGCATCTTTTCTTACATGTTCTCGCGCGATAATTGGTGGCGTGATGAGGACTGCACATTGCTTCGCTCGTGCAGCGGACGCCATAAATGTGGTCCCTACGACATCCATCAATACGAGCTTATCCTGGAATGCGGTCGTCGGCTTGCATCAGAATAGCAACCATCACGTCCTCGAACCAGCCAGCACCGAATTTCCAGGTGCCGTACAGGATGAGCGCACCTTCTCCTGTCGGCGAGATGTTGCCGTGATTGACGGTAATGCTCTCTTTCAGCGTCGTCGCGGTCACGCGTAACATCTGTAGCTCTTGAACTTCGTTGTCCTCCGGCTTGCGCTTCGTAAGCGTGGTAAGTGGAATATTCAGGCGCGTTACAAAGCACAGCTCAGGATGCGGCGACAGCGTATCGTAGACCGCGCCGAGGCAATACTGCTCACGAATATCGCTCTCTTGTATGCCCGTCTCCTCGCGCATCTCACGGTTCATCGCACCGAACGGGTCGGCCTTCCCATCTTTGATATCTTTATCTCGCTCGATGAAACCGCCGATAACGTGAAGTCGCCCATTGTGCATATCGGTTTTCTGTCGCTTTTCCAGTAGAATATAGCCGTCCAGCGTCTCGATTACGGCACAGACCGAGAGCGGATTGCTCAGCTCATCACGCGTCAACCCTGCCGCAAATCCTGGCGTTCGTGTCGCCACGTACTCTTTATAGCTGGTATCGCCCAACTTGACGCGTAATGTCTTGTCATCTCGCTCCTCCACATAGAGCAGACGAAAGAGGTTGCCATCGTACAGCGGAAAGCCCTGTGTCTTTGCCTGGACCAGTTTAGCGTTCCAGACACGCTCCATCTCCGTTCGCATCTCATCCGTAAATACGACGCGATGTGCTGGATTATAGTCAATTACAAGCTGCTCAGGAGTATAGCAGCCACGCGCCAGGAACTCGAAATCAAGCATGTTGTTTTATTCCCATTCAATGGTAGCAGGTGGCTTCGAGGTAATATCGTACACCACACGGTTCACACCCGACACCTCATTCACGATGCGGTTCGCAATACGTCCCAGCAGGTCCGGTGAGAGACGCGCCCAGTCTGCCGTCATAAAATCGCCCGTCGTCACCGCACGTACCGCGACCACATTGGCATACGTGCGATTATCGCCCATCACGCCAACACTTTGCAGCGGCGTCAAAACTGCAAACGCTTGTCCCAAATCGCGGTACACGCCAGCGCGTTGTATCTCATCAATCACAATCGTATCAGCGGCACGTAGAATGGCAAGGCGCGCCTCGTCAACGGCTCCGATGATACGAATTGCCAGGCCTGGTCCTGGAAAGGGATGTCGCCACACCCATGTTTCGGGCAGACCAAGTGCCAACCCAAGTTCGCGCACCTCGTCCTTGAACAGTACACGTAACGGCTCTACCAGTTTCAGCGACATATCTTCAGGCAAACCGCCGACATTATGATGCGTCTTGATACGCGTTGCAGTAGAGGCTGTGTCATGGCTGGTACTCTCAATCACATCGGGATACAACGTGCCTTGTGCTAAAAAGGTGATAGGACCATCTTGCTCTTGCAAGCGTTCGGCCTCGGCCTCAAAGACGCGTATAAACTCTTCACCAATAATTCTGCGCTTCAACTCAGGATCAATCACATCGACAAGCCGTGTCAGGAAGCGTTTTTGTGCATCAACCACCACAAGCGGAATATGCATATGGTCGCCAAAGGTCGCGATCACCTGCTCACGTTCGCCTGCCCGTAAGCAGCCCGTATCGACAAAGACACACGTCAACTGCTCACCAACCGCACGATGCACCAGTAGGGCCGCGACCGCCGAATCCACGCCGCCGGAAAGCCCACACAACACGCGCTCCTTGCCGACAAGAGCACGAATTTGCTCAACCGTCTCTTCAATGACCGAATTAGCCGTCCATGAACCATCGCAGCCACAGATGCGGAACAGGAAATTGCGGATAATATCCTTCCCCTGTGGCGTATGCGAGACCTCTGGATGAAACTGCAACCCGACCATCCCCTGCTCATTGGCGATTGCCGCAACCGGATTACTTTCCGTTGCCGCGATCACGCGAAAGCCTGGCGGCAAAACGTCTACGCTATCACCATGACTCATCCACACGGGCAAGCGTAATGCGGTCTCAATGGGTGCCAGATGCTCCGTCTGTGCAGGTGACGCTGTGATATCCTCGAAAATGCGGAACGCAGGGTCAGAGGGTGTGCTAGCAAGTACTTCGATGGTGGCTGGGCCATACTCGCGCTGCTCATGCGTCAACTCGACATGTCCCCCAAGCTGGGTCGCAAGCAACTGCATCCCATAGCAAATGCCCAATACAGGGATACCACTTGCCAGGATTGCAGGGTCACAGGTCGGCGCGTTTGTGTCATAGACGCTCGCTGGTCCACCTGAAAGAATAAAACCTTTTATATCAAGATGTGTCTGTTGTTGCAAAGATGCCAGCGTCGTTGTCGCAGGTAGCAACTCGCTATAGACGGAACACTCGCGCACACGACGGGTAATCAGCCGACTATACTGCGAACCAAAATCGAGAACAATAACCGCCTGTCGGCGTTCCTGGGGCTGCATGAGCGTCCTTTCCTAAATCTCTAATCATAGCATATGTGCAGAGATGAGTGGCAAAAATAACAAAGTAAACAGCATACATCGTAGGGACCACATTTATGGCGTCCGTTGCCCAATTCATTGGGCGAGATCCCATAAAAAATGCTTTGCGATAAGGAACTCGCGCAATGGATTGCGCGGAGGACGCCATAAATCGGTCCCTACAATCGGCATCTCCTGTTCAATTGTTATTTTGCATCATTTATCCCTGCACACATACTCTATTTTTCATTATGAGCGCGGACCACCTGCGACGTAGATTACTTGACCGCTAACAAAACCTGCCTCTTCTGATGCGAGGAAGCAGATAACGTTGGCGATGTCGCGTGGTTGTCCAACGCGTCCAACGGGTATCATCTTCGCGCCTGCGTCGATCTGCGCCTGTGGGTCAAGTCCCTGCCGACGAGCGGTGGCACGAGTCATCTCGGTATCAATAAAGCCGGGTGCAACGGCATTGGCGGTAATACCAAACTTGCCCAACTCAATTGAGAGGGTACGGGTCAAGCCTTGCAAACCAGCCTTCGCAGCCGAATAATTTGACTGTCCACGATTGCCCAGCGCGGAAGTCGAGGACAGCGAGACGATACGTCCATACTTCTGCTTGACCATCTGCGCCTGTGCTGCACGGCTACATAAAAACGCACCCTTGAGATGCACATTCATGACCGTATCCCAATCTTCCTCAGTCATCTTAAATAAAAGATTGTCGCGCAAGACGCCAGCGTTATTGACAAGAATATCGAGGCGTCCAAAGTGCGTGATCGTCTCCTCGATTGCAGATGTAACCATCGCGCTATCGGCGACATTGCAGCGCACCACAAGGCCCTCAGAACCTACACGTTCAAGTTCGGCGGCCACCTGTTTGCAGCCCTCCTCGTCGATATCGGCCAGCGCGACACGCGCCCCTTCTTCCGCCATGCGTAGGGCGGTTGCGGCCCCAATGCCACGACCTGCGCCAGTCACAAACGCCACTCGTCCATCGAGTCGTCCCATGAATCGCTTCTCCTTATTGGATACTGTACATAGACAATGTGATGCCTGAGTATATCACATACGAACGCGAAACTCATTTCTTGGCTTTCGTAGGGACCACATTTATGGCGTCCGCGCCCAATTCAGGATGTCGTAGGGACCACATTTATGGCGTCCGCGCCCAATTCATTGGGCGAGTTACATTCATCATCTTTCATGCATCAATCGTCACGCGTCATGATTGGTGGAGAACGGGGACTGCACCTTGCTTCGCTCGTGCAGCGGACGCGATCAATCGGGTCCCTACGACATTCATCACAACAAACTATACCCTTGACAAGTAACCCACCCATAGCATAAAATATAAACAGAAATTTATGAAACAAAAGTTTATACAAGAAGAACAACAGCGCATCGGCGAGAAAAGAGTCGTTCTCATGGATGACTGGCGCGAACTCAAGCTCATGACGAAAGCGTTAGCCGATGTGGCACGTCTCACGCTTGTCTACCACCTGGCACGACAACCGGAAACGACCGTGACAGCCCTCACCGACCTGCTACACCTGAGCCAACCGCTCGTCTCATGGCACCTACGCAAACTGCGCCGCGCCGGACTCATCTCCATGCGCCGCTCTGGTCGCCAGGTCTATTGCTCGCTTGACCGTCAAAAGTACCATCTATGCCTGCAACGACTCGAAAGCCTGGTTGACCCAACGCATCTCATGGAGGCACCGCCGCGCGGGGACGCCCTTATCGAAACCGACATGGGCGAAGACACAATCATTTCTTAACATTACATAACACTCGTTTAAGTCTAATTCTTAACGCACCTATGGTACCCTAAAGATAGGGCTATTATTCAATCCCTATAAAACAGAGATTATTCAATTTTAACAGCAAGCAACACAATGCAAGCAAAAAAGGAGCCGCATGAGGACGAGCGAATACATGACCACTGCCTCTGATGAGAAAACAATTGCAGGAACCGCGATGTTGAAAAAGTCGCGCCAGATGACCCCTCAGCAGGCATATGTCGCAGGGAAGTTGGGCAAAGCGGATTTGCACATGCATAGCACATATAGCGACGGAATAGGCAGCATCGAACAAATTCTTGACCACGTACAACATAAAACCGACCTTGACGTGATCGCACTCACCGACCACGATGTAATTGAGGGCGCATTCAGAATGCGCGACCTCTGGCAAAAAGGCAACTACCGTTTCGATTTTGTCGTGGGCGAAGAGGTGAGCACAAAAGAAGGTCACTTGCTCGGCCTCTTCATTGAGAAAAAAGTACCGCAGGGCTTGAGCATGGAGCGCAGTATCGACCTTATACACGAGCAGGGCGGACTGGCGATTATCGCACACCCACTGCATCCGCTCTTCAGGCATAGTTGTTCACGTGAAACGATGGACCGCATTCACCACAACAAGGACGTATGGTTTGATGCCGTCGAGACCTGGAACGCCAGCTTCTGTGGCATCTACGCCAACCAGCAAGCCATGCGTGCCAACCGTCTCGTCTACGGTCTGCCCGAAGTCGGGAACAGCGACGCGCACACCTTAAACGGTATTGGACGTGGGCGCACCTGGTTCGAGGGCAAAAACGCGCAAGAGGTGCGAGCCAGCATCGAGTCCAGCGTAAGTGCCCCCGGTGGTCGCCTCTGGGACGTACAGGACTACCTGAACTGGGCCAAGTATCGCGTCAGCAAAGAGGGACGCGAGATGAGCCGCCGCCGTGCTGCCGCTGTCGCCGTTGCCTAGACGAATTTACCCTATCATTAAGCTTTCATAGGAAGTATATGGCTGGTATCTCCCCAATACATTGGGGAGATACCAGCCATATACTTCCTACAGAATTTTCACTTGAAAGTACCTTGCATTTCCGTATATATCAAAAAATTGAGTGCCGCTAGCACAATAAGATTGATGAGCAGGGCAACAAGCGCGCTCATTGGTTGCATCAACACAAGGAAAGACTGCGTTAGAAAAATTGATACCAGAATGGCTTGCACGAACCAGCGAAAAGCCGTTAACTGAGCCTTACGTACATATACCATACCAATCACAATCATCCCGTAAGATACAAGAGAGCAGACAAGCCAACCGATCTCAACAACATCCGTCGTCACGTTGCTCACCCTCAAATACAGTCCTCCTAACATGCTCAGCAGGAAGGCATAGCCAACGAAAAAGAGGATAATGACCGCAGGCATACGCTCTACGACTACAGCAAGCCACTTCAAACGGTGTTCCTGCATATCGTGTCCACGTAGCAAGAAGAGAAGTTCCTTTTTGTCCTGTTCTTGAAGATTGTGCGTATCTGCCTCTACTAGCATAAATAGGACATTTGTTAGACGCTCTTGCCGTGAAACCTGCGGTAAACGTTCCAGCAGAAGGAAGATCAGCAACAAAATGGTATAGATGCTATAGATGAGGAAAAGTGTTGGTTGAAAAAAGTAATCGTTACTGCTCGTAATGAACTTTCCCAGCTCATCAATAAAAGTGCCAAAGCCAATACCGCCGAGCAGAGCTACACTAGCCTGCATACGTCTTCCTATGAATGTGAGTGACAATATCATAGAGACAAGCATACCTAGACCACCCCAAAGCATGTGCGAAATATGCAAGCCTCCGCCTCCAAGTTGCGGATAGCCAGTAACGGCCAGATATAGACGTATCAGCAGGACAGTGCTAATACTGGCAAGCAGAAAGCGTTCATGCAATCTACTCACCCATCTATCGCGAACCACATGTCGTTTCATCACTCTATCCTATAAAAGGTTTTTCGAGAGCACGGCCTCAATATCATAAAAAAGCTTATCCTCGAATTCTTCAATGCTTACATACTTCTTATAGAGTCCTTGAAACTCTGCGTGTTCCCCTTCAACTCTCTGAAAAAAGGTCTCAACAGCATCCGCTTGTTGCTCTGCCTCTGGTGGATAAGGTCTTTTCATACATCGATATAACATGATATATGGCTTGCCATGCGCTAAATTGTGCCGATAAGCATCAACGAACTCATATTCTGTCCCAGATTGAAAGTGCTCACCCGTTACTAAGTGTGTAACCGGTGTGCCCATTCGATGCCAAAACACGCAAATAAACAGATCTGAACTACCTGCCTTCATCATATGACTGTCTACAATATCCTGTGGTGGCCTACCCATTGCTGATGGCACATTCTGCTCGTAGTCCAGTAGTTGTAAAACATAGCGATCTTTTACGCTATGCATACGGTTGAAATCCGCAATGACACGAGTAACAATTTTCCGCTCTGCACCCACATCACTAGGCGACGAAATGAAAACGCTGATCTTTCTAACAAACTTTGGGTCATGCTTACTTTGTGTGTCAAGAAATTCTTCAATAAAACGAACGCCTTCGGCAGTAATACGGAGCCGATAAAAGATTTGTCCTTCCATTGAGCTACGCGTTATCACGACATAGCCTTTTTCTCCCAAAGCTACGACATCGGCCTGTATCTCACGCAGTTGTTTACCCATCTGCTGTGCCAAATCGTCTCGGTCAAGCGTCTGAAAAGGAGTCAATCGTCTCTTATAGAGTATCTGCAGAATCTCCTTTTGCTGTTCATTCAGTGTCATGAGCATACATCCTAACGACTAATGTGAAGAGATCATCATATCTTGGCTGTTCGCAGCGACAGTGCAACATCTGGCTTATTTGTAACCAATGTGGTAATCCTTGTATCGTTAAGAAAGCGTATCATAGTACGCTTATCATCTACAGTCCATACCCAGATTGGTACGTGCTTACGAGTGCAGTAGCGCAGCACGGAGAGCATGGCTAAGAGATACTGCACCACAAGGAAATCGGCTTTCGTGCTCCTCAAGCGTTTCTCTGGAAACAATTCGCTCAAGAGTATGCGTAGTGCCTTTAAAATACTAGACCCTCTTGGGTCTCGGCCTAAAGACAGGCCAACTTTGAGTGTGGGGAAATCTTGTGAAGGAAACTGTTCTTTGATAACCCGTACTGACTCATCTTCTAAAGAGGTAATAATAAGTTCATCATTTGGGCAAGAATGAAGTGCCAACATCACAATGTCATCCTCGTAGCCAGTCTCTTTCAAGTCCAAGTGCAGGCCCACTCTTCCTTTTGTCATCGCAAAAAGTTGAGGTACGGTCATTGCCTGATCCCCCAATTCGCAGCGATATTCTTCATATGACATATCGCGGACACACCTCCCTGAAGGGGTGTGTTCGTCATGCCAGATTACATAGATAGTATCTCTTGTCCTTCTCACATCAAACTCTACAAAATCTACATCAAGCTCTATAGCCCGTTTGTAGCTTTCTGCGATAGGTAGATCAGGAATACCGCAATGCCCACTGTGGGCAGAAATAAATGGAGTGCGGTCAGCCATTCGATGTGTCCTCTTTTCCATGTATTTTTGTCTAAAAAAAAGAGATTGAGTTATTTAGACGCATGTAAAATCTCATCTCCATAAATCGCATTGATTATCTTACGAATACCATAATCTGCCCAGGTTTGCATGTTCTTAGAGTCTGCTGCGTGCTCAAAAAGGTCTAGTAACTGAGACCTCAACTGTCGTGAGCCTAGAAGCATACCATCACGCAAGAAAAACCAACTCTTTTTTCCGATTAAGTCTCCGACTTTTTCAACAGACTCATTTGTACGTACTTGTAAGCGAAACTCATGTGGTGCCTTTTGCTCCTCTAAGAAATCGTCCACCTCGTCAGGATAGCGTATTCTGAGGCGAGCCAGAAATTCTATGATAAACTTAAGGATTTTTTTGTCATCTTTCGTGAGTGGCTCTTGCAAACTCTTTTGGAAAAACATTCCCAGCACTTCCAACGCGGCCTTTGGCAACTCTTGCTCAAGAGCAACCTGAGGAAATTCTGATGAAAGCAAAAACTCAAAAAACCTGGGATTGTTCCGTACAAGTGCCGCTTCTATACGTGTTTCGAGCCAAGGTGTCTTAGCAGTACCTTCCCTTCGATACTGAAAGATGATGTAGGGTCCCAAAGTTGCTACCTGTGGAGCTTCCGCTAACTTGCTATGATACTTCTTAGGATGTTCAGTATACTTCTCATGACAAGTTTCGGCCGTATACACAAAAAAGTCAAACATCTCATCATTCATGGGATTTCGATGTAATACGTTCATCGCAACGTTGGCAATCACGGTCAAGTACGGGAACATCGCCACATCACTTTTGGCCTTCTCAAAAAGCCTTTGGAGAAAAGGCAAAAAGTTCTGCGGGTCACGGCATGCATGTGCGGTAAGTCCCATCAGAGCAGTTACACTCACGAGCGCGTTATCAATCTGCAATGCCTCAACGTAGTCACGTTCCATTTGTTCCCGCACGTATTGACCATCCACATCAAGATAGTGGACGAGGTTTCTATACACAGCTTTCTGCTTCATCCCAAGGTGGAAAAAAGCCTCAAACGCTTGATAAGTGACCATAGTGCCATAAGCCGGAAGGTCGCGAAGTAAGATAAATACAACATCAACAGCCAGTTTGATGAACAAGTTGCGAATAGTGTTCCATGTCGTCTCTTGCAGAAACACTCTGGCAATCATTGGACGCCAAATGCTTTGTAGCTGATTAAGAACCTCTTGCTCTTGATAATGCTCGAAGAAGATAATCGCCGATAAGCCTACTACCGCGTCGATGACCTTACGATTAGAAAACATACCAGCAGAAGTTTTCTCCGCTATATATTGGAGAACGGCAAAGCCCGCCAACCGATCTCGCTGCCAGAGGTAGTAGCTATAGCGCACAGCTATCGCCCTTATCGTTGAGTCTTTTTGAAGGGCGGCATGTTGTAAAACAGAGATCAGTTTCAAGTTGCTAGCGACCTCGATAGCGATTTTGCGCGCGTTACGTGTGCGGAGATCAGCTTCCTCGGCTGGCTTGCTCACCGTTCGCCAAATGTTCTTTTCTTCCGACACTAGCCGCTTCAGTAGTACCTCCACCTGCTCTCGCTCATCTGTGCCTAAAGACACAAGCACGTTCACTAGCATATCTTTGACGCGCTGCTGAGCCGAAAAACACAGTTCCACGAGTACTTCTACCTCTTGCACTTTCGCCTCTTGTACCAAAGCATTCCTGACCGCTCCCCACAGAAAAGGGGCACTGCTTATCGCTTCAATCTTCTCTTCATAAGAGAGAACCTTCTGACTGCTGCTTAACTTCGAGATACTCTTTACAAAATACGCGCCCACAAAATACTCATAGAACCGTTCATACTTAAATTGAATGGCAATTGTGTGCCCCGTCCTCGCCAGAATATCAACATCTACTAACCGCTGAAACGATTGATTCGTTGTCCCCCCATCATCTAGCACCGCATTACTAAAAACTTTCGCGTGGACTTCTTTTCCGGCTGCCTTCAAATCCTCTTCAGAAAGAGTATTTTTATAGGAACCTCTTCTTACCAGCAACGGAACCAACTCGTCCTCTAAAAACTCCAGGTCTTTTCTTTCTATAAGTGTCCTTACATCAAGTGCGTTCACGTATCTCTGCACCAGTTCGGAGGTCTTCACGTTCGTCGGGATTGCTTGCCCTTTGTAAGTATCCGCAAGTAACAAAAGATTTAAAGGGTCGCCTAATATCTCCCGCAGTTCACTAGATAAAGTAGAGTACGGCGTTTGTAGATGAAACTTGTGCTGGTACTTGGCGTAGACAACCGGGAGTTCTTGCCGCGAAAATGGCTCCATCTGTTCTGAGTAGCTAAATGGTTCCAGTCCGACTCGCAAGGTCTCAACACTCTGATCTCGATAGTAAAAATGCTGAGCTAATTTAATACCGTGCGTTATTGCCTTCCATGTTTCCGGTCTCGAACTTAATACGATCTTGAGCCACGGCCACGGCTCTTGCACCAATAATTCATTCAACTGCTTCAGGAGTTCTTTTGACTTTGGATTTTCATTAATCGCGTCTACACACAAGATGACCTGTCGCTGCTCGATACCGTGAATTTTGTCTAGCTCTTGCCATACCTCTCGCACCTGTTGACCCGATTGATGCAACAGATTATTGAAACTCTGCTTGATGAGGTCGGTGATTTTCGAGGTCGCGGAAATGCCTAGTAGACTTCCAGCATCATACATTAATACACAGATGTCTCCCCGTTTTTGCTGAAGTTCTTGACTCCATGCGAGCAGGAAGTTACTTTTTCCAACTCCCGACTTGCCTACCAGTACAAAACCTCGTTTCTCAGGATCAGCTAAGAATGCATCAAAAGCATGACGTACATGCTCGTGTTGTACATATAAATCTTCTTGATACTTGTGTTGTACCGTTGATGTTTGCTGCTTAGTGATTTTCTCACACATACTACGTAGTTCAGCCCATGTAAGGATAAATCTTTTATCTTGCTTTTTGTCTTCAATAATATCGCGAACAACTTCCCTAAACGCATTGACATACAGTTTATCCGAGTGAGTTCGACCAGGAGTGGTCAAAAGATACTGTAATCCCTCATCGGACTTCTGGTTATACACTCCGATAGAGATTGACCTAGACTCATTTTCTTCTGGTATCTTATCCCATGAAACGAGCCAGGGGCTTAGCTGAAGAAAATCTTCTTCCCTTGCTCGCAGATAAAACTGACCTAGAACAATATCCGCGTGTTTAGGTAAGGGACGGCTCTTTTTTTTAGAGATACGCGTTCCTCTATGCATCTCAAAGGTGTACGTTTCATCATTCAGTTCAAGAATACGAATGAGGTCATACTTCTTTAAAAACGATAAACCCTGAAGAATATATCGTAAATGCTCCATAAGTTCTTCTGCTAGCACCCCCCCATTCGACCCATCTTGTTTTAGGAAGCGTTTTTCCTCTTGCGCTAGTGCCATCTGCGTTAAGCAATAAAAAGGTTCACTTATCGTACTGTGCTCTCTATAGGGAAGCGTTGTAGTGTCCCAGTAGAAGTCATGAAGTTCAGGCATGAAGAGTAAATTCTTTTTCCCTTTGTACTCTTCTAATGCAGTAAAAAGAATATTTTTCCAGGTGCTCGCCGTCAAGTGCTCAAACTGATCGTGCAGGAGTCTATTCAACGATGCCCTATCAAACGTCTCCATATCCCTTATGAGATACTGATTGACGAGGATAACAGTGAGCACTCGCAACATGAGATTGTAGATATGCAAAAGTATTTCAACTTGTTGTTGCGGGCTTTGAGCTTCCAGCAGACGCTGATAATTTACGGAAATAAAATGTGGCATGTTCTTGAGCACAAACGCATTAAAGTCGGTTTCTTCCATGAAACCTATCTCCTTAATCACTAAAGAACAACAAGTGTAGTAGAATGGATACGCTTATACATATATTGAAATATATCTATCTATTTTCAACTAAGTATAGCATAGCAACATTCAAATGACTAGCAGAAAATGTAGAGAAGATTACTATCTCCATCAAACTAGTTTGTGTTTCCCTACAAGGGAAAAAAGATGTTTTTGTCCTTCCAAAAGGAAACTATAGTATCCACTATACAAAGTATGGTACAATAGAAGTATGTTTAGCGAACGCATCCAGCGCGAGGTAGACATCAGGTTGGACCGCTTACAAAACCGATAGCGTGACCAGATGTTACCCCGATATGCCAATTGAAATAGGGTTACTGCTGAGCCTACTGATAGCAGTGGTTATAGCCCGAAAGTTCTTGTTTGTTTATTAAGTGGCTTGCTGATGCTTCTTGCTATCTGTTTGACACGTGAAATGGGGCGATGGCGCATGTGCAACAAAGTGCCACTCCCTTTGGAGCCTTTTAAGACTCGACGCTAGACCGCTATTCGGAGAGTACTATCCTGTTCGGGTTGCTCTGGTACACATTGCAGCGACCCGCGAACTTCCGAGATGTGTTATGGCCTACGTCGCATGAGCACATATGGATGATCTCATTCACCCATATCGTCACTGTCGGCTCCCTTTTAGTTTGCTAACACCAAAGCTCGTGCAGAAGGGTTAGGCATCGAGTGCAACGTTGGTTTACTCGCTCGCCCAGAACGTGTCGTTCTTCTCGCTATTGGTCTTTTTTATCCGGTGCTAGTACTGGATACTAGCAATACTCGCGGTCCTCTCAAAAGTGACTGCCATACTGTGCATCGTCGCAACATGGCAAGTTATACCGAGCGTACCGTATTCGCAATGATAGACATTCTGAATTAGGGCAGGGGATTGGACCGCACAAGTCTACTCTGTGTGCAACCAATACTCATACTGCACCTCTTATAGTAGAGACAGAGGATGAATATCTTCTCTCTGTCCCGTACACGCCCGTGTTCCGCCGTTCGGTGGGGGTGTATGGCAAGCTTATGAAAATAACGGCGTAGATAAAAACATGATCGGACCAACTCGCAAGAGAGCGTAGTGTAAGACTACTGCCCAGGAGAAGAGAGGGGTCGCAGAAACAAACAGGCTGTTGGCCTACCCGTTTCTCGCTCGCCCATTGACAACGCGGCTCGCGCAAGAGAGAACGCACGCTCGCCATAGCAGACGTGCCGTATACATACATAGACAGTGCGTTTGTAGAGATACGCGCATACTCTCATAGCCCGAAAACCCGTTGCGTGCCTTGAACGCAATCAAGAGAGTGGCATACCCAGCGTCCCACCCAAAACAGCGAGGGACATGTAGGTACTTGCCCCGGCATATCTTCAACCGAAAAGGGTGCTAAACCAATAGAGGATACGATCTATCGAACCTCTATCGAAACCCATACAGGACGTACATTACAATACGCTCCGGTCCATCATGGATGAGACTGGAGACATAAGTGACAATAGAGCATACCGACCACGAACACAACGAGTCATACGACGCACAGAACGTTGATGAAACCGTTGCGGGTCAACAACACACCCCCGAAACCGAAACGCCTGTGGCAGACGCAGCTAGGAATGATGCATTCTCAACAGAGCAAACCTCTTCTACGGAAGAAGATGCTCAGGTTGCAACAACTGCCTTTGCTGAAGAAAGCGGTATGACCATACCAGAACTTTCAACCTTTGTAAGCCCTGAGGACCTGCACATCTCAGCGGGCCAAGAGGAAACCTCATCACCACAAGAGGCACCCGCGCAACAACAGCAAGATATACAGCCCGTTGCTGCACAAGAGGATAGCCTTTCGACAACATCTACCGAGGAAAATTCTCTTGCCACGCAAGAAGAAGCTCCTGCCATAGAAACGCCAGTAGAGGTGCCTACCTCCTCAGCACAAGAGATTGCCCCGGCAGAGCAAACACAACCAGCCGAGGAGCAGGTCATAGCATCTTCTGCTCAAGCCGAACAGTTTGTGCCTGAAACGGTTGATGTAGTCGCATCCGCCGTGTTTGAAGAGGAAAGCGCAACCGTCATCGCGGAAATCGCACCTGTGGCAGAGGCAACCGAAGAGGAGGTTCGTCCCTTCACATCCTTTATCGAAGAATTCCATCAGGCCCAGGCGCAAGCTGAGGCACAGGCCGAAGCCGATATAAGCGCGTCATTACAAGAGTCGCAAGCCGAACAGTTTGCGGAATTTGCCATGCCTGAAATAGACAGTGTAGCCGTAGACCAGCCAATCTCACTCGAAGAGGCACTGCCTCCCGTTGACTTCGGCGAAGGGTCAGCATTCATACCAAGCGGCGACGGAGTAACCACTGTCAACGTTGCTGAGGTCAATGCACCATCACTCGCCGACGCAGCTATAAACGAGGAAGATCAGAGGGTCGCAGCAGTTATGGAGACTCCACAGGAAACAGCGTCAGAGGTACAACGGCCAGAACGCCCTGTCTCGCCTCTGCTTCGTCCTGCTCTACGTCCACGTCCCACACGACACGCGGTAACGCGCCATCGTGACGAGACAGCCGCATCCGTTGCTACTCCTACTCCTACGACAGCAACACCTGTATTAGCAGAGACAGCTACGGCAACACAGGAAGCTTCTGTTACAACTCCTGCTCCTGAACAGACAACAGAGACGCCTAAGCCTGCACGTCGCTATCGCTTTGACCGTCCCGCGACACAGGTAGCGAAACCTGCACAGACGCTACAAACGCCGCCACCATCGGCACCAATCAGCAAACCTGCGCCAGTGACTTCCGCTCCATCAACCAATGGTGCCGCTTTGACTCCACCACCTGCGATGCAACCAACACCAACCTTTGCACGTGTGGAGGAAAGTCCAGCACCCACATTTAAGGCTCCTACCGTAAGCACTCCCCCCACGAGTACTGTAGGAACCATTTCACCAGAACAGCAGAGCGGAGAGCCTGAAAGCATGGAAAATACAAGCACTATCGCAACTCCAACGGAACAAGGGCGTCGTCGGCATAGCCCCGTCCGTCCAGAGCGTCAGCAGCATGAAAAAGAGTCGGTTGTGACACCACCTGTTGTGACACCACCTGTCGTTGCTCCCACATCGGTAGCGGAAATTGCCACAGCCCTTGTAAATGGGAACGACAAAGTGGAAGACGTTGCGCCAGAGGACCTGCCCCCGTTGGAATACGCGGAACTGCAAAAGGCTAACTCGTCACGCCGCCGCCGCCGTCATCGCGCACCTACTCCTACCCCTGCCGCATTAGTGGCAAAGGAGATCGTGCCAGCGACCAACGGAACACAACCAGTTGCACAGCCAGTTGCCGCGCCGCTTGCACCAGCACAGCCAATTATGCCAGCCGCGCAGAGCATCGCACCTGTGAAGCCTGCAACGACTCCTTATAGTCCACCGATTGCCACACCACCAGCGAACCCATACAGCATCGTATCGGGCTATACCGTTGGACAGATGAACCAGGGCAACGAGGAAAGCGGTCCATTCATGGGACCAGAGCCATCACCAGCACGTGGAAGCGTCATCACAACACGCGAAGGACGCACCGCTCGCGCTGAGTCACAGCCACAACGCACTGCCGCACCTTATCAGACACGAGCCGTTGAAGGAATGCTACCTGCGGCCTCGATGAACCATTTCGCCAATATCGTGTCACAAGCCATTCAGACACAAACGGACCGCATGGTTTCAGAGCTACGACGTGCGAACCAGTCACCGACAAACGTCTCGGTCTCGCTGCCACCATTCCCTTCGACGGAACGTGTCGGCGTCTTCGTTGACGTTGCTAACCTGCTCTATTCGGCGCGTACACAGCGTATCGCCATCGACTTTGGGAAACTGCTCGACTTCTTACGTGGCAACCGCCGCCTGATACGAGCACATGCCTACTGCCCAACTAGCCCACAACCTGGCGATGAGCAGATGTTCTTGACAGCGGTAAAAGGTCTTGGCTATCGCATCACTACGAAGAACTACAAAACCTTTGCCAGTGGCGCGAAAAAGGCCGACCTTGACCTTGACCTATGTATGGATATCGTGCGTATCGTCGATGGTGGCGCGGTTGACTGCATCGTCCTCGTCAGTGGCGACAGCGACTTCATGCCCGTGCTTGACTACTGTTCCGATCACGGTGTGCGCGTCGAAGTGGCGGCCTTTGACGAGGCCATGTCCGCAACCTTGCGCCAAAGCTGTGACCTATTCGTAAACCTATCCATGCTCGAAGAAATTCGCGCATAATAGTTTTTACACAACAAAAAAGCTGAAGAGATAGGGTTGGCAACAATGTGCTAACCCTACCTCTTCAGCTTTTCTGTTGTGAGATTTGCTCATCTTTTGACGTATGTCTAATGAAAAGGTATTTCACAACATCTCGCCAGAGTAAAGTGAAGCCAAACAGCATGCATTAGCATCGTAGAGGAAGAATCTCACCAGCCAAAGGCTTATTTGTGGGTAGTCCTCTACGATGCGTTTCTATGAAATACTAATGCATATTTACCCGTTTTATTCTCTTCTGATAGAGAAGAAAGGACCTAGCTCTTATGCGGACTCTTATGAAAGTCGCATCACTCCTCGCCCTATTCTCCCTCTTCCTTGTGGCTTGTGGTAGCAGTACCACCACGACAGGTGGTAGCGGTGGTAGTGGAACAGCAACAACAACAACAAAATCCTCATTAAAAGTGGCTCTCGTCACAGACATCGGTGGCTTGAATGACAACGGCTTTAACCACCTCGCCTACGTCGGCTACCAGAAAGCTGAGGCTCAGTATGGCTTTAAGGAAAGAGTCATTCAGACCGTTTCACAGAACGACTATGTGACCAACTTAACGCAAGCAGCCCAGGTTGCCGACGTTGTATTAGCCGTTGGTTTCTTGATGCAACAGCCGCTCGATAGTGTTGCCAAGCGGTTCCCAAGCAAAAAGTTTGGCATCATCGATGGCTGTGCCACCGACGCCAAGGGCAATTGTGATACCTTGCCTAATGTCGCGCCACTCTTCTTTAAGGAGCAAGACGCCGGATGTCTCGTTGGTGCTGCTGCTGGACAAATGGAGCTAGACGGGAAAGCGAAGATTTCAAAACTGCTAGGAAAAAGCACTATTGCCGCCGTTGGTGGTCTCGACATTCCACCCGTTGACCATTATATCGCTGGCTATAAGTACTGCGCGCAAAAGGTTGACCCAGCAGTGAATGTCGTAGTGAACTTCTCACAAGACTTTAGCGCAACCGCGAAATGTAAAGACATCGCCAACAGCCAGATCAGTCAGCATCAAGCTGATATCATCTTCCAAGTGGCTGGTGGCTGTGGTGTTGGCTCACTTGATGCCGCCAACTCAAGAGGTGTCTACGGCATTGGTGTTGATGCCGACCAGGGTTCGCTCTACCCAAGCGTCATCACTAGCGCGCTTAAACGTGTCGATACCGCTGTGTACGACACCATCAAAAATGCTGAGGATGGAAGTTTCACGAACAATCCACCCCTCTTCGATCTAGCACACGACGGTGTTGGCTATGCACCAGTCATCTCCAGCCTACCCAGCGATGTCGGTGCCAAAGTTACAGATTTCGCTAGTCAGATCAAGGCTGGTAGCCTCACCCCTCCCGACAAAATTTCGTAACTCTAGTAAGATGAAAAAGCAAGTGCTGCAATCGCCAAGGCGATTGCAGCACTTGCTTTTTCATCTTACTAATTGTAACACTCTACGCTGTTCGCGTCTTTTCCACATCCTGTAAGCCTAATCCCTCGACTGCTTGCTTACGCAAGATGAACTTCTGTACTTTGCCACTAGCAGTCATTGGGTAGTTCTCGACGAATTGGAAGTAGCGCGGAACCTTTTGATGGCTAATGTGTTGCTTACAGTAGGTTCGCAATTCGTCCCCTGTCAGTTGCTCACCTGTCTTCAGACGTATCACAGCGAGCAGTTCCTCGCCAAAGAAAGCATCAGGCACACCGAGAACCTGTGCGTCCGCTATCTTAGGATGACGTATCAGGAATTCTTCGACCTCGCGTGGGAAAATATTTTCGCCGCCCCGAATGACCATCTCTTTGAGACGACCAACAATATTGATATAGCCCTGTGCATTCATTGTGGCAAGGTCGCCTGTATGCAGCCAATTCTCACCATCAATAGCCTCTGCCGTCTTTTCTGCCATGTTGTAATAGCCATGCATCACCAGGAAGCCGCGACAACATAACTCGCCACGCTCCCCACATGGCACAACCTGTCCCGTCACCGGGTTAATGATCTTGACTTCGACATGCTGCAAGGGCAGACCAACGGTTGCTGATTTTAGCTCGAACGAGTCATCTGGTAAGGTCAACGTGATCGCTGCACTTGCCTCAGTTTGTCCAAACACGATAGCAACGTTTGCTCCTATTCGCTCTTTCACCTGCTCCATCAAATACACAGGTACGGAAGCAGCACCACTCACAACGGTACGCATCGAGGAAAGATCATAACGTGCGAAATCGGGATGTTGCAGAATTGCCATCAGCATCGTTGGCACTGCCCCCATCGTAGTACAATGCTCAGCGTTGATAATTTGTAGTGTCTTGAGCGCGTCAAAGGCAAGCATGGGATGCAATGTTGCGCCAGTATAAACGGCACCAAGGACAGCGAGTACACATCCACCTACATGAAAAAAGGGCATTGCGGTACAACTTTTTTCGTCTGGCCCTATGCCCCAACGGTCCATAAACAATGCTGCATTATTGACAACGCCACGATGCGTTAGCATAGCTCCTTTAGGAAAGCCAGTCGTGCCAGAGGTGTATTGAATCATCGCGGCATCATGTGGTTGTACTGATGATTGTCGCACCTGAAGCGTCTCCATGCTCACCTGCTCGCCTTGTGCCATCATTTCGTCGAACAGAGCCGGGTGCCACTTGTGTTGCTGCGCATCATTGGTAAAGGGTGACGCACCAAGCAGACAGGTATAGCGCAACCTAGGAAGTTGCTCACTTGTCACCGCACCATCGCTAGAACCAGGGGTTGTTAGCGCATTGACTGTCTCAAGACAGTTATGGTCGCGCACCTGCGCCATATAGAAGAGAGCCACAACATCGCCCTGCCGCAACACATACGCAAGCTCTGCACTGCGATACGCCGGATTAATCGTGACAAGCACTAAACCAGCTTTTGCCGCCGCCATTTGTAAAAGAGGCCATTCGGGAAGATTGCCAGCCCAGACCGCGATATGCTCACCTTTTTGAAAACCCAGCGCGAGTAGACCTCGTGCAACCGCAGTAGCACGCCGTTGATACTCCGCATAGGTCCAGCGTAGGTTAAACATATCGCCAAACTCTGGATAGCAGGAATAGACCAGAGCCTCTTTCGTAGCAAGTTCTGTCGCACGCCGATCAAAAAAATCGCCAACCGTCGTTTCAAGAAGTGGATTACCAGAGGTGTCGGCCTCCCAGCGGGACAGGCCATCGTTGGTCATGCCCATACACGTTGCTCTCCTAGCTTGTAAATGATGTACAATACCAGAGTATGTGTGTATGTTACAACATTCGTGAGCGTGATAACTCACACTCTCTATCACACGACGTGAACTAACTTTTTCATGATGATATAGCGCAGTGAAAGCACTTCTTGTATCTCAGGAAACTCTCGTGTGCAACGTTGCACGATTTCTTGAGGAGTAAGGCCGCAATGAAAGAGGAGATAGGCAACACGCTGCTCTCGCGCATTTGCCAACACACCCTCAACGCGTTGCCATAATGTGTGCGCCTCCTGGCGCGTGTGCTCGCTTGTAGCGGTCCGTACTGTAGAAGTATTATGTGAATGTTCCCACGCTGCTGCACTTGAGGACATAGAGGAACTCCTTTCAACAGCAAAAAGACAAACTAGAATATATGCATTATCTATTTTCAATATATCTCTAAGTCTACTCGCTTACTGGAAAAAGCACATCGTTAAAAATGAGTAATTATGAAAAGGCGATGAAAAAATAGGAGCTAGTTAGAATAGACTACGTTCATCTATACTCTTTGTTACCCCCTGCTTGTTAAAACGTATGCTAATATAGAAGGAAGAAGGAGTATACAAAAATATGGCACAATTGCTCGCCGGAGGCATCATCGCACTTGGCATACTCGTTATAGCCGCCGCTATTTTTCTTGTACAGAGAGAGAAAAATGTAGTGGTAGTACCTGCTGTCGCACCGAAACCAGAACAGCATACTACTACTACCACAGCATCACCTATTGAAGCGAACGTAGTTTCTGCACCTGTCCCACAACAGGCTGAAGCAAAGGTAGCAGAGAACATAGTGCCCGTTGTTGAGGAAAATAACCACATACTCGTATTGCACAACGAACTGGCACTGCCCACATGGTGGCACGAACAATTTCACTCTCTAACCACACAACTACAAGAACTCCGTGAACATGCCAGTGATGTCGAGCGACAAATAGCTATCCTCGGCGAGATCGCCACACTTGCCGCAGAGCTAGAGGGACTGCAAAGAAAACATGCGGCACTGCCGGAAAGTAAGATATCGCTCTTCCCTATGAAGGTGAATAGGCAACCAACGGATGTGTCATACGTCACCGATAAGCGACCCGCCGTTCGCAAATACACCATCAAAGCAATGTGACACGCTTGAACCGTTAGACTTGACGGTTTCCAATATGCAATACTACCAGCAACACAACAATAATAATTAAACTGATCAATGCAGCGGCAGCAATAACGTCTGCAGTTGTCCTTTGGTGCTCTCGTAACACCGTTCTCTCTGGTCGTGAGCCAAAGGCACGCGCATCGGCAACCATTGCCATGACCGAGGTCGAGCGCAACGAGTCGATGAGCAAAGGCACCGTCACAATCGGAATACATGCGAACACGCGTCCGATATAGCCCGGCCATTCGCGGATTTGCCACCAGCGTGGCACCGTCAAGTCATAACCACGTACCTGCATAGCTTGTAATAACACGGTCATACGCTCGGCTAACTGCGGCACAAAGCGTAGCGCAGCCGTAAATGCCAGCCCAACTGCGGCAGGCATACGAAACTTGTAAAAGGCCCAGATGATTTCGGAAGTCTTGGTGGTGAACAACAAAATGAACGATGCCGAAGCCGCCACAATCACACGTCCGGCCTGTTCCGCACCGTATAACATGCCCGACGAAGATAGACCTGGCGAACCAAACCAACTGATCGTCGGTGGAAATGGAAAGATGAGATGTGGTGTGCCCTGCGTATAGAATAGTCCCTGCGACCAGATCAAACCAATGGCAGGTGTCAACACCATCGTAATCACCACGCGCCCACGTTGGGCCGATGTGCGAAGCAATACCCAGGGTACAATGGTGAAAAGCAGTAACAAAAACACAAAATTCCAGTTCAGAAACACGCTCAATGTCGTGATGATAAAGGGATAGAGTATCTTCAAGCGCGGGTCCAGCCGATGAATAAGTGAGGCCTTTGGTTCGTATGAGAACAGGTTACGCAAGCCTTGTATACCAACTAGCCGAACAAATACGACAGGCAGAATGAGTGGCACAACAAACATCAGTAGATAGCCGAGAATGGTACGCCCCACAAGGTTATGCAGAAAGAACTGCTGTATACCGATCACCGTAACACCTCCACAACTGGCTCTAACGCACGTAAAAAGCTTGGCACATCCAGGGCTACACGCTCAGCCTCACCATTACACAAACGAGCATGAAGCAATGCAATAGGTGGAGGAAGAATATTGCTTGCAGCCAACTGGTCTACATGCGCGAAGACCTGTTCCGGTGGTCCATCAAGGGCAACACGCCCCTCGTGTAACACAATAACACGGCTTGCATACTGTGCTACGGCTTGCATATCATGCGAAATCATGATGTACGTGAATTTGTGGTGTTGACGGAGCTGCTCAAGGAATTGCAGAAAAGCTCGTGCATGTCCCTCGTCCTGACCTGTTGTCGGCTCATCGAGAATGAGTACCTCTGGATATCGTGCGAGCAATACTCCAATCGCTAAGCGTTTGCGCTGTCCATGACTCAACTGAAACGGATTGCTCTGGCGATGTGCCTCCAGGTCCACCATCTTGAGTAGTTCATCAACCGTATACAGCAGCGCATCTTTACGCTTGCGTCTATTATTTGCCCCAAACAGGAATTCGCGCTCCACCGTTGGACTAAACAGCATGGTATCGGCTGCCTGAAACAGATAGGCCATCTTCTCTGCTTGCCGCGAAATGCTACCAGCCTCCACAGCTTTACCCCTATGGCGCACACTTCCACTCGTCGGTGCCTGAAAGCCCATCGCC
The DNA here is from genome assembly GCA_963792705.1 of uncultured Chloroflexia bacterium. Classification (GTDB taxonomy): domain Bacteria; phylum Chloroflexota; class Ktedonobacteria; order Ktedonobacterales; family Ktedonobacteraceae; genus JBBQVS01. The sequence continues at coordinate 612,187 of CAWBXD010000013.1, read as the reverse complement.
AGCGATGCCATCGACGTTTTACCCGACCCATTGGGACCAATAATCGCGACCCACTCTTCTAGCGAGACATTGAGGTTGATATCCTTGAGCACCTGCTTGGACCCAAATGACAGAGCAACATTTTCCCAGGATACAGCATATTGCTCTGGCGCGACGAAATTCAGTGTCAGCGCATCCATATGTTGTATCGCACGATTACGTTGGCGCAAGGACTCCGCTAAAGGTGTACTGGAAAGTGCATCATAAGCTTCATCAACAGAAAGCGGTGTCTCACCATGAAACACGTCAGGAATAGCCCTGGCAAGCCGCACTATTTGTGGGACCGAAACGCCCAGATTGTCCCATAATGGAATATCAGTAAAAGCATTGCGTGGTGGAGCATCTACCACAACACTGCCCGCGTCCATCAGCAGTACACGGTCAACCCAGGAGATAACCTCGTCAACCTTATGCTCTATCAGCACAATAGTCATACCATACTGCTTGTTGAGAGTACGCAGAACGCTCAGTACTTCTTGCGTCCCCACCGGGTCCAGGTCCGATGTAGGCTCATCCAGCACCAGCACCATTGGACGCATAGCTAGCGTAGCGGATATCGCAACACGCTGCTTTTGCCCACCCGAAAGGGCGAAAATCTCTTGCAGCGCAAGGTGTTCCATGCGTGTATATTCAAGTGCTTGTTGCACACGGTGGGCGATCTCATCGTGGGGAAGCGCAAGATTTTCTGGACCAAAGGCAACTTCGGACTCGACATCAATTTGAATTAACTGGTTATCTGGATTTTGAAAGACCATACCGATATATTGTGAGACCTCGTTGATCTCCATACCACCTATGCGTTTCTCGTCCAGATAAATATCACCTTCCATATCACCTGCAATACGTGTGGGGATGAGTCCGGCAAGGGCGAGTGCGAGCGTTGATTTCCCGCACCCTGATGGCCCTGCCAGTAGCACAAATTGCCCACTAGGAATTGTCAGATTGATGTCTCTTAGCACAGAGCCAGAGGTATCCTGATATGCGAAGGACAAATGATCTATGCGTAGATCTGGCATACTACCCTTTATCCTATGGTTTCAGTACGTTGTACATCGGATGTTGTCTCCACCTCTGGTGCAACAGGAGTTGGTACAATTCCAGATGCATTGGCACGTGCAGACATAACGAACGCGATAATCGTGGCGATGAGTAAAATGCCTGCCGCGATAAGCACCGTTGTGCCATCGGGTAGGTTCAAGGTGCCCTGCGTCTCACCTTTGTTATAGCTGCTCACAAGCATATAAATGCCATCAGCAGCTAATAAAACAGTAAACACTGCACCAATAATGCCAAGTAATCTCAGGTTCATGAAGCTCTCCCTTCATTTGCAGGTTCAGGCACAACGCGTGCTCCTGTAACAGGCTCATCACGTCCAATAATAGGAGCGGTTCGGCGTGCCGAGGGATTGACCGACTGCGCGATACGAATGGCGAGCGGTGCCGAAATCGCGGCCTCAATACCATTGCCAAGCAAGTTGAAAACCGTGTAGAGCAGAATGTACGCGACAGTCTTTGTCTCACCCGAAAGCAGAGGACTCATAATGGCGGATTGAAACGTTACAGCAGGGAAGGCACGTAACGCACCCATAAAGAAGCCGTCGATAAGGACCTGTGGGCCACCGTGCGCGAAGACACGATTGCCACGCAAGACGAAGTAGAGGTCAACAAAAACACCTTGCAAAAGCCCATAAGGCCATTCTAAAGGATTAAGGCCATTTCCACTATAAAAGAGTTGCATCAACAGGAAGTTGATAAACACCATCGCCGTTGCTACCCCTGGCTTACGTACCATTGCGATACCTACCATGAGCAGAAACATATAGGGCAAGTCGTTAAGAGCAAAAGCGTGTCCAAACGGAATGAGGTTGATGAGCGGAGTAATAAATTGGTCGCCAATCAGGTTATCGTAGACCTCAAGTAACACGCCCAACATTGCGACAATCAGAATATCCTGTGTGGTCCAACGTACAAAACCGAGTGCGCGCCCACGTCGCCAGATAAAGAAGAGTGCGGCAATAACAATAATCCATACAACAACATACACACTAACGTTCAAGCCAAAGGGTAGCTGAAACGTCGTCGTCCCCGTCCAGGAACTTGGTAACATAATGGCACCTCCGTATAACTGCGTAGTACACAGAAAGCTTGTGTACTACACAACAGAGTATAGCCACTCTTTGTGAAATTCCGTTTAAGAAGCATTAAATAGTGTAATATTTATGTTAACAAGAACTTAGAACTACATAAGATATCGCAAAAATACTGTATTGATACTAATCTTCGATTGAAGATTTTCGTAGGGACCACATGTATGGCGTCCAAGGCGCAATTCATTGCGCGAGTTCTCTTGCGTCATGATCGGTGCATTCTAAGGACTGCACATTGCTTCGCTCGTGCAGCGGACGCGATCATGCTCTTTAACAAAATAGTACTGATCTCTGTAGGGACCGACTCATCGCGTCCTTCATCGACCAAGAACGGAGTATGGAAAATGGTTCAATTAATTCCTACCTTACAATTGGGAACGAGGACGCGATGAATCGGTCCCTACAAACAGCGTATCCGCATTCATTCCGTAAACTACATTGTCGCGTCCTCTCATCATGTACCCGATACGCCAGTCATGTTGCTCTATCTGTGTATAATCAATGGTAGATGTATTACTTATCAAAAGGAAAGCAAAATTCATGAATATTGTACAGCGTCTTATCTCGCGTGAGTGGCGACCGGGGCGAGCGGCACTCGCAGGTCTGCTTGCCACAATTGCCTATAGTATTGCAATGGAGGGAGACATCCTATTGGTCGGCAATCGGTTCAGCGATGTGCTCTTTATCGAGGGTCTGCTGGCAGGTGGAAAGAAATCGCGTACCCTCTTTTTCCTATCGTGGGCGATACACATTCTGAACGGTGTCGCGCTTGGCGAAGTTTACGGAGCGGTCCTCAAACGCTATCTGCCGGGACCCGATTGGCTCAAAGGCATTATCTTTGGTGAAGTCTTTATTGTTAGCGCATGGTGGCTCACTCCGCTTGCCGACAAATATCATCCCTTCATCAAAAATGGCGAGATGCCGCGCCTGTTCCAATGGAAATCCTTCTTCCAGAACATCGTGCGCCACCTGGTCTTCGGCCTCTCACTAGGATTATTGTATAGAGACGGTAAATAAAAAAAAGGTTGTGCAAGAGATGACAACTTCATCTCTTGCACAACCTTTTTTTATGTGTTACACGAAGTACCGCATCCACTCGCTCACTAGTGGCAAACGATAGCGCGGATGTGCCCATGCCATTATCATCAACCACACCCATAAGATGCCCATTGTCCACCAGAGCACATTTAGCAAGAGGCCCAGACCAAAGTCGGTCAGCAGACTGAGCAGAGGTATCCAGCCCAGCATCCCCTTCAACAAACTCACCCCTAGAATTAAGAGCGAGAGCGTCCCAAATGTAAGCATAGACTGAGCCGCATGCCAGCGCACATTACGGCTACTCTCCGTTGGACGTACCTCCACCATGAACAACAGCACCCCCGATATCCACAGGAATGCATACGCGAGGACGCGCTCCACGCGCTCATCAAAACCCAGCACTGTCGTTCTACGCATCATTACAAGCCTCACTTCTAAGCGGATAAGACCTCGACACAGAAGTCCCTCAACATGTTCTTATACTGCAATATATACGCAACCAGCAGCAATGACGTTGCAAGCAGAGCTGTTGTGCTTCCATTATTGGTCTATCCACATATAGACCCGATAATGCATTTTCCCTCATGAATGCGGAGATGCCGTTTGTAGGGACCGATTCATCGCGTCCTCGTGGCAATCAACCATGTTTAGGGGATGCACAAACGGCTCAACCATCACATAATGTATGTGATGCCAACGAGGACGCGATCAATCGGTCCCTACACCTATACGCCCTCTTGTGCGAAATAGGATTATTTGGGTTCCTCGGCACAAGCGAAGCAATGTGCAATCCTCATCATGTACCATTATCAGACCCGTATAGGCGTTTCTGTGCATCTATCTACACAGAGATATCCGTATCAATAGAAACTACCCTTTTCAAATACACGATTGGAGATAGATTATTCATGGCGACATCACATAGCATGCAGGGCAAGATTTGTCTTGTGACTGGAGCAACATCGGGCATGGGCAAAGAGACCGCGTTAGGGTTAGCACGTATGGGCGCGACGGTTGTTATCGTTGCGCGTAGCAGAAGCAAAGCCGAGGAGACGCGGCACGAAATCACGCGGCAAAGCGGCAACGAGAATATCGACGTACTACTTGCTGACCTCTCATCGCAACAGGAAGTTCGCAAATTAGCCGACGAGTTTAAGGCAAAATATCAACATCTACACGTCCTCGTCAACAACGCTGGTGCCGTGTTCACAAAACGTCAGACAACGGTAGACGGCCTGGAAATGACCTTCGCCCTTGACCATCTGGGCTACTTCCTGCTAACCAACCTGCTGCTTGATACGATAAAGGCAAGCGCACCTGCACGTATCATCAATATTGCTTCACAAGCACAAGCAGGTGGAAAAATAAACTTTGACGATATACAAGGTGAGAAGAGCTACGGCTTCTTCGGCTTCGGTGCTTACAGCCAGGCAAAGTTGGCAAATGTTATGTTCACATATGACTTGGCTCGCCGTTTAGAAGGGACAGGCGTCACAGTGAATGCGGTTGGTCCCGGTCCTGTTTCAACCAACTTCGGCATCAGTAATGGCGGCGTCTTAGGCTCTATTGCAAGATTTTTCACGCGTGCTGGCAAGTCACCTGCGGATGCCGCAAAAACCGCTATTCGCCTTGCATCGGCACCAGAAATGCAAAACGAAACGGGCAAGTTTTACTATAATGAGAAAGAAATTCCCTCTTCCAAACTATCACACAATGTAGCAACCCAAAACCGCCTCTGGGAGGTTAGCGAGAAATTGACAAAAGCACCTGTAAACGTATAACAAAAAAGAGTTGCCGAGTGTTGCGTTGGACATGTCTAACGCAACACTCGGCAACTCTTTTTTACAGTCTCTCTTTACCGCGTTTCATAACATCCTGGGCGGTTTCTTGCTGATCAAAGCCAGTGTCTCTTCCTACTTTCGTCTCGTCTGGATTATAGCGGCGTGGGTCATCTGTAGATGGCTCGCCTGTTACCTGATTATAACCAACCTCGACCACTTGTTCAGCACGAATAGCGTTGATTGGGCGCATTCCTGGTGGAGGGGGCGTCGCAGTGGGACCCTGCTTGGATGTGGGCCATTCTGGGTAGTTCGGCTTCATCCCTCCCTGCTGCACCTCACGGGTCACATTTGGTGTTCCCTCCTGCACGGCTCGCTGCTCATCTTGAGCCATACTTTGTTGCGAAACCGTCTGCTGGTTAGTGTTTGCGCTTTGTTGCGGAACTGTTCGCTCGTCAGGCGTAGAATTTCTTGGCGTACTCATAATAAATTATTCCTCCTCCTAAATAGTATTACGTCGTAGTATAGCAAATTGTGTACCAATGTTAAAAGTATCCGATAGATAAATATGTCAGATATACAATATGTCTCTGGTACTTCAGGGTCATACGACTCTACAAAACAACACTCGTTCGTTGCAGACAATGAGAGATGTAGACCTTACTGTCTATTGTACACTGATATATCCATATGTTGTATCGAATCCTAGAGGAGTCTTATGAAGGTACTAATAACTGGTGCTACCGGATTACTTGGTAGTCATCTTATAAAACAATTACAAGAACGTGGTGAGCAGATTCGGGCATTGGTGTTACCCGTCGAAAATGCAAATAAACTTACAACACAGGGCGTCGAGGTTGTGCGCGGCGATATTACCGATGCCAGCACTTTGAAGCCTGCGGTACAAAACGTAGATTTGATTTTCCACCTGGCTGGTATGATGGGTGTGCATCGCCCACTATCCGACTATCGTCTCGTCAATGTCACAGGGTCTGAGAACCTTTATAAAGCGGCACAAAAAGCTGGTGTACGCCGCTTCGTGCATACCAGTTCGCACACCGTCTACGGTCTGGGTCACGGACGTTTCATGACGGAAAACGATCCCCTGCGTCCAAACCTCGATCCTTATCCCATTACTAAGGTTGAGGGCGACCGCTTGATTCGTCGTCTCATGCTCACCAGCGAGATGGAGACAGTAATCCTGCGTCCAGGCACCTTCTTCGGTCCCTATGACCGCTTGCACTTTGGCCGTATGGCACAGAAGGCGAAAGATGGCAAGGTTCTGCTCGTCGGTCGTGGTCAGAACGCACTTCCCTTCTGCTATGTCACTGATGTCGTAGATGGCTTTATGCTCGGCGCATATCACAAGAATGCTCCTGGCAACGTGTATAATATCACCAACGACAAACCATTGACACAGCAAGAGATGTACGAGGCTATTGCTGAGGCCGTTGGCGGCCCACGTCCTACCATCCACCTGCCGTACCTACCCATCTACTACGGCAGTATCGTGGCAGAGCGTATCGTAGCACCGCTCACACACACTAAGCCACTTTCGAGCGAACTCGGTGCGCTCATGTTTGGCTCCGACAACCGTCATAGCGTCGAGAAGGCCCGCCGCGAACTTGGCTTCGAGCCAAAGGTATCGCTGCGCCAGGGCGTCAAGCTCGCCGCCGAATGGTTCAATGCTGGCGGTATGGACCAGCCATCAGTCACTCAAGCTAGCCAGAACGCTCCACTCGCAGGTGCCCTGCGCTAATATGCTGAGGATAGAGTCCTCGTGCGTCTATAATGGACACACGAGGACCATCAAGGTAGACAAAAGAGAAGCCTCCGACGCGATTGCATCGGAGGCTTCTCTTTTGTCTATTCTACTCTGCGATAGTAGAAACTTTTTTGCCAGCCTCTTTAAAACCGAACTTCTTGATTGTGTTACGCAGCCAACCAGCCGTAGGACCATCGTCGATCTTCTTGCTCGTCTCGACCAGGAACGTAGCCGAGTTTGGACGCGTTGGCAACTTATTTTCGTTGCGAAGTCTGGCGAGTTCATCATAATGTTGGTATGCCCAGTACATATTGATACGGCATCCCTTACAATTCTTGGTGTCGCTCTCGTTCATTGTGCCACACTGTGGACATTCTGTCATAGTAGTGAACCTCCTTGATGTTTTGTGAATGATATGAAGTATTGTATATAACAAACACTCCATATCATTTACAATTTCTATACTACGCCTTGGCCTCTACCTTGCCTTGACCATACATACGTGCCTCATCTGAGGCGTTGATGACAGGAAGGCTACGCAATTTAGAAGACTTGCCTCTGTCGCCAGCAACCACTTCGGTTGCGGTCTTGCGCGCCACTTCGATACCGACGCTGGTAAGCGTTGGTGTATGACACAGCATGTTAGTGTATGACACGTTCGCCAATGGGCAGTAGCACTCGCCAGCTTTGATGCTGCGGCGCAGTTCATCAGCCTTTGGTGTGCTCCATGTATCACGGAAATTGTAGTTGTGGTCACGCAGGTTGCCAACGGATTCCGCACGGATGCAGCAAGTCCATACATCACCGTTAGGTGCGATCTGGGCCGAAGCAAGGCCAGCGAGACAAGGAATAATCTGGCGTTTCTCAACAAGCGTCTTCTTCACAATATCATAGTAGCGGTCACGGAACGACTGTGTGATACGTGAAACACCCTTGAACTGCGCCTGGCGATTCTCCTCTTGCAGTCGGTTGATGACTGGCTCGTACTTGTGAATAGGTGGCGTGATGCCCATACCAACCGTGTCAAGTTCGACGCGCTCCTCAGCAATTTCGCTGATGAAAGAGTCAGGCTTGAGTTCGTTGGTAACGAACGAATGGATATTGTCGAACTCGTCGATGTTAAAGTTTGAAATGACCGTATGCACACCCAGTGTGAAGTTCTTATAACGCCCCTTGAGTGCCTTGAGGCCTGCATAGGTACGCATGGCACGCTCAAAGTTGCCCTTGACGCCACGCACGATATCATGTTTTTCGCCCACACCGTCGAGCGACAGGTTGATAATCACTTCAGAGGTCGGAGCCGCTTGTAACACACGCTCGATACGACCAGGAATAATTTTGTCTTGAATACCATTAGTAGGAATATTGATGATACCAGGGCGACAATGATTATACGCTGCTGCGACCATCTCTGGCAGGTCTTTACGCAGCGTTGGTTCACCACCACTAAAGGTAAACCAGAAAGCATCTCGACCTATTGATTCAAACGTTTTATTATACTCTTCTATTGTAAAATCATCATTAGGACGCTGCCACACATTACAAGTTTTACAACGGGAGTTACAGCGATAGCTTACGCTAATCGTTAAGTTAAGCGGGTTTGCAAGTGGCTTCCCCAGTACATAACCCGCTTGCATTTTCGCAACATTTGGTAAGATCTCAAGCACGTCTGTTTTCCTCCCCTACAACCGGACAATACAGGTACGTAGGCTATATAGACTTTTCTTTATTTTTCATCGGCCAACAATAGAAAAACCTGAGTGTAGAGTTGACCGTTCATACCTCAGTTCCCCCAATACATACAACATCATGCACTGCATACTTTAGTGTAGCGGAGCATCCCAAATAATAGAGTGTATTTCCGCTTTTTATATTCTGTAAAGAATAGACTCAGTAGAAGCCACAAAAAACTTACTACTGCGTCACCGCATGTGTCGTCTTATCTATTGTAACGATGTTGCACGGGAAACGTCAGGGACATAGCCAATATTACTGATTTTGGGCTATGTGGTAAGCTGTGGGTGACAAAAATATCAATAAAGCGAGAGGTAATTCATTCATGATCGATCTGAGTGACCCTACCAATCCTGTATTGCACGAGCAGCTTAGGCGCAAGACAGCCGAGGGCCGCTATGAAATAAACGAGATTGAGCTTGTAAAGGCTATTCGTGCGCTCTACGCACGAGGCAATACTACAGGCACAAGGTTTCTTTGTGAAATACTGCTCTATCGCTGTATACCTGCGTTTCAGAAGCATTCACAGGGACTGCGACACAGGCCAGAATTGCGCGAGGAGGTTATCGCTAATATGAGCGAGCACCTTCTGCGTGAGGCTCTCAACCCTAAAGAAGTGTTTATGACACAAAACTTTGTGCATTATTTGCGCTGTCTTTGCGCGGATGAGTTTAATCGTGTTTTGCGGCAAGAGGGTTTATATTATCGGCGTGACGACGAGGGTCGTCCATCGGGTCGCCCACAACATGTGCCACGAGCATTAGTTGACCCGTTGCGACCCGCGTCACCCGATGACGAAGGTTTCTCACATGCCGACGTTGCCGACCCAAGCGATGAGTACGAGCAACTGCACGCGGAAGACGAAAGCCAACGTATCTTGACCTATCTGCAAGACCCACTTGACCGCACGATTATGGTGTTACGTGCCGTTGAAGGCATGAAGTGGGATGATATCGCAGTTGTGTGCAAACGCACCGAGCGCACAGTGCGGTCACGTTATGAGCGCGCGCGGGGCTATCTACGAGAATGTATAGTTAAAGAGCAACAAACACTATATGCACCTGTAGCACAACCTCATTTATAAACGGTTGAGCTACACCGAATGATAGAAAGGCACTATCGTAATGAGTACATCTGAATTGCAATCTCTGAAAATGGCGTGGCTTGCCGCCAAAGAAGCAGGCGATACACAGGCACAATTACGCTTATTACGCGAACATCCAACTGAACAGGACGCGCTCATCACCTTTGTTGCCGCCTATCGTGCAACCGAGGGACACGACGAGGAACAACCATTAGCCCTTACGCAGCGCGCCATGCAGTACGCGCTAGAACAGGTCTTTGTCGCACCACAAGCGGTACCTGCAACACTCGTCGAGTTACGCAAACAGCGTAACCTCACCAAGATGTCGGTTGCCAAAGCCTTGCGCTTGAGTATGGACGTGTGGCAACTCTTCGAGGACGGCACTATCGAACTGGTAAGCCTGAGCCAACGACAGCTTGACCGCTTCGCGCAATTCTTCCAGGTCAGTAACGAACAGTTCGGCTCGATGCTCACAAATAGTCAGCCCTCACTCGGCATGAACCGTCGCCAAACCAAAGCCGGGTCACAGCAAGAAGCGAAAAAGCTTAGCCTCAAACAAGCCATCGCTCGTAGCACCATGACAAAAGAAGACAAAAAATTCTGGCAAGAATAGTATGAAGACAAGACAATGTTGGAAACGCTAGCATCGTCTTGTCTTCAACTATTTGATTGCATAGCCTACATATGAAACGCCAGTAAACCAACCTGGACCCATTATCATGTGTCCCTTCTTGAAGCCACGCGGCATGAAGCCTGTCATTTCGCCTATGACAAGACCGTTTTGAACAAGCTTGTTACGTAACTCAACTGGCTTGACAAACTTCTGATAGCTATGGATGCCAGCAGGCAAGCCGTTGATACCCATGCCCTCGCCTATCCAAATAAGCGTGAGACGAGCAAGAAAGGTGCGGTTAATCGTGTCAAAAATAAAGATGCCCCCTGGCGCAAGCACACGTGCAATCTCTTTGAGCGTTGCGGACAGACTGTTAACATGTTCCAACGTGTCAAGACAAACAATCACCGAAAAACTGCCATCAGCATAGGGTAACTTCTCCGCATAGCCTTGCTCAAAATATGCGTTTTGCCCAAGACCACTCTGTCGTACCTTTGCCTTTGCCACCTCTAATGCATTTTCCGAAGGGTCGATGCCAATAACCAACGCCTGCCGTAATGCCAACTCATGAGAAATGAGACCGCCGCCGCAGCCAATCTCTAACACCTCTTGCTGTCGCAAAGCATTTTTGCCAAACACACGATTGACACGCGACTCGATATAATCACAACGCTCCTTCGTAATCTGAAGGAGCAGACAGCCCTCATCCCACCAATTAAATTGCTGAAAAATCTCTTGCTCCGAAGATTTTTTAGATGATACAGCTTGCACATTAGACATAGCCATAGCCTCGCTTCACCAAAAATTATCTATACTTCCTATGATGATATCATATAGAACAGATAGAGACGCGGCACTCAGCGCGCTGAGTGCCGCGTCTCTATCTGTTCTATTTTGCTTTGGGCCACGGCGCGAAGGGATTATCAACGCCGCGTAAGGTCGCGGTTAGCTCAGGGAACTGGCGCAACAATACTGTCGTCATATTGTTATTGACCACCCAATCGAAGCCGACCTGTGAATAAACCTTTGGGTTGTAATCAACGGTAAAGAAACGGTCGCTGTTCAAACGGCGCGATGCCATCAGAATGAAGACACGAAACGCCGTATCGCTAAAGCCAAACCCTGCCGGCTTTGTTTCCGCGTACATACCCACCATCAGGTCAACTTGATCGATGTCGTTGTTGTAGACACGTCGCAACTCCTCAACCCATTGTGGATTATCGGTCAACTCCTCAAAGCTCGTGACGGGTGTGCGATGCAGAAGTTTGCGAAACGCATTATAACGCGGCACACCCCGTTCACGGTCACGGATAATCTCAGTGGTAGAAAGGTCATTCAGCGTACCATCCGTCTCAGTCAATTGTTGTAGGTGACGCGGATAATTATGTAGCGTAATAGCACCAGGATAACTTGTGCCGAACGAGTAGAACAGGTCAAGCAGCGATATCTGCTCTAGCACTTCACGCGCATGTGTTGCTGTTACTTCAGGCAGTGTCCGCTCTTGTAGAACCGTGTTACCTTGTAACGAACGAAAGCTAAAATCGTCGGGCATCAGAGGATGCATACGATAGACAGAAACAAACTCTTCCGTAAGCGAATAGGGTACGCCGAAATGGTCCGTTTCAGAACCTGGAATGCCGCTAATAACCTCGCTCTTACTGATACGCCCTAGCAACTTATAAATGCGCTCCGTTTCCAGGCCCCACCAGTTTGCTCGCATCCCAATCTGTAACGCTGGATGCGCGAGAATTGCAGTCGTCCAATCGACAGTATGAATTTTTGCCATAAGTGCCGCATTCGCCAATCGCGCATGGTCAAACAACTCGTCGTCCGACCAGGAGGGATACGCTGCCTTGAGCGCATCGCAAATGGCGTTGTGTTCGCGTGTGAACAGGTGGTGTAGCATACTCAAGCCAATCCACCAGTTGCCAGAAACACCTGCGATATCAGTGCCAGTTGTCGGGTTAACAGGCAACAGACCGTCCGCGCCAATCAACAGTTTGCCATCGACGCCTGAACGCATCTTCGCCACCGTCTCCTCATCGCTACCATAGATTTGCGAACCATCCCACCAGTGTGTGGCCGTGTTAAGATAGGTCGGAGGCAAGCCTTCTGAATTGACAGTACGGCTTGTATCAGCGTTTGTACGCAAAATCGTCATTGGATGCTCAGGCCAGGGATCATCATTCTGTAAAGGCACCTGCCACGGATTCTCTTTCTGGTTCTTCCCATGACTAAACCAATCATGCACCATGAACTGAATCCATGAAGCCGCGAGCAAATTGAGGATGGTAGCGGGTTGAAAGCTATCACGGCGCAGCAAATCGAGACTAACAGTACGTGGGTTGGGCGTCAATACCTCTGCATCACTGGGAAGATTAACAGCTTTAAGGGGTATGTTGCGTCCAAAGCGTGTATTCGCACTACCCATTGTCGGAACCGTCAAATCGTTATAGGTGCCATCAGCCGTGCGTGCTACAAGATGGCGCGGCTTCTCCTCACCCACAACAGGTCTATCTTTCGGACCATTGTAGGTGTCATACAGATTTTTTGCACGCAGTTGAATACGTAAACCAATCAAATCCAGCAGGCCAAGCGGTAGCGGCAACTTGTGCCACGTAAAACGCCAATCAACCTGCTCAGTTAGCCATGTATAGAACCGCGCAAAAGGCGATGTAGCCATAATAAACATTCCTTTCAACAACGAACACTGTACGAGTCTGAAGATGCGGTTTCCCTCATGGATGCGAAGACGTTGTTGGTAGGGACCGATTCATCGCGTCCTTCTCGGCGGTGAATTGCGACGAGGACGCGATGAATTGGTCCCTACACCTATCCATACCTCTTTTGTTCAACAGGATTATCGCACCCTCTCGGCCTATCAGATTCATTTTATAAGGAAGACGTTTCTAACCTCTTGTTTTAAGGGATACGTTTCCCATCTCTAGCACAGGTCTACCCAACCCCTTGCCCAAGCGCGTCATACATCGAAAAGAGACTAAGTGAGGGAAACGTACAATGGATTTCAAAGATAAAGTTGTTTTAGTCACAGGGGCTAGTCGTGGACTTGGCAGAGTGATCGCACAGGATTTCGCACAGCAGGGCGCGAAGGTTGTTCTGGTAGCACGGCACCTGGAACCATTAGAGATGCTGGAAGATGAAATCCTCGCCGCAGGTGGCGAAGCTCTCGCTGTCGCGGCCGATATTTCAGACTCCAGTTCAGTGCAAGCACTGGCAATGCAGGTTGGCATCACCTATGGACGCGTCGATATCATCATCAACAATGCCGCCGTTGCCATCCTTAAGCCAATGACCGAAGTATCACCCGAAGAGTGGCAGCAGATGACAGGCGTCAATCTGCACGGCATGTTCCTGATCACACAAACCTTTTTGTCGGGAATGATTGAGCGCAAATCTGGCGTGGTCGTCAACATCTCAGCCGCACTTGCCCGCAACGGCTATCCCAACCTCGCCGTATACAGCGCAACAAAGGCTGGCATCATCGCCTTCTCCGAAGCCCTATCGAAGGAAGTCAGAAGACACGGCGTACAGGTCTATGCCGTCTGTCCACATGGCATCAACACCGACCTCTACAAAACACTCTTTGGGGTTGCCAACCTTGACAAGATACTGTCACCAGAACGCGTCGCGCAAGACGTACTCAAAGTAGCCGCTGGCGAAGGTGGTATTCGCAGTGGGCAAACGCTAGAGATAACAGTTGAAGCGAAAGTGCAGTGATCTTGCAGAGCAGCGAAAATTCTTTTTTGTGTTACATTCCCTTTTGAGGAAACGTGTAACAATACGAAAAGCCACTTGAACTAGAGCATCCGCTGCCTTGCTCATTCCCCGAATGCGGCTCGGGGATGCTTTCAGCAGGAGGTTTTTGGGGAGGCATAACAAAACGCCTGTAGGGACCGATTCATCGCGTCCGTGGGGTGGGGCAAATTGTTGGCAACGATTCTGTGCGGGAACGTGTACACATCCTCGCCCCGGACGCGCTAATGCTCTTCAACAAAAGAATGTGGATACATCGTAGGGACCCGATTTATCACGTCCGCTGCATGAGCGAAGCAATGTGCAGTCCTCGTTCTCCACCAATCATGGCGTGTGAGTATTGGGGACCTCGCCCAATGAATTGGGCAATGGACGCCATAAATGTGATCCCTACACATATCCCTACTCTTTTGCGAAACACCATATAAGGAGAAAAATATATGATCGACCAATATACTTTACAAGACCCAACGAAACAGTATCCAAAGGCAGACAAGACGTTTCAGCAACACCAGGAGGGACCGGGATTAGAGCAGAACATGCCAGTCAAGCCTGATGCCGGGGAGCAGAGCTATCGTGGTAGCGGTCGTCTCACTGGGCGCAAGGCGATCATCACCGGAGCCGATAGCGGCATTGGACGAGCCGTCGCTATCGCATTTGCTCGCGAAGGTGCCGATGTTGTCCTGTCCTACATGCCCTCTGAGGAACCCGATGCACAAGAGGTCGTGCAGTTGATTAAGCAGGCAGGTCGTACCGCTGTTGCCATGCCAGGCGATTTAAAGGACGAAGCGTATTGTGAGCAGCTTGTAGCCAATGCCGTGCAGCAATTGGGTGGCCTAGATATACTCGTCAACGTCGCTGGTAAGCAACAGGAAGTTTCCGATATCGCAGATATCACGTCAGAGCAGTTTGACGAAACATTCAAGACGAATGTATACTCCCTTTTCTGGACGTGTAAGGCAGCCTTGCCACATATGTCTGCTGGCAGCACCATCATCAATACCTCCTCAGTACAGGCGTATCAACCATCTCCAATCTTGCTAGACTATGCGACCTCCAAGGCTGCGATCAACGCCTTCAGTAAGGCACTCGCTCAACAAGTGGCGAGCAAGGGTATTCGAGTGAACGTCGTAGCTCCCGGCCCAGTGTGGACTCCTCTACAGGTGAGCGGTGGTCAGCCAACCGAGAAGCTTGCGGAGTTCGGGGCACAGACACCGCTAGGTCGTCCCGCTCAGCCAGCCGAATTAGCACCTGCATACGTGTTTCTGGCAAGTGCTGAGTCCAGTTACGTCATTGGCGAAACACTCACCGTCGCTGGTGGCATGCCAATGCCGTAGTAAGAAACGCAGGGAGACCCTTGCGGTTCAATACAGCTCTAATAGCAAGAATAAGTACATACATAGTTACAACGAACGCCCACGAGGGGCTTCCCTACTATAAACCATGAACGCGGCAGAGCCACCGTATATAGTAGGGAAGCCCCTCGTGGGCATCCGTGGGTTCTGCAATGTGATCCTTAACTAAATCCTCTTCCCATCATCTGCTATACTGAGACGTGAAAGACAAGGTAAGAAACCAAAGTATAACGGAGAAACACACATATGGTAGCAGTTGGCGTTATCGGCAGTGGCGCATGGGGAACTACACTTGCCCTATTATTAGCACACAAGGGCATCGAGACGACGCTGTGGGAACACCACCCAGAGCGCGTCGCGGAAATGCGTCATCAGAAGCAAAACACATCTTTCCTCTCCGGTTTTCCTTTCCCTCCAACTCTCTCTGTCACCTCGGATATCGCGGAAGCCGCACAACACAAAGACATGTTGCTCCTCGTCACGCCATCACAACGAATGCGCGACAATGTACGTCTGCTGGCACCATATATCACACAACACACACTTCTAGTAAGCGCAAGCAAGGGCATCGAAATCAGTACGCTCAAGCGAATGACACAGGTCATAGGCGAGGAGATGCCAACGCACTCCACCTATATTGCCGCCCTCAGTGGTCCCAATATCGCACGTGAGGTTGCCGAAGAGAAGCCGACGGCCGCCGTTGTCGCATCCCTAGACCAGAGTGTGGCGAAACATGTACAAGCACTGCTCAACACGGGTCACTTCCGTGTCTATACGACGACCGATGTAACAGGGGTCGAACTAGGTGGCGCGTTGAAAAATATTATCGCTATCGGTGCAGGCTTCAATGATGGCATGGGTTATGGCGACAATGCGAAGGCGGCCTTTATCACACGCGGCCTGGCAGAGATATCGCGACTTGGTATCGCGGCAGGTGCGAATCCGCTTACCTTTGCTGGACTCGCAGGTATTGGCGACCTTATCGCCACGTGTGCCAGTCCTTTGAGTCGCAACCAACAACTTGGGCGTCGCTTGGCAGCAGGTGAGAAGCTAAATGATATCCTGGAATCTACACACACGGTCGCTGAAGGCGTTACCACGACGAAAGCAGCCCTACAACTAGCCGCACACTACAACGTCGATATGCCTATTACACAGCAACTTAGCCTTGTGCTATTTGAGGGACTCGACCCACGGCAAGCCGTACCAGAATTAATGATGCGCGGCCCCAAAAAAGAGTTAGAGTAAGACAAAAAAGGTGTGAAGGCAAATTTGCCTTCACACCTTTTTTGTCTTATGCAATAACGGGTATACTATCAATCTGCTCAAGCAAACGCTGAGTATTAGCAAAGCCATAATTTACTGCTTGTGCTTTGCCTGTTGCATCAAGCACGATGGTAGTAGGAACAGTGAGTACACGATAGCGTTCCGTCAATTCGGGCGAACTTGGCGCATCGACTTCAACTATAGAGACTAGCTCACCACGCGCCTCGACGACACGTTTCAACGCGGGTGCCTGTAGTTGATGACACTGCCGACAATCCTCGCTGCTAAAAGCCAGGATGCTGATATGCCCACCTACATTTGTATCTATTGAATGTTGTACTGTAGGCATGCTGGTAAGCACCCGTTGTTTGCGTTGCTCGACAAAGCGTCGTCCAATCCAGACAATCAGCAGCGCAACAACGCTTACCAAAACGAGAATTGTCAGTCGTATCCCAATATCAGACATGCTCATACTCCTCGCCAGTGAAAACCACCTGCATAGCGTACACGTGGCAGTAAGCCGAAGCGTCCCAGGTGATAATACACAAAGCAGCCAGCGCAAAAACCAACCGTGAAGTTAATCGTCGAAAGTACAAACACAATCAGGTCCAGTGTCCAACCAGCAACGGGCGCATGAACGAAAAAGAAAACAATACTTGATGCAAGTAAAAATGCCGCACCAATACCTTGCGCGAAACGATGTGGCGCAGGATCATCCTCAACAATACGCGGTTTCAAAAGATGTAGTGGCAGTACCACACCCCGATAGACAAGCCTGAAAGGACTTATCTCAGGAGCAAGGGATGCGATAACCATAATGATAGCGGTAATAAGTACAAGAATTGGCTGATTGAAGATGAAAGCGAGAGCAGTGAGGACCGCAACGGATGCCTGTGAGAACTTGGCAAGATGTGCATCAACGCGAGGTGCGGAGGTTGCTATTGTCTCCATAGATTGTTGTTCCCTTTAAACGTGAGCAATGAGACGGTTGCACAAAATACTTTGTGTAATTATGTAATAGCAACAACAATACATGAAACATAGCTATTCCACAAATTCTAGTAAGTTATGAGTGGCCTCTATAGATATAGAGATCACTCATAACTTATGCTTATGAAAGAGTATGGATGTAACTCGCCCAATGAATTGGGCTTGGACGCCATAAATGTGGTCCCTACGAATATGGTAAACCCATCGTAGGGACCACATTTATGGCGTCCGCTGCACGAGCGAAGCAATATGCAGTCTTCATAATGCACCAATTCTTGCGCGAGGTACTCACTATCACGCTTGACATCAAGAACTCGCCCAATGAATTGGGCGAGGACGCCATGAATGTGGTCCCTACGAATATGGTAAACCCATCGTAGGGACCACTACTTCCACATCCCAAAATTAGGAGAGAATTTACAAGAAATGGGACACATGACACATATACACGAAGCCAATTCCGTATATGCTTATAAGCGACAAGTGATTTCAATAGAAGGAGTTCACAACCGTGCTCGTACTTGAAAGGAACCCTGTAATGTATTACGAAGAAATTAACCCTATCGCTCGAAAAGACGCCGAGTATATATTCAAACATGGGAATGCAGACAAGATTGAAGAGGCACTTCTACGCGTGACATTTCATGACGAAGACTGGCAATGGGTGCAGTTTTATTGTCTCAAATTTCTAATACATCCTGATAAAGACGTGTGTGCAGTTGCAGCATCATGTCTCGGGCACTTAGCATGCATTCACGGCATACTCGATACACGGCTCGTTATTCCCGCACTCAAGGTGCATCTCACCGACCCAAACGTGGCAGCAAGAGCAAACGATGCGCTTAACGATATCTCATTGTTCGTCAGAGACAATATACGGGCGTAATTCAATACGCCCATGTATTGTCTCTAACAAACGTTGCACAATTCTTTTAGGCGGAAACTCCATCAGCCTGAGATGGTGCGGTAGCCTCCACAGGCTTTGTAAGCTCAAGATCAATCGTTAGTGCAATCTCATCGCTTGCCACTAGACCGCCTCCTGCCAATACTGCATTCCAGTTCAGCCCCCAATCTTTGCGGTTCACTTTACCCTGTAAATTGAAACCTGCGCTATACGTATTCCAAGGCGATTGGCTTACACCACTATACTCGACATTTAGCACGACCTCTTTTGTAACATCACGAATGGTCAAATCCCCAATAAGCTGACCATGATTGGCATCTTGCACTATCACCTGCCTGCTCCTAAAGATGATATATGGGTAATGTTCAACGTCGAAGAAATCGGCAGAGCGGAAATGCTCGTCACGTTGTGCATTACGTGTGTTAACACTCGCTGCTTTAATCTGTATTTCGACTCTCGAATGTATAATGTCATGCTCATCAAATTCGACAGTACCAGAATATTTCTCAAATTCACCCCGTACCGTCGCAACCATTAAATGTCTTCCAGTAAAACCAATGTACGAGTGTCCATAATCAAACTGCCAACTCATTAAACAGTCTCCTTTTGCAAAAAACTTTCTTAATATAGTTGCATAAACACTAATTGCTTATGCAACTAACTAGTAGTATACACAATAATGGTTGTTTATGCAACTACTTTATGATACAATCTGTACATGAGTAACAAAATTGATGAATTTCATTTAGCAGCTTGGCGAGTGTTTCTTAATGCTCATGCTGCCGTAATACACCTAATAGAAGAGGATTTAGCACATGCACAGCGTGTTCCGCTAAGTTCGTATGATGTACTGCTCACACTATCTGAAGCTCCCGATCATCGCCTACGTATGCACGAAATAGCTGAACGGGTGGTGTTGAGTCGAAGCGGGCTAACACGTTTGATTGATCGCTTAGAAAAAGAGGACTTTTTGTATCGTGAGCGCTGTGGCGAGGACAGAAGAGGAGCTTATGCAGTTTTGAGCGACAAAGGGTTAGAGGCGTTACGCCAAGCATGGCCTATCTATGCACATGGAATTCAGAAGAATTTTGCGTCGCTTCTTAATGATGAGGAAGTCAAGATATTGACGCAGGTACTAGAACGCGTAAATGAGGCCGCACGTCATCCCAACAAAGCTTGACAGAGAGAGAGAAATACAGAATTTCTCTCTTCTGCTATCACCCATTCACCGAAGGTGTACCTTCCAATAGCGTCTCGCGTCGTTCTCTCAGGAAGAGCGCAATCTTTTCTGGTGTATCCTCGTCCAGGGCCATACGTTTGAGATCGCCTAACACGGTGCTCCATTGCTCCTTAGCTGGCAAATAGCGATTGTCACGCGCAACCAGTTCCTCAAATATACGTCGTTCGAGTTCATGCCACGCGGACCGATCACGTCCATCAATCTCGTCGTCATCGGGCACGTAGTCCTGGTCGTTGGTGTTGTTGTCGATGCGAACATACAGAGGGTTGAACGCGTTCCGCACCATTTCTTCCATCCGCGATGAGTCAAGCGAGCCAGCGTCAAAACTGAGGGTGCCAACAAGATGTATCTGCACAACAGGTTGTCGCGACCCAGTAGCATAGTGAGGTCCCTCGCGTCGGCAGTAATCATCAAGACGCGCATACACTCTATCGGGTTCGTTGAGACCATCGACGCGCAAGTCATAGCGCACAAAGGGACGACGGTTACTCTTAATATGTTCAGCATGATGTACGCGCTCTTTGCGACTAAGGTCGATGATACGCTCCGGTTCATCAGTATCTATCTCAACATAATAATAGCCACGTGACTCCCATTGCGATTCTTCTGCCCCACATGTCTCAGTCGAACCAGGATTATACATCCAGCCATCGAACTCATAAGGCTTGTGAACATGACCGAGCGCAAGATAATCCACGCACTCGCGTAAAGGCTGGAAGTTTGCCATCGAAGGCAACCCCTGAACACGAGGAACAATACCCTCAACACCCGTATGCATCATCAACAGGCGATACTCCACTCCTTCGGCATTTTCCTCAGTACGCGCCTCCGACATCGCCTGTGCCATACCTTCAAGACTTCGGTTCGTAGCCGCACCCTGCCACGGGAGACCATAGACGCGCAAGCGTCCATCGGCCAAATCAACGTGCGAACCACGCATCGTATCGGCTTGCCACCGCGCTAATACGGGTGCCCCATCCTGCATAATCGGTGCAAGCAAAACAATATAGTGCTGATAACACAGGAATTGCAGCCACGAAGTCCCATCCCGATAATAGCTACGATCATGATTGCCCTCAATCGCAATCACCGGAATACCTCTATCTTTGAGCTTCCTCAGTCCTTCGATGGCATGAATCAGCGTCATAGCATCAATGGCACGTTTGTTAAACAGGTCACCCGCAATCACCACAAAATCCACATGACGCTCTATCGCATCATCCACAATATCCCAAAATGCGCTGCTAAAATCGTTGAAGCGTTCGCGCACACCATATTGCTCAAACCCAAGATGCGTATCCGCAACATGAATAAAAGAGGTTCGCATACTATGTCTCCCCAAAAACAACCCTATCGGCCAATAATACACCTATATGAGCATGGCTTATCTGTACGAGGCTGCCAATCTTTGATTGACGGCTTTCGTAGGGACCACATTGATGGCGTCCGGCACGAGCGAAGCAATGTGCAGTCCTCATAAGGCTCCGATAATTGCGCGAGTTCACGCAAAAAAGCTGGAAAGAGGACCTCGCCCAATGAATTGGGCGGAGGACGCCACAAATGTGGTCCCTACGAAAACTCTCACATCAAAGTTGGGAGATTCGTACAAATATAGTATCAATGCAACGGCGCAGGACCCGTTACAAAACCACGTACACTGGCGGCAGCCAGTACAAGCACAGCAATACTATAAATTAGAATATCGAGCCGCTTATTCTTGCCGTTCGTCGTATAGGTAAGAGCAACGGGAAGCGCAAAGACTACGATACCACCATAGACATAGTGCAGCCAGTACAACCCTTGCCCACCCCCTGGTTTTTGTCCCAGCAGCACAAGGCTCACACCCAGTAAACCCTGAATGCCACCCACAATTGCTACCACAAACAGTGAGATGTACCAAGGTCTATTCGCCGCCAACTTTCTAAAGTACAGAATCAATCCCCAGATACCTGCTACAACCGATGAGAGAAAAATTAAAAAGAAATTATAATAATGAATAGTAGCAACCGCGTCTACCATGTCTATGCTCCCTTGCTCTTGTTAAAGTTGTTGTATTGTGTGATGACAGCTTTGCTGTCATCACACAATACAACAACCTTTTTTCTATTTCGTTTCTAACATCTGACGCATGTACTCGCGTAATGCGGGTGCCATATCGGGACGTTTAAGGGCATAGGCAATGTTTGTTGTGAGCAGCCCATACGGTGTGCCCGTATCATAGCGTTCACCAGCGAAACGGATACCGAAGCAGCGTCCCTCTTCGGCCTGCATTGCCAGTGCGTCCGTAATCTCGATCTCGCCGCGTCTGCTTGGCGGTGTACGCTCTAGCTTCTCGAAAATATCGGGTGTGAGCAAGTAACGCCCTGCTACTGCTTGATCGGATGGTGCTTTCTCTAACGATGGTTTCTCGACAAGGTGCGTAACCTTAACGACATCCGCGGTAAGTTCCTCTAGCGCGACAATTCCATATGCTGATATCTGGTCACGCGGCGCAGTGAAGAGCGAAAGTACCGAACCATTGTATTGCTCATATACCTGTATCATCTGTGAAAAACACGGTGTCTCTGGCGCAACCAATTCATCACCGAGCATCACAACAAATGGCTCATCTCCAACAAGCTCTTTGGCGCACAGGATTGCATGACCAAGGCCGAGCGGTGCCATCTGACGCACAGATACATATGATGCCATTGTCTGCGTGTGGCGCAACTCTTCAAGCTCTTTATGCTTGCCTTTGCGCTCAAGAATACTCTCTAATTCGGGGAAGCTATCAAAATGGTCTTCAATACTGCCCTTGCTACGACTGACAACTAAAATAATCTCCTCGATACCAGCAGCCACAGCCTCTTCAACTAAATACTGCACCACAGGTTTATCCACCAAAGGTAGCATCTCTTTCGGCGTCACCTTGCTAGCGGGTAGCACACGTGTTCCTAAGCCAGCAATAGGCAACACAGCTTTACGGATTCGCATATATCCTCCTGGAGTCTGTACATCAATATTGTTAATAGTGATTTTAAACGCTAATCCTTGAAATACTATTGATTAACAGTGCCTATTGTAGTGGATAGCGTGCGTTAGGTCAAATTATGTTATCTCCCCCTTGTAATATACGTATACGTATATTATACTATTCATAGGTAATACTAGACATGATACCGTTAATATTCTCAACCTTGCAGGAGGGAGAAAAACATGTTTTATCGAGAGGAAACTACGGCAATGCCAAACAAAACAATTTATGTTGCAGACGCAGACGTGCCAATCTTTGAACGAGCACAACAACTCGCGGGTGGCAATCTCTCCGCAACAATTGTACGAGCGTTACATCGCTTTGTTGAAATGGAAGAGGCCAAAGAAAATGGCTTCGAGGAAATTACTGTCAAGGCAGGTAGCATAGCTATCACACACAAACGTTTTCTAGGTCGTCTTCTTACAGAAGGACATGCACGTGAACTAAAAGGAGCGACAAGAGTTACGTATAGAGTATTTTTGACGATGCGTGGTAAATTCGCGCTTTCTGTCGAAGATATTGCCGACTTATCAGGTTCAGAATGGTGGACTTATAAATTGCGTCACCCACGTTCAGAAAAAGTATTCCGTTTTGAGGTATTCGATACAACAGAAGACCTTAAAAGTGCCATACCAGAAGAATTATACGCTGCTGTGTTGCAAGCAATCAGCACCCCTGATGGTGTCGAGATGCTCGATATATAACGGTATTCTTACCCTTTATCAGATACGTAATCATCTTTGAAGCGATATATAAAAATGAGCGTATAGTCTCTAACATACATGAGTGAGGAACAGCGTGGCAACACAGAACACTTCTACCTATGCTATCGAGGTAGAGAAACTGGTAAAACGGTATCCTGCCGCCAAAGTAAATGCCGTTGATGACATATCTTTTTCGGTTAAGCGCGGCGAAATCTTCGGACTACTGGGACCAAATGGTGCAGGTAAGACAACAACTATCGGTGTACTGACAACAAGCGTTGTGCCAACGGGTGGTACAGTACGCATTATGGGTATCGATGTGGCGGCAGACCCGATGAGCGTTAAGCAACGCATCGCAGTTGTGCCACAGCAAAGCAACCTGGACCGTAGCCTTCGAGCGCGTGAGATTTTGACGTTTCACGCCATGTATCACGGTGTCCCCAAAGCAGAACGTGAAGCACGAGCCGATGAGTTGTTAAATGAACTTGGCCTGGGGGATCGCGGTAAAGATGTTGTACGCCGCTACTCTGGTGGCATGGCGCAACGCTTAATGCTTGCTCGTTCCCTGATGCATGCACCCGATGTGCTGGTATTGGACGAGCCAACAAATAGTCTTGACCCACAATCGCGCCTGTTTCTGTGGGACCGCATTCGTTCGCTGAACGCGCAAGGCGTCACCATTCTGCTCACAACGCACGACATGGACGAGGCCGACCAACTATGCGAACGTATCGCCATCATGGATCATGGACGTGTATTAGTACTGGACACGCCAACCGAGCTAAAGAAAATCGTTCCTGGTGGCACACGGCTCGAATTACGGGTACGTGTCCCCGAACGCGTAACCTCCGATGGCTCTACACAAGCCGATGGACAGCAAAAAAACTATATTCTGAATGCTCTACGCGAAATGACCGATGCCACGAATGTTGAAGAGGTCGAGAGCAAAGGCAATGGCAGCGAGCATGTGTATCGCCTCTATGCTGACGACGCCAACGAACTTGTCGTGGGCGCAACACAGGCTATTGGGCGCGTGGGTGGCGAGTTACGCGATCTGCGTATCGTCAAACCAAGCCTAGAGGACGTGTTTATTCACCTGACCGGAAGGAACCTACGCTGATATGAGTACGACAACACCGATACAGACAACTCCTGCACCATTACCAGTAACGCAGGTCACGCGCCGAGAAGGACGTTTCTCGATAGCCGCCGCCGCATTCTGGGCCATTCTGCGCCGCGATATCGCTGTGACGTTGCGCGACTTTATCCCTTTCTTGTTACAGGTACTGCTGCAACCCTCTGTTTTTCCTGTTCATCTTTGGTACCGTGTTGCCAGCAATCGGTATCGCACGTCAAGGTTTTGGCGCGTTACTGCTACCTGGCATCGTCGCTCTGACGATCATCACAACCGCCATTCAGGGTGTCGCCTTGCCACTTGTGCTCGACCTCGGCTTTGCACGTGAGATTGACGACCGTTTGTTAGCTCCACTGCCCGTAAGTCTCGTCGCCATTGAAAAGGTCATTTTCGCCGCCATGCGTGGTCTCGTAGCTGGCACGGTCATCTTCCCACTTGCCTACCTCATCCTCGGTAGTGAGTTTCAAGTACGCGCCGATGCGATAGGCGTTATCGTGGTCGTAATGATTTTGTCCGCGTTCGCCGGTGCAGCCCTCGGCTTGACCATTGGAACACTCGTGCGACCAGAGCAGATTGGCCTGATGTTCGCGCTCATCCTGACACCGCTCCTGTTCACCGGATGCGTCCAATATCCCTGGGGAACGCTTGGTGTGCTCAAGTGGTTCCAGATCGTGACCCTGTTCAACCCACTTACCTACGCATCCGAGGGTCTGCGCTACGCGATGGTGCCACATTTTCACGGACAAGTCCTACCAACGCTCTGGCTTGGCTGGGTCTTTATCGGCCTTGTCATAACCATTATCGTCTTTTCCGCCATCGGCGTCCAAACCTTCCGCCGCCGAGTTGTAAACTAATGAAGAGAGGTCTGGGAGGGACCAATTCATCGCATCCAGAGGGGTGGGGAGGGGCACACGTTGCCGTACAGAAGCGTTGTGCCGACACGTTACCCCTCCTCGCCCCACGGACGCGATAAATCGGTCCCTACCAAACTTCCTCTACCTCATCAATACTCTCGGTCCACTTCTCCCCTCGTTCCAACACAATCGGCCCCATCAGTTCATCTTGCAATACATTGATACGTTCCCACTTCCACAGTTCCAGGACAGCCAGGAATGTCACAATGATCACGAAACGTGACCCTTCATGCTCAAGCACCTCGGACAGCAACACACGTTCGCATTCCTGCAAACGACTCACAATCTCGGCAATGCGTTCACTCACCCGTACTCGCGCCGTTGGGAGCAGCGACGAACTGTGCTCAGTTGCCTCTTTCGCTTGCAATTCCAAAAGGCGGTTGAAAGCCGTTGCTAGTGATTGCGCCTCCAATCCAACCAACGTCGGCGGCGTCCAGGCCAGTTGTGTCTCGATACCAGCAAGCAAGCCTGAACGCCCATGTGTTTGCAGACCTTGCTCTTCTCGCTGCCGCAAATGCGTCGCAATCTCTTTTACCAATTTGTACTCGATCAGATGGCGTTGCAACTCTTCCGCCATCGTTACCGCGCTTTCAACCTCGCTATTGATCTCTTCCTTATGTGTTTGTGGCAATAAACTTTGTGATTTAATGAAGAGTAACCGTGCAGCGATAGCGACAAAAGCCGCCATATTCGCCAACGGCAATGTCTCCGTCTCCCATTGTTGTAGATATGCCAGATACTGATCGGTGACAGTCACCAGCGAGATCGTGGTAATCTCCATCTGTCGCTTCTCGATCAAGTACAGCAAGAGGTCAAGCGGTCCCTCAAAGGCAGGAAGATGCACAACGTAGCGAGCTTGCTCATTCGCCGTCATTTCTTCGCTATTGGCCTGTTCTAACATCTTCACGACACCTCATCGACACGATGCAAAGCAGCCGCAGGACCATGTGGCTCATGATGCGTGCGAATATACAGCACTGACAGTTCGGAAAGACCAGCATCCGCCGCAAGGTCCGCCCCAACCTCCGCATGCCACCACGCATAACTCAACGCCCGTCTCCATATAGGAACCCATGAATTTACCACACTGTCATGCTTCATGTGATACCAAAACCAGGATACTCGCAAGCGGATGCCTTCAATGAAAGAAGCGAAGGGAGGTCTGGTAGGGACCGATTTATCGCGTCCAGGGGTGGGGAAGGGCACACGTTGCCCCTCCTCACTCCACGGACGCGATAAATCGGTCCCTACAGACGCAAGAGGAAGTACTGCACTTGCAAGGAGGCGTGGAGCGCATAGTTTACCGATCACAATTACAGGGCGTGTCCAAAAAGGCACACGACCCTGTGCCTTCCCTACGTCGTGTAACAAGGCCGCCGCGAGCATGTCCCGCTCAAGACAACCCTGCGCTTGCAACCCTCGACATACACGCAAACTGTGCTGCTGGTCCGCGTTTGACATCGTATTGAAGAGCGGCAGAGCAGACGGGGGCAACCACAATGCTACCTCGCGCCTGTCTTCCATCGTAAGTGGAGCGACAAAGCCAAGTTGCTGTCGAACCTGCCCTAAGCGATAGAGAGCCGTTCGCAGCCACGCGTCTATACGGTCGAAAGTACTCATCTATTGCATATAAAAGGCTTGAATAAGTAGATAAGCATTAGGCAGTTGACCAACCAGGAGCGCAATGATGTTGAGCGAGCCAACCAGAATATAATACGCTAGCTGGAAAAGCGGAAAGCTGCCAACACCAGATAGCCGTGCCAGGAAAGGCAGAAAGAAGAACAGCACCAGAATAATAAACGGACCATAGGGTGCAGACTTTGCAAACTGTACTGCCTGTTTGCTTGGTAACAACGTATATACAATCTGATAACCATCAAGTGGGTACAGTGGAATCAGATTGAATAGTGTCAAACAAATATTGACACTGGCAAAAACCACTAGCAATTGCAGTACACGCAGCGTAAACTCATTCGTCTCAAGATATACATGTGTGAAGCGTACAACAACGGCAACGAGTAGGCCAATCAGCAGGCTAAACAATGGGCCAGCAATCGCTACCACAAAGAGGCCCAAATTTGCCCCCACGCGCATCTTCCAGGGGTCGGCCTTTACAGGTTTGCCCCAACCAAAGCCTACAGGGAACGCGAAAATTGGTTGGAAGGCGAGAATGACACAGATAAGCAACCCTACTGGGTCGATATGTGAGCGCAGGCTAAGCGACTGTCTCCCTTCCGCTTGTGGAGTGCGATCACCCAACCAGCGAGCCATGAGCGCATGTCCAAACTCATGCAGTGCAACGGCTAAAAGAAACGAGCCGATAATCATTAGTGCCAGAAGAACGTTTATACCATCACCCATAGCTGTTTTCACTCGGTCCTTTGCTTTTTAAGAAGATCAATCTCCATACCCTCGCATGCTGAACGGGTGCGCGCAAAATGGCTCTGCGCCTCCGCCTCCATACGATCTAATTGCATATCGTCATATGTTGGTTCGTGGTGAAAAAGAATCAATTCATGTACATGTGCCGCCTGAGCCGCCTCTACCGCCATCTCGATTGTACTATGCCCAAAGCCATGTTTCATTTGTAGATAATCACGCTTCGTATATTGTGCATCATGAATCAAAAGGTCCGCACCCTCTATAAAGTCCACAATATCGTCATCACATCCATGCTGCCACTCGACATCCGTTGCATACACGATACGTCGCCCGGCATATTCTACACGATAGATGACCGCGCCATCTTGTGGATGACTTTGCGTAAACTTCGCCGCTACACACACCTCGTTGCCTTTCACCATGTGAGGCAACATACCTACGCGTGGTATAGCTTGCTCACCACGCCACACAATACACTGCTCGTCCTCGATTGTATGAAAGGTGCGGCTCGATGGCAAATTACGCATGTCTACTGGAAAATACGGTGGAGACATCAGTTGGGTTACGAGCTGCTCCACATCATAGTCCACAAGATGTGGTCCAAAGACGTTTAGCGATGTGTCTGGATCAAAAAGCGGCGCGAAAAAGGGAAAACCAACAAGGTGATCGCCATGTCCATGCGTAATAAAGAGCGTTGCATCGAGATGCGCCCCTTGTTGCTTATGCTTCATCAAGCTCTCACCAAGCCGAATAATACCACTGCCTGCGTCGAAGATCAGCGTATGTCCCTCACCTGCGCCAACCTGCACTTCAACACACGAGGTGTTACCACCATGACGAAGGGTCTGTGCCCCAGGTGTGGGGTAACTTCCTCGCACACCCCAAAAGCGAACAAGGAAATGCTGCTGAATTGACATAGCCCAAACTCCTGCCACAACCGAAAAAGATTATATGATTGTTCCCATTATAACGTGCCACACGCATATTGAAAAGGTTTTCTTTGAAGCTTTCCATCGGATTAAACCGTACCATACACAATATCTATATAAACCTCTATAAAAACAGAAGTGAAGGAACACAATGGCAACGAAACGACAGGCCGCTCAGTCGGCACAAAGTGGTGCATCTAAGGTTGCACGGACAGCTACACGAAGCGCGGGTTCATCTAAGGATTTTGTCAAAAAAATTCAGAACGATTGGGCGACTCATCTCGCACAGGCACTCGCCTTCAGCCTTCTAACCGCGCTCATCCCTATCATGGTCTTACTGCTTGGCATCTTTGGTGTGTTTCTTGGTTCGTTGGACAAGAGCGCATCCACCAAACTTGTTGGCAACATTTCAAAAGCTCTACAGGGTACTCCTCTTTCTTCACAAGATGTGCTCACATCAGCACTACATAAGTTGTCTGGTTCTTCTGGTCTGCTTATCTTCATCGCCATCGTGGTCGCGCTCGTCGTCGGTTCGCGCCTCTTTGTCTTGATGGAGATGTGCTTCGATGTCATTTACCGTCTACAACCGCGTCCATCGCTGCAAAAAAATGGTATTGCGGTCGTTATGCTCATCCTCTTCACGATACTTGTGCCATTCCTTGTATTAGCATCAACCATCCCCGGCATCGTGCTCTCCATCCTACAAAATACAGCGATTGGCGATAACAACATCGTCACAACGGTCTTCGGCATTCTCAGCAGTTTAATCGTCGCATTCCTGCTCTTCGAGGCATTCTATGTCGTCATTCCTAACCGAGCGGAGAACGCGCACAGCATTATGCACCGCTTCACCACAAGTTGGAAAGGTGCGGCAGTCGCGGCAGTCGTCCTCGAACTGATGCTACTCTTCTTCCCAGCCTATACGCGTCTCTTCACCAAAGGCTACGTCGGGCAAGTCGGCCTCGTCCTCGCCGTTGTCGCCTTCTTCTACCTATTCGCCCTCATCATCCTGCTAGGAGCCGAAGTCAACGCGTTCTATGAGGAGGGGGTACGCCCTGCCTCAACCGATCTGATTTCACGCGCCAGCAAAAATATATAGGGTAACAAACAGAATAGAGGCTAGCCTGTAGCGTGCTGCAAGTTAGCCTCTATTTTGTTTTGTAGAAATTATTCGATGAGGTAAACCACCAGGGATTTATGGTAAAATATACACAAGATGATGCATTTATGGAGCGACCTCGAAGACAACCAGCAACCACTACAGAGAATGGGACGCGGACGAACACGCCGTCTCGCGGAACCTGCTGTCCTCGCCTCCCTGCGCGAATGGCTCCTTCATGAATATGTTGAGGAATACTGTCGCTCACTAGCAACAACGCGCATCTTTCGACGCTGTTATCTCGTCGATGCACTCGGCATAGCTGCCAAAGGCCGTGCCTCTACCGCAACCTCGGCCCTCCATCCCACCCTACAACCAATACGCGCCCTAGCACAAACACTCGCACTAGAAAGCAAGCCCATCGCGCTCTATGGCTTGCTTCTCGCACATGGTAGTAGCAGACGCAAAGACACGCGACAGCATGGTCCAAAAGAGCTTGGCATGCCTAAAGAGAGCGGTATTATTAACGCGAGTTGGTTAGAGGCCGCGCCGCAGATCATACAAGAGATAGAGCAATCGCCAGCCATCTTCTTGCTCAACCCCTTTGGGCATACACTCTTCACCAACGATGACCTCACCACGCTCTACAAACGCGCAGCTCCCACCGAATTATGTCTTCTGCTCTCACATAAACAAGTGGAAACACTCTTTCTCACCGCCCTACGTTCACCAGCCTATGCCATCGTCCTAACGGCGGTCTTGCGAACAGATCGGTGGAAGGCATTATCGGCACACGAGACACAGCGCAAAAAGACGATAAGTGATCTCATTGGCCTATTCGTCGCGGCCATGCAACGTCATTTTGTGTTGCCGGTCCAGCAAATAAACTTGCCTATCCTTGTTCGTCCAGGTATCATCGAAGACATCCCCTACACGCTCGTCTTCGCCACGCGTCGTCAGGACAGCCTCGGCAGTATGAATGATGCACTCTGTCGCTATCAACGCACCATCTATGAGCAGCGTCATCATGGTGTGTTGAGTGAAGAGTGGTTTGAGACACAATATAAAGAACGCATCGAAAGCGAACAACAACGACTACAGGAAACGCTTCTGCAACAGGGACGCAGCCAACGTGTACGCCGCTGGCCCGATCTGCGCCAGCAACTGCTCATTGCTAACTTTGGACAATTCCTCCTGAGCGAATATGATACCCTGCTCCAACATCTTCTCTATAGTGGGGAAGTACGTTGTGAATGGCGGCGCAGACCGACCGAAGATGAACCTGGACGCCTCCCAGGAAACGACGACACGTTACTCTGGCCCGAAGAAAAAAATGCTCAAAGGGAAAGAGGCACTACTAGGGGGAAACATTAAGCATGGGGACACTCAATGTTATAGTAATACCTCTTAGAATAGAGTACGTTAAAAATACGCGTTTAGTGGCATAAATTCAACTAGATTCACCATTCCCTGGGGATTTTTACGCCTACTTATATAGCGCAATCAAGGATTGCAAGCGTTGCAGTGAGTCGGAGAAGCATAGAGCAAGCCATCAGCACGAGCCTGATACTGGCGATAGGAGCAGGCAGGGCAACCTAAGATGTCTTCGCGTACAAGATCGGTAGCCTCTCCACACCACTCACAGGGCAGACCATAAAGATGATCAACCAGTCCCCAGCCAGGAGTATGACAGGCCGGACATAGGTGAACCAGCCGACGCGCTAGTCGCACGGCAAGTTGGCGAATAACGCGGCGGCGAGTCGGATTCATATGCGCTCGCAAATCTGTTTCCACCAGGGCAAAGCCATCAGGAGACTTTTCTGCTGCAAACTTGAGCTTCTCCGCAAGTACAACGGAATCGGTAATTCCTTTAAAGATGAGATCAGGCTGTAGCAGGGCATTGGGACGCACAATCAGACCATGCGAAGGGAAAGAAACGCGTGTAAGGAAGGGAGCGATATCCGTAATCGAGCGAGCAGTTGTTTGAGCCGCCACGACCCGTTCGCTGACCACGGACTCCTGTATATGAATGCCCCGTTCATCGTCAACAAAAACGAGCAGTTCCGTATCCGCTGTAATCAGAGGAAACGCGGGGTGTGGACCAAAACTGCCCTCGTTGGCGAGACCGAGAGGCAGCCCTGTTATCTCCATTCCCATCCGCGCCTTCTGAAGCACAACCTGTGCTGGTGAACCGTGACGCGGTATCTCTCCGGTAAAGGTTCCCAATAGGTCGGTGTCGATTGTAGAAGGAACGCAGACATGAAGATTGAGTGCGGCATGCAAGGGACGTGCAATCTGTCCCTCCTTGCCATGCTTTGTCGCCAGCGAAGCACGACGACCTGCGTATGGATGCATCTGTCCGCACTCTTTCATGAAATCTAGCCCCTTTCTACATGGCTTGCCGGAACACAGAATAGATTTTTCCCAGGTGTACCACAAGTTCAGGATCGTGGAAGTGTACTATAGCATTCCGCTCATGCGCTGACACACGTAGCTCTAATTGTTGTGTCTGCTCAATTGCTTCGAGAAAAGGTATATGTTGACGATGCTGAAAATGTAGAGCAAACTGACAGCGTTGACGATTGTAGACGCTGAGCAACAAAAAGGTATCGCTCATGTCCAGGTCCGCCGTCATAAACGTACACCATGTGGGCCACATTTCCAACAAAGGACTGGCAGCATCAAGCAGATGAGGCAGTAGAGGATGCTCACGTACATCGAGTAGGACAGATGGAATGGGGGATGGAGGGAGGACCTGGAATGGAATGGCATCCCGTTTCATGGTCTCAACTCGCTCCCTCCAATACTCAACTTGGGATGTTTCCCCAACCCAAAAGTTGCTCAGAATGTGCAGTAGCGTAGGGCTTTGAGGAGTATTTTCTGAGTATGCTTGCATCGGTTGTTGTTCCTCTCACAAACAAGAAATTCTCTAGTAAAGCGTTGGAAGTTAGCTCGCCACTTTTTCGTCTTCGCCCTGCGCGCGGGTAAAACCGGGCTGCCCGTCAAATTCTGGAAGTTTCTCAATATGCATCCAACGATAACGTGAAGAGATACGCTTCAGCATTTCAAATAGGAGATCGTTGTCCAAAGTGCTAGAGCTATCGTTGAGCATAAAGCGGCAACGCCAATGGTCGATACAATCGGTCATCGCACCCGTTGGCGGATACACCTTCGTACCTCGGTTCGAGACCATTTTGAGATACACGGGGAGGTCGGCAGTCATCTCCTTAAGACTTTGACCAAGTTCTTCGGGCGTGATAGTGGCCTCAACGAAGATATCGACTCCAATATCACGGCGACTCTTGACAGTAAGCGACGACGAGGATGGTGGCAGCGTTGGAATAATAATAGGTTTGTAGTCACGAACATATCCCTTTGCCGAACGCTTCCCAAGATTCTCGATAATGGCATCGGTATAGGCCGTGGTTGAAACCGCCTTCACGTCTCCCGCAGTATCACGGGTCTGGATACCTGCTTCGAGCGTCACAAGAACTGCGTGTTCGATCTCGGTAGCTTCTTGAATATAGCCCAGGAAGCGGAGCATCATCGCACCAGTGAGAATGAGCGCGGTTGGATTACAAACATTTTTACCAGCGTATTTAGGGGCTGAGCCATGAACGGCTTCAAAGATTGCCACCTCGCTGCCGAGGTTCGCGGAAGGAGCAAAGCCAAGACCACCGATCAAACCAGAGGTGAGATCACTGAGAATATCGCCATTCATGTTTGTAGTGACAAGAACCTCAAACATTTCAGGACGCCGTACCAATTGATGAGCACAGTTATCGACGATCAGGTGGTGTGCCTCGATATCAGGATACTCCTGAGCAACCTCCTCAAAGGTGCGTTTCAGAAGACCCTCAGTGAGTTTCATGATATTGGATTTGGTAACACAGTGAACACTCTTACGACCATCAGCACGCGCAACCTCAAAGGCCAAACGCGCTATCTTCTCGCAGCCCTTGCGCGAGATCAGTTTCAAACACTGCGCCACACTGGGTGTTTGCATATGTTCGATGCCAGCGTAGAGGTCCTCGATGTTCTCACGTACCACCACAAGGTCAACACCACGCCCGCTAAAAGGTGTTGTGACTCCAGGAAACTCGCGTACAGGACGAAGATTGCCATAGGTTTCAAAGAGTTTGCGAAGAGTAACATTAGCACTTTTCTCACCGAAGCCCACCGGAGTCTCAAGGGGTCCCTTCAGAACCACGCGTGTTTTCGAGATAGAGGCAATTGTTTCTTGCGGAACGCCGGAGGCTAAGCCTCTACGAAAAACGCTCATACCAGCATCACACTCTTCCCATTCTATAGGGACGCCAGTAGCCTCAATGACGCGTTGTGTGGCGCGTACTACTTCAGGTCCAATACCATCTCCGGGTATCACGGTGACAAGGTGTGTGTGCGCGGAAGAAAGTGCATCACTCATAGTTTGCTCCCAATTCTGCTTGTATCTTGAGACAAAACGTAGTCTGCTCTGAATGGAACATAGTCCTGGCACAACGTGACGTTCTTCTCTAAGAACGAAATATTTATCATGAATATTATAACACGATATTTATGTCGTATGTCAAGGAACAACAAAAAATTGGGAGGGGAGGGAATGTGTACTAATGTGTTTCGCTAAGCAGGTGTGCCAGGAGGTCGCGCACTGGCTGTCCCCGTTGAGCGGGATGGCGCAAAGGCATATCCAGCGAGATGCGGTAGCGATTGTTGCGTCCATCACGGTAGCGATGGATGTACTCCTCATGCTCCAGATCAGCAAGGATGCGTTGCACAGCGCGCTCGGTGATGCCAACAGTAGCGGCAATTTCGCGTGCCGTGCAATGATCATTCTGAGCAACGCAAAGAAAAACCTGGGCATGATTGGTCAAAAAGGTCCATGCAGGCTTTGACATAACTTTTTCTCTCCATCATAGTACATATCACTTAAAAGACGTATATTATAGCTAGATCATTCGTGGCATACAAATCATGATTAACATCGCTTACATTGTCAGTATGACATATGGTCTAGTGAGCCGCAATATCGTTCTGAGTCACAATATTGACCATTCCTTTTAGCATCTATCACCCCCCTTCTCATAATGGGTATAATAATGGGAAGTATATAAAAGAGAAACACAAAGCTCAAAGAAGAGAGACCTTGAAACATGGTACGCAAACGCAAAAATTTTGATGCATTCCACAATACACATTACGCATTTGGTGAACATATGGAACACGAAACACTCTCGGACTCACAAGAATTAGCCCTGCACGAGATAGATGATGAACTTCTCGAATCGCAGGACAAGATGGACGGCACTACCCGTACCGCCGTCACACCTGCTTTTGAACATGGCGAGAAATATCACGAAGCAGGCAAACGCGACGTAGAACTGTATATCCGCACGTATAACACGCTCCTGCGTAGTTCAGGCGAAATCAGCCTCAAAGCCCTTGTCCAGGCGCATTATAATATTGACTCTAGCCTCCACCCGGATGCACGCTCACCCTTTCCTGACATGTCAGCGTTCATTTATAGTGTGCTACGGCTTCCAACTTCCATCATTCATTGTAACCGTGTGCTACTGGGACAATCGGAAGAGGTTTTCCTACAGCACGATTATCACGTCAACAAATGGCATGCCGTAACAGCCTCGGCACGGCGTCGCAAGTGGTTTTTTGACGGTACAGAGACGCTCGCAGTCTATGTTGCTAGTGTGAGTGATACAGATGATATTGTCCCCATCCTGGTTGCCTTTCAAATCGAATGGGACAAGATGTACTATCTCCTGAACGCTGAACCAACCACGATGCAACTCTTAGAGACACAGATGGATCGTACTTCGCCCGTTTTTGCCGAGATCAGCAAAGTCCTACGTGAACGTCTACATCTCGCGCCGGACGACTGGCAGCGTTTAGAACTCATTTGGGGCGATCACCTATGGGAAAACCTGCACATTATTGGCAAACATCGCAAGAGTTTCAGCTTACGTATGCTTGGTGGCTCTCATGTTGGCTATGTCCGCGCCACACGCCAATGGTGGAATCCAGTCAAAAGCCTGCTCGACAAACTTGGCTTGCAAGACCGTCCGATCTACTTTGTCTCAAGCAATACTCACAGCCTTATAAATCTCGTGGGTGGCTCTATCCTGAACCGTGAAGAGGAATTGACCGAATTTGCGCTGAGTGGGCAAGACTCCTATCTCGCCGACGAGTGCCGCAAAATCCAGCAAGGGGGCGTCCCCGGCAACTGGCAGAATTTCCTGTACTTCGCGGCCCGCGAATGG
This sequence comes from uncultured Chloroflexia bacterium, assembly GCA_963792705.1. Lineage (GTDB taxonomy): Bacteria > Chloroflexota > Ktedonobacteria > Ktedonobacterales > Ktedonobacteraceae > JBBQVS01. Next base: position 576,013 of record CAWBXD010000013.1, on the reverse strand, counting down.
GTGCGTACACCTGCTGGTAAAGCCGCACAGCTCAACCGTGTTGCAGAGGACCAAGAGCGTGGCATCTGGCATGTGGGCGCACGTCATGGTCTGGAAATCGACGCGCAAATCATCGACCTGGCAAAGCTTCACTATACAGAGATTGACCCACGCTGTCGCATGCCCCACATGGAGGCACTCATGCAAAGCAAGGCCATCATTCTTAATATCGACTATCCATTAGGCATGGCTGCATACCGCATGATGCGCGAAATCATGGAAAACACAACGCAAATTCGCGGCATCTACATTCTTGGTAAGGCCGCCACGCTCAACGGCAGCATTGGCGATGTTATGATCTCTAACGTCGTTATGGACGAGCATAGCCAAAACACCTTCTGGCTCGAAAACTGCTTCGTGGCCCAGGATGTGCAGCCCTACCTGATTTACGGCTCGGTCCTCGACAACCAGAAAGCTGTATCCGCGAAGGGAACCTACCTACAAAATCGTCAATACCTGGACTTCTATTATCACGCTAACTATACCGTCGTCGAGATGGAGAGCGGTCCTTACCTTAATGCCGTATACGAAGATCAATACCTGCTGCGCTATCCCGTTGGCGAAAATATCAATTTCGCACGTCTGCCCTACGAACTAGGCATCCTGCACTACGCCTCAGATACGCCCTACACGCGTGGCAAAAATCTTGGTGCGGGCAGCCTCTCCTACTTCGGCATGGACTCGACCTATGCCAGTACCGTCGCTATCGTGCGTCGCATCTTCGAGAACGAAATCGAGGCCAGCTTCCGAACCTCCGATGAAAACGCAGCCCAAGAGATGCAACCCACCGTAGGAGCGTAAAAACTGTCTACAGGTCTCATACAGAAAGCAGAAGGCATGAATTGGCAATTTTATCATCTCTATACGGTTCGGTATGATGAGTGCAATAGTGATGGCGTCCTTACCCCCACAGCATTTTTACGCTATATGCAGGATGTCGCGGCATTGGATGCCGAAGATGCTCAACTTGGGGGAAGTGGCTACTGGATTGTAAAACATACAAATATTGTTTTTACTACTCCTGTACCAGTACATACTCGGCTTAAATTAAAAACCTTCGGCATGAACTACACGCGCATCACGGTTCAACGCGGATATGAAGCATACCTCGCTGATGAGGACGGGGAACCTATCATTTCCGCGAAAACACTCTGGGTCTATGTTGATGCTCATGGACGACCGACGCGTCTTCCCGGAGAAACCGCTCACATTTGGCTTCCCGATGGACCGCTCCCACAGCAGCAGGAGCCACCCTTTCCAGTAACGCCTCAGACCTCGCCAGAAACCACTTCACTTATGGTACGTTACTCTGATATCGACCTGATGAGACACCTCAACAACGCCTCTGCCGTCGAGATGTTGGACGATGCAAGCTGGCACGTCTATGCACAAAGTGGTGTTCTCCCTGGTACCGCAGCGTTCGATGTCCTTTCCTACGAAATCGAATATGTAGACAGCCCACGCTTTGGACAGCAGCTAGAAATACAAAGTTGGCTTGACCCCTTACCCTCAATTGGTCAAGACCATAGTAGATTTCAGCAAATCACCTGCGAAGGAAAAGTAATGGTCAAAGCATCCTCGCGTTGGCGTTACAGAACAAAGAACTCACAATAGATATATTCTGAAAGCAGAGAATGCAATTGCTTCATAAAAGTAGTAGCATAAAGTGAGGCAAGAAATATTTCTTACCTCACTTTATGCTACTACTTTTTAGTCCCGGTGTCCTTCGTTCACAATGCCACGCTCCACAAGATAGCGCAAAAACTCCAGGCGCTGTTGTGGGGTCGGGGTGGGTACCTCCTGAACAACCGGACTGCTCTCTTGTACAGTCTTGGTTTTCTCTTCTACGATAGGGGCGGGGATGGAGCCACTATCCTCTACGACAGGTTTCGACAATGGAAATGAACGCTCTTCGGGTGTTGCCCGATTGCTCTCGGTGAATGCATCGTCCTCTATTGGCTCAACAGCGACAGAGGTGATGCCAGGTTGTGCTGGCTGTGCATACGGCCCATCGACTGTTGTGAAAAACAGTGTCTCTTGCATGGTACCCTTGTTTACGGTGCCATGAGTTTGCGCGTAGTCATCCTCTGAAGAACGTCTCCAGGGCCACCACGCGAAAAGGCTTTGCAGCCAACGTTTGATCCCTTGCGTGATCATGTTGTCTCTTGCCCTCATCGTCATAGAGATGACCAGCGTGGTCATCTGTACATCACGCGCTACTAGTTCAATGTAGAAATGGTTACAGAACAAAACATTGAAGGAAACATAGAAATATAGTAGCATATCAATGAGAACTCGTCAAACATTCTCTTGCAAAATTGCGGCCTCCGTGCAATAATCAACAGATAGAAGGAATAGTATTTCGCCCAAAATTGTTGTAACGGCAAAAGACACAGGGCATACCGTATATTATAACATGTGTGCTTTGTACCTTTTGCCTTTTTACGTCATCCTTTATAAGCAGCTTATAATAAAAAAGGAATAGTATACGTACTATAGTGGTTGAGAGAGTTATGCGAAAAAAAAAGAGTGATTTAGCAATAGACCCTGATAAGCAAGTCAACGATCCCACCGCTCAACCCGATGAGCAACAAAACATCCCTACCCCAGATGCTTCTACAGATGTTGTAGAGGAACCAGTAACAGACCTCGATACGACAATAGAAGAGCCAGTAGCTGATCTCGACACGCCAAAGGAAGATGAAGTAGACGACCTCTATAATAATGAAGGGGCACGTCGTCCTCGTTTCAGCTTTGAAGGTCCCGGCTTTATGGAACAAGAGCCACGTCGTCGCCGTCACGATGATGACGAAAGCTTAAACATTCCCGACGTGTTGCCTGTTCTCCCTTTGAAAGACGTAGTGGTCTATCCATTCGCCGTACAACCCCTCGGCGTAGGTCAAGAGCGCTCCATCCGTTTGATTGATGATGTGATGCGTGGTGACCGTCTTGTCGTGCTCGTTGCACAAAAAGTGGCAGACATGGATAACGCCGGACCAGATGATATCTTCAAGGTCGGCACCGTTTCCCGTATTGGACGCATGTTCCGCATGCCTGATGGCACCATCCAGATCGCAGTCCAGGGACTTGAGCGCGTCGAAATCGGCGAATTCACGCAAGAAAAGCCGTACCTCATGGCCCATATCACAGCTAAACCAGACGTACAAGAAGAGGATAACGAGACCGAGGCCATCAAACGTAACGTCATCAACTACTTCCAACGTCTTGTCACTCTCGTACAAAATGTGCCAGAGGGTGTCGCAGCCGCAACACTCAACCTCGAAGAGGCCCGTCAGGTCGTCTATGTCATCGCCACCTTTGTGCAGATGGACCTCGAACTTCGCCAGAAGTTGCTCGAACTCGACTCCGTGCGCGAGAAGATGCAGCAGTTAAGCACGTTCCTCACTCACGAGCTAGAGATTCTCGAACTGGGTAAAAAGATACAGACCAGTGCCCAGGAAGAGATGGGCAAGATGCAGCGCGAATATCTGCTTCGTGAACAACTCAAAGCCATTCAGCGCGAACTAGGTGAGGAAAGCGAAGAGCAAGCCACCGTCAACGAACTGCGCGATAAAATTGACCAGGCGAAAATGCCAGAAGAGGCACTCAAAGAGGCCAATCGTGAACTCTCGCGCCTCGAAAAACTGCCAACCGTCTCACCTGAATATAGCATCATCCGTACCTACCTGGAATTGCTCGTAAGCTTGCCCTGGAACAAGTCCACAGGCGAAAAGATTGATGTGCCACATGCTCGTCAGATTCTCGACCAGGACCACTACGGACTGGAAAAAATCAAGGACCGCATCCTTGAATACCTAGCCGTGCGTCGTCTGAAGGAAGACCGCAAAGCCGAACAAATCGAGCGGAGCAGAGAAGCTGCCACAATTGAGAACGGCATTGAGACCGAGGATATACGCCCAACGCAACCCCTGCAATCGCAGGAGGCGGTACGCCAGATCAATCGTGAACCGATTCTGTGCTTTGTTGGCCCTCCAGGAGTTGGCAAAACATCCCTCGGTCAATCCATTGCACGTGCCCTTGGTCGCAAGTTTGCACGTATGTCGCTCGGTGGTATCCGCGACGAGGCCGAGATTCGTGGACATCGCCGTACCTATATTGGTGCGATGCCTGGGCGTATCATCCAAACGTTGCGCCGTGTCGAGTCCAACGACCCCGTGATTATGCTTGACGAAGTTGATAAAGTTGGAGCAGATTGGCGCGGCGATCCCTCCTCAGCTCTGCTTGAGGTGCTGGACCCAGAACAAAACTACAACTTCCGCGATAACTATCTGGACCTGGCCTTTGACCTATCCAAGGTTATGTTCATCGCAACCGCCAACTCGTTAGAGCCAATACCTGCCCCGTTGCGAGACCGCATGGAAATTCTGGAACTATCGGGCTACACCGAGGTACAGAAAGTTCACATTGCTCATAACTACCTGCTACCCAAACAAGTTGAAGCCAACGGCCTCAACAAAGACGAGTTGCTGGTAGGGGATGACACGCTTGGACGCATCGTGCGCGATTATACACGTGAAGCTGGTGTGCGTAACCTTGAGCGCGAGGTTGGCTCACTTTCCCGTAAGGTCGCGAAACAGGTCGCTGAAGGTAAAGCCACACCCATTACCGTCACCCCGGACCAACTCGCGGACTACCTGGGTCGTCAACGCTACTTTGAAGAGGCGGCCGAGCGCATCGACCGTCCTGGTATCGCTACGGGTCTCGTCTGGACACCTGTTGGCGGTGAAATCATCTTCATAGAAGCGGCAGCGATGCATGGCAAAGATAGTCATCTTACACTCACTGGACAACTGGGTGATGTAATGAAAGAGTCCGCAACGGCCGCTCTAAGCTATGTCCGTTCTAATACCGAGGCACTGGGTTTACCACCAAACGTCTTTGAAAACCAGAATATTCATATTCACGTTCCTGCAGGCTCCATTCCCAAAGATGGACCATCCGCAGGCGTGACAATGGCAACGGTCCTGGTCTCGCTGGCAAGTGGTCGTAAGGTGCGTTCCGATGTTGCCATGACGGGAGAAATCACGCTTCGTGGCAAGGTCATGCCTATTGGTGGCATTAAAGAAAAGGTGCTCGCGGCCTACCGTTCTGGTATCCGTACCGTCATTCTCCCTAAAAAGAATGAGCAAGACCTTTTGGAAGACCTACCGAAAGAACTACGTGAGCAAATGACTTTCGTCTATGCTACCGATGTGCGCGACGTTCTCAACGCCGCCCTCGAACCCTCAACCGTCAAAGGCGAGAAAGCCGTTGAAGAAAACGGAATCCGCCCTAAACGCAGAAAGGGTGAGAAGGCCGCCGCGAAAGCATAACAAACCTTCCTGGTAAAAGATGATGCATAGATAGACAGGCTACACCTGTCTATCTATGCATCATCTTTTACCAACGCAACCTTTCTTTCAAGCTCACATATCTTGGGTTGCCAATCACGAGATGATCGAGCAGTTCGATGTCTAGCAGTCTACCAGCGTCCACCAATTGGCGCGTCACTTCCATATCCTCCGGCGATGGCGTAGGATCGCCGCTTGGATGATTATGTGCGACTATAACGCTGGGACAATTACGGATCACAGCAGCACGAAATACTTCAGCAGCGCGCAACACAGAGCTATTCACCGTTCCCTTGTAACGTGTGATATTCTCGACAACATGATTTTTTGTGTCGAGTATCAAAATACGCATCTCCTCGTGTGGCAAATACATCATGTCCATACGTACCAGGTTTGCTGCGTCATCCGCCGACTTAATTTGATACTTTTCATCCGATGAAACGCGGCCCAACCGCTTGCCGATCTCCAAGGTAGCAAGCAATTGTGCAATTTTTGCTTCGCCCAACCCATGCTCGTTCGTAAGTTCCCCAAAGCTCACACGAGCAAGCCCCTTGAGTCCACCATACTTTAACAATAGTTTTTGTGCCAGTTCTAGCACGTTGTCACGTTGTGTACCTGTGCGTAAAACAATAGCAAGTAGTTCTATCTGGCTTAGACTTTCCGCCCCTTCATTACGTAAACGTTCGCGTGGTCGTTCATCAAGTGGCAAGTCATGTACGGTTGCGTGATACTCCAAACGCCTCGGGATATTCTTCTCAGTTGCCTTTTCTGAGGGTGAGAGGAGTGATGTAGTGAGTGCAGTAGATGTGGTAGACATACTATAAGCCGATCTCCTTTTATGCTGTTTTCACAGCTTAGTGAGATTGACAATACATCAAATCAACTGAAAATGCAAGAGAATATAATCGAATATTATAAAATATATCGTTTTTAACTTAAACAAAGAGAAACACGTCTACACTGACGTGTATAGAGCCTCATTGCGTCTCGAATAAAAAGAATGAGGCAACACCTCTTACCGTTCGTAATACAAAATTCGTCCACAGTTTGTGCATGTTTGCAAGTCTGTACTGATACGCACATGCTGCAACTCACTAGGCGTCAAAATCACACGACACCATTGACATGAGCCTTGCTCCACTTTAGAAACAGCTCGTCCTTGCTTTGATCGCCGCATTACATCATAGCGTTGCAATAAGTCAGTGGGAATAGTACTTGCCATCTGTGTACGCTTCGCCTGTGTCTCTTGCTGACGCACCTCCAACTGCTCACGCCGCTCAACCAAAGCTGTACTCTCCTTCTGCCAGTCCTCCTCCACTTTTTGCAGTTCGCGCAGTTTCCGTTGTACCTCCTCCTGTAATCCCTCGTTCGTATCCATCACCTCCAATACCACCTCTTCTTGTCGGTGATGTTGCGCGCGCAAACGTTGCACCTCTTGCTGTAGCGCGTTCAAATCCTTTGAACTGACACCAGCACCACTGTACAAACGTTGCTCCTGTGTTGCGAGACGACGCTGTATATCCTCAAGCGACCATTCAGCCTCCTTTTGCGCTTGCTCGCCCACATGTAGCTGTTGTTGCGACACCGTATACGCTCTTTGTGCCTTGTGCAACAAGGTATTTCCTTGCAGTGCTTGCACCACACTCTGTTTCTCAGCAGTTAAGCGATCCAACTCAAGATCAATCTGCTGCAATTGAAAGAGTGTGGATGTCACCTGTACTGTACTCATACGTCGCAAAATTCTCCTTTTCAAGTCAGATGCGTGTCTAATATCGGACTACTATTGTACTGCTTACGTGACATAACTGCAAGTGCGGATATAATGAGAGAAAAGAAACTGGGGCACACGCAAAGAAAGGCCCTTGCCCTATATAACACGGATACACAGGAGAAACACGTTAATGACACAACAAGACCATACCCCTGAACAAGTGGTCGATCCAGCATTTCGTCCCATTACGAAAGCAGAGCGGCGCAACCTCTGGCTAAAAGAATATGGCGATCAGGATTTCGCCCTACAAACGTGGATACGCCTAGCCGAGCAACAACAGGTTGAGATAGAGGTCATGTTCCAAATGCACGGCTTGCTTGTCTTTGGCACATTGATAAGCACCGCTACCTATGCACAATTCTATATTGACCTTCACGAGGCTGCCTATCGACAGGAAGAGCCAGAAACCGCAGATTTTCTACATGAATACTACGCGGCACTTGTTCCTCCACCAGATCAACCGGAAATAGGACCAGAAGGATTGCCTTTTGTCTTTCGCTATGCTCATTTACGAAACACAACGATTATGAGTGCAGGTCATAAGAGCAAGCTTCCCTATTGGCGTGGCAAGGTTGGCGAGATAGACGCCTTTGTCATTGGGGCGAGCGCAGGAGAGTAAGCATATAAGTAGAGAGGTAGGCGATTGGGTTACAACTCAATCGCCTACCTCTCTACTTACACGAGACCTAAAATTTATGAGTTAATCTGTACCGTTGTTCCGATAGGTGCCCAGCTATACAACCACGACGCCGCACTGATAGGCATTGCAACACAACCATGAGAGCCGTATTGCCAGCCATCAACAGGATCATAATGCCACATGTTTGTGCCAGGACCATACACCGAATGCCACCAGGAATCATGGAGGAAGTAGCCACCACCTCTCCATTGCAGCGCATAATTAATATGTGTAGGGGCATACCAGTACGGTGAACCTGGAGGAAATGGAGAATAGAAGGTCGTGGGACTCAACTTTGTAAACACATGATAGGTACCTGTTGGCGTTGCCAATGCGGGTCGTCCACTCATAATCGCCGTATTATAGACCTCTTTCCCATTTTGATAAGCGTGCAGCCACTGATGCGATATACTCACCACCACAACTTTTCCTGATACGGTCGGCGCACTGTTATCACCATTATCACTCGTAATCACAACTAAACCACTAAAAACATAAAGAGGGCGACTATTGAGGCTAGAAATACGATACCAGGTTGCATTATCGTAGATTGCCGACCCATTAGCCGATGCATACACAGTTACATGTTTGTTTGCTGGATAAACAGCTACCAGTGTACTGGTTGTGTTCGGGGCCGAGCGCACATTTGCGGTACCCGTCAAGTATCCCGTTTGAGTGATTGCAGCAGCAACCGTCTTAGCAGTAGAAACATGTTGTGTAGAGGCATACGAGTTAGGGCTGGTGCTAATAATAAAACACAGTGCAAGTAGCAGAGCGAGAGATACAGCATAAGAAAGCTTTTTGATAGTGTTATACATAAATGAGTTCCCCCTTTATTAAAAAGTAGAGTAGTAATCTCCTAATTTGAGTATAACTAATATTATCCATAGAAACAAGTAAATACCTCACACTTTTTAGTGATATCTCCCACATCAAAAGGGGCGTACAAGAAATTGGTAAGGCCAATTTCTTGTACGCCCCTTTTGGGTTATAAAATACTGTTAGAATAGCGAGAGTTGTTCGGGTGGCTCCTCTTTCTTTGCCTGCTCTACTATGGCAGGAGTCTCAACCGCAACGCGCTCAGCTTCTTCAATAATTCGAGGTATCTTCCTAAAATCCTCACGAATTACATCTTTGAGGCTTGCTTGATGCAGACCTGCTGCTGGATGATACATAGCGATACATACACGGCCATCGACCCTACGAGCACGACCATGTACGGAACTGATCTTCTCACTACCAAAGAATTTTGTCATCGAATAGCGACCAAGCGTGACAATCACTTGTGGTTGGATGGCCTCTATCTGCCGATCAAGGTAGTTATCGCAGGCTTTAATCTCTTCGGGTAGTGGGTCACGGTTGTTTGGTGGACGACACTTTACCACGTTTGTAATAAATACATCGGCACGTCTCAACTGGATACTGCTAAGCAACTCATCAAGGAATTGTCCTGCGGGACCAACAAATGGACGCCCCTGCTTATCTTCGTGGAAGCCCGGACCTTCACCAATAAAGAGTATTTTGGCGTTGGGTATGCCCTCACCAGGTACTGCCTTGGTACGCCCTTTACAGAGATTACATTTGGAGCAGGTAGAAACCTCTACGGCGACCTCCCGTAGCGTCTCCTCTGACGACATAGCCATTGTTTCCTCTTCTTAAAATAGTTAAAATTCTTCAAAATGGTTAGATGCTTAGGCTGAAATAGTGTGTCCTCAGGGACGCACTATTTCAGCCTAAGCATCTAACCTATATTTCTACCAACGACGCTCCGGTGGGCGCTGACCGTAGCCACCACCCTCGCGGCGTGGACCACCTGAGTCTCGGTTATTTCCGCCAGGACCCATAGGTCGGCGTTGCCCAAAACCACCACCACTGCCGCCGCCGCTATTACGATCATTGTTATAACCGCCACCACTGTTGCGGTCATTGTTATAGCCGCCGCCGCGATTGCCGCCGCGATCACCATAACCACCACGATCACCATAGCCACCGCGATTTGGCGGTCCACTATCGCGGTCACGGCTACCACCACGATCACCATAGCCACCGCCTGGACGACCACCTGGGCCGCCACGATTTGGACCACCACGACTTGGGCCACGCTCGCTCTCTAGCTCTGCGGCCGAAGGCATCTCGCCACTTAACGCGGCACGGCGCGAAAGATTAACACGTCCCTGACCATCGACCTCAATCACCATTACCGTGATTTCATCGCCGACCGAAACAACATCCTCTGGACGCATCACCTGATAATCTGCGAGCTGTGAGGTACGTACCAGTCCCTCTTTGCCCGGAAGAATTTCGACAAAACAACCAAAGTCCACAAGACGACGTACCGTACCTGTATAGATACGACCAACCTCTACCTCTTCGGTAAGGCCGCGTACCGCATCCATCGCAATCTGCATCGCTTCGCCAGTAGTCGCGGAAATGTTGACCGACCCATCATCCTCAATGTCGATCTTCGCGCCGCTCTCCTCCTGAATCTTACGAATCATCTTGCCACCTGGTCCGATAACGGCACCAATCTTCTCAGGGTTAATCTTGATAGTCTGAATACGTGGCGCATACCCGGATAACTCCTCGCGCGGAGCATCGATTGCGTCCAGCATCTTCTCCATGATGAACATGCGGCCTTCGTGTGCCTGCTCAAGTGCCTTCGCCATAATCTCATAGGTGATGCCCTTGACCTTGATATCCATCTGTAGCGCGGTTATACCATCAGCAGTACCAGCGACCTTGAAATCCATATCTCCAAGTGCATCCTCGATACCCTGGATGTCGCTTAATACCGCCCATTTGCCCGCGCGTTCGCCCTCACCTGTGACAAGGCCCATCGCTACACCTGCGACAGGTGCCTGAATAGGCACACCAGCATCCATTAGAGCCAGTGTTGTACCACAGACCGACCCCATCGAACTGGAACCGTTCGACGAAAGAATATCTGAGACTGCGCGAATTGTGTAAGGAAATTCGCTTTGTGCAGGAATAACGGCTGCGATAGCACGTTCTGCCAAGGCACCGTGTCCAATTTCACGACGGCCAGGACCACGCATCGGCTTGCTCTCACCTGTTGAGTATGGTGGGAAGTTATAGTGGTGCATAAAACGCTTGTTGCCGCCGAAGCCGAGACCATCTAGTATCTGCTCGTCGCCAGGTGAGCCAAGCGTGACAACGCTTAACACCTGTGTCTGACCACGTGTGAAGAGTGCCGACCCGTGTGTACGTGGCAAGAGACCCACTTCACAGGTGATCGGACGAATCGTCTTTAGATCACGTCCATCAGGACGTATGCCATTATCGAGAATATTGTTACGAACATAAGCCTTCAACTCTTTTTCATAGAAAGCAATAATGTCCTTTAAACGGTCGGGATGCTGCGTTCCCAGTTCGGCGATCAACGCATCCTGCACCGCATTCAAAGCGGTCGCACGCGATGCTTTATCCGTCGTATGTAGTGCTGACTCAAAGCGTGGTAACACAAACGCTGCAACCTGAGCGCGTAGTTCTGCATCGATAGGGGCGGCTGTGAATTGGCGTTTGGTCACGTTCACATCTTGCGCCAAACGATCCTGCATCTTGACAATATCCTGAATTGCCTCGTGCCCAAATTTGACGGCTGCAAGCATCACATCTTCAGGCAGTTCTTTCGCGCCCGCCTCGACCATCATCACCGCGTCTGACGTACCAGCAATGGCAAGGTCAAGTCTACTGCTCGCTGTTTGCGATTCGACAGGATTGATGACCAGTTGATCGTCGATGTATCCAACACGCACCGCACCAACGGGACCAGAGAAGGGGATATCTGAGACGGTAAGCGCGGCTGAGGCACCGACAATGCTAAGAATATCAGGGTCATTTTCTTCGTCTACCGAAAGCACAGTAATGACAACCTGTACATCATTACGATACCCTTTGGGGAAGAGAGGACGGAGAGGACGGTCTGTAAGGCGTGCGGCAAGGATTGCGTGCTCACTTGCTCTGCCCTCGCGCTTGATAAAGCCTCCAGGAATTTTTCCTGCTGCATACATGCGCTCTTCAACATCTACCGTTAAAGGGAAAAAGTCTATGCCTTCACGAGGCTCATTACTACCAACGACGGTTGCCAGGATGACGGTTTCGCCATAGCGCACTAACACAGCACCACTGGCTTGCTCTGCCACTCGCCCGGTCTCAATGCTCATTAACCGACCGCCGATGACAGCTTCTTGACGATGAATTATATTTCCTCCGACTATTTGGCACCTCAAACGTATTGCGTATTTCTTTCGTCTCCGCTCAGTGTGCTCTTTTTCCACTTTCCACAAACACTGAGGAGACCATTTCTTGCTATAACCACATGGTACCGCATCACTACTATACAACTATTGTCTAGTTTTTCCAAGTTGGCTGTTCAACATAATTTGGTGCCGTGGACTTGTTCGTACTGCGGATACGCGGCTTTATTTGTTCAACTTCTTATACACCGATATGTGGGGATTGCTGCTTTATCTGCCTATCGTTAGCGTTGGTCTCTCGTCTCTTTAACACAATGTACATACTCTAGGGGAAACCTGGGAGCAGCGGTTCGGCGCGGCGCATGCCACATTCTTTCGTCCTGGCGTTTAGTGCGCCGACCGCATCAACCCTGAATTTAGTGGCGCAAACCGAGCTTCGCGATCAGTGCGCGATAGCGGTCTGGGCTTTTCTTACTGAGATAGGAAAGCAAACGTCTGCGTTGCCCAACCATCATAAGTAGGCCGCGACGTGAGTGGAGATCATGCTTGTGCGCTTTCAGATGATCTGTCATCTGATTGATACGCCGTGTCAGGATGGAAACCTGCACCTCTGGTGAACCTGTATCGGTCTCGTGTACACGAGAGCCTTCGATAATTTCTGTTTTTTCTTCTAAACTTAATGCCACGCTTTTAAATCACCTCCTGTTTACAGGATAGGAAAGACAACGATCTAACTTCTGCATTATAGCATGAATGCCCTATAGACGCAATTCTTCCATGCATGCAGACAACAAAACACCTGGGGCGGGCTTGCCTGCCCCAGGTGTTTTTATTACTTAACTGTAACCTTTGCGCCGACCTCTTCCATCTTCTTAGCGATGGCCTCGGCCTCATCCTTGGAGACGCCTTCCTTGATGGCCTTTGGTGCCTCGTCAACCACGGCCTTTGCCTCTTTCAAGCCAAGTCCGGTCAACTCACGCACAACCTTGATGACGTTGATCTTGTTCGGGCCAACCTCGGTCAAGACTGCATCAAATTCGGTCTGCTCTTCAACAGGAGCGGCTGCTTCTGCGGCGGCAGGGGCTGCGCCAGCGGCTGGGCCTGCTGCAACGGCTGCGGCTGCACTCACGCCCCACTTCTCTTGTAGGGTCTTGCTTAACTGAACGAGATCGAGCACATTCAATTGCTCAATTTCAGCGATAATGGTTTCTACGGACATGATGTATTTTCTCCTTAATTTCTGTAGTACTTACTCGGCGGCAGAGCCACCATTTAATTGTTCTGCATGTGCTTGTAGCACGTAACATAGATCACGTAGTGGTGCGGTTAATAAGCCATATGTTGTTGCCAAAGGTCCCTGAATGGTTCCAACGACATCAGCTTTGGATTGCAACTTGCCACCAGGCAATTTACCCAGGTTCTCTACCTGATCTGCCGTCAACGAGCGACCACCAAGAATACCTGACTTCAGTACAAGGGCCTTCGATGCACGAATATAGTCGGATACAACCTTTGCCGCACTTACTTCATCATCAAAGCTCCATGCAACCGCTGTCTGACCATTGAAGATGCTATTGTCAACACCTGTCATGTTGTTGCGCTCAGCCGCGATACGCAAAAGCGTATTTTTCGCAATCTGAAACTCCAACTTAGCTTCACGCATTCTACTGCGTAACTCGTTCATATCCTTCACATTGAGACCCTGTGTTTGTACCAGGATCGCGAGTGTGGCACGACTTAGCTTCTCCGTTAATTCGTCAATCTTCCCTGACTTCTCTTGTGTTGGCACGAATGTTCCTCCTTCCCCAGAATATAAAAAAACCTTAGGTTCTTCATAAACCTAAGGCGAGTGAGTATGCTATTCAACAGTACGCACCAGTTCTGCTTCTCACTGTGAGTGAGAAAAGCAGCAATGCATCACGTCTGCGTCCAAATAGTCTACTACCTCGGCAAGCTGACTTCCGTCATTTCGATGCTTCCTGCATACTTGCTGTCTTAGGTTGACTGGAATTTTCACTATTATACAGGGTTTCGCTCTAAAGAGCAAGCCCCAAAAACGAGGACAAGTGATTCAAACGGACGCCCTTGTGGGCGTCCGTTTGAATCACTTGCATAGGCCCCTTCTAGGGCTTCAACGCTGTTGCTGTAGCAACATCCAAGCGAATGCTAGGCGACATAGTAGACGAGAGCACAACACTCTTTACATACGTCCCCTTCGCACCGGATGGCTTGGCACGCATAACCGCATCAACGATGGAGGAAAGGTTTGTCATCAACGCATCATCGCTGAACGAAAGCTTACCCGCAGGAATGTGCAATAAGGCAGTTTTATCAACCTTGAATTCAACACGACCTGCCTTCACTTCTCGAATAGTCTTGGCAAGATCAAAGGTAATTGTTCCTGCCTTAGGGCTAGGCATCAAACCGCGTGGTCCCAGTTTCTTACCGAGACGACCGACCTTACCCATCACATCGGGGGTTGCAATGGCGACATCAAAGCCTGTCCAATCGGCCTCAATCTGCTTGATGATATCGTCCAGACCAACAAAGTCCGCACCCGCGCTCTCAGCTTCGGCTACTTTCTCGCCCTGTGCGAAGACCAGCACCTTCACTTCTTTTCCAGTTCCTGCTGGTAGCGTCGCAACGCCGCGGACCATCTGGTCTGCGTGACGTGGGTCTACGCCAAGTTTCATGTGTAGCTCAACTGTTGGATCGAACTTGACATAGTTTAACTTCTTGAGCAGTTCGACCGCTTCTTTTGGCTCATACAGCTTTGTGCTGTCAATGAGCTTCTCCGCTTCGTTATACTTTTTTCCATGCTTAACTGTCATATATTTAACAGCCCTCCTTGAGGCTAAACAACCGCAGTAACTTTCGGGCAGGACTACTCGATAGTGATACCCATGCTTCGTGCAGTACCGGCAATCATACCTTCTGCACCCTCAACATCAATCGCGTTAAGGTCCTTCATCTTTAATTCGGCGATCTCACGCAACTTAGAACGACTTATTGAGCCGATCTTCGTCTTGTTCGGTACCGCAGACCCCTTCTCAACATTTATGGCCTTCTTTAAAAGGTCAGGTACAGGTGGGGTCTTTGTGATAAAGGTGAACGAGCGATCCTCATAAATGGTGATTTCAGCCGGAATAATCATTCCTGCTTGCTCAGCGGTACGTGCGTTGTACTCCTTACAGAACATCATAATGTTGACGCCCTGTGGTCCAAGCGCGGTACCAATAGGGGGTGCTGGGTTAGCCTTCCCCGCCGGAATTTGTAGACGGACTACAGCCTTGATACGCTTTGCCATGTGATTTCAAAACTCCTCAGAAATGTCTTAAATCTTCTCAACCTGGAGAAAGTCGAGGACTACAGGCGTCTCTCGACCAAAGAAGGAGACCAGTACAGTCACCTTGTTCTTGTCCATATTGATTTCGCTGACAGTGCCAATAAATTCAGTAAATGGACCATCGACGACACGAACGCTCTGGCCTTTTGTGAAACTGATTTTCGCTTTTGGCTTTTCGGTTTCCTGTGTGACCTGTTTCAGAATCGTCTTCATCTCGTGCTCTTGCAAGGGAATAGGACGTGTGCCGGAGCCAACAAAACTTGTAACCCCTGGTGTGTTGCGTACAACATACCAAGCCTCGTCACTCATTATCATCTCTACCAGCACATAACCAGGAAACGTCTTACGCTGCACGGTACGCCGTTGCCCTTGCTTAATCTCAACCTCTTCTTCCATAGGCACGACAACGCGGAAGATTTTGTTACGCATGTCCATCGACGTAATACGTGCCTCAAGATGAGTTCTTACCTTGTTCTCATATCCAGAGTAGGTGTGAATAGCATACCATGCACGGTCGAGTCCCTCTGGATTCGTTGTAGATGGATGCACTATTGGGCCTGCTTGTTCTACTGGCCCATCCTCTTTCGTATGTTCAGTTACCACGGCGTTTTCCCTCATGGTGTTTCTGGTTATAAAACTACACGCCTGGAGAGGTCGCAAGTTCTCTCAACCCGCTGTACGCGTTACTTACCGCCGCTGATGAGTAGGAAGAGACTGTATAATCCTGAGTCTACCGCGAACAAGGCCAGGCCAATTATGCCAGAAAGCACAATCACAATGATGGTCATGTTGCGTGCTTCCTCAAAGGTCGGCCATGTCACCTTGTGACGAAGTTCGTAATAGGCTTCAAACACAAAGCGACCAATACGACTGTTACGGAAACGCACCAGCCACGATGGTTCCTTGGTTTCACGTCGTACCACCGGGCGATCCTTTTTTGGCTCACTTCGTAATGTTGCAGTACTACTTTTGACAGACGGTTTACTTTCTACCTTCGCCTGTCCTTTCGGATTTTTGCGCTCATCGCGAGCCATCTCGCCAATACTTTTAACTGATGTAGCACTACTTTCCGTCGTTTTCTGCGCGCTCTTAGCTTTGTCACGAGCCATCTCGCCGATACTTTTAACCGACTCGGTGCTTTCTGTCGTCTTTTGCGCGTTCTTAGCCTCGTCACGAGCCATCTCACTAATGCTTTTAACAGGCTGATCCTTTTCGTTTGTTTTGAGGGTTGCCCGTGTAGCCTGAGAAGCTGGACGATTAGTATTCTTTTTCTTGTCAGCCATTTTGTTTGCCACGTTCGACCTTTCTGGACCAGTAATCAGTAGCGATTGCGTACCACCAATAAGTCTATCTAACCTACGTTGTACCTACGCTCGCTCTACTTGGTTTCGCGGTGTGGGGCATGTACTCGACAAGTGTTACAAAACTTCTTGAATTCGAGACGCTCGGGATTATTCTTTTTGTTCTTTGATGTAGTGTAGTTACGGCTCTTGCAAGTTGTGCAAGCCAGTGTAACCACAATGCGATTCTCTTTGCCTTTGCTTGCCATGTCTTCCTCCGTTCACGTTCTGGCTTGAACTTGCCAATAATAATAACAATATGTCTTAGTATATTAATCCGGCTATCAGATATAACGCTCGTAACGTCAATGATTTACTTGTAGGGACCGATGTATCGCGTCCTCTTAGCAATTTGAACGCCGACACGGACGCGATACATCGGTCCCTACTAAACAGCAATGGGCGCAAACGTTATTGCGCCCATGCGAACATTCAGTATTAGTTTTCGATCTTGGTGCAGATACCCGCACCCACAGTACGACCACCCTCTCGAATGGCGAACTTCACGCCCTCTTCCATCGCTACCGGCTGAATTAACTCCACCGTCATCTCGATGTTGTCTCCCGGCATCACCATCTCCACTCCCTCCGGCAACTTGATCGCTCCCGTCACGTCCGTCGTGCGAACGTAGAACTGCGGACGATACCCGTTGAAGAACGGCGTGTGACGGCCTCCCTCTTCCTTGGACAGCACATACACCTGCGCCTTGAACGTCTTGTGCGGCTTGATGGACCCCGGCTTCGCCAGCACTTGCCCTCGCTCGATGTCCGCGCGCTCAATACCTCGTAACAGACACCCCACGTTGTCGCCTGCCATCCCCTGGTCCAGCGTCTTCTGGAACATCTCCACGCCCGTGACCACGACTGTGCGCGTCACTTCTTGCATTCCGATGATCTCCACGTTCTCGCCCACCTTGACGATGCCACGCTCGATACGTCCCGTTGCCACCGTGCCGCGACCCTTAATGCCGAACACGTCTTCCACTGGCATCAAGAACGGACGGTCTGTCGGACGCGCTGGCGTCGGAATGTAGCTATCCACCGCATCCATCAACTCCCAGATGCTCTTGGCCGCTTCGTCGTTGCGCGACAGGTCACCCTTGCTCTCCAACGCTTTGAGGGCCGAGCCACGAATGACCGGCACGTCGTCGCCGGGGAACTGGTTCTTGCTGAGCAACTCACGCACTTCCAGTTCGACCAACTCCAACAACTCTTCGTCGTCCATCATGTCCACTTTGTTGAGAAACACCACCATCGCAGGCACTTCCACTTGACGCGCCAGCAACACGTGCTCACGGGTCTGGGGCATGGGGCCATCAGGCGCGCTCACCACCAGGATCGCTCCATCCATCTGGGCGGCTCCGGTGATCATGTTCTTGATGTAGTCGGCGTGTCCTGGGCAGTCCACGTGGGCGTAGTGCCGTTGCTCGGTCTCGTACTCCAGGTGGGCAATCGCAATCGTAATACCACGCTCGCGCTCTTCAGGAGCTTTGTCGATCTGGTCGAACGCGGTGTACTTGTTGGAGTTGCTCATGGTGGCCAACACCTTGGTGATGGCGGCGGTCAGGGTTGTTTTGCCGTGGTCGATATGTCCAATCGTGCCCACGTTGACGTGCGGCTTATTCCGCTCAAATTTCTTCTTTGCCATGCCTGTTACGGCTCCTCCTGCAATCCTTCTTTTGTTTCAAACTACCTGTGAACTTCTCTATGGGTCTGATGAGGTAGCTTACAAAAAACACTTGCGACCAACTACCAGTAGTATAGACATGCAGCAGCCATCCCCTGGTAACTTGATCACCTATCAAGGTAAAATTCTCGCTTATTTTTATAGTAGTAGTACTGAAACAAGGGAGAATATTGATCAATTCAGAAGATGGCAGCAAAAGCTTCTTATGTCCTGCGTGGATTTCTGGCAGGATGCGACCAGAGCAGAGAGGGCATCTGGTGCAAGCACCATTCAAAAAACCACTGGAGCCCGTGATGGGATTTGAACCCATGACCTCAGTCTTACCAAGACTGCGCGCTACCCCTGTGCCACACGGGCCAACCTTACATACGCAACGCAAACACGTCTTGTATGGGTGGGCAGTGGAGGATTCGAACCTCCGAAGCTCTCGCAACTGATTTACAGTCAGTCCCATTTGACCGCTTTGGTAACTGCCCAGGTTGAGGAACACACCAGTTCATCTGAGTGATCGACGTGGCTATTATAGCCGACTCTGAAAAGCATGTCAAGCATTTTTCTTGAAAACACAACTTGAATAAGTAGTTCTGGGGATAGAGGATGAAGTGGGGCCACTTCATCCTCTATCCCCAGAACTATTTCATCCATTTTTCCTACCTCCCTATTAAAGTAAGCCAGCATATTTTTTGATGTGTTACAATGAGTACAGATACACAAAGTTATTCAGATGTAGCACTTAGGTGTGCCAAATTTGTGACAAAAGGTATTGCTTCTTGCACAATTTGCTGGTATAATCTCTTTCGTTGGAGAAAAACACCTCACCCCTTAGCATTTTTGATTACAGACGCTTTACGCGTTTGGCAATCCGAAAAACATCTTGCGGTTCTTCCGCTACCCTGAATGTGTACGGTTATTGGCTTTGGAATACATGGACTAGGAATAAAGAGGTAGCTAACATTATGGCAACAAATTACGACTTCAGCCGTTCTTCCTTACTTAGTGAACAGTATCAGCACGATATGGAACTCATCGCTGTTGCACTTCAAGAAGAGAGCCAGGACGAACGTGAAGATAGACTTGGCCTCGTTGCACGCTCCTGGTCGCTTACCAGCACCTGTTTCCACGCACAGCTCGAACTCGAAGCAAGCGATGCTCCTGCGTATGCCTCCGTTGCTTTTGCTCGTTTATAGTTTATTAGCAGAATCAATATGTTGTAAACCATGCCTCATCCACCCGAACTTACACCGGATGCACTGACGTACCAGACGCCTGTGCAATTTGGCATGGTGTATTGGGTAAACTTCGGTTACTCAACACTGCCACCAGGCATAGAAGAAAAACGCATCCTGGATTGGCATCCTGCTCTTGTCGTTTCCGGCGACCCTTTCTGTCGCCATGCAGGAGCCGTTAACGTTGTCGCGCTCACCTCCTACCGAGGTAAACTGCGACCATATCACCATCTCCTCCTCAAACGTGACTATCCATTGTTCGATACAGATAGTCTTGTGAAGACCGAACTCATGTATCCAATTCTGCGTACCCTGCTTGCAGATCAGTACGCGATCTGTAAGTTGAACGATGCAGACCTGCGCGCGGTAATGGCGAAAATTGCCAATAGCCTCGCCATCACCATGTACTACTCACTGCACTAGGAGACAGAGCATGACTGTTGACCAGAATCAGCTTCGTCTCCTACCATCCATTGATGAACTCCTGCAGTCTACAACTGGATTGTCTCTTGCCACACAGTTCTCACGTCCACTCGCGGTGCGCTCTCTCCGTGCGATCCTTGCCCTCGCCCGTACAGATATTCTTGCTGGCGCACAATGTCCCTCTTCCGAAGAACTGCTTATACGCGCCGAACAACAGATACACGCGGAGCAACAGCCGCACCTTCGCCCACTCATCAACGCGACAGGAGTCATCATTAATACAAACCTTGGACGTGCGCCACTTAGTTATGAAGCCTTACAAGCAGTACAACACGTCTCAAGCGGCTACTCAAACTTGGAATATGATCTGGAAGCAGGCGAACGCGGCTCCCGTCACACTCATGTTGAGGCTCTACTTCGCGAACTGACAGGAGCCGAAGCTGCTATCGTAACGAACAATACAGCAGCAGCAGTTCTTTTAGGACTCACTACTCTCGCGCTTGGACGGGAAGTTATTATTTCGCGTGGACAACTGGTTGAAATTGGTGGCGGCTTTCGCGTCCCCGATGTGATGCGCCAAAGCGGTTGCCATCTGGTTGAAGTTGGTACAACAAATCGCACACGCCTTAAAGACTACACCGATGCTATCACGGAACGTACCGCACTCCTCTTATCAGTTCATCCTAGCAACTTCCTGATTACAGGCTTTACCGAGTCAACCTCGCTCAAAGACCTTTCTACACTAGCACAACAGCATAATCTGCTCGTCATGAACGATCTTGGCAGTGGTTGCCTTCTTAATAGTGAAGCTTACGGACTAACACACGAACCGACACCGCAAGAAAGTATCGCGGCTGGTGCCGATGTCGTCTGTTTCTCCGGCGATAAACTCCTCGGTGGTCCACAAGCTGGTATCCTGCTGGGTAAAACTGCGGTCATCGCACGACTTGCCAAACATCCACTTATGCGCGCAGTACGCATCGACAAGATGACGCTCGCCGCCCTTGAAACCACGCTCCGTCACTATCAACGAGGACAAGCTGAAACCCATATTCCCATTTGGCGTATGATCGCTGCACGTCCTGAAACACTCTATAAACGCGCTACCCACTGGGTTGCCCGGTTACAAGAACATGGCATCGTTGCACATATCCAGAATGGAACATCTACGATTGGCGGCGGTTCCCTTCCAGGTGAAACACTACCCACCACGCAGGTAGCATTGAATGCTGCGGAAACGAAAGTATCACTGGAAGAACTCGCAAAAAATTTGCGTATGCGCCCTACGCCCATCATCGTTCGCATTCTACACGATGCCCTTGTACTCGACCCACGCACCGTCTTTGAAGAGCAAGACGCAGTAGTAATACAAGCATTAATTGAAGCCTTGTAGGGACCAATTCATCGCGTCCTTGTCGCAATCAACCGCCAATAAGGACGCGATGAATCGGTCCCTACCAACAACGTCTCCGCATTCATTCGGGAAATTGCATCATCGGTCCTTACATATATTCTGTAAAAAAACCATCCCTAATCACATAAATCCCAGGCAGCGTAACTGTAGGCAACCCGTTGTAGGATTTGATCTTGAGGCGATATATAGCAAGGTCCGTCTCGCCTTTTCCCGTGTACCCAATGCGCCTCGCCTCGCCACAGATACGTTCAGGTGCTACCGCGGTGGCAACAGGCAGTTTTCCCCACGAGTGCTTGAACGTTGCGTTGATAATCGTAACGGCAGGAATGTACGTCTGTTGCGATGGCGATAGCAACTCATGACTCATGAAGGTGCTCTTCCTAACGGTACTGTAAGTATCGAAATCGGCTCTCTATACAAAACATCTAAACATCATTTTCTCCGCTACAGCTTACACGAACGACACAACAAAAGTGAGACAAGGTTTTTCATTTGTTGTACCTGCAAAAAAAAGAAAAGGGGCAACCTGTTGGCACGATATATCGTGTCAACAGGTTGCCCCTTTTCTTTTTTTGCTATTTTCCTACATTGAAACGGAAATGCACGATGTCGCCATCTTTCACAACGTACTCTTTACCTTCCAGCCGTTGCAACCCCTTCTTTGTAGCAGCCGCAAAGGAGCCACATGCCATAAAGTCTTCGTAGTGCGTCACCTCGGCACGAATAAAGCCACGCTCAATATCTGAGTGAATTTTTCCGGCCGCCTCCGGTGCCTTCGCCCCGCTTGTCACCGTCCACGCTCGTACCTCATCCTCACCCGCCGTCAAGAACGTGATGAGATTGAGCAAGCGATACCCAACCTGAATCACGCGGTCCGCGCCAAGTTGAGGCAAACCTAACGACTCAAGATACTCGTGTGCATCCTCTTCCGGTAATTCCGCGAGTTCGGCCTCCAGACGCGCCGAGACTGCCGCGACCTCAGCCCCTTCGTCCTTCGCACGCTTAGCGATAGCCGCAATTCCTTTAAGTTCGCTTGTTGTCAAGTCCGGTGTGGCCTCACTAGCGGCGATCTTTGCTAGGATACTCTGTGCCTCGCCTAACACATCCTCACTGACATTCAACACATACATACGTGGCTTCATCGTGATCAAAAAGAGTTCGCTCAACAGGCCACGCTCCTGTTGCGACAATTCAACCTCACTCGCCAGCTTCAGTTCATTTAGTGCTTCTTGCAACTTACGCAAAACTTCAAGTTCTTGCACAAATTTCTTATCACCAGACTTTGCCGCCTTGATTGTACGCTCGATACGCTTCTCAACGGAGGCCAAGTCGGTCAGCACCAGTTCGGCATTAAGGCTATCCAGATCACGATTTGGGTCAATCTCTTCATAGATATGTGGCACATTACTATTGCTAAAAGTACGCAACACAATTGCTAGCGCATCAGCATTGCGGATATGCCCCAGGAATTCAGGGCTAAGTCCCTTGCGCTCCTCTTGCTTCTCTTTCGCCGTCTGTCCCATACCCGCAACATCCACGAACTCAACCGTTGTATACGTCGTCTTCTTGGGGTTGAATATCTCAGCAAGTGGTTGTAATCGTGCATCCGGCACCTGCACCATCGCCAGATTTGCCTGCACCGTGCTACTCGCATACCCACTCACAGGCGCACCTGCCTTCGTCAGCGCATTAAACAACGTCGTCTTACCACTTTGTGGCAAACCAATAATACCTATCGTAAGGGCCATAAAAAATCGTTCCTTCTCACCATGTATTTCTTCATGTATTTTATACAAGCATATTCTATCATGCTCTACCAATTGTCCCCATTGTACTACCTTCATGGAAATTACGATATACGCAAGAGAAAAGAAAGCAATGTGCATAAGAGCGATTAATCGCTCTTATGCACATTGCTTTCTTTTCTCTTGGTCAATTCTACTCTCAAGATTTTCTAAAATTTTTGTAAAGCCGCTTGTAGAGCCTTACAGGACATTATAAATTATATTGCTATACCACGCGCCATCATTGTATACTACTCATCAACACCGTAAATTCCTTGTGCAACGCTAGTACGCTTGCCTCGCAAAATCCACCTAAGGAGCATCATGACACAGCAACTCACCATTCTTCTTGTACCTCACACACATTGGGACCGCGAGTGGTACCAGACCTTCCAGCAGTTTCGTGTACGCCTCGTACAAGCCGTTGATAAGTTGCTTGACATCCTGGACTCCGACGATACCTTTAGACACTTCATGCTCGATGGACAAACTATCATCCTCGACGACTACTTAGAAATACAACCGGAGCAAGAAGCGCGTCTGCGCCAGCACATTCGCTCTGGTCGCATTCTCGTTGGTCCCTGGTACGTTCAGCCCGACGAGTTTCTTGTTAGTGGCGAGTCGCTTATCCGCAATCTGCAAGTCGGTCTCAAGCAAGCCACGGATTTCGGCAATCCCATGTACGTCGGTTACGTTCCAGACAGCTTTGGACATATTGCACAACTACCACAGCTCTTGCAGGGTGTAGGCATTGATAACGCGGTCTTCTGGCGCGGCGTCGGGTCTGAGGCAAAAAAGAGCGAATTTTATTGGCAAGCTCCCGACGGAAGCAAGGTTTTTGTCGCACACCTTGCCGACCCCATTGGCTACTCAAATGCTCGTCATATGCCGCTTAGTCCAGAAGAATTTGTGACCCGCGTTGCCTTGCTCACTGCTAACCTGCTACCCAAGGCGAACACATCCACGCTACTCTTCATGAATGGCTCCGATCACCTGGAAGTACAAGATGGTCTTCCCACCACTATTTCAGCAGCCAATACACTCCTACATACACTCGATTCCTCGCGCAAAAACTTGCTCTCACAATTGGAATCGACTAATGGAGACGCGACAATCGCCTATGACTCTATCACCGTACAGATAGGCACACTTCCACAGTACCTTGAACGCGTTCGCCAGCAGACCAATTTCAGTGGACTTCAAACGCTAACCGGCGAAATGCGAAGTAGTCAATACTCACACCTGCTACCCTCAGTACTTTCAAGTCGGATGTGGATTAAACAACAAAATACAGCCACTGAGCATCTCTTGGAACGCTGGGTGGAGCCGTTGACAGCATGGGCCTGGCAAAACGGTGCGACCTATCCTCAAGGGTTAGTTCGCATAGCGTGGCAATATCTCTTACAAAATCATCCACATGATAGCATCTGTGGTTGCAGTATTGATCAGGTACACCGAGAGAATGCCGTGCGTTTCGCGCAGAGCCAGCAAGTTGCCGAAAGCCTCATTCAGCAGGCCATGCAGCATATAGCACTGCAAACGGACACGCAAGCACCATTTCCAGCGCAGCATATCGGTCATGAGCCTGTGCCGATTATTGTCTTCAATCCAGCACCCGGACTCCGAACCGAAGCGGTACGCGCTGAGGTACAGCTTCCCGGCTCATTGCAGAATGCCGTTATTGTCGATCAACAAGGAACATCGCTTCCGTATCGGGTTGTCAATCGTTGGCGACAAGAAATTGGTTCAACACCGTTCGTACGCGAGATGCTTGCTACCGCCGTGATGCTATCTGGAGTTTCCTCTCCCGCCCAACTCGTACAGCTCACTCATAGCACCATTGTCTCTACACTTGGACAAAGCTACGAATCCTATGTCATCTCACGTGTTCACATTCAAGACTTCCCTCCATCATCTCCACATAACAATAGCCCCACACCACAGACAGGCACAATCTACATCGAAATTATGATTGCACCAAAAGGCCGTGTTGTCGTCAATGAGCAAGAAGTGAATACAGCCGGGCAGCATATGCTCGATCTCCTGACACGTGAGGATATTCACACGCTAGAAGTTTCCTTGGTCGATCAAGCGCGCGAAACGATAGACTTCCTCGCAACCGATCTCCCTGCTTACGGACACAAAACCTTCTGGCTTTATCCGCGTGGCCTAAAAAACGATATCATTGCCGATTTACAGCAACTCCAAAAATCAGTGCTTCTTGCCCGACAGAACAGTATCGAGAATGAGTTCTATAGTATAGAAGCAAATACTCAGGATGGTACGTTAACAATTACAGAAAAAAAGACGGGTGTGGTTTTTTCAGGTTTGAATTGTTTTGTAGATGGAGGAGATGTTGGCGACCTGTATAACTACAGTCCACCTGAACATGATCTGCAAGTCAGTGAACCGCTTGAGTCGCCAAAGATCGAGGTTATAAGTGCGGAACCAATTAGCATAACCCTACGTATAAGTAGTCACATCGCCTTACCGAATTCTTGTACAGAAAATCGTACCGAGCGCAGCACACATACAACAGCGTGTGCAATTTCGAGCGACATTACACTTTTTCCTGATATGCGACGTATTACTATACATACAAGTGTCGAGAATAAAGTCAAGGATCATCGCTTGCGCGTACTTTTTCCTGTACCCTTTCAGACGCAAGAAGCGTCAGCGGAGGGAACATTTGAGGTACGAACGCGTCCTGTAGCTCAAACCCTTGCAGAGGACGTTGCGGAATGGATCGAGAAGCCAGTCAATGTCTTTCCACAAAAACGCTTTGTAGATGTAAGCAATGGCAATATTGGTCTGGCAGTGCTTAACCGAGGCCTACCGGAGTATGAAGTGATCCCTAGTAGTACGGATAAAAATCAGATGGCGGTTGCACTGACACTGTTGCGCTGTGTTGAATGGCTCTCGCGTGGTGATCTTTCAACAAGACGCGGACATGCTGGCCCAATGGAATATACGCCAGAGGCACAATGTCTGGGTCTGCACCAGTTCGACTATGCCCTGCTCCCACATGACGGTACATGGGCGTCTGAAGAGGCTTTGGTACTACGTGAGGCGCAGACATTTAATACGCCCATCCAGACACGCGCAATCGTGACGGAGCAACACGCAGGGCAGATACCAGCACAGGCAACCTTTGTTGTGGTCGAACCACGTGAATTGGTGGTAAGCGCGGTAAAACGCAGCAACGATGGACAGAGTACCGTTGTTCGCATCTACAATCCGTTGCCGGATACTATCAACGCCAAAATCCAACCAGGGGTTGCCTTCGTACAAGCATATATGGCAAACTTATTAGAGGAGCGTCAAACACCTGTGGCAACGCATGCGGAACACAAGCAAACTGTCGAGGTGGCTATACAGAGTGGAGGCATAGTAACACTTGTGTTCGAGTAGGTAAAATGTGCCTATAGTCCTATACTGTCGTCTTCTTTTAACGCGATACGTTGTATTGTTCATGTAGATTAAATAACGTGAGCACGATACGGCTTGTCTGTATCCTTATATGTACCATATTGTTTTATCCTATAAAGGGGGCTTCTGTCCTGTGAATAACTCTATACTACTTGTTATTGCCGCCACTTCGGGCGGGAACATCCTCAATACGCTACAAGGGTTTGTGGGGCCACTTATCGGGTGTACGGTAGCGTTTGTCGTCATTTTCTGGTTGAGTCTGATAATTTGGACGTTCCGCGATATTCGTTCGCGCACACAGGACATGTTATCGCAAATTCTCGCCACCGTGCTGGTTGCTATCTTTTTCGTCGGTGGACTGTTCATCTATATGATTCTCCGCCCACGTCAAACACTTGCCGAAATTTACGAGCGTCAGTTAGAAGAAGAGTCGTTGCTTGCTGAGATGACCGAGCGTCAGACCTGCTCTAACTGTCATGCACGTATCGAGTCCGACTTCCAGGTTTGCCCCTCCTGTAGTCAAAAACTCAAGCGTCCATGTCCTAAGTGCGAGCGTCTCCTTGAACTCCGCTGGTCTTTCTGCCCCTACTGTGCCACTAACGTTGGTGGTGCGTCGATGCCAGGCATGCCGGGTATGCCTGCAATGCAGGGTGCTAATGGTGGAATGCCTATGTCGGGACAAGTTGGTGGAGGTCGTTACCGCGAGTAACAATGTTCATAAAACGTGTGTGAACCAGTGCAAGTGGCACTAGTTCACACACGTTTTATTTATTCTAGCTATTTAGGTTGTCCGCTCAAATTATTTTGTTTTCCGCTCAAATTGTGGTATAATGATGTGACGAAAACGCGGTGTGTTACCACATTTTCCAGGCTGTATCAGAATAATTATATTACAGGTGCGGTCTAGCCCTCCGCCTACCTCTGCCTCCTTCTCATCCATAGCTATGTATGCGCTAGCACATAAGACTTGCTAGGTATAAGGAAGAGGAAAGGTGTGTTGTTGTCTGTCATATACGCCCAATGACAGTCAAGCACAGACACTTGTAGGGCATGATCCCTGTATCGCATTTTCCATCACAATGGGTATTGAGTAAAAGGAATTTTGGTGCTATGGCGAAAGCAAGAGAATCTATGATTGCAGAGCAACTCCCTCATAACGACCCCAGCGAAAATACTCCACTCGAAACGCAAACGGGTAATGACGGTAATCATGGTAATAATGGGAAGAAAAAAATCAATGGTGTGAGCGATGGTGGGTATGGCGGACAGAACATTCAGATTCTCGAAGGCTTAGAGGCTGTTCGTGTTCGCCCAGGTATGTATATTGGCGCAACCGATCAGCGTGGACTGCACCATCTCATTTATGAAGTTGTTGACAACAGTATCGACGAAGTAATGGCTGGCGAGGCTGATACTGTGCGCGTCATCATCCACGCCGATAGCTCCGTCACCATCAGCGACAATGGGCGTGGCATTCCTGTCGATGAACATCATCAACGACCCGGCATGTCAACGGTGGAAGTCGTGATGACCGTTCTTCACGCAGGTGGCAAGTTCGGCGGTGGCGGCTATCAGATCAGTAGCGGTCTACACGGTGTTGGCGTCTCAGTCGTCAACGCCCTCTCAGAGTGGTGTCAGGTCGATGTGAAGCGCGAAGGGCGTTTATGGCGTCAACGCTATGAAAAGGGTATCCCTGTTACAGGACTACTTGATGCTGGTCCCGCAGAAGGCACAGGTACCGAGACATCGTTCCTACCAGATTTAACCGTCATGGAGACACGTGACTTCAGCTTCGACATCCTTGAGCAGCGTTTCCGCGAAATGGCCTACCTCAATCGGGGACTTACCATCGCCCTCATTGATGAGCGTACCGAACGTGAAGCAACCTTCTACTTTGAAGGTGGTCTCGTCTCGTTCGTGCGCTACCTCAATAAAAATCGTGCCAAGTTACAAGCACGTCCGGTCAGCACCATTCGTGAAATCGACGGTATGAAGGTCGAACTGGCCGTACAATACAACGATAGCTGGACCTGTACGGAGTTCTCATTCGCCAATGGCATCAACACCATCGACGGTGGTATGCACATCACTGGTTTCCGTAGTGCGCTCACCCGTACATTGAACGACTATGCGCGTAAAGCGAATATCCTTAAAGAGAAGGATGGCAACCTCACAGGTGACGATGTGCGTCAGGGCTTGACTGCTGTTGTTAGCGTCAAGATACCAAACCCACAATTCGAGGCACAAACCAAAAGCAAATTAAACAATGCAGAGGTTCGACCAGTCGTCGAAACAATTACAGCGGAAATGCTCACACGCTACTTGGAAGAGACACCTAGCGAGGCCAAAGCCATCATTGAGAAGTGTCTACTCTCTGCCAAGGCACGTGAAGCCGCACGTGCTGCACGCGACCTCGTGCAACGTAAAAATGTCCTGGACACTACTCTTCCTGGTAAACTTGCCGACTGCTCTGAGCGCAACCCGGATAGATGCGAGTTGTACTTGGTCGAGGGCGATAGTGCTGGTGGTAGCGCAAAACAGGGTCGTGACCGTCACTTCCAAGCAATTCTGCCCTTACGTGGCAAGATTTTGAACGTCGAACGTGTCGGCCTTGATAGAGTGCTCAAGAGTGAAGAGGTCAAGAATATCATCACGGCCATCGGTGTCGGTATCGATGAACACTTCAATATGGCGAAATTGCGCTATGGCCGCATCGTTATCATGTGCGACGCTGACGTTGATGGCGCGCACATTCGTACACTCTTGCTCACCTTCTTTTTCCGCCACATGCCTGATATCATCAATGGCGGTCATCTCTTTATCGCGCAGCCGCCACTCTTCCACATCAAAGTTGGCAAGCAGGTACGTTACGTCTACACCGAAGAAGAGCGCGACGCCATCGCGGAGGAGTATAAGGCATCACACAGTGGTAAAGAGCCAGAGATGGGTCGCTACAAGGGTCTCGGCGAAATGAACCCAGAAACCCTCTGGGACACCACAATGGACCCCGCCAAGCGCACCATCCTACAAGTGGGCGTCGAAGAGGCCATCGAAGCTGACAAAATCTTCAACATGCTCATGGGCGACGAAGTAGCTCCCCGCAAACGCTTCATCGAAAGCCATGCGAAAAACGCGAATTTGGACATATAACCTGATTTGTAGTTGGTGATTGTCACACATTTCTGGCCCAGTGTCACAAATGTGTGTGATAGTCACCAACAGAACAGATGTACCGCCCTCATATTTGAAAAGTCAGAAGAGAACAGATCAAAGGAGAGGTCGTATAGCAGCATACCGCTCTGCGAAGCGTTCAGGTGTGACTTTCGGGTAGCGTCCTTTGCCTAACTGAGCGAAGACTTCTTGGTAGGTTTCATCAAGCTCATCCAAAGCAATACGTTGTTGTTGAACAAGAAGCTTCACGTCCTCGATATCGCGAGTCGTGCCTCGCTCTATTTTACTGAGGGCAATACTGTAAAAGTCAAAGTAAAAGACTTCAATCTGTCCGTAGCGACCAACATATTGAGCATGAGCTTCCCATTGCGACGGCAGAGGAATAAAATCCTTTGGTGATGCGAATTCTATGTTGATCTGCATCTGCTGGATAAGCCGCTGTATGGTGATGATGAGGTCGCCCTCGTTGGCCCCGCCGACTTGTATGTCAATGTCTTGCGTAAATCCAGGTCGTACTCCTGCATGAACGAGAGCAGCACCACCCACGAGGTACAATCGTCCTGGTTTGCGAAAGGCACGTCCCAATTGTTGAAGAAAGGACTCGATAGCTTGTTTGTCAACATTTGGTCGCATACTCATGTCGAACTCCTGACTCGTATCTGCTTCCTGTGCAAAAAGTTGTGGAGGAAGAGAAACGGATCTTTCATGATGACGAGCTTCTTCCTGCCATAAGAGGTGGTCAATCTGATTTTGCCAGTCCCCTCGAAAGGAAAATGGTAGACCTGTGCGCTTTTGTTCGAACGTTTGTAGTGCGACCAGTCCCCACTCACCATTATGAAAGGACGGAGGAGGGAGGTGACGCTGCAACCAGAGATGAGCAAAAGGCTGTTCTGGGAAGTTGGGTGCATGCCCAAAAGCGAGTGCAAGACGAATAGACCACATTCTCTGCAGGTAGAGAGCGGCGAGTGTAGCAGTGATGATTTGTTCTGCAATCGCAGCTTCGCTCGTCTCTATGGCCTCTTGTACGGTATCTGTGAGTTCGGGGTGAAGTAAAAAAAGCGATATGCTTGCGTCTCGTACGCGTGCGTTTTCGTTCTGTTGTGCTAACCGTTTGATGAGTTCAACAGGGAATAACTGTTCTCTTGGGGAGGGCGAGAAAGCTTGCCCAAGACCTATCAGATACTCGACACCCCATGAACGAAGGATGCTGATGAGCATGTCAGCTTCTTTCCACGAGGTATCTATCGAAGTGTTGAGTAACCAACTCATTCTGAGTGTTCTTTCTCGCTCGTGTTCAAGTCGACGCTATTTTTCTCTAAACGTATGACCTCATGATATCTCTGTGCCGTATTGCTGTCAATGTGGTCAGGCGGATACAGGTTTCGCCAGATATTTGTGACGATAAGCAGGGTTCTGCCAAATATTTGTGAGAAAAGTGGTCAGATATTTGTGACGATTAAGAGCAACTCTGTGCTCACCATTTTCACATGCTGCCAGATATTGTGACAATCACCAGTAGTAGGATTTCGTAAATGTTGAGACTGGAACCATAAATCTTGGGACTGTGTTTCATAAATGTTGAGACTAGCCTGTTATAGGCTAGTCTCAACATTTCGACTTGGTAAATCTTTATCTTTAGTTGGACAGAATGGAGCGCGAGGTGTGATATAGAGGAACATCTCACGCTCAGTTCGCTTGAGTTTTGGCGCAATACCTGTGATAAATGATAGCAAATAGGACATCAGTTCCCGCAAGAAAAGGGAAGTAGAGCCAGAATTAGACAGCCCCTTCTATGATGCTATAGGGAGAGTGCGTAGGCCAGATGCGAACCACATGTAGGCCAGCACGCTCAAAGAGGGCGCGGTACTGGGCTTCGTACCGTTCACGACCACTGAGTACCGCCATAAGCTGCAGGTCGATGAGTTTGGCCGTTGACATCGTTTTCCCTGTTTGGAGCACTTGCTCCGCGACCAACACACGTCCCCCTGGCTTCATTGCGGCTCGGCAGTTAGACAGGATGCGAATGCACTCTTCATCGTCCCAGTCCTTGATAATCTGCTTCATAATGTAGGCATCAGCCATTGGCACTTCTGCAAAAACATCGCCTGACACCAGTTCGCAGCGATCCGCAATAGCGGATGAAGCGATCAGCACTCGGGCCTCCTCGATGACCGGAGGGAGATCGAACAAGATGCCACGAAGCGTTGGCGTCGCTTCGAGAATTGTTGTGATGAGGCTTCCATACCCACCACCAACATCTACGAGCGTCTGGAACTGAGAGAAGTCATATGCGTGAGCGAGAGGAGCATTGACCTGCATTGAAAAGCCCGTCATTGCTTTGCTAAATCGTTCCCCGACATCAGGATGCTGGTTGAAATACCCCCATAGACTTGTGTGGTATACCTGCTCGATTGCCGTATGACCTGTCTCTAAACTATGAGCAAAGGCTTCCCAGGAATGCCATTGCCATGGCTCACCGTGGAGCAAGGAAACATCATACATCGAGCCTGCAACATCAGGCTGGAGAATATGGGAGAGTGGCGTTTGAGCAAAGATACCCAGTTCAACTTCCTCGAAAATGCCCATACTTGCTAGCGTCGCTAACAAGCGGTACAGTGCCTCCGGCTGCGTTCCAGTCGTCTCCGCTAGCTCAATGGTGCTCTTCTGCCCGTCCTTGACCAAGGACGCGATGCCCAGTCGTGTGGCATGATGAATAGCTTGCGTTTTCATCATCCCACACAGCAAATCGAGCATAATTGCTTGTGGTGGTATCTGTGTATGCGTCTGTTGTGACATTGTGTGCGTCCCTTTCTTACATGGGGTTTTTCTCTCCATGCCTTTGCTGGACAAAACTATTATGTTGCTGCACGAGTGTATCGACAAGAGTTCCTGTCGGTTTCCAAGAAATGAGCGTATCTGGTCTTTGTGATTGTGCTTGAATATAGTATGCGAGTGCCTCTTCATGCGTTCGCAGTTTCAGAGAATCTTCACGATACCTTTGAAGACGAGACAAAAGATTGTTTAAAGACCCTGCCACTTCCCAAAGAACTGTTCCCTGATTCAAGGGAACTCTCGCGGAGAAATTGCCATTTGCGATGTGTGCATGAGTCTTGGTAATGTGTTGGATGCTCTTCTCCAGTTCGCGTTTTTGCTCGGCCTCTGCATGAGCGTGTTCTGCCATTGCCCGTTCGAGTGTTGCGATAGTCGTCGCACGGTCAGCGCGAGCAATGGCCTGAGTAGCACTCGTGACCCAGAGATAGGTAATGACGGCGACACTTATTTGAACGACGATAGGGCGTGCAAGCGCATCTTGAAGAGACGAGGTATGCAGGAGTGCATGTAACTCCGCGTCTTGCGGAAATAAGAAGGTCAAGGACGCGACGATGAAAGCAATATGTATCCCCGCATCGACGAAGACAGCCACGGGCGGCAATAGGGAGACGGCAAAGAGTTCGGGCAAGACCAGCAAATCGAGAAGCGGCAGGAGGAACACGGAAGCAGCCGGGTAGGACAGCCAATTGGTCATCAGCGAGATGTCGAGACCAGCCACGATGAGGATACCCGCAATGACCACCTGCCCACGCCTATTCATGAAGACAGCGAGAAAGAGTGCTACCAGCGTAGCGCCAATGTTGAGCACAAGAGCGTGATTGACAAACAGACCGACCGTGAGCAGGACAACCACCATGACAACGAGCAGCATAAGCAAAGCGATACTGATAAGTTTGCCTCGCCGATAGACCTCACGTTGCGGTAAGCTTGCCGTCGTCTTTGGGACAGGTGGAGCAGCGAGCCGATACCACCATCCTAGCCTCTCTGGATGGAGCGCATCGTGTTGTTCCACCATCTCAACGGTGGAAAGCTGTGATTGACTGTCTTGATCTCTCATGGGTGTTGGAGATGGAAACGAGCGTTGGTTGGGATACACTGTATTTCTCCCTCCTTTTCTCTCGGATTGTTTTTTTCATTGGTGTGTTGTATCAGGAAAGCAGGCCCCGCGACTGGAGCGTGTGTACGACCGCTGCCACATCCTCATCGCGCATGGAAAGCATGACCGCCAATTTGCGTACCGTCCTCTGCCCATCTATCAAGGCCAAAATTTTACGGTAGTCTCTTGGAAGTGTTGGCAAAACTTCTTCACCTAAGGTCGTGCGGTGAGGAACAAACGTGCCAGAGGACGAGAGTATCAGGAGTTCTGTCTGTACCATACGCTCGGTTGGAAGCACTTCCTTCACCGTGCGTATCTCCCAATGCCAATTCGTGACTCCTACCGCGAAAAGTAGCTCTAGAGCTTTCTGTCCTTCTACAACCACTCTTGCTTGCATCGTGACAATCGTACACGTCTGTACCATCCCATTTTCGAGAAGAAGATCTGCATGCATGAGTTGACGAGCACTGTTCAAATGGAGTTTCTCGGATGAGATTTCTGCCCGAAGAACGCCCGTTTGTTTCTGACGTGACAAAATTTGCAGGAGCGTTTTCAGATCGAGCGTAAACGATTGCATCTCTTTCCAATCTCAGCTTTTTTATCAACGCATGGATTCCTTCAGTTCCTAAACGACAACAGCATCATATCATGTGTAAGCGGCAATGCATAGAGACTCACCTCTAGGTATTGGAGAAAAACGCCCTTCTTTATACTATTTTAATACAATCTACAGATCGTAACGCTACCAACCGGCCACATATATCAAACCAGTATGTGTTGCTAGCTGCGATAGAAAGGATAATTGTGCCTGTCCGTGCATATCGCATCCAATTCCCCTCTATTGCCATTCCTGAACATTAGTCTTTTTGCTAGAGAGTTGCAAGAAAGCCTTGACTTCTAAATATAAGTTTCTAGAGTGTCACGAATATATGCATTTGGAAAAGAACGGCTCAAAGGAGAGGCCGTATAGCAGCGTACCGTTCTGCGAAGCGTTCGGGTGTGACTTTGGGGTAGCGTCCTTTACCTAGTTGAGCAAAGACTTCTTGGTAAGCCGCGTCAAGCTCATCTAGCCCAATACGTTGTTGTTGAAAAAGCAGCTTCACGTCTTCGATGTCGCGGGTCATGCCTCGCTCTATTTTACTGAGGGCAATACTGTAAAAGTCAAAATAAAAGACTTCAATCTGTCCGTAGCGGTGTATAGCCTCATGATATCGCTGTGTTATAGTGCTGTCAATCTGTTCAAGCAGATACAGATTTCGTCACATATTTGTGAGAAAAAGGTATTGGTGCAACAAGTACTAATAACACTACAACTACCAATGTTGTATACTATTGATTATTTACTACAGAATTGATTTCTATTTTTATTTTTGTCCTACGAGGCATACTATGGCATTAGAAGAACTACAAAATGGCCGTTACCACTACTTGCGCTTACTAGGGGTTGGAGGGATGGGCGAAGTATTCCTTATGCAAGACGAGCGCGTGACTCGTCAGGTTGCGATCAAGGTTATTCGCTCTGAAAACGCTTCTTCCCTTGATAGTGCTGCCGCCGCGAATGCAGCGCGACTCTTTCAGCGAGAAGCAAAGGCAATTGCCGCGCTTGAACATCCCAATATCCTACCTCTTTACGATTTCGGTGAGGAAATCAGCGAAGGCACAACGATTAGCTATATGGTGATGCCATTTTGTGCTGATGGCTCGCTTGCAAGCTGGTTGCGACAACGAGCGACAAATCCGCTGTCCCCTCAAGATATTGTCTATATAATTGAGCAAGCGGCGGAAGGTCTTCAGTACGCGCACGATCACGATGTTATTCACCTCGATGTGAAGCCCTCTAATTTCCTGTTACGCGGGAACAAGAAGAATCCGAACCATCCTACCTTGCTCCTTGCCGACTTCGGTATTGCTCGCAGTTCTACCACCGTTGCCAATACGAGCCGCACTATTCGCGGCACACCTACCGCTATGGCACCCGAACAGTGGACGAGTAGCCCCGTTCCCGCCACTGATCAATATGCCCTTGCGGTCATGACCTACGAAATGCTCACAGGCCGTCCCCCCTTTGTGGGAAGTATGGAACAGTTAATGTACCAGCACTTCTCGACTCCACCCCCAGCACCAAACACATTTAATTCTAGTCTTCCAGCAACGATTAACCCTGTGTTAGTACGTGCGCTGGCAAAGAAACCGGAAGATCGTTTCCCCTCCATCGCCGCTTTTGCTGATGCGTTGCAGAATGCCGTACACGGCTTACCCGCAGCAGTCAGTCAAGAGCCACAAGCAGCAGGAATTGATACCTACACAACGGTAGCGATTAGCAAGGAAGAAGCAGAGACAGGCATCAGTCGCATGATTACCTTACCAGGAGGCGGCAAAGTCAACGTCCCAATACCGGCTGGAACGCAGGATGGGCAGGTTATTCATGTGCCTACATCTATCAATGACCACTCGAATGTTCCTCTTGTCTTGAGCATTGCAGTGAAGCCATCTGATGATACACCACGCTCAGATGAAGCTATGCGCGTAGTGCCACAGCAACCTATCACTCCGCAACTACTTGAGCCAGTCTCCGGTCACGACCTCCCAACGATTGCTGCTTCTCCCTCACTTCAGACAGACGAGCGACAAACGTCTACACAAAATAGGCCATTTCGCTTTGGAACTATCAGTATCGTTTCGC
This sequence comes from uncultured Chloroflexia bacterium, assembly GCA_963792705.1. Classification (GTDB taxonomy): domain Bacteria; phylum Chloroflexota; class Ktedonobacteria; order Ktedonobacterales; family Ktedonobacteraceae; genus JBBQVS01. Next base: position 539,526 of record CAWBXD010000013.1, on the reverse strand, counting down.
TACTCGTGGTCTTGTTACTCATCGGGAGCCTAGTATTTTATTTCAGTGTCGCTCGACCCAATAGTGGTCAACTTGGTGTAAGTGCGATCAATCACCTGACTGCAGGTGTGACTCAAACAGCAGCGAGCACTCAACGGCCAACACCTACCCCAACTCTTGGAGTGACACCAACGCCAACACCGAAAAATGGTATGTACATCCCCGGTACATATAAAGGATCAGCATTTAATGAAACGACGCAACAAACGACAGCTATCACCGTGTTTCTCGTACAAAATAAGGGCAATGGATCACTAACAGGCTCAGTCACATACGCCTCTGCCCCTCAATCGCCTTATACATTGACAGGAACAGTAGACATGCAGGGCAATTTCTCGTTTTCCGTTCAACAACCTGCTGGTCAGAAGCCACTCCTCTATTATGGGACGGTGCAACAGCAGCAAGGAAATTTCTTACATGGAAACTTTTGTAATAGTACAACAAGCACCTGCCTCTCGAACCTGGGTTATTTCACTGCTGGTCCTGGCTATTAATAAGAAGCTTTATAAGGAAACTTTTAACAATGCTTGTTCTGGATGATATAAGAGTCATTAGAGCAAGTAGTTGGGCGGCGAGAGCATATCTCGCTTCGATGTTGAAAAGCACCTATAATCCTCTTTACATAGGTGAGATGGTTATAGGTGAGAAAGAAGCTAAGCTGTGAGTATCGATTATAAACCACAAGTACTCGCTTCACTCACATTTCTTTCGGGTCCACTTACTGATCGTGTCTTCTCCATTACTAAGTCGATTACCACGATTGGACGTGATAGAAGTAACGACATCTATATTCCCGACCAGAAAGTCTCAAGGTTTCACGCACGCCTCTTGTACAACAACGATAATACATGGAACATAGAAAATCTCTCTCAGACAAATACTATCACTGTTGACCAAAAAGAAAAAGAACAGTCTGTCCTCTTTCACAAAAACATCGTTGGCTTAGGAGAGGTGACGACGTTTCTCTTTCTCCTTGCTTCCGCGATAGACGATCAGGAGAAAGAACACGTACAACCATCGACCCCCGTTCTTGCTGAACACACGCATCTTACACCCTCAAATGAGGGGAAAGCAAAAGCTGTTGTAGATGATAGACAGCGACAAGTACTACCTTCTGGAAAAGAAGAGCACTCTGCATCAGCGCAATCGGTAGGAACAGAAGTAGCCTCCTTCACTGCAATGGGTATTCCCACTTTAGAAATCACAGATAATACCACTGGTGAGAGGAAAAAGTATCCTCTCGCACAGAAAACCATTACTATCGGGAAGAATCCCCAAAGCGACATTCCCATTAACGCCGAAAGCGTCTCTGACCTTCACCTACAGATTGTCCATGAGGGCAATCAGTTGATATTAATTCATCCTCATCCTGCTCGTCAACAGACGAAGAACGGATTACTCTATCAAGGTCAAAAGACTCAGGGTAATGAGTCTTTACGGAAAACATTGACGCGCGGCGATACATTTCGTATTGATGATGAGTATGGCACATTAGTGACGCTAACCTACAATGATGGTACTGGTGGCTCTCAAAAGGCACCGCCTAAGGTACAGCCCATCACGTTAAGAAACGCTGAGATGGTCATTGGACGCTTGCAGGACAACGATGTTGTGCTAGACCATCCTCAGGTCTCTGCACACCATGCTCGTTTAGTTGCGGAACAAGGAACACATCTTCTTACTGATTTGAACAGTACAAATCACACTTACATCAATGGTTTACAAGTAACGAGTCAACGGCTTGAACCGCGTGATGAAATTCGTATTGGACCGTTCCGGTTCATCTATACGGCTACAGAACTCACACAATTTGATGAGAGCGAAGATATCCGTATTGATGCCCTCAATCTTACAAAAGTTGGCACCAATCAAACGGTTCTGCTGAATGATATTTCGCTGAGCATTCCACCTCGCTCATTTGTGGCACTTGTTGGTGGTTCCGGTGCTGGCAAGACAACACTTCTGGACGCCCTCAGCGGTCTGCGTCCTGCTCAGCAGGGTTCTGTCTTCTACAATGGACAGGATTACTACCTAAACCTCACAGCATTCAGTACACAGCTTGGCTATGTGCCACAGGATGATATCATTCACCGTGAATTAACGGTAGAGCGTGCCCTGTATTATGCTGCTAAATTACGGCTACCACAAGATTTTACCGAGGCACAGATCACGCAACGCATCGGCGAAGTGCTCGATGATGTTGAAATGAAGCATAGGCGGCAACTCCTCATTCATCAACTTTCTGGAGGGCAACGCAAGCGTGTCTCTATCGCGCTCGAACTACTGGCGAAACCCAACGTCTTTTTCCTAGATGAACCAACATCCGGCCTTGACCCTGGTCTTGATCGCAAGATGATGGTCCTGTTGCGTAAATTGGCAGATAGAGGACATACCATTCTGCTGGTCACTCATGCCACCAACAATATCAATGTGTGCGATTATGTCTGTTTCCTGGCCCCTGGCGGCAACCTAGCTTACTTCGGTCCACCAGAGGAGGCAAAGTCTTATTTCAAACAACCCGATTTTGCAGAAATCTATAGCCTCTTAGAGCCAGTCGATGCGAAGCGCACGATTCCAGTAGAGGCTGCAGAGGCATTCAAACAGTCACCTACCTATCAAAAATACGTGGGTGATGCGGTAAGTCAAAGGCCGATAGCAAGTACACCGCTTCTACAAGGAAGGCAGCAACGACAAGAGAAGGTGAAGCGAGAGAGCAATTTCTGGAGACAGTTTCTTTTGCTTTCTCAGCGTTATATTGAATTGCTGAAAAATGATATGGGGAACCTTGCAATTCTGCTGCTCCAAGCTCCTATTATCGGGCTGTTGTTGCTCTTCTTTATTCAAGGAGTAGGCACCGATGGGTTTAACCCAAACGCTGTTCTGCTATGTCCAACAACGTCCGCTATTATCGTAGCAAAAGGCTATCCTGATGTTCCAACGCCCGACAACCCTATTGTGTCGAAAAGTTGCCAGCATGTAAAGGATTTCCTCACGCTCGACGCGAGAGGGATGGCATATGCACAGCAACGAGGAGGAGTAACGAAAGCATTACAAGATTTCATCCTACCAGGCATCAAGTACTCGCCAACACTCCTCTTCCTAATGGCCTTTTCCGCGATCATGTTTGGCTGTATCAATTCGATTCGTGAGATCGTGAAAGAAGTCCCGATTTATCGTCGTGAGCGAACGGTCAATCTTGGTATCCTCCCCTATTTGTTCTCGAAGATTGCGGTGTTAGAACTATTATGCCTCGTGCAGAGTTTGATACTTGTAATCTGTGTCAACGTCTTTGATCCCTTTCGCTACAGTATATTTCTTCCCCCGTTTTTAGAAATATACATCACCATCGCTCTTACGTCTTTAGCGGGTCTGATGGTAGGACTAGTTGTATCGGCAATTGCACCAAATAATGATCGTGCGATGAGTTTTATTCCGTTGCTCTTGCTCCCACAAGTCATCTTTGCTGGCACCATCTTTCCGCTCACAAGTTGGTATCTACAACTTCCAGGTATGATTTTCCCGATACGTTGGGCGATGGCGGCTCTTGACTCATCGGCAGGCATACATAGTGACAAATTGAATGGCGATCAGCTTTTAGGGAATGCCTACACCTCTCATAGCACACTTTTCTCTATCTATAGCCATGCACAAGCGTTGCAGTACCTGCTCCTGATGTGGTTAGCGTTAGTCATGATGATTATCATCTTTGGCATTGTCTGTAGCTATTTCCTGAAGAGGAAGGACATACGAGTATAAAAAATTGCTCTATCGCTTCTAAACGAATGCTCCCTCCAATGCCCTGATATACCTATCAGCCGATCTTATCACGGCGTTTTTCGCGTCTTGAGCAACAACACTGGTAGACCAGCCGCCATACAACCGCTCGAAATCGTATTGAGCTATGGTAGCGCGCATACTCGCCACTTTCGATGCAGGAAGAGGTATTGTGTTTGGATAACTATACATAAAGCTAACCCAGTTACGATCAGCTACAACCTGGATTGTATCTCCCGTGAGCAGAAACCCTTCGCCACGTTCCCAATGTAGTACCGTACTACCTGCGAAATGTCCTCCTAAATGTATGAGCGTAATGTCCTCTAGTAGAGGTTGTGTTTCACCAGACCAGAAGGTAATACGCTCACTTGGTCTCATTACCCACTGTTTATCAGCTTCATGTAAGTAAATGGGAGCATCAAAGGCATTGGCCCAATCGACCATAGAACTATAAAAGTGCGGATGAGAGATAGCAATAGCGTCTATTCCTCCGAAAGCCTCAATCGCCTTGATCGTTTCAGAATCTAAAAGTGAGATACAGTCCCACAGGATGTTGCCCTGTTCCGTTTGAATAAGCAACGCACGTTGCCCGATAGCAAAGGCAGGAGTCGAACCAATACCCCTTAGCCCCGGCTCAAGCTCTTTTATCACATTATGAAGGCCATCCGCATGAAGCATGCTTTGTGTCGTCCACTTCTGTCCCTCGTATCCGACATATTGACGCTGATCAAGACAGATAGGGCATTCTTTTGGTGGTTCCTGACTTTGTGTAAACTGCGTACCGCATGTCGTGCAAATCCAATATTCCATAGAAGCATATCCCTTTCTCTTCCCCTAAATCAGTTTGCTAATCCGCAAAAAGTTCTCGACCAGTAGCGTTGCATGGCTCGCATAGGTTGGATACAACTCAACCGCCTCACGCTCAGTTTTCTCGTATTGCTCGGTCCCGTACTCGTCGATGAACTCCTTTTTAAGCGAGGGGTCATGCAGCCACAGGTCTAGCATATCCTGTGTGAGTTCAATATGATACTGCAAACCATAGGCATAGTCGAGATAGCGAAACGCTTGATTTGCACCATCTTGATGATGCGCCAGCGAAACTGCACCTAGCGGCAACTCAAAGTAGTCTTCATGCCACTGAAATGCCTGTTGATAGCCAGGAAGACCCTGATACAATGGGTCTTTCTGCCCATCCTCCGTGAAATGTATCTTCAAAAAACCTATATGTTCCTTTGGCAGCTTGCGTATCGGGGCCTTAAAGGTGTTTGCCAGCAGTTGACCACCAAGACACATACCTAGATAGGGAACATGGTCCTCGATGATTGCCTTCTGTATGTAGATTTCTTCGTGAACCGCATAGGGATAACTGGACTTATTGTACAAATGTTGTGTTCCACCCAGCACAATAATCGCCCCGTATTCACTGGGATTGGGTAGCGCATCATGCCCAACATGAATCAAATCGTAGGGAATCTCATGTTTATTCAGCAGGTCTCCCACCCGTCCAGGAGGATTTTCATGAAAATGTTGCAAGACTAGCGCATGTCTTTTATCCGGCATAACTTTTTCCTTTATATATTAGAGGTGCGCGAAATGCGAACCCTCTTCCTTTTTCACATGTGCAGGTTGCGATGCAAAGTACTGTAATGCAGTACCCATATCGCGCAAGAGGATATCGGCCATATCACGACTGAAGCCCTCTTTCACCACGATACGTTGCACCACAAGGTCTTCGCAATTCTTCGGCATTGTATAGGCAGGCACAAGCCATCCATTGTAACGAAGCCGATCAGACATATCGAAGAGGGTGAAGTTTGTCTCTTCCTTTAACTTCCAAGCAAAAACGGGCAGTTCGCTTCCATCCGATAGTAGCTCAAAGGGGCCGATCTTCGCAATTTCGCCCGACAGGTACAACGCCGTATCCTGGCATGATTGCTGAATACGCGTGTATCCCTCTCTGCCTAGACGGAGAAAATTATAGTATTGCGCGACAATCTGATTGCCTGGACGCGAGAAATTAAGCGTAAAAGTTGGCATCTCGCCACCAAGATAGTTTACCTTAAAAATCAGTTCTTCAGGCAAAGCTTCCTGATCGCGCCATATGGCCCACCCGACACCAGGGTAAACAAGGCCATACTTGTGGCCGGATGCGTTGATTGATACCACACGATGTACACGAAAATCCCATTCTAAATCGGATTGGATAAATGGTGCGATAAAACCCCCACTTGCTGCATCGACATGAATAGGAATATCCAGGCCTTTTTCGGCCTGTAACTGATCCAGGACTTCACTAATTTCTTTAATCGGTTCATAGCTACCATCAAAGGTACTGCCAAGAATAGCGATCACGCCAATCGTGTTCTCATCGCAATACTTTGTAACCTCTTCCGCTGTGAGATGATAACGACCCTGTTCCACTGGCACGTAACGCGGTTCAATCTCCCAATAGCGTGTAAACTTCTCCCAACACACCTGTACGTTGATGCCCATCACAAGATTTGGCTTATCCGTTGGTTTATTGGCCGCCTTCATGCGCGCTCGCCAACGCCACTTGAGTGCCATACCACAGAGCATCGCGGCCTCGCTTGACCCGATTGTAGAGGTTCCAATCGCGTCTTGCTCCTCGTGAGCATGCCATAATTGTGCAATAATGTTGACGCAACGCCTCTCGATCTCGGCGGTTTGTGGATACTCATCCTTGTCGATCATGTTCTTATCGAAGGTATCCATCATCAACTGACGGGCCTCCGGCTCCATCCACGTGGTGACAAAGGTCGCAAGGTTCAGCCGCGAATTGCCATCAAGCATCAGTTCATCATGAATAAGGCTATACGCTGTACGTGGAAGCATCTCATGCTCCGGCAACGTATTGCGTGGAACACTCTCATTCAAGAGGCGTGCCCCATAAGTCGGCGTCAAATCAGTATCGTTATCCTCGTTATGCCTACGCGCATTAACTTTTCTCGAAATCATTCCATTTCCTTCTGACTACAAACAAATAAAATTTCAAGTGAACAATCACAAAAACGCGTCCCTACTATACACGTTCAGAAGTACCAATGAGTTGAGGCTCATGACAGGGGCGTTGAGGCCATAGCAGGGGCAAGCGCTGCCACTACTATACTCGGACTTGCGTAGCAAGCTACGCAGTGGCGCATCGTGGTATAGTAGTGACGGGGCTTGCCTCCGTCATGCCCACAAATCACACTGAAGAATAACTCTATGAGAATAGTATTTCTATGCAGATAGCAAAAGCAGACAAACTCACCTCTTTCTTAAAATGGGCTGGAGGAAAAGAGCAAGAGCTACGCCATATCTTACCCTTACTTCCTTCATTCGAGCACTATTACGAACCCTTCGTTGGTGGAGGTGCCGTGTTCTTTAAGATAAACGCGCAAAAGAAATTCATCAACGATAGGTCGCAGGAGTTGTTTGCTCTTTATACAATGATTGCACAACAGAACGCGGACTTCTTTCAAGCGTTAGATATGTTGTTATATGGGTGGCAACACGTAAGTACGCTTGTGGATACTCATGCTCTCTACCTCATCGAGGTATACAAGGCATACTCTACAGAAGCATGTTCAAGCGAGGAAACACAACGCAAACTGCTCTCCTTTATCGCATATCATACTGAAGCGTTCATCACAATGTTTACACCACTTTTTGAGAGGGATGTCGAGAATTTCGTGCGCGAGGTACAGCGTAACCTGTTCCACAAAATACAGCGTATGAAAAATTTGGAACAGAAAAAGTGGATGTTGCCCGATAACGATATTGTGGCGAATATAGAGTGTGCTCTAAAAAGTGCTTTTTATATGCACCTCAGGTATCTCGCTAACCATAGAGAAGATTTCTTCATTCCTACTAGCACAGCCGCCGCGATATTCTTCTTTATTAGAGAAAATGCGTATGCATCCATGTTTCGCTACAATAGCCGAGGTGAGTTTAATGTGCCCTATGGAGGCATTTCTTACAACCGTAAAGACATTGCTCGTAAAGTCGTATATATGCGTCATCCCGCGCTACAACAGCATTTTGCAAGCACCATCATTGACAACATGGATTTCGAGGCGTTTCTGCTGAAACACACCCCACAATCAAACGACTTTATTTTCTTAGACCCTCCCTACGACAGTCAATTCAGCACCTATGCTCGCAACGTCTTCGATATGAAAGACCAGGAGCGGTTAGCAAACTACCTGCTAGAACGCTGCCAGGCCAAGTTTATGCTTGTCATAAAGAATACAGAGGCTATTTTCAGTTTATACCATCAAAAAGGGTTGAACGTCCGAACCTTTGACAAAAAATATCTCGTGAGCTTTCAGGATAGAAACAATAGGAATGCTGAACATTTGCTGATAACCAATTTTTAGCAGGTTATTTAAAGAGTAGAGGACATGGTATAATAAGCGCGAAAGATAGAGTATATCATTGGGAAGAAGCAAGGAAGCTGATAGATAGCAATGCATTCTATTCGACGACAGTATATGTCATTTGAACAATACCTTCTGTTAGTCAACAACTCTGATCAGCACTATGAATATCATGATGGTCAGGTATGTCTGCTTGCTGGTGGCTCCTCAAATCATGCTGCTATTGCGCTCAATTTTGGAATTGCCCTTGACCAGGCACAGCCAGAAGACTCGCTGTGTCGTCCCTATGTAGCTGACAAATTGGTTCGTGTCACACCAAACAAAGTGGTTATCCCCGACGTAGTTGTCTCCTGTGACATAGCTGATCATGGAGAATCCCAAATTATTCAATCCCCTATTCTTGTTGTCGATGTGCTTTCTCGGTCAACAGAAATGACAGATCGTTTTGAAAAACTCGCCCTTTATCAAGCGAAGGAGAGTATTCAGGAGATTGTTTTTCTCAGTCAATATATTCAGCGTGTCGAAGTATTTTCGCGCTTCGCTAGCAGTTGGCTCTATCAGCAATATGGTGCAGGACAAAGCATTCACCTTACGAGCCTAAATCTTATCATCGAGGTACGGCAATTGTATCGCCGTTTGTCTATTCCTGCGGTTGTGAATCAGGTGGAGGATGAAGAGGAACAACGTTAGACACCATTAGACAAGAATTTCTGTTTTCACGCTCAATCCCTCATGGAGACAGGGGATACCATGCCCTCTCAAGGTATGTTATACTGCCCCCATGATTATAGGTGCATGTGAAATAACACTCCACTTGCCGGAATGTCACTCTCTCAAAGACAAGCGGCAAGTGATTAAATCGGTGATGGCACGGGTACGCAACCAGTTCGAGGTGGCGATTGCGGAGGTCGAGGATCAGGACCTTTGGCAGAGCGCAAAACTGGGCGTAAGTTGTGTCAGTAATAGCAAACAGCACGCGAACGAGATACTTGAGCGTGTGCAACGTTATATAGAGGAGACACGTCCAGACGTGATTTTCTCAAATGTTGAAAAAGACCTTATAAGTTGGTAACTATATATGACAATAAAAATAATCTCTATGTCTACACTTCCTGAACCAGCTGTGCTTTTAGGTGTGCGAGTTGATCGTATCTCACAGCAGCAAGCGATAGAGCGGATCGATCAGCTTGTGACACACCACAATGAAAGCCCTACAACAGTTCCATGTCAGCAAGTTGTGACCGTCAACACCGAGTTTGTGATGATGGCACAACACAACTCCGTCTTCCGCAATGTAATCAATCATGCCGCCCTCGTTGTCGCAGATGGCATTGGCATCGTATGGGGTACACGCTACCTGGGCAAACCCACGCCAGAACGTGTTACAGGAACCGATACTCTTGTAGAACTTGCCAAACACAGCGCAAGCAAGGGCTATCGGCTCTATCTACTTGGGGCCGCTCCTGGTATTGCGGAAGCGGCTGCTATACGCTTGCAGATACTCGCCCCTGGTTTGCAGATAGCTGGCACTTACGCTGGTTCACCCTCACCTACAGAAGAAGATGCAATTATCGACCGTGTGCAGGGGGCGCATGCCGATATTCTTTGTGTCGCCTATGGCGCGCCTGCACAAGAGTTATGGATTGCGCGGAACGTATCGCGTCTACCTGTAGCGGTTGCGATGGGTGTTGGTGGTGCATATGATTTTTTGTCGGGCCGGCAGCGACGCGCTCCGCGTTTTATGCAAAGAATGGGATTAGAATGGCTCTATCGCCTGTACCGTGAACCCTGGCGTTTACGACGGATGCTGGCAATACCACGCTTTATGCTGCTCATCGCACTCAAGGGACGGAAGGGGCAAGGTTCGTTATGATAGAGGGTGTGACCCGTACATTTAGTACGTCGCGTTTGCAAGAGCTTATTAGAGGCTTCAAAGGGAAACGGGTGCTGGTCATTGGCGATATGGTGGCAGACCAATACCTGATTGGACGCCCCACCCGTATTTCGCGTGAAGCCCCTGTACTTATTCTTGACCTGGATGAGGAGCGCACACTTCCTGGTGGTGCCACCAATGTAGCGGTTAACGCGCGGTCGCTTGAAGCCGAGGTCTTTCTGGCGGGTGTCGTGGGTAAAGACGTGCCGGGAGAAAACTTACGCCACGCCATAGATATCTTAGGCATGCATCACGAAGGTTTGTTTACCGACTCGACGCGCCCTACATCGACGAAGACCCGTATTATAGCGGGTAGTCCTCAGATTGTACAACAGCATATCGTGCGTATCGACCGTGTTGATACGTCTGATATAAACGTGCCGGGCAAAAGACATATGCTCGATTACATTAAGATAATATTGCCTACAATTGATGCAGTGGTACTTTCGGATTATGCAAATGGCGTGATTAGTCCCGATATTATCGAAGCATGTATTCCCGTTGCTCGTGCTTTGAATAAGGTCGTTGTAGTCGATTTGCACGACTTACTCTTCCGCTTTCAAGGTGTAACCGCGTTGACGCCAAACCAACCAGAGGCTGAATTGACGCTCGGTATGACGATTAAGACACAGGAACAACTGGATGAAGCAGGACAACGTTTATTGCACGGTAGCAACGCGCAAAGTGTGCTACTGACACGTGGTAGCGAGGGCATGAGCCTGTTTGAAACGGGTAAAGCTCCCACCCATTTTCCTATCTACCCACTCCCAGGTGCCAGCGAAATCGTTGATACTAATGGAGCCGGTGATACGGTTGCTGCAACCTTTACGCTAGCACTGACTGCTGGTGCGACAATGGTCGAAGCAGCCTATCTTGCGAATGCGGCTGCATCGCTTGTGGTGCGTCGTCTCGGCGCGGCCAGCAACACACCAGAAGATTTGATGCGGATATTGAACAATAACTAATATACATTAAAGAAAAATGTCTTATGAATAACACACCACCAAAATATTATATGCGTGACGAACTAGCGACAGAAGTTCACCGTAGGCAGCAGGAAGGTGAGCGAGGCGTCTTCACCAATGGCTGCTTTGACCTGCTACACCTAGGACATGTGCGCTATTTACAGGAGGCACGTAGGCGCGGCGATTTTCTGGTGCTTGGCCTGAATAGCGATGCGAGTACTCGTCGGCTCAAAGGACCTGGACGACCCTATGTGTCAGAGTTAGAACGCGCCGAAATCCTGGCTGCGCTCTCCTGCATTGACTACGTGACAATTTTTGATGAGCCAACGGCGAGTCCACTAGTAAGCTTGCTACAACCTGCGATCTATATCAAAGGTGGTGACTATGCAAGCGAGCAAAATGGAACGCCGGATATGAGCCGTTTGCCAGAAGCCAGAGTGGTACAGGAGTACGGTGGGAGTGTGCAGTTAATTCCGTACCTGCCGGGACATTCGACAACGGCACTGATTGCGAAGATACGCGGAGAAAATGTGGTTTCTCGGTAGGGGCAGCAATTCATTGCGCCCTCTGGACGAGCGAAGCAATGTCCAGTCTCTCATATCGACAAATGAAGAGCACGATGAAGATACGCGGAGAATAAAAATATAATGGCGAAAGATGCAATAGAAAAATCTGATATGCAAAAAGATATTGAACCAGTGGTAATATCGGGTGTCACCACTTCCGAACAAATGGCGGCCCCTGAACCTATGGTCGAAATAACGCCCGTTGTGCAATCACAGGCAAGCGAGCGGCGCGAGATTGTGAAGTCGGCTGGCTTTGTAATGCTGGGCAATCTTGGTAGTAGCGTCCTGGGTATGGTACGCGCAATCGTCATCTCACAGTTTGGTTCACAGGTTGCAGGTCCATTTAGCTCGGCCATTTTACCTGCACAGACCTTCAATGATTTTCTCGTGAATGGCGCGGTCTCCGGTGCGCTCATCCCAACCTTTACTGACTATGCAACGCCGGATAAGCGTACCGAGTTGCGGCGAGTAGTGTTCACACTGGTCAACCTTGTTGGACTCATTATGCTCGTCGCCTCGTTGTGTTTTTTGTTCTTCGTTTCACCCTGGTTCGTCAAGATCATTCTGAAGCACTTCACACCTGCAGGGCAGGAATTGACGCTTCACCTCTCACAGATTATTTTCTTTTCGCTGATTGCGCTTGGACCATTCGCTGTGCTGCTTGCCGCGCTCTATTCGTTAAAAGAGTTTGGCTGGCCCGCTTTTGCCACCGCTTCGTACCATATGGGTATTATCGTGGGAGCGATTGTAGGGTCTTTGATAGGTGAGCAACACTATGGTAATCTTGGTATAGGTTTCGGTGTGCTGATTGGTGCTATAGGCGAAATCGCGCTACTCATCCCTGGCCTGCGTCGGCAACGCTTTGGCTATATGTTTGTGCTCGACCTTAAACATCCAGCGATACGTCGTATTCTTCGGCTGTATGGTCCTGTTGCGCTTAGTTTCTTAGTAAGTACCGCACTTATTTTCTTTGACCTATATCTTGCGGAAGGCACTATTTGTTTACCATTCGCGTTACATCACGTGGGCGGCTGCGGTGAAGCGAATGTTTCTGCTTTGAAGAACGCAACAACACTGATACAATTTCCGATTGGTCTTGTTGCCGCTGCTCTTTCGTTCGCGGTTTTGCCTACGCTTTCACAGCATGTGCGTGATGGAAATGATGAAAGATTTAAGGAAACGCTCTCACTCGGTTTTCGCCTTGGTTTGCTCTTGATGATTCCCGCCGCTGCTGGACTCATCGTGCTACAAAACCCTATTGTTGATCTGGTACTTCGCCATCACAATTACAATCAACAGAACGCTCAACTGACCTCTATCGCATTGCAAAACTATGCCTACCAGTTACCATTTGTGGCGTTAGATCAATTGTTGATTGCGGCCTTCTATGCACGCAAAAACACGGTTATTCCAGTTGTCGTCCAGTTTGTAAGCATTCTCGGCTATCTCGCGGTAGCGTTGCCTTTTAGCAATACTGTTCAGGGAATGCCCATGCTGGCACTTGCCAATACGGTGCAGAACTCCATGCATGGTATAATTCTATTGTTTCTATTACGCTTTGTCATTGGCTCCATTCGGATACGCGAAACAATTCCGACGGTACTCAAAATTCTTGTAGTAACAGCGGCAATGGTCGCAGTCGCATGGGGAGCGCAGGTATTGCTCTCGCATGTACGATTGTTCTCGTTGGATACGTTGCTAGGCTCATTCCTCACCGTGCTTGTGGCAGGTGGTCTGGCGGTTGGAGTGTTCTTAGGTGGCGTGTTGTTGCTCAAGGTTGAGGAAATTAGTATGCTGAAAGGCGCAGTTCTGGCAAAATTGGGACGAAAATAACAGATGAGGCATATATGCCAGAAGAGAACATACACACACTTCACAAAAAGCTTATCAATGGGATAAAGGGACATTTTCGCTCACCACGGGTTGAGGCAGCTTTTCGTGCGATACCCCGTCACCTGTTCTTACCAGACCTACCGCTACAAGAGGTCTATCAGGACAAGGCGATTATTACCAAATCGGTGGATGGACGCTTTGTAAGTTCTTCATCGCAACCTACGATTATGGCGATCATGCTAGAGCAACTCGACCTACATGAGGGACAACGCGTGCTTGAGATTGGCGCGGGTACTGGCTACAATGCAGCACTCATGGCGTATATCGTGGGCGAAACCGGACACGTTGTCACCATTGACATCGACGAAGATATTGTGGAAGGTACACGTAAACATCTTGCGGCAGCAGGTTTTGAGCGTGTGCAAGTTGTGTGTGCCGATGGTGGACTCGGCTTTCCTGATGAAGCTCCATATGATCGTATCATCTTAACCGTCAACGCAGGTGATATTACTCCTGCATGGCACGAGCAACTCGCCTCCGAGGGACGCATTCTACTCCCTTTAAGTGTGCGCGGTCCACAGATATCAGTTGCCTTTAAGCGTGTGGATGAGCACTTTGAGAGTATCTCTGTACAACCTTGCGGCTTCGTAGGATTACGTGGAGCATTTGCCGAGCAGGGAGTACAGGTACAACTTGCTTCAGAGCCAGGACAATTCTATCTAACACTGGCCGAAGCTCAAACGGTTGACTCAGAAGGCATTCTACGATTGCTTAACGGTCCAGCACAGGACACGCCAACCCAGGTCAAACTCACACTTCAAGAACTGTTTTATAGTTTAAACTTCTGGCTCGCATTGCATGAGTCACGCTTCTGTAGCCTTACCGCCCAACGTGCGGCGGTAGAGCGTGGCGTTGTCTCCAATCTTTTTGCGTTGCCCGGCACTATTCCTACATATGTCGCAATTGGTGTCCTCAGCCATCAAGCGTTATGCGTGTTAAAATATACAGTAGACGAAAAGATAAAGCTTCCTCCCACGATAGCTGGAACGCTACCGATACTGCTACCCGTACATTTAGTTGTACGCACGTTTGGCGACGATAGCCAACAAACGCAAGCACTCGTTGCATTAGTTGAAGCGTGGGATAGAGCAGGTCGCCCAAGCGAACAAAAATTACAGATATACGCCTATAAAAATGAACAAGCATTTGTGCCAGCACAACAAGATATCGTGCTACAAAAGCAATGGACACAATTTGTATTTCGCTGGTAACAGCGTCTAGCGCGAGAAAGAAGTGGATGATGCAATATACAACGGAACAAGCCGCCAATAAACAATTTTTACGCACTATCGCTGAAAATAACTATGAACTTCCTGCCGATATCGACAGTTACGACTTTGCCAGGGCACTCCTTGCAAATCTCGGCTCGCCCGATGGCGAATTACGCGATGAGCTAAGCTATATGATTCTCGCAAGCGGCATTATAGACAAGGGGACGCTAACGCCAGGGCATATGGCAGCATTGCTTGGCACAGTTCTGGACGCCAATCACCTATTTTACGCAATAGGGGAAGTTGGTACCGATTCGGTCTTTATGCGTAGCTTCTCTAATCTCATTGTCGCAGCTATTCTTTATACAGAGGCAAGAAATCCTGTATTATCGCAACAAACGGTACAGAGGGTAAAAGCAGCCTTATTGCGTTATGCGGAAGAGGAAAAAGATTGGCGAGGCTACGTTGAGGGCAAAGGTTGGGCACATGCAATGGCTCATCTCGCCGATGCCCTTGATGAGTGTGCTCAAAATCAGTTTATGACAACCGAAGACCGCCAGGACATTCTTCAAACAGTCAGAAGGCTGGCACAGTTACCGGAGCCGCTGTATCACGAAGAAGATATGCGTCTTGCCACTAGCGCACAACATATTATTATTGGAAAGCAAGTTGATGATACTTTTCTTGATAGTTGGCTAGTGGCGTGTTTTGTACAACGTGGCTCAGATGTCACAGCATGGATGAGTGCCTCGAATGTCAAAAACTTCTTACGTAGCCTCTACTTTCTCTTGATTTGGGACAATATGATGCCCGCCTTTGCCGCGCAAATCTCCGACCTCCTGAAACAACTTGATGATGTGTACATTCAGATCGCCGACGGACGATAGAAGGCTCAATTTCTGCCAACATCCATCAAGATAGACATGTGTAGGGACCGATGATGCTGTTTGATGAATGAGTGCGGATACATAGTAGGGACCACATTCATGGCGTCCGAGGCGCAATTCATTGCGCGAGTTCCCTTTCGCAAAGCATTTTTTCTGGCATCTCGCCCAATGAATTGGGCAGTGGACGCCATCAATGTGGTCCCTACGTATATCCGCACTCATTCATCAAACAGCGTATCCACGTTAATCAGGTAAACAGCATCAGACTCCTACAGTTACATGATGCGCGGCCTGGTCAACTGCATTCAGGAGATCGTCTATTGTAAAAGGTTTGGCTACCACAGGCACAGAAAATGGAGGTGTGCTTGTGACAGCAAATGAATGGAGATCGGGGTCAGCGGAAAGCAAAATATAGTTGTGAAATGTTGAAAGGTGGGGGTCGGCGGCAACCGTCTGCAAGACACCACGTCCATCAAGTTTTGGCATATACATGTCAAGAAGCACGACAAGCCGGGTAGAGGAGGCACGAAGCACCTCAAGTGCCTCAATACCATTTGTGGCGTGTAACACATTATGGTCTGAATACTCAAGCATCATGCCGAGCATCTCGCGGATAGACTCATCATCATCGACTATAAGCACTTTTGCCATTCTCATTACTCTTTTCTTTGTGCTTTTTTAGCTATCTCTCCATCGTCCTTAAGAATCAACTTCCTCTACATACACCCTTTTACGCGAACAGAGCTTGCTTGCTCATTGTAGCATGACCTGAATTTCTTGTATAGAGGATGACGTTACCCATATAAAAGTTGAGAGTGCGAAAGGGAGAAGTGGGTGCATCTTTTTGTATAGCATGGCATAATGAGTTTTTTTGTAAGACCATTTGCTTTTTTTGTTGAGAAAATGCTTTTTTTGTTGCTGTGACTGGCTGTGAGAAAATAAAAATTGTTTTTTTTGTTGAGTACAGTATTCATTCCAGCAAGCGGCAAGGTCGAAGTCTGCTGGTCTCGTAAAAGATAGTTCCGTTGCCTCAACATTGTACATCCGTGTGAGATGGAAGACCTGTTGTGTGCCAGCCAGAACGCCAACGAGATACCATGCCCCCGTCTTTGACACAAGTCCGTAGGGTTCTACAAGATACTGTTGTCGGGTGCCATAGACAGTATGATAGTCAATGGAGAGTTTTTGATCGTTCCATACAGCGCCTTGAATTGTCTGTAGACAAGAGATAACGCGTTCAGGATGCTCACACCACGTCGTGTCAACATAAAAACGTTGACGTGTGTGCTCTACAGTGTGGCGTGAGGATGGTGGCAAGGCAGCAGAAACTTTCAGTAACGCGTCCTCAAGTGCTCTTCCCATACCAAGGTCAGCAGAAGGAGCGGAAATTGTCGAGAGAAAGAGGGCGCGTATCTCTGCTTCGGTCAGCCCCGTCAACCGTGTTTGGTAGCCATCTACCAATGAGCACCCACCCCCTGGGCCACGTTCAGTATATAAGGGAATGCCAGCTATGCTTAACGCATCAAAGTCGCGGTAAATTGTTCGTTCAGAAACTTCCAGGTGTTCAGCTAAATCGTGCGCGGTCATACGCCCACGCGTCTGTAGCAACATCAGTATTGAGAGGAGTCGGTCTGCGCGCATAACGGTTGACCTCCTTTGAACTAGGGGTCGTCTTAAGCCATATAAGTATACCATATTTCTATCTTTTTGTAACCCTTTGCGCCCCTCCACACCTTGACGTATAATAGAAGTACACAATCAACTATACCTGGCTAGGAAGGCACGATGGGGTGCCCTACATTAAATAGAGGCCATACATTCATTCGCGTCGCGCCCCATCTCTCTCCGGTCCCAGAATTGAGGAAAAGATGTACAAAGGTCAATCAGGTATGTGGTCCTGGCTCTTGCATCGTGTAACAGGGCTTGGTATTCTACTGTTTCTATTTATTCATATCGTCGATGTCTCTCTGCTGGGTTTTGGCCCACTGGTCTACAATGAAGGCATTGTGCTTTTCGACCAAATCGTTGTGCGCTTGCTCTCCCTGGCATTAATTGGCGCAGTGCTATTCCACGCTTTCAACGGTGTACGTATCATGTTTATCGACTTCTGGCGCAAAGGTGTGCGGTATCAGAGAGCCATGTTTATCGGCGTATTGGTCCTAACCGTACTTGTATTCTTGCCCATGTCGTACTTCGTCATTGTGCCCGGCCTGTACTGGTTCACTCATGTCCCAACAGCAAGTAGCGTATCTGGACACTGATAAGCAAAACATGCTGTACGCGTTTTATTTATCATACCCCAAGATTGTAAAAAGGAGATGTTATCCATGTTAAACATATCGACAGGTCGCGGCCCACGTCCAGCAAGTGGGGGTTTAGAAACCTTTTCCTGGTACTACTTCCGCGTCTCTGGCGTTGTCCTTATCTTTCTTGCCATCATTCACCTGTTTATCATGCATGTGACCAATGATGTCCACTGCACAACATACCAGTTTGTAGCAATGCGCTATGACAACCCGCTCTGGCGACTCTTTGACTGGTTATTGCTCACGTTGTCACTTACACACGGCATGAACGGACTGCGTGTCGTCATTGACGATTATGTACGTTCGCGTGGGCCGCGTCTCGCGCTACTCTCCACGTCAGCCGTTTTATTGTTAGTCTTTTTTATGTTGGGAACAATTACACTGATTACCTTTCAACACACGGGCGCACTTGGCCCAGCATGTACAGTAAGATAAACAGTTGAAGCATCGGGGAATAAGGGCACTCACAAGAGATGCCCTGGTAAAGATAACAAGGATATAATACGATCATGTACCACAAGTTCGATGTTGTCATCGTCGGGTCCGGCGGTGCTGGCTTAATGGCTGCAATGCAATTGCCACAGGCCAGCGTTGCGGTCCTGACAAAGGTCTATCCCACGCGCTCACATACAGGCGCGGCACAAGGTGGTGTGGCTGCCGCGCTTGGCAACCAGGAAGAGGACCACTGGAAGTGGCATATGTATGACACGGTAAAGGGGGGCGACTATCTTGTAGACCAGCCTGCGGCAGAAATCCTGACGCGTGAGGCCATCGACGCCGTATATGAACTTGAGCATCGCGGCCTCCCCTTTAACCGTACCGCTGATGGACGCATTGACCAGCGTCGCTTTGGTGGACATACGCGTAATTATGGTGAAGGTCCTGTTCGCCGCTCCTGCTACGCGGCAGACCGTACAGGTCATATGATTCTTCAGACTATGTATCAGAGTGCCATCAAAAATCAGGTACGCTTCTTCAATGAATTTCTGATGCTTGATCTGGTAATGAATGATGGACAGGCATGTGGTGTCGTCGCACTCGAAATTCGCACTGGCGAAATTCACACCTTCCACGCCAAAGCAGTCTTGTTCGCCACTGGTGGTTATGGACGTGCATGGCGCGTCACCAGCAACGCCTTTGCCTGTATGGGTGATGGTATGTCGGTTGCCTACCGACGCGGTATTCCTCTACAAGACATGGAGATGTACCAGTTCCATCCAACGGGTATCTATAAGGTGGGCGTCTTGCTCAGTGAGGCGGCTCGTGGCGAAGGCGGCAAGCTACTTAATGGCAAGGGCGAATACTTTATGGCCCGTTATATGCCAACCTTAAAAGACCTTGCTCCGCGCGATATCGTATCACGCTGTATCGTTCAGGAGATCAAAGACGGCAACGGAGTCGATGGTAAGGATTATGTCTTCCTCGATGTGCGACACCTTGGCGCAAAAGCGATTGCGGAGAAGCTACCGGATATCACTGACTTTGCCCGTAATTATCTTGGTGTCGAGCCAATCACGGAGCCTGTGCCGATTTAGCCAACGGCACACTATGCAATGGGCGGCATTCCAACAGATGTCGATGCACGTGTTGTCGTAGACCCGCAGTTGACCGTTTCGCCAGGTTTCTATGCGGCAGGTGAGGTTGCCTGTGTCTCCGTACATGGCGCGAACCGTCTCGGCACAAATTCATTGGTGGACTTGATTGTATTCGGGCGACGCGCAGGCAAGCACATGGCGCAATTCATCAAGGAAAACGATCACGCACCCTTGCCCTCAGAGCCAGAGGCCTATTCGCGTGAACTCGTTGACCGCATCTATAGCTCAGCAGGTGGCGAGTCAGCGGCTCGTATTCGTAGCGAGATGCAAAACGAGATGGACGAACAGGTCATGGTTGAGCGCAGTGATCGCGGTCTGCGTCACGCTCTCGATACACTCGATGGTCTGCAAGACGCATACCGAAAAGTTCAGATACAGGACAAGGGTAAACGCTTCAACACCGAACTGGTCGAGACGATTGAACTTGGCTTCTTGCTCGACTGTGCCGAGGCTACAACCCATGGAGCATTGGCGCGTACCGAAAGTCGTGGGGCACACTACCGTCTTGACTATCAGAAACGCGACGACGTGAACTGGCTCAAGCATACGCTTGCCTATAAGGGAACAAAAACACACGACGTTCGATTGGATTATAAAGACGTACTTATGGTTGAAGACCCGATATTCAAGCCCAAGGAACGCAAATATTAGTCATAGTGGTGGCTGGATTGTGTAGCATGTGTATGCGAACCATATGCACATGCTACACAATCCAGCCATTCAGAGGAGATAAAAGACAACATGAACGTATTAGTGCGTATTAAGCGCTACGATCCAGAACAGGACAACAAGCCGTATTGGGCAGAATATCGCGTCGAGGCAGACCCAATTGACCGCCTGTTAGATACATTGAATACCATAAAGTGGAACATGGATGGTACACTTACGTACCGTCGTTCATGCGCTCACGGTGTGTGTGGCTCTGATGCCATGCGTATCAATGGGCGCAACCGCCTGGCATGTAAGGTGCTTATGCGTGATGTTGGCAACAAGGTAACAATTGAGCCAATGCTAGGCTTCCCGGTTATCCGCGACCTCGTGGTAGACATGGACCAGTTCTTTGATAAGTACAAGTCGGTCAAACCATACCTGATTACTTACGATAATGAGCCAGGTACCGAGCGTCTACAATCCGCCGAGGAACGTGCCCGTTTTGATGAGGGAACAAAGTGCATTCTGTGCGGTGCCTGCACCGGTTCGTGTCCATCCGTATGGGGCAATCCTGATTGGGTTGGGCCAGCCTCAATTGTCAACGCACACCGCTTCATCTTTGATAGCCGCGACCAGGGTGGCGCGGAACGTCTGGGTATCCTGGGCCAGCGTGATGGCGTATGGCGTTGCCGTACCATCTTCAACTGTGCTGATGCCTGTCCGCGTGGCATTCCTGTTACCGACCTCATCGAGCAGGTGAAACGCGCAATCGTATACAACGATACACAAGGAAATTAGCGTTCAACAAATAGGAATGGGAACGGCATGTGTGCCGTTCCCATTCCTATTTGTTGAAACATAGTGAAGAAAAAAGGATATGTGTTTGTATGGCAACGACAACAGAGACATGGCAACACCGTGACCTCATTACCAATGGGATACGGATGCACTATGTCATTCAGGGCGAGGAGAATAACGGACCACTACTTGTGCTTCTGCATGGCTTTCCTGAATTCTGGTATTCATGGCGACATCAAATTCTATTTCTGGCAGAACAAGGGTACACGGTTGTCGCGCCCGATCTGCGTGGCTATAACGATACCGATAAACCACGTACAGGCTACGATATCCCAACGCTATTACGCGATATTGAAGGATTAATCAAGGGGCTTGGACAGGAAAAGGCGATTATTGTTGGACATGATTGGGGTGGAGTGCTCGCGTGGGCTTTTGCCATGCGCTATCCGCAGATGACACAACGCCTGATTGTACTGAATGCACCACATCCCTGGGCTTTTCAACGTGAACTTCGCACAATCAAGCAACTAAGCAAAAGCTGGTATGTATTCTTTTTTCAACTTCCCTGGCTGCCAGAAGCAATTCTAGGTGCTAATCATGCAGAAGCTATCGGGCGAGCTATTCATGATAGTGCTATTCAGAAATTGGCATTTCCGCCTGATGTGTTGCAACGGTATCAACGTGCAATGAGCAAACCGGGTGCCTTGACAGCTAGCCTGAACTACTATCGCCAGATTGCGCGGCGCGGCTTTGGTCTCGGAGAAAAAACTATTATCCAGGCTCCAACCTTGTTGATCTGGGGTGAACAGGACGGTGCGCTCGACATCGCGTTGACACGTAGCCTGGAACAATGGGTACCCAAAATACAGGTACGACGTATTCCAACAAGTGGACACTGGGTACAGCAAGAGCAACCCGACGAGGTAAACAACCTCATGCAACAGTTTCTCCAAATGTGACACTAGCTATCGTCCCTGCTCCTCATGAACCTGTACCAGTAATAGATGAGTGCGAGAACTATGAGGAGCAGAACGCAAGAGGCCAAGACTCCTTTTCCCCATTCCCCAAGCACTGATGAGGGATTGAGCATCATAAAGAAAACGGCAGTCAAACCAATCACAAATACGACGAACATCATCCAAAGCAGGATGCCCCTCAAACTCCGCCGTGAAGAGGCGCGTGATGCCTGAGTTTCACTCTCCTGCCGCCCTCTCTCATCTCTTCCTCTTTTCCTGATCGTCTTTCTTCCTCTCTCCGAAAGATTTCTCCCTCATTTCGCTCTTGTCATTTGACAGCGAAACAAAGGGGTGATCGTGGACAACTACTGTTCTTGCCTCAGGAGGAGGTGACAGATGCATCTTCTTGAGCGATGCAGGTCAACGCCTCCTGCTATCCTGTATATGAAAACCAGTGACAGAGGCACACGTCGTCACTCAGCAACAATGTATATTCCCGCCATGCCAGACATCATGTGGTCATTGACGTGACAGTGATAGAGCCACTTGCCGGGATTGTCCGCCGTGAACTCAACAGAGGTTGCCATAGATGGTCCTAGGAGTTGGGTGTCTGTATACACCTGGTCATGCCCACGCCAACGATGCCCATGCGTATGAAACACATGAAACTCTGTTCCCAATGCCGCCATATGCCAACGGATTCTCTCTCCTACCTTCGCCTTGAACGTCTGTGTATTGCCAACGTAGGCGTAACCGCTAAAGCAATCGAAGTCCTGCGACAGTTCTGGCAGGTCCGCCTGATACAAATCATGAAAGAAGGTAAAGTACTCCTGCTCAACAGGTTTGACCGAGGCATCGGTGAGAACCAGAAAGCCAAAAAGACCCAGTTCCGCGCCCAGTTCCATCTGCATCTGTTTACCAACAGGCAAGGAATGGTCGTGATAGCACCAGGTTCCCACCGAATTGGGACGGACCTGCCAATCATAGGTATAACTTTGTCCAACCGCAACGACTCCTCCGGGACGAGGATCAGCAGCGAACCAACCTCCATCATTGTCGGGAGTGTAAAGCACACCGTGCGGATGCATACTATGGGGCCATTGCCGATGTGTATCGTTGTTGCGGAAATGGACGCGAATGGTATCGCCGACCTCTCCACGCAAAATGGGGCCAGGAATTCCTGTATTGGCTCCAATATCAGCGTTGCTTGCGAGCAGTTTTCCCCAGCCGGGTGTATAGGCACGATAGCCGAGTGCCCAGAAGGAGGTTTGTGCCACGGAGAAGGACATACCCATCAAGCCATCGTATCCCGTGGGGACGAGATTGTGATAGAACGCGTCGGCCTGTATCCAGTACTCACGCAGTTTTCCAGGAGACGCTGCGTCCGCGTGAGCCATTGCATTGGTTTTCTGAGAAGAGGACGTTTTGTTTGTCAGTGCCAGACCACTCGCCGCCGCGCCACTTACTACAGTCAATGAGCCACCGACGATGGCCGCCCCTTTCAAAAGGGTACGTCGTGACACCGCGTGTCGCTCGACACGTGGTGCTGAGATGTCGCTCTGTGGGGGGATAGGAATACGAGTTGTTGGTTGCTCATCTACAGGAAGTACCATCTATTTTTTCTTATCCTTCTTTATATTCGGCGTCGAACGTGCCGCGTGGAGTCGTGTCTCGCATCGTGCATGAAATAGAGAGTGAAGCGAAAGACCATTGACAGCTTTCAATGGAGTCTCTTTCGCTTCAAGGACATATCTCTATAGCACTTATAGTAATCGGCACAAGTAGAGAAAAGATTAAAAAAAGATGAAATTGCGGTAGAGATACTATGCAAGTGGTCGAGATTTCTTAACTGCTTTTAATCTTGCTACGCTTGTTTTCTCTCGCGTTGTGAGGCTCATGTTCTTTTTGTTGGAAAGCCAAATGTCCTATTCCGCTGACTTCTTCTCTTTTCTATACGTCTATAAAAATAGATATTTTTCATCTAAATTTAATGTTGGAGATGTTCTTGCTGCGAGGAAGGCATTTGAAATGAACAGAAGTGGTCCTCATGTCGGACCCAAAAGACACATGTGTACGAGAAAAGTGCTGCTCTACGTCCTTTTAGGAGTACTTATATTGAGTGCTAGTCTCAGTGTGGTGTGGGGTGTGAAGGCACGAGGGACCAAGCATGCCCTCGTTGTGATACCACCAACTCCATATGTCGTTCATCGCTCCGAGGAACAGCCAGCCTTTCTAACTCGTGCTTTTTCTCTGGCTCCCTCGCAGGCACATACCAGTCTGCTCCCGTGGGCGACCACCTTTGATTATCCTCATGGCTTTGTCTGGGTGGCAGAACCAGGATGTGAGCCTTTGCCCAAATGCTCATCCGCGTTTGCGGGAATCCTTGGGCAATACGCCCTTTCCGATGGTCGATTCATTCGAGACTACGTGGAGCCAGCAGGCTATACGAGTCCCCTCTTTCTTGTGGTGGACAAGAACGGAAATTTGTGGTTTACGCAACCGACCAGCGATGCCATAGGTGAATTTGATCCGTACCACAATACCTGGAAGCAATGGTCGGTCGCGCGTGGAAGTGCGCCCTACGGCCTGCTTCTCGATACTCACGACAACCTCTGGTTTACCGAGTTTGCGGGAAATGCCATCGGTTTTCTCGATACGCAGACACACAAGGTAGTCGAGACTCCTGTTCCCACTCACGGAAGTGATCCCTACGGCATCACGCTTGACTCCAAGGGGACTATCTGGTTTGCAGAGAATGGATTAGGCGTCAATCAAATCGGCAGCTTTACACCAACTCTCTCAGGACAAGTGAAGATTACAGAATATGCGATAGAGGGGACACGTCCGCACTTGATCACTACTGACCGTGCAGGAAACATTTGGTTTAGCGAAGGCTTTGACGGGGATATTGCTGAATTTCTTCCGACATCCCGTCAAAACATTCTGTTTCGCGTGTACACGGGAGACTGCACCTCAACCTCCTGCCCAGGCTCGCATATTTCTGGTATTCAAGCCGATAACAAGGGTAACATCTGGTTTAGCGATTCGCTGAGTTCGCGCATCGGTTATCTAATACCACAAACAGGACAGTTGGTGGTGCAAACACTGCCGAGACATTCGCATCCTCATGATGGGTTGAGCTTGGATAGCGATGGACGAGTGTGGTGTACCGAGCAAGATGCCTTTACATTAGTGATGGGATCGTCATTGCTGGCACACCCGTCTCAACCACCATTGTTTCCAGGTCAAAGCGGGGCGTTGGGCTAAGCGTTTGAACGTGTGGCAAACCATCTTGCTGGACATACGCACTGTTAGACTGTGGATGTTGAGTTGGTGTGGGCGGTTGCGATGAAGTGTAGTAGGCTCTATCCATTGTTGGCGGTGGAGGCGGCAAAACAGATTTCATCATAGGTGTTTCGAGTGGTGGTATACCACTTCTATACGATCCATAAGGATTATTGCTATACTGATTTGCAGAAGTTCTTTGCGCCGGATATGGCAAATCTCCAGAAGAATTTGTTGCTTTGCTGTTGTGTGCTACGGGTGCATATGGACCTGTACTTATTGAGGGTGGGTTTGCGGATGGTGGTAGTCCTGATGACTGTGCTGAGGCGATAGCCCGTACCTGCTGTGTATCGAGCAGTTCAAAAATCTCACGTCCATCTATATCAGAAAAGGTACTCCAAGGATTTTTTTGTTGGTTATCATTATTATCCATACGCAACCCCCTAACGGAATTTATACCCCTACAGAACGATGTATCTTACATTATATGTATGACATAAAATACGTACAAATTAAGCTATTAGAAATATGACGTACACGAAAGTGGAATACCTTTCAATATGCTATAGTACTACAAAACACGTATACATAAGCGTAGTGCTATCATAACACATTTGTCTCTTCCTGTTCATTAAATTACTGTGAAATTTGTTACATATGTTACCTCATATGTAACAAATAAAATGTACGCTGTGGAGATGTGTTGCTACTATGGAAATGAAGTGGTTATAAGACAAGCAGAAGGACCGAACCTGTATTCGCTCATTGGGGGGAAGAGCTAGTACGTACTCACAAGAGTGAGTGGCGTTCGGTCCTTCTGGTGACGACGCGCTCTATAGGGCGCGTCTTCATTCAAGAAAAGAGAGAAAGTTTATTGAGTTGTCGTACACCGTGTACTACCGTACACTAGCAGTTTTAGGACGTTCAGGAAAGGAACGTGTGGCACTTTCAAGCATCTTTGAGCGCAACTGAACACATACCTCGGTCATATCTTGTGACCCTATTGCTTGCTCCATCCACCGCATTCCACAAACACCACATATCCCATGCGTTGCGTCGTAGAGTTTAGGCAGTGGTGCTGATGAGAGATGCTCGCCCGCACCATTCATGAGTCGTAAACACCATGCACACTGTCGCTTCATTGAACCAAACCCTTTCCAGTTGAGAGTCTTGAAGTAGTTACTCTCTATACTATTTATTTTCTTAGTTTTCCAAAGCTCTGGCACGTTCCAAACACAATGTTTTTTACTATTTGAGCCATCTCCGATGGACTGGCTGAACTCTGTACATAGATGGCGGTAGGAATATCCTTACACGAACGAATATATAATAAATCAATAAACGTACCATCAGCATTAACTAGTGTACTATGTTTTTCAGAGATCGAGCCGATCTGATACTCGATTGTTACGGTCGCTCCTGCGGTAAAGTTCTTACCACATACATGTAAGTACTTTTCAATGGCATCTATTAAGGTGGTACAGGGTGCATTTGTCTCGATATGCGGCTGATCTGCTGTTGTCGGCGTCACTGTACTTCCTGGTACTACACTTTTTACTGTTGGCGTCACCGTTACAGCACCACCTGCGATAGCTGTTGGGCTAGGAGGTATAGGCGTCGCCGTTGGTTGACGCGGAATAGGCGTAGTTAATATATGTGCAGGAGTCGTTGGCGTTATACTTGGCTTTCCAAACGTTTTTGTGCCTCCCAGTATATATAAATTCGCAACAGTAAAAAGCAGTACAAAGAGTATTGCCAGCACCATTACGATAGGAAGTCCTACTCTCACACGCGCGATACCGTGACGTATATGTTGTGAAAACGATGGCTTTTCTTCGTACAACTTACGCAAGACATTGGTCGCTACCGTTGTATATTTTGCATCCCTGACGGTAGGGTGTGCCCACGTCTCTATTGTGCCACTAATTTGTGCATACTCGGCGCATCGTCCTTGACAAACCGAACAATGAGCTAAATGCTCCTGCATCTCACTCGACCAGAGATAGAGTTGTTGTTGACGAACATATGCAAGTAGCATATCATTGCCTAGATGGTTCATCCTGTCACCATCCTTCCCAACACTCTACGTTCTGAACAGATATTTTCATATATTTTTTTATATGTATAGTGAGAGCAATTCATAGTACGTTTCATATCATACCTATTATTATACAGACTGTTCTTACTCATAGATCACGCGTCGGCTTCAACACTGGAACCTTTTTTGCTCGTACTTCTGTCATATCTTGAGCATACACCTTACGAAATTTTTCGATGCCGCGTGCAACGCGCTTCCGCACTGCCTCCGGTGAAATATTTACAATCGGCCCGATCTGCTCGTAGGTGAAGCCAGCAACATAATGTAGTTGTACACATGCTGCGTCTATAGGAGCAAGCATGCTGAACGCTTCCTTAATCAGCATACTTGTCTCTGTTTGCTCTTCAAACGAAGACTCAACCATCGACCGTTCTAACATATCTTCATGACTAATACCCTCGTCTCCTGAATGGTCAAACCCAAAAGAAAAAGGAATAAAGAGACGTAAGCGTCTTCTATTGAGATAGCGCAACCCGTAGTTTGTGGCAATACGATATATCCAGGCATCTAATTCGAGATGAGAAGATGTCTTGCCAATTTCCTTATACACTTGTAGGAATGTGTCCTGTGCAAGGTCTAATGCTACCTCGCGTTCCCCCACAAGGCGATGCAAGTATCCCGTAAGAGGGTACTGTAATCGTTCCATTAATGAACGAAAAGCTTGAGCATCCCCTGCACGCAGACGCGTTACCTCGTCCCCCTGAACATCCGTCACCATAATGGCCTTATCTGCGATTCTCGACTTCACGATTGACATAGCTTAGCACTGCGACGCGGTTCCATAAATATGATACACGCAGTGCCTTCATCATGTAATCGCCCCCTACATATTACAATCAATGAAGAGACCAAAAGCGGACAACATTTGCCACATCTTTTTGGCATTTCGCATTCAACAACGAAATCCGACCGAAATAGTCGCATCTATCAATATATCTGTGCGTTTTGGGGGGTAAAACGCGTGTAAGGACCGATTGATCGCGTCCTCGTGGCAATCAACCGCCGAAGAGGACGCGATCAATCGGTCCCTATACCTTATTGTGCGCTTACTTGTATACTATGATATCCGGTAGAACCGTCAGGAAGTGGAGGTGCAATAGTTGGGTCTTGCACGTTGCCTTGCAGGTCGATGGCACGTACAACGACGGTGTATGTACCAGCTTTTGGTTGCCAGGGCAGTTCCCAAAGTACCCACGTTAGGGCTGATAATGGACGTTTGAGCGTGGCCTTGTTCCATGTCTGCCCATTATCAAGACTGATATCAACCTCACTAATACCTTTATCACCGGAGAAAGCCACACCCGCGATAAAATTCGGCTTATTAGCTGTGATCGTAGCACCTGTCAATGGCACGTCGATACGCGAAGTCATACGTAGTGGTGCAGGGTCGCTCCAACCACGCTGCTGCCAATAACCTTGGAAGTCTGTGTTGACAACCTCGATACGATTAATCCATTTGACATGCTTCATTCCATAAATGCCAGGTACAAGCAGACGGAGTGGAAAGCCATGCCCCTGTGGGAGGGTAACACCATTCATTCGCAGCGCAAGCAACGTTGTTGGCTCCAACGCCTTTGTGAGATGAATGCTATCGCTATAATCGTCTACCGCATACAATACAACTTTTGTCGCCCCTGACTTTATGGCTCCCCCACGTGCGAGTAAGTCAGCAAGGGGAATGCCTTCCCATAGCGCACTACTCATGTATTGCCCACCCACTTCATTGCTGATACACATCATCGACTCATACTGTTTTTTAGTGGGAAGAGTGAGCAGGTCTTTGTAGCTTAGCGAGAAGGAATGCTCGATCTCGCCAGAAACGGAAAGTTGCCATGTATCGCCATTTACCGAGGGGTCGGAAAAGAGATTTTTCGAGACAATATAGTATTGGTCGTTCGTGGTTATCTCTGTCGAGAGCATTGGGACCTGTTGCACATTCCCGTAATTAGGAGATGGCACGGGCGAAATCTTTTTTTGATACCCCTTTAGAATTCCTGGTGCCGTTGTAGTACTTGTTGCCCCTCCACCACCACTGCTTGCAAGGTTTCCAGCACCCGTAATAAAACGCCATGCCAGCACTCCCAACGCGCCCAATCCAACAAGTTGAACTCCGCGTATCACCATCTCACGCCGTGCCACACCCTTTGCTTGCACATCTAGTGGCGCATGCAAGAGGCGCACTCTACGCTCGATAAGCTGGTTTTGTAGCAGCACAAACGAGCCGCCAAACACGATCCCCACAATAGCAAGACTTACAATACTGTTAACCGCGCCAATAACGAGACTCGCGCCAAAGACACCCACACCTGTAATAGGCAAGAGCACCAGGCCTGTCGCGAGCAAAAGTACAAGCGTCAGTACAATTCCTGCCGTCCAGTGGAGCAGTTCCTGGCCCGTCTTTTCCGCGTTGAGCATCCCCACAATCAATGTGCAGAGACCACCACTCAGCGCGAAAACGAGGCATTGTCCAACAATGATACAGTAAAAAAAGTAGTGCTTAGCATCACCACCAATCAGCGTATGCAGCGTATTGAACAACGAAGGTGGCATCAACTGTGTCAGGGCAGAGCCAAAGACCTCTGGTAAAGAGATGCCGTTAAAGGTTACGCTCAACAGTAACATGAGTATCGTCGCAATAATACCTGCGCCAAGGCCAGCAACAAAGCCATTCCAGAAGCGTTCACGTCGTGTGAAAAATATCTTTTCCATCTATTTTTATCTCACCAATAATCATTATCAGAACTATACATATCATAGCAGACACGAATAGAGCAGGAGATTTTGACAACCGTTGACTTATACCTATTACCAAGACACAAATGAAGATATTGCCTCATCATTGCGTACAGCTATCGAACAAGCAAACGCTGTCACTTGTGAACGCAATGAGGCCCAGAGTATCGAATACAAAGATGATGAGGAGATACGCCCCTTTGAGGGCATGGGAACAACTTGTGTTGCGGCTGTACTCAAGGATAGTACCGTCTATGTTGCCAACACAGGTGATAGCCTTGTCTATCTTATTCATGCTGGACACGTTCAGCAAATCGCGGAGAACCACTCGTGGTCTGCTGAGCAGGTACGTATAGGAAAGATGACGCAGATCGAGGCCGAAGCAGCGGGAAATAGTAACGTGATTACACGCTGCCTCGGTATAAAACGCGATGTGAATGTCTATGTCGGCGCACAACAAGTGCAAGACAAAGATATTCTTGTACTTTGTACCGACGGCCTACATATGCAAGTAAGCGAGGATGAGATGCATACCCTCGTCGAGCAGTATGCACCTGAAGAAAGCGCACAACGTCTAATCGCACGGGCTAACGAAAACGGTGGCCCAGATAATATCACAGCTATTGTGGTACGCGTATCGCTGTCATAACTATACAACTCCTGTATGAGTGTGATGTATCACACCCGTACAGGAGTTTATTCCTCATCAGCATTCCTGGATGCTAGTAGGATTACGATAAATCACATATACCCTACAAAGCAGCGTTCGTGCTATCGTCGTGAATAATAATATTTCCAGTGTGCTCGACACGTACCTCTTCATGTCTGACAGTATCAGTTACCTGCTGTGTTTCTTGCACTTGCTGTTTTCGGACGACAACCTCTTCCACTACGACCGTTTGCTTGTTGAGTGTGACCTGTTCCTCACGCACCAGGATGCGAATGGTTCCCCCGTTGCTCAGCATCTCGCTACCATCTACAATGTTTCCCGTTGTCTGATCAATCGTTGCTTGACTATCGGAAAGAGCAGCGTCACGTCCCGTTGCCGCTGTATTGAGTGTAGCATCTGCGCTTCCTTTAGCTGGAAGGCGCTCGATAACTACCTCTTCGCGTGTGACAGGAATAGTGAATGTTTTGTTTTCAGTGATGACGCGTTTATGAATGAGGACTTCACCTGTCTGCACAACCTGCTTATTTACCTGTAAGCGTTCCTCGCGGATTGGCACAACACGATTGCCGCCACCCATACGTGTGGTATCCGCAGAGGCGTCATAGGCACCGTGTTGATAAAGAATATCCTGAGCCTCTTTCTGGTGTCCATAGGGTTGAACAGTAACAACAAAATTGCCTGCCTCTAGTTCACGTTGGTAAAAGGGCATATCATCAGGTGCTATCCCTGCACTTGCAAGCTCGTTAGGTGCTGCCGCAACAGTGTTTGCCGTCGTGCTTTTGGAGGAAAAAAGGTTTAGGATACCACCAAGCGCATTGCCGCTGGTATGTCCTAGTAAGTTAATTTGATCGTTTCTAAAGCCAGCATGCCGCAACTCGTCCATTGCTTGTTCGGCTAGTGCATGGTCGCGGAAGACACCGATCACCATTGATTCTTCTGTCATTGCCATAAGGTACGCTCCCTTTACATCATCTTTTTTATAGAGATTATTAAAAGTTTGTTTGTGTTGTCTCTTTATACACGGGAAGCTCGTGTGAAAAGTTGCGTTTAGCTTATCGTAAGACTTATGAGC
The DNA here is from genome assembly GCA_963792705.1 of uncultured Chloroflexia bacterium. GTDB lineage: Bacteria > Chloroflexota > Ktedonobacteria > Ktedonobacterales > Ktedonobacteraceae > JBBQVS01. The sequence continues at coordinate 507,715 of CAWBXD010000013.1, read as the reverse complement.
GCGCAAATGCATATAAGTTGCCATCATGAGCACCGACGAGAAGCCACGTAGCTAGTACGGCTGGTGAAGAGGATAGAGTGGTGTGCAGAGGCATATATTGAAGTTGTTGTCCACTCGTAGTATTAAGTACCATAATTCCACCATCCCCCGGTTCAAAGCCATCGCCAAGCGGAAGGTACAGAGTTTGGCCCACAAGAGCAGGAGAGGCGTAAACAATACTAGGCACATCGTGACGCCAACGTGCGGCACCTGTTTGAGCGTCAAGTGCCCATACGGTTGCTGTTTGCCCCACAATACCTACTGCATAGATTGTCCCATTGGCAAATGCAGGGGAACTGAGGACATGTTCGCCCACACGTGTATGCCACAAGAGATGGCCCGTTTTGGCATCAAGCGTATACATATTGCCATTTTTGCTACCAACCGTCACGCTCAACTGGCCTTTTAGTGTGCGGTATAGCAAGGGTCCTGCACCAATGTCGGTATCACCCACATCCTGAACAACGGAACGCCAATGCCAGAGCATATGACCCGTTTTCAGATTAAGGGCCTCAACTCCATCATCGGGATCGCCCGTTCCCACGAAGACAGTATTGCTTGCTGAATCAATCACAGGCGAACTCCACACACCACCTCCCGCTTTGCCACCTTGCTCAACATACGCTCGCCAACGTAACTTGCCCGTTGCAGTATCATAGGCCAAGACTTGACCAGACTTTTTCGGATTTTCACTCAAGGTCGAGGCCGCTCCAATCACCAGAAGTCCGTTTGCGACGGCAGGGGATGACCATATTTTTGCGCCGGGAGTATCGAGTTGAGTATTCCAGTGTACAAAGCCATCCTTCGCATTAATAGCATAGATAACGCCACTTAGCGAGCCAATATAAAGTGTACCATTCACGAGTGTAGGAGTACCAAAAAACGCATCATCGGCCTGAATCTGCCACAGTACCTTCGCGCTTTGAATATCGAGCGCAGTCAGCGTTGTGTCGGTGGAAGCAATATACACTACCCCGTTTTGCACGATGGGCGAAGAAAAGACAGAGCCGCCAGTGCAAAACGTCCACGCAGGATGAAGCAAATCATTCTTGCCCGTAGCAGTGATAGCCCCGTCATGATTGCTATCACCACGAAAGGTCGTCCAATTGCCCTGTGCGGCAGGCAATGCAGTTGTGCTACTAAGAACAGTGTGTGGCGCACCCGTTCGTGTACACATCGTCTGTACAGGTGGCTTAGTTGTCTTTGGCGGCATACTTGATGTTGCACATGCCGCAAGCAGGATGACGCACAACATGAGCAAGAAAGCTACACTACCGTTCAAATAAGAGCCATGCTGTCGAAGGGCGTCCCTTGTGAAAAGCTGTCTCGTTTTTGTTATTTGAACGGCATTGGGAGATACCCTTGCGGTTTCCCTGCTTAGTGATCTAATCTTCATAATAAATATAGTAGCATACGTAACCACTGGTATGCATACTACTAGCTCGACAACAGCGTCTTTTCCATGTTACACTTATTGAACAAGAATGAGGGAAGGGAACGTGTATTGTGGCAACATCCAAACCGTGGGACTCAACCTTAAAGCGGCTTGTTCATGCCAATCCATCTTGCCTTTACGTTAGCATCGTTTGTGTTACAGCGTAGCAAGAATATTCCAGATCAAGAATGGCTTATCAGGAGGTTTCGAGAAATGCACGACATCATGTTAGATACACCCATTATGCAGGAAATACTACGTGAGGGAATGGAAAAGGGCATTGAACAGGGGAGAGAGAGGGCATCGAACTGGGACGCTTGGAGGCTACGCGACATATACTCCTTATTCTAACAGAAAAACGCTTTCCTGAATTAGCCTCCTTAGCTCAAGAGCAATCCTCAAGTATTCAGGATTTAGAAGTTATAAACAATCTCATTGTTGCCATTAGCTCGGCTCAAAATGAACTCGAAGGGTACAAAGCATTAAAAGGACAAATGTAAGCAGGTAGTTCCAAAAAGACTTTTTGCAACAGAAAGATGGATCAGCGCATGACAACAAATAGTGGACCCGACACAGCAGCAGGTTCAAACGCAACGAAGGCGTATCGTAGTCGCATTGGATTTATTGCCGACGCCCCCAATTTTCCTGGCGAGTGGAACGAGGTCATGGAGAAAGTAAAGCTTGCCGACCAACTGGGCTTTGACTCGGTATGGCTGGGCGAGTCATGGGGCTATGAACTTTTTACGTCGATGAGCGATCTTGTACGTGTTACAAAGCGTATCAAGGTTGGAGCAGGTATCGCTAATATTTTTTCACGCACGCCAGCACTCATCGCTAGCACCGCCGCGACGCTCGATGAGCGTTCAGGTGGACGTATTCTGCTTGGCCTCGGACCATCGGGCGCAAACGTGATCGAGCATTGGCATGGTGTCAAGTTTGAAAAGCCAGTCAAGCGCACTCGTGAATATGTCGAGATTATCCGTATGATTCTGCGCGGTGAGAAACTGGTCTACAACGGCGAGTTTTTTCACCTTGAGCGTGGCTTTACGCTTCGCTTTAAACCATTACGTGCCGACCTTCCTATCTATATCGCAGCGATGGGTCCTAAGAATGTTGAGCAAGCGGGCGAAATCTCTGATGGTATCTTACCGGTGTACTGGCCCGGTAATAAATGGGGTGAGTTACGCGCACAACTTGATGCAGGCTCACAAAAAGCTGGTCGTCCTCCGCATAGCGCGGCACTCGCGCCATATATCACAAGCGTCTTCCTGCCCGAAAACGCCGATGACCAGATGCGGCAAGCAGCGGCAGCAAAAGCGGCTGAGCCACTTGCCTACTACATCGCACGCATGGGTGTCTACTACGCTGACATGCTCACGCGACAGGGCTTTGGCGAAGATGTACAAGCCGTCATCGAAGCCGATAAAGCTAAGCGCAGTCTAAAGAGTGCAGTGGCGGCAGTCAGTCCGCGTATGCTCGACGCAACAGCTATCATCGGCACCCCGAAAGAGATTGTTGCAAAGCTCGATCAGTGGGGTGCGGCAGGCGTTGATGAGCCACTTATGGGCATGCCTGCTGGCACCATTGACGAAGTTGGCGCGCAACTCTCTGCCTTTATGGATGCCTTAAAAGCGCAATGATATTCACAAAAAAGTGTGGTGCTGGCACAATCTGAGATTGTGCCAGCACCACACTTTTTTTATGACACCTTAAACTTCTCAGCGTGTGTAAGGCGTTTACCGATAGAGGGATGATCGTAGAACAAGAACTCGACAACGGGCGATGGCTCAATCTCGGCAAGATTCTGATTGGCGAGACGTGTCATTGCACTCTTAAACGGCTCAACCATATGAGTCGCTTGTAATGCGTACTCGTCGGCCTGATATTCAATGGCACGGCTATAACTATTGGTAAGTGGGGCAATCAGAAAACCAAAGACGCCAGTAAGTACAAGCAGCAAAGGCAATGTGGCTGGATCAGCAATGCCAAGATACCGATGAAGATGTTCAACCGCCCAGACCAAGCACAGATTGAACAGGAACAATCCAATCAGTGTGAAGAGCGATTGGCTTATAATCAGCTTCCAGATATCACGATGGACATGATGACCAAGCTCATGCGCCAGGACAACTTCGATTTCATCGGGCGTGTAACGATCAACCATCGTGTCGCCCAGCACGATACGACGTGTGTTGCCGAGTCCCATCAGAGCGGCATTGGCAGCCGTGGTCTTACTGCTCATATGCATTGTGAAGACGCCTTGAATACGCGTATGGGCACGATCAGCTAATGCCACAAGACGCTGCCTTAACTCGCCATCTGGCAATGGACTAAATTTATAGAAGAGAGGCAAGAGCAGGACTGGCGCGAGGTTCGCCATTATCACCGAAAAGAAGAGTAGTATCAGCGCAACCCAAAGCCACCACAACTCAGGCTGCATGGCTAAGAGCAAATAAATTACTTCCACAACAACAATCTCAAACACTAGGCTCAACGCGAAGCCCTTGAGCTGATCGCTTAACCAACTACTTAAGGTCATCGTCGAGAGGCCATAGCGATGTGGTAATACAAAACCACTATAGTAAGATAATGGTGTCGTGATAAGTGTGTAGCCAACAGTGAGCACTAAAAGGTAACATGCGATAATGAGCGGCGACCAATTAAAAGGTATGTGAAATTGATAAGGCGTAGATCGCATTGCCCATATGCTGGGCAAAGGTTGCCAATTTAGTGGCAGTAAGATGTTACGCAACCACGTGTCAAAGCCTGTTAAAAAGATGAGTAGAATACCGATTATTGAGATGCCGATACTAAGAAATGAGAGGCGGCGGCGGATACGTGCATATTCATGCGCCTTCTGCTGACGTTCCGCATCAACCTCTGCACGCTGTATTGGTTCTGTTTGGTCAAGATGAATATCCATGAATGTGCTCCTGCTACATGCTTACGTCTATTACCTAGTATATAGATTATAGACGTGTAGTACAGTGTGAGCAAGAATAAAGGTATTTTGTCACACTGCCTAAAACATCTAACGTGAATGATAGTATTTTGACAAACTTGGCGTTACACTTAGAGGGTTGACAAGAAATTATGTATTTCAGTTTTTGTACATTCTACTCAGCATTGGAGGTTTTTATGAGTAAGTCGCTTAGTCGTACACTCTACCTAATCGGTCTAGGTTTGACCATCATTGCAACCATTTTACTTTTAGTAAGCATATTCGTAGGGAACACCTTTCAAACGGGTCCTGATGGAACTACAACGGGTAGTATTGGCAATCCTGTCCTCTTCGGCATTTCCATCTTCCTTATGATTGTCGCCGCTATTCCTCTTCTTGTATCCTGGATTGGCGCACTTGTGAAAATGGCACAACTTTCACGCTGGGGCTGGTTTATCTGTTTGTTTTTCTTTAACGGCATTACCATGCTTGTGTACATTTTCGCTGGACCTGAAACGTCAGCAGTACCGCAAGTGGTGGGCGCACCATATGGACAACCCTATCCAGTACAGCTACAACAGCCTTATGGTCAGCCACAATATCCACCGCAGCCTTATGGTCAACCTCAGTATCAACAACCACAGCAACCATATGGACAGCCACAATATCCACAGCAACAAGCATACGACCAACCTCAACAGCCGTATGGACAATATCCAGAGCAACCACCGCAAAATCAGGGTTAATGCGTAACGCACGCATATACTCAATAAGCTAACTATAAGTAGCTTATTGAGTATATGCGTGCGTCTACCTTAGAGAAGGAGATAGAGCAGCATGTCAGATAACGATACGGTACAAAGCAAGCAAGATGGCGAGGTCTTACTAGAACAAATGGGCGCAATTGCAACGCTTACTCTATCTCGTCCTGATGCTCTCAATGCATTGACATGGACAATGTATCAACAGCTAGAGGACCATCTTCAATATATAGAAGCCGATGAGCGTATTCTAGTCGTTATCGTGCGTGGTGCTGGCAAAGCGTTCGCGGCAGGAACCGATATTCAGCATTTCCAGGGCTTTACAGGACATGATGGGCTTCTATATGAGGAGAAGATGGAGTCCATTATCGAACGACTCTATCTTTTGCCAAAACCAACTATTGCAGCGATACATGGGTATGCAATTGGGGCAGGTATTATCTTTGCTTCCGTATGTGACCTGCGCTACGCGTCTCCCGCAGCACGTTTTGGCTTACCTATTGGTCGCACATTAGGAAATTGCTTGAGCGTCAAAAACTATCGTCATATTGCCGAGTCATTCGGGCCAATGCGCGCAAAAGAGATGCTTTTCACTGGACGCCTTCTTTCAGCGGAAGACGCGCTTCACTGCAATTATCTCACTGCACTCATCGAGGATGAACATCTTTTCGAGCATGTGGCAGAGGTGGCCCAACAGATTAGCACGATGGCACCTATGACCATTCTTGGCACAAAAGAGGCCCATCGACGACTAAGTAAAGCTGAACCTGACGCTGCGTTCGACGATTTTATGACGCGCATGTATGAAAGTGCCGATTTTGCCGAAGGAGTTAATGCTTATATCGAGAAACGTAAGCCAATCTGGACAGGAAAATAAGACAAAAGAAAGAAACACCTGCACTCTTGCTGTTATACAGAAGATACAAGTGTTTCTTTTCACATCCTTACTTTTTTAGTTAGAATTTGCGGATATTCTCCAAAGAGCGTTTCGCGCTCTCAAGAGAGGGCAAGGCAGGAGCATCATTCTCTACGATAAATTCTTGTGCGCCGCTTGCGCGCGCAACCTCTATGAGATGTGCAAGATTGAGTGTGCCATCGCCAACCTCAGCAAAGGTGCGTTCAGGCGTCATATCTTTGAGATGCACCAGTGGAATACGACCTGTGTATTGCTGTAGGAAGGCCAAGGGATCAACGCCTGCATACGCCGCCCAGTAAGCATCCAGTTCAAAGTTGACCAATGATGAATCAGTATGAGTAAGTAGTGTATCCATCAATGTTGTGCCATTATGTTGCACAAACTCGAAGTCATGGTTGTGATAGGCAAACACAATTCCGGCATCTTGACATTGGCGACCAAATGCGTTGAGGCGAGGCGCAAGTTGATGAAAGGTCTCGTTAGTACGCAGGTCTGGTGCAAGCCAGGGAAGTACGAGAAATGAGCATCCTATATCCTGACAATACACTATCTCTTTTGCCAGGTCTTGCTCAAGAGCGTGTAGCGCAACATGCGTGGATACTGCTCGCAATCCTGTTTCAGCAAGCAGTGCCTTCATCTCCTGGGCCGTAAGGCTGCCATACCCGGCAAACTCAACTCCTTGATATCCTAGTGCCGCAACCTTACGTACAGTTCCAACAAAATCTCGTGCCGTCTCGTCTCGTACCGTATACAACTGTAACGCAGTATGAGTGGTATCCATGTTCTGCTCCTCTTCAAAAAATGTTCGTATACATATATCTATCTAAAAGTACCACATAATTTTGTGTTACCTCTATATATTTTTATTTTCATTGTGAATATCCCCTTCTTAAGGGAAATACGTCTCATTGAGCTTGACATAAGGATTGAAGCATAAACATACATGTACATACATTATTATAACAATGTGAAAAATCTGTGAAAGGGGCGATATTAGTTAAAAATAGCTATTAAATCACTGGACAAGTAGATATATTTTCGTGCATACTATGGACGTGTGTTGTACAGTATGTTATAACAAACAGCATACATTGTAATAACAAGTTGATTGCACAGGACATACAAAAATAGAAGAACATCTATACAATAGTGGATAGGAAGGAAAAAACCATGCTTGGAGCAAATGAACAGCGCAGTGAGGTTGCACGACTACTATCACAGATTAGTGCTGAGTATGAAGCGGCGCAAAACGGCATGTCCGGGTTAGCTTACGGAAACGCAAAGCACGATTTTATTACTGCACGCATGGAGAATATGGGGCAAATTCATACTCAACTTCAAGCCATTGTAGGTGATGTTGCCATTGCCATGATTGCCGATCAATTAAATAATACGCATTAAGAGACGAAGGAAGCAGGCTCTTTACATGAAAGTGTAAAGAGCCTGCTTCCTTCGTCTCTTAATGCGTAGGCAAAAGAATGAATGGCTGCTCTTGTACTACCTGACTTTTAGCTTGTGGCAGTTCAATGTACATATCAATATAGTGACGTTGTTTGGGTGCAGGTTTATTCCAAACGCCTGTAACTACATATTCGATCTCTTCACTTTGGAAGCCTTCTTTGTCGAGAGCGTTATCTGGACCGTCACGGAAACTACGCAGCCAATCGCGCACATCATCGTCTTCAAGGAGAGGAGCACCCTCGCAGACAAACCATTCGGCAATGCCTTGCAAATAAAAACGGAAATCTTCGGGTAACGAATGTGTACGTCGTATAGGGTATGCTGTTTCACGCACATCTTCATACCCCGCCTTACGTAGATAGTCAGCGAGTTTTGAGCCAACCCAACTATCTTCAAATGTATAGCCTTCATCGACGCGTCGCAGTTCCCAATATTCTCGTGCTTGCAGAACGCGAGCTTGAAGCCCTAAATCAATGTTGTGAAAGCGCATCGTGCCGAAGTCAATGTCTTTGATGGCGAGCCTTCCGCCTTGCGCGAGGTAGGGACCCATAGCGGCGAAGGTTGAAACAGGATCAGGGAGATATTGACTTACATTCGCGCTGAAGATCATATCGGCCCGTCCTAATGGAATAGGCAACTCTTCCAAAAGTGCTCTTTTATATTCGACCTGGCGACGATACCAACGGTTGGCACTACGACTTTGGGCCGTTACCAGAGCTTCCGGCGAAATATCGGCACCAACAATATGCCCTCGTGGCCCAATTGCTCTAGCGAGCAGGGGTGTCCATAAACCAGGACCACAACCTGCATCGACGACAAAGCCTTCTTTTTTTATGTGGAGATCGCGCACCATCTGTTCGCGTTCTTGCGCTTTACTTCTGTGATGGGTCTCCAGCCATTCAATTGCATTGAGAGGAAGCCCACTTTCATTTCCATGCACTACATCGTTTACTGCCATGACTATCTTATCCCTATCGTGTCCCTTATAGTTGGCGAAAAGTCTTTAAAGCACTCTTCGGCACAGGAGAATATTACCTTAAAATATTTTTCTATACAACATTGTGGTACTTTTAGTTAAACATTGTAACATACAAAAGATAATAGTCTGTGCAAGAGGTATGATAATTGTTGTAGCGAGTGCTTTTCTGAAATCTATAGAGACTAAGAAGGGTAATTGAACGTTACAATACTATAAATACAGATTATTATTCCCAAAGGGTTATATGTGTAGGAAGAAATTGCTATGCTCGATACACAAATGTACAATGTCTGTTACGCTGTTTCTCTTGTTTTGCTGTAAAAATGTGTAACTATTGTGTTATACTATGTTAAGTACTTATTTTGTAGATAAGGTTGTTTTAAAGGTGAACAGGAAGGAACATGTTCAATGGATATAGACCAGGACGTACACAAGCAACCTAGAAAGCGTGGACGTCCCCTCGGCTCTAAGAAGAAGCAATACACTGAACAGGCGAGTGCATTGTCGCAGCAACAGGACGTAGTTTTTGATGACGAACATCTTGCCTATACGCTTGCAGAAGAGAAGCTTTCGCCCTTTAGTAGTTTGCTTCGACACATTCTTCGTCATGACCGTATGGAAATTGCGCGCGTTGCCAAAGAGTTAGATGTTGCGGAAATCACCGTGTATCGTTGGGTGAATGGAAGTTCTGAGCCACGCGCAATACATCTAAAGCGTTTGCCAGAGGTGTTCGCAGAACATCGTGGCAATCTTACCTATGCAATCAATCAGACATTCCCCGGTGTCCTTGATCCGCCCTCTTTAGGGATTCGTGAGGTACGCAAGGATATTTATCGTCGTGTATTTGACCTGGTGACAACGACACCAGAGGACGACGCGCGCTACTGGCAAGTAACACAGGCCATCTTCGACTACGCGCTGTTACACTTGGACTCTGATCGCCGTGGTCTCTCTATTACCTACGCAAACCTCATGCCCTCACATCAGGACGGTATTCATTCTTTACGTGAAGCCGCCATGCGTGGCAACTATCCCTGGCCCTTTAGCCTCGAAAGTAGAGCATATTTGGGCAGTACCACGCTTGCGGGCAGTGCTGCAACACTGCAACGTCTGCAAACATGGGACAATCTTGGCAATGAAGAGCGGCTCCAGGTAGATATCGACGAACATGAGCGTAGTGCCGCAGCTTGTCCTGTTATGTACGCTAGCCGTATCGCAGGTGTCCTTATCATCTCTAGTACACAACCCGGCTTTTTCACGGACCCAATGGCATGTCAAGCCGTCACTGAGTATGCACAATTGTTGTCGCTTGCCTTCCAAAATGAAGATTTTTATCCTTGCTCACTTTTGAACCTGCGACCTATGCCAGAGGTCAAATGGCAACGTGCGGAAATTGGGCGCTCTTACGTCAATCGCATCATTGCATATGCACGTAAGCATATGATCGCACGCCAGGATGCCGAAAAGCATGTGCTTACTGAGATGGAACGTGAGTTTGAGGAACTGGGACGACGCCTCAACAATTCACCAAAAATGGAACACACAAACAAAAACCAAGAAGTCCGGTAGTAAAGAAAGAAATAGGAACAGCGCGTAGAAGCCTACGTTGTTCACATGATAGGGGCAAGCCCAGTCACTACTATAGACGCAGAAGCCGCATAAACGGCGTATAGTAGTGACTGGGCTTGCCCCTGTCATGCCGTTGCTCCACGATTAAATAGCCTTTACCGTGTTGTTGCGTCTCAAAAAGAATAAGAGTAGTATAGACACATGTATCTATTCTGTAGATCGCGGAAAGGACTCCTCTTATCATGCCCAGTCTCTTTGTACGTTGCCTTCTCTTCATCAGCTCTTACTTTCCGCTCACGGCAATCTTCTGTATCCTATTATGGCAAAAATATCTGTTGTGGGCGATTATCATTCTGCTCATTGGGCTATCAGGTCTGGTAATTCTGTTTCTGTATTTTGTCCTTATCGCGCCTCGTCGTGCGAAATCACATGAGACAATTACGGAACTGGACCGCCATGATGGAGATGTACTTAGCTATGTTGCCAGCTACCTCGTCCCCTTTGTAAGCCTGGACTTGACAGGGGCACAGCTATGGGCGGTAATAGTATTTCTTGCCGTTTTATTGATTATCTATGTGAATTCCAATATGATCTATATCAATCCAATGCTCAACATTGTTGGCTATCATCTTTACGAAATTAAGATAGCCAACAATGAAACGTCGTTCTATCTACTCACTCGTCAGCGCGTCGGACTACGTAGCGTTGTTCATGTCGCACGCATTGGCGACACTACATTTTTACAAGTCAAGTAAAGGAGCGTGTAGCCGCATGATGATTGCTCCCAACATAGCGTTGTTTGAAGACCTCTTTTCCCTGAATTTAACATCTGCAAGTAAGACAGAAAATGCATGCGATGTGCATGTCTGCCTTGCCTCCACAGTACAGCAAGGTGAAGAGATGCTCGCGTTCCGCCGTATGAACCTCTCCGACAAATTGGCCGATAAGTTTCGTGAAAAGATACACGATTTTCTTGCTGATTACGAAAAAACATGGGTAAGTGGTGGTCGTATCGTCTATCCTTATCAAGGGGACAGTAAACCACAAGAACACGAGGTAGAATATCTTCGTGCTGATGCTGAAGGATACTCATTTATTCAGAAGCAAATAGCTCCACTACAGGCATATCAAGACTTCCTCTTCTATCAAGATGACGATAAAGCATTTATCAATAATATACGCTTCTATGTAATTATGGTAAAGCTATTGAGCAATCCCCAGGAAGTGATTTACTTTTACCGCTTCTACGCACGTAAACAGCTTCTCAAGCAGTCACGTTTTATTGGAGCCATCTTTCGGGCAACGAACGAATACGATCTCGTCGAAGAGCCAACCCTGCTCTTTGATGATACCTTTGACTGTATCAGTCGAGGGGACGATCTTTTCATCCTCAAGAAGGACAACTTCCACTCCATTTTTCGTTTCCTGGAAGAGGTAGAAAAAGCGGTAAACGCGGCTATCGCTAGCATTCAAAAGCTGCTTGTACAGGGGAAAATACCTATCGAGGGCTACGACAGCTTCACCAACGATTGTAAAAAGAACCGCGTGAAGATGACCATGCTTACCACTATTGCCAAAAAGCCCTATCTCAAGGACCTCACACCTGCACGCGTCAAACCCGTTGTTGACCGCCTAGGCAAAGATATCCTGGGCGATGCCTTTGTGACGACATTTGAAAGAGAACAAAAGTTGCTTTATGATACAAAATATCCCTGGGCACTTTTGAAATTGCTGAACGATAGCTATCTCTGGTCCGATATGACCTCGCTTGGCTACGACGTGAATGAGAAACGTGAATTGTAAGGTGTCATAAATGAGACGCCTACCAGTCCAATCTTCAATGGATTTCGTAGGGACCACATTCATGGCGTCCGCTGCACGAGCGAAGCAATGTGCAGTTCTTACTATCATTGCACGAGGTTATACAAGGACCTCGCTCAATGAATTGGGCGTGGACGTCATGAATGTGGTCCCTACGAATTCATCACATCGAGGTTGATAGACGCCTACGGGGGGTGTTGTTCGTATTATATACAAGAGAACGTTTGTAGTAGAGGAGGAATTACTTATGTATTGCGCTCGCTGTGGCGCACACAACCAGGATGGCGCACACTTTTGCCAGAATTGTGGCAATCCATTACAGGCTCCTGGCGCGGTAATGCAACATCCACCAATTGATCCTTATCCTATTTATGGACAGGAGGAGGGGCCGATACAGGCACCAGCACGTCGTAGCACAAGAAGCGTGAGATCGACAAAACCGCAGGACCCATACCAGGAACAAATTAAGCAACTCAAGCTGCAAATTAAGCAGATGAAATTGTATCTGAAACAGGTCAACACGCAGATGTCTGCGACACGCGCACAATATAACCAGACTTCGGCCTTTGTGCCCGAAGGTATCATCAAACGTGGTTACAAGTGGTTCGAGGATATGCGCTTGCTTGGACCACAGCAGCAGAAGCAACAGTTGCAGCAGCAAATTATTCAGCTCGAACAACAACTGCTAGGTCTACAGCAAGCCCAAACTCAATGGAAGATGAATCAAGGCTAAAAGAGATGGCGATGGATATGTGTTGCATATCCATCGCCATCTCTTTTAGCCTTGATTCATCTTAACGAGCGTAGGGCAGGGTCATACCCTGCAGAGTTTGCTGCATCAAGAAGCGAGTCACCGCTTGCGTATCGTTTGTCTCTTTGTAGACCGCGATCTGCCGGTCTGCTCCTGTACCATCTGGACTTTCCAGGAGCGAGCGAAGATAGTTGATTTCGCGGCGGCTGCCAAGGTCATCAATCACGTCCTCAACAAAGTCCAGTAGTTCCTCAATTGACTCGCGCATACTCAAACGACGATTTTGCATAAAATCGACAACCTCGGCATCCAGACCGTAACGCATAGCGCGCCATTTATTTTCCTCGATGAAGTGGCGCGGCAACACAAGAGTCGTCATATTATGGGTATACATCCAGTACAATTTTGCAATTAATGCCTGACATAAAGCAACGATACCTAGCGTATCCTCAACGGTTGCTGGCATGTCGCAAATGCGAAACTCGATGGTATTAAAGAAAGCGTGTGGTCTCACATCCCACCAGATGCGCTTGCCATTGTCGATACAACCTGTACGTATGAGATGCTCTACGTACATATCGAAATCGTTCATAGATGTGAAGACGTCGGGAATACCAGAACGTGGAAAACGCTTCCACACAACAGAGCGGTACGATTTTGTGCCAGAAAAGCGGTCGGTCCAGAAGGGAGAGTTTGAGGAGATGGCGAGGAGGTGTGGGAGCCATGCGCGCACTTGATTCATCAAGGGAATGGTAATCGTGCGATCCTCTATGCCAACGTGAACATGCAAGCCGAAGATGAGAATTGAGCGACCTACATCCTGATATTCCTCTTCGAGCAATTCATAGCGGTCATTGCGCGTCCTCAATTGGTCCTTCCAGTGCGCGTTGGGATGTGTGCCCGCGCTGATAAGAGCTAGGCCCTCCTCATCAACCAGACGGGCAAGCGTCGTGCGGAGACGTTGTACCTCTCGGCGAGCATCATGCATCGTTGGACAAACATCCGTCACCAGTTCAACGGTTGACTGAAGCATCTCCGCTTTAATGCTCTCACCCAAAAGCGGAGTACCTTTTTCCAGAATTGTATGGATGTGTGAGGCAAGTTGACCAGTCTGTTTATCCACCATTTGGAATTCTTCTTCGACTCCGAGCGTAAAACGCGGTTTCATGCAAGTACCTCTTCTTGAGTAAAGAACGCCTTGTGAACATACTACGCTTAGTAGTATAGAAGCTATACATCTGTACACAATTCGCGCTACTGGCTACATTCCTACGAAGTCAGGACTTATAGCGTACACAAGTCTCAGACGTTCTGTCAAGTGCTGTGAGTAGCATTCACGCCATCGGTAAACCGAAGGCATAGGGGAGCAGGTCCGCGATAGTAAAATCGCGCTCAATGCCATCAATATAAAGTATGGCATGTGGAGCAAGGTCGGCAATCCACTGCCGACACGCACCACACGGAGTACGTTCGTTCGCTGGTGCGTCGGGTGGCGCATCGAGACAGGCTACCGCGATATGGGTAATCTCCGTATCTCCATGAGAGAGTGCCGATGCCAACGCGGAACGTTCGGCGCATAGGGTAAGCCCATAACTTGATATCTCAATGTTCACACCAGTATACACCTTGCCATTAGCAATTAGAGCGGCCCCAACGCGAAAATGCGAATAGGTACAATGTGCTTTCAGTGCAGCTTCACGCGCCAATACCAATAATTCTTCACGGTTCATAACGATATTCTATCCTTTCTTGTCTTACCTATTTTGTAGGTGTCTGCCAACCTTCGATTAACAGTTTTCGTAGGGACCACGATTTATGGCGTCCTCTGCACGAGCGAAGCAATGTGCAGTCCCAATCATGCATCTATTCATTGCGCGAGATCATTCAAGCAAGGTTACGGATGCAACTCGCCCTATGAATTGGGCGAGGACGCCATCAATGTGGTCCCTACGAAAGCCATCACATCAAGGGCGAGAGACCTGTAGGGACCGCTTGATCGCGTCCTCATTGTAATCAACCGCCGACAAGGACGCCATCAATGTGGTCCCTGCAAAAAAACGCGTTTGTGCCGATATGTGTGTAATGAGGACTATTATCATACATGACTATAGCCCAAATTGTATCATGATGTTACCTGCCTATACTCGTCGCGTTACTAGTGATGAGAGTAAGACAATGAGAAAGAGAAGAATTCTCGTTGTACTGGGTCGGCGAGAAATCAGAAGCATATATCGGTATATAGACCGACAGTATAAAGTATAATGCAGACCCGTAGGAGGAATGCTCGTGAAAATCATGGTGGCGGATGACGACCGTGACATGGTAGATATGCTAAGCTACTGGCTCAAGGGACACGGCTACGATGTGGTACGTGCTTTTGATGGGGAACAGGCAGTCAAGCGCTGGCGCGAGACACTCCCTGACCTCGTAATCCTTGATGTGCAGATGCCCAAACTCGATGGCTTCGAGGTGTGTCGCCAGATGCGGAGTGAAACGAATTCAATGGTCTTGATCCTCACCGCACATGATCGGGAAGATGATGAGATACGTGGGTTGGAAATGGGTGCGGACGATTATTTGCGGAAACCTTTTAGTCCTCGACAACTCTTAGCGCGTATAAAGGCCGTTATGCGGCGTTCAAATAGCACACGTGGTACCTCTAATTCATCATCGGTCACTGTTGGTCCGGTCACTCTCGATGCGATGCGCCACGAAGTTACCAGAGAGGGTGTCAAGGTACGCCTGACACCGACAGAGAGCCGCTTGCTCCACCTGCTGATAACTCATACAGGGCAGGTCTTGACTACCGATATGATTATCGAACGTGTATGGGGCTATGATGAGGCTGGCGACTCTGGTCTCGTCAAAACACACATTCGCCACCTTCGTCAAAAGGTCGAACCCGAACCCAACACGCCTCAATATATTATGACGGTCCCCGGTGTCGGCTACACGTTCACCACAACCGTTACCATCGAACAATAAACAGAAGACGGTTGTTGCGTGTATAGATGCAATAACCGTCTCTCAACCGTCTTTTATACTTCTTAACCATACCATAACATATCAAACATCCCCATCTTATGATACACGCTATATACTTATAGACAAGAACTCAATAAAACATTTTGTAGGAACCGATTCACCACGTCCTTTACTGATTCATCATATCCTCATGAAATCAACTGCCAAGAAGGATGGGATGCATCCGGTCTACTATTAGTCTACCAATCTTCGATTGACGGTTTTCGTAGGGACCACATTGATGGCGTCCGCGGCGCAATTCATTGCGCGAGTTGCATTGATACTCTTTTCGTACACGATCTCGCGCACGAATTGGTGGATTCAAGGACTGCACATTGCTTCGCTCGTGCAGAGGACGCGATCAATCGGGTCCCTACGAAAAACAACCCATCAAGGGTGGGAGACCACTACATACTATGGGGCAAATGATGAGCACAAGAAGAAAAAAAGACGCAACAACTCATTCGGGTGAACGACGCATAACACCAGAAGCGACAAGTGACACAGGGTTAGATGTCTGTTCTTGCCCTCCTGTCTCGTCTTTGTGTCTGCTTTCAACGATGGAACAGGATAACGAAACGCAGGAGTGGGATGATGAAGAGCATAATCAGGTGCTCCCAGTACCGTCTGCCCTAAACTCGCTCTTGCGGACACGGCTGCAAACATTATTCTCATCCACCTCATCATTAACGGTTCTACTTTTACACGTTTCGCAGTTGGAGCATATTCATCTCACGCCCGAAACCGACATTGTGCATAAACGCAGACGCTATCACCCATCAGCAAGCATTGTGGAACAGGTATTGATGAATGTACGCCGTGCCATACGCATGGAAGATAGTGTATACCTTGATATAGGAAAGGCTGCGGCAATCATTTTTCCCAATGTAGATCAGGAAGGGGCATATACCATCCTTGAGCGTGTGTTTAACAGCGTGAATTTGTTGCAGGCAGAAACGATTACTCCCCCTTTAACTCATGAAACCGACATTGTGCTTGGTATCGGCAGCTATCCAGAGCAAGGGCCTTCGTTAGAACACGTACTCAGTAGTGCGGGTCGCGTGGTACATCGTCTCACACTACGCCCTGCCATCACTATGCACCTGTGGGATGAGATGCCTATGGGAGAGAGTACATCTTCGTTCTATGAGACCCTCGACGATACAGAACAGGATAACGAGAACATGCGACAGCAGAATACTCTATCATCTCCTCTTGTAAAGGCGAGTACACTGCCGTCTGAACCACCATCGACGCATGACGCAACACCAATACCATTTTTACGACTTCCAGCGACGTTATCAACGCGCTTAAAAAATCTTCTCACATACAAAATAGCGGTGCAACTTCGTTGTGTCCCAATGGGGCGCGACCACAATCGCCTCACAGTCGCGATGGCTGACCCAACAGATACACAGGCAGTACAAAAGCTACAAAAGGTGACAGGGATGAGAATTTTTCCCGTTGCTTGCGACAATGATGTACTTGATATCTTGCTCTCTGAACAGTGGTAAACAGATATTCTCTCTTAAATAGAGGTTAAAAGTGGAGATAGAGCATCGTCAATCCTACAATCTTAACCACTTCGTAACAATTTCTCAATGTAGAAACGTATCACGGTTGGTTATCATAGTATGCAATGAGACAGTAAATTACGTCGGTTGATAGAGCATACGCTTTCGACGCTGCTCCATTGTATACACTTATTTACATTTGTTTTTATTCGTATTCGTCAATATGTATAGCAGCTTTTTTCAGCTTAACACTAAGGAGAGAACACATGGTTGTGCAAATGGTTCAGGATGATGTCCTGCTGACGTTTAAAGAAGCAATGAGTTACCTGCGCGTAAGTCGCTCCACCCTCTATCGTTTGATGTGGTCGAACCAACTTACCGGACACAAGGTTGGAAGCACCTGGCGTTTCTACCGCGAGGACTTGCGCGCATGTGTAGCGGGCGATGCTCCTATGGCAACTATTATGACAATGCCAGCGCAACAACAGTCAGCACAGACAGGACATTTCGCCAACTAGCCACAGGACTTCTTGTCCGTGTGTTTGTCCGCAACTCATTACCTCTTATAAAATTTATGAATCTTTGTATATATGTAGGGACCGATTTATCACGTCCTTGTCGGCGGTTGATTGCTACAAGGACGTGATAAATCGGTCCCTACATGTGTCCATCCTCTTTTGTTAAACAGAATCATCACACCCCTACATAGTATCTTTTTGCTCATTCCTCAACAACATGTTATAATTTCCCCACCATGCAGAAACTACAGACGAACCCACCACCACAACTTACAGATACACAACTAGCGGCAGCAATTGAGAGCGTACTATTCGTCTCAGGTCGTCCACTAGAACGTTCTGAGATACGGAAGCTTTTAGATATTGATGAAACACGGCTCGTTGTGGGATTGCAACTTTTGGAAGATGGGTTGCTTCAGCAAGAACGTGGTATTCGTTTGCAACGCCTGGGCGAACAGATACAACTTGTGACTGCGCCAGAGAATGCGCGCTATATCGCGGCCTTGCTCGGTTTGCCCATGGCTGCGAAATTGACCTCCTCCGCGTTAGAAACTCTCGCGGTTATTGCATACCGTCAACCCATTACACGCGGTCAAATTGAGGTGGTACGCGGCGTGAATAGTGATCGTGCTTTGGCAAGTCTGTTACAACATGGTCTAGTGGTAGAGGTTGGTCGTGCTCAGACTGTTGGAAGACCCGCGCTCTTTGCCACCACCGCCGAATTTCTACAACTCTTTGGCTTGACCTCTTTAGAGCAATTACCCAACATGCAACAAGGCCAACAATTCACACACCTGGAAGCGCAAACGTAAGAGAAGGTTGTTTGCGTTCATAAAAACCTTTCTGGAAAGAGTAACAGTATGCGTATTGGTCGTCACATGCCGACTCATTCAAAGATGGTCAAGGCGGCTGAACTTGCCTCGGAACTCGGCTGCGAGGCGATACAGGTCTTTGTCAGCAACCCGACCGCCTGGCGACCAACAGCAGAAGACCCTGCTGGCTGTGCCGCCTTCAAAGCAGCAACCGAGACACTCGCGCTCTCGCCAGTCGTCATTCACGCCCCCTATCTTATCAATCTGGCCTCGCCCGATGCACTTATTTGGGAAAAATCTATTACTCTTTTGACGTGGACGATGCAACGTGGCGCACAGATTGGCGCGTCCTTCGTCGTCTTTCATACGGGCAGCCATCGTGGGTCGGGTGTGGAGGTTGGTATTGGACGTATAGCGCAAGGCATCGAGCGCGTAGTGGCGGAGTCACCTCTATCGGTTATGCTCCTGCTAGAAAATGATGTCGGTGCAGGTAACTCCGTTGGACATAGCTTTGAGCAGTTGGCACAGGTGCTACAGTTATTACCAGCAGAACTTGCGCCTCGTGTAGGCGTATGTCTCGATACAGCGCACCTCTGGGGTGCAGGTCATGATATTGGAAACGCGGATGCCGCGCAGCAGGTGTTGAACCATTTCGACGAGATAGTGGGACTCAGACGGCTCAGGGTGCTCCATCTCAATGATACGGAGAAGGCACTTGGTAGTCATCGCGATGTTCACGCTCGTCTCGGCGAGGGCATCATCGGCGAAGAGGGCCTACACACCATTTTGACAGACGCACGTCTGGACCATGTAGCCGTTCTGTTAGAGACACCAATTCTCACCGATGACAAAGACAAAGAGGACTGGGAACACGACAAAACACAAATCGCAAAAGCGTTTGCGCTGGCGAAAAGGGTGCGATAAATCGGACCCATACAAAGAGAAGGAGTACTACTCATGATATCCGCCGTTGTATTGTTAAATGTGCAGCGTGGCGAGGTTAACCAGACCGCGCAACGGCTGTTAGAGGTTGAAGGTGTTGCGGAAGTCTATTCGGTGACAGGCGAATACGACCTTGTGGCGCTGTTACGTCTGCAACGTTATGAAGACTTGGCCGATGTTGTAACCGCCCACATGATAGGCATACCCTCCATCGTCAAAACAAACACGCTCATGGCCTTTCAATGCTATTCTAAAGCCGACCTACAACAAGCATGGGATATCGGGGTAGAATGATATAGGATATAGTAGGCATTGAGAGTATGATACACAAAGGAGCGCATCATGGGTTTGATACATGGCGGCTGGCTTGTTGCCAGGATGCTAAAACGTGAAGGGGTCGAGGTCGTCTTTACGCTAAGTGGTGGACATATCGCGGGAATTTATGATGGCTGTTTACGCGAAGGTATTCGCGTTGTTGATACGCGTCAC
Organism: uncultured Chloroflexia bacterium; assembly: GCA_963792705.1. Classification (GTDB taxonomy): domain Bacteria; phylum Chloroflexota; class Ktedonobacteria; order Ktedonobacterales; family Ktedonobacteraceae; genus JBBQVS01. The sequence goes on along the minus strand of CAWBXD010000013.1, from coordinate 487,743 downwards.
GAACAAGCGGCAGTGCATGCGGCAGAAGGCTGGGCGAAGACAACACGTAAACCAGGAGTGGCCTTGTTGACGGCTGGCCCTGGTGTAACCGATGGGGTAACGGGTGTCGCCAATGCCTATCTTGCAGGAAGTCCTATTCTCGTTATTGGTGGCGCGGCTCCCCTCGGCTTCTGGGACCGAGGCGCGCTACAAGAGATGGGGCAGATAGACCTGTTGCGTCCCATCACGAAGTGGGCGCGCACGGTACATGAAACCTCACGACTTGGCGAGTATGTAGGCATGGCCTTCCGGCAAATGTTAAGTGGCAAACCCGGCCCAACCTTTCTGGAAATGCCGATGGATGTACTCAATAACTTTGCCGATACCGATACGCTTTTTGACCTGGGCGAACCTGCCAACTATCGTGCAGGTGGCCGTTCCGCTCCCGACCCCGAAGCCGTAGTACAGGCTGCCGCGTTACTTGAAAAGGCTCAGCGTCCCGTCATCATGGCTGGTACTGCTGTGTGGTGGTCTGACGCGTCAGAACCTTTACGCCAACTGGCAGAGCGCATTCAAGCCCCTGTCTATCTCAATGGTGCAGGACGCGGCTGTCTGCCACCGACACATCCACTTTTCTTTACCTCCTCACGACGCAAAGCACTCGAAGGTGCTGATGTTATTCTAGCAATCGGCACTCGTATGGACTTCCGTCTCAATCATGGACAACCACCGCTTATTCCTGCCGAGGCAAAGATACTGTGGTTTGACCTTGCGGCAGAGGATATCGGAGTCAATCGCGGAGCAGCCGTTGGACTCGTGGGCGATGTTGGTCTGAGCATGAGTCAGGTCGCCCAAGCTGCGAAACCAATTGCGAACGAGGAGTGGCTAACCTATATTCGCAACGAGGAGAGACGCGGTATCGAACGCGATGCCACCGCCCTGCATTCGGACGCGGTTCCCATTCATCCTATGCGCTTCTGTCGTGAGATACGCGATTTCATCGACGAAGATACGACCGTTGTCGGTGATGGTGGCGATATTGTAAGTTACGGTGGTAAGGTCATCAATGTTGCCAAACCCGGCTACTGGTTGGACGCGGGACCAATGGGCTGCCTCGGTACAGGTACGGGCTTCGCGATGGCGGCACAACTTGCTCGTCCAGGCAAGAAGGTACTTATTCTGAGTGGCGATGGGGCCTTTGGTCTCAACGGTATGGAATTTGAGAGCATGGCACGTCAGAAGTTGCCCATAGTTGCGATTATCGGCAATGATGGCGCATGGGGACAAATCAAGCATCCACAACGCTCCATGATTGGACATGCAACGGCGGCCGAACTCTCCCCAGGCATCCGTTACGACAAAATGGTCGAGGCTCTCGGCGGCTATGGCGAACTTGTCGAGCGACCAGAAGATATTCGCCCTGCGCTAGAGCGTGCATTCGCATCCGGTCTACCTGCGTGCGTCAACGTGCTAATCGACCCCGAAAAACCCTATGGGCGTTCAACCAACGTAGCCGTATAACTCGTGTAGGGACCGATTCATCGCGTCCTCGTGGCAATCACCCATCGAAGAGGACGCGATAATCCTGTTTAACAAAAATAGTACGAATCTCTGTAGGGACCGCTTCATCGCGTCCTTGTCGGCAACAAACAATGTTCCCCGACGTTTGTAGATGGGGGCAAAGGACGCGATGAAGCGGTCCCTACAGATGTTCCTACCCTTTACCCTTTTATAGGAGCATATTCCATTGAACATTCCACATACACGCCGTGATGATACCGTCGAGGATTATCATGGCACACAGGTCGCGGACCCCTATCGCTGGCTCGAAGACGCCGCCTCTTCCGAGGTGCAGGCGTGGTCGGAGGCACAGGATGCGGTCACACGCGCATATCTTGCAACCCTTTCAGGACGCGAACGGATTAAGGCGCGTCTCACCGAACTGTACAATTATCCCAAATATACGGTGCCGAGCAAGCGAGGAGACCACTACTATTTCTCGAAAAACACAGGTTTGCAAAACCAGTTTGTATTGTATAAACAGACCACGCTTGGCGGAGAGGCAACACTTGTCCTTGACCCCAACACTCTGAGCACCGATGGGACCGTTGCCCTTGTCAATCGCTCGTTTAGTGAGGATGGCAAACTTCTCGCCTATGGAGCCTCGACGAGTGGGAGCGATTGGCAGGAGGTAAAAGTACGGCGTGTCGATGAGGGCAGTGACTTCGATGAGGTGATTAAGTGGACAAAATTTAGTTCGCTGGCCTGGCGACACGATGAGCAAGGCTTTTACTACAGTCGCTTTCCAGAGCCGGGCACGGTGCCAGAAGAGGATGAGACAAACTTTAACAAGGTCTACTTGCACAAGCCTGGAACAGCACAAATAGACGACCAGATTGTCTTTGAGCGACCCGACGCCAAAGAACTAGCCTTTGACCCAACCGTCACCGACGATGGTAACTATCTCGTGCTCAATGTTTGGCATGGTACCGACCAGAAAAATCGTGTGTACTACCGCGAGATTGATAGTACAGGACCCTTTGTGCGTCTTTTGGATGAGGCCGACGCGGAGTACAGCTTCGTGGGCAACGATGGCCCTGTTTTCTACTTTAAGACCGATCTGAATGCGTCACATGGCCGCATTATTGCCATTGATACACGCGAACCGGGACGGTCCAATTGGAAAGAACGAGTACCCCAACAGGACGATGTTATCGCGTTTGCCCTCATCGTCAATCATCAGTTTGTCGTCGTGTATATGCATGACGCGCATCATCAGATGAAACGCTATACGCTAGATGGGCAATTCCTGGGAGAAATTCCCCTCCCAACGCTTGGCTCACTCGCAGAAATCTCCGGTGAAGCACACGAAAGCGAACTGTTTTTCAGTTTTACCTCGTATCTCGTACCCACAAGCATATACCGCTACGACTTCACACAGGACGAGTTGACACTTTTTCATGGCGCGGAAATCAAGTTCGACGCAAGCGGCTACGAGACCGAACAGGTTTTCTATCCCTCAAAGGATGGGACACGCATACCCATGTTCCTGACGCACAAAAAGGGACTGGTCAAGGATGGCACTCATCCGACGCTGCTCTACGGCTATGGTGGCTTTAATGTTAGCCTGACGCCAGCGTTTTCGCTCGTCGCGCTGCTATGGGTGGAAAGCGGCGGTATCTATGCCGTAGCAAATCTGCGTGGAGGTGGCGAGTATGGCGAAGAATGGCACAAGGCTGGTGTTCTCGACAAGAAGCAAAACGTCTTCGATGATTTTATCGCGGCAGGTGAGTGGCTTATCGCAAACAAATACACGAGTACACCGAAACTTGCCATCAATGGTGGCAGCAACGGAGGATTGTTAACGGCGACTTGTCTGGTACAACGTCCCGACCTATGGGGTGCGGTCGTGTGTGAGGTGCCTGTCATCGACATGCTACGCTACCATCGCTTCACCATCGGACGCTATTGGATATCCGATTATGGCGATGCCGAGCATAACGCGGAGGATTTCAAATTCCTCTATGCTTATTCACCCCTACACAATGTCAAGGAGGGTGTGCATTATCCGCCCACACTTATCATGACGGCAGACACGGATGATCGCGTTGTGCCAGCGCATGCCAAGAAATTTACCGCGACAATACAACGAGCGCACAGTGGAGAAAATCCTCCCCTATTGCGTCTCGAACTCAAAGCCGGACACGGCCTAGGCAAACCCACTGCGAAGATTATCGAAGAGCGCAGCGACATGCTCGCCTTCCTATTCAACACGTTTGGCATGGTGTAACATCCTGTACGGGTGTGATGATGCTATGTGATGAAAGAATACGGATAGATCCGTTGTAGGGACCGATTGATCGCGTCCTCGTAACAACCAATCGCTAACGAGGACGCGATCAATCGGTCCCTACTCGTCTGCCAAAGCACAAGCGTCACATATGAAATGGTGTATGAGGGCAAGGAGACCCGAACCGCCTTCGGGGAATGATGAAGGGAGCGGTCTCCCTGCCCACGCTAGGAGACACATGGAGTTTGACAGGCTACTACGAATTCATCACATCAAGATTGGCAGACTAGGGGTAATTCAGGAACGAAGGAACGTTTTTCTTATGAGACCGCTCTACAGGCCGTTTTATGACCTATTTTAAACGTTCCTCTATAAAAGAGTATCGGGAACGAAGGAACGTTTATAAGTATATACGTTTATAAATATATATATTTTTTTTATAAAGAGAAGCATCGTTCCTTCGTTCCTGAAGAAAGAAGGGGTCAGGAACGTTTATTATAGCCTCTAAACCCGCTCTACAGGCGGCGCGAGAAGAAAAACGTTCCTTCGTTCCTCAATTACTACTACCACGGACAAAAGCAAAGTTATTCTACATCATCAATATATCGCTGGATGACAGGGGCAACATGGGCAACGAGCGACTCGGTAGGGCTTTCGGTGAGAGGTGTTATATAGAGCACATCTTTCATGATAGCCAAACCGAGCAGGGTCGAGGCAATCAAGCTGGCGCGTAGATGACTATCGTTGCCTCCTAACCACTCAGCAAGCGGTTGAATAAAATATTCCTCTAATCCTTGACGCAACAACGTAGCTCCTTGTGGACTGCTAGCCGACCGTAGTAGCGCAAGAATTGGATAGAATGTAGCGTCCGAGTCATCTTGCAGTAGATAGCGCACCAGGAGTTCGCCCAATCCTTCTCGACGCTCTTGCAACCAGGCGTCCAAGCGAAACGCTTCTGTAACGGCCTCCGCAAAGAGCTGGTCTTTCGACCCAAAGTAGCGAATGATTAATGCTCCATTGATACCAACCTCGGCTGCGATATCTCGTACTCCGACGCGTTCATATCCGCGTTGGCTAAACAGCTTTTGGGCCGCCTTCAAAATGTCCAAGCGTGTCTGCGCTGCATTGCGTTGACGTGGACTATGTTCTGACATAGTAGTATGTTGTCCTTTTTCCTCAATATCCTCTTCTCACAAAAGTAAACAACCGTTGACAAATTCTGTCAAGATACGCTATACTTGCTTTGTAAACAATTGTTTACTTAAATAAAATAGACACTCTTGTTTAGAGGAGAATACAGTATGTCTACTTGCGTTGCTCTGGTTACAGGAGCTTCTTCCGGTATTGGAAAAGCTATTGCTCAAGCGTTTGTCGCTCAAGGATATATTGTTTATGCCACTGCTCGTCAACTGGATGCGCTTACAGATATACAGGGCATTCGTCCTCTTATGCTTGACGTGACGCAAGAGCATTCAATGGTTCAGGCGATACAGACTATCACCGCCGAACAGTCGTCGATTGACGTTTTGGTGAACAATGCTGGTTTCGCGCTCAATGGACCCGTCGAAGAACTTTCTCTTGAGCAGGTACGTGACGAATTTGAAACGAACGTCTTTGGCTTGGTTCGCATGGCGCAACTGGTTTTACCAATCATGCGTGTGAACCATCGTGGTCATATTATTAACATCGGGTCTATAGGTGGCACGTTCACAGCACCCGGTGCAGGCGCGTATCACGCTAGCAAATACGCGGTTGAAGCGTTCACCGATGCATTGCGCTTTGAGGTACGTACTTTTGGGATCAAGGTTTCCCTCATTCAGCCAACAGGTGTCCATACGCCATTTTTTGCGAAGCTCACCGAAACGCTTCCGCAGACCGGAGAGGATAGCCCCTATGCCTACTTCAAGAAACGCTTTGTGCAAACAACGAACCGCATGTTTGCAGGTCGAATGTATGGTTTGATTGAGGCTGATGATGTTGCCAATGTTGTTGTTCAAGCCGCGCAAAGTCGCCAGCCACGAGCACGCTATAAGGTAGGAGCCAGTGCTTACATGTATTATTATATGCGTCGCCTGCTTTCAGACCGTGCATGGGATTGGATAATGTCCTTACAATTTCCCATGCATGCCTAATTTATCACTTCATGAACCGTTCAATGGCCTGTGCCAGAACGTGTGAGCGTTGCAGTTGAATATCGTGTGAGGTGTCGGGCATCCAGAGCACGGAGCAGCGCGAAATGACCTGGGCAACCTGGGCCGCCATGTGGCCTTTTGCCTCGGCGAATTCGTCGGTATGCTCAAGCTGCTCTGGATATTCTTTGTCGGGCTGCGGTTCGCCAGCCGCAGGAATGAGCAGGACGGGACATGTCAGCTTACTATAATACGCTAGGGCGCGATCATCCCACAGTGACTCGCGGATACGACGCTGATTATCGGAGTGTAAACATTCTTCGAGCCGCCCATCTGGAAGCTCTTGCACAGTTTGGAGCAGGATGTCCTCCACTTCGGGCGACCAGAACGAGTGCATTTCTTCATGCATAGCTTCCACAAAGGCCGTTTTCGAGACGTAGAGATGTTTGTTACCCGTTTCACGTATAAAGCGGTCACGCGTCATGCCCGGCCAGTGACGTGGCTCTACATGCGGACAATCGACGAGAATGAGATGGCTAACCAGCGCAGGATGGCGCGCTGCCATAACGAGTGCGACACGCGCACCCCAGCCATGTCCGACAAGCGCAACCTGACCGAGACCAAGGGCTGCCATGCCCTCTATCGCATCCTCCGCAATGGTAGTAAGGTCGTAGCCTTCGGTAGGCTTCTCGCTTGCACCATGCCCACGCGCATCAAAGGCTACAACAAGATGTTTGTGACATAGGTCCTGCACAACCAGTCGCCATGTATCGGCCGTTGCACCAAGTCCGTGCAGAAGCACTATTGGTATCTCATCACTTGTTCGTCCAGCATCGCTTTCTGCCGGGTCCCATTCGAGATAATGTAAACGTATATGCTCGGTATCGACGAAAGAGCTACGCGGCTCAATCATGTCCTTACCTCTCTCTAACTAGTACGTGAAAGTAAGAAAACGCTACTCACAATCAAAACACCACCGATAAGCGTAATCAGAGTTAATTGTTCATGCAGCAACAGCACCGCCAACGCCGTTCCAACGAGTGGTTGTACAAAAAGTGTTACCGCCGCTGTTGAGCCGTCAACTCTTGTTAGTCCCTGAAACCACGCAAGATAGCCAAACACGGTGACAATAAGTGCCATCCAACACACGCTTATCCATACGGATAGGCTCAATGGATGCCAGCCGAAAGAGAGTATCTCCCAGCCAGCCAGAGGTAGCCAGAATACTGTGCTACCAACAATGGCGACGGAAAGAATGAGCAACGGCGAGTGCTTGACCAGTAATGCCTTTCCACGTACCGTATAGAACGCGTCAAACATAAGCGCAAGCACAACGAGCAGGTCGCCAATAATACGCCATATGCCGCCACCAGAGGGAAGAGTCGGTATGAAACTACGTTCAACGATGAGATAGACACCCACCAGCCCAAGCAGCATCATACCCAAACGTGACAACCGAAACTGTTCGTGTAACAAAACCCAGGAAAAGACAGCAGTAAAAAGCATTTCACTGCTAATCAAAAGAGCCACATCGGAAGCGGTCGTTAATGCCAGTCCACCATACTCAAGCACTTTATTGATAACAAAGCCTGAAAGCGCGAGTAGGAGCAACTGCGGAATGTCTTGTCGTGTTAAGTGTATCTCTTTACGTTTATAAAGTAGCAAAGGAATGAGGAATACTGCGGCTAAACACATGCGGAGCGCATTGAGCATATTCACCGAGATATCTTGTAGAATAAATTTTCCTACAACATAGCTTGTCGCCCACAACACGTTCGCAAGAATAAGCAGAAACCAGGAGAAGGTATGACGCGGCAAGGGTAATGGAGAGAGACCACTACGTGATGTGGTAGACAACGTGTTGCTCCTTACTAGCGTCGATGGATTGTGCATCTTGTATTAAGGATATAGGGACGAGGGGGTAGTTGTCAAATACGCCTTTTTACGATTGACAGCGAGACGTTTGTCCCGTACACTACATTTATATGGTTAGATATAGTATAATTCTATGGGATTTACAACGCATCATGCCCAACGTACTAATCGCATGTTCTATGCCTGACGTCATCGGTACGCTAACCCTTCACAAAAAATAGAGCAGCATTGAGGGGTAGAGGGGAAAGTCGTCAATGAACACTATTCAATGCCAATACTGTGAAGAAGTATTGCCCGAATATGCAAACTACTGTGCCAACTGTGGTGAGTCAATGGTCTCATCAGGGCATATATCTGCACGTTTCCTTGCCGAACAATCCTCACGCAATGATGCATTCCGAGGTTCTGACTTTCACTCAATTGATCAGGAAGACACGCTGATCGCACTAGATAAAAAACGAACCGCGACGGTCAACGTAGCACGGCAGAGCCGTCCCGGAAGCAGCTATTCAATACGTTCACTACAACAAACGTCGGCGCAGAGTGAGCAACCATATCCTTTTCAAGCTGCACACGACGTTGTAGCACAACTGCATGCGGAGGATGCGCGTCCCCTCACATGGCAAAAAGTGCTTGATACTCCCATAGCGGAGGAAGACATTCCTATTACGCCGCGACCTATTTCGTCGCACCATGTGGCACTCAAACCATTATCAAACAAAGGGCAAACTTTAGGATATCTTCCTCCTCGTCTCTTCTTTTGGGTAAGCCTTCTCACAATACTTGTCTTGTCGCTTGGTGGCGCGTTCGGCGTCTTTGTCTCGTTTGGGCACTCTAATACAAGCGTATCTGCACCGACACTACAGGCTTCATCGAACACTATTGCTATCGGTGCCACGCTAACACTGCACGGAAGTAATTTTAGCCCTAATGGACGAATTGGTTTAACACGTGATGCGATACTGCCTATCGCGGATACCGGCGGTACCTCTATTATTCAAGCCGATAACAAAGGGAATTTTACAGACACCGTAACAGTTTCTCCTGACTGGCAAGCAGGGTTCCACTTACTCAATGCCGAAGATGCAAAGTTACACAAAATAGCGCGTGTCTCGCTGATTGTGACAGGCAAGAGCACTTCTCTGCGCCCGGCCCACTTCACGCTTTCGACTACAACACTTGACCTTGGAACTGGTGATATCGCCACGAACTCTACGCAGCAACTCATATTGAGTAACACTGGTGGTGGACAGATTACCTGGCAGGGCAGTAGCGATTCACCGTGGCTCTTGCTTTCACCTGATAATGGTACCTTTGCATCCGGCGCGAAAATGCCAGTTACGATTGCCGTAGACCGCACAAACTTGCATCCCGGTCCATATACTGCTCATGTGAATTTCTTATCGAATGTTGGGAGTATGAAGGTCACGGTGACGATGCAGGTTGTACCGCTCGACCCAGGTCATGAAGCTGTGCTGGCGATCAGCCCTGCAGTCCTCTCCTTCACCGCACCTGATGGTGGAACAGCACCACCAACTCAAACAATTACCGTGAGCAATCCAGGTGTGCTACCACTGCAATGGAGTATTGCAACAAATGCGTCCTGGCTTAACGTTTCGCCAATTTCGGGTAGTGTACAGAATGCGTCATCAGCCGCAGGTGCTACTACTACCGCGACAACACGAGGCGTTGCAGCGCAGAATGTTACGGTGGGTATCAACACAAGTACACTGCTGCCAGGAACCTATAACGGCGTGATTACCTTTACTGGTCAGGGACAGGTTAAAAGCAGTCCACAGAACGTGCAGGTTTCAATCACGGTCACTCCACAATGTGGTTTACAGGTTTCGCCGTCCTTGCTTACCTTCGCAGGCGTCTCTCAACAGTCCTCGCCGACGAGTAAGACGATTAATGTTGGTGTCTCGCAAGGCAGTTGTAATGCGCCAATTTCATGGAGTGCAACGACAACAGCATCCTGGCTGACACTCAGCGCAAGTAGTGGTACTACACCGACACTGCCATTGGTTAGCGTCAATAGTGCAGGACTCGATCCTGGTACCTACAATGCCTCTATTGTCTTCTCGACCTCGACAGGAACTGAGACGCTTCCGGTCTCGTTCACTTTAGGGCAACCCGCGACACCGACTATGAACGTTTCCGCGGGAACTCTTGCCTATAACGGTGTTGTTGGACAAGCCAGCCCTACAACGCAAAATGTCGCGATAACAAATACATCCGGTGGAACACTCAACTGGCAAGCTAGCGTTGCGACGAGTGTCGGTGGCAACTGGTTGAGCGTCGCGAATACTAGTGGGAGCCTTACCTCCAATCAATCGGCTACTGTGCCAGTGACCGCAATCGCTCTGAACACATTGAACGCTGGTACCTATAATGGTGTGGTGACGATTACAGGCAACGATGGCAATGGACATAGTATTGCTGGAAGTCCGCAAGCCATTCCGGTAAGCTTTGTCGTACAGGCCGCATGTACCGTTTCAACAGGTCCAGCCGCGCTAACCTTTACTGGTGTCATCGGGCAGGCAGCACCAATTGCACAATCCATCACTATAGCAACAAGTGGTGCTTGCTCTCATGCGGTGGATTGGACTGCTACCTCTAGCACAAGTTGGCTAGTGCCAGCACCAGCAATGGGTGTTGTTTCACCTGGATCGGCCGGAAAGAGTAGTATTGGTATTGCGTCAGCAGGGCTTGCGGCCGGTAGTTATTCATCTACATTAACAATCTCGGCTGTCGATGGCGTCACACACAGGGCTATTGGTACACCTAGCGTAGTCTCTGTTGCCTTGACGATACAACAAGCCTGTACATTGCAAGCTCCCTCAACAGCGACGGAAGCCTTTACCACTATAGTGGGTAAGAGTCCGGCCGCGCAAACATTCTCGTTAGCGGTAGGTGGTGCCTGCTCTGGCAACATCGCTATCACACCTACTGTAACGCTTGGAAGCGGCAAAGGCTGGTTGACAGTGACGCCAGCAACAGCGACGGTACTGGCAGGTGGCATGGCAACATTCACGGTAACAGTTATTGGTACCTCATTAGCATCAGGGTCATATGGTGGTTCAATCACCTTAGTAGGAGTCAATGGTGGGGCCACAATCGCGGGTAGTCCGCAAACGGTAGGTATTACAGTAACAGTTTCTGCGCCACCATCGCTTGCCGCGAGTGCTGGTATTGCTTCAACACACGGTACAGATGGTGTAACGGCACAACCTGTAAATATTGCGAACACGGGTGGTACCGCGCTAAACTGGTTTGCGACACTGGCGAATGCACCTGCGTTTGTCTCGCTTGCCCCTGTTGCTGGTTCATTAGCGGCTGGCACCAACACCTCGATAGGTGTTATGGTTAATCCAGCAAGTGCGGTCGCTGGCAACTATACAGCGAATGTAACCATTACCGCTACGGACCCTGCAACGGGTTTGGTGGCGGTCGGAAGCCCAACAACGGTGCAGATTACAATCAACATCGCGCCGCCATCTATGCAGCTAAACACAACCAGCCTCACCTACTCAACACCTGCTGGCACAAACCCAGTCGCGCAATCCATCAACATTACAAATATCGGTGGTGGCACCCTCACATGGACTGCTGGCACACCTTCCGCATCCTGGCTCAGTATCAGTCCTACCAGTGGAAGTGACACGCCGAACGTCACCTCATCTCCAGGGTTCAACGTAAGCGTTGCAGGTCTTGCAGCTGGCACCTATACCGCAACAGTTGTCGTCACACCCTCGGTAGGCTCTGCCATAACAGTGACCACGACGGTAACGGTGAAAGCTGTGACGCCGACGCCCACACCCACTATTGGAGTGACGCCCACTCCTATCCCTACGACCGGAGTGACGCCCACTTCTGTGCCAACCGTAGGGGTAACACCCACTTCTGTGCCAACTACCGGAGTGACGCCAGCCGCAACTACCAATATTGCACTCACCCCGAAGCCGACTGTTGGCGTGACACCGACGCCAACGGCAGGTATCACTCCCACGCCAACGCTAGGTATCACTCCCACGCCAACCGTCGGCGTGACGGTAACTCCAACAGTCGGAGCAACTGCGGCCGCCACACAAACGCCATAGAGGGTCTGATGATCCTAGATACGTGTAGGGACCGATTGATCGCGTCCTTGTCCCCATCAACCAAGAACGGGGCATGGAACATGGTTCAACCAATGTCAACATTCCCATTGGGAACGAGAACGCGATCAATCGGTCCCTACCATACCTCGCTTCTACCTGTTGATTTCTACAGGTCTCTTCCAGACAGTTCATACTGCTTTATAAACTGGTGGAACTGGCGGCGTATGGAGTCGCAATCGAGGCTATACTACCAATGTGCAGAGGAACCCGTTGGTAGAGGACTCGCGACTGGCAACACATTGACTGTGGAACCCAATGTGAAACTAGTTGTTCGTACGAATGTCCAAATCTGTGTGCAGTTATCCTGCGAGCGAGGCGCGATTACGAGACACAAACATTCCGGGCCATTCATGCGAAAGATGTCATCGTATATGACATTGCTGGTCCTCTCCAATGGGACTCAATCACCAAAAAGATAAATAGAGGAAAAGACAGGGAAGGAGCAACTATCATGGGTCAGTGGGCCTACAAAGTTGTCTATATTGACTATCGTGGGCGTATCTCCAGCGAGGGACTTGAAACCTTAATCGGAGACGAGCGACGCAGCACATTTGCACGCCGCTATCTGGACGGCCTGGGCCGCGAGGGATGGGAACTGGTCGGCATTCAGTCGCTGACCTCAAACTCAGCATACTATATCTTCAAGCGTCCTGCGCGTGAAGGTGATTATGCAGAGTCTGCTCCATCGGCAACAGCACAGCAACCAACACCCGAAGTACCACCAACACAAACAGATGGTCCAAAGGTTGAGTCTGTCTAGCATATCAATCGTCCTCCTATAGAGAGCTAAAAAAGAGAAGTGTCTGTGAACACGTTTAAGGTGTTCACAGACACTTCTCTTTTTTAGCAAGGCTTGCTCTGTGAGTGATATACTGTAGCATAAGTGCCACGAAAAACACGTCAACGACGATACACACTCTCAACGAGGAGCATTTGCATGTCTTCAACTTCCCCCACACAACAAGTATTTCAGAATTTCATCGGTGGACAATGGCGCGACTCTCAAAGCGGCGCAACCTTTGCCAGTACTAATCCAGCACGTACAAGCGAAATTATTGGGCATTTCCAAAAATCGACGACCGCAGACCTGGAAGATGCCATTGATGCAGCGACAAACGCGCAGCGACAATGGGCCGCAGTGCCAGCACCTGAACGCGGTGAAGTGCTCCTGCGGACAGCGTTGTTGCTGGAGCAGCAGAAGGAAGAACTCGCGACGCTGATGACGCGAGAGATGGGCAAAATCCTTAAGGAGACGCGTGGTGATGTCCAGATCGCTATTGATGTCGCCAAATTTATTGCTGGCGAGGGACGCCGTGCGGAAGGCGAAACACTTCCATCCGCACTACCTAATAAATTTTGTATGACGGTGCGTCACCCACTCGGTATTATCGGCATCATCACACCCTGGAATTTCCCGATAGCCATCCCTGCTTGGAAATCCTTTCCTGCGTTGTTAGCAGGAAACGCAGTCATCCTCAAACCTGCTAGTGATACGCCACTACTTTCAATCAAACTAGCGGAAATACTACAACAGGCTGGTCTACCTGCCGGGGTGTTCAATGTCATCACGGGACCGGGTGGAACGCTTGGCGATGCATTGGCGAGTCATAAACGTATTCATATGATTTCGCTCACTGGCTCGACAGAGGTAGGGCGACATGTCGCGGAAATCTGTGGCCGCGACCTGCGCCGTTGCACGTTAGAACTTGGTGGCAAGAACGCTGTGATTGTGTTAGAAGATGCGGATATCGACCTTGCCGTTACTGGCATTGCCCTCGCCGCCTTTGGTACAACAGGCCAGCGTTGTACCGCGACAAGTCGTGTCATTGTGCAAAAGTCTGTACAACAAGCGTTTACCGAGCGGCTGGTAGCTGCCGCAGAAACATTACATGTTGGCGATGGCCTTGACCCTGGCATTGATATGGGTCCATTAGTGAATAAGGGACGGGTCAAAGCCGTGCATGAGTATACCGAGATTGGCAAGTACGAGGGCGCAAAACTCGTTACAGGCGGTACCGCGCTCACAAACGATGAATATAGCGACGGTGCTTTTTATAAGCCAACTGTGTTTACCGATGTTGCACCCACTATGCGTATTGCACGAGAAGAGGTATTTGGTCCTTTTGTTTCCATCGTTCCTGTTGCATCGTATGAAGAGGCGATACAGGTGGCGAACGAGACCGAGTATGGACTGTCAACAGGTATCTTCACAGAGAGCAGCCGATTGACATTCCGCGCCATTCGTGAAATCGAGTCCGGTCTTGTCTATATCAATGCCGCCACCACTGGCTCAGAAATACACCTGCCCTTTGGTGGTATGAAGGCGAGCGGTAATGGACACCGTGAACTCGGTTCGGGTGCAGTCGAAGAATTTAGCGAAATCAAAAGTGTCTTTGTCTCTTATCCCCCCATAAAATAGAAAACAGGCAGCGTGTGTCGCTTTGAGGCACACGCTGCCTGTTTTCTATTTTGCACACTACGCTACACCACGCTAGTGCGTGTGAGCGCGAATTGCTCAAACATAGCCTCCCATACTTCCTGATTTTCAAGGCGTTCGCGTGGACTAACCACTCGTGCGTTGATTGCGGAAAGAATGGTACGTAGCATTCTTTGTAGAACTGAGGACGCTTCATCGTAAAAATCGCTGGCAACATGCATACTATCGTTCATAACCGCGTCACACAGGTTTGTAAAATCACCAACATCAATATTGTTATGGTCAACACGAAACTCGTAACTACCCATGTTCAGCAGGTTTTCATTGGTGAGCAGCATTTTGAGCATGTCGGGGTCCAGTTCAGCACGCGTAACGCGATAGGCATCGACGAGGGCATCCATCGTCCAGTTTACGAAGCGTAGCAGTGTTGGCAATTGCTCTGTGGGTGTATGCTGTTTATCCCATTCTAGCTCCATGCGGCTTATCAGGTCGAGCAGTTGAAAATTCTCTAAGCGCAACTTCTCGGCGGCTTCTGGCAGACGCATCTTGCGACTAGTACCTTGATAGGGTGGTTCCTGGAATACTGGAATCGCGAAGCTTTGGTAGACGAGTTGCGCCAATTCTCTTGCTATATCTAGCTCTGGGCGTCGCATAGTACTTGCGATACGACGGACGCGACGATATGTATTGATGTGCATAAACAATTCAAGAACATTGCGATGAAAGTTCATCGCGCGCGGAATTTCTGGCACCAATTTCAGCATTGTCCGCATATATTGTGGCAACGCATCCTTTAAGCTCTCCCATTCATCGCTGTAACGCACAATCTCCATCGTGGTACGCATCACTTCTATGTTGAGCGGTACGTCATTGTAGGGAAGCAATTTTTGCACATCGGGACTGGCAATAAACTCATACGATCCTTGAGGCCACATCGCTAATTCACGAGCAGTCCACAATGCTTTCGTGCGTAGTGCTTCACGAAGTTGCTGCTCGTTAATGACGCGCATCGCAATGAGACGCTCACCGATACGCTTACCCACAACATCGGAAAGTTGCTGCGAGAAGGCAGCTTCAATCTGGAAATGTGTTGCCATCCCCAATTGCTGTAGGACATCGCCCAATGTCAGCGCGAGCGGGTCGAACTCCGAGCAGTTCGCAATCTTGCCCTCGTTGCAATAAATAACGCCCGTTTGCCCAGTGTCGGCTTTCCTCAATTGAATCGCGCCTGTCATCGCGCCCAACTCCACCACCTGTAAGACCTCTACCAGGCCGAAGTCTTGTAGCGAACCAGTTAACACGGTAGGTGTGTTCATGCACCCTCCCGATAGCCAAGCCATGCTAGAAATACACTCACGATCACGTCCAGACGGTTCTAGTTTTTTATCCAAGTCAACGTAGTAATTTGTGTAACAATATCAGTTATATTACAATGAGCACATTATAGCAAAGAATAAGATAGTTCAACAAGGATGAACTTCACAACAGAGACAAGGGTTTAGGAGAGATGCATAGCGTCTCTCCTAAACCCTTGTCTCTGTTGCTCAAACTTCGTACCCTTGCGATGTAGAAGGAATATCGTCTGTTGGGGTTATCGAGTCTTTGACGATAGTCCCTTGATCGAGTGTAGCACCAGCAGGAAGATCAGAATTGTTTGCTCCATTCTTTACAACGATGTCCGCTGCCTCTTGATGCCTGTCGCCAGCCATAACCGCCACGACAACACGAGCCATATCAGGCATGCCTTCATTCTGCATCGTATAATGCTTTGAACTGATCTGGTCTTCTCCAAATCCAACCTGCCTCAGTTCCTGAATAGCGCGGTCCGCGTCCTCCTGGTTCTTAAAGACGCCTTCGACAAGGGAAGGATTGTCCTCGATGCGTGGATCCATACGTCTGTGACTCCTTTCAAGAAACGATGCTTCAACACATAAAATGCTTTTAATCCTCTGCGTGTACTATATCACAAGAAATCATGCGAATAATATTTTCATTATTTATATTTTGCATGTAGTTGCTTACTCTATATCAAGCAGTCCCAAGCGTAGCATCTTCTTTGCAAGTTCGTAGATATCTGCCTTATCACCATCTTTGCGAATACCTAAGGCTACAACAAATACGATGACCTGTTCTTCCTCTAATTTATAAATAATACGGTAGCGTTGCCCTACTGCTCGGATACTACGATATCCCAAAAGCTCGCTAGTCATGGGCTTGCCTTGTTTTTCGGGTTCGCTAACAAGCGTATTAATTCTATTAACAATACTCTCTTTTATGCGTGTATCTTTGATCCCTTCTAATTGTTTCAAGGCTGGAATGGTTACTCTTACATGCCATTCATTACTCATTTCAATCCTAGCTCCCGTTTCGCATCCTCCCATGCCACTGTTTGACCATTCTTTAGTGCCTCGACGCTCTCACGAAAGACTTTCATGAGGTCTTCATCTTGCATCACCTCAATGGTCTCTTGTAACGCTTCTATTTTTTCTAACAACTCTTGATATGTATCAAAAGGCAATATAGCCATAACTGGTTGTCCTCGACGTGTGATTGTTATAGCCTTTGTTTCTTGCTCAAATTGTTCTGGCAGACGAGTAATCTCTTCCCGAATTTCTGTAATGGAGTATGTGCGTGAGTCATTGTTCGTACTCATATCGTTGTTATCTCCTCTTGCATTGTGCATGTAAGTATACATCAGCATGTACAAAGATACAAGCATTTGCTTTTGTAGTAATGGGGCTACTGTCATGCATTAATACCATGCTTCTTGTAAATCTAATTCCTATTTTGCATCCTCTCTGCAGTCGTCCTATACTAAAAGCAGTGGTATAATAAAAGGTATAGCATGGGGTTATGCTGATACGCTTGAAAACAGCGAAGTGAGATAGTAATAAAGCAAACTTATGAGTATACACAACAAAATCGCTATTATCACGGGGGCGGGACGCGGCGTTGGTCGCTCTACCGCCCTTTCTTTTGCACAAGCTGGCGCGAAGGTCGTGCTGTTTAGTCGCACACAAGCACAACTCGATGAGGTGGTCTCTACCATCACACAGCAGGGGGGCGCGGCTATCGCGGTCGTGGGCGATGTGGCGCGTGAGGAGGATGTACAAAATCTCTTTGAGCAGACTACACGTACCTATGGACGTGTCGATATTCTTGTTAATTGCGCGGGAATAGTCGCGGTAAAACCCTTTGTTTCTATGGATACGGAGACGTGGGACGCGGTGCTGAATATCAATTTGCGCGGTACTTTTTTGTGTTGTCGTGCCGCGTTTCGTGTCATGGTAGAGCAGAAGCAAGGCGTTATTCTCAATATCTCCTCGCTTTCGGGCGTAAAAGGCGTCGAAAAGTTCCCCGGCTTGAGCGCGTACAACGTCTCAAAGGCAGGGATTGCAAGTTTGACAGAAATCCTTGCCGTTGAGGGGAAGCCACACAACATTCGTGTGAGCGTGGTGAGTCCAGGTGCGGTTGCGACCGAGATGTTACGCCAGGCAGCACCACATCTCACTGCAGGTATGACGCCCGATGAACTCGCGGAAATCTTACTCTTTCTTGCTGATGACTCCGGTAGAATGTTCGGCGGTAGCAATATCGAATTGTTCACCAATGCATGATGAACGTACCTTTGTAGGGACCGATTCATCGCGTCCTTGTCGGCGACAGATAATGTTCTTCGACGTTTGTAGATGGGGCAAAGGACGCGATGAATCGGTCCCTACATAAAAAGGATAGCGAGCATATATATGGTTTACCTGACACGACGCACCACCTTTAGTGCCTCGCATCGACTATGGAGCAGCCAACTTTCGGAAGAAG
This sequence comes from uncultured Chloroflexia bacterium, assembly GCA_963792705.1. GTDB lineage: Bacteria > Chloroflexota > Ktedonobacteria > Ktedonobacterales > Ktedonobacteraceae > JBBQVS01. Next base: position 469,554 of record CAWBXD010000013.1, on the reverse strand, counting down.
AAAACTACGCAGTCTATGATAAGTGCGCGAACCCAAATGGACATGGACATAATTATGTGCTTGAGGTGACGGTGCGCGGCAATGTTGACCCACGTACAGGTATGGTGCTCAACCTGACCGATATGAAACGCATTACTAACGAACAAGTAATTAACTGGGTCGATCACAAGCACCTCAACTACGATGTTCCTTGGCTAGAAGGCGTCATTCCAACCGCCGAAATGCTGGCAATAAAGTTTTGGGAACGTTTAGAAGGTGGATTTCCTCAAGGCTTACTCTACGAAGTTACACTGCACGAGACCGAAAACAATAGTGCTGTATATCGAGGAGAGGCCGACTAGATGCGAATAGCTCTTGTTGCGCCCCTTGTCACGCCCATTGCTCAACCTTACGCTGGTGGCGCACAGGCAATGCTTGCCGACCTTGCACACGGTCTGCATCATAGAGGGCATGATGTGACATTGTTTGCTCGTGCGAACTCGTTTGTTCCTGATGTTACAATCGAACAAATTGCGGTACCTACAAGCGTACTACCTGCTAGCTTCTCGGAACCAACACAGGAGCGTTCAGCCGATACAGGATTTTTCGCACAGGCAAACATTTTCCTGAACCTATTTTTGCGCTTGCAGCGGAACCATTCCAAGTTCGATATCATACATGCCCACGCCTTCGATTGGCCCTCGTTTACCTGTAGTGCGGTTGTGCGAGACATACCAGTGTTGCACACGATACATCTTCCTGCTGTCTCACCTGAGATTAACGACGCCTTACATATTCTGCACCAACAAGGTCATCCTCTTACATTACTTACCGTCTCACGCGCCTGTGCTACTACCTACCAGCCCTATACACCGATTGACCATGTTATCTACAATGGGCTTGACCTTAGCACGATTGCTTTTGCAAAGGATGTGAAACCAGATGCGCCGCTGCTCTTCGCGGGTCGTATCACACCAGAAAAAGGGGTCGAGGCCGCCATTGAGATTGCTGAACAGGCTGGACGACGCTTGTTGCTTGCTGGCGGTATTTATGACCAGTCCTATTATCAAGAGCGCATTCTTCCCAAATTACAGCAAGCTGGTGAACGCGTCACCTATCTTGGGCAACTAGAGCGTTCGGTATTGTGGCAGGTTATGGGTCAATCGCTCGGCCTGCTCTTCCCTATCGAGTGGGATGAGCCATTTGGTTTGACGCCCGTTGAGGCAATGGCAACGGGTACACCAGTGATCGCCTATCAACGTGGTGCTGTACAAGAAATTATTCGGCACGGCGAGACAGGCTTTCTCGTCACGCCAGGAGACCGCGAAGCCGCTACCGCATATGTGCATCGCCTACATGAAATTTCACGTCAACAATGTCGGACACATGTCGAGCAGAACTTTTCATTGAAGCGCATGCTCGATGCATATGAGGCGGTGTATACATCATCTATGCGAGTCTGATGTACCACACCCTATGACAATAATGTTCGGAGACGCGATTTGTAGGGACCGATTGATCGCGTCCTGGTGGCAATCACCCGCCAACGAGGACGCGATCAATCAGTCCCTACCATTTTTACTTTCGGTCTCTGCCTAATGACACCAGACCGACGCCGACGAGAATAACCACCATTGCTAGCACCCCTATGAGCGTAATGTGTTCACCTGCGAACAGCACGCCAAGACCAACGGCAACGGCAGGATTGACATAGGCATAGCTTGTAGCGAGGGCGGGTCGCACATTGCGTAAGAGATAGCCATAAGCACTAAAGGCGACAAGCGAACCAAAGAAAATCAGGAAGAGCATGGCCCACACCGCGTTCGCCGTTGGAACGCTATGAATACGTTCCCCCAACAGTAGGCCAAGTACAAGCAAGAATGTCCCACCAATAAGCATTTGTGTAGCACTCGCCATCAAGCCAGGAGGTAGTGAGACGCGTGAACTTAGCGCGGAACCGAGTGCCCAGCACATCGGTGCGAGCAACAACGCAATGGCACCAATCGGATTTGCCCATACTCCATTCTCAAGATTGAGGAAAATCACGCCTATAAAGCCTAAGCCAAGACCAACCCACTCGATACGTTTGGGCCAGCGTCCCATTAGTCCAATAAACAACGCTGCCCATAATGGCACCGCCGCAATTCCAACCGCCGCCAGTCCCGATGAGACCCATTGCTCCGCGAACGAAACACCACCATTGCCCCCTGCCAACAAGAGAATACCGATGATGGTCGAACCGAGTATCTGTGGGCGTGTCGGTGCAGCTACACCGCGCACACGGAGAAATGTATAAAGAATGGTACCAGCAATGATGAAGCGTATACCTGCCATCAAGAACGGTGGAAAACTTTCTAACGCGAAACGCATTCCTAAGTACGTCGAACCCCAAACGATATAGAGCATGAAGAGGGACAACAAGACACCCCAGCGGTTCCCTTTTGGTTTGGGTAGGATAGCAACGGGACGTGATACATCAGTCTCTACAGGTTGTTCTTGTATAGTGTGTGTTTGTGTTTGATATGTGTCACTCATGCTATCCTTCGTTCTGTATAATGGGAAAAATGTTTCGGAAAGAACAAACATCTTTACGGGTCTGATGTATCACCTGCTAAGCGTAGCATGTGTTTCTTGTAATGCCTACAGCCAAACGTAGTTGTTACGCCTCGACTTGGCTCCCCTCCTGTGTCAACAGGCGATGTTTGCGCTCGCTGCCCCAACGATAGCCGCCAAAGCTGCCATCTTCTCGTACCACGCGATGACATGGGACGATCAGGGCGACAGGATTAGCCGCACACGCTTGAGCTACAGCTCGCGCCTTGTTTGCATCGCCGAGTGCAACAGCAACTTCACTATATGAGCGCGTCTCACCATAAGGGATGGTGCGTAACTCCTGCCAGACACGACACTGAAACGCGGTCGCCTGGATATCCAACGGCAGATTAAGGTACTGCTGCTGACCATTGAGGTGGCGAAGAATAAGCTGTACCTCCCGGTCGAGGAGCTGGCTATCATGCTGAATGTGCGCGGCTGGATATTCTTTATGCAGAGTTGCTTCAAGGGCTGCATCGGTATCACCAAGTTCTACCGCGCAAATGCCGCGCTCGGTTGTTGCCACAAGCAAACGTCCTAGTGGGCAATCCACAAGCGTGTAGCGTATGCTCATATCTTTGCCACCGTTGCGATAGGTTGTCGGAGTCATCCCAAGATGAATAGGTGCTTGTTCGTAGAGGCGGCTGCTTGAGCCATACCCAACATCGTAGAGTGCGTGTGTCACCGCTTCACCCTCCTTTATATGTGTCTTTAAGTGTGCTATACGTTGCGTTTGGATGTACTGACGCGGTGTGACGCCTATCACACGCTTGAAGAGCCGTTGCAGATGAAAGGGGCTGATATGCATTTGCTCTCCCAGTTGAGCCAGTGTCAACGTCTCTTCGCTATGAGTCTCGATATAGCGACATACATTTTGTATCAACACCGTTGCATCCGTGTGTATCTCATCTGGCCTACAGCGTAGACAAGGACGAAAGCCAGCTTCTTCTGCCTCCTGTATGGAGGGAAAGAAGGCAACATTCTCACGCTTTGGACGGCGCGAGGGACAGGAAGGCTTGCAATAGATGCCTGTCGAGCGCACCGCGTAGACAAACTTGCCATCCGTCCGATCATCTTTTGCCAGAACCGCGTCCCAATACGTCTCGTTCATGTTGTTGTTCCCTTCTACTTTATTTTTCACACCATCATCATAAAACAAAACGCTGTACGATACTATCCGTTTCTTGCGTTCAATGTCGTTTGCGAAAATTACATTACTTTAACGTCTATCTTGTAATATAGGGAAGTACCAGTACATGTAGAGAAGGATAGAGCACTATGACACTCAGTAAAGATCATTATCTTGTCAGTAGACAAGGCACATTTGATACGTCGGGTAGTCCGCACGCAACAACACAGGCCGACCTAGACCATCTTTTTGCGACATTAGCGACCGATGCGAACCGCGATAGGGTAGTATTGCACTTTCATGGCGGACTTGTAGACTTTGAGTCGGGCATGCTGGCCGCAGAAGATATTGCGAAACGCTACGCAAACGTTCCTGCATACGAGATATTTTTTTTGTGGCAAACCGCCCTTTTTGATGTACTTTCGGAGAAAACATTTCTCGATGCGATTTGCCCAAATATCAGTCAAGTTTTCAATGACCCGTTTTTTCAGCAAGTATTACTGCGCGTGACACAATTTGTAAAGGGGAAGGTCGATGCAACAAACGGCGGTGCGATTGATCGCTGGCTTGACCTGCCGGATAAGCAAGAGGTGTTGCAGGAATTACAAAATCCAAAGGACGGGCAAGAACCATATTCTGACGTTGATTTAACGGCGTTACCAGAGGATGCACGGTTACACAAAGGTGAAGAAAAAGTGTTTCGTGACCACCTGATGCACAACGACCCCGTGCTCAAGCAGCATGCACAGGACCTCGTGGTGAAATACACGCCAGCAACCCTAAAAGGCAAAAGTACGGACGGTACCACGCAAGCCGTAGCGACACCACCATTCTCACTTGCATTTATTGAGCATTTTCTGTCGGAGATACGGGATGTTGCACTGAAAGATATTGAGAACGTCGCGAACTTTTTCATCATTGGACGCTGCATTACTGTGCTAAAGCGGGTAATTGACCGTTTCGCGCATCGCCGCGATCATGGCCTCTATCCTACAATTGTCGAGGAGATACTGCGTGAGTTTTTCATTGGCAAGATAGGGAAAGAGGTGTGGGACGGCATCAAAAGGGAGGCGCATGATACCTTCGGGTCTGCTAAAGCCGACGCAGGTACAGCATTTCTGCAAGGCCTCAAGACGCACTGTGAGAACAACCCGAATATGCATATCACGCTTGTAGGTCATAGTGCAGGAGGTACCTATATCTGTGAATTTTTGCAGCATGTTCATCCTATTCTTCCTTCAAATGTGACGTTTGATGTAATTCTGTTGGCTCCGGCCAATAGCTATAAGCAGTTCTCCGACACGCTCAAAACCTATCAATCGCGTATCCATGCCGTTCGCATCTTTGCCATGAGCGACGAGTTGGAACAGAAGGACGCGCTTATCCCCGGTGTCTATCCGCTTTCGCTGCTCTACCTCGTATCAGGAATTTTGGAAGACGAGGCTGATACGCCCATTCTTGGTATGCAACGTTACTTTACCGACAAAATACCCTATACATTGCCAGAGGTGCAAACCACGTTCGCATACCTGAATAAGTACCAGACATCGCATATCTGGTCGCTCACAACTGCTGGCGATGGCCTCTCATCAGACGCGAAATCGCATGCCACATTCTATAGCGAAGAGGTCACAATGAAAAGCGTACAATACGCTATTGAGCATGGGCTACAATACACGTAATGAACGCGGATACGCCATTTGTAATGGTCTCCTACCCTTGAGGTGAAGGATGTCGTAGGGACCACATTTATGGCGTCCGCTGCACGAGCGAAGCAATGTGCAGTCCTCTTGCATCAATGATTGGGCGAGGTCTTGACACAAGGGAACTCGCCCAATGAATTGGGCATGGACGTCATAAATGCGGTCCCTACAGAGATATCCAGGATGTATCGCACCCAAAATGGTACTATGATAGGACATTGTGTATCTCATAACCTAGAGGAGGAACCATGTCCATAGCTAATCCTGACCATTTGAAAGCCGAAATAGATGAGCGCGTACCAGACCTTGTGGCGATGCGGCGTGACCTACACGAACATCCCGAATTAGCATTTGAAGAGGTACGTACCTCCGGTATCGTCGCACAACGCCTACGTTCGCTAGGCTTAGAGGTGCAGACAGGCGTCGCTAAAACGGGTGTTGTCGGCCTCTTACGCGGTGGTGCGGCGAGTACTGGAGACGCGAAAACGATTGCGCTTCGTGCGGATATGGATGCGTTGCCCATTCATGAAATGAACAAGGTTGCATATCGTTCGCAAACGGATGGCAAGATGCATGCGTGTGGACATGATGGACATACCTCAATTCTGCTCACCGTTGCCGACATTCTGAGTCAACGCCGAAATGAACTGACAGGCAATGTCAAATTTATTTTTCAGCCAGCCGAGGAGCAGATCGGTGGGGCCGAGCCAATGCTGAAAGAAGGCGCGTTACAAGGCGTTGATGGCATCATCGGCTTACACCTCATCAGCAATCATCCAATGGGAATGGTGGGCGTTCGTGCTGGTACCGTCTTCGCCAGTGCAGACAGGTTTGTTCTGACGGTTCGAGGCAAGGGTGGACATGCCGCCATGCCAAATGGTGCAATTGACCCTATTGTGGCCTCAGCCTACATCATAACCGCACTACAAACCCTGATTAGCCGCGAGACTTCGCCGTTCAGCCCTGCCGTTATCACCATCGGCACTATTCACGCTGGTACCGCCTTCAACATCATCCCCGAAACAGCCGTACTACAGGGAACGATGAGAGCCTACACCGTCGAGCATCGCGCGAAACTACTGCAACGTATCGATGAAGTCACAAAAGGCATCGCCACATCGCTTGGTGCAACATGCGAAATTGAACACTTTGACGGTTGCCCTCCGTGTATCAATGACCCCGCAATGACGGAACTGGTACGTAACGCGGCAGTTGCTACCGTTGGTGAAAACAATGTTGATACCAGCGAAGACGTGATGACCGCTGGCAGCGATGACATGGGCGTCTTCCTGAACGCTGTCCCCGGTTGCTACTTTATCGTTGGTTCGGGCAACAAGGAAAAAGAGACGGATTACCCTCACCATCATCCTCGCTTTAACGTCGATGAGGATGCTCTACCCACAGCCGTCGAAGTATTGACGCGTGCCGCCCTGGATTTCATCAAGAAATAACAACAGAGTGCCTCTATAGGCGACGAGCGTCGCCTATAGAGGCACTCTGTTGTTATTTTTATTTTCCCCGAAGAGCGAGAGGCTCGGAGTGTACCTCTCGCCCCAGCATGCACGAGCACCTACTAGAAGTGTCGCGGCTTGAGGCATGACCGTCGAGAAAGTGACCGCCATGTATGTGAGTGGTAAACGGAGGATACGAGCGGAGGCTCTGAGAGAATGTATTTGCGTTCAGAGACACCCACTTCATGCAACCCTGCGTCTAACTTTATCTGTCTGGGAATGTGCTTACTTTGAGTGTAACCCGAAAGTGTTAACCAGTCATTATTCAGAGGTTAAAGTTTCGAGACTTTTGTTATGTGTGCATGATTGATGTAATGCACACATCTTACGTTACATCATCGTCCAGCCGATATTCTCTAACAATGTTTGTTGGTTAGGGACGGTTGCAATAGTTGTGGGTGTGCCGCCGCTGAGCGAACCTACGACCAGTACTTGCGGCTGGTTGCTGTACACCTGCAAGGCATAGAGGCTGTGATTGCGAGAGACGTTAGACCACGGGAATTGCGACGCACCAGTAAGTACTGCATTGCCCTTTGTGAGACGTGTGAGTCCTGTACCATCAGTGCGGATTTCCCACAGGCCATTGTGACTTGTATCGGCTGTAGAGCCGCCAACTGAGGTATTGAGGATGACGAAAAGCAATGTCGTAGGTGTCACCGCTCGTACCTGTCTTATCGCATACTTCGCACTAGCATAAACGGTTTTGCTATGACCACCAGAGGTCGGTTCTACAGAAATCGTGCTTGGACCTGAATTAACATAGCCACAAGCACATATACTGGTATACAAATTCTTACTATTGTAACTGCTATCGAAACTACTCAATGCGGAGTTATGGAAAACCGTAACGAGGTCGCTTGTATGCTGATTTGCACCCTTACGAATATCAAGCAAGTAAATGGTGTCAGGAGCTGCGTCCGTCTGGATATTCGTCAGGTAGATGTGCTGCGTGTCCAACCATGTGCTCAGGTTAACGGGTGCTGTGTTAGAAGTCGTCAACTCTCTCTGTACCGCGCCTGTGTGGGTATTAAGCAGGTCTAGCGCGGTTGCTCTACTACTATTGCTCGTTCGAAGAAAGGCGATAAGCTTCTGGTCTGTAGACCACTGAACCTCGGTCAATGCTTCCCCGGTCACACAATACAATGTTTGCAAGTATTGGCCGTCCACACGTATCAGTTGCAATTGACTATTTGTAGTTGTCTTACTATTCTGGCTGTACTGGATGGATGAGAAGAGTATCCACTGTCCATCGGCTGAAACTTGTGGAGCGGCGATTTGGCGTTGACTCTGTGTAAAAAGAGTCGTCGTGTGCTTTGTTGTTACATCATAGCGTTTCAAGTTGCTAAAAGTAGTTCCACCAGTATTTGTATCGTACTGACTTGAGCTATACACCAGCGTTTGGTGCGGATCTTGCCCCAACGCAAGTGGTGGCAAGAAAGCCGCACGTCCAGTTCCAGGTGCCGGACAATTCGTCGAGACCGAGACCGTAGCCGCCGACGCTGTAGATGCTGTCAGCAGAGTGTAAGCACCTGAAAGAATTGCTAAAAGACACCCTAGCAGGATAGACATAAGGGGACCTAACTTGCGTAAAAACATATTCATCTCCTCAAGACACCAAAGTCTTGAACACACGACATTCGGTTTAATTCTTTGTGGTTATTAGTATCTCTTATCTATAACATCATGAGGTAAACGCCATATGCAGTGGAGATTAGGAGGTGGATATATTTTTGTGGTACGAATACTTCTGGTTAAACGAAGGTTGCATGAGCCAGTAAAAAAATATAATGTTTTAAAGAGGGAAGCAAAGGAACAAAGTAACGTTTTCCTTGTGAAGCAGCCTGTAGAAACAGTTTAAGAGGTATAGAATGTCCTGTAAAGCCAGCTTAGAGGAAAAACGTTACTTTGTTCCTCAATTCACGCTGAGTGGGGGAAGTGATAATGCTGTTTGATGAAAGAATGCGGATACATCCGTTGTAGGGACCGATTCATCGCGTCCTCGTGGCAATTACCCTCAAACGAGGACGCGATGAATTGGTCCCTACAGAGATCAGTCCCAATTTGTTCAACAGCAGCATCAGTCCCTACGGTTATTTCTCTTCCTTCGAGGAGCGAGGTCTGAACTGCAAACGAATACCGGTTCCCCTAAAGTCAAATGCCTCTCTTAAACGGTTTTCCAGGTAACGTTCGTAGGAGAAGTGCATGGCTTGCACATCGTTGATGAAGAAGGTGAACGTGGGCGGATTGACTCGCGTCTGCGTCGCATAATAGACCTTGAGTGGCTTATTGCGAATGATGGCGGGATGGTGCCGCCGTACCGCGTCCTGTACCACCTCGTTCAGTCTCGATGTTGGGACACGCAGAAAGCGCATCTCGGCGATGTGAACAACGGTTTCAAGAATAGATTGTGTGTGATAGCCCGTTTTCGCCGATGCAAAGATAACGGGTGCATATGGCATAAACTTGAACTCTTCCTGCACAAGTTTACGATACTGCTCAGCCGTTTCAATCTCATCATCAGGATGTGGCAAGATGTCCTCGTCGCGTTCGGCACGACGCTGCTCTTGCGCGAGGTCCCATTTGTTGATGACGATGACGACGCCCTTTGCTGCGTCCGCGACTTCACCCGCGATATGCATATCTTGTGCCGCGATACCTTCGCTGGCGTCAATGAGAAGCAGTGCGACATCACAACGCTCGATGGCACGGCTCGAACGCAACACGCTATATTTCTCGATGCCAGGACCGACACGTCCACGACGACGAATACCTGCGGTATCAATCAAAACGAGTTTACGACCCTGAAACTCTATTTCTGAGTCGATGGCATCACGCGTCGTACCAGGCATATCGCTGACGATGGCACGATCTACGCCCACAATGGCATTGAGCAGTGAGGACTTGCCAACGTTTGGACGACCCACGATAGCGATACGTGGTGTCTCGTCCTCTTCATCGCTCTCTTCCTGATCGGTGTTGTCTTCAGGCAGTTCTTCAACGATACGGTCAAGCACATCGCCTGTACCAACACCTTGAATAGAGGAGAGCACAATGGGTTCGCCGAGGCCCAAGTTATAAAACTCGACGGCATCCATACGTCGATTTGCGTTGTCGGCTTTGTTCGCGGCAATGATAATCGGCTTTTTGGTGCGACGCAATACGTCCGCCACCTCTTCATCGGCGGCGGTGATGCCTGAACGTGCATCGACCATGAACACGATCACGTCTGCCTCTTCGATGGCAAGCTCGGCCTGAGCCTGTACATGGTCCATCAGGTCGCCGGGCTGTCCAGTAAGTCCAACCTGACCAACGGGAATATCGGAGCCAAATTCGAGACCGCCTGTATCAATGAGCGTGAACGTGCGCCCATTCCAATCGGTATCGCCATAGAGACGGTCACGTGTCGTCCCCGGCAAATCTTCAACAATAGCGATTCTATCGCCGAGCATACGGTTAAAAAATGTGGATTTACCGACGTTTGGTCGTCCCACGATGGCAACAAGCGGTTTCATAATCGCCCCTCCACCCTTTCCTATCGCGCTGATAGCTACATATATGTATATGAATAGTCGGAACCTATTATAACACAATTAGGCTGCTTGTGGGAGCGTTTCCCTCGTTTCGCATTTTGTCGTTATTCCAATGCACGTACATCATGGACGAGCAGAGGAAGCAACACGTTGATGAGATTAATAATCCCGAAGACGATAAAGACGAGCGCGGGACCGACACGATCAGTCATGATGCCCCCTATCAATTCTCCAACGGGAATCATAGCGAACGAGCCGAGCGTGTCAATGCTGATGACGCGTCCTAATTTATCGCTTGGAATGGTTTCGTGTAGAACGGTGAAGAAGATAGTATTGAAGGCGGCTAGCCCAAAGCCGACGAGAATACTGGCGAGTGGTGCGATGAATACGGCAGCACTACGTGGAAATGGCAGACCAAATATCAGAATGCCAATACAACTCAGCGTAAGCGAGAGATAGGACAGCAGCCCTCGCTTCTTCATTTGTGTGGCGCGTCCAACCAGCAGGAGAGCCAACACTGAACCAATCGCTCCTGTTGCCTCGATGAGTCCAAGCAGCCAAGCTCCTTGACCATAGACATCGTGAACCAGTTTCGGCATAGCTACCGCGAGTGTTGCCATAAAGCCAATATTACCAAAGGCCGCACTTATAGTTGTCACCCAAAGCCAGCGCGACTGCCGCACATAGACAAATCCTTCTCGAATATCGGCGAGCACACCACGCAGACCGCGTACAGGCTTCTCTTCTGGCACCGCCGCAAGCAGAGTTCCCTGAATCTCCCCTTGAATTTCTGGCTGCACAACATCCAATGTCGGTGTCACATGCCGCTCTGGAAGGCGAAAGGACAGCAGAAATGCTACCGAAATAAAGAAGCTAACCGCGTTAGCCAGAAACGCGCCCATCGGCGAAATAAGGGCAATCAGGCCAGCACCAAGCATTGGACCGAGGAACTGCGCCAAGGTACCCCCAAGCGAACCAAGCGCGTTTGCCGAAGCTAAATCTTCTTTCTCAACCAGGTCGGGCGTAATCGCCATCACCGCTGGATTGAAAAAGCCATCGACAATGCCAAATACGAACGCTTCAATGACAAGATGCCAGAATTGCAGTAGACCCAGAAAACCCATGATGCTGATAAGCAGCACTATCGCTCCACGTCCACCATCCGACCAGAGAATAATCAGGCGGCGAGGCAGACGATCAGATGCCACTCCACCAATCAGCACAAACACCAGACGCGGAATCATAGCCGCGATTAGCACGGTTCCCATTGCAAGCCCTGAATGTGTCATCAAGAGCACCTGCCAAGCAATGGCGATAGAAAAAATACCATCGCCTAGGTTGGAGATGGTCTGTCCGATCCAGACCATTGCAAACGGACGTGAGCGTAAAGCGCGAGTGAAGCGGAGTCTTTCCGCTAATGAGACGTTCATTCTATCAAAATCCTCTTTATGAGAGACAGCACCCGCGCCTCACCTGCTCACTTAGTCTCGGTGAGCAACCAGTGATGGTACGGGTTCTGTAAACGGTCCTACATTATACAGATCATCACGGTTCCAGAGAGCCTGTGCGGTAGCGGCGGTAGCTGCCACGGTCAACCAGACAAGCAGCGTAGCAAGTGAGAGTGCGACCTTTGTGTCTTTAAGACGGAAGATGGCGACAAACACGCTCGAAACCGTCAGGCCAGCAAAGACGAATGTCAGCACAAGTGCGTTAATCGGTGAACGTAGACTGAAATAGGCCGCGTTAAAGATGACGAAATTGAGCCATGTCGCACCCTGTAATGCGAGGTATTCAGTGCGCCCCGGTGTGCCCTTTGGTTTGTTAAGCACCGCTAACGCGCCCCAGATGGCGAAGAAATTGTTGATCGTCCATGCTGGCCCAAAGGCCCACGAAGGCGGTGTGAAGATGGACTGCTTCAACGAACTAAAATACGAAACATTGCCAAACACATTGTCACGTAGCGTCTCACCCTTGTTGCCACTGATAATACTGGTCAGACCAGCCAGTCCAAAAGTGAGCAATTGTACGACAGCATAGAAAGCGAGGCCATGATACCAACGCCACTGCGCTGGCTCCCCTGTAATTGTGCGTGTAATAGTGTCTTTAATTTTTGTTGTGGTCGATGCCATAATGCTATACTCCTTCTTATTGTTATATGTATCCGTTTGCTATTATAGAACATTATTTGCCTGTAAGGAACAGTGTAGAGACCGATTGATCGCGTCCTCGTACCCCATTGACCAAGAACGGGGGCCTGGAAAATGGTTCAATCAATGCCGACCTTACCATTGGGTACGAGGACGCGATCAATCGGTCCCTACAGAGATCCGTACCAATTCGTTCAACAGCATAATCGGGTCCCTCCCTACGAAAACCATCACATCTTGTTTGGTAAACTTCTACCCAAAATATCATGATATAGTAGCGACAGAGATATTACCGAAACAACCGTACTTGCGAGAGAAAGGATACTATTCATGACCACCATTTTGTACCTGAATGGTAATATATACACGATGGACGCCACGCTACCACGCGCTCAGGCTATGGCTATCGACGATAGTACAGGGCGTATTCGGGCGGTCGGCACGAATGATGAGGTGCGGCGCTTTGGGGGACAACATACGCATATCCTGGACCTTAAAGGCAAAACGGTATTGCCAGGGTTTATTGATGCACATATTCACCTGTTGCACACCGCGCAGATGCAGAACCGCATTGATGCTCGAAACGCGACAAGCGAGGCTGAAGTAGCGGAACTTGTACGCGAACGCGCAAATCAAACACCGAGCGGTCATTGGATACAGGGAGGACAATGGGATCGCAACCTCTGGACAGACACGAGTTTTCCTTCTAAAGCGTCTCTCGATGCTGCCGCGCCTACTCATCCCGTTGCTCTATCAAGCAAGGATGGACACCTGTTGTGGGTTAATTCGCTTGCCTTGCAGCGAGCAGGTATTACACGCGAAACAGCACAACCTGAAACGGGCAATATTTTACGCGATGGGTCAGGCGAGCCAACAGGAGTGCTACAGGAAGAGGGTGCCACAAGCCTCGTCTTTAACGTGATTGACTCTTCCGACCCGACGCTGAACCGCACACTGATAGAGCGCACGATGGCTCAATTGCAGCAAAGTGGTATTACCACTATTCACGATATCGAAGGCGACACCTCGCTTACCCTATTTCGGAATTTACGCGATGAAGGCAAGCTTGGAGTACGAGTGCAGATGATTTTACCGCGTCAAATGCTGCCACAACTCCGCACACAGGGCATCAATAATGAAGAGAACGACTTGCTACGCATAGGTGGTATCAAGATATTCGCCGATGGGACGCTTGGTTCGCAGACCGCTGCCATGCTTGAAAGCTTTGAAGGAAGCCCTGGCAACTTCGGTATGCTAACCATTCCTGAGCAGGAGATGATGGATACCGTCAACGATGCAACTGAGATGGGCCTGACCATCGCAATTCACGCGATTGGCGACCGCGCGGCAAGAGTTGCGTTGAATTCAATTGAACGTGCTCAAATGTTGATAGCGGAGCAAGGGACACCCGAAGATGTGCATTCGGGCTTGCGTTATCGTTTGGAGCATGTGCAGCTCATCGCACCAGAAGACCTGCAACGCATGCGCCGTCTCGGTGTAATTGCCTCGATACAACCATTTCATGCCGTTGCTGACCGCGACATTGCTGAACGCTATTGGGGCAAACGCTCTCGCCACGCCTACGCCTATCGCACCATGCACGACCTCGGTATTCCCATAGCGATGGGGTCGGACGCCCCCGTCGAACGCTTTGACCCATTGGATATTCTCTATGCCGCTACCTTACGCCGAGACCCAGGCCTACAACGTCCGTCGTGGTTGCCCGATCAGGCATTGAACATTGCCGATGCTCTTTGGGGCTATACACTTGGCGCGGCCTATGCAGGTGCCGAAGAGCAGCGCAAAGGCTCATTGAGTGTAGGAAAACTAGGAGACGCCGTTGTACTGCGTGAGGATATTCTGCATGTGCCCCAGGAGAAAATAGCCGAAAACGGTGTGCAAGCGACCATATTAGGTGGGAAGATTGTGTATGGGGAAGTGTAAGAATAGGGGAGGGTGGCTATCGGCGATGCCGATAGCCACCCTCCCCTATTCTCTATCTATTATCTAATGAACGAAGCTACAGCATCTTAACCATTTCGTCAACCTGTATACGTTTCGTCATGCCGACGTTCGTGTACAGTTGATGAGCACCTGTTGAGTTCTCGGTATCGACGCTCAACTCCACATGATGCATGCCGCGTCGGTAGAATTCAGCGAAGACGGTAAACAAGAGCTGTCTCGCGATACCATGTTTGCGCCATGCGCGTCGAACGGCAAGCTGCCAGATGTAGCCATCATGGTTCTCTGGATAGATGCGACAAAGAATAGTACCAACAATCTGCTTCTCCGCGAGGGCAACATAGAGCATAGAAGGGTCGAAACTCGTGCTCTTTTCAAACATATGTTCGTACCATTCATCAAAAGGACGATAGGGCTTTCCGTCGATATCGGGAAAGGCTTCGGCAATCACATCGTACACAGCCCGTTCCTCTTGCCCTTTAATGAAGGGACGCACGGTAATATCCTGTAGTGATGTGGGAGGTGCAGGTGGCTCCTTGAAGGTGATTTCCATGCGAGAATCGCTACTCTCAATGGTATAACCCCGTTGCTCAAGCGTATGCCTTGTGGTAGGCGTGAAACTCCATGTGTAAAGCTGACGAGGTAATGCAGGGTCGTTCGTGCAAAGAGCTTGGGCGCGTTCCTCGGCGAACTGATGAAGATATGCCAGAAGGATAGCTTGGTCTTGATAGGCACTTTGTACCGTCGTGTGGACATCGAGCATAATCCCACGCGTTGTAGTGACGACCCCTGTATAACCGACGAGTTCGCCATTTTGGGTAGTGATGACGAGGGTATCGGTAGCAAGAACAGTATGTTCGGTATCCCAAAGCTCAAGCACGTCACTCACAGTACTCTCGCTTGTGCCCGTCCAGGCGCGTTCTTGTTCGGCGTTGATGTCTGCGATGACCTGAGCATCGTTCCTCTGTGCTGGACGAACAATCAGGTCGGTAGGTAGCGTGATAGCAGCCATAAGTGTTTTACCAATCTTCAATGAATTTCGTAGGGACCACATTGATGGCGTCCAAGCCCAATTCATTGGGCGAGTTCCTTATATAACCTCGCGCAAGAGGGCTGCACATTGCTTCGCTCGTGCAGAGGACGCCATCAATGTGGTCCCTACGAAATTATCCCAACATAAATCGTGTATAGTAAGGATAACATCTTTTTACTCTTTCCTAGAGAATTGGAGAGCATCGTACAATGAATACCGACAGTACTTCTCCCTCGTTAGCCTCGGTGCAGAGCGTTGCGAACACTATTCGAGACAATGTGGCTCGGATGATTATTGGCAAGAGCGATATCATTACTCTACTATTGGTTGCCCTGCTCAGCGATGGGCATGTCTTGCTTGAGGATGTGCCAGGGATGGGCAAAACGGTGATGGCAAAAGCGTTGGCCCGTTCGCTAGGCGCAAGCTTTCAGCGCGTGCAGGGAACACCCGATTTACTGCCGAGCGATATTATTGGTGTAAGCTATTTTGACCAGCGTAAAAGCGAGTTTGTGTTTCGGCAGGGGCCGTTGTTCGCACAAATACTGCTTGTTGATGAGGTCAATCGTACCACGCCACGTACACAATCCGCACTGCTCGAAGCAATGGCGGAGCGACAGGTGACGATTGACCGTGATACGTTGGTATTACCAAAACCCTTTCTTGTGCTAGCAACACAAAATCCGCTCGAACTAGAAGGCACCTTTCCCTTACCAGAGGCGCAGCTTGACCGCTTCCTGCTCAACGTCCAGATTGGCTATCCAACAGAAGACGAGGAGCAGGATATTCTGCATCGTTTCAAAACCGATGACCCACTTGATACCCTACAACCCGTCATTAATGCAGAACAGATTATCGAACTGCAACGTGCCATTCGTGTTGTACGCTGGCAACCTGCCGTAGAACGCTATTTGATTGCTATAGTCCGTGCCACGCGCAACAATCCAGCGATACAGATTGGCATTAGTCCACGTGGAACGTTGGCCTTGTATCGTGCGTGTGAAGCGTATGCAGCGATACAGGGACGCGATTATGTGCAACCTGATGACGTGAAGTATCTCGCGCCACGCGTCCTAGCCCATCGGCTACTCACAACGACACGGACGCGAATGCGAGGCAAACGCAGCCTGGAACTTATGGAAAATATTATTCGTGCGGTTCCCGTTCCCGTAGAGAAGATTGCACCTGCAATAGGCAAAGGCTAATTGGCGAGATGAACACCGATGACATCCCTACAAGCATAGACAGGCAAGTGCTTTATCAGCGTCGTCCCTGGTACTACTTATCCCTCTTCCTGTTGTTGGTGGGCATTGTGACGCGCCAACCGCTTGTATTCGCCGCGACACTCTTCACCGTACTGATCGCGCTTGTACCAGAAGTGTGGTATCGCTATGGCTTGCGTCATCTCACGGTGCGACAAGAGGTAGATCAACAACACCTGTTTTTTGGTGAAGAGGTGACGCTTTCAATAAGTATCGAAAATCGCAAGTTGCTTCCCTTATCATGGCTTGGCGTTGAGGACGCGATTACGCCCGCACTCACCGTGCTGAAAAAGCAAAACCTGCGTTTGCAACGTGTCAACCAGGACATGCTCACAACAACATGGCTCTTATGGCCTTTACAGCGGGTGACGCGCCGCTATCGTATGCGCGGTCTTTCGCGTGGCTTGCACACCTTTGGGCCGATACGCCTGCGGAGTAGCGACCCCTTTGGCTGGCTCGAAACCGATATCACACTTCCTATTGCTGAACGCTTGCTGATTTATCCATTGGTCGCACCACTCGAAACATTAGGGCTGGCCTCAATTCATCCTTTTGGCGACTATGCATCACAACATCGCTTGTTGGAGGACCCACTACAGATTGCCGGTGTACGCGACTATCAATTTGGCGACGAGCCACGTCGTATTCATTGGAAAGCAACCGCGCACACTGGTATGTTACAGAGCAAGGTGTACGAGCCGAGCAGTTTACGTCGCCTACTTATACTACTCGATGTATGGAATTATTCGGATATATGGAAAGGTGCCGACCAAGATATTCAGGAGTTAGCAATTACGGTGGCAGCATCGCTTGCCGTATGGGGACTCGAAGAGGGCTATAGCGTGGGCTTGCTAACGAATAGCGCGGTCGCACTACCGACTACCAAACAGAAAAAAACGGTGGCATTTTCTAATAAAGTACAAGATACGCCCGACATTCAGTTTGATACGCTGCCATCTATGGACGTATCGTCTACAGGCATAAGCATTCCCTACTCGCGCGACTATGGACAGTATGAGCAAATACTTTCGACATTAGCACAACTTGCACCACGCTATACGACGCGCATCGAACGCTTGCTTGCAATCGAAGAAAACATGTTTCCAACGGGTACCACTATTGTTCTCGTTAGCGCAACATCGTCATTGACAGATGACACGATTGAGCAGTTAGAGGAACTACGCAGCAGAGGTGCCGTTGTCTACCTTGCACTGCTTGGACATCGGGCCGCAAAGACTTCTCTTGAAACGTACAACCTGCCCGTGTACTACCTGGGCGGAAGTGAGAAATGGCATGAACTCGTTGCAACCGTTAGCACCGCGAAGAATGAGACATTGGGTACAAGCACAACTACGCTCAAACTGGATTGAGCTACTTGCTCTTCCTATCATCACAAGCATTATGGAGGCACAACCCGTGTTTGTGGTGCTGGTCTTTACCTCGCCCGTATATGCGAGTGGTGCAGCAGGTACTCCCTTTCTCAACGAAATTAGCGTCATCTTGCTCATTCTAGGGTTACGTTGGTGGGCAATGGGGGTGCATGCATATGTGCGGCATAATGATATAAGTGAAAATAATCAACGGCTCCTGGATGTGCTTGGTCTTTTGCTTGCTGGTGGACTCGTTATTGGTACTCCTATATTATTGGTACGAAGCATACTATCGCTAATTTTCTCGTCGGCCCTTGTTCTCTGGTGCTGGTGGCGTGGCATACGGCAATTAACAAGCCTGGATGACGAGCAACTCGTCATATCGTTTAGAATTGGCTTTGCGGTCTTGCTCATTATCTTAGTTTTCTCCGTATTCTATCTTAGTACAAGCACATCCTATTCTGACGTAGACTACAGTACACTTTTTACCGCGCTTGCTCAGGCACTTCCCATTTTCTTTTTAAGTGGACTGCTTGGACTCTCGTTCAACCGTATTGCCCTGCTTCGACATGACGTAGCACGTTACGCACCCGATAATTCAATGGTCGGCTCGACACGAAATTGGTTGATTGTGCTCACGGCGTTCTGGTTAGCCGTAGTCATCGCGGTACTTGCCCTCGAAGCCTTCTCTTTTCAAAGTGTCATTCTTGTGGCAGGTATCTTATGGGCTGTAATAAGTACAATTCTGCTCTGGCTTATCACACTCATCGCCTATATAATTACACCAATTTTGTATGGAATAAGTTTTGTCTTTGCATACCTGATAAGCCTTCTCCATGTTGGGCACCCCAATGTAGCCTCCTCGCCACCACCACCGCCACCGCCCATTCCTCCTCTTGGTCAACCACAACACTTTTCACCGGAAGCACTTGCCGCTGGTCGCGTTGTCTTGTTATCGCTAGCACTAATTGCACTTTTTTTCGTTGTACGTGTACTGTTGCGGAGACTACGTACTCGCCATAAAGAAGACGAGGTGGAAGAGATACGTGAGGGCTTGTCGTTACGCTCAATCGTGCAATCGCGTCGTGAGGAACGTCAGAAAGCAGCCGTGTCACAAAGTCCTTCCTTAGAAGCACTCGACCCCAATTCGGCACGTGCCCACTATCGAGACCTTTTGCAGGCGGTCGCCACCAGTAGACCTGGCCTCACTCGACAGCCTGATGAAACACCACTCGAATATCAGACACGTCTGCTCAGCGTGGTAAAACAAACAATGGCTGAGACTCAACCAGGGGAAACAATGCCATCTGAGCAAGAACTATTGGATGCGCTTACACACGACTATAACCTGGAACGCTACGGTGGGAAGCAGTTAGCCGCATCTCAAAAGGGATATCTTCGCACATGGGTTCCACGCCTTGTTGCCCGATTGACACAAAAATAACCGATAATGAGCATTTGTACCATTTCTTGTTACTGCATGAATGTGCTTTCGTCGAAAAAGAGAGGTAAGGGAAAACAAGATATTGGGGATACCATCCCATTTCCCACGTCTTGTTGTTGTTAGGTAGGGAAGAACTCTATGCTAAGAGGGGGAAGGCCAATTTATGTCTAAAAAGAAATTTATTCTACTCATAGGGGTTGTCGTGTTTCTCGCGCTCTCTGCTGCTACGGCATTCTTGACGCTGACACGTAGCACCGTCAGCGCATCAGGCGTCAAACATACAGTACATCTTGCGTTCACTGGTGAAGGGACAACGGGTCAAGCGCAGGGGTCTGTTATTACGGGTGGTCTTAACGAAGCGGTGCGAGCAGGAGGTTATTTTAGTGGTGATCTGCACCTGCCCGAAGGCACCGAGATTGCTACAGGTGGCAAGCTTGACGACGGCAAACTCGCGATAACATTCTATGATGCGCTTGGAACACCTGTTATCAGAGGTGCAGGAAAAATCATGAAGGCTGGCAATTTTGTCGGCACCTTCGAGGTTTTCGACCAGGATAAAGCGGTTGGCTCTGGTCTTTGGAGTGCGTGGCCTGTCGCCGAGCCTAAAGAGGTCATTACGGCCGCATTTGTTGGCTCGATCACAAGTTCCAGCACAAGCATGAGTGGTACTGTTGTAGTGAACAAGAAGACGCTTACTGGTACATTCAATCAGGCTGATGGCACCATATTTTCTATTTCTGCCAAGATTATCAAACATAGCAACTACAATATACGTATCAAATTCAACAAGGGCGCAATCATCGGTTACGGAAAGACTATTGTAAACCCTGTCAATTCATTGGACAAAGGCTACACTGGGTCGTTTACCGTTACATCCACTCATGCGGAAGGCACATGGCAAGCCTTCACCTACAAGTTCTAATCATTCTTTTTTCTCAACAATCACTTTTTTCTAATCGCTATGATAATGAAAACAAAAACATGGCAGAGGCATTGCCTCTGCCATGTTTTTGTTTTCATTCGCTCTCCTCTCCTTGATAAATGTTCTGTTCGCATGGTACAGTACAGACATTACTAGATTTTTCTCCCGCTTGTGTTGTGTGTACACTGATGAGCCATTTGGCGTCGTCATAAGAAATAGTTGTCCAATGCTGGACAACCTCGGCAGGAGGCAAGCCTTGATCGAAGAGCGACGCATGACAGACCAGGACCTTCACGTCCTGTATGATCTCGCTATCTACAATTGTTCTCGCTTTGGTCCTTTCACACAATTCCTCTATGAAGACCAGCAAACGGTACGTGAGTATACCAACATTGACATTGCGAAGGAGGCAACACAGCTCGCAGCGGGTCTCCGCACCCTCGGTATACAACCAGGAGACCGTGTACTGATGATGATGCCCAATCGTCCCGAAGTCGTGATTGGCTATCAGGCTATCGCACGGGCAGGAGCCATTATCATTCCTGTCTTACCTCTTTTAAAAGGGCCAGAAGTCCACTTTATTGCCGAGAACTCCGGCGCGAAAGCTATCTTTACCAGCGCATTACTATTGCCACTCCTCCAAAGTGCGCTGACCGAATTGCCAGAAATGCGCTATATCATTAGTACCGATGTCGCTTCATCGGAAGAAGTTACGCCAGCACAAGAGGGGCCACAGGTCCTAGCGTACACCGACGTGGTAGCAAAGGGCAAGGGCAAAGAAGAGCAATACATGACACACCTCGATGGTATCATGCCAGAGCAGGATGATACTGCGGTTATCCTGTATACGTCAGGCACAACAGGGCGGCCCAAAGGGGTTATGCTCACGCATCGCAACCTTGTTTCCAACGCAATAAGTGGACGTGGGGCCGAGTATGAGCAGAGAAGCGAAGATACACAGCTTGCTATTCTGCCATTAGCACACGCATTTGGTATTGTCGCGCTAAATGTGATCTATCTTACGGGCGTAAAAGCCGTAATGCACCCCCGTTTCGATACCACAGCCGTACTTTCGGCAATTGAGCGGCATCGTATCGCGGCCTTCGCAGGTGTACCAGCAATGTTTGTGGCCTTGCTCTACACGCCCGACGCCGAGAAGTATGACACCAGTAGTCTAAAATATTGTGTTAGTGGTTCAGCTCCCCTTCCAGTCAACATTCTTGAAGGTTTCGAGCAAAAGTTTGGTTGTACGATACGCGAGGGCTATGGCCTCTCCGAAGGCAGTGCCGCCCTGAGCGGACATGGTGCCGATATGGTACGCAAGGCTGGCTCGGTTGGCAAACCAGGAGAGGGCATTGAGATACAGGTTGTGGATGAGCAAGACAAGCCTCTTCCAATGGGGGAGATAGGCGAGGTCGTGGCGCGTGGCCCAAATGTGATGAAGGGCTATTACAACATGCCCGAAGAGACGAAAGAGGCGTTGCGTAACGGCTGGCTACACACAGGCGATATGGGACGCTTTGATGAAGATGGCTATCTGTACATTGTAGAGCGAAAAAAAGACCTGATTATTCGCGGCGGCTTCAACATCTATCCACGCGATATTGAGGAAGTGTTGACAACGCATCCTGCTGTGATCGAGGCGGCGGTAGTTGGCATCCCTTCCGAACGCATGGGTGAAGAGGTCAAGGCATACGTCGTCACACGTACTCCAGTCAATGCAGAAACACTTATGACCTATTGTCGTGAGAAGCTAGCAAACTATAAGACGCCAAAAGAGATAGAGTTTGTCAACGCGCTACCCCGTAATGCGATTGGTAAAATTGACAAGAAAGAGTTGAGGAAACGCAATGTCCATTGATATGCCTATTGAAAACGCATCGCTCACACAGTTACAGCAAACGCCGATTGATAGTGTGATGAATATTATCGACGAGGGACTTGTACACCTCCCAACGTACCGTGAACTCTACTATCGTTGGGAGCGACAACAATGGAAGGCGCAAGATATCGACTTTGCCTCCGACCGCGCCCAATGGCAAGCGATGTCGGCAGAGGAGCAACGTATGCGCCTCTTCGGACTGTCGGCCTTTTTCAAGGGCGAGGAATGTGTGACCAACACACTTGCACCCTATATCATCGCTATGCCTGATGATGAGATGCGGATATTCGTCACCACGCAACTGGTCGATGAGGCACGTCACACGGTGTTTTTCTCGCGTTTCTTTAGTGAGGCACTCGGCATTGATTACGGACGACTGGAAGAGACGCTTTCCGTAGTAAGCCAAAACATGAATGCCGACTTGCGTTACATCCTGGTCGATGCGCTCAACGATGTATCCGACCGCATTCGACGCGAGCCTACACATATGGCACAACTGATAGAAGGCGTGACCCTGTATCATGTGGTGATTGAGGGCATGATGGCTCTGGCGGGACAGCGCAGCATGCTAGAGACCTATCGACAAACAAACACCTTTCCAGCATTTCGCGGCGGTTTCACGGCGGTTGCGCGTGACGAATCGCGTCACGTCGTCTTCGGTGTCAAGTTCTTACGCGACATGATTCAGCGCGACTCAGCGAATGCTCAAGTTGTGCATGATGCTATCGCAAAATACGCGCCTACCGCATTAGCCTCTCTCGCGCCCGATCCCACGCAGGTGCCAAACATCCTCGCCGCTGGCGGTGATCCCTGGCAATCGCCGCGCTACGCCCAGGAATCGCTCAAAAAGAAACTCAAGGTCATCGGGTTAAGCATGGATATTCCTGCTGTGCCATCTATGTAATTGCGAAGAAGGTCTGGTAGGGACCGATGATGCTCTTTGATAAAAGAATGTGGATACGTCGTAGGGACCACATTGATGGCGTCCTCCGCCCAATTCATTGGGCGAGTTGCTTGCATGATCTTGCGTGATGATGGACGGCATGATGAGGACTGCACATTGCTTCGCTCGTGCAGTGGACGCCATCAATGTGGTCCCTACGAAAAATGTCCACCTTTACAAAATGAGGGTCTGCACGAAATTCGCAATAATGGCTTGCACTTCGTCGAGGCGACCCTGGAAGAAATGGTCGGCACCCTCGATAGCAATCATGCTTTTGGGCGCTGGTACTTGTTCAAACCATTCAACCGCCAACTCATAGGGGGCGAGTTCGTCCTGTGTGCCGTGTATGAGCAATTTAGGTTTGTGGCAACCTTGCAGGGTATCGCCCTCGAACCATTTCGCTGGCACACCTAACCCTATCATGGCTTGAGCGCGGTCATCGTTGGCAGCCACGCGCAAACCGACGTATGAGCCAAAGGAAAAGCCAGCGACAAGCACGGGAACACTAGGGTAGCGACGACTCAAGAACTCTAAGGCATAGCGTACATCGTCCATCTCACCACGACCCTCATCATATGTTCCTGTGCTGTGTCCAACGCCACGAAAGTTGAAGCGCAACGCAGGAATATTGAGACTTTGCAGAGTCTGCGCCGCCTTGAAGACCACCTTGTTGTGCATCGTGCCGCCACCAAGTGGGTGCGGATGACACACGAGACCAGCGTAGAGCGGTTGTGACCCCTCTTCCTCTGGTTTGAGAATGGCTTCTAAATGGCCCTTTGGCGTTGGAATGTTTACATGCAAAACCTGATTGCTACCCATGAAAATGTCCCTTGCGTTTATATACAATCTACAGCATACAAAAATAACAAAATATCTACCAAGTTATTAACTGAACTTTACATGTATTTAGCACGATAAAAATACGGTATAACAGATGGTATCACATGTTTTCACAATTGTGAATGTCAATACGTTTTATAGGTATACGAAACAAGGAGATTTTTATGCAATCCTACACACCCGAACAGTACGCGCATAACCGTGACATACTCTTACAGCGTATCCAGGCATTTCTACAAGCTGATGAACGTTTTGTCGCGGCATGGCTTACAGGAAGCTTTGGGCGTGGCGAAGAAGACGATTTCAGCGATTTTGATCTGCGTGTCGTTGTTGCTGATAGTTATGTGAAAGCACTCTGTAGTTGTGGACAAAATGCAACAACGCGCATTACAAGTGAAGATCGCCTTACTCTGTATAAGCAATTTGGTGAACCACTTGTGCTACGCGAGGATGCGAGCTTTCCATCCGATGGTGAGGGTGGTTGCTATAATCATGTCATTTATCGAGAGACGGCGACAACGGTTGATTGGGTGCTCATTCCACAGGTTACGGCAAAGATACCCTCAGAAGAATGTTATCTGCTCTTTGACAAACTAGGTCTTCCAATGAAACCTCCATCAGTTGCGGAAAGCTTGGAAGAGCGTATCACACAAGCGTCACGCGATATCGGCTTTTTCTGGCTCATGACCGCCATCGGTATCAAGTACATGCTACGCGGTGATACTGTCGCGCTCTACGGTTTCCTTGGTTCCACCTATTACGCATTGCAAGAGGTGAAACGCTTGGCGGCAGGGACACCACAACGCTATCAGCACGGCAGCATTAAAACGCTTGCGACAACACCACAGGCACAGGTCATGTTGATACGCCAACTTTGTGACAAAATGTTAGAAGTTATGCCACATATTGCTGATTTGGGTGGCTATGTGCCAGAAGACCCTATGTCAGTTATAGAGGTGTGGTTGTCGATGGTAAACATATAATTTATCACGTCCTGGTGGCATACCAACCGCTACCAGGATGCGATAATGCTATTTGATGAAAGAATGCGGATATCTGTAGGGACCGATTTATCGCGTCCTCTCGGCAGTGGATTGCCGAGAGGACGCGATAAATCGGTCCCTACACAATACTGGCAAGAAAATCTAGCACGATGCGGTTAAATTGTGCAGGTTGCTCCATATTGGGATGATGTGCCGTGTTGTGTATAACGGCTTTCTTTGCGCCTGGAATACTGGTAGCAAGCGTCTCGGCGAGTTGTTGAATTGGTACAACATCTTCGTCACCAACAATGACAAGTGTGGGTGCATAAATGTCGGCAAGTCGAGAATACGCAGGTTGCTCTTGTGGACGCGGAGATGGTGTATCTCCCGGCTGCAACAAGTAGTTGTGTAGATTCATTTCACGGATACGGTTTCGCACGGTCGCGTCAACCTGATCGGGTGTACGGTTCGGTCCATCGGTCCATATACGGTTCTCAATTTCGACAACTCTCTCAAAATCGCCAGCTTTGATGGCGGCATTTATGATTTCCATTAACTTCTGCTCCTCCTCACCGCCGGGCCAGTCAAAGCCGCTTACACCAGCACCAACTGTAATCAGGGCATCAACCATTTCAGGATGTGCTAACGTAAAATCAATTGAGATGCCGCCCCCCAATGAAAGGCCCATCAAATAGGTCTTCTCGATATGTAGAAATTGCAGCAAATGATAGAGGTCATCGACCATTGTGAAATCGCCATGTGTGATAACCGATGAATTACCAAAGCCACGTATATCGTAGCGAATGACGCGGTAGTGTTGCGCGAACGCATGAAACTGGTCGTCCCATAACCGTCTATCGACCAGTCCACCGTGAATAAGCGTGAAGGGATGCCCTTCGCCCGCGACCTCATAATAGAGTTTCGTGCCGTTCACCTCGGCATATCCTATTTGAGCAGACATGATGGCGTTCTCCTCTAGCAAATTGTCTCAAATATGTAACCAATCACTAGTATATGAGGTCGGTCAAGAGGACCAACTGACGCCCATCTCAGCCCGTCTTAGTCCCTTGGAATGTGCGTCGGTATGCCTGTGGACTGATGCCAACGAGGTGCTTGAATTGGTCGCGGAAGGTGGTTGACGAGCCAAATCCAACGTGACTGGCTATCCACTCGATTGAATGGTCTGTGGTTTCCAACAAGCATTGTGCTTTATGCAAGCGAGAGCGATTGAGCCATTGTAACGGAGTAGTGCTGGTCTGCTCGTGAAAGCGGCGGCTAAAGGTGCGAGTACTCATCATCGCGTGAGCCGCAATGTCTTCAAGCCTCAGTTCCTGGTGCGCGTTCTCTTCCATCCAACGCAACACCGGTTCAAGCGTCGCTCCATCCGGTGTAGGTGGTTCATGCATGATGAACTGTGCCTGCCCACCGTCGCGCTCCAGAGGCATTACTGAAATCCTGGCAGCGTCGGCAGCCACAGCAGAACCGTAATCCTGTCGTATCATATGTAGACATAGATCGAGTCCTGCCGCTGCACCAGCCGAGGTCAAAAATTGCCCGTTATCAATAAAGAGGACATCTGCATCCACAGCCACACGAGGGTTTCGTCGTGCCAACTCGCTAGCGGCAGCCCAATGCGTAGTTGCGCGCAGACCATCTAACAATCCCGTAGCGGCTAGAGTGAACGCTCCAACACAAATCGACGCAATCCGCGTCCCACGTGTCGCGGCATCTCGCAACGCAACAAAGACATCATGAGGAATAGGTAGCATAGGATCAGCAAGGCCGGGCAGGATAATCGTATCTGCCTCAACGAGCTTATCCAGACGCCAGGGAACGCGTAGCGTAAATATACCTGCGTCGATCTCTTCAGTGGGAGCACAAAGTATCACTCGATATGCGTCTTGTCCATTCGGCAAACGAGTGCGCC
Organism: uncultured Chloroflexia bacterium; assembly: GCA_963792705.1. Taxonomy (GTDB): domain Bacteria; phylum Chloroflexota; class Ktedonobacteria; order Ktedonobacterales; family Ktedonobacteraceae; genus JBBQVS01. The sequence continues at coordinate 442,398 of CAWBXD010000013.1, read as the reverse complement.
CGAACACCTCAATTGGAGTGGACATATCGAACGCCACTACTCCGTCCAAAACAAGAATAGCTATTGTGTGCATAATTCTACGTACACCATTTCATCATCTAACCGACAACCGCAGGGAGACCACATTCGTATAAGATGGCTTAAATCCGTTGATATATGGCAATTGCGCCACTGTTTCATGAGATGAGTATACATTATAGTGGAGAAGACGACAAACTCTTGTCACTGATCTACCAATCCAGGATTGGCGGACTACTACGAAACTTTAAAGAAAGGATATAAAGGCATGTATGCTCAGGTTGTGTTATTTGACGGGTTTGACCCCCTTGATGTAATTGCTCCATACGAAGTATTGTGGGCTGGGGGAGCCGCCTCTGGCGGAGCACTGACCGTTGAATTGGTCTCGGCGGAAGGACCACGAGAGGTTGTGAGCGGCTCAGGTGGCCTTATCTTGCATGCAACAGCCAAACTGAATCCAGATAAGGCTGACATCATCATCGTGCCAGGGGCGTCTGGGCCGATCAATCAACCAGAGGATGGGCCAGAGATTGCTACTATTCCAATCCTACTGGCGCGGACGATGGAGACAGACATGCCAGACTTGATGAGAAGAGCGTTAGATAATCCAAAAGTTCTTGTCGGAACAGTTTGTGGGGGTTCCCTTGCGTTGGCGATGGCAGGTCTGCTCGAAGGGCGTCACGCGGTGACAAATCATTTGGGTATGGATGTCCTCGGAGCCACTGGTGCCATTCCCGTTCAGGCACGCGTGGTTGATGATGGGAATTTAGTCACTGCTGGCGGCGTCACTTCGGGTTTGGACCTGGGTCTATATCTACTCGAACGCATGCTTGGTCCTCGCATCGCTCACGCGGTGGAAGAACTATTCGAGTATGAACGGCGTGGAGTCGTCTGGCACAACATAGGACTCGAAGCAGCCGCTATGTAGTACGCCCTCCCCGATATCCACCAGTGGTATTTGTCCCGGTGAGTTCGGGGAATGAACGGAGAGGAAAACAATGTCTTCTATCACCGGTAACTGGAACATTAAGATTGCAACACCAATTGGCGCACAATCCGTCGTCCTTGAACTCATCGAAAAGAATGGGGTCATCGAAGGCTTCGCGAGGGGCAGCGCGGAAAGCACACCATTAATCGATCCAGTTCTCAACGGCAATCGACTCACCTGGAAGCAGTCGATCACAAAACCCATGCGTTTGAACCTCACACTCGACGTGACCATCAACGGCGATACCCTTACTGGCACCTCAAAGGCTGGAATGTTGCCCACATCCAACGTCACTGGTACGCGAGCAATTGAACAGCACAATCATTAAAAGTGATAATAAGGGGTATCGAGGTGGGATACAATTCCACCTCGATACCCCTTATTATCACTTTTAATTTCACCGACCTTGAATATATTGCAGGTACTCTTCGGTGCTCATGAGGTTGGCGAGTTCGGCTGAGTCGCTCATCTCGACGACAAGCATCCAACCAGCTTCGTAGGGATGATCGTTAATGAGTTCGGGCGTGTCCTTGAGGTTAGTATTCACCTTCACAATTTTTCCACTTAATGGAGAGAGCAGTTCTGACGTGGCCTTGACCGACTCGATATCGCCAAACTTGGCCTCATGCGCGATATTCTCGTTGGCATCCCAGGGCAGTTCGATGTATACGATGTCGCCAAGCTGGTCCTGAGCATAATCGCTAATGCCAATGGTTGCCAGGTTGCCCTCGACCCGTATCCATTCGTCGGTTTTGCTATATTTGAGGTTCTCTGGATGGTTCAACTTCGCCATGTGTCGTTCTCCCTTTATCGCTCTTACTTTTGACGTTTATAAAACGGTAATGACACAATCTGTGCCGCGAGACGTTTGCCACGAATATCTACCTGAAGAGTGCTTCCCACGGTAGCGTGGGCTGCATCAACATAACCCATTGCAATATTCTTATGCACCGTTGGACCAGGTGCTCCACTGGTCACGATACCAATCTGCTGCTCATTATCGTACAACGCATAGCCACCACGTGCAATACCACGATCTACCATCTCAATACCAACCAGCCGCTTTTGTGGACCCTGCTCCTTGACCTGCTGTAACACGTCGCGCCCAATAAAGGTTTCTGGCTTTTTGAGTTTGACCGTCCAGCTTAGGCTTGCCTCTAATGGATTTGTCTGCTCATCGAGTTCATGTCCATATAGACACAGGGCTGCCTCTAAACGAAGTGTATCACGCGCCCCCAATCCGGCAGGTAGAAGACCATGAGATTTGCCCGTCGTGAGCAACTTTTGCCACAGTTCAACGACATCAACGGGAGCGCAATACAGTTCAAAGCCATCCTCACCAGTGTAGCCTGTACGTGAAATAAGACAATTGATACCATCTATCAAGCCAGCCTCACAATGATAATAGCGAATATCGGCAAGGTTAGTCTCCGTCAAAGACTGCAAAATGGCTTGTGCCTCCGGTCCTTGCAATGCAAGCAGGGCCGTGAAATCCGACTGATCGGTGATGAGTACGTCTTGAACGTGCTTCCCATGCTCTTTGACCCATGCCAGGTCTTTGTCGATATTACTCGCATTGACGACCAGCATATACTGCTCTTCTGCTAAGCGGTAAATCAGCAAATCGTCAATCACATTGCCATCAGGCTTACAAAACTGCGTGTAGAGGGCTTGATGAATTGCGAGTTTTGCGACATCGTTTGGTACAAGCGATTGTAGGAAGGCAACTGCACCCGCTCCCTCAACCTTAAACTCGCCCATGTGACTCACATCAAAGAGGCCAGCGTGAGTGCGTACTGCCTCATGTTCTTCCAAAATACTACTATATTGTACAGGCATCTCCCAGCCACCAAACTCTACCAACCGTGCGCCTAGTGTACGATGCTGCTCATAGAGCGGTGTACGCTTCAGTGAAATGCCTTGCTCGTGTGCTGTCATATTGACACACTCCATCATGCTACGTTTACAAAAGGATAGGACGCATTGGACTCATACATTGTTTCATGATATCACAGATTGTGTTATGTTTTACAGAGTGTGGTAATCCTGTTGAACACAAGAGGACGGTTTTCGTAGGGACCCGATTGATCGCGTCCGAGGCGCAATTCATTGCGCGAGTTCTCTTGCGTGATGATTTATGTAAGAGGACTGCACATTGCTTCGCTCGTGCAGCGGACGCGATCAATCGGGTCCCTACGACATTCACTAATTGAAGATTGACAGACTACTATGGGATGTAATGAAATCAGACCCGTACAGAGTTCAATCCTGTCCTTATCGGACGAGGTTGAAGCCTTGTACGGGTCTGATTTCATCACACCCTCTTTATAATGGAACTGTTACGCTGAGAACACGTAGCAAGCAATGCCTTCGCTATTGTAGCCGTAGTGCTGCACCGCGTAATCGGCCTCCGCTTTGTTCGTCGTGTAGAAGTGATCACTGGTGGCTGGTTTGTACAGGCGATAGAGTGGCTCCGTATTGCTAGGATAGTCATTTGTGGCATACACATAGCCAGCAATGCCTTCATAGTTGTAGCCATAGTGTTGCACCGCGTAATCGGCCTCCGCTTTGTTCGTCGTGTAGAAGTGGTCATCCTTGCTTGGACTGTATAAGCGGTAAAACGCTATAGTATCGTTGATATACTTCTCATTGCTGGGATATACTAAGCAAGCAATACCTTCTAGCTTGTAGCCGTATTTGTTTACAGCATTGTCGGCCTCGGCTTTGCTTGTCGTGTAGAAGTGGTGTTGTGTACTAGGTCTGTACAACCGATAGAGGTTGGCTTTGTTAACACCATATGGTTGGCTATCTGTCGCATAGACATAGCAGGCGATGCCTTCTAGCTTATAACCATATTTACTTACAGCATTGTCAGCTTCGGCTTTGTTCGTCGTATAGAAGTGGTCATCGACTTTTCCATTGTAGAGACGATAGAGCTTTACAGAGTCGTTTGGTGGTGCCTCGCCGCTGGTAGGATACACATAGCAAGCAACACCTTCTAGTGTATACCCATAGTTTTGCACAGCATTATCGGCCTCAGCTTTGCTTGTCGTGTAGAAGTGGTGCTGTGTGCTCGGTCTGTACAACCGATAGAGAGAAGTGGTGTCATTCGCTGCATATGAGTAGACATAACAGGCAATACCTTCATACGCGTACCCAAAGTTTTTTACCGCGTTGTCGGCCTCGTTTTTGTCAGTTGTGTAGAAGTGATCTCCTGTCGCCCCTTTAAATAGGCGGTAGAATGGCACAGTATCATTTGGTCGTCTATGCCCACTATTAGCAAAGACGGACTCAGGAAGTGCAACACCAAAAGCAGTCCCTAATGTTATTCCAGAAATACCCAAAGTGGTGACTTTGAGGAAATGACGGCGCTTGATACTCTTTTGTAGATGTGATGATAGAACTGAATTTTCCTGTCGATCCATGACGCGTTTCTCCTTTTGTATAAAGAGCAAAAGAATTCTTTTACTCACTTAAAAGTACAATAACATCTCATAGTTTGAATTAATACTCAATCCTCTACTTCACGACCACATAATTTATACATCATGCATAAATTGTTGTCAATGGTTATTAATGGTAATAAATCACATTTTTGATGTATGATTGTCGGAACAAGCGATAGTGACGAGGATGAAATGCCTGTACTAGTTTCTCAATCTTGTTTTGATTAATGTCGTAGGGACCACATTCATGGCGTCCTCCGCCCAATTCATTGGGCGAGTTCCATCCGCAACCTTTCTTGTGTGATCTCGCTCAATGAATTAGGACTGCACATTGCTTCGCTCGTGCAGAGGACGCCATCAATGTGGTCCCTACGAAACATCCCTTACGGAATGAGCAAAGAATGTCCCGTCATGTCTTTTGGCTGTGGGATGCCAAGTATTTGCAGAATTGTGGGGGCAACATCAGCCAGAATACCATCGGTACGTAAGGTGGCCTGCGCCAGTTGTGGAACGATGAGATACAGTGGTACAGGATTGGTGGTATGAGCGGTAAAGGGTTTGCCAGTGTCGTATTCGATAAGTTGTTCTGCGTTGCCATGATCTGCCGTGATCAGTAAGCCGCCGCCAACCGCGAGTGTTGCCTCCACAACGCGCCCAACACCCGTATCTACCGCCTCAACCCCTTTGACGGTTGCCTCCATGACGCCTGTATGCCCAACCATATCAGCATTAGCATAGTTCATAATAACAAGATCGTAGCTACGGCTGCGGATACGTTCAACGGCAGTATCGGTGATACCTGCCGCACTCATCTCCGGTTGCAGATCGTATGTAGGAACCTTTGGTGATGGCACAAGAAAACGGTCTTCCCCTAGGAAAGGCGTTTCACGACGCCCGTTAATAAAATAGGTGACATGGGCGTACTTCTCGGTCTCTGCCGTATGGAATTGACGCATGCCAACATCGGAAATGACGCGAGCAAGCGGCATCTCCACCTCATCAGCCCGGTACGCGGTTTCAGCATCGAGGCCCTCTTCGTACTCCGTCATCATCACATATTGCAGGTCCGCAAGACGTGGCCCTCGGTTGAATTTTCCCTCGGCCTGTGGTGGTAATTCTGGTAATACAAAAGCTTTTGTGAGTTGTCGGGCGCGGTCAGGGCGGAAGTTATAGTGAATAAGGGCATCGCCAGCTTTGACGACCGCGATAGGTTGTGCATTCTCCATAACAACGGTTGGTAAGATAAATTCATCGGTGACTTTTTTGTCATAAGACTGCTGAATAGCCGCTTGCGCTGAGATGGCTTGCTGTCCCTCCGCGTGAGTCATAGCGTTATAGGTCAAGCCAGTACGATCCCAACGGTTGTCGCGGTCCATTGCATAATAGCGGCCGCTCACCGTCGCAACTTTCGCGGCATGTTCGCCACCAATTTCCTGCGCGCGCGCCTCCAAGTGACGCATAAATTCGAGTCCACCCGTAGGGGAGCTATCCCGCCCATCGGTAAAAGCGTGAATAAAGACACGCTCGATAGTGTGTGTAGCAGCCAGACGTAGTAATGCTTCAAGATGGAGTTCATGAGCATGAACGCCCCCATTCCCTAGCAGACCACAAATATGGAGTTGCGATTGGTGCTGCTTGACATGTGCTACCGCTTTGAGGAGTGCGGCGTTTTGAAAGAAAGAGCCATCACGGATCGACTCGTTGACACGCGTGTAGTCCTGTAAAACGCGCTTGCCAGCACCAATATTCTGGTGTCCTACCTCGGAATTGCCCATTTGACCATCGGGCAAGCCAACCGCCTCACCAGAGGTTCGCACGGCGGTATGAGGCCATGTGCGTGTCAGCGAGTCAATAGTGGGTGTATGGGCAAGGGCAATCGCGTTGCCCTCTTTACGTGGATTGATACCCCATCCATCCATAATAATTAAAACAAACGGGCGCGGTCGCCCAGTAGAGGGTGTAGCCATAAATGTTATTATCCTCTCTTGAATGTCTTAGTGCTATTCGTCATTGTAACATGCCAAAAATAAATTTGTAGGGCAGGTTACGTACTGTATCCCATGACTTGGGCTATAGCGTGTTCCAAAGTGTAGCATTATAACCATAACCTATATGAAACGTAGGTATAGTGAGAAGAGGAGCACTCTTATGTCGCAAACAACAGGCGTTTTGGTCTTTGGAGTGGTATTAATCGTCGCCGCCATTGTCGCTGTAGGCTTCTTCGTCGTAGGGCTAACACGCCGCACAAACCAGCGTCGTCAGACGGATGCACTCGCTGGCAAAAGCAACATTCCACGTGACCCAACGGTGAGCCGACGCGCTGATGATGTTGAAGACTCCGTTGGAAACTTTAGCCGTTCCGTTACTGAGACGCAAGACACAAATAAGAACGCACGAACGTAGTATAGCTTGTAACAATAATAAATATGATACTATGTGGGTAAGCATTTGATATAAGGATGATATCTGCGTCTGTCATCTTGATAGAAGTATGCAAGAAAAGGATTTTTTATGCAAGACACATCTGTTCCTGCCATCATAACATGGCGCAGTAAAAGTATAGTGGCGATACTTACAGCGTGTTGTATGCTGCTGCTTGCCAGTGTAAGTGCATTCGCTGCTAGTCCAGTGAATATCTCGGATGGCGCGAATGTCCTGGATAAGTCACAAGTTCAGAGTCAAGCATCTGGTTTGGGCTATCCAATAAACATCTATACAACAAACACATTTACCGGCACGGATGCGAGCTTCAAGCAGCAAACAAAAAGCCATTTGACGAGTTCAAGCTTGATCGTGATGGCAATTGATACGACAAACAAGTACTTTGATATCGAGGGTGGTACTAGTGTTCCCCTACATAACAGCCAGTACACCGATGCCTATCAGTCGTTCAAAACAAACTATAGCAATAATAGCAATGGATATACACAAGCAACGGTAGCTGCACTACAAACATTGCAGACCGCTATTCAGTCAAACGCAAGTTCAACGGCATCTGGTAGTGGCTCTAACACGACAAACCCTGTGACCAGTACTGGTTTGTTTGGTGGTTTTGCCTTTGCGCCCATATGCTGTATTGGTCTCCTGGTAGTCGCAGGTATTGCGGCATTCGCATTTGTCCGTCGTCGCACGGCTGGTATTGGACAACGTGGTCCTATCATCAATCAACCATCGGCTCCCATGTATCCACAGAACTATAACCAGAACTACCCTAATCAGGGCTATCCTCCAAATTATGGACCAGGATATGGTAATCAGGGTGGTATGAATCCGCTCATACCCGGAGGCATTGGTGCTGTCGGCGGTGGCTTGCTTGGCTATGAACTAGGCAAGGAACAAGGCGAGAATGAGGCTCGCCGGGATGACAATTGGAATAACGGGAACAACTTTAACAACGGTGACAACAACTTCGGCGGTGGAGCAGGGGGTAGTTTCGGCGATAACAGTGGCGGTGGCGACTTCGGTGGTGGAGCAGGGGGTAGTTTCGGCGGTGGTGACTCTGGCGGCGGTGGTGGCGACTTCGGCGGCGGTAGCTTCGGTGGTGGTGGCGATTCTGGCGGCGGCGGTGGTGGTGGAAGCTTCTAAATAAACAAAATATACAGATACAAGAAGATGGTACCTACCTGTACAGGTAAGTACCATCTTCTTGTATCTGTATATCTATTCTTCTGAAGGAGGCGGCATAATGCGGCGTCTACTGCCGCGTCGAGCTATTTCAGAAACATGAATGCGTTGGATCGCACGAGCGAGCGCAGCCTGTAGTTGGGCGCGGTCGTCGTTCGACGTTGCTTGCGCCAAGCTTTCCTCTGCATGACGCCGTGCCTCTTGCGCTCTTGCTTCATCAATCTCTTCAGCGTGCTCTGCCGTATCCGCGAGAACGATAACTCTATTGTCGGAGACCTCAAGGAAGCCACCTGAGACGAAGATTGGCTCCTCCGCATCATTCAACTCGATACGGAGTTCACCCTCTTTTAAAAGAGCTAGCATAGCGGCATGACGTGGCAGAATACCAAGGCGTCCCTCAGAGCCGGGAGCACTGACGAGCGTGGCTTCACCACTATAAAGTTCGCGTTCGGCAGTCACAACCTCAACATGGAGTGTATCGCGTGTCGCCATCGCTTACCCCTTTTGCTGCTTCTGATCTTCGTCGTACTTGCGTTTCACATCATCAATGTTGCCAGCAAGGAAGAAGAGGTCTTCGCGGACATGATCGAGTTTACCATTCATGATGTCCTGGAAGCCCTGAATCGTCTCTTTCAAAGGAACATATTTGCCCTCAACACCAGTGAACGCCTCAGCAACGGTCATTGGCTGTGAGCAGAAACGCTGAATCTTACGCGCACGCGCAACGGTCAACTTGTCTTCGTCGGAAAGCTCATCGACACCGAGAATGGCGATAATGTCCTGCAAGTCTTTATAACGCTGCAACACACGCTGCACGGCACGAGCCGTATTGTAATGTACCTCGCCAACAATCTCTGGGTCAAGAATACGACTGGTTGATGCTAATGGATCAACGGCTGGATAAATGCCCTGTTGTGCGATCGAACGCTCCAACACGATGGTTGAGTCAAGGTGTGCAAAGGTCGTTGCTGGTGCTGGATCGGTGTAGTCGTCAGCAGGAACATATACGGCCTGCATCGACGTGATCGAGCCTTTCTTGGTGGAAGTGATGCGCTCCTGTAAGTCGCCCATCTCTTCCGCAAGGTTTGGCTGATAGCCCACAGCGGAAGGCATACGGCCGAGCAACGCGGACACCTCGGAACCTGCCTGTGTGAAGCGGAAGATGTTGTCGATGAAGAGCAACACGTCCATGCCCCCTTCATCACGGAAGTATTCCGCGATGGTCAGGCCACTCAAGGCGACGCGCAGACGTGAGCCGGGAGGCTCGTTCATCTGTCCAAACACCATTGCGAGGCGGTCGATAACGCCCGCTTCCGCCATCTCATGGTACAGGTCATTACCTTCACGGGTACGCTCACCAACACCTGCGAACACGCTATAGCCACCGTGTGCTTTTGCGATATTGTTGATCAATTCCTGAATAATAACCGTCTTACCGACTCCAGCACCGCCAAATGTTCCGACCTTACCACCTCTTTGGAAGGGGCAGAACAGGTCGATAACCTTCATTCCTGTCTCGAATGGCTCGATGGTACCGGACTGCTCTTCCAACGTAGGAGCTTGTCTGTGAATAGGACGGCGTGGCGCGTTTGGAATGTCTGGTTTATTATCAACCGCTTGACCAAGCACGTTGAAGATACGACCTAATGTCTCCTCGCCAACAGGAACCGAGATAGAACTACCAGTGTCATACGCGGCGGTACCGCGTTGTAGGCCATCGGTTGGTCCCATTGCGACGCAGCGGACCCAGTTGTTGCCAAGAAGTTGTTCAACCTCAAGAGTAAGGTCTTGCTCAGCACCGGAGGGACGAGTGAGCACTGCATTATAGATTTCAGGGAGTTGATCGGGTGGGAACTCTACGTCTACGACGGCACCCAACACCTCTACGACAGTCCCTTTTGTCATTGCGTTTACTGCCATTATATTTTCCTTTCATGCATTGACAGCATATTTACGCTATCAATGCATGGGTAAGAATGAAAGCTTTATTGTGTTGAACCAGCAACCACTTCCAGAATTTGAGTTGTGATTGCCGCCTGACGTGCTTTGTTGTACGTCAAGGTAAGATCTCCTACAAGTTCTTGTGCGCTATCGGTCGCGTTTTTCATTGCAACCATTTGCGCGGAATAGAAACTAGCGATAGTTTCGAGCAATGCCTGATATACCAGTACATCTACATAGCGTGGAAGTAGGGCCTCAAAGAGTGTTCGTGCATCTGGCTCATAGATGTAATCGACACTGTGTCTGTTCTCATTCTGCGCGTTTGTTTCCTCTTGCGTAGGAGGAGTCACAGGTAACAGTTGCACCGTTGTAGGACGTTGCGTCACTGTGTTTACGTACTGGGCATAGACGATGTACACAGCGTCAACCTCGCCCTTCATAAAGGCATCAGTTGCAACTTGTGCAATAGCTCTCGCATCCGCCAACGAAGGCTTATCCCCGTAGTTGGTAAATTCAGCAATCAATGGGAGTTGAGAGCGTACAACAAAGTCACGTCCCTTACGTCCAACGGCAATATATTCAACCTTTGGTCGCTCACCACCACCATTAGCCGCTTCGTTCTGTACCTCTTGTGACGATGTAATCGCCTTGCGGTTGATATTGCTCGGCAATGCACCCGCCAAACCTCGGTCAGGTGAGAGGACGATGAAACCAACATTATGTATAGGTCGCTGCGTTAGCAAAGCCACGCCTTCGCCAATGTCATCACCAGAAGCTTCAGCGAGACGCGAAACGAGTTCGCGTATCTGCTCGGAGAAGGGGCGCGCCTGTTGGACACGCTCCTGTGCTCGTCGCATCTTGCTACTCGCCACCATTTGCATAGCTTTGGTGATCTGCGCGGTATTTTTGACGGAGCCGATACGCCGCCGAATATCTCGGAGTGATGGCATAAGCTTCCTCCTACCTAACGCGCTTCGTTAGTCTGATTTGTTGCAGCGGCTGTAGATGGATTGCCAGCATTAGCCTCTGGTCGTGTGTTACCAGCAGCTTTTTGTGCAGCTTCAGCAGTCTGTTGCGCTGTATCATCGCTACGTGGTGCCACAGTTCTCTTATACTCATCAATAGCAGCATTCAAATTGTTCAACAGGTCGTTGGACATTTTGTTTTTCTGCTTGACGGACTTGTCAACAATCTCTTGTACGATTTCTGGATGGCTTGACGACATATAGCGATGGAAGCCGCTTTCCCATTCCGCGACCTTATCAAGCGCAACATCATCCAGGTAGCCCTTTGTGGCTGCATAGATAATCATGACTTGCTGCTCGACTGCCATTGGACGATATTGACCCTGCTTGAGTACCTCGGTGAGACGCTGGCCTCGGTCGATACGACTCTTCGTGGCCTTATCCAGGTCCGAGGAGAACTGTGCAAAGGCAGCAAGTTCGCGGAACTGGGCCAGGTCAAGACGCAGTGTACCACCAACCTGCTTCATAGCCGCTGCCTGTGCGCTCGTTCCCACGCGGGAAACCGAGTTGCCGACGTTGATAGCAGGACGGATACCGGAGTTGAACAAGTCTGTTTCCAGGAATATCTGCCCATCGGTGATCGAGATAACATTCGTTGGAATGTAGGCCGAGATGTCGTTTGCCTTTGTCTCAATGAGTGGCAGCGCGGTAAGTGAGCCGCCGCCGTAATCTTTGTTCAAACGTGCCGCACGTTCCAGCAAGCGAGAGTGCAGGTAGAACACGTCACCAGGGTAGGCTTCGCGTCCAGGAGGGCGGCGAATAATCAATGAAATGTTACGATAGGCGTCAGCATGCTTTGTCAGGTCATCATAGATGATGAGTGCATCACGGCCCGTTTCCATGAATTCCTCGCCCATTGCACAACCAGAATAGGGAGCGAGATATTTCAATGGTGCGGGATCAGAGGCACTGCTGGCAACGATGATGGTGTACTCCATCGCGCCGTTCTGTTCCAGGATCGACTGTGTACGTGCAATTGTTGAGTTCTTCTGACCAATTGCCACATAGATACAAAGCAAATTCTGACCCTTCTGATTGATAATAGTGTCGATTGCAATAGCGGTCTTACCCGTCTGACGGTCGCCAATCAGAAGCTCGCGCTGACCACGCCCAATCGGAACCATACTATCGATAGCCTTGATGCCTGTCTGTACAGGAACATTCACGCTCTGACGAGTAATAACGCCGGGAGCGACGCGCTCGACAGGGCGGAACTTCGTCGTATTGATCGGACCTTTGTCGTCAAGTGGTTCGCCCAATGGATTAACGACGCGCCCAAGAAGGGCATCACCAACGGGTACCTCTACGATACGGCCAGTGGTGCGTACCTCGTCATCTTCTTGAACCTTCGTGAAGTCGCCCATGATTGGACAACTAACCGTCTCTTCTTCCAGGTTGAAAGCGAGACCGAACAGGCCACTGCGAGGAAATTCTACCAACTCAAGATACTTTACATCTTGCAAACCATAGACACGAGCGACACCGTCTTGAACCGAGATCACGGTTCCGACACTCGCTGTAGAAGCTTCGGTTGTACCAAAGCCCACGATGTTTTTCTCTATGATTTCGCTGATTTCATCAGCCCAGGATGCCATGTGTTTTCTCCTTCATGGAGCAATAACTGTATTTTCTATACGTGTACTACATCTACCGCTACAAAATGTACCTACAAAATACCCATACAAATGATTAGCGGTTGGTTGGAACAGTTTTGTAATCTGTCTGTCCATCAGTATTGGCTTTGGTAGATACTACTGATGGAACAGTACCTACAACACTTTGCTGTGTACTACCATCGGTATCCACAGACCCGATCTCGCGCACAGTTTCAGCAAGTTCTTCCGGTGTGAAGAAATCGGTATGCGAACCCGCAACACTTGAAAGCATTTGCTGTTCGAGCACGCTCAGGCGGTAGCGGACGCTACCATCAATAACTTGATCACCAACACGAGCAATAACGCCACCCAAGATTGTCGGGTCAACGTGTGACTGCACAATGATGGTTTTGCCAGTGCGCTGCTCTAATGCGTCTTGAATGGTGCGCGTCTGCGTCTTGTCTATCTGTGTCGCCGTTGTGACATCTGCCACTGCTTCGTTACGATAATCGCGTACCATCTTTTCGAGTTCGAGAGAGATATTAGGCGCATAGTCTACCAGTTCGCGCTGAATGAGTAGCAGTGTAAGATTGAGCGATGTAGGCAGAACTTTACCCTGCATAGCCTGACGAATAGCTTGCTCTTTGCGCTGAGCTGGAACTTTCGGTTCACGCAAGAGGAATGCAATCTTACGATCAGAAAAAAGCTCCGCGATATGCTGCACATCTTCAAGGGTGCGGTCAATTGTGTTCTGCTTGCGCGCAATATCGAAGATAGCTGCTGCGTAGCGGCGTGCCACCGCTCCCTTTAGCATTACTGTTCCCTCGTGTTGCTAGAGGTGACAAACTCTTGCACCAAACGACGATTGTCGTTGTTATCAACCGAGCGACCAATAACTTTTCCTGATGCATCAATCGAAAGGTCAACGACAAGACGGCTCAATTCATTTCGCGCTCTAGCAGCTTCTTGCTGAATACGAGCAGACTGCTGTTCGCCGATTTGATGCGCTTTCGTGTGTGCGTCTTCTACGATGCGAGCAGCTTCCTGCTGCGCGGTCTTCTGAGCGCGCTCGATAATTGCCTGTGCCTCACGACGAGCGTCCGTCTGGATACGGTCCGCTTCTCTACCAGCATTAGCTAGATCGAGCTTAGCTTTTTCGGCGTTCTCAACACCCTCACGGATTACGGTCTCACGTCTTTCGAGAGTACGTAGCACGAGAGGAAATGCATAGCGCCATAGAATAAAGAAGACGATGCCAAAAGTGATGAGTTGTGAGAGAAAAGCCCCACCATTAATACCAAGTCCACTGGAGATAGCACCAGGGCCGGAGTCAGCAAAAACGAATGTGTGTAGAGCTAACTGCATGGAATGCCTCCTTTCATCAGAGTAATACTGTGTCTATGTCGGCAAAATAGAGACGTAACATGTTTCGTACTAAGCAACGAACAACAGCATGACAGGAGCAGAGCACCTGTCACTACTATGCTCGTCGCCACTCTCGCAAAGATTATTTTTGTTTGTAAGAGAGCGAACATACTACGTCCCATTATACACATAAGAACATTATTATCCGAGGAATTGAATAAGGAAAGCAATAACCAGTGCGTAAATAGCAATAGCTTCAGCAAACGCCAGACCAAGAATCATATTTGTTTGGATAAGAGGTGTGGCTTCTGGGTTGCGACCAATTGCGCTCATAGCCTGTGCTGCGGCAATACCAATACCGATGCCTGGTCCGATAGCTCCAAGTCCAATTGCTAATGCTACTGCGAGTGGTTTAAGATTCATGATACAATCCTCCTTTAAGGATAACACAAGTAGATGATGTATTTCTTTAGTTATTTATGCAATCGTGGGTAATTATTTCCACGAGTGACACTTATTTAACGAGACAAACAACCTTACTGTCTCATTTGTATGACTAATGTGTGGCTGCAATCTCTCTTTGTCCCTGCCTCGAGTCGGCTGTTCCGATCTCTTCCTCATGCCCATGCTCTTCGTGACTTACGCTCGTAATCTGTAGGAAGATCAGTGTAAGTAAGGCAAAGATAAGTGCCTGGACAGCGGCTACGAAAATCTCGAACGGAACGAAGACAAGATCGACAACAACCGGTAGTAGAAAAGCAAACACAGCAAGGATGGCACTGCCCGCGAAGACGTTTCCGAAGAGACGGAAGGCCAACGAGATCACGCGTGTGAACTCGCCAACAAGTTCGAGTATACCTACGAAGAAATCAATAGGGCCTCTAAAGTTGAAGTATTTGCTGAGATGTTGTTTAGGTCCAAGTGTAGCGAAGCCAAATATCTGCGCTGTCACAATCGCAACGAGTGCCATAGCAAGGTTCAAATTGAGATCAGTGGTTGCAGGACGTATCCAGGGGATAATCTTGTTTGAGATATCGCCAAACAATAAAAAGCCCAGGACTGGTTGGCTTGTAGCATGTGCGGCAGCAATTGCCTTCGTGTCAATTTGTCCAACGGTATCGACGCCGGGAAGCACGTCTATCAAATTGGCAACGAGAATAAAAAAGAAGAATGACGCCACCAGGGGGAAGAACGTCCTTGCTCTTTTTCTGTCTCCGCCAACCACACCGTTGATTAGCCCCAGGAGAAACTCGACGAGTGCTTCAATAGCATTCTGCATCCCTCTTGGAACAAGGTCCTGTCTCCGCGTACCTACCACAAAAACAAGTATCAAGATGATACCTGCAATGATACTGCCGAGCAGTGTGTTGGTGACAGGGAACCCAAATATTGTGAAGATTACATCCGGTGCTATTGATATGTTTGGAAGTTGCCAGAGTCGCACGCGGTATCCTCCTTGAGTACCGGCCTCCACTGGACCTGATCGTGAGTTAGTAGATGGTTTTTTCCGTTCATCTTTAGACTAATTATTCATTAACTCATAGCGCGTGTAAATAAACGGTACGCTCCATATATTCCTGAGATCAGGCCAAGCAGTAGCCCGAACAATAATATAAAATGGCTGGTATGAAGTATGCCATCAAGATAATTTCCTAAAATGGCAAATAGAGCGATTGGGATGGCGATAGTGAAGCCTAGCTGTCCCATCAACGCCAGTGATCCCCAAACAGTAGGGTAGGGTTTCTTATTCATCCGTGTCACCCCACTTGTCTTTTCTCTCTCTTATTCTTACCAATTGGATTATAGCATAGAGAACAAATCGAATGCAACAATGTTCCATCCATCAAACGGATGATTGTGGCAAGCCAAACGGACGACACTTGTAGTCATCCGTTTGGCACACTATAATTGCATAGTATGCTGAATATTGTTAGAGAAATTCAGACCCGTGTAGGTGATGATGACCTTATTCAAGCCATACATGTAGAAAGAGAACTTATTTCATGACCAACTCATTTACGCTTGGCTACACTTCGTTGGATAAAGAGATTACACTTGACTCTCTACCAGTGCAGGGGACGATACCAACATGGCTTTCTGGTTCGCTCTTACGCAACGGACCAGCGAAGTTTGAGGTCGGCACAGAAACGTTTAAGCACTGGTTCGATGGTTTCGCGATGTTGCATCGTTTTAGTTTCCACAATGGCAATGTCTCCTACGAAAACAAGTTTTTGCAGAGCGAGACGTACAAGGTCTCGATGCAAGAGGGCCATATCGCGTTTAGTCAGTTTGCCACTGATCCCTGTAAGGCGGCATTCAAGGGGATGATGACCGAATCGGTCAACGCGAATGTCACGATTAACAAAGTGGCTGGCGACTATGTAGCGATGACAGAGACACCGTTGCCAATTGCATTTGACCCTCATACGCTAGAGACGTTGGGTGTTGTCCATTACGACGATTCGTTGGTCGGGCATCACGGCTCGGCTCATCCACATTATGACTTCAAAAATAAGATGAGCGTGAGCTATATGACCGAGTTTTATATGCCGAGCGTGTTCAAGGTATATAGTATCCAAGATGGTGAGCATAGCCGCAAGATGATCGGCTCGTATCAGGTTATGGAGCCAGCGTACCTGCATAGCTTTGGCATGACCGAGCAGTACGTGATAATCGCTGAATATCCTTACCGCGTCAATCCGATGGAGATGCTACAAAGTGGCAAACCGTTTATTGAGAACTACACGTGGCGTCCACAAGAGCCAACTAAATTCATTGTGATGAGCAAAGCCGATGGCAGCATCATGGGAGAATACGAGGTGGAGGCGTTTTTTGCCTTCCATCACATCAACGCCTTTGAGCGCGAGGGACAGGTTATCGTTGACATCTCCACCTACCCCGATGCCTCATCCATCCACAGCCTTTACCTTGACCAGATCAGGAATAGTGAAGTCAAACAGCAACCATCAGAGCAGCAGAACGAGACACGTCGCTACTACCTTCCATTGAGCGGTAATAAGAAGGCGCATTATGAACAGCTCTCAGAGTATGGAATAGAGCTACCCACGCTGAACTATCGTCGCCATAATGCGCGTGACTACGGTGTGGCCTATGGTATTGGTCTGGATAAGCAGAAGCAAGAGGCGTTTACTAACCTGCTCCTGCGCGTCGATGTAAACACGCACACGACGAACCTATGGTCGGAGACACATTGTTATCCAGGAGAGCCAATTTTTGCGGAAGCACCCAACCCAAAAGCGGAGGATGATGGTGTTATCCTGTCCGTGGTGCTTAACGCAGACAAGGGAAATTCGTTTCTGCTCGTGCTCGATGCACACACATTTGAGGAGATCGGGCGTGCCGAGGTGCCACATCACATCCCTTATGGTTTTCATGGCGAGTGGTTTAACTCTGTACAGGCATAAAAATACTTGTAGCGGTGGCATTTCGTGCTACCGCTACAAGTATTTTTATGCCGAACATCATATAATATTGCGTGTGCGAGCAACATTGACGGCATGAGTGCGGTTCTCAGCGTGAAGTTTACCGAGAATATTTGAAACGTGATTTTTTACGGTTCCCTCGGCAAGCACAAGTTTATCTGCGATTTCACGATTGCTTGCCCCTGCCGTGAGGAGTTTGAGCACCTCGATTTCGCGTGTACTCAAGTCTTCACGTTGAGAGGGTTGTAGGGTTGAAGAAAGAGGGGCCTGCGGCGTTCCAGCGGTGTGTCGCTTACGTCCAAATTCGACAAGCAATTTGCTTGCCATCCTTGGTTGAATGATGGGTTCGCCAGAATACACTTTACGGATGCATGTAGCGAGTTCGTCTGCGGGTACGTCTTTGAGCAGGTAGCCCATTGCACCTGCCTTCACCGCTTCAAATACATAATCATCATAGTCAAAGGTAGTGAGCATGATAATACGCGCATGTGGATTATGACCTGTGATGGCTGTGGTAGCTTCGACACCGCTTTTCCGTGGCATCTGAATGTCCATCAACACAATGTCGGGACCGAGTCCTTGTTGTTGTAGCGTGTTGTACTGTTTAATCGCGTCTTCACCATCGACCGCTTCACTGACAACCTGAAAGTCCTCTTCCAGTTCGAGGACGGTGTGCAGGCCCTGGCGCATCAATGTTTGGTCTTCACACAATAAAATACGGATGGTATCAGGCATGGATAATCCTCTTGACATTGTTTAGGCAAGTAGACAGTACCTCAATTGTATCATATACAAAGTTATGCATGACCTCTTCAGGTCATGCATAACTTTGTATATGATGAATACCTTTATATATATCTATTTCTTACACACGTGCAGGCTGTCGTGGAGCCGGTTGCTGGTACTGTTGTTGCTGGTTTAGTGGTTTCTCGTCGGCGGCTGGACTACGCATCTTCATCGCACCTGAGATGGTGAGGCCAAGCGAACTAAGCGATGCGATGGCAATGATTGCCATGAGGATCGTTGTCCAGGGATGTGAAAAGACAAACATGGCCTGAACACTGTTTGAGTTATATCCCAGGAGACCTGTGAAGACGACAGCACCGGTGGCCTCGTTGGAACCAACACCAGCAGGAGCATTGGGCAATATGGAGAACATGTTGAAGACGGTGTAGCCAAAGATTGACATACCAAAGGGCATGTAAAGACCGACAGCCCAAAATGCGAACATGGCGAAAAGACCATCACAGAGCACGGCAGCAACGGTGAGCAGCATTGCTGGCACAAAGATTTTTGGTTGACTCGCACCTGCTAAGAGTGAATCTACAAAGCCTGTCGCGAAACCTTCAATGCCACTACTGAGTTTTTTAGGTAGAAAGCGAGTGAAAAGTTTCATGAAACTAATGGCTGCATTCCGCTTCCACGCGGCCAGCGCGATAAAGAAGATGAGGCCAACCAACACGCTTGCAACAACAATCAGGACAAACCACAGTTGTAGTGTCATATGCACACCAGGCAATAAAGGTACGGCAGCCATAACGAAAAGGGCAGGCATTAAATCAAGTGCCTTGTCCATAGCAACGGTTGGCAGCGTCTGGCTGATGGGCATGTTAGCAATTCTTTTCAACATCAAACTCTTCGCAAGTTCACCACCTCGAACAGGCAACAGGAAGTTGATAAAAACGCCAATCCAGAAGAGTTGAATAGCACGCAGCGTACTTACATTGCCGATTGGGTTTAAGAAGAGTTTCCAACGAATACCGCGTATAGTGAATGATGCGATAAAAATTATACCCGCAATAAGCGCATACGTAACGCCTAATGGTGTCAAAAGGTATTTTGTGATGATATGAAGAGTATCTTGTATATTGATGGTTTTTATTGTCAGGTATAGAAGCACAACACCAACCACAAGACTGATAACGATACGAGCGGTAGATGAGCCAAGCATAGCCTTCCACTTAGGCTGGGGCTTCGCCTGTACCTGTGGAGTAACGATCATCTTAGGAAGAGAGGGTGCTTCCAGCGCAGGTGTGTCACGGTAAAAATTGACGGCAGGAAATGCTCCCGTTTGACGCTGCACCTTGATCGCATGCATCATGCCGCTAAGTTTCATGAGATGAGAAGTACTCATGAGACTTACATCAAATGCTTCTTCAGGAAGTTCATCGTCAAAATCTTCATCAAACAGGTTTGGCGTATCGGGCAGTGTCATATTGTATTGCAGTAACGGATGCCCCATATTTGTTGTGGTAGGCCGTTCTGCAACGCCTAAGTCGTTTTGATAAAATGTATTTGTAGGCTGCGCGGCAACATTTGAAACGTCCTTCTTTTGATCTCGATTCATACTCTTCCATTTATCTGTTGCCAGGAACTGGTGAGGGTGTCGAATCAGCCTTGTCGGACGAATGTGTGTTGGCGGAGCTGGTTGATCTCGTCGTTGCATGCGAACCTCTCGAAAACAATATCTATATTTTCTAGTAACGCTTTGATAGATGCGATTATAACAATACATAGGTCAAATGGGTATAATAATGACTATCGACGACGTTAGCGATAATCATTACTACTACCCTTGTCCTTAGAGATAGCCGTGTTTCTGATACCACAAGGCTGTCATCTTCATTCCCTCGTCTAACCCTACTTTGGGAGCGTAGCCAAGTTCTTTTCGTGCGCGTTCAATAGAATAAACGCGACTGTTTGTGAGAAATTTGACACGGCTACGTGTCAATGGTGCGTTCTCTCCCTGCATGCCTGGAATAACTGAGAAGATGTCGGACGCAAGATTTGCAAGAGGAAGTGGAATGTCGCCTTTGGGCAGTTCTCTTCCAAGCGAGTGCGCGATGGCGGTTGACAATACCTTAAAGCTCACGGGAGCATCGCCAGCGATATTATAGCTGCGACCAATTGCCTCTTGTCGCTCCGCACTAAGCAAAAACGCGTCTGTCATGTCGTTAATATAGACAGGATGAATAAGTGCTCTTCCACCGGCAATCAGACTGGGCCGTCCTTTGTTGATGGATGAGAAGAACCCTAACAAATGCAAATCGCCAGGACCATAGACCAGACCAGGGCGTATCACACTTACAGGTAAACCATATTCTTTATATGCACTCAGTGCCAATAACTCACCCTCTAGCTTGGTGGCTTCATAAGGGTTGGTTGGAGCAAAGGGCGCATCTTCGTCGGCAGGCTTTCTATTGCCTGTGACACCCAAAACACCGGTCGTACTACAATGGACAACGCGCTGTAGCTGGCTTTGTCCCTTGCAAGCATTGAGCAGGATACGCGTACCCTCTACATGCGTCTCATGATAAAGCTCGGTCGGGACACTGGGATGATAGAGACGCCCAACCAGGTGATAAACTATCGTCGCACCATTCACTGCCTCTTGCACTTGAGCTGTGTCTGTGATTTCGCCATGTACAATAGTAACAGCATCACCAAACTGTTGACGCGCTTTTTGCTCATCACGCACAAGGATACGCACATCCTGTTTTTGTTTGATAAGCTCCATTGTCAAGGCTGAGCCAAGAAAGCCCGTCGCACCTGTAACTAGTACTGTCATGAGTTCTTTGCTCCTGAGTAGCCCTTCACGCTAATCGCGTTTTCGGGGCAAGCTTCATAGCAGAGAAGACAACGCTCACAAGTATTATAGTTCACCTTGAGTGTTTTCAGGTCAATAACGTTCGGCAATGGGCATGTATCTACACAAACGCCACACCGTGTGCATTTGTCTTCATGAATCTTTGGACGGGTCCCAACCAGACCACTACCGTACAATGTTGTGCAAAGATGCTGTCCACGTTTCGCAACCCAGCTAAACGGATAGTCAAGTGGGAACATCATCCAGAAGACAAATTTGTATAAGCCTTTTTGGACGGGTAAACGGAATTTCTTGATGACGCCAACATCCTCACCGACCGTCTCCCATGAGGGCTTGCCCATTTGATCTAGTGCAAGTTTGAGATGAGGAATGTCACGTGGCTTTACGCCAACAATTTGACAACAAGCGAGGTCAACAGCGAGACTGTTACGACCCGCGACCAGCACTTGTAGGTCTGCCTTATCGCCGTAAAGTGGGCCTTCACCATCCTGACCAACACTGCCATCAACGATATTCAGGTCTGGTTTAATGCCAAGGTTCATATCGACAATGCTCTGGTCAATACCAAAGGAGTGCATAGCGCGGCGATCAGGTTTTGGTAGAATACCCATAATATTTTTCATACTCAAAGTCATAGTTGAAACAACATGCGTTTTAAGTACGGGCATATTGATAAGACGTGCCTCTTTGAGAATACTAAGCGTGTGATAGTGGCGAAGTGTCTTTGCGCCGTCTGGCTGCATCTCCATCCAATCATCACCACCTTCGGGGTCAACACGCAGAATACGGATGCCATTTTCCGCACAAAACTTTTCGACACCGAGAATGGTATAGGTCGCGTCACGGTCAAACTCAGTACCAGGAGTTTCGCAGAGAACAGGCTCTGCACCACAGGCGCGAACCTCTTCGGCAACAGCCTTCAATAAAGCAAAGCTGGTGGTAGAGCCGGATTCCGCATTACGTCCCGCGACAAAGTTAGGTTTAAGAATAGCAATTTTTGCGCCGCGTATAACGGATTCCATTCCGCCGATCTGCTCGATCACACGATGTGCGGCCTCTTCAATTCCATCGAAGGTGCGAGTAATAGCTATTGTATCTGTGCTTGGTTGTGTTGCCAACATTATTATTGTGTTCCTTTGCGTTTATAACAACATATTTATTGGTTATTGTCTATAATTGTGGTCTCTGTGAAGGTCTGATTATCCTATTTCCCGAATGAATGCGGATACGCTGTTGGTAGGGACCGATTTATCGCGTCCTCGTCCCCATCGACCAAGAACGGGGGCATGGAAAATGGTTCAATCGACGCCGACATGACAATTGGGGATGAGGACGCGATGAATTGGTTCTTACAGATATCCCTACCTCTATCTTACCCGATATACAAGCGCCTATCTATTGGAATAGTACCTCTTGCGCCGAATGCGACATTGGTACTACCTCCACCCCCACTCGGGGCAGTACTCACCACAGGTTGCGCGATGTTATGCTTGACCTCGAAAATCTGAATCACATCGTTACTGTAGTCCTCTGGTGTAGTGAATTTTGCCACTAAAACAGATTGTTTCAGTGCAACAGCAACAAACTTGTATAACGGTTGACTATTTACATCGGAAAGCATACCAGAGTCAGCAACGATATAGTCGATGCGGTCTGGGTTATTCCCTAGTAGACTATATCGGACCGCAGGGTCGGTAGCAACATTCTCGTAGAGATGAGCATAGGGATAGGTTGCACCGTCGCCTACACCAGTACCTCCTGGTTCACGCAGGTCCGCAAACATATAACTATTGATGACGATGAAGTCATTATGCGGTATGTTCTGGCGCACCCACGCAATAGCTTGATCTTGAGAAGATGTTGGATGCTGTGTGAAGATGAAGCCGGTATTTGTGAGATCGTAAGAAACAATCGCTCCAAGAATACCTAGGATCAATATCACACGCACAAAATCGAAGCGCACCACTCTACTGATCCAACTCACGATGGTATGTATCGCCATTGTGATGTTGATAGCCATAAGCGGAAGAAGCGGGATGATGTAAAACGTGAATACAACGCCACCACGTATGAGAAGAAGCCAAAAACTGATGGCAAGTGCCGCGAGTAGTAGCTGTTTACGATTCCACCAGCCAATGAGTAAGTTAAACGCGGTAGCGACAATACTTACAAGAAGAAGGAACTTATCATCATGCAACCAGCTTAAGAAACTTGTCCCAAAGCCGCCCTCGCTCCCTGTACGTTTTGTCTGGCTCAGAAGTGTTCCAGTCAGGCTCAAGTGCTGAGGGTTATGATCCCAGGGGAGCCAGCCTGGTGGAAACAACTCACCTTTTAGCACTGCCATAAGGATATATGCGGAGCAAATAGCTATGACGCTATAGGTAAAGGCGACTATCGCAAACTTGCGCTGAAACTGTGTCGTATGCAGCCAAGCCGCGTAGATCATGGCGGGAATAAAGAGAACCATTACCTCTTTTGACAGAAAAGAGATACCCAAAGCAACCGCCGAAAGCACGATATAGAGCAGACGACTATTGCTAATGACTATCAGGTAGAGCGAGACAAGGAACCAGAAGGTCGCAACGTTGTCGAGCAAAACCTGACGCTGGTACCCGATGCCCAATGGTGAGAGCGAGAACATAGTCATGGCGAGGAAAGCCGTACTACGACTTCCTCCAAAGCGACGTACAATCAGGTATACCAGAAGCGTACTACCCACTGCATACAAGACCATGAGCACACGGCCACTATTGACCGCATTGCCAAAGGTGAAGAGGCCACCAGTGAGCTGCACCCATGCGGCAATCTGCATCCAAGCGATAGGAGGATGACCATAGCCGTAAGCATAGGGCCAAAGTTGTCCATGCAGAATGGCCCATGTGCTTGCCATATACGTCCCTTCGTCTGGTTGGTAACGAGGGTAGTTGAAAATGTTCAGCGTATGGACTATACCTATCGCAATCAGCCCTATCATGACAACAATAACTTCCAGCCATTTAGGAACGGAAAGTTGTCCCCTCTTGCTAGCGACATTATTGGTCGATGGCACTGACATCGCATCCACCGAGTTGTGCTCCTCTTGCTGAGGCATAACCTTGGGAAGAGTTGCTCCACGACGAAATGGTGCAACGCTCTGCCCAGGACGATATGCGGTACGTAGCAAGAAATGTTGTGCGCGGTGCAAGATGATATTGGTGCCCTCGACCTCTCCTGGAGGTTGAGTACGAACATTTTGTTGTTTAGAACGCTGTAGCAAGCCCAATCCACTATTGCCAGGAGGGTTAAGGCTCAAATCCTGACTACCACCATGATTTTTCCGCGCAGGATTAGGCGATAATGGCGGACGTGGTGATGGCGACATCTGTGGTTCCATGATCTGGTTTCTTGGTGTTGGTGGCACAAAGGGTCGAGCATTCGGCACCTGTCGCATCTGATCATTTACAGGCGAGAATTGATTTCCCACCTGTGGTGGTCGCTGCGGCTGTTCCTCTGGTTGCTGAGTTTGTTTAGAAAAAAGTGTCATATGTTACTCGATCCTTATGCCGCAGCCTTGCCGCGATGTTGTCCAATATGAGCCGTCTTCTCCCAGTTTGTGCTTCCTTGAACGTAGCGGTAAACCGCGCGAATAGCACCCATTCCCAGGAGAAATTGATAGGGAAAGAAAGCGAGGAGCATAATCGCGGCTTCACGCCAGCTCCATTTGCGATGGTGCGCCTTTAAAAACGTATGCAAGCCAGCAACGTCGATGAACGCCGTCAGGACAAAGCAGTAAAGTGGTAAGTACGTTAACATCGCTATCCACAGCGGTAAAGCGACAAAGAAAAACATAATGATGGACACTGGTATCAGCAATGCCAGGGCCGCCTGTACTTCTGGCAGTATCAGTACATATAGAGCGAGCATACGCCGTCCAGGTGTCTCAAGCTTCATCCACTCTTTTTTGAACAGAATTTGGATGAAACCTTGATTCCAGCGTGTACGTTGTTTGATAAACTGCTCGATAGTATTTGGCGTCTCCTCACGCGTCACGTACTCATCATCATAGATGATGCGTATCCGTGCATGTGAGAGGCTCAGGCGAATACCGAGATCGGCGTCTTCTGTCAGGCAGGTCTCGTCCCAACCGCCAAGTTGCTCCATCAATTCGCGACGCACAAAGACGGTATTGCCACCAAGGGGCGTAATACCTGTACGTGCGAAAAAGTGCATGGACGACTTAAACCAGAAGAAGTATTCAAGCACGTTCAGGAAACAGAACCATTTGGTGTTGTGGTTCATCAATTGCACGCCGCTTTGTACCACGTCCACATCTTCATCAAGCATTGTTGTATTGATGATGTTAAGAATGTCAGGGTGCGGTTCGTCTTCGGCATCAAAGATGGTGACGACATCGCAACGCGAGACCTGTAACGCGTGATTTAAGCCACGTGGCTTGCTTGTCGGTTTGTTGTTATAAATGAGCAGTTGCACATTTGGATCGTTCAGCTCATCAATTTTGGCCTGCGCTTCAGCGATAGTGCCTGTGTCGTCGTCACTACAGATAGCAATGATCTGCATCAATTCTTTTGGATAATTGAGATCATAGACCTTTTGAATAGTTTCGCGGTACACATCCTCCTCATGACGAGCAGGTAACATAATCGTAAAACTCAGGCTAGGCTCACGGTAAACTGTCGGTGCATGATTGAGCCATGCGTGCTCTGGTGACTCCCAGATAAAAAGACGCAAGCGTATATTAAAGATGGCCTGAAAAGTCATAAAAAGAATGATTAACAGGTAAAGTGCTTCAAATGTGCTTCCGAGAATGGTCAAAACCACTGTTTTTCCCTCTCTCTAACAAGGTATGTATGGCGATAGTTGGTCAGCACTATGCCCACACAATGTATAGTTCACAGGTTTTACTTGTTTGTCTGCATTGGTTGGCGCGACAAAGTTGTACGCCTCCGAGGACGTGGATTGTCCGCGATGAAGTGTCAGGACAACAATGCTGTTGCCAGCGATTTGTACGCTTTGTGCGGGCCAGTCGTTAAACGACGCGAATGAATTTACAGGGCTAAGCTGTGCAACCTGTGGGTCATACGATTTGTTGACAAACATCACACTTAACGTTTGACGCGCATCGTCTTCCGTCGCATAAACGCTTACAGGTTCACGTTGAATGGAGAGCGGCAACAGATTTTTTTGTAGATGCGAGAATAGTTGCATCACACGCCCCATTGCGCTCATATTCTTGCCATTTTCCATAAAGAGCGGATAAGGTTGGTTCACACCTTCTGTCGAGAAAAACCCTACATAGCTTACCTGTTGGCTCATCAGTGTACCAAGCGTATCAGCCCACCAAATTGCAGCCTCCCCTGTTGTTGGTGGCGCGAATTGGCTAGGGCTGGTATTAATCTCAGTAATGGCAACAGGAGGAAGCACGTCCTGGCTACCTGGTTGTCCCAAGTCTTGCTTGATCAGTGTTCTTAATGGTGGTAACAGGTAGTTCCATTCATCGGTACTGCTCATGAGCAGAGATGATTCTTGCTGATTGCCATTGCTGAATTGATAACGATGAAAGGAGACACCATCAAGAATGTGAAAAGGTAAATTTGGATGTGTCTGTTGAAATTGCCCGATATCCTTGAGAAATCCCTCCATCCACGGTTGACCAGTACTATCAAACGGTCCCGAACCAACTCCGTAAAACTGGCTAATTTCTGGACCAAAGACCTTGATTGTTGAATCGGTCTGGTGCATCTTGATAGAATACTGCTCGAAGACGTTGGCATACTCCGCGACTGTATAGGTTTTTCCAGTAGCAGGGTTTTTCAGTAAGTCAGGCTCATTGCCCACTGTCCAGAACTTCACGGGATGAAACGGTGCTTTAGGGTTGGTACGTTGTCCATTGTTCTTGATGTTCATATACGCAACCGTATTACCAGCTAAATTTGCGCCGCCCGCGATGTCATCTATTCCATGTGGATTTCCTCCAATAGGGCCGGAAATATGAACTTGCAACATACCATCACTACCCGTATCGTTCAGCATTTGGCTGAAGTCGTCGAGTTGTTCGGGCTGTAAAGGCGTTAACACGTGGTCCTCACCCCAGGTACCACCTGGATAGCGCAGGAGCTTGACGTGCATATCTCGTAAGCTCGTACTCATAAATGGAGTGTAGTTCATAAAGCCACTATTGAATTTATCTATAGAACTCGTATTAGCCCAAGGAAAGACGTTCGTTCCTAACAAATATGGGCTGATAGGCTCCCCCGATACCTGTCGGAGGTCAATTGTTGCTCCCTGTTGGCTACCTATGCGTAGCTGTAGTTGATCGTCGGAGCCACTCACAATGGCACCAAGGCGTAGTGCGGCAAATAGAAGCACAACGAGAAACAGAATACTCAGGAATGCAAGAATGTTACGACGCCTTCGATTAGGTGGAACGCGCCTTGGGGCGAGGTCCTTCCAACCAATACCATCGTTTCGTTGCATCTGCGCGAGCGATCCGTTAGCCCCACTGCGATCCGCGCTGTTGTTGAATGCCATGCGACCCTTCCTCTATTGTTACCGTAGCTCTAAGGCAACACGTACTCGCGCCTCAGTTTAAGCTACTTTTAATACCTAGCTATCTACGTTTTTAGACGTATCTACTAAATAATGGACACTCTACTGGGACATTTGTCTATTTCTTACTATCGACAGTACTTGCTAGAGTCTACAGGGACGCTCTGCTGTAATGAACGGTTGACATGAAACGAAACTGAATAGAAGGCACAAAAGTACTCTCAAGGAACTTGCCATCTACGCACTATTCGGATAGACTGATAGACAACACATAAAGGAGAAACGTGCCCTCATGACCGAGAGTTTGAACGTAATCAGCACATTTCAGTTTTCGCCTGCTTCACTGGAGAAGCTACGCGAGGCCGCCGATGCCAATGTTTTCTGCATCACAAACAACGATGAGTTTTTGACGCGGTTGCCAGAAGCTGATGTGCTTTGCTCATATTGGATTCCTGATAACTGGCGTGATTTGACGAAGCGGTTGCGCTGGTTACAATGCTCAAGTGCGGGTGTCGATAGCCTGTTACTCACGGGCATCTTGAATGCGGAAAGTAGCATTATGGTGACAACGGCGGTTGGCATTAACACCACACCCATTGGCGAATACGTCTTTGGCAGCATGTTAATGTTTAATCGCACATGGCCTGAGATGGTGCGCTTACAGGACCGCCATGTCTGGCCTCGCAGTGTCGCGTGGTATAAGCTGGGGGGACGGGAGTTAGCAGGGCAGACGCTGGGTATTATTGGCCTGGGAAGCATTGGACGGCGAGTAGCACAACTGGGACGCGCTTTTGGCATGCGTATTTTGGCAACGCGCCGCACCGTGCAAGAGGGTGTCCAGGACCCCGATGTCGATCAACTTTATACAACAGCGCAACTGCACGAAATGCTCGGCGAAAGTGATTATGTAATTGTGTCCGTACCTCTTACACAAGAGACAGACCATTTGCTTGGTGAGGCTGAGTTACGAGCGATGAGATCACACGCGTATCTCGTCAATGTGGCTCGTGGTCGTGTTATCGACGAGCAGGTTTTGATTCGTGCGCTCAAAGAAGGCTGGATTGCCGGTGCGGGCCTTGATGTAACAGAGGAGGAACCATTATCGGCAGAGAGTCCTTTATACACGATGCCGAACGTGATTTTGACACCCCATATCTCCGGCGTGAGCGTCAAATATGATGACAGGCTCACCGATCTTTTTGCCGATAACTTGCGCCGTTTCCGACGTGGAGAAGCGTTGCGAAATCAATACGAGGCCGAGCGAGGATATTAGAACTGTACGGGTCGCTGTTTGTAGTGGTCTTCCAACAGTGATGGATGTCGTAGGGACCACATTTATGGCGTCCGTCGCCCAATTCATTGGGCGAGTTCCATCCATGATCTTTCTTGAACGATCTCGCGTGATGATTGATGCCATGATGAGGACTGCACATTGCTTCGCTCGTGCAGAGGACGCCATCAATGTGGTCCCTACGACATTCATGTTCTTTCGTAAAAGAATGTCATTAGACCCCATACAAGAAATTAGAATAGAATAGAGGCCATAATTTGTTCTTATTAGTAGAGAAGAAGTACAGAGAGGAGCACTATGAGCAGAGATTTTGGCATTGTAGAAATTTTAGGAGCTGAAGCTGTTGGACAACCAGGGCAACGCCGCTTTCGCATCTATGTACAGGCCGAGCGCGAATTGGCGGTCATGTGGATGGAAAAGGAGCAGTTGAACAGTCTTTCTTTGGCACTTGATCGCTTTTTAGCACAAGTTACAGAGGGACAGGTCTTACGGATGGAGGCGCAATCGGGCAGTCGTCCAATCGCATCGGGCATGCCTACGGATTTTCCGGTGCAACCCACCTATGAATTTCAGGTGGGACAGATAAAGATCAATTATGATGAGCGTTCAACACAGTTTTTGCTGAGTGCTATTCCGTTACAGATTGTGATGGAGCGCGATGAGCCACAAGTGTTTATGGACGAGAACCAGGCCGTTTCGTTTCTTTTCACGCATAGACAAGCACAACATCTTTCGAGCACTATCGCACTCGTTGTTACATCTGGGCGGCCAGTATGTCCACTATGTCGCACTCCACTTGATGGTGGGCCACATGCGTGTATTAAGCA
Source organism: uncultured Chloroflexia bacterium (assembly GCA_963792705.1). GTDB lineage: Bacteria > Chloroflexota > Ktedonobacteria > Ktedonobacterales > Ktedonobacteraceae > JBBQVS01. The sequence goes on along the minus strand of CAWBXD010000013.1, from coordinate 412,682 downwards.
GAATGGGCACCGTGAGATTGTACAAATCGCGGAGGATGACGAAGACGAATAGGGGATGTGTATGGGCCTAATGTATTACGCCCTACACATCCCCTCTATAACAATCCTGGGTCGAAAGTAAGCCAAAGAATGCTCTAAGTGTAGTTTGATATACACTAGTCAATGCAAATGTACTTGTTTGCCTTCTGAAGATACATTTCTTCATTAGCCTCGATCATGAGTTTGTGCAGCACCACGACATCGGCATCCGGTAAGCATTCTACTGGTTGTACACATAGTCGCATGATCGCTCGCCCATTCTCCACAACCTGAACGTAACCCTTGACTCGCGGTACACGGTAGATACGCTGCGGCTCTGTTGGGCTAGGAACCTCCAGATAGCCATGCCAGAGTAACTGGTGAACCTGTTCAGGCGTCAAGATAGCGCGCAAAAGGTCTGCCGCTCGTCGTTCAGAACGAGACCAGCCTTTGAGGTATGGCTGAAAGATGAGCCAGAGCATTGGAGAGAGTGCGAGAGCGATGACGATCCAACCCAGGGCAGAAAGTGCCTGAGTAATCAAATTCATCCTCCAACGACTCTTGGGACCATCACAATCTGTTCAGCAGTGGCGTCGAAGTGCTCGATACGCTCTACTGGTTTGCCTGGCTCGACACGGAAGGCGGTCGCACCCTTCGCACGCTCTTGCGCGAAAATGCGCTCGGCTTCACGAACTGCAGCAACCGCTTCAGAATCGCCAGCTAAAACCTTTTGTCCGTCCCAACTAAGGCGATCATCGCCGCGTCGTGACATCACACGTAACATTCCCACAGTCGTTTCTCCTTCGTGGTCTAACTATTCAACACGAATAGCCTTTTCAACGAATACAGACAGGTAGAGGTACCTATGCGTGTGCATAAAGCCCTTGTAGTAAACGAACTACATGGTACAAGAGAAAAGAGTTTATATCGTCTCTCCTTCCCTATTAAGCACGTTGTGCGCTGATAGATTGTTACTTCTCAATGTCCAAGTCTCTATGATGCGGAGCGCATGCAGTAAAGCCTGTGGTACTACTATTGTACGTGGAAGTTGTGTGTTAGTCAATGGTTAGAGCAAGAAAATTCCATATATTATCTCTTTTGTTACCCTATCTCTTTTGCTACCCAGAGGAACCAACTCTTGTTTGCGCTATCATATCAGCCATCGCCTGTAACTGCGGTTTTGCCTGTCCATTCGCAGCGGTGAGGAATAAGTGTCCATCGCCTGTGCCTGTGCCAAGATTGTACTGGTTCGCAAACGCAATCTGTCCCTGTGCCATTGACTGAAGAGAAAGCATTGTAAACTGGCGCATAAAGTTTGGATCGCTCTCCTCTGGCGTGGCCTGATCTTTCCAATTGTCATTCCACTCAGTCACGCCGAGCGGCAACGTTTTGCCAAGAATCTGAACAACTGTCGCACGTACTTTCTGAGCAGCACTAGCATAGTTGTTGACCGACTGAGAAAGACACGTTTGAGCGTCGATATTGGTACAAGGATACATGTGAAAAGTAACGCCATCGGGAGCATTTGCCTGTGTTGCTTGTAAGAATGCAGAGATATACTCTATATCTGGAAAAGCAACGGCTGGTCCAAAGAACTTCGCCTGTGGTGCGATTTGCCGAAGCGAAGGAATAATTTGATTCCACGAATTTGCATACACGCTTGCTGGCACAGCTTCAGGATTGCCGGGATTATCCGGCTCGTTCCCAAATTCATACATCTGGCAGCGGTCCCCTGCTGTCTTCACAACATTCTGGTCAAGTGTCATATTGTTTGTACTCAAAATACCCAGGCATTCAGCTCCAATGGCCTGAATCTGAGCGAGACGTTGCTCCACTTCTGTTCCACCATCACTTGTCAACGGCGTCCGAATGAGCGTGATACCCGCCTGACGTAAAACGGTACGCAGCGACTGAGACGTTGCAGGATTAAATGTTGGATCATTGCTTCCAAAGAGGAGCGACGACGTACCACCCTTCCACAATTGCTGACCTGGCAATACTAATTGCTGATTGGGCGTTCCAACAGCAGGAGCCGTTCCAGTATTCCCCGAAGGTGTGCTTACCACTGGCGTTGCGGTGCTCACCGGATGAGGCAAGAAGTGGGGAAGAACAACGAAATAGGCTCCTACTCCTAGTATCACAACGAGTGTCACAACCACACCGATCAACGTAAGCAAAGAGAAACGCGTGTTTCGTCGATTCGATGAGGGAGGAGGAGACATTGAAGGGTGTTGCGGTGGTTCTATATGCATGCTCATGTTCTCTTTCTGTACAGTTGTATTATTCGTTGGCTAAACGATATCTCATGTCGAAAATGTATGACTTTATGAAATATAAAAACAAAGTAGTTTGCTTAAATCATAATATTACGGAAAGCATAACAGAATATCTATATTTTGTAACGAACAATCAAAAAAGTACTATGCCTGTGATTAAAGCGTGGCGATACTTTATCCCTGTCATACACGAAATGATATAATATTTCTGAACACATAGCCACAACGAGGAGGATGTTGTATGACCAGTGGTACAGAAAAAACCCGCACTGAGCGCGACTCAATGGGCGAGATGCAGGTTCCGCTAGACGCCTATTATGGGGCGAGTACACAACGCGCGGTGCTCAATTTTCCCATAAGCGATTTACGCTTTCCACGCCAATTTATTCGCGCCCTTGGACAGATCAAGCAGGCGGCGGCCCAAGTCAATCAGGGCCTGGGAACCGTCAACGCGCAGACCGCCGAAGCGATTGTGCGAGCTGCCCAGGATGTTATTGATGGGAAGCTTGACTCGGCCTTTGTACTCGACATTTTTCAAACAGGTTCGGGCACCTCGACAAATATGAATGCAAACGAGGTCATTGCTAATCGTGCTAGCGAACTACTCGGTGGTTCACTTGGCTCGCGTAAGGTACACCCTAACGATCACGTAAACTTTGGGCAATCCTCAAATGATGTCATTCCTACCGCGATGCATCTTGCCGCGCTACTCAGCATCGAGCAAGACCTTCTTCCTGCCTTGCAGGGCTTACAAAAAGCGTTGGAAGAGAAGGCCGAGGAGTTTATGCCCATCATCAAAACTGGCCGTACACATCTACAGGACGCTACACCAATTCGCCTTGGGCAAGAATTTCTCGGCTATGCCGGACAAATCGAGCGAGGCATCGCACGAATGCGCCATGCTCAGAGCGAGTTGTCCGAGGTCGCGCTTGGCGGTACTGCCGTTGGTACAGGAGTGAACACGCACCCAGAATTTGCCGCGCGCGTCTGTGAACGACTTTCAGAGTTGAACGGTATTCCAGTACACGAGACCAGCAATCATTTTCAGGCACAAAGTACCCTTGACAACATTGTTGCCACGAGTGGTGGACTCAATACACTCGCAGTAAGCTTGATGAAGATCGCTAACGATATTCGCTGGCTCGGTTCTGGTCCACGAGCCGGTATTGGCGAGATCGACTTACCTGCCGTGCAGCCGGGAAGTTCAATTATGCCGGGCAAGGTCAATCCAGTGATTGCCGAGTCGGTGTGCATGGCCTGCGCTCAAGTGATGGGCAATCACACAACGACTACGGTAGCGGGACAATCGGGCAACTTTGAAATCAATGTTATGATGCCTGTAACCGCGTATAACGTGTTGCAATCTATCGGCCTCCTTGCCGCCGTGTCGCGCAACTTTACCGAGCAGTGTATTCAAGGGATACAAGCTACAACCAAGGGACCAGAGATGGTGGAGCGTGGTCTAGCAATCTGCACCTCACTTGCCCCCGTTATCGGCTATGATGCTGCCGCCGATATCTCAAAGGTAGCGTACAAGACAGGGAAAACCGTGCGTGAGGTTGCTCGTGAGAAGACCAACCTGAGCGATGCCGACCTTGACCGCATCCTCGACCCCGCCAGTATGACGAAACCGGGGTTAGATGGTGGCCCAGCCGGGGGATAAAAGAAGAGAGGCTCTCCTGAGCGAACTACAGGAGGGCCTCTTCATGTATCTTTAGGAATAAACAACTAAGTGGTGCATCCAGTAAATCATAAGGGACTGCACATTGCTTCGCTCGTGCAGCGGATGCGATAAATCGGGTCCTTACCAATTCCTCATCGCTTAATTGTTTTATAGGATATTACAAGTTAGAGTAGTGGCGACAGGAATCGAACCTGTGACACAGGGCTTATGAGTCCCTTGCTCTACCGACTGAGCTACGCCACCATTTGTGCTTACGAAGACTATGTTATCATACTGTGTCAAGAGGAAACGGAATAAAAATATCCTTGCCACACACCTTACAGTGTGAACAAGGATACTCTTTGGTAGGGGTAGTAGCGGGAACAGGACTCGAACCTGCGACCTCCGGGTTATGAGCCCGACGAGCTAACCACTGCTCTATCCCGCGTCAACTTCTGTATCATACTACATACTTTGTACTTTGTCAAATTTTTGACAATATTCATTTTCTCCACGAATTATGACCACTTTTTGCGTCTTGGTGTTTATGCTCTCCATCAGGTTGGGAAGCCACTCTATAGACAAAAGTCCCTTGTTTGCAGCGAAGCATAGACAAAATCTGAAGCAAAGCATTAATATATTTATAAGAATGAAGCAACTATACCCATAAGAAACTCCAGTTTTTGATATATATGAGTATTGTGCGTCCACAGTTGTAGATATGTAATAATCTTCAGTGTGTCCTTTTTTGAGACGCGACAGCAACTATCTCGGTTGCCTGTTCGGGGAAGTGGGAGCGTAATGTGGTGGGAGTAGCGTATGTCGAGCAAGATCGGGAAATACGAAAAGTAATTCTCGGCCTTGCACATAGTATCCAAGAGCGCGACGTTGTGACCTACGAGCATTCTCGTAGGGTAGCTACCTACGTTCAACGTCTGGCACGGTACCTGGGTTGGACTAGGCGTGAGGCACGCGATCTAGCTCTAGCAGCACTCGTTCACGACCTTGGAAAGACATGGATTGCGAACGATATCTTGAACAAATCTGGTGCGCTCTCCGAGGAAGAGCGGCGCAAGATGGAGAGGCACCCGGTGATTGGTGCGCGTATTCTGATTGGCTGCGATGTACACCCCTTCTATGTAGAAACCGTGTTGCATCACCACGAGAAGTGGAATGGACAAGGCTATCCCGCTGGCAAGCAAGGCGAGGATATTCCTCTTGGGGCGCGCCTCCTGACTATCGCAGACGTCTATGATGTGCTCACCTCATGGCGGCCCTATAAAAACGCATCCTCGACTGCTGAGGCTCGTGCATGCATTCTCGAAGACTCTGAAATATGTTTTGATCCACAGATCGTCGATGCCTTCGTACATTTGCTGGATATTACGCCGAATTTCGCTCTACCCCAGCAAGACCTGCACGAAAAGCAGACATTGTACTATCCGCCTCACCTCGATGATTTTTAAACAGTTTATGACGCGTCAGAGGAATGAAGTAGCAGCTTAAATTGAGGATTATAACTTTTATCGCAACTACTGCATGAAACCGCGTGTGTATAGCGTCGTACACGTGGATATTGTTTGCGGCAGTGGGGACATTCATACATATAACGAATGGGACGACGCTCGCGCCGCACCTGTTCGAGCTTCATACTTTCTTCATGTAACAACACACGTAAATCCTCTACAGCATAGCCTGTAATGAGTGCTTCATCGGCGGCTATCGAGTCATAGCCATGATGGTGATGACGCCGTGGCGTACCATGCACACGGTCGCTGAGGTGAATCAGTTCATGCGCGACCGTCACTTCTATCGACTGCGATTGCATTGCTGGCTCGATAAAAATCAGGTGGCGATGAGTCATGCGTCTCTCTTCACTAGTACGGATACGCCGGGTTGATGGTGAAAGTGCTGGCATATAACAGTAACAGCCAAGTGCCATTCCATTGAGTCGCTTTCCCGTCCATTGTTTGTACTCGTTACGATCCTGGGTAATTGCTAAGAGGGGAAGTTCGTGCGTGGGGAGGTGTAGTTTATGCCAGTAGTGCGTCAACCAATGCCTGATAACCTCTTCATTACCGTGAATGATCGGGTCTGCCTGTACTAAGGGCGGCATCGGCACTGCTCTTATCTGTGCTGTAGCCATGTATAGTGCTCTTGCTCCTAGCGAAAGACACATGTGTCTTTGAGATACTCATTCATGCACGTAGGCGACACTCTATCTCGCCCTAAAAGTCGTACTATTAGTATATCAGGCAGGAGCGGTATATGCAAGAGGAGGTCTAGTTACTTCCCGAATAGACGCTGTGTCAGGGTTGCGATGAATGTTACCTCTATGGTAAGCCCTACGAATGCTTCTAGCGCAGCAAGCACGGCCAATGGGTTGCCAAGGGTAATGTTCTGTCCTGGAGAGAAGCCACGCCCATGAAATGAAGTCATGCTGAAAACGATAGCTTCGAGCGGACTTAGAGATACGCCCACGTTCGCGCCAATAAAATAATAGGCGGTTGCGAAGCCCAGGATAACGCAGAGATAGGCGATGAAGCTTCGTACAGGCTTGTAGCCATAGCCCGCAAGGAGGTCAAGAAAAAGCGAGAAAAGAAACTGTCCAAACTTTCTCTGTCGCCATTGCACTATACGTTGCAGGCGTTGAGCACGATACGCGAAGCGAGCTGAGTCCTCGTTCATACCCTGTGCGTGTAATGCAACGGAAAGTTGGCGGTTGGCGCGAACGGCAGTCTGGTACAGTTCAAGATGCTTCTGCTGATGCTCTTCGTCACCTTCCTGCTCTTTAGATATTATGTGGTGTCGTGCTTCGTATTCATCACCAAGTATATAAATGGTTGACCAATTGATGACAGCAATATTGGCATTTCCCCAGCGCACATCGGCAAGCGACACCGATACATGATTCTTACACAAGCTAATATGCTCAAGGTTCGTTCCAGCGTCAAAAAAGGTTCCTTGTAGAGTAGCTCGTTCAAGATGTGCGTTATAAAGATAGGCTTGCTCCATATGCGTCTCAGTAAGATTAGCAGCCTCTAAATGAGCCTCATAGAGCACTGTTCGCTCCATATTAGCTTCGCCGAGGTTAGCCCCCTCTAAATACACTCGGTAGAGTGCAGCACCCTGCAAGTAGGTGTGACAGAGAATAGAACCTTCAAGGTGTGCCTCTCGCAGGTCAGCCTTTTGCATGTGTGCAGCCGCACTATCAATCTGGTCGGGTGTAGGATTTTTTCCTTCGTTCCAACTGATACCAGCACGGAGACGCGCGAGAGGGAGGCCGCTCAAGTTTTCACCGTTCATACGTGCCCCACGCAGGTCCAATCCCTCTCGTCCACGTTGCTGCTCATCACTCCAGTCTATTGGGCCGCGTCCGTCTTCATGAGTCGCCAATAGCCATTCAATATCGGCACGTGTCAATGAAATACCGAAAAAGGGATAGATGTTACGCTGTATATCAGGTGTTATGGTAAGACGGTCCGCGAGAAAACTACGCCTTTTCTCGTCGATCTCTGGCTCAGTACGCCACGATTGACCTTGTGCAGTCCAATACTCTTGCCATATGGCACGATCTTCTGTCGTAGGATAGGGTATGGATTGCGGTGGGACTGGTGGAAGTGGAGTCATGATAGGTTTCCTTGTTATAGCAATTCATATAGCTCTATTATACCTCATATTTCCTTCACATATACACGGAAACATGGTATTGTTTCTGTGAACAATGTATGAAATGTTTTTTAGTACAATGCGAAAGATGAGGTATCTCATGCGCTACGTAGTCCGCGAAAAGTTTTTTCACCTGGGCGAAGATTCGATGATCACAGACACATCTGGACATCCACTTTATATTGCCGACGGAAAAGTCTTCTCTATTCGCAACACTGTTGTGCTCAAGGATTTGCACGGCAATGAACTTGCGACAATTAAAAAACAACTCCTCGCACTTGGCTTAACCTACCATATCACGCGTCATGGACAAGAGAGTGCGGTTATACGGAAAAAAATCTTTAGCCCTTTTGTCGAACGTTACGTAGTTGACATCCCAGGACCTGATGACTTATCCATTACAGGAAGCTTACTCGATCATAATTTTACGATCTCGCGTGGAGGACAGCTCGTCGCAACTGTTTCCAAGCGTTGGGTATCACTCACTGAAACCTATGGTGTGGAAACGGCCCCAGGCGAGGATGATATTCTCATTCTTGCAAGCGTTATCACGATGGATTTAGCCGAAGACCAGGAAGAGCGCAACCGCGAAAGAGCTGAATAAATAAAAAGGAGATATGACATAGGTGGCTGTTAGCAGCCACCTATGTCATATCTCCTTTTTATTTAAATATCGGCTCGTGATGCTACCATAAGTACAAAATCTACATGTTCTCTCTTCCCAAATACCCCTACCTCCTGTATACTCTTTTTGGGGGATTTAACAGATATGAAACTGTACATGCATAGCGGTCACTCGGACCGTCGAAATTTCACACTCCACTCTTTCTTGTGCATGGTATAGACATATCTCCATATCAATATTCTTGGCCTTGATTGGACCCGCATGCCTGTTTTTACGAACAGGTATTGCCATGTAATGAAGAGAAAGTGAACCCTTCATGAAGCGATCCTATACCTCGCGCTATTTCATGGTCTCACTCAGTACTTTCGCCGTACTCTTGAGCATCCTGATAGGCACAGTTGCTCAACCTACAGCCTATGCAGCAAGTCGCGCTCTACCACAAAACTTTCAGAATAGCATCACACCAAATCATCTTCTGCTCAATGAAGCAGTAAATGCAAATTCGCCAGCATTGTTACCTTGTCTCTCTAGCACAACTCTTCCTCTATGTTATAGCCCACAGCAAATTCGGCACGCTTACGGTATTCAGCCACTACTCGACGCTGGTATCACGGGCAAAGGACGCACGATTGTGATTATCGACGACTACCAAAGTCCCTATATACGTTCGGACTTGGCACTCTTCGATAAAATCTTCAGCTTACCCAATCCAACGCTCAATATTATCGCTCCAAACGGCTTAAAACCTTTTGATCCCAGAAATGGTGCAGCGGTTGGCTTCTCGGAAGAGATCTCGCTTGATGTGGAGTGGTCACATGCGGTGGCACCAGGGGCAACAATCGACCTGGTGCTTGGCAATCCAAAGGATGACACACTTAATGGTCAAATACAAGGAATTGTCGATGCAACGAGTTATGCTACCGCGCATAATCTTGGTAGTGTCTATTCGTTGAGTATTGGTCTAGGTGAGTCCTGCTATACTGTGGCCCAACTACAGTCGCTGCACACGTCATTCCAGAGTGCGCGCGACAATCATTCCACCGTATACGTTTCTGCTGGCGACAGTGGCTCAGCAAACGATATCTGCAATAGCAAGGGCATACCGGTAGCAATCGGACAAACCGTTGAATATCCGGCGAGTGACACGCTTGTCTCTGGCGTTGGTGGTACGACACTCCTTGCCAGTAAGTCTGGCGCATATATCAGTGAGACAACCTGGAACGAATTTGCTATTGGTGCTGGTGCAACTGGTGGTGGTTTCAGCAGGTTATTCCCACGTCCAGCATATCAAAATGGCGTTCCTGGCATTGGTGCTTATCGTGGTGTGCCTGATGTGGCATATAACGCGGACCCACTAACAGGTGTGCCAATTGTGATCAGCATAGGTGGTGCAACCCTCATCGCGCCTATTGGTGGTACAAGTGCTGGCGCGCCACAATGGGCTGGCATTACTGCTCTTGCGGACCAGTTCGCGGGCAAACGTCTAGGCTTCCTCAACGGGACATTCTACCGTATTCTCAAGAGCAAATGGTACTCGAAGGGCTTCCACGATATTACCACAGGTAATAACGCCTTCAGTTTCCAAGATAACAACGGTAAAACTGTTACTATCCCTGGCTATAATGCTGGTCCTGGCTGGGACGCAACAACAGGTGTTGGTACGCCTAAAGTTTCTGGACTGGTAAAACTCCTGGTGGAGTATGAGGACAAAGACTATGACGACGGTCAAGGTCTTTAAGCAATAGACATTAGAGTAAGAGAAACGGGCAACCATGTGGTTGCCCGTTTCTCTTACTCTAATGTCTATTGCTTATTTCGAGAGGTACCAGTCGGTTGTCGTGATACCGCCGTAGTTAACGGTCTTTTTCACAACACCGCCGGGGTTGGAGAAACCCGTAATGGGCTTGCCTTGCTCTGCCAACAAGAGACTATCGTGCCAGATGGGTGCGGCACCGTCCACACCTGTTACATTAACCATTGCTGAATTGTCATTGTTGCCCGCCCAAACGCCCATAACATAGTCAGTGGTGTAACCAACCGTCCAGTTGTCGCGAAAATCAGTTGAGGTGCCTGTCTTCGCAGCGGATGGTCGAATAGTGCCGGGATTGCCCAAGTAGCATTCGGTATCGGTGCTACTATGTAGGTCGAGCGCACTACACTTGCCAAACTCGAAGGTACGCGACGAGTTGTCGCCTAAGACGTTTGTCATTATGAAAGCGACCTGCTTAGAAATGACACGCTTGCCAGCAGGTTGGATATGAAGCAATACATGCCCCTGCACATCCGTTACGGTGTTGATGGCATGTGGAGCAACGCGTACACCACCATTGGCAAAGACACCATAAGCAGAGGTCTCGTCGAGCAGATGCACGCTCAAACTGCCGAGCACAATTGTATAATTTGGTGTACCCTGATAACTATTGATCCCCATCACCTGTGCCGTGTGTAACGACGCATCAACACCCGTCTGCATGACGAGCTTGACCGCAGGAATGTTAAATGAGTTTTGCAGGGCATAGCGGTAGGTAATCAAGCCGTGATAGCTTAGGTCATAATTTTGCGGTACGTATGCTGGCAAGCCACAACACATCTGTACCGTCAATGGACCGTCCTCCACCGCTTGACCAGGGCTAATACCTTTGGCAAAAGCAGTGGCATAGATGAACGGTTTGAACGAAGAACCGGGTTGGCGATATCCCTGTGAAGCAACATCAAAAGCACCTGTACGTGGGTCGTTTGGATTGATATTGCCTAGCAATACGCGAATATCTCCATTATGAAAGTCGATGAGCACCTCTGCTGCGTTCGACATATGATGTGCTTGTGCGAGCGCAGCAATATGCTGCTGCGCGATCTTCAAGACTTTGTTCTGTAGAGGTAGATCAAGAGTAGTTGAAACGACCAGACCTGCGCGTGAGAGGTCAGGAATTTTTACATGAAACTCTTGTGCCAACTCATCAAGTGCATAATGCTCAAAGTGTGGCGCGAGATTGTTTTGGATAGTGCCATGATGGAGAAAGTTTGGTCGTTGTGCTTCAATCCGTGCCAACTCTTCCTGATCGCGTGTAATATAACCCTGCACATACATCTGCTGCAACACTTCCTGTACACGTTGTTGCGCCGACTGGGGATATAAGAATGGGTCACGTCCAATAGGTGCGCTGGGGATACCTGCGAGCATTGCCGCCTGTGCGACATCAAGCTGTGAAGCTGCTGTTTTGGTCGGCGTATCTTTCAAGTCAAAATAGGTAAATGCCGCAGCATCTGCTCCATACGCTTGCTCACCATAATACGTAGTGTTGAGATACATTGAAAGTATTTGCTCTTTCGTATACTGGCGCGTGATGGAGGGGGCAAGAATAATCTCCTGCAACTTACGGACGACCGTCTCTTGATTGCCCACGATGGCGTTTTTAATGAGTTGCTGCGTGATCGTACTTCCACCAGATACAACTTGTCCGTGTGTCAGGTTTGATAGAGTTGCTCTCACGATACCAGTGATATCATAGCCAGGATTTGTATAAAAATATTGATCCTCGATAGCAATTTCAGCATGTGCAAGATTGGGTGAGATTTTGGCAAGAGGGACGGTTGTCTGTAAGCCCTGGTCAATAGCTTGGTAAATCATGGTACCATGCGAGTCATACATCTTTAAGCTATCTTTGGGCAATATATCGGAGAGCGTTGTGACCTGCTGCTGATAGCGTTGCTGTGTAGCACCTACAACCGCAGTCAGCGTTACTAGTACAGAAGCAAGCACAATAATGACGATCAGCGAGCCAAACGCAAGAGGGAGCATAGCCCATTTCGTACCAGCGTTGTCTACAGCCGCGTAGCGCAGATTGCTATTCCGCAGGTTTTTTCGTTTGATGTGGCGTTTTGTGCGCCAGCCAGTGGGATTAGGTTGATTATGTGGTACAGCGTAGTAAGCTCCACGCTCTGGTCGTTCAGGAAGCGTATTGAGCCTTTGAGCCGCAGCCGCACGGCTGTGAACAGGAAGTTGAGCTACTTGACGCCCTCCGTCACTCTTTGTCTGAGGAGATTGCTGTAAGCCCGAAGATGGTCGTAATGGTTCTGTCGGATGCTGATCAGTCTGCATATTCCGCCTCTTTCTTGGACAAGCGACGTATGTATTGACGCTTCCTGCCCCCACTCACACCCTATATGTACGCATTAATAAAATAACGAGAAAGGTTACATATTCATTGAAACAGACTATATATACTACATACGCTATAATGATATTATGAGATCACATTATATAGACACTTGTAAAAACATGGTCTAACGAGGATAAAATCAGGTAAAATGGGGTCTAGCTGCCTCTACAAGAGTTCGTCTGTATGTATTAACGCGGTGTAGATCAAAATGGTAACGAAGAAATAAATACGCATTTATCAATAAATACAATAAACACATAGATATATTACGAGCAACAAATAAGTGCTAGAGTACTCATTTGTTGCTCGTAATATATCTAATTACCCATGTTCGGCAGGACTTTGGTGTTGCATCTGAGGTTCTTCCGAATCTTCATAGACCGAGGGTTTTAGCACACCAATATAGGGCAGGTTGCGATAGCGTTGAGCATAATCGAGACCGTAGCCGACAACAAATCTATCAGGGATAGTGAAGCCTGTATAGTCGATTTGGACCGCTTTAAGCCGCTCGCGTTTTTTGTCAAGCAGTGTACAAATGCGTAAGCTCAGAGGATTACGTCTGTTAAGTAGGTCCACGAGATAGTGTAGTGTAAGACCACTATCAATAATATCCTCGATGATGAGGATGTGCTTTTGGTTGATCGGTCCTTCTAAATCTTTGACGATGCGTACAACTCCGCTCGAATGCGTACTCGCTCCATAGCTTGCTACCGCCATGTAGTCGATTTCCAATGGTAGCTCAATGGTGCGTGAGAGGTCCGCGATAAAGGGAACCGCCCCTTTGAGCGTTCCAAGCAGCAACAAATTTTTGTCGCGGTAATCCTGAGTAATGTGTTTTCCCAGTTCAAGCACCTTGGCGCGTAACTCTTCCTCGGAAATGAGTATCTCCAAAATATCTTCATGCATCAGTTATGCCTGTTCCCCTCCTATTGCTTCTATGTGTAAACAAACGATAGAGTGCGTATGTTCTGTGAGACGCGCGCGATCATCAACACATATACCAGCTAGCCAGATAGGACGACCATCTCCATTGAAAAAGAGCGGAAGTATGTCGCGTGAAGCGCGTGGAATGTGTTTATCAATCAGAATGTCTTGTACCTTCTTTTCATGCGTCATGCCTAATGGTCGTAACACATCACCAGGACGACGGGTGCGAACATACAAGGAAGAGCCAACGGCATCAGCATCGAGATAGACCGAGTATAGTGTCGCTGATAGGATGCTCCACACCTGTTCCCACGCTTGACGCCGTACAAGCTCCCTTACCCTCGATGTTATCTCTTCTGAAAGTATCTCTGCACTGGCAGTCCAGGGCGTTCCTTGCAGTATACTCTTTCCAGGAATTGGAAGTACAATCTCTTGAGCTATTCCTTGCGGTATAGCCTGCGTTTCTAGCTGATGCTGAAACGTTAACATATTGTCATAGCGTTTGACAATAAGAGCGTGAGGCAGGTCCAGCGTTACATTGTGCAAAGTGTCTTCGCGTTGTATCAGGTCCTCGATGAGCCGATAGTGACGTAATTCTAATGGTGATTGTCCTGCATTGAGTTTACTCGTAATACGACGCAGGAGATGCCTTTGAATACTAAGCGACAAAGCACGTAGATGACGTATTGAAAGGGTAATAATACCTGTACTTTCCTCGGTAAGGATGACAGCGGACCACGCTTGTGTTACTTGGGTCTCGATCCATTCCGCATCGACGCGAAGCACTTCGGCGTTTCGTAATAGCGTGGCACGAAAATCTGCATTCATCGTTTCTAGCAGTGGAAGAAGTTCATGACGGATACGGTTTCTATAAAAACGTGTGTCGCTATTGCTCGCGTCCTCAATCGGTATCAGGCCATGTTGCTCACAATAAGCAAGCGTCTCAACATGAGTAATAGCCAACAGGGGGCGGATAATATCTTGCTGACGCGGCTGTAAACCGACCATGCTGGCAATGCCGCCGCCGCGTATCCAGTGAAGAAGCAATGTTTCTACCTGATCGTCTTGATGATGTGCGACCGCGATAGGCTGTCCCTGCGCCACCTCGCGTAAGAAGCGGTAGCGAGCTGTGCGCGCGGCATCTTCTAATGAACGTCGCTCCTGTTGGGCGAGAGTGGGAACGTCAATTGAACCAATCGTATAAGGCAATCGCCATGACTCGGCAAGTTGTGCGACTGTTGTAGCTTCTTGCGCGCTCGCTTCTCCACGCAATTGATGATTGAGGTGAGCTACATGGAGTGAGACTTCAGGATACTGCTTTCCTGTTCCACAGAGTGAGTATAGTATATGTAGCAGACATAATGAGTCGGCCCCACCAGAGAAGGCGACAACAACGGTGCCACTTGCTGGCAACAGGCTATGTTGCTCTATAAAGGCCAGAACTCGCTCGTGCATGTTTGCGTCTCAACGTCTCTTATGATACGATAGAAATAATTATAGCACCGTTCATTGTCTGAATGTAACTATGTGTATGGGATGTAGAAAATGGCACTTCGCAAAATAATTACCACAGAAAATCCAATTCTGCGCCAGAAGGCAAAGAAGGTTCATCGGTTCGATTCATCATTACAACGCTTGGTCGATGATATGTTTGAGACCATGCATTCATCAAATGGCGTTGGTCTCGCAGCACCACAGATCGCGCAATCAATTCGTGTCTTCGTCGCCGAATATACCGATCCAGAAGAGGATGGACAGCACCACAAGGTCGTTGTCTTTAATCCAGAGATCGTCAAAGCCGAGGGCGAGGCATACGGCTCGGAGGGATGCCTGAGCATCCCTGGCTATGTCGGAGACAACATCCGACGTGCCACAAGAATACTCGTCAAGGGACAAGATGTGAAGGGGCGAGCGATTCGTGTACCCGCCGAAGGGTGGTTTGCGCGTATTCTCCAACACGAAATCGACCATCTTGATGGTGTACTCTTTCTTGATCGACTCGAACGCGCCGAGGATCTGCGCGAAGTCGGCGAGGAAGAAGAGGCCGAAGAGGAAGCCGCAGGCATCATAGAATAATTCTTCCTAGAGAAAAAGAGAATGGGCCTATGTAGACCGCTCACGAGTGGTCTACATAGGCCCATTCTCTTTTTCTAGTATTTACATTTTTTGTTGTTTACGCAACATGCTGACGTGCTGTCTACCGAGTGCCTGTTCACAGGCAATACAGGTATAGAAACCCTCCTCGCGGTACTGTAGTTCACTGACCGAGAAGTACAGGTAACAGATGCCACAGCGTGTAGCATCTTGTTGACTTGCGATCTGACGGTCATGCTCGAACAGTTCACGCAGGGACTGTATCATATGTTCAAATTCATAAGAACTAGTATGCGTGCGCTCTATACTTGTTGAGGTGGGGCTTAGCGCAGGTAAAGCACCTGTGACATTGCTTGCCCGCATCTCACGACGACTTACAAAGGCACTTCCATTATTGCTCGGTGTATCATTATTCTTAGGACCCGATGGTGTATATTCATTGCTCAAGGCAAAAATCTCCGCGAAAGTGTATCTGCTGGGATGGCACAGTTAGTGCCTCAACTATTATACGCCTTCGAGGTTACATAAAGCAAGCATTCGCATTGCATAACTCAAGGTACAAAAAGGGAAACAGGGAGACCGCAAGTGTCTCCCTGTTTCCTTTTATAGCTCTTTTTAAATCCCTTGCGGTGGACGATAGTTCGGGGGATTCCACCAGTGGTCCATACTCATCCACATGGAACGACTGTGCCGAAAGAAGATGAGTGGCAAGATAACAGGCAATGGCAATCCTGCGAGTAGAATGGGGTAGAACGGAATCGCAGGGTTCAGGCCAGCCGCCGTTGCAAATGGAATAATGATAGCTGCAACAAGCAGTTCACTGATCACAAGATTGATCGCCATCGCTCCTGTGAAGTAGCCCTCTTCACGTTCAAAGGTAAAACCACAGATAGGACATTTTTCGTACATAGTAAAGAAGCGTTTGAACAACCTCCCCTTCCCACAGACGGGACAGCGCAGACGCAACCCACGCCCTATCAACGTAAAATAATCAACTCCAACCATCTTTTTAGCCCTCCTTGAGCAGCTATGCAAGCAGAACATCACGTTTTCTGACAATGAGGTGCTACAGTTCTTTATATACTTATATAATAATGTTTTATATACCTATTACAACACAAAAAAGTGTGAATTTCATCCTGTATGGGTGCATTTGGGAAATACCGTTTTCCCACCTTCCCCGATCTCTTCGTATTTCATTTAATGCAGTTGTGTTTTCATCATTTATGTTACACAATGCCAGAAGAGAAACACAGCATTTCTTTGTCTTCTCAAATTTATTTTTCAAGGAGCAAAAACATGACCGATACATTAGAGGGCGAACGACGTATACAGGTAAACGGCCTGTCTTTACGTGTGATAGATCAGGGCAGTGGACCTGCCGTTCTACTCGTACACGGTTGGCCCGACTCCATTCATCTCTGGCAGGATCAAATACCTGCACTGGTAAACGCTGGCTATCGCGTCATCGCGCTGGACCTCCCCGGCTTCGGAGAATCTGATCGTCCCACCGAGAGAGATGCATATAAGCTTCAGGCAATTGTGGGCTACCTCAAAAGTATCCTTGATACGCTTAGTGTCGAACGTGTGAGCGTTGTCGGTCATGATTGGGGGGCGGCAATCTCCTGGCTCTTTGCCACGTTCTTTCCGGCGCGAGTCGAGCGACTCGTTACCCTATCCGTTGGTCATCCCTCTGCAGGAAGGGAAGATGGTTTGCAGCAGTGGGAAAAGCATTGGTATTTCCTGTGGTTCCTGTTCCCCGGAGTTGCCGAAACCAGCTTTCCTAAGGACAACTGGGCGTTATTCCGTGAATTTCTGCATGGTCAAGGTGAGATCGAGCACTACATCGAAGACCTATCAAGACCAGGTGCATTGGCTGCAACATTAAATATGTATCGCGCCAATGTTTCACCAGCCGCTATTGGAGTTGCTGGTCAGCCTCTCCCTCCCATTCAGTGCCCAACGCTGGGTATATGGGGGAATAAAGATTTTGCGATGACTGAGAGCCAGATGCTTAATTCCAGTAAGTATGTCAATGGTCCGTGGCGATATGAGCGTATCGAAGGTGCAGGTCATTGGCTTACAACCGACGCTCCTGAGCGCGTCAACACACTACTGCTCGATTTCTTAAAGAAACCTGCATAGGCAGGGAGATCTCAATATGCTCTCTTACATTGACAATCATTGCCTATCCCTGATACCCTAGACTCATACAACAACGACCCGTTCTGTATCCCCAGTGAAGGAGAAACTTGTATGAGTCAGCCTCTTAGCGGTATACGTGTACTAGACCTGTCGCGCCTGCTCCCCGGTGCCTACGCCTCACAGATGCTCGCGGACTTTGGAGCCGATGTGATGAAGGTGGAGGAACCTGGGACAGGCGATTATGGTCGGTCCATGCCACCACATGGCCCTGGTGGGATGAGCCTGAGCTTCCTGGCAATCAACCGCAACAAGCGTAGCACCACGCTTAACCTCAAGTCTCCGCAAGGACGTGAAATTTTGCTTCATATGGTCGCACTGGCCGATGTGGTGCTGGAAAGTTTCCGTCCAGGGGTGCTTGAACGGTTGGGGCTTGGCTATGAGCAGCTTAAAGAGGCGAATCCAAGGATTATCTATTGCGCTATTAGCGGCTATGGACAGGAAGGACCTGCTCGCCTTCGTGCTGGTCATGACCTGAACTATGCAGGTTACTCAGGGTTACTTGACTATAATCGGGGACCAAATGGTGAGCCAGCCATGCCACCAACACAGATCGGCGACCTTGCAGGTGGCAGCTACATGGCGGTAATTGGTATTCTCACCGCGCTCGTTGGGAGAGCGCAAACGGGCGAGGGCCGTATGATTGATGTATCCATGACCGAGGGCGTGATGTCGCTCTTGCCCCTTGCTACAACCGCGTATCTCAATACCAATAAAGCACCAAAGCCTGGGCATTCCTCGCTCGATGGCGGCTTGCCCTGCTACAATATTTACGAGACAAAGGATGGTAAGCACGTTACGCTAGCAGCCCTTGAGCAGAAATTTTGGCACACCTTCTGTACACGCATTGGGCATCTCGAACTATTGCCGTTCCATTTGCCACATGGACCCGTCGAGCGTGAAGAGGCTATGAACATGCTGCGTACCATCTTCAAGACCAAGACGCGTGACGAGTGGGTCGCGGAACTCGCAGATATCGACACCTGTGTTGGACCCGTTTATAGCATCGACGAGGCTCTGAATGACCCTCATGAGCAAGCTCGTGGCGTTACCGTCACCAGTGGGGAAGGCGATAACGCATTTCGTACTTTACCTAGCTTCCCACGCATCTCTGGCGTTGAGATGGAACAGCATCACGCGCCCCCAACGTTGGGCGAGCACACAAATGAGATACTGCATAGTTTTGGCTATAGCAATGCTGAGATAGAACAATTCAAGGCGCAAGGGGCGATATAAACATGAGACAACATCCCGTTGTTGGACGTGCCGAAAAAATTATGACACCTTATATGGATGACCTGAAAGCGATTGTCAATATCGACTCCGGCACCTATACCAAAGCTGGTATTGACCGTGTTGGAGCTTATCTAGCGGACCGCTTTTCTGATTTTGGTTTTTCCACTTCGTTTGACAAACAGCAAGAATATGGTGATAACCTTGTCGCAACGCATAAAGGCAAGGCCCTCAAAGGACCACGTATTCTGCTTGTTGGGCATATCGACACCGTATTTCCTGCTGGCGAGGTTGCGAAGCGTCCGTTCGCATTAAGCGAACGCAACGGCAAACATATTGCTACAGGCCCCGGTGTGCTTGATATGAAATCGGGCGTCCTCATCGGCATGTATGGCTTGCATCTGCTCATTGATGGAAACAATGCTAATTATCAAAGCGTCACCTTTATTTGCAATAGCGATGAGGAGATTGGCTCTCCTGGTAGCAAGCCGTTAATTCAAGAGCTAGCCCGACAATCAGATGCCGTGATTGTGCTAGAGCCAGGACGCGCCATCGCTAGCGTCGTCTCGTCACGTCGTAGCTCTGGTCAATATCGCGTCGAGGTACGCGGTCTCTCGGCCCATGCTGGCGTTGAACCACACAACGGGCGTAACGCCATTCACGAACTGACTTACAAGGTACAGGCAATGCAAGCACTGAACGGCACTATTCCAGGTACAACGTTGAGTGTTGGCATCATTCATGGCGGCGAACGTACCAATGTCGTGCCGGACTTCGCGTACTGTGAAATGGATGTACGTGCGAGCGATCTGCAAGGTATCCAGGCAATAGAGGCCGCGATGCGAAAAGTTGCCGCCAAGACCACTATTGAAGGCACCACTACAACCCTGAGTGGAGACATGCGTTGTTTGCCCTTCGAGCGTTCAGAACGAAACGCAAAACTGGTCCACAAAGCGAAAGAGGTCGGCAAAGAGCTTGGTCTGAAAATCGAGGACCTCGGCAGTGGTGGTGCATCGGATGCCAACACCACGTCAGGTATGGGCATTCCCACTATTGACGGTCTCGGTGCTGGCGGTGGTCTCGCGCACAACCCTGGTGAATACATCGAACTCGACTACCTACCGACCCGTATCGCGTTACTAACAGGGCTTGTGCGTAGAATCGGGGAGTAACATTATGAAATTAGGCAAGCAGCGTATTTATGACCTACCCGTCAACGACATCACAACACTTGGTGAATATGCAAAACAGGTGCAGAACGAGGCACAACAGCGCGGTATTACACTGCCACCACAAATCCTATTACAGATTGGTGAGCCGAGCTTTCGCACTCCTGAACATATTCGGCTAGCGGCGATGCAGTCTATCGAGAGCGAACCGATGACCTATGGTCCTGCGGCTGGCTGGCCCTGGTTGCGCGAACTGATCGCGGACAAGATACAGCGCGTCAACGGCTATACCATCACCCCTAACCACGTGGCAATAGCGATGGGTGGAACGGGTGCGTTATTGGCAGCGTTTACCGCGACGGTCAAAGATGGGGATGAGGTGCTTATTCCTGACCCCGCGTGGCCTCTCTATCAGATGCAGCTTGCAGCCTGTGGTGCAACGGCCGTTCCCTACGCGCTTGACCCGCATAACGATTGGTTGCCCACAATTGCGGACCTGGAAAAGCTGGTCACGCCACGTACCCGTATTCTGCTTATCAATAGCCCTGGCAATCCTACGGGCGCAATCTTCCCGAAACAGGTTGTTCATGACCTGCTTGAGTTCGCACGTCGCCACGACCTGTATCTCATCTCTGACGAGTGTTACGATGAGGTTGTATTTGAGGGTGAGCATATCAGTCCTGCGACAATGATGTCGCAGGAAGAGCTTGAGTCGGGTCGCTTCATTGGTATCTATACCTTCTCAAAGACCTACGCCATGACTGGCTGGCGTATCGGCTATGTTGTCACGGGTATAACTTTGCTCAAGACGATTATTGATGTGCTCAACGCTAGCTATACCAACATGAGTACGCCTATTCAGCGCGCCGCCGCCGCTGCACTGACTGGACCACAAGATTGCTCTGTTGAGATGCGCGATGCTTATCGCAGTCGTCGAGACTTTACTGTAAGCCTACTCAAAGACCTCGGACGCTACCTGTACACGCCGCATGGTGCCTTTTATATACTTATTGACGTGACTGGCAAAAATGGTGAATTGCGTGGCAGAGAATTCGCGCTTGACCTGCTTCATGAGCGTAATATCGCTGTAGCACCAGGGAGTGGCTTTGGTTCCGTCTCCGAACACTTTATTCGTATCTCGCTAGCGGCATCCGAGGAAGAGCTTAATCGTGCCATCCGTGAGATTTGCGCGTTCGCAGATAGGTAAATACGTTATGGCAAAACAGATTGTTCCTGTTCACGCTCCTATACCGCTTGCAACACGACAGCCCTTTGTGCGTGATAGCTTCACATGGCTAGCGTACCTGATGCTAGGGTATTTCGCCTATTTACAAGCCGCACTAGGTCCGTTGATGCCTTTTTTACGAGCAGAATTACACCTGAGCTATGTGATAGGAAGTTTGCATGTCAGTGCGTTTGCCCTCGGCATGATTGTGGTGGGTTTCTCTGGTGATAGCATTGCACGAAGAGTGGGACGCCGTGCTGCCTTCTGGCTAGGTGCTATCGGCATGGCGGTGGGTGCAATCTGTCTCACATTGGGCATTACTGTTGTATTAACTCTTGCTAGCGCGTTTATTATGGGAACGCTTGGTTCGCTCTTGCTTGTCATGATACAGGCCACACTTTCTGACCGACACAAAGAGCAACGCACGATTGCCCTCACCGAGGCTAATGTGATCGCGAGTATTGGTGCAGGTCTTGCTCCCGCGCTTATTGGCGTATTTCAATCTAGCGTGTTTGGTTGGCGTGGCACACTTTATACCGCGGTAGCGTTGCTTATTGTGCTTGCACTTATTTTCTGGCGTGTTGCCATGCCACAACGTTTGCAAAATGGAGAGCAGGATGTACTCCGTGTAAGTAACAAAAAAGTGGCTTTACCTGTTGCCTTCTGGACATATTGGGTCGCGCTTGCCTGTTGCGTGGCGGCTGAATGGTGTATCTACGTGTGGAGTGTAGATTTTCTGCATACGGCGGTTGGCTTGAGTAGCAGTGCCGCCGCGTTCACGCTGAGTCTCTTCTTTTTTGCCTCAGTTGTCAGTCGCTTTATTGGGAGTCGTCTCACGCGTGTGATGCGTGGACCAACGCTTTTGCTGATTGCGCTTGTGATTACCTGCATCGGCTTTCCCATCTACTGGCTATCGCCCTCCGGTCCCTTGCTCTGGCTAAACATACTTGGCCTCTTTATCGCAGGATTGGGAGTGGCAAACCTATTTCCGTTCGCGCTCTCGGTTGCCACAAGTACCGCACCGCTACAAGCCGACGCCGCCAGTGCTCGCCTCTCGCTTGGCGCAGGTATCGCCATCTTTCTTGCCCCCTTCGCCCTCGGCTGGGCCGCCGACAACTTTGGCATTCGACGCGCCTTCTCAATCGTGCTGATATTGTTGTTAATGGCGATATGCACAACCCTGTTTGCGAACCGTCTTGCGAAGATAACGTCGTAGGGACAGATGTATCATATTACTCGACTCGGCTGTGTTCTGATTCCGGCGATGACGAGATCGAGCATGCGGTTGGCCCCATCAGGGTCGGACGCATGTTCGTTCACCATAGCAATTCCGTAGACGAGTCGTACCACGTCGAGAATATGGACATCCGTTCGGATTTGTTCTGCGGCCTGGGCGCGGAGCAAGAGGACTTCTCCCGCCTGGTGCATCGCTTTGTTCGCATCATAGATTCTCGTTCCCGGAACGTGCTTGGCAGCCATGATGGCTGCTCCCATGCTCCGCCCTCGCGCCGCGAAGTCCATCTGGAGACGAAGCCAGTTGATCAGGGCGTCTAAAGGAACCGGAGCACTTGCGAGTTCTTCAGCATGTGTCCTCAATTCATTGGTCTCATCCAGGAACACGGCTTCAAGGAGGTCCTGACGCGTGGGGAAGTGACGGTACAGCGTCCCAATTGCGACCCCAGCCGACCTAGCAATGTCCTCAAGGACGATGTCAGCACCGCGTTCCGAGACCGCAACTCGTGCCGTGTTCAGTAGGCTGGCGTAGTTGCGCTGGGCATCAGCTCGCATGGGGCGGTTGGCTGGTATTGGCTCATTCATTTCCTGCAACTTCTTTCTCCTAGAGATAGTAGTCCTTGACAAAGTGAGGGTCCCTCCGTTATTATATAAGAGGTAAATATGAGGGTCCCTCCGTTAATAGGGAGAGGTAGCCTCATTTTATCACACTTATTGTTCATCGTACCAGGAGAAGGAGAACTTTCTTATGCGTGTTTTCGTCACAGGAGCAGCAGGCTTCATCGGTTCCGCCGTCGTCCGCGAACTCATCGGTGCCGGTCATACGGTCGTCGGTCTTACCCGCTCAGACCAGGGTGCTGAGGCACTGAAGGAAGCTGGGGCCGAGGTGCATCGCGGTACCCTTGACGACCTCGACAGCCTTCGCCCCGCCGCCGCCGCCGCGGATGGCGTCATTCACCTGGCGTTTAATCACGGCTTCTCGGACTTCGCAGCCGCGCTCACCGTCGATCTGCGCGCCGTCCAGACGATGGGGACGGTGCTCGAAGGCACAGGCAAGCCGTTCGTGACCACCGCTCACCTCAACGGGGAGGCATCGGATAACGCGGTGCTCGCACTAGCTGGAGTGCGAGCATCGGTCGTCTCTCTCTCTCTGTCCGTGCATGACGAGGGCGACAAGCACGGCTTCATGCCGAGACTGATCACCACCGCTCGCGCGAAGGGCGTCTCTGCCTATATCGGCAACGGGTCTAACCGCTGGGTGGCCGTCCATCGCCTCGATGCGGCACACCTGTACCGCCTGGCACTGGAAAGTGCCCCGGCAGGGTCACGGCTTGACGGGGTCGGCGATGAGGGTGTGCCATTCCGCGACATCGCCGACGTCATCGGTCGCCACCTGAATCTGCCGGTGGTCAGCATTCCCCGTGAAGAGGCAGACGCCCACTTCGGTCCTTTTCTCGGGATGGTGGCGGCGGTCGATAGACCGAGGTCTTCTGCACGGACCCAGGAACTCCTGGGATGGCGGCCTGTGCATCTGCGACTTCTCCCGGACCTCGAAGAGCACTACTTCAACAATTGATGTGAGGCTCAGGGTCATTCCTCATGACAACAGGTATTGAGTATGAACGGACCAAAAGATAACGCGAAGTACTTCACGTTGTCTTTTGGTCCGTTCATATTCAGGAGCTATTGTGCATTATTTGTACGCCACCACCCCGAACGCTTCCGGCCTTTTCACCACGCGCGTAAAGCCTGACTCTTGCAGTCTCTTCAGCGCACCACGCACAACGGTGCCGCTTGATTTGCTTTCTAAATTGCCGATGTAGTGGAAGAGTTTGCCTCCACGTTTGAGAATGCGGTAGAGTTCTCGATAGAATGCTCCCGAATAGAGTTCACCAGCGAGACTAAAGACAGGAGGGTCGTGCAGAATAGCGGAAAAGCTGTTGTCCTCAAACGTGGGCACCACTTCGTAGGTATCACCCATAATCTGCTGTATCTTGGGATTGGTGAACAGGTTGCGCGACCACGGATTGAGCCGTGCGATTTCTTGCGCCCCTGGATCAAGCTCAATGGTAATAACCTGTTCCGCCGATTTCGCCGCCTCTATCGCAGTATAGCCCAAACCTGTCGCGGTATCTAATACACGCCCTGTGATGGGAGTCAATGTGGCAATCTTTTTGAGCGTGTCCTGCATAGGGTCGATATCAACAATGCGATGCATCGTAAAGCCAGCTATCAGCATACTCGGTGTACGTTTTGTGGGCAACAGGCTACACATACGATTTGTCGCTTCGGAAAAGACCTGGATGGCGCGAATAGTCCCATCTAGCTCTAACACAAAGCAATTTACGTCTGACTTCTTGATTTTCTCAACCTGCTGCCAATGAATATGCTCACCAGATGGAAAAAGGACTCCCTCTTGTGACACTTGCACCGTTACCTTTGAAATGCCCAGGTCGGGCGAAACCTCTACCGATGCTTGCCCTTGCCCTTTGGCGACGAGCAATGTTTCGGCCTGAACATAAGAAAGAACAACAGGGTAAGACATAAGGGTACTCCTGAATTTGATATCGCATGAAAAACTACGTATAGTATAGAATAACCTATGCATACGCATCTGGTAAAGGAGTACGTAAGACTGTGCTTGTGCTGTTAAGTGCTATTGGAAGCATTATTCTTGTTGACCTGCTGCTGAGTGGGGACAACGCACTGGTCATTGGAGCTGCTGCGGCTAGCTTACCACGTCGTCAGCGTTGGCTGGCGATTTTGATCGGCGGTATCGCGGCTGTCGCACTCCGCATCGTCTTCTCGCTACTTTCCACTGTACTTCTCAACCTGCCGTGGTTACAAACAGGAGGTGCAGTCGTCTTGTTGATTATCGCGGTACGACTCCTTGCCGACCGAAAAAGCAAAGCTCCTGCTAAAATGGAACAGGAAACTCCACGTACTCCACTACATGTGCGGCAAGGACTCGCTGCTGCGATGCTCACCATTCTCGTTGCCGATGTGACGATGAGCCTGGACAACATTCTTGCCGTTGGCGCAATAGCAAATGGTAACATACTGCTTTTAGTTATTGGCCTACTTGTCAGTGTGGCAATTCTGTTGTTTGGAAGTGCGCTGATAGCTGAAGTTATCGGACGACTGACATGGCTCTTAGATGCAGCGGCCCTTGTGCTGGCCTGGACTGGTGCCAATATGATACTCGACGACCTGCACCAAAGTTCAACTGTCTTCACCTATCTGCCCTGGTTGCGTTTTGCCATTCCCATCACAACATTCGCAATCGTCATCGTCGCAGATATTTGGTTACGTGTGCGCGATGCGCGCAAGACGTATTCCACATAACAAAATGGTGTGGAATACGTCTTGCGCGTTCCACACCATTTCTATTATCTTTTTACAGTTTCAACAAATCAAGGATAGGTGCGAACGCGTTACGGCATCCACGTCTATCTGCGGCTTCATTCTGTGATGCGTAGGGAACACGCAGGACGTTTTCCCATGATGGAGCGGACGAAGACTCGGTTGAGGTTGGAATCAGTGTCATACGCAGATTCTCTTTTGGACGCAGTGTAATCAGCGGACTGATCTCAGCATGATAGCCGGGAGTGGTGCGCGGCGTGTATTTTTGCAGGATTGTCGTCAAAATCAGCTTAGCCTCAAGCTGAGCAAATGGCATTCCAATACAGATGCGCGGACCCGCGCCAAAGGGGAAGTACGCCCCCTGCTGTACCTTTTGCTCACTTGCCGGGTCCCAACGTTCTGGACGAAACACATCGGGGTCGCCCCAAAGTTCCGGTATGCGATGTGTGACCCACTGGCTTAACAGGAAGAGGGTCCCAGCAGGAAAGCGCACACCATCCAACTCAAATTCTTCGGTCGCGTGTCGGCCCTGTATCCATGCAGGTGGATAGAGACGCATCGACTCGTTGAGCACCCAATCGAGGTATGGCATATTCGCCATATCTTCCATTGTTGGTGTTCGACCGTTCAACACGGTACGCATCTCGGTGAGCAGTTTTTCGCGCGCCTCTGGATGCTCTGAAAGCAGGTAAAAGGTCCATGTTAATGCGTTTGCCGTCGTCTCGTGTCCGGCAGCGATAAACGTCATGATATGGTCATGGACCTGCTTATCGCTCAATGGCACTTCGGCATGCTCAGCATCTCTCGCGTCTGGTGCAGTGAGTAGCATTGAAAGCACATCGCCACGATCATGATCATCACCTCGTCGCTGTGCGATCAGTGTATAGATGAGCGTATCGAGTCGGCGAATAGCTACCATGCGTCTGCCATAAGAGGTAAATGGCTGGTCGATACGGATATTGAGCAGTGTTTCG
Source organism: uncultured Chloroflexia bacterium (assembly GCA_963792705.1). Taxonomy (GTDB): domain Bacteria; phylum Chloroflexota; class Ktedonobacteria; order Ktedonobacterales; family Ktedonobacteraceae; genus JBBQVS01. The sequence continues at coordinate 385,851 of CAWBXD010000013.1, read as the reverse complement.
AGAATGCCAGGCTGTGTGCCAATGACACCATTGAACGCAGTGCCAAGATCGGCAAGTTGGGTACTCAGGTCGATATTGAAAAGACACTGGCCTACGATACGCAAGGTCAGCTCTTGCATTGCCCGTGACACATCTACCACATCGCCCGGCTGCCACGTCTTGAGCAACTCTTGTGAGTACTGCGTCATCGCATCCGCGTAGCCTTCAACGCGCTTCTTGTGAAAGGCTGGCTGTACGGCACGGCGTTGCTGTCGATGTGCCTCGCCATCAATGGTCAACAAGCCCTCATCAAGAATACCTTCGGCACCGCCGCCACTTCCCTGCGTAAACTCGCGGTTCGTGAACATGCGTGGGTGCTCTATCAAGAGGTAGCGCACATGTTCAGGCTTGAATAACAACACAATCGGCACACGCCCTAGATACACTGTCGCCATATTGCCGTAGGTGCGCTGTAATTGTTGAAAAAATGCAAGTGGGTCTGTACGGAATGAGAGCGCATTCCCAATAACGGGAAGCGGCGTTGGACCCGCTGGAAGTGTTGTCTTGGGTTCTTGTACAATGGTTGCCATGTATTTTTGTCTCTGTCTCTATGCTATGAATTCGATACCCTCATGTATATCATAGAACAAGAAACATAAAGAAGTACAGTGGTTATGTATGTGCTTTCCACACATACATAACCACAAAAAATTCTCATGGTTCCAATCTGTTGATATCCCTTGGGAAAGTGGTCGCTAGCTTGATGTTTGGTACCCCTGTGAGTTGCATCAGCAGACGTTCCAGCCCAATAGCGAAGCCGCCGTGTGGTGGCATGCCGTACTTGAACGCATCAAGATAAGACTCGAACGGCTCCAAAGGCAACCGAGCTTTTTCCAGTGCCGCGAGGTAGTCTGGATAGCGGTGCAGACGTTGCCCACCTGTAACCAATTCTGTGCCTCGGAAGAGCAGGTCGAACGAGTTGGTAAAGGCTGGTCGTCCTGGGTCGGGATGAGTATAGAATGGGCGTTTACTAGTCGGATAGCCCGTCACAAACAAAAAATCACTGCCGAACTCTTGCTTTGCCCATTCACCAAGCCAGCGTTCATCCTGTGGTGATAGGTCTGGTTCGCCGCGTACATCCGTTTTGTGTAGCGTAAAAATTAACTCTTGTGCATCCGAGAAGTGGATGTGCGGTATCTCCTGCGGCACCTCTGGCATCTGCACCTTGAGCAATTCTAACTCAGCCGAATACTGTTCATGAAAGTTGGCGAGTATGCCAGCGAGCACGTCACGTAACAACGCCATCACGGTGAAGTGATTTTCGATAAATCCAAATTCAGCATCAAGGCTCACATATTCGTTCAGGTGGCGCGTTGTGTCGTGTGGCTCAGCACGAAAGACGGGTCCAACCTCAAACACACGCTCGAAGACGCCCACCATAATCTGCTTATAAAACTGTGGACTCTGTGCAAGATAGGCATCACGTCCAAAGTAACCCAGTTTATAGACGTTGGCCCCGCTCTCCGTTGCTGATGCGACAATCTTAGGTGTCTGTATCTCGGTAAAGTCCTTCGCGGTTAATACACTCCGAAAACCTGCCATCGCACCTGCGCTCAAACGTAGAATAGCGCGTCGTGCCGGGTGACGGTTTGTAACAACAGCAGAATCGAGTATTGTGTTAATATGGGCCGTTATCTTGCGCTTATTGAGTGCTATTGGCGGGATATATGTTACAGGTGTAAGCACCTCAACACGTAGGTCATGCAGTTCGACGCCACCAGGAGCTTGCGCCTCGCTAACAACGGTTCCTTCAACCGCTATAACACTTTCAACTCCGACTCCCTGTAATACCACGATTTCTTCCTCGTGCTCTGTGACGCATTGCAGTAGACTCCAACCGTCGCGTACAACAAGAAAGTTGACGCCGCCGAGTTGTCGTAGCGAGTGCAGCCAGCCCTGCACCAGGACGCGCTCGCCAACATGTGCCTGCACCTCTTGAGTCAATACACGTTTCATGTGAAACATCCCTTTCATGTATATGGTTCATAGACAAATGGGCAACAAAAAGCCCTCATCCTCTTTTTTGGAGGACGAGGGCGTAACATACTTTATTATGCCTATCGTGGTACCACCACCATTCGTCTCTTGTTTTACACAAAAGACCTCAATCAGTTCTGCCCTTGAAATGAAGAAGGGAAAAAACTGTCACGCGCTAACGGGCGTGTCCCGAAATCCAGCTACTTGTTTCTCGTGAAAGAAATGTTCACTTTTTGGCTCAGGGATGTCATTGCGTAGGACCAATCACGACGCTTGCAGCAGATGCATCGCTCTCTGTAGTTTCGGCACGACAACACAATATGTTCCCTATTATCGCCTGTATACGTTTGTTCTTTTGTTGAATATACATGAGTGACGGTAAAAAGTCAAGAAAACTTTCTGATGCACAGGGCTATTAAATAGTCCTGTGCTTATCCGCAAAACCCCTTGTAATTCGTGCGAAAATAGTGTATTATTGATAGGTACCCAAAAATTCCAACGATAGCATCGACGCCATAAGCGTCGTTTCAGAGTGAGTTGTGTTTCGCCCCTGCATAGGTAAACCGTCAAGGTATGTGCAAGGGTGTATAAGCGCAACCCACTCTTTTTTTGTGCTATACTTTAAAGGAACACATACACCTCATATACCATACCTATTACCCTTGTGGTAGCTATAAAGGAGCTTCTATGATCCTCTTTCGTTGGAGGAATCCTCTCATTTCACTTGCACTCCTACTGGCGACAATGCTGCTGTTCGTGGCTTGCGGCGGTGGCGGCACACCTCAGGTACAGACAAAACCATCACCGACACCCTTACCTTCGCCTACACCGGGGCCAGGCCAACATATACTTGACACGATGGCGAACAAACTGAACACGGCGAAAACGCTGCATGGCATCTTTAACCTGACAATCAGTGGACAGACAATCAATGGCGCGGTAAATACCGAGATATGGAATGCCGCCCCAAACAAAAACCGCACAGTTGTATTACAGTCCTCAATCTCACAACTTACAACGGGCACAATCAACGTCACCGATGGCAAACAACAATGGCAATACAATCCAGCACAGAAGGTCGCCTATACTGGACCCGTAACAACTCCTAAAGCAGGTACACCTACTAGCGGAAGTCAAAGTGCTGGACAAGGCAACCAAAGTCTTTTCTTGCTTAACCTTGTAGAAAGTGTCTTTACGCAAAGCGATGGCACCTTGAAGTCGTCTTCTAATGTGGTCAATGGACACACTGTCTACGATATCGCGGTCGTCCCATCGACAAGCGGTGCTGGCACTGGTGGACCCGCGAACTTTAACTATACCGGGGATGTCTATATTGATAAGACGACACAGCAACCTGTACAGGTCAAGCTGAATATTCAGGGTGTCGGGAACGTCGTCCTGGATATACCAAGCCTTGCACTCAACCAGAGCATCCCTGATAGCACCTTTACCTTTGTCGCACCAGCCGGGGTCAAAGTGTTGCCACTTTCACAGCTCACTTCGACTCCAAGCACGGGTACGCTTACATTAGCGCAAGCGCAACAGCAAGCTGGCTATCATCTCTTGAGCATTCCAGCCGATCAAACAGACTACGCGCTCAACGGCGTCAACGCGCTTGGTGCGCCGGGCAACCAGACCTACACGCTCAATTATATGAAAGGCAATGCGACCATCATCATCGCTGAAGGTAAGCCGCTTGCCAATCTTCCTGGTGTTGGTCAACAGGTGAGTATTAGAGGAACAATGGGTACGATTTCGAGTGCTGGCGGTAATACCACACTGGCGTGGACAGAGAAGGGCGTTGGTATCCGCATCACCTCAAGCCTCAGTAGCGATCAAGTAGAAAGTATCGCAAAAAACCTGATATGATGCATCATTAATAAAAACAAGGTGTACAGGGAGGCAAGCAATGCTTGCCTCCCTGTACATCTTGTTTTTATTAATGTGTTACCTCTTGCCCACTTGTCCAACGCAGGTTAGGCTTGCGAGCGGCTAATGCTTGATCGAGTCGTCCGACGACGGTTGTATGAGGAGCGGTACGGACAACCTCAGGGTTGTTGCGCGTCTCCTCTGCGATAGAATGCATGATGCTGACAAAGCTGTCAAGCGTCTCGCGCGTCTCGGTCTCCGTCGGCTCGATCATCAAGGCTTCATGCACAATCAACGGGAAGTACACCGTTGGAGCGTACATGCCGAAGTCGAGTAGACGCTTGGCGATATCGAGCGCGGTCACGTTGTGTTCATCCTTTTGCCTTTGGGCGGTCAACACAAACTCATGCTGACAAACCTGTGGATAGGCTACGTCATAATCCGCCGCCAACTCGTGCTTGAGATAGTTCGCGTTGAGAATGGCACTTTGTGACACGTGCTTCAGGCCATCTGGCCCATTTGTCCTAATATAGGCATAGGCACGAACCAGTACGCCAAAGTTGCCGAGGTTGGCGCGAACCTTACCAATTGACTGCGGCCCCGTCTCTTTCCATGCATATGTTCCATCAGCATTTTTTTCTGGCATGGGACCCGGCAAGAATGGCACAAGATGCGCCTTCACTCCAATTGGACCCGCGCCAGGACCACCACCACCGTGCGGTGTGCTACAGGTTTTATGCAGGTTGAAATGTACAACGTCAAAGCCCATGTCGCCTGGACGCGTGATGCCAAGCACCGCATTAGCATTAGCACCATCATAATACAATTGTCCACCGACCTCATGCACCATCGTTGCAATCTCCGCGATGTTGACATCGAACAGACCGAGCGTGTTGGGGTTGGTCATCATAATAGCGGCTATGTTCGCGCCGTTGGCATCCAGTAATGCCTTTAAGTGCTCCATGTCGATACCGCCTGTTGTGGCATCACTCTTGACCTCAACAGCTTTGTAATCGGCAAGCGTCGCGCTCGCGGGATTGGTGCCATGTGCGTTGTCGGGAATGAGCACAAGGTTTCGATGGCCTTCACCCTGACTTTGATGATACGCTTTAATCAGCATCATGCCTGTGAGTTCGCCGTGTGCTCCTGCCGATGGTTGCAGCGTGACACGCGTCATACCCGCTATTTCGGCAAGGTACTGCTCCAATTCGTACATGAGTTGAATGGCACCCTGTACCGTGCTATCAGGCTGCAAAGGATGAATACGTGCGAACCCTGGTAGGACCGCCATATCTTCATTTACTTTAGGGTTATACTTCATTGTGCAGGAGCCGAGAGGATAAAAGCCAGCGTCAACACTAAAATTGCGCTGTGATAGGTGCGTATAGTGGCGTACCACCTCAATCTCACTTACCTCTGGCAATGCTGCTGGAGTCTCGCGTAACAGACTACTAGGCAGCATCTCCTCTAGTGACTCGGTAGGAACATCCATCGCTGGTAGCGTAGCGGCACGGCGTCCTGCCGCACCCTTTTCAAAAATCAAGCTTTCAACGCTCATGCCTTCACCTCTTCAACGTGCTTCGTTACGGCAACGGAGACCTCTTGTAGTACGGAAACCAACGCGTCAATATCTTCCTTTGTGCGTGTCTCTGTGACGCAGAAGAGCATATAATTCTCCATGCCAGGATAGCTTTCACTCAATGGATAACCACCGATCATGTCTGCTTGCTCAAAGTGCTGTTGCAGTGTCGCGCTATCAACAGGTATCTTTATCACGAACTCGTCGTAAAATGGACTGCTAAAGGCTGCTTCAAAACCTGGAAGTGCCGTGATCTGGCGAAAAGCATAGTGTGCTTTTTGCAGACATAATTCGCCAAGTTCGCGGAAACCTTGTTTGCCTAACGCGGCTAGATAGATAGTGGCACCAACGGCAAGCAAGGATTGATTGGTACAGATATTGGAGGTAGCGCGTTCACGTCGAATATGCTGCTCACGCGTCTGCAAAGTCAATACATAACCAGTCTGCTTTTTCTCGCCCTCTTCAATGGTTTGTCCAACAAGTCGCCCTGGAAGGAGGCGCATAAACTTTTGTTTTGTTGCCATAAAGCCAAGCGCGGGCGCGCCGTAGCTCATCGTGTTCCCAAAGCTCATTAGTTCGCCCACCGCGATATCCGCTCCATATTCTCCAGGAGCAGCAAGAACACCTAATGAAGCAGGTTCCGTGATGGTGGTCACGAACAACGCTTTGCCCTTGTGCGCGATACGTTCAATTGCGCGTACATCCTCGACACAGCCGAAAAAGTTCGGTTGCTGAATAATCACGGCTGCCGTTGTGGGACTAACGGCGGCGTCGAGTGCTTCAAGAGGAGTAACACCGTTGTTTGTCGGGACCTCTTTGATTTGAAAGCCGCGTGAGAAGGCATAGGTGTGCAACACACGTCGATATTGTGGATCGACGCCTTCGGAAATGACAACCTCGCCACGTCCACCGGGGCCGAGAGCCATCAATACCGCCTCGACCATCGCGGTAGAGCCATCATAGAGCGAGGCATTGGCGATATCGAGTCCAGTGATTTGACACACCATCGTTTGAAATTCGTAGATGGCCTGCAACATACCCTGGCTCACTTCTGGCTGATAGGGTGTGTAGGAGGTGACAAACTCCGAACGGCGTTGCAAGTGCGGTACAACACTAGGAATAACGTGGTCGTAGGTGCCTGCACCAAGAAATGAGAGTGTGCTATCCGCGTCCTGATTCTTAGACGCCATTTTCATGAGTAAGCGTTTCAGGTCGGGTTCCGCGAGTGCTGGTGGTAAGTCCAGCGGTCGGTCCAGGCGCACGTTTTCTGGTACTGTTGCCAGTAAGTCTTGCATGTGCGAGAGACCAAGCCGCTCTAGCATCGCCTGCTGCTCTTCTGGCGTATTGGGTACATAATGCATTGTATGTTTGCTCCCCTTTGGGTACAGTTGTCTAGCAACTCCTATTCATCATATTTTTGTGCTGGATGTGCAAGGGGAGTCGCTACGACAATATAAAGTAGCATAGTTCTTACAAGCAGAACTATGCTACTCATCTTGCTAGTAGTCTCTTTCATTATATCGCATGATCGGGTTATGTATCCAAGTTGTCTCTACTTCTATACTAGTGTTTTTCTTGGACGTTGGCAGGCATTTGAACGCTTCGCTGATGCGAACAGGAGATGGCAGTGTACATTGGTTATGCTTACAGGCACGTTGCTAGAGAGTACATACCAGCCATTGGCGGTTCGACCTTGATTGCCTATTTGGTAGGTTGGGTTTTTATCTGTTGTGTTTTGGAACAATCCAACCGCGATTTTATAGCTAGTAGTGTTTACACCAGTAAATGTGACGTTTGCGTTTTCTATTGTGGTCTGTCCAGGTGCCCATGTTCTTGGGTTAGAGCCTGTAAGCCATTGTTTTTGTACAACATTATTGGAACTGTCGAGCAAAGCAACTGCAACGTTGGCAGGCTTATAGAGGTAGGAGACGCCTTGATTGCTCCATGAAAGACTAATATTCGTTGGTGTATTAGGGTTTATCGTGGTTGGAAGTGTTGCGCTTGTCAAAACAAAATCGTAGCCCATACGGTTAGCAAGGTCATGAATCAGTGTTGGTTCATTGCTAAGCAACGCTTGTGCGTCATTGCCCCACTGTCCCATGCCAATATAACTTGGCTTGCCTATTTCCACCGCTTGGCGCAATTTTGTGCTATCCCAATTGCCATTCTCGGTGAGCCACTGATAGCTACCGTAAAACTCAAACACGGATGGTGCTCTGCCTTCCGCTCGTGCCAACTCGGAGCCGTTGGAGTCAACGAGTATACCATCACGGCGCATGCCAATACCATTGTTTACAGCCCAGTCATAGGTGCTATTATAATCAGAGGTGCCCCAAGGCACAATAATTTGCGTGTGTTTAAAGGCATCTCTATACATCTGAATGTGCGTTTGTACCCCTGCTGCTGAAAGAGGCATGGAGGGCGAGATGCCATAGACATGTTGCTCACCCCAGTTGCCATAGGACCGTACATCAATGTAAGCAATATGTGGATTGTTATCATAGCGTTGTGCCAGGGCTGCCAGAAAATCTTTTACTTTTCGTAAGAATATAGGATTATCCCATACAGGCTCATACTGAATACCTTTTTTTCCTGTCAAATCATCGAAGGTCGTAGCCCGTACAGAAGCGGCACCGTCGGCAAAAACCCAGCGTGGCGTCACATATTGTGTACTGCTTGAGCTATCAGCATTCATGACCCCGAAGGCGAACTGCTTGCCTTGCTCAACCCATGCATTCATATCATAATCTATTGTGGACCAGTTATAATGACCTTCCGTCGGCTCTATGCTGGACCAATCATAGCGCACATAGCCCACCGTTGCATAAGCCATTGTGCTCGCGTCCTGATCGGATGGCGATCCATAAAGTACCCAACCTTTGCCAGGATTTAAGAGGACATCATTGCTCGTTTGTGGAATAATGGTATGCTGCGTATAATTGTATGAGCTATCAGAACCATGTACAGAGGCAAAGGGAAGAATAAAACTTGTTGCTAAAAGCAACAACATACTACCTATACTACGTATGAAGATGTGTACGCTACGTTTAGTACTTCTTTTTACCATATTTAATCTCTCCCCAAGATATATATACATGAAGATACACATAAGAATACACCTTGTAATTCTACTTCGGCATTCTCCCCACATTCCGTAGGGACCACATTGATGGCGTCCACGCCCAATTCATTGGGCGAGTTCCATCCGCCATCTTTCTTACGTGATCTCGCGCATTACCTGTTGCATGATGGGGACTGCACATTGCTTCGCTCGTGCAGAGGACGCCATCAATGTGGTCCCTACGCAATTCATCATAGGAAGGATATATTGATGATGTATGATAACTTTGCTTTCTTCCATTATAGTAAATTCAGTAACGAAGTAACGTTTTTCTTCTGAAGCCGCCTATAGAGCGGCTTTAGGGGCTATAAAAAACGTTACCGACCTCTTCTCTTCTCGGTAACGAAGTAACGTTGCAGTATGGAGAGAGAAGCAACGTTACTTCGTTACCAATACTATTTTTAATGGTAACGTTTTTTATAGGTCATAGAATGGCCTGTAGAGCGGCCTCAGAAGAAAAACGTTACTTCGTTACCGAATTACCCCTAGCTAAACAAAAAAACTTCTGTACTCTTTTGTTAAGTCGCACAGCGAACATCGGTCTCCCAACCCTGATGTGATGAATTCGTAGGGACCACATTGATGGCGTCCTTCGCCCAATTCATTGGGCGAGTTCCATCTTGAATAATCCCGCGCAAGAGGACTGCACATTGCTTCGCTCGTGCAGAGGACGCCATCAATGTGGTCCCTACGCAGTTACTTATGTGTGTCTCCACACTCAACGGCTGTATTTTTTCCAACCGAGGTCAGCATCACATGTACCTTGCGGTAGACGGTTGCAGGTTTGTCGTCTCGATACAGCCGTACTTCAACAAGCACGCTTTTGGCAGGTGGAGACGAGAGCGCAACAGACTTTTCCCATATTTGGCTGGGAGCAAGCACAAGAGCGGACCATGACGTGGTTTGCGTGTTGTTTACCGTCATCTGCGCGTGATAGCTAACAGAAGCATTTTCAAAACTTTGAATGCCGACATGAACGATACAATGCTGCTTCGTCTGCGTCGGCGGCAGCATCCAAAGCTGTGTAAAGCCTGGGCGCGGCTGTTCTGCAACTCCGTGTGCAGCATAAAGAAGAGAGAATACAACAAGCACCGCCGCGAGTCCAAATACAACGCCTCCACGTATGCTAACCCGAAACACAGGACTTGGCGACCTGTAGGAAGGAACTCTACGTTCTCCCTGTTGCTGTCCATGTGCCGCGTTGTTACGGTCTTCACTTATCGGTATATCGTATCTTCTCAGGTAAAGAACGGCGAGTGCAAAGACCAGCATCAAACAACTGAGCAGAATGACCCATGACTGTGAACGTAACCCTATTGGCAACACGTTGAGCAAGAAGCCACACAGAATATCTAGGGCAAGGCTGAGGCCGAGGCTTAACGTGATACGATATGATGTATTCAATCCACGCTTGTGGGCCAGGATTTCTATCAGCATATAGCCCGGCACAAAAAAAACGAGTGGCAGCGCGAGCAGAGTGCCAACTTCCCATATATGATATGGGAGAAGCATCCATACGACGTTGAGCACGACAACACCAAAAGCTAGAAGTATATCCCTATTTTTAAGATGCACTGCTCATTCCTCCCACGTCATACACAATGATATCTCCACCGTCGAACACGCGGTTGACCTGTGAGGCGGTGTCGAATTTCGTAAATGCTTGCACACTCATAGGTGTTGTGCGATGGAAAGCGTCGGTCTCGTCCTCCTCGTAATAAAACCCCAACAATGGGAGTGATTGCGTAAATCGCTTATCGGCGACGAGATAGTGTACGTGTGCTTGTTGCAACAGTGCTCTATCCTCATCGTCGAGCGTTGGAGATAAAAATACTGATGAGAGGTCTACCGCACCATTAATAGTCGTTACAACTTGTTGATCGCCATAAGTTCCCATCAAGATTTGATTGATTCGGTCCGCGGCCACGCGGTTATCGGGCTTGAGGTAGGTGTTTGACCATATCGCAGCCTGTATGCCCTCCGGCTCAATGGAGCGTGCATCAGCACTTACTTCGTAAGGACCGGGTAGGAGTGCGGAATCTGGGCCAGTTCCAAGCGCGACCCCACCAAGAAAAACGAGCGACATCACGCCAGTCAACAATGCTGTGTGAGTCCAGCGTAAACGCGCCACAGGCCAAAATTGCACGATAAAGATTGCCAAGACGGACGCGATTGGAATGAATAGAAAAGCGGCTGCCCTATCCGCGACCTCTGAACCTGTATTAGTGAGTCGGAATGCCTGGCTGACGGGATAGAGTAACGATATCAAACCAAATGTCCAGGCAAGCGCATTCCCACGGTATCGTCTCCATAGACAGAGCAGACCAAATGGCAAACACATCACGATAATGCCCACCGAAGCTATTGTGATAATACGTTCCAGTATTGGCGTTGGAGGACCTGAATAGTTGGCAAAAAGTTGTTTTGCGCTCCCCGTCCCACTCAGAATATGTCCAAGTTCGACAAGTGCAACGGTCATAAACGAGGTCAAGTAGCCCACAACAGGATTGCCGGGACGTAATACGCTGAGAACCGATACGCCTACGCCTATTACCGCCGTTAGAGCCAATTTCGACCGATAAAGCGGCGTGAGACGTTTCGCAGCGTAGATTATCGTCCAAATAACCAGCATCAGGTCAAAGAAAAAATCTGTTACATGATGTGTCAGGACAACCGCGACCAGCGTAAACCATGCAGTCAAGGTAATCCAACGTAAATCATGACTCAAATCGTTTTGACCCGCCTTGGAGAACTTCACTAACGACCCCAGAGGTTCAAGGCGTGTCAAGCGTACAGTAAACGATTGATGTGGTGAAAGGACAAAGAGCATAAGTGTTGCCAGTGGTAACGCCAACGACTCATAGCCATACTGTGCATCAAACATAAGAAAATGCGGATTGATCATATACAATAACGTAGCAATGCTGGCGACACGCGCGGATTTGAAGAGTTGCTCATTGAGCGCGAACAGGGCTAATACCATGAGCAGTCGAGATATACCTATCACCACAAGACCTGCGTAGAAATTACTCAGTCCACTCACTGTACTTAGCGCATTGGTAACAATTTCAAGCCCTGGATAATATGGACTCACAGGCAACAGCGCATTCTCAGTAAAGAGATGTCCAGTGCGAGCCATATCATCAACTGTACGCCAATGCAAGAACTCGTCGAAAAAGGTAAAATAGAGAGGGTTCGACACCACTTTCACCAGATAATAGATAAGTCCAAGTATGCAGAGGAGCCAGATACGTTCAGTTCTCGTTGTTGTAGGAATAAGCAAACGTACCGCGATTGGCGCAAATGTCAGCAACAGGCCGGGCAAAAACAGCATGTTTGTACCGGCACCACCTGCGCGTGAATTGGTAAAGGCATACGCGATGATAAAGAGACCAACCGCACAACTCAACGCCAGGATTGGCAACCAACCAGTCTTACCTGTAGACGCAAGCGTATTCTTCTGTAGGGACCGATTGATCGCGTCCTCGTTCCCAATGGGTATGATGGCATGAATTGAACCATTTTCCATGCCTCCGTTGTTGGTCGATGGGGAATAAGGACGCGATGAATTGGTTCCTACACCTATCCGCCCTCTTGTGTTCAATGGGATTATCGCGTCCTTATTGGCAATTGGAAGAGTAAGAGGACGGGCGATAGAAGTCCCTGCGCGTTTCTCCGGTTCGACATCGCTCGCGTGTTGAATTGTTCTTGCAACAACACGTTGTAGAGGACTTGGTAAGACTCTAAATAACGCGTGGTATCCATGGTGAGAGGTCGTGGTACTCATCGCACCGTCACTTCCTGATACACGCGCTCGATACGTGTAACCACCGTCTTTGCCTGAAATTCTGTGACGCGCTCTTTCGCCATTTTTCCCATCAATTCTCGGTACTCGGTCTCGTCCAATAGAGATTGCATCGCCCTTCGTAATGCCTGCACATCTCCTGGGGGAACAAGTAGACCTGTCTCACCATCTTTAACGATATCGGCCAGTCCGCCAATGCGTGAGGCAATCACCGGACGCCCAACCGCCATTGCCTCCATCGCCACCGTCGGGCATGGGTCATGCCAGATCGAGGGTGTGACCGCGAAAGTACAACGACTCCATGCCGCCATAATCGCATCATGAGGCCAGCCTGGAATTAACAGGACGTTAGGAGGAATAGGGACAGAAAAATCGTTGCAGAGCCGTCCGATAATAACGAGTGGAACATGGCTTTGCATCTCCGCATAGGCTTGTAGCAGAACTCCCACGCCTTTGTCACGTTTCACATCGCCAACAAACAAGATGAACTCGCCCAGTGGCAGTTGTTCCATCAGAGGACTGTCAACACAACCCGTACTGCCTACATTATCGGGCACAAAGTTTGGGATAACCTGATATGGGACGTGTCGCTTCGCAAGTTGTGTTCCAACCGCAACCGCTTGACTTACGGGCAGAAACATGTCAACCGTTTGGTTTTCCAGTTTACCAGCTAGCCAATTTGTGAGTACCGACGGTACGCCCTTTGGCATGCCGTAAAATTCTGTGGCGCATTGTATACATTTTGACAGGGTAGGACCACTACAATCTTCGTCCTGATAGGTCAAGCGTTTTTGTACACACACAAGCCCATAATCGTGCAGTGTAACGACTAGCTTAGCCTTGCTCCATGCCTTCAGAGGTGTGAACGAGTGAATAATCCAATTATGGGCATGAATAATATCTGGTCGTTCCGCGAGAATAATTTGACGTAGTGCCATCATAAGTTCAGGATCAGGAAATGGTGGCGCATATTGGCGGTCACTATCGCTGAACAACATACTCACACGCTGCATTGTGCCGCGAATACGGTGTATACGTACTCCCTGGTCGATCTCTTGCTCAAGTGCATCACCGTGTAACATAGTGGCGACCGAGACATCATGTCCTCGCTCCGCCAGCGCAATCGCAAGGTTACGTACATGACGCTCTTCCCCTCCAATTGTCGGAGGATAAAATTGGGCCAGTATTAAGACACGCATACTCGCTCCCTCACACATTGACTGTATATAGCCTGTATCTGCTTCGCGCACTCATCCCATGTTGGCAAGACAACATCGGCCGGTGGAATAAGCGGCTCCTCAATCTGTTGTACGACAGCATGCGCGACCTCTGTTGAAGAGCTATCTAAAGGAATGGCACGAACCAGACCCTGCTCGGCAAGTTCACTCATACCAGAGGTGTCGGCGACCAGTACAGGGCGTCGTAGTGCCAGTGCTTCCATAACCGCGACCGGGTGAGCCTCATACTCGCTCAGCAAGGCAACTACAGATGCTTGTACTAACGTCTCTGCCATCATTTGACGGTCGGTCGCAGGAACCGAACGAATATCTACATGCTCGGCCACGCCTGTACGTTGTACCAATGTGCGTAACTCGGCCTCGTATGGACCGACACCGAGAATGAGAAGACGTGCATCTGGGCGTTGCTCGCGTATTTGAGGGAGCGCGGCAATGAGACGGTGATGGCCTTTGTATCGCTCCAGTCGCCCAGGCGAGATGATGAGTGCTGCTGTTCGTGGCGAGGACATACCCACCTTTGGCAGTGTCGTACCACCATTAGGAATAACCGCGAATTGCTTACGTGAGAGATGCAAAAGAGTACGAAAATAATTGGCCTCAAAGTGTGATACTCCAATGAGTTTTGCCGCACCCATCAGAAGTGAGCGTTGGACATACCATTGCGTGTCTCGGATAGCTGTACGCAACCGCGACGAGTTACCACCTGTATGAAACGTCACAACATAAGGGATACGCGCTTGTTTGGCAGCAAGCATTGCCAACGGTGGCACAAAGGTATGACAGCCTTGACAATGAACAAGGTCCCAACCGCCTTGTTGAATGAGTGTGTACATTTCTGGCGCGAGATGATAATCGCGTTCCGCAGGCCAGGAAGAGACACGCAGGACATGCATCCCCTCAATCGTTTCCTCACGTAGAAGTGTGCCAGAGGCTGATCGTGTTGTGAGAATAGTGACATCGACTCCCGCTTGTACAAGTCGTCGTCCGACCTCATACACATGAGTCTCGATGCCGCCCATAAAGGGGAAAAAGCGTGGTGTCACCATAAGCACACGCAGTGGGTGTTGTATCATCATTTCCTCCTACCTACCTACCCATTCACCGAACTGTTCCTATTGATGATTTCCACAAGTGAGTATAGCAAAATGTTTGTGATGTTCCTAAAAAAGTACTTTTGTACCGTAATAGCTCTGCCCATACACTGGTGATCTGCCAACCTTGATGTGATGGATATCGTAGGGACCACATTCATGGCGTCCTCTGCACGAGCGAAGCAATGTGCAGTCCTTATAGTGCATCAAGTAGTGCGCGAGATCATTCAAGAAAGATGGCGAATGCAACTCGCCCTATGAATTGGGCGCAGGACGCGATCAATGTGGTCCCTACGCGTCTGTCAATCTTCGATTGAGGGATGTCGTAGGGACCACATTGATCGCGTCCTCTGCACGAGCGAAGCAATGTGCAGTCCTCATCTGCAACAAATATTGCGCGAGGTCACATGAGGTTATACAAGAAACTCGCCCAATGAATTGGGCGTGGACGCCATCGATGTGGTCCCTACGAAAGCTGTCAATCGAAGGTTGGCAGACCAGTAGCATACAAATTGACTAACATAAATATATTTTGTATGATTTGTACGTATAGAAGAGCAAAAGCTGTTCAGCTATTTTCTCTGCTTTTAGTGAATCCATAGACCATACGACAAAAGTGCTACAGTGAGAACTATATCTTTATTTGTGATTCGTCTGTCATATACAGACGGCGGAAAGGCATATATGAGCACGGTGCAACAGCCCAAAGAGGATCAGGTCTGGTCCGTTGAGACGCTCGGTATCGAGCCTATAGATCAACAGAAGCGTCATGGGAGGCCGCTTGAACTATTCTGGGTCTGGTTTGCCAGCAATGTTGGCATTCTTGGAGTTGTCTATGGAGCGGGCTATTTGACTGGCAATGGCTTAAACCTGTGGCAAAGTTTGGTCATCGGATTGATCGCCACCGCGGTTTCTTTTTTCTTTGTCGGCCTTCTGAGCATTCCTGGTGTCTGGGGGGGAGCACCGATGCTCACTCTTTCACGGGCCGTTTTTGGCACACGAGGTAACTTTGGCCCGACACTGGTGAGTTGGATTAGCCTAGTTGGTTGGGAAACTATCTTAGTGATTGCCTCTACAGGCGCATTGCTAGAGCTTTTACAGGTTTTCGGTATTCAGGCGAATCCTTTCTGGACGGTGCTCAGTATTATTGTGCTCGCCGGTGCCGTAGTAGCTTGCGGCTATTGGGGACATGCCACGTTAGTCTGGCTACAACGGGCCGCAACCTGGGTGTTCGGTATCTTGACGATTGTTATTATTGCATTCATTTTGCCACAGACCAATTGGGGCAAGCTGTTGAGCCAGCCTCCTGGCCCCTGGGACACTGGAGTAGTCACCGCGTTTGTGATCATCATGGCCGCGACAGGCATTGGCTGGATTAACTCTGGTGCGGATTATGCTCGCTACCTGCCGCTCAAGAGTTCTGGACGCGCAATCACTTTCTGGACGGTCATTGGCGGTACACTACCACTCTACATATTAATGATAGTGGGTGTACTGTTAGCCTCGTTCAAGACAAATACACTCACCGCAAGCGACCCGCTCGCACCAATCAGAGAGGCACTTCCCTCATGGCTAGCAGTTCCCTACTTGTTGACGGCTATTGGTGGTCTGCTTGCTGGTGCTGCACTCGATATCTATTCCTCCGGTCTGAACTTGCTGGCTCTGGGGATTCGTGTTAAGCGTCAGTACGCGGTCCTGATCGATGGAGTCCTGATGGTGATTGGGGCAATCTATGTTCTTCTGATTCGCAATGACTTTCAGGGAGCACTCACCAGTTTCCTCCTGCTCCTGGCGGCTGGCTTGACAGGCTGGGCTGCGATCTTCCTGATAGATATGATTTGGCAACGCAGTTACGATGCCAGGAGCTTAACTACGCTAGGTCCAGAGAGTGCTTACTACTTCACTGGTGGATTCAATCTTGCTGCCTGCATTGCGTGGGTAATCGGCGTGGTGGTTGGACTACTCTTTACGGCCTCGACGTTCTTTACTGGTCCACTGGCGAAGGGGATTTTCGCTACTACCAGCCTGGGTTATCTGCTCGGCGCGGGGGTAAGCATTGTGCTTTACATTGTGCTACGGCCACTTCTCCACGCAAATAAGATAGTCAAAGTCGAAGATGTACACCAGGAGACCACTGTAGCTCCTTAGACAAAGCGCGAAACAGGAAGACCCTTGTGGTCCTTTCAACAGTAGGATTTTGGGGAGGCACGAAGAATTGCCTGTAGTAGCTCGCCAATTTTCGAGCGATGGTTTCGTAGTAGCTACCAATCTTGAAGTGATGAATTCGTAGGGACCACATTTATGGCGTCCAAGCCCAATTCATTGGGCGAGGTCGTTACCATCACGCTCGACACGAGAACTCGCGCAATGAATTGCGCGGAGGACGCCATAAATGTGGTCCCTACCAAACATACCTTCGTTTCTTCCAAAAAAACTTACTATTGAAAGCCTACGTGTAGGGGAGACTCTTGCGGTCTCCCTGCATGTTCACTCCTACCTCGACTGGCACACGCGTATCCTCGTGCTCATACTTCTGTAACGGAGGTGGCTTCAGGCGCACTTGACCCGACGGTGAACGCTCTATTCGTATATCGGGCATTGATTTTTCGATCTGTTGTAGGGCCTTGATACCTGGATAACTCTGGGCGATTGCGGGCATTGAAACAGTCTCGATAAGCCAGAGTGCTTGTATCTCCTGCGAGTTTTGCGCGTCCTGTACTGCTAGTGTCTCGCCTGACCAGACCGCTTTATAGACGGTGGGACACATACACAAAGCCTCAACCGTGATTGCCGCCACCCAGCCTGTACTCAGTCCTGCTAATCCACCGACATGCGCGCCACCAATTGCCGCCAGTACTTCAAGAACACCGCCGGGGAGAATACCAATAATCGCGCCACTGATACGGTCTTGAATGCGACAAATAGAGATATAGTGGTTCTTAACGATCAAAGGGAAGGCAGCAAGTGCCAGGATACGCAAACACCACGCGGCATTCTCGGCATAGATACTCCCAAAGATACCCAGTACCTGCTTTGTCCCAAACTGCAAAACGATGTTCGTGAGGATGCCAGTCAGCACCGCCAGCCCTATCGTCACTCGCGCTTTACGTGCAAGTGTAGAGGGGTGAGCTGCATTCATAGCATGTAAGACAGTCGTCAAGGCACCTGGGATGATAAATACAAAACTCACAATCATCCATGATACATAAAACCACGCGTTCATCTTCGCCGAAAGCAATGCGGTAACAAGTAAGGGCAATACTTGCGTTGGAAATTGTAGCGTCAAATTGAGCAGATGATGTTGAACCGCAGCCGCACCTAGACTGTGTAGCAGGTCCCAGCGCGGCAAAAATCTTCTCAAGTCTCCCTTTTTGAACGTGATGGGCACAACAAGGACCAGCACCGAGATACCACTTGAAATAGCCCACATCGCATAGAGGGCGAGGCCGATATCGTGCGTGAGCCAAGAGCCAACGAAAAAGAGTGTTAGAAGCTTTATAAGCGCGAAGAGCGTATTACGCCAAAGTTGTAGGCTTCCGCGCAATAACCCTATCAACGCTTGATCGAGCACAAGTGTGATAGCGTTGAGACTCACGCCAACCGCGAAAATGAGAACACGGCCACCACTTACACGTAATGGTTGAAAACCTGGAATAGCGTAGGGCGCGATAAGTGCGAACCCAATACCTATCAAGCCTCCAATGCCACCAACAACAAGAAGTGCTGTGCTGATGAGTGAGGCGGCTCGTTTAGGTTGGCGTGGCAATTCCGTAATCAGCAACGTTCCCAGTCCCAGGACACAAAAACTTCCTAATAGCATCATTGCTGAAATACATGCGGAGGCAACGCCTATCGCCTCCGGCGAGAAATGTCGCGCCGCAATCCACCAATACACAAAACCAAGCCCCGACGTTATCGCTGTCGTCCCAATCAACGAGCCTGCATTGACCAACATCACGCTATTGATTTTTAGCCACTGGAACCATGAATTCACTGTAATGCTACGCTTCCTTCTAATTTGAACGGGGTAAGTGAACACAACAAGGCAAGCCTTGTTATGTCTACTTACCCCATTCGTATTTCCCCTACACGCGTGTCGTCACTGGCATTACCTGTTTTACGGTGAGTTTGCTTACCTCATCCTCCACATATACGGGACGAGATAATGTTCCCATCAGGTAGCCAATGGTGGTTGTGGCGAGACCAACAATAATTGCGCCCGCTCTTTGTAGACCTGTTGGGTCATGGCGCACAACGCAGTCCGCAATGCCACGTACAACTCCTGAAGGGAGCGTCTTGAGCGTATAGTCACGTTCGCTGGATAGACTATCTTTCGCTCCAACGTGGCGCGTGATGATGGCCTTTGAAAGCCCCTCAGCATAACAGCGCGAGAGGAAATAGTGCCATGTAGCACGTCGTGTGGGAATAAAATGATAGATGCTGACCTGTGGCTCATAAAGAAACTTTTTTTGTGGATAGTGTTGCTTGGCACGAATACAAAATTCGGTTTCCTCGCCTCCCAGCACATATTGGCCGACGTGTCCAATATCACTTCTAAAGCCACCAACAGCCTCAAAGACCTCGCGTCTCACGCACATGCAACCTGCCCACAGGTTTCGTACCTCAATGGGATGCGGTGGTGCTGCTTGATAAGAGCAACCAAGCACCCAGTAAAACTCTTCTGGAAACCAACTTGGTCGCGTACTTTCCCAACGTGGTTTTACCGTGCCGCCAACGCCCAATACCATTAAATCGGTACAGCATGCCCAGAAGTTCTCTAACCACCCTGGCTCTGCCGTCGCGTCATCATCCAGCCATGCTATCAGAGTACCTTGTGCCTGGGAGACGCCTGTACTACGAGCACCGGAAATCCCCTTTGGACCACTGTTTTCTATGACTGTAATCCCAGGTATATGCATACGTGTACGTTCAAACAACGCTGTGTTGTAGTCAATAACGACAATAATTTCTTTTGGCGACACACGTTGCTTTTGTATAGATTCTACTGCTAGTACAAGATGCTGCCATCGCTCCTCTGTGTATGCACAGATGACAACTGAAATATCGAGTCTCGTCATAATATATTCCCCCTCTTCCTAACCCAGCCCATCTATTCTGTAGGGACCGATTGATCGCGTCCTTTCGGTGGGTGATTGCTACGAGGACGCGATCAATCGGTCCCTACCGCACTCTTTTGTTAAACAGGATTATCGGTCCCTACGGGTTGTGATTGTATAAGACGATATGCCGAACTTTTTCTCACCAGTTGCCATACAGGAGTACGCAGACGTGCATATGCGGTAAAAAGTGTTGCCGCACAAGAACTTTTTCCAGTGAGGAGTGCTGCAAAATCCTTTTCATACGTTGATGCCTTCACCATCAGTCGGGTCAAGGCAAATGGGTCTGTACCTACTGTATTCACCGTGTGCTTGACCGCACAGGCCGATGTAAAGCCTGCCTCTCGTATAAGTTGCTGTGTTGTTGCCGTGTAATAGCCATAGGGATAGGCAAAGCTTGTGACCTTTTGCCCCAGGTGCTCTTCCAATAGCTCCTTGTTGGTCGTAATCTCGTATCGCACTGTAGAAGGTGTGAGCGTGTCAAGTTGCGGATGCGTATGACTATGTGCCCCACACTCGATGCCCGATGCTTGTATCTGAGCTATCTGCTCCCACGTCAACATTCGTCGGGTAGACTCACCTTCTCGTCGCAACCAATCACATGTGCCGCCAACAAACGCCGTTGTGATGTACAGGGTCGCGGGAAAATTATATTTCTTGAGAACAGGTAACGCTGCTATAAAAAAATCTTCCATGCCATCATCAAAGGTGATCACAACAGGTTTTTCTGGTAGCTGCCCTTTCTCCGTATTCACGTATTGTGTTACTGTCATAGGTGTATACCTATGCATATGCAGGTGTGTCATCTGCTCCGCGAACAGCATAGGCGACACCGTGAACTGTAAAAACTTAGGGTTTGAACTAGACGAAATACTGTGATACATCAGAATCGGTATCTTTTTATTGGACGACCTATTCCCACTCATCTTACCTACCGCCCTTTCTCTACACTGCTGTAGCGTATGGCGGTGGTCTCGCTACTCGTGAGAGGTGAAGGCACTATGTGTTGTTGTAGTCGCTCTTGCACGATTGTTTTGAGGACGCGCCACCCATCGTGGAAGGTGCGTAAGTTGCTCTCGCCGTGTACCCTTTGATGCTCGAAGCTTGGAACTTCAATTATTTTGAACTGAGCTTTATGCATTCGTAAGTTGAGCAACGTTTCGATCTCGAAGCCATCACAGTCAACATTCACATCGTCCAGGCAGCGTTTCCAAAATGCGTTATAACCGTAGCATAGGTCGCTGAACCGTGTCCAGAACAGGAGATTTACCAGTTTGCCTAGCAGATAATTACCAGCATGACGAACAAAGGTAATATCATTACTACCTCCACCTGCGACAAAACGTGATCCCTTGGCGAAATCAGCACCAGCGATAAGTGCCTCTATAAAACGTGGTATCTCTGTTGGATCCGCTGAGCCATCCGCATCAAGCATAACGATGATGTCGCCGGTGCAGGCCGCGAAGCCCACTCGTAGCGCATCGCCTTTGCCCTTGCCCTTCTGCTCGATGATATGAATTTCGGGAAATAACTGTTGTGCAACCGCTATTGTATCATCAGCGGATTGTCCATCGACTAAAATAACTTCATCAACAAGAGATGGAATATGTGGTAATACATGCTGTAAATTCTTTGCCTCATTACGTGCGGGAATGACGACACTGACGCGCGGATATACTTGCTTTTCAACAACACCTACCGACGCGTACCATCCCTGTTGCTTTTCTTCCATAAAGGACTACCTCTCCCCACTACCTACCTATCAATCACAAAAATCAGCAGTGACATATAAATTTAGTATAATGGCGAATGCAACCAAAAGGTATGTTCAACATCGTGCAACATCTCTTTCTTCGTAGTGTTGGAGCATAAGTCAATTGGAAAAAATGAGGATTTTTCAGGCCGAAAAGTACCTAGAAAGAGGGGGTAGGTGTCATAAAGGAGGCCCCTACAGTATATATTTTTACCGTTTTGTCGCTTGCTGCTACAATATATGTGTTCGTTGGAGACCATGCGACAGCGCGTAGCCAGACATGACTTTTGGTATAAGTGGAAACATGTTTGCCTGTCATCGCATCCCACACCTGTACCGTTGTATCGTCACTACCCGATGCAATATAAATGCCATCAGGAGACCATGTAAGCGTCTTTACCGACTGCTGATGACCACGATAAATACACTCTAGCGTTCCTGTTGTTGCTTCCCACACGTGTATCGTACCATCTTGTCCACCGGAGGCGATAAACTGACCGTTGGGTGATTGCTGTACTGCATACACAGGGCCAGTATGTCCACGATAGGTCTGGCTGATCTTCCCACTCATCGCATCCCACACCTGTACCAGTCCGTCAAAGCTGCCCGATGCTATCGCAGAACCAGAAGACGACCAGGAGACCGCGAAGACACGGTACTGCTCGCTATGTGTATAGATGTGTATGCCTGTAAAAGCCTCCCACACTTGTACCGTGCTATCTCCATATTCACCACCTGATGCGATATAGTGGGCATCAGGAGACCAAGCGATACCGCGTACAAAACGTACATGTCCAGTGTACACGTATACTGTTGTCCCTGTTGTCGCATCCCATACATGCACCTTGCCATCCGTATCGCCTGACGCGATATATGTACCATCTGGCGACCATGCAACTGAGAGGATGTAGTTGCTATGTGCGGAGTATTCAAGGGATGTTGCACATGTTTCAGGGTTCCATATACGCACCGTTTTATCACGTCCACCCGACGCAACAAAGCGACCATCAGGCGACCAGGAAAGGGCAAAAACGTTATCGGTATGACCTGTATAGAGCATTGTTAGTGTTCTCGCGGTCCCTCGGTCAACAAATTTACGGCGTGTGGCAAGACAGGCAGAATGTATTCAAGACATTCACGTACAGCTTTAGGACTGCCGGGGAGATTGATGATGAGCGTATGACCGCGTACACCCGCGATACCGCGTGAAAGCATAGCCGTGCGTGTATATTGAAGACTAATGGCTCGCATGGCCTCCGCGATACCAGGAGCTTCGCGCTCGATGACCGCGAGCGTTGCTTCTGGTGTCACGTCACGCGGTGCAAGCCCTGTACCCCCTGTTGTGAGGATAAGGTGCAAGCGTTTTTCGTCGCTCCACTCGCGCAAGACTGTGGTGATGTAGTCGGTTTCGTCTGGCACAATTGCGCCCGCATCTACAACGGCGTCTGGCATTTGTGCTACGAGAGTGCGGATAGCTTCACCGCTCAGGTCCTGTCGTTCGCCCCGTGCGGCCCCGTCGCTGATTGTCAAAACGCCGATAGTAATCATGTTCTTTTTATCCTCGTGGGGTCAACTCGCGCATGAGTGCCCCAATTTGGCGGCGTGAGCCAAACACCCAGACGGTGTACTTGTCGGGGAAATCCTCTACCTCAACGCCACACGACATTTCAGAGGCTAATTTGCGTGCGATATCCAGAAATTGTCCACGCTCGGCCTCATTACGGCTTTGTGTACTCAATGCCAAACGTCCAAGTCGCTCATCGGGACTCAAGACCGCGTTGATGACCTCATTGAGTTGTTCCATCCCGAAGATTACCTGCAATGGCGGTAACTCCTCTGCCTGTAGTACCGCGCCATGCTTTGACTGCCCCTCGACATATTCTTGTTGCTCATCCGCTAAATCGACATAGACCGAGCGCAACTGTTCGAGAACGAGTAGCCGTGCCTCTTCCGGCGCATCCGAGCGCGGATGGACATAGGCCAGCAGATTGTGCGCCGGGTCGGAGTAGATAAAAGGATTGGATGTGGCGGCCCGTCGTCCGCAATTGGGACATGTAGAGACGTTGAGTGAGCCAGACAGAATAATATAGCGCAACTGTGGGTTTTGCGCGGCATTCACATATTCATAGGTAGTGCCAGAAAATGCGGTCCCACAAGGACAGGTAAATGTATATGTTTTTGAACGAGACATGATGACTGTTTTTGTTACTCTTTCTTTGCTGATAATGAATGCATGCTATACGCAAAGTATACCATATTCGTTAGTAGACGACACGTTAGGCATGAGTTTATGAATAAAAGCCCCTACAGTTGTTCAGTCCTCCGCGAATATTCGGCAGGGGCAAAAAAGACGAGTATGGTCAAATCTTCGCTAATCGTGTGAAAGCGATGTTCGACGTTTGCAGCAACAAAAACAATCGAGCCAGTTTTGACAGGCATATGCTCTTTCCCTACCTGTATCTGTGCCAGTCCCTGTATGATATAGTACACCTCATCTTCTGTATGCGGTTCCTGCGTGTCTGACGCTCCTGCTGCTAACTGGTATAGCCCAACGCTCATCGTTGGCACACGTAAAAATTCATGGTAAAGTTGACCTACCTGCTCTTTTGCTGCAATCACGTTGGGAAGTGTAAATATATCCATTGTGAGCCTCCTAAAAATTAGTTATTGGATAAAGTGTATTGACATGGAGGCGTTGACGCAACTGCCAATCGTGTATAAAGCAGATGAGCCAAATGAAATTACACTACTCATCGCTTCTTGGTTGGCTTACCAGTGTGATAATGTCCAAAGAATTTGAGTCCAGAGATGCCTACCCGAGAGGCAGGTGAGCACGCAGGACATGTTGATACACGTCGCTATAGGCCCGTGCGCTCGCTGACCATCGAGAGTCATAGGTCATTGCACGCGCAATAAGATTGGACCACTGCTCCCGATCATTGTAGAGCCGCACCGCGCGTTGAAGTGTTGCAAGCAGAGTTGGGGCTGTGTACGATGCAAAACTCAGCCCATTGCCAAAACGTGGATAAGTATCCAGATCGCTTACCGTATCAGCCAAGCCTCCCGTTGCATGAACAATCGGTAGCGTTCCATAGCGGAGCGCAATGAGCTGTCCTAGACCTCCTGGCTCGAACGCGCTGGGCATCAGAAAGAAATCCGAACCGGCGTAGATACGATGCGAGAGGGCAACGTCGAAGCCAATCTGTACCCGTATGTTCTCGGCTTGTGCTGCAAGGTCACGAAACATCTGCTCATAGTGCGGTTGGCCCGTTCCCAGGACTACAAGCTGCAAAGGCAATTCACGCAATTCTGTAGCAATCTCAGCAAGCAGATCAAAGCCTTTTTGATCAACGAGCCGACTGACGATCCCAATAACAGGAAAAGTTGGTTCGTCAGGTAATCCAAATGTTTGCCGTAGTGCAGTACGGTTGCGTCCCTTCGCTTCCAACGCATTCACTGTAGTGTATTGAGCACTCAAGGTACTGTCGTTCGCCGGATTCCAGGCGTCCCAATCAAGGCCATTAGGAATACCAAAGATGCGTGAATGGCGTTGAAAGAGCACTTCATCCAGTCCCCAGCCGTAGTCCAGCGTTTGAATCTCCTCTGCGTACCGTCGTGAGACCGTTGTCACAATATCAGCATACACGATACCAGCCTTCATCCAGTTCACATTGCCCCAAAACTCTAAACCATTTGGCGTAAAAAGTTGAGCACGATTCAGCCCCGCTTCATCTAGGATAGAAGGGTCCCAGGGACCTTGATATTGAAGATTATGGATGGTATAGACGACGCGAGTGGCTCCACCGCGCAACAGATGACGGTAGGATGTGCGTAAATAGGCAGCACAGGGTGCGGTTTGCCAATCATTCAGGTGGATAATATCAGGTACAAGCCCTAACCCTGGCAACGCTTCAAGCAGACCTCGAC
Source organism: uncultured Chloroflexia bacterium (assembly GCA_963792705.1). Classification (GTDB taxonomy): domain Bacteria; phylum Chloroflexota; class Ktedonobacteria; order Ktedonobacterales; family Ktedonobacteraceae; genus JBBQVS01. The sequence continues at coordinate 360,335 of CAWBXD010000013.1, read as the reverse complement.
AGAACAGCAGGAAACGCCGTTGCTCGTCGCGTGAGTCCATGCCAAGGTAGAGTTGTTGATACTGACCGAAAAACCCCTCATGGTCCAGCACATAGACTGTGACCGATGAGCCGGGAAGCGTTCCTTTCAAAATGGAAACCGTCTGAGATGAGCCAAACATGAAGAGCGTTACAACCACTCCTGTAGGTTGAAATCTCCAGAGGTCGAGATCAACGCTCCCATAGCGCGGTAGGAAGAGAGACACCTCATGACCCAAAGTAGCCAGAGCTTTGGGAAGACTCCCCATGACATCAGCGACTCCGCCCTCTTTCGCAAAGGGAACCGCCTCCGTTGCAACCATGAGTATCTTCAAGCGCATTTCTTGTCCCATACGTCCCCCATGTACATCTTGCATAAAACGACGTGTCTACCTTCTTTTCTTTTCTAGGAAGGAGTGTTAGACCTCTGACGAGAGAGTTCACGCTCCCACCCGTGTGCAAAGGTGCGGTCCTCAATTGTCTCCCCACTGGCAAGCGTCTCCGAGGGAAAGTCTTCAGGACGAAGATCGGTCCCAATCTTGCAATTGCGACCCACCTGTAAGTTGTCGGGGAGATGTGCGCGTTTGCCAACTAGTGTAATTCCAGTATCCAAGCGGGTCGGCTCTAAACGGTTCGGCGTCAGATCATCACCAAAACCAAGAGCACAATTCTTGCCGACAACCACTTCTTTATCCAGGATTACACGGTCAATCACGCTGCCGGCACCAATAACAGTATCGAAGAGGACAATGGAGTCGCGCACCACCGCGCCTTCCTCGACGATAACACCGGGTGAGAGAACACTTCTTTCGACGCGTCCCTTAATAACACACCCATGAGAAATCAAACTGCTGACGACCTGTGCTCCACTCTGTATACGAGCGGGCGGACGCTCTTCGCTGCGTGTATGAATAACCCATGAGGGGTCGTACAGATCAAAGGCGGGACGATCACGAAGCAGGTCCATATGTGCTTCCCAGTAGGACTGTATCGTTCCAACATCCTGCCAGTAGCCCGTAAAGGGATAGGCATACACACGCTCGCCTCGTGCCATCATGCCAGGAAGAATGTTGCGACCGAAGTCGTGCTGTGTCGGAGTTCCGTTTACTGCTGTGGGCAGCGCATCTTCAATCAGCACACGCGTTAAGGTATTGCGACTAAAGACATAAATACCCATTGAGCCGAGCGTCCCACGCGGTTGCTTTGGCTTCTCCTCAAACGAGACAACTCGCCCCTCAGCATCTGCTTCCAGGATACCAAAGCGATGTCCCTCCTCAAGAGAAACAACCGATGCACCCATCGTCACATCAGCCCCACGCTGTTGATGAAAGGCAAGCATTGGTCCATAGTCCATACGGTAAATATGATCGCCAGCAAGGATAACCACATAGTCATACCGTGCTTCCATGATAACATCCAGATTTTGATAGACCGCATCAGCGGTCCCTTGATACCACTCCGTATCCTGGCGTCCAATGTACGGTTGGAGAAGACGAACACCGCCTTGCTGCCGATCCAGATCCCAAGGCTTCCCAATGCCAATATGATCGTGGAGCGAGTGGGGACGATATTGTGTTAGCACAGCGACATCAGAAATGCCAGAGTTGACACAGTTGCTCAGGGCAAAATCAATGATACGGTATTTGCCAGCAAATGGAACGGCAGGTTTGGCGCGTTTGTGAGAGAGGAGGCTTAAGCGCTCTCCCTGGCCTCCTGCAAGAATTACAGCAAGCACTTTACTCATACTAGCCCTCATCCTTTCCCAAGAAATACTCTCTCATGGTATCACAGCGCAATCCCATCTACATAACACGTACAGAACAGGTTTTCACATGAAGTGTACCATAAAGCTCTTCTTTGTGGCAAAGCCTCTGTTTCTCGATTGAAATGCCATTGCCCTAGTATCACACTATCATGAAGCGCAAGGTAGCAAGCAGAAACTCTCTTTGCTGCGAGAAGTACAGAACAGGTTCGGCCTTCCCCTCGGTAGGAGGCCTGTTTTTTGACAGAAAAGAAGGCTTTCCTGAGAGACCTCTCAGAGCGTGGACAGATACACCTTCTTCTCTTCTACACCTGTTCTTCTTGTTTTTACATTGCACTTCATAACAGCTTCCGTGAACGAGGCCGTTATGCTTGTGCTTCGATCAGTCCTGTAATGGTTCCGAGCAACGTATCCGCGTTAAAGGTGGAGGTGGGCGCATCGCTGACGACTCGGCCCAAACGCAGCACGACGATACGATCAGTCACCTGCAGCACATGGGGCAGCGTATGAGAGATAAAGATCACTCCCAGCCCTTTGCTCTTTGCGGCTTTAATCACTTCGAGGACTTCACCCGATTGACGAGCACCGAGATGGTTGGTTGGCTCATCGAGGATGATGACTTTGCGTGCCCATGAGACCGCTCGACCAATCGCCACCGCCTGGCGTTGCCCGCCAGAGAGTTGTGACACGGACCGGCTTGAGTTCGGGACGGCGATCCCCACTCGCTCGAGGTCAGCATGGGCTTTCTCATTCATGGTTTTCTGTGCGAGAAAGCCCAACCACCCGAGAATGCCAGGGCGCACGATCTCGCGGCCGAGAAAGACATTAGCACCGACCGATAAGTGTGGAGCTAAACCAGAGTCCTGGTAGAGCTAGGGGGTGTCACACGCGAACGAAGAGAGGTGAGCAGCGATTGCATGGGCTGAAACTCCTTACACACGAAATAGGTTCTTCCGCACTTTGTGTGCTCAGCAATAAAATACAAGGAAAGGAATTGGCTCTGGACTCGTCGGACAGCTTCTCTTCCCAAGAAGTAGTCGAAGACGTGGGTGAAAGGTTCTCAAATCCGTCCAGCGTATGGGTTCTTCTTGTCATCGTTGAGTTGCTGAGCACGAAAAGTGCGAAAAAACCACAAAATAGGTGAATGCTGAACGAGAATTGACAACGTTGTCATTTCCATAATGATACCTGAAAGTTCAGGAAATGTCAAGGGGTAAATGGGACAATTTTCTATATTATGACAACGTTGTACTTTCCCGTGGACATATGCTATGATACGCATGAAAGAATGATGGTCTGCTGAGGCAGGTCTGAGGTTACTGCTCGCTGTTGCCCTCCGAGACATCGTTTTCATGCCGAATACGGGGGAAAGAGGTACCAATCTCTATGGTCAATCGAGCAACAATGCACGATGTCGCTGCGCTCGCTGGTGTCAGCTTAAAAACCGTGTCACGCGTCGTCAACGGCGAAAAGGGCGTTTCGCAGAAGGTGGTTGAACGTGTCCAGCATGCTGCTGAAAAACTGCAGTATCGCCATAACTTAGCGGCAAGCAACCTGCGTAGTGGTCAACGCACGAAATCCGTGGCACTGCTCGTGCAAGATCTGAGCAACGACTATTCTGCCATATTACTACGTGCAATGGATGACCTGATGCGCGAACAGGGAGTTGTCGTGTTCTCGGCTAGCCTCGACGAAGAAGCTGAACGGGAGCAACAACTGGTCACCAAATTCATCGAGCGACGCGTAGACGGCTTACTCTTGATGCCCGCGACATCGAGCCAGGCCTACTTACAATCAGAGATGGCTGCGGGCTTTGCGGTTGTCATCGTTGATCGCGTTCCACGCGATCTCTCCGCTGATTATGTGGTCGTCGATAACGTTGATGGCGCACGCAAAGCAACTGCACACCTCATCGCCCATGGTCATCGGCGCATCGCGATCATCACAGATGATCTGTCTATCCCCACCGCCTGTGATCGACGAGATGGATATCTTGAGATGTTGCGAGCCTCAGGGATCGCGATTGATGAGTCTCTGATGCATGTCGCTCGCACGGAGCAAGCAGCGACCGCAACCGTGCTGAAACTCTTCTCCTCTCCTCATCCCCCGACGGCTCTGTTCACTGCTCGCAATACCATTACGATTGGTACTGTCGCCGCGCTCAAAACGCTAGAGTTGCAATCCTCGGTCGCGCTAGTTGGTTTCGATGACATCCCCATGGCCGACTTGTTAAATCCAGGGATCACCACGATTATACAAGATATCAACCAGATCGGCATGCTCGTTGCGAAGATGTTGCTCGCACGCCTGGATGGGTCACAGGACCAGCACCATGGCGTCGTTCTGCAAACAGCTTTGTGCCCGCGTGGATCGGGAGAGATTCGTAAAGAGTAAGAAGACGTATCATAAAGAGTTAGTGAATTGGGTAAACTTGGCACAACTTTTGGGGTAAAACTGTCAAAAGTTGTGCCGAGTTTACCCAATTTATTAAACGGGCCAGAAGGCCCTTGTCTTTCACGCATGGGGAGTAATCACTATGTCACTAGCTATCACGACACGATGGGTAAAGCAAAAAGCCAAGGATAAAAAGTGAACAAGCTAGACGAGCAAATTACATCATGATAGAATGAAGTTGACATCCCCGACTGCTAGCTCTGCGGCTTGTCGTAGTTCATCAGCCATGTGACACCGAACTGGTCGGTGCAGTGGGCAATGATGGCACCCCAGCCGCTATCGGTCGGCGCAAACACCTCTTTGCCGCCGTCCACCAGCTTAGCGTAGAAATCTCGCAGTTGTTCCTCGCTGTCACAATTCAGCACCAGACTGTAACTGTTACCGCGCTCCAACTCAGCCTGATCACTTTGGAGATCGCTGCCCATAAAGTGAATACCGTTGGCTTGGAAGTCCAGGTGTATAACGCGCTCGCCCTCAAACTGCATCTCGGCATCACCACCGAACACACTCTTGTAAAACGTGATCGCCTCTTGTCCATTCTTCGCGAAATTGATGTACGGTACAATGTTTGCCATCGTCTTTCCTTCTCATTATAGTTATTCACTCTCTCGAGTAATAAAGAGTAGATTTTCATACAATTTCATGTCTGTCTCTTCTACGAGCCGAGGGAGAAAACGGAAGTCGCTCTGTGTCACCACTCGTATGAGCACGTGTCCCATGAAAAAGTATCAAGCGAGAAAGAGAACAAAAGTATGCTGCCAGAAAAAACACAAGTTCTGATTGACGGAAAGTATACCATATTCGTTAGTGGACAACATACTTATGTTTTCTTTGTTTCTCTTGCTCGGTGACACTTACCCTTGAATAGCTGGCAACACCGTTGTTGTCAAAGAGTGATAGTATAAAGTATACAAAGTTGTTTTCTCCCACTTTTTGATCGCAAAGATGTTTTGTGGTCTTTGAGCGAGGAGCCTTAGAGCGTCTATTCTGCTAGGCGAATATGGAGTAGGAAATAGTTTATGAGCCAAAAGTTAGCCGGATCGGTATGTGTTATTACTGGTGCGAGTGCTGGTATTGGTAAGGCGAGTGCGCTTGCACTTGCCAGCGAAGGAGCCTCCCTTGTCCTTACCGCACGACGGGAGCATCGTCTCGACGATCTATTGCAGACGATTAAATCCACTGGCGGCAAAGCCGTGGCCGTTGTTGGAGATGCACGTGAAGAGGAGACAGCGATACGCGCCATCAATACCGCGAAAGAACAATTTGGGACGGTGAACATCCTGATCAATAATGTCGGCGTGGGAAACTATAAATCACTAACCGATACAAGTGCTGAAGATTACGACGAGATGATGGATAGCAACGTTCGCACCACATTCCTGTTTACTCGTCATGCCGCTCCCTTGATGATAGCGCAAAAATCGGGCACCATTCTGATGATCTCGTCGATGGCTGGTATTTACGGGTTCGCAGGTGAAGCCGTGTATTGCGCCACTAAATTCGCGCAGGTCGGGTTTGCACAAGCTCTGGATAAAGAGTTACGTCCGCATGGCATCAAAGTGGGTGTGATCTGTCCAGGTGGGGTCAAGACAGAATTCGCGTTAGGCAAGGGACGCACAGAAGAGAGTGTCGCGGAGTCAAAGATGCTCGATCCAGAGGATGTAGCTGGAACGGTCTTGCTCGCATGTACACAATCTCCTCAATCTCGTATCATCGAGATTCAGATGCGAACGATGGACGAGCCATTAGCCTAAATAAGTACATTCTTGGCAGAAGTGAGCCAGGCACCCGCAAGGGGATGCCTGGCTCACTTCTGCCAAGAATGACCTCTACACGATATGCTCATCGGTTATTTGTACTGCACCACCTGAATTCGCACACAAACTGGCGTAGAGTTCCTCCCAACGAGTGAGTACATTTCTGCTGTCATGTTGAGCAATGATACGCAAACTTTCTTGACCCATTTGGATGCGTAACACTTCGTTTTGCAGCAACACATTGATAGCGTGTGCTAGTTCAGTACTCTTGCCGGGTGCGAAGAGCAAGCCATTTTCGCCTTCGTGTACGAGTTCGGGCAATGCACAAGCGTCCGCTGCAATCACAGGAAGACCGCAGGCCATCGCCTCCATTGTGGATAGGCTTTGCAGTTCTGCCTCGGAGGGTATAACAAAGAGCGCGGCTTCGCGTCGTAGGGCAAGTAGGTCTTCATCTTGTACATATCCCAAAAAGCTGACACGAGCGGCAACGTCAAGTCGAGCGACAAGCTTGCGAAGGTGCATTTCGTCCGGTCCCACTCCTACCAGCACAATGTGTACATTGTTTTGCACGTATGGAATAGCGTGCAACAGCACCTCAACACGCTTCTCACTGCTCAAGCGATTTATGTGAAGTATCAGGGGTTGCGTTTCTGGCAGATGCAGACGGGCGCGTAAGAACGGGACGGATGGGCCAGGCGAGAACTGACGCGTGTCGATGCCGTTCGAGATAACGGCGGTAGGTTTGTGCAATCTGAGGGCGTGCAAGAGATTGAGACCTGTCAATGTCGGAGACGTAATGAACGTACAACGTCTGTAGAGACCAGCAAGGTAGGCATGGGTGAACAAACGGATAGACATGCCTAAGAAAGGGATAGAGGCAACGGCTGGAAGCGTGTTGACAGGCAGGTAATGATTTGTGGCAATGATTGGCTTACGTAAGTGCTGCCCAAAGAGTCGCGCGAGCGTTCCCATGACAATTGGCGAATGAATATGAATAATATCAGGATTAATTTGTGTGAACAACGCATACATTGTCACAAACGGCCAAAGGGGAATGCGCTGCCCCTCATAGATCGGCCATTCAAACGAGGCGAAACGGTACACCTGCACCTGTTGCTCCAGCGAGTGTTCGTCATGTGCAGTTGCGCTAGGAGCGATAACCCATACAGAATGACCACGTGCGGCTAAGCCTGTCGCCAGACGTTGTACAACGGTGGGCACACCGCCGAGCATAGGATGATACTGGTCAGTCACCAATAAGATTTGCATAACATTCCCACTTTCTGCTAGCTACACAGCCATTGTACACCTCTAAAAGAGGGAATGAATAAGCGGCATAATACGCGCAGTCGCCTCAATATTCCAGATGCGATAGGCGTTGATACTGGTAAACATCCCCTGAAACTGGTCAGGTGTGTGAACGAGCGATGTCAAGAGAGCTTGTTGCTCTTGGCGATGCAGAGCAATCCAACCTAAACCATGATGCTGGATAAACGCCAAATTTGCGTGTTCCTGACCAGGGATGTACGAAGTTGCGACAAAAGGTTTGCCTAACAGCACTGACTCGAACAGTATATTAGGACCAGCCTTGCCCATGATCGCATCGGAGGCAGCCATATACGGTGCGATCTCTTTCATATAGGGCAACACCGTGAGATTGTCGGTGTTTTTGTAACGTTCGTGTAAGCGGTGATTGGTTCCCGCGGCCAGGATTATCTGCACCTTTCGGGTGAGAGTATGCACAGCCTGGATATTTTCTATCACGCGATAAATATGTGTTGCACCTTCACTACCCCCCTGTAGGAAAAGAGTGAAGCGGTCGGGGACAAGATGAAGGTGTGTCAGTAGTTCGTTGCGTCTCTCTTTGGTCAGTTGGGTAGCGCGCGCAAATTGAGCGCGTACAGGCCAGCCTACGAGATGCAACCGTTCGGGCGCAAAACGCGCGAGTAGAGCCTGTTTGTAGGTCTCATGAGTGGGTGCAAGTGTCACTGTTGCCCCACGTTCGGTGAGCCACGAGGCGTGAACAGCATTGGCATCTGAGAAGAGTGTCACAAGCGGCACGGCCGAGGAGTGTTTCTCCAGCACACGCATGACCTCGTAGGTAAGAAACGGATACGTACTGATGATAAGATCGGGTTGCAGCGTATCCAGCAAGATGTTAAGCTGGCGACGTACAAGAGTCGTAAAACCGCGATGTGCAAATAATGCACGTTCAGGCGTATCAAAGAACTGAAACTCTGTGGCCCACAGCCAGAGGGCGTAGCGACTCACAACACGATAATGATGATGAAAGAAGTGTGGCTGTGGATCGATGATACTGATGATAGGCAAAGGTACGTCTGGCCCGTTTGCTTCATCTTTTCCTGATGCATCTTCTAAAAGCAAGTCTTGCAGGGCTTCGGCCAAACTTACATGCCCACCGCCAGTCTTTGATGTGAGAAGCAAAATATTTTTATAACGTTGCATGAAAATCGGGTCTCCATCCTTCCAAAGGAAACAGGGAGACCGCAAGGGTCTCCCTGTTTCCCCTAAAAATCTTTCTGATAGCAAAATTAAGATTTGTATATTATAATAAAGCACAGCTAGATATACTCACACCAGACGTACTACTGGTTGAAGATATCCGAAAATTTGTAAAAAGGTTGTCAATTAGCAATATGTTATCATATCAATTGAAAGGGAGCGGCGATCCCTTACTCCTTATTCATGGGTGGGGTATGACCTATCTAATATGGCGTGAACTTGTTCCATTACTTATCCCTCATTTTCAGTTAGTTCTTGTAGAGCTTCCAGGTATGGGCACAGCCCAGGAGCTAGGGACTGAGAAGCCGTACTACCTTGCTTGTGCTGAGGCATTGGAAGAACTGCGTATAGAATTACACATCGAGAGATGGGCTATTCTTGCGTACTCGACGGGTACGCGAGCAGGTGAGGCATATATGCAAGAGTATTCACAGCGCGTGTCACAGGCGGTTTTCCTCTGTCCTGCTTACATACGTAAATCATGGCAAACCGCGATACAGATTGAGCAATGGCTCGACTCAAAGTATACAAGAGTGGCAAATTGGTTTTTATCTGGTTGGCTACTCTATGGGATGTTGTTCGGCTTCGGCTTCAACCTGCACCATCACGAGCATGTTCACGAATGCTTGAATGAGATTACCATACAACCACAGCGTACACTCAAGCGAACGCTTTTTGAACTTCCAGGCAAAGGACGCGCACCATTTATGCTGCCCACGTCTCCCGTAGTACCTACACTCTTTATTTGGGGACGGCAAGATGCTCTGATCGATAGACCGCCTCGTTTACGTCCAAACGATATCATTATTTTGGCAAATCACAGTGCGCCACTCCTAACTCCACATCACGTGGTCTCAATTGCTCTATCATTTCTTAAAAAAGAGGAGGAACGCGAAAAAGAAAGCACAGATACAAGTCAGAAAAACTCTTCCGATGCTATGCTTATACAAGAACCCGTAAAAAGTTGGTAGTAACGATTTTTTGTCTTGGAGGACAAGGATGAATCTGGACAATAACATACCCAACACGGCTTTTGTTACATTTGTCAAGGGTCCGCTCATCGGCCAGACATTTCCAATTGATAAACCTGTCACAACCATAGGGCGCCATGTCAGTAACGATATCTTTATTCCTGATCCCAAGGTTTCAAGATATCATGCTCGCCTTCTACGAGACGAGCAATCGTGGAATATCGAAAATGTGTCTCAATCTAGCTCTGTCATAATCGACAAAAAACGTATACAGCAAGGAGCTATCTCGAACAAGAGCAATGTTGCCCTGGGCGAGGATACCTCGTTCCTCTTCTCATTTACGCTCGACACTGAACAGATTGAGGACGCACCACCAGTTCCAAAACCAGCAACACCTACGATTTTACCTGCACCTCCAATTCATGAAGCGAGACCGCTATTCCCTGAAGCCAAACCACCATCTTTCCCCGCTGACCGAACAGAAATAGCATCATTATCAGCACTTGGTATTCCTTTACTTGAGGTGACAGATAACACTACTGGCACACATAACAAACATCTCCTGGCGAAACCAATCATTAACATTGGGCGTGACCGCTCTAACGATATCGTCATTGACGACCCCATCATCTCCGATTTTCATCTACAGATAGCGCGTCAGAATAATCAGTGGGTGCTTATTCATCCTCATCCTAGCCAGAAACAAACACGCAATGGTCTGCTCTATCAGGGCAACAAACTCCGAGGGAACAAATCTTTTCGGAAACCGTTGCTGCGTGGGGATATATTCCGTATTGAAGATGAGAATGGCACACTTATTACTCTGACCTACGATGATGGTACTGCAGCACCACAAGTTATTCTTCCCAATATTCAACCAATTCCATTGAACGCTACTCAAATGACTATTGGACGCTTGCAAGATAATACTGTCGTGCTGAATCATCCCCAGGTCTCGGCTCATCATGTCAGTCTGACCGCAGAAGGAGCGGCTCATCGGCTCGTCGATCTGAATAGTAGCAATCGCACCTATGTAAACGGCATCAGTATTACGAGCACGTTACTCAAGTCCAACGATGAGATACATATCGGTCCATATAGACTTATTTATACAGGGAGTGAACTCAGACAATATGATGAAAGTGTAAGCATTGGTATTGATGCTGTCGATCTTAAAAAAGTAGGCAACAATCAAACGGTCCTACTCAACTCTATTTCGCTGAGCATCCCACCACGCTCTTTCGTTGCCCTCGTTGGGGGTTCAGGTGCAGGAAAGTCAACACTATTAGACGCCTTAAGCGGACTACGACCTGCACAACAGGGTTCAGTTCTTTACAATGGGCAAGACTATTATAGCCATCTCTCCGCTTTCAGGTCACAGCTTGGCTATGTTCCGCAGGAAGATATCATTCACCGCGATCTCACGGTAGAACGTGCTCTCTATTATGCTGCTAAGTTGCGTCTGCCAGCCGACTTTACGAAGGAGCAAATTGCCCAGCGTATTGATGAGGTGCTAGAGGATGTGGAAATGACCCATCGACGTTCGCTCTTGATCAAAAAACTCTCTGGTGGTCAACGGAAACGTGTCTCTATTGCGCTCGAATTGCTGGCTAATCCCAGTGTCTTTTTCCTGGATGAACCAACTTCTGGTCTCGATCCCGGTCTGGACCGCAAAATGATGCTCCTCTTACGCAAACTCGCGGATAAAGGCCACACGATTCTCCTTGTTACGCACGCCACGAATAACATCAATGTGTGTGATATAGTCTGCTTCCTGGCGCAAGGTGGACGCCTGGCGTATTTCGGACCACCAGAGGAGGCAAAAACTTTCTTCAAACAGCCAGACTTTGCCGAAATTTATAATAGTATCGAGCCAACTGATGAATATCCGAATATTCCTCAAGAGGCTGAAGAGCGTTTCAGAAAATCCCCCACCTTTCAAAAATATATCGGGCATCCATTACTTAGAGAAGCTAAGGAACTCGCCCTTGCACAAACACCATCATCTGGTCACATAAAGGAGCAACAGACAACAAAACTATCAGGACGGAGCAATCCCTTGAAGCAGTTTCGCCTGCTGTGCCAGCGGTACATAGAGTTACTCTGGAATGATAAATGGAATCTCTCCATTTTGCTGCTCCAGGCGCCTTTCATCGGCATTATTCTCTTTATCCTGGTACACACGTTGAATGAAACAACTATCTTCAAGTCACCCATCTCCCTTGCTAATCAAGGAGACGCCCAAAGGTTTCTCTTTATCCTTTCCTTTGCTGCCCTCATGTTTGGCTGTATCAATGCTTCACGTGAGATCATTAAAGAGATACACATTTATGAGCGAGAGCGCACCGTCAACCTTGGCATCCTTCCTTACCTGCTGTCCAAAATTACGATATTGGGAACACTTTGTCTGTTACAATGTGCAGTCCTTCTCGCAATTATGGCTCTGGCTGCACATTTTTACCAGGGAATATTCACCTCGGAAATTTGGGAAACCTATATCACGATAGCACTGGTAGCTATCGGGGGGGTCATGATTGGCCTGAGTATCTCAGCACTTGTTCGCAACAACGATCAAGCAATGAGTTTTATCCCGCTCCTGCTTTTGCCACAGATTATCTTTTCTGGCAGTATGTTTCCGTTAAAAAATATTCCTATGCAAGTTTTCGGCGCGCTTTTTTCGCTTCGTTGGGGGATGGCTGCACTCGGGTCTACAATGGACTTAATCGGCAATGGAGATAAAGTCTTTGGCACATGCGATGCCTGTAATACCTACCAGCATAGCCAGCACTACCTTCTATTGACGTGGGGAGCAATTATCGCATCGATTCTGCTCTTGACAATATTGACGGGCCTGTTGCTTAAGCGCAGGGATGTCAAAAGATGATGTTATCCTATAATGTGTTTTGTGCAAGTAGTTGTCGGCGATACCGTTGTTGATGCCAGATGATCCATGCGAGACAGAGGAGTGGTAGCGAGCCAATGAGCCAGCCTAACCAGATGGGCATGGCTCCTGGCCCCGATACCACGATAGGAAAACTTGCCTCGCCTGCCCCTTGCAAGCCCATGAGTTGAACATTGATCTGCCAAGCACCGCGCACAGGCATACGAATACTACCTATAAGAGTGCTAGTCGCGTTCAGAGGAGACAGTTGCGCGTGTAATGTAACTGCGTCGGTTCCCAACCCAGGGAGCATAGTGATGCGGCCTGAGAGGTGCAGTGTGCTTTCTTGAGGCACAACAGCCACTTGTACCGCCTGATCGGTTACGGGAGGGTACTGGTAGAGATCGACTCGAACGACGTATGAGCCAACAGCCAATGTTCTAGTGAACGCTGGCCCATTGCTTGCCTGTGCTACTCCTGAAGTCAACACCGCAACACATGCTACGAGAGCAAGCGTGAAGCAGATACGCGTGAGCAATCGTCCTAATACATGCATAGAAGTTCTTTTCCCTCGTAGTGAACTGCGCTCATCGTTTATTGAAGTACCATATATCCCCAAAACTTACTCCCCCAAACACACCGAGTATCCCTAAAGCAAGGAGTATGGGCACCATAATAAGGGCAACCTGTACCATCGTGTCGGGTAGTATAATCACACCCGGCTCTTCCAGAAAGACACGCGGTAAGTTCCATGACCACATGATGATGCATGGTGCAATTAGCAGCTCTGGCAGAACGATGAGTATACCCAGTAACAAGTTTCCTCGCGTTGTACCATCAAGTTTACCGGAGTGGTTGAGCCGCCAAAGGGCTACACGATCTATAATAAGCGCGGAAATCAGGAACGTTACGGGGAATATGGCGTCGGAGACTCTAAAATAGGGTACCTGTGGTACACGATATGATAAACTCTGCCAGGCCACACTGGTCCGAATAGCCCACGGCACAAAAAGTTCCTCTAAGAACGTATGTAGCAGCAAAAGGAGAGTGGTAAGTAGTGCTGCCCCTGGTAGATGCGTGATGCGAACAGCAGCAACCAGCATGAGCGCGCTACAGAGAGCTAATGGTACCGCGTATGTGGGAATGACTAATAAACCAAATACAGCAATGGGAGCCTGCAAAAAACCAATTAACGTGAAATTTATCAAGCCAGCAATGACGAAAAGATTCCCCCATTCAAGCACGTTTAACCCCAGAAAACGTCGCTGCCGATATGCCCTTGCGCGCTCGTGAGCCACTTCTGAGGCAAAAATATAGACCATGCCGAGTATGGCAATCAGTCCACCAGAAATGCCCATCAGATGAAACGGTGCCCATAATGCCACGTCAATGCCGTACATTTCATGCCAATAGTTATCAAGTGGAGCTGCGATAAGCGCACCAAGCGCACCGATTCCCACAAACAAAAAGCCTATCGGAGCATGAAAGACCCTCATAAAGGCGACCGTCGAAGTATCATCAACACCGGGTCTATGCTTGTAGTAGCGTACAGTATCGGTCAGCACAACGACAAGTGCAATCAATCCCGCGCCAGCCACACATGAGTAGATAAGCGTGTGTGGCGGTGTCCAGAACCAGTCGCGTCCAACATAGAAATGCCACTCTCTATCCCAGATCGCACCTAGTTCACCTTGTAGGAGAAAAAAGAGCAACAGCCAAGCAGCAACACGTCGTAGACGACGTTCGCCTGTGTCGGAGCGCACTCCTTGCTTTACCGAAGACTCCGATACAATAACCTGTACCTTCGATTGTGTCATAGAGCAAGTCCCCTTTTGTCGTCTCCACTGCTCAAACACCGATCATAGCAGGGTTTGTTCAAGTGTACAAAAAGTTCATGTAAAAAGTCAAATACAGAATACTAGGCTTTTCTCCTCATGGAAAATATGCTTTTATGTTATGAATATCATACTCTAAATTTATAAAAAGAGGCTATATTGCTTGACACGAACATATTTCTTTCTTATACTGTTTGTAACGAGTGTTACTACTCCACACGATATTACTAAATAGGAGTGACTACAGCCATGAAACTTACTAGGAGAACGCCAAGCAGCGTCCCTGCTTCTTTTTTATCCTCACGAACATATTTTTCGCGTGTCCAGAATACATTGGTAGCAAACCTCCATCATTCCTCCTCCATGTGCCTCATGCATTCCTGTTGTTGCTAAACAACCTTCTCTTTAACTCCTCTCATTTACTTGACCTTGCCTTGCTGTAACCTTTTTGCTCTCTAGTATACAAGGTAAGCATCATGCACTACAAACAACTCGACATTGCTACCCTATTTTTGGAAAAGAGTAAAACAGTATGACGTTTCCAACTACTCTCGATACTCTCGCGTTGACAACGATTGAACACGATACATCTGATGTGGCGGTCCTTGAGTATCTTTTATACAAGTTACGCACAGTCATCGCCCTATCACCATTGCAAAACGACGCGATACATCCCTTCGTGCATTATTTCGCCCCCTTACAGAAGGGTGGTATGCATCGTGTTGTGCTTTATAAAAGTCCTGCTTTTTTCACGCAACAAGCATTGCCCTTTGTGGGCTTTATCAGCAAGAAAAAAGCGATTTTAGACGCCTCGGTCGTCGATGAAATCACCGATATAGACAAGACACTCGTCCTTGAATTTATGCAAAATCCAGAGCTACTGAGCTATTCATCATTGGAGCTAGAGGACGGCAACTGGTGCAATCTGGTTGTGTTCAAAAGTGCTATTGCAAAGACACATATCGAGCAAAGCCGCACTCACCAGCATGCGGCATATCGTATGGCTCCACAATACTACGACTGGATTCGGTTGCATAACGGAGTGATAACCCGTGAGGGCATAAGCGATTCTCTTTCTATTCAGAGAACAAAATACTACACATTTCATGACGTAGCGGTGCGACCAGCAATCCGCGAACAGGTGTATGGATAATTATCTTCGTCTACCCTTACTTTGTGACTTGGTAGAGAAGATAAATTTCCCGCCTTGCTTTTCGACGAAGGCTTTGAAGTGGGCGTAAAATTCGTCGCGGTCCTGCATCGTGATGACCGAAACGGCATCGGCTGTCTCAATCGCGTAGGGATAGCCGTTGCCAGCGATGACCTCGGCACGTACAACGTCCATTACAGGCTCCAAAACGCCATCGTCAATCATCCAGCGTGGAAATTCCAGGCGCGCAGGGGAGTGTTTGGCGGTGGTTTGCAGATAGCAGAAGGCGACACTTTCGCGGTACTCTCCATAGCTTTGCAGGATATCGCCGCGCGCACACATCATCGCAGGTGTACGGTCTCCCCATTGCAGACGCCCACTCCACAGTAGGGCATCGTGTATTTTCTTGGTATCACGTAGCATTGGTCGTTGTTTTGTGTTATCGAGACGCCGCAACATGGTAATAACGTCTCGCGCATAACTGGTGTCTATATAGGCTACCAATGGTACGCGCAGGCGTTCCGATGTTTCGAGCAGCGAGATCGCGGCGTTGATATAGTATTCTCGATACGGACTCGGCATCGTCAAGGCGAACGAGACAACGAGCGAGCCATCAAAGAAAACGACAGGACTATGCGCGGGATCGTCGGCCCTACGGGTATTGGCGCAGTGCTCCATTTGACTACATAGCGTCTCGACCTCTAACAGGTGACGCCGCATTGTCACCATCATATCAGAATATGGATAGCCGTCCTGCTCGTCCTTGTTTCCCTTCGTACTGTTAGGATCTTCCGCGATCTCCTCTGGCGAAAGTACCTCCATACGGACATCTTTTGTATAAGGTCGTCCCTGCTCATGAGGATTAGAGAACAAGCCAACCTGCACTAAAGCAACGGGAATAGAGGCGTCGCGCCACGGCATAAGTTGACTGCCATCAACGGCCAGTGTCGTTACTCCCTCGATACACTCAGCCCATTGACGAGCCTGCTCATGGTTGGTGAATGCCGCCCCAAAGGGAAAGACGGGACCATGATACTCCTGTTGTTCAGCATTGACGAGCCAGCGATCAAACTCAATAGTTGGACGCGCTCCTGCCGTAAGCGTACCGTCTGGCGGTAGCGCGAACTCAAGTTGCTCACTTGATGCATAATCCAGATAGAGCGTCTCAAGCGCATGCTGATAGAGCGCGAGTTGATCGCTAAATGAGCCATCGTAGACCGCGAACTGGTTGCGTTTGGCGTTAAGTGCCGCTTGCAGTTTTCCTTTATGAAGCATAGTTCAATAACCGTTCTTGCTTTGCCTCGTCGTCGGTCACAATATGCGTCTCACCATGTTCTTTTGATAGACGTACAATGCTATCTAATCCTTGCTCAAAGGTATCGTCATGGCTGATGACCAGGAGTTGATCGAAGCCACGCACCCGTCGTATCTGTTCCGCGAGGTTCATACGCCGCAACTCATCCATGTTCTGCGTTGGCTCATCAAAGAAGGCCAGGTTGAGTGTTGAAAGTTTTTTAAGTAACGCCAGGCGAATCGCAAGAGCCGCGCTCATCTGTTCGCCGCCGCTTAACTGGGCGAAGGTGCGGTTTGTGCTTTGTCGTCGTAGAATAATTTCGTAGTCGTTTTGCCAGGAAAGTTGCGCTGTGCGGTCGCCCATAATCTCGCCAAAGATGCGATTTGCTTCCGCCGAAATATCCGCGAGTATGGCCTTTAAGACGTGTGGAGCGGCCTCTTTGATATAGCCTCGGAATTGAAGCATCATCGTATTCAAATCTTCAAGCGTCTGTTGCTCTTTTTGCGCTATCTCTAACTCTTGTAACAACACTTCTGCCTGTACTATCTGTTCCTCTAGCTTACGCATATCATGCTGGTTGCGCTCTCTTTCGACTTTCAAGGTGGCGAGGCTATTCTTCAGACGGTCTACCTCGCTCTTGGCTACGAGCAGTTCGCTTTCGTTAAAGGCGGCGTCGGCATCGTGAAAGGCTTGTGATGCGGCTTGCAAGCGTTCCTTCGCCTGTGATGCTATCTGTGATTGTTGCCGATAGGCGTGTTCACGTTCTGGCAGTAAACGGGCTGCATCCTCATTCCTTAAATAATTCTGGTGGCCGTCATGACTGCTTATGCGTATCGCCTCTTGCTGATTAAGCGCGGTATCGAGTTCGCTATATTGTGCCAGTTGCGTGTCAAACACGGCTATCTGTTGCCGCGTCTCTTGTAAGCGTTGCTCTTCTGCCTGTAGCTGTCGGGTGAAGATGCCTTCCTGCTCCACAACATTTTGTTGCGCTTTGCTGCGTGAACGGGGGTCGTTTAATGTAGCAAGCTCATCTTCCGTCTCTTTGAGCAGGACATCGCTACCCTTGAGTGTTGCCAGTTCCTCGCGTAACAGGATCAAGGACTCATCACCTGCTTGAATTTGCGTCTGAAATTCTTCGACCTGTTCGTAAAGACCAGGAAGAGCACGCACCTGCGCGGCGGCCTCTTTGCTCTCGTCATGAAGTTTTTTGGTCTCGCTCATCTTGGCATCAAGTTCCTTGAGCGCGTCTAGGTCCTCCATGAGACTTTCTATATCGCGTTCAAGTCTGGTGATCTGATTGGCAATGATTTCTAACTGATCTGCATAATTGATACGTCGCTCGCTATACAAGCCTACGCTATCAAGTTCCTTTACGTACTTCTTAATCTCTTGTTCGCGTTGAGTCACGCGTTGTTGCTGTTGTTGTACTAACGCAAGCTCTGCATGCTCTTGTGTTAGAAGGCCATCAAAATACGACTCAAGGCTAACAAGACCGAGGCCCTTGATATTAAGACAGGTCTCATGAAGCAAAGGGCATTGTCCACCGGCGGATTGCGCTCGCGATTTGACATAGCCTTCGATATTGCCTTCAAGTCGATTCTGCCTTGCGGTCAACTCCATACGCTGTGAGGAGAGAACAGGCATCTCCTCCGCTTCCTGCCTATGTGCCTCTATTTGCTCGATACTCGCTTCAGCTTGACGCAATTTCTTAGCAACCGTATCGCGGTCACGCTGCTTACCAGCAAGCTCTTCGCGCTTCGTCTGCAAAAGTTGTTGCTTGCTATGACGCTCATTATTCTGTGTCTGTAACTGATAGAGCAACTCGCGCAGTTCGTCAAAGCGGTCGGCGGTTGGTTGCAGCGGTTTTATGGCGAGAATACGGTTCTGGGTCGCTACTTGCTTTCTCCGATACTCATCAGTCCGCGAGCGTAACCGTTTTCCTTCTTCCATAACGGCATTGTAGCGTGTCAGCTTGTCTTTGAGGTCATCACGCCGTTTCTCTAGTGCGATTTGTTGTTCGACAAATGGAATAAGTTCCTCGATCTGTTGACGTGCTAACGTAACTTCATGGAGGCGTTCATGAAGGCCGCGCTGCTTTGTTTCGATCTGGATTCTTGTGGTGTGCAACTTTGCTTGCTGCTCACGAAGCTTGTTGCGTTGCTGCTCATCTTTGCGTAGACCTGTCAGCGTATCTTCCGCTTGTCGGTAGCGTTGAAAATCGTCACGGCTTGCAAGCACGATTTCCTGAGCGGTAGTTGCGTTTTGTAAAAGTTTCTCGTCGCGTCCAAGTAGCTCTTGTGCGTTCTTATGCGCCGTCTCACTGGTAGCGAAGTCTTGTTTTAGTTGCTCTACTTGCCGCTTCTGCTCCGTGAGTACCGTTAAACGCTCTTCGTTTTGAGAGAGATGCTCTAGCCATGTAATCTGTTGTTGCTTCTGTTGCTCGTCGCGTTGCTGTGCAAGATACAACTGCTCACGCCACTGCCCTAATTCGCTCGTCTTGATTGTCAATTCGTTGATTTTGATATGCTGGGCCGCTATCTGCTCTTTATAATGATGTTGTACCTGCAATAAATAATCTGCGGACGTTTTGTAGTCCTCAATCTGGAGGAGCGCGTCAAAGGTTTGTTTGCGCTTACTAGCGGTCTCAAGAAAAATAGCGGTAAATGTTCCTTGTGGCACACCAAGGGCATCTTTGAAGAGTGAGTCAAGTGGACGTTCGCGGTCAATGCCAAATAAATCATGCAGACGGTCCTGCATATCAGCTCCCTGTTCAAGCCGTTCGGTTGACTCTTCATCGGTCATAAACCAGCGTGCGCCAGAGCCACAACGCCGTTCGACGATATATGGACGGTCGTCGCTGCCAATCAAACGGATCACGACGCGGCCATACTTCTCACCCTCGCGCACAAACTGATCTTGTTTGTATGGCAGATGATTGAACAGGGCGTAGCCAATGGCTTCAACTAATGTTGTTTTACCTGCACCATTGGACCCACTAATGGCGGTCGTGCCACGACGAAAATTCACCAGAACTTTTTTATAGCTCTTGATATTCTCTAACTCAACGCTTGTAATGAGCATGCTAGCCTTCCCAATATGTGGACGCATGGCACAACACAGCCAATGCGAAAAATAAATACTCTCCCAGTGCGCTATTCCCATTATACATACGAAAGACGGAAACGCGCATGATGATTATAGCAGAATTGGGGGGGATGGCAATCCTTGCTAGGAGATGGAGGTTCTGCTCCGGCGACAGCACCGAAGCAGAGGCGGAAACAAAAACTGTCCAGCCTGTCATTAACCGATTTCCTGTCTGGCCGGGACAAACTCATTGGCAAACCACGCGCTTTTTTCTTGCGGAAGGAAGAGCGAGACGGCAGTCGCAAATGCCAGAATTTTTGAGATCACGTTCAGAGTAAATGGGATGGGAGTTGCTGGATATGCAAAGCCAAACAACGCCCACACTGCGAAGATCAAAAACATGCCTGCCAACAGGAACAGGGTAGCTCTCGACAGCTTCACATAAGGTGAGAACGTAAGCATCGCAAGACTTGAAACCTCGATGAGAAAGAGCGGGTAAAAGTAGAGCAAGGTAAACGCTATTGCAGGAGTGGGAGGATACGTTCGCCACATCACGATGAGATCGAAGGGGAGTTCGAAGATCATCGGCGCAGCGATGGTCCCAATTATGGCACTGCCAACAGCGATCCCGAACCCACCCTTTTCCGCTAGTTTCACGATCACGAAAAAGGCCAGCAATGCTGAGATCGCTGTCACAGGAAGGATGGGGTTCATCGGCCCAGTGAAATGAATCATCTGCTGCTCATCCGCAAGCGCGTAGAAGCCTGCTGCAAGCAAGAACATTGCCACAGACAACAACCAGATCAGGACGAGAGAAACGCGAAGAAACATTCCAGGTCTTTTGACTGCTCTTAGATGACGGAATCGAATGGCTACATAGATCAAAACGCTCGTGACGATCAACAGGGCGACCGCCAATATGATGGAGCTGCTCCCCGCATAGGGACTCCATGTTCCATAGTGAGTCATGGGTACCTCCACATTCTGCTTGAGAGAAGAAACTTCTTTGTAGGAACCTCGCCAGGGGAAATCGCATCCCCACCCTTAGAGAATCATTTTCTAACTCGTCTCTTCGTTAGCTATCCTTTAGAATATTGCTTTATGCTATAGCTAATATAACATATAGCAATATTATTGTCAAGGAGTAGCATATATAAAAATCAAAATAAACGTAATATCTGGATAAGACGAAACAGCAAAAAAGACTTCCTCAGGAAGTCTTTTTTGCTGTTTCGTCTTACTGTTCTTGTGTTAGGCGAAAAATTGCTGTACCTGTACGGGAGGGTTTGGCACAATCTGTGTTGGCAAGATTTGCGTTCCACTAAAGACACCCGTTTAGGAGTCGTAGGTTCAATGACCTTGTTTGGAGCCTGTTACATTATCAGCAGGTGTGACTACTGTTTGTCCATTAGAGGTCGTTGTCATAGTAGCCCTACCTTTCACCTTAGAGGTATTTCGTTTTCGTTACTTAGTATATCATGAAGAGGGATGAGAGTATAGCCGCAAATTGTTATCTATAATAGAGACCAAAAAGGGAGCCAATTCGTAATGGATGGCCTATTTTTCACGTATTGGCTCTAGCAGTCTCCACCATCGTATGCTAAGCTTCTATATAATACCTATGTAACATCTTTTGTATTCGGCAGACACGCCAGGAGAAAACATTCTATGCTAAAACAGACCGGAACAGTACAGGTAAAGCGCAATTTCCCAGAGATGCTCAAGGGCGGGGTTATTTGTGACGTTGTTAACGCGGACGAGGCTCGTATCGCGGAAGACGCAGGCGCGTCAGCGGTCATGGCACTTGAGCGTGTGCCAGCCGACATTCGCGCACAGGGCGGCGTTGCTCGTATGAGCGACCCCGATATGATTATCAAGATCAAAGAGGCCGTAACTATTCCAGTGATGGCGAAGTGCCGCATTGGTCACTTTGTCGAGGCCGAAATACTGCAAGCTATTGGTGTAGACTGCATCGACGAGTCCGAGGTATTAACCCCCGCCGACGAGCGTTTCCATGTCAACAAGCATCTTTTCTCGGTGCCATTCGTCTGTGGTGCGCGTGACCTGGGCGAGGCGTTGCGCCGTATTGGTGAGGGTGCCGCGATGATGCGTACAAAAGGTGAGGCTGGCACAGGCAACGTGATTGAAGCGGTACGCCATATGCGTACAATTATGGATGGTATTCGTCGCTTACAGTATCTGCCCGAAGAGGAATTAATGGCTGAGGCCAAGACGCTTGGCGCACCATATGAAATTGTCAAAGAGGTTGCGCGTACAGGTAAACTCCCCGTCGTCAACTTCTCCGCAGGTGGTATCGCAACTCCTGCCGATGCGGCCTTGATGATGCGCCTCGGTGCGGAAGGTGTGTTTGTCGGCTCCGGCATCTTTAAATCCGGCGATCCGCTCAAGCGAGCGAAGGCGATTGTTCGCGCCACCACACACTATCAGGACCCGGAGATTATCGCGGAAGTCTCACGCAACATTGGTGAGCCAATGGTTGGTATCAACATCAGCACATTGCCCGACGACGAGCGTATGGCGAAGCGCGGTTGGTAAGGATGAGGATTTGCATAGTGATGATGGTGTCATGCCGTATCATCACTATGTAAATCCCAATGAAGAATTTTCAAATAAATAGGGTACAAAAATGTCCAACCAAACGATACGCATAGGCGTATTATCATTACAGGGTGATTTCGAGGCACACCTGAAAGCACTCAAATTGGCTGCCTCGATGTTGGGGGTTGAAGTCGATGGAATTCCTGTTCGACTACCCAAGCATCTTAACGAAATTGATGGTATAATTATACCAGGTGGTGAAAGTACAACTATCGGGAAACTGATGGTCGAGTACGGGTTAGATGAGATACTGAGACAGAAGATTAAAGATGGTGTTCCCTGCTGGGGAACATGTGCGGGATTAATTTTATTAGCGAAAGAGACGGATAACGCGCTCGCAGGCCAGCCTTTATTGGCATCTCTCGACATACGCGTCCGTCGCAATGCTTTTGGTAGTCAGCGGGAGAGTTTTGAGACAGATCTTTCGGTGCCTGCATTAGGAGAAGCTCCATTCCACGCCTTCTTTATCCGGGGACCTGCCGTAGAAACGGTCGGACCCCAGGTGGAAGTGCTGGCAAAGCTCGACGACGGAACTATCGTCGCCGTCCGTGAAGGAACTCTGCTAGGAACCGCCTTTCACCCGGAGGTTGCAGTAACCGAGGGCCAACAAGACCCACGTTTTCATCATTACTTTCTCCGCATAGTTCAGAGCGTCGCATTGTAACGTGTGCAGAAATCGAGTCCTGTAAGGGTCCGATGTATCGCACTCTACGACGCAGGAGTACAGATGATACGACCGGTTCTATTCGTGGATTTGCCGGGCATCATCTACGCCATCGACCGCCGTGCTCGCAGTAGGCAAAACGAGTTTGCGAACTTCGTTTGTTGGCTAGAGCCGGTGGAGGACTACCTTACCCCGTCACCTATTCTAAGAAACATTCTTCCACTCAACCCGACTTCGCGCACATGGATTTGTGAAGATCACTGGCGCATTTTAGGCTTCGCGCAGATGCGCGAACGACCTTCAGGCACAGCCTGGGATATGGCTTATTTAGCTTCTATTGTGCAACGCGGCATTCCTGTTTCCAGTGAGGAAGAGGTGCTTACCGCACTTCTCGAATACACAACAGAGATGGCGGCGATGCATGGCATTCTACGTATATTTGCGAAGGTCGAGGACGAAATACCGGAGTTAGGCTTGTTCCAACGCTCTGGCTTTCAACGCTATGCCCGTGAGCTGACCTATGTCTACTCACCTGGGCCAATTCATGGGCCAAGCGAGCCTCCACTTTCATCGCTGCGTCGCTGGAATCGCCACTACGCCTGGGGATTGCATCAGTTGTACAGGGCTATCACTCCACAACGGGTGCAGATGGCGGAACTTCTGGAAAGCAGCGAGGAATACGCAAAGCTTCACGTGGGCACACAGCAACTGTTTTCCACGCGAAACGAGAACTACGTCTGTGACGTTGGCGTTCGTTTAGGGGCTTGGTTGCGCCTCTGTCGGGGACAAGGCTCGACGTCGCACCGACTCTTTCTGAACGTCCATCCTGAGCACGTCGATCTTGCGGAACCGCTTCTGCGCTTCGGCATCCGACGACTTCAGGAAAGCAGCATACGCCCGATCTATTGTATGGTGAGGGAGTATGACTCTGTTGTAATTACCGCTCTACGCGCTAGTGGATTTGAGCAGACCTCAACCAAGGACCTGCTCGTGCGACACATGGCATTACTCGCCACGCGTCAAAGCACTGTCCCCCTACTAGAGCAACGGGCAGTCTATGGCTTGAAGGGTCTGGGGGCAGCCAATTCACGCCAAAAAACAATGAGGCTTTTGCCCAGACTAACACCTGTAGGGACCGATTTATCGCGTCCCTTGTAGCATTATCAATAGCGACGAGGACGTGATAAATCGGCCCCTACAGGTGTTAGTCTGTATAAGAGAGGAAAAGAAACTGCCTATGCAACATGTGATCACTGACGATCTGAAGGCTCTGCTGGCTGCCCTTCCGCCGAGCATCCGCGACGCGGTCTATCGGCTAGAAAACCGAAGTGAACTGCTGGAGATCGTAATGGACCTCGGACGCGTTGCCGAGGGCCGCTTCCCAGACGGGGAGGTGATCCTTAGCTCCGAACCTGTGACCTCGGCTGACCTCGACTATGTGGTTGAGCATATCGGTGAATTCGGAGATGACAACCGTGCTGGTATCGAGCGCACGCTGCATCGTATCAGCGCATTACGGAACCGAAAAGGGAAAGTTGTCGGCTTGACCTGTCGCATTGGGCGTGCGGTTATTGGCAGTATTGCCCTGATACGCGACATCGTTGAGCAGGGCCAGTCGATCCTTATACTTGGTCGTCCAGGTGTGGGTAAAACCACCCTGTTACGTGAAATAGCTCGCGTCCTCGCGGACGAATCCAATAAACGTGTCGTCGTCGTTGATACTTCAAACGAGATCGCGGGCGATGGTGATATTCCACACCCCGGTATTGGGCGTGCGCGTCGTATGCAGGTGACACGCACGGAAGAACAGCACGCGGTGATGATCGAAGCGGTCCAGAACCATATGCCGCAGGTAATCGTGATCGACGAGATCGGAACAGAGCTAGAGGCACTCGCTTCTCGTACTATCGCGGAACGTGGTGTGCAGCTTGTCGCAACGGCGCATGGCAATTCGTTGGGCAACTTGCTGGTCAATCCGACACTCTCCGATCTCATCGGCGGTATCCAGACCGTAACCCTTGGTGACGAAGAGGCACGTCGGCGTCATACGCAAAAAACGATTAATGAACGTAAGTCTCCACCCACCTTTGATGTTGTGGTAGAACAACAAAGTTGGGACGAGGCCATTGTGCATCGTGATGTTGCTGATACCGTCGATAGCATGCTACGAGGTCAAGCTTTTGTCGCAGAGGAGCGGTCCCGCGATGAAAGCACTGGCGAAGTTAGTGTACGCCGCATTACTACTGGCGGCATGGACGTACCAGGATGGGGTAACGGTGGACTTGGCGGACCCGATCAAGGCTTCACACCTCGCACGTTTGAGCAACAACGACCAGAGCGTAACGAACGCTCGAATCGCAATGGGCGCGGTAGCAACTGGAACCAGTTTCGCCAAAGCGGACCACAAGAAACCCGTTCGGGCGATGGTGGTATGATTCGTGGCGACCGTTTTCGTGGACGTAGCCAGGAGCAGGTACAACCGCAGATGAGGGCGTTAGCACCAACAGGTACGGCACCATCCGAGGTCAAGCAGGTTGGAACGACCGCATTGATCACAACGGAGCGGCCATTCCTAGAGGAGGGCATCTATCAGCCTGCCGACACGGAACTGCCCTTGCCGTTGATGAAATCCATGCGTGTCTACCCGTTCGGTGTGAACCGCGACAGGCTCTCAGATGCCGCACGTATGCTGCGTGTACCTGTCGTTATCACTGCGAACGAGCGCGAGGCCGATGCCATCATCACCATCAAGAACTATTACAAACGTCAACCGGAGCGCTTGCAGCAAGCGGAGCAGGACCGCAAGCTGATTATCATTCTGAAAAATAATACTGTCGCGCAGATGCAACATGCGCTGGCTCGTCTCTTCGACATTCCTATAGCTACCTCGGTAGAAGTGAGCGATGACGATGGCGACGAAACAGATGCGAACGATGCAGTAGAAAGCGGAGTAATCACTGGCGAGCTTGATGATCCTACAAAGCAAGCTATGCTAGAGACGGAAGACGCCATTCATCAAGTCCTGAACAAGGGCCTGACAACGGCGGAACTTGCTCCCGCTAATGCTTATATTCGCCGCTTGCAGCATCAAATGGCGACTCGCTATAACCTGATCTCACGCAGTCGTGGCAAAGAGCCACATCGTAGAGTGAAGATTTTTCGCTCTAGGGACTAATCGTAAACCATTTTCCGTATAGAGGAGCCTGAACACAGCGTTCAGGCTCCTCTATACGGAAAATGGTTTATCAAAAGTAGTCTTTAACAACCCCAATCTTTCTAACGCCATATATGCCGCAGCAATCTGTCCTTGTACCGTGAATTGGCCTGTATGAATGAGGTGCAGTAGTTCAGCAGGGGTGACAAGCAAATTCTCGATTTCTTCGGCCGGATCAAGCTTTTGTTCGCCTGTCTTGCGTACATCACGCGCTAGATAAAACCAGATACGCGTCACTGCACTTGTGGGATTGGCGATCATCTCAGTCAGAAGTTCTATCTTGTCAGGTTCTACGCTATAGCCACTTTCCTCCATTAATTCTCGGTGCGCCGCCATTAATGGGTCATCTTCTCCCTCGTCAATACCACCTGCCGGAAACTCAAATACAAATTCGCCAATGCCATGTTTGTATTGTTTATTGATGAGAAACCGACCATCAGTCGTGACAGGTACAACTCCAACCCAGCCGCGATTCTCAATAATGTAGTACTCAGGAAGGATAGTTCCGTTTGGTAATGCAACACGTTCACTACGCACCTTCAAATAGGGTGTGTCCAATACCTGCGAAGTGGAAAGCACTCGCCATCCGTGTTCCGATTGTGTCATATACGGTCCTTATTTATATGGTTGTAGTACACAACAAACCTACGGGCAATTGGTCGCTCGTAGGTTTATTGTGTACTACAAATCTTTATCATCGAGTGGTTGAGTTGTACCTGTCTCACGCAAAAGGAAGCGTTGAATTTTTCCCGTCGCGGTCTTCGGCAATTCGGGCAAAAACTCAATGGTGCGTGGGTATTTGAACAACGCAAGTTTCTCTTTGACGAACGCTTTTAGCTCATTCGATAACGCCTCAGATGGCACATACCCTTGGCGCAAGACAACATATGCTTTTGGCTTGACCAGCTTCTCATCGTCGATAGCTCCAATCACTGCTGCTTCTAACACGGCGGGATGCGCGATAAGTGTATTCTCGACCTCGACGGGTGAGACCCATTGTCCGCCGACCTTGAGCATGTCGTCCGACCGTCCACAATACCAGTAATAACCATCGGCATCCTGATAATATTTGTCGCCAGTCGCAATCCATTGGCCTGTAATCGTGGTTTTTGTCTTTTCATGCTTATTCCAGTAGTGCGAGGTGATACTATCACCAGCGATGAGCAGATTACCAATGTCGCCCTGCTGTACAGGCTTGCCTCCCTCGTCAGTAACCATCGCTTGATAGCCCGGTACGAGTTTGCCCGTACTGCCTGGACGTATTTCACCTACACGATTACTGATAAAGATGTGTAGTATCTCGGTTGAGCCGATGCCATCCAGGATTTGCACACCAAAGGTCTGCTCCCAACGGCGTAAAATGTCGGCAGGAAGTGCCTCACCTGCTGAGACGCAGATGCGTACAGAGGAGAAATCAAAGCGTTTCGCGGCATCGGGCAGGGCAAGCATACTTCCATAGAGCGTTGGTACACCAAAGAAAATGGTTGGCCGATAACGCTCCACCACCTTGAACATGTCTTCCGCTAATGGTCGCCCTGGATAGAGTACCGTGCTTGCACCAACTCCAAAGGGGAAATACAAGCCGTTACCGAGTCCATAGGCAAAATAGAGCTTCGCGGCAGAGAAGGTGATATCATTTTCAGTGATACCAAGGACTGATTTCGCATAATATTCTGTGCAATAGAGCATATCATGCTGTAAGTGTACACAGCCCTTGGGAAAGCCTGTACTACCAGAACTATAGAGCCACAATGCGCTATCATCTTTGTGTGTATCTGCAGCCTCTAATGTAGGTAATGCGTTAGACACGAATTTCTCGAAGTTGTGTAGTGTCGTGCTCTCTGGCTCGCTGAGTCCAACAACGATGACATGTCGTACATATTTAAGCTGTGATCGTAAATGCTGAATTGTTTGCCAGATTGACGCATGAATAAAGAGGGCACGGGCGCGCGAGTCATTCAAAAGGTAGACGTAATCGTCAGGGCGCAACATCGTGTTGATGGGGACGACAACCGAACCAATTTTGATTGTGCCAAAGAATGCTGCCGCAAACTGAGGTGAGTCCAGCAAGAGCAATGCTACACGCTGCTCCAAATCTATGCCAAGAGTGAGTAAGCCATTCCCAACGCGGTTAGCAAGTTCAGCAATCTGAGCATATGTATAGGTCACACCTTCAGAATATATAGCGACTTTGGCTCCACGACCTTCTGTAACATGACGGTCAAGAAACGCGGTGGCGGCGTTAAATTGGTCGGGGACGACAACATGAGGCACGGACGAGTCGTTAGTGAGCGACGTATGAAGCATAGAGCATACCTCTTTTCAGCAATGAAATATGGTGTCATGATAGGACTCTGCTAGTAACTATACCACCAGTTGTCAGTAAGGGTCTACCAATCTTAATGTGATGAATGTCGTAGGGACCACATTTATGGCGTCCGAGGCGCAATTCATTGCGCGAGTTGCCTG
Organism: uncultured Chloroflexia bacterium; assembly: GCA_963792705.1. GTDB lineage: Bacteria > Chloroflexota > Ktedonobacteria > Ktedonobacterales > Ktedonobacteraceae > JBBQVS01. Next base: position 331,641 of record CAWBXD010000013.1, on the reverse strand, counting down.
ATGTCAAGCATGACAGAGAGGACCTCGCCCAATGAATTGGGCGAGGACGTCATAAATGCGGTCCCTACGAAGACCCCTTACAACCGTTCCCCGTTGCTTTACGTAGTATATATGGAGGTATGACACAAAATGGTACAACAACAAGCAGCACAGGCAAATATACAACCAAAACGTTTTGACGTTTTTTTTCATCTAATAAAAACATTTAAGCTGATCGGTGCCCTTTTAACTGATAGACGAGTCTCTTTCTGGCGTAAGTTTGCGTTTCTTGGCACAATCGTATTCTTACTTGCGCTCCTGCTTTTCCCAGATGTGGTTAATGAAGCTTTTCTGAGCACAGTACTTCCTATTGTAGGAACCGTAATCGGAGTCCCAATTGATGCTGGCGTCGATTGGACAGCATTTGCCTTATTGATGGTAAACTTCTTGCGCTTCTTCCCAAGCGATATCGTCTCCGAGCACTATCAACAAATTTTCGGCTAAAAGATATATACTAACCGCAAAAAGAGCAAAGACAGGGGCAGGTGAGCAAACTCACCTGCCCCTGTCTTTGCTCTTTTTGTGATCAAAACTGAATCTTATCGTTACCCTGTTGTGGTCGGAACTTGGTACCGTCATTGACGAAGACGAATGTTTGGTCCTGTGTGTGGAGGTGTATGTGAATAATTAAGTCAGGTCTGTTGTCGCCAGTTACATCACGTAGCTCGACTGTAACAGGAGTTAACTCACTATTATCGCCTACAATGTAATACGGTACAACGTAGACAACCGATTTGGCCGGATCACCACCTCTCCATTCCGTGACGATAGCCTGGCGGTTGTAGTTGATGGCAATGAAGTGGCTTTTATGTGCAGGACTATCACCATGACCGACAACGGCGTCCGTTTGATAGGTGCGTGGTCTGCCATAAGTGACATCATCATAACGCTGCTGTCCCCATGCAACAAGAAGAGAGCCAAATACCCAGAGGACAAGCATTGCAACCATACCAACACCAAGCGGCAAGAGCCAATGGACATTCGAGTTATGCTTCTTTACGCGAGCGGAACCAGGCTCGGTAGATGGTGCGTACTGGCGTTGTGAGGTCGTAGTGCGTGGATTTTGGCGAGGAGGAGGAAGAGGGAGGTCTTGTGTACCAGTTCGACGACGTGACCCTGTAGGAGTGTTAGGGTTAGGAAGCTTTTGTGAACTATATCGAACCATGCCCGTATTTTTACGACCAGATTCATCAATAAAATCTTCCTCTTCGTCTATCGAATGCATATTTGTTTGTGGTCCGGTATTACCCCTTACATTGCGCGTTAATGGAAGAGCGTTCGGGCCTGTAACCCTACGTCGCCCCTGTGGGAAGTCACCGCCTTGCGACATGGCTCTCTCTTTCTCTCTGCGTCCTTGACGCCTATCTTGCACGATCCACTGTAAATAAACACAGTACAATTATGCATAATATCTCTTCTTGGACACGCTGTCAAATGAGCATACCAATATATCCCAAGTTATTTTATCTTGTATCAAAGTATAGCACGAAAAACACAGCTTTTCTGCACTTGCTATACTATTTTGCCTATGTTCCGTCCCAGTTTTCTGGTATGTAGAAAACTGACACAACCAACCTTGCATAATTGTTGTTATACGTTACACGCTAAAACTCTGCAAAAAGAGACACCGAGGATATATTCAACAAACGAGCCATATACGGCTCGTTTGTTGAATATATCCTCGGTTGCTACCTATACTGTTTTGCGCGATTCCTCTAGCACTGGAACCTTTTCAACGGATGTAGATTGCACGACCTCGGCTTCTGTTTCGTTTGAGGTCAAGGAGATGCCTTGTTTACGTGACAGAAACTCCAGTTTGCTCACCAAATTCTCGATTACTGAGTCCCACAAGAACTGGTGCGCCGTTTGTCGGCCCGCATGACGGATACGCTTTTGCTCTTCGGGATGGCGTTGCAGGTATAGAAGGTAGCCCACAATCTCGTCGGGGTCCTCGGTCTCGGTGACAAGCGCGTTCTCTAGCGAGATTGCATAGTCCTCACCTGTGCTGCCGGTAACTGCGAGACCTTGTGCGGCCATAACTTCGAGTGCCACAAGACCAAATGGCTCATGTCCGCTATTAGCAAGCGTGGCATCGGCTGCCGCGTAGGTAGTACGCACGAACTCTTCAGGCAGGAAGAAGCGCAGGTTGTAGATATCTACATTACCAGCGTTTTCTATCGCTTCAAAGCACTCGTGCAGGTTAGGACGTTTCGCCACGACATCGGTAATACTCAGGCCAAGTTGATAGGCGCGATGCAGCACTTCAGCCCCATGTGGCTCAATACCACCGCGCACGAAGAGCGTTACGGGATGACCACTATACTTGAGACGCGCAACAGCCTCAATCGCCATAAGCCAGCGTTTATCTGGGTCGAAGCGTCCAATTTTGAACAGGAAGAGACGATTGGGGTCGCCGCGCTGCGCGATACTCCGCAGACGTTGCGTATGACCATAATCGACTGGCGTCAGGTGGCGCGTGGGAATACCATTGGGAATAACGAGCGGATTGACACCAAGTTCCCACATCTTGTGCTTCATGTATTTGCTGACGGTGCAGAGCGTTGTCACAAAGTTGAGACGCCCCCAATTGACGCGGTGTAGCGACATCAAACTATTCAGGTTCCAGAGTAGCAACGCTTTTTGACGTATGCCATACCAGTGCAATAGATCGGAAATACGACACATTACCTCGGCGGTATGCCAGTCTTCGCCCATGATGACCACCGTCTTGCCCTCGGCTACGGCTGGACGCATAATTTCGTTGTAAATAAAATAGGGAACACTTTCGTTATAATCATACAATTTGGCTTCTTCGCCTTCATACACACCATTGGGATAATATTTACTCACCCATTGAGACCAGCGGCGTAGCGTCAATTTTCCATTCAAACGCACTTCGGTTGAGGGTTTAAAGGGGTCGCCAATAAAAATTAGGTCTGTTTTATAGCCTTGTGTTGCGAGTGCTTCACTAAGTTCGGTAACGCGCGTCCCCAGTCCACCTGCGGTTGAGTAGACATCGGGTCCCTCAAAGCAGAGCAGGACAAACTGTGTGTTTTGTGGCGTTATCGCACCATCTACTGTCGTCGTCATAGTGTATCATCCTTGTTTATTCTTTGATGTCGATAGTTCCCTCTTATGTACGTATCGCAGGTCACTACCGCATACATTCTGCATACAGTATAGCACGTCACTTAACAGAATAACGTTGATGAACGCACGATAAAACGGGGTCGCATACTAGATGCGACCCCGTTTTATCGTGCGTTAGCTAACCATCATTGCCACATCATCTACGAAGAAGTCGGAGGGAAGGTCTTGCCCTTGCGTCTTGCCTTGAAAGATCAGCGTGACCTGTTTTCCTTTAAAGGCTGAAAGAAATCCGGTCACATCATACGTCTTTTGCACCCATGCATTGGTCACATCGGTATTATAACTTTGCTGAAGCATACGTTCCTGTGTACTATTTGGGACTTGAAGTTTCGCCGTAAAGCTATCCTGATGTTGCTGTGTTGTCTTGTTCGTGTCCGCATTCCACCAGAAGGTAAGCACAATTTTGTTGTAGGTTGTCGGCACGATAAACGTCTGTGAGATGCTATCGTTGCAGTTGCCATAGCCACAGAGGTAGGCACTAAATTGACCCATGTTCGGGTTGGAAGGGTCAACAATTGCATTGCCTTGTGCTGAAGATTGTTGCCACGGGTCGGACCCATTTTCAAATCCGCCGTTCTGGATAAGCGCGGATGCTTGAGTTGGTGAAGGAGTTGGAAAGGGTGTATCCGTCGGTGCGACGGTTGGACTTGGCTCCGGGGTATCAGTTGGTGTTGGTGCTGTAGTGCCCCCCCCAGCAGCGGGTGCGGCAAGGTCGCGCGCGATGTTATATAGGTTTGGTGAGCCAATACCGCTTGCAAGGTCGTAACCGGAAGTCGCGGGAAAGAATAGATTGTTGCCAGATGTTATATCGTGAAATGGAGGATATTGTTGTTGTGTATTAAAAAGGTGATAGAGTGCAGGATTGACATGTCCAATCACACCTGCATTATGTGATTGCAGATATTGATTCACTAATAAGAGGCCGCTCGCCACGAAAGGTGCTGCGCCGCTGGTACCACCAGTGGTCAACCACCCTGTAGGAGGACACCCTGCATTTGTCACAGTACAATAAACACTAAAGCCTGGGTGTGGATCACCAGCCGACGAGAGATCAGGGACTTCACGATAGCCGTTACTATACTTATTCTGTACACCCGGACCACTTTGCCAGGATGGGAGCCGAAAGTGAGTGCTTAGACCACCACCGCTACCAGACCCCTTTGGGCCATGCTGGACCTGTGTTGGGTCCGACCACACCGACTCACTACCATACGCCCCATTGTTTGTTTGCAGTTTTGTTGCGCCCACACCTGTTACATAGGGGTCATCGGCAGGCGAGTCTACATTGAGATTTGTGTCCTGGCAATCATACGCGCCAGCATCACCCGAGGCCGCGATGAAAGATATCCCTTGTGCCGCCCCTTGTTTGAAGATTGTATCGAGCGTTTGCAGTTCCGCACTACCCGAACTGTTCTCACACAAACCCCAGCTAATCGAAGCAATCTGCACTTTGTTATCGGTGACAATCTTATTGTAGGTATCGTTGATGCCAGGAGTTGTATTAGGGCCTTCATAAACGATCTGGTTTGCGCGTGGTGCAATGCCACCGGTCAACTCGATATCTAGTTCGGCCTCTACCGCGCCAGAGCCAGCGTTGCCATTAAAGCCATCAACAAGAACATTGGTAAGGGAGGGTGGAGTGATACCATAATTCTGGAAGTATTGATTGACATCGTTTGCTTGATAGCCATCTAATTCAAAAAGCCCAATTGTCTGGTTATTGCCGAGGATGCCGCTATTTTGTAGTGGAGTAACATTATATGCATTCGCCAGGTCTTTTGGTCCAAGTCCACCAATGGGACCGCTTTGCGCTTCGTGCAATGCCTGCTGATAGAGCGGCTGATAGTGTGTACTATTGTCCAGGCCACTGATAGAAGAGATAAGCGAACTAATAGAGGTAGGAAGACTTGGAGCGGTATTATTGGCGACAAACGTATGATTGCCTAAACGATATGTATTCATTTGTATATGGAAGCTTTGTTGTACTTGTCCAATAGACCCTGCGGCATTGATAATGAGATTATTAGGTGCGATATTGGTAATAGTTAGCCCTTGGCCTTGTAAATAGTTTGTGACCTGTTGCACCTGATCGTCTGTAGGTGCGAACTGTTGTGTAAATTGATCGGGCGTCAAATAATGGTGATACTGCGGTGATTGCGGGTCGTAGAGCGCACTCAAAAAGCTGTCGATATCTGTATTGCTACGCAATTGCATTCCAATCGACAATTGCACTTGTTGACTTGTATCTGCTGCCTGGAGTACCTGTGCTTGCCGTACCAGTGGTACCGTCTGTGCATTCAGTTGAACAGTGCTACTGGTAGCATGAACTATAACTGAACGGAGTGCAACCACGCTTGTCGATATAACTACAAGCGTGGTCACAATCATTAAGAGACTTCGTACAACATTACGTTGCATATGTTACACCTTCCCCAGGCAGCCACGTTTTTGCATGCACTACCTACACATAATGGACAATCAGGGATGGCCGATTGTCCTGAAGAGCACAAGATATTGCTAAGGTATTTATGCTGGAATGAACGGTACCTTCTCCTATGTTTTGTGGTACACACCGAAAAACAGGACCTTTGGGGGAAAGAAAGGTGGAGAGAGCCGATGCATCGACCCTCTCCACCTTTCTTTCCCCCAATGTTAATGTCCAGGTGTTTTTCCTGGCGTTGGTGTTGTACCAGGTGTTGGCGTCACACCGGTCGTCGGTGTTGGTGGCACCGTTGTTGCCGTCGGTGTTGGTGGTACCGTTGTTGCTGTCGGTGTTGGCTTTGGAGCCGTGGTCGCCGTCGGTGGTATCGCCGTCGGCGTTATGCCAGGCGTCACAACAGGCGAACCCGTAGCGCATATACTCGTGCTACAGTTGTACACATATACCTTAACTGTAGAGGTTGAAGAAACGGGTGTACCTGCAGATGGGTCTGTCGCCTTCACCGTAGGCGTAATCGAATCACCACCAGGTCCAGCATTAATTAAGGTGTACTTCAATCCTGCGCTCGTAAGTTTACTTTCGGCGTCAGTAACAGACAAGCCAGCAAGGTCTTGCAAAGATACCATTTGTGTTGGAGTAGCAGCAGGTCCCATACGTACATTAATGACGGTACTACTTGAAGTAGTCGTGTTAGGCCCTGGATTTTGGGATAGTACAACACCTGTCGTTACAGAGGAATCACTTTTTATCGTAAGCCCTACACTTGCCGCGATTTGCTGAGCTTGTACATAGCTTTTGCCTAGAAGATCAGGTACGGTCTTACTGTTAGGTACGGTAGTTGCAACAGGAGTGCCTGTATTAGCGGAGGGAAACAGGTGAAAAAAGCCTAATTGATTAGCAAGAAAGATGCTGAAGCCAAGCAAGAGCAGAGTTGCCAGCAGGATAAGTACTGTGACGGCGGTGGCGAAGCGTGATTCTTTCTGATCGTTTTGCACGACGCCTGAGCGCGGAACCGTGCCACGCTGAAATGGTCGGGTTGAACCTGCATCGACTGGTGCGTAATAGGGTGCGGCAGGTTGCTGATTAAAGTTACCGTGATTGAAGCCAGAGGGTACATTCTCGCGTCCATTGGCAATATAGGTTTGTTGTTCAGAGATAATAGGTGGTATACCGGCAAAACCGTTGAGGCTACCGGCCGCTATAGTTGCGTCGTTAGCAATATCCTCTTTTACAGCTCCATTTTTACCATTTTGTGTATAGGATGCAACGCCGTTATTGGGTGATGATGTTCCCTTGAGAGCAATTGGTTGTGGCTCGTTATTATTAAGGCGTGAACCATTGTTTGCTGGACGCGGAGGGATCGTATTGAAAGGCGCGCTTGGAGGCGTTTTGAGACCGCCAGAACTAAGTTTTGAGGGCAGATTCTCGCCCATCTCCTCTTCACCTAGGACTTCAAGCGCGCGCGCCAGCGTGCTTCCATCGCGGAAGCGCATCTCCGGTACCTTTTCCAGGCAACGCATGATGATGTCTTCAAGAACCTGTGGAATGTTCGGATTGTATTGTGTTGGTGGAATTGGCGTATCTTGAATATGTTGCATCGCTACGGCAACAGGTGTATCTCCATCAAAAGGAGTGCGCCCCGTCAACATCTCGTACATGACGATACCCAGCGCATAGACATCGGCGGCAGGACTAACAATTTCGCCTTGTGCTTGCTCTGGCGCATAGTATTGTACCGTACCAAGCGTCATACCCGTTGTAGTCAAGCGTTCAGCGTTGATATCTTTGTAGACGCTAGCAATGCCGAAGTCGGTGAGTTTAATCGAGCCATCACGCCCAACTAAAACGTTTTGTGGCTTCACGTCCCTATGAACGATGCCACGTCGATGGGCGGCCCCAAGGCCGAGTGCAACATCGTGAGCGATAATAATCGCACGGTCAACCGCAAGCACACCGCGTGAACGTAAATATCGTCGCAGGTCCGCTCCCTCGATTAGTTCCATAACGATAAAATAGTTGCCGTCGCTCTGCCCATAGTCATAGACCTGCACGATATTGGGATGCTGTAGTGCCGATGCCGCCTTTGCCTCGCGTTGGAAGCGCGTCACAAACTTTGGGTCGGTACTATAAACTTCGCGCAACACCTTGATTGCAACAATGCGCTCCATCCGCATATCGCGCCCACGATAAATCGTCGCCATACCGCCGCGCCCTATGGGGTCTTGTAATTGATATCGCTCACCCAAAACTTCGTTTTGCATAGCTCTCCGCACTGTACCAATGTTCGTACCACTCTAACACGTTAAGGCACGAATCATTCCTGCTACGAACACAAGGCGTAGGTCGATGGCATGTTGTCGTCGCTTACGTCCTTCCTGACAAGGAACCCACCACTGGGTAGTTTTGTACTGTATTTGCCACACCATTTTACCTTATCTTGCGACATAATGGAACACCTTCACCCAAATTGGTAGGTTTATAGCCCTATTCTATAGTAGTAGACGGATAAAACGACGTTGTACCCAATGTGCGAACATCGCCAGTTCTCCGCGTAATATGTAGGGCATCCATGTGTTCCAGAAGAGGCAAGATATACTTACGTGTCGCGCCCAGAATGTCACGTGCCTCCGCCACCGTTAGCGTTGTATGTGTACGTAGATAGTCTATCAATAATGTTAACGCTTGGTTGTATGTTTCTTGGAGGAAGAGCACGTCGCCCACTTTGACGAGCTTTCCCTGCTCTATCAATGCCGTTATAACTTCATCACTTGCCATAGCCTCCGCTTCACTACGTCCTGGCGGAGTATAAGGACTTTCCGCAAATGCACGTAGCACTTGCTCAACCTGACGCTGCTGTATCGGAGTAAAGTGAGGTGTAAAGCCAGGAAGACAGACAAGTCCACCGCTTGCGCGTTTTGTATCGGCCACAGCCACCAAAATACCCTCCACTTGGAGTTGTGCAAAGACTTCGGCCGCCATCTTCGGCGCAAGGTTTAAGCGTGACCGCCATTCTTCTTTTGACAGTCCACTACGCAACGGATAATGCTGATGGTGCTCTTGCACCAACCGAACCGCCTCCTCTACCAGCAACTCCCAGATATGTTGAGCAAACCAGAGCGTACCAACTTGTTTCACTCTTCCTTCTGATAACAACGTCTCTAGTATCTGTAACGTCACATCAACTGCTAAATTACTCTGCTTCGCACTATCCATCAATTCATAGCCCACAAGCCCTTGTTTAGCTCCTATATTCTTTATAGACGCCTTTGATGGACCAGAAGTCGTGCGAGTTGTGCGCCGATCAAGTGAAGCTAGCACAAGTTCTTCTGGTGTGCCCTCTGCTAGCCGTTCCAATGTGCTCAGCACCTGCGATTGAAAACGCTTGTGATAACGTGGCGACACATCCGCCACTTCACCCCCACCAATTGTTACACTTGGCGAGGGGATACGCAGGATGAAGCGGTCACGGCGCGCTAGCACCGCTGCGTGTTCCAGGCGCAGTTGCACCCACGCACTCTTGCCAGGAAGGAGTTCTTCAACATCAAGTAGACGCACTTTCGCGGGAATTTCCTGTGACTCTATATACAAATCAACCTGTGTATTGTGTGCAAGTGGGCGTGGCGCATCTGCTAATAAATGTATACGTGCATCAAAGAGCAAAGTTGTATGTACCTGTCCTGGTAATACCACTACATTCCCACGTGCTAGCTCGGAGCGTGGCACGCTGGCAAGATTTATAGCGACACGGTTCCCAGGCTGTGCTTGTTCGACCTGACGCTTATGTGTTTGGAGTGTGCGAATGCGCGTATGCAAGCCCTGTGGCAATATCTCAACCTCTTGTCCTACCTTGAAGCCACCATCTAATAATGTGCCCGTTACGATGGTGCCAAAACCTGTCATGCTAAAGACGCGATCAATTGGCAAACGTGGACGCGCGATATTCTGTCGCTCTTCGGATGCATTCAGGATACGGTCAAGCTCTGCCAGCAGTGCTGGTATTCCTTGTTTCGTGTAGGCCGAGACAGGAATGATGGCGGCATCGGCAAGCGTCGTCGGTTTGAGATGTTCAGCAATCTCTTCACGCACCAATTCAAGCCATTCCTCGTCCACTAGATCGGCCTTTGTAAGCGCGACCACACCGCGTCGTACTTGAAGCAGGTCAAGAATAGCGAGATGTTCGCGTGTCTGTGGCATCACGCCTTCATCGGCAGCAATCACAAGCATGGCCGCGTCAATGCCGCCAACCCCCGCTAGCATGTTCTTAATAAAGCTCTCATGCCCCGGCACATCGACGATGCTCACCTCGCGTCCGCTGGGCAAGGTCAACCATGCGAAACCCAGGTCAATCGTCATGCCGCGCTCTTTCTCCTCTGCCAAACGGTCTGGATCAATACCCGTCAGTACTTTCACCAGCGTTGATTTGCCATGATCGACGTGCCCTGCCGTTCCAATACAACTCATCATGTACCTTCTTGTCTGCGCTCAATTGGTATGCTACCGAAATTCTTGTACGGGTATGATTTTATCACACCCTCTTCCACACACACAATTTTGGAGAATGTATCAAGATATGTCGATTTGTACCATCTGTATACTACAAATGTACGAGAGATGCGGAGAGCAATTAACACAGGTATTTCTTATCTTTGCATGCATAGGCATCTTTCGGAGAAAAATAGTTAATACAGAAAATAGTATTACAAGGAGTATTTACTAATGGGCCAAATTCACGTTAATACAGACCTAATGCGTAATCTGGGTAATCTCTTTATCAATCTCAACGAGCAGATTGCAAATCAGCTTGAGCCACAAATCGCCCACGCTGCCGCACAACTTGAGAGCGATTGGGTTGGCGTCAGCTACCAGCATTTCAACGAAGTTCTCGTCCAGTGGCGTGCCACCATCGCTCAACTTACCACACATGGCGAGGAACTTGGTCAGCACTTGCAGCACACTGCACAACTCTTCGAGCAAGCCGACGATAGCCTCGTCGGATAGGTGCTCCTTCTATAGAGGTGCTAGCTTGGCATTGAGATACGTTCCCAATGCAGGCTAGCACCTTTTTCGTGTATAATATACACTGATGATTACCCCCTATTAATGATGCGAAAAAATACATGAACGAAAAAATACAATCCGTCCTAAACTCGCTCCCGCATAAGCCCGGCATCTATCTCATGAAGGATGTTGATGGCACTATCTTGTATGTCGGGAAAGCCATTTCACTGCACAACCGTGTACGTTCCTACTTCCAGGAGTCAACCGACCTTAGCCCTAAGAACCGTAGCATGGTGGCGAAGATTGATGACATCGAATTTATCGTTGTCAAAAATGAGGTTGAGGCTCTTGTACTGGAAAGCAACTTCATCAAGCAGCACCGTCCCAAATATAATGTGTTGTTGCGCGATGATAAAAGCTATCCATACATCAAAGTCTCGCTTTCAGAGGACTTTCCACGCGTCTACCGAGTACGTAGTTTTCAGCGTGATGGCAACCGTTACTTTGGTCCATACACCAATTCAGGAGCCGTTGACGCCACACTCGACCTGCTCAACAAACTCTTTTCGTTTCGCACCTGTCGCTACGATGGTAGCGTATGGGCACCCCCTGCAAAGGGTGAACCACCCGCTGGCTGGAAATTAAAACTCTTGCCGCGTCCTTGCACTCAATACTACATTCATCGTTGTGTCGCGCCCTGTGTAGCTCATGCTAGCCGTGAAGAGTACGATGTTATTATCAAGCAGGTTATTCTTTTCCTGGAAGGCAAACATGATGAGGTCATCAAGAGCCTCGAAGAGAAGATGGAGCAAGCGGCGGAGAACCTGAACTTTGAGGAGGCTGCACGTATGCGTGACCGCATCAAAGCGGTTGAGCGAGTACTGGAAAAGCAGCGTATCATCAATACCGAAGGGCAGGACGATCAGGACGTTGTTGCGCTGGCAAGTGGTGATGATGAAACCTGTGCCCAGGTTTTTTTCTTTCGCACAGGCAAACTTGTTGGGCGTGAATTCTTTATCTTGCAGGGGACGCGTGACAGCAGTCCTGGCGAAGTCATGACTTCTTTTTTGCAACAATTCTATGAAACTTCGCCACATGTGCCCGCCGAAATTATTGTCGAGACCGAGCCGGATGATCTTGCCGTTGTGCAGGCATGGCTGAGAGAGAAGCGCAAAAGCGCGACAGGCACGAAAAATGCGGCTGTAACGGTCAGTACGCCGAAGCGCGGCGACAAGGTGCGCTTGGTCGAAATGGTCAAGAACAATGCTAAAGAGGTTTTAGAGCAGCAACGTATCAAGTGGCTCACCGATACGCAGAAAACACAACTCGCGCTTGAGGAACTGCAAGAGGCACTTAACCTTTCCTCGCCACCACAGCGTATTGAGTGCTACGATATCTCAAATACGCAGGGCACAAACTCGGTTGGTGCAATGGTTGTCTTCGAGGGAGGCAGACCAAAGAATAGCGAGTATCGCCGTTTCAAAATCAAGACCGTCGAAGGCTCTAACGACTTTGCTAGTTTACAGGAGGTTATTCGACGCCGTTTCCGTAAAGCTGCCTCAGCACAGGCACAGACGCTTGACGAGGAGGAAACAATCGCAGTTGAAGAGATGAGTGCTAGCGAGAACGTCGGGAGTCTTGACAGCGTGGGTCATATCGAGAACACCGACGATGGCTCCAACGGAAAAGCTCCCTTGCACCATGAATGGGCATTGCCTGACCTTGTGATACTCGACGGTGGTAAAGGTCAACTGAGTTCGGTGATGGAAGTCATGAATGACCTGCACCTGGATATTCCAACCGTTGGTGTGGCAAAAGAAGACCATACGCAGAGTAGTTATCAGGAAGAGATTTATATTCCTGGTTCGCCCGACCCGATTATTCTGCCGCGCTCCTCGCAAGGATTGTATATGGTTCAGCGTATCCGTGACGAGGCGCATCGCTTCAGTATCACCTATCACCGCAAACTACGCTCTGACCGCACTTTCAAATCCGTGTTGGACGAAATCCCTGGCATTGGTCCTAAGCGCAAGCAGGCCCTACTCAAGCATTTCGGCTCCGTCAAAGCCATCAGTGCCGCCAGTATTGACGACCTTATCGCTCTCGACGGCATGACGCGAGACGCCGCCGAGAAGGTCAAGGAGTATATTGGAAAGATGGAATAAATACGCTCCAGGAGCGTGTTGAAGTCTATAAAGAGTATTGACAGTAGACCTAACTGACGGTAGTATACGTATACTATACCAAGAGTACCTTTATAGGTATCAAAAAATAACAAGGGGTGACTGGTATTATGCCAACCTATGAATATCTATGTAAAACATGTGGACACCGCTTCGAGACATGGCAGAAAATGACCGACGATCCGTTAACCACTTGCCCCGATTGTGGAGCATCTATTCGCCGTGTCCTCTTTCCAGCAGGAGTTGTCTTCAAAGGCTCTGGCTTCTACAAGACCGACCACCGCGATAGTGCCAGTATTGCATCAAGTGCCAAAGACGAGCCAGCAACTAGCGGTGATAGCAGCAGCAAAACCGAAACAAAACCTGCTAGCGACGGCAAAGAGAGTGCGAGCAAATCAAGTGAGAGCACAAGCAGTAGTACGCCAAGCGCACCAGCAAGCGAGAGCAAGCCTGCAACGACAACGAGTGCAGCATAAAAATATCGTTTAACATTTCGTTTGTAGGAGCATAATGATGCTGTTTGACAAATGAATGAGGATATCTCGCTTGTAGGGACCGATTTATCACGTCCTCGTTGGCATTTGAACACTCCAACTAGGACGTGATAAATCGGTCCCTACAGATATTCGTCCTCTTTTGTTAAACAGCATATTGTGATCCCTACAAATAAAAAGTTAAATGGCACAACAAGGATAAAACAATGCAAGAAGAGTCTATGTTTGCCGCAATTCAGCGTCAGCAAATCGAGATTGCTGTCGGAGAATTGCTTCTCACTTCGGACCACTACATGCGTACCTCTATTGCTGAACGGATTCGTCATCTCATTGCTCATGCGGACCGCACACTCGATATCACGCGCTTCAGCGAAATGGCGCAAGAGGAGTTACAAGAAATTGGTATCTTGCCGCCAGACTAACCGATATTAAGATACTATTAAATTTTTAGAAAAAATGATACATTACACTATTTTTGCTCTTTAGACTACCCAATATTCCTACTCATAACCATTTCACATAACACAGTATTAAGAAGAGTGTATACTAATTACACAACCTTCGACGATGAAGGCTTCGGATATGAGTAGGAAGAGATAGCGGGTATGCAGGTGCAACAAGTGCAGTCGCAGAATGAAACAAATGAAGAACTCCAACGTCAGATAGCTGAACTGGCGGCGGAAAATATGTTATTAAAAGAGCAACTAGCAAGTAAAGAGCAGTTTACCGCAATGATTGCTCACGACCTTCGTGGCCCCTTGACCCCCATTATTAACTACGCAAAACTGATCATTCGTCAGCAAGGTGGACAACCCAACCCTTCATTACGTCGCAATGCCAATATTATTATCAGTCAGGCGCAACGTATGACGCGGCTCGTTGGTGATTTACTCGATATGTCTCGTCTTTCCGTGGGTACATTTACGCTTATTCGAGACAAATGTGACATTATCGCTCTGGTGACAGAGGTCGTCGAACAACTGCGACCCGTTGCGCCTCGCCATAAGCTGGTTGTAGAGGTGCCTGAAGGAACGCTTATAGGCAACTGCGACGGCGAACGACTACAACAAGCTATCGGTAATCTGCTTGACAACGCCATCAAATATTCATATGAAGAAACTGTTATCACTACGCGTGTGTGGACGACCAATAATGTTGTACATGTAAGTGTGCATGATATTGGGCGAGACATTCCTGTCGAAGAGATCGACCAACTTTTCCTGCCCTTTGTGCGTTTGCAAGCCGCGAACATACGGAAAGGATCGGGTCTCGGCCTCTTCATTGCCAAATCAATCATCGTAGCACATGGGGGCGAGTTGCGCCTTGAGCCATACATCGCCGACATGAACGAGGACACAGGACAGCCACAATCAACTGGTACAACCTTTAGTTTTACATTACCTTTATAAAGTGCTTCTATAGTAATACAACAAAGCTCCTATCACATAGTAAGTGATAGGAGCCTTTTCTATGCATTGCCTTATCTGGGTTGTACTCTATAGAGCATCGAAATGCGGGGTGCTAGGAAGATACGATCTCCGTCTTTGAGAACGATATGCTCCACGCGTTGGCCCTGATAGACGATGCCATTGACACTTTCCGCGTCCTCCAGTACCCACGCTCCTTCGACGCTTCGCAGTTTGGCATGGAGACGTGAGATGCGCTGATTAGGCACAGGTATATCATTGCTGCTCAGTCGTCCAATAGTCATCGCTGGAGTATCGAGTTTACGTTCACTCACCACCTTGCCATCCATTTCGACCTGGATAAACGCGGAGGACGTGGCAGGTGGCGTGGTTGGTCCTCGCATAGCGAGCTGAGCTGGTTGGTTTTGCGCGTAAGAGCTATTCTGCCTGGGTGGTATATCATGCCTCACACGCGGCCCATCTTGCATAGCCAGTGCCAACTCTTGATCGGATGGACGACGCACAAAGGCTGAACGCAAAATAGATTGTTCGCCGGCCTTCTCAGCACTGTAGCGATTTTGCTCGTCTAGTAACTTAGCAAAGACGCCACCTTGACGCTTCAAATCCTTAAAGCTGCCTCGCTCCACAATGATGCCATCTTTGAGCACGATAATCTCTTGTACATTGCCTAACGTACTTAGACGGTGCGAGATAGTAATCACGGTGCGCCCAGCGGTGAGCGTATCCAAGGCGTGCATGACTTCGGCCTCAGATTCGACGTCAAGCGAGGCAGTTGGTTCGTCGAGCACTAGAATAGGTGCATCACGCAAAATGGCTCGTGCAATTGCCATACGCTGGCGTTGTCCACCCGACAAGTCCTTACCTTGCTCACGCACCATGCGATCATAACCACCAAGTGTATCTATAATCATGTTGTGAATGTCTGCTTTTTTCGCGGCCTCAATAATCTCTTCATCGCTGGCCCCAGGCTTGCCAATGGCAATATTCTCACGAATAGAGCCTTCAAAGAGCACCGAGTCTTGCAAGACCATACTCACATTCTGACGCAAGACACGCAGCGGGTACATGCGATTATCCACGCCATCAATCATCACCGAACCCATACCCTGTCCAAGCTCGTAGAAGCGTGGGATCAGCTTGACGAGCGTCGTTTTTCCGCCGCCGGAGAGTCCTACAAGGGCAATTTTCCGTCCCGCAGGGATGTGTAGCTGAATGCCCTTGAGGACCGGTTGCTCCTTCGTGTACCCAAAAAATACATTGTTAAAGGTGATCTCTCCGCGCAACTTTTGAGGTCCATAGTAGACTCCCTGTACATCTGTGACTTCCGGTGCCTGATTCAGCACCTCTTGAATGCGCTCCACTCCAGAGCCAGCACTACTCGCCAGATTTGAGAGCTTGGATAGGTCGCGCATTGGTTGGTAGAGCATCTTGAGGAACGTTAGGAACAGGATGAGCGTTCCTACATCGACACTCTCCGCGACGATAACCAGCGGTCCGATAGTAACTGTTTTGCCTGCTGCAACGTAGCCACCCACACCAAGAACAAGTGCAGTTCCAATGAATATTAGGAACTCCGCTATTGGTGCGAATTGCGCCTGTAGGCCCGTTGCCCTTAAAGCCGATATGCGATTCTTGTTCACATATCCACCAAATCGGACCGCCTCCCGTTCCTCACGTGTGAAGACTTTGATGACGGTTAATGCATTTATATCTTCCGTTGCCACATCGGCCACCTGACCAGCCGCCTTCGCCGCGATCTTGGACTCAGCCTTAATACTTCGTGTATAGACGAGGATGACAACAAAGAGCAGGGGCGCGACAGCAAGGGCAATGACGGTGTAAGCTGGAACGAAGAGGAACATCACTACCGCTACGCCTACTAGTGTGAGCACAGCGGAGAACAGGTCTACCAGCCCATCGGTGACAAACTTCTCAATATCGGTAATATTGCCTGTCACTCGTTGCACCAGATCGCCTTTTTTCTGCTTGCCATGCCAATCCAGCGAGAGGCGTTGTAAATGGTCAAAAAGCTGATTGCGTAGGCGTGCAGTCAGATTTTGCGCGATATAGGTCGCCAGGAACAGGTCAAGGTAGGTGAGAGCGGCACTCAAAAGACCGAAGATGATGAGCAAAATAATCGAAAAGACGATCACGCCGAACGTCGTGTGGTGAGTCAACACGGGGTGAGAGGCCGCATTGATATCCGTTGGCGAGATCGGACACTCTGTCACGGTTGGTGGCAACGTCTGATGAGTGACGGGATCAATCAACGATGGGTCGATTTGCGGTGTGTCGAAACGATCAAGGATAGGATTGAGAAAGGGAAAAGTACAAGCGGGATCATTGCCTGTATTGCTTACCTTGCTTGGTATAAATTTTAAGGGCAAGGCAGTTGCAATATCAGCCCCAACCTGAGCAAATGTGACGAGAATCGCAAGCGTAAACAGGAGACGATACCCCTTCAAGTTGCGAAATAGAAATCGAATCGTATCCATAAAATCTCTCCTTCCTAGCCTACTTGCCAGGAGTGTTGATGCCAGCCAAGTCGAAGTGAAAGATAACCATCATGGGTCTACCGCCAACATCTCCTTGCGGCGAGTAAACATCCTGCGTGGTCTGGTCAACATAGATCGTGTGTGTCCCCTTGCCAATGATATAGTTTCCTAGTTTTCGTAAGGAGTTGTTGCTCTCATCGAAGATTGAGACGCCTCCTGCACATCCAACAAAGAGCAGGTGGAGAGGGTTGTCCACGATGACAATATCGGGTCCAGGTGCAAGTGGCATTAAAGGACCAGTTATGTTCGTCAATGTACGTAGGTTCACACGTGCGAGGTTCTCAATCAGTTGTGGGGATTGATCGGGGTCTACGTCGGTACAGGCAACAAAGGCAATCTGCTCCTGTACGTCAATATTCATGCCATGTGGAGTGCCGCATGTCTTTGGCAGTTGCAACCGTCCTACAATCTGCTGTGTCACGGGGTTGATCGAGACGAGTTCACCCGTTCCACCAGGGGGAGTAGCAGGATTGAGTACGCTCTGATCGGTGAGCTGCTGCGACGTTACAAAAACGCGGCGCAACACGGGATCATAGTGATTGTGTCCTACATCATAGCCAAACTCCATCAGGGCCGCATCTTCCGTAGGCAACTTGGACATATGACCAAGGTTAATGCGGCTGACTGCATTCGCGTGCAGCACATCAATCACCAGGACAGCCTGATTATTTAGGGGAACGTTCCCATTAGGGTTGCTGGCAGGAGGCATACCAGGATCGGAGACGAAAACCCTGTGATCGTCTGGATCGTATTCGATGGCATCAGGGCTATCATTAGTGGCAAGTTGAATCGCGGTGGCTTTGAGCGTGTGTTCATTGATGGAGTAGACGATGCCATCATTCGCATCGGCGGCAAATATCAGCCCTAAATCCGGGGCTGCCACTATGCCAGCGACTTGCGGCACATTCACGCGCCCCACTAGCACATTGCGCGTTGTATCAATAACGCCTATATACCCATCAACCTGGCTGTCCTTGTCGGCATCAAATGCCGGATTGAGTTGAGCATAGACATCCGTACCGGGTCCGCCATGTGCAAAAAAGAGCAGTTTGGTCGCTGGATCGAGGGCCTGGAAATCAAACCCGTCGAAGGGAATGGCGACGCCTGGCGTAAGAGGTGTCTCTTGCTTTGGCAGGTCTCTCGCGTTAGCAATAAACTTTGTTGGCAACGAGGACGGAAGGGGTACGTTCTTCACGAAGAGAAATGGAGTGGTGAGTTTAGGGTGGAAAACCTGGAACAGAAACTTACCCAGAATGAGCAGTACTAAGCCAGCACTGATAATACCCACTAGTGCAGCGATAACTGTTCCCATCTTCAACCTTGTCTGTCGTGGTGGGGAAGATGCTCCCATTGATTGCTCCTAACTACAAAAAGTTTTTTGCCCACTTTTTCATTGCCTTTTAATTGCCTTTTAATATAACATAATTGTAGAGGATAGACTATGAAGTATTGCATCAATTTTGCAGTTCTTGCCATTTTTTAGAAAAATCTAAGAAATTCGCCTCGTTTCTCTCTACACTTGGTAATTTCAAACTAGAGAAAGTCAAGATGATAGGTCATTAAGACCGCTTGAGGACCGTGTTATAACGGAAGCAATGCGTACATGTGCTACGACGTGCTTATCTTCACGTGTATAATAAGGACAGACACATGTATTTTTCGAGAGAATGGACTATTCGAGTAAGGAGGCTTGCATGACCAAGCAAATTCGGCGTTTCCCACTGTTCTTGGCCTTGTGTGCTTTACTCCTCAGCTCTTGTTCTATTTTTCCCAGCCCAACTGTGAGCAAAGCAGGTCCAACGGTTCAGGTCTGGCTGACGACTAGCGATGGAAGCAGCCATCTTAGCCCACAGCCCAACATAACTTTTGGCTCAACCACCGACAATGCTTCGACGGTGAGAGTGAATGAGTCTCAGGTATTCCAACAAATCACTGGCTTCGGGGCTGCCGTTACGGATTCCTCGGCATGGCTGATCTACAATAGAATGAGCAGTAGCCAGCGCGCAACCTTGATGCGGCAACTCTTCGATCCCAATCAGGGAATTGGCATCAGCTTTGTACGCATTCCAATGGGATCATCAGACTTTTCGATAGATGGTCCTTATTCTTACGATGACCTACAGGTAGGTCTGTCCGATCCCAATCTCAAGCACTTCTCAATCAGTCACGACCATGCATATATTCTCCCAGTCCTGCAACAGGCACGCTCCCTCAACCCCAACCTTAGCTTCATGGCGAATCCGTGGAGTCCACCAGCCTGGATGAAAACCAATGGCTCGATGCTTGGAACCCTCGATGGCGTGACTGGAACGCTCAATTCGGTCGATTACGGGCCACTAGCCCAGTATTTTGTGAAGTTTGTCCAGGCGTATCAGGCGCAAGGGATTCCTATTTCCGAGGTTACTCCACAAAATGAACCGGAATACGCGCCAAGCAACTACTCTGGCATGTCCTGGTCGGCTGGCGGCGAGAATGCTTTTATCAAAAACAACCTCAGCCCTGCTCTCAAAAACGCTGGCCTTGCCACGAAGATTCTCGGCTATGACCACAATTGGAACGACGCCAATTTCGCCAACACCTTGCTGAACGATGCAATGACGCGTAACGATCTCGCGGGTATTGCCTGGCACTGCTACTCAGGTAGCCCCTCGGTAATGACGAAGATGTACAATATTGATCCGGCCATAGGTGCCTATGAAACCGAATGTGCAACGGGCGCGGCAGTCACTCCTATCTCAACCCCCGATCTCCTCATGCAGTCAGTGCAGAACAACGCGAAAGCGGTTGAACTGTGGAACCTTGCGCTCGACCCTAACAATGGTCCACATTCTGGTGGTTGCCCCGACTGCCTGGGCGTTGTGACAATCGATCAAAATACTGGCAACGTGACGTACAGCAACGACTACTACCAAGTTGGTCAGTATAGCAAGTTTGTCGTGCCCGGCGCGCACCATATCGCCTCTAATTCCCTGGGAAGCCTCGCAGACGTCGCATTTAAAAATCCCGACGGGTCCAAGGTTATGGTCGCACATAACGACGGGGCCGCCAGCAGTTCATTTCAAGTACGCTGGGGCAACCAGGGTTTTAATTATACTCTCCCTGGTGGCGCGACAGTGACCTTTAAATGGAGCGGCACCCAGACGAGCAACAGGAGTGCTGTACTGTCTGCTTAGAATATCCGTTGACATCCACTCATCTATAGGGGCTTTCAACTGTAGGTTTTAGGGGAGGCGCGACGAAATGCCTGTAGGGACCGATGTATCGCGTCCGGGGGGGGGAAGGGGCAACGTGTCGGCAATGATTCTCTGTGGGAACGTGTGTCCCACCCAACCCCCTGGACGCGATACATCGGTCCCTACCGAGCATCCCTTCGTTTCTTCCAAAAAAACTACAGTTGAAAGCTCTATAAGTGTTATACTCCGTTACACAATGATGTTCAGACCGTTGAGTAGGAAAGGGAAGCAAATATATCATCAGGAGCATTTAATATTTATGAATACACATGTACCACTTTTTGCAAACCAAAGACTCACGTTCTCTCTGCGTTTTGGTCTTGCACTCGTCACTATCGCTACAAGTGTGGTTGTAGCCTTTGTCTTGCTCACTCACTCACTTAAGCCAGCAAAAGCAGCATCAAATTTTCATGAAATCACCTTGCCCTCCTC
This sequence comes from uncultured Chloroflexia bacterium, assembly GCA_963792705.1. GTDB lineage: Bacteria > Chloroflexota > Ktedonobacteria > Ktedonobacterales > Ktedonobacteraceae > JBBQVS01. Next base: position 310,690 of record CAWBXD010000013.1, on the reverse strand, counting down.
ATTTCCCTGGGGTGTTGCCTTTGATTCAAAAGGAAGTGCATGGGTGGCCGAGCCAGGCTGTGACCCACAACCCTTTGTGTGTAGTGGAACTCGCACAGGAAGTATTGCTCAGGTGAACCGTTCCTCGTTCAGTATCACCAAGAATTTTACTGAACCTTCAGGAAGAGGATTCTCTAGCCCCTTCTTTCTCGTTCCTGATGCATCGGGTGACATCTGGTTCGCAGAGCCAAATACCAATGCAATTGGCGAATTGACACCGAGCCAGCACAACTCCTCTGCTACCTGGAAGCAATGGGGCGTTCCAACGCGAAATGCCGCTCCATTTCAGCTTGCCTTTGACGCGCACGGCGTACTCTGGTTTACAGAACCCCAGGCAAATCAGATTGGTTCATTCAATCCGGTGACGCATGCGTTCACGGAGACCGCGACACCGACGGCCAGAAGTACTCCTTATGGCATCACCGGACCCGATACGAACGGTGCAATGTGGTTTACCGAGAATAATGCTGCAGTCGCTCGCGTTGGCAGTTTTGTGCCTCCCACAAAGGGCACGCTTAAAACAAGCGCAATCAGCGAATACCTCACGGTTAACTCAGGCCCAAGTACGACGGTACACCTCATCACGCTTGACCATAAGGGTCATGTCTGGTGGAGTGAGGGCTTTGGTGGGAGAATCGGGAGCCTTACTATCAACAAAGCAGTAAAGGGAACCTCTCATGGTGTAAATGAGTATCCAATTCCTGCTTGTCAAAATTGTAACTCACATGTGTCTGGCATAGCTGTCGATAACGAAGGTATTGTCTGGTTTGATGACTCATTGAGAAACTGGGTTGACTCTTATAACCCAACCACGCATACCTTCTCAGCACCAATTCAACTTGCTCAAGGAAGCCACCCACACGATGGCTTAGCAATAGCGGGCGACGACACGGTCTTCGTTGTGGAAGAGTTTGCACAGAAACTCGGCCACACGGCTTAGGCTCGTGCAGACAAAAAGCCTCAAGCCACTTCTCATCAGGCTTGAGGCTTTTTCATATCCTCCGTTGTCTCCACAAATTCGTGTGAGGATTCCCTGTTTAAACGCACAATATAAGGAGGTGGGAGCGATGTTCAAAGCTTCAATTTCCACCAACGGTTTATCGGTCCTCATTTTTGCCACTTAAATGCCTCGTTAAACGTAGTTATTAGAAGGTGGAGAGAAATTAGTTGGCTACCCCTTGTATGACGGTTTCTATATCATGTTTCAGTAAATTTCATGCTAGTATTCACATGCTTACCCGTTTTATATATTATGAGGCACTTTGCGTCTATACAGGGAGAGCGAGACTTTCATATTTTGTTATGCACAGCAAGAATGGTACTACGATAGCGTCTAAAACCGACAAGAACGATAGTTCCAATATAGGTAGTATGTACTATAGGCCGTATGTTATACTGAAACACGCATATACACATCATATACTAGCTATAGAAGAGATATTTGGGGGGTCGTCATCAGTCAGCAAAGCGGGCAACCGAACACACAAACGGGACATCTCGGTCGCACCCTGCTCCACAAACGCTATATGCTTATGGGGACAGTTGGACAGGGCGGTATGGGCGCAGTCTATAAAGCACGCGACCTGAAGCGACAAACAATATGCGCGGTAAAAGAGATGAGCCTTTCGATGGTGGCACCAGACGAGCGGCCACAGGCTATCCAAAATTTTAAAGATGAAGCGAAAATGCTCTGGGGCCTGAATCATCCAAACTTGCCATCCTTTACCGGTTTCTTTACCGAGGGCCAACGCTATTTTATGGTCATGGAGTATGTCGATGGTTCTACCCTTGAAGACTTATTAGAGCGTAACGGGGGTCCCTTCCCGGAGCGACGCGTACTCGGCTGGGCGAGACAGCTTTGTGATGTCCTGGAATATTTACACAATCAGAATCCACCAATTATCTTTCGTGATATGAAGCCCGGTAATATTATGTTAATGCGAACCGGGCGTATTAAATTGATTGACTTCGGTATTGCTCGCTTCTTCCGACCGACCAGCGCACAAGACACACAACTGCTCGGCACTCCTGGCTTCGCACCACCCGAACAATATGGTAAGGCACAAACGGACGAAAGAGCCGATATTTATTCGCTAGCAATGACCATCTTCCAACTGTTGACAAATACGCTCTCAGAAACAGGCTTTGGACTAAAGGATGTACGCAGCACGAACTCACGCATTTCTCCCAGTGTCGCACGTGCGCTTGAAAAGGCCACAGCATTGGAACCAGCGGAACGCTACCAAAACGTTGCCGCCTTCCGACGTGCGTTGCTTGGTGTTGGTACATTCGTCTTTGACAATGGCGATCAGGCAACTACACCACAAGAACTCGCGGACCTGTGTGCGCGTCACCCTGAAGAAGCATCCGATTATCTCGCATCGGGCGAGATTGAATTGTGGTTGCGTGAGCTTGGCGAAGAGAGCTTGGCACGAGCAGCGCGGCAAATTCGCACCACTACGGACGATCCCCAGGAAGCTGTAGAAGACTTTCTACGTACCGTGATGGGGCCGAACGCACGTATTCGTCCTGCAACACCCCGTGCTACTAATGGCAGTAAGTCGGGTACAGTTGGACCGAGCACATCACCCAGCCTACCAACGGTCCCCGGTCGTGGCTGGTTTTCACGCGCACCGCGCTCGAATGTGCAGGTCCAACCGCGCAGTATCGACTTTGGCGAGGTGTATCCTGGTGTTTCAGCACCCTTGACCGTCACGATTACAGGCAATCAAGGTTCGCATGTGCAAGGCATCATTCGAGCAACGGAGCCGTGGATAGTCGTCGATCAGACACTCTTTGACGGCATGACGACACGCATCAATATTCGCATCAACAGCACTCAGTTACGTGGTTCAACGCACTATACAGGTACTATTCTTGTCTCGCCAGAAGACGAGGAAGTTGATATCGTGGTCGCGGTTGAAGCCGATATTCTGAGCCTTGGTACACAAGAGAACTGGCGACGAGGTGGTGGCAAAACAATTGGGGCCGATTTGAATGACGAGGACGAGGACGAAGATGCCCTGACAATGGGTGGGATGAGTATGCTTCCCACTACAGGTAAGGGACCCGCCATACGACCTGGACAGGTGCAAGTCGCAACACCTCAAAAAATCGCACAAAAAACAGGACTACCACAGGCATCGACACAACTTGATGCTGAATACAAGATGAAATATGGTACGCCCGTTGCACAAAGCGCGAATAGTACAACATCTCAAGGCTGGGACCCTCTGCGCGCGACGCTAAAGCAACGCACCTGGATGCTCTATGGCTTTGCCTTTGTCGCGGCGTGTATGGTTGCAAGCTTATGTTATACGCTATTAACACCAGTGGTTCATGCTGCCCTTCCACCAAGTCCGTGGTTTGTTCTGCTGCTGATCTTGCTTGTGCCAACAGCTACCCTCGGCTCGCTATTGGTGTATTGGAACCGCTCTTGGACCATTCACGACTTGATTAACCGCGCCTGTACAGGCATGGGAAGTGCATTGGCGGTATTGGCTCTTGTCGAGAGCGTCTGGCAACTCACAGTACACGGAGCTTCGCCTAAACTTCAATTCAGCATTCTCCTGCTTATCACCGCGCTGGGCGCGACACTTGGGACGACACCGAAGTTAAGCGACTACATTTTGGATGGTGCGGGATGGGCATTAGGTCATCAGCGTAAATTCGTGATTGGTGCGGCGGCGGCAGTGGGTGGTATACTAGGGTTCTTCCTGACATCGGGCTTCGCGTTCGGCTGTCTCACACCCTTTGGAGTGCTCCTAGGCATCGCGGTCTGCGTGGGATTGGTGTTGCGCGTCGATCAACTGCTCAGGCATGGACAACAAAAAACGCCATGATGGACAAGAAGCCTCCACTTATTGTTGTGCTTGGTCCCACCGCTTCAGGCAAAAGTTCGCTTGGCATCGCGTTAGCGCAACGCTTTCATGGCGAAATTGTCTCGGCAGACTCACGTCAAGTATATCGAAGTCTCGATATTGGCACAGCCAAAGTCACGGCACAAGAACAAGCGCAAGTGCCACATCACCTTTTAGATGTTGTTGAACCCAATGAAACTTATACAGTGTCACAATTTCAACACGCGGCTATCGCTGCCATTGATGCTATCCTGTCACGTCAGCATATACCTTTTTTAGTAGGCGGCTCACCGCATTATATACAAGCAGTTGTTGATAACCTGGATATACCGCAGGTCGCGCCACAACCCTTATTACGCACTCAATTAGAACAGCGTTCCTTACCTGACCTCCTACAAGAACTTGAGGAGCTTGATCCTAAGAGTTTTGCAGTCATTGATCGTAACAATCCGCGCCGCGTCATTCGGGCCTTAGAGGTGTGTATCAGCACAGGCAAACCATTTTCGGAGCAACGCGGCCTCGCCAATCCACTCTATCGTCCACTTTTAATTGGGATACAATGGCCCAGAGATGTGTTGTATAGACGGATCGATGCACGCGTGGACGAGCGTATGCAACAGGGGATGGTGCAAGAGGTACAAGGTCTGCTTGCTAATGGCATCAGTCACGAACGCTTAGAGGCGTTAGGGCTTGAATATCGCTTTATAGATCGTTGGCTGCGTGGAGAATTTTCAAGCGAGGGGCAGATGGTCGAACGCTTGAAATATGCTATTCACGATTTTACACGCCGCCAATTGACATGGTTTCGCCGTGACACACGCATCATATGGATTGACGGAGGTGATGGGGATAGAATGGCACAGGAAGCAGGAAAGATAGTAGAGAATTTTTTGTAGGGACCGATTGATCGCGTCCTCGTGGCAACCAACCGCCTACAAGGACGCGAGGACGCAGTTTCACCAAAGAATAGGGAGATGCGTAGGGACCACATTATTTTATCAAAGAGTATCATCGGTCCCTAACAGCGTCTCCTATCGTATTACTTTTGACGTGACAGCTTTTGAAGCAACGCTCACTCCTGGTTAGATGCAGGTACTGCTGCCAGATGCTTTTGCACAATGTCAATGAGCGCATCAACATCAAACGGTTTTTCGAGGAAGTCATCAGCACCGCTTGTATCAGCAACTTTGCTCGCATCAGAATGAGCAGAGAGCATAATTACAGGAATATGGTGCAATCGTGTATCAGCTTTAATTTTCCGACAAATCTCACGCCCGTCTTCTCCTGAAAGCAGCACATCGAGTAAAATTAGATCAGGTAGAAGCGTGGTCTGTTGAAAATCTTGCAAAAACGAACTGTTCATACAGGTCTGAATACGATACCCCTCACCCTCAAGGACAATCTGTACAACCTCTAAAATACTTTCCTCGTCATCGACAACTAGAATGAGTTGCGACATGCGTTGACCTCCAAATATATTTTTATTGCAGCATCGTTTCCCCATGAAAGGGAAGCGAAAAGGAGAATGTAGACCCTTCACCCTCTACACTTTCTACCGAGAGGGTGCCGTTATGTCGTTTGACGATTTCATATGCGACATAGAGGCCGATTCCAAGTCCTGGATACGTTGTATCATTGTTTTCGTACACCCGATAAAAACGTTCAAATATCTTGGCTTGCTGGTGCTTAGGTATACCGATACCAAAGTCTTGTACACGCACCGTCAACTGATCAACAGTAGTTGAAAGATGCACAAGGACACAACTCTCTGGCGGTGAATACTTTATTGCATTCGTAATCAGATTAAGTAAAACCTGTCCAAGCCGCTCTCTATCACCAACAACGGTTCTACCTATATACCCATTCACTTGAATGGAATGTCGTGGTGTTGACTGCTGTATGTTCTCCACGATCTCACGCACCAGAACATCAAAATCGAACGGCTCTTCGGTAAATGACAATTGATTGGCCTGTATCCGAGAAGCATCTAACAGGTTCACAATAAGCTTTGTCAATTTGTTGATTTGTGCGTCCATCCGTGCAAGATAAAGCGTTGGCTCTTTCTTGCCTTCTTTCTCAAATGTGCGCTGAAGAATCTGTGTATATGCTTTTACGCTGGTGATAGGTGTACGCAGTTCGTGACTTGCCATACTCAAAAAATCATCCTTGCGTCTCTCAGCTTCTTTGCGCTCGGTGATATCGGTAGCAAACTTGATGGTTACTATGTCACCATCGAGTGGCATGCGTCCAATATCGACCGAGAGTGCAAACGTTGAGCCATCCTTACGCAAGCCAGTTGTTTCATAGCTTGTTGGTGCTGCTTCTCCACGCTCACGCTGTGCAACATACTGACGTATCCGTGCGCGACATTCAGGTGTAACTAACTCCAAAAAGTCTTCTCCAGTAATTCCGCTTCATCATAACCAAATAAATTGACAAACGCTTGATTCATGTACACAATGGATTTACTGTTAGAGATGGAGATACCGATAGGAGCATTCTCGCAAAGCATACGAAAGCGTTCTTCGCTGGCACGTAAGCGCTCTTCCGCTTCTTTTTGCGTCGTTATATCACGAAGCGTGAGCATAGCTAGCGTAACGGCATCTTGTTCATCACGTACAAGTCCACCGCTGTAACTCCATACTCTCACATCACCGGAAGCTAAGCGCGTAACCAGTACCTCGTAGTCCGTAATAGTTTCACCACGCAGCAAACGCGCAAGAGGCCATTCCTCAATAGGCATAAAGCGACCATCGGTGTAGTGTAGTTCAAAGGTATCAAGAAACTTTTCCAGGTTTTGTTGAAAGTCCTGAGATGTTGTGTAATTATGTATTTGTGCGGCGACCGCGTTCATGAGCAAAACATTGCCTTGTGGGTCTGCGATAATAATCCCTTCGGTCATATTCGCAAGGATAGCATCAATCTGGCGCGCATGTGCTTCAGCGCTGGTTCGCTCTGCCTCTACTTGGCGCAACAATCGTTCGCGCTCCTGTTCCGCCTGCCGTCGCCGTGTAATGTCGTGAAAATAGACGGATACGCCATCTTTCGATGGATATACACGCACCTCAAACCATACAGAAGCAAGCGCATAGAAAGCCTCAAATTGTACTACTTGTTGTGTTGTCACAGCTTCTCGGTACTTTTTATCGAAAATACTGCCCACAGCGACCGAAAATTCCTCCCATATATTCCGTCCCAGTAATACTTCCCGTGTTTTCTGAAGCAACAATTCGGCTCGACGGTTGACATAGGTGAAACGCCATTCGTTGTCAAGAGCAAGAAAAGCATCGGTGATGCTTTCGAGGATTGTAGCTACATGATCGTTTGTATCGCGCATGATATAACTGCCCTAGCATTAAACTTGAGCGTGTTGTGGACGGAGTACCCCTTCCCTCCCAACTATCCCTACTCAGTTTTCTAATCATAACATACTTCACTCGTTCAAAACATTAGGAGAGGATTAGAAATCTAAATAGCCTTACAATTGCTCCCAGGGAAGTTGGTGCCAGCGATTGGTTTGAGCAAAACCAAAGCCTTGCGGCGTTACCGTCCCTTTGAAGCCTGCTGGTACCTCCGCAAAATACTCCGCTTTTGAGCGTGGAAAGACTGCTAAATCGAAATCCCAGGGATTGCCCAAATGTGCAACTAGTGCGCGCCAGGGTTGGTTCTCCTGCCATTCATCTGTAAGGTATGCACCTAGCTCACGAAACGCACCAGCCTGCTCCTGCACAATGCGCCAGAGCAGTGGGCCAACCTGCGTTGAATACGGCTCCGTGGGCTGTGTACGTAATGCGCTTACATCAAACAGCAGGTTGAAACCTACCCATGAGGGAAGTTCTTCGGTACTAGGAACAGCCGCATCAACGTAGAGCGATATCTCTATCCCTGCACTTTCAAGCATAGAACCCTCTTGCTGTGTGGGTGCAAGGGTGAATGGAGCGGCATAAATATCGCCAAGACCATCATCATCGGAGGTGGGCCAGCGCACGTTGTCTAGCCAGGTAAGCACTTGTGTATCGGTACAGCCAAGTTGTTCCAACACGAGTCGATAGTGCGAAGCAACAATAGCATAGGTTCGTTCGTTACAGGTCGCATACGTTTGTATCTGTGCGTATTCTTCCGGCATTATTCTTTGTCCTTGTATCTGTCTTCAGTATTTGTTTTCATAGTAGTCTAGCGCATTCTGTCATTTGTAGCAAGATGTGCGAGTTTCAGATATTCGTCAAAAAAGTGTTGACAAGTGACAAAGGATATGATACTATACATCGTGTCAAGAGAAACCACCTACATGTGTAGGTGAGCTGGTGACTATAGCGAAGAGGGTACACCCGTTCCCATCCCGAACACGGAAGTTAAGCTCTTCAGCTCTGACGATACTTTGGGGGCAGCCCCACGGGAAAATAAGAAGTTGCCGTCTCACCCACCCACACAGGTGGTTTTTTGATGCACAAAGAAGAGGGACAGAGAGAATGCCATCAGCTTGACTGATGGCATTCTCTCTGTCCCTCTTCTTTGTGCAAAGCGGATTTATTGTACGCCCTGATTGGCGTAACGCTCGGCATAGTCACCAATGATTGGCAACTTGAACATCTTACCCTGAAATGCTTGTACCATCAAGACAATCCATAATGCGAAAACACCAAGTAAGAATAGTGGACTTATAATACAAGCAGAAACAAAGTTGATTATCGGAATACGGTCAAGAATGCTTAATGCGATTTCAACAACAATTATCGCACCGGAGACAAGTAGAGACTGCATGGCGTGAAAGCGGACGAACTTGTTCGTCTTCTCCATTAAGAAGAAGATTAAGCCACCAATTGGGCCAAGCAGGTAACTTAGTAATGCTGCTAGTTTAGGATCGATGTTCAGTGTGCTACTACCAAGTGCGCTAGCGTTAGCACCCATATACTGCTGTTGTTGTTGCTGTCCATAGCCGGGTTGACCATAGCTGGGAGCCTGATAGCCAGGTTGACCGTAGACAGGGGGTTGTCCGTAACCTGTTTGTCCGTAACCGGGCTGTGCAGGAGGTTGCTGTCCATAACCAGGCTGTTGTCCATAACCAGGCTGTTGTCCATAGCCGGGCTGTGCAGGAGGTTGCTGTCCATAACCAGCATAGCCGCCTTGCTGTCCTTGTTGCTCAGGAATGTATTGCTGTCCACTATAGGGGTCGGTAGGCTGAGGTTGAGGTACGGGATTATAGCCGCCCAGCGGATTCTGTCCTTGCTGATTGGGATCTTGATAACTCATAAATTTTTCCTCTCTTAACAAAAAGCAATTATTGCGGCGAGAAGCACTGTATCTTCCCCTTTGGAAAACGCCTAGAGGGAAGCTGTCAGGAGGTCTATTTCTTTCAGCTAGTGCCTACCCCTATCACTTATACGCAGTATACACCTAAAAGTTGGGCTTGTGTAGCAACAAGTAAGCAAAATACGCTTCTCAACCAGTATAACGAACGAAGCAGCGATTTATCTCATATGGACTTGCTGTGTTACGCCCTCTATTTTTGCTCACCTTCGCGTTTCGCATGTGCCTGTGGTGCGTCATGCGGATGTTGCTCGACTGGTGGGATCATAAAAGCTGATGGATCAATACCATCTTGCTCCCATTGCTCGTTCACCAGAACATCAGAACGGCGGTTGGAAGTGTCTCGTGTTTCACGATGTTCGTCCATACGTAATGGTGGTAGCGCATACGGGACTTGCTCTTCGACAGGAGGAGGTGCTTCAAGTAGGGCTGCATCAACAACTTGATCCATGTTGTCTACCAGCGTGAAATGCAGACTTTGTCGTATTTTCGCAGGAATCTCGGCGAGGTCGTTTTTGTTTTCTGCCGGCACAATCAAATGGGTGATATTGGCTTGATGCGCCGCTAACACCTTTTCCTTCAGGCCACCAATACCAAGCACACTGCCCAATAATGTTATTTCACCTGTCATAGCGAGATTGCTGCGTACAGGACGGCGCGTCAGTGCTGAGATGATCGCGGTTGCGATGGTGATGCCAGCAGATGGCCCATCCTTAGGAAGTGCGTTTTCGGGTAGGTGAATATGCAGATCATTGTTTTCCTGAAAGTTGGGATCGATATGCAGCTCGTCCGCGCGTGTACGAATATAGGAAAGGGCAGCACGTGCCGACTCATGCATAACTTCACCTAGTTGACCCGTGATGAGCAAATCGCCCTTGCCCACCATTGTCACTACCTCAACCGAGAGCAGCATGCCGCCGTTCTCCGTTACCGCTAAACCCATTGCGGCTCCAACTTTTGACCGTTGCACTGGTGGCGCGCTGCTATAACGTGGTGCCCCAAGATACTGCTCAAGACTATGTGTGGTCAGGCGTAAATGGGTAGTAGGTTTTTCGAGGACGCGTCGTGCTGCCTTGCGACTGATTGTTGCCAGTTGACGTTCCAGGTTGCGTACACCTGCTTCACGCGTGTAATCGGTAACGATATGTTGCATCACGGCTTGTGGTACCTTGAGTTGCTCAGGCGTCAAACCATGTTCGCTCAATACTTTTGGTAAAAGGTGGCGCAGCCCGATATTCACCTTCTCATCAAGAATGTAGCCTGGCAGCTCAATGATGTCCATACGGTCAGCGAGTGGACGTGGAATCTGATATTTCACATTGCCAGTACAGATAAAAAACACTTCGGACAGGTCGAAAGGCACTTCCAAGTAATGGTCGGTAAAGGTACTGTTTTGTTGAGGGTCGAGCACCTCTAACAATGCGGACGCGGGATCGCCCCGATACTCAGAAGAGAGCTTATCAATTTCGTCCAGCAGAAAAACGGGGTTACGTACTCCAACGGTCTTCATGCTTTGAATAATTCTGCCTGGGAGCGCACCAACATAGGTACGTCGATGTCCACGTATCTCAGCTTCGTCGTGTACTCCACCAAGCGAGATACGAGCAAATTTGCGCCCTAATGCGTTCGCAATTGACTGACCTAACGATGTTTTGCCAACACCCGGAGGTCCAACCAAACATAGAATTTGTCCCTGGCTCTCGCTCTTGGCAGCAACACCACCTTTTCTTCCTTGTTCTTGCCGTTTTAGAAGTTGTTGACGCAGTTGGCGTACCGCAAGAAATTCAATGATTCGCTCTTTTATGGCTTCTAGCCCATACTGGTCGGCATCAAGAATACGCCGCGTCTCTAACAGGTCGAAGCGATCTTCGGTACGCTCGTTCCACGGCAAGGCCAGCACCCAGTCGATATAAGATCGTAGTACTGTGATTTCTGCTGATTGCGCTGGTGTGCGTTCAAGACGGTCAATCTCTTTACGCACCTTGATCGCGACCTCCATTGGTGGAGCTTTTTCTTTGAGCTTGAGACGTAGTTCATCAGTTTCGGTAGAGGTCTCCATCCCTAGCTCTTCTTGAATTGCGCGTAATTGTTCGCGTAAGTAAAATTCTTTTTGTGAACGGTCTACCTGTGAGCGGACACGACTACGGATGGTTCCTTCAAGTTCCAGTATCTCAATCTCATTACCGAGAATGACACAAATCTTATTGAGGCGTTCCATCGGATCGAATGTTTCAAGCAGGTCTTGCTGCTGCGCTACATCCGTAATCACATGTGCTCCGAGTGTATCAGAGAGGCGGGGCAGTGTTTTGAGGGCTACAATTGAGTTAATATCTTCGACGGAAAAACGCCGATTGAGTTGGGCATAGCGTTCAAAGAGGTTTGTAGCATAGCGGATCAGAGCATCGGATTGAGGACCTTTATACTGTGGCTCAGGCTGTGTGCTCACTTTGACATGGAGAAAAGGCTCATCTTCTAGCAATTCCTCGATGTGTACACGTTGGATACCGCGCACAAGGGCTTGAATTGTGCCATCTTGCTGACGCTGAATGGATGAGACCTCAATCAAGGTGCCTATAGAAAAGAGGTCATGTACTTGTGGGTCTGCGATTTCGGTGGAGCGTTGCATGACAACAACCATCGTGCGATCAGGCTGCATCATGGCCTCTTCAGTTGCGCGTACCATTTTCTCGCGCCCAACAACTAATGCATGACTATTATGCGGGAACACAACGACATTCTTCAACGCTATAAGTGGGTACACCTCATTCACTTCCCGCACACGTTGTCCATTCTGTACAATATCTTGGCGTTCCGAATTGTTCATGTGTCTACGCCTGTCTTTCTCGCCGTTCGCTGCTTTCTCTTCTATTGTTAGAACGTTCTCGAATGGAGATAAATAACCAACTACGAATTATGGCCCATACTGGTCTCCCAACTTTGATGTGATGGTTTTCGTAGGGACCACATTGATGGCGTCCTCTGCACGAGCGAAGCGATGTGCAGTCCCTAGAATGCACCAATTCTTACACGAAATCATGCAGGAAAAGAGTATGGATGCAACTCGCGCAATGAATTGCGCCTCGGACGCCATCAATGTGGTCCCTACGGAAACTGTCAATCGAAGATTAGCAGTCTATTAGCAATATATAATAATCCTATAAATAGGGATGAGTCTGCGTTAAGCAGACTCATCTTCAGAATAGGGATTGGCGCGTTCGCCGCGTGTCACCAGCAATGGTTTATGGTGGTCAGCAATCACCTCGCCATTGATGATAACTTTCTTCACATCACCACGCGAAGGTATCTCGTACATCACGTCGAGAAGCACATCCTCTACAATGCTGCGTAGGCCACGTGCGCCTGTACGTCGCTTGAGTGCCTCATCCGCAGCGGCATCGAGAGCATCATTTGTGAAGACAAGCTCCACACGGTCAAGCTGTAAGAACTTTTGATATTGCTTGACTATTGCGTTCTTTGGCTCAGTCAGGATACGAATAAGGGCCGCTTTATCCAGGCTATCTAACGCAACATTGACTGGTAAGCGTCCAACGAATTCTGGGATAAGGCCATATTTAAGCAAATCATCAGGTATCATTTGTGCTAGCACCGACTCTTTGCTAGCTTCATCGGCATCGTCTTCACCCTTTGAGCGGAAGCCAATGGTTTTGTTACTACCAAGCCTATGCTCAACGATCTTGTCGAGTCCCTCAAACGCTCCACCACAGATAAAGAGGATATTCGCGGTATTGATCTGAATGAAATCCTGGTGTGGATGTTTGCGTCCACCCTGGGGTGGTACGTTGGCAACGGTTCCCTCAATAATTTTGAGCAATGCCTGTTGTACACCCTCGCCCGACACATCGCGTGTAATAGATGGGTTTTCTGACTTACGTGCAATCTTGTCGATTTCGTCGATGTAGACAATGCCCCGTTCGGCACGAGCCACATCGAAATCTGCTGTTTGAATGAGGCGAAGCAGGATATTCTCAACATCTTCACCAACATAGCCAGCCTCGGTTAGTGCGGTTGCATCAGCGATACAGAATGGCACATCCAGCACCTTTGCTAATGTTTGTGCGAGCAGTGTTTTGCCACAGCCAGTTGGTCCAATCATGAGGATGTTGCTCTTGCCTAGCTCCACATCGTCAATCTGCATACCCACACCAACACGTTTATAGTGGTTATAGACCGCGACCGAAAGCGTCTTCTTGGCCCGGTCTTGTCCAATTACGTATTGGCTAAGCTGCTCATAAATCTTCTTTGGTGCTAGCATCTTACCAGTCTGGAGGCGTGGCTTCGAGACCGTCGCCTGCTCCTCTTCGATGATCTCACGACATAGGTCGATACATTCATCGCAGATGTAGACACCGCCGGGGCCAGCGATAAGTCGCTGAACCTGATCCTGGCTCTTGCCACAAAACGAGCAACGGTATGTTGTTCGCACATTCTTCGAGTTTGCCACGTCTGTCACCTTTTCCCTTTAGAGGTGGAATTCTATCGTTTTATTCTCTAATTAACCTACAATGTTGACGCTATTGAACGAAGCAGAGGCAAAATTGGGCATCCACCCTTAAGCGGATGCCCAGCCTTCCTACTGTTCCGTTGTTGTCGTCTCTGGTGTTTCGGGTTGAGGTGCTGCAGACGCCTCATCTCCTATGGGTTCGGTCGCTGCTTGTGTTACCGTCCCCTCCACATGTACCACATCATCTGTTGTATCTGTCTCGTCCGAGAGCGAGTCGCCCATGAGGGCGGCGGCTTCGGCGTGCTCTACGCTTGTCTCTTCTTCCAGGTCCGCGTCCGTCTCCGCATCGGGATCGGGATCAGTTGTCAGCTCGACAAGGCGTGTGATGGCCTTCTCGCGGCGATAACTGATAGCCAATGCACGAATTTGCTCTTCGGTACGCGGCAATTCCTGACCAGCTTGTGAATAGGCATTGAATAATGCTTCAAGGTCTTCAGGCGTGATCTGAATGTCCTCTACGTTCGCAACCTCATCGAGCACGAGTTGCCGTTTGACCTGTTTCTCGGCTTCCGGCTTTGCCTCTTCGACGGATTGGTCATGAGTCTTCTTGGTCATCTTAAAGTACTGGTCCAATGAGATGCCCTGACGCTCTAACGCGTGACCCATGCGATGCACCATTTCGTGCGCCTCTTCGTCGATAAGCAATGGATGCAGAGTTATTTGTGACTGGTCTACGACGGCGTTGAGAACTTCTTCACGCAGATCATCGCGGATTTTGCGTTTCTTGTTCTCAAGAATGTTATCGCTAAGAGCCTTACGCAGGTCTTCAAGAGTAGTGATCTCGCCGCTGCTTACTTTCTCCGCAAAGGCATCGTCAAGTTCAGGCTCATGCTTCTCTTCTATCTTATGAAGCAAGATGAAGAAGTCGGCCTGCTTGCCGCGATACTTTTCGTTGATGTAATCTTCTGGAATGGTGGTTGAGAACGTCTTATTCTCCCCAGGTTGCATTCCAACAACTTGCTCATCCATACCCTTAAACAGGCCAGTACGCTCATCCGTCAATTCAAAGGGGTTATCCTTCAAATCAGAAATTTGCTGCTCACCCGATGTGAGTTTTAGGTCCACCGTTACACGGTCATTCATGGCCGCAGGACGCTCAACCTCGACCCACTCTGTCTGACGACCCCGTAGAGACGCTAGCTCTTTCTCCACCTCTTCCGATGTCACCTCGGCCTCTGGTCGATCAAAGTGTAAGGACTTGTAATCGCCTAAGGTAGGGGAAGTAACAATCGGTATGGTGAGGCTGAAGTGATAGGGTTGATCCATCTCGAAAATGGGGGCATCCACTTTTGGTTGTGAGATAGGGGTAAGCTCATGCTCTTTAACAGCACTACTATATGTTTCCGTGATGAGGTCATCAAGACCCTCTTGATAAATGTATTCTTTGCCTAGCTTACGTTCTAGGATGGTACGAGGTGCCTTTCCTCTACGGAAGCCCTGTACATCTACCTTTTGCACGAGTTTGCGATATGCCTTATCTGAGGCTTTCTGCATCTCGTCCCAGGTAACTTCTACGTCAAGGACAGCCTCACTCGTAGGCAATTTTTCAACCGAGACCTTCACATTTCCTCCACTAGTCAGTAGGGCCACAACGCCTACACTGACTTTGTACATTATATGCTTTTTTTGCTGACACAGTGTATTACAACGTACTGTACCCGTATATTCCTCTACTATAACGAGGGCGTAATAAATTAGGCCTTATAGGGTAAAAGCGGGAGACGGGGATCGAACCCGCGACTTTCTCCTTGGCAAGGAGATGCTCTACCACTGAGCCACTCCCGCAATAAATGCACTTCTGTAGGGACCGATTGATCGCGTCCTCTTGGCAATAGACCCAGACTAGGACGCGACAAATCGGTCCCTACAGAAAAAGGGTGAAAAGTGGGCGGTGAGAGACTCGAACTCTCACGGTTCATCACCAACAGATCCTAAGTCTGCCCTGTCTACCAATTTCAGCAACCGCCCAATCGCTCCGAGGACATACATATCGAAAATTCGTAATACCCTCACCTGACGATAATACATCAGTACCTTGACTGGTGTCAAGACAAAATCATTGTATAAGACATTCAGACTACATCATCGCACATTTATTAAGAACCGAAATGCTTTTTTGCATCGTTACATCATAGAATGTTAGAATGAAGCAATATATGAATAGCAGACTAGAGGACAAAAGAGAACAATGAACGTACAGACACCCTCCAATGAATTAGAGCAGCCTGACCTCTATATAAATAGAGAGTTAAGTTGGATTGAATTTAATCGCCGCGTTTTCGAGGAGGCGCAGGACGAACGCCATCCTTTGCTAGAGCGTATAAAGTTTATTTCTATCTTCGAGAATAATCTCGACGAGTACATCATGATTCGTATGGCTGGCGTCAAAGACCAGGTTGCTTCCCGTAAAACATTGCGTAGTCCCGACGGACGCACCGCTGAGGAGCAGCTTGCGGCCATTCGTAAAAATTTGGCTCCTTTAATACAGGAAGTGCGCGAGTACTGGCGTACAACTCTGCTCCCTCTTCTAGCGGGACAGCACATCTATGTACTCGACTATGAGCAACTCAACGAACAGCAACGTGAGGCCATGCGTGTCTACTTTGAGAACGAGGTCTTTCCTGTACTCACGCCACTTGCCGTCGATCAAGGGCATCCTTTTCCGCATATCTCAAATTTGAGTTTAAATCTAGCGGTGGTCATTGCCGATGCCGCGCAAAGCGAGTTATTTGCTCGCATCAAAGTACCACCAACGTTGCCGCGGCTTATTCCTGTCCCTGTGCATTCTGAGGCTGACTCGCCGTTTGCCTTTGTGTGGATAGAACAGATCATTGCAGCCCATTTGCATGCGCTTTTCCCCGGTTATAATGTGTGGGAGTCCTATCCGTTTCGTGTCATACGCGATGCCGATATCGAATTGCAGCTCGATGAGTCGCTAGACTTGCTTGAATATATCGAGCAAGAGGTGCGTGATCGTCGCTTTGGGCTTGTTGTCGATCTCGCGGTCAATCCCTCTATGCCACAACGTATTCGTAGTCTGCTACTTGATAACCTGGAGATTTCTTCACGTGATCTCACGGTGATTGATGGACCGCTCGGCATGGAAGCGGTCATGGAATTGCACAGCCTTGACCGTCCCGAACTGAAGGATGAGCCATTCGAGCCGCGTACACCTGCATTCTTGCGAAAGGATGCAGACCTATTCGCGGCTATTCAAAGAAACGACCTGTTATTGCATCATCCCTATGACAGCTTCAATTCGGTCGTCAACTTCATCACTGCGGCGGCGAATGACGAGAAGGTGCTTGCAATCAAGCAAACACTGTATCGTGTCGGCTCGAATTCGCCCGTTATCGTGCAAGCATTGCTGAAAGCGGTCGAGAACGGCAAGCAGGTAGCGGTATTGGTTGAGTTGAAAGCCCGTTTCGATGAAGAGAATAACATTGGCTGGGCGCGTGAATTGGAGCGCGCAGGCGTCCACGTTGTCTTTGGCTCGTTTACCCTAAAAACGCATGCGAAGGTCGCGCTTGTGGTACGAAAAGAGGACAACGGACTGCAACGCTATATCCACCTAGGAACAGGCAACTATAACGCCTCTACCGCGAAGATATACGAAGACCTCGGTCTCTTCACGAGTGAGCCTCACATTGGTGAGGACGCAACAAACCTCTTTAATTCGCTGACTGGCTATTCGCGTGGTACGAGTTACAACACCTTACTGGTTGCACCTGCTGAACTGCGCCCCAAGTTTGTGCAACTTGTCGAGCGCGAAATACAGCTTCATGAGCAACACGGTAACGGACGTTTGATCTTCAAGTTCAATGCCTTGACCGACCCTGAGATGATAAAAATTCTGTATCGTGCCTCGCAAGCAGGGGTGAACATCGACCTGATTATTCGTGGCATGTGCAGTCTGCGTCCTGGAGTGAAAGGGATAAGCGATAACATTCGTGTGAGAAGTATTGTTGGGCGCTTTCTTGAGCATAGTCGCATCTACTACTTCGGCAACAACGGCAAGGCGGAGGTCTATCTTGGTAGTGCCGATCTGATGCAACGCAACCTCGACAAACGCGTCGAGACAATCTTTCCCATAGAGTCGCCCGACCTAAGAAACGTCATTTATGAAAAGATATTGCTGATCTATCTCGCGGATACCATCAACACACATGAACTACATACCGATGGAACCTATCAACGCCTTCAGCTACAACAGGGTCAAGAAGAGTTCGATTGCCAGGACTGGCTGATTACCCATCCTCTTTACGGCGAGGAGGAAACGCCGCCAGTAGACGATATGCTAGCAGATATAGCGTTTTCGGAGATAGACTCATAAAATAACACAAAAAGACAGGGTTCGTGCTGAACGGCACGAACCCTGTCTTTTTGTCAGCGACATCCTTAGTAAGAGATGAAGGTTACACCATAGCCAGGAGTAACATGAATGCGCGAAACTGCCCAGGGATTAATACCCCAGTTCATATTGGTAGCGATGACAGAGCCATCAGAAAGCACCTGCTCCACCACGCCTACATGCCCCATGTAATATGCTCCCTGTACATAAGGTTGCAGATCGACAATCGCGCCAACGGATGGCTGACTGGACACACGCCACCCGTAGTCATAGGCACGAGCCGTCCATTGCAACGCATTCGCGTTATTTGTCCACGGCACATAGAAACCGTGTAACTGATAAAAACGCTGACTGGCATACCATGTGCATTGCCCATAGGGATAGGGATTGTAATTACCACGAGGTGCATTCGAGTTTCCACCAAATGTAATACCACTATTCCCACCAGTGTTACCACCACCACCTGTTGTTGTGTGATGATTGCCAGGAATGCACACGTGCTCATTGATGTAGATAACATTAGCATTGGCAATTCTGTTATACGTTGCCAGACCTTGCCACGACACATGATAACGATTGGCGATGGCTCCAAGCGTATCCCCACTGACCACCATGTAGGTCCGATCTCCACTAGAGCAGGCGGATTGCGCGAATGCACCAAATAATGTTGTGCCAAATGTGCTGCTCAGGACGATTACAGCAAGCAGTGACCCCACAATCACATGCCCCGCGACAATACTCGCCACCCGATGCTGTCGAAAATACCCAAGAATGCGTTGGTTGTTATAGTGCATATTTCGTAAGTTATACACGTTCTCTTCTCCTCTACTAGACAAACAACACAGGCTCATCCACCACCTGCATTCAAATAAATCGGTCTTGCTCTGCATATTAGCGTATATACATATGAATAAGCATGAAACAACATGAAACGTAGGAGAAAAGGGCTAGGCACGATGAAGTACCGCAACCTGAAGAAATTTATGCTTGACGAAAGATAGACCATATGTTATCATCAATGTGTCACAAATCGGGCAACTAGCTCAATGGCAGAGCACACGACTCTTAATCGTTAGGTTCAGGGTTCGACTCCCTGGTTGCCCACCAAATTGTAGGGGTCTACCAATATTGATGTGATGAACGTCGTAGGGACCACATTTATGGCGTCCAAGGCGCAATTCATTGCGCGATTTGCATCCTCCATCTTTCTTGCGTGATCTCGCGCAATTTATTGGAGCATTCTGAGGACTGCACATTGCTTCGCTCGTGCAGCGGACGCCATCAATGTGGTCCCTACGACATTCATTACTAATGAAACAAAATCAAGAATGCTATTACCAAACCGTAGATTGCCAGAGTTTCGGCGAAAACCAAGCCTAGCAGTAAGTTTGTTGCAATCGTTTGAGCTGCTTCTGGATTGCGTCCCAGTGCCTCATACGCTCGACCAGTCGCGCCTCCCATAGCGATACCAGCACCAACAGCTCCTAAACCAATAGCCAATGCCACCGCTATAAATTGCATAGAAAGCATGTACTTCTCCCTCCTGTACGTTGGGTGAAGGATAATTATCCCTCTAAAATCTTCATTCGTAATTCCACAAGGTTCTACTCACCTTGATGGGATGAATTCGTAGGGACCGCATTGATGACGTCCACGCCCAATTCATAGAGCGAGTTCTCTTGCGTCATGATTGATGCATGATGAGGACTGCACCTTGCTTCGCTCGTGCAGAGGACGCGATCAATCGGGTCCCTACGACATCCCTCAATCGAAGATTGTAGTCTACTACTCTTGCTCTAAGTGTAACTGCTGGCATGTCTGACTTCTATCGGCCATTTGATGCATTGCATTTCATACAAATGAATGACATCCCTTTAGCTGTAGCATGACCACGCGCTTTTTTGCTATAATGGAAACAGAAGTAGAAAGATAGATAGAAGACATGCTGCGGCATGGATGAGGTGCCCTGATGGGAAACCATGAGCACAAGGCTATCCGTGTGTTGATAGCCACCGACCAGCAGGTTATTCGCGCTGGGTTACGCGTTCTCCTCTCCGAAAAAACTGGCATTGACTTGATAGATTGCGCGGTCACGATGCCTGAAACACTCCGTTTAGTTGGAGAGTTACAGCCCGATGTGTTGCTGGTAGAACCACAGATGCAGGGTCAAGATGGCTTACGCGCCATCGAGTTGATGCGCGGCGAATGGCCTAATGTCGCCATTGTTATTTTTACACACCTCCATAACGACGCGCATATGCTCCGTGCGCTCCATGCTGGTGTGTGTGCGTACTTAACTTTCCACGTCGAATATACCACCTTGCTCCACGCCATCCGTGCAGCCGCACGAGGCGAGACGCTGCTACAACCTGCACATATAGCATGCTTATTGACCCAAGTTCCCATACTCATTGGTGGCAACGACGAGGACGCAGCGAAAAAAGAGGAACCAG
Source organism: uncultured Chloroflexia bacterium (assembly GCA_963792705.1). Classification (GTDB taxonomy): domain Bacteria; phylum Chloroflexota; class Ktedonobacteria; order Ktedonobacterales; family Ktedonobacteraceae; genus JBBQVS01. The sequence goes on along the minus strand of CAWBXD010000013.1, from coordinate 290,158 downwards.
TATTGACGGAGCGTGAACTTGAGGTGTTGCAGCGCGTCACCTATGGTGAGCGCAACAAAGAGATTGCAGCACGTCTCGGCATCAGCGAACCAACGGTGAAATCGCACCTTGCGAATATCTACTATAAATTGGAAGTTGACTCGCGTGCCTCGGCCGTTGCCACCGCTATCGAGCGCGGTATTTTGTCGGTACAGAGAAAGGCGAGGACAGGATAGGTGCTCTATCCTGTCTTGCTCATACCATTTCTCAGGCCATCTCAAGTTGCTGTTCAAAAGACTGACGAATGATATCCATTACATCATCAATCTGGTCGAGCGACGTAACATGTATTTCTGTTGTAGCTTTGCCGTAGTGTCCATTTCCATTTGATACATCCCTACATAGGTTATGTGGATCATGGACCTCATCAAAAGGCATATATAGTGAGACAATGAGGCGCTTCTTTTGTCCAGTTATAGCAACGAAATTCGAGGATAGTTTATAAGCAACATACCCTCTGTTGATTACTTCCGTCACACTTGCATCCAGGTTAAGCACACGTTTGCGTATCTCCTCAAATTGGGGATTGCCTTGTAAAAATATATGGTCGTTCAAGGTGTAGTTTTTCCCACCATTAGGTACTTTTGATTGTAAAGAATTGTTCAATACAACACCAGGGATGATTTCTACAGGAGAGAGCAATGTGTTTACTGTTTCATTTACACTCAGAGGATACTCATTTTTGCGTTGTTTATCTCTAGTCCACTTTCCCGCGTACTCCCAACTTATTGCATACCATATTTTTGCACCATCACCATAAACAACCCATTCTCCGTCTACCTCTCGGAAGAGATTAAAACGTTTTTCTGCTACTTGAACAAGCTTGAAACCGGCTGGAATGAAACCGGCTAAAGGGTGTTCAACAGGACCAATAACTTCTGCTAACGGTGTCTTTGGTTTTGGTTTGCTGATGTTATTAACCTGCTCCATGGCAAGATGAGGGATAGCCCATATCTTCACTGCCTGTTCTGCTAGTAAGGCTGCGCGTTTCTCGATCTCGTCCTTGTTCCAGTGTTCGACGTGTTTGAGACTGGCGTTGAGACGAATAGGACTCCCAATAAAGCCACCTGTCATTGTGCATTTTTCCTGAAATGGACGGTCGCTCAGTTCGGAGTTATAGCCAGTAAGCGTGAGATTGCCGATGGTGTGCAGATAGAGATTGTGGATGGTCTTCCAATCAGGACCAAGCTCCTGTTGCCATACTATCGAGAGGTTTTGATTTTGTGGCATGATATGCTCGATAGTGCAACTTTCGATGTTGACAAACTCTTTTTGTCCAGCATTTTCGAGCTTACGAAGGAGGTAGTTGCGGAGACGAAAGTTGTAGACATCTTTGATTACAAATGCTGCTTGGAACTCATCATCGCTGGGGAAGCGACGATAGGAATCCTTTTGTAACAAGGACATTTGCACACTTTCCAGATAATGTTCTTTGTCAATCTCTTTGGCTAATGTTGCGAATACTTTGTTTAATGTGTTTGTAGGAATGCCACAAATGGCACGACGGAAGAGATAGCTTTCAACGAGTTTAAGAATAGCAATGAAATCTTGTCGTGAAAGCCGTTTTTGAGCGTAGTCGTCATACACTTCAAGTAAGAAGGGATAAGCAACATCAACTTTCAACGCGTTGATGTCGTGAAGAACGCGTTTAATTTCGCCATCACTTTCCCAGAGTAATGCCATATTGACATAGTATGTGGCGTAACGATAGATATCGGCGACCAAAGTGGCGATTGACATTTCACCTTGATTGAGATGATATGTCTTAAAATTGCTATACACCTTGTCTATGTTAGGAATAGTGCCTTGTTTAAGCGTCAGGTAGTCACGCATGAAACGGTCAAATATATTTTCATCACCAATGCGCGGAAAGAGTCGCTCCATTGGCGACCAGTAATCCTTATATAGCTGATTTTGCGCTTCGCTATCAAGTCCCATCAGTACATAATTGCGAATGAGGTCCGCCTGCGATAAGTCTACTCCTGTAGAGTTAAGGCTCTCAAAGATAAGTTGTGGATTGTCAAAATCGCGGTCAAGCGCGATATCGACAATAATAAGTTTGTTGAGACCCATATAGAGTGCTTTCAAGTCAATATTGCTCTGGCGAATCTGCTCCTCAAAGAAATGGTAGTTATCAGTGAGTCGACCTGTAACACGGTTAATACCATGCTGTTGCATTTGAGAAAACATGTGCTCTTTACCGTCTATAAGAGCTATTAATTCTTCTTTGTCATCTTGAGTAAGTAGGAGTTTGTAACGTTGTTCATCTCGACCATGTTTATTAATCAGATAGGACTCATAAATATCATGATGATCAACTTCATCGTTTGTGTCTTTTTCTTGTGCGGCCCTTGTGAGAGCGAGCAGGAGTAGTGAAAGCGTCGTCAGACGCTGTTGACCATCAATAACTAAAAGCTGTGGAATGGCGGCAACACGAAAAAGCCCATCATGAATATAGACAATAGAACCGATAAAATGACCTTTGATTGTTTGATTGGTCGCTGCATTTACAATATCGTTCCACAATTGCGTGCATTGTTCACGTGTCCAACTATAGGTGCGCTGATAAATTGGAATAATAAATTGTTTCTTACCTTCAAGAAAAGGCAACAGTTGTAGTTGTGTTGCTTTCATGATACATAATTCCCCTACTATGCGTCGAACTTTATTCATAAGAATACATAAAATCAATGAATAAGCAAAGCACAGTATAACAGAGCAAGAACCTTGTGGGAAGAGAGAGATACACCACATTTTGTCACAGGGGTATACTGGATAAGGAAGGAACATTTCTATATATATTTGCTATTGTTCTGCTTTTGGGGGAGGGCTGAGGTTATGTGTGCGGTATTTCATCTACCATCATCACCTATCCGTCGCTTGACGGTTCTTTATATTGTTGCATTAAGCTTAGTTGCGGTACTTTCTATTGCGGGACAAATCCTGATACAAACCGCATTGCACCTTGCTCCAAACGATACTCATCTCATCATTTTTGCAAGCAAACAGCAGATGTTGAGTCAAAAACTCAGCAAGGACGCACTCGCTATCGAGGTCGCAACTATCACATCGGATACAACGTCGCAACAGCACTACACGGTGGAGTTACGCGCGACGATAGCGGAATGGCAACGCGTACACAAAGGGCTAAAGGCGGGTGAAGCTGCCCTTGGTATTTCTAGCAAGAATAGTACCGAAATGACACAACTCTTCACTGCACTTGAGCCACACTATCTCGCTATTTTTAACGCCTCCTCTAGTCTGCTTGCCTGCATAAACGCCCCCACACCTCCATCACATGTCATGATTGCGACATCAGTTCATAGTATTCTCGTAGAGGAACCAATATACCTTACACTTATGAACATCATTGTCTTACAATATCAGCACGAGTCCGAGGACCGTATAGCGAAACTCAGAATTGTCGAGACAGTCTTACTTATTATCATGTTGGTCGCGTTAACATTTGAAGGTTTTTTTGTGTTTCGCCCAGCAGTGAAGAAGATACGTTGGGCCTTAGCTGAACAATCTGAAGCTAAACAGCATATAGAAATCTCTTATGAAGAGCAGCGTCAACTGAACAATTTAAAAGATCAAATGTTGTTGAATGTCAATCACGAGTTACGCACACTTATGACCTCTGTCTATGGCTACCTCGAACTGTTGCACGATCATGGTAAGCAACTTGATGCGACAACCGAAGAGTTGTTCTTTGTAAATGCAATTCAAGGCTGTGAAGAATTTCAAGTACACGTCAACACGGTATTGAACGTGCTCAAGGTTGGCAACAATGCACGTCCGTTAACTATCGAAACACTGAATGTCGCACAGGTAGTAACAACTGTACTTGATTTGTTCGACCCTGAAAAGAAGCATGAGTTTACAATTCAACATGATATACCCGACAGCTTGCTCGTGTTAGCGGATCGGCAATCACTTTATCAAATCCTTCGTAACTTACTCTCCAACGCCTTCAAATATTCGCCAACTGGAACATGTATCACGGTGAGCGCGTCGCTCGATGAGCATGAGCGAGCTGGAACGCCACACATACATATCGTGGTGAAGGACGAGGGTCATGGTATTTCTGCTACTGATATACATTTGCTCTTCAACAAATTTGTGCGCTTACAACGCGATCTTAATAGTACCGTTGATGGCAGTGGTTTGGGTCTGTATATCAGCAAACAACTCGTAGAGGCTATGCATGGTTCTATCTGGGTTGAAAGTACAGGGGTTGATGGCGAGGGCAGTTGTTTTTTTATCGCGCTACCCGTCGCGGAACCTGTTGTACAAACACAAAACGATAACGTGCCAGCAATGCCTGTAGGGGTGTGATCACAGTTGGTAGGGACCGATTCATCGCGTCCTTGTTCCCAATTGTGATGTCGGCATGAATTGAACTATTTTCCATGCCCCCACTGTTGGTCGATGGGGGACATGGACGCGATGATGCTTTTTGATGAAATACTCAGGAGAAGACGCCTGTAGGGACCAATTCATCGCGTCCTCGTCGGCGGTTGGGTGTTACGAGGACACGATGAATCGGTCCCTACAATGGATGTATCCGCAGTATTTCATCAAAGATCATTATCGCGTCCACGGCACAAGCGAAGCAATGTGCAGTCCGTTATCCGCAATAAAGCAGATAGATCGTAGAGACCCGATTTATTGCGTCCGCTGCACGAGCGAAGCAATGTGCAGCCCGTTATTCACCAATCATTGCAAGTGATAATTGGGGAACTCGCCCAATGAATTGGGCTTGGACGCCATCAATGTGGTCCCTACGATAGTGATCAAGTTAAGGTTGGCAGATCACTATAAGCCACGCTTAAAGCATAGATTTTCTCTTCCTTTATATACTCACAACATGCTAGACTAACGTGTGGAAGAATGTAAAGGAAGGCCACGCATGTGATAGCAACGTTGTCGGAGCGGTTCCCCCTTTTGAAAGTCCTACAATTTAGACAGTTTACACTGTTATGGTTGGGACAGTTAATTTCGATTTTGGGCGATAACATTTTTACGGTCGCGTTGTCATGGCAAGTGCTCATTCTTACAGGTTCAGCAGGTGCGATGAGTGTGGTTGTGATTGCTCGCCTGATTCCTACCATTATTTTTCTGCTTTTTGGTGGTGTCGCGGCTGACCGTTTTCCTCGGCGTGTCATTATGCTCTGCTCAGATGCAGGGCGAGCATTTGTTGTAGGACTAATCGCGGTCCTCAGTGGTTTTCATGTGTTACAGTTATGGCATCTTGTAGCTTTATCGCTTTTCTTCGGTACCGTCGATGGCTTCTTTTCGCCTGCCTATCAATCCATTCAACCGCAATTAGTCCCGAAAGAGTTGTTGCAAGCGGCAAATGCGATCACGCGTTTCGCACTATTAATGAGTGGTATGGTTGGGCCAGCAATCGGTGCGCTTTGTATAACGTTTAGTGGTCCTGCGAGTGCCTTTGCACTTGATACTCTCTCATTCGTTTGCTCGGCTGTCTGCCTCTCGATTATGCGTCTACCAATGGTACAAGTAGTGCCCGACGGACAAGTAGCATCTCCGATTGAGGTACAAGCGGTTACAAAATTGAAAGGTGCGCGAGGAGTAATTGCTGATGTGCGTGAAGGACTGAGTTATGTAACTGGTTCGACATGGCTATGGGTAACAATTTCGATTGCGTCCCTTGCTAACATCACTTTCTTTGGTCCCATAGCAATCGCATTACCAAAGTTGATATACGACGTATATCATCAAGGTGCTTGGTTGCTTGGTGCCGCTCAAACAGCAAGTGCTATTGGTGCTATCGCGGCAACACTGCTCCTCGGACAAATCAAACACCTACATCATAGAGGCTTATTAGCTTATCTTTCCTTACTACCTTGTGGAATTTCGATACTCCTCTTTGGATTGCCACTACCACTATCCATCGAGCCATTTATTGCAATATTTGCAAGTGTATTGTCTGGCTGTAGCCTCGGCATCTTCAGCATTATCTGGACAACACTATTACAAGAACTTGTACCAGTTGAGAAACTGGGGCGCGTCAGCAGTATTGATTTGATGGGAAGTTACGTTTTTCTGCCAATCGGTCTTGCCTTTATCGGTATCCTCACGGACCGCTTCGGCCCCTCGCTTATCTTCATTTTTGGCGGCATCCTCACGATACTCCTATTATCTATTGGGCTGTGTTTCCACGATATTCGGCGGCTGCAATAGTTAAATGGGTGAGTACACCTAATAAGTAATTAGTACTATTCTTAATGAAGGAAAATATTGAGACTACCCTCTTTAGCGTATAGCATACTCTGTACTATCAACACAATACGTAAATGTGTACCGAGCAATGCAGATAGTTCTTTGTAAAGATGGGAATCCTACTCATGCGTGTACTCAGCATTCAGAGATCTTCTATTCTACGCCTCACCGTCCTCTATATTAGTGCGCTGAGCATCATCGCGTTACTCGCGGTTAGTGGACAGATACTTATTCAGATGTCACTGCAGCGTCAGTCAGAAGATGCAGGTGTTATTAACATTGCAGGACGACAACGCATGCTAAGCCAGAAATTAAGTAAAGCAGCACTTGCGCTTTCGATTGCGCCAACCGAGGCACAACGTACACCACGTATCGCGGAGTTGAATGCAGGTACATTGCTATGGGAAAGTTCGCATCAAGGTCTACAGCAGGGAAGCACACAGCTAAACTTGCCTGGTAATAATAGCGCAACGGTTACACAACTCTACGCACATATACAGCTAAACTTCGATGCAATGGTCGGAGCGATTTAGGGATTACTTGATGTTGCACAAAAAAATCGCTTAGAGTCTAGCCAGGCTTTTAGAACAACGACAGCTCCATTTATTCAAACTATCCTGCAGAACGAGGCACCATTTCTTGTTGGCATGGACAAAATTGTGTCCCAATACGAGGTCGAGGCAAATGGACGTGTCAACCAGCTTAAACAGATTGAGCTTATACTCCTCACGTTGACAATACTCGTTCTGCTCTTTGAAGGGATATTTGTGTTTCGACCAGCGATTGTACGATTGACAACAGCTCTTACCGGACTCGTCCAGGCAGAGGAAAGAGCTTCACATATGTTAGAACTGAAGCGTAAAAATGAGGAGCTTGACCTTGCGCTGAACGAGGCACTTGCCGCGAATCTAAAAGTGAAGTTCCCTGCGCGAGCTGTCGCCTATGGTCACTATCAAGTTCAAGGGAGCCAGGGACATATCTATAACGTATTTATCACTGAAGTTGATGGGAATCAACTGCTCCGCTGTGAGTGCCCGGTCTACAAACACAATCTCATCTGTTCCCATTTTATGGCCGCGATGCCCTTGCACAAGTCGCTTATCGAATATCGTAGACGTGAAGCATTACAGGCTGGAAATCTTCCCCCCACTCGTCCCGGCAATACAGGGCCTTTCTATAACCGCTAGATATATCATAGAGTGCGAAGATATTGTGTAATATCTTCGCACTCCATAGGCATTACTCATCTATCTGTGCTTTTTGCAGTTTACCGCTGTAATCGGTATAGACCACTTTCCACTCGGTAAAGACATCAAGGCCGGCTATACCAGCTTCACGATGTCCATTGCCTGTGCCTCGTGTACCTCCAAAGGGAAATTGTATTTCTGCTCCTGTTGTACCAGAATTAATGTAGAGAATGCCCGTTGTAATGTCACGCGTTGCATGTTGCACAGCGTTGGCGTTCTGTGTATAGATCGCGCTTGATAGACCATATTTTGTGCCATTGTTGACTCTGATGGCCTCTTCAAGCGAGTCAATGGTAATCACCGATAGAGTTGGCCCAAATATCTCTTCTTGCGCGATACGCATCTCTAGTCGTACATCGGTGAAAAGTGTTGGCCGATAAAAATAGCCATGAGCTAGCTCGCCAGAAAGATGGGCTACAGTCTCCACCTGTAACAAGCGTTGCGCCCTCTTCCATACCAATCTCGGTATAGTTATGTATCCGTTCGCGTTGTTTTGCGTTGATAATGGGACCAACATCCACGTTTTCATCTAAGCCATTGCCGAGACGCAATGCTTGAATACGTGGCACCAACTTTGCTAACAATCTGTCCTGTACCGCACGATGGACAATCAAGCGACTACATGCGGTACAGCGTTGACCCGTTGTGCCGTATGCACTCCACAAAATACCTTCAACCGCTAAATCGAGGTCGGCATCATCCATCACGATCACGGCATTTTTGCCACCTAATTCAAGTGAGACACGTTTCAGCATACGCGCCGCTTCAATAGCGACATGTCGTCCCGTCTCGGTAGACCCTGTAAAGGAGATAATATTGACATTGGGCTGCTGGATAAGTGCCTGGCCCGTTGGCTGACCTGGACCAAAGACGATGTTGACAACGCCTTCAGGCAGACCAGCTTCGTGGAGCAACTCGACCAGACGCAATGCACTGTGCGGCGTATCTTCTGCTGGCTTGAGCACAACGGTGTTACCAGCGATTAATGCAGGGAACATCTTCCAGGTTGGAATTGCGACAGGAAAATTCCAGGGTGTGATACACGCCACGACCCCTATGGGATCGCGCAAAGCCATTCCTGTTTTGTTTGGCAATTCGACGGGTACGGTATAGCCAGCGAGTCGGCGACCCTCACCGCCCATGTAATAGGCCATGTCGATGCCCTCTTGCACATCGCCGCGTGTCTCCTTGAGAACCTTGCCCATCTCGCGCGTCATAATGTGTGCCAGTTCCTCTTTATGCCGCGTCATCAGTTCACCAACGCGAAAGAGGATTTCGCCACGTTTGGGGGCTGGCACGAGTCGCCAGTGCTCGAACGCGGTCTGTGCTGCGATAACCGCAGCGTTCACGTCGATGTGATCTGATAGTGGGAAATAGCCCAGGAGTTCGCCTGTGGCAGGATTGTAGTTGGGGAAGGTTTGTCCGCTATAGGCAGCTTGCCATTTGCCACCAATAAAGTTTTGGAATGTGGGGATGTCACCGATCATGGATGAATTGCTCCTTTGCATAGATAGATATAGGAACGACAGCAGGATTTCTTCCATGTCCATCATACAACGTCTTGTAGGGTCTCCCTGCATTTTAATCATCTTGACAGAAACCAAAAAGCATCATATACTTAGACTATCTAATTAATAGTTAGGCTAAGTATATGACAGAAAAGTGAAACTAATGAATGAGCCTTCTTCTCATGACACATCGGATATTGCCGATGCGTTGCTTGATATCATCCCTCGCTTGCTAGGCCGAATTCGTGCCGATATTCCCCGTGACACTGACGATATTGCACCGGAATGGCGTGATATCTTAGAACTTCGAGCTACGAAGGGGCAGATCAAGTTGTTGCGCGTTTTGACGGCTCGTCAAGGTTGCACCATGCAGGAATTAGCCGAACAACTGGATGTTGCGCCACCAACTGTTACAGCTATGGTCAAACGACTACTCGCGCAAGGATTTGTTCAACGGAGTCGTGACGAACAAGACTGGCGCGTGGTGCAGGTGTTGCCTACCGAACGTGGGAAACGTGCGGCCTTGCTCTATGAGGAGTTCTGGCGTGCGAACTTCCAACGTCTTCTCGCCCATCTCAGTGGGAATGAACTTACTCAGTTACGTGCAGCCCTTCCAGTCCTTCGCCATATTACCGAGGTGGAACTATGAAACCAATTACTCCAGACGACCAGGAACAGGTGATTCCTGAAGCCATCATTATAGAGGAGCAACCGGCTCCTGTACAAGCTAGAGGTCTGTCACGAACGTTTAGTGCATTGCGACACCGCAACTATCGACTGTTCTTTTTTGGTCAAATGGTTTCACAGGTCGGGACATGGATGCAGACAACCGCGCAGGCATGGTTAGTCCTAGAACTGACCCATAGCGCATGGCTGCTCGGACTGGTGGGTGTACTACAATATTTGCCTATAATGTTGTTCTCACTCTTCGGTGGTGTGCTAGCTGATCGAGTGCCCAAACGCACCTTGTTGCTCGTTACACAGTCCATTGCGCTTGTTCAGGCGGCCACGATGTGGACACTGGTGATTACGGGAACGATACAAATATGGCATATCATGCTCCTTGCAGGGCTACTAGGTATCTCGAATGCGCTTGATTCGCCCACCCGCCAGTCGTTCGTAGGTGAGATGGTGGGGCGTGAAGACCTACCGAATGCTATCGCGCTCAACTCGTCGCTCGTCAATACAGCTCGTGTGCTAGGGCCAGGTCTTGGCGGTGTGCTCATTGCCTTGTTCGGCGTTGGGCCGCTTTTCCTGCTGAACACGCTCAGTTTTATCGCAGTTATCATCGGTCTGTTCTTGATCGATTCCCGAACGCTGCACACCTCACCTATTAAACGAACAGACGATAAAAAAATCAGCGCGGTCCAGAGTGTACGCGAGGGCCTAGTCTATGCATGGCACATGCCAACCGTCTTGCTGGTGACAGGGGTCGTTGGTGTGATCGCGTTGTTCGGAATCAATTTCAATGTGATGCTGCCTCTGTTCGCCACCGATGTATTCCATACGGGGTCGGTGGGTTTCGGCTTCATCTCAGCGGCCTATGGGTTGGGTGCGCTCTTCTCGGCACTGTGGGTTGCCTGGGGGAATCGCAAGCCGAGCATTCGCTTCCTGCTCATTGCTGCGTTCGCGTTCAGTGGCCTTGAGATCGCCTTTGCGCTCTCCCACATCTACCTTCTCTCGTTCCCTTTGCTTGCAGGTGTGGGATTCGCGCAGGTCGTGATGATAGCAACAGCCAATACTACTATCCAAACGGTCACACCTAATGCTCTGCGCGGCAGAGTGATAAGTGTGTTTCTACTAGTGTACGCAGGCGGTATGCCACTGGGGAACCTGCTCGCGGGTGGTCTGACAACGCTTTTCGGCGCACAAACAGCATTCTTGCTTGGGGCTATTCCATGTTTAGTAGCAGCAATTGTTGGTTGGATAATACGTAAACCGGCAGAGAAAAGCCTTGCAGAGTCAGAGACAGCTATGAACATTGAGTAGTTAGCAAGCGTTGCTCGCTTACTATCATTGAACAAAAGCATGTCTGCCATAAAATCTTCTAGCAAGTACACATGTAAATTATTGTAGACTACACAAGTTCAAGAGAAATGGAAAGGGAAAATCAATGTCTGATACACATGCAAAAACAGCCCTCTTAGTCATGGATATACAGGAGAGGATTGTCTCTCGGTTTGCACAAACAAGTGACTTCCTCACGCCTATAAGCACAACTATTGCAGCCGCTCGCGCTGCGTCGATTCCCATAATTTATGTGGTTGTGAACTTTCGGTCAGGTTATCCTGAGATAAGTCCGAGGAATAAATCGTTTTCTGCCATTCAGCAGCAATCTTCACCATCAGCGACCATGACTGGCGCAGAGATTCATCCTGCCGTCGCTCCACAATCAATGGATATTGTTGTCACGAAACGTCGTGTCAGTGCGTTTAGTGGAAGCGATTTAGAAGTGGTATTGAGAGCGCAGGACATTTCGCATCTAGTGCTTAGTGGTATAGCAACCAGTGGAGTTGTCTTATCAACATTGCGGGAAGCGGCCGACAAAGATTATCAGTTGACCGTCTTAGCCGATTGCTGTTTTGATGTGGATGAAGAAGTCCAGCGCGTCCTGCTATCTAAAGTCTTTCCACGTCAAGCCGAAGTCGTTCAATCTGAAACGTGGAGAGCGAGTCTGAAGCCTGGGGAGAATGAGTAGCAGTAGTGATATCCTTTTCACCAGCGTATAATCGGTAATCCAATCCGTAGTAGTGCGCCCAACTAGATTTGACGGAAAGGAAAGAAGGAGGTATCCTGTCAAAAAATCCTAATAAGACTGAGCAGGAGACCTTCATGAGTAAATATAGCATTCATCTCTCGCAAGAGCAACGGGAGACCCTTGAGCAGATCATCCATCGAGGAACCGCTCCCGCACGCAAGATCATGCATGCCCAGGTGCTCCTCAAGACGGACCAAGGCAAGTGGGGACCTCGCTGGTCCGACAGAGAGCTTCAAGAAAGCTTTGGGGTGGGAGAAAGTACGCTCAAGCGCATTCGCCAGCGTTTCGTGTTTGAGGGACTGCAAGCTGCCTTAGAGCGAAAGCCGCACCCAGAGCGACCAGAGAAGCGCAAACTGGATGGTGAGCAAGAAGCCTTGCTGGTGCTTCTCGCCTGTAGCGATGCGCCACATGGACACGAACGCTGGAGTATCAGCATGTTGAAAGAACGACTCATCGAACTGCAGATTGTGGAGACGATCAGCGAGGAAACGGTGCGAATGACGCTAAAAAAAACGAGTTGAAGCCGTGGCTCAAGCAGCAGTGGTGCATTCCCTATGCCGATGCCAAGTTTGTGGCGGCGATGGAAGACGTGCTGGCGACCTATCAACGAGCGTATGATGCCCTGCATCCGCTCATTTGTATGGATGAAGGCTCTCTGCAGTTGCTCAGCAGTAAGCGCAAGGAGCAAGCACTGGATGTGAAGCGGCCTCGATGTGTGGACTACGAATATGAACGGGAGGGCTGGTGTAGTCTGTTTGTGGCGTGTGAACCGCTCGGCGGCAAGCGAGTGGTCCAGGTCCGAGAGCAACGCACGAAGAAGGATTGGGCACACTTCATGCGTCTGGTGTTGGAGGAGCAGTATCCTGATGCGGAGAAAGTGGTGCTGGTGATGGACAATCTCAACACGCACTCCACCGCGTCGTTCTACGAAGCCTTTGAGCCAGAGGTGGCACGACGGCTGAGCGAACGGTTGGAAATTCACTACACGCCTGTGCATGGAAGTTGGCTGAATATGGCCGAGATCGAACTGTCGGTGCTGGGACGGCAAGTCCTGGGAGAACGCATGGCAAGCATGCAACAGGTCCAGCAAGCGGTGGCCGCTTGGCAACATCGGCGAAATGAAACCCAGGCTCGCATCAGTTGGCACTTTACCAATGAGCAAGCCCGTATTAAACTGAAGCGACTCTACCCGTCAAATGTAGTTGGGTAGACTAGTAGGGACCACATTGATGGCGTCCACTGCACGAGCGAAGCAAGGTGCAGTCCTTAGAACGCACCAATGAGTGAGCGAGATCATGCAAGAAAGATTGCGGATACAACTCGCCCAATGAATTGGGCGTGGACGCCATGAATGTGGTCCCTACGAAAACTATCACGTCAAGGTTAGGAGATCATTACGACATTCATCAAATCAAAGTTGAAACACAATAAGGCACAAAAAAGCAGTTGTGCGTAATTTTCATATCACATGCACAACTGCTTCTTTATAACACTTAGAGGACGCTTTTATTGAGGGTTGCCAGAAACTCCATGTTGTTGTTTGTCTTGGACATATGTTGGAGCAGGGCTTCCATTGCCTCAAGGCCACGTTGGTCGGCGAGGGTTGAGAACATACGGCGCATGACCACAACGGCGCGCATGGTTTTGTCGTCGAGCAACAATTCTTCGCGGCGTGTGCTGGACAGGGAGATGTCGATAGCGGGGTAGACACGACGCTCGGCAAGCTTGCGGTTCAGCACCAACTCCATGTTGCCAGTACCCTTGAACTCTTCATAGATCACATCATCCATGCGGCTTCCTGTATCTACAAGGGCCGTGGCGATAATGGTCAGGCTACCACCTTCTTCAATCTTACGGGCAGCACCAAAGAAGCGTTTTGGGGGGAAAAGGGCACTCGGATCGAGACCGCCGGAAAGAGTACGACCACTTGGTTGTACGGCTAAGTTATAGGCACGGCTCAAACGGGTGATGCTATCAAGCAGGATTACCACGTCACGTCCACTCTCAACGAGACGTTTGGCGCGCTCCAGGACCATTTCGGCAACGCGTGTGTGGGCCTCGGTTGGCTCGTCAAAGGTTGAACTGATGACTTCGGCACGAACTGAGCGTTTCATGTCTGTAACTTCTTCAGGTCGCTCACCGATCAATGCAATCATCAGGTGTGCGTCGGCATAGTTCTCGGTAATTGAGTTGGCGATAGACTTGAGAAGCATAGTCTTACCAGCTTTTGGCGGTGAGACGATGAGGCCACGCTGTCCGCGTCCAATGGGGGAAACAAGGTTCACAATACGGCCAGAGATATTGGCGGGTCCGGTTTCCAGGTTGAACATTTCGCGGGGGAAGATTGGGGTCAAGACATCAAAGTGGGGACGACGTTTTGCAATTTCGGGGTCGATACCGTTGATAGCTTCAACGCGTAAGAGGCCGTAGTACTTTTCGTTATCTTTCGGAGGGCGTACCTGCCCTGAAACCATGTCGCCAGTGCGAAGACCGAAGCGGCGGATTTGCGACTGCGAGACGTACACGTCCATGTTTCCTGGCAAGAAGCGTTCCTGGCGAAGGAAGCCAAAGCCATCTTCCACGATTTCCAGGACGCCAGCACTAAAAATGTTGCCTTGCTGCTCTGTATTGGCCTGGAGGAGTCGGAACACAAGGTCTTGTTTCTTGAGGGCGGTATAGCCGGAAAGTTCGAGATCGCGCGCAATGTCGCGTAACTCTGTGGTTGTTCTTGTTTCTAGTTCAGCAATATTCACGTTTTGTGGGGCAGGACACATTCTTAATGGAAGAACACGTCCATCCTCCTTTCTGTGTAGAACAGATACTGTTTTGTTGGGAAGTCTACATTGTGGGTAGTTAAGTTGCTTTTGTAATACCCTTTAGGTGAACGATAGGCGGCGTTACTATTGGGACGGTATAAAATTGTCCCTGCACATCTGTCTCTATTGGAAGGATGTGCGAACGGGTAGCCTTGATGAGTGTAAGAGGTATCAACGAACGTACCAAAGACAGTATACACGCTTTGTAGAATGTGGGAACATTGGTAGTTATTTGAACGGCGTGTTATGCATCTCTGGGGCTACAGTGAATATATCACATAAAAAGAGGATTGTCAAGCAAAATAATCGCACCTATTATAGGTGTGATGCATCATAGCTATATAGCGATTATATTCATTGTTGCCACGCATCGTTTCATAGGTTATAATTCTGAACATACCACCCTGGCAACGTCGCATGGGTTTGGAACCACGACGACCGTGGTCGTGTCCATTGAAGGACTGAAAGGAGTCGTAACACGCCAATGCGTTTACTTAAAAACGACACAACAGTAGAAACTACCCGTGACCCACTTAATACGCGTGACGCGTATGAGATGAACGAGGGCCGTCCACCCGTAAGCATTGCCGACATCTGGCAAGCCTACAAATTTCTCAAGCCGATTATTCACCACACAACGCTTGCTCCATCACGTACCTTCAAGGAAATGACGGGGGCGGATATTTACCTTAAAGAGGAACACATGCAGCGTGGTGGCTCCTTTAAAGTGCGTGGTGCCTCATACAAGATATCTCGTCTTACCAACGAACAGCGTCGTGCAGGGGTGATCGCGGCCTCCGCAGGCAATCACGCGCAAGGTGTCGCCATCGCCGCCATTCAGCATGGTATCCCCTGCACTATTGTGATGCCAGAAAACGCGCCATTGGCAAAGGTAACGGCGACTCAGGGGTACGGGGCGCGAGTGGTGCTACATGGAGCAACATACGACGACGCCTACCAACGCTGTCTCGAATTGCAACAAGAACTCGGTGCGACCTATGTACACGCCTTCGACGACCCCGATGTCATTGCGGGACAGGGAACGCTCGGCCTTGAAATGCTCAACGATCTGCCCGATGCCGACGCGATTGTTGTGCCGATTGGCGGTGGTGGCCTGATCTCTGGTATCGCAATCGCGGCTCGCGCCCTCAAACCCGACATCACCATTATCGGGGTCGAGGCGGCTGGCGCGGCAAGCTTCCGTGCCTCTTTGGATGCTGGCGAACTATGCACGCTTCCCGCAATCACCACGATTGCCGACGGGATCGCGGTAAAGCGACCCGGAGCATTGACGTACTCGATTATCGAAAAGCTCGTAGACGACGTGGTATTGGTCAAGGATGAAGCCATCATCAATGCTGTGTTGCTACTCATGGAACGCTGCAAGATGCTGGTCGAGGGTGCAGGAGCAGCAGGGCTTGCCGCGCTACTAAGCGGAGCGGTGCAGCTCAAGGGCAAGAAGGTTCTCGTGCCACTTACGGGTGGCAACATCGACATCAATCTTGTCAGTCGCTTCATCGAGCATGGTCTCGCCTCTGCTGGACGCTACTTTGTCATTCACACTCGCTTGACCGACCGTCCTGGCGAACTGATGCGTATGCTCAATATTATCTCAGAGATGCGTATCAACGTGATCGACGTGCGCCACCAGCGTATCTCTAGCCGCCTCCCTATTATGCAGCGTGAAGAAACTATTACGCTTGAGACGCGCGATCACGCTCAGTGCGAGGACCTGTTGCAGCGTCTACGGGCCAGTGGCTATATGGTCGAAGAGGCACAGGCGTTAGATTAAAACCTGGGATGGCGCATTGTTACATTCAATCCTGCTAACGATGCCAACAACGCGCCATGCTCATCCAACGATACATCAATCACGCTTAGTGACCCTGTATCAATACGTAACTGCCATTGGCTGCTGAGCGGCATTCCTAAAAGTACACACAGCAAGCCACGTAACACACCACCATGACTTACCAGTACAATCTCGCCCTTATGATCGTGCTGCATGATTGCTTGCAATGCAGGAATGACCCGTTGTAATACCTCTGCCAGCGTCTCGCCCTGTGGGGGCGCATAATGTTCTGGGTCGGTGAAAAAACTCAGTTGATCTACAAACGAGGTCGCAATCTCGTTATAAGTGAGGCCCTCCCACGCGCCAAAATTGATTTCACGCCATAGTGGAGAAATGATTATCTTCGGTTGCTGGGAGACCGCGAGGGTCTCCCCTACATTTTGGGGTACGGTGCGTGTAGGGGAGACCCTTGCGGTCTCTCTGTTCCCTCTGTGTACATTTCTTGCGGCAATAATCTCGGCGGTTTCTCTTGCCCTGCTCAGGTCGCTGCTGTAGATTGTGGTGATTGGCATGCGCTGTAGGTATGAGGCCAGTGTGCGTGCTTGTCTGCGTCCAACCGTGGACAGAGAAATATCTGTATGTCCACAAAAGCGTCCCTGCTCATTCCAAGCCGTTTGTCCATGACGCACAAGCCAGATGCGCTGTACACCGTTTGGTGAAGAGAAAGATGGTGCGGTTTGTTCGTCTATTGTCATAATAAATATATTATACCTGTAAATATAGAGTTTGTCAGATAAGAAGGTGCTGACAAACCACAAACTTCTACCTTCACTTTTGTTCATTCATGCTATAAATGTAACTGAACAAAACACAACATTCGTTATACTCTTCAAATAAGAAATTAAAAAATTCTTTACGTTCTCGTATTCCTGTAGTTAAACATGTTTTGTGTGTTAGTAAAAAGGAGTCATTCTCTTGTCTGCGGAAGAGCTTATTGTGCCGAAAGGCTATCACTTTACTTCTGAGTTTCGATACCAAACAAACTTTATTAAGGCTATCGCGTTTCTCACACCCCTTGTTGTCGCCCCTCTCTTTATTCTCGCCACGGATCAAGTATTCTTGCCACTTACTCGAGGGCAACTGGATATCCTGGTCATTTTCACCATATTTTCTCCTTATTGGATAAGAGCGATTATTCAAAGGGGGGTTAGTCTGTTACTTGGCTATTCTCTCTCCTTGTCATCGTTCTTGGCTCTTCGGCTCGTCGCGGACTTTCCAATGAAAACAGGAGGATATCGTCCTTATCGTGATGCTTTCCTTGTTGCTATAGCTCCCCTAAGTCTCTATAGTGCTCTTTTACTTCCTTTGCTACTCGGTCATCAAGGACCCATGAGTAACATGCTTACCTTCGTTCTTCTCATGAATCTCTTGCCCACAGCCTCCGATGTCTATTTTGTGGGTTGGCTCCTGACAAAATCCAGAGCATCACTACTCTATATGAAGCGTCGAAATGCGCTTTTGTTTGAACCACTCTCGCAAGACGACACTGCAACTGCAAAAACAGAGGATTGAACACCAGACCAACCAAATTATATTTTTTTCGCCGTCCTGCTTTAATCATAAATAATAATATTATGCTGCTCAATTTGTTGATGGTAACGTCTTTTGATGAGATGAAGCAATGGAAGTAGTAAGAATTTAGGCAGAACCCAATGAGAAAAATGTGCAAGCCGACCTGTACGTTCTATTCTTCTCGTAAGTATTTTCTTCATGAAAGGAGATTGGCGTTGCAGGAAGGCATCTGCATGAGTTGGAGAAAGGACAAAATCCAGGGCGAGATAGAGTTTCCCACTGACACAAATTGACGCAATTTCTTCCCATTGTACATCTATCCGTGGAAGAAACGGATTAGGGCGCAGTGAGAGCATCTCATCATCAATAACAAGTGCTGCTCCCCAAGCAAGTTGAATCAGGGAAACAAAGAGACTAAGAACAGAGAGGAAGAAAGACTGCCAACCAAATGTACTATGACGACCATTAATAAGAATAACAAGGCTGAGAAAAACAAAGAAAAGTGATCCGAATACAACAAAGAGGAGTTTCTTTTTTCCTCTTACAAGTTGGCGCGGGTAGATAATTATTCCTTGCTCGTCTTCTATACCAACAAACATACTCACATATACATCTTCTTTCTCTAAGAGACCTTTCTTTTTAGCACTCACTCGAATCATCTCTATTGTATGTATGACGATGAAACATTTTGGTGATACTCATCAGCTAATTTTGCTCGTATAGTAAATAATGAGTAGAAGCTCAAGCAGAGTATAGTATGAAATAGGAAATTTGTCGAATAGACATTAGACTTTGTAAGAAGGGCAGTCGCATCTAATTTTTTGGGAACAGGCAATTCAACTTGCTCGCAGCATAAGTGACAGTAGCATCTCAGAGTGAGAACAAAGCAAACAAGAAGGCTTGATCAACATGAATATTTCTTCTTATCTAAAAGCATTACTGTATGTGCTTCTTTTCCTGTCTATTTACATGTTCATTCTGGCAAGTATCAGTATTTTCATAACACATAGTGAACAACCTGCGCTCTTTGGCGTGTTCACGAGTTTCTTCATACTGAGTATGGCACTCATTATTATAGGGCTTCTTCAGGTGAAACATGCACGGAAAAATGGAGAGCGAAAATTATGGTACCAACAATATGAAGTCTCACTCGGATTGTGCCTACTTTGCTTTCTTTGGGTTTTTCTTGAAATTGGTCTTTTTGATTTCCTTCTGAGAACGCTTCTGCTTCTCAGGATCGAGAATTGGACTCTTCTTTTCGTTTCGCTTCTCTCGGTCTTTTTCGTTTTGTTATCTATTAAGTACTATCCATCCTTTGATGGTGATAGAAAGCTGCGAAAGAACATATAATTCAAGTGTTCATAGCATTTATTCACCTTAGAGTAAAGTAGGCTATGGATTGTAGAGTCCCTTCTGAAGCCATAGCGGTCGCGGCACATGCTTGGTTTTGACGAAGTGGAAAGATCACATCCTCACAGAAAAAATAGCACAAAAAGTTGTGAGAGTCACCGCACTTAAGAATGTGTCTCGTCGCACATCCCATAGGGTTTAGCGCATTTTTGGTAATTCATGTATTGTAGCAGTACGAAAAGATATCAGGAAATTGCTTTTAACATGGATGAAGCCTTTCAATATCTGCTTAGAGGACTAAAAATGTGCTGAAGCCAAAATTAATTCAAACAACCATAGGAGTTGTGTTTTAACAATGGTAAATGAAAAGAAGACTACGATGCATATCTATTCTTTTTCGTGGAAGAGACGCTTGTTGTTACTTGGGTTCCCCTTGCTAGGTATTGCTTGGACGGTATTTGGTTTGATCACCTTTCTCCCATCTTGGCATACATATTTGGACGATTCTCTTGGCACAACCTTGTCTGGCCTTATCTGTTTTATCGTGCTGAGCTACATGTACCGTTCCCTGGGATTCAGCAGACTTCTCGTAACAGACGATGGCATAACATATTATACCTTGGGATATCGAATGTATACTCCTTGGCAGAATATTGAGTGCCTTGAAATGTTTAGGACCTATCCATCTACCCTTTTACACGTTCGCCAATTTCCAGGGTTCAAACTACGTCAGAAATATAGGGTACACATGAAATTGGAAGAAGGAAGGCACCAACAGCTAGCGGTAATGGAAACCGAGTGGTGGAATCCTGTCTGGAGTATGGCACCTTACATGAGGAGATTCCCCATTTTTGAAGTGATCGTGGGGCACAATTGGCAGAAAAATGCATTTGGTCGGGACATACAAGACCACGCTCCCTGGCTATTTGAGTAGTATCCTAACGGCGTCGAGTCTTGAAAGAGGAGGTTTACTTTGAATGCACAAGAAATCATCGCTTTTCTGGAGAAATCGTCCAAAGATACGCTGCGAAGGCTCTATCGAGTACGAGATGAGGCAGAAGTGTCGGAAATTGTTGCCGCACTGCTAAATAAGTCTACCACCCTCAACACACTATCTCCTTTGCCGTCTGCTTGATTTTCGTGTAAGGGCTGAATTTTTGCAGGAAAACGAGTTGAGATGGGTGTAGCACGTTCCGTGCTTCTTGACACGTTATCCAGTGATGATGAGAAGGTACGTTTTGAAGCAGCGGATGTTCTTGGAACTCTTGAGGTTATGGAGCAAAGAATGCTGTACGAGCGTGAGCGTCCATTGATCGGCTCAGGAGGAAAACATTGCTACGTTGATCGCACAACTCAAAACATGGAGATGCTGATGGACGACAGGCATGGGCTACGGTGAGAAATGGTGTTATTACAAATGCAGGAGTGAACGATACTCCATATATGAACTGGGATGTGAAGAGAGGACTTATTCCATAGATTCCTTTAGGGGAACGATAGAATGAAAGAAGGTATAACGATGGATGTACTGACAATTCGACAAGCCTTTGACGCACTGGTTTTTTTCTTAGAGGGAGAATATGAGTTGGCAAAATCGGAGTATATTCTCGATTTGTTAAGTAATCTTATGCCGTCAGATGATCGAACAGCAGACCCTGCGTACTGGGGAGATTGGATGAAAGCAGTCGAGAAGGCTGTTTGGCCTGATACGCCAGAAAAGCAGAAAATGCTCCAGGAATTGATTGCGGATCAAACGAACCTTGTTGGAGTGGATCAAGCATGGGAATGAGTGGTACGCTCGCATGCTCCCTGATGGACGGCAGATATTTGCTGATGTGCGACAGGGCGTGATCCAATTCGCAGCACTCAGGCAGAGTCCTAAAACGTTCCAGCCAGGTTTAGGACTCTCCACTCCAGGGAATCCTTAGCAACAAGCAAAGGGAGGTGAAAACTCATGAAATGAACCTAGAGTATCCCGGAATGAGATATGTTACTCATTTCGGGATACTCTAGGTTCTTAGCGTGTATGAACCGAATGATTTCAGCTTAAGAACGTCAAGAACCTTCTGGCAAAGGATTCTGCGCCATAAGTCGTGTACCCATCGCGGCTGACTTTTTCACCACATCAAAACCATACTGCGTCATGTGAGTTTCGTACTCGCGTACTGCTTCCAAAAGTGTTCGCCGCTCATGAACAACATCTTCAAGATGTTGTGCAAGGAGTGCGCCATCACGCATAGCGATGTTGGCTCCTCTGCCTAGCGTTGGTGTCATTGCGTGAATAGCATCTCCTAAAAGCGTGACGTTCGCGGACTTCGGCATCTCGCATGGAATACTCGTATACATTTCAACGAAGAAGAATGAGTTCGGGTCGCCATGAGCCGGAATCGCCCTTGAACTCTCAGGCCATTCTTTCATGAGTTCTAAAGACAACTTCTGAAGTCCCTCGCTGCTTAAAGCCTGTAGGTGAGAGTCGTCTTTCCCAAAGAATTCCTTTCTTCCTCCCACAATACACACAACGTAGTCGACTTGCGGCCGGAGTTCAGCTTTCGGCATGAGTTGAGATGCTGCCACATCAGGAGGTGTCGGAAACATGACTGGTCCAAGACCTAAAAAGAGTTTTCTGGAATCAACCGCAACCGTAAAAACATCTTCACGCGCTTGCTTTGGCACAACATTCATCGCCTCGCTGATCGGGATACGACCGTAGATGGCACGCACACCCGTGTCTTGAATGACTGTATGAGGGACACGTTGTTTTCTCACTATCGACCTAATTCCGTCGGCTCCTACTAAGAGATCCCCTTTGAATTTTGTTCCATCCTCAAAAGTAACTGTGACGCCCTTCTCATCACTTTCATAATGAGAAAGTTTTTTTCCAAAATGAACGGTGTCTTGCAAACCAGTGAACAAGACCTGTCTTAAGGTCGCACGGTTCACGTTCATGTGTGATGGAAGTCCATTAGCTGAGTGTTCTTGCCTGCTCCCCTGCTCGTCGCTTGACATGCGATTTTGGATGGCAAGGTTGGTATCAACGATGGTGGTAAACGGAAGGGGCTTCATGGAGGTCGCATCAAAGAGTTGGTAGAGTTCAGGGGTGAGTGACTGATAGAGCGCATTCACTCCATCTGCATCAATATGTAGCCTGTACCCTTGCGGTCGATCCCAGGGGCTTGTATCACGCTCAAAGACTTCAACGTCAACGTCGAGTTGACGAAGTGCTTGTGCTAAGCAAAGTCCACCTAAGCCCGCCCCTACAATAAGAACCTTTAATTTTGTCATTTTATACGTACCTCTCCCTTTGGTTGGGAAAGGACGTACTGGAGGCCAATCTCACTTCGAGGATGGATACCTGCACGAACGCAAAACGTCACCCGGACTACCTACCGGGCTGTGACTTTCGCACGTCCACATTGATTATCCTACGTGTTCTCTTCTTTGTCAAGTCAAGCACAAGTATCCAGGGACTTTTCATTTTCTCACAGGGACGTGAGGAAGAGATGAACGACGGGAAGTATGAACCATTTAAAGGTTGTATGTACAGGTACAAGTAGAGACGGAGGCAGTAATCGCTTGTGTCCCACCCCTATCGTTCGTATTGGTGTATCTTTGTGACACAATAGAGATACGGAGGGACATATAACGATGGAAGAGCACGTAACAAACGAGATAGTACAAGAGGCAGAGGTTGAGGAACTGACCGAGGAGGGTCGCGCCCGTATTCGACAGGAGTTAGCCACGGCAAGGGCCAACAGAAAACCTGGCAAGAAGGGCTTGACATTGGTCTATACAGGCACAGGTAAGGGCAAGACAACGGCAGCCCTCGGCGTACTTATGCGCGCATGGGGACAGGACATGCGCGTGGTGATGCTGCAATTTATGAAGGCGACAACAGGCAAGTGGGGCGAAATTCGTGCGGCAGAACGCATGGGCGTCGAAATTATACCGTTAGGACAAGGCTTTACCTGGACAAGCGAAGACCTTGCACATGACCGGGGGCTGGCACAAGAGTGCTGGCAACAGTGTCGTGCAAAAATCGAAAGTAACGCCTATGATATTGTCATCATGGATGAAATCACCTATACCCTCACGTATGGTTGGCTCGACCTGGAAGAGGTGCTTACAACACTACGCAATCGTAACCCCTCGCTACACGTTATTTTGACCGGACGTGACGCGCCCGAAGCCTTGATTGAGTATGCGGACCTTGTAACAGAGATGCGCGAAATTAAGCATCCCTACAAAACACAGGGCATTCTTGCCCAAAAAGGTCTCGACTTTTAATAATTTGCTAGGAATGGAAGGATGTACTACATGACCACTTCGTTTAACATAACTATTCCACCGCTTGACCAGGATGCGATGGAGCAGGCACGAACGCGACAACAGCAATTGACGAAGCCTGCTGGCAGCATGGGTCGGTTGGAAGAGATTGCGATACAAATGGCAGGTATCACTCACCAGGCACTACCAATGATACAACGCAAGGCCGTTATCATTATGGCAGCAGATCATGGCGTGACAGCAGAGGGTGTGAGCGCATATCCTTCCGCAGTTACACCACAAATGGTGCTTAATTTTTTGCACGGTGGTGCCGCAATCAATGCCCTTGCACGTCATGCGGGAGCAGAGGTTGTTGTCGTCGATATAGGAGTGGCAGAAGACATGCAGCATCCACAATTGCTGTCACGTAAAGTTATGCCTGGAACAGCGAACATGGCGATAGGACCAGCCATGACACAGGCACAAGCGCAGGCCGCGATTACGGTTGGTATGGATGTGGCTACCTCGTTGATACAACAAGGTGTCGATATCATCGCAATGGGCGAGATGGGCATTGGCAATACCACCGCGTCAAGCGCAATCACAGCATCACTCGCGCATGTACCTGTTCAGCTTGTTACCGGGCGTGGCACAGGCATTGATGACGCACAACTAGCACATAAGGTAGCCATCATCGAACGAGCAATTGCACATAACAAGCCTGACGCCACAGACCCACTTGATGTGCTGGCAAAAGTCGGGGGGTTAGAAATCGCGGGACTGGTCGGAGTCATCCTCGCATCGGCTCAACATGGTGTGCCCGTCGTCATTGATGGTTTCATCTCTGGTGCCGCGGCACTTGTCGCAACACGGCTAGTACCAGCCGTGCGCGACTATCTTTTCGCGGGTCATGTCTCCGTTGAGAGTGGACATCATATCATTCTTGAGCAACTCAAGCTCACTCCCCTACTCGATCTGAACTTACGTCTCGGCGAAGGAACGGGCGCGGTTCTCGCTATAACGCTCATCGACGCCGCTCTCCGTTTGCATCGAGAGATGGCAACCTTTGCTGAAGCTGGTGTAAGCGACAAATAAATAAATGGGTGTGCCAGGGAACTTCGTTCCCTGGCACACCCATTTATTTCCTACAGAGGAATGCTTTGTGCGAAATGAAAGAAATTTTTCGGGTCGTAGGCCGCTTTGACGCGTTGCAGTCGTGCTAGATTTGCTCCATAATACGCATGCTGCCAGTCGGCGAGGTCCGGGTCAACATAGTTCTGGTACGAGGTACCCGTTGCATAGGGGCGCATCGCTTGCCAGGTGTTGTTGAGCCATGCGCGATTGGCGGCAACGACCGAGGCGGCATCACTCGCGTTCCAGCTTGCTGAGAACTGTGAACTAAAGAGCGCGTTACGATGCACAAAGGCCGTCGCATTACTGGCAACGCGGTTAATTGCGCCTCCATACGAATCCATACCAATACCACCCTCTCCCAAAATAGGAGATGCCTGACGTGTGTTGATGGCTTGAATAAGCGTGTTAATGCCTTGTTGCGACAATGTATTGACATAATAATGTGACTTCACGGCAGAAGTATCGCGGACTAACTGCCCACTTGGGTTTTGTGAAGGCAGGTGACATTCGGGAACACTCTTGTTATAACACCCGGCCTCATATAGCATGGTCGAAAGAATACCCGGACTTGCCACGTAGCGATAGTTGGGTGCGATACCGATGTTATTAGTTAGTTGCTGTAACAGCGTATCTAGCGGACCTTCCGTGCCCACGTAGACGCCATTGACATGCACGATTGGGCTTGCGCTCTTGTCTTTCTGAGCAAGCAATAAGCAGTTAGACCATATCTCGTCGGGTGCCTGAGGTGCCCAATGTTGCCAACCATTCACGACTGCTGCCGCGTCGTTCCACGGCCACGCCAACGTAAAGAGTGTGAGCGTTGTCACTGGATGCACCTGAAACGTAAACGAGGTCGCAATACCAAAATTGCCGCCGCCGCCGCCACGCGAGGCCCAGAAGAGATCGGGTTCATGTTGTGCATCACAGGTGAGTACACGTCCATCAGCAGTCACAATCTGGGCCGATAGCAGATTATCACACGTCAAACCAAACTTGCGCCCGATGACGCCTACGCCACCGCCGAGGGTTAGACCAGCAACACCCACAGTTGGACAGGAACCAGCCGGTAAGACGAGACCATATTGTGCAAGCGCGTTATATACGTCAACAAGGCGTGTACCCGCCCCGATAGTAGCCACGTTCGCGTTCGTATTCACATGTACGGTGTTCATGCGCGTAACATCTACCACTAAACCTGTACTCGTTGAATAGCCATTGTAATTATGACCACCAGAACGTGGCGTGAATGGTAATTTAAACTTGTGAATGAATGCAAGACATGCTTGTACATCAGCAGGCGCGGCACAATACGCAATCGCGGCAGGATGAACGCTATCATAGCGTGGGTCAAAAAGCTGAAGTGCCGTTGCATACTGTGGACTATTTGGACGAACAAGGGTGCCTTGCAAACTCTTTGCTAGCGCGGACCAATCGGGGTCTACTGGTGTAGTTTGTGTAGTGGGCACAGGTTGTTTTGTGGGAGACGGTACTGGTGTTGCGCTAGCCCCTCCTGCTGCTGTCCCATCCTGGCAAGCGGCTAACACACCTGGTAGCAGACCTAACGCGCATAACGCAAGGAACTCCCGACGATGTATGCCTCCCTGTACAATAGGTTCTTCCGGTTCGTTGCAATTCTGGTTCATCGCGCTCACGAGTCCTTTCGTTGTCTCATAAAAAAGATAGTGCTATTGCTCTATACGTCTTCTTTATACAATGTAACGCACTATTAAAACGTCGCAACGAAACATTTGTAGGGGTCTGCCAATCTTCGATTGGCAGTTTTCGTAGGGACCACATTGATGGCGTCCAAGCCCA
Organism: uncultured Chloroflexia bacterium; assembly: GCA_963792705.1. Taxonomy (GTDB): domain Bacteria; phylum Chloroflexota; class Ktedonobacteria; order Ktedonobacterales; family Ktedonobacteraceae; genus JBBQVS01. Next base: position 263,618 of record CAWBXD010000013.1, on the reverse strand, counting down.
ATTCATTGGGCGAGTTCCATCCGCAACCTTTCTTGCATGATCTCTCGTGATGATTGGTGCATGATGAGGACTGCACATTGCATCGCTCGTGCAGAGGACGCGATCAATCGGGTCCCTACGAAAACCATCACATTGCCTCTAGGAGGAATATATTGATGATGTAGAATAACTTTGCTTTTTCCCCATGATAGTAGTAATTCGGTAACGAAGTAACGTTTTTTATAGGTCATAGAATGGCCTGTAGAGCGGCTCCACAAGAAAAACGTTACTTCGTTACCGAGTTACCCCTGGTTGAGCAAGGATAATGTATGATTATGCACTTCATCAGGGACGTAGCAGCACAACTGGAATTTCGCGTGGAGTGCGTTTCTGGTAGTCCGCATAGCCTGGGTACATGGCGACGAGGCGCGGCCAGAGGCGGCTGCGGTCCTCGCTATCTGCTAACGTTGCCGTCATGGTTTGTGTGTGCGCTCCAATTTGTATCTTTGCTTGTGGGTTTGTTTGCAGATTTGACCACCACAAAGGATGCTTTGCCGCGCCACCATTTGAGGCTACAAGCACAATTGTCTCACCATCCTTAAGGTAAAGCAGTGGTAATGTGCGTTCTTTGCCACTTTTGCGTCCAATCGTGGTGAGTAGCAGGACGGGACTTCCCACCATACGCCCACCAATTCTGCCACCTGATAAGCGATACATAAACGTGTGAATACCTGTGGCAAGGCGTTGAGAGTTCGCTACTAATGGGCCAAAGGGACGTGGATTGAACGTTGAGTTGGATGTTGCCATGATGTGTTTCTTGCTCTTTCATGTTTATCTCTATGATACCATGTATAGATTTTTTTTATATGCGAAAATTCAGGGTACATATCGTCTATCTCATAAACTCTATTAGATATACCAGAGGTCATATATATATTATGGAAACAGCTACGAAAGGCACATTACCCAGTGCTCCACCACTCAATGGCAATATTATTCACGCAGATATAACAACATCGCTTATCGGTTCTGCTGACGAACAGGATGAGCCTGGAAAAAAGCGCGTGTGGCGAAAACGTGCGGTAAGAGCCATCGGCCGAGCGAGTAAAGCGTATGGGGCGTCTCTGCTGATCACTGGTGTACTGGCACCATTTGTAGCGTCGGTTGTAACAGTTGTAGTGTATGTTGCGCCCCCAATTCGGTTTTTGCAATCTGTGTTTCCATTTCTACCATTGCAAAACTCAGACTGGTATGCGCCAATTTATGGTGTTTTGCTAACTGGTCTTCTCTGGCTGTTGGTAGCACTGTTTGGCTGTAACGTGGCTACCGCTGGTGGCGCAAACATGGGAAGTTACGCGCAATTGCGACAACGCTGGTTGCAGTTGAAGGCGCGGCTTGGCCTGCAAGAAGACACTCAGGGCAATCTCACAGACATAGATATCGAGAAACTACATAAGGATATTGGGCTGGAAATCACTGAGCCATACCAGAAAATCGCTCTACGGGAAGCGTACGCATTCTGTCACGGTATAAGCAGAAATTTGTGTCGCGCCGATACAGGCTTGCGCTGGGTTTCAGGGAGTGGATATACCAGCACATGGGACCTGATGCACCATGCGGAAGAGGCATTGATTGAGATTGAGCCTGTCGAGACGGTACTCCGTGGTGCGATGCATGATATGTTTGCCATCAAAGGTTCCGCGATGGGCAATGGGGACGAATTGCTCGACAGGTTAGTGCAGGCAGTACATGACCTTGACCCACTGGCGAGCGAATACTTTAATGAGCATCAACCAGACAAGAGCCGTGATCGTCTGCTCAATAAACTTATACTCACAGTTAATAGCGAAAAAGAGGTTTTGCGCCGAATTGCCGATAAGTTCAGTATCTTCATCGAGCAGACAGACAACCCGACGGACGAGGATGATGAGGTTGAGAAGGTTACTTCTACCGATAAGAAATTACAGGGCAAAGCTCGTTTCGCGTTACGCGAGGTTCGGCGCACACTAAATGGCTTCCGCGATGGCATCTGGGATGGGCTGGTAAGGGCGCGTAACCGTCTACTAGGCACAATCGCACTTACTGGTGTAGTTACACATGTTCTGCTATGTACCGCAATTCTAACCGAGAATGTTGATACACGCAGTTCAAATAAAGATGCTATTGTTGCTGCCACCGCGTTCTATATTGTTGGTGCTATTGCTGGCCTTTTCGGACGTTTTTATAATGAGCTAAGCAGTAGCAAAGGTGGAGATGACTATGGGCTTTCGTTTGCTCGTTTGATTGCTACGCCGTTGCTATCCGGCCTCGCGGGTATTGGCGGTGTGCTCGTATCGGCTTTGCTCTATAGCGAACTTGTAAACGGCTCCAATGCTGCCGCCACCACGCTAGGAACGTTCTTCAGTTTGAAAGAAACCATCTACCTGCTTGTCGCCGCCATCTTCGGTCTCACGCCCAACCTGATTATCAGAAGCCTACAACAGCAAGCCAATAAATACGTTGACGACCTCAAAAGCAGCAAGGGGAGTGAACAGAAATCAGGAGATGTGTAAGTTGACATGAAAATCATGTCAACTTTTTAACAGCTTCAACAATCAGTTTGTGTTCAACCTGTTTTATACGTTCGTGCAGCGTCTCTTCGGTGTCGCCATCCTCAATCGGCACCTCTTGGCGACAAATCATGGGGCCAGCATCCACTTCTGGCACGACATAATGGACGGTGCTACCAGTGACCTTCAGCCCTACATCGAGAGCACGTTTGACAACGTGTAAACCACGCAAGACTGGTATAACACCGCCATCGTTTGTCGTAAAAGTATTGCCTTGCCCATTATCGGGTAGGAGCGCGGGATGCAGGTTGAGCATACGATTGGGATAGTGAGTGATAAAATCCGGCGTAAAGATACGCATCCAGCCTGCCAGCACAATCAGGTCAATCTGAAACAACGTAAAGGCACCCGTAAGTTTGGCCTCGACCTCTTGTCTCGTCCAACTCCACGGCAGGTAGAGCGTGGGGAGTTTGTGCGTCAATGCTCGTTGTAACCCAACAGCATTGGCCTTGTTGCTCACCACAAGCGCAATCTCAACATGTGGAAGTTCGCGACTCTCGATAGCGTCGATGAGTGCTTGTAAATTGCTGCCACTACCAGAAACGAGGACCGCGAGGCGACGTGTCACGGAACGAGGGCGTGATACATCAAGCTCCTGCTCTTCATTATTGTTACTCACCAGACAGCCCCCTATGCGCGATATCCTTACGGTATTGCATACCCTCAAATTTTATATATTTCACGGCTTCGTATGCTCTATCAACCGCGTCTTGTAGACTATCGCCTCTCGCGGTGATACTCAGGACGCGCCCACCTGCCGTTACCAGTTGTCCATCCTTAAGCGCGGTTCCGGCGTGAAATACTTGCACGCCTTCTATTTTGTTGGCGTCCTCTATGCCCGTTATTGGGATGCCCGAACTATAGGTACCAGGATAGCCACCGGATGCCAGCGTAACACATACGGCTGAACCAGGGTGCCAGAGCGTGTCACGCTTCACGGGTAACGTGTCCGCGAAATCAAGCACGTTGACAATATCCTCGCGCATGAGCATCATCATGGCTTGCGTCTCCGGGTCGCCAAAGCGCGTGTTGTGCTCTAACACCATTGGTCCGTTTTTTGTAAGCATGATGTTCGCGTACAATACACCTGTGAAGTGGATACCTCGCGCTTTCAGGGCTTGTAGTGTTGTGGCAACGATAGTACGCCAAATCTGTGCCTCTTGCTCTTTCCCAATAAAGGCGAGTGGGGCGAACGCGCCCATACCCCCAGTATTCAAGCCCTTATCGTTGTCAAGTGCGCGTTTATGGTCCTGTGTCAACGTCAAGGGCAGATAATGCGTCCCATTACAAATCGCAGTTGCCCCAATTTCGTCGCCCTCTACATAATCTTCGATGACAACGCTATCTCCGGCGATCCCAAAAACACGGTCAACCATCATCTGTTGAAGCGCATCCTGGGCAGTAGGCATGTCGAGCGCGACAATCGCACCCTTCCCAGCGGCATTGCCATCGGCTTTGATAACGACAGGTACACCATGTTGTGCAAGATAAGCAAAGGCTTCGTCTGCTTGAGTAAAGGTGCGATGTTGTGCGGTTGGAATTCCTGCCTCTGTTAGCAATTCTTTCGCAAATGCTTTGCTACCCTCAAGCATAGCACCAGCTTTATTGGGACCAAAAATGCGTAGCCCACGCTGCCGAAATATATCAACGATACCCTCGACAAGCGGAACCTCTGGCCCAACAACGGTCAGGTCAATGGCGTTTTTCTCGGCAAAGGTTGCTAGCTCGGTCAGTTGTGAGACGCCAAGCGGTACACATTCGGCAATGTCTCGCATACCGGGATTGCCGGGAGCCGCGTAGACGTGCGTGACCTGCGGACTCTGTGCCAGCTTCCACACCAATGCATGCTCCCGCCCACCCGAACCAATCACGAATACGCGCATAATGCGTGTTCTCCTTATAATATATCCTGCCCATACCGAATTTGGGGCGTAATAATTGGTGCATCCACCACATATGCAAGGTCTCGGTAGGGGCAGCAATTCATTGCGCCCCTGGACGAGCGAAGCAAGGTCCAGTCCCTCCATTGAGGCCGGGGAGAGACCACACCTCGCTTCGCTGGTGCAGTCGGGCGCAATGAATTGCTGCCCCTACCGAGAACTGCATTAGGCCCCTACAAGACGTTTGCTTGACACGCCAATTTGTATTTTTTGTTGGGGGTCGTAGGGCCAGCCCTGCTTTTCCATACAGCCATAACAGAATTCGCTGTGTAGCATGTTGACGGCGGTCTCGTCGTCGGGTATCTCAACCGCTTGCTGTGAGGCACTGTGAATGGCACGACTGAGACCCGCCGTGCTAAGATAACCGAGACTATCGACGCCAATATAGTCTGCGACCTCTTGTACAGTACGACCCGCTGCTATAAGTTCTGATTCCTGGGGAATATCGACGCCAAAGTAGCAGGGGTGGCGCATTGGTGGCGCGCTTGAACGCAGATGAATCTCTTTCGCTCCCTGTCTACGTAGTGCCGCTGCAAGCCGCTTCATCGTGTTACCGCGCACAATTGAGTCATCTACAATCACAAGCCGTTTGCCTTCAATCAGCGGCTTGACGAAGTTGAACTTGAGGTCGATCTCCATCTGCCGTAAGCGTTGATCTGGCTTGATAAATGTGCGGTCTGCATAGCGATTCTTGATGATTGCCATACGATAAGGAGTATTGGAAGCGTTGGCATAGCCCAACGCGGCAGGGACCGATGAATCTGGTACAGGCACAACCAAGTCCGCCTCGATGGGATGTTCATGTGCTAACTCGCGCCCCAACGCTTCGCGCACGGGGTAGACGTACCGTCTGTTCAACTGGCTCGTCGCGTCCGAAAAGTAGATGTACTCGAAGACGCAGAGAGTGTGGCGCGGCGACTTGACCAGTATCTCTGAATGCATGCCGTTTTCGTCAATCGTGATAAGTTCGCCCGGCTCGACCTTACGCACAAAATCTCCACCTACGCGGTCAATCGCGCATGACTCGGAGGCCACGATCCAGTTCTCACCAATTTTACCAAGACACAACGGACGCATACCCCACGGGTCACGCATAGCGTAGAGTTTGCCTTCAGCGAGGATGACCAGACTATAGGAGCCGCGCAACTGTGGGAAGGTTGCGATCATACGTTCGCGCAGTGTTTGACCCTCCGAACGCATCAAAAGTAAGGCAATGGCCTCACTATCGGTTGTTGAAGCTAGCGTCTCTTGTGGAAATTGTGCTCGCAATTCATCGCCATTGACCAGATTGCCGTTGTGCGCCACCGCGATAGCTTCATAGACGCCTCGACGCGCTCCTACAACGAAGGGACCAGCATTTTCGACACAGCTTGAACCAGTGGTAGAATAGCGGACATGGCCGATGCCGCAACAAGAAAGAGGTAAGCTCGTGCCAGAGTCGCTGAACACGTCGCGGACCTTCCCCATACCAACGCGATGTGCAATCTGCCCCTCGCTGTCATATACCGCCATCCCCGCGCTCTCCTGACCACGATGCTGCAATGCGGTGAGTGCCAGCGTGATATAGCGTCGGACATCAATATTACTTTCGCCCTGTGTATAGATACCTACTACTCCGCATGCATCGTGTAGTCGCTCCATGCTCGTCTCCTCTCACAATTCATAGTGATTGTTTTGCCATTTATGATACACGCAATTTTCCGGTTAGGTCCGCGACTAAGGCGTAGCGGTCCGCGACCCCCTGCAATTGTTCGGGGGTGACATCCTTCATGTTACGGTATACCTGTTTATCAAGCATTCGTGTTTTGTCGCCGTCGGGCCAGAGCCGCCAGCTATCGTTATCAATAACGTCCGCGACCAGCAAGTTGTGCTGTGTATCACGTCCAAACTCAATTTTCAGGTCCACAAGAGTCACATTCACACCGTTCCACGCACGTTCAAGCACATCAAATACTTTGCGCCCCTCGTTCTCCATCACTACAATTTCTTCCGCAGTCGCAAGACCCATCGCTATGATGTCCTGCGGCCATATCTGTGGGTCATGACGTGCATCATCTTTCAGAAAGATCTCGATCAGCACTGGCTCGAAACGCGTTCCCTCGCTCACATCGGTGTGACGTTTAAGATAGGAGCCAGTTGCGATGCGTCGTTGCACCTGCTCAATAGGCAACATAGTACAACGCTTTACTAGTAGTGTCACATCATCTACTTGTTGTACAAAATGTGTCGCAATGTGCGCCTCGTTGAGCAAACGATAAATGTTCGCGGTAGTAATCGTACTCCAACGCGACTTACCCACAAGCTCATTGCGACGCACTCCGTCACCAGCCGTAATCTGGTCCTTACTCACCATATATGCCAGTTCGCTGTTCTCAGGATGCGCGTATATTCTCTTTGTCTTGCCCTCCACAAGCAACGGCCCAAACGTTAGGTTCTCTGTCATAATCGGTTCTATCCCTTCATCAATAGCACCTCTGGTAGGGACCGATTTATCGCGTCCAGGGTGGAGAGGGGCAACGTGTCGGCAACGATTCTGTACGGGAACGTGTGCCCCATCCCACCCCAGGACGCGATAAATCGGTCCCTACCAGAGGTGCTATGTATCATGTTAAAACTACACCTTCACCATCCCTGATATAGCCTACAGAAAGCAATTCTGGCAAGACACTACGTGCCTCTAATGCTGCTTTAGGCGAGAGGGCTATCACCATACCAACACCCATGTTGAGGGCACGGTACTGTTCTGCTTTTGGAACATTTCCTAGCCTTGCTAGCAGAGCGAAGAGTGGCGGCACATTCCATCTGTCCGTCTCAATGACCGCCTGAGTTCCAACAGGTAGAATACGTGAGACATTGCCCTCGAAGCCTCCACCTGTAATATGCGCCATGCCCTTGATCGCACGTCCTCTATCCGCGAGATATGCACGTAGGAGCGTAATTTCTTTAAGATAGCAACGATGTGGTCGTAACAGCGCGTCAACCAATGGTTCACGCAGTTCTGGAAATACGGTGTTCAGGTCGTAGGATGCAAATACGCGACGAGCAAGCGAGTAGCCATTGGTATGCAAGCCACTTGATGGCAGACCAAGCAATACATCACCAGCCGTAATGGTGGCACCTGTAATCGCCTCTTCTTGCTCAAGCGTACCCACAATCGTACCTGCAAGGTCAAACGCGCCTGCTATATAGACATCGGGCATCTCAGCCGTTTCGCCACCGAGGAGGGCACAACCGACCTCCTGACATGCTTTAGCCACACCGCGTACAATCGTTGCGGCTTGCACAGGGTCGAGTTTGCTCATCGCTAGATAATCCATGAAGAAAAGCGGTTTGGCTCCCTGCGTTAGCATATCATTGACAGAATGGTTGACGATATCGTAGCCAATGGTGTCGAAGCGTTGGGCTTGTGCAGCTATAAGCGTCTTTGTGCCAACACCGTCGGTTGAAGCCACAAGAGCTGGTTGCTGCATCTGCTTGATACGTTGCGCGTTGAAGATACCTGCGAATGCGCCCATACCTGCTAGCACATCGCGTCCCTGAGTCGCCCGTACAGCATCTTTCATCAGCCTTTTGGCCTCGTCTGATGCATGAAGATCGACCCCACTTGCCGCATACGTTGTTATTGGAGCAGCCTGCGGCTTGTCATGCGTCTCTGTTACATACTGATACGCATTTTTGAAGATGAGTAAGCCATCGCCTTGCCCATTGATACCCCCTCGCCGTAGAGGATGCTGTAAAGCTGTAACGTAGCGTTCAGGGTGTGGCATCAAGCCCAGCACGTTGCCGCGTATATTACATACTCCTGCCACATTACCAACCGAACCGTTGGGATTGGCAGGATAGCTTGTCTCTTCCGCGCTCTCCGTAACATAGACAAGTGGTATCTGCTTTGTGGCTTGCAAATAGGCGATGTTGCCTCGAAAGACAAATTGTCCCTCACCGTGTGCAACAGGCAATTCAAGAGGCCGCTCGATGCCACGTGTAAAGAGGCAGGTACTTGCTGGTGCCGCCAATGTTATCCAGCGACACTCAAACTGTGCTGACGCATTATCCGTTAAGGTCGCCATGAGTGCCCCATTTGCCTTACCCTCTTCCTCGCTTGGCAACAATCCCGCCTTCACCAGTACCTGGAATCCATTACAGATGCCTAGGACAGGGCGTCCCTCATCAACAAATTGCTGTAACTGCTTGCCTAAGTGGATAGTCAAATTCTTAGCCAAGAGCGTACCTGCGCCAAGGTCGTCTCCATAGGAAAAGCCGCCTGGAATAACGAGAAATGCGTAGTCCAAAAGCGTGTCAGGTGCTTTAAGCAGTGAATTGATATGCACAAGTTCGGCATCGAAGCCAACCAGACGACACGCGTGTGCGGCCTCCTTATCACAATTAATGCCGGGCGCACGTAAAACGAGTGCGCGTGGTGTTGTATTCATTGAACCCCTTCAAACGCGTGTTGCAATTCTTTTATATCCACGTCAATCACTGTATCGCTTCCATCATGTACAGCAAATTTATCCGTATTTTTTACCGTGCCAATATACGTTACGTCTGTCACGCCGCTAAAGCGCATGTGCTTTTCAAACGTGCCCCACTGCTCCGGTGCGATTTCGACAATGAAGCGCGAAGCCGACTCGCTGAAGAGACGTACACTATTTTTTGCCGCGCTCTCCCGTCCGTCTGGCATATCTACAATGGAAATGTACGATAGATCAAGCGATACACCCAATTGACCCGCAATCGCCATTTCTGCGACCGCAACGGCAAGACCGCCTTCCGACAGGTCATGACATGCTCGCACCATGCCTCGTCGAATGGCCTCACCCAATGCCTTCATCGTAGCGTAGGCATGCTCGATAGTGACGTGCGGTAGTTTTGTCCCATCTGGTATGTCGCCCATGAGTTCCGCATAATAGGAACCAGCTAGCTCATTCCGCGTTGTACCAACGAGATAGAGCAGATTGCCAGGAGTTTTGAGCGACATGTCAATGGTCTGTGCAGCGTCGTCAATGACACCAACCGCCGAGATAACTAATGTGGGAAGAACGGGCAAGCGTTTGCCATCAGCGCGATATTCGTTGTTTAAGCTGTCCTTCCCTGAAATGAACGGCGTCTTAAAACCAATCGCGGCGTCGTAACAGCCCTTCACGGCGCGTACTAGCATGCCAAGTTGCGCGGAGTCAGTTGGATTGCCCCAGCAAAAATTGTCCAGAATGGCAACGCGTGTGATATCTCCACCAACTGCCGTCAGGTTGCGTAATGCCTCGTCAACCGCGTTGATCGCCATATGGTAAGGGTCAAGCGTCCCGAAGAGCGGATTGACACCATTCGAGAGGACGATACCAGCCCGTGTTTGAGTGCCATCCTCAAGCAGAGGCTGTAACACAGCAGCATCGCCCGGCCCCTGCCCCATTTTACCAACGAGCGGTTTTAACACAGTTGCGCCCTGTACCTCGTGGTCATAGCGACGTACAACCGCTTCTTTTGAAGCAATCGAGGGATGATGGAGCAAACTCAAGAGCAGCGATGTCGGGGTAGGTGGTAGCAAAAAATGCCGCTTTGTGTGAAGTCGATATGGTACATCGGCTAACGGTTTCCACTCCGCTTCCAACGTTCTATCTGGTCGTCCATCATGCAAGAATGCCATATCTATACTGGCAACGGTCTGTTCATGATAGGTGACGGTCAAGCGGTGGTCGTCAGTAAAGGTGCCGAGAATGCTGGCCTCGACCTCTTCAATCGCGCATAACTCTAGCAGTGCGTCAAGCTTGGAGGAAGGCACAGCTAGCACCATACGTTCCTGCGCTTCCGAGAGCCAGATTTCCCACGGAGCAAGCCCCTGGTACTTCAAGGGCGCATGGGCTAATTCGACGCGCACTCCTGTATCAGCACCCATCTCGCCAATCGCGGAAGAGAAACCGCCCGCGCCACAATCGGTGATAGCGGAATATAACTTACGGTCTCGCGCCTGTACGATTACGTCGGTCACCTTTTTTTCTGTGATAGGCGCACCAATCTGTACAGCAGTACCAGCCTGTGCATTGATTTCAACACTCATCTCGCCCGACGAAAATGTCGCGCCATGCACACCGTCGCGTCCCGTTCGTCCCCCAAGCACGACCACGTTATCTCCAGCCGCAACTTTTGTCGGATGACTTCCATGTGGCAGAATGCCGAGGCAACCACAGAAGACAAGCGGATTGTACAGGTAGCCCTGATGATAAAGAATGGCTCCATTGACGGTGGGAACGCCCATCTTATTGCCATAGTCGCGCACACCATCAACAACTCCCGTTGCAATACGCCGAGGCGCAAGCACACCTACTGGCAACGCGTCGGTGGGTGTGTCAAGTGGACCAAAGCACAAAATATCGGTACAGGCAATTGGTTGAGCTGAGACACCGAGTACATCGCGGATAACACCGCCAACACCAGTATTCGCACCACCAAATGGCTCAATCGCCGAGGGATGATTATGTGTTTCGACTTTGAAGGCGATATCATGCGTATCCGTGAAGCGTATAATACCTGCGTTATCGCTAAACGCGGAGACAAGCCAATCTTGTCGTACCTCTTCGGTGGCGCGCATAATGTAGCGTTTGAGCAAGTTATGAATGGTTTCCTGCTCCACAACATTGCCTTGACTATCAAATTCGCTATAGGTAATGGTTGCTTTAAATGTCTTATGTGAGCAATGTTCCGACCACGTTTGCGCCAACGTCTCTAGCTCAACGTCGGTCGGTTCGCGTCCCTGCTCTTTATAATACTGTTGAATAACGCGCATCTCATCCAAGTTCAGCGATAACAACCCGGCCTTGCTAAAGGCCACCAACTGCTCATCGTCCATCGCCAGTAGGGACCGATTGATCGCGTCCTCGTTGGCAGTAGAAATGTTGGCAAGGCGCGATGAGTCGGGGTGTGCTACATCAGGCGCATACAAAGGAGATAATGCAGGATGAAATTCGTAATGTTGGATAACGGGATTGTATAGCAACGACTCGGCAATAGTACGAGCATCGTTGACGCTCAAGCGACCATCAAGCAGATAGCGTTTGCCCGTTTCAACGTGTTCAAGCGTAGAAATAGCAAGCATACGTGCGCCTGTAAGCACACTTTCGGCCAGCGTATCGGTAACGCCAGCATGAAAAAACACATCGACAATGTGATGTGTTGCTCTAGCAGCGTGCGTATCATCTACCACAAACGCCTCTTGAATAACTGGGTCAACGAGCAATTGTGAAAGAAGTTGATCGAGTTGTGGAGAGTCGAGTGTTCCAGTGAGGTGGTAGAGAGATACGGTGGAGAGGCTTAATGGTGTGTCGGAAAGCGATGCAAGCGACGGAAGCCCTTGCGGTGAAAGCTGCATTATTTCACGGGCGAGTCGCTGAGCCTGCGTATCGTGCCGCTCTGAGACCGCTCGAACCTCGATAGAGTATACTGTCACGTTCCTGTTCCTGGGTTAGCTATCGCAAAATAGCAACATAAAGATACCATTATTTGGGCCTTGTCGTATGGGACATGTTCATTGTAGCACCTGAGTTACGCGTGTGGCAAATGACAAATTATAAAAAGTTAACATGAAATGCTCTGATATCTCATGGTATACATACTAGTGATTACCTCTTTATTGGTAAATCATCAGTTCGTCAGGGAGATGTAGCCATGAATGATTTTCGCGTACCCCCATTAAGTCCCGCTTACCTCACATCACAAGAAGTTCTTGCCGAACGCCTAAAACCGTTGCTAGGAACTGAATTTCACCTTACTATGTTTCCGAGAACAAATGGATCGAGGATCAGGAAACTTGTTACAGAGACGCTTGATATTTATGAATTGCCTACTCCTTGTCCAAAAAGTCTATATACTATTGTTCCACCGAAAGGTAAAGGTGTTCCTCGTATCCTGCTTGAATATATAGATACATATATTGTTACGACAGGGAAACAGTACAACCTTCAAGTATGGAACCGCAATCCAACCAGCAATGCAGCGTTAATAGAATACGCCTCTGGTGAAAAACTTTCAGCAAATGCTGTTCGCTACGTCTTGGTGAGAGTGGACCCTGATGAACACTATATCCGGTCTATTCTCATTCTTTCCCCTCAATATATCGAAGCTCGCTTTGGACTTTTTGGAAAAGAGGCAACAAAACAACAACTTATCATTACCGCAAAGCAACGCGAACGTGTTATTCAGCAAAACACTCCTGTTCTTCTGCATCAAGATACTCCATCATTAGCACCTTTAGTCACTCATAAAGCTAACAAACCACACAAGCTATTTAGAGATAAACCTATAGCTGGAGAACTCTTAGCAATTGAAGTACTGTGGAGTAAGCTGTATGTCCTTGTTGGAACAAAGCTAGATACTGCTGATACAAAAACGAGGGGTCAAGCTTTAGAACGTCTTGTTGCACAATTACTTGGCTATTCTATTGTCAAGGAAGAGCTTCTCTTAGGTGGCTATCTCGATATCCTTAATCAGCTTTTAGAGGTCAAGGTACAGGAATCCTCAACTGTTGATTTGGGTCGCTATAGTCCACAGGTAAAAAAAGCTATTCCCTCTTTTCCAGAGGCGACAACAGAAGATGTTCGCTACTTAATCGCGCTAGTAGACAAAAACACAGGTATTATCACAGGGCTAGTACTTTGTCCAGGTAGCAGTCTCGGTGATCACTTCTCATATGTAGCTGCTGGGAATTACAAATGCCAAAGAAGTATTCCTATGACGTTTTTTGACAAATACGATAGACAAGCTATCTCTAACCCACATGATCGTTAATAGTCAAGGAGTGGTTCGACACCAAACGCTTGTGCCACCAAAATTTCTATATTTCGCTCTTTCTCTGTTTTCTCAAGAGCGGATAAAGGAAAGAATATAAGATATTTTACGAGAGCGATAATATGTTGACTTTCCTGTGAAGTGGGGTCAGGCAAAGGATACTTTTCGACGTACTGTGTTAGATAGCGCCGTCGTCCTGCATAGAGTTTGTTGTTAAAGGCGAGGTCATGATAGCGCGTCATAAGCTGTGAGTTCGCAACACCTGCAATCAGAAAAAGAATGTCTGGTGATTGACCTGCATTTGGGATAATCCAGTAACAGTTACCATCGACGATACATCCTTGCTTGTCGTAGGCAAACTTAGGCAATGGACTAATATCAGGAAATACAAGCTTTGGTTGTTGCCACGCCGAGGGTTGTTGTGGTACCCATATTTCGTACCACTGGCGTTTTGCTTCTAACACATATGTTCTGCTTGCTAGCCTATCATAGTGTTGTTTGAGATATCCTTCTGCTTTAGGGTATTGGTGTAAGTCAATTGCTATGCGCTTCTCATTCTTCATTGTATGCGTATAAAGCACCTGACGAAGTGGTACATCTTTCATTTTAGGTGTCCAACGGTCTGCATTTTCCTGAGATAAGAGCGGACGTAAAACGGTCTCTTCTGGCTGAAGCTCTACAGGTAATTTATGCCAATCCTCTCGAATAAAGACTTCATCGGCTGTTGTCTTAATACCAACCCGTACCTTTGCTATATCAGAGATACGAGTAAGAGCATGGATGTTAATCGTTTTTAGCCATTCTTCCTCATCCAACGTAACCATATTCCACGGCTCATCCGACGAAACTGGAAGGGAGAGTGTACCATGTGCAACAGTAAAATATTGTCCCAAAATACTGTAGTCACCGCTTCTATCCTCTTCTAGTGCAGTGTAGACCGAATTGCTTACTTCGGCGCCTACATTTACACTCACCTTCGTATTTTCGTAGATGCGTATAAAGGTAGCTTTAGCGGATAGCAAATTTCTTCTCTCTGAGAGTGGAAGACGTTTGCGGCCTATAAATATAGCTGGGAGTACAGCAGCCTCAAAAAGCTTGGTATCACCTAAATCAATAATCTCAATAATCTCATATTCATGTGCTAAAAACTCACGGATAGCAGAGCCACCTTGGGTTGTCAAAAAACGATTAGACGTTATCACTCCAAGTATGCCACCTGGGAGCAATTGACGTGTCATTGCAACAAGAAATGCATGATACAAGTCAACACGTCCACTTAAGCCAAAGGCACTAGCTAGAGCTTGAGCTTTTTCCGCTCCAAGCACTTGCGTTCTCACATAAGGTGGATTAGCGATAATAACGTCTACAGGTTTTATAGATGAAGATCGTTCAGGAATATCTAAAAATAATTGGTGTTGAGTTATAGCGTTCTCGCAAATGTCTAAGAAGTCGTCATGCTGTACTGTGACTTGCTTTACTGAAGTATTAACAAGCCGTACCTGTGCGGTTTGTACCGTTTGTATGTTGGTCTCTACGCCTATGATGTTTGTCTTACGTAGAGCTTCTTCTGGAAGAGTTTTAGCAAAGGCCAGTAATAGTTCGCCATCTCCACATGCTGGGTCTAAAACGCTCAAAGTACTCATTGTATCTAAAGAAAGTGTCTTAATAATTCTTCGTGCGACAAAACACGCCAACTCGTGAGGCGTAAAATGCGCTCCATTCGCTTTCTGGTCAGTTATTTGTTTTATTGCACACACTACAACTTACTCCAACTTGTTTTATACAGTAACGTCTATAAATTCATTCTTTTATAATTACGTTTATAATATCCATTAGTAATTAAACAAGTATTTTATGCTTCTTTCAAAAGCAAATGGCTTTTCAATAGAGACAAACCCCTTCATCGCTATTTATTGCTGTGAGTATACCGTAACGAATATGACATGGGCAAGTCCCCTTTTTCATATGTTATATTTATTACATGAGCGACATACCATCAGACGATATACAGCACAATCAACCTGTGCAACAAGAGACAACGGCATTGCTACGGGGCAATCCAGACCTCGCGGTACTCTATGCAATCGCGGGCTATCTCAATCATCAGGTGGATGTACGAGAGGCGTTACAGGAGATACTGGCGCGTGTTACCGAGTTGTTGCATTTGCAAACAGGTTGGGTCTGGCTCCTCAACGAGCAAAATGTTCCCACACTTGCTGCATCACAGGCACTACCACCCTATCTGGCGAACCATCACGAACGTATGACGGGTAGTTGTGTCTGCCTGGATACCTTCCTCAATGGCACACTGGAGGGGGCCGCCAATATTGACGTGTTGCGCTGTAGCCGACTTAAAAACGCGGAACGCGATAGCGATCCCTCCTCACTCGGCCTGCGCTTCCATGCCAGCGTTCCCATTTACGCAGGAAACATACCGCTCGGCGTATTGAATATGGCAAGCGAGGATTGGCGCGAACTACAACCACAAGAACTGCAATTGTTGCACATCATCAGCGATCAGATTGGGTTAGCGATGCAACGCGCACGTCTATCAGCAGATCACACACGCGCGGCCGCACGTTTGGCAACCATTGAGGAGCGTAACCGCTTGGCGCGCGATATTCATGATACTCTCGCACAAGGCTTAGCCGCCATCACTCTGCAATTAGAGGCCGCCGACGCTCTAGCGGAGTCGCGTCCACAACGCGCACATGAAGCGGTACAGCGCGCGCTTGCACTCGCACGCGCCAACCTCGACGAGGCTCGTCGCTCCGTTATGGACCTTCGTGCGGCTCCTTTACAAGAACATACGCTGCCAGAAGCACTTGCCCTGCTTGCCAATACTATTGATGACCTGAGCATAGACTATACATATGCGCCTGAGACACACTTTCCTGTATTACCCGCTCGTATTGAAGCTGGACTGTATCGTGTGGCACAGGAGGCACTCACAAATATTCGCAAGCATGCCGCAGCCAGACATGTCGAGATGCGACTCCGTTTTTGCGATGATGAAGAATGCGAATGCGAAGAGGTTCAAATCACCATTCAGGATGATGGGCACGGCTTCGATCCCGACATCGTTCCTCACGATGAAAACCACTTTGGACTGTTAGGCATGAGCGAACGCGTGAAACTACTCGGTGGGCGTATGTGTCTTCAAAGTTCGCCTGGCTCCGGCACCTATATTGTAGTCTCCATTCCTCTTAGATAGAAGACAAGTTAAGCAGATGGGAAAGCGATAAGAAATGACTGTACGTATTGTGCTTGCCGATGACCATCCCATTGTGCGTGAAGGACTACGCACCGTGTTAGAGACACAAGCCGATTTCGAGGTGGTCGCGGAGGCGGCAAACGGTGAGGAAGCCATACAACTTGTCGCGAAACTTCATCCTGATATTCTACTCCTTGACTTAGAGATGCCGCTTGTGGATGGAGTAGAGGCTATTCGCCGCTTACATAACACACTCGTTCGTGCTCTGTTGCCTCGCATTATTGTATTTACTGCCTTTGACAATGATGAGCGTATTATTCACGCCATACAAGCGGGTGCCGATGGCTATCTGCTGAAGGGTGCGCCACGCGACGATATTTTTCATGCCATCCGTGTCACGCTTGGTGGTGGCTCGTTGTTACAACCCATTGTGGCGTCCAAACTGTTGCACCACGTTGGACAACAGAATGGACCAATCGAGGCATTGACCGAACGTGAACTGGAGGTTTTACATTTACTAGCGCAAGGTATGCCAAATAAAGAGATCGCTGGCAAACTTGTTATTAGTGAACGCACCGCCAAATTTCATGTGAGTTCTATTATGAGTAAATTAGGTGCCACCAATAGGACCGAAGCGGTCTCGTTAGCAGCACAAAAAGGGATAATTACCCTACATGCTTGACATATGACATCATTTTACGTATCCTTGCCAAAAGATATTTATTGTACATGTATAATATATCTGTTGATACAACGGGGGATTTGATGATAGAAAGTGTTCAAGAGCGTGCGCTTATAGCTGTCCTCGAACAAGTCATGCATCACCATCTGACACAGGCACAACGGGGTCTCTTGCCTTCTACCATTCACCCTCATAAGCTTAAGTCTGTGCTTGACATCAATTGTCGCATCGGAGCGTGGGCTATCGACCTTGCACTTTCCTATCCAGGCATAAATGTGATGGGATTAGACGGTGACGCGGCGTTCATTGAGATTGCGCGTCGGAATGCAGAGATCGGCGCGGTCAATCGTGCGCGTTTCTACGAGTCCAATCCGCTCAAGCGGCTACCGCTTGCGGACGCAACCTTTGATTTTGTTCATTCATTGCAACTAGCACCTGTCTTTCGTCCCAACGAATGGCCGTTCTTTTTAAGTGAATGTAAACGCGTCATGAAGCCTGGGGCAGCGATTACCATTATGAGTCTCTCAATTGGTCCAACGTCCAGTGAAGCATATCAGCGTTTACTCACAATGTTTGATACATTGTTGCTCAAACTTGGCTATGGCTTCTCAGAGCGACCGGGGACAAGCACACCAGGTGTGCATCTCTTCCATCTACTCAAGGAGGCAGGATTTGTGAATTCCTCGTACACCATTCATCCGGTGAACTTTGGCGGCACAAATAACGCTGGTGGACGTGCCTGCTGCCAGTTGCTTGCTGGTATCGCACAAAAGCAAAAACCGTTGTTTATCGAGCACGATATGATACGTGCCGACGAGTTTGATATATTATTGAAGCAAAAGCAGCACGATATTGGTGAAGCCAACTACTGCACCACTGGTGCCCTGATTGCCGCGACCGCGTATGCACCGTCCCTGTAAACGTTGGTGAAAGATATAGGTTAAGGATATTCGTCACATCGTTCGTATTCAGGTGTTACCATTCTCAGAAGAACAGAGAAAAGGATTTCAATGAGCCAGCCATCCCATGCTTCCCTATCACCATCATTTATAAGTGCAGCGGTTAGGAGCAATGAAGTAAACCTCGACGCCCTCTTACATTCCTATCTGCTACAAGTGCAAGGCGGACGCTTACTTCCAGAACATATTCCTATCAACACTATGGAAAGTATCTTAGACCTTGGCTGTGGGACAGGAGAGTGGATTTTTGACCTCGCCAGACGCTATCCAAAGCTACGTATCTATGGCATTGATAGTAGTGAAGAGGCACTGCACCAGGCCAAAGTACGTCGCAATACAAGCAGTTTGCGTCAAGTGGAACTGCGGCATATGGACTTTTTACACGGTTTACCTATTCCAGATGCATTCGTGGATTTCATTCATATGCGCCGCTTCGCCCGTTATATCACACCTGCCGCGTGGCCCTTTATGATTGGTGAGTGCGTTCGCGTCTTACGTCCAAACGGCTGGTTAAACCTCGTAGAGTTGGAGTTGTGTGAAGTTTCAAGTCCCGCATGCCTGACCATTCATCGCTCAACGCTGCAAGCACGCGCAAAACTTGGACGCTCACTTGATGCAACAGGCCGCTCACTTGGTGTAGCGCAACGTCTCTATGCCATGATGCTGGATGCAGGACTTTACGAAGTAGGTTATGATGTGTTCACACTAGACCTTGGTACGATGGGTGGTAGCGCAGCACACAATTTTCTTTCCGAGATTGTCCATCATGCATTTACCGTCAAACCTCTGGTTGTGCAGCAGGGCATCCTGGAAAGTGACGAGTTTGATATCCTGGTGGAGCAAGCTCGTGTCGAGTTGCAATCACCAGACTTGTGTGGGTGGGCTGTTCTGATATCGGCGTATGGACGTTACGGGGGAGAAGTGGAATGATGCTAACCGCTGAGGCCGCGAGCCTACGTTTCCAGCACCGTCTCTTTTATCGTGAATTAGGAACATTGTTTCCTCACACGATATCCCCCAAGGCTATCAAACATGTCCTTGACCTCTCCTGTGGGCCAGGTGCCTGGTTGCTCGAAGTCATGCAAGTGTATCCACATATTGATGGCATTGGAGTAGATCAGAAGCCTGACTTAATACAGGGCGCACGCGAAGACGCACAACTGATAGGCGTTGATAGTACAGCATTTCGTGTGTTAGCAAGCTATGAAAAACTGCCGTATCCAGACAATAGCTTTGATTTTGTGCATGTGCAACGCTCAAGCGCGGCAATCATCCCTGAGCAGTGGCCGACAGTATTACGTGAACTCGCACGTGTTCTACGTCCAGGAGGTTGGATACACTTCCTCGATTTCGAGATTGGCCCCACATCAAGTTCCGCCATAAACACATTTATACAATATATTTATACCGCGCACAGTAAAGATGGCAGAGTCTTTTCACCTGAGATTCGAGCACTCACATCCGCTATAGTTTTTCCGCGTCTGCTCGCGGAGGCTGGCTACACTGAAACTCAGTACATGTTACATGCATTAGATATTGGCAATCAAACGGGAAGTGTCGGGCGAGAGTATATCTTATCGGTGCTCGCCGAAGATAGCCGTGTCGCTACCTATCTTGTGAAAGCAGGAGTCGTAGAACAGCGTGATATTGACCGCTTGCTCGCCACAATACGCGAAGATGTACAGCGTTTAAAGTATTGCGCGACAGGAATGCTTATTTCGATTGTTGGTATGAAACCGGAGGAAGACGCATGACGAACGCATCTATTAGTGCTTCTAGCAGTAGTGCTGCTGATAAGGATGCAAACTGTGTCCGTTCAGCATCGCATCAACACTTTACTACAGCTCTTGGCTGCCTTATCAACAACATGGTCAGGATGCAAGAAGTCTCGACCGCGCTAGATGTTGGATGTAGCGAAGGGAGTTGGGTACTAGACGTTGCACGTCAGTATCCCAGGCTCCATGTTACAGGTATTGATATGGATGAACGTGCCCTCGACGATTCCACACGCTTTGTACGCTTTAATGGCATCAGCAACGTCACCTTCCGCCGTATGGATGCCACGGCATCACTAGAGTTCGAGAATAATACCTTTGACCTTGTGCATATGCGTACAGCGCAATTTCTTTATGACTCGCGTTTCGATGGTATCATGAATGAGTTGACACGTGTCCTGCGTCCAGGTGGCTGGCTCAATCTCATCGAGTTTGAGCCAGGAGCCACCTCTAGCGCCGCCTTTGACCGTATCCTCAATCTTTTCATTCATACGATACATACAGCACGGAAAAATCCAGATGCATCGAATGTTGGAACAGCCGCGCAACTCTATGATATCTTGCTGAACGCCTACTTGCTTGATGTATCTTATACGGTGCATGCCGTCGATTTTAGTCCCGCCAACTCACTGAGTGCCAAAGCATTTATCGACGAAGTCCTACTTGCGATTCGTAGTGTCAAAACCTTCGTGTGTCGCCTCAATTCTATTCCGCCAACCGACTATGACGCCCTACTTGCTCAGGCACACGAGGATATGATGCGCCCCGACGCCTGTGGCTATGGTTATCTTATTTCAGCCATAGGCTGTAAGAACGGGTAGGGACCGATGATCCTGTTGAACAAATTGGCACAGATATCTGTAGGGACCGATTGATCGCGTCCTCGTGGCAATCTACCGCCAACAAGGACGCGATCAATCGGTCCCTACAAAACGCATCTATTGAGAGTTGAATATAGAAGAGATGTATGATATGCTACGAAATGTACAAGTTTTGCCATTGTTGTAGTATATAGAAATTCGCAACCAGCGATCTCATCGCGCTTCCTGGTGCTTTCAACGAGAAACGTAAGGAGCGGTCCATGTCTGCCTCTACCTGGGATGGTCCTCAGTTATATATAGATGAAGTGTATCCGCCAGCATTGCTCAAACATTTGCTCAAACACATGATGACGCACTTTGTTGCCCAAGGAGCGTGTATCGCGTTGTTTGATGAAACAAGTCAACAAATGCGAGTTCGATTGCATGTCCGCGCACGCTCATCAGCAAACATGGTTCCAGCGCGCAGCATGAGTGCGTTGCGTACACGCCGTACCGTTCACCTTGAACAAGACACTCCTGTCCAGATGTCACCCTATCTAGGACCAAATAGTGTATCTCTAGGTCCACAGCAGTCGCCATCATCAACACAACCGCTTCCACCGCTGACACCACCAGAAGAGCTAGACGAGATACCGCCTGAACAGAGCGAACTCTTCTCCGTTGGTACCTCCTATCCCAAAGGGTGGGACCTGATAGGGACCGCATGGGCAAAAAATGAGGTATTAGTATGGCGGCACGAAGACTATTTAGCGAATATCTTTCATGGTGGTCTCTTGCCTTTCTCTACAGATATAACTCCGACCTCGTATCTGGTTGTCCCGATTTAGGAATTTACATTGGTTGACGACATGCGTAACCGAACACGACATGCAGAAGTGCTAGGCGTCATCGTTCTCTACCAGGTTATTCCTAGTATTGTTACAGCATTTCAGGCCAAGCAGCGTGGCGAGGCGATACAATACGTTGAGCGTATTGCCCTGTATCTACAAAATGATAAACTGCAACGCGCACAGCGACGCACAAGCGAATACCTGAAACGTATCCAGGAACTTAGTGCCGTTTTTCCCTCCAATGTCGAGCCATCAAAACTGGTGAGCACACTTTATGAGTATGCATCTCGCATCGTCAATATTTCTTCCCTTCTGTTTACCTTGTATGACCGCGACACCAACAAAATTTACGAGGTGCTGGCAATCAAGAATGGTGAACGGGTCGATGGGCTAGCCGATGAGTCCAGCATTTCGCAGCAAAACGAGCGACCTGTGTGGTGGAATGTTGCTTTCGAGCAAGGCCAAACGCTTCTCTTTTCGCCCTCCGACGATGGTGAGGAAGCACAGCGTTATGATGAATTGCTCACGGGTTTATGGGGTGATCAGCACAACGCGAAATCGTTTATTCTCCTGCCTATGAAGATGTCCAATCGCGGCGTTGGCTCTCTATGTCTTACCAGCACACGTCCCCATGCCTATCAGCCAGAAGAGGTACAGGTGCTGGAAACGATGGTGCAGATTATTACGGTCAGCATTGAGAACACCAAACTCTACGAGCGTGATCGCACTCTGCTCAATGAGGCAAGGCAACGCGAGGAGCAATTGGCAGGGTTGAATAGTGCTTTACAGTCGATCAGTTCAGGCTTAAATCTGCTCGAATTGCTCAACAACCTGGTCAGGACTGTCGCGGGTATCTTACATGTAGAGATATGTGCCTTCTTTCAACTCTCGCAAGATCAAACGCAGTTGGTTGCCAAAGCACTGTATTCTCCGCCAAGCAAGACAAACTACGATGATGGTAGTGGAGTGCTCGGTATGATGCTCGGAAATTCAAATGAGCATGTGGAATTGCTTGAGCAGATCACGCTCCCATTCAAACATACCATGCTGGAACAGTTGACGAATGGTTCCTTCTTCGCGCTTGACAAGGAGATGATAGAGGAACTGGTCCAACAGAGCGATGTTGGTGGCGCAATGTTTTTGCAAGAAACGCAAGTGCAACATATCTTGATGGTTCCACTTTGTTATGGTGCCGATTTGATTGGTGTGCTTGTGGTTTCTCCCTCAAGCGAGGGACGCCGCTTTAGGCCAAAAGAAATCGCTACCCTGCTTGCTATTAGTTCACAAGCCATTAACGTTATTCGTAATGCCCAACTCTTTAACGAGCTAGGTCAGGCATATGCGGACCTGCAACGGCTTGACAAGATGAAAGACGAATTTCTTACAACGGCCTCGCATGAGTTACGCACTCCACTCAGTGCCATTACGGGGTACGCAACGCTGCTCAGGCGCCAAAACTCGCGTGTCTCTCCGCTTACCGCACAGCAGATTACGCGCTATGCAACCAAGATCGCTAGTGCCGCGCAACAGCTTAACGATCTCATGACGAACATGACCGAAGCATCAAAAATTGGTACGGTCGATAGTAAGCTAGAATTGCAGATTGGTCCCGTACAGGTAAACACAGCAGTCGAGGTTGCGGCAAACATGTTGAGCATCAATATCGAACAACGCATTATTGTAGATGTCCAACCCAATCTGTATATGTTAGGTGATCCTCTACATATTCGTCAGGTAATTACCAATTTGCTCGACAACGCCGCGAAATATTCAACACCGGACAGCAACATTCATCTCGTGGCTCAATCAATGACCTATGGTAAGGTGCAAGATGTGCTGCCCGAAGGACAGGCCACAGGTGATGAGCAAGACGAACAGAAGGTTGTACTGGTACGAGTCATAGATCAGGGCGAGGGGATTCTGCCAGAGGATCAGCAAAAGATTTTCGATAAATTCGTGCGTGCGCCACGTTCGCTCACAACTCCTGTACGTGGCTCTGGCCTTGGTCTCTTTATCTGCCGACGTTATGTCGAGGCGATGAACGGGAGATTGTGGCTTGAAAGCAGTATTCTTAATAAAGGGTCTATCTTCAGCTTCTACCTGCCACAGGCAGAGGAGCCAACAACACTTGTAGATGAGGAACCGGATGAACGTGAGTTCTCGACCCGATAACATACTCGTTGTAGACGATGATCCCATGATACGCGACATGATGGTAGATATCCTTGAGGGCTACGCTGTCTCCACCGCACGTAATGGACGTGAAGCACTCGATAAGCTCAGTAGTGGCATACACTACCTTGTCTTTCTGGATTTAATGATGCCTCTCATGACTGGCGAGGAACTCTGTGAGCGTCTCAACACCGAACCACACTTGCGGTCAATGCACAAGATAGTGATTATGTCTGCCGCCGACCGACTTGGGCAAGTCAAGGCACTCGGCGTGGATGCGATGATGCGTAAACCCTTTGAGTTTGAGGAGGTGATAGAGATGGTGGAGAAGTTTATGTCATAGTAGAAAGAAACTGATCTAATTCTTGTTGATATTGATGAATGGTCTGCTCATGGAAATTCACAACGATACATCGTTGCAATATTTGGAAAAGCTCGTCTTTCGTAAATCCTAATGCTTGTCCAAAGAAAAGCTCGTTTTCATTTTGCAATAAGAACCATGCAGGTTGAAGCAGTAGTTCCCAATAATGCATTTCGAGAGTAAAAAAGTGATCCGCGAAAGCTATTTGTTCAACGGTCTTTACAGGTTGACCACACCACCTCCATTTCCTCCAACAAAGGATTTGCCGATACTGATCAGCTTTAAATCTAGAAAGTTCTCTGCAATTCCATAGACAGGAATAACGGATTGATGAACCAATTCTCGTACATTCATGTTGAGAGTCATATAGCTCTTCCTTACGATCAATTGTAGAGTGTCAATGACTCCAACAGACGTTTTTATCCTAGTTCGGCCTTTATTTTCGCCAGTTGTTGTACGTGTTGTTGATCATGGATCGGCAACACATTGACAAATTGATAGAATTGTTTGTCTCCCCATTCGGCATGGTGAAATGGGCGTTTCCAGGACTCTTCGGATAGGTCGGAAAGATACTCAAATAGCTCTTCGCGCCGTGCTGCCAAGCCTGTGAAAATGGCTTCGAGTGATGCAGGTGGCTCCGCTATTTCGAGTAGTTGCTGCGGTGCGTCCGCACTGATATCCACGATAAAGGGATTGTCTTCGCTTTGTACGCGTTTCATTTGCTCTAACGCCAAACCCTCAGTAATATAGATATGGTGTCCTATCTGTAGTGCTGACCATTCGCCTTCGATAGGGTGTTGAGTCAATTCCTCGGTGCTAAATTTCGCAAGTTGCCCCATAAGTTCGATGCGAGCGGCAACAAGTTTACGGCGAGCCTTATCAAAAGAACGCTCGGTTTTTTCGGTTGTGGTCATAGATTACTCCTTCGATGGTGAGCCAGGGCACATTATGCTTCGCGTTGTTTTACAAGTCTACTGTATAAACGCTCAAGCTCGTCCTGATCGTTGAAGTGTAGGACTAGTGTCCCTTTGCCCTTCGCGTTCTTTTTGAGGTCCACCTTTACCATGAGCGCGTCGCGGAAGTGCGTCTCTAGCTCTTGCACCTCGGCCGGACGCGGCTGCGGTGTTGTGATACGCTCAATCACAGCCTCGACATCTTCTTTGCTCTTGATGCTCACCGCTAACTCTTCGGCCTGACGTACATTAAGTTTGAGGGCGATAATCTTACCCATTGCGGTAATCTGGTCCTCTTCACGAGCGATACCGATCAGGGCACGCGCATGACCTTCACTAAAGTTTTCTGGTTGGTTGATGAGGGCATCGCGCACTTTAGGCGCGAGTTGCAGGAGGCGCATCGAGTTGGTAATGGTCGAGCGGTCCTTGCCGACCTGTCGCGCCACCTGCTCTTGTGTGAGACCAAAATCTTGCACCAGTGCCTGGTACGCTAACGCTTCTTCAATCGGGTTCAAATCGGCGCGTTGAATATTCTCGATGAGTGCCATTTCAAGCATCTGCTGTGGCGTCACCTCTTTAATAACCACAGGGACTTGAGTCAAACCAGCGAGACGGGAGGCACGCCAGCGGCGTTCGCCAGCAATAATCTGGTAGAGTACACCTTGTAGTTCAAGTGGTACATCCTGCCGCGTTGACGCGGTTTGCTCGTCTTCGTGAAACCAGGAGCCAGTATCTTTCTTTGGCTCATCACCGCTCGCGGCGGCAAGAGTATCGAGGCGTGTCACAATGATGGGTTGTATCAGGCCATGTTCCTTGATGGATGCGCTCAGTTCGAGCAACTTTGGGTCATCCTCGCGGAAGATGCGGCGCGGCTGGCGCGGGTTAGGTATGATGCTGTCAATGGGGGTATGTAGGGTATCACCTGTATCAATACGTGTTGGTTGCTGGGCTGACATGACCTCGGACGCACCAGTGATGAGCGCATCCAGACCACGACCCAGACCGAATTTCTGCTTAGCCACGAGCCATTACCTCCTCGGCGAGCGAACGATAGGCCAGAGCACCGGGCGAGGTCGGATCATAGTCCAGAATGGATTGCCCGAAACTGGGGGCCTCGCTCAAGCGAACGTTACGATTAATAATCGTCTGAAATGCCTCATTGGGAAAGTGGTTACGTACCTCTCTGACAATATCGCTGGCTAGGCGTGTACGTGGGTCAAACATTGTCATCACGATGCCCGCAATATACAGGTCTGGATTGAGCTTATTCTTCACGATGCTGACCGTATTGCGTAACTGGCTTAATCCCTCTAGCGCAAGATATTCACATTGGATAGGGATAATAAGCGCATCAGCGGCTACAAGTGCGTTGATTGTGAGCAGACCGAGTGAGGGAGGACAGTCGATAATAATATAGTCACAGCGATTACGGATTGGCTCAAGTGCTTGTTTGAGACGAAATTCACGTGCCATCGCCCCGACCAATTCCATCTCCGCGCCTGCCAAGTCAACGGTACACGGTGCCACCACCAGTTCGCGTCTCACTGATGGGACAATTACGTCAAAGATTGTCACCTCTTCAGGCTCTTGTACCATCAAATCATAAATAGTATATTCTTTTTTTTGCTTAGCTGCGCCGATGCCGCTAGAGGTATTCGCCTGTGGGTCCATATCGACGAGCAACACTCTGCGTCCCGCCGCCGCGAGATACGTAGCAAGATTAATAGAGGTAGTAGTTTTTCCGACCCCACCTTTTTGATTGGCGATTGCATAAACTTTTGACACAGGCTGCTACCGTACCTTTCAACTCACCAGCCCAGGGTGCGATACATCGAACCCCTACAGATATTGTATCGTCATTGTAACAAAAGTACAGGCTATAAGCAACTAGATAGATTTGATTGTACATATTATGTCTATTTTGTAACGACAAACACCAGTTCTGTTGGGAAAACAACCTTACGTATGCCCCATGTTTCCTCGGCGACGAGGCGCAGGAAATGCTCCTCGTAATAGGCTGCCATACCTTTGCTTTTACCACCAAGACTCTGAAGTGGGAACGAGACCAGCATATGTTTGGCGGAAATTGCCTTCAACAACCTTTGTCCAGCGAGTTTATCGACCTGTTCGAGACAGGGGAGTGTTTTGAGAACAAGCGCGACATCAACCTGTTGCGTTGGGCAAGATTGTACTAAATTCCATGTATCGGCATGGCCATCAACGTGCAATAAAAGCAACCATTGGTCGAGAAACTCCATCACATCTTGATAGATATCGTAGGCATAATACTGTCCACCCTCGGCAAGTGGAAACCAGGGTAGCGCAAGTGGATTGAAGCCACACGCGAGGTCAAGCACACTCTGTATAGGACCAAGATCGGCGAGGAGCGGAGTATAAAATTGGTCAAGGATGGGCAATCGTTCACGCGTTGAGGCATGATTGCTCATGATACGCATACATGCCGCACGTAACTGCTGTGAGTCGCCCGTTTGGACCGCATTACGCAACAAAGCGAGCCACGAGCTATACTCGTCTCGCCCGTCCAGGTAAGCACCACCAACCTGATGCAATTTGTTTTTGGTTGCCTTCAATGCCTCTTTAAATGTGCGTCTTTTGGCAACCTCCTGTGACGCGACTCCACGTACAAGATCAGGGGACACGAACTTATAGTTCGCGCTGCTCAACACTGCCTCGACTATTTCATCGACCTGCATAGTACTCTTCTCTTAAGCGTTGTGTAAGCATGGTCATGAAGCGTAGGTTGTGCATGGTCGCAAGGCGAAAGAATAGCGTATCGTTGATCTTGAAAAGGTGATGTAGATAGCCGAGCGAATAGTGTGTGCAGCAGAGACAATCGCAATAGGAGGAAACTGGCTTATCGTTTTTGATATGTTTATCGTCGTTGGCATAGACATAGGCCAACCATTTATCCGTCAAGCCCGTTGCACCAGTAAAGGTATATAGTCGTGCATGGCGAGCATCACGTGTGGGCATCGCGCTATCAAAGATACCGTAGCCAACACGTGTGCAGTCAACAACATTTTGTGGATGCCCGATACCCAGTGCGTGCATAGGAAATTGTGGTGGTACACATTCGCGTGTATACGTGATGATATCGGTCAATAATTTTCCCTGTGTATCAAGAGGCCAGCCACCATAACCATAGCCATCAAAGCCAATTTCTAGCAGTGCCTCAACACAATGTTTCCGCAATTCATGTGAGCCTCCCCCTTGCACAACCGCGAATAACAAGGGCTGTTGCTCTTTGGGCAAGCGTTTCTCTTGCATCAAACGCTCGAATTCGCGTTTACAGCGTTTAGCCCAGGCGATTGTACGCTGCACGGACACCTTTTGTATCTCTATTGACGCATCAACATGAGTACAATCGTCCAGGCAGATCACAATATCTGTGCCATAGCTGACTTGCAGTTGCACCGTCTTCTCTGGTGTCAAATGAAACTTACGGTCGGAATTTTCCGGCTTGAAGGTGATACCGTCATCATCCATCGTGCCAAATTTCGCGTTCTGCTGAATCAGCGAGTATGCCTGGAAGCCACCGGAGTCGGTCACAATTGGGCTACTCCACCCACTCATTTTATGTAAACCACCAAGGGCGTGAATGGTTGAGGAACCGGGGCGTTGCATTAAGTGAAATGTATTCATCACTACCGCTTGAATATCACATTGTACGAGGTCAGTTGCGGCAAGCGAACGCACAACACCCTGTGTAGCGTCGGGCATAAAAAACGGCATATGCAGTTGCCCATGTGGAAGAAGCAAGTCGCCATACTGGTTATAGTGTCCATGCACAGTATGTGTCGTATCATTATTGGTTAGTGTCGAATCCATTGGGCATCCTTCTACTGCGTCCTCAACAAAAAGTGGTGATGGCATTGTACCAAGTCCAGAAGAGGATGACAAGTGGAGAAATATATTAAAGAGTGAACAGTGATGAGAAACCACATCTTTGTATCACTGTTCACTCTTTATATATTTCTAAGTGAATTTTAATCTACTTAACTTGTTTATGTTCCTCGCCTAAGGCTACGATACATACGCATAATAAACGTATTATGTAACTAGTTTTGTATAGCAAAGGGAAGAACAAACATGCGTAAGGGGTTTTTCGCATACTCGCGTATTCTCCAAATTAGTATTGCAAGCATCTCTGTCTTGTTTTTACTCATAAGTGGAGGAGCGACAGCGACAAATGTGTTTGCAACAAGCACGGTAACAGCGCGTGCTAATTTGCAACACACACCAACTGGTACCGCAGAACTTCATGTAGGTTCATATGGTCAAGAGTTGACAATATCAATCTCATTAACTGGTCTCGCACCAAACAGCACCCATCCCGCGCACATTCATGCTGGCAATAGTTGTGCTAGCAATGGAGCTATTCTCTACCCATTGAAAAATGTTGTTGCCAATGAAAAGGGGCAAGCATCTGTCACTACGGTTGTTCATCTTTCCACTCCTGGTATTCCTACAACAGGCTGGTATATCAACGTGCATAACGGTCCTACCATGAACACACCACAACAAGCCTACGCGATTTCCTGTGGCGTTGTCTCTAACCCGGACAAAGCATCTGATGTATTAACCGCACTTGGCTCTACACCGGACCCAAATCAGCATTCGTTTGGCTTCACAACTTTGAGCCTTAAAGATGGCAAGCTGACAGTACACATCATGGTAACTAACCTCGCACCTTACAGTAAGCATGCGGCACATGTGCATGCTGGCGACTGTTTCTATACAAAGCAGGTGTTATACGATCTGTCACCACTTGTAGCGAATGGAAAAGGCGTAGCAGATAAGACCGTGACCTTCAAAGACGTTGACTCCATTCCAGCTTACGGTTGGGATGTCAATGTTCATTTTTCTACTAATCTTTCCACGCAAACAGGTTATGATCCAATTCTCTGTGGTAACGTTGCACGTGACAACTAAAAAGTAGTTCGTACAACAAACATGCTGGCAAAACAAGATTGTTTTGCCAGCATGTTTGTTGTACGAACTATTTATTAAGCATGCGATAGAAAGGGAACTCTCCTCTATCTTCTATGCATTTCCAAGAACTACTTTTTAGCTGTCACATATGCGACACCTGCCACATGGGGGCCACTATACGTACCAATGACGGCCCCGAAGTTGTTGCGTGGCAACTCGCCTTTGTAAACGGGTGTAAGAACGTTCAGGAGCTGTTGCCCAACCTCCTGATCCGACTCTACAAGAATGGCACCTTCGAGCGGACCTGCTTCCGCTACCAACTGAGCGATACGTGCGAAGGCTTTTGTGCGAGTACGAGGTCGCTCAATTGGAACGACGAGACCGTCTTTAAAGGAAAGAATTGGCTTGATACTAAGAATATTGCCAACTAACGCAGTAGCACCGCCAATACGCCCACCTTTGCTAAGATATTCTAGCGTGTCCAACGCGAACAGGATGCGCGTTCTTGCAAGACGGTCAATAGCATGTTCTTTAATTGTTTCAAGTGACGCGCCTTGCTTGGCCTCTTCCACCGCTTGCATGACCGTGTATGCAATGCCTACGCTGACATTCTCAGAGTCGATAATTTCAATCGGCACGTGCTTATACTCTTCTGGCAACGCATCACGTGCGGTACACGCCGACTGATACGTACCACTCAACTTTGCTGATAGCAGGATAGCGACGATTCCATCAGCACCTTCTTGAATGAGACGAATGAACGCCTCTTGAAACTTCCCTGGTGGGGGTTGTGAAGTTTTTGGGAGCACTTTGCTGGTTTGCAGTTTATGAAAGAAGGTCGCAGTATCGATGTCTATATTGTCAAGATAGGCTTCTTCGCCAAAGAACACCGTGAGCGGAACAACGGTGATACCAAGTGAGTCGGCCAACGTTGGCGCGATATCTGCGGTGCTATCTGTAAGAATGCGAACAGCCATGTTCTCGGTTCTCCTCTATTGTAAACATTTATTCTGCCGAAACGATGTAGGCATAATACGGTTGTCCACCGTTGACCACTTCAATTTCGAGTTGTGAATAGTGCTGTTTGATACGTTGTGCGGTCTGCTGTGCCTCGTCAACCGTGATATCTTCTCCATAATAGAGCGTGACGATCTCATATGTATCCAAGCCCATTCTTTGCAACGTGTCCTGGATAACATCCTCCATGTGCTGGCCCGCGACAGTTAGATTGCCATTAATCAATCCAATATAATCGCCTTCACGCACACGCACACCGCCAATCTGCACGGTACGCACGGCGGTCGTGATTTCCGCCGTTTGTATATGTTGCGCCGCTTCCGTCATGGCCTGACAATTCGTTGTGAAGTCGGCATCAAAATTGAAGCTCAAAAGCGCGGCTATCCCTTGTGGTAGGGTATCGCTCGGAACGACAAAAACCTCTTTTTTGGTAAGACTCACAACCTGCTGCGCGCTGAGAATAACATTCCCGTTGTTTGGCAGAATAATAACTTTTTCGGCAGGTGCCGCTTCGACTGCTGCCAGCAGTTCCTCGATACTCGGATTCATGGTTTGTCCACCGGAGACGATGGCGTTGACCCCTAGCTCATGGAAAACATGCTCAAAGCCTATGCCGGAGACGACTGCGACCGTGGCAATAGGAAGTGTTTTCACCTCTTCAAATGCATCATCGGCGTGTTCAGCCTCGCTTTCAGCAGCGTAGGTAAGACTTTGGGCTTGCAGATTCTCGATGTTGATATCCATCAAACTGCCAAGACTCACACCATAATCAAGAATTTTTCCTGGTGTTGCTGTATGCGTGTGGACCTTGAGTATCTTCTCATCGCCTGCGACAACGGTTGAGACGCCTCCCATGTCAAGAATTGATTGACGAATGGCTTCCATATCCAGGTTAGAGCCATAGAGCAGGAACACAACCTCATAGCCAAATTCCTCTTCAACTGTGACGCGACCCTTTTTCTGATGCGTTTCAGAGGGTGTTTGCACAGGAGCTTCGGGCAGTGTAATCGTAGCAGTACTACCACCAGCCTCGCCGCGAATATAACGCCAGATGCCCTCTAGGATAGTGCAAAAGCCTTGCCCGCCTGAGTCAACCACGCCAGCTTGCTTCAAAGTGGGCAGCAGGTCGGGTGTACGTGCCACCGATAGGCGCGCCGCGAGAACTGCCTCTTGCATCAAGCCAACCAGGTCATCGCCGCGTTCCGCACTTCGTTTCGCCGCCTCTGCCGTTTCGCGCACAACAGTAAGAATTGTTCCCTCAACCGGTTTGATGACGGCACGATAGGCTAAACGTGAAGCCTCTTGAAACGCGTTGGCGAGATCGGTTGCGGTAAAGGTACCTTTCTTATCAAGCCCTTGTGCCAGACCGCGCAAAATTTGTGAGAGAATAACGCCAGAGTTGCCACGCGCTCCCAATAGCGCACCATGTGCTATCTTTGCAGCAACCACACCTGCTAGCGACTCGCTACTTGTCTTGATATCGCGTACAGCGGCCTGCATGGTTGCAGACATATTTGAGCCGGTATCACCGTCGGGTACGGGAAATACATTGAGTGCGTTGATAACCTCACGGTGCTCTTCTAACCACTCGGCACCTGCTACAATGGCCTTTCTGAGGTCCTGACCGTCAAAAACGCTGATGCGTCGAGGCCGTTGGCGTAGTGTGGCGCGAGCCGACTGTTCCTGCATGATGATTCCTTGTCCTATTTCTTTTCTTGCCGCAATCCCTGCACATTGACATTTACCTGGGCTACGGGTACGCCCAACATCTTTTCCGTCGAGTATTTGACGCCACTCATAATATTGTGTGCGATCTCCGATATGCGTAGCCCATATTCCAGGACGACATACACCTCAAGAATGATCTGGTCGTTTAGCATCTGCACTTGCACACCTTGATTGCTCTGCTCATCCGCCAACAGGACCGCTTGTCCATTACGCAGACGTGGCGACGCAATGCCCACAACTCCATAGCATTCGCACACTACCTGGGCCGCGATACTGTGAATAGCGTTTGGCAGAACTTCTATTTTCCCCAAAGGGCGCACACCATGCTGCGGTTTTATAACTGACGATTTTGGCATATAGGTGTCTTCTCAACTTTTTCTTTGCTTTGTATACTCTTGCCAAATTGCCCAATATGCGTTATACTCGCACAACGAGCTAGAATGTGTACTGGGTCATAGGTATTGGCATAATGTTGGGTTCTTTTATCTGAGATTGAAAATACCACAGGCCCTGCTGATAGTCAAGTAAAGAGAGGATTTGCAAAATGGCAGCAGGTCGTTGTGAAATTTGCGAGCGTAAGCCAATGTATGGCAATAACGTGCCACACTCGCAGCATCGCACACGTCGTCGCTTTGTACTGAACGTACAACGCCGCCGTATCGAGGTAAATGGGACACATAAAACCGTGAATATCTGCACGCGTTGTATGCGTACCATGACAAAACTACCTAAAGAGAGATAAGTTTAAAACAAAAAGATGCTCATACCCTGCTTGGCAAGGTATGAGCATCTTTTTGTTTTAATTTAAACAGAAGCCTTTTTGCTGGACTCGAAGCGAGTACGGAGTTGTCCACAGGCGGCCGCGATATCGTCGCCACGTTCCGCACGAACACTATTGCTGATGTTGCGTTCATATAACGCGTTGCGGAAGGCGCGGATAGACTCAGGGCCAGGAGTACGAAAGCTGGCAGAGGTCGCGTTGACTGGGATACAGTTGACGTGTGCGAACTGCTTAAGCGGTCCCAGCAGGTCGGCAAGTTGCTGTGCATGCATCGGCGTATCATTTACACCACTCAATAGCACGTACTCGAAGGTGACTTGCCGCTTGGTGGCGGCGATATAATCCTTACATGCCTCAAGCAATTCGTGCAGTGGGTATTTGCGATTGACAGGCATCGTCTGGCTACGCAATTCATCTGTAGGAGCGTGAAGCGAGATTGCAAGGTTGACCTGTAGTTGCTCCTGACTTAGTTTGCGAATAGCAGGTACGAGTCCAACGGTAGAGACGGTCATGTGACGCGCCCCAAGATTGAAACCTGCCGCGCTATTGAGAATGCGAAGTGCCTGTAACACGTTGTCATAGTTATGCAGTGGTTCGCCCATACCCATTAGGACAATATTAGTGATATGGTCAATTGGAGTGCTCCCTGGCAAGCCAGCAGCACTCCACGGTGCCTCGCGTAGTTGTCGCGCAAAGTAGAGAACCTGCGCCACAATCTCGCCCGAACTAAGATGACGGTCAAAACCCATCTGGCCCGTAGCACAGAAGGTACAGCCATACGCACAACCAGCCTGACTAGATACACATACGGTTGCGCGTGGACTACTCTCGCCAATGGCGGGATAGAGCATCAGAACCGACTCGACAAGCTTGCCATCAGCAAGTTCTAGTAAAATTTTTCGTGTGCGGTCATCCTTTGAATGCTGTTCGCTCCGCACAATCATCGGTCCAATGCTTGCCTCTTCCGCTAGACGGGTACGTAGTGCAAGCGGAATGTTTGTCATCTGGGCGAAATCCGTCACGAGATGCTGAAAGAGCCAGCTATAGACTTGTTTCGCGCGAAATGCTGCCTCCCCACGTTCAACCAACCATTCCTGTAGTTGTGGTAGTGTCAGTGCCAGCAGGTCTGTTTTTGTCTTCTTTTGTGTTGTTTCTATCTGAATCATTACGTTACCTTAATTTTGAGCACTGATGGCATGGTAGTGTATGGGACATCGCCGTATACACCACCATGCCATCAGTGCTCGAAATTTATAATCTTTTAAACGTTGCAGTAACCTTACCGAACAGAATGGTGTCACCGTCATTGACGGGAGTAGCCTTGTCTGGATCAAGTCGCTTGTTATTGATACGCGTCGAGTTGGTACTATTCAGGTCGGTCAAAGTGTAAGCGGCACCCGTGTGTTCAAACACAGCATGGACACGGGAGGTAGTATCGGCACCCTGCTCGTCGCTCAAGTCAATGGCTGGCTTATCGCCTCCCAGGTCATGGTCATAACGTCCGACAAGCGCACTCGCGCCTGTGAGCGACACCTGCTTGCCACTCACAAAAGTGAGCACTCCCCAAGGAACAGTTGTATCAACACTCTGTTGCGCCTGTACGGATGTATTCGCAATCGTTGGCTCTGACGCCGCCGACTGTTGCGCCGATTGATTTGACGGTATGTAGTACTGTGGTTGTGGCCTTGACTGCGGTGGCGCAACAGGTGCGTCTTGTTGTGCAGATGGTATCATCGTCACCTTAGGTTGTGGCTGCACAGGTGGATTCTGAGTCACAGGTGGAACATACAATGGCTCCGGTGCTGGCTGTGGTTTTGGTTGCACGGGCGGAACATACGATTGCTCGACACGCTGCACTGGTTGCACAGGTGGTATTGCTGGTGGTGTATACACAGGTACCACTGGCTTTGGTTGCACAGGTGGTGGTGCTGGTGGCGTATACGTTGGTGCCGCTGAAGAGCGCGTTGCCTGTGGTGGTGTTTGTTGTGGCGCAGCATTGCCAGCAGGTTTAACCGTCTGCTCGAATGTTGACGAACCGCAATTGGCGCAGAAAGACATACCCGGTTTGATCTCTGCATGACAGTTGGCACAATAGACCTTCGCGGGCGTCAACGAGCGTCCACAGCCAGTGCAGAACGTATCTCCGGGTTCATACGGCGTGTTACAGTTTGTGCAACGCAGTTTCGTAGACGATGGAGCAGCGTCTTGCATAGGCTGCACAGTTGGTTGTGGTGGTGTATACATAGGTGGTGTCTGTGGCTGCTGCTGTGCTGGTGGTGTGTAGACAGGCACATAAGCTGGTGGTGGCGTACCCCAATGCTGTTGTGCTTGTGGCATAAATTGTGGAGGGACAGGACCAGCTTGAGCACTTGGACGCTGCTGATGCACAAGGCCATCCACAACGTTGAGCACCTGATTGCCTAAACTTGCCTGACGCAATGCTCCAGCACCTGCCGTCAACGCAAGAGGCCACAGAAAGGCAAAGCCGATGATACCAACCGCTCCAACGGCGGCTTTATCCAACCATTTCTGCTGCCCAATCATGGCAAGTGTACCACCGCCAGTACGCTGAAGAGTTAACGACAACGCTGCCTGTAGACCAACAAGAGCTTCAAGATCGCCACCCTTTTTGAGTTGCACCAGCATCTGATCTTTGGTACCAATCTGCTGCGCCTGATAGCCTTGAGCTGTATATACATTCATTAAGTCTTGTGAAAGTCGTTCAATATCTATTTCATCTGAGTTATAAAAGCGTGCGTCCATTCGTTCCGTTTCCTCCGCTTTTTCATTGCGATACAATTTTTTATTAGGGTATGTATGTAGTATCTCACATCTATTTTATCTACGTTGCTTGTGCGGTAAAGTTTGATGGCTAAAGTGATATTTTCTAACGAAGTATATCACATTGTGATGAAGTGAACGTGATACAGACTATACAAACGAGGAAAGTTATAAAACTTACTGGCCTTCATTTTCTTTCGAGCAGACCATAGCGCACCAAATCAATAATATGCTGTTTGCGGTCTTCCCAAAACCGTGAATTGTGCGTATCGATACCGAGCGGATGCAGAAAGGTTTCTGTATGGACAAGCGGAAACCAGCACAGGGCGATGATGCTTAAAAGCAATTGCGCCGGGTCAACCTGTCGGACGTTTGGTTGTGCCAGTTCCACCTGAATGAGGTCAAGGCCAGCTTTAAAGACCTCTAAATAAGCACTTCTCGTTTTGAGGAAGCGCGCATCATGTAAGGCTTCGCGCTCGATGAGGCGAGGAAAAGTTGGGCGAGCGAGCAGAAAATCCAGGAAACTGCTTACGGCAAGGGCAAGAATATCCTTTGGTTCGCCATCAGTTGGATCGCCGAGTGATTGTATGACAGACAATTGCTCGGCTTCAAAGACGCGATCAAGGACAGCACCATAGAGTTGCTCTTTTGAACCAAAAAAGTAGTTGGGTGTTCCACGTGAAACGCCTGCATGTTGCCCAATCTCTTGTAGGCTCGTTTCCTCATAACCTTTCGCGGCAAAAAGCTGTTCGGCCGCATCTAAAATAGCCTCACGTGACCGCTCTGGATCACGTGCCTTGTCTCGCCCATCTGCCATGTATACTCTCGAAACTATCTCAGAGAGGCAACTGCCTTCTGTCTAGGTCACGTCGCTGTAGTATTTGTCATTATACATCCTCTGTTAGACCTTGTGAAAGTGTCCGTATTGGTCTGCCGACCTTGACTTGATCAATGTGGTCCCTACGAAAACCGTCAATCGAAGATAGGTCTACTACGTTCATCAATGTTGACGAACAGACGCATTCATAAACGTCTCGATGTGTTGCGTTAGTTGCTCTGGTTGATCTTCTGAAACGAAGGCGTAAGAGTCCTTTACATAGTGTAAGGTAGCATGGGGGAACGCTCGTTGTAGTCGTTTCGCGTACTTGACTGTAAAGAGGAAATCTTCGCTTGCCCAGACGAGCAAGACAGGTTTGTTGAAGTCGCCAAACTTGCTCGCGGCGATATTGGTATAACGCGTGGAGATGCCACGTAATAGTTTTCTTACATCGCGCTGTACCCCCTTGTTGGTTGTGATTGGTTGCATGTAGGACTGGCCCGCCCTAGCATCAATAGGATGCTTCGCCACGAGTTTGATAATCAGTTGTTGAGCAACACTCAATTTACACAATTGCCCAAGCAGAGCAACAAATCCAGGCACATAGGCAAACCATTCAAATGCGCGAATCGAGAGTGGCAAGAAATTGTCGTAGGCATCGCAGTTGGTCAATACCAATCTACCTACACGCTCAGGATATTCTGTAATGGCGATCTGGGTAAACGCTCCACCAGTATCGTTGGCAACCAGTGTGACTGATGAGAGGTCGAGTGCCGCAAGAAAATCCGCAATCAGTTTTGCAATGCCAGGAGGAGTTAGGTCAGCGTCTGTGTTAAGCGCAAGCGAATGTGCGCCAAATGGCAGGTCTGGTACGATACAACGATATGTTGTAGCAAGCGTCGGCACCACCTTACGCCACAAATCTCCGTTGACAAGTAAACCATGAATAAAAACTATTGGCTCACCACTACCACACTCGCGATAGCGCACTATCCCTTGTGAAAGTCGCACCTCTTTTTGTGTACCCAGTTCCTCAAATGTAGACATAAACGTTGTTCTCTCTTTCTTTA
The DNA here is from genome assembly GCA_963792705.1 of uncultured Chloroflexia bacterium. Taxonomy (GTDB): domain Bacteria; phylum Chloroflexota; class Ktedonobacteria; order Ktedonobacterales; family Ktedonobacteraceae; genus JBBQVS01. The sequence goes on along the minus strand of CAWBXD010000013.1, from coordinate 225,401 downwards.
TTATTAACTTGCTTGATATATAGCAAGTATAAAAGATAAGGAAAGGTTTTGTCAAGGCTAAATTAAAAAGTGAACATGTAGGGGAGACCGCTACCTATGTTACTTTCTTTTATCTTTTTGCGTGCCTTTGAGGGAGTAACTGAAAGGAGACAAGAATTATGACTCAGCAAGAACAAGACGTGCCATATAGTAAGCCAGTAGGCAATATAGAGCCAATTGTTTACTTCGTCGGTGGTCCTATGCCCACAGGCGTTACGGTATCACATGAGGGACGCATCTTCGTATGCTTTCCCAAATGGGGTGATAAGGTTGACTTCACAGTAGCCGAGGTTAAGGATGGTCAGGCAACGGCCTATCCCGATCAAGATACGAATAATACTGATCCTAATGACCCTTCCCGTGCGTTGGTCTCGGTACAAAGCGTCGTCGTTGATCCGCTGAACCGCTTGTGGATGCTTGACACTGGAAGTCCAGAGTTCAAGCCAACATCGTTTGGTGGACCTAAGCTTGTTGCAGTTGACCTGCAGAGCAACACCATCGTTAAGAAAATCCTGCTGCCGCCCGATGTCGCGTTACCAACGACCTATCTGAACGACGTGCGTTTCGACTTACGGCGTGGAACGGAGGGTATGGCCTTTATCACGGATTCGGCTGATAAGGGACCTAATGCTATCATCGTGGTTGACCTCGCTTCGGGAGAAAGCTGGCGCAAGCTGCACGAGCATTCCTCAACCAAAGCGGAGAGCCTGTCTACCTTCCTGCCTATTGTTGAAGGAAAGCCATTTTTGGAGCGGCCAGCGGATGGTCCTCCCAAGCCTGTCATGATGGCCGCCGATGGTATCGCTTTGAGTGCTGATGGGACACGTCTCTATTACTGTCCTCTAGCATCTCGAAAACTCTATAGCGTCTCAGTGGATGCACTGGTAGATAGAACAATCAACGATAGTGAGGTAGCGAAGACCGTCGTTGATGAGGGAGAAAAGGGCACTGGCTCGGATGGGCTAGAGTGTGATAGCGAAAATCGCATCTATGCGACCAGTTACGAACACAATGCTATTCTCCGTCGTGGTAGCGATGGACAATATGAGACAATAGCGCATGATACACGCATGTTATGGCCCGATACAATGTCCCTTGCTACGGATGGTTATCTGTACTTTACATGTAACCAACTGCATCGCCAGGCAAAATATCAGGGAGGACAAGACTACCGCCAAAAACCATACACGCTCTTCCGAGTACGTGTTAATGCACAACCCGTTCTTCTAAAATAGGAGTTCACCTGAATATTCTGAAGGTCTTGGTGGGGACCGATGATGCTCTTTGATGCAAAGAATGCGGATACATCCATCGTAGGGACCGATTGATCGCGTCCTCTTGGCAAGCAACCGAGGACGCGATCAATCGGTCCCTACCTTAACAATATGCGTTATCACATTCATACGATGGGTTACTCTATGGTATAATCGTGCTTATATTCATTCAGCACTAATGCCTTATGGAGATACAGCATGTCTACTGCAAAAGAAGAGAAAACTCCGATAGTGGATGAAGAGGTAGTCAGCGATATCACCTCGCGCAACACTCTACGCTATATTATTCTTGGCCTACTATGGACGCATCCGATGACGGGCTACGATATTAAGTTGGCCTTTGACCGTGCCCTTGCCAGTTACTGGAACGCAGGCAATAGCCAGATTTATACGACGTTGAAGCACCTCAGTCAGGCAAACCTTGTTGAGTCAGAGATTGTGGTGCAGACGACGCGGCCTAATCGCAAGGTCTATCGCCTCACATCTACTGGTCAAGTCGAGCTTGAACGTTGGTTGCAGGAGGATGTGCCGGAGCGTTTCAATAAAGACGACTTTCTGACCAAACTCTTCTTTTGTGGAGAAACCTCCGACGAAACCACACTACGGCACTTGCAAGATCATAGAGAGAGCTTGTTACAACAACTCGCGCATATGGAATGGGCACGTCAGCAATACGCGATGCGTCCAGCACGTCGTCCACGTTTGCTGGAATATCAAATGCTTGTCCGCGAGTACAAAGAAGCCACGCTACGCGCAGGGCTAGAGGTAACGGAACGCGCCATCAAACGTCTGGAAGAACACGTGTAGGGACCGATTGATCGCGTCCCCGTGGCAAGCACCCGCCGACGAGGACGCGATCAATCGGTCCCTACACGTCTGTCAACCTTGATAAATTCGTAGGGACCACATTCATGGCGTCCACGCCCAATTCATCACCTCGACAGAAGGGCATACTCCCTATAGATATGTAGACGTGATATAATTCCCTAGATACCCTCGATGAAGGGGACTGACGGGAGAGGAGTGGGCGGCCTGTCCGTCCTATAATGTTGAAGTATGTTTCGGAAAATTCTGATTGCTAATCGTGGCGAGATTGCGCTACGTGTTATTCGCGCTTGCCGCGAGATGGGCATTCGCAGCGTCATCGCTCATTCGGAGGCTGATCGCGACTCGTTACCTGTACGCATGGCGGACGAGCGTATTTGTATTGGCCCTGGGCCAAGCAGCAAGAGCTACTTAAATGTGCCGAATATTATCAGTGCCGCTCTTATCTCTAATGCTGAGGCCATTCACCCAGGCTATGGTTTTCTATCGGAAAATACAAGCTTCGCCGAGATATGCGCGGATGTCGATGTAACCTTTATCGGGCCATCGGCACCTGTTATGGCAGTGATGGGCGACAAGGTATCGGCGCGTCAGGCAATGGCGAAGGCTGGTCTGCCAATGTTGCCGGGCACTCCAGTGTTACGGACCGTTGCCGAGGCACAGGATGCCGCGAAAGATATTGGCTACCCCTTAATGCTCAAGGCGGTTGCTGGCGGTGGTGGGCGCGGTATTCGTCTTGTGAAACGACCCGACGAGCTAGAACGTGTCTTTACAGTTGCACAGAACGAAGTACGCGAGGCCTTTCGCGACGATGGCATCTACTTTGAACGCTACCTGGAACGGGCCAAGCATATCGAGATTCAGGTGCTCGTAGACCATCACGGTAACGGTATCCATCTTGGTGAGCGCAATTGCTCCTGTCAGCGGCGCAACCAGAAGGTGCTGGAAGAGTCGCCGAGTCCTTTGTTACCGCGCAAAGTACGTGATGACATTGGTACAAGAGCAATTCGAGCCGTACAGAAGGTGGGCTACCGTAACGCTGGTACGCTGGAGTTCCTTGTAGATGAGCAAAATCGCTTCTATTTTATGGAGATGAACACACGTCTACAGGTTGAGCATCCTGTTACCGAGATGGTGACGAGCATCGACCTTGTGAAGGAGCAGATACGTATCGCATCAGGGATGCGTCTACAACTCAAGCAAGACTCGGTACAGTTTCGTGGTCACGCCATCGAGTGCCGCATCACGGCGGAAGATGCCGACAACGACTTTCGTCCGCAAACGGGGACGGTTGAACGCTATCTGCCACCGGGAGGACCTGGGGTACGCGTCGATAGTCACCTATACGCTGGCTACCAAGTGCCGCCGCACTATGACTCACTGCTATCAAAACTGATTGTGTGGGCTGATACACGCGATGATGCTATTGCACGGATGCAACGCGCACTCGATGAGTACGTTATTGAAGGCTTGACGACTACAATTCCGTTCCATCAACGTCTGCTAAAACATCCCACCTTTCTCAGCGGTGAAGCATATACACGATTTATACAGGAAGAAGCGGCCTCGTTGGGGATATAACATAACTTATTCATTTGGCAGAATTGCATTAGTGGTGCATCCAGTAAATATGAAGGGCAAGCGATTCTCAGTAGGGGCAGCAATTCATTGCGCCCCTGGACGAGCGTAGCAATGTCTAGTCTCTCCGATGATGCCGGGGAAAGACCGCACCTCGCTTCGCTGGTGCGGTCGGGCGCAATGAATTGCTGCCCCTACCGAGACCCTGTATATTTGGTGGATGCACCAATTAGGGGAGACACACATCGAATTATTATGAGCATATATAAGGAGGAACCAGATTATGTCTCGCGTTGTTGTAACTGGAATTGGGCTTGTGACCTCTGTGGGGCACGACCTGGCATCATCATGGGATGCGCTGTGCCAGGGAAAATCGGGCGTGGGTGAAATTACTGGCTATGATACGAGTAAGTTTCGTGTTCACTTTGCTGGCGAGGTCAAAAACTTCGACCCTTTACCATATATAGACCGTAAAGAGGCGCGTCGCAACGATCCCTACGAACAGATGGCGATTGCGACAAGCAAACAAGCATTAGCACAAGCCAAACTCGAAATCACCGATGAGAACGCAGACGACATCGGCGTCTACATCGGTAGTGGTATCGGTGGTCTGGTCACGCTGCACGAACAGTTTACGATTTTGCATGATCGAGGGCCAGACCGCATCAGTCCCTTCTTTATCAACATGATGATTGTTGATGGTGCTCCTGGCATCGTCTCCATTCTCACGGGTGCGCGTGGCCCAAACTGGGCGGCGGTCTCGGCCTGCGCGACCAGTGGCAACACGATTGGTGAGGCATGGGAAACCATTCGACGTGGCGACGCAAAGGCGATGATCGCGGGTGGCTCTGAAAAAGCGGTGACGCCAATTGCGATGGGTGCCTTTGATAATATGCATGCCCTGTCAAGACTTAACGACAATCCACAGGGTGCCAGTCGTCCCTTTGACGCGACACGCGATGGCTTCGTGATGGGCGAAGGCTCAGCAATGCTGATCCTGGAAGATTTAGATTTCGCCAAAGCACGTGGCGCGAACATTCTCGCGGAAATGGTAGGTTATGGCTCAACGGGTGACGCTCATCATATCACCGAGCCTGCTCCTGGTGGTACAGGTCTAGTACGTGCGATTAGACGCGCCTTGCAGAAAGCGGATCTGCAACCTCATCAGATTGACTATTACAACGCCCATGCTACATCGACACCGTTTAATGATCGTACAGAGACACAGGCTGTAAAAACCGTGTTTGGTGAACACGCGTGGAAAATGCCAATCAGTGGTACCAAGTCGATGATTGGTCATACGCTGGGCGCGGCTGGCGCGGTTGGCGCGGTTGTTGCCATTCAGTCGATCCTGACAGGCATTGTTCCGCCCACAATTAACCTGCATCATCCAGACCCAGAGTGTGACCTTGACTACGTGCCAAACGAGGCACGGCGCGTCAATGTCGATACCGCGATGGGAACGTCGATGGGCTTTGGTGGACATAACACCTGCTTGATTTTCAAACGCTACACAGCATAGGACTGTACCAATCTTAATTTAATAATTTCGTAGGGACCACATTGATGGCGTCCCCGCCCAATTCATTGGGCGAGGTCCTCTCCATGACGCTTGACACAGAAACTCGCGCAATGAATTGCGCCTCGGACGCCATCAATGTGGTCCCTACTACTAGGGTAAGTGTGTAAAGCATGGACGTAGAGAAGACATCGTGGCTAGAGCGTGTCGAGGCAATCATTCAGGTCCTCGAAGGTAGCACAATTGGCGAACTGGAATTAACAGAGGCGGGAACGGAGATTATCATTCGCCGTACCCCTGGCATGGTTATGGTCTCATCCGCTCCCCAACCGCAAGTAATGAGTGGAATACAGAATGGACAAAATGGAGCGGTAGCGCAACCAGTCCTTAACTCACCAGTCAAAGTTGACAAGAGCATTGCAATAGCAGCTCCATTAACAGGTGTCTATTACTCAGCGGCCTCACCAACCTCGCCACCATTTGCTGGCGTTGGTGACATTGTGCGAGTCGGACAAATTGTCGCGCTTGTCGAGGCAATGAAGGTTTTTAACGAGATTCAGGCCGATGTATCGGGCCGCGTGGTCGCAATGGTCGCCACCAGTGGCGACGTTGTACAAAAAGGTGATGTGCTGTTGCGTGTGGAAGCTTTATAAAGGTAGTGGATGGAGGATAATGGTGGTACCGCCGTTATCCTCCATCCACTACCTTTAGATGTGTAGTACGTTTTCAGCAAATGCGCGTAGCCCATCAATATCATCCATACCGAACCATTGCAGCATTAGCTCCTCTACACCGGCCTCTTCATACGCTTTGATGTGTTGAACAAGCGCATCTGGCGTCAATGGGGTGTCACTGCCAAATGTCGCGGAATGCATCATTGTGCGTTTGACATCGCCTGGTTTACGTCCTGCCTTTTGCAATAAACCATCAAGGATTGCATTATTTTCACGAAATTTTTCGGGTGTGAGAAAGACTCCATTCCAGATATCGGCATAGCGTGCGGCAAGCGGAAGTGTGCGCTTGACGCCGTTGCCCCCGATCAAAATCTGTGGCCCACCGGAACGCTGCGGACGTGGTAAAAGCGTTGCACCACGTAACTGAAAGAATTTGCCCTCGAAGGTGACTGGTTCATCACTACGAAGCAAGCGTGTAACAACCTCCAGTCCTTCTTCCAGACGAGCCATACGGGTAGGGATATCGCCGAGTTCAAAGCCGAAGAGCGTGTGTTCACGCTCTTGCCAACCCGCACCAACACCCAATATCATACGTCCATTGCTCAAATCGTCTATCGCCGCAGCCTGACGCGCCAAAAGCATGGGATTGCGAAAGGAGATAGGCGAGACCAGCGGTCCAAAGTGGATACGCTGTGTGCGGTCCGAGAGATATGAAAACGAGACAATCATTTCCAGCGAATCTTTGTCTGGCGGTTCTGGATTTGTAAAGTGGTCGGAGCGAAATAAGCCCGTGAAGCCGAGCGACTCGACCTCGGCAACCAAGCGTTTCCAACGGGGCCACGTCAAACCGTCCTGCCCCTCAATCATAATGGATAATGCGACCATGTTCTCTCCTTATTACAAAATGTTTTGTAGGGACCGATTGATCGCGTCCTCGTCGGTGGTGGATTGCCACGAGGACGCGATCAATCGGTCCCTACAATTATTCCTCTTTCAATTCTTCCCACAGTGCCTTGACGGTATGCGTAGTCACGCCGAAGCCAAAGCCACGGCGTTGCAGGAAGGAGCCGAGGCGCGTGCGAAATGTTTTGTAGTCCATATCGGGCAAGCGCACAAGCGATGCAGCCTTTTTGCGGCCTGCGACCAGTGCCCGTTCCTCGTCTTTGTCGTCGCTAACTAGTTCGTCAACAACTTCACGATCTACACCCTTCATCCGTAACTCGTTTTTGAGGACATTGGAGCCGCGTGGGTTAAACTGTTCACGTGACTGAATCCAAAACGAGGCAAAGTCGCGGTCATTGACAAAATCAAGCCTATCCAAGCGTTCAAGTACGGCGTCAATAAGTTCGGGCGGCGTCTCTTTTTTCTTGAGGTAACGGCGTACCTCTTCGCGGCTACGCGGACGAAAAGAGAGAAAATTGAGGGCACGGTCAACGGCCTGTTGCAACAGTTCTTCGCTACGCAACTGTACAACTTGCTCTGACGTGAGCGTCTGTCCAACCTTTAGGCCCATTTGGAGCACAATCATTGCATTAACACCCAGCAAAAAGTGGTCATCAACAAAAACGCTGACGCGCTCCTTGTCAGTTGTTTGTGTTTGTAGTGAAGTGATTCGCATGCATGCATTGTATCATTTTCTCACTATCAACCTCTTGACATTGAAACCGACCTAAGGGATGCTTAACATATTGTTACCATACCTTGCAAAAAAACTTGTTAACTGAAGACCTTTTCAGGGTGTGATAAATCAGGCCCGACAAAACGCGTGAACAGAACAGACCTCGCCAGATGATGCTTGACGTAGTTGGAGAATGACAATAGCAGCATTCGCTTGCGAAAATGCTCGTCTGTGTGCGCGATCAATGGGACCTGTGGCGCAGCGGAACAGGCCCCATTGTACACGAAATTGACCAACCTTCTCGATGTGCTCTAGATGCTCCTTCCCTGGATCAGCAGTATCAGGTCGAACGCGATTGGAGAAGGCCCGCGATGAGGAGCTTGACCATGCGGCGGGCATCGTAACGAGGATTGTTGTCGGCACCAATGCAGAGGTTGCCGATGCCATACATGAGTTCGAGGGCATCACTATCGGTGCTGATCTCGCCAGCTTCCGTGGCGGCGGCAAGCAACTGAGCGCACACGGGCACGAGGCGGTCAAGGAAGTAGGCATGCAGCGAGGCGAAGCCAGCACTATCTGGTTGCAGGACCTCAGCGAGTCCATGCTTCGTGACCAGGAAATCAACGAAGAGGTTGACCCACTGACCAAGGGCAGCATGCGGCGAGCCACTATTCGCCAGCAGGACCGGACCAGCCTCGGCGCAAGCCTCGACCTGATGACGGTACACGGCAACAATGAGATCCGCTCGCGTCGGGAAGTGGCGGTATATCGTCCCCATCCCGACACCAGCCGCCGCCGCGATGTCACGTACTGGCGCATCAACACCTGAAGTGACGAACACGGCAGCGGCGGCGGTGAGCAAAGCCTGCTCGTTCCGCTGCGCGTCGGCCCGAATCTTCCGGGCTGGTTGCCCCACTCCCTCGTCGATGGTGGTCATCGCTTCATTCCCTCCCTCACACAAGAACTTGACAAAAAGGAACATTGTTCCGTATAATAGTATTGGAACACTACTTCGATACTAGTATATCATGGAGGAATACCATCTATGAACACATCAGACAGAGCGATGACGGACATGGGTATGAATGCACACACGACCGGACCGCGTTTCGGGATTATGACATCTCAACAGCAGGTCAGCTATCGCGACATTCTGCGCGTCTGGCGAGAGGCCGACACCATCCCAGAGATCGAGCATGCCTGGCTGTTTGACCACCTCATGCCGATTGCCGGCGACCGGAATGGACCGATCTTCGAGGGCTGGACACTGCTCTCAGCCCTCGCCGCGCAAACCGAACGACTGCGCCTTGGGCTGCTCGTGACGAGCAACCGCTTTCGCCCGCCCGCGATGTTGGCGAAGATTGCTGCAACGGTTGACGTCGTCTCCGACGGGCGGCTCGACTTTGGCATCGGCGCAGGCTCACGACCAAACCTCCCTATAGCACGGCGTGAGTACGAGGCAAATGGCCTGCCCTACCACGACTTCACCCATTCGGTCGGAGATCTTGCCGAAGCATGCACAGTCATCCGGCGGCTGTGGACCGAGGCGGAACCGTTCGACTTCGATGGCACCTACCTCCACCTCACTGGCGCGATCTGCAACCCCAAACCCGTCCAACACCCTCATCCGCCAATACTGATCGGCGGACGCTCGACCGCGACGCTACGCGTGGTCGCCGAGCATGCCGACCTATGGAACATCCCTGGAGACGACATTGATGACGCCATCAGTCGAAGTGCTCTCCTGGACCGCATCTGCGCCGAGAACGGTCGCGATCCCGCCTCGATCACCCGATCCATCTACCTGCCAATCTCTTACGATCACCCCAGCACCACCCGGAACTCAATCGCTGGAGCCATCGACGCTGGCTTCCAGCATATCATCCTGGGATTGACCGCTCCCTATCCCCAAAATGTCGCACAATGGGTCACCAAAGAGTTCATCAACACGTCGTCCTAGGGGTTGGCAAAATGGAACAGAAAAGTGGTTGGTTGAGGCTCTCGAAGTCTGTCCAGAGCCTCAGCCACTTTTCTGTTCCATTTTGCCATAGGACCCATTGATCGCACACTACAGACGAGCATTTTCGTAAGTGAATGGTGCTATTGTCATTCTCCAACTATGTCAAGCATCATCTAGCGAGGTCTGACATAAATTCGCAGTTGTTTATGCTTGCCATTAGTTTTGTGCTCGGTCTAGCACTTTTGAGTACAGGAGTTGTTTACGGTACCAATATGTTTTTTGCTGTTATTGGACGACGTGCGCTTGCAATGAGTAGTGATGCAAACATAGCAGATGTAATGGGGCATATTCATGAGATTGGTGATGCTCGTATGCCAGTCTTTGGTGTGCTCGGTATCCTCTCAACGCTCGTTTTCCTGCTCCTGGTAGGCTTAGGTTGGAATAGGATAAGTATCCCTCCTTATCCTATTCCGCGTTCGGAAAGAATATCCACCTTGATACCCATGCCGCGCACGAAGGCTACAGCTTGTGTGGGATCAATAGTAGCACCTCTAAGTTCGCTGGGACCGATACGCATACCGTCAATTTTTGAGCCACGTAAATCGGCACCGACGAGTTTTGCTTTTGAGAAATCTGCCATGCTCAGATCGCAATGCAAAAAGGTGACGCCGGAAAGGTCTGCCTCAAAAAAGTTTGCCTCGCTCAAATCACAGTCCTCAAAGCGTACACTCTTAAATTTTGTCAGTGGAAACTGCGCGAAACTACAACGGCATTCTTTGAGGAGTACATCCTGAAATAGTGCTTCGCCGCTTTGAAAACCTGTCAGGTGACAACCAAGCAACTCGACGCGTGAAAGCGTGGCCTCCGTCCATTCGGCATTCGCCAGATCGCATACCAGCAAGCGACTATCAAGCCACTGCACTTTTTTGAAGTGTGTCTTGCTCAGGACAACATTCTGCAAAACAAGCTGGTCGAACGAAACATGCTGTGCCTCTTGCTCCGTGAAATCGTCAAGTGACAGGGCCAGTTGCGTATAACGCGCATAATCCTGGATTGTGCTATCCGACAAGCCTTTTTCAAGCCCCTGCTTTGGTATAAGCGGTGGCTTTATTGGTTTCTCTTGTTTGTTGCGTTTGTTTATAATCGTCCTCTCCCATAAATCAATTACATGATCTAACAAACCTGTACGGGTCTGATTCTATCACACCTTCTCTGCAACGCACATCTTCAAAGAACGCAAAAATGCTCTTCAACCCTCTTTGGCATTTGTGAGGGGAAAAGGTGATGAATATGTTGGAAGTGTATCGAAGGGGTGGGTAGATTTATAACCTATCAAACGTTTGATAGGGAGAGGGGAAGCAAAACTTCATTCAACCATTTAGGCCGAATGAAAGATTGCTGCGAAGTTTAGGAGTACATCATTTCAACTTCGCTGAATGCTGGTGCTGGCAATTCAGGCAACATTTCTATCAAGGGTACTTCTTTTTTCTCGGTGATAGCATTATTCTCGTCAACGAAGACAACATGAGGGACGAGCGCACGAATTTCCTCTTCGTTGTATTGTCCATAGCTGATGATGATAACAATGTCGCCTTCCGAATTCAAACGTGCCGCCGCACCATTGAGACAGATGACGCCGGAACCACGAGCACCTGCGATAGCATAGGTTTCGAGACGTGATCCGTTGCTCACATTGACAACCTGAACCTTCTCATAAGGATAAATGTCTGAGGCTTCCAGTAAATCCTGGTCAATGGTGATGCTACCGATATAGTTCAAGTTGGCTTGTGTAACGGTGGCGCGATGAATTTTGCCTTTGCACATTGTACGCTGCATATAAATGAGTCCCTTTCGTTTCCGAGACGTTTTTTTTCGTAATGGGGAGGGTGCAATGAGTAACAGCCGTTTTTGTTCTTCCCCATTACTATACTAAACGTCCCATTGGATGATTTGGGAACACGATAACACCATATGCCGAAAAAAAACATACACGCGTTAGGCTGAACGTTGCAAATAGAATAACGCAAATGAACAAGATATTGTAGGAATTATTTGTTTCGTAGGGACCACATTTATGGCGTCCGAAGCGCAATTCATTGCGCGAGATCCTTCAATAAAGGGGTCCCTACGAAACAAACGTAATTAGGACACTACATCGGTTTGTTTTATCAGGGCAAGCAATGCTAGGGCGTAAGCTTCGGCAGGGCTTTGGGCATCGTACATGGCATCGCCTAGCATAAGGCGGTACTGGCATTTCCAGCGTCGAGCGGGCCAGGGGGCGAGCCGTATCAGAGTGTAGGTTTCGGCCCGTTGCTCTAAAGCTTGTCGCAATCCAATTTCATCGAAAACGCTGATACCGTGTTGTATTAGCTCGTGTTGTAGTGTTTTAGGAAGCATGCATGATCTCGCGTATTTGCTCGATGTTGAGTTTCTCAAAATCGGTGCGCGGAAGCTGTTTGGGCATTACGGCGAAAGGGCCAGTCCAGGTTTTCGCATGCGCTTCAAGCCAATCAAGCACTTCAAAAGATTTCTTGCGCGACTGCTCAACGATAGGATAACGCAGGGCCGCACGGTCGAAAACTTCCTGGTCTTTGGTGTAGACACTGCCATCTTCACGCACAACCACATTGATGTACAGGTCGATATAGGCAAGGTCCGTTGAGGTACTACTATAGTTTGGCGTAGGAAGCACGACATCGCAGTAACCACTGGCGAACGAACCATCGGGATGATATCCAATATGAATGGTGTACCATTCGTCGGAAAAGAGATAGGTGATCTGGTGTTTATGCGAGAGCCATGTACCGGGCTTCCAATGCATTTCAGTACCAATGGGTGTCCAGATAGAGACGTAGGAGTCGCTGATAGGAAACTGATATCCGCGCCAAGCGGCCCATTGGTCGCCATTGACAAGCATTTTCCGAATGTCCGCCTCAAGCAGCATCGTTATAAACCCTTTCTAGCAACAAACAGGTATGTATACCCTGCTGTCTTTACATTCCTTTGGAATGTAAAGACAGCAGGAGAGAAGGTACTGCAAAGAGAGCATTTCTCTGTATAAACTCTTTCGCTCAAATGAAACAAACTGTGTACATATGGTACCACAAAAGGAGGCCAAAAGATGGGTGCCGTCTCCAGCGTTGTATAGCGCAGGTGATAGAGTTTGGTAGTAGACTGCAATCTTCGATTGATGAATTCGTAGGGACCACATTGATGACGTCCACTGCACGAGCGAAGCAATGTGCAGTCCTCTTACACCCATTCTTGCGCGAGATACTCACGATCACGCTTGACACCAAGGAACTCGCGCAATGAATTGCGCCTCGGACGCCATCAATGTGGTCCCTACGAATTCATCACATCAAGGTTGGAAGATTGCGAGTACCCTTTTAAAATCGTACAAAGATATTGATAGCCAGCATCACGCCACATGTTAGCAGTGTAGCCACAAGCGCGAGGGCATCAAAACGTTCAAACGTGAGTTTGCGTAGTGTACTGCGTTTCCATCCTGGACGACTTCCGAAGCAACGGGCATCCATTGCCACGCTTAGAACCTGAGCACGTTTAAAACCGCTTACAAATAATGGCACGAACAGTGGCGCGAGTTTAAGTGTGCGCTGAATGAAATTTCCCTCATCGAAGCGTACACCACGAGCCGTTTGTGCCTTTAGCAAGCGTTCTATCTCCGCGATGAAGATGGGCACGAATTTGAAGGCAATCACCAGCATCATAATAAACGCGTTCACAGGTACGCCAATTCTTTGCAGTGGCGCAAACAACGCTTGCATACCGCTCGTCAAGTCTACTAGCGACGTGGTAAAGGTGAGCATCGAGGTCGCGTAGTACAGAAAAAACAGGCGCACGATGCCCAAGACCGCGCTAAGCACACCACTCCATGAGAATGAGAAAATACCCCACTGCCATAGATAGGTTGTATGCACGGGAGCCGGATAAAAAAGCACAGTTACACAAAAAAAGAAAAGAATGAAGGGAATAAACGGTCGAAGGCCACGTAGCACATACATGACCGGCAAACGCGATACCCTTTGCACCAGCACACAGAATAACAAGCATGCGATAAATGCAATAAAGCTGCTAACGATTGTTATAAAGACAATCAGCACTATCGCACAGAATAATTTTGTGCGTGGGTCCATGCGTGCCAGGACAGAGCTATTGTTAATATATTGTCCAAAGGTGATGTCGCGTGTAAGCTGTATCATACCGTCGTCTCTTTGTGGCTAAATTCCTCTTCCAATTCTGTAAGGTTAAGCACATCTACATGCATCGTTGGAAACGCCGTTTGCATCGTTAGTGCGATTCGCGTTGCCTCTGGTAGCGTGATATCCAACGTCTGTAACTCGCTGGCGTGAGCAAGTATTTCGCGTGGTGTACCACTCAGGATAAGCCGACCCTGATCGAGAACATGAATGGTGTCGGCTATTTCAATCACATCTTCCAGGCTACTAGACACATAGATGATCGTGAGGTCTGTACGTTGCTTAAGCGTTGCAATCAGTTGCAGCAGTTCATGGCGTCCACGTGGGTCTAAGCCTGCCATTGGCTCATCGAAAAGAATTACCTGTGGCTGAAGCGCAAGAACACCAGCGATAGCAACGCGGCGTTTTTGTCCACCGCTTAAGGCATAAGTGTAGCGCGAACGAAAATCCTCATATGACAATCCCACGGCCTCAAGCGACTCCTGCACGAGGCGACGCGATTCCGCGAATGGCACATTTTTGCGGCGCAAGCCAAACGAGACATCCTTGCCGACCGTCTCCTCAAATATCTGCGACTCCGGCGATTGAAACACCACGCCAACACGCGAACGGAGTTGCTCTATTTTGAACGAGGCGTCTTTTGTATCCTTCCCCTCAAACAAGACCTTGCCTGTCGTCGGCTGTATCAAGCAAGCCAGCAAGTCTATAACAGTCGATTTTCCCGCGTTGGTCGCCCCCACCAACGCCGTTGTGTGTCCTTTTGCAATCGTAAGCGATAGGTCATGTAATGCGTTTTGTGCCAAAGGAGTATCGCGCAGGTAGGTATAGGAGACATTGTGCAGTTCAAAGACAGAGGGTTGGACAAGAGAAGGAACAGAGGTAAATACACTTTGTGTGTTCTGTTCAATCGCGGCAGGAACAAGTGTCTCACGCATACTATCGCGCAAGTGTTCGACGGACAGTATCACCTCTTGTGGCTTGCCCCAACCTTGTGCATGAAGTCGTTGACCGAGGTGCGTTACCATCGGCACGTCAAGCCCTATGGCTTGCAATTCCTCAGCACGAGCAAAGATTGCTGTAGGCGTGTCGTCCATAAGAATATGTCCAGCATTCATCACAAGTACGCGGTCAAAGCTGGTGACTTCGTGCATATAGTGCGTGATGTGGATAACCGTAATGCCCCGTTCGTGGGCGAGACGCTGTACCGTTGCTAATAGATGTTGCGCTGTCTTACCCGAAATCATCGTTGTTGGTTCATCCAACACAAGGTAGCGTGGACGCATCGCCAGCACACCAGCGACAGCGACCCGTTGCTTTTGCCCTACCGATAATTCGTTGATGGACATCT
This sequence comes from uncultured Chloroflexia bacterium, assembly GCA_963792705.1. Lineage (GTDB taxonomy): Bacteria > Chloroflexota > Ktedonobacteria > Ktedonobacterales > Ktedonobacteraceae > JBBQVS01. Next base: position 210,346 of record CAWBXD010000013.1, on the reverse strand, counting down.
GTCTATAGGCTTCAAGGCCAAGCAGAGCAATAGCTTCCTGTACTCGCTCCTGAATTTCAAAACGCGGCAGACCAATATTTTCAGGTCCAAAGGCGATATCGTCAAGCACTGTACTGGCAACCAGTTGGTCATCTGGATTTTGAAACACGACGCCTACGCGTTGCCGAATTGTCCACAGGTCCTCGCCATTCGCTGTCGTGTCCAGGCCATCGACAAGAATAGAACCGCTTGTGGGTTCGAGAATAGCTGCCAGCAGCTTAGTCAGCGTACTTTTTCCCGAACCATTTTGTCCAATGACAGCTATTGTTTCGCCTTCGTTGATACGTAAATTGACATGCTGAAGCGCAGGGGGAGTGTCTTGTTCCCCCTGCGCGCTATAGTTAAAGGTGACGTTTTGTAGTTCGAGCATGGCTAGTAGGGTAGCTCGTTACGTGGTTTCGTATCGGGAGCGCGAACCACACGAGCCTCGATGATGTAAAAGACACGGGCTAAAACCACAATCAGGATAGCGGCAACAATAGCTTCAAACGTGGCCTGGACAAGCACAAGCGGAATGATAACCTCTGGCCGAAAGTAGCCACGTAGAATGAGCGCACTCACCACAAGGACCGTGTTGGTTGCTGAACCGACGAAGCCTGCTGCCGCTGCGGCGAGGTCACGATTAGTTCTGCGTAAAGCGGCAAAGGTTGCCCAGGCGGTCAACCCAATAAAGATGCGCGGCAGAACAGCGACCGTTGGGTCCTTAAAGAATGGTTGAGTGGCACGAAAAAAACTCAGTAAGCCAAATATTAAGCCTGTGAAGATACCTACGATAGGACCCGCAATCACGCCGCCAAGAATCGTCGGGATGTGCTCGGTGGTTGCGTTGCCAATAGCGGTTGGCAAAGGAATAAAGCCAAGAAAAGGGACGATGCCCAGGATAACGGTGATTGCCGCGAGTACGCCCGCGATGGCGATACGTTCAGTGGTGAGCGTCCACGGTCCCGCTTTGGACGACGAACGACCAACGATTTTGCTCAAGGCACAATCTCCTTTGTGACGAAGCGCATGTTCCTCGTTGTGGGAAGGGGTCCAACGAGAATTCACGCGCTCATCAGACAGCGTAACTTTTGTTACAATTGACATAAGGCATAAGTTACCTAGAAGTATACGAAGGGGGATTGTGCTATGTCAAGCGAAGGCTTCTCTCCTCCTGCTTGTGCTTCCGCACATACCACACGCCCCACCATGCGAACAGCAATAAACTAACCGCAAGCAGTCCAATAAGTTGATTGAAGCCGATGAATTGCGCGAAAACGCCAGCGAAGAGCAATACGGGGATAGAGCCGACACTATATAGCATCGACTGAAAGGCCAGCACACGTGCGCGACTCTCCTCTGGGGCGCGTTCCTGCATCATCGTCTGCGTCGGAATGTTGACGATAGCAATTGCAGCTCCAAGTATAAGCACAAGCACCACAATTATCGCGACCAGAAGTGGCGACTCTACTCCATGTCGTGGGTCAATCAGAGACGCGACCCATTCAGAGGCTGGCAGTGCGACAAAACCAAGTGCAAGCACGATAAAGCCAAACGTGGTGAGACGAAGTGTACTGATGCGTTTTGCGAAGCGTGGCATAAGGACCGAAGCACCAATAAGTCCAACTGCGGCCGGAGCAAGAATAAGCGACATATCGGCCGGTGGTCTGTGCAATACCTGTTGCACAAAGGTTCCTGCGAGTTCCCCGATCAGTAGCATGATAACGCCAATAACCGAGAGTTGCACAACGGCATAAAACAGTAAGGGGTCAATACGAATCGTATGCCAGCCCTCAACGGTATCATGCCACAGCGTCCGAAAAGTCTGGCCCAGATCCATACGCGTTCCCCCCTTGCCAAAATGGACATCGGCATGCTGTTCGTGAAACGCATGTGGAGGAATAAGCAGAATCAATACGGCACAGACCACATACAGCAGAGCACTCACGACAAACAGCATGTCGATAGACTCCACATGCAGAGCAAAGAGAGTAAACGGCGGAAAGAGGGTAGCTACCACGCGACCAAGCAGTAAAAAGCCAAGTGCCTGTGATACGGTAATGGAGATATTGAATAGCGAGAGGGCAGGCAATAAATCATTCTCGCCAACCAGTATAGGAATGGATGACCCTTCAGCAGGAATAAAGAATTGTCCAATCAGCGCAGTCAAATAGGAAAGCACGTACAAAGGCCAGATACTATCACGGTTCATCAAGAGAGAAACAACAATCAAGACCATCGTTCCCATACGGAGCAGGTTTGTCACCCACAACACGAGCCGTTTATCCAGGTGATCGACAATCGAGCCAGCAACCGCGCCAAAAGGAATTGCAGGTAGCGTAAATGAGATAATTGCCAAGCCCACCATGAACACCGAATGCGTCAACTCAGTAATCAGCAGGACCACGCCAAAGTTTACCGCATTCAGCACCGTTAATGATGTAAGTTGTGCCAACCATAACAACAAAAAATTCCGATTTTTGAGGACACGTCGAAAACTTGCGACATCCGTTGACTGTTGCTGACCATCTTGTTGTGTAAGTGGAGCATCTTTAGCTTGCTGGTCCGTATGCGTGGACATGGAATGTGTGTCCTCTCTGGTATAGGCATCAAAATGTTCTTACGGCAACGAAACCCCTGTACAATCGTTGTGTTCTTATCCTGTATGTCATATCATAGCGCAAAGAGAGACAAAAACCATGTGACAACCGACCTATTTTTTTTAGCTTCCCTAAAATTATCACTCTTATTTAAGAAAGGAGGCAATTCCCCTATGAGCAATTCTTTGTCGTACCAGCAAGAAAATAAACAGAGCCTTCAGGCCGATGTTGTTGTTGTTGGCGCTGGCCTCGCGGGTTTGACTGCTGCACGTGAACTTATAGTAGCAGGGCTTACGGTTATTGTCTTGGAGGCGCGTGACCGTGTTGGTGGACGCACATATACAGTTAGTCTACCCGACGGAACCTTCGTAGATCAAGGCGCACAATGGGTGGGACCAAATCAGCACCGTTTGCTCGCGCTAGCCGAAGAGTTGGAAGTGAAGACATTCAACACTTACGATGCAGGAAACAATATTGAGCACTATCAAGGACAACACTTTGTGTATGCCGGTGCTATCTCTATGCGTGACCCTGCTGTGACGATGGAGACAGTTGAGTTGCTGCTCGAACTCAATCTCTTAGCACAAGAGGTTCCCCTTGACGCGCCGTGGACGGCAGAAAAGGCCGCTGAGTGGGATGCACAGACGGTTGGCTCATGGAGTAAGGCCAATATAGCATCAGAAGATGTTCGTACATGGTTGACATTGGTGGTACAAGCTATATTTTCCTGTGAACCCCATGACCTCTCTTTTTTGCACTTTCTCTTTTATGTACACTCCGGTGGCAGCCTCAACGAGCTTGCCAGCGTCGCGCGCGGAGCACAGGAGCGACGTTTCTCAGGCGGCACACAACAGCTTTCCACAAAGATGGCGCAACCGCTTGGAGAGCGGCTTGTGTTGAACGCGCCTGTTCATACAATTATGCAGGACGAACACGGCGTTCGTGTAGAAAGTGATGCTCTGATTGTGATCGCTCAGCATGTTGTTGTCGCTATTCCTCCTACATTGGCAGGTCGTATACGCTATCGACCAAAGCTACCTGCGATGCGCGACCAACTTACACAGCGCATGCCGATGGGGACGGTTATCAAGGTGCATTGCTGTTATGAAACGGCTTTCTGGCGTGACGAAGGCTTATCGGGACAGGTCGGAAGCGATAGCGGACCTGTCCGTATCACGTTCGACAATTCGCCCGAAAGTGGGACACCGGGGATACTGTTAGGTTTTATTGAAGGCGATGATGGACGCATATGGGGCCAACGTAGCCTGGAAGAACGCCGAGCAGAGGTTATCGCGTGTATGGTGCGCTACTTCGGCGAGAAAGCCGCGCAGCCCTATGCATACGTCGAACAAAATTGGGCTGAAGAGGAGTATTCACGCGGCTGTTACGCTGGCTATATGCCTCCTGGCGTATTAAGAATCTACGGCGAGGCATTGCGAACACCCATAGGCCGTATTTATTGGGCAGGTACGGAGACCGCGACGGTTTGGAATGGCTACATGGATGGTGCCATCCAATCAGGTGTGCGTGTTGCGAACGAGATTATTGCGTCCAGGTAGGGACCGATTCATCGCGTCCGCGTCCCTGTTGGCAGTTAACCATGTTGGGGGACGTTGGAATGTCACCAATCCCTGTTATGTTGGTCATTGCCGACCGTCTTTGGACGTGATAATGCAGTTTGATGAAATAATGCGGATACATCCATTGTAGGGACCGATTGATCGCGTCCTTGTCGGCGGTGGGTTGCCACGAGGACGCGATCAATCGGTCCCTACACCTATCCGTACCAATTTGTGAAACAGGATAATCGGTTATTACAAACAAAAGGAGAAACCAAACATGGCGACGCGTGAAGAACTGCGTGAGGCACTTGACGATTATGTGCAACAAGCGCAGAAAAGCGAACGTGTGGTACGCTCACTACGCAACTGGAATTGTGTGATCTACGTGGAAGCCGTTGACATCAACGCTGGCTTTACGATGGTCATTAAGGATTTAAAGACGACGGTGCATGATGGAGTCTACGATAAACCAGACTTGATCGTTAGAGGTAGTAGCGAGGATTTGACAGATATTTTCTGGTGCGATGCCAACCCCGCGTCAAATTATATGCAAGGCTCCATCAAAACACAGGGTTCTCAAGATAATGTGATGCGACTCGACGCCATGTCGTTGATGATCTATTTGGAAGTCCAAAAGCAAAAAACATCATAAATTATTGTTTGATGGGCGCAATGCACTGCGCCCCTACCCAAGGATGTGTTCCATGCGTACACCTGTTGAGCTGCGTCGTGTCCTAACATTTCGTACAGTTGTTTCGACAAGCACAGGATTAGCCTATGCTGCCGTAAGTTTACTGGGCTGCATTCAGCTAGCATCGACGTTGGGCGGCGACTCTGGCTGGATCGCTATTGTGATTGCGGGTCTGCTGGCATATTTAGCCGCCCTGTGTTTCTCCGAATTGAACGCGCTCTATCCATCAGCCTCGGCTATTCGCCAGTACATCAAAGAAGCCTTCAACGACAACTTCTCGCTCATCATCACCTTTGGCTACATGCTCACCATTGTTGCGGTCATTGCCGCCGATAGTTATATCGTGGGCAGTGCTATTACCTACGCGTTTGGGCTACCCAGTTGGGCCTCGCTTATCTGGATTTTAGCCTTGCTTGGTCTGGCGATGGGCGTCAATCTGCGCGGCATCAAAATTGCTGGTCTGCTCCAAGACGTTGCAACCTATACGCTACTTGCGGTAGCCGTTGTTATCTCGTTGATTGCCTTGAGCGAACACAGTTTTCGGTTACGTATGCCCTTTGACGCATTCAGTCATCCTGGCGATTTGATCAATGCTGTGGCCGTTGGTGTTTTTGTCTTCTCAGCCTTTGAATGGGTCACACCGCTTTCGGAGGAGATCGCCAACATCCGGCTGATACCACGTGGTATGTTTCTTTCTTTGCTTCTGCTGCTTATCTCGTATGTCCTGTTCACCGTTGCTTCAAGCAACGTGCTCAATTTGCATAATCCGGCCGTTGCCAATTCTCCTGTGCCACAAATGTTGCTGGGGAAAGCGGCACTTGGGCAACTTGGTATCTGGATTATGTTGCTTGCCACGCTTTTGACCGCGATCATGACCTTCAATGGTGGTTTCGCAACGGCCTCACGCTTCCTCTATGCGGCCGCTCGTGAAGACACGCTCCCACCAATATTTTCGCGTATCAGCGTTGCGTTTGCCGTTCCCTATGTAACCGTTATCGTGCTAACCGCCTTTTCCGCCATCATCGCGGTCATCATCTTTTTAACCAACCAATTTCAGTTGCTCATCCTGCTCGGAGCAGTATTGGAGGCAATAATCTATACAATCGCAGGACTGTGTGTGCTCAGGCTGCGTAGTCGCAAGCCAAATGCGGAAAGAGCGTTCCGTATTAAGGGAGGACTCATCATCCCCATTGCCACAATTATTATTTTTGGTCTGTTAGGTGTGCTCGCGTCTCTTGGCATAGGAACGGCAGGGGTCGCAGTTGGGACTCCACTACTGATCACGCTTGTAGTTTTTCTGCTCTCAAGCCTATATGTATTCTTCGGTGTGCCACGCATTCGTGCGGCGGCCCTTGCAAAGCGCGGCACTACACGGCGGCGTCCAAGAAAAGAAGTTCCGAGCGTCGATACGGGGCAGTAAGGAACAGTGTTAGGACAGAGGTCATATGGTAGCAGGAGACCGCAAGGGTTTCCTACTACCATATGACCTCTGTCCTAACATTATGAAAAGGATTAGTACTTTGCAGAAATTTTACAAATGTCCTATACACCTTCCATATGTAACCATTTATACGGTATATTGTTTATAACACGATTTTGAGACACTCTCAACTATAAATGAGGGAATTGGTTCCTTTTCACTGATGTACTTTGTATTAATATGTGCCAATAGTTTCTCATTACATCGTGTTACTTCTCCTCGCTTTCAAGGCTTCGTCGCTCTCGAAAGCACGCGGTACAGCCATCTTTTGTTGGAAACTCTTACAACGAATTGGAGCAGTGTATGACTCAAAAACGGGGAATTTTTGCTCGCGGCCTGTCGCATTTCTCTCTTATCTCCTTTCTTGCCGCACTCAGTATTGCGCTTGTTGCTATTCCCGGCACAGCATTCGCAGCAACCGCAGCCAACCCACTTGTCCAGCTACCCGATAGTAGCGCACCCTTAGTACAAACCTCGAAAGGGATTGGACACCACAGCGTAAACGATCAGATTACGGTTGGGCTTGTGCTAAAATCAAGCAACGTTACTCAGCAGACCCAGTTATTACATGACCTGTATACTCCTGGCAATGCTGCATATCATCAGTGGCTCAACACGGGCGACTTCGATGCACGTTTCGCACCTGCCGCTAGCGATGTTGCCACTGTGTCGAACTATCTCACAAGTCATGGAATGCATTTAATCAGTTCACCCAGTTCAACCTTGCTCCTGGCAGCAGGTTCAACACAGCAGGTTGAAACAACCTTCCACACTACGCTCAACGATTACACCGGAGCGAATGGGCAAACATTTTTCGCCAATAGCACCGTCCCTCAGGTGCCAGCGAATGTCGCGCATAGCTTTACTGGTGTTCTTGGTTTGAACAATGCCGCAAAAGCGCATAGCGACGCAATACCAGATGCGATCAATCCTAAGCTGCCCTTCCCATATGGTGGCGGTCCTTATGGACGTGGCCTTACTCCTTCGCAGATAGCTGGTATCTATGATGTCAATTCTGTCTACAAGAAGCTAGGTGATAAGGGTCATGGCGAAACGCTCGGCTTGTTTGAGCTTTCCGGCTATACACGTAGCGACATTAATGGCTACGAAAAGACCTTTGGTCTACCTAATGTGCCTTTCATCGACAAAAATGTGCTCGGTGGCCCAATTGCTGTAGGAGGTTCAGTAGACTACGGTGCGGGTGAAGTCGAGCTAGACATCGAACTGCAAATTGCCACAGCTCCTGGTGCGAAAAAAATTCTGGTTTACAATGCACCCAATACCGAACTTGGCGGTATCGCTGGCTATCTACAAATTGCGAGAGACAATCAGGCCGACTCGGTAAGTAGCAGTTGGGGTCAATGTGAATACTACACAGACACAACAGTTCATACCGAAGAGTTGCAGGCATTTACTCAAATAGCATTACAAGGTCAAAGCATCTTTGCATCTGCAGGTGACAACGGTGCTTATGACTGCGGTGCTGGTACAGGTTTGACAGGCAAAAATGCTTTACAGGTAGATGATCCTGCTTCCAATCCATTCGTAACTGGTGTTGGTGGCACTGCATTCCGCAAGCCAAACCAGGGTGCAATTACGTTCAACCCAGGTACTAATGCCAATCCAAGTTATCCTGGTGCATCAAATGAATGGGTATGGCTCAGCCATTGCCCCACAACTGATAATTGTGAGGGTGGTGGTGGTGGCGTGAGCCGCGTGTGGGCCAGTCCCGACTACGTTACATCCAACGGTGGAGTTTTGCCAGGCATCATCAACGCGGGTAGTCAGACGGGCGCGTATTGCGGTCAGACGGCACCTAACCTGTGTCGTGAAGTTCCTGATGTCTCTCTGAACGCTGATCCAGGCACAGGATATGCCATTTATTGTACTAACACCGCTGGTGGTTGTACCGATCCCGCATATTCCGTTCATGGTTGGACGCGTTTCGGTGGAACCTCCTGTGCAGCACCTATCTGGGCAGGTGTTGGAGCACTCTATGATGCCTATCATCATGGACGTGCTGGCCTGTTCAACTACCTTGTTTATAAGTATGACTCCACCGCGGGTTATGCCAACCAGTTGCACGATATCACCAATGGAAACAACGGTTATTATCCTGCAGCGAAAACATACGATCTGGCCTCCGGTCTTGGTACCCCGGATGTCTATCGCCTGATCACGCTATAACTCTAGGTACCATACAAAAACCACAATGCGCTGCATGCGGCGCATTGTGGTTTTGCGTTTTTGCCCCTTCCATTTTCACCTATCTATATGGTATACTTGGTTCAGCGTCAGTTCTCTGTGAACATATGACGCGAAGAGGCCGCGTTGACTCCCCCCTGATATGGTATCAGTTGCAACGAGGCACCAAGCGATAGCTTCTTTTTTCATAGAAGGGTAACAGGGATGAGCCTGTTACAGAAGCGAAAGGGGTATTCCTTCATGGCACGCGTTGCGTTTGAACACGTCTACAAAATCTTCAACAAGACCGAAGTCGTCCACGATATCAGTATCGACATCAAGGACAAAGAATTTCTGGTACTTGTCGGTCCCTCCGGTTGTGGCAAGAGCACCTGTCTGCGTATGGTGGCAGGACTTGAGGAGCCAACCGATGGCGATATTTACATTGGTGATCGCGTCGTTAACGGCGTTGACCCCAAAGACCGCGATATCGCAATGGTCTTCCAAAACTACGCATTGTATCCACACATGACCGTCTTCGACAATATGGCCTTTGGTCTCAAACTACGCCACTTCCCTAAAGCAGAAATCAACAAGCGCGTACAAGAGGCCGGTAGCATCCTTGGTCTGGAGCAGTTGCTCAAGCGCAAACCCAAAGAGCTTTCCGGTGGACAACGCCAGCGCGTCGCGCTCGGTCGAGCCATCGTCCGCGAAGCCCAGGTTTTCTTGATGGACGAGCCATTGTCCAACCTTGATGCCAAACTGCGTGTTGCCACACGTGCCGAAATCATCAAGCTGCACCAGCGCATTCAGACAACTGTCGTCTATGTCACCCATGACCAGACCGAAGCCATGACGATGGGCGACCGCATCGCTGTACTCAATGGCGGTATCATTCAGCAACTTGGCGCGCCACAGGAACTCTACGATCATCCCACGAATCTCTTTGTAGCAGGCTTCATTGGCTCACCATCTATGAACTTCTTCCCAGGTGCAAAGGTTGCTACCGAGAATGGCTTGAAGGTCATACTCGAAGGCGTTGGTCAAGTACCCGTGCCAGCACTTTATGCCGACCGTGCAAAGGCCGCCGCAGGAAGAAACTTGACCTTTGGTATTCGCCCCTCGCACCTTGAAGACGTTGCTGTTGTTAGCGAAAGCTCTACAGATGGCGTTGAAAATTCTACCATCGAAGGTTCCGTCGATGTGGTTGAGAACCTGGGTAACGAGCTTCAGGTGTATCTCACCGCCGCTGGACGAAGCATTGTCGCCACGCTCAGCCCACGTTCCAATGTCGCGGCTGGCAAACGCGTAAAGCTATTCGTCGATAGCGATCAGATTCACCTGTTCGACACCGACAGTGGCGAGTCTATATTCTAAAATTTGCTAAGAGGCGTTAGGGAGTAACGCCTCTTAGTATACACAAAAGCAATGGTCCATCTCGATGAGATGGACCATTGCTTTTGTGTACACGACCCTTAATTTCGCAATGGTTTCCCTGCCATCAGGATGGACTCCATACGCGCTTGCGTCTTCTCCATTCCGCACAGGCTCAGGAATGCCTCGCGTTCGAGATCGAGCACAAATTGTTCGCTTATAGGTGCGATAGGCGAGGTGTCACCACCCGTAAGGACACGCGCAAGGTGGCGCGCAATCACCACATCATGCTCGCTCACTTTGCCCATGAGCAACTGACTTTCCACCTGTTGCTCTAGCACCAGACGTGCCCCTGATCCTGGTAAGACCAGCATTTGAGGCTTGGCAGGTTCCCACTTGCCAACCGCTTTTGCTTCGGCAAGCGCAAGAGCATCGGCCTTGGCGTCACGCAACAAGACATCGCGGTTGACCGTTACCTTATCGGTTCTGCGTAAGAAACGTAACTCCTGGGCTTCGGCAGCACTGGTTGAGACGGTCGCAAAAGCGATAGTTTCAAACGCTTTACGTGATGGTGTGAACGGACCACCCGTCTTCTTCGCCAGTTGTGATGCTAGGTCCGCACCATGCCTCAGTAGCAATTCTTTACAGCCACCGCCAGCAGGTACCAACCCCACGCCCGTTTCTACCAGACCAATATATGACTCGGCATGGGCACGAGCAGAATGGCAGTGCATGATGATTTCACAGCCACCACCGAGGGCGCGACCAGCAGGAGCCGCGACAACCGGAATTGAGCTATACTTGAGCAACTGATGTGCCTGTTGTAGCCCATTAATGGCTCCTTCAAGCATCTTCCACTCACCTTGACGCGACCCCATGAGGACGAGCAAGAGGTTGGCACCAGCCGAAAATTCGTCTGCTTCATTGCCGATAACAAGAGCACGGAACTGCTTCTGACCCTCTTCGACAGCGTAGCGCAACATTTCGATGATGCCCTCATCAATCGAGTTCAGTTTGGTGTGGAACTCGATACAGCCAATGCCATCGCCAAGGTCAAGCAGTGAAGCGGAGCCGTTGTCGAGAACAATGTTGCTTTTGGTCGCCTTTACCGCATCGAGAGCAATAGCACCCTGTGGCACAGGAACGGGTTTGTAGGTATCCGTGTGAAAATCAAAGTATTGACGCTGCCCCTTGCCACCAATGTAAAACGTGCCTTGCCCCTTGCTTTTGACGCGCTGCACCAATTCTATGTCGTCGATGTTGCGTCCCTCGAACACCTTTTGCAGCGCAGTCGGATTTTGCAAAAGCATGTCCCATGTCTCGAAGCTACCCATATCGAAGTTGAAGCCCCAACGCATCGCCTCGTCAACCGCGACCACGCTATCGGCTATCTGCGTCGCAAGCTTAGCGGCATAGATCAGCAAATCGGCGGTTGTCTCACGAGCAAGCACACCAGCACGATCATCAGCTTGCAGTATCGACAGAATACGTTGTGTGGGATCGCTGATACTGCGTGCCGCACCAAGTGAAGGGAAACGTACCTTTTGCTGAGGTTCATATTCCATCGTCTTGAAGTTAAGCTCCAGGATTGCCGATGAACCATCAGCGTTCTTAATGCGTTTGTAGAAACCCTGTCCAGTCTTTTCGCCCAGCATACCGCGTTTGAGCATGTCACGCATCAACTCTGGTACCTGGAACGTATCGCGTTGTGGGTCCTCTGGCGCGTTTTGATACAGGTTGTCGGCAACGTGTACCGTCGTATCGAGACCGGAGAGATCGGAGGTGCGGAAGATAGCCGATTTGGGTCGTCCCATCGGTGGTCCCAGGATAGCATCGACTTCGCCAACGGTGTAGCCTTCATTCAAGGCACGTTGGATTGTCGAGAGCATACCATAGACGCCGATGCGATTAGCGATAAAGTTTGGCGTATCCTTACACAACACCACACCCTTGCCCAACACCTCCATCGAAAATTGCTGAAAGAAGGTGAGGAGTTCAGGATTGGTGTCAACGTCTGGCACAATCTCTAACAATTTCATGTAGCGCACAGGATTGAAGAAGTGCGTAATCAAGAAATTGCGGCGGAAGTTTTCGCTGCGTCCTTCGGTCAATAGATGTGCAGGCAAGCCCGATGTATTGGATGTAATGATGGTGTCGGGTTTGATGACCGTTTCGAGTTTGCTATACAGGTCGTGCTTGATATCGAGCCGCTCGATCACGGCCTCGATGACCCAATCCACATCGGCAATGTCTTTAAGGTTGTCCTCGATATTGCCAACGCTGACAAGGGACGCGCTACGCTTGCTATAGAATGCAGCAGGGCGCGCCTTGAGTGCCTTTTCCAGACCTGTACGCGCAATCACGCTACGATCCTTTGTGGCGTTGGGTGGCACGATATCAAGTAATAAGGAAGGGATACCTACGTTGGCGAGATGGGCAGCGATTGCTGCCCCCATCACACCAGCACCGAGAACGGCGACTTTTTTAATTTTATACGACATGGTTAGGCCAACCTCTCGATAATTGTCGCCACACCCTGTCCACCACCAACGCACAATGTCGCCATGCCCATCGTCTTATTATGTGTCTGCAACGCATTCAGTAATGTGACCACGATACGTGAGCCACTACAGCCTTGTGGATGGCCTAACGCAACCGCTCCACCGTGGACATTCAGCTTGTCCTCATCAATATTCAAGTCTTGCACAACGGCGAGGGATTGTGCCGCGAATGCCTCGTTCAACTCGATCAGGTCGATATCGCTCAACTGCATCTTCGCACGCTGCAATGCCTTCTTGACCGCGGGGACAGGACCGATACCCATGATATCGGGACGCACACCATTGACAGCCATTGTGATGACACGCGCTAACGGCTTGATACCCAATTCACGGGCCTTGTCAGCCGACATCAGCACGAGCGCGGCGGCTCCATCATTTAAGGGGCTAGAGTTACCAGCCGTGACGGTGCCACCTTTGATAAAGGCTGGTTCGAGGGTCGCGAGACGCTCAAGTGTGGTATCACGACGTGGCCCCTCGTCCGTTGTCATCTCTTTGCCATTCGGCAACATGACAGGCACAATCTCTTTTGCAAAGGTACCATTATCAATTGCGGCAATCGCGCGTTGATGGCTACGCAACGAGAAGGCATCCTGTGCTTCGCGGCTAATAGAATGGTCACGCGCCAGATTTTCAGCGGTGATGCCCATCGGCATATAGCTAGAATAGCCATACTCTTCGACCATAGGTGAGGCCGGGGAGACATTGCCATCTTTGTCGGGTTGAACGAGACGTGGATTGAAGGAAGGATTAAAACCGCCCATCGGTACACGCGACATATTCTCGATACCACCCGCGATATAGGCATCGCCCATGTCGAGCATAATATTTTGTGCCGCCATATTAAACGCTTGCAGACTAGAGGCGCAGAAACGATTGACGGTAGTTCCTGCAACCGTTTCAGGTAAGCCGGAAAGGGCAACGATGAGACGTGCAACGTTCATGCCCTGTTCGCCCTCTGGAAAGGCACAGCCAAAGATAAGGTCTTCAATCAACGAGGTGTCGAGTTGTGGTACACGTGCCAATGCGCCGCGTACAGCAACCGAGGCTAAATCATCTGCACGTACATCTTTCAGCACGCCCTTGTTTGCTCGTCCAATTGGTGTGCGAACCGCACTTACGATTACTGCTTCTGCCATGATGTATATATCTCCTTCGATGATGCTAAAACTGTACGGTTAACTTTCTATAAAACGTTTTTCTGCCACGCGTTTGAGGCGTTGCAATAAATCTTCTATGCGGTCCTCGAACGATTTTGAACCAAACTTTTCAAGTAGCCGTCCCCACCAACCTGGGGGGAAGGTCAAATCTCAACCATATTGTACACGACAAGAGGTCGCATCTATAGGGGTACACATAGTGCGCTGCTGCATTGCCATCCCTAGTGGAAGTTCGACGGTAAACTGTAGCGTATGTTTAGCGGGAAGAACCTCTTCGACGGTAAAGGTAATAGGCCATGAGCGTCCTAGTCCTCGACTTGTGAGATAAATTTTCTGATCGGGAACAGCGGCACCCTCTGGCTCAATATACTTGACAGTTGCATTCGCCCACTCGCCGAACCGTATAGGATACGCGAGTAGTTCCCAGACCGTCTCAATAGGTGCCGCGACAGTGGTTGCGGGACAGGCATTCAAGCCCATAAGATGTCCCTCGCTTCCTTGCATTCGTAGGGACCGATTGATCGCGTCCTCGTCGTTATCAACCGCCGCGAGGACGCGATCAATCGGTCCCTACATTTACATTAATCGACTATGCCCATATGCCACAAGTTCTTTATAGAGGATAGCCTAATTTCTCGACGACAATTTCGGCCAGTTCGCGCTGGGCTGTAACACCGTTGAACTGGTAGTCACCAACATAGGAGCGAACACGAGCGAGTTCTTGCTCCACGTTATCCGTATCGGTGTAGGTCATAACCATCTGCTCGATGTTAGTACGCATACGTGCGAAGGAGAGCCATGTGGCAAGTTGGGCCAACTTCACATGCGTTGCGCTGTTCTCATCGCCACGATGTACTGCCTGGATAGCACGAGCTAACGCGCTGTCGCTGGCATACACCTCGATCAAGAGGTTGGCGAGATAGTCAATAAATTCTTGTTCGCCCTCAAGGGCGTTCATGAACTTCATGGCAATCTTCATACCTTCATAGATGGTGGCATCCTTGAAACGCTCAACCGCGTTCACGGCATCACGCAGTTCGGCGGGAACCGTCTCGCCAGCGCGATCAGGAGCCTGACCAGATGTGACGCGTGCCTCGATCTCCGGGTACTTGCTCATCAGGTCGATTTTGCCACCAAGCACACGCTTGAAGAGTGTACCAGCTGCTACCAGGCGGTTGATCTCGTTTGTGCCCTCGAAGATGCGCTGAATACGTGCGTCACGATAGGCTTTCTCGATAGGATATTCTTGCATGAAGCCATAGCCACCGAAAATCTGTACGCCTTCGTCAACGGCATAGGCGAGTGTTTCGCTACCGTGTACCTTGGCGATAGAGGCTTCGATTGCATACTCCTCAACAGCCTTGAACATGGCGTCGGTATTGTCGCCGGATGCCTGTTGCACACGTGAGATATTCGCAGCAGTACGGAAGACTTCACTCTCGGCAGCGTAAGTCTCAGCAGCTATGCGAGCCAACTTTTTCTTAATCATGCCGAAGTTGTTCAGAGGCTTGCCAAATGATTTGCGCTCCGTTGTGTATGTCGCGGCAAGTCCTAGAGCTGAGCGCGCACCACCAACGGTGCCCGCACCGAGTTTCAAGCGTCCAATATTGAGGATGTTGAAGGCGATTTTGTAGCCCTTGTGAATCTCACCGAGCAAGTTTTCAACGGGCACCTTGACATCTTCAAAGTAGACCTGACGTGTCGATGAGCCTTTGATACCCATCTTGCGCTCTTCGTTGCCTGTAGACACGCCTTCCCATGCCGCCTCAACGATAAACGCGGATGGCTTGTTGTTGCCAATACGTGCAAAGGCAACCATGATATCGGCGAAGCCAGCGTTAGAAATCCACTGCTTGGTGCCGTTGAGGATATAGTGTTTGCCATCGGGCGAAAGTTCGGCGCGTGTACTCAGGTTCATCGCATCGGAACCAACACCTGGCTCTGTAAGAGCGTAAGCTGCGATCCATTCACCTGTCGCAAGCTTGGGCAGGTAATGAGATTTTTGTGCCTCGGTACCATAATACACGATTGGCAGTGTGCCGATTGAGGTATGTGCGCCGTAAGCAACACTGAAAGAAGCTTCTTTCAGCGTGGTGCCAACCAGGACTGCAGTGAGTAACCCAAGTTCGGCACCGCCATACTGCTCTGGAATCTCGATCATTAAGAGACCTTGTTCACCAGCCTTCTTCACTAGCCCTGGCATAACTCCTGGCTCCTGGTGGTCGATGGCCTCGGACTTTGGCAAAACTTCACGCTCGACAAAGGTCGCGCTCGACTCTTCAATCCAACGTTGCTCCTCGTCGCGCTGTTCCAGCGTAAATATCTTGTCCGCGCTTTCCGCGATGGGTGTTGTCAGAAATGCTGTTCCCGTCTCGGTCGGTTTGTTAATAATAGTTGCCATACTGTTGTTTGTCTCCTTAATAACATATTGATTTGATGTGTGTAGCAGCAATCTTCGATTGCTGCTACACACATCAAATCAATTACTTTTCTCTACACGTAACTCTCTACGTAACACTTTGCCAATCAACGATTTGGGTAGGCTGGCGCGAAATTCTAGTATCTTGGGAACTTTATACGAGGTCAGGTGTTCTTTACAATATGCAAGTATATCACGCTTCAACTCCTCTGATGGCGTTTTTCCAGTTTTAAGCACGACGAAGGCCGCAACCGTTTCGCCGCGATACTCGTCTGGTACACCTACTACAGCCGCTTCAGCAATGGCTGGATGCTCGAACAAGACCTCTTCGACTTCACGCGGATAGACATTAAAACCACTGGCGATAATCATGTCTTTCTTGCGTTCCACTACATAAAAGAAGCCATCTTCGTCTCTCCTACCAAGGTCGCCGGTACGCATCCAGCCGTCTGGCGTAAAGATAGCTTGCGTCTCTTCCGCGCGATTCCAGTAGCCTTGCATGATGTTCGGTCCCTTGACCACGATCTCGCCAATCTCGCCCGTTGGCATTGGCGCACCAGTTTCGGGGTCAAGAATGCGACAATCGACATCAGGCATTGGTAGACCAATGCTACCATTACGCCCTTCGTCGGTAAAAGGGTTGCAGTGCGTCACTGGCGCGGCCTCGCTTAAACCATAGCCTTCAACCAGTTTACCGCCCGTCACATGCTCGAAATCTGACTGCACCTTTGCAGGTAACGGTGCAGCACCACTGATACAATACTTGATCGATCCCAGGTAATCTGTATGCTTGCCCACCTCGCGTAGAAGGGCGAGGTACATTGTAGGAATACCGGGGAAGAGTGTTGGATGATAGCGTCGAATGGTTTTCACCACATCGCTCGCCTTGAAGCGTGGCACGAGCACCATCGTCGCCGCCGCATAAATGGACAGGTTCATGCCAACCGTTGCACCATAGGAATGGAAAAATGGCGCGACACACAGGGTAATCTCGTGTGCCTCCTGCGTTTTTGGTGTCCACCAGCGCGTTTGCATAGCATTGGCAAGCAGGTTGCGATGAGTCAGCATAGCACCCTTTGAGAGTCCAGTTGTGCCACCCGTATATTGCAAAACGGCCAGGTCATTGCCAGTCGCAGCCACTGGCAGATGAAAGAGTTCGACACCACCTTTTGTGCGTGTCTCCAACATAGTGTGTAGGAAATGCAGCGAAGAGTCCCCCTGTACCTCTTTATCACTCAACTGTGGCTCTGGATTCTTCGCGCTCCGTTGGCTTAGAGGATACAATGTTTGCAGTAGTGGTGGTAGAAAATCACTTGGGCTGGTAAAAATGATATGCTCTAGTGCGGTCTCTTTGCGTATAGCACGCACAACGGGATAGAACGTATCGAGCATGACCAAGAAGCGCGCACCGGAGTCCGCGAGTTGATGTTGCATTTCGCGCTCAGTGTAAAGCGGATTAGTGGGAACAACAACTGCTCCGGCTCGTAAGGCACCATAGAACGCGATGGGATAGTGTGGAATATTGGGAAGCGCGATAGCGACACGGTCTCCCTTTTGTATCCCCAAACGCTGTAAAGCAATAGCAAAACGATTCGCCATACCAGAAAGTTGTGCATAGGTGAGCTTTGTACCGTAATAGAGTATCGCGGTATGACTAGGGTGGCGACTGGCTGTCGTATCGAGTAGCCAAGTTAGAGGCCGATCAGGAATATCGAGGCGAGGTGAGACACCCTGCTCGTAGTGACGGACCCACGGGTGGTCCTGCAAAAACGCGGCATCAACTCCAGATGCTGACGCCGGAGTGTGTGCGTTATTCAAAAGCGATGAATCAGACATTCCGCAATAGCTCCTCTCTCGGAAGGGGTATCTCCATAGATAGATACCCAGAAACGACGTTCGTTGTCGTCCCACGAGCAAAAACGGTCTATAGTTACAAGTATATGCGGAAACAAAAAAGATAACCATGTTGCCAGCTAACAAATTTTGAGGCATAATGATGAGGGTAGCTAACGAGTATGGTAGTTGCATGACAGGGGCAAGCCCAGTCACTACTATACACGGACTAGTATAGCAAACTACACAGTAGCAGTCAGTATAGTAGTGACTGGGCTTGCCCCTGTCATGTCACCCACAATATTGGGACAAGAATGAACAATACAGAGAACGCGGCACAGTTTGCACAATTGATGACACAATTACGGCAGCAACGGGGTATGTCGCAGGGGCAACTTGCACAGGCTACGCGGCTTTCTCGTACCTATATTTATCATCTCGAAAGTGGGCAACGCGTCAATCCATCGCCGCATGTGATACAAAATATCGCACGTGCGCTGGCACTACAGGGCAAGGAGCGCGATTATCTGTACGACAGCTATACTTCTCTCACAGGTAAACTGATTGACCATGAGCAGGTTGATAGCACCCTACTTGATCTAGGCGAACTGGCAGGTTTGCTTGTTCACAACACCTCGTATCCCGCGCACTCGCTTGATAAACTCTGGTATCTCCACTCGTGGAACAACGCCGCGATTATGCTGTTTGAGGTGTCAGAAGAGATTGTGCGTAACGAAAAGCGGCACCTGCTTGAACAGGTTTTTGACCCACAGTTGCGGCGTCGCTTCCACGGTTGGGAAAAGCTGGCCCACCGCCTCGTGAGCGATTTTCACTACAATACAGAAACGGTTACGCACATGCCCGAATACAAAACACTGCTCAAACATCTGCGCGACTTCCCAGAGTTTCGCCGTATATCGTCCGTCGCCTATGCTAGTGGCAAACCCGCGCCATCGTTCGTCTTTCAGGTACAGCACAGCGCGCTTGGTCGTCTCACACTACGTACCGCGACAACCGTGTTTACAGGCATCAACAGCTACTCAATGGTCAGCTACGTCCCCGGCGACCAGCAAACATTGGAGATATACAGGAAGCAGGGATGGCAACCGTAGGGACCGATTTATCGCGTCCTCGGTGCAATTAACCGCCAATAAGGACGCGATAAATCGGTCCCTACTCTCAACACTTTTTGTGATAGGTGTAGTATTTTTGAGCAACATGCATACCAGCCCGATGATAGAGACGCGTTGCACCCGTTGAATTTTCTGCATTTACACCAAGTCCAACCTCACGTTTGCCACGTTTGTAAAATTCAGCAAATGCATGTTGTAGTAGGGCCATACCTATACCTTTATGCCTCCACGCGTTTTGAACTGCTATGCTCCAGACCCAACCACCATCTATTTCGTTATAGCAAAGCGCACCACCAACGATGTTGCCATCAGCAACCGCAATAAACCAGAGTGAAGAATCAAAGGTATCGTCCGCAAATTTCGCTTCCCATTCCTCAAATGGTTCGTTGAGTTGAAACGCATTCTGTGTCATTTCATGGACAGGATGCTCATCTTGCCCACGAATGAAGGGGCGAATAGTGATGCCATAGGGCAAAGATAGTTTTTCTGGCATATGGTCTAGTTTAATCTCCATACGCCATGCCGTATGAACAAGCTTATAGCCTTCCTGCTCAACCGTTTGTCGTGCTATTTTGTGAGCATCGTTGAGTGCAATTGAAAGCGTAATTTCAGTGGAGGGCTGGTTGGTAAGCAAAAACGGATACACGCGGGCTTCCACTTTTTGTAGCAGACAAAACCATAGTCCTTGTCCATTGTAGGCAGGGTCTTCACAGATAATAGAGATTGGCGCATGATGGCCTTGCACAAACGCATAACCAACAATCTCTTCAGCATTAGTTACTATGACCCATGCATCTGTCTCAATATTGAACTCAGAAGTTTGCCAGCTAGCAAGAAGAGCTTTTACAGAGTAGTCTATATACTCAATCGTGTTTTCACAGATAATGAGCAATTTAACGATGGCCTCTGCATCGTCTAGCGTTGGTGGACGTACAAACAAGCCTTCTGGTAGTACACCCATGATTTACATGCCTTTCTTGCTTAGCGAAGTTTCTTTTCGTAAGTATCAAACTGATGGTAGATATGCATTCCGGCACGATGATAGAGTTGGACTGCCCCTGTTGGATTGTCGGCATTCACATTTAAGCCAATGTTGCGGCGTCCACGACGATAAAACTCACCAAAAGCATTGTACAGCAATGCTAGTCCCAAACCTTTATGACGCCAAGGGCGACGGACCGCAACAAACTGTATCCAACCCAATTCACCGAGGTAACCGATAGTACAGCCTGCTACCTCGTTTCCAGCTAACGCGAGATACCATAGAGTAGGATCAAAGTCTGCACGTGTAATGTGTCCACATTGCCACTCGTCAAATGAATGTGGTGTATAGCGCGGCAGTTCGCTGAATGCCTCGTTTATAGTGTGAAGAAATGTGTGTTCATCTTGTCCACGCATAAGGGTACGCACTGTGACACCTTCAGGCCAGATTGGTTGTGGCGGTGCCTCGTGGAGTGTAATCTCCATACGTCTATGCTGCGAAACGAGGTTGAATCCCTCCTGCTCAAGCAGCTTTTGAGCTGCTGAATTCGCATAACTAATGCTATTGAGCAAGACGTATGAGCCTGTGGGTGCATATGCCAATGAGCGCGCCTCGACAGCACGTAATAAGTAAGTACTGATACCGCGCCCTATATGTGAGGGATGAACACAGGAATTAGGGTTAATGTCCGCTCTCTCCTCAGAGAGATCGACATCCATATACGCGATAATAGAACCATCAGGAATGGTCACTACCCATGTATCGCGTGTAAGGTCAAAATTTGGTGCTTGCCAGAGAGCTTGCAAGTCCTCAATAACATAATCTGCAATGTAATCCGGTCTATTAAACTCGGCACGTTCACAATAAACCAGCAAATCGTACACCTCTTGCAAATCGTGCATCGTAGTAGCTCGTACCGCATAGCCTTGTGGAAGTGTGTGTGAAGTCATAGCGTTTGCCTCCTCGTTTCTCTCATCTCAAATGTATTTACTGCTATAAAGGGACAATGGTACACAAAGAGACTACGTACATGATATGTTACCTACTGTGCTATACAGCCTATGAGGGAAAGTTTGAGGGCAAACAAAAAGACCGTATGGCATAGGTTGACTATCTATTACCCAACGGCCTGTACTATAAATGTTCTTGAGTTAGCTACGTATCAAAAGCCTCCCGAAAAAGGGCATAGTACGACCTTGGGCGACGGAACGAGTTCCGCAAGATGCTCCCTGCGTACAAAAGCTTCTCTGCTCGACAAGCTTTCGAGTCGCTACAGCCATACCTAAAGACATTTTCGTTCTTCCCTTTGCTTCTGCTAGTGGATATGCCTCTTTCAGCATAAGAAAAATGTAACCGATAGATGAGCATTTGTCAAGCAAAATGATAAAGAAGAGAGAGGCAAATACATGGTTGACAAACAACAAGGAAAGGTGTAATATTGCTTTTGTCATTCAAGACGACAAGTCCTCGTGGCGGAATGGTATACGCGGCAGGTTGAGGGCCTGTGCCGAGAGGCGTGCTGGTTCGAGTCCAGTCGAGGACACTTACAAGTGGGCATCCGTGGTACAAAGAAAGCAAGGATGCCCATTCGTCTATAAGACATACAAACACAAGGGCGATTAGCTCAGTTGGTTAGAGCGGCTGCTTTACACGCAGTAGGTCACAGGTTCGAATCCTGTATCGCCCACTTCCCCTATGCCTTCGCGTGGCTCTACAAGCCGTTCTAACCACACAAGCAAAATCTCTAAGCTCTACTATACAGTAGCTTTTACAGTCTCTTTTGACTGTTCAAGCCTACTGTCTTTATTTTGTCTTTTTTGCTGCTTGATTGCTTTGTTCTACTCTGGTAGGCGTGCGAGAATTTGTTTAAGCAGGGTTGTATGTTCTACTTGCGTGGTTTGCAATCCGATAATTTTGCTATCCTGCTCGGCGAAACGCTGGCGCATTTCGGTTTGCAGTCCGACTATTTTACCGTCTTCTTCTGTCTGTTGCCCTCTTAGTTCAGCGAGCTGTTCATTGGTAAAACGGTCATGAGCCATAAGAGCTTCAAATATTCTATCGTACTTCTCATTTAGTTGTTCTAATGTGGCTTTGTTTACTAATGCACCTATTGCAATAGTTTGTAGTTCGGTTGTTCTCTTGAGTTGAGTGTGTTCTTGTTCAAGGGCTTGTAGCCGTTCTTCAATTGTAGGCATAGTTTATTTCGTCCTTCTTCTCTAATTGTTCGCTTTTGTTACCCCAGACTTGCTGTCTTCCATTTTTCATTATTGTCTTGCTAGACAGCAACCTTGGGTGAAGGAATAGGCCAGTCTAGCTCTTTTGCCACGTTGAGCCACCCTTCGAGAGCTTCTTTGCCTTGCTGTATCGCCTCTTCATACGTCTTCCCATATGTCATACAGCCAGGGAGTTCAGGAACTTCAACGACGAAGATTTTGTCGTCTTCATCCCACTGTATAATCATAGAGTAATGGATATCGTCCATTCTGTGTCTCCTGCTAAATTTGCTTTGAGCTATCTAATTTTTGGCAACATCACTACTCTACACTCTTTTTACAGATTATAACATTGTCTGAAGAGGTTTCATATCCCTTTGTTTACCACCTTTATGATCGTAGTTTCTCCTATTTTGCTTCGTATCCGCTTCTCAACTATCTGAGAAGTGTATTAACAGGAGGGGATGAACAAGTATTGTTCATTGGATTTTGCCGTAACTTTTGTACTATACTCGACCATTTCTGTTTTTGACGCATAGGTTCTTTGAGTAGCGAAAGGCCTTGTATACTATCACCTTTATTTGGATGACCTGTGGGAAGTTGCTCGTGTACTCGCATACGTTGGACCTACTTCAGTGATTACTATTTTGACCGATATAGTTTATAGTTACGATAAGCCATACCTTAGTCGAGAAAGAGACATCCATGAGTGAAGCAGAGCGAGAAAACCAGTTAGAAGGCTTTAAGCTTCCTATAGATTTGCATGTTTCTGATACAATACATAATCAGTATGTCCAGAATGTGATCGTCCAACCTGGACAAAGTGAGCGCGTAATGTTTTTCTTTGAAACGCATATTCCTCCATTTGCAGGTTCACCCGAAGAAAATAGGGAGCTTTTAGAGAATGAATACGTTATTACTTCTAGTAGTTGATTCAGAAGTAAAGAGAGAGTGCTTTATGCTCAATAAATCTATATCATATAAAGTTCTTCTGCGTATTGTTGGGATAGTGCTTATTGCGTTTAGTCTCTTTTGGGCTTTGAGTGTTGCTTTTCCAATGTTTGGTGCAGGTGATAATCTTTCTGGAACATTGCTCTGGATTTTATGGACTCGCAGTCCATATGGAGTATCTTTCCCTATCGGAGGAGTTCTTACATATGTTGGTCTAGGGCTACTCTTTATAACGTTAAGCTCTATGAGAGTGAAATTTGCTTACTGGAGTCTACAACTCGGCGTATGGTTAATTGGCATCAATGTATGGTTTCAACAAAATAATGAGTTAGATGCTCGACTGATACCACCACTCGTTACACCTTTCAGCTTTTGGCCTCAAATGGTTGTTACACTCTTCTGCTCACTTCTCCTCTTTGCGTTGTACGTCCCACTTACACGTCTACTCAGAAGACTTTTTGAAGCAACAGATGCGAAGACGCATGTGCAAGCAGTACCTACGAGATAAGTATAGCAGCAGTGAGCACGTTCATTTGAACGCAATACTTATTGACTTCATAAAATGCTGTTATTTCGTGCAAGCCGCATACATGAGTTATTATACACCATCTTATTGGCTCAGCAATGGCATTTCAAGCAACTCTTGTTCTATCTGCTGCCATACCCGCACTTCTGCCTCTGTGATGGTAAGTGGTTGTGTTGTTCCTCTATTTTGCATAGCCCGTCTTACACGTTGGCGGAAGGTGGCAATATGTGTCTGCTGCTCCTGCTCTGGTGGCATTGGTCGCAGTTCAATCGCTTCATGTGGATAGAATTGCTCGGTACTAAACGCAAGTGCAAATAGTTCTGCATACTGCTCGATCAATTTCTGCTGCTGATGTGAAAAGTAGTTTGAGGCCGTACTGGATACAAGCAGACAACCGGCAACACGATTCGTGTGTAGAATTGGACACGCAACTCCACTGCACTCTTCGCCTATCTCCAAAATGCGAGGATAGATAGAACGCTCTTCCGAAAAATTGTACACAACTTTTTTGTGAAGTGATGTAATAGCGGCACCTGCTAACGACTCTACTCCAAAAAATGAACTCCGGTGTTGGGAGTTACTGCTCCGTGTCTTGCTGTTGCCACGTATAATCTCGCGCAGACTATGTATCTTCCCCTCGTCTGTGGGTGGCATACATTGTGCGACAACAATTTCTACCCCGTCTTGTCCTGAAACCAATTGTACAAGAGCGTGTTGAAGAATAAGCTGCGAGACCGACCAAAAGAGGAGTGTTGGATGTGTTGTGGCATATGCATTCATGACACTCGCGTAGAGCGATAAAGAAACATTACTTTGAACTTCTGCCACTGGCTCAGTATACACTTCATCACTTAATAATTCTGTAAGTTCTGTCTCGAAGGAGGGCAAAATAGTAAGCAATTTTTGTAGTGAGCGTTTATGAGGTGATGACTCGTTATTTGCCCAACGAGTTAATGTTAAGGGGTTAACTCCTAGCTTGTTGGCAACACGTTTCCTCTCTTCGGTCGTTCTAATATGTATACCAAGTTGTTCACGCCATGTGAACGCTTCTAATGTGGGCTGCCTGTTCTCACTTGGCTTCATTCTCAACTCTTTCTTTTTATTACCCTTTAAAATTCTATAGAATTCTTTCTACTTTACTAACAATTGTACTCGTAAGAAGAATTTTAAGCAAATTTCGGGTATACACAGAGTTATTGAGCTAGCAAGTTCTCTATAGTGTCTAGCAATTCATCTAGTTCAAACGGTTTATGCATACCAACAATATTACGTCTCACAACTTCGTTTTGTGGAAGATTTGCACTGAGCATAATTGTAGGAATATCTCCCCACCGCTGTGCAATCTTATCATATAACTCAATACCTGTCATAGCTGGCAAGTGGTAGTTAAGCATGAGTAGGTCTGGCTTTGTCTCCTGTACAATCTGTAACGCTCGTATTGTGTCTGCTGTAAAGAGGACCCGATGCGGTGTTTCTTCCTGAACTGTTTGCACAAGCATCTCAGCAATTGCTTCGTCATCCTCCACTACTAAAACAAGCTTTTGAGTTATATGTGCGTTTTCTCGTGTAAGACTTTTTTGTGTATCAGACATAGCTACAGTGCTCCATCTCATAAAATTGAATAGATGCTCATCTACGTAATAATAGGACGCGCAACTAGCATATGAGGTTTCAAAAGGTAAGGAACAATGCATATGTAATGAGACGAGTCCTATTGCACATGCATTGTTCCCTACCCCTTAGATTTCCGACAACAATTTCGCGCAGGTAAGGCTACCCTCTCCTAATTGACCACTATCCTCAATACCCCACCACGCTGATAGAACTGCTTGAGATAGACTCCAGCCTCGGATGCGTGTGCGGTCAAAACGCAGTATCTGCGCCAACTGCTCTACACGTCGGGCGAGTATCTGCTTAGGATTGGGCTGTTCAAGTAACTCTGGTAAAAAATTACGGAGCAATGCTCCTGTCTCGTATGCTGGTTCACCAATCAAACCTTTGGGATCAATTGCCAACCAGCCATCACGTTCCGAAGACAGAATGTTATCCTGGTGCAGGTCTCCATGTAAGAGCATCGGTTCAGACATAGACGCGCACAACTCGGCATAGAGTGTCTCAGCCTCTTCCAGCAGTGCTTTTGGAAAAGGTCCATTGCCACCATTATAGTGTTGTCGCAACCGGGCAAAGCCTTGGCCCCATTTTTCGACGGTCGCAAAGGGATGTACAGGAGGTGCAGGCCGCCATA
Organism: uncultured Chloroflexia bacterium; assembly: GCA_963792705.1. Taxonomy (GTDB): domain Bacteria; phylum Chloroflexota; class Ktedonobacteria; order Ktedonobacterales; family Ktedonobacteraceae; genus JBBQVS01. Next base: position 184,417 of record CAWBXD010000013.1, on the reverse strand, counting down.
ATTGCTTCATCACGTTTGCTGCGATGGAGATCGCCTGTTCATCATCCTCCATTTTCCTCAGTGATATACCAGGACGTAGACGTTCAAGCAGTAACACCTCATCATTTCTATCATAAGCCAACAACTGTGTCATACCATGACCATCAAAAAGGCGTAGTGCTTCTAGTTCCTCCGCAAACTCTCCTGTTGGCGAGTGCGCCTTCACGACAACCTGCGTACCATCCTCACGTACCCCAGAAATAACAAAATGATAGGTCACATTAGGGAATGGTGCGCCGAGCCTAAGCTGCCAGCGTTGCTCACATCGCGCTAGTATCGTAGGCAAATGTTCAAGCCAGACGCGCCCTTCGTCTTCGTGCAGTTCAAGCATAAAACGCGCAAACGTATCGGGAATGCTAACCACATTGTCTCTCCTCTATAATATATATTAATAATATTATATATATTGGTAATGGTCTTCTAACCTTGATTTGATGAATACAGAGAATTTCTTTTTTGCTCGACTAGGGGTAATTCGGTAACGAAGTAACGTTTTTCTTGCGAAGCCGCTCCACAGGCCGTTTTATGACCTATTTAAAACGTTACTCTTTAGAATATTATCGGTAACGAAGTAACGTTTATAAATATATTTTTTTTATAGAGAGAGAAGCAACGTTACTTCGTTACCATACTTAATCACGGCCTGGGGTACATATTGTTGCACTCGTAGCTTGCGCTAGAGCAAGCCTCCTGAACGAGCCAGAACAGCGGGTTTGGCTGGTATACTTTTCTCGCGGAGCATGTCCGACAGGTGTGCTCCTGGTGAGAAAGGAAAGACCATGCTTATCATCAACGATGATCATCTCAGACGAGCAGATGTGTGCAGTCTGGACGAACTGTGCCCCTCCTGCCACAAACCCTTGAGAGAATATCCCTTACTCTTGAGTGACGAAGCCGAACCATCCGTCTATCATGTTGCCTGTGCCCTCCAGCTGGCGACAGAGATTCTGGTAGACCTCTTTACGTTCTTCTGTCCACCTGCTCCCTTTGATCGGCTCTTTGTACTCATGAGTGAGCGTACTTCACCTTCCCCTCAAACAGGAGAGAGCGATGCACTCAACGGATCTTGAAGAGATCAAGGCCGCGCTGTGGGAGCAATCGCATCATCCCTGTACGCGAGTGACGTGGGGCATGGCGCAAGTCATGGCAGTAAGACACAGCAAGAAGGGGGAGCTGCAAGCCCTCCTTCGAGGATGGGGAGCAAGATGGCACCCTGTCGAAAGTGTCGCCATTGAAAGGCCAAAGCTGTGCCCGACTGGTGCATGCGACCTCGATGCTACAATAGAGAGTTCAGGGCACACATGAGGTCTCGACATTTTCCCCCCCGTTTTCCCCGTAAGGATTTGTCGAGGAATTTGAGAGAGTAAAAATGTTAGGACCCCGAGTGTGTTACGTCACCGGAGTTCGCAGATGTAGGACATGGCTGGCTTGCCGTTGAGCATGAGTTCATCGACGGCAACGAAGCCATTGTGTTCAAGCACCTTGCGCGAGGCCGGATTGTCCAGCGTGACCCTCGCACGCAACCTGCTGAGTCCGTACTTTGTGGCGGCAATCTTGCACATCTTGCGTACCACCGCTGTGGCGAGTCCCTGCCCAGCAGCCTTCTGCGCGATCCGGTATCCCAGTTCCGCCGACCCGTCTGCCACTTTGAACAGGTTCACCCGCCCCACCACCTCGCCGCCCTCGGCCACCAGCAGGTAGAAGTAATCCGTCCCAGCCGCCTGCGACGCGAGCAGTTGTGCATGCCGCATGTCGAACTCAGTAAAGAACTCGTCTCCCCGATCCGGTATCACCGCCGCGAAGTAGGCACGATTCTCCTGCTCGAACGCAAGTAGGGCTGGCGCGTGGTCGAGGCGGAGCACCTGAAGGTCTGGCATGGGGAGGGAGAGGCGTGGTAGCAATTCTGATCCGGTTCCCTTCTCCTCCGACACATCTCGTTCATTCATGTGTTTCTCTTCTTGCTCAATGATGAATTGGCAGAACTTGCCCATTGAGGACTATGTCTATTCTATCACCCTGTTGAAGAATCCTTAGCGGGAAAAACGGGGGGGGTAAAAATGTTGGAACTCCTAGATGGCTGCATTCCGTCGCAAGAGTCGATGTTAGTCGCGTTTCTCCCACATGAGCGAGAGACGGGACTGCTCTGGTTCCACAATGTGTTCTTCCCCTGCACCAGCAGCGAGAGCGACTGGTGGGGGATCAAATAAGGGCAACTGAACGATGAATGGATCACGGTACCGACGGTGTGCAGGAGCGTCCTCTGGAGTTTTCCAGTAGAGCAGCCATTCACCCGGTCCCAAGTCAAACAAGGTGAGTTGTGGTGAGCGGAACGGAGTATCAGCCAAATGAGGGTGACCCACCGTTTGCAGGTGTTTGTGGTCGTCTTGCTGTTCCACGCTGTATTTGGAGAGCGTGATGGCCTGATACTCAACTTTGAGCGTACCTTCGTAGACCCAAACGGTGACTGGCGAATGTGCTAGGCCCCGCTCCCCGTAGAACTTCCAATGTTGGAAACGCAAGAAACCATGTCTATCCAACTGTCTGGTAAAGCGGGTTGCGAACAAAATGCGGTTGAGGACCGACTCAGGATACACGGTCCCTTTCTGCTCACCCAGGACAGCGGCGGGACTATGGCATCCGTCCTCACGCTTTTCGTGCGCCCAATGGCGCTGCGTATTGTAATCATGCATCCAGGTGCGGTGAGTGGCGATCATTTCTTCCCAGGTGCGTGTCCGTGCGAACTTGGCATCCGCCATTTTGCGGACGATATTGAAATGCGATTCGATGTAGTTTTGCCACGCTTGTCGCTTCTCGATTTGATCTTTTTTGATCCCCAAAGCGGCATACACGTCCATCGCCTGATTGCAACGAAAAATCGCTCCGCCATCACTTACCAGAACTGATGGCGTACCAAAGGCTGAGAGTGCTGCAAAAAGGACCTCCAAATAGTCCCACTGATTTTGGGTGGAAGAAATTTTACTCGCCAAGCAGGAGCGGGAGTAATTCTCTAACACACTGATCAAATAGACAGGTTCTGGAAACCCCAAGTTATGCTCTTCGATATACCTCACATCGACGGACCATATCTCGTGCTTGAAATGGGCTTTGAACGGCATCTCGCGTCGCTCACGTGGTGCTCCTCCCGAAGGTTTCGGCACGCCGTAGAGCTTGCGATTGAGGGCGAGGAGCCGCCCGCACGTCGCCTGTGAGAGATGGATACCGATCTGCTCCAGAGCCGCCCGCACGCGATACGCGCCAAGCTCAGGATTCTCTCGAACGCTCTTTCGGACTTCGGTGATCGCGTTCATGGTCACTTTACGGGCAGGAGACTGTGGAGCACTCGTCGGTCTGTCATCCAGTCCTGCATGCCCTTCTTCGGCCCAACGCTTGAGCACCTCATACACCCGATGTCGAGGGGTTTGCAAGTAGGCACTGATTGTCGTATTTGACCATCCTTCTGCATGCAAATCGACGATGGCCCACCGTCTTTGATACCCGTCGGCGATCTCTGCGTAGGGTGGATAGCGGCGCCTGGAAATGGAAGGCTTCGGTCCATCCGCCAGGAGACGTTTCACGGTGTGGTCGGATGGTCTGCGCTCAAAATGGAGAAAACAGATCGTGGCAATCTCGTGAGGGGTAAAGTTTGGGTACTCCGCTTTCAGATTGACAATCAATTGGCGCATGTCTTCGGGGAGACTCCGCCCCGCCGAAGGTGCAGGAGCACGCTCTTTGTGGGACAGACTTGCCATACCCACGTGCTCAAACTGCTGTGCATGGTATTGCAGCGTGCGTGGACTGTCCCCGATCTCTTTGGCACGCTCTGCCGCACTCTCCTGAAAAAGCACAACAGGGCGAATTTTTTCGTAGAGTTGCTGCTCCGGCCAAAGTGCATATTGCTGAATGTCTTGCCAGTCGTGGGTGCGTTCGCGGCGTTTCCGCTTGCGGGCAGGCATGATGCCCCCTTTTTCGTCGTGGTACCTCTCCCCTATTCTCTACGTCGATTTATCCAGACAAGAGTAACACCTCCCTCTTTAGTGGTCAAGAAATAGCAATTTTGGGCTATATACCTCTTGCTTCTCATACAGCTAATTTGGATATATGCATGTTTTAAGCGCAAGCTACGAGTGCAACAATACGTACCCCAGGTCGTGATTAAGTATGCTTCGTTACCAAAGGAAGAAGGGGTCAGTAACGTTTATTATAGCCTCTAAACCCGCTCCACAGGCTGCGTGACAAGAAAAACGTTACTTCGTTACCGAATTACTAAGGAAGAGCAAAGTTATATCCTTACAATTTCTCATGTATGCCTAAAGGCAAGGTGACGGTTTTCGTAGGGACCACATTGATGGCGTCCGCTGCACGAGCGAAGCAATGTGCAGTCCTCATCATGCACCAATTCATTGCGTAAGTTCCCTTGTGCCAAACGTGATAAAGAGAACTCGCCCAATGAATTGGGCGACGGACGCCATCAATGTGGTCCCTACGAAATTATCAATCGGAGTTCTATCTGTTTCCTATAAAGGAGGAGGAGCACGAATGGAAAGAGAGAAAGGGAGGGTATAGACTCGTCAATCACCTACCGTGCATAAAGCACAAGCAAACCCATCAGGTCAAAGCCCAGCATCGTCAACATCAAGCCTAGACTTCCAAATAGGATCGTGCGTTGCCAGAAACCATGAAACACGAGGGTTTTCTTTGGCTCTGCTTCTACAACTGGAAGCATATCGGTTTCGTACCTGCGTTGCTGTATATAGTGGGGCAAGGGGCCACTGATGCGATCCATTTGTTCGCGCATCGCAAGCAGCCGACTACTAATGGCCGACTCAAATAGTGTATGTAATTCTTCCTCGCCGGAATCAACTGGTTGTACCACCGCCATTGGAGCGGTCGTATATAACTCTTCATCTGGTGCTGCGTTCGTATGTACCACGCCAGCTTCGGACAAACATTCGTTCATTGCCGCATCGGTTACTCTGCATAAAACACTATTCATCGCTGCACCCTCCTGTTACTTTCTCTTTCTTATTCTCTATACGTTGAATGATACTGGAAATAAGACAGGAAAACATGGGACAAATGACCCGTATTATGCAGAAAAAGAAACCCTCAGCATACTCTAACCCGTAATCAAGAAACATCTAATATGTGGAAACTTCGTTGTTCACGTTAGCAATTTTTCTGTTACAATAGATACTATCTATATAGAAGAGGAAATATTGTGCTACGTACTCATAGTATCCGTAATATGCTCATGCTTATTCTTTGTGTCTTTGTGTTTTCACAAATAACCTATGCTCACACCAATACACTCGTGTCTTCGCAGCAAACGGCACAACAGCAATCAATCTCTTCCACAGAGGCACCTCCTACGATACGATTAGATAGAAATATTCCTATTCAAACGGTAAAGGCACAAAATAAGTTTACCAATCTTAATGCAAAATTTGGCTCACGCTTCGACTTCACTATCAATCCTGCTACATCCTCTGTTGCTAGCGGCACTGATGGCGTTTTTCATGACAACAACGCCAGTTATATCGTTGGCATCGCTCCACGCAATCAGCAAAAGATGTTTATGTTTCACATGGGAACACCGAGTACCAACGATAGTTACCTCCTTAATGAGCAGTGGACGCAAGGTCTCAACACGACACGTTGGGAAGGCGATGCAACAGATGGCGAGGGAATGCATGTAAGTGTGGATTTTATTGACACCTTTCGTGGCGAGCCTGGTTGTGTTGCACTGGAACAATGTATACATGCGGTACGTGACGATATTGTTCCAGTGCTTATTGTTGGCGTACATCTTCAAAATAATAGTGCCGGCGCATTAAACGGCAAATTCCTGTTTGGTAGCAACCGTCTCCTGCCTCCAAGCAACGCATGCATCGCTCATACAACCTCTGCTGGCACTCCTGTTTCGTTATTGTCCTATGACCCAAAATCCGATGTGAGTGGTGGTACGCTCTTTCTGGCTGGCGACCAAAGTCACTGGGCCTGCAACACAAGCAATAGTGACCGAGCCGGACTTGCCTGGACATACAACATTCCAGCAGGTCAAGGCGGTACAGCATATCTTATCCTGGGCGGTTGGAATCCAAATCAGCACCTATTCGCGAACACCACACTACCTGTAGGCTGTCAAAATGAGGGTTTGTATGCCGCACACGAATGGTCGTCGGAGCAAGGGGTAGTTGACTTTGCCGTTGACAATCTCTCGACTGGTGACAATCTCTTAGCACAAGCACAAACGATGGAAGATTATCTCATCAATAATACGGTACTTACAGCGGCGCAACGCTGGCTACTAGGCAACACGCTTCGTAGTTACAAGGTTAGTAGCTGGCTTACAGCACGCCAAGCATGTGCGGGTGGTGGCTATGATGCCGCGGTTTATGAAGGCACCTATGGCTTTTTAAGTACTGTAGATGTGATGCATGAATATGGGTACTTTGAGATTACACGCGTTCCCTGGTTCTTTAAATCCGCAATGGAAACGGTGCTCAAGAACGCCACCAGTAATACCTTCGGCACATACTTTCAGCACGACCAAGGCGGTGATGTCAATAACGCAGGACAATGCACAGCACCAGGGCATGGTACTCCTACTCTTCGTTCCACCACGTGTTATATCCCTCCCTATGTTGCCACAGGCATTCCGATGCCAACAGAAGAGAACGATGATGTCGCACTGCTAGTGGCCTATTACGAATTCATCACAGGTGACAGTGACCTACTTACACGCTCTATCGGACTCCTAGATGCCGCGATGCATCATAATCTCAACGTGGGCGATCCTACAACGGGCATCGCCTACAACTTTCAGGACACGAACACAACCTTCGACGCAGCCAGTGATTGTCTGCATAATAGTGGAAGTGGTGCAGGTAATCAGTATTATCAAGGGCTAAAAGAGGCAACTGGCTATCGAGCGACAGCTTACCTTGATAGTTTAGTTTCAGGCAACGGCAACGGGTCTCTTTGGAAGGACGCCGCGGCTAAGATTGAAAACGCGATGGTGCAAGAATACACTACTCATGGCTTTTTACCTATCGCCAATAGTGCCGCCTTTACCAATTGTTCTGGTCGCACGGTAATGCTGGGCGATGGCTTGTTTTATCTGCATCTCATTGGGCAAGATAGCACAATGAATCAAACCCTCTTACATGATCTGGCTCAGCAATATCTCTCGGACCTGGATGCAGACACGCTTTCATCACCCAAGATGGTCGCGCTTACTTCGACTGCTGCAAGTGGGGAGCAATGTAGTACGGGCCATTGTCTACGTTACGAATGGTTCAGTAAAGTTATGCTCTCAGGCATTGTCGCTGATCTCGTCTACGCAAAAAACGGCTGTCCCTCCTGCGCTCGCCTCAACAGTATTGCAGAGGCAGCCTATACCTATAATGTGAGTTTCGCCAAGACCTTCGGCGATGGCTTCCATGACGATAATAGCGATTGGGGAGGCCATTTCTACCCGCGTGGCATCATTAGCTGGGCATATTTAAGTACCATGTATTAATTAACACAATAAATTAATTAGTACAATAAATTAATTCATTACAATAGTCCTTTTTATGAGTAGAGTACTTGCTTTTATAGGTACAATGCAGTATCTTCACAAAGGAGCTAAAACAGGCATTTTTTCTTTACTACAGCATTAGAGGTCAAGGACATGAATGACCGTATAGGACAGCATTTAGGGAATTACCGTTTACTCTATAGATTGGGCAGCGGTGGTTTTGCCGAGGTCTATCTAGGAGAGCATATCTATCTCAAGCGCAAGGCTGCGATTAAAGTCCTCCCAATGCGTTTGACAAGCGATGAGATGGAAAGCTTTTCCAACGAAGCTCGCATAATTGCCGATCTGAAACATCCAAATATCATACCCGTTCTCGATTTTGGTGTACAGGAGAGCACAAGCACACCCTATCTCGTCATGGACTACGCCCCCAATGGTACACTCCGCCAACGTTATACAAAAGGCACAAAACTTTCTCCTATTTCCCTCCTTCCATATATCAAACAGGTCGCGGAAGCCCTGCAATATGCACATGATAAAAAAACTATTCATCGTGATGTGAAACCAGAAAATATATTGCTAGATGAAAATAATACTGTTCTACTCAGTGATTTCGGCCTCGCAACAATCGCGCAAAGTACAAAAAATCAACCATCACAAAAGCATATGGGTGTTGGCACCATTGCATATACCGCGCCCGAACAGATCAGAGGCAAACCGCATTTCGCGAGCGATCAATATTCACTCGGCATTATCGTCTATGAAATGTTGTGTGGAGTACGTCCTTTTAATGGGACGGCAATGGAAATCACGGTACAACATGCACAGACACTACCACCTCCAATGCGCGACTTTGTCCCATCGCTATCACCCGCGATAGAAGTTGTAGTACAGAGAGCACTAGCGAAAGACTACAAGCAACGTTTTACAACGATACGGGATTTTGCCCAGGCATTAGAAGAGGTTTGTCTGCATATAGAAAATGACCAGCGCACAGTGCCAGCTATCTCGACTGGTCATGTTGTAATTCCTCCCGTTGAAGTGGAACGCGCACCCTCTGTGGTCGCAACACCTCCACAAGACTCTTCGGTCATCTGGAACGTTCCTCATCGTCGCAATACTTTTTTTACAGGTCGAGAAAGTATTCTTGCTTTACTACATGAAAAATTTCATTCAGGTAAGTCAGCAGCACTCGTTCAAGCTATAAGTGGTTTGAGTGGAAGTGGCAAGACACAGATCGCGCTAGAGTATGCCTATCGTCATCACCGTGATTATAGTGTCATTTTGTGGTTACGCGGAGAGAAACGCGAACTGCTACGCGAGGATTGGAATGCCATCGCCACACAACTTCATCTACCCGCAAAAGAGAAAGGCGAACGCATCGCCGACTCGGTACGAGCATGGCTAAAAGCAAATACACGCTGGTTGTTAATTCTTGATAATGACGAAGACCTTACGCTTCTGCATACTCTTGTTCCATCTACGGTACGCGGCCACATTTTACTGACAACACGAACACAAACGACAGGCTCAATGGCACAACGCCTTGACCTTTGTCACATGGCACGAGACGAAGCTACACTGTTCCTGCTACGACGTATCAAAAAACTTTCTCAAGATTCGTTGCTCGCAGAAGCACGGCCGACTGATAGGAAAAAAGCGAGTGAAATTGCGGCACTACTTGGCGATCATCCACTCGCGCTCGATCAGGCGGGAGCTTACATCGAAGAGACGGGATGTAGCCTTGCCGACTACATTTGTCGCTACAGTACAAACCACGCAAAGCTCCTTGACATGCGAGGTGGCCTGGGAACGGACCATCTCACATCGGTTAAAACAACATTTGTCCATTTGTTTGAAAAGATTGCTCAGGGCAGTTCTATTGGTCCTGCTGCACTTGAACTTCTCTACTTCTGTGCTTTCCTGGACCCCACCGCAATTCCAGAAGAACTCATCAGCTATGCCGCTCCAGAACTAGGACCAATCCTACAACCAGTCGCAAGCGATCCACTGGCATTAGATGCCGCAATTGCTCTCCTCCGCAAGCACTCCCTGGTCAACCGTATCTCTGATACAAAGCTTCTTTCCTTGCATCCTCTAGTACAAACAGTGCTTAAAGATTGGATGAGCGAGAAGGTACATCGGGTATGGATAGAGCGAACGGTACGAGCAGTCAATGCTGCGTTTCCTGATATAGAAGAGGTGCAAAACTGGTATCGTTGTCAGCAAGCCATGCCTCATATCCAGGTTTGCCTCGCATTGATAACACAATACGCTCTTGTTTCACCGGAAGCCGCACGGCTCCTCTATCAGGCGGGCCTGTATTTCCGTGTACAAGCACAATACGATTCAGCCGAGAAGTTGCTTATGAGGGCTGCAACAATGCATAAACAAGTAGCATTGCCAGGACAAAAAGAGACGGCCGCCGATCTGGGCATCGACTTCTGGCGTCACTACTCCTACGGTGTATATACAGAGACAGAACACCTGATACAAAAAGAACTTGTCTATACGGAAACGGTTCTTGGCCCTACGCATCAACACGTTGCCACCATCCGTCTGAAATTAGCAGAACTCTATTATAAGCAAGGCAGATACAGCGATGCCGAGAATTTATTCCTTCAGTCGCTCTCGATTAAAGAGCACAATGTTGGTCTCCTCCACTCGTGTGTGGCTTGTAATTTTAATGGGCTAGGACTTGTGTATTCCTCGCTTGGTAAGTATCCCTTAGCCAAATCGCATTTCCTCAATGCACTCACAATCTGGGAAAAGCTACCAGAGCCACAGCACCCATTTATGGGCAGTACGCTAGGTGCGCTTGCGCGGCTTTCTATCATGTTAGGAAGGTATGACGAGGCAGAGCTATACTTGAAACGTGAACGTGTACATTTAGAACTCACGCTACAACCACTACATCCCAGTATTGCCGCCTGTCTTAATGATTGGGCTGCGCTCTGCATCGCACAGGGAAGATACGATCAGGTTGAAATACTGCTCGACAAAGCACAAGATATTCTCGCACAGACGGTTGGACTTAAGCATGCAAGTGCAGCACGCATCTTGTATACGCGCGCACAACTGTACATCCGTTGTGGCAGATATAATCAGGCCGAGCAACTCTTACAAGATGTGTTAAGTATTCGTGAGCAAGCGTTTGGCTTTAGGCATCCAGAGGTAGCCAGCACAGTCAACATGCTCGCGGATGTCTACTATTTGGAAAAACGCCCCTATAATCTAAGTAAAGAATTGTACGAGCAGGCACTTGAGGTGCGTGAAAGCGTCCTGGGCATAGAGCACCCGGATGTAGCTCAGACGCTTAGTGGTATGGCACGGCTCGCTTTCATGGAAACGGCATATGAAGATGCAGAACGCTATTATATGCGCGCATTGGCAATACGTGAGAAAGTCTTTGGCAAAGAGCATCCTGATGTAGCTCAGACGCTTAACGACCTCGCCAAACTCCACAACAACCGCAAACGCTATGATAGAGCTGAACCACTCTTCAGGAAAGCACTAGCAATTCGTGAAAAGACATTAGGAGCAACACATTTTGAAGTTGGGGATAGTGCGAAGAGTTTTTCACTAACTCTTTGGGCTATCGGGAACAGAGCAGAAGCGACACAATGGCTCCAAAGAGCGAAAGAGATACGCGAAAAATACGCCTACCTTCATGCCATGGACTCATAAACTTCCTATTATGACCTCCTCGGTATACTGGACTCACGGGAATACTTAGAGTATAAAGGAGTCCTTTCATGCCATTATCAATTTCTAATGAACAACCTATCACTTTTTATACAAAGCGCGACCTATCACTTTATCTTTCTTCTATTTGGCAACACTACTTTTTCTGACGTTCCTCATGCAAACGAAGTACAGATCGCCTACTGTCGTCCCTGGAAGAGTCGGCTAGGGCTGATTCGTATGTCGCTTGATAGTACGCATTCATTTATTGGAATTAACTCGTTGTTACAACATGAGACTCTGCCAGATTATATATTAATTACAACTATTGCTCATGAACTCGTTCACTATACTCATGGTTTCGGTTCGCCTCTACCCCAGTTGTTTGAACACCCACATGCCAACAATATCGTCGATAAAGAGCTGCAGCAACGCGGACTTGGTGAAACACTCCTGAACTGCAACACCTGGATCGACGAGCACTGGTACGACTTTTATAAAGAACAACAGAACATGAGAAGAACATCCAGAACAAAACGTACCTCGCTACAACAAAAAGCTGGCTAGACGATGGCTCTATGAGCATAGTAATACCTTGTTTGTAGGGACCGATTGATCGCGTCCTCGTCGGCGGTTGGTTGCCACAAGGACGCGATCAATCGGTCCCTACAGATATCCATACTCTTCGGTCCCTCATCGTAACAGCACAACTGTCATATAACTGCTATTTATCCACATTGTTTTCCACACTTCTTCCACAATTTCAGCTTGATATATCGGGGCGATGCACATTATCCACAATCGTTTTCCACATTTCTTCCACATGTTTGTTTTCATATATCGCGATGATATATTTTATCAACAGGTTTTCCACAAGTTATCCTCTTATCCACAAACGGATATGCCTCAAAAATGTTTTCCACACCAATTGTGGATAAGTTATCCCCATTTCCACATCGTAACAGCATAACTGTTACATAGCTACTGTTTATCCACATTGTATTGTGGATAACTTATCCACATTTTCAGCTTGGTATATCGGGGCGATACACATTATCCACAATCATTTTCCACATTTCTTCCACATTTTCAGAATGATGTATCGAAACGATGTATTTTATCCACATTGTTTTCCACAAGTTATCCTCTTATCCACATATCTGTTTTATAGTCCGTAGTTATCCACAAGCAGTGTGGATAAGTTATCCCCATTTCCACATCGTAACACCGCGACTGTTACATAGCTACTGTTTATCCACATATCTATGTGGATAAGTTTTCCACATTCTTAATATTATGTATCGAACCGATGTATTTTATCCACATTCTATGTGGATAAGTTTTCCACATAAATTTGGTGTTGGGGATAACTTTAGAACAAATTGTTGTGGAGCTAAAATGCTGTCCATCGTGCATTCTAGGTAAAAAGTGGATAAACTAGCTAAAAATGTGGACAACTGTCTATAAGTGTGGAAAAGTTCCCTTTTCTCTTTCCCTGTTTTTGTTATGCACATTTCGTGTGGATAAGTTTTCCACACTTATAGTTATTGGGGGATAAGTACGCGAATCTTTCCACATTCTGTGTGGATAAGTTTTCCACATCTATGAGCGATGGAGGATAACTTACTAACTTATCCCCATTGGCTGGGGATAAGTTATCCCCATTTTTCTCTCAGCAATTTTCGCGGGGATAACTTATCCCCATTTTGGTCTCAAGTTATCCCCATTTCCTAGGGGTTATCCACACATTTTTCTTGTATAGTTTGCCTGGGGATAACTTATCCACATAGTCTGTTTTGGCTTTGGAGGCTGTTTGCGTCTGTAGACAAAAATAGGCACAACATTTCTAACCAAAAGTTATCCGCTTTTCCACATCCCCTACTACTACTGCGATTCTTATATATCTTTATATAAATAAGAATCTTAGTATATAGAGCGTGTGGAAAAGTGGATAACTTTTGAGGATGTGCTTTGGGTGAAAAACAATGATGTAGTTTCCCTCATGAATATCTGTAGGGACCGATTGATCGCGTCCTGGTCGGCCGTTGATTGCCACGAGGACGCGATCAATCGGTCCCTACAGATATCCGTTTTGTTAAATAGGATAATTATAGCCCTACATCCCACAAGCCTCACTATTTTATTCAATAGGATGCTGTGCGTCCTATTAATGGTAGGCAGCATCTACCTATACGTACCATCCCCTTACGAATGTATAGAATGGCGAGTACAATGTAATTACTTGTATGTACTCGCTTATAAAGCATAGCAAACGTGTTGTTTGAGTGCTTTGCAACGTTCTATTTGATGGGACGTAAACACTAGTACCCACCTGACTCTTGTACTTAAGGTATCTATTTGACTGAGGGCGTATACCATGCTTGCATCTCCTATTGAGACCATTAAAGCGAAAATTGACATTGTGGACGAAATTGGGCAGGTTGTTCGCCTACAGAAATCGGGTAAGTCCCTGAAGGGGTTATGTCCATTTCACAACGAGCGCACTCCATCGTTCTATGTCTTTCCTGAGGCGCAGACATTTCGTTGCTTTGGCTGTAATGAAGGTGGCGATGTCTTTTCTTTTGTGCAGAAGCAGCAAGGGCTAGAATTTCGTGATACCTTGTACTATCTCGCGGAGAAGGCCGGTGTCACTGTCGAAGATACTCCTGGACGTGACCCGGAAGAGGAGCGCGAACGAAGTGTGGTCAAAGAGCGACTACGCAAGTTAAACGAGGATGCCCTACTATGGTTTCATCAGTCACTGTTGCGTTCCAGAGAGGCATCAGAGGCTCGTGCATATGTACAAAGCCGTGGTATATCGTCCGAGTCAGTAATCGCGTTTAGCCTCGGTTATGCACCCGAATCATGGGACGGCTTATCGCGTTATCTGCTAACGCAGGGTTATACGGAACGCGAACTCATTATGGGCGGCTTGGCACGTGAGCGTGAGGGAACGATTGTAAACGAGAGTGGTGGCAACGGAATCTATGACTACTTTCGTAACCGTTTGATCTTTCCTATTCGTGATACGCGTGGGCGTGTAATCGGCTTCGGTGGTCGCGCGCTGGGCGACGGCAAGCCCAAGTATCTGAACTCACCTCAGACGCCACTGTTTGAGAAAAACACGGTTCTGTACGCGATAGACCTGGCTCGTGATGCAATAAAACAAGCCGGACAAGTTGTTATAGTAGAAGGCTACGTTGATGCAGTCATCGCGCATCAGTATGGTACAAGGCAGACGGTAGCATGTATTGGCAGTGCGATTACTGAGAAGCACATTCAGCAACTCAAAAAGCTTACCAAGCAGGTTACACTTGCACTCGATCCTGACGCAGCAGGAAGCGCAGCAACAGAGCACGGTATTCAAGAGGCCCTGAAAGGGTTTGATAAAACGATTGTCCCTGTGCCGCTCGCAGGAAACGCGACACCGCAACGTCGCGGCAAAAATGGACCAGCATCACGCGGTATGATTATGCTTGAAGAACAGGTTGATGCTGAGATCAACGTGCTCCAACTCCCGTTGGGTGAAGACCCGGATGAAGTGATTCGGCGCGATTTTTCCCTATGGTTGTACGCTGTATCGCATCCACTGCCACTTATTGATTATTACTTCGTAGTGAAAACAGAGGATTTGAACCTGCGTGAGCCGCATGGAAAAACCGAGGCGGCAAAGCGTTTACTTCCTGTAATTGGCATGATGAGTGATCGGATCAAACGTGATGCCTACATGCGTAAGCTAGCGACGATGATTAGTATCGACGAACGAACTCTTTATGAAGAACTGCAACGTGTTTTACGTGGACAGAAAACGCAAAGTGTAAGGGCTACTTTTGCGGACCCAATGGGGCAAAAGCAAAGTAAAGCAGGGACAGCGGAGTCAAGCGAACCAGAGTGGTTGCATGACGACAAGAGTGGGAATCGAGGCGACAAGGGAGAAGGGTCCTATACACAAAGTACTACTGTTACCAATTCTAAGGTTTCATACGTTAGTATTGACAAGAGTAAGGCTGATAAGCTACAATGGGAGGACTACCTGATTGGGCTACTCTTGCAAAATCCTGGTTTAAGTCTGTATGTTTGTGGTATAATACATGATGGTGACTTTGCTGGGACTGACACACGAGAGTTGTACCATATACTAAACGCTCTGTATCAACGTGGTTCTTCCCCCTCCTATCAATCCTTAGAACAACTTGTGCCCGCCGAATTACAGTCTGCGGTAGCAAGAGTGCAACAGTTTGTTGAGTCGAGGTCCCCATTAGATGGGGTGGGACAGGTAAAAGCTGCTGTCCAATGTGCTACACGACTCAAGCGAACGCGCTTAGTACAACTGAATACGGAGTTACAATACCTACTGCGTGAAGCGGTCGATTCCGGCGATAGAGCTGGAGTACAGCAGCTTCAGCAACGGCTGATAGAGGTACATCAGCAAGTACGAACAATCGACTCTGCGACTCACCTCCAAGGGTGATTTTATAACGTTAGTCAATGAGTGAAGTCATTTTACCAATGCGGAAATCGGAGAGCAGGAGTTTTTCCTTTATTCTTTTTTATTGTACAAGCCTGTTTTCTGAAGGGGGATGCCAGAATGGTGAATCGGGAACAAGATGTGATGGATCGCGTAGAGGAAGAGCGTGGGAGTGGGATTGCACGGGGGAGTCTGGGAAGCACGGGACCCCTACGAGACGTATTATTATTAGATCGTTTTGATGAATTTATGTTAAGTGATGCAGAAAATGTTTTTGGTGTTGAAGCCGGAGATCATTCTACTCAGTTGACTGGTGGTGGTCTTGTGCTACCCACCGAAGAGGCTGAGCCGTTTGACCTGTTTAAGCTACAGGACGAAGAGCCTATGGACGCCCTGGACCCAACCAAAGAGCCACCAGCAGACTGGGAACCGGGACCTGAAGATGTCGAGGTAATCGCGGATGCAGAAGTGATGGTTGATCCTAAGTGGGAAGAGCTACAAGATGGCTTCGGTATCGTGGTTGCCGACCTGGAAAGCAGCCTTGACGATCCCGTTCGCATGTACTTGCGTGAGATTGGACGCGTTCCCCTGCTCAATGCAGAGGAAGAGGTACGACTCGCACAACGCATGGAGCGTGGCAAAGCCGAGCGAGCGAAGCTCGAACAAAATAAGACCACACGCCGTTATATTGAAGACGGTGAAGAGGCGCAGCGCCGTTTGACCGAAGCAAACTTGCGCCTCGTTGTTAGTGTTGCCAAAAAGTACATTGGTCGCGGTATGAGCTTGCTGGACCTCATCCAGGAAGGCAATATCGGCCTGATCCGTGCCGTTGAGAAGTTCGATTATACTAAGGGCTATAAGTTCAGTACCTATGCAACATGGTGGATTTGTCAAGCTATCACCCGTGCTATCGCGGACCAGGCCCGAACTATCCGTATTCCAGTGCATATGGTTGAGACGATCAACCGTTTGATCCGTATTAGTCGCCGTTTGCTGCAAGAGCTAGGACGTGAACCTACGTCTGAAGAGATTGCGGAACAGATGGAGATCACTGCGGAAAAAGTGCGTGAGATCATCAAGGTTAGCCAGGAGCCGGTGAGCCTCGAAACGCCTATTGGCGAAGAGGATGATAGCCATCTTGGTGACTTTATTGAAGATCACACCGCCCTTGCACCTGCGGAGGCCGCAAGTCATCAGTTGCTTAAAGAGCAGGTTGAGGATGTCCTCGATAGTCTGACCGAGCGAGAGCGTAAAGTTCTTCAGTTGCGCTTTGGACTAGATGATGGACGGAGCCGCACACTAGAAGAGGTCGGGAAAGAGTTTCACGTTACTCGTGAGCGTATCCGCCAAATCGAAGCAAAAGCACTTCGTAAACTGCGCCATCCAAGCCGCAGCCGCAAATTGAAGGATTACTTGGATTAGGTCAGAGAGACAACAAAAGGGCTTAAGAGGCAGTACCTCTTAAGCCCTTTTGTTGTCTCTCTGACTATTTCGCCTTAGTGGTTATACTGGAAAGGAATAGAAACACATGTACGGGTCTGATTTATCACACCCCGTTCGCTATGCACAAACGTGGGAGTACCTGTATGCAAGTAAACAAATATCCAATACCTTCGGCACGCTCAAGAACACTAATTAAACGCAATATATTGAACACACTGGAAAAGCGAAATGATACCGATGCCTCCTGGCTCAATGATGTTCACCCGGAGTCGCTGGTCGCAGCAACACAGACACAAGAACACACCGTTTGTTACGAAGATTTACCAACTATGCCACTTTCCATTATTAACCCCTCTTTTGCAATCCAGGCACCCATAACTATGAGTGAGGAGGAACCCCTTGATGAAGACAAAACAATTCGTTTTAACAAGCAAAAAAAAGAGAGTTTTCCTAACCCTCTGGACGCTCTTCTACACGATGAAACGATCTCGGTTATAACCGCACTCGGTCCAAGAAACATTTATATTGAGCGAGACGGAGCGATTCAGCAAACTCCCCTACATTTCACGGATGAGCAACATATGCTTTCTGTCATCACACATCTTTTGAGTTGTTCTGGACAATCCCTACCTGCACAAAATTCTTTAGCTGATGTGCGATTGTCCGACGGTTCGTTGCTTACCGTTGCTTTGCCACCAAATGCGTTGAATGGTCCTGCACTGACTATTCGCAAGAATAGAAAAAACAAAGCTACTCTGGATGCTTTGGTACAACAAGGCTGTATGAATCAGGCGATGGCACACATGCTGCGTGCAAGCGTACAGGCGCGCATGAACATGGTTATCTGTGGCCCAATCGGTTCGGGAAGAACAACACTGCTTCACGCACTTTGTGCAACCATACCTGCACATGAACGCATTGTGACAATTGAGGATAATCCAGAATTGTGTTTACCACAGCCACAAGTAGTTGCGTTACAAACAACACCTCACACTACTACCAGCGATCTTATTGCTCATGCTATACATATGCATACACAGCGCGTCATCATTGGTGAATGTCATGGCAATGAGGCCGGATCGTTACTACAAGCCATGTACAACGGTCTTGGTGGAGTAATGACTACAATGTATGCTCGTAGTATTCAAGACTGCCTAACACGCTTTGAGACGCTTTGTTTGTTAGGGAGCAAAGAGCAATCTTCTCTATCATCAAAGCTAATACGTACACAAATGGCACAATCCATTAACCTTGTAATATCGCTCTCGCCTGAGCACAGGGTCACAAACGTCACAGAAGTGTAACATAAAGTATTCGTGTTACAGGATGCTCTATAAGAAGAATGTTCTTGTATATATACGAGGGTAGCAACAATATTACAAACTACCCTCACAGCGGCCCTGTTTGTTGTCTTATTTGTTTTCTACAACCTTACGTACAATTTCAACAAAATCCAGTTTAATGCTTGCGCCGCCAACAAGTGCTCCATTGATGTCGGGATGAGCCATGAAATCGTTAATATTCTCCGATGTAACACTTCCACCATACAAAATATGCATTGCATCGGCAACATCTTGATTATACATACTGCTGTATAACTGGCGAATAGCGTGTGCAACCTTGCCTGCATCGTCTACTGTTGCTGCTTTGCCACTGCCAATAGCCCATATAGGCTCGTATGCAACAATAATGTTTTCTAAGTGTTCGGCGGGAAAATCGTAAAGACGACGATGAATTTGTTTTGTTATAACTTGCTCTGTTTGCCCTGCCTCATGTTGCTCCTCATTCTCACCGACACAAATGATTGGGCGTAATCCATATTGTAGTGCGGACAAAGCTTTTTTGTTCACGAGTTCGTTTGTTTCGCCAAAGTGTATGCGGCGTTCGGAATGACCAAGAATAACTGCGCTACATAACTCACGTACCATAGTTGGAGAAATTTCCCCAGTGAAAGCTCCTTGCTCCTCATAATACATATTTTGCGCGCCAAGTTCGACATATTCTTGTAGTGATGACGGAAACGTGTTGAGGACCGTTCGTACTGCATCAAGCGAGATTGTAGGCGGACAAAGAATGCAAAGTGCTTGTGTGCTGTTGTGAAGGACTTTCTCAAGCTCTGGCAATATCTCTTTTGCAAACTGTTTCGCTTCGTTCGGACCATAATTCATCTTCCAATTGCCTGCTATGATTGTAGAACGAGTGCGTATCATCACGATCCTCCATTATACTTTTTATGCTGATTGTGGCATTGTCTACACGACAATGCCACAATCAGCATCGAATTATTCTTTATCCTGTAGCGCAGCCACACCGGGCAAGACGCGCCCTTCGAGAAACTCTAACGAGGCTCCCCCACCAGTAGAAACATGGGTCATCTTTTCCGCTGCACCTGCGTGTTCCACGGCCGCCGCAGAGTCGCCACCGCCGATAATGGTTGTCGCTCCCTCTTGTGTACGCTCCACTAATATCTGTATCATACCATTGGTGCCTTCTGCAAATACAGGCATCTCCGCGACGCCAAGCGTCCCATTCCATATAATCGTGTTCGCATCCGCTAGTGTTTCGCGGAAATTGGCAAGCGTCGCAGGACCGATGTCAAGAATGCGCCACCCTTGGGCAGGTACCTGATAGCATGTCACTACTTTGTGCATGGCATCGGCCGCGAAACGATCCGCTATAACAACATCCGACGGAAGGTGTAGTTTAATGTTGCGTTGGTGAGCCTTTGAGATTAATTCACGTGCAACATCTAACTTGCTCTCCTCGAACAAAGACTCGCCAATCTCATAGTTCTCGGCGGCAAGAAATGTATTCGCCATACCACCACCAATTAAGAGTACATCGGCAAGCTCGATGAGACGTTCCAGAACAGCGATTTTGTCGGATACCTTTGCACCACCAATAATAGCCGCGAAAGGCCGCTTGGGATTCTCTAATGTTGCTCCGAGGAAGTTCAGCTCTTTTTCCATTAGAAAACCAGCTACACCGGGAAGAATATGGGCAATGCCTTCTGTCGATGCGTGTGCCCGATGAGCCGTACCAAAAGCATCGTTGACGTAGATATCGCCAAGACGTGCTAGCTGTTGTGCAAAGGCAGAATCGTTTTTCTCTTCCTCTTTACGGAAACGAAGATTTTCCAGTAACAATATCTGTCCGGGTTGTAGTGCCTTTGCTTGCGCCTCGACCTCTGCTCCCACGCTGTCATGTGCTGTTTGCACTGGTTTATGTAGCAGTTCGCTTAAACGCTGGGCAATAGGACTCATACGCAGCTTCTCGACAACCTTACCATCCGGTCTGCCGAGATGTGACATAAGCACCACCGAGGCCCCACCATCAAGCAACGCATTGATGGTGGGAAGTGCTGCCACGATACGTGTATCATCCGTGATATGTTGCTCCGCGTCCAAAGGAACGTTGAAGTCAACCCGTACTAGTGCGCGTTTACCCGTAACGTCGATATCGCGTAGTGTCTTCTTGTTCATTAGAAACCCTTTTGTCCAATGAAGTTTGCGAGGTCAGCTACACGGCTCGAATAGCCCCATTCGTTGTCGTACCACGCAATCACTTTTACCATATTCTTGCCAAGCACCATCGTTGAAAGTCCGTCAACGATAGATGAATGCGAGTCGCCGCGATAATCCGTTGAGACCAATGGCTCCTCGTTGTAATCCAGGATACCATTGAGCGCACCAGAGGCAGCTTCTTTGAAGGCCGCATTTACGCTGTCTCGCGTTACATCTTTCCGTGTCGTTGCTACGAAATCGACGACAGAAACGGTGACAGTTGGAACTCTTAGCGACATACCATCGAAGCGACCCTTGAGTTCTGGAATGACAAGTGCTAGCGCAATAGCCGCTCCTGAGGATGTTGGAATGATGTTTGCGCCAGCGGTGCGAGCGCGGCGTAAGTCCTTATGTACCTGATCGAGGATACGCTGATCGTTTGTGTACGAGTGGATGGTGTTCATTAACCCGTACTCAATCCCAAACGTATCGTTCAGCACCTTAGCGGTAGGTGCGAGACAGTTTGTTGTGCAGGATGCGTTGGAAATAATATTGTGCTTGGCAGGATCGTACATGTTATCGTTTACGCCGAGTACAATCGTCAAGTCCTCGCCTTTAGCAGGAGCGGAAATAATCACTTTTTTTGCGCCACCCTTCAGATGCGCGGCAGCTTTATCGGCATCAGTGAAAAATCCGGTTGACTCAATCACAAGCTGTACACCGAGATCGCCCCAAGGAATCTGGGCTGGATCGCGCTGGGAAATAACCTTAATGCTGTGCCCATTAACAACAAGTGCTTCTGGTGTTGCCTCAACCTCGCCGGGGAAGCGTCCGTAGGTTGAGTCATACTTTAGCAAGTGTGCATTTGTTTTCGTATCCGTCAAGTCGTTGATGGCGACGATTTCAATATCACGGGGATAGCGTTCGAGCATTGCCTTCATCGACTGACGCCCAATGCGTCCAAACCCGTTGATGCCTACACGAAGAGTCATTAAGTTTTCTCCTATCGTTTTTGTTGCTCTATAATGTTTCACGTGAAACATTACATACACTCTCAAATATGAGTGCTCTGTAGGGATCGTTTCATCGGTCCCTATTAGTCTACCAACCCTTGTGTGATAATTTCGTAGGGACCACATTTATGGCGTCCCCGCCCAATTCATTGGGCGAGTTGCTTACATAATCTCACGCAAGAATTGGTGCATTCTAAGGACTGCACATTGCTTCGCTCGTGCAGCGGACGCGATAAATCGGGTCCCTACGAATTCATTAATCGAAGATTGACAGGCTACTACAAAGGACGCGATAAATCGGTCCCCACTAAGGGTACCATCTGGTTGCGTAACTAGCAAGGTTGAGGTATGGGAATAACGCCAATAGAAAAGCGGATGTAATCATCTGTGTAGCCGAAGCCTGAACCGGGAACTCCAGCGATACCTGTTTTCTCGAAAAGTGAAAATGCATCTTCTCCTGCTTGCAGGCGACTCCAGTTATAGACTGTTGCATCGTCATCGAGGTAGATGTTTTTGAAAAGATGCTGTGTTTCGTCAATAGCGTGTAGTTGCTCAATAAAGCGTTGTCGTCGTAGACGATAAAACGCACGGAGTTTCTCTGCTAACCAGGGACGTGTATCGAATAGACGGAGATATGCCATAAAACGTAGTTGCCATTCGCCGGGAAGCGAGGCCGTTGTATTTGTCCAGCAAGGAGCGAGCTTTGGCATAAGGGTTGGATCACCAACTGTTACCCAACCAAAACGCTCTCCCGTAAGACTATATGTTTTTGAGAAGCTACTCACAAAAATGGTATGTTGTAGCACGTCTGGTACGATAAATGTTGCCATGCGTGTACGATCATGCTCTTGCTTACCCGTACCGATATAGGCAAGATCAGCGAGGATATAGATGATGCGTCCAGCCTCTCGATAACTTCTTAACACGGCGTGGATATCGTTCAATTCATCCGCTGTGTATGCGAATGCGGTAGGATTATTTGTAATGGTAAGATAGATAACTTGAATATCCTGCTGTTCAGAAAGCAATGCATTCAGTTCTTTACCTGTTAGCTTGAAGTTGTTTTCTTGCAATGTGTGAAAGTGGTGAAGACGATAACCAAATGAACGTGCTTGCCATTCTGGAATACCAAAGCCTGGCTCTGGGAAGAGAATTGCGCTATCCGTTATACCTTGTGCCTGATAAAACACATGCATGCCTCGTAATACTTTATCAAGCCCATCCATCGCTCCTAGACTAGCCGCCACCTGCTCTTTTTCTACAAGAAGACCCCACTGCTGCATTTCCTGGGCTAGACGTGTGCGTAAAAGAGGATTACCAATACCGTATATATCATACATACGTGGGTCGATGTGTTGGGAGAGCAAAAGTTGCTCGCATTCCATCATCTGTTCGCGTAGCCAGAGATAGGTAGCCCCTGTTGCTGTATAACCAGATAGCTGCTCGCCTGGAAGTGCAACTCCGAGTTCATCTGCAAGGCGACGATAATCACCCGAACCGTCTGCATTCCCTTCACACTCTGTAATCAGGCGCAGGTTAATGTCGCCAATGGTACGGTTCACTATTTCGGATTTTATAATGTCTTCAGGAATGTCGTGATCTCGACATATTTGCTCAAGTTCAGCAACGACACGAGCCATCATGCGAATTGGGCCAGGGCCTCCTTGAATGATTGGACGATAGCGTACCAGGATATCATGTCGTAGTTGTCGTAATAACGTAGAATATTGTGAGTGAGTAAAAGAGGAAGAGGAAATTGTTGGTAGTGCATCCTCATGAGTAACCACGTATGTGCTCCCTTCGTATACGCGCAACATGGCGTATGAACGACAGCATCGTCGTTGACCTGTCGATATCGTAAGTGTAGCACATCGTAACTAGGCACGACAATGTTTCACGTGAAACATTGTAGAAGGGATATCTATGTTCAAGGGAAAAAATGTTGTTGTCACGGGAGCAGGACGTGGTATTGGTCGCACACTCGCGCTTGGCTTCGCCGAACAGGGCGCAAACGTTCTTGTCCACTACCTCCATTCAAAGCAGGGTGCAGAGAATGTTGTACGCCAGATAGAAACACAAGGTGGTCATGCCGTGCTGCTACAGGCCGACCTGAGTCAACCGGAGCAAATAGCACTGTTTGTTACTGATGCATACAAACTACTTGGACCCTTTGACGTGTGGATTAATAATGCTGGTGCTAGTGCAAACTCTACCGAGACACAAGACATGAGCGAAGTGGCAATACTTGAACAACTTATCGCCGTTGATGTTATAGGAACATGGCAATGTTGCCGCAAGGCTGAGCCGCTTATGCGCGATGATGGTTGTATGCTTACAATCGGTTGGGATGGTGCGCTCACAGGTGCCGCTGGTTTGACGAGTCAAATTTATGCGATGAGTAAAGGTGCGGTTATGTCATTAACACGTTGCCTCGCTGTAGAGTTCGCGCCACGCATTCGCGTAAACTGCATTGCGCTAGGGTGGATTGAAAATGAGTGGTCACAGCATCTTTCTGAGCGTATACAGCAAATGCTGATACAGGGAGTGCCAATGGAACGCTGGGGAACGCCAGAAGACGTACTGAGTGCTGCCCTTTTCCTTGCTTCTGCCTCATATGTCACGGGACAAATTCTTCCTGTAAATGGTGGTCAAGTTATGCGCTAATGTTTCACGTGAAACATTGAAGAAACTCGTTCTTGATGTTTCACGTGAAACATTAGCGTTAATCCTCTATTATGAAAACTTTATCTTTAACCGCTTGCGCTAGAATTGCCATATCAGGTGCGAGAATACGATCCTCCACTAATTTAGGGACAAGTGTACGTACACGATCATAAGCATCGCGTACACCTAGACCAGGAGTAAGAGGCTTACGGAATTCTAACATCTGGGCCGCGCACATGAGTTCAATCGCAACGACTTGCTGCGCTTGCTCAATGACACGCAACAGTTTATGAGCACTCGTTACACCCATACTCACAAAATCCTCCATGCCCGCCGACGTTGGGATAGAGTCAATGCTTGCTGGGTGCGCCAAGATTTTTATTTCGTTGACAAGTGCTGCCGCGGCATATTGCGTAATCATAAGACCGGAGTTGAGACCTGGGTTAGGAGTAAGAAACAACGGCGCGCCACCCTTGTCCCATTCGTGTGGTCCAACAAGATCGAAGATACGCCGCTCGGAAAAGCTTGCTAATTGTGCGAGCGCAATCGCCATCATATCAAGTGCAAGGGCTAATGGTTGTCCATGAAAATTACCACCGCTAATGACATCGTTTTCTTCCGGGAAGACGAGCGGGTTGTCCGTTACCGCTCCTAGTTCGCGTTCAAAAATGTTTCTACAATACTCAAGCGCGTCACGTACCGTACCAAATACCTGTGGCGCACAGCGTAGTGTATAGGGGTCTTGCACTCTTGGACAATCGCGATGGCTTTCATGTATCTGGCTGTCGTAGACGAGTGTACGGAGATGTGCGGCGCTGATTTGTTGACCCACCTGTCCTCGTCGTGTATGTATGCGTTCATCAAGGGGTGCGTGACTACCAAGTAATCCTTCAAGGCTCATCGCATATGCAACCTCGGCGGTTTGTACTAACGCGGTTGCGTCGGCAAGCGCGAGAATTGCACAAGCTTCCATAAGATGTGTGCCATTGATCAGGGCTAGTCCCTCTTTTGCTTGTAAACGCAACGGTGCAAGTCCAATCTGTTGCAACATGTCCGCGCCCGCAAGACGTCTTCCTTGCAGAAACGCCTCACCCTCACCTACAAGCAGCAAACCAAGATGCGCTAGAGGTGCAAGGTCGCCACTTGCACCAACCGAACCACGTGATGGTACAAATGGATAGACGCGTGCGTTAAGTAGTGTAAGTAGAGATTGCACAATCTCAACCCGTACCCCTGAATGACCTCGCGCAAGACTGGCCGCTAGCAAGAGCATCATCGCACGTGTGATTTCTTCGCTCAAAGGCTCACCCACCCCTGCGGCGTGACTACGTAACAAGTTATGTTGTAGGTCTACCAACTGCTCTTGTGGAATACGCACACTACTAAGGTGTCCAAAGCCAGTTGTAACTCCATAAACTTTTTTCCCTTGTCTAGCTATATCGTCGATAACTGAACGAGCGGCTTGTATCAAGTGGATGGCTTCATTGCCTAATTCTACTGGCGCATAATCGCGCGCAACGGCGAGTACTTCAATCGTTGTGAGGGCTTGACCGTTGAGTGTTATAGAAGTTGAGAAAGTATTTTGTGTAGCTATGGTCTTCATCTTGAAGACTCCTTTCTGGGCATCGTTGCCCATATCTTACCATAAACAAGAAATTACTTAGCAAAGGAATGTTTCACGTGAAACATCTCTACCTCTTTTTTTCAGAAGGAATGTTTCACGTGAAAGATTTTATTCCAGTAATCAATGATTAGACTGGTACCAGCACCGATTGTACCAAATTCACTCCAAAGTGGTAGCCAACCTCGTGATAGTCTTTAATTGACCAGAGCACAAGTTCACACCGTTTCCCGACTTCAACACTACCAATTTGTTCATGTAACCCCAACGCTTTCGCACCGTTGAGTGTTGATGCTAGTAACGCCTCCTCAAGCGTCATGCCCATAGTGGACATTGCCAGCTCAAGAATCATCTGCATGTTTTCACAGTAAGAGGTGCCCGGATTGAAATCGGTTGCTAGCGCAACGACAAGTCCATGATCCAAATAACGTCTTGCCTCTGGATAGGGACTACGCAATGTGTAAGAGCAGCCAGGCAGAAGCGTAGCGACAACTCCTGCATCACGTAGTTTATCAAGGTCTGCATTCGTCGCATAATCGAGATGATCTGCTGAGATAGCTCCAAGTTCGGCCGCAAGTTGTGTGCCACCGGAAGGACTTAACTGATCGGCATGTACTTTGAGCTGATAGCCAAGTTCTTTTGCACGTGTAAGGATGCGCCGACTTTCTGATAGTGTAAAGGCTTCTCGTTCACAAAAAACATCACAGAAACGCGCTCGTCCTACAAATCTCGGCAGCATATCGTTAACGACTAGATCGACATATGCATTGCGCTTTGCTTTATATTCAGGCGGCACACTATGAGCACCCAAAAAAGTAGGCACAATCCGTATAGGTGCTATAGGTAGCTCAGTATTTCGCGCGTTCAGTTCATTGATAATATTTAGACATCTCTCTTCAGTTGCCATGTCCAAACCATAACCGGTCTTGATCTCGACCGTTGTCGTACCGTACTCGCGCATGATATCCAAGTGTGAACGTGCAGATGCGTACAATGTTTGTGTATCTGCCTGACGGGTAGCATTCATGGTGGTAAGAATGCCTCGCCCTTGCGCTAATAATTCACCATAGCTAATACCGCTCCGTCGCAAGTGAAATTCTTCTGCTCGATCTCCCGCAAAAACAAGATGAGTATGTGAGTCAACAAATCCTGGCATGACTACTTTATTTTGTGCGTCAAGCAGCGTGATAGCGTCCGTATGCTGTAAAAAAAGAGAGGCTACATCGGCATCGGGACCAATCCAAACAATAACACCTTCGTGAACAGCTACTGCCGCATGTTCGAGTACCTGTAGTTGTCCGGTAGCACCCTTTAGCGGGTGTTGTGCCATCGTTACCAATTGCCCAATATTCCGAATAATTGTGCTTACTTGAAGAGTATGTTGTATCTCAGCACTACTATCGTTGTACATCATTGCTCCTTTACAATATTCTATTCCCTTTATATATAGCATATATTCATGGGGACACGACGATGCTATGAACATTAAACATGTAGGGGAGACCGCGAGAGTCCTTTCAACAGTAGGTTTTTTTGAAGGGATGAAGGGACGTTTGGTAGGGACGGATTGATCGCGTCCTCGTGGCAATCCATCGCCAACGAGGACGCGATCAATCCGTCCCTACAGGCATTTCATCGTACCTCCCCAAAAACCTACTGTTGAAAGCCGCGAGGGTCTTCCTGTTTCCCTTAGAAGCACGGACACCTGACTCGTACATACATTGTGTTATAATGTGGCAACATGGCAGGGATGCTAAACAGGTAAAAAGAAGAGGTAGTGTATGCGAGTAGTTGATGATGGTGCCCCTAAGTATGCAGCAGTACTCGGTGTACTATTGGATTGGAAACAGTTGCCGGAAAGCGACATAACACGCATACTTCGCACCTACTATCTCACTACGGACGATTTCCGTGAAATGGAAGACCAGGGACTACTCACGATGGCCTTTGTGGGTGACGAATATATGATTACCCCAACTTTGTTAGGTCGTATCTGGTTAGAGCAATACAAAAGCGAATCACAAAAATAGCAAGGAGATTGGAATGGCATACGAAGACGAAGACGAGGCGTTACCCTATACTACTATTGGCACCGACGATGCCAAAAAGATGATTGAGGCTGGCACACGGGTTATAGATGTGCGTACACCAGAGGAATGGAATCGAGGTCACATTGCCGAGGCAGAACTTGTAACCATTAGTGGTATCTACAGTTTTGGCAAGGCGTTGAAGGACCTGAACTTGCCACCGAACGAAGATGTAATCTTCGTCTGTGCATCTGGTCAGCGTAGCTCAACCGCTTCCGAAATTGCACTGCTAACGGGCCTCAACAAGGTTCACAATCTGGCAAATGGCATGAACGGATGGGTTGGTCGTCGCTATCCCGTTGAACGATAAATTATGAAGATGAGTGTGTAAACACGGACAACATTAGTGTCCGTGTTTACACACTCATCTTCAGTAAAAGGAGAGAAAGAATGCCTTTATTAGAGGGTAAGAAAGCACTTATTTTTGGGGTGGCAAACCATCGTTCTATCGGTTGGGCCATTGCTCAATCGCTTGCCGCAGAAGGGGCGCAGATTGTACTCGCTTACCAGGACCGCATGGAAAAATATGTGCGCGAGCTAGCGACAAAAATTCCTAACACAGCAGTTGTGCAATGCGACGTACAACAAGACGATCAGCTAGACTCAGCATTTGCCGAGGCTAGCAAGATATTTAATGGAGAACTCGATATTCTTATTCATTCCGTTGCCTACGCGCCGCCGAGTGAGTTAGAAAATCCCTTTACCGATACCACGCGCGCTGGCTTTCATACCGCCCTAGATATCAGTGCTTACTCGCTGATTGCGATGGCGAAACGGGCAAAGCCCTTGATGCAGGCTAAGGGAGGCAATATGCTTACACTTACCTATATGGCGAGTGAGCGTGTTATGCCAAAGTACAACGTAATGGCGGTTGCTAAGGCCGCGTTAGAGTGTAGTGTGCGTTATCTTGCCTTTGAGCTTGGTGAGTACAACATTCGTGTGAACGCAATCTCGGCTGGCCCACTAAATACGCTTGCCGCTCGTGGTGTCTCTGGCTTTACCTCGTTCCGTGAGCAAATGGGACAGGTCGCGCCACTTCGCCGTAACATTGAACAAAGTGAAGTTGGCGATGCCGCATTGTTCTTGTGTGGACCTCACGCACGGGCTATCACTGGCGAAATCATGTTCGTTGATGCTGGCTATAATATCATGGGTGCTTAGAAAAGACGAAAAGAACGGGTATGAATTGCATGCAATTCATACCCGTTCTTTTCGTCTTTTTATCTAGGCATTCATGTTGGTGCGCTCGGGTCGAAATGCTGGCATACATAGCGACCAGTATTCACAAGCATGCTCTTGACTGGCGTTGCTATACACTACCCGCGTTTCCTTCCCAATAAGACACGTTTCTCCTGCTTCGATAGTCAGTTGTTGACCATCGGCCTCAACTGCAAGCACTCCTTGCACAACAATCACAACTTCATCAAACGAGGCGATTTGCGCGGGTTCGCGCCATGCAGGAGGTGCCATCATATGAGCAAGACTGAACGCATCGCTTTTCGTGTTCAATACACCAACGTGCTCATCAATAATCTTCCCATCTTCACGAGGAAAGATGGTTCCATGTGTAACTTTCTGTATCATACTACTTTTCTCATTTTTTCTTTATTGCTGATCAAAACGATGCAAAAATGTTGATGATGCTGGTGGAGCAGGTGCTGGTTCACCGCATATACTACAGAAACGTGCGTTCGAGCGGTTCAGGTGTCCACAAGGCCAAGTACGCAATATATTGGAAGCATCGGCGGTCTGCTGTCCCATAGGTGCTTGTGCCGCAGGTGTTGGTACCATTGGTACTGGCTGTTGTCTCATGACTGGCTGTTGTTGCGTTGGATAAGGTTGCACTGGCATAGGAGGAGGACCGCCAAAGGGTAATAAGCCGCCATTATATGTTTGTGCATTATTGGGGGCAGAAGGCACAAAGCCATTGTTCATCGTTTGTATCGGTTGTGCTGATTGCCCTGAAAAAATTTGACCTGGTTGAGCAGGATATACTCCTTGCGCTGCGTTCAAAGGAACGGCGGCACGCTTCTTTCTCTGTCGTCCAAAACCAAGTGCAACAATCAAAAGCGCAAGCAACGCGATAAGCGTTAATGCTCCAATCGTCCATGCAAGAGCTGGAATAGATGTTGTACTCCCAATATTTATCGGGCTACCTATTGGGGCAGCCTCTGTCTTTGCTTGTGCTTGTGCATAAGCTAGGTACGGCGTAACCGCTTTGAAATTTGGATAAGTACTCTGCAATTGAGTGAGTTCCGTTTGCGCGCTATGCCAGTGTCCCGCCGAAGTAGAGGAATAATCGGCAAACGCTTTACTCCATGCGGTCTGAAATGCTCCTGGTGTTGTATCAAGGTTAAGCGATTGAGTTAACTCTTTCGCACTACTACTCGCCTGCAAAAAGCTAGTGCTACCAGGAGAGTTTGGGTTGGCCGTGCCAAAGCTTACAACACCTACAATATTGCCACTATTATTTAACGCGGGACCACCACTATCACCATGCTCAACGTTTCCTCCCACCTGAATAACAGGCGCACCATTATCAGTTGTTTTAAGTGAGCTAACAATGATTTTGTTAATTGAGGAGGTAAGAACGCTGGTTGGACTATTGCCTACATCACCATTGCCTGGGAAACCGATAATCGTCAGTTCGTCCTGTTGCTGTACTGCTGTAGAGTCGCCTATAGCAATACTTGGCGTATCGGTCAATGCAACATGAACAATTGCCACATCTTTCTGATCAACTGGACTCTGCTTCTCGATGGTATCAACCTTCGCGTGTATAGCTGCTGGCACATCTGTAAACGTGGTTGCTGTGAGGGGACCTGTATAGGCCGTACTAAAGAATGCCTCGCTCACTGCTGGACTGTATACAGGGTCTGATGCTATCTGATTGCTTTGTAATGCTTGTGTCACTTGATCTTTTGTGACCTGCTGGGTGCCGTGCTGATTGATATAGCTAGCTACATCTGGTGCGGCGAGTGTATCAAGATATTGACTTAATGATGCATCATGCGGTGGATTGACGACGTGATCAGCCGTCAGAATATCCCCACGACTGGTGATAAAAGCACCGCTACCAGAGAGTTCTACTGGATAGGGGTCGCCCGTCTGAGGGAAGGTGACGCTATTTGTCTGCGAAAAATGCACGGTCAATTTCGCTGGTACGTCGGTGATGATGCGTACAACCGCTGGTTTCGCGATGTCTACAGCACGCACTACCGGGTCTGTAATAGTGCCTCCCGGTACACCATCAGCATATGCTGAAGTCTGCATTTGTAGGAAAAAGACAGCACAAAGCACGCCAACCAGTGTGAGCAAACGCAGAATATGGCAGTTCATATGTAACAGTTTATGTGTAATGGTTTTTATTGGCATAGTGCCTATCCTAACCCCTAACTACAGAATAAAGAACGCTTTGATTGCAACCGTATTATACTATGTACTACGTAAAATACGTCTGATAGAAGGACGAGTTGCACAACAAAGATAGGCGTGGGCGTAACAGATAAAACTTTTACGAGAGACGACGCCACTCGCTTTCTAACATGCCGAATACTCTCAAGTCCACATAGTGATCATATAACCATTCTGCTTGTCGTATAATACCCTCTAACGTAAAACCGAGACGCTGAGGAATAGCACAACTTGCTGTATTACCAGTAGCGCAACGTATCTCAACCTTATTGAGATGCCATTCGTCAAACGCGTATGCCACCATTGCTTTACAAGCTTTCGTCATTAAACCTTTGCCTTGAAAGGTAGATCCGAGCCAATATCCAATCTCGACACGCCGATTTGACCAATCAATAGGGTGAAAGCTAATTGTTCCCGCCACATGTCGCCTGTGAAGAATAACACAGCCAAAGCTTGCGTTGGTAGTACGCTGTATATGCATTGTACGAATATGTGCATATGTATCCTCAACGGAACGCGTACTATCAACCCACGGCAACCACTGACGCAGGTACTGGCGGTTCGCTTGAGTCAACGCGAAGATTTCAGGCGCGTCACGCTCTTCTATCACTCGCAACTCAACATCAGCATCTATTCTAATACGCAACGTCGGAAATATTGCCATCGTTCATGTTCCCTTCTCAACATAGCAAATCATCTACGACCATAATAACTCATAAAAGCAATAGAGATACAGCGTGAAACACTTTTGTTTTGTGTAAAAATATAACAGTTTGTATGTTACAGTATAACTGTCCTGAATAACTAGCGTTACACTAGGTTACAAGGAGCACAAATAGGTGCAGGGCGGCTAGCCGCCCTGCACCTATTTGTGCTCCTTGTAACCTACTCCTCGATGGTGGTTAAATCCCCTAGTTCTGTCCCTAGTTCACGCGCTTTGAGGACGCGACGCATGATTTTACCGGAGCGCGTCTTGGGCAATGCCGTCACAAAATCTAGCTCGGATGGCGTCGCGATTGGCCCTAACTCGCGGCGCACATGCTCAATCAAGCTTTTATGCAGTTCATCGCTAGGTGTCTGACCAATCTTGAGCGTCACAAACGCTTTGATCGCCTCACCCTTCATCGCATCCGGTTTGCTAATAACACCCGCTTCGGCAACGGCTGGATGACTCACTAGCGCACTCTCGACATCCGCCGTACCAATACGATGGCCTGCGACATTCATTACATCATCGAAGCGACCTAGCACCGCGATATAGCCAGCTTCATCAGTTGTTGCCACATCGCCTGCCGTATAATAAGGCGGCACAGTACGCCAGTAGTCAAGATAGCGTTCCTGATTGTTCCAGATCGTGCGGAACATTTGAGGCCATGCGCCCTCGATCACGAGATAGCCACCCTGATTAATACCTATGGGTTGCCCACTGCGGTCAAGTACCTTCACTGTATACCCCGGTAATGGCTTACCTGCTCGTCCAAGCCGAAACTCCATACTCGGTAGCGTTGCCACCGTTGGAGCCGCTGTCTCCGTCTGCCACCAGTTATCGCAAATAGTGACTCGTCCATTGTCTCCAATATGTTCACGTGCCCATAAATACGCCTCTGGATTGAGCGGCTCACCAGCGCAGACGATCAAGCGCAAACTTTTTAGATCATGCGCTTTAGGATACTGTGGCCCAAACTTCATAAACATACGCAACGCGGTTGGTGCGGTAAAGAGTTTTGTCACGCCATACTTTTCGACCACATCCCAAATGATACCTGGATTGGGATAATCGGGCGCGCCCTCACGCACCAGAATGGTTGTCCCATTGGCTAGCGGTCCATACACCATCGCGCTATGTCCCACAATCCACCCGATATCTGACATGCAGAGGTAGATATCATCCTCTTTCAGGTCAAATGCCAGCTTGATATAATACGCTACACCAACCATATAGCCGCCATGTGTATAGACACATCCCTTGGGCGCACCCGTCGAGCCTGACGTGTAAAGCATAAACAATGGGTCTTCCGATTCCATAACCTCAGCGGGGCAAGTCGTAACTTGCGCGTTGCAGAGGTCGTAGAAATCGACCTCACGTGTGGGGTCCAACGGCACAACAGGATTGGCACGTCGATAGACAACAACCTTTTCTACCAGCTTCAGGTCTTTCACCGCCTCATCGACAATGGTCTTCAACTGCGTTACCTTGCCACGTCGATACCCAATGTCAGAGGTTACAATCACTCGCGCCTGTGCATCCTCGATACGCGCACGCAATGCACCACTACCCAATCCAGCATACACAACCGAGTGGATTGCACCAATACGCGCGCATGCCAGCATCGTCACAATACCCTCCGGCGTCAAGGGCAAATAAATACAGACGCGATCACCCTTCTTTACACCAAGCGAACGTAAGCCATTAGCAACCTGACAGGTGAGGGCTAGCAATTCTGTAAAGGTGTATGTGCGCTCCTCGCCATCCTCGCCCACAAATTTCAACGCGGTTTTATTGGCGCGGCTTCCCTGTACATGACGGTCAAGACAGTTTGTGGTGATGTTAAGCTGTCCATCAACGAACCACCGTGCGCCCGGTGCCGTTCCCTCTAAGACACGCGACCACGGCTTGACCCACTCAAACTCTTGTGCGATCTCATTCCAGAAGCCCTCAAGATTGCTTGCTGCTTTATCATATAGGACTTGATAGTCTTTCACATCGACTATCGAGAGCATCTCGGCACTTGGCGCAAAATGTTCTTCCTTTGTTAATAGTTGCCGAAAATCGTCGGCATTAGAACTCTGCTGCTGTCCATCATTGGATTGTGGGGCCATTGTTCATTTCTCCTCTAAACAAAAGATGAAGTCATTCAACAATATACTCCCATATCTTATCATGTCCTACTGTCCATCATTTGACAGTTTTCGTAGGGACCACATTGATGGCGTCCAAGCCCAATTCATTGCGCCTCGGACGCCATCAATGTGGTCCCTACGAAATCCTTCACATCAAAGTTGATAGACCCCTATAGTTCACGTTTTCCAGTCAATTTGTCAATCAGTCTAATTCTGGACCGTCAAGCGCCCAATCTTGTTGGCCTGTGACTCTGTGAACCACAACGTGTTGTTAGATGCGCGAACGATATAGGTTGGTCGTGCGTTTGCTGTGACAAGTGCGAATTCAGCAACATGACCTCTGGTAGTGATGCGCCCAATCTTGTTGCCCTGGATCTCAGTGAACCAAAGCGCATTATCAGGCCCCGTTGTAATACCAACAGATGCTCCGCCACTTGTAAGAATGGGAAATTCAGTCACCTTCCCCTGCAAACTGATACGTCCAATGTTGTTACCTGACAGTTCAGTAAACCAGAGTGCGTTGTCTGGTCCGCGTGTGATGCCAAAGGGTTTCACTCCGGCTGTAGGCACAGAAAATTCGGTGATGGTGCCGTTGAGACTAATGCGTCCAATCTTGTCTGCTCCTTCATCAGTAAACCAGAGTGCATGGTCCGGTCCACTCACAATATCTACAGGAGCACCGCTACTTGTAGTTATAGGAAACTCGGTAATGATGCCATTGGGAGTGATGCGTCCAATTTTGCCTGCGACCTCGGTAAACCAGAGTGCGTTATCAGGTCCGCGTGTAATGCCGAGAGGACTACTGTTCGCGGTGGGAATGGAAAATTCGGTGATGGTGCCGTTGAGAGTGATGCGTCCAATCTTGTTGCTAAAGTTCTCAGTGAACCAGAGCGCGTTATCTGGACCTGTCGTAATTTCTCTTGGAAAACTGCTAGCCGTTGGAATGGGGAATTCGGTGACGCGTCCATTCTGACTAATACGTCCTACATTATTGCCGCCTTGCTCAACGAACCACAGGGCATTATCCGGTCCACGAGTGATGCCTTGTGGGCTACTATTCGCTGTAAGAATGGGAAACTCTTTCATCTTTACCGTCGTTGCGGCATAAGCCATAGCAGTAATTGAGAAGTTCAATAGAAAAAGACTACTGAGTACAAGTAACAAGAGTGTGCTACCCAACACACGTACCGTGCTTGTTGGAGAAGCAAGCGGTATCGAAAAAAGAGATGCATTATTGTTATTCATGGATTGAACCTTTCCAAAAAAATGTGCAAGAGAAATGTTATAGGACCGTTTACGCTTTCAATAGCTACAGAGAGCATACGCATTTTTCGTTGAATATACTATGATATTACACACAATTCATGAGAGAAGTGGCTTACATTTACGATATACGAATAAGTGAGAGCAAAAAATGAATGAAATCGCAAAATCCCGTTTCTTACGTTATGTTTTTTATCGTCCTGCTCTTGACAGGTAAGCATATGCTTACGTATACTATAGACATGATACAGAAACAAGAAGCCAATAGAGCACAGGTGGATGTGTTTCATGCCATCTCTGACCCGACTCGACGTGGTTTGCTCAATCTTGTTGCGAATGGTGAGCAACCTGTGAAGACGTTGGCGCAAGCCTTCGCGATGTCACGCCCTGCGATTTCACAGCACCTACGTATTCTAAAGCAAGCCGGGCTAGTGATAGAACGCCGAGTTGGACGCGAACATCTCTACCGTTTGCAAGCAGACCCCTTGCACGAGGTTAGCGATTGGGTTCAGCTCTATGAGCATTTCTGGCGTGAACGCCTTGAATTACTCGGCGAACATCTGGACACGATGCCATGAACGCAAAATGTATTACGCAGGATGTCGTCTACCCGCATCCCACACAACGTGTGTGGGCCGCGCTAACCGAGAGCAACGCGCTTTCACAATGGCTCCTCCCCAACACCTTCGAGTTACGCGTGGGGCATCGCTTCACTTTTAGAGAGGATACCTATCCTCGGCGTAGTGGTTGGAATGGTGTTGTCGAATGTGAAGTCATCGAGATCGAACTCTTGCGCCGACTGGCCTATACATGGTCAGCGCATCCTGGCCTTCCAGAAATGCTCATCACGTTTACATTGGAACCTGTAGCAGGTGGCACTCTGCTCCGCCTGGAGCAAAGAGCGTTCGCTAGAACAGAGCATGATGCGATAACAGCCTACAAAGCCTTACCTTCGTTGCATGCGCTTCTAGCAGGAGGTTTACCCCATATGTCGCGTTTTTTCCGTATCGAAGTTGACGAGGCAGCCCTTACCGACGCTCTCTACGCCTTTGTCACAGACCCACATGCATCGCGCAATGAGCGTCCAGTCGTGCAAGAGCTACACAGCTTTGTCCCCGAAATGGTCTCTGTCCTCGAAAATATGGTCCTCGATGGCGTTGAGGAACGACAAGACGTAGCTGAGTACGTCAATTTCGTCTTTGGACGCTAAATAGCAAGGAGTGCTTATACATGGATATACAAGAGAATAAAGCCATCATCCGCCGCTACTTCGACGAAGCCTTAAACCAACGTAAGCCTACCACTGTAGACGAAATTTTTTCAGAACAATTTATTGGCTACGCGCCTAGTGGCGCAATAAGTGATCTAAATGCTTTCAAGAACGCGCTTGCGATGTCGCATCAAGCGTTTCCTGATTTGCATGTCACTATCGAGGACCAGATTGCTGAAGGCGACAAAGTAACAACACGCTGGAAGGCATCCGCAACACATCTGGGAACATTTGCCGGGGTTGTTCCTCCAACGAATAAGCACGTCACGCTCACTGCCCTACATGTGCATCAGATCGTTGATGGCAAGATCGTAGCCCTCTGGGAGCAGCTTGACCTCTTTGGCCTGTTTCAGCAACTCGGTTTCTCATCCCCTTCTAAGTAGCAGGGAGACCCTTATGGGCGTCCGTGGGTCTCGATTGTGCTTATTTGAACAATATTGACCCTTGCGGACGCTCCATAATAGTCTGCCAGCCTTGATTTGATAGTTTTCGTAGGGACCACATTGATGGCGCCCTCTGCACGAGCGAAGCAATGTGCAGTCCTCATTTCGCACCAATCATCACCCAAGAGAACTCGCCCAATGAATTGGGCGGGGACGCCATCAATGTGGTCCCTACAACATTGGATACATCAAGGTTGGCAGACCACTACAGGGACCCCAATACCATCTTATGAAACATTTACGCTATCAACCGTAGATGTACATGCGGCGGCAGTGTTGTGCGATGTAGATGCTACTCCCTCCAAAATCGTACCACTCATATTGATTGTCACCGTCGAACCGGCTACCAGTGTCCAGTTTGTTCCGTCGGCCGAGGTGTATGCGCTGAAACTCGAACCTGTACGTGACACCTTCAGGTAGGTGGGAACTGTGCCAGCGATATTTGCCGCCTGCACCGCAATCGCTCCCTGTGCTGAACGATATTGTACAGAGATGCCCTCCCCAGGTGTTACTGCAAGCAGGTAGTAGGCCGAATTCGCGTCCGCTGTCTGGCGCATCATTACGCCCGTCTTTGCGTACACGCTCGTCGTGGTTGTCTGCGTTGCAACGTGTCCACTGATACTTCCATCGCTCGCCAGGTTTTGCCAGATGTAGTGAAACGAGTCTTCCGTACCCCATATGTCGCCACCACCTGCGATAATCGTCCACGTTCCTCCGGTAACTGACTGACTACCGGTTGGCGTCGGATACCCGATGTCGCCACATGTCCAACCTGTTGGACATGCTGGTGGAGGCGGTGCCACGTTTCCAACATTCACCGTATCGAATGTTGCCTGTCCCATTTGAGTTACACTATTCGATGTGACCGCGATACCAGCTAGCATGCTACCTGTAACATTCATCGTCACTAACGATCCAGGTAGGTATGACCAATTCACACCATCCGACGAGGTATACGTGCTGAAGCTGGAACCAGAACGCGCAACCTCAAGGTATAACGGTGTCGTCCCACTTGTCGCCAACGCTACAACGCCATCAGGCCCAAATGGTGAGCGATATTGCACGAGCAACTGACCGTTAGGTGTGACAAAGGCACCATAATAGACCGACCCCGATGTCGTATTTTGTCGCAGCATAACTCCGGCTTTCGCGTTACTGCTTGTATTTGTTTGAGCAGTGATATGTGCATTCACTACACCATCAGCCGCAATAGTTTGCCACACATAGTGAAACTGGTCATTATAATTGCCAATATCGGTACCTGCACCTTGTACCGTCCAGCTATTACCGCTTAAGACTGCATCGCCCACTAGAGCAGGATTGCCAACGTCCTGACATGACCAACCTGAAGGGCAAAGTGTCGCGGACGGTGTTACAGCAGGAGGTGTTGTGGGCGCACCATATGTAACATTGCTGAATGTAACAGTGCTTATGGCAGTTGCATTACCTGAACTTACGGCGAGACCACTTAACACAGACGTAGGCATAGCTATCGTCGCTGTACTCCCTGGTACGAGCGTGTAGTTGATGCCATCGTGAGAGGTTGCAGCTTGAAACTGATCGCCGATACGCTGTATTTCAAGGTAAAGTGGTGTTGTCACTGTTGGCATTTGCACGTCTGTCGTTGTTGTGCCGCCTTGCGCGGACCGATAACTTACTACTAAGCCTGTGCCTTGCACGAACATAACTGAATAGTATTGTGATGATGAGCTATTTGTTTGTCGTACCATTAGCCCCGCTTGCGTAGAGCCACTTGCTCCTTGTGATAGCGCAACTCGTGCGTTGATTTGTAGATTGTGATTAAGCGTTTGTGTCATCAAACGGAACTGGTCTGTGGTTCCTTGTATACCAGCTCCACCAGCTTGCACCGTCCATGTTGCGTTTTTGACAGACTCAGTACCTTTTGGTGTGGCACCATTAATATCCTGGCATGTCCAACCTTTGGGGCAGTGAGCATCGGTAACGGGTGATGGCGATGTCTTTGTGGGCAAGCCAAATGCGTACACGTTGCCATCAACTCCACCAATATAGATTTGGCCCTCCGCGATACTTGGCGCGGCAAAGAGCGTCCCACCTGTTGTATAGTTGTAGAGGCGGTCGCCTGTTTGTGCGTTCAGTACCTCAAGCACAGAACCAGCACCAGCAACGATAAGACCATTTGCGTATGCCAAGGCACCAATCACACGTCCAACAGTACCATGTTGCCAGAGAAATTTTCCCGTTGCCGGGTCTAACGCACGTACCGACCCTTTATAGCCAGCACCATTGATGAGTGTATCATTGCCTGCCAAGAACAGTTTGTTCTGTGCAAATGCACCTGATGAGACACTACTTTGTCCGCATGGCTCAGGACAATCGCCACCAGTAGCAATCTGTTGTCGCCAGATTGGGCCAGCCGCGAGATGCCCACGCCTAAATGTATAGGCGTAACCATTCTTGTCGATTGCTGTTACAAGCGGATGACCTGCCGCATCGTTAAACAAGGTCGGCGTTGTGCTGAAATCAGAGTCTATTACTGCTTCTGTCTCCGGCAATTTCCATGAGTCTTTCAACGTGAGTGTTGTGGCATCAAGCGCGAGAAACGCCTGTGCATACGGTTGACTAAGGCTATTCTCCGTTCCGGTATCGACATAAATCGTGTTGGTTGCTGTATCAAGACTTGGTGTTGTCCAGATGCCACCACCAACCTGTCCATTGGGTACAACGTTAAATGTGTTTACAACTTGATGCGTCGCCAGACTTACACGCAACAGCTTTCCCTGTGCTAGTGGACAATCGCCAAAGCTGGCTAGACCGATATATGCGTAACCATTGTAGAGCAATGGGCTTGACCAGTTATAATAACCTCCCGTCGCGCTATTATCGCCTGTATAAACTCTCCATAACACTGCGCCAGTCGTTGCGTTCAGTGCATACCAGTAGGCATCACCGCCCCCGACATACACAACTCCATTTT
This sequence comes from uncultured Chloroflexia bacterium, assembly GCA_963792705.1. Taxonomy (GTDB): domain Bacteria; phylum Chloroflexota; class Ktedonobacteria; order Ktedonobacterales; family Ktedonobacteraceae; genus JBBQVS01. Next base: position 144,186 of record CAWBXD010000013.1, on the reverse strand, counting down.
GCACCGTCGCCGCCGATGAAACACCCGCTCCTCCTGATGGATTACAGTCGGGTCGCACTGTAGTCACGCCCAGGTATGTTGCCCACTTTTGCGTACCCGTTTTCGCGTTCAGCGCATACTCATAGCCATTCCACGAGCCAACAAACACCGTCCCATTGACAACCGTTGGCGAAGAGGCCACGATACCGCCCGTTTGAAACGACCAGTGTTTCACCAGAGTTGACGCGTTCGTCGTTGAGAGAGTGGTGTCAGTAGTGGCAGCAGTGCGTTGCGCGTTGAGTAAAAACGTGGGCCAATCAGCCGTTTGTACTTTTGGACTGATGTCATCTTTTGCCAATATTGGCGTTGTTGGTAGTGTAAAAAGCAATGATGAGACGAAGACAAGGAGGAACAAGGACACGCGCAATGAGATGCCCTTCCTATATATATTTTTCATCTTATGCAATTCCATTTTCTTCGCTATACCATTTGCGAGCATAGACAAACATTTCGCTGAGGGCGCGTAGGATGACAGAGAGTTTTGCTCCCGTTGCACGTCCTGCGCGTCGTGGTAGATGACGTACTCCCACCTCGACACTTGTGCGTCCAGAGCGCGCAAGCTTATACAAAATCTCGGTGTTAATCATTGCGCCGCGTGTCTCTAATCGGTGTGTATGGAAGAATTCTGAACGATACAACTTGAAGGCGCAATTGATGTCACGCGTCTGCACACCGAACATAAAGCGCACAAGCTGTTTCCAGCCCCACGCGTTCAACTTACGCATCCACGTATCCTGGCGGTCGATACGGTATCCCAGTACCGCGTCGTATTCCTCGATCAGTGGGAAGAAACGCGCCAGGTCGTGAATATCAAACTGTCCATCGGAGTCCATAAAAAATGCTGTCTCTTTACTAACAGACTCGAACCCAGTGACAAGTGCTGCTCCATAACCTTTGTTTATTTGATGATTGATCAATTGAATACGTGAATCGGCAGCGGCAAGGTCGGCGACGATCTCGCCCGTTGCATCTTTACTACCATCATTGACCACAATCACCTCAAAATCACAGCCCCATTGAGTTAATGCTGTTGTTACTGTCGTCAAGGTGTCGGCGATAAGTGCCTCCTCGTTGTAAGCTGGTAACACAACCGAGAGACTACGTGGTGTCATGAATAGATGTGGATGCGCTGGTGGTAGCAAGGGTTCTGTGTTGTGTTCGTTTTGTGTGAATACCGTGAAACGCATTCCTATATAAGAGACCATAAACGAGCAAGCTATCGCGCTCACCTTTGCGATATTCGTCCACAGAAAACCATTGAGTTCAAGCTTTGTGAGGAGTTGTGTCGCCAGCCACAAAAACAGATCATTGCAAAGAATACCCAGACCTGTGACAAGGGCGAACCGTGTAAGCTGTTTTCGTGTTACCTGTGAACGTTGTTCAAATGTCCACAACTTGTTCCAGCAAAAGCTATTCACCGCCCCTATTAGGTAGGCCAGCGAATTATAGAACAGTAGTGTCGTCGCATCCTGCGTTGGCATCATCCATAACAAGAGGTTAAAGGCCAGGATATCAATAATGGTGTTGAGTCCACCCACAAAACTAAAACGCAACAATTGCATTCCTAGCTGTAGAAACCGATTCATCACGTCCTTGTGCTTTGCTTGCTGTATCATGTTCGCTTCAACCATTGTATTCATGATTAAATCCCTTTCGATGTACCGATCAAGCATGCACGATGGTCGGTCAATATGTTCGCTGGCAATGGGCGAGTTGGCAATGGAGCTGTACCATTGCGGTGGTACAGAGTGAGACCCGACTGCTCCTGCACAACCATTGAGAACTGCGCCTTGAATGTTGGACTGGTCAGGTTGATATGGTTCGATACACGGTCATTTGGGTCGTTATGCACGGCGATAATCCAATCAACGGTACCAGCAGGATTTGCCAATGCTTGACGCCACAGCGTATTCGAGCCATCATAGATGACATTCTTGAAATCGATACCCGTCTCAGGCTCGTTATAATCGCCAGCCGTCACATCCTCCAATATCTTGCCACCGTTGTAGTGTTGGATAAGGTAGGCGTTCACAACGTGTGTTTGTGTGCAGGACAGGCCGAATTGTCCATCTTGTAGAGAAATGATGCCGTTTGTTGCGACGAATAGTGTTTGGGCAAGAATAATTCCTACGAAGGCCATTTGACCAATCAGCTTCAAGCGAGTGTGCAACAACGCGTATCCTCGTGCCATAAGTACTGTTAGGAAGAGCGCGGCAGGTGCTACCATCTCAGAACCGTAACGCACATTGAACAATTGAACGGCTGCATTGGCTGGTACCACTCCTGGCACCCATACAATCGCTTGTCCACCATAAATCGACAGGACGTATAAGCCAAACGGTGCGACAAAGGCAAGGGCTGCTAGTAGGTCTACCGATATGCGCCGACGTACAAAGAAAAGAAAAAATGCGACGATTGCAGCAATGAAAAGCACAGGTCCAAAGGTTTCCATCGCGTCAAATGTGTAGGTCTTGAGTGCTATCAACGCGTTATGATACGCGTAGAGTGTGCCATTTTGTAAGAACTGCTGTTGAAAGCCTTGTGATGAAAAGACACTATGCTGGAAGAAAAGCGGATCGCCGAAGATCAACTTGTTCCAGATGAGCCAGAGCACGATACCCAGTCCACCAAGTACACCGAAGATGATGAGATTGCCCTGTATCTCCGCCAGCTTTTTGCGTTTTGCAACCCCTATCACTCCAACTAGCACCACCAGCATTACGAATAATGCCCAGCCATCATAGCGTGCGAGCGTGGCAAGAAAGGTTGCTGCAGCCGCCAGTATCAGGTAGTGCGGTTTGTCTTCTTGTGTCCACACCAGGAAGTAGTAGCTTGCCATCGTCAGTGTCCAGACACAGACCAGTTCTGAAAGAGGTGTCGATTGCAGGTAGAGGATGTTTGGATTGAACAAGAATAACAATGTTCCCAGGAAACTGATACAACCATTTTTCGTCAACCGTCGCACGCTCAGGTACAGGTAGGCCGCGGTTGCAACATAACTGCCCATCGAGACAAAGCTGCCTGCCAAACCACTCGTCCACAGGTAGTTGTTCCAAATGAAGGGCAACATCAAGAGATGCGGTAAGGGGAGCCATACACCACCCAACTGTGCAACACCGGGGGTCGCGCTATCGAACACACTTCGTGCAATACGCATATGTGAGTACGCATCACCGTAGAGCAGGATTTGATGGTGCTGAAAGAAGTAGACACAGGCCGCGATGCTCGTTACACATGCCACTATCAGGGTTGCGACAAACCACAGGTCTCGTACCCGTGAGCGTTCTGCCTTACGCCTTGCCTGTTGCTGCTTGACCGAGATCGCTGGCATTGGCAAAGTCGTCAAAGCTTTTAGTGCATGTGCAACCGAAGGGATATCAGCGATGTTGCTGATTGTCTTCTGCATAACCGTTTGTGCTACGGTCTCCTCTTCCTGTACTACAGAAGGAGTCGTCACCGATGCTATCGCGTTCTTCCCTTGTAGATGCAAGCCATGCACCGTTTTCTGCCAGTAGTGCGGCTTGACCAGGAGTTCATAGAGAGCGATGAAACCAGCGACACTAATCATGGCCCAGTAGATTGGAATGAGCAATGCCCACAGCATCAACGTGTATTGCTTGCGCCTCATACATGCCAGCAGGTACAGGTAGATGTAGAAAAAGTTGCCGAAGATGAGACACATCGCACCTGTATAAAGAACGGGTGCGGGAAACAGGACATGATAGGTTGGCGTGACCAATGGTCCAAAGGCAACATAGATGGCTAAGAGTAACCACATTAAGGGATTAAGAAACAGCACTCCCACTCCACTCGCAACCACGACATGAAAGGAGAATAGATCGTTTTGCCGTCCCTCTTGAAAGTAGCGGAGTGGATTACGCATGTGGACAAGGTAGGTCTGCATATAACCCTTAATCCAGCGTGACCTTTGACGGAGCCAATTCTTGACCTGTGAATTTGCCTCTTCGTATGTCGTCGAATTGAGTACAACCGTTTTAAACTGATAGCGCGTTAGGCGTAGCCCAAGATCGCAGTCCTCTGTAACGTTATATGCATCCCAACCACCAAGAGCACGTAACGCCTTTGTGCGAAAATGGTTTGACGTGCCACCCAGGGGTATTGAGAAGCCTACCTGTTGCAGTCCCGGCAAGACCAGATCAAACCACAGCGAATACTCGGCGGTAAACCAGCGTGTCAGCACGTTTTGTGAGATGTTGTAGAAGTTGAGTTTTGCTTGCACACACGCCACATCGGGACCATGATTGGCAAAAGTCAAAATCGTCTTTTTCAGTTGCAGTGTGTCCGGCACATCCTCCGCGTCAAAGATGACCACATAGGAGCCAGTAGCTTGAATGAGACCATAGTTGCAGGCGCGTGGCTTGGTACGTGGCTTGCCCTCTGGAACTGTGATAATCTCGAAGTGTGCTGGCAAGGCTAACGCACGGATGGCGTTGCGCGTCTCTGCATCGTCAACCTCTGTCAGAAACAATATCTGCAATTTGTCGGCTGGATAGTCCAGTGCTTGCATTGCTTTGACGAATTGTGGCACTACCGCCGCTTCCTTATAAAGAGGACAAAGAATTGTGTAGCTAGGCCAATCTGCGTCTTTCAGCGCATGCACTACCGCGTCATCAATGTGTTCTTCAGAAGAATGCTGAAACGACTTGGCTGCCATTATGCTATTGAGCACCAAGTTGAAGGCATAGACGACCGTGATTGCCGCGATGGTCGCGGTCAACATAGCCAGTTGAAAGTAGGCAACGCCAACCGTCCATGCTAAAATCAGGGCGCAGATTGTTACTAACTGGGGAGTGGTAAATGTTTGTAGCGCGGACAGGTCGGGCCGAAATGGAGCGAATGTCGCAACCTCTTTCCCATGAACTTGTACGACGCGACTCGCATTCAGCGCGTATTCTGCTCGCTCCTGTGCATCACTGGCTGCGTGAGATTGCTGAGCCAGCCAGTGACGATACTGCTGCACCTGCTCGCGTAACTCTGGGGCTACGTTGTCCTGCCCCGTTTTATGCCATAAAACAATAGGACCCGTTGTCGGCAATGGTTGCACTGCTCCACTCGCAGGAACCTTGATAGGTTTCAGCTTTGGAAAAGCTCTTGTCGCTTGTCCCATATCGGGTGCAGGAATATCCGATATCATGGGTTCATCAAATTGTATCGTCATGGATGCTTCTTTCTTCTAAAAAATGGTGACGACCGAATGTCGGAAGGAATTGACCCTCTAAATTGGCGTGTTGATAACAGGGTGTGATACATCAGACCCGTGTGGCGTGCTCAATTGGGAAAAATTGTTTACGAGGTCAAGGCACTATACCAGTGGTGCAGGGACGCCGCTGCTGGTTGGTTTCGTAGGCCAAACGCTCCTACGTCGTCCCAACCCCAGAAGAAGATGCCGCGAATATGTGGATCATGTGTCGCGTTTGCTAATGCTGCATCGCATGCGGCTGCTTGCTCCGTTGTGTCCACTGGCGCAGAACTTGAGGATTCCCAGGTGTGATACAGGGCATCCGCGCTATTGCGGTAGCCTATTTCCGAAATCAGTACGGGTTTGCCTAGCTGCGTCGCAAAGGTATCAATGGTATTTCCTATGATGCTTTTCCAGAGTGCGACCATCTGCTGTGGCTCAACACGCTTCTGTGTATCAGTCAGCGAGAGGTACGCCGACACACCAATCGTGGTAAGTGTCATATTGTGCATCCATGACGGCGGTGTCTTTTGCAATGCGGTCCAGTTCATGTCGTATGTAAGCTTGCCCGAAAAGGCCGTATGAAAGTTTAGGATTAAGTTGTTCCATAGCGCATCCGGCGCGAATTGTTGCAACCATTCTTCCTCCGTCCCAACCGCTATCTGCTCCACCCCTGCTTGCTGGGCTGCTACCACATAGGGCTTGAGAGTCTGCCAGTAACTTGCGAACCATTGCTGCTCGTCTTGTTGCGACGAGAACGAGATTTGACCTGACCAGGCTACAGGGCCAGTACTCACAGTGAGCAGCGGTGTTACAAAAACGCGATAGCCCAACGCATGTGCTGCTTGCACACCCTCAACAAATGACGCAACTGTTGGTGTACTCACACCCGTCGTCACCCTTGTCGCCGAAAGTGTCGATTGATAAAACAGGAGCGGCATCTCTATCCAGTAGGCATGTGTCTGAGTTGCGATATCCTGCAATCCATTTGACCAACGTGTATCGCTATACCCTGTTGGTGTCCATTGTGGAAAAGCAACACCTGCTTGAAATGTGGGAATATGAGTAGGCTGTATGATATGTGCTGTGAGTGTAGGTTGCACCATTGGTGTAGGCTGCACTATCGCTGTTGTCGCGAGCGGTGAAGGTGTTGTATGTATCGCTATACTAGGATGTGAGAGTCGTACAAAATTGGTATAGCCTGTAAAGACACATACCTGAGAAGCAACACACAAGAGCACAGCTCCTAGCAAAAGCAGCAGTGAGTGCTTCCTCTGAGCCAAAAATCGACGCATACAACATCTCCTAAGAAGACGATGGTGTATCCATGTAGGGACCGATGTATCGCGTCCTTGTCGGTAATCGATCCGTAGGAAGGACGCGGTACATCGGTCCCTACATGGATGTTCACCTGAATGAGTAAAGGCTTGTATCTCTTCACTGAGAGTAAATGTAAAACAATTTTGTGGAGGTAGCAGTGTGATATCTCTGTTTGCTTGGTTGTGAAAGAGGACGAATGGTTGAGGATTGTTTACATGGAGGATAAAGGGAAATGGAATTGGGAGCTGCTACCGCATGTGGTAGCAGGCTCTCAATTCCATTTCCCTTTATCTTAGTAGAAACTATACGTTGACAGTGCCGCCTTACCTGTGCTACGATTAATGATGAGGAAGTGTATTTAGAACACTAGCTGACTCATTTTGTCTACCATGTTCACCTATGTACAATGCCCTATGTCCCCCTGTTATGCTGAATATAGCGTGTATGTGTACGTAGATAGACAAGTATAAAGGAAGCCCCGCATGGGTATAAACTACCTCTTAATTATGGTGACATTGGCAATCCTCTTCGGCTTACTGGTGATGGCTGTTACCTCCATCATTGGCCCCAAAAAGCCTTCGCCGGAGAAGCTAGCCCCATACGAGTGCGGCATTCAGGAGATTGAAGCTCCTCATCGCCGCTTCCCTGTCAAATATCTTTTAACAGGTATGCTTTTTATTGCTTTTGACATTGAAATTGTTTCTTTTTATCCTCTCGCCATTCTCCTTCATACATTAGGACCATTGGGACTTGTTGAATTGCTTGTCTTCCTCGTGGTGTTGGGAGTTGGCTATATCTATGTGTGGCGGAAGGGAGCCTTTTCATGGGAGTAGTCAAAAATCCCTGGGAACCGGTACAAACCTATTCAAATACGCAGACACCACGCCGCGAACTAACGATGAAAAGTGGCGATTTTGGCGTCTTAACTACACAGGTAAGCAAGCTTATTGATTGGGGTCGTAGTTCATCGCTGTGGCCTGCCCTGTTTGGCCTTGCCTGTTGCGCTATCGAGATGATGGCAACCAGTGCTGATCGCTTCGACATTTCACGCTTCGGGGCAGAGGTCTATCGCGCTTCACCACGCCAATCCGATTTGATGATTGTCGCGGGTCGCTGCTCTATTAAGATGGCACCGGTGTTGCGCCAAATCTATGATCAGATGCCCGAACCCAAGTGGGTTATTGCTATGGGAGCATGCGCCTCATGTGGTGGTGTTTTCAACAACTATGCCGTTGTACAAGGGGTTGATAAAATTATCCCTGTCGATGTCTTCATCCCCGGTTGCCCACCAACGCCTGACATGTTGCTCTTCGGCTTCAACGAATTGCAGCGCAAGATACGCGCTGGCGTTCCAAATCCCCCTGATCCTTTAAAGGATGCAGGAATGAAACTTATTGGCCCTATAGGTGAAGAATTATAATGAATGATTGTGTTGGGTGTATTGTGGCATACAAAAACGCCGGCGTTTTTGTATGCCACAATACACCCAACACAAAAAACTATTTTGAGGAATATAATTTTTATGGTCACGACAGCAGTATCGACGGTTGAGACGATACAGGCGAAGTTCCCACAGGCAGTTATAGACGTAATCGAATTTCGTGGCGAACAGACGCTTCTGCTCAAGCCGGAACATCTTACCAGTGTCTGTACTTATTTAAAGAATAATTTGCAGTACGACTTCCTGGAAACCATCACAGCGGTTGACTGGCCCGAACGTTTGCCACGTTTCGACGTTATCTATCAACTCCTCTCAATTCAGCACCAGTGTTTTCTACGCCTCAAACTACAGGTGGGGCAGCGTCGTGAGAAGCAACCAGCCGTTCCCACCGTCACAGGTATCTGGCCGGGAGCAAACTGGTATGAGCGCGAGGTATACGACCTGTTTGGACTCACCTTCACGGGTCATCCCGACCTGCGTCGTATCATGATGCCCAATGATTGGACCACGCATCCTCTACGCAAAGACTACCCACTCACAGGCTTTGAATTGCCAGAGCCACACTGGGGGGGGCAAGTCCCTTACGATACCAACCCAGGCACTGGTAGCCAGACTTTGCGTACACCCGACGGACGCGAACTCAACGACAATCGCTCAAACATCAACACAGGTCAGGAACCAGGCACAAAAAAACGATAACTGTAGGGACGCAATTCATCGCGTCTCACCCAATGTACGGGCCTGATATATCACGCCCCCTACCCATATGGGACAAAAAAGCATGCAAAAACAAGAAGCAAAAATAGAAAACTACTATTCGATAGAGGATAGTCAGAAGCTAGCCGATGGGCAGCGCGTTGACACCATGACCATCAATATGGGTCCACAGCATCCCAGCACACATGGCGTTCTGCGCCTATTATTGACTATCGAGGGCGAAACTGTTCTCAAGGCTATCCCCGATATTGGCTTTCTGCATACAGGCATCGAGAAAACGGCGGAGGCCAAAACATACCATCAGGCACTTGTCCTGACGGACCGCATGGATTATCTTGCGCCACTGTGCAACAATCTTGGCTACTCCCTCGCTGTCGAACGCTTAATTGGCGTCGAAGACGAGATTAGCGAGAAGATAAAATACGTGCGTGTCATGTTGGCTGAACTACAGCGTATCGCTAGCCACCTTGTGTGGCTTGGTACTCACTCGCTCGACCTCGGCGCACAAAGCACCTTCCTGTACTGCTTCCGCGAACGCGAAATGATTCTCGATATCTTCGAGTACATCTCTGGTGTACGCATGATGACCAGCTACATCTGTCCCGGAGGTTTACAGGCTGAACTACCGGTGGGCTTTGAGAAAAAGGTACGTGCCTTCACCGATATCTTCCCGGCACGACTCCAGGAATATCATGACCTGCTCACCAACAACCAACTCTGGCTGGAGCGTACTAAGGGTGTCGGCCATCTTAGTGCCGAGGATGCTATCGCTTATGGTGCCTCAGGTCCCGTTCTGCGCGGTAGTGGTGTTGTCTGGGACTTGCGAAAAGTCTTTCCATATAGTGGATATGAAAACTTTGAGTTTGACATACCCGTTGGCTCCAATGGTGATGTATACGACCGCTACTTGATCCGTATGTTAGAGATGGAGCAAAGCCTCAACATCGTTAATCAAGCGTTGGAGGGTATACCAACGGGTCCATTCCGTATCAACAATCCCAAGTTCGCGCCTCCTCCTAAGTGGCAAATCACAGGCAGTATGGAAGCCTTGATTCATCACTTTAAACTCTATACAGAGGGGTATCGTCCACCAGAAGGCGATGTCTTTGTGCGTACCGAGTCACCAAAAGGCGAGCTTGCCTTCTATATTAGAAGTGATGGTACCGCGAAACCCTATCGTATGCATGTGCGTGGTGCATCCTTTGCAAACTTGCAAGTGTTGCCCTTGATGGTTGAAGGCGGCTTTCTCTCGGACGTGGTGGCGTCGATTGGTAGCATTGATATTGTGCTTGGTGAGGTGGACAGATGATTTCAGAACAAACGAAGCAACGTATGCAAACGCTTGCCGCGCGTTATCCTGCGGCACGTTCAGCCGTCATGCCCGCGCTACATTTAGCGCAACAGGAAGAGGGCTATATCACCGCCGCAGGGCTACAAGCAGTCGCAGAAGCGGTGGGCATGACCGTCGATGCCGTAGAGAGTGTCGCAACCTTCTACACCATGTATTATCAGCATCCACAGGGCAAAAACGTCATTCATGTTTGCACCAGCATCTCTTGCTATCTACGTAACTGTGACGCACTGGTTGAGCATCTCGAACAACGCCTTGGTATCAAGCGCGGCGAAACAACACCCGACGGAAATTATACCCTGATGACTGCCGAATGCTTGGCCTCTTGTGGTACGGCTCCCGTCATGCAGGTCAATGGTGAATTTGTCGAAAATGTGACGCCAGAAAAGGCCGACGAAATCCTAGGTGTAGGGGCACAATTCATTGCGCCCAACCAATCAGTGCCAAAATCACGGGCGCAATAAATCGCGCCCCTACCGAGGAATTACATATGCCAGAATTGATTGTCACAAAAAATCTTGATATTCCTGGTCTCGATACACTCGATGTCTACCGTCAAAATGGTGGCTATGAAGCGTTGGCGCATGCACTCAAGACGTATCAACCAGACGAGGTTGTCGCGTTGATCAAAGACTCAGGCTTGCGTGGACGTGGTGGTGCGGGTTTCCCAACTGGTATGAAGTGGGGCTTCCTCGCCAAAAACAATATGCCGCGCTATTTGTGTTGCAATGCCGATGAAAGCGAACCGGGAACGTTCAAAGACCGCATGCTGATGGAGAAAAATCCACATCAACTGGTCGAGGGCGTTATCATCACCAGTTTTGCCTGCGGTGTCACCACAGCCTTTATCTATGTACGTGGCGAATTGGCTAAGGCCGGACGACAGGTTGAGCGAGCCGTTGAAGAGGCGTATGCCGCCGGACTCATCGGCAAAAACATCCTGGGTAGCGACTATAGCCTCGATATCATCGTCCATCGCGGCGCGGGTGCCTACATCTGTGGCGAAGAAAGCGCGCTGATGGAATCGCTGGAAGGGCGACGTGGTTATCCACGTCTCAAACCGCCGTTTCCAGCTGTTGTCGGTCTCTACGGTGGTCCCACCGTCATCAACAATTGCGAAACATTGAGCACTATTCCCTCAATTATCAAGGGTGGTGCTCAGTGGTATGCCTCCTTTGGCACCGAAAAGAGCAAGGGGACCCGCGTCTTCTGCCTCAGTGGACATGTCAAAAAGCCCGGTAACTACGAGCTACCACTAGGAACACCAATTAGCACGCTCATCTATGACGAGCAGTACGGTGGTGGTATTCTCGGCGACAAAAAGCTCAAAGCCATCATCCCTGGCGGCTCATCGACGTTCATCTTAGGGGCAGACAAGGTAGAAACTCCGCTCGACTTCGAGTCCATTGCGGCTGTAGGCTCCATGCTTGGCTCCGGTGGTGTTATCGCAATTAATGAAGACACCTGTATCGTTGGTGCTATCTTACGTATGACCGAGTTCTACCGCGACGAATCCTGTGGTAAATGCACTCCTTGTCGCGAAGGAACTTACTGGCTCACCGAAATCCTGGAACGCCTCGAACATGGACAGGGTAAGGAAAGCGACATCAAACTGCTTGTCGATATCTGCGACAACATCGCTGGCAAATCGTTCTGTCCATTGGGCGACGCCGCCACCAGTTCAATCACCAGCGGCATCAAACTCTTCCGTGAAGAATTTGAATATCACGTCACGCACGGACACTGCATGGTCGGTAATCACAGTACACGCGCTGATGAAATCGGCTCCGTCGAAGGTGCCGCCCTACATGCCGGAGCACGTTAATATATTTAAGTAGGGTTGTTAGGGGCGACTGTCCCTAACACTGTATGTTGGGTTCCTATATTATGACAGCAGTGTTGTTAGGGACAGTCGTCCCTAACCGGGGTGTGGGGTGTCCCCACATTCTCCTCTTACTATTTTGCCCCGAAAGGGGCAAGTGATTGCGTAGCAATAATTATTAAGAAGAAAATATATGCCAGAAGAGAAAAAAAACGAACTCATCCACCTTACCATTGACGGCAATCCCGTCGAAGTTCCCCCTGGAACACTGGTGTGGGCGGCAGCAAAACAAGCTGGAATAGAAGTCCCTATTTACTGTTATCATCCCAAGATGCCGCCTTTGGGCGCATGCCGTATGTGCTTTGTCGAAATCGAAAAGCTACCTAAGCCTCCACAGACCGCGTGTACCACACCGGTCAGCGAGGGCATGGTTGTGCATACCAAAACCGAAAAGGTGCTCAAGGCGCGTCGTGGCACCCTCGAATTTTTGCTCATCAATCACCCACTTGATTGTCCTGTATGTGACAAAGGTGGCGAGTGCGATCTGCAAGACTTCACACTGCGGCACGGTCCGGGTGGAACACGCTTCGACCAGAACAAACGCCACTACACAAAAGCTGTACCGGTCAGTGACAATGTATTTCTTGACCGCGAACGCTGCATTCTCTGTCAGCGTTGTACACGCTTTAGCTCAGAAATCTCGATGGACAATGGTCTTGTCATGATCTCGCGTGGCTATAAAATGGAAGTTGGTACCGCACCCGATCACGCCTTCGACTCAGTTTTTTCCGGCAACACCGTTGAAATTTGTCCCGTTGGAGCTTTAACCGCCGCGTCGTATCGCTTCAAATCGCGTCCGTGGGAACTCAAACGTACCGCCAGTGTGTGCAACAATTGTAGTGTTGGTTGTAACGCACGCGTCGATGTACGTGTTGATAAAGTCATGCGCCTGATGTCGCGTGCCAATGACGAGATTGATGATGGCTGGTTGTGTGATCGTGGACGTTGGGGCTTCGAGTTCGTGAACAGCCCACAACGACTGCGTACACCAATGATTCGGCGTAGTGGTACCCTTGTTCCCGCCACATGGGAAGAGGCGTTTTACTACACCGCCAAACGCCTCAAAGATATCACCGCCAAACATGGCGCACAGTCAATCGGCGGTATTGGCTCGACCCGCACCACCAACGAAGAGGCGTACCTTTTCCAAAAACTGCTGCGTACCGTGTTGAACACACCCAATGTCGATCACCATCACGGTAGTTTCCCAACGCCACGCGATCCCCTAACCGGGCAACCCTGGAAGATGACCAACAGTATCGCCGAAATCGAGCAAGCATCACACATCGTCTTGATTGCCTCAGACCCCTATAAGCGTCAGCCTGTACTGAACTTGCGTATCAAAAAAGCGATGAAGGCGGGTGCTAAAATCTTTATCGTCAACTCTGAGGAGACCGAACTTGACAGACTTGCCGTTCGCAAGATTACTATTCCACAATATGGTGCAGGTGCAGCCGCAAAACTGCTGCTCAGTAACGTGGTACGGGGTGAGACGATGAGGGGTGTGGACAAGGACGCGATACCTGTAGGGACCGATGTATCGCGTCCTGGTACAGGGGCGACTGCCGACAAGGACGCGATACATCGGTCCCTACAGGTAGTACGAGAGAACGCAACAACTCAGGACTCTGCAACAACCTTTGGCCTTGCGACCACCGCGCAACTCGTAGAACTGGCACACGAAATTGCCGAGGCAAAGGGTGCCATTCTCCTGTATGATGAGATGGCGACACTTGACCCAGGTTGTGAGGACCTAGCCACAGACCTACAATCGCTCGCCGTGATTACCGATAACATTGGACGCTCCGGTGCGGGCGTTGGTCCGCTGTTTGAGGATGCCAATTCACTTGGTGCGCGTGACATGGGTCTCTTGCCCGATGCCCTTCCAGGCTACCAACCCACTAAAGAGGTTGGTAAATCTTACGCGGAAATGTTAAGCAGTCCACAAATCAAGGCGTTGTTTGTCATGGGTGCTAATCCTGCGCGCCACTTGCCCACGCCTGAAATGCCTTCTTCGTTAGAGTTTATTGTCGTACAGGACATTCTGCTCACCGAGACCGCGCAACAGGCCGATGTGGTGTTTCCAGCCGTAACCTTCGCGGAAAAAGATGGCAGCATGACCAATCTTGACTCTCATGTACAGGCCATTCGTCGTAGCCTACGCCCATTGCCAGGAGCAAAGACCGATTGGGAAATCCTGGTCGAGTTAGCGCAGCATCTTGGTACGACGTGGGACTATGAGACGCCAGCCGACGTTCTGCATGAAATAGCCGAAAATAATCCCTTCTATGCAGGTCTCGAATGGGAAGACCTTGGCAAGCAGGGAGTACGTATCACTCAGGAACAGGAGGTGGCTCGTGCTTGATTTCTTCAATAACGCTATTGTTGCCACCGTTATTAAAAGTGCCGTCATCATCTTTGCGTTGCTCACCGCCTTCGCATACATGACCCTGATCGAACGCGTGGTCATTGCCCGCATTCAGGGTCGTATTGGTCCGAACCGTGCAGGTCCGCTTGGAGTATTCCAACCCGTCGCTGATGGCATCAAAATGGCCTTCAAGGAACAAATTGTGCCGACACAGGCCAAAAAAGCCGTGTATCTGATCGCACCAATCATCTCTGTTATCGTTGCAATCTCAGCCTTCGCTGTTGTGCCGCTTGGCAACAACTGGATTGAAGGTAAGTCGAGCGTATGGGACCCCGTTATCGGCGATGTCAATATCGGTATTCTTTGGATACTTTCGATCTCATCGCTTGCCGTGTATGGTATCGTGCTTGGCGGTTGGGCTTCTGGCAACCGCTATTCATTGCTGGGTTCATTGCGTAGTGCCGCCCAAATGGTCTCCTACGAGACAAGTCTTGGTCTCGCGCTTAGTGGCACCCTTATGTGGGCTGGTACACTCAGTATGGTTGGTATCGTACATGCACAGTTGCCGTTCAGCGCGACAAACCCAACTGGACAAGGCATCTGGTTTATTGCGGCGCAACCGCTTGGCTTTGTCATCTATGTCATGGCAGGTATCGCCGAGGTCAACCGCGCCCCCTTCGATCTGCCAGAGGCGGAGCAAGAGCTAACGGCTGGCTATCTGACCGAGTACAGTGGTCTGCGTTGGAGCCTGTACCAGATGGCCGAATACATCAACATGATTACCGTAAGTGCCGTGGCCGCAACCCTTTTCCTGGGAGGCTGGGGCTTCTTCGGCTTTGGACTAGAGCGTATCCCTGGTGTCTCAATTATCATCTTCCTGCTGAAGATGGCCTTGTTCCTGTTCTTTTTCATCTGGCTTCGCGCCACGCTTCCCCGTATCCGTTATGACCGCCTGATGCATCTCGGCTGGCAAACACTCTTGCCACTCGCCGTATTGAACGTCGTTATAACTGCTATCGTGGTCGCGTTCCACCTACCTTGGTGGATCAATGGTATCGTCGGTCTCGCTATCGTCGTTGGTTTGCTTTACTCTATCCAACGCTCCAGCGTCACCGAAGGCACTCGCTTCACCAACACAACGCTCGATAAACACGATGGCAAAGGTACAACAAAAGCTGTCCTCCCAACATCAGTGCGCCTAGCCAAATTCGAGAAAGTGTCCGCACCCGTCGTCGTAGAAGCTGAGCCGATAGCAGAAGTACCACAAACCGAGGTGGCAAAAGCATAAGAATTGTAGTGTACATGTTGTCGCATGACGACCTTTGATCGTCATGCGACAACATGTACACTACAAGTAAGATAATAAGGAGTATACACATGTCTTTTGATATCATTAAAGGTATGGCGACAACCATTAAGAATATGGGTAAGAAGCCAACCACTATTTCGTATCCAGAAGAGGAGCGACAATTGCCTCCACGCTTCCGAGGTCGGCACGTTCTACATCGCTATGAAAACGACCTCGAACGCTGTGTCGGTTGCTACCTCTGTGCTGGTGCCTGTCCAGCCGACGCGATTTACATCGAGGCCGAGGAAAATACGGAAGAGAACCGCGTCTCGGCTGGTGAACGCTACGCCAAAACCTTCGATGTAAATCTGTTGCGCTGTATCTTCTGCGGATATTGTCAAGCGGCATGTCCAACCGGAGCCATTACGCTTGAGCATGACTACAAACTCGCCGCCTACTATCCTGAGAATCTTGTCTATCATAAAGAGCAACTGCTCGAAGCAAAGGGTCAACATACCATTGGTTCAAACGATGTATGGGCAGAGGCCGCACCACAGGAATCCGCGCAACCAGTTCCGCAAGCGAGCAACATCTTCGATGGTTCCGCAACGAGTGCCGCCGCCGTTGGATTGGGCGATGCACATATGGAGCGTCCCGTCTTGTTGACAAATGAAGAGCAGGACGAGGACAGGAGAAAACTGTAATGGATATCGCAACAATCATCGCGTTTTACGTTCTGGCTGTTGCCACGACTGCATCCGCGATTGGTGTTATCACCTTCAAAAACGCGGTGCATAGTGCCTTGAGCCTTATTTTAACGCTCATCTTTCTCGCGCTCTTTTATTTACAATTAGGGGCAATGTTTATCGCTATCGTACAAATCCTGATCTATGCAGGCGCAATCATGGTGCTCTTCCTGTTCGTCGTCACTATGCTCTCGCCCGATGGCGACGATGTAGATGGAGTACGCGACCCCATTTCCTGGCAACGCTTCGTGGGAGGACTACTCGGCCTCTCGCTCGTTGCCGCGTTAAGCTATCTGCTCTTCACGGGAGCCGCATCCGATACAGCAAAAGCGACTCCTAGCGAGGGTTTACAAGCAATGGTAGACAAGCATGGCAACATCGAAGCATTTGGCCTTGCTCTCTTCCACGGCTTCGCCTTCCCATTCGAGGTCACAAGCCTCCTCATCGTCGTCGCCATTCTTGGTGCGATGGTATTCGGGCGTCGTGCATAAATAGGAGTACACATATGCCATTATCAGCATATCTCATAGTTAGCGCATTACTATTCACAATCGGTGTCCTGGGCGTACTTATTCGGCGCAGCCCACTTGTTATATTTATGTCTATTGAATTGATGCTCAACGCCGTCAATCTCTCGTTTGTGGCCTTCTCACACTTTCTCAATTCGGCTGATGGACAGATGTTTGTCTTCCTGGTGCTGACCGTTGCTGCCGCAGAGGTAGTCGTCGGTCTGGCTATTATTGTCTCCATCTTCCGCACGCGCCGCAATATTGATGTTGACGAAATGAACGTCTTGCGAGGCTAATTTATTATGACAAATCTTAGTTTATTCGCGTTACTCCTGCCACTCCTGGGCTTTATTATCCTGGGCATCCTTGGCAGATCAATGTCGCGCACAATCATTCTCGCCATTGCGTGGGGAGCATGTGGCCTCGCCTTTGTGTGTGCCGCCATTAGCTTTCTTTCTATGCTTGGTACAACACCTGATTCGGCCCGTACCGTCGATCAAGTGGTTTACACCTGGGTCTCTTCTGGCACCTTTCAACTGAATTTCGGCCTACTCTATGACCCTCTTTCTGCGACACTGCTTATGATCGTAACGGGTGTCGGCCTGCTCATTCACATCTATTCGGCAGGCTATATGGAGGACGATCCCAGTTTCTGGCGTTTCTTTGCCTACCTGAACTTCTTTATTTTCTCTATGGTCCTGCTCATCCTTGCCGACAACTTTCTGTTTCTGCTCGTCGGATGGGGACTCGTCGGACTCGCGTCGTTCCTGCTGATTGGTTTTTGGTATCAGCGTCGTAAGGCAGTTGCAGCAGCGCAAAAAGCTCTCGTCATCAACATCATTGGTGACGTTGGCCTGATGTTGGCGATCTTCTTGATCTTCGTGAACTTCGGTAGCCTCAATTATCAGGATGTCTTTAGCAAGGTCGGTAGTGCTTCAACGGGAACCGTTACCGCTATCTGTCTCTTGCTTTTCGTCGCCTGTGCCGCAAAGTCCGCACAGTTGCCACTCTACATGTGGCTCCCTGATGCGATGGAAGGTCCGACTCCAGTGAGCGCGTTAATCCACGCGGCAACAATGGTTACGGCTGGCGTCTATCTCGTAGCCCGTGCGAATGCGCTGTTTACGGCGGCTCCGATTGCGCTCAACACCGTAGCGGCAATTGGTGGTGTTACTGCGCTGTTCGCGGCTTCCATGGCACTTTTTCAACTGGACATCAAACGCGTCCTGGCCTATTCAACCATCAGTCAGCTTGGCTATATGTTCCTGGGTGAAGGTGCTGGTAACTATAGTTCTGGTATCTTCCATCTAACCACTCATGCCTACTTCAAGGCATTGCTTTTCCTGGGGGCAGGTGCCGTGATACATGCGCTTGGCGGAGAGCAAGACATGCGTAAAATGGGTGGGTTACGTGGCAAGCTGCCTCTCACGTTCTGGACGTTTTTGATTGCAACCCTTGCCATCAGTGGTATCTTCCCTTTCGCGGGCTTTTGGAGCAAGGACGAGATACTCGGCTCGATGTTAGCGCATGCCAATGCTACCGGCAGTGCGTGGTTCTACATTCTATGGGGTATCGGTCTGCTTACGGTCGGCCTCACCGCTTTCTATATGTTCCGTCTCTTTTTCGGTATCTTCTTCGGTACCTATCGTGGTGGTACAGCAGCAGCACAGCAGGACGACGAGGAAGACGAAACGGGTGGGCATCACGCTGGCAATGTGCGCTACGGTGATGTACATGAAGTTCCACAACTCATGTCGCTACCCTTAATCATTCTCGCGGTCCTCTCCGTTATTGGTGGCTTTGTCGGTTCGCTGGCAATCTTTGGTGCCTCAAACTGGCATCCTTTGTCGGGTTTCTTAGGAGCAAGTGCTCCAGCAATTGAGCCATCCTTAGCCATTGAATGGACCTCAACAGCACTGAGCCTCGCGCTCGCGGTGCTTGGTATCTTTGCTGCATATTCGCTGTACGGGCGTGGCTTTGCCTATAAAGAAAACAAGAACTCACTCTACCAGCTTGTGTTCCACAAGTATTATGTCGATGAAGGTCTGACGCTACTGCTTATCAATCCCATTCTCGCGTTCGCTCGCATGGCAACGCGCTTCTTAGAAGGCAACGCGTTGGACGGCGGAGCGCGTGGCTTCGCGTCTCTGTTTCGAGGCACGAGTACTGGCTTACGCCGCTTACAAACGGGCTATATGCGTAACTATGCCCTGGCAATTATGCTGGGTGCTGTCCTGATAGTTGTATACTTCGCGGTGAGGGGGTAGCGGTCATGTTTCCATTACTATCAACAATTACTTTTCTCCCGCTCGTGGGAGGAATCGCACTGCTCTTCTTGCCCAAAAATCAACTTGGTGCGATACGTTGGACAGCATTGGCTATCGCAGTCGTAAACCTGGTGCTTGCCTTGATTATGCTGCTTGGCTATTCGCAATCAAATACTAGTGCCACCTTTGCTGGCACATTCCTGTTTACTGAAAAGTTGCCCTGGATTTCGTCGCTTGGCATCAACTATAGTCTAGGGGTCGATGGTATCAGCGTCTTGCTTATTGTCCTGACCGCTTTGCTGACACCCATCTGTATTCTTGCCTCGTTCACCATCGACCAGAAGGTCAAGAACTATATGGCCTTTATGCTACTGCTTGAGTGTGGCATCATTGGTGTGTTTGTCTCAACAAACCTGTTTCTGTTCTATATTTTCTGGGAACTCATGCTCATTCCGGCTTACTTCCTTGTTGGCAGTTGGGGTGGTCCACGTCGTATTTATGCGGCGTTCAAGTTCGTCATCTTCACTTCGGTTGGTAGTTTGATTATGCTGGCTGGCGTCATCGCCATTGGCTATTATCATCAGCTAGCGGCTGGTGGTGGCTACACGCTTGAGCTATCGTCACTGCTCAATACAAAGCTGGACAGTGGCGTACAGATATGGCTCTTCCTGGCGTTCGCGGCGGCATTCGCGGTCAAAGTTCCCTTCATTCCGTTCCATAGCTGGTTGCCTGATGCATATGCCGAAGCTCCTGCACCAGTAACCGCGATGCTGGCGGGTGCGATGTCGAAGACTGGCGCGTATGGTTTCTTGCGCTTCTGTATTCCGCTCTTCCCACAAGCCGCACACACCTTGGCACCACTTTTTAGCATATTAGCTGTTATTGGTATTCTTTATTGCGCGGTGCTAGCTCTGACACAGACGGATATGAAGCGTTTGTTAGGCTATTCGAGTATCAGTCACCTTGGTGTTGTCATGTTAGGCATGTTTGCCTTTAATATTCAGGGAGCCGAGGGTTCGGTCCTGCAAATGGTCAACCACGGTATCACTACTGCCGCCCTCTTCCTGATCGCTGGATTTATCGAGCGACGGGCGGGAACACGCCGCATCAGCGATTTTGGTGGCATAGCGGCGCGTGTGCCAGTACTGGCGACGGTAATGCTTATCGCAGTCCTATCGTCGCTTGGCTTGCCTGGACTCAATAGTTTCGCAGGTGAGTTTCTCGCGTTTCTCGGTGCTTTTCGTAGCAATGTTGTCTTTGGGACACTTGGCACCATCGTTGTTGTGCCTGCTGCATGGTATCTCATCCGCTTCTTTCAAGGGGTGATGGAGGGAACGCGTAACCCAGAGGCGGTAGCGGTAAAGCGCAAGAGTGTTTTTGGTGATATAAGTCTACGCGAGTTTGTGTCAATTTCACCACTCTTACTCTTAATCTTTTATATTGGCTTGCAACCCTTGCCGTTGACTGTAATCATGGAACCATCGGTGATTAGTACGCTACAAAATCTTGGTAACGCGTTTGTAAGATAGAGGTTTCATCATGACGTTTACTTATTCAGTCACCGCTTTGGACTGGGCGCGTATCACGCCCGAACTGGTCCTGGCTGGTATCACACTCCTCATTATGATGGTGGACCTGTTCTTACCACAAACGGGGAGCGGTCCAAACGATAGACATAGCGGCTCGTCCAATTTTACCGTATTGCCTGCTATCAGCGTTATCGGTATCCTGGGAGCCTTTGCCGCCACCATCATACTCTTTGTGGCGGCACCAGTGCCGCCATCCAGCGGCACAAATATAACCTTGTACATTCCACGCTATGCATTCAATAACATGATTAGTGCCGATTGGGGTTCGCTCTATGGCTATATTATTGTGTTGAGCGCAAGTCTGCTTGGTGTGCTGTTCTCCCCTGCATACCTCAAGCGGCTCAAACTTGTCCATCAGGGCGAATACTACGCTCTGCTGATGTTGGCAACCATCGGTATGATGTTGTTGACAGCCGCGGCAAGCTTCTTAACTGTATTCATCGGTATAGAGATGCTTTCGCTTGCGCTCTATATCCTGTGTGGGTTTGTCGCGAGGCGCAAGAGTTCGCAAGAGTCGGGCATGAAATATTTCTTGCTTAGCTCGTTCGCCTCGGCCTTCCTGCTCTACGGTATCGCTTTGACCTATGGTGCAACAGGCAGCACATCGTTTGCAGGTATTCAAAGCTTTCTCACTGGACATGCCTCATCATTTCCAACTCATGCAATGTTGCTTGTCGGCATGGGTCTACTTGCCGTCGGTTTTGCCTTTAAGGTTTCGGCAATTCCCTTTCAGGCGTGGACACCTGATGTGTATGAAGGCGCGCCAGCACCCGTTACCGCGTTTATGTCCGTTGCTACAAAAGCCGCGGCAATTATCGCGTTCGCTCGTGTCTTCGGTGTTGTGCTCTATAACGTACACAACGACTGGTTGCCCATCATCGAGACCATCACTATCCTGACTATTATCGGTGGTAATGTGCTTGCATTGGTACAAAGCAACCTCAAGCGGCTATTGGCATATTCTAGTATTGCCCACGCTGGCTATCTCTTGATTGGTATTGTGGCGTCTTCAGCGGTTGTTATTGGAAACCGTTTCCCTGATGCTCGAACCACCGCGCTCTCGTCCATTCTCTTCTACCTGCTCTGCTATACGTTCCTGAATATGGGTGCGTTCGGCATTGCTTCGTTACTAGAGCGCGCCGACAATTCAGGTAACGATATACAGGACTTGCGCGGCCTCTGGTATCGTCGTCCTGTCATGGCAGGTCTGCTCGCTTTCTTCCTGCTGGGTCTGGCTGGCTTTCCACCAATGGCTGGTTTCGCTGGTAAATACTACATCTTCTATGCCGCACTCAATAGTGGGCATCCCGAATTGCTTATCATCGGCGTACTCGCCAGCATTCTCGGCATGTACTACTACCTACGCATCATCGCCGCCATGTTCATGGAAGGCGATAGCGCGTTGGCGCAAGTGTTGGGTTTAGGTAATGCTCCCGCGACAACAGTATCAACTACAATTCCAGCAACACCACGAGTTCCAGCCACGCCGCGTGTCGTTCCTGCAAAGGTAGCGACAACGGGTTCGACAGGCAGACTCGCAACATCTTCATCTGCCGTTGCAGTGAAGACACCAACCGCCACCCTACCAAAGGTTGCGTCACCCGTTGTCGAGGCAACAACTGAGCAAGAGGCTACAGGTGGTCTTAGCTGGGTTACATGGACAGGCATCGGTATTGCCACTATCGGAACACTCGCAATGGGCACGATATTGCCCTTCTGGTTGATTGATCTTGCACAGCAAGCGGCAAATATGATGATTAGATAGTGACAATTGTTCTTGGGAAGGCATGACGAAATGCTTGTTGTGATCTGCTAACCTTGATGTGATGGTTTTTGTAGGGACCACATTGATGGCGTCCGTCGCCCAATTTATTGGGCGAGTTACTGGTACCTGATGAGGACTGCACATTGGACGAGTTACTGGTACCTGATGAGGACTGCACATTGCTTCGCTCGTGCAGAGGACGCCATAAATGTGGTCCCTACCAGACCTCCCTTCGCTTCTTCCCAAAAATCCTACTGTTGGAAGGCATCCCCAAGCCGCATTCGGGGAATGAAAAAGAAAGATGACGTAATATGACCACACAGCATAGCGCACCCTATGGGTCCTGGAAATCGCCGATCACACCCAACCTGATTACATCGTCAGCAATTCGGCTAGGTATGACCGCAATTGATGGACATGATACCTATTGGATTGAGGGTCGTGCGTCCGAAGGTGGACGCAATGTTATTGTGCGTCGTGCCGCTGATGGTACAATTGCTGACATCACTCCTCCCTCTTTCAATGCACGTACCAGCGTTCATGAATATGGTGGTGGCGATTATGTTGTAAGCAATGGGACTGTCTATTTCTCAAATTTCGCCGATCAACGCGTATATCATATGACCCCTGGCACTACTCCTAAAGCTATCACACCAGAAGCAAAGACGCGTTATGCCGACTATGTTGTCGATCAGCGTCGTAACCGCCTCATCTGTGTACGTGAAGATCATTCCGATGCTACACATGAAGCTGTGAATACTCTGGTAAGTATCGCACTTGATGGTAGTGGACACATAGAAGAGCTTGTAGCTGGCAATGATTTTTACTCTACACCGCGCCTAAGTCCCGACGAGGCGCAGTTGGCATGGCTTACCTGGAAACATCCAAACATGCCTTGGGATGGGACTGAGCTATGGATTGGCGATATCGTCGATGGGCAGGTTGTCAGTGGCAGACGAGTAGCAGGGAGTTCGCATGAATCTATCTTTCAACCTGCGTGGTCGCCTGATGGTATCTTGCACTTCGTCTCGGACCGTAGCGGCTGGTGGAATCTGTATCGTTTACACGATGGAGCCTATCAAGCACTCTGCCCCCAAGCAGCAGAATTTGGCATGCCGCAATGGGTCTTTGGCATGTCCACATACGGTTTTGCCTCGTCCGAGCGTATCATTTGCCGCTATGGACAGAATGGCAATGATCATCTTGCCAGCCTCGATACAACAACAGGAGTGCTTACCCCATATCATTTGCCTTATACATTTGTTGATAGCGTGCGTGTTACCAGTACTCATGTTGTATTCTTTGGTGCTGCACCTGATATGCCAAAATTAGTAGTACAACTCGACCTCGCAACCTCACAGACGGAGGTACTACGAAGTTCTAGTACACTTGCACTTGATTCCGCGTACTTCTCAATGCCACATGCTATCGAGTTTCCGACCGAACACGAAAAAACGGCGCATGCTTTTTTCTATCCACCACGCAATCCCGACTTTGCTGCCCCTGCCGATGAATTGCCACCTCTGCTTGTTATGAGTCATGGCGGTCCAACAAGCGCGACAACAAGTGCCTTCAATATAGAAACCCAGTTCTGGACGAGCCGAGGGTTTGCCGTACTTGATGTAAACTACGGTGGCAGTACTGGTTATGGACGCCCATATCGTGAACGACTCAATGGGCAATGGGGCGTTGTCGATGTAGATGATTGCATCAATGGCGCGAAATATCTTGTTAAGCGTGGTGATGTCGATGGTAACAGGCTTGCCATTACAGGAGGTAGCGCGGGTGGATACACAACTCTATGTGCTCTTACCTTCCATGACACATTTAAGGTTGGTGCCAGTCATTATGGCATAGGTGATATTGAGTCGTTACTAGCTGACGGACATAAATTTAAATCGCGCTACGATAGTACGCTTATCGGTCCCTACCCGGAAGGTCGTGAACTTTATCACCAGCGTTCACCCCTCTACTATGTAGACCAACTCTCTGTCCCAGTTATCTTCTTTCAAGGCTCAGAAGACAAGGTTGTGACGCCCAATCAAGCCGAAAGTATGGTAGCTGCCCTACGCGCAAAAAAAGTCCCAGTTGCTTACATCCTGTTTGAAGGAGAGGGACACGGCTTCCGTCGTGCCGAAAATATTCAACGCGCTCTCGAAGCCGAACTATACTTCTACTCAAAAGTGCTCGGCTTTGAGCTTGCCGACAAGGTAGAGCCTGTTACGATAGAAAACATGTAGGAAAGATTTTTATAAAAAAGAGTGCATTGGCAAGGGGAACGCGTTCCCCTTGCCAATGCACTCTTTTTTATAAAAATACTACGCATTTCTACTAATAAAGGGCTATCTTTTGGAGTACTCCTTGACATGTAGACATAACAGTTGTTACTGTTATATAGCGCAAGTGCTGATGTACTTGCAGAAGGACAATAATACGTATAGTAGATGATGATTATGTAGATGGGGAGAGGGAATGGACTTTTAACATGCAATCATATCCACTGGACTTAACGACACTTCTTCATATTTTGTCGCGGCAGAAGCAAACAGGCAAGTTGTTTGCTGAAGTACGAATACCAAGTTCGAGAAAATTGGGTTGTGCGTATCTGTCACTCTATAATGGAAATGTCGATATATCTTCTTGCATAATTGTGGTTGACGAAAATAGCGTTCTGACAGACAAAAAAGCTTTTGAATACCTACAAAAGCTAGGAACGCTCGAGTGGGTCTATACGGCGCAAAATATCAGTAAACCTTTACCCCCTGCGTCTTCTCCACCAGCACCAGCATCTAGTTCACAAGATAATGCATTCTCTACTACGTCATTTCCCGTTCGTGTTCGCGTTGTAAGCGTAGAAGAATTTATGACGTGGGGAAGCATGCATCGCGTGTATCGCTCCGTCTACAACATGGCTGATGGTCGCAGAACGATAGAGGACATTGCGGCCGTTCTAGGCAGGTCTGTTGAGGCTATTGGAGAGATACTCTCCTTCCTATTGAAACACGATGTAGTACGGTTTCTCTCTGAGAGCCGACGAAGTAGCTTATTGCTCACATAAACCGTTCGTAGAAAAAAAGTGGAAGAGGAATTTTGTATGAATAGAGTAACCCCAGAACCCGAAAACGATAATGCTCCTTCAACAATAGAGCTTATTGAAAATAACCCGATGGAAAAAGGCCGTTCCAAATTTTGGAAGTGGTGGTATAGTATCGCAGCTCCACCAGTACCAGCAACGACGGCCAGCCTAAAAGAGCGTGAAGCTTATCGCCGTGGGAAACTAATCAGTACCATTTTGCTTATTTTGATGGTTGTCCTCACAATCGTTATGCTTACCGCTGGCGTGTTTGTGAACCATACGTTGATTCCAAGTATAGGCACAACGTTGGTTGTGCTTTCAGGTGCGATTCTGTTGAACCGTCGAGGCCATGTTCTCATTGCAGGCATACTCGCGGTTGTTATGCTTGATGTTGGTGTTGCCCTCAATTTTTTGACGTATCCAAGTCTCACTGTATTCCTACTCCCATTCTTCGATATTTTTATTATGCCAGAACTGCTTGCTGTATCTTTGCTACCTCCGAAAGCTGTCTTCATCAATGCATTCATACATGTGCTGTTCATTATAAGCACTTTAAAGTTTGGTCTCTTACCACAAGATGCTGAGCTAAAGGCTCTACTTCGTACTCCTGCGTTTATTGATGCCATGCTACGTCCCATTGTCGTACAGGTACTTGTTGCGGTAGTGACCTATCTTTGGGTAAATAGTGCAACACAAGCGATAGCACGCGCTAATCGTGCCACAGTAATTGCGAACCTTGAACGTACACTCAACGAGCAGGCAAGTGCTGAGATCGAGCAGAAACGGAAACTCGATACTTCAATTCAACAGATTGTTGATGTGCATACACGCGTGGCGAACGGCGATTTTACCGTGCGTGTTCCCCTCACGTCAGACAATGTTCTTTGGCAAATTGCTGGGGCACTCAACAATCTCCTTTTACGTATGCAACGCTTTCGCCAGGACTCTTACAAGCTACAGCAAACAAACGAGGCTGTATCACAATTTTTCCAGGCACGAGAACGGGCGAGGGGAGGCGTTATCTCTTGGCGTTCAACAGGAACCGCGATTGATGCGATTGTGCAGCAATATAATGCAACCGCTCAAAAGCCCTCTATTCAGCGTGAGCACGTGGTAGCTACTCCACGCTTACAGAAAGATCAGACGAATTCCAATAGAGGTGCAACGGTGACAACCGAGTGAAATAATTCAAGTATTCATGAGCCTCCCCCTACGTATAGGGGAGACCCTCATAGGCGCGGACTTAAGGCGACGAACGGAAACCAGGGCACCCTTTTTTCAATAGGAGATTTTTAGAAGAAACGAAGGAATGTTTGGTAGGGACCGATTGATCGCATCCGGGTGGGGAGGGGCACACGTTGCCGCACAGGAGCATTGCCGACACGTTGCCCTGCCCCATCCCTCGGATGCGATAATGCCGTTTAACAAATTGAGACGGATAGGTGTAGGGACCGATTGATCACGTCCTCGTGGCAATCAACCGCCGACGAGGACGCGATCAATCGGTCCCTACAGGCGTTTCGTTCTGCCTCCTCAAAAACCTCCTGTTGAAAAGCATCCCCTTGCGAGTGCCCTTGCTCACCTTTCTGTACCTGTTACTCTTTTGTTATATAAAAATAAGATATACTACTAAAAGATATATACATCGCATAAGTGGTGTGAAATGTTTTCCATGATAGGAACTATGACAATGGCACATGACCCCAGGCAAACCGTCATCGACTTTCTAAGTACGCCCTTGAGCGAACCCGAACGTTCCCTCTCTATTGTCAGCGATACAAAAACGCGTATAGGGGCAATGTACACAAGCGGCGGCATGAGTGCCGTTCCCTCGACTATTCGTATCCTGAAAGAGCGAACTGTACCGCTGCATTATGCATCGCTTGTTGCGTTTGAAGACGTACATGGACAAACGTGGGAATTTGCGTGTTTTGTTGTGCAAGAGGGACAGCACAATTGGGTCTTCAAGGGAGGAGGGTCTGTGAGCCAGAAAAACGTTGAAGGCCAGCCACACGTCAACCTCGCTGGTGGGTGGGCCGAGGGAGGTTTCTCGGCAGGAGGACGTGTTCATGCGAATGGCGCAGGGATTGTGCGCGTCGATATTCTTTCAGTCGATGGCCTGATCTTCGATGATACCGTAGACGATGGACGTGTCCTCTTCGTGACCGATAGAGAAGATATCTTCCCACCCGTGCGCGCACTCTTATATGACAGTGCTGGTACGCTGGTGAACAGTCATGTTGTGTTCGGCTTGTGATGTGTCATTCTATTTTACCCTAAACAGAGATGAACAAAACGTTAACACACGAAAGAGAAATAAACCTTATGACACTGGATACACAGGTACGCGAACAACTACAAGCACTATTGATAGGCGAAAACGCTCACATGACATTTGAGCAAGTCGTTGCAGACTTTCCACTTGAACATATCAATACCAAACCACCACATGTTGCTTATACACCGTGGCACTTGCTGGAGCATCTACGCCGCGCACAATGGGACATCCTCGAATTTATTATCAATCCTGAACACGTCTCACCATCATGGCCCGAAGGCTATTGGCCTGCACAACATGAGCAGGCTGATGAAGCGGCTTGGCACAAGACGATTGTCTCTTTTCGCGCCGACTTACACGCGTTGAGTACGCTTGTAATGGACCCCGAAACAGACCTCGCAACGCCAATTCCTTACGGAAGTGGGCAAACTGTTTTGCGTGAGATACTTGTTGTAGCTGACCACAATGCCTATCACATTGGCGAATTTGCGATTCTGCGTCAGATCATGCAAACATGGAATCTGCAACATGAGTAGAGTGCTATAAACTTAACTACTTTGCACTCTTAGCCATTGTAGGCGAGGCCAGGTTGTTGTGGACCTGTCCATAAATAGTATTTCTGCCGATATCTCTTGTATAGACAAATATATGTGCAAAATATTTTCTCTGCAAGAGGAGGCTTGTTTGATATGAGTATTTTTAGGTGGCGACGTTCCTTGTTATCTGCGTTAGTAGTGGATGCCCACCCTCCAAAAGATATAAAACACAAAGTCAAAAGTTGGAAAAATCGCTATTCTTTGCTTAATCTTCCCATTGCTCAACGCTTGGCCTATGGTTTTCTTGTTCCAGCCCTCATCGCGTGTATTGCTTTAGGCAGTATTGGTATACAAAGTGTACAGTTGCTCACCCAATCGGCTACGTTCTACCAAAATCTTACTCATACCTATACATCCCTTACCAATGCGTCAGAGTATCTACAACTCATGCACACTACTATCCAAGGTACGCTTAACGATGCTAATAACTCAGCAAGTCAGTCGGCGGTCCAAAGAACACTCCTTGCCGATCAAAGCGTGTTGCAAGACTTTGCCAATCGCTATAACACTATTGTAGCAAAAGATATACAACATGATGCACTTGATCAGAATGTTGCCTTAGCCAACCTTTTTATACAGTCCGGTCACGGAACACAAATTGGAGAACAACGAACACTCTTAAACAACGTCTTGGTCACATGGCAGGTTTACCACGCGGCACAAGAAAAAGTAGTAAGCCTCTTATTAGCTAGAAATCTCAAGAGCGCGAATATGCTGGAGTATACTCATACAGATCAGAACCTTGCCGGTGCCATTAGTGCGCTTTTTACGCTGACACAGTTTGACGGACGCTTGCTAACTTCTGTTCATGATGCCACCACAGTTGAAGAGGACAAATTGTTCTTAATCACGATATTTGGTGTCTTGGGTGTGCTATTTGGCATCGGCATCATAGGCTGGCTCGCCTCTACTACACTAGTTGGACGGTTACAACAGTTACGTCGTGTTGTACAAGCAATTGAAAAAGGGCAAGTTGATGCACGTCTTACAGTTATTGGACGAGATGAGATAGCAGATGTTTCGCTTTCCGTAAATAGTATGTTGAATACCATCCTAGGATTGTTGGAGTCAACAAAGAAGCAACATGAAGCACTCAACGAGGCCGAAACGCGCGCTACGATCGATCCACTGACTGGTTTGCCTAATCATCGTACCGTTATGGCAAGGATAGAAGAGGAAATCTCAAGGTGCCAACGTGTACAGGCATCATGCTCAGTATTGTTTGTTGACCTCGATCATTTCAAGCATATCAATGATACGTATGGACACCGAGCTGGTGATACCGTTTTACGCGAGGTTGCTCGTAGACTCACAACCATTGTTCGTCTGGAAGACCTGGTGGGCCGCTATGGTGGAGAAGAATTTGCGATCTTATTAACGGACACACCTCTCGATAGAGCCACGCAAGTCGCGCAACGTTTACGCTCAACACTTGCCGAAACACCGTGCGTATGGGAGACAGAAGAGTACGGGCAATCATCTCTCTCGATCCCTATTACTGCCAGTATTGGTGTCGCCGTATACCGTACACATGGCATTACACGTGATGCGTTGATTGAGGCCGCAGACCGCGCCATGTATCACGCCAAGCATACAGGTCGTAATCGCGTTTGTCTGTCGGGTGAGGAAACCACATTTGTGCAGGATTTACTGGCCGCAGCCTCATAAAAAGTTTACTCGTCTCTGCAATTTCTCAGGCATCTGTATACTAGTGATAGGATAATGTGTCCCTGAAAGAGGTTCTTAATGTCGAAAAAAATAGTACGCCTGAGCATTTTTGGAGTAATTGTCGTTGTATGTGCCATATTTGCCTCCGTATTCTACATGACGTATACAACGATTCTCGCAAGTAGTCCACGCCCTACAAAAACGTCCTCACATACGACAATCACAATTGAGCAAAACCAGGAGCTATTTGAGCCGTTTCTGGTAGCTGTTCAACCCGGAACAGTTGTGACGTGGAAAAATAATGATACTGCAACTCATATGTTTACGACAACACCTACAAAGAATTCTTTTCTTAATCAATCTTCATTCTCATTTAATGTACTACCTGGGCAACATGCAACATTTACATTTAAGCAACCGGGCATATATCACTACTATGATACAACGATGTGTACATGGAATACAGTCCTTTCTCGTGTTGCCGCTAAAAAGGGTGTGCCACACTTTCCCTTAGCAATGGATGGAATTATTTGGGTGCCAGGTCCTATGAATAATCTTCCACTTGCCGCTGTCAACCAAATACCTGCGAGCCACGATGATTTCATGACCGAGTTTCTTGCAATCAAGCGGTACGGCACGATTTCATGGCACAACTTTGATAGCGATGCTCACATCTTTGAGCTTGTTCCCGGCTGGTCAACTCCAATCAATCCAGCAGATATTGGTCTTTATCGTATTGCGGGAACCAATGATGTTCCTGGTGGTGACACCATTACTATAAGCTTTAGTAGTCCGGGTCTCTACTACTATGCATGCAAGAATCATACGGATATTGATACTAAGACACATCGTGCAATGGCCGTTCCTATGGCATCTGAATACCCAGTTGCGATGGAAGGCTTTATCCTTGTCGTGTAACACCTTTTATTCAACAGACTCAAAAGGGTTCGCGCACCGAGAAAATCATTGATTTTCTCGGTGCGCGAACCCTTTTGAGTCTCTTAACGGGACTACATCATGCCGCCCATGCCGCCCATACCGCCCATGCCACCTGGCATTGCAGGGGCTGCACCGGCCTCTTCTGGGGCATCAGTGATGAGGGTATCGGTGGTGAGAACCATGCCGGCGATGCTAGATGCGTTCTGCAACGCTGAACGTGTGACCTTTACGGGGTCAACGATGCCAGCCTCGAACATATCGACAAACTCGCCTGTAAGAGCATTGAAGCCGATACCTGCCTTACTGTTGCGTACTTCAGCAACGATTACGCCACCGTCGCGTCCTGCATTGAAGGCAATCTGACGTAATGGCTCTTCTAAGGCACGACGCAGGATGTTGACGCCTGTGGTCTCCTCACCTGCTGCGACATGCACATTGTCAAGGGCAGAGATGGCTGCAACTAGCACAGAACCGCCGCCAGGGACGATACCCTCTTCGATGGCTGCGCGTGTGGCCGAAAGAGCGTCTTCTACGCGATGCTTCTTTTCTTTCATCTCAACTTCAGTCGCGGCACCAACCTTGATGACAGCAACGCCACCTGCAAGCTTCGCCAGACGTTCCTGGAGCTTCTCGCGGTCATAATCGCTTGTGGTGTCATTGATCTGTGCGCGAATCTGACGTACACGGCCCTGGATGTCCTGCTCTGCGCCCGAACCCTCAACAATGGTGGTGTTGTCCTTGTTGGCGGTGACTGTGCGAGCATTACCGAGGTCTTGCAGCGTTGTGCTCTCAAGCTTGAGACCACGCTTCTCCGTGATGACGGTTGCTCCGGTCAACACTGCGATATCCTCAAGCATGGCCTCGCGGCGATCACCAAAGCCAGGGGCCTTGATTGCGAGCACGTTGAAGGCACCACGCAGCTTGTTGACGACGAGCGTTGCTAATGCCTCACCATCGACATCTTCTGCGATGATGACAAAGTTTTTGTTGCCAGCCTGCAATACACGCTCAAGAATTGGCAGAATGTCGGCTACTGCGCTGATCTTCTTGTCTGTGATGAGGATGAATGGGTTAGCGAGTTCAGCCTCAGTATTCTCCTGGTTTGTCGCCATGTAAGGCGAGATGAAACCACGATCAAACTGCATGCCCTCGGTGTACTCTTTCTCCATGACGATGCTGCGGCCCTCTTCGACCGTAATCACGCCATCTTTGCCGACCTTCTCCATAACCTCGGCGATCAGTTCGCCAATTTCGGCGTCTGCCGCTGAGATAGAGGCGACCTGTGCAATCTGTTCACGGGTCTCAACAGGCTTGCTCATTGACTTGATCTGTTCGATGACTGCCTCGACGCCAGCCTCAAGGCCGCGACGAAGAATCATTGGATTTGCGCCAGCAGCCAAGTTCTTTAAGCCCTCGGTGACGATGGCTTGTGCCAGCACTGTCGCGGTTGTGGTGCCATCACCGGCAACGTCATTGGTTTTGGTCGCAACTTCTTTCAAGAGTTGTGCGCCCATGTTCTCGAATGGATCGGGTAGATCAATGTCGCGTGCGATAGTCACACCGTCATTGGTAATGGTTGGCGCACCGAACTTCTTGTCCAGTACGACGTTACGGCCCTTTGGTCCAAGTGTAACCTTGACGGCCTCTGCAAGCGCGTCGATACCCTTTTTCAGGGAGTGCCGCGCCTCATCATTGAATTGCAATCGCTTTGCCACGCTATATTCTCCTAATGTAGTAAAAATGAGTCTGTATGGATCTGATGATCGTATTTGACAACCTCGTAGGGATATGCCGTTGGTAGGGACCACTTCATCGCGTCCTTGTCGGCTGGTGATTGCCACGAGGACGCGATGAAGCGGTCCCTACAGAGATCCGTACCCATTTGTTAAATCGCATTATCAGACCCATACAGAGAAGTTCGTTTGTGTTGAGTGTACTGTTATTCGATGATACCCATGATATCGCTCTCGCGGAGAATCAGGTACTCTTCTCCGTCGATCTTGACTTCTGTGCCTGCGTACTTGGCGAACAGCACATGCTGTCCGGTCTGTACTTCAAGTGCTGTGCGCTTGCCGTTGTCCAGCACTTTGCCAGGACCAACTGCGAGCACTTCGCCCTCCTGGGGCTTCTCTTTGGCGGTATCAGGTAATACGATGCCGCTTTTGGTAGTGGCCTCGCGCTCGGTAGCCTTCACGACCAAGCGGTCGCCGAGTGGCTGAAGCTTTACGCTTACTGTTGTCATGAGATGTTCCTCCCTGTCTATGCTATGTGTATCTTCAAGAAGGTAGACAGTTTCCCTTTTTTCGGTAAATATTTAGCACTCTCATCATGTGAGTGCGAACGTCCTTATAATACAACATAGTGCAAGAGTATGCAAGGGGAAATGTGCAATAAATATGAGGATGGGGTAAAATCGTGAATATGGCACATGTGCCATATTCACGATTTTACCCCATCCTCATATTCATCATTATAGCTAAAACCCAGGTGAGAGTTTAGGGCACGAGCACAATCTTGCCACGTGTGTGACGTTGCTCCAACTCTTGATACGCCTCTCGAACATCAGAGAGTGGATAGACGCGAGCAATTGGGACTTCCAGTTCCCCCTGGTCGATAAGCTGAGCAAGATCAGCTAGCACTGCCGCGCTCGCCGCCTGAGCATTTCCCTCGGCCTTGATACCATACTTCGCCACTGCCGCAAAGTTGATAATCGTATCGATACGTTCTGGTCGAACGCCGAGCTTGAGCGCAAGTTCGACGTAATCAGCACCGAATGTATCGATAAAGGCGTCGAGGGAACCGCCAGTGGCGGCACGAATACGCTCCTCGACGCCCTCGCCATAAGCGACTGGGATAACATGGTGGTCGCTCAGCCATTGATGATGAGCCGGGCTAGCCAGACCGATTACCTTTGCGCCCTCTTTTACCGCCAGTTGAACAACAATTGAGCCGACACCGCCCGCTGCACCTGAGACTGCAACCGTGTCTCCTCGTTTCAGTGAGACCGCGCGAATGGCTGCGTATGCTGTTGTTCCAGCGACAAACAACGAGCCAGCAGCTTCCCAGGAGACGTTGTGCGGACGATGAGTAAGGTCGCTGGCCTCTACAATGACAAACTCTGCCTGGCTAGCCCTGTTGTTCGTAAAACCGATCACCTCATCGCCCACAGCAAAACCTTGCACTCCCTCGCCGATAGCGGCAACAACCCCTGCGAGGTCACTGCCCTGTCCAGAGGGAAATGTGGCAGGCCACATATCAGCATACAAGCCCTTACGAATGGATGCTTCACCTGGATTAGTACCGGCTGCCTTGACATTGACCAGGACTTGCCCCTGGCCGGGCGTAGGTCGCTCAACATCGACAACCTGCAACACGTCGATATCGCCGTACTGATTAAATCTAACTGCTTTTGGCATTCTTTCACTCTTTCTTTTCATCTGCCAATCTTCAATTGTGATGGATGTCGTAGGGACCACATTGATGGCGTCCACTGCACGAGCGAAGCAATGTGCAGTCCTCATCTTGCACCAATAAATTGCGCTAGATCATGCAAGTAAAATGCAACTCGCCCAATGAATTGGGCGTGGACGTCATCAATGCGGTCCCTACGAAAATCATCACATCAAGGTTGGGAGACTACTAGTAACTACTTTACTTTAGCTACTTTACCTGAAAAACTTATATATTGTAAGAAGGAACCAAAAAGTGATATAGTTACCATATGGAAACCAAACAACAAACACCACCCGATATCTTTCAAGCGAAATGTCTGTCGCGGCAGGTACTGGGATTGATCGCTGACCAGTGGACGCCCTTGGTCATCCATGCCTTAGAACAGGGCACAATGCGTTTTGGTCAACTGCTCAAGCGGATTGATGGCATCTCGAAAAAAATGCTGACGCAGACCTTGCGAGCCATGGAACGTAACGGTCTAGTACTGCGTGTCATCTATCCTGTCGTCCCACCAGTCGTAGAGTATTCTCTTACGCCGTTGGGACAGACGCTGATAGAACCAATGAAAGTATTAAGGCTTTGGGCATACGGACATTTGGAGGAGGTCGCGCAGGCTCGCACGATATACGATCAACGCGATCAAAAGCCGCTCCAGGAAGAAATAGCTTCTCTTGTTCAGCAACGATAGCTACGAAAAGGCCCAGTAATAGCATGCAGGGAGGCCCTTGCGGTCTCCCTGTTTTCCCCTCTACAATTTTTTATTCATAAATGCTATACTGCATAGAGACTAAAAGAGCCTTTTGATCGTTTATATCCCCAGGAACAGCAACATTGCTAGTTTTTTAATATATCTATCCTTTGTACGTCCTACTAGGTGTAAGGGCGAATTGTCAAAGAGGTATGGTCACGCTTGTAAGAGACTCCTAAAATGGCAAATATATGAGAGAACAACACGGTCCTTTAAAAGAACAACGTGCTTTTGGCGCGAGCGAGTATCAGGGAAGTCACGCACAACAGCAAGGAACGCGTTTCTTTGGCAATTATGAACTGATTCGTCGTATCGACGAAGGGGGTATGGGCGAGGTATATTTGGCCCATCAAAGTACTGCATTCGAGCGAGAGGTCGCGGTAAAGATTATTCGTGCCGACCTGATGCACGATGTCACGGTTCGCAAACGCTTTCTGCGCGAGGCCGAGGTCAATGCACACCTTAAACACGAGCACATTCTGCCCCTGATCGAATTCAATGAGGATCAGGGACGCCTCTTTCTTGTCACGCCATACATAGACGGCGGGACGCTTGCACAACGTCTACAACGCGGCCCGATGGCGATGGCAGAGGTGCATCAACTGTTTTCCGCACTCGTTCGTGCTGTTTCCTATATCCATAAACGTGGAGTTGTACACCGCGATTTAAAGCCAAGCAATGTGTTGCTCGACCGAGATGAAGATGGCGAGCAAGTCTATGTACGCCTGATCGACTTCGGCATCGCCTCTATACAGGGTGCTACAACGGCAAGTCCAGAGCTAACGCAAGCAGGACGGGAACTAGGCACTATCGAGTATATGGCACCAGAGCGGCTCAACGGCATCGCGGCACCAAGCAACGATATCTTCTCGCTTGGCGTGATTCTCTATCAGATGCTCACGGGTCGTTTACCTTATGAAGATGAGCCTGTACCTCTCCCATCACCAATGGCCTATGTCGTCAAACATTGTACCGACCCCGATCCAAGTAAACGCTTTGCCAATGCCGATGAACTCCTGCGTGTGTTCGAGCAAGCTTATCGTGCCGTTATAGCACCCAAAGCTACATCCGTGATTGCCGCGCCAGCCGTAGCAAACGATGCACAAGCTCTAGTCGTGCCGCATCCTATCGAGCGGGTCACGAAAGAGAGTAAACCGCTTGTGAGTGTAGTACCACAACCACAGAGCGCGTTCAGTGGCGCGGACTATAATGCACCAACCTCCTTGATTGATCCCGCGAAATTCGCAGTATACAGTAAACAGGTTACAGGTGCTGTTGCACCAAAGCCAGTTGCGGTAGCGGCAAGACAACGTAAGAAGGCATCTATCTTCGCGTTGCTCTCGTTTGCTATTCTTACTCTTCTCATTGTTATCGGTTTGCTAGGGTATTATACTTTTCTTGGTGCTATTACTGCCACCGTTTCTATCAGTCCACAAGTTCATTCGTTAGCCACGGTACTTACCATAACCGCGAAACCCACGTTGCATAACACTGATACCGCTTCTGCTTCAGTGCCTGCATATGTGTTGAGTAGCACGATATCAAATAGTCAACAAGCTACTACCACCGGAAAAGAATGTATCTTAGGTGTTTTCGATTGTAAACAGGTGGTCTCGTTCAACGATGTTGATACCCTTGCTGTACAGTTGCGCCAAACACTACGAGCACAAGTGCGGAGCGACCTGAAAAGTAAAGCACAGGCAGCAAACGCGACAGTTGTCGGACAAACCAATTTTATTGATGGCGAGCCAGTTCCAACGCCCGATGTTGGTTCTGTTAGCAATACTGTAACCGTAACGATGAGAGAGCAGGGTGCTGTCGAATACTTCAAGGCAACGGATGTACAAGGTCTCGCACGTATCCTGTTGACCCAACGGGCGCAACAACAGTTTGGTGCTGGCTATGTGCTCATCAATCAGTCATCACAGATTGGGCAACTAGCGATTCAAAACGTGGATGCAAACGGCGTTGTCACCCTGCAAATAGCTGTTGGCGGTGTCGTGGAGTATCACATAGACGCTACTCAACTTACTACCATGCAAAATCACATTAAGGGAACAAAACAAAAGGATGCACGTGCATATCTAGCACAACAGACAGGTATTGATGCCAACAATGTTGCTATCCACGTCTCCTACAGTGATACGCTTCCAAGTGACATTCACCAAATCAAGATTGTGCAAGTGACACCCTCAACGCTACCAAACGTGCAATTGCCACCTGTGAAAGCCAGTATAACGCCAACGCCTTGATAGTAGATGTGATAGAATATTCCTTATACTACCTTCCCTTTGTTTTGCTACATGACAGACAGACCAGCGTTGGTCGTGTTGTAGTTGATCTGTTCTACCTTACGTGCAGCGTTGCAGCGTGAACAGGCTTGCGACCATTGTGCATAAGAGGGTATGTTCTTTTTCGTTCGGCTATGCAGTATGCAAGCTCCATTACCAAAGGAACAAGGAAGATCAATGCAGCAATTGACACTCAACGTTCTGCCCCAGACCTATGCCGTGAGTCGTCTCGACCCCAATGGGCATATCCCTAACTGGGCTTTGATGGGCGATGATTTTATCTCGTTGACGCGCACCCGTACTGAACTCTCCGTCGTTTGTTTACAAGAAAATGTGCCCATTGAGGACACAACGGCTGAACGCGGTTGGCGTTGTGTGCGAGTCGATGGAGCCTTTGATTTCTCGCTCTCAGGCATCCACGTCTCGCTTGCCGTTCCGCTTGCCGAGTCGAATGTCAGCGTACTGGCTATTGCCACTTACGAAACCGATCATCTCTTGATTAAAGAGGGTGATCTCGAACGAGCCTTACAGGTACTGGTACGTGCTGGACACGAGGTAAAACGTTAATCAAGGAAATTGCCGATTGTACAAATCGGCATAATGCCCATTCTTTGCCAACAATTCATCATGCGTACCGCTTTCAATAATACGCCCGTTGTCGAGTACAAGTACGCGATCAGCGTCACGGATGGTCGAGAGGCGATGGGCGATAATAAAGGCGGTTCGGTCTCGCAAGAGACGTTTAAGAGCTTCCTGAATCAACTGTTCTGTCTGCGTGTCAATGCTGGATGTAGCCTCATCGAGAATGAGGAGCGGAGTATCTGCCAGCACGGTACGTGCAAAGGCCAGCAGTTGGCGTTGCCCTTGGCTGAGACCACTACCACGCTCACCAAGTTTTGTTTTGTAACCCTCCGGCAAATTTGCAATAAATTCGTGAATACTGACGGTACGGGCGGCCGCCTCTACCTCGGCATCGCTGGCATCTAGCCGCCCATAGCGGATATTGTCGGCGACACTCCCCGAAAAGAGAAATGTGTCCTGCTGCACAATACCAACCTGTTTTCGCAAGCTTGCCAGGGTTACATTCTTTATATCATAGCCATCAATCAGAACCTTGCCATCTGTCGCATCGTAGAAACGCGGGAGCAAGTTGACCAATGAGGATTTTCCCGCACCTGTTTCGCCGACAAGCGCAATCGTTTCGCCTGCTCTCACATCAAGATTAATGTCATGAAGCACAAAATCTGGCTTGTCTTTGTCCGCGTTATAGGCGAAATTGACGTGTTCGTATGCAACATGACCCACTATTCGTGGTAATGGCTGTGCTCCTGGCGTATCTTTTTGCTCGACGGGTTCATCGACAAGCTCAAAAATACGTTCAGCCCCTGCTAACGCTCCTTGTGCCTGCGTATAAATGCTGCTAATAATCTGAATGGGACGGAAAAACTGTTGTACATAGATGAAGAATGCGACCACAACACCCACCGGAATCGTGCCTCGAATAGCAAGCCAACCGCCAAAACCAGCCACGATAGCCGTTGCTAACGTGCTGATGATGTCGATAGTGGGGGTAAAGGCCGAGGTGATGGCAACCGCATGCACATTGACATCTCGGTTAATCGCGTTATGTTCAGCGAAGTGTTCGATATTCGCGTCCGTGCGGTTAAACGCCTGTGCGACACGTACACCGACTAGTTCCTCCTCTAATTCGGAAGAGACAATACCGATTACAGAGCGCGTATCACGAAACGCTTTACGCGAGTTTTGCGCGAAAATGACCGTCACCCACACCATGATTGGCACCGTAATAAAGCTTAAAAGGGCAAGCGGTACGTTAAGCACAAGCATCGCAATAAGAATACCAACAAGCGAGAACACGCTTCCAATAACCTGTGTCACGCCTTGACTGAGCAGTTGGTTGATGACCTGGATATCGTTGACGAGGCGTGACATCAGGTCGCCCGCCTTGGTCTGATCGAAAAAAGCGATTGAGAGCGATTGGACCTTATCAAATATCTGTGTACGCAATGCCGAAAGGAAGCGTTGACCGATAGTGCCAATCAAGTAGGTTTGTCCAAATTGTGACACATACCCTATAACGTAGACCCCAAGCAAGATCAGCATCGTTTGTGCTAGCCCTGCGCCATCTCTTTTCGCGATGTATACGTCAATCGCGTTTCCAATTAACGCTGGTCCGATAGCTTGCGTTCCGGCTGAAATAATAACCAGCACCAACGCGCCCAAAAGTTGTGTGCGAAATGGTGCGAAATAGCTCAACAGGCGACGTAAGACCGCGCCCGTATTGACATGCTCACTATCGGCGGCGGTATCCTGCGCCGGACCATAAAAGTGCGCCTTCTCCTCGTTTGCGATACGTTGGCTCATGCTTGTATGTCCTTCACTTTATGCTGCCCCGACCGGTGCCAATTTTTCGTTGTTCATCAACTGTGACTCGAGCAGTTCACAGTACAGGCCGCTTGTCTTTTCTAACTCTTCATGTGTGCCTTGCGCTACAAGTTTGCCGCCATCAATAAGGAGAACGAGGTCAGCGTTACGAACTGTGCTGATACGTTGAGCGATGACAAACGATGTGCGGTCCTTCATCAAATGTAACAAGGCTTGCTGAATTTGAAACTCGGTTTCAGCGTCAACCGCCGATGTGCTATCGTCCAGGATGAGTAGGGCAGGATTGAGCAGGAGCGCACGCGCAATAGCAATACGCTGCTTCTGACCGCCACTGAGTCCCACGCCGCGCTCACCAACCAGCGTATCATAGCCTGTTGGAAAACTTGTGATAAAGGTATGCGCCTGAGCTGCTTGTGCCGCCGCCTCAACCTCTTCTTGCGTCGCACCGGGCCGCCCGTAAGCGATGTTGTCACGAATGGTACCACTAAAAAGATTTGTTTCTTGCAGGACGATACCGATTTGTGAGCGTAGGCTCGTCAGCGTAACCATACGTACATCATTGTCATCGACAAGCACACGCCCATCCGTGGCATCGTAGAAGCGCGGAATAAGATTGATGATGCTCGATTTGCCGGAGCCGGTACGTCCCAGGATAGCCACTGTCTGCCCCGGCTGTGCCGTAAACGAGATGCCATCAAGCGTCAGTACCTCGCTTCCCGCATAGCGGAAATTCACCTTCTCAAAGCTGACACGTCCCTGTAGCTGCGGTAATGGTTTGGCATCGGGAGCATCCTTCACCTCGATGGGAGCGTCAACAACCTCGAAGACGCGATGAGCGGAGGCAGAGGCTTGTGAGAGCGATGTGATAGTGCTACCGAGAATGAAAACAGGCATTAAGAGGAAGCTGAGATAGCTGTTGAAGGCTACCAATGCTCCAATGCTCAATGTACCACCAATAACCTGCGAACCGCCAAACCAGATAACCGCTAAGGTACCAAGATTGGAGATAAAGAAGATGAGTGGGAAGGCAAACGAGGAGCTACCCACAATGGTCAGGTTTTCCTGCAACAGGTCATCATTGGCTTTAAAATAGCGATCATGCTCATATGGCTCGCGTACAAACGCTTTGATGACGCGCACCCCTGCCAGATTTTCCTGTAAGACGGTATTCAGATTGCCTAATTTTTGTTGCACGATGCGGAAACGTGGCCCGACACGCGTTAAGAAAACAAAGAATACGGCGGCAATAGCAGGCACCATAAGTAGGGCGAGCGATGCTAGTTTCCAGTTAGAAATGAGCAGGATAGTGGCACTTCCAACTAACATGACGATGGCGTTCAGGAGTTGCAGAATACCAGCACCTGTAAAGTTGCGTACTGCTTCTACATCGCTGGTGACTCGCGTCATAAGTTGGCCC
Organism: uncultured Chloroflexia bacterium; assembly: GCA_963792705.1. Taxonomy (GTDB): domain Bacteria; phylum Chloroflexota; class Ktedonobacteria; order Ktedonobacterales; family Ktedonobacteraceae; genus JBBQVS01. Next base: position 102,832 of record CAWBXD010000013.1, on the reverse strand, counting down.
GTTTGTGCTCTATCGTGATAGCTGAAGCTGAGGTTTTCAAGGTGTGCAAAGATGGCATTTCGCATATCGTAAGCCGCACCCTGACTTGCCTTCTCGCTCCAATAGCCTTGTGTGAATGAACTGAGATCACGTATACCAGCAACCGCAAGTAAGCCAAGCGAAGTATAAATAACTACCGTCAAGTTTTTTGCGCTGATTCCTTGGTCGATCACGATACGTAGAATTTGTGGACTGACAAGATTTGTTGCTGTGACAATCAGCAGGCTAAGAAAGGCACCTGACGTTGTTGCCCAATATTTGCGTAAATAGCCAAGTGCTCGCCAGAGATCACCCATTGCCGCTCCCTTCGCTCCCTTACGACCTGATATATAAAGAGGTACCATCAGGTCGCGCTTATCATGTTGCCATTCTACCACGAGGAAAGAGTGGTGGGGGAATATCAATGGGCTTCTGCAAGAAACTTCCGTTGTTATAACGTCGTCATCGTAAAATTGCGTGGGCGACGAAGTAGCCAACAACGAAAAAGGCGACAAATATTAATAGGCAGAAAAATATCAATGCTGGAATACCGATACGGCGTGCTGGTTGAGTGTCGGGGTAAGTTCCATAGGGAGAAGCAAGTTTGAGCGGTGCGTCTGGCATCATTTGTGGAAAGGCAGGTTGTTGTGCCTGTGGTTCCATTGCAACCATTGGTCCATTTGCTTCTGTTTGAAAGGGCGAAAGACTTGTTCCACCACCATCTCGAATAGGCAACGCTGTTACAAGTTTCTCTGCTCCTGGCAGGTCTGAACTCTTTGCCGCCATGCTGAAATTATCATCTCCTCGGTAGCTGCTAGGAGTCGGTTCCGCTGGCGGTTCCAGTGCCTCTACCTGTTTAGACAACTCCTCATAAAGCGTTTCGGGTGTGTTTATATGTTGTGGATGTTGTTGAACAATGGTGCGAGCAATAATCTCGCACAGCTCGACAGGCACATTTCGCAGAAAGCGAAGGCGACCATCGGATGGTGGCTCTACACTCGTTGCACCAGCAGGGCGACCGGCCAACAGTTGATAAAGCAATAAGCCGACGGCGCGTGTATCGTCAGCGCGACGTGCATCGCTGATCTTCCCCCAGGGTAGCTCTGGGTCTGAAACTGTTTTTCCTCCACCGCCAACAAGACTCCATGCCGCGAAGTACTGCACGTTGCTGGGCAAGGCGAAACCATTTATGCGTATCAGCCCCCGACGGTCATAGATAATTGCTGCAGGTGTCAAATCACCGTGACATATACCGCGTGTACTACTACCTGCATAAAGAAGTGCCTGACACAACTGCACACCAATGTCCGCAACCGCGTATGGCGAGAGTTGTGTTTGTAGAAGGCTGCCAAAGTTATCGCCATTGACATACTCCTGCACAAGATAGAGGGTCTCCGACTCTTGAATAAAGTCGTAGGTACCGATAATGTTGGGATGAGAGAATTGGGCCGTAAGCCGAATAGAGGCCTTGTATGCAGCTACATAATCAGCCGGGATTACTTTGACTGCGACAACCCGTTGCAATACCTGATCGAATGCTAGATAGATAATGCAGGCTGACCCCTTTGTCAGCACGCTTTGTAGTTGATAGCGTTTTTGAATGAGCCGCTCTCTATCCGCCATAAAATCCCTCAAGGTCTATAATAGTATATACATAAGTTTATACGTGATGCCCTCTATGGCATCGCGTCTACACATAGCGGCGGCACTAGTATACCATAGTACGAAAGAACCCGCAAAGGAGCATGGGAGAATAGTAGGGCTTTTTGTAAGATAACCAATGAGAGTCCCTCACAAGCATCCATGCTTCTGTCCTATTCTTCTGGCAAGATACCTTGACGCAACGCTAATATGGCGGCTTGAGTACGGTCACGGATATTTAGTTTTTGGAAGATGATTGATAGATAATTCTTAACCGTTTTTTCAGAATACGCGAGTTTGTCGGCAATTTCTTTATTGCTCATACCAGTGGCGATATAGCGCACGATCTCAAGTTCTTTTTCGGTCAGCAGATCAAGTATATGCGGCCCTCCCTTTGAACTCTTTGAGAGACGCCGCAGTTCGCTAACGATAGCTCCGGTCATTTCAGGTTCAATAAGCATACCGCCAGCATGAACCGCTCTGATAGCCTCTGTCACCTCACTGATAGAGGCATTTTTTAAGAGATAACCACGCGCACCACTTTTCAACGCCTGTAGCATATGCTGTTGATCGTGATGCATGGCAAGCATGATTACGGCTACGCCAGGAAACTCCCGTGTAACAAGGTGTGTAACCGCGATACTATCAACAACAGGAATATGGCTACTCAATAATACTACATGAGGATGGAGACGTTGAATTGCGTGTAGTGCCTCGCTTCCATTTACTGCCTCGCCTATAACCTGTATATCTTTCTCGCGTATGAGCAATTGCTGTAATCCCTCACGCATTAATGCGTAGTCGTCTACCAGCAACACACGAATAACATCAGTACGAAGTGTATTGCTGTGTTGGGTCATGGCGATGAGACGCGACTCGTCTTGCATTGTGTATGGTAAAGATGTTTGTATCATGAGAGGACTCCGGTCAAAGGCATTATTATTACGTATAAAATACTTCTTATTGCCAGTATAGCAAGCAAGCAAAATTAGAATACATGCCACATTATGTGGTCCCTACAAGTCTCCCAACCTTGATGTGATGAATTCGTAGGGACCACATTGATGGCGTCCTCTGCACGAGCGAAGCAATGTGCAGTCCTGGATGTAACTCGCCCAATGAATTGGGCTTGGACGCCATCAATGTGGTCCCTACGAAACCATTAATCGAAGGCTAGTAGACTCATCATACAGATGGCACTATCGTGTTGTTCGATTTGAATCGTATAATGAGGAAGATTATCCTCATTCAGTATAAACATACATAGAAAGAAGCATCGTATTTATTATATGGAACCTAAAAATAACATTTTTAATGCATCAGAAACACTAAAAGACGTTTGTGCCGAAGTAGAGCAACGTTTTACCGGAATAGATGATCTGGCCCATGGTTGGGAACACGTGGGACGGGTGTACACGTTGGCACTCTCTATTGCGAAGCAGGAGCAGTCCAACGCTTTCATTGTGGGAATGGCTGCCCTCCTTCATGACCTAGGACGGACCGCAACACATACCGAGACACAGCATCATGCCGATCTCTCGGTATCGCTCGCTACAACATTGCTACGAGAGCATCAGGTGCCACTAGAGCAACAAGAGGCTATCCTACATGCGATTATCGCGCATAGTTTTAGTCGTGGTGTCGAACCACGCACATTAGAGGCGCGTGTCGTACGCGATGCAGACCGCCTGGATGGTTTAGGAGCAATCGGTATTCTCCGTTGGGCTGTTACGGGTGCTGTACGTCGCACTCCAGAAACGCGCTCATATCATCCCAAGGACCCCTTTGGACAGCAGCACACGCTTGACGATCAGCACTATATGCTCGACCATTTTGCCTCGAAATTGTTAAAACTGGAAGAGACGATGCTTACGACAACTGGACAGGTACTTGCACAGCAGCGTACCGCGTTTATGCGTACCTATTTACATGAGTTCAAACGCGAACTCGAACTGTTGTAGCATATGTTGCGTAGACTGTTTACTTGGCTGTTTGACCAGTATGCGGAGATTGTGGCGGCGACACGTTTTCTTTCAGTGTTGCCATTGCCCGGACTACCATATCATTTCGAGACGAGTAACGATGACACGGAAACGCCGCGACTGAAGCTAGGAAGTGCGTACTTTCCATTTGTTGGTTTCTTGCTTGCCACCCTGCTCTATCTCGTCCAACTCCTCTTTGGCATGCTCTTGCCACGTCTCGCGCTTGCGGCTGTGCTGGTTGTCGCGCTCGTCCTGCTTACAGGTGGACTGCACTTAGATGGATTGATGGATACGTGCGATGGTCTTTTTGGAGGACGAACACGCGAACGGCGTCTGGAAATCATGCGTGATAGCCGTGTTGGGAGCTTTGGGGTGCTTGGAGGTTTCTGTATCCTGCTGCTCAAATTTGCCTTGTTCGCCAGCCTAGGACTCCATACGCTTTCGCTTGCGTTTTTTATCGTTCTTCCATCCACGCGCTGGGCAATGGTGGTAGCGTTACGCACCTTTCCCTCGGCGCGCCCCAATGGACTGGGTGCAACATTTCGGCAAACTGTTACTCTGCCAAAACTTGTTCTTGCTGGTGCTACCGCGTTTCTGCTTGCATGTATCGTTGGGCACCTCGCTGGTGTCCTTCTATGGGTTGCAATTACCTGTATCGCGCTTTTGCTTGGTGCATGGGTAACACGACTTATTGGAGGGCTTACGGGCGATATCTACGGTGCTATAGCGGAGAGTACAGAAGTTGCCGCGTTGCTTTTGCTTGTATGTATACACACGTTTCTCATCGGTTTTTGATTAAATCAGACCCGTACAGAAATCAGTATGATAGAAAGAATTCCATCATGGCCCAACAACAATCACCACGCCTCGTGCTTATTATAGGTGGAGCACGGAGTGGAAAAAGTACGTTTGCCGAACGTTTGGCGACAAGCAGTGGAAAAAGGGTTGCATTCATTGCGACTGCTACGGCTAGTGATGAAGATATGCAGGACCGTATCGCGCGTCACCGAGCCTCACGGCCTACCACATGGATAACTATAGAAGAGCCACTCGACCTTGTGCATGCTGTACAAGAGGCGAGCAAAGATGCGGATGTGATACTTCTTGACTGCATGACGCTCTGGCTCTCAAACTGGTTGGGACAACAAGAGGATATGAATGAAGAGAATGATGTAATCCTCAAAAATAGGTATACCGAGAGCGTGTTAAGTGCTATTGAAGATTTAATCGCTACAATAAAAACATTAGAGGGAGGGAAAACATTATTGGTAGTCACAAATGAGGTTGGACTCGGCATTGTGCCTATGCATCCACTTAGCAGAACCTATCGTGATGCGCTTGGATGGGTAAATCAACGGCTTGCACACGACGCGGAACGCGTATATCTTATGGTTGCAAGTATTGCAGTAGATATAAAGCAACTTGACAGTGAAGCTGAACTCTAACTAACCCTTTCTTACACATCGTGTTTTCTTCTCAAATAGGTTGAGAAAAAGGTTAAGATTAGGTTGAGAAAATTCTCTTTGGTTAAGATATTACCACTTCCAAATAGAACTTCCTGTATCTTATACTCTATATACATAAATTCTTCCAATAGGTAGAGTTATGTTTGGTGCCAACCAAGCTATACCTTTCTTTTCTCTAGTTTGACTGCATAAAGAGAGGAAGACTTCCTACATTTTCTCAATGCCTGTAAGGAGGATGTTCTCGCATTAACGAGCCTCGCAAGCTCTTTCAGCTATGCTTCGTCCAAAGGTGTTAGGAAGAAATACACTCTTCAAGCGAGACATGGTGTATTCTATTATATAATTACTTGAAGGTATTGTTGTTTTTGTATTGTGTCTCTCGTGTTATTCGTTCTGAACGAATACTCATGAGAATACCTATTGTAATGAATAGAGGATTTCAGATGCAGCGACTCATCCCAAATCGACGCTCTCTCCTTTCCCTCGCATCTCTTTTGTTTTTACTTACCGCAAGCTTTAGCACCTCTGTCTTTTCTATCAATGCTTACGCAGCGACAAAGGCAGAACCATATACCGCGCTTAGTGGAAGTTATACTCCGGCAGGTGTAGGTTCACAAGTGCTTGGTCATCACGTAAGTAGCACCCCACTCACTATCTCTGTAGTGTTACAGCCAAGCAATGCGACACAACTTGATAGCCTACTCGCAAATCTGTATGACCCGACTAGCAGCATGTTTCACCACTGGCTTGCTACAGGCCAATTTGATGCTCGTTTCGCACCCTCAACTACCGCGAGCGCACAAGTACGTAGCTTTCTCCACAATGCAGGCCTACAGGTGCTTGCGTCTCCATCGCCTTTCGTTCTGCGTGCTCAAGGCAGTGTGAGTCAGATTGAAGCTGCATTCAAAACGCAGATTGAGGATTATCAAGCTGCCGATGGACAGTTTTATTTCCAGAATGCTTCTCCTGTGCTGGTTCCTGCGAGTTTGAGTAGTGTTGTGTTAAACGTAGCAGGTTTATACAATACTGTACGTGTTCACCCACACTATGTGACAACACGTTCTGCCGCTCAGAAAGCTGGCAAAGTCGTGCCAAGCTATGGCGCAGGTCCTGGTGGTAGTGGTCTTACACCTTCGCAGTCTTCTAGCATTTATGGTGCTAATAAAGTCTACTCATTAGGTAGCAGAGGTCAAGGTAAAGGCGCAACATTAGCGGTCTTTGAACTGTCCGGCTATACATCTTCTGATGTTACGACCTATGAGCATCAGTTCTTTGGTGCATCGGAGAATGTACCTCTTGTCAATATCAATGTTGACGGCGGTCCTCTGACTCCCGTATGTCCAAAGGGCGACAAGTGTAACCCACCCAACGACTACTCCGGTGATATCGAGGTCGTAGCCGATATCGAAACCCAAATCGCTATCGCACCCAGCATTGATCGCGTTCTGGTTTACAATGCTCCCAACGATTTCTTAGGCATTACTATTGTAGACGAGTACCTAAAAATCGCCCACGACAATCTTGCCGACTCAATCAGTTCAAGCTGGGGAGCATGTGAGCAAGACACAGGTTTAGCCGCAGTTCAAGCTGAAGCTGTCGCCTTCAAACAGATGGCGACTCAAGGTCAAAGTATGTTTGCTGCTTCCGGTGATACTGGTGCTTATGGTTGCTTACGCGGTTCTGGTTCAACCAAACTTGCTGTAGGCGATCCAGGTTCACAACCATATGTAACAGGAGTGGGTGGTACCTCTTTTGGCACATTCGATCCAGGAGCTAATCAGCATCCAAGCTATCCTACAGGATTTGAAACTGTGTGGAATGTCTTAAATGGCTGTAGTGGTACACCCAATGGCTTAAACCGTTGTGTTAGTAATGGTGCAAGCGGCGGTGGTGTTAGTGTCTTTTGGGGTAAGCCATCCTATCAGTATGGACCAGGAGTTATCAGTACTTACAGCAAAACTGGAGCATACTGTGGTCAAGCGGCTGGACAGTACTGCCGTGAACAACCAGATGTTTCAGCAAACGCTGATGAGTACACACCTTATGCTGAATATTGCACAGGCAATCCCAAAACCAATAGTGCTTGTGGCTCCTTCTCTGCTACACAGAAGCCAGCCGGTTGGTTTGGTATTGGTGGCACGAGCCTTTCCAGCCCACTCTGGTCAGCGATTATCGCGTTGTCCGTTAGTGTGAATGGAGAGCGTTTCGGTAATGCCAATCCACAACTGTATAGCCTGTTCCGGTCCGATAAAGGCTATAGCACGTTCTACCACGACATCACTGGTAAGAATCAGACCGAAAACAACAATGGTTACTATCCAGTTACTCCAAATTACGATCTTGCAACAGGCATTGGTACACCTCGTATCTCTGACATTGCGAAACATAAGGACTAGCTGAATTAAGAAAAAGTGCCCTCTGCCTTTCTCATTCCCCGAATGCGGCTGCCCTTCATCATTCGGAGAATGATGAAGGGCAGCGAGCACTTTGTTTTCCTTGAATAAAGATTGGTGGGCTTCCACCAATTTGACAACTCCTCGTATTGCTTCGTATACTACATAAACGATAGTATTGTATTCTCACAGGGTGGCCTTGGCACTGTGCTAAGGCATAATAGGGAAGTCGGTGGAAATCCGACGCAGTCGCGCTACTGTGATTGGTGAGTAACGTATCTCTTTGGATGTCACTATCTTTAAGAAGGTGGGAAGACAAGATACGTAGCGTTTGGAGCCAAGAGCCAGGAGACCTGCCCTTGTGAGTTCTGCTCACGATCCTTCGCGGCATGAGGAACGTGTACCGAGACATCATAGGCAGGGAACGCCCCACTAGCACGCATACTTCTAGCAAGTAAAGCGTGTCGTCTTCCGGTCAACCTCCATCAGACGCAAGGTGACAACGGGCATGAAAGCATCTCTTTAGGAGGTAATGCTGGATGAACACTCGTGTCATCACTCCCAATCGTATCTTAAAACAGGACGACCGCAAGGGTCGCCCCTACATCTTGTTCTTATTGTGTTTTGTACTGTTGCTTGCCGGGTGTGGGCAGCAAAGTACAACAACAGGTGGTGGTAGTACACCGACGCAAGCAACACCAACGCCAACACCTGCGCTCGACGTGTACGGTACGCCGATTGTTATTCCAAAGACGCCACCACAACGCATCGTCTCGCTTGTACCAAGCACAAGCGAAATTCTTGCCGCGCTCCACCTTGAGTCACGCGTGGTCGGCATTGACTATAATACTAACTATCCCGCGAGCTTGACCTCGCGCCCTAAAGTCTCGAACGCGAGCGGTGTGTTCAACATTGAGCAGATTGTCGCGCTGAAACCAGACCTTGTGTTGAGCTATGGCGGTGAGAGCAAACAGGCCGACACACAACTCAAGCAACTTGGCCTTAATGTCGTCGATCTGCAACTTACAAATCTCACACAATCGTTACAAGACATCGCGTTAGTGGGACAGCTTACCTCAACACAGAATACCGCGAACGCCCTGGTACAACAACTGCAGAAGCAGATCGACCAGATCAAGGCGGCTGTCAAGGGAACAACGACACCACCTATTCTATTAGAGGTTGATGATAGTGCGCCGGGCAAGCCGTATGTCTTCGGTGGTGGTTCATTTGGAGATGAGTTGACCCAGGATGCCGGGGCAGTCAATATCTTCCATAACAGTACCACGAATGGTGGATATCCACAGGTGACGGACGAGGCCATCATCACCGCAAATCCGCAATACGTTATTCTCACTGAAGACCCTGCTTATGGTGGCGACCCCAATACGGTATATAAGCGACCAAACTGGGGTGTTATCGCGGCAGTCAAAAACCACAATGTCTATCGCGTCAACGCGGATATTACTCAGCGACCAGGGCCACGCCTCGTCGAAGGCTTACAATGTGTAGCACAAATTGTACACCCCGATAAATTCACGGGCGCGTTGCCCAGCTATTGTTCAGCAAGTGTGTAACACATTTCGTCAGAGGAAAAGAGAGATGGTGTATTTCGGTACGAACGCGTACCGAAATACACCATCTCTCTTTTCCTCTAAATATCCCTCTCGACGCATGCGCGCGACTCTGGTATAATACAATGAACAAATATAGAACACTAGTTTCAATTGGAGTAAGCCATGAGTGACCGCCTCGTTTCGCCTCAACTAAGCGAAGAGGAACAGATTATTGAGGGCAGTTTACGACCTCATCGTCTCGCGGAATATATTGGGCAGGAAAAGATTAAGGAAAATCTGAGCGTTTTGCTAGAGGCGGCACGAAGGCGTAAAGAGTCCGTCGATCATGTCCTGCTCTACGGGCCGCCTGGATTGGGCAAGACAACTCTGTGTAATATTATCGCCGCCGAGATGGGTGTGAGCATGAAAACCACCTCAGGCCCCGCGATTGAACACGCTGGTGATCTTGCCTCTATTTTAACCGCGCTACAACCGGGCGAGGTGCTTTTCATCGACGAAATACACCGCCTTGCGCGAGCTGTTGAGGAACGTTTATATTCGGCGATGGAAGACTTCGCGCTCGACGTGATGATTGGCAAGGGACCAAGTGCGAAGGCACTACGTCTTCCTCTGCCCAATTTTACCGTTGTTGGCGCAACAACGCGCGTTGGTGCGCTCACCGCTCCGCTGCGTGACCGCTTTGGTGCAATCTATCGCATGGAGTATTATGATAAGGAAGCGTTGAGAGAGATTGTCACCCGTTCGGCGCGTATCTTGAAGGTGCCTGCCGAGAAGGATGGCATTGAAGAGATCGCGGGTCGCGCGCGAGGTACCCCACGTATCGTCAACCGTCTGCTCAAGCGCGTGCGTGATTATGCACAGGTGAGGGCAAACGGCGTGATTACGCGAGATGTCGCAAAGTCTGCCCTTGATGCGATGGAGGTTGACGAGATCGGGCTTGATCAGACCGACCGCAATATGCTCCTGTCCATCATCCAGAAGTTTAATGGTGGACCCGTTGGCCTCGATACGCTTGCCGCCAGCACAAGTGAAGACTCTAACACGATTGAGGATGTATACGAGCCATACCTGTTGCAACTAGGCTTCATCTCACGTACTCCGCGTGGACGTATTGCGATGCGAGCAGCGTATGAGCATTTAGGATTGACACCGCCAAATGTAGAGAATGGGCCGAGCTTGTGGACAACAACATCTTGAGGATGAGCGATTTTGATTATGCTCTACCACCAGAACTCATCGCGCAGACACCAATAGAGCCACGCGATGCCTCCCGTCTGCTTGTGGTAGAGCGAAAGTCAGGGATGTTAATACATCGTCATTTCCGCGATGTGGGCGACTACCTGCGTCCCGGCGATCTATTAATCGCCAATCATAGCCGCGTAATTCCGGCGCGTTTGCTGGGCCATCGTGCTGAAACGGGTGGTGCAGTCGAGGTTCTCTTGTTATCTGAACGCCCCGATCTTGGAGCCGATTATTGGGAAGCGTTGGTGCGTCCAGGACGAAGGTTACGTATTGGCGACTATATCATCTTTGACAATGGAATGGGTAAGAGCACGTGGTTACAGGCCGAGGTGATGGCCCATACCGAGGCTGGTGGACGCGTCGTGCGTCTCTCGGTTGTGGGACAGGAACACGCGGCTCAGAAAGACCCATACGGCGTTCACGCTATGGTGAATGTGCGCCAGATGATTGACGAACTGGGCCGTATGCCGCTTCCTCCCTATATTCATGAAACATTGTCTGATCCCGAACGCTATCAGACAGTGTACTCACGTATCACTGGTTCCGCGGCCGCCCCCACCGCTGGACTGCACTTCACATCACGTCTATTGGAACAGCTTCAGGAACAAGGGGTCCAGGTTGGTTTTGTCACGCTGCATGTTGGGCTAGATACCTTTCGCCCTGTTGAGGTTGAGGACTATACGGAGCACAAGATACATAGTGAAGAGATCGAGCTAGACGAGGAAACAGCAAAACGTATCAACGAGACGCATGCACATGGCGGGCGTGTGATTGCCGTTGGTACCACATCTGTTCGAGTACTAGAAAGCGTCGCTAGCCTGAATAATGGACGTATCGAACCATATAAGGGCAGTACGCGCCTGTTTATCACCCCCGGCTATCACTTTATGGCGGTGGACGCGATGATCACAAATTTTCATCTACCGCGCTCAACTCTGCTCTTGCTCGTCAGCGCGTTTATGGGTAAAGACCTGATGGAGAAAGCGTATCAAGAGGCGATTCGCGAAAAATATAGATTTTTTAGCTTTGGCGACGCGATGCTGCTGTTGTAATAAAATGTGTTTTGTACTGGCTGCCGACATGTCGGCAGCCAGTACAAAACACATTTTATTACAAGATCACTGCTTCTACCTCGATCTCGACCAACATATCCGCGTCGATTAGTCTACTCACCTGCACCATTGTAGCAACTGGCCGAATGTCACGGAAGTATTCGCCGTGCGCTTTGCCGATTTCTTGCCAGTCTTTGATATTGATAACGAACATACGGGTGCGTACAACATCTTTCATGCTGGCACCCGCTTGAGTTAACGCCCATTCAATGTTTTTGAGTACTTGTAGTGTTTGTGCGTAAGGGTCGCCTTTGCCAACAACATGCCCATACTCATCGGTAGAGGTTGTACCAGCAACATGAATGGTGTTGCCGACACGTACCGCTCGTGAATAACCAACGATAGGTTCCCACGGCGCGCCACTCGAAATATTTTGCCGCTGCATACGTTGCTCCTTGTCTTTTAGAAGGGCTGGTACTCTTCATCGTCATCATCGACAGGCTGTGGCTTTTGTGGAACTGTTGGTATCTTCCCGTTGGCGGCTTGTTTTTTCAAGAACTCGTCACGTGCCTTCTCCTCAGCCATGATATCGGCGACCTCATCGGCCATAGAATGACCCTCACCAAAACTTCCACCACCACGTCCCCCTGTACCACCGTCGATAATCTCACGTCCACCACGTCCCCCTTGCTCAGAGTGACCAATGATACCGCGCTCCTCTAAGAGGTCAATCAGGCGTGCGGCACGTGAATAACCGATACGCAAGCGTCGTTGGAGCAGGGATATAGAAGCTTTTTCGTATTCGCGCACGACCTCCTCAGCCTTGTCGAGCAGGTCGTCATCCAGTTCAAACTCTTCTGAGTCTTGCTCTTTTAGCTCCCACCCCGGCTCAACCTTTGCCTGTACCTCTACAGGGTCGATATTTTGCCCCCCGTTGGCGGCGATAGCATGTTGCGCCGCTTGCTCACGCCAGTAGTGGACAAGGCTTTCGGCCTCTTCATCTGCCAGAAATGCTCCTTGAATACGCTCAGGTCTACCTGCGTCGGAGGGTAAGTAAAGCATGTCACCACGTCCGAGGAGTCGCTCGGCACCACCCATGTCGATAATTGTGCGTGAGTCAACGGCAGAGCTGACCATGAACGAGATACGCGTGGGTATGTTTGCTTTGATCAGACCAGTGATGACATCGACGGATGGACGCTGCGTTGCCACAACAAGATGGATACCAGTCGCACGAGCCAATTGCGCGAGACGACAGATCATACCCTCAACCTCTTCCGGTGCCGCCATCATCAGGTCCGCGAGTTCGTCAATGATAATGACAATCGCTGGGAGATTGATCAGTGTGCTATCACCCTTTGCGGCGCGTTCGGCTCGCATTTTGCGATAACCGTCAAGATTGCGTACCCCTAACTGCGAGAAGAGACGATAGCGTTTCTCCATCTCGTTAATGCCGTTTTTGAGCAATGAGACAACCTTCTCGACCTCGGTTACAACGGGTGACAGCAAGTGTGGAATACCGTTGTACATGTTGAGTTCGACCATCTTGGGGTCAACCATAAGAAGGCGCACATCGTCCGGTGTAGCCTGCGTGATAACGCTAGCGATGATAGCGTTAATCATGACACTATTATGTTCAACCACATGCCCAACATATGCATGATTTTCGCTATGAACTTCGATGTTCACTGTCGGAGCCATAATACGACGTATAGCAACTATTTTTCGCCACTCATAGCCTTCTGGACAATCAGTAAATGTTTGATCTACAAGTGGCCTTGCCCTCCTCCACGCATTCCATTGAGTTGCTGCCATCTCATGCTGTCGAACTTGTTCTTGTACCGCACGAGCAAGTTTTTCAGCTTTTACTGTAGAACCGACACGCTCCTGCCATTCAGCAATCATTCGACTAGACCATGACCATGCTCCTGCATATCCATTATTTTGATATCTGTAACTACCTACTATACCAAGACGTAGAGCAAGTTGGCCTATTTGTTGAACAAGAATAGGATTTGCTAATGTTACGTTCACTCCTGCAGTTCGATCCATTGTCGCATCGAACCAGCCATCGCAATCAATAAACACGCGCAGGAACAAAGCTATTTGCTCATTGGGAAGTTGAAACACCCACTCTGGTATACGCTTCTGGGTAGCGAGGCAATTAATGCCCCAGTCACATACCAATTGCCCCACAGGATTTGTTGCATTTCTGCCAACACGAGTTATTTGGGAAATGTAATAGTCAATGTCGCCCTTTATCTTATGTGGTGATAATACCAATTGACAGCCATATTCTTTTGCGGCCGACGCTACCAACCCAACCATGAGAGGGTCAGCGTTAGTAAAACGTGGTGTGCCTACAGACTGTTTTGAAAGATTAGACCGTCCGGTATTGTTTAAACTTCCCTCGGCTAGTAAGGCTGCACATAAAATGACATCTGCGTCACTTCGTGAGACGCCTCCTCGTTGCTGTAAAGCAAGAGGTGCAAGAAGTACATGCCCATCGAAATGAGGTCGATTACCTGTTACTTGCAAATCCTTTGTAAGAACCCACTTGGCATCAATGGCCCGTGTACGGCGTACTGCCTTGCCATTGGCTTGCTGTCCAACGTGCTGATTTTCATCGAGGCAGGCAGCCCATAGTGGATGTTCTCCTGTACGACGAATAAATACACCATTATCAAGTTCGATTTCAAAAACTTCCTGAACACCGTTTTCCATGAAAGTTGCTGGTGTCGGAGTTTGCTCCATTGTTTCCGTGTTGGTGATGCCTATTACTCGCTCAGATCGCCCGATTAAATCTTGTACCTTGACAACACGTCCGTCTGCTAAGAAAACTGGCTCGTCATAAGCTAGACACTTGCCGGCTCCAGTCGCGCCAGCAATCAGTAAGTGTGGCATACGGGCAAGGTCGCCCACACGCACGACGCCCGCAACGTCTTTGCCTAGCGCGACCGCGAGCTTTGATTTGGCCTTCGCCACGAGATATTCTTTGCTCTCCAACACTTCGCGCAGTGTGACGAGCCGACTGTTTTTGTTGGGAATTTCGACACCGACATAGGGGCGTCCAGGAACGGGAGCTTCCATACGAATGGTTTTGGCTTCGAGGACCAGCGCGAGATCGTTTTGCAAGGCCATGATACGGCTTACACGGGTGCGTGTCTCGTAGACAATGTTGCCACCTGCGTCCCGGACGGGGACAAGTTTGCCCGTCTTCTCGTCGGGCTTCATCTCAGGTTTGCCCGTTGGACGAATGCCAAGCCGAATGATCGTTGGTCCTATGCTGATATCTTCTTTTTTGACCTCTGCATCGACGCGGAAACTACGCAACGTTTCCTGAATAGTCTTGGCTAACGTCTCCGTGTCATCGCCGAGCAGTTGTATCTTGACTTCATCTGGACTGTTGAGGAGTGTGGTTTGTGGCAAAATCCAGAAATTTTCCCCTTGTAATATCGGGTTGGCGATGCGAGGTGTTTTTTGCGGTGTCTTTGGTACCACGTTCATATTGGGCATCAGGTCTTCCATATGGCCTGTGTCCTTAACCACAAGTTTATCGGCGGCAATATGTTGCGTGTCGAGCGGTAACGGTTGTTGTCGTGCTCCCCTGACCGCTTGTGCATGGTTGTCTACATCGAGCGAGATAGGTGTGCGTGGACCACGCGGCACAATACCAACCTCTTGTTTGTGAATATTGATATCATTGCGCGGATCGTCATCGTCCCCTTCATCGTCAAAGTCAGACTCGAATTGTATATCGTCCTCATCCTCTACCGCATCGGCTGGTGCTAGCCGTCCATTTTGCTTTTGACTAACTTGTGTAGGTACCACACCATTTCCATAGCGGCTAAATTGTGGGCGTTGCCCAAGAAATGGTGAGGGGCCAGTTGAGACTGGACCATTTTTGTTGCTTAATGTGGGTCTTTTTTCGTCGGATATGAGACGTTGTACAAAGTGACCAGCTAGAAGTACATGCCCAAAAGTGATACGGAAGGTGAAGATGATGAGTAGTATGATGAGACCAAGTGTAATAACATGCGCCGCGACAATAGGCCAACCTTGTAATGGATATACCAGTGCATGACCAATGATACCAGTAGGTGCGTCTTTACCAAGAATAAGTCCACTTTCGATGAGTACTAAGAGCAAAATTGCGCTTAAACCTAGGACCATTGATCCGCGTACAAGTGGCTCATTGCGGATACCTTCGATGAGATGTGCTAAGGCGAAAGCCACAAGTCCAAATGCTAACAAATAGGCCGACCAGCCAAACATAATGATAAAAAACTTGCCGATACTCCCAAGGATAGGTGTAGTTTGAAATATCGTTAATGAGCCAAATAATACAAGCGACAACACAAGTAGCACAACACTCCACACGCGTTGCTGTTGATGTGCTTGCATTCCATTCCACTTGTCGTAAGCCCACTGAATAGCGCGTGTATCGTTAGGATTATTTGCAGCAGGTGCGGGTACTGTGCGATATGGTCCATTCTTTTTTGTGCCGCTCGTCGTACTTCTTTTGCTACGCGTTGATGTTTTGGAGGATCCACTACGTGTGCCTTGCCTTGCTGTAGGCAATTGTGAGCGTTGTTCTACGCGTGTGCTTTGTACCGTCTTCGCATTCCCAACCGCCGCCCTGCTCACACGTGAGGTCCCCTGCTCCATGCTTGGCACAACACGCTGGCGTTTTGTTTCTTTGTCTGCCATGTCTCGCAGTCCTCCCTCTTTGCTTACTCATTCAAGAACGCAGCAACATCCGTATAATAGCGCATATGTTCCAGAGAAGCAATAGGAAATAAAGATGGGAAGAGCATTGTAGCAAAAGCTACAATGCTCTTCCCATCATATTCAGGCCCATATTAGGGAACAATTGGTTGTCCACCACCATAAGGCTTGCAGAAGTAGCCACAGGTTGGAGGTGGTGTGTAGTAGTTACCCCCACCACTTACCGTTGGCAGGGTGCCATCAATAAACCAATCCTCTACCGTTGATTTGCCCGCACGTGGAGCCAGACCCGTTATCGACGATACCACGCCTCTATGGACATTAGCCGGAACTGCAAAATCATCAGATGGGAAGTTGTACTTCTGTGAGGCCAGTTCCATTACATCATGCCAGATGGGAGCCGCACCCGTAATACCGATGGTGTTTTGCGTCATTGTCACATTATTACTATTTCCAGCCCATACACCGGTCGCAAGATAGGGAGTATAGCCCACCGTCCAGTTGTCACGGAAGCTATCGGTCGTACCTGTCTTTGCAGCAGCAGGGCGGTCTAGCTCCAAGTAGTTGCCAGGAGAAAACTCGTGATAGCGAGCCGCTTTATCCGACAGCATACTACTTACCAGGAATGAAACACCTTCACTCAATGCGCGAACACCCTTTGGATGCGCCTCGTCATACTTATAGATGAGATGTCCCTGGTTGTCAGTAATCTCTAACACAGAAGTTTTAGGAACGCGTACACCTTTGTTGGCAAAGGTGGAATAGGCAGCAGTCATATCAAGAGGCGTTACCTCGTCAGCACCAATTGCCATAGAGGGAACAAGTTTGTCGGCTGGAAGGTTAGAGATTTCGCTCAGACCAAGACGACCCGCCATATTTGCTACGTTCTTCACGCCCGCAAACTCAATCGCGTCAATCGCAGGAATGTTATATGAATTGGCAACAGCCGTGCGAATTGTCATTGGAAATTGTGTATGAAAGGTTCCATCGTAGTTTTGCGGTGAGTAGCACCCCTTAGGTGGTGCGTCGCTACAATCGGTAGGATAAATCGTTTTGTGATCGGGCACAATCATAGCAGGATACCAGCCCATTTCAAACGCGGTAGCATACACAATTGGCTTGAACGACGAGCCGGGTTGACGCAGCGCAATCGCGGCATTATCCTGTCCTTGCATGGTCGGTGTGTTCTCGCTAAATTTCGCGCTACCATCCATTGCCAGGATTTCACCATTCTTTGGATTCATCACGACTACAGCGGCGTTATTCAAATTGTTGGTGATATTTAGCGGTCCATACACTCCTAAGTAGTTGTCCGATTGCTGCGTGTATAGTTTGTTGTACACGAGTTGCTCAATCTTTTGCTCAAGGTCGAAGTCAAGTGTTGTGTACACATTTAGTCCACCGTCGGCGAGACGGCTACCGAGCATAGGAGCCAGAACGTTATCAATCACGTAATTGACAAAGTGTGGAGCTTGCAGATGATGCGTCACTGAATATGGTTCAAAGGTGAAGTTTGCCGTTTCCTTCTGTGCATCTGCCATTTGCTGTTTCGTAATCATGCCTTGTTCCAGCATGGCTTGAAGCACGACCTTCTGCCGTTGCAAGGCTACAGGCTTGTTTGTCGTAGGATCATAGTATGAAGGACTTTGTGGCAGACCTGCAAGGAGCGATGCTTGTGCAAGGTCGAGTTGACTTACAGCAGGTTTGCACTGACCCAATGTACACTTCGGCTGCAGACGGAAATAGCTTTCCGCGGCCGCCTCAACACCATAGTTGATATCACCGTAGTACACGGTATTCAGGTACATCTCCATGATTTTCCATTTAGGATATTGCTGAGTTAGTCCGGTTGCCAGCACCACTTCCTCGCCTTTTACCTGGATATCACCCTTCTGGTTGTTAAAGAATTGGTTGTTGACAAGTTGTTCTGTAACGGTACTTGCACCCTGTACGGTGCCATTGTGTTGTAGGTCTGCAAGAGCTGCACGAACGATGCCGTTATAATCAACGCCACTATTTGTCCAAAAGGTACGGTCTTCCGTTGCAACAGTTGCTTTTACCAAAAGAGGGGATATATCGTTATAGTTGACGTAGGTGCGTCGCCCTCGGTCCTGCTGATGGTCATACAGTTCATAGAGCAACTTGCCATTGCGGTCATAGATGCGCGTGGTTTGAAAGAGCGAATGTTGTGCGATGCCATTTAGTAGTGGTAGTTGTGCCTGATAATAGGCATAGGCTGAACCAGTACCACCGGAGACAAGCATGGCGAAGAGGATAAAGAGTACAGCCCCTGCAATCATTAAACCCCGACCCGTGTTACTACTTGTATATTTGCGGCCGATGTGTCGCTTCCGCATGAGCATACGGTTGATACGATTACGTCGAATCGCGATTTCATCGAGTGTGGGTGCCACAGGCAATGGTGTATTGCGGTAAAGCGCGGCGTGAGAAGGACTGACATCACTGGCCTTAGTTGTCTTGACAGTCACCGTATCTTCTTCACCGCCTACATCCTTTTGAAAACTACTACTACCTGCAGGCACAAGCGAGCGTTCGTCTTCTGTCTGTTTGTTGTGTACGTGTTCATCCATAAAAAAATATCCTTCCCACAGGTACCGAAGGTATTCCGGTCACGCGCCCGTGTAGTTATGAAGAGTGTGAGCGTTGCTCGTAGGTGCTAGTGACGGTTCTCCAGTGAATTATATCGTAAAACAAAAATGCTTGTTGCTAATTTTTGATAGGTAGCTATCTCAGTGTACAACGTACCATCATATGTGTTTGTTACACGGATAGGACTATACTATAAATTATAACCAAACAAGCAGGTCCAGATGCAACCCTTGTTTCTAGGAAACGTAGTTATATATGATGGTTCCATTGGTACAAGGAGAAGAGATGAGCCAACAAGAATTCGAGCCGCAGCAAAATGAGCGGCCTTCCTATAATTCCCATGATAGTATACAAGAGGGCGCGGCGGAAAGCGAAGCACGACCGTACTATTGGTCTACTAAGCCAAATACTGGCAATATGCCTAAAAATGAGCATCCCGCGAACTTCGAGGATTCTATAGCGGACATTCCATCCTATAGCTATCATGCTCAAGATAGGCCAACGCAGGGAGCATATACAGCGAACACAACTCCTCCGCTTCAACAACAGCAACGGAGAAAGAATTTTAGTCCCGATGGAGATGCATTCGAGCATGGCTACAAGCCCTACGGTTCGTATACTAGACAAGTTCCGCCGTGGGCACGTCCGCAGCAAGGCAATAAGGCTGGACGGACAATCATTCTTGTGGTGCTTGGCTTTATGCTTATCAAACCGCTTATCGCGCTTTTTGTAACCCTGTTTGTACTTGCAGGTGTAGCATTTGCCGCGCTCCTTGTCATTGGTGGCCTCGCTCTTGTGAGTATGCTCATTGTGTTTGGACTGCTAGGACGTTCACTCCCGTTTGGTATATTCCGTTCGCGTCGTGGCCGGTCACGCGTCTGGCGTTAAAATGGATATGCCGGTTGTAGTAGTTCGCCAATCTTCATGTGATGGTTTTCGTAGGGACCACATTTATGGCGTCCGCTGCACGAGCGAAGCAAGGTGCAGTCCCCTTGTACCCATTCTTGCGCGAGATCATGCAAGAAAGCTGGCAGATGCAACTCGCCCTATGAATTGGGCGAGGACGCCATAAATGTAGTCCCTACAAAGGCATGTGTGTATAAAATTGTGTTGAGGAGGGGTAATAAGGTAGAATGGGTATATGCAAAAAATTATAAGAATGGATGAGCGATAGGTGACGGATAGTATTCCACAGGAATCATCAATTGAAGAGCAGAGCAGTATTGCGCCATATAAAGATATAGACTTGACGAGTGTGCGCGAGTTACGTAATCTTTTATATGCTCATAATATGCGTCCGAATAAGGCGTTTGGGCAGAATTTTCTGATTGATCGCTCTATTTTACTGAAGATTGTTGAAGCGGCAGAGATTGAAGCCGACGACGAAATCCTGGAGGTCGGCGCAGGTACAGGTGTGTTGACACGCGAGTTAGCGCAGCATGCGCGACGCGTGGTCGCCGTTGAGCTAGAACGCGATATGCTTGCCCTGCTTGCCAAGACGACAAGCTTCAACTCCAATGTCGAGTTGATTGCGCGCAATCTGCTCTTCCTTGATCCTGTAGAGGTTTTTGGACAGGCACCATACAAACTCGTAGCAAATCTGCCGTATTATATTACGGCACCGACATTTCGCCACTTTTTAGAAAGTGGTAATCCACCTCGCATCCTGGTGGTCATGGTACAACAAGAGGTGGCACAACGTATTGTGGCACAACCGGGCGACCTGAGCGTCCTGGCAATCAGTATTCAGTTTTATGGACAGCCGCGTATTGTAGCGCAGGTTCCCGCGTCTTCATTTTATCCCGCGCCAAAGGTTGACTCGGCTATTTTACGTGTTGATCTCCACAAGGAAGCCCCATTATCGCCAGTTGAGCGAGAGAGTTTCTTTCGTCTTGTGCAGGCTGGGTTCAGTGAACGACGCAAGCAATTACACAACTCGTTGACGCATGGACTACATTATAAGAATGAGATCATACGCGCTTGGCTTGCTGAGGCAGGTATAGAGGCAAGTCGGCGTGCCGAGACGCTAAGCATTGCGGAATGGTTACAGTTATGGCGGATGGGTCCACCCCGTCAAGCATAAGTTGTGGGCGACCTAAGTATGCAGGTGAACAAAATAACGTGGTATAGAGGGACGGATGCCCTAAAAGGTTTTACCAAATTATTTTTTCAACATGTATTATTGCATCCTGTTAAGGAATTAAAGGCTTTATGGCGGAACAATTTTGTGATAATTGTGGTTTAGCGAATGCGGAAACGGCCCGCTTCTGTCAACATTGTGCCGCCCCGCTCCTCTTTAAACGCTCTACTGGCGAACTGCCAGAGCAAACACTGCTCGGTGGCCGCTATCAACTTGAGTCTCGTATTGGACAAGGAGGCATGGGTGCGGTCTATAAAGCGTCGGATACACGCTTCAATAATCGCTCTGTTGCCATCAAAGAGATGAGTCGTGCCGGTTTGACTCCGAGCCGTATCCAGGAGGCAGAAGACGCGTTTGAACGTGAGTCACAACTTTTGGCTGATCTCGTTCATCCCAATCTACCGCGTATCTATGACTACTTTACAGAAGAGGAACGCTCGTACCTTGTGATGGATTTTATCGAGGGCGAGACACTGGAAGATTACCTGGAGCATAAAGGCGGTGGTCCTGTCACACTAGAGCAGGCACTGGATTGGGGAATGCAGTTATGTGACGTGCTGAACCATTTACACACGCATCATCCACCGATTATCTTTCGTGACCTCAAGCCATCGAATGTGATGATAAGTAATGGTCATATCTATCTTATCGACTTTGGCATTGCGCGTATCTTTAAGCCCGGTCAATCGCATGATACAGTAGCGTTCGGTTCACCTGGATTTGCCGCGCCAGAACAGTACGGCAAGGCTCAGAGCACACCACGCTCGGACATTTATAGTCTTGGTGCCCTTCTGCATTGTCTGCTAACAGGCGTGGACCCTAGCGAGCAACCATTCTTCTTTCGTCCGGCCTCGGAACTCAATCCAGCGGTACCAGCCGAACTAGAACAGTTGCTGATGCGTATGCTCGAACTCAAAGTCGAGAACAGGCCCGCGAGCGCAAAAGAGGTTGAGAAAGCACTACGTCATATCGAAGATCAACGTATCAGTGGCACCTTGACGCGCCCTGCTGTTACACGTACAGCTTCGACGAAGCAGCCAAATGTTACAGTACCACCCTATAGCCCTTACGCATTGAACACGTCACGACCAGGAAATCAAGTACGGGATGCTCATGGATGGCAGAAGATTGGCACAACACACGGCTTGAACGGACAGCACCAACAGGCGTTGACCTCGTTTGAACGCGCGCTCCAAATGGACTCCAAACTCGTGGCTGCATGGAATGGTAAGGGAACTGCGTTAAACATGCTTCATCGGAATAAAGAAGCGTTGACGGCATTCGAGCAAGCACTCGCGCTCGAACCAGATAACGCCTTATCCTGGAATGGCAAAGGAGCGGCCCAAAACGCGCTTGGTACACCAGAACAAGCCCTGTTCTCGTTTGATACCGCTCTACACTACGAACCGCGCCTGGCACAGGCGTTGAACAACAAGGGTCTCGTCTTGCGCCAGTTGAAGCGTTTCTCCGATGCCTTACGCGCATTCGAGCAGGCCATCACTTATGAGCCTCATAGTGCCATTTACTGGAACAACAAGGGCAACACGCTGTATGACCTGGGACGTTTCGATGATGCCTTGAACGCGTACCTGGAGTCACAAAAGTATAATTCAAATTACGCTCCCAACTACTTTGGGATGGGCAATGTGTATTATGCTAAGCAACGCTTAAAAAGTGCGCTTGAAAGCTATGACAAGGCCATCCAGCTTGATCGTGCATTTGTGAGGGCATATGATAAACGTGGCAACGTGCTTGCCGATTTGAAACGCTTAACCGAGGCTATCAGTGCTTACGATCAAGCCTTGACTATCGACCCACGTTACGCCCCCGCATTGAATGGTAAAGCAAACGTGCTATGTGAACTGCAACAGTACGATGCAGCATTGGTAGCATATGAAGCAGCGGTAAGATTTAACCCAAACGCGCCATTATCGTGGAATGGTTTAGGCAATGCACAATACCACTTGCACAACTATCCGAAATCACTTGAGGCATATAATCGTGCATTGCAACTCAACCCTCGAATGGCGTCCGCATGGCACAATAAAGCACTGGTCCTGAGACAGTTAAAGCGGCACAAGGAGGCACTAGAGGCGGCTGAGGAGGCGATCAAGCTAGCACCGAACGATGCCGATAACTGGAAGCGCAAGGCGGAAGCTCTCAAGAAGCTATCACGACGTAAAGAGGCACGCGAGGCTGAAGCGGAGATTTTGCGGCTGACAGGTGGATGATCAAAGAGTGTTGCCAATTGCTGATTTTATATGCATCTAAAATCAGCAATTGGCAACACTCTTTTATTTGAGTCTTTTGGCTGCTGTGTCTGTGATGACCACGGTGCCATCGCGATAACTCCCTACGGCGTCGGCACCAAACGTTTTGGTGCGTTTGCCTGTACCGTTTGTCATTTCGATGCCAATAATGCGAAGTGTGTTAGGTGTCTCTGTGCCAAGCAACACAGCATTCACACGGCCAATATCTGCCCCACTTTCACTTTTAATTGCTGACGATGGTAGTTCACCTACAAGTGGAAGAGATGGCAGACGGGCTATTAGCATTTGAGCACTTGGAATAGCCACACCATCAGTGCCAATACTCTTGATACCCGTTACTGGTAATGAACGGTCGCCCAGCAAACGCAGGCGTACCTTTAATGCATAGATCGCGTTTGTGTCCGGTTGAAAGTAGCAATCCACGATGGTACCAATGGTGATACCCTCGCTAGGAATAGTTACAGGTAGATTTTGTAGTTCCGACCATTTCATTATAGTCTTTGTTTCGCTCATAAAATAAATTCCTCAAAAGATGGTTTATCGTATTATGCCTCTCATCTTTGTATACGAGCAAGCTCATTCGTTTGTAACAAGTATCTGTAGGGACCGATTGATCGCGTCCGCTGCACGAGCGAAGCAATGTGCAGTCCTCATCATACACCAATCATGACGCGCGAGGTCATGTGAGGTTATACAAGGAACTCACCCAATGAATTGGGCGTGGACGTCATACATGCGGTCCCTACACGTCCTTCCAGTTCCACCATTTGAGTTTTTCGGGTTCGTGCTGTTCATGTGAGACGTAGTACACGGCACAGCGAAAGACGTACAGTATACAGCGATCAACATGTGTACCTTGTAGTTCGCATTGCTTGTTGTACATAACTTCGGGGTCCTGGTCTTTCAACGCTTCTAGCGAACGAAAGCCCTGATCCCACAGGTCGTTGGCGATACTCTTGCCAACGCCTGGAATTTGACGGAATGCTTTCAACGTGGCCTCTTGAGTCTGTTCTACCATATTAAGCTCCTTGTGAAAAGCTCAATACGAAACTGTTGCAGTCCTCGATAGCGAACTCTTGTGTACCATAAAAAGTTGTGTGCATAGCCTGCACGATAGCTACCTTGTCCTTTAGTGCGTTATGCAGTGCTGTGACATCTTCTACATCAATATAGAGTGTCAGTGTGCCGCCGATTGCGCGGTCTTTAAAGGCTGGTATCTCTTCCGAAAGGCTGGCGCGTGTCTGAAATTGCATCTCGACATCGCCCTGTTTGAGCATTGCCCAATTAAGTTGTCCCGTCTCAGGCACAGTGGCAAGCACATCAAAGCCGAGCATATTTTTGTAGAAATCCACGGTTTTGTTGACATCTTCCACCATCAGGTTCGGAGTTAGTTTTCTTAATGTTGTGGTCATAACCATATTCTTTCTTTATCGCTGGTTTTCCAAAAAGTGCTTTAGCGTCGTAAGATCGCTTCGTTGATATTTATAGTATAAGCTTTGTCTGTGACAACAGTATGTCAGTAGGACAACCTCTTTGCCTAAAAATGCGTTTGCACCATCCAGAGAAATTAAGGTACAATGAGTACAAGAAATTGAGAGTTACTAATGTGTTCTCAGTTACTTACAAATTCCGTAAAGAACGTAGCAGGAGAAAAATTTCTATGGCAGAAAGCATTCCTGAAAAGGCATTAGACCTTTTCCAAAAGCCTTTACTCGCTCATTTAGCCACGGTCATGCCTGATGGAACACCACAGGTGACGCCCGTTTGGGTTGATTTTGATGGTACGCATGTGTTAATTAACACTTCCAAGCACAGACAAAAAGCGTTGAATATGGATAGACAGCCCAAGGTCGGCCTCGATATCGTTGATTCCGACAATCCCTGGCATTGGTTGTCGATACGAGGTCATATTGCCGAAGCTACAGAAGAAGGTGCTAGCGACCATATCGACAAGATGTCGAAGAAATATACTGGTCGAGACAAATACGCAAATCATCAACCCAATGATGTGCGCGTCATCTATAAAATAGAGACGGATCGCGTGATTGCAAGCTAGGTGAAAAGAGTGATGCGAGAGGGACAGTCACACGAAATGCGCGACTGTCCCACTAGCATCACTCTTTATTGACGATATTGCTCCACTATTCCTTGCGCCTCTTGTGCTAGTCGTTTACATAGAGACTCCGGCTCTAATACACGCACACGTTGTCCCCAACCAAGCAACCATTGCACAATCTCGCTCTCCTGGCGTACCTGAAGCGTGACCAGTAATCCTGCTGGCGTCTCCTCTTCCGCTACAATATAGTAGTAGCGCGACTCGTGGACCCAGCGTATGACCTCATGATCGAAGAGAACGCGTACAGTAATATCGCGTTGCCGACCCTGATGCTCTGCCATGACGAAGTTTGTTGGTCTTGTAAATGCATGTGGCAAGACCTCAAGGGTATCCATACGATCAAGGCGGAAATTGCGTATGTCTTTACGCATGTGACAATAGCCTGTGAGATGCCAAGTGCCCGATACATGAACAAGGCTATAAGGATCAGCCTCACGAGTGGTCTGCGCGCTTTGACCATCTTGACTATGACGTTTTTCGTATTGGAAGCGCACGGTGACGCGCTCAATAATGGCGCGGCGCAACTGCTGTAACATCATGACTTCGTTAGAATGATGCTCTGGTGTGATGAAGCGAATACTTTTTTGCAGATACGCTACATCGTCTCGCAACTGGTGAGGCAACACGCTTGTTATCTTGCGATGAGCCGCGTGTGCTGCTGTCCTATATTGTGCATCAAAATTTTGTGCCATGAACTCGCTACCGAGCAAAAGCATGGTTGCTTCATCGGTGGTAAAGCTTAACGGCGGCAAAAAATAGCCTTCCATGAGTGAGTAGCCGCGCCCTGGAATAGAGACAATCGGCACACCTGCCTCGCATAGTGCCTCGATATCACGATAGATTGTACGCTTGCTCGTCTCGAATGTCTGTGCCAGGTCTTCAGCGCGCTGTTTACCCTTGCCCTGCAATTCGAGCACGATAGCCAATAAGCGGTCTGTCTTGTTCATAGAGATATTATAATGCATAAAGGTTATAGGTCAATATAGGTGTGAAGCCGTTTCGTTTCATTTTCTGCTCTATAGACCTTATTATCTCTTACTTTTTCATCGCATCAGCTATAATGTGCTATTATGGAAGGCCGTTTGTAACTTTGTCTTTAGGTATGAAGCGGGTTTATAGTATTTCAGAGCTTGAATGTATTATCGTTCTCTAGAATGCTAGTTCGCAGCTTTTTCTTTGTATGAAACAATATAATCTTGTGAGAATTAGAAGAAATAGAAATTAATGACATCTATACTAGGGCTTAGCATGAAAGATGACGGAGAACCGTGTTTAGATCAAGAGCACTTATTATTGTGTATCTGATGAATTTGGGAGTGTCCAAATAGTAAGATTAGTAAATACAACAGTGTTAGAGGTTCGTCCCTCACCATCAACTTTTAACCCAATCCAACCATTTTTATAAGTATTATCTGTTGCCGTTGCTATTTTTTGTTTGTTTATATAAAAGATGATCGAACTTCCATTTACGGCAATAGCGAGTAAATAAGAGTTGTCTTTTGTTGGGGAAACATTCGGGATGAAATAGGATATCCCGTTCAATGAGCTAGACTTCTTATTATTACTTTTATGCATTTGGTAGGTTCCATCAGAGTACAATGTGATTAAGTCTGTACCAGCCTCTGTATGACGAAAGACAATTCCTCCTCCTTGCCCATCTTGAGTATTTCCATTTATATGCATTTGGACTTGAAGAACAAAATTTGAGAGAACTGTACTACTTTCTAAGCATTGATGATCGTATTCGGCTCCTGAAGAAATATGATAACCGTCTCTTTGAGATAAGCAAGAGCGGCCATCTTTTTGCGTACTTTCATCCCAACCAAACGGCTTTGTGGTTAAAGGATAAAAGATAAGGAAAGTTGCGTGGCCTGAAATATAAGATGGAAGTGTATTTGTATCTTTGGGAATGAAATTAACTAGTGCTGTGCTACTCATTCCAATGAGTAATAGTGCTCCTAATATGAGAAGTACTCCTTTCCTTGTAAAAAGTTGGAATTGATGAGTTTCTGGTGTTTGTATTATAATTGAAGAAGAATTACCTAGCTCGCCTTTTTTCTCTTCATTTGTGGAGGTATCTACGGATAGATTTCTAAGAGGGGATTGTTCAGATTCTTCAATATGACAATCAGTCTCTGGATGCGATACCTCTCTTTGTGCGAGATTTTTCAGCCATTCTTTATCAACTGGAACATCGCTACACTGCCAAAGGTTCTCCATTTTTTCAATGGATATATTTTTTGTGTGTAAAAACTCCATCAATTTTTTCATGCTCTCTAAAGTTGGTTCATTATAGCCTTTTATCCAATAAGTAATGGTAGGTTTAGAGAGTCCAGTGCCTTCTGCTACATCCTTCTGCATTAGCTTTGCTTCATTAAGCACAAATCTCAATTTATCACAAAATGGTGCATACTCCGGCTCTTTAGGTGTTAGCATTTAACAATCCTTTTCTCTTAATACTTAAATTAAGGAATTTAATCCAATTAAGTGAATTTGCCTGAAAGTGGTTAAGAAAATTCAACGCCGTTCATCTATTTTTTGAGTATAGTAAAACGTATGAAATGCACTGCACGTTTTCTTATCATCTATGCATGAGTATAGAGAATAAATGTAGCGTGTCAAGAGGTGTGCAAACAAGTACTACTTAGGTTACTAAATTTGATCGAAGGAGAATATTAATGGACCCTATAAAAGCCCTTGAGCTTCTCAAAAGTGAAGTAGGTGTTACTCAGGGGGTTGAAAAAACGCTTTATTGCGTTCATGGAATGAAAGTAACACCGCGTACCACATCTTCTCTACTAGAGCATCCAGGATATGGGAAATGTGCTGATTGCAGTTGCCCTGGCTTTACGGGGAGTGGCTATACATGTACAAGAGGTGGATGCGGCCATCATTATGATCGCCACTGGTAATTTCTATTCGACAAGGTTTTGTTAATCCATCATTACTGAGTTAAGTTTTGCCAAATTAGTGGCAAAAGGCTCATGTCGATTAAGAGTGTGGAAGCCAGAATAGTCTGTGTACTGTGAAGCTATCCATAGCAAGAGTTCTAAATGGCTCGAAGCATTGTAACTTGCTTTGCTTGTAGGTGTTAAGCGGCTAGACAAAGGAGGAATTGGTAATGGGACAAGAGACGATTAAATCTCTCTCAGGGAGAGAGGTTAGTGTGAGATACGCAGATAGTGTGCCAGCTAGTATTCTGAAATCAGTAGCTCTTCCTCAAGCAGTAACGAAAGTCGCCCAAATTGCCAAAACAGGACTTGCTGTTGCAGATGTAGTTATTGAGGCGATCACGGCGACCAGTCTCAAACTGACATTTTATGATGAGTATCATCGTATCTGTCGAGAAGACGTCATCCCCGTTGCAGCAATGTATCGTGCACATCAGGATGGTAGAGACATGCTGAGAGGCATACTCGATGATGATCTAATGAACGAGGCAGAAGACGAATTAAAGCAAAGAAGGAAGAAACGCCTTGGATACTAGGAGGAACACTTATGTCGCTCATATCTTATTGGGATGATGATGAGGATATTCTTAGCCTTGATGAGGATATTCTTAGCCTTGCAGAAGTGGTGAGCAATGTAGTTGAGTCAGTAGACGCTTTTGTTGACACCTTGCTCTATCATGCCCACCATATCTATTACTGGTTAGTTGATGTAGCACCTGTTGTCATCACATCCATACTTAGGCAATTAGGACGCGATGCTATCGATGATTTGCCTCTTCTTTCTTGGCAGACAAAACAGGAGATCAAGCGATGGTTAATAGATTACTGCGGTTTGTAGAGCAAATATTCAGGTTTTTATACAAAATTCTAGGCGAAGCCCAAAGTTGCAACGAGTCGATAATGGAAGGCAAGCAAACGCAAACGGATTTCGCAATAGATACCCGCGATCAATTAGAGGTGAGAGAGAAACAGGAAAAATTACATCCAACTATCATAGCTGATTTAAGCATAGTGCAAGTAGTTCCTAGCATTCGCTCTGACAACCAGGCTTTTCAAGTGGTAGAACGATTGCATAATCGTCTTCCTCAAAATTTGCCAACTGATGTTGCGAAGCTTGCCGCTCATAATGCTGCTTTTCTTCAAGGTATTCTTGCTATGCAAGAACTCAATCTCGATGAAGATTTGTTCCTCGAAGCCGTTGAGGAGTTGAAGAGACGGTATTAGATAATCACTACCAACTTTTACGAATGTTATGATTTGTGAGAAAGAGAGTCTGTATGCAAAATGCTACAGCTATCCCAACAGCGTTTTTTCATAGTAATGCAAGAAATCGCCTTGCTAATCAGGTAATAAATAATTACGCTGCTGGACATGCGGTTATGGATGTTGTGATTGGTGCTGCTGGATTTCTTGTCCCTGGTGGTGGCGTTGCGGCTATGCTTGCTTCATTAGCAGCACAAGCTCCAGTAATTTATAGTCCAATGGTTAAAAGCCTTGCACGTATTTATAGTGCGACACCCGACCAATTTACAAGGGGTCTTGTGACTTCGGCAACAATTGTCGGAGCTGCTTTTGATATTGGTGATGAGCTTCTGGCAGAAGCCCTTTCAACGGAGTTCGGACAAGAGTTTTTACTAAGCATTCTTCACGAGATTTGGCCGGAACTCGGAGTTGGAACGCTTTTAAGCTTTATTCCTTTCGCAGGTGGTTTTATTGCAGCAGGCTTGGATGCAACACTTGCCGCAACCTTAACTTGGCGTGTTGGGATTACAACGGTTTTGTACTTCATGAATGATGAAGAATGGTTAGGAGGAAGCAAAGCAAATACTCTTAAACAAGTAAAACCGATTGTAGGGGTGATGTCTCCAAAGACAAACAATCGTGTCAATCTTGATAGACTTGTTCATAGAGTACCAGCAGTAAAGCAAAAGGCATTGGCTGGTATAAAGCAGCAGATGAACGTTTTGAAGCGGGCAAATAGCGCAATCTCGAAAAACAAGATTAGGGAGATTATAACGGGTGAAGGCGTTGATGCCTCTTTAGTTGATGAAGCATTGCAAGCTATATAACTCTTACTACAATATTATACTGCATAGAATGGGTGCAACTTCATCGAACCTGCACCCATTCAGTATGATATACTTACGCCTTTTTCTTTTCGCCCCCACCTCTTACAAGTGAGGTGAAAACGCCAACCACAGCGATAAAGGCGCAAACAAGGAGAGCGGTACGAAAACTGGTGGTGAACGTCTGTTGTAATGCGCTCAGGCTGCCATGATGTTGCTGAATGGCGAGGCCGGCGGCCGATCCCCCAAGGCTGGCAAAGATGGCTCCTGCGAGAGCAACGCTCAAGCTTTGACCCATAACGCGACCTGTTGCCAGGAAACCGGAGGCACTACCGCGTTGTTGTGGCGGTGCAGAGCCAAGCAAGGCACTATTGTTTGGCGACTGAAACAAGGCTTGCCCAATGCCCGTAACAACCAACCGCCAGATGATATCGAAGACTGAACTCTGTGCGTTAAGCTGGCTCAGCAGGATAAGTCCAATACACGCGATTGCTAGGCCACTGGATGCAAGCCAGCGCGTGCTGCCAAGACGGTCTGCTAGCGAACCACTAAGTGGAGCAATGATGGCAATCATGATTGGAAGCGGCGTCAGCAGAAGACCAACAATTTGTGTTGGAAAGCCACGCAGTTGTTCCAGGTAGAACGGCATGAGAAAGCTTACCGCGAACAGTGCCAGGAAACTAAGGATGAGGCTCATATTCGCTGAGAGGAAGACACGGTTACGTAACAATTTCATGTCGATGATAGGGTTTGCAACACGATGCTCAACAAATGGAATGAAGCCGAGCGCAACAACGCCAATCACAATACCAGCGATAAAAATTGGCGAGAACCAGCCCAACTCTTGTCCAAACGACAACGCAGCCGTTAAACTTGCAAGGCCTACACCAAGTAATATGGAGCCGATGGGATCGAATTTGCCAGGGTTGCGATGAAATTTTTCGGTAAGTACCCGTAGAGTTAACAGGATACCAACGATACCGATAGGCACATTGACATAGAATATCCAGCGCCATGACAGATACGCGGTAATAACGCCTCCAAGCGTTGGTCCCACGCTGACGCCGAGCGCGACGACTACCGCGTTCAAACCAAGCGCACGTCCACGCTCTTGCGCTGGAAACGCGTTTGTAATCATTGCAGGACTGGCGGCGAAGAGAAGCGCGCCGCCAAGACCCTGTGCCGCACGTGCCGCTACCAGGAAACCGAGCGAAGTCGCTGCACCACATAGTGCGGAACCGGCAGTGAAGACAAACAGGCCAACAGCCCAAATTGTTTTGCGCCCAATCATATCCGCGAGGCGACCCGCTGTTAGCAGGATAGCTGCTGTTACCACTAGATAGGAGATGATGACCCATTCAACGGCACCGTTCAGTGGTGCTCTAAAGTCGCTGGCGATACTGGGTAGACTGATATTGACAATAGATGAGTCGAGCGTTGCCATAAAGACACCAATCGCGACAATCGCAAATACTGCCCATTTGCTTGCATGCTCTTTCCCATCGTCCTTTGTGTTTTGCTGTATGTCTCCGATTGGTTGCGGAACAACTTGTTCATCTTTTTGAGGTTGAGTTTCTTGTTGTGTCATGGTATGAATATCCGTTTTCTTGCTTAATATGCGTAGTGTGTAAATAAAAAGTAAGGTACTTTATTCACGAGTAACAAATATAGAACGTTTCGCTAGGCAGCATGTTTATGCTGACGATTTCATGAAACGATTTGGGTATCCTGTTTACTTAATGAATGCGGAGACGTTATTTGTAGGGACCGATTGATCGCGTCCTCGTTGCAATCAAACACCGACGAGGACGCGATCAATCGGTCCCTACACCTCTCCGTCCTCTTGTATTCAACAGGATCATCATGCCCTCGTCAACACAAACGGATTTAAAGAGGACGTAATGTAAAGCTCCTACATTATTGTGTCAAACATCAATGATGTACAAAGAAATAGATCGTTAATACGAACCCTGTGACAATCACAAAGAGGCGTACCCATTTGGGGGCAATCTTTCGTGCGTAATATGCACCACCATAGCCACCTAAAATGGCTCCAACAACCATCAAGAGCGCCTGAGGCCAGAGCACTTTGTCCGCTATGACAAAGGTTACAACACCCGCTCCGTTAATTGCTGTTGTCAATAGCGTTTTGACCGCGTTCATCTTATTGATATCGTCCATGCCCATAAAGGCCAGCGATGCTAGCATCAGAATACCGATACCGCCGCCAAAGTAACCACCATAGATGGCGATAATGAATTGTACAAAGGCAATAATAATCAGCGTCAAAGGAGAGATGCGCGTGGTCTTTTCAATGGTACGCAAGCGTAGACGCGCTGTAATATACGGGCTGACGGTAAAAAGAAGTGTTGCACCTAACAACAAATAGGGAATCAGGTTTGTAAACGTTGATTTTGATGTACGCAACAAGAGAATCGCGCCAAGTACACCGCCGATGAGACTTGTACCGATAAGCAAAAAAAGAAAGCCACGTTGCTGCTCTGCCAACTCACGTCGATAGGCTCCAACACTAGCAATAGAGCCGGGCCATAATGCTACTGTGCTCGTGGCATTTGATATGATGGCACCAATACCTGTAAATACCAACGCGGGAAAGGTAAAGAAACTGCCTCCACCTGCCACTGCATTCAATGTTCCGCCTAAAATGGCCGCGATGAATAACAGTAATCCTTGCACAAATGTCATGACGTGGTTCCTTTTGATAGAAGTGTCTTTTTCTACAAGTATAACACGCGCAACATTTCTCAAAAAAGTACATGAAGTTGAGGAACAAGACATCGGCCGATATCTTGTTCCTCGACTTCATGTACTTTCTATAACCAGCCTTTTTGTTTAGCGATATGTGCTGCTTCAATACGGTTATGAGCATTCAGCTTTTGGATGGCGACGGAAAGGTAGTTACGAACGGTGCCTTCGGAGAGGAAGAGCAATTTAGCGACATCAGCAATGCTTGCACCATTGGTAATCGAAGCAAGCACAGTTCTTTCTCGTTCTGTAAGTGGGTTATTGCCATCGCTAAGGGCCATCATTGCTAGTGAGGGATCGACAACGCGTTCACCTGCGACGACGCGTCGAATAGCTGTTGCAAGTTGAGCCGCAGGCGAATCTTTGAGCAGAAAACCAACAACTCCACCTTCCATTGCCTGTCGCAGATAGCCTGGGCGCCCAAAGGTGGTTAAAATAAGTACGCGACATTGAGGATACTGTGCGTGTAATGCGGCGGCAGCCGTAAGTCCATCGCAGCCAGGCATCTCAATGTCTAGTAGGGCCACATCTGGCTTTGTCGCTAACGCGACCGTTACCACTTCGTCACCACGCCCGACCTCGGCGATTATTTCGATATCGCCTTCCAATGTAAGTAAGGCGGCGAGCGCACCTCGCACCATCGCTTGATCTTCAGCCAGCAGAATACGAATCATCGTTGCTCATCCTTACCTTTCTATGAGAGTGGTACCGAAACAGCGAGCCGAAACCCTCCACTCTCTTGCGACTGGGCCTCGCACTGTCCACCAAGTGCTGCGATACGTTCTGTCAGTCCACGCAAACCATTGCTTGTGGTAGTGCTTGCTATCTTTGTAGCAGGTAAGGATGGAAGCAGAGATGTTTTTACCCCATCATTTATGACCTCTATTTGTGCATCGTGTGCGTCTCGTGTGACGCGAACTGTGCAATGACGGGCACGACTGTGACGAATGACATTTGTGACGCCTTCGCGTACCGTCCATGATAGTACGGCTTCGATGGGAGCCGACAAGGCATTTTGTATATCCTCGTCCTCTTCACAGGTGAAGACGATACCGGCCGCCGTCAGTATTTGCTGGGCAGCATGAAGCTCGTTCACAAGAGAGGATTGACGGTAGTTGCCAACAGCCTCCCGCACCTCTTGCAATGTTGTGCGAGCCACTTGCTCAACATCACCAATCTCGTTAGCTGCCTGTTCGGGTGCAACGCTTATGAGGCGTCGAGCAAGTTCACTTTTGAGCGTGATAAGCGAGAGATTATGGCCCAGCACATCATGTAGGTCGCGAGCAATTCGCAAACGCTCCGCAGTGACCGCCAAACGTGCAATTTCTTCCCGTGCAAGCCGTAACTCGCGTCCTGTTGTAATGGCCCGAACAATACATATCGTCACGATGCCAACGCCAGCAATAAGGATAGCTCCCTGTCCCAAATAGGACCAGTCGGGATGGTTGAGCGAGCCAAATATAAGTATTGACAGTGTGAGTACAATAATCGTCTGTGCCGCTCGAAGCGTTGGTAGACGACCCCCTATATAGGCACTTGTAAAAATGAATGGCGTTCCAAAACCTCTATAAAGTTGCATAATGGCAAAACTGATTATTAGCAGCAAGGCAATTGGTAGCCACTGCGAGAGGAGAGTGTCTACCGTAGGCGAAGATATACTAGCAAGACGTTGTACATTACGCCGTGTTGCCCATAAGTAAACGCCAAAGAAGAGGACGACCGCGACAAGTGTAGCAATGAGACGCACCATTGAAGGATGGGATTGAAGTAGTTTGATAATGTCAGGAATAACAAAGGGAAGCCATATTATCCATATCGTCCATAGAACATAGGGAGCACGATTATCTACAGTCAATGGTTTGCGTTCTTCGGTTGGCCTATTTACAGACATACCATCGCCTCCTTGTGTTCTTTATGATAAGAAATCCTATGCGAGTCTGATTCTATCACACTCTGTTAACAACGCACCGTGTCGGGAATATCGAAACACTTGTTTATGTTTTCTATACCAGGGCGATATTGACAGAGTGTGATAAATCAAATGCATACATTTACTTGCTAGTAGCTACTTCGGCCACCGCTTGTCCTCGATGGGTAAAGAGCATTGTTCCCAGCCACAAGAAGTTGCCGATGCTTAACATAATCGTTGGGAACCAATCCGCGAATGTCTTAACACCTACCGCATTAGGATCAGGGTTGCTCGCTCCAAGGACAATCATGATAATAACGCTAATGGTACCAATGACAGCAAGGATGCTCACACCAGCCTTAATACGTCCGATATGCTGTGCCAGCTCTACACGAGTATCACGCACGGCGAACAACTGTAAGCACAAGAACAATAATAGCACGATAGAGACGCAATGAAGCAGGTAGTTCCACAGTGGTGCGCCTTGTGGTGTAAAGTTGCCACCACTCCAACCTGAGCCAGCTAGCATTAACACGATTGCTGTGATTTGTAGTTTCGAGGTCAAGCTTTGTGTGTTGGTGTTCATGAAAATTCTTCTTTCTTTGTGTATACTTACGATATAGCTCTTGGAGATATATTTGGCGTTGCACATTCGCAACTTACAAACGAAGTATATATGCGTAGAGGTGTTTGCAGTAGTGGAGGTAATCATGCTTTGGGCATGACATTTGTCATGTTGTGTTTCGACCTCTTCTATGCTACACTACGGATAGGGACTTCATAGCTTATTTTTATTTAGCTGGCATACACATACACTTATTTTTATTTGGCTTTTACTCTCGTTGGCGGAAATGAGAGTGAAGATAAATGCTTTTTTAATACAGTTTTAGCTATGCTATACATTTATGTATAGTCAGGAGGTCCTTTTTACCTTGACAATAGAAAAAATTCGACTCGTCCCACTAGGTGGACTAGGGGAAGTCGGAAAGAATATGATGGTCGTTGAGTACGGCGATGATATCATCATTGTGGATGCCGGAGTTATGTTCCCCGACGATGAGATGCTTGGTGTCGATCTCGTTATTCCAGACACCAGTTATCTCAATGATAAGAAAAACCGTATCCGTGGCATCGTTATTACACACGGTCACGAAGACCATATTGGTGCTCTTCCCTATGTCTTGCCCATGCTTGGTTTTCCTCCACTCTTTGCCACGAAGCTCACACACGGTCTCATCTCGGTAAAGCTCAAAGAGCACAAAATCCTTGAAAAAACGAATATCACGATTGTCGAAGCAGGCGACCATGTGAAGGTCGGCAAATCTGATGTAGAGTTTTTCCGTGTCAACCATAGTATTCCTGATGCGACTGGCGTCGTTATTCATACACCTTTCGGCGCGGTGGTGCATACAGGGGACTACAAGTTCGATCATACACCAGTGGATGGCAAGCCAGCCGATATTGGTGCGCTAGCACGCATAGGCAACGAAGGTGTGCTGGTCATGATGGGCGATAGTACTCGTGTAGAGTCACCCGGCTATACGCCTTCTGAGCGTGTCATCAACGACTCGTTCGATAAGATTTTCGCCAACGCCCCAGGGCGCATCATGATTGCAACCTTTTCCTCGCTGATTTCACGCGTTCAACAAGTAGTCGATGTCTCGACACGCTACGAACGCTTTATTGCGCTGGTGGGACGCAGCATGGTCAACAATGTGCAACTAGCGATTGAACTTGGATACTTGAATGTTCCAAAAGGCATGATTATTCGTGTCGAGGACATCAACAAGTTCAAGCCGGAGCAGGTCGTTATCATTTGCACAGGTAGCCAGGGCGAGCCAACGTCCGCCTTGACACGTATCGCTCACAATGATCATCGTCTCGTTCACGTTCAGGCTGGCGATACAATTATTCTTTCGGCAACGCCGGTTCCGGGCAACGAAAAATCTGTGACACGCACGATCAATAGCCTCTTCCGCCAGGGGGCTGAGGTCTTTTACCAATCCATTGCGAATGTACATGTCTCTGGTCATGGGGCGCAAGAAGAGCTAAAGCTTATGCTGAGCCTGATACGACCAAAGTTTTTCATTCCAGTGCATGGTGAATATCGCCAACTGATTTTGCATGCAAAGCTTGCTTACACAATGGGCATTCCAGAAGACCACATTGTGGTAGCTGAAGATGGCGACATCATCGAGGTCTCCAATGAAGCTATCAAGCTGGTTGACCATGCGGCCAATGGCAATGTCTTTATCGATGGCACCAGCGTTGGCGATGTGGGACAGGTTGTGATGCGTGACCGTAAAGTGTTATCACAGGATGGTATTCTGATGGCAATCCTGACCATTGACAAAGAGACGGGTCAGCCAATCGGAGCACCTGATATCATCTCACGCGGCTTCGTCTACATGCGTGATGCCGAAGAACTGCTTGAGAGTGCTAAGGGACGTGTCCTTGATTCGCTCATCGGACTCAACGGCCATTCATCCGATTGGGCCTTCATCAAAGACAGGATTAAACACACGTTGAGCGACTTCTTATACGAGAAGACGCGCCGCCGCCCAATGGTTCTACCTATCGTGGTAGAAGTATAAACAGTAATAATGTAAAAAACGCACTGATAGGTAGAGCCGCGCTCTACCTATCAGTGCGTTTTTTACATTTGATAGTACCTTTAACTCAAGTTTATGCTCATGAAGAGTATTTCTTTCGAGTACCTTGCTCATGCATTTGCCATGCTGCGACACACTCGAATAGCCTCTTTCCACTTGCTCAAATAAAGATGCTTGTACACCTTAAACCAAATATCATACCCTTGTATGAAGCTTTGATCAAATTGTCCCTGTAGAACATAGACATACCTCTCATGAGTTGCGATCACAATCTCCCATCCTTGCTCAAGGTCTGAAAAGGGAGTCGCCACATCCCCAAGAGGAATAGAGAAATTATCTCCACACATGTCCTTGTCCACATGGTCCCAATAGGGAAAGCTGGCAATATACCCACGAGATGGACTATAGAAATAGACTTGATAGCCGAAGCTACTACGTCCTTGAGTATCTTTTGACTCCTCAAGTATCACTTGAAAATCCTCAACGAGAGGAAACGGCTGCGAGAGAAGTCGCTTCCTGTCTGGTGAGGCTCCTATACCAAAATCGTTATAGAGAAGAGGCGTGGTATTATGCCAGAACCGAGGACGCTCCTTTTCGCCGTATGTGGGTCCTCCTAAGACGTGGAAAATATACGTACCTTTTCTCTTTCCCATATTTTTGACTTTCTTTGACTGACGTAAGACCAATCTTGACCTCAACTCGTTTTCATAGGACCACTTAAGAGGGAATGATCTAAAACTGTCAACTGCCTCTCATTGTTCGTTACAGAGATACCAGTTGATAAACTTAAGCAGAGTGTAGCACAACATAGGGAGATACATGACAGAAGATGTTGTTTAATTTCCAGCTCTTCCCTTTTCCTGAACTGATGACGGAAATAGACTATCGAGCAGCTCTCGCACAAGAAGAGATTCACCGTCGAGTCGGTTGGTACGTATTAACCGACGGCTGGTACTGGATGGAGTAACTCATATTGCTCTGGCACTAACCTATTGGACCGCCCCTCAACTAGCCGACGATCTCGCTGCTCTTCGAGAAGAACAGCAAAAAAAAGCACATGGTTAGATGTAGTCTTACTCAAAGCAAAGAAGAGAGAAGTAACCAATTGGCAAAGCGTCTTAACATCCATCTCCATCATCGAGAACGATCAAGTCTTTCTCGACATACATTCGCATCGTAAGGATATCTTTCATAAAGAGAGTGGACTATAGTGAGAAAAAGGAAGAAAAGCATGAATATCTTTCACATGAAAAAAAAGGTCAACCGCTCAAGGTTGCTTCCTTTTTTCCTTTTATGGAATGTTTTTCTTACGGGCTTTGTACTATTTGCTTTTGTGCTGGTTATCCTCAATCCTGGGGAAACACTTCTTAGAAAGATATATGCGTTATTGAGCACAGGAATGTATATCATCCTCTCTGTTTTTCTGTTTATTTCTACCTTGACAAACCGTTTAGAATTCTCTTCTGAAGGGGTTGTATATTATGGGACTGGATTTCGCATGTATACACCGTGGACTAATATTGTTGGCATCACACAAATACGACATCCTCTTTTCCCCTTTCACCCCACAACTGTCTTTGTTTTGCGGCAGCCTGCTCTTCTCAATATTTCTCTCGCGGAAGGGAAGCGACAACACCTGCCCGTTGTGGAAAGCTATTGGATGATGAAACTCTTTACAGCGACCCCGATGAACTACCTCTGGTATATGCCTCTCCACGTAAGCCTTGTCTCTCCATTTGACCTGGAACAAGGGGAATTCAGTGCGTACATTCGCCAGTACGCTTCCATCTATTGTTGAAGTGATGAAGTTGCTTTAGGAGAGTCTTAAAAACTATATTTCCTTGTTCCTATTGGAAACTTTTTGGCTTTGACCAAGGATTGGCTGTTCTTGTAGCTGCCAACGGTGAATTTGCTTATCTTATATCATCTAGTGGTCTCACCACTGGTGATGAGGACTCCTCTATCTGGTTCAAAGTAAAGAAGCAGCGATAGTATCAGCAGTGAGAACAGAGCAAGCAAGAAGGACAGATCAATATGAAAATTTCTCCTTATCTAAAAGCATTACTGTATGTGTTTCTTTTCCTCTTTATCTACATGTTCATTCTCGCAAGTATCAGTATTTTCATTACCCGTAGTGAAGAACCTGCGCTCTTTGGCGCATTCACCACTCTCTTCATGCTGAGTATGGCACTCATTATTATAGGGCTGCTTCAGGTAAAACAAGCACAGAAAAATGGACAGTCAAAGTCATGGTATCAACAATATGAAGTCTCACTCGGTCTGTGTCTGCTTTGCTTTCTCTGCTCTTTCTTGACATTGCTCTGTTTCGATATCCTTCCGAGAACGCTCTTCTCCTCAAGATCGAGAATTGGACTCTTCTTTTCGTTTCGCTTCTCTCGGTCTTTTTCGTTTTGTTATCTTTCAAGTACAGACCAACGTATGATGAAAAGCCGCGAGGGAACGTATAATTCAAGTGTCTGTAGCATTTACTTACCTTGAGCATCGAAAGACGAAACCTATATTTATTCTTAAGCCATCACAAATGTTCGCTTTCAACAGAAGTAGCAGGAAAAAGATGACCGACGAAGAATTTGACCAGGAACTGCACTATTATCAACAAGCCATTCAGGATGCACATGCTCGCGATCCATATGCTCAGGTAAAAGGTTATAGCCTTTGGGAAGAGTTAATCCCAGAGGCAATCGCTCGTTTTAAATCTCTGGCTGAGCAAGATCGACCTCGTTTCTTAGAACTCTGTTTTACCTTACTGACCGATAAACGCCGCGAGATACGTGTAGGAGTTATGGAGCTAATTCGTTCGTACCGAAAAAGGGATACAACTCTTGCTCTCGCTTTAGTGACTATTGCCCTGAAGCAAAAGAGTGTTACCGAAGAGGCTCTCTCTGCTCTCTCGAACGTCGCAACTCGTCGTGTCCTTCCTCAATTATTGATGCTTGCTGAGCAGGGCTATTCCTCGGCCTTGTTCACTATCCAGTGCCTGATTCAAACGCCTGAAGAGATTGAGCAAGGCATTGCGATTGCACGAAGATATCTTGAGGCAGATGATTATGAAGTAAGGGAGCCAGCCCTGTTCCTCTTACAGAGGTATTCGACGATGGAGCAGGAAGGGGAACGCGTGTTCGCAGCCGTACAGAAATATACCGATGAGCTATTTATTGATGCCTTAAAAGATGCCCCACCAGAACGTATGTTAGAGCCTCTCAGAAAGCTGAGAGCCACAAAACAAGTACGCACGAACCAGTACGAGGACCTTTCCAACACTATTCGAGTGCTTGAGCAAAAACAAGCGAAGGTCGATGAGCAAAGCAAGGATGAGCCGATGAATTAAAGGAAGTTTTTGCGTTATTGTCAACCGTAGCGTATAATCGAATGCAGGAATGAAGTAACAGCGTAACACCACAACCGCAGGGATGCAACCAGCCCTCGTGTACTTGTATGGTAGGTGAGAGGCGGCCTATATGCTGGATGAATCGGCTACCTCGCTTGGGGAAGCACCAATCGAACAGATAGCAAAAATCTCTATCCCAACACCACTCACACCTCTCGTTGGACGCGAACAGGAGGTGGAAGAGGCGTGTATGCTATTGCAACGACCAGAGGTACGTCTCTTGACATTGACTGGTACGGGCGGTATTGGCAAGACGCGACTGAGCCTACAGGTGGCGACGGAACTGCGCTACGATTTCCCTGATGGTATTTTCTTTATCTCACTCGCATCGGTCATAGAAGCAGACCTTGTGGTGCTTGTGATTGCACAAGCGTTAGGTCTGGGTGTCGCGGGCGAGCGTCCTCTGTTTGTGCGTCTGCAAGAGTTTCTTGCCGAGAAACGCATTTTACTTGTACTGGACAATTTTGAGCAGGTGTTATTAGCCGCCCCAACTATTGTAGAGCTTCTGGCAAACTGTAAAGGGATGAAAGCACTGGTGACGAGCCGCTTTGTGCTGCAAGTACGTGGTGAATATGAATTTCCTGTTCCACCGCTTGTACTTCCTGACTCGAACCAGCGTGAGACGTTAGAGCGAGTAGTTCAGTATCCATCCGTGACGCTGTTTGTGCAACGCGCACTGGCAAGCAAACCTACCTTTCAATTAAATGAGACAAACATTCATACAATCGCCAAGCTCTGTATTCAACTCGAAGGGTTGCCACTCGCCATCGAGCTTGCGGCTGCACATATTAAACTTCTACCACCTCAAGCATTGCTAACACGCCTTGAACATCGGCTGCAACTTCTCACTGGTGGGCCGCAAGACCTACCCGAACGTCAACAAACATTACGCAACACGATTAAATGGAGTTACGAACTGCTCTCGGTAGACGAACAACGCCTGTTTCGCAGCATCGCTATTTTTATAGGTGGTTGCACCCTCGAAGCTATTGAGACACTTCTATATCGTACTTATCCCATGCTACAGGTGCTTGCTGGTGTAAACGCGCTCATAAACAAAAGTCTTTTGCTACAAATCGAGCAAGCAAATGGTGAGCCACGCATATATATGTTAGAAACGATTCGCGAGTATGGACTGGAATGCCTGGCGGAAAATAGTGAGCTAGAGACGATGCATTCTATTCATGTCGAACACATGCTTGCGCTGGCTGAAGAGGCAGAAGCGCACATGGGTGGAGCGGAGCAAGTCTTATGGCTAGAGCGATTGGATAGAGAGCATGACAACTTGCGTGAAGCACTGCGCTGGCTTATGGAGCAAAAAGAACGCGAACTTCTGTTACGCCTGTGTACCGCCCTCTACTGGTTCTGGTCTGTACGCGGTCATCTTGGCGAGGGACGCCAATGGCTCGCACGCGCACTGGTAGGAAGTGAACACGTGTCAAAAGCAGTACGAGCAAAAGCACTTACTGCCGCTGGCGCATTGGCATACAATGAGGACGAGCACGAGCAAGGCGAACTGTTATGCAACGAAAGCTTACTGCTGTACCGCGAACTTGGCGACAAACATGGTTGTGCAGTTTCACTCTACTGGTTAGGCCAGGCTTCGTGTTGGACAAAACATGATTACGCAATGTCAACAGCGCAAGCACAGGAAGCGTTACACCTCTTCGAGGAGACTCATGATAGCAGCGGTATTGCTGATGGTATCCTCTTACTTGCCTATATCGCGATGAATCAGGGTATCTATGGGGAAGCGATTATGTATCTGGAACGGGGCCTCGCGCTCTTTCGGCAGGTTGAGGACCTATGGGGCGTCTGCTACACTCTGTATTATTTGGGACGTGTCCATTACTCTATCGGCAACTATGACAAGACAAAAATGTTTGCAGAAGAGTGCTCAACGCTATCTAAAAGAATTGGTTATCGTAGCGGTCTTGCAACGAGTAGTGGTCTGTTAGGACTGATTGCGCTCAAGCATAACGACCTTAGAGCGGCTCATACGTTGTTCGAGGAATGTTTGGTACTCAATCGAGAAAGGGGCGGCAATATTAATATAGCGATGTCCCTTAGCTATATGGCGCGACTTCTGTTCGCGAAGGGTGAGCACGCGGCTGCAAGGACACACTTTGAGGAAAGCATACAATTCTTAGAACACGTTGATGACAAGGAGCAACTCGCTTTCTGCCTTGAAGGGTTAGGAGAGGTCTTTACGGCGCAAGGACAGGCAGAGTGGGCGGCACATCTGTGGGGAGCGGCGACACACTTGCGACAGGTAATTGAGACACCTATGTTTCCCGTTGATGTTGCTGCATACGAACGCGCTCTTGCAATAGCAAAAAACCAGTTAGGGGAGGCAACATTTCTTGGTGCGTACACTGCTGGTCAAGCTATGACGCCAGCACAGGCTCTTTCAGAACCGAGCAAGAAAACAACCGACCCACTTGGCGCATCAGGGGCCGGACTCATTCAACCACTTACCGTTGCTACGCCAGTATCTGTTGATACTGCCCTGCAAGCTGACCTGACGGGGCGTGAGCGTGAGGTATTGCGCCTTCTCGCACGAGGCTTGACAAGTACACAGATTGCGAAAGAACTGACAATTAGCACTTCTACCGTTAACGCGCATGTGCGCTCCATCTATAGCAAGCTAGAGGTAACATCGAGAAGTGCCGCCACCCGCTACGCGCTAGAGCGTGGTTTGTTGTAATCATCACACCACGCGGAAGACGGATAAGCGCGCACGTAAGGCGTTGTTCAATTCAGTCAGGTGTGAGACCGATTGGCGCACTTCTCGCATATGAACGTTTATTTCGTTGGTCATGCGCCGAATTTCGCCGATAGCATGTACAACGTGGCGTGAGCTTTGTGCTTGACCGTCTGCCGTTGTACCAATATTTTGTACAAGACGTGCCATGCGTTCGGTAGCGATGTCAATCGCATCGAGTGTTAGCCCTGTCTGTGTCACAAGTTCTGTTTGGTCTACGACTTGTTGTGTACTTTGCCCTACACTATGTGCGGTTGCTGCGGTCTCCTGCTGCATAGAGCGAATGTAGCCCCCGACCTTGCGTGATGCTTCAGCACAGTTCATAGAGAGGGTGCGTATCTCTTGAGCGACGACCACGAAGCCCTGTCCCTGTTCGCCAGCACGAGCAGCCTCTATCGCGGCATTCAACGCTAGCAGGTGCATGCGTGTATTCAAGTCGGTCACGGCGTTCAGTGTATCGTTTACTTCCTGCCCACTCTCGCTCAAATGCTTCATGGTTCGCTCGGACTGCAATGTAGCCTCACGTACCTTACCCATACCATCTATCGCGCGATCAACTACCTCTTGTCCAGCATGGGTGGCCTCCGTAGC
This sequence comes from uncultured Chloroflexia bacterium, assembly GCA_963792705.1. GTDB lineage: Bacteria > Chloroflexota > Ktedonobacteria > Ktedonobacterales > Ktedonobacteraceae > JBBQVS01. Next base: position 58,529 of record CAWBXD010000013.1, on the reverse strand, counting down.
CTCATTTGCCATTGTTACAAGATCGGCTGCGCCATCCGAAACTTTGTGAATGGCTGTAGCAAATGTATCAATGATACGTGCAATACTTGTGATCTGTTGCTCCTGTTGCGCGGTCTCATGCGCGAGAAGTTCAGAAGTATAATGTACATCGTGCGTATGCTCATCAACGGCTTGCATAACCTTCTGTGCGCTACCCAAGATAGTGCTGATCTCACGCATCGTGCTATTTATTGCCTCGCCTATTGGCTGTAATTTCTGATGCGCGGTGCGTACCTGTACGCTTAAATCGCCGTTGCGTATCCGCTCCATATCCTCACGTAGTTCTGTGATGCCCAGCTCAAGCTCATTCCGTTCGCGCTCCTGCTCTTGAAAGATGCGGGCATTGTCGATGGCGATTGCGGCCTGTTGTGCGAAGAGTTCAATTATCTCGATATGCTCGGTGGTCGGAATTTTGCCGTCTTCAGGCTTGTCCAGCGAAACGAAGCCGAGCAATTTCTGTTCTCGGGTACTAATTAACGGCGTTATCAAGTTATCCCCCGGATACCACATATCGGTTGCACCTTCCACCTTCGGCATATTGGGAAGCACAGCCGGTATACCAGCCATGATATCTTCATTGTCATGGGAAATAAAATAACTCTGACTGATACGAAATTCTGGGCGCAGCAAGCTATACATTTGCTCAACTGTTATGGGATTTGCGCGGATTAAGAGTTCATCCTCATCGGATGTACCGGCAAACGCAACGGGGCGTACATACGTATCCTCTTCCTCGTTGAGACCTACCGCAATCATGCCAAACCCTGTACATGCACTCGTTGAGGCTGCAATTTTGTGCAGTACCTCGTTCAACCCGATATCAGCTCGTAACAGATTGCCCAGGCGGAGCAACTCCTTTATCTGTTGCTCCTGTTGTTGCGATGCATAGGACGGTGTGAGAGCAGCCGATGTGGAAGCTACCGTTTGCTTTTGTCCATTCGTCTGTTGTGCTGTAGACGAGGGACGAAGATGAATACGTAGAGGAATGTGTTTCCGTTGCGTTTCTTGTTCTTGCATGTGCTACTCTCACTTATAGTATGACCCGATACAAATATTTCAGCATACCCAATAACGATAACACACGATACCTCTTGTATACAAAAAAGTAGTATTTTTGGGGTGGCACATGGCAGGGTTAGCATTTTTTGCTAACCCTGCCATGTGCTCTACCTTATTTATTATGTCTAGCGGCGTATAGTGATAGCGTAGGGTGAGTAGTAGCCACGCAACGAACGCGAGATACGGCCAGCGATAAAGGTGCCTTCGGCTCGATGCTCTTCTCGTTCGATATAGCCGCGACGGTGGAAGAGTTCGACCAGTTCACCTTTTGCAAAGGGGATGACAACCTGTACCGTGTCCATGCTCTCAGCCAGGACTTTAGCAATCATTTCACAGAGCGCGTCCAGCCCCGTCTCTTTGAGCGCGGACACGGGGACCGCGTTTGGATAGAGCGTGACATCGACCTCAGACGGATTGGCGAGCAAGTCGATCTTGTTGAGCGCGGTAACACGCGGCTTCTCCTCCGATTCGAGTTCTTGGAGGACTTCGTTGACCGTCTCGCTCTGCTCAATGGCGTTTTCGTGATTAACATCCACCACTTCTAGCAAGAGGTCGGCGTCCATGACCTCTTCAAGTGTGGCACGGAAGGCAGCGACCAGCTTCGTGGGCAGCTTTTGAATGAAGCCAACGGTATCGGTCATCAACGCCTCCTGATTGCCTGGTAGCACAACGTGACGCGTTATCGGATCGAGGGTTGCGAACAGTTTGTTTTCAGCTAACACGTCGGATGCGGTAAGCACGTTGAAGAGTGTCGATTTGCCCGCATTGGTGTAGCCAACTACCGCGATAACGGGAATGGCCTGTGCCATACGTTGTTGCCGATGGAGCAGACGCTGTGCGCGCACCTCTTCGATAGCTTCTTTCAGGTCCGAGATACGACTACGAATGCGGCGGCGGTCAATTTCTAGCTTGGTTTCACCAGGGCCACGGACGCCAATCGAGCCACCTGCACCACCTGTACCACCAGAGCCACCTGCGCTTGCACCACGCGAACCACCTGCTTGACGCGACAACTCGGTACCATGTCCCATGAGACGCGGAAGGCGATACTCTAGTTGGGCCAGTTCGACTTGCAGACGACCCTCACGGGTACGGGCGTGTTGCGCGAAAATGTCGAGAATGAGGGCGGTGCGGTCTACGATGCGAGCGTCAAGCATTTTTTCGAGGGTACGCTGCTGGGCAGGGGTTAGCTCATCATCGAAGATAACGAGGTCAACATTCAGTTGTTTTTCCAGGCTCGCTAATTCTTGTGCGCGTCCCTTGCCAACATAGGTTTGTCCATCGGGATGGGGAAGACGCTGAATCATGGTGCCAACAACCTCGGCACCTGCGGTATAGGCCAGTATGCCCAATTCACTTATTGAGTCCTCGACGCTCCACATGGTATCATGGTCGTTCGACTCGACCGCGACGAGGTAAGCTCGTTCGAGCTTGTGCTGTGCTCCTGTGTCGATAAGTTGATCTTGTTTTGCCGTAGTTTCCTCCACGTATATTTCAAGGAACAGACAACAATCTATCATTCATATCATACAATACGTTGCAAGAAGTTTTCGTAAAAATGGTGAGTGGCATGGCGGCGAAGCCGCCATGCCACTCACCATTTTTGGATGTAATGTAGGATTAACGGGGGGGTTGTGGGACGTTGGGCAACGTTTTGACAAAAAAACTATTTACGTTGGCGAACAGGCTATGCGATATCGCTTGATTGTAAAAATCGTGCCATTGTTGTAGTTGCCCAAGCTGAACGTTGGCACCTGGAATGAGGCTCGCACCATGCTGTATCGTGCTAACCGTTCCTTGCACACCATTGAGAAAGCTGCCCAGCAAGACGAGCAGGAACAACCAGAGCAACCATGCTTCGACAAAACCGACCACACCACCTAGTAGCGAATCGGCCGAGCCAATCAAGGGAATACCCTTGACAATACCTCGCAACGCGCTGCCAATAAGGTGTAACACAAACACAGTGAGAAAGAATAATATGAAAAACGAAATGAGGGGCGTCGCGGAAAAACCACTGGTCGCAAGAAACGCAGTAAATTGTGGTCCAAAGTAGTAGGCTACGCCGAGCGCAATCGGAATACTAATCAGGTTCAGTAGGCTCACGACAAGCCCATTACGTAAGCCGCTTAATACGAGCAGCACAACGGTTATCAAAAACAATATATCTATCACGCTTAACGACATATACATTCACCTTTAATGGAATATTGTCATAAAAAGGTACGAAAAGACACAACCATTACTCTCTTATACGTAAAGACGATAAGCTTATCCAACATGTAACAAAAGCGTGTTGTAGAGATGAGAGGCATCCCTACAACGCACTTTTGTTACACGATACACTTACTAGCTATCTTGCATACACGAGATGGGGTTGTCGAACGTGTATCTGTGTCAGCATATGATAGGTACGAAGGAGTTCCGCACTGGCTAAGACCGACGCCGAGATATAGCCAACCGCGTGGGGGTCGTCACCATCAAAGACTCCACCAATCATGTCTAGTATGCCTTCCTCTAGATGTTTTTTGAATGGTGCAAGCTGACGTAGGCTCTTTTTCCACACTAACTCGTCACGCGACCTATCAGAACTATTGTAGAGCGCATCAACGTATGGACCGAGAAGCCACGTCCAGACGCTACCTTGATGTAGTGCTTCCTGTTGCTCCTCTTGTTGATTCCCAAGAATACCACGATACCCCTTTGCATCGGGCGCGAGTGTACGTAAGCCATATGGTGTGAGTAGGTTCCTTTCTACAGCGGTGAGAACCGATGCACGTCGCTCTTCTGGTAGCACGGAGTAGCGTAGTGAACAGGCAAATAGTTGGTTAGGTCGCAATGCTCTATCATTTCCATCGGGGCCGTCTACTACGTCGAAGAGATAGCCGCCATCTGCATACCAAAACTTTTGTTGAAAGCTTATGCGGCAGTGCTCTAATAGTTCTTGATATGGTGCCGTTGCAGGAGAAAAGTGACCTGTGTGCGTGAGGCGTTGTGACCACTCGTGAAGCAATGAAAGCGCGTTATACCAGACCGCGTTTACCTCAACAGGTTTTCCTGTTCGTGGTGTTACCGCAACACCGTTTTTCTGCCCATCCATCCATGTCGAAGCACGAGACGAGAGTGTGAGCAAGCCATCGCTTGGGTCCAGCTTTACGCCATATTCATTGCCCTGAATATACCAGTTGATGCTCTCAACAAGACAAGGGTAGAGGTCATTGAGCAACTCATAGTCCTGGCTCGCTCGGAGATAGGAATTTAGAGCATAGCAATACCACAGCATAGTATCCGCGCTACAGTACACCTGTTCGTCTGTTGAAGGAGCAGAAAAAGGCAGTGTTTCTGGCAACATTCCCTGTTTAAAGCTGTGTGTAAGGTCATGTAGAATACGCGCTACTTCTTTGTAACGACCTGTTGCAATCGCGATACCTGGAAGCGCGATGAGCGTATCGCGTGTGTGCCGTTTCAATGTATAAAACTCGGAAAGTAGGTCAAGGCCGCCAAAGGGTTGTTCAACGGCATTCTGCGTGTTTGTACTTGGCAGACTGCGCTGTATCAAAAAACGTTCAGATGCACGTAAGAGTGAACGCAGATAGTCTTCGTCGTCTGCTTGTGGAGGCGTAGAGGTCGTGGTAAGCGGCAGAACAGAAAGACGCTGTGCTTGGGTGGCTTCACCTCCGTCGCCAAAGTAGCGTTGTGAGGCTCCTGTGCTGAGCAAGAGTTGTTTTTGCTCTTCGACGCTTCGTCGATACGAATGCACAAGCGGGTTCGGCTGGAGCATCTGTGAGGCAAGGTCTTCAGTGCTGACGATGATTGTTAATGTAGTGTCCTCATTGGGAAAAAGCGTGGCACGAATAACTCCTGGTAGGTATAGATCATCCAATGCAGGTCGTCCTGCTGTGGCATCCTGGCGGCGCAGAAAGTTCCAGTACCACACATTTGTAGGAATAAATGTGGCTTCGCTCTCTGGCTGACTCACAGCAAGGAGGTGATAGGGTTGTGCATTTTCCCACGCACGGATTGTACAACCCGTAACTCCTGGTGGGAGCAGTGTATCATGTGCTAATTCATTGCCATTTCCTAACGCATCGGGATTATTCTGGTACTGCTGCACCTGAAAATGCCAATCATTGTTGCCATGCTGCGCTTGATTATATGGACGGTAGGCAGTGAAGGGTAAGAGCGTCAAGGTAATTGGCAAGGCCGCCAATTCGTTTTGTTCCGCACTAGAACGTGTACTATTGCTAAGTGCCCCTGTAATACTACTCCGTCGATGCCCTGTTTCATCGGCGGTTGTGGTACGGATGACACGGTACTGAATGTAGGTTGTGTCATGTCCTTGTTGCATCCAAATACGCTTTTCGAGTACGATGCCATCAATGCCACCTAAACGATAGGTGAAGATGGGAAAGCCCTCTTCGAGTTGAAATGTTTCCAGATGCACAAATCCTGATGGATTTAACGTTCCATCGCGGTATTCATTGGTACCAAGATAATATGTGCGCTGATCAAAAACGACCTCTTCGTCAATTTTTGCCAGTAGAAGTTGTGGTGTAGTGCTTTCTGGCGGACATGCTACCAGCAGTCCGTGCTCCATGCGCGTAAGAACACCTGCGACGGTTCCTGCTGCGTAGGCACCGATGCCATTGGTGATGAGCCATTCGCGTGAAATGGTTTCCTGTAAATTACAACATATGCTGCGGTCAAGTGTGATGGGCATCGTAGACCCTCCAAGCCCCCTCGATGTATGATCTATGACTATATACTGCTAACGCTTCAATGCGTCTATACGTTTTATAGTGTACCATAATCACCACCTAAAAACAGCATTTTATACCCCATTTGTCACTATCCATACATACAAATTAATAGCAAATTAATCTCATTGTCTAAAGGATGTTCTACGAAACGTTAGAAAATGCAGGGGACCCTTGTGGTCTCTCTGCTGCATTTTTACCTGTTTCCTTAAATGATGTAGACCCTTCCTCATTCCTTGCGTTTCAATTCAGAAGAGGGTGTGATACAATTGTCCACAACGAACCGCAGAGTCGAGTTCGCGGCAATAATTTCTATATAAGGAGAGCGCTATGTTCCGTTGGGACCTTTTCGCGCATTACCTTTACGGCGACCCCAACCTCATCTTTTTGCAGGCAGCCTGGACCACACTATGGATTTCGGTTGTCGCGCAAGTTATTGGCGTCGTACTTGGTCTCTTCCTCGCCCTGATGCGTATGTCGCGCCTCAAGTGGCTCAATTGGATTGCTGGTGCCTACATCTGGTTTTTTCGCGGTAGTCCCCTACTTGTACAGGTGCTCCTGCTGTGGGATGCTCTACCAAAGATCATTGTGAACAACCAGCCCATACTTTTGTCTGCCATTGGCTGTGTGCTGGTAGCCTTTTCGCTGAACGAGGGCGCATACATGGCGGAAATTATACGCGCGGGTATTAGCTCGGTTGATGCGGGCCAGATGGAAGCTGGTAAGGCGTTGGGCATGCGCTTTAGCTTGGCGATGCGTCGTATTATCTTGCCTCAGGCCGCGCGTGTCATCGTTCCCCCACTTGGCAACGAATTTAACAATATGCTCAAAACAACCTCAATCGCTTCAGTCATCGGTGTCTTTGAATTGACCAATGTCGCCACTACCTATGGCTCACCGACCTTTAGCGTCTTCGAGTTGCTGCTCGTTGCCACACTCTACTATTTAGCACTAACAACGTTGTGGGGCTATGTACAGAGCTTTATTGAGAAACGACTTGACCCTAATCGTAACCAGAAAGTAGAGTTGGTTGATAGCAAAAGCTTTGCTACACGTATGCTTGGCTTTGGCGCGCTACGCGTAGGAGGAGGACGCTAAATGAGCATGATTGAACAGACGGACGAGATGGTACATGCGGAACAGATCGTCAAACGCTTCGGCAATTTGACCGTGCTCAACGGCGTTGATCTCTCCGTCAAGCGTGGGCAGGTCGTTGTTATCATCGGGCCAAGCGGTTCAGGCAAAACAACGCTGTTGCGCTGTATTAACCACCTCGAAAAAATTGATAGTGGGCGCATCTATGTCGATGGCGAACTCGTTGGCTATCGTGATGTGAATGGCAAGCTTGTGGAGGACCGTGAGGAAAATATCGCGCGTATCCGCTCCCGTATTGGCTTCGTCTTCCAACGCTTTAACCTTTTTCCGCATATGACCGCGTTGGAGAACATCGTTGAGGCTCCCATTTTTGTGCTGGGTCAACCGAGAGAAGAGGTTACACAACGGGCACATGACCTGCTCGCGAAGGTAGGTCTTTCCGAAAAAGCGAACGCATTTCCGCACAAGCTTTCTGGCGGCCAGCAGCAACGTATTGCTATTGCACGAGCGTTGGCGATGAACCCTAAATTGATGCTCTTCGACGAAGCAACATCGGCTCTTGACCCTGAATTGGTTGGAGATGTGCTCAAAGTTATGCGTCAACTTGCCGATGAGGGCATGACGATGGCAGTGGTAACGCACGAGATGGGTTTTGCACGCGACGTTGCCGATCATGTAATCTTCATGGATAAGTCCGTCATTGTGGAACAAGGCACACCAGAGCAGGTGTTCGGGCATACACAAAACGAGCGGACACGCAATTTCCTGGGTATGATTGCGGAATAAAGCATGCGTTTACATAGCACAACTATTACCGAGACAACTCCGATTCGTTCAGGCGTGCAGTTGCTTACAGTACATGCTCCGAACCTAGCGCAAACAGTGCAACCAGGGCAGTTTTGTATGGTGCGCTGCTGCCCACCGGACGCAAGCGACCCCCTATTGCGTCGTCCATTCTACGTGCATGGTGTAAATAGGAGTCGTGGAACATGTACTTTTTACGTTCAAGTACAGGGACGTGGTACAGCATGGTTAGCCTTGCAACCAGAAGGCACAGTACTCGATGTGCTGGGACCATTGGGACATGGATGGACGCTGCGCTCTACTATCCGCAACGCGCTACTGCTCGCCGAAGAGCGTTCCATCAGTGCGCTAACCCTGCTCGCCCAGGTTGCGCTGGAACAAGACATAGCCGTCACGCTTATCAATCAAAGTCGCACGATAGAAGAAAGCTATCCACCCGCGCTGCTCTCCCCTGAGATCGAGTATCGTGTTGTCACCGAGCAGCAAGACAAAAATCTGCTACAAACACTTCCAGAAATTCTACCCTGGGCAGATGCCGCCTATTGTAGTGTTTCACATGAAACATCGTCTGCCCTCTACACGCGCTTTGAACGCTTACGAGCTAAAAACTTCGCGCAAGGGACAATAACAAGGCCATTGGCGTGTGGTACAGGTGTTTGCTTCGCCTGTAGTGTCGAAACCCACTCCGGTCAAAAACTCGTCTGCCGCGATGGTCCAGTCTTTGATTTACGCGATAGTGTACGCTAACGCTACATATGTGTAGGGACCGCATCATCGCGTCCTCGTTCCCAATGGTGATGTTGGCATTGATTGAACTGTGTTTCATACCCTCGTTCTTGATCGATGAGGGACATGGACGCGATGATGCGGTCCCTACGAGTCTACCAACCCTGATGTAATGACTTCGTAGGGACCGCATTTATGACGTCCACGCCCAATTCATTGGGCGAGTTCCTTGTATAACCTCATATGACCTCTTGCATTATGATTGGGGCATCAGAGGGCTGCACATGCTTCGCTCGTGCAGCGGACGCGATTATGCTGTTTAACAAAAGAGGATGGATATTTGTAGGGACCGCATCATCGCGTCCTCCTGGCAATCCACCGCCAACGAGGACGCGATGATGCGGTCCCTACAACGGATGGATCCGCGTTCTTTCATCAAACAGCATCATTGTTTCCCTACAAAGTTACTCGGTTGCCTCCTGCTGGCATCGTGAAACGCAGGAAACCACCCATTGCGAGACGGGTGCAGAGGACGGCCAGAGTGAAGAGCGCGAAGAGTAACGCGGCAGTCTTCAATTCGTAGATACCAAAATCGACAAGCATAAGGTGATTAGGACCCGGTGTGAGAAGACGGAGCAGAGCAGAGCCTTGTTGCACACCGAACAAATTGACAGGTAGACCAAAGGCCAGCGTGATTACCAGATCAATCCCAAAGCAGATAGCCGCAAGCCGTGGACCGAGCAACCAGAAGCGCTTACTTAAACGTTCCCGTTTCGTTGACTCCATACGGCGTGTGGCCCAAAAAGGTGCAAACAGAAATTGGAGGGTTAAGAATATAAGGGGTGCTAGTATAAACAACCAGTCAGGAAAGATGGTTGGAGTAATGAGCGAACCAAGACGACCAAGCGTGAACAAGAGAATGCCCTCGCTCACGCCTCGTCGATAACTAGTCTTGTTAAACATAATGCTAACTTTATCTTCTCGTAGTTAATGAAGGTTGGAATGGGTTAGTTGCAGCCGCAACCCCCACCACCACAGGCACATCCACCCATCATAGGTGCTTCATCATCGCTGTAAGACGAATCTTCACTTCCACCACGTGCAAGCGCAAAGGTTGAGAGTAAGCGGCGCACTTTGTTGCTATGACACTTCATACACACAATGTCGTCGGCATGCTGATGCGTCACTAGCAATTCAAATTTTGCCTTACAGTCTGAGCAACGGTACTCGTATAATGGCATGAAAAATACCTCCGGTTTCTAAAAGGACGTTCTTTGCTTCTTCCAACCTATTGTAGTGTCTCCTCACCATATCGTCAAGGGATTGACAGTTTAGAATAGCCCACGGGATGTGCAACTAGATAGCAGGAAGGAAACACGAAGGGGCCTGGTGGTATTTTGAGAAAGCCGGAGGAGAGGTGAAGGAAAAGACGCAAAAGAGTGATGGACGAAGAGAAAAAGCAAAAAGCTCCTCCGAAGAAAACACGAAGGGTGTTTGTTTGCGGTTATGCCGCCGTGACCACATCCAGGCCAATAGATTGAGCAAAAGTAGCAGGAAGTCCGTGGAGTGTCACCTCAAGTGGTGAAGAAGAAGAAAGACGAGCATTGCGAGCCATCCGCTGCTGCCAGTTCAGACAGTAATGTGCCCGTTGTGCTCTCGTTTGCACAGCACCGTCCAGTGGTTCCTTTGGTGCCTCCATCTCTTCGAGAGTCACAGAACCACTGGTGAGATTGACGGTTTGGGTACGAAGCAAACGAATCCATCGCAGGCGAATTTGACAGCGTTCCCAATCTCCTCACAGCACAGGAGCAAGAGCCGGTGGAGGCGATGGCTCAAGCAATAGAGGTGGAGAAACGTCAACGGGAGGAGGTGGAGGAACGACCGAGTCCGATAGGGTCGCACTGATCGGCTAGAAGACCGCACTGACCCGCCGTGGTTTGAGCGTCGTGAGCGATTCTTGACACTGCGCTTTGAGCAGACAGGGACCACAATCGCACAGACGAGCACTATAGAGAACGCGCAGAGAGCCATTGGGTTCTGGCCTTCGCTCGTGGACTGACAAGCACTGACCCGCCGGACATCACAGTGTTCCATTGGATTGCAAGGAAAAATCGGCTCCGGAAAATCCTGAGGTCCACGACCGACGTGCCCAGTGAGGAGGTCCATAGAAAACTCCTTTCATCACCAAAGATGCTTCAATGACAGGAGTCACTTCAATGACAGGAGCCACGAGAGCTGGTACAAATTCTGCCAGGCGCATGGCCGATGGGGTGAGCTGCTGCCCAAACGCGAGGCGACGATTCCAAAGCCATTGTTGCAGAATCTGGCAGAATTCCTGTCCGCATGGGATGCGAGAACACCACCGATCCAGATCCTGCTCACGATCTTCATCCGCGAGAACCGTCTCGAAAGATCCCCGATGCAGATACAAATCCAGCATATCAGCAGCAGTGAAGGCAGGTGATGGGGCCGTCGTGAGAAACAGTTCATAGACCGTCTCCGCACGGATGACCCAATCGATGGCTTTTTGGGAGAAGTGGCTGGGTGTGTGGCGATGAGCACGCGAACACGAGGTCCTGTTGGAGTCAGGAGAATACCAGGACAATCGAAGAGGGTACGGCAAGCTCCACTTTCCGTATGGGTGACGGTCTCGTTGGGGGAAAGCTGCAGACGGGCTTGCACTGTAGGCTGCCATAGTCTTTACTGCACACGATGACTCCCAGACCAGACTGTAACAGGTCACTGATCACCACCCCATTGCCATACAATCCATCCAATCGAACCAGGATCTGAGACAATGACAAACAGAGCCAGCCTGCGTACCCAATGATGGCTTCACAGGCGCGTGCCAATTCGCCTCGGTAATCCCCATTGCTAGAACCACCAAACGTACCGAAGTGGTGCGAGTGTGCTTGAAGGACCGTGGTTCGGGTTCGTGCGACCTCTCCGCGTTTGCGCCCCAGATATCCAGGAGTACAGACCTGGTCAAATCGTCGATGAGCAGCAGGAAGCTCTAGCGTTTGAGGGAGGGTTCGTTGTCGCGTGGCCTGCTTGGTGCCATCGACATCCATGACCAGCCAGTGCTGGCCCAAGCGGTCCCAGAGGCCACCGGGTGGAAAGGTCTGAGCCGTCTGGGTGATGAGGTCGTCTTGAAAGAGTCCTCGCAGGGCCTCAACACACGGCTGATCCAGAGCGGCCAGAAAGCGACTGAGCGTGGTGCGATGCGGCAACTTCTCCCGATTGAAGAGGGCCATGAACGGGACGGCAAACGGGGTGAGTCGCTCATAAAATGCCAGCAGGGTTGGCTCTGCACTCATGGCATACCCGAGAAGCACCACCACAAAATCAAGCACCTCATAGGTACCGAAGCGCGGACGGACCAATCGGACCTGTTGCTCGATGGCTGTAAGCAAACCCGAGGTCGTGAAGCAGTGGGCTACAATGGCCACTTCACCAAACCAGCAAGGAATTGAGGGAACCTCTTCTGAAGAAATCTGGATGTGAACAGATGGTGGTGTCATACTATCTGTGGTCTCCTTCTTTTCGATAATGATCACTGTTTGGACAGAAAGAAGCAATTTCTAGAAGAATAGCACCCTCAAAAAGTCGTGTTTACCGCTTTTCTCCTTCAATTCAAATAAAATTAGTGGCCTTTTTCCTCCTCTTCCAAGTTCTGGTTCCAACCCTGGGCAAACCCTATAATTCGATATTTTGTCCACCAGAACGTCAATGCGAACAGCAGGGCCGACATGAGCACATAGATCCCACTCTCTATCTCCTGGAAGAGCAAGAAACGATCGCCAGGCTGATACAAGTATTTAGTTTGAAAACCATGCGCTATTGTGCATTGGGTATACGCCTTTTCCTCAGGGGTTGGAGTCTGATTACCACTGCTACCACCAGGACCTGCGGATGTTGATGCTATCTTGAGAGGCTTGTTTATGTTCATGAGAGGGAGCGCCATATTCAATTGCCAAGGAGCGCTGGATGTATTGTTTTTATGCAAACCCAAAGCAGGGCTTTTGCAAACTCCATTGGTCGGGTCAACCGTGTTGCCCTGCCTATCTACAAACGTTAAAAATCCAATCTGCATGGCACTTTGTGGAGCATTCTGCCCACTGTTAAAGGGTGTCAAGGATATTAACGGTGGTAAAAAGTAAGGTCGCCAGAAGACTTCTATAAGAACACGCACGATTACAAAAATCACTAAGGTAAGAGCCATCGCAGGAACCGCTTTCCTCACGATTGTTCCCACACAGACACCCAGGGTAAACGCAAAGAGCGTATAGGCAATCGCAGGCAGGCTCCATACATCGTAGTTGGTACGATCCCAGAGACTATACAATGTAGGAACGACCGGTGTTTTCCACCAGAGGAACAAGCAACAGAGTATGATAGTGGCACAGAGGAGTAAAGCAACGATTCCACCTACTTTGACAAGTAACCAACGGGACCATGAAATGCTTTGCGTCCAGATCAGGCGATACGTTCCCTGTTCCAGTTCGCGTGCGACTATCTGTGCACCAAAAAACATACCGATGATGGCCGGCAAAGCCAGAAGAGCATACTGGAAGAGAGAATAGAATGCTGAACCACCAAAGGCTTTTCCCTGAATATAGTCCTGCAGGTTTAGACGCGCAGCATTGCATTTATTAGATGAGCAGCCCATATTTCCTAGGGAATGTGCAAATGAGGCAATATTTACGCTCGTCACGAGCAAAATGGCGGCTACAAGGAGCAATCCAGCCACTAATACGAGTATTTCGATACGATATTGACGCCATGTCAACCAGATCATTGCACAACCTCCAATGTTCTTCCATTCTGACTGACCAGAGCCGATTTGGATTGGGACAGGTAAGCGAGAATAATATCTTCTAATGAGACCGGGTGTACTTGCCAGGCTGGATCGAGAAGAGGACCATGCGTTTGTACAAGAAGTGTACATTGTTTCCCTGCACCACTAGTCGCCACAATGGTGTGCGTTCTGGCAATGGACTCCATTCGCTCCCTCGGCCCAACAAGCATCTTATGAGACTGCATGAGAGAATTGACCCTGGTGGCAAACTGCACACGTGAAGTAGACATAATTATCAGGTAATCACAGAAGCGCTCCAGGTCGGCAATGTTATGCGAAGAAATGAGCACCGTCATGCCATGTTCGGCCACTGCGTCCAACAACGTTTGCTGAAATTCGCGGCGAGCGATAGGGTCCAGGCTGGCAACCGGTTCATCCAGGATCAAGATCTCTGGTTGTTTGGCAAGAGCGAGAATCAACGCAACTTGCGCCTGTTGTCCACCAGACAGCTTCCCCGTCTGTTGGTGAAGCGGAATATTGAGGCGTTCCAGACGTTGCAATGCCTGTTCTTGATGCCATGCGTGGTTCAGCTTTTGCCCAACCATGAGCATCTCTTTGACGGTAAAAGTTTTATAGAGTGGATGCTCTTGTGAAACGAAACCAATGCGTGGCAAAAGTTGTTTCATATCCTTGCCAGGTGTATGACCAAGGACCGTGATAGCTCCATTCGATGGTGCCAACAGCCCTGTGATGAGATGAAGCAACGTTGTTTTACCCGCGCCATTTGGGCCTACCAGTCCAGCAATGCACCCAATAGGAATCTGTAACGTGCAGTCGCGTAGTGCCCACTTGCGACCATAGCTTTTATTTAAATGAACTGCTTCTAGTGCTTGAATCATGCAATTCCCTCCTCATACTTTTTTTTAAATTCCTGCAGTGTACGATCAAACAAAGCCTGTATACTTTCTTCTTTCAGGTCAGCCGCGTAAGCATCATGCAACCAGTTTTCCAGACCTTGACGGAGCATAGCATGGTTTTCAAGAGAGGGATCAGCCAGAGTACGTTGTACGAACGTACCCAGACCAGGACGGCTTCCTACCAGGCCCTCAAGCTCAAGCGTACGATAGGCCTTAAAGACCGTATTGGGGTTAATAGCCAGTTTCGCCACCACCTCACGCATCGTTGGTAACTGATCTCCTGGCTTCAAAAATCCCAGTCGCAACGCCTGTTTCACCTGATGAACGAGTTGTAAATAGGGAGCAACACCTGAACGGCTATCCAGATAAAACTCGATGTTCCGTTCCTCTATACTCATCTGTTTTCCTGCTTTAATTAGATAGCTAAATAGCTATGACAATAGTGAAAGTATACCTGGTTGCCATCTTTCTGTCAAGCTTTCTAGGGGTTCCAACAGGGCTATGTAAAAGTCGTCCACCCTCGGGCCTGCGGCACTCGCTTCGTTGAGATCGTGCGCCACAAGCTCCATGAGGCCCGCATCAAGCGGATCACACCCTGGCTTGCCGCCATTCTTCGCCAGGTGCTTGAAGAGGGGACCTTGAGGACTGACTATCCAGACGAGTGGGACAGGTGGTCGTCTCACTCCTGAACGATCTGGCAACCAGCTTTCGAACTGCTCCTCTCTGGTCAGTTCGGCACTGAGCAATTCAGCCACATTGAACGGATGGTGGCTGTCTATACCGAGGCAGTTGAGCGGGTGCTGGGGGTGCCAAGTCATTCGTTGCAGTTTGTTGACGTTGCCACCCTCAAAACCTGGTTCTGTTCGCCTGGTCTTCCATCTGATGAGACGCTACGCGGTCCGGCTGGGCGACCCTTGTATGCACAAGAGCGCAGAAGGGAACGTAACGGATATCTGAGGGTTTTGTATGCAGCTCGTATTGGTCATTGTCGCACTTGCCCGCTCCGTGAGCAGTGTCAAGAATCGGCAACCACCATCAAAGCACAGCGAGTGAGTGCCTGGCACGCAATGCCCGCAGATCAGCAGCCCCAGATGTCTTGATCAACCTCTTCGGGATACCAGATGCCTTTGCCGCTTCTCTCGGCCTCCACATCGCCTGAGTGTAGCTCGACCCCGGCTTGAGTGAAACAGCAAGCCTTCGTCCTCTTTATCTTTCACCCGTTTCTCGCTCGTCTTTCTCTGGTATCCCTCTCTTGCTTCTTTACTGCTCTGTGAGTCTCACCTGACTGTTTCTGGTCAACGAGAGCAAAACTTCTTCAAACCGCATGGCAGGCCATCTACTCCATTCTCCTCAGCTCGTTGTGCATCGCGTGGGAACAGGGTATACAAGGTGTTGTTCATGTGAACAACACCTTGTATACCCTGTTCTAAGCAAAATGTTGTTGTTTCAGGGCATGTTATGGCATCTCTTTTTGTTGTAATGTAGGGGATGCAAGAAATACATTCTCATGCTATAATAGTGAGGCATAAGTAATTGCCTATACGAGGAGGTCAAGTATGGCGGGTAGATACGCCAAAAGGAAATATTGCAGGAGCCACTAGACTCCTTTACAACCAAGTCCGCTATTCCCGCGCGTGCTACACGTCAGCTTCCCGCAGTATCAACACAGCATTTAGAAGAGCCATATGACGAGTATGAGGTTGAAGAGGAAGATTTTGAAGATCAGGAACCTCAGTTAGATATATTGCGCTACAAGATGAGTCTTGCGGTTGACAAAGTGCGTTCGCTTGTTGTGCCTCCCAAGCCGCTTCGCTACACACCCTCCACTACGCCTGCTCCTGTTTCGTCCTATCGGACAACACCTGCGAAAGTAGTGAACCAGTTTGCCGAGCATCCATTAGAGCGTCATAAGCCGTGGATTTATCGTTTGGTTGTTATCTCTTTCGTTGTCATTATTGCAATGGGTGTGCTACTTTCGGCCGCGATGATGCAACGTCCTGGCGGTCCACAACTGATAAATACTGGCTCTGGCAAAGTGTACGATGTGACGGTTGGTGGTAGTTTGGCAGGTCAGGTACAGCAAACAAATGGGCCGATTGAACCAAAGGTACCAATTCATTTAGGTGGTGCTTATTCTGTGTTAGGCTCACCATCCATTAGCGCGGCTTTCATCAATCAAGTTCTTAGCAATGCTGGCTCTCCTGCTGCTGGCAGAGGACAAGCGTTGTACGACTTAGGTGTCAAATACGGTATTGATCCTGCGTTTGCCCTCGCATTTTTTCAGCACGAAAGTTCCTTTGGTAAAGCTGGTGAAGCTAATTCGACGCTCTCTCTGGGCAACCTCCGTTGTATTCCAGACGCGGCTTGTGTGAATATGTCGGGTCAAGACGTGCCAGGCTGGTCAGAGTTGTTATGCATCGTTCCCAACATGGGATGCAGGTTTTGAGGCGTGGTATAAGCTCATTCGCAACCTGTACGTTGCTGTTTGGGGGTTGACTACTGTTGACCAGATCATTCCAAGATATGCACCACCTAGCGATAATAACAATGACAACGCATATATTGCTTCGTTAAAGCATGAGCTAGATACATGGCATGCAGGTCAAATTACCGCTTAACAACAAACACAAATTAAAGTGCGCTATTGGCACACTACCAACAGCGCACTTTTTAATTTGTGTTTGTTGCTACTAATCCCTGCTCAATAGCCTTGCTTAACGCTTCGGTACGACCGGATACATTGAGCTTTTGATAGATATTGGCAAGATGAAAATTCACGGTGCGTTCGCTAACATAGAGACGCGCGGCTATTTCCTTGTTACGCATCCCTCGCACTAATAGACGGAGCACGTCAAGTTCGCGTGCGGTCAACGTTTCATAGGGGGCGCGTCCACCTTGCTTACCAACGCGCGAGAGCAACCTTCCCGCCAGTTGTGGTTGAATCAGAACTTCACCGCTTGCCACAACGCGCAATGCTTGCGCTAATTCGTCGGGGGCAATATCTTTCAAAACATAGCCATCGGCACCTGCTCGCAGTGTCTCATAGAGATATTCTTCGCGGTCCTGCGCCGAAAGCAGCAGGACCTTTGTGTCGAGGTTGAGTTGCTTAATTTGGCGCAACGCGTTCAAGCTCTGTCCATTGGGAAGTTGTGAGTCCAGCAACACAACCTGTGGACCAAGTTCAAGCGTTTCACTAACTGCTTGCACACCATCCGCTGCCTCACCAATCACATGCAACCCTGTGTAGCTATCGAGCAAGCGACGTAGACCAGCACGCGTCACCGCCTGCCCATCGACAATGAGGATACGTATCGCTGGCGTATCATCAACCTTTGTAGATGGAATTGGAATAGCTTGTTGCAATGGTACATCATTCGCTACAACTTCTGTATAGGGGAGACGCGCAATGACACGTACTCCTTGCTCACTTTGCGCCACAACTTCTAATGACCCCCCAAGATGAGCAAGGCGATGGCGCAACGCGATATAGGTACGTGGCTCGTTGCTCCCGTTCTCGTTATAGTTCTCCATAAGAGCAGGTACAGGCATCGTTTCCTCTGTTGTGGGCAGTGTTCCATCGTCCTCTATACTCATCTGCACCTCATCACTCCCATAGGTGAGGACGAGGCGCACACGATGCACATCAACGTGATAAGGAACCTGATACAAGGCCTCTCGTGCGATGAGGTAAAGAACACGCTCTTTTATTGACGAAAGCGTATGCTCTTTTGGACGCCCCTCGTCGTCAACACCATTAAACGAGACGCGACTGGATACGCCCAGCGTCTCTGCCGTCTCCTCAACAAGACGCGACAACGCCTCTGAAAGCGTGACGCCTTCTAGCTCCACGGGTGGCATCTCTTCGTCAGCGGAACGCACTACAAAGAGGACATCACGTGCCATCTGCTCCAATGTGTTCATACCCTCGCGTAGCGTAGGCAGGTCCGTTGGTTCTTCCTGCACAAACGTTTGTAGCGCGTTCAATTGAATGAGTAACGCGCTCAACATTTGTATCAGTTCCGCATGCGGTGTCTCAGTCGTTATGTTATCGTTCATACATACGCTCTTTACCTATTGAAATCAGACCCGTATTATTGTATCGTCATCGCTAACGCACCATCTTGCAGGTCTAGTACAACGGTACTGCCATCAAGCAGGGTGCCATCCAGTATAGCACGGGCGAGACGGTTCTCGACCTCTCTTTGCAGCACGCGCTTGAGTGGACGCGCCCCAAATTGTGGGTCATAGCTTC
Source organism: uncultured Chloroflexia bacterium (assembly GCA_963792705.1). Lineage (GTDB taxonomy): Bacteria > Chloroflexota > Ktedonobacteria > Ktedonobacterales > Ktedonobacteraceae > JBBQVS01. The sequence continues at coordinate 40,082 of CAWBXD010000013.1, read as the reverse complement.
GCAGGGCGAGATAGCCCTTCGCAGCATCACTTACCGTAAGCGTGATGTGTCGTTCTTGCAAGCGCGGTTGAAGACGCTGCAACTGAATATCAACGATGCGTTTCATCTGCTCACGACCGATTTGTTGGAAGATGATTACCTCGTCGATGCGATTGATAAATTCAGGTCGGAAGCCCTCACCGCGCAGCTCCTGCCGTGCCGTGCGTTGCATCGCTTCCTCGTCCATACCATCAAATTCTTGCAACCAGCTATTGCCGACATTGCTGGTCATGATGATAACGGTGTTCTTGAAATCGACGGTGCGGCCCTGTCCATCTGTCAGGCGACCATCATCAAGCAACTGCAACAGGACATTGAATATCTCTGGGGCGGCTTTCTCTATCTCATCCAGTAAAACGACGCTGTAGGGATGGCGTCGTACCTCTTCCGTGAGTTGACCTCCCTCATCATAGCCAACATAGCCAGGGGGCGCACCAATCAGACGGGAGACGGAATGCTTTTCGTTGTACTCGGACATGTCGATACGCACCAGTGCCTGTTCGTTGTCAAAAAGAAATTCGGCTAAAGCGCGAGCAAGTTCTGTCTTGCCTACTCCCGTTGGTCCTAGAAAAAGGAAGCTGGCGAGGGGACGGTTGGGGTCTTGCAAGCCAGCACGCGAACGGCGAATAGCATCGGACACCGTTTGCAGTGTGATATCCTGGCCCACAACGCGCTGGCGTAGGCGGTCCTCCATCAACAGCAGGCGTTGCACCTCAGCTTCCAAAAGTCGCTCGGTGGGAATATGCGTCCATTTTGAGACGATCTCAGCGATATCTTCGGAGTCAACCTCTTCTTTGAGCATACGGGCACTCTTGATATTTGTCAGTTGCGACTCCATGCCTTGAATGCGTTGCAATATCTCTGGCAGAACGCCGTAGTGGAGTCGGGCCATTTCGTCAAGGTTGCCAGCGCGTTCGGCCTGTTCGTATGCTGTCTGAGCCTGATCTAACTCGCGCTTCAAGCGGCGCATCTCTTCAACAGGTGCGCGTTCGGTCTCCAGTGAAAGGCGCATTGTATGCAACTGTTCATTGAGGTTGGCAACCTCGCGTTCAACACGTTCGCGTCGCTCTTTGCTCGCGGGATCGGTCTCTTTCTTCAATGCCTCCTGCTCAACCTGTAAGCGGCGCACACGTCGATCCAGCGCGTCAAGCTCGCTCGGTGTGCTATCAAGTTCCACACGGCGATGGCTCGCGGCCTCATCAACCAAATCAATCGCTTTATCGGGCAAGAAGCGTTCGGTGATATAGCGATTGGAGAGAAGAGCGGCGGCAACCAATGCACTATCCTGGATACGGACGCCATGATGCACCTCATACCGCTGTTTCAGACCACGCAAAATGCTAATCGTGTCTTCAACTGAAGGTGGCTCGACGAGTACGGGTTGAAAGCGGCGTTCAAGGGCGGCGTCCTTCTCGATATACTTGCGGTACTCGTCAAGCGTGGTTGCGCCTATACAATGTAGTTCGCCTCGTGCTAGCATTGGCTTGAGCATGTTCGATGCATCCATTGCGCCTTCCGCCGCGCCAGCACCAACGAGCGTATGAAGTTCGTCGATAAAGAGAATGATACCGCCATCGGAACTAGTGATCTCTTTGAGGACAGCTTTAAGCCGTTCCTCAAATTCGCCTCGGTATTTCGCGCCAGCCACTAACGCGCCGAGGTCGAGCGTGACCACTTGCTTATCCGCCAGCGTTTTGGGAATGTCGCGGCGTACGATACGTTGTGCTAAGCCCTCGACAATCGCGGTTTTGCCAACACCGGGTTCGCCAATCAACACTGGATTGTTTTTTGTACGCCGACTCAGGACTTGAACCACGCGGCGTATCTCCTCGTCGCGTCCAATCACGGGGTCAAGTTTGCCTTGTTGCGCCAATTCTGTGAGGTTGCGTCCGTAGCGTTCCAGTGCTTGATACTTGCCTTCCGGGTCTTGATCGACCACACGTTGCGCCCCCCTGATGCTCGTTAATGCTTTCAACACGGAGTCACGGCTTAGCCCAGCAAGTTGTAGGGCTTGCTGTGCCACACCTTCGCTATCGAACATGGCTAACAGCATATGCTCGACGCTCAGATATTCGTCCTTAAAATTGTTCATCTGTGTCCACGCGTTTTCAAGGACGGCACGTAAACGGGGCGAAATCCCTGGTTCAATAGCACCAAAGACACGCGGCAAACGCTCTATCTCGCGCTCAACAAGACGCTGTGCCGCCAATAAGCTGCCGTTAGCTTTTTGAATGACCTGCTGTGTCACGCCCCCCTCTTGTTTGAGTAGGGCATCCAATAAGTGCTCCGTCTCTATTTGACTGTGATTGTGCTGTAGTGCGAGTTCTGACGCATCATGCACGGCCTGACGTGCCTTATCGGTAAAGCGTTCAATTTTCATGAGAACTGTTTCTTTTAACTAACTCTAATTTCTTCGTCTAGCCCGAATTATGAGAGCAAGTACTACTCCTATTACCATCGTAGGTATGATTACTTTGGGGTCCGGTGCCTGCCAGACCTTTACCGTTTGCAATAAACCCTCACCCACATACCAAAGAACGGCGAACACAAACGCGAATATAAAGATGAGCAGAACAGAGGTCCATAAGTTATATTTTTCTCGTTGTGGTTGCATAAATATGTTCCTCTAGCAATAGTATGCTTGACTTGTGTGTAGTATACCAGATTGCATGAGGTATTGTGATACAGTAGAAAGGATATATTCTTATAAGGTTATGCTAAGTGGTATTTTTGTTTCCACGCCTCAAGCCGCTCAAACTCGTCTTCAATTGGCACAGGTTCGTAGCGGTATTCTGTAGTGAAGGTTCCGTTTCTTTGCAGAATAAATGTTACGGAACTCCACATATTCGGTGGGTTAGTCTGTCTTGTTACACGCCATACATTGCGAAAATCATTATAGAGGTCCAGGGGTAGTTCACCTAGCGGTGGTTGAATTGCATCGTCTATACTACGATAGAAGCAGATGACAGAACCAGTAATATCTTCCATCTCGACTAACGTCCAAGCTGTTTGCCAGTCCTTTGGCGCAATCTTCGCAATTAGCTTACCTGCGTGTCGATATAGTTTTGTGATTTTGTTAACCATAAAAACACCTTTACGAGAAACGAGTTAGGACACTACATGATAGATTTTAAGCATATCACGACGATTAAAGACCCAAGAATTGTAGAGGCGCGTGTACTTGTCTCTGCCGTTGGCCGTGCAACACTCCAAAAGTGTCTGCTTGAAGGGTCTGAAAACATCGAACGAGGGCTGGCAGCACGTATGAGTATTGAGCATGTTTTTTATGATGTAGCTGCACACGAAGACACATTCATTGCTCAGTTAATACACAAAGGCATTCCTTGTTACGCGGTATCCGATGGCATTTTAAAGAAAATCACGCACACATCGCGGATTTTTCCCTATATTGGTGTCGCCGCCCTACCACCAGAGTTGGGCGAGTCGATGGATAACGTTGTTCTTGTCATGGAACATATTGAAAATCACTATACACTTGGCACTCTCATCAAGGCTGCGAGCGCGTTGGGCATTCGAGATATTCTCTCTGTGGACCCGCACTTAGACCTCTTTTTTAGAAGAATTGTCTCGGCTTCTAATGGCAAGGTGTTTAACGCTAGAGTAAAGCGTTTTCGTTCGGGACGAGAAGCGTTGGACCTGCTAGAGCGCGAAGGCTATCGCCTTCTTGCCACAAGTCCGCTTTCAGAAAGCTTTGAAGCAATAGCGATTTTTCAAAGAGACTCACTGGCACTTTCATAAAAGCTATGGTGTGTGCTGCCTACATACAGGGATATGGCAGCACACACCATAGCTTTTATATTTTCTCCAATTTCGCAAAATCCATGCTCAAACGTTTCTTGCCATGTCTTCCCTGGAATTGCACTTCGACGAATTCGGTACCGGACTCCATTTCGCTTTTGAGAATGACACCCTCTCCAAAAAGGCTGTGACGCACTTTTTGACCCGCTTTGAACTGGGGTTCCGTTGGTTTCGTGGGTCGTGCAGGTTGCGCGAAATTGCCCTTTGGCGAGACCGAGGGTGGAATGATGGGCGGCGATGAATAACTTTTCGTGTTCTGTGTTGTTGGGGCTGTCCACTTGGGTGTGCTTTTAGGAGCAATACCGCTGCCAAAGACTCTGCCACCTTCATTTTCACCGTAAGGGTCCTGGTTGTAGTCGTCCTCGTCCCACTCTGTTTTCCGTACCGTTCGTGCATTGCCGTTGACAGAGAGACCAGAACCACTACGTTCATTCTTTTCATTTTGTCTGAGCAAGATGTTGGTGGGGATATCGTCAAGGAAGCGTGACGGTTCCGTTGTATGTGTCTCACCCCAGAACGAACGGCGTGTGGCACGTACAAGATAAAGACGTTTCATAGCACGTGTGAAGCCAACGTAGGCCAGACGCCGCTCCTCTTCAAGCTGCTCTGGTTTGCCTACTGAACGCGAATGGGGTAACGAACCCTCGTCCATGCCAACAATGAACACAACAGGAAACTCTAGCCCTTTTGCTGCGTGGAGCGTGATAAGCGTCACGGAGTCGCTATTTTCTTCGCGTACAAGAGAACCATCCTCGCTGGTTTGCGCGGTATCGGCACCACCAACAAGGGCCACGTTTTCCAGGAACAGTTCAAGGGCGGCATTGGTCTCGATCTCAGAATAATTCTCGGCGACGTGACGCAACTCAAGCACGTTGCCCCAGCGGTCTAACTCCTCTTCCGGTACGGCGCGCAACTCTGGTCCATAGCCACTACGTTCAGCAATACGATCAACCAGTTCGGGCAGTGAAAGTTCATGCAACGCTTCTGTGAGGTCCGCAATCAATTTGCCAAAGCCCTCAACCGCCACCTTTGCCGCTTTACCAAGTGTAGGGTGTTCGTTGATGCGTTGTACGCCAGTAAAGAGCGAGATATTCTGCGATGTGGCCCATTGTTGCAGTTCACCGAGGCTACGCGCACCAATCTTACGGTTTGGCACGTTGATGATACGCTGCAAACTCAGATTATCATTAGGGTTGGCAAGCAAGCGTAAATACGCAATCATGTCCTTGACTTCTTTGCGCTCGTAGAACTTACGGCTGCCGATGACTTTATAGGGAATGTTGAGATGCAAAAACTGTTCTTCAACGGCACGCGATTGAGCGTTGGTGCGGTACATTACTGCTACATCGCTGCGTTTCTCGACATCGCCGCGCCCAAGTAAGCGTAATACCTCACGTGCGGTGAAGAGTCCCTCTTCCTCCTCGTTAAACGCTCTGTAGAGCACAACCTTTTCGCCTTTGCCCTGCTCAGTCCACAGCTTCTTGTCTTTGCGGAAACTGTTGCGCTTGACGACTCCCTGTGCCGCGTCGAGAATGGTTTGCGTCGAGCGATAGTTTTGGTCGAGAATAATCGTCTCGACTTCTGGAAAATCGCGCTCGAAGCGTAACACGTTTTCAGCACTTGCCCCACGCCATGTATAGATCATCTGATCATCATCGCCCACAACACATACATTGCCCAATCCCGAATGTCGATCATCGGTACCATAACCGAGCAGACGAATGAGCTTGTATTGTGGCAGGTTACAATCCTGAAACTCGTCAACATGAATATATTGCCAACGACGCTGATACTTTTGTAGAATATCGGGTTCACGTCGCCATAATTGCTCGGTAAGCATCAAGAGATCATCGAAGTCAACACCGTTGTTGGCGCGCAGCAACTTCTGGTAGACCTTATAGACACGCGCCGCGACCTCTTCACTATACTTTGTGGCCTGCTCCGACATCTGCTCAGGAATAAGCATATCGTTTTTTGCGCGTGAGATGCTGGCCTGTATCGCATTTGGCTTATATTGTTTCTCGTCGAGGCTCAACTGCTTGATAGCTTGTTTGACAAGCGAGGTCTGGTCATCGGTGTCAAAAATCACAAACGACTTGCTTAATCCCATTGGCAATAGCGAGTCGGCCTCCATACGTAGCACACGGGCACAAATGGCGTGGAAGGTGCCAATGGTCATTTCCTTTGATTCGTTGATACCAACCAATTTTTCCAGGCGTTCGCGCATCTCTTTCGCCGCTTTATTGGTAAAGGTCACTGCCAGGATGCGCCACGGCGAAATCTGCTCTTCCTGCACCATATAGGCGATGCGATGAGTGATGGCGCGTGTCTTGCCGCTCCCCGGTCCCGCGAGTATCAGGACGGGGCCGCGTGTCGTTGTGACTGCCCGACGTTGTGGCTCATTCAAACCAGTTAATATATCTTTTTTCTCTTGTTCTAACATTAGCGAAACTCCATCCATCGCACAAAAAAATAAAGGGTAGTCATGATATAGAATAAAATTCGACGCTATTGTACCACAGATAGGGTGAGTACATACAGAAAAAACGGGTGTATAGGAGCATGCCTTGCCATCTCCTATGCACCCGTTTTTTCTGTATGTAACATCTCATAAATCTTCATTACGTCCAAAACCTACAGAGATTTACGTAGATTTGCTGTTGTCATATTGCCCTATCCACGCTATTATATGCAGTAGCACAGTACGAAATATTATAAATTTGCGTTAAAAGGAAACATATACATATGCAACAACAGACATTACCTGCTCACACAGGCGTAGCGCGTTTCATGGACGCTTGCAACCTCCGCGAACCTGATGCGACCCCCGTTTGGTTTATGCGACAGGCAGGCCGCAGCCTCGCAGAATATCGCAAGATACGTGACAAACACGACATTCTCACCATTGCCAAGACACCGGAACTGTGTACCGAAGTGACGCTACTGCCGGTACAAATCCTTGGTGTCGATGGTGCCGTTCTGCTTGCGGATATCGTCGTTCCTTTAGAAGGCATGGGTATCTCGGTTGAACTGCGTCCCGATGTTGGTCCAATTATCCACAATCCGGTACGGACGATGAAGGACGTAGAGGCACTACGTATCATTGATGCCGACGAGTCAACAGGCTACATCATGCAAGCGATTCGCATGGTCAAGCATGAACTCGCGGGCAAACAGGCTGTAATTGGCTTCTCCGGTTCACCCTTCACTCTTGCCTGTTATATCATCGAGGGTCGCCCCACACGCGAATATGCGCTTGCCAAAGGCATGATGTATGGGCAGCCAGAAGTATGGCATGCGTTGATGAGCAAATTGACAGAGGTCGTGTCGCGTTATCTTGTGGCGCAAATCAAGGCTGGCGCGGACGTTGTGCAGGTGTTTGATAGTTGGGTTGGTATGCTTAGTCCTAGCACGTACAGGAAGTTCGTCAAGCCCTATGTCACACGCATTTTTGAGGATGTGAAACGTGCTGGCGCACCCTCCATTCATTTTGGCACGGGAGCCGCAGCCCTGATTGACGATATGAAAGAGGCGGGTGGCGATATTATGAGCGTCGATTGGCGTATGGATATCGACGATGCATGGGCACAAATCGGCTATGATCGTGGTATCCAAGGCAACCTTGACCCCGCTATGTTGCTCACCGACTGGCCCACGATTGAGGAGGGTATGCGCGACATTCTGCGTCGTACTCATAACCGTCCAGGACACATCTTCAATCTCGGACACGGCGTTCCCGCACCTACCAATCCCGATATGTTAAAGCGTCTAGTTGATGCCGTACACGAAGAGACACGCCGCTCATAATCCCTGTACGGGTCTGCTATATCACACCCTCTCGGCATAGCACAACGTTGAAGGATGCGACAACGCCCCATAGGGACCGATTGATCGCGTCCTCGTCGGCATTATACGATGTCGGCAATTGTTGAACCGTTTGTGCATTTCCCAACATGGTCAATTGCCGACGAGGACGCGATCAATCGGTCCCTACAGGTGACACAATTATTGATAGGCGTTGTTCTGCCCAAAGAAAGATAAACTATAATGACCACAACAACACAACAACATGTGGCGGTAATGTTGATGACCTATGGGTCGCCAGCTACGCTTGACGATATTCCAACCTATATCAAAAATGTCTATGGTGGGCGCGAACCGAGTGAGGAAATCGTCACGGAGTTTCGCCGCCGTTATGCTTTGATCGGTGGTTCGCCCCTGTTGCGTATCACACGCGAACAGGCCGAGGCTCTACAGGAAGAGTTGAATAGCGAGAGCACCGATGGCATAACCTACACTGTGAATGCTGGAATGCGCTTCTCGCCTCCCTTTATCGCGGACCTGACACCACAGATTACCGCAGACGCGCAAAGGCTGGTTGGGATCATCATGTCGCCACAGTACTCGCCCATTATCATGCGTGGGTATATCAATACGCTCGAAAAGGCGGTAGAGGACCTGCACCGCGACGACCTGAAGCTGGCTATCTCACGCGACTGGCATATGCAGCCGTACTTTTTACAGGCGTTAGCTGAGCGCGTCAAGCAAGCACTTGACCGTTTTCCAGCAGAGATACGGGACAGTGTGCCTGTGTTACTGACGGCGCATAGCATGCCAAAACCCGTTATCGACCGCGAACCCGACTATATCAATAATCTCAAAGAGACGGCGGCGGCAGTCGCTAAGATGATTGGTTTAGCCGATGACCGTTGGATGTTCTGTTACCAGAGTGCGGGTCATACACCTGAAGAATGGCTCAAACCAGACTTTGCCGACGTTATGCCTGAACTACAAAAAGCTGGTCAAACTCACGTCCTGATTGCTCCTGTGCAGTTCTTAGCCGACCACCTTGAGATTTTGTATGATATCGAGGTTGGCGCACGTGAACAGGCCGAGGAGCACGATATTCAGTTTGCCCGTATCGAGTCGCTCAACACCTCGCCGTTGTTTATCAAGGCGTTGGCAGCGGTTGTGAAGGAAACGATGAACCGCGCCTTGTAGGGACCGATTGATCGCGTCCTCGTGGCAATCCACTGCCGACGAGGACGTGATGATACTGTTTCACACAAGAGGACGGATAGGTGTAGGGACCGATTGATCGCGTCCGTGTCGGCATGTATCATGTCTGTAGGATGAAAAAAACGTTTCACACCCTCCAATATTGTACATGCCGACACGGACGCGATCAATCGGTCCCTACAAGGTGTACCTCAACATCAACCTTCAAATCAGCATTGACAAAGGTAATCTAAACAGTATAATGCTTATAGCATAGAGTTGTGAAAAATCGGAGACAAGCCCTGTTCCATATCCATAAGGAAGGTGGCAGTTATGTCTATTGACTTTCAAGATGTCGAAAGATTACAAGCCCTTTATCCCGAAAATCAGATCGAATGGAAAGAAGGGAAACTGATTGTTATGAGTCCGGCAGATGATAGCTCAGCTGAAGTGGGGTTGCTCTTCGGTTCGCTCCTAGCCACTTGGGTATATAGCCATAACTTAGGGAGGGTTCTGGAATCAAGTGCTGGTTTTCGGTTTCCTAATGGCGACTTGCTTTCTCCCGATGTTTCGTTTGTGTCGCGGACACGACTCAAGCGAAGTACTCGTTCATATCTTTCAGTAGTTCCTGAACTGATCGTCGAGATCAAGTCGAGCCAGTGATCGCATTCGTGCAATAGAAGACAAAATCGCTCTCTTTCTACGACAAGGTGTTCAGGTTGGTATTCTGATTGATCCTGATAAAAGAGTTGTCTCTATCTACCGTAATGCTGGAATGACTACCGATGACGAAGAAGTCATTTCGCAGAAAACGACGCTTCAAAATGATGATATTTTAACTATCCCTGAGCTTTTTCCAGGTTGGGAAGTTGCAATTAATAGGTTCTGGCCTGCCGTCTACGAGTAGGTCGTGCTAGAGATGCTGTCCTGTCCTAATAGACCTTGCGGGTTACACGCTAGTCTTCTATAATCAATATTGATGTGTCTCGTTAAAAAATAGGACACAACGGGTACACATCCCGTTGTGTCTCTTCATTGGTAGGAGGATTTCGTGGTCGTAACTATTACACAATGGGTGTTGCGTATTAGCGCACTCATCGCACTCATTCTTGGCATTCTGTTTTGGACAGGGAACAGTGCATTTGACGGGCTTGTCCCTGTGCATATCACGCTGGGTATTCTTGTCACATTATCACTGTGGGTCCTGGGCTTTCTGTTTGGTCGGGCAAGAGCTGGAAATTGGCGTTTCGCGTTACTCCCTATTGCATGGGGTCTGATTGTGCTTGGTGTTGGGGGTTCACAAATTGGCATGTCAAGACATCAATCCCATTGTCAAAGTCATTCATCTCTTAATTGGACTTATCGCCATCGGCATTGGTGAAATGGTCGCTGGTCGTTACAAGCGTCTCAATGTAGCTCAAGCACAAACAATGTAAGCAATAATCAGGGAGACCCGTGTGGTCTCCCTGATTATTCTGTATAGACATTACGTTATATGACATCCGATTGCACGTACACCTCATTATTTTGCTGCTGCTGTCGTCTCCACTGCTCTTGTGCTTGCTCTAATGGAAGCAACTGGCGTTCGAGTTGCAAAATCTGCTCCTGCAATTGCTTGCGCTGTTGATAAGGACTAAAAAGTTGTGTTCCCTCAATCATGCGACCAATATCATGAAACAAGCCACGCTGCATAAACGAATCGATCTCAAAGTAGTTCGAGCGTGTTCCTGCGATCTGGCTTTGTATCTCGCGTAACTGCATTCTCAACTCTTTCAACTGCAAACGTAGCTGTGCGATTTGATCTCTATAAGGATTCTTACTCCAACCTCCTTGGCAAGGGCGATGGGGTGTATTTGGCGATAATGGTCTATGCTGTACTGGAAGCATTGGAGCGTTTTGTGTAACACCTCCAACCGCTTGTAGTGAGGCACCACAGTTTTTACAAAAGTAGTCGCCATCCTGTACACGAGTGCTACACTTTGAGCAGAACATACTATATTCTCCTTCATATTTTAAGCATATATACATGTTTTTTAACATATGTATTTTCATTTGCTATGCTTAGTGTAGCTCAAAGGTATGAGTGATTTGTTACGAAAACATCATGATTTGCTCAAGAGAATAGAGGTGAAGAGCGTGAAGTAGGGGCATCGCAGTGTCTGCGATGCCCCTACTTCACGCTCTTCACCTCTACATTATTTCACAGTGATAGCGAAGGGGACTTCCGCGATATACATGGGACAGAGTTGACCCTTTTTGCACAATGCCTGCTCTTGAAATTCAAGATCGGTTGTACCAGCAGTTTTGGCGGTAAAGCGCCATATACATACGTTGTCGGTCTTCCATGCATAGCCAGCAGGTTGTTGAATTTCAAGACCGCCCTTCGATGCAGTAGGACCTGTCCAGCGTTGACCAAAGGGGAGGCGAATCTCTACCACATCCCCAACATGTGCTGTGATTGCCGAGTTTGTCTGGCTTGGCTTCACTATCACGTTCGCTGCCGAAGGAGCAGTGCTCACCACAAAATCGCTAGGACAACCCTGTGCTGTTCCATAACCCTTCACTGCCGTAGGTGAGGGATTGGGGGAATTACTTCCACCTCCAGTAGTCGTTCCTGTACCTGTGTTTGTGCCACAGGCCACAACGATACAGGTCAACGCAAGCAAGGTAAGAGCGAGAAAAAATGATGCAAATGATCGCTTTGTATTTGTTATAGTATGCACGATACGCATTATTAAACTCCTTTGATATCTTTACGCTACGTCGTAGAATGTAGTATGTTCTTTTCTTCCTAGTCAAGACGTTTATTAATGGGAAAAAGTTCCCGTCGTCACTTTCTTGCAAGATGCTGACGTGTACCTTCTAGTAAACGTAAAATAAATGAAGGAGCGTGGAGTGGGTATGCAGGATATCATCAGGAAGATACTATTCGTCCTCTTTCTCTGCTGTGCTTTTATTCCCTTTCTTTTCCTTGCCTCGTCTCCCGTCCATGCAGATGGCGGTGCTCCCAACCTCGCTTATATCGCTGGCGGTGGTCAGGGAGTGTCTGTAATCGACATTGCACAACGCAAGGTCGCTACTACGCTCACTGTGAAAGGAGACCCTTCTACCGTTCTCCTTAGTCTCGACGGTCGCTTGCTCTATGTCGCCCAATCTACTCTCGAACAGGTAACTGTCATTGCGTCTAAAACAAAGCAAGTTGTTTGTACCGCTCATGTGAATGGGAACCCGACACTGCTTGCAATAGACTCGGCGCAAAATATTTTATATGTGGCGGGTAATGCCTCTTCTCATGTTACCGCTCTTAACGCCACGACGTGTGCTGTTTTACGTACAGACTCTTTACAAGGTGCAATCTATGGGCTTGCACTTGCAAACGCAAGCGGTACTGCTAATACAGCTACGCGCCTCTGGATTGCCAGTTTGAATGAGCTATCCGTCTTTGATATGCATGGTAATATGCTTACCAGCTTACCATTTCCGCAAGGCCCACGCTTTCTGTGTATTCCAACTGGCAACACCGTTTATGTCACGACACAACAAGGTAGTGTTGTGGCGGTTGACGAAAACACCTATCACATCTCACCACCTCTTGTGACGGGAAAGAGTTTTGGCCCAATGGACTACGACGCGACAACTGGCGAGGTCTATGTGCCGAATATGCAAGAGCATGGAATTGACGTTCTCGCACCCGTAACTGTAGGGGAGGCAATACATCGACGTGAGCCGAGCCGAGTGCTACATTTTGATGCCATTCCACAATCAATTGCTATTACGAGCGATGGACAGCTTGGCATGGTCGCGTTGGCAAATGGAACTATCGCAATGCTCGACGTTTCATCACGTCAAGTTATTACAACAATCACGGTCGGCGGTCATCCGCGCTTTATTATCACGGGTCTCTACCCACCTCCCTTCAATCTTACACAACAGCAATATTCGCTTTTGAATAGGGCGATTGATGCTCTTCACTATATTGGTGCCGTTGCGGTGGTGGTGGTCACTCTCATTGTGGTTCTACGGTATCGTCGTTTGAACAGAGACGCAGAAAGGCTACAGAAATAAGTATGCCATATTTACTACAGGATAAACAGAGAGACAAACGTTTTATGACCTTCCTACGTCCTGTCCTCACCATCTGGTTTTTTGCGGGTATGCCTCTAAGTATGTTGTTGAGCGTCCTCTACTCTTTCTTCGGTGTTCTGCAACCACCTCTGCTCCTATTTCTTGCCAGTATGACGTATATAAGTGGAAGCATCCTAGGGGGATTATGGAGTGGAGAAAGTCTTTTGAAACAAAGAGGTGCTCTTATTGATACACTAGGACCTCTTTGTGTGCTTGTCGCAAGTATTGGCTTTCTCTGCTTAGGTATTGTTTTTGCGGTTATTGGATTTAAACGTCTCTGATATTACACAGCGTCTTTGCTCACTCGCCGCCACCAACTTATGCCTATCACAAGCAGGACAAGCGCAATGCCATCAAAGACGGCTTCATAAGGGAGATCGTTATAGCACATTCCCAAAAACGTTTCTCGACGGCTCGCAACTGAGCTACACACGAGTTCGTTGACGATATGGAGATGAAGAATAGCGTGCTGAATGACACCATCATACAGATTGAAGCCTCCTGCTCCAATTATAATAGCCGCAACAATAGCGGGACGAAAAGGTAGAGACCAACTTTCACGATTACGCCAGAGCCGAAAAGCACCCCACAGAAGGAGCAACGTACTAAAGGCATGAAATAATCCGTCGCTGAGAAGACGTCCATGCTGATCCGTGTTCCAGTAGAAGGTATGCCATTGCAACAATTGATGCAAGAGCGTTTCATCTAAGAATGCTGCAATGCCTATCCCTAGCAATATCCCCGTCCAAAACGCCGGTCTCAACGCTGCTTTTCGACGAGATGGCTCAAGTGTAATCTCAGTAGACGAGTAATTTGGTTCGTTTGTCATTCATGCTCTCCCAAAAAATATCGGATGCGTCAGGAAACACGAATGGTGTTTGATAAAGGTTACAATACACGTCTATGCGTAGTTGTATTTCCCCTAAAGAAAAGAAGACTGAGGGGCTGAGAGGTACAAAGCACCTCTCAGCCCCTCAGTCTTCTTTTCTTTACTTTCCTGCAAAACTACCTTTGCGCTTTTCAATGGAGGCAGAGATACCTTCTTTCGCATCTTCGCTTTGGAAGCAGAGTTGTTGCAACTCTCGCTCAAGGGCAAGCGACTCGGAGAAGGCCATTTCTGAACCGGATTGGACGGAACGTTTAATACGTCCAACCGTTTTGGAAGCACGATTGGGGGGACAGAAGCTTTTAGCGTAAGTCATGACCTGATCCCAATAGTTCTCAGGCTCATAGATGTAGTTAATCAGGTCGAGTTGTAGAGCGTCTTCAAAACTAAACAAGCGGCCCTCAGTCATTAACTCGATAGCCTTATTCTTGGGTAGTGCGCGTGCCATACGCTGTGTGCCACCTGTGCCAGCCATGACACCGAGGTTAACCTCTGGCAAACCAACCTTGCCTGCTCCACGTCGTGCGATACGAATATCACAGGCCAGCGCGATCTCTAAGCCACCACCAACCGTATGTCCATTAAGTGCGGCAATTACAAGCTTGGGCGTTTGCTCAAGCCGTGTTAGCGTCTCATTGGCATGAAGACAGAAATAATACTTGAAGGTGGGAGTAACAGTATTAAGCATACTGATTTCGGCTCCAGCGCAGAAAAACTTTTCGCCTGCTCCACGCAACACCAGTACATGAACGCTCTCATCGAACCGTGCTTGCAAGATGGCATGGTCGAGTTGTTGCATCATCTCATAACTGTACGTGTTGGCGGGTGCGTTTGTCAGTTCGATGACCGCGATACCCTCGGTTACGGTGTAGTTTACCAGTGTTCGCTCTGTGGTGGTTGTCATGCTTAGCATTCCTTTCGTGCTGCGTAGTCGTTAAGGACTTCGTCATCCTTGATACATTCAAACGGCGTATGACAAGCGTTACAATAATACTGCACAGTCAGCAATTGCTGGCCGAACAGTGATAAAAGTTCTGTCTTCTGCGAGGTACAATAGGGGCAGGAAATCTGTTTCCCCTGTGTCTCCACTTCGTTCGCATTATATCGCATATCCATTCATCCTTGTTCTCTATTATTGTGCAAGTTTTATTGTTGTACGAGTGTGATGTTCGTGTTTCACAAAAGGGGACCTGTGTAGGGACCGCTTGATCGCGTCCTTGTCCCCTATCGAGCAAGAACGGAGATATGGAAAACAGTTCAATCAATGTCAACATCACACTTTGCAACGAGGACGCGATCAAGCGGTCCCTACAATCAGCGTATCCTTATGAAATTGTTAAACACAATCATCACACCAATACAGATAATCGTCTTCCTACGCTGTCCCATCGTTGCCAGGGTAGTGCCTCGGTGAGTTCCCATTGCTGGGTTGTTTCATTGAACATGGCGGGAACGGTAAACCCTGTGTGAGTGAGTATGGGCATAATTTTGTGCAGGTAACGGCTCCGTAGTTCGTCGGGTGTGGCGTCGAAGACACCTTCTTGATACAGTTGTTGCATGATGGCATCGTCACTGGGACCGAACCAGCAGAGTGTTTCGTTCCATAAAGAGTTTAACGAGGTGGCAAGTGTTCTTTTTACGGCACCACCAGCTTTACTGAGGCGTCGTACCCAGCCCTCAGCATGCATCAGGTGAATACGTTCCTCTTGCAAAATCTTTCGTGCGCGTTGACGCAATGGTTCATACGTTGAGTTTTGCGCGGCCTCAAAAAGAGTGGTGAGGGCGGTATCGAACAGAAAATTTGTGGCGACAAAATCCGACCAGCCCTCGAAGTCTTTATCCAGGAAAGCGAGATGATAGTGTAACGTGCGCGTCTCCGGCTCCACTTGCATAGGATCAGTCTCGGCCTGTACAAAATCATCCAGAAGTGGGTAAAGAGTACGAGCATGACCCAGCTCATCCTGTGTCATGGCGGCAGCAGCAACGGCGGCTTCCAACGCAGGTGCGCCATTGCACCAGTACGCATACCGCCGTCCTACCGCTTGCTTGTTATCCGCTAACGAGGATAGGATAGCGAAGAGCGCAACGTTGTCGATACGTACACGTGTTGTATTATTCATAATGTGTATTCCTCTATACAGGTGTGATGTTTGTGTTTAACAATTTCATAAGGATATCTGTTGTAGGGACCGCTTGATCGCGTCCTCGTTACCAATAGGGATGTTGGCATTGATTGAACCGTTTTCCATACCCCCGTTCTTGCTCGATAGGGGACGAGGACGCGATCAAGCGGTCCCTACACAGGTCCCCTTTTGTGAAACACGATTATCACATCCGTGCATGACATTTTTGTTCTTATGAGCTAATCACCGTGACGATACTGTTGCGTGGGATAATCACCATTTCAACCCAACTAAACTCGTCGTAGATGCTCCGTGCGTAGACCTTTGCCAACTCAACATCATCTGCCATGACATTGCCGATTTCGTGCAATGGTTCTTCATATTTGCGACGCGCATAGACGTGCCATACAATATCAGTTGTGGGAACAGGACGCGATGAGTTGGTCCCTACAGAGGTTTCGTTCATGCCGAGACTCCCCATGAGCGCATAATGTCGATGCCTTCTTCGCTCAGTCGCGCCTTGGTCCATACAGGTTCCCACACGATATCGATATTGACCTCGCGCACTCCATCCTCTTGTAACAGGCGGTCGCGGATATCATCCATGATAAATTCCATAGCGGGACAGCCCATCGCGGTGAAGGTGAGTTTGAGATTGACGACGCCATCGCGTTGTGTGAGCGCGACAATCAGGCCCATATCCACAACGCTGATTGGCAGTTCAGGGTCCATCACATCGCGTAAGGCATCCCAGAGGGCTGGACATGATGTATCTTCCTGCGTATGTGTTTCCAGGGAAGGGTAAGTTGTGGTCATGCTGCTCATCCCCTTAGTTTTCTTGCTCCAACTGGCGCAGCATATCTTTTTTGCCACGCTGAAGCATCGTGACAAACTCTTCATTCTTGGGGCCACGCGCCTTCCAACGCTTCATCACATCAACCCAGGTGCAAGGACCATCTTCAAGCATCCAGCGTTTCGCTTTGGCGTCGAAATGTGCAGGAAAGGCGCAATCAATGATATATTTTTTCTGCTCATCGTCGTAGTGTGCAGGTACGTCAATCTGTAACTCGTTACACAGTGGCACAGCGGTTGACAACCAGATTTGGCGCAATTCGTCATTGCTATGACCCTTGAAGCCATAATCAAGTTGTTCGCTATGCTTTTTCTGGTCATCGGGCAAACCAAACCATTCGACGGTTAGCAAAAACATCCAATTTACAGCTTGCTGAAGTGCCTCATGTCCACTACGGTCCTTGTTTATTTTACGCATGCCTTGCTCGCCATGCCGTAAGTGAAAGGTTTCCTCTTTATCGACCTTGACTAAGGCGCGTTTCCAGGGACCGAAGGTTGTGCTCTGATAGACATCGCCGAGGAGGGTGTACCCTGCACGGTCATAAAATGCGTTGGCGACGATGAGTTCGACCCAGCTATCGAGGGGGATGTCAAAAGCATAGGGGTATTTGAAATCGCGTGGAGCACGCTCGAAAATCAACTTCTCGGTATCAACACCCAGGTCTCGCATAAGGCGATAGGCGATGTGGGCATGGCCCATTTCGTCCTGTAAAATGGAGATAGCGGAGCCGAAGGCGTTGAGAGAAGGTGCATGTGTGGCAGCATTATAATACGCAGGCGCACTAATCAATTCTGTATCGGCAGAGACGGTGAGGATACGCTTGATTCCTTCCAGATAGATAGGACTCATATGCTCAACAGACTCGACGAGTTGCTGTTTGTGAATACGCGTTAACAGGGCTTCCTCGCTCTGTAATGTCGGTGTAGACATGAATGTTACTCCTTGACAATGACCCAGCACGGTGGGCGCGATACATCGTGCGCTATATCAATTCATATCTCCATATGGATATATCAAAATTGTACGTTATGCTATGCCAAAAGTCAAGGATGAAAGAAACACAAGAGAAACCCTCGCTTCGCGCCAGCGCGAAGCGAGGGTTTCTCTTGTGTTTTTACCTCTAAATTAGATGCCCATTATTTTATAAATATAGTTCTGTGTTTCTGCTGGTACACAATTGAGCCAACCAGCACCACAAGTACTTACAGCATACTGAAGGTTGCCGCCACCCGCGTTATAAGCGGCAAGGGCTTTCGCATAATCGCCATTATATTGTATTGCATACGAGGCCATGAGACGTGCAGCACCGCTTAATGCTTGTATTGGGTCATAAGGATTAATCCCTAAACCTGCGGCCGTCCCAGGCTCGAACTGAGCGATGCCGACAGCACCAGCAGGTGAAGACGCGTTTGGATCAAAGCCGCTTTCGGCGTAGATTTGACGCACAAAATAGTCCGGTGGAATACCGGCGTTGAGCGCATCTTGACGCGCTATTGCGACATATTGGCTGGTAGGTAGTGTGATAGGGGGTGCGTTACCTGCAACGGTTGCAATAGGAGGAACAGTGCTTTGTGTATTTGTAGTATCAGTATGTGCCAAAATATTCCAGTTTTGTTGCTGTGCATTAGCCCATTTGACGGCCCCATCAAAGGCGTGAAATGTGCTTTGACCTCCATCGAGTGGGGCAAGTGTAATCATGGTTAGTATCAACACAAAGAGGATGGTACCGAGGGCGATACCGTGACGTATGCGTTTACGCATGCGGCGTGCTGGCACCTGAGCCATCTGCGACTCCGGCAATAATCGTGTGCGTGTGCCAGGAATAACGACCAGTTGATCCGTGCGCTTAGGTGAGAACGTTGCGGCCTGTAGTGCCGAGACCAACGATTGTGTTGTACGTATATCATGCAACGGTTGTGGAACTGGAGAAAGTTGATCGATTCTAATCTGGTCCGTATATTGATTAGGAACGAGTGATGATGTAATGGGCGTCTGGGAAGCAAGAAAAGCTTCTGACCCTTCCATCGAGTCGGCTACATCGCGCTCTATGGATGGAAGAGAACGGAACTGTGGCATTGACCTACCTCATAACTACACTACATTGGACAATCATTTACATTTGAACGAGTCTACTAAAGAGAACGTAGCACGTCAATTTTAGGGGGACTATCATACCAAAAGTAATGTCATAGGATTTAATGTCTGTACGGGTCTGATGATCCTGTTTCATAAAAGAGGACGGATTTGTGTAGCAGTCTACCAATCTTCGATTGGCGGATTTCGTAGGGACCACATTTATGGCGTCCCAGCCCAATTCATTGGGCGAGTTCCATCCGCACCCGTTCTTGCGTGATCTCGCGCAAGAACGGGTGCATGATGAGGACTGCACATTGCTTCGCTCGTGCAGCGGACGCGATCAATCGGGTCCCTACGAAATCCATTCATTCGGAAAGCTGCATTATCACATCCTTTTAGCAACCTACATTTTCGATAGCAAAAGGGTGTGATAAAATCAGACCCGAACAACATATTTTTGTTATGATGAAGTTCAACTCGCGCTGTCGATAGAAGACCAAGTAGCTAGAAATGAGAAACGTATGCCTGGCACATTACAGTCGCAGAGACGAAGAGACGAACGTGTTCCAATATCGGCCTTGCTCACAATGGCATCCTGGCGTTTACGCTCAACATGGTTCTTGCTGCTTGTTATCGCGTTTGGTATTGTTGTTGCGGTCGTGGTAGCCTCTGCTATCCCCCTCTTCTCTACAGTGATGGCAACCTCTGGCTTGCGTAGTACGCTCAGGGCAACACCGGAAAATACAGAAATGAACTTGAGCACCTCAACAGAAGCTGCCTCTACTGGAATTGCCTCTACTGTGAAGAATCAATTTGATCCTCTTTTTTATAGCAGTTTGGGAAACGCTATTTCTCTTGAGCAGTCGGCTCTATTGAGCGAGGACTTTTCCTTTGCTTCATTGAAACAACCCACAACTACAATTGTTTATGGCACCTCTATGGAGCAAGCCGCTCCACATCTCGTTGTCGTACAAGGCAGGATCGCACAAACGATAAAGTCATCTGCGACCGAGATTGAGATGGTGATGACACCTGCTTCGGCGAAGCGTTTAGGGCTACATGTAGGTTCTACATTTCCACTACTGTTACAATATGGTACGGCCAGCGGAACAGCTAAACAGCAAATCACAGCGCATCTGGTTGGGCTAGTTGAGGTGACATCTAAAAATGCTGACTACTGGCATGGCAACGATTTTAATCCTGTTTCGCAGGTCAATGAGGGTACCTCGACGGTATACCAATATACTTTGCTTGCTCCATATAATGCCTTGCTTGCTCTGTTCGACCATGTAGCACCTCTGTCTGCGGCAGATGGAATGCTCTCCCCCTCTATTAATGGCGTTACGTTCCTCTGGTATTATCGTCTGGATGCTTCACGAGTGACGATAAACAATCTCGACGATTTTATTACACGTCTTGCCGCACTTCATTCCACTGTGACGAGTTTATACGGCAGTTTAGAATACGGCGAAAATGATAATTCAGCCACATTTCCTTACCTTATTCGGGTCAATCTCACCACAAACCTGCTGAGCAGCGATAACAATCCTAGTGTTCTGGAGTTGTTTCGCAGTCGCATCGACGTGGCACGAATTCCTATTAGCGTCTTTGGAGTCCTGAGTGTCGCACTCATTCTGTTTTTTGTTAGCCTGATGACCTCTGTGCTGGTTGATCGTCAAACAGATACACTTGCCCTATTGCGGAGTCGAGGAGCGAGTCGGAGACAAGTCTTTGGAATACTGTTTCTACAAGCTGCTGTTTTGAGCATCGTTGGTCTTGTGATAGGACTTCCACTAGCCACGGCGACAACGCTTTTACTGGCACAGCGTGTCCTTCCTGCTTCCTCCTTTGACGCTCTCGATGTGCTTACTCGTAATCCATTCTTGGCTACACTGGGCGCAATATGGTATGCACTTGGCGTTTTGCTGGTTGCGCTTATCACAATGAGTATATCGCTCTTTTTTGTTGCGCGTATGGATATTCTCTCGCTCCGCCGGACAGCAGCACGCACTAGCAAGCAACCTTTATGGCAACGTCTCAACCTTGATATTATCGCTGGCATAATTGCGCTTGTTGGCTATGGTCTCTCGTTATACGTGACAAGCGTTGGTAATGTGCTTTCGAGCGATGCACAGGTGCTTCTGGCGACGCCTTTGACGATTATCGCACCCTTCTTTCTTATTATCGGGTTTCTATTCTTGTTTCTACGTCTCTTTCCTCTGCTCTTACAATGGGGTGGCTATCTCGCGGCACGAGGCAGGAGTGCCGTTTCGCTGCTTGCCTTTGCACAACTTGCGCGCTCTCCACGTCAATCATTGCGTCTTACCGCACTACTCGCGCTTGCAATCTCGTTTGCACTCTTCACGCTAGTCTATAACGCAACGGAGGCACAACATATCCAGGAGATTGTCAACTATGAGACGGGTGCCGATATCAGTGCTGGCCTTCTCTCTTCTGATAAGAACGCGAGTTTGTCACAGGTACTCAATCAGTATCAGTCTATTCCTGGCGTACAGCATGCGAGTGCTGGGAGCGTCGTACACGGACTAGGAGGTGGTGCTGATATTACAATGAGCATTAGTGGAGTTGATCCTGTAAGCTTTGGCAATACTGTCCTCTGGCCCTCGCCACAAGCCTACCAGTATGCTCGTCCACTCCTGTCAAAACTTGTTGCGCTACGACCCACTGTTGCTGGTCCTGATGATCCAATACCCGCAATCGTCGATCAGGTTACTCTCACTAAACTCTTGCTACATGTTGGCTCGTCCTTCACCGCCATACTCAACAATGATCCGGCGCAAGTTATTCATTGTACGATTATCGGTGTCGTAGACTACATTCCAACCACTAAAGATCATATTGTGACAGGAAATAACAACATTTCCACACAAGGGGCTGTGCTTGTCGATTACCAAACCTATGCTCATGTTGTAGTACTAAAAGGGCAACAAAATAAAGATCACGTTGGTCCAATTTCTATGCCGCCCATTAATCAGGTCTGGTTACATACATATGATGATGCAGGTTCAATTACAAGCGCGCGAAACGCTCTCAACAGTCCTCAATATCGTATAACACTGCTTGTTGACCGACGTTTGCTGCTGGCTACGCTGCAATCTGATCCTCTTTATGTCATTCTTATAGGAGTGCTTGGGCTTGGAACCATCGCCACACTTTTACTTGCGTTGATCGGCGATTTGCTCACTTCATGGTTAAGTGCCTATACGCGCCTGACCAGCTTTGCCCTATTGCGCGCACTCGGTATTACGACGCGGCAAGTGGCGAGTATGTTAACGTGGGAGCAGGCAGTTGTCTATGGAACGGGCATTTTGCTGGGTGGAAGTTTTGGAACATTGCTCATTGTGTCTGTCATTCCTGCCCTGACCTTTACGAACCTTGACTCGAATCTAAATAGCCAACAGTTTTTTGCATTACAGTCCGCATTGGCAGCACAGATTGTTGTACCATCATCGTTGCCCTTGCTTCTGCTCGCCCTTGTCGCCATCTATGCCATCGCGTTGACGATCATGGTGCGCGTTACCACACAGGCCGTGCTGAGCCAAGCTCTGCGTCTGAACGAGGATTAGTCGAAAATTTCCTGTACGGGTCTGATGATCCTGTTTAACAAGGTAGTACGGATACGGGTAGTGGTCTGCTAACCTTGATATAATAAATTTCGTAGGGACCACATTGATGGCGTCCTCGCCCAATTCATAGGGCGAGTTCCATCCGCACCCGTTCTTGCATGATCTCGCGCAAGAAAGGGTGCATGATGAGGACTGCACATTGCTTCGCTCGTGCAGCGGACGCGATCAATCAGGTCCCTACGAAAAGCGTCAATCGAAGATTGGTAGGCTACTACAACCGACGTACAAGCGTATTCGCACTCATTGCAACTACCGCACCAAAGGCAGTTGTCAGGAAATTTACTACGTCATTGTTCATCCATGCGATACCGCGCAATGGTAGCGTAGGTGTTCCACAACTGTGAATGTGTCGCTCGGTCTCTTTTTTGCAAACGGGACAGTAGTACATCGCTTGCACTGTTGCACCCAAAAAACTATCAAATAGGCTTCCGGTTAGTCCACTAAGTAGCGCGATGAGAGAGAACGTGAAATAGCGTTGTCCTCGTAGTAACGCGTAGAAGAGTCCCAACGCAGTTGCACCAGCCGTAGCCGCACTTGTACCTGCTATGGTGATACCACCAGAAGTGCCAGGTGTAGTGCGTTCTCCGGTTGTGATGAGACGTGGAGGTTGTGTGCTAAGTGTGCCAAGTTCTGTCGCCCATGTGTCGGCGGTGGCTGTAGCGAATGCGCCAATATATCCAGCTTCACATATGCTACGTACTGTGGACGATGTACTTAGCCCATACCATAGTGCTAGCAGGGTTGCGATTCCACCGTTGGCGGCAACTTGCATAATATCGCGTTCCGAGCCTTTGCTAAATTTGTCTTCGGCAACTGCGGCCTTGTCGTGTTCACGAAAATGCGAGAGGAAGCTTGATGAGACAAAAAAGAAGATGAGCGAGAGTCCCCACGACCAACCACCAAAACCAACTGTGGTTGTTCCTGTAAGAATCGCTCCCGCGACTCCACTACGCGTAAGGGAGCGTCTCCGATAGGCGAGAAGAGCAACGCCACTGCTCAAAAGTAACCCCATAAGTGTGCGTTGTTGTGTTTTTCTTGTGAATGATTGTATCATGGATGAAAACCTTATAGGAATCGGATATATTTTTGTTACAGAACTTAGATAATAACAGTTCTATTTTATAGGAGAACATACTCTTTGTCGAACTGCCAATCGCTGATGGCTTCGATTTCTACGTATAGGTGGGGGTGTAGTGGGTCAATGTGTTTGCTCAAGTGGATATCTACGACACGATTGTCGTTGAGTCCGAGTCCTTCACAGAGAGCGTCCTGTGTGATTTTTAGTCCACCGTCAAGGTCTCGTTTTAATGGTGTTGAGAAATAAAAATCGAGCGATAGCGCGAGATAGCTTTGACGGAAGGAATTCAGTAGTTCATCATGAACGTGCCCTTGCCGTTCAAGCGTGCGTAACAGGTCGCGTACCTGCTGCTTGAAACGGCGTGCAACAACTGTACTGACGCGGTGTCCGTCAACGGTGGCATATTGCTCATTGATGCTAGGAGGAAGTGGAAGTGTAAGGCGTAATGTGGATGGTGGCCTTTTGGCGTCCTGACCGCGAGGGGTGTTCTGGCCCTGTTCGCTCATAGCTAACTCCTGCACTCTCTACATATAGTACTTTTAGGTGTGTTATAGTATGCATATTGTATCATATCAACATGTTTTATCGTGTAGATAACATTGTTGTCAAGTTGTTCTTAAAGAAGAGTATTATACTCTCTGCTATTCAGACTGTTGGCCCAAGCGGTCTCTAAGGAATTTTTGCTATGAGTCGAGGAACGGCGAAAGCGAGGAGCAAACGTGATTAAGTGTGTGAATTGTGGAATGACAAATCCTGATACTGTAAGAGATTGCCAGAATTGTATGGCACCGCTGCCTGTGGTCAATACTGAGAGCGGCTTGGGTCAACGAACGAATACACAGGACCAGCCAGTGCTACCAGCGTGGCTAGAGTCGTTGCGCGCAGGTGATCACCCTGCCGCCCCCCCAAAGAGTTTTTCTCCTGAAGATATGCATGAGGAAGGCATGGTGCCAAGTTGGATGCAGCCCAATCGTCCAAACGACGACCGCAACTCTAGCTCATATCCATCTATGCGCTCTGCTGCCTCGTCCGCTCCAAATACGGACGAGGGGTATGCACCTGGCAGGAACATTTCTGCCAACTCACTTATCGACGCAAATGCCTTGCCGTCTTGGATGCAGCCGGAGGGACCGCAACCACCGCAGCAGAACATCTCAGCGTCCAGTCTGGTACAACCAGAGTTTATGCCTGATTGGATGAAAACGATGCAACCCTCATCTTCATCACCTATACCGCAACAGAAGCCGCAAACGCAACCAGCATTGCCCGCGCAAGGCTTTTCCGCGCAGCAGTTGATAGATCAGCAAGCTCTGCCCGACTGGATGCGACAGAACGACAATCAGAGTTTCACACCTCCTGCACAACAGCAAGCCCCCTATCAAAATACCAATCAGACAGGTAATGGGTCAACGGGACAAGCAGGTTTTGCGGCTTCTTCCCTCCTTGATATGAATGCACTTCCCTCCTGGATGCGTGAGGGCGAACGTGGGGGTCAAGAGCAACAACCAGCATGGCAAGCACCACAACAGCCATCTGCACCATCCTGGCAAATGCCACAACAACAAGCATATCCGCCTGCTTCAAACGCTTCGGCCCAAAGTCAAGGTGGCACTCTTTCTATGGGATCGCTTATTGATGTGAACGCGCTTCCCGAATGGCTACGCTCGGTAGCTGAAGAGCAACAGGGACAACAAGTGGGAGGCCAATATGCTGGACAAAATATTGCTCCCAACTACAACACACAGCCTCCACGCATGGAAAACATGCGTGTTCCCAGTCGTCCACGCGGCGAGGTTGGTACAAATGAAGGGAGCGAGGTCGCGGCAAACGTCTTTGCCTCTATGCTTGGTGTCGCTTCAAATGCACCACAATATCCAGCGCAGCAACAACAGAGCTATCCACCTGCATATCCCGGTGGACAGCAGCCAATGGGTGGCAACGTTATACCGCCCAACCAGCCACAAGCTGTACCATACAATCCACAAACATATACTCCTGGTCAACAGGGGCAGCAGAACTACGGACAAGGGTATCCCAATGGTATGCAACCTGGACAAGGAAATTATCCTAGCATGGGGCAGCAACAAAATCAAGGCATGATGCAAATGCCTAGCGCACAGGGTGAGAAACAAGCGAAAAAGGGTGGTATCTTTGAGGCCATCCGCAATTTCTTTTTCCGTAGCTAGCTAGTAAGAAAGCAAAAGGACAGTGAAGATGTATACTCAACCTCATACAGGGAGAGAGCAGGCGCAAGACATGCAAGAAGCACCAACACAGAATCAGAATATGGCTTCTGCTAATTCACTATTGGTTGCAGACTGCGGTAGCGTCTTTACCAAGGTCTCGCTGTTTGGACTTGTTGAGGGCCAGTATCGTCTTATGGCACGTGGGGAAGCACCAACAACCATCCTTCCTCCACAAAGCGATATCACACAGGGTATTATCGAAGCTATCAACATCATCGAGCATATCACAGGTCGCCAGTTTCTTTCTCAAGGGCAGTTAATCACGCCAGAGGAAGAGAATGGCGATGGTATTGATGCCTTCATTACCACCATTAGCGCAGGGGGACCAATTCAACTCGTTGTATTGGGTGCGGTCAATAGTACGTTAGAGGCGTTGGCAGAGCAGGCTGTTTCAGGTTTGTATGCAGAAATACACGCTATTCCATCGCCCTCATTCATTGTTGCTAACGCTGCCACGCCCCTCTCTACCGGCACGATGGGACAACCTCAAAGCAACTGGACACCGGAACGGCTTGCGATGGAGTGGGAACGGCAACTAGGACATATGCGCGAAATTCAGCCACACGCGGCCCTTATTGTCGGCATGGCGGACGGTCCTGCTGGCCCTGTTCCTTTACAAGAGGCATGTCAGCTTTTAACGAACGCGGCAAAGGAACGTGGAGAGCAACAAGGAGTGCGAGCCGATGACAACACAGCACAATGCGCCGTGCTCTATGCAGGTGCTCCACAGTACATAGAAGCTGTAAGACGTATGCTCTATGGCGTTGCGGACGTTACACGCGTCGATTCACTTGTCTCACAGGCACAACTAAGTTCGATCAGTATCGCGGTAGGAGCATTACACGAGCGCAGTGTGCTTCAACGTATACCCGGTTATAACCGTGTGCAGGCGTGGTCAAGTGCTGAACCTGTAGCGACTGCAACCTCTTTGAGCAGTCTTGTACGTTTCCTTGCACAACACTATGCCATGAATGTTACGGCAGTTGATGTTGGTGGGGCTACGACAACCGTTATGCTTGCTGGCGAGCAAGGCGAATTTGTGCCCAATGTCAATGCTGGTATCGGCGTGGCATCGGGTATGGGAGCAGTGCTGCAACAGGCAGGGGTACAACGTATTACACGTTGGTTGCCGTTTATGATTTCAGAGAACGAGTTACGTCAGTTTGTGCTCAACCACGTCACGCGTCCTCAAACGTTGCCTACCAGCACGCGTGAGTTGCAAATCAGCCATGCAATCGCACGAGAAGCTATGCTTTTGACGGTCGAGATGGCAAAGAAAAATACCATCGAGTGGCCTGATGCGGACTTAGTGCTTGCGACTGGCGGCATTCTGGCCCATGCTCCCAAATACGGGCAAGTAGCTTTGATGCTCCTTGATGCATTACAACCGCGTGGTGTTATCTCGTTAGTTGTAGACAAAACCATGCTTATTTCGCAGCTTGGTGCCGTCGCAACTGTTGCGCCTATCACCGCTGTACAGGTCAACGAGAACGATGCCGTTACGCATCGTCTTGGTACTTGTGTGGTGCCGTTTGGAAATCTTCAGCAAGGACAAGTCGCGTTAAGCGTAGGGATTGAATACACCAATGGGCGACAGCATAAAGTTGATGTCATGGCTGGCACCATCGAGGTTATTCCTCTGGGCATAAACGAGCAGGCGTTGTTGACCCTCTTTCCCTCGCCAGGCGTTGATGTTGGGCTTGGACCTGGTGAGCGTGCGCGCGCCGCAGAAGAGATCGACGGCGGCCTGGTTGGTCTCATCATTGACGCACGAGGACGACCATTGGTCATTCCAACCGAAGAGGCGGAGCGTCAGGCGCGAATTATGCAGTGGATGCAAGCCATAGGCGCATAAAAATCGAAAAGGGTAGAGGAGAATAGAGGAATGGCCTATCAGCCTGGGTGGTCTGTGGTTGCACAGACGGTGGCGAGGCGGGAGCGTTGGCCTGGTGGGTACAGAGGAGGGGCACTGGCACGTAGTGTACCGTTAGTGTATACAGGACAAGAGGTACACCCTAACCAACCTGTGCTACGCATGGAGCATCGCAAGGTAACGGGTGAGATGGCACAGGATGAGGTTGTGCCCGCTGGCATGTATGGACGTGTTGTTGATGTTACGTCGCGTGGCGGTATCGTGATTGAAGGGCAGACAGCTATAGTACGTGGCATCATCGGTGCAGGAAATCAGGTTGCAGGAATATTAAACGTCGTACAGGGAGATACACTCAATCGTCAGTTACCTGCAGGCGTAATTCTTGCCATTGCCGGATCGCTTTCTTTTACTATGATACGGCAGGCTCTGCTGGCTGGCGTGTCTGGAATTGTGGCTGGTAGCATTGCACTACGAGACTTTGAAGGCTTCCTGCACACCGATCTTATTCAGTTATTGACCGATAATGACGTTGAACAGGCACAAGCAACTCTTCCAGCCATGACCGTCTTATTTACAGAGGGCTTGGGTAACGCATCTATGGCGGAGTCAGTGTTGCGTACATTGCAACATCATCAGGGGTCGGTCGTCCTATTGTCAGGGATTACCTCTACACGTCTAGGAATTGTGCCTGAACTCATTCTTTCGTTCTCTCCTGAAGAGATACAACAATACTGGCATCCAATACAGCAAGACCTTTCGCTTCCACTTGGGGCGCAGGTACGTGTGTGGAGTGGAGAATATGAGGGAGCTATAGGGAATATAGAATATATTTTTTCATACGAACAGGTCTTTCCTTCCGGCATTCGGAGTCGCGCACTGCGTCTTCGTCTCGGCGATGGTTCATCAGTGATGGTGCCAACGACCCTTGCCCAGCGGATAGGTTAAACCGCATAGACGCGTGATTATCCACATTCCTACCAAGTTATCCACATCTTCCTCGTTATTATGTGGATAACTTGTTATGCCCGTTTTTGGATTTGTAAAGGTCTCCACCCTTAGATTGATGGTTTCGTAGGGACCCGATTTATCGCGTCCAAGCCCAATTCATTGGGCGAGTTGCATCCAATCGTCTTTCTTGAACGAACTCGCCCAATGAATTGCGCGAGTTCGTTGTATAACCTCGTGTGACCTCGCGCGTCATGATTGGTGCATGATGAGGACTGCACATTGCTTCGCTCGTGCAGCGGACGCCATCAATGTGGTCCCTACGAAAACTGTCAATCGAAGAGTGGCAGACTAGTAGGGGTCTCCCAACCTTGATTTGATAAATGTCTCAGAGCAAAGTTTTGAGCCAAAAGGCGTGGAGCTTTGCTCTGGGTCATGACTCACCGAAACACTATAGAAGGACGCGGAGCGGAGCAAGAATGCGTTCACCAAGCATGGCATACCAGGGCCGATGCAGCCATTCGTCAAGGTTTAGCGTAATGGCATCGGTTGTGTCGCTAAGAAAAATTTGTTCCATCTGATGCGCCAGCGTTTCGTTGTAGACCTCAACATTGATTTCGTAGTTGCCAACAGCACTTAAACGGTCCAGATTTGCTGTGCCTATGGTTGACCACTGTCCATTGATAGTGCATGTTTTGGCGTGTAGCATATGACGATAGCCGAAGACTTTGATGCCTGCCTTGAGACACTCTGTGAAATAGCCACGCGCAAGCCAATCGACGACAAGATGGTTGGATATCCAGGGAACAAGTATCTGTACGTCAACGCCCCGTCGTGCCGCTGCCGTAAGTGCATCGAGGAGTACACCATCTGGTACGAAATAAGCGTTCGTCAGGTGTATAGTTTTTTCCGCGCGGTCAATGGCACGAATGTACATATCACGAATAGGAAACATAAGCTGCAGGGCATTTGTCCCACCGATTGTGATAAATGGATCAAAGCGGCGCGGGTAGTGACGGATGATAGGTGCGAGTTGCGGATTATGCTGGTTCCAGAACTCGGTGAATGAGTGTCCAAGGTCAGCAGCAGCAGGTCCTTCAATCCGAAGATGCGTATCACGCCATGTATCGGCGTAGGGACTTCCAATGTTGTAACCGCCAATAAAGCTCGTATGACCATCCACGATGAGCAGCTTCCGATGCTCCAACGCGTAGCGGCGTAGGTCAAAGATATGCCACGGTCGCCGTATTGCTTGGTATCGTAGCGTATGAATAGAGGGGGGAAACTCTTTGAAGCGTTCTGAAACAACAGCGTTGCCAAAACCATCGAAGACAACATACACCTCTACACCCTGTTCCGCTTTTTTCACAAGGCACTTCTTGAACGCTTGTCCAATCGCATCATCTTTCCAGATGAACGTTTCCAGGTACACTGTCTCCCGTGCGTCCTCTATAGCCGTGAGCATTGCATCGTACAGGTATTGCCCGTAATCATAAAGTTGTAACGTATTATCACCAAGATGTATTTCGTTCAGGTTGGGATGGGGAAAGCCGCCACCCTGCTGACGCTTACGCCGTAGTTTAGAGGCAAGTTGCAAGATAGCGATAGTGATGACCTGTAATCCAAATAGGGTACCAAATGCTCTCAATACGATCTGTGAAAGCGAAGGACCATGTCTTTGTCCTAGAAGCGTAAGGACGCGTGTACGAATATCTTGTAGTTGCATAAAATATGTTCCATTTTTGCTTGTATCATACTATATGGATGGGTAAAAAACAATCTGTAGAGGTCTAGTTCTATGACACCCTCTCTCACATTACAAGATGTCATAGAATTAGACCTCTACAAATGATGATTACAACCAAATGCGCCATTGGTCAGGGGTATCGACCGAATTGTCTTGTAATTCAGCATGGTTAGGCCATAGAGTTGCCTGTGGGTCAAGTCCTTTATAAGCAACCGCGATTGCTCCAGCCCATGTTTCGTCAAGGCCGAGGGCATCCATCTCAACACGCGAGAAGAAACGAGCATCATCAAGCTCGGCAGGGTTATAGCGCAGATCGCTTATAGGAGAGAGCAATTTGGCGCGAAACATAAAAAAGTAGTTATGTTCTCCACTTCGTAAGACCCACAAGCGTACTCCTAGCAAACCTTCAATCTCAACATGCAGGTTTGTTTCTTCGAGAGTCTCACGCACAGCCGCATGGTCAGGCAATTCGCCCTGGTTGACGCGACCAGCAGGTAAGAGATAGCGGCCCTTCGTTAGCCCATAGGTGTTTCGTACCAAAAGCACGCGTTCGTCATGCATCACCACCGTCCCCGCACCAATACTCAAGGGTCGTTTGGGTTGTGTCATAAAAATACTCTCATTCTTTCCCACACCCTCTTGTTAATGCATACTATTATGGTAGAGAGGTCTGGTAGGGACCGATTGATCGCGTCCGTGGGGTGGAAGGAGTGAACGTTGCCGCACCAAATCGTTGCCGACGCGTTGCCCCAATCCCAGACGCGATGATGCGATTTAACCAAATAATAGGGATATGCGTAGGGACCACATTGATGGCGTCCATTGCCCAATTCATTGGGCGAGTTCCTTCTATAACCTCGTGCAATAACTGGTGGAGAACGGAGACTGCACATTGCTTCGCTCGTGCAGCGGACGCAATCAATCGGGTCCCTACGATGTATCCGCATTCTTTTGTTCATCCACATTATCAGTCCCTACAAGATGCTTAAGCAATGGTAACGCCGAGGCGTTCTAGTAATTTGCGGCTTACTTCGGCGCGATGCTTAATTGGCATGCGACCAGGAGTGCAGTGCGAGTCTGAGCCAGTGCTGAAGAGCAAGTCATGCTTTTCTACATAGGCCAGGTAGGTGGCGATGATCTCTTTGTTGTGGTATGGATGATAAATTTCGATGCCATCAATGGGAACCTCACTACGCAACTGGTCAAGTAATGTGGGGTCGTAAAAGGTGAAACCGCTTTCACGACGTCCAGGATGTGCGATAAGACACACGCCGCCGCTTTTGTGAACGGCATCAACGGTCTCCGCCATATCTGCTTTGATCGAGGTAAAACCCGCCTCGGTAATCATCTGCATGGCAGCTTGCCAGCTGGGAGCATAACCATGTTCTCGCAAGAGGGAAGCGTTATCGGAAGGACGGCGGAGTTTGCCATCATTTTCTTTTAAGAGTTCTTCCTGGCGTGGAAATGGATATCCTCTACGCTGTAGTTCCTCGTTGACCGCCTGTGTATTCTCTAACTGCAAACGGACCACCTTCTCGGTCAGGGGACTTAGCTCGTTGTGCTGGGGATCAAAGCCGTAGCAGAGCATGTGGCCCATTTTGCCATTCCAGTTTGTACTCATTTCTACGCCAGCTAAGACGGGGAGACGTTTGTCGGCGGCGAGTGCCTGTATTTCTGTGATCTTATCGACGCGATCATGGTCAGTTACCGCGACAAGTTGAAAGCCCTCGGTTGCAAGAAAGTCGATAAGTTGTTGTGCGGGCCAGCGTCCATCACTGTAAGTTGTATGCATATGTAAATCAACAGAGGCATCAGGCGTCAGTGTGATTGATACAATATTAGAAGAGATTGGCTGAGTCAAGATAAGCTCCTTTGATATATAATGGGATAGCTTTTTTATTACTTCCTTGCTATATTACCACATCAAAGTAGCCATACATTTGTCATGCATGATATCGTTGTGCATACTTGTCCGTTTTACAATAATAAGAGAAAGTTACTAGCAAGGGGTTGATAGACGTGGCGAAACAAATTTCTATATCACAAGTAAAACCAACAATTGGTCGTGAGGGTGTGCAACAAGAGGATGCACCTCTTATTGCACACCCTCACGACCAATTACTTCTTTTTGGCGCGTTAGCCATCGTCTACCTGCTGATATTTATCTCGCAAATCACCATTCATCCTCCTGGTGTGGGCGGTGGCTCACATTTCATATTGCTTGCGGATGGATGGTTGCATGGACATTTATATGTGGTAGGCCCACTGCCACAGCTATCGGATTTCACATTCTACAAGGGGCATTGGTATGTAGCATTTCCGCCTCTACCTGCTGTCTTAATGCTACCGCTTGTCGCTATTTTCCATCTTTCGTATCAAACAATTATCACGTTAGCCTTCTCTGTAGGTATGGGCATCCTCAATATCTGGCTGATGCAACAGGTGTTGCTACGCCTTGTACGTCGCGGTGCATTGAGCAAACATTTCGCAACGACTGCATGGTTGCTTGTGTTCTTTGCCCTTGGGACCGAGCTGTTGTACACAACGATGAAGGGGAGTGTCTGGTTCGTGGCACATGTGGTTGCGACGACCTTTGTGTTGCTGTATATTCATGAAATGCTGGGCAAGCAACGTGCTTGGCTGGCGGCACTCTTTCTAGGACTGGCCTCGTTGTCACGCAGCACAACCCTCTTCGCGTTCCCCTTTTTCCTGTTGTGGACCTTCGCACAAGAACGGAAGCGACCCTTGTTCCTGTTGCGACAATGGGTTAGCTTTGGAAGTGTACTTGCTGTCGTGCTTGCCGCAATGCTATTGTATAACTACGCTCGCTTCGGGTCGCTATTCAACTTTGGCTATAGTGGAATGAATGTCAACCCGTTGGTGGGCGACTCGCTGCATGGATACGGGCAGTTCAGTATACATTTCCTAGCGGTCAACGCACGGTTTATGCTACTAGAGCCTCCAAAGTTTATTAGTGTGTTCCCCTATGTCACCTTCAATCCGTATGGAACGAGTATTTTCTTGACGATGCCTGCACTCTTTTTCGCGTTCCTTGGATTTCGCAAGCGTACACAACGCTGGTTGGCAGCTTCATTACTTGCTGGCTGCGTGTTGCCTGTTGCCGCCGTGTTGCTGTACTTCAATACAGGCTGGTATCAGTTTGGCTATCGTTTTGCGCTCGATTTCTTGCCCTTTCTGTTTCTACTAGCTGCATTAGGTATTGCAGAACGCCCAAGATGGCCGACGAAAACGCTAATCACGCTCTCTGTACTCCTCAATGTATGGGGCTACATCGTGTTCACCTATTTCAGACCACCGCTACAAGGGTAAAAGCATTCGAGAGAGGAAATGGTGGTAGCACAAGCAAGCAGATCTGCTTGCTTGTGCTACCACCATTTCCTCTCTCGAAAAGAGATTAGACAGATTGGGCTTTGCGTATCCAGTTTTCCAGGTCTTGCGAGGAGACGGGGCGCGACATGTAGTAGCCTTGCGCTGTGTCACACTTGAAGTTTGCGAGCAGATGCCACGTCTTTTCGTCTTCCACGCCTTCGGCGACCACGCGTAAGCCCAAGCTGTGCGCCATTGCAACGGTCGATTGGACGATGGTCGCGTCCGCCTCGATCTCCGCCATGTGCATGACAAAAGAGCGGTCTATTTTGAGTTCGGTAATTGGCATCCGTTTAAGATATGCCAACGACGAATAGCCAGTTCCGTAGTCATCAACCGAAATTTGTATGCCAAGCTGCGAGATACGATTTAGTATATCAAGAGTGCGCTCGACATCATTCATAACCACGCTTTCGGTCAACTCGACGCGCAGCAAACGCGCGGGTAGCGAGTAGCGTTCGAGTAAGTCTCTAATAGTGTTCGGTAGAGTCAACTCACGCAGGTCCCACATGGACAAATTCACAGCGATGCTCAGTTCAAGACCAGTACGCAACCACTCGCTACATTGACGGGCTGCCGTTTCTAATACCCATAGCGTCAGCGGAATGATCAACCCTGTTTGTTCCGCGAGTGGAATAAATTGATCGGGCGGCACAAAACCAAATTCTGGATGCTGCCAGCGTACAAGAGCCTCGACGCTCTGTACCTTGCCTGTTTGAATTTCGACTTTTGGCTGATAATAGAGCTTCAATTCGCTGTTGGCAATGGCTTTACGCAATGCACCCATCATCGCTAGGCGACGTGGACTATAGGTATCCTGAGCCGAATTGTAGAACATGTGCCCAAGGTGTGCATGTTTCGCCGTATACATTGCTACGTCTGCACGGCGCAGCAATGTCAAGGCATCAGACCCGTGTGTTGGGTAGAGCGCGACGCCAATGCTAGCCTGGATTTGTAAGGGTAAATCTTCAATGACGAACGGTTCTTCCAGGATAGTTGTAACTTCAGCTAATACGTGTTGCACATTTGCATCATCAGAGGTCGGCAACAACAAAGCGAACTCGTCACCACCGAGTCGTGCTACTGTATCATTTTTGTTAACGATATTGCGGAGGCGTATACCCAACTGCTGCAAGAGTATATCTCCATGATGATGCCCAAAGGTATCATTAATTTCTTTAAAGCTATCAAGGTCCATCGTGAGCAGCGCAACCTCGCTTTTGCTATCCGTTTGCGTATGTGCTGCAAATGAGATAGCGTGTTCCAGGCTTTCTAACAACGTTGCGCGATTTGGTAGATCGGTAAGTGTATCATGTGATGCTTGATAGCGTAGCATCTTCTCCATTGCAGTGCGCTCGGTCACATCATGTGCGTTAATAACGAAGCCCTCAATGGCAGGATCGTCGAAGCAATTGCGTCCCATATATTCTATCGTTAGTATTGAACCATTGGCGTGGCGTAGACGACATGTATTGCGGTTTATTGTGTTTGTCTTGATTAAATTGGTAAATGAGGTAAGAGCCGCTGGCAAATCTTCCGTTGTAACCAAGTTAAATATGCTGGTGCCGATCAACTCTTCCGCTTTATAACCAAGAATTTTTTGATGTGATGGACTTGCATAGCGACAGATACCTGTTGCGTCCAGAATAAGTACAAGATCAGACGCATTTTCTGTTAGTGTACGGAAACGGCGTTCTCGCTGTTGCAAAGCATTTTCCGCTTTCACACGGTCTGTGATGTCTGTTGATAGACCAATGACGCCATTTGGTTGTCCCTCTTCATCAAAAAGGGGCGCGAGTTGCGTTTCTATGACACGGGCCGCTATATTGATTATGCATGTAACCACTTCACCAGCTAACGCACGAACCGTAGATTCCATTAGTTGGGGTAGATTTTTAAACAAGTCAAAGACGGATAGGCCGACGACCTGATTTGGTTGATAGCCTAGTAGTTGCAACCCTTTTCCATCCGAAAGCATGAAGATACCATTGCGATCAAGCGCAAAGAGCACAGTTGGGATGTTGGAGATTACCATACGCAAACGCTGCTCGCTTTCGTAAAGCGTATGGGCTATCTTTTTGTATTCAGTAGCATCACGGATAAGACAAAGGAAGCTGTTCTTTCCATTCATGACTACATACGATAAGCGCGAGCGGTCAGTCTCTCCGACACGCAACTGATATTCGCAGACCTGCACTTCACCTGTCTGTTCCGCGCGTTGCATCGCGTCCTGTGTTTGTTTTACCAGTGCTGCTGGTAGTATTTCAAACAGATTTTGTCCAACATTGATGTGCTTGTGTGTCATGCCTGTACCATTTTTGTAGCCGAGCACAGTGCCTTCGTAGTTGAGATGATAGAGAGAGTCGGGAACCGCTTGCAGCAGCGTTTGCATCTGTACGTCACCCATCGAAAGCGTATCATGTGTCATAACCATATACGTATCTCTTCCCCTTGTCCACAGTGTGTACCAACGGAGTGTCAGTACCATCCCTCTTTTCTATCGGCAGGGAAGAAAAAAGATGTAGAGATAGAGAGATACAGAGGCACAGATGAATGTCAAAACTCTTCCAAAACAAATATTTTTATGTTATAGTCATCAATAGATTTATCAATTGGTGGTTTATGTGGTCCGATGATTGGAGAAAAATGAATAGGAATACTCGTAGTATGTTGCTTGAGTCTTTAGCAAGTACAATTGCTGATTATCGTCAAGGTGAGATTGAGCCTACAACAGTTTCTCATGTAGATAGATGGTTAAATCAATTCGATACTGATGATCAACTTACAATCCTTGCTGAGATGGATATCACAATGAAGCGATTTTATTTCTCAAGAGTACGTGTTAAGGAGTGTATTCGTAACTTCGTTGTGAAACATGTAGTAGGCACAAATAAGCCAATAGAAGCATTACCTCAGGTAAGCTTTCTTCGTACTCAGATTGTTG
Organism: uncultured Chloroflexia bacterium; assembly: GCA_963792705.1. Taxonomy (GTDB): domain Bacteria; phylum Chloroflexota; class Ktedonobacteria; order Ktedonobacterales; family Ktedonobacteraceae; genus JBBQVS01. The sequence continues at coordinate 3,296 of CAWBXD010000013.1, read as the reverse complement.
GAAGTAGCCAAGACACTCTACTAGATATTATAAATGATGTTCTTTACGAAGAATATGGTCTTACACTTGAAATAACGGCGACTCAAGAGGTACAAAAGTATATTTATGTAGACGATGGTATTTATACAGGCAACAGACTACGCTATGATTTGACTGATGGAAGAAGTACAATTGGATGGTTTTCTAGTTGTACATCTTCCAAATGTATTTTAATCGTCTATACAATTGCTGCTCATAAAGCAGGATTAGACTACGTAAGACAGTATCTAAAGAATGTTGCTCAAAAGAAACAAATAACTATTCAAAGGTATACTGATTTAATAATAGATGATATACGCTCTTCTGATAATAGCAATGTTGAAGTTCTTTGGCCCGAAGAGTTTAATGAACACGATGTCGAGCTATATTTGTCTAATATGAAAGCATCAATAGATGAGCAAAGAAGTAGCACATTATTTCGTCCCGTCGTACTCTCTTCACAAGAGAAGATTTTTTCGTCTCTCGAATCAAGAAGAGTTGTTGAAAGAGCCTTCTTGAAAAAAGGAATTTATATTGCTACTGCAAGTCAAAATTCTGCTCCATCTATGCGTCCTTTAGGTTTTATGAAACGTCCTTCTTTGGGCTTTGGTACTCTTTTTGTCACTTATCGCAATATTGCAAATAATTGTCCTTTAGTGCTTTGGTGGGGTGATACTACAATGCCTTCGTCACATCCTTTCAGTAAGTGGTATCCCCTTTTCCCTAGAAGGACAAACTCAAAGAATAATCAAAGTATGTTATAATTGATAATGAACATTTATTCCAAAGGGGGTCGTCAATGGAAGCAACAGAATATAATGTGTATCGTCGAGAAGAGTGTGTTACATTCTTGAAAACGAACGAATCCTTTGGTGGCTTATCAAATATGGCTGGTGGTTATCCTTTGCTCATTAATAATGTTCGTATACTTACCTCAGAAGCTCTTTATCAGGCGTGTCGTTTCCCACACAAGCCTGATGTGCAGAAACTGATTATTGGACAGAAAAGTCCTATGACAGCGAAAATGGTAAGTAAACCTCATCGGAAGGACTCTCGTCCTGATTGGGATAGCAATAACACACGCGTGAGAATTATGTACTGGTGCTTACGTGTCAAACTGGCTCAGAATTGGGAAAAATTTAGTGAGCTACTACGCTCTACCGAAAATAAACCTATCGTTGAGGAATCACGCCGTGACCAGTTTTGGGGTGCTAAACCTGTTGACGCAGAAATACTTGTTGGTGAGAACATGCTTGGACGCCTCTTAATGAAGTTACGAGACCAGTTACATGATAGCGAAAAAAACAACCTGTTAATTGTAAGTCCACCAGTCAGCAACTTTCTTTTTATGAATGTACCTATTGGAGTGGTAGAAGGCAAGAAAACTATCGTTAAATATATACAGTTAGACTCACAAACCTTAGATATTATGCCTCACAATACACCGCTTCCTATTGTTGAAAATATAAGTGAAGAACCTGTCACAGAACTTATACCATCTATTGAGTTACGTGAAGACTACTATGATATTCCGAAACAAGTACAGCTTCTCTAAAGAGAATCAAAACGAGGTACTTAGTAATGAATGAACGCTCTCTTCACTATTCTACGCTCATAGTGCTATGTAAGATGGTAAACATCTTCCATCACCCAAATTACACACAACGGCATAGTTTATGAAAGGCAGGGATGATGTATGGCAACGTTTAAGAGACCATTTACAGAGGTCACACCTGCTGATGATGTTGCAGGGCCACAACAGGGACATTGGACCGACGAACAGTACGCAGCTTTACCTGATGATGGTAAGCGGTATGAAATTGTAGATGGAGTACTCTATATGGCACCACCTTCGCCCAGTGACTTTCATCAGAGCGCGAGTAATCTCTTTGCTACCTATCTTACAATGCATGTACAGCTCAAGGGGCTTGGGCGAGTGTATACGGCTCCTTTCGATGTGCGTTTAAGCTTCAATACAGTGGTACAACCTGATGTTATGGTCATCCTTAGCGAAAATCTGCATAAAATCACACATAAGGGTATTATCGGTGGCCCGGACCTCGCCATCGAAATAGCATCTCCCAGCACTGAAAGTTATGATCGTCTTGTGAAGTGGAACGCATATGCAAGGGCAGAAGTGCGCGAGTATTGGATTGTTGACCCTCTTAAACAACACGTTGAGGTACTTGTACTGGAAGCGGAGACATATCAGTCATTGGGCGTTTTCAGTGACGAACAACTCCTTCCATCGCTTGTAGTGCCAGAACTGCCCGTGCGCGTAAAACAATTCTTTGCTTGACACTTCACAACCGTATGCGGTCAAAAGAAAAATATAAACAAGTTTATTACCCTGTAACATACAACACCGTTCCAACGTGTATCTCTCAGTCTTATTATAAATGCAAGCTAGGAGCTTGTCGAGGTAATCGCAGGGATGCTTTTCCGATATACGAGAGAGGTACGCAATGGAAAGTAAGGCCAAGATATTAGGGCATCCTGCACACCCTATCTTGATTGTTTTTCCACTTGGTTTGTTGGTTACATCAGTCATTTTTGATATCATTCACCTTATTACAGGTAATGGTTACTGGTCCGAAATTGGTTTTTGGATGCTTGTCGCTGGTCTCATTGGTGGTGTTATTGCTGGCTTTGCTGGTTTTATTGATTGGGCGGCTATTCCTGATGGTACACGCGCCAAAAGAATAGGTCTGTTACATAGCGTAGGTAACGTGTTCGTGCTCGTCCTCTTTGGCTTCAGTTGGGTGTTTCGGGCTTATGCCCCTTTACAAAATCCACCCCTCTATACCATCATCTTCTCTATACTTGGTCTACTGCTTAGTGCCTTCACCGCATGGCTTGGTGGCGAGATGGTGGACCGATTAGGTGTAGGTGTAGATGAGGGTGCAAATATAAATGCACCTAGCTCCTTAACTAGTAAGTCTGCTCGTGCTGTGGAAAGAGCAACTCCCGAAGTTCGCTAGGAAACGCAGGGAGGCCGCAAGGGTCTCCCCATAGGCACGGAATTCAGATCCTATGCTGAGCCGCTCGTGCTTGTAACCATGCTCGTTGTCTTCCAATCGGAGCGAACTTGTACGCCCGTTGCGGCAAGACAGGGCTTTCCAATTCTAGTAAACAAAACAGTAATCCGAGAGGAGGTAAAAAGTAGAGATTTCCTTGTTGAATATAAAAAATTCAACAAGGAAATCTCTATTAAAACCACTTGTAGCCTAACTTTATACGGGTTGTTAGGTATGAAAAGTGCCAAGGGACAGAATTGA
>CAWBXD010000012.1:0-812295 GCA_963792705.1 uncultured Chloroflexia bacterium | reverse complement strand
CAACCTCCAAGAATATGAGAAACGAAGAGCGTCTCAAGCCCCTTTACAATGGCTTGAGGCACTATTCGTAAAATGAAAATGTCAAGGAACAAACTTGAAGGATGATGTCCCCAGGCATCCAGGAAAGCCTTTTTCACGCTCATTTTCCTCTTCAAGTGTCTTACCTAGTAGAACCAAAACTTCAACATGCTAGCGTCTCTGCTGTCAAGTTTGCTGTCACTTCTGGCAGAGCAATCGCATCTAATTTTTGGCGCGGCCTGTAGTGCGCCTCTACAAGTTGAGATTTAGCAAAGCTCATCATTGTAAAATGACTTGTCGCCAAGGTTCAAAAATTTAGATGCGATTGCCCTGTCACTTCTGGTTTGCAGTAACTTTGCTTGCTTATTACTAATTTGACTTGAATACATTTAAAGCATGCAGTGAAACTCACTGCATGCTTTAAATGTATTCAAGCTGATAGAGATTAATTTACAATAGGGCTTACCGTAAAATTGTTGGCTTTGATAAGGATATACCTGTTATAACACCTAAGATGAATGATATTAGGATAAGGATAATTATTGTCTCCATAAATTTAGTTTAGCCTCCTGGTCTTAAAATGTGTAAAAACGGGTGTATATGTTGAAAAACAGTGAGGAGTCTAGAGTTTTCAAAAGAGATATTCATATCGTTGAAATCTCTTTTGAAAATCTACCTTCTTGAACGCTTAAAGATCACCGTCAGGGACAACTACTAATTGAAGTAACCAGCCCTACTACGCTTTCGCTTTTACTTTGGAGTAATGTGAAGCGAATAACGCATCCAACGAGAAATGCAAGAATGAAAAGGGCTAGCAGAGCTAAAAGGAAAGCCACATAAGAAGCGAGAACGAAACCGAAGATGGCAGCACCGATGAAACTCACAATGGTAACGTTAAGTAGGAATTTATTTTGCTGTACAATTGCTCCTGTCAAGGAGACCACTAATAGAATAACACCTCCAACAAGGAGTACTCCGTTTGTCCCCATACCCGCGCTATAAAGTACTATACTGGAGAACATAACCGAGAGAAATGCCTTTATGAGGGTTAATAGTAAGCTTGACCACCTATGTTCCTGTTCGACATTTCTAGCTTGATCTAAAGCTAATGCAAAATCCAATACACCTTTGAAGCGGTCTTCGGGCCTTTTTGATAGTGCTTTTCTCAAGACTATTCCAATTGCATCAGGAATACCCAGTTCCGAAAGACGCGAAATTGGGGGACTCGGATCCACTTGCTGCCACAGTATTTCATTGGTTGTACCAGAAAAAAGCTCTTCACCTGTTAACCACTCTGTAGACAACCACCGCCAAGGAATACTGATCACTTGCTGGTAGCGATCTACCATTAAGTCGCTCTGGAGCTATATATGCTGCTGTTCCTATTGGTAATTGTTTTTCTCTGCGGCTCTTTGTTACGAATACGTGTCACGATTTCGAAATCTGTAAGCAGTACCGTGTTATCTCCTCCGATTAACAGGTTTGATGGTTTGACATCTTGATGAACAAAACCTCGATCATGAATGTAGTCAAGCGCATCAGCAACCTGCCAAACATTGCAAATGATTTGCAGGGAAATCAGTTCACCTAAGTGGATAAAGATCACGGAATGAACCATTAGGAGCGTGACTCATTACAATATAGGGGATGCCGTTATCTACATCAAATTCGATTACCTTTATGATGTTATGATGCTCCATACTATTCACAACACGCGCTTCTTTTAAGAAACTTTTGCGCTCAATTTGTGTGATTTGAGGGTGTAACACTTTGATCGCAACGTGCCTTTCTAGAAAGATGTCGTGAGCGTCATATACATCGGCAAATCCCCCACTTCCTATTAAACCATTCAAGCGGTAGTGACCCAACATGTGTCCTGAATAATTCATTGCACCCCTCCTGAAGCGATAAGTACGGGTAGATAGTTGAACTGTTTTACGAATACCTAAACCTGCTAAAATATTTCGTTTTCAGTCTACTGTTACCTAAAGCTACTTGAACCACTTGAGGGCTATTATAAAGTCATGTGTATTTGATACTGCTCCATCCTTTAAGTCTAATAGTTCTATAGTTTATTCTATAGTTTTCTTTGTGTTGTAATTATACATAAAAAACTACCTGTAAATCATAAAATTTAGTAGTTTTAGTTGGGTATACCTCTCAGAATAATGAGATGTTCACCGATAATTTGGTTCCAAGACTCCGATACTAAACATGTCATTTTGTTTTATCAAACTGTATAATTGTTTCATGAATGTTGTATAATTGTTCTATTGCATAGTGAACTGTTTTAGAAGAAGGTGACATATGGGCCGTAAGACAAGGCTTTCAGTATCGAGAACATTGGAATACTTCCACTTGGAGCCAAGATGAGGCTTGCGCGGCAAAGTAAGAATATACGTCTTATAGATATGGCAAAGCTAGTAGGATACTCGAAAAGTTATTTGTTTACTGTTGAAACAGGTAACAAGACGCCTTCTTTAGATATGATACAGAAATATGAGTATGTTCTTGGGCTTAAATTAGGCGAACTGGCTGAGACTATTAATAAAGCAATAAAAACTAATGCAGGTGATCTTAGTGAGGAATTTCAGGACTCGAAAGGTGAACATCTAGAAGTTTCCGTTGCTTACGAGACAGCACAAAATAAGAAGTTGGCGGATGAGTTAATAAAGCGAGAGAACGTATTCTTAAGTAAGATTCCTTTGAAGAGGGAACTCTCATGGAACCTCCTTACTTTGTAGGTCGTGAAGGAGACTTGAAATGGCTCCTAGAAAGATTGAAATTAGGTGAGATAGCGAGTATAACTGCTATACGAGGATCGGAGGTATCGGAAAGTCTTCATTAGCAGCGGTTGCCATACGCAAGTTGCGAAAAGAAGGTTTTTTTAGTGATGGTATTGTAGTGGTATCCTGCGAACATTTCAAAAAGGCTACTGAAGTTTTGCTACAAGTGCTTTCGCGCTTTGATTTTAATCGCAGGGTACCTGAAGTAAATGATCTAGGAGATTTCTGGGAACTTGCGTATCAGTTGTTCAATGGGAAGAAGGTTTTGATTGTGTTAGACAACATCCAGCCAGAATTTCCCATTGAGCAAGTTGTAAACTCTTTACATGCAACAGGTGCTACGCTTTTACTAACCTCACGGCAGGTATTGCCAAGTACATCCGTACCTTTGGATGCAACTCGTACCCTTGGTCTTCTCTCATCTGAGGAAGCTCTTGACCTCTTTGTTCATTCGTTTGGAAAGAGCAACATATCCGATTTTAACGGAAACGAGCGAAGCGCGATACACCGTATTGTGAATGCACTGGATCGTCATACTCTTGCTGTCAATCTGGCAGCCGCGAATGCGACTAACCTATCTTTTGACCTAGAGGTTGTTGCCGACAAGTTAGAAGCCACGAGGGGGTATTTGAGTTACCAGAACTTGAAATGCCCCAAGCCGTGGAAAATATTTTCAGTCAAAGTATCGAAGCCCTAGCTGAGGAGGCTCAATCGCTCTTTAGTGCTTTAGCGGTTTTTGCTACGATAGATTTCAGTCGTAACGCGACTATCGCACTTGCACATGCATTGCATCTACCAACTCCAGAACTATACACGAATACGCTAGTAATGCGGTCACTAGTAAATGCATTTCTCAATGATAATATGCCAAGAAAAATAAGTGACAACGTACGATTTCGTCTTCACCCATTATTATATGCACTCGCCGACAAGAAATTCGGGTCTTGGATAGAGGAAAAGCGGCGTGACACCTTTAAAGCCCTTGCGAGTTACTATGCCGAATACTCCAATAGATTACTGCATGAGAGCGCGAGATTTGGATGAGATTGCATCAGCTCTCGACCAAGATATCCTGAATATTTCAGCATCATTGGAATGGGCGTATGAGCATAATCAAAACGAACTGGTGGTAGCAATTTGCTCAAGTATGCAATATCTCTGGAGTGATCGTTGGCTCACGGACAGGAGTTTGCGCTATTTGCCTTGGGCTATTGATGCTGCAAAAGTGATAAGCCAGAAAACAAAAAAGCGTGATGACTTTCTTTCCTTGGCAAGACTAGCATGAAGCTACGCGAATGCACTTCAGTGGACAAGCGGAAATGAACCGGGCCCTAGTAGTGAAGGTTTGAGCAAATCTCAATATTACTACGAGCTCAGCCTTGAGTTTGCACGTCAGTGAAAGAAAACGAACTGAGGGGGTGGCTTTGTATAACTTTGGGCGGCTTGCAAGGAAATCAGGAGACCTAGAAAGGGCAGAGAGTCTTTAGAAGGATGCTTTACCAATTCTTCAATCTGAAAGAAACTTGCGTGACGAAGGTTGGACGCTTGCCTTCTTAGGCCAAATACAACATGACCGTGGAGAATTGGATACGGCTGAGAAGCTTTACAAAGACGCTTTGACTATTCATCGTAAGGCTGGACATATACGAGGCGAAGGTTGGGTTATTGGCTACCTAGGTCGATTGGCTCTCACTCGCCTTCAACTAGAAGAGGCGAAAGCGTATTATCATCAATACTTGAAGATATCTGAAAAACGGCAGGATCAGCACAGTAAAGGTGTTTGCCTTTCCTTTTTAGGAGAGATCGCACTTGTTGACAAAGAGTACCTTGAGGCTGAAAAGATATTGCACCAAGCTTTTGATATTTTACACAAGGTTCATGATCTGCAAAGTGAGGGTTGGGTACTCACCTGGTTAGGACAGGTTGCTTTAGTAAATGAAAGATACGAAGAAGCGAAGAGTCTCTTGCAAGAAGCGGTATATAAGCTCCATATGATGAACGACTTGAGGGGCGAAAGTATAGCGCTCTCTCAGCTTGCTCGTATCGCAGAAGTGCAGGGTGACTTTGAGTCTAGCGAGAAACTCTATCGTGCGAACGTAGATTTAGGTAACTCGCTCAAAAACCCTCGTATTATGGCTCCAACTTGCTTAGAGCTAGGACGTTTTCTGATTGAACGGCTTAATAAGGAAGATGAGGGTCGCGCTTTGCTTGCATCAGCTATAAATTATTACATCGAAATGAACTTGCCTGGTAAAGAGGAAGCAAGCATTATTGCTCGTAAGTTAGATGTTCTCTTTTAAATGTACAAAATGATAGAAATATTTTGTTGATAATTTGTTTTGTAAACAAATTATTTCATAGACGCGTTTATACTCTTTATAAATGAGCACTTTATGCATTGTAAAATTTTGACACAATCCCTGATTAGTCCAGAGTACTAGTTGGCTTTCAAAAAAATCAGTTTTTTTATCGAGAATTTAGCTTCTCACCTATGTTCTGTCAAGACCTCAAGACCATTTTAGATTTCATCCCCCAACCTCAATACTTCAACCTGTTAACAAAAACTGTACAATCCAATGATATAAATATTTTTTTCATTTGCTATTGTCTTATTGTTTGTTTTGTTATATAGTTAGCAATTGTAAAAACATGTTTGTTTCGATGAGTATCATTGTAACAGAATGTAAAATACCACCATATCGTGTTCTAGTAGTCTATTTCTTCGGTTATATTCGTGAATAGATTATGTACATGAAATGTAAAATCTAAAATTTAAGGGAATAGTAATTATGGCAGTAGTGCAAAACGATGTAGTATTAGTCACCGGAGGAGCTGGCTTTATCGGTTCTTCACTGGTTAGAGAACTCTTGAACTATGGAGCGATAGTTATAAGTTATGACAATTATTTGCATGGGACTTATCGAAACTTTGAGGATATAAATGATGAATTTAAAAGAAGCGGTCAGTTAATTACAATTGAAGGAGATATACATAATGAGCCGCTCTTGCATGAAACAATGAGAAAGTACTCGGTTGACTATATAGTCAACTGTGTGGGGGATCCCTTTATCCCTGCTACAAATAAATATCCTGAGCGATGTTATGAAATAAATTCACGAGGAACTGAAGTTATTCTCAACATCGCGAAAGAATATTATATAAAACGTGTCGTACACATTTCGACTTGTGAGGTATATGGCATCAGTGCGATGCCGATACTTTCAGAAAATGAGCCTATAAATCCTGGAAGCATTTATGCTAAGTCCAAATATCTTGCAGAAACGTATTGCGACAGGATTTCTTCCACGTTTTCGTCTACGGGTGAGAATAGTACTCCTGTTGTGATCGCTCGTTTATTCAATTGTTATGGCCCTCGTGCTACACATCCTTACATTATCCCCGAAATTATCAAACAATTAAGCGTGAACAGTGTTCTTCATTTGGGTAATATAACCGAACGCGACTTTACATATGTTCAAGATACCGTAAGGGGTATTATTGCTGTCTTAACTATTGATTTTCGTAGCTATCCGAGTTCACGTTCTAACAGCATCGAAATAGTCAACATAGGTTCTGGTGTTGCTTATAATATTGGTTCGCTCGCAGGAAGACTTGCAGATATCATGGAGATCCCAAACTTCAAGATAATAACAGCGGAAGGCGAAGACCGAAAGCGTCATCATGATATTCCTCGTTTCACATGTGATAATAGGAAAATTCGTAGTCACACCGATTGGACGCCTGAGATAAGCATTGAAGAAGGTTTGCGTAAGACTGTAGATTGGTTCAAAGACCATAGCAGCCAGTGGAATTTTTCTCAAAATGATTAGTCAACAACTAATGAATAAGGTTAAAGTAGACCACCACTTTGTTAGGGTCACACACATTTCGTGGAAGTGCTAGTATATTTGAGGTATCGGTGTTGTTAGATTAACTTCGCAGCTTACTATTTCTTTTGCTGTTTACTTTATTGTATAGCTATCACGGAAAGAAGCCATAGAATTCGTCAAGCCCTTGAGTCCCCGACTTCCCGACGGAAGGTGTGCTCAGCCTGTCGCTCAACCTCGAGGTTGAGCGACAGGCTGAGCACACCTTCGTCGGAGCATGCATTTCTCCCGTCTTCATGAGCCGTCATGCTACCACAAGCAGACACATCGCTACGATGAGTGCCCTTCGCGCTTTCATTTTGCGAGTGACCAAATAGTGGTAATACACCCCAAAAGCAGAGTCTTTGAGCTGGATACAACGGGCGGCTGTCATTTATAAAATCCGACGAAGCCGCCCACTACCACGTTTAAAGAGCTTCGCTTGTCCTCTCCGTTTGCCACTCTCTTTAACTTCTTACTGTGCCCTGAATTGATGGTTCTCATCCGCAACTCTCGTGCTCTGGCAACTTTTTGGGGAAATGCTCGTATGAGGAATTGGCCACTTGAGCGAGTCGAGCAAAATGAGAATTCTTTCTATTGTACAGCTTAACACGAGAGATGCAGATGCATCAGGAAATTGGTACCATTATAGTTTCACCCAGACTAGGAATGTGGACACGCAGAGCGTGAACGATGGCGTGAAGCAGAGCGTCTAAGACCTTGGTGTCCAGAGTATGCAGTTGTTGACGCAACCAAAAGTCGCAAAGTACAGTGGCTTGGGCGTTGAAGCCGTAGAGGCAGGGGGATCGAGCGTGGGATCGAAGCCTAGTTCGATAATGAGCAGGGGATGGAAGAGCAAAAAGATGCGATGGAAAAGCTGAATTGAGCACTGAAAGAATGAGGATGTCCATATTGCTGTCAGTTTTGCTGTCAACCCGCAAAAACGGGAGAAATGAGTAGTGCCTCAAGCGTGCTGTGAAGCGGCTTGAGGCACTCTTGATACAATGAAAAGTGCCAAGGGACAGAATTGAACTGACGACACCAGCATTTTCAGTGCTGTGCTCTACCAACTGAGCTACCTTGGCTTGCTGTGTGACTACTATATCATGTCGTCCAAGCCTCGTCAAGCCCCTTTTTCCCTTTTGAAATGCTCAAAACTAGGCCGCGAGTGGGAGCGTGAACGAGACACACGTCCCCTCCCCTGGCGTACTTTCCGCGCTAATGTCGCCTCTATGTGCCACAATAATAGCTTTGACAATCGACAGGCCCAGACCACTGCCACCCGTCGCGCCCGTGCGCGAACGGTCGGCACGATAGAAGCGTTCAAAGATGTGTGGCAAATCCTTTGCGTCAATACCTACCCCTGTATCGCTGACCGACACCTTGAGCGCATCTACCGCCCTTTGAGCAGACACGGTGATGCTGCCACCTACGAGCGTATGCCGCCGAGCGTTGTCAAGCAGATTGAGCAGCACTTGCGTGATACGGTCACTATCCGCTAACACAAGTGGTGTGTTAGGCGCAATCTCGTTACATATACGAATGCCAGCCTCTTCACATTCTGGCATGAGCACCGCTAACGTCTCATCCACAAGCGAATAAAGATCAAGTGGCGCGAGATCGAGTTTGATTTGGCCCGACTCCAATGATGACATCTGCTGCATATCTGCCACGAGGCGACGGAGACGTTGCACTTCGCGTCCAATCAATTGGGCCGTCTCGTGCCGTGCCTCTGGTTTCGAGATTAGATCATCCGCGAGTGCTTCACTAAACCCCTGTACGGCTGTGAGCGGTGTGGCGAGATCGTGTGCGATATTGGCAATCAGTTCACGACGCATCTGGTCTTGTTTTCGTAGTTCGTTGACATCCGATTCAATCGTATCGGCCATTGCATTAAAGGTTAGCGCGAGTTGACTCAACTCATCTTGCGTCTTTGGGACTATAACGCGCTCAGTATATTTGCCGCGCTTCATTTGCTCTGCCGCGACCGTGAGTGCTTCTACTGGTCGTGTCAACTGACGTGCCATCAGGAGACTAAACAAGATTACAATAAGCGCAATACCAGTACCACTCACAAGTACAGCAATATTCACATTTCGCAAGAACACGCTCGGTGTACCGTTAGGATATTCCGCAGGTTGAGCAAGCAAGATCGCACCAATAATTTGCCCGTTGGCTTGCCCATTACGACGTATCGGTACGCTTACATAGACAAATTGCGTCGGCTGATCGTGAGGTGAAGCTTGAAAACGTCCCTGTGCCTCTTGTCCAGCAAGTGATTGCGTAAGAGCCTGAGTAACTGTATTCTCTACATTTGTATTTCCTGTAGACCCATCGAGGATATCTATAGGAAAAGTTAAGTGACCATCCTTACCCACCACCAGTTGCAGGGTCAGGCTAAAACGACTGATAGTTGAGTTAACACCCGGAAATGTTCCCGATGTACTATCGTAATATCCCGCAATTTGCTGGGCTTCATACTCTGTAGGCATACGCAGGTTATCTATTTGAGAGTTAGCAAAGTAGCTTTGAATTGCAAGTACGACTACAATAGCAAGAATTAGAATTGCCCCAAGCGCGACCATGAGATAACTCAATACGAGTTTCGTGCGTAGACTGAGGGGCATGCGATGAAGGTATCTTTTCACGGCGATCACCCCTTTTACAACTTCCCTGCCGTTGTAGATGATGGCACAAACTTATAGCCTACACCCCACACGGTCTGGATATAATGTGGCGCATCCTTGACCGCTTCCATCTTCTTGCGTAGTGTCCCGATATGTACATCTACAGTACGTCCATCACCAAGATAGGTGTAACCCCATACTTGATTGAGCAATGCTTCTCTCGTGAAGACGCGATCAGGGGCTGAGGCAAGGGTGACAAGCAGATCAAATTCTTTCACCGTCAATGTGATAGGTTGACCCGCAATGGTCACGCGTCGCGCTGGAATGGTGATGATGAGGGTATCAAAGCGAAGTTCTTCCCCATTTTTCTTGTGTGTTTCTTCGGGACTTTGCTCTTGTTCTTTTGTCCCGTTTTGTATAGCTGTGCTCCTGCGTAAAATCGCCTTGACACGGCTTACCAATTCGCGTGGGCTAAAGGGCTTCACAAGATAATCATCGGCACCCATCTCTAGGCCAGAGATGCGGTCCTCTTCACCTTGTCGGGCCGTGAGCATAAGAATGGGTGTGCTGGCCCATGCACGAATACGACGGCACACCTCCATGCCATCGAGTGCAGGCAACATCAAGTCCAGAATGACCAGATCAGGATGTTCGCGGGCATGTAACTCTAAGCCAGCAACACCATCGCTCGCGCTTAGTACAGTAAATTCCGCTTGCTCTAAGTACAGGCGGATCACCTGTGTAATATTCGCTTCGTCTTCAATCACCAGTATTTTCATACCTTGATTATAGCAGAAACGTGTATAAAAATTTGCAGACAATTGTAAAGTTTGTATAAATGTTCCACCAACAACATAACCAATCTATTTTAAAGTGCTTGACGAAATCAGCCATGAGTTTGCCTCATCTGTATACTTATATTAGCCAGAGAGCAATGTTACGGAAAGACTTTCAACCTTCAACGAGCATATTGAGGGGAGTTCCTGATGATAAAGATACATATATTCGTTACAAAAGCGATTTTATAAGAAAAGAATGAGGTGAAATTTGAACTTAATCGAGGTTAAAGCGATAATAAAGAGAGGCGATCCGGTTAAATTTCGCGCTAAAGCAAAATCTAACGATATAGACCTGGTTATTGGTAATATGATACCCCTAGAAGCAGCTAAAGAACGAAGTGCAGAAATGTTCGATTTTACCTATCTTGATGCGAGAATGTTTTTTTATCAAATTAGTCCCGTTGCTGATATATGGTCCGAAGAAGTAGCTGAATAATATTATGATAAAAGAAGCTAGGCCCATCTAATATGATAGGCCTAGCTTCTTTGTTGCCAACACTCCTATAAATCCTCTGAACCTTCCCCTCTTCTACGTTCTTTTTCAACGGAACCCAATTTTTCTAAGGAGCTATTTCTTATGACATCTCTTTCACAAACGCGGTGGAAACTTTATCTATGGCTTGCACTCATCGTTCTTATCGTGAGTGGCCTGTTCGCCCTTAGTCAGCAGCCGCTTGGAAAGGTACATGCTACCTACACTCATATGGCTGCCTCCTCTACTTCATATAAGGTTCTGTTCGACGATGCCCATGCTGAAACAGCAGGCAACGCCGACTGGGTTATCAGTTCTAGTCAACCCGACCCCCTCAAGGAAAATCCCAATCCACAGGTGGAAACAGACTGGACTGGCGGCATCAGTTCATGGGGCGTTGCGCTCCAAAAGACTGGTCGTTACAGCTTGATGACCAACACGAGCGCAATCACGTATGGTAGTAGCAGCAACGCACTTGATCTCAGTAACTTTAATGCTTTAGTTCTACCCGAACCCAACACGCTCTTTACCAGTAGCGAAAAGACTGCTATTCTTACCTTTGTTCACAATGGCGGTGGACTGTTCATGGTTGCAGACCATAATGGTAGTGATCGCAATAATGATGGTTATGACTCGCTCCACATTTTTAATGATTTGATGAGCAATAGCGGTGTTGGCAATGACCCATTTGGGATTACATTTGATGCTGTAGACATTGCACACGACTATCCCAGTGTCGATACGGCTAATCCCGATCCTATTCTGCAAGGGCCATTTGGAACTGGCACTACGAGTTTGATTGATGCAGGTACAACCGAGACGATTCACCCCACGGACAATCCTAATGTTGTTGGCGTCATCTACACCACAGGCTCATCCAACACTGGTACTACAGGCGTTTTCATTGCACGTAGCACTTATGGAACAGGACGTGTAATTGCTACTGGCGATAGCTCTGCTATCGACGATGGAACCTGCGAGAGTGGCAACAAATGCTACAATGGCTGGGGCGACTCAGGCGCACAAGATGGTATCCTGTATCCAAATGGTACAGAATGGCTTGCAAGCGGCGGCGCAGTCAGTACTACAACGCCGACAGTAACCGCGACCACCACAGCCTCTGGAACAGCTACATCCGTGCCAGCAACTCCAACGTCAACTGATACTCCAACTCCATCATGTACCTTCTCCAATTGGTGGCTTTGCCTCTAATAAAGAGAGAAATGCAGGAAGACCGCAACCGCATTCGGGGAATGATGAAGGTAGCGGTCTTCCTGCATTTCTCTTTTTTGTGTCCTCTTGCATCTTAATGATATACTCTTCTTAAAAAGGGAGGGGCGTGAAAGTATATGCAAACACACACAACCCAACAAGAATTTGATACACGCTTGAAAAAGGTCATACTTGCCTTATGTACCTCCCTGCATTTTCAGCAGTGTGCCTTATATATGCACGAGAACGACGAAGAGTTTTGCATTCGTACTACTGCTGGCCTCACAGATAAACAGGAAGACTACTTTCGGCAACATCCCCTCTCTACCATAGATGTGAGGATGCTGATGAGTAATGCCAAGAGAGTCAATGACGTATATTCTATTCCTCGCACGTCCACATTGTGGCAAAACACCACCGACTGTGTATACCTGAGAAACAAGTCAATAGATTTATTCCTTGTCCCT
Organism: uncultured Chloroflexia bacterium; assembly: GCA_963792705.1. Lineage (GTDB taxonomy): Bacteria > Chloroflexota > Ktedonobacteria > Ktedonobacterales > Ktedonobacteraceae > JBBQVS01. The sequence goes on along the minus strand of CAWBXD010000012.1, from coordinate 800,008 downwards.
CTTATGAGCGAACCACACACCTTTGTTGGTTTGTTAGTGTTAAGTCACTCTCATACAGTCGAGAGAACACTAACGGACGAAGCATTGCTATTCCTCGATGTATTTGCGGAGCAGGCTGCTATGGTTATCGAAGAGGAGCGATTGTACAAAGAAGCCAAACAGAGCAATGAGGAGCGGACTGCCCTGATCGAAATTGGTCGTGCGCTCTTTGCACCTAGCGCATTGTATGACCTGAAAGACGTATATCGTACTATCTATGAGCAGACACGGAAGATTATGCCCGTCGATGCGCTTGTCATTTCGCGCTACAATTGTGACGACAGAACGATGATGATGGAATATCTCATTGATGAAGGTGTTGTCTATCCACCTACGCTCTACAATGAAATTCCTCTTTGGATTGATAAGGTTCTTTCCAGCGAGAAGCATTCCTATATACTTGGTACGGTAGAAGAATATGATGCCTTCGCAGTAGCGAATCAACGTGCTGAATATGTGGAGAAGGATGGCGACGATCTTTACGGTAATGGACGACCATCACAATCATTTCTCTTTGTACCGATCTTTTATGGCGATGAACTGATTGGTAGTCTCTCGGCACAAAGTTATCAACGTTATGCATACACGCAACGTCACCTAACACTACTCGAAGAGATTGGAGTGCATGCTGGCATTGCCTTAACCAATGCGCTTTTGTACACAAAACTTCGTGAAGCTCTTAAAGAGGCACAAAAGTCTGAGCAGCTTACCAATCACTTCCTGATGACTGCCTCGCACGAGTTGCGTACTCCTCTGACAGCCATTCAAGGCTACCTTGAACTCCTGACGATACATACATCCGTTCTGGATAACGAGATGAAACAACGCTTTGTGGGGCTTGCGAGTCGTGCTTGCGAAGAACTTATTCTATTGCTAGGAAATGTGATGGACACGAGTAGTGTTCATCAGGATCGGGTAACGCTTCACCTGGAAACGGTGCAGGTGCGGAACGCGGTACAACATATCACCGAAATTCTTGAACCGACATTTACGATGGAACATCGCACCCTGCTTGTAGATATAGATGAACATTGGCATGTAAAAGCTGATGATCTTCGTCTGCGTCAGATTCTGCTCAATGTCATTGGAAATGCACTAAAGTATGCGCCTCCTCCGTCAAAGGTCGCTACTACAGTAACGGGTGTGGACCGAACAAGGCTTGAGCAAAGACTGGCGCAAGCTCAACTCTCTATACCAGCATCCTCGATACAACATTTTATTGTCATTGCTATCCGTGATTGGGGTCCGGGTATCGCCCAGGAAGATATCACACGTCTCTTTGCCAAATTTGTCCGTTTAGAGAGTGCTATGAACAGCGTCCAACGCGGTGCCGGCCTTGGTCTCTACCTCTGTCGCCAATTGGCTGAAGCCATGAGTGGTCAAATATGGGTTGAAAGCGCAGGTATCTCTGGCGAAGGCTCGACATTCTTGCTAGCCCTTCCTCAAGCATAGGGTTGCACTATACATCTTTCTGACTTTCTCACTATTTTTATTGACAATTGGCGATGAGGAAAGTACAATGGAGACAGAAAAGATATACGTCGTCTTGTAAATAGGAGGCGCTTTCATGGCCGTTGCCCAAACCGATTTTTATCGTCATGAGAACCTCGTCCGAAAATCAATCCAAATCCCCTCAACGCAACATAAAGAGCTAAAAGCTCTCGCAGTTGAACTAGAGTCATCGTTAGGAGATGTCGTGGAAACAATTATGGAACTGATGAGACAAGATAATTATCAGCAACTAAAATCGGCGATTGTTCAGAAGCGCGAACAAGCTCTCTCCTCCATCAACACTACGCTTGACGATGCATATGCCTACCTCGGTACAATTCCAGACACCCTTGAAGAAGCCCAATTCTTTTTTCATGCCAGTGCCGAAGGTATGGTTGCATAACGCATGAGTAGTGAGGCCAGGCAGACACAGCCCAGCCATAGACAACATGATGGTCCACCAAGCCCACGTCGCGGAGAGATTTGGGACGTAAATTGGTCTCCAGGTCGAGGTGCTGAGCAACAAGGCACACGACCCGCTTTAATCATCCAAAATGACCGAGGGAATGCATCTGCTGCGTACCCTTTAACGATTGTTGCCTCCATGAGCCGCACCGAGCGTGAACTCTCCTTGCACGTTCGTATCGCTCCAAGCGAAGAAAATGGCTTGACTAACTTTACCGACGTGAAATGCGAACAGGTTATGACCGTCGAGAAATCTCGCCTCCTGCGCCGACGCGGTGCTATCACCCCTGAAGAACTTGTCAAGGTCGATCTTGCCCTCAAACTCAGCCTCAATCTACTCACATAAAGCCCTTCATCTATTAAGTATTTTTCTATCTTTGATGTATTGAAGCATGTAAATATACTTATAGTAGTATCATAAGTAATACAGATGTTACTATGGATGTCTATTCTGAGTCACGTTTAGTGAATAGCTCTTCTCATTCAGCTAAAGATTACTTCAGAATATGAGGTTCGTGTGAAAATACACTTCAAACATCACCTTTTCTTGTTTCTCTTGCTGCTCCTATGTATTAGTACGAGTGGTTGCTCATTCTTGAGCAGTACTATTTCGTCTACCGAGGCAATGAAGCCGCAATCTTCGTCGGTGTCCTCTAGTTATTCTGTAGCTGATGCTTCACTTGACGCAATGGTGAAACAGACGCTTGACGATATCAACCGGTATGGTTGGGGATCAACTGGTAAATATGGTACAGGTATCTGGATCAACTGGTACCGTAACAACCCTACAGCACATCAAAATAGTACGCATGATGGACAAAACGATCTTCGTGCATATGAAAACATGGTCTGGTATGAGGCAAGGCATCCACGAGATACCTCTTTCAAAGCAGATATTGACCGTCTCTTACCCATCGTCACAAAAGAGTGGGCGCGTTCGACATCGCCGAAAGGCTGGCTTTATTTCCTTTTCCAGAGGTTGGCTCAATACGCTGATACTGCTGTCTGGACAAAGACGATGAAGACCTGGGCTAATGCCGTGTACAAGGGGATTGACCCGGCGGTAGGAGTTTCACATGGCTCCCTTGTTGACTCAACGGCAAAAGATGCTCCCGTCTGTCCTGATGGCTATCGAGTGGACCAGAACCTGGAAAACGGTCTGGCTCTTATCGATGCTGGCAAGCGTTTTGGGCACGAGGCATGGATACAAGCGGGTGCGCGAGAAGTCAGTGTCGTCACAAAACAAGCATTTGTCAGCAAATACCACCTATTTTCGCGCACCGTATGTCAAGGTCAAATCTGGGATTGGGAGTCTAAAGGTGGTGAGATTGGGCAGGAGACGGATGCCTTGCTCAAGGTTGGCGCGTATACGCATAACGCCACCTATCTTGATTTAGCAAAAGAAATTCTTGATACGGTGGTAGACCCTGCAACCGGATTACGTAATCTCAAGGACAACGGTATCTACTTCAAAATTATGTTAAATACGGGAAGAGTCGATAGGAGTCGTAAAGAAATACGGCAACTTCACATGCTTCAGTCGTTTCATGAGGCTAACGCCATCTTCAATAACCGCTATGCAAACTTTGAGGCCAATCTGCTCTTTGTCGCCAAACACTCCTTCTTTCCTGCTCCTGTTGCAGGCTGGATGTACGAAGTAAATAACGACTATTCACTTTATAAAGGCTCCGAGAACTGGATTAGCATGGAGTCATGTGGTATCGCGATGGAGTCGCTACAAACAGTACTTGGCTCTTAATATATCCTCGGTCCTGACGTGGCAGATTTCGTAGGGACCACATTTATGGCGTCCGCACCCAATTCATTGGGCGAGTTCTCTTACATCATAATTGGTGCAAGAAGAGGACTGCACATTGCTTCGCTCGTGCAGCGGACGCCATAAATGTGGTCCCTACGAAACCACCAAATGACGATTGGCAAGCTCCTGATATATCCTCAGTCCTGATGTGTCAAGCTGGGAGACCGCAAGGTCTCCCAGCTTGACACATCATTCTCCGAATACGGTTCGGGTTTCCCTGCTATATATAGGTTTCTTTCGTCTATCAACCAATTCCACGGAAAAATACGGCTGAGCCGTAGCCCTCAAATACTAGGTGAAAATCGGGTGGAAATGTAAAACGCTTGAATATATCTTTCTGATAGGGGCCATTGTCCGAAACAATCCAGATGCGAGTATGATTCTCAAGAACCGCCTGAAAATCTTCCTGATTGAACATTGCCTTCGCGTTTGACGCGGTTTCAACAACTGTACCATTGCTTTCAAGTAAAAAGAGTGCTTTATTGACAGAAAAGAAGTAATCTACTCTTCCCACATAGAAAAGAGTGCAATTGGGCGGCGCGATTGAGATCACTATATCCTGCTTTTGTAAGTGCGCTTTCACATAGTTGCTAGCATCATCATAGTCCGCAAAGTGACGATGAGACTCTATGCCAAGCACCTTGCTTACAAACGGATTATAGTTACTTAAAGGAAAAATCGGTGCAATGAGTACAGAGAGGCAGAACAGCGCAACTGTGGCCTGCAAGACCAGACGCATAGGCAAGGAGAGATAGCCCTCGAACACAGGTGTGCTCATGTGCGTTTGTTTTTGTAAGACGATAAAGGGACGAGCGAAGGACCACAAGGCGCGTACCATCGTGAGTAGCGCGTAGGACCCCACCATATAGTAGATTGGCAGCAGCGCGTACAGATAACGTTCAGCCGTAGCTGTAAAGACAAGTATGAGCATCAAAATGGAGATTGCTAAGAATGCTGCACAATATTTTGCTCGTATATCTCTACTACGCCTTACCAGTAGACAACCAATAGTGGCAAGCACTGAATTGAGAGTTATCCAGGGAATGCCATGCCCCAAATTGTCTGGTAGGAAGAGTAAATTCATGTAAAAGGGAATGTTATCAGTTGTGAAACCAACCTGTGGTCGTTGGCTTGAGTCTGTCCCTAGCATGGGGGGGTGCGAATATTTCGCGATGAGCAGTTGAATACCAATCAGGCTCGCACACAACAGACCCGCGAACCACCAATGCTTTTGATATACCACTGCTGGAAGAGGACGTCTTCCATCTCTACTCGCAAGCAGAATCGCGCACAGTAAGCCGGGCAAGGCAATGAAAACCTCTTCATGGCTGAGATATGTCAAGATGAGACTCGCGGCTGCAATATAGACAAAATAGACTTTTTCGCGTTTCTGTATAGCTTGATAGAAGAGAAAAATTGTTAATAAGAGCATCATTTGCTCTTGCTCATACATTCTCATTTGGCGCGCCCATACAAGAGAGCTAGGGGAAAAAGTGAGCATCGCGGCCGCAAGAAGCCCAACACGTTTATTGAAAAAGTAAGACCCTACAATATAGATAAGCGGTATGCTTATCAGATATTCCATCACACTAATCACGCGCGGCACACCATCAGCTTGTCCAAAGATTGCCATCCACAAGGCGAGCAGATAGGAGTAAAGTTCCGCTTTGGGATACAAAAACTGGGAAGGGAAATAGGGCAATCCCTGCGTAAGCACACTATGAGCAGCATAATAGCTGGATAGTTCATCTTGCCAGTATGGTTCGTAGGAAAGATGATAGCAACTGAGAGGAATAGCTATCAAAACAAGCACAACCACGCCCCAGTTTTGACGTACCCATCGCATCCATGATCGCCATGCCAGAGTACCCGCAAGGGGAGCGATTTCGGATACAGGAGGGTCGTTCCCCTTGCGGGCACCCTGGTTTCCTTGTAGACTCCGTTGTTGCGGTGACGGCCAAGCATTAGTCGATTGTTTACAGCGCAGCCTCGCATTCAGAAGGAGGAGAAGCGAACTTCCCCAGACGATAGCTGCTAGCAGTGTTGCCCACATCCAGGTGAAAGGGAATGGTTGGGGCATCTGTGGCTCACGGGCTAGTACGAGTAGCAGAGCCTCGCATGCCAGTGCCGGAAGATACATGACACTGCCAGCTGCCAATGCACTCCCTGTAGATGAATAAAAACGATGCAGCAAGCCTAGCGAAAAGAGCAACCAAAAACCAATGACGAGACAGAAAGCACCGCACACAACCTCCAACATGAAAGGCACTGGCACAATTTGTACGCTCTGTTGTGTGAGAGCTTCGGGCAAATAGAATGCGCTAATGGCTCCCGGACGCGCAATCAGCACAGGAGAAGACCAGGATTTTACCGTTGGACCCCCTTGAGTCCAGCTATCGACTGGATGGTCTGAAACGCGCCACTGAGTATCAGAAGAGAGCCAGGTTCCTTGCCCTGAAGTATCGCTTAGTAGCATATCAGCAGACAATGCCGCACTCGAACTGGTAAGCCCTGTTTGTGCTGAACTCGCGCCTGGACTGATAACATGTACGCCAATACTGTTTACACCAGGGTGAAGATAGGGTGAAATATTATAGATGCCAGTTGCCAACCCTGTTCGTGGTGGTATAACGGTTCCGTCGTCGCTAAGATACGTTGTTAAGTCCTGTATGACGAGTGTTGGTTGACCATTCCAGGAAATAAACTGATTCCCATTGATGTACACATCGGCGGTACCCGTTGCGGCAAGGCGTAGCCACGCACTATTGTAGTTCAATGGTAGTGAGAATTGACGGACAAAATAGGCATCAGGACTTACACCAACACTTATCCATTGAGACGCAGCCGAACGCTCGTACAGGAGGGGATTGACTGCTGTTGTTGGTGATAGCGTGAGTGTGACATCTTTTTGTACAGCACTCCATGCACTCGCATCAAAGGTTGCATCGTTCCAGGAACTACCGGGTAAGTATGCAAAACGTGGATGCACAAGAGAACTATTAGCCGTCGCAACCCAACCGCTTCCTGAACCATCACGATAAATTGTGCTTCCACGAACTAAACCAATACTAGCACGTACCGCAGGAATAGCGTTATCGACATTTACAGCCGACAACGCCACAACGTTGGCACCTACTGAAAGAACCGAGGTCACATCATAAACACTTGCTTTTGGAAAATCCCCTCGTACAAAGTCTTTTCTATTTGAGCCAACATATGTGCCATTGACGTAGAGCGTGTAAATTTGGTTTGCCGTAACAACGACGAATGCACTATTTGGCGGCGCGTTCAGGGCAAATGAGTGACGAAAATAGGTCACTGGCCCCTGTCCATCGGTCGCTCTTACCCATTGTGCATTGCCCCACTGAGGTGTGAAGCTCGCAGGTTGTGGCACTATGAATAGCTGATAGGAAAAGATCGCCGCACCCAAACAGGCCAGTAAGATACATACTAAGCCGAGAGCATGGAGTCCGAATCTTCTTTGAAATGCTTGCGCGTACTTTTGTGAATTTTGTGGTGATTGAGAGGAAGGTATTTCTTGTAAAGGTTTTACCGGTTGAGAAGAGATCATTACTACGTTTCTTTCTTCGCTTAGTACAAACCCGATAACGCTTCACGTGCAGTGTTATTGCGATAACTCGGATCAAATTTCAGGGCATCAAAGAGTAAAGTTCGTCCCTCACGAAAATCCCCCACGCGAATATCGCTCAATGCGATATAGGTAATAGCAGATGAGTGGAGATCAGCACTAGGCTTGCCGTTAAGGACTATTTTCATTTGTGCCGTACAGGAACTATAGTTGTGCAAATCGTACATAATGAGGCCATCAACATACTGTCCGTAGAGGTTGGTAGTATCAACTTTGGTAAGAAGTTTTATCCAGACCAGAGCAGAGTCGTCATTGTCGGGTCTAAGCATTACAGGAGCATTATTTAAAGGGCTGGTAAACTCGGCTAGCCGTTCAATGGTTATGCTCATTTCACTGACCATCCAGGGTGTGGTGGAGTGTGCTTGCCAAACACTCAGTAGTTCTTGATACGCATCAATGAAATCCTTTTGGGAACGATAGACCGAGGCGAGATATACATGGCCCTCATCGGTTATTTGCTTGGGATGTAGGAAATACAACGCCTGCCCTCGCTCGATATGAAAAGATGCGACCTGCAACAATGCGGGATTGAGCGTTTGTGCCCAGTTGAGCCATATCAATGCTTTCGTATAATTCCCGGATGAAAGCGATTGGCTTGCTTCAAAGTCGCACACAGTCGCGGTGGGACCACGCCCCAGTAGCACGATCAATAGACAAAGACCAGCAACTAACCATCCATACTTCAAAGCGACGTTTTTGTTGTGAGTATGAAGCGGAACCTTTGCAACGCGTCGGCACTCGAACAGGAGCCACGAGGCAATGAGTGGTAAAAGGAGACCAACGGATACTTGATCCGCGAGCAGTTGTAAACGTCCTAGCACTGTTGCGTCAGTAAAGAGAAATGGGTCTATTGTGATGCGATCCGCAGGACCAGCGTAGCCAAAGTGACGTTGTATCAAGAGCATTTGAACTTTATGCTGACCAAGAACATGTATTCCTACTACGTCAGCGAAAAGATATTGTACGAAGAAGAGGAGTAGAGGAAGCAAACAAAGTATGCCGGCAATGCTGTATTTATAGGCAAACAGTGAACTTCCTTTGAATGTTTTCGTACCCGCGCACACGACAATAGAGATATACAACGCACAGAGCAAGCAGAGCACTCCATATGAGAAGAACGATGTCCGTACTTGCCAGCCGATATCTACGGCTAACTTCCAAGCCGATAAACTCCCTAGCAATGGGTCTTCAAGCCAAGGAGAGATGCTTGCTACAAGCATCAGGCAGACGCTCACAACTGGAAAAATAATTTCTCGCCGTAAGTTCCCTCCTTTATTCATCAACCAATCTTGTCTAGCCATTGCCCTTTCCCTTCCAGTAGGGACCACATTGATGGCGTCCGAGGCGCAATTCATTGCGCGAGTTGCATCCGCCATCTTTCTTCAATGCTCTCGCGCAATTTATTGGTGCAAGATGAGGACTGCACATTGCTTCGCTCGTGCAGAGGACGCCATCAATGTGGTCCCTACGAATTCATCATGTTGGAACCCTATACGCCTTCGGTTTTGAGAATATGTACTGCTTGCCCGTCTTTGAGGTCATACGTTCCTGTGAGTACAACGGTATCACCTTGTGCAAGACCTTGATCCACGTATACGTTGTCTACAGAACGACCAGAGATATGGATGTGTTCAAGGTAAGCATGTTGGTTACGCACCAGAAACACGGTCGAGTCCAGATGTGGATTCATCACGGCCATGCGTGGTATTACCACCGCTTTCCCTGGCGTGCTTGAAATGCGAACAAACGCACTCATTCCGGGAAGCAAAGCTTGGGTCGTGCTTGGCACATTCACCCAAACTTCAAAGGTATCCGTTTGCGAGTCTGCAACAGGAATAATCGATGTGACTGTTCCCTTAAAATTAAGGTTAGGAAGAGCCGAAGGTGTAACTACGGCAGTCTGGCCTAGGTGTACTTGCTGAATATCCGTTAAAGGTATTTTCACATGCACAACTGAAGCGGACTCGTCCATAATCGTCAAAAGCGGAGTATCGGCGGAAAATACCTCTCCGGCATTGATGTTTATTCCAGTAACAACGCCAGCCATAGGAGAAACGATATTGCCATTATGCACCAGGATTGACGAAGATTGTGCGACAAGTGCGTTGTATTGACTTTGTGCCACGTCATACTGCCTCTGAGCATCAGCGATAGCGGTAGATGTACCACTGGCGGAAACGGAGTCAAGATAAGCGAGCGCGGCAGCTTTTTGGTCGGATGCTTGTTTCACCTGAATATTGATTTGCGTTGGGTCGAGTTGAAGCAATGCATCACCCGCTTTTACGGTATCGCCTGCTTTCACTGGAATCTTTACCACACGCTCAGAATTCGGGTAGGAAATGTTTATCTGCTGAAGTGGAAAGACCACGCCACCGCCGCCAATATCCTGGCTGGTATTTCCTGCTCCTGCTTTGTAAAGTGTCACATCTGTTTGTCCACCATTAAGACTTCGTACCGCAAGAACTGCCAGGATAGCAAATATGACGATGCCACTGGCACCCATACTCGCTACCCTTATCCATCTGTTTCTGAATATATCTACTTTTTGCTTTTGCTGTTTAGTAGGGACTGGTAGAAATGGCGGCAGCATCATCTGGTCTGGACTTATATTTCCTGGTCTCTGCTCCGGGCTTGCAGCATTTTGTGTCGCCCCTCCATTAGAACCTAGTCCCCATTGCGAAGGGAAAAATGGTGCTGTACCGGTAGTAGTAGTAGGCATGTTTCGCAGACCGTTTTGAAATTGACTATAGTCAGAAGGATGTCCATTTTGCGGTCGAAAGCCAGAACCGTTGTTACTCATGCCGCTACTTCCTCCCTTGCGATAAAACGGTTGCAGGACTATAGAGTGCTGCCATCGCGTGGAACTCGCGAGCAAGCCCTTCTTCCAGAGAGATAATTGGTCTGTAGCCAAGTGTTTTCTCAGCGAGTGTGGTGTCCGCGAACGTATGGAGCACATCTCCAGGTTGTGTTTCATCGAAGCTAATATGGACGGGCACATGACTAATTTCCTGCAATAGTTCGACGACGGAGCGCAAGGTTACACGGGAACCGCCCGCGATATTCATCACTTTCCCTGTGGCAAGTTCTGACGTTGCCGCTAGCATGTTGGCTTCGACGATATCAGAGATGTAAGTAAAATCTCTTGTCTGCCGTCCATCTCCGTAAATACGTAGTGGTTGCCCCTCTACAATAGCTTTACAAAAGCGATGAAACGCCATATCAGGGCGCTGGCGTGGTCCATATACCGTAAAGTAACGTAATGAAACGGTCGGCACACCAAAGACATGGTTATACAATGTGCAAAGATGCTCCGCCGCCAACTTTGTAACCCCATAAGGCGAGACAGGTCGCGGCGTAGTCGCTTCAGTGACCGGAAGCACATCTACATCTCCATACACCGATGAGGAAGAGGCGTATACAAAACGTTGAAGCTTTTTCATATGTACCGCAGCTTCCAAAAGCTGCTGTGTCGCTAGCACATTAAAGTCCGCGTAGTGCGCGAATTCTTTTCCCCAACTTGCACGTACTCCGGCTTGTGCTGCCTGGTGAAACACCCAATCCACATCGCTCAGAAGATGTCGTGTGTTCGTGTTTAGAATATCGGCCTCGATAAAGGTGAAGCGATCTGAAGCCCAGATATGCTGCAAATTATTTTCTTTTAAACGACGCGCATAGTAATCAGTAAAACTATCTATACCGCGTACTGTATGTCCATCAGCAAGTAAACGCTCAGCTACATGTGAACCAACGAACCCTGCCACGCCTGTTACAAGACAATGCATCTTATTTCCTCTCCCCCACGAATAACCATTGTAGCTTACTGGAAACGACCTACATAATGGAGAATATAGGTCTATCCTCTTTTTGTTCCTTTGCGAAATCGCTGTATGCCGCGCGGTTCCTCTCCAGGAAGGCGGACCAGCTATACTGCTCTTGCCAACATTGGTGAGCGGACGTCCCTAGCGCATTTGCCAGTGTTGCATTTCGTAGCAATGTTAACGTCCCTTGTGCCAAGTCATGTGCTGTTGGTGGCACCAGAAGCGCGACCTCCGGTGTGAGAATTTGCGTATGAGCTGGAATATCCGTTGCCAGCATTGGCACGCCCGAACGCAGGTAGGTATATAACTTTAGAGGTGTATGTGTCCCTTTGCTGCGTGGACTGAGCAAAATGTCTGCCAAGGCCATGTATTTAGGCATTTCTTCCAGTGGGCGTTGCCCAACAAAATGTACCGCCTTTGAAACATGAAGCTTTTGGCTCAAGTGTTGCAATTTCTCAATCTGGTCAGGTCTTCCACCTGCTATGATATAGCGTGCATTAGGAAACTCCGCGCACACGGCGGCAACGCTTTCCAGCAAAATGTCTATGCCCTGATACTTTTCAAGTGTGCCAGTGTAGAGCAATACTGGCCCATCATTCACCTTCAACTGATTGCGTAGTTGCATTACCTCGTCTGGAACAGGATGTGGAACCTCTTCATCAACGGCAGGCGGCAGAATCATGTAGACTGGCTTATTGGGCGCAATCTGTCTTGCCGTTTCCGCGATGCCAGGGTAAAACGCAACAATGCCATCGGCATGGTGTAGCATAAAGTTCTGGACCGCTCCTACGAGCTTCATCAGCAAAGGATTTTTTGTGAAATCGGAACTCGCAATGACCGTCGAGAGGTCCGAGTGCATATAATACAGATGCTTTCCACCAAACATTGCAGAAAGAATCACTCCCATCACGCCCGCTTCTTCATGCGTATGAATAAAGCGATACTTGCGCCAAAGAAGTCGCCAAAGAGCTGTCAACAAGACAACAATGTCGAGCGGGAATTTCGCCAACGAGGGTCCCGGCTTCACATTATCAATAAATGGAAGCTTAGGCGCACGATAAATTGTTAGGCCGGGAAGATGCATATCTTTTCCAATGGGATACGTGACAAGATCAACCTGATAGCCTAGTGCGATGAGTGCCTTTATGTGCTGGTGTACGCAGAAAGGAGCACCGCGCGACTCAAAATAGGGTTGTGGCGAAATCATGAGAATACGCATATATCTTCTCTTCCTAAAATGTATAGAATACTTATGTGTGTTATCCCTAGTTCATCGTGCTTGCTGTGGACGAAACAGTAGCATATGTCTCAACTCTAGGAAGTGTGGTTGTGATCGTGCGTACCACATAGGTTGGCTTGTTCTGTGACTCATGGTAGGTACGCATGAGTAGCTCTGCCAGTAAGCCAGTCATAAGAGATTGCAAACCGAAACTTATACCGAGCAAAGAAATTGGAAGCAGTGGACTACGATGAATACGGAAATCCATCGGCGAGACAAGCTTGCGTCCAACTAACGGAAGCGCAATACTCCCACCGAGTAGCAATGAAACAAGGCCCGGAATACCAAAGGCATAAAGTGGTTTTGTGCCGTAGCTGCCCAGAAATTTTAGTGTGATCAAATCAAGGATGACACGTACTGTGCGCGAGATACCGTACTTTGACTTGCCAAATTGCCGTGCATGATGTGAGACTTCAAGCTCTGTAACGGTAGCACCAGCGAGAGCCGCGTATGCTGGAATGAAACGATGCATCTCACCATAAAGACGAATGGTGTCGAACACCTCACGTCGATACGCTTTTAGCGTGCAGCCATAATCATGAAGATGTGTACCCGTTACCTTTGAGATGAGGGCGTTTGCCAGGAATGAGGGCAATTTACGGCTCAAACTTGCGTCCTGGCGGTGTTTACGCCAGCCACTTACAACATCATAGCCTTCATCTAACTTGGCGAGCAAGCGCGGGATATCAAGTGGGTCGTTTTGTAGATCACCATCCATGAACACAAGCACTTCGCCCTTACTATGTGTAATACCCGCAGAGATAGCAGCCGTTTGTCCAAAATTGCGGCGGAAGCGCACAATACACACATGAGGATCGTTGTCCGCGATGCGATTAAGCTGAGAGAAAGTTTCGTCTCGGCTGCCATCCTCTACATACACGATCTCATACGAAAACGACTGTTGCTCTAATATCTTACTAATTTTCTGATGAAGAGGCTGGATGCTCTCTTCCTCGTTATACACTGGAACGATAACAGATAAGTAGGTTGAATTTTCCACAAAAATACCCGACTTTCTTTGCTGTGTATGGCGTCAAGTACATCCCATGACACAAGCCAATACCCAAACACGACTTCACATACCTCTTCGCCCCAAACAGTAGATGAGACGATGTTCCCGTTCATAGTAGCTATTCTCATTCAGCTATGACGTACACACCTTGTACCTTTGTGTGGCAAGAACACCTTCTTCTCTACTGTTCATTTTCTAGGGTCGCCAGGAATCTCTATTCAGTATAATAAACATACCTCTTTTTGCCTTATGTAATGGTACTATTGAGCAATCGAGCAGCATTTTTCAGCTCTTGTTCCCATACTTCCTATAGAGTATTATGAACAGAAAGTAATTACATTTGTTGGCTTGGAGTTATGGCACATGGAGATAGAGCACATGAAAGCGCGGTATGCCGAGTCCGAAAACATACCGCTGGTGGTTGCCGTTGATCTAGGCGGAACACAAATACGTACTGCGGTACTCCGTGGCGCGCAATTGTTGTCACGTGTAGGCTTGCTAACGGGAGAAAATCCTACGCCTGAACGGGTGATACCGCGTATCTTTCAAGCTATACAGCAAGCATTGACGGAAGCGGATATTCCGCTTGAGCAGGTCGCGGGTATCGGAATTGGTGCCCCAGGTCCACTAAACAGTCATACAGGCGTGATATATGATCCACCTAATCTTCCCGGGTGGAAAGATGTACCTGTTCGTGAGCTATTTAGCCAGCAGTTTCATGTGCCTATCTTTGTAGAGAATGATGCGAATGCAGCCGCGTTGGGCGAGTATATGTTTGGTGCTGGTCGTGGAAGTCGAGATATGGTCTATCTCACCATTAGTACAGGCATCGGTGGTGGCGTTATAGTGGATGGCAAAATTTTAGAGGGTGCGAGCGGTATGGCGGCAGAGTTAGGACATATGAGCGTCGATTGGCACGGTGAACGCTGTAATTGTGGCAATGTTGGCTGTCTTGAGCGTATCGCGTCAGGCACAGGTATTGCGCGGCGGGCCAACGATGCTATTCTACGCGGACAGGGTGAGGCTCTGCTTGCCTTCGCTCTTGAGCATCAACCAGGCGATCAAGAGAACGCAAAGGCCAGTACTCCTGAAGACGCTGCAGCCCACACTCCTACCCATGTTACTGCTAAAACAGTTGCACTTGCGGCAGAAGCGGGTATTCCGCTTGCATGCGAGGTTATCGCAACAGCAGCCGAGGCACTTGGAGTCGGCTTAGTGAATATCGTTCACATCTTTAATCCCGAAAAAATTATCCTGGGTGGTGGCGTCACGCAAATGGGTGCTTTGCTTCTGGACCCAGCTTTACGGATTGTAGAGGAACGCGCAATGGCGGTCCCGCGTAAGGCTGTTCATATCGTCCTAGCAGAACTTGGTCATGATGTCGGCTTAATTGGCGCAGGCGCGCTTATCTATTACAATAAAAATGGTAAAGAATAAAAAATATGGCGATAAACAAAGAGCGGCTTGATGTAGCTTTAGTGAGACGTGGGCTAGCACCCAGCCGTGAGCGAGCACGAGCACTCATTATGGCAGGGCAGGTATATGTAGGGGAGCGTATCGTGGACAAGCCTGGAACCCTCGTGCAACTTGACGCGGATTGCCATATGGCTGCGCTCGCGCCCGAACTTAAGTTTGTTAGTCGTGGTGGTCTCAAGCTAGAAAAGGCACTCGATACCTTTGCCCTTGACCCTACAGGACGGATTGCCATTGATGTTGGTGCCTCAACAGGTGGCTTCACACAATGCCTTTTAGAGCGAGGTGCGGTACGTGTCTACGCGGTTGACGTTGGACACGGGCAACTGGCGTGGATATTGCGGAATGACCCACGCGTTGTTGTAATGGAGCATACCAATATTCGCCATCTGACAACACTGCCTGACCCCATTCAATGCGCTGTGATAGATGTCTCGTTTATCTCGCTCCGCCTTGTTCTGCCTGCGCTTGTACCTTTGCTTGTCGCGGCACCCGATACCTGGATTGTTGCGCTTGTCAAACCACAATTTGAGGCGGGTAAAGCTGAAGTTGATAGAGGGAGTGGCGTGATAAGCGATCCTGCGATTCATGAGCGCGTGCTGCATGATTTGCAAGAATGGATACCACTGCATACGCCTTTTGAGGTGAAAGGTACAACAGACTCACCAATAACGGGGCGCGATGGCAACCACGAGTTTTTGTTTCTCCTCATGATGAAATAAGGTAAGCGTTTTCTGGTTGACCTTTGCCACTGAAACCTGTTTTACCGCAAACACGTACTAGAAAGAGCACTCTATTACTGTGCCGATATCGGTAGTGGTTCATGAGAGAAAAAACATGGTTACAAATAATGAGGAACCTACTGCACCTGTAAAACCTACGCTTATGAAAACTATTCTCGTCGTTGAGGACGACCCTTCTATTGGCGACATGTTTGTGCAGACACTTGAAGGGGAGAATATCTATAACCCCGTTCTTGTGGAGAGTGGCGCGGAAGCATTAGAGATTGTCAAAGAGATAAGGCCGGACATGCTCCTTCTGGATTACCATTTGCCCAACATGAACGGTCTTCAACTGTATGACCTTCTCCATGCTATGCCGCATCTAGCCAATATACCAACCATCCTAATCACTGCTGGCGTCTTACAATATGATATCCAGGACCGTCATATCGTCGGCATGAGCAAGCCTGTAGACATTAACAAATTGCTGGATATCATCGCGGAACTTCTGGATTAGATAATTTTTATGAGGAATTAAATCCTGTAGTTCTATCAAACTTCGATTGACAATTTTCGTAGGGACCACATTGATGGCGTCCACTGCACGAGCGAAGCAATGTGCAGTCCTCATAACGCACCAATTCTTGCGCGCACTCACGTAAGAAAGATGGCGGATGCAACTCGCCCAATGAATTGGGCGACGGACGCCATCAATGTGGTCCCTACGACATCCATCACATACATGCTGGCAGACCCGTACATCACTTATGCAATAATATGGAATTGCCGCAGAAGGATGAAGGCGACGATGAGCAGAATGACAAGCACTACGACAGCGATAACGAAATAGGTGTTTCTGTTACCGAGCGTGAGCTTGCCACCGCCGGGCATGGATTTTCGCAGTTCGGCGCGTCTCTCTTCGAGTTTCTCTTTGCGGCGTTCAATCTGCTTTTTACGGCGATCTTGTAACGATTTGCCGCGATCCTCGTCGCTGGTAGGACCAGTGCCAAGTTGGTCCATACGTCGGCGCATAGTGCGATTTGAGCTTTCATTTTGCTGCTGAGCTTGATTATTGGTAGATGTAACTGGCTTTGGCAGTGTCGATTTTGCCCCTGGCACTGCCGTACCACCGATACGCGGTTTATTGTTTTTGCCTTTATCACGTCGCTTGCCAGTTGTCGAATTAGGTGTATTGGTTGTAGGTGCAAGTGCGGGAACAGTACGTGCCTGAAACTGCTTTCCTGTTCCATTTAAGCTTGAAGTCCCCGGTTCTGGTTTCTGAGAACCCGATGTTTTCTCGTTCGCCATTCTATTTTTCCTCACTTTTTATCTTTTGGTAGGGACCGATGATGCGATTTAACAAATGAATACGGATAGGTGTAGGGACCGATTTATCACGTCCTCGTGGCAATCACCCGCCGACAAGGACGTGATAAATCGGTCCCTACAGGCAACATATCTTGATTATTTCATCAAACCGCATTATCGCGTCCTCTCGGCAAATTGTTACAGCTCCTACATTATTGTGCATCTAACAGTTCTTTGGCAATCCTGGCCGCCCCTGTTTTATCTTCGGGTGAAAGCGCACCGTCGATGACGAGGCTGAGCAGGTGTTCTTTGATAGGTCGGAGCCAGGGACCAGGACCGAGTTGAAACAATTCCATGAGTTCGTTGCCATCAAGTGGACTTTTGAGTGGTACCCGTTCGGCCTCTTCTTTCAATCGTTGGGCGCGTTCAGCGAGTTCCGAGACACGCGCCTCGGCGCGGTTTACCTTGTCGGTGCGGTAACTGGTAATGTCTGCGCGCGAAAGCTCAAGCAGATCTGTGAAGTTATCACCGCTTTCAAGCATCAAACGACGGACCGCACCATCGGTCCATTCTGAGCTATAGGCATTGGCTCTCATATGCAGACGCACGAGTAGCGACACGTTGTCGATGAAGTTGTGGTCGAAGTGAAGCCGCTTGAGAATGTCACGTGCCATATACGCGCCTACGTCTTCGTGTCCAAAGAAGTGTATTTCATTCTCCTTGACAGTTTTTGTACGCGGCTTGGCGATATCATGTAACAACCCACTCCAACGCGAGGTAAGGCGCGGGGCGGAACGCTCAACGACGCGTAGGACGTGGGCGTAGACATCCTTTGTATGTGGAGCGCGCGCGAATGTCGGTTGCTGGCTTACGCCACGCAACTCTAGTACCTCTGGCACAATCCATTCCATCAGGCCCAGTTCGACAAGTAGATTGAGTCCCTTATCAGGATGGTCGGAGAGCAGAAGTTTGTTCATTTCGTCGCGTATACGTTCACGACTAATCTTTTGCAATTTTGAGGCTTGCCGCACAATAAAATCGCGTGTTTCTGGCTCAAGCAAGAAGTCGAGTTGCGCGGCAAAGCGAATCGCTCGCAGCAAGCGCAATGGGTCCTCGTCGAAGCGTTTATCAGGTTCCTCACCAACGGCCCGTAGAATGTGGGCTTCAAGGTCAAGGCGTCCACCAAAGAGGTCAATGATATGCCCATTGAGCGGATCGCGTGCCATCGCGTTGATGGTGAAATCGCGGCGGCGTAGGTCTTCCTCCAGGCTATCGCCAAAGCACACCTCTGGCTTGCGCGATTCGGGGTTATAGCGTTCACTACGGAAGGTGGTAATCTCGACGATGTTCGTGTCGTAGTGGAGCCGTACTGTGCCAAAACGTTCGCCGACCAGGACAACGGCACTGGGACGTGTGGGGGCGACCAGACGTTTTATCTCGTCGGGATGTGCGTCTGTTGCGAGGTCGGCATCGGCGGATTGTCCACGGTGAAGTAACACATCACGTACCGTCCCACCCACCATATACAGTTGTTTTTGCTGTGCGCGAAATGTCTGCGCGAGCGTAATGATAATGTCTAGCATGATAAAATATCTATGTCCGCTTCGTTAGTGTTTCTTTCGTGCCCTGCCTGCCGTCAAGGGTGTGTATGAAACGCGTTCTTTCCCCAGGTAGTGCTGTCTAATGAATGATGGAACCATTGTATCATGTTCGTACAGCACTTGTGAATGAGAATATTTTTCGTGCTTTTCGCCATGTTGACAGACCGCAAGAAATAGAGTAGAATACTGTTATTAACGCGGGATAGAGCAGTGGTTAGCTCGTCGGGCTCATAACCCGGAGGTCGCAGGTTCGAATCCTGTTCCCGCTACTACTAAAAGAGATGGTATTGGGGTCGCAATGAATTGTGACCCCAATACCATCTCTTTTTTTGCCCTCGACTTTTTCCCGATTACCAAAAAGTCCTAACATTCGTGCTAAATACCCTTGACTGATGCGTTATATCTGGTATACTTGCTAATAAGAAAATATGTTCTAAAACTTTTGAAAACAACATATTTCATACACTAGAATGGAGGATACCGCTATGGGAACCGCACAGATCAAGAGGCAATCCCGACCGATAGAGAGCGATGTCGAAGATGATGACGCTCTGTACGACACCCGTATGCCTTCGAGTGCGCGACGCTATAAATCAACGCCCCCTGCACCTGAGCAGGCCGCGCAACCCAAGCTTATCACACGCGCAACACGCGTCACTCCTGCTGTGCAGGCCGCAAAGCCAAAGTCGGCCCCATTACCCAAGCAGGATGCAACACGTCTACTAGATGCTAACAATGATGCTGAGGACGTACAGCAACAAGACCCGATAACACAGGGAACACCTGTGCAACGCCGTCGTGCCAGTCTGGGACCACAGAATGTTCCAAACGTTGCTCCAAGCGTTGCCCCTGCTGTTGTCTCCGATGATATCATCACGCCAATCACCGGTGGGCTACCTAAACAAAAGCAGTTTCCGCTCGTGCCCGTCTTAATTGCTTCCGTCGCCACAATTTTATTGGTCATGGTACTAAGCGCATTTGGCTCATGGTGGCATACCTATCAGGACGATCTCCACTATGGACGCCCTCGTACCTCACAGATGGATGCGGTCGTGGGTCATAGTGATAGCGTTGCTCATCCAACACACTTTATCTTTTTAAACCTAAATAGGCATGTTGAAATAATTGAAATCGCTGCTGGCGATGCTGCACACACACATATTTACACTGGCCCCATTCTCTATGGCGATGGACAAGACCTCACGCCTGTTACAGGTGAGTTCAGGGATGTCCACAATAATGGCAAGCCAGAAATGATTGTGCATATCGGAGACCAGCAAATTATCTATCTGAACGATGGCACAACCTTCCACCAACAATAAATTCTATCTTCTGCTTTTCTATATATCTTCTTATATAACAAAGCAGCACCAACGCCATCTTATGAACGGCGTTGGTGCTGCTTTTAGGTTTCTTATGGATGATATCCGAGCATATTCATTAGATATCTCTATTTGGATATAGAGCATGAAATTTTACAGCTTGTCAGGGCGTCGGAAGTGTAATTTTTTGTCGCCGATACGTCTACAGACGATAAGTGACATATAGGAGATGATGACAGAATTTTTCCTATCTTGTCGTATTTCTTAGTGTAGTATACGTATAAGAGGGAGGTACGACATGCTTCATCCTGAGAACAAAATATCCACGCGTCGTATCATGCTGGTTGTACTGTTGATTTTATGCTTACTTGGTGGCAGTCTACTCCTCTTGTCCCCCGTACATACATTATTTTTTCCTTCTCATACTCCTCAAACATCCACGTTCTCGTCAATGACATTTGGTGTGGACGCGCAACGCCCCCATTTCAATCCAGATGAGCACATTCTTACACCTGCGACTGTCTCACGACTGGTTCCTGGTTGGTCTTCCTTGCCAACTGGTGGTAGCATTTTTTCCTCTCCAGCAGTGGTGGATGGCATTGTCTACGTTGGGTCGATGGACAGCAAGCTCTATGCATTCGATGCGAAGGGATGCAGTCGAACCTTATGTTCACCTCTGTGGACGGCTACAACCGACGACCGCATTATGGCCTCACCAACGGTGGTCAACGGGGTAGTGTATATTGATTCACTAGGCGGCAAACTTTACGCGTTCAACGCTTATGGCTGTAATGCAGCTTCCTGTCGTCCACTATGGGTTTCTACTGCTGCGAACGACTCATTGTACACCTCGCCGATTGTAGCGGACAACACGGTTTTTGTAGGCTCGGACGATGGCAAATTGTATGCGTTTAAGGCAAATGGCTGCGGGAAGGCACAATGTTCACCACTATGGACCTCGGCTATCGTGAAAGGTGGCTATTTTCACAACGGCTTCTTATCGTCGGCATCCGTGCTTGGAAGTATGCTCTATATAGGTGCGAGTGATGGGCGTCTCTACTCATTTGCGGTAGATGGATGCGGCAAAGCAGTATGTGCTCCGCGCTGGACCTCGACACCAACCGGGGATATTCTTACATCCTCACCAGCCATAGCGGACGGGCTGGTCTTTATTGGTTCGCAAGACTACAAATTATACGCCTTTGATGTCAACGGATGCGGCACCGCTACACAATGTCCTCCCTTGTGGGCATCGGCTCCCACGCAAAGTCTTATCGAGTCCTCACCTGCTGTTGCAAACGATGTGGTGTATGTCAGCTCCTGGGACCATAGGCTCTACGCCTATGATATTGCTGGTTGTGGCACACTGTCCTGCGCGCCGTTGTGGACTTCGACGCCAGCGGGCAGCATTCTTGAGTCTTCGCCAACGATTGCAGGTGGACTAGTCTATGTCGGTTCCGATGATGGGAAGCTTTACGCGTTTGCCGCTAATGGATGTGGAAAGACAGTGTGTGAGCCTCTTTGGACATCTCCAACCACGGGTGATGCATTGTACTCCTCACCTGTGGTTGTAAATGGCGTGGTGTATATTGGGTCGCTTGACCACAAGTTGTACTCATATCATCTATCATAACGGTAATGGATACTCTTGAAAGAACGTCCAGATTACCTGGGCCACAGAATGTCCACCAATTGGTGGTGGATTAGTATGTCCGCCACCCTCAATGCGATAGTGCGTGACAGTCACATTGCCTTTACAATTGCTCCATCGTTCACCCGTCACATTTGCTTGGCGTAGGAAGATTATCGGTCCTTGCGTACATTCATTAAGAGTGGCCCATGATTGCAGCGTTTGGGGAATAGAAGGTAGAGGCCATGCCGCGTTCTTGCTCACGGGAATACCCATATAGGGCAAAATACCATCCTTTGTGCCGTGAAAATCTAGTATTGAAACAGGACGACTTGGATGACATCCACCCGGAATAGCATAGTAATTGCCAGAAATCGGCGCAAAAGCTGCGATACGACCAGCAAGTCTACACGCGAGAAATGCAGTCATACCACCCCCATTTGAGAAACCCGTTGCGTAGATACGACGTGTATTCACACAGAAATGCGTTTGTAATGAGTCAAGCAAGGTGTTTACAAAGGCGGCTTCATCAATACCATAGTCTATTGGGCCAACTTCCGCCCAGAATGGAATACGATTTTTGCCATCGGGCAAGCCCTGTGGGTAGACCGCGAGAAAACTTTGCTGCTCCGCAAGCTGAGAGAAACCGCTAGACGTATCCATGCTGGTAGCGTGTCCACCATAGCCATGAAAGGAAAGCACAACAGCATAGAGACGGTGGAAGTCATAAGTAGTGGGAACATGTACAATATAGGTGCGTACATGATAGCCCTCGGAGGTGGCAGGATTGACAGGAAGAGTCATTGTAGTGCTAATGCCGAGAGTGACAGGAGAAGGATGCCCACACCCAATTGTATTATTAGGTGTGTCTATAGCAGTTGTGCTGTTTGACGCCTGTTTCTGTACAACAAGCGAGGCGGTGATAGGGGATGACATGGCACATCCTGCAAAAGAGAGCAGGAATAGGAGAAACAAGGATGTTTTATAATGTATCGTACCGTTTTTTATCTGCGCCATTATGTAACACCACCTCGTTATAGTACTAACTCAAGCTTTACTCGGAACTAGGGCATCCCCTCGCTGGTGCCCTAGCCATGTTCTATTTTGCCTTAAATTGGTGCTCACATTTATTCTCTTTCATAACTACGCCTCCACACAACACAAATTCTCAGGGAATTTTCAAATTTCCATAAGAAAAGGTATTGACGAAATGGGACGGGTGTATTATACTAATTCTGTTCGTAAGAGCAAAACAATAATCCTCGATAGCTCAACGGTAGAGCACTCGGCTGTTAACCGAGGTGTTACTGGTTCGAATCCAGTTCGAGGAGCCTCCCAGGAAAGGCCGCCCACAATTAGTTGGTGGCCTTTCGTTTTATCTATAGAGAACACAGGCAGGCGCACCTATGACACGCATCACTATCCGACCACTACGGCTCACCGATGCCGAGGATATTCATGAATTGATGCATATGCCCAATGTTCTTTGGAGTTCCTCACGGCTGCCATCCACAACGGCAGAGGAGTGGCGGCTTGCACTTGAGCACTGGATACAAGATGAACGTATGCATGTCTTCGTGGCTGATATCCAGAATAAAGTCGTCGGGCTTGTCCGTGTACGTGTCGGAGAAGGACGCTCCAGGCATGTTGGTGAACTAGCGATGGCTGTACATGATAAGCATCAAGGGCAGGGTATTGGGAAGATGCTGATGCTAACGGTGATTGACCTCGCGGACAACTGGCTCAACCTTGTGCGCCTCACGTTAGATGTGTATACGGACAACGAACGCGCTATGCGCCTCTACAAAAACTTCGATTTTGAGATTGAGGGACGCATACGTTCTGGTAGTTATCGCAATGGCAAGTATATTGATAGCTATTTCATGAGTCGGCTTCGACCGCAAGGGCAACAGGGCTATGCCGAAACGATAACGCAATTGCCGATAGCGTCTTCCTCCTCCGCCTCCTCCTCATCGTCTACCAAAAACACACCGGAGACGAGCGAATGACGCCAGAGTACTCCGTTGTATTCAAAAGTCTTATACAAGCATTGCCATCACCCATTCTCATTGTTGACGCGACATTAACCATTTTGTACGTAAATGAGGCCGCACTACAAGTTTCTGGTATACAAGGGACGCTCGAAGGACAAACCTTACAGAGTGTCTTCAACGATGCCGGTATCACGAAACTGGCACAAGCAAGTGTGCAGATGGGCAGTGTCAAAAGAGGTGGATATAGTAGAGGTGGTCCCGCCATAACGTGGAATGTAAGTGTTATACCACTCCGTGACTCGGCAGATACAGCGCACGAATATCAATTTTTTCTGGTGACAATCGAAGATATCGCCTCGATGCAACGTCTGGAACAGGTGCAACGCGATTTTATCGCCAACATCTCGCACGAGTTGCGTACTCCTCTAACCTCTATTCGCCTTATCGCAGAGACGCTGGAGGATATTATTGATACCGACCCTGATAAAGCACAGGAGTTTGTGGAGAAAATCGAGGTCGAGGCTCAATACCTCAACGATATGGTATCCGAGTTGCTCGACCTCTCACGTATCGAATCCGGGCAAGCCGCGATAACGCTTGAACCGATAGAGGCCGAACGCCTGGTACGTGAGGTAATGGCGCGTATGTTACCACTTGCACAACGCCATCGGGTTGCGCTCCGCACTGATATTCAACAGGGGAAGACGCTTGTGGCTGCTGATAGCAAACAGATTACGCGTGTACTGGTCAATCTTGTCCATAACGCTATCAAGTTTACGCCTTCGGGTGGCATTATCACGATGGGGACACTTCTACTGCCCGACCAACATATGCAACGTTTTTTTGTGCGTGATACAGGAGTTGGCATTCGTAGCGAAGAGCTATCACGCGTTTTTGAGCGTTTTTATAAAACAGACCGCTCTCGCTCGAAAGCTGATTACTTTGGTCCTGGTGGTGGAGGAACAGGGCTAGGGCTTGCTATCGCCCGTCATGTGGTAGAAGCACACGGAGGACACATCGCAGCAGAAAGCCTTCTCGGTGAAGGCAGTACCTTCCTCTTTACATTGCCAATTGCGGAATAGGGAGACCAACCCTCTGTCACGTTGCATCTTTTTTGTGGTAGTATTACATCTTGTAAAGAAAGATTTATCCAGAAGGACGCTACGATGGAGCAAGAACTAGAAGACCGCTTGCGGCACACAACTAAGGAACACCTTCTGCAACTTATACAGGAACTTATGTTACGATATCCACTCTTACAACCTGAGATTGCTACACTACTGGACGTGGACGTACAGCTTGCAGCACTGAATGTAGAGAAGATAGTGGCAGAAGACCTTGATGAGGATAATAGCGAGGAGGATTGGGACTTTGGAGGGGACGTGTTAGCTACCCTGCATCCCGTTGCTCCCTCTGTTTTGTTGCCGCTCGACAACGAGGCGTGTCGGCAACGGATCGAGGACTATGATGTTCGCTTGCAACAAGGGGAGTCGGTGCAGACACTCGCGGAAGACCTGAACGCGCTTTTGGACGAAGCGGAGACGCGGGCCGAACATCATGATTTTCGTGGTGCGATGGATGTCTACGCGCTGGTACTAGATGAACGTCTCGCAGACCGCAATGAACAACTTATTTCTTTGCTCGACAAAGCAATAGATGACATTATGCCTATTCTGGAAACACTTTTGAGCGAGGCAAGTAGCAATATTTTGTTTGAAACATCAACACTTACGCCGCTTTTAACGCCAGAGATGCGTCAAGAGTGGCTGGCACGGCTTTTCTCGCTCTGGTTGCGCCGTTTGGACGCTCATCATGTTGAAGAGAATGTACCAGAGATCATGCTTAATGTCGCGTGGCGTGAAGATGTTGCTCTCTTACGTCACTTGATACAGGATGAGTTGCAGAAGCAACCTGTAAGTGAGCGTTCTAATATCGTTGATTTTACGCAACAGTACCGCGCACGAACGCTTGATAAGTTTCTTAAAGAACTTCCACACGCATAATGTTCTTACATTTTGGACGCAAAAAATGTTGCAATGTTGTAGTATTGTATGGTAACATCATTGGCATGAAACTCATCTGTGGTCACAGATAGGGATCGATGTATCGCGTCCTTAATTAGCCCCTGCTAGACTGTCAATCGAAGATTGACGGGTTTCGTAGGGACCACATTGATGGCGTCCGAGGCGCAATTCATTGCGCGAGTTCCTTTTGCGTAATGGTAGGTGCAAGATGAGGACTGCACATTGCTTCGCTCGTGCAGCGGACGCCATCAATGTGGTCCCTACGAAAACCATCATATTAAGGTTGGGAGACCACTACGGGGTACGCGAAATAGGATTGATACAGGTGTTTTTATTACCAATATGAATACGCTCTTGTATAATACTACGTCTATTGGGTACAATTGGTTGGGGTGGCTGGTAGTAGTGTAAATGGATAAGATAAGAAGGAAATTGTGGCATGAATAAATTCATCATGGTGATTGATGATTTACCAACTGTACGTAAAATTATCGAGACGTGTCTGCGACGGGAAAACTTCGATGTTCGTAGTTTTACGGATGGTGTTGAAGCAATGCGCTGGATTACGAACGACCCCGATGCCCGTGTTCCTGATCTTGTCTTACTTGATATCAACCTTCCTAAGATGGATGGGTATGAAGTCGCTCGTCGCTTCAAAACAAAGTCCATCTTCAACAACACCATCATTATTATGCTGTCTCGACGTGATAGCGTTATCGACCGCCTCAAAGGTCGTCTCGCGGGTGCCAAAGATTATATCACCAAGCCATTTAAGACACAGGAGATTGTCGCTATCATTCAGGAGCAACTCAATGTTCCTGCTTTACCAAATTAGCGTGCGTTTGTTAGCATGAATGATTGAGGCTGTCTGATGAAGGAAGATTCCATGCTCTTTTCCGTGTCGCCTGAAGCATACGCGGAATATCTGGAGCAGTTGAGCGATAACGAATTTTGGAAGCATGCGTATGAGAAGGCGCATATGCCATACTCAACACATCCTACACAAGCACTTATTTCCGCAGCCGCACAGCCTGATGATACTCTAACCTGTCTTACCTGCGACCTTCGTACCTCACACTGTCTCTTGCCACTCACCATTGTCCGTGAAATACTTCCCTCCTCGCAGCGTCTCACCCTCTTGCCCGATGTTCCCTTCTGGATGCTTGGTATCCTCTCGTGGCGTAGTGAAACGGTAGCAGCCATTGATCTCTGTTCTTATCTGACAAAGAGTAGCTCCCCCCCTTTACAGGACCGTATCACCCTAATTGTAGAGCATAATAATCAGTCATTAGCCCTATGCGTTCTTTCCATAAGTTCTACCGCGACGGTTGTTGACGCAAGCCATATCACTCCGTTTACGTTACCTCCGACTGTCGAAGGGAACGAGGTTCCTGTCGGGATAGTTGGCGTGTGGAAGTATGAGCCTGTAGAGCAAGAGAAGACATTTGTGCTTGATATACCTGCACTTTTCGAGGATGCGATGTACTGTATAGAGAGGAGCGTTAGTCGTGAGTGAGAACTCCTTTCACTTTGCTCATGATGAGGCAGAAGAGCAGATGTCTGCCGATGACCTGGCCGTTCTTCAAGCCTTTGACGCAATGGAAACATGGCAACATACCGATGCCCTGGTATCTTCAACACCCCAGGAGCAGGATGACGAGTTTAGTGATGAAGATATGCTTCTACTCTTCGCTGCCGAGGTAGACGAAGATATTGGACAGATGAAGCGTGCATTGAGCCAACTAGAGCAGAACGATACACTCGATTTAACACGCTTTACCACGCTGCAGCGCATCGCTCACAAAATACGCGGTACGGCAGGAGCGATGGAGTGTTATGCTATGGCGTCTCTTGCCCGCCATATTGAAGAGGTGATCGCACAAATTGACAACGGTTCGCTCTTTGCGCTGGTCGGATTGAATGTGCTGGTGCAAGCCGTGCTCGCGCTAGAGATGACACTACAAAGCCTGCTCGCTGATGGACAAGAGAATGATACACATCTAGTTGCATTGGAACATCAGCTTGAGCAATTCAACGGTCATGGACGCCCATCAGATGAAGGTCACGGACAACCACAAGGCGATGGAAATGGACAGACACAGAATGAAGAAATCGAGCTTGATGGTGCGGTAGGGACCGATTTATCGCGTCCTCTTCCCTTATCGACGATGAATGAGGACGCGATAAATCGGTCCCTACAGACGGATATGGCTCCACCATATCCTCCTTTGCCGCCAGGGATACACGTTGAGGCACACCGCTTTGGACGACTTCTGCGGCAAGCGGGGGAACTTGCTGAGATACATACTCCCCTGGAAAATGCTCAGCAACAGGTAGATGTCGCGCTACGTGAGTTACATGCGGCGCAAGTACGTCTGCAGCAACTTGAACGTGCGCTTATGGACCTTGCACTTCCGCAACGTCAACGGCTAAACGTGCCTCCTCTTCCTGCCTCATCGCTTGTTGAACGTATGTTGAAAGAGGCTACATCACGTAGTGGTCGTATACATGGACGTGTACTCAAACAACGTCCACATCTTTTGAAAACATACGAAAAGTTTGAATGGGACGAATTAGAATTCGACCGTGATAGCGACCGTGCCAGGACAGTTTATGCGTTGCGCGATGCAATGGTACAGGTGACAGTAGCACATACGCATGTACAGAGTGCTTACGACCATCTGCACACCGTGACACAACGCTATGTACAACATGCTACAGAACTGTATACACGCGTAAATCTGCTACGTCTCACTCCGCTTCGGGTACTCCTGCCGCAGCTACAGGCTGTCCTTGCAACCTACGCACCGGATGCATTGTTCGAGGTTGCTGGTGAGATGACGGAGGTTGACCAGGACATTCTTGACATGCTGGCCTCACCCCTTGTTACCTTGTTGCATACATGCCTTCTTGACACGAGCACGTTACAGAGTCCTGAACATGAGGTGCAGCGTGTATGGCTTCATGCTAGTGCGTTTGGAAATGAGGTCACGCTAGAGATAGGCTTTTCCATGACAGTCCAGGGCGGTGCGCTAGATACACTACAATCGACTCTACAGAAACTTGGGGGAACAGTTGCTTTGCAACGTAATAGCAAGGATGGTGTAAGCTTTTCTTTACGTTTCCCCCGTTCACAGGGAACGGTGCATGGTATGCTTGTACGGGTTGGCGATCAGCACGTTGTCATTCCTTTCTCGCAAATGCAACGTGTCAGCGACGAGAAGCACGAAAAGCTTGATATTGTCTATCATCTGTACAAACTCTTAAACTTTCCCTACGAGCCAGACCCACACCGCCGCGTGACACCTCTCATTGTATTACCACAGGGGAACTCTCGTCTGATCGCAGGTATTCTCGTCGATGAAGTGATAAGCGATGTCAACGTGATTGTCAAACCGCTTGCAGAGTATTTACAGCGACCAGGAATAGCAGGTACCGTTCTCGATGGCAAAGGACAGGTGCTCTTACTCCTTGATATTCCGGCTTTACTCAAGCACTATACAAGAGTCCGTCGCAACGCCTTGCCCGAAGTCAACGAGGATATGGCGAAAACGCGAAAGACACAACGGCTGGCCCTTATCGCTGACGATTCAGCATCGTTAAGAAGATCGCTTGTTCATACACTGGAACGCGCGCACTACGAGATTACTGAAGCACGGGATGGCTTGGAGGCGTTAAATTCGCTGACCCAAAATCCGCCCGATGTATTTGTACTGGACATGGAGATGCCGAATCTGAGTGGGTATGATCTGCTTGGCATCATGCATGTCTATCCAGAACTGAATGATGTAAAGATTATTATTCTCACCTCACGAGCAAGCGAGAAGCATAAGCAGCGCGCAATGGCGTTAGGAGCACATGCATATCTCACCAAACCCTGCCCACACGATGTGCTCCTAGCAACAATTGAAGGATTATTGCAGTAACTAAAAAAGGGATGTGGCAAACGGCATCGCCGTTTGCCACATCCCTTTTTTATTGCTTATCTATCTATATGATGCAGGAGCAGACTCAATGGCACCCGTTTCAACCATGATGTCGCGCAACTGCTTGGCATCGATGGTTTCGTGCAGACGCAGTGCTCTCGCAACATGGTCAAGAGTTATGCGATGCTCGGTGAGTAGGCTCACAGCGCGCTCGTGCGCTCGCTTGACGAGACGGTTAACCTCTTCGTCAATGACCGTTGCGGTACGTTCGCTGTACTCGCGTGAGTTACTTGCTAACGATGTACCTGCGAATGGGTCCTCTCGTTCGCTATATGAGATAGTGCCGAGACGGTCACTCATGCCCCATTTTGTGACCATTTGACGCGCAATCGCGGTCACACGTTGCAGATCGTTTTCAGCACCAGTGGTGATGCGTCCAATCGCAACCTCTTCCGCCGCACGTCCACCAAGCGCGGTGACAAGCTGGGACTCAAGGTAATCCTGCGTATAGTTGTAGCGGTCATCAACGGGCGTATACATAGTGACACCAAGTGCCTGACCACGTGGCACAATCGTCACCTTTGTTACAGGGTCAACAAGGTCCTGTAATAGACCTGTGAGGGCATGGCCGCCTTCGTGATAGGCCACAACGTTCAAGTCCTCTTCGCTCAGGATGAGTGGACGTTCCGCGCCAAGCAGAATTTTGTCTAGTGCCTCATCAAAGCAGGACTGGTTGACCGCATCAAGGTTGCGTCGTGCGGCGAGCAAGGCGGCCTCGTTAATCAAGTTTGCCAAGTCAGCACCAACCATACCCGTTGTGCCACGCGCAATGGTGATCAGGTCTACGTCCTTAGCCATTGGCACATCCTTCGCGTGAATTTTCAAGATGGCGAGACGCCCATTCCAATCGGGACGGTCAACAGTCACGCGACGGTCGAAGCGACCAGGACGCAGTAACGCTTTATCTAATCCATCAGGTCGGTTGGTTGCGGCAATGACGACAACGGCTTGACGTGCGTCGAAACCGTCCATCTCGACCAGCAATTGGTTCAGCGTCTGTTCGCGCTCGTCGTTGCTATTGATAGTCGAGCCGCGCTGTTTGCCAACGGCGTCGATTTCGTCGATGAAGATGATGCTTGGCGCGGCTTTCTTGGCCTGATCGAACAGGTCACGAACACGACTGGCACCAACACCGACCAGCACTTCGACAAACTCGGAGCCACTCATAGAGAAGAAAGGTACGCTTGCTTCACCTGCCACCGCACGAGCTAGCAGTGTTTTACCTGTTCCCGGAGGTCCCACGAGCAAGACGCCACGCGGAATTTTACCACCGAGCCGTTGAAATTTGCCAGGTGTTTTCAGGAAGTCCACCACCTCTACAAGGTCGTTCTTAGCTTCATCGACCCCCGCGACATCGGCAAAGGTTGTTGTTGGCTTATCTTCCAGGATAACCTTCGCCTTACTCTTGCCAAAGCTGAAGATGTTTTGCTGGCTCTGAGTGGCGCGACGTGCGATCAAGATGAAGACACCGAACACGAGCACCCAGGGCAAGAGGCCAAAGAGAATGTTCTGCCATACGCTACTGTCGTTGACAGGCTTTGAATAATACTGCACATGGTGTGCGTTAAGCAACGTAATCAGGTTCTGGTCGCCATTGGGAAGTTGAGTGAAGTGATACTGCACACCAGATTTTGTGTTACCACTGGCATCGGTGACTTGAATAGCTGTCTTGAAACTGCCTGTCACGTCCTGGCCCTGGAAGACAGCGTTCTTCACGTTGTCGTTTTGAATTTGCTGATAATAGGTGCTATAGGGGACCTCAATGATATTGGGACCACTATTGGCGTTGGTGCTGCTATTCGTAAAGTACGAAAATACCCAGTAGCCCAAGAATAGCGCTACAACGATGAGCGCACCACGAATAAGCAGTGATGTAGTATCACGCTTCCCACCATTATTGCCATTCGCGCCGCCACCGCCACCACCATTAGGATTTGGGCGTTGTGTACCACGTGGCCCTTGCTCGTTTGGGTTTTGGTACATATGTATAGCCTGAGCATCCATGTTGTCAGACCTGCTCTTTCTTATCTGTACAAAAAGAAGTGTACAGAGGATATGTGCAATGTATTGGGGCTAGGCCCCTACGATATACCGATTGATTCTATTTTACACGTAGAGGCGATAGTTCGTCTACGTCTGCCTACAACGAGTCAAAGAGAGACTCTTATATAAATCTCTCTTATATATATTGGGATACGTAATAAATACGTTTTAGATTACTAAAAGTTACGCAGAAGGCCATGTGCTATAAAGAGACGCCACAAAGAGTCATTTCGTGTACGAGTCTGATTTCGTCATACCTTTTCCCCATCGGCAAATATCAAAGAAATCATACCCGTACAATATCGTATAATTCCCTGAGAGCAATTCCACGTCTATAAAAGCGAAGTTGAGGATATGATATGGAACATCGTTACGCACTCATAGTCGGCATAGATGACTACACAGATACAGAGCATTTTGTGCAACTGCCATTCGCACAGGCCGATGCACGCGCACTTTATGACCTGTTGATAGACCCAGAACGCGGTGGCTGGCGACCAGAGGACGTTGTGTACCTTGAGGGCGCAGGAGCGAACCGCGACGAGCTAGAGAGCCAGTTGCGTGACCTCTTTCTGGTGCGCGCTCAGGCCGACGATCTCGTCTTATTTTATTTCGCGGGACACGCCTTTCTTGACCCCGCGACCCAGGATGGCTATCTCGCGTTACATACAACACACGCCGACCGACCCGTCACAGGGTTGCATGTACCTACCTTTGTAGACCACTATTTATATGATTCAAAGGCAGGCAACATTCTCACACTGCTCGACATCTCCCATGCTGGCAGTAACTGGCGACAACGGCGCGATCAGGAGGACGCCTATCCGCTCTTTGGTCAATCGCTGCTCGACCTGCCAAAAGAGAAGGGACGCGTCATTCTCGCCTCGCACCGTCTTGCCGAGGTCTCGCAGGAGCAGATGGAGCAAGGCTATGGCGTCTTTATGTCGCATCTGCTCAGCGGCTTAGAGGGTGAGGCTGCCAACCCGCGTACAGGACGCATCACGCTTGGCACCCTCTACGACTACCTGGATGAACAGTTACAGGAAGATGAGGAGCAGTACCCACAAAAGTTTGGTTATGAGCATGGCGCGATGACACTGATTGAATGGGCTGAATGGCGCACCGCCTCGGCACCGCAACCGCTCACAAAGGGACGCAGCATTACAGCCGTCGATGTTATTCCTCTACATATTCTCACAGGTCATCGTGGGCATGTCGATGATGTCGTCTTCTCGCCCGATGGCTTGCTTGTCGCCTCCTGTGGCGAAGATATGACGGTACGCCTGTGGTCTACCGAAGCTGGGACGTTGCTCCACACGCTCACAGGCCATGAGGGAGCTGTGATGGGCGTCGATATCGCGCCCGATGGCAAAGCCGTCGCCTCGTGTTCTGAGGATAAAACTATTCGCGTATGGGATACCACAACGGGTCAACTCCTACGAACTATCACAGGCCATAGTAGCGCGGTTTGGACGGTTGCCTACTCGCTTGATAACCAGTATCTTGCCTCCTGCTCCAACGATGAGACGGTACGCTTATGGAACCCGACAACGGGTGAGGCACTAGCGACCCTACAAGGACATCATAATGTTGTTGTCGGCGTTGACTTCTCCTACGATAGTCGCTATCTCGCCTCCTGCTCGTTCGACAAAACTATTTGTCTCTGGGATGTCAGCACTGGAACAGTACAAAGACGCCTACGCTATAGCGATATCGTCTATGGTGTTGCGTGGTCGCCTCAGGGCAATCTGCTCGCCTCCTGCTCTGCCGATGGTGCTATTTGTCTCTGGGACTCTGCAACAGGCCAGGTTGTGCAGACGTTGACCGGACACGATGGAGCAGTCTGGACAGTAGACTTTTCTGCCGATGGTCGTCTGCTTGTCTCCGGTTCAGAGGATGGCTCGCTCAAGTTATGGGACGTATCGCAGGGGCGCGAACTACAAACCATCAATCATCGCATCGAGGTCTATGGTGTCGTCTTTGGTGCCAACGGCCTGCTTGCCAATAGTGCCGAAGATGGTGCAGTACGCATCTGGCGCACCGAGGTTGTGTAATTATGGAGTGTGGGATGGCGACATTGCATCGCAATGTCGCCATCCCACACTCCATATATCTATCATATCCCCCAAATAGTCCTTATTTTGACCATCAATTATAATAAATTGTCATAGTTTGTGATAAACTTCCGTTTATACGAAGAGTGTATAACTTTGTGGTGTCCATCGTCAGTATAGAATGTATGAAATGTTTTTAAAATGACGGAACAAGAAAATAATACGATGCCCGAACCAGAACATGGCTATTATGGAGCACAGCGCGATGTTGTAACGGTTGTTTTGACCGCAGACAATCACCTGGGCTACGATGCGTTTGGGCAGCACAAGCGCGAAGAGCGGCAGCAACGTCTCCGTGATGCATTTCAACAGGCGGTCACGTTCGCCATTGGGCAAAAAGCTGATTTCTTTATTCAGGCTGGCGACCTCTTCGATACAACAACGCCCACCGAAAGGGACCGCAATTTTGTGGCTGCACGGCTTGCTCAGTTGAAGCAAGCTGGAGTACATGTAATTGCCCTTGGTGGCCTTCAAGATACTCCAGCGGAAACACCAGGCGAGCACACACCACCAGCACCTCAGATGAGCTACGCTCAGCTAGGAGCCTTACAGTATCTCTCACCTATCCGCACCGAAAACGAAGTCGAACCGCTTCTCATTGAGGCTCATGGTGTTATGGTTGGTATCTGTGGTCTTGGCAGTATTGGAGAGCAGCCCGGCGACCCGTTAGCGCAATTGCAGGTGCGGAGCGATATCGAACGCGCCACGCTTCCAATCCTGGTGCTTCACGCGCCCATTGAGGGACTTAGCGACAGGGCAGCGGCATTCACTCCACGTACACAGGTGAGCCGCGCTAGCATCGAGGAACAACATATCTTCCGTTACATCCTCGCTGGTTATTACCACACCTATAGTCATCAACATCTTGGACAGACAGAGCTTATCGTAGCTGGCGCGACTCATAGCACAAATAGTACACAAGCATATACAAACGAGCAACAGCCTGGATTTGTCTTTATGGGCCTTGCGGAAGACGGTCTACGCTGGTGCAACCATATTGTTGTGGACGCTCTGCAGACAAAACGCCTACGCATCACAACACAGGATCTATGGTCAGATGATGCAGACACAACACCAACCGAACGTATTCTTGAGCGTTTAGAGCCATTGTGTGATGACGAGTCAGCAATTCAACTTCGTCTCGAAGGTGAAATCACGCGTAGACAATACCACCAATTGGACCTGAACACGATACGACGCTATGGCGAGGAATACTGCTTCTCCCTTGCCATTGACGATAGTGATGTCTCCCTTGTGTCAGAGCAGGACATGGCCGCGACCGAGACGGGAGAACGCTTTTCACCACGCGAAGAACTTATCGCAGTAGCAGAAGAGTGGATTGCCGACACGAGCGACGAGCACGAGAAAAAAGCCTTGCGTACCACAAAAGAGGAACTCTTACTGGCATTAGATGATAGCAGAGGCAAACGGTATCTGTAGGGACCGATTGATCGCGTCCTTACCGTCAATTGACTGCTACCAGGACGCGATCAATCAGTCCCTACAAAGGGAAGCGAACGGAGTATTTTCACTATGATAATCCTAAAACATTTAACGGTCGAACGGTTCAGACTGCTACGCCAGATGGACCTACACTTTCCACAGCGTGGCAGTATACTCATTCAAGGGCCAAACGAATCAGGCAAATCGGCCCTGCTTGAAAGTATCTATTTCGCGCTCTATGGGGAGTCGCTACTGTTCGACCAGGACAAACGTTCGCTTGACGACCTCATCTCGTATGGAGCGTCCACCGCAACCGTCACGCTCACTCTTGTAGTCAACACAACAGAGCTTACCATCACACGTATTCTTGAGCGCGGCAAGGGACAACGCATCGAGTTACGCACACAGCGTGAGGGCAGTGCTAACGAAGAGGAACCAATCACGCGCTTGGGGTCTGCTAACGAACGTATTATCTCGGAATTGGGACGCATGGATGGGAGCGCGTTACGCAACTCCTGCTTAATCGAGCAAAAAGGACTTGATCGCCTGGAACGTCTTCGCGGCACAGAGCGCGAAATTACTGTTCGTAAACTCCTGGGGCTGGAACGTCTAAACCGCATTGGGGAGCAATTCAAGGTGACGGCGCACGACGAACGGCTCATGGAAGACACAACACAGCGTCTACGGCTCGCCGAAATCCAAGAACGCATACCCGTATTAAGCAAACAACTGGACACGCTCGAGGTCGCACTGGATGTTGTTGAGGTTGCCGAAGACCTGGCAGATATCGCCACGCAAGAAGCGGATATCGCGGAACAGGAACTTGCGCTTGAGCATATTCATACGCATCGGGCAGAACTCAAGAGTCGGCAGGGGCGCATACAGCAACTTAAAAGAGCCGATGCCACTCTAAGCGAAATCATCACTTCCTATGACGAGATGGCAGAAGCACGGCGCGAATTGCCACTACTAGAACGGCAGATAGACGAGTTAGAGCGACGTGAGCAAGAAGAATTGCCTGTGCTTGAAAACCGCGTCAACGAACTTGTCGAGCTAACCAAATCCTTCGGCACATTGCAGCGTATGTCAAACGACCTGTTAACGGCGGTGGACACCATTAAGGACCTGGAACAGGAACTCAAGCGTCAGGACGAGGTAGAAGGCGACCTCAAAAGTATTGATGCGCAGGTTGAGCATGCGCGCAGTCGTGTCGTGCAAGCACAAAAGTCACTATCGGACCTGACAGACCGTCAGCGCGAAGGGCTACCAATGCTAGAGGCTCGCCTGGCGAGTATGAATATGCTTGCCAGTCGGCTCGCGGAATTGCGTCGTCTTGAAGAGCAGTACGTCGCACATAGCTCGGACAAAAAACAAGCCGACAATAGCGAGGCACAACTCAGGAAGGTACAGCGCGACCTGTACGACACAGAGCAAGAATTGACGCTGGTCGAGGCCGAGGCAAAGCAGGTGCAAAAGCAAGCCGAGGAACTAGAGAAGCGTGGTCGCCAGTTGAGTGTGCGCCGCCAGTTGGAAGAATGGCAACGGCTCAAAGGGCTTACGCAAGGCTTGAGCGACGCGGAGCAACATGTGCGCGCCGCTCATGACCAACAAGAACAGTTGACCTCTGCTGCGTTAGACGCACGTCGCAACTCGACAAAGTGTATGGGTATTGTCATTGCTTGTGTTGTCCTCTGTCTCTTCTGTGCTGGTGGCGCGATTGTCGAATTTGCAAAGGGTGCGCCCATTATCGGCGTCATTCTAGGCATCCTGGCACTTCTATTGGGTGCTGGTGCTGGTCTCTACTTCCAGAACTACATCAAGGCCCGTGAGGATGAGCAGACCATTGATAGGCAGGTACAGGAAGCTATCAGTCGGGTGCGTATGATGGTTGCGGCACGCGAAACGGCTAGTCGCATGGGTGGCAATCGGGAAGCACTTGAGCAGGTTGAACGCGAACTGCGCGATCTCACCGGCACTGTTCCACATTCTATCGAAGAGGCACACACACTATTACAACAGACACAACGCCAACAGGGTGAGAGTATTGCCAACTTGCAGGACCAGATTAAAGAAAAGCGCGATGAGGCGAATTCAGCACGTAATCAGGTGAATGTGACAATGGAGGCCGTGGCGAATCTGCGGAAGCAACGCACACAGTTGGAAGAGCAGCGTAAGCGGCTTAACTCGCTTGATGAACAACTACGTGATGACCAGATGGCCCTAGAGCGCATGCATCAAGAGATTACGTTGCTTGCGGGTCAGGAGGGCTTGCCACAGTCTAGCATCAATGAACGTCTCCAACGTGGTGCCGCCTTCGATGACTATGCCTCCGTACCGATTACGCCCGTATTGTGGAATCATGAAGAAAGCGTCAGCGGTGTACCGGACCTCGAAGCACTCGTCGAGAGTACAATCAAGGCTACCGAACATGAAATCGCTTCTCTTGAGAGCAAGGCCGATGTTGTAACAGAGCTAACAAATCAGGTGCGAATACATCAAGATGCGCTGGAAGTGATGTTGACACGCAAACATATCGTTGAGGAGCGTAACGCACGCTATCTGACAAACAGCCCTCTACAACAAATTGAACGAGCACGTGAACAACAAAACGCATTACGTAGCGCGCTACAATCGTTGCAAGAGTCGCTACGACAACGTGTCAAGCCGCTTGGCGTCGTCTTTGGACAAACGGCTATCAACAATGCAGAAGCTAGCGCACGGAAGCAACTGGAAGAACTGAATGTTGTCCTCGGTAATAAATTTGCCTTACAGACGCAGCAGACCGCGTATACGAATCTGCTCAAAGAGCGTCAGGAGTCGCTGGCAGAGCATTATAAGCAACTGGCGAAATTTAGCAATTCGCTCGGTAGTTGGATTGTGCCACCAAATCCCTTTGCCGAAGCTCTTGTCGCGTTACGCACCCGTTGTCAGAAAGAACTGCAAGAGTCCAACGAGGACGCGATTGCCGGGGAACTCAATAGCTTACAAGCACAGGAAGGCGCGTCAAGCGCGAAAATCGCGCTCTGTATGCAGGAAATTGAGGATGCACAGGAGCGCATTGCCGCTATGCTTGTGCTGCGAAAACGTTCGCCCGTTCAGCGTTACACCTTCACCGATATCGTGGCGGTCTGGCCTTTGGTCGCCGATTACTCAGCGCAAGACCGTCCACGCCTGGAACAGGAACAAGAAGACACAGAGCGTGAACTGGAACATCTGGAACAGGAAGAACTTGCGCTCGGTACACAACTACAAACAGGCGGTGTCACACTCGATTTAGCCCTTGCTCGTATACGTATGGAGCAGCAAGAACGCTCCTTTCAAGTTAAAAAACGCAGTGGCTTACTGATCAAAGCTGTACATGACCGCTTGATGCATAAAATCGTGCCACGTACCGAGTATTATATGCAGCATATTCTGCCTTTGTTGACAAGTGGTCGCTATCACGATGTGCGTGTTATGACGCATGGGGAAGAGGGAGCCATTAGTGGTGGTCCATTGCAACTCAAAGTATGGGACTCCGGTGCCGCCGAATATGTCTCCAAATCAGCCCTATCGGGTGGTGCCGCCGATCAACTCTCGCTTGCCTTACGTCTGGCGTTCGCTCTTGTGACCCTTCCTAAAGAAGTGGGAGCGTCCCCTGGTTTCCTTTTCCTTGACGAGCCGCTCAGTTCGTTTGACCGAGGCCGCACAAAAGCCTTGATGGATGTTGTGACCGGCGATATGCTGAGCCAACATTTTGAGCAAGTGCTACTCATCTCACATAGTAGTGCCTTCGACCCTGCCCTCTTCCCTTACCATGTCTACATGGACAACGGCACAATTGTCGAAAGCAATCTGCCCGTTGTAGAGGTGCCTAAAGCTACAAGACAGGAAGAGCCTGAATACAACGACGATGAAGACGATAATACGCAGGACATGACGGTCCGTGTACCTGCGGTTATGGTTGCGCGCGTGGGTGTGGAATAAAAAAGGGTAGTTGTGTGCGCTTAAGCGTTTACAACTACCCTTTTTTATTTGACCAATACTATTGCTCCGTCGGTGCTTTGGTAGGTTGTGGGCGTCCCGCTTGTGACCACTGCTCATAAGGTGGTACAGGCATCTCACCCCAAGGAATTTCAAATGACTCGTCGAGACCGCGTACATGCATATCGTCGTTGTAACGCACAAGTCTCCAACGGGGCGGTCTCGTTCCAAATGGTGTGGTCTTGTTCCAATACGTGATAGAGGCGTTACGCGTATCAAACCGTGTCTCTGGTAGGCGCAATGTCTCCATGCCTAAGAAGTAGATAAATGAGATATCAATAATTCCGCCATGACACACTATGACAATGGTTTTTCCCTCGTGCTCCGTCAAAATGCGATGGAGTGCGTTCCCTCCGCGTAGCACAAACTGTCCCCATGTCTCGCCGCCTGGCGAAACGGGACGGAATGGCTCTTCATCTAGTTTGTAGCCACCAAACTTCTCACGAAATTCGCTCACCGTCATATTCTCGGCTTCGCCTGGATGCAGTTCCTGCACCTGATCGTCAAAGGTAATCGGCATCTCTTTAAAAGCGGGTGCGATAATTTGAGCCGTCTGACGTGCTCGTGGAAGTGTGCTGGCAATAAACACATCGGGGGCAATTTCGCCTGTCGCGGCTAAACGGTCACGTAAACGTTCTGCCTGCCGAACGCCAAGGTGAGTTAAACCATCGTCATGCAAAGACTCCCCCCTCTGGGTGGTAGCCTCTCCATGACGAATAAGGTAAAGGTGTGTCATGAACGGTGTCAATCCTTCCAATCTATGCTATTTGGTAAAATGTCTACCCTAAGTATTGTAACACCGAGTACCCACCCGTCTGTCTCCATCACGTTCCCTCACAAAATTAGCAAATCCCCTTAACAAAATGACAAGTATACTTGACAAAAAGAAAAGTATGCTCTATACTATGACAAGTAAGGTTTACATAAAGATAAATATGCTTTACATGAAACGATCCACAAGGAACGATTATTCTGTGTAACAAAAGAGGACGGATATATGTCGTAGGGACCCGATTGATCGCGTCCGAGGCGCCATTCATTGCGCGAGTTCCCTTCGGTACGCTTGATAATGATGCGGAAAACTCGCCCTATGAATTGGGCGAGGACGCGATCAATCGGGTCCCTACAATCGGCGTATCCTTGTGAAATTGTTCAACACGATCATCGGTCCCTACAAACGAGGTGAATTTACTCTTCAACCAGGAAAGAAGGAACAAATCATGGTCAAGACAGCCGTAAGACAGTATGTTAGAGAATTTGGCATCGCAATGGTAGCTTATGTCGTAGCAGTTATCGTCTCGATTACTATTATTGAGAATAGTCCAGTTTCAGCTTTATGGCGCGTTCCTCTAGCACTACTGCCAGTCATTCCCGCCATTTTTGGTGTAATCGCCTACATGCGCTTTGTGCGTCAGATGGATGAATTACAACGCCGCATCCAGTTTGAAGGTATAGCTTTCAGTTTTGGTGTTGCAGGTATTCTTACATTCAGCTATGGATTTCTTGAGAACATTGGCTTTCCACATATCAGCTTGATGTGGATTTTCCCTTTCATGATTGCGCTTTGGGGTATTGGTTTAGCAATTGCTGCGCGGAGATATCAATGAACAATAAACTCAAGGTGCTACGTGCGATGCGTAACTGGTCGCAGGCAGACCTCGCTGAACACCTGGATGTATCACGCCAGACCGTCACCGCGTTAGAGACGGGTAAGTATGACCCCAGCCTACCACTAGCATTCAAGATTGCGCGTCTCTTTCAGCTACCTGTCGAAGAAATTTTTGAGCCAGACCCAGAGCTAGAAAAGAAAGGCTGATTATAGCAAAAAGACAAACAATAGAGCGAGTCACC
The DNA here is from genome assembly GCA_963792705.1 of uncultured Chloroflexia bacterium. Classification (GTDB taxonomy): domain Bacteria; phylum Chloroflexota; class Ktedonobacteria; order Ktedonobacterales; family Ktedonobacteraceae; genus JBBQVS01. Next base: position 758,902 of record CAWBXD010000012.1, on the reverse strand, counting down.
CCTCGCTCTATTGTTTGTCTTTTTGCTACAGTTGACGCCCTTCCATATCGGTGCTAAAATATATCCTAGTGAATAAGTCGGATTAATTTAGCCGCATACGGTGTGATAACGGTATGATTGGCTTAGAGAGGGGCGACCAAGAATGTTACGAGTCTCTACAAAAGGCGAATATGGCGTGCGAATCATGGTTGATCTAGCGCGCAATTACGGTGGTCGTCCTCGTTCGCTCACCGATATCTCGCAGGTGGAACTCCTGCCGTTGGCGTATTTGGAGCAGCTTGTCAAGCTGTTGCGTGAAGCCACGCCTCCCCTTGTGATGAGTACACGTGGAGCGCATGGTGGTTACAAACTGAGTCGTCCGCCGGAGCAGATTACGATGGGCGAGATTGTACGTGTCCTCGAAGGACCTATCGCGCCAATGATTTGCGCTACCGAGGGCGAGATGTCGCAGGTCTGCAATTTCCTCGATTCATGCAAAACAAAGGTGCTATGGGCAAAGGTCCGTGACGCGGTGGCGCAAACGCTTGATATGATGACGTTGGCCGACTTGATGGCCGACACAACAGAGCCGACGGACCCAACGCGCTTCATCGCACTCTCAGATATTCATGTTAGCCCAACCACAAAGGGCTTTTACATAGCGGAGGAGCCAGAGGTTCGCTCTGCATCATAAGTAATTTTTGAAGAAAGTTTATCTCATAGAACTGCCTTGAGCAGCTCTGTGATGTAAGAAAAGGTGTTTTTGGAATGGGATCAGAACTCGTAATTAAAAATCTTCATGCGAATATTGAAGGTAAACCAATTCTGCGCGGCGTAAATCTGACCATCAAGCAGGGCGAAGTGCATGCGTTAATGGGACCAAACGGTTCAGGTAAAAGCACACTGGCGAACGTCATCATGGGCAACCCCAAGTATGAAGTGACCGATGGCGAAGTCTGGTTTAAGGGTGAGAACATTCTTGAGTATTCCCCTGATCGCCGCGCCCGTATGCGTCTCTTCCTGGCGTTCCAGTACCCTATGTCAATCCCTGGCGTCAGCGTCGCAAACTTCCTGCGACGTTCATTAGAAGCGGTACGCGAAGGCAACAAGCCTCTTGAAGAGGGCGACAACCCAACTGGCAAGGCCGCGAAGCGCAAGAGTGTTCCACCAAAAGAGTTCCGTACACTGCTACAGGCCAAGATGAAACTTCTGAAGGTAGACAACAGCTTTATCAACCGTTCGATCAACGATGGCTTCTCCGGTGGCGAAAAGAAACGCGCCGAAATTCTACAGATGGCTTTGCTTGAGCCAGAGATTGCCTTGATGGACGAGACCGACTCTGGTCTGGACATCGACGCCCTCAAGATCGTCTCCGAAAGCGTCAATGCGTTAACGGGACCAAATCTCGGTGTGTTGCTCATCACTCACTATCAGCGTATGTTGAACTACATCACACCCGACTATGTACATGTCATGTTCAACGGACGCATTATCAAGTCCGGTGGCAAAGAGCTTGCGCTTGAGCTTGAGGACAAAGGCTACGAGTGGCTTCGTCCAACCGATGAAGAGGGTAGTGCGAGTTCAGAAGAGGTAGTTTCCAATGCTTAACACATTAGCCCCCGGTTTCTCCCGTGCCGCAGTGGAAGAACTTTCACGCGGCAAGGGCGAGCCTGAATGGATGCTGCAAAAGCGTCTAACCGCCTGGGACACCTACGAAAAGACGCCAACACCCCTCGGACGCCGAGGCGATTTGGGAACGTTACGCGCCTTCTCAAACTTCAAGTTTGAGCAACTTACCTCATATGTCCCTGCACAATCTGGCGATGTCTTGCCAACCTCCTTTGAGAAGGCGCGACAAGAGGGCTTAGTTGATGAGCGCTCTGGCACGATTATTCAGCATAATTCATCGGTTGTACGTATCGAACTGAACGAAGACTTGAAGCAGCAAGGTGTGATCCTGACCGACCTCGAAACCGCCGTGCGCGAACATGCCGATCTCGTGCAGCAATACTTTATGACCGACTGCATCCCTGTTGATAGCAACAAGTATACGGCCCTACATGCGGCATTTTGGAGTGGTGGTATCTTTCTTTATGTTCCTAAAGGCGTAGAGATTGCAGCACCCATCCTGTCACAGGTCTGGCTTGACGCTCCTGGCTCTGCCTTCTTCTCGCATACCTTGATTGTCGCGGACGAGATGAGTAGTGTGCGTTTCGTCACGGAATACAGTTCTGGTGTCGAAGGCGAACAGGCTACCCTGCTCGATGATGTTGTCGAAGTGTATGCAAAGAACGCGGCAAGTGTTGAGTTCAGCAATTTGCAAGAGCTTGGGCAAAACATCTGGAATATCACCAACAAAAACGCGATTTTCGCTAAGGATGCCAGTGTCACCTTTGTGCTTGCCGAACTGGGTAGCAAGGTGAATATCACCAATATTGGCGCGGGACTCAAGGGCAATGGTAGCGCGGGCGAACTTGTCGGCGTCTTCTTTACCGACCATGACCAGCGTTTCGCCATCAATTCGCTGTCCAACCATGATGCACTCTCAACCAACGCCGAGACGCTAGTCAAGGGTGTTCTCACGGACGAGTCGCGTGTCGAGTTCGATGGTATGATCCGTATTCAGCCAAAGGCGCAACAAACGGCATCGTTCTTGTCAGCACATGCGCTCTTGCTCAGCAAGAAGTCACGCGCGGAACTCATTCCTGGACTGGAAATCGCTGCTAATGAGGTTAGTGCCAGTCATGGTGCCACCAGTGGACAGATCGACGAAGAGCAACTCTTCTATCTCATGGTTCGTGGTATTGCACGTCCAGAGGCCGAGCGTATCATCGTACAGGGTTTCTTCGAGCCTGTGCTACAACGTATCCCGTTGGAGAACCTTCGTGCTCGCTTACGTCGCGGCATCGTGCGTCGCATGAGCGGCGAATACGAGAGCGAAGCCGATACATGGGTAGATGCCCAGGAGCGTTGGGAAATCGAAGGCGTTGACGAACATGCCATCAGCCTCGATAAGAAGCCCCTAGACGAAGAAGAGATTCAGCTGAGTGAATACTAAGCGTTGAGAATGTACTGTAGGGACCGATTTATCGCGTCCTCGTCGGCAAGCGAAGGGCTAAGAGGACGCGATAAATCGGTCCCTACAATATGATTTGCAACGGTACCGTTCTAAAATAAGGGAAAGCGCATGTTAACATCAGAGCAAGTCACAACGACACAGAAGGCAGTTCGCACATTCGAGGACATTCGGGGCGACTTTCCTATCTTGTCACGACAGGTGCATGGGAAGCAGCTTGTCTATCTCGATAGCACGGCGAGTTCACAGAAGCCAAATGCGGTTATTGACGCGATGACCCACTATTACCACAACTACAATGCCAATGTGCATCGTGGAGTCTATGAGATAAGCGAAGATGCAACGGCGGCGATGGAAAAGGCTCGCGTCAAGGTCGCACGTTTCCTCAATGCGCGACAGAGCAAACAGATTATCTTCACGCGTAATACCAGTGAGAGTATCAACCTTGTGGCGTATAGTTGGGGTAATGCCAACATCCATACGGGCGACCTGATTATCTTGACCGAGATGGAACACCACAGTAACCTCGTCCCCTGGCAACTTCTGGCACAACGTACAGGTGCGCGTCTTGAATTTATTCCTGTCACCGAGGATGGCCTGTTGCGTCTGGATGTCTACGAACAACTCTTAGAACAGAAGCCAAAACTGGTCGCCTTTACACACATGTCCAATGTGCTTGGCACAATCACACCTGCTCAACAAATGATTGCTCAAGCGCATGCTGCTGGCGCGATTGTGTTACTCGACGCGGCCCAGAGTGTGCCTCATTTACCGGTTGATGTGCAGGCACTCGATGTTGATTTCCTCTGCTTTAGCGCACATAAGATGCTAGGACCAACCGGTATCGGTGTTCTTTATGGTAAGCGCGACCTGCTCGAAGCGATGCCGCCCTTCATGGGTGGTGGCGATATGATTCGTACAGTTGATTTGCGCGAGTCCACCTGGAACGATCTGCCCTGGAAATTTGAGGCTGGTACTCCAGCTATCGCTGAAGCGATTGGGCTTGGTGTGGCAGTCGATTACTTGAACGCTATCGGTATGGAACGTGTTTTGCAACATGAACGCGAGATGACCGAATATGCCCTGGAACAACTGCAAGCGGTGCCCGAATTAAAACTGTATGGACCTGATGCTAACCAGCGTGGAGGCGTTGCATCATTCACTCTTGGTGAAATTCATCCACACGACCTGGCCTCGATTCTCGATCAAGAGGTAGGTGTCGCCATTCGCGCTGGCAATCATTGTGCCCAACCACTACACAAACGTTATGGCTTAGGCGCGACCGCTCGTGCTAGCTTCTATGTCTACACAAACAAAGCGGATATTGACACGCTTGTGCAAGGTCTGCACAAAGCAAAGCAGATTTTTAGCTTTTAATTGAGTCTGCGAAATAATCGTATGTGACCATGAGATACATAGAGGAGGTTTCGCTATGTCGATGGACTACCGCGAATACATTCTGGAACATTATCGCAACCCGCGCAACTACGGCAAGCTGGAACATCCTGATGTACATGCTGAAGATGCAAACCCGTTGTGTGGTGATCAGCTTGGTATGGACCTGCAAGTTGAAGGGGATGTGGTGAAAGAGGTTCGCTTTCAAGGGCGTGGATGCGCGATCAGTCAGTCGGCAGCCTCCATGCTCTCGGAGATGATCGAGGGCAAAACGATAGAAGAGGTTAGGGCACTCGGCAAAGACGATGTGCTTGAAGCACTTGGTGTGCCGATCAGTCCAGCCCGTACAAAGTGTGCCTTTCTCTCGCTGCGTGTTCTACACCGTGGCCTGGCAATTGCTGGACTTGAAACTGCAGAAGACGAAGGAGACGAATAGAGATGCGTCTCAAAGGAAAAGTAGCGATCATTACAGGAGTGAGTGGGAAAGGGCAAGCAGGCTTTGCGGTCGCGGAAGCATTTGCGCGTGAAGGTGCCGATATTGCCATCTGTTCTCGCAACAAAGAGCGTGCAGAAAAACGCGCTCAAGAGTTACGTGATGCGGTTGAGAATGCGATGGTGCTAGCCATCGAAGCGGACCTTACCACAGAAGAGGGTGCGAAACAGCTTATCCAGGAGACACTCGGAGCCTATGAGCGTATCGACATTCTGGTCAATCTCGCTGGCGGTCTCACAAAATATGGACCATCCGCTGAACTAAGTCTTACCGATTGGGATACTGAAATGAACAATAATTTACGCAGCACGTTTCTATGTATTCGTGCCGCGTGGCCCGAAATGAGCAATCAAGGTGGAGGCAAAATTATTAATTTCAGTCGTGCAGGTGGCGTTGAAAGTTCAAGCGCGAACATGGCGGCTTATAACAGTGCCAAAGCAGGAGTTGATGCACTTACTTATACCTTTGCGAAAGAGGGTCGGCACACAGGCATGTATGTCAACGCGATTGCCCCCGGTTTGTTGCTCACCTCGTCTAACATCGAGTCGATGAAGCCATCGGAAGAGGAAAAAAACCAGAAATGGGTGAGTCTCGACAAGATTGCTGAGACCGCTATTTTTCTTGCCTCGTCCGCTAGCGATGGTATAAATGGCGCGATTATTCCCGTTACCCAACCATAGAAATATGCTGTACGACATTCTTGTATGAATTTAATGATGCAGATGAACCAAATAAACAGATATCTGTAGGGACCGATTTATCACGTCCTCTAAGCGATTGAGATTGGATGTGTTATCACGTCCTCGTTCCTAATGGTAATGTTGGTATTGATTGAACCATTTTCCATGCCCTGTTCTTGGTCGATGGGGGACAAGGACGTGATAATCGTGTTTAACAAATTAGTACGGATATTTCGTAGGGACCACATTGATGGCGTCCTTCGCCCAATTCATAGGGCGAGATCTCTGTGAAAACGCTTCGTGAAAGGAACTCGTGCGATAAATCGCACGGAGGACGCCATCAATGTGGTCCCTACGAAATATCCACATTATTTGATCAAACAGCATAATCGGTCCCTACAATCGGCGTATCCTGTTTCATTCGTTCATGTGCCACATCAGGCTCTTACAATCGTTTTCAATCACTAAAAAGAGGAGTTTATGGCAGGCTTTATTAAGATTGCCGAGACGAGTGAGGTGGAGGAGGGCGAACTCAGCTCTGTTGAGGTTGAGGGAGAACCCATCTGCCTCACAAAGTATGAAGGCGTCGTTTATGCCTTTACTGACAATTGCACACACATCAGTGGTCCGCTCAACGAGGGCAAGCTAAACGGATTTGTGCTCGAATGTCCCTGGCACTTTGCGGAGTTTGATATACGCACTGGCAAAGTCCTGCGTGGCCCTGCACGGCAAGACCTGTATACATATCCTGTTAAAGTCGAAAATGACGCCATCTATATTGATTTCCCGGACGAAGAGTAAGTACGTCGATTGCTATTGACGTTTGTCCTACCATTCTCTACAATAACACCCAACTAGATAAAACAGGTAGGAAGGTTATTGTTGTAATGGAAGGTAGGTCTCATCTCCTGGTCGGTTTGACGGCAGGGATTGTGCTTGATAGTTTTGTGCATTTGACGGGGGACCCGTTGACCGCCGCGAAGGTGGTACCTCTCGCTCTCATCATCAAGAAGGCCGTATACTATTTCTCCGTGGGTTTTGGCTCGTTGTTACCCGATATCGACAATGCACGGAGTACACTGGGCCACAGGCTCGGCTGGATCAGCAAAGAAATTCAACACATCGCGGGACATCGTACTCTTTTTCATAGTTTATTAGGGCTACTATTAGGCTCACTGCTCGCGCTTGGGCTGGAACAATTAGTCGTTTTAGTGTTGAGTCAACATGAGTTAGTATTGCCAGCACAGTTTGTACGCGGCTCACACCTGGTCTTTTATGGCGTTCTTTTTGGCTGCGTGATGCATATCGCTGCCGATGCACTGACACTGGGTGGTGTACCTCTGTTCTGGCCCAATAGAAAAAGGTTTGGCTTTCCGCCCAACTCGAAATTTCGCTTTCGGACAGGTACATGGCCTGAATTTGTGATTGTGTGGTCGTTTATGATACTTGTTGGCATCGGCATCGTGCAAGCAATCATTGTGGTATAACTAAGAATATATGCAAACATTCGATATCCGCACAAAAGAAACACAACAGCGTGTCGCGCTCATTCTAACGTGTGTACTCATTCTAGCATACACTATATGGATGAGCTATGAGACCGTTCTACGCTACAACACGTTTAAAGCGACTGCGTTTGACCTGGGTAACATGGATCAGGTATTGTGGAACACACTGCGTGGGCGTTTCTTCCAGTTCACCAATCAGGGAAGCGATTTTTATGGTCCACCCACGCGCCTCGCTATTCATGTCGAGCCAATCATTTTGCCCCTCTCGCTGCTCTATCTCTTTCACGCAGACGCTCGTTTACTGGTCGTCTTCCAAACTCTGATGATCGCCTCTGGCGCATGGCCTATCTATATTCTGACACGCAAATATATTCCAGCACTACCGCTTCTCGCGCCAGTGCTGGTGCTGGCATATTATCTCATGCCCTCATTGTTGAGTCTCAATCTGTTCGATTTTCATCCCCTCAGTCTTGCCACACCATTTTTGTTGTATGCCGTCCTCGCTCTTGAATACAAACGTTATGGTTGGTTTCTGCTGGCATGTGTGCTTGCCGCATCCTGTAAAGAGGATGTACCGCTCGCCGTCGCCCTACTTGGCGTCTTGGTCATTTGGAAGTATCGATTGCCACGCTTGGGAACGTTATTGATTGTGTGTGGAACGTTGTGGACTATGGTTGCTTTTCTCGTTGTTATTCCACATTTTTATCCTGGCGCGGTGCATAGCAACTATTGGTATCGCTATGAGTCGCTAGGAAGTTCACCGGGGGCCGCGATTATTAATATTTTATTGCACCCCTGGCTCCTCTTTGTGACGTTTTTAACGCTTGACCGCTTTTACTATATTGCTGGTCTCTTACGCAGTACAGGCTTCTTCACGGTATTAGCACCAGAATGGCTCCTGCCAGCACTTCCTGCGTTAGCCATCAATCTCTTTAGCGATTATCCACTCTACTATAGCGGCGTATACCACTATAACGCGGTAATCATTCCCTTCATCATGCTCGCGGTAATTCATGGCTTACGCCGTTTCTTATTGCTCTGGTGCGAGTGGCGTGGTGAAAGTGGAGATATACTCGTCGCTGCAAATGTGCCGACGAGTAAGGAAACAGCCCTGTCACGGTGGGTCACACGTGATCTGCCCTTCCCACAACAACGTGTTTTCTTACTACAAGAGACGCGCAAGAGGGCAAACGACTTGTGGCTCGTACTATTGCAGCCCCTACGCGCGCGACCTGCATTTGCACACTCGCTCGAACGTGTTCAGCCAGTATTGCAGCATGTGTATGGAGTACAGAGACAAAACCTGCAAGAGCACATGATGCCTCTGGCAAAGCAGTCCTCGTTAACGCGGATGCAATGGTGGATAAGTGGCTGGATTGTGGCGTTGTTGGCACTGAACCTGATTATCTTAGCACCACAACTTAACATCTTTTGGGCCGATCACTTCCCTGGTGTACGTGAACAGCACATCAATCAACTGCTCGCCTTGATTCCTCCTAATGCCTCGGTATCGGCAGGGGAAAACCTGAATCCGCACTTGAGCCAGCGTTTGTATATCACGGTGTTTCCCGCGATCACCTTTTCTACATCCAAAAATATCAATAATAAGGTACAATATATCATCGTGGACGTACAAAGTATCTTTCCAGAAGACCGCGTTACTGTATCAGACGAGTTGAACCAGCTTGTCAATACCAGACAATATCGCGTGTTGCGAGAGGCTGAGGGTGTGAAACTATTGGTACGCACTGACACGTAGCAGAATATGGGAAGTACATGGTATAATTCAGTCATTATCTGTATTTGCTGGCTCTCTCCCGTATGCCTTTGAGAGCAAGTTGAATGAAGGGAAGCAGGATGCCTAATAGTTCATCACCAGATGATCTCACCAGTGTGCAGCCTCGGCAGATGGAAGACCTCCAGCCGAAGTCTACACCACAAACACCGCCACCGCCTGCGGCAGATGCGATACCAGAGGAAGAGGCGGCTGTGCGTCAGGAAGAGGCCCGTACTGTTCGCTATGCCATTGGCAAACTCAACGACTTTATCCAGTGGTTTGTGACCGTGCTAGAAGTGTTGCTGGCGATACGGTTCCTGCTCAAGCTGATTGGTGCGGACCCGAATAACCTGTTTGCAGGTTTTCTTTATGCGCTAACATCTATCGTGCTTGTGCCGTTCGACTCTATTGTTCACACACCATCAGCACGCTTCGAGTGGTCAACCCTAATCGCTATGGCGATTTACTGGCTACTCTTCTGGGCCGTGCGACGTTTCTTGCGTATCCTCATCAGCAGCCCCGAAGAAGTGCCTAGCTAAGTTTTTTTATTGTAGTGGTCTCATTCATGACATTCTGTTGCCAACAGGATGTCATGAATGAGACCACTATAAATATTCTTCCCCTAATATAATACCCTTGTAACGTCTACATAGCGACTCTGCTCATTTTCTGCGTTGATACTAAAGGGAGAAGTATTCTATGCATCGAAACGCACGCTCTGTACGTTTTACAATTCCTCTTGCGGTAGTCCTAACAGCCTTGCTGATGAGTCTTTGGGGAAGTCTCGCTCCAACCTATGCACATACTGCAGTTGGAAATTCTGCCAATCCAGCATTCGACCAAGCTGCAAAAGAGACAGGAGTTCCTGTTGCATTGCTGAAGGCACTTTGTTATATGGAGGGACGCCTGAGCGATCATCGTGGAACACCGAGTCTTGATGGTGGTTATGGCTGTATGCATCTGACATCAGGAGAGTATGTCGCACCAACGGGCTACGCCGATAATCCTACACTTGCACGTCATCATGTTGTTTCAGCATATGTGAATCATGCAGACACGCTCGATCAGGCTGCGAAAGAGCTAGGTGTTAGTACACAATCGCTCAAGACGGACCTTGCCACGAGTATTCGCGGTGGCGCAATTATTTTACGGGATGATGCATTGACGCTCTCGAAGACGCATACGCTTCCAACTATGCTTGGCAGTTGGTACGGGGTCGTCGCGATGTATAGCAATGCCACGACGCGCTCAACTGCTTTGATGTATGCCGATGCGGTCTACGCCCTCTTGAAAAGTGGTTTTAGCGCGCCTACCGACACAGGAGAATTGGTGACGTTAGTTCCGCAGGTGGTAACAGCGGATACCACGACTGCCATGAGTATCAAGGGGACAACCAGCCTTCCAACTGGTTGTGTCAATGATGGCAAGAATGATTATACAGGGGCAATTGACTGTATCCTCGATCCCAAAACCTACGATTGTAATGTTGTGCCAAATAACGCACCCTGTACCTATGAAAGTGCTAACCGTCCCATCGACTTTCCAGTATCATTTGTCGCCATTCACGACATTGAAGGCACCGTTCAAAACGCCTTTAATGTCTTTCAAAATCCCAAAAGTAGTGTTAGTATCCACTATATCGTGGGCACCGATGGCACCGTCTATCAGTTGCTCCACGACAAAGATATCGCATATCATGCCGGAAACTACTGGTATAACCAGCGTTCCATTGGCATCGAGCACGCAGGTTTTGCCGCGACAGGTTTCCTCTGGTATAATGCCACTCAATATTTAGCCTCGGCGAAACTTACGGCGTACCTCCTACAGAAGTTTAATATTCCGCTTGACCGCTCGTTTGTTATTGGACACGAAAATGTGCCATCACCAACACTCGCGCTCTCACCTAACCATGTTGATCCAGGGGCATACTGGCTGTGGGATTACTACTTTGACCTCATTCATAAGCAAGGAATTCCCTATCCAGCGGGGGGTAAGACCGCGCATACTATTACGCTCCAACCACCTACAGATAAACATCCCTATAATCCAAATGGGACAGAGACGCCAGCAAATTTCAACTTCTCTTACCTGTATAATGGACCAAGTACAGCTTCTGGCTTAATTCCATCGGCAGGAGGGGGTTCAGATGTCACCGATGTTACCAATAACCTGGGACCTATCATGAGTTACTACTACCTGACCAAGGTTGTCGATCCGGCTGGTTCAGGCGATACGCTGTACGAAATCTGGTATGGTGAAGAAGACCATCATACTGATGCAACATCCAGTAATTTTGCTGATGCACAGTTGGCATGGCTTGCAGTGCCGCCTGACACAGCAGTCAAAGGGCAAGGAACACTTGTAGCTCTCACAAACAGTAGTACCAATAATGGCAATGCTGAAATATATGGAAGACCAGTCACAGACGAGAAATACCATGTTGGGGATGCAATCTCAAACTCAGTGTTTGTCTCCGTCTTCAGTGTGACGGAATACCAGACAACCAATCAGTGGTATGAGATCAACTACAATCATCGGCAGGCATGGGTACCCGCCACCGAAGTCACCATTGTGCAAGCATAACAAGTAGAGCAAAGACTAAAAAAAGAGGATATGAAGCCGGGTATGTAACATGCGCTTACATGCCTGGATGCATATCCTCTTTGCGCGTATTTACGCAGATAGCCCTATTTTCGTCTGAGCAAAAAAATGATGATGATAATGATGATAATGACGATAAGATAGGGAATTTGAATACTTAAATTTAAAACATTGTTTGCAACTTCAAGACTCATTAGGTATATCCTCTTTCAAAAACGTATAATAGTTGTCGTGTTTCCCCTCAATTAAAACGGTTCATACGTATAAAACGAATGGAATGAAGTTTGGGTTTTGGAGAAAAGATGTTTTTAACATGAACATGCGAAAAATGAGGATATATCAGCGATGAAAGTAGGGAAAAGTGGGACTGAGAGGAATTGAACCTCCGGCACAGCGTTTAGGAAACGCTTGCTCTATCCACTGAGCTACAATCCCAGCACTGTAATAGTATCACAAATGTCAAGCAGAATTCTTAGGCAATGAAGAGAGCATCTGGATACGTCCAGATGCTCTCTTCATTGCCTATACATTTAGTGGTTCAAGACTTAGACCATTCTTGCAACAATTCTCGCTCCTGCTCTGGCTTCAATCCCACTTTCAATTCCGCATGATTACCTTTCCACGCTAGCGTATCGCGTATCGTGTCGGCGACTGGACGAAAGGTTAAACCCTCGTGAATAGCTTTGCTACAGTTGATCATGTGAAAACCGGCGTACTCTTCTAGCGGTGCATAATTTGGCAAGTCAATATCGTGTTGTGTGAGGAACGCATCACTTACCCATGTAAACCTTATATCGCTGCCTGTAACCGTTTTGCATTCATCAAGGAAATGTCCCATTGTAAGCCCATAGTCTGGGCCAGTTGCATTGTATACACCCGTTTTACGCTCCTCAACCATGTGTATTGTCCAGGTGGCAAGGTCGCGAGCATCGACGAACTGTGTTTGTTGCTTGGGGTCTCCAGGTGTTAACATGTTGCCGCCCTGCGCGACACGGTAAGGCCAGTAGGTGAAGCGGTCAGTGGGATCGTCGGGGCCGACGATGAGACCGGGACGGATGATAAGAGTACGTCCCGGCATAGCGATTTCTACAGCTTGCTCACTCAAAGCTTTCAATGCGCCATAAGTTTCGTTCGTCACTTCTTCAATATGCTCGTCCGCAATCGTTGCTACAGGCGCATGTTCGTCCATGCCGACCTTGCTAAAGTCCGCGTAGACGGAGATACTCGAAATAAAGGTATAATGCTTGGTCATATCGGCTACCGCTTGCGCTGATGCACTCACCACGCGTGGCACATAGCCACAGGTATCTATCACCGCATCCCAGTGACGCCCTTGTAATACTGACAATCCCCCATCTCGGTTGCCGTGTAGTTGCTCGACGTTAGGGAAACGGGTAGAATTGCTTTGTCCACGATTAAAAAGTGTGAGTTCATGCCCATTTTGCAGGGCTGCTTCAACCAGATGGCTTCCCAGAAAACCTGTGCCACCAATAAGTAATAGCTTCATAATGCTTTGCTCCTCTCGATTCGCTTCTGCTAGTCCTATCAGCATATGCTTTTTTAGTTACTAATGGAAGATGGTAGCAATGCTTTCAGCATAGGTAACAGACAGTATCCGTTACTTTAAATAGTGAAGTGGCATCAAAATAGGCATTTGCCTATTTTGATGCCACTTCACTATTTAGTGCTTGGAACATATCTACTCAATATACAAGCTTGATTGATAAGTTCCGAAAAACTCAGCCCACGTTATGCTACCGAAGATGCTTGAGATACTGAAGCACTCTGTCCACTTAATTTAGCACTGACACTGACACTTACTGATGAGATTGGTCGGCAACTAGGCTGTGGAGTCCAATCCCATTCATAAAATCCTTTACCATTGGCTGCAAATATTCCTTGCAAAGCACTGTTAGTATCTGGCTTACCATTGCAAAAACTTGCTGTAATCGTGAGGCTGGCACCAGCAGAAGTGTATACGCATACCCTTGCATGTGTATTAGTGGCACTCACGCCATCCTGTGCATTTGGACCGCTACAAGCAAGAACAAGTGTAAGTGGACCCGTTGAAGTAGACGCTGGAGTTGGTGTAGGCGTTGGAACGCTTACTACTGCTACCGTGGCATGCGGTGTTGGTTGTAGTGGTGTTGGTGTTGACACTATAGGGGATGGTACTATAGGTGTTGTTCCAGCAGGTATTGATCCTGTTTGAGCAGATGTATGTGTTTGTCTTGGAGATGTAGCCGTTGAAGAAACTGTAGGAGTTGCCTCTTGTGAGAACACTACAGTATTGCCAGAAGAAGTCTGTTGGCTATCTGTAGTAGTGCTTGTGCAAGCCGTAAAAAAACTTATAACTCCAAGACTTAAACATACAAAAACACAATAACGAAGAACACGTGAATACATTATTATACTCCTTATCCCTAAAATTCAGAAGAAATTATTTGAATATTTTTATTGGTGCTTAGATAATGTAGTCATCCTACCTACTTACTAGCTCACCATTAGCTAACTGGCTTTGAATGAGCTTCGCGTAAAAACCATTGTGTTTTAGCAATCCCTCATGGTCTCCACTTTCTACAATCTGTCCCTCATGAATGACCAGGATTACATCTGCATTGCGAATGGTGCTCAGGCGATGCGCGATAATAATCTGAGTGCATGCTAATTGATTGATGTTGTGTTCTACTGCCTGCTCTGTTACGACATCTAAGCTACTTGTCGCCTCGTCAAGCAATAGGACGGCGGGAGTGTTGACAATGGCACGTGCGAGCGCAAGCCGTTGCCGTTGTCCACCTGAAAGAGCGTTGCCGCCTTCCGAAACCATCGTCTCATACTCCATTGGCATTTTCATAATGTCTTCGTGAATAGCGGCAATCTGGGCCGCCCGAATCACCTGTTCCATATTCATACCAGGCTCGTTCAGGGTAATATTTTCACGAATCGAGCCACTAAAAATACTGGCCTCTTGCATGACCACACCAAACTGTGCGCGAACCGCCTGATAGTTTACTGTATGCAGCGCAATACCGTCGTAAAATACATGCCCTTTTGTTGGCGTATACATACCAAGCAACAAGCTACCTAGCGTACTTTTGCCTGAACCCGTTCGACCTACAATCGCCACCTTCTGTCCTGGCTCTATACTCACACTGATGTCGCGTAAGACAGGAGGTGATTGTGGATCATACTGAAAGGACACATTTTCTAGTTGTATCCGCCCTGTAAGCTGCGGTGGTTGTGATACTTCTTGTACATCTTGCTCAGGCTCAGCATCAAGCACATCCGCAAGACGTTCCATATGTGACTGCACCAACTGAAGCTGTCTACCGCTACCAATAAGAGAGGTAATTGGGCCAAGCAGAGAAGAGCCTAACGATGTGAGTGCTAGCATTGTTCCAAGCTGCATTGTGCCATTAATCACCTGCTGCGTACCTAACCAGAGCAGAATCAGAGGCGCGAATGTTCCAAGGGTTGAAAGCATAGTGTCAATGAGAGAAGTGAAGTACACACGTCGCACAGAAATGTTCATCTGATCAAAGAATAGGTTAGACCAGCGTTCCAACGCTCGGTGCTCGGCACCGGCTGACTTAAGCGTCTTCATTCCTGCTAGTGCCTCGGTCAAATAGCCCTGCGATTTTCCCGCGGCCGCCAATTCACGACGGTTAAGCTCACTTAATCGCTTTCCAGTACTTAAAATGAGTAGTGTCTGCAATACACCAATAACAACAATGATAAGCGTGAAAATAGGCGAAAGAGAGAGAAGAATAAAGAAGTAGACCAGTACGAAGGTGCCATCGAGGACCGTTGAAAACAACTGATTACTGATGGTGTCTCGAATCACTGTGTTGCTGCTTACCCGCGCGAGTATATCACCTGTTGAACGTTGTAAAAAGAAACGCTGCGGTAAGCTAAACAAACGCTCCAGGAAGCTAAACATGAGATTTGTATCAACGCGCGCTTGTAAATAGAGTAAAATCATTGAGCGCAGCAATTTAGTCACTGCTTGCGCTAGCACGATCATGACGATACCGATACCAAGCAGTTGTAATGCACTGCTCATCTTCATTGGAATCAAGTTGTTGATGATAACTGCGGAAAGAGCGGGAAAGACAAGCCCTAGTATCTGTAAGAGAAGAGAAGCTCCCAGCACTTGTATGAGTGCAACTGGAGCCTGCTTGACATAGCCTTTGGCGTATGATGCCAGGCTTAATTGAGCAACTTTGTTGACACGTGAAAATTGTTCTCCAGGCTCCATCATGATGACAACACCCGTGAAGCCCTCGTCAAACTCTTTTGCGCTGATACGCTTGCGGCCTGATCCTGGATCAACGACATCAACGTATTTGGGTGTCCAGCGCTCTACAACAATGAAGTGGTTGAATTCCCAATGGACGATGGCAGGTAGGGTGACAAAACGGAAGTCGTTCTCTTCCAATGACACCGCCCGTACACGCATCCCATATTTACGAGCAGATTTGACAATACTGAGCGCGGAAAGACCGTCACGGCCAATACCACATTGTTCACGCACTTCTGAAACAGTTGTCTTACGACCATGATAGCTAAGCACCATTGCCAGACAGGCTGCTCCACACTCAACCATACTAATCTGCTGAAGGACAGGTACTCTCGCCTTACGTCGAAAGAAGCGTCTTGCTACAATAGGTTGACTTTTTGCTGGTTCAGTTTTTGTGCCCGATGTATTAGAACTTTTTTGCTCTTTTTCCTGTTTAGGAGGAGACACGGCCAGAGCCTGTAAACGACGCGTTTCCTCTCCTGCAAAGTTTTCTCTATGCTCAAGAAGTCTGTTAAGTTCTGGTGAGATAGCCATGCCCGGCGTCTGTACTTTAGTAGATTGAAGCGTATATCTGCGTAAATTAGTCCTTCTTCGATCTACCATATTATTGTTCAGCGAAGGAAGAGGCATTCCCGTAACCGTCACATATCCGGGAACCTTGATTGCTCGGAGTCCCCTACGCGGTGTAGTTGGCAGATCCACGGTTTGTGCGTCCCAAACATCCTTCATTGGTTTCTTCACGACAAGTGGTGAAGATGGCAGAGGAGTTGTATCTATATGGTCTACACTCGTTAATGGAGGTGCAGGAGTTTCATTATTTTTATAAGTTGGCAACGTCGAGGGCATAATCAGAGTATCTATATTATCTTTAGGCGGAGGAAGTGTTGAAGGCATTATAAGAGTGTCTATATTATCTATACTTATGTCCCTATACTTGTGTCGGTTCATTTAATTGTCTTTCAATAGAGTATTAAATACAGGAAATAGTGCTAGCAAGCTCTGTGACCCCGTTTGAACTTGTACTTGAACAGGGCTTCCCGCATATATACCCATGGAAATAGTGGTTCCTAATTTCACTATTAAAAGAATAGAAGGATCGGAGACCCTGAGACTATATTTCTGCTGTACTTCATCAGGGCTAAGGACAGTTGAACTAATATCATTGATGGTACGAGTGAGTAGTGGACCTGCCTGACCAACCTGAACCTGAACGAGCAGTCCTTTTTGTAGATGTGAAGCAGCACTAATCGGCAATGGAATAATTGCGGAAATTTCATCGTCTTGACTTGAGGAAGCACCTCGAGCGAGAACGACCCCTGCTCCCGTAATATAAAGCGGCACTTTCCCCATCCACGCAACGATCCCTGCTACGACAAGCAATGTAAGGATAATCCAGCAAATCGCAAAAACAGGTGGTGCGACAACACGTGGTAAGACACTTTTCTCTCTGTTCTGCGTATACTTTTGAACCGTCTTACTACGGAAAATAGAGCGCTTAGGATTTGTAGTAGCCATCCCGTTCCCCTTCCTCTATAAAACACACTTCCTATTTTCACAAGAAAGATAAACTCTGCCCACATCTTTTCATTAAACAGGCTCTTTTACCACTTCATCTTAAGCGTGAAGTGGTGAAAGAGCCAAATATACTTACAATGAGAGATATAAATCTATTTTGGTACCAAAGCCCATCAATTTTGTACGATCCTACATCAAAAGCCAAGCTTTTAGGAAACTTTATAAGCTAGTGAGATTGATAACTTGAGCACCAGGTGAGTTAAGAATAATAGATGTGTTATTTATTGTATAATTGTTATTGACGATATAAATTATAGTAACATTGTCATCATGCTGAACTGGGTTGTCGTGGTGACAGTGGTGATGAGGATGGTGATGTCCACCAACAACCAATTCTAATTGCTCATCGTCGATGTCTTGCATCATGTCTGGATTCATTGTTTAAACTCCTCTGATTTATAGCAGTATACGTAAGTCAAAATAATAGGGTTAGCGTTATCTAAGAGGGTGGATAGTGCTGAGACTTTCTACCCTCTTTGTGTAGTATCGAAAAAACTGGAGGTAAGGAAAAAGCTAGAAAGCATAACCTACAGCAAAACCGAAAGAAACAGAAAGACCTTCGCCATTGCTTTGTACAATTGTTTCGCTGACAGTCTTAGTAATCGCACCGTCGATGTGGAAAATTCCTCCCGTGCCAGAAGCACCGACAGAAATGCCAGAACCGACAGAGGTCGATGTGCTAGAACCGTGATGGCTGTGACCACCTACTACATTTTCCAGATCCTGATCGCTCAGTTCTTGAAAATTCTCAAAATCTTGCATAGACGTCCTTCTTCTCAAATTGACCCATCAGAGTTGACCTTTAAGAGGCTAGTAGCAAAACATATATTGCCTCTAGCGCTACTCGCTATAAAAGAATTTTATTGGTGGTAGAAGGAGCCAGTTGTCGCGGCAGCACTATCTGCCTCTGCGCCAAGTCCGATGGCAATGCTCTGACCAGTAGCTGTAGAACTGGTGTGGTTGCCATTGACGAAGGTGGTGCTACCGGCCTGGGATGCGCCTGCGCCCAAGAATGCGGAACCGGAGGCAACAGCCTCGCCCGCTGAACCATAGGTGGTGTAATGATGAGTATGGCCGCCAGCGACCTGTTCGAGTTCCTGTTCGTTAAGTTCGTACATGATAAATTTCCTTTTCTTTCTTTATTGTAGTAACACGTTCTTTTGAATTGTAGATATTGATGTTGACCAACAGAGGAGGCTAAAAGTACAACATAAGATAACTTCTAGCCCTACTCGCTATAAAAGAATTTTATTGGTGGTAGAAGGAACCAGTTGTCGCGGCAGCACTATCTGCCTCTGCGCCAAATCCGATGGCAATACTCTGACCAACTGCCGTTGACTGAGTGTGGTTGCCATTGACGAAGGTGGTGCTACCGGCCTGGGATGCGCCTGCACCCAAGTCTGCGTAACCGGAGGCCGCGGCCTGACCAGATGAACCATAGGTGGTGTAATGATGAGTATGGCCGCCAGCGACCTGTTCGAGTTCCTGTTCGTTAAGTTCGTACATGATAAATTTCCTTTTCTTTCTTTATTGTAGTAACACGTTCTTTTGAATTGTAGATATTGATGTTGACCAACAGAGGAGGCTAGAAGTACAATATAAGATGACTTCTAGCTCCACCAAAACTCGTCACGACAGACGAGAGAAATTAGCTATTGATGGTAGAAGGAGCCAGTTGTCGCGGCAGCACTATCTGCCTCTGCGCCAAGTCCGATGGCAATGCTCTGACCAGTAGCTGTAGAACTGGTGTGGTTGCCATTGACGAAGGTGGTGCTACCGGCCTGGGATGCGCCTGCGCCCAAGAATGCGGAACCGGAGGCAACAGCCTCGCCCGCTGAACCATAGGTGGTGTAATGATGAGTATGGCCGCCAGCGACCTGTTCGAGTTCCTGTTCGTTAAGTTCGTACATGATAAATTTCCCCCTGTTTTCTTTTGTAGTCACTTTCAATGTAACTACCTTCTTTTTTAAAATGGTGTGAGTATTTTACTCTTCAATGCTCTGCATATTGGTAACGGCTACATCCGTTTCTTTAGAAATATCAACACGCTTCTGCTTTGTAGAGGTCTCACTGCATATTATAACGCGTCTATTTGCGTGTAGTAACAATCGAAAATGTAACATATATCTACATTATCATATAAGTAAATTGCAATAATTTTTTTACGAATAAGAGTGCAAAATGGAATATATTAAAACACGTTGAAACATCTATTTGATACATACCCTATAGCTTGTGTAATAGTATTTGAGTATGATTAACACAAAAACGAAAAGTACTAGGTGATGATACTGTAGGAAATACATGTGACTTTTGTACACTTCCAGTATCAAAGAGGTAAGAGACAGTAGCTTTTCACTCGTTAGTGCTACTGTTTGGTGGCCGAAGACGTTGTATGCAAAGAAGGATAGATACCTATCGAGGCATCTATCCTTCTTCAAGAAACGCATGGGGTCCTGATAACTATTTGTTCGTTCGTTAGTACTACCGGTTCATCGCTCACTCGTAAGGGCGATAAACAAATACAGCTTACTGACTAAGGAACGTAACGCCTGGGCCGGGAGCAAACTCCCAATCGACAACGGCATAGGGATCCGCCCCCCAACTCATGTTGCTGGCGATCACATGCCCGTCGTGCAGTATCTTTTCCACTACGGCGACGTGTCCGCCACCATAGGCACCCTGCACCCACGGCTGTAGGTCGATGATCGACCCTACTCTCGGTTGCGTGGAAACCTGCCACTTAAAGTCGTGAGCACGATCTTTCCACTGCCACGCCATCGCGTTCGTTGTCCACGGCACATAATAGCCGTGCAACTTCTCGAAGCGCTGATTGGCCCACCACGTGCAGGCCGGATAAGGAAACACATTCCCTCGACTCTCGGAATGTAACACGGACGTTTCGGTAGCAGGAACAGTTTGCTCAACTGCTGCCTTTTTTAACGATTGTGCATGCGTCCCCGCCGCATGTACACTAAGTGTTGTTCCTAAAAAGAGCAGTGCTACCACTGCTGCTATGCTCGTCTTCACTACAAAATTCACTACGTTGTACTGTTGTAAGTAATTCCTTCTGTCCTGATGCGTATGCAATGTATCCTCTTTCGATATACAACTTGCAGACCCCTTGCCATGCTGTTTTGTCCCCCCACTTGGCACTTACACATCACAATGACACGCACTATGACGTGTATAAATGTGGGGACTGACATATATTACCACTAGACATAATAATTGTCATGAAACATCATGACACATAGTACATATTGGCTATTATCAATATATGCTTGTGGTTACAAAATCTGTCCTTCAAGACGGTACGGTTTCTTTGTGTATTGCTGTGCCTTTATTGAATACTAGTGCCGACCATGCCAGTAAGAGGTGAGAGCTATTTTTCCTCTGCTTGTTGCGTAAAGGGAGTATTATACGTCTATGAGGTAGGGACCGATGTATCGCGTCCTCTCGGAAGTTGACATCGAACGCGGACGTGATAATTTGTCAAACAGCATAATTGGTCCCTACAGGGGAAGAGTATGAAATATTTAAAATTTGGTATCTATGAATTCTATGCGCTCGCCATCATTGTGTTTGCGATTGGGCTACGCATCTTCTTGTTAGCAATGGGTTGGCCTCCAACGGATAGCGACGAGGGCACGATGGGTATTATGGCGCGCCATATCGCTTATCATGGCGAGCATCCATACGTCTTCTATGGACAAAACTATATGGGGACAATTGAGGCACACGTCGGCGCAGTATTTTTTCATCTTCTTGGTCCCTCACTCTTCTCATTGCGTCTTAGCGTGATTCTCTGTGTAACACTGTTTCTTATAAGTACATATCTGCTTGCAAGCTTACTCTACTCAAAAAAGGTTGCTCTCGTCACACTCGCGCTTCTAAGTTTCGGCTCGATTTATACGATTACCCGTGAGACACTGGCAACAGGTGGCTCTACACAAACATTGCTTTTTGGCTCATTGGCGTTCTTGCTCGCGTCGTGGCTCTCACTTACCTATATACGTGGTGCATCACTACGTACTAAATTATCACGCTTCGTTGGATATATTTTCTGGGGGCTTGTGCTGGGGCTTGGCTTCTGGAGTGACATGATCGTGCTTCCATTCTTTGCGTGTGCGGTCCTATTAATGGTTATCTTTTGTTGGCGCGATCTCTTATGGGCGTGGGTTGGTGTACTTGGCGGTTTCATTGTAGGTGCCTATCCAATACTAACTTATAGTATTCAAGCGGCGAGGAGTGGCAATAGCGTTCTTAAAACGCTGTTCGGTCTATTTCAAGGGAGTACCGTGCAGGCACCACATGGGCTTCAGCAGATACTGCATGCTGTAAAAGGCACAGTACTGATCAGCGTCCCGACCGCAACAGGCTATCCCTTTTGCCCTGTGATGGAACAATCATTTCTTAGTGATAATACGGTACAAACGCCGCTTTGTACGCTTGGTCACGCGATATGGGGCATCGGCTACATCGCCTTACTTGTTCTTTCGGTCGTACTGACACTATCAGTGTTGTGGCGCATATGGCGGCAAGGTCAGTTTACGCTACGTGTGGTAGATACGCGCCGGACAATCGTGCGCTCAGTCTCGCAACTCCTCTTACTGGGCAGTGCTATTCTTGCTATTTCGGCGTACTCACTCAGTTCTGCTCCAGTGGGATGGCCCGGCTATCACTCACGCTATCTCATTGGCTTGTTAATTGTCACACCCGCGCTTCTCGCTCCATTATGGAATGCCGCCAGCAATAGGTATACAATGAAATTGCCTCAGCAATGGCTTCCCACGCTTATCAAAAATGGGGGACGTATAGCACTTGCCGGAATTGCACTTGTCTATCTCATCGGAATAGTTATGCTCTTTTCCGAAGTTCCTGCAACGCAAGCCGCCAATCAGCGTCAGACGGACCTCATCAACCATCTGGTCGCAGCAGGTCATACTCATATCTATACAGAGTACTGGGAGTGCGATAAGATTGCTTTCGAGAGTAACGAGCGCGTCATTTGTGGTGTACTCTATCCTGACCTACAACCATCACATAATCGTGTCCCCAACTATTTCAACATAGTGCATGCGGACTCACAAGCCGCTTATGTCTTCTCGCTTGGGAGTCCACAGATTCCTCTTTTAGACAAACGACTGGCAACATCTAAACAAAAGTATGAACGCAGTGTTATGGATGGGTATGTGGTGTGGCAACCAAGATGATAATTTGACAATATCTCTCTGTAAGGGCTATCATGCTAGGTACAGATACTGTGCCTGCTTTGAGCAGGTCAACCACGCCTATGCACTAGAGGAGCAGCTACATGTCAGAAGCCACCACAGCGAACGAAACTGTGTTTTATACGCATCGCTTAAGCAATGGTCTACAAATTGTCGGGCAACCAATGCCCGATTTTGAGTCAGTTGCCGTATCATATCACGTCAGTACTGGCTCACGTGATGAGCAGGACCCAAGTATCGCAGGTGTCTCGCACTTCTTAGAGCATATGGTGTTCAAGGGGACAAAGACGCTTGATTGGCAAGAGATCACGCTTGAGTTCAACAAGATAGGCGCGGAACTCAATGCATTCACCTCGCACGAGTCCACTGTCTACTATGCGCGTGTCCTGGGCGAGTACCTCGACCGCGCTGTTGCCCTTTTGAGCGATATGATGTATCCACGCTTGGCGGAAACCGACTTTGAGATGGAAAAAGAGGTTATCGTCAACGAGATTGCGCGCTCCGAGGACCAGCCGTACAACATGACCTACCGACGCCTCATGCAAACCTACTTTGGCAATCATCCCCTCGCTCATGATGTGCTTGGGTCGCGTGAAAGCATTCGTGGTATGCACGTTCAGCAGATGCGCGACTACTGGCAGCGTCGCTATGCTGCCAATAATCTGATTCTCGCGGTTGCAGGTAATTTTGATTGGAACCATATTATCGAACTTGCGGAAAAGCATTGTAGCGATTGGCGTACAGGTGACGCAGGCCGTGATGTATCGCATTATGAGCCAACGCAACCGATCAACAATGTCATGGTTGATAAGAAGCTCAAGCAGCAAATCATGATAATCGCTATGCCAGCCGTTGATGTGAAGGACCCCGATTATTATGCCGCCATTCTCGCAGGCAGTATTCTCGGTGATGGCGATGGCTCACGTCTCTTCTGGAATGTGTACCAGAAGGGCCTCGCGGAGTCCGCTAGCGCAGGTATCTGGGCGATGGAGGGAACCGGCATCATGCTGATGGAGGCCAACTCGACACCAGAAGAGGCACCACGCGTCCTGAAATTGCTACGCGATGAACTGGATAGCCTACTGAGTGATGGTGTATACGAGGATGAACTACGCCGTGCGAAGGACAAGTTGATTAGCAATATGGTTCTTAGCAGCGAGTCAACCTTCTCGCGTATGCGCTCGCTTGCCAACGATTGGGTGACGGAGGGTCGCCTTCTCAGTGTCGAGGAAGAGATTGCGCGCGTCGAGAAAGTAACCACTGAGGACGTGATGCGTGCGCTGCACCGCTTCCCCATGCGCGAGAAACAGGTCTTGACCTCGCTTGGTCCTCTGAACGAGGCAGAATTGTTGGGATAATACAAAAAATGGTGTGGCAACAAGCGTTGCCACACCATTTTTTGTATTATCCTACAGGTGATATTTCAATATAAGCACTCTTTCTTCTGGTGAAAAAGCCAAGCACATCGAACATTCGATACATAAGTTTATATTTACGCAACAACACCGCGTTCGCATGAGCATATTCTGCTACTGGTACTTCGCGTGCAACGCCTTCAACCTCTTTGCCATCCCCAATAATTCTGCCGCGTTGGTCACAAGGAGTCAATGTTGCTCGTCCGTTGTTACGAATGCGCTTGATCTTTCCTGCTGTATTCGCGGTTGTAATATACAATTTCCCGTTTTCATTTGCGAACCAGACGGGTGTTGGTACCGCGTCACCATTTTTACGAAATGTCTTAAGCAGTGCATACTGATGAGTGTATAAAGACGCGAACGGATCGCTATTTGCTGAGTTTTCTACGTGTGTCTTGTCAACAGTCATAATCGGCTGTCCTCCTATGCGTTGGCTCTTTTTTATAGAACCAATATATCTTATCCTAAGACAGAACAACAGAGGAAAGAGGGTAGTCTATTCCGTTTGTGCTACCATACGCTTGTAGTGGTTTTACTAGTCTTTCACAGGAGTACTGTATTGTCATTTCGTGTATTAACCGAACCACTTGTGAGCAATGATTTTACATTATCGCAAGAGCCACATCGTCTGGGCTGGTTACGCCCAACCGCTTCTGATATACCTATGGCACAACTGAGAACTATATATCAGCAACAGGGCTACCTCTGGCTTAAAGGTATTCTTGAGCCAGAAGCTGTGCTTACCTTTCGTGCGCGTTACTTTGAGGCATTGCAAGATACAGGTCTTTTAGCGCAACAAAGTCTGCCCGTTGAAGGAATATATAATGGGCAATGGGAGGGTGTTGATATAGAGCGTTTGCAACAGGTCTACATGCAATCGGTACGCTGGCCGAGCTTTGAGAATTTTTGCGCTTCACCGCGTCTCTGGCAATTCTATGCATCGTTCTTTGAGGACGAACCATATCTCCATAAGCGCAAACTCATTCGCTATAGCATTCCAGGACAAAGCCAATGTACAGGTGGGCATTACGATTTAATTTATCTACGCGCAGGCACAGACCGCATCTGTACCAGTTGGATACCCTTTGGCGATACAACGGTAGAAATGGGCGGCTTGATCTATCTGGAAGGGTCCGACGCACTTGGACGACAGATGGAGGCGGAATTTACGCGTAAGAATGCCGAACTATCGCCAGAAGAACGTATCAATGCCTATAACAAAAACATGAAAGACGGAGGCTGGATCAGCACGAATTTGCCAGAGATGGCCGAAAAGTTTGATACACGCTGGCTCATCGCCGATTATGCGGCAGGAGATATGGTTATTCACAGTCCATACATGATTCATGCCTCAACGAATAATCACGATTCCATGAACCGCATCCGTCTCTCAACCGACATTCGCTATCAGCGCAAGGCCGATATGATTGATAGCCGTTGGAATAAGCACTGGGAATTAGGCGATGGCCTCTAAAAAGCCTTGCAGCTCTCTATGAAAGAAGAATATACATATGTCAACAAAAAAAAACGGGAGTAAGGCCAAACGTACACTTGCTCTTAGTCTTGGCCTTGCTGGTGTACTTGCCGCACCGATAGCATCAGAAGTTCGACTGATGTCCGCGACACAACCACTTACTGATGCATGGCAGCATTCCCCTGTTGAATCGCGAACCTCAACACTGCTTGGCATAAGCTTTCGTCCTCCACAGCTCGAAGTGTTTGGGCTAGATATGCGAACAACACTTCAAACGTTGCTCACGTATCCTGTGCAAATAATTCGACTTGGTGCTTATTGGAAGCGGATTGAGCCAGAGCCAGGAGTATTTCTAACCGACGAACTTGATTGGCAGATAGATGCCGCCGAACAAGCAGGAGTGAAGATTATCTTATGCGTTGGGGGGCTAAAAACCTTTAGCTATCCTGAATTCTTTGTACCAGCACATGCTCTTACGCAACCCCTACAAGAGGGATCGCTCATCAAGCCTTCTGCTTATCTCGCCTTGCTTACTGCCGCGATAGCATTCAGTACACGTATTGTGGAACGCTACAAAGAGCGCAAAGCTATTGTCGCGTGGCAGGTTGAGCATGAGGCAGTTGATCCACTTGGCATAGAGCATACATGGCGTTTGGATGCTTCCTTCGTCGCAAAAGAAGTTGAGGCTGTGAGAAGAGCCGACTCAACACGCCCTATCATGCTCAATGGCTTTTTACCCACCTCGCTACCTGTACAGATTTCGCAGTGGTGGCAGACGCGCGATCAGGGCGATTCTCTTGCCGTGGCGCAGCGTATGGCAGATATCGTGGGCATCGACTACTATCCTTGTCATGCGCTAACAACACTCGGTTCAAAAACACTTTACCTTGATGGTAGTAAACGACCGTGGCATACACGCAATGTGAAGCAACTGCTCACCTCAGTTCGTACACATAAGCAACAAGTAATGGTTTCAGAGGGACAGGCAGAACCTTGGGAGAGTGTGACGACACCACCCAATCCTGACGAACATGGCATGTTTAGCTGTATGCCAGAGCGTATCATAGATACCTACAACACATGGATGCGCTGGTCTCGGACAACTCCTCTTTACGCCTACCTCTTCTGGGGTGCTGAATATTGGATGCTACGCCAGCAATCAGGTGACGCCAGCTACATGCAAGCATTCGCTCGCATCCTCGAAAAATCCTAGCATACTCTAGCCTTTCAGATTGAGAAGATAGATTGACTAGAATATATAAACTCAAGTATAATAATTTTCGGGGTTTAGAGGTGATCATGTAGGTATACCTGTAATAGAGTTAAGCAAAATACCTAAACGATGTGTGTTTAGGTATCCTAGAACAATAAAGGAAGGGAAAGCAACGGAACTGTTGAAACCGAGGCAGAACCCTAAGGCGGTAGGAGAGCGAAGTGAAGCAATAATTATGGCAAAGTTTGTAGAACTTGGTTATGAGGTCTTAAAACCCTTTGGGGACAATCTCCGTTATGATTTAGTGATCGAAGACGCTGACGGTAAATTTTGGCGCATTCAATGTAAAACAGGCAGATCGAATGGAGAGTATATAGAATTTGCTCCTGCTAGTCTCTACTATCATACCCGTGCGGGAAAAACTGTCAATGGAAGTAAATCTTATCATGGACAAATTGACTATTTCGCGGTGTATTGTGGCGAAACAAGAGGAGTATATTTAGTACCTATTAGTCATACAGGAACATCACAAGTCAACTTACGGCTTGTACCCACAAAGAATAATCAGGAGAAGAATGTACGGTGGGCAAAAGATTATGAGATTTAGAGGAATGATGTGAGTATAAGTGACCGCGGTGGGATTTGAACCCACGGCCAATCGATTAAAAGTCGATTGCTCTACCACTGAGCTACGCGGTCGTACATAAAGAGTATATAATGAAAGGTGCTTTTGGCATTCCCACTAACAACCATACGTACATTCATACTATACCACGGCCTGTCAAGAGACATCAGAAGCGCACAAGCTATGTGTGTCTGTCAATATCCTGCTTACCTGATTTGTATATGGATACTAATTGTATCCTCTTGCATAGGTGAATGCGTACTACGTAATGTAACACAAGAAAATAGTGTGAGAAAATGCTTGTTTGATTGTGCATGACGTGATACACTACTGACGAAAATCAAGCGTTGTCGTGTATGCTCTTGTCATACGTTCTCAAGGAAGCCGCAGTACACAACGACGACTCAAGGGAAAATAGGAGGCGGTGTTCCTTTTTGTATGTGCGATGGAGCACCTACACGTAAGGAAAAACACCGATAGGGATGTGACAAAACGAATACTGGTTGTTGACGACAGAAACGACCTTTTGCGCCTGATGCGTAGAGTTCTGGAAGATGAAGAATATCAAGTCTCAATTCTTCAGGATGGCAACGGTGCGTTTGAATGTGTCAAAAGTACGCTACCCGATCTACTTATTCTCGATTTGAAACTGGGTGAAGCATCAGGGCAGGATATCCTGAAACAAATAAAAGATGATGAGATCACTGCCGATGTTCCCGTTATCGTCTACACTGCTGCTGTTCTTGAGGCTGAAGAGGTATCGAAGTTGATACGGGAGCAACCACAGTATTATCACGGCGTTTACCTGTTACAAAAACCTTTTGAACTTGATGTCTTGCTTGATACCGTCGAGCAACTGCTCGACAAAGCAGTGCGGTAAACACGTTTCTCTTTATGTGTACTAGACTAGCCATGTATACTAGCAGACAGAACGCACACTACATTATACTATTATGAAGGAGCTATACTTATGAAATTTCTTTTTGGATTATTGCTTGGCCTTGGTGTTGGAGCTGCAGCCGCTTTGATTTTTGCCCCTCAATCTGGTGAGGCGACACGCGCACAACTGCAAGAGCGCGGTATCATGCTGCGCTCAAACGATCTTAACGATGATGTGCGCGCACGCGCGAATGCTGCCTTAGAGCAGGGACGTGAACTCTATAACCGCACGAAAATCGAGTTGTCCGACCGATACAGCCAAACCAAAAACGGTAATCTCTAAACAACAAAAGAGCGGTACATGGTACCTGTGCCGAATGCACAGGTACCATGTACCGCTCTTTTGTTATTATTCATATTGTTTCAGCATCTTATCGACTAAATTACCGATCTCATACGATATCCGTCCTCGAAATTCTTTTCGTACCACACGCTGTCTGGAGTTCGCTGGCTCCGTTATGCAATGCTGATTTATAAAAGTTTACGGCGAAAACGAGCAAGCACTTCTCGAAATGCTGTCTTTTCTTCTTCATGTTCCCTCTTTCGTACTCTCATGAACTCGTTTTCAATAGCGGCTTCCTCCGCTTGTGTTCTTGCATCCTCGTATTGTATGTTGACTTGCTTCTGTTGTAAAATTGCTCGTTTCAGTCTCTCTTGTGCATGGACGAACTCGCGCATGACACGTTCTCTCCCTTTCATGGAACATCTATGGAATGTTTAAAGAATTTTCTTGCTGAATATTGTAGTGAACACATCCTCGCGAATGCAAGAGTTACACATATACAGCATAGTGGCCTGAGGAAAAGGTAAATGTTAATACATTGTTGTGCTGCTCAGACCGAATACAAAAAGAGGGAAGAAGCTTATTAGTTTTCTTCCCTCTTTTTATAGTTTGTTTATTCGTACTTTTTGATGAGCTTCTCGACTAAGTTGGCTATGTCGTTCCATACGCCGTGTTGATAATCCAGCATACGAGATTGATTTAGGTCGAATTCTCTATTTGATGCATCTTTCCTGGCATTTTCGGCAAACTTTAGTGAGAGTTCACGCGTCTTTTCTCCACGTCCCTGTAGATAAGTTTCTAACTCTCGCAGGTCTTGCATCAAACCTTCTAGTTTCTGATCTTCTTTAAACATATCTTTTCTATACTCCTCTAAATAAAATCTCTTCGTTGCCAGACGTGGTGGCTTATTCCTTCTTTATTGCTACTTGTGGATGTATTTGTAATGCGTCCGCGAAACGGTTGAAAAAGTTGAACAGGCCGATAACGGTTGAGAGTTCTACCAATTCACCATCATCAAAATATAACTGTAACTCGTCCCATAGTTCCTCGTCAACGTCACGCGCACTGGTTGTCATAATCTCTGCATACCGCAGTGCCGCTAGTTCACGTGCCGTAAACACATCTTTATGACCATCTATATGATACAGTGCGTCCAGCAGGTCTTCACTTACCCCAATCTGCCTTGCCAAGGCAGTATGTGCCTCCATTCAATAGAAGCATGCATTGACCTGTGAAACACGTATGGCGAGTAACTCTTTCAGTTGTGGCTCAACCGTGCCAGTACGCATCGCAGACTCTAGCAATTGCGCCGATTGTTGCATCAGGTTTGGACGATGACCCATCACACGGAACAGGGTAGACATGTTAGCAACGCCCGTCAATTCTGTATTCGTTGGTAACTGCACTGTGTCATCGGGTGGAATACGGGGTTGAGGAACAGATTCAGACATATTTCTTTATCTTCTACACTAGCTTTTCTTAAAAAACAGGGAGCATGCTACGCCATGCACTTGGTTGAGCGACGAGAACAGCAGGTTCCCATCCCTCCTCACCATATAAAATATTTTCGTTCCATTTTGGGTTTTTGCGTAGAAAGTTGTATCGCATCTGCCAATGATGACCAACTCTTTGTTTCTCGTGATATGCCGTATCTAACCCTAGCCGAAAAGTGAGTAATTGAGCATAATATGGTTGTAAACGATATTCCATTTCGTCGGTATCTAATTTGTGGTCTGTAAAAGACGCTTGCATATCAAAGCAATAGGGGTAATGCATTACTTCTGGTTCCCTGTCCTCTTCATCAGCAAAATGAATGAGAATAAGCATCCCTAGCATATCAAATTGACAATAGGGTTCGCCAGAAAACGCATGCTCTTTAAATGGAGGCAAAGAGAAAAGGTCACGAATTTCCGTGGCTAGTTGCTGTAACGATTTTTCTGTCTTAATACAGATTTGAAACGCCATACGAACGGCTCCTTAGCGGATGCGGGAGGTGTATCTATCAATGCTTAAACCATCTTACGACCGTTCACGAGCGGTGTCAAGATAGAAACTTTCCCCTTGTAGTGTATCACTAGGGTCCCAACGCTGTTTTAAACGCTTCATCACCTCTAATGCTTGCGGTCGATAGCCCCAACGATCACTGTTGGGCATCTCCTCAGCAGGGTTCATCACTACCGCGTAACCTTCATACAATAATGCTGGCTGACGTAGCACGTTAATCCAGCTTGATATCTCATTCGTACTTCCTATAGTCTTTATAGCGTAGAGACAACCGCTACTTATGTCCGCAACAAAATCTCCTTCGTGAATGCGTGTTGTGTGCTCTTGCATATATGCCGCCAGGTCTTTCGCGGGTACTCCCACACGGATAACCGTTCCTATCGCTAGCAACCGAGTCCACACATCGGTTCCAGTCGTATCAGTCTCTTGGGCCGTGAGTATACCTTGTGAACGCAACATATCGCGTACCTGACGAAGTTCTGCCTCCACGTCCTCAGCCTGTCCTTCGGCTGTGTAGAGCAACGTATAGTGGTTGTGAGCAGTCTCTTTGCATACTAGAATTGCTGCTGCTGTTAGGGCGAGTGGAAGAAGTGCTTTTGCAACTTTGAGAGCATCGAGAAGAGTTTCGGTAGAGACGAGTAATGTACGTTTTGCGCGTGGCTGTGCGAAAAACTTGAGCGTGATATCCGTGAGAAGTCCTAATGTACCACGTGAGCCAATGAATATTTTTGTCAGGTCGTACCCTGCGACATTCTTGACAATCGGGCGACCAGTACGAATGACACGTCCATCAGCTAAAGCGACTGTTGCACAAAGAACAAGATCACGTAGCGATCCGTAGCGCATTCGTAGTGGTGCATTGATATTTGCCGCAACGAGGCCACCGATTGTAGCAAGAGGCCACGGCGAGGCGAGTGGGAGATATTTGCCCTTTTCTTCAAGAAAGGTTTGTATCTCGACAAGTGGAGTTCCTGCTCCAACGGTGATGTAGAGGTCATCAGGTGCATATGTCTTGATACCATTCAAAGCTGTTGTCGTGAGAATGGTGGTATTCGCTGTTTCGCTATCAGCATTGCTAATACGTACCTTCTGCCGTTCGTGAGAGAGTGCGAGCAGTCCCTGTGCGGCCTCTTCTGCACTAGATGGAGCAAAGCGTACACTTGGAAGTGTCCTTGGCTCTACCCTCGTAATATCTTGTTTGGCATATCCGGCAAATGGAGTTGTATTATCGGTTGCAACAGGAAATACTTTACCTGGATTGAAGATGCTATTAGGGTCAAACGCTTGCTTGACATCCCACATGGCGAGCAATTCTGCGGCGTTATGCATAATTGTCATATACTCGCGCTTCTCAATACCGACACCATGCTCGCCCGTAAGGCTACCGCCCATCTCAACACAACACTTGACCATTTCCCAACAAGCTGTATGAACACGCTTCATCAATTCCGGGTCCTGTGGGTCTGGCACAAGCACCATTGGATGCAGATTACCATCGCCTGCATGCATGAGGTGTCCTACACGTAAGTCATATTTCTCACAAATGGGGTCAACTTGTGCCAGGATATCGCGTAAACGGCTACGTGGAACCGTGATATCAACGGTATAGTAAGCCGGTGTCAAACGCGCAATAGCACCAGCGACACTCTTACGAGCCAGCCAAATTTTGTATCGTTCCTCTGCATTACTCGCAATACGTATCTCACGTACTCCTTGTTCCTGCAACAACTGCTCAATCTCAGCAACTTGTGCATCGAGACTTTCTGGATAGCCATCCATCTCAATGATGAGAATGGCACCTGCGTCCAGAGGTAGCCCGGCGTGTGCATATGGCTCGACCATCCTGGTAATTTTCTGATCCATCATCTCCATCGTCGCGGGCATCAGCCCAGCCGCGATAATCACGGAGACCGCATCGGCTGCGTGCTCGACGCTTTCAAAGATGGCGAGCATTGTCTTGACCCCAGGTGGATTACGTATTAAACGTGCGGAGATGGAGGTTATCAGTGCGAGCATACCCTCACTACCTGTAATAAGACCACACAGGTCATATTCGGGATAATCCAACGCACGTCCACCGACACGTACCTGCCGCCCATCTGCTAACACAACATCGAGGCCAGTGATGTAGTTTGTTGTCACGCCGTACTTGAAACAGTGGGGGCCACCTGAATTTTCGGAGACGTTGCCGCCGATTGTCGAGGCACGTTGGCTGGCTGGGTCAGGAGGAAAATAAAGACCGTGCAGTCTAGCTTGCTCATCTAGCCGCAAGTTAATCACAGCAGGCTCAGTGACAACACTACGTCCAAACACATCCATTTCAAGAATGCGATTCATCTTAGCGAACTCAACGATAATACCACCACGATCAGCAACCGCTCCACCAGACAGGCCCGTACCAGCACCACGCGCTACTAAGGGCACGTGATGAGTGGCTGCCCACTGCACGACTCGCACCACCTCCTCTGCTGTACGAGGAAACACCACCGCTTCAGGTCGTCCCTTGTCGAGACCAGCATCAACCTCATACACAAGCAATGCCGCCAGATCAGTAAATACCTGCCCTTTGGGAAGGAGCGTTTTGAGTGAACGGAGGAGAGTATTCTGCAGCATTGGTGATGACCTTTCTCTATTCAGTGACAATAACATAGTATACATCAAAGATAAACATGCTGCTTTAGCAAAAACTCTCATGAGTATAAATTGGTACCTTGACATATTTACTTGCTTTTGGGACAATCGACAAAGAATATCGTAGTAAAGAAGGACTGTAAATGAATAGTGTCGTAGATAGAAGTGCTGCTACAGAAAACAAAACTTTCTCCCAACTCAGAAATCCCATCTTTGGACTGCTCATATGCCTTGTCATTTGTAGCATCTATTTCTACTTCTCAAACTATATTACTGGTAATATCTTTGCCACGACAATAAGAAACTATTATAGCTATCAGATAGATGCGTTTTTTCATGGACGTGTCTATGTTACTACAGGGGCACGATATGATCTTTCAGTATTTCAAGGCAAGAAGTATTTATACTGGGGACCAGCACCTGTCTTATTTATCCTTCCGTTTTATCTTTTCTCTCATTTGCAAGCAAGCGATATCTTTTATACCCTTATTGGTGGAACTGCCAATGTTGCGCTTTTCTATCTTCTCGTGCAAGCGTTCAAAGAATACTTTGGTATCCCCTTATCGTTATTCTCAGAAGCATTTCTTGTATTTAGCTTTGGGCTTGCATCTCCCAATTTTGTGCTTTCGTTAACTGGACAAATTTGGTTCACAAGTCAAATCTTTGCCACTACCTATCTTTTGTTGTTTTATCTCTTTTATTTCACGTTCCTTAACAACGACAAACACACGTATTTTGTTCTCTCGGTTGTCTTTTTCTACCTGGCTTGTCTGTCCAGATATAGCCTTCTCTTTAATGGCCTTTTGTTTCTCTACATCTTTTTTCATTACAAACTTTTAGGTAAAAGCGTGCCATCTCAAATAGTGTGGTCGTTTGGCTTCCTGACGTGTGCTTTTGTCGGCTTAGGTGTACTCTACAACTACCTCAAGTTTCATAGTATCCTGGAAACTGGACAACGATATCAGGTAGGAAGCGTGAGGTATGACGCGATTCTCAAAAGCAATCGTGTTCTGTCGCTCAGTTACGTTCCGCACAACATCTATTACTACTTTCTTAATCCTATTCGCTTTTCGCTTACAAGCCGACCCGTAGTAATAGATGTCGAAGGGAATAGCGTGTTTTTGGTTTACCCCACGTTACTTCTTTTGCCTGGACTTCTTATCAAAAAACTTGAAGACAGGAAAAAGCGTCTATTCTTACTTATGGCAAGCGGAGTTATTGGCTTGAGTGTAGTGTTTCTCATGCTTTATTTCGCAACTGGATGGATACAATTTGGCAATCGGTACTTTTTTGATATCATGCCTCTCTTGTTTCTTCTGCTCATCTTTATCTTGAACTATATTCCTAAATCGCTTCAGCTATTGCTTTTGTGCTATGGAATATTCGTAAATTTTTATGGCACACTAGCGTTTTATGGGAAATAATTTGAAAAGCCTTAGTGCAGTTTACACCTTTACTCAAACCATGCTATCATATACACAAATGTATCTCTTCTATGAAAGGTAGGGCTGATATGACAACTTCCGAAGGCGTCTCAATGGTCACACTTGCTGATGCCGTTCAGGGACCTAAGCAAGGCGAATGGACCTATAACGAATATGCGGCCCTCACGGATGATGGACAGTGGTACGAAATTGTGAATGGAGTACTCATTATGGCACCATCCCCTGATGGATCTCATCAAGATGCAGCACTGCGGTTTGGTCACTATTTGCTTGTTCACATCGAGTTTGCAGGTTTGGGCAAAGTACGTATTGCTCCTTCTGATGTCGTATTCTCTCCCAATAACGTGTATCAACCCGATGTTTTTGTGGTGCTAAATGCTCATCTCGATAGAGTGCAAGAGAAAAGAGTTGTCGGTGCTCCTGATCTTATTGTTGAACTTGCTTCTCCCAGTACAGCTCTCTATGACCGACTAACAAAATACGAGACCTATGCTCGTTTTGGAGTCCCTGAATATTGGATTGCGAAAACTGCCTCACGCACTATCGAGGTGCTTGTGCTGGAAAACGGAACATATCGTTCGCTTGGTATCTTTCATGGGCAAGATACGTTACCTTCAAGAATTGTGCCAGAATTGCCTGTACATGTTGACCAGTTCTTTGCATGATTGACCGCCAAACATACAAAAAGGCGTGACACGCGTACCGCGTGTCACGCCTTTTTGTATGTTTGTTTATCCTACTCGACCGCCAGTGACCTCTAACACATGCCCGGATACGTAGTCAGACAGAGGCGATGCTAGAAAGAGCATTGGCCCTGCTGCATCCTCTGGTGTACCTGCACGTCCAAGCGGAATCATCATAGCACCCATCTGGCGCATTTGTTCGGGGATACCAAGAGAGATGTTTTCCCCTTCACGCTCGATAGTTTCAGCATTGTCCTTCGCGGCTGTGAGGCGAGTATCAATGAAGCCATAGCAGACACAGTTGACCTGCACATTGTAGCGGCCCCACTCTTTTGCCAACGTCTTAGTCACGCCTGTAATACCAGCTTTCCCTGCTGAATAGTTGGCTTGTCCTGCGTTGCCATAGACGCCGGAGACGGACGAGACATTGACGATTTTTCGCGCTTTCGCACGTCCACCCGTTCCCTGCTCCTTTTTTGCCGTTTCACGGATATACGCCGAAGCCTCGCGCAGAATGCGAAACGGTGCAGTCAGATGTACGTCCAGCATTGCATACCACTGCTTATCGGTCATATTCTGAATGACGCTATCCCATGTATAGCCAGCATTATTAACGATAATGTCGAAGCCTCCGAAGGTATCAAGTGTGGACTTAATGAGACGAGCAGGAAATGCCTCATCCGTCACATCACCTGCGACAACAAGTGACTTACCGCCAGCGTTGCGAATGGCAGCGGCAATTTCCTCGGCGGGTGCGGGATCGAGGTCGCTCACGACAACCGAGGCCCCTTCGGATGCGAAGAGTTTTGCGGCGGCCGCACCGATACCGCGTCCTGAGCCAGTCAAAATAGCAACTTTACCATCAAGCATACCCATGATATACGTTCTCCTTGAAAATGTTTAGCGTTTGGGAAGGACAGCAGTGAAGGTGCCCGCGACCTTGACATCGCCATTCTGGTCGGTTGCTTGCACTTTGCCTGAGATGCGCGCCTCGCCATCTACCTCGGTCTTCTCGGTGACGGTGCCTGTGCAGGTAATAGTGTCGTCGAGATGAGTCATGCCTTTGAAGCGCACATTGAGTTTTCTAATTGCGCCCGGACCAACGTAGTCGCTGACTAATTGCCCTATGAAGCCCATGATGAGCATGCCATGTGCGATAACGCCGCCTGTCCCAATCATCTCACCAATTTTGGGGTCGGTATGTAGTGGGTTGAAGTCGCCTGACGCGCCAGAGTAGCGTACAAGCTGATTTAATGTCACAGGACTCTTGACCAACTTTGGCAGTTCATTGCCAACCTGTACATCATCGTAGTAGTGTACTGTTGGAGTGTGAGTGTTTGTCGTTGTCATGCTTATATCTCCTTCTGTTGTAGGGACCGATTGATCGCGTCCTGGTAACAATCAACCACCGAGAAGGACGCGATCAATCGGTCCCTACACGTTATATGATGACATATTTGTGTGTGTTTTTATTCACGTACAACAACAGTGGTTCGGGCATTCAATACAGGTTGGTTATGTTGATTGGTGTAGCGCGTCTCGGTAGTGACGATATCCATTGAGGAACCATCTTTACCCTGTCGGTTCTTGCCATCGAGAATGCTTGTGACGCCTGTAATAACATCACCAGGATAGATAGGGGCAAGGTACTCATATTCCTCTTCGCCATGAAGAATACGCATAACATTGATACCTACGCTTGCTAGATTATTGCCGCCTTGCCTGTTCCCCCAAAAGTTAAATGTGGTTGGGCTAGTAGGATAGAGAGGAATGTCTTTGTAGCCAGCCGCTTGCGCTGCTTCACGGCTATGATAAATAGGATTGGGATCGCCAATAGCGAGGGCTAACTCACGGATTTTCGCGCGTTCAACCTCAATGGTGAATGGGGGAAAGCTTTGACCGACTTTGCTCTTATCAAACATATCGTTGTTGCTCCTTCGCAAGTTTCAATAGAAAGCGTGCTGTGCAATCAGTATCTGATGTGAGTATGCTCATTGTCAAGCCTCTGCATTCCCTCACATCATGCCTTTAGACAAAGATGAGCAGAGAATTTACAAATATTTTAAACCTTTCACATGTTTTCCTGAATGCATATCGTTACAATATGACTAGCAAGACAAGTGTTTTTGATGAAAAAATATTCTACCTCCCGTCAAATACCAAAAGACGAAAAGTAAAAATACCATTATTTTCTGGAGAGTGTGTTTTGATAGAGATACCCGACGTTTATCCCACTGTGCAAATAGCCAGCAGTCTCTCTATTGTCCTTCCTGCTTATAACGAAGAGCAGGTTATTGGTCAGACTGTCTCTGATGTGCTTGCGGTAGTGCAAACTTGGACACAAGACTTTGAGGTGATTGTTGTCGATGATGGAAGCAAGGATCAGACCGCGGCGATTGTCAGCACGCTAATGCTACGTGACTCGCGTGTACGCCTTGTCAGGCACGAGATTAATCGGGGCTATGGCGCAGCTCTTGTAAGTGGCTTTGCGGCAGCTACGAAAGAGTATACGTTTTTTATGGACTCTGATGGACAATTCGATATTCGAGACCTTGCTACATTTTTCCCCTTTCTAAACGCTTATAATGCCGTGATTGGGTATCGCATGCAGCGACAGGACACGTTGTTACGTAAACTTAATGCTTGGGGTTGGAAACAGGCGGTAGGGCTTGTGCTTGGTGTACGTGTACGTGATCTTGATTGTGCGTTTAAACTCTTCCCAACGGAGTTTTTACACGCGCACCCTCTGGAAACGCGTGGCGCGATGATCAACGCTGAACTCTTATACAGAGCGAAGATGGCTGGTTGTACATACAAAGAAGTGGGAGTACACCATCTGCCCCGACGAGCAGGGCAAGCAACGGGTGCCAAACTCACCGTGATTATCCGTGCCTTTAAAGAATTATTTGTTGCTGCCAGGACTTGGAAGCGTGAGCAGCGTCAACCTGTAGCAATTGACGAGCTACGTCCTCAGGCTACGCAAGTACCAACAAGAGTGCGATAAAAACAGACTTATTGGATATGAGACACATGCAGTCCATAAGGGCGTGCATGTGTCTCATATCCAGCAAACCTTTTACCTCGTTCGTACCATCTTCGCAAGCTGTCGGAACCCTGGCCTTTGCCCATATAATAAGATACCAAAGCGGTAGATACGCGCTCCGATGAGCGCACATACAAGTGTTGCGAGCAGCATCAACACGACGCTTAACGGAATTTCCCACCATGCTACAGTGCCTGCTCCAATACGCATAAGCATAATGGTTGGCGTCCAAAAGGGAACGAATGACATGATTTGTAGCCAGGTTGCGTTGGGTGTAGAGATACCGATAAAGCTTACAATATAGCCAATCATGAATATCCATGTGAGCGGCTGAATCGCATTCTGCACCTCATCCTGCCGTTTGACCAATGCCCCTGCCGCCGCGAAGAGTGTGGCATAGAGCAAGAAACCAAGAATGAAGTAGAGCAAGAGAATAAGCAATAGCGTAACAGAAACATTGGCGATATCAACGCTTAGACCACCACCAGTAGTGCCTGTCAGTGCTTTTGTTAGTGGTGCCTGAAGTAGGAAGGCAATGATACCTACGAGCACAAAGCACGTCATCTGCGTTAAACCTGCCGCACCTATCCCAACAATTTTTCCCACCATCAATTGAAATGGTGTTGCTGCATTCACCAAAATCTCCATAATACGGCTCCCCTTCTCCTCCGCAACGCCCGTCGCTACCATCGTTCCATAGAGGAAGACCGACATAAAGATGAGAATAACACCCGCGAATGCGACAAAGTATCCGGCTAGCCTCGTTCCGTCTGAGCGTGTGTCTTGATTTTGTCCTGTATTTACAATCGTAAAATCTGGTTGAGCAAACAAACTATTTGTTTGTGCTGGCGTTAAGCCAAGGCGCGACGATGTATCAAGGAAGTTCAGTTGTCCCGCCATCGCCTGTACCTGTGCTACATTCGCATCATCTGTATTACTCGCATTTGTATAATAGGTGAAGTGCATGGCCTGATTTGCACCTCGCTCAAGGACGAGGAGAATATCCAGGTTGCCACTTTTTACTTTTTGTTGCAGCATTGGTATAGCATTAGGCGTATCAGAAGTAAGCACAAAGCGTGGTTTGCTTGATGTAGTTTGTCCCGATGTACTTGACGTACCTGATGCTGTACCATTGAGGTTTGTTTGAAGATAGTGCGTGAGTGTGCTGCCCTGTAGTCCTGCCACAGTACCTGCGTTATTTACTACTGCTAGCTTTGTTGGCGTATTTGATGTTGACGCAATATAGGTGATAATGGTGGGTACACAGGCACCAATGAGAATTAAAACAAGCATCACAATGGTACCTATGATAAAACTACGTTGCATGATGCGGTTCTTATATTCTCGCGTGATAATAAGAGAGATGTTACGTAACGTGTTTTGTTTGGCCGCGATGCCCGACCGCGCAATGACTGGACTCTGCTGTTGCTGTTCTGGAATCTCTGCAAGCACAGGACTATTTTTTAACATGCTCATATTCTCCTTATGCCGAAACATCGGCAGGAACTCCTGGCGAGTCTGGTTGTGCAATCTTGCCGACGGACTCAATAAAGATATCGGTGAGTGAAGGTTCGACGAGTTCAAAAAGACTAATGTGGCCGTTGTGACGCAATGCTGTCTCAACGATGAGCGTAGGATTGAAGCCTGGCTCCATCTGCATCTCGATATAGTCTTGTCGCCGTTTTTCAACTCGCACTCCTTGAAGCGTATCGAGCCAGCGTGCCTCTGGATCGTTGTCAAGTTTCAAACGGATCACGTTACGTCCATGTTGACGTTTAATTTCTTGCACATTGCCCTGTACGACGCTGCGCCCTTTATTAATAATCACCACATCTTGACATAATTCTTCAACTTGCTCTAATTGATGTGTCGAAAAGATGATAGTTTTGCCACGTCGGTGCATCTCTATAAATGCCTCTTTGAGCACGTTCGCATTCACAGGATCGAGACCACTAAACGGTTCGTCCATAATGAGAATCGTGGGGTCATGTAGAATTGTTGCGAGGAATTGTACTTTTTGCTGATTGCCCTTTGAAAGTTCTTCAATTTTCTTTTTCCGGTTGGCGTTGATTTGGAAACGCTCAAGCCATTCGTTCAGTTCAGTCTTAGCAGCTTGCTTCGATAATCCGTTGAGTTGTGCAAGAAAGAGTAATTGGTCTTCCACCGTCATCTTTGGGTAGAGACCGCGCTCTTCTGGCAAGTACCCTAAAAGATGGCGAGGAATTTCACTCACGTCTTTCCCATTCCAACTGATACGGCCAGTATCAGGACGAAGAATGTCGAGAATCATACGCATCGTCGTTGTTTTGCCTGCACCATTTGCCCCTAAAAAACCAAAAATAGACCCCTCTTGTACTTCCATCGAGAGGTCCGTTACGGCATGAAATTGGGCAAATGCTTTGCTAATGTGTTCAACTACCAGTCCCATAATAAAGCTCCTCATCTCGTTGCGGGGGGATAACGTTAGAGCAACCCTTTTGTGTCTACTCGTTCTTTGTTTCTTTTATGCTGAAATGCTTTATGTAAAGCAAAGTATAACATATATCTCCTTCTCTAAAAGACGGAGAATACATGTTTTTATCAAATCAATTTCAACTTGCAGATTGCTAGTTCTGAGGAGGAGCTATTATGAGGTTGGCATCATTCATTATCTCTAACGTCGCTGCGATAGAGGCACGTTCCATAGAGTCCTGTTAAAGCATCTCTTTCTCAGAGATTACTGATATATTGTTTTGGCGCAACAATGCTGCTGTTACACCCATGCCTGGATGTTGTGCTCCCGAAAAGGTACCATCATAAATATGTGTACATCCACACGATGGACTTCCCTCTTTAAGAATTGCTTCTTTCACTCCAGCAGTCTGTGCGGCTTGAAGTGCTTTGTACGCACCTCTCACGAATGCTTCGGTAACATCAAGGCTAGAGTCATCGACAATTCTTGCGCTTCCGTTCAACACATCATCGCCATCGCCACCAACAATCTCGGCTGGACGCCGAGGAGTAGTAAGACCGCCAAGCATTTCTGGACAAACAGAGATAGCCTCACCCTGTTCAACCATCTCTTGTATCCTCTTAACCGTTTTAGCTTGCCCATTATAGCGACAAGGAAAACCAGCCATACACGCGCTTACGAGTCTAACTGGAACAGATTTGTGAACTTCCTCTGTCATGGCACTACCCTCATTGTTAAAGCAGGGAAATGCTTGGGGTTTCCCTGCACACTCTATAAATGTCCCCCTGTCATCAACACGCCCAATTGTTCTTCGGTCGCCTCTGGTCCTACGACATCGACGATTTTGCCTTCGTACATGACCGCGATACGGTCGGAGAGGGAGCGTATTTCGTCAAGTTCGGCGGAGATGAGCAAGACCGCCTTGCCTGCGTCACGCTGCTCGATGAGGCGACGGTGAATAAATTCAATGGCACCAATGTCAACTCCACGCGTTGGTTGTGCGGCTATCAGCGTAACGGGGTCACTGGCGAACTCGCGCGCGATGATGATTTTTTGCTGATTGCCGCCGGAAAGCGCACGAGCTGGCACCTCAATCGAGGGTGTACGTACATCGAATTCATTTACAAGACGTTTGGCCCAGCTTGCGATATTCTTGAGCATTAAGACAAAACCGCGCCACGAGAATTGGAGTGAACGCTGACGCCCTAGAATCGTGTTGTCTTCTATCGACTCAGCCAGTACAAGGCCACTACCGCGACGATCCTCTGGAATGTGCGACATACCTGCAAGCCGCACCTCACGAGCGTCCATGTGTGTGATGTTGCTAGCATTGCTCACACGTCCTGCTCCTCCCGTCGGTGTAATCGTGACATTGCCTTCTGTAGATTTACGCATACCGCTCAAGACCTCGACCAATTCGGTTTGGCCGTTGCCTTCGACACCCGCGACACCCAGAATCTCGCCCGCATGTACATCAAGACTGACACCGTGTAGCACCTCAAGTCCTCGGTCATCTTGTGCATGCAGATCCTTGACATGCAATACAACAGGTCCAGGTTTGCTAGGTGTCTTATTGACGCGTAGCAATACCTCGCGTCCCACCATCATGCGCGCAATCTCGGTCTGGTTCGTTTCGCGTGTTACCAGAGTGCCAGCGTTTTTACCACGTCGTAACACCGTAATATTGTCCGTAAGTTCCAGTACTTCGCGCAGTTTATGTGTGATGAAGATAATAGTCTTACCCTTTGCGACCAGACCGCGTAGTACTCCAAAGAGTTCAAATGTTTCCTGTGGTGTGAGTACGCCCGTTGGCTCATCCATGATAAGAATATCAGCCCCTCGGTAAAGCACTTTGAGAATCTCGACGCGTTGCTGAAGACCAACAGAGAGACGTTCAATGCGCGTATCCGGCTCGATGGGGAGACCGTACTGTTTGCTTAAAGCGAGAATGTCGGCGCGTGATTTACGAAAATTGAAAGGCGAACTGAGGCCGCCAGGTTCGCGTCCCAGCACAATGTTTTCCGCGACCGTAAGTGGCGGAATGAGCATGAAGTGCTGATGAACCATACCGATGCCAAGACGAATGGCATCGCGTGGTCCTGCGATATGAGCGACTCGCCCGTTAATGAGAATTTCGCCACTATCAGGTCGAATCATACCGTACAAAATGTTCATCAGCGTTGATTTGCCTGCACCATTTTCGCCCACGAGTGCGTGTATTTCGCCTTTGCGTACCGCAAGATTTACGTTATCGTTGGCAACAACGCCAGGCCATGCCTTACTAATATTGCGTAGTTCAACCGCGAGCGGAAGAGCTGGTTCCTCGACAGGTTTCACCAATGTGCTTTCTTGCATATGTTCTTATTCCTTGATTGATTGCTAGTTGTCTGTACTCCCCACACATGTTTGGTGCAAGATAATTATTCGGTGCCGGGTTCGTAGGGAACTCCATCGGCTGCTGGAGCAGTAGTACGTCCAACCAAGCCAACCAAGGCTACCAACGTCAGAATATAGGGTAGTGTGCTGAGCAGGTTGGGCGAGATGCCAGTATCCTGTAAGCGTGGGCTAAGTGCCTCACCAAGACCAAAGATGAGACATGCTCCGGCTGTTCCTAACGGCGTGTATTTGCCGAAGATCATAGCGGCAAGGGCGATAAAGCCAACGCCCGCTGTCATATTTGTGTTAAAGATACCCGCGATCCCTAACGACAAAAACGCGCCAGCTAACCCTGAAAGTAAACCACTACTAATAACACAGAGATAGCGTACCAGCCGCACGTTGACGCCTGCTGTGTCTGCTGCCTGTGGTTGCTCGCCTACTGCTCGAATACGCAACCCGATATTTGTGCGGAAAAGCAGGAATTGAATAGCCAGTAGAATGACTATCGCAACGTAAAAGATAACGTTTTGCTGAAAAAGAACTGGACCGATAAAAG
This sequence comes from uncultured Chloroflexia bacterium, assembly GCA_963792705.1. Lineage (GTDB taxonomy): Bacteria > Chloroflexota > Ktedonobacteria > Ktedonobacterales > Ktedonobacteraceae > JBBQVS01. The sequence goes on along the minus strand of CAWBXD010000012.1, from coordinate 715,142 downwards.
GAATATTGGCAAGAGGTCCTAGCGCAACTGCGGGGATACGTAGTTCTGGTTTGAGTGCTGGAACTCCCTGCCCATTTGTTTGAATCGTAAGCAAATAGTCGGTAAGGCCAAGTGCCGCAATATTGATAGCAATGCCGCTAACCACTTGATCTGCTTTGAAATTGATTGAGACAATGGCATGCACAAGAGCCATCAAACCACCTGCGATCATCGCGCCGATAATGCCGCCAATGACGCTGTGAGTTGCCAATGCAGTCATAACGCCAGCATACGCTCCTGTCAGGGTCATACCTTCCATTGCGATGTTGACAACACCACTCCGTTCGGAAATAACACCACCAAGTGCTGGTAGAAGTAACAATGCACCGAATTGTAGTGTTGCGCCCCACAAATCGGTGGAGGTGATAACGCGTAAAAAGATTTGAAAAAACATTATTGCTCCTCCTCACTCTTGCGTAGTGGAAGCTCTCTATAGTCATGAAGGGGGTCATGCTCTTCTGTTCGCTCAATGACAGCAACGGAACCACTCTGCGGCGCACTTGCCTCTCTTGTACTATTGTCTGCTAAGGGCGCGTTTTCAACCAGTGCTGATGCAGCCTCTGTTGAGCCGGTAATATTTGGAACGATAGATGGGCGGCGACTCAGACGTGCCCAACCAGGCAAAGAACGCTGAATGGTTGGCAAAAATTCTGCGGCAATACTAAAGAGCACAAGAGCCTGAATCAGGTACACAAGGTCCCCTGGTATGCCAGCATCCGCTTGCATAAATGTTCCACCTTGACGCAAACCGCCAAACAATAACGAGCCAAAGAAGACACCAATCGCGGTCGTGCGACCAAGCAACGCAACTCCGATAGCATCAAAACCAGTTGAGTCGATGCTAAATGTGCTGGAGATAAGATGATATGGAAATTGTCCCATTACATTCAACGCACCCGCTAGACCAGAGAAGGCACCCGCAAGTGCCATCACCAGAAAGAGATTGCGCTTGATAGGAATACCTGCGTACCGTGCCGCTTTAGGGTTTTGCCCGATTACACGTACTTCATAACCAAAGGCGGTACGCGAGGTAATGAACCAATAGATGACAAGCGCAAGCAAGGCAATGAAAATACCCATGTCAACGAGATACGCGTCGGGTGAGGCTATTTTGGGCAGAAACGTACCCAGTGTCTGATTGTAGAAGACCGCAACGGTAGGAATGATGCCGTGTGCAGGGATGGTGGCGGTAACATCGGATTGCTTGGGGTCCTTAAATGGCCCCGTAATCAAGAAATCCGTGACGTAGAACGCGATCCAGTTGAGCATAATCGTGGTCACAACCTCGTGTGCTCCACGCCATGCTTTAAGAATGCCAACGATACCTCCCCATATGGCACCTGCCAGCATGCTACTAATAAGCATGAGGGGAACAAGGAGCCAGCCAGGAAGACCTGAAAGGCCAAAGGAAATAATCGTCGCCGTCATTGCACCTACGGCGAGTTGACCTTCCGCCCCAATATTGAAAAGCCCTGCACGAAAGGCAATGGAAACCGAAAGACCCGTGAGGATCAAAGGACCGACGCGCACAAGTGTTGCCGAGAATGTTTGTGGGTTGCCAAACGAGCCGATGTATAAGTCTTGAAACGCGGTAAGAATCGCACCGAAGCGATCTGTAAATGAGCCAGGAGACGTAAGCAGAATAATAATAGCACCTGCGATGAGGGCCAGGACGACAGCAAAAATAGGACGACCAATCGAGTTCCCCACCTTGCGTAGCTGAGTTACGAGAAGTGTCGATATGGGAGTTCCCTGCTGTAGCGATGGTGCAGCCATAAAAGAGCATCCTCCTTGCGAAAAGTGGCACAAAACCACTTGACTGCTATGATAGGCATTGAGAACACACCTATCATAGCATTAGCAAGATAAAGAAACAAGACAAAGAATAAGATGAGATACATACCGCGCTACGACTAGTCGTAGCGCGGTATGTATCTCATCTTATTCTTTGTCTTGAGAAGTATCAGGGCGGCGACCGAAAAAGTGTAGTCCCTTCAGGCTCATGACGACCTCTCCCTGTGGATTGACTAACTCACAGAGTGAGCGGATAACGCCCATGTTGGGTCGGCTCTTTGATGCCGTACTCTCTACGACTGTAAAACGCCCCTGTAGCCTTTCGTCGGGATGAACTGGCTTGCGCCAGCGCACTTCATCAACGCCAGGCGAACCCATGCTAATTGTGTCATTGAGCAATCCATCTACTAGTAGGCGCATGAAAAGGGCCGAGGAGTGCCAACCACTGGCAACGAGCGTTCCGAATGCGGAATGTTTGGCCTGTTCTGGATCAATATGAAACGGTTGCGGGTCATATTGCTTGGCGAATGCAATAATTTCCTCTGCGCTAGCAGAGGTGCTTCCCAGGTCAATAACTTCCCCCACCTGAAAATCCTCGAAATACCGTGTTGCCATGATGTCTCCTTTTGTTTTCTTCCTAATGACATGTCTCCTTTTCATTTTATCTCATACGGTGTTGCATTGCCTTGTTTCTCTTGTTACAATAGCCTTACAGAGAATTGTAGGGACCACATTGATGGCGTCCGAGGCGCAATTCATTGCGCGAGTTGCGTCCATACTCTTTTTGTACATGATCTCGCGCAAGAATTGGCATTAAGGACTGCACATGCTTCGCTCGTGCAGAGGACGCCATCAATGTGGTCCCTACGAAAACCCTCACATCAAGGTTGGGAAACCACTACGGAAAACAGCATGGAGCACAAAATAGTATGGCATCATCAGCAGCGACAGAAGAGGGACAAGTTTTTATTGGTCCCGGCGTGAGCCGTTTCAAACAAATTATAACAATGGTAGGCGTGTTCGCTGTGACCGCTCTGGTCTTGTGGATTGCTATTCATCAGGGCGCGTCTGCTGTTGGCAGCACTATCGCAGCTATCGTATTTATTCTTGGCTTTGTACTCTATTTACGTATCGTCGCCCCAGTTCCTTTTACTATTAACCTTGAACCTCAAGCACTGGTCAAGCGCAGCCGCGATGGTGAAGAGATTATGCTCCCCTGGTCCGAAGTAACGCGTATCAAGGAAGAGTTCTTCCCTAATGGAAAGCGCATCAGTATTACGGCGTATCGCAAGGTCATTGACCCCACCAAGCAAAAAGCGAAGGCATGGGCTGTGTATCGTGATGACGTAACGGATATTGATGGCATGGCGGAAGCACTTAAATTGGCTATACCGGAGACATGTCAATGGCAGAGCGAAACTGTTCATGAATAATCGAATGAACATGATACAATGCAGAGAAACACGCGAAGGAGATTATAGCGGATGCCTATTGCTATCGTTGTACACGGAGGTGCTGGCAGCATCTCTACCGACCGTATGGAGGACGCCAAAACTGGTTGTGAGGAGGCCATACTGATTGGGTGGCATATTTTGCAGCAGGGTGGTAGCGCACTTGATGCGGTAGAGGCTACAGTACGTGCTCTTGAAGATAATCCAAACTACAACGCAGGCACTGGCTCCTGTCTCACCTCTAGTGGCACAATTGAGATGGATGCTGGTTTGATGGAGGGACATACGCTTCAGGTTGGTGCCGTTGCTAGTATTGAACGCATCAAAAATCCTATTTCATTAGCACGTCGTGTGCTGGAAAGTCCGCACGTTTTACTCGCTGGACGTGGAGCAACACGCTTTGCCGTGGATTCCAGTATCCTTTTATGCCAGGAGGAAGACCTACAAACTGAGCGACAATATCAGAATTGGCGACGCTTGGATGAGGAATATAAAGCGCAACGAGGCGAACCAACCTATCATCGCCGTGAGCTAGGGAGTATTTCCGCACGAGTAGAGTCCGACCTGCCACTACAGATGAATCCCCCAGAAAATGGTGTGCATCCCGAGGATAAACATGGAACCGTTGGTGCGGTTGCCATTGACTATGCTGGCAATCTTGCTGCCGCAACCTCAACTGGCGGTATTCCTTATAAACTGCCAGGACGCGTAGGTGATTCGCCACTTGTCGGCTGTGGCTTTTATGCCGACGAAAATGCTGCCGTTTCCTGTACTGGCGACGGCGAAGACTTTACACGCTTGCTCATCGCAAAACGTGCCGCCGATAATGTCGCGCGTGGTATGAGTGCTCGTGAAGCGGCAGAGGCTACAATCGCGCTACTTGGTGCGAAGGCTGAGGGAACGGGTGGGTTGATTATAGTAGACCGTCAGGGCAACATCGGATTCTCATGGAATAGCCAGAATATGGTGTACGCATATCTTACTCAACAAATGACCGAACCCGTCGCTGGCGTGTAATTAAATTTTGTATGTGTCTGATAGTGTCATTGGCGTTCTACATATGCAGAACGCCAATGACACTATCAGACATTATTCCAGCAATTTTTGTTATATATGCTAAAATGTAACTAGCACTACGTCTATTTCGTGTAATAGATAGAGAGATACTATGCAAAGAAGATCAGGAAGAGCACGATTATCACGCTCGGTATCTGCGGCGGCCAATAGCGCAAATGTAACTTCTGCGGTAGGAATAGGCGAGACGGCTGGACGATTGCGAGCCAGGCGTAGTTCGCTTTTTACGCAGACAGTTATCTGGGTGACAGGGTTGATTTGTATGGCGTTCCTGTTAGGTTCGCTAGCGCAGGCGTGGTCAAATAGCCAGTTGGCACAACAGGTGCAAGTGGCTCAGCAGCAACTTACTCGTGTACAGAGCCATCATAAGGAATTGACGCAAGCTGCCAGTCACTACCAAGACCCGGCAGTGGTTGAGAATGAGGCGAGGCAGCAGTTGGGTTATACGCGACCAGGGGAGCATCCGGTCGTGATAGTTGGTAGCAATGAAGCGCAACCGCAGAGTGTAAAGAGGCGCGCCGATACACAAACGAAACAGGGTTTCTGGCAGGATTGGTGGTCCGTCTTTTTCGGGAATTAAGAGTGCGGTATACATCTTCTGTTGAACGTACTTAAGAGTAGTACAAATAGACAAAAGTTTTAGTTGCTTGACAGTATATATATGATGAATGTATAACAATAACAAGCACAAACAAAAAACATTTTAACAACATTGGAAATACATATGAAGAAACAACGCGCCTATACTGTATTTGCTCTCATGATTACAGAGCTCCAGCTTAGCCTGGAGCATCTTGTATTAGAGCTTATTAAGGCGCGTTTCGCAGTATAGACGCAGTTTTCATTTTTCAGGCGGAACGTACAGATATCTGTAAGCGTTCCGCTTTTTTTTATTATTCTTACATTTTTTAAAGTACGTTGGTTGGTCAATTCAATTGGCTTTGTGAAGGAGTTATTGGTAATGCGTCCACTCATTGGGATACCCTGCCATGCAGGGGTACGTGCGGAGACAGAGCGGCCTATCTATTATAACAATAGGACCTACATTCATGCGGTGGAGCGTGCGGGTGGTGTGCCTATTCTCATCCCGATCTTTGATGATCTTGACGAGCTACATACGCTTCTCCCTCGATTAGATGGTTTGCTGCTTTCTGGTGGGATCGACGTTGATCCAAGCAATTACGGTGAGGAACCTCACCCGCTTCTTACAGATACAAATCCACAACTCGATGACTTAGAGATAGCAATGGCGCGCTGGGCCTTCGATAAAAACATTCCAACGCTCGGCATTTGTCGTGGTATGCAGGTATTAAATGTTGCGTTGGGTGGGAGCCTCTATCAAGACCTCGGTGATCTGTATCCGGGCAGCTTACGACATAAGAACTGGGACCTGCCACGTAACACAATTGTGCATATGGTTCGCATTGATGACGGTAGTCGAATGGAGCAAATCCTTGGCACACGCGAGATACGAGCGAATAGTTTGCATCACCAGGCCGTCAGTAAACCCGGCACTGGCGTGCGCGTAACGGGCTGTGCCGAAGATGGCGTGCCGGAACTAATCGAAGTTCCTGGACATCGCTTTATGCTTGGCGCACAGTGTCACCCCGAAGAGATTTACACGGATGTGCCTGCGTGGGCAAGGCTTTTCGTGACCTTTGTGGAAGCTTGTACCAAACCTGTTATACACTCGATTGAGCCTATGCAAAAGGTCGGGCAGGTTATACCAATCGGCATTGGCGTAATCTAAAAAAAAGAGCTGGCTCCCTTAAAAGTTGAGCGAGGGCATGACAGGGGCAAGCCCTGTCACTACTATATACCGTTCATGCTGTTTATGCGCGTATAGTAGTGACAGGGCTTGCCCCTGTCATGTGAACAACGTCTTCTACGACTTCTAAATCGCCTTGCTTCTTTTGATATGCTAGTGGCGTCATCTTCCCAACTCTGGTACAATCTCTTGTTGAGAAGACAGAAAAGGAGACACTATCATCATGCCCGATAACAAACCGATGCAGTCTGTTGTGCAACCCACGCGTGACGAGGCGCGTACACTTCCACATGTCCACATTTCAACACATCCCGTTATGGCGCACAAAGTAACAGCCTTACGCGACAAAAACACTCAGCCACCCGATTTTTACCGTTTGGTCAAGGAAATCGGAGCACTTCTCGCCTACGAAGCTACCTCTACTCTAGCTCTTGAACGATGCGCTATCGAAACACCCCTCATGCCAACCGAAGGCTATTGCCTCGCTGGTGGCATTGGTATCACCCCTATTTTGCGCGCTGGTCTCGGCCTTGCGGAAGGCTTTCGTGAGGTCATTCCCGACGCGCAAATTTGGCATCTGGGTCTGCGACGCGATGAGCGAACCTTGCAAGCTATGGAGTATTATAACCGTTTACCCCATAAAGTTGACCTACAGGTATGTTATGCTGTTGACCCTATGCTTGCTACAGGTGGCTCGGCGATTGATGCAATCAATATTCTCAAACAACGCAAAATACAACGTATCTCATATATTGGCATTATCGCCGCTCCTTACGGCGTACAAAAACTTGTGCAGGAACATCCAGATATCGAGATATATATAGCCGCCCTTGATGAACGCTTGAACGACGTGGGCTATATTGTGCCCGGTCTGGGCGATGCCGGCGACCGCCAATTCGGAACATTCTAAGTATAGAGAGAACAAACAAATCATGTTTCCAATCCAACCCGAAGAATCATCGTCCTCTGCGGAAGAACTGCAACAACCTCCACAAGAGGAAGAGACACCTATCGTAAGTGACGACACTACTCTCCCAGTTATTGAGGAGCAGACAGTAACGCCCACGTCCGAGGCATTGCTACCACCGGAGGCGCGAGGTGAAACAAATGGTGGCCCTTTGGGTTGCTGTCTCGGCACCGTTGTAGGGCTTTTTCTTACCGTACTGCTAGTGCTCGGTGTTTCTATTCTGCTTTCCAATGGTGGCACTCTCGGTTTCGCAACCATTCCCGTCATTGTCCTTGGTGCTATCGTTGGTGGCTACTTCGGGTGGCGCATTGGTAAACGTGTCTATAAAGAATACGAACCGCCCGTTGTAAAACGCCAATATCGAGCCACGCCCACCAAAAAGAAGAAAAGAAAAGTAGCAAACGTGTTATAAAGAATGGAATATCGCGTTACACTAAAAAAAGTCTGTGTGCATCCGATTGCGCGGATGCACACAGACTTTTTGAAATAAAAATACTATGAACCGTGAGTTCTTCCTACCCTTGCCACATAGCCACCGTAGACCAGAACTCACCCTTCTCTGGTGTACCTCTTTTTGCGGGTTCTAGCCATTCCCCCAGCACACATACCTCCACTACATCAAGAACCTACATGTAACGATATGCTTCCCTTTTCACTTCCATCCATGTAACAACCACCCGAGCACATCATATCTATTCCCCAATACGGACTCACATCCACCCTTGCCACCTGACCACCCCGTATTATTACCGTGAGCCACCCATCCACTACATAACCACCACCACGTTTAAATAAATGTCACGTATCCCCACTCCACACAATCCACGTATCCCCACCGTCTTACAACCACCTCTTCAATCCACCCACATTCCACGGCGTGTCACTCCCCCTCACTTCCACGTATCCACTTCTGTGACTCCGCTTGCTCTCGCTTTCCTCACTCATCCACTACATAACCACCGCTGCGAGAGATGTATTTATTTATTGCCTTTTTCTTTACTGGTGATAATATATCATGGAGTGGTGAAGTTGGAATGAATATGTTTGGAAGATTTATGAATAGAAATTAATTCTTGGGTACGAATCGTAAATGAATTTCATTACAGATTTTTCATTAACGCCTTTTGGGTACCTTGCGTGCGTTTGGCACCCCAAGTTGTGCGAAGATGCATTCCCCTACTATATAGTATAACTCGTATAACAAACTCAGTAAATCAATTTTTTTGTTGAAAGGATTGACTCTTGAAATCATTGATAGCTCATCGTATCCTTCTTCCAGATGCTTCCATCGATCTACAAATGCATACGACTTACAGCGATGGTACCTGGACGCCTGAACAACTGATTGACTACTTAGTACGTGAACAGTTCGGCCTCGTTGCCATAACCGACCATGATCGTGTGGATACTGCTTCAGCACTGCAACAGCTTGCGTCAGAGAAACAACTTCCTCTCTTGACGGCGGTGGAAATGAGTACTTCGTGGAGAGGCGAACTAACCGATGTTCTCTGCTACGGGTTTGATCCAGAACAGAACGAGTTGCAAGGCTTGACGCAAGATATTGCGCGCCGCCAACGAGAGAATACGAGAGTGATCTGTGAAAACCTCCGCAAGATCGGTATCACCTTTCCTCAAGACGAACTGGATGTCCTGCTGGCAAAACCGAGTGCTCAACAGCCTCATGAACTGATTGCTCTCTTAGAGAGACGAGGTTACGGAACTGGAGAGCCAGATGCCGAAACATTGATTATGGATGCAGGTTTTTCGCGAGCTACCCACGACATTGCAGTGGTCGTTGACGCAGTTCATCGTAGTGGGGCGGTATGTCTTATCGCTCATCCTGGACGAGGCGAGGGTGATACCTGTTATGATGTCGATTTGCTTGATGAACTCCGAAGACAGGTTCCTATTGATGGCTTAGAGGTCTATTATCCCGCTCACACACCAGTGCAGATGGTCATGTATCGGGACTATGCCGAGAAGCATCACTTGCTGACGAGTTCCGGCTCAGACTCTCATGGTCCAGAGAAGAAACCTATCAAATATCGAGCAGAATTGAGCCGACGCCTCCTAGAACGGGTTGGCGTTCAGCTCAAATAGAAGAGTTTTTTAATGTAAAGGGTCATCAATAATGCTTCAATCTTGTTTACTGTGCGAAACAGTACAAATCGCTCCTAATAATACAGTACTTGTGCTGAATTCGGCGGCTGACCCGTTTGTTGCGGTCGCGCAGCAGCAACTGCGTAAGGGAACGCTGATTCTTGCCGAAGACAATATCACTGCGCTCAAAGCCTATGAGCAAGCCGCGAATGTGCAACACGTTGCTTTTCATAACTATCTCTCGCATTCCTCTGTTGTAGATGTTGCGGTAATGAATTTGCTATATCAACCCAGCAAGGCGTGGGTCCTGTATGGATTGAGTGTCGCGACTCATGTACTGAAACAGGGAGGGAAATTGTATGTTACGGGCGCGAAAGATCGAGGTATTCTCTCTATCGGAAAACATATGGAAGAGCAGTTCGGCAATGTAGAGACGCTCACCATCAGCAAAGGGCACCGCGTATTGTGCTCCGTAGGGACCGATTTCTCACATCCTTCGTCGAATATCGAGATGGCAGAAGGACGCGAGAAATCGGTCCCTACGTTGTTTGCGGATAATAAGCTGGATGAGGGGACGCGTCTTTTGCTAGAGGCGATGGAGGTGCGTAGTACAGACGAGGCGTTGGATATTGGGTGTGGTGCAGGATTTGTCGGACTACATATAGCACAGCTTGCGACGAAGGGCCATGTTACAATGGTAGATGCTAGCCTTGCAGCAGTTGCAGCGTCACAGCAAGCCATTACAGAGCATGATGTAACAAATGCTACTGTGTTGCCAAGTGACGGTGTGGAAGCAGTACGTACACAACGCTTTGATCTTATCGCAACAAATCCACCATTTCATCAAGGCGGCATTCAAACAACGGCGATTGCGGAAAGCTTTATTCGCGGTGCGGCCCAAGTTCTGCACTTACAGGGACGCTTTTATCTTGTCGCCAATCGCTTCTTGAAGTACGAACCCACCCTTAAGGCCAACTTCAAACAGGTCGAGGAGGTTGGTGGCAACACCCGTTTCAAAGTGCTATACGCACGGGAGCTTATTAGTAAGTAAGGCTTTATAGATGGTGGTTAAATTCTTCTACCGAAACAGTTCCGTTACGGATCGTCCGTCGTGTATTCGGCTGATGGCTCCAGCGAAGAGTTCAGCGACGGAGAGCACGGTCATATTGGGTAGCAACTTGTCTTCGGTAAGCGGAATGGAGTCGGTAACGACAATCTCTTTAATCTGTGCATTGCCTAGTCGCTCGATAGCCGAGCCGGAGAAGACACCGTGTGTGGCACAAATATAGATGTCACGCGCCCCTTGCTCACGCACAACACGTGCCGCTTGCGTTATCGAGCCAGCAGTGTCTATTTCATCATCGACAATGATCGCATGACGTCCACTGACACTACCGATGATGCCCATGATTTCCGTTTGCCCTTTGTTGCCCAGACGCCGTTTTTCTACAATAGCAAGCGGTGCTTGTAACCTATCGGCAAGCCGACGCGCTTTTTTCGCGAACCCTTCATCGGCTGAAACAACCGTGAAATCATCCAGTTCCTTCTCGACGAAGTAGCGCGAAAGGAGCAGTTGCGCCGTAAGTTCATCGACTGGAATATTGAAGAAACCCTGGATTTGACCAGCATGCATGTCCATTGTCAAAACGCGATGTGCTCCTGCAACGGTGATGCAATCGGCGATCAGACGCGCCGTGATGGGCACTCGTGGCTGATCTTTTTTGTCTGTGCGACCATATGCATAATAGGGAATGACGGCAGTGATGCGCGACGCGGAGGCTCGCTTGAGTGCGTCAATCATGATGAGCAATTCCATGATTGAGCGGTTGACGGGAGTGCTAAAGGACTGAATGACAAAAACGTCGCGTTCACGCACATTGTCATTGATTTTTACGAATATATTTTCGTTGCTAAATTGAAAAACGTCTGCATTTCCTAGTGGAATATGCAGATGTTTACAGATGGCTGTCGCTAATTGCCGATTTGCGTTTCCGCTAAAAACTGTCAAGTCTTCCAAGTCGCACCTCCGTTAGCAAGAGTATATCACATGGAAATATCTCAGCATCTACTTTTGCCAGTATTCTCTTCTTTAAGCAAAAATACTAAAATCTTGACAACAAGTGACTCAAAGTTTATACTAGTACTATAGTAAATCTTGTATAATAACTTGTCTCGACGATAGATAACTTTGAGAGAATAGGGAGAACAACGTTTATGGAGGACGCACAAGGCATGTCTGCTGAACAACCAGGTTTTAACAATATAAACGCAAACGATGCTGCGAACCGCATTGCAGAACTAGAGAGCCAACTAGCACAGGCACGGCAAGAGGCTTCGGACAACTGGAACAAGTTTCTACGCGAACGGGCTGATTTGGATAACTTCCGCAAACGCCAGGAACGCGTATTGATAGATCGCGTCTACAACCAGAAGAAGGCTTTGATCAACAAGTTTTTGGGTGTGATCGACAATGCTGATCGCGCAATGGTATATCAGGAGTCAATGAGTCGTCAGGACCTGCAACAGGCGTTACGTATGGTGCAGTGGCAGTTGAGCGAAGTGATGCGCGGCGAGGGCCTGAACGTGGTACCAACGGTGGGTGAGCCATTCAATCCCTACCTACACGAGGCAATCGAGGCCGTGGAGAACAGCGACAAGCCAGAGGGAACCATTGTCGAAGAGGTGCTCAAGGGCTATACCCTCGGCGATGAAACACTCCGCGCCGCTCGCGTTAAGGTGAGCATGGGAAACAAATAACATCTTGCTCGGTGCTATGAGAGGCATGGCAATGCCTCTCTACTCCAAAGAAGAGGGCTGGCATGAACTATGGAATATAAAGATTATTATAAGATACTTGGTGTGGCGCGTGGCGCCAGCGCGGATGAAATCAAGAAGGCTTTTCGTAAGCTAGCCCGCAAATATCATCCCGACGTAAACCCCGGCGACAAAAAGGCCGAGTCGAAATTTAAAGAGATCAATGAAGCTTACGAGGTGCTTTCCGACGCCGAGAAGCGCAACAAATACGACACTCTCGGACCAAACTGGCAAGAGCAATTTGGTCCCAGCATGTCAAGTTCGCGTCGTTCCTATAGTACTGGAAATGGCGCAACAGGTCGCACGCAGCAACAGTTTGATTTTGATCAGGGCAATTTCTCTGACTTCTTTGAGACGCTGTTTGGACGCAGTAGTGGCGGACCTACGGCTGGAGCTGGAGCGCGTACCAGTGGCACACGTGATGATATGCGTAGACGTACCGGCGACGATATTGAGCAACCAGTCGAGGTAACACTACAAGAGGCATATGTAGGCGGAGCACGCACCTTCAACATTCAATCGACAGAGGTATGTCCAACCTGTCAGGGTACAGGTGAGGTGAGTGGAAGAGTGTGCGCCACCTGCAGTGGTCAGGGTATGGTGCCACGCAACAAGCGCATTCAGGTCAAGATACCTGCTGGTGTGGATAACGGCTCAAAGATTCGTGTGGCTGGCGAGGGCCAACCGGGTATCGGTGGTGGGCCACGCGGCGATCTTTTCCTGGTCATCAGCGTAAAGCCTGATGCGACGTTTGAGCGCAAGGGCGACGATCTCAATGTTGATATTGATGTTGAGTTGGTGACAGCACTGCTTGGTGGTGAGGTTCCTGTGCCGCTCCTAGATGGGCGCAAGGTGGTACTTACCATTCCGGCAGAGACGCAGAACAACCGCGTCTTTCGCTTGGGAGGAAAAGGTATGCCGCGTCTCCGTGCGGAGGGAAGTGGCAACCTCTATGCGAAGGTGCGTATTGTATTGCCGACGCATCTGTCGCAAGAGGAGCGTAAACTGTTCGAGACGTTCGCTCATGGGCGTAGTGCGGAGGTTCATTCGTAGCGCGAAAGGAGATGAGTGCATATGCCTCATATGCCTGAAACCAGTGATGGCGCATGGTACATAATCAGTGTTGCGGCGCAACGCGCCGAGGTGCATGAACAAACGTTGCGTCATTATGAGCGCTTAGGATTAATCTCACCTGCGCGCAAAGGTGAAAGCCCTCACAGTCCACGTCTTTATACAGAGCGAGATATCGAGCGTGTAATTCAGATACGTGGCTTGATGCGCGACCTCGGCGTAAACCTTGCGGGAGTTGAGGCCATTCTGCATATGAAAGATCGTATGGAGGAGTTGCAGGAGAAGCTAGAGCAGGAGATGCTTGACCTACGTACACAGCATGAAGCCGAGACACGGCGTCTCAAAGAGATTATCGAGCGCTTGCAACGCGGTTCACTATAAAATAAGTGGAAACGCCAATGGTTCGCGGTTTGTAGGGACCGATTGATCGCGTCCTCGTCGGCAATCAACAACCGACGAGGACGCGATCAATCGGTCCCTACACATATCCGCTTGCGTTTTCGCTTATTCCACTGGGGTGTAGCCTTCAGCTTTTGCTTCGTCTTCTGTCGTGAAATATATCACGTCCAACGCCTCATCTCCTGCCGAATGCAGTTCATTTAAGGGTGTTTCGACCGGATAGTAGTGTTTGGTATTGACAACGCCCAGAAATGCTGCCTCTTTGGTGATTGAAGCAGGAACCTGTTGCTCCGTCTCTACGGTTTCTGTTTGTTTATCGGTGAGCGTATCTTCAACAGGTTGAACCTTAATCGTGCTTTGAGTCATAGAGGGCAGTTTCTCGGTTGCCGGTTCATCCTCTGCTGGCTCGATAGTGGCAGGTGTTGCGGTGGTAGGCTCTGCAAGTGTTAGGGTAGGTGCCTCGGTTGTTTTTGTGGCAAGCGATGGCTGACTAACAGAACGTGTTTCTGTACTTGCCGTACTCTTAGATGTGCCATTCAAAGAACCATTTAAAGAGATGTGTGCTTGCTGACTGTCCTGCTCGTTCTGCTGAAAGCGTTTTCTGATAAGCAGGTAGGCAGCGACACCTGCAGCGGTTAGGCCCATACTGAAGCTAAACACGGCCCAGAAAGGTGTGTCTTGACGGCTATTTGGTTGTGTTAGTTGCTCAGTCCGCTTTGCAAGTTCTCGCTGTGCTTGCTGGCTACGTTTCGTGACCTCTCTAGCGGCCTTCTGACTGCGCTTAGTAACTTCTTTAGAGATTTTCGCACCACGTTTCGTAATCTCTTTAGAGACTTGTTCGCCACGTTTTGCCAATTCCTGCGAGGCTTTTTCGCTGCGTTCCGCAAGTTCTTGTAGAACATCGTTGCCACGATCAACGACAACCTGAGTTGCTTTGTTCCCGCGGTCAGTGAGGTCGGACACGACCTGTTCGCTACGTTTGGAAACGACCTGCGAGAGTTTATTGCTGCGATCTACAATGTTTTCGGTCAAGTCACTGCTACGTTTTGCCGTCTCCTCACGAAGGACCTCGGCACGATCTCGGAACCGTGATGATATGTTGTTGATAACGGGACCTATGACGGAGATTGTCAAGAAGCCTATACGGAGCCAGCGACTCGCTTCTTGTCGAAATTTTTTACTATCTGTACTCATTGAATTGGCCTTTCGATAGATATCGTTTATGTATTTAATGGAAGAAAAGAGGAACAATAAAATGTCCTTGCATAGTATATCATAGGAACGCCATTTCATTAGCAAAATAGTTACTACAGATAGTTGCTACTTTAACAAGAGAATGGTGGTCGCATGCGACCACCATTCTCTGTGCTCCGTAAATAAAATTTATAGGTCTTCGCTGGCGTCTCCACTAATTTGGAGGACGAGGCGGCAAAAGTGTAACATCGCGGATGCTGACTCTAAATAAGCTTCATCGGTCGCGGCTGCCTGTTGTGTGACCATTGCACGACGACGGAGTGCTCGTAGTACCACCATAACGTCTTCTTTGATAGAGGGTTCGATATCGCCCCGATGCATGAGACGAACAACCTGGCGTACAATTGAGTCAACCTCACGTCTCATAAGACCTAAATCGTCCATCCACGGGTCATGCTCGTCATCTACAATATTGTCGCCCGTTGCGTTACCCGCGCCCCAAAAGAGTGCATCCGCGAATTGCTCACGTTGTTTCCCATCACTCCGTTTGCTGCTTTCGCTGGAGGACGATGGCTTTCGCGTAGACTTCCGTGAGGGTTTACTCGTCGGTCTGGAATGCGTGTCGGGTTCTTCTTGCTTGACCCCCAACTCGTGGAGAAGCAGAGCTAATTCTTCTTCCCAGCCAGCCATAGCTACCTCCGTGAACTGTAAATAATGATCTGAGCCATATTCTCAAGACCGTAGTATTCGTTTTGTTGTAAGAGGACCACAATCCCACCATTGTTGGTCGCGTTGTGTATATCCTTCGCACTATTCTTACTGTCCACGAATTCTTACGGGAAGTGTAACACAGTGTGTCATGCTTGTAAATGGCCCGAATTGGCCGGGCCTCCATCCTTCCAGAGGAAACCCGTGAACATGCTATGCAGGGAGACTACAAGGGCCAATACGGTTCAAATTGTGATGTGTCCTATGGATGCCCACGAGGGGCAGTACTGTTTAAATACGAAGAACGTTCTCTAAATACACCACGGACGCCCACGAGGGGCTACCCTACTATACTCTTATGCACTACACACACGCTATATATAGTAGGATAGCCCCTCGTGGGCGTCCGTGGGTCTTACTTGAACCGTATTAAGGCAACATATGTGCTGGCAAATTCGGAATTACGGGAATAAATGCTGTAATGAGCAATGCAATAATCAGGAAAAGCGCGAAGTAGGTTGCGAGCTTGATTGTCTGATGCATGACAAGGTGAAACCCTGCGGGCGAGTCTGTACGAATGATACCAGTTAAGGCAACGACTAGTATTGGGAGAGTCCAAAGAGTAAGCAGAATAAAGTGTGGCGCACCATGCGGAACAGCTAGGCCAATAATGATGACATAAGCGACAACAAGAAGCGCAACATACAGCCAACGACTCCAACGAATGCCGAGGATAGTAGCAAGGGTGCGACGTTTGGCATGTGCATCACCTTCGATGTCACGCATATTATTCACATGCAGAACCGCGAACGCGAACAAGCCGAATGGAATACTGTACGAGAGAACGCTTCGGTCAATATGACCTGTTCGAGCCATGACAAGGTAGGCACCAAGCGTGATTAGGGGTCCAAAGAGAAAAAAGCTAACGAGTTCACCAAGTGTGAGTGCGGAAAGTGAGCGTGATGTGGCACTGTAAAAGTACGCGCAGACCAAGCCAATCGCGCCTAGTAGATAGACGAGCGGTCCACCTGCTGACGCAACAATAAGGCCAATAAGGGCACCGATCCCAAGTGCTCCTAAGCCTAGCGAAAGAATGCGAGCTGGTTTGCTTAAGCCCTGCTGAATAAGCCCCCCAGGACCAAGCGCGTTGCTGGTATCTATACCACGCAGATAATCATAATAATCGTTAACGAGATTGGCACCAATTTGAATAAGTACAATGGCAAGTATCATGCCAATAAAGTGCGTCGAGTGGAAATAGCCTAAAGGTGTTTTGGCTGAGACTGTTGGTACCCATGCCAGGACGCTACCCACACATACGGGAATAAGTGGAAGGAGTAGATAAGCAGGTCTGATACCATCCCACCAGACCTGAAGCCACTCACCTGTGCTTCTACGATACTCCGAGGGCTGCACCACAAGTGGTGCTGGTATACTAACGGCCCGTGTAGAGGTGACAGAATGAACGGAAACCTCTGGATGTAGTGTGCTAATCGTCTCTAATGATCCTAGAGGAATGGTTGGAACCT
This sequence comes from uncultured Chloroflexia bacterium, assembly GCA_963792705.1. Taxonomy (GTDB): domain Bacteria; phylum Chloroflexota; class Ktedonobacteria; order Ktedonobacterales; family Ktedonobacteraceae; genus JBBQVS01. Next base: position 698,234 of record CAWBXD010000012.1, on the reverse strand, counting down.
CTTCTGCTTGCACAGAATCCGCTGTCACCACATGCGTGGAGGTGACAGATTTGGCGGTATTCGGTTTCGAGTCCGCGACCCTCTCAATATCCTCTTTGGCCTTGGTCGCTTTATTTTTTGTGTTCATATTTTTCACATTTTTGCTCTGCATACGCCCCCCTCACGGCGTGGTGAACGGTAGTAATGAAGTATAGTGGTGCGGTGTTCTATAGATATACTATATACAACGAAAGAATAGACAAAGTAGTTGCTTTATAGTACACATTACAGAGACGAATCGTGACGAGTAGCGGCATGTTGTTGCAAGGTTTGTTGTAGAGAAAGCATCGTTTGTTGCAACTGCGCTTGAGTGACTGCGGTTGTAAGATCGCCGCGTGTCTTCTCCAAAATGCCGCGTGTCGAATTGGTGGTACGTCGTAATCCCGATGTAATCGCATCTGGCAAATCAACCGAGATTAAAAGCGCATACACGTCGTCCATGTAGCGCAGGTATACTTCACAGATATCAAAGTTACTACGTCGTAACTGATCGAGGACGTAGCGACGCAGTTCTCCTACGGCCTCGGCTAGCCCATTGAGATAAGCGGCCCAACCAATAGCAAGTTCATCTGCCATTGGTAGAGGTTGGGATTGTGTCATAGCGGCAAATGTAACGGCTTCGGCATACTCTTTTTGCGCGTCTTGCACAAAGCCAGCATAGAATATATCCTGGTGATCATGTAGGTCGGTTGCAATCTCGGCCAGCAGAGTCGCGGCTTGCTGGCGCAATTCCTGTGCGTTTGTGGTCTCCTGGCGATGAGTGGCACGAATACTATTGGCGCAAAAACGAATTGCAGCACGCGACTTAGGCAATGCCCGTTCGCGTGCTGCGTGCTTTAAGCCAAGATGCGTGATCGCTTCCTGCCCTACAATATCTATATTTTCTGTCATTATTTGCTTGTGCTTTCTCCCATATGATACGTATAGTTTACCATAGAATGGTGAAAACGAACATAGCTAAATCGACAGAAGAAGACGAGGAGGCCGATGTGCTAGTATTGACACATCGGCCTCCTCGTCTTCTTCTGTTCATCGAATTCTTCGCATGCGTCGATCGTCGCTCAACAGCAGAGGGAAAACCTCTATCTCTGGTGGGAAGCTGAGACGCTGTGTGTCGCCGGACCAGAAGAGGTGCTTCATCATTTCAGCAACGGCATAAAGCATATGTTGTAGTGCGGCATCGCGGCCTTGCTCATAGGCGGCACTACCCTCGTAGGCCGAAAGCTCAGCGAAGCTAACTGTGAGCGGCATGCGTTCGCTCAAGCGTACCAGATAGATGTCCATCTTGGTATGACCACGTTCGGCTGGTACCATAATACGTAGTTCGGGTGTGTGGTCAATCATATCCAGACGGTAGAAAACGCCATAGTGGTCGCGTGACGCCTGAAAAATAGACACCTCTGGTACGGAATTAACATCATACTGTCGTCGATCATCTCGCTCATTTGGGCGTTCCATCTCTACTCCTAAATCTGCCAGCAAGTGTTCAAACTGTTCGTCGAGGTTCATGGTCCCCTTCTTTCAAGCGTTGACTGCTAGTAACGGTTGATATACTATTCCATCTACATAGTACGAAAACGGAAATGTCGGGCGGGACTGATGATGCCGTTTCCCGAACGAATGCAGATACGCGGTTGGTAGGGACCGCTTCATCGCGTCCTGGTTCCCAATGGGAATGTTGACCTTGATTGAACCATTTTCCACGCTCCCGTTCTTGGTCGATGAGGGACACGGACGCGATGAAGCGGTCCCTACAGATATGCGTCCTCTCTGGTTAAACAGAATCATCGGTCACTACATTTTTGCGTTTGAAACCAAAAGTCCCCAAAACTTGCCTACCCGGACGTTGCTCCTACAGAATCAGTAAACAGAGGCGCACATTTGTATCCATACGTTCGTGTTTATAGGTGTGGCACTATAATTCCTTGACAAATAGAACAAATGTTCTTATTATTTATATAAGCAAAATATATTTGATGGCGGAGGGAACCTATGACAGCAGAGTTTGCACATTTGCATGTTCACAGCGAGTATTCTTTATTAGATGGCTTCAGTCGGATCAAAAAACTGGTGCAGCAGACGAAGGCCCTTGGCATGAATCATCTTGCGATTACCGATCACGGTGCAATGTATGGAGCTATTGAGTTTTATAAAGCATGCAAAGCAGGTGGCGTTAACCCTGTCATCGGCATCGAGGCATACCTGACCGAGGATATGCAGGACCACTCGAAGCGGTATAGCGATGACTACCATCACCTATTGATGGTGGCAAAAAACAATACTGGCTATAACAACCTGATGCGTTTGACAACCATCGCTCATACCGAGGGCTGGCACCTACGACCCCGTATGGACAAAAAGGTGCTGGCAAAGTATGCCGAGGGAATTATCGTCACGACCTCCTGTCTGTCAGGTGAGATTCCAAAGATGCTGCTCAAAGAGGAGCAAGAGAAGGCATACAAGACCGCGCGCTGGTATCAGGATGTCTTTGGGCCTGAAAACTTCTATATCGAGCTGCAAGAACATCACGGCATCTTTGACGACGGACAACCCTCGCCACAGGCAAAACTTAATCAGTTGCTGTACCAGATGCATAAGGACCTGGGTATTCCACTGGTCGCGACAAATGACCTGCACTATGTAGAGGAGCACGATCACGCCTCACATGATGTTTTGCTTTGTGTGCAAACGGGCAAGCAGCTTGACTCGCCTAAACGCATGCGCTTCGACAGCAACGAATATTTTCTTAAAAGTCCCGACGAGATGTCGCGCCTCTTTCCAGAATTGCCACAGGCACTAGCTAACACTGTGCGTATCGCCGAGCAATGTAGCGTGGACCCACTTGCATATAAGGCGAAGCTACCAAACTATAGTATTCCAGCAGGCTATAACACGCAAGATGACTATCTCTACGCGCTGTGTTTAGAGGGCGTCAAAGAGCGTTTTGGTGGGATGAACGAGACAATTCAACGGCAGCTTGACTACGAATTTAACATGATCGCGCAAAAGGGCTTTGTACCGTATTTCCTGATTGAATGGGACTTTGTGAACTATGCTCGCTCAAATGGTATTCGTTGTTCGGCTAGAGGGTCCGCGGCTGGTAGTGTGCTAGCCTATACGCTAGGCATCACCAATGTTGATCCTATTCGCTATCAATTGCCGTTCGAGAGGTTTTTCAATACCGAACGTGCCGACATGCCTGATATCGACATGGACTTCCCCGATGACCGTCGTGAAGATGTTATCGAGTATGTCACGAATAAGTATGGCAATGACTGTGTAGCCCAGATGGTGACGTTCAACACAATGGCGGCGAAGGCTGCGGTAAAAGACGTGGCGCGTGTCATGGGACAGCAGGATATTGGAGACCGTATCACGCGCCTTATCCCTACAGGTCCGAAGGTGACGCTACAAGGGTCGCTGGACTCAGTGCGAGAATTAAATGCGCTATTCAACGAAAGTGCGCCTGCGAAGGAGATTATTGAGCAAGCCCTGAAGCTAGAAGGTTCAGTACGTACAACCGGAGTTCACGCGGCAGGTGTTATTGTTGCCAACGAATCGCTTGAACATTTTGTGCCATTGCAATTGCGCGACCCCAAAGACCCCAAGAAGGGACGCATCACGCAATATGAACAGGCGCACCTTGAAGAATTGGGTCTCATCAAGTTCGACTTCCTGGGCCTATCCAACCTAACCATTCTGGATAACGCGGTCAAGTTTATTAAAATGTCACGTGACGAAGACATCATTCTTGAGAAGATACCGCTTGACCCGATAGGGGACCCAGAGCAGGATAGGAAACGCGAAAAATCGTTTGAACTGTTGGCAAGTGGTGAGACTACGGGCGTCTTCCAATTAGAGGGTCCGAAGATGCGTGAGTATATCAAGCAACTCAAGCCTACCCGTGTCGAAGATGTGATGGCAATGATCGCGTTGTATCGCCCAGGTCCGATGGACAGTATTCCCGACTTTATCGCAGCAAAACATGGGCGAAAGAAAATAACCTATTTAGACCCTCGCCTTGCCGAATGGTTGGAAGAGTCATACGGCATCATCGTGTATCAGGACCAGGTGTTGTTTATCGCGGTCAATATGGCGGGTTTCTCTTGGGGCAAGGTCAACAAATTCCGTAAAGCACTGAGCAAAAAGAAGATGGACGAGGTTGAGGGCTACAAGGTCGATTTCATCAAGGGCTGTGTAGCGAGCGGCATGAAGCAGAAGGACGCGGAAGAACTCTTTACCCTAGTCTTACCGTTTGGTGGCTATGGCTTCAATAAGGCACATGCCGCGAGTTACGCGGTTGTCGCATTCTACACGGCGTATCTCAAAGCCAATTATACGGCGGAGTTCATGGCCGCGACCATGACGACTGAAGCTTCGGATGCTAAGAAGATTGCCAGTGCTATCGCCGAGTGTAAGCGTATGGGTGTCGAGGTGCTGGGACCCGATGTAAACATGAGTGATCGCGGCTTCACTGTACAATACGGCGGTGTACGCTTTGGCTTGCTTGCCATCAAGGGTATTGGTGAGGGACCAATCGGCGAGATTTGTCGAGTGCGCGAAGAGAGTGGCCCGTTCATGACGCTCGCGGATTTCTGTACACGGGTAGACCCCAAACACGTGGGCAAGGGAGCGATTGAGACCCTCATCAAGGCAGGTGCCTTTGACTCGTTAGAGCAAGGTGAGGGGATGCGTCATGTGTTGCTTGACAATGTTGAACGCGCCATGAATTTTGGCAAGACGGAACGCTCAGCTAAGGCACATGGTATGCAAAGTTTGTTTGGTGAAGACGAAGAGATCACGAACGCGTTCCAGTTCAACTTGACGCAGACAGCGAAAGAATTGCCACGCAAGCAGTTATTGAACTGGGAAAAGGAACTCATCGGCGTATACGTCTCGAAGCACCCTTTATCCTATCTAACGGAAATCATGAAAGACACGGTGAAACACAACACAGGCATGATTACCGAGGAGCACGATAAACAAAAAGTTGTGCTTGGCGGTATGATTACCGAAGCGCGCCGTATCACAACCAAGAAGGGTGATACCATGTGCGTGGTAAAACTAGAAGACATGTTTGGTACCATTGACGTAACAATCTTTCCTAAGGTATATGAGCAAGATCCGGAGTTGTGGGCCGAAGATTCTGTGGTGATTGTGTATGGTGATGTACAGATACGCCGTGATGAGCCGAATATTCTGTGTAACAGAGCAGAAAGACTGAAGGCTGTGGAGGAAGAGATGGATCGTAAAGAGTACCATGTGTGGCTAACGATTCAACTGAGCGGCAACGATGAACGCTCGATCTCCGATGATAAGATGAAGGTGCAAGACCTCTATCGCTATGTCTCGGAACGTCCCGGTCGTGACCATTACGATGTGTTTGTGATCAATGGCGAGTGGAAGACACGCCTTGTTCCCGAAAACAACACAATGCACTACACACCAGAACTGCATGCAAAATTGGAGGGTTTGTTGGGTCGAGGGGCTATCGAAACACAGGCCATCGTGCGCTAGTGGAATTAGATGGTGTGTGTGTTATAATAGGCATTGCCTATTATAACACACACACCATCTTAATCAGATTAAAGAAAAGGCTAAAATAATCGTGGGTTCCGAATACATGGGGCCATTATCCGACCCTGATAAACAACAGCAATTTGCGCGCCATACTCCCTTTGTAAATATAAATAATACACCAGAGCAGGAACAGCACGAGGAGCCAAGCTATCGTGAGCATGTGACGCAACCACTTGGTGGGTTTCAGCCAGTCCCCATGCCCTATCCGCTGCCCCCTCAGCAGCAGGTGCAGCCTCAGCAGGTGCAACAGGGACCCCAAGGATATCCCCAATACCCTCAGCAGGGACAACTGCCAGCGCAATATCCCACCTATAATTACGGGGGACAGCCGCAACCTCAGTATGGAAATAATGGCTATCAGCAGTATCCACAGCCACAATACAATTACAATCCATACAACAATGGTTACACCGTGCCACAACAGGGATATCCTGGATATTATTATGGGTATCCACCCTATTATGGTTATGCCTATCCAGCGCAACCTATGCGTCCTCGTCGTGATAGATACCTGTTTGTGATGTCTATCTTAGCGGTGATTGGGTCTTCGCTTGCTACTCTTGGTGGTCTTGTGAGTGCTGCAATTCTCTTGCTGCTCTTCTTTGTGCCATCAAGCAATTTTGATGGGCAGCAAGGGCAACTATTTAGTGGAGTCGTATTGCTTGTTGCGCTTACACTTGCGGGTGGGTTAGGCGGTAGTTTTGGCCTTTTCCATAGCATTCGTTCACTACTCAGGAAGCCATCGGCGGATTTCAAACTGCCTCAGTGGTGGATTTTCCTGGCATCATATGTAGTAGTTATTGTTATCGCAGCCATTCTGCGAGCGAACGGGTTAGCGGTAGCAAACCTGCTGTTGTCTATATTCTTGATTGCGCTCGCGGGTTTGCTACCCGCGTTGACGATCCTCTCGCTTGGAGTACGTCGTTTGCACTTTCCTCGAAATGCGCGCTGGCCTACAAGGTGGCGACGCTTCGCATTAGCCGTTGCTAGTGGCGCAACGCTTGCCATTGTGCTGGCACTCATCTTTGAGACTATCCTCTCTGCGGTTGCCGCAGGTTTGCTGCAAACGAGTTCGGGACTATTAGACAATCCTGGTCAACCCATTCCAACAGACCCACGCGCAATTGGCTTTACATTTGTAGTTGTTTCCGTGATTGCGCCACTGGTTGAGGAGGCTGTCAAGCCGCTTGCTGTGATTATTCTTATCGGACGTATCGAGAGCGCGGCAGAGGCATTTGTGCTTGGTCTAAGTTGTGGTATTGGTTTCGATCTGATTGAGACATCCGGTTATATCAGTTCTGGTTATCAGAACTGGCTTGATGTAGCACTACAGCGCAGCACAGCAGGACTGCTACATGGGCTTGGCGCGGCAATGGTTGCCTTGGGCTGGTATTATCTCACGCACCCCAAAGCAAGCCATCACCGCTTCCTGCTTGGCTTCGGCTGTATGCTCTACGCGGTGTTGCAACATGCGATATGGAATGGCTCGTTTGTGTTGCAACTGTTGCCCGCGCCAATTGGTCCCTATCTCACTGATGGAGTTATTGGTAGTGGATCATTTGCCTTCCCGTCGTTCTTGCTCGTCTACGTCATCGAGTCGCTTCTCATGCTCACGTTCTTTGTCTTTGTCACGGGAAAAATACGTAAGAACAATACGTTGACACCCCCCACTGCCATACAAAGCGAGCGGCAACCCGCACCCACTGCAACAGGCGGTTTTCAGCAGGTGAGTGCGCGCGTCTAATATTGGATTTTCTGTAGGAATTAGACACGATGTAAGGACCGATTCATCGCGTCCTCGTTGGCGGGTGATTGCGACGAGGACGCGATGAATTGGTCCCTACCGACAACATATCGGCATTATTTTGTAAAACGGCATCATCGTCCCTACACTATTTTGCATCTCCCTCAGCAATATAGATGATGCGTTTACGTATACTAGCAGCATAGCCCGAAATCTGTTCTAGCTTTTGGGCTATCCAAAGAAGGTGTGTTGCCCTTTGAAGGATGGTCGCATCGGTATGGAGAGTGGAGAGCGCAGCCGCCTTTGTTTGCATGGTCATGATATCGTTGTAAAGCGGAAAGTAGCGCAAACTAACGAGCGTCTTTTCGTCTTCAACGGTTTTTGCAAGTGTGGAGTCGCGCAGTGCGAATGCTTCTAGGGTTTGTTTGAGAATGAACTGTAGCTCTCGACCAAGGTTAAGCAGTCCGCGCAGCACAAAGGAATCTTTGAGATTGCCCGACGCATCTACAGGAGCAATATGAATGGTGTACTCCTCTTGTGTGTCCTTCGTTTGATGATAGAGAGAGACAAGCTGTAGGAGAGCTTCTGCGCTAGCAACGATAGCATCACCAATGCGCCCAAGATCATCACTGATGTGTAGTGATGCCGTGAGCATACGCATATCTTGCCCAGCAAGTGGCTGTTGTAGGATTAAAAGACGTATAGCTTGCCGCTCTGCCGTCGCAACAAGCGTATCAACAACAGCATCGTCAGTTATGACGGAATGGAGCGTATCATAGTTGCCTGTTTCCAAGGTAGTAAGTGTTTGCGCGAGTGCATTTTCCACATGTAAACCTAATTGTGACATATACGTGTGGAGTTCGAGCATGCCCTTATCCAGATTTGTTCTCGGCATACTATTGTCCTACTTTGTATATCCTCAAGTTAGAGAAGCTTGCTTCACCATCGTTGCTTGAGGCAGGAGTACCAGCGACAAGGGCAAGTCCACCAACGCTATAGGTGCTGTCTTGAAGCGGTCCACCAATAGCTATACCGTTGACGAAGAGTCTGAATGTATTGCCGTTAGCAATAACCGTAAGCGTGTTCTTTTGGCCCACAGGCGCAATAGCACTGTTAGCGATAGGGCTAAGAATTTTAGTATAAGTATTCCCATCACCCGGGTCGTGACGGCGGAAAAAGCACTGCCCTTGATCGGTAATTTCAAAATCATAGAACTGATCGCTGTTCATCCGAAAGAGAATGCCTGCGTTACTGCCACGCATTAAGGTGACATCCACCTGGAATGTTGCATTGTCCTGCACACTTTTGGTTAATGGACAGTATTGGAGGAAGTTAGTTTGTAGCACCTTGACGTGATATGTGCCACTCACAAAGACGCAATGAATGGCATCCTCAGTCCAAAGGCCATCGGTGTTACTTGCTAAACTATACGCAACGGGCGTACCACTCGTTGCGGCAGCGAGAATTCCGGTTGTCTTTGCCTGTGCCTGTGCTTGCGCCGTTGTAGTTGCGTTAGGTGTAGCTTGCGCTTGTGGTGTAACGGTTGGCTGAGTCTGCGTTGGCTGTACAGCATGCGTTGGGGCAGGTGTAGGGATTGGCTGATGTTGTCTCGTACTTGCAAAGTAGGAGATGGCTCCTATTGGTAGGACGACAAAGAGAAGGAGGCCAACAGCAATGATGACAAACGCCAGTGTGCTCCTGCTCCTCCTAGTACTGTGAGGAGCTGTATGAATACTTTCTGTTGTTCTACGTCGCGACGTCACCGGTTCAGCAGAGGTTTCCATTGCTACCGTCTGATGCCCTCCTTCTGCTGAGTTTTCGACGATAGGCATAGTAATACGCCTTCTACGTGAAAAGACAGAGGTAGGAGCAGCGGTCGGGTTGCCGGGCAAAATGAGTTTACGCCCTTGCGAAGAAGGATTGCTACGAATTTGACGTGCTTGTCGGGCCTGGCGCGCCTGACGCGCGGTGCGACGTGAGCCTGGAATGGGTGTGTCACCAAATCCTTGTTGCTCCGTCTCTTGCAACTTCTTGTAGGGTGCCATCTCTTGCGTCTCGTGAATAGAGGGCGTCAAGCGCGCTTGCTCAAAGGCATCCGCGAGTTCTTGTGGCGATTGATAGCGGCGACGTGGGTCTTTTTCGAGCGCACGTAGCACAACTTGATCTATGGAATGTGGGATGGTTGAATTAAAGAAAGATGGTGGCAATGGCTGTTCCCGTACATGTTTCATGTAGACAGAGACGGGTGTGTCACCTGTAAAGGGAACGCGACCGGCAACCATTTGATAGAGTAAGACACCGAGCGCGTAAATGTCACTCCCTGTTGTTGCTGGACCATCTGCCAGATCGGGTGCCATATATTCAGGTGTGCCGAGCAAGGCACCTGTTTGAGTAAGTTCGCTTCCGCCTTCCATTGCTTTCGCCAAGCCAAAGTCCGCAAGATAGGCGTAGTGATCGTCACGCAAGAGGATATTCGAGGGCTTAATATCACGGTGAATGATACCATGATCGTGAGCACTTTGTAGCGCACTCGCAATCTGGCTTAGCATTTCGCCCGCGTCTTCCAGTGAAAGTGGTCCCTTCTCTAAGCGATGACGCAGCGTCCCATGCTCGATATTGGGCATCACAAGATAGTGCCACGGCTCTTCATCGCCGTAGTCATAGGCTGGCAGAATGTGGGGATGGTTCAGGCTGCTAATCGCCTCCGCCTCACGGTGAAAGCGTTCCAGGTAGTCCGATTGACCGCTACTTACAACCTTGAGTGCGACATTGCGGTCCATGCGTTCGTCATATGCAAGATATACCTCTGACATTCCCCCGCGCCCCAACCGTCCCAGAAGTTGATAGCGCCCTAAAGATGTTCCCTCTAATCCGGGCATGTGCGTTTGTAATCCTTATAGGTAGTTATGTAAATATTGATTCATATGTAGCACGTATAAACATAGCTTGATAGATGCAGTATAGGGCTGTTGAGGCTATATGTCAATGTCAATGCTCAGGGCTATTTAAAAGTTGATGAAGGACGTGGTGGAGATACACGGACGCCCACAAGGGGCGAACCCTACTATACACGACATACGTGTATAGTAGGGTTCGCCCCTTGTGGGCGTCCGTTGACTGACTTTTAAATAGCCAATGTCAATGCTCTTAACGCGCATTGACATTGGCTATTACTAGATACTATCAAAAATATACTTGGGCACGTATTTGTTTTCAGGAGGTTGAATTGTTTTGATGGAAGAACGGGAAGGACGTACGATAAGTTGACTCATCAGTGCTTTGTTTGGTGCCTGTATAAATGGCGGGGTCTTTATTGAAAGTGTGATGGGTTGCGGAGCAGCAGGTTGTGTTAATAAAGTGGCATCGTTGTCTGCTGCATACTCGCTGGCGTGTAGTACGGTTGGAGCTTGAGCATGTATTGTAAGATACGAGAAAGAAAAGCCGAGCAGGGAAGGCATGATGCAGAGTAATAAGACGGCTGCAACCGCAGGTGTTCCCAGGTGAATGCGTGATACTGATCTGTCTCGTTCAAGCAGCGATGTATGATAGGCATCCGCAAACTCTTGTACATTTTGAAAGCGTTGAGCGGGATTCTTAGATAATGCACGCAAGACCACTTCATCGGTGGCACGAGAAATCGTTGGGTTATAGACGGACGGTGCGGCTGGTTGCTCGCGTAAGTGTTTCCAATAAAGACCAAACGATGTACTGCTTTTGAATGGAAGGCGACCAGTGAGCATCTGATAAAGTACAACACCGAGTGCATAAATATCGCTACTAGGTGAGGCAGGTTGTTCGATTAATTCGGGTGCCATGTATTCAGGTGTGCCTAGTGGCGTACTTGTTTGTGCCAGCGTGCTTGTCTCTTGTACGTGCCGGGCAAGACCAAAATCCGCTAGATACACATGTGTGCCGTTTTGCAAAAGGATATTTGAGGGTTTGATATCGCCATGTACAATACCACGGGCATGAGCAAATTGAAGTGCATCTGCAAGTTGCGTAAGTATCTTGTCGGCACCTCGCGCCGAGATTGGTCCTTTTGCCAGGCGTTGTTTCAACGTCCCATAGGCGATGTAGGGCATAACTATATAGTACCATGAGTCATAAACACCGTATGCAAAAGCGGGAAGGATATGTTCATGTCTAAGGCTAGCGATTACTTGCACCTCGCGCTGGAAACGGAGATAGTATTCGCGTTCACTACTATGAACTAGTTTTATAGCAATGGTATGACCCGTTTGAGTGTCATTTGCTGTATATACAACCGACATGCCACCACGCGCAAGGAGTCTTTGTAATTGGTAGTGGGCGAGGACGGTGTTTTCAAATTCTTGTATCATGATCGTGCGCGTCCTTAAATTTGTGTTCTCATTCATGTATACGTTTACACAAGTGCATTCGTGTCATTGAATTTTGTTATTGTTGTTCTTGTAGAGACAGGACGGATACCTGTAGAGACCGCTTCATCGCGTCCTTTTCGGCGGGTGGTTGCCACGAGGACGCGATGAAGCGGTCCCTACAAAACCGTCATATGTAGTCAAAGAGCATCAATATTGGCAGACCCGTGTAGTGTTATCTCTACAACGAATGGCGGCATATATATCACTGCTACTAGTACCCTTAAACAAATAGAGATAGCACAAATTTATGCAGTAAATGACTTACAGTATTTCAACCGTCTGATGCGATAAATCGTACTTCCTGCAGGTCTGCTTTTTCGTGGAATCGAGCCGTATATGATACAATTAAACCGATTGAAAATATCTAAGAATGAAAATAAATGCTAGTGAGAGAGAAGGAGACGGGTTGGTATGTCGGATAATATTGTATATTCGACTGATAGTGGGAGAATACGTCCACGCCCTGACGAAAAATCTTCGGGAGAGCCAAACAGGAAGAGTGATGGCATTGTGCGTATCATGCGAGACCGCAAGCAACGCGGAGGAAAGACGGTAACAATGATTACAGGCGTCCTCGCTAGCGAACAAGCACTGACAACACTTGCACAACAGCTCAAAAAGTTGTGTGGCTCCGGTGGCACCATCAAGGATGGTACTATCGAAATACAGGGCGATCATTGCGATAAGATACAGGCAAAGCTCACCGAGATGGGCTACAAGGTAAAACGCGCTGGTGGCTAGTATATGTTTTCAAAGAGAGATAAGACATGGCTGATTTGGTAGGCCAGCAATTAGGCAATTACCACATAGAAAGCCTGCTTGGACATGGTGGTTTTGCAGAGGTCTATCTGGGGAAACATATCTATCTGAACAGTTTTGCCGCGCTGAAAGTGCTCCATACCGTTCTTGCTGATGCAGATCAGACCATATTTGTAAAGGAAGCGCAAACCCTCGTCTCATTGCAGCATCCACATATTGTGCGCTTACTGGACTTTTCGCTCGCGGATAGTAGACCATTTCTCGTGATGGAGTACGCTCCTGGTGGGACGTTACGGCAACATCACCCCTTTGGCTCCCGTGTCTCCCTTGAGACAGTCGTGCGATATGTGCAGCAGATAGCGTCTGCCCTCTCCTATGCATATCAAGATCATCGGCTGATTCACCGCGACATCAAGCCGGAGAATATGCTGGTCAGTACGCGGGATACAGTGTTGTTGAGCGATTTTGGGCTGGCACTTATTGCGCCACAGTCGCAGGTATACAGCACTCAGCAGATGCAACAGGCAGTGGGAACATGGCTCTATCTCGCGCCCGAACAATTACAGGGCAGGCCTGTAGCCGCAAGTGACCAGTATTCGCTGGCAGTAGTTGTCTACGAATGGCTCTGTGGTAAAGCACCGTTTAGTGGTACAGGACTTGAAATTGCAGCACAACACCTCTCACAACCACCACCACCACTCTATGAACAAGTCACAGATATACCGTTTGCCGTCGAGGATGTAATCCTAAGAGCATTGGAGAAGCAGCCCCAACAACGCTTTGCGGACATCGAGACGTTCGCCTCTGCCCTAGAGCAGGCATCGCTCACAACGTTTCACTATCAAGCATTATCCGATGCTCAGCCGCCATCAATAGCAAGCGTGTTTCCAACACATGCCGCATCTCTGTGGAAGATGCCAACCATCTTTACCTCTCTGGTTGGACGGGAGCAAGATGTGTCTGCTGTACGTGCATTGTTTGTGGAAGAGAGAGTGCGTTTGGTGACATTATTGGGAACCGGTGGCATTGGCAAGACACGCTTAAGTATACAGGTAGCCGCGAACATGCGCGAACATTTTGTCGATGGCGGCTGTTTTGTGGCACTGGCCGCCGTAAATGATCCTACACGTGTAATGCCAACGATAGCGCAGGAACTGGGTGTGCAGGATGCAAGCACCTCGCCAATCCTTGAACAAGTACAGGATTTTCTACGTGCAAAGCATTTTCTTCTCATACTCGATAATTTCGAGCAGGTTGTAAGCGCGGCTGCCATTATTGAGCAACTACTTCTATCATGTCCTTTGCTTTCTATCCTGGTGACAAGTCGAGAGATGCTTCACGTGCAGGGAGAGCACGAGTTTCCAATGACGCCACTCTTCGTGCCTGACCTGACGCAACAGATCGAAAGTGAAGACCTCGTACATGTTGCGTCCGTGGCCCTATTTTTACAACGCGTACACTCGGTTGCGCCCAACTTCAAGCTTACCTCTGCCAATAAACGTGTGATTGCGGAGATATGTATACGGTTGGATGGTCTGCCTCTCGCGATTGAACTCGCAGCTGCTCGTATCAAACTGCTTTCACCACAAGCCTTATTAGCACGACTTTCACGGCGTTTCGACGTGCTTACCGGAGGTGTTCAGACCTTACCATCGCGTCAACAGACATTGCGGAATACGCTTAAGTGGAGCTATGACCTCTTGAGTCTTGCCGAACAACGGCTATTTCGACGACTCGCGGTCTTCGTGGGTGGATGGACTGTAGAAGCCGTAGAAGCTGTTTGCTATTACGATGAAGAGCAAGATCGTGTATCGGCACTGGATGAAATCTCTTCGTTGGTTGATAAAAGCCTTTTGCTGCTCACTGAGCAGGAGGACGAAGACCCACGTCTGCAAATGTTGATGACGGTGCGTGAGTACGGATGGGAGTGTTTGCAGGAGTGCAATGAGACCGAGCAGGTACGTCAAGCCCATGCATTATACTATCTCGCAATGGCGGAGGAAGCAGAAACGTATCAGCTTGGTGGTGCTGAACAAACGACGTGGTTGACGCGTTTAGAGCAAGAGCACGATAATCTTCGTGCGGCACTCTTATGGTTGAGCGAGAGGCAAGAACATGAGTTGTTGCTGCGTCTGTGTGGCTCATTGTGCTGGTTCTGGTCGGTGCGGGGTCACATCAAAGAAGGATATCTTCTCTCAGAAAAAGCACTGGTAGCAGGTGCGAATGTCCCTGCACCGATCCGTGCGAAGGCACTACTTAGCGCGGGCGCACTGGCTTATCACCTGAGTATGCACATCCAAACAGAAGACCTTTGTCAGCAGAGCCTTGCATTGTATCGCCAGCTTGATGACAAGCTTGGTTGCGCTATGGCGTTATACTGGCTGGGACTCGTGGAATGTTGGGTAAAAAAAGATTATGTACAAGCAAATAAATATGCAGAAGAGGCACTCGCGCTACGTGCTACTTGTGACAATATAAGTGGCATGGCGGATGCATTGATGATGCTGGCCTATATCGCTCTGAATCAGGGGGACTATACGGAGGCACGTCGCTTTGCCGAGCAAGGGTTGGCGCGTTTTAGACAGGTAGATGATGCTTGGGGAATTGCGTATACGACGCGCTATCTAGGGCGTGTGCTCCTTGAGCAAGGCGACATTATGCAGGCAAGTACAATGACAGAGGAAAGTTTAGCACTATCGACCGAGTTGGGTTATGCATCGGGCATTGCCTATACGCTGTGTCTCAAGGGATATATTGCCCTGCAACGAGGCGATGTGTCACGCGCTCGTGCATTGATAGTGGAGAGTTTGGCGAAGCATCGAGAGCGAGGACAACAGGCGGGAAGTGCTGAGTCACTATCTTTGCTTGCGAAAGTCTCCTTGACTGAAGAAAAGTATGCTGAGGCGCAGAAGCTGTATGAAGAATGTTTTGCTCTCCTGGAAAAGCTAGATGAATATGATGTATTGGCGAATTGTCTTGTAGGTTTTGGCCTTGCCGTGTTAAAGCAAGGTAATATCGCGTGGGCTGTACTCTTGTGGGGTACAATGATGCGCTTTCGTGAGACGCGTGGTATCCCAATGTCCCCACTTGAGCAAAAGGATTATGAACGTGCCGAGACCCTTGCCCAGATGCATCTGGATAAACATATGTTTACCGCACTCTGGACGCAGGGGTACTCTATGACGCCAGCACAGGCTCTTGCTACGCCAAATCCAATTATTGTACCAACGCCGTCCGCTAGCAAAACGCAGAAAACACAAACGGTCAAGGTGAGACAGAGTGCTTCTGATGGCCTCACAACACGTGAGGGTGACGTATTGCGTCTTCTCGCGCAGGGATGTACCGACGCCCAGATTGCGGAGCAGTTAGAGATTAGCCCACGCACCGTAAAAAAGTACATGACGACCATCAATAACAAGATTGGCGTCTCGTCACGCAGTGCCGCCATACTATATGCCTCAGAACATGAGTTGTTGTAGGAAATGATTGATGCCATCCATTTTACGCTGTGAATTCAAGGATTATGCATGTACTCAAAAATAAGAATAAACGCTAGAAGTAACATTTTAGGTAAAACATGCTACTTCTGCACATTTATCCACCTAGTTATCCACATTCAATGTGGATAACTAGGTGGATAAATGAAAACAAGGATGCAAATATGTCCGAGCATATCTGCATCCTTGTTTTCGCTTAGCCTTTTTGTTTCCCAAAGGCGAACGCTTTACGCATCTCAGGTCCGAAGAGAGTTGCCAGGAAGAGCGCGGCGGGTGCTACGGTGGCAATACCATCGTGCTGCTGTAGAGCGTGCAGGATATCTATGCTTGAGACAAAGGGGATAGCATAGCTACCACCACCGAGTGAGATCAGCGAGAAGGCAAATGGTACCAGGAAGGCGATACCCGCGATAGTTTCAGGTGCGAAGCGGCGACGTACTACAAAGAGCACGAGTGCTAGGAACGCAACTGAGAAGAGCACAGGGGTCAGCATTTGCACTGACGCTTGAAATGCGAACACAACTGCTTGTCCCTTACTATGTAGCGAGGCCACAGCAAGCGGTGCCTGATGTAGAAAAACAAATGGATCGCCAAAGAGTGTGCTACAGCACAGCATCCACACTCCGATACCAAGTGCGCCAAGCGTACTAAACGCGATCAACGAACTCTCAATCTGTGCGCGCGACTGGCGTTTGAGCCAGCCGATAGCGATCATAAACGCGATCAGTGAAACGAACAAGGCCCAACCATCATAACAGGTCAGCGTGGCTAACAGACTGCTCAATGCTGTACCAATCAGTGACGAGAGACGGTTATGTCGTGACCATAACAAGAAGCAGCAGCACGTCGCGGTAAGTGTTGTGATGCACAGCCAATCGTTAAACGAAATCGTGTTGAGCATCAGCAATGTTGGGTTAAAGACGAAAAGCAGTGTGCCTATAAAACTAGCCAGACTGTCTTGCGTGAGACAACGTGCGGCAATAAAGACGCACACAGTCGAAAGCAGGTAACACATGATTGCTGGTATCATGACACCTGTGTGAAGGAGTGAAGCACTCCACGCAAAGGGCAGAATAAGCAGGTGTGTAAGTGGCAACCACGCGCTCCATGCCTGATTGAGTTGTAATACACCAGATGAAATGGTATGAGTAGCGTAGGCATAGCTACTAGAAGCGAGAGCCACGCATGCCGCTATCAGCATGACGCCAATGAACCAGGGGTCTCTATGTGTTGGATGTTGTGCGCGACGCAGCGCGGAAAGCTCTTTTGCTGTAAAGGCTGGCTTATATTCGTGATTGATAGTGTTTAATGCCAGGCGAACCGACGGAAACTCAGCGGAATTTAGACGATGCTTCTGCGCTGTCGGTACCGCGACACGGTTATGATGCTCGATATGCTGATTGTTATGCTGCTGATGAAGGGCGATACCATCTTTTTCAAGAATAGTCGAAACTGCCTTTGCATCGAGCAGGTGCAGTCCGTGCTCCGTCTTCTCCCAATAGTGTGGCTTGACGATAAGTTGGTAGAGCGCGATACAGGCCGCAATGCTCATGAGCAGCCAGTAGATGGGAATGAGTAGCGTCCACTTGACCAGTCCATAATGCTTGCGACGAATACAAGCAAGCAGGTAAATGTACAGGTAAAAGAAGTTGCCGACGACGAGACAGACCGCGCCGATAGTCACAATGGGTGCTGGAAACAGTGAGCCGTAGGCATTGCCAATAAATGGTTTCAGGATTTGCGATATGATTAGCGCAATCCACAATAAGGGATTGATAAAGAGGACTGCGGTTTTACCACCAATCATGAGCTGCATGGACAGAAATTCACGAATGCGAAACTCGCGTGCATAATGCCACGGCTCGCGCATATGCACAAGGTAGGTTTGCATATAGCCTTTTATCCAGCGCGAACGCTGTCGTAACCAGTTTTTCGTGCGCGAATTGGCCTCTTCATAGGTGGTCGAGTCAAGAACAACCGTCTCCATTTTGAACCAGGCCAAGCGTAGACCAAGATCACAATCCTCCGTCACGTTGAAGGCATCCCAGCCGCCGAGCGCACGAATCATCTGTGTAGGGAAGTGATTCGAGGTGCCACCGAGAGGCATCAGAAAATGCGCTTTTTGTAGTCCAGGCAAAATCAGGTCGAACCAGAGCGAGTATTCGGCGGTAAACCAGCGTGTAAGCAAGTTCTGGTCTGGATTATAGAAATTGAGTTTGGCCTGCACACAGGCGAGATTGGGGCCGTGATTGGCGAAGGTCAACACAGCTTTTTTGAGTTGCAGTGGGTCCGGTACATCCTCTGCGTCGAAAATCACGACGTATTGTCCAAGCGACTGAATCAGGCCAAAGTTACAGGCGCGTGGCTTTGTGCGTGGATTACCTTCTGGCACGGTGACGATTTCAAAGTGTGAGGGCAGGTTCATCCCCTCGATGGCATCACGCGTCTCGTTGTCGTCCTCTTCCGTCAAAAACAGAATTTGCAGTCTGTCGGTCGGGTAATCGAGGCCCTGCATGGCTTTGACGAACTGTGGAACGACGCGAGCCTCTTTATACAGTGGACAAAGAATAGTGTACATCGGCCATTCGGCACCGCGAAGTGCTTCCAGCACCTTGTTGTCGATTTGCTCCTCTGGCGAGTTACGCACAATGCTGAGCGCGAGTGCCACGTCAAGAATGAGGTGTAGCAGATAGGCAAGGGTGATAATTGTCATAGTAACAATTAGAATTTGTCGGCCATAAAACGCCATGCCCACAATCCATGCCAGTAGCAGAATGCCAAGTGCAATAAATTGCTTGTGCGTGATGACCTTGAGTGCGGAATACTTATAGCGAAATGGCGCATATGCCTGCACATTTTGCTTGCCGACCACAACAACCTGTGATGCGTTTGTCGCATAAGAAGCTGCGATCTGCTGTTCGGTCGCGGATTGCGACCGCTGCATTTGCTGTGTAAGCCATGCTCGATAACGCGTTACCTGCTCATACAAAGTAGCGTCCTGCACCTGTATATCAGGCTCCATTTGTCGTAAACTCATACTTTATCTTCTCCAAATACTACTCAACGTTCGGTGTCCCATCTTTTTTTATCGGCATCACTGCATCGTTCCGTAGGGACCACATTGATGGCGTCCACTGCACGAGCAAAGCAATGTGCAGTCCTCACCATGCACCCATTCTTGCGCGAGATCACACAAGAAAGAGGGCGGATGTAACTCGCGCAATGAATTGCGCCCCGGACGCCATCAATGTGGTCCCTACGACATTCATCACAAGGTTGGGAGATGTGTAGGGACCGATTGATCGCGTCCTTGTCGGCAGTTGATTGCCACGAGGACGCGATGAATCGGTCCCTACTGGCATTTCGTTGTACCTCCCAAACTCTGTTTCACTGATGACTATTGTTTTGCATTGCTAGTGACGATAAGGGAGTGTGACGAGCAAATTCGTCTATGCTATTTGGAAGTCTGGAAGGAGTCGTATTATGTCCTGGTCGCGTTTTTTACGTATGCTTATGTTAACTGGTGTATGGTCTGCTGCAATGTATGCGGTATCCCATTCTGTAATCTCGCTCTTTAAAAGAAAAAGGCAACGTGTGAACAAGGTACAACTCGCAAGCGAGCCGGTAGTGCCATCAATCAATACCTCTCTTCCACCGCAAGAAGAGGTACACAGGAAGGCATTTTTGTCGCCTGCAGTACAAAGAAATGCGTTAATTGTTGTTCTCGCTCTGCTGCTACTTGGTGTGCTTGGGCAGACACTCGGTATGCTACATATGCCGGCGGTGAATGTGTTCTCAGCAGGCAAGAGTACTGGTGGGGCAACGTTTATCTCACAGCCACCTGCTGCAACGGTAACACGGACACGTACCTTTGAAACCGGTATTGTCACCCCACAATGGCAGCAACAAACAGCCTATGGTCCACAATGGCAACAGAGTTTATCGGATATCCAGGCGCAGACAGGTTCGCAGTGGATCGAGTTTTCGTTGTTATTCTCGCAATCCTCTTCGTCTTCGACAACCGTGCGAACAACACAAAGTACGCCACTCGTCTCATCCTTTGCGGCAGGTGTTCGCGCAGCTCATGCGAAGGGATTACACGTTTTTGTGGTGCCTCTGATGGGCGTTGACGAAAAGGGTGGTTGGGCAGGAAGTATTCAACTTTCCTCTCGGACGCAAGAGCAAGCATGGTTTGATAGCTATTGGAACACCTACAAGCCTTATGTTGTGGCAGCAGCTCAAGAGGGTGTGGACCAGATGGCAATTGCTACAGAGTGTTCATGGTTACAGGAGAATGCACCTGCCGCATTGTGGAATCAACTGATTGATCGTATACGTGGCGTCTATGCTGGTACCTT
This sequence comes from uncultured Chloroflexia bacterium, assembly GCA_963792705.1. GTDB lineage: Bacteria > Chloroflexota > Ktedonobacteria > Ktedonobacterales > Ktedonobacteraceae > JBBQVS01. Next base: position 677,857 of record CAWBXD010000012.1, on the reverse strand, counting down.
GACCTATGATATGAACTGGTATCCAGTTAATCAAGCTATCCCAAGCTGGTACAGCAATCAAAACATTGGTATGATTGGCGTATCATCGTATATTCCATTGACCGATGTGTCTACACGTATTGACCCGAAAGACATGGCGGCATTATGGAAACAGAAAATTGGGTCTATCCTCGATAGCATTTCTACTCGCGCTGGCAAGCCTGTACTCATCTCCGAGATTGGCTATCGCAATAGCACGAACGCGCTTTATCATTCCTGGGAGCAAGATAGCACATTGCCACTAGACCCTGCTGAACAGGCTGGAGCATATGATGCAGCTCTAACAAACGCGATAGGAGATCAGCGTATCGCTGGCATCTTCTTCTGGGGCTGGGAAGACGTGGGCAAGTTTACGCTCAAAGGGCAGACAATGACGAATGCTGTACTACACAAATGGTACACCTCCGTTCGATAACAGAAGCACCTGTCTGTACACTTTTGTTCGACTGGATCACCATATCCGTAAATTATGCATGAGGTCTAAACATAGGTTAAAGGCGTAGTCATAGGTGACATGAAAAGAAATTTTTTCCTGTCTGTATACTAATCTTTTAAACAGGAATAACAAAAGGAATCGTTTCATGTCACGTCTACGCAACACATTTTTATGTGTTGGATTAATTGTACTTGTTTTTCTCGTGGCACCAATGCCTGCATCAGCTCATGAAAAATGGTTTGTTGATGGACGATTGTACCCAATACACTTTGCGTTGTTGTTCACCCTACCTGTTTTGTCAATGATAGGTTTGGCTTGCCTGGGTGTAGGTAGTCTAGCTTTGCTACGACATCTTGCAGGTGGGCATAACCGCTTCTTACAGATTGGTTTTCTTCGCTACTATGATCGCTCTAATCGTGTTATTCTTGCGATACAAACTGCTATTAGTCTAGTTGCTGTTGGTGTCTGGTCACATATCTTTGCGATAAACCTCATAACAAACAATAACGTAGTGAACATGCTTTTTGCAGCCGTTGAAATTTTTGTGGCCTTTACTTTTGTCACTGGCTATCTAACGCGCATAGGTGCCGCTATATTGCTTGCCATGTTTGTACTTGCATTTTTCTTTTTCCCACCTTGGCTGATACTAGAGCAAAGCGTCTATGCTGGTATTGCTCTTTATTTGCTGATTATGGGGCGTGGTTTGACCAAGCCCGGAGCAAAGCGTGAGCCGCTTGCAAATATGTCACGCTATTGGCGTTTTGCACCTATGCTCTTAAGTGGCGGCGTTGGTGTCTCCATTGCTATTCTTGCCTTTACCGAAAAGCTACTTGACCCAGCACTCGCTCTAGCATTTTTAAAGATACATCCTGATTTTAACATTGCTCGAACGATAGGGCTCACCTGGTTCACCAACGAGCGTTTCATCTTTGCCGCTGGAGCTGTTGAGCTAACAATTGGGTTAGCTCTTATTAGCGGTATTTTGCCTCGCTTGGTCATTCTTGGCATGTTTATTCCCTTTAACCTGACGCTGCCATTTCTGGGACCAACGGAGTTGCTTGGACATTTGCCAATCTTTGCCGTGATGTACGTACTTTTCTTCTTGCCTCCACCTGCTGTGCAGAAAATGGATGCAGAGCGGCAGAGCCTTGAGGCGGCTAGTATAGATACAGAAGCTGTAGAAGACACCGTGAAACTGGTCCGACCAATGTTTCCATTTGGAGGCAAATTGCAGAATTATCGGTCCTTTATAAATTTTGATAAACGCACATAGAATAACCCCACAAGGGATGCCTACAAGGGGCATCCCTTGTGGGGTTATTCTGTTCTTATGTATAGGCTCTGGCCTCGGTTGCCTTGAAGGTAGCGTAGACAATAGAACCTTCATGAATGTTGAGGCGCGCCACGGATGCCTCAGTTATTTCGGCGGTCAAGGGTGGCATTGTCACGTCGATAAGTAGCGTTACGCGAAAAACCCCTTCAGTTTCTATACTAGAGGAGGTAGAGGTGGGAGTTGTGCTACCGACGCGGAGTATTTGTGTGACTTCGCCACGAAAGGTATTGCGAGCGGAACTATCAGGCTGTGATGAGTAAAGCGTGATGCTACGTGGCTCGACAATAACGAATGCCTCTTCACCGCTTTTGGGTCTCGATATATCTTGCTCATGTAGTGTTGCCAGTATCTCTATAGTTTGTGAGCCGTTGTGAACCTGCATGGCGCAAATTGAAGACGACTCGTAACGCACGATGCGGCCACGAAAGAAATTAAGTCCAATTAATTCAGCAATATAGGAAGAACGAGGATGTTCTAGCAGGTCACGTTGACCCCCCTGTTGCAGGACATGTCCACCCTCAAGGACAAGAATATGTTGTCCAAATAATAATGCTTCAAGATAGGTATGCGTCACCATCACCGTTGTGATATCGACTTCTGCGAGAATATGCCGCAACTCCTGGCGTACCTCACGACGCGTCTGCACATCGAGAGCCGAAAGCGGCTCATCGAGCAGCAATAGATGCGGTTGCAAAGCTAGCGCACGAGCGATGGCAACACGCTGCTGTTGACCACCAGACAGTTGCGTTGGTCGGCGCTGGTCAAGCCCAGGTAAGCGCACCTGTTCCAGAGCCTCACCAACACGTTGCCGAATCAGTGAACGCGGTAAGCGTTGTGCGCGCAAACCAAAGGCAACATTTTCAAAAACGGTAAGATGCGGGAAAAGGGCGTAATCCTGAAAGACATATCCAAAGGGACGTTCTTGTGGTGGAACGTCTATGCCCTGTTCGCTATCAAAATAGACAGTATCCCCAAGCGAAATATGTCCCTTTTTGGGCTTGAGTAGACCGGCAACAATACGCAAAACCGTACTTTTTCCTGCACCACTTTCTCCAAGTAGAACTGTTGTCTGCCCCTGCTCCGCGCTCAAGTTCAGGGAAAGACGAAATGTGTTGAGTTGTGTGTCAAGTGTGATGTTCAGCATAGTGAATTATATCTCACAAGAAGGCGCAGGGGTGGCAGGGGAACCTGTACCTTCTTGTGAGTGAGATATATTACTAATGAAAAGTAAGCTACGATGCTTGCGTTAGGTTAACAAAATATGGTATACTAGAAAGTACGAAGTCTCACTAGTATATCTATCTATCCTGGTTCCTTTGCGACCAGAACGAACCAGAAATGGCAGGTTTATTATGGCAACGAAGCCGATGGAAACAACAGAATCAAGTACAGCATTAACACACATCTGTCCACGTTATGAGCATGCCGTGCAAATTCTTGGTAAGCGTTGGACGGGTTTATTGTTACTTGCTCTCATGGATGGGCCACGCCGTTTCTGCGAGTTGACTTCTTTAGTAGAAGGACTCTCCGACCGTGTGTTGAGTGACCGCTTGCGAGAGCTTGAACTGGAAGGCATTATTAACCGTGTGGTGTACCCTCAGATTCCTGTGCGCGTGGAGTATCAACTGACCGATAAGGGCCATGCGCTGAAGCCAGTGGTTGAGGCCATTCATGTGTGGGCTGAGAACTGGGTGCCAGGACCTGAAGATGTTGTGAAGCCAGTCGAACTATCGCAAGAGGACTGTGCAGGCTAATATATACTACCGTTCATGGAACAAGAGGCGACCACTGTGGTCGCCTCTTGTTCCATGAACGGTAGTATATATTAGCCTGTTTTTTATATTGGAGAGCATGTATGGAAAATTTATGGGCACCCTGGCGCATGGCATTTATTACACCAAAGACAGAGCCAACACCTGGCTGTATTTTTTGTACACAACCAGCAGCCAATAAAGACGATGAATACCATATCCTCTATCGTGGTGAGCGTTGTTTCATGATGCTCAACAAATACCCCTATAACAACGGGCACTTAATGATCGCACCTTTTGAGCATGTTGGGAGTATCTCACTGCTTGATGCCGCCACGCTTGCCGAATTGATGTCACAGGCACAACTTGCGCTAAAAGCTATACGTCATGCGATGAATCCCGACGGTTTTAACATGGGTATCAACGAAGGAAAGGTCGCGGGGGCAGGCTTTGCGGATCACATGCATTACCACATTGTGCCACGTTGGAATGGTGATACAAACTTCATGCCCGTCCTCGCGGACATTAAGGTCATGCCGGAGCATCTCGACAACGTGTACAAACAGCTAAAGGACGCGTTAGAACACGTAGGGTAACAGCGTAAGCTGATAAAATAACGTGGATATATGTAGGGACCACATTGATGGCGTCCTCGCCCAATTCATAGGGCGAGTTCCATGCGCCAGCGTTCTTGCGCGAGATTATGCAAGAACGCTGGCGGATTATGAGGACTGCACATTGCTTCGCTCGTGCAGTGGACGCCATCAATGTGGTCCCTACGATATCCTTCCTCTTGTGTGAAACGGTATCATCGCGTCCATGTTGGCCGTTGATCGCCACGAGGACGCGATCAATCGGTCCCGACAATTGAATATTTTATTTATGCCTGTGGGGGCACGGCTGGCATGAGATGATATTGCATTTTGAGTGTGATGATGCGAGTCGCTGCTTCGTCAACACGAGCTTTTGAGAGCGTACCATTTTGTAGAGCGGTTTTGAGTCCGTCAAGCATTGCAGTCATCTGGTCGGTGCCTGTAGGACCAAGTAGCATGTCGTCACCTGCGTTTAACGCTAGAACGGCTGCTTCTGGCATGCCCCACGTTTGCGCGATACCTTGCATATAGAGGGCGTCGGTGAGCACCACGCCATCGTAGCCAAACTCGTGGCGCAGAATGTCGGTCATAAAGATATGCGAGAGTTCAGCAGGCATCTTAGGGTCGATAGCTGGCATAAGTACATCGGTTGGCATAATCATGCCGGGATTATCGAGTTTGTTTTGCGACTGAATAAAGTGCTTAAAGGGGGCAAGCTCGACGGAGTAGAGTTGCTCGCGTGTACGATTGACAACGGGTAGGCTAGAGTGAGCATCAGTACTGGCATCCCCTAGACCTGGATAGTGTTTGATACACGCAATAACACCGTCGCTCTGCATGGCTTGCATGTAGGGACCCGCATATTGAATTACCGAGTCGGTTGTGAAGCCGAATGTACGCGTAATCTGGTCGGGCGCATCGGGAATGAGGGCCACGTCTACGTCGGGCGCGAGATTTTCGTTGATGCCGATGGCTTTGAGGTCATGTGCGACCAGATGGCCTTGCTGTGCCGCGTAATTGGGATTACCACTTTGATAGACAGAGAGAGCAGAGGGACGTGGTGGATAGATATTTATCAGGCGATGCACAATTCCTCCCTCTTCATCAGACGAAATGAGAAGTGGAATTTTCGCATGCAACTGCATTTGAGCGATGTCATGTGCCGTTTGTGGTGCGGTTTGCATCTGGAATTCGTACATAATGACGCCACCTGCATGCAGTTTGTTCACCATCGTGTCGAGGTCTGAAGAATAATACGTATCATTATACTCGACCATAATAAGCTGCCCCAACTCTTCATCAAGACTCATATGTGAAACATAAAGGCTGGCAAGCTGTTTATATTGCATATGGCTGACAAGGTGATGGAGACTATAGATTTGCGCCGCGTTAAGTGGTGGTTGTATAAAGGTGCCACTCACTGGTGCAGTCGCATCTTTGAAAGAGCTATTTGTCCCATCAAGTAAGCGTTGTCCAATAAGGCTACCTGCGACAATGAGCGCAACGAGCAGTGCTGAAATAACTACTATCACAAGCCTATTATGATGGCTACGACGTGTAGGTCGGGAAGTTATGAGGAGTGGTTTTGTAGACTCCACTATTGGTACTTGCTGTGGAACTGTATTTCGTTTTTGCTGGCCCGAATTATCTATAGTCGTCATGAACGATAACTTCCTGTCGTGTTTTTCCCTTTGTGTCTATTTTTGGAGCGCGACTTGTTAGACGGTATGGCTTTCATGGTCTTTGTAGTAAGTAACGTCTCAAAGGGGGCATTTGTCTCTTCTTCGTTCGTGCGAACTCCATCCTGTATGGGGTCTTCGTCCAGAAACTCCTGCTTCTCCTCATATGAGGTATCTTCATCCAACCACACCTCCTCAGGAAGCGGTGATGCATCAAGTGAAGAAGGCGCACCATCCTCATCATGCTCGTAGTGTATCTCTGGTGTCTCTTGCTCTGCATGCATAACTTCGAGCCATTCAAGCTCATTCAATGGAGGTTCGTCACCAATTTGCATTGGCTGATGAATCGCGTCCTCTTCATGTAAGGACCGATTCGTCTCGTCCTGGTCAACAGGCATCTGTAGGGACCGGTTGATCGCGTCCTCGTCGGCGATTGAAATGCCAGAAGGATGCGATGAATCGGTCCCTGCGAGTTGTTCATCATCCTCGTCCTGGTCAACAGGCATCTGTAGGGACCGATTTATCTCGTCCTCGTCGGCAATTGGACCGTCAGAAGGACGCGATGAATCGGTCCCTACAGGTTGTTCTGGTATAATCTCAACGTCCTCGTCGGCAATTGGACCGTCAGAAGGACGCGATAAATCGGTTCCTACAGGTTGTTCTGGTATAATCTCAACGTCCTCACTGGTAATTGAACTGTCAGAAGGACGCGATGAATCGGTCCCGACCGGTTGTTCGTGTTCGGGAGTGGGTGCTGGTACGATGCGTGGCTGTTGCTCAGGCACTATTATTGGTGCAATAGGCATAGGTGTGACGGGATACTCTGATAAGGGTCGTACTGGTTCTCTAGGTGTCAGGTCTCGTGTGACGAGCGGAGAGTTACCGTTGCCATCAATGGTTGCTTGTCTGCGAGAACGAGCAGATGCGCGTACATTTGGTACGACTGAAGCAGGGAGAAGTGAGTAATCAAAGACTACTTTGACTGCGCGTTGGTCACGTTTGTCTATCGCTGTCATAAGTGCTTGTCGATAATTGTTCAGCGCAAAGTGGTGCGTGATGAGTTGTTCCGGTCGCAACACGCCGTTCATAATCATGTCTGTAGTAATGTCGAAGGTGGAGCGTTGTGTAGTGGTTCCAATCGGCCATGTTTCCATACCTTGCCCTAACGTGCCAACAAGGTTGATTTCTTGATACCAGACAGGCGTGAGGTCAATATGCATCAAATGCAAACTCAAACCGACAAGTACAACGGTGGCTTTGGCGCGCGCCCACCGAAGAGCGTTGTGAACAGTCTTTTGACTACCAATCGTATCATAAATTACATCATAGCCACCGAGGAGCATCTTGTTGTCTAACAAGCCCGTGTAGAGCTGTGCTTGTGTTGCCTGTTGTACACCAGCATAACTATCTTGTGGATAGATAATGTGTGCCGCACCTAGGCGAGTGGCTTTCTCAACCTGAAAAGGATAACGCGCTTGCACGCTAATTTCAGCCTGTGGTGCGAGTGCTCGTACAACCTGAAGCATGAGCAGTCCAATAGTGCCAGCGCCAATGATGAGTACGCGGTCGCCTGCCTGTGGAACATGGCGTAGGACAGCATGAACAGCGACTGCGCTTGGCTCTAAAAGTACCGCTTGTGAGTCTGTCATATCGGTTGGTACACGGAACAACTGTTGCTCGTGTAGTAGCATCTCTTCGCTCCATCCGCCTCCAATCGGTTGTGGACCTGGAAGCGTGCCACGTTCACAAAGTCCATAATCACCAGAAGCGCAGGACCGACAAAGAGGTTGTACGCCGGACGAGAGGCAGTTGGCACCATGTTGTAACGCAACACGTTCCCCAACCTGAAGGTGTTGTACATCGTCACCAATCTCGATAATCTCACCGACGACCTCATGACCAAGGTAGGTGTGAGTATGAGCAGGAAGTGCTGCAGGGGCAACCCGCAAATCGCCATCGGCATAGATTAAGTGTAGGTCGCTTCCACAAATACCCGCGAGCCGGTTACGAACGCGAACCCATCCTGTATCAGGCAATGGTTGTCGGGGAGTATTTTGTACACGTAAAGGAGCAAATGAAGAGAAATATGCACCACGCCAGAACCGCCCAAGAAGATTTGTTAAGATGACCCGTTTCGGGCTGAGGTCTACTATAGAGGTCCACATGGTTGTATCTCACCTTCGCTCACTTTAAGAAAAGCTCTATATCAGTATTTGCTGTCTTATCTATCTACATAATAAAAACATACATAGTATACTCTTTTCTCGCAGTGTATCATGAGAGACAAAACGGGTCAATGTAATAGGAGTAATCGTAGGGCTATTTAATCGTCGAGTGGCGGTATGACAGGGGCAAGCCCTGTCACTACTATAGACGTAGAAGCGGCATGAATAGCGTATAGTAGTGACAGGGCTTGCCCCTGTCATGTGAACAGCATCGGCTTCTACGACTTTTAAATCATGCTAAACTAATCCGCACAGGGGAGTTTCACCGTGAAGGTTGTACCCTTACCAAGCTCACTGTAGACGGAGATGGTACCATGATGAGCGCGTACAACGGCCACGGCGATGGTGAGTCCTAGCCCTGTACCAATGGGAACAGGTGTGGAGCTATTGGTTGACGTAGAACGTTTGTGCTGTCCACGATAAAAGGCGTCGAAGATGTGTGCCAGATCATTGGGCGCGATCCCCTCACCGTTGTCAATTACTCGCACAATCGAATCTTCCCCTTTACGATCTAGCTGCACAGTAATCGTGCCTTCAGGAGCAGGACGCCCGTATTTGACGGCATTATCAAGCAGGACGAAGAAAAGTTGCTTGATGCGTTCTGGATCGCCCTTTAACCCCAAGCGTTTCTCGGTAAGAATAGAAAGCGCGATGGGATGATTGTCTTTAGAACGTAGCCGTGCTTTCTCTATCTCTTCCGCTGCAATGGCAAGTAGATCAATGTACTCTTTTTTAGTGGGACGACTATCATCGAGTCGTGCCAGTGTTAAGAGGTCATTGATGAGGAAGGTCATACGCTCAGCCTCACCTTTCATCAAGCCGAGCACACGCGCCGATACTTCTGGATCATTTTTTGCCCCACGCGTAAGGACCTCGGTAAAGCCGCGTAGCGATGTGAGTGGTGTACGTAACTGATGTGAGGCATCCGAAAAGAAGCGTCTAAAACGTTGCTCTGATGCGAGTTGCATTTCTTCCGCACGTTCCAGGCGCGTTACCATTTCGTTGAGACTGCCAGCCAAACGGTCGATCTCATCCTGTGGTGGCAGACGCAAGGGTAAACGTTCACGCTGTTTCAAATCGCCGAGGGCAATGGCCTGTGATGCATCCGTGACGCGCCACAACGGTCGTAGCAGAACAGTATTTACGAGAAAGGCGAGAACTGTCCCAACTGCAATAGTTGCAATGACAACACCTGTTGCATAGAGATGCGACGTGTGCTGACCGTACAACAACTCATAGAGAACTATGACGACGAGACACAGTACAAAGCAATAGGCGGTTGTAAGCTGTGTACGGAGACTGAAAAAGGGTCTCAGCCAAGGTGGTGCGTTGTTGCCTGAAACACGTTGTTCCACAAAAAGCGGCGTGGTAGTGATTTTTTCACTCGCCAACTCGACGACATACAAATGTTGTTCGTCCTCTGTACTATTTTCGGTGCGTTGAGTCTCTGCCATAGAAAACCTTTATGTTGAGCTAAGAATTGCCCTTTAAGACATAGCCGACGCTACGAACAGTGTGAATGAGACGTGGCGTGCTGGGCGAGTCTTCGATTTTCTCACGCAGGTAGCGCACATAGACTTCGATAATATTTGTTTCGCCGAGAAAGTCATAACCCCAGACCTGGTTAAGAATAGTTTGACGATCCAGAACCTGTCGCGGATGGCGCATAAACAGATGTAACAGATTATACTCGGTTGCCGTGAGTTCAATCAGACGACCACTACGCGTCACTTCACGGGTTGCAGGATTGAGCCGCAGGTCGGCGAATTGCAACACTTGCCCATTGTTATCACCATCGCCATTTGTGCCAGCTTGCGTCGATCTCGCGCGGTTCTGACGACGCAATATGGCGCGAATGCGCGCCAGTAACTCATCGAAGTCGAAGGGCTTGGTGAGATAGTCATCGGCACCAGTATCGAGGCCAGCGATACGATCTCGCACCTCGTCCTTCGCCGTAATCATGAGGACGGGTACATCGCGAGTGGTTGGATTTGCACGGAGACGCCGACATACTTCTAACCCATCAATGCCTGGCATCATGATGTCAAGCAAGATAAGGTCGGGATTAATACGCTGAGCCAGCGTTACGCCCGACTCACCATCGGAAGCTGACTCCACATGGAAGCCTTCGTAGCGTAGTCCAATCCGCACCAACTCTACAATGTTTTCGGCGTCGTCGATCACCAGGACCTTCAAGAGTGGTTGCTTCTCCTGCTGTCCCTGCCATGTTGTACCTTGCTGCATGAGATGCTCCCTTTATATGGATATAAGGAAATCAAATAGAATTTAGAGTGCATACTAAAAAATAAATACATATGTACGCTGTTTCATTATAGTTGTCTTGTGATAGACACGCAAGCCTTTGAGTCTCGTTTCCTTAGAATTCTCAGCAAATCTTAAGGAAGAAGTTTTGCAAGTCACATTTCACCCTTTTTATAGCAAAAAATAGGAAAAAAACACTGCTTGCAAAACTTGCTGTAAAATCTCTTGACAACGGCATACTTCATCAGTATACTTCATGTAACCGATACCGAAAGCGGTTACGGAAGCGGTTACGATGCGTGTGAAAGTGTAGGACGATTATATGTCGGGGAAGCCTACGATTGATGATATTGCTCGCTTGGCCGGAGTGTCTAAGGCTACTGTGTCCCGTGTACTTAATCGTAAGCCGGACGTAGACCCTGCCACACGTGAACGCATTTTGCGTATTGTCGAGGAACAAAACTTTGTTCCCAGTACTACTGCTTCCAATTTGGCACGTGGGAAGAGTCGTCTCATCGGTGTGCTCATCCCATCGTTTACCCAGCCCTTTATTCAGGATGTGATGCGTGGTGTTGCCGAAACCATCGAGCAGACGCCCTATGAACTGGTCCTGTATAGTGCTAACCGCACAATGCATGACAAGGACAAGAGCCATCTCATCGACAATATTTTAGCAACAAAGCTCACAGCCGGTGTGTTAGCGATGTTCATGGGCGAATCAGTACATCATTTAGTGGATTTGCACAAAAACGGCTTTCCAGTTGTCGTTATTGACGACCAGGAACTCCCCGATGCGATGATTCCTTGGGTGGGTGCTGATAATCGCATGGGTGGCTACGATGCGGTGCGCTATCTTATCGGACTTGGTCATCGTCGTATCGCTCATATTCAGGGGCCAATGCGTCATCTTTGTTCACGTGAGCGGTATGATGGATACAAGCAAGCATTGACAGAGGCGGGTATAGCGTTGGACGAGCAACTGGTCGCGGAAGGCGATTTTGCACCACTTAGCGGACGAGTTGCTGCCAGTAAATTCTTTACTCTTCCAGAAGAGCAACGCCCCACGGCGGTTTTCGCCGCCAACGACCAAATGGCGTATGGAGTACTGGCTGCCTCTGAAGAGTTCGACTTGCAGATTCCGGGCGATGTTGCGCTAATCGGCTTCGACGATATCTCGCCATCCGCGCATATTCGTCCACCTCTTACAACCGTAAGACAACCTTTCTACGAAATGGGTCAGCGTGGTATCGAAGTTCTGCTTTCTCTCCTAGACACTCCTGTCCCTTCTATCGACACAGGTGGTGGATGGAACACCCCCATTTCATCCATCTCCAGTGTATACGATGGAGCAGGAGGAGTGAATCAGAGTGCGTCACCCATTCGTGTGCAATTTGCGACGAGTCTTGTAGTGCGTGCGTCTAGTGGTCTTGCTCATCATCTCGCGTCTCCACCCCCGAATGTGTCCTTGTAAGGTTTGTAAGGTCCATGTTCTCTGTACTCCTAGTTGCTTTGAGGGATCAACGCTTGATCTCGTTTCAGACTTGTAGTGTCACCGTGTAGTCGTGATTGCTCGTTTATTACACACCCAAAGGAGTGTTCAAGCAATGCAATATTCTTTATTTCCTCTGTGGAGACGGCATGCGACGGTTAAATTCGCGCTCGTCGGCCTAGCATTGATGCTCTTGACTTCACTTGCTGCTTGTGGAGGGAGTTCCACTTCAGGAACACCCTCTTCCGGGGGCAGCACTAGCAGTGGACCTGTAAATTTGACCTACTGGTCCTGGATTCCTGGTATGGACAAGCAGGTTGCGCTCTTCAACCAGTCGCATCCCAAAATTCATGTTACTCTGAGTAATGTGGGTTCAGGTTCGGTTGAATACGACAAATTGTTTACGGCTATCAAGGCCAATAACGAGCCAGATATCTCTCAGGTCGAGTTTCAGACCTTGCCACAGTTCGAGACAACCGGATCGCTCGTTGACCTCTCTCAATATGGAGCGAACTCTGTGAAGAGCCAGTTCCCGTCCTGGATGTGGAGCCAGGTCTCTCTCGGCAATGGGGTTTATGCTATCCCACAGGATGGTGGTCCTATGGCCTTGTACTACCGGGCAGATATTTTCCAGAAGTATAATCTGCCGATCCCCACCACCTGGGCGCAGTACGCCGATGACGCAGCGAAACTGCATGCCGCAAACTCGAAAGAATACATCACGGACTTTCCACCTCGCAATCCAGGCTGGTTCGTCGGATTTGTGTGGCAGAATGGTGGGAACATGTTTAGCACCAGTGGGCAATCCTGGAAAGTGTCCATCAATAACCCACAAGCCCTCCAGGTCGCTTCCTACTGGCAAGATTTGATCAGTAAGAAGCTTGTCAAGACTGATCCAGACTTCACGAATGCTTGGTACAGCGAACTGCAAAATGGAACGCTTGCCACCTGGCTTTCTGGCGCATGGGGCAATGGCATCCTTCAGGGAAATGCTCCACAGAGCGCAGGGAAGTGGCGCGTAGCTCCCCTTCCACAGTGGCAGGCAGGCCAAAACATCAGTAGCAACTGGGGCGGCTCTACGACTGTAGCCTTCAAGACCACGAAGCATCCCCAGGAGGCGAGTACGTTCGCTCAATGGATCAGTGCGAACGTCCAAAGTGCCCAACTAGAGTTTTCTACAGGAGCGTATCCAGCCTCTCTCGCCGCTTTAAGTTCGTCTAGTGTAAACAGCGCGCAGCCGTTCTTTAGCAACCAGGTAATCAACCAGGTCTTCAGCGACTCGGCCAAGCAGGTGAATGTCAACTTCCAGTGGGGACCGTCGATGGTCCAAGTCTACAACGACATGGGGGACAATTTCGCCAACGCGGTCAATGGGAAGGGTACCCTGAGCGATGGACTCAACGCGACGCAACAGAGTACCATCACTTACATGAAAAAGCAGGGTTTTAGCGTCACAAGCTAAACTAGGCCTAGTGTTCTTTGATGGCTTGGTGAGCATTCTCTCTAAGTGAACATGAGAGGTGCTCACCGAACCATCAAAGACTGTCGTTCACAAGCAGTTCAACATCTGGTTCACTCTCACTGGCCTGTATGGTTCGTGAAGAAGCGACAGGTACAGAGAAGTACTAGTTCGGAAAGGAGAAGAGCAGATGGATGTGAAAATCACCTCGCTCGATCATGTGGTCGCCCGTACACCGAGAACCTCACGAATATTGCGACCAAGAACCCTGGCACCCTATTTGTTTCTCTTGCCCTTCGGGATTGTATTCATTTTGTTTTATATCGTGCCCATTCTCTATGCCATTGAGCAAAGCCTGTTTCAGTCTCAGAGGAGTGGCTTGGGACTAGGTGCGGCCACGGTCAGCTTTAACGGCTTGAGCAATTACATTGATGTCTTGCATGACCCCAACTTCTACAGTAGTATTGGTCGGGTGTTGCTCTACGGCATCGTGCAAGTTCCGGTTATGCTGTGCATTGCCCTTCTGCTAGCTTTGCTCCTCGACTCGGCGGTGGTATATATGAAAGCCTTCTTCCGTGTGGCCTTCTTTGTGCCCTTTGCCATTCCGGGTATCATCGCTGCCCTGCTTTGGGCCTTTTTCTATCAACCAGTCTTCAGCCCGATTGACAAAACCTTTGAGGCCCTCGGCATGTCGGGACCCGATTTCCTGGGGCCAGGGCTGGTGCTCTGGTCTATCGCCAACATTACCACCTGGACCTATGCAGGCTACAACATGCTGATCATCTTCGCCGCCCTGCAAGCCATTCCAACCGATATCTACGAGGCTGCACGGGTTGATGGATGTGTCGGCTGGAGATTGGCCTGGAACATCAAGATTCCGCTAGTGACTCCTGCCCTGATTCTAACCTGCATTTTCTCCATCGTTGGAACGCTACAACTTTTCGCGGAGCCTCAAGTGCTCTCGGCGATCTCCAACAATATTTCCACGACGTACACGCCCGTCTACTATGCCTACACCACTGCCTTTAGCAACAACAACTACTTCTATGCTGCCGCGCTCTCGGTAGTGCTGGCTGTGATCACGTGTATCTTCTCGTTTAGCGTCCTACGGGTGACGCAAAGACAGGCAGGAGTATAAGTACTATGAGTCAACAAACTGCTTCCGTCCCCATGCCGACCGTGCAGGAATTAGCCGTTTCCCGGCAGGAGCGTTCACGTCGCTTCAACCCGGCGACCATAGGTGCGATGACTATTCTGCTCATCTTCACACTGTACTTTCTGATTCCCTTTTTGTGGTTAGTGATATCGGCAACCAAGAGTCAAGCCGATTTGTTCGGTACCTTCGGTCTGTGGTTCGCCCCCCACTTTAATCTGTTCACCAACCTGCAGTCCCTCTTCACCTACAGCAATGGCATCTTTGGACGCTGGCTGCTCAATACGTTGCTCTACGCTGTGGTAGGCAGCGTGATCGGGACCTTCCTGGCCGCTATGGCTGGATATGCGTTAGCGAAATATATCTTTCGTGGGCGTAACGCTGTCTTCTCGGTTATCTTAGGGGCCATCCTCGTGCCTGCAACAACTCTCGCACTGCCTCTGTACCTGATGATGAGTGCAGTGGGGCTGACCAACACCGTCTGGGCAGTGCTCTTGCCCAGTCTCGTCAATCCGTTCGGCGTCTACCTGGCACGCATCTACGCAGCAGCCTCGGTCCCTGACGAACTCCTGGAGGCCGCACGGATCGATGGGGCTAACGAGTTCCGCACCTTTCAGATCGCGCTCTACTTGATGACTCCTGCCCTTGTGACGGTCTTACTCTTCGGGTTTGTGGGCATTTGGACCAACTTCTTTCTGCCTCTGGTCATGTTCAGCGACCCCAATCTCTTTCCCGTGACGGTGGGCTTACAAAGCTGGAATGTGACTGGTGCGAATGCTGGTGCCAATTCGCAAACAATCTACAACTTGATTGTGACGGGTGCCTTGGTTTCCTCGATTCCTCTATTGGCTGGCTGTATTCTCTTGCAGCGCTTCTGGCGTGGTGGACTGGGAAGCGGCAGTGTCAAAGGCTGAGTGTATGGTCAAGGGAGTGGCATAATGGCTATTGCGGTTGAGAAAGAGACCCTGCTTGACGTGAGAAACCTCAGCGTAGATTACGTGGCAGGCAATGGGACGGTTCACGCGGCAACTAATGTAAGTTTTACCTTGAGGCGTGGCGAGATTCTTGGGCTTGCTGGCGAGAGCGGAAGTGGCAAGTCAACACTAGCCTATGCTATCTCGCGTCTGTTGCGTCCACCTGCCGAAATTGTGAGTGGCGAGGTTATCTACTATCCGCGTTCACGTGAAGCCGCTGATGCTGTACATATCACGGAAGCTAGCTCTCGGCTAAAGAACGGTAAGAACGCCGTTCGTGATGCTAGTGAGATGGAGCCGGTTGATGTATTGGCATTGACGCCCACGCAGTTACGGGCCTTTCGTTGGAGCGAGCTTTCCATTGTATTCCAAAGCGCGATGAACGCGCTTAATCCTGTGATGACGGTTGGGAAGCAAATCCTGGACGTGCTCAACGTGCATCGGCCCTTAATGGGAGCCGATGCGCGCAAACTGCGAGCACTTGAACTGCTCAAACTTGTGGGTATTGCGCCTGACCGTCTGAACAGTTACCCACATGAGTTAAGCGGTGGTATGCGACAACGTGCGGTAATTGCGATTGCATTGGCCCTTTCGCCCGAAATTATTATTATGGATGAGCCGACAACAGCACTCGATGTGGTGGTGCAGCGTGAGATTTTGACGGAGATTATGCGTTTACGCGAGCAGTTAGATTTCTCGGTCATCTTCATCACACACGACCTGTCACTGTTGCTAGAACTTGCTGACAACGTGGCGATTATGTATGGAGGGAAGCTTGTCGAAACGGCGTCGCGCCGTGATCTCTACTTGCACCCACGCCATCCCTACAGCTATGGTCTACTCAAATCGTTTCCAACGATTAATGGACCACGCCGCATCATGACGGGTATTCCTGGCTCACCACCAGACTTACGCAATGTTCCAACTGGCTGCGCGTTTCATCCACGCTGCCCCCTGGCTTTTGATGCGTGTCGTAGTATTGTGCCAACATTGCAGCCATCCACACTTGAAAGTCCAAATCAGTTTGTCGCATGCCATCTCTACGATAGAAGGCTCTCGTTAGGTGGACCACCGTCTGCAGACGATTTCGCTGAAAAATATCAAGCACTTCGTACAGAGAGGGGGAAAGCTGAATGAGCATCGTACAACACCCAGCACAAACAAACGAACAGCCGCGACAGGAAGGTGCTATTCTCGAAGCAGAACATATTCGCAAGCTCTTTCCAGTACGGCAAGCACGCTTATTTGGTCCCGCTCGCGCCGTACATGCGGTAGAAGATGCATCGCTCGCGCTTTATCCAGGACGTGCTACCGCGCTTGTGGGTGAGAGTGGTAGTGGTAAAACAACGGTTGCACGTATGTTAGCGCGTATGTATGATTTGACCTCCGGCACGTTGCGCTTTCGCGGCAATCCCGTGGAACTCAAGGGCGGCGGTACGTCGTTACGTGAGTATCGACGTCATGTGCAACTCGTGTTTCAGGACCCATTTTCTTCGCTCAATCCGGTGCATAATGTGCGCTATCATCTCAGCCGTCCCCTACGCGTACACGGACATGTACACACGAAAGAGGAGGAGACGGAACAAGTCTTAGCCTTGCTGAGGAAGGTGAGCCTAAGTCCTGCTGAGCAGTTTATTGAGAAGTTTCCACATCAGTTAAGTGGTGGACAACGCCAACGTGTGGCTATCGCACGGGCGTTGGCAGCACAGCCAGAGGTGTTGCTTGCCGACGAACCAGTCTCGATGCTGGACGTATCAATACGCTTGGACGTGCTGAATTTACTGCTAAGATTGAAGGAAGAGGAGCAGCTAGCCCTACTATTTATTACGCACGATATCGCCAGTGCGCGCTACTTTGCAGAAGACACGCTGGTGATGTACGCGGGACAAATGGTTGAAGGAGGACCGAGCGACGCGGTGATTCAGCAGCCAAAGCATCCTTATACACAACTGCTCATTTCTGCCGCACCCGATCCCGATAGGGTAAGCGTTGATGGCAAGAGTCTCACGGAACTACCTGCGCGTGGCGAAATTCCTAGCCTTATTACACCACCGAGTGGGTGTCGTTTCCATCCACGTTGCCCTTTTGCAATGCCCGTCTGTAGTGAACGCTTTCCTCAACGAACAGAACTGGGTGGTGGGCATTGGACAAACTGTTTCCTCTATGGTGATGGTGGTACAAATAGAGAACAACAACCATTGATTAACGTTACAAAACCATAGATTCCTCACATTATTATTGACCGTTCATAATAACACCAAATAGGAGCATGCATGAGCATTACCAACGATGTCCAAAAACAGATGTTGACGGATGCAGCCCCAACCTTTCCTGCGACATTTTTGTGGGGAACTGCTACCTCTTCGTATCAAATAGAGGGTGCGGTGCATGAAGATGGGCGTGGACAATCCATATGGGATGTATTTGCGGCGACACCTGGGAAGACGTATCACGGCGAAACGGGCGAGGTTGCGGTAGACCACTATCATCGTATGTCGCAAGATGTGGAGATTATGGCGCAACTTGGCGTCGGAGCATATCGCTTCTCGCTTGCCTGGCCCCGTATTCTGCCTGATGGAAGAGGTGCGATCAACACACGCGGTCTCGATTTCTATGACCGTCTAGTAGATGCACTGCTGGCAAAAGGCATTCGCCCGGTTGCTACACTCTATCATTGGGACCTGCCTATCGCGTTACATAACGAGGGCGGCTGGCTGAACCGCGATACCGCGTATGCGTTTGCGGACTATGCTGAGGTGGTGGCGCGCCAGCTTGGGGATCGCGTTGATATGTGGATTACGCATAATGAGCCGTGGTGTTCGGCCTATCTTGGCTACGGTTCTGGTAAGCATGCTCCTGGGATGCAGGATATGCAATCTGCGGCAACGGCTGGACATCATCTGTTGCTTTCGCATGGGTTGGCAGTGCCGCGCCTACGTACACATACAAAAGCTGGAGCACAGGTTGGTATCTCGCTGAATTTTACTCCTGTCTATTCCGTTGACGATACCCCTGAAACAGTACGGGCGGCTGCTCGTGCCGATACATTCAACAACCGTTGGTTTGTCGAGCCGCTCTATAAAGGCTCATATCCAGAGCATCTGTTTACCGATATGGGAGTACAGCCACCGCCGATGCAAGACGGTGATGCTGCCATTATTGCTACCCCCATTGATTTTCTCGGTGTCAACAATTACTCACGTATGCTGGTACGCGGTAACACGGCAATGCCAGAGGGGATTGAATATGTCGCGCCCGTTCCTGGTGCCTCTTATACAGAAATGAGTTGGGAAATCTATCCGCAAGCTCTTGGCGATTTGCTGACGCGTCTCCATAAAGAATACGGCGTGGCATCGTTACTGATTACCGAAAATGGAGCAGCATTCGATGACAAGCTAGGCGAGAATGGAAAGGTCAACGACCCACGACGTATCGAATATCTGCGTGAGCACATACGTTCGGTTGGACATGTCATAGAGCGAGGTGTGCCTATACAAGGCTATATGGTCTGGTCACTGCTCGACAATTTCGAGTGGTCTGAGGGGTACAGCAAACGCTTCGGCATTGTGTACATAGATTATGCTACGCAACAGCGCGTAATTAAGGAAAGTGGACACTGGTACGCCTCGTTCATCGCATCTCAGAAGCGAGAGTAAGTTTGTCGAATTAGCAGGGAGACCTTGCAAAGGTCTCCCTGCTAATTCGACAAACTTACTACAAACGAACCATGTCAAAATAGGCCAGTGATTGCACGGGCTGTATATACCAAAAGCGCAATGAAGAGCAGACATATTCCCACCAGCATAAGGATCAAAGAACTGCTGTACAACGTTTGCTTTCTTGCAAAGAGTGAGCTATATGTCTGCATTGTCATATCCCATTGATAGTATTTCACAAACAAGGCGCAAACGAGCGCGCCACCAAATGCAAGTATTGGGAGGGTATAGATTATCGCATTGAAGAGCGACTCCGCCTTAATAGTGCCAGCATATAAGCCAACAGTATTCAGACCACCTAGTGTTGTCGCTGTTCCGCTAACACTATCAGCGAGTGTGTCAAATTTAGCAAGGTTTTCTTTACGCTGATTATTGGTCAACTCATTTTGTTCTCTTTGCTCCATCCCTGGTGCTCCTCCTACTTGTTACATCGTGGAAAAGATGACAGGTAGTGTAAATGATCTTTAATACAATCTCTTCAGCACAAGTCTAATTTTACCATACTTCGTTGATACTAGACAATTTTGCGTACTCATTGCACCCCCTCTACATACATGTATACCCATTGACATGCAAGGGTTACTGATATATCCTTAACCCTATGAAAATTGGGAAACTGTTTTCGTTATACAAAGTAAAACAAGGTGAGAGCGCGTGCTAGAAGATGTTGGTATAGAAACTGGATCCGAGAAGCGCAAAGTCATTGCCGTTGTCGAAGATGACGCACGGCTAGTAGAACTGTTTTCCGATATTTTGGCCTTCTCCGGTCAATGGCAGTTGCACACGTTCACCGATGGCGAGTCGGCTCTTGACGAAATACCGACTCTTGGAGTGGACCTGATTATCCTGGATGTTGGACTTCCCAATCTGGATGGTGCATCGCTCTACAAAATATTGCGAGGCCATAGCCATACCCGCACAACTCCTATTATTGTCATTACAGGAAGCCATGAGTGGGAATTGCATCGTATGGGCCTACAAGCAGGATTTCTTTTGCAAAAACCATTTAGCCAAGCCGATCTGCTAAGTATGATTCACGCGCTGATGCCAGAACACGGTGAATAAGAAAGAGTGTATTTATTTCCTCTCTTCGTTCGTTATGAGAGTAGAGTGAGGCGGAACGCATTTGTCTCATCTCTCATAGTCTCGATGAACAGAGGTCCTTATGATCCAGTCTACAAGCACCTTTTATCAAGACCGCGTGGCTTACATACGCACGCGCCGTCTGGGTTGGCTGATGGGCGGCGCATTTCTCTTATGTACTCTCATCTCTTTTTTTCTCGGTCTACACGTATGGGGCACATACACGCACGTCTTCACGCTTTATTTGAAGTGGCAGGATGCGTTAGTCGCACTGCTCTGGTTTGTGACATTTCTAACGCTTCGTGGTAGCGTATTAGTACTACGTTTCCAATATGCTGTTCGTGTAGGGTACATTAAAGGCGTATTTTCGCTGATTGATACAACTAGTGTCGCTGTTCGGGATATCTCTGCGGAAAATCTCGCAAGCATATTCTGGATACTCAATGCCTCGTTCTGGTGCTTTGTAACCGTCCTTGTTGGCTTGACGCCCCTTATTTTAATTGGCTGGACCCTGCATCTCACCTCTCTTTTCTTCGCTATTATTGCCACTAGCTTTGCCGTTCTGCTGAGTCTTGCTGGTCTCGTCTTAAGCATAGCCTTTAGTAGCTTTATTGTTGTCGGCTGCTTTGGCGAGTTTTCGTTCTGGCAAAAGATGGGGGCAGTACAGGTGTACGCGCTAAATACGCATACTATTGTACGCTGTGATGACTCTACTCTCACTGTCATTTATCCTGATATGCCAGAGTCGATGCTCGACCTCAATACGCTTGACAGGAACGATAAGCTCTTGCTACTCGCACTCCTACGCGAACGCTGGCTAGCCTCTGACCATCTATGGACGCTTTCATTTAATGATGAAGCCTGTGAGGTTGTGCAAGAGGTCGAGGTTACATCTGATGCCGTGCTTGTTTCTTGAGAAGGGAATAAAAAAGACGAGTGCAACGTTATTCTATATACAAAGTATCATTGTGCCTTTTTAACGGCTATCAAATCCTGTACGGGTCTGATGTTCCTGTTCAACAAAAAAGTACAAATATCTGTAGGGACTGATTCATCGCGTCCTCATGGCGATCAACCGACGGCAAGGACGCGGTGAATTGGTTAAAGATATCCGCATTCATTTGTTGTGAAGTTGTGTCAAAAGGTGTTGACATATGTATAGTAACATTGTATAATACCTTCTTGTCAGAGCATGTATACTAGTAACAGTGGTGTTACCAGCACGTTATAAGACAGAGGCATTCAAAAAACGATAGTATTCATTCCCCAGAACACTTGAGGACACTACCATAGACCACACATGTATGTATTTTCGGTATGTCCCGAAAGTACCACAACGAAAGTAGTTTGAGAGCCAGAACGCTGCATTGTTCGTTCCTTTTTATAGAGGTAGCGAGAATGGAGTGTGTTTTGTTGTCCCTGTATAGATTATGTCTTATATGCATATTTTCTGTTGTACTTTTTATTGTATACATGACGTGGATCCGAGCGAACGTGGCATCAGTCGCGCGTCTCGTGTTTTTCTTGGAGGGGAGTGCAATGTGGGTAATGGTACGCATACATTTGACAACACAGCATAGACAGACCGAAAGGGCTAGGAGTAACCACCTATAGCAGAGCAGTGGAGGTTACTCCTCTTGTCGTAAATCGTTTCTCAACACAAGATTACCAACTAACCAGGCATTATTATCTAATTTTTCCCTTTTTTTCCGTTACTCGAAAGAGGGATACATCTATGTGTATCTCTCGTTCCTCTATGGGAGGGTGCAAGACATTGCACTCCTACAGTGTGAGAGGAGATCTCCAGGTATGGCAATCAGTACGAGAGCCGTCGCTCTTCCAGAACGTGTTTCTTTTGCACGCATTCCAGACATTCGGACCATGCCGGGCCTGATTCAAATTCAGCTCGACTCTTTTGAATGGTTTAAGAAAGAAGGTTTACACGAACTCTTTCAAGAAATATCCCCGATTGAAGATTTTACCGGCAAGAACCTGAGTTTGGAATTTATCGTTCCACAAGAACCCTTTGGCAAGCCAAAGTATTCTGAGGATGAATGCCGTGATCGTGATGCTACCTTTGCCGCACCACTCAATGTGAAGGCGCGTCTTGTCAATAAAGAGACGGGCGAGATCATTGAGAAAGATATCTTTATGGGCGACTTTCCTTTAATGACCAAGGAAGGTACCTTCATTATTAACGGTGCTGAGCGCGTCGTTGTCAGTCAATTAGTGCGCTCACCGGGTGTCTACTTCACTGTAGATGAAGATGCCACAACAGGCAGAAAACTCTACGCCGCGAAATTGATTCCAGGTCGTGGTGCATGGCTCGAATTTGAGACCAGCAACAAAAATCTGCTGACCGTCAAGATTGACCGCAAGCGTAAATTGCCTGTAACAACATTGCTGCGCGCCATCGCTAGTCTTGCGAAAGACCAGTGGCATGCCGAAGACCTCGATCTTTCAACCGATCAAGGATTGCTGGACGCTTTCAAAGATGTAGACGACGATGCCAATATCCGCTATATGCAGGCGACGCTTGACCGCGACCCTGTGAAGCGCGAGGAAGAGGCATTGCTCGAACTGTACAAGAAACTGCGCCCAGGCGATCCTGCTACCGTTGATAATGCGCGGTCTCTGGTGAAAAATCTCTTCTTTAACCCACGTCGCTATGACCTGGGCAATGTTGGTCGTTACAAACTGGACCGCAAACTAGACCTTTCAATTCCACAAAATCAGCGTATTCTGACACAGGACGATCTGGTAAATATCATTCGTCGCTTGATCGCGCTCAACAATGGGCATGGCAAGAAGGATGACATTGACCACCTCGGCAACCGCCGTGTGCGTTGTGTTGGCGAATTGATTCAGTCACAGTTCCGCGTTGGTCTGCTACGTATGGAGCGTGTTGTCAAGGAGCGTATGAGCATTCAGGAGCCTGGACAGGCTACCCCGAACGCGCTTATCAACATCCGCCCTGTCGTTGCTGCCATGAAAGAATTCTTCGGCGGAAGCCAGTTATCACAGTTTATGGACCAGACCAACGCACTCGCGGAAATTGGTCACAAGCGTCGTCTATCCGCTCTTGGTCCTGGTGGTCTATCCCGCGAGCGTGCAGGTTTCGACGTGCGTGACGTTCACGAGTCGCACTATGGTCGCATCTGCCCAATTGAGACCCCTGAAGGACCAAACATTGGTCTGATCGGCAACCTTGCAACCTATGGACAGATCAACCCCTACGGTTTCATCGAGACGCCTTATCGCAGAGTTATTAAGCGTGTTCCGGCTAACGACCGTCGTTTGATCGGGCGTGAGTTCCGTGGTGTCGTCGGGCGTGAGCGCGAGGACGTAGTAACCACCGACGGTGAAGTGCTGATTAAGGGCCGTGAGCGTGTGCGTATCGACGAGGCTCTGTTCAACAAACTATCGGAACTCTTAGGTGAGACAGAGGTTCGTATCCGTTCGTATGTTACGGACGACGTGGATTATCGCACTGCCGACGATGAAGAGAATTTCTGGATTGCACAGGCTAACACCATTCTCACAGAAGACAACGAGTTTGGTGAAGAGCGCGTACTATGCCGCTATCAAGGTGAGTTCGCGCTAGAGGGTGCCGACAAGGTGGACTATATGGACGTATCGCCGCGCCAAACGGTGAGCGTCGCTACAGCTCTTATTCCATTCTTGGAGCACGACGACGTGAACCGCGCACTGATGGGCGCGAACATGCAACGTCAGGCGGTACCTCTGCTTCGTCCACAGTCGCCAATTTGTGGCACTGGCATCGAGCGACAGGTGGCGATTGACTCTGGTCAGGTCGCGCTTGCTCGCGCAACAGGTGAGGTCGTGTCGGCAACGGCTCGCCGCATCGAGATCATCGACGCGCAAGGCGAAGTACATGGCCATCGTCTTCGCAAGTTTGTACGTTCAAATGCTGGTACCTGCATCAACCAACGTCCACTGGTACGCAAGGGTGACTATGTGACTGCCGGACAGGTAATCGCGGACAACACCTCGACTCAGAAGGGCGAACTGGCACTGGGCCAGAATATCCTGGTGGCATTCATGAGTTGGGAAGGTGGCAACTTCGAGGACGCCATCCTGATTAGTGAACACATCGTGCGTGAAGACCTCTTCACCTCTATTCACATTGAAAAATATGAGGTGGACGCCCGCGATACCAAGTTGGGACCAGAAGAGATCACGCGTGACATTCCAAATGTTGGTGAAGAGGGACTTAAAAACCTCGACGAGCGCGGCATCATCTACGTAGGTGCCGAAGTTGGACCGCAGGACATCCTCGTTGGCAAGATCACGCCTAAGGGCGAGACCGAGCTAACGGCGGAAGAGAAATTGTTGCGCGCTATCTTTGGTGAAAAGGCACGTGAGGTAAAGGATACCTCATTGCGTGTGCCACACGGTGAGCGCGGCAAGATTGTCGAAGTCAAAGTGTTCTCACGTGACGCAGGCGACGAACTCCCACCAGGAGTCAATCAACTCGTGCGCGTCAGTATTGCACAAAAGCGTAAGATTGGCGCAGGAGACAAGATGGCTGGTCGTCACGGCAACAAGGGCGTTATCTCACGCGTGTTGCCAATTGAGGATATGCCATTCCTGCCAGACGGAACACCCGTAGATATCATCCTAAACCCGTTGGGTGTGCCGCACCGTATGAACATCGGTCAGATTATGGAGACGCACCTTGGCTGGGCGGCCAGTGTGCTGGGCTTCAAGATCGCTACCCCTGTCTTTGACGGAGCGACTGAAGAGGACATCGAAGAATTTTTACGTAGAGCGAACCTGCCCGAAACAGGCAAGGTACAACTCTATGATGGACGTACTGGCGAACCATTCGACCATCCCGTGACCGTTGGCTACAACTACATGTTGAAGCTGGCCCACTTGGTGGAGGACAAGGTACACGCACGTTCAACTGGCCCATACAGCTTAATCACACAGCAGCCACTTGGTGGTAAGGCGCAGTTCGGTGGACAGCGCTTTGGTGAGATGGAAGTGTGGGCGTTGGAAGCATATGGCGCGGCAAACATCTTGCAAGAGATTTTGACCGTCAAGTCCGACGACGTGGTAGGCCGTGTAAAGACGTATGAAGCCATCGTGAAGGGCGAGAACATCATGGAACCTGGCGTTCCTGAGTCCTTCAAGGTGCTTGTCAAAGAATTACAGAGCCTGGGCATCAATGTTGAGGTCCTCAACGAAGATGAACAGAAGATACAGTTTGTTGAGGATGCCTCAAGCGATGTGATGCCCGAACTAGGTATTAACCTGTCCGGTTTTGAGGGAGACCAATAAGGTAGAGTGGATGCATGCTATTCTCATTGCTAAACAACGAGAATAGCATGCATCCATGAGCCAAACAACGGAGGTAGCATGCTCGAAGTAAATGATTTTAACGCTATCCGTATCAGCCTTGCCAGCCC
Source organism: uncultured Chloroflexia bacterium (assembly GCA_963792705.1). Taxonomy (GTDB): domain Bacteria; phylum Chloroflexota; class Ktedonobacteria; order Ktedonobacterales; family Ktedonobacteraceae; genus JBBQVS01. Next base: position 652,230 of record CAWBXD010000012.1, on the reverse strand, counting down.
TGAGCAAATTCGCGGATGGAGCTATGGCGAGGTCACGAAACCGGAAACAATTAACTACCGCACACTCAAGCCAGAGAAAGATGGTCTATTCTGCGAACGCATCTTTGGACCAACCAAAGACTGGGAGTGTTACTGCGGTAAATATAAAAGAGTTCGTTTTAAAGGCATTGTTTGCGACAAGTGCGGGGTTGAGGTTGCACGCTCAAAGGTACGCCGCGAGCGCATGGGTCACATCGAACTGGCATCCCCTGTAAGCCACATCTGGTACTTTAAGGGAACACCGAGTCGCATTGGTCTCTTGCTCGACCTCTCGCCACGTAACCTGGAGCGCATCCTGTACTTTGCGCTGTATGTCGTTACACATATCGACGAAGAGGCGCGCCAGAGCGAACTCATGAACATCGACCAGAAGATCGTTGAGTTAGATCAAGATCAGGATGGTAAGGTGGTTGAGCGCGTCGAGAGCCTCAAAACCAATCGCGATAACGAGGTTATCGCTCTGCAAAGCCGTATCGCCGATGATCGGCGTCGTGTAGAGCAGGAGCGCGAGTCAGACTTGGCCGACGCTCAAAGAGCCGAAAGCGAGACGCTTGCACAGTTGCGCGCAGATATGGGCAAGGCCGTGGAAGAAGATATCGTGTTTGCCACGGGTGACACAACGCAAACGATTGTGGAGCAGGGCAAGACGGTTGCACCGAAAGATGTTGAAACGTTGTCACGCCTAGCTGAAGTGACACGCAACGATATCGCGGAAAAAGCTCGCATGGAATTGCGCGATGGACAGTCAAGCAACGAGAGCGAGATCGAGCGCAAGAAACTTGAGTATCAAGCGCAGATTGATAACGCTCAGACACAGATAGAAAAAGAGCGCAAAGACAAGCATCAGTTGTACGAACAGCAGCGCCGCGACCTGGAAGGTATCAAGAAGCTTGACCTGCTCCAGGAGAATCGCTACCGCGAACTCAAAGATGCCTTTAGTGGCGTTTTCCGCGCTGGCATGGGTGCTGAGGCGGTTCGTGAACTGATTAGCGATATCGACCTGGAAAAGCTCTCAAACGATATGCGCCGCGAAATCAACTCTACCGTTGGTCAGAGACGTAAGAAGGCCACCAAACGACTCAAGGTCGTCGAAGCCTTCCGTAAGTCAAACACCTCGCCAGAGTGGATGATTATGACGGTGTTGCCAGTGCTGCCACCAGACCTGCGCCCAATGGTGCAACTCGACGGTGGTCGCTTCGCCACATCAGACCTGAATGACCTATACCGTCGCGTTATCAACCGCAACAACCGTCTCAAACGCTTGTTAGAGTTGGGTGCGCCAGAAATCATTATTCGTAACGAGAAGCGCATGCTGCAAGAAGCATGTGATGCTCTAATCGACAACGGGCGTCGTGGACGTGCGGTCGCCGGTTCCGGCAATCATAAGCTCAAGAGCCTGTCTGACATGCTCAAAGGCAAGCAGGGCCGTTTCCGTCAAAACTTGCTCGGTAAGCGCGTTGACTACTCCGGTCGTTCGGTAATCGTGGTTGGTCCAGATTTGAAACTGCACCAATGTGGTCTGCCAAAGCGTATGGCTCTTGAGTTGTTCAAGCCGTTCGTGATGCGTAAACTCGTGGAGCAGAACTTCGCGCACAACATCAAGAGTGCTAAGCGTTTCGTGGAACGTGTCAAGCCAGAGGTGTGGGATGTCCTTGAAGAGGTCATCAAAAACCATCCCGTCTTGCTAAACCGCGCTCCTACGTTGCACCGTCTGGGTATTCAAGCATTTGAAGCAGTTCTCGTTGAGGGTAGCGCAATTCAACTGCACCCATTGGTGTGTTCGGCCTTCAACGCCGACTTTGACGGCGACCAGATGGCTGTCCACGTCCCGCTCTCTGAAAAGGCGCAGGATGAGGCACGACGCTTTATGATGTCCACCCGTAACCTGCTGTCACCACAAAGCGGCGACCCGTCGATTGGTGCTAGCCAGGATATGGTGCTTGGTTGCTTCTACCTGACACAGCAGCGTCCCGACAAAAAGGGCGAAGGGCGTGTCTTTAGCGATGCAAGCGAGGCTATGCACGCATATCAGGCAGGTGTCATCGAATTGCAAGCACCGATTAAGGTGCGCTTGGTCCCAGGTGTGGAGGTCTTTGATAGCCCACCGCCATCGAAACCGAATGTCAAGGTCAAATTGGTTGAGACCACCGTTGGACGTATCATCTTCAATGAGGCTCTTCCTGAGCGGCTGCGTTTCAAAAACTACGCTATGAAGAAGGAAAACCTTCGACAGGTGATCGCGGAATGCTTTAAAGAGTATGGACGCGTGAAAACAACCGAGTTGGCCGACGAGATTAAGCGTCTCGGCTTCCGGTTTGCGACCAAGGCTGGTGCCACCATTGCGATTAGCGATGTAAAGGTTCCCGCAGGCAAGCAGGATGAGCTGGCAAAGGCTGACGCGAAGATCGTTGACCTGGAAGAGCAATATCACGACGGTCTGATTACGTCGAACGAGAAATACCTGCAAACAATCGACATCTGGAATGAAGCGACCGAGAACGTCAGAAAGATGGTTGAGACCACCCTTGATCCTTATGGCTCGATCTACACCATCGCCAATTCGGGCGCGACGAAAGCGAAGTTCCAACAGATTCGTCAGTTGTCGGGTATGCGCGGACTGATGGCTAGCCCATCGGGACGTATTATCGAAATTCCTATTCGTGGTAACTTCCGCGATGGCCTGAGCGTCCTGGAGTACTTCATCAGTAGTCACGGAGCACGCAAAGGTCTAGCAGACACCGCCCTACGTACCGCAGAGTCGGGTTATCTCACCCGTCGTCTGATCGACGTAGCGCAAGATGCAATCGTCACAGAAGAGGATTGTGGCACAACCGATGGCGTCCTCATCACTGAGGCCGACAGCAAGGATATGATGCAATCCGATATTCGTGGTCGCTTGAACGGGCGCGTGTTGGGTGAGACCATTCCTGAACTGCCCCATATTGAGGTCAACGAAGAGTTGACTGATGAGACTATTGATGAGATCATTGCGGCAGGCATCAAAGCGGTGCGTGTCCGTTCGGTCTTGATGTGTCAGGCACGACGCGGTATCTGCCGCAAGTGTTATGGACGTGATCTTGCCGCGAACGCATTAGCTGCTATCGGTATGGCTGCTGGTATCGTTGCTGCACAGTCAATCGGTGAGCCTGGAACGCAGTTGACCATGCGTACCTTCCACTCCGGTGGTATTGCAGGAGCGCAGGGAGACATCACACAGGGCTTGCCGCGTGTCGAAGAATTGTTCGAGGCACGTGTACCGAAAGAAAAGGCAGAGATCGCGGAAATCGACGGCGTTGTAGAAATCATCAAGGACGAGAATTCGAGCGCGCGAACAGTGCGTGTGGTCTCGACCAATGTCTTCTTCGACGAGTATCCACTTCCTGAAGGTGCCACACAATTGGTTGCCGACAAGGATAAGGTACAAAAAGATCAGGTGATTGCGATGATGCCTGCTGAAGCAGGCGCGGAGCCGCAGCCAGTGATGGCGCGTACCGAGGGCGAAATTATTATCAATGCCGAAAGTCCATTGAGTATTCGCTTTGAGGAACGTGAAGAGCGCTCGTATGTCATCCCAGTTGCGCGCACTATCACGGTAGAAAATGGTCAGAAGATTCAGGCAGGTACTGGACTCACTTCTGGTCAGAGAGACCCACAGGATGTGCTGCGTATTCAGGGACGTGAAGCCGTGCATCTGTACCTGGTAAAAGAGGTACAGCGCGTCTACCGTAACACTGGTGTGTACATCAACGACAAACACATCGAGGTTATCATTCGGCAAATGCTGCGACGTGTGAAGATTGATGATTCGGGCGATACCGAGATGTTGCCAAATGACCTGGTTGATCGTTTTGTATATGCGGACAACAACGCGCATGTACTGGCTGAAGGTGGCGAACCTGCCAAAGCGCAAACGGTCTTGCTTGGTGTCACAAAGGCATCGTTGAACACCGACAGCTTCCTCGCGGCGGCTTCCTTCCAGGAAACGACGCGTGTGCTGACTGAGGCAGCGATTGAGGGCCAGACAGATCACCTGGTTGGTCTCAAAGAAAATGTCATCATCGGCAAGCTTATTCCGGCAGGGTCTGGTATTGCACAGCGACAACGCGATCAAATCGCACGGCAACAAGCAGCAGCAGCTCGTCTTGCTTCCGGTAACACGGTCGTGAGCAGTAACATCCCAACGGCAATCGGAAGTAGTACCCTGGGTCTGACACTTGACAGCCGAGGGGAAGAGTGATACCATATGCAACTGCATATGTATGATGTTAGGGCGCACAAAAATGCGCCCTTGCAATATAAAAAACCCAAAGAAAGACAGGGAGGATTGTTCCTTGCCAACAATTAACCAGTTGGTCCGAAAGGGCCGTTCGCAAAAACAGAAGAAAGTAAAGGCCCCTGCGCTGTTGTATTCGTACAACGCGTTGAAGAACCGTACCTCCCGTCTACGTGGCTCCCCACAGAAACGCGGCGTTTGCACACAGGTACGTACTATGACGCCTAAGAAGCCAAACTCAGCAATGCGTAAGATTGCGCGTGTGCGTTTGACAAACCAGATGGAGGTCACAGCCTACATCCCAGGTGAGGGTCACAACTTACAAGAGCACTCCGTGGTACTTATCCGTGGTGGTCGTGTGAAAGACCTGCCTAGTGTACGTTATCACATCGTGCGCGGTACATTGGACAGTGATGGTGTATCAAAACGCCGTCGTGGTCGCTCTAAGTATGGTGCAAAACGTCCAAAGCCCGGTCAGGCTGCTGCACCAACCAAGGGCAAACGGTAAGGGAATTCATTACATCCCATACTTGTTAAAAATAGTAGAGGCGTAAAGCCTCTGCCCGATACCACCTGAACGCCTTCAGGTCCGTCGGTTATCACACATCATCAAAAAAGGGAAACACAAGAACATTCCTTTGCGATGAGAGTCGGGTGTCCTCCTTCTAAGGATAGGTATCCGCGTGTAGGCGTCCGTAGGAGATTGTAAGGCATGGCCTTGCAATCGAATCGACGCCTTTTCTAGTGCCTTGATATAGACCATTATTTGCTTCTCCCGCTCATAGCAGGCAAGCGCTATGATGGAACGAGCAACAAACAGCCAAGAACAATAGATGCAGCTAGGGAACAAGCTCATGCAGGTTATGTACGGGGCTAATACACCCGCTAGTTGATGAGGAGAGAAAACTTGCCAAGACGTAGAAAAGTAGTGCGTCGGCCCGATGTGCCGGATGCAAGATACAAAAGCCGAAACGTGGCTCGCTTCATGAACAAGCTGATGCTTGATGGCAAGCGCAGCCTAGCAGAGCGCATTATCTATGATGCCTTTGATGCAATCGAAGCGAAGCAGAAGCGCTCACCACTCGATGTATTCGAGCAGGCGTTGAAAAACACCACTCCAACTACCGAGGTCAAGCCTCGTCGTGTTGGTGGCTCAACCTACCAGGTGCCTGTGGAAATCCGCAGAGATCGTGGTAATACATTGGCAATGCGCTGGCTCATTCGCTCGGCGCGTACTCGTACTGGAAGATCAATGGCGGACAAACTCGCCAGTGAGCTAATGGATGCTGCGGCGGGTCAGGGCGCAACCATTAAGAAACGTGAAGAGACCCATAAGATGGCGGATTCTAACAAAGCATTCGCTCATTATCGCTGGTAAAAAGATATCATGTCAAGAGACTTTCCACTCGAAAAAACGAGAAATATTGGTATCATCGCTCACATTGATGCAGGTAAAACTACCACCACCGAGCGCATTCTTTTCTATACCAAAAAGATTCACCGCATTGGCGAGGTCCACGAAGGCGCAGCCACAATGGACTGGATGCCTCAAGAGCAGGAGCGTGGCATTACCATTACGTCGGCCGCCACTACCTGTTTCTGGTTGGATCATCGCATCAATATCATTGATACGCCTGGACACGTTGACTTTACTGCTGAGGTAGAACGCTCACTGCGTGTACTCGATGGCGGCGTCGTCGTCTTCGATGCAGTTGCAGGTGTTGAGCCACAATCCGAGACCGTCTGGCGTCAAGCGGACAAGTATAATGTCCCGCGTATGTGCTTCGTCAACAAGATGGACCGCACTGGTGCCGACTTCTGGCGTACCGTTGATATGATCCGCGAACGCCTGGGTTCTGTCGCCGTGCCAATTCAAATTCCGATTGGCCGTGAGAGCAACTTTAAAGGCTTTATCGACCTGATCGAGAACGAATCGGTTGTCTTCACCGATGACCTGGGAAATAAGTCAGATCACACCGAAGTTCCAACAAGCATGGAAGCGGAGTACAAACAGCATCGTGAGTACCTCATTGAGCGTGTTGCTGAGACTGACGAAGAACTGACTCTCAAGTATCTCGAAGGCGAAGAGATCACAAAAGAAGAGTTAATCGTAGCTCTGCGTAAAGCAACTATTGCGAATGCATTAGTTCCAGTGCTATGTGGTACTGCGCTTAAGAATAAGGGTGTGCAGGCAATGCTTGACGCGGTAGTCGCGTACTTGCCATCGCCACTCGATATTCCAGCACCAGTCGGTATCAACCCTGATACAGAGCAGCAAGAGGGACGCGCCGTTGACGACAATGCTCCGTTCAGCGCGTTGGTGTTTAAGATTGTTTCCGACCCATTCGTCGGGCGTCTTTCGTACTTGCGCGTCTATTCGGGTATGCTCACTAAAGGCTCTGCTACCGAAAATAGCACTAAGGGCAAACAAGAGCGTATCGGCCGCTTACTGCGTATGCATGCAAACCATCGTGAAGATATCGACGAGATTCGTGCTGGTGACATCTGTGCAGCAGTGGGCTTGCGTAACACCTTCACAGGTGATACACTCTCTGATGCTCAGAAGCCGATCATCCTGGAATCGATTACCTTCCCTCAGCCGGTGATTGAGATTGCCATTGAGCCGAAGACACGCGTTGACCAGGACAAGATGGCTATTGCCCTAAACAAACTAGCGGAAGAAGACCCGACCTTCCAAATGCACACCGACCTTGATAGTGGTCAAACCATTATCGCTGGTATGGGTGAGTTGCACCTGGACGTTATCGTAGATCGCATGTTCCGTGAGTTTAAGGTTGAGGCGAACGTAGGCCGACCACAAGTCGCTTACCGCGAGACCATCACAAAGCCAGCACAGGCACAAGGCAAGCATGTTCGACAGACAGGCGGTCATGGTCAGTATGGCGATGTGTGGATTAAAGTGGAGCCAAACGAGCGCGGCAAAGGCTTTGAGTTTGTCAATGCCATTGTTGGCGGTACCGTTCCAAAAGAATATATCAAACCTGTCGAGAACGGCATCAGGGAGACATTGGAGAACGGCATCATCGCCGGTTTCCCAATGATCGACGTGAAGGCAACCCTGTATGATGGGTCCTATCATGATGTTGACTCGAACGAAATGGCCTTTAAAACCGCTGGTTCAATAGCGATTAAAGAGGCTGCACGTAAGGCAGGCGCGATTCTGCTAGAACCTGTGATGTTGGTGGAAGTCACCACTTCAGAGGAATTTTATGGAACTGTTATCGGTGATCTTAACGGACGCCGAGGAACAATCCTGGGCATGGAAAGCCGTGGTGTGCAACATGTGGTGCGGGGATATGTACCCCTTTCCGAGATGTTCGGCTACGTAAATGAACTCCGTTCTATGACAAGCGGGCGAGCAAACTACTCGATGGAGTTTGATCACTACGATCCCGTGCCAAGAGCAATCGCCGAGGAGATTTCGGCGAAAGCCTCTCGCTAAAATCGTGTTGGTCTAAATCATGCAGGTATAGGAGACCTGATACATATCAGGTCTCTCCTCCTCATAAAAACACAATGCAAAATGTGTAATTTTTGCGCTGTCTAGCTTAAACACGCTCAGTGCCGAATCAGGGAACAGGCCGCCTGAGCATCAGTATCTTTTACTGTGCCTTTCGCCACAAGCGGAGGATGCACAACTTTATACCAAAGAGGAAGAAAATGGCAAAGAAGAAATTTGAGCGGAATAAGCCGCACGTCAACGTGGGCACGATTGGACATATCGACCACGGCAAAACAACCCTGACCGCCGCCATCACCAAGGTGTTGGCCACCATGAGCAACTCCAACAAGTACACCGCGTTCGACCAGATCGACAAAGCTCCTGAAGAGCGCGAGCGTGGTATTACGATCGCGATTGCCCACCTGGAGTACGAGACCGAGCAACGGCACTACGCCCACGTGGACTGCCCAGGACACGCCGACTACATCAAGAACATGATCACCGGAGCCGCCCAGATGGATGGAGCGATCCTGGTGGTGAGCGCGCCTGATGGCCCCATGCCCCAGACCCGTGAGCACGTGTTGCTGGCGCGTCAAGTGGAAGTGCCTGCGATGGTGGTGTTTCTCAACAAAGTGGACATGATGGACGACGAAGAGTTGTTGGAGTTGGTCGAACTGGAAGTGCGTGAGTTGCTCAGCAAGAACCAGTTCCCCGGCGACGACGTGCCGGTCATTCGTGGCTCGGCCCTCAAAGCGTTGGAGAGCAAGGGTGACCTGTCGCGCAACGACGAAGCGGCCAAGAGCATCTGGGAGTTGATGGATGCGGTGGATAGCTACATTCCGACGCCAGCGCGTCCGACAGACCGTCCGTTCTTGATGCCAGTGGAAGACGTGTTCGGCATTAAGGGTCGCGGCACGGTGGCAACGGGACGTATCGAGCGTGGCATCGTCAAGGTGGGCGAGAACGTGGAGATCATCGGAATGCAAGAAGTGACGCGCACAGTCGTGGTCACGGGCGTGGAGATGTTCCAGAAGACGCTGGACCAGGGGATGGCAGGCGACAACGTGGGGTGTCTGTTACGAGGTATTGAGCGCGCGGACATCGAGCGAGGGCAAGTGCTGGCGAAGCCGGGGTCCATCAAGCCGCACAAGACGTTCAAGGCGCAGGTGTATGTGCTGTCCAAGGAAGAGGGAGGCCGTCACACGCCGTTCTTCAACGGGTATCGTCCGCAGTTCTACGTTCGCACGACGGACGTGACGGGAGCGATCAAGTTGCCGGAGGGAGTGGAGATGGTGATGCCGGGAGACAACATCGAGATGACGGTGGAGTTAATTCAGCCGGTAGCGATGGAAGAGGGCGTGAAGTTCGCCATTCGAGAGGGTGGTCGTACTGTGGGTGCGGGTATCTGCACCAAGATCGAAAACTAGGCTTTTGGGGTCGCATGTATACATGCGACCCTACACCCGTATCAGGAGAGAAAAATGGCGACAGGAACAAAACAGCGTATCCGCATTCGGCTGAAAGCATACGACCATCGTATTCTGGATCAGTCGGCGATGCAGATCGTGGATACTGCTCAGCAGACAGGCGCACGCGTCTCAGGTCCGGTACCTCTACCAACAGAGATTGATAAATTTACGGTCATGCAATCACCGTTCGTTCACAAGGATTCTCGTGAGCAATTCGAGATCCGTACACACAAGCGCTTGATTGATATCATTGATCCGACGAACCGAACCGTTGAGGCCCTGACACGTTTGAATCTGCCCGCAGGCGTGGATATCGAAATCAAACTGTAACGGGGATGTTGGGTGGGAATGGGTGTGATATATCAAACCCGTACACCCTCCATTTGCCTGTATGGGTGTGACGTATCACACCTGCATACAGTTGAAGAGAGGAGAAGATATGCTAGATGCATTATTGGGCAGAAAGATCGGCATGACCCAGGTATTTGGTCCTAATGGAACTGTCGTACCTGTGACAATCATTGAGGTCGGCCCCTGCTTTGTAACACAGATCAAAACCGTCACAAACGACGGCTACGAAGCCGTACAGATTGGCTTCGAGCAGACAACAAATAAGCACTCGACGCGTCCTGAATTAGGACACCTGGGTCATAGCCTTCCCTTACTAAAGGGACAGCGCAAAGCATTGCAGACACATCAGCAAGGTGAGCGCACAAAGGCTAAGGCTGATGCTGGCACAACCGCAGGAGAAACAACAAATGAGACCTCTGCGGAAACAACGACAGAGAAAGCTAGCAAGCAAATTCAGCGCCTATTAAAAGTACAGGCAAACCGTCAGCGCCGCCCAGGGCCAGAACTTGGACCATTCAAGGTGGTACGCGAGGTTGGCTTACAAAGAGGCACGACGCCTGAGAAGATCGAACTCGGCGCACAATTCGACGCTGGTCTTTTTACGATTGGCGAAGCGGTTGATGTTGTTGGAACCACAAAAGGTAAAGGCTTCCAAGGTGGTGTCAAGCGGCATGGCTTTAAAGGTGGCCCAAAGACACATGGTCAGTCAGACCGTCATCGCGCACCAGGCTCAATCGGTTCGGGTACAACCCCAGGCCGTGTGCTCAAGGGAACGCGTATGGCTGGACGTATGGGCAATGTGCGCGTCACCGCGAAGAAACTACAAGTGGTTCAGGCTGATCCTGAGCGCAATCTGATCGTGGTCAAGGGGTCCGTCCCCGGAGCCAACGGCAGTTTGCTCACGGTCAAGAAGCATGTGATGAGGTAAACCGAAATGCCCTCGACTAAAGTATATAACATGGCTGGTGAAGCCGTACAAGACCTCGAACTCAGCGAGCAGGTGTTCGGAGTTACCCCTAACGTTTCGGTATTGCACCAGGTTGTCACCGCACAACTGGTGAACCGTCGCCAGGGAAATGCTTCAACTAAGACTCGTAGTGAAGTGTCGGGTGGTGGTAGAAAACCATACAAACAAAAGGGAACAGGTAACGCCCGTCAGGGTAGTACCCGCGCTCCACAATACCGTCACGGTGGTGTTGTGTGGGGTCCACGACCTCACCCATATCATCACGATGTGCCAAAGAAGATGCGCCGTCTTGCCATTCGCTCCGCGTTGTCCGACAAGGTAGCGAACGCAAGCCTGATTGTGGTCAACGAACTTGGCATGGAGGCTCCCAGCACGAAAAGTATGCTGAAGCTTCTCGCTCAGTTGCCAACTGCTGGAAAGCGCGTACTGATGATGTTGCCTCAGCGTGATGAGAATGTCGTGTTGTCAACGCGTAACATTCCTCTGGCGAAGGTGCAGCATGTGGCCTCTATCAACGTAATTGAGTTGCTGAAGCATGATTATGTCATTATGCCAGTCAAGACCGTGCGTTGGCTCGAACTCGTCTTTGGCGAAGGTTTGAGCGCAGAAGATGCCACGAAGCAAATCTTTGATGCTACAGAGGAGAGCACCACTCCCCCTGTGACAGCGAGTAGCGCACCTTTGACGACAGAGCCACTAATTGCACCTGCTCAGGGTGAGACATTGCCGCTCGTTCCTTCCACCTCTGAGGATGGAGAGACACCGGCAGCGCCATCAACCGAGAGCGAAGCATAGAGGAGAGAACTGTGGAAATTACAGAAATTCTGCGTCAAGGTCTCGTAACCGAAAAGACGGTACAACTGCAAGAGCAGAATAAATATACCTTTAAGGTTGCGGTGAACGCTAACAAGATTGATGTGCGCCGAGCCGTTGAGACCATCTTTAAAGTGAAGGTTGTCTCAGTCAACATGATTCGCATGCCTGGCAAAACGAAGATGATTCGACGAAAAGGTTCCGCTCCCCGGCCCGTAGAGCCGCGTGAGTGGAAGAAGGCGATTGTCACACTCCGAGAGGGCCAGACAATCGACGCATTGAAGGCGTAAGGTAGGGGATTGAGCTATGCCAATTAGACAGTATCGACCAACGTCTCCTGGGCGTCGCGGCATGTCTGTTTCGACATTCGAGGAGATCACAAAGACAAGGCCAGAGAAGTCGCTTACCGAGAAGCTGAACAAGCACGCGGGACGCAACAATCAGGGCAAAATCACAACCCGTCACCGTGGCGGCGGTGAGAAGCGTGCCTATCGCATCATCGACTTCAAACGGAATAAGCTGGATGTGCCAGCACGAGTAGCAGCCATCGAGTACGATCCAAACCGTACATCGCGTATCGCACTCTTGCATTATGTAGATGGCGAGAAACGTTATATTCTGGCACCTGTGGGACTAAAAGTTGGGGATCGTGTACAAGCGGGTCCAGATGCGGATATCCGCGTTGGTAATGCGCTTCCACTAAAGAACATCCCCACTGGTACGACCATTCACAACATCGAGTTGGAAAAAGGACGTGGCGGTCAGATGGTCCGTAGTGCTGGTGTGGGTGCCCAACTGATGGCAAAAGAGGGCGACTATGCGCTCATCCGTCTGCCTTCAGGTGAGCAACGCAACGTCAACATCCTATGCATGGCGACAATTGGACAGGTAGGAAACGTCGATCACGAAAACCAGAGTATTGGTAAGGCTGGACGTTCACGACACATGGGTCGTCGTCCAACGGTTCGTGGTTCGGCTATGAACCCGAACGATCACCCACATGGTGGTGGTGAGGGTCGCGCACCTATTGGTGGGCAGCCACAGACCCCTTGGGGCAAACCTGCACTTGGCTTTAAGACTCGTAATAACAAGAGAACTGACCACTTCATTGTCCGTCGTCGCAATGCAGGTAGGAGAAAATAATGTCGCGTTCGAGAAAAAAAGGACCATATATTCATCCTTCGCTCAGAAAGAAAATTCTGGTCATGAGGAGAAGCGGCGACCGTCGTTTGATCAAAACTTGGTCGCGAGCCTCAATGATCTTCCCGGAGATGGTCGGTATGACCATCGGTGTACACAACGGAAAGATTCACGTGCCAGTTTATGTCAGCGAAAATATGGTCGGTCACAAACTAGGCGAATTCTCACCCACACGCCACTTCCGTGGTCATGCGGGTGGCAAGAACGAGAAAACTACGTCGGTACGCTAGGGGCTTGATGTATCACGCCCAATGTAGGGGTGCGATATATCACACCCGATATATCGCACCTATTATTAGAGGTATAAAATGCAAGTCAGGGCTATTGCAAGAGACATTGGCATTCAGCCGCGTAAGATGCGTCTGGTCACTAACGCGGTGAAAGGGCTTCGGGTAAATGAGGCTCTGGCTATTCTTCAATTCATGCCACAAGCTGGTGCCACACCCGTAAGCAAAGTGGTGGCATCTGCGGCAGCAAACGCGGAGAATAACTATAATCTCAATCCAGATCGACTCTATATTCTCAATATTATGGCGGATGACTCATTTCGGATTAAGCGTGTGAAACCTCGTTCTCATGGTCGAGCTGCTCGTATTCTGCGCCGCTTCTGCCATGTGACTGTCATTGTTTCAGATGATCCGGCTGACCGAGCCGCTCGTTAGGAAGGAGAACACTTTTGGGACACAAAGTACACCCAACAGGGTTCAGGCTCGGCATCGTTAAAGGCTGGCAATCACGCTGGTATGCTGAGCGTGATTACAAGGATGTTCTTGCCGAGGATTTTTTAATCCGTAAGGCAATCAATAAAGACCTGTTCAATGCCTCGGTCTCCCGTATCGAGATCGAGCGAGCCGCCGCCAATCAAGTACTGGTGAAGATTCACACAGCTAAGCCTGGTATCGTCATTGGTAAGAGCGGTGAAAAGGTTGAGAAACTGAAGGCATCGCTGGAAAGCAAAACCAAGAAACGTGTTCGTCTGGACATCATCGAGATTCGCCAGCCGGAGCTAGACGCGTATTTGGTAGGTCGTGGCATTGCCGAGCAGTTAGAGAAGCGCGTGTCGTTCCGTCGCGCGATGAAACAAGCTGTTCAGAAGTCAATGCGCGCCAACGCAAAGGGCATCAAGGTTATTGTTGGTGGACGTCTTGGTGGTGCAGAAATTGCACGTACCGAGAAAGAGGTTGAGGGCAAAGTTCCTCTGCATACATTGCGTGCCGACATTGACTACGGCTTGGTAGAGGCACACACAACCTTTGGTGTCATCGGTATCAAAGTATGGATTTATCGAGGCGATATCCTGCCTAACAAACGCCGAGAACTTGGCGATATTCAGCAGGAGACCGTGCAGCAGCAGCAACCCGCGTTCCCATCAAGAGATGGTGGACGGAGTGGAGATCGTCGTGGTGGAGACCGCCGTCCAAATGATGGTGGTGCCCCTCGCGGAGATCGTGGTCCGCGTCCGCAAGGAGACCGACCACAGGGAGACCGAGGTCCACGCCCACAAGGTGGGGACAGAGGTCCGCGTCCGCAAGGAGACCGACCACAAGGTCCACGTCCACAAGGTGATAGGCCACAGGGTGACAGACCAGCACGTCCAATAGGAGATCGTGGTCCGCGTCCGCAAGGAGACCGACCACAAGGTCCACGTCCACAGGGTGACAGACCAGCACGTCCAATAGGAGATCGTGGTCCGCGTCCGCAAGGAGACCGACCACAGGGAGACCGCCAACCCCGTGCTGAGCAGACGCCTGCGGTAAACGAGACACCAGTGACTCAAACTCCAGTGGTGAACGAGGCTTCAGTGAGCCAAACACCAGTGGTAAATGAAGCACCAGTGACTCAGACGCCAGTGGTAAACGATGCTCCACAGACACAGCAACCTGTTGCACCGACGCCGCCACCAGCCGCACCAGCAGAGGATGCTAGTGCTACTCAGAGCGAGTAGAGGAGTTTCAATTCATGTTATTGGCACCGTCACGTACAAAATACCGCCGACAACATCGCGGTCGCATGAAGGGTGAAGCCCATCGCGGCAACACCCTTGCCTTCGGTGATTTCGGCTTACAGGCTCTTGAGCCTGTGTGGATGGAAGCGCGCCAAATCGAGTCCGCTCGTATCGCGCTTACCCGCTTTATGAAGCGCGGTGGTAAAGTCTGGATCCGCGTTTTTCCTGATAAACCAGTCTCCGCTAAACCAGCCGAAACCCGTATGGGTAGCGGTAAGGGCGCGGTCGATCACTATGTCGCGGTCGTCAAACCCGGTCGCATCATCTTTGAACTTGGTGGCGTCAGCGAAGAGATCGCAAAAGAGGCCGTTCGTCTCGCCGGTCACAAGTTGCCCGTCAAAACACGCTTTATTACCAGAGGGGAGGCGGAAAGTGTCGAAAGTTAGTGAACGTCGCAAACAGGTGCTAGAGTACACCGAAGCTCAGATACAGAGCGAACTCAAAGACCTGCGACTCAAACTGTTCAATCTCCGCTTGCAGCAACAGCGTGGCGAAGTGAAGAACAACCGTATGTTTACGCAGACGCGTAAAGATATTGCTCGCTTGATGCATCGCCTTACACAGTTGGAGAATGAATAATGACACAGCAAGCAGCAGCACAAACGCCAGCGAAGGCGGCACCCCGTCATCAACAAAAGGTTGGGCGTGTAGTAAGCAATAAAATGAACAAGACGATTGTTGTTATCGTCGAGTCCCTAAAGAAGCACCGCATCTATAAGCGTACTTATAAGCAGACAAAGCGTTTTTATGCTCATGACGAAGAGAATACTTGCACGATAGGCGATACCGTTCGCATCGAAGAGTGTCCTCCCATCAGCAAGCTGAAACGCTGGCGTCTTGTCGAAATCATCAGGCGCGGTAGCGGTATCGTTCCCGTCGAAGAGTTATTGGCAGACGTTGACCCCGCTCTGACAGACTCCTCCGATGAGGCTGAAGCAGAATAAGGAGAGCGTCAGATGATTCAGGTAGAAAGCCGTCTAAAAGTCGCCGATAACACGGGCGCAAAAGAAATCATGTGTATTCGTGTCATCAGTGGCTCCGCCAAGCGTTATGCGACGGTAGGAGATATCATTAAAGCCTCTGTAAAGCAGGCTTCGCCAAATGGACAGGTCAAAAAGGGCGACGTGGTAGACGCCGTGATCGTCCGCGTCTCTAAAGAGTATGCGCGGCCCGATGGGTCGCACATCCGCTTCGACGAGAACGCAGCCGTGATTCTTGCCGCTGGCAACAACCCACGCGGCACACGTATCTTCGGACCCGTAGCTCGCGAATTGAGAGAGAAGAATTTTTCTCGCCTCATTTCGCTCGCGCCTGAAGTGCTCTAGCGATGGTGGAGTTCAACGAACTCCATACCATAGAGGAAGAAAATGTCAGTAAAACAAAAAGAGAAGAAGCCTCTTCACTTAGCTAAGCTGAACATCAAGCAGGGTGATACCGTCTTGATTATCACTGGCAAAGACAAGGGGAAGGAAGGAACCGTGTCGCGGGCGATGCCACAGGCCAACAAAGTGATTGTTGAAGGTCTTAACGTGGTGAAAAAACACATTCGTCCGCAAGGCCAGACCCGTCAGGGCGGCGTGATTGAGAAGGCCATGCCATTGCATGTCTCCAATGTCATGCTCAAATGTACCGAATGTGGTCAGCCGACACGCGTTGGTCATGAGCGGCGTCCCCTTGGGGATGACAAAAAGGTCCGTTCTGTACGTGTGTGTAAGAAATGCGAAAAGATCATTGCAGACCGCACCGACCGGACGAGGAGTAGTTAAACGTCATGGTATCACGATTAAAAGAGAAGTATCGACAAGAGGTCGTGCCTGCCCTGCAAAAGGACTTTAACTACACTAATCCGATGCAGGTACCAACCCTCAATAAAGTCGTCATAAATATTGGTATGGGTGAGGTCATCCAAAACGCGAAGGCGATGGATGCAGCCGTTGGAGACCTCTCGCTCATCACTGGTCAGCGTCCAGTCATCACACGTGCCAAGCGTTCCGTTGCGACCTTCAAATTGCGCGAAGGTATGCAAATTGGATGTATGGTCACATTACGTGGCGAGCGCATGTACCAGTTCCTTGACAAACTCATCAACTCTGCGTTGCCACGTATCC
The DNA here is from genome assembly GCA_963792705.1 of uncultured Chloroflexia bacterium. Taxonomy (GTDB): domain Bacteria; phylum Chloroflexota; class Ktedonobacteria; order Ktedonobacterales; family Ktedonobacteraceae; genus JBBQVS01. The sequence continues at coordinate 635,542 of CAWBXD010000012.1, read as the reverse complement.
GTGACTTCCAGGGCGTATCCGCTGAGGCATTTGATGGTCGTGGCAACTATACGCTTGGCTTGCGCGAACAACTGGTCTTTCCAGAGATCGACTACGATAAGGTCGATAAGGTCCGTGGCATGGAAGTGAGCATTGTTACAACGGCTCGCACCGATGAAGAGGGACGACGGCTGCTCAGACTCTTGGGCATGCCCTTTAAGAAGTAACGCTGGAGGGCGACAATGGCAAAAACATCAATGATAGTAAAGTCTAAGCGCACGCCCAAGTTCAAGGTACAGCAACATAATCGCTGTCAGATATGTGGACGACCACGCGCATATATGCGTAAGTTCGGCCTGTGCCGCATCTGTTTCCGTGAGCGCGCGTCTCGTGGCGAGTTACCCGGTGTAACAAAATCGAGTTGGTAAGCCCAGTGATGGGGAAGGGCGAAACGCTTTAAAATTACTAGTTTTGCCCTTTGAAAAGGCGAAAGCGAAAAGGCGAAAACACGAATGCTATTTCTGTTTTCGTACTTCGGATTGTGGAGGCATTCCATGAATATGACTGATCCAATTGCGGATATGCTTACGCGCATTCGCAATGCGGTCACAGCACGGCACACACGCGTATTGATTCCAGCGTCGAAAATGAAGTTGGCTATCGCACGTGTGCTAAAAGAAGAGGGTTACATCAAGGACATTGAAATCCTGAAAGACAACCCCCAAGGAACAATTCGTATCACCTTACGTTACGCGGAGAAGACACCGGTTCTGACAAACTTGAAGCGCGTCAGCAAACCCGGCTTACGTGTTTACTCAAAGCGTTCCGATATTCCTCGCGTCCGTGGCGGTTTGGGGATATCTATTGTATCGACGCCAAAGGGTATCATGACTGGTAGCAGTGCCTACCATCAGGGTCTCGGTGGAGAAGTCGTCTGCTACGTCTGGTAGACAGGAGGGATTGCATGTCTCGTATTGGACGCGCTCCGATCACAGTGCCAGCAAAGGTACAGGTAAACTGGACCGAAGAGAACTTGGTTACAGTGAAGGGACCGAAAGGCCAGCTTTCACAGCAGGTTGATCCCGCCCTGACCTTGAAACTCGAAGATGGCACACTGTCAGTAACTCGACCTTCGGACAGTAAAGAGCACAAGGCAAAACACGGTTTGTACCGTACATTGGTCAACAACATGATTCTCGGCGTTACAACCGGCTTCACCAAACAACTGGAAATTCATGGCGTCGGCTATCGCGCCGCTAAAGTGGGCGAGAACTTGGTCATCCAGGTGGGTTACTCCCATCCGGTAGAAGTGCAACCACCCACTGGTATCTCACTCTCCGTGGATGGTGTTGATGCCGCAACAAAGGCTACAAGAGTTAGCGTAAGCGGCATCGACAAGCAACTGGTTGGACAGGTCGCAGCGGTCATTCGCAACGTCCGTAAACCAGAACCCTACAAGGGCAAAGGCATTCGCTACACAGGTGAGGTCGTCCGTCGTAAAGCCGGTAAAGCTGGTAAAGTTGGCGGCAAAAAGAAGTAGGAGCCTAATTCATTACACTCTCGTGCGACATAACATGTGGCGCGAGGATGTATATAGGGGTACGATTTATCGCGCCCTGATGTATTCCATGTATCATAGGGAGGTCAAGAGAGACGTAGTGCCGACCACGTGTCTCGCCAAGTCCTCCCTTCATCGCTCAGTAAACGAAAGGGGAGAAGTGAAAGCTGTACAGACAGACTTTCGCTCCTTGAACTATGATTAAACGATTTCATGCAAATCAGGCACGGCTGCGGCGGCACCAGCGTATGAGAAACCACTTGGTAGGTTCACAGGCGCGTCCGCGCTTGAATGTCTTCCGCAGTGGGCAGCATATCTACGCTCAGGTTATCGACGATACAACTGGTAGAACGCTTGTTGCGGCCTCATCTCTTGAAGAGAGTCTCCGCTCATTCAAGCCAGCACAGCCGGAACAGCAGCAAGAAGAGACAAAAGAACCAACATTACTTGAACGCGTTGGTGGTGCTGTTCAGTCCGTTGTTGATGCTGCAACCGATGCTCTACCAATTAGCAAGCCTAAGAGTCCTAAAGCGGCACCGGCCAAAAGCACCGTACAAAAGGGTGGTAAAGCTGGTGGGCAAGTTGCTCCAAAGGTTAATCTTCCTGCCGCTCCAAAGGGCGAAGCAAAGACACCTGTTGAGGCTCTGGTGGCAATTGCAAACAACAGAAAAGTTGCCTTGGCACGAGAAGTAGGCAAACTTGTGGCGCAACGTGCAAAAGAGCAGGGCGTCAATCGTGTTGTTTTTGACCGAGGTGGTTATGCATACCACGGACGTATCGCGGCGTTAGCTGAAGGTGCTCGTGAAGCGGGCCTGGACTTCTAGGACTGCAAAGGAAAAGGATCAATGGCAAGAATAGACGCTACAAAACTAAACCTGGAAGAGACAGTGGTTGAAGTCAGCCGCGTCTCCAAGGTGGTCAAAGGCGGTCGTCGCTTCAGCATCCGCGCTCTGGTAGTTGTTGGTGATCACAATGGCTTTGTCGGCTTCGGCTTTGGCAAGGCAAGCGAGTACACCGAGGCTATTCGTAAGGGTGTTGAGGACGCCAAGAAGCATCTGATGCAGGTGCCTTTGGCAGGAACAACAATTCCATTCATGGTGAAGACAAACTTCGGTGCCTCTGAAGTTCTGCTCAAACCTGCCGCTCCTGGTACTGGTGTTATCGCTGGTGGAGCAGTGCGCGCGGTGATGGAGTCTGCTGGTGTTAGAGATATCCTTACCAAGACGCTTGGAAGCACTAACAAGGCAAACACGGTGCAGGCATGTCTCAAAGCATTACGTGAACTCCGTTCGCCAGATACCGAGGCCCTTCGTCGCGGCAAAACTGTCGTCGATATCGTCGGGAAGAAGCAAGCAGAACGTATCACCATCGCAAATGCTAATGCTGCAGAGCAAGCGGCCGCACTGCGTGCCGCGCGCGAAGAAGAGGCGCGTGAGACTCGCGCAACCTCTAACCGCAGGTCCGGCGGGGACCGCAATGATCGCGGCGGCGACCGTCGCGGTGGCAATTCTGGCGGCTCGAATGACCGTCGTGGCGGCGGTAGTGGGGGTAGTGGCGACCGTCGTGGTGGCGGTGGCGGCGGCGAACGCCGTCGATAGGAGCAAAACAATAATGGCAAAACTACGCATAAAATGGGTGCGAAGCTCTATTGGCTACCCAAAAGACCAGAAAGAAACAATTAAAGCACTTGGTTTACGTAAGCTTCAGCGTACAGTGGAACATGATGATAACCCCGCAATACGCGGCATGGTTCGCAAAGTGATTCATCTGTTGCAGGTAGAGGAGATCGTCAGTGAAACTCTCTGATTTGCGACCCGCTCCTGGTTCGCGTGTAGATGAAAAGCGTGTTGGTCGTGGACATGGCTCCGGTCGTGGCAAAACGGCAGGACGCGGTACAAAGGGACAGAAAGCACGTACTGGCGGTAAAGTGCATCGCGCATTTAACGGTGGTCAGACGCGACTCTCCAAACGCTTGGGCTTTAAGCGCGGTCTTGGCAATAGTAACACCGCCTTCCGCGATAACTACGCCGTTGTGAACATTGCCGACCTCGAATTGTTTGGCACCGAGATAACGGAGATCAAGCCCGAAGATCTGGTAACTGCCGGCTTAATGACGCCAGCAAAGGGGCGCGGATTAGTTAAGGTTCTTGGCGATGGTGAACTGGATCGCGCTTTGACTATTCACGCTCACAAGGTTTCGGCAGGTGCTCGCACAAAGATCGAAGCTGCTGGTGGCAACATTCAGATCATTCCAGTGCGAACATACGAGAAGACCAAGCGTAAGAAGGTGGAAAAAAACGCCCCAGCCGCTCAAGCAACAGATGCACCAACAGCTTCTGCTACCGATGCGACACAGGCACCAACAACTCCACCACAAGAGAGCTAGAAAAGTAGCCAAGAGGTCAGAGAGTAGAACTCTCTGACACTTGGCTCGTATGATATAGTGCATATATTCCTTTTTGTAGTGCAACATAGTATTTTTTCTGTATGTTCTCGTCTATACCATCTATTTGGTAAAGAATGAAGAAAAATATGTCAAATGCGATTGTAGAAGGAGTCTTCTATGTGGGAACGACTGCGAAGTATCTGGACCGTTCCTGATCTACGCAATAAGATTCTCTTCACGTTAGCGATGCTACTGGTGTTCCGCGTTCTCGCACACATCACGGTGCCCCTAACGGCGGCAGAGAAAACTACACTACTCGGTCTTTTTTCTAGTAGTAGCAAAAGCAAGGACCTTGGTCAGTTGCTTGGTCTGCTCGATGTCTTTTCAGGCGGGTCATTGCAGACGTTCTCCATTGTCGCGTTTGGAGTCTACCCGTACATCACCGCAACCATTGTGATGCAGTTGTTGCAACCGATCATTCCAGCGTTACAAAACCTATCAATGCAAGGTGAAGCTGGCCGTCTACGTTTTAGCCAGATCACACGTATTATTACCGTACCGTTGGCTCTTCTGCAAGCGTTAGGACAATGCGCGATCTTTCAAAAAGCTGGCGTATTGCAAAATTTCAGTCTCGTTGATCCTCAATATGCATTGGAGACATTCTCGATTTTGATCGCCTTGACCACTGGCACAATGATTTTGGTGTGGATTGGTGAATTGATTACGGAGAATGGTATCGGCAACGGTATCTCGATTATCATCTTTGCTGGCATTGTAAGTCGCTTGCCCGGATTTGTGCAATCAGGCTATCTAGCCACTACATCAAGTGGTGGCACTGGCGGTGGTGTAGTAAGCATTGCGGTCTTTCTCATCATTGGCCTGATTACCATTCTTGGCGTTGTATACATTTATCAGGGGCAACGACGTATTCCTGTACAATATCCGACAAAACGACAGGTAGGACGTGGTATGCTGGTTGGCTCGGCCCAGACAACATACATTCCTATGCAGGTGAATAGCGCGGGTATGATTCCGCTCATCTTTGCCCAATCGATGCTCATCTTCCCTGCTGTGCTTTCGCAGTATCTTACAGCAAGCACAACACCTTGGTTGAGTCAGATAGCTTCGTTTATCGGTACATATGTTGTGAATACAAGTACATGGTGGTACTGGCTTATCTACTTTGTTTTGGTAGTGGCCTTTACATACTTCTATGCCTATGTCGTGTGGCAGCAGCAGAACATACCGGAGAGCTTGCAGAAGCAGGGCGCGTTCATTCCAGGCTATCGTCCTGGTGAGCCGACCAGCAAATATCTGTATGCTATCCTTAATCGCATTACGTTAGCGGGAGCACTGTTCCTCGGTCTCGTTGCGGTTCTGCCGTTCCTTTCACGTATAGGCGCGAACCAATTGCTGGGTAGTGCTTCGATCCTCATCGCTGTTGGTGTGGTATTGGACACGATTCGGCAGCTTGAAGCTCAGATGGTCATGCGTAACTATTCGGGCTTCTTGTCATAATGAGAGGCGCGTTAAATCGCGCCTCACACTCGTACCGTCCTATCGGGAGTTTCTTCATTGTGGCAACCTTGCAAGGATCGCTTTGAGTGCAATGACGCGCTCCCACGATATTCCACCGGAGAAAAAACGTGAACATTATCCTATTCGGTGCGCAGGGTTCAGGGAAGGGAACACAGGCTGATAGACTTGCAGAAGCCTTAAACATTCCCCATGTTGCTAGTGGGGACCTGTTCCGTGATGCGATCAAGGAAGAGTCCGAGTTAGGACTCAAAGCAAAAGAGTATATAGATCAAGGGAGACTGGTTCCCGACGATCTTACCGTCAAAATGGTTCTTGACCGTATTCAGCAACCGGATTGTGCTAATGGAGTGCTACTCGATGGCTTTCCACGCACAATAGCGCAGGCCCATGCACTAGATGAAGGATTAGTGGCGACTGGCAGACATATTGATGTCGCTGTCTATTTGAACGTTCCACGCGACATTTTGTTGAGTAGGCTTTCAGGTAGATACATTTGCCGGGCGCATCAACACGCTTACAACATAAACACAAACCCTCCTAAAGTGGCGGGCAAGTGCGACAAGGATGGTAGCGAGCTGTACCAACGCTCTGATGACAGTGGTGATGCTGTACAAAGGCGGCTGGACATCTTTTTCAATGAAACAATTCGTCTGCTCGACTACTATAGACCACAGCAAAAATTGTCCGAGGTCAATGGGAACCAGGGAATCGAGCAGGTACAGCAAGACCTCGTGAGAGCTGTACGAACGCATGGCGAAAAATAACGAGAGAATATATCATGGCTGTAATTATAAAATCAAAAGAAGAGCGTGAGAAAATTCGGACTACTGGACATATTGTTGCGGAGATGTTAGCGGAACTTCGCAACGCCGTTCGTCCGGGGGTGACTACACAAGAACTTGACGCGCTCGCTGCTACGTTATTGAAGCGATATGGAGCCAAGTCCAGCGCATTGGGCTATCATGGTTATCCTGCATCGTTTTGTGCGTCAGTAAATGAAGAAGTTGTTCACGGCATTCCAGGGAAACGTGTACTTCACGAAGGTGATGTGATAACACTGGATTTCGCCGCGAATTACGAAGGCTGGCATGCCGACTCCGCGATTACTGTTCCCGTCGGTGAGATATCCTCAGAGGTGCAACGTCTCCTGAAAGTGACGGAAGATGCGTTGTATCGAGGTATCGCGGCTGCCCGTGCGGGAAATCGCTTGCACGACATCGGGCGAGCGGTGCAGCAATTTGTAGAGGCTGCGGGTTACTCGGTTGTCCGCAATTATGGTGGACATGGAGTAGGTCGTAGTATGCATGAAGACCCACAGGTTCTAAACTATGTTGAGGCTGGTTATCCCAACTCTGTGCTAAAGCCTGGCATGGTTATTGCTATCGAACCAATGGTTATCATGGGCAACAAAAAGACTCAGGTTCTTGCCGATGAGTGGACCGTGATCTCGGCTGATAAGACCTATGCCGCGCACTTTGAGCATACAGTTGCAATCACCGAGGGCGATGCCGATATTCTAACACGCTAGTTGAGCCAAGAGGGAAAATACACATGTATAAATTTTCCCTCTCGACTTCTCAAAAAAAGTATGTTATAATTCATAGTTGGCAGCAGCAGTTGACACTGCTGCCCTTTTGTACTTTCTGTTAACCCCATTACTAGGGAAAGGATACTAATGGCAAAGAAGGATGAGATTGAGGTAGAGGGTAAAGTGATTGAGGCCCTCCCTAACGCTATGTTTAAAGTTCAGATCGACGAGGAGCATGAAGTTCTAGCAATCCTCTCAGGAAAAATGCGTATGAACTTTATTCGTATCGTGCCAGGTGACAAGGTGCGGGTTGTGCTATCCCCCTATGACCTGACACGAGGACGCATCACCTATCGTCCGCGATCTTAAGTCCGTGAGGATCGTGGGATAGCGAGTAGAGCATCCTTCTCCATTCCTTTTCTCTTAAATGAGTATCCGTTGACTGGGAATAGACCGCGTGAGGAAGGAAGGTCGCTGGAGAATATATTCTTCGGCCTTCGTTCGTTTTGATGTGTAATTTGTTTTGTCTCATTGATCGCAATAAATCTTTTAAAACGATCTACGTGACCTGTAAAACCAGAGGAGGGCAACCATGAAAGTGCGAGCCTCAGTAAAACCACGTTGTGATGGTTGCAAGGTGATCCGCCGCAACCGCGTTGTGATGGTGATCTGTAGCAAAGATCCAAAGCATAAACAGAAACAAGGGTAAGACATTTTCTTATCGTCTTACAGGACTGAAAGCTGGAGGAAAAGATGGCTAGAATCGCCGGCGTTGACATTCCACGAGAGAAGCGCGTGGAGATTTCGCTGTGCTACATTTTTGGGATTGGGCTGACCACGAGCCGCAAAATCCTGGAACGAACACGCATTAACCCTGATACCAGGGTAAAGAATCTGACCGAGGAAGAGGTTAACCGCCTTCGTGAGGTCATTGACCGCGAACACAAGGTTGAGGGCGACCTGCGCCGTGAAGTAGATTTGAATATCAAGCGGCTCATTGAAATCGGATGCTATCGTGGCATGCGTCACCGTCGTAACCTGCCATTGCGTGGACAACGAACGCGCACAAACGCACGTACACGTCGTGGACCAAAACGAACGGTTGCTGGCAAGAAAAAGGCCGCAGCGAAGAAGTAACGTAACGTCGGAGAGGATTTGTAAGCATGGCAGACAAGAAAAAGCCAACAGGCGCGGGCAAAGTAAGGCGGCGTGAACGCAAGTCTGTTCCGCGTGGACATGCCCATATTCAGGCAACATTTAATAATACTATCGTGACTCTCACCGACCCCAATGGAAACGTGCTTTCCTGGGGCAGTGCTGGCGGTCAGGGATTCAAAGGTTCGCGTAAAAGCACTCCTTATGCAGCGCAGGTCACGGCAGAAGTGGCGGCACGCAAGGCAATGGAGCATGGCCTACGCCAGGTAGACGTGTACGTCAAGGGTCCTGGGTCCGGTCGTGAGGCCGCGATTCGCTCTTTGCAGACCTCTGGTCTCGCTGTCACCTCAATTACTGATGTCACACCTATTCCACACAATGGATGCCGCCCACCGAAGAGACGGCGCGTGTAACCCATCAGGGGAACAGCATTGTGTCACACGTGCAGCGTGTGAGGAGGATTCAACTAGATGGCGCGTTATACCGGCCCCGTCTGCAAGCTATGCAGACGTGAGGGGGTTAAACTTTTTCTAAAGGGCGACAAGTGCTTGACAAAATGCACACTTGAACGCCGCAATACCAAGCCTGGACAGCATGGCGCGAGTCGTGCTCGTAAAGAGTCCGGCTACGCAAAGCAGTTGCGCGAGAAGCAGCGTGTACGTCGTACCTATGGTGTGTTGGAGCGTCAGTTCCGCAAACACTTTGGTGCTGCCGCACGTCGTCCTGGCAAGACCAGTGAGAACTTACTGCAAATTCTTGAGATGCGTCTGGACAACCTGGTGTATCGCATGGGCTTTGCTGACTCACGCGCTCAGGCTCGTCAGATTGTCAATCATGGGCACTTTGCAGTCAATGGTCGCAAAACAGACATTCCATCCTTTATTGCAAAGCCTAATGATGTGATCACGTTGCGTGACCGCAGCAAGGGCCTGGAATACTTTAAGACTCGTGCATTGCTGTTGGCACAGAAGGGCGTACCTACTTGGTTAAGCCTAGATATCAACGCGATGAGCGGTCGTGTTATTACCATACCTTCGCGCACAGACCTCGAACTGCCATTTGATGAGCAGATGGTGGTTGAATTCTACCAGCGCTAATCTTGCTGGAAGTAGACGAAGAACTCTTGGACTACCGACAGGGTGTGATATATCAAACCCATATGTAACTATTAAAGAGCGGTAGAAAAAGAAAGGCGGGTTAGAACCTTGCTAGATATTGCTCTGCCTCGCATTAAAAACACAAAAACACAGGGAAATTATGCGAGCTATGATATTGAGCCGTTAGAGGCGGGGTACGGAATGACGCTTGGCAACTCGTTACGACGTGTGTTGCTTTCGTCACTTCCTGGTGCTGCCGTGACTTCTATTCGGATCGAGGGTGTACAACACGAGTTTCAAGACATCCCCAACGTTGTGGAGGATGTGACTGATATCGTGTTAAATATAAAAAACCTGCGCCTCCGTTGCTTTTCAGACCATCCCGTGTCGATGCGCCTGGAAATTAGCGGCGAGCGTGAGGTGACTGCTGCGGATATCGTTGCCCCAAGCACAGTGGAGATCGTCAATCCCGAACTCCATATTGCTACACTGGACAACGAGAATGCGCGACTCGAAATGGAACTGGTGGTTGAGACTGGTCGAGGTTATATCCCCGCCGATTCAAAAGATGACCAGCCCATTGGAGTCATTCCGGTTGATGCTATCTATACACCTGTGCAGAAGGCTAATTATACGGTTGAACACACGCGTGTCGGGCAGATGACCAATTTCGATAAAATTGTGATGGATGTAACAACCGACGGTACCATCACACCAGATGAGGCGTTACGTCAGAGCGCAGATATCCTGGTGCGGCACTTCACACTGCTCGCCAATTATCGCGCTACGGTGCAAGAGATCGAGAAACCACCTCTGAGCAGCTTGCCCATTCCGCCCAAGATTTACGAAACACCTATTGAGGAACTTGACCTTTCTGTTCGTGCATACAATTGTCTCAAACGCAGTAACATCACAAAAGTTGGTCAGGTGCTTTCAATGAACGAGGAAGACCTCCTCGGTGTACGAAATTTTGGTGAGAAGAGTCTGCAAGAGCTACAGGAGCGGTTACTCCAACGAAACTTCTTGCCCAGTCCAGGGAAAAGCACTGTCGGAGCTGCTGTAGACGGCGACGGCGAATTGGAGGATTAAGTTGAGGCATAGAATTGCTGGCAATCGCTTAAGCATGCCAGAGCCACGCCGTCGTTCCGCACGTCGTAACTTGATGGCTGGCCTTATCCGTTATGATCGTATTGAGACAACTGAAGCTCGCGCCCGCGCCATTCGCGCGGAGGTCGAGAAGTTGATTGATACCGCTGTGAAGGGCCGTATCGCTGCCCAGGCACACTTGAAGTCCATTGTAAATGATGATGACAAGGCTGAGAAAGTTCTCGCCTTCGCTCGTCGTGGCCGCTTCTCTCTCAAGACGCAGGTCGCAACAAACGAAGAGCGTTTAGAGCAGCTAAAAGCACCACTCACTGACAAAGGACGTAAGTTCGTTGAAGATAAGCAAAAAGCGCGCCGCGAGGAGCTGCTACGCATTATCTCAAACGAGGACGATGCAGAGAAGGCACTACAAGCCGCCTATCGTGCAATGGTGATTGAGCTACATGCTCGTCGTACCATTTTAAGTGCGCTACCTGACGAACTGGTTGTAAAGAAGATGTTTGACGAACTTGCGCCTCGCTACGTTAATCGACCTGGTGGTTACACACGTATCACCAAGCTCGGTAAACGTAAAGGTGATGCAGCCGACATTGCTCAGATCGCGCTTGTATAATATAAGGGATTACTCATCGCGTCCTTCTCGGTAATCACATGTGAAGAGGACGCGATACATTGGTCCCTACAGGGGTAGGTCATGAACATCGCGTGCGGCATTGAGTACGATGGTACCGAGTATCATGGCTTTCAACGCCAACCTGATGCACATGGGCGAACTGTGCAAGGTGTACTGGAGGCGGCAATCGTCCAGGTTTCGGGCGAACTATCGGTGATACATGGAGCAGGTCGTACTGATGCTGGAGTACATGCGAGTGGACAAGTAGTAAACTTTCGTACTCACTCGCACTTGACTCCTGAGGTATGGCAGAGAGCACTCAATGCAGTGCTACCGAAATCAGTAGCGGTGCGTTGGACGAGAGAGGCTGAAGAGCGTTTCCACTCACGTTTTAGCGCAAAGAGTCGGTCCTATCGTTATACCGTGTGGAATGATGGCGCACCAACACCGCTACGTGTACGCTACAGTTATCATCGTCCACTTACGCTCGATGTGGCACGGATGCAGGAGGCATGTCAGTTCTTACTGGGGCGCAAAGACTTTGCAGCATTTGGACGAAGTCCTGATGAGACAAATCCGATGCGACCAGGACCACATTCCTGTGTGCGTACCATGATAGAGGCACGTTGCACTCGATCAGAAGAAGATGCACGTCTTATCTATTATGATTTTACTGCGGACGGGTTCCTGACAGGCATGGTTCGCAGAATGGTTGGAACGTTACTATTGGTTGGGCAGGACCGTCTCTGCCTGAATGAATTTGCGAGTATTGTGCAACGTGCGGAAAAAACGCACCCTGGACCAGCAGCACCACCACATGGGCTATGTCTGGTACGAGTTGAGTATCCTGAAGAGTTTGGAGAGACAAACACATGAAGACATATACTGCAAGAGCAGGTGATATGAACCCTCAGTGGTATATCATCGACGCTGAAGGGCAGATTCTTGGTCGTGTCGCTTCGCAGATCGCACAGATTCTGCGTGGTAAACACAAACCAACATTCACACCCAATCTTCCAACGGGAGACTTTGTGATTGTTATCAATGCCGACAAAATTGCTGTCACTGGCAATCGTATGGAACAGAAAATCTACTATCGCCATAGCCAGTATCCTGGCGGTTTGAAGAAGACAACACTCCGTCAGACCATCGAGGGTAAGTATCCAGAGCGTGCTGTCATTCATGCCGTGCGCGGTATGGTGATGCACAACCGCTTGGGTGCCGACATCATGAAACGTTTAAAGGTCTATGCTGGTACCGAACATCCACACGCGGCCCAAAAGCCCATAATGTGGACGGGGCCAGAGGCATTGTTGAAGAAGCCATCGGTTGAGACCACCGAGGCCAAATAAGCAAGAGGAGAACTCCGTTGGTCGATACCATTAAAGGTGAATACTACTATGGAATGGGACGCCGCAAGACAGCCGTTGCTCGTGTGCGCCTCTTCCCAAATGGCGATGGCAATATCGAAGTCAATGGCAAAACAGCGTCAGCCTATTTTGGGCAGCGTGACGCGCTTCTAGCCGTCATCGCAGCACCAATGCGTGCCGTTGATATTGACAACACCTATAACATGACAATTCGTGTTCTTGGTGGTGGCACTGCTGGACAGGCTGGTGCTATCCGTCATGCGCTCGCTCGTGCTCTACTGCGTATGAACCCTGAGTTCAAACTCGCCCTCCGTAGAGCTGGCTACCTCACACGTGACCCCCGTATGAAGGAACGTAAGAAGCCAGGTTTGAAGCGTGCCCGTAAGGCTCCACAGTACACAAAACGCTAATACTTTTTGAAATTGCTTACATAAAAAGGCTGGCATACACAATCTCGTTGGATTGTGTATGCCAGCCTTTTTACAGCTATGCGAATATGATACATTAATAAACAAGTACTGGCTGAGATAGTGAGAGGCTTTAGGAGGCTCCTGGTTGATGATACGGCCTCTTCATATACAACTACTAGGTAAGCATGTACCGCTTCTAAACCGTTGCTTAAAGCGTTCCCTTGATGAATGAGCTTACGTTGTATTATACTAAGCACCGAATGAAAATTGTTGCTACGAAAAAAGGCGAGGTATTCATGAATGCCCATTCATCACAACAACAAATAAGTGTGGACGAGTGGAGAGAACTGGAACGAAACAGTCACGATGTGAAGCATGAGTATATAGATGGGCGCGTCTATGCGATGTCTGGTGGCAGCCTTAACCATTCTCGCATTAGCCTGAATGCTTGTTTTGCTCTTGAAAATGCACTTTTGACCGCCGATAAGCAATGCTACGTCTATAACTCTGATGCTGCAACACGTCTCTCTTCTAAACGATATACTTATCCCGATGCGTCGGTCACATGCAATGAGCAGGATCAGCCGACTGGAAAAAAAGAGGTACGTTTCCCAAGTGTTATTGTCGAGGTGCTCTCAGAATCTACCGAAGCATATGATAGGGGGAAAAAATTTGGCTACTATCAGGCATGTCCATACATTCAGGAGTACGTCCTTATCGACACAGAGTATCAAGCCATAGAAGTTTTTCGTCGTACATCACATCTATGGACGTACCAAGCATATGCACCGAGCGATGAGATAGAGCTAACAAGTATCGGTGTTCGCATACCATTTACTGCGTTTTATAGAAATTCTAGTGTGTTGGAGCGAATAGACGATACTGAAGGTGAAGTATAGCGAGGAATAAAAACAAAGAGAGACGGGATGCTTGTTCTCTCTTTGTTTTTATATAAAGAATTTAATCAATAGCCTCACTATGCTGAGGCACCTTGGCATACACAGGAGTACACCACTGTTCGCGGTATTCTGGCACCTTGCCACGCACTACATCAAAGTAGAGGTCTTGTAGCTTGCGCCCAATTGGACCAATGGTACCATCACCGATAGGCCGATGATCGACGTTGATTACAGGTGCTATTTGTGCTCCCGTACCACACAAAAACATTTCGTCCGCAATATAGAGTTCAGTACGATCTATACTTTGTTCGCGTGTGATATACCCAAACTCGCGCTGTGCTAGTTTGATAACGGTATCACGTGTGATCCCTAACAGAATATTTTCTGTCGCGCCCGGAGTGATCAACTCGTTATTGAAGACCAGGAAGATGTTTTCCGCGCTTCCCTCAGAGACATTGCCATCGTGAGTGAGCATAATCGCCTCGTCAAAGCCGTTTTGAAGTGCTTCACTTTTGGCGAGTGCCGCATTGACATATCCACCTGTGACCTTCGCACGCGCAGGTAGCGCGTTATCATCAAGACGACGCCAGGACGAAACACCGCAGCGCATCCCCTCCAAAGAAACATAATTCCCTTGTGGCTCAGAGGTCAGGATAAAATGGTCCGCAAGATCATGCAAACGCACACCAAGTATCTCTTCACCTTTGTAGACCACAGGACGTAAATACACATCCTCATGTTGACCATTGCGTCGCACTAATTCTGTGCTGATATCAATTAACTGGTCAACCGTATAGGGTAGCGACATTTGCAGAATTTTGCACGAACGCTGTAGCCGCTCATAATGTTCTCGTAGTCGGAACAGATACACCTGCTCATTTTCCGCGTTCCAATAGCCGCGAATACCTTCAAAGCAGCCTGTGCCATAGGCGAAACCATGTGTGCGTACCGAGATGACGCCACGTTCGGCGGGAATAAACTCGCCATTCATAAATAGTTCTTTTGCGTTCATAATGTGTTAGGATAAGTGGCGTCTTCGCTACTTATCACAATACCTCCTTCTTGATGGTTGTTTGTATAAAATATAGTATACGACAACGAACGAGGTAATGAGTACAGCCAATCGGGAGTATTTTCCAGGGTGCCTACAAAGGCATCCTGGAAAATACTCCCGATTGGCTGTGTATGCTGACGTATTTACAGAATCTTCTTGCCCAATGCTGAAAGAATAAGCTCTACTGCAAGTTTGGCGGTTGTATTTTCACTATCGAGAATGGGGTTGACCTCGACAACATCCATTGAAACAAGCCGCTTTGAGGCCGCTACCAATTCCATTGCTAGATGCGCTTCACGATAGCTTAGACCGCCACGTACAGGTGTGCCGACTCCAGGAGCCTCGCGTGGATCAAGCGAGTCCAGGTCCAAGCTGAGATGAATAGGATTGTCATTCTGGCTTGCAATAGCGATGGCTTCTTTCATCACATCGGTCATACCACGCTGGTCTATATCTGACATAGTGAAGACATGAATATTGTGTGTACGCAACAACTCTTGCTCTTGTATGTCGAGGTCACGTGCGCCCAGGATGACGATAGTTTCCTTATGAATCTTTGGCGTCCAACCACCCGCGTTCGTAAGGCGGTTATCACCTATACCAGCAAGGGCGGCGAGAATCATGCCATGAATATTGCCAGATGGTGTTGTCACATCAGTATTGAAATCCGCATGTGCATCAACCCAGATAACGCCAATATTCTTATAGACATGTGCAACACCACTCACAGAACCAAGCGAGATACTATGATCCCCGCCGAGGAGCAGTGGAAATTCATGTTCCTCAAGTGCTGTACTGACAAGCGTTGCCAATTCTTCGGATGCGTGAATAATAGGATCAAGATATTTGAGATGTGGACTACCCTCTGGTTTACTCTCTGGTTGAGGAATAGCGAGATTGCCTATATCATGGACGGTGTGTCCAAGGCGTTGTAGTGAATCGCTGAGTCCGGCATAGCGGATAGCACTTGCTCCCATGTCTACGCCGCGTCTATCCGCACCCAAATCCATCGGTGCGCCAATAATACGAATGTGCATGTATACCCTCTCTGCTCGTCTTTGAGCAGTTCCTTTCACTCCCATTATAGCCCGACAGCAGAGTGCTTGTCCACAGTACAGCAGGAAATTTCGCATGACTGGGGCAGAGCACCAGTCATGCGAAATTTCCTGCTGTACTGTTATCCCCGTTTTTCAACTGGTGTATACTCAGTTACCTTTGGGCCGATATATTCGGCGCGTGGACGGATGAGACGGTTGTTCGCGTACTGCTCCAAGATGTGCGCGGTCCAACCTGCCGTGCGACTACAGGCAAAGATGGGTGTATCAAGGTCGATGGGAATGCCGAGCGAATAGTAGACTGAGGCCGAGTAGAAATCGACATTGGCGTACAGATGCTTGTGCTCCATCACATACTTCTCGATGATACGCGACATCTCATACCAGCGTGTATCATTATTGCGTTTTCCTAATTCCTCCGACATCGCACGTAGATGAGTCGCGCGTGGGTCGTCTGTCCGATAGACACGATGTCCAAAGCCCATGATACGCTCTTTGCGTTCCAGCGCATCATGAATGTACGACTCGGTGCGCTCAGGCTCACCGATGCTTAGCAGCATCCGAATGACTTGCTCGTTTGCACCGCCGTGTAGAGGACCTGAAAGCGCACCGATGGCCGCCGTAACAGATGCATAAACATCCGCTTTCGTACCAGCACTGACGCGTGCAGCAAAGGTTGACGCGTTCAATTCATGGTCGGCATGCAAGATGAGGGCAACATCTAGGACGTGCGCGGCATAAGTGTCGGGCATTGTTCCCGTTAACATATAGAGAAAATTAGTAGCGTGGTTGGAGTCACGTAAGGGGGTGATAGGATTGTTCCCGTTGCGGATGTTTTCCCAACTTGCCACGATGGTTGGCAGCACAGAAGTGAGACGGATGGCACGTCGATAATTTGCTTCATCAGATTTGTCGCCGGGTTCAGGATCAAAGGCAGAGAGGGCGGAGACGCAGGTCCGCAACACGTCCATTGGAGAAGTGCTGGTGGGAAGCAGGCGCATGATAGCGACAAGATGTTCAGGCAATGCACGCTGAGCAAGAAACTGCTGTCGAAGCTCTTCGAGTTGTGCTTGCGTTGGAAGTGTGCCATGCCAGAGTAGATACGCGGTCTCTTCAAACGATGAGTGCTGAGCCAGGTCGTGGATATCAACACCGAAATAGGTAAGCTTGCCTAGCTTGCCATCAAGATCACAGATACTTGAGTTTGTTGCAACAACATCTTCCAGTCCTGCGCCAGTAGTGGTGGACATAAACACTCCTCTATGAGAATATATGCTTCGTCCAGGAGGCCAACAATTGGGTCAACCTCTGCTTCCTCGGCGAAGCAGAACGCGTGGCACACTACCTTCGTGTGTCTCTTGTGAGTATTATAGTCCCGTATGGTAAATGGTGTCAACGATACATAGCTAGCCGCATCATGCAAAATATGTTACACTGGCGCAAATAGCGACAGAAGTGAGGCAGGGCCATGAGTAAAGCCGTGCTGGACGATGAAGAGCAACTCATCGCCCGTAGCCAGCGCGGAGACGTACATGCGTTTAATCAGCTAGTGTTGCACTATCAGCAGACGCTCTATAGTGTTATCTTTCGCATGCTCGGCGACCCTGATGCAGCCGCAGATGTGACTCAAGATGCCTTTCTCGCCGCCTTTAAGGGAATTGGCTCGTATCGCGGCGGCTCCTCGTTCCGCTCATGGTTGTTGCGCGTCGGCTCAAATATGGCATGCGACCATTGGCGACGTGTACGTCGCCGTCCAGCGGAGTCGCTAGAAGCCCTTACCGAAGATGACGAGACTCATGCCCCTGGCATACTGAACGCGTTGGCAACCACTGGATTGGAGGGCGACCCCGAAGAAACACTGCTCAATCAGGAGTTACAAGCGTTGATACAGCGTGGATTGGAGGAATTGCCACTTGAGCAACGTGAAGCGGTTGTGTTGTGCGACATCGAAGGACTTTCCTACGAAGAGGTGGCGGCAACCACACAAGCGTCACTCGGCACCGTGCGTTCGCGTATCTCACGAGGACGCGCTCGCTTACGTTCTTATTTACAAACACATAAGGAACTTTTACCGTATCGCTATCGTCTTACCAAAGAATAAATTTTTATCACATTCTTATAAATTATCTACTATGGAGCATACGCGTGGCAAAACAAGAGCAGCATCTTACAACAGCACGACTGTCTGCCTTTATTGATGGACAACTCTCGTCCGCAGAACAGGCACAGACCGAAGCACATCTACATACATGCGTTGTATGCCAGCAACAATTAGCAGAACTTCGACAAATCGTCGCGCTCTTGCATGCCTTGCCGCCGCCCAAATTGCCGCGCTCTTTTACGCTACCAATCGCGGAACCTGTCGCTACTCCACGTGTCTCAAATACCGCACGTCCATTAGCTCCAATTACGCCACTTCCGCGTCGTAATACATGGCCTACTTATGCTGCCAACGTAGTAAGGTATGCAAGTACGCTCGCGGCAGTGCTTGGTATCGTCTTTTTGCTCTCTGGTGTCTTTGGAACAGTTCTATCTGCTGGCGGAGAGACAGCCTCTAGTGGGGGATCGAGTACAACTTCGAGTGTTGGACCTGAAAAAACAACGCTTCCGCAAGTCGTTACGCCCCGAATATCTCAGGGCGATGCACCAACCGAAACGCCTACAAAAAGTCCGTCATCTGCAAGCAGCCACAACATAGGTGGACCTACTTCTGTACAACAAAATCCATTTCAAGCATTGCTAACGCTTTTCAGCCTGAACATGATAGGAACGCGAGAGATCATTGGCGTTGTGCTCGTGGTGCTAGGGATTATTGGATTTCTCATCGCGAGGCGTCTGTAGGGACCGATTCATCGCGTCCTTCTCGACGGTGGATTGCGACGAGGACGCGATGAATCGGTCCCTACAGGCGTTTGCCAATCTTCGATTGATGGGTTTCGTAGGGACCACATTCATGGCGTCCACTGCACGAGCGAAGCAATGTGCAGTCCTCACCATTGCATCAATCATCACGCAAGATCATTCAAGAAAAGAGTAGGGCTGTAACTCGCGCAATGAATTGCGCCTTGGACGCCATAAATGTGGTCCCTACAATAAGAAACAATACTTAAATTCTTGCAATATTGCGTAGTTTTCTGTATGTTCTATAGAGCACATCTCTATTTTTCTACGTTTCGCTGGGTAGATATATAAGGTCAAGGAATATATATGAACACTCCTTTTGCGTTTATCTCGTCCGCCATCAATGTGGTGGTGACAGGGCTTTTCGCGGCCGTCGTACTACGGCAATATCTTAGACGCCATCGCTCCTATCAGCTCTATTGGTTTGTTGGGTTGCTCATGGCTTTTGTCGCGACACTTGCCTATGTATTTATGCTGCAGGCTCAGCCTGCGAGCTACAACGGCATTATTCTTTTTCGCACCTACTACATCCTTGGTGTACTGACACCAGCATGGTTGGGTCTAGGAAGTGTCGCCCTTGTCACACGTCCTCGTGTGACAACACTCTGCCTGACGTTCCTCTACCTATTAAGTGGAGCAACGACTGCCCTGGTCTTGCTTGCAACGGTTGATACGCAGAAACTCAGTCAGATCGTTGGCCCTGGCACTGGTATTCTGCAACCCGGTCCTTGGCTTGTGACGGTTATTGTTATTAACACGCTTGGCGTTGTTGCCGTTGTGGGTGTGGCAATCTATTCGGGTCTAAAGCTCTATCGTCGCCAGCAAGATATCGCGGGTCTGCGTACAAGTAATATTCTGTGGGCTAATGTATTGATTTTAGCAGGAGACCTGCTGAATGCAGGAGCTGGTACGGTTGCACGCGTTTTGGGTTTTGAAAGTGGTTTTTGGGTCCTCATGGCCCTTGGCTGGGGCGTCTTTTTTGTTGGTGTGGTGCTAGCAAGCCGTAGACCCTCAACGACGAGAGTGGAACCAGCGAAGGACTTTGAGGATGCTGAGAAGCGTCTGGCATCTTCAAAATAGGATAGGAAACAAAAAAGGGGCGTCGTGCGAACTTGCACGACGCCCCTTTTTTGTTTCCTTATGAAGCCTGTAGTTCGCCGAGTGTGACGTTGAGTGTTTGCTGTTGTCCGTTACGATAGATTGTTACTGCAACCTTGTCGCCTGGGTTTTTCGTGATGAGGGCGTTACCCAGCGATGAAGTGTCATTGATAGCAGTATTGTCTATCTTTACAATCACATCACCTGTCTTGAGTCCTGCATGCTCGGCCGCACCACCACTCACAAGGCTAGTGACCAGCGCACCGTGATCTATACCAAGATTGTATTGTGATGCTAGTGCTGCATCAACACTGGCAACTCCTACGCCCAGAACGGCGCGACCTGTATGTGTCACCTGACCCGTTTGAATGATTTGTGGCACGACGAGCTTAACGCGGTTGGCAGGAATGGCGAAACCAACACCATTCGCGGGTGTGTTGAATTCCGGGTCAATCGCGGTCAGCGTTGGGATACCCACAAGATTGCCCTGCATATCGACCAAAGCACCACCGCTGTTGCCGGGATTGATTGGTGCATCGGTCTGAATGGCGTCGGGAAGAGTGGCACCACCCTGTCCCTCGGAAACACTACGATTTAATGCACTTACAATACCATTAGTGACGGTCTGAGTATTGCCAAGTGGGTTGCCAATTGCCAAAACATCTTGTCCAACTTTGAGTTGTGATGAGTCGCCAATCGTTATAACGGCGAGATTAGACGAAGGTGGAGTGATTTTGATTACCGCCAGATCGTCCGCGGGGTCTGTTCCTGTGAGTTGTGCAGTAGCGCGTGTGCCATTAGAAAGCGTCACTTGTATCGCAGTCTCGCCAGCTACAACGTGATTATTGGTAACGATATAGCCTTGCTTATTGACGATTTCGCCCGAACCGAGCGCAGTTCCATTTGCTGTTGTCACTGTGACAAGCACAACCGCTGGCTGCACTTTTGCAATCACTGCTTCACGTGCTGCCTCTGTACTCCCACCTGTTGTAGCCGGAACACTCGCCGATGGACTCGTTGTAGTCAGAACAGGCGTTGTCGCGCTACCACGTCCAAATTGCCAGCCAGCGAAAAGACCTGTTCCAAAGACAAGTGCTAGCAATGCTGTTAAAAGCAAGATCGCGCCCGTCCGTAGTCCGCGTGGCTGCCGTTGTACTGGTTGTGGTTGTGGTGATGGCTGTACTGGGATACGTGGCTCGGTCTGCGAATTATATGTAGGATGTGCTGCATATGGCTGTGCAGGAACGGTGCCCGGTGCTTCTCGCCATTGCGTTTGAGCATATGTTGGCACAGCAGTGTTGTATGCATCAACTGGTGGTTGCGTATACGTTGGCTGTCCATTTTGAGCTAGCAATTTCATTGGATTGTCGCGCTCAGTTGTATCTTCATGTGGATTTGATGCGAATAGGCGCGCCTGATTATCGCGCTCAGTTGTATCTTCGTGCGTATCGGAATTATACATTGCTCTAACCTCATTTGTGCTGATCGTGGACAAAGAATAAGTGAGTGTGTAATATGAACACGTATTTTTTTGCTCTATAGGTACTATAACGCAAGATGTTCAAAAGAGTCTGAGGGATTTGTAAAATGTTTGTATAATTGGAAATGTTCTGATAAATCGGTATATCCATTGACAAAAGCCAGCCATTCGAGTATGCTCTGCATAAGAAGAGGCGTTGCATAGAAATCCTGGCTTGTCCAGTAAGAGAGAGGTGTTTATATGGCAAAGCACATCATCACATCACCAACTGTGCTTGTATGCACCTTGTCTACCCTGTTTGAGAGCTACTGGGAAACTCGATAATCCACTGATAGAGCACAAACCCCATTCGTTTCCCCTCACTCGCACGGTAGACAGCAATGAAAGAAGATTGTACGAACCGTGTTTTTTAATCCTCTGGAGGGGAAAACATTGACGAACCAGACAGAAACGCTTACCGGCGTTGTGCTCAATGGAGCACATGGCATCTATGACGTTCACACCGATGAAGGCATTCTACGCTGCACACTACGCGGCAAACTCAAAAAAGCCTTTGCACAGGCGCAATCCGCGAAATCCGTGAGCAATACACGTGTGCGCCACGATAAACTTCTGCTTGACCCAACCTATGCCAAGCGTATGGAACGCATGCAGAATCACGATAGCAGCGAAACGCCTCCTCCTACACGACTCTCGGTCGGCGATTACGTAAAAATCCGTCGCCTGGATGATGGCATGGGCTTGATTGAAGAAATATTGCCACGTCAAAGCTCACTTTCACGGCGCGATGCTGGCTCAACGACGAAAAAAGTTATTCAACAAACAATGCTTGCCAACCTCAATCAGGTCGTGCTTGTCTTTGCTATTGCTCAACCTGAACCGCATTTTGGCATGGTGGACCGCTACCTCACGATCTGCGAGTCAGCGAATCTGCGTGCAATTCTCTGCCTCAACAAATCTGACCTATCACATAGTATGCAGGTTGAGGATGGAAGCGAATTATATAGTAAACTGGGGTACACTGTCGTCTGGACTAGTACGCACACGGGTCAAGGCATTGACCACTTACGCTCGTTGCTTAAAGACCACACGACACTTTTCACTGGTCCATCGGGTGTTGGCAAGTCATCGCTTGTGAACGCTATTGAGCCGGGCATGGCATTGCGAACCGGACTTGTGAGCGACATAACGGGCAAAGGTAAACATACGACAACTGGCTCACAACTCTATCCGCTCTCGATTGGTGGTTGGCTCGCCGACTCTGCTGGTATTCGTGCGTTAGCCGCATGGAACGTCGAGCCAGATGAACTCGCCTCCTGCTTTATCGAGTTCCGCCCCTATCTTGGCGAATGTGAGTATGTAGACTGCACTCATGTCGATGAAGAAGGCTGTGCCGTCCGCAAAGCTGTTGACGATGGACACATCGACGAGCGACGCTACAAAAGCTACGTGCGAATTTTTAGCGGCGAAGAAAGATAAGAACACAAAGAGAGGCTGGCTATACGCGTCGCTGTATAGCCAGCCTCTCTTTGTGTTCTTAATGTTATACCCATCTCTTCTAAGCAGGGCAGGCAAACTGAGGAGAATACAACAACCACCAATACTGTACAACAACTATTCCACGCCAGTTGCATTGTCTATCCGACAACCATAAATCATAGGAAAGAAGTCTGGGTATACTGTTTAGCATGAATTTGACGGCAGCTCCCCACCATCCATTGGAAGGAATAAGACTAAGTAGAGCCGCAACGAGTTGAGTGCTGTTCACAGTATTTAACACATCCTCAACCTGGTGAACCAAACAATCGTTAAGATACCAATATTGATTCCCGCCCGAAGACCAGTGATAAAAAACTTTAGGGCAACTCATATTAATGCTTGCCGTTGACGACGACTTACTTTCTGCATGAGCGGCAGATGAGAATACTAGAGAAGTTCCGAACAATACCAGGAGTAGTGCTAGCATAAGACGATACCTTACTAACAACATTTACACAATCCTTTCATGAAAAGTAGATGCTCTAATAGGATAAACAAATTATAAAGAATTTTATTGCTATTTGTCAAGATACTTTACTAAATAACAATTAATTTTACACATAATACGGATTGGATTTGAACACAAAGAATAAAAGAGGCATATCATGAAACAATGCATTTGACTTAAAAAAGACTTTAGAGAGATTAAGGGATATAGAAGCCATCAAAAACTGATGGTTTTAAACGAGTGTTTAGATGTACAACTCGTTCAGCTATGATGAAATTCTACATTTTTAGGTATATTTAGAAGCTCAGTACGTGAAACCTTCTTTTTATATTTCTCATTCCTATTACTGACTATTCAGTGGCAGGACTTTTTCTTGCTGCTTTTCTTCCCCTCTTGCGTAACATGAGATTTTGGTAAGTCTTCTACCTATCCCCTAGGAATATTTAACATTGCCTTAACCTATCTATAAAGCATAGTTAATGCGTGAATGTTACTGTATGAATGTAAGTGCAACGCATGGAGGCGTGTTTCATGGTGAAAAACCACACCCCTTCTCATGTCTTGTATCATTTTTCACGTTTCGCTCTCAGATTAGTAGGAGAATTTCATGTCGAAGCAATGGCGTATCGCGCCCGTATTAGCCATAGTCATGGCCGTTATGATGTTTATTATTTCCGCTTGCGGTGGCAGCACTTCAACAGGCAGTAGTGGGAGTACTCCCACAAGTGGTGGCACCACTGCCACAACAGGCACAGGCAGTAGTGCTAGCACTGCGGGTACTCCTGGCTCATACAATTGTGTGCAGGGAACATTGAACATTTCTGGTTCAACTGCACTGGCACCATTAGTGCAGGCAGTTGCAACAGATTATCAGAATAAATGCTCTGGCGCATCTATCACCGTTGGCCTTGGTGGTAGTGGTACTGGTTTGTCTCAGGTAGAGTCTGGTGGCGTACAAATTGGTAACTCTGATCTCTTCAAAAAGAGTGGTCAGGCTGATCTTGTCGATCATCAGGTGGCAGTCGTCATCTTCACCATCGTCCTGAACAGTAAGGTAACGGGCGTTACTAACCTGACAACCGCTCAACTCAAGAGCATTTATAGTGGTCAAACAACGAACTGGAGTCAGGTTGGTGGACCTAGCCTACCCATTGTTGTTGTGAGTCGTCCAACCAGCTCTGGTACACGTGGCACATTCCAAAACTACATTCTTGGTGGACCTGAGAAGGTCAGTGGACCTGCAAGTTTGACCACAGATAGCACAGGAACAGTTATCAAGAACATAGAGCAAACAAGTGGTGCAATTGGTTATGCTGCATTGTCGGCTGCAAAGAAAGCTGGCTCAGGATTGACTATCGTCAACGTTGACGGGAACGCACCAACTGCAGATCTGGTAAAAAGTAACACCTACAAGTTTTGGAACATTGAGCACATGTACACAAAGGGACCTGCAACAGGTCTCGGTCAGGCTCTCATCGACTACATGGGAAGTACTGATGGCAAAAATGAGGCAACCAAGCTTAGCTTCCTGCTCATTAGTGACATGTCAGCAGACGCAATCCAGGCTCACCAGCCGAAAAGCTAATATACAGCGACTGCTAGTTGTAGAGGTGCAGATTGACTGTGCCTCTACATATTTGTGGTTAGGAAGGAGTGTTGTTATGCAACTAGAGCAACAGTCGTCACGAAGTGGATCGTCGCAAGGTGCATATGCAGCAGACCGTATCGCGCGTATTGTGTTCGCTGCTTGTGCAGTGCTGATCGTGGTTATCATTATTGGAATATTTCTTTTTGTTGGCTTAAATGCATTCAAGGTCTTTGGAGAAGGTGCGAATGTTGGCACCTTTTTGTTTACAAGCAACTGGGACCCTACAGGTGCAACATCGGACAGTGGTTTACCGAGCTTTGGAGCTGGCGGTCTCATTCTAGGGTCACTCGTCATTACCTTTTTCTCAGTGCTCATCGCTACCCCTCTCTCGTTTGGTATGGCTCTTTTCTTCACCGAACTCTGCCCTCCTTGGCTAGCACGCATATTGCAGCCACTTATCGAAATCTTTACTGGTATGCCCTCGGTCGTAGTTGGCTTTTTGGGCCTTGTTGTGCTGGTTCCCTTCTTACAACGCTTAATAGGGCCGCTTGAACACGGAAGCGCGACAGCAGGCTTTGGCTGGGGAGCGGCTATTCTGGTGCTGGTCATCATGATTCTGCCCACAATTATCAGCGTCTCCATTGATGCACTCCGTGCGGTTCCAAATGGTGTGCGTGAGGCAAGCCTTGCACTTGGCTCGACACGCTGGCAAATGATGCGTAATGCTATCATCCCTGCCGCCACATCAGGTTTGGCGACAGCGGTTGTGCTGGGTACTGCTCGTGCGATTGGTGAGACACTGGCGGTAAGCCTTGTGCTGTTTGGTAGTGGCTTACCTAAGAATCTGCTTACGCCCTTTGTCTTCTTTCAGCCAAACGTCAATATGACGCAGTTGATTGCGAGCGACTTTGGTGAAGCACTTGGTTCAGCACGCGATGCCTACTTTACGCTGGCATTTGTGCTACTCATCATTTCATTTATCTTTGTCTGCATCAGCCGTTATCTTGCTAGTAGGAGTGTGTACAAATGAGTACCCAGCAAATGGTACAAGCACCTGAGCAAAGTAGGGAAGAGCGCGTAGCACAACTCTCACGCTTGGTACGACGTTTACATACCAGCAATAATGTAGCAACGACAATTCTGTGGATTGTTGCTGCAATTGTAGTGGTGATCTTCATAGGCGTTATTGCCTACTTGCTCCTGCAAGGATTAGCCTACCTTATAAACCCAAACTTTTATAACACGAGTGATGCAGGTGTTGGACGCGAAATATTCAACACGTTCTATGTGTTGATTCTTGCAGAGATATTTCTTATTCCTGTCTCGCTTGCGGCGGCTATCTATCTAAACGAGTATGCACGACAGGGACCGCTCGTAACGAGTATTCAATTCGCTGCTGAGACATTGGCTGGCGTTCCAACGATTGTGTTAGGACTGTTTGGTTTCCTGGTTTTTAGTAGTTCTTTACATCTTGGCTTTAGTCGTCTCGCTGGTGCGCTTACACTACTCTGCTTGGGACTTCCTTTAGGGTTACGTCTATTTGGAGACGCACTTGCCTCGGTACCACGTGAACTGCGTGAAGGAGGGCTTGCTTTAGGAGCGACGAGGTGGCGCGTGATTCGCACCGTAGTTATTCCTTCGGCGTTGCCAGGAATCATCACGGGTGTGATTCTCACTGCTGGACGCATTATCGGTGAGGCAGCAGCTTTGCTGTTCACGATGGGACTGACAAGCCCCCCAAACGTGTTTACCCTTAATCCCTTAATTGCTAGTGATACCTTGACTACTCATCTGTACTTTATTGCAGGACCCGGTGCAGGAAGCAGTAGTCTTAGTTCTGCTCAAGAATCAACAATTGCTGCTGGTTCATCCGCAGTCTTAATAGCTCTACTGTTAATTATAAATCTTGCTGCTCGTGGTATTGGTCGTTATATCCAACGTAGGTTGACAGCCGCATAATGTGTGACTCCAGAGGTATGCTATATGCATCCTTCTAACCAGTTCGGCAAAAGCGAGGGCAACGCTAGTATGAATATCTCAGCAGAATTTTCTGGTAGTGGAAATATTACACTGCCAGAGGGAGCTAACATCTTTTCACGCAAAGTTGCGCGTAGTGGTCACATCTCGTATGAAGGCCGCCCCTACTTTATTAGCAAGGCACTCGCAGGACGGTATATTCGTCTGGTCGTTCTTGCTGATAGGCTTATCGTCGATGCGTCCATTCCGTTGCATAAGGAGTATCCATTAGCTTAAAATAAGATGAGAACTGTAACCAAGAAGGAGTAATCTGATGGCAATGGAACCATCGCGTCTCAATCCGCAACCAGTGCAACAACTGCAAAACCCACAAACCAATCAGCAGCCAGCACTGAGCGAGGGAACCGTTCAGAACAATACACCGGCTGTATCTCCCACCGACCTTGTACATAGGAAAGTTGATGCTAGCACTCTCATAGATGAGAATGCAAACTATAAGATTAATGTCGAGCATTTAAACTTTTTCTACGGCTCGAAGCAGGCGTTGTACGATATTGCCATACCGATACGGGAACGCCAGGTCACGGCCCTGATTGGGCCTTCTGGCTGCGGCAAATCAACTTTTTTACGCACGCTCAACCGTATGAATGACCTCATTCTTGGCTCTCGTACTGAAGGCGTAGCCAAGATGGACGGCAAAAACATCTACGACAAGAGTCAGGATGTTGTGCTGTTGCGTCAACGGGTAGGGATGGTTTTCCAGCGTCCTAACCCATTTCCAAAGTCTATCTTTGAGAATATCGCTTATGGATTACGTGTGCAAGGCAAACCGAACAACTATATTAAAGAAACGGTGGAGCAGAGCCTGCGTGGTGCTGCTATCTGGGATGAGGTGAAGGATCGCTTAAATGCCTCAGCTCTTGGTCTTTCTGGCGGACAGCAGCAGCGTCTGTGTATCGCTCGCGCTCTTGCGGTCAAACCTGATGTGCTGTTGATGGACGAGCCGGCATCAGCACTTGATCCAATCGCAACACTCAAAATTGAGGAATTGATCAATGAACTGGTGAAAGACTACACCATTGTAATTGTGACTCACAACATGCAGCAAGCATCACGTGTCTCGCAGTACACGGGTTTCTTTCTAAGTGGTAAACTGATGGAGATTTCACCAACAGTGGAACTCTTTGAGCGTCCTAAGAAAAAAGAGACAGAAGACTACATCAGTGGGCGTTTTGGTTGATCCACTGGTTGGAGGCAGTTTGTGGCACGTAACATTCTTGTGGTAGATGACGAAACGGTTTTAGTAGAGACAATTGCGTACAATTTAGAGCAGGCTGGCTATCATGTAACAACGGCAACCGACGGAGCCAGTGCGTTAGAGGCAGCAAGAACTGAGAAACTTGACCTGATTATATTAGATATTATGCTGCCAGAAATGGATGGTCTTGAGGTATGTCGGCAATTGCGGCGCGAGGCGCATACGCAGACAACGCCAATTATGATGCTGACCGCGAAAGGCGACGAGATCGACAAAGTGGTCGGTCTTGAAGTCGGAGCCGATGATTACGTCACCAAGCCGTTTGGTCGCCGCGAACTGCTCGCTCGCGTTCGTGCGCTCTTGCGCCGCGCCGAGTATCCTCATCTCGCAGAAAGTCTTGCCTTCGCACAGGAGCCAGCGCAAGAGGTGCCACGTCTCAGTCGTGAACTGGTCGCGGGACCTCTGCGTATAGACCTTGCAGGTAGGCGCGTCAATTGTCGAGGGCAGGACATGGAACTACAACCAAAGCAATTCGATTTGTTGACCTATCTTGTACGCAATCGTGGCACCGTCCTCACTCGCGATCAATTGCTCCACAATGTGTGGGGGTACGACTATGCAGGTGATACGCGTACCGTTGATGTCCATATTCGCTGGTTGCGCGAAAAGCTGGAAGAAGACCCCGCAAATCCGAAACTGATTCAGACAGTGCGTGGTGTCGGCTACGCGTTTCGCTGGTAGTTCTACAAATCAAAAGCTATGAGTCCTGCTCGCTAGCGAGCAGGACTCATAGCTTTTGATTAGATTAATCTTTCTTTGCCTTCTTACGCAATTCTTCGGGTTTGTGTGCCGCTTCCTTGCCTGATTTATCGCTCTCTACAATATATTCAGGGTTTTCCTTTGAAGCGGCTACATGGTGCTTTTTGATGTCGGTAGGTTCAGTGATTTTCTTTTTCACCTCACCCGATGTTTTGCCCTGTGATGTATCCCACTCGACACGATCCCCTGTTTTGAGTTTGTCGTTCTCTGCCATTATATGTCTCCTCTCTAAATCTCTAATTTTCTCATAACACGTTTACAAAATGGATAAAGAGACGGTATGTAACCATCGGGACTTTTTGCCTTATATATGAGCCGAGAAGACCACCTCGTAGAAGCGGAAGTCTGTTTGTCCAACACCACCTGCTTGGGCGGTTGCTATCCGGTTCGCTTGTTCCATTGTCAAATTTGGGATGTTGAACATAGTATTAATTGCATTAAGAAATGCTTGCTCACTATCCCAATGTGAGTAGTTGATGACATGCATGCCATCACGATCACGATGGAAGTTGGCGGAACGGTATCCTGGTGCCTCGGCAAAGGTCTTGTTATCGTTGCCGATAACGAACGCTAGCAACGCTTGTTGGCGATCAGGAGTTGTGCTGATAATCTGTTTTTATTTTTCTATCCGCATAGTATCTTCCAAGTGCGTAGCGAGAAGTTGCTTCATTGTGTTAACGCTATGAGCGATACTTTTTGCCTCCACACACACAAAATGGAGGTCAGTGTGTGTGTTGCTTGCGGAGGTCACTGCATGTTCAATTGGTGTGAGGGTAGCCTGTACGTCTGGAAATGTTGTTATTGGCTGCTCTTCCTGGATGCTTGTAATGAGCACATGAAATGCTTCGTCAACTGCATGCGTGAATGGTAGCGTTTCTGATAGTCTGTAATGGGCCGGGTTCTCTAGTAAGAAGGCTTCAAGCACAATCACATTCTGAGCTATAAGGTCTGCTGCGGTTAATATGCCATCGGCAAGTTCATGGTCTACTCGACGAACACGGCTGGTTTCTGGTTCTTGTTGCGAACGCTGAACAGACGCGCTCGCATTAGAGCGAGCTAAGCGTGAGTTGATACGAAGAGCCTCGATTTCGCGTGTCGTATATGTTTCAGGATGAGCATAGGCTTGCATAACGGCAACAAAATAATGGCGTAGTGTTTCAAGACGATGAGTTATGTTATCAAGGACATGCGGATGCTCCCAGGTGGGCCAAACAAGATATAATCCTAGCGCAAGAACACCCCCGATAATGGTATCAGTAGCACGATATGCTGCTGTAACGAGAGGTTGTGGCTCAACAAATGTGAGCAGGAAAACTACTTCTACGGTAATGAAAGCGGAGAAGAGTGCATAATTCGCAAGTAGGAAAGAAAACGCCAGATACGCCGCAAGTGCATCTAAAAGCACGAGTATTTCTTTGGCAGGAGCGATTGTAGCCACCAGCACTGTTGTAAGGACAGCACCTAAGAGTGTGCCTAGTAGACGTGCGATACCGCGTGTAAACGTCGTGGAAAAGTCGGGCCTGAGTACAAGGAGAGCGGTAAGGGCTATCCAGTAACCACGTTCTATGGGAAGCGGCGTGATACGATAGAGAGCGGTTGCTAGTGCGAGTGTGACACCTTGACGTACCGCGTGACGAAAAAATACTGAACGAGGCGTAAGGTTGGCTTGTAGTGTCATCAAAGCGTCTCGAAAGCGGAAGCGCGCTTGTTGTGGCAAGTTTAGGTCTTGCAAAAGCGTGTTTTGGTCGTTTCGTCTTGCCTCCGCTAACTGTTGCGCCGTATACAATTGTTCATGCAAGAGATTACAATAAATTCCTATTTGTTGTGTAATGCCATCGTTTGTTCTAAGTGCATCCTGACGATGGAGTGTTGCCAAGACTTGTTCCAACTGCTGAAATAACTCCGTTACGTTTATTGTTTTGCGCGTTAATGTTACCTCATTCGCAACCTGTCGGAGTATACCCGCGCTTGCTTGTAGTATTTGCTTCGCATAAGTTGCGTATTCCTGCTTGATTGTGGTATCTTTTTGCACTTCGCGCAGAAGCCTTGTTAACGCAATGACGACCAGGCGCATGCGCTCCGCCTCCTCAAAAAGCGCAACAAATATTTTTCCTTGAGGGCTTCGCATATTGGTATCTTGTACCGTAGTATACGCTTTTAGCAATGCATCTCTGACACTCTGCCTATGTTGCTCATTTGTTGTATCAGCAACGTATGTAGCAAGCTTTTGATAGACTGAGGCAAGGGCAACGCGTTCTGGTGCTGCACGTTGGTGCGGAAAAGGAATACTTGCTAGTAGCGTTTGAAATAAGGCACCAGCAAGCAGAAGCAATGCTTGTAACAGAGCCTGAAGCGGGCTGAGGGCGAAATGAGAGAGGATAATCAGAGCAACTACGGCCTGAATGCCAATAACCAATGCTACTTGACTGATAGATGCGAGAAGTCCTGCGCCAAACCCCCACAAACCGAGGACAAGAATAGCAAGCCAATCAATACGCCCAACGAGACTACCCACAAATGCTGAGCATGCAATAGCAAGACAGGCCAGGAGCAGAGTACGGATTCGCGCACGATAGGTATAGGTGAGGCCAACAGCACCAAGCGTTGCCGCTCCTCCTGCTAGTGAGACGCCCTCCACCACATGCCCGGTTGCCACACCAATCGCGAGCGGCAACACGAAGCCAATGGTTCCCCTGACAGCCTGGACTGCGGTAATTTGTGAGCGGTCTATACGCAGTGCTGATTGACATGAGTGCTTCAGTACGGTGAACCAGGAGACGCTATTCGTCTTCTGGTGCAGCGGTAATGGTTTTGTGCTGTTCTTCATGCACTCTCTTCCTGCCATCCCTTTTCTTTGTATACACGTACAAGGTTACTCAGTAGTACACAGGAAGAACTATCTCGTTAGCGATATGCCTCGTGTATTCCACAGAGGCAAGCCCTCATACGAGGTAATATAAAGGCTGAATGGGAACAAAGACACCCGATCTCAAACCTGTCTATCCTGCTGTTGAAGGTGCTTGCAGTGCCCCAACAAGAAACGTGATGAGCCAAGCACGCTCGTCTCGTCTTGAGCTTTCCGGTAGCGCGATTTCAGAAGGGGTCATAAAACGCCTGCTCTGGTTTGCCAGCAGTAGATTACGGGCGCGCTCGAAACGCCACCAGAGTTCGTTTGCTGGTACATGGGGTAGTACGCGACGCAACACTTCATAATAGCGACTCGTCACTTCCGCGTCCCCCTCGCTCTCCGTCTGATCGTTGATATGAGGTGATGGTTCAGCACGATAGGCCAGTATTTTCGCTTGCATCCATTCTCGCCCTCGTTGTGCGTCGAACATGGCAAAAATAGGTGCGGTATAAGCAAGAAGTATTGCTTCTACTGAAGGTCCTCGTGTGCTCGTTTCAAGTATCTCAAGCTGATGAAGCTGTTCTACATTCACAGGCGCAAAATAACGCTGTGTCATAGCTTGCAGTAATGCTGCTTTTGAACCAAAATAATAATTCACGGCGGCAATATTGACGCCCGCCTCTGCTGTCACCGCTCGTAGCGAGACCGCTTCTAAGCCTTGTTCGGTAAAAATGCGCTCAGCCGCATTAAGTATACGCTCTTTTGGGTCACTCGTCGTCATCCCTGTTTTATCCCTTCTTGACAAAGTATATCATATTTCGCTATGATTAAAACGCGTTTGATGTACGTTTCAAACACGTTTGATTTAATTTTAAGGAAAGATAACATATGCAAAAAGGTGAACGTATCCGTAAACGCCTACGGATTGTACAAGTGGTCGCGCTTATAGACCTTGTGCTTCTAGTAGCACTTGTATCGGCGGCATTAACAAAACAGCACACTATTGTGCAAGTTTTGGGACCATTACACGGTATAAACTTCTTGCTATTACTCATTATAGTGGGAACAGCGGCCCTCGATGGATTGTGGGGCTGGTGGTTTCCCGCGTTGGTGCTTGTAACGGCTGGCCCTCCTGGGGCATTCATTGGCGAATGGCTTATTCTTCGACGTATTTCTTTTGAGCAGAAGGAGGAGATGTGATGCTACTTTTATCGTGGCTTATACGCTATGGGCATGTCGTATGTGCGGCTATTTGGGTGGGCGGTTACGCTCTACTCGCGTTTGTAATTGTGCCTCTGATAGGCAAGGGGGCAAGTGAGACGCTGGTAGGGCTTGCCATCAACACCGTGCGTTTTCTGACATATGCGGGAACGCTCACTATTGGTTTTGGCATCGTATTGATTACACGTACAAACGGCTTTGGTAATTTTTTTGGCAGCGCGTGGGGAGGTCTTGTCATGACAGCGTTTGTGATTGCGATTGTGCTTTTAGGTATTGGCGATGGTGCATTGCGTCCAGCGATTAAAAAACGTGCAAAAACGGGTGAAGCACCAGCACGTCTCTGGGCAACCATAGGTTTTGTCTTAACCGTAATCGCTGTTGGCGTAATGACTGGCGCGACCTACGTTGGATAGCGTTATGGTTCATGTTGCCTCGAACGCATGCATTCGAGGCAGCATGAACCATAATGTTATTGGTCTACGGAGTTTTCAAGTATACTTGTCCAACCTTTACGCCAAGTATCATGGTGTATCAAGCTTATACTACCCTTTGTATCGCTGTAGCGGTAGAACGCACTCGTACCAGTGTTGCTATTGTAGAAAAGCAAGCCCCCAACAGGACTACCAACCACGAATTGTTCCGACGAGACGATATGTGTCCAGCCTCTACTCCATGTGTCGTGCTTTTGCAGATGCAGCCCACCCTGCCCATCTGTACGATAGAACTCGCTCACGCCGCTACTGGCATCGTAAAAGAGCAAGCCAAAAGGTGTGGTAATAATCGTCGTCCAGGTCCTGCGGAGACCTGCGTGACGTTTGAGTAGGTAGACGCCGCCAAAGCCATCAGTACCATAAAACTCGCCGACGCCCTCCGCTTGATTGTAGAAGAACAGACCAGTCGTCCGATGACTTGGATTGAAGGCAAAAGGACCGCCAATAATCTTTGTCCAGCCTTTACTCCATATGTCATGCTTGAGCAATTGCATATGTCCCACGCCATCCATGCTATAGAACTCACTCACACCAGTACTTCCTTCGTAGAAGAGGAGGCCATCGAAGTTACTGTTAATGGTACCATTTTCTGTGAAGTGTCCGTTGACAATGTGCGTCCACGTTTTACGCCATCCTGTTTGACGGTTAATGAGGTCGAGGCTACCATCTCGGCCAGCAGCATATAGCGTGCCAGTACCTTGAGCTTTATCATAAAAGAGCATGCCATCATAAGGACTACCGAATAAGAATGGACCTGAGAGAATCTGCGTTAAGTTTTTCGAGAGCGTACTATAGGTCCTCAGGTGATTGATGTGACCCAGGCCATCCGTGCCGTAAAACTCCCCACGACCTATAGATGAGTCATAAAAGAAGAGATCGGTAATGGCAGGATTTGCGGCACTTGTTCGCGCACTGGCGAACGTAGGCGATGTCATACCTCCTGCGAACGCCATACTAGCGAGTCCGGCTGCCCCCGCTACTTTGAAAAAGTCACGTCGATTAAGCTGTTTCTGTATATCCATTAGATACGTTCTCCTCATGCATTGTAGAAAGAAATTGTGTTACTATATCAATTTGTATTTCTATTATGCTAAGTGAACGGCGAGACACACGAATTATGGGTGTGAACTATTTCACATTTTAGGTCGGCGGCTCCTCAACCAATTTCAGTTGTAATAGTATCACATCAAATAGTAGCGATATGTCTGAACACAATTCCTAGAAAAAAGAAAATGTGCCAAAAGACATAGGTAACAATAGGTAATTCGTTACTGTTCCACTCAACTTTCCCGTGTTACACTTCTGCCAAATAGCTTAGAGCCAAGCATCTACAGAATGGAGTACAACATACGTGAGTACATCGTCAGTTAACGCCTCGGAGTCATCGCTTCCTCTTACTACTTTCGCACGTGTCGATATAGTGACTGTTATCGCGATTGCTGTTGTTACATACCTCGTTAGCACTATCGCTCATGAAGCATTAGGACACGGTCTAGCAGCCATTTTAGTTGGCTTACATGTGCAACGCGTCACGTCTGTAGACTTAGAAGTGAGCTTTGTTGGCATTCCAGCATGGAAAGTACGTGTTGTCTCCGCCGCAGGCTGTGTAGCAAATCTCGTTCTAGCATGTGTTGCGATAGGTATTCTACGGGCGACCGCTATTAAGGCACCCGCAACACGCTTTTTCCTCTGGCTTCTCGCTACGAATAATCTACTTATTCCTGGTGGCTACCTGATGGTCCTTACATTTTTAGGAATTGGGGATTGGAATGATTTCGTTCAAGGACTGCCAAACGTTTTTCTCTGGCAGCTTGGGCTTACTATCCTTGGAGTTCTTATCTCGTTCATTGGACTCTTTTGGGGCATACGCAATATTGATCCATTTCTTGGGCGCGATACACGTCTACGTGGGCGAAGAGGGTTAGCACTTACACTCACAGCCTATCTTGCAGGTAGCGCGGCAAACACACTTGCTGGCGTACTTAATCCAACCAGTCCGACACTCATCCTTATTTCTGCCGCCGCATCATCCTTTGGTGGAACTATCTGGCTTTTGTGGATTAATGCTTTTACGCGCAGAGTGCGTACAAATACACCAGAAATTGCGCTCGTTCCACAACGTAGCCTGTTTTGGATTGTGTTAGGCATTCTTGCCTTACTTTTCTACATGCTCGTCTTAGGACCAGGGCTGCCACGTACAACACTTTTTTAAACGGGATTGTGTGTTAGTTACTGCGCTCTATTTTGTCAGCTAATAGAGCGCATCATCAGTCCCTTTGTGGAGTTGTCATACAGTACTCACCGGGTCAATGTCAATTTCCCAATCGGGGGCATCGACGACGCGCAGAAGGCGGTGCAGATCGGGACCGCGTGCGATGAGTTGCCAGCGATATTTGCTGCGAATACGCTCCATCATAGCGGGGGCGGGACCGACGATATCGGTGTTGGGCAGTTGCAGGCGCGTAATCCATTCGTTAAGCCGCTCTGCTAAAAGCAATGCTTCGTTCTGGCAACGATGGCGGTTTTCGTGACTGTAAGTAAACTTGACAAATTGGCGGAATGGAGGATAGCCGTAGCGTTGCCGCGCCTCGATTTCAGCCTTATAAAATTCATGATAGTCGTGACGCGAGGCGGCATCAATGCAAAAATGCTGTGGGTTAAAGGTCTGGATAATCACTTTGCCAGCTTCAGCACCACGTCCGGCACGACCCGCAACCTGTGTAAGTAGAGTAAAGGCGCGTTCCGGTGATGAGTAGTCAGGCAGGTTGAGCGCGATATCTGCCGAGACGACACCGACCAACGTTACCCCCGGCAGGTCAAGCCCTTTCGCAATCATCTGTGTGCCGATCATAATATCGGCCTCACGACTGGCAAAGCGGTCCAAAAGTTGCTCATGAGCCTTACGGTTCCGTGCGGTATCTTTGTCCCAGCGCAGAAGCCGTGCCTCTGGAAAGCTTTTCTGTATCGTGTCCTGCACCTTTTCTGTCCCCAAACCAAAATAACGTATACCCGAACTATTGCAGGTCGGGCAGAATTGCAACATCTTACTTTTCTGTCCGCAGTAATGGCAAAGCAGAATACGCTCGGTAGAATGATACGTCAAGGGGATGTCGCACCGATCACAGATGGCGACAAAGCCGCAGTCACGGCACAAGACACAACTTGCCGCGCCACGGCGGTTGAGGAAGAGAATAGCTTGTTGTCCCTTGCTCAACACGTTTTCCAGTTCCTCTTGTAAACGGCGACTGATAATGCTTGTGTTCCCTGTATGCAATTCGGTACGCAGGTCGATAATTTCGACGGGCGGAAGCGATGCACCAATGCGGCCAGGCAATTCCACGAGCCGATATACACCCTGCTCCGCACGATAAAACGTCTCAACCGATGGTGTAGCACTCCCCAATACAACGGGGATACCAAGAATTTTTCCCAATACGAGCGCACTCATGCGCGCGTGATAGGTTGGTCTGCGTTCACCTTGCTTGTAGGCAGCCTCGTGTTCCTCGTCTAAAATGATGATGCCAAGATCGGGCAGTGGTGCGAAAAGGGCAGAGCGCGAACCTATGACCACATCGACCTTGCCAGCACGAATACGACGCCACTCGTCATATCGCTCGCCTGCGCTCAGTTCGCTATGAATTACGGCAACACGTTCGGGAAAACGCCCTGCCACGCGCTGTACAGCTTGTGTTGTAAGCGCGATCTCTGGTACAAGCACAATGCCGCGTTTGCCTTGCGCGATAATCGCGGCAAGTGCCTGTAGATAGACCTCGGTTTTACCACTGCCCGTGACGCCGTGAAGCAGAATGGGATGTGAGGCATCGCCAAGAATATGCTCAACCGCTTGCTGCTGATCGGGTGTCAAATGAAGTGGAGTTGATGCTGAAATTGTGCGTCCAAAGAAGGGATTGCGTCGTACTTCTGTTGTTTCTATCAGAATGATGTGCTCGCGCACAAGTGGCTGTAACTGCTTCTCTGTTAGCTCACACGCTTTACACAACATCCCTGGTGTCCAGTATTGACCGGACGCAGGAGCTTGTTGTAGTAGGTCAACGGCTGCAAGCTGGCGACGCGCAATAAGACGTTCCTTGTCATCCTCTGAAAGCGTCAACGTCGCCGTTGCGCCTGGAATCGCCCATGTATGCACAGTGTCATGTTTGATACCAGCCTTGCCACCAGGACGGCGACGTACATTATCTGGCGCAATCACGATGGCACCTGCCTGTGCCATGTCTC
Source organism: uncultured Chloroflexia bacterium (assembly GCA_963792705.1). Lineage (GTDB taxonomy): Bacteria > Chloroflexota > Ktedonobacteria > Ktedonobacterales > Ktedonobacteraceae > JBBQVS01. Next base: position 597,891 of record CAWBXD010000012.1, on the reverse strand, counting down.
GTTGCGCGACCTCTTCTACCGACCGACGCCATGTTGTAAGTGTCTCGCCCTGTGCGATGAGGCGCACAATACGTTGGACACGCGGCTTCGCTTGAGGCGTATGAAGCTGTGCATCGCGTTGAATGAGTCCACTTTCTAATGCCTCTTTCAGCAACTCCTTCGCCCGTTTTGGCCCCAGCATCTCTTTAAGTCGCTCAACATCTAGCTCTCCTTCAGCGAGCAGCATCCCAATCAAGGCGCGAGTACGTGGTGTCTGCTCGTTTGCCTCGATAAGAGTTTCATCTGTAGCGAGATGTAAAACGACCTGTGAACGCTGCATGAGACCAGGAGGGAGCATCATCAGAGCAACAAAGGCAAGCGAGGTGACATAGTAATCGGCCATCCACTCCGCTAGGTCGCGTTGATGCGGTAAGAGCGCGGGTTCAAGGTCAAGAATAGCCTGTAGGGGACGTATCACTTCGTCGTCGCTCTCGAATGTTGGCATGCCAGTTTCATCATCGGAAATGTTCCAGACGATCCCCTCTACGAGCCGTTCGCCATAAGGAATTGCAACAAGTTGACCTGCACGAAGGTCGGCTTGAAACTCCTCTGGTACAAGATAGGTCAGCAAGGGATGTTCCGCGTGCCAGCTAGCGGCGGATGTTAGGATATTAGCAAGCATGCTACTACCGCCTCTCAAACTCGTGTGCCAACGCGGACAGACCAAAATGAACCATCGTCGGGCGACCATGACAGCAACTATAGGGTGCCTTTGTCTGCTCTAACTGCTCGATCATTTCACGCATCTCACTTACCGTTAGAAAGTAGTTAGCCTTGATTGCTGCTTTACAGGCCACATTTGCCAACGCATGTTCTTCCCATGTCTCTGTATGCCCAAGATTGTCTTGTGCTGTGAGTTCGATGAGCAATTCATGCAAGGAACGCATATTCATGTGTTTCACAAGAATACTTGGTACGGCAAGGACCGAAAGCGTGTTGCTTTCGACCATCTCAAACGAGAAGCCAATTTGTGTCAACTGCTGTTGATGATCTTCTATGGCCTCTAGTTCGCTGGGAGCGAGTGGAAGATTCATTGGCGTCAGCAGTAGTTGTGAGATGGGAGTTCGCGCCTTCATCGCCGCCACCATACGCTCTAACAAAATGCGTTCGTGTGCCGCATGCTGGTCGATGAGATACATGCCATCCTCACCCTCGGTAACAATATAGCTTTGCGAAAGTTGCCCTACAACTCGCAGCCGTGGTAGCCGACGTGCCTGTTGCTCATATGTCTGTCCCAGCAACATATCTTGTTGTACAGATGGTGCGGTATCCACCTGGGGGGACCGATCATCTATCACGTTCTCATCCGAATGCGACATTGGTAGAGACCGATTCATCACGTCCTCGTCGGAACTTGGCATGTGTAGGGACCAATTCATCACGTCCTCGTTACCACGCGATATTGGTAGGGACCAATTCATCGCGTCCTCGTCAGGCGTTGATATACCCATAGGACGCGATGAATCGGTCCCCACAGGCTTCTTGTGTCCATTTTCCGTAGTACGAATGTGGTTTTGCCATAGACGCGCAGGTGGAGGTGGTTTTGTGCCGCTCTCCTCCTCTGTCACCGTGAGCCACGGATTATCCTGTGGGAGTTCGTCATCTGTCGTCTCTTCATCGGCAAGAGGACGTGATACATCGATCCCGACCTCTTCGTTATCCACAGGTTCGCTCTCTTCGGCTTTGCTCGCCTGAATGTTGGTCTCATGCGACTTCCATTGTGGCATCATGGGGTCTTCGAGCAGAGCTTGACGCACTGCGCGTAGGACGGCAGCAAAAACACGACGCTCTTTTAAAAAACGAATTTCGGTTTTAGCTGGGTGAACATTGACATCAAGTAGTGTAGGGTCTATTTGAATATTGATAACAGCGATAGGGTGCCTCCCTGTCAATAAGAGCGAATGATAGGCACCTTCAACGGCAGAGGTCAACATGCGGCTCAAAACCCAGCGTCGGTTGACAAAAAAGGAGATAAACTGGCGTGTGCTTTTGTAGCATGCAGGACGACTAACATACCCTGTTACAACAGGATATTCGGAGTCGTCAGCGGAGTTCGGTTCTACAAGTGTGCCAGCAGGAATCATCTGGTCCGCGATTTGTAGACCATAGACTGCGATCAGCACACTGGTAAGTTTTCCATCGCCCAGAGTGGAAAAGATTTGTTTACTATCGCTAAAGACGCTAAAGCGAATTTCTGGATAGGCCAGCGCGTACTGTTCCAGGAGGTGGTGACAATGACTAACTTCAGTATTGCGACTCTTGAGAAACTTGAGACGCGCCGGAACGGAGCTAAAGAGGTTACGCACAGTCAGCGTAGTACCCTCTGATGACGCTGCGGTAGTAATCTCTGAAAGCTGTCCATTTGCTGCATGCATTTGAGCACCTTGCTCTGCTCCACGCTGACGGCTAAGGAGGGTAACTTCAGCAACGGCGGCAAGACTTGCCAGTGCTTCGCCCCGAAACCCCAACGTGTGAATGTGTTCCAAGTCGTCAATCTGCGCTACTTTGCTTGTCGCGTGGCGTGAGAGCGCAAGAGATAGTTCATCGACAGGAATACCAGAGCCATTATCGGTCACGCGAATAAGTTGTAGACCACCCTGTGCAAGGTCAACACGAATCTGTGTCGCGCCCGCGTCTATACTATTCTCAATTAATTCTTTCACAACGGAGGCGGGCCGCTCGACCACCTCGCCAGCAGCAATTTTAGCCGCGACATCGGGCGCGAGTTGACGTATTGGCATAATAGAGAACTCCATAAGCAAGCAGTAAAAATTTGTAGGAACCAATGATCTTATTTAACAAAAGAGTAGGATATGCTGTTTGTAGGGACCGATTCAGCGCGTCCATGTCCCCTATCGACCAAGAACGGGGGCATGGGAAATAGTTCAATCACTGTCACTATCACCATTGGGAACAAGGACGCGCTGAATCGGTCCCTACAACCGGCATTTCCTTATTGTTAAACACGATTATCACGTTCGTATTGGCTATCGTTTAGTAAGCAGGACGAGAGAAACTGGTTGTTACAATATAGGTAGTCTGCCAATCCTCGATTGATAGTTTTCGTAGGGACCACATTGATGGCGTCCGAGGCGCAATTCATTGCGCGAGTTGCATCCGCAATCTTTCTTGAATGATCTCGCCCAATGAATTGGGCGTGGACGCCATCAATGTGGTTCCTACAAAATCGTCATTTGACGATTGGTTGACTAATAGGTAGCATAAATAATAATAGAGTAGTTAAGAACGAGTGTTCAGAAACCATTATATCATAGTTGGCTGTGAACGGATAACCCTGAATATGCCCCTACTTTATATAGCAGAGTAGATTAACATGGTACAATCAATCTGTTTTCGCATAATCAGCAACGACAGGGTGCATGGTGTAACCATCTTGTCCCAGGCTCTCAATAAGGCTTGCATCAGTTAGCTCGTCAAGAGCTTTTGGAGTGACAATCGCAAGGGCATCCTCTTCCCGAAACGTACTGGGCTTCGGTGGAAAAACTGCTAGCACTCGTAGGGCTGAACGTGCCTCCGGTGAGAGATGCTCATCACTCACGCTAAAAATACTTTGTAGTGAAAAGGTTGTGGACCCCACAAGGCTACTTATACCCTCTGTAGGGTCCAGAGGTTGCGTCAGAGAAAGACGCTCTTTAGCAGAATGCAGTCGTTCAAGTGCGTTAGAAAGACGCCGCTTGTGGTTGCTAAATGTTTCAGCATAGATGTAGCGGCCCATCAGCGTCAATGCAAGTGGAAGTCCACCGACAGAGCTTACCAATGGATGTACATCATTTGTCTTGCTCTCGCTTAGCGATGCTAATTGTAGCAGCAGTGCTATGCCTTCCTGTGTTGATAATTCGTTTGTGATGACAGAATGATCTGCACAGTCTAGCGCGACACGAGCTTGTTGCGTCGTAATCAGGTGAGCACAGTAGGGATTTCCTACTTGAAAGATAAACGTATCTTCAACGGTCCACGCATCATCAATCACAATCAATATATGCTTTGTCCCGATTGCGCCTATGATAGCTTTTTTTAACGTATCTACTGTCGCAAGCTCTTGTAGATATGTCGAGGAAAAGCCAAGCAGTTTTCCCCAACGGCCCAGAAGCTCACGCACATCTGGATGAGGACCTAGAGTAGCCCAAAGAATACCATCAGAAAATTGAGCGCGAACCCCCGCATCGTGCGCTAAAACAATCGCTAATGCTGTTTTTCCTGCACCGGGTAGCCCTTTTATCGCTAGTGCTGTTGTCTGTTGCTTGTCTAAAAGAAGCTGTTTGAGCGTAACAAGCATCTCGTTACGCCCAAACAATGCATGAGGTATATGTGGGATAGCAGGGTCATACAGCGTAGTGGAAACAACGTTCTCATCAGGCGTCACAGCGTCTTGCGGACGCTCTTTAGATAATGGAAGCAGTCCCAACTCGGCTGGACTTTTCTCAAAGAGTTCGCAGAGCTTCAGACGATATTTTGAACTGGGGAATGTAATTCCGTTTTCCCAACGCGAGATAGTGTATGGATTAGTATCAATATGAGTAGCAACATAATTTTGTGTCCAACCATGTATCTCCCGTTCACGTCGTAGCTGTGCGTTAGGAGCTTTGTGATGAGCATCTGACATGGAAGTCTTGTCTCGCTTTCTCATGCTTCTGGTAATTTGCTTAGCCATTGAAGAACGTCATGCATCCGTTCATGGCGTTCTGCCCCGAAGATGGTAAGTGCCTGCTGGCCTTTGCGTCGCGCCTCTTCATAATGCTCTTCGTGCGCGTCAATACGCCCCATACCGAAAAATGCATGAGCAATCAATTCCTGAGTTCTAATGGTCTGTGCAAGTGGAAGTGCTTCGCTAAAAAACTTCTTTGCTTGAGACCAGTCACCGTGCCCAATGCAGGCCTCGCCCCACTCGTTGAGTGTCTCACTAATCAGCCACTTGTGACCAACCGCACGGGCAATCTCAAGGCTTTCTTGAAAATACGTGTTCGCAAGTGCGTAGTGTTTCAGCGAACCCTCTAACATACCTAAATTTTGCAGCACATTGCCAAGGCGAACGCGATGCCCAATACTACGTGCGATATCAAGACTTTCTTGATAGTAAATTCTTGCCTGTTCATAGCCCTCATGCCGAATGGCAATCACCCCCATCAACATCAAAAGGGCACTCAAACGCTGACGGTGCTCCATCTCGCGTGCTTTAGCCAAACCCTCTTGTACGTACACTAGCGCAAGTGTGTAGTCCCCACGCTTGATTGCTTTCGCACCTAAGTTTTGTAGCAGCGTACACATCGTCTCCCAATCGCCAATGCTACGTGCCAGAGCTAACCCTTCCAGATACAGTCGGTCGCCTCTTTGAAATTCCCCGAAGCAATCCACCGCCTCACCCAGAATTTTCAGAAGGGCGGTTATTCGCCATTCGTCACCAAGCGCACGTGCGAGAGTTAATCCCTCTTCCGCAAACTTAATAGCGACTTCAAAGTTGCCAGCGTTGATTGCTGTCTCGCCACGATTAGCTAGCAGACTGCTCATGAGTTCCTGGTTATTCTGCTGGCTAGCAAGCACGAAACCTGCCTCATAATGCTCTTCAGCCGCTTCTAGCGTACCACGCCGTTCAGCAACACGTCCAAGTGCGAGATGAAGACGCGCTTTTGTTGTATCTCTATGCTCTTGTAAAGACCGACTCTCACCGTGTTCTTGTAGGGACCGCTTCCTCGTGTTCTCGTTCCCAATTGTGATGTCAGCATTGATTGAACCATTTTTCATGCCCCCGTTGTTGGTCGATGGGGGAAAAGGACGCGAGGAAGCGGTCCCTACAAGGGCGTGTTGCAAATAGGTTTCGGCAAGATCATACTGTCCACGCGCATCCCAGAATGGTGCCATCGCTAACACAATTTGTGTAAGGGGTTCATACATTTCGTGTTTCGTGGCGAGATGCAGTGCGGTAAGAAGATTTACCGTCCCACGTTCCAGACGCACATACTCTTTTGAGTATCTCTGTGTAAATGAGACTGTATATTGCACAAAACGTTGTTCCGCTTGACTATCAGGCGTATCAAGACGAGCATAATCAGTTATAGTCTGGTGCAAGCTATAGCGACCTGTACTGTCCAATTCTAGCAAGCCAGCATTTTCTAAATCGTCAAGCACATGTGTAGGAACGTTAGAAACTATAAGCGCAACCTCTTCTGAAAAGGTATTTGGTTTCGGAGCGAAAATTGCAAGCGCGCGAAGTGCTTGTTGTGCTTCCGGTGAAAGTTGCTGATCGCTTAATGCAATAACCGCTTGCAAGGAAAACGACGTACCTGTAGGAAGACTTGGAGAACGTGTGGCTGGATTGCTTGGATGTGTCAGAAGGAGGCGTTCCTTCATACTTTGTATGCGTGTCAAGGCCGATTGAATGCGACGCGGTTGGTTGCTATGTGCATGGAGATGAAGATAGCGACCCATGATTGTCAATGCAAGTGGAAGGCCACCAACTGCCTGTACCAATGTTCGCGCTATATCTTGATTATGGGCGACAACGGCTGGCGCGAAACGTGCCAGGAGAAGGAGACCATCATCTTCGTTCAACTCATGTACAACTGTTGCGTCCTCTGCCGCGAATTGTACTGCCAACTGTGGAAAGCGTGTTGTCAGTAGGTAGGTACAATGAGGACCTCCGATTTTTAGGGTAAGAGCATCTTCGATTCTCCACACGTCGTCGAGCACGATTAACATGCGACGCGCACCGATGATATCGCGCAGCGTACTAGCCCATGTCGCTGTGTTCGTGAGCGTTGCTATTTCAGAAGGTGCGATATTCAGCAATGCACCCCATGCACTAAGTAGGCTTGTCATATTCGGTTGCTGGCCTACACCTGCCCAGAGAATACCATGTTGAAAATGTGTAAGAATGTCGCTATCGTGTGCAAGCTGATTGGCAAGTGCGGTCTTACCTACTCCGGGTAGGCCATTTAACGCGGAAAGCGCGAGTGCGTGATGTGTCATGAGATGCTCTTTTAGCTGTCGGAGCAAGTCATTGCGTCCCACAAGTTCATGTATCTGTACTGGTAATGGTGGAATAGCTGGGTCATAAAGAGTAGGTAAGGAATGGTGTGATGTATCCTCATGAATTGTCGAAAGATGAAGAGGACGCGCAGAGTTAGCTTCTCCAACAAAGCCTAACGTGTTGTCATCCAGTTTGAAGAGGTCACGAAGCTTTACGCGGAAGTATGCGCTTGGCGTACTCTTTCCTCGCTCCCATCGCCCTATAGTAAAAGCGTTTGTGCCGATATGTTGTGCTACATAGAGTTGAGACCAACCCCTTTCCGCGCGTTGTTGCTTTAAGCGTTGATTAGGTAGAATAGGTTTACTCTTTTTTGCCATGCTCCGACTACTCCTTACAAAATCTTCTCTTGCACTTAATAAATAGACGCTCTCAATAGACATTTAAAAAAAGAGACTCCTAAATGATAAATATACGATATGTTTTTTAAAAGTGGTACAAGGCATACTTAAGGCATAACGAAACAGGGTTGATAAACCCTTTAGTACATGGGAACGAAAGGAAAACGCACATGATGAGTACCACAACATCCTTCCTATTGTCCTTTAGCCCCAGCTCTACCGACGATGATGGTCCTGAAGAAACTACTAATTAGTAGGGAAAAAGCAGGAGGTGAGGTTGCACAAATACTGTGCAACCTCACCTCCTGCTTTTTCCCTACTAGACAATCTTTGTTGCTATTGATACCATAGCGAGTATCTGTTTCCAAAAGAAAAGAAAGGATATCTTGCTATGACACAGGTAGAGACGTATATTGCAACACATGAGAACGCATTTCTTGAGGATTTAAAGGGCTGGCTACGTATTCCTAGTATCAGCACATTGCCTGAGCATACGGAGGATATGCAGCGCGCCGCGAGCTATGCGGTGGCACAACTGCAGCGCATCGGTTTCGAGCAGACCGGCCTCATACAAACTCAAGGCCATCCACTTGTCTATGGCGAGTGGCTTAAGGCACCAGGAAAGCCAACAGTTTTGATTTATGGACATTACGACGTGCAACCCGTCGATCCTGTCAATTTATGGGAAAGTCCACCGTTTGAGCCAACGATACGCAATGGCAATATCTATTGTCGTGGTGCATGTGATGACAAGGGTCAGACTATGCTGGTGTTCAAGGCATTAGAGTCTCTCATGAGCGTCAACGGCACCTTACCTGTGAATGTGCGTGTTCTCATCGAGGGCGAGGAAGAGGCAGGTGGCGAATTTATTGACCATTATGTCAGAACGTCACCTGAACAGCTAAAATGTGATGCCGCTTTCATCTGTGATACTCATATGCCAGCAAAGGATATTCCAGCACTTATCTCTGGTTTACGTGGCATCATCTACACAGAGGTTGAGGTGCAAGGAGCCAAGCGCGACTTGCATTCAGGCTCATATGGTGGAGTAGCTCCCAATCCACTACATGGACTCGCCATTATCATTAGTCGTCTAAAAGATGCCGACGGACATATTCACATTCCAGGATTGTACGACGACTTGCGTAAGCCGACGCATGCAGAAAAAGAATTCTGGCATAATGACCCCTTGCATATCAACGAGTCCTTACGTGAAGAGATGGGTGTCTCCCAACTGTCTGGTGAACTAGAGTACCCACCATTGGAACGCATCGCGGCCCGCCCAACACTTGAGGTGCATGGCATTGTGGGTGGGTTTGTGGGCGAAGGCGCGAAGACCGTTATTCCAGCCACAGCCACAGCTAAGATCAGTCTGCGCTTACCAGCCGACCTCAAATCTGCGGAGGTCTTCAAACTCTTTGAACGTGCCGTACAGGAAGCTGCACCGCCCGATGTGACCGTAAAAGTACACAACGTGCATGGCGGCGAAGGTATCCTTGTGACACCCGATAGTCCCCCAATCAAGGCTGCTATGGAGGCACTCAAGGAGAACTACGGCAAAGAACCAGTATTCCTGCGCGAGGGTGGCTCCATCCCCATTGCTGCCCTGTTTTATGAGATACTAGGCGCACCCGTTGTCCTGATGGGCTTTGGCCTGCCTGATGACAACTTACACGCGCCCAACGAAAAATACTCGCTCGACCAATTCTTCAAGGGCATTCGCACCGTTGCCAGCTTCTTAGAGAAGATGGGACAGTAAAAAAAATATAAGGAATAGACACAAGCGAGAATGGGTAACTGCCCATTCTCGCTTGTGTCTATTCCTTATTAAAAAATATATTGTAACCTTTCATTCTCAAACTGGTACCTTATAGTAGGAAAGGCAAAAGGCAAAGTAACTCTAGGGGCGAGCGATGATGCAACCACTTTCTAGTTTGGTAATAGCAGCACAGAACGGTGATAAAGACTCGTTTAGTGCTCTGGTACAGCGTTTTCAAGGTATGGCCTACACTTCTGCGTATAGTATGTTAAGAGATGCTCAGCTTGCCGAAGATGTGGCGCAAGAAGCATTTGTCGAGGCCTATCTTCATCTTCCTACACTACGTGAGCCAGACGCATTTCCTGGGTGGTTTCGTCGCATTCTTTTACGACAAGGAGATAGGCTAATACGTGGAAAGCAATTTCATACAATTTCATTGGAGAACGCGAACAGTATTGACGTTGCACTAGATGACCTTAACCCTGCGCTCATTATTGAAGGCTATGAGATACAAGCGACGGTCCAACGCGCAATAACCACACTGCCAGAGCATGAACGTCTACTTGTGCATCTCTTTTATGGTGCAGGCTATGCTTTGAAAGAGGTTGCGGCATTCCTGGAATTGCCTGTTAGCACAGTAAAGAAGCGGTTGTTTGATGCACGAAAACACCTGCGCGATAAACTAACTTACACGATGGACGCGGTACGCGATACTATACAGACACAACAACTCTCGCACGAAATAGCATTCTCAATGCAACTACGTCTCGTTATAGCCGCGCGAACAGGTGATATTGACGACGCGCTTGCGTTGCTGAAAAGCGATCCAATGCTGGTCAACACCAAAACAACAAACAATCCTGCCTCTTTATGGTGCCGAAACTTAGCACGTCCTCATGGCTATACCGCTTTACATGAAGCCGCGAAATACGGACACCTTGAGTTCGCATCTCTGTTGCTTGAATACGGAGCTAACGTGAATGCTCAGACACGCATGGGCATCACACCACTACATGAAGCTACCTCATTACTGCAAGACACGATGGTTGAATTGCTGCTTGCACATGGAGCTAATCCAAACGCTGCAAGCGATTGTGGCTTAACGCCACTACACTGGGCCGCGATGAACGGGAACACTATCATTGTTGCACACCTTCTCGCGTATGAGGCAATGCTGAATGTGCATGGACAAGCGCACAGAACACCACTACACTGGGCTGCAATAAAAGGTCATGCTAGAGTCGTACAACTTCTGCTCGACAAAGGGTCTGATACAACAATATGCGATGAGTTTGGACTAACACCCCTTGCGTGGGCGGAGAAAAGAGGACATGTTGAGGTGCAATCATTGCTTTTCTGTCCAGTACAAGTATGAAAGGATATCCTCATGAATGACACACGACAAACTTTTAGTGACAAGCAGGTTTTAGGGCGTGTGCTTACTAGTCAAGGTGAACCCCTCGACGGAAAAGGACTCCTTCTCACCGAGTTGTTACAGCATGTTGACGCCGAAAAGACTACACCAAGATTGTCTGGTAGCCTGTTAGAGATTGGCGTGAAGCCTGTTGACCTGCTTGCCCCACTCACCTACGGTGGCATCATTAGTTTGTTTGGCATTCCAGGTGTAGGGAAACTAGCACTTGTGGAAGAGATGATGCATAACGTCATAATGCATTATAATGGCTATATTGTCTGTGTCGGTATGGACGAAGGTAGCTATGAAGCGAGCGAACTGACGGATGCTATAGAGGAACTAGGTATGCAGGACAAAATAGTTCTGCTTTTCGAGCAAAATACTAATAACACTACCATACATCAGCGTCTTGTGCAGTTTGCGCTGACCATAGTGGGACATTTGCGTGACCAGGGACATGAAGTATTGCTAGTCGCTGACAAGCAGGCCACCACGCAATGCAAGCTGATGGAAATGCCTGAACTCAAACAAATTGCTTATGAAAGAGGGATAACAACTCTTCTATTGCGTCCGGGCGATGAAGAGACAATACAGCGCGAAGAGCAAATGGTGTTCCACAAACTTGATGGACGCATCATATTTAGCCAGGAATTGGCAAAACAAAATCTATGGCCTACAGTTGATAGACAACGTTCGAGTTCTCGCTTGTTGATGGACGGTATCGCAAGTCGAGAGCATATCGAGATCGCACAGCAGGTACAGCAACTCCTACAACAAGCTCAAATAGTACAAACTGCAGAGAACCAGTTAGAGCAAGATCAACGACTACTCAAACGTGTTGCCATCATACAACAGTTTCTTACGCACCCACATTTTGTAGCGGAGCAGTTTACCGACAAGCCAGGAGAGTTTGTTCCACTTACACAAACACTAAGCGATATTGAAGTATTGCTTTCAGGCCGCTACGATGATGTGCCGCCCGAAGCGTTTTATCTCGTCGGCACTGTAGAACAAGCACTGACCAAGGCAAATAGACAATAGAAGTACGCAGAAGACGAGGCTGTATGGTGAACTTCACCATACAGCCTCGTCTTCTGCGTACTTCTATTGTTTGCTTGTAGGAGTCTGAAGACTTGACGATGTTGCCCCAAACGTCCTCTACGAAGCGTTCATCATGTAAGGAATTGTTCTCTTTCTATTTGAGAATTTTTAACTTTGGTTGAAGGAGTTTTGCGTGAAAATACGGATTATTTTAATTCTCGTGTTCTTGACTCTCTGTGCGATTATCGTTGTACCTTCTTCATATGCCGCACTTGTTCCCTCACATCCAGCTACGAAACAACAACATGATGACAATTCGGAAGAAGATCAGGAGCCGCTTAGCGGCGGTTGTGGAGTAGAACGCTGGTCGGTAAAGACTGGCACAGATGCCGATGCAAGTCTGATTAATCTTCAAGCTACGACCCAGACCACGATTGCCTCATTAGCAGCATTGCCAGCACCGAGTACTCTTCCATCCAGCAACCGCGTCCAGCCAACCGAGACCACCATATTTCAAATCCATGCCACCTTGGTCGAATACAAGTTAGAGGCCGATTCCGACTATCACTTGGTCCTCAACGATGGAAATGGCAACACGATGATCGGTGAGATTCCCAATCCAACGTGTGTTGGATCCACTAGCCTCTTGCTATCCAGTATTCAGAAAGCCCGTTCGGAGTTCGATGCAATGTATACTCCCACTAGCAGCTTTCAGACGGCCAATGTGCCTGTAACTGTGACTGGCGTTGGCTTCTTTGATTTCCTACATGGTCAAGCAGGCGTTGCGCCCAATGGTATCGAATTGCATGCAGTCCTTGATGTTCAGTTTGGGCTACAGGTAACTCCTACAGGATCACCAAACTCATTCGCTGGTGTGCATAATTAGTGTATCCGATACATCATAAGGGACTGCACATTGCTTGGCTCGTGCAGCGGACGCCATCAATGTGGTCCCTACGAATTCCTCATTACTTGATGGATGCACCAATTATGCGGCTACGACCCGGCCTGACCGGTTGCCAAACCGTAGAACAGCAACGTGACCGCCACAACCAGAATGGCTATAATGAGGACTAGACCAATGTTATTGAGTAAGCTTAAACGTTGCCCCTTCATAATCGTGCTATTGTTGCCGACGAACACAATGGCGATAACGAGCAAGGGAGACATCACACCAGCCAGCACGTTAGCCCAAAAGATCAAGCGAATGGGGTCAATGCCAATGAGCGCGACAATTAGCCCTATTATAAGTGCTACTGTGAGAATAAGGTAAAAACCTTCGTTTTGCCAGGGACGTTTTGACAAACCTGCAGACCACCCAAAAGCTCCCGTAACAGCATACGATGTACTCGCTAAAAGCACTGGAATTGCTACAATGCCAGAGCCAACAAGACCAACGGCAAAAAGGTAGCGGGCAAGCGGTCCTGCGAGTGGTTCAAGTGCGTGTGCTGCGTCTGCCGCCGAGTTGATGCTGCCATGATGGATGAATATGGTAGAGGCTGTGCTGATAATCACAAAGTACGCCACAACCTGTCCACTGATAGAACCTGTGCCAACATCAATTTCAGCCTCGTGTAATTGCTTTTTGAGTCCACCTGTGCGCTTTTCCTCAAGCTCTCCCTGTGTTTGCCAGAACATTGAGTAGGGCGAGATGGTCGCGCCAAGCAGAGCTACCGCGCTACTGATACTGGCAAAACTCAAACCGATTTGTGGTACAAAGGTGTGTACCAGTATTGTGCCCCAGTCGGCATGCGAGAAGAACGCGGTCAAGATATAGGCGACGAACACAAAACTCATCGAAAGAAAGATTTTCTTAAACGACTCGAAGTTGCGATACACCGTGAGATACCATAATACAACCCCAACAGGAGCAACAAACCAGACCCAGCGAATGCCCGTTACCAGCTCCAACCCCGTCCCAATGGCGGCAAGGTCTGCCGCGATAAGTGCAACATTAGTGATGATAAGTAAGAGCGAGGCGAGTACCGCTATTGGCTGTCCATAGTGCTCACGCAATATCTGCGATAGACCGCGTTGACTGACACGCCCGATCTTGGCACAAGCGAACTGCACCGCTTGATATAATGGAGTTGCGAGCAACATTAGCCAGAGATGTCCGTATCCCACGTTCGCGCCATCCACTGCATATGCAGTGACAGCAGATGGGTCGTTACCGGAGGTGCCTGACAATAAGCCGGGACCGATGATGCGCCAGAAGGTGCTTTGGGGCCGGACCGCGTGGATATTGCCTTCTTTCTCACGCATACCCTCTACCGTCGGAGCCTGTTGCTCAACTTGATCGAGCAGGCTATCTTGCGGCCTCTCTTTTTCGGGTGAAAGTGCTTGTTCACCGGATTGTGTAAGCGACTCTATTTCCGATTCATTTGCGTCTATTTTGATATCGCCAGGAGTTTGACCGTCTATTTCAGGGTCAACCTCTTGAACACGAGCTACTGGTATCTCAAGTTTTTTGCGAAAGAGTATACCCTTTTCGACCTCAATAGCCTTAACGTTGCCCTGTGCATCCCGTTCTACATTCGTAACCCTCGCCGCACTAATATCTTGTTTCCCAAGGTCCCCTTCCGTCGCCTCTACCGTCATACCGGGAACAATTTCCTCTTCTTGCTCCTTTTTAAGGTTATCTCTCATATATATGCGCTTTCTTACAATGCCATTATAAGTAATCTCTCCTATCACGAAAGAACGTCGCATAATGTTTCTTTGAACCAGGAAAAGAGGGGTGCAAGAGCCTAGCTCTTACACCCCTCTTTTCCTGGTTCAATTTTTAATCCGTCCATACCCAATCACGGACTTCGGGTATGTCTTGCAGGTTTTCTCGTACATAGCTATGATGCTTGTCCAACATGGCGTTGCACTCAGCGATGAGTGGCGCGGTCACTTCTTTGAAGCGCGTTGCACGTTCCATCGCTAGAATACAGAGATGATATCTACTCATTCCGTTGAGAACGACCATATCGAACGGTGTTGTTGTTGTGCCTTGCTCGTTGAAACCACGTACATGGAAACGCTCCGCATTTGTACGCCCATGTATCAGTTCGTGGATGGCACGCTGATAGCCGTGAAATGCGAACACGACAGGTTGCGCTTCGGTGAATTCCTCGACGAATGACGCCTCATTCATACCATGTGGATGCAGGTCAGGTGGATAGAGACGCATCAGGTCAACCACGTTCACTACACGGACCTTCATTTCGGGAATGTGCTTACGCAACCAATCGGCAGCCGCAACAATCTCTAATGTTGGAATATCGCCACAGGAGGCGAGTACAACATCGGGTTGTAGGCGATCAGTATTGCTGGCCCAATCCCAGGTCGAGATACCACGCGCACAATGCGTTATGGCGTCTTGCATGTTGAGCCATTGCAGTTGTGGTTGCTTATCAATAACAATCAAGTTGACGTAGTTTCGGCTGCGGAGACAGTGATCGGCAACTGACATCAGGCAGTTTGCGTCTGGTGGCAGGTAGATACGGGCTACAACACCCTTTCTTGAGAGTACTGTGTCGATCAAGCCTGGTCCCTGATGGCTAAAGCCGTTGTGGTCATTGCGCCAACATGTCGAGGTCAAGAGAATATTGAGTGAAGCGATCTTCTCACGCCAGGGAAGTTTGTCGGCCTCCTGCAACCATTTAGAGTGTTGGATAGTCATCGAGTCGGAAACCATCGCAAACGCTTCATAGGTGGCGAATACACCATGTCGTCCGGTGAGCAAATAGCCCTCAAGCCAGCCTTGACATAAGTGTTCGCTCAACACCTCCATCACACGCCCATCAGGGGAAATGTGATCGTCAATCGGGATGATTTTACCCATTGAGGTGCGGTTCTCAACCTCAAACACGTTGCCCAAACGGTTCGAGTTCGTCTCATCGGGACAGAAGAGGCGGAAGTTCTGTTGCTTGGCATTGCGCGTGAAGATGTCGCGCATCATCTTGCCAAATTGTCGAGTAGACTCGTGATGCTCGGTTGCTGGTTTAGGTACGTCGATGGCATAGTCCGTAAAGGCAGGTAGGTCCAGGTCTACGAGCACCTTGCCACCATTCGCGTTCGGGTTGGCTCCCATCCGACGCTCTCCCTTTGGAGCAAGTGCGGCGAGGTCGGCGACGAAGCGTCCTTGCTCGTCAAAGAGGTCTTCTGGATGATAGCTTCGCATCCACTGTTCCAGGAGTGCCAGGTGCGCCGGATTGCTCGCAACGTCCTCTACTGGCACTTGATGAGCGCGGAATGTCCCTTCGATGGGTATGCCATCAATCTCTTTAGGACATGTCCAGCCTTTAGGGGTACGCAGAACAATTACGGGCCAATGTGGAGCACCTGAGAAGCCGTTCGTGCGAGCATCCTCTTGATGGGCACGTATCTTGGTATAGCAGGTTTCAAGTGTTTCAGCAAAGGCTTTGTGCATGGTCATCGGGTCATCGCCCTCGACAAAATGCACATCATATCCATAACTTTCGATTTGTTTGTGTACGTCGTTGTCCTCTTCACGTCCAAGCACGGTCGGACCAGAAATTTTGTATCCGTTGAGGTGCAGGATTGGCAAGACAGCCCCGTCGCGCACCGGATTCAAAAACTTGAGACTCTTCCAAGACCCTTCAAGAGGCGCGGTCTCGGCCTCACCATCGCCAACCACAGCTATCGCAATCAGGCTGGGGTTATCAAAAACCGCTCCATAGGCATGGGAGAGCACGTAGCCCAGTTCGCCACCTTCGTGAATAGACCCAGGTGTTGGGACACTCACATGGCTTGGTATACCTCCTGGCGTTGAGAACTGGCGGAACAGGTGATGAATACCCTCGGTATCCTGCGTAATCTTTGGATAGATCTCCGTGTAGGTGCCTTCCAGATAGACATTTGCGACTATCGCGGGGCCACCGTGTCCGGGTCCTGCAAGGTAGATCGCGTTGACATCATGATCTTGAATGAGCCGGTTGACATGCACATAGATGAAGCTTAAACCAGGCGATGTGCCCCAATGTCCGAGGAGGCGCGGCTTGATATGCTCGGCCTTGAGTGGTTCTCGTAGGAGGGGATTTTCCTTTAAGTAAATCTGTCCAATGGTCAGATAATTTGCGGCATTCCAATAGCGATTCATCAAGTCTAAACGTGCCTGATCGACAGTTGTTGTCTGATCGATGGTTGCCATGAGACTCTCCTCTTACACGAAAAACGCTATACATGGTAACTCAATAGTTGCGCAGTAGGGTGTCATGAGTACTGCTCGTACATACCCTGATTCCACTATTCATTGTACCCTGAATTTTTGTCAAAGGACACTCTGCTTATTAGATATGTTCTGCCCTTTAAAGAGTGTCTAATTATTGACACGCTCAACGTGTCATAAGTAACTACATTTTTGAGAACATCGTTGAAATTGTAAGTTTTTGTGAAACATATATTCTGCTCTATAAGGAGAAAAAAGCATGATTGGTACGAGCATACAGACAGCACGTCAATACTGGTGGGTCCTCTTACTGAGAGGTATTCTGGCAATCCTCTTTGGACTTGTAGCGTTACTATTACCTGGCATTGCTTTATTGACGCTCATCTACGTTTTTGCATTCTACGCCATTGTTGATGGTTTCACCGCCATATATGTTGCATTTCAAGAGCGCGGCACCCACGCTCGTTGGGGTTGGTTGCTTATTGAGGGCATCCTTGGCATTATCGCAGGTATTGTTGCAGTTCTCTATCCAGGAGAAACAGCACTAGTTCTACTTTATGTTATCGCTGCGTGGGCACTGGTTACTGGTATAATGGAACTGATCGCGGCGTTCACAGTACGTGGTTCCTTTGCTTGGGGCTTGGCTCTAGGTGGCATCGTTTCACTCCTGTTTGGCATTTTGCTCTTTATCCGTCCAGGTACTGGCATTCTGTCAATTCTCTGGATTGTGGGTATTTACGGAATCGTATTTGGAGTTGGTATGATTATTCACGCCTTTCAGTTACGACGCCCACGAGCATCTACACCTGTCCTTTCGTAGATGATGTGTTCATTTAGTAGTTCACCGGAAAGCAGGGAGACCAACCACATTCGGGGAATGATGAAGGTAGCGGTCTCCCTGCTTCCTACCGGGATATTACAAGAAAAGAAATATACGTATGCATCACACCCCCAAAATTCGTACCATATTGGTTGGCTGTGGCAGTATGAGTGGAACTTGGCTTGAGGCCGCGCTTGCTCTACCAGAGGTCGAAATTGTTGGTCTGGTCGATGTGGTAGAGGAAGCAGCGCAAAAGAAGGCTACACAATATTCGTTGTCGCAAGCTATTGTCGGTACAGACATGCCAACTATCCTGCATCAGACGACACCAGACGCTGTTTTCAACTGCACCATTCCAGAGGCCCATCACGATGTTACTATGCAAGCACTTGCGAATGGATGTCATGTCTTGAGCGAAAAGCCATTAGCCACTTCGATGGAACAGGCACGAGAGATGGTTGACGCCGCGCAAAAAGCGAACAAGATTTTCGCGGTCATCCAGAATCGTCGTTACGAGCCTGCCATTCGTCGTGTGACACACTTTCTTGCTTCAGATGGACTTGGCGCACTCACCACCGTCAATAGTGATTTTTATATTGGAGCGCACTTTGGTGGCTTCCGAGATGCTATGCCGCATGTCCTGCTACTCGATATGGCTATTCACTCGTTTGATGCGGCCCGTTTGCTCACGGGCACCAATGCCGTGTCCGTCTATTGTCACGAATGGAATCCGCAAGGTTCATGGTACGACCGAGATGCCTCCGCTATCGCAATTTTCGAGATGAGCAATGGTCTTGTGTATACCTATCGTGGTAGTTGGTGTGCGGAAGGACTGCCTACGTCGTGGGAGTGTAATTGGCGTTTCATTGGACAAAAAGGCAGTGCTACCTGGGATGGTGGGGATACCACACACGTTCAGCTTGTCAAGAGAACTGGTGGCTTTCTTTCTGATTATGAGGATGTCGTTATTCCACCCTATAAGGCGCAAAACATCGGTGGTCACGCTGGCATTATTCAGGAATTTTTCTCCTGTATTCAAAGTGGTACTCAACCAGAGACACAGGTCGCCGACAACCTCAAAAGCCTTGCAATGGTTTTTGGGGCAATCGAAAGTGCCGAAACTGGCAAAAAAATAAAAATTGTGGAATAGAGATGCCGCGAAATGTTCTTATGAAAGAATATGCGCTGTATCTCTATTCCACAATACTATTATTTAATGCTTGACGCCTAGCGCGCGTAAATGGTTGGCGAGATGGGCATTGAAGGTTGCCCCTTCACCCCATTCGGGATGCAGAATGTGCAACGACTCAAACGCAAGTGGAAGCACATGTTGTACGAAGAGTGGCATTGACATGTCTGTCAATAAAGTACGAAGCTGTTGTGGCGTGGGTACAAGCACCTGTACTAACTCTGTTTGCGCCGAAAACGTATCAGTCACATAGCTCTCATGTGTATAACCCAACGCGACATAAGCCTCCTGTGAGACATATGTAGCTCGTCCCTCACCTGTCCATAGTTGAATGGTTTGGAAAAGGTCTACATCGGCAAGTCTTAGTAAATCTACCTGGACTTGTTTCGCAAAGGTCCTCGTTTGTCTGTCTATTTTCAAGCGGAACCTCTTTTCACTAGTCAGACACAGTTATAAACGTTATACCCAGGGCCAGAGAAGAAGTTCACGCAAGTTATCAATTGTTTGCTCATAACGATTGGCGGCGTCTGCATGCGCTCTAGCACTGTCCGGTGCCTGATTTGTAAGCGTTGTAACACGTCGCTGCTGCTCTTCTTGCCACTGCTCTTGTGTCAAACCGCGTGTGACCGCGTTCAAGATGGTCATAACGAGTGGATAGTCCGAGGAATAGAGTTTATTCTGGCGCATAACCTCTTGAATACGAGCAGAATATGTACCACTACTTACCCATTGAAGAGTAGTGTGACTCTCAGATCTCCCGTTTGGCTCAACAAACTGCTTGCTCATGACGTTTTCCTTCTACCGATGTTTCGTATAGTCTATTTTTAATATAGAGATGCTGTTTTAGGATGTACTGTTCCGAGGAATGATAAGAGAGGTGCGAAATTGCAAGTCTTGTCTGTATTATAGCACATATCCTACATAAACGGGTATGCAAGGGGCAAACGCTCCTTGACTGGGGGCCTGGGGCTAGCCCCAGGCTCTCTTCAATCTATGCTGTAACAAGCTCGATATAGGCGTCTTTATCGACACGGGCCGAAAAGAGTTTGGTTTCGTTTGTACCATCTATCAGCACATAGACAACACCGCCATCAGCGGCATTGACATGTCCCTGCTCACCAGTACTGATGATACGCACACGATCCCCCTCCTCAAAGTATGTTCCCTCACTGTTTGTTTCCATTATTCTATCTACCTTTCTCCCATTATTATAGCATTAAACGAGAGGAACCAATTCGGTAGACGAAGGGCTATGTAGTGTCTTTGCCACGTCATAGGCATAGGTGCTCGCAACACTTTCTTGGAGCGAAGACGCAATGACCTTCTTATACACTTTTATATATTTTTGTGCCATCACACGAGCCGTGAAGTTGCGCTCAACGTGTGCATGGACTTCTGCCCGGTCAAGTTCGTCAATGCGCGAGATGTAGTCCACCATCTCGTCTACCGTCTGCGTAAGGAAACCGCTTGTGCCATGATCCACAATTTCTGGTGCCGCTCCACGGTTAAATGCAATAACCGGACAACCAACCGCCATTGCTTCAATCATCACCATGCCAAATGGCTCCTCCCACTGAATCGGATTCAGTAAGCCACGTGCGCGACTGAGTAGCTCAATCTTTTGGTGCATATTCACAGGCCCAATATACTTGACTTGCTTATCGTCGAGCAGTGGTTTGATTCTATCATTGAAGTAGTTTACTGATACCTCGACATGCTTATCTATCGTGCCAGCCAATACAATTGGTACGCCTGCCTTTTGTGCCGCCTCGATAGCGAGATGTGGCCCTTTCTCAGGTACAAAACGACCTAACCAGACAAAATAATCCTCCGGTTGCTGTGTTGTTGCCTGAAAGTGCTGCATGGGTAAGCCATGATGTACTACATCCACAATATTAAGCGGCAGCTTGTTGTTCGCACGTGCCTGCTCACTAATAACGACCATTGGCACGGTTGAAGCCCAATCTTTAATATAGTAATCGTCGGCGTTCCCTGTCCATGCTTGGACACGATCAAAGGGAAAGTGGCTATGCAAGGTCATCACATGCGGCACCGCCAGGTGATTCATAAGTGGGAAGAGATACATCTCCGCGCTAGAGGAAAGATGAGTGTGGACAACATCGAAGTCGTGATCTTTGATATATTCAACCGCTTTTTGCAGATGATAATAGGCTTTGAGGTGCCCCTGCCAGGGTACACCGGAGTCAATCAGTGAGTGTGGAAAAAATGAAACAAGCTTTGCCGATGTTTTAGCATCGCCAGGAGCAAACAATGTAACATCATGTCCTTGTGCCACCTGCTCTTCAACTAGATTGTACAGCACAACCTCTGTCCCACCATAATTCTTGGGGGGAATAGTAATCCACGGCGGGGCTATGTGTGCGATCTTCATGAGTAATCCTTTACGCTAGATTAGTACGACGGGCATGAGAATATACGGTCGTACCAACAATGGTTTGGCTTTTATTCAACACAAGCCTTCGGCTGAGGACATTCTACAAACATTACGTTGAAGGCAGCATGATGAACGTGT
This sequence comes from uncultured Chloroflexia bacterium, assembly GCA_963792705.1. Classification (GTDB taxonomy): domain Bacteria; phylum Chloroflexota; class Ktedonobacteria; order Ktedonobacterales; family Ktedonobacteraceae; genus JBBQVS01. The sequence goes on along the minus strand of CAWBXD010000012.1, from coordinate 576,534 downwards.
TTTAGGTGGGTGAGGGGAGCAAGAGACAACTTCTGTGGTGTTTTTGCTTACTACGGGTAACGTCCTATACATAATATAACATATATATATGTAAATGTCGAGCTTAGCTAAAAGGAGTCTCTACGCATGTTCTACATATAAGGTTCATCCAACATGTAGGAAAGACCACAAGGGTCTTTCCTACATGTTGGATGAACCTTTTTAATGAGCGGCTCTATCACCTTCAAGATAAAAGATGATACGCTCACAGATGTTGGTACAGTGATCGCCAACGCGTTCAAGGTTATGGGCGATCCAGAGCCAGTAGGTCATGCGTTGCATCGCAAGTCCATCTTGCTGCAATGTGGGAATGGCATGAATGCCCGAAAGCATGGTCATCAAATCCTGGCGTACCGCGTGGTAACGTTCGTCAACCTCATCGTCCGCTTGCAGAAGTGCGTGTGCCGCATGTGCATCGCTCTGAGTAAAGGCTTGCACTGTGGCATGTAACACACGCTGCGCCTCCGTACCAAGCGCGAGAATACCTGCAATGATTTCTTGCTCTGTAACAGGATGATCTGATGGTTCCTGCTCACCATCATCTGTCGCTGTCGAGGAGGTAATTTCGAGGGTGCTTACACCTGTTTTCCTGAGTGGGTTCATGCGTAAAAGCAACTTTGCAATACCTACCGCGTTATCTGCTGTGCGCTCCAGGTCCATTGTCATAGATGGCGTGGACGACAGAAGGCGTAGGTCACGACCTCCAAGCGGCTGTTGCAGCGTTAGTGACTGAAAGGTAAGTCGGTCTATCTCTTCCCTCAAATCATCAATTGCCGTGTCGGATGCAATCACCAAGCCACATAATGCTTCATCGCCCGTCTGTACCGCCTGTAGCGACTGGGCAAGTGCCTGTTCAATCAATGTTCCCATGTTTGAGATGTTTGTAGTAATTGATTGTAATTGTGCATCCAAGATTGTTCTTGCCATGAATAGTACTCCTTCTCATGCGTTTGAGAAGATTGTAACATGGAGATATTAAGGGAATGTAATCAACATATTCTGTGGAGCTACCAATAAAAGCCGCACACGCATTGCGTGTGCGGCTTTTATTGGTAGCTCCATTTCTTATCGCGCTGTACGCCGTCCATAGGCCAGGACCGCCAGGGGAACGAAGACAATCAGAATGCCTAAGCACCAAGCTACCGCTTCCCAAATCTTTGTAGCGTCGGGTTGATTAAGCAATAAGCTACGTACTGCATCGACAACCAGCGAAACGGGTTGATGTTCCGCAAAGGCTCGTAACCAATCAGGCATACTTTTCGTTGGCACAAATGCACTACTCGCAAAGGTCAAAGGGAAGAGCCAGATGAAGCCTGCGGATTGTGCTGCCTCTACACTGCTTACCGCCAAACCAATCGTCGCCGATATCCATGAGAAGGCAAAGCTGACAAACAAGAGCATGCCTACCGCTCCCGCCAGTTCCAGGAATGTACCTTGAGGCCGGAAACCAACGAGCAGACCAACAATCCACATGATCGCTACCACAATGACGTTACGTACCAGATCGGACAGAGTACGACCCGTTAGAACAGCCGATTTCGCCATTGGCAGCGAGCGAAAGCGATCAACTAAACCTTTTTGTATGTCATTTGCTAGCCCGATACCTGTTGTGGTCGAGCCAAAGATGACGGTCTGCGCGAAGATGCCAGCCATCAGGTAATTGACATAGGTCGTGCCCTGTACCGCGATTGCGCCACCAAACACATAGCGGAAGAGCAACACGAAGATGACTGGCTGAATGGTCGAGAAGATCAGTTCTTCGGGTATACGTGGAATTTGCGTCAGGTTTCGTCGCGCCAGGACAAGCGCGTCTGCGAAGGTCCAGTAGAGCGAAGGTCGTGCTACTGGCACCAACGATTCATTTACAGGGAGAGGGACATTGCGACTCATCGTGAACTCCTTGCCAAAGGCCGAGCAGCCTTTTCATCTATGGGCGCATCCTCTTCAGTTGCGGCACGTCCGGTTAGTGTGAGGAAGACATCATCAAGTGTTGGGCGACGAAGCGCGAGATCATCCAGGGGAATCTGGGCCGCGTCAAGGTCGCGCACAACGGACGCGAGCAGTTGTGCCCCACGTGCTACTGGTACAACGAGGCGACGTGCTGTATTGTCAACTTGTACCTCGCTCGTACTATATGGGCGGACTGCCTGTAATGCAGCATTTAAATCGCCACCGCGCGCTATCGTGATTTCAAGACGCTCACCACCAACCTGCGTTTTTAGCTCATCGGCTGTGCCCTTGGCAATCACTTGCCCGTGATCGACGACCATAATCTGGTTTGCCAGTTGGTCGGCCTCTTCCAGGTACTGAGTGGTGAGCAAGACCGTTGTGCCCTCGGAGACGAGACCACCGATAACATCCCACATCGCCAAACGACCACGCGGATCAAGACCCGTAGTTGGCTCATCCAGGAAAATGACAGGCGGTGTTACAATTAAACTCGCGGCCAGGTCCAGGCGACGACGCATACCACCAGAATATGTCTTGACGGTGCGTCCTGCGGCTTCAACGAGATCGAAGCGTTCGAGTAGCTCTGTGGCGCGTCGCTTTGCCACTGCGCCCGATAAATGGTACAACTGCCCAAACATTTTCAGATTTTCATAGCCCGTCAAGTATTCATCAACGGCTGCATATTGACCTGCGAGTCCAATACGTGCGCGCAATGCCTCGGCATCTTTTACAACATCTAACCCTGCCACCTCTGCGTGACCAGCGTCGGGCTTTAGAAGTGTCGTCAGAATACGCACTGCGGTTGTCTTACCAGCACCATTTGGTCCAAGAACGCCAAGCACAGTCCCTTCTTCAGCGATTAAATCAAGCCCGGCAAGGGCATGAGTTTTTCCATAATGTTTTTGAAGCCCCTCAGCTAAAATAGCTGGTCTATTCGACATGGTATACTTCCTCTCACAAAACTCCCAACAACAAGAGACAGTCCTGTATTGGCGGGAGGCTAATACATAGATCACCGCGTCATTTATGATGTACGTATGAATAGCAACTTAGGTATTGTTGTGTTCATACATCTGTTCTCTCTCATGTAACTAAAATCGGAAAGGGAACAGAGGCTCAAGAAACTGAAGCGCACTTGTATCTATAGACGATACGTTGTTGACCAACGTGTCATGATGTGATACAATATCCTATGCGGACATGTGTCCACATAGGATATTGTAGCGGACATGTGTCCGTTTGTCAAGAGGAGAGTGTCGTGACTGAAGAAATACGTGAGGGAACGCGCCGCATTGATGTACCATCGCCATTTGGTGGACCTGTGCGGCATGAAAGACGCGACGCAATGGAGCACCGCCAACGTATCTTACACGTTGCTCAAAGCCTCTTTGCTAAACACGGTGTTCATGCTGTCAATATGCATCAGATCGCCAAAGCTGCTGGCATTGGACAAGGAACCTTGTACCGCCGCTATGCCCATAAGGGTGATTTGTGTATGGACCTGTTGCGAGAGCAGCACGAGCAACTCCTCGCTGATGTTACAACACTCTTCACTGCTAAAGCTGACGCGCCAGCACTTGAACGCTTAGATGGCGTGTTAGCGTTGAGCATCACGTTTCTTGAGGGACAGGGTGCTTTGCTAGGACCCGTCGCGCTTACCGAAATGCAAGAAACGTTATGTGGGGAAGATGCTAGCATTCAGCGCATACCCTTTTATCTCTGGCTCCATGACCTCTTTACTTGCATGCTCACTGAAGCCGTAGAGCGCCAGGAACTTGCTCCCCTTGATGCCTCCTTCACTGCCGATGCTATCCTTGCTACACTTAATCCCGTGTTTTACTATCTACAACGGCAAGAGCGCGGCTATTCACCTGAACGCATCTTGCAAGGGTTGCGCCACATCTACATTCATGGTATGAAAGTACTGCATAATGTAGAATAATACCTGATAGAGTAAATAGTACTATGTAGATTTCCTCTATTCCTCTCGTATTGTATAGTTATATAGGACTATTTTCTTATGTCCAATGTCTAGCTACCTTATGTCAGGTTGGGTCATATGCAATCGCAACGTCAAACAGTGACCGACCGCCTCGCGGATGTTATTCACATCATACACATTGGGGGCAAAAGTGGTGTGCTCACAGTCGAGCGCGGCGAGGGCCAAGCAGTAGAGGAAGGTTCTATTACCTTTGTTGATGGACGAGTTGTTGAGGCACACATAGGCGCACAACGTGGACTTACTGCATTCAATTATCTCAATACATGGATGACCTGTCGCTTTTCCCTGGTGAGCCAGCATACAAACGAAGTATCGTCGTCCGGCTATTCTGGACAACTTCCTCCTCTTATACAGAGGAATAATGTACCTGACAAAATATTTGCATCTCATCGCACTGCACCACTTCGTCTGCAGTTAGGTGAAGAAACGTTAAAACGGCCCGGCACGATGCAACTTCCACGTCTGCATCGTCACTTGCTGTTACTGGTGGATGGGCAGCGTGGATCAAGTGATCTTGCACGTCTGATGTCACGCAATGCCGACGAGATACAGGAATTGCTCAACGATTTAGAGCGCAGTGGACTCATTCAGCAATAGCTATTTCATGTGTCTACATATAGGAGGAAGTCATTCATGTCCCTATCCAGGTCTTTACCATCAGCCCGTAGGAGGCTTTCTCTTACAGTACGCGTCTCCGCGCTGCTTGTGCTTGCCGTTGTGATTCCATTGCTCATCACCGTTGTGGTGAGCGAGTTGATTCTTCGTCCTACATTGCTAACGCAAGCTGAAAAAGAAATGGGCAATGACGCCCAGTCACACGCTCAGTCTATAGACGCTTTGCTTGTTGCGCGTATGCAAGATATAAGCTTTTTAGGCCAGTATTTCGCGGTTCAGCATTATCTCGCAGGTGAAACATCGTATAAACAACAGGCACTTAACGAGCTTGCCCTAGGATATCGCCTTGATCCAAATTATAGTACCTGGACACTTTTTGATACACAGGGAAGAATTCGTTTGTCCTATCCTGCGTTGCCCGGTCCCCGTGGTAAATATCTTGTCGCCCCCGAAATTATTCAGCAGTTACACGGCGTGAATAAAACACGTATCTCTGATGTGTATTTTGACGATACAACCCATATAGCCTTTATTGATATTTATACCTCGATTACGGCCCCAAACTCGACACTGCTCGGCTTTGGACGTTCAACCCTCAATCTCAACGAGTTATGGACGGCCGTGAATAACGAGACAAATGCTGGTCCTGGGAGTTATGCTATGGTTCTTGATAGTCACGGCATACGTATCGCCTACACAAATCCAGATACAACACAGGTCACGTTGCCATCAGCACTCTTTAAGGCCGTTGCCCCCCTTTCACCACAAATGCAACAACGTATTAGAGACGAAAATCTCTATGGTAATAATCGTGTGGCCGTTGGCGTATTGCCCGACCCAACGCTTGCTAGCAATATGCAGCAAAACGCACAAGCAACCTCAACCTTCCAACTTACACCAGCATTGCAGAGCGAACCATTTCAGGCGTATCGTGTGCCTTGTCAGGTGGTACCCTGGACATATCTTGTGCTTCGACCCGTAAACACAATTACTGGAGCCGCCAATCAGCAGGATATTTATCTTATTCTCACAGCCGCTCTCGTCACGTTGCTCGCAGCCATTGTTGGTCTTCTTGTTGGTCGAGGCATTACGCTACCCATTCTGCGGTCCGTTTCATCTTTGCTTAAAAGTAGCCAATCCTTGAACGAATTGGCTTCGCGTGAACAAGTGACAACGACAGAGCAACGCTGGATTGTTGAAACCTCGCAGACCGGATTGAAGTCGGTGGAATACTATGCAGAGGCAACTAGTGTCGCAGCCCGTAAATTAGGTACCATTGGGGGAGAACTCATGCAGAATTGGCAACACTTGCAGCCTCGCCAATTGCAGCAGCACTTAGAGCAAATCATGACTACCGCTAACTACATTGGCAATGCCTCTGCCCATCAAGAGCGGAGCAGTAAGAGTCTTGCCACTGCGATCCGTGTTACCATGCAAGTGAACGACCAACTGGTCTCAGGAGCTACTTCTGCTGCCGAAGCCTCCGCTCAACTAGAAGATGTTATCAAACAACTCCGTCAAGTGGTTGGAGAGTGATTATGAAATACTCACGCCTTCTCGCCTTGAGCCTTATCATGCTCACAAGTATACTCTTTGCCTCATGCGATAGTGGTATCGGGACCGGCGGAAATCTTCCGGTTGGCAACGGTGGCAAGGGCTGTACAAAAGTTGGTATTCTACTGCCAGAAACTACCTCATCAGACCGTTGGGAGACAAAAGACCATCCGTTGCTGGTACAAGCCGTGAAAGCGGCTATCCCAGATGTGCAGATTGACTATACCAATGCTCATGATAGTTCCGCTACCCAGTTGAGTCAAGCTGAAACAGACTTGGCAAATGGTGACTGTATTCTTGTCGTAGGTGCTCATGATAGCGTAGCGGCGTCGGCTATTGTCACAAAGGCGAAAGCGCAGAATGTCCCTGTAATCGCCTATGATCGCCTCATTCAATCGAAGGACCTCAACTACTATGTTTCCTTCAATAATGAAAAAGTGGGTCAGTTGCAAGCACAATATATCGCGCTCCACTATCCACAGTATCAAAGGAACGGTGGGGTCAACATCGCTATACTAAGTGGTTCACAGACGGATACGAATGCGTTGCAGTTCAGCAAAGGTGCTCATGCAGTCCTCGATCCCTTATTTGCGGATAAACGACTGAATAATATTTATGAAACCTTCACGCCCGATTGGAGCAACAGCACCGCTCAGGCTGAAATGGAAACTGCATTATCCGACCAGACAAATAATATACAGGTTGCATACGCAGCCAATGACGGACTGGCAAATAGCGTTATTACGGCTTTGAGAGCTGTGAACCTCGATGGCAAGGTGCTTGTAACAGGCCAGGATGCAACGGTTACAGGCATCCACAACATCCTTGCAGGTACACAAAATATGACCGTTTACAAACCCATAGCACAAGAGGCTCATTCAGTGGGTTTACTTGTGAAAGCGTTGTATGCTGGCACAGGTATTACTTCCTTGACACATGGCACTACCATTGTAACCTTCGATGGTGGTACGATCCCTGCAATTCTCGACACGCCTATCGCGGTTGATCGTACCAATATCGCAACAACCGTTATTGCCGACAAGTTTATCGTCAAAAGCGACGTGTGCAACGGTATTCCTGCTGGTACGGCTGGTGTGTGTTAGCCCTTATAGTTGTCCAACTAGCGTCGCAAGGTGTGTCTGTTCGGCTACCAGGTCCGTGCTTGATACGGGCATGACGAGCAGTTCATCTAACCCTTCTGCTAACAGTGCTGTAAGACGTGTGACAACCTCGGCCTCGCTACCTGAGACGACGAGGTTGTCAAGCAGGTCATCCGACATTACGCCGCCTTCCCCAACAGGAAAGCCTGCTTCCGCGAACATACTTGCGTAGAATGGTAGGCGTCCATAGCGACCAAGTTGCTTTCGCGCCGCCGCTAACACGGCTTGACGGTCTTGACTTATTGCAACTGGAATGTGAGCAACTACTGGTGGGACAGCGCGTCCGCCTCTAGCAGCACCGGCGCGTAGGGCGGGCAATGCCTTATTGAGCAGGTATGGTACCGGACTGACCCAGGAAATGGCTCCATCTGCTACCTCACCTGCCACATAATAAGCACCCTCACGCAAGGCTGATATAAGTATGGGGACGTGGGGTGTGCGAGGGAGTGTCGCCTTGACAGTATAGAAGTGACCGGTATAATCAACTTTGCCATCCCAAAGGGCCATACGCAGAACATCCACATACTCGCGTAGATGTTCTAGCGGTGTAGCCATTGCCAGTCCATAAACTCCTTCGATGACTGGACGATGGCTTGGTCCCACTCCCAGGCGCACCCGATCAGGGGCCAGATCATGCAGTGCTAGTATTTGCTGAGCTAGCGCGAGCGGATGCCGTGGGTAGGTCGGTACAATCGCCGTTCCCATTCGTATTGTCTGTGTTTGTACTGCCGCAGCCGCGAAGGTTGTCAATGTATCTGGTGCTGGCGTACCCTGTGTCATCCAAATTTGTCGTACACCAGCAGCTTCCGCCTCCACAATCGCCGCCACTGCCGCCTTCGTGTCTGTGCCAGATACCACGAGGCCGACACGCTCTCGTAGCGGTTTTTGAGCTTGTGTCTCTGTTGTTGTAGGATTTGTGCTATCTTGTTGCATGTCTCTATTCCTTCTAGGTAAAATGCTGTTCTCACTGGGAAGATACCACGCTAGAAAGGAACCGTCAAACTTATGCACCACCATCAACACGCCAGATACGTACCACGTTGTCATAGTTGGCTGTTGCTAACAACGTATCATCAGGAGACCAGGAAAGGCTGTATACCACTCCTGCCGCGATACTATGTAGAATGTGTAGTGTCTGTGGGTTTAGAATATAGACGTTTGCGTCACCGCCAATGATGGCGATAAAACGATTGTCGTGCGACCACTGAGCTTCACCAAGAGGCGCGCCACTGGGGGCAGGGTATGTTTGTAGTGTGTGCCCATCTGCGATATCCCAGATACGGGCTGTCTGATCGCTTGCGGTCGAGATAACGCGTGTGCTGTCATGTGCCCAGGCCACTGCTCCCACACTGTCCGTATGTCCACTACAAATCAACTTTGTTTTGCCGCTCAATGGTTCCCATATACGTACTGTCGTGTCCGCCGAACCAGTGGCAATCATGTTCCCATTGGGCGACCATGCTATAGCCCTAATCGTATCGGTGTGCTCTTGATACGTTGTCACGATGCGCCAAGATGGATATGCATAGACGCGAGCCATATTGTCGCTACCGCCTAGAACGATGTACTGCTTATCCGGCGACCATGAAAGCACAACCACGCGTGAAAGAGGTTGATTGAGTTGTGCCACACGCTGTCCACTGCTTGGGTCTAATACCTGAACCGTTCCATCCACAAAGCCCATCGCTATATATTGGACGCCGTTCTTGAACGACGACCAATCAATTGACCAGGGATAATCGTCACTAATTGGCGGTGTCAACGTAGTCCGCACAGACAAGCGCATCCTACCATCTTTAGCCGTCCAAATTCGCGCAGTGCCATCCATCGCGCCAGAGGCGATATACGTGCCATCAGGAGACCAACGTACATGCAGCACTATCGCGCTATGACCTGTCAAGGTCAAGACAGGCGTATCACCTTGTGTACTTATAAATGTTGTGCTTGGAGATGTGCTTTTTGGCTTCGGCGATCCCTGAGGCACGAAAGTAGTAATAGTTGGGTGAGAAGAGAGCAACGCCCATACCGTTGCTCCACCAATCTGGTTGCTCCTAGCATACCCCCGCCAATGAGAAATGCACGTCGTGAAAGCGAACCGCGCCCTCGTTCCTGCACTGGCAATGGTGTGCTAGAAGGTACGGCTGATGGCTGTGGATAATATCCTTGTGCGGCTGCTTGAGGCAACGCCGACGGAAGTGTGACATACTGCCCTTGATGAAATGATTGTGGCATCATGGATGTCGCAAATCTCGCAGTATATGCCGACGAGTTTACAGAACCTTGTTGTGGTGATGACGATAAAGGCAGCGAGGGTGGTTTCACAAATGTCGATACGGAAGACTGTGATGCGTGACGTGTCACTATCTGTTCAAGGGCATGTGCGAAGGCAAGCACCGTGGGGAAACGTCGCGTTGGGTCCTTTTGAAGCGCAGTCATCACCACCTGCTCTACCTCATACGGCATATCAGGAACAAGTGAGCGTAAAGGTTGTGGGGGCGTCATTGTGTGCTTAATAGCTATCTCAGTATATGATCCTTCAAAAGGACGTATGCCGCACAACCACTCATAAACCACAACGCCAAGCGAATACTGGTCGCTAGCAGGACCTGGATGCGCCTGAATTTGCTCCGGTGCCATATAGGAGATGGTACCAGCGATATTCTGCGCGCTATAAAGACGTGAGCTTTGTAAGACCAGTGCGATACCGAAATCACTCAGCAAGACCTCGTGATTGCGGCCCAGCAACAAGTTTTCCGGCTTGATGTCGCGGTGAATGAGACGTTGCTCATGAGCGTATTGCAGTGCCTCCGCTATCTGCCGTGTCAGAGTAACAACGGTTGCCAGCGGTACACGACCGCCGCGCGGAAACTGTTTGCGTAACGTACCATTTGGTGCATAATCCATGACGAGATAGGGAAATGCGTGCTCTACACCAAAGTCGAGGACACGCACAATATTCGGATGCAGCAGACGTGCCACCGTTTGTGCTTCTAGCGTGAACTGCTGCACGTCCTCATTTGCTAAACGTGAGTGCAATACCTTGACTGCTGCTAGCGTTTTGAGATGAATATGTTCACCCAAATAGACATCCGCAAAGCCACCCTGTCCCAACAGGCGTACAAGCTGGTAATGTCCTATCTGCTGCTGTACCCGAAACGGCTGTTCTGCCATTGCTTTCCCCGATCTCACAAAATTGCCTCCATCATATGGCATTTCTTGTGCTATGTGCAGTCGGATAGGACTATTGGCAAGAAGCGAAGGGAGGTCTGTAGGGACCGATTATGCTCTTTAACAAAATAGTAGGGATATGTGTAGGGACCGACTCATCGCGTCCTCATTGACAGGTGATTGCCACGAGGACGCGATGAGTCGGTCCCTACAGGCACTTCGTTGTGCCTCCCAAAAAACCTACTGTTGAAGCTTGCGGGTGCCCTGGTTACTTACCCTATGCGTTCCAACACAATAATTGGAATGACACGAGTCGTGTTTTTCTGATACTCACCAAAATTGGGAGCTTGCTCGGCGATATTGGCGAAGAGACGATCACGCTCTGGTTGCTCTGCAACTCTTGCATGAGCTTTGAACTGCTCAGTACCCACCTCAAGCGTTACATCTGGATGAGCTACAATATTATAGTACCAATCGGGATTGGTCGGGGCGCCAGCTTTGGACGCGGCGATAACGTAGTTGTCGCCATCTTTGAAGTATACTAAGGGACTAATACGTGGTTGGTTGCTCTTTGCTCCAATCGTGTGAAGCAGTACTAAGTTTGCGCCTGCGAATTGACCGCCAACCTTGCCACCATTAGCGTGAAACTCTTCGATGACCTTCGTATTCCAATCGTTGGGACTGCTCATAAATGAAATTCTCCTTTAATCGTGTCTGTGTGTATGAGGAAACATATATTCCTCATATCCGCTATAACACGCTAGCATAGGAAACTCATCCCTGCCCCGACGTATGGTGCTTACGCTTGAATATTTTCATTGCATTAATAAATGAAATTCGGAGTCGTTAATCTGATGAACTTGCGTCAAATGGGCGCGAGGGCATATAATAAGAGTCTATACAGGAACTACCTCGCATTAGTTACATGAAAGAAGCCATCATCATGTCCTCGACAGAGCATGCCCCTAAGACAAAAGAATCTACAAAGAAATGGTATTCCGCACTCACAAGAGGGTTGCTCTGGCAAAACCGTACTCTTTTAGCCGTATCGCTTGCCGTGTGCGCCGCATATTCGGGCGTGGGCATGGTTGGACCTGTGCGTGTATTGTATGCACAATCGCGCGGCGCGTCCCTCACAATCATCGGCTTGATGGCTTCGGCTTATCTGGTCTCGAACTTTCTTTTTCAATATCCGGTTGGATGGTTAGCGGACCGTTGGGGTCGCAAGCAGGTGATGCTAGTTGGACTAATCGCGCAAGCGGTTATTTCAGCTCTGTATATAGTTGTTGCTGATCCCGTTGCGTTTGTGGTGTTACGCTTTATAGAAGGTATAGGCACCGCTGCCCTGCTTCCAGCCGCTCGCGCCTTGATTATTGATACCGTACCATCCGAGAAGCAGGGCGAAGCCTATGGCATCTTTGGTGCGTTCTTCAATGCAGGCTTCTTGCTCGGTCCAGGTCTCGGCGGCTTTTTAGCGGCTTTTGGCTATTCCGCCGCCTTTGTTGGTGCGGTTGGCTTTCGCGTGCTTGCCGTTGTCATCGTGGTGCTGATGGTTCATAACACAAGCCCAAGCTTGCTTCAGAACGATAGGGCGAAAAGCAAGGTTTCCTACAAGGCCCTTTTCGCACTACCGCTTATGGCGGCATACCTCATCGCCTTTGGTGATTACCTATATCTTGGGTTTGATCAGACGTTGATGCCGCTCTGGTTGCACGACCATCTCGGTGCCTCTGTCACGATTATCGGTATTACCTATATGATGTGGGCTATTCCCAATATGCTCTTGTCCGCGTTTGGAGGACAGGTTGCGGACCGCACACGCTATCGCTCATGGCTCATTCTTGTCTTTGGACTGGCACAGGTGCCGCTCTATCTGATTTATGGTCTTGCCAATACAATGCTCGTTGTGATTATCTTTTTCACTGTACATGGTGTTGTCTATTCTTTTATTCAACCCGCTATTGATGCACACGTTGCCGCATCTTCAGCTAGCAATGTACGCGCACAGGTACAAGGTGTCTATGGCGCGATTGGTCTGGTGGGGGCCTTTGTCGGAGCAAGCGGTTTTAGCCAATTGTACAGCATCAATTTTCGTTATCCCCTTTTCGCGATGGGTATCGCCTACGGTGTCTGTGTGCTTATCGGTGGCCTTACGATCCTCATGTTAGAACGCCGAAAGTTTTTGCGGATGTGAGTTGTGAAAATGCACTATCTCAAAGGGATAGTGCATTTTCATAGCTCACATTTTTATCCCTTCGCGTTTGTGGCGAAGTTCAGGATAATGGAATCAATCAACTGTTCTACAGGGGCGCGGTCATCGGTGAAGTTAGCACGGGCGGTGTGTTCCTCACGGATATTGCCGTAGTTGATGCTTTCATTCATGACGCTTTGCAGGGACGTGTTGCTTGTTGCTTTTGCGTTTGCCTGGAAGTTGTCTAAAGCTGTATGGGCGTTAGTGCCAATGATGATACTATTGGAGAAACGTGCCGTATCTATGATATAGACGTTGGAGAAGACGGAGCGCATCGTCTGTGATAGGGCATTGACCAGGCGATAGTCATTCGAGGTACGTCCGGCATTGATTACTGCAACGCCCGTTGGAGTGAGGTGGTTTTGCACTTCGTGAAAGAATTCGCTGGTGGTCAACTGGAAAGGGACATAAGGCTGCTGATAGGCGTCGATGCCAACGAGGTCGTACTTCTGTGCGGTGGTTTGCATAAAGTAGCGTCCATCTTGCACCGTGACATGAAGATTTGGCTCGGTCATGGCAAAGTATTTGCGGCCCATGTTGACGATATCACCATCGATCTCCACGCCATCAATCGAGACGGAGGGACCATAGACGCTGGTAAATTCATGCGGAATAGTCCCTGCGCCCAACCCGATAATGCACACCTTGCGTACCTGCTGTGGCGTGAAGGGCGGGTTATTGAAGTAGGGTGCTACCAGAAAGTAATCCCAGGGGCCAGTGGTCAAAACGCGGTCAGGGTCATAAATCGAGTGAACCGCCAGTCCTTCATTGAGCACCAGTTGCATCTCGTTGCCCACACGCACGACCTGAATATAGTTGTAAGCCGACTCCCTTTCAGCGACAAGCACTCCACCACCATTGGTTCCACTTGGTGGCTTGATTGGACCTTGAATACCAAAAAGAGTCAGACCCATCGGGATGAGTAGCAGAAGCGAGAACAGGCGTGTACTGTTGCTCTTCTTTGAAGGTGTTGTATGAACAAAACCATTGCCACTACCATCGCTGGGCGAATCATTTCTGCGTTGTGTGCTTAGTATACCGACGAGAGAGACGAGCAACAATGCAAGAGCAGTTGTAAAGAAGGTCATGTAGGTGCCGAGATAGGGGATGAGGACGAAAACCGGAAAAAAGGTGCCGAATATGCTACCAATAGTTGATATTGCGTAAAGTTGTCCAGCGGTACGACCGGAGCGCACTACTTGTGCTGTACAAAGACGTATGGCGAACGGTGAAACACAGCCAAGCAGAATCATTGGAATGGCGAATAGCAAAATCACAGAGACTAACGAGCCATAAAATACACCGATAGAATACGTGGCGAACGCCAATTGCGACCAGCTAAGAATGGGACGCGATAGAACAGGAATCAGGCTTATCAGCAAGGCTGAGGTGGCGGTAAGTCCATACAAGACGATGGGACGAGGATAGCGGTCGGCTATGCGTCCACCGGCATAATAACCGATGGTGAGATAGAGCAGAATCAGACCAATCAGGTTGGCCCAGACAAACAGCGATGTGCCAAAGTAGGGCGCGAGCAAGCGAGAGGCGGCGAACTCAACCGAAAGAGAGGCCGCGCCCGCGACCAATACAAGGATGATGAGCCATATCCCCTGAAAGCTATGATTAGATGGTTCAACCACAGCCTTTTCTTCTATGGAAGCATCTTTGGGGCTAGGAGTGGTAGTGGACATAAGATACAGACTCGCTTTCCATATGAGGAAATGTAGCGTGATATGCAGATGCGCGCCACGACGCACATCTGCATATCACGCTACAAAATTACTTTGTTAACCCGTATATCTTCTCGAATTTACCAACCAGATAATTCGTGAAGTAGTCGGGGTTGAGCGACTCGCCAGTCACGCGCTGCATTAACTCGTCGGGCTGATAGATTGCTCCGACGTTGTACATGTGCTCACGCAACCAGTTGAGGATGGTAGATGTATTGCCCTGTGCCAACAACTCGTCAAAATTCGGGAGAGCCTTGTGCAATGTGTTGAGTATCTGCGCCGAGTTCAGATTGCCCAGCGTGTACGTTGGAAAGTAGCCAAAGCCGCTTGTCCAGTGTACATCTTGCAGAATACCATCGGCATCGCTTGGGGGCGTGATGCCAAGATATTCCTGATACTTCTCGTTCCACATGCGTGGCAACGACTCAACCGCAACTTCACCATTGACCATTGCCTTTTCTAGCTCAAAACGGATGATAATATGCAGGTTGTATGTCACCTCGTCGGCCTCAACACGAATCAGGCTTGGCTCGACATGGTTTAACGCACGGGCGAATGTCGCGGCATCCACGTTGGCATATTGCTCTGGAAATACCTTCTGCACCAAGCCGAACTGTCCCTGCCAGTATGGTGTCGAACGTCCAATCGCGTTTTCCCATAGGCGCGATTGTGACTCGTGAATGCCCAGCGAGGCACCGCCTGCAACAGGAGTATTGACGAGGGTTGATGCGCTACCCTGCTCATAGAGCGCGTGTCCGCCTTCGTGAATCGCAGCCATCAAGGATTGTTGCAATAACTGTTCGTTCGTGCGAATCGTGACGCGTACATCAAACGGTGTTCCCATATTTGTCGTGAAGGGATGCGGCGATTGCGCGATGGCTCCATAGGTGAAGTCGTAGCCCATACCCTTGAGAATTGCTACGCTCAACTCGACCTGTTTCGCCGAGGCAAAATGTCCTTGCAAGCATGAGGTGTCTACCGTATTGCCACTCTCCACAATGCGTTTCAGCAATGCGGTACTGATGGCACGTATAGGCGTGAAGAGCGCGTTGACGCGAGTTGTGGTCAACCCCGGCTCGTAATCGTCGAGCAAGGCATCATAGCGTGACTCGACATAGCCCATCAGGTCGGCGGTCTCACGCTGTAGCTCAATGGTGTGTGCAAGCAGTGGTGCGAAGCTGGCGAAATCGTTGTTTTTGCGTGCCTTGTGCCACGCGTCATAGCTCGCGGCCTCGTGTCGTGCGGTCTCCTCGACAAGCGAACGCGGCAATTTGATACTGCGCGTATGGCCTCGTAATGCCTGTCGTATCAGTCCTCGGTCAGCATCGGTAAACGGTGCGCTCTGAACAGGTGCTTCGAGTTCAGCAAGCAATTTCCCTAGCTTATCGCTGCTCCACCTATCATGCAGAACACCTTGCAGGACCGCCATCTGTGTGCCGCGTACCTCGGCGGCCCCACTCGGCATCTGTGTATTTTGGTCCCAACCTGCCAGGCTACCAAGATCATTCAAGGCAACAATATCGCGCATCTGGTCAAGCAGCGCGCTAATACGTGTATCGCTCCGTGTAAAATCAGGCGTTGCCGCCGTATCTTCTCCGGTCGTGTTCTGTTTAACTAAAGCCATAGTCTATATTCCCTCTCTATTTGGCTAACTGTACATGTGCATCAAAACCCTCTCTTATAAAGGGCACAATGCATTTGGAAATAGAGCCGTAGGGGTGTTCCTTTGTATATGAGCATTCTTGCTGAAGATAGAATCATTCGGCGAGCGTAACCCTAACAAGGGGATATCTCTACGGATTTGGCCTAACCGTGCTACCACTATATAAGCATACAAGAATTATAGCATACGTCAATCGTTTCATACCCATCAAAAATATCCCTGTAGAAAACAACAGGGGCGAAAACTAGCTATAATGACAATACTTGTTTCGTACTTCTATGGTATGCTTGGACGGAAAAATTATCTGTAGCATAAGAAAGAGCATGCCCATGAGCCAAACCGTTAATCCTGCACCCGTTTCACGGAGACGAAACCGCAATCCCGACGAGGATGGTTTTAGTCTACGACAGGTGCCTATTGCATTCGCAAGTATCCCACGTGTGATGAAACTTGTGTTGTCCGCAAGTGCATTGTTCACTGTGCTTATGGGTATACTCAGCATTCTACAGGGCTTTATGCCAGCTCTGAGCATCGAGATTACGCGACTCGTCGTTGCTAGCGTCGAGTCCGGTATTAGAATACACTCGATCAACCCCATCTGGTTTCCAGTCGGTCTGCAACTAGGGGTTGTGCTGTTGACAAGCCTGTTAAGCACGCTTGGCAACATTGTCCAGCAGCTTTTACAAGAAAAGGTCTCCAACAAAATACAACTGCTCGTCCTTGAGAAGTCGAATACTTTAGATTTATCCTTCTTTGAAGACCCCGCTTTTTATGACAAGCTGCGCCAGGCAACCGACCAATCGACCTATCAGCCTGTCTCGATGATTTCGCAGACCTTTGACCTGTTCCGCACAATGGTGACACTGTTCTCGGTGATCGCAATTCTGTTGCAACTCGAATGGTGGTTAGCCATTATCGCCCTGATCATTCCTATCCCAGCTTTCATTTCTAGCGCGAAATATGGTTGGAGAGGGTATCAAATGATGCGCCGTCAATCGCCAGAACGCCGCAAGATGAGCTATATTCAAACGTTGATGACAACGGATACGTACAATAAAGAGATAAAATTGTTCACGCTGGGCGATTACTTTATCTCACAGTTCCGTCGCTTCGCAAACAAGTTTTACGAAGAAAGCAAGGCTGTGCTGCTGAAACGCTACCTGATGAACTTTGTGTGGACTGGTTTAACGGGTGCTGCTAATACAGGAATTTATCTCTATGTTGCGATACGTGCCGTGACTGGCGCGCTAGGTATAAGCGGCCTGATTGCCTATACACAAGCGGCTGTACAGGCTGGTCAAAGCTTTCAAAACCTGTTGAACGATATCTCTAGTACTTATGAGAATAACCTGTACATCAATACGCTATTCGATTTTCTGACCTATGCACCAAAGATTATCTCGCCAGCCAAACCAGAGCCAGTGTTACCCAACGCCAATGTAAAGGGTCTCGACATCGAGTTTCGCGACGTGAGCTTTACCTACCCCGGTAAAGACCCACTGACGCAGTATGCATTGAAGCACGTAAGTTTCAAGATTGAGGCAGGTGAATCTATCGCGCTCGTCGGGCGTAACGGCGCGGGCAAAACGACGATGGTCAAACTTCTGACACGCTTGTATGATCCAGATGATGGTGAAATCTTGATCGGTGGGCGCAACATCAAAGAATATGATTTGCAAGAGTTACGTGGGCAAGTGGGCGTTATCTTCCAGGATTACGTGACGTACTTTATGAGCGCACGCGAAAACATCGGTGTGGGGCGTATTGCTCAGGTGGAGAACAGCGAACTTGTGGCGAGTGCCGCCCGTAAGAGTGGTGCCAATGCGGTCATCGAGAAACTGCCCGAACAATACGATACCATGCTCGGCAAATGGTTCGACAAGGGAACACAGTTGAGCGGCGGCGAATGGCAAAAGGTCGCGCTAGCACGTGCCTTTATGCGTGACGCGCGTATCCTCATTCTCGACGAACCCACAAGTTCGCTTGACGCTCAGGCCGAATCAGAAGTCTTCTCGCACTTCCGCGCCCTGACCGATGGCAAAACCGCCATCTTCATCAGTCACCGCTTCAGCACCGTGCGCCTTGCCGACCGCATCTTTGTGCTAGAAAACGGTACCATCCTTGAAAACGGCTCCCACGAGGAACTGATGGAACTCGACGGTCGCTACGCCGAACTATTCAATCTGCAAGCAGAAGCATACAGATAGATAAAACACAGGTGGCAAACATTCGTTTGCCACCTGTTTTTATTTCTTTTTTCTATTCCCAATCCTCGCTCAATTCCCGATACATCATACACCCCACCGTTTTGCTCAAACCCGCCTATAAAGGGATCATTAGCTAAAAGCATGGGCGTGTCCAGGTCAATATAGCGGAATCCACCCACGCCAGCCGCGAAATGTGCGGCAGCACTAATTGCCAGTCTTGACTCAATCATCGCGCCAATCATCAGTTGCACACCGTTAGCACGACAGACAGCAGCGATATCCATCGCCTCAACCAAGCCAGATTTCATAAGCTTGATATTAATACCTGATACAGCTTGCATCTTGATGAGTCGTGCAACTGCAGCCAAACTAGAAGCACTTTCGTCGGCGAAGATGGGCACGGTTGTGTGCTGAGAAATGTAGCGGAGTCCATCATAATCATCTTTATGTACGGGTTGCTCCAGCATGAGCGGGCGAATATCGCGGTCATTCAGAGCTTCTAAGCACAACAACGCTTCGTTGGGTGTATAGCCTTGATTGGCGTCGAGCGTCAATCCAAGGCCAGGAGCGGCTTCACGGATCGCCTCGACGCGCTCGACATCCTCATACAGGTCACTGCCAACCTTAATCTTAATGCTCGTCACGCCACGCTTGACGATATCTCTCGCTAGCGTTTTCCCATGCTCCGGTGCCACAAGCGGAATACTGATATCTGTCTCAACGTGTGTACCAGCAGCACCAAAGAAGATATACAATGGCATTCCATACGAACGCGCAAGGGCATCGAGCAATGCCATTTCAATACCAGCACAGACGGTTGTTTGGCTATAGTACATACTATGTACTAGCTTGGAGAGGGTACGCCAATGTGCAGCGTCTTTTCCCTCAAGCAACGCAACACACTCCTGAGCAGCAGCGAGAGCCGTTCCCTGACTCTCACCCGTACTTGGCGGAAATGGAGCGCACTCACCATAGCCTACGCTTCCATCCTGTAACGTCAACGTGATGAGTACGTTCTGGGCCGAGCTAACACTTCCCGTCGCAATGGCGAACGGCTCCAACAATGCTATATCCAAGGGTTCAACACGAACCGAGCGAATGATGGTGCGCTGTGCTTGTGACATGTTACTGCTTTTCTGTATTGGGTATGATAGCAAAGAGAGCCTGTACAGCCTCTTGCACATTTTGAGCAGTACTTATTTTAATAAGCAGACTTTGCAAAATGCTGAGGTCAGTAATAAATTCTACGTTCTTCATAAGAGGAACAATTTCGGCAAAACGTGCTTGTGTTACATCAAGTATCGCCTGTCTACGCGCTAGTAACTCTCCTTGTTCTTTACCCTTTGCCTCACCTCTTGCCTCACCTCTTCACCTCTCGCTTCACCTTTCTGAAGGATATCTTGATACGCCCAGGAGTCCTGAAAAATTTCTTCAAGCATAGTAAACCTCTCTTTTAACCACTGTAGATCGTCTTTGTTTTCTAAAACTAATGCTGCTAGTATGTATGCTAGTGGTAGCGCATCTTCTTTGCCTGCGGAGACTAATCCTGTAATCATATCCTCAATTGTACTACGCTTTTTTCCATCTTTTGTTAGAGGTAAAAAGAGCAATAACCCAGGCAAGCCTTCTTGCTGTAGCTCTTCTGCCGTATATTCCCACGGCTTAATGTTTTTAAAGTTGAATCGCCAAATTTCTACTCCACCAGGAAATATTTTGACTAATGGAGATGTCGGCATGTTTTCGTGCGGTTTCAAATAAATCACACACGAGTAAACTGGCCTATGCTCTTTATCGTTTCGTGTCGCTTGTACATTATACTCCAATAGTCGCTCTGCCATATCTGGATCGGGTTTTCGTTGAAATTCAATGTGTAACAAACAGCGTGTCCCATTCAATACCATCGCAAGCAAGTAATCAGCATGAACGGTACGGAGGGGTAGTTCACGGTCTACCTCCCCTTCATAAATTGCGTCTCGAAAGAGCCAATGTACAAAATCCTCTGGATTGACCCCGACAACTTTCTTTAGCGTGTCGTCCCATTGTCCAGCCATAAATCACACTCCCCCTGTATGTTTCTGATTTGCAGAGTATAGCAGAGAGATTTCACATTGTCCACAAAAGCAGAGCTTATAAGCTCGTTTTGTTACGTTGCCTATCGGCATGGCGTTCTACGGCTAATTCAATGAGCCTGTCAAGCAATTGTGGGTAAGAAAGTCCGCTTGCCTCCCACAATTTTGGATACATACTGATCTCGGTGAAGCCCGGTAGTGTGTTAACCTCGTTGATATAAACCTTGTTTGTCTCGCGTTCAAGAAAAAAATCAACGCGTGAAAGTCCACTCAGGTCCAATGCCAGAAACGCTTTGATGGCTTGTCGGCGTACCTCTTCTGCTGTAGCTTGTGGCAGGTCGGCAGGAATAACTACCTGTGATTTGCCGTCGATATATTTGGCATTGTAATCATAAAACTCGCCACTGGAAACGACCTCGCCAACAACTGATACAATCGGTTCGTCATTGCCCAATACCGCGCACTCTAACTCACGACAATTAATGCCGCGCTCAATGATAATCTTACGGTCGTAGTCTGCCGCGACTTGTAGCGCATGCTCTAGTTCTGTGCGGTTATGCGCCTTGTTGATGCCAACACTGGACCCCATATTGACGGGCTTGACGAAGCAGGGATACCCCAAACTTTGCTCGACAACATTCATAACGGTTTCAGGTGAACGCTCCCACTCGTTGCGCCGACAGACAAAATAGTCTACATTGGGCAAACCAACGGCAGAAAAGACCATCTTCATCTTCTCTTTGTCCATTCCCAACGCCGCGCCCAACACACCACAGCCCACATAGGGCACATTCGCCATTTCAAGCAAGCCCTGTAGTGTACCATCTTCACCATAGGTTCCGTGCAGTACCGGAAAAATCACATCCAGTGCGCCATCTTCCCGTAATCGTTCGTTTCCCTGTAACGGAATGAGCCGACGCACCGTGGGATCGCCAGTTAGCGTCACTGCCGTTGTGTGTTCTACTGTTGTCTGCTGTTGCGTTCCCTGAATAAGCGCATGTGTTGGTTCATCGCCCAGCAACCATGTCCCATTTTTTGTTATGCCAAGTGGAACAACCTCATACTTGTTGCTATCGAGGTTCGCCATAACCGAACGCGCCGAGGCAAGCGAGACCTCATGCTCACCCGAACGCCCACCAAAAACAAGGCCCACACGTATTTTCTTCTCTGCCATACTCTATAAAGTATCCTTTCAAGTATTAAAGGAGGTTTAACAATGTTTCGATACGCATACCACGCGAACCCTTGAGCAGCACCAGATCGCCGCTTTGTACCTCGTGTTTGAGCAGGTCGGCAATCGCACGTTTCACCGCCTCTAGCTCCGGTCCGTTCTCTACATCTGCACTGAAAAAATACGTCTGCTCTTGTGGCATACCAGCCGCGATTGCTCCCTCAACATAGTACCGTGCTTTGTCACCAACCGCAACAAGATAATCAATATTCCCGACGAGTGCTGCTCCAGTTTGAGTGTGCTCATCTTTTGCGTAGGGACCTAATTCAAAGATATCGCCGAGGACCGTCCACCGTTTGCCTTGTGTAGCTTGTTTTGTCGTATGCATAGCTTGCGCGATTGCGATAATGGATTGTCGATTGGCATTATAGGTGTCGTCGATGAGAATACTGCCATTTGGTCCCGTTTTGATCTCGCCACGCCCTTTTGCTGCTGGTAATGCCTCCAATGCAAGCGCGATCTCACTCAGGTCCATCTCTGCCGCACATCCTGCCGCCGCCGCCGCTAACGCAATGGCGATGCCATGCTCCCCTGGAAAATGAAGCTGTACCACTTGTTCATGACCATGATAGTGCAAAGTAAAACTGCGTCCAAAGAGGGCATCGCCACCAATATCTGTCGCTCGCACCTCGGCTCCCTCGCCCTGTCCATAGTAGAGCACACGCGCTTGTGTGCTGTTACTCATGGCTCGTACATTTAGGTCGTCATAGTTGAGGAGCGCGATACCATCGGGCGAAAGTGCTTGCACCAATTCAGTTTTAGCGATAATCACGCGCTCCTGTGAGCCAAAGAATTCCAGGTGCGATGCGCCGACATTGGTGATGATTGACCAGTCAGGCTTGGCAATGGTGCTGGAAAGCCACGCTAACTCGCCAACCCATTGCGCTCCCATTTCGAGCACGGCGTAGCAATGCTGTGGTTCCAGGCGTAACAGTGTAAGCGGATAGCCAATTTCATTATTGTATGATGCCTGTGTTTTCAGTGTGGGTGCCTTACGGCTCAACACTGCGGCAACCGCCTCCTTAGTGCTTGTCTTGCCATTACTCCCGGTGATGCCGATCAATGTTGTATACTGTTGGCGTTGTGTTCTTACACGTGCAGTTGCATGCAGTGCTTTGACCACATCAGGTACAACCAGTTGCAGAAAGTCCGGTGGCACGTTCTCAACAGGTGTGGTACACAATGCACCCAATGCACCAGCCTTCGCAACCGCTGGAATGAAGCTATGTCCATCGACATGTTCACCCTTAATCGCAATAAACAGGTCCCCTGGTCCAATCTGACGGCTATCATGATGGGCCGAATGAAAGACAAACTCAGAATGTGGTACATGTGAACTTTGTATATGTAGTGCGTTGCCGTTGCCTTGCACAATATCTTTCAAGGTAAACATGGTGTCTCTTCTCAACCTCTCTACAGTGTTTGCAAGCAGATTATATCACGCTACAGCGTGTAATGAATGAAACCTCTACAATCGCCAACTCTCGAAAAATGAGGGTTGTAAAACTAACGTTAAGTTAGTTACTTGACAAAAGATAGTGAGTATGTTACAATAGTCGTGGTTGGTAGGAATGCTAAATTTGTAAAGCCGCTAACCATGCTAAACAAAGACGTTAGTTACATGGAGGATATTTTTATGGCTTGGGACATTGATCCACATCATTCAGAAGTAATGTTTTCAGTAAAACACGCGATGATCACGACAGTACGCGGACACTTTAATGTCATAAGTGGAAGTTTGCATATTGATGAGCAGAATCCTGCAAATTCTTGGGTTGATGCTCAAGCTGATACTTCAAGTGTTAACACACGTGATGAGAGACGTGATGGACACCTGAAATCACCGGATTTCTTCGATGTCGCACAGTATCCAACAATCGCGTTCAAGAGCAGCAATGTTGAGCATGTTGGTGGTAGCAACTACAAGGTGACTGGCAACCTAACATTACATGGTGTAACAAAACAGGTTACATTTGATGCAGAGTACGGCGGTCAAGGAAAAGATGCGTTTGGCGCACAACGTGCGGGTATCAGCGTCAAGGGCAAGATCAATCGTGAAGATTACGGCCTAACCTGGAATGCAGCCCTCGAAACTGGTGGCGTCCTGGTCAGCAAAGATGTCAATATCGAGATTGACCTCTCCGCAGTCAGCCAGTCCGCCGCGGCCCCAGCTAACTAAAATTTCCAGAGACATAAGGGAATGCCCCTCATACACGCTCTCGTGCATGAGGGGCATTCCCTTATGTCTCTTTTGCTTCGTTTTCTTCGTGTACATCGTACAACTAAGAACAACATATTTTTTTACCTAATACATAAAGGAGCAAGCGTGATGCGAGCAGTGGTAATCACTCAACCTGGGGGACCAGAGGTATTGGAGATACAGAATGTTGAGACGCCGGAGCCAATCGGCGATCAGGTGCGTGTACGTGTACATGCGGCAGGGTTGAACCGTGCCGACCTCTCACAGCGTATGGGTCTATACCCGGCTCCTGCTGGCTCTCCTGCCGACATTCCAGGCATGGAGTTCGCGGGTGAGATTGATGCTGTCGGTCCGCTAGCCCGTAACTCTCAAAAAGGGCAGCGTGTTATGGGGCTTCTCGGCGGTGGCGGGCAGGCCGAGTATGTTCTTGTCCACGAAGGATTGCTCGTTCCTATACCAGACAACCTCGATTTTGTGCAAGCAGCCGCTATACCAGAAGTGTTCATGACGGCACACGATGCTCTCTTCACGCAAGCAGGCTTACAGATGGGTGAGCGTGTGCTGATTCACGCGGCTGGCAGTGGTGTGGGAACGGCGGCTATTCAACTCGCGCACGCCGTTGGTGCCACCATTTATGGCACATCGCGTACACCTGGCAAACTCGAACGCGCCAAACCACTTGGATTACACGTAGGTCTCTCCGACAAAAATTTTGCTGATGAGATAAAACGTCTCACGAACGGCGAAGGCGTCCACGTCGTCCTCGACTTTGTAGGTGCAGCCTATATGGAGCAAAACCTTGACGTGCTAACCACGTGGGGACGCATGGTATTTCTGGCGACACTCGGTGGCACACAAGCGAATGTCAATCTCGGCCTCTTAATGGGCAAGCGTATTCAGATACGCGGTTGCACTCTGCGTTCTCGCACCCTCGAAGAGAAGCTAAGCGTAACACGTCGCTTCTCTACACAAGTTATGCCACTGTTCGCCAATGGGACGGTGAAACCTATCATCGAGCAGGTCTATCCAATGCAGGAAATTGGCGAGGCCCATAAAGCAATGGCAGCAAATAAGAATTTCGGCAAACTGATCGTAACGATAAAATAAGCCGCCTGTAGGGACCGATTGATCGCGTCCTGCTGGCATTTGAAATGCTGAAAGGACGCGATCAATCGGTCCCTAATGAATTTTGACACCCGAAAACAGCAATGACGGTAGGGGCAGCAATTGATTGCGCCCCTGGACGAGCGAAGCAAGGTCCAGTCCCTCGAGTGACGCTGGGGAGAGACCGCACCTCGCTTCGCTGGCGCGGTCGGGCGCAATCAATTGCTGCCCTTACCGAGGGAATGACCGTATTCGGGTGTCAATGTTCATCAGGTTGGAAAGCCTACCGTTCACAATGAAAGGAGCACACACATGGAGTATCGTTCTTTGGGTCGTACAGGATGGAATGTATCCGAGATGGGCTTTGGCGCGTGGGGCATCGGTGGCGATGCATGGGGTAAAACGGATGATGCAGAAGCAATCTCAGCCTTGCACAAAGCCATCGACCTGGGCGTGAATTTTATTGATACCGCCGATGTATATGGCGATGGACACTCCGAACAACTGATTGCACAGGTACGCAAGCAGCATGACGAAAAACTGTTCATTGCGACAAAAGCAGGTCGTCGCCTCAATCCTCACACCGCTGAGGGCTACAATCGCCAAAACCTGACCAGTTTTGTTGAGCGTAGCTTGCGTAACCTTGAGATGGAGGCCCTGGACCTGCTCCAACTGCACTGTCCACCATCAGCCGTGTACGATCAAGCAGAGGTCTTCGCGGTTCTTGACGAACTGGTGCAGCAAGGCAAGATACGCTACTACGGCGTCAGCGTTGAGACGGTGGAAGAGGCACTAAAAGCCATTCGCTATCCCAATGTGCAGAGTATCCAGATCATCTTCAACATGTTTCGCTTCAAACCATCCGAGCAGTTCTTCGCGGCGGCACAAGAGCGGAAGGTGGGTATCATCGTCCGTGTACCATTGGCAAGTGGACTCCTCACCGGAAAATTCCGTCCTGACTCACAATTCGCTGAAAGCGATCACCGTAAATTTAATCGTCATGGTGAAGCCTTTGATGCTGGCGAAACTTTCTCCGGTGTCGATTATGAGGCAGGACTACAAGCCGTTGAGGAATTGCGTCCGCTTGTGCCACAGGGTGTGACAATGGCACAATTTGCCTTACGCTGGATTTTGATGTTTCCAGAGATCACAACCGTTATCGCTGGCGCGAAAAATCCTCAGCAAGAGAGCGACAATGCCAACGCCGCGACACTACCCGCCTTAAGTGATGAAACCATGCAAAAAATCAAAGCGGTCTACGACCAGCGTATCCGTGCATCAGTACAAAACAAGTGGTAGGATAGTACCTCACAACGTGACATTCAGAGGAGAGAATTGTGTTTCGGGCATGCCTGAAACACAATTCTCTCCTCTGAATGTCACACTGCATTACCATTTTCGTTTACCTCCGTTATAGCTTACATAGGTAAACAAAACAACAATAGTTGTCTCGTTACCGCGAAATATTTATTGCGACTCACCTACGATAGTTGAGTCGCTTTTCGCATTTTAAAATCTTCACGGGGGAACAATGTTACTATGGATTATGAAGCACAAGCAGACACACAACTGACAACGGGGCCACTTGTACAGCCTGAGACACTGCTGCTACACGAGGAAGAAAACTCCGCGAACTCTGCACAACCCCAAATTGTGCTGAAACAAGGTGACGCATTTTTGATCACCGATATCGTTGGTGATCTTCCCACTTCACACAAAGAAATAGGACTTTTCTGGCATGGGACGCGCTTTTTACGTACCTGCAACCTCACCTTGGCGGGAAGTCCGCTCATCACGCTTTCACATCACATTTCTGACTTAAGTGAGCAATGTCAGATTGACGCAACGAACGCATCATTTATTTTTGACAACGAAGTCAGCGTTCCCCAAGGAAGTATTCATGTATCCCGTGTGCTAGCACTTCACCCCAACTCCCTCGTGCAGACAATCACCTTGACCAACTTTCATATAGCAGAGGTACCTGTTACGCTTGGCCTGACATTCGATGCGGACTTCTGCGACATGTTTGATGTACGTGGTTTTACCCGTACCCAACGTGGCATTCGCAAAGTGCCAGTTCTTGACACAACGACGACAGTACTAGGTTACTACGGAGCCGATCATGTAGAGCGCGAAACAACCATTACCTGTGTCCCACCCGCCGACTCTATGGTGCTTGAACGCGTTTTCTGGCAACGTACTCTGGTCAAAGGACAACCCGTAAAGCTACAGATTAGCGTTGCGTTTCACACCTCCGATACAAAGCAACGTATGCCACAAATCCAGCCCTCCCTTGTGCTACCTACACTTCATACAAATGATGTGCTCTTCAACCGCTTTTTGGCGCGTAGTATCAATGATCTTGCGATGTTGTGTACTCTCACCCCACACGGCTATTTCCCGTATGCTGGTATCCCCTGGTTTTCTTGTCCCTTTGGACGCGATGGGTTGATTGCCTGTCTCGAATTTCTGCCCTGGTTCCCCGATGTTGTATGTGGTGCATTGACCTTTTTAGCCGCCCATCAAGGAACAAAGGTCGAACCGTTCACTGATGAAGAGCCAGGGAAAATGTTGCATGAGTTTAGAACGGGTGAACTGGCGAACCTGCGCGAAATTCCATATATCCCCTATTATGGCAGCATAGATGTAACGCCGTTGTTCCTGATCACACTCGAAAAGTATATCCGTTGGACAAATGATATCTATTTATTACGTCAACTATGGCCTAATGCGGTAGCAGCAGCAAAATGGCTAACCGACTTTGGCGATAGAGATGGTGATAGCTTTATTGAGTATCATAAAGCCTCCGATAAGGGTCTGGTCAACCAAGGTTGGAAGGATGCCTGGGACTCTATCTCACACGCCGATGGACGGCTGGCCGCTGGTCCCATTGCCCTATGTGAGGTGCAAGGTTATGCCTTTGCTGCCTATCGTGCCATGAGTTATCTCGCAGGTCGTCTAGGCAAGCAACAGGACGCCAAACAGTGGGAGCAGCAAGCAGTAATCCTGCAAGAGCAGTTTCTGCGTCGCTTCTGGTGGGAAGAGCAACAGACCTTTTACCTTGCACTAGATGGCGCGAAAGAACCGTGTGGCGTCGTCAGTTCTAACGCGGGTCAGTGTCTCTGGACAGGAATTGTACCGGACTCTTATGCTCAAAAGGTAATTGCGCGACTCATGCATGCTGATATGTATAGCGGCTGGGGCATACGCACACTATCTACGCAAGCCGCACGTTATAATCCCATGAGTTACCACAATGGGTCCGTCTGGCCTCACGATACCGCAATGGTTGGGGCAGGTTTTGCACAATATGCAGGTAAGGCAGAAACAGCTACCCTCTTGCACAGTATGTATAATGCTAGTCAGCATCACGACGGCCTACGTCTACCAGAACTCTATTGTGGTTTTGCTCAACATGATGGCTCTGGCCCCGTTCGCTATCCACGAGCATGTTCGCCGCAAGCATGGGCCGCTGGCGCACCTTTCCTACTTCTTAACGCGCTGCTAGGACTTCAGCCTCAAGCAGAGCAGCAACGTCTGCTTCTTGTGAAACCAACGCTTCCAAATTGGTTGCACACAATGGAAATACAAGGCATGAAGGTACGCGGCGAAAACGTACATCTCCATCTTGTACGCGATGGAGATACGACCAATGTGATTATGGGAGATGATAACGGCGTAGAGATAGGCGTCCTGTGATATTCTTCACACCATTACTGTCTGTTTCACAATAGTCCAAATTATTCTAATACACTATACTCACGCTAGAAGGAAGGTCTGGTTCCCATTCTTTCGTGGAAATTACTATATAGTTTGTGGAGGTTTGTCTATGTTCTGGTTGCAAAGAGGGGGGCGCATCTCCTCTCACGCACTCATAAAAGTAGCAGCATTGCTGTTTGTCGTCGTTCTCCTCGTGGGTTGTAGTGGTGGAAATACAACCACGAGTCCAACACCCACTCCATCACATGTACAGTTTTCTGTACTCGACTTGCATCTTCCGCAAAAAGCTTATGCTGCCACTATCACGGGTTCAGTACCAGATAGTCAAGTCTTGCATGTAAGCGTTTCCTTCAAACTCAATCAAGCGGTCCTCGAAAAGCTGAAGCATGTTAAGAAGGGTGACACGAAAGAAACTCAAGCGCTGCAAAGTCAGCTAGGCATTAGCGATCAGGAGTATCAGCAGATTAAAGCCTACTTTGGCATTGAAAACGCGACACTCAACCTAGGCAATCTCCATACTTACCTCACGATTGATGCTAAAGCAAGCTCATTCGCGCGTCTATTACAGACAAAGTTTGTCACACATAGCCTCAACAATCGTACTTACTACACCCCTGATGCTTCAATGCCGCCTAGATTGCCAACCCAGATTGCGAATCAGATTTTAGCGGTGAACGGCTTAGACAGCTATAATCCTCCAGCAAAGATAGGTATCACGCAAACAAGTAAACATGCTACTCGTACCCAATGGGTACGCAAGGCGGCTGATACTTGCACTCCTGACCAGGGCTATACAACGCAACAGATCGCACACGCTTATGGCTATGATACCTTGTGGAACGCTGGCTTTCATGGAGAGGCCATGACGGTTTATCTCGTTGAAATAGATGGTATCCCTGGCGGTTCCTCAAACCTTGACTTGCAAACATTCTTCAATTGCGTTGGCTATAAAGGAACTTTTACGCTCATGAATACAGGTGCGCCTGCGCCACCTGCGCCAAACGGTCAGCCAAGCGAGGCACTGCTGGACACAGATATGATTGCAGGTATGGCTCCATCCGTGAACATCGTAGACTACGAAGTTGCCAACGCCAGTTTTCAATTGATAAACGACGCCTTACAACAAATTGTTAACGCGGTATCCGGTAATGCTAATACTGCTGCTAGTGTCGTAAGTATCAGCTTGGGAGCGTCTGAGGCTGTTCTGGATCAGACAGTGTTTGACTCATTGGACAGCACTATGCAGCAACTCAACGCGAAAAATATTACGGTCTTCGCTTCGAGTGGTGACTGTGGGGCGTTTGATGCGGGTACCGACAACTTCGGCAATCTCTCGGTCAACTTTCCTGCCAGCGATCCATCGGTCGTCGCGGTTGGAGGAACAAAATTGAATATGAATGCGAACGGCACACGCACAAGCGAGCAAGTATGGACCGATGGTGGACAGGATCACACGACCTGTAACAATAGCTGGGGAAGTGGTGGAGGAGTAAGCTCTGTCTTTAAGCGTCCTTCTTGGCAGCGAGACCCCGGAACTGATAACCAATATACGACGGGCAACCGTCAGGTACCGGACATCTCAGCCGTTGCAACGGATTTAAACGAGTTCAACCAGGGTCAATGGTATCCCACTGGCGGAACAAGTGCCGCCACCCCCATCTGGGCGGCCGGGCTGATACTCGCAAATCAGGCACTTATTCAAAAGACAACCAGCAACACGAGTGGTGGCATCTTCTTCTATGCGCCAGACACTTTCTATACTGCTTTAGCAAATGCTGGTGCCGCACATCCTTTCTACGATGTGACTCGAGGCAATAACCTTTACTACTCGGCAGCCTCTGGCTGGGATGATGCTACTGGTCTTGGAACCCCCAATTTAGTAGATTTCACAAATACGCTGTACAACATAGCACAGACACAACAAAGCGGCTCTTAATTCCATGAACGTGGTCCCTACTAGCTCGCCAATATTCAATTGATGAGCTAGTAGGGACCACATTTATGGCGTCCTCTGCACGAGCGAAGCAATGTGCAGTTCTCTATTTTTGCACGAGATTATGCAAGAAAGATGGCGGATGCGACTCGCCCAATTCATTGGGCGTGGACGTCATCAATGCGGTCCCTACGAAAACCGTCAATCGAAGATTGGTGGATTGTGACAATATGAACCTGTTTCACACAAAAGGACGGAAATGTAGGGACCGATTGATCGCGTCCTCGTTGGCGGGTGATTGCCACCAGGACGCGATCAATCGGTCCCTACACCTCTCCGCATTCATCCGGGAAACAGGATTATCGCGTCCTCTGCATGAGCGAAGCAATGTGCAGTCCTCTGAGTGATATACTGACAGTACCTATTTTGTGCCCGTTTCTACGATGAAGTATAAGGAGCTTACCCAGCATGGCAGACTACCAGTATATTCTTGCAGAACGTCAAGAGCGTGTCGGCGTTGTCACGTTGAACCGTCCCAAAGAGCTGAACGCGCTAAGCACTGGTCTCGTCAAAGAGCTTGCCGACGCGTTAGAAGAATTTGACCGCGATTCCGCGATTCGTTGTATCGTCATCACAGGTGCTGGCGACAAAGCGTTTGCAGCCGGAGCCGACATTAAAGAGATGTCTAATAAGACACCTATAGATATGATGATGGGCAGTTTTGACGAGTGGAGCCGCATTCGTCGCCTTCACACTCCCCTTATCGCCGCCGTTGGTGGCTACGCGCTCGGTGGTGGCTGTGAATTGGCGATGCACTGCGATATGATCGTTGCGTCAGAAAACGCACGATTTGGACAACCAGAAATTCTTATTGGTGTCATTCCGGGCGCGGGCGGTACACAACGCCTCGCACGCACGCTCGGCAAATACCGTACTATGGAAATGGTGCTTACTGGCGCGCAAATCAGCGCGCAGGAGATGTTTGAGCATAACCTTGTCAACCGCGTCGTGCCAAAGGGTGAGCATCTCAACGAAGCTCTCAAACTCGCGCAAAAGGTCGCCGAGCAAGCACCGGTCGCGGTACGATTGGCAAAAGATGCAGTTCTGGCCGCCTTTGAAACTCCCCTGGAGGAAGGGCTGGACATCGAACGTAAAAATTTCTTCTTGCTCTTCGCCACCGAAGATATGCGTGAAGGCATGCGCGCCTTTATCGAGAAGCGCAAAGCAGACTTTCAAGGAAGGTAGGATCAACTTATGGACGACGCAGTTATCCTCTCGGCTGTACGTACCCCCATCGGACGATACGCGGGTAGCCTCAAAGATGTACGGCCCGACGACCTCGCCGCGCTGGTCATCAGCGAAGCAGTGCGACGTGCGAATATCGACCCCAGTAGTGTGGAAGATGTTATTTTTGGCTGTGCCAACCAATCCGGTGAGGATAACCGCGACGTGGCGCGAATGGCCCTGTTACTAGCTGGTCTGCCTGTAGAGGTTGCGGGTCAAACTGTTAACCGTCTCTGTGGTTCCGGTCTACAAGCGATCAATAGCGCGGCACAAGCCATTCAAACGGGTGCTGGCGATACTTTTATCGCGGGCGGTGTCGAAAGCATGACGCGCGCGCCATTTGTGCTTGGCAAAAGCGACACTCCGTTTGGGCGCAACATGAACTTACAGGACACCACGCTCGGCTGGCGTTTCATCAACCCAAAGTTATCCGCGTTGCACTATCCATATAGCATGGGTGAAACGGCTGAAAACGTCGCAGAACGTTATCATATCAGTCGTGAAGATCAGGATGCTTACGCGTTACGCAGTCAGCAAAAGGCTGTCGCAGCCCAGCAATCGGGCCGTTTTGCCACGGAAATTATTCCTGTTACACTTCCACATAAAAAAGGCAGCGAAGCTACGATTGTGGCATTGGACGAGCATCCACGTGCCGATACCTCGCTTGAAAAGTTAGCGGCCCTCAAGCCCGCGTTTAAAAAAGATGGTGGTAGCGTCACGGCTGGCAACTCTGCTGGTATCAATGATGGTGCTGCTGCCCTTGTCTTGATGGCACGAAGTCAGGCACAACGCCTCGGTTTGCGTCCTCGCGCTCGCATTATTGCCTCGGCTGTCACTGGCGTCGATCCTGCTTACATGGGTCTTGGCCCCATTTTCGCCACACGCAAGGTCTTGCAACGCGCTGGCATGAGCATTCAAGACATGGACCTAATCGAACTGAACGAGGCCTTCGCCTCACAGACTCTGCAATGTATGCGAGAACTGGAAATTGACATCGAAAAACTCAATGTCAATGGTGGTGCTATCGCGCTCGGTCATCCCCTTGGCTGTAGTGGTGCTCGTATCATGACCACCCTGTTGCATGAGCTAGAGCGACGTGATGGACGCTACGGTCTCGCGACTATGTGTATCGGTGTCGGTCAAGGAATTGCGACAATCATCGAGCGTATGTAAAAGAGAGTAGAGAAAGAGCACCAACCGCGGTTGGTGCTCTTTCTCTACTCTCTTTTGACACCATATAAACATAAGTGATCCAAGCTATGTCAGCATGTCGTAGTACTAAGCAAGAAGTGGTAGTTCTAAATCGAATGTGCGCCCACTGCAAAGGACCTGCTGAACGCGTCGGTCAAGTCCCTCAGGCACAACGTCTCTAGACATCTTGCCCTTCATTTTATACCAATTCCTACGTAGGCATGTGCTAACAACGTGTTGTACTAATGGCCTCTTAAAAAGACCTTTAAATGGACTTATACGAGAGCCTGTCTTGATACAAAAGGATGAACCCATCTTGAATACACCTGAAGACATTTCAAAAGAAACACCTTCGACCAACTCGTCCTCTTCGTTCACTGCACGTCGTTCACGCCGAACATTGCTCAAAGGAGCTGCAGGCGCGGCTGGCGTTGCTGGTCTAGCCGTTGCAGGTGCTGGTATCCTGTCCGTTAGCCCTGCCTATGCGAAATACGCACAGAATAGCGGCGCGTCAACGGTTCAGCAGAATAGCCAACAGTACCGATCATCACAGCAAACAGCCGACTCTATCGTAGATATCTTGACTGTGGCACGTACCGCTGAGCAATTGGCCGTTACGTTCTACACGAATGGTATCGCGAACGCCGACAAACTGGGTATTACAGGTGACAACCTTGCATACCTCAAGGCTGCATTGGTCGAAGAGCAGATTCACCAGCTCTTCTTTACTGCCAATGGTGGCAAGTCTCTTGCCGATACCTTCAGTTTCCCACAGGGTCCACAAACGTTCACCGATCTCAAGACGTTTATTGCAACTCAGCAGCAACTAGAGGGCGTTTTCGACTCTGCCTTCCTTGCCGCCATCATGGAATTTGCACAACTAGGACGACCTGACCTGGCACAAATTGCTGGACAGATTGCCACCGTTGAGTCAGAGCATCGCGCTCTAGGTCGTGTTATCGGTGGACTTGTTCCTGCTGATAACTGGGCCTTCACACCTGTGTTAGTCACATCAGTTGGCGCGGCACCTGCCCTCGTGCAGAAAGCGGGCTACCTCAGCCCAATGTCTGGCAACAGCTACACGTATCAGCAGGTAGATACCTCTGGTGCTGGCGTAGAGCAGTTGAAACCATTCTCCATGAGTGCTGGAACCGTCGTAGGCAATGGCTAATTCATGAGTTTTCCCCTCCTTACGTGTTTATCAGTCCTTGATTGATAGTTTCGTAGGGACCACATTTATGGCGTCCAAGCCCAATTCATTGGGCGAGATCCTCACCATCATGCTTGACAGAAGGGAACTCGTGCAATGAATTGCACCTCGGACGCCATAAATGTGGTCCCTACACCCTGCGTCAAATGAAGATTGTTGAACTAGCAAGTAGGGGAAACAACGCTAGGGGAAGGAGAGATACTAAAATGCAAGAAACCATTTCAACGTCACGCTTTTGTGCTACCTGTGGAGCAGCAGCGACTGCCGATAATCAGCGTTTCTGTCCGCGATGTGGCGCAAACATGGATGATGATATAGCAGATGATGATACACGGACGATAAAGTACCGTCCTGGCAAATATGAGCCGATACAAGAGAGTGACGCCACCATACGTCTCTCCTCACCACGCAAACTCTATTTGAAGCCATCTTCACAAGAGCTTACACCACTTGTTATTCCAGAGGTTTTACAAAAAAATCACCGGGTATCAAAAAATTCTCTTAAGAAGACGCTTCTTATAAGAGTTGGTTGTGCTATAGGTCTCGTCCTCATACTAGGCGTCTTGCTATATAGCGTGATGAGCCAGAACAATAACTCAACCACACAACGACAAGCAAATCAGAGCAAAGCACAACTCGATACACTCATACAACATGCGCGTACACTCGGCGTACCCGTTGCTGCGCTACAGCCTATCCTGACACAAGAACAGCAATTGAGTAATTCATATACACCGTTAGTGCTCTTATCTCATCAATCAGCTACCAGCTATTATCAAGGTCTGACACAGAAATATCATACCTTATCCTCACAAGTGAATACCACTATTACCACCGCTACTCAACAGTCTCAGGTGCAAGCTCAGCAAGATATGCAAAGCCTTCAGACCGCTCTTTCAACGGGTGGCACACAAAATATTGGTAATACTCAATACTTTACACAGCAGTTCAGCCAGGATCAGTTCTCGCTCTCAGCGGCGCAAACGCCAAACGACTACACCACTGTGAGCAAGAATGTACGACAGTCGCTTCAAGCATTGAGTATCATGAAATCAACAGCCAGCAAACTTACTGATTTTCATACCACTATTGCCAGAATGAGCAATGCTCATCTCGATGTAACCGCGATGCAAGCGCAATACAATAACGATATGCAACTGTTTAATAATGCTACCCAAGTGAGCGATTTTGAAAATCTGGACACACAGATTAGCGTTCAATATCAGCAATCTATTGTAAGCTCGATACAGGCATTCCCTTATGTAAGTATCACTGAGCTAAACGAGTTACAATCTCAAATACATCTTCTACAGGTATATAGTATCAGCACAACTGGCTATCAGCAGCGACTCAACGCAGACCAACTCGCGGTCGTCCATGCGAAAACAGTCTACGACCAACTTGCGTTTTTCAAGCAGGTTGATGGAGATATTGCCTCTCTACAAGGCGACCTCGCACGTGGAGATGCTCACTATCTCGTCACGCAATTTCATCAGGAGGTCAACAACTGGGCCAAAGCACACCCATACAACGATGCTTATGATGGTCATGTCTACGCGCTCGATAATGGATACATGAATGCTGGTATTGGTGCGAGCCTTGATAGTGACCTCGCAAGTTCAGACACAATAACTGGATTTCAAGCGGTGATTGCCGAGGCCAACAACGCGATCTTTAATCTGCACCTGTTCGAGGCCGACTATACCGACCAGACGCCGTATAATCATGTACATGTAACCGATAAGCAGGTGCTCAGCCATTATTCACTAAATCATAAACAGGTGCTCGTTGTCTCTCTCGCTGAACAAGCGATGCGCGTCTATCAAAATGGTGTGTTAGTGAACTCATACCATGTTACTACAGGGCGACAGGAACTGCCTTCACTACCCGGTGTATGGTCGGTACTAGACCGTAGATCGCCCGTCATCTTTGCGGCGGCTGAACCCAAAGGCTCGCCCTTCTGGTTTCCCGATACCCCCATTAGCTATGCTATTCTCTATCACTTCGGTGGCTATTATGTGCATGATGCCCCTTGGCGTGCCAACTTCGGTCCTGGCACCCAGTTCCCCCACCAGGATGCAAGTGGTACAACTGCCTATAACTTCGATGGTAGCCACGGTTGCATTAACCTGCAAGAAAGCGACGCTGGTTGGGTCTATAACCACACTGGTTGGGACACCTCGATAGTCATCTACTAAAAAAGAGTGTGCTATCGTCAAGCGGTAGCACACTCTTTTTTTGCCTGTTTAGACTTTTGAGTCTATGCCGATAATAGAAGGAAAGATAATAAACTCTTGAATAAAAAGGGATTGCACCGAAGATGCACTACTCTCCCTGTTAGGAGCTTGTATATGACAACACCTTCTTTTATCCATTCTTACGATGAACTACTACGAACCAGTGATAGTAACTTAGCAATAAAGAATATGTACGAGGAATTACATACAGCGTACACACAGGAAGTGGAAGCTCACGCACACTTGCAAAAAGAGTACGACGAAATGCAAATTATGGTTCGCCACCAACAAAAATTATTTGCTATGGTGAAAAAGCTTTATGGAGAGCAAGTTGTTGCAGCAACACTTGATGCTGTAACAGGTTTGCCGAACCATCGTGCGGTAATGACAAAAGCTGACGAAGAAATCTCAGCGAGTCAACAGTCACAACGCCCTTGCGCCATTTTGTTCCTAGACCTGGACCATTTCAAACGCGTCAACGATACATGGGGTCATCGTGCTGGTGACGAGGTGCTGCGCGAGGTGGGGCAACGTCTACGCACTAATATACGGCAAAATGATTTTGTTGGACGCTATGGTGGCGAAGAATTTGCGATTGTGTTATTAGATGCAGACCTTGTACGGGCTACTGGCGTGGCAGAGCGGTTACGCGAGGAGATTGCGTCTAGCTCATGTACATGGGAGGACGAGACGACTCAAAAGATTATCCCCATTTCTGTGACCACAAGCATTGGTGTAGCAGTGTATCCTGCAGATGGCGTGACGCGTATAGCACTTATCGAGGCCGCAGACCGCGCTATGTATCAAGCGAAGCGCGCAGGGCGAAACCGTGTCTGTGTCGCAGAAACAATTTCCGCTCAAGAAACGGTCGCCTGCGCGCCACCCTCATATCAAGAAAGAGAACGTGAAAGTGTTGAGGCACGATAGAACATTGCTATCCGTTCAACCATGAACCTAATGTCTGTTGGAGCAGCATATCTCGCAACACCATATCAACAATCGCAGCACGTAATTCGCCTGCCGCCTGAATCTCACAAAGTTTCCAGGGTAGTGACGTCGAGCGAATCGTCTCTTTCCACTGTTCAAATGATTTACGTGGGTGCAGGGACGACGTATGCGGTCCCACTTCGGTTGATACGTTTGGATCGCCGCCCCAATTCACGGTTTGAATAACTTCAGGTCGGAAGCACAAAATGTATCCGCCCTGAAGTTTAGAGATGCGAACGGCAAGAATGCCGCTTGCAACGTCCTTGATTGTTTCCGCCTCTGGATATATCTCTGCTAAGGAGGTCGTGTAGAACACATCATCGCTGCAATTGTCTCCCAACCATGTGACGAGGTGCTTTAAGTTCGTCTCGTTCGGAACTGGCCCTAGCGTATGATATTGATTCTCTGCACAGACGGCAAGCCCTTGAGCATGAACCATCGCCAAAACATCAGTCCCATATTTCATGAGTCCTGCTACAGCGTTCTCTTCGCGTGCGATTGTGCCTAGAAGTTGTGTGAGCATGCTCTTTACCTGCATCTCATACTGGTGATCTTCATTGTCCTGCTTCGCTGATAAAAGAGCTGAGGCAATCTGTCCAAGAAATTCACATGCAGTACGTATGTCGTGCGAGATATACTTGGGCGTGTTGTGATGGCATACGATCAAGCCCCATAGAACATTCTCTTTAATAAGTGAGATAGACATAGAAGCTTGGACGCCCATGTTCTTAAGATACTCTATATGCATCGGTGAGACGCTTCGTAACACGGAAAAACTCATATCTAATGGACGTTGTGTAAGAGGGTTAAGACTCGGCGTTAGCACCGATGGCTGATACGCGACATTAGCAATCAGCCGTAACCAGTTTTTCAGGTACAGTTGTCTTGCTTGCCTGGGAATATCCGATGCAGGGAAACGTAGCGTCAAAAAAGACTCCAGGCTTGCCAATTTTTCCTCGGCGATTACTGTGCCATTCCACTCTTTATCAAACTGATACACCATTACGCGGTCTAAACCTGTGATGGTGCGAACCTCCTGCGCTACAATAGCACATAACTCATTGAGACTTTGGGCATGTGAAAATCTGGGAATAGCCGTTCGTAAATGCGTATACAAACCCGTAGGAGAAATGCTTTCTGTGGTAGAAACGTCCTCTAACTCAAGAATGAGTAGTCCATCACTTCGGTGCAAAATACCATCAAAAATTCGCTCTCGCCCATTCCTCTGCACCGTTAGTTTGAGCGGATTTACTGCTTGCAAGTCGCTCACATTGAGAGCTTGACGCAATAGAGATATCTGAGACTGCTCAAATAGTGTCTCCAGTGATTTATTGAGGAGTGTCTCAGGAGAGACGTGAAAAAAATCAACAACATTTCGACTTACCTGTAGTATCGTGAGAGTTGTTTCTTCTAATGCAAATAACACGCCATGTTGCTGAATAGCACCAGAGATATGAATAGGTTCCTGTTCACAACTGGTAAAATTTACTGGTATTATACTTCTTACTTCTTCATCAATGCTCATCACTGCTCTCCCTGCAAAATCCACTTACCCAATCTAAGAAATGTCTCACTCGCCGACTCAATGAGCACGTTTTCCACATCGTCCGGCAAACTTGTTACATATCCATCCAAAAAACTTCCAAATGCTTTCCACATTGGGCCTACATTATGACCATAACTGCTATAAAAGCTACAACCATGTTTTTCATCGAACCCTAGCGTCCCGTGTATCTGCCGCGTAATGATTTGCCCTCCCAACGTCGCGCCCTCAAGGACATACATACAACCCAGTGCTTGCACAACTGTGTTTATCTGAGGAATACCTGTACAACGCGGCAGTTCCTGGTTCCTTCGATCAAAACCTCCTAGTATCTGTAAGTCGTCAAGCAGTAGAGGTGCCTTCCTTCGTTGCTCAAAATCGAAGTGCAACTCGTTCCACTCATTCATCGCCGCTAATATTGTTTCTATAGGGTCATAAAACCCCCAAAACTTTTGTAGCAGGACGCGGTACTCTTCAACCGATTGTATACGATCCGCGATATGCATATCTCGTTCTATCGCTTCATGATAGCTTCGAGTCTGTTGCTTCAACTTCTGTAAAATAATGGACATATTCCAACCTCTTTACGCTGCATGTGGTATATGTCCATAATAAGCAAATAGAGAACTCATGCATATCAATGAAACAGTGCTCAAAGAATTTGTATCAAAGTATCTACTACAAATGGTACAGGTAATCACTGATTACCTGTACCATTTGTAGTAGATACTTTGATACTCTCATTTAGGACTTATATTTTATTTTGCTGTGGTCCATTAGCAAAGGTCCAGAAGCGCATCAAAAGATAGGAAAGAATAGCACCGCAGACAACTGCTACTAGTTTTGAGGTATTGCCCCATAGAGTGATATTGGCGATAAATGGTTGCAATATTCGACCCGCCAGCCAAACAAGGATACTACTGTACACAATTTCAAGTACAATACTGATGCCGAAGCGTACCAACTCCCTTGTCGTTGGCCTTTGAGTACGGCGAAACGTCCAGTACTTGTTCAAGAAAAAACTGCTTATCGCCCCACAACTATAGGCAATCGCGTTATATGCCACAAGTATCTGCACATTGTGTGTGGGAAAACGCCATAACAGGATGTTGAGCATGCCTATATCAACAACTGTATTCAGGCCACCCACTATGCAATAGCGCAGAAACTGGATAAATGTGCTTCTCCATCCACGCGCTTCTTTATGAATAGGGGCTGGTGGTAACTTCTCGGCTACCTGGGTCTCTTGCTCTTTCGTTTTAGGTGAAAACAACACGCGTTCCTCATTCTACTGGTCTTATTTTACCAGTTTCGCTATCCCACTTGAGTAGTTTCTCACACGCATCACTCCGAGTGCGACCAGAGGTAAGGTGAGCGTTGCTCCAGTGGCAATATAGCGACTTTCCCAGCGCGGATTGAATTTTTGTTTGAACTTGAAAAGCGTGTTGTGCGTCTCTAACAGGTGCAGACGATTAGCCACAAAACTGGCAAGCTTGCGTTGTAGTGGATGTACTTCATTCAACGTATCAGACCATGCAACCAGACCGAGACTGAGGACGGTTGCACCCTGTGAGCAGAAGCGTTCGAGCGCATGTACGAGCAGCAGTTCGGTCACTCCAGGGGGTGTTGTTGGAACTCTACGCATAATATCGAGTGCCCAGCCCCACTCTTCACCCTCTTCTGATTTTCCTGAGTTTGTCAAAGAGCCATAAACGGGAGTGAAGGTCATAAAGGCGCAGGGCGTACCTGTACTTGTCAGTGCGACTGCGGTCAAAAAGCTCGGTACCATTGCTTGAGAGGGCGATGAAAATGGAGCGTGTGCAGATTGTCCAGGACGCGCTGCAATCGTCTCCGCGCGTTCGGCAACGGTCGAGAGTTCATCGAAGCGTCCCACACTGAAACCTGTCTCGAATACATCTGCTTTTTGCTCCAGCCAGGTATGCGAGAGTTGCTCTAACTGCTGGATAACTTCGGTGGGAGGGACTCCCTCGTACCATTGGACCGTCACGCCGTCACGCTCCGCTCTTCGGCAACTGGTTCGCACATTTGCTAATGCCGACCCCTTTAGAGTGAAGGTCTGAGGATTGAGTATGGCTTCTTCGCCCATCTTAAACGCACGTAGCTTGAGGCTATGATAGACATCCAGATGTTGTGGGTATACCTGATAGAACGCTACATGCCATTTGTGCCTTTTACAAAATTCCAGGAAACTATGCATCACACGCTCGATATCCTGGGGCGCACATATAGGGTCGCCCAGCACAACCGCGACATTGCGTGTCAAACGATAGTTTACAAGACCCTCACCATCAGGGGTCAGAAAATGTAGATTTTCTGGTGCCACTCCAAAAAACGCGAGTGTCGAACTACCATAAAGACTGGTGAGTTCTTCCTCTCGATAACGAGCCTGGGCAAATTGTTCCTCTATTAACGGTTCCTCTATTGTAGACAGTGTTGGGGTGTGTTGTTCCTTTGCATTGAACATCAGGGACATCCTCCAAAAAAATTTCTCAAGGCTTTTTCTTTATATTTAATATAAATGTAATCTTCGTGTTCCTGCTTCTATCCTAACGGACACACATCAGGAAAAAGACATAGAAATGTAAAATATTTGTGTGTTTAGGTTAGAAGCTACTGAGACGGCGATTCTCCTTACAAATACTTTACTTTTTTACGGCATCTTCTTGATTTCTTTTCGTTATGCTACAGTCAGATGCAATTATAAATTAGTGAACCCTGCGGTATACTATAGTAAAGTAAAATGCACATATTCACTGGGTCACAAAAGTAATAGGAGAATATATACGTGGCGGATACAACAGAAAAAATAGTTCAGGCCGGACCTGAGTCTATTCCAGAAAGAACGGTCCCACAACGTTTCCCCCTATGGCAACGGCTAGCTCTAGGGGGAATCATGCTTGTTTCCATCTTTATGAACTTCTTTCAGTTGGGCAAGAACGGCTTTGGCACATTTTATCCCCCTGCCGTCCGAAGCATGATGGACAACTGGCATAATTTCTTTTTTGCCTCCTATGATCCAGGTGGCTTCGTGACAGTCGATAAACCGCCCGTAGGCTTTTGGCTTCAGGTGTTCAGTTCCAAGATTTTTGGCTTTACACCTGTGAGTGTGCTATTACCACAGGCGATAGCTGGCGTGCTTTCAGTGCTTCTGCTGTATCATCTAGTTCAACGCCACTTTGGTACAATTGCTGGTTTGCTTGCCGCCCTTGGGTTGGCACTAAGCCCAATTAGTATTGTCGCCAATCGTAACGTGACGATTGACAGTACCTTAGCTTTGGTACTCCTGCTGGGTGCATGGGCTGTGTTACTTGCGGCTGAGACCGGACGATTACGCTGGTTGCTACTGGCTGCGGCACTTGTAGGTCTCGGTTTCAATGTTAAAATGTTAGAAGCGTATCTGGTCGTACCTGCGTTCGGGCTACTCTATCTTCTCGCCGCTCCTAAACGCCTATCGACGCGTATACTACACCTCGTATTGGCGACGGTAGTGCTTCTCGTCGTCTCGTTCTCCTGGATAGAGGCGGTGGACCTGACTCCAGCTTCTCAGCGTCCGTATGTCGGCTCAACACAGGATAATTCAGAATTAAGTCTTGCCCTTGGGTATAATGGTATCGAGCGCCTTCTTGGACGATTTGGTGGTGGCGGCGGTGGTTTTCGACCGACTGGGGCAACTAATCGTACTGGTAACACGGGTACAAATGGAACTACCCCTACTAATAGGAACGGCGGTACTGGAAACGGTGGCACGGCTAACTCAGGAACTACTGCTGCACAACAGCGACAACAGTTAGGTGGTGGCCTGTTCGATATTGGCGATCCTGGACCATTGCGCCTCTTCACCGTGCCACTTGCGGGACAAATCGTCTGGATACTTCCACTGGCACTGCTTGGACTACTTGCGCTCGCATGGCAGCGACGCCCAAAATTCCAGGTTGATCTGCAACAAAAGTCTATGCTTCTATGGGGTACATGGTTGCTCACAACGGCGATCTTCTTTAGTGTGGCTGGTTTCTTCCATCAATACTATATGACGGAGATGGCTCCAGCTATCGCCGCACTGTTTGGTATTGGTCTGGTGGTAATGTGGCGCGACTATCGACGTGGAGGTTGGAGAAGCTGGTTATTGCCAATTGCAATCGCCGCTACCATTGCCGAACAAATATATGTTCTTGCCAGCTATCCCACATGGGGTCAGGTGCTCATCCCAATCTTGGCTGTCCTGGGTATTCTTGCCGTGCTCGTCTTAGTTGGTGTTAAAATCATGCCACGCTTTGGTCGCAATGCATCAAGCACACGCTTGCTCTTACCTGCGCTTGGTATTGGTGTGTTAGCATTGATGCTTACCCCAATCGTATGGGCTGCCATTCCTATCTTTCAAAGCACGCAGGCCGATCAGTTGACAGCAGGACCAGTGCAAACAGGAGGCTTTGGCGGTGCAAGAGGTGGTGCTGCTAACTCAAATACAAAGTTGATAAGCTACTTAGAGGCTAATCAGGGCAACACGAAGTTTCTGGTCGCCGTCCCCAGTTCGATGTCGGGCGATAGCATCATTCTCGCAACGAATAAACCAGTGATGGCACTAGGCGGTTTCTCTGGTGGTGACCCAATCCTAACAACAAACCAACTTGCAACACTGATCTCGAATGGGACGGTACGCTTCTTCCTGCTCAATGCACCTCGGACAGGACAGCAAATTCCACCACAAATTCTTGATCAGCTTCCTGCACAGTTCAGGAATGCCGCACGAAATGGCTTCGCCGGAGGGTTCGGTGGTCAGCAAAGTGCAGTTACATCGTATGTGTCAAAGCACTGCACCGTGGTACCCACGAGCGAGTGGCAGCAAACGTCTTCGTCGAGTGGCACTCCAAGTATCGGTAGCTTCTTTGGACGTGGCGGCGCGAACCAATTATACGATTGTGCCGCAGCACATTAACCACCTGTCCATCTTGTAAATAAAAGAAAGAGAATGAAAACATCACTAGGCTTGCCCAGCGATGTTTCCATTCTCTTTCTATATACCTTGTACTGCCGCATCATACACCTCTTGCAATTTCGGCACCGTCTCATAATGCGCTAGTTCAGATGGCTCTATCCAGCGCATCTCAGCCGCTTCCCAATCTGTCTTGATCGCTTCGGGCGTTAAAACCTCAAACAGGAAAGGATGAATGTACCAGTGTCGGCCTAGCTTGGCGTCGATGTATTCCACAACCTTACCGCTTTGTAGCAAACGTACCTGATCCCGCTGTAGACCAGTTTCCTCACGTATCTCTGTGTATGCCTGTTCTTCGGGCGTCACGTTTGGTTCGACAAAACCACTTATTCCCGCCCAATGACTTTGGTAACTGCCAACACGCTGACTTCGACGTACCAGTAAAATCTTGGGGGGCGTTATATCTATACGACGCAAAATATTTGTGACAACATGGGTAGGACGTGGTGCTGGTTGCTGTGCAGTCATACTAAATTTCCTCTAGCTAACTATGTTATAGGGTGACAGTATAGTGTATTTCCTGTATACTTTAACTGAATACTGGAAATGAGGAGAAGTTTCTGTCATGCAAACGCAAGAGCCGACTTTGGTAACACCAGAAAAGGTGGAGCCTAATAATACACAATCCTGGCGTACTATTATGCAGCCTTGGTGGAAGGCAACCCTCTCCATTCTTCCAATATTTCTATTGACACGTTTTTTATTTCTCTTATTCGCA
Organism: uncultured Chloroflexia bacterium; assembly: GCA_963792705.1. Classification (GTDB taxonomy): domain Bacteria; phylum Chloroflexota; class Ktedonobacteria; order Ktedonobacterales; family Ktedonobacteraceae; genus JBBQVS01. The sequence continues at coordinate 531,757 of CAWBXD010000012.1, read as the reverse complement.
TATCTTGGTGGCGTACTTTTTAGCACCTCCGATTTCTCCTCTGTATCGTATCACGACCTGCTCGCGGATTGGAATAGGGGAGATGTTACAAACTACATTTCCATTGCCTCCAATGGTTATACAAAGCCAGAGCAATCGCTCTTATTTCCACTCTATCCCGCGCTGATCCGCGTATTCGCTCCACTCTTCGGCCATAGTATGCTCTCGGCTGGCTTTTTTCTCTCGAATCTCGCCTTTCTCGGTGTATTGATTGTGCTCTATCGTCTAGTCGAGACAGAATTTGACCACGCAACCGCGCAACGTGCCGCTCTCTATCTCGCGGTTTTTCCTACTGCATTTGTCTTTTTTATCGCCTATAGCGATGCACTCTTCCTGCTCTTTGCGCTTGCGTCACTGTATGCTATGCGTCGGAGTTCCTGGTGGCTTGCGGGCCTCTTTGGTACCCTGGCAACTCTGACACAGTTTGGGGGTATCTTCTTGTTTGTGGCCTTCCTGTATGAATTTGTGCGCCAACAGGGGACGCAGATGCGACAAGATAAAAGACCTCTCGGACAGCGCGTCCTTCCTGCTCTCGGTGTGCTTGCCAGTCTGCTTATTCCGTTCGCCTTGACACTCTATTTCATTGCTCTCCGCGCGATATTTCACGATCCATTCATCTTTATTCATACACAAGCACAATACAGTGCAGGAATCTCATCACTGTTTACCGCCCTTAAAGCACTTATCCGACAGCCACACTTTAGCATTATTGTTGCACACAACATTCTCGACCTGACGGCCGTTGGCCTATCTCTGCTGACGGTATTGCTCTGTTTCTTTGGCCCTGAACGTCTTGCGAAGAGCCAATGGAGCTTGAGTCTATTTGGTCTGCTGCTCCTCTTATCCGCCCTTTTCTTTTCGGGAAGCAGTTTTGCGGACAACGTATTCTCCGAACCCTTAGCGTTGATGCCACGTTTGTTGCTAAGTATTTTTCCTATATTCATTGTGCTTGCTCGCTTTGGACGACGAGCATGGTTTCATCAGTACTATCTTCTCCTTGCCTTACCCATGCTTGCCTTCTTTGTTTTGCAATTCATCACCGGTAACTGGACTTTCTAAAGAACTAGAACATGACATAACAGGGTGTTCCGACTAGTCGGAACACCCTGTTATGTCATGTTCTTTCATCCATATCTCCTGCTTGACGGATTGTCAACAGTCCTATATAGTAAGATTGGAGTATACTGTACAATGTATACATCCCCAAAACAATATATTCATAGACAAACTGTATCATTTTCGAGCCTGTTATAGGGCCTATTCGCTTTTTATCACTGGAGGTAGGCCGACGTGTCAAATTTAATCCTCGTAGCCCTCATTATCACCATACCCCTAGGAGCACTGTTAGCTGTCCTTACTGGTTTCTATGTTGGGTGGAGTCGCAACAAAGTGCGTTTCGAGGAGCGTCTGCGTGTTGAGAAGGAAGCCAGCGAGCGGCAACTGCTCGAAGTTCAAGCGCAGCAACGTGAGGCGTTGCGTGAAGCACGCGACGAAAGCGCAAGTTTTCGTGCTTCCATTGAACATGAAAACGCGGAACGGCGCACAGAACTCCAACGCCAGGAACGGCGTATTCAACAAAAAGAGGAGAATCTCGAACGCAAGATTGATGCGCTTGAGCAACGCGAACGCAAACTACAAGCAAAAGACCGTGTACTTGACCAGACGCGTGAAGAGATTGAAGAGATCAAACACAACCAGCTTATTGTGCTTGAACGTCTCGCCCAACTTACGGAGGAGCAAGCTCAAGAATTGCTTTTGAGCCGTGTGGAAGATCAGGTGCGTGGTGAGGCCGTACACCGTGCTCGTATCATTGAAGAGCAGGTACGCGACGAAGCCGACGCGCGCGCACGCGAAGTCATTACACTCGCTATCCAGCGTTGTGCCTCCGATCAGGTTTCCGAGTCGGTGGTCTCAGTTGTACAACTGCCCAACGACGAGATGAAGGGGCGTATCATTGGACGTGAGGGCCGTAATATTCGCGCCCTTGAAGCAGCGACTGGCGTCGATCTGATCATTGACGATACACCAGAGGCCGTTGTACTTTCCGGCTTTGATCCTGTACGGCGTGAGGTTGCGCGTCTGGCCTTGACAAAGCTGATTCTCGATGGCCGTATCCACCCTGCACGTATCGAAGATGTTGTGGCGAAAGCACGACAAGAGGTAGAGATTATCATCCGCGAAGAGGGCGAACGTGCCGCGATGGATGCCAATGTACCGGGTCTACAACCAGAGTTACTCAAAATTCTTGGGCGACTTCACTTCCGTACCAGCTATGGACAAAACGTGTTGGCACACTCGGTCGAGGTGTCAATCCTCGCTGGCACTATTGCCCATGAACTGGGCGCGGACGTAAACGTTTGCAAAACCGCCGCTCTTTTGCATGATATGGGCAAAGCTATTGACCAGGAGGTCGAGGGACCTCACGCTATTATTGGCGGCGAGGTAGCCCGTCGTTTCGGGAAATCGCCCAAGATTATTCATGCTATGGTCGCTCACCACGCCACCGATTCCGAGCCACAAACGATTGAGGCGGCTATCGTTCAAGCAGCGGACGCTATCTCGGCAGCACGACCAGGCGCGAGACGTGAGACAATTGATCTATACATCAAGCGTCTGGAAGCCCTGGAAAATATCGCCAACTCATTCTCTGGTGTCGAAAAATCGTTCGCAATCCAGGCAGGGCGAGAGGTTCGCATTATTGTTAGGCCAGAAGAGATCGATGAATTTGCCGCCAACCGCCTTGCCAGCGAAATCGCCCACAAAATCGAAGAAAGCCTCGATTATCCCGGCCAGATCAAGGTGCAAGTTGTGCGCGAAACGCGCTCCGTCGATTACGCACGCTAAATATAGAATGGATGCGAGAACTGCTATGTCAGCATTGCCTGACGTAGCAGTTCTCGCATCCATTACAGAAGAATAGAAGAGGTTTTGTCCTATGCCTAATTATGTTGACCTGCATATGCACACAACTGCCTCGGATGGTATATATTCCCCTACCGAACTTATGCACCGTGTGCAAGAAGCGGGACTACGCGCGGTTGCGCTTACAGATCACGATACAACAAATGGTATCGAAGAGGCCGCGCGCACCGCGCAAGCATTGAATATCGAGTTCATCCCCGGTATCGAACTTAATAGCGATGTAAGTGGTGGCGAGGTACACATACTCGGCTATTATCTTGAATATCAACGACCTGCATTTCAAGCAACGATCAAAGTGTTGCGTGATGCACGTGTGCGGCGCGGTGAGCGTATGGTTGAATTGTTAAACGAAGAGGGCATTGCTATCACATGGGAGCGTGTCCGCGAAATTGCACAGGGGTCGGTAGGGCGTCCGCATATCGCGCAAGCACTTAAAGAAGCAGGCTATGTGCAAAGTATCGGCGAAGCCTTTGACAGATATATTGGTAATCGTTGTCCCGCCTATGTTCCACGTTACAAACTCACACCAGAGGAGGCTGTGCGCCTCATTGTGAGTGCCAATGGCCTACCCGTTATCGCACATCCCATTACCCTACCTGGACTGGATACCCTGCATACTTGGCTTCCAGGTCTCAAGGCTGCTGGCCTCGTCGGGCTAGAAACCTATTATGGACCCTACACACAACAGGACGAGCAGGCATTGCTTGCCCTCGCCCACGAATATACCCTCATTCCCACTGGTGGTACCGATTTTCACGGCCCTGGCATCCATCCCACACCATTGGGTGGCCGCTATGTCCCCTACGAAGCCGTTGAGCAATTAAAAGCTGCCTCGGCCAAACTTCAAGGAAGAACGCCACCCACATTTACACTACCTGCACCCGTGGAAGAAAAATAACTAAAAAACATGGTGCTGAGTGTGTAGAAACACACTCAGCACCATGTTTTTTATATTCTACGAAGCACTTCTCGTCGGCCTGCGTCACGCCACTTGTTGATATCCCCTTGTCCATCGGAAACGGGCTGGCGGCGTTGCTGTTCGTTCTCTACACGGTTCTGCATAAGCAAGCTCGCGGCTATGGATGCAATATGATCTGCTGCTAGCTGGTTGTCCGCTCCCTCTTCTGGCACGACATCTTTATTGCGCGTATCCCATTCTTCCGCGATAAAGTCAGTCGAGATATCAGCCGCGATATAACGTGGATGATCCATAAGCCAACGTGCAAACGGAATGGTAGTACGCACCCCGACAATCTTATACTCATCAAGTGCGCGCCGTAAACGCGCAATCGCCTGTGTACGTGTGCTACCCCACACAATCAGCTTAGACAAGAGTGGATCGTAAAACAGTGGTACCTGCAAACCTGCATAGAGGCCACTATCGACGCGCACTCCTGGACCCGATGGTTCCTGCAATGCCTGTACCGTCCCCGTCGCTGGTAAGAAGCGGTTCAACGGGTCCTCAGCGGAGACGCGGCACTCGATTGCGGCACCGCGCATGACGACTTGCTCTTGTGTGAACGAGAGTGGAAGACCAGCGGCAACACGGAATTGCTCTTGTACAAGATCAATACCTGTAACCCACTCGGTCACAGGATGTTCCACCTGAATACGCGCATTGACCTCTAAAAAATAAAAATTGCCGTCGGGTCCTAAAAGAAATTCGGCGGTACCAGCGTTGACGTACTTAATGCTGCGAATCAGATTGAGCGTTGCGCTAGTCATACGCTCTCGCAGTTCCGCGCTTACAACGGGTGATGGCGACTCTTCAATCAGCTTTTGATGACGACGCTGAATACTGCATTCACGTTCGCCAAGATGCACGACATTGCCATGTGTATCAGCGATAAATTGAACCTCTATATGACGTGCAGGTGCCACAGCCTTCTCAAGATAGACTCGTCCATCACCAAAAGCACTTTTTGCTTCGCTACGCGCTGTACGCAGCGATGAAAGCAGGTCTTTTGGGTCGCTCACAAAACGAATACCTTTACCACCGCCACCTGCCGCAGCCTTGAGCAATATAGGATAGCCGAGCTGTTCCGCGATACTCGCCGCGAGTGTATCATCCTCTACATCAGACATGGCACCAGGCACAATGGGCACATTGGCGGCCTGAGCTGTGCGACGTGCGGCGGTTTTCTCGCCCATTGCAAGCTGTGCCTCTGCCGAGGGACCCACAAAAATAAAGCCCGCTTCCTGACACGCTTTGACGAAATTTGCATTCTCAGACAAGAAGCCATAACCTGGATGCACTGCCTGCGCGCCACAACGACGCGCCACATCGAGCAACACGGGTATGTTGAGATAACTTTTTGACGCGACAGAGGGTCCAATGTGGTAAGCTTCATCTGCCATGCGAACGTGTAGCGCGTTGCGGTCCACATCACTATAAACAGCGACGCTGGTCAAACCTAGTTCACGACACGCTCGAATGATACGCAACGCGATCTCGCCTCTATTAGCGATAAGAACTTTTTGGAAAGGCCATTGAGACACCGAAAAAGCATCTGGAGTGTTCATAGAGACAACCTCGACTTCATAAAATGATCGTTGCTGATAGTATAGCATATGGAATTTTTTGTTCTCTTCGCGTAATTTCACTCAGTAATATACACAAAAATCTTCATAATCTGACAAAGGGGTAGTATTGTTGCATTCATAAATTGGTTTCTATATAATGGTGAAGCGAAATGTCTTTTTGTAGTTTGTATATGTCTTGTTGAAAGCGTAAATGAAGGAGACCATATTGTATAAAACCACGACTTACTTTGCCAAAACTTTTTATACAGGATTAATACTACTACTCAGCCTTGTCGCACTTGGTGCTTGTTCTGACCAGTCGGGTCCAACACCATTTCAAAGCACTAACCCCATTAGGATCGGTGCCTCTATTTCTACTTCAGGCGATTTCTCTGCCGACGGGAAAGCATTGCAACAAGGCTATCAGTTATGGCAAGACGCAGTGAACGCGCGCGGTGGCTTGCTTGGGCGTCCGGTTCAACTCGATTTTCTCAATGACGATAGCACCGCGGCTAAAGTCACGGCAAATTATCAGAAAATGATTTCGGTCAATCATGATGATTTGGTGGTTGGCCCCTTTTCTAGTGCATTGACGGTTCCTGCATCGGCCGTAGCGAATCACTACAATTATGCCTTTGTCGAAGGGGCAGGAGTGGCACCCAAAGTATTTTCAGCAGGGTTTAACAATATTTTCTCTGTCTCACTACCTGCGACTAGCTATTTGAAAAGTTTTGTAGACTTTGTTTTGTCCTTGCCATATTCACTGCGCCCACATACAGTAGCCTATGCTACGAGCGACGACTTTTTTACACAACCTCAGGTTGATACCGCAAGAGCACTGCTGGAAAAAGGTGGTGTGAAAACCATGTTTTATGACCTTTACCCAGCAACCACTACAAATTTCAGTCCCATTGCACAAAAAGTCATTAGCTCTCAGCCAGATGTTGTTATCCTTGGTACAAACAATCCCACCGATTGTATTTCGTATATGAAGGTATTTAAGCAGCAACACTTTAACCCCAGTGTTCTTATTGCGACTGCTGGTCCTGACCAAGGCAATCAGTTCACTGGCCCATTGGGTGGTACTAAAGTCGCTGAAGGTATTTTTGTACCTAATGGTGGATGGTTTCCAACGATCAATAGTTATCAGAATGATGCATTTGTAAGTAGCTACACGAGCAGATATGGTGGGAGTGCAAATGATATTAGTGCTGATACTGTGGAAGCCTATAGTGCTGGACAGGTATTAGAACAAGCAGTGATCAAGACTAATAGCTTGAACAACGCTAAACTCATTCAAGAACTACATTCGGATGCATTCAACACTATACAAGGTGCGGTAAAATTCGCCGCGGATGGTGAAAATACTCTGGCTATAGCGTATTTGTTTCAGTGGCGTTCAGGTCAATTAGTTGTGGTGTATCCAAATAATGCAGCCCAACAAACACCCCAATTTCCTAAGCATCCTTGGTAGTAACATGCTTGCCACACAAAAAGTTGCGGTAGTACTCTTTGTGTGGCTTGCTTCCCATCACCACCTTTTCGTATAGGAAAATAAGGTAGTTTTCTCACCCAATGTTTTCTTTTTAGCAGAAGTAATGTACGCTATAATAAGAGTATTCTATAAAGTTGATCATGCTATTATAAACACGTTCGGGTGGGACACACCCAGCAGGGTCAAACCTGTAGAAGCCCATGCAGAGAATGCATGGAGTATGTCACTAATTTGGTAAAGCGTATAGCGCGCGATATGTAACACAAATTTGCGTACCGCCATGAGAAGGGGTAGAAGCTCACATGTTACGATTTTTAAGCAATATTCCTATTTTTCGTCGCATATTCCTGCTATTTTTGTTTGCGGCGTTAATACCAACATTTGTTATCATCTTGTTGGGAAGTTTCTACCTGGGTAATCTTTCAACACGAGGACAAGCTGTTCAAACAAGCTTTGATGCTCAGAGTGTCGCATCAACGCAAGAAGGCAACCTGCAGCGTATGAATGCATCTCTGCAAACGCGTCATAACCAAGTGTTTGCTTCGCTCTTCAACGGAATTCATGATCCTTCTTTAGCAGCAGCAGGTGATGCGATGAACGCCGACATTACTGCACGTGAACTGAGCTTCGATTCCTCTATAAGTTCGTATGCAAATAACTATGAAATCGCAACTTCCAGTAACATGAGCAACATCCACAATATTTTGCTTAATGACAATCAGGCCGCTAGTACCGAGATTATTAGTGATCAACAACGTGCAATTTCTGCTGTTTCCGGGCCTAATGGTCTCTGGTCTAGATATAAAAGTCTGCAAGACAACGAGTTAAGCCAGCTTCAAATTTTAGAAGCAAATCCCCCACAAACGGCGACCGAGCTTACCGCTAAATATCAGCAAGCCTACTTGACACTCTGGCAAGCCGATAACGTGTTCACCGACCTTAAAAATAACTGGCAAGAAGTGGCTAATGAAGCCGTAGCAACGGGTAAAGCAGTTACGACCATTGGACCTTCCATCACATCACCAATTATATTTGCCACCGTCGCAGCCATCTTAGCCACAATTACCATCTTGTTCGTTACTGGCTGGATTCTAAACCTCACGATCTCAAATCCTCTACGCAATTTAACATCTCTTACTAAACATATTAGTAAAGGTGATACCTCCGCCCGCGCAAAAATTTTAGGTCGCGACGAAATCGCCCTCGTTGCAAGCTCCATGAATGGTATGCTTGATAGCATTGTGAACTTGCTTCAACAAACAAAATCTCAGCGCGACAATTTGCAGTCGCAAGTAGAGAAATTGGTGAGCGAGGTAAGTGGTGTTGGTGAAGGCGACCTGCGAGTGCAAGCCGAGGTGACTGCCGATGCGCTAGGCGTGTTGGCCGACTCCTTTAACTACATGGTCGAGGAATTAGGAAGCCTCATTATTCGCGTGAAAATGGTAGCAAACGAGGTTGATAATTCGACGGTGACGATTCTTGATAGTATGGCTCAATTGGTTGAGTCAGGCGATGCACAAATCAACCAAATTTCTGAGTCCGCTATCGAGATTGAGCGTATGTCAGCCTCTAGCCGACAGGTTGCTGACCGCTCTCAAGTACTTTACGATGTAGCACGTCACGCACGTCAGGATGCACAAGGTGGACGTGAAGCGGTACAACAAGCTGTCGAGGGCATGGGTCGTATCAATGAGAACGTTCTACTTACTTCATCAAAGGTACAAGACCTTGGCGAACGTTCACGTGAGATCGACGAAATCGTTAACGCAATAAGCAGTATCGCTCATCAGACTAACCGCCTCGCGCTCGATGCCGCAATTCAAGCGGCGATGGCTGGCGAAAACGGCAAGGGCTTTGGCGCGGTTGCCGCAGACATTCGTCGCCTCGCGGAACGCGCGAAAGAGCAGGTAAGCTCAATCACGAAGATTGTGCGTAACGTCCGTGAAGAAGTCGGTGCTGTAGCTATCGCTATGCAAGATACTGAGCGTGAAACACTTTCAGGAACACTTTTGACACAAGAGGCCGGTACCGCACTGGAAGCAATCTTTACCGCTGTTGAGCAGCAAGCACGTGAAATTGAGAATATCAACAGAGTGGCAATACAGCAACTTCAATCTTCAAGTGCGGTTGTACAAATCATGCATGGCGTTTCGGACTCAACACAACGTAGTAGCGCGAGTACGCGTGAAGCATCACAGGATATGCAACGCCTTGCTCTTCTCGTTGAACAACTTCGTTCTTCAGTGGAAGCCTTTAAGTTGCGCGAAAATCAAGACTACTTCTTCCCCAATACAAGCGTTTCTCTTGAGAACGATCAAGATAGCCAGATGACGATGAGTGGAATCTTCCGTACCGTCAGTGGTGGCGCGCAACACACCCAAGTTGCTAACGCAAGCTTTGCATCCAACCCAGCTTTACCACCCGCGCGTTCTAATGATCCCTTTGCTGGCTATCCTACCACGCCTAGCCCTCAACGTAGTGGAAATGGCTATGATCACGGCTTCCCCGATTACAACAACCAGGAGCAGTGGTACAACGAGCAACAGCCGTTTTCAACAAACGGCAATAGAAGATAGTAAGGTACAAGAAGAGAGGAGGACGTGAGGAGCACAACGGTAAAGCTGCTATGCTCCTCACGTCCTCCTCTCTTCTTGTATAATCTTTTAGTTATGGATAGCATCCATAACACCTATCTTATTTCGTGGACTTCCAGTCTCATACCCTGTTACACTTGTCACATAGCTAATCCTACTACAGACATTCATATATACGAATGGCTCCGATACGCCGCTAAGAGGCACAGAAAGTGACAAGCGAGATGGTAACAAAAGTAACACAAGGCAATGCCTTACAGGAAGCCACACAGATAGTGCAACGCTACGAGGAATCATATTCAGGTCCACAACGCTGGGCATGTGACGTATGCGGTATGGTTCACAGTGCCGCACCTACCTCTTGTGATAGTTGCGGTGTTACCAACGCTTTCTCTTTACAGCAAGAGATGCGTAACGAGATTGGAAGTCGTTGGTAAGCATCACCCAAACATACCCCGTACTTCATGAGGAGACTATGGCACCCTCTCGGTCATAGACTCCTCATGTCCTTAACGTTATGTCACATTATCTCTAACTTATATATCATCTGCTGGACTCTCTTTGGCGCACTGCTTCGTAGAGTACAATACCAGTAGCCATTGCCGCATTCAGTGACTCAACACGGTTCGCTAACGGAATTGAAATACTGCTCGTCGCAAGCGCATGAGCTTCAGAAGAAGGTCCGTGTGCCTCGTTCCCAACAATAAGCGCAAATGGATGAATCAAATCTTGCTCATAATAGAGCGTTGTTTCCCCCGCCTCTGCCAGCAATACGCGCGAAACTCCTTGACAATGTATTTGTGTACTCTCCGCTATTGTTGCCCATGATGCATTGCTTACGATAGGTAACAGAAGATGTGTACCAGCGGCAGCACGCACTACCTTTGGACTGTAGCAATCAACACAATTAGGTGTCAACAGAACGGTGTCTACATCAGCCGCGAGTGCTGTCCGTAGAATTGTTCCCATATTTCCAGGGTCTGCTATATCGTCAAGAATGAGCAATACCGGACGCTGAACCTCTTTTGTCACATTGCGTTGAGTACGCCGCATACGTACCCTCTCTGCTTGAAAGGCTTCTAACGACAGCACGCTCACAACACCTTGCGATGTAACCGTATCGCTGAGTGCCTCGATGACGCGCTCACCCACCTCTACACGTTGCTCCTCCGCAAGTCCAGGAGTATGTAGAAGACGCTGCAGTAGCTCTTTGCCTTTCGCTGTACGCTGTAGATACTCCGGTTGGTAATAGACTTCATGCGGCACCACGGAAGCGTCAAATAAAGCCTCAAGCAGATTTGGGCCTTCCATCAAAAAAAGCCCACTCTTTTTGCGACCTCGTGTTGTATGCAGGTCTTTTAGCTTGCTGATGCGTGGGTTTGCTGGGCTGGTGATCAACATCATCTTTTTTTATCCCCGATACACATATGGCGCACACCTCGAAAGGTGTGCGCCATATGTGTATCGTATAGTAACTACGCTTGGTTTACAGCGTCGAGTGCCTGTTTGACCAGCGCGCCGAAGGCAGCCTCGTCATTGACCGCCATTTCCGCCAGTATCTTGCGGTCCACTTCAATGTTGGCTGTGTGAATAGCATTGATAAGCTTGCTATAGCTCACACCGTACATACGAGCGGCGGCATTGATACGTGTAATCCACAACCGACGCATGTCGCGCTTGCGGTTGCGACGGTCACGATATGCATATGCCATAGCGTGCATCGCGGACTCGTGCGCCTTCTTGATTAGATGACGACGTGTACCACGATGGCCTTCAACCATCTGTAATATCTTTTTATGTCTTGCGTGTGATGTTACGCCACGTTTTACCCTTGGCATTGTCCTTGTTCTCCTCTTTTGAAATTACTGTTAAAAAGCATATGGAAGTAGACGCTTCATACGACGTGTATCGCTCGGCTTGAGTTGAAACATCTTGTCCATTGCGCGGACAGCCTCGGGTGACTTGTGGCGGCGCAAGTGGTTGATCGCCACTTTACGGCGCATGAACTTGCCGGAAGCGGTGACTTTCACGCGCTTCGCCATCGCTTTGTGTGTTCTAAGCTTCTGCTTCATGTTTCTTTCTTTCTGTATAGTGTTGCGAGGCAACAGTTGGAGTTCTCCCCCTTGTTTTATTTATGCACCACACAAAAATACACGGTGCTATGATAAAAAGGAGAGATATCTTGGAAGTGGGGCTTGAAACAGCTTCAACCTCACAGTTGCTCCATCTAAGGCGCAGAGAAGCCTTGTTCAGGAACCAACCTCGCTTTGCGCCACGATTATAACATAGTCCTACCAGAAGTGCAAGCGCGATAAACCATAGTTAGCAGGAAGACCGCGAGGATCTTCCCTACATCTAGGGACCTTGGCGAACGTTTAGGGGAGACCCTCACGGTCTCCCTGTTTCCCTTGCGCTTCTGATATTTAGAACCTACCAGGACGTGAGGGACGGGAAAGCCAGGAGGGACGCGAACCCCCTGTGAAACGTCCCCTTGTCTCCATCGGCTTCTTTTCCTCTTGTGTACGCGTCATCTGCCACGTTGAACTGAAAAAGAGAATCCAGCCCCAGATCAGTAAAGGGAGTCCAATTGTGACAAGTGCTTGACCCATCCACGTTGAGGTCAATATCCAATAGTAACTAAGAAGCGATGCCGCTAAAAGCAGTGTTGCTAGTAAAACTGTGCGACGATTTGTTGAACAGAGTGCTAGCACAAGTGGTGCGATAAGGTACCAGGGCCAATAGACGGGCAGTAACACGCCAAGCAGTAACAAAAGCCATCCACTGAAGAGTGCGACAAGTTCCAGCGAGTCTGCTAACCATAGCCCAAGCAACAGGAAGAGACCTACCAGAAGTAATACTACAAAGGACCAGCGATGAGGACTGGTGAGCCATGCAGACGAAATAGGTAGATGAAGCAGTGCCGCATCAAGCGAGTTAATCGGCGTATCTGGCAGAAAGGTGCGCTGCAATTGTGCTAAAACACCCGTCATTCCAATACCTTGCCAGTATGGTGCATATGCTAGCATAACAACAACGAGCGAAATAAGCACCATTCCAGCCCACCACAACAATCTATGTCCAACTCGTAAGATGCGCGATTGTCTGAGCATCAGACGAAAGAAAAGTGGTAAGAGAGGAAGCCATAAGAACGTAATAAGCGACAGCAACAGTACAAACACCCAGCCTATTGTTGGTGAGTTGCGTTGAAAAAACAGGATAGCTGCCAGGATGATGCATACAAGTACAATCTCTTGATGCATCTCCGCAACGCCAAAGAACAGGACGAGAGGATTCCATGCATAAAGCAGCGTTGCAGAGAGACGCATTTCAGGTTTCGCACGCGTTAGAATGGCCCATAACAATGCGATATTGATGAGATGAGCAAACAAACCAAGACTACGAAAAGTAAGGATTGTCTTCGCTATACTATCTTGTGCCACAAGCGCAAGCAGAACGCTGATATCCGTCCAGACCGGACCATATGGCGTTGTCTCTTTCACCCCGACAATCCCTTGAAGCACAGTTTGACTTGTAGGAAGTACTCTATATGGATTGGCATGTTGCACCGCTACTACATGCCCATAAAGACCATAAGTCAACATATCCTGTGCAAAGGCGGTAAGTCCAACTGGAACTACCAGCATCGTTACCCCAAACACTCCTGCTATCACCAACACAAGCCAGAACAGAAGTGTATTATCAAACCGCGAAAGACGCTCTATTATGACTCGTCCACCAACACGCGCCGCAAGCAATGCAATACCACTGGCGATAACCAGAAAAAAGCATGATAAGAGCACGTTGGCAACCGTCGTTGGATCCTGAATGTTAAGCCAGGACACTTGAGAGAGTAACTGAGGCACTACAGGAAACACATGAGTCCAGTATAGCGAAGGTAGCCAGGGCAACAAACTTGGCAATGCGTGTTGCACCGACTCTCCTGCATGTCCCGTGCGCGTTGTATTCGCTAGCAAAGGATATAGTGCCAGTAAGAAGAGTTCTATAATAATACCAAGAAAGAAAAGTTGTAGTACGGGACGCCAAGCACGCCGAGTTTTTCTAGCGGTAGGAGTACCAGGACGTGGCGTCGTTGGCGAAAGAATAAGTGTTGGTTGTGTAACTCCTGGCAATGCTGGATTGGTTCGCCGTGAACGAAATGTGTCCACCGTTCGCTGATTAGGAGGTTGCTGCATGATTTCTCCGTCTTCGAGAAGAAAAATAATCTGTAGCTGCTGTAGCCTTCTTAAAATGCCTGACGTGTAAAAACGCCTTGTACTGTAAATATCTTAGACGGATAGGAAAGAACATCGGTTACAACACAACCACACCTGTAGTATGAAGGAAAGAATGACGCCTGTCAATGCATTTCCGCTTTTTCGTCATTAAAAAGAATAAGTAGCTGAAAGTATGTAAACCTCGGCTCTATTGTCAGATAGCGTGAACGATGCTATAATAGTGCGGTGTTTGATGCCCCACCGCAAATCGTCGTGGGGAGATACACACGAAGGCCGCTATAATCAATTATGAGGCGGTATCTGTTCTATGTGTCAACGCTGTGTTGACGCACCACCTGCTCCGGCTGTGCTCTTGTCTGTCAACAACGTGTTGCCCGACACCTGACCGGATGCATACCCACAGGAAGGAGGTGGCTTCGTGAGGCGAGATTATGAACTTGGTATCATTCTCAACCCCGAAGTCAGCGAAGAGGAGACAAAGGCTATTCTGGCCCGTCTCGATCAGATCGTGACCACATACGGCGGTCAAACAGTCAGAGTTCAACAGTGGGGCCGACGCCGCTTGGCGTACCTCATTGATCGTAACCGCGATGGCTATTATATCTTCATTGATATGGTTTTGACACCTGAGACCGTGAGCGAACTCGAACGTACACTCAAGGTTTCCGAAGTTGTGCTCCGACATATGTTCAGGAGACGTGACCCCAAGGCCGTACAGCAAGAGCGTGAGGACCGCGAGGCGCGCGCTGTTGCAGCAGCAGCCAGTGCAGAAGCAGCAGCAGCTAACGCCGCCGCCAACGCATCCACGGCCGAAACGGTCCCAACTGAAGGCGAACAAACTCCTGTCCCAACTCCAGCAGAAACAGCACCGGAAGTGGACGTAACACCAGAAGCACCTGAAATCCCTGTTGAGGATTTTGGCGAAGTGCCACCTGCTCTCGAAGAGGAAGTGGTCGAAGCTTAGTTGCTTGAAACCTTGATACCGTAAAAAATACGTTTGGGTCCGTTCATTCAATCTCTAGGAAATATAAAAAGAGCCGGGGTGTATAGCAAACCGAGCCGAAAGGATTTTGACTCATGAACAAGGTTACACTTATCGGACATTTGGGGAAAGACCCAGAAATGAGCTATACCCCTAATGGACTCGCTGTCACAAAGTTCAGTATCGCCATCAACCGCTATGCAAAGTCTCAAACAGGTGAAAGACAAGATGAGACTGACTGGTACAATATTGTAGCTTTCAATAAACTTGCGGAAACGTGTAATACGTACCTCAAAAAAGGTAGCAAAATCTATCTTGAGGGGCGTCTAGCGCAACGCAAGTATACGGATAGAAACAATGTTGAGCGCGTCGCACTTGAGGTGACATTGACTGAGATGGAAAACCTTACACCTCGTGACTCACAGGGTGTCGGTTCATCATCAGGCTTTAGAGGTGGAGCAGCAGACGATGCTCTTGGAGATTTGGACGAGCATCCCTTCTAAAAGTTCTTGAAGGAGAATTAAGTCCGTGCAAAGACGTTCTGAAAGTGGTCCACGCCGCGAACGACGCGAAGGCAGCAGTGGCGGTGGACGAGGCGAGCGCTCAACGCGCCGCAAAGTTTGTCAATTTTGCCACGACCATGTGCGTGAGATTGACTACAAAGATGCAAACCGCTTTATCAAGCGTTACATTTCTGATCGTGGGAAAATTGAACCCCGCCGTAAAACCGGCACTTGTGCCAAGCATCAGCGCGAGTTAAGCGGTTCATTAAAGCAAGCTCGCTTCATGGCACTGCTTCCTTACACCGCGGAACACATTCGCGGTATGTAGTTGTTCCGATGCAGTTCATATGGCAACAGGGAGACCGCAAGGATCTCCCCCTACATATAGGGCTAATGGAAAATGTAGGGGAGATCTTCGCGGTCTTCCTGTTACCCTCCCTCTGTATAATAGAAGTATAACTGTTACAGACATCCAAAACGGAGGTTTTATGAATAGTCAGACAGCGCGTCGGCCTGAGAATAAACGACCAACGCGACCTGCCAAAGCAAATAAGTATGTGAAACAGACGGCGCGTGTAGAGGCGCGACGCGACGGCAAACCTCTTATTTTTGGATGGGGCGGCCACCTCTCGCGTAGCGAAAAAATTATCTACCAACGTCGCGCCATCTGGTCTATCACTACCGCTATTGCCGTTCTCATCGTTGCCGTCATCGTTGGTTTCTGGGTTAACGTGAATATCATCGTGCCCGCCCAACCCATCACAAGTGTCAACGGACACAACATCTCACAGGCAGAATTCCGCAAACTCCTCGCCGTCAAAGCACAGCTTGAGCTAAACAAAATAAAAGGTGTGCATGGCCTTCAGGCGCAAAGTAATGCCCTCAACACTCAGGTCGCAGCCCAGCAGAGTGATATCGACGCTACGACAAAGCAGATTGATACCCTCACTACACAAATCAAGACGCTCCCTGCTGGTACACAACGTTCTAATGCAGAGGCACAACTTGTGGGACTCAAGCAAAAATTGGCAACATCGCAAGTGCAGTACAACGCGCTCTCTGCTCAATACAAAGATATGACGACGAATACAATTCCACTGGAACAACAGTTGTATTCGCAGCCACAGCAGACCAGCGAAAGTGCCACTTGGTTGCAGGACGATGAGATCATCAATGAATGGCTAGCCACGCAAAATAGCAGTATCAATGCACAGATCAATCCAAGCTCAAGTGCTGTCGATAAGGCTGTCAAAGATTTTATTGCTAACTTTCCTGCTGGTAGTACCTATAGTAATTTTCTAAGCACAAACAATGTGAGTGACGCTGATGTGCATGCTGCTATAGCCCTGACGACACGGCGCACCAATATGCAGACATACACTGCATCTCAGGTTACGTCGCCAACATATCAGGTGTTAGCTCGTGGTATCACTGTCGCCACACAGAACGATGCAAACAATCTGCTCAAACAGCTCAAGGGTGGTGCAGACTTCAGCAAGCTGGCGAAGGCGAAATCTGTCGATAGCCTTACAAATACAAAGGGCGGCGAATTCGGTTGGGTAGCGCGTGGACAATACATTCAAACCTATGCTGCAAATACTAGCGGCATCGTCGAAAACTGGCTTTTCGATCCCTCACGCAAACTAAACGAAATCAGCTCACCCATCTACGAAAGTGGTTCCTACCACATCGTTCAGATTCTAAACGTTGATCCCTCACGCGCTGTGGATAGTACTACGTTGCAAAGTCTCAAATCTAACGCGCTCAATAACTGGCTTGTAGCAAAGAAGGTAAATGCCAATATCACGTCAGTTGATCAGACCAAAATCTCTGACCCAACTATTATGCCTCCAGGCCTTCCTGCTTCCGCTCCCAGTCAGACACCTCCTGGCGGTAGTGCTGCACCAACCACTGGTGACGTTCCGTCTACTAGTGGTGTCACCGCACAATAACCAGATAATAGTGTGTAATAGATGGGCAATCTTTATAGGTCATGTACCACCACAGGTGGTACATGACCTATAAAGATTGCCCAGAGTGATTTAAAAGTCGAGCGGCGGCATGACAGGGGCAAGCCCAGTCATGTGAACAGCGTCGGCTTCTACGACTTTAAATCACCCCGAAGATTGCCCATCTATTATGTATCGTTGCATAAAATATGCTATAGTTAAAAGTATACTTCTCTCTACACCTTTTATTGTACTCATGCCCTAACCCGATATAAGGAACAACACATACTCTATGACCATTACCGCATCAGATACAACAACACTTATTCAACGGACACATATAGATGAACCCATTCAGCGTGTATTAGAAACCGCATCGCTCTATCTTCATATTCCTTTTTGCCATACCCGTTGCCACTACTGCGATTTCAACACCTATGCTGGCATGTTGCCGCTCAGAGAACCATACGTCAAGGCACTTTTGAAAGAAATTGCCCTGGCAGGAACAATGGCTCAACATCCTGATGGTACGCTTCGCCGTTCACGCACCATCTTCTTCGGTGGCGGCACTCCAAGTCTGCTCACCGTTGCACAGATCACACGTCTGCTCAATGCCTGCTTCACCTCCTTCTCGGTTGATAAGGATGCGGAAATTACGATGGAGGCCAACCCAGGAACACTTGACAAAGAACAACTACAGGGCATACGGGCCGCTGGTATCAACCGTCTAAGCATGGGAGCACAAAGCTTTGACGCTGAACTTCTGCAAACGCTAGGACGCATTCATACGCCCGAAGAGATTACTCAAGCCGTTATATTCGCTCGCGCAGCAGGCTTTACCTCGATTAACATAGATTTTATGTTTGGTTTGCCCGGTCAGACAATGCAGCATTGGCAGGATACGCTAGATCGCGCCCTTGAACTTCGCCCCGAACATCTCTCGCTCTACTCACTCATCATTGAAGAGGGGACACCATTCCACACATGGGCACATGAGGGACGTATCACACCTGGAGACGAGGATTTGTGTGCCGATATGTACGAGTATGCGGATGAGCGTTTACGTCTTGCTGGCTACGAGAATTACGAAATCTCGAACTGGGCCTTGCCAGGACATCATAGCCGACACAACCTGACCTACTGGCAAAACCTTCCTTACATCGGTATGGGTGCCGGGGCATATTCGACCTTTGCTGGCAGACGCTTCTCGAATATCCGTGAACCATTGGACTACATTAAAGCACTGAACATGCAGCGTTTACCAGAGGCAGATAGTGAACCAGTAGAACGTGAGCAAGAGATGTCCGAGACTGCGTTTCTCGCCCTGCGTACCGCTATGGGCTTGCACCTGCCGACCTTTGCAGAACGCTTCTCACAACCATTCGCACAATTTGTGGGAGACCGTCTGCGCCCTGTCGAAGAAGCTGGACTCCTGGAACATGAGACAGAGTGGTTGCGCTTGAGCAAGCGTGGTCGCTTACTTGGCAACGAAGTCTTTCTTCGCTTACTACCTGAGTAACTACTAGCATAAAGGATTCGCTGTGGAATCATCTCCAACACATTGGGAAACCTATCCCTTACGCTCGAAAATAGAACGAGAAGCAGACGAGCAACAGGGTATTGACCCTTTATATGCTCAATTGCTGGCAAATCGCGGTGTTTCGACACATAAAGATATGAAACGCTTTATTAACGTGACATATGCAGAAAGCTTAGACCCATTTCTGCTGACCGCGATGTCAAGTGCTGTACAACGTATTCAGCAAGCACTGACACAAAAAGAACATATCACCGTATACGGGGATTATGATGCCGATGGTGTTACCTCATCCTCTTTGCTGTTTCGTGCGTTGCGTGTCCTCAAAGATAGCACTGCACCCCTGGATTTCTTCATTCCACATCGCCTTAACGACGGTTGTGGTTTGAACAATATAGCCCTCGAAACACTGAAACAGCGTGGTACACAACTTATTATCACAACCGACTGTGCCAGTTCCGATGTTGAGCAGATACGCTATGCCAGCGAATTGGGTATCCAGGTTATTATCACCGATCACCACAATCCGCCTCACGAACTGCCAGCCGCATATGCGATGGTCAATCCGTGGCGAGCTGACGCAACCGCGGACGATATCCTGTTTCGTCCTCTTTGTGGCGCGGGCATGGCCTTCAAACTTGTACAAGCTCTTTATCGCACGTACAAACGCCCACTAACAGACGAGATGGACCTGCTAGACCTTGTGGCGATTGGTACCATTGCCGACATTGTTCCACTTATCGGTGAAAATCATCTTCTTGCTCGACTAGGTATGCAAAAGCTGAACACAACACAAAAACCGGGACTACAGGCTCTTATTCGCAATGCTAATTTGCAACCAGGACGCATTCGGGAACGCGATATCGCTTACGGATTAGCTCCTCGCATTAACGCCGCTGGTCGCATGAAGGATGCGAGTATTGCTTTTCATTTGCTCACAACAGAGAGTGCAGAGGATGCCGCCAACTATGTCGCACAACTAGAGGAACTCAACATTGCGCGTCAGCAACAAACAGAAACCTTGATGCGGAATGTCCGCGAAGAGGCACAACAGCATCCCAACGATAGCGTCATTCTGGTGAGCGGCGACGATTGGCATGAAGGTATTCTGGGTCTTGTCGCTGGCAAACTGGTTGAGGAGATTCATAAGCCTGTTTTCGTGCTTAGTAACGATATCCAGACACGACTAAGCCGAGGGTCGGCACGTAGTCAAAAAGGCTTCAATATCGTCGAGGCATTACGCGATTTTTCAGGTCGCCTGGAACGCTATGGTGGTCATGCTCAGGCTGCTGGTTTCACCATCGAAACCGAGCGCGTTCAAGCGTTTCGCCAGCATCTTTTAGAGTGGCAAACAACCGGGAATGGAGCCGCGATAGAGGATGATATCGCCTCTTCCCTCCAACCTGTTCCCCTGGCAACACTTGAAGATGTGGTGCAGGTAGAAACTGTTGTCGAGCAGGCTTCGTTTGTACAAAAGGCTGATCTTGTCTTGCACAAAACGGATCTCCTGAACTACGCTGGCTATAAAAAATTGCGCGAACTAAGTCCTTTTGGTGCCAGCAATCCAGAGCCTATCTTCAAAATAGAGTGTGCGCGTGTCATTGACCGCTGGGCAAGCGGCATGAACCGCCAAAACCTCCGCCTAAAGCTCGCCGTTACCGATGCAAAAACAGGCACAACTTCCAACGTCACGGGTACCCTCACACGCGGTGCCTCACTACTCGAAACCTTTGAACGCGGTTCCCTTGTAGATATCGTGTTTCGTATAGAATTGTCCGAGGACGAAACCCGTCGGGATATCTGGCTAAAAATATTGGACGTACAAAAACCTATATAATTAAGGGAAACGCAGGGAGACCTCGAGGTCTCCCTGCGTTTCCCTTAATTATTCACCGTTCGCTTCTTCGCTCAGACCTTTAAACTCGTCCCACTCAGCTAAACGTTTGTCATACTCAGCATGGATTGCTTCATTCGCTCCCTTTCCAAAGAAGATACGTAGCGGAGGCTGCTCCATATCGACCAATTTCAGCACGACTGACCCAGTTGCTTCTGGATTCCCCTGGACAGTTACACCACGGCGCGCCTTTCTCGACTCTCGTATGGATTCGTAAGCCGGTAGTTCCTTGGCAAACTTGGCTGAAGGACCACCCCAGTCCGTTGAATAGCCAATAGGCTCGATTAGCGTCACCTTGATGCCGAGCGATTGCACCTCTTGCTGAAGTGCCTGACTAAAACCCTCAAGTCCCCATTTACTTGCATGATATAGACCAGTATAAGTAAAAGCATTTACTCCACCTATACTTGAGACCTGGATGATATGTCCGCTCCCTTGCTCACGTAAGTAGGGCAGGGCAGCCTGTGTCACCCACAATGCACCAAATAGGTTCGTCTCTAGTTGAGCACGAGCCTCTGGCTCGCTTATTTCTTCTATCGCGCCAAACTGCCCATAGCCAGCATTATTGATAATGACATCCAGTCGCCCGAAGTGGTCGTGTGCCTTCTTCACTGCCGCATCTACGGCTGTTTTATCGGTGACGTCCAGAGCCAATGTCAAGACATTGTTCCCGTACTTTTCGTTGAGTTCTTTCAAGCTGTCCAAACTACGCGCGGTTGCAGCAACCTTGTCGCCACGCTCCAATGCCGCCTCTGTCCAGATACGTCCGAATCCCTTTGAGGTTCCAGTAATAAACCATGTTTTCATAAGACACTCCTTTATATATCGTAAGTTATTTTAGTTCGTTGGCGATATGCCTAGCCTACATAGCACTATAACACTTCCAGTGCGCTCTAAGCCAACTAGCATTACACCTCTCTGAGGGCAACTGGGGTGCGAGTGGACAGACGATAGGTGTTGCGGACATTTATCAGTTCACCCAAGGAGATCTCACAAGGAGTAGCTACTTCGAGCCATTGCTCGCCGCCCAAAAGCGGATGCGCGAAGCCTTCAACTATCCCGCTGGTTCGCCGGGTACTGGACGATAACATATGTTTTGGCTCACGTTCCTACTTAGCAGGGAGACCCACCCTCGCGGTCTCCCTGCGTTCCTTTCTCACAGATGATATCTATGGTAAGATGAGTTGTCATATATATGTTGGCAAATCCATCAAAGGGGAACTCATCTTGCAACAATCTGCGGTACCGCTACTCGCCACCTGGCAAAATTTTTATACTATCATTGGCTCCGCTGCCGCTGCCTTGACTGGCCTGATGTTCGTGGCGATAACATTGATCACGAGCGTTGGAGGGCGAAGATCGAGTGGGACGACTGCAACATTCGGTACGCCAACAGTCGTGCATTTTTGCGCGGTGCTGCTTGTCACCGCAATTCTTAGCGCACCTTGGCCGATGCTTTGGAATGCTAGTCTGCTACTCGGTCTTTCTGGTCTTGGGGGAGTGATATATGCCGTTATCGTTTTACTGCGCGCGCGTCATCAAACTGACTATAAGCCCGTGCTGGAAGATTGGATATGGCATACTATATTGCCCTTTGTCTCGTACACAGCACTCCTTATTGCCTCGATTATGCTCTTAAGCAATCCAGTGCCAGCATTATTTATCATTGGTGCAGCAGTGGTTCTGCTGCTGTTCATCGGTATACACAATGCGTGGGATACTGTTACATATGTAGCTATTGTGTTGCCCCAGAGAGAGAACAAAAGCCAGGACTAGTTGTGTGGATGTACTGAACTGGCAGAGTGGCGTAAACACCAAAAATATGTCGAACACCTTCCCTACTTCACAAATACTTGCAACAAATACAATGCTCCCATCCCCATCACCAGCGTAATCAGCACATTTTTTGTGCGCCATGCAACAATCACCGCAAGTATACCTGCAAGCAAACGTGCATTCCCAAAAGAAAGCGCAAGTGTACCCTTTGGTAGCAGGAGTGCAGGAACAATAATCGCGGAAAGCACTGCTACAGGCACAAAACGAAATGCCCTTTGCAGCAACGATGGAATATCCATCTTACTAAAAAAGAGGATAAATGAGAGACGTATTGCGTAGGTAAGCAGACCAATAATAATGATGATAAGCCAGAGTGTCATAAGTTACCTCGCAAGAAATTCGTGTTTTTGCGCTGCCGTAGTGTTTCTACCCACAAACCAACGATAATACCGATAAGCGAGGCAATTCCCAATCCCAACTTGAATGGTAATGTATAGAGGAGAACCGCCACAATACCACCAGTTAGTGCCGCTATCGCACTTGCTCTATCTTTGAGTGCAGGTACGACAAGCGCGATAAAGGTAAGTGTAGACGTAAAATCCAGCGACCAACTCGTGGGTACTTGCGTTCCCAGGAAGATACCGATAGCGGTACTGATCTGCCATGTTGTCCAGAGTGCCAATCCTGCCCCGAAAAAGTACCAATGTTTCTGTGTCTCATCCTCGCTCTTACGATAATGAGAGATTGTAACCGCGTATGCCTCATCCGTCAAAAGATAGGCCAGAAGCCACTTCCAACGCATGGGAAGCTGTTTGACAAAGGGGGCGAGTGAGGCACTATATAGCATATGCCGAATGTTCACGATGAACGCCGTTAGAATAATGACTATCGGAGGAGTACCAGCCATCACAAGTTGTGCAATGATAAACTGCGATGCGCCAGCGAAGACAACAGACGACATCGCCTGAGCCGTAATTGCTGGTATATGAGCACTTAAAGCAGAGACACCATAAATCATACCGAAGGGGGCCACACCAGCCAGAATTGGAAGTTCGTCTTTAACTCCCGTAATAAATTCATATTTTCTTGTTGCCATACCGCTATTATATGCTCTATTAAACAGCGTTCACATAAATAGGCACCGTGAAATAAAAGGTTGTCCCCTCGTTTGGGAGCGTGTCAAAACCAATCGTGCCGCCGTGTTGCTCTACAATCAGCTTGGCGATAGAAAGTCCCAGACCATAGCCGCCCATCTTCGATTGTTGTGTGTGATTCGATTGATAGAAACGCTCGAATACATGCTGTTGATCTTCGTATGGAATACCATATCCCGTGTCGGCAACCGAAATCATTGCACAATGAGCATCATAACGACGCGATCTCACCGTGACCGTACCCCCTGGTGGTGTGAACTTGATCGCGTTTGTGATCAAGTTGTTGAGCACCTGAATGATTCTCTGTGGATCAATGTACAGCGAAGGTGACGTTGTTGGAATATCCTGCACAATAACAACTTCAGCTTTTTGTGCCTGCGGTTGTAGGCTCCCCACCACTTGCCGCACCAGCCCCCGGAACTGCACCTCCTGTTGCTTGATTGCGAACTGCCCCAGGTCCGAACGCGTCATAAAAAGAATATCTTCGACAATCGAGATAAGCTGTTGCACTCCCTCTTGTGTATAGCCAAGATAGGTATGTTGCTCGTCAGTCAAGGCACCCATGTGATCGTGTAAAAGCAAATCAATGAAGCCATGAACCGAGTTGAGCGGTGTACGTAACTCGTGTGATACCATTGACACAAAATTAGAGCGTACCTGATTCGCAACTTTGAGTGCTGAAACATCACGGGCGGTGAAAACAACATATTGCCCACTCTCTACCGCCACAGGAGTGACGCTGGCAGAAACCTCGCGCATATGCTCAGGCTTTGTGCCAAATATCAAGTCTTCGTTGGCTAATGCCTTCTTCTCTGCAAGCACACGGGCTAATGGGCAGCTTGAGGTACCACATAACTCCATGCGGTTGAGATTTTGACAACGTAATACTTCCGCACAACCATGACCGTGCGCCTCTTGTGCTGACACACCAAGTACTACTGCCGCTGCCGGATTGAGGTCAAGCACACGGTACTTGGCATCCAACGTGATCACCGCATCAGGTGTGGCTGTCACTAGTGCATCCATATAATGACGCGTGTCAAGAAGCGGAGTAGGAAGTAACACCTCTTCATCAGTAGTAAGAGCAGGTGGGACTTGCTCTTGTACCTTATCTACCAATGCTTGTTTCTGTATACGTTTCGGCAAGCGTTTCCTCTATTTTCCAATGAATTTATAGCCTGTGCCACGAATGGAGAGTATGTGTTGAGGCTTATAAGGATCATCTTCTATTTTCACACGCAAACGACGTATGTAAACATCAACAATATTGCTATTATTTTCATCATCATGCCATACTTCTGACAGCAGCAAATCACGACTGACGACCTGATTGACGCTGCTCATCAAGACACGCAATACCTGCATCTCGGTATACGTCAATGGCTTTGTATCTTTTCCACTTACTGAAACTCTCAGATCCGCAGGGAAAAGTTCGACACGTCCACCGCGTAGGCTTTGGTTGCCTACCTTACTTTTGTTCTTGACGCGCCTCATGACCGCGTGTACTCGTGCTACCAACTCTTCATGCACAAACGGCTTGCAGATATAATCATCAGCACCTATCTTGAAGCCTTGCAGTTTTGACTCAATTGCATCTTGCGCCGTCATAAAAATAAGGGCCATATCGTACCCGTCGGCGCGCAACTTCTCCGAAAACTCAAACCCCGTCTGATAGGGCATCTTAACATCCAATAGCATCAGGTCAGGTATACGCTTCTGAATAAGCTGTAATGCCCCACGCGGATTGTCCGCCGTCTCTACCTCATACCCCTCTTTATCCAGGACAAACTTGACCAACATATTGGCAAATGGGTCATCATCAACGACCAGGATATACATACAATATCCCCTCTTCTTTCATCCAAAATCTTCTTTTAGAACCATTTGTTGAAGTGGGGGGCAACATCTACTCATGGTTCTCTTTTCTATTGAAATTTTATTAATAACTGTATTTACACAACCCTATAGTACAGGTCGTGTCTCTGTTCTGTCAAGTGTTGATCGCTTAACCCGTACTTTTTCCAAATAAATCATAAGTATTGCGACATCGGCAGGAGTCACACCTTCCACACGTGCCGCCTGTCCCACAGTACGTGGTTGTGTCCGTATCAATTTTTGCCGTGCCTCAGTGCGTAAATGCTGTACCAGGTGATAGTCTAGTGATTCAGGAATACGCATCTCTTCAAGCCTATGAGTGCGATGAACCATCTGCTCTTGTTTGCGTACATAATTCTCGTATTTTACCTGTAGCTCGACCTCTTCTGCCGTTTGTTCTTCCAAATCTGGCAGCGACACAATCTCGTGTTGCCCGTCCTCTTGTACCGCAGCATTACGCTCTTCCGCAACACGTTGTGCTAGATGAACAACTTGAGCATATCGCACGTCCGGTCGGCGCAAGAGGTCACGCGCCGACATCAATTGCCCAATAGGTGCCATTCCTGCTTCTTGGGCGCACGACTCGATACTGCGTGAAGACGTGAAGACCGTTGACGAAAGCTGTGCTAATGCCTGTTGAATATGCACACGCTTTTGTAGTACCGCACTATATCGCTCCTCATCGATCAGACCAAACCGATATGCGTGGTCGCTCAACCGAAGGTCGGCACTATCGGGACGCAACAAAAGACGATGCTCTGCCCGTGAGGTATGCAGACGATATGGCTCGCTAAGAGGACGCGTTACCAGATCATCAATCAACACACCAATATATGCTTCGTGGCGTCCCAACACGAATGCCTCTTCGTGACGCACAGCAAGAGCAGCGTTAATTCCAGCCATGATGCCCTGCGCCGCCGCCTCTTCATAACCCGATGTGCCATTGATCTGTCCCGCGAGAAAAAGACCTGCAACAGGCTTTGTCTCAAGCGTTGTTAAGAGTTGTTCTGGTGGCACATAATCGTATTCAACCGCATAGCCCACGCGCATCATCTCGGCGTGTTCCAATGCTGGAATACTTCTCAGCATCGCAATTTGCACATCCTCCGGCAAACTCGTATTCATGCCCTGCACATAGACCTCACTTGTACGCCATCCCTCTGGCTCAAGAAAAATCTGATGTGTAGCCTTGTCCGCGAAACGTACAATCTTGTCCTCAATCGAAGGACAATAGCGCGGCCCAATACCCTCAATGATGCCTGTATATAATGGTGAACGGTGCAGGTTATCGCGTATAATTTGATGAGTGCGTTCCGTTGTGCGTACCAGATAACACGGTAATTGTGGACGCCAGCCCTGCACATCCTCATCCGTTGTGGGATAAATCGGGTTTGGGCGAACCCCTGGCAACTGCACATCCTCACGTGCAGCGACATCTTGTGAGAAGTATAATGGCACACGGCTACCCGGTTGCAATTCGGTTTTGCTGAAATCTATGCTACGTGCATCTATACGAGGCGGTGTTCCTGTCTTGAAGCGTCGTACCTCCAGACCAAACCATCGCAGAGCTTCAGAGATACCAAGTGCCGGACCTTCTCCTGCTCTACCCCCTGGCTGTGTCTTTTCACCAACCACAAGTCTCCCATTAATAAAGGTCCCAGTCGTTAGAATCACCGCGTTAGCATCGTATTGCCAACCATTATTCGTAATTACGCCCGTTATTTCGTGCCGACCATCTTCCCTTGTGCGACTTAGGAGCCGCGAGATATTTGCTTGTTTTACTTCCAGGTTCGTTTGACCCTCTAGCACATATTTCATCGCCAGTCGGTATGCCTGTTTATCACATTGCGCTCGCAGTGCCTGCACTGCTGGCCCCTTACTCGTGTTGAGCAAGCGAATCTGAATAAATGTGCGGTCTGTGTTGCGTCCAATCTCACCACCCAGCGCGTCAATCTCCTTGATAAGATGTCCTTTCGCTGGCCCACCCATCGAAGGATTGCATGGCATAAGCGCGATACTGTCTAAGTTCATCGTGACGAGCAGCGTCTTGCGACCCATGCGCGCACTTGCTAATGCCGCTTCACAGCCTGCATGACCTGCCCCTACGACGATGACTTCATAGGTTCCCCATATTTGTGAAGATGTGTTCTCGTTATCCATTGCGCTATAACCTTATATACCCCTATTTGCATACCCGGAAGAGATGTTATATGAAACATTATTCATATCTTTGCTATCGTATTATGCCGCACATGCCCAACCACGTCAATACATGAACAAATAGATAGTATTTTTTCCTCTTTACAGTATTTTAATGGATTTCGGTTGACGATAAATCCTGTAATCAGTATGATACTATCTACGTGTGTAGAAGGGGTAAAATAAGCGGTTTAACGAATCAACTTGGTAATGGAATATTGTTATGCTAACGACACCGAGTAAAAACATGACACAAGTCACAAAATGGCGAGAGCTATTGGGCAAAAATATCGTCGATACACACGAGCGACAACGCATTGCCAATGAGTTGTCGGTTAGTGCTGTAACGTTGACACGCTGGTCTAATGGCATCTCAAACCCACGCCCACAAAATCTGCGCCATCTTCTGAAGGCACTGCCGGAGCAGCGCGCTGTTCTCGCGGAGCTTATCAATGAAGAGTTTCCTGATACCATACGCGATGTTGGAGAAGAGCAGGAAAAAGACGCCTCAAAAGAAATTCCTGTAGAACTGTATGTTTATGTCATGCATGACTACGCTACAATGCCCAAATCACAACGGTTCTGGGCTTTAAGCAATTTTATTCTACGTCAGGCACTTGGTCAACTTGACCCCAATCAACTTGGCCTGGCCGTCACTCTGGTGAAATGTATGCCTCCAACAGGAGGCGTCGTTCGTAGTCTGCGTGAACACGTCGGGCATGGTACTCCTCCTTGGAATATCAACTTAGAACAGCAGGCGGTTCTATTAGGTAGCGAGTCAATGGCGGGTTATACCGTCATGCATGGTCGTCCTTTGGTTCGTCAAAACCAGAATGAGCATCAAGGCCGCTTTCCTGCACATTGGATGGAATGGGAAGTGAGTGCTACCGCATGTCCTATTCTGCTTGCTGGCACCGTGGCAGGGAGCTTTGTCGTTTCTAGTAGGCAACCAGACTATTTCTTACCCTTCCGTGTGCAATTGATCGAGCACTATAGTGAGTTGCTCGCACTTGTATTCGAGCCAGATGATTTCTACCCACTTGATAGTATTAACTTGCGAGAAATGCCTTTGTACACATCACAACGCGAAACCCTCTCAACACTTCACAGGCGAGCTACCAAGCTCATGAAAGAAGCCGTACAGAAAAATGAAATTCTGCCTCTAAATGTTGCGACCGAACGCGCATGGCAACAAATAGAGGAAGAGTTTTTAACACACTTTCCAGGTACCGAAGAATAATTTTTGTACCTACACAAGAGCTATAGCAGTAAAGGCTGAAGGAATATATATGGAGACAGCAGCAAGAACATATCCAATCGATCCAGAAAACGCGATTGAAATGGCCCGTTTGTTGAATCAGGATACCATGACCACCAACGCGATGGGTGGCCCGCTATCTGAGCAAGGGAAAGAACCTGTATTTCATAATGTGTTAGACCTTGCGTGCGGCCCTGGTGGTTGGGTATTAGATGTCGCACGGATGCTGCCCGAAGCGCGTGTTACGGGAACCGATGTAAGCGCGCGTATGACGAACTACGGTCAAGCAACTGCTAACGCTCGCGGCTTGCATAATGCGCGCTTCACAACCATGAATATTCAGGAGCCGTTCCCCTTCGAGGATAACTCGTTCGATCTTATCAATGCCAGGTATCTCGTCGCGGTATTGACTCCCGATGTCTGGCCTGCTATGTTGCGCGAAACTTTCCGTGTTTGTGAACCAGGGGGCATTATGCGTCTTACTGAATCTGAGGCAGCGATCACGAGCAGTCCTGCCTTTGAGCAAATCATACAAATGGGCTTAGAGGTGTTTCACAAGACAAACAGAATTTTTAGTCCCAATGCACGAAACTTTGGTATCACGCCCATACTGTCTCGCTTGCTCACGAACGTCGGTTATCGCAACATCCAACGTAAAGCCTATGCTATGGATTCTTCTGCTGGTACAGCGGGACATGAAAGCTTCTACCAGGACTATATGGTTGCCCTTAGTCTCGTAAAACCCTTTCTCGTCGGACTCGGTTCCATTAGTGCTGAACAGTACGAAGAATTGTATCAGCAAGCTCTCCATGAAATGATGTCCAGCGATTTTTGCGCCATAACATACAGCCTCACCGTCTGGGGCCAAAAGCCGAAACCCTAGTGCAAAAAAACGTAGAAAACAGTTGACGAAATGCACGGTGACATGATACTATCATGTCACCGCATATGGGGCGGTGGTGAAATGGTAGACACGAGGGACTTAAAATCCCTTGACTGAAAGGTCGTGAGGGTTCGAGTCCCTCTCGCCCCATCCTCCTCTTAATGTCCTCACAGCATCATTGGCTTTCCCTCAACTCCCTTTTCCGCATAACGAACTCAGGTAGCAAATACAATAGAAGAGATTGCATCATTTTTGCCCTGAAACCTATTATAAGGCACAATCGTGTAGAGTATATATAAATAACCTTTAGCAAAAACTAGTGATTTTCTGCGAGGATTTTCACCATGAAGCAGAGGACAACGATGTAACTACCTCTGCAATTTTTGTAGGGAAGGCTGACATGCATTGAACAACTTGTGATGAAACACAAGAGGAGGCTATCATGAGCGAGGCTGCTGCAACCGACGAACCTATTAGTACCAACATTCCCGCCCGTATTGATCGCTTGAAGTGGTCGCCGTTCCATACGCGCATGATTATTGGACTCGGGGTTGCCTGGGTGCTCGATGGCTTGGAGATCACCATCGCCAGTTCGGTCACTGGCGTTCTCACTCAAGCCAATACGCTCCATCTAACAGCAACTCAGGTGGGACTTATCGCAACTATCTACCTCGTTGGTGAGGTGATCGGTGCGCTCTACTTCGGAAGGCTTTCAGACAAACTAGGCCGTCGCACATTGTTTATACTCACTCTGGGTGTGTATCTAGTTGGTAGTGGACTTTCAGCCTTTACCTTTGGTCAAGGTTCGTTCTGGGTCATCTACTTCTATGCGACACGCTTTGTCGCTGGTCTCGGTATTGGCGGTGAGTATGCAGCCATCAATTCTGCAATTGACGAGATGATGCCCGCACACTACCGTGGACGTGTCGATATCGGTGTCAACGGAACATACTGGGCTGGTTCGATTCTTGGAACGTTCGCTTCCCTACTGTTTCTCAACTTGATACCTGTGCCGCTCGGCTGGCATCTGTCGTTCCTGCTTGGTCCGGTCCTCGCATTGGTGATTGTTTTCGTTCGCCGAAACCTTCCCGAAAGTCCTCGGTGGCTCCTTACTCATGGCCGCCAACAAGAGGCTGAGGAGGTGATTCGAGGAATCGAGGAAGAGGCACAGAAGTCTGGACAAACGCTTGCATCGGTTGATGATATCGCGGCAATGCAAATACAGCCAGAGAAGCTATACGGCTACTTCACACTTCTTCGGGTGGTGTTCCAGCAGTATCCCAAGCGTGCCGTCCTTGGTGCCTCACTCATGATTACTCAATCATTCCTGTACAACGCGATCTTTTTCACCTATGCCATTGTGCTCACGAGATTCTACCATGTGAACGCAACACAGGTACCTTTCTACGGGCTTGCATTCGCGGTTGGCAATCTATTGGGACCGCTTCTACTGGGCAAACTCTTTGACACTCTGGGACGAAAGAAGATGATTGCGGGCACGTACATTCTATCCGGTGTTCTGTTGGCAATAAGTGCCTGGCTGTTTGACATTGGGGCACTAACTGCTTTGACGCAGACAATCGCATGGGTTATCATCTTCTTCTTCGCCTCCGCTGGGGCGAGTTCGGGCTACCTCACCGTCAGTGAAATATTCCCGATAGAGATTCGCGCGGAAGCTATCGCGGTGTTCTTTGCTATCGCGCAAGTCGCTGGCGCAATCGGTCCACTGGTGTATGGCATACTTATCGGAAACGGTTCGAGTCCTACAGGACTCTTTATTGGCTACCTTATCGGAGCTGGTATCATGATCCTGGGCGGTGTTGTCGAAATCCTGTTTGGAATCAATGCTGAGGGCCAATCCCTTGAGTCCGTTGCTCAACCTCTCAGCGCAGTCACCAACGGGTCTCAACCGCATCATGAGAATCTAAGAGACAGCTTGAAGCAAGCATCCAGGTAAGCAAGTGTACGCTGCGTCATCTCAAGATAAAATAGTAAAGCGAGACAGCCGCGATTCATTGAGTTGATTGGGTTAAAGCTAGAGGTACTTATATTATTCATATAAGTACCTCTAGCTTTTTTACGTGGTACCATTCGTGTTATAGGCGCATGGATCACCAACACGTAAACATTTATAGCTAGGGAGGATGTGGTGAAAGAAAGTGCTGTGGACTCCATCAATGCATCCCCAAAACCTGCTATACTGTACAGTATCTTACCGTCTTTATTTTAGGAAGTGGGGCTGTATCAGATATGCTACTCGATGAGAAAGAAATGCCGAAACCGGAGAAAGAAACGGGCCGTGTGGAAGCCTTCAGCGATGGAGTATTTGCCGTTGCCGTAACCCTGCTCGTCTTCAATGTAACTATCCCTGCTTCAGATGCCATCCAGAAATATGGGTTGGCGGGTGCTCTAGGTTCGCAATGGACAACCTATGTTGCTTATATCATAAGTTTTTTCTCCGTTTTGCTGGTCTGGGCTACTCATCATCGTCTCTTTAAATATATCCAGAAGTCGAATCATACATTCCTCCTGCTCAACGGACTGGTCTTAATGTGGGTATCCTTGTTGCCTTTTCCAACTTCGTTGTTAGCAAAATATATTCAGGGCGGTCCAGAGCAGCAAAGAACGGCTGTGCTTGTGTATAGTGGCTTATCGGTTTTGATCTCATCATCGCTCACGGGCTTGTGGTGGTATGCCTCGCACAACTACCGTATGCTTTATAAAGATACCGGACTTCGCTTTATACAACTAACGAGACGCCAGTTAACGACAGGTGCGTCATTATATGCACTATCTTTTGGCCTCGCCTTTATCAACACCTTTGTAAGTATCGCCATTTTCATCCTACTTATCGTCTTCTTCACGTTATCAGGAGGTATCCCAGATTGATCAAATACTACGTTCTTATCCGCTGGATGTTAACTTTTTCCTCCAAGATTATGCGTGATAGCAGCACGAATGAGGTCTTGTAAAGCAGACTCATCAAGAGTGTCTCCCTCTCGGAAATCTATCGCCCGCGTTTTTTTTGCTTCAAGGCCAGCATTGAAGAGGTGCTGCGGATCTTCCAAGAAAGCACCTTGAAAAAAGTTCATTTTTACTGTTTTCTTGAACGTGCTCACAGCACAAACAAGTCCCTGGTGAGACCATACTCCCGTATCCCACTTCCATTCCTCAGTAATATCTGGGTCTGCCTTGAGAATAAGGGCGCGTAATTGGGCGAACAAAGGGCCTCGCCAGTCGGTAAGTTCCGCGATTTGTTTGTCAATATGTTCAGATGGTGTCATCAACCTCTCCTAAAAAAAAATCTTTATAGACTCTTTCAGTCCTTCATACTATACAACGTCTAAGCAGCACTCAGAGTACATAAACTGCTCTACAAAAAGTTCCTGATTACTATATGTCACATAGTAATCAGGAGCTTTTTCGCCTCTTCATCTTGCCTTACAGGGCTATGTATGAAAATTATCTACCTCATTTAGCTTAAAGGACCTACCGCGAAACGTCCCCATACAATAAATGCCGCTAACAGCAATAGCACAATTGTTGGAGCAACACCAGCCATCTCGTTTCGACGTACATGTAGAATCGCGGCACCAATCATCGTCAACACTAGCCTAATCGCCGCGACGGGTGTTAGCCACGGCAGTATGTGTAGTGCGATAGGCAGAATAAGTCCAATCGCTCCCAATATCTCCAGAATACCGATTGCGCGTACTCCACGTTCGCCAACACTATGAACCCATCCCATACGTACGATAATTTCTCAAGTGGCTGTGAAACCTTCATAAAGCCTGCCGCCGCAAATGCCAGTGCCAACAAAATTTGTACAACCCAAAGTGCTATATTTATTCCTAATTTCTCCTTGTTTTTCTTAAGAATATTAGTTCCTTATTGGAGCTAATATTCTTAAGAAAAACTACTCTTGTCAAGAAGCTGTTCAATAGATTAGCAATGGCAACGCTTTCTGTCTTTTTGTGATTTAATGAAGGTACTACTATCTTTCAAATATACAGGAAGGGGTTCCTTGATGACTACGAACTCACGAGTACGACTCACAGAACTTGCGAACTGTGCTGGCTGTGCCGCTAAAATAGGTGCCGATATTCTGGCTGAAGTCCTTCGTCCCTTACGACAACGTAACGTGCCATCGCAACTTATTGTTGGATTGGGCGCAATTGACGATGCCGCCGTGTATCGCGTCAACGATCAGCAAGCCATCATCAGCACTGCCGATTTCTTCCCACCAGTTGTAGACGATCCCTACACCTTTGGCGCGATTGCTGCCACTAATGCATTGAGTGATGTATATGCAATGGGTGGACAGGTCCTTATGGCGATCAATCTGGTCGCATGGCCCGAAAACCTGGAAACAAGTATCCTGAGCGAAGTCTTGCGTGGTGGTATGGATATCGTCGAACAAGCAGGAAGCGTCATTGCGGGTGGTCACTCCATCTCTGATGACGAACCCAAATATGGACTTGCCGTAACTGGCATGGTGCATCCCGACCATATCCTCACAAAAGGTGGTGCAAAAGCTGGTGATATTCTTATTCTAAGTAAGCCACTCGGCACAGGCTTACTTACAACCGCCCAAAAACGCGATCAGGTGTCTGAAGAGGACATGACAGCCGCTGTTCGCTCTATGACTACGCTCAACCGACGTGCCAGCGAACTACTCGTACAAGCAGGCTCCGCTGTTCACGCCGTCACAGACATCACCGGCTTTAGCCTGTTAGGGCATTCCTGGGAAATGGCGTCACAGAGCCTTACCAATCTCCGTTTCGACTTTTCTGCTCTTCCCCTTTTGCCTAACGTTCTACACTATGCTGAGCTTGGCTGTATTCCAGGTGGTACTAAACGCAACGAACGCGCCGTACAAGCACATATACGCTTCGACTCACATATCGACGCGCTCAAACAAGCCATCCTCTTCGACCCACAAACATCCGGTGGACTTTTTGCCGCCATCGACCCAGCCCTTTGGCAAACCCTTTCGACACAGAAAGAGGTTCCCTTTCAACGTATCGGCGAAGTTATCGGTACCGTGCCCGACCAAAAAGACGTTGTAATCGAAGTAAGATAACAAAACATATTATCACACCCTGCTAGCATTGAAATGAAATAATGAAGGAGAAATCATACTATGGCAGAACAAGACTCACAAACCAACCAGGAACCATCAAAGAACCCGACGCCCCAGGAACTTTATGGCAGTCAAGGCAACACAGGTCAATATGGACAGGGCCAGTATGACAGCGAGGGCAAACCTGACGCACTCGGCCCACAAGCGCAGCGCATCCAACCAGCTCAACCGCAGGACGAGCAGAACGAAAAAGCTGCATCGAACGATCAGGTACCACTACAAGACCTACAAAATCAACCCAATAGCTAACAGAATGAAGGAGGGGCTAGACTGCTTGTTCAAGGCCTCGAACAAGTCTAGCCCCTCCTTCATTCTGTGAAATTTTACCTATCTATAAATGAATATTTTTTCACATTAGTATGTTATACTATGTGGGATTATAAAAGCTCTTGCCACTCTGACATAAGCATGATACACTGCCGCGAAAGGTTACAACTTTTTTAGCAAAGACACGTATATGCTGATGAGGAGGGAGCCTATTGCATCTCTTCTATATACTGAAATGAAAACATAAGTAATGAGCGGTGAATATATGTTAGAATCGACGATAGACGCTACAAATCCTTTAGGAGTCATTGGGTCTATTGCACAGTCAGCACGCGGCACCCGTCGCGGTCAGCGTACTGGCAGTACTGGCACACTCACACATACCGCTGATGTCGCGAGTGTACGAACTAGCTTGTCAAATACAGGGGTGGTGGTTGATTCGATGAGCGATGCTGGGCTAGTCGAGCTAGTGCTTCGTGGAGACCAGAACGTGTTCGCGGTACTCGTTGAACGGTATAAAGATGCTGTCCAAAACCTCGCATATCGCATGCTTGGCAATGCGACCGAGGCCGAAGACGTGACGCAGGAAGCGTTTGTGCGCGCCTTTACCCAACTTGCAACCTACAAACCTGCACATAAATTTAGTACCTGGCTGCTCTCAATTGCCTCGCATCTCTCGATTGACCAGTTGCGACGTAGACGCTTCTTAGCACTGCCTTTGGAGGATGTGCCATTCCTGGAATGGATTGTTGACGCTGGCGTTAGCCCCGAACAATCTGCTCTACGTGGTGAGCAACATGACGAGGTACAAACGTATCTGCAACGTCTCCCTGGAAAGTATCGCGCCGTAATTGTGTTACGTTACTGGCATGACTTTTCTTATGATGAAATTGCTGCCGCCCTCAACCTGACACCTGCTCTGGTCAAGGCGCGTCTTCATCGTGCGCGTGAACTGTTGGCTCGCTATATGCAAAACGGTTCGGTTCTCGAAGAGGAGCAACAAGATGCGCTGCCGCGACGTTAAACAGTTGCTTGCCCATCAGCGTGACACCGATCTCATGGATGACTCTGCTAACGCAGCATTCCAGGCACACCTTGAAACGTGTGCAGATTGTCGCGCCTTTGTGCAATGTCAACGTAGCATGGACGCGTTATTGAGAACGCCGCAAAAGACTACACAACCTGTAGTTACGCGCAGTTTCTCACATACAGGTCATGTCTCAACAAACTCAATTATGCAAGCGGTTCAGCAGCAAAAGCAAATCTCTCAACAACTTGAGGTACTCCATGAGCAACAGCGTTACCGTGTAGCGCGCTTGCGTAAAGGAGGAACAATTTTTGTCGCCATTACATTCTTTACACTTGGTAGTATTCCACTTCTGCTACTCGCCATAACCCTTGTACAGACCGATCTGATGGTACATGTATTGCTCCTGCTCAGCAATGTTGTTGATGTACTTTATGTTTTAGGAAACTATATACAGTTGGGCTTAACCATTGTGACGCGCAACGGTTTGCTCCTGACCGGAGTTAGCTTTCTCGTGGTACTTATGATGGGAATGTGGCTTCGCCTGATGCGTTCTCCACAAGAGGCATAGATAGGTAGGTAGGTGGCGAAGGTCATGGTTAATCAGGTCCTCTTTTTCTCACTGAGGAAGAGAACTGTGAAATCATGATATGGAGTTATGGTATGCGAAAAGCTATACAAAGACGAGTAATGCTCTACACGCTGCCTGGACTGGTGCTCCTCGCAGCGTTCTTACTAACTGGGCGCATCGAAGCAACCCATATAACCACCGCTTTCGCTGCCAACACGCGTTCTGAACAGAGCAATGAACTCAGTAAGCAAATCTGTACCAGTTCACATCGAGGCCCTTTCTTTGGTACAGATGATGTTATTGACAGCAGCGAAATCGTGTGTGGCAATGTGACCTCGTTTGGTGGCACAATAGTTATACAAGGTGAAGTGCAAGGCGATGTAGTAGTGTTTGGCACCGATGTTATCATTGATGGAACGGTGCATGGCACAATTACCGCCTATGGTGGTAGTATCACCTTACAAAACAATGCTTCCGTCTATGGAGACATCCATTTGTGTCAAGGAGCTTGGACGCCAGGCGGTGAGCCACACTTGCATGGCAATCTTGATGGATGCCCCAAAAGTGCGGAACAACTGCTCATGAGTGATGCGGGACCAGATTTCTGGTTTTGGTCTACCCTTGCCTGGGTAGCACTTGGCATCCTGTTGATGGTATTGTTGCCGGAACACGTAATGTTAGTGCGTACTACGGTCACAAGCAAGGCGCGTCGTAGTCTTGCGCTTGGCCTTTTGAGTATACTGCTAGCACTGCCTGTGCTGGCTATTCTTGTAGCACTGATTATCTCTATTCCGTTGGCGATTATCGTCGTAATAGGAATTATTGCGGCATGGGCCTTGGGAACGGTGGCGGTCGGCTCGCTTCTCGGCGAGTACATCGTGCGTGTTGTGGCTCCACAGAAAAACACACGTCCGGTGCAGGTTGTAGTGGGATTGACAGTGTTAGTGTTGGCAGGGTCTCTCCCCTACATTGGCTTGTTTATTAGTATTGGTGCGGGTTTGATAGGGCTGGGCGCGGTTTTCTTAAGCCGCTTTGGAACGCGACTCTACAGTCAGCCAAAACAGCCAATAATGTTATAAAACACAAATACACTGGAAAGATGTGACGGACATGCACACTACGACGAGATGTGCAATGACCGCGAGGTGAACATGAGCATTGATGTCGAACTTACAGACCTTGCCTATGGCGGCGATGCCGTAGGCCGATACGAGGGACGAGTCCTCTTTGTCCCCGGTGGTATTCCAGGTGAGCGGGTGCGGGTGGATATTGTCGAGGAGCGCCGAGGTCACGCACGAGCAGATATGCTTGAAATACTGCGTCCCGCACCCGAACGTGTCGAGCCTGCTTTTCCCCTCCTCACCGATAGTGGCTGCCAATGGCAGCATATCGCGTATCAGGCACAACTTACGTGGAAAGCTCATATTGTGCGCCAACTGCTAATGCGTATCGGGAAACAGCCAGACGCCCTTGTTCATCCCACTATTGGGATGCCTACCAGCATCGCGCCCTGGCATTACCGTAATATTGCCTTATTTTCTGTTGGCCCTTCAGGTGAAATTGGCTTTAAGTTGACTGAAAGCCATGACATTCAGCCACTCGAAAATTGCCCTCTACTCCATCCCGCCCTCGATATGGTCTATCAACATGTGCGCGAAAAGCTCATGACTTATTTTGGCGATACGCTGGGGGAGATGGTACAAGGCTTCACTATTCGGGGTGCCGTTGGTGCCGTCAATAATGCTGGCATCGGCGTTTCTGTTGACGCGGTAAGCGCGGCAGCGCGAGCCGTGCCCGCATTACTGGTCATTCACGCACGGCCCGGTTCCTCAATTGAAGACCCGCAACAATTGGCAAATGAGTTAATGACCGTTGCTCCTGGTATCGTTGGCGTCATCATCGAACGTGTAGGTGGACGCTATGGACGCGTCTTCGCTGGACAAGAGTTCTTGACCGATACCGTGCTTGGTCGTCGCTTCCGCGTTTCTGCCGACTCCTTCTTTCAGGTCAACCTGCTACAAGCCGCTGTACTTGTTGAACGCGCGATTGCTCTGCTAGAGCCACAACGCATGGATACTATCCTGGATGGCTATAGTGGAGTCGGTCTTTTCTCTTCGTTCCTGGCAACGCGTGGAGCGCGGGTAATTGGTATTGAGTCACAACCGAGCGCGGTGATGGATGCACGTGCGACGACCACCCTCAATAACCAGAACACTATTACCGTACTGGAAGGGACGCTGGAGCGTCTCCTGGGACAACTTCACTATCGTCGCGAACGTGTTGACGTTGCCCTTGTAGACCCACCACGCGCCGGGTGTCACCCCAAAGCACTGCAAGCCTTGCAGATATTGGCCCCACGCGCCATCTGCTATGTCTCTTGTGACCCTAGTACTCTTGCGCGCGATATCGCAACTCTCTGTTCAGGTGGACGCTATCGACTGGTTTCAGCCCAGCCCATTGATATGTTCCCACAAACCTATCACATCGAAAGCGTTGCTTTACTCGCTCGCGTCGGCAATGGTGCTGGTATGCGCTAAATACACAACAAACAAAAACGCTCTGTCTGCATATAGCGCGGACAGAGCGTTTTTGTTTGTGTAAAACCTATATCTGGTAATCGACCAGCGATTGCCTCTTGCTTAACACAATCTCAATCTTGCTCCCTTTTTCCATCAATGTTCCCCTCGGTGGACGTTGCTCAACAACATGACCCGGAAGCACTGCGTTGGTTGCAATAGCATCGCCCGATACCTCAATATCCAATCCCAGTTCTTGAGCACATGCCATCGCTGATAGCAGGTCCATATTTTTGAGGTCTGGTGCAGCATAGGTTTTTGAGGTGGTTTCTAACGACGTGACTACGGTACTGAACCATGTTTGTAGTAGCTTTCGCTCGTCGTTTTCCTTCTTAACCTTGTCCTCTTTGTCCTTGTGATTCTTAATAGCGTACACTTCATCCTGGATCAAGAAGGGATGATCGACACTCTTAAAGATGATATCTGGCGAATTACCAGGGGTCTCGATAAAGACATCACCGACATCTAAAAATCGTTCGATGACGTTAGGCACCTTCACCTTAATGTCACGTAGATTTTTATATTCTGCCGCAATGCGTGCCTCGACGGTGAAGAAGAATTTTCGCTCGATATCTATAATACGCCTGTTCGTCAAAATGTAGATATCGTCCAGCCAGTTAATATACACAAGAAACAGCGAGATCAGCAACGCCAGGAAGAGCAAACCCATTACAAGCCACCAATAGTTTTCTACCGTCGCTGGAATGTAACCAACACTTGGCGGTACAATGGCAACAGGCAGGATCAGGATAATTAGCAACGCTGGCACAATAAGATTTTTCAAGAGCACGTACTGTGAGCGCTGAATATACTTGACCGTCTGCTCCCCCGACATGTAGTGAACACGGCTAGGAATTCGTAGAACGCCACCGAAGGTACGGCGTGGGCCGCGCATACGGTCGGGATTGCGCGGCACTGGATAGTTTTCATCCGCATCCGCTAGCTTAGGGACAGGCTTGCCCTCGGCAAGTTTTTTGAGTACAGAGGCCAATTCTGGGTCCTTCGGTACTGGAAGCGGCTCTTCTTTTTTCTTTTTTGCCTTGACGACATCGGTAACGCCTTGAATCGCGTCCTTGACCTCTCGAGGATGAGGTATATCTTTCATAACCAGGTCGCCGCCCGCGAGGTACACATGGACCGTACCGAATTCCAACAATGCCTCGAATGGCGTTTTCACATCTACCCCGACCTGTGTCACCTTCTCAATCGGTGTTTCCTGGCGCGTGGGTTGCAGTAGACCGCGCGAATTGATGATGCGTTTGTCTGTGATGATGTATGTTTCAACCCACCAGACAGCCAGGTCCTTCCACGCAAACCATGCGCCTGTCCCGATAGTGATTAGAACGACAGCAGCTTCTACATAAGCCCAGATGAGGTCATACTGTGGAAATGCAGCAATCGCTGCTAACACGACAAAGATACCTACAATCGAGGCAAGAAAAGGCAGAGCAGGACGTACCAGAAACCACCAGTGCTTGCGTACAACCATTCGTACCTCTTCACTTGGCTCCTGACCAGAAAAATGCCACTTTTTATCTTTCCCCAAACGGAATTCCTGAATACTGAAACGGGGACGACCAGACTGCCAACGGTTTACAGGCTTTACTGCCTCGCTTTGCTTACTCTTGGTTGTTTCAGCCATTCATCACCTCAACACGATTTGCGTATAGCCATATTGTCTTGCATCCGTTATAGCTCTACAAATTCGAAATACCGTACTCTGCTTATACTACGTCTCGCGTTACTTTTTCGCTGGTGGCGCCGACTTTTTCGCTCTTCCCGCGATAAGTCCAATTACTACCGCAATAATCGCTATCGCAAAAATCACAGGCACGAAGTTTGTTGGATCAGGTGGCTGCACCACAATAGAAAAGAACGACTGGCCTTGCTGATTCTTCGCAAAGAAATTGCCCGATGTGAGGTAGCCAAGAATGAACGCTCCAGAAACCACCGATGGCACAATTCCTAAAAAACGTTCCGTTGGGGTAGTCGGCTTGGGAAACGCGCGTTGCCCCACAACATACCCAATGGCGACGACCAGCGCAAACCCAAGAAGGGTGCCCCAAGGTCCTAGAAAATTACTGGTTGCTGTAGATGTTGCCGCCGTTGTACTGGTTGAACCGGTTGCAATATAGCCAAACACCGCTGGAATTCGTGCGAGAAGCTCACTAATGAAACCCCCACCCGAACCTGGACGGATCAAAAGTACCGCGAGTAACACAAAAACAAGGGTAACTAATTCGCGCCGCCAGCCACGCTGGAAGCCAACGACAATAAATACAAGAATGGCTACAAAGAAACATTGCTGAGCTGTAAATGGCAATGATGACATGACTTGGAACTCCCCCCTATGACATCAGAGCTAACACTGTACTACAGTAGGGCTGATGAATGGGTACACCGCTACGAAATGTACTTCTACTCTCCCTGAACTTCCGCTCTTGCACTTAATGATACCACACCTTTCTACTCAAGCATAGTAGTAGCACAACCAAATTAACAGTTCAGGTCTCTTCTACAATACTACTCTATGGAACACATTCTTGCTACTCCACAAGTCACCTTCTTCTTGTACACAACTATAGGATATGGTATAATAAGGAAGGTAGGATCACGCTTTCTGAGACCCCTCCGCCCAACGCAATCAAAACTTCAAACCGATATCGCCTTCTGGCTATGTCTGACTTTTTTTGGTGAGGATAGGATGTTTTATGGAACTTGGCAATATTAGGCCAGTCAGCATCGTTGATGAAATGACAGGCGCGTATCTCGATTATTCTATGAGCGTTATTGTCAGTCGCGCACTGCCCGATGTACGCGATGGGTTGAAGCCTGTACACCGTCGCGTCCTGTACGCGATGGAAGATATGGGTCTTCAATCGACCAAGGCGTTTCGCAAGTGCGCTGGTACCGTCGGCGAGGTGCTCAAAAGCTATCATCCACATGGCGATACCGCTGTGTACGATGCCCTTGTGCGTATGGCTCAACCCTGGTCGATGCGCTATCCACTCGTCCTGGGACAAGGCAACTTTGGCTCTCAAGACGATGATCCACCAGCCGCCATGCGTTATACCGAGGCAAAGATGGCCGCGATTGCCGATGAATTGCTGCGCGATATCGACAAAGATACCGTTGATTTTGCTCCCAACTACGATAATCAGACCGAAGAGCCAACCGTTATGCCTGCACGTTTGCCAAACCTGCTACTCAATGGCTCTACTGGTATTGCCGTCGGTATGGCAACAAATATTCCTCCACATAATCTAAACGAGGTTTGTACTGGCGTTATTCACCTGATCGACAATCCAGAGGCAACGACCGAAGAATTATCGCATATTATTCGTGGACCCGACTTCCCAACCGGTGGGATTATTCATGGGCGAGAAGGTATACGCAACACCTATCTCAATGGACGAGGGCGCATCGTGGTGCGCGCACGCACAAACTTTGAGCAGACGGAAAAGGGACGCACCAGTATCATTGTCACCGAACTTCCTTATCAAGTGAACAAGGCTGAACTGGTCAAGAAAATTGCGGAACTGGCCCGCGACAAA
Organism: uncultured Chloroflexia bacterium; assembly: GCA_963792705.1. Classification (GTDB taxonomy): domain Bacteria; phylum Chloroflexota; class Ktedonobacteria; order Ktedonobacterales; family Ktedonobacteraceae; genus JBBQVS01. Next base: position 488,801 of record CAWBXD010000012.1, on the reverse strand, counting down.
AAGGTTGAAGGCATCTCTGAGGTGCGCGACGAATCCGACCGCACTGGCATGCGTATGTATATCGAGTTGAAGCGCGACGCCAATCCTGAGAGCGTGCTCAACATGTTGTATAAGTATACCGCGATGCAAAGCGCGTTCAATGCCAATATGCTGGCACTGGTTGATAAACAGCCACGCACACTACGACTCAAAGACTTCTTACAGTACCATATCAATCACCGCGAAGTCGTCATCACGCGCCGCACACAATTTGAACTCAGGAAGGCGGAGGCTCGTCGTCATATCCTGGAAGGCTTAAAAATTGCCCTCGACCATCTCGATCAGGTCATCGCAACCATTCGCGGTTCCCAGACAACCGACGAGGCATTGAAAAATCTGCAACAGCAGTTCTCGTTCTCGGATGAGCAGGGCAGAGCTATTCTTGATATGCGCTTAGCACGTTTAGCTGCACTCGAACGGCAGAAGATCGAAGACGAACTCAAGGATGTGCTACAGCATATCGACTACTACAACATGCTCTTAAGCGATATTAACGAGATTCGCAAACTGATCAAAGCCGATCTCAAAGAACTGATGGAGAAATATGGCGACCCTCGGCGCAGCGAGATTGTGGAGGGGGAGACGGGCGAGTTCAGAAGTGAAGACCTCATCCCTAATGAAGAGGTTGTTGTCACACTGACCGAGAAGGGTTATATCAAACGTCTGCCATCTAACACCTATCGAGCACAGCGACGTGGTGGGCGTGGCATCACAGGCATGGTGACGCGTGAGGATGACGCGGTACAGCATCTACTGGTCTCGCACTCACACGATAGCCTGTTGTTCTTCACAGACCGTGGGCGCGTCTTCCAACTCCGTGTCTACGAGTTACCCGATACGAGTCGCACGGCAAAAGGAGAGCATCTCATCAATCTCATCTCAATTGAGCAACGCGAACGTATCACCGCCATTGTGCAGGTGCCGAAAGGCGTGAGCCGCGACTTCATGATCGTCGCCACCAAAAAAGGTGAGGTCAAGAAAACAGCGATGGAAGAGTTTGAAGTGGTGCGACGCAATGGCCTGATCGCGATGGACCTGGAAGAGGATGACGAACTGATTGGTGCGAAATTAGCCGGAGCCGCTGACGATGTACTGATGATTACCGCCCAAGGCAACGCCATTCGCTTCACTGTTGCTGAATTGCGCTCGGCTTCTCGTACCAGCGGCGGTGTGCGCGGCATTCGTTTGGGCAAGGACAACATGGTTGTCTCGCTCAATCTGACGCCTCCCAACAGCGAACTATTGGTTGTGACCGAGTTTGGCTACGGCAAGTGTACACCTATTGAAGACTATCCGGTCCAGACAAGAGGCGGCGGCGGTGTTCTTACCGCGAAAGTCAATGACAAGACCGGACGCGTTGCCACTGCTCGTATCCTCACGGAAAAAGACAACGACTTGATGATTATCTCTGCGTCCGGTGTCGTTATTCGTATGGATGTAGCCAACATCATTCGCGGTGGACGCGCCACACAGGGGCGCCGCATGATGAACCTTGGAGATAATGATACCGTCGTTGCCGTCGCCACCACCAATGGTAAAAAGCTAGAGGATGCCGTGGAAGAAATCGCCGACGACGAAGGTACCGCAGTGGTTGAAGATGTGCAGGAAGAGATCGTTGAGTCTGGTGAGGAGACTGGTGAAGAAAGCGCACCAGAACAGGACCCAGAATAACATTGTAAGAGTCTACCGAAATATTGTAGGGACCGATTCATCGCGTCCTTCTTGGCGGTTGATGCCACGAGGACGCGATGAATCGGTCCCTACCAAACTATCAATTATCCGTGCCACAGCCGAGTATACCGTCGCGTAATATCAAGGTATTGCGAGTGGTAGTGAACGCTCGGCTCAATCATCGCTCCTTCAAACCACTCGTTAAATGAGGTAATCGTGACCAAATCAGGGTTACTGCTCAATGCCGCGTTCCAACTTGTAGTATAGGTGGCTCCATTATTGCGTGGCACAACGAACGTGCCTGAACGCCCCGGAATGCGCGTATCGTTGTAGCCAGGCATCACACCTGCGACCCATATTTTATTCGTGTGATGTACCGCGTTATAACTGTCTACCAGAGCGCGAAATCCCTGATCAATCTCTGGCATCGTTCTATTCAGCAGCCCCCAATAGCCCGCGCTGAAAAGATGAATGCCATCAAAGACATCGAGCAAGTGTATGTCAAGACCTTCTGCCGACCACAGAACCTGATTATGTGGGTCCACCTGATGACGCACCTTAGCCCACCATGATAATGTTCGTCCTTGTCCCAGAGGGTCCCAGATAAAAAGCAGTGGTTTGCCGTGCCAGCGAATAAAATGCGAGTTTCCACTATACTTCTTGAGCAAATAGCGCATACCATTTACCATGTTGTTCATGCCTTGCAACGCGGGCGCATCGCTTTCGATATAAGCGGTTGAGGTAAATTTATACCCTGTACTCCGTTGTAGCGATGCAGAGTGCAGCAGTAACTTCGCGAAATTTTTGTCCGTATTGTCCTGGGAACCCCACCATGAACTAATAAAGCCAGTGATACCAGCCTTGGCAGCCCATCGAACCTGCCGATCAATAATGGCATCATCAGACGAGTCGTACTGTATAGTCGGCAAGTCCGACATCTGACAGCTACACCAGTCAGATTGATGATACCATGGATAATAGAAGGCCAATACAGGCCGATCTCGATTGACTACGTTATACGCGAAGGTTTGGGCGTGAGCATTTGTGGGTTGAAAGGTTGTACTAATGAACGTAGTAAAGATGAGAATGCTTACAAGAACGCGTGTAGTAACAGTAGTGGAAGACTGAACTGTTCGCATGCATTGTGCTCCTGTGCTGGTAAAATGCTATACTTTAAACGCCACTGTAATGGACGATAATGTAAGCTGATAAGTTCCCCATTATTCTGTCAAACTAAATGTGTCCTGGCCCAACTTTAGAATATTTTATCGAAATGAGGAGAAACAACTATGCCAACCACAGAGAAAATTATCGCCGACTTCAGCAAAGCAGAGGACGTGCAACGCTGGCTTCCACAGAATGATGTTGTAATGGGTGGACTTTCAAACAGTCGTATACAGGCGACCAGTGCTGGTACAGTACTTTTTACGGGAAGAGTATCATTGGAAAATTATGGTGGTTTTGCGTCTGTTCGTAGCCAGAACGATAGCACGCTAGAGGGTTTTGATGGTATAGCGTTACGCGTTAAGGGCGATGGGAAACGCTACGGCCTATTCGTTGAAACACCTGCACTCTCGGACGACGCATTTTACATAGGCAACTTTGATACTACAAAAGATATCTGGATGGATGCTCGTCTTTCGTTCGAGCAATTTACTCCTATTATGCGTGGAGAGGTAGTTCCTGACGCACTTCCACTCGACCCCGCTACTATTAAACTGTTTGGCCTAATTATCGCGGATAACCAGGAAGGGCCATTCGTGCTAGAGATAGCAGAAATAAAAGCGTACCAAGAATTATAAGAGAGAACGAACAGGGGATGCAGCAATTGCTGCATCCCCTGTTCGTTCTCTCCTACAAAAACCTACTGAGTATACCCAAGCACATCGGTGCCACCTTGAGCACCGTGAAAGTTAAAGTACATTGGACGTTCCGCAACGATTTTCGCGTTTGTCCCTAGTGCTTGCACTGTGAGCGAGACCGAGTAGGAGTCGGGTCCCATGTTGTTATAGCTTCGCGCAATTGGCACTACAAGCGCGTTGATGCTAACCGTTTTACGACCCTGCGCCTTGACAACCACTTGCTCTTGTAGCACATACGTATCCACAAAAAGCGTAATTGCCACCGTCTCGTCGTTCAACGTAGGATTTTGCAGCGTCAGATACTCATCAAATGAGCCTGCCGTATAGCCTTCCGCAAAGGCGTAGACGCTGTGTGAGGCAGGACCAGCTTCTCCAACGGTCTCTGTCGCACCAGAGAGGCGCGCACTACCCTTGTGGAAGTACATCAGACGGTCAACAACGATGTTCGCTGTCGAAGTAACCTCAACAGAGGAGGCTGTTGAGGTACTGCACGGACTAATATCGCAGGTGCCGCTCGGTGTTGCGTTCGCCCTGTTTACATCAAAGTAGATGTGGCTAAGCGCGGGAACACTTACCGTAATGGCTTGCTTATGTCCATTATCATACTCAAGTGTCACCACTGCACTCGTGTCTGCCATGCCGAAATTTGCCAGTGTCAGGTATTCCTGGAAGTTGCTGCCCGTGTATCCTTCAGCAAAGAGCCAGTCCTTGCCTGGATTTGTTGCACCAACTTCGCTTGCAGCACCTGTTATTGCACCACCTGCTGTCGCAAGCGTATCCTTGAAGTATGTAGGACGCTCCACAACAATGGCATGATCACTCTGAACGCTTACTGCCGTTTGCTGATACAAATTCAGTGAAAGTGGCGTTGCTGTGCCACGATGTAATGGCGCAATCGACACCGTTTGTGTTGGACACGTTGCTTGACTAGTGTTGCCACACGCTCCTGTATAATACGTTACCGTGACGTTTGCGCTCTGCGTGGCACTCGGATTAAGCATCGTGAGATACGTGAGATAGGTACGTCCTGCGTTACGTGTATCTACCGACGGGAAGTAGTAGGTACTTTGCGGATTAGTCGCACCCATAACATCTGTACCACTTTGAATACCCTTATGCGAGAAGTACATGGGCCGTTCCGCAACGATACCAGGGCCTCCATTCGCAACCTGAACAATGGCCGAAAGTGCCTGTTGTGGGTCCGTCACCTGTACATGTAGGTCCTGGTTGACGCTCACCGTTGCTCGCGAACTGCTAGGTACCACATGGCTGATAACCACAGACGGTTTTCCCTCGAAAAGATAGGTAATATTGACCGTCGCCGCCTGGTTTATGCTTGGATTTTGCAGCGTGATGTATTCTTGAAAGCCTCCTCCAACGCTCCCTTCCGCGAAATACCAGGTGGTATTTGATGGTGAGGTACGTGTCGGCATCTGACTTTTTACAAGAGCGACAAGATTCGTTGCAAGGTTGAACGCTTCATAACTGCCCAGTCCCGTTGCCATGTCATAGTTACTCGTTGCGCCATACTTCCCACTATTGAGATTATCGTAATCGTCGGTGCCAGTGGTGATGTCATGGAAACTATTGCTGTACTTCGTGGCATCGTTCGCAATCTGATACAGTAGTGGATTGACGAAGCCGAGATTAAACCCACCTTGTCGCACCGACATCTCGTTGGCTAAAGCCATGAGTGCCGCCCACATGGGTGCGGCAGCCGAAGTTCCACCAATACTATTCCAGGGATGGGCGGGATCACATCCTGCCTGTGTTGCTGTACAATAGATGAGATATCCGTTCGTTGGGTCCGCATGAAGCGATACGTCCGGTGTCTCGCGGCAGAAACTACCTGAAGGCGCACTACATGGTGTCGCGGAACTGTTACTGGTATTGACTCCTGGACCGCTCTGCCAGGATGGTGCCGCCCAGTATTTGCTGATACCCCCGCCAGAGGCACCACCACTATAGGTTCCCAAGGGCAGATTATTCCAGGCAACTTCACGGCTATAGGCTGACGATGAGCTATCAATCGTGAGCGTTGTACCGCCAACGCTGGTCACAAACGGTTGCGTTCCTGGGTCGCCCGCGCTAAGGCCCTTAAACGCTTGAGAGCCATTGCTTGCTTGATCAAAGGCGCAACCTGCGCTACCACTATCACCCGATGCTGCGAAAATACTCTGTCCTTGTACGGCGGCAGCCGTGAACAGAACATGCTCTTGCTGTATCTCTGTTGGGTCCATGTTCAGTTCACAATCCCCCCAGCTTGTGCTTATAACGGGAACTGCGTCCTGCACAATCTGCGCCCATTGTGCCAAGCGGTCAGCCTCATCGTTACCAGACTCATAAACGACAAGTCTTCCAAGCTTTGGAGCCGCACTCAAGATAAGCTGTGAATCAAGTTCAACTTCTACCATGCCACTATCCGAAGCGACGGAGGAAGAACCTGCGACTAGCGTTTGAATAGCTGTATGGCTATGACCATAGCAGGCCGTGTACGTGGTAAGATCGCTTGTATTGAACGTGGCTAGCTCGAAGAGCGCAATGCTTTGGCCTTCACCCTGAAAACCTGCATTATACAGGCCATTGAGATTATACGCAGTCGCCGTCTGGTCAGGCGTGACATATTGACCTTTTGGATCATGGCCTGGACACGTATTTGTCAAAGGGGTATGGATAGCTCTCTGTACTGTTCGCGCACTTAACGGCAGATGCTGAAAACGAACAGCATTATTTAGGCCAGTAAAACTTTGTACCTGACTGGCAAGCCATGCCGGAAGCTGTGGGTCAGTGTCATTGGCATAATAGCTAGCGTGGTCAGAGGCGGTGTAGCTCTTGAGGGAAACACCAAAAGTACGATTTACCTGTGCCACCGTACCACTAAAGGCAATCAATAAGCGATTGCTGTACGTGTGAGTGATGGTAAATCCCGCTGCCTGAAGATACTTCTCTACCGCACTATAGTTTGCTTGACTTGGGCTAAACGTTCCCTCATACTGAGCCGCCGTAAGATAGCGGTGATAGTTGACCGAGCCAGAACGCGAAATATCGTTCACGTACTGTGTCAGAGCCACTTGATTTTGAACTCGAAGCCCAATTGAGAGTGAGATACGCTGCTGTGCGTCGGCTGGCCCATTGATATGACTCTGCATGAGTACCGCTGGTCGTGTCGTAGGAAATGTGACAACTGCGTTGGCAGATGCGGCTCGCGCAGGTGCAATGTGTAGAAACTGGAATGCTCCCACTCCTATGATACAAAACACCGCCAGAAGCGATGTAACTATAATAAGCATGCGACCATAGGCGATACGCCCATGATCGCGGCTCATGCGCCTCCAAATTGGCATGAAAAATTCCTCCCTTTCAACCTAACCTCAAATAACAATATGTTGCATACATAGGTGCTGAGGATAATTGCCCTCAGCACCTATGTATGCAACAGCATAGAAGAACCCAATTAGCCGTGCCATTGTTTGGCGAATTGCTGCGTCAGGTTCAGGTATTGATTTCCATAGTGAACGCTTGGTTCAATCATTGCTCCCTCGAACCACTCATTAAAAGTAGTAATGGTGATCCAGTCAGGCATACTACTCATGGCCGCTCGCCAACTGGCTTGATACGTCGCTCCGTTGTTGCGCGGTACAATGTATGTGCCCTGTCTTCCCGGTACTCGCGTATCATCATAACCCGGTATCACGCCCGCCGCCCAGATTTTCTGTGTGTGGTGCGCCCGATTATAGTCGTTGATCTGGTCGCGAAAACCCTTATCGACCTGTGACATTGTGCCATGCTGAATACCCCAGTAGCCTCCACTGAACAAGTGAATACCATCAAAGACATTCAGCAAGTCCATGTCAACGCCCTCTGCCGACCAGAGCATAGTGTGATGAGGATCGACCTGGCTCCGAATGTCTTTCCACTCTTCGAAGGTGCGACCATTGCCAAGTGGACTCCAGAAAAACAAGACTGGCTTGCCATGCCAATGAAAGAAATGACTGTTTGCGCTATAGTGCTGAACTACATAGCGTAGTCCAGAAATCATCTTTGCCTGTGTATTGAGCAGTGGAGCATCACTCTCTATATAAAGCGAAGACGTGAAGCGGAAACCTGTATTTTTCTCTAACGTCGCGGCATGTGACAGTACCTTCACAAAGTTCTTGTCGGTATTATCGTTAGGACCCCACCATGAGCCGATGAAGCCTGTAATACCAGCATTCGCCGCCTGTTTAACCTGACGATCAACGGTAGCATCATCGCTAGAGTCATACTGTGGACTCGGCAAGTCCGACATGTGACACGTACACCAGTCAGAATGGTGATACCACATATAATAAAATGCTAGAACGGGCTTGTTGTAATTTACCGTCACTGGTGGGTGAGTAATCGGCTTCGTCGTAGGATTTGGATTTTGCCCCGGCAGGTGCTTCATCCCAAGAGGTTGCCCTCTAAACTTCCCTCCGTTTGCCTCCGCTCCACTATGAGTAACGACACCAAAAAGAGCGGCTAGCAAAAAAGCAATGAGTACAGCCGAACAAAGAAGTGACGAAGTGCGAAAACGATGAGGATGTGGAACATATTTATATGTTCGAGAACCACGAAACAAATGCATGAAAACCTCCCTTTGTATCCAAGATACACCCCTCTTCCAAAACCTCCCTGGTCACGCATCTGTACGTGCCGACATAGCGGTATGGTACAGTACATGTGCATGATAGCATTATTTTTGTGCAGAACAAATCTATGGGAGGATGGTACTAACAGAAAAGGATAGGCATTCCATTGAATTGCCTACCCTTTTCTGTTAGCACTGATATTAGCCCCCTGTATATCCCAACACGTCCGTTCCACCTGTATCACCGTGCCAGTTGAAGTATTGAGGCCGCTCGGCAACGACCACCCCACTAAGGGCCTGCACGTCCATTGATACTTCATATGCTTGCGTGACCGGATTGCTTGGATATGCCGCGGCCATCGGCACGATGAGATCATTAATGCCGACCGTTGTACGGCTATGTGGCGCGAGTTGCTTCATCACCTGCACCACTGTACCATCCGCGAATAGCGTGACCGCAACGGTCTCCGCGCTGTTTGTGGGATTTTGTAGTGTGAGGAACTCCGAGAACCCGGTGTAGGTGTACCCTTCTGCGAAGCTATACACAGAGTGGGTAGCTGGTCCTACCTCACCCACAACATCGGAGCCGCCAGAAAGATGCGCGGCACTAAAGTGGAAGTACATCAAGCGTTCAGCAACAATGGACGCGGTGCTCGCTGTAACCTCCGCCGAAACGGAGTTTGTCGGCGTACAACCTGTAGCAGGATGGCTCGAGGCGTTGTTCACGTCAAAGTAGTTTTGACTCTTAGCCGCCACACTAACTGGAATTGTTTGCGTTGTGCCGTTGGTATACTCTAGCTTCACCTTCGCTGTCACAGGCGCATTGCTGAAATTCGCTAGCACGAGGTACTCCTGGAAGTTCGCACCTGTGTACCCTTCCGCAAAAAGCCAGTCACTTCCAGCACCTGTACCAAGCGTGGTTGCTCCGGTCGCGGAGGCGGCACCAATAGTTCTTCCACCAGCCGTTGCAATAGTATCGCTAAAGTAGAGCGGACGCTCGGCTACGATGCCAATGTCTGATGTCACCTGAATTGCTACCTGCTGATAGAGAGACACCGCTGCTGGCGTCCCTGTTCCACGCTGCATCGGTCCCACCGTCAAAGTTTGCGTTCCGCGTAAGCCATTGTTGTAGTAATTGAGCGTGACATGTGCCGTTTGCGTTGTGCTAGGATTAAGTAGCGTCACATAGGTGTTGTATGCGCGCGTCGCATCATGACGCGTGTCCCCTTCCGCAAAGTAGAATGAGGTCTGGTTTGCATTGGTGGCTCCAACAACATCAGTGCCACTCTGGATGCCGTGCAGGTTAAAGTACATTGGACGCTCAGCGACAATAGGAACGTTCGACCGTACAATGGTTGCGACAGCCTGCTGTGGGTCTGTTATCGCCACATTGAGATCCCCATTGACGCTCACCGTGAGACGCGTGTTCGGCGTGACTATATGTTGCTTTGTGATTGAGGGCTTATTCTCAAATAGATAGGTTATGCTAACATTCGCGGCCTGTGTTGTCTTGCTGTTAAGCAGGGTGAGATATTCCTGGAAGCTATTGCCAACACTGCCTTCAGCAAAGTACCAGGTATTCGCGGCTGGCGCACTCCGAGCCTTGGTCATATTTGCGGCCGAGGTTTCAAGATCGTTAGCTAAATTCTGGGCATCGTAACTACCAAGGCCCGTTGCCATATCATACCCCGTTGTCGCCGGATACTTGCCATCATTAAAAGCGGTGCTGTTTCCTATCGTAATGTCGTTAAAATCATTGCTATATTGTCCAGCGTTCTGGGCCACACCGTAGAGCAGAGGGTTGAGGAAACCAAGGTTGAAGTTGCCATCCTGCAATGACTTCTGATTCGCTAACGCAACCATCGCCGCCCACATAGGTGCCGCTGCCGAGGTGCCGCCAACGATAGTCCAGGGACTCGAAGATGAGCAATTCGCTGCTATCACAGTGCAGTAGGCAGGATAGCCAACGGCAGGGTCAGCATTGAGCGAGACATCGGGAACCTCACGACAAATTTTGCCCGTCTTTCCCGTGTTGGTCGCACAGGGAGCAGCACTACTGAAACTGCTAATAACACCTGGTGCTTGTTGCCATGCTGGAAGCGTCCAGAGCGTACTGATACCACCACCACCGCCACCAGTATGCCCATTAACTGTTCCCTGCTGCCAGTAATGTTCGCTGGGATGAGGGCTTACGGTGTTGGTGAGCGAGGTGCCACCAACACCTGTAACATAAGGTTGTGACGCTGGGTCGTCAACAGACTCGGTAACACCATTCGCCTGACCATCACAGTCATCGGCGGCGTGATCTCCAGAGGCTGCCAGAATGCTCTGGCCTTGCGCTGCTGCTATAGTAAAAAGAGCGTTTTCTAACTGCAATGATGCCTTTGTAACCATTGGCTCACACTCACCCCAACTCGTGCTGACAACCGGCACCGCGTCGCTGACAATTTGTCCCCATTCTGCAATGACGCCTGAGTCAGTGTTTGGAGCTTCATATATACGTAGGTTCGCTAGATGTGGAGCTGCGCTTAACATAAGTTCCATGTCAAGCTCGACTTCAAGCGCGCTACTGTCAGGATGTGTACCAGAACCGCCCGCGACCTGTGTACGCGTAATCGGTACACTACCACCACCATAACAAGATGTGTAGGCTGTGATATCACTTTGTGTGTAATCGTCTAGCTCAAAGAGCGCAACAGACTGTCCCTCTCCATGTAGCCCCTGATTATACAGCCCTTGCAGATTATATGCAGTGGCTATCTGTGAAGGAATATAGTAGTTAACCGGAGGTGTGGATGCTGGAAAACATGTGTTCGTGTTCGTGCGTAACACACTGGTTTTTCCCTTTGCTGAGACAATTGGCTGATGGGTGTAGTGCGCTACTGTATCCAGGCCATTGATACTTTGTATAATACTCGCTAGCGTGGTTGGAACATTTGGGTCTATAGCAGGTGCGTAAAATATTCGCCCGTTCAGCATACGATAGTTATTGATCTGGATACTAAACGCCTGTTCAGCATCGCCAACGGTACCGCGAAAGCTAATCATTAAGTGGTGCTTATAGGTTGCGACAACTGTAAAGCCTGCTTGCCGCATATACGCTATCACTGCTTGCTGCGCGGTGGGCAACGGCCCATATGCCTTGACGATCTGCTCAAGTGTCATGTGGAGATGAGTATGCTGGTCCGTACTCGTACCAAGTGTGTGAACATAATTCTCCAGGTCCATCTGGTTGCGTAAGCGTAAACCTACTGTCAACGTAATAGATGTGGTAGGGTCGGTTGGGCTAAGTAGTTGACTTTTTGTAACCTCGTCAGGCACATGTCCAATAAGTGGTGTTAATCCGCTTGCGTGTGCGGAAGAAGAATGTCTAGATGACGAAAAATAGAATGCAAAGGAAATACTAATAATAAGTAAACCTATGAGAGGAACAATAATAATAGGGTAGATACTGTGGTATGTGTATCTTGTACGACGGCGTACTCCATCAGAGAGCAATGGATTCATGGGGCGAATGTACCTCATATCTTTTTTGTATAAGTATATATAAGAACGGAAGCTTTCCACGAAGTGAGCGTATAAATGCCTTGTGTAGGACTTGTGGAAAAAAATAGGACGATGGAACGTGATAGAGTGGTAGATTGCAATATAATCAATAGCCAATGGAGTTATTATGTTTTATTCGGCGGTCAATCCTGGTATACTACAGGTAGGCATGGGAGGGACGCAAAACGCAGGTACTTCCCAAGAAGAGAGAGCCAGCATGACCGTGGAAAAACCAGTTGAGTCTCAAGTGTCATCTGATAATGCAGCTTCACAAGCAAATGCTGCCTCAACGGTTGCTCAGCTATATGAGCAATTTCGGCGACCCATTCACTCCTATATCTATCGTCTCCTCGGCAACCAGGAGGATGCAGACGATGTGACACAGGAGGTTTTTGTTCGCGCCTGCACTTCGTGGAATGGTTTGTATGAACGTGAACGACTGGCCCCTTGGCTCTATCGTATCGCCACAAACCTGTGTGTTGATATGTTACGCAGACGTAAACGTATCTCCTGGTGGTCGCTCTCACATCGTTATCGTAACGATGACTATAGTGAAGAGGGGGCCAATGAGGATACATTCGCCTTTCTTGCCGATAGTGGAGGCATTCCAGAGATTGCAGAACGAGACCTTATCCGTCGCGCCCTGGACAGTTTACCACCAGAGTACGCTACCGTTCTAGTACTTAGCGCGGCTCAAGGCGTGTCCTATCAAGAGATCGCCACGATTATGGGTATCTCGCCCAACGCTTCTGCGACACGCATTTCGCGTGCAAAACGTATGTTTATTGAACAGTATCAACGTCTGAACAAGGATGGTGGAAAACAGGAGAAAGCACGATGAGTGAACATAATCTTTCTTTCCGCCCAAACATTTCGCCAGGAGATAGCGATCTCCATGCATGTGAGACAACACGCCAATATCTTGCTGTATGGGATGATCTAACAACCGAGCAAAGAAATACTGTGGCTGCTCATGTGCGTGCGTGCCCTTCATGCAGTACAGAACATCTTGCCATGAATCAGGTTACGCGCTTACTTTCCACGTTGGAGGCGTCAAGTCCTTCGGCACGGGTCGATAAGGCTGTCATGGAAGCTATTGACGCGCAACGCAGGCATGGACGTGTACTACATCTTCTGCCTATCAGTAGGCAAAAGAGGCGCACAAACACGTTTCAGTTCGCTGGTCTGCTTATCGCTGCTGCCGTCGTGCTAATTGCCACTTTTACCACAGTTCGTTTTATGAAGACTTCATCGTCCTCGACAGAGGCGTTTCTCTTACCAACTACGTTGTCATGGAGCGCATACATTCTGTATCACACTCAGACAAAAATAGACGCAAAGGGCAAGCGATATCGTATAGATAGTTACGATCAGCTTGGAAGTGGCTATCTCAACGTGGAAACCGTGCAAACGGGTATTGTGGATGTCACACTGATAGAGAATGGACGTGAAAATCTCGGTATGGATGAGATGCATCATATTGCACAGGAGAACGTGCAAGGTTGGGGCATCGACATGTCAGAGGAAGCATTGTTCAATTTGAACGAAGTGCGCCGTGAGATGAATACTCATCGGGCAAGCTATCTGGATACCGATTTATTCCGAGGAACATCCGTGTACCGTATCCGGTGCGAAAACGGGCTAGTGCTTTTATTGGATATGAGCTACCGACCCGTAAACATTCTCGCTGGTGCCGTCGGCCCCGGTACAGGTGAACCAATCTACGATAAGGTTGCGTTATTACCACCCTCAAAGGTGCCCCCATCAATGTGGAATATGCAGGTACCAGCAGGGTTCAAAATGGGTACATTACCTGCACAACCATAAGGCAAGAGAGTGCCTTTCAACCGTAGGGTTTTGGGGAGACACGACGAAATGCCTGTAGGGACCGATTGATCGCGTCCGGGATGGGGAGGGGCGAAATGTCGGTAATGATTTTGTGCGAGAACGTGTACCCCTCCCCACCCCTTGGACGCGATCAATCGGTCCCTACTATACAATGTTGCGCTCCCCAAGCCGCATTCGGGGAATGAAAAAGGAGGACCATGCAAATGCAGGATTATTCAATGGTTGAATAAGAACTAGCACGACGGTCAGTAAGGTAACAAGCCAGAGGAGACCAATACCAATACCCATGATACTAAACATCCGCGCGTCAAATGGAGTTCCAATGTTAAAATGGCTACTGGTACCACGTACAACTTGCAGTACGACAATACCCATTTCCACAATAAGAATGAACATCGTCGCAAACGAGAGTATACTTATCGCAAGTGGGAAGCGTTGGATAAACTGGAGCAACCACACGAGTGTGAATGCATAGAGCGTGAGTGAAATGGCAAACTTTGTCGGCTTAAGCCAGGCCGACGCATTCCCGATAATACGATGATCGACCGCGAGTCCAATCAAGGAGATGACGAGCGTTACAAGCATCGCTATTCCAAGTACAGTCAGCGCGAGATTCGTTTTCCATGACCATATAAAAAACTCTGAAACAGTAGGCAGGTTCGTGAACATGGCAAGCATGCATATTCTCATTGCAAGTCTCCTTGTATTGAATCCTTAGAAAAGCACTGTCACTCTCAAACTGTATGAAAATTCGTGTATGTGCTTATAAAAGAAAGCATACTGTCTCTCGTTGCGAGAGAGTCAAGCAAAAAAGACAACGAGTTTTTGCCTTCTTCCCCATCTTCTATGCTGTTTGACCCTGCCCCTCTTAAGAGAATACAATAACAACAAATGGCGATTATCTACCTATGCATGTCCACAATGCTGTGGAGAGAGAGAACATATTATGTCCGAGCAAAGAGCATCTACAGAGTATACTCCTGTTGTCGTTGGAGCCGTTCGCACACCAACGGGCAAATTTCTAGGTGGTTTGAGTAGTTTTACGGCACCTCAATTGGGTGCGATGGTGATAAAAGAGGCGGTCCGTCGTTCTGGCATCGATCCAGCAACGATTGACGAGGTGGTTATGGGCAACGTCGTATCCGCGAACGTTGGACAAGCTCCTGCTCGACAAGCTGCCCTACATGCTGGTCTGCCCGTTAATATTCCTGCCTTCACGATTAATAAAGTATGTGGTTCAGGCTTAAAAGCTGTGATGCTCGCGGCCCAGGCTATTCGTGCAGGCGATGCACAAGCTTTTGTCGCGGGTGGTATGGAGAGCATGAGCAACGGACCCTACATGCTGCCCAAGGCACGCACTGGCTATCGCATGGGCAACGGCGAGATAGTCGATAGCGTGGTACACGATGGTCTCTGGTGCGCCTTTGAGAATATTCATATGGGTGAAGAGGCCGAAGTTATCGCCGACAAATTCGGCGTCACACGTGAGGAGCAAGACCGTTACTCGCTGCAAAGTCATCAACGCGCTGCCGCTGCCACAGCCGCAGGACGCTTCAAAGACGAGATTTTGCCCATTGAAATCAAGCAGAAAAAAGGCAGTATCATTGTTGAGACCGATGAACCCATTCGTGGCGATTCCTCAATGGAAGCCCTAACTCGCTTGATACCAGCCTTTCGGGATGGTGGTAGCGTCACAGCAGGAAACGCTCCCGGACTCAGCGATGGTGCCTCCGCAACCGTCGTTGTCTCCGAAAGTTTTGCCAATGAGCATGGCTTGGGTGTGCTCGCGCGTATCACAGGCTATGCCGCAGGTGCCATCACGCCACGCTACATCTTTGCCGCTCCACCAATCGCGGTCCACAAGCTGTTAGAGCGAACAGGCATGAAGATCAGCGACTTTGATCTGATCGAGGTCAACGAAGCGTTTGCGGCCCAAACGCTTGCCAATGGGAAAGAACTCGATTGGGATTGGTCACGCGTCAACGTCAATGGTGGTGCCATCGCTCTCGGTCATCCCATCGGCTCCAGTGGCTCACGCGTCCTGACCACGCTCATCTATGAGTTGAGGCGTCGCGGTGGTGGTCGCGGCCTCGCCACCCTCTGTCTCGGTGGTGGTGGCGCAGTAGCAATGTCAGTCGAAGTATAAGAAAACGAACTACAACAGAGGAGGTATTCGGCGCATTGCACCAAATACCTCCTCTGTTGTAGTCAAGAAAATGTGAGGACACGTTTCATGTTTACTCTGCGCCGTTACCAACCTACCGATCTGGGGGCAGTCGAATATTTGCATGTGTACGCTATTCAGCAGGCTGGAGCGTATTTGGGGCGTGGTCCTTGGGACGATGATGTCTATAATATCGAAGCAGCATACCTCGACAACCACGGAGAATTTTTGATTGGCGAATGGGATGGCGTTTTTGTCGCTATGGGAGCTTTTCACCGCACCGGTCAAGGGCGCGCCGAAATTAAACGCATGCGCGTCCATCCCGACTACCAGGGACGCGGCTTCGGCCAGTTCATTCTTAGCGAACTCGAAAATCGCGCTCGCGCTATGGGCTACAAAACCCTGCACCTGGATACCTCGGTTGTGCAAGTGCCTGCCCAAAAGCTCTACGAGAAAAACGGATTTCACGAAGTCGGCAGAGCTATTTATGGTAATCTCGAAGTAATTCTGTACGAGAAGCATTTAGAATAAAATTGTAAATCTCGCATATCGTGCATCATCTAAACATTAGATAACTCTATTATATAGTTACAAGGCATCTCTCTTTAAAAAGATGAATTGCCTTGCTTATAACACTCTTAACGTCCATACTACACCGATACCCACAATCATAGAGAGCAGGACGTTTTGTGTTCGTATGGCAACGAGTACTGTCGCTAGTGCTGCACCGACTTCGGCGAAACCTGTGCAGAACACCGTCGGAGCAACAATCGAGATAATTACGGTACCAGGAATATACCCCAACCATGCTTTCAACCGTTTAGAAAGTGTTATATGGCTCATCAACCACAACTTACTTATACGCGTCAGATAGGTTACAAGAGCCATACCAGCTATAGTTAGTGCTGCTTGCAGGCTAATCTGCATGTTGTATCACTCCTACTATACTCCCTGCCAGACCTCCTATTACACTAAATATTACGGACTCTTCTGCAAGCGATGATACTGTAGAGGGATGATTTGTCATATCTATATTTCTTTCAAGTTATGTGAATAAACAATCAGTGTCGTTGTGAAAACGCAAGACGTACTCCAAGATTAATAAATGAATATGGAACTTTTTATGCTTCTATTACGTCGAATTTTGTAAGTAGTGTATTCGGCACGTAATGAGGTATTAGTAGGGATCGATAATGCTGTTTGATGAAAGAATGCGGAGAGATCCGTTGTAGGGACCGATTTATCGTGTCCTCGTTGGCGGTGGATTGACACCAGGACGTGATGAAGCGGTCCCTACAACGGATGTATCCCTACTATTTTGTGAAACATATTTATCGCGTCCACTGCATGAGCGAAGCAATGTGTAGTACCTTGAGATGTACCGAATATATGAATAAGCTACAATAGTTGTACTACTAAGATGCATAATGCACGTACTATATAGGAGACAGACCTATTATCAAAGGACAACCTAACAATGAACTGCCCTCATCCACTAGCGTTCGTCAATAATGAAGAAATATTTACCACAGCTTTAGATGCTCCACAGGACCTGCCCAAGGATGTACGGCTTCATGTAGAGCAATGTGAGCTATGCCAGAACTATCTTTTGAAATATACACGGGCGAATTCAGCATTACTCGCCTCACTCTATCGTAAAGAGTGTCCCGACAGTATGACATTGAGTTCCTATGCAACCAATATGTTGGCACGCGATGAGCAACTACCCATTCAACTACATCTGCGTGTCTGTCCACTCTGCAGAGATGAGGTGGATGAAGTACGACGCTTTTTCGCGGATACCGAAGGCTTACTATGAAAGAGCATCGCTGTTGCCATATTTCCTTGTCAGGGCATACAATACGTTGGAAGTATCTTTTGTTTGACCTGAAAGGATAATGCGTAATGCGAAGTAAGATTACTGTTGTCGGGGCTGGCTTTGTAGGCAGTACCCTTGTCCAACGATTGGCGGAACGCGACTACGCGGATGTAGTCATGTACGATATTGTACCGAATATGCCACAAGGCAAAGCATTAGACATGCTACAAGCTGGGCCGGTCCTCGGTTATGACTCGCTGATTACGGGCACAAATGACTATGCCGACACCGCGAATTCCGATATCGTCGTAATCACCTCTGGCTTTCCACGCAAACCCGGTATGACCCGCGACGATCTTGTCAAAAAGAATCAGGAAATTGTCACACAGGTGACGGAACAGATTGCTCATCATTCCCCTAATGCCATTCTTGTTGTCGTCACAAATCCACTTGATGCGATGGCCCAACTTGCCTTACATGTCAGCAAGTTTCCCCGTGAGCGCGTCATCGGCATGGCTGGTGTTCTCGATACTGCTCGCTTCCGCACCTTCATCGCCCAGGAAGTTGGAGCGTCCGTGCGTGACGTACAAGCATACGTCCTCGGAGGGCATGGTGACACAATGGTACCACTGTCGCGTATGTGTACCGTTGCAGGTGTGCCAATCGCACAATTGATTTCAGCCGAACGTATCGAGCAGATTGTGCAGCGCACCCGCGATGGTGGCGCAGAAATCGTGAAATTGCTTGGTACTGGTAGTGCCTATTTTGCTCCGTCCGCTTCCGTCCTACAAATGGTCGATTTAATTCTGCTTGACAAAAAGATGATCGTACCATGTGCCGTGTATCTTACGGGTGAGTATGGCATCAACAACCTGTTTGTCGGTGTACCCGCCAAACTCGGCTCAAAGGGCATCGAGCAGGTTGTCGAAATCGAACTAACCGAGGAAGAGCGTACTCTGCTCCAAAAATCAGCGAGTGCCGTCAAAGAACTCGTCGATGTAATGGGTATTTAAAGAGAAATCGGAAGCAGAATAGTACAGCCATGCCTGTACTATTCTGCTTCTTGCTCCTCTATCTGATTTTTCCCTACACCAGCGATAACCACAATATATTCACCTTTGGTCTTGCCTTGTTTGATAGACTCGTGTAATGATGATAGTGTGCCACGCTCGACTTTCTCGAACATCTTGGTTAAATCGTTCGCAACAGCGGCCTGTCGGTCCCCATACACGGCGAGCGCATCCTCAAGGAAATCCCCCAGCCGATATGGACTTTCATAGAAAATAAGTGTGTGTGGGGCCTCGCGGTCAATCTCCATAAACTTGCGTCTGCCAACCGACTTACGAGGTGGAAATCCCCTGAACGTGAAACTATGTACAGGTAGTCCTGATAATACAAGTGCCATAATTAATGCCGTTGGACCTGGAATCATCGTAAATTCTATATTTGCTGCAATGGCTCGTCGGACAAGTGTGAAACCAGGATCAGCAATGCCGGGTGTGCCAGCGTCGGTAACAACTGCTACAGATTGCCCTTGCCTCAGTAATTCCTCGATACGGTCCCCTGCCCGTTGCTCATTGTGCTCATGAAAAGCAATTTGTGGCTTGGAAATCTCAAAATGTTTGAGTAATAACCCCGTTTTGCGCGTATCTTCACTCGCCACAACATCAACTTGACGCAGAATGTCAAGCGCACGTAGCGTGATATCCTGTAGATTGCCAATGGGCGTGGCTACTAGGTAGAGCATAAATATGTTTTCCTCTATTATACTGCATTAGGTTTTTTGCGTATTGTTGGCAACATGGTAAGCACGTCCTGGCGTTTCACCTTCAATGTATGAGTACGTGGAAAGTCATCATTGGGCCAAACGGTGAAGCCTCGCACCTGTTGATGTGACGCAAGTTGCTTATTGACCTGCTGTACTATCGCTTTGGCCTTGCTTGGATCATCGAGAAGGAGAATACCGTGTACCTGTGGGTCCTGATCCTCCTCTTGCAATCCAATTACAACGGCATCTTTCACTCCTGGCGTTGCTGTGAAAATGTTTTCGATATCCTCAGGATACACATTCATGCCATTCGCAAGCACAATCAAATTCTTCTTGCGCCCCTTCAAGTATAAATCGCCATTGGCATCCATTGTACCTAGGTCCCCGGTGTGATACCATCCATCCTGAAATGCCATCGCCGTCGCCTCTGGATTTTTCCAATAGCCTAGTGCTACATTTGGACCATGCACAAGAATTTCTTTGTCGTCGGCAATGCGTACCTCAACACCAGGAAGCGGTCTGCCAACAGAGGTAAGGTTGTGCTCTTGTGCTGGCGTTGCCGCGATGACAGGAGCGCATTCGGTCGCGCCAAAGCCCTGTATCACTCGAAAACCCATGTTCTCCCAACGCTGTCCAAGCTTCGGCGGCAAATATGCTCCCCCACTCACAAAGAAGCGAAAGTGTCCTCCAAAGCGTTTATGCACAGCACCAAAAAGAAAATGACGGAGACCAAATGGCAAATAAGCCGCGATCCGATGCAACGTTTCCCACGCTTTTTCGCGCTTTTGGCGTCGGACCTCGCGTTCAATTCCACCGAGAAAGAGTTGCAAGGCTTGTGGCACTAGTACCATCAAACTCACACTTTGGCTTCCTAATAATTTCAATAATGTATCAGGCGAAAGTGTGCGCGCATAAAGTATACTCGCTCCCTTTGCAAGTAGTGCCATATCTATCGTTAGCTCAAACATATGCGAAAGTGGCAAGATTGAAAGTGCTCTATCCGTTGCACTAATATCGATTACCGCTAGAGAAGCCTCTACATTGCTCACAATATTTTTATGCGACAACATGACGCCTTTGGGTTGCCCGGTCGTGCCTGATGTGAAAACAAGCTCAGCAAGATCGTTCTCGTCTGCCAGAGGTGCTAGCTCGCTATTGAAAGCTTCTTGCGGAAGCGCGTCGATGTCGATAAGCGAGACAGGTGGCTCCTTCAATCCTTTATACTGTTTTTGTGTAGTAATAAGAAACCGTGCCTCTGTTGTCTCAGCAATTCGCCGTAAGAAGTCCTCCTTGCTACTGATATCAAGTGGAACCACAACCATCCCTACTAGAAGTGTCCCTAAATAGGCGACAATCCAGTCGATTCTGCTAGGACTCCAAATGAGCAAGCGGTCTCCTACTTGAAGTTGCTGCGTTTGCAGGTAGCCCGCGAAGCCTTCAATCCGCTTTTGCAGATCGCCATAGGTAACACATGCGATTTCATCTGTATCAAGCGGTTCTAATAACGCAGAGCGTGTAGCAAATTGTTTGACTGACTGCGAAAATAGCTGTGGAAGAGTCGTCATGTATCTGGCCCCTTTTCGTCGTTCGTTGACTGCTAGAAATGGCGTTTACAACTCAACATCATCGTTTTTGTAACCATAGTATGATACGCGCCAGAAACTAGAAGAATACTATAATGCTCCATTGATTATAATGCACTCTTGTTCCCTTTGGCTAGTAATATAGCTCTTTCGTGTAGACTTTGCGAAAATTGTTTGAGTGTTCCCTATTTAATCGACATAGTAATATACAATATTTATTTTTGTTAGCTTCCCTGTACAAGATTTGTTGTATTGGTGTATACTAGTCGTAATGACTTACGCTATTCCTCGTTATTAGAAGTACCCTAATAAATATAAATCTGCGCTTATTTTCGATAGAAATTTCTCTAGTCTAATTTATCTCTAGTACGATTCAATAAAACGAATATTTTTACCATAAGTCGAAAAAATTTGACAAAAGTATACCTACATGATAAAATCCGTACATGATGTTTCACACAATCCATCGTTTTCTTTTACGCGCATATAATATATGAGCATGTCTTTTTTGAACAAACATTCTTGTAGATAAGTATGTGTTTTTGAGAGCAATAGGAGTGGTGATTATATCGTTTTAGCAGACATGTAAGAAATGCTAAAATAGTTAAATGGTTGACAAAAAAATCTTACATGCATTCAGTTTTTGAAAGGAAATCCGTCCAATGCCATCCCTTGAAACAGCGAACGTAGGGAAGGCTGTAGCCGCAAGAGTTGGAACTAACATCCGTGAAGTCCGTACTAAGTTAGGCATGACTCAAGCTCAGCTTGCTGCCCCCGAATTCTCAATTTCCTACATCTCAGCAATAGAAAGAGGCAAAATTCGGCCCTCACTGAAGGCCCTCTCTATTCTGGCACGCCGTCTGGATGTCCCCCTGACTTTCTTACTTGAAGGTTCACCAGCAGGCGCAGCAGAAGCTAGAGCAGTAGGCTATTCCCCAGCCGATGCAGGCCCAGACCAGCGCGTGGATGTTGATTTGATTCAGGCCGATGTGCTTATACAGCAAGGCGCATTCAAACAAGCCGAAGAATTATTACTTCCTATCCAGGCAGAACGCATCACAACCGATCAAGTGTATCGTCTTTACTTGCTTCGTGGACAGGTGCATCTCGGCTCCGGCGAATACCAGGAAGCCGTTGTTGATCTTCGATCAGCCCTTTCTCAAGGCGAAAGTCTTAGCGATAGCGAATACACTGAACGCGCCAGAAACTTCCTTGGCAAGGCATACTTCGCGCTCTACAACTATACTCTTGCCATGGAAAACCATTTGCGCTGCAATGCAGCTATCGAACAGGGTCTCGTCATCGACCCCGTGTTTTCCCTCGATGTCTATAGTAATCTTGCAAATGACTACTTTAGACTCGGTGATCTAGAAAAAGCTGTTACCTACTTCCATCAAGCGATTGATATGCTCGACTCTGTAAACCGTGATACCAAGAGCTTCGCACAGAAGTATATGCAGATTAGCCAGCAGTATAAATCAAATGGCAAACTGGTGATGGCTCGTGATTATGCTATGCGTAGCCTAGCCGTCTATGAGATGCGTGATGAGCAACGTCTGGTGGGACTAACACATCAAAAGTTGGGTAAGACGCTTGAAAAGCTTGACCAACTTGATGAGGCCGAACGCGAATACCATCGAGCCATCAGCATTGAACGCGAACTGAACGACGAAGTGGCCGCATCCATCTGTCACACGGGTCTCGCCGAGTTGCTGCTTAAACGCGACAAGGTAGAAGAGGCCGAGCACGAGGCACAAGAAGCTTTGAAATTTGCCCAGGCTGGTGACGATGCACAAACACAAGGGCAAGCACTGATTACATTGGCACAAATTCGCCACAAAAAGAGTGACTTCGCGGCAGAAGATGAGTTCTTCACGCAAGCACTTGACCTCCTAGATGCAGCAGAAGCCCACGATATTGCTGCTAGTGCCTACTTCCGCTACGCCAATATGCTTGAAGAGCGTGGTGAAGTGCAGCGCAGTTTGACCGCAATCAAGAAAGCCTTTGAGCATCAGCGCAAGGGCAAGCGCGGCGACATGGAGTAAGAAAAAACGGTTTGACACAATCAAAAAAGGAACTGCTTATGTGCAGTTCCTTTTTTGATTGTGTCAAACCGTTTTTTCTTGTACAATGTAGAAACGAAACGCAGGATTTGGAGGGCCTTTTCGATGCCATTCACGGCGAATGACTTGCGCTACCATGCTGAGCAAAATTATCCGTTGTTGTACGCCTATCTTCATAGACACGCGCAGCGCTACTTGGGATCACTTAAGTACGATGCGTTTGAGGTTGATGTCGTGGTTGGGCATGTGGTGGAGCAACTTGTACGCCTTGGTCTTTTGGGTGCTGTTGATACAACACCAAGCTCCGCTCTTGACCGTCTCACCGATGCACAATTCTACGCGTTCCTCAATCGTAGTGTACGCAACAAAGCTATTGATCGTTTGCGGAAGCGTCGCTTACCAGTAAACACAACTGCCGAGCTAGAGGCACCTGATAGTGCGGACTCCGATGATAACCCTATCAATGAAGCTGTAACATCAATCTGGGGGTCTGCTCCCTTCAAAACACCGGAAGATACTGCGGTCTTTCTCGTTACACAAAACGAACTACGCAACCTCTTGAAGCATTGTATCAGCGCGCTTCGTAGTGCCCCACGTCAATTACAGGCAGTTATACAAGAGCTACAAGAAATAGGGGCAGACGATTTATTACATACCGTGATTGAGGAGGTATCTCCAACCGAAACCGTCCTTGAGCCGACCGATACCGCTCACATGAGCCAGCATAAGGATCATGCACATAAAAAGCTTCGCCACTGTTTGCAAGAACAAAGTACAAATTTGGCCGTGACCGTCGCCTTACGTTTGATTAAGTATGCAACACGAGCCGCGCTTACCAATGACTATACGGTAGACATTCCCTCGCTCGCGCAACAGGATATGACTGAACGCGATGTACGGGCAAGCCTTAAGCAGTTGGTAGAAGAAGGGATACTCGACTGGCAGGGAGAAGATGTTGTTCATCTTACAACGGACCAGATGAAGCGGGTAACGCGCTTCTATAGAGAAGAGTAGGCGGCACATATTACAGATTGGAATAACCAAACTGACAACGCCTTCGTAAGAAGCGGTGCAAGCTTAAGGAGACAGAGTATATGGACAATATGCAACCCACTCGTTTATACAACGATGATATACAGAAACTTGCCCAATGGCTGCAAGAAATATTACAGCCAACCCCCACACAACCGCTGGAGAATACGCCCACTTTCCAAGCATTCTCTAGTACAAATACACAAAAAAGTCCTATGACAGGCGAGCGCGATATTCAACTAGAATTAGCTTTACAGGATAGCAGTTACCATAAACATTTTTATCAACAACTACCCAATTTTGTCATGGCTCTACTTACAAATGATTTACAGGCTGCGACACACTATGCCCCCTTGCTGTATCACCTTGCCGGATGCTCTGTCTGTCACCAAAGCTACCTTGAAATATACGATGCCATGCGCGCCGCCCTCTATCCACGCGAACCTCGTCCTATTCTCGGTCAAGGAACCCGAACGCTTGATGCCACTCCTCAACGCATGCTATCACACCTCTGCCAAGCGTGGATTACACAGGCCGAAGCAATTTTGCGTGAGGCACGTCACACCGATACCGATGGTGATGTCGCGGCACGCACCCTGTTACAGGCCGCCATCCAAATGAGTTCGCGCATCAAACAAGAAAATGTGCGGCAACAGGCTCGCCATGATCTTGTACGTGTCGCCACCTTGTTCGACACTTCCAACGCTTCCCCGACGAGTCCAGCCGAACACAGCTTTACTCCCGTGTTGACAGGGCCTAGAGGCGTCACCCGACGTGGCGAGAAAACAGGCACCCTTCCACAGCCAGGTGTACCGCAACAACTTGCGATTGTTTTGCAGTCGCGCTCACTAGAAGGAACCGTGCTACAGAGTGGGCAAACACTGGAACTCCATCTACAAGACCTCGATGAATTGTTGCGTGGTCATTTTATTACGACTTCCATCGCGTTAGGCTCGCTCATCGAACCTATACGCTGGCTTGGTGGCAACCCTCGCTCTATCCATAGTCCCATCCCAGTTGACCCAACAGGCTCACTGGTAATGCCCCTTGGCGAAACAGAACTTAGCCTGACTGTACCAGAAGAGCGCAACATACTCGAAACCACATTTCTGCTCCTAGAAATACGCCGAGCAGATTAACAAAGCAATGGTAGGGACCGATTTATCGCGTCCAAGGGGCGAGGAGGGGCACACGTTCCCGTGCGGAATTGTTGCCAACATTTTGCCCCTGAACGCGGCAAATGACAAATAAAGATTTACATTGTCTTATTTGATGAGCGCAATTGTTTAAGTGCTTCCAGCTCTTTCTGCCCTCGCTCCTCTAAATCGGCTTGCCACTCATCTTTGTATTTGTGCATGGTATCGGAAAGAACTTGCGCTATCGCAAGATTGCGATACCACTTGTGGTTTGAAGGCACAATATACCAAGGAGCCTCTTCCGTACTACATTTGCTCAACACATCCTCATACGCGTCTTGATAATCATCCCAGTATTTGCGCTCTGCCCAATCGCTTGCTGACAACTTCCATGCCTTATCACGATCCTGTTCTCGTGCCAGTAAACGCTGCTTTTGCTCTTCGTTGCTGATGTGCAAGAAAAACTTGAGTACAATCGTCCCACTATTCGTAAGCAGTTTCTCGAAATGATTAATCTCCTTATAGCGATGACTCCACACGTCTTCCGGCACAAGGTTATGTACACGTACCACCAACACATCTTCATAATGTGACCGATTAAAGATACCAATCATACCTCGCGCAGGCGCGACTTTATGAATACGCCACAGGAAATCGTGTAACAACTCTTCCTGCGTTGGTGCTTTAAACGAATGAACATCACACCCCTGTGGATTGACAGATGAGAAGACATGGCGAATGGTACCGTCTTTTCCACTAGTATCCATGCCTTGTAGCACAATAAGCAAACTATGATGCTGCGCGGCTGCAAGCAGTTCTTGCGTTTTGCTCAAATCTTCGCTTAGCTTAGCCATTGTTTCCTGAGCCGAGGCATGGTCCGCGTGTTTATCAGTGAAACTTGGGTCGTAGTCTTTCAGTTTGACCGTTGTGCCCTCATCAATCTTCCATGCAAGTCCCATAACATTTTATCCTTTGCTTAAAGAGAACGCCGATGTACACCTACTATACAAGATATGAGAGCTGTATGCCATGTATTCAGTTTTGTAGAAATACAACAAAATCTGAAACGTACATCCACCTTCATACGTACTTATTGATATACTCCATATACTATTACAAATTCAACACAAAAAGTAAAATAAAGTAGCAGGATACCGTGTGGGGGCGTACCCCTCTACTTTTATTTTTAGGGGCCGCACATGTCTGATATATCATCCGAAGGCGAATTACTCGCTCCCGTTGCCGCTTCTCTTCCATTGACATCAAACAAGCCACATATATCAAAAATAACTCAGCCTCTTGCCGATTATACCGCGCCAGAGATGGTTACAGAGCCAATTATAGAGGTTGACAGCTCAGGTCCTGTGACTCCTACGGACCTCCCTGTATTGGCAATCGAGCGTCGCGATCCCGTGACTCCCACAGACTTACCCGTGCTCACACTCAATCCACCACAAGAACAGCATACAGAGCCAACAACCGAACATGTTTCAGCTATAGTCGCACCCTCACCAATACGTTCGCGCACAACATTACATCAACGTATCGCAAAACATAAAATTCTCTCGCTTCTCTTGCTTGTTTTACTGCTTGCAGGTATTTCGGTACCGACCGTTGAAGGTGTCCTCTATGGCATGAAAGCGTATGCAACATATAATGCGTTGCGTAGTCATGCATATAGTGGTGTGCAACATCTTCTTAACGTCAAATCAATTTTTATTCCAGCTAAGACCTCCTCGTCTACTACGCTATCTAGTACATCGAAATTACTCAATACAAGTACTCTGTTACAGGCTAAAAAAGAGTTGAACGCTGCACATAGCGACTTTGCACAGGTACGATCCCTGATCGACAATACCTCATTTATTCCGCTTGTCGAGCAATATCTACCACATTACCGTCCTGAAATCACGTCGGCACGTGCCGCAAGTCAGGTTGGGCTAGATGTGTCGAACATCGGACAGACACTCATTAATACTGCACTCGTGCTTGCGCCCAATTTTCGCGGCCCATTGCTCAACGCTTCGCAGACACCTCTTGTAACGTCAGCCGATCTTACCACTATAGGGTCTACTATTGACGCGATAATGCCCAATGTTAATGACATACAGCAACAATCACAAAACATGTCTCTTGCCGCTCTCCCTGTAAGCACACATCAACGCGAGCAAGTACAACAACTTCTTCAACTTCTGCCACAGGTCAAAGCTGCATTAGTGCAGGGTCGTACCCTTCTAGGTGCTATGGGTTGGTTGCTCGGCGTCGATGGGCAAAGAACGTTTCTTGTGCAAACAATGGACCGCGCTGAATTACGCCCGACAGGTGGTTTCACTGGTCAATATGGTGAGCTACACATCGCGGGTGGACGTGTCGGACAGTTTTCATTGCGTGATATCTCGCTCATTGAATACGCCGATAATAGTCCAACATCCGATCAACTAGCTCCCAATGCTTACCGCTCATGGTGGCCTTTCGCCAACTGGGGACTGCGTGACTCCAATCTGTCAGCGGATTTCCCCACTTCAGCACAAATTGCCATTGATCAATATAAGGCCGAAGTGCATAAGCAGGTCGATGGCGTCATTTTGTTTACACCTTTTCTCATCGAGCATGTACTACAGGTTACAGGACCCATTCGTATTCCGTCTTACAACGAAACCATTACAGCGCAAAATTTGGAAGCACGCTTGCACTATTATCAACTCGACAATGCTGGTATTGCGAAACAAATTAGCATCTCATCTGGCAATAAATCTACCTCTGACCGCAAACAGTTCACATCACTCGTCGCTCATACGTTGATGGACACGCTACGTCATGCTTCTCCATCAACCCTGCTCGCGTTGGGTAAGCAGATGCTTCAGGACCTGAAGACAAAAGATTTGCAGGTCTATCTCTCAAATCCACAACTTGAAGGTTTGCTCACACAATATGGAGATGGGGCACAGGTGGATCGCTCGACAACGCGTGATGGCCTCTATGTCGTTCAGGCAAATGTCAGCGCAAGCAAAGCCTCACAATATGTCAAGACCATGATGCACGATACAGTAACACTTGACGCCAATGGTGGCGCAACCCATTTCCTACAAATGCAACTTGCCTATAATCAAATCGGATTTGTCTATGGACTGGACACTTATCGTGACTATGTGCGCGTCTATGTTCCACCTACGGCAAAGTTTTTGAGCGGCGATGGTTTCGATACGGGTACTCCTCTCTGCGGTGGCCCGTTGACTGCTTGTGGACAAAATGGTATCTATCCACATGACGAGATGGTGTGTAGTGCTGGTCTGTATGATGCTGGTGCGTCCGCTCCCATGCTAAACGATCCCTATACGGGTCAGTGGCACCCACTTGATACAATTGGGGGACCCACTAATAGAGTGAGTGATGAGGCTGGCCGCACTATGTTTGGTGGCTACGTCGTCATTCCAAAGAACTGCACCATGACCATCACACTCTCCTGGTATGTTCCCCCAATTGGACAAGGAGCCTACAACCTACTTGTACAAAGACAAGCCGGAACCTTCCCAGAACTTAATTTGACTATACTGCCCACCCCTGGAAATTGTGCTACACTACATACACAAGGGCTATACGTTGACAGCGTTTTAGGACAGGACACCTCGTTTACGCTCGCTAAAACAAACACTACCCAAACAGGAAACGTGTGCTATCCACAACCAGATGTATAGCATTCTTGCTCAACTTATTAATACAGATAGATACTAGAAAAGTTGGTGTCGTTTGGAAGACAAGCCTAATCGTGGTATAAATGAACAAACACCGTATGAAGCACATGATATCCCATATTATGAATACACTTCACCTGCACGTCCAGTAACGCCACTACCACCATTGCCGCAAACACCACCATTGCCAGTACAGCAGCAGGTACGTAAGAAGAGGGCAACACTGCCACTTATCCTGGTAGCTATTACCGCCGCTCTCGTGGTCGCGCTTGTCCTACTCGTGAGCCTTCCACAGGTTCTTTCCCATTCATCAAACGCAACTACTACTAAGCCAATCCCAACCACGTCAGCACAAGTGCCTGGCTCACCAATCACACCAAATGCTAATTTTCGTGCATCTGCATGTCTATTTCAGCTTGGGGCAGGCATGGTGGACGGCAAAACCGTCAAATGTGGCTATGTCACCGTGCCAGAAAATCGTCAAAACCTCAATGGCGCAAAGGTACAACTGGCGGTAGCAATATTTAAATCGCCAAAAGTGCAAAACGATCAATCCCCTGTTGTGCGTTTAGAAGGTGGGCCTGGTGGACCGTCCTTAGACGATTGGGCGCATTATATTACCGCGTCAAACGTATCGGACTTTGTGTTCGACCATGACCTAATCATGTTTGACCAACGTGGCACCGGTCACTCTACTCCTTCACTGAACTGTTCTGAATTATTGCGGTTGCAATATGATACACTCAATATCCATCTGAGTGCGACCGATTCCGAACGTATGTCCATCCAAGCCCTACAAACCTGTCATGATCGGCTTATAAAAGCAGGTGTTGACCTGAACGCGTTTAACTCGCTGGAGAATGCCGCCGATGTGCATGACCTCATTCTCGCGCTAGGATATAAACAGGCGAACCTTTATGGCGTTTCCTATGGCACACGCTTGGCACTCACCACCATGCGTCTCTATCCATCGGTCATCCGTAGCGTAGTACTCGATTCTGTATATCCACCACAAGAGAACCGTACAGACTTACCCAGTTCGGCCCAACGTGTCTTCAATGTGCTCTTTCAAGGCTGTGCTACTAACACGCAATGTGCTACTCTCTATCCACACTTGGATAGCGCATTCTATCAGCTTGTCACCGACCTCAACGCCGTCCCTGTGCATTTTCAGACAACCAATCCTACAACTGGAAAAAGTTACAGTGTAGTCATGGCTGGCGACGATTTTGTATTCGTGCTCTTTAGTGCGCTCTACGCCACACAAATCATCCCTGCACTACCCAAGATGATTTTTCAGGTGCGCGCCAAAGATTACACGCTTCTCTCGCAAATCTATGGGGATGTTCAGTTTGATGATACCTTTAGTTACGGTATGTTCTATTCCGACGAGTGCAGCGAAGATTGGAGTTTTCTCAATCAGAGCGACATCAACAAGTCAATACAGGGCGTCACACCACAAATTCAACCCGCCCTGCAAAGCAGTTTACAGCAAGAGTACGACTCCTGCCGCGTCTGGAACGTGCAAAAAGCACCTGCCGCTCAAAAACAACCAGTCGTAAGCGATATTCCTACCCTCGTCCTCACCGACGAATACGACCCGATCACACCGCCCACGAATGGCAAACTCGCGGCACAAACACTCAAAAATAGCTACTACTTTCTATTCCCCGGCCTCGGTCATGGCGCGGAATACAACTCTTCGTGCGTCAATAGCATCATCTCGGCTTTCGATGACACACCAACGCAACGTCCATCCAGTACATGTGTAGCAAGCATGACCGAGCCGAATTTTGTGTAGGGACCCGATTGATCGCGTCCGCTGCACGAGCGAAGCAATGTGCAGTCGCTCATGTAAGTAATAAGGAATTGTAGGGACCGATTGATCGCGTCCTCGTCCCTCATCGACCACGAACGGGGGCATGGACAATGGTTCAATTCATGCCGACATTCCCATTGGGAACGAGGACGCGATCAATCGGTCCCTACAAACAGCATCTCCGCATTCATAAGGCAAACTGCATTGCCGTGCTTCTACACTAGCAACTTTTGTACGTCGCGCTGCATTGCTTCATAGCTTTGATACCGTAATGCGGCCTCTTCAAGCAAGGCGCGACCCAGGATGGCTTCTAGTGCTAGAGATACATCAGGATTAAGCATTCGTACTGGTGGATAGTTTGGATAATGCGGTGGCGCGATATTTGTCAATGCATGATGCATCGTCGCCGCTAACATATAGATGCTCGTGCGCCGATCATAAGGCTTATCCTGGATGGGCAGATAGGGCGAAATTACAAGTTTTCGCGTTGTACGATTTCGTGTTACAGGCATACGTACTCCTGGCTCTTGCGGTGGGGGAGGCATCTGAAAGCCTGTGAGTATAGCTCGTCCGCGCTTTTGCTCAAGGATGATGTTCGAGGGCGAGATATCATAGTGGTGAATGCCATGTTGCTCTAAAGCGATGAGGACGTTTAGCAAGCTATTCATATACCCCAGCACCTCATGCTCTGGCAGGGGGCGCAACAGCTTTTGTAATCGCTCCTCGATACTCTCGCCATCAACATACGACTCGACCATATAATAGTGCTTGCCCTCCGCAAAACGGTCAAGCACTGCTGGCACAAACGGATGATGTAGTTTTGCTAAGGGCATCGTAATATGTTCATAATATGCTACGTCCTTCGCGCGACGCGACAACGCATCAGCACATTCCCACCGTTTCAGCACCACCTGCTGTTCATTGGCTTGTGCATCTGTGGCAATTGCCGTCATAACACACGTCTCGTCCGACTGCTTGAGAATACGTTTAATCGTATATCTACTCTGCCGCAGGCTTACACCAACAAGCGGACTATGCACAACCAGTGTTTGTGGCAGTGTAAGACGACCACAGACAGAACAGCATCGCTGTCCAAAGCGTACCTGTGTATCGCAATAGGGGCAGGCACGGTTATCCTTGTCCGCTCCACAAAAAGCGCATCGCTGTGCTCCTGTGCGGTTCTGTTGTCCACAATGCTGACATACATAGCGTTGTTGCGCTATCTGTACCGCCTCTGTGTAGCTATATGCGAACTCGGTAATACTCGCATAACGGCGACGATAATCCTTCGCCAATGCTCGCAACAAAACTGCCACCACCTCTACAGGAATACGTGGGTTCCAACGTTGTGGCGATGGTGGCGGCTCGTTGATCTGCGCGTTCCACATATCCTCTATGCGCTTATACACAAAAGGCGTGCGACCCGTAAGTAACTCATAGCAGCAGATAGCCAACGCATATTGGTCGGAGTCGCGCCGCGCATTGCCCTGCCACTGTTCAAGCGGCATATAGGCCGCCGTACCCGTGACCTCCCCAAGCGATGCATGCGTATGAGTACCAAGATAGAGGGTCGTGCCAAAGTCCGATAATAGCACCTGCCCATTGCGCCCAACAAGCAAGTTCCCAGGCTTCACATCCTGATGCACCATCTTCATATTGTGAACATACTGAAGCGCATCCGCCGTTTGACGCACATAGGGTACAAGTTCCTCGGCGAACGCAAGACGCCTACTACCATCAGAATTGCGAAAGATGTCCGTGATGGTTTGCGGAGCGTACTCCATCACAAAGTACGGCTGATTGTTCTGTAAGCGTCCAAAGTTATAGATAGGTAGAATGTTGGGATGTTGCATGGTAGCGATACGGCGTGCCTCTTGCATAAAGCTCGTTTGTGCCTTCTCGCTTGACTGATCAAGACGCAACACCTTGAGCGCAAGGAGACGACTCAATGGCATTGGTTCACGCACCTTATAGACATGACCATAGGTACCTGCACCAATAAACGCGACCACCTCATAAAGACCGATGTGTGCCCCTTGTACCAAAAAATCGCACCGCCGGCAAGACACAACACCATCGGGGTTATCATGTCCCCCCACGACACGCGGATTGAGACAGTGGGCCAAAGTATAATCCTACCTCTTCTGTATATGTAGCTAGCTTCTAAAGATATCTACGTAGAGGCAAGTG
The DNA here is from genome assembly GCA_963792705.1 of uncultured Chloroflexia bacterium. GTDB lineage: Bacteria > Chloroflexota > Ktedonobacteria > Ktedonobacterales > Ktedonobacteraceae > JBBQVS01. Next base: position 455,960 of record CAWBXD010000012.1, on the reverse strand, counting down.
TAAGGTTACGTAGGATAATATTCGTGATCTCCTTCCGAAATATAAATATACACATCAATATCAATGAGACCAAGATAGCTTGCCATAAGTGGCCCTACATCATTCCATGACAAATTTCCATTTTGTGTGCCTAGCTTCGGAAATGCAATACTCTCTATACCTGCTCTCTTATAGTTGGTTACGAAATACTGTAATCCTTGTTCAAGATATTCTAGTTTAGAGTCAGCCCTCCATATATTCTTCGTAGGGAAATTGAGTATCCAGGGTGTGCTTTCTCTATAGAGAGTTGGCCTTCCTACACGTAACCGACCTGATTTACACTCCTGCTGATAGATGAGAAACATCGCAGGGTATCTCTGCTTAAACACAAGTGCAAGTCCCTTGCCCATGAGTCCTTCACAATTTACTGGATTTGTGAGGACTTTAGCAGGAGAATTAAAAATATCACCTTTTTGGTAGTGTAGAGGTGGCATGATTTACTCCATCTAAGCGAGCCAAAAGAGGTGGTGAGTCATTTGACTCACCACCTCTTTGTACTCCCTTTACACTACTAGAGTGAGTTACGTGTATCGGTTTGATCGTAGTTGGTAGTTGTTGTGTCAACGGTGTTGCCCGTCGTCGTGTCGTAATTAGTGTTTGTTGTATCAACAGTGTTACCCGCTGTGTCGAGGGTGTTGCCTGATACAACTGGATTGCCACTCTCGGTCAAACGAGCCTCTTCATGGCGAACCGTGTCCGTTACCTGCTGATTCTCCTGAACGGCACGCTTGCCAATGGAAACTTCGCCTGTGACGACGGTATCCTTGCTAACATTGACGCGCTCTTCGCTGACAGGAACACGAATGGTCTCGTCGGTGCCGATAGGTGTGTTGTCATCTACCGTTGCATCAGTAACAGGGCGGTTCTCAATGTAAACTTCCTCATGTGTAACAGGCACATTGACGGTCTGCTGCTGCGATATAACTTGCTTGCTGAGGTCTACTTCACCAGCTTGTACAGCCTGCTTACTGACGTTGAGCTGCTCACCGCGCAAGCGCAATACACGCTGCTCGTCGGTCTCGTTTGCATAATCAGCCGTATTGCCTGTGTTAGCATAATCCGTTGTATTCGCTGTTGTGGTTGTATCGGTGTTTGTCGTGTCTAATGTACCACCTGCATAACCTGTTGTTGCAGCATCTGCATAGCCGGTGTCGGTTGTTGCAGCATCTGTATAGCCAGTTGTTGTACTCGTTGTACCACCACGGCGTGTGGCATAGTTGTATGCACCGTTCGAGTCAAGAATGGTCTTTGCCTCGTCCGCACGGCTTCCCGCGTTGACCGAAATTACTGTGCGACCACTATTGTACTCGTTATCATAGTACTGGGCCTCGTCGTTAGAGACGCCCATGTTCGTGAGATCATCCGCAACATGACCACCAGTTGTTGTGTCTGTTGTGTCGTCGCCTGTGAAGAAGTTCTTCAGACCAGCAAAGAAGCCACCACCACTTGCAGCAGCTCCACCAGCATTGCGAGTAGAGTGATGAATGTCAGCACTGCTAAATCCTGCAGCTTGCAGAGCGTCAATTGCACGGTCCGCGCTTGCTGCCTCGTCGAAGACACCGATTACTGTACGTCCAGTTAATGCCATGTTTTTCCTCCAAGTGTTACTTTTCGATGTTTTTTTATTGTTTTTCGCGTGAGCGTCATTATTAAAGAACATCCATGCTCAAAACTACCACGATTATTTTTTGATTGTGAGCAGTATATTCATAACATACGCTGTCTGCTATACTCACGTATAACAAGCTCGGAAGGTTTCATGAAAATTCATCAATACGCCTTTGAAGTATTAAAAATATATGAGTGAGTATAATTGCATGTTATCGTTCGTAATAAATATACGAAACATTATTTTTAAGCATTGATAAGGCTGCTTGACGAAAGAATACGGATGTGGGGGCCACAATTATGCAGTTTCCCTAATGAACGTGGAGACGCTGTTTGTAGGGACCGATTGATCGCGTCCTCGCAGCAATCACCGCTGCGAGGACGCGATCAATCGGTTCCTAGAGCCTATCCGTCCTCTTGTGTGAAACAAGATTATCGTGTCCGCTGCACGAGCGAAGCAATGTGCAGTCCCTCTCGATGCACCGGATGCACTAATAATTAAATGCCTACATAAAGAAAGGATTTTTCGCAATGACAGAAGACACAAATACAACGGAAAGCGCAAATAATGGAAGACTTGTTCAGGTGGGTGCAGGTGCTGTAACCCTCGCTGGCCTCTTGCACCTACCATCAGAAGCACATGGTATCGTCATCCTCACACATGGTATCGAAGGAAGCGCGGACGGATCACATCAGACCGCACTCGTAATCGCTCAAGTGCTTTTTCAGGATAACATCGCAACACTGCTAGTGGACCTGTTCACGCCGGAAGAGCACCAACTTGATGTGGGAACAGACTATTTTCGTCTCAACACAAGCGTCATGGAGCAGCGTATTGCTGGCATGGCACAATGGTTGCTGGAAAACGGCGAAACGCAACATCTCTCGGTTGGTTACTTCGGTGCAGGTGCAACGGGTGCGGCAGTGTTAATCGCGGCCGCCGAACGTCCCGATGTGGTAGCTGCCGTTGTTTCAGCGGGTGGCTCTCTCGATCAGGCGCAAGACTATCTCCCACGTGTACTCATGCCCACCTTGCTCATTGCAGCACAACAAGACACGCAAGCCGTCACACAAAATCGGCATGCGTTGGAACAACTTACGAAAGTGAAGCAATTTGAGCAGGTCGAGGGAGGAAGGTCGCTTTTCGAGACAAAAGAAAGCGTGACTAAAGTCGCCCAACTTGCCAGCGCATGGTTCAATACACATCTCGTAACCATCGCGTAAAACGTCCTGTAGAGGGAAACGTATAAACGGCCTGTGGAGGTTTCCCCACAGGCCGTTTATACGTTTCCCTCTATATTATTCCCTATCGTAACGCACACTGTCACCAAGGATGCTGTCGATTTGCTTGAGCACATCATCGGAGAGCGTGATATCGCTTGCCTTGACGTTCTCTTCGACTTGCTGAACTTTTGTAGCACCGATAATGGCTGAACTGACATTTTCCTGCCGTAGTATCCACGCTAATGCGAGTTGTGATAAGCTATGGCCTTGTTGCTGTGCCAACTCTTGTAAATGCTGCACGGCGGTAAGTGTTTTATCACTCATCAAGTCTCGCATAAACATGTTCTGCTTCTCGTTTGCCGCGCGTGTTCCCTGCTCTGGCTGCTGACCCGGCTTGTACTTGCCTGTAAGAATACCCTGTGCAAGTGGCGAGAAAACTACTTGTCCGATGCCTTCACGCTCACATAATGGCACAACCTCACGCTCGATGTAACGGGTGAGCATGTTATATACCGGCTGGTTGGAGACAAGTTTGTGCAAATGCTGTTCTTTTGCTATGCCAACGGCATCGGCGATCTGCGCGGCTGACCACTCCGATACGCCTGCATACAGAATTTTTCCCTGCGACACCAGGTCGTCAAGTGCTCGTAGCGTCTCTTCAAGCGGCGTCTCAGTATCGTAGCGATGGCACTGGTACAGATCGATATAGTCGGTTCCTAGGCGACGCAAACTCGCGTTACACTGTTCCATGATATGCTTACGCGAAAGGCCGTGGTCATTGGGACCTTCGCCCATTGGGAAATACACCTTTGTTGCCAACACAAACGAATCGCGCGGAAACTCCTTGAGTGCTCGCCCGACCACCCCTTCTGTCTTGCCACGATTGTACGCATTGGCGGTATCGAAGAAATTCACGCCGAGATTGTATGCGGCATGAATACATTCTGTGGCAGCCTTTTCTTCTACCGAATCGCTATACGTAAGCCAACTTCCCAGGCTAATCGTGCTAACATGAACTCCCGCGCTCCCCAAATGTCTGTATTGCATCCTTGTCACTCCTTGTTTAGAAAACCTTATGGACCTGACAATGCTCTTTCTACAAAAGATGTGTTGCCAGAACTTTCAGGCCCATACAGGTAATTCAGTATTTCTATCATTACGGTATGGTATCCGATAAGGCCGTGTCAAGGTCAAGCGTAGAAAACAGTCCTAGCTATTTGGTGAAAATGCGTAATTTCAGTATCCTGATAGTAGAGCGACATTATGTAGCCGCATGGATAAACACATCAGGGGAGAGAGATATGGAGGGAGAGACTGTGGATAAAGACAAGAACAATGATCAAAAGCCGACCGAACGGGAAACAGTCCCGATTGTACGAGGTAATACACCACGCCCATTTATGTATAATGCTATAACAACAATACCACCTAGCCAGTTACCAGATGAGCAATCATCTTCAGGCACGAATCCGGCATTTTCAACCTTATTCCCTACAAAACCACCATCAGCTCCCCCACTACCAGAGGAGCCAGATGATTATAACGAGACGGAAGAGCGTCTCTATACAACACCTAAAAGCTTGCCATCACTGACTCAGGAGACACAGACATTTGCGTGGCTATTCGAGTATGGTCTTGAAATGGATAGCACGTTGCTCAACACACCCGAACGACTCGACGGGCTTGCGCTCCTCTATGGACCCGTTGTCCTGAAGGGCTACAAACTGGTCCTGGAATGCTATGATGAGTACAACATCACGCGCACAGCGGCTAGAATTGTTCCCGATACTCAACCGGACGCTCAGGTATGGGGTGTCCTTTATCGCGTTCCTCAGCATATAACGGAGAAACGTGGCAATGAGCCTACGCCTTTGGAAATGGTACACGTATCACCAAAAAGCAATTCACAGGTGATGCACGTTGTGGTTCATGAAATTTACCGTAACCGCGTACTGCCCTGCATCACCTATGGTTGGAGAGACACTACTAACCTTCATCCTCTTTCTTCCACCGAAATACAGGATGGCCTCGATCTATACGTTCGTCGCCTTACCTCGATTGCCAAAAAGCAAAAACTACCGGATACCTACGTCAAGACATTGGCCCATTTACCTCTTGTCACATCTATGCCGGTTACTGCTTCGGTACACGCTGAACAACGTGAAACAGCACCATCGTTGCCCATCGTGTCTATGATCAAAACGGAGCAGCATACAGAACCTCTTGCAGCATTGGATAAAGCTGTGCATTCACACACACCACTTCCAAGTCAAGTACAACGCGTGCCCGTTAAGCACTATCCTCAACGTTGGTATATAGCATTCGCGCTCTATCTTTTCTTCCTACTACTTGCAATCCTCTCACTTGCCATTGTACAAGGCATAGGTATAGCTAACGACACTCTGAACGAAAAATTGCTATTGCTAGGTGTGCCGTGGCTTGTTCTCGTCTACGGTCTTTTAGGTGGGTGTATAAGCAGTATCATCACACTCGGACGAACTCTACATCCCGTTGAAGCACCCGTTTTTGTCGTTATCACCTGGTTTACACGCCCCTTTATTGGAGCTATGCTGGCCGTCCTCACCTATCTTCTGCTCAGTAGCGGCCTTTTCATTCCCGCAAGTAACATCGCTGGCCGACATGAACCGCTCTTTTTGCTTATAGGTGCTCTAGCAGGTGTATGCGAAGGCTGGCTTTTCCTACGTAAGCATTGATCTCTTGTCTCATGCAAATCTTGCGTGTACAATGAACAAAGCAATTCCCTATGAACCGTCAAAAAAGAGAACGTTGTACCTATTTAGCGAGCAAGTACGTGGAGGACTAAAATGGCAACCTACATCAGCCTGGTAAACCTCACGGAGCAAGGCATACGAGAGGCCAAAAACGCACCAGAACGCTTGCAAACGTTTGATACAGCACTGCGCGAGGCAGGAGGAAAACTTATCGGCTTCTATCTTGTGATGGGGCAGTTCGACTACATTATCATCACCGAAGCACCAGATGACCAAACAGCGGCCCGTCTCATCCTCGGCACTATCGCACAGGGAAGTATGCGTACACAGACACTACGTGCCTTTCCACGCGAAGAATTTGAATCTATCGCAACTGGGTTACAATAGTTAATTCCAGGCGGTCCACTGGCGAGCACCCTTTGTTGTGTGCCAGTGGACCGCCTGGAATTAACCGTGTTTTTTATGCGCGCGAAGTAGTGGCAGAATTATTGTCGGGAATAACCTCTTTTTGCCCTAGCTTCCGCTCTTTTCCAGCTAGCAAACGCCCGATATTATCGTAATGCAGCAGAATTACAAAGGCGGGTCCGAGCACAAGAAAGACAACTGCTGGCGTGCTCACCCATCCAAAGATGCGGAACACAATTCCACACACAATCATCGTCAATGCCCCTAGAATGGAGCCAAGCGAGACATAGCGCGAAATTGCTATCGTCGCTATGGCAATAACTGCCGCGATCAGAAAAATCACAGGTGCAATAATGAGTACCGCACCCGCCCCTGTTATAACGCCACGCCCACCACGGAAACCAATAAATATTGGATAACAGTGTCCTAACAGTGCTGTTATACCAGCCACCGCTATACCCCAACCTGCACCGTTAAGGGCTGGCACATAACGTGCTAGCAGGGCTGGACCAATACCCTTAGACATATCCACGAGGAGAACAATAATTGCAGGCCCGTTCCCAAGGGTACGGCGCACGTTGGTTGCGCCCGTCTTCTTGCTACCATAATCGCGGATATCAAAGTCTTTGCCACGCAAAAGCTTCCCCATCCAGTAGCCCGAAGGAATTGATCCCCAAAGGTAGCCGATGACCGCCATGAGCAAGAGCGAAATGAGAACACCAGACATGCGAGCACCCCTTTGTGATACTATTGTCGTCACTCTATTATACAGAGTACAAAACGCCCTATACAAAGTCTCCTTTTCATGTTTCCGCCCTCATTATAGACCCGTTTCCGCAAAATTACCAGATGATATGTCACGTCAGGTGTAGGGACCGATTCATCGCGTCCTCGTGGCAATTAACCAAGAACGGGGGCATGGAAAATGGTTCAATCAACGCCAACGTTACAATCGGGAACAAGGACGCGATGAATCGGTCCCTACACGGCATTTTCAGCGAGAATGCGTAACGTTACATCAATATTCAAATCCTGCACCAACTTTTGCACAATTGCCACTTCTGGCGTCGCACTCTGGCGAAAATACGCCACATCCGGCCTCACAATTTGAAAAAGCTTCATCATCACAGTAGCAAAGCCAGACGTATAGGTAGAGGAATACGTCAGATTATTTGCCTCCCCAATCTGTTCCATTCCTGAGATGCTAGGCGTTATATAAGTAGAGAAGGTTGGTGGATACATATCCTCGGTCCGAGGAACAAAAACAACATCAACTTGCACATCGTTTAACAATTGCAGATCGTGTGCCAGCGAACGGGAAAACTGTGCCAGTTCTTCTGATGACGCAAATTGTAGGGGATTCACAAATATGCTTACAATGCTAATCTCACACTCATCTTGTGCGGCTTTCACAAGTGCCAAATGTCCTGTATGCAGATTACCCGTCGTCGGTACAAATCCAACTGATCCTGCCGTTAGCCAACCGCGCGCGGTCTCAATCATCTCGTTCAATGTATAAATGATACGCATGGTAACTCCCCTGCCGAGTAAATGGCAGGCTTTTTTATGTGTGTCTACACACTTCATCTAATATTGATGTATCTAAATAAACAAGTAAAATATGTACATTTCTTCGTTTTTTTGATCTCTGTTGTAGTTTCCATAACGTATAGCATTTGCGTCCGTAACCATGTTATACTATCTTGGACTTTTGTTCTAAAACATAGGAAGAGAAGGCTTTTATGCATAGAATAGGCTCACTGCTTCTCGGACTCATACGCTTGCTCGCTGCGAGTATTCTCGGCGCACTGCTCATTATCTTGCGCTACATACTGAAAACTCCGCAACCATTAACAAGCGTACTGCCAGGCGAAGCACACCTGTTTAAATGGACACATGGACATGTTTTTTATAAAGTGTATGGTGTACCAGATGCCCCACCTCTGGTCCTATTGCACGCACCACAGATAGGTGGGTCTTCGTACGAATTTCGCGGCGTTATTGAGCAACTTGCACAACACTATCGTGTATACGCACTCGATCTACTTGGTTTTGGCCTTTCTGATCGTCCTCGCATTTATTACTCTGGTGAAACATATACGATGTTATACCAGGACTTTCTCACACAGGTAGTACTACAACCCGCCGTTCTTGTTGCAAGCGGATTGAGTTGTAATTATAGTATCGCCGTTGCTAGCGCACATCCTGAACTCTGTCAACGCCTCGTTCTGCTTTCTCCCGGTGTCCTATTGAGGAAAACCGCGAAACAGTACGATACCTTTACACGCTTGCTACAGCAGCCGATTGTTGAACTCTTTGTTTATGCATTTCTTACGACACCAATAGTCCTGCGAACTCTACTTGCACAGCAGAGGCAGGGCGTATCAGACGACGAACTAAATTATATCTACGCTTCAGCCCATCAACTTGGCGCACACCACATAGCAACTGCTTTGCTCACAGGCCAATTAGTGTTAGACGTTTCGCAACAAATTGAAACACTTCAAACACCCACGCTCTTACTCGGGGGCGCGAAAAACGCTTCTGCCGACGAATCGGTTGCAGAACTCTACGCAGCAAATGAGCAAACTCAGGGTGTGCTCGTTCCAAATGCTGGGTTACGGCCCCATGAAGAGCAACCAGACGAGGTGGTGGCTCAAATCATGCAATGGTACGTACCCACGTATTCTAACCATGAAGTCGTACCGCAGAGTAGTGAACTTATTGCTTCCGCTGAGAACAGCACAGTAGACGATACAGGACTTGAAGTACTAACTTATACTAAAGAGGATGAGGAAATACTCACAAAGGAGAGCACAATGGCAACGAATACCGAACAGGTTGAGGCATATTGCGTAAAATGTAAAGAAAAACGCACCATGCAAGACCCAACCGATACCGTCACCAAAAATGGACGCCGTGCCAAGACAGGTACCTGTCCCGTCTGTGGCACAAAACTTTTTCGCTTTGTATCATAGACGGCAAGTCTCGACGTAAAGAAGTGACGCACAGACAGAAAATAGACAAATTAGAAAAAAATATCGAAAATTCGCCCATTTTTCCCTTGACGTGTACCTATTCACAACGTATAATCACGGTCATACATATGCCCTGTGCCTGGCTAACACTAACAAAGTGGAAATGTACCGCCCCAATTGACAATAAAAGCGAAATTGTCCAACCACAAGCCTAATGTAAACGTACATCAAAGATGAATACTGAAAAAGTATTCATCTTCCCCTTTTTCAGAAAACTGCTTGGTAGATGTACTTAGTAAATGAAGGCATGGAGTAAATGTGTGAGGACGGGAATGGAAAGGACGTGTAACGTACAGCACTGGGAAAACAGGGAGCGATAATGTGGTGGAATGTGACCGCGAAGTACATACTATACTGTGAGGAATGGGTCGTGAGGAATGTATCGAACACTCGTCGTCGCGGTGACGGTGAGGTCAGAACAGTAACGATCTGGAAGAGGCCAACAGAGGTGATTGAGGACCTCGCGACCAGGGAGGAGTTTTTCAATGAGTATTGGTGGGCAGAGTGATGCCAAGTCGGAGCGCAAGATTTATCGGTTAACACCCGAAGGCTTTGCCAAGAAGAAAGAACGCTTAGAGTACTTGATCAACGTGAAACGCAAGGAAGTAGCGGACTACATTCACGAGGCGAAAGAGGACGGTGATATCAGCGAGAGTGGCTCCTATGAGGATGCCAAAGATCAGCAGTCAAAGGTTGAGGGTGAGATACTCCAGTTGCAACAACTGCTCTCCGTCGCTGAGATTATGTCTCCCGATATGCATGGCGTATCAGAGGGACCACACACGGTCCGTATCGGCATGCAAGTAGACGTAGAGACGGACCAGGGCAAAAAACGCACTTTCAAAATGGTCGAGACGTTTGAAGCAGACGTAAAAGCTGGTTTGATCTCGGACCAATCGCCTGTAGGAAAGGCACTCATGGGTCATAAAGAGGGCGAGCAGGTGAACGTTTCAACACCTGGTGGTATCACAACATATACCATCCTCTCGATAAGCCCTATGTCCTTCTAAAAAAATATCTATAGAGGTGGACGCAATATGTGGACGGTAAGTGTACAGTGAATTGTACACTTACCGTCCACATATTGCGTCTACGCTAAAGCACTAGATAACGAATTTACCATCCTTCGAGAACAGTTCACCATCAACCCGTATCTCGCTACCGCTACGCAAGTCACAGACCATGTCCCAGTGAATCGCAGACTCGTTGATGCCCCCGACTTCAGGAAAGCCCCGACCAAGCGCAAGATGTATCGTTCCACCCATTTTCTCGTCAAAAAGAATGTTCTTTGTGCAACGATCTACATTGCGATTGTTGCCAAACGCAAACTCACCAAGGCGTCGCGCCCCGTCGTCCGCGCTCAACATTTTTTCAAGATAGTCCTGTCCTTGTGCTGCCGTTGCCTCAACCACAACGCCGTTCTCAAAACGGAGACGTACATCTTCCACTGAACGACCACCAAACGATGCTGGAAAACTGTACCGGATATACCCGTTGGCCGATGTTTCAACAGGGCTGGTAAAAAATTCTCCATCAGGAAAGTTCTTTTTCCCATCGGCATTAATAAAGCTGCGTCCTGCTATCGAGAGCGTCAAGTCCGTGTCCTGTCCCTTGACATGAACCGTCTGTTTACCTTTGAGCCACTGCACCAGACGCTCTTGTTGTGCTGAAAGCTCTTGCCAGCGTGCCACTGGGTCTTCATCATTGAGGAAGCAGGCGCGATACACAAATTCCTCAAAGTCGCTCAATGACATGTCAGCATCCTGTGCATAAGCGTTGGTAGGAAACATTGTGATTGACCAACGTACTGAACCTTCGGCAGAGCGTTGCGTAAATGTTGCCCCTAGTTCTCGCTGTGCCTTTTGTGCAACCATCATACGAGCTGGGTCTGCGCCGCTCATGGCCTTCGTGTTCTCCTGCGAAAAGATTTGTAGAATGGTTTCGTACTCGTTGTTAATGATGCGACGTGTGGCGGGTATATAAGCCAGTTGCTCGTCTGAACCTTCCTTGAAAACTATTTCCTGAATACCCGGCAGAGTAACAGACGTTTCAGGATAGCCACCTGCGCGCAGTGCCTCACGTACAAGCTCTTGCACCAACGGTGCCGCACTCGGATAGGTAACAATGCTCAGACGATCCCCTTTTTTGACCCCAAGCGAATAGTGTACTAAAACCTTTGCCATGCGCTGTAACCGAATATCCGACATGTATATTCTCCTATTTCTTGTAATTACATAAGCAACATCATTATAGCATTATGACTTTATCAAAAAGGCAAAAAATATATTATAAAATCGTCTTACGCAACTCTATACATCGGCTCTTGTGAAATGTAGGGGAGACCCTTGCGGTCTCCCTGCATTTCGACTCTACGCTGATATTCTATTGACACAGCCCCCCTGGACAAGTAATATAGGAATACGCCGTAAAACGAGAATGTCATAGGGTTGTGTACTTTTCAAAATGGACGAACGGCTAGGAGCAGAGCAGTGTTTACATTTGAGGACATGACCGCCTCGTTTCTCCAGGCAGCGAAGGCGAATGGGTTGTCAGCACATCCAGAGTATTGGAGCAATACGCGCACACTCGAACGAGAATTCGCGTGTACCTGTCATATGGGGAGTTGTGAGAGTGCTCAGAACCGTAGTTCTTGCACACTCTCTTATACATGGGGCGCACTCGATACTGTGATTTCGCTTGAGGGTCCTGTCGGTATCTGTAGTTTCTTCCACGAAGTACCGCGTGACGACTGCCCACACTTGCACCTCGCCGAAATTCCACCACTAATACTCGATCTTTCTTATTCCTTGGCACTCGATGGTGTTTTGCCGACCGAGGAAAAATTGCTCTCGCTCATGCAAATTCTCAAACTACGTGCCGGAGAGAATAGTCAGCGTACACTCGAGGCGCGTCCCTCTGTAAGCATGGTCTTGCGCGAAAACCGTCTGCAACCCGATACTCTGAGTCTACAACAGCATGTAGAGCTTCCCATCTGGCACCCACTTGGTATGGAGGGTCTCATTCGCGAAGAGTCGTATCCCTTTGACATGCACCCCTCTGATTTACGTATAGACGGGTTTGACCCGGAAACGGGCGAACTGCACGAACCAGATATGCCCCGACCCGAAGATTGGGCACCTCAAATCCTCGGCGAGGTCTGTGAAGACATTGTGCATGTCCTACAATCCCTCGATGCCAGCATCGCCTACAAGCTTTCCTAATGAAGGTGTAAATCAGTGTATCCGCGTTCTGCCTACAGGTAGAACGCGGATACACTAACTTATACCTTTACAGATGTTCCTTCGCTGGTCTCTTTCTGCTGCTGTACCAACTGCATACTTGCGCCAATAAAATCACGGAAAAGAGGATGTGGATGCGTTGGACGACTCTTAAACTCTGGATGGAACTGTGAGGCCACAAACCACGGATGATTCGCTAACTCGATAACCTCGACAAGACTATTATCCGCCGAACGCCCACTCACCACAAGACCTTGAGCCTCCATACGCTTGCGATATTCGTTGTTGAATTCGTAGCGATGGCGATGACGCTCAAACACAATTGGCTCACCATATGCCTTGTATGCCTTCGTTCCAGCCGTGAGGCAACACACCCAGTTTCCCAGGCGCATCGTCCCACCTTTATCAGCCACCTGCCGTTGCGTTAACATTAAGTCAATGACAGGGTTAGGCGTCTGCTGATCGAATTCGGTACTGTTGGCATTCGCCAATCCAAGTACGTTACGTGCAAACTCAATCACCGCAACCTGCATCCCTAGACACAAACCTAGATAGGGAATATTATTACGACGCGCAAAATTTGCCGCCTTGATTTTGCCCTCGATGCCTCGATGCCCAAATCCTCCTGGCACAACGATGCCCGCGACATCCTCAAGCACCTCTGTGTAGCCCTCACCCATCTGCTCAAGTGCCTCTGAATTAATCCACTTGATCCGTACATCCACATCATGAAACCAGCCCGCGTGGTTCAAAGACTCGGCAACCGACATATAGGCATCGTGCAGCTCGACATACTTGCCCACTAGACCAATCGTGATCTCTGGTCGTGGACTCTTGATCTTCTCGACGAGCGCACTCCACTCCTGCATCTGTGGCTCCTGCCTTTTCAACCGCAGTTCATTGACCAGAAATTCGCCAAGACCTGCCTCCTCTAAGATGAGCGGCACTTCGTAAATCGTGTCGGCGGTCAACATAGGAATAACTGCCGCCGTCTCGATATTGCAGAATAGCGCAATCTTATCGCGCAAATCGTCGGTCATAGGGTAGTCCGAACGACACATAATTACATCCGGCTGAATACCAACGCGAAGCAACTCTTTGACGCTGTGTTGGGTCGGCTTGGTCTTGAGTTCCTTGGTCGAACCAAGATAGGGTAAAAGTGTAACATGGAGATACAGCACATCGCGCCTACCCACGTCTTTACGCATCTGGCGAATAGCCTCTAAAAATGGCTCGCCCTCAATGTCGCCGACGGTGCCACCCACCTCAACGATGACCACATCAGCATCCGAGCGACGCGCGACCGCGTGAATACGGTCCTTGATCTCATTGGTAATGTGTGGAATAACCTGAATGGTGCCGCCCAGATACTCGCCCCGCCGCTCTTTGCCAATCACAGAGGCATAGACCTGACCCGTTGTGACGTTATTTGCCTGATATGCTGGCTCATCGGTGAAGCGTTCGTAATGTCCCAGGTCCAGGTCCGTCTCGGCTCCGTCATCCGTGACGAAGACTTCGCCATGCTGATAAGGCGACATGGTACCCGGATCGACATTGATGTAAGGGTCCAATTTCATAAGTGAGACGGAGACTCCACGATTTTTGAGGAGACGACCCAGTGATGCGACCGTAATACCCTTCCCTACCGAAGAGGCCACACCACCTGTTACAAAGATAAATTTTGACATAAAAAATCCTCCTGCACTCGGAGCCTTGCCGTCGTGCCTGCACCCACATACTACTATGCCTTTCATATATATGTGGAGTGCGTAAGAAAAACGATGCTCTTCCTTTATACGTAAAAAATCCTGCTCTCGTGACTATCGTGGTGAGAGCAGGATTATTTGTAGTTCGGAAGGGGCGGTTGTTAAGGTGTTACGAGTGATAGTAAATTTAGGTTGAACGTTATTTTTGTCTATGCCCATTTCTCGACAGAATTTGTCAAGGGGGGGTGTTGTTTCACCACTCGCCTCATCAGCCGCAATAGGACGATAATGCATCGGAATAACGAAACGCGGTTCCACCTGTCCGATAATTTCTGCAGCCTGTGATACGCTGATTCCATGCTGTCCACTTATAGGGAGCAACAATACGTCCGCGTCAGCCACCTCTTCAAGTTGCTCCTCTTGTAGTGTATGTCCTAAATCACCCAGGTGACATACCGCGATATCATCTATGTGAATGATATAGATGGTGTTACGTCCCTGCTCCTGGCCGTGTTTGTTGTCGTGATAAGAGGCAACTCCCGTAATCAACACGTCGCTGATCTCATATTCACCAGGACTCCTCACCACGCGCGGTGCCTTACCACCCACACCGGAAACACCCTCAACAAAATTATGTCCAGGGTGATTGTGGCTCACGGTGATGATCGAGGCGTTGCTCTTACTCATCCGTCCCGTGTCACCGTGTTCAGTAGAAAAAGGGTCTGTGACCACTGTCACATTCTTGCCACGTAACTGAAAACAGGAGTGGCCTAACCATGTAATATCCATTATGGATCGCTTCCTCACATAAGTTCGGGCGGGGACCACTGTCCTCGCCCGAACTGTATTGTACCATAAGGATAGGTTTACTACAAGAGAAGAGGAGTCGCTCTATGTTTTATGATACTTTATTTCTTTTACTTGGTGCGTTGACCATACAAAATGTAGTAGGGGTTGCACGTACCGTATTGCTCCCATTCTTTCGAGAGAAGCGAGAGATGGTGGTCATACTCTTCTCCACTGACCTTCGAGTGAGTGACAACAAGCGGTTTGAGCGATTGAAAAAGAGCTTGCACAACATCTGCACTCAAACTCTCAATAGGATCACTGCGATCTCCCATAGGTATAAGAAGCATTTTCGTCGTGACCTTCTCTAACCCTGCCTTCTGCAAGAAACTTTTCAGTTTTTTTGTGATTAAAGCATTGATCCCACGAAGTTCACCAACTTTGACAAGCCATTCGCAAAGCTGATATGTATGAGATCCGCTGTTGGGAAACGCTCCTTCTGATTCAACTACCTCAATCCAACCACCCACACGAGTTACGCGCACCAACTCATTGACTGCCTCTTGCCACTTCTCAGCCGGGATAGCTCCTATCAGGAGGCGTTGATGGACAACATCAAAGCTCTCATCAGCGAAAGGTAGTCCTTGCAGAATATCGCCAGCAAGAAATGTACTGTTATGAGGCAATTCTTGCTCAGGAATGACAATATCAACTCCAGTGACATGCGCGTGTGGAAATGTTGTTGCCATCTCTTGACACCAGCGTCCAGTGCCACATCCTACATCTAAAATAGAGGTTGGGTTCTCAATTGGAGCAACAATGTTGCCACCTAAAAGAGAGGAAAGTAACACGTGCTGTATATCAAGCCGATTGGTTTCCTGCCCATCTTTGGGTAACATGTAAGGGGCGTTGAGCAGGTGACGACGACCCTCAATCCACCGAAAATCGGAATGAGTAGGGGATGCCAGTATGAGTTCTTGGTTCTCGAACTCATGTGTACGATGAAATTCAGTCATGCTTTTCTTACCTCTCTTCTCTAAGGGGCAACCTACCTATTATAAGGCTTACAACAAGTATAGAGGTACTAAAAGCACTTGTCCATGTATAAAGCATATACATGTATACATGAGTTCAAGAATATACAATCATTTGTTTCTTCTTAAGCAAGCAGACAGTATTGACTTTTCCATTGACATATGGTACTCTCGTCTATGTAATCAATTCCTCCTCCTCGATTACGCCTTCCCTCTTTTCCACCCTCACGAAAGGATACCTCATCTCATGAACGACACTTCTCACACACTCTCGCTGCTGACTGGTCGCTGGCTCTGGTTTGGTCTGCAACAATTTACACGCGAAGAATGGGAACAGGTCTGTCTACAGGCTGTCTCATGGAACGTCCAGGGACTTCACCCCAAGGTTGCCGATGGCACAAATCGTTGGTACGATGATGTCGGACTCCTGATGCTCAAACAGGTTGCGACACAGCATGGCTTACGCGTGGTCCCCTATCACTATTGCTATGGGCCACAATTTGGTCCTGCACAAATCACAGCAGAGGCACAGATTTCCGCTTGGATCGGCAAAGTCTTTGGTGCCGTCATTCCCGATATCGAAGATCAATATATGGGCCAATACGCAAGTGCGGAAAGCTTTGGACAACAGGTACGTTCCCTGTTCGACGGTCTCTGGCTACCAACTCTCTACGCGAATCCCTTGAATCATCCTGTTCCTCTGCTTTCGCTCAATCTCTACATGGATGCATGGTTGCCACAGGTCTACTTCGCCGAATGGAATGGTATCGCTCAATCCGCTATAGACTATGTGTACCCACAGTGGCAATACTTCGACCAAAGAGCACATGAGCAAGGGCAGAATGGCTTGAAGCCTATTCTTCCAATCATCTCGTTAGAACGAGGCGTAGCTACCATACAAATTGCAGATTTCATCGCAAAGATGCACGGTTACGGCTACATCGGTTTTTGGTACTACGATACCTACGCGCCCTATGCAAGTACAATTATGCATGCTCCACTTCCCGCGCTAGGAGGAACAATTCCAACGTCTCCACCCCCTGCTCCACCAGCCGCACCTCTTGTGTTCAATGAGGATGATCGACAGGTGTGGACGGTATGCCACTCAATTATCATCAACGAACATGCAGCCATTGAACAGAGTTGGTTACGTGCTCGCTATCAACATGGCTGGAATTTCGGTCCACCATTGGAGAATGAACACCAAGTTCTTCGTGCAGGCAAACACTATGTCGAACAACAATTTTCAGCCGCTCGCGCCTCCTACGAACTTGACACACAACTACTTACTTGGTGGACGGCTAATGGACCTGTGCGCGTCTAAAAGCACAGCATAATAAAAAAGGGATGCCCACTGTTGGGTCATCCCTTTTAAAAATGTAAGTTTGCTTGAACGCTTCCTACATACGTTAAACGCGGCGTGTGCCACGGCTAACAGCGCGCAGAATAGCGATCAGGATACAAGCACCAATGAACGCAACAACAATGCTCCAAATGAGGTTGCCACCTGTGCTAAATCCAAGGAGGTTCATAATGAAGCCGCCGATAAGCGCACCGACGATACCAACAATGATGTCACCGAGAATACCATAACCGCCGCCGCGCATCACGAGGCTTGCCAAGAAGCCAGCAACCAAACCAACAACGATCCAGAATAATAGTGCTGTAAGCATTTCAGAAATCTCCTTCTTTACCTGTTATAAAATGTGTATTTGTATGTGTAAAATGGAAATGGTGAGAAACACGTCTTACGTTAGACGCGACGCGCGCCACGGCTGAAAAGACGCAGTAGGAAAATCAGAATACATGCGCCAATGAAGGCAACAACGATGCTACCAATCAGACCATTGCCAGAACTGAAACCAAGCGCGTTCATAATGAAGCCGCCGATAAGCGCACCAACAATACCAACAATGATGTCACCGAGAATACCATAACCGCCGCCGCGCATCACGAGGCTTGCCAGGAAGCCAGCAACTAAACCAACAACGATCCAGAATAATAGTGCTGTAAGCATTTCAGAAATCTCCTTCTCTAAATCATGTACCTAAACTAAAGTTCTTCGCAAATGCTCTCTGATTGTATTAATCATTTGCATACTTGGTGAAAAGAACTATATGCATTTGCTGTTCATAGAATAACCTACTTTTATTCATATATCAAGGCCTTAGAAATACTCTAAGATGTCCTTAAACACGTACTTATGTTTCTTATCGTTTGAACAAATGATAGATAACTTTTTACGCTTTTTATGCTCATTCTATGGCTTCCGAAGAACATATCCTTATTTTTCTCATCTATTTTAGTACGTTCCATACTCTGTAACCGTATACATTCCAAATTACAAACATATCTTTTTCCTATAGACATACTATCCTTTACTCATCGCTAGTCTCTTTCTGAGCCGTCCACTCCCTCCAACCACTCCTACATAGCTCACAAAGGCTAGTAAGCTAATACATACGCTACTGGGATAGCCAGTGTAGAACCCGATAGTGATGCCAAGCCATGTACAGGCAACTGCAAGAACAGCAGCAAGCATAAGTGCTACAAAAGGGCGACTCACGATGTGATGAGCTATAGCTGCGGGTAAGAGCAGAAGGGCAAATACTAGTAATGCTCCCACAGCTAACGTCGCCTCACTGACCGTGATTGCCAGCAACACCATAAAGCCTAAACTTAGCAAACGTACTGGTACCCCACGCGCCGATGCCACATCAGGATCGAGCGAGGCAAAGAGCAATGGACGTGCTATTAGTAAAAGGACAAGCACCGTTCCTGTACTGACAAGCGCGATGGTACGCACCTGCTCGGAAGACGTGCCCAGTATGTTGCCGAACAACACCGTCACACCTGAGAAGCCTGTTCCGGTACCACTTGCGTTGGTGGTGAACAAACTAAGAAAGAGCACACCCAGACCTAATACCCATGCCAGTACCGTTCCAATCGCTACATCGCGTCCACGGAGCCGTTCGCCAAATCCACCCATGACCAGCGCAACGCCTATGGTTGTGACTATCAGGCTGAGGAATGGATTGATGCCAAATGCTGCTCCACCAAGTGCTCCCGCAAAGGCAACATCGGAAAGCGACTCGCCCGCGAATGCTTGATGACGGAGTACTACAAAGTAACCAACCAGTCCAGCCACAATACTTAAGAGCGTTCCCGCGAGCAGTGCCTGACGCATAAAGTCGTAGGCTAACATCACCTGCACATCCTGCCAGAGGTTGAGCGTGAACGGGGGCAACACTTCCGCGAGTATAAAACTCATCGCGTTCCCTCCAATTGTGTTTGTCGTTGACGACGTAGTAATGCTGTACGCACGAATCGTCCACCACGTACCAGTACATAACTTGCGAATGCGAATGTGGTGATGAAAAATCCTACCGGATAGGGATACGCGTAGCCTGCCGCAAGGCCGGCCCATGTGAAGAGCAGTGCTAGTATGACTGCAACGAGCACCGCGTACATAGGTCGCGTCGTGACTATCTGGGCAATCGCGGCAGGCGTGACCAGCAAGGAAAAGATGAGCAACACGCCCACAACTTGTACCGCGATGGCAACTTCTAACGCTAACAGGACAAGATAGCCAAAGGAGAGCGCACGTACTGGAACGCCATGTGCTTCCGCTACATCAGGATCGAGTGAAGCAAAAAGTAGTGGTCGAGCAATGATGATAAGCACACCGATAAGCAAGAGTGTTGACCACAAAATCACCCCGACATCCGAATCGCTTATCCCCAGTACATTGCCAAATAGCACGTCGTAGACACTCGCGGCATACTCGGAGGTTGACAGATGAATAAAAAGAAAGCCGAGCGCGAGTGAGGCTGTGAATACGGCTCCAACCGCGATATCGCTCTGGCGACTTTGACGTTCAGCAATATTGAGCGTCTGAATACCAATCGCCGCCAGCAATCCCGCCACAAACAGTCCCACCACCGGCGGAATACCAAAAAGTGCCGCCCCCGTCGCACCAGCGAAACCCACATTGGCAAGACTATGACCCGCGAAACTCTGGTCGCGCAATACCATAAAATAGCCAACGACACCAGCCGCAAGAGCGACGAGTGTCCCTGCAAGATAGGCATTTTGCATGAAGTGATAATGAAAAAGCTGCTGCACATCTGTAAGCAGATTCCACGAAAATGGTGCAGTATCAGCGAACACGAGCGACATGAGAAATGACCTCCTCGTCTGCTTGCCCAACCACGATGATGCGCCCATCGCTCGCCCGAAGTACCTCTATTGGCGTGTTGTAGAGACGCGAAAGAGTCTCAGTTGTAATGACCTCTTCAGGTGTTCCCACCGCCACCTGTCCTCGTGCCACATAGACCACACGGTCCACGGCGGGAAGAATGGGATTGACATCATGAGCTACCAGTAGGACAGACGCCCCCGTTTCCCGACTAATTTGTCGAATCACGCTCGCTACTCCTTGCTGGTTACGCAAGTCTAAACTATCCAGCGGCTCGTCCAATGCCAGGATTTGGGGGCGTGTCACCAATGCTTGTGCAATCAATAAACGTTGTTGCTCTCCCCCCGAAAGCTCACCAATCGGTCGATCAGCATACGCGGCAGCGCCGACAAGCTCAATTGCCTCCTGTACACGTTGCGTCGCTTCTCGCTCCTTGTCTCGCTGAAGAAAGGGAAGAGGCAACCCCCATTGTCCACCATCCAGGCCAAGACGTACTATACTCCGACCTCGAACCCGTACATCGGCCTCAAAATGCCGCCGTTGTGGAACATAACCAATCGCGGCATTGCCACGACGTGCTGGTTGTCCCAACACAGCAATGCTGCCAGCAGATAATGGAAGTAGCCCCAGAATGGCCTTGAGCAACGTCGATTTGCCTGCTCCGTTGGGACCAAGAATGGCGAGAAATTCCCCCGCTTGCACGGTGAGTGTTACATCCTGCCAGATTGTACGATTCCCCAGGATAATTGACGCGTCTTTTACTTGCACAACAGGAATTGAAGGTGAGGGCGAAGAATTTATCACGAAAAGTATCTCCTTTTGGCACGTAAACTTGACCTTGTATTACTTGTCTATTGCTTGAGCGAGCGCATTTTGCAGCCCTTGTAGTTGGGTCGTTTGCCAATCCTGAAAGGATGCGGTCGCGGGGGTCAACGTCTCAGTGATCGTTGCGACTGGAATGTTAGCAGCTTTCGCCTTGTTAATCAGGGCAGTGATGGTGTTCGGCGTGTTTTGCGAATTGTAGATCAATATCTTGATCTGTCTGCGCGTCACCTGCTGCTCAACCGTTGCCTCATCAGAGGCAGTAATGTCTTCCCCCTCTGAGACTGCCTTGAGATAGGAGTAGGGCGTGATGAGGTGTAGCCCTAACGCAGGTGCAAGGTAAGAAAAAATGCTCTCCGTCGCCCCCACTGGCGTCCCACTATATTTTGCTTTGATGGCCGCAATAGTGTTGTGATACTGCTTAAGACCTGTAGTTAAAAATGTCTGTGTTGACTGGTCAAAGGCCGAAGCATCGCCTTCATCAAGCCCTTTCAGGTCGTCACGAATTTTGTTTGCGACAGCAGTCACATAATCAGGATTGTACCACATATGTGGATTATCGCCTTCATGCTTCCCGTTGAACTCGCCTACGTTGAGTTCTTTCCGCCCATTAACCGGATTAGACTGCAAGAGTTTGTCCATCCACGGGTCATAGCCAGCACCATTGTAGATGACGTACTGAGCATCAGCCACTATACGTGCATTTGCGATTGTCGGCTCATAGCTATGTGGGTCTGCATTAGGATCAACAATTATGCTCGTAATATGCACATGGCTTCCACCAACCTGAGCCGCAATATTGCCCCAAAAGTTTTCAGCCGCGACCACTTCCACCGTTCTACCATCACCACTACCAGTCGTACCACCATTCGCTGGACTCGCACCACACGCAGCAAGCACAAGCAACAAAAAAATACTTATTACTATCGATGGGAATGACCCACGAGATGAAAGCATACTATTTCTCTCCTGATACAAAGATAAAGTGGGGAACACATATTTGAAACAAAGTCTTTAGCGATACGCTATATCAATACAATACAGTAATTGAGACATGATGTCAATAGAGAATAAAAATTCTTACGTTTCCTCTTTGTTTGCATATCATCCTCTTTTATGATACAATATATCATTAGAAGAAATACCAAAAGGCGATAGAATGAGAATATATGCTCTCCTCTGTAGTACGTTTCATGGAAGGATTGAATAAGGATGCTTGCGGAAAAGATTTACGCGGCGTTTGACGAGGTGAGCCAACGCAACACTCGCCCTCGACGCCTCATTGCGGAACGTCTCGTACAACTTGCTGATAAAGGAGAAGATTTTACAACTGATGATCTCTGGCATGAGTTGCGCCAGATCGAGCCAAAGATGGGACGTGCCACCGTCTTTCGTGCAGTGGAAAAACTCGTCGATATGGGCTTGCTTGACCGTATTGAGTTTGCCGATGGCACACATCATTATCGTGTCTGCAGTGGCACTCATCACCATCATTTGACCTGTACTCAGTGCCGCTGTGTCGTTGAAATTGATCTTTGTCTGCCTACAGAGCAACTTGCCGCCATTGGCAAACAAACGAATTTTGCTATTGAGGGTCATGCTCTGACACTTTTCGGACGTTGCGAGACCTGCCGCTTGGAGCAAGCCTCATCCAAAGTGCCAGAAACGACGTGATAAAAAGAGAAAGCGTCGCTCCTTCACTACAGAACGTTGCTTTCAACACTACTGTCTCTTGGCTCTCTACTTCCAGCCAAATTCCTCATCGACTTCCCACGTAACCATATGCTGTAACTGTACTCCATATATAAACAAGGATAGGAACGCTCCTATTGCGCTAAGACCTACTATGATAACAAGAATAAGCGCAGGAGACCATCTTCCCATGTAGAGCAGCACTCCTGCTACAATACCGTCAATAGCGAAACTTAATGCAACGGCGATTGACCACTCAGCTATCGTCGAACCAAGACGGAGTAAGCGTACAAATGCCATTCCAGGACAAACAAACAAAAACCACATCGCAATGAGCGGACGTAGGAGCATACTCGGATACACAAACGTACACACACAAACTGCTAATGCTGAAAGAAGAATAATGAAGGGCCACATCCATCCTGTACGCATCATCTGTTTTCTTTCCCTCCCGTAAATAGTAATATCTGTGCATCGGTGTTGCTATACACCTGCTTAAATTTGCCAGACTTCAATAGCAGATGCTCTAGCTTATTCAAGACCTCTGGTGAGTAACCGCCGTATAATTCACTGGAAGCCTGCCCTGCGCGTGTGAACGCGATAAATACTTGAGGACGTTTTTGGTGTTCCACATAATTGAGAATAGCCTGAGTGTCACCATTTTCAACGGCATGAGGTACTTCATCTTCCAATGAAGTGCAAGTGACTTTCTCATAATCCTGAAATTGCCAGGGTGCTCCAACCCATGCCTCAACGAAAAGCGCATGAGGCTTAGCATTGTCATAGAGATACTGCATACCGTCAAGGTCGGCGTAGGTCACGTAATCTGCGCGCTCGTTTCCATAACGCGTAATAAGAAATCCAGCCGTTAAGCATAAACTTACGCCTATAAATGCTACTGTGAGCCAGGGAGCGATTCCACGTATAGAGAGCCGATGCGAGGTGAAAAAGAGTGTTGCCGCAAAGAAAACCATCGCAGGTAATGCAAAGAGATAGACGCGCAAAAACATTTCTCCACCGTATTGTTGCACCACTATTATTGGGAATGCAGTAACCGCAAGGACCATATAGGTTGCGTCTCTATTTCCTTTAAGCAAGCGACGAACACCCCCTAAAAATGCAAGTATCCACAACGTTATCGTCATCACAATCCGCATTTCAGCAACAAACGAATGTTCTGTGCTGCCTACCACACGACTTGTGACATTGGCGGAAACGGTACCTCCTACATGACCAGCACTTCCCACTACCATAGAAGCGTGTCCAACTAAAAACGCCTGTGTCATACAGACTATCCAGGCAATCGTCATCACACCCATCACAATAGGTAGCCAGAAAGGGGCACAACGGCGTAAAAAGGTCAGTCCTGTTACGCTTGCTAACACAAAAAATGGAGTGAGAGGATGGCTAAAAACGACAAACGCAAAAATACACAGCAGAATAGCTAACAATGCCATCCTCTGTCGTTGACTACTCGATGTAGAAAGCATGTCTGGTAATGTAAACCAGTCATAAATCTCACATACTAAAGGTGAGGAACGCCCGAATACGAGCCATCGTCTCCTTGCACTATGTGTGGTTGGAACATAAGGTATCTTAAACCATTTTAAGAAAATTGCCATAATGACCAGGTATAGAAAGTAGTTCAGTCCTTGCGGCGAAAAATAATCCTGTCCAATCCAGTTCGTGATATAAAAAAACCAGACGCTGAGCCAGATCAGACGTTTGTCCGTTGTTGCGGTCGTCAAAATACTATAGAGCGGTCCTAAATAGATCAAGTTAAAGAAAAGTGGTGCCCAAACCGCGTACTCAAGTATACTATGATATCCCGCTATCTCAGTGACAAAGGCACTCAAGACAAAGAAGCCCGGCCAACTGAAGTACGCATCCAGATTGGGATCAACGGAACCAGTACGCATAATATATTCAGTCAATCCAGCATGCTTGTAGACAACGGCAAAACGTGGAGCCTGTTCAATCAACGTGGAAACATTATAAAGCATAAACACGAGTATGAGCAGATGAAGCACGATAATCAGCGTTTGTACTCGTGGCTGGCGTAAAGCGAGACAAAAGCTTATTGTAAGCGCGCCCAGGGCCAGAAACATGAGTGGTGAAAATACAGAAACCAGACCAAGATCATTCATTGCCTCTATATGTATCTGTTTGAGCGCGAACAGCCAGATAAAAAGACTGCCGAATGAAAGTAATGTTGTAGCCATATCTATAGTGTTTAGCCGTCTTCTCTTTGGCACTTGTTGCGGCCACACAACAGCAGTACCCATACTGAACATATCGGGTTCATGCATATATTTCAATTGTCCCACAAATACGCCTTTCCATCTCTTTTAAAGTTAAAAATAAATTATTCTTCATACCAGATAATCATATTTTTGTAACTTAGGAGGCTTTAAACGGAATACACGGTCTGATCTGTCCTCATTATTCACGTCCGTATATCTATTCTTTACCGTCACCATCTTAGCTGTATCTTCTAGCCAGAACGCTCCTGTGTAGCCCTGTCCAATAGCTGGCTGTATAGCTGTCTCAAGCAGCCAGACCGCTTGCATCTCTGCCGTAGCTTGCTCTTTTATCAAGGAAGGTTCTATAGGATAGACAACCTTATATATTGTACCGATCATGAAGAGTGACTCAATTCCGATTGTCACAATCCAGCCAAGACTAAGACCCGTTAAGCCCCCTATATGCGCTCCTAGTATCGCTCCTACTACTTCAAGCACACCACCAGGAAGCATGGAAAACATTGCTTGCCCTATACGATCTTGAATACGACATATCGAAATATAGTGGTTCTTGATGATGAGTGGGAATGCTCCTAATGCCAGAATACGGAGACACCACGTCGCCTGTCCTGCATACGAGTCACCAAACAAGCCTAATACTTGCTTCGTGTCAAACTGCAAAAGACCATTTGCTATGATACTTGTTAGTAGGGCAAGACCCATAGTTACGCGAGCTTTATGTGCTAACGTTGATGGTTGGGCGGAATTCATAGCATGGAGTACCGTAGTGAGGGCTGTTGGCACTACAAAGACAAAACTCGCAATCATCCAGGAAACATAAAACCATGCGTTCATTCTGGCAGAAAGTAGAGCCGTCACGACTATTGGTAATGCCTGTGCTGGTGCCTGTAATATCAAATTGAGCAAGTGATGTTTCAACGCGGCAAAGCCCATTTTCCGTAACAACGCTTTTCGTGGCATATATGTACTAAGAGGCTTTTTCCCTTTGAGTACAACGATTCCCAGTAAAAGTGTGAGCGAAAGTGCATTTCCTATTGCCCACGTTGCATAGATAGTCATACCTGTTTTATGAGCTAACCAGTAACCCACTGCAAGGAGCAGGA
Organism: uncultured Chloroflexia bacterium; assembly: GCA_963792705.1. Lineage (GTDB taxonomy): Bacteria > Chloroflexota > Ktedonobacteria > Ktedonobacterales > Ktedonobacteraceae > JBBQVS01. The sequence continues at coordinate 430,070 of CAWBXD010000012.1, read as the reverse complement.
CCAGTTTTGTGAGCGCGAAAAATACGTTTCGCCATAGCTGAAGTTCCCCATGTAAAATACCGATCAACGCTTGGTCTAAAACAAGCGTGACTGCTGTCAAACTGACACCACATGCAAAGATAAAAATATCTATAGCATTTGCTTTTAACGGTTGTAATCCTTGTACCAGCAGTGGTGCGAAAACTGCAAATAAGCTACCTGCACACCATCCAACGCCGCCAACCACAAGCAGTGCTGTACTGATAAGTGATGCCTCTTGTCCAGGTTGACGCGGCAATTCCGTGATGAGTAGTGTGCCTAATCCCAACATACAGAAGGCTCCAAGCAACATCATTACCGATATACCTGCCGAGGCAACACCTATCGACTCTGGGAGAAACTGCCTCGCCGCCACCCACCAATAAGCAAAACCCAGCACCGATGTGACCGCTGTTGTACCTATTAGCGAACTTGCATTGGTTAACATAATGCTATTCGCTCTAACCCACCTCTGTACTGGCAGTGTTACCATGACACCATTCCCACCTCTTCACTGCAAGCCCAATCCTGATTACTTTGTTTTTGCTCTCTGCGTACCTTCGTTGCTATGCTCCTACCTCGTAAGTAGGCAATGGGTCCATAGAGCATTCCCTTTCGTTCGAGCATTGTTAGCTCTCGCGGATACCCCTTCGACTTTTTACTATTCCTTGTGGAGTGTGCATCGAACGCAAAGAAGATACCATAGGGTATTCTGAAAAGAATATCAAACAAAAGCTGTGGATTATGTACCAAAATCTGAGTCAAATAGGCAGTCAACCCAACTCCGTAGCAGTATATTTGCTTGCGTAAGTCGGCATAGTCGCGGCGATGTAAATGGTACAGTAGTGATGCTGGTTCATAGACCAGCCTGTAGCCTCTTTGCATCACCTGAAAAAAGAGTGTAAGGTCCTCGCCACCTTGAGCGATGCTCCCTGGTCCAAGTGCAGGATCAAACCCTCCGACATCGCGTAAAAAGGAAGCTCGAAATGCTACTCCTGCACCTGTACCAAAGCGACCTGCTGTGTAAGGATGTAAAGGCGTCTTGGGATGATACAACTTCATATCGAAAATTTGCCGCTTGAACCCTTTGTTAAATCCTCCATACTCCTCAAACCACTCTTGAGCAAACGTTTCAAGTTCCATCGGCAACACGAGACTCGTAACACATCCTACATGTTCTATACTCGAAAAAGCTTTGACCAATTCGACTAACCACTGTCGATCAACTACCACATCATCATCAACAAACGCGATAAATTCCCCCCGTGCCGCCTCAATACCTCGATTACGCGCCCAAGAAGCACCTGGACGCTCTTCCCGTAAGTACCGTACCTGCTGTATATTCGCGTAATTTTGTCGCACAAAATCGGCAGTTGCAGTAGTGCTAGACGCGTTATCAACAATAAGAATCTCATAGTGCGGGTAGTTGACAGATAAAAGACTTGCTATACACGCTTGTAGACTTTCTAATCGGTCATGCGTAGCCACAATAATACTCACAAATGGAGCCTCTACAAGAAATTTGTTGCACTCCTCCATACACTGCGCGAAAACGGAAGGCGGAAGTCCACACTCAGCGAGTGCTGTTATTCCTGCTAAACCATCTTGTTCCAAGTGTTGGTTAATCTCTGTACCCAACATATGCCAGATATGACGAGCGACCTCGCTTGTCTGAATTTCTTTTTCATCGGTACGAAACTCAACAAACCCTAACGGCTGACCATGTAAACGCACAAGACATCTCAGTTTTTGATAAAGACTTCCCGTCTTTTCGTGAAGTGTGGAAAGTGGAAATAGAGGTTGCCCCAGCTCAATCTCTGTCACCCGTACAGGTTGGTAGTCTATCCCAGATACACTCTGCATACTCTGAGTAGAACTTAGGAGTTTATCTTTATGACTCACGCTCCGTTGACTATGTAGATATGCGAATATCCCATAGATCATACCCTCACGCCCAAATCTGCTAAGCGTCTGTAACGAATGTGATACTCTTTTCTCTTCCAATTGAGATTGAGCGAATACCGCAGCAAATAGGCTAAAGAGTATGTTAGGCAAAAGACCCGATAAGAGCCAGGGATTCTCTCGTATACCCTTTATTAAATATGCTGTAAATCCAACTCCATAGTTATACACCTGCATACATAATGCTCTATACTCTCGGCGATGCATGTGAAGCACCATTGCTGATGGCGTATATACTAACGAGTAGTTGCGTAGAAGCACTTGCAAGAACACAGCCGTTTCTTCGGCACTACGTGTTGGACTACCAGCACCTAGAGCAGGATCAAATCCTCTAATACTGTGTAAAAAGGAAGACGTAAACGCCATATTCGCACCAGCACCAAGTAGTCCCGCTCTATAAAGATGCCTATGTACAGCAGATGCATCGAACGTTTTTTCGCTGAAGCCTTTACCTAACCCACCATATTTCTCGAACGTGTATTGAGCAAGCGTTTCCTGCTCCAACGGCAAAACAAGTCCAGTAACACACACAATATTGCTTGCTCTAAAACCGCGTACAAGTTCAAGTAACCAGTACTTGTCAACCACCACATCATCATCTGTAAATGCAATAATCTCACCTTTTGCCGCCCTAACACCACAGTTTCGCGCTTGCGAAAGACCGGAGCGATCCTCGCGCACATAACGTATCCTTTCGACATCGCCATAACTGCCTTGTACAAGTTTCGCTGTTGCGAGCGTACTTGGTGCATTGTCAACAAGAATGATTTCGTACTTCGGATACTCTAATTGTAGCAAAGAATTTAGGCATTTCGATAGTGTTTCTGTACGATCATGTGTACAAACAACCACACTTACAAAGGGAGCGTGAGCATAAAATTGTTCTCGTCCCTCAACACAGGAAGGCGTAAGAAAACCTTTCTTGCACACCTCTTTCAGGCTACTCACCATTGGTAATCCATCGTGCCGTAAATGCTCGTTAAGCTGTACATGGAGAGCAGCCCAAATACGTGGCGCGTACTCATGTGCGTAGGTAATAGCATCATACAGTTGCAACTCTACAACTCCTAGAGGATGATTGTGAATAAGAACAATACATAGTGCTCCCTTGTACTGCTTGCCAGTTTTTTCGTCATCAGTAGCTATATCTGGTAGTGGTTGACTTAGTTCGATCTGCAACACACGTAATGGCGCAAACTGAGAATTTTGCGCTTCAGCAGGAAATTCCTCTCTTCGCTTTATCATAAAACCCCTCCAACGGTAGGTATGTGCCCCCACTCTCTAATCCTGTTGTCTTCTACTGGCCGCGACACCTGTGAGAAAATACTTCCAACTCCATAACCCACAACCGTCACAAGAAGCCCCACAACAATAGCACCAGCATGTAGTAAGCCAGTCACGTTTCTCTGCCGTAAACTGTCCACCACACCATGGATAACTCCTTGCGGAAGAGTGCCAAGAACGTATGTACGCTCTGAGGCAAGACCGCTATGGGGACCGACAAAGCGTGTGACTGTTGCCTTAGAGCGTCCTTCCGCGTAACAACGTGAGCAGAAGTAGCTCCATGTCGCTCGCTTTGCCGGGATTCTATGCACAACAGCCGCTTTCGGCTCGTAAAGAAACCGCTTATCAGGCCAGTAATGAGCAATGCGAATACACAGTTCTGTCTCTTCGCACCCCATAGGTCGCGCCCCGACACGTCCAATCTCATATCTAAATCCATCAATGTAGTGAAAAATAGTTCTTCTAAATACCATGTTTGCGCCAATTGGGTTCCGTATCGTTGTGCCTTGTTGTGGCATTCCTCGATAGGTACAACCAACAACCCAAAGAAACTCTTCAGGAAACCAGTCCGGTTGATGTCCTTGCCAGTCTGCAATAACTGCTCCCCCTACGCCCACAATGTCGTTTTGCATACACGCTTCATGCAGTAACTGTAACCAGTTCGGTGCTGCTACCGCATCGTCATCCAAAAACGCCACAAGTGTACCCTTTGCTCGTGCAATCCCACTGTTACGAGCACCAGAGAGTCCCCGTATTTCCGTATTCTCGACGACAACTACATCTGTAAGATGTGTCCGAACTCTCTGTAGCAGTGCCACGTTGTGGTCAACAACGATAAGAATCTCCTCGGCTGCATACGTTTGCTTCTTCAAAGATGACACTGCTTCAACGAGATCATTCCACCTTGCCTCGGTATATGTACAGATAATGACGGAGATAGAAAGTTTTTCTTGACTCATAACACTACTCTTCTCCCACTTCCACAGAAACAAGCGGTGCATTCTCTCTACGTACTCCTGTTTTGATAGAGAGCCACTCCCTCAAAATCGTCTTTAGCACCCGCCACCCGTCATGAAATGTCCGTAAGTTGCTCTCTCCATATATGCGAGGATGCTCGAAGCTTGCTACCTCAACCACCTTGAATTTGGCCTTGTGCATCTGCAAGTTGATGAGCGTTTCGATCTCGAAACCATCGCACTCTATGGCTACATCTTTTAAACAATGCCGCCAGAAGGCGTTGTAGCCATAACAAAGATCACTAAACTTCGCGAAAAAGAGAATGTTCACAAGCGTATTTAACAGAAAGTTTCCCAAATAGCGCATAACCGTAATGTCATGACTACCACCACCTTTGATGAAACGTGAACCCTTGGCAAAATCATGACCAGCTAATAATGCTCCTACAAAAAGCGGTATTTCTTTCGGATTCGCGGACCCATCAGCATCAAGCATCACAACAATGTCTCCCGTACAAGCCGCAAAGCCAGTTCGCAACGCATCCCCTTTACCCCTGCCCTCTTGCGTCACAATACGAATTGACGGTAATAGTCGTCGTGCAACTTCAATAGTATCGTCCGATGAATGCCCATCAACCAGAATAACTTCTTCAACCATAGAGGGAATGGATGGCAATACATAACACAAGTTTTTTGCCTCATTCCTCGCTGGCACAACCACACTTATACGTGGATAGGCACCTTTCTCCACCACAGCTACGCCTCCATAAAGAGAACCTTGTTCCTCTTCCATAAAAATCCTTTCAGGGGACCCACATGCCTTCAGGCTGTAGGAGGAATGTGCGTCTGTCTATGAAACCTTCACATATCGCAACAGAAAATCAATGAGTGTATTTATCTATTGCTACAAAGAAAGGTTTCATAGATGATATTCTAAATATCGAAATATATCAATAGGAATTTATTGCTATTTGTATTGAATGAAATTAAATAATTAGAAGAAAATTGTCTTAAAAATATATAAAAAATAGAAATGAGAATAAAATAAGTGAGTTAGGGCACTCAGTGCCCTAACTCACTTATTGAGAATATCTCTGTTATATTCCTGCTACAACACAACTTCATACTCTATAAAGCCGGTGCAGCTTTCACCCGGATGCGCCTCTAAAAGATGAGCCATCTCACGAAGACCTCGTGCATACAGATTGAGAGCATCGGTCGAACACGTCTGATGTTCAATGCAAAAAAACGGGCCATCTACTTCGGGCGGAGGCGTAAAAACAACGGTATGGGTAAACTCGTTTGACGCGGTGATAAGAATCCGCATTGCTTGCTCTTTGTACTCAATAATCGCACATGCATTTTTATGTACATTTGTATATACATGGTCCAACTTCAAATGCGAGATGGGTACGGGTTGGCGCAAGTCAAACATGCTGTACATAATGCCATCGAGCGGAAGAATTCTCCCCGTTGGTAGCAGGGTCTCGTCCGCTTCCATAACGGAGTTCGCGGGTATCGTAATCAAGGTGGTGTCCTTGCCCGATAACGTTGAAAAATAGGGATGTAACGCAAAACCAAACGGTAGGTCTTTTGTGCCACGATTATGTACGCTATACTGAATGCTGACTCCGTTCTTCCTCAACACATAGGTCAACGAAAGTCTACTCTCGAACGGATATCCAGCGTAAAAAGGACTCTCAGGAGTAATATCAATATATGTTGTGACACTCACAAAATCCTGCCCAACGAGAGGCGTCTCATACTGCCACCGCTGATCAAGCACGAGTCCATGCACTAAAAAAGCATCCTCATAGGGTCTTTTCACTCCTTTAAGCGAATAACTTTGACCCTGATACGTATACATTTTGTCTCTCATCCTATTAGGGATCGGCCAAAGCACAAAGTTACCGGTAAACGCGAGACGTTTGAGCAAATCCAAGTCGCAGTGGAGAATATCGTACTTTCCCACTCGGAAACGAAACATGTTACTTCCTAGTTCAGGAGCAATACACACCGTAATGCTTCGTGCTGGCTCGTCCTTATCTTCATAGGAGAGTGTTACCACTGTCGAGCCTACTTCATCATCCATACCTACGTGTGCATCATAAGAGCGAGTATGAAGTAATTCGCGCTTTCCGATGGCATCCTTCTCATGTTCAGCAGTCATAAAACTATTCCCCTTCCAATTTAATACTACACCATAGTATCACCACGCACACCGATAACGGCGTGTTGAAGGTGACAAGGGTAAGCACTGCCTTTCTCATTCGGAGAATGAGAAAGGCAGTGCTTACCCTTGTCACCTTCTTAACTTCACCCTTCCCACATCTGCGGCTGTCCAGTCGAATCGAATTCTAGCATATTGCCATCGGGGTCTCGCACCGTGAAATCAAACTCGCCCCATTGTTTCTGGGCAGGCTTCTTCACATGATCCATACCAGCCTCTCGCAACTGCTGTGAGAGCGTTTCGAGCGTCCCCGTCGTTTCAAATTCAAGATGAAACGGAGCCGCTGACGGCTGCTGAAGCAATCCTAGGCGTCCGGTCCCAATACGGATCAGAGCAAAAACGCCCGGCCGATGAATCACCACCTGAATACCAGGAAGTTTGCTGTAAAACTCCAGCGACGCTTCTACATCCTTGACTCGTAGTGTTAAACCCTCCAGTGAAAGTTGTTGAGGAGTCTCTTCTGGTGAACTCATGATGCTTTCCTTCCATATACGTTTCCAATGGAGTCCCGTGCTCACCAAATGAGCACACTGCAAGTGCCTCTTTCACGTCCAAAAGGAGAGTGATAAGGTGTGACACAAGAATGAAAAGCAGACAAGCACTGATGAGCATTTGGACCTCCATACTATCAAGGCACAAAACGACCCTGAATATGCTGTGGGTCCTGCTGCTTACGCGTCGAACAGTATACTCTCACGGGGCCACGAGAGTCGGTCGGGCTTACCATACCGACCAGCCTTTTCCAGCACCTGGATTGTACCGTGTCACTACAAATCTGTCAAATGCCCACGTAATGAATGCGCTGCTGATTTGTACGTTCCTCGCTATCCCTTTGGTGAAAAATAACACATAGCAGTTTGGACTTTAGACGCCAGCGTTATCACATGGCAAAACCGCCCCAATACGTGTATAGTAAGGACAGAGTTTGTCCCTATCATGCTCCCCAGGAGGACTCGTATGCATTCTCTCAAACAATCCGTCTGCTGGTGGTGTTTTACCTCTGTTGGAATGACCCTTCCACAATTGCTGCGCGCCGCCGCCGACATTGGCTACTCGGCTGTGGAACTCGTGGAGCCAGAATACTGGCCGCTCGTGAAAGAGTACGGGTTGACTATCGCCTCGACCAATGGCGGCCTCCCCATTGAGCAAGGACTCAACCGTCGTGAGCATCACGCCTCCCTTGAACATACGATTCGTACCACCATCGAGCAAGCACACCACTGGGGCATCCCCAATGTCATCGTCTTCAGCGGCAACCGCGCTGGGCTGGACAACCATGAGGGTGCCGAGATCACCGCCGAAGGCTTATCCCATGTCGCTGGGGCAGCAGAAGAAGCTGGTGTCACGCTCGTTATGGAACTGCTCAACAGCAAAGTAGATCACCCTGACTACCAATGTGATCACTCCGCTTGGGGCATCGAAGTGTGCCGCATGGTCAACTCCCCACGTGTGAAACTGCTCTACGACATCTACCATATGCAAATCATGGAAGGTGATATCATCCGTACCATCCGTACCTCCTCTGAATTCTTTGCTCATTATCACACGGCTGGCAACCCTGGTCGTCACGAACTTGACAAGACGCAGGAGATCAACTACCCACCAATTATCCGTGCCCTGCTCGAAACTGGCTACAACGGCTACCTCGGACAAGAATTCATTCCACGAGGCGACCCAATCGTTGCCCTCAAACAAGCTTTTGATTTGTGTAATGAAAGTGTCTAACTCCCCTCTGATTTTCGGGAGATGAAAGACTACATAAAGGTGTCCGTTGCAGCGCGGTTTGCCTTGGTGGTGTCGAAACAGGCGTTGGAGTGAGAAGTGGTGTTCCTCGTCAAAAGGGCCTATTGAAAGTGATCGCAATGGTGCAAGCTTCAGCAGGAGATAGTATTGCCAAACCAGAACAGATCGCAGCCGTTATCGCGTTTCTCGCTTCCAACGAATCTAGCTTCATCAACGGTGCTATCCTAGCAGCCGACAACGGCTGGCTTGCTGCATAACATCAGAATACAAAATGGAGGCGAGACACTCGTGGTCTCGCCTCCATTTTGTCGTCAAACAATGTCTATCGCGTTTCTGCGAACCCTTACTTACGCTCGCTGAGGAACTGTGCGAGAAGACTGGATACCAAAGCCAACGAATGCCATCGCCAACCCAAGCACAAGGTGCAAGAAGTTATCAGCCATGTTGATCATCACTAACCCAAGCAACATACCGTTAGGAGCCAATGCATTTACACCAAGCAACGCAATGAAACCAACAAGTGCAAGCACCAGGTAAATCACGCCACCCGCTTTATTGTATACGCGAGAGTAACCTGTGAAAGCTGCCGCAATCCCCAAAACTCCGAAGAGCAGGTGGACAACGCTATGAACTCCGTTTACCATGAAAAGACCCAGTAATGCTCCACCAGGAGTCAATGCTGGCACAAATCCTAGAATACCAACCAGAAGAAAAACAACCCCAAAAACAAGTGCAACAGTTCTTTGAATATTAGTCATCAACGTATCCTTTACATATACAAAAAAACTAAGAATAATGAGATGCATGTGTCTTGCACGCTTCTATAAGAGAATACGTCTTCATCCATTTTGTGGATTACTGCTTCATCCCTACTGCTCAATATTCCTCGTAAGCAATCAGAACGCGCAAGAGGTCTCCTCTTGAAAATTCGGCCGTATCTGGCGCGTCAGGCGTACTCTCTCCGCTGCGTACATGCCGCACTATGTTCTATCGGATAGCCACGCTTCTTCAATAGCCCCTGTTTCATAGACCTGCAATACGTTTCTCGGAACTATTTCTCGAAAGGCGCGGACTTTAGGCTATGAACGGAAATCAGGCAGCCGCAAGGGAATGTCCTTGCTCACCATCAACGTACTGTTTTCCCCTTTAAGTCCGCTCTTGTTTCTTATAGAAACCTTGCGGGTGTCCTTGTCTGTCCCCTTCTGTCTTGTGTAATCAAGTTCTACACAAAATTCATACCATACCTCAAAAGTCCTAACATATTGAAATATTTCGTTGAATGTTTATAATATAGCTCTAGCATATTTTTACTTGTTAGATATACTTTGCTTTCCTCGCAGACACCAGTATTAGAAAGGGTCACTCATGAAACTGAACGGCAAACATAAATTTAAGGCATCCAGCACACAAGTCTTCAATGCCATCCTTGACACTCACGTGCTCCAGTCGTGCATCCCTGGCTGTAGTTCCGTCGAATATCTTGACGCCAACCAAATCATGGCAAATCTCACCACACCTCTACCCGGCTTGAAGGGACCATACGGCGTCATTATCGACATCGCGCAACGGCAAGAGCCACATCACCTTGTCCTTCGTACCCAAACCAAAGGTACCGGCGGCTCAATTGATGCCACCAGCCAGATCAACATCACCGACGAAGCCGACGGTTCCACGCTCTCCTACGACGCCAGTGCCGATCTCGATGGTCCCATCGCATTCGCTAACAACCCCATCGGTGAAGGCATCACAAAAACCTCGCTAGGTGCTTTCTTCAAAAACCTAGACAAGGCTATCGTCTAAAAGGAACTCTATTTCACTATTCCCAGTGAACGCGCTCAGCCTTTAAAGCAATCATCATGAAAATATGTCTTTAAAGGTTGAGCATTCCCATTTTCTGTGGCATCAAGGTTTCTCTTATATGAATGAAAAAACACCTAACGCTGCCCATAAATAAATATAGTAATCTCACCCCTGTACGGGTCTGATGTATCACACTCTCTCGTTCATTTACCTAGGCTCCAAATAGAGATTTGTACTAATTGTGGGCAAATACCATGTTTTCTTCTACAATAGAAGATATACTTACAACAAGAGCAATGTGGTTGTTGTACTAGAGGAGTGTTTGATGCGGTCGAGTGTTGCTGATCCTAATCGTCGTCTGTCTGAACAAAAGAGTTCTTCTTTCTACCCTATCAATAAATCGACATCTGGGTATGTACGCCGTCCTGTTGCGCCCGCGCAACCCATCATTGCGCCAGCAGAAGGTTGGTTCGTACTATTCTTATTAGCTATTGCCGTCTATAGTGTTACCTTCTCCGTCATTGCCGCGAACTGGGTGGATCACAGCATGGTCCTCCTCTGTAGCCCAATTGTCGGTCTCTTTACCGGTCTCGCGGTCGCAAAAACACCGCGTATGCCACAATCTCTTCTGCATATAGGAGCATGCCTACTTGGGCACTGGCTCTCCGTCGCCTTGACCAGCGTCATCGCATTTCATGTCTCCTGGCTCGTCTTGCTCGCAGGATTGCGTGCGGTCATCCTGGGGGGACTGAGTGCCAGCACACTTGCAAATAGCGAGCAAATGATTTTCTTTTTCTATCTCTCGTTTTTGTGCTTCTTTCTTGGTTACTTCGGGAGTTGGCTTATCTATCGCGCCCATCTTCCCTGGCTGGTTGCGTTCGTCTACTGCTCCATCATGCTCGTCAATCTCAACTATGTAAAACAGGACCTTCTGCTCCTCTTTATCATCCTGCTTTCTGCCTTGCTCCTCTTGATCGCACGTACTCATCTCACGGCGCAAATTCTGCAATGGCGGCGCGAAGGACTGCATACCGATCATTCATGGATGCGAAGTATCACCACGCGTTGTATGCAGGTTGCCTCTGTACTCACGCTTTCGGTGCTCTTATTCAGCCCTCTTTTGCCTATCGTAGATCAATCGCAAAGTGGCAAAACGTTCTGGGACCATCTCAATAACGCCTGGACAAACATTCTCAATGGGCACGTTTCACTACAAAATCCAGGTGCGCTCGTGCAATCCTATCAACCGCCCACGAACTTTTTCGGCGACCAACTCACGATTTCCGGCAGTGTCCATTTGCCCACAGGTGAGGTGCTCAACTACAGTAGTTCCACCAAAGGTCCTACGACGCTCGAAGGCTTCACGTATAACTTCTTTGACGGACATACTTGGTCTTCAACCACCAGTAATAACGATAGCCAATCCTATAGCGCGAACGCTCCGCTTCCCGTAGATGTGCAGCGTGGTGACACCGTGCAGGTAACGACCAGCGTCACAATAGTGCAGCCACCGGAAAGCATAAAGCACTATATCTTTGGACCCGCACAACCCGTTGGCTTCGATGTCGATACTTCCGTCTACACCGATGGCTCTTCTGATGGTATCATCAATAGTACCGCGACCGTCTGGACACAAAAAAGCCCACTCACCGTTGGCGAACGTTATCTCGTAACCTCGGTTGAGCCGCCAGCCGTCACCCTGGACTCACCATACTATAAAGATGTCCCATTACCCGCCGACGATCCCGACTTTTGGGAGAAGAACAGCAACTATAGCAATATGCAAGCACTCTATACCCAGGTCCCGAAAGACCTTTCGCCGAATGAAGCCGCGACCCTTCGTCAATGGACGCAGGGCGCAACCAATACCTATACTGCGCTCAACATGCTTGAAACACACTTGAGCGATCAGAATCAGTTCACCTACTCCCTCGACAACGTTGCTGTCCCCAGTAACGTCGATGCCGTTGACTGGCTCTTACAGACACGCAAGGGCTATTGCACCTATTATGCCAGTGCTATGAGCGTCATGGCTCGCCAACTTGGTATCCCCACCCGTGTCGTCAGTGGTTTCAGTCATGGACACTTTGATGCTCGCCGCAACGTCTGGGTAGTGCAAGGAGACGATGCCCACAGTTGGGTACAAGCCTATCTTCCAACATACGGTTGGGTCAGCTTCGACCCTACCCCAGGCTTCGCGCCAGCTATTATCAAAGGAGCAAAACCTACACCCGCACCAACGCTCACGCCTGCCCCCACAAAACCTGGAGCCACAGTCCACCCTGCCAAAACGCCACCACCAACTCATACCAAGAAGCCAACGACTCGCCCACCAGCGAAGGCGGCGTTCCCTATCGTATCAATCAATCCAACCATCCTGATCGTGCTCTCTATGATCATCCTGGGACTCTCGTTACTCTTCTTTCTTGCCGCGCTCGGTCGTTACTGGTGGCGCAGCCTCTATGAGAATAGTACTTTTATCGCCGGTATGTATTGGCGTGTCTGCTATCTTGCGCGTTTCCTCGGCCTTGGTCCCAAGGCATGGCAGACCCCCTACGAGTACAGTACTATGTTGACTCATCAGGTCCCACAAGGGGAAACAACGCTCCGTCGCCTCACCGACCTCTTCGTGCGCGACCGTTGGGCCGCCCCCTATCAGGCCCCACACCCAAACGAACTGCAGGATGCCGAGCACCTCTGGCCCACCATCTGGCACCTCCTGGGCCAACTCTTCCTCCGCAAAATCAAAAAATAATTCCTCCGTCTTGCCTCTATATGTGGGGACAGAGCACCTATCCCCACATATAGAGGTCTGGTAGGGACCGATTGATCGCGTCCAAGGGTGGATGGGCACACGTTGCCGCGCAGGAGCGTTGCCGACACGTTGCCCCTCCCCACCCCGGACGCGATCAATCGGTCCCTACAGGCATTTCCTCATGCCTCCCCAAAAACTACTGTTGAAAGGTCCTACCCTCTTTCTCCTATTTCGACACTCATTATTCACAAAAAATATACACTCATGGATGTATCAATGCACGTTACCACCTTCATGTAGCGTCGTTTTCATACGTAAGAGAAGGTAAAGGATCGTATATATCTATCACAAACAATGTATGTGTGGAGGATGGGAGGATGAATGCAACACAAGCAACTTCTTACAGATAGGCCAAATAGCAAGCCCCTTGTCACCTGTAACTACGGCTGGAAGCGTACCTGTGTACTCTATCACGACCGTATCGACGTAGACGGAACTCTCTATGCACTTGAGGATTTAGTTCACGTCCGCTCTATCTATCGTACCGTTATGAATATCCCCTCGGTGCGTCTGGAACTACGCTTTCGCGCACAAGATGTCATCTTACGCGGTATCGCCGCCGTACAAGACGCTCAGAAGATTGTCGAGTATCTGGACACCTATTGCGCCGATACCCAGCATATCAGCTCGCGGTTGCGTTGGAGCCGTTACCCACTATCGCAGCCCTTGCGTGTACCAGCTACTTCAACCACCGATGAGTTAACACCTATAGCAGTGCCGCATCATAGAGATATGCAAGAACATACTGAGGCCATAACCGCTCCAGTAGAGGCTCCTGCTTGGTTACAAGACCTGGAGCAGCATGTCGTCTATACTCGTGAGCAACAGCGCACTAAAGCTCATCGTTCGATTCGCAAATATGGTTTCGATGTGCAAGAGCTTGCCAACCGTGCCGAGGCTGACACGCTTCCCTCGGTCGCCGTTCCGCTGCGTCTACTCCCCCAGGAGATCGCTCACTACTGCACAAATGCAACCTTAGCGAGTGAGACGCCTATCGCCTCGCAGGATCAAGCCGCCCGTTTTACCTACACCACGACCGACCAAGGTAGGCTTATCTTCACGAGCACCCGCATGATCTACCTGGGCAGAAAAGGCCAAATTGTGCTCGACTATACGCGTCTAACACACGTTTCCCGTTTGCGGAACGCAATTGTCTTCTCTGCCGATCACTGGTCAAAACGCCACGTCTTCGAGATGGAGCGTCCCCTTGAATGTGCCATGTACCTTGATAGTATTCTACGTCAATTCCAGCGTCAACAAGCCCAGCGTGAGGCCTCTATGACCCCTACGTCACCAGTCTATCAACCCACGCTACGTCACACTCAACCTTCACGTACAACACAAGCAAAATACGTTGCCCAAACTATACGGCAAGCAACACAAACGCGACCCGGCAAACCAGCCCTCGAACTGGCTGATATCGAAACACTCTCGCTCTCACCATCTCGTCCTACCGAAATGGAGTTCATCGAATAACAATGCTACCTCCAATTCCACTCCTTTGCCAAAAGTTCGTAGGGAGATCCGAACCGCACTTGGGGAATGGTGAAGGTCAACCGCACTTGGGGAATGAGGAAGGCAGCCGCATTCGGGGAATGAGGAAGGCAGCGGTCTCCCTGTGAACAAATAAACTTGATAGATGTGGTAGCGACCTCAAATCGTGTACGTGAAAGGATACAAGCAAACAATGTTAGACACACTTATGGCCTTATGGAATCAGGACCGCAGAAAAAGGGCAGGGCAAGCCATCCTCACTTTTTTTCTCATGTGTATTGGTATATCCCTACTTTTTGTTATAAGCAGCAAATCTGCCGAGTCCCAACATCAACAGCAGAAAGTCTCACTAAGTCGTGCGAACCCCACCGTTCCCACTTTTGGCAGTACCGTCGTACCCGATTTGACGCCGACCGTAAGTGTCGTTGTTGGTACCATACCCAAGCCGGTGGCTACCACCACCGGCGCACCCCCTTGCTCCACAACACCCTCTGGCATCAATAGTCAAACAGCCTTGCTCCACACCGACACTCTAGCGCAATCATCCTCCCCTCTCCTTCATTCTAGCAGTAGAGCTTCCACCATTCCACTCACACGTTTTGATGGTGGACCGATACACACTCTCACGCCGGTGCCTTCTACCCCCACACCAGCACCCGCACAACAACACGGCTGGGTCTCGAACTGCACCACGAGTAACAGTCTTAGCTCCATCGCAGGAGATGATGTTGTCACGCTCCTGGCACAAAATATGCCATTTATTCTTGCCAGTGCCCTGCTCGGTACAGTACTCTTTTATGCCATACTTTTTCTCATTAAACGCCGTATGCATGCCTGATTATTTGCAACAAAAAAGGCGTTGTAGCACTGCTACAACGCCTTTTTTGTTGCGAACGCTACACAACACTTCCTTTTGCCACCACTTCGCCTTTCGGCGCGTTTGGTGTTGCGGTCGGTCCTTTTTCTATACTCACCGCAACTGCATCGTTGCCCTTCACATCACCAGGAATGTTCAAGGTCGCAGTTCCATCCGGCTGTACATTCAACAATCCAACACTTTTTGTCTGCGACCCCTGAATCTCCCAACCCTGATACACCTGTTGATGCTGCAACGCTGGCAACCCATGAACCGTCATGACCGTCACATCGACACCTTTTCCAACGATGTGTTGCGCCTCCCCTGTCACACTTGGCGCGGCAGACGTTCCCTTAATCGTGTAGGTGGTTGTCGTTAGCATATTCCCTTGTAGGGCCACAACTTGGTGCTGCAGCGAGAGATTCCAGGTAGCTAAAACACCCGATAGCATCAAAAACAAGACCGCCGCCGCTGCGACAAGTGGCATTGCCCAACGTTGGGCCACCGACGAGCGACGACGCATGGGAACGGGAACTGGTGCCGTTGGCCTCTCCCTCATTGGCGGCAGAGGTGGGAGTGCCTGCAGAGGGCGCACTATCGGTACATCTTGCGCCGATTGCGAAGACGCGGCGGCGGTGGCCTGGATCGCTGCCAGGATGCGTCCCTTTAATTGAGGTGGGGGGGCCACCTGTGCCACGGCAAGTGGCAATAAATCTACTGTCGAGCGCATCTCTTTCACAAGTTGTGTGCAATGTGGACACTGAGCGAGATGAGCCTCCGCTGCCTCCCGTTCTTCGGGCGTAACAGCGTCGAGCACATATGCACCCGATAATTCTTCAAATTCAGTACAGGTCATAGTGGACGCTCCATTCTGTCTTCTTGACCCTTACTACGATGCACAGAGAAGAATGGATCACTTTTTCTCATGATATTTGAAACTCTTATGATATGCATCAGTCAATATGCTACTTTTTCTTCACGTTATTGTACCACTATACATTTTGTCTAGTATCGTATCACGAGTATCGTATCATACATGGGAAGGGGTGAGCACGAAAATAGGATTCTTTCCGCTTCTCACGCCCTCTTCTTCTATATTATAAACACAATTGACTTTATTGTACGTTACAACGAGAAACACGACAACGCTATACACAGAGGAGCAACACTATGACACGACTTCGCAACCTTGGAATTTCTATTGGACGCCTCCCCACCGGACCCTATAACGCCATCACCGACGTGCCAGGGGTACGCGTTGGACACACGACGCTTATCCACGATACTCCGCGCGTGGCTCGCACTGGCGTCACGATGATTGTGCCACGTGATGGAGCGATCTGGACGGATCATGCCTTTGCTGGCTCGTTCTCGTTTAACGGCTGTGGTGAAATGACAGGTCTGGCTTGGGTCAATGAAGCTGGCATGATGCACACCCCCATTGGTATCACCAACACGAATGCCGTTGGCGTCGTGCGTGATGCCATCGCTGCCTATCCATCGGAACAAGCGCAACCGGAGAGTGTGCTTGCCTCGATAGCGAGTAGTTGGGATGGTTCCCTTCCCATTGCCGCCGAGACATGGGATGGCTGGCTCAATGATATCAACGCGTTTCATGTGACAAAAGAGCATGCCTATGCAGCCTTAACAGCCGCTACAAGCGGACTCGTCGCGGAAGGTAATGTGGGTGGTGGAACGGGCATGATCTGCCACGAGTTCAAAGGCGGCATCGGCACCTCTTCAAGACTCGTTGATGCGCTCGATGGTCACTATACTCTTGGAGTGCTTGTGCAAACAAACTATGGTTCTCGTTCCCTGTTACGGGTGGATGGCGTTCCTGTTGGCCGCGAGATCGGTTTTGAACACGTGCCGAGTCCGTGGCTCGAAAAGACTCATGATGGCTCAATTATTGTCATTATCGCTACCGATGCCCCACTCTTGCCTATTCAATGTACCCGTCTTGCGAAACGCGCCACGGTAGGTTTAGCACGCGTTGGCGGTATTGGTGCAAATGGCAGTGGCGATATCTTCCTGGCCTTTGCCACTGGCAACCATCTCCCTGTTCCCACTACAGTACCCTACACGCTCAAGATGATACCGCATGACTCCCTCGATATCTTCTTTGAAGCCGTTGCGGAAGCGGTCGAGGAGGCTATTCTCAATGCCTTGACCGTCGCCGAAACGCTGATTGGCTGGAAAGGTCGCACCGCGTATGCGTTGCCATTGGACCGTCTGCAACATATAATGAAAAAGTATCGGTCTTAGAGAGGGAGTATGACATGAAGAAATCTGCATTGATCGTTTGGGGTGGCTGGGAAGGTCACGAACCAGAACAAGGGGCGAACCTCTTTGCCTCGTTTCTACGCGAACAGGACTACGATGTTGAAGTGTCACATACGCTAGATGCCTATCTTGACGCAGGCAAACTGTCCTCCACCGATGTGATAGTGCCTATCTGGACGATGGGTACTATCACACCCGAACAAGAAAAGGGTCTGCTTACCGCCGTCAAAAATGGCACAGGCATTGCTGGCTGGCATGGCTGCATGGGCGACTCATTTCGTACCAGCACCGAATACCAGTTTATGGTAGGTGGTCAATGGGTCGCGCACCCCGGCAATATCATCGACTATGAGGTGCATATCACCAACCATGACGACCCTATCACGAGTGGACTACACGATTTTTCTATGCATTCAGAACAATACTACATGCATATTGACCCCTGTAATGAAGTGTTGGCGACGACCACCTTTAATGGTGATTATGCACCGTGGATTGCGGGTTGTGTTATGCCTGTCGTGTGGAAGAAACGCTGGAGTCAAGGGCGCGTTTTCTACTCTTCGCTCGGCCATGTCATGCGCGATTTCGAGACACCAGAAGCCTTTGAAATGATGAAACGTGGCATCCTCTGGGCGAGTAGATAACACCATAGATTGGAAAAGAGAGCATGAACAGAGCAGCAACATTCAGCAACCCGTTTTGGTCAAAAAATTTTCCTGATCCATTTGTGCTCAAGGTACGAGGTCGTTACTATGCCTATGGTACTGAAACGGAAGAGATACCGACGCGAGGTACTCCTGTATTTCCTATTCTGACAAGTACTGATCTTGTCACCTGGCGTCAAATTGGCAATGCCATGACCGCTTTTGGTGCTCCACATTATTTATATTGGGCACCAGAAGTAACGATGTACAATGGTCAATTCTTTCTGTACTACGCGCTACATACACATGAAGAATTTGCTGCTGGTATTCGCGTTGCGGTCGCTGACGCGCCAGAGGGACCTTTTATTGATACTGGACGCGACCTCACTCGTGCTCAAACTCCTTGGGCCATCGACCCACACGTATTTCAAGATCAGGATGGTCAACGCTATCTCTACATGACGATTGAATATCTGGACGCCACTACTGGCTTGGTAGGTAGCGGCAACGCCGTTGATCGACTCCTTGACCCATTCACGCTCGCTGGCAATCTGACACGCGTCACACCTCCAAGTCAGGAGTGGCAGTTGTATGAAGCACAACGCCCGAATAAAGGGGGTATTGATTGGTACACAGTGGAGGGGCCAACGGTCTTACGTCATCGTCGGAAATACTATGAGATGTTTTCGGGCGGGTGTTACTACCGCGACAATTATGCCATCAGTTATGCGACCTCCGATGTACCTATGGGTCCCGATGGACTTCATGATACTGCATGGCAGGATTGGCAAGGGAAAACGGGACATGTCTTTTTGGTACAAGGCAATTCGCATGTTCTCAGCCCAGGGCATAACTCATTCGTGCTTGGACCCAACAACACAGAGCAGTACATCGCGTATCACGCGTTGCAATCTAACATGCTTGACCGCTATGCATGCCTTGATCGTCTTTTCTGGCATGGGGACGAGATGTGGACAGCCGCGCCAACCTACACGCCGCAACCCGCGCCCGCAATGCCACGTTTCCGAGATCTCTTTGATGATCCTGAACTCAACATGAGTTGGCAGAAGCATGAAGGCGATTGGAATGTGTCACAGGGGGCCGTCGTACAGTCAGATAAAAATCGTGCGTCCGCATTCCTCGTACAGCAACAGCCGTTGGGTCCCAATTGGCTCCTTGAGGTCAATCTCCGTTTGCTGGCAGGGGACGGGACGTATGGCCTTCTCTTTCAGGACACTGCTGATGCGCCGCATCGACTCACCATTACCTCTGATGCTCACCTTACCTGGAGTGATGGTACTGGCTCAACACAAACGGTGCCCCTTCCATCTGAGAGTGCTCCGCAGGCGTGGCATCAACTGCTTATCGCTACCTCTGGCTCAGTATTTACCGTGCAGTTCGATGGCATATACCTCATGGAGAATATACTTGCATCTGCCCTTCGCTCTTTTGCCTTACTTACCGAGCAGTGTAGTGCGGCCTTCACTGGTATTAGCCTGACCGATCATTTTCGTCATGAGTTTCTCAACAATGCTCACACACCTACTCTCCTAGGATGGTATTCAGGAACGGATGCTTCAAAGAGTGACAATGCAGTAGATTGGCATGTGCAAAATGGAGCATTAGTACAAGAAAGTTCGCTATCAGGAACGCACAACCTCTTAAAAGGCTCTCAGTACGAGCAATGTGAATTTGGGGCAACAATGAAGTTGAACGCTGTTTCTGATGAGCCAGTCGCTCTTGGCCTTGTGTTGTGGCTCAGCGAGACAGACAAATGCTTTTTCTGGTTGACCCAGGACGCATCGAAGGACAGTAGCCTCGTTGTTGAAAGTAGTGGTGCGCTTGCGAGCGAAACCCTCACCCACAAGCTTCCCAATTCCTTTGACCTGCATGACTGGCATACCCTCCGTCTCACCTATCAGCACGACACCCTGACGCTCTTCCTCGACGGACCTGAGCTTTTGACGCTTGCTCTCCCACCTCATGCCTACACAATGGGTCTCATAACCAAAGATGCGTCGGCGTCATTTACAGGTGTCTGGCAAACAGGTTGATGAAAGGGACATTACTGAATGCAAGCACAAGAAATTGTACCATCGCCTCTTCCCACGAACGCCCACCACAACTTCCGTCCATTCCTAACCTCTATATCATCTTCCACAATCTTGCCTTATTCTGTACCACAAAGTACCAACACCCTCTAAACCTACACGGGGTCACGTTTCTTTTTTTAGAACGGGCAGACTCCACATGGAGCCTGTCCATGTAGGGGCGCGAAGCTCGTTCGTGTCCATGTAGGAAGAGGCACTATCTATGATGTTTTCAGTACCAATAATACGTAGAGGACGCGGCTCGTTTGGACGTCCTCTCGCATATCTTGTTCTGTGTCTGGCAAGTATGCTGCTGGTCACAGGCTGCACTTTGCCGTGGAGACACCACACCACGCATGCGAATGTGAACACAAAAGCTGCACATGCACCTAAACCCACAACGACCCAGTTGCTTACCTCACTGCAAAAGAGCTTTCGCCTGGCAAACTCCTTCCACGTCACTATGGACGTGCAAAATCCTGGACCAGTAACGCAAGACCAAATACAAATTCGTACCGCTAATGGCGACGTATCTATGCCCGATAAAGTGAAGGCACAAGCCACTGTGCTTATGTCTGGTCAATCGCTCACGGTTAATCTTATCAGTGTTGGTGACAATCAATTTATTACTGACCCTGTGACGGGCCAATGGCGTGTTATCAAGGGCATTCTGGACCCTCGCACACTCACAAATCCGAATACAGGTATTATCTCTGTCGTGAGCAAGGTACAAAATGTCAGCCAACCTTCTTCAGCTCTTGTTGATGGGAACCCTTGCTGGCAAATCACAGGACAACTCGATGCGAAAGACCTGGCCTTTTTTACCGGAGGTGGAGTTCCTGCTGGCACTATGTTACAGGCGATTGCATGTATCGGTAAAGGCGATTCGCTGCCCTATTATGTCAGTGTTACAGGACAGGCTGCAACTGGCGACACACCACAAACCACGCGTATATTCACGATGTCAAATTATAACGAACCTATAACTATTACTGCTCCACAAATATAATTCTAAATTACATCTGTATGGGTCTGATTTATCATGCCCTCACAATCATTCATCCGTCATTTATCATCATCACTCACGAGGGGGAAGATGTATACACTAGAAGACGATAGCGAAACATCCTCGCGTTTACACAAAAAAGATTTTCTCCATGCCCAAAGTACGCAGTCTATTTTCGGCTCATCCTCTGAAAGCGCAGAACAGGCTGGAACGTTTGCGAACTTTGAAGCTGGTATCTCTGATTTACCAGAGGACGGTGAAGAGAAAACATCGCTCTTCAAACGCATCTCATTTAAGCATAGAGCGGCAAAACCGAGCGTAGCCGCTAAAGATACGATGTCTCTTGCTGCACCCTTTGTTGCATCTGTAGAGTTGCCAGTTGTCCCACTGCCAGCCGAGCCTATCGCTCAGGTTGAACCACCTCTGGAGGCACCAAAGCAGCGTACTGATGTATTCAAGCAATTAACAACTGCTGGAAAAACAGGAGTCGGTAATCAAAAGGTTGCGTTGGCAGCACTGACGCTGGCCTGTATCGCGGTCTTTTTTACCACTCTTGACCAGACGGTTGTGGTTACGGCATTGCCACAAATCATCACAGATCTACATGTACCAATTACGCAACTTGACCATGCAGCCTGGATTGTTAGCGCGTACCTGCTTGGTTTTGTGGTCGTGATGCCCTTGATGGGACGCGTCTCCGATATCTATGGACGTCGGCGTATTTTCTTAGTATGTCTGACAATCTTTGGTCTTGGTTCGCTTCTCTGCGCGCTCGCTCCTATGTTGGGCGAGATGCTTGACCTGAGCTTCTTAAGTGTTATCGGTATTGACACTTCTTCTCCTGGTCTGATTGTGCTCATCGCGGCCCGACTTTTTCAGGCTATTGGTGGTGGTGCTATTGTGCCCGTGGCGATGGCGATTGCGAGTGATTTCTATGGGCAAGAGCGGCGTGGTCTCGCGCTTGGTATCATCGGTGCTGTGACTGAGGCTGGTGGTGCATTAGGTCCATTATATGGTGCGGTTATCGTGCAACACCTGGGCTGGCAATATATCTTTTATCTCAACATTCCAATTGTCGTTGGACTAATGATTGCAGCCTACCTGCTTATTCCGAAGGGCACACGGTTACGTGAGGGTATAGACTGGTTGGGTGCTCTGTTGCTAGGTGTCGCGTTAACTTGCCTGAGCCTTGGCCTGGCACAACAAGGCACATCGCTGGGACCAGCAGTCGCGAATACACCTGCGCCGCAGAACAACCCTATCGTGCTCGGTCTTGCCGTTGTCTTCCTCATTGCCTTCGTGTTGGTCGAACTCAAGGTACGCTGGCCCGTTGTCGAGGTGCGTCTCTTCAAAAAGCTTTCCTTTAGCGCAACGTCGCTGGTGAGCCTGTTCGTCGGTATGGCACTGATTATCGCCTTGGCAGACATTCCAATTTTTGTCGATACTGTCTTACAACGTCCTGTACTTGATAGCGGTTTGGCTCTTCTGCGCCTCACCGTGATGATCCCAATTGGCGCGATATTGGGTGGCTGGCTCTGTGAACACATCTCTAGCCGTCTTACAGGTATTCTCGGTTTGCTCTTTACCGCCGTTGGCTTCTACCTGATGAGCCGTTGGCCCATCAATGTCGATTGGACGCAGATCACGATTAGTACTATCACGGCTGGCTTTGGCTTTGGCCTCGTGATTGCACCAATTGGCACGACCGCTATCAACGCAGTCAAAGCGACACAAGCTGGCGTTAGTTCCGCCATCGTGACCGCTTTGCGTATGGTAGGTATGATTCTTGGTCTGGCAGCCCTGACATCGTGGGCGTTGGCCTACTTCCGGCAACTGGCCTCGACCTATCCATCATTGCCAATGTCGGCGACCGCGAGCCAATTTAGCGCATGGTCAAAGGGGTATGCCACGCATCTTATCGCGTCGGCACATACCGTTTATAGTGCTGTATTCTTCTTTTCCATGATTTTGTGTCTGGCTGCGATTATCCCCGCGATCTTCCTCTGGGGCCGCAAGCCTCCTGTAGCAGAAGTGGAACCTACACTGGCTCTTGCGGTGGTGGCTGCTGGCAGTGAGATGGGCGTAGTAAGCACAGACATACATGAAGCAAAAACGGTAGCCGTTGCTGACGCTGAAGAAGGACCTACTGTTGCTACTGATAGCTCTGAGGCGACACCTCTTATTGTGCCAACTGCTCCTCCTGCGAAAGCGAAGCGCAATCCCAAACGGCGTCGCCTGATTATTCTTGCCAGTGCCGCGCTTCTCCTCCTGCTCATTGGTGGTGGCATCTTTGCGGCTTTTATGTTCGGACCTGATGACTCGACGGATGGCACAACAGATACTTCTACGACGGTAGGTACGACAATACTTGGTGGAGGCAATCCTGCAAAGGCTACGGCAACAGCAATAGCAGGACCACGTATGATACAACTCGGCCTGGATGCAGGTGCGCTGACCTCGGTTTTCGCGTCACAACTCAATCTCAAGAGTGGTGCATTAACCGACTTAGCCGTTACACCGACTCCTGGCGATGGCGTTGTGCTCAATCTCAATCTACACATTGACGCCAACGGCATTCATCGCGTAATGCCGCTCGAACTGGATGGCATCATAGGCGTTGATGCACAGCAAAACTTACATTTGAGTATATTGCATCTCAAGCGTGATGGTATTGATAGTGGTCCAAATGCGGCAGCTCAGATGCAAGTTGCCATGAACCAGTTGTTAGTGAGCGCGGTCATGCCAGCCCTGCGTGGACAACTCAAGGGAGCACAACTCGTATCCGCTCATACCAGCACCACTGTTGGTTGCGGTGGAGGAACCGAATTGTTAACACTCTTGATTAAAGCACCTCCCATTCAGGGAGTTGCTGCACAATCAGCACCGATCTCGTTCTGTTTCAAAGGTCCAATTGACCTGAACAAATTGTTGCCACACTAAACCGGATGCACGATGTCAATCAACTATTGTGATAACCTTTTGTACGGGTCTGATGTATCACCACATCCGACCCATACAGAAAATTCATGTATCATTTCCGTTTTATGAGGAAATACACAATGAACCATAAAATATCTGTACGCATAGGCTGGGTCTTGTTACTCACCCTGGTCGTCTCGGCACTTGTGGTCACACCCGTGAAGGCCGCTACACGCCAGATACGTACTCAACAAGATACAACGCCACTGAACGCAACCATCTATCTGACCAATGGCACCTTGTCGCCTATCTTTCAGGGGCGTGTAAATCAACAGGTACCGAGTGCAGTAGGTGCAGCAATCGCGGCTATTGTAAACAAGCTGCCTACTGTCGATCAAGGGTGGGCCTCTACAATGGCAACAACTGTTATTCAACCAACCGCCCTTCTGACATCACTTGCACCGCAACAAGGCGGCCTTGCTGCATCGTTGCGTATCAGCCTTTATCCAGGTGATCCAAAGCCAATGAATGCAAGCATGCTTATCAAATTCAGCATCCTTGACTCAAGCACTGTGCAGGTAAGTGTACAACCGCTTCCTGGTAGCCCAACGCTTGTTAGTGGCCCCATCACAACTTTGCATATTCCTGTTGGTCAACTCAGTAGTATTCTCGCTACACCGAGTTGTGGCGATTCGGCGTTGGCCGTAAATCTACAGGTTCCTATCAGTCTTGGTGGTGTGTCGGCGGCACCTACCACACAAACAGGACAGGTCACAAATAGTCTCAGCACTATGCGCCAGCAGCAGCAAGTCTCGCAACAGACACATATGGTCTCAGCGAGCGGTGTCAATACCTATGTCGAGATACCGGCAACATCGTTAGCGGCTTTGGGTAATAGTCTCGGTAGCTTTCCTATCGGTCAAAATAACATGTCGGCGCAAAACCTGCAAATCAGTGTGCAGGGAAGCAACATCGTTGTTACCTCTGACATTATCTTAGGAAGTTCGTTCAAGCTGGGAACGGCAGTTACAACGGTACAACCTACTGCGATAGGCGGCAACCTTGCCGTCAACGTGTTAAGTACCACCTTGACCGTACTGCAAGTGTTTACCTTCCCAACCGACTCGTACAACGCGCAAATTCAGCAAACGCTCAACGCAAAGCTTGGTACAGCACTCAGTGGCAAATTCAACATTAGCTCTGCTGCCATTGGCACTAACGGCCACGTTCCCTGTACTGCCAACGATAGCCTTGTGCTCACAGGGACGACGAATTTGGTGTAGCGTTCTAATAAGGAGAGCAGGAAGACCCTCGCGGTCCTTTCAACAATAGGTTTTTTGGGAAGAAGCGAAGGGATGTTTCGTAGGGACCCAATTGATGGCGTCCACTGCACGAGCGAAGCAATGTGCAGTCCTCATCATATACCAGGTAACTCGCCCTATGAATTGGGCGAGGACGCCATGAATGTGGTCCCTACGAAAACCATCACTTGAAGATTAGCAGACTACTACAGGCATTTTGTGATCTCCAAAAACCCCTACTGTTGAAAGCCCTCGCGGTCTCACAACTCTAGGAGCAGTGTTGCTAGGTCCCTTTGACAAATATCGCAATGACAATTATTTTCAGCAATAGGTTGACGACCACCGAGTGGCTCCAAAATATGGTCGATGATTGCTGACCAGAACTGAAATTTTGCTTGTACCTCATTGGTAGCAACAAAATCTTCTACCAACGCTGCAAGTCTATAGTCCCAGTTTCGCAAATCCCCTAGAAGTCTTTTACTGCTTACCCACCACTTCCTCTGCAACTGATAGTGCCAATGAAGTAGTTCGTTCAGGCCAACATGCATTGCTAAAAGAGCTGTCATTGCATCCGTCTCCAGATTTCTTTCTACTTTATTGTTGCTATGAAAGAACATGAACTGGATAAATTGATGCTCTCCTGGCAGAATTGTTTTTGGTTTTACCTGCTTCGCGCTATCTTTCAACGCTGTCAATTCGCCTGTTTTATCAAAAATAATAAGAGACTCCGCGATCCAAGGAACTCTTTCGCGTATTTCTATTTGCTGGTTGATGGAGACTCTTAGTTGAGGCAAGGACCTGAAACTAATATCAAGCTTTATACCGTTGATGATTGGGTGATTGATGTTTTGACAGGGATTGTCCTCATGTACAACGACCTGAACATCAAAATCGCTGTTCGGCGTCGTCTCCCCTCGTGCCAGCGACCCAAAGATGAAAGCACCAAGATATATCTCTTGTTGCTCAAGCTGTTTAATAGCTTGATACGCAGGAAGAAAGCGTTCAGGAATAGAGAAAGGCAGTTCTAACATGCTATTTTCCTTTCACTTTTAGTACTCCAACCACACCAAATATTACTGTTTTACAATTGCTGATACATTATATTACTGGAGAACAAGGAAGATAACAACAGAGTGCAGACAGACTAGACCAATGCAACAAATAAATCTGTTGCGTCGGTCTAGTCTGTCTGCACCTTTGGAGTAACAATTAATCATTTGACATGTCTCCATCTACTACACTATACTAACCTCAGTACTGGTTGATGGAAAGGACCCGAAAACGTGCTTGTCGATAGCCATACTCATATCGACACCCCCCGCTTTGATGCTGACCGTGAGGCCGTTATTCAAGCTGCATTTGATGGTGGTGTCACCCGCATGATTGACCCTGGCTGCGATCTCCCATCGAGTCAGGCTGCACTCGCGCTTGCAAAGGCACATCCTGGAATTGTTTATGCAGGAGTAGGTGTACACCCACATGAAGCTACAACCTATAACGATGATATTGGAGAGCAGCTTCGTGTCATGGCACAGGAGCCAGAGGTGGTTGCTATCGGCGAATTTGGTCTGGATTATTTCCGCATGCTCTCGCCACGAGACACGCAGCGTGCTGTGTTCTGTACACATCTTGACCTTGCACGTGCCTGTAACCTGCCCTGCATCATTCATGTACGCGATTCTCACGCGGACGTTATGGAATTATTGCGCTCGCATGGTCAAGGCTTGCGTGGCGTCTTTCACTGCTTTTCGGGCGATGTAGCACAGGCCGAAGAATGTCTCGGTTTCCCTGGCTTTGTGCTTTCGTTCGCTGGCCCTTTGACGAAGCAAGGAAATGCGCTACCCGATGTCGCACGTATGGTGCCATTAGACCGTGTGCTCGTCGAGACGGATAGTCCATACCTTGTGCCGAAGCCTCTGAAAGCCAAGCGCAACGAACCCCTTTTTGTACAACACACTGCCGCCAAACTCGCCGAGTTGCGCGGCATGACTATAGAAGAAATTGCTCAGGTGACAACCACAAACGCTCTTCGTTTGTTCAACATAAGAGAGAATCCTAATGAAGCTATTTAACACGTTAACTCAATCGCTCGAAACTTTTGTGCCGCTCGACGATACCGTACGTATCTACGTGTGCGGTGTTACGCCCTATGACACGACGCACTTGGGCCACGCCTTTACCTATGTCTCGTTTGATACCCTTATTCGCTACCTCGAATTTAGCGGTCACAAGGTCAAATATGTGCAGAACGTGACCGATATCGACGACGATGTGCTTCGCAAGTCACGTGAATTGGGTATGCAGTGGGACGAACTTGGGCGGCGCGAAACCGAACGCTTCCTCCGCGATATGGACTCGTTGAATGTACGGCGCCCCGATGTGTACGCGAAGGCAACCGAAGAAATCCCAGGTATAATTATGATGGTAACAGCTCTGGTCGAGCAAGGCTATGCCTATGTCAACGAGGGCTGTGTCTTCTATGATGTGCAGCATGACCACGACTTTGGTGGTATGGCACGTGCTGTTGGCCTCGAAGACTATCAGTCGATGCTCAGGGTCGCCAATGAACGTGGCAATTTTCCTGATGACAAGCGCAAGCGCGACCCACTCGACTTTGTATTGTGGCAAGCACAGGCTCCTGGTGAACCAGCGTGGCAGAGTCCCTGGGGACCTGGACGCCCCGGCTGGCACATAGAGTGTAGTGCTATGTCACTACACTATCTTGGTGAGCAAATCGACATTCATGGCGGTGGTGCTGACCTGAATTTTCCTCATCATACCTGTGAGATAGCGCAGTCCGAACACTATACTAAACGCTCCCCCTTCTCGCGCATCTGGGCGCATACGGGTATGGTCTATCAGGATGGGGAAAAGATGAGCAAATCGCTTGGCAACCTTACCCTCGTCAGCAACCTGCTCAAAGAATATACCGCCGACGCTATTCGTATCGTCTTACAGGGACACCACTACCGCTACCCGTGGGAATGCTTCCCCGAAGACCTCAAAATCGCCGCCGACACCGCTAACGCGTTTCAGCAACTACGTACACTCGTCGGGACCAACCTTTCTACTGAGTCAACCGAAGATACTATACTGCTGCACAACCACTTTCTGTCTGTCATGGACAACGACCTGAACACGCCTGAAGCCATTCACATGACACGTAAAGCAGCACAAACGGCTCTGGAAACACACGACGTGAAACTTGGCAGCGAAGTCCTACGCCTAACAACTATACTGGGATTACGCGCGTAAATGTAGGGACTGATTATGCGATTTAATAAAATAGTATGGATATTTGTAGGGACCGATTTATCACGTCCTGGTTGGAGTGTTCAAATGCCGAGAGGACGTGATAAATCGGTCCCTACAGGCGTCGTATCCCGATTATTTCATCAAACAGCATCATCCCGTTCGGCAATTGAGATGTTGCAGGATGTGACAAAGTTCATGTAGGGACCGATTCATCGCGTCCTCGTAACAACCAGCCGCCGACAAGGACACGATGACGGTGTTGAACAAATGGGTACGGATAGGTGTAGGGACCGATTCATCGCGTCCTCGTGGCAATCACCCGCCAACGAGGACGCGATGAATCGGTCCCTACGACGGATGTATCCGCATTCTTTCATCAAATATCATAATCGGTCCCTACAGAAAATATAGAGGTGAAACACATTATGGCAAACACAAACCAACGGAAAACATCATCCGAGCAGCAGCGCACGGTTCCACAAAGCAAGACACGGAAAGTGGCACGTAAGGCAAATCGGAGTTCGTGGTTGTGGATAGGAGTTATCCTCGGCTCTGTTGTGCTGATCGTTGGCGTGCTCCTCTATGTCTATTTCACGAGTAATACCAGTGATGTTGTCGCCTCAGACCCAGCCGTATTCAATGCGATCACTCATGTGAAGCCCTCATTGTTGGAACAAGTAGGCACAGGCAATGCACAAAGCACATTAGAAGCTCTTAAAGCTGGTACTCCTGCATTAACTGGACCAACCGGCAAGCCAGAATTTTTCTATGTTGGGGGTGAATTTTGTCCCTATTGTGCGGCACAGCGTTGGGCTATCGTTGTTGCCTTGAGTCGTTTTGGAACCTTTAGCCCACTGTTACAAACACATTCATCAGAGCAAAATTTGGCAACCTTCACCTTCCGCAAGAGTACCTATACAAGTCAGTATATTGATTTTGTTGCTAAAGAGATTCAAGACAATCAGGGCAATCAACTTGATACCCTCTCGTCTGACCAGCAACATATCTTCAACACGTATAATGCCCCTCCCTATATGCAAAGTGCGGGCGCGATTCCCTTTATTGACGTTGCCAACAAATATATCTCCTCCGGTTCATACTATCTGCCTGACACTCTTGTAAATCTTTCATGGCAGGATATCGCAACACAGATGCAACAGACGGACAACAACGTCTCAAAGGGCATTCTTGGGTCGGCGAATTACCTAACAGCGGCGGTCTGTGCGTCAACACAGAACAAACCGGAAACCGTATGTAACGCCAACTCTATTCAACAAATTGAGAAATCATCGTGACCTACTGGCCTTTACTGATCTGTCTTGTCGCAACCTTTTACTTTGTTGGTCTCATCTGGACCATTCAGATGTTGAGCTATCCGCTTTTTCAGAAAGTCGGGCGTGAGAGCTTTGCTGATTACCATACTGCACACTCGCAACGTATCGTCCTGATATTAGGTGTGCCACTTCTGCTTGTCTTCTTCAGTTCACTGTTCATGTTATGGATACGACCTGCTAATGTTCCCTTGTGGGCTGTGTTGCTCAACGGCGTCTTAGGTGCTAGTGTATGGATTATGACCGCGCTCATTCATGTGCCACTGCACACGAAACTAGGGCAAAACTACTCTACTAGCACTATGCAAGCGTTGGTATCCACGAACTGGCTCCGCACTATTGTCTGGACCGCACAAGGCATACTACTCGTTTGGATGATGGGCGTAGGACTACACATCGTGTGAGATTCCTTTAGTTCGTCACGTCGCGTTTCATGGTGAGCCAACATGAAAGTCCAATGAACACAACAAGATAGGCCGCAAGAACGCTCAAGGCGTGAACATCAGAAAGCGAAGATGGACTTCCACCAAAGACAACATGCCCTTGGTTGTCAAGCAGCACGACGACATTGTTGCCAATGAAGTAGTCTGGTATTGCCTTTACTCCATTACTTACTGTGCCGCTACTCCCATTAGTAAACGCACTGATGAGTTCGCGTAAAACCGTTTCTACAATACTCCAGATAAATGGTGCGACGATAGATGCAACCGTCGAACGTGCCAGCGTCCCTACAAACAGTGCGAGCATTGCGTACATGAACCATGCTAGAGCCTCAAAAAGAACAAACAATAGTGTGTGTCCCAACCAGTTTGCCGTGAAAAAGCTCCAACGTGTTGTGAAGCCAAAGATTGAGTAGAGGACTTCACCGAGCACCACTCCTAAAACTGTGAGAAACAGGATTGCTGGTACAATGCACAGTATTGACGTGACCAGTTTTGCTAAAAGGAACTGTAGACGTGTTGGACCGCGTGTGAATAGCAGACGTACCGTCCCCAGGCTATATTCGCTACCAACCATTGACCCTACCAGGATGATAACGAGGATAAAGAGTATATTCAGGAAGAGTATCTCGCCCAGAATACGAAATGAAAGCGGCACCGACAAGTCATCCGCCGTTTGATGCAGTTGCATTTGCTGGTATTGCTTCATGTCGGCATGCGTCGGCAGATGATTTACACATCCTGTAGAACTATATTGAGCAGAGCAGAAGGGCGGAACGAAATCGGAGAGTGGCCTGTTTTTGACTGACCATGTAAACACGCTAAGAAGCAGCACGAACCCGATGACAGATGCGACACTAATGGCAATGAGCATCTTCGACAGTCTACGACGACGGAGGATGTAAAGTTCAGCGGCGACGAGCCTGTACAGGACGCTGAAATAATCTTGTCGTCCCATCACAACGGTTGCTTCTTGCTTATACAATGGGTGAACTTTTTGTGTGTCATGCATAGTGTACCTCATTCATCTCTTCAGAAGGAGTGGTCACATCAAGAAAAAGCTCTTCCAATGTAGTCTCGTAGTGATACAATTCTGTGGGAAAGAGCTTTTGTTGTGCCAATAGTGCTACAACCTCTGCCGAACGGATAGTGGGAACCTGTACAAAAATGACTTCGTTGTGTTGAGCATCTACTCCTGTGCTTAGGCCTTTTAGCCATGATAGATTTTGTTCGAGTTGTGTTTGAAGATAGGCAAAAGCTTGTTTTGTCTCTTCCACCGTATTCATACGAACGACAATTCGTTCATTGTAGAGAAGTTCCTGCACATTTCCCTGTTTAAGCAAGTGCCCTTTCTGTAAGATGGCGACTCTATTGCATACCTGTTGTACTTCGTACAAAAGATGACTGGAGAGAAAAACAGTTTTGCCTTGTGTTGCAAGTCGTAAAATCAACTGTCTGATGTCGTGAACTCCTGCCGGATCAAGTCCGTTTGTTGGTTCATCGAGGAGAATCAGTTCGGGATCGGTAAGGAGAGCAGCCCCAATGCCGAGACGTTGTTTCATGCCCAGCGAATATGTCCGATAGGGATCATGCGCGCGGTCACGCAAGTCAATAAGGTCAAGCACCGCATCGACTCGAATATTGCTGACATTTCCCAGTTGCATACCAGAACGTATCGCTAAGATGCGTAGGTTGTCGAGACCGGAAAGGTAGGGATAAAACACAGGCATCTCGATGAGTGCGCCGAGGCGAAAAAGGTTTGCCGACAAATGGGTAGCATTGTCTCTTCCGAACAAGTGGACCTGTCCAGCGGTTGGACGTAACAAGCCGAGCACCATACGAATGGTTGTTGTTTTCCCTGATCCATTAGGACCAAGAAAACCAAAGACATCACCTTGCTTGACCTCCAAATGCAGACTATCAACCGCTACAAGCGTCCCGAATGTTTTGGTAAGTCCAATGGTTTCGAGTACAGGAGTACTATCTTGTAAAAACGTCTTCTTCATATATCCATTCCCCTTTCATGCTCAAAGTGTACCTGTTTCTCACACAAAAGCACTACGTCTTTTCTGCCACTGTCACTTTCTTCCTACATGGCGAAAACGACAGTGGCGGAAACGACAGGGCGAAAAGAAAGGCGCAATGTTATACTTGAGAAAGGAAAAATTTTTGATATCGTGGGCAAGAACTTTTTATAGGATGGGATGAGGGAAAAGGACATGCAGCAACATCTTCGTCATATCCGTTCGCTCTCTTGGTTTTTGGCGAGCTGGTTCGGAATCATCATCGTTGTTTGGAATGAATGGAGTTGGCAATACAATAGGGCATCCCTGAGTCTACATGGAATTGTTACCCTGCTCTTACTTGCACACTTCGGTCTCTATATTTTTGGCATGCATAGAGAGATGAAAAATAGGCTTCACTGGCTTATCTTACTTGCACAGGCGAGCCTTGTTCTCCTGCTCACACAACTCACACAACTAGTAGTGCTCATACTTTTCCTCTCTCCCGTCCTGTTTTTGGTAGCTACTCTCATGCTAAGGCGTGTATCATCCATTCTTATCCTTCTTAGTGGCTATCTCTTCCTCTTGCTTGTCTATATCAATACACTTGGTCCTGGTAATGACTGGTCTAACCTGTGGAGTGGTGGCTATACGCCAATAGTTGGGACATTGGGCCTATTTTTCCTTGTGGTTCTCATGCTGTATCTACAGCAGGAACAGCATGCCCACGAACAAACAAAGGCTCTACTCCACGATCTTGATATAGCTCATGCTCAACTTGCAGCCTACGCATTACGAGTTGAAGAGCTGACAACAGTCAACGAGCGGCAGCGAATTGCTCGTGAACTTCATGACACCTTGTCTCAAGGTCTCACCGCGTTGGTGATGCGGTTGGATGCCGCTCAATCCTATTTTGTCAAAGAGCACTATAGCCAAGGTCAAGAGATCGTGACGCAAACAGTGACCCAAGCACGTAGTGTTCTGACCGAGACACGGCATGTTTTGCATGACTTGCGCGACAACAAACCTCGACCCGATGATTTACTGGAGATGGTGCAAGAGGAGATAGAACATTTTACGAAAACTACAGGTATCGCTTGTACGACTGAACTTGATGCGTTAGTGGATATTCCGATAGAGTCTTGTACTCATGTGTTACGCGTTGTAACTGAGGGACTAACCAATATTGCTCGTCATGCGCTAGCTCAACATGTCTGCATTCGGGCACTCACAAAAGAGCAATGGTTGGAGATCGAGATTACAGACGATGGTGTTGGGTTTGACTCTACCTTTGCTCCCTCTGCTGGACATTATGGTTTGGTTGGGCTGCAAGAACGTGCTCGCCTCGTTGGAGGAGAACTTGTTGTTACTAGCTCTCCTGGCAAAGGTACAACGTTACGACTTGATATAACAAAAGGTGGGAAGGGAACGTGTCAATGAGTATTCGTGTCATGACTGTTGACGATCATCCTCTTGTCCGCGAAGGTATTCGTTTGATGCTTGCTACGAGCGACGATTTACTGTTTGTAGGCGATGCTGCTGATGGCGAAACTGCTCTGCAACGTATTCAAGAGATACAACCCGATGTGGTTCTGCTCGATATACGTATGCCAGGAATGGACGGATTAGAAGTACTATCCCATGTGCATAATGCATGGCCTCAGATTGCGGTGCTTCTGCTTACAACCTATGATGATGACGAATTCATGATGCGAGGGTTGCAATTGGGTGCTCGTGGATATCTGCTGAAAGAAAGTCCACTAGAGGTTCTTTTTCAAGCTATTCGGACAGCGGCCAGAGGAGAGGTCGTGGTGCAGCCTGAGATGATGGCACGCATTTTATCGCATACCGTATACCTCACCGCTCGCTCTCATGACACCCCTAGCTATATGGAATTAACCAAACGAGAGCAAGAGGTGCTAGCAGGAGTCGCACGAGGTGAGCGAAGCAAAGAAATTGCGTCACATCTCTGCATCACTGAGCGAACAGTTCGGGCCTACTTGACCAACATTTATACGAAACTGAATGTCGATTCGCGTTCGTCTGCGGTCGCTGTTGCTCTACAACATGGTCTCTTGCCACAACAGTCTGAAAACAAAAGGACACACTAGCGTATCGCGTAAATGGAGAGTTGTGAGAATTGCACTTGAGCACCGGGCTTTGCCTCAGGTAAGTTGGATACGAAGAGGGCAATAGTACCACTTGTATAACTTGTATCTGTTATCGTATTGAGCAGTTGATTGTTGACAATAAATGATAACTTGGAACCTCTCGCGACAATCAATACATGATTGGTTTCGCCTTTTTTGGCGATGGCAGGACTTAACAGGAAATTCACTAATTTTGTGTCAATGGATTTGCCATTGGCATCGGTACTGCCCTTGAAGATTGCGTATGATCCGTCGCCGTATAATTCAAAGCGGTAATATGATGCTAACTCGTTGCCTTGACCTGCTGCACCACGAATATAAAACCCATAGCCATTATTTGCGTCACCTCTCGTAAGCGTAGCATCCGCGCTGAGCGCGAAGTTACTATATTTTCTTACTCCTGGCAATGGCTCCCACGACAACTTCTGCTTGTCATTTTCTAATGCGAGAATGCCGCTACTCAGGTTCACTGTATACGTTCCAGGAACACTTTGTAAGTTCCATCCCGATGTGTCGTCGATAAATTTATCTGCGAACAGAGGCGCACCCTGTGGGGCAGGAAATGACTCACCAAGAAGGGGGGGTTTTGCAACCAGTGCAGGTCTACTCAGTGATGAGAGCGAGAAACCTGTCTGGCGTATACCCATATAACTGAAAAGCACAATCACGAAGAGGATGACGAGAAAATACGTGAGAGAAGCCCGTTTCGAGGGACGTCTACCAGGGTAGTTTCCCGCTTCCGACAGTGCAGGTGTTTTTACACTGTTCATTGCTGGAATACTTGAGACCGATGGAGTCAAGCGATAACCACAACTGTAACACGCAGTTTCATTCAGAGGCAAGATTACTTTACAACGTGGGCAAGTCAAAACAGCTCGCACTTTATAGGGCGAAGACATAAAAACCTCCAAATAGAAAACAACGATCTATATCTATGTAATCCTAATCCCTATAAGTTCAAATGTCTATTAAATACATAAGAAATAGTATATTTGGGGGATAGTTCTTTGCATGTCATGCTTATTTGTGGTGACTTTTTATGCTACAGGCATAAAAAACGCTTGTATAGGGATAAATGTCCTAGTGACGCGACTTTTGTAGCCCAAATGAGTCATATACAGTGAGATATTTGAATATATTTGGTACGATATGAAATAAGCAATAGAAAATGGTTGGAAGACTACAAAATTTCCCCCCATATGGATTGCATGTAGCTTATAGTTTTCCCATCAATTCGTTGCGGACTATTTATTCGAGGAAATCAGCTTATCATGGAAAGAATTGCTCGCATGAACGTGTTTTCCCAAGACCGTTCAAGAAGACGTATCATCATCGGTACCCTTTTGTCCTTATGCGTTATCTGTGCCGGTGCTAGTGCTTTATGGGCATATACGCATACGAAAAATACAATAGCTGTAACTCAGGCAGCACCCGCCATACCTTACACTGGTCATCGTTCAGACGAGGCACCCATATACACATCTCGTTCGATCTCCATGGCAGAGTCGCGTGCCCACACAACAGAGTTACCTTGGGCCATTGCTCTGGACCAGTCACACGGGTACGCATGGGCTGCGGAACCGGGATGTGAACCTTTGCCAGTGTGTCCTAAAGCGTTTCCAGGCATCATTGGTCAGTATGCATTTTCGGACGGTACGTTTATTCAGGACTTTACTGAGCCAAATGGCTACACTGGTCCCCTCTTCATCGTCGTTGATTCAACTGGTCATCTCTGGTTCACACAACCAACAAGTGATGCAATAGGCGAGTTCGATCCAGTGAACAAAGTGTGGCATCAGTGGCCTGTCAAGAAAAATTCTCAACCTTATGGCATGACCATTGACGCTCACAACAATCTCTGGTTTACCGAGTTCGGTGGCAATCAAATCGGGTTTTTCAATACTACAACACATACATTGGTTGAAACCCCAGTTCCAACCCTGCAGAGCAGTCCCTATGGTATTACTATTGACAACAATGGCACGGCTTGGTTTGCCGAGAATAAAATCTTAGTCGGCCAGATAGGCAGTTTTACAACGACAACGAATGGCAAAATAAAAATTGTTGAATATGCGGTTGGTGCTGCCTCACGTCCGCATTTGATTACCACAGATAAGGCTGGTAATGTCTGGTTCACAAATGGCTTCGCAAGCTCCATCGGTGAGTATAATCCTGCTACTGGAACAAACCGACAGTTTTTTGTCTATCCAAGCTCCTGTTTAGTAGCAGTCGGCTGTACAACAACACACATTTCTGGCATTCGTGCCGATGATAAAGGCAATATCTGGTTTTCTGATTCG
The DNA here is from genome assembly GCA_963792705.1 of uncultured Chloroflexia bacterium. GTDB lineage: Bacteria > Chloroflexota > Ktedonobacteria > Ktedonobacterales > Ktedonobacteraceae > JBBQVS01. The sequence goes on along the minus strand of CAWBXD010000012.1, from coordinate 393,190 downwards.
CTTGGCCAACGCGTTGGTTATCTTGTACCTGCAACGGGTCAATATTTTGAACGGGCCGTACCACTCAATTCGCATCCTCATGATGGACTCATCCTCGACAATAGTGGTCGTGTTTGGTTTACCGAACAGGACGCGTTCACACTTAACGTATGGCCTATGGCTGATGTGAAATAAATCGACATAATGCCTGTAGGGACCGATTATTGGTGCATCCGCTAAGTTTGCAGGATCTCGGTAGGGGCAGCAATCAATTGCGCCCCTGGACGAGCGAAGCAATGTCCAGTCCCTGCATTGACGCTGGGAGAGACCGCACCTCGCTTCGCTGGTGCGGTCGGGCGCAATCAATTGCTGCCCCTACTGAGGGAATGACCGTATTCGGGTGTCAATGTTCATCAGGCGTTTCGACCAGCATTCCCGGTGGACAAAGATCTCTCCAGTACCAGCAAATTGCCTCTTCTCCTCCACTATGCTATACTTGCCCACGAATATAAAGGAGGAAATCCCGTTATGGCTGAAGATACATCATCTATGCAAAATCCTTTTATCGTCGGCGAACGCCTGTATTTGCGTCCCCTAGAGCCAGCACAGGACAACCATGCGTACTCGACATGGCTCAATGATGCCGAGGTACGCCGCTATTTTTCCGTCTATCCCACAAGTGATGCACGTGGTAAAGAGCGTATCGAGAATTTATACAAAAGCTTTGGACATATTATTTTTGGTGTTGCCCTAAAAAGTGATAACACGCTCATCGGTCTCGTCGGTCTCAAGGATATCAACGTGCTCAACCAAAGTGCCGAGTTCTATAATATTATTGATAGCGCATACTGGGGTAAGGGCTATGGTACCGAATGCACGAAACTGATGATTCACTACGGTTTTATGGAATTGAACCTCAATCGTATTCAGACTCAGGATATGGAAGAGAATATTGGTGGACAGCGAGCCGACGAAAAAGCTGGCTTCACATATGAAGGGACTCTGCGCGAGGTTATTCCTAAGATTCGGCAAATTTCACAATGTACGCGTCTATAGTCTCCTGCGTAGTGAATATATGGAAAAGATGTAGGTGAGTCACAGAGAGAATAGAATTTGTAATGACAACAACTACCGCAATCACCGTTCAGGAAATAACCAATCAGGAGCAATGGAATACATTTTTGACCAGTCAACCGCGTGGTCATCTCTTGCAGTCCTATGAGTGGGGTGAACTCAACAGATATCTGGGGGGTCGCATCTATCGCTTAGGTGCTTTAGAAGATGGACGCCTGATTGGTGCTATGCTCTTGACCGTCGCGCCTGTGCCGCTTCCAGCCAAAGTGCCGGGAATACAACTGAATTGGCTCTACAGTGTTCGGGGTCCCACTGTTGAGCAGCCCGATTCGCCTGCGCTTGCCGCTCTTATCACACATGCCCATACATTAGCGAAACGTGAGCATGCCGTTGTGTTACGTGTCGAGCCAAATATTGCTGACGATGATCCCGATGAAGATGTCTGGCTTGCAGCCTACCATAAACTCGGTTTTTCCACAAATCCGATAGCCGTACATGGGCGTCGTAGTTGGGTGCTGGATATTCGGCCTGATCTTGACAAGTTACTAGCTGACTTCAAAATGACATGGCGGCAAAATGTACGTGCAGCCGAGCGCAAAGGCGTTATTGTACGCGAAGCCAACGGCGAAAAAGACTTTGACACGTACTATAATCTTCTGACAGTGACAAGTGAGCGCGACGATTTTTTCATTCATAGCAAGGACTATCATAAAGAAATTCTGCGTTATTTCGCTGAGAAGGGCGATGCAGTGCTCTATCTAGCTGAGCATGAGGGAGAAGCGATTGCTGCCAAAATGCTGATACGCTTCGGCGATTGGTGCTGGGATATGTTTGGTGCTTCATCAAACGAAAAGCGTAACCTGAAACCCACCTACCTGCTGCAATTTCGCTGTTTCGCGTGGGCCAAATCGCGTGGCTGTAGCTATTTTGACTTCCGTACCATCCCCGAAATATTAGAGCCGGGCGAGGAAATGTGGGGAGTGTATGAATACAAAAAGGGTTATGGAGGTTTCTCACGTCTGAACATGCCCACTCAGGATTATGTATATCGCCCTTTGCTCTACAGTGGTTGGCGCAAACTTGTCGAAGTACGCCGCGCTCAACGCCATGTTGAGCGCAAAAAAGTCGAAATGGAACGCGCCGCACGCGGCAAATCATCATAGAGGAATATTTCATGCAGGCCAGAATTATTACAGACCGTCGACAGTGGGACGATTTTGTGGCTGCCTCGGTCTGTTGCAATATCACACAATCATATGAATGGGGTGAACTTGCGCCACATCTTGGAGCAACTGAGGCACTTCACATTGGCGTGATTGAGGAGACAACCAACACACTATGCGCTGTCATGCTCGTGCTAGTGTCACGTACACCCGTTATCAATAGCACATACTTTTATGCGCCACGCGGCCCCATTATTGATGATCCCGACTCGCCCGCGCTGACCGTCCTGCTCAACTTTGTGAAGGCTGAGGCTCATAAACACAATGCCTTTATGCTCAAGGTCGAGCCGAGCGTCTTTGACGACAACACCTCTTGGGCTACCGCGCTACAGAGGCGCGGCTTTCGGGTCAATCCCTACGCGACACATATTCGCCATGAATGGGTGTTAGATTTGCGACCCGATGAGAAAACGCTTCTCGGCGGCATGAAAGAGAAATGGCGCTACAATATCCGTTTAGCAGGTCGTAAAGGGATCGTGGTGCGACGCGGTGAGGGACAGGCCGACCTTGACACCTTTTATCGTATCTATGAGACAACAAGCGAACGTGATCAGTTCTTTATACACGACAAGTCTCATTATCAAGATATCATGCGTATGTTTGCCGAGGGAGACCGAGCCGCACTCTTTCTCGCGGAATATGAGGGACAGGCGGTGGCAGGCACAATTGTGCTACGCCTAGGTCATTGGAGTTGGTACATGTTCGGTGCCTCGTCCAACGAACAGCGCGAACGCATGCCCAACCATCTCTTACAATGGACGGGTATGCAATGGGCTAAAGCGCATGATTGCTGGTATTACAACTTCCGTGGTATTCCCGATATTCTTGAAGAGGGCCAGGAATTGTGGGGCGTATATGTCTTCAAACGTGGGTTTGGCGGTTTCCCTATGCGCTCCCTCGCAACACATGATCTTATTTATCAACCTCTTATCTATCAGGCGTATCGACGATTACTTGATGTGAAACGTTGGCGAGACGAACGACGTTACAAAAAAGCTATAGCAACCCCACAATCGTAAACCGATAGAAATAGCAACTACAGCAAGAATAAATTGACGCCCTAAAAAGTGTACTTCTACTCGTCTTCCTTACGAGTCGATATTCTATCAACTCGTAAGGAAGACATTGTTAAAAATAGGTGTGCATCACGGAGTAGAACGGACCGTATACACGCATCTTTATGCGTTGTTCGGCTTGTTTAGTACACTTTTTTACTGCAAGGAGTCGTCATGCTGAAATTAAGGGCACTGCTTTGTCTGCTGACTACACTTACGATTGTTACTTTTGGCGTAGTGAATACGCAAAGTGCATCCGCACACGTCTCGTCCTCAACATCAAACACATTCATTTCATTTTCCACATTTTTGAACGATGTCGAGCATGCTAACTATCAAGTGTACACGGCTCAAGGCCATACGCGTATAGTACAGAGTGAGCATGCATTTCAAGAAATGCGTTCATATATCCTCAACATGTATGCAGGCGTACAACCTGTTAGCTCGTATATCCTTGACGGCCAATACTTCGATTGTATTGCGACGAACTCACAGCCTACAGCTCGCCAATTGCATATTACAAAGCTTGCCAGTCCTCCTCATCTGAGTACCATACCTACTCAACAGCAGGATATATATACGACGACCGCAAACGTTTCGCCGTTGATGCTCGGAAAGAAGGATGCATTTGGTCACGCTATCGCATGTGCGGATGGCACTATTCCAATGGAGCGCATCACTTTAGAACGACTGAGCCAGTTCCCCACCCTGCATGATTTTCTTGCTAAAGGGCCGAATGGAGAGGGAAAACCTGCTAAGACTACTCAACCTGGTGGCCCACATCGCTACGCCGTAGGGTACCAGAACGTGGATAATTATGGTGGTAATTCATGGTTAAACCTATGGAACCCCAGTGGCGATTTTAGTTTGTCTCAGGAGTGGTATGTTGGTGGCTCCGGTAGCAGTCTACAAACGGTTGAAGGTGGTTGGGTCCATTATGTACCGAAATTCGGGGCTAAGTCTGTCTTATTCATTTTTGCCACGCCAGACGACTACACGCATGGTTGTTACAATCTTGACTGCCCAGGCTTTATGCAAGTCAATAAAAATTGGGCACTTGGTAGTAGCTTCAACAACTACAGTACCTATGGTGGTACACAATGGGGCTTCTCTCTACAGTGGCAGTTCTACCAGGGCAACTGGTGGCTGCTATTGCAGGGTGGTGGTAACTATGATGCTGTTGGTTACTACCCTGGCTCAATCTACAACAATGGACAAATGGCAACAAATGCTCAAACTGCGGAGTATGGTGGTGAAACTTACACAGATGGCACGAACTGGCCTCAGATGGGTAGCGGTAAATTTGCCAGTGAGGGATGGCAACAGGCTGCTTTCCAGAAATCTGCGTTCTACATCGACACCAACCATGCAGGTGTATGGACTTCCCTGTCATTGATTGAACCAAATCCAGCATGTTACACGATCAATATTACTCCACACACCCGTGGAGGTAGTTGGGGAACCTACTTTTACTTTGGTGGTGTCGGTGGTAATTGTTAAATAGACACATAAAACGATTGTAGATGCTTCTTAAATGCTCAACTGCACTCCGTTTACCAGTGGAGTACAGTTGAGCATTTAAGTTCTAAAGAATCTACTTTTGAAAGTTCTCGCTTTTGGGAACTTTTACATAGTTCGCAGCGTCTTCTCTGCAAAGGAATATACATTCCTCTATAGTAACCATATATATGACAACATTCGTTGATGTTAAATGTTGTCACGTATATGCATTAAGGAGTTCTTTGACCATGAAAACATCAAAAGCCTTTTGGGGTATGCTCGTAGCCGTTGTATTGCTTCTGGTGACGGCATGCGGAACAAATTCTTCAACAACGGGGAGTTCCGGCTCTACAAACGATGCTGTTGTTCCATTCAGCACATTCATTCAAAATGTGTCTCAAGCACAGTACAGCGATTATGCTCCGCGTTCAACAACAAAGGTGCAAAATGAGCAAGCCTTTGAGGAGATGCGAACCCATATTCTTAAGCTGTATGATGGTGTGAAGGTTGGTAGCACCTACATGGCGAACGGGCAGACATTTGATTGTATCGTTCCCACTGGCGTTGCTAAAAGCGGTCCGCCTCAAAATGTCAGCGCGCCAAGCACTTCAGGTACACAACAAGGTCAAGCAGGAACGTCCACTCAAAGTTCGTGTAAAAATGGTACAATTCCTATGCAGCGTGTCACTCTGGAACAGTTAGTGCAGTTCCCCACGCTTCAGGCATTCCTTGCGAAAAGCCCTGGCGGTTCCTCGGCACCGCCTATCCCACCGTCAAACAAAAAATAAAGCGATGAGGAGAAACACGGGCATAAAGGTGCCTTGAGAAAACGATAAAGGGAGACCACTTTAAAGGAACGAATCAAGGCAGTGGTCTTCCGGCATTTCTCCCTTGTAATAGAGTGCAATAAGCTGACATGATACAGGGAAAGATATTATTCTAAAGAGGGGACTCTATATGACAGTTGTTGCGCTCATTTTCGGCATTCTTCTGATTTTTGGTATTTTACAGGATAGCTTTGAGACAATTATTTTGCCGCGTCGCGTCTCGCGCAAATTCAGACTTTCACGCTTTTTCTATATTACGCTCTGGATGGTCTGGTCTGCACTTGGGCGTAAGATGCGTCCAGGCAATAGACGCGAATACTATCTCAGTTACTTTGGGCCGCTCTCACTGATTTTGTTGCTGGTCGTCTGGGCTACGGTGCTTATCTTGGCATTCGCACTCTTGCAATGGGGATTAGGGTCACAGGTGAGCGCGCCAGAGAAGATACCAGATTTTGCCACCGATCTCTACATGAGCGGCACAACATTTATCACGCTTGGCCTGGGTGATGTGTTGCCACACGAAGGGTTGCCGCGCGTTCTTACAGTTTTAGAAGCTGGTATGGGTTTTGCTTTTCTTGCTATCGTCATCGGGTATGTGCCAGTGATCTATCAAGCATTTTCTCGTCGGGAAATCAATATCTCGCTGCTTGATGCTCGTGCTGGCTCACCTCCAACTGCAACAGAAATGTTACGTAGACATTGTAAGGGGCAAAATACAGCCGAGTTGGTACAATTTTTGCGTGAGTGGGAAAAATGGTGTGCCGAACTGCTAGAAAGTCATCTCTCCTATCCCGTGCTGACATACTACCGCTCACAGCATGAACGTCAATCCTGGCTAGCTGCGTTGACAACCATTATGGATGTGTGCGCGCTTATCATGGTTGGACTGAACGATGTGCCTGTCAAGCCAGCCAAGTTTGTATTTGCTATCGCACGTCACACCGCCGTTGATCTCGCGCAAGTATATGGCGCACCACCGACCCTTACGACGAAACGTCTTTCAAAGACGGACTTTGTGCGTCTCCGCAACGAACTTGCCGCGAATGGTATCATTTTGCACGATGGCGAGGATGTAGAAAAAAAGCTCAATGAACTACGCGGCATGTACGAGCCATTTGTAGCTGCCCTCTCCGAACATCTTCTCATGCCTCTGCCCACATGGATGCCTATGGCAGATAGAGTTGATGACTGGGAAACCAGTGCCTGGGATCACTTTCTGGAATCCACGCCACGTACCCTTGACAGAGCCATCCGTAGAGATTAATTGTACGGGTCTGATGATGCTGTTTTCCTCGTGAATGCGGGTACGCTGTTGGTAGGGACCGATTCATCGCGTCCTGGTCGGCATCACACAACGTATGCGATGGTTGAACCGTTTGTGCATCCCCTCAACATGGTCGATGGGGAACGAGGACGCGATGAATCGGTCCCTACAGACATCCGTCCTCTTTTGTGAAACAGGATCATCAGACCCGTACAGTTTGACCGTTTTATACGTGATAAAAAAGAATAAGTAAACAAAATCATATCCCTCATGAAAAGGAGTACCTAAAATATGTGTGGTCGCTATACACTTACCGTGAATGTTGACGCCGTTGCTAAAGCTTTTAACGTTGCTCCATCGCTACAAACATCGCCGCGCTTTAATGTTGCTCCAACTCAAGAAGTAGTTAGCATTCTTCACGATGAGACAAAACACCTGGACTTTCTGCGTTGGGGTCTCATTCCTTCCTGGGCTAAAGAGGAAAGTATCGGAGCTAAAATGATTAACGCTCGTGCTGAAACACTCGCCGAAAAGCCCAGTTTCAAGCGGCTCTTACAAGGCAAGCGTTGCCTCATCGTTGCCGATGGTTTTTACGAGTGGAAGAAAGAGCAGGGTGGTAAAACGCCAATGTACTTTACGCTGCCAAATCATGAACTGTTCGCCTTTGCTGGTCTATGGGATACATGGAAACAGCCTGATGGTCAGTACATACGCACCTGCACAATCATCACCACACAACCAAACGATCTCGTTGCACCAATTCACGACCGTATGCCTGTCATCCTCCCTGCTGATGCACAGGAGGAGTGGCTTGATCCTGCACTGCATGATACCCATGTTCTGCAACAACTACTCAAACCTTATACCGCGAACTCAATGTTTGTGCATCCCGTCTCAAAAAAGGTCAATAGTCCACAATACGATAGTGCTGATCTGATCGCGTAAGATAGCCTTGATGAGATGCATTTGAGTTGTGAATACTACTATGATGTGTTACACTCTTTATACTAAAGCCAGAAAGGACGTGCTTGAGGCGGTTGTACGGATAAACATACTCAAACTGCCTCGGTATCGAGTGCCAATGATTTAGTTCTGCCATATATAAACATCCATCCAACTAAATAATGAAAATACATGACATACATTTGTCGTGTTCAAAATTAGGAGATGTTCTGTGTCAGAACTTATATCACACACTGGCTTCCTTGATGTGCAGGCGTCCTCACTTTACTATGAAGTTGCGGGCAAAGGCTATCCTCTGCTCTTACTCCATGCGGGTGTCGCTGATAGCCGCATGTGGGACGACCAATTTCCCATCTTTGCACAGCACTATCGCACGATACGCTACGACCTGCGCGGCTTCGGTCAATCCCGATGGGAAGCAGGGCCTTTTGCCGCCTACGAAGACCCTATTGCGCTTTTCGATGCTCTTGGAGTACAGAAAGCGCATGTTATTGGCATCTCATTTGGTGCAATGGTCGCGCTCGACCTTACGCTTGCTCATCCTGAACGGGTAGCTTCACTTGTCCTTGTCGCTCCTAGCGTTGGTGGTACAGAGCCATCGGAACAGATACGCCGCTTTTTTCAGGAAGAGGATGCTCTGGTTGAGAAAGGCGATCTGCAAGCCGCGACGGAACTGAACCTTCGCTTGTGGGTTGATGGACCGCAACGCACTCCCGATCAGGTGAATCCAAGCGTGCGACAACGCGTCTACGATATGCAGTATCACGCCTTCACCATCCCGATGCCTGAAGGCGCGGATGAACAAGAGCTTCAACCATCTGCCATCACGCGTTTAGCAGCGGTTCGAGTTCCAACCCTTATTGTCGTTGGCGACCTCGACCTTGCCGAAAAGCTGGATCTCTCGACTCACTTAGCGAACAGCATTCCTGGTGCTCGTCAAGAGGTCATCACAGGAGCCGCTCATATGGTTAGCATGGAGCAACCACAGGAATTCAATCGCATCGTTCTCGATTTCTTGAACGAACGATAATCTCGTCTTCGTCCTTTGGGACACTGGTCGAACAGGGAGACCGCTACCTTCATCATTCCCTGAATGCGGTTTGAGTCTCCCCTACATCTGGGGTCCTGATGAAATGTAGGGGAGACCCTCGCGGTCTCCCTGTTCTCCTTATAAGGTTAGAAAGAATACATGACACCACATGAACTTACTGTACTGCTCTACCAAGCCGGTGCTCTCCAACAAGGAAGTGTTATCGGGGTCCAAATAACCGAAAATGAGGCTTTCAATTCGCATGTCCAACATCTTAAGGTAAGCTATTCACCGGATGCAACACCACAGTTGCCAACGGAACTTGTACTCAAGCGCAACGTACCAACCGATTGGGGAAGAGAAGCTGGACGTAGTGAGGTTGCCTTCTATCAGCTTATCGCGCAGGATACACAACGTTTCCCCATGATTATCCCATGTGTTGGGACTATTTATGATGAGCAGACAGGAGACTCTTTGTTACTGCTCCAAGACCTCAGCGCGACCCATCACCCTCCCATAACGCGTCAACAGCAAATCAATCTCGAAGGTATGCCAACCGATACAACATTGCACCAGATTGTTGAAACGTTGGCAACATTTCACGCGGCATGGTGGGAACATCCACAATTAGGAATTTATCCCATAGAATCGGATGCAGAGTTTCAGGATGAGGAGCATTTTCATGTCTATTGTCTCGATATGGACCAGAATTGGCAGTCATGTCTTGCCGCAGAGGGCAACTGGTTGCCCCAGGATGTTGTCTACGATCTCAGTGAAATGCTTCGCTTGCTGCCAAGGGCTTGGGAACGCTATCTCGCAAAGCGTTTCCCCACGCACCACCAAATAACCTTTCTCCATACAGATGCCTATCTCGCGAATTTCCTGGTGCCACGCACGGATAAGGGTGGGACCGTCTACATGATGGACTGGCAAGGTCCGAGTATAGGCATTGGAGCGTTTGATCTCGTCATGATGTGTGCATCCTTCTGGACCTCAGCCCAACGCCAGGAAAACAAGCGGGAAGAAACTATGCTGCGTCGGTATTTAGCGACGCTTCATGCACATGGCGTGACGAACTACACATGGGAACAACTGCTGGAGGATTATCGTTTGATGATTATCATTTTTCTGCAAGTGCCTATATGGGACCAAACAAACGGTTCTGTGCGTAGCTACTGGTGGCCCAAACTGCAATGTTTATTGAGTGCCGCACGAGACCTTGATTGCAAAAGTCTATTACTGTAACGTGTAGTGGAGAAATGCAGGGAGACCGCTCCCTGCTTTAATTTCGATAGACGTTGCCAACCATATCCCCTACCAAACTGCCTATTTATGTTTGTATAATGATGTATACACATGTACGTCGTTTAGTAGATTGACAAAGGAGTATTTTTCATGGCAATTGCCCCTGGTACAACTCTCGCAGATTATCTTGCCCCTGCTCGCAACACATCGCGTAGCACCGTTTTGCTGCGTGATGGCTTGCTTATTCTTGGCTTTAGCTTATTTCTTGCGCTCTGTGCCCAAATATCGTTTCACATTCCGTTTACTGTCGTCCCTGTAACTCTACAAACATTGGCGGTCTTGCTTACAGGAGCTGCCCTTGGTAGCAAACGGGGCGGCCTGACAATGATTGCCTATCTTGTGGAAGGTGCTGCTGGTCTACCATTTTTTGAGGGTGGCACAGGCGGTATTGTTCATCTTATTGGTGTCACAGGTGGCTATCTATGGGCATTCCCTATCGCGGCCTTTGTTGTGGGTCTGTTGTGTGAGCGCGGTCTTGATCGTCGCTTCCTCACCTCTGCCCTCGCCATGCTTCCTGGCACGCTGATCATCTATGCCATCGGTGTATCCTGGCTTGCCATTGTGTTGCACATTAGCTTCATAACTGCACTCACGTTCGGCATGGTGCCCTTTATTCCTGGCGACCTGCTCAAACTCGTCATCGCCGCTGCCCTCTTGCCCATCGCATGGGCGATTGTACGTCGTCGAAACGCGTAAGATACGAAATATGTAGGGACCGCTTCATCGCGTCCTCGTCGGCGGTTGATAGCCACGAGGACGCGATGAAGCGGTCCCTACAAAAACATTATCGCGTTCTTATGAACAATGTTATGTGCCACGAAGACGCGATGAATCAGTCCCTACATATTCCTTTACAATCGCGATTGTAAGCGTACTGGTGCGCGTGAGCCAAGCGTTGCTAGTTCAGGAGTTGCCAGCGAACGGATCGCGTCGATGGTCTCCTGGGCGTTACGCACAAACTCGACGCGTGTGGGAAGTTGCGCTTTGAACTCCTCAACCGTCATGTCGTCGAGGAAACGCACACCTTCATTATCCAGCATCACTCGCGGCAGAAGTACGAGGTCGCCGAGGTTGCCATTTTCATGCAGGGCATCCAACACGTCTTGTCCGCATAAGAGACCCGCCACCGTGACCAGTTCGCCAAAGAACTTATTGACGATAGGTAATACCTGCACCTCTGTCTGCTCGATTTTCCGCATGTCTTGCGCCATGTCTTCAATGACTGGTTGTGCCATCACGCTTGTGACCAGCGTCACGCGGCGTGGCTCCCTCATTTTTACGGGCAATCGACGCTTCGTTCTGCTCCACTGGTCAATGAGGTAGCGCGTCATGCCTACACCGTTCTCAATTTGTGCATACGAGCCATAGTGCTGAGCAGGTGGAAATTCACGTCCCGTGATGTAGTACCACTCGTCTGAAAGATAGATGAAGGGGTCGCTATCGGGATGCTCACGCTCGAAACGCTGCTGCTGTACCTCTACCTGCTTCACAATCGCCTCCGCCTCTTCTCGTGTGTAGGAGCGCAGTGGAGGTAGGTCGCCCGTTTTGATCATGTTGTTATACTTCGTCAAGCCTAACGGGACCGCCGAAATAGACTCGACAATAGGGCGCAGATCGATCAGTTCACGAATACTGCGGTCAAGCTCTTCGCCATCATTTATCGTTGGGCAAAGCACAAGCTGAGTATGACAGGTGATGCCGATATCGCCAAGTCGCTTGATGTGATTCATGATATCGCCCGCACGAGGTCCATCAACCATCTTGCGGCGTAGGTCGGGGTTGGTTGCGTGAACCGATACGTAGAGTGGCGTCAACTTTTGCTCGTCCAGGCGTTGCCAATCCTGCTCTTTCAGGTTTGTTAGCGTAATAAAGTTACCAAACAAAAACGAGTAGCGATAGTCGTCATCTTTAATATAGAGCGATGAGCGCATGCCATGTGGTTGCCCTTGTTGTGGCGCGAAGCGTTCTGGCAAACCCTTAATAAAGCAGAAGACACATTTGTTGGCACATTGACGAATAAAAGGTGCAGGTTCCTCACCAAAAAGCACACCAAGATTCTCATCAGCAGTTTTGGTGACGCGCACCTCGTGCGTCTCTTGTTGACGGTCAAAGCCGATCACCAATTCTTCGTCGGCAACATAAAAGCGATAGTCCACCAGATCACGTACCATGTGACCATTAATGGTACGCACAAGGTCGCCGGACTGCAAGCCAGCGCGATCTGCGGGACTTTCGGGCACAACCTCGCGCACCCATCCATACATTTTTGGCATCAGATTTTCCTTAGTTACGCGGGGCAAGGTGTCCCTGTAAACGTGTTTATAGGTATGCTCATAGAAGGCATAGAGAAAGATGATATCCGTAAAATTATACTCTCTTGAAGAGAAAGCGTCAAACTGGCTGGTATATTCCCGCAAACTGTGCTATATTGCCAAACAAAGATACATCGGTACGCTTCGATACAATACAAAGTAAGGATACAAGAAGTGTTAAACCCACAAACCGATATCACTCATGAAGCGGCTCGCGTCCTTGACGCCGCCGAAGCTGAGAATGTTCCCCTCCGTCTGCTTGGCGGCCTCGCGATTTATATGCGTTGCCCCAGTATGCAACAAGACATACGACTACAGCGCGCCTATGGCGATCTGGACTTTGCTATTCTTTCACAGGGAAGCGCGAAGACAAAAGCTCTTTTTCAACAGTTGGGATACACCCCCAATAAAGCCTTCAATTCCCTACATGGCTATCAGCGTCTCATGTTCTATGACGAGCAGAACGAGCGCAAGATAGATATTTTTGTTGACCGCATGCAGATGTGCCACATTCTCGATTTTCGTACACGACTCACGGTGGACAAACGCACACTACCCCTTGCAGACCTTCTTATGACAAAATTGCAGATCGTCGAAATTAACGAAAAAGACATTACCGACACGATTGCTCTGCTGAACGACCACGCGCTTACAGAGGACGATCAAGGTATTCGCGCCCCCTACATCGCTGGCTTAACCGCGCAAGATTGGGGACTGAACAAGACCTTCGAGCTAAACCTGCGGAAAATCCTCACCTATGTCGATGAACATGGTTTCCCTCCTCGTGTTCATGAGCGCATAAAAGCTTTGCTCGCTTCTATAGAGAAGCAACCTAAGTCTATGAAATGGAAGACACGTGCTATGGTTGGCGAACGTGTGCGTTGGTACGAGACACCAGAGGAAGGGCGGTAACGAGCTAGTAGTTGTGTTTTTCGCAGTATGCTTGTATACTTCTTGCATACCCATGTACCATCATTCTTCGACTTGTAATATAGCAAAGGAATGTTATGGCTAAACAACGTCTTCGCTGCTACCTCTGTTCAGACCTCCATGCGGCTAACCGCACGTACCGCAAACTGCTTAACGCGATCAAAATGAACGTCTACGAGGCCGAGGTTGTCCTCATTGCGGGCGATTTGACTGGCAAGGCAATTGTTCCAATTGTCGCGCAAGGCAATGGACGCTACACTACGTCGTTTATAGGCCAGGACTATGTGCTCGACACCGAGGCCGAACGCCAGAAACTCGAAAGCAACATCTCCGATGTTGGCTATTACCCCTATGTGACGACACACGATGAGGTTGCGGAGTTAGAGGCTCAACCGCAAAAGCGCGATGCATTGTTTCGACACTTGATGCTGCAACGTGTGGGCGAATGGGTTGCGTTAGCGGAGGAGCGCATTAGTGATAAGCATGTACAGTTCTACATGATGCCTGGCAACGACGACGATGACGGCGTGGATGCACTTATCGCACAATCACGCTTTGTCGTCAATCCAGTTGGCAAGGTTGTGCAGTTGGACGATCTGCATGAGATGATTAGCTTCGATCACGCGAACCCAACACCGTGGCATACACCACGGGAGTGGAGCGAGGACGACTACTATCAGCACATTATCTCTGGTGCCAGTACCTTGAAAGCTGTCAATCGAGCGGTCTTTATGATTCATGTACCACCCTATGATAGTGGGCTTGATACCGCTCCTGAGTTAGATAAGGAGTTACGCCCGAAGGTCACAATGGGAGACGTGTTACGTACCCCTGTGGGAAGTAAAGGTGTGCGTCGCGCTATCCAGGAACTACAGCCCCTCGCCAGTGTGCATGGACATGTACACGAAGCCCCCGGTCAAAGTAAGATTGGACGAACCACCTGTTTCAATGCTGGCAGCGAAGCGAATCAAGGCATATTACGCGGTTTTATCTTCGACCTCGGCAAAGAAAAGTTGGAGCGTTCTTTTCGCGTTCAAGGGTAGTGTTTTGTTACCCAAAGTATCTCTAAACATCCTTCTTTAGGGATTGTGAGAAAGAGGTTTGTAACGCATGGAAAAGTCTTTTTCGTCAAAGAAATTATTTGTTCGACAGGCATCGGGTTTGGTGCGTGATGTCAGTATGACGAATGCCCTATTCTTCAACATCGCCGCCTTTGTTGGCACCGCCGTTGGCTGGGCCGTCGTCTTCTACTCGCTTGGTCCTGAATGGCAGGGGCTAGGCATTTCCGCCTTCGCATGGATGGCGATCCTGACCGGTATTGCATGCTATTTTCTGGGCATGATTTTCTCTGCCTTGACCACTGCTATGCCGCGTAGTGGTGGTGACTACGTATTTACCTCGCGTATCATCAGCCCATTCTGGGGGTGGCTCGAAAGCTGGACGCTTGTCGGCTCTGCCTTAACCATCATCGGTTTTGAAATTATTGTCGCCATTCACAATATTCAGCTCACAGGCATCCTGATGGGTGTGGCCTTCCCTGGCAGTGTCTTTAGCAATGCACCAAACTGGTTACAAGATAACTTTAGTAAAGCTGTTGCAGGTGCTATCGTCTTGCTTGCCATCCTGGGTGTCTCGGTTCTACGCACTAAGACCTTCCACAAAGTTGTCACAGGACTTTCTATCTTCGCCATTGTTGCCGTGGCAATCAGTTTCTTTGGCGCGTTCTCCATCGACTCTACAGCGATGAATGCAGCCTTGCCCTCACTCGGCACATCCCCTAAGGCTATTATGGATGCCGCGACAAAAGCTGGCTGGAGCATTGGCTCTCCCGACTTCTCGTTCACTGGTATACTTGCTCTTGCAGGACTTATCAGCGTTGTGCTCTTCCAGTTCATTGGTTTCCAATTCTCTTCCTACATTGCAGGTGAAGTAAAGGGGAATGTCAAGCGTACCGTCTTCATAGCCATCATTTGTGCGCTGGTCTTCGCGGTCTTCATGAACTCGTTGTACCTCGATGTACTGGGCAACCACTTTGGCTTTAGCCTGACCAATGCATGGGGCTACCTGTATTGGAATGGCAACGCCGCGACACCACTTAATGGACAGCCACCATTTACACCCGTCATGGCAACGGCGGTGCATCCCGGTGCATGGCCTCTATGGTTAATTGTTGCTGTTGGCAACATCGTGATGAACGTGTTGCTCTGTCCCGTTTATGCTATCTTCCTATCGCGTATCGTGCTGGCGTGGGCACTCGATAGACAGGTACCAGAATGGTTTAGCGTTATCAATGAACGTACCAATGCACCGTTGCGTGTCATCATCATTGCTGTGCTGGTCGGTGCGTTCTTCTATGTGTTGACATTCTTTAATCTCACGTTGGCCTCTACCGCCTTCTTTGGTGTGCTCCTTGCTGGTCTGACCTGGATTATGCCGGGGTTAAACGCGATTCTGTTACCATATCGTCGCCCCGATCTTTTTCAACAGACAAACACAACAGGTACATTCTTAGGACTGCCGCGCCTTGTCTGGTACGGTATTGTCTGGCTCATCTTCATTGTGCCAGTGTATCTTGCCGCCTTTGTCTGGCCTGTTGTCCAAAGCGTCCTCTCATTTAAGAGCGCGAGCGATTTTATCTCCTACAACAACACGTCGGGTGTTGGTTGGGCTGTTCTTGTGGTTCTCGTCGGTATCGTCATCTACTTTGTGATGAAAACGGTCAACAACCGACAAGGGATTGACACAAAAATGATGTTCCAGGAACTTCCTCCCGACTAAACTTCTTAACGACAAGACAAAACAGAAGACCCATACTATATCGTGATACGAGTCTTCTGTTTTGTCTTCCATTAACAAATGAGTAACTCTCATATGAGTATCTCCTTGACTTGTGTAAAAGAATAGAATAGTATCAATACATCTCCTTTATTTTGCTTGCTTACTTCGGAAGAAAGATGTATGTACGGAGGGATACATATATATTTCTACAGGATACATCGTCTTTGTGTTGCTTAAACAGGCAAAACAGGATTTTATTGTTCCTATTTTTGCAGAGGAGTAATTCGTGTCCATCATCGAGACCACCCCTGATAAGCAAACGACTTTACATCAGAACAGCATCGGCCTCTCCGAAGTTTTGTTCCAGTCGATTACGACGATGGCTCCTGCATCAGCCGTCACGTTCAGTCTTGGTGCCGCTATTCCCTATACTGGCGCATCACTCCCACTCGCGGTCTTCATTGCTCTTATTGTCTGTGCATTTATCGCGTTGAACATTGGAACACTCGCAAAGTATTTGCCTTCCGCAGGGGGCTATTTAACTTATGTCAGTCGTTCACTTGGCACCCCCGCAGGTTGGATGACGGGCTGGATGTTTAATCTTGCATACCTTTTTATTGTTCCCTTAGAACTGCTCGTGCTTGGACCCGTCATGGACTCATTTGTGAAGAGCCTTTTCCATATTTCCTTTGGGGCAAACGGTTGGGCGGTATGGGCCGTGATTTTTGCCATAGTTATTTTCCTCATAACCTATTCCGGTATTAAGGTATCGGCGGATACAAATGTTGTGCTGGGATGTATTGAAATCGCGGTCTTTGTGATACTCGCTCTATGGCTCATCGTAACGTCAGGCAGCAACAATACTGGCGCAGTCTTCACACCTGCGTTCAGCTTGCAAGGTGGACTTGGTGGTTGGCAAGGTATATTCTTTGGCATGACCTTTGTCTTCCTGGCATTTGCGGGCTTCGAGTCATCGGCAACATTGGCAGAAGAGTCGCGCAATCCACGCTTTATCGTGCCACGAGCTGTCTTGTTATCAGCAGTCTTGATCGGTATTTTCTTCGTATTTTGTGCCTATGCTGGCATGGTTGGCTGGGGTGTTAACTCTGTTGCTAAAACCTATATCGCCGATCCTAATCCGTGGGACACATTGGCGAAAAAAGTGTGGGGACCGTTTGACCTGATCGTTATTTTCGCCATTCTCAATAGCGCGCTTGCCAATGCCAATTCTGGTGTGATTGCGGCCTCACGTGTGCTCTTCGCAATGGGCCGTTCTGGTACACTACCCACGACGTTAGCACACACCAATCGTTTTCGCGCTCCTGATATCGCAATCATTTTTACTATGATTGTCGCACTTGTTGCCGCGTTAGTACCAGGGCTGCTTTATGGCACAACAACCGCATTCGCCTTTGTTGGTACCGTCATTACTATTCCGATTATCCTGGTGTACATTGCGACGTGTGTTTCCGTTCCCTTCTTTTATCGTCGTGAGCACCCTGCGGAATTCAATGTCCTGCGACACATCATTCTACCGATCATTCCCATTCTTGTGCTGGCTGCTGTTGTCTATTCTCAAGTAGTGCCGCTACTCATCCCACCCTATCAGCCTGCTCCTCTCAGTTATGCCGTTCCAATCTGCATTGCTTGGTTTGTTATCGGCTTGATTATTGTGTTCCTGCTTCGCGCACGTGCCCCTCAGTTACTTGCACGCAGTAACGAAGTCTATGAAGAGGCTGATGTGGTGGCAGACTAATAATTATTGGTGCATCCATCAAGGTTGGTAGCTACTACCAACCTTGATGTGATGGTTTCCGTAGGGACCGCATTTATGACGTCCACGCCCAATTCATTGGGCGAGGTCCTCTCCATCACGCGCGAAAGAAGGGAACTCGCGCAATGAATTGCGCTTCGGACGCCATAAATGTGGTCCCTACGATATCTCTCAATCGAAGATTAGCAAACTAGTAGGGACCGATTGATCGCGTCCGTGTCGGCGGTGGATTGCCACGAGGACGCGATCAATCGGTCCCTACAGAGGTCCTCTTGTGTGAAACAGGATTATCGCGTCTACCGCACGAGCGAAGCAATGTGCAGTTCTCATGATGTATTTGATGCGTCAATTATTACACCTTTTGGCTGCTCGACAAGAGAGTATATTGCTGATAGAGTGTTAATGCAGAATACCTTCGCATAATATGAAAGGAGTACACCAACTCATGACCAACACCCCCAAAACAGGACGCACAATTCATGTGCAGCGTAACCAGTTCCATCTTGCCTGGGATAACAGCATTGCCCCCATTGCGACAATTTCATCTGGCGATGAGGTCGAGTTCGATCTCCTCGACGCGGCAGGTGGGCAGATCGGACCGGATAGCACCGTTGCCGCCATTCATACTCTTGACTTTGCACGCGTTGACCAGGTAAATGGTCCAATTTATGTTGAGGGTGCCGAAGCAGGCGATACGCTACAAGTCGAGTTCCTTGACCTGCAACCAGCGCAATGGGGTTGGACCGCTATCATTCCAGGCTTTGGCCTGTTAGCTGATGAATTTCCCGAAGCCGCCTTGAAAATCTGGAGTCTTGAAGGTGGGGCAGAAGGCTGGGGTGAATTCGCTCCTGGTATTCGTATTCCCTTAGCCCCGTTCTGTGGTGAAATTGGCCTTGCGCCAGCCGCGTCTGGTGCGCTTTCGACGATCCCGCCCTATCGTCACGGTGGCAACATGGATACAAAACACATCACAAAAGGTGCTAAACTCTTTTTACCTGTCGAGGTTCCAGGCGCACTCTTCTCGTTAGGCGATGGACATGCCGCGCAAGGCGACGGTGAGGTGTGCGGTACCGCCATCGAAACACCCATGCGCGCAACCGTGCGCTTGACCGTGCGTAAAGATGTGCATGTGCCAGAGCCACAATTTCTCACCAGTGGTCCGCTTACGCCGCGCACCAATACCGCGCCGTATTATGTAACCGATGGTATTGGACCAGACATGGTTGAGGCAACTCGCAACGCTATCCGTCACATGATCGAGCATCTCCAACGATCCTATGGTCTTTCGCGCCCAGATGCCTATATGCTCTGCAGTGTAGTTGTTGACCTGAAACTCTCCGAGGTCGTCGATATGCCCAACTGGTTGGTCAGCGCATTCCTGCCCCAAAGCATCTTTGTATCATGATAGCTTTAGCCTAAAGGGGATGCCTTTCAGAAGAAACGAAGAGATGTGTGGTAGGGTCCGATGATGCTGTTTCACAAATTGGGACGGATATCTGTAGGGACCGATTCATCGCGTCCTCGTGGCAATCCACCGCCGACGAGGACGCGATGAATCGGTCCCTACAGATACCCGTCGCGCTTCCCTTAATGGGTATATCCTCAAGATTTATCCGTTTGCACCGCAATTGCAATCGCAATCGAGAGATGTGCGAGGTCGGCAATACTCACGTCGAAGGCACTGAGGCCGAGTTGCTCAGCACGGCGTTTGGCATTGCCATGCAAGCGTACAGAGGGACGACCACTACGCAATTGCACAACCTCCATCTCGCGCCATGCCACACCGTGTATTCCTGTTCCCAGTGCCTTACTGATTGCTTCTTTTGCCGCGAAACGGCCCGCGAGCTTCTCTGCTCTCCCTCGACACTGCCGCACCTCGCTCTCCGTGAAGACACGTTTAAGAAAACGTTCGCCGTGATGCTCAAAGACCTTACGCACCCGATCAACCTCGATAATGTCAATGCCGACTGCAATGTTAACGCCTTGCGGCACATGCAGCGGCACTGGAAGACCTGCCACGCCCTTTGGTCCAAAAAGCCAATCGGGAAGCGCGGCCCCCGGCTGACTCACGAGGGGCGTAAAGAGCAATGACTGGTCTTCGTCTTCCATTATTTGGTCGCCTCCAGGCCGAGCGTTGGTTGTTGCGCCTCTTCTGGTTCACGTGAGGTATCCCCGGCTGGTATTACCGTAGGTGCAGGACTCGTGCCGCGTCCCATGCCACGATAGATAAATCCAACTCGGTTCATCTCATCCGCTTCATAGATATTGCGCCCATCAATCAGCACTGGTCTCCTCATCGCAGCATGAACATGCGTCATATTGAGCGACTTGAACTCGTTCCACTCCGTGACGATTACGAGCGCATCGGCACCCTCCGCAACGTCGTAAGCGTTCTTACAGAAACTCACATCTTCCAGTCGTACCTCGGCCCGTTCCAGCGCATCACGTCCCGTTTCAGTAGCGATGGGGTCATACACACGTACTGTTGCACCCTGGCTTGTCACCCAGCGAATAATATCAACCGAAGGTGCTTCGCGCATATCGTCTGTATTGGGTTTGAAGGCCAATCCAAGTACACCAATCGTGCAGCCACGGAGCGAACCGAGAATCGCGGTAAGCTTCGAGACCACGAGGCGACGCTGGTCATGGTTGATCTCCATGACGGCATGGAGAAGTTGTGGGTGTAACCCGGCCTCATCTGCCATGTGTGCCAACGCTCGCACGTCTTTGGGAAAGCAACTTCCTCCATATCCAAGGCCAGCATCCAGGAAAGCACGCCCAATACGCTTGTCATAACCCATGCCAACCGCAACTTCTTTCACATCGGCACCCAGACGCTCACAAATCTGGGCTATCTCATTGATGAAGGAAATCTTCGTCGCCAGAAATGCATTTGAGGCATACTTAATCATTTCTGCCGTGTACAGGTCGGTAATTACGATATGCGCCCGTAAAGGCAGGTAGAGTAACGCAACATGATGGGCCGCCTCCTGATCGGAGGAACCAAGCACAACACGATCAGGATTTTGGAAATCTACGACAGCCGAACCCTCGCGCAAAAATTCAGGATTAGACACAACGGCGAATGGTACTTCTGGACGTTTCAAATGGCTGCGAATAATTCTTGATACAACATCGCCACTACCAACGGGAACGGTACTTTTATTAATAATTACTGCATAGTGATCCAACTTCTCCGCGATACTACGTGCCGCACTTTCCACATAGCGCATATCCGCCCCACCTTGACTGGTGCCTGTTGGGGTATTGACCGCTACAAAGATATACTCACTGTTGTCCAGACCCTCATCATAACTGGTCGTAAAGTGGAGACGACCCGCCTGCACATTCCGCTCAACCAATTCCTCCAACCCTGGCTCATAAATAGGAAGAATGCCGCGCTTCAATCGCTCAATCTTTTCCGCCACAATATCGACACAGGTAACGTGATTGCCCATGTCGGCTAAACAGGTACCAGTAACAAGACCTACATAGCCAGTACCAATAACGCAAATAGTTGACACAATGATTACTCCTCGATGTTTACAAATGGATTTTCATGTTTTTCTTCCATAATAGTAGTTGGCTCACCATGACCCGGAAAGACGCTCAGGTCCTCTTCCAACGTGTAAAGCTTCGTGCGAATTGACGTAAGCAGTTGCTCAGTGTCACCACCGGGCAGGTCCGTTCGACCAATACTTCTATAAAACAGGGTATCGCCACTAAATACACAATATGGGCGACTCACAAAGCACACGCCACCCTGAGTATGTCCCGGCGTGTATAGTACCTCTAGTTTGAGCGTTCCAAAGCTGATAACATCCCCTTCTTTCAGCAGGATGTCAGGCTTGCGCTTAACTAAGGGTGCCCGACGCCCAAAGTTGCGCGCCGCACGCTCATCTGTATACATATACGTATCAGCGGTATGAATCGCCAGGGGAACAGGATAAATAGCACTTACCTCATCAATTGCACAGATATGGTCGATATGACCATGTGTATTAAGAATGTATTTCGGAATAAGCTGTAATTCTTGAATACGCGCTAGAATACGTTCCGCCTCGTCGCCCGGATCAATAATCACTGCCTCACGCGTTTTGGGACACGCATACAGATAACAATTCTCCTCAAACATTCCAACCGTAATGCATGCAACTATTGGTGTAGCTTGTTCGTCTATAGTAGTGGGTCTAATATCAGACATATGTTCTTTGTCTCCTACGATATATATACCATGCTGTTTTTATGGAGCACACACTTGAGATATTATAGCATAGCGAAGGAACAAACTTAACGTTCCGTTAGATGGGAACTACGTTTCAGTGTGCTCTTGTTTACCTTTGATAGCTGTCAAGCTGTAATTGAAGCGATCCCAACGGAGATGACGTATCAAAGATATGAGATGTTCCTTTGGCGGTTGCATGCATTTTGTGCTATAATTAGAATAAACACAATTTGCTTGTAATAAACGTTTATTCTTTTACATATGTGTACATGGAAAGAAAAACGGATTAAGATTGCTTACGTATATACAAAAATACCAGCATAGACTCATAAACTAGACGAAGTAGAATATATACGATAAAATGAAAAGCGCTGGCATTGTACGCTGCTATTGTTTATTGCCTGCTTTCTTACGCCTTTGGACACGTTGTTCAGGAGGGATTAAGGGAATATGTCAAAAGAAGGTTCGGAGCGAAGAACGTATCGCAAAAGTCCCGGACGTCAATATGGATACGAATACAATCCATTACAGAATCGTAACGGACAACAAGGTCAACAACAGGGGGAGCAGGCCACACGCGATGAGCGATCACAAAGAATAAGCACACCGCTTGTTCAACGCCCCGACCCCCGTAGAACGAGACAACTCACACGCAAAAGTATTCTTGCCAGTAAGGGACGTGTTGCTGTTGAAGACAGCGAAGAGCAGCTTATCGACGAAGAGGTGTATGAGCGTCCAACGAGACGCCCCGCCGTTGAAGAACAAGAGGACCCCACTCTTTATAGTAGTCGTCGTCACGCCCGTGATATTGCCGCACCACGTCTCCCTTCAACCCGTCAACTTATCGAGAACGATGAAGATTTTGACGAAGATGAAGCTTATCAAGAAGTAGACCCCGATTTAGGTTATGAGGAAGAAGACCCTCTCGAT
Source organism: uncultured Chloroflexia bacterium (assembly GCA_963792705.1). Lineage (GTDB taxonomy): Bacteria > Chloroflexota > Ktedonobacteria > Ktedonobacterales > Ktedonobacteraceae > JBBQVS01. Next base: position 370,021 of record CAWBXD010000012.1, on the reverse strand, counting down.
ATTCGCACAGGGTATGCTGTTGTTCCAGCCCCTCGTTCGGTTCCACTCGCTCCTCGTGCTGCAGCACCACGTACCCGTCAGCTCATTGAGCCAGACTATGAGGACGAGTACGAAGACGATTACCAAGATGAGTATGAAGACGAAGAGATTGAGCAACCGCGTCGTAGACGCAGTAAAAAGGTATCGCGTCGTGGGATGCTCTTTGGACTCGGTGCCGCAGCATTGGGTGGTGTCGGTGTCGCCGCTTATGAACTAGGACCGAAGATTCCAGGCGTTGTGAACGGGGCCGCGACCAACATAGAACATCAATTAGAGGATGCCTTCAATAAAGGCTTAGCTCAAGGTGCCGACAATGCGAAGAAAGAGTTGCTAACAGCACTAGAAAACCTCGAAGGTTTTACGCTCGACGGTGCAGTCAGTGCCGCCAAACTAACACGCGTTGCTTACGATGTTTTCGTTTCACCTGTTGTAAAGGTTGGCTCTGTACTAGCTGGCGACTTCTTAACGACTATGCTACGGGCTGTAACAACCGCTCGTGGTTGGCTCAAGAACGCTTACCTTGATAATGGCACTCTTGAAGCGGTGCAGACCATTCTGCAATCATGGGTCGATCAGGTAGCCAGCTTACCACAGCAACTCGACGCGATCACCAACACCGATCTCGATGGGGCACAGTCCTACCTGAGAGCACTAGAAGCGAAGATCAAGGCGGAGCAGGCAACGCTTAACCAGAGCGGCACACCTACCCCGACCACAACAAAACCAAAGACAAAATAGAGCGGTTTGTCAAAGGAAATGTGTCACGCGTACAAGAGCATGCCCTTGTACGCGTGACACATTTCCTTTGACAAACCACCGTATATCCCTTAAAAACGGGAGACCCACCATGACACCTTGCGACAAGTCCTCGGATATTCGTGGCAGCATTATCACCATCTCACAAGCGACACTTGGCGGCATCCTCGGTACTATCTTGCTTGATGGCACGAACGAGCAGAACGCACAGTTTGACAAGGTATACACAAAAATTAATGCCGACACGCAAATTTTTGAAAAGCAAGAACAGGGGTGCCGCTCATCTTCATTTGCGTCGCTCAAAGTTGGACAAAGAGTACAAATTCAATCAACAGGTGTTACCGCACTGTCCTATCCCCCGCAAATCACCGCAACGGAAATCGTCATCTTACCTGCCGAGTCGCTAACGCCGTAACCTTCCCAACTGCAATGCCAGTAATACACCAAATGAAACTGCAAGCAAGACAACTGATAGGGCAATTGACTTGTCCAGGTCGCTTTCCGAGGCGATATAGACCGCAATCGGCATTGTCTGCGTTACCCCCTGAAAGTTACCTGCAAACGTAATTGTCGCACCAAATTCTCCTAATGCACGTGCCCACGCGAGACCAATACCCGAAAGCAGCGCGGGAGCGATAAGTGGCAATGTTACACGTCGAAACGTATAGAATGACGAGGCTCGTAGCGTGTATGCGGCGAGTTCGTACCGTCGATCTAATTGCGTTAACCCCGCTTTAGCACTGTTCACAAAAAACGGTGCCGAAATAAATGTCTGTGCCATGACAACGGCTACCGTTGTAAAAGGAATGGTAATCCCTACGAGACTCAGATAGCGACCAATCAATCCAACCCGTCCGAATGTAAGTAACAGTGCCACACCTGCAACAACCGGTGGCAGCACTGTAGGCATTGTTACTAACGTCTCCAACACCTTACGCCCAGGAAATTCCAGGCGTGCCAGGATATAGGCGACAGGCAACCCTAGCAAAACAGAAAAAATGGTGCTGATCGTCGTGGTTAAAAAGCTTAACTGCAATGCCAGCAACACATCTGGTTGCTGTACATCCTCCCATAACACAGATGCTGGTTCATGAAAGAGCAACGAGGCAAGTGGAACCGCCAAAAACAAAAAAAAGCATCCAGCCAGCACGCCAACCATAATCCGCGTCGGCCACCGTGCTAACACACTATTTTTACCTACAACGCGCAACGTCTTCGCCATAGTGTTTCTCATATTCACTATAAGTCACCAACGAAATACATGTACAGGTCTGATAATTGGTGCGGAATTGGTCCCTACCAATTCCGTCTTAAACAGGATTATCGCGTCCGCTGCACGAGTGGTACAATATGCATTATCAAACCCATACAGTGTGTGTTGTCATTATGCGCTGGGACTGATGAAATGATATTTTTGTAATACCGCTTGCCCATCGGACGAAAGAATATACTGCACAAACGCTTGTGCATCGGTGGCATCCGCCGAGTTTTTCGTAACCGCGATTGGATATTGTGCCACAACATTAAGATTGTCAGGAATGGTAAATTCCTTCACCTTAGGCGCAACCTTCGCGGTAACATCGGTGAGATACACAAACCCGGCATCGGCCTCGCCCAACTGTACCTTTGTCACAACGGCTTTGACGTTATCCTCTTGCGAAACAAAATTCCCTTTGACTGCACTTTCATAGGCTGCACCATAATCGGGCGATTGACCCATCTTGTCCAGTACCTTAAGCGTATAGGCACCCGCTGGTACCGAAGGAGCCTCGATATCAATTTTGATACCCTTGTTTGCTAAATCTTTCAGTGAATTAATCTTCCCAGGATTACTAATAGGAAGAATGACCACGAGCTTGTTCTTGGCAAATGTTTGTGGACTACTTACCAGATTCGCATTCGTAGCTTTCGTCATATTTGCTGTATCCGCTGACGCAAACACATCAGCCGAAGCACCGTTTTGAATTTGCTGCACCAGTGCTTGCGAACCCGCGAAGTTAAATTTCACAGTAACACCGCTATGTGCCGTTTGAAAATCTTTGCCAAGTTCCGTGAAAGACTCGGTGAGTGAAGCTGCTGCGAACACGTTGAGTGTAGCAGCCTTTGCTGTCGTTGGCGTTGCTGGTGCTGTTGTCGCTGTCGCGCCACCGCTACTCGTCGTCGTTGTGCCTCCGCAAGCGGCAAAGACGAAACAGGCAATCAGGGCAAAAAATAGGGCGCGTAACGTACACAAACGGTGTTTCACCGGAAACCTCCTTAAAAAATACACAACAAAACATAATTGCTGCTTGACTAATCATGCAATGAGTATATAAGCCAGAAGAGAGGGATGTCAAGGGAAAAAATGAGGATGGCGACGGTTGCAACCGTCGCCATCCTCATTTTTTCCCTTGACAAAGAAATCACGGATCGCGCCGCGCCAGTTCTTCCGAAGAGTTATCTTGCTGATTGACTTTATCCAGGTGTCCAGGGTCACGCGCTGTCATGGGGTCAACCGTATCCATATCGTTTCTTCCCTGTGTGGAGTCCTGGTCGCCAATGGTTTTCGACGAATCGCCAGGGCCGCGTCCACCAATATTGCCGCCTGGCTCACTATGACCAGTATCGACTGCTTTGGTGTTCGGCTTCTCGCCCCCATTGCCGCCTGTGCTCTGGCTTTTGGTCTGATTGCCAGCTTCGCCCCCCGCACCAGTGATGCCACCGGATGACGAAGTTCCATCGGACGCACCCGTTTCGGGATCGATAAAACGCTTTTCCTGTTTACCGCTACTATCCATATTTGCCATAACCGTTTGTCCTCCTTTCCCTTATACACGTTCAAAAATTGCTCTTTAGATACTCCCGATACATGCTATTTACTACCAGCGGCCTGCTCAAGTGCTTTCTGAAATGCATCGACATTATAGGCACCATCATAATACTGACCATTGATATAGAACGTGGGTGTACCCTCTAAGCCGCTCGCATCGCCGCTATCCAGGTCTTCCTCGATGCGCTTCGTATAGGTCCCTGCCTTCATTTCGCGGTCAAGCAGGTCGGTATCGAGACCAACAGACTTCGCGTATTCTATCAAATGGGCATCGCTAAGGTGGCGTTGATTCTGGTAGAGGACATCAAACATCTCCCAGAACTTGCCCTGTGCTGCCGCCGCTTCCGCGACCTCTGCCGCGTGTTCCGCGTGTGGATGTGACTCCACCAATGGATAATAGCGATACACAAAGCGAAGCTTGTCGCCCATACGCTCAATAAGCTCGTTGACTGTGGGATAGGCTGCACCACAATCGGGACACTCAAAATCGCCATACTCCACCATCGTCACGGGAGCATTCGCAGGTCCCTTCACATGGTCGCGCTTCTCATCCACCTGGAGCCGCTAGCTGTACGTTATTCTCTGTCGCCGAATTATCGTTCATCGTAAAAAAATCTCCTTTTTTTATGTCGTCACTTGTTGACACTGTTTTGAAGCATGTTGAGTTTCAACATGAGGATGCGATGATACGTCTCCATGAACAGTGATACACTGATACATAAGCAACTTTAACTTCATAGCTAACAACTGTAGAGATAGTAGAAAGGTAATGAGATATGCCTGACTCAGATATTAACTTTGTTGATAAATCACTTCAAATGCTTCTACAAGCAGGTAAAGACTATCCAAATGCAAACCTAGATTTTTCTGTTGCTTATGTTTCTGCTGTTGGCGTATCTCTTCTCCAACCTTTACTTAAAACAACTGGTCGTAAACGTGCTGTTGTTGGTCTCACTCCTATTAATCGCTTAAATGCATTTCTAAGATTACAAGACCTTGATGTAGAAGTGTATGTTTATGTTGCTGAGTCGAGAAGAGTGTTTCACCCTAAAATATACTATGGTGCAACAAATGCAAAATCCTGGGCAATGATTGGTTCATCCAACCTTACTCAAAATGGATTATCATTCAATGTAGAGCGTAACTTATTCATCGTAGGGCAAAGGCACACGGAACCGTTCTCATCTATAGAAGCTCAATTAGATACTTTTCGTATACAGGCTTATCCATTTGATACTAGTATTCAAAGGGTACTAGAGAAAATAGAAAATAAGGAAAGATTTGCAAAACTTCCAGAAGACAAATATTTACAAGAGCTACGTAGTGCAGGAATTGAACCTAAAGCAATAGACATTGGTATTATCCCGATTCCGCAAGAAGTTCAGAATATAGCGTTAGGAGCCTTAGAAGACCTCATAAGAAGTTCTAGACTTGAATATGCGTATCAAATGCTGCTATTACTTGTTATGCTAAAGCATGCAGATATTAATGGTGTGTTTTCTATGGAAGAAACTGCTATTTGTTTTTCTCAATTTTATAGTTTCCGTGTAGAAGCTGGTTTACCAATAGAAAAGATATATGGCTCAAAGAGTGCTGAGGTAGAAAAGCACTGGAATGATACAAGAAATTTAAAACGTATTATTAAAACAAATCCTTTTCCTCGCTTTGAGCGTAGAGGATTACTAGACTTGAGCGAGGATGTAGCCTACCTTATCATTAACCCTGCATTGCTTGCTAAACTAACGCCTTCTCTTAAATCAAAGTTACGCTCTGAAGCCATTGATAAACTTGCTACCCACTTTTCCGAAGATAGACAAATGATAGAAGAAATGGTTATAAAAGCTATTGGCTAATTATTTTTCTTATGATGAAAGGTTTTTTAATTACGACACCTGAAGAGTTTTTTGTACTAGTTGAAGAAGATAACTACGAATACAAAAACCTACGGTATCATTCCGTAATCTTGCGGAAAACACCTGAACATAATCGACTTAAAGAACGTGAAGAGGCTGCTAAGTATATTGTGGAGTTGCTAGACGGAGTAAATTTCAAAAGTACTAACCGTATCTCTCCAAAAGAGGAGGATAAATGTAGGTTTTTCCTTACAAAAGCTGCTGAAAAATGTATGGTGGCCTGCCCTGTCAAGAGACTCCTTGCCTCATTTCACCAATCTTGTTCACGAGTAATGGTGGTAATAATTACACACCCATCCCTACAAATCAACTAGCAACAGAACCTACCCAATCAGTCTATTATATGCTCCTGGCATGCTTTGAAAGCATATTCACTCGTGTATGCATGTCTGCATTATCGCCAGGATAATGCAGCGTGTAGCCATCATTATGCTGCACATACTTGCCCTTATCGTCTCGTCCAAACAGGGACCAGTAGAGGTCGCCGCTTATCGCTTTATTCTGCTCCACCTCATGCAAAAAACTGGCAAGTGGGTCGCCACCGTGTTGATTTGTCCAATCATATTCGCCAATCACAAAAACTTTGTGCATACTCTGAACCTGCTCCGCATCCTGTTTCATCTTATCAATGTTGAGCGGATAATAGTGACCCGTGTACATATCAACCGTGTCTAGCGAAAGATCGTCCTTCACATCGGGAGTTGCCTCGTTAGTCATCGCATTGCCATCCATCACTAGATGGTGTGTGTCAATTTTTTTAATATATGCCGAAATCTTTTGTACCCAACTAAGAGGTGCGCGCAACTCGTTTCCCGTTTCCCAGGCCATGATCGTAGGATCATCCTTATATTTGCGATGTGTATAGCTATTGACATGGTTTAGTACCTGATAGATGTACTGCTCAAAGTCACCGATAACCGTGTCGTCCTGGTAGAACTGATTAGCGTCATGAATACCACGCCACGTTGTAAATGTGCCACGCCCACCATGATAGTAGGCCCAATTATCGGTAAGTGGCAGAATGAGTCGCAGATGGTGCGCGTTCGCGGCCTGTATCGCATAATCAATATGCTCGAATGCTGTCGTATTGAACACGCCCAAGCGATGGCTCAACGCATCGTTCACAGCCAACAGAAATACCAAGCGTATGCGAGCGTACCACCGTTGCCCCCATCGTCTCCGCCGCCGTCAACGCATCGTTCACCCGAAAGTGCGTCGGGTAGTCAACACCATCCACGTTCTCGTCCAGCCCCAACCAGTACACATTCGCCCCGGCAAAACGAAACTGCCGCCCATCTAACATCAACTGCGAACCTGAACGCGTCACAAACTCATTCATACTCCCTCTACTTACAACCGTATTGGTCGAGGCACATGCCGATAAAACAACTATACTGGCTACTAATAACAGAGTTAATGTCTTCGTAAAAGGCCGTTGTATGCTAAGTGTACCCACGAGGGGATGCCCTAGCTTCCTCAACATCCACATAGTAATTCTCTCCTCTTCCTTTCTAGTGTACCGTCCCTTCCAACTTTCAGCAGGGCAAAGCGTACAATTCTTAGCAGTATATCTACTAACAATCCTATTCCATCCCGCACGGGAGGGAGCTACATATGCAACGCGCTCTACAAATCATTTCACAGATCATACGCCTTCTCAGACCTGCGCCTGGAGTCTTTCTCTTTTTTATTGCACCGATTCTGGGGGAATTGCTATCAGGCTCAACCCCACCTAATAGCTTTTTTAATCCTCTGACACTCCTCTTTCTTTGCTCTCTTTATGGCGGTGGCGCGATTATCGCACGTGAACTGACGCTGTACTGGGGCAAAGGCTGGCCCACGCTTCTAACACTTGGAGCAACCTTTGGCATTATCGAAGAGGGATTGATGGTCAAAAGCTTCTTTGACCCACATTGGAAAGACCTTGGCTTGCTTGGCACCTATGGTCGTGTATTTGGCGTCAATTGGGTATGGAGCGTACAACTAATCACCTTTCATGCCGTTTTCAGTATCGCTATCCCTATCCTCATCGTAAGCTTGCTTTTCCCCAAACGTCGGGCAGAACGTTGGGCTGGACCCCGTACACTTCTCTTGCTTATAGTCATGTTTGTGCTCGCACTGGTCTTAGGTTTCCTGTTCCTTTTCCCTTATCATGCTCCACTCATTCCTTATATAGTAACGCTCGCTATTGTCGCGGCACTGATTGTTGTGGCTCGTTACCTGCCACGTACCATCAACGTCACCAAAAGCACTGACGTGATGCAACCATTGCGCTTTGGACTTGTAGGTTTCCTGGCTACCGTAACGCTGTTTCTTATCAATTGGATACTCCCTACCACGCTCACGCCTTTTTGGGTCACAATTCTGCTGACGCTGCTCCTCGACGTTGCTGTAATCGTGGTCATCCTGCATATGTCGAGTAACGCGTCAGGCTGGACGGAACGCCATCAGAGCGCGCTCGTCTGCGGGGGGCTGGCATTCTTTGTGCTACTCGCCCCTGTCATCGAGATAATGCATTGGCAACGCACTCCATCTTCATCTGGTCTTACCTTTGTTGCGCTGCTTATCGCGGGCTTACTCTACTTGCTGAATTGTCGTATTCGTAAACGTGAGCAAAAACAACAACTTCAACAACAACATGTTGTCATGAACCCTTGACGCCATACCCTGAATTACATACAATCAAAACGCACACATGATGTTTGCTACGGTGTATAATAACAACCACTATTCTCAGGAGGATTTATGTCTACATCACAGGCAGGGGAAGAGTGGATTAGTTTAAGCGAGGCGGCAGATTTGCTGGGCATCCATCCAGCAACCGTGCGCTTATGGGCTGACCGCAATGAACTACCCTCACGTCGCACCAACGGTGGACACCGGAGATTTCGTCGTGCGGATATTCAGGCGCGTCTGCGTCAAGATAACGAGCCAAAGAGCAACCCGGCCGCACAACTTCTCATTCAAAGCGTGCTTGGTCGCGTCCGTTTTGCCTTTACTGATGGCACGCTGAACACATTGCCCTGGTACGAACACTTTGATGAAAACGCTCGTGAAGCCTATCGACTCCTAGGACGGCGCGTTTTGGAACTATTGTTGCGCGCCATCACCGATGGAACGCACAAAGACGAACTGCGCCGCGAAGCCATTCAGCTTGGCACAGAATATGGCTCTATCACCAATACCTCCCATGTGCCGGTTGCCGACGCCGTTCGTGCCTTCCTCTACTTCCGTACACTCATCGACGAAAGCGTCCTCCAGCTCGCGGAGGTTCGCGGGTCACGCGATCATCAAGATATCCCTTGGCTAGAGAGTCTCAATCAAATCCAAACAATCACCAATGAGATATTGCCTGCGTTGATTGAGGCTGCCGCAAAAGCCTAATGCAACTATTTGCTCTTCGGCGCGTTTATTATAGTACAGATGATACTCATCCTTTTTACCTATTGCTTCGTTGTAGCATCGTATGGTATGGTTTATTCGCCACAACTGTACAGTCATCAGGTCATAAGGGGTATAGCAATGTCAGCAGAGGACCAGATACCCAGTGTGCATACTTATTCCGAGGACGACTCCATATATACTCCGTCGGGAGCAGGCGTTGACATTTCCACTCGACGTACCGTAATGCTTCCGAAAAATACACCGCTTCCCATAAATCCAAACGCCATACAATCACAGATGCACGTATTTAAACGACGGAAAAAGCTTTTACTACGGCATATTTCGCGTAAAAACCTCCGTTTCACACGTGATGACGAGCAACGTAAAACACAACGTCTCTGGCTTGTGCTGTGTAGCGCGTTTATGTCGCTACTCGTTGTGCTCCTCTCGCTTACGGGTGCGGGTGCCTATACCGCCTACCGTTTCTACAATGACACACAATATACCTATCTTCCAAAAGTCTTGACTCTGCACGATCTGTTGCCCCATGATAATCTCAAAATGTACGATAGCAAAGGCATCTTTATTGGACAGTTAACCGATCAGGGCACACATACGACGGTTCCGCTCACAAGAGTTTCGTCCAATTTGATTAACGCGACCATCGCAACGGAAGATAAAAATTTCTGGACCAATCCTGGCGTCGATATTCTTCGTATTCTGCGCGCCGCTCTCGACGACCTCGAAAGTGGCCGTGTTGTAGAGGGTGGAAGCACCATTACACAACAGTTAATCAAAAATCTGGTTGTTGGTAACGAAACTTCTATCTCGCGTAAATTGCAAGAGATTGCCTTGACGCCAGAGGTCAATAGCCACTATACCAAACAAGACATTCTGCAAATGTATCTGAACAGCATCTACTATGGCGAACAGGCTTATGGTATTGATGCCGCAGCCACAACCTACTTTGGTATCGAAGATATCCAAGGTGGAGTACCGGCATCCTCAAAACTGGATATCGCGCAAGCGGCAATGCTTGCTGGTCTGCCAAGTTCGCCCGACTCCTATGATCCTTTGCGCCATCCCAGTGCAGCCTTTGGTCGCTTCCAGGTCGTGCTTGACCTCATGGTCAATCAGCAATACATCACAAGGGTGCAAGCGATTGACGCCATGAAAGAGGCGCGCAACCCTCACTTTTTTAAGCGACCTGCCAGCTTGACCAATCGTGCGCCGCACTTTTTCAACTTTGTGCTGACGCAACTTGAGTCCATCTATCATCTCAAACGTGCTGACCTATCGCGCTCAGATATGACCGTTTATACAACGCTTGATATCAGTTTGCAAGACAAAATCCAGAAAATCGCTCAGCAACATGTCGCGGAACTGTATAATACAGGGCATAATGTGAGCAATGCCGCAGAGGTTCTTATCGACTTTCACACTGGTGCCGTCATCTCATTGCTTGGCAGTATCGACTATAACAATACCAGCATCGACGGGCAATTCGATGTCGCCACGCAGAGCTATCGTCAGCCCGGCTCATCGTTCAAGCCCTACGTCTACGTGACGGCCTTCGAGCAAGGAGCCTCGCCCGCACAAGCGGTTGCGGATACCCCTTTGACCATCAACTTGCCGGATTCGGACCCGTCAACCTTTACACCGGAAAACTACGATTTGCGCTATCACGGTCATATGACTCTGCGTTGTGCGCTACAAAACTCGCTCAATATCCCTGCCGTGAAGGTCCTGCAACACGTCGGTATCAATAACGCGATGAAAACGGCAAATGATATGGGCGTTACCAGCTATGAGGGAACTCCTGGCTATTCGCTTGTGCTTGGTGGACTTGGCGTCAAACTCATCGACCACACATCCGCTTATGGAACGTTTGCTGATGGTGGGACGCATGTCCCCTATTACACGATCAGCAAGGTCGTTTTCTCTGGCACACATCAGGTCTTTGGACATGCGGTTGTCAACGGTAAGCAAGTGCTTAGTCCACAACTGGCCTACATGATGACAAATGTGCTCAGCGACAACGAGTCGCGTAAACCAGAATTTTATGATTGCAATGTATTGCAACTCTTCTCGAACTCACGCGATGACTGTTGGGCAGGCAACCGAGGCACGGTACGACCAGCCGCAGCCAAAACTGGAACCACTACCGACTTCCGCGACAACTGGACAATGGGCTATACCACCGATTATGTCATGGGCGTGTGGGTCGGCAACGACAATAATACTCCTATGAACGATATCCTTGGGGTCGATGGTGCCGCACCAATCTGGCACGACTCGATGCTCGCAGCTGAACAAGGGCATCCTATCCGCGACTTCGCGAACCCCGGTGGCCTGGATCAAGCGACCGTCACCTATCCTGATGGTGTTCACACAACTGACTTGTTCCTACCAGGGACCGTGCCATCCTTTGCACCCATCGTACAACCAACACAAACGCGCACATCAGCTACTACAGACGCAGTAAGCTTTCATGCCCCAAAGCTGCCACCAGTTGTACACAGCTATCCATACTGTCCCAGCGATTTTAACTTTGTTGCCCCAACACCAGCCAACAATGCAGTCGCGGCTGGTTGGTGGTAAAGGACGCGATAACGCTGTTTGATGAAAGAATGCGGATACGTCCGTTGTAGGGACCGATTTATCGCGTCCTCGTAACAATCACCCTCCGACCAGGACGCGATGAATTGGTCCCTACAGAGATCCATACTATTTTGTTAAACAGGATGATCGGTCTCTACACGATACATTGCAACTCGGAGAGTGGTGGGCTAAACTCGTTTGGGTGGTTCTATTCAACCTACCTGCGTCTTGAGAAAGACGCTTTCAGCACGATAGTGGAGTGTTCAATACGCTCCACAGCGTCCCAGGAAATGATGTCTAGCTTCGCTTGTGGGTGCGTTACTTTGCTGAAAGGATTGAGGAGGTGAAGACGGTACTCCCAACCGCTTTCACCATACAACAGCCCAATTACTTTGTGTGGTGCCTCCGGTGTGAGCACGATATCAGCAACATGCCCAACTCTTTTGCCTTTATCTGTCACAATTCTATGACCAAGCAAATTGCTCATGTAACATAGTGCTTGAGAATGCTGCATTAGTATCCGCTCCCCGGAATCCATCGCAGAACGTGATGAGCAATCCATGTATCCGTTTTGCCAACGTCATACTCTGCCGCCGTTTTCCGTAATTGTAGCGTGGGACCAAAGTCCTCTACATCGCTGATCGGGATGCTGCGGTCAAAATGATCGCGCAGGAAGAAGCGTACAAACGTGCCTAGCGGCTCCGCGATACGTCTAGCAAGGGCCTGTGGTCCTATAACAAGATGTGTGATGGTAAGGGTACCATCATCTTGCCATTCGCCCTCGATATCCGACACCCGACCAATACTATGCTTATCGCTCGTTTCGAGTTGCGAGTCGAGAATGTCGCGGATAGAGAAGATATCGTCGTCAATAGCCATACTGCTAGCCTCCTCCTAAAAGTTGTAATGGAATTGAAACGACGGCCACAACAAACGCGATAAGCAAGATAAAAACAACGGCAATATTGGTGAGCCTACCATTAACTTTATCGCCGAGATATTGTGGATCGTTCATAAGAATTAAAATTGGTGAAAGCGAGATTGGTAAGAACAGGGCTATAACCGTTGAGGCAAAGAGTGCAAGCTGCAATGGGTCGATACCAAGCAGACCAATAACTAGAGCAACAAGTAAGAAAACGATGATTACAAGGTTGAAGCGTGCTGCCTCGACAGGCTTTTTGTTCTCGCCCCACTCCCAACCAAAGCCCTGCGCGATATTGTAGGATACACCAAGTAAAACCTCTAGTGAGGCACCAAAGCAGGTTATAAAGAGTATTGTCGCGAAGAGCAACGAGCCAACGACACCAAAAGGTTTTGCCATCGCCAAACCCATCTCGCCAAGTGTGTTAGCATTCAGATTCAGTGGTTGAAGCACAATTGCGCTGAGCACAACCAGAGCGATAGAACTCAAACTACCAAAACCCATACCTGCAACGGCTGTGATGCGGTTAAGCAGGAGCGAACTTCCCGACCAGCCTTCCTCACGTGCGCCTGAAGAATAGAAAAAGAGCAGGTAGGGGCTGATAGTTGCACCAAGGATGGCAGCGACAAGATAAAGATAATTGGCAAGGTCGCCTTGTTTCACATCAGGTTTCCAGAGTGTCGGCAGTATTTCCTTTGGAGGTCCACCGAGTGCTACAACCGCGACGATAAACGAAAGTGCAAGCAGACCAAACAGCGCGGGTCCATTCTCAATCCAGTCAAACGGTGCTCGCCACGCCATTATAAAAACGAGCAGGGCTGCGACCGGGAACAGGTAGTGCCACGAAATACCTGTGAAGAGCGAGAGCGCAATTGCCATCCCCCCAAGCTCTGCCGTTAATAGAAGGCTTTCAGCTATAATTTCGCTGATTAAGGGTAGCAAGTAGAACTTGAAGCCAAGGTCCTCGCGGATAGCCTCTGCATACGTTTTTTTAGAAACTGCTGTAAAGCGACCAACCATCTCAACAAGCAAAATGACTTCCGCCGTTGCCAGTAGGACAGCCCAAATCAAGCCCAGCCCAAATTTTGCCCCAGCAGAACCCGATGTTGCAATAGTTCCTGCATCGAGAAAACCACCCGTCGCGGTAGTGATACCGAGTGCAATCGAAAGCCATTTTTTCATTGACCACCAGCCTTCAAGAAAGCATTTCCTGCTTGGCTAAGCACTGTAACCTGAGTATGCCAGTTACAGGTAGCATCAAGGCACGGCTGGTTGATGGCTTGCATAGCCGTTTTATAGAGGGCGAGCAAGCGTTGTACAGTGTGTGTGTCAGGTGAACCTTTTTGCGATGGGAGTTGTTGGTCGATGCCACTCAACTCACTTTGATAGCTCTCAAAACTAGCTTTTGTATAGGCCATCGTGAGTTTGCCGGCGTGTGCATAGGTGAGTGTTGTAGAGGCTGCGGCAAATGCTGAGCCAGCATTACTTGCCGTTCTTGTGAACGCTGATTGTGTGAATTGACATCCTGTCAGTACAAAGAGCAAAACACAAAGCGAGAGGGCTAGGTAGTGAGTCTTCCGCATCCTATTTCCTCTATTTCGCGTGGCACAAAATATTAGAGAAGATGCCACTTTTCTTGTGATACGTTGCGTGTAATGCGAAAGTTTCTTATCTCTAAAGAAAAACTTTTCTGCTAATTTTTATTCTAGTTGTGTTTGACGACATGAAAGGAACCTGTATAATCTGTAAGGAAACGAGCATAGCATAACTTTTCAAGGAGCAAAAATAGACATGGCAATCCCTAAATCTGCTGCTAAATTGCGTACAGCAGGCAAAGTGTGTAACGTTGGAGCATGGGTGATCGCTGCAATAGGCATTGGCACAGTTGGAATATACATTTCCACTCTTATCCCTCTTGTTCCTCTTTTCAAACAGTATCAGGGTTTAAGCCCTTACACATACTTGTACGTCAACATCATTGCGACGCTATTTTTTATGGTTATCTCAACAATTTTCTTTGCTATTCTTCTGTATACTCTCGGAAAGATTATGGAGCATATGAGTGGTGCTGAAATGAAAACCGTCGAAACAAGATCGTTGGTAGAAACAAGATCGTTGGTAGAAGAAGAAAACTACGATGACAACGAAGATGACCTAGAAGACGAACGCATAAGAATTGTGCCCTTACCTGAGATGAGGTGAGTATCTTAATCCCTTAACGGAAAAGCCATAATCCAACTTAATTTCTTGTATACGTATAAAAGAGTAGTACCTTTTAACTACACCGTATACTTGCTCACTAAATTATGCTATGCTATATAAACCAACCTTCTAATTTCTACCCTCATCTTTAATTTCGCTTCTTGTACTTATTGAAAAGGATGAGGTATGTATCTGTTACTTTTATGTGCCTAGAAATTTAGAGGGTCAAATTTGGATTAAGAGAAAGATACAATCCTTGATAAACAGACCTGAAATTCTTGTTGTCGATGACAGTAGCACAGCAAGTCTTTTTATGGCAAATGCCCTCCACAACGCCGGGTACGTGGTAGATGTTGCGCTGAATGGGCAGGAAGGACTTCAGAAGGCACTAACATGGCGTCCAAAATGCATTGTCTTAGACATTATTTTACCGGATACTAATGGTTATACTATTTGTCGTCGTGTCCGGGCAGCGGACCCACAACACACCATTCTTATTGTATTTGTAAGCACGAAGAACACACCATTCGACCGCAACTATGGTTTAAGTCTTGGTGCAGACCAATACCTGGCAAAGCCGTTCACAGGAGAAGTTCTTGTGCAGATGGTTGGAAGCCTCCTTCCCCCACGCTTTCCACCCGTCGCAGTTCCCTCGTCAAACAATTCTAACGGAAGGTTGGCATCGCTTATTCCTCGCCGCCATGAAGACGCCACACTTCTTGCAACGAAAAATCCCTTCACTAACTCAATGCATATGGATGACTCAATGCATCATGTGTACAAAGCAATAAATGGTAGAAGAACGGTAGGTAGTCTTTGTGAAACGACGGGATTTGATATGCAACAGGTTGTGCGTCTTCTCAAAGCACTTTTTGAACAGCAGCGTATAGAGTTCTGGGACCCAAAAACTCACAGTGTAGTGAATTTGCCGTTTGATCATTGACTGTAACATAGATGTACATCTATCTACAAAAGAAGGTATAAGCATGAATGAAAATTTAATCCCAAATATTCTTTCAATCACACTCTTTTTTGTGCCACTTTTCGTTGCCATTCGAGCATTTGCCATCTATAGAAAATCTTTCAATCATCGCCTCCTTATCCTGGCAATTTCTATGGCGACTATTTCTTTGACCGCTGCGGCCGGCTTTACAGGAGACAACGTTACAAATATATCTCTCAATGTCGATTGGTTCAACTATATTGGTCAGACGGTCAGCTTTCTCTTTATTTTTCTGAGCTTACTTTTCAATCGAGAACGCTCGCTACGCGCTCTTGTAGGTTGGCAACTCGCGGTATGTGTTCCTCTCCTGATGCTGCTCTTGCTTGCACCAGTGCTTCCACCTGAATTTCCTAATCCTATAGTCACGAAGACACTTTTGAGCGGTTCTCGCGGTGTGATTTGCGCGCTTATTTTCTTTTACTACACGCTTGCCTTTATTACAAAGGAAAGCCGTTTCAGCTTCCTTATGGGTAGTGCATTTCTATTACTAAGCCTCGGCTATTTTGTGGTCATGTTTAAATATGGAGATACTGTTGGACCTATAAGCGCGGATACAATTGATCGTTCGGGAGACATCACACGTATAACTGGCTCTATCGCACTGCTCGTTGCGATAGTAAGAGGATAGTCAGCAGGGAGACAAAATAAGCCAGGGCATTCGCAAGCCGCATTCGGGGAATGAGAAAGGCAGCGGGTGCCCTGGCTTATCTTACTCTCTTTCGGGGTGCAAGAAACATACTATAAATTAAACTGAAGAAAGTTATGAGAACAAGAACGAACGTTAGAACACTGGTCGTTACCACTAAGGATTGAAAGACGAGTAAGGTGTGATAGCTTTCTTCTGCACGACGTATCAAGTCAGCTCCTGCATCAGGAACTCCTGCACACTCTAATTGATTTCGACTTGTAATGTTTGCTAAGGCGAAAGACGCGACACCCCCTATAAGCGTAACTGCTGTCAGAAGCACGTAGCCAAATAGTTTCAATGGACGCTTTAGGAAGAAGATCAACCCCATTGTTATGATGAGTACTCCTGTTGTAACGATAAGCACATTCCCACAAAAAGCGGCGGCATGTCCAAGAGCCTCGAAAGAGGTTGGAAAAGAACAACTTGCAGGAGTTAAAACCAACGCCATATAGTAAACTCCATTTCGCATCTTGGTGCATTGAGAGCAACAAATGAGAATACACATCCATCGTCATAACTATTGTACTATGACCTGGAAGCTCCGTCTCAAAACTACAGACAGCACAAAAGCGTAATGGTATAATGAGGGCCATTATATGAATTGGCGGAGAGAGGAAAACGCACTTTTATGGCAATGTTCGATAGCTTAACAAAAAGGCTTGATGGTATATTCGATAGTTTAAGTGGGCAGGGCAAGCTGACCGAGGAGGACGTAAATGCTGCGCTGAAAGAGGTGCGTATCGCTCTCATTGAGGCCGACGTAAATCTCAGGGTGGCTCGTGCCTTTGTGGATCGTGTGAGAGAAAAGGCGATTGGCTCTAATGTGATGGGAAGCCTTTCGCCAGCACAGCAGGTGCTTGGCATCGTCAACGAAGAGTTGATTGAGATGCTTGGCGGCACAGAAGGCAACAACAAACTCAATCTCGGCGGCACCCCCCCAACCGTGATTATGCTGGTTGGTCTGCAAGGCTCCGGTAAGACGACTACCGCCGCCAAACTCGCGAACTATCTCGCAAAGCAAGGGCAACGTCCACTGCTGGTTGCGGCCGACATGTATCGGCCAGCAGCCGTGAATCAGCTCAAGACGCTGGGCAAACAGATTGGCGTTCCAGTCTACTCAGAACCAACGGGAGCTGATCCTGTTGATATCTGTCTGCACTCAATTGACTATGCACGTGAGCAGGCTTGCTCGGTTGTTATTCTTGACACGGCGGGCCGTCTTAACATTGACGAGCGCATGATGCAAGAGGTCGTCAACATCAAGAATAGCGTACACCCAAGCGAAATCATGCTGATCGCCGACGCCATGACCGGTCAAGAAGCGGTACGTGTGGCGGACGACTTTAATAAAGCTGTCTCGCTTACGGGCATGATTTTGACCAAGATGGATGGTGACGCCAGAGGTGGTGCCGCACTCTCGATACGTTCAGTCACGGGCGTCACGATTAAGTTCATGGCAACGGGCGAGAAGATAGAAGCCTTACAGCCTTTCTACCCGGAACGCTTAGCATCGCGTATCCTGGGTATGGGCGACGTGGTTTCGCTGATCGAGCAAGCACAAGAGAATATCAGCGAGGAAGAAGCTCTCAAAACACAGGAGAAGCTCAAGCAGGGCAAATTTGACCTTGAGGATTTCCTTAATGCTATGCGCCAGTTGAAACGCATGGGTCCGTTACGCGGCGTGATGGAAATGATGCCAGGCTTTAATAAGCTCGCATCCATGCCAGAGATGGACGAAGCACTGGAAGGCGATCAGCTTAAATATATCGAGGCCATGATTCTGTCGATGACGCTGGAGGAACGACGCAACCCTGATATAATCAATCGCAGTCGGCGTCAGCGTATTGCCAAGGGTAGCGGCACAACGGAACCAGAGCTAAGCCAGTTGCTGAAACAATTTGTCGAGATGCGTACTATGATGCGCCAAATCAGTACTGGCAAGGGTCCCTGGGCACAAATGGCAAAGCAGTTTGCCTCGAATGGTGGTGGAATGCCAGGAATGCCAGACATGGGAAGCTTGGGTAATGGGAGTGGGATGCCCCAAATTTCGCAGTCAGGTGGGGGGAAGAAGGTTGGCAAGGCTGCACGTAAAGCAAAACGCAAACAGAAAGAGAAAAGCAGAAGGAGATAGTCCCTCATGCACACTTCATATCCAGCGCCTTCTGTCCTCGCGCAACATGTATCGCATCGGCCTCGCCGCCATGCGCTCCGTGTCGCGCGAGGCACAATTGCCTTATTTCTGCTATCACTTGTGTTATTGACAAGTGCGTGCGGTGGCGATGTTCGTACTCAGCAGCAAGCCAGCAAAAATAAAGTAAGCCTTGATGCATCTCTGCAACATGCGCAGAAAATCGGTGTTCTGCCAGCACTTCTTTCACCTATACAAAAGCAAGAACAGCAGCTTAGCAGTACAAATGCTCCATTTAGTCCCTTTAATGAGCAAACTGATACCAATTATTATAATAATATTGCCACGCGCTATGCACAATTAAATGTACAAACACAAGGTATTATAGCAACCAGCACTCAACAAGGACAGACGCAAGCCGAACGTACCATGCAAAATTTTGGGACCGCACTTTCACAGCGTCGCGCACAAGGTCTTCCTGTACAAGTGTTTGCCCATCAATTCGCACAAGACCAAACGTTGCTCTCTACCGCTCAATATCCTAAAGACTATGCTCTTGTGACGAAAAACGCATTAACAAGTATCCAATCACTAAATCTCTTGCAATCGGTTTCGACACAATTGATAACGCTGCAGAAGACTATTACGGAGATGCAGGGAGCGCAGATTGATGTAACTGCACTGACGCAACAATATCAGGATGACCAGCAGACGTTGACGACAGCCGCCGCACCGATTGATTTTCAGCATATTAGTACTCTTGTGAATGGACAATATCAGCAAGCAGTTGTAAGTTCAATTCAGGTACTGCCATTTGTCACAACCGCGAAATTCAATGCATTCGAGACGCAAGTTAATCAGTTAAAGACCTTTGGGGTCGATATCACTCCATACCAGAAGCGACTCGACGCAGACAAAACAATGATGAGCAACACGAAGAGTATTCAAGACTACGAAGCGTTCTCCAAGCAAATTGATACCGATGTTGCCGCAATGCACACCGATTATGTCACAGGAGAGGCTACCTACCTCGTGAAACAATTTCATAAGGAAGCTGAATTGTGGGGCAATGCGAATCTTTACCTTGATAAAAGCGATGGACAAAAATATCCTCTGGACGCTGGCTATCTCAAGCCGGGTGTTGGGGAAGACCTGGATAACGCGCTGTCCTATGCTGTGACACCAGATGATTTTCAGGGTGTGATCGATCAGGTGAACAACGAATTCTTCAACCTTCATATGATGGAGGCTGACTACAGCGATAAAACGCCCTATAGTCAAGTACATTCGACCGATCAACAAATGCTTGCCCACTACAAGCTCCAAAAGGGCACGATTATCATGGTCTCGCAACCAGAGTCGGCACTACGTGTCTATAAGGATGGCAAGCTTGTAAAATCGTTTATTGTGACGCTTGGGCGTGTCGAATTACCTGTTGTGCCTGGGATCTGGCCTGTGATAGACCGTCTCTCGCCAACCGTTTTCAAATCACCTTATCCCAAGGGATCGCCCTATTATTATGATGATACGCCAATCCACTATGCCATGCGCTATCATTGGGGCGGTTACTTCGTTCACGATTCGTGGTGGCGCGCCGACTATGGTACAGGGACACAGTTCCCACACACGGACTCTACAGGCGATGTTAGCGCGTCTAACGGCAGTCATGGATGTGTGAATATGCAACTGGATCAGGCAGGGTGGGTGTATAACAATACCGACTTCAACACGCAGGTCGTGATTTATTAACAAGGTGAAAGGTCCAGGTAGAGGATGGTGTGTACAGTAGCCTCCACCTGGACCTTTTCCAGGTAAGACTACAAGGGAGTACATGCAAAAGGGATCATCTTCACAGCAGTTGCCAAAGGAACTTAGGGGTATACGTGGCCTCGCCCCGCTTTTGGAGAAGCTTGGGATGCCGAGCGAGGTGTATACGCCTGTAAGAACTCCTTTCCTCGCGCGTATACTTGGTCCCTTTTGTATTCTTGTTGGTCTGCTTATCCTTGGTGCGTTTTCGCTCTTCTCACAAATCCTCTACGTCTGGTGGTTATGGTGGCAAGCCGATTTTATTCCTCTTATTGGTGTGATCTGGATTATAGCAGGACTGTGGTTTACAATCACACCCTTTTTCAATCTTCGTACCTATGTTGCCGTTTGTCCTCAAGGCCTGCTATATATCAAGAGAAAGTCATATGCGGTTCTCTGGGATACTGTGAGCAGCTTTTGGAAGGATATAGAAACTGATGAGAAAGGCAACACATCCTTTTCATATAAAGTACAATGCAGAGATAGCTCAATATTTTCGTTCACGCAGGAGATAGAAGCGGTAGAACGGCTTGGAAAGCTGATAGAGCGCGAGGTGACGCGCCGCCTCTTGCCACAAGCTATTACGACATACGATAAAGGAACATTTGTAGCATTTGATGAGATTGCTATCGACGTACAGGGTATTCGAGTAAAGCACAGGGACGCTCCTCTGTTATGGGACGATGTTGAGCATGTTGGCATCAATCAGAAGGTAATAAGCATCTATAAAAAGGGCGAGTATTGGGATTGGGCAACCCTACCCGTTGGACGCATTCCCAATGTGCTTGTCCTCAAACAACTGATTATCCACGCTCGAAAAGAGCACGACAAGGGACCTTTGCGACGCATAATTGCGGCGTATAACGCAGGTTTCTCGCTCCACTTTGGCAATATCACGTTGAGCCAGCGTGGTGTCGAATTTGGAAAGAATACGCTCGCGTGGAGTGAAATAGGTGGTATTGGAGTGGGAGAGCAAGAGGTCATGATTAAAAGGCCAAGCTCGGTCTGGGGCCAGGACGAATGGGAAGTGTTCCCTATGCGAACGATAACCGACGCCCCCCTCCTCAAAGAGCTAGTGGACTATGTGTTGCAAGGCAAGCGAATGTGAAAAATGGGGCTTGTCCCTTCCTGCTACCTTATGATACTGATTTCAGCGTTAGCCCGTTTTGATAATAGGGGCTTATCAAGCAAGCGTTCCACTATATATCATCTTATTTAGTGTTTAGTAAAAAAGGGCATCATCGTGATTCAACAACCGGTTCAGGAACACACCACTACACCACAAAATGTATATGCACAGGCAACTGCATATCAATTAGGACCGCAGGGCACAACATATAAACCGTTACTACCCAACGTGCTTTCCGTCATCGGCATGATGGTGGGCGTTATTATTGCAGACATCATCTTACTGTACGTCATTCTTGTTGCAACTGGCTATATCTTTTATATCCTGGTTGCTATCCCTATTGTCGCGATAATCTATGGTATTTACGCGTTGATCGACTGCAATTTACGTATCTATCAGTTTGCTAACGGTTTAGTTCGTGCGAAGGGTGAACAACTCGATGTGATTCGCTGGGATCAGGTTGCATCGGTGACTCAGACGGTGAGGCGTAGAGGATATTATTATCTATGGGGTGGTGTGATTGCTGCCGCGCTCGCCAATAGAAATGGGACACCGCATAGTGTGACGGTGCAACGAACTGACGGAGCGGTCTTTAAGTTTAACGGCACAGTTCAACATGTAGCGAAACTGATTCAAATTATTCAAACAGCGGTTATGCAGGCTCATATGCCACGAGCGATGGCTGCATTCAATGCTGGAAGCCCTGTTGTATTTGGTCCCTTGACCTTGAGCCAGCAGGGTTTGAGCAATGGACGCGAACTACTGCCGTGGAACGAAGTACAGAGTGTTGATATCAAGCAGGGGCAGGTACTTGTGAAACGGGTTGGCAAGACCTTCAGATGGGCGAACATCAACATTTCACAGATTCCGAATGCGCTCGTATTCATGAGCATGATAAACTACGCTCGCACAGGCAGCCCTTATTAAACGCGTCGTCTGTAGGGAGGGACCGATTATGCAGTTTGATGAAATAATGCGGATAGATCCGTTGTAGGGACCGCTTCATCGCGTCCTCGTCAGCGGTAGATTGCCACGAGGACGCGATGAAGCGGTCCCTACTAGCTCACCAACCTCGATGTGATGAATTCGTAGGGACTGCATTTATGACGTCCGAGGCGCAATTCATTGCGCGAGTTCCCTTCTGTCAAGCGTGATGATAAGGATCTCGTCCAATGAATTGGGCTTGCGCGTCATAAATGCGGTCCCTACGGAATGTGCATGTATCCCGTTTAGTTCCAGACGCCGAGAATGTCGGAGGCATTCGCGGCATTGTTCGCGGGCGAAAGGCTGTACATATCTTCGAGGGTACGTAACACGCTATAGTGGTTGATGCTGGTGTTGTTGGTACCAACCTGGACGTGTTGACCTACAAAGATTGTGGCAATCTGATTTGATGCATCAGCCGTGCTTGTATCGTTTTCATCCCAGGTGACGATAAGTAGGCTATTGTTTGTTTTCGCCCATTGTGCATAGGCGTTCATATTCTGCTGTAACCACGTATCCCCTTGCTGAATTGTGCCGTCGTGCATATCATCAGTAAGATTAGGAATAACGAAGGAGACCGTTGGCAGCGAGCTATAGCCCGTTGGCGTTGTTGGGAAACTGGTATAAGGCAAATTTGTGGTGGGACCATTGGTATCACTGAAATTTGCCCAAGGCACATGTTTACGAGCGTAGCCAGTGGCTGTATTGGTGCAACTGGTATCTCCGGCGGCTGGTAGCCCTTCAGAGTAGCCCGCAAAGCTATACTTTGCGCTGATAAGTTGACCACCGAGATCGGGCGGCGAATAGACCGAAGAGTCGCATGCATCGCCTATAACGCCTTGATCTGAACCGGAGAACAGGTCAAGATAGTTTGGCTCACTTGGATGTGTGATGGCATGCGAGTTCGTAAATAACATACCCTGTCCTGCTAAAGAGTTGATATAGGGAGCAGAGTTTGCACCGATAATTTCTGAGTAGCCATGATTTTCCTCGATCACAACCACGATATGATCGAAATGTGGCAATGACGTTGGTGTGGTACTGGGCGTAACGGTTGGCGTTGTACCTACGGTAACACTGGGGCTAGGTGTTACGCCAGGAGTGACGGTTGTGCTATCGAAGCCATTAAAGAGAGGACTAATGTCTGCAGTTGAAGACCGCATGGTGAGAGCACCTATCGGTTGAAAGAAACGTAGAAGGCCGCCAAAAAGTACAAACACGAGACCGAGGACACCCACCCACAAAAGTCCCTTTTTAAGCAGGGAACGCGAGGCGAAAAATCTCCTCATCCTACAAATCCTTTCTCTGCTCTTACCCCCTCTTAACACGTAAGAAGTGGAGAGCATTACTATAGTAAAACAATGAGAGTACATGGCACAAGATGCTATAATGTGCCGTTAAAATAAACCGATTATGGTAAGAGGAATAGGGGATAGTATTTCTTCAGTTTGGAAAAGAGCATGAGTGGTGCATTCAGTAGTTGTTGGTAGGGACCCGCTTTATCGCATCCGCTGCACGAGCGAAGCAATGTGCAGTCCCCATTATGATCGGATGCATCAATTAGACATATATCAAAAAGTCCTTAATTATTGTATACAAGGTCTCAGTGGATTATAGTTTGTGTCAAAGAGTTTATACAGGGCATAAAATTTTATAATCGGGAGAATATGGATATATGGCACAGCTAACAGCTACGAACAACCAGCAACTCGCAGGAGCATATCAGCTTGGCGCACTCCGCGAAGAATACCGTTTTAAAATTGCGCGTACTCTCATAGGAGGATTGATCGCACTCGTTTTGGGTGTTGGAGCTATCGCATTCATTTTTATCAGTGAGCACCTTTCTTTAGCAACGATGGATTTTTCTAATGTAGATACAGATGGAAGTTTTTGGACATTTATTGTTATTGGACTCTTTTTGTTGGCATTTGGTATATGGTCATGTATCAACCTCTTGCAGAATTATGATACGCGTGTGGTTGTTTGTGAGCAAGGGTTGTTGCGTACCAAGAAGGGGCAGGTCGAGGTTGTGCGTTGGGAGCAGGTTGATGCATTCTGGCAAGCAGTAACGAAACGCTATACGAATGGCATCTACACTGGTACAACGCATATCTACACGCTTCGTCGCTCCGATGGAGTGGTGTACAAATTCAATGATACACTCAATAAGGTTGAGGCATTAGGTAATTCCATTCAGCGTGAGGTGACTCGTGTGTTGTTGCCTCGCTTTATCTACGCATATAATGCAGGTACTACCGTCACATTCGGACCATTAAGCATCAACCAGCAAGGTATAAGCAATAGCAAAGAGATGTTGCCGTGGAGCCAGGTCAAAGATTTGCAGGTGAAACGCGGCATAGTATCCGTCAAAAAAGAAGGAAAGTGGTTCAACTGGTCAACTGTAGGTGTCGCGCGAATTCCCAACTTTTATGTGTTTATGGCGTTAGTTGATTACGTATCAAAAGGACGACGTTAGTTCTATCAAGTTTTCATAGAAATATATCGAGGATGAATGTAAGATGCAACTAATTACACCTTACATTCATCCTCGATATGTCTTTATATAGCAATAATTCTTACAAACGGGGTAACGCTTCCCTTTTTACAACTGGTAATTGCTGATATAGGTCGGTACCTGTTAGACCTGTGCGCCAGCTTCGTGCGGCTCTCAAATCTCGCACAAAGTCACGTTGTAGGTCGATACCGAGAGCTTGCCACGTGAGGCTGATAGCATGACGTGCGAAGGCAATGTTGTTGCGCGGCTCAATGCGGTCGAGGTCTTCAAAAAAGAAGCCACAACTGGTGAAGCTGTATTGCTGATAGTATTGTGACTCTAAGAGCAATTTCACGCGGTCAACAATCGACATGTCAGTGGGGAAGCGATGAAACTTGCTGTGACGTGTCCAGAAACTCGTGAGCGATTCCCAGCCATTGCGGAGTGCAAGGTAATCGTCTCGTGCGGCAAAGGGGTCGGTGAAGAACTTGCTCACATACTGATCGAAAAGGATGTTATTTTGCTCAGCGAGATTATTAAGGGCATGGCGTAACGCGCCCTTCCAACTGCTGTCACCCTCGGTACATTCACATCCGGTACTCCAGCGCGCAACTCCGTGACCACAACTCCACGCGCTAGGTTCGTGTAGCTTGCCTTCTTGTGTTGCAGGATGAATCTGCATGTAGCGTTCAAGCGTGCAGACCTCAAAGCCGTAACTGGGTGCGCCATTGCGAACAAGGTAGGCCAGGAATTTGTCGCGCCACGGCTTATGATGTCCATAGAGTTCGCCATCGGTTGCTATCGTGACAAGTTGTGCCTCGCCTTGAAGCCGTTTGGACTCTACAAGGTGCCAGGGCAGGTAAGAGGCGGCGAAAATGTTCGCGTCATTCGTGGTGTTCCAGTCAAAAGACACACCACCGGAGAGCGGTGCGTTATAGAAAAACACGGTAATGCTGCGTCCAGCGCGCAACGGCACGATATATGGTTCTGTCGTGTCGATGGGGCTAGCCGCTTGCCAGGGAGCAAGGACAGTATATGTAACACCCTCTTGCGCTAAAAGGTCGAGCGTCTCAGTATCAACGGCTGTTTCTGCAAGCCAGACGCCGTGTGCATCATGGCCGTAGCGATGTCGGAAATCTTGCAGACCCCAGCGTATTTGTGTACGCTTGTCCTGTGTTGTTGCGAGTGGTAGGATAGTGTGATTGTAGACCTGTGCTAGCGCGTTGCCAACTCCGTAGCGTTGCATATGTTTCTGGTCCGCACTGATAATGCGTTGATATACATCGGGATGATGTTGTTCCAACCACGCGGCGAGCGTGGGACCGAGGTCATAGCTAATGTAGTCAAAGTTGCCCTCTTCAGCATTGGGCTTGTAGCATTCTGCAGTGATCTTTTCATTGTAGTTGGCAAAGGGAGTGGCACCCGCTTCAATCGGAAGTTCGCCTGTAAAGGGATTTTCGCGCGGTGGCTGATAGAAGTGTCCATAGAGACATAGGTACGCGCGTCCTGTCTGTGGACCTGATGATAGGTTTGTAGCACTAGTAAGATCATCGGGTAATGTTTGTTCGATCATGCAACCACCTCACTGGAAACTAGCAGCAAAATCAGCACTGTTGTTTCTACGAGAACGAGTCTCTACATGCAGTATACAGTACAAACACAACAGTCGAAACGTCAAAGAAGCCGTTTCGAGGTAAAATAGCTATGTGCTTGTTTGCTTATCTGTTCCTGACACGATTGTGATTGTGGTAAAAGTTACAAAAGTGTTTGTACGGGTGTGATAAATCAGACCCGTACACTATTATAGTATTTCCTACATTACTGTTCTTACCGATATTACGCGGTCTGGAAACCGTCGTTGTATGCGCTATACGTGTAGCCTTGCGATGTGTTGATAAATTCTTCGTATGCTTCACGCAATTTGGGGTAGCGAAGCAGGAAGAAGCCAGCATATTCCTGTGATAATGCGCGTGGTTGGCGCAGAAGGCGCATGTTTACCTCTTTGAGGAGACGATTGCCTTTTTTGCCGTTACACGATTTGCATGAAGCTACCAAGTTCTCCCATGTGCTTTGACCACCACGGGAACGCGGAATAATATGGTCAAGTGTCAGGTCACGGCCTCGTTTGCCACAATACTGGCAAGATTCGTCATCGCGTAGAAGAATGTTGGCACGCGTCGGTTGCAGAGCTACACGCGGTACACGCACATTGGCGAGCAACTGCACAATTACCGGACGTTCTAACTCAAGACGGCGGGCCGAGATACTCTCTTCAATCACTCTACGTACACTATCATCTACAAAGGTCACTTTCTGCTTAGAAAGCAATACAATGAGACGGCGTTCTGGAATGACCGAAAGAGGCTGTAGTGAGGAATTCAATACAAGAACTGGCATATGAATAGCGTTCCTTTCCTCTCTGTCAGAGTCGATACCACATGCAGACAGCGAGGGCGAGAACCAAGGCATAATGTGAGGAAAGAAGTTCCCCCATTGGCCCGTTCCTACTGCCGCCTGCTACGACGACTTTGTGGATAAGGGTGGAGGCGTCTTGCACGTCCAGGTGAGTCAGGGCGCGCTTCACGTTCCGATAGCGAGGTATCGAAACACGAAGGCGGCAACGATATCAGTGCAACGCATCTTGTGAGAGTTGTTGCGTGCGTCTGATATGTCCGCATTCCTGAGACTCCTTTATTTCCCTGTGAGGGGAGAGAATGTGGCACTGCTATGTGCCATCCTGGTCGGGGTGAGAGGACTTGAACCTCCGACCTCAGCGTCCCGAACGCTGCGCGCTAGCCGACTGCGCTACACCCCGATTTGACGATCCGTGCAAGAAACTCGCTGAACCTATCCGCTGAACGTGATAGAGCATATCCCTAGCTTAATACTAGCGTTGCCTACTTTGCTCAAAGCAATTATAGCACACTTGTACCAGCTTTGACAATAGGTTTACAAATTCTTTTAGCCGTCTATCTCAGAGTCAATCGGTTTAAACGTGCCGTTGTTGGACATTTCGGCTGAACAGGCCGTGAGACCAACGTACATATCCATCTCGGCACGCATCATGGTAAAACGAATGGACGCGTTCGCCAAAACTACTTTTGGGCATTTTTAATTAAAGGTAGCCCAAGTTTATCTCCTGATAAACTTGGGCTACCTTTAATTCTTCATATATTGAGAGCTATATACACTTGTTTAGAGTGCGAAGTGCTTAACAAGCGCATCCATCAACACATCTGAACCAAATCTCCACACATCTGTTGTCGGCAATCCTGTCTCATCCTCGGTCTGCTTGATAGCATCTCTCGCCTGTTCGTCGTTGAGTCCTTGTGTCACCAGGGAAATCGCAACGACTTTGGCAGGCGTGTTTGGACGAAGCCAATTAACCACATCTTCGTTGATGTGAATCATGCGTGTGAGCGATGGAAAGGGACAGTTTTCATACCCCTCGATGTGTGTTGTTCCAACTTTATGGCAGAAAATCATGGCATCAGGCATGGAGCCGTGAAGCAGACCGAGCGTCACGGGCGAG
Organism: uncultured Chloroflexia bacterium; assembly: GCA_963792705.1. Lineage (GTDB taxonomy): Bacteria > Chloroflexota > Ktedonobacteria > Ktedonobacterales > Ktedonobacteraceae > JBBQVS01. Next base: position 341,631 of record CAWBXD010000012.1, on the reverse strand, counting down.
TAGCCGGGATGGTTGAGCGCGCCCTGGCCCTCCACGAATACCCAGTCGTGCTTGTTCGTAAAATCTAGGACCATCTCCTCGACCATGCCCGCGACAAAATCGCTGATGATGCGGTCTACAGGAAGGCCATTGTTAGAGATCATAATGCCAGTCTGTCCCGTTGCAACAAATGCGCCATTGAGTCCGAGTTTCGTTGCCTCTTGATTCAACTCTAACGCTGTAGACATTTTTCCTGTCGCGCAGTCGGAGCCAACCATGAGCACCGTATGGCTACCGGAGCGATGAGGCGTAAAGCTAGAGACGCGCTGTCGGCTGGGGGGACGACGCACGTCCCAAATCGTTACGCCCTGTTTTTCGGCTGCTGCTTGCAATTCAGGATCGTCCGAAAGAAAGGAATGCAGACCACTGACAATGTTGAGACCAGACTCAATTGCCGCCAATAGTTGCCAACGCCAGGATGCTGGCAAGACACCACCTTGAGGAGCAATACCGATGAGCAGAGTATCAGGTTGATAGTGCAATGCTTCGTGGATATCGCGCACAATTGGAATGCCAATGCCTATTGGAGCTTCTAACGCATGTGAAACATCCTGCCCAACCTTTGTGCTATCGATAACCGCAACAACCAGGTCCTGTCCATAACGAATGACACCTGTTGCAGTTTTTCCATAATGCCACTCAAACAAGCCTTCTGCCAATATCGCTATACGTCGCATACACTGCCTCGTTCCTTTGTGATATGAAAATAAATACGTGTTGTTGGTTTAATGATATCACGCTTGCAAGAAATTGTTCCTGATGCAGGAAGACCTCCTACATTACATTCACAAATTTAGTCTTGACTTCCCTCACATGTCATGGTACGCTTGACGCATATTACGAAGCGAAAGGAGATAGTATACAGATGACAACCTACATGGTTTCAAGAGTCTCTGGGCTTATCAACACCAACGCTACCGCAAAGAGGTTTTTTCGGGCATAAGTGCGTGAATTGACCACGCTCACTTCCCTCACATATCCTCCTGCTGTTAGCCACGCGAGTGCTCTACATATATGCATGCGTGGTCTTTTTATGCTCAGAGTATCTCTACTCAACATCCTCATTTTCTCACTGAATGAACTATATGCTGCTTGCAAGAAGCAGAAGGATGCTGCATGAGCAAATATATTGATTTTGAACTTGACGAGGTGGAAGAGCAACCTTACCGCAAACCCAAGGCCAAACGAGTTCAACCAGATGCATCGAAACCAACGAAAAAAGAGAGCTACGAGAGCAATGCCGACGTACAACGTTGGTTGCAGTCACAAACGCTAAAGGAAGATGATCTTAGTAAGGCTGCCTTCAACCCGACATTTTTGGCTGGGAAACGTGATGCTTCATGGATACTCTCATCTCTGACAGACTTTTACGAACAAGACCTGATTACCGATGTTATCCACGTGGTCAAAAGCGGCAAAGAGGCTACCGTTTATTGCTGTACTGCCGACCCTAAGACAGGCTTGGCATATGCGGCGGCAAAGATTTATCGCCCCCGTATGTTTCGTAGCCTAAAAAATGATGTTATCTATCGTGATGGGCGTACTCCACGCGATTTGGATGGCAATGTTGCGCGCAATGGTCGTCGGCAACGCGATGCGTTTAGAAGCGAACGTGGACGTGCGGCGCAGGTATCTTCGTGGATTGACTTCGAGTTTCAGACGCACACATTACTCTTTAATGCAGGAGCGGACGTACCCAAGCCGTTGGCGCATGTGGGTAATGCGGTATTGATGGAATACATCGGTGTCGAGGGTGAGCCAGCCCCACTGTTATGCGATATCAAGCTCGAACGCGAGGAGGCACAAGCACTCTTCGCGTGTGTGTTACACAATATCGAGTTATGTCTAGCTCACAACCGTATTCATGGCGACCTGTCGGAATATAATATTCTCTACTGGCAAGGACGTGTGTTGTTGATCGACTTCGCACAGGCCGTTGACCCACGGCAAAATACTGACGTGTTTCCCTTGCTTGCGCGTGATATCGCTCGTGTATGTCGCTACTTTTCTCATTATGGTGTGGATGTCAACGCCGATATGGTCGCATCCGAGATGTGGAAAAAGTATCAAGGCTAAAAGCAGGTGCAGACGCTACTACAGGCATTCCTGTAGTAGCGTCTGCACCTGCTTTGCGTTCCTAGTTTTGATTGTGATGACCAGGGAGAAGCAAAACGGGAACACCAACGTTATGAATAAAGTTCATAATGATGCCCTCAACATTTTTCCTATGTGCTGCTATTACCAGGACATCGCCACGCTGTATTTCGCTGAGATGCTGCACCTGTTCGACTGTATCGAAGGCAGGAGTCTCGATTTTTACAGTAAAGCCCTCGGTGCGTAGTTGTTGTGCTTTCTGTTCGAGGTACTCATGTTTATCACTTGTGTCGATTTGCGTCTCGTCTGTCTGTGTGATTTGTACAAGTGTAATTGTTGCTCCAAACGTCTTTGCCAATGGCTTTACATAATCAAGTACATGCTCACCCCGCATAGACCCATCTAAGGGAACAATAATGGTGTGATACGTGGGAATATCGCGGTTCTGAAGTGTCTCGTTGTTATCGGGATGTATCAGGAGTAATGGTTTAGGGAGCGAATGAATAATGTTACTAGCAACGCTACCGAGGAACCAGCGGCCAATGCCGTCGCGTCCGTGACTTGCCATTGCGATGAGCGAGACATCGGTATGTTGCTCTACATAGGTAAGGATACCAGACGTGGACGTACCATCTATTGTGGCTATCTGCGCCTCGGTGCCAATGGCCTGTATGCCCTTAGCAACGGCTTGTAAGTACTCTCGACTACCCGCAATTGTCTCGCTATACCAATTTTCAGGAAGGGCTGTGTTCGTGGTAAGGTATCCACTAGGAGGTGTAATAACCTGTAAGAGAGTGATAGTGTTATGTGTTGCACGTGCGAGAGCAACAGCCTGTGGTATAACAGCTTCAGCTAATTTTGAGCCATCAAGTGATATAAGAATCTGCATAGTTTTCTTCTTTCTTGCGTTATGCTACCTTCCTTGTAGTAACGCAATAGAAACATATTTCACCTATTATTCGCGCATCAGTGGGCGAATTGCAGCCTCTAACGTAGCATCCCACTGCTCTTCTGTAAGAGTAAGCCAACCGCGATATTGCCATGAGACTGTGATTAACAACAACCCGATCAGGCTTAAAACAGTTGTGGGACGATCAACCTGCGGCCTTAGCATTGGTGCGGCCTGTTCTAACGCTCTCCCTATTAAAGAATGTGATGCTTCGGGGTGGAGTGCTAGCTCCTGTGCGATTTCTGGGAAACGCCAGTACTCGCTTAGTCCCGACAACAACAACTGCGGATGCTCGCGGAGGGCATCGCGTAAGAATTTCAAGCATGCAACTAATCCCTGCGCCGCTTGCTCTGGGTTTGATATATCGATTACGAGCGGATATGCCGCTATTCGATGTCCTGGTGCGAAATGACGGTAAGCTTCGCGCACCAGTGTTGCTTTATCTTTGAAGTTTCGGAAGATTGTTACCTCGTTCACCCCTGCTTCTTCTGCCAACGCACGTGTTGTGGTGGCCTCGATGCCGCGCTCTGCAACAAGCTTCAGAAAGGCTGTTAAGATGCGTTCGGCGGTCTCCGAAGGGGCTGGTACACTTCCTTGCTTCTCTTCCACTTCTGTCTATTCCTTTTGCTAAAGCAAGTATGTACTTGCATGCTTCAAGTATGTCATACTTTTCTGGAAAATACAAGGTGCAGTTTTGTTGAAAGATGCTTATTAGCTAGTGCATTTTGGTGAGGAGTATGATATAATCGTTAGACGTTGTAGAGTGCAAAGTTGCTCGGAAAAGATTATCTGCTGCAAGCGGCGCGATACACGCGAATATACGAGGACACCTATACAACATAGGTCCAAGAATTAGGAGAAACATGGCATATACTGATCAGAACCTGGTGTGCCGCGACTGCAACCAGGAATTTGCTTTCACTTCAGGCGAACAAGAATTTTACGCCTCAAAGGGATTGACCAACACACCGAGTCGTTGCCCTTCATGCCGCGCTGCACGTAAAAATCAGTCTGGCGACTCTCGTGGTCGTAGCGGTGGCTCCCGCGAACCCCGCCAGATGTATTCTGCAACCTGCTCCAATTGTGGGAACGAGGCTCAGGTGCCGTTCCAGCCACGCGGCGACAAGCCCGTCTATTGCAGCGATTGCTTTCAGACGATGAGTCCTGCTGGTGGTCGTTCTAGTGACCGCAGATCGAGCTGGTAGCCGTCATGAGTGAAGTACGCGTGAATCCGGGCGATTCATTCGAGATTGCCCTTAAGAAATTCAACCGCAAGGTGCAGCAGGATGGCATCCTTTCGGAGGCTCGCCGCCGCGCTTATTATGAAAGCCCCCAGGCACGCCGCAAGCGTAAGGCAGCAGCCCAGCGTCGCAAACAGCGCCGCACACGCACTCCTGTCTGATATAATTATTGCATAAAAAACTGTATGGCGTTTGTCCATTTGGACAAACGCCATACAGTTTTTTATGCTTCTCCCTACCTTTTTCTTACACCAAGCCCAGCCTCTTCCGGCAAGACCAATTTCCCTTGCTCTACCTTGACCCCTTCATAGGGATCGTTCTCTATTAAGAGGTGCCCGTCGAGATCGACATAATCCACCAGGGGAGTCAGGTGCGCGGCCGCTGTGATGGCAAGCGAACTTTCAATCATGCAACCAATCATAATGCTGAGATGATGCACTCTAGCAACAGAGATCATCTTGAGTGCATGTCGTATACCTCCGCATTTCATCAGTTTTATGTTAATTCCATCGACACAGCCGACAAGCCTCGGAATATCGTCAACCGTAACGCTGCTCTCGTCGGCTATAATTGGCACAGGTACGTTGTCACGTATCAGCTTCAAGCCATCAATATTATGCGATGAGACGGGTTGCTCGATAAACTCGATATTATATGGAGCTAACGCGTTAATTGTTTTGATCGCCTCTTTGGGCGTCCAGGCAGAGTTAGCATCCACACGAAGCGTCGCATTCGACACCTCACGAATAGCTTTGATAATCTCGATATCGTGCTTTGTGCCAAGCTTCACCTTGAGAATAGGGAAGTCTTTTGCTAGTGCAGCCTTCTTTGCCATCTGTGCTGGACTATCGATGCCAATCGTAAACGAGGTGAAAGGCGTTTTTGCAGCGTTCAGGCCCAGCAACTTGTAAAGTGGGACGCCCAGCATCTTGCCCATGATGTCATAAAGTGCCATGTCTATTGCAGCTTTCGCAGCGGGATTCAAACCGAGAATGTGGTCGAGACGCTCCAGGATGTCTTCTATGATGAATGGGTCGTCGCCAAGGTCGTTTTTGAACAGTTCCATACAGGCCAAGACGGACGCTGGACTTTCACCATAATATTCAGTCGGTGACGCTTCGCCATAACCTTTGTTATCTTGATGTACAATTTCGACAATCACGTTTGGCGATGTTTCCTGTACACCACGCGAAATACGAAATGGTGTGGTTAATTTAAGTTCAATGGGATGCGCGTTAAGATGCATGTTGTCCTCCAACCTTGAGCTATTTGCTTTGTACCAGATCCTCGAATTGCGCGATGTCTTTACGAATAATGTCGAAGCTGGCATGCCAGAACGCTTGAGCGCGTAGGTCAATGCCGAATTGTGCCGCGAGTGTGGCGGCATCGGCAAGTCCTGTCGATGAGAGTAGGTTGTCGTACCCTTGCTTGAAGGTTTCGGGGTCCTGCTGATACCGTGCGTAAAGACCAAGGCCGAAGAGCAATCCGAACATGTAGGGATAGTTGTAGAACGAGCGACCAGTGCTGTAGTAATGGCCTTTGACCGCCCACATGTAGGGATGAAGCTGTGTTTCGTCAAGACCATCGCCATAAGTTTCGCGCTGCGTCTCTAGCATAAGGGCTTTTAGTTCGTCAATCGACAATTCCCGTTTCTCACGTTGCTGAAACACGCGCTGCTCGAATAGAAAGCGGCTGGTGATATCAACCACAACTTGACATGCACCCTGTATCGACTCTTCCAGGATAGCAATCTGCTCTTGCTTTGCCACACTTTTAAGTGCGCCATGCGTGATAATGGTTTCGCAGAAGATGCTTGCGGTCTCCGCTAGCGTCATAGGCAACGAACGCTGCAATGGAGTCCTCTGTGCAAGATTAAGGTTGTGATAGCCGTGTCCTAGCTCGTGTGCGAGTGTGCTAACACCGCCGAAGGCTGGTTTGAAGTTAGAGAAGACGCGCGACTCGTCGGCACGTATTGACGTACAATACGCTCCATCACGTTTCCCTGAACGCGGCTCGGCATCAATCCAATGTTCATGGAAGGCGCGTGCAGCGAAGTCGGAGAGGCGTTGTGAGTAGGTTCCGAATTGTTGCACGATGAAGGTTGTAGCCTCATCAAATGTCCAAACCTTTTCGCTTGCACCGACGGGTGCGAAGAGATCATACCATGCCAGGCGTGGCAGACCGAGTGTACGTGCCTTTGTACGCAGGTAACGGCGAAAATCAGGAAATGACTCATGTGCCGCTGCCATCATTGCATCAAGCGTCTGTTGGTCGATGCTACTGTCAAAGAGTGACTCGGCAAGAGGTGATGCCCATTTGCGATGTTGGGTGAGTGTGTTGACCTCTCCTTTGATGCTATTAAGCGCGGCTGCTAGTGGAAGTGCTGCCTGTTCCCATCCCACAAGTTCGGCTTCATACGCGCGACGACGCACATCTCGGTTGGCATCGAAGGCAAAGTTGCGGATTTCGCTCATGGGTAGATTTTTTGTTTGACCCTCAATTTCAAAAGGAATGCTTAGTTGTGAGGTGATGTTGCCATGCAGTTTGCTCCATGCAGAACCGCCAGTTGTATTTAGTTCCGATGCCAGCATTTCTTCGACTGGTGACATGAGGTGTGTGGCCTCTATTTTGGCATTTCGTAATGCGTGGGCATGGTCTTGTGCGACCGCCGATTGAGCAATTAACGCCTCTACATCCATTGAACCAATCCAGGCGGTGAAGCGTGTCCCTAACTGCGAGAAGAGAACCAAGGACTGTCGCAGTTCGCTCATTCTTGCCTGTGCTACATCATTGCGCGAATTGGTGCTCACGAAGCAACTAATGTAGACGCCTACCGTGCGAACGTCGTCGGCTGTTGCGTTATAGTGCGCGACAACAGTTTCAAATGTCTGTACCACTGACGTGTTCATTGCTAGTGCTGGTTGCTCTTTAATAGTATGTTCGTCGAACAGCGTGCCGAGGTTAGCGATCTCGTTGACGACACGAGTGAAATCTTGTGCGAATTCGGGCGATTCGAGGCTTGGGTAAATAACGCTCATATCCCAATGAGGCAATTTTTGTACTGTAGTCATGACGTTTGTTTCTCTCCTCAGTAGATGTTTGTATGTATTGTAGCATGTGGTGATAGTAGGTAAGAGTATTAGTGTATCCTGATTATATGAGCGTACTTATTGGGCTATCGCAACTCATTTTGCCTCTAAGCCGTATATAGTGTAGGCAATATAAACACAATTCATATTATTCTTGTTATTCTTGACAAAAAACACATATATATAAAGATCAGAATGTCTTTGATTGAAAGCCATACTCCTATATGCTATAGTGAGCACAAAATACGTAAGACTTCTGCTTTTGTGAGGTACATAATACATGACATCTAACCATTTACGGTTGACTGCTGCTGATAAGAGTGATGTGGGAAAACAACGCGATCAAAATGAAGACTGTGCCTACAAACGCATTGAGTCGTCGGAAGAGGGAGATCGAGGTCTCTTTATTGTAGCTGACGGCATGGGTGGGTACAAGGCGGGCGAGGTTGCTAGCAAACTCGCGGTTGAAACAATTAGTCAAAACTTGGACACGTTCTTTAAACCTATCGCTGATCAGCCAACAATTAAGCTCGAACTCTCTTCAGTGCAAGAGGCGACGAAACAAGCACCGGTTGAAGAGGAAAAATCGAAACAGAAGACACGCAAACTGAAAGAAACGCCCGTCTCATTTGCGGTTGAAGACCAGCTAAAAACGGCTATTCAGCAAGCGAATTCAGCGATTGTGCGCTATGGTGAAAAACAGAGTGCGGCACGTGGTCTGGGAAGTACGGTTACTGCTGCCTTGATTTAGAATGACAATGCCTATGTTGCCAATGTAGGTGATAGCCGCACGTATCTCCTACGTGAGGGGAAACTTACTCCCGTGACCCGCGATCACTCGTTGGTGGCGCGCCTGGTTGAGTCAAACCAGATTAGTGCGGAAGAAATCTATACGCATCCACAACGTAACTTGATCTATCGATCATTGGGGGCAGGGCATAAGACGGTTGAGGTTGACATTTTCCACGAGACTCTTCTCCCAGGCGATGCCTTGCTGCTTTGCTCGGATGGACTATGGGAGATGGTGCATGACGAGGACCTGCTCAGGCTGCTACGTGAAGAGAGCAGTCCACAGAAGATATGTGATCAATTGATTGAGCTGGCAAACACCAATGGCGGAGAGGACAATATCACGGCCGTCGTGGTGCATATTAACGCGCATTAGCGTACAGTAACACAGTAGGAAAAGGTTTAAGGTATATGGCTCTTCCTATAGGCACGATTCTTGATGGAAAATTTAAAATTGTACAGGTTCTCGGTGAAGGTGGTATGGGAACTGTCTATAAGGTGGCGCAGGAGGCAGTTCCAGGTATGCCTCCTTTCTATTACGCGGTCAAAGAGTTACTGATCAGTCCAACCACAACGAAGGAAGACCGGGACGTTGCGATAGATCGTTTCAATAAAGAAATTGCGCTACTGCGTGGTCTAAAAAACCCGCATATCGCAAGCTTGATGGTTCCATTCCAGGATCGTGGGAACTATTACTTTGTGATGGAATTTGTGCCGGGGCGCAGCCTTGAGAAGATGCTTGAGGATAGCAAAGCACCCTTGCCAGAGGATAAGGTAATCAAGTGGGGAATACAGGTTTGCGAGGCATTAACCTATATTCACACACGTGTTCCACCAATTATCCTGCGCGACTTAAAGCCTGGGAATATCATGATTACTACTGATGACGATGTGCAACTCATCGACTTTGGTATCGCGCGACGTTTTGACCCAAATAAACGCACCAACACAGAAAATCTTGGTACTATCTCGTATGCTTCCCCTGAGCATCTTGGCTCAATCACTATGCCTGGGCAGAAGCGAACAGCGCAGAATCCAGGACGACCAGTTCAGACGGACGCTCGTTCTGACATCTACTCATTAGGGGCAACTCTGTATCATTTGCTCACAAACTATGAGCCAGACCCAATTCAGACTCCTGCAACGGGTAGTATTGTAGCAAAGAATCCACGTCTACGTAGAGTGCAGATGAATGGACGAATGGTCTGCCCGATAGAGCAAGTGATTATCAGAGCAATGCAACAGGAGCCTGCACTACGTTTTCAGAGTGCGGAGGAGATGCGCGTTGCATTACAGCATTGTCTACCCAGCAATGGTGTTGTGCCTACAACAATAACCATTCCGGCAGTTAGCTCATCAAATGCGACAATGACGGCGGCGGCAAGTACGGCAAGCGGTTTGATCTGTCCCAAGTGCGGTTTTCACAACCGTCCAGGGGCCAAATTCTGCAAACGTGACGGGCAACCATTGGTGCAAGGTGTAACAGTTGCGCCCACACAGGTACGCTCACCCATTCAAGCGCGACCAGTGCAACGTCCTATTCAAGCACGTCCCGTACCCATTCAGGCGCGACCAGTGCAAACAACACCTTCAAATGGACGCTCACCCATTCAAGCACGACCAGTGCAGCCCATTCAAGCACGATCTGTACCCGTAGCGGCTCCTGCGAAGAGTAGCGATCCGAATGTGGCGTATCGGGCTGCATTACAATTGCTTTCGAGCAAGAACTATGTTGGAGCAATTCAACAGTTTCGGGAGGCGCAACGACTAGGCGGTTCGTCCTATGATGTCCTCTATAATCTTGGTCGTGCGTATCGACAGTATGGGCAATCAGTGAAGGACACAGACAAGCGGCTCTTTAACGAGAATATAAAGTCGGCTGCTGAGCAATTCGAGGATGCGCTACGTCTCAAATCTGATGCGGTAGATGTCTACTTTCAAGTGGGTCTGTGTTACCGCGATCTCGGCTTGTATCAGCAAGCGACACAGGCATTTACGAAAGCTTTGGCTCTTACGCCGCAGGACCCTGCGATTTACTATCAACTTGGATTGTTGGCAATGGATCAGGGTTATACTCGTGAGGCCGAGGCACGTTTCCTGGATGGCCTGAAAATTAATCCCAAACATACGTTACTCTTGATAGCTACTGGCAGACTATATAGCGATACAAAGCGAATACCAGCAGCAATCAGTACGTTACGGCAGGCGACTCAGGAAGACCCAATGTTGTGGGAGGGTTGGTATGAGTTAGGTCGTGCTCATATGAAGGCACGAGAGTGGAATCTGGGACTGAGCGCATTGGAGCAAGCACGCCAGCTTAGCCCTTATGTGTCCGATGTCTATAGCGCGATGGCGACCTGCTATCTTAAGTTGAACAAAAAGAACGAGGCGCGGCAATTAGTCAATGAGACGCTACAACGCGACCCAAGTCATGCCGAAGCACTTCGATTACAAAAACAACTATAAACGAATTGAAGGAGGGCAGCGATGCTCTGTCCGAAATGTAATACTCACAATCGAGACAATGCCAAGTTTTGCAAAGTCTGTGGCTACTCTTTTACTCCAGAGGATGTTGCCGCAAGCAGTCCTGTTTCTGTATCGGCCTCCGACTCACAACACTCTGTGAGTAGTGGACCTGATGCAAGCACTGTTGCTAATACTACAAATGCAGTGGGCACACAGCAGGAACCGCAGGCTATAGAGGTAGTGGTACCGGAAACAGTTGCCACTCCCTCGTCATCTACACAAGATACGATGCTTCCTGAGGACGATATCAGCCTTGCACCAACGCAGATACTCACGTCACAACAGATGGCAGCACTTCAGGCACGTCGTTGGCAGCAAGACACTACTCATTCAACAGAGGCCGACACATCCACCCCTGTTGAAATCAATTTACCAGCCCAGCCTTATGAGCAGGTTGTGTACCACGATATTCCAACGGCTACAGATGTTGCCGATACGCCAACCGTCATGATGTCTCAAAACGGGGACGTGACAGAAGGGGAACTCATGCAGATTCCACCACCGCCACCACCAGAAGCGCAGGGAGTACAGCCAGAAAATAGTTCGTCTGTCTCATCATACGCGGAACAAGCGATAGCTCCTCCTGCATCAGTAACACCTCCCACACAGATCGCTACTGATGAAGCGCAACCTGAAACCAGAGGGCAGGATGCTGTTGAGACGCAGCCCACTATTGTACAACAAGAAGGACAGGCTACAACCCCTCCTCCTACTGCGGAGGAACACGTTGCATCTGTTTCAACTGAAAGCACACCATCAACGGGACTTGCTGTAGGAACAGTGGTGGGAGGGCGTTATGAGATTGTGCATGTGTTGAGCGAAGATGAGCACGAGCATGTGTATCAGGTGACGGACCATCAAGGCTATCAACACTGCTGGAATTGTGGTTCTGAGCAAAATGCGGAGGGAGATGAGTTCTGTATTGATTGTGGAGCGGAATTGCTCAACGCGAGCTACTTGCTCCATGAGTATGCATCTACCAGTAACAATACAAATGATGCACACGTATTACAAGGGACCATTGCGAACACATTTGTTGAGCAAGGCAAAACCTATGTTGTCGAGCAACAGCATGCCGCGCAACTGGCATTTCCGAATGGTGTACATATATTAGCCGCGAGTGACTCCGACGCTGGCAATGTACGCCGTAGTGAGCCAAACGAAGATAGTACACTCGTCTTGCAACTTCAACGTGTGCATGAGTCGATGGCAGTGCCGGTTGGCGTGTTTATTATTGCTGATGGTATGGGTGGTCATGACAATGGGCAGGGTGCTAGTCGCATGACAATCAATGTCATCTCCGATAAAATCACACGCGAACTGCTCATGCCTCCATTAGAGGCCGAAAAGAGTGGAGGTTTGACCGCCTCTGTGACACCGATGGAAGAGGATGCCTTGATAGGTGTGTTTAAGGGAGCGGTCGAAGAGGCAAACAACGTGCTGGTGCAAACGAACCAGCATGATAAAACCGACATGGGTTCAACCATCACTGGTTTTATGATTGTAGGTGATTCAGCGTTTATTATAAATGTGGGTGATAGTCGTACCTACATGTTGCGTGAAGGTACACTCTATCAACTGACCAACGACCATTCACTAGTGGCGCAACTGTTAGCTGGTGGGTTAATTGAGCCAGATGATGTGTACACGCATCCACAACGGAGCCAGATTTTCCGTAGCCTGGGTGACAAGATGAACGTGCAGGTTGACGATTTCAAGCAGCAACTTTTGCCTGGTGACATCTTGTTAAGTTGCTCTGATGGCCTATGGGAAATGGTACGCAATCCACAGATTACAGAGATTTTGACGAATGCACACGATCCGCTGACCGCGTGTACTCAGTTGATTGAGGCTGCTAATGTAAATGGCGGCGAAGACAACGTGAGTGCCGTCGTCGTGTTCGTGCGTTAATATGATATACTAGGGCCAGCCGAAGCGAAAGGAGCCGTTACTACTATGCCTGGAGAGGTAACACTAGCACATCAGCTAGGAAAAGATTTCATGCCCGTTACTGGTGGAAGCCAGATTGCATACGTATTGTTAGATGCCAAGCCAACTGCAATGATGGCGCAGGTGCGTATGCCACTGAATTTTGCGCTGGTACTCGACCACTCAGGTTCTATGAGGGGCGCGAAACTCAAGAACGTCAAAGAGGCGGTAAAGATGGTCATTGACCGCCTGGAGCCAACGGACTACATTTCTGTAGTGATCTTTGACGACACGGCACAAGTGATTATTCCTTCCATGCCAGCAAATGATCCAAGTGGAATGAAGGCCGCAATCGACCGTATTCCTGATGCAGGTGGTACCACGATGTCGCTTGGTATGATTCAGGGACTTGGCGAGTTACGGCGTTGGAATATTCCAAACGCGGTAAATCGTATGATCCTGCTCACAGACGGCGTTACATATGGTGATACTGACCGTTGTCGTCAACTTGCCCGTGACGCGGCCGCCGCCAATATCGCAATTAATCCGCTTGGTATTGGTTCCGACTGGGACGAGAGCTTACTCGATGATATTGGACAATTGAGCGGTGGTACGCCAGCCGAGTTCATTAAGAGTGCTTCCGATGCCATGACCATTTTCCAACAGCAGTTACAGAGCGCAGTCGCGGTCGCTGTACGTAATGCTACTTTGACACTACGTCTACCTGCGGGCGTGTCGCCACGCAAGGCGGTCAAAGTGCTACCACTTATTCGTGATGTTGATCAGTCGAGCCTTTCTGATCGTCAGGTAGTTATTCCTCTTGGCGACCTGGAAAAGGAGACCGCGCAATCCGTGCTCATAGAATTGATGATTGACCCACGTCCTGCAGGTCTTTTCCGCATCGCGCAGGCCGAGCTTTCCTATGATGTGCCTGTTGCAGGTGTTGTGGGTGAGCGCATTCGTGATGATATCAAAGTGACCTTCACCGCTGACGCAAACGAGGCGGCACAGGTGAATGCGACCGTTATGAACTTTGCGGAAAAAGCTAATGCTAATCGTCTCGTGACGCGTGTGCTTGATGAATACAAACGTACAGGCAAGGCAACGACAAAGCTTGCCCCGAACGTGACCCGTGTGCTTGATCCTGAAACACAGGCTGCGATTGAACAGATCAATCAGGGTCAGCAGATTTCACAAGAGCAGGTGAAGTCTATTGGCAATAAAACGCGCAAACTCACGCAACGCTTGGATGATATTATCCCATAAAGATAAGATAATCGTTGTGCGGGTCTGCTGTATCACATTGTGTTCGCGTCTGTCTCTCGGATGCATGTGATGGGAACAGGGTGTGATACAGCAGACTCATACAGAAATTAAATAAGGCAAACATAAAAAATAGGTATAACGGAAGGATAAAGCGTCATGTCAGTAGTATGTTCTTTAGGACATGTAAATCCCGATGGTTCAGCATTCTGCGATGAATGTGGCGAACCCCTCAATGCGTCGGCACCTGTAGCGACAGCGGCACCTGTCGTAATAGCAGAACCAGAGCCGATACAGCAGCAGCAGGTAGTAGAGCCAGCAACATCGTATGCGACACCGGAGCCAGAGCCAGCACTGGATGAAACTCAGCCTGCTCCTCTAGCCCAAAGTGCTGCACCAGCAGGTTTGCAAGCTCGTTTGATTGTTGAAGCAGACAATCAGGAATTCGACCTGAGTGGCAAAGACAACATTCTGATTGGCCGTGAGGATGCTGTGAGCAATATCTACCCAGATGTTGACCTGACAGCGCATGGTGGTGAAGATGGAGGCGTGTCACGTTTGCATGCACGCATCTTCGTTGAGAACGGGCAATATATGCTCGAAGATGAGAACAGCACAAACTTCACATTCTTGAATTGTCAGCGTTTAGCGGCGAAGACTCCAACACCATTGCATGACAACGACGAGGTACGTCTTGGTCGTGTGCTGCTACGCTTCAAAACCGCGTAAATCAAATGGTACCTGTAGGGACCGATTGATCGCGTCCTCGTTGGCGAGTGATTGCCACGAGGACGCGATCAATCGGTCCCTACAGTTCGTATTATCCCATAATTTTCAGAAATATTTGACAGCATTGAAAGAAACCGCTATAATTTACGGGATATCTTGTAGGGACGTGGTTTATCGCGTCCATCTTTAAGGAGAATTAACAGCACATGAAACGTACATGGCAACCAAAGCGCATTCCGCGCCTACGCGAACATGGCTTTTTGAAGCGCATGTCGTCCCGCAATGGGCGGCGCGTTATCAAGGCCCGTCGCGCCAAAGGGCGCTGGAGCCTGACCGTCTAACGGTATTGTGGCACTTACACGGGCGTTACGCCTACGAAAAAACAGTGACTTCCAACGGGTGAGGCAGCAGGGACGAAGTATAACGTCTCGGCTGCTTATACTTGCGTGGATGCCTAATAATGATATAGGGATACGCATTGGCTTTGTGGTCAGTAAACGTATCTCTAAGTATGCGGTTATTCGTAATCATAAGAAGAGGCTCCTTGGCGAGGCAATTCGGTCTTCGTTAAATGAACTTTCTGGCGGCTGGGACGTAGTAATTAGTGTAAGGCATCAAATCCTTGATGCTGATCTCAATACGATCACTCATGATATTACTACATTGCTGCGTCGAGCACGGCTACTCGGATCGTCCGAGCCGAGTAATTAAACAGACGCGGTATACAGAGGCGGATAGTGAAATACATAGCAATGGCTCTCATTTGGACTTATCAGCGCACGCTGTCGGTGGTCTTGCCCTCATCGTGTCGATTTACGCCCTCATGTTCACACTATGGATATGAGGCAATTGAACGTTTTGGATTTTTCCGTGGTGGCTGGATGACCGCTAAACGCATTGGGCGTTGCCAACCGTTTTATCATGGAAATCTCTACGATCCCGTCCCAGAACGCCTGGGGAACTAGATCGAGGAAGGCAGGAAATCACCAGTGGGCCAATTAGGGTACTTATTCAATTTAGTCTTTACCTTTCCCATCTTTAACGGCCTCATGTTGTTGTACAGTTTGTTTGGCGACTTTGGTCTATCAATTATTGTCTTGACCATTGTCATTAAGCTGATTTTGTTTCCATTGACGCTGCAACAGCTAAAATCAATGAAGGCAACGCAGGCCCTTCAGCCACAGATGGCGGAAATCAAAAAGAAGTATGCCAAAGATCAACAGGCGCAAGCTCTGGCAACCCAAGCTCTTTATAAAGAGTACGGCGTCAATCCTGTTGCAGGCTGTCTACCACTTCTTGTACAACTTCCTGTATTATATGGTATGTTTAACGCGTTCAATAACGCGCTGAGATACACACCAACAAAGAGTTCCTCTTTGCTTGAGCATATTAATAGTATCATCTACCCATTCTTGCCACATTTTTCGCGGGTGCCAAACCTGGACTTGAACTGGTTCACATTTCTCAATCCTCACTGGCATTTCGCGTTAAGTCAGCCGGACCCAACACACATTCTGCCAATTCTAGCTGGTCTCGCGACGTTTGTGCAGCTACGTATGTCGCAGCCAAAGACAGCAAGTACGGCAGCCGCAAACGATCCAACTCAACAGTCGATGAAGACAATGCAGTATATCATGCCTTTGGTAACGGTCTTCTTTGGCTGGACATTCCCTGCTGGTCTTGCGCTGTATTGGACGGTTTCATCTATCTTCCAGGCAGTACAGCAATACTTCGTCACTGGTTGGGGCGGTCTTCTGACAAAGCCAAACTTGGTGAGTAATGCTGCAACGCCAACCATCGAGCGTGACTTTACAAAAGAGAAGCCCGGTCTGTTTAACACGGATAGGATGATGACGAACAGACAGGCGAAGCTGGCAAACAACGTTAACGGCGAAGTGGTCGAGGGCAGCATTGCGGAAAGCGATGGCCCGATAGGAAGTCAACTACGTACTGTTCCGTCTGCTGGACGACGCAAGCCTGCCTCGGCACGTCGTAGGAGCAGCAACAATATCCAGAAAAGGAATGTCTCGCGTCGCTAGCGTCGCGCTTCCTAGGTAAAGCACTATATCACAGGCGATACAGTCAAATGAGAGGTTGCGTAGGGACCACATTGATGGCGTCCAAGCCCAATTCATTGGGCGAGTTACATCTTGTACATGATGAGGACTGCACGTTACTTCGCTCGTGCAGAGGACGCCATCAATGTGGTCCCTACCACCGCATCAAAAAAGAATTTAAGTAAAGGGAGGCATGAAAGCTGTGGAAAGCATAGAGGCTAGTGGTAAGAGTGTTGATGAGGCGGTGCAACAAGCATTAATGCGCCTGGGAAAACGGCGCGAAGACGTAGAGATTATTGTGCTGCAGGAGCCAAGTCGTGGTACATTTGGGATAGGCAGCAAAGAGGCTCGTGTGCGTGTGCAGGTGCGTGAAATACAGCCTGTACGTATACAGACAAGTGGTGCAGTAATCACGCCCGAAATGGCAGATGCTCTCCTTGGCCCAGACACACTCGAAGAAGTCGAGATCGACGAAGAGTTTGAAGACGATGAAGAAGTCGAGACCGATGAAGAGGATGAACTTGAAGAGGAGGATGAGGAAGGCGAGTTTGAAGAAGATGAGCCTACTCCCTTTATTACGGCTTCAGAGCCTCTACCAAGTATTTCTGAATTTGGCGATGTGAGCGCGGCGCAAGGCGAGATGCAAGAGGTTGAGACGCCATCACGCGAGGATGTCGAAATCACAGTTGATGTGCTACAACATATTTTACGCTACATGAACATTCACGCAACTGTACAGGTCCGTTCGACAAATCCACTTGCGCTCAACATTCACGGTATCAATGAAAACTTAGGTCTACTCATTGGGCGGCGAGGCGAAACATTGGCATCCCTGCAACTCCTGGTGAGCCTTATTGTTGGACACCGCACAAAGCATCGTATGCGTATCACAATTGATGCCGAGAATTACCGTGAACGGCGCGAGGAGAATCTACGTTCACTGGCCTTACGTGTGGCGCAGCAAGTACGCAATTACCGTCGTGCGATAGCATTGGAGGCTATGCCACCAAATGAACGGCGCATTGTCCACATGGCTCTAGCTGATAGTAAAGACATTGGAACAGAAAGTATTGGCGAAGGTGAAGAGCGACGCGTCGTTATTTCGCTGAAACGTATTGGAAGGTAGCATGCCAAACCTGCAAGATGGTGTGGATGATAAAAAACAATCATCCACACCATTTTCTTTACAATTTCTTACACTTGGACATGTAACGCGTGACCTGCGTTCCGATGGCTCGTTCTCGCTTGGCGGTACCGTTACATTTGCTGCCCTCACCGCCTACCGTTTAGGATTAGTGGCAGGTATAGTTAGTTGTGCTACACCTGATCTCATTAAAGAACTATCTCACACGCTCCCACATATTGCTCTTCATATACGTCCAACGACAGAAACAACCACCTTTGTAAATCAGTATACGCAGGGCTTTCGCACACAACATCTCTATGCGAGGGCCGATGAATTGCTGGTGACAGATGTACCTCCTGTATGGCGCAATGCCCCTATTGTACTGCTAGGGCCATTGGCGCAAGAGATAGGGCTTGATATTGTTGCTCTGTTTCAACGTCGGCCCGATGCTATTATCGCGGCAACTCCGCAAGGCTGGTTACGTCGTTGGGATGCCTCCGGGCGCGTTTGGCCTACCCCCTGGGCAATGGCAACACAGGTCCTTCCGCTGCTCGATGTGCTCATTTTGAGCCATGATGACTTACTACCCTTCGCAAACGGTAATCGCCTAGAGGCCGATGCGATGTTACATGAATGGAGTATGCAAATCCCTTTGCTTGTCGCTACAGATGGAAGACATGGTGCGACACTTTTTCGGCACGGCGTTGTGCAACATTTTCCTGCTTATCCTGTACAGGAGGTGGACCCGACGGGTGCAGGTGATGTATTTGCGGCTGCGTTCCTGGTTGCGTTGCGTACATATGGAAATGCTGAGCAGGCTGTGGATTTTGCTAACTGTGTGGCCTCATTCTCGATAGAACGTGAGGGTGTGCAAGGGACTCCGACAATGGTTATGGTAGAGGCTCGCATAAGAGGAGGAAAGAAGTGATTATATAGATAAGCATGAAACCACACAAGTGTGGTCTCATGCTTATCTATATAGTTTACTTTTCTTCTGGTTGGTCATGCTCAATGGTCTCTAGCATTTTGTTGAGTGAGCCGAGCCTTTGTTCCATCTCGGTTGCCTGTTGCTGCAAACTGCGTAGGCCGAGAGTAAGCTCATGAAACTGTCCATTCAGGCGTACTTTAAGTGGTTGCTCTTTCTCATACACTTGACGTGCATTTGTCACTACCGTTTGTTCAGGTACACCTGCAACTGAAACCGGAACCGTTCTTGCCTCGGTTTCATGCACTTCCTCCATCAATGGAGTTGTTACCGTGCGTTGCACTGGTTGAGGTGCTGGTTCGTCAACAGAGAGTGGTGTAGCTTCTCTTGCCGTTTGTGGAACGGCCTCAGGTGTTTTGGCTTGTGGTGTCCCACCTCTTAAAACAAAAAAGAGTGCTATCAAAGCACCTACACCTATAACGAGTAGGCCACCTATAATAAGCGTATCCATATCTTCTCCTTCGCTTGACTTGTGCTATTGTGCGGAAACACATGCATAAATAACACATTGTACGGGTCTGATTTATCGCATCCTTGTGCCTCCACAATAGATGGGTGCAGATAGGGGGTGTGATAAATCAGACCCGTACAGAGTTCAAAATCTTATTAGTGCAGGTGAATCGTGACCTCAGCACTCATGCCGGGAACGATATAGTTACCACCATTACCATTAAGATTCACGATAACAGGAATGCGCTGCCCCACTTTGGTAAAGTTGCCGCTGGCGTTATCCTGCGTTGGCAGAAGCGAGAACGAACCAGCAGTTGCCGCTACGATCTGTTGTACATGACCAGTGTAGGTTGTACCACTGAATGCATCAATCTTTACGTCAACCTGCTGCCCATTAGAAACGTTGTTGATGGTGTTTTCGTCAACATAAGCCACGACATTCAGGTTATTTAAGTCAGTGACTTGTGCAACGGTTAGACCGGCAGCAACGCCTTGACCCTGAACGGCGGGAACTTGCACAATGGTACCATTAATTGGGCTGGTGATGTTTACTGTCGTTCCCTGTGCATTCGCACCTGTACCTGCGACTGTGACGGTGCCAATGGTTTGGCCGGATGTTACCTTGTCACCTTGCTTTACGGTAAGCGTAGCAAGTTGACCATTGCCGGGCGCACTAATATTTACGATTTGTCCGTTGACCTGAGCATCATCGGTCGAGTAGTACATGTAACCGTTGTAGATGTAGTAGCCGATACCACCAATGATCGCTAGGGCGGCTAGTACAATAAGGACTGGAACAAGAATCATTCGACGCATGAGAGCTATTCTCCTTTCAAAGAGAAAAAATGTATTATACGTAATAGAATAGGAACATAAAGATGAACTGATTCATTATACCGCAAGCAGTGCTTCATCACGTGCCGCCTTGTCCTCATCGCTGAGTGTCTCTGGTTCCGCTTGCTGCTGTACCTGTTGTGGTGTAGCACGGCGAGCACCACGGATAAAGAAGACCGCGATAATGGCGACCAGGATAATTCCCACCGAGATGAGAAAGCCATCCTGAATAGCTAAAGCGTAGCCCTGTCGCTGCAATAATCCTGCAATCGTCTGTATTGCAGTAGACCTTGCCGTGTTGAGATCAGCCCCTCGCGATACAAACAATGCTTCCAAACGTGGGAGCAATTGTCCAAGTTGCGAACCAGGCGTAACCTGTTCTGCAAGATGATCAAAGTGAACCTTTGACTGTGTTTGTATGACGGTTGCCAATATCGCGACCGCTAACGAACCGGCGACCGAGCGAATAACAGAGTTGATCGCAGATGCCTGTGCTAGTTGTCGTGGTGGTATCTCTGAAAGGGCCGCCACGATTAATGGCTGTGCCACAAGGCCAATACCCAGGCCACGTAAGACGAGCAGGACTTGAAACCAACCATAGGGTGTATACAGCGTAAGAAACGAGAGCTGCCAGAAGGCAAAGGCCGCGATCAGGAGTCCTGGTATCACAACGGCGCGTACACCTATACGGTCAACAAGTCTTCCGCCTACCAGCGAACTTACCATAGAACCTAAAGCTTGTGGGATGAGAATCAAGCCCGTTGCAAAAGCACTGAGACCACGTAAGTTTTGCAGGTAGATGGGAATGACGAAGAGTCCCCCAAAGAGTGCAAACGTGATACAAATGTTGGCAAGGTTCGCCGAGGTGAAGGACGTAAATCTAAAGACCGTAAGGTCCAGCAATGGTTGCCCTTCGCGTCTAATAATTGACAACTCGATGACCACAAAGACTACCAACGCCAGTAAACCACCAATAAGGAAACTCAGCACCGTTACCGATCCCCATCCGTCCGTACTAGCACTGGAAAGCGCGTATAACACGGAGGCGAGACCTGCCGCGACGAACGCGAAGCCAGCAAAGTCGAAGCGTTCGCGTCCTTCTGCTCGGAACTCACGCAGAAGGAAAATGCTCAAAATGACTGCCAGGATGCCAATTGGAACGTTGACAAAGAAAATCAACTGCCAACTGCCAAAGGTGACGATATAGCCACCAAGCGAAGGACCGAGAGCAGGTGCAAGCAGAATCGGAATACCGAGAAAGCCTGTTGCTACGCCTCGCTCCTGCGGTGGAAATTCACGGTAGAGCAATGTGATGGTCATTGGTAGCAGAAACGAGCCGCCAAAACCTTGTAGGACACGGAAAAGAATCAGCACTGGAAGACTCCAGGCCAATCCACAGAGTAACGAGCCAACCGTGAAGGCGGTTAAGGCGATAATGTAGAAACGCTTTAGCCCGAAACGGTTAGAGAAGTAGCCAGTGAGTGGTATGGCGACACCCTGTGCAAGGGTATAGCCAGTGATGACCCACTGTACGCTATTAAGGTCGGCACCGAAGGCGGTTTGTAGACGCGGAATGGCAATGTTGACGATGGTGGTGTCCAAAATGCTCATGAATAAGCCAAAGACGACCACAATCGCAACAATCCATTTATACGCCAACCCGCCGCTTCGCTGCGCCGTTTGCACGGGAACTTGCATGTAATATGCTCCTAGTAGGTACGATAAATCAAACCCCTTGTATTAGGCGTGTGATACATCAGACCTTGATGTTATTGGGTGTGATACATCGCGGCCCACTTGTGTTAAGGGCGCGATACATCAAATCCCTACATGAGTATTACTCTTCGAGAAGAGCGGGAATGCCTTGCTGAATCTTCTTGAGTATCGCTATAAACTGCTGCTGCTCTTCTTTGCTTAAATCAGCTCGTTTAATCATCTCACCAAATCTGTGGAAGTGTGAGGGAAGCACTTCGTCTATGAATGCTAACCCTTGTGTGGTGAGCTGAATTGTCAGCATACGACGGTCCTCTGGATGATTTTTGCGCTCGATCAGTCCTGATCGTTCAAGGCCATCGAGGAGACCAGTAATAGTTCCTCGCGTCACTTCACAACGATCAGCTAATTCTGAGGGGGTCAAACTATGGTCGGGAGCGTGACGTAAAAGGATAAGAATGACCATTTTGCCATCAGACAAGCCAAATCGCTCAAGGCGTGCCTGGAATGCTGCCAGTATTTCTCGCGCTACATGAAGAAAAAGCCAGTATGTTTCTACAGTGTCATCATCGGCACCTATATACTCCTGTGCGCGTTTTCGCATCATCTCATATTTTGGCAATTTGTCCGGTCTCATCACGTTATCAAACCTCACGTTCATCTCATTGACCCCCTTATAATTCATAGCCATATTATAAGGTGCCATACTATATTTGTCAAGGGAGTAATAAAAATGTGGCGTCTGGAGTATGTAACCGCATCGCGGTTACATACTCCAGACGCCACACAAAGTTATATTGTATGGATTGGGAGGGAGAACCAGAAGGTCGAGCCTTTACCAGGGGCACTTTCAACGCCGACATGTCCCCCTTGTCGCTCGATAAGAGTACGACAGATATGTAGACCAAGACCGAGACCCACGCCGGAACCTGTTTTGACTTCGATACCCTCTGCACGGTAGAAGCGTTCCCAGATATGTTGCTGTTGTGTAGGTGTTAGTCCTGGCCCTTCATCACGGACGGAGACGCGCACATCCTCTGCACGTTGTTCTAGGCGCACCACAACTGGATAGCTACTTTCGGAGTACTTGAGCGCGTTTGAGAGATAGTTAGTAAGAACCTGTTCGAGACGATCTGCGTCTGCCATGATAAAGATTGGCTCTGCAGTGCTTTCGAGATGAATGGAACGCGGTGCCGCAATATGTGCTTGATCGGAGACGGTCTGCTGTACAAGCTCGGTTATATTACAACGCTGTATACGTAACTCTAATTTATCGGCATAGATACGTGAGACATCGAGCAGGTCGCTTACAAGGCGATTTTGCACTTCGACCTGTCGTGCCGCGCGTTCGAGCATGTCCTGCATTGGCTCCAGACGTTGCAAGAGCGGTGTGTCTATGAGAGTGTTTTCTTTGATGAGACGTTTCATCTGTCGTTGTACAAGCTGAATATTGGCCTTAATTGAGGTAAGTGGCGTTCTAATTTCGTGGCTTGCGATCCCCAGAAATTCGTCCATACGGTGATTAGCTTCATGCAAGGCAAGGGCATTAGCCTGAGCTTCAGCACGTTCTTGTATGAGTCGTTCGCGCTCGACCACAAGTGCCGCAAGTTTTGCTACTGCTTTCGCAAGAGCCATATCGCGTTGTGTATAGAGATGATTTGTGCCTCCGTTGTCCAGGGCGAGTATGCCAATAAGCGATGTACCTAAAAGCATAGGGACAAGGAGCATTGTCTGAATGCCATAAGGGTTAGGTTGCTCAGACAGGGGTGGCTTTGTCATGTCCAGCATGATAATCTCGTTAGCATTTAAGTTTACACTCAATTCTGGACTAGAGAGTACATCTCGAAGTGCGTACCCCGAACGGCGTTCGCGCCATTGCTGTTCTTGTTCGGGCGAGAGACCCACGACTGCTGAAGAACGTAAGGCTTGCGTTTCGGGATCAACAAGAGTCATGCTAACACGTTCACAGGCGAGAACGCTGCGAATGAGTTCCGCGAGACGTTGTGCAACACCTCGATCAGGAATAACTAGCTCATCGTCTGTCTCTATCTTCTCACCTGGATGCTGTACAAGTGCCTCTGCCATCACGAGCAGGGCATCCAGAGAATCTTGTGTCCGACGTTCCAGGCGACGACGTTCAGTAACATCGCGGAAAATAAGTACGCCGCCTTGAATATCGCCGTTCGAGTCATGAGTAGGTGCGCCCGTCACATTCAGTTGTAGTTCTCGTCCATCGAGAGTATGTACTATGATATCCATCATGCTCTCGTCGGAAAGAATTTCGCCTGCTAATATGCGATAAACAGGTCCCTGTGCTCCAATCAAGGGGTTGCCCAACTCGTCACGAAGTTGAAGTTGGTGCCCACGTTCTTCGGGGGTGAGCTGTACATGAGTTGGTAGTGTATCTAGGCCAATAAGTGTACGGTAGGCCCTATTCATATGTAAGATGGTGCCGTTTTTGTCATAGACATTGACGCCATCGGTCATAGCCTCAAATACGGCGACCAGGTCTCCTTGCAGTGATTGCATAGGAGGAGGCGTAAGTGTGTCTTGCTCCATATCTCTGGAAGCTGGAGGATCAGTTTTATTTTTACGGCTCATGACTACGACATTAACTCCACGAACATAATAGATAGCGAGAAGTGGTAATTATGCATTTGGTATGCTCCACAATAACGCATCATGAGCGTACCGTCAAGTACGAATTATTATCAACGGGCAACTATGGATGCTTACACTTGTCATACCGCCGCTAGAAATTGTTCGTTTGTTCAGCATGGCGTATAATTCCTAGCAAGACGAGCAACACTCGTTTATGATCTTCTACAGGAGAGAAGGAGTACAGTCTTGGCGACAAAGCAACGAGTCAGTCTGGCGCAACGCTTTAAACGGTTACAACGGGCGGAGAAGAGTAAGTGGAATAAGTTCACGTGGAGTGGATTACTAATTATCCTTGTGGGCCTTATTTTAATTTTCGTGGGGATATCTTTACGTACAGGAGGGTCCACAAACTGGGGTTTTGCCGCAATGGGTATCGGTGGGCTTGTCGTGCTTGGTGGTATCATTAGAACTCTTATTGGCGTAATCAATCCGTCATCACCAGAAGAACTGATCCCCTATGAGCAACAGGAAGAGCTTGAGTCCGAGCGTGCGCGAGAAGCCAGACTTGAAACTCAAATTTTTGAGCCAGAGCAACAGCCGGAGTAAAACAATGTATATACTAGAGTGATGCTACAACATCACTCTAGTATATACATTGTTTTACTCTGCTACAGCCATTCAGGGTGTTTTTTGCGCCAGTAGCGCATATAGCCTTGAACGGTCATGGCATAATTGGTGGCAATCTCATAGCGTTTAATGGCATCACTTGCGATGCCTCGTAGTTCAGGCTCGGTATGTGCGATGAGCAGCGCGAGTATCTCCTGCTCATCCTTGCCGTCGCGCATTTTGCCTAGTATGAAGTCGCCCCAGGAGATGAGCTGTGTACGTAGTCGCTCAAGATGTTGCGGAACGTTACGCGTTGCACCGAAGTGTCCAAGGTAGAGGACATCAGGACTAAGCTTTTTGATAAGGTCGATGCTAGTAAACCACGCTTCAAGGTCGATATCGGGCGGCGGGGTCGGTGGACGTACATAGTCCACGCCTTGCAATCGAACTCCTGCTGTATCGCCTGCAAAGAGGTCGCCGGAGTGGGCATCGAAGAAAACAACGTGATGAACAGCATGTCCAGGGGTATAGTGAACTTCTAACCGATGACCTGCGACAGTGAGAACATCCCCACCTTCAAGTGTTTGCAAACGGTCAGCAGGAGTAGATTCGATCTCACCCCACCATTGCTGCATACGGTCGCCATAGATGCGAGTCGCGCTGGCAACAACTTTTGTCGTGTCGAGTAGATGCGGTATACCTTTGCTATGAGCATAAACCTTTGCTTTTGGCATGCGCTTTACAAGAGAGCCAACAGCACCTGCATGGTCGAGATGAACATGTGTGGCGAGAAGATGCGTTACATCCTCTGGATTAAAGCCAGCCTGCTTTATGGCATCGAAAAGGGACTCAATTGTGCTTCCTGGGCCAGGGTCAATAATGGCTAGCTCGTTATTACCTGCAAGCAGGTAGGACCCGATAATCTCTTCTTCACCTAGAAATGGCAGTGAAATTTGCCAGGTAACGGAGTTTAATGGAGTGACAATAGTCACGATATGGACTCCTTTATGCTATGAAAGGGTACATTTTTCCCCTTTTGATTGCGTATTTACACAATATATGTTCCATTCTATGACATAAGATAGTTCTACTGCTACGGAATAGCCTTTTGCTTCGTCTTATAAGAAGAAAGACGTATACAGTCCATGAGGGACCGATACATCGTATCCTCGTCGGCATTTGTCGGTATGTAGGATGCGATACATCGGTCCTTCCCTATAGGATTGTAACAAAATGAATTGGAGGTATGACTCGTGGAAAGTGATTCGACCGCTACGTTAAGTGTGGCTGAAATTGCTACACAATCACATGTTGTCAATGCCTATCTGGAGGATGAGAAGACAATCGTTGTCAAGCTTTCCAATACGCTAACTTTGCCCTTTTCTGCTAACGACGTGCTTGTGACGAATCAAACTACAGGTACAACGCTCACCGTAACAGATGTTGATATCGTACAGACACGACAAGTTGTGCTCGTTGGCGATCTGCAGCATGCATTGGGAGCCAAAGGCGATTGGAATCCTGCCGATGCGGATACATTGATGACGCGCATGAATGCGAACCTGTACCAGTTCAAGGGAACATTGCCTGCTGGTACCTATAACTACAAAGTAGCGTTTGATGGCACCTTTGATGGCTCATTACCCTACCAGAATGCAATACTCAACGTGCCAGAAGGCGGTGCGGAGGTTACATTCTCCTATGTTCCTTATGATTTCATCACAAAGCAGCGCGAGGTATACGACTCCATCAATACTGCACACATCTCGTTTCCCACCTCAACCAATGGTGTCCCAACCGATCTCGTTGCCGTGACGTTGGCTGATGCGGTCAATGTTGCCGATATGTTAGTTGTTGCGCTTAATGGACATGGGCAAAATAGTGTCTTGCCACGTAACGTGTTGAATGGGTCACTGTATACCTATATGGGCGATGACCTTGGGTATACCTATACACCAGAAGCTACCGCGTTGCGTTTGTGGGCACCTACCGCATCGGATGTACAGGTGTTGCTCTATGATAGCGAGTTGGGTGGGTTAACACGACAAGTGGCGATGCAAAAAAGCGAGCAGGGAACATGGTATGCCAAAATAGAGGGCAACCTTGATAATTGGTATTATCTCTATCTGCTCACAAT
Organism: uncultured Chloroflexia bacterium; assembly: GCA_963792705.1. GTDB lineage: Bacteria > Chloroflexota > Ktedonobacteria > Ktedonobacterales > Ktedonobacteraceae > JBBQVS01. The sequence continues at coordinate 314,474 of CAWBXD010000012.1, read as the reverse complement.
TCATGGCGTGACCCAAACAGCAGTTGATCCCTATGCGCGAGCAATTGCTGTGAATGGCTTGCGTGGCATGATCGTCAATCTTGCTGCGACACATCCTGATGGTTGGGAAACAGATACCTACAAAACCCTGGCACATCCGGTAGATGCAGTCATCTATGAAGTGCATGTACGCGATTTTTCTATTCAGCAAAATTCAGGTATGACGAACAAAGGACGCTACCTTGCTTTTACCGAACGCGGCACAAAGGGACCAAACGATGAAGTAACAGGGGTCGATAGTCTGCTGCAATTGGGGATTAGCCATGTGCAGGTGCTGCCCGTGGAAGAATTTGCCAGTGTGGATGAGAATGCACCTGACCAGTATAACTGGGGCTATGACCCTCGCAACTACAACGTACCAGAGGGTGCGTATGCGACGACGCCTCATGGCACCGCCCGTATCAAAGAGTTCAAGCAACTGGTGCAGAGTATGCACAAAGCTAATCTGGGCGTAGTTATGGATGTGGTTTACAATCACACATTTGCGACATTGGACTCCGATTTCAACAAAATCGTGCCACACTATTATTATCGCACGGACTACGCGGGCAACTACACCAATGGCTCTGGTGTCGGCAATGAAATAGCGACGGAGCGTCCAATGGTGCAAAAGTTTGTGCTCGACTCGCTGAAATACTGGCTGCAAGAGTACCATGTTGATGGCTTCCGTTTTGACCTGATGGCACTACTTGGCATCGAGACAATGAAATGTGCGTCCGAAGACTTGCATATGCTCAATCCCAGCGTCCTGCTCTATGGTGAGCCGTGGACTGGTGGTGGTTCCGCGTTGCCAGAGGGACAACTGGTGACGAAGGGCCAGCAGAAGGGCCTCGAATTTGGCGTCTTCAACGACGATATGCGGAACGTGCTTGTGGGTAGTATGTTTGACGCGCACAATCAAGGTTTCCCGACGGGCGCGAGTGGACAAGTGAACCTCATCAAAACGAGTGTGATGGGTAGTATCGACTCCTTTACGGCCGAGCCTGGTGAGACAATCAACTACGCCACCAGTCACGACAACTATACGCTGTGGGATAAGATCGGCATTAGCAATGGTGGCGATCCAGAATATGATCGTATCCTGATGGACCAGCTTGTGCAAGCGATTGTGCTGACCTCACAAGGAGTGCCATTTATCCAGGGTGGGGACGAGATTTTGCGTACCAAAGGTGGCAATGATAATAGTTACAACGCAGGTGATGCGGTAAACCAGTTCGAGTGGGAGCGCAAGACGCAACACATGGATGTATTCAACTACTATGCTGGCTTGATTCACCTGCGTAACAATCATCCCGCGTTTCGCATGTCATCGGCTGATGATGTACGCAAACATCTTACATTTCTGAATAGTCCTGATAATACTGTTGCCTTTCAGCTAACAGGACATGCAAATGGTGATGCATGGGCTACTATTGTGGTGATTTATAATCCTACAAAAGCGAATGCTGTTGTTTCGCTGCCAGAGGGAAGCTGGACCATTGTCGGAACGCAAGGACATGTAGATGAAACTCCGCTGGGTCAAGCGGCAGGAACCGTCGTTGTCCCCGGTATTGCTTGTGAAATCTTATATCAAGCATAAAAAGAGACGGGTATGGGTCTGCGATGCCAACACATACCCGTCTCTTTTTACTGTCGTTATTTTTTTGTAGAGATGGCTTTTGCCTGTGTGAACAGGAGCAGGTAGTCTCTACCACCGGCTTTTGAGTCTGTGCCGGACATGTTGAAGCCACCGAAGGGATGGACGCCGACGAGCGCACCCGTAGATTTGCGATTGAAGTACAAGTTGCCGACATGGTACTCTTCCTTCGCACGCTCGACACGCTGTGGGTCGTTGGAGTAGAGCGAACCTGTTAGGCCAAACTCGGTATCGTTGGCGATGTGTAGAGCATCGTCAAAGTCTTTGGCTTTGATGAAGGCTAGCACCGGACCAAAGATCTCTTCTTGCGCGATACGGGCTTGTGGAGGCACATCGGCAATGATGGTTGGCTCGATAAAGTAGCCAGGACCATGATGTCCACCGCCGAGGACCAGTCGTCCCTCATGCTTGCCAATCTCGATGTAGTCAACGATTTTCTGCATCGCGTTTTCATCGACGACAGGACCCATGTAGGTGCTGGGTTGTGTTACGTCGCCCAATGTTAACTTTTTTGTCTTCTCGACAACCTTTTGTAGTACCTCGTCGTATACCTTGTCTACCACAATAGCGCGTGAGCCAGCCGAACACTTTTGGCCTTGAAAGCCAAACGCAGAGGTGACAATACCCGTTGCGGCAGCCTCGAGGTCTGCCGTTTCATCGACAACAACAGCATCTTTGCCGCCCATCTCAAGGATGGTGCGCTTGATCCAGCGTTGCCCTTGCTGATGCTTGGCCGAGAGTTCGTGAATGTGTAATCCTACCTCACGTGAACCTGTGAAGGCAATGAAGCGTAACTGTGGACTCTCGACAAGCGTATCGCCAATGACGCCACCGGAACCTGTGAGGAAGTTGACCACTCCTGCTGGTAGCCCGACCTCCTCAAGAATCCGTACAAACTGATAGGCAATTGCTGGTGCAGTACTTGCAGGTTTGAGGATAACGGTGTTACCAGTTACGAAGGCAGCACTGGTCATACCCGCCATGATCGCGCATGGAAAGTTCCAGGGAGGAATGACGGCACAGACGCCAAGGGGGATATAGACAAGCTGATTGTCTTCGCCCTCAATTTTGGTGATGGGCTGTTCTTCGGCGAGGCGTAGCATCTCACGCGCATAAAACTCCAGGAAGTCGATAGCCTCTGCGGTATCGCCATCGGCCTCAACCCAACTCTTGCCCACCTCGTAGATCATCCACGCGTTGAGATAATAGCGACGTTGACGCATGAGTTCGGCAGCTTTGAAGAGATAATCGGCTCGTTCCTGTGCTGGCACACGTTTCCATGTCTCAAACGTCGCGGCTGCCACCTGAATAGCCTCTTGTGTCTGCTCAACGGTAGCGCGTCCAAAGTTTCCTATGACCTGATCGGGCTGTGCCGGGTTGACCGAGGCAAATGTTTGTGCTGCCTGAATATGTTTGCCACCAATGATAAGTGGGTAGGTTTGCCCTAGTTCGCTCTTGACCTGTGCAAGGGCTTCGGTTTGGGCGCGTTTATGCTCCTCTTGCGAAAAATCAAAAAATGGTTGGTTTATAAAGGGTCCATGCTCTGTTGTTGTCGTTTTTTCAAATACTTTTGCCATACTTATTGCTCCTTGATAGCACATCGTTGTGCCTGTTATGAAGGGATGAAGACGAGGGTGTGCTAAAGCAGACCCGTATTACAATTTCTTCCATTGTATCATAACAAGATTTGTGTAGGGACCGATTGATCGCGTCCTCGTCGGCGGTTGGTTGCGACTAGGACGCGATCAATCGGTCCCTACAAACCGCGTCTCCGCATGCATTTGGGAAACTGTATTATCAAACCTGTACAGGTAACGTCTCAACTATTTTTGTATATATATTTATTACGCGTATCGCGTTATTATTCGTGTCAGCAACATACAACAGGCCATTCGTATACGCTAAACCACCTGGCTCGTTGAATTCGGCCTCTTGTAAAGGACCGTCTTTGAAACCAGCCGTGCCTGTCCCTGCGAATTGCTTGACCTCGCGTGTCTGTGGATTGAGCACCTTGATACGGTTGTTGTAGGTATCGGCAAGGTAGACCTGTTCGCCTACGACACATACGGCTTGCACATGCTGAAGCAAAGCGTGGTCTCCGATTCCGTCTACATCGCCAAAATCGAAGAGGCCCATACCAATGAGTGTTCGTACTTGCTTGTCTCCTATAAGTGCGATAGCTCGAACCGCACTCGTCTCGCTATCCGCAACATAAAGCGTGTCGTGACCAAGTGAGAGACCATTGGGCTGCGCGAAAAAGCTCTCTTCATAAGACCCATCACCTAGACCCTCTGGTCCCATGCCAGCGAACGGTTCTATCTCTTGCGTATCGAGATGCAAAACAAAGATACGGTGAGTTCCTGCCATCGCGATGTAAAGATTATCATCAGAGATGGCGAGGTCCCAGGGAGAACTAAGAGCAACACGGGTAGCAGGTCCACTGGTAGGTGTGCGTACAATGCCAAACTGCTGCCCTGTGCCAGCTATTGTTGTGATCTGTTGAGTGTTCAAGTCAACGTGTCGGATGCTATGGTTTTCGGTGTCTGCGACATAGAGTGTATCGTCCGCGAGTATCACTCCTTGTGGCCTGTTAAACTGAGCTTGTTCATATGCGCCATCGGCATAACCATCCTTGCCAGTACCGATGATATGACGCACTTTGCCGCTCAGGTCTGTTTCGAGAAGACGATGATGTGTGGAGTCGCTGATAATGAGACGATTTGCCTGCACCGCTAGCTTGCCGGGAAATGCCAGGAAAGATTGCGTGACGGTTTCGCGGGTAAAGCGCAATGGACGATGGTTAAGCAAGCCTAACACCTCGAACTCTTCGACCATCTGACGCACAGTTTCTTTACCTGTCTCCGGTGCAAGTTCGCCCTCATGACGCTCAAGCACTCTGCCTTCTGGACTAATGAAGATGAGGGTGGGCCAGGCGCGAACGGCATACTGTCTCCAAAGATGCATGCCTCTATCGTTAACTACGGGATGGTCAACACCATAGCGTAGCACGGCGTCACGTACCGTCTCGGTAAACTTTTCATTGGGAAACTTTGGCGAGTGTACGCTGACAACGATAAGTTCGTTATGTGGAAAGGCCGCCTCTATCTCGCGCAGTTGTGCTAATGCATGCATACAGTTGATGCAACAAAATGTCCAGAAGTGCAGAATGACGATATGCCCACGCAATTCTTTAAGGCTAAGCGGATGGTCGCTATTGATCCAATCAAGGTTCTGTGGAAAGTCGGGTGCGCGTACCTCGCCGCGAAATTGTGGTGTCGTCATGATGTACTTTCTATACGTTAGATAGGGAAAATAGAATGTTCTTTTTTATACTATCATACAAAGGGACTATAGTATCACAAGACCGGCCACGTTCTTGCCCTGTAGTACTATGACATCCTTACAATATGGTATACTTACTAGCAATTAGTAAGTGCATTCTTGTCATTTGATGTACAAATTCTTAATAGGGAAAACACATGTCGCTCACGTATGATGGCAATTCGTCACAGATACATATTTCTATAGGGGAAGAAGTGGAACAGGATGAACACGCTCTGCAGCCTACTCCTGAACCAGGAAAACAAATTATAGCCCTGCTCGATGCTCTCAATGATGGTATTTTTGCGATTGATACACAATGGCGTTGTACATATATGAATTGAACAGCGGAAGCGTTAGTTGGGAAGACGCGCGAAGAACTTATTGGAAAAAATGTGTGGGAAGTTTTTGCTGATGCTACCGATCTCCCCTTTTATACCGAGATGCACAAAGCGGTACAGGAAAACAAGCCAGGACGCTTTGAAGCTCTTTATCCGCCTTTAGGGAAGTGGTTTGATGCTCGTATTTTCCCCTCGTCAGAAGGCATTACTGTTATTGCCCAGGACATTACAGAGCGTAGAGTGACGGAAGAACACCGACAAGACTTGCTGCATCAAGTAGAGGCAGAACAGGCTCGTTTGCAAGAGGTTTTCAACCAGATGCCGGGAGGCGTTGTCATTGCGGAGGCACCGAGCGGTAAAATTCTCATGGGCAATCAGCAGGTTGAAGATATCTTGCGGCATTTGGTCTTGCCCTCCGCAACATTTCATGACTACGGCGAGTGGACAGGGTTTCATCTCGATAGTGGTGAGCCAGTAAAGGGTGAGGAGTGGCCTCTTGCACGAGCTATTGCTACTGGTGAAGTGATCAAGGGTGAGGACTTTAGATATCTGCGTGGTGATGGAACGTTTTGTATCATCCGTATAAATGCCGCACCCATCCGTGATACCAAGGATACCATTATTGCAGGTGTGGCTACTATCTTCGATGTGACGGAGCAACGAGAACTTGAGCAACGGAAAGATGATTTTATCAGCATTGCTAGCCACGAGCTAAAGACGCCAATCACAACCATAAAAGCACTTACGCAACTGCTCAAACGCAAGCTTCAAAGACAAGGCTTAGCGGAACCTGTTGCATCATTGACAAAAATAGAGATAAACGTTGATAAGCTTACTCGCTTAGCAAATGACCTGCTGGATGTCTCCAAAATTCAGGCTGGTAGGTTAAACTATGCTGATAAGCCAGTGAATATGAATGTGCTCATACATGATGTTGTAGAAACGGCACAACAAATAACCACGACTCATACCATATCGCTTCACGGTACATTACAGAAAAGCATGAACGGCGATGCCGATAGATTGGCTCAAGTCTTTATGAATTTGCTTACAAATGCCGTCAAGTACTCTCCACAAGCCAATCATGTAGATGTATTTCTGGCTGAAGACGAAGATAAGCTTCTCATTTCTGTATGCGATTACGGCGTAGGCATGTCTAAAGAGGAGCAATCGAAGATTTTCGACCGCTTCTATCGTATCAACGACGAAAAACACCAAGCCATTCCAGGCTTGGGTATGGGCTTATATATTGCCTGTGAGATTGTCAAAAGACATGGTGGCGATATTACCGTGACAAGCGAAGAGGGCAAGGGCACAACATTTGTGGTATCGTTGCCGTTCGGGATGCATGTCGAGGCATAAATTATGGTAAGATAGCAGAGTCAGAATGTTCTGTACAATCTATTCACAATACACGTGCGCCTTACAATGAATAGATGAGAAAATGTTACGACCATTGTCAAAGGAGGAACTCCAGCATGGCAGATCAGAACAACGATCAGGGCAACCAGAATACATTGCCGATTAGTCACGAGCAGGTAGACGCGTTGAAGCATCAGGCCGAGCAGAAGATTGATGAGACCATTGATCAGTACGCGCAGAAAATTCCAGGTGGCACACAATTCAGCCAGCAAGCGAAAGATGCAATGTCTGGTGTTCTCGACAATCTTGAGAAGGAGGCCGAAGCGCAAGGTGGCAATATTCTCGGTAATATTGGCAACTCTATCGGCGGCATCTTTGGTCATCACAACGAAGAAAAAAAATAGTACAGACAATGCTTCTATGCCGAAAGCAGGTCATCCATATGGATGACCTGCTTTCGGCATAGAAGCATTGTCGTGAGAAACTGATATGCGAAACGTTCTTCTGACCATCTCTTCTCGTGATTTTTCTTGCGCTCCGTAGTATACTTGTTTCACAAGAGAGAAACACCGTTATGTGAGGAGAGTGCAGAGAACATGGCAGAGACACGACAAGAATTTCCGATAGAGATACAGTTACGTAAGGATATCCAGGACGCGCAGCGCGCACATAGTCAACTTAAATTGGATACCTTACGTATGGCTTTGGGAGCTATTCACAATCTTGAGGTCGCACGTACCGACCGCAAAAATCCAGAATATGGACAACCACTGACGGAGGCCGATTGCTTGAAGGTGCTTGAGCAAGAGGTGAAGAAGCGCAATCAGGCGATTCCGATGTACAAGCAGGGAGGACGCCCCGAACTTGCCGAAAAAGAGCAGCAAGAGTTGGATATTCTACAAACTTATCTCAGTTCGTCGCAGATGAGCGAGGATGATATTCGCGCAATTGTGACGCGTCTGGTAACTGAACATGGCAAAGAGTTTCGGCGCGTGATGCCGCTTGCCGCGAAAGAGACAAAAGGTCGTGCGAATGGCGCACAGGTGCAAAAAATCGTCAAAGAATTAACACAATAAGTGAGAACAACGCATGAACGGTCTATGAAGCATGCTTCATAGACCGTTCATGCGTTGTTCTCACTTCTCTATTTATGCTTGTGCGGCAGGAACGGTTCGCACTGCATCTTCCTGCTTCGTCGCCTCGGCTTGCTGCTGACGTGGGCGACCGGGGAGCGTGAAGGCTAGGAGTGCGGCGGCGATGGCAAGCCAGAAGGTCACAAAGTAGGCATCATTGATACTTTGCGTGAAGTTCAAGGGCAATTGCATCGCCATAACCTGGCTAAATGCTTTGCCAAACGCTGCACCTGCTGGTAGCCCTTGCTGCTGTAAGCCCTGCACCAGGTGGATCAATTGTTTGCCAAGATCAGTGGCAGGATTTTTTAAGTCATTCGCTGTTTGCGTAGTCCGAGTCGCAAGCTGATTTGTAACGATAGTTCCAAGCGCGGCAACACCAAAGGACTGGAAAACGTTGCGTGTGGCGGTGAGCAACGAACTGGCACGCGGCAACTGGCGCGGCTCCAAACCGTTCAATGCAATCGTCAACGTGGTTTGTAGTGAAAGGCCAAGTGCGACACCACGAATAGCCACGATACCCATGATATCTATAAATGGCGTATTCACGGATATATGTGCCAGGAACCAGGTGTTGACGGCAAGCAGCACGCACCCTATGAAGATGAGCCAGCGTCCACCGATACGGTTATACAAGCCACCTGCAAGTGGAGTAACGATACCAGCAGAGATTGCGAGTGGAAGCACGAGTAAGCCAGCTTGTAGAGGACTCTGCCCACGAAGTGTCTGCAGGTAGATGGGTAGCAGAAATTCCGCACCAAACAGTGCGATACTGCTGACCCAGCCGACGATGTTTGCGAATGCGTAACTACGCTTGGCAAACAGACGAAGGTCAAGCAACGGGTCGTTAACACGAAGTTCTACGATGATTAACGCGATTAATGCAATGATACCAATACTTAATAGCGTCACAATACGTGCCGAGGTCCAGCCTTCGCTACCACCACGTTGAATCGCATAGAGCAAGGTGCCAAAGCTCACCGTGGAGAGCAACACGCCTGGAATGTCAAGCTTTGCTGATGTGCCGCGCTTGTTCTCATGTAACCATAAGTAGCCCAGGATGATACCCGCGATACCGATTGGAATGTTTATCAGGAAGATGTAGTGCCAGTTTAGGTATTGTACAAAGTAGCCGCCAAGTACAGGGCCACTCGCGGGCGCGACGACTAACGGAATACCATAGACACCAAACGCAAGGCCGCGCTCTTTTTCAGGAAACGCACCAAAGAGCAGTGAAATGCCCAGAGGTCCAAGCATGCCACCACCAAAGCCCTGTAATGCGCGGAACGCAGTCAAGAAGATCAAATTAGGTGCCAGCGCGCAAGCGAGCGAGCCACCAATAAATGCAGCGAGCGAGAGCAGGTACATCCGTTTGATGCCAAAGCGTTCCGAAAGATAGCCCGCCAACGGTGTGACGATGCCGAGCGCGAGAATGTACGCGGTAAGCACACCATCAACCTGATCGACAGAGGCTGCGTGACCGCCAGTCCCAAACACCTTTTGCAATGTAGGTACGGCAACATTAACCGCCGTCTGATCGAGGATGAACATAAAGGTACCAAAGATAACTGAGAACAAGACGCGCCATTTATAGTTCTTATCGCTATCCTTTACCTCTGGTTGTGCTAACACAGGTGATGCCGTGGCTTCTACTTGCTTTGGCGTTGGTCGCGTTTGTTCTGGCGTTGGTTCCATGAAAAAACCTCCAATTAATTGTTTATCGTTTGATAAGTAGGATGTAAAAAAAGGGTTAGCTGTACTTTATTTAGAAACAACTTGCGGATGTGTCGTCGCTAAACCATGAAACATCATGTGTACGATAATCTCATCCGCATGTTCTTCCTCTGACATATCACGTTTGATAAGATCAGATTGTTGCATTTCTTGCGATAGAAATTGCGAAAGTATGCTCATGAAAAGATGTGTCGCCGTTGTCGCATCAACTCCACTTTGCTGCTGATTACAAAGAATACCCTGCTGTATGCCCTCTTCAAAAAGCGAACGAATGGGAGCAATGATGCCTGCTTGAAACGACTCGTTGAGTATTGTGCGCGACACAGCAGAGATTTCTTGTCTAATATCATGCATCATCATTGCGTGATCGCGCTCCGTTTTGCTTAAGAGGTAACGTGCGATACGTTTCAATCGTTCTTGTACACTCTCATTGCGTCGTACAATGCGTTCCAGTGCGGCTTGCGTTTCCGACAGACTTTCTTTCATGACCGCTACATACAGGTCCTGTTTGTCCGAAAAATGGTGATAAAGGGCAGGTTGTGTGAGACCACACCCGTCAGCAATTTGACGTGTGGAGACTGCGCGAAATCCGTGTTCCATAAAGAGTTGTTGCGCTGTCCGCAAAATGGTGCTGCGCGTCTCCTCTTCATGTAAAACGGGTCTACGTTGACTTCGTGGCATGGTATCCTCTTCCTGTTTTCTGTTTATCACCTGATAAGTAATATAAGATAAAATTGAGTGTGTGTCAAGAGTTTGCTAGGGATAAATTTCTATCTATGTGCCTTTGTGAAGGGTGCCTCGTTGTACCGTATAAGAGAGATATGTTGTTAACAGATCGTTTGTAGGGGCTGATGATGGCAATGAACAAATTCTGTAGGGGCTATAATTCATTATGCCCTCGTTACTCTGATGCTCGGAACAAGTGCGTAACGAATTGTAGTCCCTACAATCGACGTACCCTGATAATTTTGTTATGTTGTCTGTTGCTTTGCATTAGCGCGTGCTCCACCTCGCCGACTACACCAACTACGACCCATACAGCGTCAAGTCCTACAGCAATCGTGCAGCGTCCAACGCCTACACCTACAGCAAACAAACCTACGCCGATGATGACGAGTACGCCTATGACTGATACTGAGATTGCGGCTCGTATGGTAAAGGGTATGAGCCTTGATGAGAAATTGGGGCAGATGGTGGTTGTCGAATTCTACGGCTCGACAGTCACACCAGACGTGTTACAGATGGTGCAAGCAAACCACATCAGTGGTGTATTAATTGAAAATAAGAATGGTAATGCACAGACAAGTGGACAGCTTGTTGCGCTCACAAAGGGGATACAGGCATCGGCACGTATTCCTTTGTTTGTAACGACCGATTATGAGGGTGGTGTGGTCAACGAACTACGCCAGATTACGGGCGAACGTCCCTCAAACGCTGATATTGGAGCAACCAATAACCTACAGGCGGCATACAATGCTGGCTATGGGGCGGCGACCGATTTGACAGGGCTTGGCCTCAACGTGAATTTTATGCCCATCGTCGATATTTTGACCAACCCGAACAATCCAGGACTACCACGACGCTCATTTGGCAACAATCCAACGCTGGTAACAAACATGGGACGTGCCTATCTTAAAGGGCTGAGCGACGGTCATATCGTGGGTTGTCTCAAACATTTTCCAGGGTTGGGTAGTGCAAATCTCGATCCACACCTATCGCTCCCTTATATGAACCGAAGTCTCGCTACGCTCAACGCCGTTGATCTTGTACCATATCGTGTCATGATTAGCGAAGGCATTGTGCCAATGGTGATGGTGACACACATTCTCAATCCACAACTTGACCCTAAGTTGCCTACATCCCTTTCGCCCAACGTGGTGACAGGCATGTTGCGTAATAACCTCAACTTTAAGGGTGTGATTATCAGCGATACGCTATGGATGGGCGGCATAAGCAATACGTATACATTAGCACAGGCGGCGGTGCTAGCGGTTAAAGCAGGTACCGATTTGTTGCTTGGACCACGAGGATTAGCGGAGACGCAAACAATGATTTTTGGTTTGAAGCAGGCGGTGCTGAACGGAATGTTAACCCAAAGCCAGATAGATGCGTCCGTGACACGTATTCTTGCGCTCAAGCTCCAGTACAACATTTTATCTCATGATCGAGCACTACAGATGGCGGGTGTGCTGGGCGATAGTGAGTCGCGTGGAAGCATGGAACATGTGCAGAGTGGTGGTTTGGTGGAGGGAGATGTAAGAAGAGGAGTTGCGTAAATTTTATGCAAGCATTATTGTTGCTTTTCCCTGCTTTTCTTGTAGCCATTGTGAGATGGTGAGGTCGTGACTATCGACGATGAGCAAATTAGTGTCTGTATCTTCCAGGTCAAACATAGTTGTGTGATGGTAGAGGTTGGTTCTAACCAGGATTTTGAGCAGACAACCTTTTGTAACACTAGCTCGTAAAAGCTGTTTTTTTGCCTCTTCAATCGTTTCATTGTGCCTTTGCACTCGTATAGCGACAGGGGTTCCGAGATGATGTGTTTTAAGAAAACCATCAAGGCCATTGTACCAAATACCTCGTCGAGTATAAGGAGCAGATGATGTGATGCGGAACTATCACAATGTAGAAAAATACGTCCGATTATTTATCAGATTCTTCCTCGTCCAGTTCCTTCATAATCTTCACGTCTTGTTTGCTGCTCACATCCACTTTTGCGAAAAGGTCGGGACGTCTCTGCCTTGTTTTCCTTAGCGACTCTTTGCGACGCCAGCGGGCGATTTGAGCGTGATTGCCAGATAGGAGTACATCGGGGACGCGCCAACCGCGAAATTCGGCGGGTCGCGTGTATTGTGGATATTCCAGGAGGTTGTTGCTGTGCGATTCGTCGTCGGTTGAGCCTTCGGTAAGCACACCAGGGAGGAGGCGACTAACGGCATCGACGACAATCATGGCACCAATTTCGCCGCCTGTCAGTACATAGTCACCGATTGAGATTTCGTCAGTGATGAGATGCTCATTGACGCGCTCGTCGATGCCTTCATAATGTCCACAAAGAAGGGTGATACGTGTTTCCTGGGCAAGTTCACGAGCGATTTCTTGGTTGAAGAGACGACCCTGCGGCGTGAGTAGAATGATGGGACCACCCTGATGTACGGCCTCCACTGCCGCGAAAATTGGGTCTGGCTTCATGACCATACCAGCACCACCACCATAGGGGTAGTCGTCAACCATGTGATGTTTGTCGGTTGTGGCAGCTCGAATATCGTGCAACTCGATAGTGAGCAGGTTCCGCTCCTGGGCGCGTTTGAGAATGCTCTCAGTAAAGGGTCCCTGAAACATACCGGGAAAGAGCGTAAAAATGTTGAAATGCATAGATACCCACCTCAGATGATATGTGTTACAATAGCACTGTTAAGCATAAGATGTCTAGTGGAGCCTCTTTATGTCTTGGGCACAGATACAACAGGCGGAGGACGTATACGACCAGATGACCGTCCTCGTGGGTAGCGCGATCCGTCTGTTTGGTGGTGAATCCGGTGTGTTTGTCGTATCGAATGAGGCATTCGACCCGCAAAGTAGTACAGAATATACCCAGTACCGCTTGAGTGATGTTGCCTTATCGTCTCTCCTCACGTTAGCTGAACGTGGTACTCAACCCGCTTCGTCGCATCCATTGGTTATTGAGTCAATCGCGCCAGAGGTTGCTGTGCAGATGAGTATTGAAGAGATGGACATACACGCCGTAGAGCGTTGTTCGCTTTTTTTGTATGACGCGGCAGGAGCATTGGGTATACTGCATCTCATTCGACCAGCACACATATGTTCCTGTTTTGAACGTGATGGTACTGCAAACGGTGGTACATTGCATCTTTTTCTTTCACAGGTCGCATCTGGCTTACGCTTCGCCCTACGAGCACAATCGTTGGTAAAAGAGCAGGGTCGTCTTGCCGCAATCTTTCAGTATAGTACTGAGGGCATTCTTACGGTTGACAACGCATTGCGAATTATCGACTTCAATCCAGCAATGGAACGATTAACGGGATGGCGTGAAGGCGAGGTATTGGGACGTTTCTATTTTGAGGTGCTACGCCCAAAAGATCGGCAAGGCAACGAACTCGGTTTAGAGGATTCGCCGATACTGCAAGCGTTCGCGGGTCAGGTCGTGGTAAATCGGGAGATGGTGCTTTCAGCTCGTGACGGACAACGGATTGATGTTAGCGTCACGGCCTCCTGTGTCCGCTCTACGCGTGGTGAGCCGATGAATGGTATCCTCAATGTGCGCGATATTACGCTTGAGCGGCAACAGGAAGAGCAACGTTCGACCTTTATTTCGGTTATCTCGCACGAGTTGCAGACGCCGATAGCCATTATCAAAGGCTATGCCTCGACATTGGCACGAACCGACGCTACTTTTGAGCCAACTACGTTACGCACACGCTTACGAGCTATCGAGGAAGAAGCTGATCGCTTGAATAAACTCGTCGCTAATCTGCTCTACGCGTCCCGTATTCAAGCTGGTGGCATACTCATGGAGATTGTACCACTGGATTTAGCCCCGTTAATCGAGGGAGTAACGAGGCGTTTGCAGGCGAAAAGTCCGAATATCGAGGTGACGCTTGATATCCCCGCGAACTTGCCGCCTGTAATGGCAGACCGCGACCGCATCGAAGAGGTATTGCAGAACTTGCTGGACAACGCTGTGAAGTATTCGCCTCGACAGCGTGCGCTTACAGTAATAGCTCGTGCAACGGGTGCTGAGGTGACGGTGAGCATTAGCGATGCTGGCATGGGGATATCGTTGCGCGACCAGGAGCATATCTTTGATCGTTTTCAGCGTGTCGGAGACCAGAACTCTCAGGCACTTCCTGGTGCTGGATTGGGTCTGTATATCTGTCGCGCCATTATTGAGGCGCACGGAGGCCATATCTGGGTAGAGAGCACTCTGCGCCAGGGTTCTACATTTTCATTTAGTATTCCGCGTGAGGAAAAGGCGCATTTACCAATGGTGGTGTTTTGATGGAAAAGGATGTATTGAATCAGCGCGACATGACGATTTTGATTGTGGATGATGAGCCGCGCATCCGTGATTTTGTGCATATGAACCTAGAATTAGAGCATTATAGTGTGATTGAGGCGACAAACGGACTGGAAGCCTTGGACGAACTACGTGAACACTTACCGGACCTTGTTGTGCTCGACGTGATGATGCCAGAAATGGACGGTTTCGAGACGCTCAAGGCCATTCGGGAGGTCTCGAATGTGCCTGTGATTATGCTAACCGTGCGGCAGGACGAACAAGATCGTATTCGTGGTCTTGACCTTGGAGCCGATGATTATATCGCCAAACCGTTCAATCCACGAGAATTGCTCTCGCGCATTCGCGCATTGTTGCGGCGTTCGTTTATGCCACCGCCCGCACGCAAAACCGAGATTGAGGTTGACCCCGATTTGAAGATCGACTTCTCGCGGCGCGAAGTAATTGTACGTGGCGAAAAAGTTGTCTTGCGTCCCACTGAGTATCGTCTGTTGTATCATCTCGTCAACAATGCTGGTCATCTGCTGACGCATGAAACCCTGCTCTCGAAAGTATGGGGGCGTGAGTATCGTGATGAGGCGCACTACTTGCGCCTGTACATCACCTACCTGCGTCAAAAGATCGAGCAGGACCCGGCACATCCGAAATACATCCTAACCGAACGCGGCGTCGGCTATCGCTTCAAAGAATTAACGTAGGGACCGATGTATCGCGTCCTTGTGGCAACCAACCGCTAACAAGGACGCGATACATCGGTCCATAATGAATCTTGACACCCGAAAACAGCAATGACGGTAGGGGCAGCAATTGATTGCGCCCCTGGACGAGCGAAGCAAGGTCCAGTCCCTCCAGTGACGCCAGGGAGAGACCGCACCAGCGAAGCGAGGTGCGGTCGGGCGCAATCAATTGCAGCCCCTACCGAGGGAATGACCGTATTCGGGTGTCAATTTTCATCAGAAAGAAAGGAACCATCATGAACAAGAAGGAACGGGTTGATGCTGCGTTGCGCGGCGATGCGGTTGACCGTGTACCGGCGAGTATGTGGGGACACGACTTCGAGCACGAGTGGAATGTACAGGCGTTTACTGAGGCGATGGTTGAAAATTTCACGCGCTACGATTGGGATTTCATGAAGGTAAATCCACGAGCTTCATATTGTGTTGAGGATTGGGGAGTGAAGGTGCGACCCTCTGGCGAAAAGTACAAGGGTCCTGTCTATGAGGGGACACCTATTAGAACGCCATCCGATTGGAGAAAGCTGCGTCCACTGGAACCAGATCGCGGTGCGTTGGGTGAGCAGTTGAAAGCCCTACAGTTGCTGAACCACGCTGTTGGCTATGATGCCTACTTTGTCGAGACCATTTTTGCCCCACTTGGAGTGGCGAAATATCTGGCAGGGAACAATAGAGAAACGGTACAGCATACATTGCGAAATGATCGTTCCTCAATGCACGCCGCATTGCGTGTGATTACTGAAACGTTCATCACCTTTGCGATTGCGTGTATGGAGCAAGGAGCAAGCGGCGTTTTCTATGCCACCGACCAATGGGCTAGCGCAGGTGTATTGACACCGGACCAGTACCGCGAATTTGGCGAGCAATATGACTTTGAGTTTCTGGATGCGATTAAGCGACGTGGAAAGTTTACTATTTTACATAATTGCGGCTCACACATCTTTTTTAACCAACTTGCCTCCTATCCTGTACAGGCAATTAGTTGGGATGTACATGCGGAAGGGAATCCTGATCTTGGTGAGGGAAAAAAGCGTTCTGGTAAGGCGGTGATGGGAGGAATTAGCGAGAAGACAACACTGAGAAATGGATCGCCCAATCAGGTACAGGAAGAGGTTGCTCAGGCACTGGAAGTGACGGGAGGAAGACACTTTTTTCTGGCTCCCGGCTGTGCTATACCGCCTGAAACGCCTGTGAAAAATCTGGAAGCTATTAGACGTGCTTTATCTTGACACAGGTAGAGACATTCGCTATACTCCATGCAAGTTTGTACAAAAGTACTGATGTGTAATTGAAATGTTGTATAGTACATTGGTGATGCAGGAACGCATAGTACTCGCGTCGATTGTAAAAAGATGGAGCGATAGCAAACAATGCGAGTGTACTCAGCAGGGGGTGTTGTCTTTAGGAGAATATCTCTGCTTGTTCCTGAACGAAATTCTACATCACGTCACGACATTCAGCAGATGGATGCTCACACCGAGCATATGAATGCGGTTGAGGTGGCATTGGTCGGTTGGAGTCGTGCAGGCATTTGGGCCTTACCAAAGGGTACGCCTCAATCAGGAGAGACAATCGAGCAGGTTGCGGTACGTGAGGCGCAAGAGGAAACAGGTCTTCAAGTGCGTTTGATCGCCTATGTCGGGAGTATCTCCTACTCTTTCGTGCGCGGTCAAGTGCGGTATCACAAGCAGGTACACCATTTCTTGTTGGAAGCTGTTGGCGGGGATATCTCCTTGCACGATCATGAGTACGATGTTGTGGCGTGGTTTCCCTTGCACGAGGCATGTCGGCATCTCACCTATCAAAACGAGGTAAACATTCTCTATCAGGCTGAGGATATGCTGCAACGTGAGTTGGAGCAGCAACGCAAAGAAGGAAACTAATAAAAGTATGACGGAACCTACGACGGACGCACCGTCGAATCAACAAGCGCAGGAAAAACCGGAGTATTCTTTGGTGCGAGGTATGCTTTTTCCTTTTAGTGGGGAGGAGCCGTTGTCGCCTCGTGAAGGGTTGCGCGTGATACGTGGCTGGATTATCCTGTTCACGCCTGGAGTCTTAGTGCTCACACTAGTCGTATCATTTGCTGCAAGTGCTCCGCTTCCAAAGATGCTTTTGCTGCTCCTGTTCGCGCTCCTGTTTGGTATCGTTATTTTTGGTGTAATGGGTTGGTTTGCTGTAAGTATGAGTAACCGAACCGCTCGTATTTTTCAAGCGAATCGTGCGAAGAAAGCGGCGATGGCGCGTGGAGGTAGATATGGATCTTAGCGTTGAAGGTAAATCGGAGCGGATTCCCCCAGGCTCACATATTTGTCAGTTATATAGCAAGGTGACAGAGATACCGGGTGTGACCGCGCGTTTGATGCGGGTGGGATTATCGCTTTCCGAGAAGTGCTTCTTCGCAGCAGCACCAGTGCAAATCAAAGAACTACGTGATGAGTTGCGGAAGTTACAGGTAGACGTGGATGCGTTGGTGGCATCGGGTCAATTGGTGTTACTGGAGGAGCGTGAACCATTGCTTGCGAATGGGAAGCGGTTTGATCCCTACTTCCTGTTGTCCCAGCATCAAACATTTATCGCCCAGGCACTTCGTGAGGGCTGGCAAGCGGTCCGTATATCAATTGACATGACATGGCTGGCAAAAGATATTGCAACGCCTGAACAAATTCTTAAATATGAAGCAGCCTCCGATGCTGTCTTCACCTTCCAGAATGCTCCAATCATTGCACTAATGCACTATGACCATAGTAAGTTGTTGCCCAGTCTTGTCGTAGAGATACTGAAACTTCATCCTATTTCGGTGGTGGGGAAATATATCAAGCGTAACCCTTTTTACCTCAACTCAGAGCAATACATGCTCAAGATTTTGCGTATCAACAAAGAAAAAGGGAATACTGGCCCAGATGTGCTATAAGCACTGTGTTTACAGCACATCTGGATAAATGGGAAAACTGGGGCATTCCCTTGCCTTTCAACCGTAGGTCTTTTGGAAGAAGCGAAGGGAGGTCTGGTAGGGACCGATTGATCGCGTCCGAGGGTCGGGAGGGGCACACATCTTCGCATATAATCGTTGCTCATGCGCTGCCCTGCCCCACCCCCTGGACGCGATCAATCGGTCTCTACCAAACATCCCCTTACTTGCTAGTTGCCAAACAGGTTGTTTAGAGTGTTAATTGTGCCACCTATGTTGCTCTGACCGCCTGACTGTTGGGCGCCCTCTGCTTGCGGTGGATGGTAGGTCATTGACTGAATACCGATGCGTCCTGGCCCTGTGAAGCGGTTGAGGACAAATGATGCACCTGCCATAAAGCCGCCGATAGCACCAAAGATGCCACCACCAGCACGTTGCGAACCAGCAACGGTGGTTACGTTCATTTGTACTGATGGGTCTTTCCACAACCACGCACCTGGTTCAACATCAAGCGTCTCGCCGGGAGCCAGAGTCTTCTCGAAGACGTTCCCATAGCCGTGCAGCACAAGCATACCCTCGCTACCTTGTGCCGTGAACTGGTCAATGAAGAGTCCAGTACGGCTGAACAGGATGTTGGCGGCACCTTGCATGAAGGTGAAACCATAGTCAACGTTGCCAGTTGCAAACAGGAATTGATGCTCACGTACCTCGATCATTTGTCCTGGCTGCAAACGTAGAGCGACGATTTGACCTACGGAGTCGCGCGAAAACGAAATATTGCCAGGTCCCTGTGCCTCGCTAATAAAGATTTGGAGGCCAGCGAAGAGGCGTTTTGCCATGCCCTTCACCGTCTTGAAACCGATTTGTACACCTGGGTGTTTCCAAAGGAGGATGTGGTGCTCGAAGTAGATAGGCATCTGGCTACCGAGCAGAATATCTACGACTGGTACCAGTTCGCCCTCGATAGAGATCGTCATGTCGGCTACGCGTAACGGTCCTTTAGGATTATGTAGTTCGGCCTTTGGTTCAGATGTTCCGAGGGGACTACTCGTATACTCTTCATACTGATTAGGTGGTACATAGGCTCCCTGTGGTGGTGTGCCGTATTGTCCTTGTGGTGGTGGTGTACCGTATTGTCCTTGCGGCGGGGGCGGCGTACCATATTGTCCTTGCGGCGCACCGTAGTAGGGTTGCTGAGATGGTGATGAGGGTTGCCGAGCCGCTTGTTGCATTGGTGCTCCGCACACGCCGCAAAATTTGATCCCGTCAGCCACTTGACTCTTACAATTAGGACACGTCAAAATAGACCTCCTTTGTGTATACCACGTTTCTAGCTGCTAATGATAGAGGAACACGACGAGGTAGTTCACCCTATCAATCTGAAGCATTTTCGAGTAGATGATAGCAGCATTTGGAAGAATATACAAGGGCTAAAAAGAAAAGCGACACAGCGTTTGATGCACAATCCAAGATTGTGCATCAAACGCTGTGTCGCTTTTCTTTTTATTCTTCTTACAGGACAAAGCTGTCGGCGAGTGGACTACGGACGTTGCCATTCTCGCGTCGTTCGCCGTTCGTAGCAGGAACGGGTTGCTGTCCACCGGTGGATTGGCGGTTCTGTTGCTGTTGATAGCCGCCATTATTATTCTGTTGGGGTTGCTGCTGTGAGTTTTGCAGATTCTGCAAACTCTGCAAGGCAGCTTGTGTTTGTGGGTTCATGGGAACAGGACCACCCGGTTCCGTCATAAGTTGAATAGTCTTGCCTTCGATGACGACGGCGATACCGATACCACGACGTAGATCAGCAAGTTGACGACGCAACTCGCGGTTCTCAGCCTCTAACGCATCCATTAATTTCTTTTGCTCAAGCAGCATCTGAGCGATGCCTTCAAAACCAGCACTGGCAGCACGATCCATTTTGGACTCCTCCCGCATATTTTGTGTACTCAATAATTCCAGAACTAAATCTCCAAACACAGCACCACATCCTCCCTACTCAATCCTCGTTCCCAACAATGACACAATGCGATCCCAAATGGCTGCCGCAACGTCTGTTTTAGACATTACAGGCAGGTCCTCCATAGGAGCATCTGCGTGAAAGATGAACACTTTGTTCGTGTCCGACCCAAAGCCGCTATCGGAGCGGCTGACATCATTTGCAATGAGCATGCTCAACTGTTTGGCTACCAGTTTCGCCTGCGCGTTGTGTAGAATGTCATTGGTTTCGGCCGCGAACCCGACGCGCACCAGACGCTTCGGTATTCGCACATTCTCAAGTTGTTCATCGGGTGCATGGGCCAGTTCACCGAGAATATCTGGGTTTTGGACCAGATGCAAGGTCAACCCGTCCGCACCATCGGAACCCTGTTGTGTCTCGCCCTTCTTAATTTTTCGCGCTGCTGGAGCCGCCGGACGATAATCTGCAACTGCGGCACTCATGACAAGTACATCCGCGTCCGTAATGGACTCGTGTACAGCATTTCGCATTTGCAATGCCGTGTGTACGGCCTGTAGCTCTACACCGTAGGGTGCCAGAAGCGCGACGGGACCGGAGATAAGCGTGACGTGTGCGCCACGATCTCGCGCTTCCTCCGCCAGGGCATAACCCATCTTCCCCGATGAGCGGTTTCCCACATAGCGCACAGGGTCTATTGGTTCTTGCGTCCCACCCGCCGTTATCACGACGTGGCGGCCCGTAAGGTTCCCATTGCGCCCTAGCACCATGCGTATGGCACCCAACAAAACATCTGTCTCCGGTAGCCGACCGGGGCCTATTGCTCCTGACGCAAGGCGACCCACAACAGGTCCAACGATGTGCGCTCCTCGCTCTTGTAGTAACGCGAGATTCGCCTGTGTCGCCGGATGATTATACATGTTGTGGTACATCGCGGGAGCCACAAGTAAAGGAGCTTTTGTTGCAAGTGCTACAGCAGTCAGCATATTGTCAGCTATACCACGCGCGAGCTTGGCAATAGTATTGGCTGTCGCTGGCACAAGTGCTAGCAATTCGGCCTTTTCGCCCAACTCGATGTGCATTTCTGCTGCGTGACCAGACGCTTCCCATAAATCGGTATAGGCTGGTCTATGGCTCATCGTGGCAAAGGTGAGCGGACGAATAAAATCTTCCGCATGCTCTGTCAAGATAACATCTACAAGTACACCTGCCTGCTGTAAACGGCTGACAAGTTCTATTGTCTTGTATGATGCGATCCCCCCACAAACACCAACGATAATACGCCTGTTCTGTAACACGCTTTCCTCTACATAGGACGGTCTTCAATGAGAACACTGTTACAATAGCATACGATGATACGGGGCGACAAGCAAGTCGCCAGAAGTACCATTCCTACTTCACTCTTCATATAAAGAGAAACGCGCCTGAGAAGAAATATCGCACAAATGATAGGTACGCTAGACGTGCCGCATCTAGCATACCTATCATTTGTGTGTTAGCCCCTCACATCCTTCTTCTTAAGGAAGTAGGAGATGAGAACACCGAGTACAACAATGGTCAGGATCAGAAAGAACCAGCAAACCAGCAAGTGGAAGCTTGCTGCAAGTGGACTAAACCTTGAGAGGAGAGTACTTTGAAACGACCAATTGTCTGCACGAATTGTCGGCCCATTCAGCCCTACTGAAGACCCCATCGCCGCCATTGCCCAACGTGCGGGGAAGAACGCTGCAAGAAATGCGAGAACGGGACTACTTAGCGTGAAGATGATGCCTGAAAAGATAACTTGTGGAATGAGGACGAGTGGCACAATGCTCATTGCACGGTCGTTGTTAGGCACCAATGCCGAGACAGTTAACCCAATCATCAAGCCCGCTAGCGAGGTCAAGGCCATTGTGATGTAGATTTCCATGAATGGCGGCAAAAACACGCTATAGGTGAATGGAGCCTTCAAACTGATAAGGAACGTAAGAATGAAACTCTGTACAAGGCAGAGTACGCCGAGCACGATGATTTTGGAGAACATATAGGGAACAATACCAAGATTTACTGTACGCTCTCGCTTATAGATCGGAGCCTCTTTAACGATTTCACGCGCACCATTGATACACCCAAACATGACGGCTGCAAAGGCCATAATGAAGAGAGTGGTCTCTGCATCTCCACCACCAGCTCTTTCCGCACTTCTCATAACAGCCGCGACTCCTCCATTTTGCTGTGCGTATTGTTGCCCTTGATCGGTTTGCAGTAGATTGTATAGATCGCTGCAGTTGTTGTAACTGACAGCTTGTCCAGAGATGGTAGTTGTATGAGGCGGACAAAACAATAAACTATTTGAATTACTGCCTACGCTAAATGCCGTTGGGTTTGTCAGCAGAAAGAGGATGATACCAATAACGGGTGCTTGCAAGAGCAGGATAAGCAAATTGCCAACATCGTTTTTGAGCAACTCCAGGTAACGCGCCGAGAGCAAGCCAAACTGCTTCCAGGGATTGCCTCTTTTGGGTTGTTTGACGGTAGCAACGGGTGCCGCGACATTGGCAATACGTGCGGTATCTTTCCTGAGCGGTGCATCCACATATTTTACGAAGTCGGCTGATTGCCTGAACCGTGCTTCCGCGTCTTGTGGAATTGTAGATTTGTCGTCTGGCGGTTCAAGTGTGCTATAAATCTCAGCAAAATCGCTCTTGCCGAAATACGCTTTTGCCTCATCGGGTGGGCCAAAGTAGGCCAGGCGTCCCCCACGACAAAGAAAGCAAACGAAGTCGCAGGATTTAATGTTGTTCGTTGCATGTGTCACAAGGATGATAGTGCGGCCTCGGTCGGCAAGGGTACGCAGAAGTTGCATCATCTTACGATCAAGGCCAGGATCGAGACCCGATGTTGGCTCGTCCAGGAAGAAGATATTGGGGTCCGCTAACAGTTCGAGCGCGATAGAGACACGTTTGCGCTGTCCACCTGAAAGATTGTTCACGAGCGTCCTGCGGCGAAAGGTCATTTCCACATCGTTTAGCACTTCGTCGATGCGCTGCTTTATTTGTTGCTCTGTTGTATCGCTTGGCAGACGCAGTTTTGCGGCATAGTAAAGGGCACGTTCAACCGTTAGGTCGCGGTGAACAATGTCGTCCTGTGGCACATAGCCAAGCTGGGTACTAAATGAAGCAAGATTTTTGTAGTAGTCTTGTCCATTATAAAGTACAGTACCCTGTTGCGCTGGTCGCAGACCATTCAGAACGTCCATCAAAGTAGATTTTCCTGCGCCCGAACCGCCCACAATCGCAACAAAACTGCGCGGCGGGATAGCGATGGAGATATCATTGATAATGACCGTTTTCCCGTTGTCTACAGCCTTTTTCACATGCAAGGCGTCGATGCGGATACCGCCGCGTTCATCATGTTGCGTGAGTTCGGTACCTGTATAGGTGAGCTTAAAGGGACCAATACGTATTTCGTTACCAACTTTAAGAACCTGATCTCTGACAAGCTGACCGCCGACATACACATGATTTGTGCTCCCCAGGTCAACAATCTTATAGTCGTTGCCAATCTTCTCTAAACGTGCATGATGACCAGAAACCTGTGGGTGATTGAGTGCAACCATATTGTCTGGAGTGCGTCCAATCGTGACAATGGCTGCGCCCAATCGAAATGGTCTGATATCGGGAATCGCTTCCTGGATCGCGCCACTACCATCATTGTAGGCAAGCGTGACGAACGTGCCATGCTCGTCACCGATACGAAAGAAGTCGCCTCGCACTAACGTTTTGCGAAAGGGCGTGCTACCACGAAAGACTTGTCCATTGTAACTGAGGCCATTAGCGGTTGAGCCTTTTTGTGGATGTGGATGGATGATGACGAGTTGATCCCCCTCGCGCACAATTTGTGCATGAAAGCCTGACACGATTGGTCGGTTGATAACGATATCGTTCGAGGGGTCACGCCCTAAGTTAAAGACTTGCTTTGTAAAGGGAAGAGGAAAAAACTTTCTTTCGTTATCGGTATTTGCGCTTACTTCGAGCGATGGCATTGTTTGTGCCATTGTCCCGTTTCCTGGTCCTTCGGCCTGTTGTGTTGCTATATGAGGACTTTGAGCAGGAGGCGATGGTACAACGGGACGTATGGCTGGTTGTGGAGGAGGCGGTGCAGATGGTACAACGGAACGCATGACTGGTTGTGGAGGAGGCGGAACTGCTTGTATTCCGTTTTGTGCTTGCGCTACTCTGACTACGTTACTGCTAGGACTAGACGCTTGAAAACGAAATGTTATGCTTGTTCCCAGGCCAATGGTGTCTTTATCGTTAAGGACTCCTTGCTGTGTGTCACGGTTATTGACACTTATCGTGTTTTGTGGCGCGATTTTTGTGATTGTCCAGATACCGTTTGTATAAGAAATTTGCGCGTGATGCCGTGAGATAGATGGATCTGAGAGCACGATATCGTTTGTTGGCTCACGTCCAACTGTAGTCATCGGTTTGGTGATTTGAAATATTCTGCCCGCCTGCCCACCTGTTAAAAAGGTAAGTGAGCCAAGCTGTCCATTCACAACATCCATACAACACCTATCTCCTTACAAAATACATTATTTTGGGAAGCAGGGAGACCATAATACCATTCTCAGATAACAAAAATGAGAGACAGATTTTCATAACGGACGACCACAAGGGTCGTGTGTTCTATCCGATAACGCTTATTTGAACGGTATTGAGAGACCCTTGCGGTCTCCCTGCTCATTGTTAATCTCTACATACATTTCTTTAAAAACAATTATACTGTAGTGGTACATGCTTGACAAGATAATGGTTTACACTTGTCCCTTGTGGATTGCGATATTCCCTGTGCTCACATCGACGGTGAGAACTGCTGATGATTGAGTTGGGGCCGATGCGTTCAAGGGACCACGATAGCTGGCGGAGCCACTGCTGGTCGTAGCGGTGATTGGGAAGTCGCTCTGAATGGTGCCAACATTTGTATTTGCGCTAAGCACAAGGTTGGTACTGGTGGGAAGCGTTACATCTACTTTCCCCTGCTCACTACGAATAACAAAGCTTGCTTGTGTTGTTGGATCATTAGGTGCTGCAACGATACCATTGAACGTGACATTCCCTTGACCCGTGCCAATACTTGAGCCGCTAATAAGCGTTGCCCGTGTTACAGAGACGTTGCCACTGCTACCAATTATATTTAAGATGCCGCTTACACCATCGACGGAGACGTTGCCTAACGCGGCTTGCACATTGAGTTGTAGCGGTGCGCTCGCGCTGGCAAAGAGTTTTGTGGTAAGCGTGACCGTGATGTCAACAGCATCGCCCGTACCATGAAGCAAACCATCGCTATCAGGAATAGTGGTATTGACGAGCAAGGCACCGCCTGTTGCATTTGAGGGAACTGGTGTCGCAGAAGCTGTCGTTGCTGTTGCTGCTGGTGCGGACGAGGAGGCGCAACCAAGACTTTGTGCTCCTGCATCAGGTTGTTGGACGGAGATGTTGATACGTCCAAATTCTTGATTTGCGCTAGCTTTACTGCTCATATGTACAATTTTTGTTGTCTTAATGCTCGCGGTGTTTGCGGTAGGGTCTACCAGGATAGAGACATTGCCAATTTTGTCGCA
This sequence comes from uncultured Chloroflexia bacterium, assembly GCA_963792705.1. Lineage (GTDB taxonomy): Bacteria > Chloroflexota > Ktedonobacteria > Ktedonobacterales > Ktedonobacteraceae > JBBQVS01. The sequence goes on along the minus strand of CAWBXD010000012.1, from coordinate 288,669 downwards.
TATCTGCATTTGTGTCAGGCTCGTGAGCGTGATGGCCTGTGTGGTGTCGCTTGTAAATAATTGGGTGCTGCCACCAAGACCACCGCTACCGATAATGGGGATACCACCAGTTTGTGCGGTGCGAAATGTAAAAAATACGACGATGGCTGCCGCGACGACGGTGAAAAAAATACCAATAGCGCACCCTCCTAAAAGGACGGGCCATACGCTGCGTCTACGACGTGGGCGTGGACGAAGTACACGTGTTGGATTACTTGCACCGCGTTGCGTATTTGGTGGGTAGGGACGTTGCTGAGACTGTCGAATACGTTGTGTAGTACGTGGGCGTGGTCTTACCTGCCGCGCAGGTGGCTCCTCCTCATACTCTTCGTCTTCATACTCATCTCCATATTCGTCGTTGTAAACTTCCTCTTGCCTCTTTCGACGGTTTGGCTCGTCCTCTGGTCGTATTCTGCCTCTACCCATGCTAACATCTCTCTTTTCCATTGGCAACGACGGACGACCACAAGGGTCGTCTCTACTACATCGTCAATCGTAATTTGGCAGGATGGTCGCCATGTTAAATGTTGTAGGGACCACATTCATGGCGTCCGAGGCGCAATTCATTGCGCGAGTTCCCTCAAGCGTGATGCAGAACTCGCCCTATGAATTGGGCGAGGACGCCATGAATGTGGTCCCTACGAAATCCATCCCGTGAATGTTGGTAGACCACTACAACGGTACCAAATAAACATTGACCATGTACTACAAATAACGATCCGCATTATTTCATCAAACTGCATAATCGGTCCCTACACGGGTACGTTTGTGTATTTCTGCTTGTTCTTATCAATACTACGAACAGGAGGCGAAAAGGGTTTTCTTCCTTGCAAAAAGAGTGCCGGTATGAGCGCGAAAAGACAGACGATGCCAGCCGCGAGAAAGATGTCGGTGTAGACGGTGTGTGCTACCGATATGAGATAGTTTCCGTAGAGCGTGTTATAGCTTGTGCTGCCAAATTTTACACCAGTAGGTACCACGAAGAGAGAGGCAAGTGTACGGAAGCGTCCCAATCCCCACGAGGTGAGAGCGGCTAGACCAAGAATCATACCGACCATGCGTAGAACGGTTATAATGGATGAGGCCATGCCCATCTGCTGTTCGTTTGCTGCGTTAATCGCGCTTGTTCCAATGGGAGCAATGACGAGACCGAAGCCAAAACCCGCAATCAGGGTACTCACTGTTATCTGTGTCCAGCCGACATGAAGCGGCCAGAGATGCATTAACCAGAAGCCGAGCGCGGTTGGCAGTAAGCCGAGCACGGCTGTCCAACGACAGGTGAGACGGGAGCAGAGCCAGCCGCCAAGCAGTGCGCCAACGGGTATCATGGCAGTAAGGCGCAAGAGGGCCAGACCACTATCGAGCGCGGGACGATTTAAGACGGTAGCGACAAAGATAGGAATATCGGCCATCGCAATAATAAGTGCAGCACCGACAAGTAAACTGACGAGCGCAGATGCGGAGAAGGTTCTACGCGTGAACAGCGACAATTCGACAACCGGCCAGCTATTTTTTCGCTCACGAGCAATCTCAAAGCCGATAAAGCCTGCAAGTAGGACCAGTGCGGCTGTAATCAACCAAGGATTGTTTTGTACTGCTGCACTACCAGTAGCAGTTGCCACAGGTGTAATTTGCGCGGCTTCTTGTGAAAGTCCCAGACTGAGGCAGGTAAGCGAGGCACCTAATAAGAGCGTACCGAGCAGGTCGATTTGTCCTCGCATTCGCTTTGTTGTTGCTACTATGGTGGCGCGGTGGGCAGGAATAAAACGCCAGACCAGGAATAGCAGAATGGCGACAAGAGGTAGGTTGAGATAAAAGATGAGCGGCCAACCCGACAATTGCACGATGATTGAGCCGTATAGTGGTCCTAGCACGCCGCCAGCTTCCGTGACCATGCCGACGAGACCAAGGGCAAGCCCACGTCGTTGCCAGCCATAAAAATCGCCCGCGATTGCCATAGCTACGGGTACAACGGCACCACCACCAGCCGCTTGTAGAAAGCGTGCCACGACGAGCCAGATAAGACCAGGAGAATCGGTGTTGAGACCAATATTTTGCAGTGGTGCGACAAGTTGTGTCCCAATATCGCTATTGCCTATGATAGGTGCGAGTCCACAGAAGAGAGAGCCTACGGCAAAGATGCACAGGCAGATAATGAGGACTCTGCGGCGTCCGTAGAGATCGGAGACGCGTCCCATGAGCGGCATAACAATAACATACCCTAGCAAGTAGCCACTGATAATCCAGGCGGCACGGTCAATCTGGTTGATCGGGATGCTGAGATCAGTGATGATCTGCGGCAAGGCGGTGACGACAACCGTCTGGTCGAGCGCGGTAAGAAAGACTGCAACACATGCTGCCAGTAGCGCAAACATACCCGCGTTTTTTGTGTAGGAATTTGATGTATCGTGCCGCATAAGCATTACTTTTTGCCCTTGCATGCGTGTCCTCTTATGCTAGATTGGTGCAACGATGGTGACGCTTTCGTTAAATTTTGAGAGTGTGAAGGTGCGAACCGTTTTGTCGGTGTCACCTTGAACGGCGATACCTGTAATACGAATTTGGTAGGGCAAGTTGTCCGTTTTACCGATACAGGTTGTGACATCGACCTTTGAGTTGGTAGGAGTGCCACCACCGGTGATGCCTTGAATGTCTTTGGCGTTGAGTTTGCCATTGATGCTCCAACAGGCTCTACCAGCGACATTTCCGTCAGTGGGCGTGCTAGGATTTTGAATGAGTCCTAGGATAGCAATAACACCTGTTTTGGGGTCCGAGAGTGTACGTGGGTCAAGCAGACCCGTTGTGGTTTGCCATTTACCGCTAATTGGGTCTGTGACATATTGCTTGTCGGCTAACGAAATAATTTTCACTTTCACGACGTTACCAAGAATAACAGCGTCTGCGTTGGCTTGCAGTTTATCGGGGACGACGGTATCGCCATCGGCATCTTTTACGACCAGGAACCCCCCGGCACCAGCGTTTTGAGCCACAAGGTTGAAATGATATGCTGTTACCTTTTGCAAGGCCGTTTGTGCGTCTTTAATAAGTGTCTGAGCCGATGGGGTTGTAGACCCTGTAGAAGCCCCACATGCAGTCACAAAGATGGTAAGTAGCAACAGCAGAGGAGGAAGCGAGAAGAGAGAACGCGAAATGTGTCTCCGCATGAGTGTTTCCTTTTTATGTACAGATGATAGAAATATCGTTGTTATGCGATTGTATTGTACCATAGTGAACAATTAGCGGCCCCTACAGAAATGATAGTATTGTAAAGCGACGAATGAACAACAAAAGCGCAAGGAGCAATGCGATGGCGAGCGACATTCTCGGTATTCACCACGTAACCGCGATTACGGATGATCCACAGAAAAATATTGATTTTTATGTTGGTGTGCTAGGTCTACGTCTGGTCAAAAAGACGGTCAATTTCGACGTGCCGGATACCTATCACCTCTATTATGGCGATACACTGGGTAGTCCGGGCACAATCCTAACCTTCTTTTCATGGCCTGGCTCACCAAAGGGACAGCGCGGAACGGGTCAGGCGACGACCATTTCATTTGTTGTACCAGAAAACGCGTTGCACTATTGGAGTGAGCGACTCTCGCAACATAACATCCAGGTCGAAGGACCAACGGCACGTTTCGATGAGCAAGTATTGACTTTCACCGACCATGAGGGACTTGGCCTTGAACTGGTGGCGCATAAGGGTGCGGAGCAACGTACAGGTTGGACGACAGGCCCCATTCCAGATGAGTATACGATTCGTGGCTTTCATGGTGTGACGCTTTCACTTGTACGCATGCAGGAGACCATCAAGCTCTTGACACAAACTCTTGGGTTTCATCGTGTGGGCGAGGTGGGCAATCGAGCACGGTATGAAGTAGGTACAGGCAGCAACGCGGGAAGCGGCGCGTTTGTCGATATCCTCAATGTGCCACACGAGAAGCGCGGTGTAGAGTCGATTGGCACGGTGCATCATGTCGCGTGGCGTACACCCGATGATGAGCAAGAATTGGCATGGCGTCAGGTCCTGGTGAATGCTGGTCTGAGCGTGACCCCACAACTTGACCGCACCTACTTTCACTCGATTTACTTCCGTACACCAGGGGGTGTGCTGTTCGAGATTGCCACCGATGTTCCAGGCTTTCCCGTCGATGAGGCACCAGAGGAACTTGGAATGCACCTCAAGCTACCCCCTTGGCTAGAGTCACAACGCTCGCAATTAGAGCATAATCTACCACCAGTGCATCTTCCTTCTGAAATATAAGAGAGACGGTGTGAGCAATGGAAAACAACAAAAAAAATATGGTTGGCTTTACTCACCACTATATTCCTCCTGTACAGGAGTCAAATCATCAGCATGGGCTAACACTGTTGTTATTGCACGGTACAGGGGGCGATGAGAACGACCTGCTGGACCTGGGACGTATACTTGCTCCCGATGTTGGGCTACTCAGTCCACGTGGCAAAGTGCTGGAGAACGGCATGCCGCGTTTCTTCCGTCGCCTTGCCGAGGGTGTGTTTGACGTGCCAGACCTGATACAGCGTACTCACGAACTAGCGGATTTTGTGGAGATTGCCAGTACAACCTATGGCTTTGATGCAACACGTGTCGTCGCGGTAGGCTTCTCGAATGGGGCAAATATCGCGGCAAGTACGTTACTGTTGCGTCCACAGATGCTCATGGGTGCGGTATTACTGCATGCAATGGTGCCATTTGTACCGGAGGAATTGCCCAATCTCACGGGGAAGCAAGTGTTTGTGGGTGCTGGTCGTCGTGACCCAATTGTGCCGATGCAAAATACAGAGCGACTGGTACAACTGTTGCAGGAGGCAGGTGCCACTGTTGAGTCACACTGGCACAATGGTGGACATACCATCACGCACGAAGAGGTACGCGAAGCGAAAGCGTGGCTCCAACGTATCCTTTCCCTTTTTCCGTACTCTACAAAAAATGAGTCTCCACCTCTTTCTTGAATAAAACATTGACATCATAAGTTTTTCCAGGTACACTAAAACCATACATTGTTCAGAAAATGGAGTGTTGTTCAGAATATGCAAAAAGGGAAGGCACGTGAGCGACGCCAAGCACGGACGCGAGAGGCGATTGTTCAGGCTGCAGAGGAGATAATTGAGACGCAAGGACCGGATGCGCTCAATATGCGTGCGGTCGCAGAACGAATTGATTATAGTGCATCCAACCTGTACGAGTACTTTGCTAGCAAAGATGAATTGCTCGCTGTAGTGATCAAAGAGGCTCTTGCACGTTTGACGATGCATGTCCGTCGAATCTTAACGGGCCTGTCGCCACGCGACCGCTTGCACTCTTACGGACAGACGTACCTGGAATTTGCTCGTGCTCATCCTCAACTTTATCTGTTGATCTTTGGTCGTAAAGGAGTACAACAGACGCAGGTTGAGGATGAGGAAATGCCCTCCCCTTACAACCTATTACAAGAGATTGTTGAGGAAGGCATCGCGGCAGGTATCTTCGTGCCTCGTCCAGACTTTGGTCTACACGAAATGACGTTTGGTTGTTTGTCCCTTGTTCATGGCATTGCTATGTTGCGACTTACGACACAAGGAGCGTCGTGGGAAACCTTTATAGCGAGTGATGATCAGATTTTGGAGTGCTTCGTTGATGGATTGAGCAACCATTAATTTTTTTGCCTGTCACTGAACTTTGTTCTAAAAATGATAGACGTTCAGAAAAAGCTTGTAACACTTGTATAGATCAAGACCAGAGAAGGAAGAGGATAGACGTATGCAAACGACAATGCAGAACAAGATATGTATGGTTACTGGTGCAACCTCGGGTATGGGGAAGGCTACAGCCGCTGCGCTTGCTCAGATGGGCGTGACAGTAATCCTCGTTGCGCGCAACCAGAGCAAGGGAGAGACTGTACGCGATGAAATTCGTATGCAGAGTGGAAATATGAATGTCGAGGTTATGCTTGCGGACCTCTCATCACAGCAGGCTATTCGCGCGCTCGCCAAAACCTTTCAGCAGAACTATCAGCACCTGCATGTGCTGGTCAACAATGCCGGTGGTATCTTCTTCACACGTGAGACGACGATGGATAGCTTAGAAATGACTTTTGCCGTCAATCATCTTGCCCCTTTTCTGCTTACAAATCTGTTTCTCGATGTTCTCAAAGCAAGTGAGCCAGCGCATATTATTAACATCAGTTCAAATGTTGAGCGCATCGGAAATATCAACTTCAACGATCTGCAATCCGAAAAACGCTATGTCAGCTTCGGAGCCTATGCACAGGCAAAGCTTGCAACAATGCTCTTCACCTACGAATTGGCGCGTCGCTTAGAGGGAACAGAGGTAACGGTCAATGCTGTCACGCCTGGACCTGTGGCAACCAACTTTGGCAGAAATGGCAATCACTTTATGAACACGCTTCTGCCCCTCTTATTTCGCAACGCTACGTCTGCGGAAGAAGGCGCGCAAACAGCGATTGCTCTCGCGTCCTCACCAATGTTTGAGAAGGTAACTGGTAAAGCCTTTTATCGTAGTAAAGAGTTGCACTCGTCTCGAAAATCGTATAATGTTATGCTACAGAAAAAACTGTGGCAGGCTAGCGAAGAGCTTACTAGGATGTCTGTCTTCGTAGAACGATAATGATAAAAACAGGTTAAGCAGGGAGACCGCAAAGGTCTCCCTGCTTATTGGAATGAATGCAGCTTAAATCAGGTCCTAACTGGCAACATCCGAGGTGAGCGCATCACGTTGCTGGCGAAGCTGCTCGAAGATACGCATATTTTTACGAGCGTAGAGCATGCTCCAGTGAGATGCAGGTAGAATGAATGCGAAACCCAGGATGGGGCTGAGTACGAGCATAAGAGAGATAGGCAGAGTAAAGGCCAATGCTGAGACCAGTAGTAGTTGCGTAACAGAAACACAACCCCAGAGAGTCGTCAGTATCCGATAAAACGTGCGAACCTGTGGGAATGACCAGTTTGCGTTAAACTTAGCGACCCTTTGTGCATCGTTCTGAGCCATGATTGAACGAATGACATAGAATAAGACTGGTTTAGGGAAGAGCAACGATACAAGCATTATGATACCAAGCAGACCGTTTACAGCAGAACCTTGTAACAACAATAGTCGTGGACTCTTGAATACGAGTGCAAAGACAACCGTCAGCAGAAGACTTACAACAACGAGTAAACCTAGCGCATTGATGTGCTTTTTCCAAATGGCATTGCTCAAAGTAAACAGGGTTGGAACAGAACTTGCAAGTAATAGCGCGTCGATAATGGGCATATAGTGTTGTGCTACGATGTTGATTAGAAGAGGCGCGGCAGCATTAATCAGTAAGTTTGGAAGCATACGACGCAGCATTATGCCACTGCTACCTTTGTTTTCATTTATAGAAGACTGACTCATGCTCGTTGAGGAAAGAGAAGATGTGTGAATAGCCATTTTTTTACCGTCCTTCATTCTATGGTGTTCAAAGAACAACTCTTTTAGCTGTTATTGTTGTCACTTGATGAAACCGTTTGTTTCATTGTGGTTCATATCTTATGTGTGAAGTATAGAACAGAACCGACTAGACTCCATCCGCGCCTGGTTTGACTTTGGGTTGATATTCGCATATAGGTTTTCTCAACCTACAGGTGGATGTCTATATAGGAGTGATAGGCTATAATGCAGCAAAGGAAATGCCACACGCTTCTATCTCAATAGCAGGAGAATGAGCTATGAATACACATATGCTGACAAAACTCTATCTCTTTGAAAGAATACCCAGGACTCAACGTTCGCAGGAGAAGGCACAATGGTGGGGTAATACGTGGCAGGTAAAGCAGATTCCCTATACCCTCTCGCGTGTTGTTTTGCTGACTTCTGATTTGGGGATGTTGACTGTTCTTGTGCTCATCATCGCTACAACACATGCATCACCTATTGTTCTACTGAGTACGGAGTTACTTTTCGCGTGTGGCGACATACTCCTGTTCCTTGCAAGGATGTCCAAGCAATTCTTGCCTGTGATTGGAACGTATGTAACTGTGATTGGGTTTGCCATTATCCTGAACCTCATCTTTCCAGGAATGTGGGGTAGTGTGCTTATTTACGTACTCTCTGTCACCGTATTCTATCGTTTTCCTCTGAGCTGGTCGTTGCCATTGGCAATCGCATGTGTACTCGCTTTAGTCTCGACGGATGGAGCATTACAACTTTTATTTGTTCAGCAACCGAGTAATCCAGGGACATTGGGCTTCAATCTGGTACTCATCCTTGGCTTAGGTTGGTTTGGCTGGACGCGACGCGCACAGTATCTTCTCGTGATACGATTACAGGAGGTACAGGAGCAGTTGAGAGCGCAGATAGTCCATAGCGAGGAACTTGCGACAGAGAGGGAGCGCACACGTATCGCACGTGATATTCACGATGTCCTTTCGCACTCTCTCGCCGTTCTTTCGATTCAAGTTCAGGCGGCGCGTCACTTGCTCGCAAAAGACCCTGAGCGACTTGCGGCAAAGTTAGATGATATGGCGGTGCTCATCCGCGAAAGCATCACCGAGAGCCGTCGCGTCGTCGGTTTGCTGAGAGAGAAACCTCTTGCCAATTCTGAGCACCTGAGCGCGAGTCTGCGCTTGATTGCAACTACATTTAACGAACGGACAGGTATACATTGTCTCTTTGAAGAGAGTGGTACACCTTATAAGATTACTATGCAGCAAAGAGAAACACTACAACTCGCCTTACGTGAGATACTAACAAATGCACATCGTCACGGGGCCGCCCAAACAGTATGGATCACGTTGCGATGGCGAGAAGCGAGTATCCTCTTAGAGGCGCGTGATGATGGGATTGGTGTCCACAAGCAAGAAATAAGCAGTGAAACAATCGAAGAGAACGAGGTAAGTGGACATCATGGATTACAGGGAATGCGTGAGCGAGTCGCAGTATTGGATGGCGAGGTTGAAGCAGGACCTAGAGAAACGGGTGGCTTTCTGGTTAGCCTAAGACTTCCATATGAGCCGCTTGATGAGAAGAGCATTGTCCAGAAGGGAATGCAGCGTGAGTACATACAAGATTTGCGTCTTGATAGCCGATGATCAACGTCTAATGAGGGAAGGATTACGTATTATCCTTGACGATGCACCAGATATTGAAGTCATCGGGGAGGCCGAAAATGGGCTGGTTGCGACACAGATTGCGGAGAGTCAGCACCCAGACGTGATTCTAATGGATATTCGTATGCCTCTACTAGACGGTATTGAGGCAACTGAAAGAATTGGCAAGCAAGCGGCACCGAGGCCACGTATCCTACTTTTAACCACCTTTGATACGCCTGAACTGGTCGTAGAAGGGATGCGAGCTGGTGCTGTTGGATATTTGCTCAAGGATTGTAGTTCTGAAGAGTTGTGTAGCGCGGTGCGGGCTGTTGCACGTGGGCAGGTTCTTCTGCAAGCATCCAGTGCTGCACAACTCCTGGCCGGACTCTACGCACAGGAGTCACAAGGTATCAAGACTTCCAAAGATGCATCGCTTGCGACAGAGGCGGAAAAGATAGGGCTAACGACCCGTGAACTTGAGGTTGTGCGACTGATCGCGCAGGGACACAGTAATACGGAGATTGCTGCGGAACTTTTTGTGAGCGATGCAACGGTCAAGACGCATATCAATCATATTTTCTCCAAACTTGGTGCTCGTGATCGCTCTCAGGTCATCATCAAAGCACGTCAGCTAGGGCTAGCTTGACTACTTGCTATGAAAGATAGAGGGAAAACAATACATGTCTACGAAATATAAACCTGTACTGGCGACGTTGGGCTATATTTTGTCGCCCGATGGCAAGCAGGTGTTAATGATACATCGTAATAAGCGGCTTGATGATTTGCATTATGGCAAATATAATGGATTAGGTGGGAAACTTGAGGCAAACGAAGACGTGGTAAGTGGCCTGCAGCGTGAGGTATTGGAGGAGTCAGGTCTGGTGGTTGACCAGGCAGTACTACGTGGCACCGTTTCCTGGCCCGGTTTTGGCAAAAATGGTGAGGACTGGTTCGGCTTTATCTTCCGCATCGAGGGCTGGCATGGCGAGGCATTGACAGGGAACCACGAGGGAACGCTCGAATGGGTACCACTCGACAGCATTTTAAGCCTGTCGTTGTGGCCCAGTGATCGCAATTTCCTCCCTATGGTCTTCGACGCCGACCCACGTCCCTTTCATGGTAGTATGCCTTTCCACAATGGCGAAATGGTCAGTTGGAGCTATCAGCGCATTTAATACTACAGGGTCTCCGTTTTGTTGTTGTCTTTCTTACAATCCTTGACAAACGGGTTCTTTCAGTATACTATATCTTTATAAGTTAGTTAGCGTTAACAAATATAAAAAGTAGTGAGTGCAGTGATGGCGAAAGACAAGACAGAGGATACAGAAAAAAAGACACGAATGCGTGGCGAAGAACGACGTGAGTCTATTCTTTTCCACGCAAAAAAAGTGTTTGCCGAGCGTGGCTATCTCGATGCAAGTACAGGAGAGTTAGCGCGTGCCAGCGAGATCACAGAGCCAATGCTATACAAGCATTTTGGCAACAAACGTGGCCTGTTTCTTGAGGTAATGAGACAGTGTAGTACGAGTTTTATGCAGGTATGGGAACAGCATGTAGAGCAAAGGGCCGAACGCGATATTCTCGACGCGCTCCAACATGTATTGATGGATTATGACGACGCGATATCCGCCGACCCTGACACGCAAAAAGTGCTTTTCCATGCCGTTGCCCAAGCGAGTAGTGATAGTCACATTGCCAGTAAACTGCGTATGCACAATCAGCGTGTGCAAAAGACTATTCATCGCCTGTTGGTGCAGGCCGAGGAGCAAGGCAAGCTAGCACCTGGAATTGACCTTGACGCGGCAGGTTGGGGTTATGTCAGCATATTTTTTGCTATGCAATATAGTATTGTGCTCGACCTGAGACATGACTTGAATCCAAGCATGTTGGAAAAAATAAATCATCTATGGTTTTGTACCGTAACAGTGGCTTAATAATCCTGTTTAACACAAGAGGACGATCTCTGTAGGGACCGATTCATCGCATCCTTGTCGGCGGTGGATTGCCACGAGGACGCGATGAATTGGTCCCTACAAACGGCGTATCTGCAATCACGAGGGAAACTGCATTATCACACTTAAAAGGAGTTCTTTCTATGGAAGTTCCAGTTCAAGCAGTACAGCAAGATGTGGGGCATGAAGTGCGGCGTGGTGGGCTAGAATATAAATGGATTGTTGCGCTCGTCGTGGTATTCGGTGCGTTTATGAGCGTCTTGGACCAGACGATTGTGAACATTGCTATTCCACGTTTCCAGAGTGCCTTTGGTGCAGACCTTAACAGTGTGCAATGGGTGCTCACTGCATACATTCTGACGCAAGGCGTGGTGACACCAACAACAGGCTTTTTTGCGGACCGCCTGGGCAACAAACGGTTTTACTTGATCGCGCTGGTAATCTTTACCGTCGGTTCAGCCCTATGTGGTTTTGCGTGGAACTTACCCGTGCTTATCGTCTTTCGCATCTTACAAGGAGTTGGTGGTGCTTTCCTGTTCCCGTTGGGCATCACGCTCCTGTTCAACGAATTTCCCATTCAGCAGCGTGGTCTAGCGTCGGGCCTGTTCGGTATCGCCGCATTGCTTGCTCCGGCAGTGGGTCCAACACTTGGTGGCTATATCGTGACGTACTCGGATTGGCCTTTGATCTTTCTCATCAATGTGCCGATTGGGATTGTGGCTATCATCATGGCTTTCTTCCTGTTGCGCGATATTCGTACCACGCTACGCACCCGTTTCGATGTGCCCGGTTTTATTCTAGCGGCGATGGGCTTGGCCTCAGTTCTATACGCACTTTCGGATGCTAGCACCGATGGCTGGGGATCAACAAAGGTTGAGGGCTTCCTGATTGTGGGTATTCTTATCCTGTGTGCCTTCGTTGTGGTGGAGCTATTGATTATACGGCGCGGCGGTCAGCCGTTGGTGAACCTGACATTGTTTACTAATAGACCATTCTTGACAAGCAATATCGCCAATGCATTGATCACGTTCGCGTTCTTTGGCGGCTTGTTCCTGTTCCCGGTGTACCTGCAAAACTTGCGCGGCTTGAGTGCTTTCCAGGCCGGTTTGCTCTTTTTGCCACAAGCCTTTGCTTCAATTGTGACCGCGGTGATTGGTGGACGTTTTGTAGATCGGCTTGGTGCTAGAGTGGTCGTCTTACCGGGCCTGATCCTGCTAGCTTTTGCGACCTGGCAGTTTACCTACTTCACGTTGCAGACGCCCTTCTGGTGGATACAGGTCCTGTTCCTGATACGCGGTTTGGCCTTAGGCTTGATTATTCAACCTTTGACCGTCTCAGCACTAACCGATGTGCAACCACGTCAGTTCGCGCAAGCATCATCGCTGACTACGGTTGTACGTTTTGTCTCGACCTCGCTTGGTATCGCGGTCCTGGCGACGCTAGTGCAGACACAGGCAAATGTACATTATAGCCATCTTGCAGAACAGGTAACACCTGCCTCATTCTTTGGCAGAGTGCTAACTGGTTTACGCTCATTTTTCTTGCTACACGGTTATAATCCTGTACAAGCTGGCACTACCGCGACGGCAGAGGTCATAGGGCTTGTACAGCGTCAGGGCTATATGTTGGCTTTGATCGACTCGTTCTGGGTCACATTGGCGTTCATTCTTGCCGCCATTGTCGCGACCTGCTTTATCCGTTCACGCAGACATGCTATCCCATCGTCCACAACCGACGAGGTGAGTGCGGAGGACGATGCAGCACGGCGTGAGGCTATGCTCGTTGGTTAAACTAAGAATAGCAAAGAGTTTTTATTAACAAAGAGTTTTTATAAAGAGAGGGAAACACTATCATGCGTCGTGCAATTCTTATTCCAGTTTTGATTGTGCTTGTGGTCCTTGCCATTGTAGGTGGCATCGGCTACTATGTCTACAATAGTTACACGTTTTACACAACTGATGATGCTCAAGTCAATGGGCAGATTGTAAATATCAGCGCGCCCGGTAACGGTCAACTCACCACGCTTACCGTAAAGCAGGGCGACAAAGTGACAGCCGGACAAACTATCGGAACGTTGACCGTCGCGGGAACAGGTGCCAATGCACAGAGCACTACAGTCAATGTTGCCAGTCCGATTAATGGAACAATCGTCCAGGTTCCTGCAGTACAAGGGCAGGGTGTGGCACCAGGTTTGACAGTAGCACAGGTCACGGACTTGAGCAACGTCAATATCATCGCCTATGTTGATGAGAACACCATCAACAACGTCTCCAATGGGCAGCAGGTCGATGTCAAGGTTGACGCCTATAGCGGCACAACCTATACAGGCCATGTGCAGCAGATTGTAGGAGCAACAGCAGGTTCATTCTCGCTGCTACCAACCCAGGACAACGCCAGTGGCAACTTCACCAAAGTGGGCCAGCGCATTCCTGTCATCGTGTCGCTCAACGGCAACGGAGGCAACAGTCTTCTCCCCGGCATGAGTGCTCAAGTAACAATTCACTTGCACTAAAACATGTGAACTTTGAAGCATAAAAATCAATCGTGGAAACGGGACTCTTGCAGTCTTGTTTCCACGATTGATTTTTATGCTTCAAAATTTTTTGTATCCATACAAAACACATAGATTATGCGTTATAATGCAAATAATTTGAAAGGTGGGTACAAACCTATGACACAACAACAAACAGGACAAGAGCATCCCATTATTTTAGAGATTGTGGCGGAGGACGAGCGTGACTCAGACCCTGTAGCGATAGGCGAGGTGGGACGCGAAATACTCGATGCGGTAAAGCGTGATGGTGTCACGGCCAAACCTGTCTATACAGGGCAGCGCGGTGGGCTTGAGTTGTTGTTTGAGCTATTTAACTATGCACAATCGACAGCTCAGATGGTTGGGGCAGATGTGTATGCACAGCGCGACGCGATTGGGGTCGTTGGAAACATCTGTACAATTTTGGGATTTGTGAGTCCCATCGCGTTCTCTATATTCAAGACACAAAAACATCCCGTCAAACTGAGCATCGTGATTGATGGGATACCCATCACGGTTGAGGCTGCCAACCTCAAAGATGCAGAGGCCATGCTCGAACGTGCCAGGCAGGTTGCTGCGGCGCATCCAAACATTCAAGTGACGCCACAAAGTCAGGTCAAGGTACGCGTCGCTGTACCAAAGAAGCCGCAACGCAAGCGACTGTAAGAACTCCTGTACAGGTTGTTCAATACCATAAACATTTTCAGCGTTTACAATTTTCCCTTAGAAGGAGCGTATCCCCTTATGCTTTGGCTCATATACGCATTGCTTGCGGCATTGCTCTTTGCTCTTTTCGCGCTCCTATCGCGTGTAATCAGTATTGATAGCACACATCCTAGAGCGTATTCGGTCATCTTTGGCCTGTCGTCGGCGGTTTGTACGCTCTTTTTATTTATTCTTGAGCCATTCTCGTTCAAGCCCGTTTCAACTGCCGTACTTATATTGACCATCATCTCGACGATTTGCTATGGCTTGAGTGATCGACTCCTCTTCACCGTGAGCAAGTCAATCGAGGCATCCCTACTGACAATTATTGATAAGCTGACACCTGTCGTTACGTTCGTAGCCTCGCTCATCTTTTTAGGTGAGGGCTTTACGCTCAAGAAATTGATCGCAGTTGTGTTCATCTTGTTAGGAAACTTGCTTGTGGTCTACAAAAGTACGGTCATCAAGTTTGATACACCATTTTTCCTTGCGCTGTTCGCGGCTGCCTGTCTTGGCATCGGCTTGACGATTGATAAACGTATTTCGATTGCCTACGCTTTGCCTGTGTACGCGTTTATCAACTTCTTTGCGCCAGCGTTGTACAACACATTTTTACCTCCATTAGGGTTTCACACAATTGCACAACAATTCAAGGGCGTGTATAAAAGTATTGCGTTGCTGGCCGCTATCAGTGTGCTTGGCTATTATTTCACCTTGAAAGCGTTTAGCCTCGCCGACGCTTCCAAAGTGGTGCCCATCATGTCTTCCTCGACGATATTGGTTGTGCTGGCGGGAGCTATCTTCCTGAAGGAACGCTCGCATCTTGGTCGAAAGGTGATCGCGGGCATATGTGTATGTGTTGGCGTGGTTCTGTTGAGCGTGTGACATAGAGCGCATATAATGTGTCAAATGGTTCGACCGTTGTACCTATCTTCAGCTCTTTCTTACTTTACAGAACCCATTGTGAGTCCTTGTATGAAGTAACGCTGAAGCATCACGAAGACGATCATAGTTGGTACACTTGCAATCAATGAACCCGCCACGACAACGCTCCAGTCAGTATTATATTGACCTATGAGTGTTGCCAGACCAGCGGTGACAGGTCTAAGATTGTTGTCTTGCAACAGCACTAGCGACCAGATGAAATCATTGAAAATCCAGGTGAACTCAAGCGTTGCTAGAGCCGCGAGAGCGGGTACCGTGAGTGGCATTACTATGATACGGTATATGTCGAAATCACGGCATCCATCAATGCGAGCCGCCTCCAGAATTTCTCCTGGCAGTGTGACCATGAAGTTTCGCAAAACAAATGTACAAAAGCCCATTTGAAAAGCGATATGTACAGCGATCACCGCGAACAGCGTATTGTAGATTCCCAATGCAACACTTAGTTGGAAGACCGGCAGAATAATGATTTGAAAGGGCAACATCATGCCCGTGATATACATCATGAGAACGAAGCGACTTCCACGAAAGCGTATACGCGCCAATGCGTATGCAGATAGAGATGACAAGAAGACGGTTCCAATCAATGCGGGAATCGTGATCAGAAAGCTGTTGAGGAAGTAGTTGCCAACGTTCCCTTGTACCCATGCTTCAACATACGGCGCAATCGTCAATGGCTTTGGAAAGGCAATATAGCCGTTATAGATAACATCGTTTTTAGAACGTAAAGAGGTCAGGATGACTCCGAAGATGGGCAGCAACCAGATGAGTGTAAAGGGAATGGCAAAGAGGTAGAAACGCCAGTTGCGTCCCAAATGTCCAGGCGTGGCTTTTCCTGGACGCACACGCATCTTGGATATACTGGTGGATTGTACAGGCAAGCTCATATGCTCTCACTCCCCTTCCTCAACATGTTAGTAAGATAAATCACAATAAAAACGAAGCTCAACAGAAACTCAACTACCGCGATTGACGCCCCGTAGCCATACCGAAAATTAGTAAATGCCTCTGTAAACATAAAGCTTGCTAACACATTTGTAGCATAGCCTGGTCCCCCATGCGTCATAATGTAGACAAGATCAAAAAATTGAAGCGAGTCAATGATCGTTGCTACGACAATGATTGTCGTGATAGGAGCAAGCAAAGGGAACAGGATTTGTCGAAACACTTGCCAGCCATTTGCCCCGTCAATCTTTGCGGCCTCGACAAATGAAGGGTCAATCGTGTTCAATCCGGCCAGATACAGCAGCATTACATAGCCGATCTGCCGCCAACAAGCAGCAAAAGTAATGCTAAAAATGGAGATTTGAGCATCGCTTAGCCAACTTTTGGCGAGGAAACCTAAGCCAATACTTCGTAACACTGTGTTCAGGACTCCCTCATTGGGTAGGTAGAACCAAGACCAGATCAGCCCAATCACAACAAAACTCAAAACCATTGGCGAATAAATGGCCGCTTTCAGTACATTTACAGTACGAGAGGGTCGGTTAAACAGTATCGCCAAGCCTAAGCCTCCAGCAATCGGCACAATCAAAAACACGCAAAGTACCTTGATGTTGTTCGCAAAGGCAATGTAGAGAACGGGATCATGCAAAAGAGTTTGATAATTCTTGAAGCCAATAAAGGTAGGATTCGTGATGCCGTCCCAATCGGTTAAGCTGAGATAAAACGAATAAAAGAGAGGTCCTATAACCCAGATCAGGTAGATAGCCAGTGGTACCGCCAGGAAAAGCCAAGGAGTAAAATTGAAACGCCTTCTTCTCACCCTATTTTTTGCTATGCCAGAATTAGAGTCGTTATCTACCCGCACACCAGTAGTAGCCATAGTAGTGTGTTGATGCGCTCTTGTAAGTCACCGTTCTGACAGAAGAGCGCATCTCTCCTTTCAATGGTTGTCCGCTTATCAATCAAATCTTCTTGAAACTACTACTTGGAATAAACAGTTTGCGCGAACTGATCCAGGTCTGACAACCCCTGGTTCACATCCATATCAGGATTGCTGAAGAACTGTCCAAAGAAGGCCATGCCACGTGTTGATACTGTTGTATCTGTGTCACGATCATAAAATTGCGTGACAAATTTAGCCTGCTTAATAAACTCTACACCCTTCACATCGAAAGGCTTGTAAGCACTACTCGGTACTTGATCGTTTGCGGCCAGTGCCTCAGCACCATCGGTAACAAAAAGTTTTTGACCATCAACAGAACCGAGATAGGTAAGAAAATCTTTACCCGCCTGTACATTTTTAGCTTTTTGTGGCATGAAGAAACCGTCTACAGGTGCTTCTTCCGCTGAGGGAATTGCTGAATCATACGTGGGAAATGAGAAGAAATTCAGATCGGGTTGGGCGTCAGCAGGAAACGAATTGTAGATAAAGCGGCCAATGAGGTACATACCGCCTTCGCCTTTTAATAGTGGTGGTACTTGCTGATCCCATGTATAGGCAGAGGCACTCTTGGTAAAGTATCCTCTCTTAATCATATCCTTCCACACGCTAAAGACCTGCTTAACTTTGGCATCTGTGTAGTGTGCCTTGCCCCCCGTCAGGTCCAGATGGAACTGTGGACCATTGATACGCATATTCAGTATGTCAAACCAACCGGCCAGCGTCCACGGTGCTTGGGCACCAACTACAAATGGTACAACTCCACTCGATTTGAGTGTGTCGCATACTTTATACAAATCATTAAATGTTTTAGGAGGAGTTATATTGTGCTTGCTGAAGATGCTATTGCGATAAAAAACCGCCCACCAGTACCAACTCTGTGGTAGGAAGTAAAATTTTCCATCTTTTCCTGTACTAATTTTCTGGAAGCCCTGCGGAAAAAAACTTGTCCAGTTGTTCTTCTCCCAAAGGTCAGAAATATCAAGAATAAGACCTCTACTTATAAAGAATTGAGCCAGGTAGCCACCATAGTAAGCAAGCACATCGGGTGGAATATTCGAGGAGAGATAGGTGCGCGCTGCAGAAGGATAATCGGCTCCGGGCACGAAGTTGACAGTGACCTTGGTCCCACTCTTCTTCTGATACGTATTAATGATATCTTGAATTACTTTGTGCTCCGTTGTATCAGTTGCATCGGTAGCATATGAAAGTGCTTTTGGGTTTCCACCTGTACTGCTACTCCCTGCTCCACAAGCCGCTAGGAGCGCGCTTGCTGTAGAGAAAGAAAGACCCATAGCTAGTGATCTAGAAACGAAAGTTCGGCGACTAATTCTTCCTGTTTGAAGGTCCAACAGTAGCGCGTTTATGTCAGCCATTGCTAAGTCTCCTCAAGTTATGTAACCTCGTTATAAAAATACCATTACATTAATTTTACAAAATTATTACAAGAATAACAAGTTCAGCATTAGGAATTATATAACCTATTATATAACCTATTATTAACCTACTTGAATAGTTACATAATAGGTTACATAAAGCAATCAATCATCGAAGAAAACGTGCTATTTCATGCAGAATATAGCGAGGCTATATATGCGCGGTGTTACCTTATAATTCAGTTGAGAGGATGTGATAATGCTCTTTAATAAAAGAGTATGAATACCTGTAGGGACCGCTTCATCGCGTCCTCGTGGCAATTCACCACCGAGAAGTACGCGATGAATCGGTCCCTACACATATCCGCAATCATTTAACGGCATCATCAGACGCGGACAGAGGTTTTGTGAACCAATTACGTTCTGTTGTGCGTGTATTATGAGGAAGAACAACGAGTGTTTTGTAACGATAGATAAAGGAGAAAACGTTCATGGCTATTAATCCAATTCAGGTAGAGAAATTCCTTAAAGGCGTCGATTATCCCGCGAGCAAAGACGATCTAGTCAAGACGGCAGAGAAAAACGGGGCCGACGAGGAGATTCGCTCGACTTTACAGCAGCTAAAAGAAGACAAGTTTGGTTCCCCTGCCGACGTGAGCAAGGCGATTGGCGAATTTAACCACAAAAAGTAAATAACAACGAACACAAGGAAACGTCACTTGCTGACCACGCGTGGTCAGCAAGTGACGTTTCCTTGTGTTCGTTGAAAACATGCTATACACTACCAATAGAGAACGATGTTATTTTTATCCATGTGTCAGGAGCCTTTTTTATGAACGCCACTGCTCGCTTGAACCGATTACTTGCTGATGATGGAAAGTGCTTTGATGTCGCTATCGATCATGGTTTTTTTAATGAACGCTCGTTTCTGAGTGGCATTGAGGATATGCGTTCCGCGATTCCAACAATTGTTGCTGCTAATCCCGATGCAATTCAACTTACACCAGGAATTGCTCCTTTGTTACAGAGTATGCCGGGCAAGGCAAAACCTTCGCTGGTTCTGCGTACCGATGTGGCGAATGTGTATGGGAAAGAGTTGCCAAGTTTCCTCTATAGCCGTATCATCGACAACGCAGTGGAGCAAGCTCTGTCGCTTGACGCAGCCTGTGTTGTCGTCAATCTGCTGCTTTTGCCAGGACAACCAGAGCTGCATGCACAGTGCGTGGAAAATATTTGTCGCCTCAAACCACAGTGTGACCGCTATGGCATGCCTCTTATGATTGAGCCGCTGGTGATGCAACCAAACACGCAGGCAGGTGGGTACATGGTTGATGGCGATCTTGACAAGATACTTCCATTGGTACGACAGGCGGTTGAGCTAGGGGCCGATGTAATCAAGGCGGACCCATGTGATGATGCGCGACAGTACCACATGGTCATTAGAGTAGCAAGTGGGCGGCCCGTGTTGGTACGCGGCGGTGGCAGGGCGTCGGATGAAGAGATTGTGACGCGCACATATGAATTGATGCAACAAGGAGCATCGGGCATTGTGTATGGGCGCAACGTGATTCAGCATGAGCGACCTGCCTCAATGACTCGCGCGTTGATGGCCCTAGTGCATAATGACGCGACACCACAACAGGCAATGCAGATACTTCAGCAAAGGTAGGGATAATGGCAAAACGTATTATCAACTTTGGCATTATTGGTTGTGGACTAATGGGACGCGAATTTGCCAGTGCGGTCGCACGTTGGTGTCACCTGCTCGACCAGGATATAATGCCACGTATTGTTGGGGTTTGTGATGCTAACCCTGCGATGCTCGAATGGTTCCAGGATGCCTTTGGCCCAACATTGCAAGTGGTGACTCAGGATTATCACGACCTGCTTAACTCTTCTGATATCGAAGCCATTTATTGTGCCATTCCACACAACCTGCATGAGCAGGTCTATATAGAGTGTATCGAGGCAGGCAAACACCTTTTTGGCGAAAAGCCCTTTGGCATCGACCTCAAGGCAAACGCGCATATTTTAGCGACTATTCACGCACACCCCGATGTACTTGTACGGTGTTCATCCGAACTTCCCTTCTTTCCAGGAGCGCAAAAAATAATTCAGTTTATACGTGAAGAGCGTTTTGGCACACTCTTGGAGGTGCAAGCAGGTTTTCTACACAGTAGCGATCTGGACCCAAACAAGCCAATCAACTGGAAACGGCGCATTGCTACTAACGGCGAATATGGCTGTATGGGCGACCTCGGTATGCATGTGTTGCATGTGCCACTCCGTGCTGGCTGGTATCCCATGAATGTACGCGCTCTGCTCTCGAAAGTTGTCAAAGAGCGACCCGATGCACAGGGTAAGATGGTGCCGTGCGAGACATGGGATAACGCAAGTTTGTTTTGTGAGGTGCAAACGGGAGAGCAGTATTTTCCCATGACACTCGAAACCAAACGTATCGCGCCGGGTGAGAGCAACACATGGTATATTCGTATTCTTGGTACCGCGCTCTCTGCCGAGTTCAGCACAAAGTATCCACGTACATTACGCACCTTACCGTATACTCCAGGAGGCTCACAAGCGTGGCAAGTGCAAGACCTCGGTTCACAATCTGCCTATTCAAGTATTACGGGCGGTATCTTTGAGTTTGGCTTCTCCGATTCGGTACTACAGATGTGGGCCGCATTTTGTGATGAACTGGCGCATCCAAATGCGATGCACCAACCCTTCTACTGTGTGACACCGGAGGAGACCGAGCAAAGCCATCGTTTGTTTACTGCCGCCCTTGCATCACAACGCACTGCACAGGTCATTTCATTGGGGAATAGCGTATGAACGTATACGACGACAACGAGTCTACAATAGCAGAGGTGGATACACAACCTTTGCCCGTCCCCAAAGTTGACGTGTCGGAGCCTATCGAAGCCATTGTCGCGGGCCATATCTGCCTTGATATCATTCCCACATTGACTGGAAGCACAACCGCGTTTGCACCAGGAAGATTGATTGAGGCAGGGAAGGCTATTCTCGCTACAGGTGGACCAGTCTCGAACACAGGACTAGCACTGCACAAACTTGGAGTGCGAACGCGCTTAATGGGCAAGGTTGGCAATGACCTGTTTGGACAAGCCATTTTGCAAGTGATACGGAGCTATGAGCCAGAGCTAGCAACTGGTATGGTGGTCGCCCCTGGCGAAGAGAGTTCATATTCGGTGATTATCAGTTCCCCAGGGACCGACCGTGTGATCATTCACGCCCCTGGTTGCAACGATACATTTCAAGCTAACGATGTGTACTACGATCTGCTGACGAATGCGCGTCTGTTTCACTTTGGCTATCCCCCACTTATGGCGAGCATGTATCATAATAATGGTGAGGAACTTGTTACTTTGTTTCGGCTGGCGAAAGCGACGGGTGTCACGACCTCGCTCGACCTCTCGTTGCCAGAGGCGGAAAGTCCAGCAGGACGTGCGAACTGGCATACTATTCTTGCCGCGACCTTGCCATATGTAGATATCTTCCTGCCAAGTATTGAAGAGTTATTATTATTATTGTATCGTCCACTTTTTGAGAAATTCATGGTGGAGGCAAACGGTGAGAGTATCATAGACTATATACCGCCTGATGTTGTGTCACTACTTGGGCAATCCCTGTTAGATATGGGCGTAAGAATTGTTGGGATAAAGATGGGCCATCGTGGTTTATATTTATGTACCGCTAATGCATCAACACTAGCACAAATGGGTCACGCATTGCCTACGCAACCCGTAAAGTTCGCCAATTGGGTGAGCCGTGAATTGTGGGCACCATGTTTCGCAACAAACGTGGTTGGCACAACAGGGTCTGGTGATGCGACGATAGCAGGCTTTTTGATGGGCTTCCTAAAAGGTATGACACCAGAGGCTACGCTTGCCAGTGCTTGTGCTGTCGGAGCTTGTAGTGTTGAGGCCGCCGATGCATTGAGTGGTATTCGGCCCTGGCCTGAGACACTAGAACGGATTGCGAACGGCTGGCCTCGTTTGCAGCTAGACAAAAAAGGGTTGCCTTCGTTGGCAATAGCAGACGCTGGATGGCACTGGGATGCGCGTCATGAAATTTGGATTGGACCAATGAACCACGTTGATACACTATAGACGCTTCGCGCTATCCATGCTATCATAGCAACAATTATGAGGTTTACGAAGAAGGGAGTGAATTTTTCATGCAGCATTTCAACCTCTATCACTGGCTTTTTGATACACCATATGATGCAGGCACCAATGCAGGGCTAACGGTATCTGAAACATTTCATTATCTCTGGCCTTGGCTAATCTTCTGTTGTGCCGGGCTGCTGATTACTTTCTACTATTCAGTTGAGGGTCGCAAACGTTTTGTAAAGAATAAAGCTATTTTAAAGTACATGCTGGATAGGTATCTTGGCTGGTTCGCGGTGATCTGCTTCATCGGTCTACCCCTGATCTTCTCACGCGTGTTCCTTGATCAATACTTTTTCGCGTGGCGTTTTTGGCGTGTCCTGTGGGCTGCTGGTCTGCTGGCCTGGGCGATTACATGGGTAACATACCTTGTACGTAAATACCCCGCCGAGCGCGACAACTTTATGGCGTATCAGAACCGTCAACAGTACATTCCTAAAGGCAATAGACGCAAAACAAAAGCGTTGTCACGTTAGGAAAATAATACCAGTGATGGTGTAGGAACAAGGCACACTTTGTTCCTACACCATCACTGGTATGGAGATGATATGTTTTCCTCTGCTGGCATTATTCTCGCAGGTGGACGCAGCACTCGTATGGGTAGGGATAAGGCATTGTTGCCACTGCCTAACAATCAGCATGTGACCTTTGTCGAACGTCTTACCGCCGTGCTTGCTACACAGTGTAGCGAAGTTGTGCTCGTTGTACGCAATGCAGCGCAAGCTACGCAATACAAGCATCTTGGCATCCCTATGGTAGTTGATGATACGCCCGATGTTGGCCCACTTATGGGATTATATACAGGACTTCACAATATACATGCTTCGCATGCGCTGGTAACGGCTGTGGATATGCCTTTCGTACAGCCTGAGATGATCGCGTTTCTGCTCTCACAACTTCTTGATGAACGCTTGCTTATACCAATTGTGGATGATATTCCACAGGTACTCTTTGCTGTATATCCTCGTGCTGTTCTCCCACTTATACAGGAACGTTTGCAAGCAGGACGCCGTGACCCTCGTAGCCTACTGGATATTGCGCCAGTGCGCTACATAGAAGAAGCGCAACTGCGCGAGATTGAACCGCAGTTGCGCTCATTTAAAAGTGTAAACACATCAGAAGAGTATCGGATATTGCAATGAGCTATTCTGCATCATCTATCAGCATTTGACGCCAGCGACGTTGGGCCATTGCTTTCAAATCATCCTCGAAGCCGCGTAGAGTGAGCCAATTCCGTGTCTCACCTGTAACGACGACATCGACCTGACGTAGTTGTGCAATATTTGCGGCCCCGCTTAACTGCATGGCGACCTTTAATTCGGCAATGACCGTTTCGAGGAGTTCGCAGACGCTTTCGTAGCTCTCGCTTGCGGCTTTGAGGAAGGGAAAGCCCATGCCGACGAGGGTAGCACCGAGGGCAAGCGCACGAGCGATGTCGAGACCATTGCGAACTCCGCCTGTAGAGATAAGTGGCAATTTCGCTGTACTCGCCTCGACAACTGCTATGGGCGTAGCGATGCCCCAATCTCGGTAGAGCAGACCGATGTTCATCGTGCGTTCGTCCCCACGCGACTTTGAACGCGCTGCCTCCATCGCAGACATACTGCTACCACCCGCGCCGCCGACATCTATTGCCGAGACACCACAGGAACGTAGGAGCATTGCCTGTTCGCGGCAAACGCCTGCGCCAGTCTCTTTAGCAATAACGGGTATGTTTAGCTGTTGTGTAACTTTTTTGAGTGCAACAGCTTCACCAACCGCGTGGCGATCTCCCTCCGGCTGTGCCGCCTCTTGTAAACTGTTCATATGTATCGCTAACGCATTGGCACCAATCATATCAATCGCACGCTGCACTTGTTCAGGAGTAAACGCGGCATGGCGTGACTGTGGAATAAGTTGTGGCGCGCCGATATTAGCGATGAGAAACGCATGTGGAGCTGTTTCACGGGTAATCGCATAGCTGTCCGCGACTTCGGGATTAACGATTGCCGCGCGTTGACTGCCAACACCTAATGCAAGGCCATAAGTTTCTGCCGCTCGCGCAAGGTTGCGATTGATCGTGGTAACATCTGGATGCCCACCAGTGAGGGAGGATATAAAAAGTGGGTAGCGCAAGGTACGTTTGAGAAACGATACGGAAGTATCGATCTCATCCAGGTCTACCTCTGGTAATGCCTGATGCACAAATTGCACATCGCCCCAGTTGGCGCGTTGTGGTGCTGAAACGTCTTGTCCGAGCGCAACCGTAACATGTTCTAGCTTACGCTGTTTCACTTCGTCTGTCATGAAGAATATCGGTCCTTTCTCTTTGCCTCTGTCTACCTTTGACGCTTATGAGATATACAAGAGGTAGACCGAAGATGAGGATTGATTGATAGAGGGCAATGGGTGGCTTGAGAAAGCCCATAAAAAAATAGAAAAAAAGTACTGTACCCGAAAGAATGAGCATCGTCGAGGTGAAGGCATCGAAGCGGCGCAGAATGGCAACCCATAAGAGCCAGAGCAGATACCAGGGCCAGAACCAGCCCGATACAAGCATGAGATAAGCAAATACCGCGACATTCCACGTATACAAAAGCACATCGAACCCCGCTAGCGTGCTATCAGGGTCAAGGTTGAAGCGTCCCTCTACCAGTGGGGCATGACGCACACGTCCAAAGACATTACCATAGATAAGGGCGAAAATGAAGGTTGCTGAACCACGTAGCGTAACATCCGCAGATGATATGGGGTCCCAGCTTGGTGGAAAGCGCAAAACGTAGGCAATCAAACGGAAAAAAGCACGAGTGGGACCAACAAGCGTACCAATTGGCGAATGAATAAAGTGCTGCATATCTATGGCTGAAGTGAGCGCAAAAAAGGTAGAAGCTCCACGCCAGAAGGGAAGCCAGATGACCAATGCTGGAAGCAATACAAGCACAGCACGATAACAAAAGCCAACAACTGCGCGTGGAATAGCACGTTCTGAGCGAACATCGAACCAGAGAAGGAGTGGTATGAACAGGGCAACAATCAAATTCATGCTAAGTGCCAGCCCAAACACCATAAACGTAATCCACTTCAACCAGCGACTATCGCGTGATACGTACAGCCATGTGCCAAAGAACAGCAAGAACAGTAATATACCCTCGCTATGTCCACTGCCCGCTAGCTCAATCAGGATAAGCGGATTCCACGCGTAAAGCAACGTCCCCAGGATACGACGCTTAGGAGCAATGCGTCCAAGAATACTCCAAACCAGTATGATGTTTACAAGATGTGAGAGCACTGCCAGCCCCTTAAAGAGCAGTAATGTGCCAACTTGATTGTCTCCCCCAATACTTACCAGGAATGAGGAAACATAGTACCAGAACGGACCATAGAGATTCGGGGCGTCATGTCCGGCAACAACCCAGCGCAAATACGGGTCCATCGCAAATTGAAATGGTGCTGTATTTAATGGATCAGCATGATAGACACTAAGAATACGTCCAGAAAAGATATAGGTAAACACATCGTCTGAGAAGAGCATTGGTTGAACGAGCAGCGTTACACTGAACAGCAATGCTCCGGCGAGGAGTATGTAGAGCCAGCGTCGTCGGCTACGCTCCTGCTCCGCAAGAAGCGATACATGATGTAGGCTATAGGCATATGTTGCCAATAGTCCTAGTAGTGTCAAGCCCAGGAGTGCAGGGGCAAGCCACTGCCGCGTGTTCGGTGATCCAATTATTGAAAGCAATAGATGAAATGGGAGCAGTGTCCAGGACCATGCCAATGCAAGTGGTGAGGCACTCAGATGCAATTCTGGTAGTGGCGATAGTGCGACAATGAGCAGATAACACAGTTCAAAAAGAACAAGCGCAACGACGAAAGACGGGAAGCGTCGTCGCTGATTTAGATGTGTTGTATGCGTATCGAGTAGTACCTGCTCAGATATTTTCAAGAATGTAATGTCCTTTAATTGATGCCGTCGATGTTGTTACAGCCCTATTCTTTTAAACGATGTGTCGATGTATTTGAGATAATAATCATTGCTGGTAAGGTCACGTAATTCATCGTGAGAAAGATACGCGGAGACTTCGGGATCTTTGTTTAACGCTTCGAGCAGTGCTGGCCCTTGAATAGGTCCTGTGCTCGCCATGCTCCATACCTGTTTCGCGTTGCGCTGTACCATTTTATAGGCTTCTTGTCGGCCTACACCTTTATCAATAAGCGCAAGCAGGATGCGTTGCGAATAGACGAGTCCACCCGTCATATCCAGGTTTGTCTGCATACGTTCGGCGTCAACCTGAATACCCTGCATGACATTGGTGAAGATCGAGAGCATGTAGTGGAGCAGGGTGCAGGCGTCGGGGATGATGATGCGCTCTGCCGAGGAATGGCTGATATCGCGCTCATGCCAGAGGGCCACATTCTCCATTGCAGTTACACTGAAGCCGCGCAGTACACGTGCTAGGCCACAAACACGCTCGCAGAGTTCGGGATTGCGCTTATGTGGCATCGCAGACGACCCTTGTTGACCGGAGCCAAATGGCTCAAAAGCCTCGCTGACCTCGGTCCGTTGCAGATGACGAATCTCCTGTGCCATCTTTTCAAGCGAACTGCCTAAGAGGGCCAATGTGGTCATAAAGTGAGCATGACGATCACGTTGCACGATCTGGTTTGAGATGGGTGCAACCCCTAGACCCATGCTTTCACACACAAACTCTTCAATATGTGGTGGAATGGTGGCATGTGTGCCAACGGCACCGGAGATTTTGCCGACCGTAACCTGTTCCAATGCCGCTGCCAGACGTTGTTGGTGACGGCGCAGTTCGTCTACCCACATCGCAAGCTTGAGACCAAAGGTCATCGGTTCTGCGTGGATGCCATGTGTACGACCGACCATCAGCGTATACTTGTATTGTACCGCGTCTTGCGCCACAACCTCTATCAGGTGTGCGAGTGACGTTGTGAGCAGTTGACCTGCCTCTTTAATTTGTGCCGCCAGACCTGTATCGAGCACGTCGGAAGAGGTGAGGCCGAGATGAATAAAGCGGCCTTCTGGTCCAAGCTGCTCCTGGATAGAGCGCAAAAACGAGATAATGTCATGGTGCGTCTCTTGCTCTATCTCCTGCATACGTTGTGCGTTATAGCTTGCCTGTCGTATCTTCTCGATGGCCTCTTGTGGGATGACGCCCTCACGCGCCCACCCTTCGCAAACGAGTAGTTCGACTTGTAACCATTTATCTGTTTTATGCGTGCTTGACCATAAAGTAGCCATTTCCGGTAATGAATAGCGTTCGATCATGATGTATCGTAGTTCCTTAATAATTTCAGGGAGACCGCGAGGGTCTCCCCTACGTGTAATAAATACATATGGTACGTAAAATGTAGGGGAGACCCTCGCGGTCTCCCTGCACTAATTCTCATGATAGTGTATCACAAGATGGTGTTCGGGCATAAAATCACGCACCTCTGTGTTATCTATAGTACAATGCGAACAATGGCGCGAAGGCTATATCACGACTGGGGTATGTACTTGACGTGGCGATGTAATACATGTACAATCATGTCTGCATTGCTACTACAATAAGTGTCGGTAGACGAGACGCGGTGGAAGAAACGCTCCCCCGTGACGAAGCAAGCCTATTACCATTGATATTATGGGAGAGCCAAAAATGAAAAAGGGAATTCATCCAAACTATGTTGAGTCCACAGTAAGTTGCGCCTGTGGCAACAGCTTTCAAACATTGAGCGTGAAGCCTGTGTTGAAGGTCGATGTGTGTTCTAAGTGCCATCCGTTCTTCACGGGTCAGCAGCGTATCCTCGACTCAGCGGGTCGTGTGGAGCGCTTCCGCAAACGCTTCAACCTCAAGGACGAAGAGTAGGATTTTAGCGCATAGCATAGGGATAAAGGAACGTGCAAACAATCCTTTATCCCTTTTTTAAAATGTTTTTTTAGCTATAAAGGTGAATCGTCTGGTGAATGCGACGCAACGAACCATCCTGTTTCTGATTGCTGATACGGGCGCGGGTCATCGCAGTGCTGCCAACGCAATCAATAACGCAGTCACGCTGCTCTCTAAGCAACAGCAGCAAGAGTGGCAAGCACGTCTCGACGCGCAGTCTATAGAGGCGGGTGTCAGCACACAAAAAACTATGCAGGCCACTGCTGTTTTACCACAACCTCCTACCTATCGCACACAAATTGTGGATGTGTTTGAGGAGTATAGCCGTTTCCCTTTGCGCGAAGCTGTGAAGCTTTACGGCCCAACTATTCGCTATAACCCAAAGCTTTACGGGGAGTTTTTCAAGCAAAGCAATCGTGACTCCGCTATGGTCACTATTAAGACGATTGCAACGCCTCTTATTTTTAATGGATTATTGCGTCTCATCACCAGTGTGCAACCCGACGTAATAGTTTCAATTCATCCAATGCTGAATCATATTACTGTACAGGTATTACAAGAATTACGACTCAATATTCCCTTTATTACCGTTGTGACCGACCTGGTGAGTATTCATCATGCATGGTTTACGCCAGGGGTTAATCGCTATGTTGTGCCAACAGAGCAAGCAAAACAACTCTATCTGCAGCGTGGTTTAGACCCTGAACACGTCAGTGTACTTGGTATGCCTATTGATCCCAAATATACGGTGCCAGTCGATAGTAAAGCGGCACTACAGCGTAAGTTCAATTTAAAGCCGGGGATACCGACTATTTTGCTTGTGGGTGGTGGTGATGGAGCAGGAGGATTGCAAAAGGCGGTACGCGCCATTTCACGAGCACATCTTCCTGTACAATTGATGGTTGTTACGGGTCGCAATCGACGCCTCTATACACATCTGCAACGCACACGTTCCAGTTTGCATGTGCCTGCGAAAATTTTTGGCTTCGTACAAAACATGCCCGAACTGATGCATGCCTCCGATGTGATTATTACAAAGGCGGGGCCAGGAACAATCTGTGAGGCATTAGCATGTAATCTACCCGTGATTTTAAGTGGCTATGTCCCTGGTCAGGAAGAGGGCAATATTGACTTTGTGGTCAAGAACGAAGTGGGCGTCCTAGCACTTGAATCATCTACCTTGATTGATGCACTCCGTCGCCTGATTAGACCTGGCTCACTGGAGTTACGTCGTCAGCAGGCGAACGCAAAACGCATCAGCCGTCCTCGCTCATCTTTTGATATTGCCGAATGTATTTTGAGCTATCTTCCTACCGTAGATAAACCGAGCGTCTGGCAATCACAAAACTGGCAGCTACGTCGCCAAACGATGTCCAGTCGCTTAAAGTCCGCGATTCGTATTCGGCGTTTGCGTCGGCGTTTGCCCCGTACAATCATGAAGAGTTCAATGATGCGTCGCCTCACGAGCCTACGTATGCGTAGCTTTGGGGAAAACGACAAAGATATTCAATAGTTTCAGTTAAGGATTTCCTTGTATGTCATCCAATACACCAGAACAGAGGCCCATCCAGTTCTCAACCGCACGATGGGCAACAACAGGACTCATACGAGTCCTCTACCGTCTTTGGACGCGTATCGCTGTGCGCCTCTTCCCCGAAAACTCGAAAAGCGAACAGATTGCACACGCCTTGCATCTGCCCCTGCCTGATAAGCTGAATATGAGTTGGGTAAACCCGACACTTGCGGTAGGTGGGCGTATCCGTCCAGAGGATATTCACACATTGGGACTGAGTGGCGTAACGCATGTAGTCGATACACGTTCAGAGTACCAAGATGACGAAGAGGCGTTGGCAAAAGAGCATATTCAACTTCTCTATTTACCAACGCCCGATACATACCCTTTGACGGTGGAGCAATTGACCGAAGGGGCAAAATGGGCGAACGAGCAGATCAAAGATGGTGGTCGCGTCCTCATTCACTGTGAGCATGGCGTGGGTCGTAGCGTCTTGCTCACCTGTGCAACACTCATGTACAACGGTATGTCGGCCCATGACGCTCTGGCATTGGTGCAGCAGAAACGTTGGCAGGCCGCACCAAATGAGCGACAGGTTGCGCGTCTCAAAGAATTTGAAGCATCTTTGCTTTCACAAACTCGCGCGTGAGCGGAGCGCATACTGCTCAATGGCTAGCGCGACACCATCCTCTGCGTTGCTAGCCGTTACAGCCTGCGCGATAGAGCGCACAGTATCAGATGCTTGACCCATTGCTACGCCCCAACCAACGGCTTCCAACATCTCGATGTCGTTGTTGTTGTCCCCGATTGCCATGACCTGGGCAAGAGGAATGCCTAGCTGTTGCGAGAGTGCGGTCAAGCCACTTGCCTTTGAGCAATGAGTATCCATAATTGCCATCTCTGCGTAGCCAAAGTTTCCTTGCTTGATTGCATTCCATGAACACTGTAAGGACGATATCTCTGGTATCAAGTCAGCAATAACATCCTCGGTCGCAAACGCGACGACACGCAATGGGTCTACCTGTCCGGTACAGAGTGTCGGGTAGGGCATACGCTGAATCACACGAGGAAATGCCGCGAAATAATCAGCAATCCATATGTTGTCCAATTCGACAGGTCCCGTCCAAATCTCCTCGACGGAATGCGTAATGTGATGAACGACGGGCTGAATTGCGTGCTGTATCAATATGTCTACCGCTTGTTGCGCGATTCCAGCATGCAATGGGTGTGTATGAAGAATCTCCCCTTGTGGATGCTGAATGATTAAAGCACCATCATAAAGAATAAGT
The DNA here is from genome assembly GCA_963792705.1 of uncultured Chloroflexia bacterium. GTDB lineage: Bacteria > Chloroflexota > Ktedonobacteria > Ktedonobacterales > Ktedonobacteraceae > JBBQVS01. The sequence continues at coordinate 257,294 of CAWBXD010000012.1, read as the reverse complement.
GGAATTGATAGTCCTAATGCATCGGCCAGTTGTCGTGTATTGAGATAACGCCGAGCGGTTGCTAAGGTAACGATAATTCCTGCTTCTCGCGCCGCTCGTACAGCCTTAATAGTACGTGGTGAAATTTCCCTTTGAGGTGTGAGCAATGTGCCGTCGATATCTATGGCTATCAGTTTGATGTCTGGTATATCCTGCATAAGCAATAGTACTCCTTGTGTAATGAGAATGCGACGGACATTTTTTGTCCGTCGCATTTTGCTCTGAAATAGAGATAGTATATGCTTGCTCCATTATACACGGATATTTCTTTTGTAGCGAATACAAAATAGCATTTCCCACAATTAAAGTGTTTCAGCAGTTCTATAGACAATATTCCCACGCTTCTGCTACAATCCGAGGTATGAGCATGCAACATTCCAAAGGTGTTTCGCATGAATGCTCTTCAATAAAACAACTAAACACTATATCACTACTACCTAGGACATTAAAATGACGGTACAACCAGATATGGATATATATTGGACTGATGACGATGGTTTCCCACTTCTTCCTGATGCGAACCCCATTAGCTCAATTCGTGATAGTCTTTATGAACTTATTCCATTAGGTCCGCGTGAGGAGAAGCTGATAGGAACGGCAGCTTTTTTACGCTTGCAACAAATTAAGCAGCTTGGCTTTGTCTATCGCATCTGGCCTGGCGCGACACATACACGTTATGAACATAGTCTCGGCTGTTATCATCTAACTGTGCGCGCTTTACGTTCACTGCTCCAGCGTGGCAGCAATGGTGGACTGCATGGTATTTCGAGTAGTAGCATACAAACCTTAGTTGTGGCGTCACTTCTACACGACATCGGTCATTATCCTTTTTCACATACAATCGAGGAGTTGGGACCACCAATCATTTTTCATGAGCAGGTAGGTCGCTCGATCATTGAAAATGGTGAGATTGCGACTATTCTTGAGCAAGATTATCATCTCTCGCCTGAACGGGTCGCGGATTTTATTGATCCACCGAAGACAAGAGCACTACCGCCAGATGACGAATTGTTACAACACCTGTTAAGCGGTGCGCTCGATGTTGATAAGCTTGATTATCTACCGCGAGATGCTCGTGCGTGTAACGTGCCCTATGGCGGTGTTGACGTGTCGCGTCTCCTGAGTTCCTTGCGTATCAACGCTAATGTCGCTGATCAACGGCGTATGGTGGTAACACAAAAGGGCATCAGTCCACTACATTCGCTCCTCCACGCACGTCAAGAGATGTTCGATAATATCTACTGGCACCATACCAGCCGCTCGTTTCAAGTGATGCTGGTGCGCGCGGTCCATGACGCGCTAACCGCCGAAGCCTTACGTGCCGAACAATTGACCGGACTTGATGACACATCACTTCTTACATTGCTGATGCAGCCGACAATGCCAGCAAGTGCGCGCGCGTTAGCTGGTGATCTTGAATTACGTCGTCCCTATAAAGTTGTGTTAGAGGTAAGCCGTCCGGCCGGGCGTCTCTTTAACCGCCTTGATGCACTTTTCTGGGATGCTGAGCGTCGGCGTCGGGTCGAGCAGTCGCTGGCGAACGAACTTGCGAAAGTGTTGGAAATCGACATCGCAGACTATGAAATTCTTTTTGACATTCCACGTCCTGAGAAATGGGAGATGGATGTGTGGGTTCAGTTTGATCATCCCCCGGTTGGCATGGAATCGCTCATGACATGGGTTGAGGTGACGGGCTTGCAATCAGATGACCTGGCGCGCTACGAGCAGCATCAACGCCGCATTCGTCTCGTTGTCGCTGAACGCTTACGTGCGACTCTGCAAGCAAGAAAAGATGATGTGGTGTTGCCAACATTGGAAAAGCTTTTGTGAATAACCAAGACAAGAGGTGTTTTATAGCCTATAGACTATAAAACACCTCTCGTCTTGGTTATTTTTTCTTTCTTTGGTACATCAATTTCAACGATTGTTCGCGTATTCTGCGCGTCGGTGGATAGTCTGGGTTTAAATAGAGGGCGTGATCGGCTACCACAACTGCTTCGCGGTACCGTTGTAAGCGGTAAAGCGTATCGGCTTTCAATGTCCAGAAGCGTACATTTGTGGGGTCGAGGTCTAGCAGATGCTCGAACGCCTCGTTTGCCTCCTCAAAGTTTCCTTGACCTCGTAGACTACGCACATAATTTTCCCATGCAAAGACATTTTTAGGATCCAGGTGCGTGAGTTCTTTCGCTATTTTCTGTAGGTCTTCGTAGCGTTCTAGTGAGCGTAGTGCTTGTGCCGCGAACGAGAGTGCCTCAATGTTTGTCGGGTCAATATCTAGTGTTTGCTGCGCGTTTACGACAACATCGGTTGATCTTCCCAGTTTCGAGAGAATTTCGCTTTTCATTTTAAGTGCGAACAGGTTCGTGGGATCGCAGGAAAGGCTCTGGTTGAAGGCATCAAGCGCATCGAGCAGATTATCAAAATTGAGCAGGGCAACACCTTTATTTGCCCATGCACGTGCGTCTCTCGGTGCCACCTCGACCGCGTGGAGCGCACTGCGTAGAGCCTCTGGAAATCTCTGTTGCAAAAGTTGAAGTCCACTGCGATTAATCCAGGCGAGCGGTAAGTTTGTGTCGAGCAACAATGCTTGATCGTTCGCGATTGTTGCCTCGGAAAGAAGATTAAGTTTTTGCAGTGCCCGTGCTTTAAATGCTAGTGCAAACGCCGCGTTTGCATCCTGTACAAGAATTTGTTGTGCTTGTGTAAGCAATGCCTCGAATTGTCCTGCCCCATCGAGTGCGGCCATTGCTCCATGAAGCGTGTCTTCATCACTACTTCCATGTTTGAGAAGCTCTGTAAAAAGTTGCTGTGCCATCGCCCATTGTCGCTTCTGTAAGTGAGTATATGCCTGTTGTTGAAGTTGTTCTTTATCGCCTTGCATAAGTGCCTGTGTATAGGGTGTTATGTATTCCTCGTTCAATGTTTCTCTCCTGCTCTGTTTGCTGGGCTATTATCTCATTATTGCGGAAATTGAGCAAGAGTCTTATCCATGTGGTATGATGAAAGAAGAGAAAAATACTGTACTAGACATATGATGTCTATCTAAATATAGGGTTGTATGCAAATGAGGAGATTTATTACGAATGAAGGCGGTTAAAACGCATGTTGGACGCTGCGATACATGTGGTGAGCCAGCAGCATATGCACAATTGTTGCCAGGAGGTCGCAGTTTTCGCTTCTGTGAGCAGCACGCTCCCCTTATTGTAAGGAAGCAGGCTGATGCGGCCGAGAATGCCAACAAAGAGAATTCAAAGCACTAGCAGGCAACACAAAAGGACGGCTATAAAAGCCGTCCTTTTGTGTTGCCTGCTAGTGCTTTAAGTGGTAGGTAGTTGAATGTGGAATGTGGAGCCTTCCCCAGGTATACCATCACTTTCAATCCAGATTTTTCCTCCCATTGCCTCTACAAGACGTTTCGAGATGTAGAGACCAAGCCCAGAACCACGCACAGGGCTGTTTATATCGGTCTCCAGGCGAACAAAGCGCTGGAAGAGTCGGCCTTGTAAAGCAGGTGGAATACCTTTCCCTTTGTCCGTTACACTTAGCACAATCGAAGCTGTTTGTGTATCAACGGGTGATGCCGAGAAAAGTATAGGTGTGCGATGTGGTGAGTATTTTAAGGCGTTCACACTGAGATTCAACAAGACTTGACGTAAGCGTACAGGGTCCGCAAGTACAAAGGTGTGGATAGGAATAGCAAGTTGTATCATACGATGCTCCTGCTGTACCTGTGGCTCAATAAGTGTAATGACGCTCTCCACCATCTCCAACACATCGACCCGTTCCAGGAAGGAGGGTCGAATACCTGCTTCAACTTCTAAGCGACTGGCATCCATGACATTGCTGAGTAGTACCACCAGCTCCTCACAACTTCGTCGGGCTTTTTGTAAAAAATCGCGGCGTTGATCCAGGGGAAGAATCTCGTCATACTCTGAAAGTAGTTCAATATAGCCCTGCACTGCTGTTAGTGGTGTGCGTAGTTCGTGGGAAGCTGTAACCATAAATTGATCTTTTAACTGATCTAGTTCTTGCATACGTTGGTGTGTGCTACGCAAATGTTGATATAAATGTGCATTTGTGAATGCAACCGCTGCTTGCTCGGCAAAATCCTGAGCGAGAGGTAAGCTTTCAGGCCCAAGTGCCTGTTTGTCATGTGTACTAAGCGGCATAGAACGAGCAAAAACCAGTAGACCTACAGGGTTGCCTCCTGCGATCAGGGGAGCGAAAATCGCGGTATCAATCCCTTGCCGTACTAACGCCTCACCTAATGAGGGGCCATATGTTCTTCTTTGCTCACGTACACGTGGAGGGATAGTATGGCTTTCTGTTGTCCATGAGTCCCAAGCTGAATTAGAGCCAAAAATGGTCTTATTCGTCATTTGTTGGGCTAGTGGTGTGCGTAGATGAATAAGTACTGGTTGTAGTGAATAAAATATTTGAGCCTCTTCCTCGTGTGGATGAATCAGGGGCCATTCATTGTGGGTCGCTTGTATCTCTTTTGAACCATCATAGGCAGAAAGTGCTATAAGCTGTCCGCTATCACCCGTTACGTAGAGTATGGCGTAGTCTGCTTGAAGTGCGTTTGCTCCTTCAGTGCAAATCAGTTGTTGTATCTCGGTGGGAGCAACAACAGCTGCGTTTAAGCGTGTCGCAATATTTGCCATCGCGCGCGCGAATGCTTCATGCTCACACGCTTCTTTATAGAGGTACGCGTGCTTGATGGTCGTTACCACTTGCTCCGCATACATTTTTGCTACTGATACACTCTGTTTGTCAAGGAAGCGGGAGGTGCGGTGTGCAATCCCCAGGCAACCTAAGACAGTATCTTGGTCAACCAGTGGGAAAAAGTTTGTCGTTGCGATATGCTGTTCTTGCTGCCATGTGTGTATGTCTGGTGGTACGTCATGCGAGAGTGTATCCCAACGTACTTCAACATCTTGTCCACTTAATACAAGGTAATAAAAAAAAGTATCACCTTGCAATCGCCATGCGGTAACAGGAGTTGTTTTGGATGCAGTGTTGATGAGCATATACGAATGTGGACCTATCTTTTGACGATACTCTTCCCGAAGGATCAAGATGGCCGCATCGAAACCCAGTTCTTTTGTAGCAAGCAGAGGAATGCTTTCAAGTAATGACCCAAGATCAAGAATGCTCGTGAGTGTGGTGGAAAGTTGGCGTAGATGTTCTGCACTGTGACGCTCGTATTCGCGTTCCTGTAGTAAAACTTCATTTTCATGAGTGGCACGCAAGTAGCGCACTGCCACGAGAATGCCAATAAAGGCACTCAATACAGCAAGATAATCCGCTCGTGGCCCATCATCAAACAACTCACCAACAATGGTAAGTGCTAGTACGCATGCAAGTGGAATATAAATAAGTAGACTTTGTAATTGTCGCCACGCACCGTTCGCAACCTCGTTTTCATCTATCATAATAGATGCTGCTGTAGGTAATGAGGTATTCTGTGATGCTTGTGTTTGTTGCTCATGATGTGCTTTATGCGCGATAGTCGTGTATTGGTAGAGTCCAGCCAATCCCATTAACATGTAGCCTATAAACCAGAATGGATCGATTAAAGGCGTACCAGTTTGGTAGGTATGAGTAAAAATATTTGTATAGGCATATCCAGTGTCAGCCCATATTTGTGCAATAATACCGCAGGCAAGAAGGATAAATGAGGGGTGTAGGACGCGCTCTGTACGACGTTGGATCAACAACGCGATGGCGAGGATGAGTAGGACATCCCAACAGGGATAGGAAAGTCCAACAAATAATGCTATCAATGCTTGCGCTGATGTGGCTTGCTTTACAATTGTGAAGTAGAGTGGACCCAGCACAAAAAACCAACTTATGCCAAAAAAGCAGAGCGTAGTGATGAGTGCATCCAGCCCCATACGTATACGAAAACGTAGCGCGGTCGGCATGAGCAAAAGCGCAACGAAGATCAAGGGATAGAAAAGTGTGAAGCCCAGGTCTGACAATGAGGGGAATGGGGATAGATTGTTATATTGAAGATAGGTATAATAAATGCCCCCCACACTATTCGCTAGAAGACCAAGCCCGACAAAGAGCCACGCAAGTTGGTGGCGTGGTGCTAATACAATAGGTCCTTTACGTGCCATATATGCTGTGCTAAAAGCCCAGTATGCCCCTATGAGTGAGGTGATGACATACGCAAGATTGGAGAAGAGAATTGTATTCGCGTCACCGCCCAGGTGAAAGAGCATCCAGAATAAGCTAAAAAGAATGATAAGAATACAAGATGCAGTTGCTATATAGATGGAACGGTCAAGCCTACGCAAGTGTGCTAACGTCAACTTCTCAGTCGCGACGGTTTTCATACGTATATATACCCTACCTGTTTCCCCAATTATATAGTATTAAATAGTGTCGTAAGTATACAGAACAAGGGTAGCAGAGTCAACTATATTTTTTGATGAAAGAGATGCAGGAAACGATTTATCGCGCCCTGACGCTCTATCGAAATGGAACGAAGGCGCGATTGGTCACTATATGAGGTCGGAGCGCACTACATCGAGATACCAGAATGGCTGTCGTTTGCGGAGCATAGGTTTGCTACGTACAACATTACCGGGAATACTATCAAGGACATCATAGGCTAATTCACCTGTAAGCGAGTTTACCATATCGCCAGGACTATAGGTGAGTGCTTGTGTGGTGCGGCGTCCAGTGCGTTGCTCACGTGTATCTATGGTCATCATTGCCAGCAACGTCTCGTTTTCATCGACAACAACCTCTGCCCAAGGATAGGTTACTGCGAGTGGCGCGAAGATACCACTTTGCCCATTTGCACGCATCGCTCCATACTCACCGCTCCAATTCGCCAATGCCAAGTAGACATTGTGCTCGGCCGCACGGACACGCCAGATAAGATAATGAGCAGGATCATAGTCATCGGGCGCAACAATCATTTTGTGTGGAATAGTTGTGGGTGCTAGTCCAATCGGATCGGGAAAATTTAGCAGAGTAGGCGCGCATACGAGGTCGGCTCCTTGTCCTGCGAGAATGCGTAGTGTCTCTGGAAACAGTACATCATAGCCAGTTGCGAGACCAATACGACCAGCAGGAGTATCGAATGTGGGAAGGCCGATGTTCCCCGGCTGTGCCCATAAGCGGTCGTGCTGTGTGAGATGCAATTTGCGGTATTTGCCATACACGCCCCCTGGATCAATCAGCAAAACGGTATTGTAGTACACCTGCTCAGTGCCAGTGATATCACGTTCTGCAACACCAAGTACCATACTGATCTGTAGTTCATCTGCTAATGCGGTTAACATCTCAGTTTCTGGTCCTGGTACCACGATAGCGGCCTGTTGCATATGTGCCACAAATGCTTGTTCGTCCTCGTTCGCTGAATAAAGGTGTGGTCCCGGAAGCACTAATTCGGGGAGTACCAGCACGTCAGGCTGAGCAGGGGCAGCATCTTTTATGAGCGTCCGTATAGTATCACGAAGTACCTGTAGTGTTTCAGTTTGCGTTGACGTAGCAAAATCTTGTAGGCGAGCCTGGAGAATGCCAGTGCAGGAGAGTTGCCCTGGTGGAAGTTCTCCTAATGCATACAGGCTGTGATAGCGCAATGGTTCCCAGAGATAGGAGTTGTGCGTAACCTGAGCGTATTCTTCTGGTCTGCGGTCAGCAAGTCGATCTCCACTATCTTCGGGACCTGTAGAATTTTGTTTTCCCCAACGCTTTTGACGCGCATGTGCGAGATCAACCTCACCGTAGACGATTCCCTCACCATTATCAAGATACGCTTGAATGGAGCCATCAGGATTGAGAACGCAACTGCCACCGCTAAATTGTACGCCTCGCTCCTCACCGTAACGGTTCGCCGCAATAAAGTAGACGCCGTTCTCAAAGGCGCGCGCCATCCACCAACTACTTGGACTCTTCTCATCGAGCCAGTTCGTGGGGAAAAGAAGCACATCGGCCTGGTGAAGTGCTGGAATACGAGCGGCTTCAAAGTACATCGCATCCATACAGATAAGTCCACTTAAGCGTCCAATCGGTGTATCCCATACGGGCATACCCACATCGCCATCACGTGCCCAACGTGGCTCCGCTATAAAAGAATGGATTTTTCGGTAGGTGCCTATAAGTCCCTCCGGTCCAAGCAGCACCATACTGTTATAGTACACGTGAGTGCGAGGGTCTACCTCTGGCAAGCTTACAGCAATATAGCAAGCGTGAGCCGTTGCGAGATGCTGGAAACGGTCAGTTGTTGGACCTGGAATAGGCTCGACATAGGGGGCGATTTCTGCGCGTGATTGCCAGCAATAGCCTGTTGTCGCAATTTCAGGGAGGACAATAAGTTTTGCGCCATGCGTCGCAGCTTCCTCAACTAAGTGAAGGAGACGTGTAACGTTTTTTTCCTTCTCGGCCAGTGTTGGCTCAAATTGAATAGCTGCAACACGATAGGAAGGTAATGGGGATGAGAGCGAACTCATGGTCTCTCCTGACAGAATGTATACATAATCATTTACAAATCTGTACAAAAGATACCACTAGACCTCAAAATAATCAAGGGTCCTGCGTATAATTATTTTGCGAAGAAGCGTTGTGTAAAGGTGGCGATAAAACTAATTTCTATCAGTAGGCCAATGACCGCCTCCAAAGCGGCGGCAACGGTAAGGGGACTATTAAGAGGTATACCTCCTGGGAAAAAGCCTCGCCCATGAAATGAGGTGATACTGAAGATAATTGCTCCAAGCGGTGAGAGTGGGGGCGAGAGCGTGTACCCAAGAAGAGCGTAGAATACTGCGAATACCGAGAGCACGAAAAGATAAGCACCTAGTGTTCGTCCTGGCCTATAACCATAACCAGCTAGTATATCGAGAAAGAACGAGAAAAAGTATTGCCCCAGATGTTTTTGCAGCCAAAGTACTGTTCGTTGTAGCACTTGCGCTCTATAAGCAAATGCACCCGCCTGCTCATTCAGTCCCTGGGCCTGTAGAGTAACGGCCAACTGGCGGTTGGCGCGTACCGCTTCCATATAGTCTCTAAGCCGCATTGCATCAGTTTTGAGTTTCCCATCGCGTGTAGTTTGCCGTGCCTCAAATTCTTCGCCAAGCATATGCATCTTCGACCAGTCCACTACAGAGAGATTGACAGTCCCCCAACGCACATCCACCAATCGGGGTCCGACCTTCAATGTATCTTTCTCATCACAAAACTGGATATCTGAAAGTTGCGCGCCTTCCATATGTGCTGCTCTCAATGAAGTTCCTGTAAGGTTTGCTTTCCAGAGAAACGCCTCATCCAGATGTGTCCCATAGAGCATTGCACCTTCCAGATTTGCCATAAACAAATATGCGCCATCCAGACGTGTGCCTGCTAGCGAAGCATGCTGCAAATAGGCTTGACGTAGATCAGCACGCTGCATTTGTGCCCAACCAAGCCTTGCACCCTCAAAGTGAGTACCTTTGAGATCGGCACCGACTAAGATCACAGAGGCACGGCGACGCTGCTCCTCTGTGATCGTAGGGTCATCTCGCCAAGAAACTTCCCCTAGTGTACGTGCAAGCGGAAGGCCATGCAGGTCTACATTCTGTAGGTCCGCACCGCGCAGGTCTAGCCCATCGCGCTCACGCTGGCTCTCATCATTCCAATCAACCGGTCCCCGTCCACCTTCGTGCGTTCTTAGCAGCCATTCGATATCGGCACGGCTAAGCTTTTTGTCTTTAAAAGGATACAAGCCTTTGTTTAGGTCGGGAATAAGCATGAGCCATTGCGTTAACTCAGTCTGCCGTTCTTCGTCAATCTCTGGCTCAATACACCACGATTGGCTTATATTTTGCCAATATGCAGTCCATCGCTCCTCATTAAAAGCAGTTGTTGACTTGGGTACGCTCTGTTTTGGCTCACGCATAGGCTTTTATTATGCTCCGTGACACTTCTTATATTTTTTGCCGCTTCCACATGGGCATGGATCGTTGCGTCCAATTCTCCCTGTAGAAGTGGGGCGAGACGCATTGTTTGTTCCATTTGTGCTTGCTGTTTTGCCGTTATATCCAGCATTGCCATTGCGTCGTGCGTTATTCGCTTTTGCTTGTTGAATGTCTGCATCGCTCTTAACCTGCCCGCTTGCCTTCTCAATCGCGTCCGCATTGGTACGGATATTGCGTGGTGCAGCTTTGCGCTGTGGCTCTGGCTTGTTGACGGTCACGGTCAATTCATCTCGCAGTAGCTTGAGTAGTGCATCGACGGTGTAGTGCTGAATCGCCTGTTTCAGGTCGTCAAACATGCGGAAAGCTTCGTTTTTGAACTCAACCAACGGGTCGCGTTGTCCAAGCGAACGGAAACCGATACCGGCACGCATTACGTCGAGCGAGTCGATATGGTCCATCCACAGACGGTCAACAACCTGTAACAGGTATGAACGCTCGAATTCACGAAGTAGGTCCGCATCATCGGCTCCCTGTTCACGAGCTTGACTTTTCAGACTCTCGCCTCGCTCTTCATAATGGTCAAGTACAAGTGTGAGAAGTTTCTGCTTGATATCCTCGCGGCGCACAGCATTGAGGTTTTCTGGTACGATCTCCTCTGGCACATGCACCCAAACCTCTAATGCTTTGAAAAGAGTCTCTAGCTGCTCCTCTTCCATAACCATGTTGCCAGGAATACATGCATCGACAAGTTTGGTGACTTCAGCACGTATCATGGAAAGAATACGCTCATGCATGTCGCCACGCTCAAGTACGGCACGACGGTCCGCATAAATCACTTCACGCTGTTTAGCGATTACATCGTCATATTCAACAACATTTTTACGAATGTCGAAGTTATAGCCCTCGACCTTTGTCTGCGCTCCCTCAATAAAGTTTGAGACAAGACGACTTTCGAGCGGCATATCTTCTTCCATGCCAACGCGCTCCATGACCTTTGCCACTCTATCGGCGGCGAAACGGCGCATTAGTTCATCATCAAGAGCCAGGAAGAAACGCGATGAACCGGGATCACCTTGGCGTCCGGCGCGTCCACGTAACTGGTTGTCGATACGGCGCGACTCGTGCCGTTCGGTACCGATAATATGCAATCCACCTAACGCAATCACGCGATCATGGTCTTCTTTGCACTCACGCTCCTTTTGTTTGAAGAGATCGCTTTTCTCCTCTTCAGACATCTCTCTGAGATATTGCTGAATGGCCTCTTCCTTCTCATCGCGTTCATCCTGTGTACGAGTGGGCATATCACGAATGAAATCGACGTGTTCCGCGTGTGTGCGTAGAATACTCTCGAAGTAGCCTTCTGGATTGCCACCAAGCAAAATGTCGGTACCACGACCAGCCATGTTTGTGGCTATGGTGATCGCTTTGCTACGACCGGCCTGTGCGACAATTTGTGCTTCACGTTCATGATGTTTAGCGTTGAGAACACGATGTGGTATGCCCTGCCTGTCTAGGAGGGTGGCGAGATACTCTGATGTCTCAACCGAGGTCGTGCCAACCAGGACTGGCTGACCCTTCTCGTGTCGCTCTTTGATCTCTTCGACCACTGCATTGAATTTGCCGTCCGTCGTTCGGTAGATCAAATCCGCTTCGTCTTTACGAATCATCTGCTTATGCGTTGGAATAACCATTACATCAAGCTTATAGATTTTGTGAAATTCTTCCGCCTCCGTCAAGGCTGTACCAGTCATACCTCCAAGTTTGTTGTAGAGACGGAAGAAATTCTGGAAGGTGATCGTTGCCAGCGTATGATTTTCACGCTGCACCTTGACGCCCTCTTTTGCCTCAATCGCCTGGTGTAAGCCCTCGCTATAGCGGCGTCCTGGCATCTGACGACCCGTGAATTCATCGACGATGATCACCTCGTCGTCCTTCACAATATAGTCTTTGTCGCGCTTGAAGATGATTTGCGCCTTGATCGCGTTTTCCATATAGCGCGTCAGATCAAGGTTGTTTTCGTCATAGATGTTCTTGACACCAGCCAACTTTTCAATCTTTTCGATGCCATCATCGGTCAAGATGACGGTGCGTGTCTTCTCCTCAACGGTATAGTCGGTCTCAGGTTTGAGGTATGGTGCCCATTTCGCGAACTGGACATACTGGTCGGTTGACTCTTGCCCTTGACCAGAGATGATAAGCGGAGTACGTGCCTCGTCAATCAAGATGTTGTCAACCTCGTCAACGATGGCAAAGTTGAGTTCACGCTGTACCGCCTGTTCGAGCGACGCCACCATATTGTCGCGCAGATAGTCAAAACCGTATTCATTGTTTGTGCCGTAGGTGATATCTGCCTGATACGCAGCCCTACGCTCTGCCGTTTGTGGTTCAACTCCGTTCACAAGAATACCAACGGTGAGTCCCAGGAATTTATAAATGTTACTCATCCATTCAGCATCACGACGCGCTAGGTAATCATTGACGGTGACGACATGAACACCCTTGCCCGTAAGCGCGTTCAAGTAGGTCGGTAGCGTGGCAACAAGTGTTTTGCCCTCGCCAGTACGCATCTCAGCAATTTTGCCCTGGTGTAGCACCACACCACCAATTAATTGTACGTCATAATGACGCATCTTGATGCGACGCCAGCCAGCCTCACGCACAACGGCGAACGCTTCTGGTAAGAGGTCGTCAAGCGTTTTGCCAGTGCGAAGGCGTTTTACCAGTGTAGGAATATTCTTATCCATTCCTTCGGCCCTGAGTGCCACTATCTCCGCTTGTAAACGCTTGAGTATTCCGTTGAACAAGTTCTCTAGTCGCTCGTCAGCTCCATCATCTTTACTGCTTGCGTTCGCACGTGCGGCCTCAAAACGTACCCATTCCGTGTTAAACGCCTCTGTCAGCTGGGACTCGTCAATCTCTTGCAATAGAGGTTCGGCTTTTGTCAACAGTGTGAGGGTGGCTACTCTGGGGTCTTTTGACTCGTCGGGCCACTCCTGTCGCTCTTCGGCGATGTCCATTGCCTTTGTCACGCGGAGCATGTTAAGTTTCGCTGACAACTTCTCGTAGGACTGCTCGAAGAGTTCAGATAGGGTGACTTGTAGATTGTCACGCAAATCGTATTCGGGGTTCCGTCTGCGCTCGACTACCTGTCGATAGTCGGTAACGGCGGTATGCAGGTCTGCATCAGTACACTGCTCCACAAGTGGCTCGATAGGGTCCAGGACGCTACGGAAGAGTGCGACAAAGTCGTTTTCTAGCACCATGCCACCTTTGAGGTAGAGGAAAAGTTGTGCGCGGAACTGCTCAGTTTTGGCCGCGAGTTCTTCGTCGCTCAGCTTTTTGATTGCTGGTTCGAGTGCGTTAATTTTTTCTATTATGGGGTCGATGACCTTGAGGTCTCGTTTATTGGGGTCGCCCAAAAGTTTCCCAAGTAACTGCATAAAAATCTATTCTCCTGCCACATGGCAACTGCTTATCTATACTATGAATGAGTGGAGTGTCTATATCCACGTATTTGTGCTTAAAATATTTCACCTTATTATACCATACGGTCACGTTTGTAAGAGGTTAGAAAAAATGAACGGGATATATACATGGGTAAGGAGAAGGCCTGTACAAGTCAACTATTGACTTGTACAGGCCTTCTCCTTACCCATGTATACCACTACCCTAACGTTTGTAACGTTTTAAGTGCTTCGGTGATGTGTTTTTCGGGTGTGAATTGTGAGGAAAAGATGTGGCGCACGATGCCCTGCTTGTCGATGATGTAGGTGACGCGTCCCGGTAATAGGCCGAGCGTAGTAGGTACGCCGTAACGTTTTCTGATGGCACCATTCGCGTCGCTCAACAGAGTAAATGGGAGATGGTGCTGCTTGGCGAACTGCTGATGTGACTCCGGTGTATCAGAGCTAATACCAATAACATCCGCACCAGCATCTTTGAATACCTCATAACTATCACGGAAAGAACATGCTTCGGTGGTGCATCCTGGTGAGTTATCTTTCGGGTAAAAATACAGGACAATATTCCTCTTGCCCAGGAAATTCTTCAGGCTTACCATAGTGCCTGTTTGTGATGGAAGCGTAAAGTCCGGTGCGGCATCGCCAACTTTTACCTTACCCTTAGTTGCTTGCTCGTTCGGTGTACTCATAATTTATATGCTCCTATACGTTGTATTTACGTGTCTTCTGCTTATGTCGCACGTGTATCGTGCATCATAGGAAACATACTAGAAGCGGCATTAAATTCCTGAGTTTGAAGATACGATAAAAAATCTGTCTTGGCACAGTGCCATGCCGCCAATAGTTCATCATTTACTTCCACATCGGGTTCCCACCACCAGTTTGTGATGGTCCATATCCCCTTCTCAAGGCGCGAATCGAAGCGAGCGACGAAGCGGTCTTTGTAGAATACAGGCAACACGTAATAGCCCCAACGACGCTGCGCGAACGGTTTATAAACCTCCCAGATGTAGTCAAAGTCGAAGATATGTTGAACAGCTTTGCGATCCCATAAAATGCTGTCGAGTGGACCCAGGAATATCATGCGTGGTTTTAGAAGTTCTCGATTGAGTGTAGGGAGCAGATCAGTAAGTATATAGTATGTCCACGTCTTACCCTCGATATGTAAAGGCGTTACTACTCCCTCTTCTACAAGATGAGCAAGGGCGCGTTTACGTATTGACGCATCGCCACAAGCACTCCAGATACACGCTTCTGCCATTGGACGCAAGAGACCCATTGCCTTGACGCGCTGCGTCATAATCCAATGATGATATGCATTCTCATCCATAAGCGGGAGTTCATTGTAGTGCTGAGCAGGAATGACACGTTCAGGACGGTCGTAGTAGTGTCGCCCACTCTTACGATGATGCGTGACGAGTCGCCCACTTGCCCAGAGCGCGCGTAGAATACGTTTGGAGACCGTTGAACCATACCACGATCCACGCTCCCCATAACTGGCGCGGTCTTCGAGTTCTAATGATGAGAGAGGGCCTCGTGCATCAAGAATTGCCAGAATTGCGGTTGCTTCTACCGCATGGCTTTTTAATATCTCACGATCATGATACGGCTCATAGCGTTCGCGCATCAATGTTCGCTTCGACCAATCGCTGATAGGCACAAGACAGGCCTGCTTGTCCCATGAGTCGTATAGAACGCGTTCGCCATAGGCCACGTGTTGCCAGTCATCGACGCGGTAGCCAGGAACACGCGCCTGAAAGACAAGATCAGGATTGCGCCCAACAGGATTAAGCGGGTCATACTGGACGGTACGCAACCGCTCAAAGACGCCTTTGATGTCGGTTTGGGCGAAGTGATAATTCGTAAGAAATCTGCGTGCTTCTGCCTGTGAAAGAGAAATAGTCAAGAGAGTGTAACCTCGTGTATCGGTTTAACGGTAATACTGTGTGTATCGGATGCAAAACCATCTACCACTTGATCAAGGCAGGTAATATGGGCTTGCGCTAACAAAATACTGATATTGTCGAGTATCTCTTTACCTTGATATGCTGGCTCAATCAAACCAACCTGTGTGTCAATAATGAGTAGGGCTGTGTTGTTCATGATAATACTCCTCTTCTTTTTAGAAGTGTACCACAAAGCGCACTAAAAATTATAGATGTAGATCACTATAATTGGATACTTTGATGCAATACAAGAAATATTCCTATTTATGTAACCATGCGATTATCAGTTTAATCTAAATTTAAGAATATAGCAGAGGTTTATATACTCTGTCTCGTATTTCTTAACCATTTCACAACCACTTCGTTCCTCTTTTGTGTAATATAAGAACTTCATACTATGCTCAAGCATTGTCTTTAAACCAAAAGATACTCTCTTAGTCCGAGCAACATCTAAACACTATTTTAAAAAATTGTAAGCAAAACGGAAGGAAATGAAACAGTATGGTTAAACGTGCATTTTCTGTACGCTATGTTCTTATGGCTTGTTTCGCTTTGCTCTTGGTTGTCGGTGTGTTTTATCAATTCAGCAGCACACACTCAACGAAGAATGCTCATGCAGCAAGCACCACATCTCATTGGCTCTACGTGGTGGAGGATGGGACGGTATTTGTCTACGACATCGACAACAACCACGCTCTCGTGAAGCAATTTACTATTCCTGAAACTGGGAAGCGTGGAGTCGCAGTTTCACCCAGTCGTGGTTTGCTCTATGTTTCGTACTGTGGTGCCAATGTCTGTGCTGGCGGTCATGGTAGTCTGCTTGCCTATGATCTTGTGCATAACAAAGTTGCATGGAATGTTAGCTATCCCTTTGGCGTAGATCAGCCCGCCATAACTCCTGATGGCTCCAAGATTTACATGACACATGGTGCAGATTCCTCAGATGGTATCACCTCCATTATTAATGCAGGCAATGGTGCCGTTATTGGCTCAATCAATACAGGTACTGATGCCCATAACGCTGCGGCGTCGCTGGATGGAACTCAAGTGTATGTGACGGGCTACACAGGTAAGAACTATAACTATGTGCATGTGGTAAACCCAGCAAACAACCAGACGTTTGACGTGGGGCCAACGCTCAATGGTGTTCGTCCGTTCACCGTCAACGCCTCACACTCGCTTATTTTCACTACATCCAGTAACACTTGTGGTTTTCAGGTCCTCAGCCTTGTAAAGAAAACTCCACTCTTTACGGTTCCATTTAGTGGCTCCTGTGCATGGTCGGCAAGCACCGCACCAAGTCATGGCATCTCCCTCTCACCTGATGAGAAGCGCGTGTATGTCATGGATGCACCTCTTGACCAACTCGAAGTCTATGATATCAGTGGCCTCCCAGCCTCAGCACCAAAGTTTGTTGCCAGCATCAAGCTCGGCTCACTAGCTGGCTTCTCAGGTTCTTGTCAGACCTACTGTGAGCGCGAAGGTTGGGTCTTGAATGACCTCTCTGGCCGCTATGTCTATGTTGGGGACGCCGGAAATGTCATTTCTACTAGCACCTTAAAAATCGTGGCGACGCTACCCGCGCTCCAGAACACCCGTCAGTTGGTAGAAATTGACTGGACAAATGGAGGCATCAGCGCGACTAGCACCCGTTTCGGGTTGGGGCATGGCTCCAGTACTGGGGTGAGCGTCCCTACTCCCACACCAACGGCGACTCTTAATCACGCGCCAAACACGCCTCCTGGTCCCTCGAACAAGACATGGTATTTCGCAGAGGGACGCATCGGCAAAGGCTTCCGCGAGTACCTCACGGTGGAAAATACGTCGGCAACGGCATGTGCCGCCAACATTCGTTACGACTACACTCCTGATGGGGGCACGCCCACGAGCAAGTCGGTTGCCATCGCGGTCAACCCCTATAGTCGCTTAACCGAATCGGCCAATGGGGATATTGGGTACGCCGACTCGTCCTCGAATGCGGCGAACGTGGCTGCCGTGGTGACAGTCAATGGAATTGTGACCCCGAATTGTAGCGGCGTCGTGGTGGAACGACCCATCTACTTCATGAACTTCCACGGCATTTCCAGTGGCACCGATGTGCTTGGCTCGACACAATTGCACACCACTTCCTACTTTGCCGATGTACAAAGTTCTGCGAGTGTTGCATCCTACCTGACCGTGCTCAATCCCAACACCACGGCCGCAAGTGTGACGGTGAATTATTACCTCAATGGGAAGGTTGCTGGAACACAATCGGCGACCGTTCCAGCCAATGCACGTGGCACTCTCAGTTCAGGCGCGATTGCTCTGCCAGCACATGTTGCTGCTGTGGTCACATCCAACCAACCAGTGCTGGTGGAACGCTCAACGTACTTCACGGGAATGTCGGTAAACGGCTCCCCCGTCTCTGGTGCCTTTGACATGTTGGGAGCCTCCAACGTTGCCCCCGACTGGCTCTTTGCGGAAGGCTATACAGGCAACACCACTCAGGAGAACCTCACCATTGCCAATCTCGATCCGGCCAAGACCTCGGCGACGGTGAACATCACGCTGAAGTCGAAGACGGGGGTCACCAAGACCTACACGCTCACGCTCGGCGCACAAAGTCAGACGGTGTGGAATGTCAACGCGAACAATACCTTTGCTGGCTCCTCACCCGAAGTCTCGGCGGAGGTCACGGCAACGGGCGCGAACATTGTGGTACAGCGTGAGATGTACTTCACGTACAAACATACTCTCACCAACGGACGAGTGACCGCTTCGGTGGGGGGGACCGATGTGCTGGGACAGGTGGGGCCAGCATCGCACACCTCCTATAGTTTCGCGGAAGGCTATGCCAACACGGGCTATAACGATTGGTTGACGATCCAGAACCCGACGGGGAGTGCGGAAAGCATTTCGATCACGTTGGTCAATGGCATGGGTCAGTCCTACGTGCAAACCGTGTCGGTTCCGGCCAATGCGCGCTTTACGGAGGACCTTGCCTCGCTGGTCCAAAGCACCTTTCAAGCAGGCACCAACAGTAACGCGAATGCGTTTTCGATGACGGTGCAGACGACCTCCGGGGTCTTTGTTGCGGAGCGTCCCATCTACTTCAACACCAATGGGGTCTCGTCATTCGCCACGCAAGGTGGAAGCGACATCATTGGCTATGTCGGGGGCTAATATCCACTGACGTAACAAACACGAGAGAGGCAGGTGGCTTGTATTCGTCGAATACAAGCCACCTGCCTCTCTCGTGTTATTCGCTCTACCAGACCGTGCTTTCATGATATGATCCAGCTAGACGATAGCCCAACAAAGCCGTTGTTATGTATCTCTTCATACACATTTTCTTAACAAGGGAGCGTTTTATGGCGAAAGCTCCAAATATGACCGATTACTAGGCGGAACGACGTAGTTTCCTTCAAGTGACTCCGCGACAAGTCTAGTATGCTTTGTTACTATTCTTGAGTTGCTTTCATCTTCTCTACCTCTTGCTGACGAAGGAGAAAACGTTGAATTTTACCGCTCGGCGTTTTGGGTAATGCATCCACAAGCTCAATCTCACGTGGATAGGCATGTGCCGAGAGACGTTGTTTGACGAACTGCTCTAGCTCGTGTGCTAATTCATCACTTGGCGCATAGCTTGAGCGCAGAACAACGAATGCCTTGACCAACTCTGTTCGCTCTGCATCGGGTTTGCCAACTGCTGCCAATTCCGCAACGGCTGGATGTTCGAGCAGACAACTCTCTACGTCGAATGGTCCAATGCGATAGCCTGCCGAGGTGATAACGTCATTGGCACGACCAATAAAGGTGAAGGTTCCATCAGCACTCATTTCTGCGGTATCGCCTGTGAGGTAGCAGCGTATGACCTCTGGATTAAGCGGTTCCCCTGCACTGTGCGCTACCCGTATCCGGCCTTGAATTTGACGCGCGGCCTCTTCGCCTGCTGCAAGCAGGACGCGGTAGGCTGTTGGTGCGGCGGCGAGGTTGGTGATGGAATATTTCGTGAGGATATGATAGGTACTATCAGTTTTCCCTATTTTATCACGTTTTTACTTTTGGTAGATGAGTTCAAAACAAGAATAGAGCTGAAATGGTATGTGAAAAAGTTTAGTGTCAGGACGGTTGGCAAAACCTAGCAGAGGAGGTGACATTTGCCATCTCCTCTGCTAGGTACAATAATATCTCGCAGCGTAGTTTACTGAGCTTGCTTCTTCTGCCGCTCCATCTCTCTCAACTCGACTCGACGGATTTTACCGGAGATCGTTTTGGGTAAGCTATCCACGAATTCGATCTCGCGTGGGTACTTATATGGGGCGGTCACTTTTTTCACGTAATCCTGTAACTCGGTCGCCAACTCCGGTGAGGGAGTATAGCCAGGCGCAGGAATGACATAGGCTTTGACAATTTCGCCACGCATGGCATCGGGGCTAGCAATGACCGCCGACTCCGCAACGGCTGGATGCTCCTTTAAGGCACTCTCGACCTCGAAAGGGCCAATGCGATAGCCCGCACTGATAATGACATCATCGGCTCGGCCTACGAACCAGAAATAACCGTCCTCGTCTTTATACGCACGGTCTCCGGTGATATACCAATCTCCACGGATACATGCTTGCGTTGCTTCAGGGTTGCGCCAGTACTCTTTGAACATCCATGTCGGACGTTTGGGCTTGACGCGCACGGCAATGTCGCCTTCTTTATTGGGTGGCAGTTCGTTGCCGTTATCGTCAATCACACTGACCACAAAGCCAGGGGAAGGCTTACCCATTGAGCCAGGCTTGACCGTGAGAGGTGGGAAGTTGCCACATAACAAGACCGTTTCGGTCTGCCCGTAGCCATCGCGGATGGTCATTCCGGTCTTATCCTGCCAAATCTTAATGACTTCGGGGTTGAGCGGTTCACCAGCACCTACGCAGTAGCGTAGTGCTTTAGGTGGATGTGCTTCCATGTAGGCCATTGGCTCGTCGAGGACGAGTATACGGTAGACGGTCGGCGGCGCACAGAGCGTTGTAACGGGATATTTGTTGAGTGTTTCGAGCGTCTCTATGGGATTGAACTTACCGCGCGCATCCTGCGTGAACATGGCTGTACCTTGACTCCAAGGACCGAACAGATTGCTCCACGAGAACTTTGCCCATCCCGCTTCGGAAAGGTTCCAGACAAGATCATTCTCATGCACGTCGAGCCAGTATTTGCCCGTGATAACATGCCCGATAGGGTAACTAGCCTGGGTATGGAGAACCATTTTGGGATAGCCGACCGTGCCGGAAGTGAAGTAGACGAGGCATGGATCATCGCTACGAGTTTTGGGGCCAGTGAACTCTGGCGAGGCTTCGCTAACGATGTGCCTGTAGTCTGTCCACCCTTCGTGTCCGCTCGTATCGTAATTGGCCTCATCTGCTAAGATAGCGTACTTGATGGTCGGACAGTCGGCACGCACTTGGTCAAACTTTGCCGCGCCTTCGTGGTCGGTAATGATAGCGACGGGTTGAGCAATATCAGCGCGGAACTGGATGTCTTTGGGGGTAAGGAGCGTGGTGCAAGGAATGGGAATAGCACCGAGACGTATTAATCCTAAGATCGATTCCCACCATTCGGGGATACGGGGGAGCATCATCAGGACAGGATCGCCTTTGTGCAATCCTAATGCGGAGAACGCATTGGCAGCGCGGCTGGAGGCGTCGGAGAAATGCGCGAAGGTGAGATGGCGTTCTTCACCATGCTGCCCTATCCAAAGCATAGCCTCTTTGTCGGGAATTTGGGCGTATTTGTCGATGACATCAGCGGCAAAGTTGAAATATTCTGGTACGTCAAGCTGAAAGTTGCGATACTCGGCTTCGTAGTCAGTCATATTCGGAGACTGAGAAGCAACCATAATCTATACTCCTTCTAGTAACAGAACTGTGTACAGCACATCAGTGTGCGTGGTGATAATCGCCTCTATCATACCACGCATACACGAAGCTCAGGCGCGGTTGTGCAAGATGGTGGTACAATTCCAACGGGTACAAGATGAGTGCTCGAAAAATATTAGTGTAGGAAGGTATTGTGCAACTACGCATTTTTTTTAATCCGGTGGACATGTCTGTTGTTGAAACGCATGCCAACGATATCTATATTGTGATCGATGTCATTCGTGCGACTACAACCTTAACCACGGTTTTCGATAGTGGAGCTACACGCGTCTATGCGGCTAACTCGTTAGAGCAAGCTCGTGGTGCGGCAAAAATATTTTCTCAACGTTTACTCTGCGGCGAACGTCATGGTTTGCCTGTCGCAGGATTTGACTACGGTAACTCTCCTGCCCAGTTCGCACAAGTGGACCTGCGTGGCCGTGAACTCATTTTAACGACAACCAACGGCACACGCGCATTCTATGCATGCCCCAAGAGCAGTACGCGACTTGCAGGCTGCTTCTATAATGCTCATGCTGTTACCGCACATGCTCTTGCCCTCGCACACGAAAAAAGCAGTAATGTTATTATAGTATGCGCCGCCGAATCCGATTATTTTGCCCTTGATGATGCAACCTGCGCGGGCTATTTAGCACTTGAGGTACAGCGACAGCGTCCCACTATTGAAATAGCGGACGATATACGAGCGGCACAAGCACTCTACGAAGCGTTCGCGCCACCCAAGCTCGTCGATGTTGCACATGCCGCGCAATCAATCATCGCAATAAATCTTGGTCACGATCTCGATTACTGCATGAAGATTGACGGAAGTACGACAGTACCAGTAGTGGTGGGCAAGGAAGAAGAGACTGGCCTGTTAATCATCGAAAAAAGTTGATAGCTAGCCATAAATAGACAAAAGGCACTGGACGCGATTATCGCATCCAGTGCCTTTTGTTTACTACATATTAACGCTCGATTGGTGCGCCAATCAAACTCCCCCACTCGGTCCAGGAACCATCGTAGTTGCGTACATCAGGATAGCCCAGCAAGTAGTTCAGCGCGAACCATGTGTGGCTGCTGCGCTCACCGATACGGCAATAGGTGATAACTTCTTTATCTGGTGTAACACCCTTACCCTCATAGATGGCACGCAATTCTTCTGCCGACTTGAACGTTCCGTCGGGTCCTACTGCTGTTGCCCAAGGCACATTCGCGGCACCAGGGATATGTCCACCGCGTTGCGCTCCTTCTTGTGGAATATTCGCAGGCGCAAGCAGTTCACCACTGTACTCACCAGGGGAGCGTACATCGACGAGGGCGACATTATTGTGTCCAAGCTCTGCCAAAACCTCATCACGGAAGATGCGGATTTCTTTGCGTGGTGCCTCAGCCTTGTAGGTCGTTGACTGGTAGGAAGGAACCTCCGTGGTGATTTCCCGCTTGTCTGCTAGCCACTTCACTCGTCCACCGTCAAGTAAGCGTACATCGGAGTGCCCATAATACTTAAAAATCCATAATGCCCAGGTCGCAAACCAGTTATTGTTGTCACCATATAACACAATTGTTGTGTCTTTGCTGACGCCAGCACTACTGAGCAAAGCTTCTAAATGCTCTGCAGTGAGTGGGGCACGTACAATCTGATCCTGTAGCTCTTTCTGCCAATTAAAGCCAACCGCGCCAGGAATGTGTCCCTGCTCGTATGCCTTCGTGTCAACATCAACCTCGATCAAACGAACCTTCGGGTCTTTCAAATGTGCCTCAACCCAATCGGCATCTACAAGTGCCTCTGGATGTGCGTAGCCTTTGTTCTCTGACATGTACTCTTCTCCTGTTATGTGATTAATACTTGTTTATTTACTGCTATGAGTGAAAAATATATTTGTCCAATTATCAGAGAAGCGAGAGGGGCCGCTTCCCCAACGTTGTGTACCTGGATTAGGTTACAGGACGAATTTTGCCATCATGTACGTCATAGATGAAACCACTAATATCAATATCTTTCGCAATAAGTGGTGACTCCCTCAGAAATGCAACATCGTCACGCACTGATTGTTCCAGATTAGTGAATGGAAGAAAGTCGATGTTGTCTGCGCTCGTATGCAGGTCCTGCTGTATCTTTGCATGAATATCATCGTTACTAAAGGTGAGCATGCCACAATCTGTATGATGAATGACCACGATACTCTTTGTTCCAAGCAATTCTTCCGAAATGACGAGTGAGCGCAATGCATCAGCGGCTCTGCCACCGGCGTTACGAATAACATGCGCGTCACCTTCTTCAAGACCAAGGGCGCGTGCTGGATCAATACGAGCATCCATGCAAACAAGAATCGCCACCTTACGGGCAGGTGGCAATGCTAGGTCCCCTTTTTGAAACGTTGAGGCGTATTGTTCGTTCGCTTGAACAAACTCCTGTGCAACTGACATGAGCGACTCTCCTCTTTATTCATCACATGAACAAAATCTTCATCTGTTCATTGCTTTATTCTCTTGATATACATAACAAATGGTAGGTAAAAGATAATTCCCTTACGTTATGTAATCAAGCAATTTTATGTACGTTCCGACCATCTATATCAACAATATCACATTTGTCCTATGCTTTCAAATTATTCTATATATTCTTTTGAGTTATGTATTGTGCCATTTGATTTTACAGAGGCCTTGATTTGTTACGCTCTAGTACCTTGATATAAGCCGAACAAGGACATAATAATCCTGTTTAACAATTTCATAAGGATATGCTGGTTGTAGGGACCGCTTCATCGCGTCCGTGTCGGCGGTGGATTGCCACGAGGACGCGATGAAGCGGTCCCTACACCTATCCGTACCAATTTGTTCAACAGCATAATTTAAGGTTTCTACAGCCGCTTCCATTCGTGCTTCTTGTTAAAAGTGATATAATCACGGGAAAGATTTATCCCTGCTTGCAATCATCCCTTGCTTGCAACCTCCAGAAAGAGAGTCACAAACCATGTATCCTCGTTGGCAACTGTACGCGTCCCGTATGAGGCGTACCCCAACAGTGCTCTTTGTATTCCTCGCACTACTTACCATCGTTCTTGCTGCATGTGGTGGAAGTACATCGACACCTGCAAATGGTGGAACAACATTAGCCACTAAGCAGGTGCTTACATTTCCCAATGTAGGTATTGCCGATCTCGCATCTTTGGACCCTGCGACGGGACCAGATCAGAATTCTGCGCTTGCTGTAAGTATGATCTACTCTGGGCTGGTACGTTCTGATAAGAATCTGAATGTTATTCCAGATCAGGCGACATGGCATGTCTCTGACGATAAAAAGACATACACGTTCGCTATCAAGCCAGGAATCACATTTTCAGATGGTACACCCGTAAACGCGCAGGCATATGTCTATACTTGGACACGCGCGCTCTTGCCTGAAGTGGTTTCACCAATTGCCTCATTTTTTGAAGCCCCTATTGTCGGCTCCGACGCTGTTGCTAACGGGAAATCAAAGACGCTGAGTGGCGTCAAGGCTCTCGACGATCATACGTTGCAAGTCACGCTAAGCCAGCCCACACCATATTTTCTTGAAGACCTTACTACCTCGGTCTTCTATGCGCTTAACCAAAAGCTGATTAACCAGTATGGACAAAGAAACTGGGCTAACCATGCTGAGGGTATGGGCATTGGAACGGGTCCATTTATGGTCAAAACGTGGAATCACAATGCACAAATGGTGCTTGTGCCAAACCCGCATTATTATGGCAACAAAACGAAGCTGACCGAAGTTGACATGCTTTTTGTCAAGGACAATTCCACCGCGTTCAAGTCGTATAGTGCAGGTCAATATTCGTTTATCTGGAACCTTACGCCTCAAGATCAATTGCAGGCAAAGAGTCTTCAGGGCTTTGTGCGTGTCCCATTGTTGCAGACAGACTTAATGTTTTTTGATAATGCACGGGCACCATTTAACAACGTGGCGATTCGACAAGCATTCGCCTATGCTATAGATAAGCCAACGCTGGTGCATGCCGTATTGAAGGACTCTGTGACAGCCGCGCAAACCATTATTCCTCCTGGTATGCCTGGTTATCAGCCTAATTTTGCAGGGCTGTCATTTGACGCTGCAAAAGCAAAATCGCTATTCCAATCGGTCTATCCCGATGTGAGTAAAGCTCCATCGTTTACGTTTACCTATCCCAGTTCACAGGTAACGCCAAACGAGGCAGCAGTTTTGCAGCAGATGTGGCAAACCGCGCTCGGCGTGCAAGTGAAAATGCGTAGTGTGGAATTAACTGCCTATAATAACGAAACAGCGGCAAATAGAGCGAATCATACTATTCAGTTTGGCTTTACACAATGGGGTGCGGACTTCCCCGATCCCTACGATTGGCTCACACTGAACCTTACCTCAAGTGCCTCAAATAACAATGGTTCCTGGAATAATCCTACCTTTGACCAGACCGTTGCTAAGGCCGAGACATTGACGGGTAACGAGCGTATCGCGCTCTACAATCAAGCAGAGCAGATCGCCATCACTGATGTGGGTTGGTTGCCAATCGACCATCAGGCAACTGCAGCCGTTATTCCCCCTTGGGTACATGGTGTGTCGCTTAACGCCGGTGGCCTGTACTTCAACGACTGGTCCGATGTATATCTCTTGCAACATTAGACTGATCATAAAGGCATAAAAAAAGGTAGGGAAGACATACTTCAATGTCTTCCCCACCTTTTTTTATGCCTTTATCTTTTTACACCTCTTATATAGCGGACTGTCACCGTGCCAACGAGACAATAGATGATTGCCATTCCAAATAGCAGTTGAAAGCCAAGAATGGGATGACCAGTTTGTGTGAAGTGGTCAAGCAAGGGACCACCAATGACTGGTGCGATAACCTGTGGTAACGATTGCGAGATATTCCATACGCCCATGTCGCGGGCATAATTTTTATGTGAAGGCAAGACATCAGCAACTAAGGCCCAATCAACACTAATATAGGCACCGTAGCCAAGACCGAAAATGGCACCAGCGGCAAGGATAATGGGTAGAGAGTGTGTCACGATAAAGATTAGCCCGACCGTCGCCATAAAGCCACCAGAAAAATAGACCATACGTTTACGTCCAAAACGGTCCGAAAGCCAGCCAGCGGCAAGGGCACTAATCAAACTTGTGATCGAAAGGATGATAATAAAATTGGTTGTTTGCGTTTCTGGATGTGCCGCATGTACCGCGTCTCGCATATAAAATTGTAAAAAGTCCTGTACTGTGTAGATGCCAAGCGTCATTACAAGACGTGTCAAGAGCACCCAGGCAAAATCGGGGTCGCGGCGCGGATTAAAATCAAAGAGGCGTAGAATACCAATCGTGGCAACAGCTTCTAAGACAACCTGTTGTACATCGTTATTGATGTGTATATTTTCCAAATGCAAAATATTCCAAATCGCCATAATGCCCCATGCAATCCCTACCGCCAGCACTGTACCAAAAATATTGTATACCATCTTGCGCGTCAGCCATGCATACCAGACAGGTGGTATGACGGGGGAATGAAGCAGAGCCTCCAAACGTTCTTGTTCCGCGACTTGACTCGACATACTATCGCGTTCCTTGACCGATAAAATCGTAATCAACATCATCGTCAACATAACAGCTATGATGACACCGTAGGTAAGCCACAGACCTTGCTGATAGGCTGCTGTTGGTTTTGAAGCGTCAATAAAAATGCCAGCCAGTATCACACCACTGATCGAGCCGATGGTTGCAAGGAGGCCCATCACACCAGAAGCTAGGCCACGTTGCTCTCTTGGCACAATGTCAGGAAGTAAGGCATGGAATGGCGCGGTTGCCGCATTATTGGAAAATTGAATGAGGGCATAAGCCACGGCAAGCGAGACAATATCGTGAGCAAAAGCCATCCACGCGAGTGCGCCAACGTTTACAAGTGTTCCCAGCAGGATATAGGGACGCCGACGACCGAAACGTGCGAAACGACCACGCGTCTCATCGCTCAACATTCCGAAAAGCGGATTGGCAAAGAGCGAGATAAAGGCACCAGGAACCAGGATAAACGCAAGCGCCTCACCTTGCTGTGCCACACCAACAAGCTTAAATACTTGACTGGGAAGAATAATAATACCAAGTGCGGACCAGTGAAAATTGAGTGCAAGCCAGAAAATACTGATAGCAAAGATTTGTCGCCAGCGCAATTTAGGCAGGAATATTACTTTCTTATCTAGCGGGAGCAGTTCTTCCTTTTGGGGTTCTCCCTGTTCTATAACGGCCATGTTATCTTGTTCCCTTTCAAGAAACAGAGTGGGCATTTTAGCGAAGAATACACCATGTTGAGATATCGCGCTAGTGTCATTTGCACCATTATATTTTCGTGCCTTGTCCTGCTTACATTATGCGCTAAGACGCTTGCTCCCAATAGTACTACCGCCGAGGAGGTCCTTTGCGAATATATTCGCGTTGCTCTTGTAGTGAACCGCGTTCCCAACAGATATTTTCGACCCACCATGTAACACCAGCATCTTCGTATGTTTCGACGAGGGCGGAATTGGCGGCATTGTCTTTGCCATCAAGCAGTCCCCAATGTAGGACATCGTATGGTTGTGATGCTCGTTCAGGGGATTGTTGTGCTCGAATGTAAGCGAGACATTCATGTATCAAGGTTGGACTCATCTGCTCATTAAAGCCTAAATCCTTTCCCAATGGAAACACTCCATCCCATTGCGCGGCACGTTGCATAGGCTTTTTGTTGGGCCAATAGCCTGCGACCCAAATGGGGATACGTGGTTGTTGTACCGGTCGAGGCAGATGGCGAATGTTGTCAAGCTGGTAATATTGACCATGATAATCGAACGCCTCACCACTCCATAGATGTATCAATACCTCAAGCCCTTCGTCAAGCATTGCACCATGTTCTTTGTCGCTTCCAGGCTCATGATATCCTGTGTACTCTGCGCCTCCACCAATACCAACCCCCAGCACTAGACGACCGTTTGTGAGATTATCAAGCGTGACAACCTCGCGTGCAAGTTTCCAGGGACGCCTCCGTGGTATTGGTGTTACCATTGGACCAATCTTTATGTGCTCAGTTTTTAGTGCAATGGCAGTCAGCATAATCCACGGGTCACTCACATACGACTCTCCCCAGTTCGCTCCGATATGGTCCCAGACGAAGAAACCATCCCACCCAGCCTCCTCAGCCTCATGTGCAACCTCCGCGACAAGTCGCACATCAGCATAATCACCCGTATGATTTGGAATATCAATTGCAAACTTCATGTGCGTGTCCTTTCTTGAACATATGTCTAAAAGTAAGTATACGTTCTATATTTACCACTCCTTGTCATATTTAAGCAAGAATTTTATGTATGCAAAGAAAAAGACTTGACAATAGACTTGTCTCTAAGTATACTTTTTGTAGTTTACAAATCGCAAACAGAATAAGATTTGTCTGGTAAAAAAGCTGTAAATCATCAGCAAAGAGGTGGCTATGAAACTTGCCGAAGCTCTTGTACTACGGGCTGATGTTCAGAAGCGAGTTGCTCAATTGCGTACAAGACTCATGCAAAGCGCACTCATTCAGGAGGGTGAGCAACCACCCGAAAATCCACAAGAGTTGCTCAGCGAATTAGACCAATTGTTGAGTCAGTTGCTGAATTTGATTAAACGCATCAATCGCACCAATATGCAAACCGTTTTCACTGAAGGAATCTCACTTGCCGACGCTATTGCCCAACGTGATGTCTTGTCACTTCATCACAGTACGATTGATAGCATGGCAGAAACTGCGTCTAATCGTATCGACCGCTATGGACGGTCCGAAATTCGTAAGGTTTCGACGGTCGATGTGCCTGCTCTTCGTCGTCAATTGGACGACCTTGCACGTCAACGCCGCGAACTCGATACCGCCATTCAAAGCAAAAATTGGTCAACCGACCTCTTGGAATAGATAGAGGCCGATGATTGGTGCATCGGGTAAGGACGAAGGAGAACATTTCTCGGTAGGGGCGGCAATTGATTGCGCCCATGCGTGAGCGTTGCGAACCTGTCCTGTGTGGAGACTGGACCTTGCTTCGCTCGTCCAGGGGCGCAATGAATTCGAGGTCCTGCAAACGTGGCGGATGCACCAATGATGTTCTTTAACCAAATAATCAGGATAGGGCCTGTAGGACGCTTCATCGCGAGAGCGTGAGCGGTCCCTACAGATAATCGTTTTTGTTTATAGTAGTGCGTGGTATTAGCAAGTTGGTAGTCAGTGAGTGTGATAGCGAACATCGGCGGCAACTGCTTCAAGTTGCAAAAACAGACTGATAATCTGTAATCCTTACCTAGGGGCAGGGTAGGCCTACAATTGTTATGCCCAGTATTGTTACACGCGTACTTTGTATCGCGTATCGTGTACTACCAGATGTAGGATCACACTCATCGGCGAGGGCGGGTCAAGGGGAAACTTGCACCAATGGAGACAAGGGCATCCGCAAGAGGCAATCTTGTTATTTGGACAGTATTGCCCCTTGCGAGTGCCATTGCTTGTCTCCTGTTTCGCTCTATACAACACATGGTAAAATAGCTGTATGCGAAACGAACTACTCTCCTGGTTTGCTCGTGAGGGCTTACTACTGACCGATGCTGTGCTTGCATCATATGATGGAGATGAAGACGAAATCAAAATTACCGTCAAGGCACCTATTGTAGCCTTGAGTCGCGCAAGTTCTGACTTCCGCGAATGTCCCGATCCTGTACTATTTGGCTATCCCGAAGAGAGCCTGGACATGATGCTGTTGGACGATATGCACCAGTTTGTTGCGCTATGGTTTGAGAAGGCGGTCGAGGCAGGGCTGGCACGCTGTTTTGTCTGCAATCAGACGTTGACAATGGGCGAAGAAAAGCCATGGGACGCCGTTTTTGTCACGACTGAATTGTATTGCTGGCTTGTTGTCCACTTCGATTGCAAACGCTATCTCAATCGAGACCTAAAAGGGCGCAATCCGTTTGAGGTCACAACGCACCCACCAGAATTTTTCGATTTGCGCTTAACGTAAAATTATACAATAAACAAGAACCGTGAGGTTATTCATGGATAAAAACCAGATCGTCACGCTCTTAGAAGAGATTGCCACGCTACTCGCACTCAAAGAAAAGAGTAGTGTTTTTGAGGTTCGGGCCTATGAGAACGCGGCGCGCGCGCTCGGTTCCCTTGACGGCGATGTTGCCTATCTCGTGCGTGAAAATAAACTCAAAGGGACACCTGGACTGGGG
Organism: uncultured Chloroflexia bacterium; assembly: GCA_963792705.1. Classification (GTDB taxonomy): domain Bacteria; phylum Chloroflexota; class Ktedonobacteria; order Ktedonobacterales; family Ktedonobacteraceae; genus JBBQVS01. Next base: position 226,814 of record CAWBXD010000012.1, on the reverse strand, counting down.
CCAGGCACGATTAAGCGCATCGAAGAGGCTGTTGAGACAGGGCACATCGCTTTTTATGATGAACTACGCGCCAACACACCACCTGTCAAACTTGAGATGCTACGAATAGCTGGTGTGGGTCCCAAGAAAATCAACGCTATTTATGAGGAACTGCATGTCAACAGTATTGCTGAACTAGAGCAAGCATGTAAAGATGACAAAGTGGCTCATATTCCTGGTTTTGGTAAAAAGACACAAGATAAGATATTGCAAGGAATTGAACTGCTCTCGCAACACGCTGGCCGCTTTTTATATCCAGTAGCAGAGGACGAGGCAGAGCAGATACGCACCGCGCTCGTAACCCTTCCGGGTGTTGTACGTCTACAGGTTGCTGGAAGCCTACGCCGCCGCCGTGAGACGGTCAAGGATATTGACATGGTGTTGAGTGTGGCGGATGATGCTCCTACCGAAGTACGTACCGCGATTATGGACTTCTTCACGAAACAGCCCTCGGTGCAAGCGATCACTGGCAAAGGTGATACCAAGTCGAGCGTTGTGCTCAGTAGTGGTATCGCAATGGACCTGCGTCTCGTCAATGATAGTCAGTTTCCCTACACCTTGCACCACTTTAGTGGTTCACGTGAACATCACATTCCGCTACGGCGTCGCGCCTTAAGCATGAACATCACTATCAACGACTATGGTTTATTCAAGGGCAAAGACTCACAGGGCGAACTCATTCCCTGTAAAGACGAGGCAGATATTTATGCTGTCCTTGGCATGGATTATGTCGAGCCTGAACTGCGCGAAGATATGGGCGAGATTGAAGCCGCCGCGCAACACAAACTGCCAAAGCTCCTTCAGGCTAGCGACATTCGCGGCATCCTTCATGCCCACTCGACATGGAGCGATGGACAAAATACCATTCGTGAGATGGCCGAAGCGTGTATGGAGCGTGGCTATGAATATCTTGGTTTGACCGATCATAGCAAATTAGCTGCTTACGCGAACGGCTTAAATGAAGAACGTTTGCGTAAACAGGGCGAAGAGGTTGATCGTCTTAACGAAGAGTTTGCTGGTCGCTTTTACATTCTTAAAGGGACCGAGTGTGATATTCTGCGCGATGGGTCAATGGATTTTGATGACGAGACGCTTGCCAGTCTCGATTTTGTCGTCGCCTCCATTCACAGCAATTTTACTCTTTCACCAGAAGAGCAGACGCAACGGATGCTGCATGCCATCGCTAACCCCTATGTCGATATTATTGGGCATCCCACTGGACGTATTTTGCTTGGGCGTCCAGGCTACGAATTGAATATGGAAGCGGTGATTGATGCGGCGGCGGCGAAGGATGTGTGTATTGAGATCAACGCCCATCCTTCGCGCCTCGATCTTGATTGGCGTCTGGTGCATAAGGCACGCGACAAAGGTGTCAGCATTCCTGTGGACCCCGATGCTCATGCACTTGCAGGATTGGACGTAATGCGTTATGGTATAGGAATTGCACGCAAGGGTTGGCTACAAGCTAGCGATGTTCCTAACACGTTAGCCATTGATGCGTTGCGCGAGTTTTTCCGCACGAGAAGAGCAAAAAGGGAAGCTCGTAGAGCGTAGAAAACGTGTCAATAGCAGAAACACCTAAAAAGATAACCCCTATTACCCCTTTGCACGAAAACGGGAAGGGTGTATACTTGAGAAAATTCTTAGTCGTTTGTTAGAAAGAGGAATGTCCACTATGGCAGATAAAGTAGAATTAGAGATAGCCCCACGAGAAGTGATGGGCAAGAAAACCAAGAGGCTCCGAAAAGCTGGTATTATTCCTGCGAACATCACAGGCCACAACGAGCCATCACAGGCCGTACAGATTGATGCAGTCCTGTTCGACAGACTCCGCAGAGCACACCACTCAACCAGTCTGCTTACTTTGAAGATGCCCGACGCCACCGTACAAACAGCACTCATTCGCCACGTCGAGCACGCTCCCAAATCTGGTAAGATTATTCACGTAGACTTTTCCCGTGTCAGCTTGACCGAGCGTATGACCATGAAGATTCCTTTGAACTTCATCGGTGAGTCCCCTGCTGTCAAAAATGACGGTGGTGTGCTTCTTCACCTCGTCGATGCACTTGATGTCGAATGTCTGGCCTCTGACATCGTTGATAATGTCGATGTTGATATCTCGACAATAACAGAAATTGATGGCATGTTGCGTGCAGGCGACGTGAAATTGCCACAAGGCTTCACTCTTATAACAGACGCAGAAGAGCCTATCGCTAAAGTTGCCTCAACTCGTGCTGAGGTTGCAGAAGCTAATGCTGCCGCAACCGAGGCCGCTGCTCCCGCATCAGAAGCAACACCAGAGACTCCTGCCGAGTCATAATGTCGGTTGTACTGGCCTGATGTATCACATCCTCGTTCAGTGGATACAAACGAGGGTGTGATATATTAGACTCGTACAGAATGAAAGTACGTTAAGAAGTGAGCGATAGCCATGCATATTATGATCGTGACCGATCAATACCCACCGATGATTGGCGGCGTACCAACCGTTACGCATAACTTCGCCGTTGATTTTGTGCAGCGTGGGCATCAAGTATGGGTCGTCGCTCCCAGTTATGGTATGCGCGATGCACGTCGTCTCGAACAAGGTGTGCGCGTCTACCGCTTCTCCTCGTTTGAATGGCCTGCTTATAAAGAACTACGCATTCCGTTCCTGCCGTTTATGCCGATGCGTAACTTGATTAAAAAAAGCGAACCCGATATCATTCATATTCATTCCCCTGTTGTCCTTGGCAATATCGCCCAAATTTTGGCCGGAGGGCTGCGAAAGCCAGTCATTGCAACAAACCATTATTTACCTATTAATATGAGCCGTTCGTTGACCTCTGACCCTTTTATTGGCAAATATTTTAGCAACGTAACCTATTCATATCTGGTCAATTTCTGTAATCGTTGCGAATATGTAACCGCGCCAACGATGACCGCGCTGAAATTGCTCTACGATCATGGGCTACGCGCACCGGCGAAGGCCATTTCCAACGGCATTGACCTGAAAAAATTTACTCCGGGTCCACGCGATCCGCTTATCCGCAAACGCTTCAATCTACCTGAAGATAAGCCACTTATTCTCCACGTCAATCGTTTGAGCGAGGAGAAGCGTGTCAATGTGCTGATCGATGCAGTGGCAAAAATGCACAACAATGGACACGTTGCATTGGTGAGCACCGGCCCTGCTGAGCAAGAATTACGCTCCCAGGTTGCTGAACTCAATATAGAAGATCGCGTTAGCTTTCTAGGCTATGTGCGTGACGCTGACTTGTTGGCTCTACGTCGTGCTTCAGACTTTTTTGTTATTCCCTCTGAAGCTGACTTACAGAGTTTGGCGACAATGGAGGCAATGGCGTGTGGCTTACCCGTGATTGCCGCGAATGCTTACGCATTACCTGAACTTGTGCATCATGAGAAAAATGGCTTCCTGTTTAAGCGTGGTGATAGCGACGAAATGGCTCAGTATATGGACGTGTTAGCTACCAACGCCAATTTGCGTACACAAATGGGTGCTGAAAGCCTGAGAATCATCGCCAAGCATGATCGTGTTCAGGTTCTCGACCAGTGGGAAGAGATTTATCATCGCCTCTCGCTAGAATTTCTCGAAGCAAAATTGCGACGCGCGCAATGGCGCGTCGAACGCAAATATCCCAACTATGTCCCCAAACCATCCGACCGCCTTCCCATTCGACGCACTGGCGATCTCGCATTGTAGCGGACACTATTACCCCTTTTTTGTTGCTAGTCTATTCTGTTTATTGACAAAAAAAGAGTTTTTACAGTATACTTTATGAGCAGATTGTTTAGCGGCGTTGGATCGTCTTATCCACAAAAGATATACTTTTACATATTTGACTTTTAACGGACTGGTCATAGTAAAAGTGTAGTGACACCTTTCCGGGGGGATGTGTTGCGCTTTAATGGATACTCGTGGGAAACCGGGGGGAATCTACACGAGCGTTCCAACGCTACTCTGCATACACTTACATATTTTTGCCCTGCATCAGCGTGGGGAGTCGTATCGGCAAGCTTGGTGGCGTTGCCAAACGCCAGAAAAAAGCGGACTATAAAGAATAGCTGGGGTATGACGCGATAGCATCATACCCCAGCTATTCTTTTATTTAGACTTCTGTATGCAGTTTCGCTAAGCCCTCGGCAATGGCAGCCACAACGCCTGTTTCCTCCGTCTGTCGTGCCACACGCAATGCGTTCTTAATGGCCTTTGCGTTTGAACGTCCGTGCGAAACGATAGCAGAACCATTTACTCCCAACAAAGGTACACCACCATACTCCGCGTAATCCATGCGCCGAAAGACCTTTCGCAAGCCAGGGCGCAACACAGCCGCCGCAAGCTTGCTTACCAGTGAACTGGTCATTTGTGTGCGAATCAAACTGAGTAGTGTTTCAGCTAGTCCCTCGCTTAACTTGAGCACCACGTTTCCCACGAAACCATCGCATACCACCACATCGGCCCCATTTGCAGGAATATCGCGTCCTTCAACATTGCCAATAAAATTGATGCCCAGTGTCGCTGCATTGCTCTTGAGCAATTGATGTGCCTCAACAACTTGCTGATTGCCCTTGCTCTCTTCCTCACCATTGGCGAGCAGCCCGACGCGTGGTGCCTTCATTTGAAAGACGCGCTCCATATAGAGCGACCCCATCAGGGCAAATTGTTGTAAATATTCCGGCTTACAATCGGTGTTTGCTCCCATATCAATTACAAGACATGGGCCATTTTTTGCTGGTAGCACTCCACCAAGCGCAGGCCGTTCTACACCTTGAATACGCTTCAGCGTAAACAACGAAGCCGCTAGCATGGCACCACTATTGCCTGCAGAAACGGCTCCCACCGCTTTCCCGTCGCGTACCAATTGCAAGGCAAGCGTCATGGAGGCATTTTTCTTACGTCGTACCGCGTTCGCTGGATGCTCATCCATCTCAATCACTTCGTCCGTGTGCAAAATAGGCAAATCGAGACCCTGTGTATCGTGTTTGGCAAGTTCCGCACGTATCGCCTCTTCACGTCCAACAAGATACACGCCAATACCGTATTCACGCGCGGCCTGCACCGCCCCCAGGACTATCTCACCAGGAGCGTTATCACCACCCATAGCATCGAGGGCAACACGTACACGTGGCGTCTCTTCATGCACATCACTCGTGCTGCTCATGCACGTCCTCCCGCTTCACCAATGGTAGCGTGAACCAACGTAACGAGTTTATCAAGATCGAACGGCTTGTAGACAATATGCACAACGCCCGCCTCACGAAACTCCTCTTCCTCTTTATATGCATCCAGAAAAGCTGTCACAAGAATAACAGGAATACGACGTAGCTTGCCAGAGGCCATATCCATACCCATCAGCTTCAACTCATCGCGCCCATCCAGGTATGGCATCATAATATCGAGCAGGATGAGATCGGGATCGTGTTCACGCACAGCATCATAGAAGCGTAGGCTCTGTGTCGTCATATATGTTTCATAACCCTCATCCCCTAATGCCTCTTTGAGCAAATCTGCAATAGTCGGGTCATCGTCCATTATCAATATCTTTTTTGCCATAATGCCACCCTCATCACTATAATTCGGAGATGGAGAGAACTCCTCTCATACTCAGCACAGCACCCTAAGAAACGTCACTTTATTATAACACCGACCTGTATGCAGTGCATGTAAAGCATAGGACTATTAGATGTGTATAAGTCTGATTTTATCACATCAAGTCAGTATGGCATCACATTTTGTTATTGACACATCTTCTCGTCTGTATTATTGTTTATCCAGTTCGTTACCCACTGGAAAGAGGTTCGTTTTGATGATTCCGTCTCCGCTTTTTTGTCCTGTCTGTGGAGCGGCAAATACTCCACATGCACTCTCCTGTTTTGCTTGTGGTCAAGCGTTAGACGCATCAGCACTCGCCGCGCTCCCTACACAAAATGTACCTCCCTTACTAAAACAACGCTATCGTCTGCTAACACGCTTAGGGCAGGGTGGTATGGGGTCCGTTTACAATGCTGAGGACACCGAGTTGGGCAACCGACGCGTTGCCATTAAAGAAATGAGCCAGAAGGGGCTAAATCAGCAAGAAGCAAACGCGGCAACCGACGCATTTAAGCGTGAAGCCCTCTTGCTGGCAGGATTGATGCATCCTAACTTGCCACGTATCTACGACCACTTCTCAGAAAATGGGCGCTGGTATCTTGTCATGGACTTCATTGAAGGTCAAACGCTTGAAGAATACCTCACGCAAAAAGGCGATACCTTGCCGCTTGAAGAAGTTCTTGAGATCGGGATACAACTCTGTAACGTACTCAACTATTTGCATACACGCCAACCTTCGATTATCTTCCGCGACCTCAAACCAGATAATGTGCTTCGTACTAACGATGGACAACTCTATTTAATTGACTTTGGCATTGCTCGTCACTTTAAGCCGGGACAAGCGAGGGACACTGTAGCCTTTGGGTCGCCAGGTTATGCCGCGCCAGAGCAGTATGGCAAGGCGCAAACCGCTCCTAGTGCTGATATCTATAGCCTTGGTGCCATACTTCATCAGATGCTCACGGGCGATGACCCTTCGCTCAAACCTTTTTTCTTTGCTCCCCTTTTTATGAGAGGACCCAACCGCTTACAATCTCTGCTCAAGCAGATGCTCGATATGGACGCGAGCAAACGTCCTGCTGATGCGATGCTGGTGAAACAGAAACTACAGGCGTTAGCGCAACAGGACCTTTCGAGCTATGGTCAACCACTTACACCAATACAAACAGCTCAACCACCGCAAATAGTACAGCCATTCCAAATACTACAAACTGTACAAACTCCACCAGTACAACGTCCGTCTCTCGGTGAACTATTGACAACATACGTGCAACACTCCGATTGGATAGCAGCCCTTGCATGGTCGCCCAATGGAGCATATATTGCCTCTGCGAGTTATGATAAAACAGTACAAGTGTGGGACCCATTGACTGGTATAACGCAAACGATGTACGCTGGTCACAGCGGCTTCTGGTCGAAAAAGCGCATTTACTCTATCTGCTGGTCGCCTGATAGCACATGTATTGTTTCCGGGAGTGATGATAGAACAGCCCAGATTTGGGATGCTAGCACTGGCGATCCTCTCGCTGTCTACACCAACCATCACGCGGGTGTGATAGCTGTTTCGTGGTCCTCCAACGGCAAATTTATTGCTTCGGCAAGCGATGTTGTTGCTCGCGTATGGAACCCTGACACAAGAGAAACTTTGAGTACCTATGACTGGTTTGGTCGTGGCGTGCAGACGTTGGCATGGTCGCCTGATAGTAGCCGACTCGCTATCGGCGTGAGAAATGATGTTGTCTATGTGTATGACTACACAAAGGAAAATGGTGGTAAGGCAAATGCCGTCGAATACCGAGAGCACCGCGATTTTGTACAATCGCTAGCATGGTCGCCCGACAGCAGACGACTAGCATCAGCAAGCAATGACAAAACTGTGCGTATCTGGGACCCGTACACAGGTCACACGCTACTCACCTATAGAGGGCATACTGATGCAGTAAAAGCCGTTGCATGGTCGCCTGATGGTATGCACATCGCCTCTGCAGGTGTCGATAACACCGTTCAGGTGTGGGACCCACAAACGGGAAGTTGCACTTTCATCTATGGGGGTCACTTCGCGACCGTCTACGCCCTTGCCTGGTCACACGCTGGTAGCCTTGTTGCTTCAGGAGACGCACATAATAGAGTACAGATATGGCGAGCAGTATGAGGCACAAAAAGCTTACTCAGACGCTGGTGCCTCACGAAGTGGCGATGCAGGATCGTTCTGTAAGAGGTGCAATAGACGTGTACTAGGTGTGACGGAACTAGTTGTTGCATTATTGCTTATTATGCGTGTGCGCTCTTCCTCACTCAGGTCACGTAGTGGGTCCCAACCATACCGTTTGAGGTCTACATGTCCATCAGCGGAGAAGACAATGCCCTCAGCCTCCAACAACTGCCGCATCTTACCCCGTTGTCCAAATGCCCAACTACCAGTCAACTCACCTTTGCTGCTCACTACACGTTGTGCTGGTATACCTTCAACCGACGCTTCATTCATTATCCAACCAATCATCCGCGCTCCACGAGGATAGCCAAGTGTCTTGCCAAGCCAGCTATAGGTTGTGACATGACCAGCAGGACATGCCCTTACCAACGCGAAGGTCTGTGCCATAAGTGTAGTAACCTGCTCACGAAAAAGCGTTGCTTTATCTTGCATGTCTTTTTATCCCCTACCCAAAAACTGTAGCCCCATCTTTACTAGCTCTAGCACACTATGAAAACTAATCACACCTAGTGCCCCACATGCCATCGTAATATGCACATAACGCCACCCTCGAATAATACGTCGTGCTCCTCTTTGACGTTGAAGCGAATGTTGCAACGTTGCCTTTTTGGTGAGCACCTCGTAAGCTTGCTGAAAATCACCTTGCTCTCCCTGCATAATCTGAGGCTGAGGCAATGAACGCTTACTTGCTTGCATACAATACTGTTTGAACTCCGCTGATTTACCCGCATACAAACGCTCAAGTAACAAATCCAGTTCGTGTATCCGTGCCTCAACCGCCTGGATAATACCAACTCCGTTACTACTTGCCTCACCTGCAATGATACGCGCAAGCCATGTATCGAGGAGGCGTCCAACAACGCCAGTTAGAACCAGTAAGATAAGCGCATACAATGCACTTGTTCCTCCGTCGGCCTCAATAAACATAGAAAGTCTAATAGAGGAGATGCTCATGTTAAGAATGTATAAGTAGTTTTCATGCAATAAGGCTATCAGGATAGCGATAATGCCAAACCATGTATGCAACCATAACCAACTTTGCACACTTCCAGGTAACACACGTACAAAGCGTCTCCTCAACGAATAGGCCGCGACAAATAGTACGAGTACAAAGGCAATAATTCCGAATAAACGAAAGGGATCGTTGTAGGGACCAGGATACTGCACCGTCTTGAGGCCAGCAAGATACCATAAATAGACACCGCCATAGAGTAAAATTGAGAGCACAAGCCAGAACCACGCCACAGGTGTCAAGGGTGTCTTCCATATCCTTCGTACTACAGGAGGCTTTTGCTGTTCGCTTACTATTGCCATACCATCTATTCTCCATGCCTATTATCGTGGCTGTAATATTTCTTCCGTTGAACCAAAGAACACCGTTGGTTGGACCCGAATAGCTGCTCCCGTGGGACACGCCTCCACACATGCCTGGTCCTTGTAACCAGCGCACAGGTCACACTTCACAGCGATTTTCTTACGTAACTCCTCATAGCCATCACGCGGTCGATCAAGTGGCCCAAAAGCAACATTGACTCCTGTCGCTGGAGCCGCCACTCCATTGAGTACAGGTAAGGCAGCGCGTTTACGCTCTTTGATGATGCCTTGCGTGAAGATTGCACTAAAGCGTTTCCAGGTGGATTGTTCTACCTGCGTATCCCCTGCATCCATGATTGAGATTGCGCCATAAGGACAGCGTTCCGCGCAGATACCGCACCCTATACAACTTTCAGTGATATACACCTCGCCATCGGGGAGTCGCGCAATACCTGCCCGACTACACAACAAACATACCGGGTCCTGGCACTGGCGGCATGCGGTAGCGACACTGATATTTCCAATGACCATGCCTTTGCGATTCATGCGTGAGTGTCCATGCCGTCGTTCACACGCCTCTTCACATTCGTTACAGTGAATGCATTTATCCAGGTCTATCAGCAGAACCTCGGTTCCCTCGACCACACCATCGCTCACAAGAGCATGTAAGCCCTCAGTTCGCGCTGACTCAGCGCGAACTGGGGCAAGAGGAATGTGCTTGAATGTATCTTTTGCAAGCACGTCTGCTTGCAATGCTACTGTACTCGTTATATATTCGCGTAGCCGTAATGCAAAACGCTGTTGTATCTCAGGATACTGCTGAAATATTGTCAGGACCGCTTGATGTGGTACCTCTGCTACGCGTGTACGATTGATGGACGTAACCGTTACTGCTCGTCCATCGCCCAACAGGTCAAGCCCACCCGCGAAATAATCGCCCCCTTGTCGGTACGCGATAATGCGTTCCTCGCGCTGCTTGTGCTCATGACGCGCCACTTTGACAAAGCCTTCGAGCAGAACGTGTAACGTCTCACGTGCTGGACGACCACGATGCTCTTCTGTAAAAAGGGGTGCGTTCCGCTCGTAGTGTTGTATCTGTGCTTGCGCGATAAGATATTGCATATCGGCGTCAGAGATACCTTGAAAGAGGGCCATTTGCTTTAAAATAGCGAACGTAGAATGTCCACGGTTCACTTGCTCAAACCGAGTACGAATATCTGGTACTAGTTCTAACAGACGCTGTATTGCTTGCTCAGGAACACGTAAAAGCAGCACTGGCGTTTGTGCTTTCGCTGTCGTCGTATATTGTTGTCCCGTGAGCATACCGTATTCCCCAATGCATTCGCCCTGTCTATGCATTGCGAGAGGGAGTTCCTGCTGTGCCTCATTGGTCATAGACGACGTAATTTGTCCCTCAAGAATACAATAGAGATCGCGCCCATACTCACCTTCATGAAACACATATTCTCCTTGCCTATAGGGAGAGAGGTGCGAGGACGCGAGCAGATGAAAGAGATAATTATCTGGTACCAGACGAGCGTCAGAAAACACGCGCTGTTCTCGCAAACGTCCGATAAGCAGAGGAAGCGTCCAACCTGATGGAACAACATGTGTAAGCATCTGTGGCTCAATACGCTCTTCCCATGATGGGCCAAGACGCCGTTTGAGCGATAACATCAGCAGATCACGATGATTATCAACCGGACAGACCGGAACGCACGAGCCGCACATAACACACTCATGCGTGAAACGGGCCACATGAGGTGCAACATCAGTCGTACTTGTTGCGGAGTTAAGATCGGCAATACTGACCTGTGAAGAAAGTGGCACTGGACAGGCGCGCATGCAGCGATCACATCCAATACACATGTCGATCTCGAATTGCACCTGTTTCTTTGCTAATACCTGTACCTGTGTACGATGCGTCATGCCGACGACACGCGGCGTGTTTGTATCGCTTTTGTTTGTAGTATCCCCACGTAACTCGAAACGAAACTGAATATCGCCAACGCGTAGTATGTCTTGCGGCTGCAACTTATAACCCGTGTTAGCGGTAAGCTTCATATCGTTGAGAAAAGTGCCATTAGAGCTACCCACATCGCGCAATCTATAATGTCCATCTTGCTCACGTCGGATTTCGGCATGCTGACGTGACACCGAACGATGGGCTATGGTCATTAGGGCATCCTCGTTACGACCTATTGTTATGTACTTATTTTCCGCTTGCTTCAAACGCATCTCAGCAAGCGCAACCGCTATGTCAGGATGTGGGATTGGGACTAACAATGCTTCTGCTTCTTGTTGTGCATCAAGATAGTCGTCAAGCGAGAAGCCATCCGCAAATAGATGTTGTACAACCGGTGCGAGATTGACACGTTGCTCAATAGCACGTTGAAAGGCTAATGCATGCTTCCGCTCTCCAAGAAAAAGTATCCCCACAGGAATACCGTTGTGTAATAAGACCTTGCGATAACTACGAGGCATAGGTGGCGCAACGACTTCCTGGAACAAAGGAGCATGGGGTAGTTGTGTAGTGATGCCAACCGAGACAAAATCCAACCCACATAAAAAAGTCGCGTTGTAAAACATATCTGTAGATGATGACTGATGCTCAAATTTTTTGTGCAGCATCGCATTTGCGGCTATCTGCGCTTGTTGAATTGCTGGATACCATTGACCAACAACTCGCGTCTTCCCCGTTGTGCTATCCGTGACCTCAATAACATCGCCAGCAGCATACACATCGGGCATGTTAGTTCGCATGGTAGCGTCAACCTTGATGCCTTGTCCACAAGCAATACCACTCCGACGCACGAAGTCGATGTTGGGCGTGATGCCGATTGCGATTAACACCATATCGCATGAAAGACGTTTTCCACTTGTGGTGTGTACCTCACGCACACGTCCAGCAACTCCCACAATCTCTGCAATCTCTTCGTTGACTCGGACATCTATACCTAGACGACGCTCTTCTTGCAACACCATATCTGATGCTGTCGTGTCCAATACTTCCGACCAGAGTGTCTCGTGACGCAGTAGGTGCGTTACCTGATACCCTTGATGGACAAGTGTCTCGGCACTTTCCAGGGCCAGTGTTCCACTACCACACACAACGATGCGCTTGGCCTCCTGTAAATGTTGCATAACCTGTTGATAATCGACAACTGTGCGTAGCGTGCTTACACCCGCGAGTTCTAGCCCTGGACAGGTAAGCTGACGTGGTTGAGCACCATGAGCAAGCAACAGTTGATCATAGCTAACAAGCTGCCCATCTGCAAGTTGCACTACATGTTGTGCTGCATGTATGGCAACAACATGGCCTGAAAGAAAACGAATATGCTGCTGTCTATAAAACGTGGTGGGGCGTGCCCACAATTTATCCTCGGTTACATGTCCCCCTAGATAATCCTTCAAGGCGGGACGATAGTAGACCGGAAACTGCTCATCTGCAATGATGGTAATCGAACACGTAACATCTTCGGTACGGAGGATTTCGGCAGCGGTCACACCAGCAATACCATTTCCAACAATTACATACTTTGACGGCTTGCCCAAGAAAACACTCCTGCTAATTTAGAGAGACCTCGCTGGTCTCCTTGTTCCTCTAGTATGCACATGAGTCTATCTATGTAAGATGAAAAACGCATGAAAGTAGGACGTTCTTGCTACTGAGCATACTATGTAGCTTGAGATACAACAAGTAACCTGCCCACAAGTCCTATCTCATGCATAAGAAATTGACGCACTATGACATATCCTCTACACTATAGATCAAAGGGAAAAAAGTAAAACGCCTTTCAATGCGATTAAAAATAGATTAAAAATAACCTGGGGACAATGATAGGGGACATTCATGACATCCGTAGAGCAACGTGTAGAGCAAAATATCGGGCCGTATCATATCCTGCGTTCGCTTGGACGCGGTACATTGAGTGCGGTCTATGAAGCGCGTCAGGAGAACGCGAAGCAGAGCGTTATTCTGACTACATTTCTTATTCCTGAAACCTTTTCGCCACAGGTGCGTCAACGCTTCCTCACGCGGTTCGCGCGTGAAAGCACAGTGTTGATGCAGCTTAAGCATCCATATATTTTGTCTACACAAGACGTTGGTGAATACGCTGGTAATCCCTATCTTGTGAATCCATCGGTACAAGGTAGTTCGCTTACAAAACTGCTCAAGCAAAAAGGACGATTGACACCCGAACAAACGCTAGAACTGCTTAAGCGCATAGCTGATAGCATCGACTATGCACATAGCAATGGCGTTCTACACGGTACCTTGAGTTCCGGTAACATCTTGCTCAACGACACCATACAGATAGCTGGTTTTGGACTTATGAATATGCTTACCATGCGCGGCCTTGAGACGGCGGGCCAGCAACCCGCCTTTCGTAGTATTGCTGGCACCACGCTTGGTAATGCTGGCTATATCGCGCCAGAGATTATACAAGGCAAAGCATTTGATGGGCGTATAGATGTGTACACACTCGGTGTCATCGTGCTAGAATTGCTCAGCGGCTCATCGCCTTTTAGTGGGACTAACATTTCTGTAACGCAGTCTGTGCAGGCTCCGCGTCTCTCCGTCCTATGTCCTGAACTTCCGGCTGGCCTGGATGCCGTTATTCAGCAAGCACTTGAACCAGACCCCACACAACGTATTCAATCGGCAGGAATGTTCGCGACCTTGTTTATGCAAGCACTTACAGCGAAACAGGTTGTCGTGCCACAGCCTACAACGACGCAAAAAGCATTGCTTGACCCACAAGTCACGCTCCCAAATGCTGTTGATTGGTTTGTCAAAGAGGATGACACACCTACGGGAAAGTGGCAACTTATTCCACCTGTTACCTCTCAAACGGTTGCGATACGTCCTACAAACGTGCAAAAAACGTCTCATCTTGAAGGCACTATGCCGAGTATTCCGCACTCCGACGATGATGCACAATCCCTCGACCCTTTTGTATGGTGGTCGAGTATGACGGCAGCCCAAGTCTCGGCTCAGGTTCCTGGCACGTTTACAAAGACAACACCGTTTCCTCCCACATCAAAGAAACGTGTTGCGGCACAGAAAAATGAACGACGACGTGTAGTCGCCATGCTTGCAGGAGGCGGCGTTGTCGCACTGGGCGCGCTTGGTTTTGGTGGCGTGACCCTCGCCCATGTGTTACAACAGAGGCAAACCGCTACAACGACAACACAGGTGCAACAACCTGTTGCGACCACTGCACCAACGACAATACCCACCTCTCAAAGTGCGGTAAAGGGGGCACAAGCAAAACCGACTCCGATAGCAAAGCCTAAGCCGACGGTACAGCCGACGCAAGGAGTTCAAGCAAATCCTACGTCCGTTGCGACAGCACCGCCAGCGACACAGCCTACTCAACAACCAACCGCGCAACCGACAAAGCCTCCTGTGCCAACTCCAACACCACCACCACAACACACTGGAACAGTCATTGGCTCTGCTGGTCAGGCCGTCAATTCTTCACAAAGCTTTACTAACCCCACGAATGGTGCGAGTTGTGTGCTTGTACATCTGCCTAACGGCAACTTTGTGGCCTATAACAAAGCCTGTACTCACGAGGGTGTAGCTGTCTACTATGATGGCGGTTCACAAAAGTTGAAATGTCCAGCTCATGGTGCTGTCTTCGATCCCGCCAATGGTGGAAGTCCTGTACAGGGACCCAATCATGGTCCGCTTCAAGGCATCTCTATTCGCGTAAATGGCGATGGCACAATTACAACGGGCTAGGAACTGAACAAAAAGGATTTGTGATGCTACTCCTCTATCTGATAGACTGATAGCGTATATAGCTATACAATGCAGAAAGAGGAGCCTAAATTCGTGGAATATTCACAAGAAGAGCTTATTGAAAGACTAAATAATACTCGTGAAGGGTCTGTCTGGAATGTGCTAGATATTAAACTGGTGGAGGCAAAAAAGGATCGTGTCGTCGCGACTATGCCAATTGGACCCAATCATCGACAGCAGGTAGGCTATTTACATGGTGGTGTCTCCGTCGTACTTGCAGAGTCGCTAGCCTCGCTTGGCAGCGTACTGAACATTGATGCCGAGAGACAGATGGCATTTGGTCTGGAGATCAATGCCAATCACTTGCGTCCAAAGCGTGAGGGCACTGTGACCGGAGTGGCAACTCCCATTACGCGTGGACGTACAACACACGTCTGGGATATCAAAATCACCGACGAGCAAGACAAACTCGTCTGTATCTCACGCTGTACCGTCGCCATAGTGGACCGCCCCCCCGATAACGGCAACCCTCTTGTAAAGCCTGCTAGGGATGCTGAATAGTTTCTGTCGTTCTAGGCTGCTAAAGAATTGAGGACGTGACGTACAATATTTTCGTCTGAAGCTGTAGTTATCTGGCGGAAAAGCAAAGTAAGTAGATCAGATTTATTGACTTGTTTTACTTTAATTCTTTCATAACCGCAGCTAGATTCTCGTAGATATACTCAGGCTTGAACGGCGTGGTCTCCACTTCCTTGCGACCGTCTTTGCCGGAGAGTACAAGCAGGGTGTGCGTTTTCGCGGCCAGCCCACCAGCGATATCGGTATCAAGTCCATCGCCAATCATGAGTGTTTCATCTGGCTGACTACCAAGTGTGTGCATCGCTTCTTGCAGCAGAGTGGGTTGAGGTTTACCAATTATCTCCGCTTTCGTACTACTCGCCGCTTCTATGGCGGCAACCATTGCACCGCAACCAGGGATAACATCGCCCTCGATAGGCAATAGAGGATCACGATTAATGGCAACAAAGGCCGCACCACCACGTACCGCAGTTACCGCCCCTGTAAGCTTCTTATAGTCGAATTTACGGTCAAGACCTACAAGAACAGCTTCGGCAAGATGGCTCGCAGGTGCGTCAGGGTTAGCTGGAACTTTAGAAGGTTGTTGCTCTTGCTCAAATATGTGCAGGTCATATGACTTGACCATCTCCAGAAGTGGTTGTTCGCCTACCACATAGACCGTGCCATTGGGGAAGCGACGCGCAATGTTTTTGACCGCTGCTTGACCTGCACCGAGCACGTGCGATGCGTTAGTGGTAATACCCAGACGGGCCAACTTTGCGATAACTTGCACCTCGCTAGCAAACGAATTGTTGGTGAGGAAGAGATACTTTTTGTGTGTCTCGTCTAGCCATGCAATAAACTCTTTTGCGCCGGGTAATAGCGTTTCGCCTCGATAGACAACGCCATCGAGGTCGATCAGGTAGGTCGTATATGCTGGTAACATGTATTGTTTACTCTCTCAGTAGTTGTTCGCGGATGGCGACAATTTCGCGCCGCAAGGCTGGATTGAGATTGACATCACGCTCTATCTTCTCGCATGAGTGTAGCACTGTGCTATGATCTCGTCCACCAAAGAGTTGCCCAATCTCAAGCAACGACGCCTGCGTTTCCTGCCGCATAAGATACATAGCAATCTGACGTGGCGTCACAATGTGTTTATCGCGCTGCTTTCCAGTCATCGCGTCCAACGAGATGTGATAATATTCCGCCACAGCTTCCGCGATCTGTTTACTCGTCAAGCGCGACTCGCGCACATCGTTGCCTAGTGAAGACATAGCGGCACGAGCAACGTCCATTGTCAAATCTGTACGGTGGAGTTGCTGATATGCCATCAGGCGATTAAGACACCCTTCCAGTTCTCGAATGTTTGTCTGTACACGGCCCGCTATGTACGCAATAATGTCATCAGGTACACGATAGCGCAACAAATCGGCTTTGACGCGCAAAATCGCCATGCGCGTTTCCAGGTCTGGTGGCTGAATGTCTGCAATCAGTCCCCACTCGAAGCGTGAGCGCAAACGCTCTTCCAGGCTCACAATCGCTTTGGGGGGTCGATCACTACAAATCACAATCTGCTTGCTCATTTCGTGCAAACTGTTGAAGGTATGAAAAAATTCTTCCTCTGTTGATTCTTTACCTGCGATAAACTGAATATCATCTACCAGCAGGATATCGACGGACCGATATTTTGCGCGAAACTCTTCGGTTGTGCGATAGCGAATGGCGTTGACGATTTCGTTGGTGAATTGCTCAGACGAAACATAGAGGACCGCCAATCCAGTATGAACGCCTTGATGCCCAATCGCGTGCAGCAGGTGCGTCTTGCCCAAACCGACACCCCCATAGAGGAAAAGCGGATTGTACGACTCGCCAGGAGCTTCAGCGACCGCGAGTGAGGCTGCATGCGCCAAACGATTGCTATTGCCGACTATAAAGGCGTCAAAGGTATAGCGTGGATTCAGGCGATTGTGCATCAATATATTCGCCCGTTGCTCGTTATCCCACTCCTCTAAAGAATCGGTTGAGTTGGTACGCATGTAGCGAAGTTCTGGCTGAACTGGTGGAGCTGCGCTTGGCTTTGCATCGTAGTATGCATAATTGCTCTGCTCGTATGGCTCTATTGACTCATTGCTCTCAAAATCGTCTGTTATCAGTTCTTGCTCATCGTTGTCTGCCGTGTCATGTTGCGCGACCGTCACCGTCATGATTGTAACATGTTGTCCTGTGACATCCATTAAGATATCTTCAAGCGAGCGACGCCAGCGTGTATTGATAACATCACGCGCAAGGTCATTAGGGACCTGAAGCACAAAGTATGCTCCTGGCTCCTGCGAGTCAGCGTCGATATCATCGGTCGTCGCGTTTTGCATAGTGGAAAGATGGGCATCTTGTAACCATGCTCTTGAGGTAGCATCAACGGACGTTTGTTCCAGGCGTTCAAGCGCATCACGCCAAATCGTAGCAGTGTTCACGAGCGTTTCTCCGGCAGTTAAACTTTGTCGAGGGCAACAATAGCGATGCACTCAATTTCGACGAGTGCCTTACGTGGCAACTCGGCAACGGCAATGGTCGAGCGTGCAGGCTTTGTCTCCTGAAAATATTCTGCATAGACTGCATTCATCGCCTGGAAGTCACTCATGCTCGCCAGAAAAACAGTAGTTTTGACCACATTGTTGAAGGATGACCCTGCGCTACTCAAGACCGCTTGCAGGTTTTGAAAGACTTGACGCGTCTGCGTTTGCACATCGTCACCAACCAGTTGACCGCTAGTAGGATCAAGTGCAACTTGACCAGAGGTGTATACAACATTGCCATAGCGGATGGCTTGATTATAGGGGCCGATAGCTGCAGGGGCTTGTGACGTATTCACTGCTGTAATTGATGGTATTGAGTTATGTTCCATAAAGCGTTTCCATAAAATAACCTAATGAGGCAAAAAAGCCTTGTCAACAATAAAGAAAGAGTGGCCGAGACTCTTTAAGACGAGTATGGGCGACGGCCTAATGGTGGTTGTCCTTTGCCGTCGGCACTCACCGTATATCCTCTGGAATACGGCTTTACTGGCTGCGCCATCTGGTTTCCACGTGCAAGCTCACGCGCACAATTGCGGAGAGCCTGTTGCATCTCAGCGGCCGAGTCGAAGCGGTCTTCCGGCTCTTTCTCCAATGCACGTAGCACAAGTTGTTCCACAATGGGCGGAATGGCTGGATTATATTTGCGTAGGGGTGGTGGATTGGTTGATGCATGCTGCATCGCGATAGAAACGGCAGTTGGACCAACAAACGGTGGCTGTCCCGTCAGCATTTCAAACATGACCACGCCCAGTGAGTAGAGGTCAGACGAAGCCGTGAGTGTTTCGCCGCGTGCCTGTTCAGGTGAAAGATAATCGGCTGTACCAAGTACGATACCACTATTTGTAAGGCCAGATTCTTCCGCGACACGCACGATCCCAAAGTCTGTCAGTTTCACCAGGACACCACGATCAATAGTACCACTCGCGGGTCCACCATTGAGCACAAGCATGATATTTTGCGGCTTGATATCACGGTGGATGAAGCGTTGAGCATGGGCAACTTGTAAGACGGAACAGACCTGTGCCGCGATCTCTATCGCTTCTCGTGCTTGCAGTTGTCGGCGTTGCCCAACGAGTTGCTTAAGCGTTGGACCAGGGATGTATTCCATAACGAGAAAATACTGTCCAACTTCTTCCACAAAGTCATAAATGGTCACGGCATTGGGATGAGCAAGCGCGGCTGCAGCACGAGCCTCACGCCGAAAGCGTTCGACCGCACGAGTATCGTTTTTGTCCAGCGAGCGTAATACTTTGATTGCCACGATCCGCTCGACACGGTTATCCCAGGTCTTATAGACGCTCGCCATACCACCTGTCGCTATGTGCTCGCGTATCTCGTACCTGCCCGCAATAGGTTTGTCTCCGAATTGATTCAACGTTCCACCTCAAACAACCTGGGTAATGTGCCGCAACAAAATTGACATATCGTGTCAGTCGCTAGTATACCATTAATGTATTATGGCGTCCAGAACGGGCGCGAATCTCCATCGACACCACCGGAAGTTAATTGTATAGGAGTGCCCTGTATCTTGTATGTATCTATCTTACCTGTAACTGTTATTGATGCAAGCCAGATGTTAAATTCGTTGTTTGTATAGCTCAAATAGGCTATTTGTTTCCCATCAGGCGACCAAATCGGTTGACTAACAAACTGTTGTGTCAGCAAACGCGAAGCATGCTTGTATGGTGCCACTGCTTGCTGTTCAGTCGTTGAATTGTTCGGATTACTCGTCACATCCTGTACTGGTAAGGGCATAACGTATAGACTCATCTGCCCATTGCTCTCGCGGCGAACATATGCCAGTTTGTTGCCATCAGGTGAGAATGCTGGCTGTATATTTTGCACCGCTGTATCGTTCGGTGTCAGCGCGACAGAAGGGTCAAAACCAGACCCTTCAACGCCAGGGCTGTATTTACCAGGGTTATTCGCAATCGCATCAGCATTTTCTAAATAGAGTTGAATGACCTGCTTTGTCCCCGTCTTGTCATATGTGTAATGTGTATACACAATCTCGTTTGGATGGTCGGGCCGATACATCGCGTCACGGTCCCCACCATCGCCATAATCTGCATAGGCCACATCTTGCGGCTTTCCTGCCGAATTATTTAGCGGAATTGCAAATACCTGTAAGTCAAGCAGAGGTGCATCCTGTCGCGTTGCGCTATACCAATTCTCTTTTTCAAGATCACTTAAAAACAAAAGCTTTGAGCTATCGGCCGACCACATCGGCTGTTCATACCAATAGTATGTATTTTTAATAAACGTGCCATCCTGGTAAAATTTTCCCTGTCCACTACGAAGAATAGTCCAGGTACCGCCCTGCACAGGCTTATATACCAGATTAGAATAGTTCTTGTAGTGTATAACGGCGGCTATCCACTTGCCATTCGGCGAAACAGCCGGATCACGAAAGTCACCACTGGTTGTAATTTGCTGGATGTTCCGTTTGCCATCTAACGCGAAAATTGTGCGCCCCTGTGTAAAATACAGTGTGCCTTTGAAGAGGAAAGAATCTTGATTGATACCGATAGTATGTTTAGCGTCGGTATGGACCGTCTTGAAATTCCCCTCGTTGCTACCGCCTCCATTATTCCCTCCAATACCAAGACATCCTTGCAAGCTAATCATAAGGAGAAGGAGTAATAAAGGGAACATCAACTTTTTCTCGCTGCTTCTCTTGTGAAAAAAATATTTAACCTTCACTTAGCCTCCTCTTTACATGCTCCTAAGCCTGGCTTACAGTTTCGTGTCGGAGCTTTTCTCTCGTCATAATCAAGGCGTAGAGCGACTTCACGGGTGTTAAAGTTATGCAAGGTTTTCATAATTATGTTCATACAATGACTGATGGATTTGCACTATTTTATAGCTTCTGCATGGCTCTATCTGACACTGTAGGAAAATGCTTTTGAATACTTATCTTTATAGTAACGTAATTTGCGTAACATATGTAATTTTGTTTTGCCCGAAAAAGATAAAAAGAAAACATCCAATTTGGTATAAGTAGTATACCGCTTGGATGTTTATTTGTACAATAGTTAGCTATGCTGTAACTGCCTTACTTTTTGTTTTGCTCTCTAATTTATCTAGGACAGCTTGTTCTGTTGTTTTTGGTAGTGCTCTTTTATACTGCATGATAAAAGGTATACCTGAGTTTTTCACGTCAATAGTAAATGTTCTTCTTCCTGGTGATAGTGGAGCTATTTCGGTAAATCCTGCGTGTTTCATGAGTCGTATTCCATCAGGCATATTACTTCTAGCTGCGATGGTTTCGATATTGATACCCTTTTCCCCCATTTCTATGATTAGCTCCATCAGTCCGTGTACGAGTCTTGCTCCGTAGGTATGCTTTTCTGATGTGTTGAACTTTGGTCTAACACCGATTGCGTGTAGGTATAAGTCAACCTTTTTAGGCTTGTCAAATGTTTCTAGGTCTTTAGCGTCTATTCTAACGGGTATATCTTGGCTGAGAACTTTCTCTAGTCTTCCTGTTTTGAGTGGCATTATAGCAATGTAACCTACTATTTCTTGTAGGTTTTCATCTTTTAAAAGGTGGTACGTTTCGGGATTTTTGGCTACCAGTAACATACGTTCGTCTACTGTATCTCTTCCTACTCCAAACAGTTCTTGACTAATTTCTTGACACTCTACCATCTGTTCCCTAGTAGTCACACGTATGAAACTAGTTGAGTTTTTTCTATGGTTGTATGTTATCGCTAGTGCTTGTTGCTCTCTAGCTGTTCGGTCTACATCTTTACCTCTATAGTATGCTTGTCTTCTTCCTTTAGGTACCTCCGCTTTAATATTTCCCGCAATAACCTGATTTCTTAAAGCACTGTAGGTCATATCTAATTCTTCTTGTGCTTTCTGTGCCGCATAGTAGGGTTCTCCATTGATAAGGATAACTAATTGTCTATTCCTGGTCGCCATGTCTTACTCCTTTGTACTTAATAGTAGTATCGGGTTTCTATTTTCTTAAACTTTAACATATTTACAGAACTTATGCAAATTACGTTGTTTATCCCTTGACAGAAGTAAATTTTCCATGTTACAATAGAAACGTAACTTATGCAACATAATAACTTACGCAATTTAACAACTAAATACCCTACAAACGCGCTGGATGAGTAACCTACGATTACTGCGGTGGTCGAGAGCAAGTAGTATTGCACTTGAGCAGAGAGCTTGGGACTATGCAGGAAAGAATGCAATGGGCGTAGCTATTCGGAAGAAAGCTAGGCTGTGTATCGTGTGACTTGCCTCCATGATACATGTACAGATGAAGGAAGGGCGTAGGGACATACGAAAGAGCAAACGTCTCGGAAAGGAGTGCAAGCACAAGAGAGACGCAAGCTTTGACGTGTGACATGATTATTCTCTTTGTTGTGTGAACCTTTTTTGAAAGGAGAACTACGTATGCAACAGTGCTGGTGTGAGTCGGGCGTGTGTCATGCCTGTCATAGTCAACGAACACAAGTGCATCGCTGTATGGGCTGTGGGCATCGCTTTTGCTTTTCCTGTGCTCATCGACTTGAGAGCAAGCGGATTTGTGTGGATTGTACCACCAAGTGGTTAAACCTGATGACCGCTCTTGACTTGCCTGTGCAGGTAGCGGCGTGGTTCAACCAAGTTACCTTGTAGACTTCTTCTGTTGTGTGTTCCTGTAACGTGTTGAATGAGCGAAACAAGAGGTGATGAATGAGAAATCTTAGTATTCTTCGCGTTGTGTGTTCTGCTCGGTGTGCTGGTCTACATGTATATGTTCCATGCACACTTCGCGCTGCATCTGTTCTAGGAGGTGTCTTTATGGCTGGTCGTCTTCTTTTCGACGAGGGGTTTAACCGTCAAGTCGAATTGTCACAAGAGATACATGGTTCTGGTTCCTATGTGGAAACCTGTCAAGTGATTGTCTCTTTTACCTCGTACAACATTGCAACACTCTTCCGTGTCTCGAGTGAGCAAGACACGATTACATTGAACCTGTCTTTTGATGATGTTGTACCTTGTATACAGCTTGCAACAGTACAAACATGCTACGGCGTCTATTAGACTCCTTCTTTTGATTTTAAGATCTGTTAGTGTTCTCGGTTTTTTATAGTAGATTGTTCCGTCTCTCAAGTGAGCAAGACACGGTTACGTTGAACCTGTCTTTTGATGATGTGGAAACCCTGTACACCGCTCTACAAGAGTACAAACACGCTACGGCGTCTTTAGACTCTGAGAGTCTTGGTGATTTGGACGAGCATCCTTTTTAGAATGTGCTCATCTCATGTTCGAGCATGAGACGAGCGTGTAAGCGTCGTGTGTCCCCTATAAATGGAGTAAACAGCACGTCTCGCGCTTAGTGTGGCATGAGATGTGCTGTTTTGTCAAGAAAGAGGTGTTGTTATGGTTCGCAACATGACGTTATTCCTTGCTGGTGTGGTTTCACTGGCGTTGATTGTGATTGAATGGCCTCTCGTTGTCCCTGTATTGCATGTTCTGTTTGGACATTAAGCAGGTGACACGATGGTAAAAGAAAATAGTACCTGTCGTGATTTAGGTCATGCGTGGACAGCTACCACGTCTGCTGGCTGGTTTGTCTGTCGGCGTTCTCACTGCGGAACGTATGCAACGTGTCCTGCCTGTCTTGGCTATCGGCTTCCTGATACGACTTGCACTTTTTTGTGTGCAACATTTTTCAGAAGTCCAATTTATTGCAGACTATCCTGTGGCTGAACCTGCACCCGTTGAAACGTCTCCTGTTCTGGAACAATCCACCTTATGGTAGAAAGGGTAGGCCGTATGTCCTGCTGGTGGGTGTACTTCTGGTGCTATGCTCCTGCTCACGGTTCTTGTAACCCTGAATGTCAAGTACAAGCACCAACAAGCATTGAAGCGGTACATGCTGCTATGCAGTGGTTACGGCTTCCCTCTGTGGATTATGCGTATGTGCATGAGTGTGGCGTGACTGAGCTAGAAACCTTCTCGGCGATCTCGCTTCCTGCTGATGCTGTTGTCTCGTAGTGCGTTCCTCTTGAAAACATTTCTTCGTGTCTCGTCGGTGTCGTTCGTTTCGTCGTGGCCTGTGCTGCTGTGGTACAGGCTTCTCCAATTCTTCCATACAAGAAAGTAGGTTTCCCATGTCTGTTACCATTTCTGGAACCGTGAAAACTGCGCGTGTTGTCGATATCACCAAACAGAAAACGGGGGCGAAAGCTCCTATGCTGGCTCTCGATATCGTTGATGAATTTGGCAATACCTTTGCCTGTCAAATGTGGGACGATGACCCACAACAAGCGCAACTTATCCCAACCGTTGACAATATGCGTCGTCACCCTGTCCAAGCGCAAATCGCTGGGTATAGCGTCCGTATGCGGAAGTTTCAAGATGGCTCGGAACGTCCACAAGCCAACTTCGTGATTACCAATGTCTCCTTCCCACAAGCGGCGTAACGTCTGCTGCTCCTGCTCGTCGGTGTCGTGTGTTCTGGCCTGTACTCGTGTGGTATGGGCCTTTCTGTTGTCTTGCTATTCATTCTTTAGAGAAGAGGTGTGTCTATGAACATTCGGTTTGTCATTCGGACCTTTTTGACACTACAACGTGTCGAGGTGTTTCTTGCGGTGTTGATGCCGTTCTTTCTCATTTTAGAGTCTGCCATTGCCAACGCATGGGCGTATGCTGGCGGCTCCTTCGACATGCATGATGCGCGTACCTATATTGCGCTGGGTCGTGGGTTGTTCTTTGAAGTGCTCACCTATAGTTGTGCGAAACTGGTCAAGGTGTTACTCAAACATCGGTCAAAGAGTGCGTATGCAAGTGCGGCGGTGGTCGGGCTGCTTGCGTTGGTCGCTATTGTGGTGAGTGCTGGCAATAACTTAGGCTGGGTCGCTGCTGGTCACGAACTCGGCGGTTTGTTTGGCTCGGTGGGTGCGGTGCTTCCTCCGTTCCTGGTGAAAGTGTATGAGTATGGGCTAGGGTTGTTGTTGCCTGTTGCGGTGGGTGTGCTGGCCTTAGTGGATATCGAGCACTTAGTCAATGAAGCTCTCACCACAGGCCATTTAGATAACAAAGCGTTACAGGTGCATGAGTCGGAAATGCACCGGACACAATACCTCAAATCACAAAAAGCGCAGGTTGCAACGATTGCAGATGAGTATGACTAAGATTGCAGGTGAGCGTACCAAGTCGTTTATCAATCGTGTCAAGTCGGGTGATATGACCTTTGGTGCCAACGATATTAAAGCGGTTCCCTCTGGTCCTGCCGCCCAAATTCGTACCACGATCACGCAGTTACCCAACGGTGCTCCTGCTGCTCCGTCTTTGCCTCCTGCTCCTCGTCAAGCTCCTGTGAACGGGACGCTGCCGCCCACGCCACAACCAACGGGCAGACCATAACGAATGTCTCTTGCACGCTAGGACGCTAGGACGCGCACCCACAACGGCGTGGGCTAGGCGTCCTTCGCCCAGCGTGGAAGTACCGTAGCACTCGAAGCGGCGACACTCAAAACCCTCACGCTGGAGTCGCTGGGCTTCCCCTCCGTACCCTATTCGTCCCCATTGACCAATGTCCCTCTAAGGCGTCTCGAAGAGTGCGTACTACCTTGTACCGTGCATGGTACGCTCGGAAGAGAGGGGGTCCCAATGTTGCATTGCGCCGTCTGTCCTTTGGGACCCCCTCTATGGAGTGCTAACCATGCCTCGGTCAAGGTGGAGACGCAAGCCGTGTAACACTCTTCCCAACTGTGTGGGGCGGTGGTGGTGCTCATCTCTCGCGTACAAAATCACCTCCCAACAATTCAGAAAGGAAAACTCATGTCCCAACGCTTTTACCCGTATGCTCCTGGTCCTATCAATGGTCAACCTGTTTTATGTGATTAAGCCTGATTGTACCAACATCGCACACTTTGGTGGGATACGCAATATGGAACCTATCTGGTGTGATTTTCATGCTCTCGCTGAGGTTGCTACTGCTGTTCAGGTGCAGTGTGAAGTCTGCTTAGAGATGTATCCATCGTCCCATGTGTTCAACGGTGTCTGTGTAGATTGTCGTTCGGTGATGCCCTTGCTGTGGGTCGATAATGAGGTGAACCATGATGTATAGCCATTCGTTGTTCTTCGATCTGGTGAGAGATGTGGATGATGCAACGGAATGGATACAAGAGCATATGGAAGAGATGGCGTATTCTGCGGTCCTTCCTGATGCCGTGACAGGAGAAGTTGAATTGAACTTTTACACCCATGACAAGCTGATTGAAATAGAACAAAGAAGGCTTCTTCAGTGCGACTACTCCTCGTCGTTGCACCTTCAATAGTGAACAATAGAGAGGTGATGTGATGACAGATATGTGCTGGGTGTCCTGGCGGTTGGTGTGCTGGGTGTGTTCCTGATGAACCTCTTGTCGTGACATGTCCTCATTGCTTGAAACCGATACAAGAGGGTCAAGAGGTTGAATATGAACCGTACTTTGCTTCTGTTATTCATCTCGTATGTTTTCAGATTTGGAACGAACATCAGATGCGACGTATGGAAGCTGAATATAAAGCGGAAGCGGCTTGGTCACAAATAGCCTTATAGGAGAGTTCGTCATGAGTTGGATTGATACGTGTTTGCTTGCGGTTGGTGCTGTTCGCAGTCAACTGCGGTCATTAGGCATCGACCCTGAAACGGTTTCCTCTGCTGATGCTCATGCAGTGCTTGATGACTTGTCACGCTCTGAACCTGATTTAGTAGTCTGTCAATGGTATCAAGCGGCTGAATGACTCGTCAATTCTCACGCTTTTATGAAGAGTGGCAAGGGTGGTTAGATGAGCAACGCTGGTACCGTTACCTTGCTGGTGGTCCGTATGGGTCGCTGGTGAAATAGTCAAACGGAATGGCGCAAAGCAAGTACTACGCGCCATTCTATCTACAATCCTTCTTCTTGTCCTGCTTTCCGTTGAGATGGGTTACGAGAATAACTCAGTTCTTCAAGTAAGTAAAGAGTCGAGGTAACGGTGATTTTTAGCTCATCCACAAGCCTTTTGTTTTCTTCCATAAGCTGCTGATGTTCTTCGAGGAGCTTTTGTTTTTTCTCTGCTGATAAGAAGCTCATGTGTAGATGCGTTTCTGCATATGGTTTTGAAATATCCTTGTTTTTCTGCATTATACTTCCCTTCCAAAGAAATCTTTGTACTTTGTTTAGTTATATCACGAAAAAGGCGGTTGTTTAATGACACAACAAGTACCAGATAGCTTCACAGTCAAATGTGAAGCTCGTTGGCTATGGTGTTGATACTCTCATACTCAACATTCGTTACTCCGACTCGTCGTTTGCTCCTATCAAGCAAGAATTAGACGAAACGTTACAGCGTGAACTTGACTACCTGCAAGCATCGGCGCGTCAAGATGAAAATGCTATTGCGTCTGATTGGTCCTTTAATGGTGCGGTGCTCTTTGTTGAACCTCACGGAGCTGGGTAAACAATGGCGGTGGTTGCTCACCTGTCGTTGGTTAACGTTGGTCGTCTCGCGTGGCAAGTTCAACGATGTGATAGCACAAGTGCGCTTTTCCTCTGAGTTCCTTTGGTCGCGCTCAGTATACAGGTGATGCTTTGTATGAAGTGCATACGTTCCTCATGTCCATCTTTGGAGAACTCATTCATCTGCAAGTCTCAGAAGTTCATTTGTGCTGCTGATGTAACGGGCTATGACTTCGCGCAAGCGGATTATGAACACTGCGTTTGTGTCTCGCGTTCGTAAAAATCAAGCGTTGTATGAGGTTGGGGTAGACAGAGTAGCGTTAGAACATCGTCGGGTGTCCATGCTCACCTTTAGCTCTCACGCTGCTCCTATCTCCTGTGTTGTGTATAACAAGACCTTAGAGATTAAACAGAAGTCCAATGAAAACGTGGTTTTATGACTTGTGGCGTACAGGTGTTGATGCTCCTGGCGGTGGCAAGTGGGATGGTGAAAGTGATGTATGGCGTGTTGAATTTCGTTTCAAGCGTGATTTCTTGCACAATCTGAGTGAACCAATAGAGCAAGCGTATGATTTGCTTGGACAGTTCAAGCCGCTTATGGGACTATGCCACAGGTCATAAAGAAGGTGGTGATGATTGCTTGCCTGATGGCTGGCTTCGCTATGTGCTCCCTGATGGTGACGATACGAACCGTTCACGCTGGCCTGTGCATGAAGCTTGGAATGTGGTCCAGTCGGCTTTTTCTATCGACCTTGAACCAAACTTAGCCGCAATCGTTCGGGAACGGGTACGAGAGAAGAACATAGAACGGGGTATCGCCTCCACGATTGGCTATATCTCGACGCTGGCGGCATGGCTCGGTGGTGAGCATACCTCACCTGAAAGTGATTTATCAGTGACCTTGCAATGGTTGTACTCCTCTGGCAACGAGTACCTAGAAGAGAAACAACGAGACTTTTTAAATGAAGTGCGTAAAAAACAAGCTCGGTATGGTTCTACCGATGCTGCTTAGAAAGAGGTGATGATATGAGTCGTCAACCCGTTAAAGTATCGAAGCGTCGGCGTAGTGATAGTGGTGAAATGGGTCAAGCTGAAATTGTCTTTATGACTCTCGAAAAGGCTTTAGAAGCTTTTTTGCTAGGGCAAGATGCCGCAGGACATTCTAAAGTGAGTCAAGTAGATTATAAAGGTGTCGTTAAACTTTTTCTTGCCTATATAAGAGAGAAGCACAACTACACAACTATTAATGAGATAACAGAGGTGGATGTACTGAACTGGCTTTCTTACTTGCGTAATGAGAATAATAGTCTCGGTCGTCCGTATAGCAGTCGTTCTATAGAAACGTATGCGCGTGATGTGTTTGTGTTCTTTCGCTGGCTTTTCGCGCACGATTATATTCCTACTAACCCTATTGCTAGGATAAAGGTGCCGAAAGTAGAAAAGGCTCTCATTCGCGTCTTTTCTGAAGATGAATTGGTGCTTTTAGATGCCGCATGTGATCGTGCTCCTAAAGGCCGTTCGCTCACACCTGATGAGCGAAAAGCACTTTCAGCGCGTGATCGTGCGTTTCTGTGGCTTCTACTCTCGACTGGTATACGCTTGTCTGAGGCGTGCGGCCTTCTCTTCTCTGATATTGATTGGAACGAGGGGATGATATATGTGCGTGGTAAAGGTGCGAAAGAACGTCGTATACCTATTGGGAAAGTTGCGCGTCAACACTTGAATACCTATATTCAATACTGGCGTGGTGCTCCTGCAAAGGATGCTGACGAACACATTTTTATTGGTGCCTTTGGTGCTCCACTGGCAAAAAGTACCGCACATAAAATTTTTGCTCGTCTCAAACAGGTGGCAGGTATAACTGATAAGCGGGTGAGTGCTCATACCTGTCGTCATTGGTTCGCTGTGAATATGATTAAGCGTGGTATGCCTAGCACAGCTTTACAAAGTCTGCTCGGTCATGAGAAACTAGATATGATTAACACCTATGTGCGTCTTGCTGAACAGGACAAGCGAGAGTTGTACGTCAAGTTCTCTCCTGTTGATGCGTTAGAGATGCATCATTCCACTAAAGGAAAACGCGAAAAAATGCGAGATTGGAGAAATGCCCGTAAGAAAGCAAGCAGCGATTAAAAGACGAAATTTTGAGGGTTTTGCTAGTTAAGTCTACGCAATGGCGGTTTTACGCTCGACTACCGTGTTTTATGGTAGTCGGGCTTTTTTGTGTTTTCGGTCTGATATGTCTCCTGTAGCGGTTTTACTAGAAATATTTAACCTTCACTTAGCACGTCCTCTTTACATACTCCTAAGCCTGGCTTAACTGTCCACTAATCACTCTATGCTACCCTCGTAGTGGGGCATAACGTACACAATATCCCTTATGGATGAGAGAAATAAAGGCACCACTCGTATGCGTATCGCTATTATTACTGAAAACTTCTTACCTAAACTCGATGGTGTGACACGCACACTCGCAAAACTGCTCGAACATCTTCAGCTTGCTGAACACGAGGTGATGTTGCTGGGACCGGATAGCGGGATGGAGGAGTACGCTGGAGCCGAAATTGTTGGCACTGCTGGCCTTCCCTTTCCGTTCTATCCTGAGTTAAAGTTTAACTTCTTTCGACCGTTGTTTATGCGACGACTCAGTGAATTCCAGCCGGATATTATTCACCTTGTCGATCCTGTTATTCTTGGCGCAACTGGCTTAGCTGCCGCTCGTTTCTTCAATGTTCCTCTCGTTTCATCATATCATACTAATCTCGCGGCCTATTGTGAACACTTCGGATTTTCACTTCTCACTCGACCTATGTGGTCGTATAACCGCTTTGTACACAACCAGTGTTCTATGACCTTTTGTCCCTCTCCATCGACCGCCGCTATGTTACGGCTTGAGGGTTTTGAGCATCTACGTATCTGGCCTCGTGGTGTTGACACAGATATCTTTAAGCCAGAACGCAGAAGTCCAGCTCTACGGGCTTCCTGGCTTGGAGATGACGTAGAGGGCAAAACTGTATTGCTCTACGTTGGACGAGTATCCTGGGAGAAAAACTTACGTCTGTTAGTACAGGCATATCATGGTATGGATCATAGTAAGTGCCACCTCGTTATCGTTGGCGAAGGTCCCGCATCGCTGGAGATGCAGCAAGAGCTAGCAGGCTTGCCTGTGACATTCACAGGGTATCTCTCAGGTGAAGCACTTGCGACTGCATACGCCTCCTCTGATGTGTTCGCCTTCCCTTCACGAACCGAAACCTTCGGGCAGGTTGTGTTGGAGGCAATGGCATCTGGTCTACCCGTTGTAGGACTGGTGGCGGAGGGCGTGTGTGATCTTGTTGAACATGAACGAACCGGCCTGCTTGTTGAGGATCACCATATACAGGAGGACGAGCAGATTGTTCGTTACCGTACCCGTCTCGAATCTCTCATTGAAGATACACATAAGCGTCAACACATGAGCAACGCTGCTCTCGCAGAGGCACAACGACGCTCATGGTATGAAGCGATGGAATGTCTTGTACGCGGCTATAAAGAGGTTGTAGAGGCATCGCGCCCACTGGTTGCTGCCTAAATTTTCTCATAAAGAGATAGGACAACAGAGCAGCTATGTTGCTCTGTTGTCCTATCTCTTTATTTTTTCTCATCCTGACGCGCTTGAATGAACGAAAGAATGAGAGACCCGACGAGTGTACCAAGCAGTACAATTTCCATTGTGCTAAATGTGCGTTTTTTCTTTTCCATTGTATGTTCTCCTTATAAAAATCAATATTACCTTATTCTATCTTAACCCACAACTCTTTACCAGGATAGTATTTTTGTACTCGACGATAGTGCTTCATAAGCCATGCATAAAAAACACCAATATGTTTCATACTCAGCAAGCGGCTTGTATAGAAGAGTACAGCGTGAACGTTAGGTCGTGCTGCCTCCGTAATAAGTTGTTGCGCGGTAAGATAGCCTGTGTTGACCCGCACATTGGACGTATCAACTAAGAATGGATCTGTATTACGGTTTGCTCGCGCCGTAAGAAATTGGTCGTCGGTAATCACCAGTTGATTCGGTTTCGTTACGCTTTGTAGGTCTCGTTCTACATTTACATCCCACTTGGTGACAGAAATATTGGTGCTCTTTTGATACTCGCTCTTATAGTACTGCTGTATTGTCGTTCCCTGCACAAACGTCATGAGCGTGATAAGTGTCATAGTGACAGATGCCGCCGCCAGATGAAGTTGTGTCCATTTTTGTCGCCCAAAACTCAGTGGACTAATCCCCATCACGGCGAGCGCGATCAGTGGTGCTGTAAGCGCGACAAGATGATGTGTGAAAAGTGGGACTTGTAGCCACAGAAGCACTGCCGTTGCCACAAACCAGGCAAGCAATGGAAGAATACGCCAATCTCGCCGTATCAATGCTACGATAGTTCCGTATAGGGCCGTGAGTGCTAACAGAGAGGTAAGTGCTTGCTGTAATTGTGGGAAATTGCCAGTCTTAGTACTTTGATAGGCTATGCCAGCCGCTGTGTGAAAAGTGATAACGCCTTGTATCATCTGCTGTAGCGAAGACAGAAATGGAACGATGAGCGCAATGCTTACAAGCAGAAAAAACGCAACACCTACTAGTAAAGAGCGTGAAGATCGCAAGCGCATCTTTGGTTCTCGGCGCGTGATGCGCCAGATATGTGCTAGAAAAAGCAGACCTACAGGAACAAGCGTTGCCAGACCAAACAGTTTACAGAAAATGCTCAATGAAAGTGCTGTACCCGCGAATGCGGCATAGCACTCACCCACTAAACCGTCTGGATGCTTCCACCAGAGATAGGCCGCTCCTACTGCAAGTAATGCAAAGGCGACAAATGGTGCCTCAGCTTGTAATGTTTGTGATTGTTGTAAGTACAATGGGTCTATTACCAGTAGCAGGAGCGCGGCAATCCCACCGACACGCCCACTTAATGCGTGACCCAGCAGAAATGCTCCCACAAAACCAAGCAGCGAGACAAGTGCTATCCCTAGGCGCGCTGCCCAAAGAGTCTGTCCAAAAAGTAGGTAGGTAGGAAAGATAGAGAGCAGGAAGAAAGGCGGCTGTGAATAAAATATAGGTTGATAGAGATGATAGCCGCTACTCATTGCACGAAGCGACTGCCAATAGACGCCCTCATCATATCCATCTCGGTCAAAAGGTAGTCCCAGACCACGTAAGCGCATCCACACGGCAACTCCAAATAAGAGCAAGACGACAAATAGCACCAGGATGTTTTGGACTACATACTTGGTGCTTTTGCGTTGCGTTTTTTCACTTGCTTTATCGGTTGCGACTATACTTACTGACATGAAATCTATCTCTTTTAGAAACACCTGTATGGGTCTGATGTATCACATCCACAAATCTCGGTGGGATGAAGGTGCGATACATCAAACCTGTACAGACTCTATTACGCACTATAGGGGTCGTCCCCAATCGAATAGGGATTACCTGTGTGTTCATCGGAGGGCAATTGTGTGCTCAGACTTTCAAAATTGAGCGGAGCCGCTTCAATCCGTGGTGCTGGAACGGTACCGTTGCTATGTCCATTCGCATAGACGTGCCCATTTCCGTTTCCGTTGTGACTTTTGCCATTGCTACCTGTTCCCAGCAGTGGCTCGAAGTCGCTGAATACCGTTTTGACCACGCGTCGTGCATCTGCTTCGTCGATCAGTTGTTTGATCTCGTCTGCGATCAACTCTTCACGCTCGATGAGTGCTTCCGCGACCGCCATCACTGCTTCATTATGCTCTTGAAAGAGCTTTTTCACAGCTTTAAACTGCGACTGTAGCAACGCCTCGGTACGTTCTGCGAGACCCGGTAAGCTAAGTGGACTTGCACCACTTAGTCCACCACCGAAGGCGAGGTATGAGGTAATCGTGCCATCCATGCCATAGGCACCAATATAATTTGCCGCCAGTTGGGTCGCGCCAGCAAAGTCAGCCGTGACACCATTCAGATTGACATTGAGGAAGAGTTCTTCCGCAGCACGAGATGCCAGGGAGACCTGGATACGTGCCAGCACATCTTCCTTGCTCATCGTAACAATCGTCTCTTTTTGACGCCATGCTGCAAACGCTGCCGCGCCCTCAAGGTCGCCATGCATATGCAGTGTGACAAAGGCCGGAAAGAAGCGATCCATCAGATAGTAACAGGCAACCGTGTGACCTGCCTCATGATAGGCAAGACGGCGACGCTCGATTTCTGTTAGCTCGCTCAACTGACGTAGGCCATATTCGTGTACATCCTGTGCCTCGATCAAGTCCTTGTAAGTAATTTTGTCGCGACCCTCGAAGTGCGCGATGATTACCGCTTCATTGACGATGTGCTTAATGGCAACAGGTGTATAGTTCACAAAGCGTTGTGAAAGTGCTGCAACAGAAATATTCGATTCCGTCTGCACCTTGCTTAGATAGTACTCAATAACTTCTGGGCGATACTTGTCCGTTGGTGCCGCAACGTTGATCTTGCGGTCAAAACGGCCTGGACGTAACAGTGC
The DNA here is from genome assembly GCA_963792705.1 of uncultured Chloroflexia bacterium. Lineage (GTDB taxonomy): Bacteria > Chloroflexota > Ktedonobacteria > Ktedonobacterales > Ktedonobacteraceae > JBBQVS01. The sequence goes on along the minus strand of CAWBXD010000012.1, from coordinate 192,816 downwards.
TGCGTCTAGTGAGCCTGGAATGTTGGTCGCACCAACCGTTAAAACTGGATCATTCTGTACACGGCTATGATAGAGGCCAAGTGTGCGGAGGACCTTTTTGAACCAGCCAGTTTCGATATTTGGTGGGTCCATCTGCATCAGCAATTCGTTGAGTCCACCTGTTCCACCACCCATCATGCCCATCATGCCGACGCCCATGCCATTGTTCTGTCCGCTACGTGAGCCACCAATCGCGTCAATTTCGTCAAGGAACACGATACAGCCGCCGTACTCACGTGCAAGGCGACGCGCTTTGCCGTACAAGCGTTTAATCATCAACACATCCATACCCATGAACATGGCTTTGAAACTCGCGGCACTTGCATAAGCGAACGGTACACCTGCCTCTGTACTCATACATTGCGCTAGATAGCTTTTGCCAGTACCAGGATCACCGGAAAGCAATAGACCGCGTACTGGATGTCCACCAATCTCACGGAACTCCTTGACGCCCTGTATCAGCGTCACAATACGCCGTGCGGCCTCAAGCACTTCTGGATTACCCTTGTAGTCGTCAAAGCTGGTACCTGTCTCTCCTGGCATAACCCAGTAGAGTCGGGGTCGGCCCAGGAACCAGAAGATAGCCACAAATTGCATAATGCCGAACAGGACGGCAAACATAATTTGGAACGCATAGGCTAAGATGACGGGAGGATTTAACGAACCAATTTGACGACCTCCAATGAAGAACCAGAGGAGGATGCTTATAACCAGAATCAGGAACCAGCGCTGTCGCATAAATCGTCCAAATTGATCCATGCCAAGATCAATGGATTTGTCCAGGTCGCTGGACTTCTTTTTCGCAAACTCTTTTGACACGATGTGTATCCTTTTGCTGTTGTGACTACCCTATTAGCTTAGAGGCGCACGAAAATCTACCATGCTGACCTTCAGAATAAACTCTTGTCCTCCCTGATCAATTGTCGTGAAATGCCAGATGACCATTCCACTTGTATCACCACCTGGACCAGTGGCGGAGAGGTTGACTTGTACAAAACTATCTACTGTAGTATCGGCTTGACTAGATGCGCTCAATACAACAATGTCTTTCCAGGTAAGATGGGCCTTCGATTGACTAAATTGTGCCGTTAACTGCGTTGGGTCAGGGGGTTGCGCCATATTTTTGTCGAGCAAATTTAGCGCGGAGTCATTGCCATCTCGCAGGGCATACATCCAATTCTTCACAGCAGTACCACCGCCATCGGTGCCTTTAATGTGGAAGTTAAACTGATCACTACCTAAACCATAGGGGAATTGCCCTGTTGTAAAGTAGGTCGTGGCGAAAATGCTTGCCAGCAGGAGAAATACGACGAGGATTGCAAGTGGAAAATGCGTGGCTACCCAACGCAAGACATAATAAAGAGCCTTCAAAATAGGACGGAAAAGAGCTTTGAAAAAGCGAGCGGTTGGCGATTGTCCTGGCCTCTGCCGTGCAGGAGTGGAGCGAACCGTCTTTTTCTGTTCGGACGCTGTTTCAATAGGTGGTTGTTGAGTAGGTGAAGGGCTTAGCATAAATCTCTCGTCTCAACTTTCTCCGGTACGCGATGGTTGTGTTGATATTCTTATAGTGTACCATACAGCATCACGTCAAATTTGACAAGAGAACTAGCCATTTGCAGAAAAAATAGTGTATGAAACGTGGTGAATACCGCTTGGGGAACAAGGTAAAGGATATTCACTCCATTTTTATTTTATGACGAACGCGGAGAATTCCATTGTTGTTCTTTATGTGTCTCTCCTATAATGCATTCGCAAGAGGCATGTGAAAATGAGATAAAACACTGCTTTCGCTTGCTTGACAATAACACATCCTTCCTACATACTTCCCAATGCTAAATCCCTTTGCAGTGTTTTTGATCTGCTTTTAATTTAGAAAGGAGTGTTGACATGATTTTGATTGAGGTTGCGGTTCCTAGTTCCCACGCTGATGATGTCGAGAAGGTTATTCACCATTGTTGTGCAGAGACTGGCGATACACTTCTTGGGCGTCGAGACTATCCAGATGTGAATGAGTTGCTCTTGGTCGTCCAACTGCTGCATGACGTTCATATCTCGAAGCACGTTCCTGTTTTGAGTCAGGCCCTTCAACACCTGCTTATTCACTCCTTTGTCTTTACTCAAGGGGTAGTCGTTAAGGTTTCATCATCTGATATCCTCACCTCTATGTATGAGTTTCCGTTGTCGTCTGGGGATTCGTGGGTGCCTTCCGCTCATAACCCTCATACCGTCTATCTTAGTATCCATCGCCCGACGTTGAGCGCGAAGCAGATCGCATGGTTACATTGCCAAGAGGTGGACTGGAGTTTCTTGTAAATCTACCTGATAACCGCACACGTCACGCCCTACTAGGGTCCATACTATGAACGGAAGGTTTCACTACGTCACCCGTGCTCACTATCCGAAAAGGCACATTGACAACCTGTTTTTTTACGCGTACATATATACTTTTCTCCACAAAGAGACTGTTTCAAGAGCGGTATCACAAAACGATGTTTGATGACTAGTGAAACAGTCCTTTTGTCTTTGTTTTCTCCTTCTTTCAAACACTTGCCTGGAACTTGACAATCCCATCTTCTCTTAGTATAACTTCCATAAAGGAAATATTGTTTGTGTACAAAAGAAAATTTTAGGGGATGACCGATACTACTGCTGTTCATACAACACAAGGCCGAGTTCCACCAAAGTTTGTAAACAATGCGTTAATAGTTCTATTGCGTTCGCCACTGCATGCGGTGGTGAGTAAAAGGTTAATTGTGCTTAGCTTTACAGGGCGTAAAAGTGGAAAGCTTTATACTATTCCCGTTGGATATATGCAGGATGGAGACATAATCACCTGTTTCACACGCGGCACATGGTGGAGGAATTTCCAAGACAAATCTCCAGTGACATTATACCTGAAAGGAAGGGTACTAAGTGGTCTAGGAGAAGCTACCAATGACGATAAGCAAGCCATTGCTAATGGTCTTATGAAGATGTTTCATGAGCAACCCGATACAGCTACATTTTATGGGGTGAAGATTGGTGCTGATCGTCAGTTACCACTTGACCGAGTAAGAATTGCAGCGGAGACTACGGCTATGGTGCGGATTCAGGTTGTGTCTCAGTAGATAGAAATTGGATCATTTAGAAAGGAAAATGCCCTAGCTTTATCACCCAACGGTACGAGCTAGGGCATTTTGTTTACCTGTTTGACAGTCGGTTTGACAGTAAATCTGCTTTATTTCTGCTTACTTTGATAAACTATAAAGCCTACTCCCAAGCACCTATCTTGACGTAGCCCTTCAACAAGTCACGCGCTATAATGAAATGTTAAATCTCGTCCGTTCCTTCATAGATGCGGGTCACACGCACATCACGGTACCAACGCTCGATAGGCATCTCTTTGGTGTAGCCCATGCCGCCGTGAATTTGCATCACGCGATCAACGACACGGTTGACCATGTTAGAGCCGTACAGCTTTGCCATACTTGCCTCGTGACGGTTATCATGTCCTTGGTCGGCTTTCCATGCCGCGTGGAAGGCTAGCCACTTCGTCGCCTGAATTTCTACCGCCGAGTCCGCAATCATCCATTGAATAGCCTGACGGTCAGCAATGGGTTGCCCAAAGGTCGAACGTTGCTTCGAGTAGTCAACAGCCATTTGGAGCAGACGCTCAGCAGTGCCAACACAACGTGATGCGATGAGCCAGCGTCCCTGCCCAATCCACTTCATGCCAAGCGAGAAGCCATGTCCGACCTCACCCAGGATATGATCTTCTGGAACGCGCACATTTTCAAAGTACAGTTCGGCAGGAGACCAGCCACCCATTGTAGGAATTGGGCGTGAGGTCCAGCCCATCGAACGGTCCACTAAGAAGCAGGTCACGCCCCCATTTTGTGGTGGCTTCGTGCGGTCGGTCACGGCAAGAACCATCGCAAAGTCAGCCTCATTGCCCCCTGTAATGAAAACCTTCTGCCCGTTAATAACCCAGGAATCCCCATCTTTGACTGCCGTCGTGCTGATCGCCGAAGGATCAGAACCCGCTCCCGGCTCTGTCAATGCAAAGCATGATTTGCGTTCGCCTTCAATCGTGGGGAGAAGGTACTGTTTTTTCTGCTGCTCATTACCATGATAGAGAATATTGTCGGCACTTCCACCAAAGGTGAAGGGAACGAGGGTACGGCCCATCTCCATCGCAATGAGCGCACTCATCACGGCTCCCAGGTCGGCACCGCCATACTCTTCGGGGGTATTGATGCCCCAAAATCCTAGCTCTTTTGCCTTCTGCTGTAACGAATGATAGAGGTTTGGCTCAATCCCTGTGGGATACTTGCCCTCGCTCTGCATCACTTCGCTTTCAAGTGGCATCAACTCACGATCAACGAAACGACGTACAGTTTGTTGCACCATTTTCTGCTCATCGGTCAGGGAGAAATCCAACGTGTGCCTCCTTCGCTGGCTACATTCGCATCACAAATCGCTGTGAGCAAATCAATGTATGAATTGTAGCACATTTTTTTTAATGAGGAGCTATCGGGTAGACATTTAGGCATCGTGATACCTAAACGTCTACCCGATAGCTCCTCTTTCTCCTATCCCCAAGGAAAACCTTAAGCACATTTTAATATGTTTACAATAATTTTTTGCTATACTACCGCGTATCTGATGTTATGTCGATTTGCAGGGAGGCATGAGACGTTAGTTATGAGGATATGTGTGTTGGACGAAGTTGCACCTATGGAAGATTTGTTGTGTGCTACGTTGGAATTGAGGCACCATCGACCCGTTGTCTATGAGACACCATCTACATGTTTAGAAGCCTTACACCTTTCAAAACAAAATTGTTGTAAAAATACCTTTGGATTCTTGATTATCGGAGATCATCCCAAAACAAGTTTTTCCTGGCGTTATGTTGCTGAACAAGCACGGAACATTTTACCTGAACTTCCCATTTTGCTTATTTCAAATACCGGCTACTACGAGACGTTAGCTATCGAACATCAACTACAGCATGTAAAAGTCCTTGATGAACCATTTCGTCTCAAGGATTTTTATGCCATCGTCGATGGCTTCGCCGAGCAGTGCTCCAAAATTTGTGCTCCTTTTCTTGTTGAAGAAAGCTTTTTGTAGTATAGTCACTTACGAAAAGATAGGAAGCGTTTGCCTAGAGCACCACGCGTTTCCTCCTCTGTGTGATATACTATCCTTATTTCCGCAGAGATTTCCTGTTCAGAAAGGAACATTGTAAATAGATGAGTGATGACCAGCAAATTCAACAGAGTTTACCACCAAACTATTTCTATCATAAAATGCCCAACGGCATCGAGTTACTTGGGCAATACATGCCCAGCCTTAGCTCGATCACCTTTGGCTTTCAACTCGATGCCGCAGTTGTTCACGAGCCAGAGGAGAAGCAGGGACTCGCTCACCTCTTTGAATATATGCTCTTTCAAGGCACTAAAAAGCGCGATGCTCGTGCCCTCAACGAAGCCTTCGAGTCGCTTGGCGCGCGTAAGGGTGCAGGTACAGGTATGGAGACCACGCAAGTGTGGTCGCAGATCGTCAACACCAAATTCGATGCAACCCTTGACCTGATTCATGAATTGTTACTCACTCCAACCTTTCCCAAAAGCGAGTTGGATCAGACGCGCAACATTATCTTGCAAGAGATTCGCCGTCGTGACGATGAACCAATGAGCCGCATCTTCGACATCGTGCGCGCGAACTTCTACAAGGGTACCGCGCTTGCACGCCTCGCATCGGGAACGGATGCAAGTGTTCGTGGACTGCAACGCAAAGACCTACAAGACTTCTGGCAGGAACGCTACAAGCCTAATAATACGCTCTTTGCTATCGCTGGTAAATTCGAGTGGAATCATGTTGTGGAGCGCATGGAGGGACTCTTTGGGACATGGGAAGGCCAAGCATCTCCTACGCCAAACCAGGAGCCGCATCCCACAACCAGCGTTTCGCTAGAACACCAAGAGGGTAAGCAAGAGCATCTCGGTATGATGTTCCCGTTCCCCAATTACACAGACCCCGATTACTATGCAGGCATGATTATCAGCGAAGTACTGGGTGGCAATATGGCCTCGCGTCTCTTTGTGGAAGTGCGCGAGAAGCGTGGTCTGGTCTACGGTGTTTCCGCTAGTCTTGCAGGGAACAAGCATATCGGAGCCATGCGAATCTATGCTGGCACTACACCGGAACAAGGGCACGAATGCCTTGAGGTTATTGTCAACGAACTACGCAAATTAGAGCAAGATGGTATCACCGTTGACGAACTCGAACGCGCCAAAGTGCAGCTAAAGAGCGAAACCATCATGCGTAGCGAAGGTTCAGGCGCACGTATGGGTGCTATCTCTCGTTCCTGGTGGTACGAACGGCGTATCAAGACCATTCAGGAGATCAAGGATGCCATTGACTCGGTGACACAAGAACAGGTATTGAATGTTCTGCACCGCTACTCCCCACTCAATCCACTCACCATTGCGGCAATTGGTCCATTGGAGCGTGAAGAACTGGTGGGAAAAACACTATAGATGTACTTATGAATACAACGGAAGGCCAGACATGCGATCGCATGTCTGGCCTTCCGTTGTATTCACATTATTTTCCTGCTGCGAATGTTATCAACCAATGCCCTTGTCCCCAATATGCAGTAATGGCATAACAGCCTGCGCTGGGAAGGTAGAGCGGAATATCCCAGCTACCAATTTTTCGTGCCGTTCCCTCAAAATTCATGGGGTGTTGTGTGTCGATAAAGAGATGTGATTTTACTGATGTACTATACGGGTCTTGAAAGAGTGGTGGCGAGGAACCGTAGATGTTAAATGCCGTAAGGCTAACATTGATTGCGTAACCATACTTGCCCGACAAATGTAACGGTACAACCCACCCTTTCCACCCTTTCATCGTTTTAAGCGTTAGTGCGGGGAGATGTATTGTAGCATTGCCGCTGTCTATCCCTGACATCCATACTGGGAAATTGCCAACTTGCCTCCCTTGTCCAAGCATCACGCTATCGGGACAATATTGCGGAATACTACGCGCGGCCACAGTAACTTCACTGTTTGACTTTTTTGATACAAAATTTGGCTCTGTTGCCTCAACCGGAACATTAGAGGTTCTACCATAGGTAAAATTCGTTGCTGGCGTTGGACGTGGGGAAATAGAGGATAAAGGGAAAAGACCAAGTAACGTCTGTCCAAATGCGGATATACTGACGAGCACTATAAGCAGTACAAAGAGCAAAAGATACGCAAATAAACGTTTGTGCTGTGTACGTTGCCAGAGAGTTTTCCCAAGCACCGCGAAGCGCACTTCTAAAAGGTCTGGTTCTGTGTTTGTGGCAAGAACATCGTCCGGTACATCCATCATGCGAAGATCAAACTCGCACCCGTCCTCCTCTTCCTCCGGCACAGGCTGCGTTACCACTTTGATACCGAGACGCTTAGAAAGGCGGTTGGCGAATATTGCTAACATATTTGAGGAAGACTCTTCCTCATCAGGCTCAAGGTTACTAAACACTATCCCTTCATCGCCGAATGTAGTTGTGCGCGAACGGTCGTTATTCGCGTGCATGGATGTCCCCTGTCATGTATAAAAACAAACAACGTATCACCATGATACGTTGTTTTATCTTTTTCGTCCAGTATACAGACAAAAATCTTCTTACATGTCACAGATGTAGTGCTGGCAAACTTTCAACGACGTGTTCTGTTCTCGTGCTATACGCCGCTTCAAACTCTTTCCAGGTGTCTTCTCCACCGATGTGATAGACGGTGACGCCTGCGATTTTAATAGGAAGAGGCGAATCGCCGACGAAGAGAATGCTTACGGCATGTCCACTCTGACGCACACGTGCGAGCGTATCTACCAAACGGTCGCTAATTGTGGTGGTGATGACAACAACGGTTGCGCCAGGAGGAAGGTGCGTACGTTCGGCTTGTAGTACATCCTCGATACTCGTACCGAAGTAGGGCTGAATACGAGCGAGTACCTCCATGACGCGTTGCCGTTGCGTCTCATTGCTTGATGCTGGAATATGCACACGGCGTCGTTTGTGTAAAGCCTCGATTGTTCCCTCCACACGTTCCTCGCCCTCTTCTTGCGCTTCCGAATCAGTAGGTGTTGCATGAACTTCATCAGGCATGTACAGCAGACTATTGGCGTAGAGTCCAATCGCATACTTTTGGTTCAATGCCCAATCGGTAAGCGAGGCGGCGGCACAAATGGACAACTCTTGCAACTCAGGATGCACACCATAATAGTTGTCCATTCGTGCTGCCGCGTTGAGAAACATAACGATAGTGTAGGTCGTGCTTGCTTCATACACCTTACTCTGCATTTGAAGCGTTCGAGCCGTAGCTTTCCAATCGACACGCCGCAAACTATCGCCATAGACATATTCTCGTACTCCCACCACACGCGCAGGGTCCTCCAGCAAACGTCGTGGTGCTCGTCGATCCCCAAACGGGTGACGTGCTGGCAATCCAAATTTGCTGATAGGAACAACGAGTGGATAGACAAGCACAAACTGATAGCTAGGCACTGAGGCTTCACGACTAACAAAGCCAAACACATCGCCACTCCGCAGTGTTGTGGGACCAAAGGTATGTACCCCTCGTCTATTGCAGGAGAGCGTATAGCGGCGTGTTACACGGTCATACCAACGTAAACTAAAAAGACAATCTAGGGTAAAACTATTACTCTCTCTGCTGGTACGTGTTGGTTGATCTTTGATAGGTAACGCTCGTGGCACACTGTCTTCGATCTCTAGCCATGGAAGCGGCAATATCTTTGTATTCTCTATGACAAGTGAGAGCGTAATTTCTTCGCCAAACAGGACGCGTTTTTCGCTCAATATTCGTGCATAGGATATATTGCGTAAACAATACAATGACCAGATATCTATAATGAAAAGCACAAGCGTTACCAGGAGACCGATCACGACAAAAAGTGGCTGGCGAAAAAGAATACCAAGAACAATTAAGCCAACGCCAAGATAGTACCAACGCTTGCTAAGAGTACGATCCTCACGGCTCTCTACGTCTCGTTGTACTTCATACGCGTTTTTCTTTGTAAGACGTGCAAGTAGGCGAGGAGTACGGATGAAAGCATTGATGCCTCTTTGAGTTTCCTCGTGTCTGGAAGTGGGGTCTATACTCATGACTCGACTGGCACCGAGACGGTACGCAATACATCGTCAATAATCTGTTCCATGACATCGCCATGCATGCGTGATTGACTGGTCGCAATCATACGATGTGCCAGCACAGGATAGGCCAAATGCTTTACATCATCGGGACTGACGTAGTTTCGTCCATGTATCGCTGCAAACGCCTGCGATGCACGATAGAGGGCCAGCGTCCCGCGTGGACTCACACCAAGCTCAATGGCGTTATGCTCACGTGTGGCACGTACCAATTCCACGATATAGCTCTCGACCCCCGGTTCCACATACACTTGACGAATAATCTTTTGCAGCGTTTGAAGGGTTGCTGCGTCAAGGACGGGCTGTATATCCTGAAGTGGCTGTTGCTCTTTGAAACGCTGCAAAATCAAGCGTTCCTCCGACTGACTGGGATAATCAAGGCGCAAACGCATCAGGAAACGGTCAAGTTGCGCCTCAGGCAGTGGAAATGTGCCCTCTAGCTCAACTGGATTCTGGGTAGCGATAACAATGAAGGGACGCGGCAGGGCTATGGTTTCGCGCTCTATACTCACCTGTCGCTCTTCCATTGCTTCAAGTAGTGCTGATTGTGTACGCGGAGTAGCGCGGTTAATTTCATCGGCAAGAACAATTTGTGTGAGCAAAGGACCGGGGCGAAACTCAAATTCACCACGTTTCTGGTTATAGAAAGTAATACCTGTGATATCGGATGGAAGGAGGTCAGGAGTAAATTGAATACGTTGAAAGGAACAACCAAGAGATTTTGCAAGAGCTTTCGCTAACGTAGTTTTGCCGATACCAGGGACATCTTCAAAAAGAACGTGACCCTCACAGAGGAGCGCGACCATCAGCAAGTCGATCACCTCTTCCTTCCCAACAATCACGCGTCCAGTAGAATGACGAATCGCGCGCGTCGCTTCCTGAATCTGACGTATCTCGTCATTTTGCAGCATAGAGTTATCCTTGCTTAGATACATATAAAAAGAGCGTAAATATAGTATAGGGTATAGGATATACGTCTGCAATAGGCAAAAAATCACCTAGCAAGGATGCTATTTCATCTAAGAATCTGCACAATAAATGATTTCGATACCGCGCCCATTTTCTGCGGATCTCCACATGTTACTGTGAGATGCGCTGTGGTTGTATGATGATGTGGAGATGCATGAACAGCTACATGCCAGAATAATGTGGCATTGCCATTTGTATCCGTCATTTGTGTGTCAGTTGAAGCAAAATACGGTGGAACGCTATAGCTGACGACAAGCTTGACAGGAGTATTCGGATTACTTGTCGTGATAGTAATAGCCTCAGTTATGTTGTTAGGCACTTGCGTTGGCGGATTATCAATTTGTACTGTCAAGGGTCCGTTTTTCGTCTGCGTTGGTTGTACTGCTGGGGGAGTCGCTGATTGATTACCCCCTGGTGTTGGGAAGATTGGCTGTGTATCTATAGTTCCTTGTGGGGTTACAACCGTTTTCAAGTTGTTTGTATTTGAAGTTGTGCCTGAAAAAATCATTGTACTCGCAAATGCCGCGAACGTGATCCCACCGAGTAGAACAACGCAGACAGTAGTAAGCAACACAATAAATGCGGGGTCTTTGCGCCAGTTGCGCTTTTTCATGGAATTAGGTGGCATTGCAGGCATTGTAGGCATTGGGCGAGAGCGTGGAACGTTTGCCATTTGTACGTGCCCACGTTGTGTTTGTTGGTCAGGAGGTGGATATGCAGCATTAGGATTGGGCAGTATAAGCCGTTGTGGGGTTCGACGCCCTCCGGCTGAATCAGGTCTTCCGTCAAGCATAGCCTTTTCCTTCCTAAACTAAACTAGTGTATGTATTATTGTATGTCACTATACTTTACTATAAGTTCTTCGGTCCAGTTTGTACCCCAAAATGGCTATGCTTTTGTAGTTGAAAGTCGATGCTTAACGCTGTGTCTTGTTATTCATAACTCTCTTCATCACATTGAGTACAACCTCTACCGATAATTGCTCCAATATCGGCTCATGCAACACATACACTTCTAGCCCTATCGGCCTCCATACTGTAGGGCTACTTGGTCCAAATAATACAACTGTAGGGAGGCCAAGCAGAGCGGCAAGATGAGTAATGCCGGAGTCATTGCCAAGATAGCTCCTACACTCTTGTAGCCGTGCGGCAACCTCAACCAAAGGAGCATCGACGACGAGTTCGAGGAGTGCGGACATGGGTGGTGACGGAAGGAGTTTCATCAACATAGAAAGGCGTTCGGTATCGGCAGGTCCCGCGAGCAAAAGAATTGGTATTGCTTGTTGCCATAATGCGGTGATGAGAGCCGCGAAGTGTGTAATAGGCCAGCACTTAGCCGCACCTCCGCTTCCGGGGTGAATAGCCACTCTTTGAGTATCATCCATGAATTCAGAGGCAAACGGCTGTGAACGTTCCTGTTCGGTAAGTGTCATGTCTATGGTCCGTGCTAAATAGGTAACGATATGGAACTTGCTTAGCTCTGTAGGACGCCCAGGTGCGACGGTTACGTTCGTAATGCCAGCAGCAAAAAGATTGTGTTGTACCACATCGTCCGGGTCACGTACCCAGCAAATTGCCCGGTCGGTATGCTGTACGATGCCTTGCATAAATGCAGAACGAACACCATTTTGCGAGAAGAGTTCACTCCACTTCAATGCAGCATAGTTAAAAACAGTATCAGCTATCTCGAACTGTTGTGCGAGTGGCAAGACTGCTGGATTGCTCACAAACGTAATATGCACGTCTCGCTCTCGCGCCTTCAACGCTCGTAATAGGGGAAAGGTTAGCAGTGTGTCACCAATCGCGCCAGGGCGAACGACGAGTATACGTGTACTCATACTGCTATTAGACTTACTTTCGCGCCAGGAAAAGAACTTCTACAACGATTGCCGCCACCAAGATGATAAGACCAGTAAAGATGTTCCAACTACGCAACGACAACAGGATAAGATTTAGAATAATCGCCAATGACAAAAGAACGCCTTGACGCAGTGCGTGGCTTACCGTTGCGCGGTACAGATGCGAGGTAATCAAGCGCAGACCAATGCCATATGCTATAGGAGTAACGGTGCTGGTGATTGCGATACCCAGTAACAAAAATAGCACAACGAACGCCACTACCCCGGTTGGCGGTGTAAAGCGTGTGAAAAGGAGGACCGCAATCCATGCCAATGGTGCAACAGCTAACGATGAGTAGAGTACCGCGCGATTTGTCATATGTTATCCTTTCGTTGTTGAAATAGTTGGTGCCCTTGCTCATGAATATCTCAATGTTTCATGCTTACCGCAACAAATTGAACGGTTTATTGCCGTTAAGGGGAGCCTCGCTCCGCCTCTTGCTCTCCTGATTTTCTGTACTAAAGTAGGTACGCCACATATCTGGGGCATCCTTGCTTTCACCTCCGTGTGGCGTGTGACGTGTCCGTACCCGACAGATTACGGGCGTATTGACACCTGCACCTGCCACGATTACTTGACCTTTCGAGAGTGCTGGTAGGTTATTGAGCAAGTCTCGCCCAACGCCTTCAATGGCTGATGCGACACTCTTCTGATCAATTTCGTTGACGATACGCATAATACACTGCGTCTGGCATTGACTCAATACGTCGGCATCCAATTTCCCCGGCCGTTGCGTGATCAGTCCAACGCCGATGCCAAACTTGCGTCCCTCTGCGAGCACTTGTTTAAGAATAGAGGTCGAGACAACATCGGTCCCGCTTGGTGCAAAGTGATGCGCCTCCTCGATCAGGATAAAGACGGGATAGGGCAGATACGTCTCGCCCGAATGCACCTTGCCACGTTCAGTATCCATACGTGCTGTGTTTAACCGCCGTAGCAGGGTTGCGACGATGACTTGTTGGTCACGTTCGTCCACGTCGTTGAGCTGAAGTACAGTACATTGACCAGGCTTGAAGATTTCTGGTAGGTCAAGATGCTGCGTGTCGTCGAAGGTGAGGCTATCCTCGAAACGTTGTCCAACGCGCCACTCTAACGCATGTACTGTGCTTGAGTCGTCGGCTCCCTCATTGTTCTCGTCATCCTTTTGTTTCGAGACAGCTTTGATGGATTGCTTGAGATCGGCAACTCCCCACGGCGTTCCTCGTTTACGCTCTTTGACATGACGCATGGCACGGCTTAGCAGGTATTGCTGCTTCTCGGTCATCTCTGTAAGCAGGTGGCGCATATCGCCCATGTTGAGCGACGAGATACGTACTTTTACCTGATCCTGTTTGTAGATTTTGACCTGTGCTTGATAGCCACTTCCGCGCCCCTCGGCTGGCTCACTAAAAATAGGTGAGTTCATGATGCGGTCCAACGTGCCATATTCACCATGTGGGTCAACAATCAGTACACACGCTTTATTGTGTGGTTGCATCAATTCCTCGATCACCACACTCGCAAGATAGCTTTTGCCAGCACCTGTACTGGCGATAATTGCCAGGTGAGTACTGACAACATCCTTAACCGAGAGGACAACGGGCACGGCATCCGTCGAGCGCGTCAGCAAAGACCCGATAGTGGCTGAACCGGGCTGCTTGTCCTGCTTACGACTGAGGACCTCGGCGAGCATGGTGTTGTCGGCGAGAAATATTTGTTTGCCCGATTGTGGCGGAATCCACGGATTGATAAACGAGCCTGTAATAGCGTCATAATAGCCCATGATAGCGACATGCAATTCAAAGAGTTCGTTTGTATGCGAGTTATAGCCAACCATTGCTGCAACCTGACTTGGCGCAATCTCTGGCTCGCCTAGAAATGTATCTGGATAAAGCTGCAATGGAACGCGTTTGAGGATACGCCCTAGTACACGACGAAGGGGAGTACGCCCGTTGAGTCCTGTCTGCGCTGGATCAGGAAGTTCATAGTATACATACTCGCCGTTTTTGAGTTGTTGCTCATCGTCACGCGAGACAAAGGTATACTCATGAATGGTTTCCCCAGGCCCTTTTGTGATACCAACAGGCTTCCGAGTGAGAGGCGTATTTGCTTGTATATGTTGTGGTTGGTTCTGCATCGAAAATATACCCTTCCGTTATCCCGTTGTTTCCACCTTGAGCCGCCATGCGAAGTTGCGTTTGACAATCGAGAGCAACGCGAGATTCTGTGGAAATAACCGCTCCAACTGGTCAATGATACGCAGCGTGACCATTGGCAGAAGACTGTTGCGTTGCGAAATAATATGCGGCAAATATCCCAGATGGAGATACGCGTCCTGGCTATACGGCTGACTCACATCACCTGGACTTGTTGGATCATTAAAAAAGTGAAATGCCTGTACCTCCTCATCGGTCATGGTCTCAATCTTGCTGTCCAGTTCTAACGAAAGTAGTGGAACACCATGAGTCGCGGAAAGATATTCTATAGTATTTCCTTTTCCATTACGTTGCTCTATCACCCCTAGAATCATGATATAGGTAAGAATGGCCTTTTCAGAGATATAGTCGGGCGAAAAAAGTTCGACCTGTGTCTCGTTTGAGAGGCGAGGACCAAGTACGCCAAAGGCTGGATTTTGCAGAATAGTATCATAAATCACACCTACAGCATAGACGATAGAGTCTGTATCCATATTTGGTGCGAGAAAGCTATCATCATTCTCAGAACGTAAAGCGACACGAACAAAACGCCCAAACGCATAATCGGCAGGCCCAGGTTTTTCCGTCATCTCGTGTGGCCCATAAATTTGGCATACATAGTTGATATGTGAATCCGATTTCACAATCTTCCCGATGATCATTGTGGCAACCTCTTTGGGTATGTAGTTATACCTGCTCTCTCGTCGGCGTATTCTTTTTGTCATATCCATTTGCGGAAATGCCTGTACCAGACCGACAGAGAACAATAGTTAGAAGCATTGGCGAAATTATAACACAGGTCAAAGAAAATGCGAACTGTGTTCACTACAAGTTGTCGTCTACTTGTACTTGTCTGTATAGCATAGAGAGGTTATCATAGTTTAGTCGAGAAATTTCCACAATATGCTATTGTACTGTGGGAAATGGTATTTTATCGGAGCAATATTTATCGAGGAGTGCTTCCCATGCCTACCACAGAATCATCTGAAGAACAGGCGAGAGAAAGAGTTCCACGTCGTCCCCCAGAGGTGGACAAGTATGTAGACGATTTTCTCTCGCTTGTGTGTGACACGAGTCGTCGATATATACTTGAATTGCTGGCAGTACCAGACGAAACGAATAATGCCGTGTTGCCAGAGCATCGTTCTGGCGATATCGCGCGCGCTATAGGATTATCGGCTGCTACAACATCGGAGCATCTGCGACAACTTGCACAAGCTGGTATGGTAACATCAAGACGTGATGGCAATACCGTGTACTATCAGTTGCGTAACCATCTTCTACTCAAAGCCTTTCAAGACCTGCTAGATGCCTTGGATGGAGATTTCACAACTCATTCACTGAGAGAATAAGCAGAAGCGTTAGCATCCATAAAAGAATACTTTCCATAGGTTCAAGCCAAAAAACGCTCGATAGTTTGTAAAAACTCATCAAGGTCAAGTGGCTTGTTCATGCCTATAATATTGCGTTTTTTCAGCTCTTTGACGGGCAATTGAGCACTAATCATGATAACGGGAACTTGTTTCAGACTCGATATCATGTGTAGTTCATCATATAATTCAATGCCATTCATACGCGGCAACTGATAATCCAGGATAAAAAGATTAGGTTTAATGCCTTGCACTGTATGAAGTGCCTCATCTCCGCTTTGTACAAGGATGGCTAGAAATGATGTTTCCTGCAAGATGGCTTGTACAAGCACCTCACCGATATGAATATCGTCCTCTACCAAGAGTATTGTTTTGACTTGAGCATGAGCTTCCATGTCTACTTGCTCACTACTTTGTGTCATGCATTTTCTCCAAAAATTCTTTTATACAAGGTTTACCTCATCAATTTTGGTTGCTACCGAAATTGATGTATAAACTATACCATGTCTACACAAATATGTGAAGAGACGAAAAGTATGTATAATAAGGGCATCTTTATACACTTGGGAGGAGAGATAACGAGAAACTCTCTCATCTTCAAATTGCAACGTAGTACGCTATCAGTTATACTGAATTGAGAAGTTGTGAGGTATCTTGTTGTCTAAGTAAAATATGCCTAAGAAGATTCGAGAACTCAAGGCAATGTTGCGTAAAGCTGGCTTTACGTATCGTCCAGCAAAAGGAAGCCATTCATTCTGGTCCCATCCTGCAATTACAAGTAGAATTACACTAGCTGGTGCTGATGGTGATGATGCAGAACGTTACCAGGGAAACGGCTGTACGAAACGCACTCGAAGAGTTAAGGAAGGTGCAAGGTGAGTGACATGTACAATCATTATTCCATGCTTATACAGTGGGACCCCATAGATCAAATATATGTAGCTACAGTACCAGAACTTCCTGGCTGCATGACACATGGAAAAACACACGAAGAAGTAGTGCATCAATGTAAGGATGCCATTGAAACTTGGATAGAAGGTAGCAAGGAACTTGGATTACCTATACCTCAACCAAAGGTATTAGTCGCAGAATTGTTGTAACCTACGCTTCAGAAAAACGTAGAGGAAAGCCCCACAATTGTTGGGGCTTTCAGTTTAAAGTAAGAAATCGAGAATACTTCTATGACTGATATAGCTGTACAACCGCTTCCTGACCTAGATGATATGCTACAATCGCTGCTACTCGTTGAAGAGGGCGAGCATGAGTTTGAGTATGGCGCGGACGTAAAAGAATTGCGCCACCTCTTTTTTCCGGTGACGCGTCACAATATCTATCTCAATCACGCGTCAAGTGGCCCGTTAGCCAGTCCAGTGGCGCGTTCGCTTCACGAATACGTAGATGATTACCGCGATTTTGGAGGTGTGCATCAAACAAGATGGGAAGAGTACCAGCGCGGCGCACATCGTCGCCTCGCAACACTTATCGATGCTCGCCCCGACCAGATCGCGTTCACCGCCAGTACTGGCGATGGCCTGACTCATATCGCGCAAGGCATGCAGTGGCATGAAGGCGATACCATTATTAGTGCCGAGGGCGAATTTCCCACAAATATTTACCCCTGGCTGAACTTGCAAGGGCAGGGGGTCAAATTACATATCGTACCAACGCGCGATGCTCGCATCGTGCCGGAAGATATTTTTGCTGCTATCGACGAACACACAAAATTAGTAAGTCTTAGTCTCGTCGAATTTTCAACAGGCTATCGCAACGACATCGCCGCTATTGCTGCATACTGCCATGAGCGCGGCATCCTCTGTGGCATCGACGCGATGCAGGCTTTGGGTGCGTTAGACATAGATGTGCAGGAACTTGGTGTAGACTTCATGGCTGCGGCGGCACACAAGTGGCTACTTGGCCCTCAGATGTGTGGCATTCTCTATGTCTCTGATGCGTTGTTTTCCAAACTTGCTGTTCCGCGTCGCGGTTGGTTCAGTGTAGAAAATCCCTTTGACTTTTTCAAATATGACCAATCTCTCAAAACTGGTGCCACGCGGTTTGAGCATAGTACCCCAAATAGTATCGCTATCATTGGCTTAGATGCTGCGCTCGGTGTGTTCGAGAGCATCGACGGCGGAATGGAAGCGATAGAGGCACGTATTCTTGGCCTCGCGCATCATGCTATCACTGGTCTGGAACGTCTTGGCTATCCCATAGTTTCGCCACAAGGCCTAAACGAGCGTTCAGGGTTAGTCTGCTTCCGTCCGCACACGGAGCGACCAGAGCAGACTGTGTTACAGATTGTAGACGCGCTGGCTGACCGTCGTATCTACGTCGCCGCGCGTGGTGATGTTGCGCGTATCTCGCCACACTTCTACAATACTCCTGCCGAGATTGATGCACTGCTTGAGATGCTTGAGGAGAATTTGTAGGGACCGATTGATCGCGTCCTTGTTGGCGGTTGGTTGTTACGAGGACGCGATAATGGTGTGTAACCATTTAACCAAGATACGCCGATTGTAGGGACCACATTGATGGCGTCCTTCTCGATGGTTGGTTGTTACGAGGACGCGATCAATTGGTCCCTACAGACAGCGTATCCGCATTCATTAGACCCATACAGATGTTTACGGCAGGAGAATACACTATGCCCTTCACATTTACCCCTATGAACGAGGAAGACGCACATGCTATTCAATCATGGCATTATGATGAACCATATACAATCTACAACATAAATGGTGAGGAAGAACCGAACGCATTTGCGGAAATGCTGGATCGTCGTAGCCCGTATTACGCTGTGCGCGATGAACAGAATGTTCTGATTGGTTTTTTCAGCTACGGTACCTCAGCACACATTGATGGTTTGACGGAGCCAGGGCTATTCGTAGAGGATCGCATGGTAACGATAGGGCTTGGCTTACGACCGGATATAACAGGTCATGGACTGGGACTTAGCTTCGTCAACGCTGGCCTCGATTTTGCTTGTAAAGAATTTGCTCCAAAGCGATTTCGTTTGTATGTGTTTGTGTGGAATCAACGTGCAATACGTGTCTATGAACGTGCAGGCTTTCAACGGGTGGGAGTTCGTATTGTGCAGCATGCAGACGGAGACCGTGAGTTTATAGAGATGCAGCGCGCATCTTAACCTGTCCTTACGTTCAGTTTTTGTGCTGTAACTTGACATACACCCTCGCCATCGCATACAACTACTAATGTGAGTGTACAGCACTCACACACTATGCTGTAAGATGTTGTGTGCATAGTGTGTTGCTTACAAAGTGACAGGGGCACAAAGAATGTGTTCTCGTTGCTACAGTCGATTGAAGGAGACGTATTATGGCCTTTGAATTACCACCACTACCTTATGACTACAACGCATTGGAGCCATACATAGACACTCAGACCATGCAATTGCACCATGATAAGCATCATCAAACCTACGTAACAAACTTGAACAACGCGTTGAAGGATCATCCATTTGCTTCGTTGCAACCGGAAGAAATTCTTCGACGTATCAACGAAGTTCCCGATGCAGCACGCACGGCTGTACGTAACAACGGTGGTGGTCATGTCAACCACACTATGTTCTGGCAGATCATGAAGCCTAATGGTGGTGGCGAACCTACAGGCGAAATCGCGTCAGCGATTCAGTCCTCCTTTGGCTCATTCGATGCCTTCAAGACAGCGTTCAGCGATGCGGGCGTAAAGCAGTTTGGCTCTGGCTGGGCATGGCTCACGCTGGGTCAAGATGGAAAACTCCAGATCAGCTCAACTCCTAATCAGGACAGCCCTTTGCTAAATGGTGTCTACCCCATCCTCGGTAACGACGTGTGGGAGCATGCCTACTATCTCAAGTACCAGAACCGCCGTCCCGAATACCTCAGCAACTGGTGGAACGTCGTCAACTGGGACGAAATCAACAAGCGCTACGCGCAAGCAAAAGGCCCGAAATAAGAATCCAAAGGGACATTGCTCAAAAGATAGGGTGCGTGATGGTAAAACCATCACGCACCCTATCTTTTGAGCAATGTCCTTCTTAATTATCCTTTAACGGCTCCAGAGGTCAAACCAGAGACGATACGGCGTTGCAGGAACAGCACCATGATGACGAGCGGTATCGTCACAATGATTGCGGCAGCGGCAAGTTCACCGTAGTTGATGGAGTGCTCTCCATTGAAGAGTGGGATAGCCACTGTAACTGTTTGAGCATTCGAGTCCGAGGTCATGGTCAGACCAAACAGGAAGTCGTTCCACACTGCAATGAATGAGAGAATGGCTGCGGCAAAGACGCCTGGTGCCGTTAACGGAATAACGATACGCCACAACGCTCCAATACGCGACGTGCCATCCACCATCGCCGCTTCCTCAAGGTCTGGCGGCAGGTCACGGAAGAACGAGGTCAAGAAAAAGACCGTGACGGGCAAGGCAATGACCAGGTAAGGAATGATCAATGCGACATACGTATTGTAAAGTCCAGTGTTGGTAAAGAAGACGAACAGTGGTCCAACTAATGCGACCAATGGGAACATCTGTACCGAAAGGACGATACCGAGAATAAGCCCCTTACCCCTAAACTTTGTGCGCGCAATAGCATAAGCCGCTAACGAGCCAAAGATCAATGATAAGATGGTGGTGACAACAGCCACAATCGTACTGTTCAACAGGTCTTTTGCAAAGGCTGGCTGATTGCTAGTCAATGCATTCCCATAGTTTGAGGGATCATATGTATGCGGAAAAAGGGTGGGTGGCGAAAGGTTTAACTCTGGTGCGCCTTTAATTAATGTGATGAGTGCCCAGTAGAAAGGCGCAAGGGCGATAAATACCACGACCACCATTCCAATATAGCGGCCAATCGTTCCCCATTGCGTGTTTTTCTTTTCCGACAGACCCACTTTCGCTTGTGTCCGTGCGACCGGAACAGTATGTTCTCGTACTGCCATAATACATCCTCTCCTTCTGAAAGACGTTTCTAGTCTCGCCCTAAACTCGTAAATCCGACTAACACGGAACTGGCAATGGCACAAATGATAAAGAGTATAACGGCGGCCGCGACTCCTGGCGCGAAGTCTGCGTTGACGCCTGTAAACATGCCGTTGTAGGCGTATAGGGCCAAGGTCTGCACTTCACGTCCACCGCCTGTGAACAGATAGAACAGGTCAAAGGCACGTAACGCATCCAAGAGGCGGAAAAGGAGGGCAATTAAAAACGAGTTTCTCAGTAATGGCAACGTGATGGTCCAGAACTGCTGCCAGCGTGTGCTCCCATCCACACCTGCCGCTTCGTAGAGGTCGTCTGGAATCACTTGGAGACCAGCAAGCAGAAGCAAGGCCATGAACGGAGTTGTTTTCCAGACATCGGTGATGACAGCAGCCGTAATCACACCTGCTGGCGTGCGTAGAAGCGAGTCTCCAGCTCCTAACAAGTGGACCGACTGCAAAATGTAGGTGATGATACCGTTATCGCCGTTGTACATCAGCAACCATATTTGCGCCGACACAATTGTCGGAAAGGCAAAAGGAATGAGAATGGAGGTACGCACAAGGCTGCGTCCAGGGAAATTCTTGTTGATGAGGATAGCAACACCCAGACCAATCACAGCTTCCAGGGCCACGCTAATAATACTGAAGATAAATGTGGTTCCGATGGAGCCAATAAATGCAGGATCACGGAAAATCTGAGCGTAATTGCTCAGGCCCGTAAACGATCCACCACTGACGGCCAGGGGATTGTCAAGGAAACTCTGGCGAATAGCCTCAACAATGGGATAGACCGCGATCAGGAGAATAAGGATAATTGTGGGAGTCACTAAAAAGTATGGCAGGAGTCCACTGCCTGCATCCAAACGTTCGCGCAAGCTCTCCTTGCGGTTTGTGAGCGGCGTTGCCTGTGTCTGTACAGCCATGACGCATTTCCCCTTATCTATTACAACATCAAGGTTGACTACTTGTACATAGGATATCACCAATATAGGTGCTGCGTAAAGGTTGTAGAGTAACGATGAGGTAGTCAACACCGACTACCTCATCAGCCACTTTACGTTCTTTCCAATCAGAAAAAACTATTTAGACACAAGTGCTTGCAAATCGGTTTGCAGTCCACTGAGAGCACTCTGAGGACTGACCTGTTTGGTCAATGCCTGGTGGACATGTGTCTGAATAATGTTCGACAGGTCTGGGTATACTGCCGAAACTGGACGTGGTAGAGAGTTTTCTAAAACTTGCGTATTATTGATTTTGACAAACAGAGGTTCCTTTTGCTGTACCTCAGCATCCGTGTACACACTCTTCAACGTAGGTGTCAACGATGCTTTGATTGCAATCAACTTTTGGGCCGGCTCTGAAAGCATGTATTGGATAAATTTCCATGATGCGTCCTGGTTTTTCGAGAACGCACTGATACCGAGGTTCCAGCCGCCAACTGCCGAGTGTCCTACTGTACCACTACCGCCATAAGGCAAGCTAGTGATGTCGAACTTTCCTGCAATCTTCACACCCGCCGCATTGCCAAGTGAATAAGCATACGGCCAGTTACGCATAAAGAGAGCCTCGCCATTTTGCCATGCCGAACGGTCTGTCTCTTCCGCAAGTGTTGTAACGTTTGTAGGTGAGATAGTTCCAACCCAACTTACCATCTCTGTAAGTGCTTGCAGTGCCTCTGGACTATTGATAACGACCTTCTTCGGGTCGTTCGCATCGAGTACATCGCCACCGTAGCCGTGCAGCACTTCGGAGAAGTCACACACAAGCCCTTCGTATTGTGACCCTTGCCAGAGAAAGCCGTACTTAGTGCCACCCTTACCCGCATTAGCATTTGACATACTTACTAGTTCGGCAAATGTCTTTGGGGGAGTTTTGATGATATCAGAGCGGTAGTAGAGCACGCCAGCATCAGTACGGAATGGTGCCGCATAGAGCTTGCCATTGTATGTACATGATTTGATCGGCCCTGGTAAGTAGTTTGCACGGTCGCTCGCAGGCCATAGGTTATCAAGCGTCGTTGTCCACCCGTTAGAACCAAATTCAGCAGGATATACAACGTCAATTGATATTACATCAACACTACTGCTACGTGCGCGGAATGCGTTGGTATAAATGGTGAGGAGTTGGTCGGTGCTAGTCGGACCATTGTGCCATGTAACGTGAACGTCCTTCTGCGAACTATTGAAACCATCTACAAGTGCTTGATATGCACCAGAGGTATCATTTTCGCTTTGCCAGACGATTGTTGTTGGTCCACTACTAGAGCTACCACCACCTGTACTGCCTCCACAGGCTTCAAGCAGAGATATGGCTGCGGTGCTACTTAAACCAACGGCAACTGCTCGCTCTAAGAAGGTGCGGCGTTTCATGCGACCAGAACGCATTTTGACAATAATTTCGTCGAGAACTTCTCGTTGTTCGGGGTGAGAAAACATGTATGGTCCTCCTTTGGACTGGCTATAGTTGATGAGCCGACAGAGATCAAATACACGTCACACGTTTGTGTCGTGCCTGAGCTTCCATGCCTACCATACTTCCAATTTTGGAAGTCTGCTACAACTTCAACCCATCTCGTGGACGTGAGCGCGAGACCAAATGCACATACATCGTGCCTACAAAGTACATGCATGTACTACGGAACACACTCACAAGAAAGTTTCAGGTGAGCATCACTTCTTTTTAGGTGAGGTAGCCGGAACCGTCTCTGTGTCCCTGTCCTTACCCTAAGAAGTATACGTTCTCGAACTTACTAACCTCACAACAGAGGAAATATTGCGAACATTTCCGCTTTGGAAACGTTTCTATGCAGTGATAAAACAATACCATAAAAATTTCACAAAGTAAATACTTTTATGATACACTTTAAACCACTCCATTCGTTGTTGTATTACGTTCAACTAATGTTGTGGAAAAGCGAATAAGTTCTGGTGGCATTTGTGGGTTTGCCATCAGTTCGATCAACTTGGTGACGCCCATCTCTCCCATCTCCCACATTGGCTGTTGTACTGTGCTCAAATCTAGTAATTCTGATACTTCGATGCCATCAAAGCCAATGACGGAAAGTTCTGTCGGAACCGCAAGGTGTAAACTCTTTGCTGCCTCCAGAACGCCAATAGCTTGCACATCGGAAGAGGCGAAAATAGCTGTTGGACGCGGTGTTTGTGCGAGTAGGCGCAAGGCAGCAGCATGACCAGCCTGACGATTCCACTCGCTTTCTATCATCAGTGTCGGCTCGAAGAGCAGACCCGCCTCACCCAATGCTCGATGAAAACCAATCAGACGATCATTTGCCTGATTGAATTTGAAGTTCCCCTCAATAGTGCCATTAATAAACCCAATACGCTTGTGTCCCTTGTCAATCAGGCTTCTCACCGCCTGATACGCACCTTCTACATTGTTTACTACCAATGAGGTAAGGTGAGGGCTATAGGCATCTACAAGGACGGTAGGCAATCCAACCTCATAGAAACCCTGCACAAAAGTATCGTTTGGTAACAACGAAATGATGAGTAGCCCATCAACTTTACGATGCATAGGCAATTCAGAGAAGTAGTGGTCGCGCTGCAAATCATTTTCAACGTTGTAGATAATTAACTCTTTTTGTTCGCGTGAAAGTGCATTCTGGACTCCACGCAATACTTCAACATGGAAGGGGCGTGTGAAGAAGGGAACAATAACACCAATTGAGCCTGTACGCTTGGAAATCATGCTACGGGCAATTGGGTTAGGTTTGAAGCGCAGTTGTGCAATAGCGGCAAGAACTTTTTCACGTGTGGCAGGTCGCACACTAGGATGCTTGTTGAGTACGCGTGAAACGGTCCCAATACCAACACCTGCTATTCGTGCAACATCGTGAATGGTTGGTTGTGCTGTCATTTGGTTCCACCTTCTTTTCTATCCGGGTGGTGATTGTGTCCATCTTGGAAACGGTTCCATTGCACAACACGGCAATGGTGGGTGCTGTGAGCATAGCATACCTGGGGGGAACATGTAAAGGGAAGGCAGGGAGACCGTGAGGGTCTTCCCTACATTTCACTACTCCCTGCCTTTCGCTACAATCTACGTTGACAATGCTGAGAATGCAGCATACAATCTGATATATCTGTTGCCGTGCTGCGAAAGGTTTGCATTTATGGATACTACGCCAAACAGTGATGATAGCTCGAAACAGCACCAAGAAGCTGATACCTTTGATGCTCGTGTAACGACGCTTAGTTGGGGCGAACGTCTGCTACCCTATCTACTTGCTGCTATGGAAACTTGTTGGGTGGACGCAATTCTTATCGCGTTAGCTGGCTCATCCTCAGATGTAGCGCATGCGTTTTTTCTCCCTTTATGGGTTCCATTTGTCCTCATCGCTAGTAGTTGCTGGCTAGCTAATGCAGTGGCACAGAAGCGTGCCACAAACACGAATAATACTTCTTCACAAGGGCAAACGTCATTTATTGGTACTGTACTTATCGTATGTCTGATGTCTGCTGTAACACTCTTTTCGCTTTGGGCGAGACTGTATGCCTCGTCGATACCTTTATATAATCCAATTTGGTTTGGAAGTCTGCTTGGCGATCTCTTTCTATTGGGACCACAGGCGTTAAATGCTGTAGGAATCATCGTGCTCGCCCTGTATTTTTGTTGGCGTGGCTTACGCTTAGCACAAAGCATACTTGAACCAGGAAGTGTTTTCAGGGTCATCCGTTTGGGAGTTGGAGTGATGCTTGCCGTAAGTGTGTTTCGGGCGGCAACAAATACAAATTCCTTTAACGAAATAACCCTACTCCTGCTCATTCCACTCTTTCTTGTGTTCTCCCTCATTGCACATGCGTTTGCCCAAACTGTATTTGTTCGCACCACGCATCGCTCTGGTTTACAGGGGAGTGTTTTCTTACAAGAACGTGCGCTTTTTGTCATTATTCTTTCTTTTGGTGCAATTCTCTTCCTTCTCTCATTGTTAGTAGGGGCGGTTGCCAGTCCTGCCTTTCTCACAGATGCACAGCGTATTTTCGCGCCTGTTGTGTTTCTTTACAATGGAATTGCAACTATCATTGCCTTTATTATTACGTTAGCAGCCGCTCCATTTATCTGGCTCCTGAACATCTTTCATTTCAGGCTGAAAGAAACAAATATTCAAACTTCAACTCATCAGGTTACATGTAAGAAATACCCACATGCAACACAATGTCTCAAACAGATAGTTCCGTCGCAAAACGCACCGAATGCTCTGCTTCTACTCTCTATAAAGATACTTCTTCCAATCATCATTGTGCTCATGCTCATCTTAATTGTACGAGCACTCAGACGGAGACGAAGTGTAACTTCGACTCATCGCGTCGAGGAAGTGCATGAGAGCTTATGGTCATGGGCATTGTTCGTGACACAGGTGAAAGCATTCTTACTCGCCCTCTGGTTACGTCTTTTTCCACAATCTTTACAACAGACGCAGGAACTAGATACTGCAAATGATGGCACTAGTGAGCCAACAGCGCGTAGTATCCGCGAAGTATATCGTGCGATGTTACGCTGGGCGTCCGCTCATGGCTATCCGCGTAAAAGGGATGAGACGCCCTACGAGTTTCGCGCTCGTTTAGGCGTTCGCCTTCCTTTTATCGAACCAGAGTTAAGCACCGTTACCGAGGCATACACAGCCATCCGTTATGGTCGTGTCGTGCCGAGTGAGGCCGAGGTTGCTCATGTTCAACAAACATGGATGCAGTTACAGCAGAAGACGCTGACTATGCAGCAAGAAGCTAGGTAAACTTCTTGTTTTAGCATCTATCAAGATGTACCACTGGAAAAGCACCTTCACGAAGGGGTACAACCATAAGTTGTACCCCTTCGTGAGAGCAGATTGAGAACTATGGATAGCGCTCTTCAAATGCCAGTACATTAAAAGCGGCATGATTAGGAATTGCTTTAAAGTCTTGATTGAAGATGGACCATTTACCACTGTGATACCACACGCCAGTATTGTGGTTATTGTACACACTGTAAGGAGCCCAGTTTGGGGTGAAGAGGACAATTGCTCTAGGATTGCCGTTTGTCACCGAAGTGTTCAGGTCCGTAAAGTCTCCCGCACTATTGGTAGCTGTCGCAATATGGGTAGAGCTTCCAAAGACGTTTGGCTCGATAATGGCGACGTTGAAAGCGGCATGGTTAGGAATTGCTTTAAAGTCTTGATTGAAGATGGACCATTTGCCATTGTGATACCACACTCCGATAGGATGATTGTTATAGACATGATACGGAGCCCAGTTCGGCGTCACCAACACAATTGCCTCTGGATGTCCGTTGCTCGCAGAGTTATTGATATCGGTAAAGTCTCCAGTACTATTAGAAGGCGTCGCAACGTGAATGCTAATGCCGCCATAGCTAGCATTCGGCAAGGCATACACATTGAAGGCGGCATGGTTAGGAATCGCAGTCAAGTCCTGATTGAAGATGGACCATTTGCCATTGTGATACCACACTCCGATAGGATGATTGTCATAGACATGATACGGAGCCCAGTTCGGCGTCACATAAACAACGGCGAAAGGATTGTTGTTCGTGACGTTATTATTGAGATCCGTCCAGTCGGATACACTATTCGTGCTAGTAGCAACATGAGTGTAGACAATAGCACCCGATCCTGATAACGGTTGATTGACGTGTTTTGTTGCTGCATAAGCTGCTGGTGTTACGCCAGTGAGAGTGAGCATCAGAAGTGAGAAGAAGATGCCTGCTCCGAAGAAGGCATTTTTTTTGAGAAACTTTCCACACATTTTTGAGAGCCGATTTATTGTCTTTTTACCCTTCCAATATGGTCTTCATAGAATACTACTATTAGAGAACCAAGCAAGCAGAAATTCTTTTGCTCGCTAGGTATACGTTAGTAGTGACATTTTTTGGAGGTCGCAAAATTGCGTTATTGTGATGGGGATGCTGTATCTAGTAATGACTCGTTCTTTGCTCACCAATTCAATGTTAAAGACAACGGACATCTGTAGGGCCGAGGATGCTGTTTGGTGAAAGAATGCGGAGACGATGTTTGTAGGGACCGATTGATCGCGTCCTCGTGGCAATCCACCGTCGAGAAGGACGCGATCAATCGGTCCCTACAAACATCGTCTCCGCATTCATCCGGTAAAATGCATTATCGCGTCCATTGCACGAGCAGCGTGGAGTCCCTCACGATATACCAGATGAACCAATAATCAATTCCTACTTTGATGGTAAAATAACCTTAAATATGAAAACCTTATTTCATCAGGAGAGATACAGTGAGCACCGTTATCCGTTCTGCCATCAAAGAAGACCATCCTGATATTCTCACTATCGGTTTTGAGACACAGCAAATACATGCAGATGCCTATCCTGATATTTTTCGGCATGGTGTGAGTGGCATTCCTCTCATGTATTTTGTAAGGACGTTAGAAAGTGAAGACTCTACCGTCTTTGTGGCGGAGATAGCACAACACGTCGTTGGCTATGCCTTTCTGAATGTGCATGATACACCTCCCTACGAGTACCTGATGCCACGACGGGTCGCGGAGATTAGCGATATTGCTGTGTTAAGGGAGTATCATAGTAGAGGGATTGGACGTCAGTTATTTCAAGCATGTGTTGCATGGTCAAAAGCAAGGGGAGCCGTAAGCTTAGACTTACAGGTGTGGGAGTTCAACGACAAGGCCATCGCATTTTATGAGCACCTTGGTATGAAACCTATTAACAGAACCATGTCGTTATCACTTGTCTGACTCTTCTTCTATCGTCCCATTGTCCACGCGATAGATATGTGCTTGCGTCACAATTTCTGCCGGAAAGCCCGTTAGGTCGGTCGCTGTGATGAATACTTGTTGATGCTGACGTACCTGTTGCAATAAGTATTCACGTCTCAGAGCGTCGAGTTCACTGAATACGTCATCGAGGAGCAAGATGGGTTCGTCACCTGTACTATCACGCATATAGGCGAGTTCGGAAAGCTTGGTCGAGAGTGCTGCTGTGCGTTGCTGTCCACGTGACCCGTATGTCAGCATATTGATACCATTTACCACAAATTCCAGATCGTCACGGTGTGGTCCCAGCAAGCATACTCCCTGCACTATCTCTTTCTTGCGTACCTCACGCAACTGCTCAAGATAGTGGCGTTTCGCCTCCTGGCTATCCCAGGATGTATCAACTTTGAACGAGGGACGATACACAATTTGTAAGGCTTCTCGCTTGCCACTAATCGACGCTTGAAACTCGCTTGCGATAGGCGTCAGGCCAGCAATCATTTTAGCGCGCTCGGTAACAATATGTGTTGCTAATGTAATAAGTTGGTCATCGAGAAAATCCAGTAAGCGTGGGTCCTCTTGTACGTCGCGAATGCGTTTGAGCAGTGCTGACCGTTGCATCACAACCTTGCGGTACTTTACGACATCCTGGCAATAGGTAGGCGAGACCTGACACAACGCTCTATCAAGAAAGCGTCGGCGTTCATCCGGTGAGCCATCGACGAGATGTAGATCAGTAGGTGCAAACAACACAACCTTCATCTGTCCAATCAGGTCTATCGCACGGCGTGGCAGATCATTGACTTTGATACGTTTCCGTGGTGTGTTGGCGGGCAGTTCCATGCCGCGTCGAGGCGTCTGAACTGTATCGGGCGTTGGATCAAAAATCACCAGTTCGATGTGAGCATCACCTTCGCGTCGTATCACCGTTGCCTCAAGCCGTGCCACGTGATCTGGCGCATTCCAATTGACAACCTCACGGTCACTACTCGCGTGAAACGAGGTAGCGGTGGACAGCATACTCACGGCTTCAAGCAAATTTGTCTTGCCCTGCGCGTTCTCCCCATAAAAGAGAAAGAGGCCAGGGCCAAGCGTGAAATTCAGTTGTCGATAGTTACGAAACTCGCTTAGCGTGAGGTGGGAAAGGTACATGCTTTATCAATCTTTATGTATGACGACATAGGAACCAGGACATCCGCTGTCTTCCGCATTCGGGGAATGAGGAAGGCAGCGGATGCCCTTGCCTAACTTGTGGGCGTCCTATCTATCGGTTTGTGCTCATTGGCATGATGACATAGGTATAATCCGCCGAACTGACTGGTCTTACCACGCCTGGACGCGAGGCCGATGTAACCTCAATCGCAACCTCTGGCGTGTCCAGGACCGAGAGCACTTCAGCAAGGTACTTGACGTTGAAGATGATCTGTTGCTCTGGCCCATCGACGGCTGCATTGATAATGCTGACGTTATTACCGACATCCTCTGCAGTGGCCTCAATCGTCAATGCGCCCGGCTCCATACCATTGTTGCCGCCACCATTGATTTTGATACGTGCGATATTTGAGCTATCACGCGCAAACGGGGCCACAGACTTTACCGCAGCCGCAAACTCCTTGGTTTCGACAACCGCACGTGTCGTGTGCTCTTTTGGAATGATCTGACGGAAATTTGGGAACGTGCCCTCGATCAAGCGCGAGAGCAGATCAATATTTTCAGTATGGAAGAGCACCTGACTACGATTTGGCGTCACGATCATATGCACGGAGCCTTCCGAGGGCAGAATGCGCGACAACTCGGTCAGGGTCCGTGCAGGAATAAGAATGTCGTTGCGTAACACTGTATCATCTGGCAACGTCGAGACGCGAACCGCAAGCCGGAAGGCATCTGCTGCCGCGAATGTTACCTTACCGGTGCTAACCTGCACCAGTACACCTGTCAGGACTGGACGCGAGTCATCGTCAGCCGCCGCGAACGCAACCTCAGCAATCATCTCTTTCAGCAGGGAGGCGTCCACAATAATCGCTGGATCGCTACCCTCAGTATTCGGGCTAAGCGGAAACTCTGACGGGTCCATACCCTTGATGTTCGCACTGCTACGCATACTTTTAATGCTCATCGTATGCGAATCTTCTGGCACCACGATATCAACCGCCGCTTGCGGCAAACTATTCACGAGATCGGTAATCAGTTTGGCAGGAACAGTGGTTGTTCCTTCTTCATGAACTTCGGCGTCGATCCAGCAATTAATGCCAATTTCCAGGTTCGTCGCATACAGGCGTAGGCGTCCATTATCGGTTGAAAGCAAAATATTGGCGAGAATGGGCAATGTACTACGGCTCGAAACCGCATGGCTCACAACGGAAAGCCCACGACTCAAGTCCTGCTGTTTACATGTGATTTTCACGAACAGTTCCTCCAAACACATCCATATAGGGAAATAAATAGTCATAGACGTTTTCGATTAGTATAGCGTAGTCTTCTCTCATTGTAAACGGTATGAGAATAGCGATTTGTACAAATGAATTCTCATGTACTATCATTTTTCTGGTATTTGATCAGATTGGATTGAACGCTGTTGTACCATATATATTTAGTCATCATCCACTAAACCAAAGCTTTTATTCTCTGTTGCTTCATAATCCACTTGCACCTTATCTCTAGCAATCGAGAGGCTTTGTCTTCCAATTTGGACAGAAATAGCATCTTCTATACTAGAGAAAGAGATAGGCTGTAACTTCTTATAACTCCCGTCTACTTCTCTAAGTGGTAGCCTTACATATTTCTCAACAAATCTTCCCATTGTAGCCCCAGCCTTATCTTCAAGGTGCTTCCAGGCATCGTCTCCTACGAATGCATTCCCACAGTACTTTGCATATTCCATTGTTAATTCGTCAAGACGCGTTGACGGAGTAGGATCAAGGACAAGGAGAACAGGAATGTAGTTTGAAGAATGACAGTCAAGAGCAAAAGCCATTTCTTCTTTGAAGCGACCTTGATTGCTAGCAGCTATTGTCACACGCATTTTGAACTCGTAGGCATAAACACCCTCAAGGCAATCAACCTGTCTTCCATTTGAAGGATTATTCGACCTTCTCACAGGAGAATTTGTCGCTGAGTAAGATACTCCTCCAATAGCCGCTGCTAAAATAGGCTCAAAAAGGTATCCTGTTTCTTGTGCTGCTCTATTATCTATATCGTAAAGCCATTTTCTCCACACAAGCCATGAAGCTAGTGTCTCCGATGGCATCAATTTATATTCTAGTAAGCAACGTGGGACCAGTGCTTCTACCTGTGGAAGACGTTGGGTTTCTAAAATACGCTTAAATTTGACACGGTGCTTATGAATCTCGCACAAGCTCGTAAAGTAGGTTTCAAAATCTGGAAGTGCTTGTCTCAAAAGTATGAATGTATCTACGAAACTACTATTGCTTGCTATTGGCTGGTTAAACCATTCTAGGGGAACGCTATAGTAGCCATTAACTACCTCGCTAGTACTTACAATGGTAGTAATTAGGTCCGAGGAATTCAGGTCTGTAGCTATCACTGCACATAATCTAAGAAGTTCATGATCTTGAAGGTGTACTATAGGCCCCTTTCCTCCTAAGTTTCTTGCTTTAATTAGTAGTGCTTTACTTCTTTGATCAAGCGTAGGAGAAGGCATTTGTTCTCTCTTTCAGTTCGCTAAGAACTTTGATAAGTATAGGACTCTTCCCATTTGATTTTGTCGCATCAATGCCAAGCCAACGTCCTCTAGTATCTTCTACACGACGCCATGTAGCTAAATTTTTGATATGCCTCATCAATGTTTCCATAAAAAATGGAGGTATTGCGTTGCCAATTTGAGTAGCAATAGAGGACGTAGGTCCTCTAAACTCGTACCAATCAGGAAATGATTGTATTCGGGCACACTCTCTAAGTGTTAACGGTCGATTTTCAAGTGGATGGATAAATTCAGAGGGAGACCCCGATGTTATCGTAAGCGATGGTTCATATTCTAGTAGTCGTTTCAACCCCGATGGCGCACCTCCTCTATTTTCAGTTGGTGTACCATCCATTACACGTCGATATGAACGGCGCGCAAAGCTCGGATGTTGCAGTTCCTTTGGAAGATGCTTCATTGTGCTACCTTGTTTGAGAAGGGAAATTCTGCTTTGGTCCGTCTTACTTAGCTCTTTTAACTGATGATGAAGAATTAAATGGTCATCTGTTCGTCGCATATATCTTTGATAGTTAGTACGATATGCTTTATTATAAATAACTTCCCCTGTATTAGAAGCAGGCGGTAAATCGTCAATTGCATCAAGAATATTTATGAGAAGAGGTTGTTGAGTACTAAAAAGAGTAGGTTGTTCAAAGTGAGTTTGTTCTGGAAAGTCAAAGTCACAATGCTCTAAATTTCCAACAATAAAAACCCTTTTTCTTCGTTGAGGTATGCCATACCTCTCCATATAAACTTTTTGCGTTCGGACCCAATAACCAGCTTCAAGAAATTGTGTTACGGCCTCAATAAGAAACACTCCGTCGTTTGCCGTTAGTAGTCCTTCAACATTTTCCATTATAAACCAAGTAGGCCGTAGACTTGTTACAGTATCTACAAAATTTCTGATAAGTACATTTCGTGGATCTGTCCAATCTTTAGCACCAGCAGAACTAAATCCTTGACAAGGTGGACCACCTACTATTAGAGAGATGTCATCTTTTCTAAGACGAGACTTCTCCAAAATATCCGTAGGTTTGATTTTAGAAAGATCGGTACACCAAACAGTACCTTGTCCAAGATTTGCAGTGTACGTATCATAGGCATACTGATCCATATCTATTGCTAAATCGACGTTACTGCCTGCTTGCATTATACCTAAGCTACATCCTCCACAGCCAGAAAATAGACTAATGATTCCCATTTTATTTATCCCTTATACCTCTTCAACTGCTTATTTAGAAGTCCTTCCCATTATCCTCACCCAGCAATGGAGGGGCTTTATACAAACGGGTTGGGGTCTCAGAAAGGCGTAGTGGCGACCCAACTAGCTTGATAGTGCCAGCAGTGGGATGTTCACATTCCCAGACAAGCCCCCTTGCTTGAATTTGTGGGTCTGTAAACACCTGACTCACCTTGTTAATTGCTCCACAGGGTAGGCCAACCGTGCGTAGAGCGGCAAGCCACTCTTCACTGGCGCGTTGCAGGAAACGTTCTTGTAACTGAGGAATCAATTCATGACGATTGCGTATGCGCTGTGGATTGGTGATGAAGCGCGGATCGTGTGCCAAGTCTTCGCGTTCCAGAAATGTACAGAGTGCTTGAAAGAGGCGATCATTGCCAGCCGCGACAACGATATAGCCATCGCTTGTCTGAAATGCCTGGTATGGCACAATGTTGGGATGCCCATTGCCATAGCGTTTTGCCTCCTCGCCCGAAATAAGGTGATTGGAGGAGACGTTGCCCAGCAATGAGACTGCTGACTCAAGCAGCGAAATATCAATGCGTTGCCCCTTGCCCGTGCGATCACGAACTCGTAGCGCGGCAAGCACAGACATACAGGCATACATACCAGCCGCTTGATCACCAATAGGTGAGCCGCAGCGTTGTGGTTCACCACCCACCTCGCCCGTTACCGCCATCAATCCCGACTCCGCCTGCGCCACAAAATCGTACCCTGCACGCGTACTATACGGACCCTCTTGCCCATACCCACTAATCGAACAATAAATCAAGCCAGGGTTGAGCGCATGTAGTGCCTCGTACTCTAACCCCAGTTTTTCCATCGTACCAGGACGAAAGTTTTCGACCAGAACCGTAGCATCTTCGAGGAGATGTAAAAGGCGGTCTTTGTCCTCAGGCTTGTTGAAATCGAGCGTGATACTATGCTTGTTGCGGTTCAGACCCAGATAGTATGCACTTTCCCCCTCGATATAGGGTGGTCCAAACTGGCGAGTATCATCACCCTTTCCTGGCTGCTCCACCTTAATAACTGTCGCACCCAGATCTCCGAGCATCATCGTACAATATGGGCCAGCATAGACACGCGACAAGTCAATCACAACAACATCGGCAAGTGCAGCATTCATCAGAACCTCTCCTCTTTACATGCTCATTGTAGAAGTAAGTGTTCCTATCTTACCATATGGACAACTCGAAAAATGCATCTACTACGTCCTCTCACTCAAACCGAACGTCGTCTGTAGGAGACAATTCATAGAGTCCCTACAGACGACGTATTTTTATATGTATCAAAATGCATTATTACGCCCCACAGATGGCGTACTCTATATATATGTCATATGTGTGTTCATTTACATCATTGTTTTCCTGCAACCATCATTTTCATATTCGTTTATCAATGTTCATTCGCCGAAGTAGCTGCATCAGTCTCTTCTATCAAATCGCGTATTGGTACATCGAGCGCATGCGCGATCTTCTCAAGTGTGCTCAATGTAACATCTTTGTATGGGTCCTGGTAAATAAGCTTTACCGTCCTATAAGAGATATCAGCAGTCCTCTGCAATCGCCCCATACTGAAGCCTTTTTGTCTCGCAACCTCTTTGACTAATAGACGTACCATAGTGCATTACCTTTTCAGTTATTGGAAAGTTATTGTAACAGAGTGCATCCCCTAGATAGAACTATTACTAAGATGAGAGTACTGTATTAGGGGACATTCATTCATATCGACATACAGTGGAAAGAAGAACAGGGCAATAAAAAGCATACTCTGTACAATAGCCTATATCACTGTGGTGGATATAGGCTATTGTACAGAGTATGCTCTCTCCTAAATTGCCAGGTAATCCCTCTTCTGGCCTAGAATGAAGAGGATAAATTGGTACATCGCGAACAGTTCAAGTGCGAAGGGAAGGTAGCCCGTATAGCCCAAAATGGGCATCTCAAAAACCTTAAAGAAGCCAACATAGGGAATGGTATAGTACCACTTGGGAAGCGAAAAGTAGTTCCACATCTCCCATAGAAAACCACAGCACAAGCCTGCAAGCGGCAATACAAAGAAGTGCCAATCCCCAACCGCGATGTGTGCGAACGCCGACTTTCTTCCCACAAAGTTGTTGATAGGGTCAAGAATCAGCACAATACTCAACCAGATTAAGACAAAGCAATACTTGGGATAGATCCACGGCAAAATTAAACAAGCGATGCCTAATACAACCAGGATTATCGTTATCCACAAGGGTAAGCGCGGCCCCACCTCGTTCGCGGGCAATCGTGGACGCCATAGTTCAAAGGTAGAAAGAAACTCGGCTGTTTCCATGACTGCGGGCAACACTGTGCTGAAGTTGAGACTGGCGAAGAGAAAGTACGCTAATGGAGTATAGGGCTGATCAAAGCGATAATGCCAGTTTTGCACAGGTGTGTTCAACGCCTCAAATGTCCACCAAAAGATGCTTGAAATGACGAAAAGCTGGATATATCGCCAGTGCATCCGTGTCAGAAGCGACTCTCCCCGGCGCATGACGACCAGCGCATCCATGAAAATGATATAGCCAAACCAGAGTGGAAAGAAGCTATAACGGTACAAGGGGTCGATGCGTGACCAGGCACTGGCCCATGCCAAAAGGCACAATGCCAGTCCTACAAAGCCATACTTAGGAAACTTTTTTGCGTGTGTAATAGATGTCGTAAACACTAGCTTTTATTCTCTACAATGCTACTCTACAATCATATTATGCAACTGTGTGACTATTGCCTGTAAATCCCCGTTCAAATACACGCCAGGAATTTGTGGAATAACGTGCGTATTGTACGCAAAAACTTGTCCCCCGAAAGCGAAAATGGGACGCGGCTGTGGTAACACCTCCATTTGATGCGCCAAGTCTATCACTGCTGAAAGATATGCTGGCATAGTCAAAGAGACACAAACCAATGCGGGTGAAAGTTTTTGTATACTCTGCAACAAGCCCTCGGTCTCGATGTTTTGTCCTAAATAGACCACACGTATACCGCTACGGCGTAAGAACAGTGAAAGCATGAGCGGTGCTAACTCATGCGGTTCCCCAGGAGCGCAGCAGACAACTGCCGTTGGTCCCCCAGTCACAATTGGTGTAACATGAAACAGGTTCGAGAGCAAGGCGCGAAAGAAGTTACTTGCAAAATGCTCCACCGACACCGTAATCACCCCATCGGCCCAAAGCTGTCCAATCTGCCACATCGTTGGTGTAATCAACTCAGAGCATACTTGGTCAAGCGGATAAATGGCTAGCATGGATGCCGTAATCATGTTTGCCAACGACTCATCAAGTTGATTGAACGCCTCCACAAGACGCTCCCGCACAAGTCGCATACTATATACCGTTGGGAATGCCGCTTGCGTACCATCTAAACCTTGTAGGTTCTGTTTTCCCAAGGATGGGATACGCCCATTACGTAATGGTATCACATTTGTTGGTATGGCTGGCACAAGGTCACTATATGCCCTCGTATCGTCGCGTTCCTTATTTCGAGTCTCACTTTCGAGGGAATGTATCGTCTGGTCGCTCTTCGTGTTGATGCCGAAACAGCGCAATCGCCTGACTAATCGCCATACCTGCATCCACGCGTTCTTTGAGCCAACGGATCATAATGATGTCGCGCTCACTATACAAGCGGTACGTGTTGTTGGCACGTTCTGGGGCAAGAAGTGTATAACGCCGTTCCCACGCGCGTAGTGTTGGCCCAGGTACACCTGTTTGTTGTACCACTGACTTTGTGTTAAACATGGGTGTGTCCGAGTACAATGCCAAATCAGGCTTTTCGATTGATTCCCCCTGCGACGTCATATGTTTTTCTCCGGTCCTTGTTGTCTCTAGCACAAAGAACAATGTAGACCATTTCCCAGTATTACTGCTCGTAGCATATCATACCGTATACTATGCGTCCATGCTTTGTTTAGGCTTGTATAAGCTTTGTCAAGACTACACACCTGTACAGTATGGATGCGAGAGAAAGATGGTACGGGTAATATTACTGAACCATAGTGATAAAAAACTAGTGAACGAAGGGCATAACGAGAGCAACCCTTTATTACCGCATGCTTCTTTTTACTACTTCTAGTGATACATATTTCACCTCGATACTATTTACAATATACGGGCTCTATGTTATGATTGTCCTAACAAAATTTTATATGGCATACATAAGACATGTTCCTTCCCAGCGTCATACAGAGAGGAAGCATCGGCGGCTGAAAGTGCTCCTGGCAGTAAGAAGAGAGTACCCCTTATGTGCCTGCACAGAGTAAGTAATGTGTACGCCCCAACCGCGTTACCAGTTGCATAAGTGCCTTTTCTTTTACATCGTATGTATCCCTGAAGAGAACAGAGAGACCCTTGCGGTCTCCCTGAAAAATAAACCTTGACGATGTAATATGGGTCTGATGTATCACACCCTATCAAAAGAAACGGAAGCTGGGTGGAACCACGAAATACGCGTTACACGCCTTTTCGTCCCAATGAGGGATGAGAGGGCTTTTTTTATTGTCATTTTCTTACGAAGAAAGGCTGAACTCTTATGTCGGTAGAAACGGAACTGCAAGAGGCAGTGAATTATACGCCCATACAGCGTATGCGTCACTCCGCCGCCCATGTGATGGCCGAGGCTGTGTTGGAAGTTTTTCCAGAGGCCAAACTTGCTATTGGCCCAGCCATCGAAGACGGCTTTTATTATGACTTTGACCTGCCACGCTCGCTTACGCCCGATGATCTGCCCGACATCGAGCAGCGCATGCAGCGTATCATTGCTGGCAACTATCCTTTTATTCATGATAGCTGGCCCCGTGAAACGGCACTCAAGTACTTTCACGAAAACAACCAACCCTACAAAGTCGAGCTGATCGAAAACTTGCCTGACGCCGAAGTTGGGATGGAACGACAAAACACGTTTCTTGACCTATGCCGGGGGCAGCATGTTGATACTACGGGGCAGATAGGTCCTATTAAACTGATGCGTGTTGCAGGTGCGTACTGGCGTGGCGATGAGCGGCGTCCCATGCTGCAACGCATCTACGGGACGGCCTGGTTCACACAAGAGGAACTTGATCAGTACCTGTGGCGACTCGAAGAAGCCCAGAGGCGCGATCACCGCAAACTGGGGCGCGAACTCAAATTGTTTGTCTTTAGTGATGAAGTGTCCGCAGGAGTTCCGCTGTTTCTGCCACGTGGCGAAATGTTGCGTCACCTGATGGAAGACTATGTACGCACGACGCAGGAAAAGTATGGCTACCAACATGTATGGACATCACATCTTGGTAAGGTAAGCCTCTACAAAACGTCGAAGCATTGGTACACATACCGCGAGGACATGTTTCCAATCATGAAGGGCGAGCAAGAGCAAACGGAAGACGATGCCTATCTGCTCAAGCCAATGAACTGTCCACATCACATTGTGCTGTACAAATCACAGATGCATAGCTATCGTGAGTTGCCTATACGTTACGCCGAGTTTGCCACGCTCTACCGCTATGAAAAAGCTGGTGCGTTAACCGGTCTCGCACGTGTGCGTAGTCTTACGCAGGATGACGCCCATGTGTTTATGCGTCCTGACCAGATTCAGGAAGAATTTGATAACGCCTTTAATCTGACGCTCGAAGTCTTTAAGACATATGGTCTGTCCGATTACTCTGTCCGTCTTTCTCTACGTGACCCACAGAAAAAGGGCGATTATGTAGGCGGCGACGAGGTATGGGAAGAAGCAGAGCGCACGTTGCGTAACATGGCTGAAAGCAAAGGTATCGCGTATGAAGTTGGCATTGGTGATGCCGCGTTTTATGGTCCCAAGATAGATGTTCTTGTGCGAGATGCTCTGGGACGCGAGTGGCAAGGACCAACGATTCAGCTTGACTTTATTCAGCCTGAAAACTTCGAGCTTGAGTACATAGGTGAAGATGGACTGCCACATCGACCAGTCATGATTCACCGCGCCGTTACGGGTTCGACGGAACGCTTCCTAGCATTGATCATCGAACACTTTGTAGGAGCCTTTCCTGTTTGGCTCTCGCCTGTGCAAGCGATGATTATTCCTATCGCTGACCGTCACCAGGAGTACGCCAACAAGGTGCTTGCGACACTCAAAGCTGTAGGGATACGGGCTGAAGTGGATGGACGGAGCGAACGTATGAACGCGAAAATCCGCGATGCCCAGATGCAGAAGATACCATATATGCTTGTCGTCGGCGATAAAGAGGCCGCATCCGAAGCCGCTTCCGTGCGCCTCCGTACAAATGTTGACCTCAAGGCCATGCCCTTGACGCAATTTATCGAACGCGTTACAGGCATAGTCAAAGAGAAAAGCCTGGAACTATAAAAAAACTACCTCTCTAATCGATGCCGCTAACAGAACACAAAAATGCTGTGTGGTTGAAGGCAAAGTCTTCAACCACACAGCATTTTTGTATTTCGTTAATTTATATACTGATACGCTGGCAGGGTCAGAAATTCCACAAACTGATCGTCCATGATAATCTGGTCGATCAATTCTGCCGCAGTCTGGAACCTGCGACCCTCGTACTGGTGCTCTCCAATCGCCGTTTTGATTTTATCTAGTTCCTCTGTCATCAACCGATGAAACAGGTTGGCGTCAACCTTGCGCCCATCATCGAGTATCCCCTTTGGATGATGTAGCCATTGCCATATCTGTGAACGAGCAATCTCGGTTGTCGCCGCATCCTCCATTAAATTGAAGATTGGTACGCAACCATTGCCGCGCAACCACGACTCCATATATTGCAGACTCACACTAATATTGTTGCGTAAACCCGCCTCGGTAATCGTCCCCGTCGGTACCGCGATCAGCTCGGCCGCCTTGACATGCACATCCTCGCGCTTCCGCTCAATCTGGTTGGGTCCCTTCATTACCGCGTCAAACTCTTCCATAGCAATTGACACAAGACCTGGATGAGCCACCCACGTTCCATCATGTCCATCGGTCGCTTCACGGTGCTTGTCGGCTCGTACTCGCGCGAGTGCTTCATCATTCGCTTTGGGGTCATTCTTAATCGGAATCTGTGCCGCCATTCCACCCATCGCGTGAATGTTGCGTTTGTGACAGGTCTGAATGAGCAGAAGAGAGTACGCACGCATAAATGGTGTCGTCATCGTCACCTGCGAACGGTCGGGCAGAATGTAGTCGGGGATATTGTGGAACTTCTTGATGGCACTGAAAATGTAATCCCAACGTCCACAGTTCAGACCTGCCGAATGGTCACGTAACTCGTACAGAATTTCGTCCATCTCAAATGTCGCCAGAATGGTCTCAATCAGCACCGTTGCGCGAATTGTACCGTTGGGAATGCCAAGTTCCTGTTGTGCCAGCACAAAGATATCGTTCCACAGACGCGCCTCAACATGTCCCTCTAACTTCGGGAGATAGAAATAGGGACCACTTTCCTTTGCCATCAAGCGTTTCGCGTTGTGAAAGAAATACAGTCCAAAGTCAAAGATGCCGCCCGAAATCGGTTTGCCATCGATCTGCACATGCTTCTCATTGAGATGCCAGCCTCTCGGACGTACCAGCAGAGTCGCAACCTTCTCATTAAGCTTGTACGCCTTGCCCTCTGGACTGCTAAACGAGATGGTTCCCTCGATGGCGTCGCGCAGGTTAATCTGCCCCTGAATAGTCGCATCCCACGTCGGTGCATGTGAGTCCTCGAAGTCTGCCATAAACATTTTCGCGCCCGAATTGAGAGCATTGATT
This sequence comes from uncultured Chloroflexia bacterium, assembly GCA_963792705.1. Lineage (GTDB taxonomy): Bacteria > Chloroflexota > Ktedonobacteria > Ktedonobacterales > Ktedonobacteraceae > JBBQVS01. The sequence continues at coordinate 151,767 of CAWBXD010000012.1, read as the reverse complement.
ACCATCTTGCGCTCAACAGGTCCCGTAATCTCCACACGACGGTCCATCAGGTCGGCTGGTATGGGTGCAACTGTCCAAGTCCCCTGCCGAATATGGGACGTTTCCACCAAGAAATCCGGTTTCTTGCCCGCATCAAGCTCTGCCTGACGCTGCTCCCGTTTTGCCAGCAACTCCTCGCGCCGCGTCTCGAATGCGCGTGCCAATTTTGCTACAAAACTCATCGCCTCCGGTGTCAATATCTCCGCGAATTCCGGCGTAACCTCTGCCTGAACCTCAATTCCCTGTGCATATTGTGTTGGACTTGCCATATTATGAAAATCCTCTCAACGCTGAAAAAAGTCATCATCCTTATAATCATTATGTCATATCAAAGACACCCTGTTGGTAACGATAAATGTTAAAGAACACGAAAATGTTTTGTAGGGACCAATTGATCGCTAATCTTCAATTAATAGTTTCGTAGGGACCGCATTTATGACGTCCGAGGCCCAATTCATTGGGCGAGTTCTCTTGCGTCATGATTGATGCATGATGAGGACTGCACATTACTTCGCTCGTGCAGAGGACGCGATCAATCGGGTCCCTACGAAACCATCAATCGAAGATTGGGGACTACATATACTTTATCATCGCTTAGTGGAACTGCTCTTCCTCTGTCGAACCAGCTAGCGCGGTCGTAGAAGATGTGCCACCTGAAATGACCTGTGCCACCTCGTCGAAGTAGCCTGTGCCAACCTCGCGCTGATGCTTAGTCGCGGTATAGCCCTGCTCTTCCATACCAAATTCGGCCTGTTGCAACTTCGAGTAGGCGGTCATGCCGTGCTGTTTATAGCCAAGTGCCAGGTCAAACATGCTATAGTTCAGGGCGTGGAAACCTGCCAGCGTGATGAACTGGAACGCATAGCCCATCTTGGCAAGCGTCTGCTGAAAGTGCGCGATAGTGTCCTCGTCAAGCTTCTTGCGCCAATTGAACGATGGCGAACAGTTGTAGGCCAGCAATTTGCCAGGGAACTGCTCATGTACCTCGTCCGCGAAACGCTGCGCCTCTTTCAGGTTTGGCTCCGATGTCTCACACCAGATCAGGTCACAGTAGGGTGCATACGAGATGCCACGTGCGATGGCCGCCTCTATTCCCTGTCTCGTGCGGAAAAAGCCCTCGGCTGTTCGTTCACCTGTCAGGAAACGTCGGTCTGTTGGGTCAATATCGCTTGTAATGAGGTTCGCGCCATTGGCATCGGTACGTGCCACAATAATCGTCGGTGTTCCCATCGTATCGGCGGCGAGTCGAGCAGATACAAGATGCTTGATCGCGGATTGCGTTGGAATAAGTACCTTACCGCCCATGTGTCCGCACTTTTTCTCTGAGGAAAGTTGGTCCTCGAAGTGGACGCCAGCCGCGCCAGCCTCGATCATGGCCTTCATCATCTCGAACACGTTGAGCGGTCCACCAAAGCCAGCCTCAGCGTCAGCAACAATTGGCGCATACCAGTAGGTATCGCCCTTGCCCTCGGCGGTCTGAATCTGGTCGGCGCGCTGCAATGCCTGATTGATGCGCTTGACCACGCTCGGCACACTGTTGGCGGGATACAAGCTCTGATCTGGATACATTTGCCCAGCCAGATTTGCATCTGCCGCCACCTGCCAACCACTCAAGTAGATAGCCTGTAAACCAGCCTTTACCTGTTGCACCGCTTGATTTCCGGTCAACGCACCCAACGCCGCAACGTATGGCTCTGTATGCAACAAACTCCACAAACGCTCTGCGCCAATCTTCGCTAACGTATATTCAATCTGCACCGAACCCTGTAGACGCCGAACATCCTCTGCCGTATACGGACGTTTGATGCCACTCCAGCGTGGATCGGTCTCCCACTGTGTGGTAAGTTCTGTGCTCCTATGTTGACCGTTCATCATAATGTACGTTCCTTTCCTGTGATATAAACATGGACTGATGTATTACTGGGGAATTTTGCGCTTTCGCTATTCTCTACAGCAAGGATACCATCCAATATGTCCAAAAGCCATAAATAGTGTCACAGAATTGTGATTGTTTGCATAAGTAAAAGCTTATACATCTAGTCCCTGTATAGATCTGATTCATCACATCCTCTTGGCAACGAACAGATAAGATGATATTGACCACTACTCAAGCCACTTCAACATTCGTGAATGCAAACAGGGTGTAATATATCAAACTCATACAATTAATTCTCACATATCACTTACAAGCGGTTTTCTTTTCGTAGTCATCTGTGGAGGACGACCAGAGGTAGCAAAGAACAACGCAAGAACTAAGTTGAGGAGAATACTTACTGGTACGTTTATCCAGGCCAGGACAAATATTAGCAAATTGATGAAAGGCCCGAAGACATATTGGCGGCTGATCGCTTTTGTATCTTCTGGGTCTGCATCCTCTCGCAAGAGCCTATTGTGATGGGAGGCATAAAACCAGAGTAGATTGAAACAGATTGCAAGGACCATATTTGTTCCAGTGAAAAAAATTGCCGCCGTATGCCCGGCAGGATTGGCTGCATACTGTTGGGCCAATAATACCGTAGGGTAAGGAATAAAGACTATAACGAATAAAAGTAACAGGTTGAGCGCGAGCAGAATGTTGTCCGTATACCTGATGCGGTTGAAGAGTCTATGATGATTTAGCCACATGACCCCTATTGTGGTGAAGCTCGTCGCAAAAGCGATCAGATCAGGACCTTGACCGATAATATAATCACGAAGTTTATTATCACTAAACATAGTCGCTGCATCGACATGTGGTGGTGGTTGAAGATTTAAGACGAGCAAAGTAATAGCGACAGCAAAAACACCATCGCTAAACGCCTCCAATCTTCCAGTTTCTTTATCATTCATACAACAACCTTCATTTTCTATTTTACGGTTGGACTCGGAAAGCGTACCGTAAGATGCTGGTCCGCGCGTTGCCACTGCCGATATTGATACTGCTGATGAAGCACGACGCTGATCAAAAAGCCCACAACTCCACCTATTGCACAGATGAATAGCGCGAAAGTCGTCTGGGCGAAAGCACCAGATGTGCCAAGTAGAATAGCATAGAGTAGCAAGCCGATAAAGGCACCTGTGAGAATACTATTAAGCACCTCAATCATGCCGGGCATCGAGAGGAATGTCTGCCACCAACTGCCACGCACACCCATATTCGTCATGATACCGAGGCTATCATCATACTTAGAAAGAATAAAATATGGTTCCATCTGGGGCGCATATTCCAGGTAAAGGTGACGAAGCCGATTGATGCCACGCGCATATATCGTATCCTCAATGCTTGATTGCAGGACGCGCTCAAACGTGACTAAGCCAAGAAATAAGAGCGAGGGGAACAGGACTAAACTGAACACAAAAAACGCAACCCCCAAATGAGCGATTTGCCCCACGAAAGCTAGCGCAACCAGCGTACTTGATACGGTTGATAGAAATAAACTCGCTCGCCCATTGGCCTCTGAAATAGTCATCGAGCGACCCGTTTGTAAGTTATAGTGTTCCGTTGTGATTATCGAGACTAATTGTGATGATAATTCTAACTGCTTTGGTTCGTCCTTTTGTATATCCATAAAGAGTGTGATCCTTCCTTGTAGTTGGTTAACTAAACTTTGCACAAAGAAATTAGCTATTCGCTAAGATTTTTTTCGATACGTTGTAGGAAACTGGATAATAGAGCGTATTCCTCGGTAGTAAATCCTACAAAGGTTTGTTGCTCCGCCTGATTCCATTGCTCGGTCACAGTAGGTTTGAGCAAACGCCCTTCTTCAGTTAAGAAGACACGCGTAACACGCGTGTCTTCAGTATCTTGACGGCGCTCGACCAGCCCATAGCGTTCCAGCCGTTGCAGTGTTTTCGTCATCGTCGAAACCTCTATCCCGGAACGCTCGGCTAACTGTGATTGCCTTAGACCTTCTTCATTCCAGAGTTGCACCATGATGAGGTCTTGACCCACGTACAGCCCAAACGACTCAATTGCTGTATTGATAAGATTGCGGCGCATGCGGCAGATTTGTGCTAGGTGATAACCAGCCGTCTCTTGAATGGAAGCCATTACTGTTATGTCCCTCTCTTGCTCGTAGCTAATTTCCAAGTATACGTCACACATTTAATGCATGGCAATGCTTGACGGTATCACGACGAGAAGGACAAGGTATAGCTACCCTAGATTTTGTGTCTGTATTTCTAGGGTAGGCAACCTATTCTATGGGTAGTGGTGGCCCCACAATATCCGTGTTGTATTTCTGGTTCACCTTTTCAAGTGCGTTCATATCGGCTGGATCAGCAAACATATAGTGCGACGCTTCTTCAAAGAACGGCTCCATTCCACCGGGGATATACGTAAGTATCATGCGAGATGTAATCTGAGCCGCGTTTCGCCATGTGTGGTGTATCTCTCGTGGAACGAAGAGGAAGGAGCCAGCCTCAGCTACAACCTGCTCGTCTCCAACCTTGAAACGGAATGCGCCTTCCAGCACATAGAAAAATTCATCAACTGCATGATGCACATGTTCGGGTGCTCCGAAGTGGTTTGGCTCCGCAATCAACTCGAATTGATCCATAATGCCACCTGTTGTGTCTGCAGTAGCCTTCCAGATAAGTTTCTCGCTTGGACTAAACTGAAGCACATGACCTTCACCATTGTGCTCGACAATTGGCTGTACAGAATCAGACATGTAATGGTCCTCCTATCTGGTCTTCACAATATTTGGTGTATTGCCTTCCAAAGCCGAACGATCCCATTCAGCCAGATGTGCGCTTGCTTCATACGTACTTTGGAAAAATGTAAGCAGTGTCTCTTCAGGCGATGGAGCACGTCGTACATCATCGTAGAGGAGAACGAATTCGCTAAGTGTCGTATCGAAGTGTGCTACATCGGGTTGAATATGAGCTTCCTCGATCTTATTAGGTGCTGGTGACATATAGGCATAGTAGGCGGCATGAGGAAACAGATCGCTACCGGGCCAGAAACCAATGGCGAAGTTTTCCTCATTTTCTCCAAACGCCATAATACGCCCACCATACGATGGCGGAGTCGCTGGCTTGCCATTGAAGCGTGTCGCATCCAAATCAAATCCACCCCAGAAAAACTGCACTGGGCTACTCTTGCCGTGAAATGGCGTTCTAAACTGCTCCATCACTCGTCCTGTTGCTAGCATGATGCGCCACCAACGTTGCACCGCCATCTTGTCATAAGAGGCATGAGTTGTGTCATGGTCGAACGGAATGCCATTTTGCATTTCAGCAGGCATCGTCGAAATTGCTACCTCAATACCTAGCGACGTGAGCGTGTGCATGAACATGGAATAAAAATCCGCGACGGTACGTGGCTCAAGTGGTATCGTCTCAATGCGTCCATCACTAACACGAATAGCGAGGCGATGATCAATAAAGTCGAAGTCGATATCAAAACTCTCTCCCTGCCAGGGAATAGGTCCCGTGTTCAGACCGCGAGCGGTCAAGTGAGAGGAAATCTCCCACCACTGATTAAGAAAGGGGCAAAGCTCTAGCTTTACCTTCCCCACAATTTGCGTCCACAAATGGAGTGTGTCACGAGTCTCTTTCCATGCTTCATACGGTAGCTCAGGCCATGTTTCCATCGTTCGTTTCTCCAAGATATTTTTATAGTTGGCTAGCCAACTATAATTGTAGTGTACTCACTATGCGCTCCATTGTCAAGCAACAATATTCACGAGGGTAAGGAGAACGCACTCATAATTACAGATTTAGGATATGAATGGGAACTAGGGCGCCCGCAGGGGGAACGCCCCTACCATACACGAAGATGCTTTTGATGCACTATTGTGGTTTTCTACGCCCCTGCTAACCTCGCCACCAATGCACGCTCTTCTGCCCCAAACCAGGGTGGGCTACCAGCCATTGCGTTTTCGCTTACGCGTTCAGGACGTGTTGTCGCCGGAATCGCAACATGACAACGCGAGTCACTCAATACCCATTTAAGCAATGCCTGTCCCCATGTCGTTACCCCGAAGGGTTTTAGCGGCTCCAAATCTGCTTGCGAAGGACTGCGGCGCATTAGCCCTCCTTCCGCGAAGGGACGCATAACCACGACCCCCAAACCTAGATCAGCCGCCAATGGCAAGATATCGCGCTCAACCTCGCGTTGTAGCGGATTATACGGTATTTGAATTGCCGTAATGCGCCCTGTCTTCATCACCTGTCGCAACTCTTTGAAGGCAGAACTGCTATAATGAGTGGCACCGATAGCGCGTACCTTGCCCTCGTCGCGTAATCGTTCTAACAGTGCGAGATGCTCTAACCAGTTGACGAGGTTATGTATCTGATACAGGTCAATCATATTATTAAAGAGCGAGAGCGCATACTTAATCTGCGTCTGAGCCTCACTCCTCGTTGGTGTCCATACCTTTGTTGCTATCAACACTTGCTCACGCCTGCCCTCTAAAGCCTCACCTAGCACCTGTTCAGCCGCTCCATACATTGGCGACGAGTCCAGAAAGTTCGCACCCGACGCGAGAGCTGTATCCACGATATTGCGCGTGTTTCGCTTTGCATCGTTTCCTCGTACATCAAATGTGCGCCATGTTCCCATACCTACCACTGGTACCTGTAAGCCTGTCTTGCCTAGCATTCGCTGTTCCATCACACACTCCTTTAACACATATCTTGTCGGATGTAATCATAGCACGCATTGCTGCTATTGTATGATACGACAGACGTACTATTTCCTTATTAGGAACGAAAAGAATGCTTTGGACGTGTCCACTACAGAAGTTGTGTAAGTAAAGAGAGGACATTTTCTATGCAAATGCGTCGTTTAGGTGCGACAGGCACGATGGTTTCCGAGTTATGTTTGGGCTGTATGACCTTTGGCAAAGAGGCGGATGAGGCACAATCCAAAGCCATCATCGAGCGTTTTATCGAGGCGGGTGGTAATTTTCTTGATACGGCGGATGTATACACTCAAGGCGTTTCTGAGGAAATTACAGGGCGCGCTATTCGGGAGAAACGGAATGAACTGATATTGGCAACAAAGGTGCGCTTTCCTATGGGAAAGGGGCCAAACGATGTAGGCTTATCACGCAAGCACATTATCGAAGGGTGTGAAGCCAGCTTGCGACGCCTTGGTACCGACTATATTGATCTCTATCAAGCACACTGCTGGGATGCTGCCACGCCGTTAGAAGAGACGCTCTCGGTCTTCTCCGATCTTGTGCATCAGGGGAAAGTACGCTATATTGGCGTCTCGAACTTTACCGCGTGGCAAATTATGAAGGCACTGCACGTGAGCCGCACACATGGTTTTGAACGCATTGTTTCGCTGCAGCCACAATATTCGCTTGTCGAACGTCATCTTGATTACGAAATATTGCCCCTATGTCGTGAGGAGAACATCGCTGTCCTTCCTTGGAGTCCACTCGGTGGTGGTTTCCTCTCCGGCAAATATAAACAAGGAGAGCAACCGCCAGAGGGAACACGCATCGCGCAAGCAGCCGAACGTCTGGAAGAGCATTGGCAGCGACGTGCAACCGAGCAGAATTGGCGTGTTATCGACGTGATAGACGCTATCGCAAAAGAGACGGGAAAATCTTACGCCCAGATTGCACTCAATTGGCTACTACGCACTCCTGGCATAACGGCTCCCATTATAGGTGCTCGTTCGCTAGAGCAGTTTAACGACAATCTGGGTGCCGTTGGCTGGAAGTTGAGCGAAGATCAGGTAGACAAACTCTCTAGCGCGAGTACAATAGAGGATATCTACCCCTACCGCTTCATCCGTGAAGCACAACGCGTGTAGTGTACCTCTGTGTCTCCCCATATGATAAATTAAGATCGACTTGACACATGACGGCTATCCTGCTATCATACTGGGGCTACCGTATGCCTACGGCTGTTATAAGCGTGTGTAGGCGAAACCCCTTGCGCCACAAGGCGAAACTCACTTTGCGCTTGTCTACTATAAAAAAGACAAGTGCGACATGCGAGAAAAGCATTTAGGACATGGAACTGTGATGGATGGCTCTCCACCTATGCCTCCCACGTATCCCCTGATGCTCTGCAAGGGGGAGTGGGGCTGGAAAATATAAGGAGAGAATCATGTTTGCGGTAATTAAAAGTGGTGGAAGACAATACAAAGTTTCTGTGGGCGAGACACTCGAAGTCAATCGACTCCCGGTCGAAGACGGAGCACAGGTCCTGTTCGACGAAGTGTTACTGATCTCTGATGCCGAAGGCGCAATGGTGGGCACACCATTTGTTCCCAATGCATCGGTTGTGACAACTGCTGTCAAACAGGCTCGCGGCGAAAAATTGATCGTTTTCCGATACAAACCAAAGAAGCGTATTCGTCATCGCAAAGGCCATCGTCAGGAATTGACAGTCTTGAGCATTGACGACATTGTAGCTGATGGGAAAAGCCTGATCACAGGCGAGGCACCCAAGGCGAGAGTTGTTGCAGAGGATGAAGGCGTTGCAACGAGCGCGAACGCCGACACCATCGCACCTGTGGAAGATACCTCAGAAACCGAGTTACGCACGCCTCGTCGTCGTACCGCCTCGGGTGAGGGCACTGAAAGCAATACAGAGGTATAAAACGTCATGGCACATAAAAAAGGTATGGGTAGCTCTCGTAACGGACGAGATAGCAACCCAAAGATGCTCGGTGTGAAAAAATATGATGGCGAACTCGTCTCAGCTGGCAGCATTATTGTGCGTCAGCGTGGGACAAAAATCAAGCCAGGTGTGAAGGTCGGCGTAGGCCGTGACCACACACTCTTTGCCCTGATCGATGGCTATGTCAAGTTTGGACATAACTCTCGTCAACGCCGCGATGTTAGCATCGTGACTGAGTTCCCAAATCGCCCCTCAATCGCTGAAATTATCGCCAGCTTTGAGGCCGAGCAAACGGCTGTCGCTGGTCAATAAGTAAACAGAAATGGGATATCAAACGTAGGCCAGCATGCTGGTCTACGTTTGATATCCCATTTCTGCGAAAAACGGAGCATATATGTCCACCCAACCTCTACAGCAAACCTCTGATATCGTTATTGACGATGACGATGACGATACACAACCACGACTCCCTATAGTGTATGCGACTACTCCCTCAGCTAAGAATAAAAAAGCTTCTCTCTATGCATGGTATGATGCCCTTAAACACACTTTTTCTTGCTATCTTGCCGTTCATCTTGCCTTTCTTGCAACTACTATCTACTCCGTGTTATTTATTCTAAAAGATTTCTCGACTCAATCACTCCCACTGTACACGCTCTGGAAAATGTGGGAGCGCAAAGATGCAGGACATTTTCGCTATATCGCCCTCTTCGGCTATACCGATTGGTGGCGCACCGCGTTTTTCCCCCTCTATCCTCTGCTCGAACGCGCTATGCTTCCCTTTGTTTCAACACCCTATATCGCTGGTCTTATTATCTCAAATATTTTTGGCTTGCTTATGCTGGTCGTGTTGTATCGCCTGGTACATGAAGACTTTGGACACCAACGGGCGGCACGCACAGTTCTCTATCTTTCAGTGTTCCCGACCGCGTTTTTCTTTGCCGCTGCTTATAACGAATCCATGTTTGTCTGTCTCACTATTTTGAGCTTTTATTGCATGCGCCGGAGTCGCTGGTGGTGGGCTGGACTCTTCGGCTGCCTTGCTAGCCTTACCCGTTCGGCCGGACTCTTGCTACTCATTCCCTTTGCTTACGAGTATCTCTATCAACACCAATTCAACATCAAGAAGTTTCGTGTCAATGTACTTAGTGGTGGGCTTATCGCTGCTGGTACATGCCTTTTTGCTCTCTACTGCTATATCACCTTTCATGATGCACTTGCCTTCTCGCACGCTCAAGCACTATGGCTACGCCAACTACACGCCCCGTGGGAAGCATATTTGCTTACAATACACTATATCAGGAGTGCTCCGCTCCTCAGCTTCGTTGCCCTACGCAACCTTCTCGACCTCGTACCGGACCTCTTTATACTCGCCGTCATCGTCCTCAGCTTTCTTGGTCCTTGGCGCATGCCACTTCGCTTGCTTTCGTATAGTCTTTATGCCCTTGTAGGATACCTGTTCTTCCAACTCTTTCCAGTTATGAACGCATATCCATTGACCTCAGTGCCACGCTTTCTCCTTGAACTCTTCCCGGCCTTTATTGTTCTTGCAGGCATCGGCAAGCATCGAGGCTTTCATCTCAACTACCTTATGATTTCTGGCGCATTACTCTTTTTCATCCTCACCCAATTTTTGACGGGTCATTGGATCACCTAAAAAATATGGTGCTCTGTTACTAAGTTAAGGTTTCTTAACCATCATGTCGTATACTGTTGAATAAGAACAACTATTTTGTATCCGCTCTCTCTATCCCTAACAACAGAGACCGATGATGCTGTTTGATGAAATCATGCGGAGACACCCGTTGTAGGGACCGATTTCTCGCGTCCTCGTTGGTGGGTTATTGCCACGAGGACGCGAGAAATCGGTCCCTACAGATATTCATACTAATTTGTTAAGCAGCATCATCGCGTCCTCGTTGGCGGGTGATTGCTACGAGGACGCGAGAAATCGGTCCCTACAAGACACTTCTGAAAGGATATACATATGCGAGCAATCATAAGCGTTGACAACCGAGATGGCCTTATCGAACTAGCACAAGAATTACGAAGCCATGACGTAGCTATTTTTGCAACAGGTGGAACACTGAAAGCACTACAGGCGAGTGGCATCGAGGCTGAGTCTGTGAGCAGCTTAACACAGTTCCCTGAGATACTCGATGGACGTGTTAAAACATTACATCCAGCCATTCTTGGTGGCATTCTCGCACGTCGTGACCTTCCTTCACATCAAGAGGAGCTGCAGACGCACAACATGGCTCCGATTGACATTGTCGTCTCGAATCTGTATCCATTTGCCAAAACTGTCGCGCAAGCAGATGTAACCTTAATGGAAGCATTAGAGAAAATAGATATCGGTGGTGTGACACTAACCCGTGCAGCCGCGAAAAACTTTCAAGATGTACTCATCTTGACGCGACCAGAAGATTACACCCCTGTTATGCAAGAGTGGCACGAGCAGGGTGAGGTAAGCCTAGCAACACGTCGTCATCTCGCGGCTATTGCTCTACAGCAAACCGCAAGTTACGATACCACCATTGCTGAATACCTGCGCTCCTCTACAGAGGAGACCTTTGCGCCAACCATAACCCTTCCTCTTGAACGTGTCCAAACATTGCGCTATGGAGAAAATCCGCATCAGCAAGCGGCGTTCTACCGTTGGTCGGGGACACGTGGCAACGACGTGACAACCGCAACGGTTGCAGATGCCGAGGTGTTACACGGCAAAGAGTTGTCATTCAACAATTTACTTGACCTTGATGCGGCATTAGCAACCGTACAGAGCTTTACCGCCCCTACTATCGCAATAATCAAGCATACCAACCCCTGCGGTCTGGCGTGTGATGAGACGCTTGTAGAGGCATACAAAAGGGCGCATGCAGGTGATCCCGTTTCAGCGTATGGTGGCATCGTTGGCAGCAACCAACTCATCGACGAGGCAACAGCCGAGGAGATTAGCCATCTCTTTTATGAGGCTATTATCGCGCCAGAGTTTGCTCCTGCCGCGCTTGAAATGCTACAAAAGAAGAAAAATATTCGTTTGCTAGCGACGCATCGCCCTATTGAACCCTTGCGAACAGGTGCTGGTAAACTCGACATACGCTCTGTAAGCGGTGGTCTCTTGCTACAAACCCCTGATGCGTTAGGAGAAAGCGACGTAGCTTACAATGTCGTTACCGAACGTGAACCAACATTGGATGAGGTGACGGACCTGATGTTCGCGTGGAAGGTCGTGCGCCACGTTAAGTCAAACGCTATCGTGCTGGCTCATAAACTCTCGCTTGTTGGAGTGGGAGCAGGACAGATGAACCGCGTCACCAGTGTACAGATAGCGGTCGAGAAGGCCGCAGACCGTGCGCGCGGAGCTGTCCTTGCCTCCGACGCATTCTTCCCCTTCGCAGATGGAGTAGAAGCAGCCGCGAAAGCTGGCGTGACCGCGATCATTCAACCCGGCGGGTCCATTCGAGACGAAGAGACAATTCGCATGGCAAATCACTACGCAATCGCCATGATCTTCACAGGCCAAAGACACTTCAGACACTAACAGATCAAAACACACGAAATATGAGGCGTATCGACACATAGCCGATACGCCTCATATTTCGTGTGTTTGTGTTATGCGATAATTTCGTCTGAGAAAAAGCGAATCCAGAGCACACAGACGGCTAGACCGCCAATGAGCGCAAAGAAACCAACTGCGCCATCGTTTTGTCCTGCCTGCAAGGGCTGGAACGGATAGAAAATGATAAGCGTCAGCCACATGAGCGTGAGCGATGCTGTCAAACTCAATTTCGTGGTTTCTGGAGTGGAACGATACAGGATGTGATAGAACGCGAGCACCAGAATACCAATAAACGCTATCACAAGCAGAAGATTGGTGGTAACGCTTGCATCTCCCACCCAGTCTATTTCGAGCGACGGCTTAATAAATAAGAAGCAGCAGACATAAATGAGCGTAAGAATAACGCTGCCGATAACCTTGCGTATCTCTAATGGATTATTCACCGCTATAAAGCCCCTTTCGAGGAATTCAAAAATTAGAACATCAGGCACCTATCAGTAGAATACTTATCTGTATTGTAGTCCTACTTCCTGAATAAATCAATATCCTATCGTGGCGAATCCTCATAGTACGCCTTCGCAAAACGCGCTGTCCACATCGCATTATTTAACAACAATGCCTTGTTCGCTTCAACGCTCTCGCCAGCAGTCACTTTTGCGACATGCGAAAGGATAAACGGCGTAGTTGCTGAGCCACGAATACCCTGTTTTTTTGCTAGCTGCAACGCTTCTTCTGTCGCCGCTTCCAATGGTGCGGCGTCCATCGCGTACTGCTCAGGAATGGGGCAACCTACAACAATACCGTGCAGACCACATTCCCATTGAGTGCGTGCGATGTCCGCAATAACCGCTACCTCGTCAATCCGATGAGTCAAGCGGCGTCCACTGTGGCGCACATAAAAGGCGGGTAGTTCGTCGGTCTGCCAGCCCAGCACAGGTACACCATGTGTCTCTAAATATTCGAGCGTCAAGTCGAGATCAAGAATTGACTTCGCGCCAGCACAAGCTACCAGCACAGGAGTATGGCTCAATTCGATTAAGTCGGCTGAGACATCCATACTGGTCTCAGCACCGCGATGAACGCCACCAATGCCACCAGTCGCAAAAAAGCGAATGCCGACCATGCTAGCACATAGCATTGTTCCAGCCACCGTTGTTGCTCCTAACTGACGTGTTGCCAGCGTGACTGCGAGGTCACGGCGACTGACCTTCTGCACCGATGGAGCGGTGCCAAGTCGCATAACCTCATCCTGTGTAAGACCAATCACAATCTTCCCATCATGCAACCCGATTGTGGCTGGCACCGCTCCCTCTATGCGAATGGCTGCCTCCATTGCCTGGGCTACTGTGACATTATCGGGATAGGGTAGTCCATGCGCGATAACTGTTGATTTAAGCGCAACAACTGGCTTATGTTCATGCAATGCCGTTTGTACTTCATCGGCTATGACGATGTGTGCTGAAAAATTTTGCATATTTCCTTTGTCCATAAAAAAATTTTGTCGTGCTATACACTACTTTTGTACTATATCACGCAGGGCTAGCCATGACCTCCTGCATATTATTTGCACTTCCCAAAAGTACATGCTATAGTAGCGTCTGTAATGTCCTGACTCTCTTTCGAGAGACTGATAACCTCTATACTATAACGTTTTTGTTGGATTATACTGCGGAGGGTATACTATATATGACCCTCTCAAAGTTTTATTTTTGTGAAATATGCAACACAATGTAGGAGTGATAAAAAATGGGCTTCTTCAAAAATGTACTCACCACCACTGCTGTAGTTGGTGGCACAGTTGGCGCAATTGCTATTTATAATAAAGTATCACAGTCAATGGCTGGCGAACTCGACACCGTCCTTCGTGGCGAAGAGCGCCGCTACCCCTGGAAGTATGGCGATATGTTCTACGAGGTCAAGGGAGCACGTGATGCCAAGCCGCTCTTGCTCGTACATGGCTTTGGTCCTGGTGCCTCTTCCTATGAATGGCGCAAGAACGTTGACACGCTTGCCGAGCAATTCCGCGTCTATGTAATTGATCTGCTTGGCTTTGGTCTCTCTGATCGTCCTGCAATTGACTACACGGCCGAGACCTTCACCGACCTGATTGGCGATTTCATCAAGGAAGTCATTAACAAACCTACAACTGTTATCGCGCATGGCCTCACCAGTGCCTACGTTATCGCCACGGCATTCCGCAAGCCACAGTTGTTCGAGCGTCTCATCCTGGTCGCTCCAACTCCAACCATCTTACAGGAGTCTCTCCCAGGTCCTCTGAATTCTGTGTGGAAGGGATTACTTCGCACACCTGTACTTGGTGAATTTGTCTACAACATTCTCACATCGCGTTCAGCCATTCGTGGCTACTATGACCGCCAGGGTTTCCACAACCCCAGCCTTATCACCGACGAACTGGTTGAGTACGTCTTCACTACTGCCCATCAGTCAAACAGCCGCTACGCCGCCGCGTCATTCCTTAGCAACTTCTTGACACTGGACGTACACGAAGAACTTTCCCGCCTCCAGATGCCCGTTGTTACTGTTTGGGGCCGAGAGGCACTTTTGACTCCCTCCGAGTCATCTGAGGCATTCAAGCGTGTCAACCCACGTATCGAGACACGCATCATTGACAAAAGTAGCTTTCAGGTTCAAGATGAGCAGGCCGCTCAGTTCAACAACCTCGTCCGCGACTTTGCGGGTGCGGCTGTAAAATAGTTTTTAAAGCAAGACAGCACAAGAGGCGTCAGGCAACTGCTTGACGCCTCTTGTGCTGTCTTGCTTTATCTCAAATCCCCTAAGAGTGCTCTCGCTATGACTACGCGTTGTATCTGGTTCGTTCCCTCGAATATCTGCGAGACCTTGATGTCGCGCATATAGCGTTCAGCCGGATAATCCTGGACATAGCCAGCACCGCCGAGGACCTGAACAGCATCGATAGTGATTTCCATAGCCGCGTCGGTGGCGAAACATTTTGCCATTGATGCGTACATGCCTGCGCTCTGCCCTGTATCAAGTTTGTGAGCCGCTTCATATACGAGGAGGCGCGCCGCTTCAAGCTTCATCGCCATATCTGCGAGCATGAATTGGATGCCCTGAAAGGTGGCTATGGGTTTACCAAACTGCTCTCGTTCCCGTGCGTAAGTGCGAGCGGTGTCAAACGCGGCCTGTGCGACTCCAACCGCAACTGCTCCAATATTGATACGTCCACCATCGAGCGAGGCAAGCGCGATTTTGAAGCCTTGCCCCTCTTCACCTATACGGTTGGCAACGGGTACCCTACAATCCTCAAAGAGCAATTCGCGCGTGGGCGATGAATGTAATCCCATTTTACGCTCGGTCTTACCAAAGGAAAAGCCTGACGTACCTTTTTCGGCCACGATACAGGTGATACCGGATGAACCCTTTTCCTGTTGAGTACGCACCATGAGCAGATAGATATCAGCCTCGCCACCATTTGTGACCCAGAGCTTTGAGCCATTGAGGATATAGAAGTCGCCATCACGCTCGGCCCGACACTGTAAACTCGCGGCATCGGAGCCTGACGCGGACTCGCTTAACGAAAACGCCCCCAATAACTTTCCTGATGCTAACGCTGTAACCCATTTCTCACGTTGCATATCGTTGCCAAAGCGAGCAAGCGAACCTGTAACCATATTGTGAACCGATAGGCCCACCGCTGTTGCCATCTCGCCCTTTGCCAACTCTTCATAAACAATCGCACCTATAAGACGACTGAGCATTGTGCCACCGTTCTCTTCCGGCGTGGTCATGCCCATTAAGCCCAACTGTGCCATCTTTGCGTATACCTCACGCGGAAAGTGGTGTGTCTCATCCCACTCCTCTGCATGAGGTGTAATCTCCTGTTCTGTGAAATGGCGTACTGTATCGCGTATATCTATTTGCTCTTCATTGAGATCAAAATTCATTGCCGACCCTCTTTGTACTGTATAAAGACTGCACATTGCTTCGCTCGTGCAGAGGACGCGATAAATCGGTCCCTACAAATCATACCACGCATTGGGAGGCGATATAATTCAGTTGTTGTCCCACAAGAGCCATGCTACTGGGGCGTTTATTGGGGTCCAAATCAACCATTTGCATAATGAGACGGTCTAATAAGACCAGCAATTCTGCCTCAAGATGGCTCAAATTGTAGGTGTGAAGTGGCATAAAACGGAAGGGCACCTCAGTAGGGTCGTTACCCGTGAGCATTTGGTGCAGGAGCGCGCCAAGACTATAAATATCGGCACGTGGTGTTGTTTGAGCTTTGCCATACTGTTCCGGTGCCGCATACCCTGGCGAACCAAAGGCCATTGTGTCTTTAAATTGCCCCCGTTTGAAGTAGCGCGCGATACCAAAGTCAATCAAGCGTATACTTCCATTGGGGATCAGCATCACGTTCGAGGGTTTGAGGTCACGAAAGATAATCGGAGGCTGATGCGTATGCATGTAGTCAAGCACGACACAGAGTTGGACGCCCACCCGTAACACGTCGATCAGTTGCAGAAAATGACCGCCAATACTTTGCTCTAAATGACGTTCCAGTGTCTCCCCCTCAATAAAATCCATGACAAGGTACCAGTGTTCCGCGTCTGTAAAATAGTCGTGCAGCCTTGGTAAGCCTGGATGCTGCAAATCAGATAGTACCTGTACCTCGCGGTTAAACGACGCGGTTGCGTCAAGCACTTCTTGCTGCTGCAAACCTGTGAGGCTAATCTCTTTTATGGCGACAATCTTGTTTTGAAAGAGGCTGTCCTGTGCTTTGAAGACCGAACCGAAGCCACCTTGTCCGATGCGAGAAAGAAGACGATAGCGATCCTGAAGAAGCGTGTTGACTTCCGCGAAGATAAGATTTGCAACAGTAGACGGCATCTCAGGAAGTTCTGGTATTTTTAAGAGATAATGACAAGAGGTACACTGGACAGTATTGACGCTATTGATTGTCCCACAGTTCTGACAGTACATATTTCCCCGACTCTATTAGAGAGAACAATACCCATTGTTGTAGTGTTGTTCATATTGTTCTTTCCTGCTACACCTATCACACCACATTTTTTAAATTTGTATATACAAAGACGTAAATACTCAAGAAAAAGTGTAACTATGGCCCACAAAGGCTATTGCTACTTATATCGCTTGCCAGACTTGAATGGTTCGATCAACACCAGCCGATGCGATACGTGTACTATCAGGGGACCAGGCGACGGTGGTGACGTAGCCAATATGACCATGATAGACAAAGCTTGAACTTCTCGTCGCCATGCTCCATATATCAACTGCCTTGTCGTTGCCCCCCGACGCCACATGCTTCCCATTAGGTGCCCACGCAACGCAGTTTTTCATTCCCTTGCTGCCCATACCATAAGAGTACGCTATACTTCCTGCCGCCGCGTCCTGAATAAGCACCCAGCGGTCGCTACTGGCTGAAGCGATGTATTTGCTGTCGGGCGACCACGCAAGTCCGTTGACGCGTTCAGTATGACTCTGCATTTTCACGATATCGCGCTGCGCGGACAAAAAAGAGGTAAACGTGGTAAAGAAAGATTTCTTAGGTTGCTCTCTAAACGGATACCATACCAGTACATTATGGTCTTCACCAGCCGATGCAATACGCCTACCGTCGGGTGCCCATGCAACGGCGTGTACAGCATCAGTGTGCTGACGAAAGATGTACAAGTTTGTTCCCTTTGTTGCATCCCAGATATGCACAGTTTTGTCTATTCCAGCCGATGCGATTTGTGATGGCAATGCATTCCCATATGCTGAATATGTTGGCGACCACGAAAGCGTATGCACTGGCCCATTATGTCCACTATAGGTAAAGATGGTTGAGCCAGAGAGTGCGTTCCACACGCGTACCGTTCCATCGTTGCTTGCCGATGCGAGTTGTGTACTATCGAGCGACCACGCAAGGGCATTGACGCGATCACGATGGTCCTTGTAGGTCAAAAGTTGTCTTCCGCTCGCAGCCTCCCACACTTGCACCGTTTTGTCATAACTCGCAGACGCGAACCATTTCCCGTTAGGAGACCACGCCAACGCGGTAACACGCCCACTATGTCCATTGCACACAAAGAGCATATTCGACATCGGCGGTATGTTGGGAACGTTGCCCCCCTTTGAACTCTTTGCTGGAACTGGCGTTGCTGGAAGCGTGGTAGGCACCTGATACGCTATTGGCACAGTATTATAGAGCGGTTGCCCATGCTGATGTTGTATCGCAATACGTTGGAGTTCTTGCTTCACGAGCATGATACTCGTAGGCCGCTTGTTTATGTCTATCGCTACCATGCTTGCAATGAGGCTATCAAGTCCGGTCGATGTATCTTTGAGCGTAACCGGAGTGAAGGCAAACGGCGAGTCGGATGGATCATGACCTGTAATAAGCTGGTGAAGCGTTGCACCAAGGCTATAGATATCGGCACGAACGGTTGTTTGTGATTTCCCATACTGTTCTGGTGCTGCATAACCCGTTGAGCCGAGCGCGGTTGTATCTTTGGTCTGCCCCGGTTTGAAATGACGTGCAATGCCGAAATCAATCAGGTAGACATGTCCCGTAAGTGTAAGCATCACATTTGCTGGTTTAAGGTCGCGAAAGATAATCGCTGGTTGTCGCGAGTGTAGATAGCCAAGTACATCGCAGAGTTGAATACCAATAGTAAGTGTTTTGGCGAGAGGCAGTGTGGCACCATTCAGGTCGTTGAGATGGTCTTCCAGCGTCTTGCCATCAATAAAATCCATCACAAGATATGAGCGTCCGCCATCCATAAATTGTTCGTAGATACGCGGTAAGTTGGGATGCGTAAGGCTTGCTAGCATCAAAGCTTCGCGCTTAAATGCTACCTCTGCCTCCAGGAGTTCCTGTGAGTTCATGTTGCTCTGGCTCATCTCTTTAATCGCTACAAGCCGATTGCCAAACTGCGTATCAGCCGCTTTATAGACTGCGCCAAAGCCGCCTCGTCCCACTTGAGCCAGGATTGCATAACGTTGTTTTAGAATGTGTTTTTGTGAAAGAAGACCTGTGAGTGTAGAGGAACTGGTTGACTCATTCGTTATAGAGGTATGCAATGGTTGACCACAAGCCTTACAGAATGTCGCTTGTACACGATTGGCCGCGCCACACGTATCACAAAAGAGGTAAGCCGTAAGGGTCATACCAGGATGCCATCCTTTTCTATACAAACATTTGTTCCTATTGCTATGCTATACAGTACAGTAGTATATCTCTTTGTCGTTGTCAAGGTCTCAAAAAGAAAAGAAAGCATTGTCGAAAACGCGACAACATGTTATGCTACCTTTGACAAAGAAAAAAGTAGAGCACTCATCGCTCTTTATATTCATCGGTACCAGCATTCTGTATCATCTATAAGGGAGGTATGTTTTATGGCAACTACTGAAGCAGAAAAACCAACATGTCCTGTATGTAAACAATCAGATATGGTAATGACAATGGAGGCCGCATACGACTCCGGCGTTGCGCGTTGTGCGCCCCCTGATATGCCAACAAAAAACATCTCAATGATGCCCTATATCCTGGCTTGTGGTGTCCTCGTAGGCATTTGTGTATTTCTCATTATTGTGCTTATTGGCGGCTTGGAAGCTAGCCTCAATCCGTTTTGGATGGTTGTGCTTGTGGCCTTGACGTTCATCAGTATCGTAAGTGCGCTGGTGGTTTCATACAACGCCTTCCAACGTGTTGTGAAGGGCGACGCAGAGATGACGGAGCGTTTCCCCGCCTGGGACCGTGCGACTGCCGCCTGGAAAAAACTTCGTTACTGCAAACGCGATGACGTTGTATTCGATCCAGAAGTAAGCAAAGTAATCTCTAATGAGGCCGTTGCAGCCCTGCGCTCAATGGAAGAAGGCAATGCAGAAAAGGTTGCCGCGATAGTTACCCAAAAATAGCTTCAGATAGCAAGCAAAGAAATGGTGGTCGCAATTGTGACCGCCATTTCTTTGCTTGCTATCTGAATTAGCCGCCGCCCATTAAATTCTCATCGGTCGGGCGGCGTCTGGGCCAATCGACTTTTGTTTCGTCCGAGAAGAGAGTACCAGCCGTAGCCTCCTGTTCTTCCTGGCGTCTGTCTGCTTCCGCATACAGGTTGAGTGCCGCTCGTGCAGCATCAAAGGTAAATGCCTTACTCAGTTCTGGATCATTCGCAACTGCATCAAATTGAGCGGCAAGCGTGCGAATAGTGTCTACGTCTTTTAGATTGCCATTTTTTACCGCCATATATGCTTTGCGTAATGTCTCTTCCTTTACCCCCTTTGGAACCTGAACATTTCCCGTCGTCTGTTGGACGGGTGCAAAGGGTTTCGGTTGCTGTGGCACTTGAGCAGGTTGAGGTGCTGGACGAGGAACAATCGGTGCATCTACACTCTTTTGCGCAACTGGCACCGTTGTTTCGTCTAAAAGATTATGTGGGGCAAGTGCGATATCATAGAGGCGAACGTCATGTATCTGAACGCCCCAATGCGCGGCACGGTCTCTAATGCGTTGTAGGACCAGTCCGTTAACCTGTTCCCAACGCGCCTCACCTTCCGAAAGTGGTATCGTACTGCCATGCGTTGGACGCATCATGCCCTGAGGCCAGGGAATGAAATCATCGGGCGTAAATGTCTTGGCCACCGTTTGCAGCGATGTGACAAAGGTGTCTCGTAACCGTTCTTCCCAATCCTTTACACTCGTGACGAGGTATGCATCTTCGGGTAGTAATTGATACGTCATACTTCCTTTTAAGACAACAACTTCATCTCGCGTCATCTGCACACGCTGCGGTGGGGTTTTCCATGTTGTTTCAGCAGTACTTAAATGATCTGAAATCTGTTCCCAGGGCAGCAGAATATTGAAGCCGGGGTAGAGTGTGCGTTTGTATTTGCCAAAGGAACGCACGAGATCGACATATTCCTCCGCCACGGGGTGAATATAGCGTCGTGCCAAGTAGATAGAAATACCAATAAAGATGAGTAGGGTGATAATGCCTGCAATGGGACCAAAGAGGGCGAAGCAGCCAACAAGCATGAAAAGGAAAAAGCCCATGATCGTATAGATGGTCCACAATCCATTTGTCGTGCCCGCGTAATAAATCGCGACGCCTTGTGCCAGGGCGATGGCAATAATAATAAGCACGAGGGGTAAAAGTGTTTGTTGTGGCAACCTCGCGTGACCCGTCGCTACAACTGGAAGGACAATCAGGCTAGTAAGTGCCGCAAAAAGAAACGGGGCCAGGATAAACGAGGAATAATAGCCTAACTGACTCATCAACTCTGAACGCCCAGAAGAAGGCTCGCTTTCCTCTTCAACCGCATCGTTTGCGCCTAAATGTAAGCCACTGGTATCCGCTGGAACTGTCGGAAGTTCCTGCTCTAGTGTAGTGAGTGGGATATCTGCTTCGTCAGATGGTTCCCATGGTGCTTCTGGTGGAACCTCAGTAGTTTTATATGCTGGAGGACCTTGCCAGGTAGAGCCTGAGTCTTTCCTGTCTAAAGGCATGGGTGTCTATACCTTCCTCTCGTCATTGTTTGTTAAACGTGAAGCTTATTTTTTACACCGCAGGAGCCACAGCCACCACCACTTTTTGTACTACAACCGCCGCTACCACATCCACCGCCGCTCCCACAGGAGCCACAACCACCCCCACCACTTTTTACACCACAGGAACCACAACCACCTGCCGCTTTTGTTGACACTGCATCTGTGACCTCTGGCACGTTTACTGGTACCTGGATGATAGCACCACTATCGAGCATAACTTCAACCGAATCTTTTGGTACATTGATCGAGACAACTTTGCCTGGACCGCTTGGTGTCGGAAGCATCGCACCGATTTGTGGCATCTGCTGCTTTGCCTGAATATAGTTATCGTTCTCATAGGAAAGGCAACACAACAACCGTCCGCAGACACCTGAGATTTTCGAGGGATTAAGTGGTAGCCCCTGCTCTTTTGCCATTTTAATTGAGACAACACCGAAGTCAGTAATCCAGGAACTACAGCAAAGTGTTTTTCCACAAGGCCCAACGCCCCCTTGCTGCTTTGCCTGATCGCGGGCACCAATTTGGCGCAACTCGATACGTGTGCGAAAGGTCGCGGCAAGATCACGCACAAGGACACGAAAATCGACTCGTTCTTCGGCGGTAAAGTAAAAGGTCAGGCGACTCCCATCGAACGTGTATTCGGCCTCTACCAGTTTCATTGGTAACTGATGCTGGACGATACGCTCACCGCAACGCACGGCAGCTTCCTTCTCTTTACTCTTAAAGGAAAGCATCATGCGTAGTTCGTCTTCGGTCGCCAGCCGTAGAATAGGTTTGAGTGGGTCGCTGAGGTCGCCTTCAGCAATTTTCTTGGCGGCAATTACCACACGTCCAGCCTCTATGCCGCGTGCTGTCTCTACGATAACGTATTGGCCGTTCGTGTATGTCTGGCCCTGTGGATCAAAATGGTAGATGCGTCCAGCCGGACGAAAACGAATGCCAGTAGTGATCACGGTGTTTTCTATACTCGTTGCCAATGACATAATTACTCAATCTCTATTGATATGTAATAACCCATTTATACAAAGTGGGGATGCAAGGGGCAACCGCCCCTCACCAGGGGTTTGAGGCTGTGCCCCAAATTCCCCTAACCTCCCTTTCGCCGCCGAAGGCGGCGCATCAAATACGCGGCATCGTTGCCGCGCTTTGTCTGTACTACATCTCGTTCGTTAGAAGAATAGCTTCCGCAACCTCACGCATGGATTTACGGTTATTCATACTCGCTCGCTGAATCTTACGGAACGCGTCCGACTCAGATAAGCCCTGTTTCTCCATCAGCAAGCCTTTGGCACGTTCGACAATCTTACGTGTCTCAAGCTGCTCGGTCAAGGTACGTGTCTTCTCTTCAAGTGCGCGGAACTCGTTGTAGCGTGCGAGTGCTACTTCGATGGCTGGCGTGACCTCACTCTCGCGTAACGGCTTCACGATATAGTTGACAACGCCTGCTTCCTTGGCGCGTTCAACAAGAGGTTGATCTCCGAAGGCAGTGAGCAACAACACTGGTGCAATTTTTTCTTGTGTGAGCGTTTCGGCGGCGGCAATGCCGTCCATGTCGGGCATCCGAATATCCATGATTACCAGGTCTGGTCGTAGCTCACGCGCTAGGTTGACGGCACTCAGTCCGTCTCCAGCCTCTCCGACCACGAGATAGCCCTGTTTTGTCAGCACATCTTTTAAGTCCATGCGCTGAATTGTCTCATCATCCGCAATAATAATACGTGTTGGCATCGTGTCACCTCAAAGCCTTTGGTCTTTTCCGACCAGTAATTACAAACAAACCCTCACTACGTAAAATGAGTATACCATACTCCTTAAGATGAGTCGAGAGAAAATTTACGCTCGCATGTTACATAAACAGTAGTGCCTGGCACAAAACACGTTTTGTGCCAGGCACTACTGTTTATGCAGCCCTCACCAATATCTCTTCGTTCATCATCTCTGTCAACATATGTGCTTGACGCACGATGGTTTGCAGTTGAGCAGGAGTGATGGATTGGCGGCCATCACAGAGGGCATTATTGGGGTCCTGATGCACTTCGATAATAAGACCATCGGCTCCTGCCGCGATACTCGCGCGTGACATGGTGGGAACAAGTTCACGTTTTCCGGTGGCATGGCTGGGATCGACGATGATGGGCAAATGTGTTAGTTCATGAAGCAGGGGAACACAGGAGAGGTCAAGGACGTTGCGCGTTTGTTGGTCGTAGCTGCGAATACCACGTTCGCAGAGAATGACGTTTGGATTGCCCGACGCGACGATGTACTCCGCTGCCAACAACCATTCGTCAATCGTCGCGGACAGCCCACGTTTAAGTAGGACTGGTCGCTTCTCAGCGTGGCGTCCGGCAGCTAGCAGCAAGGGGTAGTTTTGCATATTGCGGCTACCTATCTGCAGAATGTCGGCGTGGTGCGCGACCGTCTCGACTAAATCTGGCTCCATTACCTCTGTAATGATGGGCATACCAGTGGCTTCTCGTGCCTCTGCCAGGATGTGTAGTCCTTCAAGCCCTAGCCCCTGGAATTGGTAAGGAGAGGTTCGCGGCTTGAAGGCACCGCCACGCAGAATGTGTGCCCCTGCTTGTTTTACGGCATGAGCTGTACTAAGAAGTTGTTCCCGATTCTCAACCGCGCATGGGCCAGCAATAATGGTGGGGGTTATGCCGCCGATAAGTACCTGATCACAATCGCGACCTGTACCGATAAGCACGTGGCTATCTTCGGCTTTGAACACGCGGCTAACCAGTTTGTAGGCTGTTTTTACACGCGTGATGCGCTCGACCGCCGTCTGTTCGCCCAGCAACGCTTGTGCTGTAGCATCAAGGTGTGCGCCATCGAGAACAATAAGCTCTCGTCCATCCATCACGGTTGTCGTGATAGGATGCAAACTTCCTGTGACACGGCATACCTGAGTCATTAACTGTGTACGCTCTTCGCTTGTGGCCTGGCTACGAATGGTGATAATCATGGAACAATTCCTCTTTTCACGTTGTGGGTGCAACCCATACAATTTTTTGGAAACAAAAAAGCAGAGGTTTTTTCCCTCTGCTTTCCCAGCACGCTGGTGGTGTTTGTTGCTCAACCTAAAAAGGCCCACCATCATGCTGGGGGTCTAAACCAATAATAAAAGCTATTCTGTTGTACTGGTTGTTGGTAGTTGAGCATGAATATAATTCCGTTTTCTTTCGTGACCGTATTCGGTCTCTCTTTTGATTATAGAGACCCTCTCCAAATAAGTCAAGCGTATTGCCTAAACAAGAACAGAGTATAGACATTATGTCCATACCTTTGTGTAGTGAATGTTTATGTGATACCAAAGCCAGGGCATTCGGAAGGCTTTCAACAATAGGTTTCTTTGGAAGAAGCGAAGGGAGGTCTGGTAGGGACCGATTGATCGCGTCCTCGTGGCAATCCACCGTCAAGAGGACGCGATCAATCGGTTCCTACAGAGATCCGTACCAATTGGTTAAAGAGCATTAACGCGTTCGGGGGAGGGGCATACGTTGCCACGCAGAATTGTTGCCGACACCCTGCCCCCACCCCTGGACGCAATCGGTCCCTACAGGCACCTGTGTGAACTACTTTTTTTTGCGCCGTTGGCTGGTCCGGTACTGTTGATAGAGTGTGTCGTCGGAGCCTTTCACACCCTGCCGTACTGTTGGCGGTAGAACGCGTTCGCCAGAAGCTGTTGTACCATTGGTTTTCGTTTGTGATTGATTCGCTCGTCTCTGGGCAGCGGAAGTACCGCCAAGACTGCGAGGAATGAGGTCGAAACGGGCAAGAAGAACAAGGATAATGACAAGGGATGCAAGAAACACTATTGTAGATGTGTTGACGTGCAGAACACCACCAAAGAGGGTGAACTGTGTGAGTTGTTTTTCCAGTCCAAGGTACGTCAAGAATTTCTGCTCATACAGTCCAAGAAAATCGGCTGCAATGAGATAGACACCCATACCGATGATGTAGCGTGTCTTGAACAGGCTAGGCGGCTTGGTCGCAACAGGCTTAGCAGGAGTCGCATTCCCTTTGCTCTCCACCACAGCACTGCTCTTGCTTGCTTTAGCTGGCGCAGGCACCGTTCCAAAGGCTTCTACAGGTGAGGTCTTGCCGCGGGTCGCACGAGCGAGACGTGCCTGTACAATCTCGGCCTCTTTTGTCTCCTTCGGCACGTTATCCGGCTCGTCTTTTTTGACCTTTGAGAAGAAGCTTGGAAGTTTACGTGATGATTGCTCAACTGGCTCTGGTGTAGGCACAAGAAGAGGCTTTGGCTCTGTAATGGTCTGTGTCGCTGTACCGACAGAATGCTCTGCCTCTACGTTTTCTACGGTATCTATTGAAGATGTGACGAGAGTGGGCTTGTTCTTCTGTGAACGGGCTGTCCTTCTCGCTCGCTTGCTACTAGAATATTCCTGGCTCATTGCTGACCTCCCGAATGGTCTGGATTATATTGATTGAACGCGCTATCGTTATAGGGCCTTTCCTGGTTGGGTGTAATATTTTTTGTGATGTTCGGTTGACCAGGAAAATCACTTTGTGGTGTCGGACCATTCTCTGGTGGCTGATAATATGGTGGTAGAACGCCAGAGTATGACGAAGAAGATGGCGTCATAGGTTGTATAGGAGTAAGGGGTGGCAAGGACTGTGATGCGATAGATGGTGGTTGCACAGGTAGCTGTTGCACAGGTAGCTGTTGCACAGGTTGCCCTTGCGCGGCAGATGCATCAACCGCCGCGAGACCTGCACGCGCTATCTCGTCGTCACGCCCAGGAGCATTGCCACCGCTTACACCGATACCACCAATGGTTGCGCCACTCGAACGAATGGGCCAGCCGCCAGCCGCCATGATGAACTTTCCCTCGGTCATGGTCGCCATACTGGAGGCGAAACCTGGAATGCCTGCTCCCCATTGCGCGACTGCATCCGTGGATTGGTTAAACATAACGGCGGTGCTTGCCTTGGCAATACTGATATTTCCGGTCGCCCAACCATAGGGTGACATCATGCGCTCAAAGAGGACCAGATGCCCTCCCGCATCGACAATAGCGATGCTTACGGGACTGCGTAATTCTTTAGCGCGTTGCTTGCTCGCTTCCAATATCCTCCGCGCCGTGTCTATAGACATGCTCACGCCCAATTAACTCCTTCTAAAGTGACGGTATTTCAGTGGCGACCTGCTCGTGTTTGGTGAACCTCAACGTTCTGCCTATTGTACATCATTCAGCATATTTGAGCAACGTATCTGTATTGACGACCGTTGCGAACTCATGATGTAGGCTCGTCAAAGAGACGTTGTGAATATCTTCCGCTGAATACCATTTCTCATCGTACCCTTTTCGCTCAAACGTGGCGGTTGCATCAGAAACAACATAGGTATCAAAGCCCAAATTACCCGCCATGCGTGTTGTGGTAGAGACGCAATGGTCTGTTGTCAAGCCAACCATGACAAGTGTGTGAATATTCTTTTTGTGTAGCCGTTCTTCCAAGTCGGTGCCGATAAATCCACTATTCACATGCTTTTGAATAACAGGTTCATTCTCGTGTGGCTGCGCTATCTCTTTAAACGCATGACCAGGATGATCAGCGCGTAACGGAGAATCCTCTTCAAGCGAGATGTGTTGCACATGAAAGATGGGTCGTTTTGTATGACGCCATGTATCGAGAATATGACCTATATTTGTTTCTGCCTCTGGATTGTTTCTTTGTCCTCGACTAGGCTCGTCAAAGCCTTTTTGTACGTCAATGATAATTAGGGCAGCGTTTGAGGGAAGTGTTTGCATGCTACCAGCCTTCATAAAATATTTGTTTACACTAAGGTGACGCGCTCTTTCGCCCACACAAGAGTATTATACTTCTCTTCTACCAACTGCTGGGCCATGTCCCATTCTGACTGACTCAACTCTTCCTGCACAAACGGTGTATGCAACGCTTCCCCAAAGCCTGTAACAAACGCCTCGCTCACCTGTTCCCTTGTAATGTGAGGTACAAATGTATGAAGTGGTGTGGTTTTAGTTTGGTAAAGGGCTAATGCCTCGGCTCGTGCGGCTTCGCTTGGAAAGCGTAAGAACGAGAAGAATTCGCCGGAGCGGTCGTCGAGTGGCAACGAACCTTGCTGTAATAACGCATCATCCTTCCAGACTTGAGCACTACCAATGATTTTGAAGCCACGCGCGGTCAGGTCGGCCTGTGTTGATGAGGCAAAACATGCTGCCGATGGGTTTTTGCTGACATGCTCTTCGCTTAGTTCTGAGGCGATACCAAGCTGTTGTAACGCCGCCTGTAACCCTTGTGCAAGATAGGCGTAAGCGGCGACGACGCCCGAAGGCACATTCTCGCGTTTCCCAATCACAAGACTATACGTGAATTCGTCCCGATGATACACCGCGCGTCCACCTGTGGGACGCCGCACCAGTGCCACATGCTGTTGCTGGCAACGCTCTTGCTCGATTTCACGCTCAACATTCTGAAAACGTCCCAGTGTGATAGCTGTCTGTGTCCAGCGAAAGGTACGTAGCGTAGGCGGCACCAGACCTCTAAGATAATGCGTAAGAATGGCCTCGTCAATCGCCATATTCAACGCAGCTCCTAGCGGTGCCGTATTGACGAAACGGTACGCCACTGTTGTAGACATATACATACCTCTCTTTCGCTAAAGCTTGGCTAAAAATTATGGATGGTAGTGGTCTCGCAACCTTGATGTGATAAATTTCGTAGGGACCACATTTATGGCGTCCCAGTCCAATTCATTGGGCGAGGCGCATCCGCCATCTTTGTTGAATGCTCTCGCGCAAGAATGGGTGCAAGAGCACTGCACATTGCTTCGCTCGTGCAGAGGACGCCATAAATGTGGTCCCTACGAAAATCCATTCGTTGAAAATTGGTAAGCTAATCATTAATATACTACCACCAAAAATAGAGACTGTTGGAGACCTTACGCTTGACATCTTCCTTTGTATATCCTATTATAGACTTGTTGAGTCTGTAATAGGAAGGAGAGAGGTATGAAATATTCACAAGCGACCAACTATGCGCTCCACACGATGCTCTATTTTGTAGCTCTGCCTCCTGGGAAAACCATTGGCGTCCAACAATTGGCAACATTTCAAGGACTTTCCCCGACCTATCTTTCCAAGGTTTTGACCAAGCTTGTAAAGGCCGACCTGATTGAATCTACTCCTGGCATACATGGAGGCTACAGACTAACGAGAAACAAAGCCGATATTTCTTTCCTGGATGTCATTCATGCTATCGAAGGAACTGCCTCGTTGTTTCATTGTGGTGTCGAACACAGCCATCAAGCATGCATAGTTCAGGACGTGATGCTGAATGCAGAACGACAGATGGAGGACTATCTCAAAGAGTACAAGCTTATTGAACTCATTGAAAAGAATCCACACTTCTCGGATGCGTTGAACCAGTTGGCACTATGAACAGGAGCATATAAGTAAACATTTTTTTTGTTGTAATTATAGACTTTAAGTGTCTCTAAAGTCTGTTATAGGAAAGGATGATATGCTATGATTGTTGACTGTGCCATAATTCAAAATAAGTGACTACTTACGAGAACAATAACTAGTGTATTCATGATAGAAGAGAAAAATTTCTCGCTTCAGAAGGAGCAATATCAATGGTAATGCATTTTCATCATCACAGGGAACCAGTTGAAACGTCTGTCAACGAGACGCAAGGGTCTTTCTTGAGTGGTTGGCACTACGACTTTATGGCGGGATTGCTCATGCGAGGCAGGGAGAAGACATTTCGGAAGAGAATCGCTGACCTTGCCGAACTGCATGCAGGAGAGTGCGTGCTCGACGTAGGCTGCGGCACTGGAACGCTAGCACTTATCGTCAAGCAACGCGTTGGTGAAACGGGCGATGTATCAGGCATTGACCCATCATCACAGATGATTGCTCGCGCCAGTCATAAAGCGAAGCGAGCCAAGCTCTCTGTCAACTTCCAAGTTGAAGGCATCGAACAACTCACCTTTCCTGACCAGTCATTCGATATCGTGCTCAGTACCTTGATGATGCACCACTTGCCGGACACACTCAAACAGCAAGGACTGGCAGAGATTGTTCGCGTCCTCAAACCAGGAGGACGCTTGCTAATTCTTGATATGAAAGATCATGCTGGCAGCATTCGGGATCAGTCCGCGTTCGTAAAGGAAGCAGGTTTTTCGCAGATTGAAACGGAGGAAACAAGTTTCTCCGTCTTCCGAGAACTTAGCATTACCAGAGCAAGAAAAAGCTAAGGAGAGGTATTCTTGACACGAACATTCATTTCCTTAGCAAGAAATGCAAACCTGCAAAGCCATTTGGAGAAGGTCATTCATCAGATGTCGCAGGTCTTACCAAGTATGCGCTGGGTCAATCCCAAAGGTATTCATCTCACGCTCGCCTTTTTAGGAGAGCTAGATGATGCTCAACTTGCGGACGCAGCGCAAGCCGCACAGGTTGCTGCTCAACAGATACAAGCGTTTCACTACCAAGTAACGCGGCTAGGTATCTTTGGCACATCACGTCATCCACGCGTTCTCTGGATGGGTATCGACGAAACCTCTGGCACGCTCAACAAATTGCACAATATCCTTCATCAGCAACTCGAACAGCGAGGCTTCGAGCTAGATAAACGCACCTTCTCTCCCCACCTCACGCTTGCACGTGGCAAGGCTCCTCTATCACCTTTAGAGCAACAATATCTACAACAACTTCTTGAAGGGGAGCAACGAGGTATCACCTCCATAGAAACATATCCTGTGCAACACATTGATGTTATGAAAAGCGAACTGTCGAGAACAGGGCCAAACTATACCTCGCTGCACTCTTATCGTTTACTTTAGGAAGCACCACTTATTGGTAAGAATAGTAGTGAAGATACTAATCATTCAAGTCAATCCCTTACAAAGGACCTTTTATGCTAAAACTCATTAGTTGGAATGTGCAGAATTTAAGAGTGTCCATTAACCACAATTTGAAGCTATATTTCCTGTGCAACGTTTACTATAGAGGGAAACATTTTTACCAAGCTGTACATTTCCTTATAGTATTGACGAAATATTGCATTGCTATTCTATAAAAATCTATACACTCATCTGATTTGGAACAACGGCTCATCAGAAAATATATAACCTGTGCCTGTATGGGCCTGATGTAGCACACCCTCGTTCCAAACCTGGAAAGTAGCTTACATATGACTGATAGCATTAATAGCGTTGGACAACAAATTGGAAACTATCGCCTTGATCGTCTTCTAGGTCATGGCGGCTTCGCAGATGTGTATCACGGCACACATGTCTATCTCAATACGCAAGCCGCCATTAAACTACTACATACGCAATTGGACGATGAGGGCATCGAGGCGTTCCGCAACGAGTCGCTCACCATTGCTCATCTGATACATCCTCATATCGTGCGTGTGCTGGATTTCGACGTTGAAGACAATAAGCCCTTTCTCGTCATGGATTATGCTCCCAATGGGTCGTTGCGTGAACGGCATCCAAAGGGAACGCGTCTTCCATCGGCAACCGTTGTATCCTACGTCAAGCAAATTGCCTCCGCGCTACAATATGCTCACGATCAGAAGTTAATTCACCGCGATGTAAAACCCGGCAATATGCTGCTCAGTCATAACAACGAGGTCCTACTGAGCGATTTTGGGATTGCGCTCGTAGCTCAAAGTTCGCGTAACCAGCAAACTGAGGACGTGGTAATCGGTACAATGTCCTATATGGCACCAGAGCAGATACAAGGCAAAGCGCGTCCAGCAAGCGATCAATATGCTCTTGCCGCCGTTGTGTATGAATGGCTTTGTGGTGCCAAACTCTTTCGCGGCTCCTATATCGAACTTGTCACACAGCATCTTTCCGCGCCTCCCCCACCGTTTGAGGAGCATGGAGTACATATTCCTGTTGCCGTTGAGCAAGTTGTGCGGAGAGCACTTTCCAAAGACTATCATCAGCGTTTCCCTCGCGTTCAAGACTTTGCTCAGGCATTGGAACTTGCCTATCAAACACCATCAGCATTTGCATCTTCGTCTGCGACTCCACAAATACCAAGACAAGCCATCGTATTGCCACCGCCACCACCAATGAATGGAAATACTATAGCATCACCGCTGATGATGAATGGATATGCTGCGGCTACACCACCATCAACCGAGCAAACACCTCCTACAACTGGACAATCATCAATGCTACAGGCATTTCCTCCTATAAGGACTTCAGCGGCGACATCAATTATGCAGAAAACGGGTCGGGTCGTGCGGCGTGGTATCGTTGTATCTTTGGTCTTGCTATCCTTGCTCGGCTTAGGACTCTGTGCCGCGAGTTTCGCGGCCTACCACTACTTTACAACGCGCAATGCTACCACTTCTGTAGCTGCAAGCAATATACCTGCGGCGACAGCGAAAGCTAATGATTTTGTGACAGCCCTTGCAAACCATACATATAACCAAGCTTATAACGATCTAGGAACTGCAATCACAAATCAGACTTCAGAAAGTCAGTTCGCACAGCAAGCGCAACAAGAGGATACTTGTTATGGAGTGGTTACAGGAGATAACCGCGAGGACAACAACACGACTACGCAAGGCAATACAGTAAACTATGTCTACGACCTTAACCGAGGAAAAATGTCGAAGCCCTATCAGCTTCACATCACCTTACAGCAGGACAACGGCGGTAACTGGCAAATCAGCGACTACAACAG
This sequence comes from uncultured Chloroflexia bacterium, assembly GCA_963792705.1. Classification (GTDB taxonomy): domain Bacteria; phylum Chloroflexota; class Ktedonobacteria; order Ktedonobacterales; family Ktedonobacteraceae; genus JBBQVS01. Next base: position 119,363 of record CAWBXD010000012.1, on the reverse strand, counting down.
CAACATCACATCGGTACAACCATCATGTAGTTAGATTTTTATGTGATGGCAGATGATACAATGCACATCAAAGACCGATCAGCTTGTGTTTTCCAGCCAGCCAACGAATGACAGGAGAATAATTTCAATGGAGATTTTACGCACACCTGATGAGCGTTTCACGAACCTGCCTGACTACTCCTTCGCTCCTCACTATATTGAAACCGATAACCTTAGTATTCACTATCTTGATGAAGGACCACAGAACGCCGATCCTATCTTACTGTTGCATGGTGAACCATCGTGGTCCTACCTGTATCGTAAGATGATTCCTGTCTTTACTGCCGCAGGCTATCGGTCGATTGCGCCCGACCTCGTGGGCTTTGGTCGCTCCGATAAACCCACACAACGGACAGACTACAGCTATCAAAAGCATGTTGCTTGGATGCTTGCCGTCATCGAATCCCTGAACCTGCAACGTATTACCCTTGTCTGTCAGGACTGGGGTGGACTCATCGGCCTACGCCTTGCCGCAGAAAATGAAGCGCGTTTCGCACGCATTGTCACCGCAAACACCTTTCTACCAACTGGCGACATTCCTCCGGGTGAAGCATTCCTCAACTGGCAACGCTACTCGCAGGAGACGCCGCGTTTCAACCCTGGTGGCATCGTTAAAGGTGGTTGTGTGACCAAGCCCTCGGAAGAGGTCATCGCTGCTTATAACGCACCTTATCCCGATGATAGCTATATGGCGGGTGCGCGCCAATTTCCTACACTTGTCCCAACGCGACCCGATGACCCAGCATCGGAACCCAATCGTAAAGCATGGGAAGTTCTGAAACGCTGGGAGAAGCCGTTTCTCACCGCCTTCAGCGACTCTGATGCCATCACCAGAGGCGGTGACACCTTCTTCCAAAAAAACGTCCCAGGCACCAAGGGTCAACCTCACACCACCATCGTCGGTGCAGGCCACTTTCTACAAGAAGACAAAGGCGAGGAACTTGCTAGCGTCGTCGTGAATTTCATCAAAAAATCATCGTATTAATGGTTTCGTAGGGACCACATTGATGGCGTCCAAGCCCAATTCATTGGGCGAGTTGCATCCGCAATCTTGCATGATCGTGTGCATTAATTGATGCATTATAAGGACTGCACATTGCTTCGCTCGTGCAGAGGACGCCATAAATGTGGTCCCTACGAAAACTGTCAATTGAAGATTGGCAGTCTACTACGAATTCTTCAACGGTTTGTCTTGCCGCCAAAAACAACCGTTTTTGTTAGCTCGAACGTGTCGCGCAAGCGAATATCTTGCGATGAACTTCCAATAAGTAGCTCGAACTCACCTGCCTCTGCCGACCATGCGTGCTCGGCGTCATCCCAGTATGCTAGTGCGGCGCGGTCGAGTGTGAACGTTACTGTCTTCGTTTCGCCTGGTGACAACTCAACCTTTGTGAAACGTTTCAACTCTTTTATTGGGCGTATAACCGTACTTTGCACATCATGTATATAGACCTGCACAACCTCCTTACCTGTATACTGTCCTGTGTTTGTTATATCTACATGTACAGTTACGCTATCATCAGGAGCAACTGTCTGTGTACTCACATGCAAGTTACTGTAGACGAAACTCGTATAGGAGAGGCCAAAGCCGAACGGGAAGAGCGGCTCAACTCGTTTTTTCTCGTAATAGCGATAGCCAATGAAAATACCTTCTCCATAACGCACTCGCCCATGTTCGCCGGGATAGTTGATGTACGCTGGATTATCCTCTAAGCGTTGAGGAAAGGTCTGCGAAAGTTTGCCTGATGGGTTGACTGTTCCAAACAACACGTCCGCGATAGCATTGCCGCACTCTTGTCCTGGATACCACGCCTGAATGACTCCTGTCACTTTGTCTAACCAGGGCATGGTAATGGGCGAACCCGTTTGTAGGACTACGACAGTCTTCGGGTTGGCTGCTGCCACCCGTTCAATAAGTGTCACCTGTTGACCTACGAGTTCCATGTCTGGTCGGTCGTGGCCTTCACCTTCCCAATCTCCGTTCAACCCAACAAAGAGTAATGCTACGTCAGAACGTGCTGCTAATGCCGCCGCTCGTTCAATGGCGTCCTCGGCTACAGGAGGCAAATAGCCCAGGCGAAATCCTGTCAACATCATCGCGTCCCGACTGCTATATTCAACTACCAGTTTATAAGACTGGCCTGCCGTCATCTCTACATGCTTCGTAATCTCACTGCTCCCCATCCCAAAGAAGGTATCACCATGTGTCTGCTCAGTCCAATTGTCGAGGACTTCTTGCCCGTTGATAAGAAGGCGACTCAGCCCTGCGCTGGTAAGTCCAAAGGCATGCATACCGCTCTCTTGTGGAATAAGCGTACCTGTGAGACGGGCAGAAAAGATTTTAGTATCTACGCCGGGCGCAACACTCCCCATCCATATCTGGTTGGCGGTGTTTGTTGTTGTCTGATACACGATTTTGTCAGAATGGTCGAGCGTGTTATAGTAGTCAATCGAGAATTTGTTTTCTACGTCCTTGCCTTGAGGCGCAAGTAGACTGGCATCGAGGCGCGGTAACATCTTGTGGTTGGTACAGCCAATCTCGTAACCCAGTTCTACGCTCTCGCCTATATAACTGGCAATACCTGCATAAGGTGTAACTGAGTAGTGTGCGTTGACTTCAGCACTACCTCCTCCCATAATCTGAGCAGTTTTAGCATTGGGGCCTATGATGGCGAGCGTCTTTAGCTGCTCTTTGTGGAGCGGAAGGACATTGCCCTCGTTCTTGAGCAAGACCATACTTTCGGCGGCAGTTGTGCGAATCAGTGCGCGGTGTTCGGGACGGTCAATCCCCTGTTCTTCTTTCGGGGCAGGATGCTCAAGCACACCGGAGCGCACGACGATACGCAGGATACGACGCACCGCTTCGTCAACGGCTTCGTGCTGAATAGCACCCGTTTTGAGTCCTTCGAGTACCTGTGTGCCCTCACGCCAGATGGGTGGTCCTGGCATTTCCAGGTCAAGACCATTGTTGATAGAGGCGAAAGTGCTTTGTGTGCCGTACCAGTCGGACATCACAAGTCCATCAAAGCCCCACTCTTGCTTGAGAATAGCGCGCAGGGTCGTCGCGTTTTCTCCTGCAAAAACACCATTTATTCTATTATAGGCGGACATCACGCCCCAGGTTTTCGCCTCTTGTACCGCGGCTTGAAAGGGCGGTAAATAGATTTCGCGTAAGGTACGCTCATCGACTTCTGAACTGATCGTGTTACGCTCAAATTCGGAGTCATTGCAGATAAAGTGTTTGACGGTTGCACCAACGTTTTGGCGTTGCAGACCAGTAATATAGCCTACCGCTATACGTGCTGTCAGGTAGGGGTCTTCTGAATAGCACTCAAAATTGCGACCGCTAAGCGGTGAACGATGCATGTTGACGGTTGGAGCAAGCAACATCTGTGCGCCCTTCGTCTGTGTTTCTTCGCCCAGTGCCTGCCCAACGTGTTCAATCAAGTCAGGATTCCAGGTCGATGCCAGCGCAATACCGACGGGGAAGCATGCTGAAGTTATGTTGCCGCCTGCGAAACTTCCACCGCCTCGCGCACCGTTTGGTCCATCGGAAACCTTTATCGCTGGTATACCAAGCCGTTCAATCGCAGCCGTAGTCCATGTCGTGGCTCCTGCCAGCAGAGACACCTTCTCTTCCAGTGTCAGTGCATGTAGCAATGCATCTACGCGTCCTTCTGCATCAGCCGAGGTGTTTGGGTCGATTATCACGGTAACTCCTTTGTTCGTTTACTTCTTAACTGGGAAGTGCTAACAAAATTATGCAATAATCCTGCCACAAAAACAAACTCACATAGTGTTTTTTCCTTAGTAAAAACTAATTTTTGTAAGTATGCATGAGATGTGCTATCTGTTACAATGATAAAATGGACAACAAGTAAGCAGCAGTTATAGGGCGACATTGTATCTTATGTGTAGGGAGCGTTATGAAGCCAAAAGCGAATACACGATTGAAACGCGAACGCGAATTGCGTGGATGGTCGCAGGAAAAGGTTGCAATGGAGCTTGGTATTGATCCCACCACTGTAGGTCGCTGGGAGCGTGGTGTCTCACTACCCTATCCGCACTTTCGTGAAAAACTCTGCGCCCTTTTTGGGAAAAGTACATATGAGCTTGGTTTAGTTCCAAAGGAAGCAAACGAGCAACATCTCCAACCAGAAACAGGACATTCGCCATCCTCCTCTTTGGCACTTTATGATCCAGCTATTCCTCCGCAATCAGTGGGAAGTACAGGTCTTGTTGGGCGTGAGAAACACACCGCTCAATTGAAGCAGAAACTATGTAAAGAGCATGTTCCGTACATAGGTCTTAACGGTCTACCAGGAGTAGGCAAGACCACACTCGCACTTCAACTTGTATATGACAGCGAGGTGAGGGCATGTTTTCAAGATGGTATTTTGTGGGCAGGACTAGGACCCAAACCACATATAGCAAGCCATCTGAGTCGCTGGGGAACACTTTTAGGCATACACCCCGATATACTGAAACAAAACAATAGCAATGAGGCTCTTGCTAAACAGGTACGTGCCGCTATTGGCATGAAGCGCATGCTCCTGATAATCGACGATGTATGGACGCTAGAGGACGCTTTCGCATTCAAGGTCGAGGGTCCCAATTGTGTGTGCCTCATCACCACACGATTTCCTCCTCTTGCCCTTGCATTCGCTGAACGAGAGGCTACGGTGGTACGAGAGTTGAACGAGGAGGAAAGCATTGCCTTACTTACATCCTTTGTGCCAAAAGTAGCTACAGAGGAAAAAGAAAAAATACAAACACTTGCGCGTTCGGTAGGTGGATTACCCCTTGCTCTCACCTTGATGGGAAATTATTTACGTGTGCAATCATATGATGGACAGTCTCGTCGTCTTCATACAGCTCTTGAACGACTTCATAACGAGAATGAGCGACTTCATCTGAGCACTCCACGCGGTGTACTTGATCGTCACACCAGCCTTGCACACAATACGCCCCTCTCACTTCAAACCATAATCGCTATTAGCGACAAACATTTAAGTGAAAAAGCACATAGTGCGCTCTGTGCGCTCTCCGTGCTTCCCGCTAAGCCAAACACCTTTTCAGAGGAGGCCGCACTCGCTATTTCTGCTCATACTACCGATGTGCTTGATGAACTTTGTGATGCTGGACTACTGGAATGTAGTAACTATGATCGTTACACACTCCATCAGACGATTGCTGATTATGCACGTACAAAGCTACATGATACAGCAGTCTATCAGCGTTTTGTTACCTACTTTACACAATTTGTGGAGGCACACGAAAAAGACTATGCCGCGCTTGAGAACGAATGTGATACTATCCTCGCAGCTTTAGATGTCGCATTTGCACACGGGATGGAAGAGGCATACGTCAATGGGATAAACCTTTTTGCCTTCTTTCTCTGTATGCGCGGCCTTTATTCGCTCGCGGAAAGTCGTTTACAGCGAGCGCATCAGGTTGCAACAGCCCTTGACGATATGCGTGGTGCAACCGTGGCCTTACTTCATCTTGGCGAAATCGCGGAAAAGCGAGGCGACTACCCACTGGCTGAAGTTCATTTTCAAAATGGTTTAACGCTGGCATATCGTTCTAATCGACGTGAGTACATTGCTTTGTTACTCGCAAAGCTGGGAAATATTGCGTATCATCGTGGCGATAAGGCTCAGATTGAGGAGTACATCCGGGAAGGATCGACCCTCAAAGATCAGATTGAAGATAAGAGCCGTATAAGTCTTTTCCTTGTCACGCTAGGAGTTAAAGCAAAAAATCAGGGGGATATTGCCCAGGCCGAAGTATACTTTCAGGAAGGGTTAACGCTTGCGCGTCAGGACGAGAATAAGGAACAAATATGTCTTCTCTTGCTTCATCTTTCTGGATTGGCAGAACATCGAGGTGATTTCGTCACGGTGGGCGTTACCGCAGAGGAGGGGTTACAGCAAGCGCGTGAGATTGGTCACTTTGAGTCTATGGTTATGTTTCTTCTTGCTCTCGGTATATTAGCGGAACATCGGCAAGCTTATACCGAGGCGGAAGCGTATTTTGTTGAGGGGCTACAACTAGCTCGCCAAATAGGAAATCCAATACGTGTTGGTATTTTACTCGTGCGCCTTAGTAAGAGAGTAGCCCAAAAAGGCGAATATGACAGGGCAACCGCTTACTATCAAGAAGCTCTTGCTCTAACATATCACGTCAAGCATACACCGCTTAGAGCTGCCGTGCTCGTTGCTTGGGGCGAAACATATATGCAGTATCAGCAAGTAGATGCTGCCGAGACCGCCTTCAAGGAAGCCCTTGCCCTTGTGACAGGAACTCATCAAGAATTTCACGCACAAGCAAACTATGGTTTAGCGCAGGTCACAGCAATGAAAAACAACCCTGTTGAAGCAAGAAAGCTTGGAGAAGCTAGTTTAAAAACCTTCGAGACGGTAGGTCACTACAAAGCCCTCGAAGTGAAAGCGTGGTTAGACATGCTTCCAAAAGAAGTAAATTACTAAGCGGATACGCGGTTTGTAGGGACCGATTCATCGCGTTTCACCAAATAGAAATGTGGGACCGAGGGCTTCGCCCATTCATAGGGCGAATTCCTGGAAAACGCTTCGTGAAAGGGATGCGCATGAATTGCGCCTTGGACGCCATCAATGTGGTCCTACGATGTATCCGCATTCTTTTATCAAACAGCATCATCGCGTCCTGGTGACAATCCACCGTTAAGAGGACGCGATCAATCGGTCCCTACAGGTATCCGTCCTCTTGTGTTAAACAGGATCAATACGCCATATCTGTGCTCCCACTGATGACAAGCTATCCAATGGAAGCATTCCATTGATAACGACTGTTTGTGTTCCACTCAATATCTCTTGCAAACGCGTCCCATCAGCTAGCCCAGCATACTGAACAGGTAGCAACCTGAGGCCATCATCACGGCGACGTGCGACAACCAGAAGGCGTTCATCGGTAGACTCACGCAGAAACGCAAGTGTTTCTCCAGCCGCGTAGAGAGCTTGAAAGCCACCTTCACGTAGCGCAGGTGCGGTTCGTCGCTCATGAATAAGCCGTTGGTAGAATGCACGACGCGTCATGTTCCACGTGTGTGGTTCCCATGACATACAGTGTCGATTATCGGGATCGCGTCCACCCTCTAAGCCAATCTCATCGCCATAATAGACGCTGGGAACGCCAGGATACGTGAAGAGCAGCGTCGCGGCAACCTGTACCAATGCTTCATCACCAGCGACAATTGTCTGTAAACGCGCTGTATCATGACTGCCCAGCAGATTGAATTGTTGCACCGCGATTTGCCAGGGAATTGCCGCGAGAAATGCTTTCCATTGCGCCATCAATGCCTCTGTCGGCAACAACGGCCATTCATTCCTGGGTATGGCTAGCGAATAATCATCTACATAGCCAACGAGCCATTGGAGTAGTGGCAGACTGAACCCCCGATAGTTCATCGTTGCATCCAGTTCATCGCCTTGCAATTGTGCCGAACCGTCAAAAAAGTGTTCGCCAATCAAATACATTGATGGCGACTCAGCCTTAACTGCGCGTCGAATACCGCGTCCAATCTTGTGCTCTAACTGGCTTTCGCCTTGTCGCGCCAGCATATTCGCCACATCTATACGCCATCCGTCGATACGGTAGGGAGGACGCAGCCAGTAGCGCATAATCGCATCCTCGCCCGCATACATTTCCTCGCGTAAGCTTTCACTATGATAGTTCAGCTTAGGCAGACTTCGCACACCAAGCCAGCTTTCGTAGTTGTCAAGTGTTGCACCAAAAGTAAAATAGGAGCGTGTTGTGGCTGTCGGCTCCCTTTGCGCCTCAAGGAACCAGCCATGCATCGCGCTACAATGGTTGGGAACGATATCTAGCATCAGGCGCATCCCACGTTCGTCAAGGGCCTCACGCAAGGCAATCAACGCTTGCTCACCCCCAAAATGTGGGTCAACTTCACGGTAATTTACGATATCATATTTATGGTTGCTTGGTGAGGTAAAGATAGGTGTGAGATACAAAGCCGATACACCCAGGTCCGTCAGGTAATCCATGTGTTGCACAATACCTTGTAAGTCACCACCAAAGAAATGCGCGTTGCCAGCGGCACCCGTTTGAGAAGGTAGTTCGCCCCATGTCTGTGCTACAACTGGATACTCGTAACATACATACTCGCCACTTTTCACGTTGTTGGAGCTATCGCCATCGGCAAAACGCTCAGGAAATATCTGATAAAAAACACTCTCCTGCACCCACGAAGGCGCATGATAGCGATGAAGAAATTTGAAGTCTGTCGCATCGGTGGGTGTGTATTGCACCATCCCGTTAGCCGTTAGAGACCAATTGCCCTCGGTCGTATTGAAAAAAAAGCGATAGTTTGTACGCAACATATGCAGACGGATTTCCGCTTCCCACCAGGAAGAGAGTTCATCGCTCGCAACAATCTGCATCGGTACGAAGCGTTGCTCACCATCAGGAATCGTGCGTACAAACAGGCGTGTAATGGGAGCAGTTTTGCTGGCCCGTAACCGAAGCTTTATCTGTGGATGCGAACTTGTCGGGTCAAACGAGACATAATAGGGCGAACCATCGTGATGAACGCTCTGTGACCAATGTACATTGGACATACAAAATCCTTTTACTCTTCAATTGTTTTGATATTCTCAGGTTAAAATTGAGGGGTACTAGCTAGGTACTGCGGAGCCTTACGTACCTTTGTTGCCTGTTCAAATGCATAAGCCAGCTTTATCAGCGTCGGTTCGCTATAGGCACGACCCAAGAATGTAATTCCAACGGGCAACCCAAAGGTAAAACCTGCTGGCACACTGACTAAGGGATAGCCTGCAAGGGCAGCGGCCTGCTCGCTTCCCCCTATCGTGTGATCGCCAGTGATGAGGTCGATACACCAGGAGGGGCCACCACTTGGCATGACTAGAGCATCTAACTGGTACTTGTCCAGTACCGCGTCAATTCCTTCCTGACGGGCGAGACGATGATTTTCAGCAAGGGCAGTGAGGTATTTGGAGTCGTCAAGTGAAGTCGTCTCTTGTGCCTTGATAAACAGCTCTTGCCCGAAGTAAGGCATTTCATCGTCCGTATGTGCCTCATTAAACGCGATGATGTCAGTAAGCGAATGTAGTGATGTACCAGCTAGCGTCGCAAGATACGCATTCAGATCGGCTTTGAACTCATACAAGAGAACCGTCATCTCCGCATCCGAAAGCGTCATTGCTTCCGATGTGGCAATGTTTGCTGGATCAATAATTTCTGCTCCAAGCGAGCGTATGGTTTCAATGGCGGTCTCGGCAATCGCATCGGACTTGCTGTTGTAGCCAAAATAGGTCTGACGTGCCACACCGATGCGCGCACCACGCAGCCCATTGCTATCAAGGAATTGCGTATAGTCGTTATAGAACTTACCCGTACTCTCCTGTGTCACCGCATCATTCGTATCAACACCCGTAATTGCCCCAAGCAGTAGGGCGGCATCAGTAACAGTGCGCCCAAAGGGACCAACCGTATCTTGACTGTGTGAGATGGGAATGACGCCTGCTCTACTTGTAAGTCCCACCGTTGGCTTAATCCCTACCAGCCCATTGGATGTTGCGGGACAGATGATGGAGCCATCCGTTTCGCTACCAAGTGAAGCGGCGGCTAGATTAGCAGCGATAGCAACGGCTGAACCCGAACTTGAACCACAGGGTGTACGGTCAAGCACGTATGGGTTGCGTGTCTGCCCGCCACGTCCACTCCATCCACTCGACGAGGTGGTTGAACGAAAATTTGCCCACTCGCTCAGATTGGCCTTGCCGAGCAAAACGGCACCTGCATCACGCAACTTCTGTGCCACAAACGCATCGCGTGGTGGACGTGAGCCGACAAGGGCTAGTGAACCCGCCGTTGTCTCCATCTTGTCCAGCGTTGCGATATTGTCTTTAAGCAAAAGAGGAATACCATGCAGTGGACCCCGTGGACCTTTTGCTTGCCGCTCCTCATCCAATCCCTTAGCGATATCCAGCGCATCAGGGTTAATTTCAATCACTGATCTTAGTGTCGGGCCACTTTGATCAAGCGCACGAATTCGTTCAATATACATTTCCGTAAGCCGCTGAGAGGTCAATTGACCAGACTCCATCTCTGCTTGCAACTCATGAATTGTTATCTCTTCCAAATGGCTAAAAGGACCTCGTTGTTCCTCGCTCATAATCGCGCTCCTTCACACTTTTCTTTGTATCATACGACATAATATGATGTGCAGAGAGAGAGGGTAGATAGGTGGAACAAAGGAACGAAGGAACGTTTTTCGTGTAAAGCCGCCTGTAGAGCCAGTTTAAGGGGAGTAGAAAACGTTCCCGATCCTTCTCAAGGACGGGAACGAAGGAACGTCGAGGACCAAGAAAGCAAACGTTCCTACTCTTATTATTATTATTTTTTTTAGGAACGTCGAGGACCAAGAAGGTAAACGTTCCTTCGTTCCCGTCCTTGAGAGGAGTCGGGAACGTTTATGAGTGGGTATAGAATGGCCTGTAGAGCCAGCTTAGAGAAAAAACGTTCCTGCGTTCCTGCGTTCCTACTTAAAAGAGTGTGGAGGACACCCTATTTTTCTTGCATAATCTCGCGCAATGACTGGCGCATTGGACACGTTGGACGCTACTAGTCTGCCAACATTGATCACATCAATGTCGTAGGGACCACATTATCGTGTTAAATCAAATAATATGGATATGCGTAGGGACCACATTGATGGCGTCCACCGCCCAATTCATTGGGCGAGATGCCAGAAAAAATGCTTTGCGAAAGGGACCTCGCGCAATGAATTGCGCCTCGGACGCCATCAATGTGGTCCCTACGAAATATCCGCATTCTTTTATCAAACAGCATCATCAGTCCCTACGAAAACGTTTATTAAAGATTGGTAGATTATTACAGGAATACGCCATAGTCACCATTTGTTGTGGTTGAAGGAATATACCGTTCCCAAAGAGCATCGCAATGTATTCTATAGTAAGAAGAGTTTATCCAACAAAAGGAGAGCTTCATGCGTGCCGACATTGTGCCAGGAGCACATTTCCCCGACTATGAGTTGACCGATCACACAAAGACACGGCGCAAACTAAGTGAGTTACAGGGTATTGACCCCATGATTTTACTGCTTTCACGTGGGCACTATTGTCCAAAGGATCATCAGCAACATCTTGAACTGGCTGCGTTCTATCCCAGGATTGTGGTTGCTTACACAAAGATCGTCACTATTTCAACCGACAACATTTTGGAAAGCAATGAGTTCCGCGATGCCGTTGGCGCACAATGGCCCTTCCTTTCCGACTCAGGACGCAAGGTACAGCAGGACCTCGATATCCAGGAATACACCGACCCCTTCCACAATCCAATGATTCCGCATACAATTGTGCTAGAGCCAGGGCTACTCATCTACAAAATCTATAACGGCTACTGGTTTTGGGGTCGTCCCTCGCCTGAAGACCTGCGTCAAGACCTGCGTGAAGTCACGCGCAAGAATAGACCCGATTGGGACCTTTCGGCTCCCGGCATACGCGAGAGCTGGGAAGGCGACAAGAAACTGCATTACCCGTATAAAGAGAAATAAATAATCTTTTACCATCATCAACATAGAAAGGTGTATCTCTGTGCAGGAAAAACATTCTCCTATCGCCGTTGTTACGGGCACGTCTTCTGGTATCGGACTGGAAACCGCAATCGCGCTTGCCAAGGCGAATTTCCGTGTCGTTGCTACCATGAGAAATCTTGATCGTGCCGATGCTTTACGGACGAAGGCAAAAGAGGTCAATGTAGAGGTAGATATTCGCAAATTGGATATCACCTCTGATACCGAGGCCGAGCAGTGTATTTCGTCTATCCTAACCGACTATGGCACGATTGACCTGCTTGTGAATAATGCTGGTTCGGGCTTTGTAGGAACATTAGAACAACTCTCGCTAAACGATATACGAGAGGTGCTTGAGGTCGATTTTATTGGCACGGCACGTATCACCAAGCTCGTGTTGCCTCACTTGCGTGAACGCCGTTCTGGTCGTGTTCTCTCTGTAACAAGCGTTGGTGGTGTCGTTGGGCAACCGTTTAATGATGTATATTGTGCGGCCAAGTTCGCGGTAGAAGGACTGATGGAAAGTCTTGCTCCTGTTGCAAAAACATTCGGCGTTCATGTTGTCGTTATCGAGCCAGGAGCAGTTGCTAGTGCCTTTATCGCCAACGCAACACCATCTGTACAAGCCATTGCGAATATCGCTAACGATTCCTATCAGGAGATATGGCAGAACTACCTCCGTCGTACTCAAAGTGCTTTCGATCCCGCGACTGTACAAACCCCTGCAGCCGTTGCTGAAGTTATCGTGCAGATTGCCATCGAAGAAAACCCACGTTTTCGTTACCAAACCTCCCCTGGTTCGCAAGCGTTTGTGAGTCAAAAACTTAGTGACATGGATGGTAGTAAGATAATAGGCATGACTTCCACCTGGATTTCATAAAAGGAGTACAGATATGGCGAAATATATGGTTAGTATCAAGTTTGTTCCAGGGCATCAGGCAGAAATTGTCGCCCTCACGCCACAGGAGCGCGCCCACATTGGTGAATTGAGGACGAAAGGCATCGTTGAGACACTTTACCTAAGCCAGGAAAACGGCGGTCTCGTCTGGATTGTGATGCAAGGCGAGTCAAAAGAAGGCATACAGAAAGAGTTGGAGTCATTTCCACTCTATCCCTACATGGTGCCAGAAATCACAACACTTACCTAGTAAATCACAGGGAACAAGTAGCACCATCACCGATGGTGCTACTTGTTCCCTGTGACGTATAGACTAAACCTGCTTCTGAGGCTGATACTCCCCAATGATATGCTCGAAACGTGGGCGATAACGCTCAGTGTGATAATCCGCGGGGTCCACACGACGCGCCGACAGGTTCTTGCCAGGAATGTCTGTATAGACAAACGCCCCATTGCGATGTGCAGCCATCACGCCATACGTGCCCTTCTCGACAGCAGCCATGATAAGGTTGGCATAATAAATCGCCATGTGTTTATCGTAGACTTCTGGCTCACCACTTCGCAAAAAGTAGGTCAGGTCAATTGGGATAAAGCGCACATGTGGTAGACGTGTGGCTAATTGCTCACCAAGAAATTCCGCGACATTCACCTTTTTCTTGTGACCATAAGCGTCGGCCTCTCCTACCTCTGGCACAGGTACGCCGAGGTTCGCACCTTCGGAAAGCACCACTGTCGAGTAGCTTTGTGGGTTGCGTCTATCCTGCTCAATCAGCGTTGCGAGCGTGTCGATGTTGGCAGGTACCTCTGGAATGAGCAAGCGGTCGGTCCATGCAACTGTCGCGGTCTCAAGTGCTGTAAAGCCTGCGTCTCGTCCAAACATGCGGAACAGGATAGTTTCGCTGTGTGACTCTGCCGTTGATCGAATCCGTCCAATAAACTCAGCAGCTCGACTAATGGCGGTCTGGAAACCAATACAGTAGTCGGTGCCGGGCACATCGTTGTCCATCGTTTTGGGGATGCCCCATACAGGCACACCTTTTGCGGCAAGCACGGCTCCATAACTCAGCGTATCATCGCCACCAATGACGACCAGACCATCAAGCTCAAGAAATTTCATATTTGCCAACACTTCGCTGGTCAGGTCGATGCGATCATCTGGCGCATGTCCATCACCCATAGCTTTCAAGTGCTCTGGCAGGTCAGCTACGCGCACTTTCGCTGGATTTGTGCGCGTAGACTGTAGAATTGTTCCACCTTGTCGGTCTATCGCTCGTGTATTTAAGCGCGATAAGGGCATGATATAATTGCCCTTCCAGGTGTTTGCATCCTCCGTCTTGTAAAGTAGGCTTTCAAGTGAACGTGACCGATTAAGAAAAGTAATGCCTTCCCAGCCTGATCGTAAACCGACAACGCGAATATCCTCTGCCTCTGAACGATACACGAGAGCTTTAATTGCTGCATTGAGTCCGGGCACATCACCACCGCCTGTCAACACTCCGATTGCCCGAATTTTCCCTGTTATCTGTTGTGGCATAGTTTCTTTCTGCCTTTCTATTTTTCTTGTTTTTGTGCATCCTGTAGTTGCTGAGTGGCACCAGTAATTATACTACCGAGATCAGTCGTTACACTCACCATCTGAAAACCCTCACGCACCCGTTGAGCCGCTGCGTCTCCTCCACTCGTAAAGATACCAAGCGCGATGTTATGCTGTCGCGCTCCATCCCTAATCTGTTCGAGTGCTTTGACGAACTCAGGCTCGGCTCCCTCGTTGCTGGGTGGAAATCCAAGTGATGCATGTAGGTCATTTGGACCAACAAACGCGACATCTATTCCTGGTACGCCCAGGATAGCGTCGAGGTTATGGAGTGCCTCTACGCTCTCGATTTGTACTATCACCAGGATTTCATCATTAGCGATACGTGCGTAATCAGCGGCATCTGTTGTACCAAAAGCCAGGCGTGCAAAGGTGCCACCAATGCTACGCGTTCCAGCGGGTGGATACTTCGCCCAACTCACAGCCTTTTGTGCCTCTTCTACCGTGTTGACCATTGGCACAATCACACCCCATGCTCCTGCATCCAATGCCCATTTGAACCATTCAACAGTATTATTGGGCACACGCACAAGTGGAGCACATGCTGTTCCTGCGTCCGCGATGCTGGCAACGATATCGGCCACGAGCGTAGGGTTATACGCGCCGTGTTCCGCATCCACAACCAACCAGTCAAAACCGAGTCGTGCCAGGAGCCTCGCCTGCTGTGGTGTCGAGTGATTTAACCACATGCCGAATGCAGGCTCACCTCTTCGTAATTTCGCTTTGACATGATTTGTTCGCATTGTCCGTCTCTCTTCCTACAACCGCTAAACGTGACGACTCTCACGTATTGCCCAATGTCTGTTGTCGCTTTTGACGGGTCGCTTCGACCCATGTTTTAATCATAGTGTGTGCAAGACTGAGAGGTGGTGGCATGTCAGGAAGGTCATCTATACTGAACCACATCGCGTCGTCTAGCTCTTGCTCTTCGAGCCGAATCGTACCACTTACATAACGCGCAGTATAGCCAACCATCAGTTGATGCGGAAAAGGCCACGGCTGATTGCCTACATATTGCACATCCGTCACCTCTACCCCTAACTCCTCAAACACTTCACGTTGCACACATTCTTCAAGCGATTCCCCCGGTTCTGTAAAGCCAGCAACACAGCTATAGCGTTTGCCCCAACCGGGCTTATGCGTCAACAGCATGCGTTCGCCACCATCATGTACCAATGCAAGAATCGCTGGCGTGACGTGCGGATACGCTGTATGTCCACAGTTAGGACAATGGCGTCCCCATGTTCCTACCTCGTCTTGTGGCACATGCCCACACACGGGACAAAAGCGACTAGTGCGACGCCAATAAAGCAGTTGTAGCGCGTAGCCAACTACGGCGTAAGCTACCTCGTCGAGCCTTTCAAAGAGTCCCCATAACGAAAGCGCATGCCACGCTTCAGGAATGACAATATCCGCCTCCACCTCACATGCCATACATGGTATTCCATTGAGGGTCCCTATATAGAGCACCTCTTGCGGCTTCAAAAGTGATTGCATCTCTTGATTATCGGCCTGAATAAGAGCCATCTGTCCTTCATGCTGTGCAACGAACATCTCATTTTTTATAAAAGGCAACCAATAGGCCCTGTCTGCTACAGGTTGGCTTGGGGGATAGGCGCGTATAAATGTGGGAAACATAGGATTGTGTCAACTCCTGACTCTCGATAATAGCTCTGTCACTATCCTATCATGTAGGTCTCATATGTAGCAAAACAAACAATTCAGAGAGAGTACGAGAAAAGCCGTGTGACCGACATATTGGTCACACGGCTTTTCTCGTACTCTCTCTGAATTAAGATGCAACCTTAAACTGCACAGAGCGAGCCATCGCACGAATTTGTGGGTCAGAGCTTACGATAGAAACCTCTTTCCCTAACTCTTTTGCCCGTGTGTACAATAGCTTCCACACAACCTGCCCACGCAAATGCGTTTGCGGCGGCACTACAAGCGCGACACACTGAGCCTCGATATGCTCAAGTCGTGCGCGGACCGCCGTAATATTTTCCTCTGGATCAATATACACCATCTGCTCATCTGGTTGTTGCTGATATTTTATCGTTGGCTTTTTTGCAGCCATAAGGACTCCTCCCTGGACTAATGCTCTCGCTCTCAGACAAAAACTACCCACCTCTTTTCCATTCTTCTTGTGTACGGAAAAAGCGGTTAACGAACGAAGTCAAAGAAATGAATATGATACACTGTGATAAAGATAGAAAAACCGTGATATACCTATTTTAGCAAAGCAAGCAAGCACAACGGTACGTAGGGATCACATTGATGGCGTCCTCGCCCAATTCATAGGGCGAGTTCTGCATCATTAGCAATCGTACCAAAGGGAACTCGCGCAATGAATTGCGCCTCGGATGCCATCAATGTGGTCCCTACTAAACCCATCACATCAAGGTTAGGAGACCAGTACAGGAGGAACATCATGCAATACGAAATGGTTACGCTGCAATACGAAGGCGATATTGCCACTATTACGATGAACACACCGGAGCGGCGCAACGCCCTTTCGCTCAAACATATGGGCGAACTTACCTCCGCTTTCAACGAGGTTGGCGCGAGTACAGCACGAGGCGTAATTTTAGCCGCGAACGGTCCCGCGTTTTGTGCTGGTCATGATTTCGCTGATGTGGTAGACCGTGACCTTGCCACGACCCGTAAACTTCTAAAAGTCTGTACCGCTTTGATGGACACAATTCAAGAGATACCTCAACCTGTATTGGCGCGTGTTCATGCCTTAGCAACGGCGGCAGGGTGTCAACTGGTGGCGACATGCGATCTTGCGGTTGCCTCAACCAACGCCGCCTTCGCAACTCCTGGTGGCAAAGGCGGCTGGTTCTGTACAACGCCAATGGTGGCTGTGAGTCGCAACATTGGACGCAAACGCGCGCTGGAAATGCTACTCACGGGCGACCCCATCGACGCGCATACTGCTGCCAATTGGGGCTTAATAAATCGCGCCGTTGCCCCTGATGCTCTTATAGACGAGGCAAAACGTCTGATTGAAGCTGCGACTCGTGGCAGCCTGGTCGCAAAAGAAATTGGCAAACAAGCCTACTACGCGCAAATAGAAATGCCCCAACCGCAAGCCTATGACTACGCAATAGAGGTTATGGCCTCAACCTCTCAACTCCCCGACGCTAAAGAGGGTATGCATGCCTTCTTGGAAAAGCGCAAACCACGTTTTAACCAGCAATAAAAAGTTGCAGAGATGTGTACCTTGAACACTGTTAGTATTCGAGGCACACATCTCTGCAACTTTTTTCTTTTCTTTCGCGTTCTACCGACCAGAAGCGTAGTATACGACGCGGAAGGGATGTCAATGAACGCAAGTACTGCCGACCTCTCAGCCTTGCTAGCGGTGAATCTGGATCGGCACTTTCAACAGGTGGTGTTGCACTTTCAACACCGTCTCTATGCCTTTGCTTTGCGCCAAACTGGAAGTTCGCAGGATGCCGAAGACATCGTACAAGAGGCATTCATGCAGGCTTATTATGCTCTCGCGAGCTATCCTGCTCAACGCATACAATTGCTCAATCTACAGCCGTGGCTGTACAAAATAACGCACAACATTTTTATCAGCCGTATGCGTCGAGCGAAACTGCAACAAGTCTCGCTCGACAGCACGGAAGGCTGTATCTATGCCGACGGGGTAGAGGATGATATGTCCTCACGACCAGAAACAGTACTGGAAGGGCGCGAGTCGCTGCTCGAACTAGAAGCACTGCTTGTGACTCTCCCCGAACAATATCGTGAGGCTATCAATCTTTACTATTTCGAGGAGTTGAGCTATAAGGAAATTGCCGAATTACTCAATCAACCGATGGGTACCGTCAAGTCGAACTTGCATCGTGGCACCAAACTGTTGCGGAATGCACTTGTGATGCAAAGGAGTAAGACAAGGTGAGCGATATGGAATTTATGGAGAACAACCAGCATGCGCCAAAGGGAAATCCCTTCCATGTTCCTCCTGCCCCGCCTTCCTTACTGCCAACCGTGTTGCAACAACTAGGATTGCAGGATACATCGGCGGCACCAACACCTGTCGAGCATATTATACAAGCACTTCACTCTCAGGAATGGCATGTACGTGCGGCTGCGGTTCGTATGGTGGGAAAGCTTGGTTCACAAGCACCGCTAGACCTCCTGCTAAATGCTCTACACGACGAACACGTCTCCGTTCGTGTCACCGCCGTGCATGCGTTAAGCAACATTGGAACTCGTATTCCAGTTGCATCGCTTGTTGCTGCACTGCATGACGATGAATGGCAGGTCCGTGAGGCTGCTATCTTCTCATTGAGTGCATTGGGTGAAAACGCTCCATCAGAGCCGTTGTTAGCAGCGTTACAAGATAACGATTCTACTGTGCGAGAAGCCGCGCAACAGGCACTAGAACATATATGGCAAATCTCAAGAATACAGGACAGACAAAAAACTGAGATGCAACCCATTCCTACTCAGCCACTTACGCCTGTGTTCAAATTCAATACAACAAAAAATAATGGTATGCGAGGATATATGCAAGAAACAGATTTTCAAGCAGGTGAATATAAGCCTGTACCTCAACCTCAACGTGCGCGCCCAGTGCGTGGGCGTCGTTTCTGGACCCGTGTGGTGATAAGCGCTGCTGTGCTTTTTGTGGCACTTAACGGGATTGCGTGGACACTTATTGTGCAACACTTGCGACCAAATCATCCCAACATAACTATCGTAGGTAGCGGGCCGAATAGTCCAGTCCCAGTCACACACCCTGCTAATGCACCAACGCCAACACCGCCTTTTAAACCGACTTCAACGCCATCAGGAAATGTAGGCAAGACGCTATATACCTATACCTGTTCAGCGGATGGTATTCATTCGTTAGCATGGTCGCCCGATGGGTCGCGCCTGGGTTCGACCTGCATGGACGCAAACGCACGGGATGCCAAAACTGGACAGCACGTTTTTAGCTATGGACAGTCTTCTGGCAGTACTCTCTCTATCGCATGGTCGCCTGATGGCAAGCGTATTGAGGCATCAAGCCAAACCGTGAAGATATGGGATGCCACAAGCGGAAATCTACTCGTCGAATATCAACCACATTTAATGCTATCTAGTATGGTGCCTTCAACGCATGCCAATCCGCAAGCACAAATGAAGCCACAAAGCGGCGGCAACTTCGTTGACTCATCCGCATGGTCGCCAGATGGCACGCTTATCGCCTCCTCTGTGGATGGCGGCGCGTATGGCTACGAAGTGCAGGTATGGAATACGCATACAGGTGTGCTCGCCTACAAACTCCAACCAAACGTTGCACCAACTGCTAGTGACTATATCGAATCCGTCAATTGGTCGCCCGATGGAAAATACATTTCGCTTACTGTTGATGGCAAAGTACAGGTGTGGAGTGTTGCGACGAAAAAAATGGTGTCAAGTCGCAGTGGCGGCAATTCCGTATGGTCGCCAAATAGTAGGCTGATTGCTTCAATAGGGTCGGATGGGAACGTTCAGGTATGGAATCCCACCACTGGAGCCACTATACACACCTATCTTGGACAAAAGGGAAGTACCTTTTCCGTCGCATGGTCGCCAGATGGCAAGCGTATTGCCTCTGGGGGTAGCGATGTACAGGTGTGGGATGCTACCACTGGTGGTAATGTCTACATCTACAAAGGACATGGGAACTCAAGCTATACAAGTATTATCTCTCTGGCGTGGTCTCCCGATAGCAGATATATTGCTTCAGGTGATACGAATGAAGCTTCTGGTGGACATGTATATGTGTGGATAGCAGCGTAGTGCTCTGATACAAGTAAATGTGGTTGTACGATGATTGGACAGAGAGCAAATTGCTCTCTGTCCAATCATCGTACAACCACATTTACTTCTTTTTTGTTTCATAAGGTTCACGTTGACGTGAACGAAAACGTATTGTATCATAATGATGAAGAACGTTTTTATACAAAGAAACACTCGTATATATACACAACCACAACATGCTCCTTACGGAAGGAATGCACATGAAGACGGTTACAACAGATGATGGTACGCAGATGGCGCAGCGTACTTCGCGTGTGAATAGACCCATCGGCCCTCGTTATAAATGGGTCGCATTAACGAACACAACGCTTGGTGTTTTAATGGCGAGTATTGATACGAGCATTGTCTTGATCTCCTTGCCTGCAATCTTCAATGGTATCCATATCAATCCACTTGCTCCTGGGGAAACAAACTATTTTCTCTGGATGTTGCTTGGATATATGGTGGTTACAGCAACCCTGTTAGTCACGTTTGGGCGTATCTCGGATATGTTTGGACGTGTAAGGCTCTACAATTTAGGCTTTGCAATCTTCACATTTGGTAGTATCCTGCTCTGGTTAACACCCGGAACGGGCAATACTGGCGCGTTAGAACTTATTCTTTTTCGTCTGGTGCAAGGCGTCGGAGCAGGTTTTCTGTTTGCGAACAGTGCTGCTATTCTAACGGATGCCTTTCCAGCGAACCAACGTGGTCTCGCGCTTGGCATCAACCAGATTGCCGCCATTCTTGGCTCTGTGATTGGACTAATTCTAGGGGGTATATTATCGTACTTTAGCTGGCGACTCGTCTTCCTGGTGAGTGTGCCAGTTGGTCTTGTTGGCACCGTTTGGGCCTACTTGATGCTACGCGAGGTTGCCACGATTCGTACTCATCAAAAAATTGACTGGGCTGGCAATGTTACCTTTGCTATCGGAGCAACCATTCTTCTGCTTGGTATTACCTATGGTATCGAGCCATACGGCGGCTCACCAACTGGCTGGGGCAATCCGCTTGTTATTGGAGCATTAAGTGGTGGCGTTATCCTGCTTGGACTCTTCATCTGGATAGAACTGCACGTACAGGACCCTATGTTCCGCCTGGAATTGTTCAAGCGGCGTATGTTCGCGGCAGGAAATGCCAGCAGCTTTCTTGCGAGTATCGCGCGTGGTGGCTTGCAGTTTATGCTCATCATCTGGTTACAGGGCATCTGGCTCCCACTTCACGGCTATAGCTATGATGTAACTCCACTTTGGGCTGGCATCTATCTGTTGCCCTTATTAGTTGGCTTTGTCGTTATGGGACCGCTTAGTGGGTGGCTCTCTGACCGCTTTGGCGCACGTCTCTTCTCGACATTGGGTATGGTTATTCAGGCTGTAGGTTTCTTCCTCCTGACGTTCTTACCTGCAAATTTCGACTACATCTGGTTTGCCATCATTTTATTCATGCTTGGTATTGGGCAAGGTATGTTCTCTTCGCCAAACACATCGTCCGTCATGGGTAGCGTCCCCGCTGATCAGCGTGGAGTGGCATCCGGTATGCGTGCGACTTTCCAGAACTCCGGTTCGCTTGTAAGTATCGGTGTCTTCTTCAGCATTATCACAGCAGGCTTGGCATCGGCATTACCAATAACGCTGCTGAGCGGACTGACACGTGCGGGGGTTCCGACTGCGGTTGCGAATAAAATTGCTCACCTACCACCTACTTCGGCACTCTTTGCGGCCTTTCTCGGCTACAATCCAATGGCAACATTGCTGCCAGCAAACGTTCTTCATGCCTTGCCTCAGGTGAATCAGGCGAACCTATTGGGACGAAGTTTCTTCCCAAATTTGATTTCGCCCCCATTTCTAATAGGTTTACATGGTGTCTTCTACCTGTCTGCTGTGATGTGTTTGGTGGCAGCCCTCGCCTCATTCTTACGTGGCAAGCAATACAACCAGGATGAGAAGGAAACGAATAGACCTGTGCAGGACGTGTCAATAGCACAAGAGCAAACGACTGCTACTGCCGGGTCAGACTAACAGCATGTTGTGGCTGTATCTTGCGTAGGGACCGATTGATCGCGTCCTCGTCGGCGGGTGATTGCCACAAGGACGCGATCAATTAGTCCCTACTGGTCTCCCAACCTTGATGTGATGAATTGCGTAGGGACCACATTGATGGCGTCCAAGCCCAATTCATTGGGCGAGTTCCTTATATAACCTCGTGCAATAATAGGTGCATTATGAGAAGGACTGCACATTGCTTCGCTCGTGCAGAGGACGCCATGAATGTGGTCCCTACGAATTCCTTGAAGATTGGTAAACTACTACCTACTAGAAAGCTCGCTTCAGTGCATCCAACCAGTCGCGAGTAAACGACTGCGTGACCTTCGCACTTTCGGCCATATTGAAGCCATGAAAAGCACCGGGATAGACATGTAGTTCTGTTGGTACTCCTGCCCGTATCAGCCTACGCGCATACTCCATGTCCTCGTCCACAAAAAGATCAAGCGTCCCCACGCTGATGAAGGTGGGAGGAAGACCATCCAGATGGTCGGCACGAGCCGCAGCCGCATAGGGCGAGACATCTGTCCCTCCTGGTTTTTGCCCAAGGTACGAGGTCCAGCCAAAGTGGTTGGCGTCAGTGGTCCATATAAACTCGCCCGTGTAGGGATTAGGCTCTGTTGCTGTAACCGTTCTATCGTCAAGCATCGGGTAGATCAAGAGTTGTAAGACGAGCGGCACTTCGCCACGATCTCGCGCCAGCAGTGCTAACCCTGCGGTCAATCCACCTCCTGCACTGGCACCACCAATAGCAATGCGGGTCGCATCCACGCCAAGTTCGTCAGCATGCGTGTGTACCCATTTCAACGCTGCATAACAATCCTCGACCGGACCAGGATGAGGTGTTTCAGGTGCCAGACGGTAGTCGACGGATATTGTAGCGCAACCAATGGCAGCAGCGATTCTTTTGGCCTGAAGGTCCTCCGCGTCAGCAGTGCCAATAACATACCCACCACCGTGAATCCAGAGCAATGCTGGAAACGGCTTTGAAACATGTGTTGGTAGATACACTAATACACGCACATCAGGCGCACCTTGCGGTCCTGGAATGTGATGCTCGCTCACGGAAATTGTGGAAAATTCGGGGTGGTCCACAGGAGTTTGTGTACTCATCATCTCTTGGAGAAATGCTCGTGTTTGCGGCAATGATTCTGTAGTGAAATTGATCGCTGGAAATATATCAAGCATTGCGACAAGTTCGGGATCAACAAGCTTTTTGGTCGTCATCGTGTTCTCCTTGTGAAAAAAGGGCAACTTTTCTAATGGTTGCGAATGTCCAATAACTCTTCTATCTTATCCTAACGGGATAGAAACACACAAGAAAGATATGTATTTTTACCACGTGTTTTCCATTTATCATAAATAAAGGGGCATAACGCTGGTATTTTACCACGGGCCATTTTTCAATAAGCGGACAGTATAGTACTTCCCCCTCATACAATAGATGACTTGCGGTTGAGGAATCGCAACCGTATTCGGTACTTTGCTGCTAATCCTTTTTCCTTTCATGCGAGTATGCATCCAATCTTGTGTTACTATCGCATCAGTATCAAGGACGCACACAGATACACAGGAAGTTTCACACTATTTCAATATGTTCATGTGTTGCTTACCCTCTTTAGTAATAGGAAGAGACCCGTGGGGGTGTCTTTTCCTCAACCAATTAGCTTTTGAAAGGATACACAATGACGACACGACCGCATTTCTGGACAAGAGGACGAGGCGTAGCAGTTATCGTAGCAGCAGCTCTTTGCGTGCTATTGCTGATTCCATTAATTTTAAATTTCTCTGCGGTGCGAGCAGCATTTGGATCGAAGACCGCTACTGCACTTCTTTCCGGCGCATTTGTACGTTCGGCCAACGCTGTCAATCTTACACAACAAGGGAGTCTTGATTGGGCGCATTGGGGTCTGCAAAATAGCAAAAGCTTTACGCATAAGCGAGGTGTAGCACAAAGTATCAGTAACTACAAACGCATTGGTCGTGCTCCTGTCGCGAACATGAGCAACAACTTGACACAATATAGCTGGACAGATGGCACACCACAAGCTAACGCTCAGGGAACGACAACAGGTATTTGGACATATGGTCTCCACAACGGCTTTCAAATCACCGTTCCAGCCGATACGACCAGCCGCACGGTAAAACTATACATCGGCGTATGGAAAGCGCAAGGACTTCTCAAAGCTACTATAACTGGCAGCAACGTAACCTATAAAAACGCATCGCTCGAAAACATTAGTGCTGCAAGTAATGGCGTCTATACATTGGCCTATCAAGGCACAGCAGCCGGACAAAAATTGACACTTACTTTTACTGTACAAAAGAGCTTTGATCGATTTGGGAATGTGACGCTTCAATCAGCGGCTCTGATGGCATCGAAACCAACCCCGGCAATGGGCGTTACCGCTACTACGCAGCCCAGCGCGACCGCCACAAAGCCAACGACAACAGGCACAACTACGGTGCCACCAATGACAACAAAACAGGTTGCCTGGCCCGCCTTCGATGGTGGTGGTTCACGTGGCGGTATAAACACGAATGAAACAACAATTACAGCTACTAATGTCAGTACCTTAACTCGTAGGTGGCAACACGCCTTGCCTGCTATCGCAGATGGTGCGCCTGCTGAGCTACCCAATGTTACCACTCCTGCTGGTGTAAAGACCCTCTTGTTTGTCACAACAACTAAAGGGAGCCTTATCGCTGTCGATGCTGCAACAGGTAATCAGGTATGGCGTGTCGATACAACAGGACCAAATTTCACTACCAGTTCGCCTGCACTGGATCCAAATGGACAATTCGTCTATGGCTATGGTGTTGATGGCAAAGTACATAAATACGCTGTTGGTACGGGTGCTGAGACAACAACGGGTGGCTGGCCCGTCACCATTACGCTGATGCCAGACGTCGAGAAGGGGTCATCTCCGCTCAACGTGGGCAATGGCTACCTCTATATGGTTACAAGTGGTTATCCGGGCGATGGCGGTCACTATGAGGGCCATGTTGTAGCGATCAATCTTGCTTCTAGCAAAGTAACAACCTTTAACTCGCTTTGTTCCAATATCACTCAATTGTTAACGCCAACATCGTGTGCAGATGTACAATCAGGCATCTGGGCGCGTGGCGGTGCTGTTATTGATCCTACAACAGGAAATGTGTTTGTCAGCACAGGCAATGGCACCTTTAATGCGAACGCGGGTGGACACGATTATGGTGATACAGTAATTGAGTTAACGCCTGACCTTACCAAAATCGTTGATACCTACACTCCTGCTAACTTCGCGCAATTGCAGGCAAATGACCAGGACCTCGCTAGTGCAGCACCTGTGATGCTGCCGAAACAAACTGGAAGTTCAACACCTTATATGTTTGTCCAGGCAGGTAAAGATAACACGCTCCGTCTGATCAATCGTCAGAATATGTCTGGTATGGGGAGTCCTAATCATGTTGGTGGTGAACTGCAAGCTATTGGTCTGCCGCAAGGTGGCGATGTAGACACGCATCCAGTTGCATGGACTGATACCAACAATACAACATGGGTCTTTGTCGCGAACTTTGTTGGCTTCTCGGCCTTTAAGGTTGTGACAGATGCCAAAGGACATAGCTCACTACAATTTGCCTATCAGAATGGCAACAGTGGTAGTTCACCATTTATGGCTAACGGTGTGCTCTACATCCAGGGTTCTAACGTGCTTAGGGCAACGGACCCAACGACCGGCCACGTCTTGTGGAGCAGTTCACAAGCTTCTGCTGGTGGCTCAATTGGTGCTCTACACTGGCAAAGTCCAATCGTTGTCAACGGTCAAGTCTTTGTACCCGACAATAGTGGGAATATCACCGCTTATGCGTTGAAGTAAAAACATAGGCACACGACAGAGGTAAGGTGCCAAGCAAAGAGCAATGTTTGGTAGGGACCGCATCATCGCGTCCTAGCGGCAATCAACGGACGCGATGATGCGGTCCCTACCAAACATCCCTTCAATCCTTCCAAAGGACCTCCTGTTGAAAGGTATCCCTTACGTATGTCCCCTTTGAGTCAACGTCTATGGGACTCGCTCCTGTCATATCCACTCTACTCCGGCAAATGTGCCACTGCTTCGACTTCAATCAAGAAATCTTCGCTGGCTAGTTTTCGTACTTCAACAAGAGTGCTTGCGGGAGGGTTGTGTGTGTTTATATAGCGGTTGCGGACCTCGCGGAGAATTGGTAACTGAGAGATATCAACAACATATATATTCAGCTTGACAACGCTTGTGAAATCAGTTCCAACTGCGGCAAGTGCTGCCTTGAGATTTTCAAAAACCTGTTGTGTTTGAACACGGAAATCATGCTGACCGACAAGCTTTCCTGATTGATCAAGAGCTATCTGACCAGCGATGAAGACGGTCCTCCCATGTGTTACCTCAACAACATGTGTATAACCTGGTGGTGTTGCTAGCGTTGCTGGATTTATGAAGCGTATGTTTTCTGGCTCAGTTGTCACTGTTTTTCCTTTTCTCTAATAAAGCATATTTTATGCTAGAAGCGGTTTCGCACGTTCTATAATTGTTTTGACATCTATCGTATTTGGAAGCGTACCGAAGGCTCGACCCCAATTCCCACCAAGACGAGAGCTACAGAATGCATCAGCTACTGCTGTGTTTCCAGCGCGTAACAGTAAGGCCCCTTGTAAGACAAGAGCCATCTGCTCTACGACGTACCGCGCTCGATATTCTGGGTTTGTCGGGTCTTGTAGTTCGCGGTGGAGCGCGTCAATCGCTGTTTGTAAATGCTTATTTATGGGAGCAAATGGCGTAACTTCCGCAAAGAATGCTTCAACCGTGCGTGGCTCCTTACGTATCGCACGGAATACGTCTAAACAATTGACGTTGCCCGACCCTTCCCAGATCGAGTTCAATGGAGCCTCGCGGTAGAGTCGTGGCATAATGCTCTCTTCAACATAGCCATTCCCACCAAGACATTCCAATGCTTCCGCTGTGTGGATAGGGCAACGTTTGGAGATCCAATATTTCGCAACCGCCGTACCAAGTCGCTTAATGAGAGCTTCATGCTCATCGGTCGTTGCGCTATCACATGCTCGTGCGAGTCGCAGGGCAAGTGTTGTTGCGGCTTCTGATTCAAGTGCGAGATCCGCGAGGACGTTACGCATAAGTGGCTGGTCGATGAGTGTATGTCCAAAGGCGTGTCGATAGGTTGTATGATGTAGTGCTTGTGCTACCGCTTGTCGCATCAATGCTGCTGAACCGAGCACACAATCTAGTCGCGTATAGTTCACCATCTCGATAATTGTCTGTACGCCACGTCCCTCTTCACCAATGAGCAACGTCCATGCCTTGTCTAGCTCAATCTCGCTTGAGGCGTTAGAACGATTGCCGAGTTTGTCTTTGAGGCGTTGGATGAAGATATTGTTTCGTGTGCCATCGGGCAGTACGCGTGGCAGCAGAAAGCAGGAAAGTCCTCGTGCTGCTTGCGCTAACACTAGAAAAACGTCACACATGGGTGCCGAACAAAACCATTTATGGCCTGTAAGCAAATATTCAGCACCAGGACCTCCGCTATGAATAGGTGTCGCGGTTGTAATATTTGCTCGTACATCCGAACCGCCTTGCTTCTCGGTCATGCCCATACCACAAAGTATACCTTGTTTGCTTCCTGCTGGTCGTAGTCCTGGATCATAGACGAGCGAGGTCAGTTGTGGCTCCCACACAGCCGCAAGTTCAGGTTGGGTACGAAGCGTGGGAACGGCTGCATACGTCATCGAGATTGGACAACTATGTCCGCTTTCGACCTGCGAGAAGATGTAAAATGCCGCCGCTCGTGCGACATGTGCTCCTGCTTGTGGGGTGCGCCAAGGTGAAGCATGTAAACCATGTTTCACTGCTGTACCGAGCAGAGTATGCCACGCCGGATGAAACTGTACCTCGTCGATGCGGTGCCCATAGCGGTCGTGCGTATGTAATACGGGAGGGTTCTCGTTCGCGTCAAAGCCCCAGCGAATGACCTCTTCTTGCCCTGAGAGCTTTCCTATATCCATAAGTTGTGTCTCGGCCCATATCGCACCCTCACGCTTGATACCCTCAACCAGGGCTATATCTTGCGCGAACAGGTTGTAGTTGACGAGTGGGGGTGGCTGGTTAAGCACCTCTTGGCTACTGGGGGATG
Organism: uncultured Chloroflexia bacterium; assembly: GCA_963792705.1. Taxonomy (GTDB): domain Bacteria; phylum Chloroflexota; class Ktedonobacteria; order Ktedonobacterales; family Ktedonobacteraceae; genus JBBQVS01. The sequence continues at coordinate 91,227 of CAWBXD010000012.1, read as the reverse complement.
TTGCTTGTTTTTGCTCAAATGCGACCATAAAAAACCTCCTCAGGATTTTTGTTGCACAACCAATGTACATGCCTCAACGGTGAGACGTAATAATTGGGCCAGACCTTCGGCGATTGGTGGTACCCGAATATATTCTTCCATTGTATGAGCACCGCCAGCATGGGTAACACCAACACAGATGGCGGGAATGTTCAAGCTAATCGGAATATTTGCGTCCGTACTTGATGCGGCGTAGACCGGTTCGATACCTACCCATTGCAATACTTTACTCGCTAACTGCACAAGTGGGTCCGTCTGGCTTATTGCACCTGCTGGACGTTCACCGAGCACCTCGATCTCTGTTTGCAAGCCCTGTCCTACTCGCTGTTCCACGATGGCACGTACTCTGTCCGCGAGCTGATTGAGCGTTGCAATATCAGTTGAACGAAGGTCAATGATTGCCGAGGCACTTGGTGCAATGGTGTTGACGCTCGTCCCTCCCTCGATGAGTCCAACATTGAACGTCGTCTTTGGTGTCTTAGGCACATCAAGGTCGGCGATTGCTGCGATGATTCGTCCCAAACCATGAATTGCGCTTGGTTGCCCGAAAGACCCAAAGGAGTGTCCACCGGGACCACGTACCGTGATACGCCAGCGTTGTGAACCAACTGCTGTTGTGACAATCACGCCTAGTCGTCCGTCGATGGCGATTACTGCCCCCAGGTCGTTGCGATAACGTTCAACAGCAGCTCGTGCGCCACGGAGGTTGCCTAGACCCTCTTCTCCCACGTTGGCAACGGCAAGAATATCAACATCGGTCTCAACACCCAATTCGTCTAGTAACGCGAGAATGCTCATCATGGCCGCGACACTCAAACTATTATCCCCAATACTAGGGCCGCGCATCACATCACCATCTCGCGTCACCTGAATAGGCGTTATGGCGGGAAAAACGGTATCTATGTGTGCAAGTAGCATGAGCGTCGAACTACTCGTGCGTCCCTTACGCTTCACATATACATTACTAATCGCGTCAATTTCTGGCGTATAGCCACGTTCGCGCCAGAGCGACGCCACAAATTCTGCTCGTTTGCGCTCATCGCCTGTGGGCGCGGGAACTTCACAGATACGCTGTGCCAGGGTTGCAACATCTTCTGTTCTATTGCGAGCAATGCTACGGAACTGTTCAAGCATGCTAGGTGCCACAATCGTCCTCCTGTACTGTTTTCTTTAACCATATCAAAGTAGCCCAAATAGTCCTATCATCAGCATGATGAGAGTCAAAATAAGCATTGTCCCAAGCATATACAAACCAATCAGTCGGCGTCTTGGATTGAAAAGGAACGTAAGTGCGGCAATGAAGAACCCAATTGCTACTAAGGGTGAAATACGCAATCTTGCCATTTCCAACAGGCATCTGCGTAAATGTTGCGGAGACATCTGATGTTGAGGGGCTAGAGGCAGGTAGCGTAAGTGGTTTGTGACACGCAAAACAGTACGGTAGTTGACCAGAATTTGCGGCTCCGCATTCTTCACAAAAGAGCATTGCGTTCATCATATGCTGATTTCCTACGCTTCCTTCGATATTCAGCAGTACATGTAAGAAAATGCATCGCCGTGTAAAATAGTTGCTTTGCATGTACTAGCTACGAATGCACAAAAGGAATAGTCACCGCACATTGTTTTAAATAGTATATGTAGGAGAGACCCTTACGGTCTCTCCTACATATACTATTTAAAAGGTAAGGAACCAGAGCGAACACTCTTGCTCGATCATTTATTAGCGTCCTACGGGCTTGATTTTCTCGACTTCGGGGATAATCTCCGTTGCTAGAATGTCAAACGCATCAATATTTTCAACGTTAGGCATACTAAACAACGCGTGATCGATGCCTTGTTCGGCAAGACCCGCGAAGTAGTCAATTGCGGCAGAAGGTGACATACTGCCGTTGCTGCCATCACGAGTAATAGTTAAGACATCGAGTGTGGTCTTCTCAATCTGCTCGTAAGGTCGTCCAACTGCCTGGCAATGGCCTTGCAGAATTTCGAGTTTACGTTTCAGTTCGTCTTTGCCTAGACGTGCGAAGAGGTTACAGGCGTCGGCATATTGTGCGACGAAGCGCAACGTTTTCTTCTCACCTGTCCCACCGATGAGAATTGGTGGGTGTGGCTTCTGCACAGATTGTGGAGAGTTAAGTGTACGTGCTAGCTGATAATGTTTGCCCTCATATGGCTTTACCTCGCCAGACCACATCTGATGAGCAATCTGCAGCGTCTCCTCTAGTCGCTCGAAACGCTCGGCCGTTGGTGGAAAGGGTACACCTAATCCGGCATGCTCTTCCTCGTTCCATGCCGCGCCAATACCTAAATACGCACGTCCATGTGATAGCACGTCAAGTGTCGTTGCAGTCTTCACAAGCAGACCGGGATAACGATAGGTAACGCCCGTCACCATTGTACCTAACTTGATACTGTTTGTACGTCCTGCTGCAAAGGCAAGTGCGCTCCAACCTTCAAGCATTTCATTCTCGGCAGGTCCAACGTTGCGAATCTGAAAAAAGTGATCCATGACCCAAAAACTATAGAAGCCAGCGCGCTCGGCACGCTGTGCTATCAAGCCAAATGTATCACCAAGGTTGCTTTGCCCGTTTGACCATGTAAAGTTAGGAACCTGTAATCCTACACGCATTGCTCTGTTTTCTCCTATTGATTATTGTGATGCGGTATGGCATCGCTCCAATTAATAGTATACTATAAAAAATATAGCATTGGAGAAACTGGGAGACCCTTGCGGTCTCCCTGCTTCTCTATTCCCACACCAATGCAACTTTGCCCGTTTGACCACCATCAAACAATTCGTATGCCTCTTTTGCTTGCGCGAGGGTAAAACGGTGCGTGACCATTACATCTGGATGGAGTCCCCAGCGTACAAGATGCTCTACAAGTTCTTCCATCTGGGGTATGCTACACACCCATGAACCATACAATGTCAATTGCTTGTGAATAAGTAACGGACTTGGTGCAAATGAAACTGTTCCACCTTCGCCGACAAAGACGACGCGTCCCCATTCACGTGCTGTATCCAGGCAGAGGTGACGTGCATCAGCATTGCCGGAGCAGTCAATTGCAACCTCAAAGCCTTGCCCCTGCGTCTTTTCGTCCAATACCGTCTTCATATCGACACCATCGCTCGGACCCACAACGTCAGTAATTCCCAATTTTTTTGCCAGCTCACGACGTTCTGGTACATACTCGACACCAACCACCTTTGCGCCCATCGCTTGACACAAGAGCGCGGCTCCCAATCCCACAGGTCCAAGTCCAGTAATCAGTACTGTATCACGTCCCGATACTCCGGCACGGCAACAGGCGGCATATGCTGTTCCAACGCCACACGCGACCATCGAGCCGTCGAGATACGTAAGTTCATCAGGTAGGGACACCAGTGTGTACTCGTCGGCTAACAGAAATTCAGCGTGTCCTCCTGCCCGTTGCCAGCCATAGGCTGCCCGTTCGGGCGAGGTACAATTAATCATCCAGCCAGCGCGACACTCTCGACACAAACCGCAGCCTGCGATATGGTAAACAATGACTCTATCGCCCACCTTGAACCGCTTGACCCCAGGCCCGGTCTGTTCAATAATGCCACAAGGCTCATGACCCGCAATCACTCCACGATACGCCTCTGGTCCTGTTCCCTGATCGTGTGGTCTATAAATTGCTCGTAAATCACTCCCACATAAAGAAGACGCCTTCATGCGAAGCAACACCTGTCCATGTCCTGGCTCAGGCACCGAAAACTCTTTCATTTCAAGACGACGATCCCCTGGCAATACAACTCCATGCATCGTTGCCATGCTGTTCGATTCCTTCCTCGATACCGTTTACGCGCAAAACTATACAACGCTAGGTATTATATCCTCTTGATGAAGTTTTATCCTAGTTTTGTACGCGCCATTTTCCATTTTTCGCGTTGTGCCTCGCGTACCTCTTCGGAGGCGGGCATATAGGTTGCTAAGAACTCATCGCGGAATGTGGGATACCTTCCAGCAAGAATGGATGCACGTAGTTCGCCAGCGAGACGCAGCATGAAACGGATATTGTGAATGCTGCCAAGACGATAATAGAGTTGCTCTTCGGTACGGGCAAGATGGTGGACGTAGGCCGCGCTATAATTGCGGCACGTATAACAATCACAGCCAGCTTCAACGGGTCCATGCTCGGTTCGGAAACGTGCCCCCTTGATACTTACACGTCCTTGGCGCGTGAAAAGCCCACCATGCCGTGCGACACGTGTTGGTAGGACACAATCAAACATGTCCATGCCCAATCCGACGCCTATTACGAGGTCTTCAGGTGAGCCAACTCCAAGCAGGTGACGTGGTTTGTCGCGTGGTAGCGCGGGTGTGACAACGTTCAGCATCTCCCACATCATAGCCTTTGGTTCACCCACGGATAGGCCACCAATAGAGAGACCGGGGAAGGGCATGTTGCCGATAATTTCCGCACTCTGACGTCGTAGCTCTGGCTCAAAGGCACCCTGTATAATACCGAACAAGGTCTGAGCAGGATTGTAGCGTTCTTTGGCGATCAGCGCACGCTCTTCCCAACGATGAGTGCGCTCCATTGTGGCCTGAGCCTCCAAAGGAGCACATGGATAGGGGGCGCAGATATCAAGTGGTAGAATGATGTCCGCGCCTAACTCGGCCTCAATCTGCATCACGCGTTCGGGAGTTAGCATGTGCGCGGAGCCGTCAAGATGCGATTTGAATGCCACACCGTCTTCGCTTAGCTTACGTAAATGGCCCAGACTCCACACCTGGAAGCCGCCGCTATCGGTCAAGATGGGACCATCCCAATGCATAAATGAGTGTAGACCTCCAAAATCGGCAACCAGTTCGGAGCCTGGGCGTAACATAAGATGGTAGGTATTAGAAAGAATTATTTGTGCCCCTACTGCATGAAGTTCTTCGGGGGCAACACTCTTCACGGTTGCCTGTGTACCAACAGGCATAAAGATAGGAGTCTGAATGGTGCCATGTGGCGTCTGAAGAGTGCCTGCACGCGCCCATGTATCGGGACATTCCGCGTCAATTGTAAATGAAAATGCTGACATGTATCTCTAAATCTTTATCGTTAGTACACAACGGTTTCGCTGCTGAAGATGTTTTTCGCTGAATTGCTACAGGTATTTTCTCATTAGCGTCAAGGGCATGTGTTTTTCGCTTGATTACACCCTAAGAGATTTTCTCGTCAACTGGCGCGGAAGTTTTCTCTTGTGGGAGGGTATCTGGATATATCTGTCGAGTCTCTCTTTTTTAGTGTTTCGATTTTCCGAATAAGCAACTCACCCAACCGCATTCCAGGTATTTCAATCCAACGATAAAGTGTAAGTGAAATGGGAAAAATGACAAAGAAAACCCACGCTAGCAGAGCAACAAATTGAACACTATGTTCTTTCCCTTGAGATTGCTGGCTCATTATGTTCATAAATAGGAGGAGGAAGGGCAAATGCCACATATAGAGGCTGAAAGAGATGAGGCCAATCCAACGTAAAACAACCCACTCAAATGAATGTTTGAGCAAACCAGAATTATATAACAGGGCACATATACAAAGTCCATAACAGACAGAGTACCCTATAGATTGCCATTGTGCATATACCTGGTTGAGCATCATTCTATAAGGGTTAAGGAAAGCAAATGCTGCTCCATATGAGTTATTGGGAACACAAAAAGCGTAGAGTGCAAGGAAGCCTAGCATGAGCAGACCAAGGAGAAACATCAAGAGATTCCAGTGCTGGAGCTTTCTACGCACAACTTCTCCCTTTGGAGCATGCTGTGTATACACGTAAAGCACGGCAAGTAGCATTCCAACCGCAAAAGACTCAAAATACTTTCCATTATCCCCGTAATAGTATGGTTGTAGACGCGCTAAGATATTTTGTGGAAAACTGGTCGCAGATGGTGGAATAAACAGTCCCCACCAACGTGAAAGGAGTCCCCATCCTAGTATGGCTAACAGACAACCGACCAGCTTAAGCAAACGCTGACGAAGAGGGCCACGACGAACTATGAAACCGAGTATCCAGGCAATAAGCGGTAAAAGCATGTAAAACTGGAATTCGACAGCCAGAGTCCAGAATGGACCATTCAACTGCTCTGGTACATGAGCCTGCATACTGAACGTGAAAAATTCTAACAGCTTCCATCTATTAGCAACTTGCAAAAAGTCGGGATGAAAAAAAAGAACGATGAGGAGAATTGCCACATAATATCCTGGAAGAATGCGAAAAAAGCGGCGGATATAAAAGCGCGAGACGGAGGGCCATGCCTCATCAAATAATAACACTTTGGCAAAGGGTAAGAATAAGAGGAAGCTAGAAAGCAGGAAAAAAAGAATAACCCCTGATGCGCCAAAACTTAGGAAGGCAGCAACCATTGTCTGAAGTTTGCCCGATGGTTGCCAAATACCAGACCAGTGTTGAGGTAAAACAACCTGATAAACGATATGATGCAATACTACAGCAAGAGCAGCGACCGCTCGTACTCCATCAAGCACAAGAAGGTGGCCTACCTGCTTCTTTATCTCTAAAGAAGCTGTCACCTTTTGACAGTGTGTGAACCATCCTCTTTTTATGAAAGAAAGCGACTGATTTTCAAGAGATGTGCGTGGAGTACTCATTTTTACCTTTCTCTTCTATAAAAATCTCACAAACAAAAATTACACCTGTTGTGTAATAACGAAGGACTAGAAGAAATAACAGAGGTTTAGCCCTTATGGATAGATACAAGGTGATACTAGTGAAAACGCAGGGAGACCGCAAAAGTCTCCCCTACATATTCGTGAATCCCTACCTGTGGGGGAGATTTTTGCGGTCTCCCTGTTTCCCTTCATCCTCTATCGTATAAAGAAACCATAAAGAATGAGTAAGCTAGCTAACAATATGCCTCAAAATGCCTTGTAAAACAAGCAAGGATGGTGTATGCTTTTCTTCGGTATCCCATCTCGGTCTCGCAAAACAGTGCTCGTCCAAGTATTCCATCCCACGCTGGTAGGGGGAACGAACAATTGGTGAACTCTGCAGGGATATGGACCCGGAGGACTACCAACATATCACAAGGAGGTCCCTAGTTGAACTTCGCAGACAAGACCCTAAAATGCCGTGAGTGCGGAAATGATTTCGTATTCACCGCCGGTGAACAAGAGTTTTACCAGCAAAAAGGGCTGCTGAACCAGCCCGCCCGTTGTTCTTCCTGTCGTACCGCACGCCGCAATGCGTCCGGTAATGGGCGAACCGAACGCGCGCCACGAGAGATGCACACAGTTATTTGTGCTGAGTGTGGTTCTGAGACGCAGGTCCCATTCTTGCCCAAGAATGATCGTCCTGTCTACTGTAGCACCTGTTATGACAAGGTACGTGTAGCACGTAACTAGTCTATGTGAGGTGATACTCATCTAGCATATGTGGATGAGTGTAGCAGTTGCTTAGAACGAAGAGGCAAAGTCAAGGGGTGTTCTTGGCGGTGCCTCGTTTTTGTTTCCCTCTTCCCCCTCCTTCATTCTTCTGGAATAAGCCTCATCAGGTATAATGTTTCTTATAGTAAGACAACTTAGTATCCGATTTAATCATTGACCTCATCCTTTAAATAGGACTTATTCTATACTGCTTGACAGGTGTTCAATCCTCTCTATAATGGAGGAATAACATTTGTTAATATTTGTACTTGAATGTTGTTATGCATATGTTTCATTCGTTATAGCGTATAATAATATAAAATTGGACATTATCATATGAACGCAGTGTCGCGGGAGACGAAATTGATCCCATCACAGACCACTCTTGAAACCTTGCTAGCGGAAGCACAACAGTACTTGGCACCGCAAGACCTGGAAGGGATTCAACGTGCTTATGAGTTGGCGCGTGAGGCGCATGGAGGCGCTGTACGTCGCTCTGGTGAGCCTTATATCCAGCATCCGCTCGAAGTCGCACTCCTCGTGGCACGTATGCGTATTGATGCCGATGGTATTATCGCGGCCCTGCTACATGATGTTGTCGAAGACACGCATCACTCTTTAGAAGAGCTGAGTGCTTTATTTGGACCTGCACTTGCTAATATTGTTGATGGTGTGACAAAATTCGATGCCATTGCTGAGAAGCAGCATAAAGAACATTCATCCCCAAATAATCCCACACCTTCCCCTATTGATAAACGTCGTCAGCGTACAGAGACGGTGCGGAAGATGCTGCTAGCGATGGCAGAAGACCCGCGTGTGGTTGTGCTCAAGCTAGCTGACCGTTTGCATAATATGCGTACTCTAAGCGTCATGAAACCTACTCAGCAGGAGCGTACCGCGCGCGAGACAGGCGAGATTTACGCCCCTCTTGCGCGTCGTCTGGGTATGGCGATTGTGCAATGGGAGTTAGAAGACCTTGTGTTGAGCTATCTCGAACCCGAAAAGTATGCATGGCTAGTACGTGAAGTGAACATGGAGATGCAGAGGCGTCAACCCTATCTTGATGAGGTGTGTCGCACGTTGCGTGAAGAGATGCAACATGCAGGTATTCACGCGGAAGTGGGTGTACGCTGGAAAAATTTGGAGAGTATCAATCATAAACTGGAAGATATGCCACGTCAAGAGGACGGTGTGGAAAACGAGCGTGAGGCGCGTAGTACCCTGAGTCAAATTCATGATCTTGTCTCATTCCGTATCCTGGTCGATACCGATCATGAATGTTATCTCGCGCTCGGTCATATTCACGCGCTCTGGCGGCCCAAAGATGGACGTATCAAAGATTTTATTGCCACGCCCAAACTCAACGGCTACCAATCGTTGCATACTACGGTGTTTTGCCTGGACAATCAACTAGCGGAAATCCAAATTCGCACCTATGATATGCAGCGTACCGCCGACTATGGAATCGCTAATTACTGGTATCTACGTGAGCGTGTTGTTGGCAAGGACAAGAACTTGCCAAACAGTTGGGGTCTTCCCTATCATCAGATGGTTGGATGGATTGAGCAGTTGCGTGAATGGCAACGTTCTTTACCACAGGGAGCGGATGAGTTTGTGGAGGCGGTCAAGGACGATATCTTTCAAGAGCAGATTTTTGTGTTTACGCCAAAGGGCGAGGTGAAAGACTTGCCACGTGGCTCAACGCCACTCGATATGGCATACCGTATTCATACAGATTTAGGCGATCATTGCGCGGGTGCGCGCATTATTACTAATATGGATGATTCTGGTCGTCTGGTAACACGTCTGGTTCCTCTTGACTACGAGTTGAAGGGCGGCGAGATTGTGGATATCATGGTCAACCGCACCACACATCCAACACGCGATTGGCTTTCATTTGCGCGCACGGCGGCGGCGCGTACCAAGATTTGCCGCTATCTGAAGACCTATGAACGCGAAATAAACATGCAGTTGGGGCGCGAACGCCTAGATATGGCACTCAAAGCTGTACGCACTCCTGGTCTAAACGAGCAAACGGAGCAACTTTTGCAGCGACTACGTACCGACGATGCCGCCGCAAACGAGACGCTTAAACAGTACGCGACACTTGAAGATATCTATGTCGCATTAGGACGCGAGGACCTGTTGATAGAGCAGGTGATGGGGCATTTGATGCCCTTTTTGCAGCAATATGACTTGCCACTTTTCGACGGTGCGAAGGCACGAGATGAGAAAAATGGGCATAGTAAGATCGAGAGCGAGCAGATAAGTTCTGTCAACCTTGCCACTTGTTGTTATCCTATTCCAGGCGACTCAATTGTTGGCTCATTTACACAAAGCAAGGGCATGCAGATTCATCGGAGCGATTGTCGTACACTAAAACGGCGACGGAGTAGCAAGAACGGGCTAGTTGATGTCAACTGGTTACAGATCGAGCCAGACCACTATCTCACACCTGTGACAATTGTGGCTCATGACCGCTCTGGCCTACTGCGAGACGTAGCGGCAGTGGTTGCGGATGCTGGTGTAAACATGACAATGGTCACGTCTATGACCAATACAGCATTGCAGAAAGCTATAATTACCGCTACACTAGAAATAGTGGCCGCGAATGGGGTGCATGACCAGATGGAGCGTATATTCCGCCGTCTACGTCAGGTGAAGAATGTGGTGAGCGTAGAGCGTGCCGTGAGTGGGAAGTAATTTGTGTATGGTCAGACCCACGGAATATGAATGTCGAGAAACTGTGGGCGTCCGTTGATGCTAACATATATGATTGGTAAGAATGCAGTAACACTATGGTTGAGAGATTTGTAGAACAATATGCGGCACCGCCAGACTCTTTAGCGGAAATCGAGCGGCTTTTGACCTTGGTACGACGGTACATGAACCCAACCGAGGTTAATCGTGTCATTGAGGCTCTTCACCTTGCACAGGAGACGTGCAAAGGTGTTGTTGGTGTACGCCCTATTCCCCCTTTAGAACATGCGCTGGCAATTTCTACAATTCTCGCACAACTCATGCATGCTGACGCGGTTGGCGTTGCGGCTGGCCTTGTTTTTGAGGCAGTGGACGCTGAATTGCTCTCTCTTGAGGATGTGGAGCGTGAGCTTGGAGCACCAACGGCACGTATCGTCGGAAGCATGTCGCGGCTAAATATTCTTGAACGCAAGAAGCAAAGTGTGGCTGGCGCGAGCGCGGCAAAGGTGGGAGATGAGCGTGATGAGGTAGGGCAAAGCACACCAGCAGAGAATAAAAAACGCCGTGTACGGGAGGCAATGCGTCGGCAACAGGCCGAGACGGTGCGTAAGATGTTTATCGCTATGGCGGATGACCCCAGAGTTGTACTGATGAAGCTGGCGTATCGTCTTCATGCGATGCGCCTTATTAATGTACGCTCATATCAGGGCGACCAGCAAGAAACATTGACAATGGCGTTGGAGACGCGCGAGATTTACGCACCACTCGCGGGTCGCCTTGGTATGTCTCGTGTCGAGAGCGAACTGGAAGACCTGGCCTTTAGCGTCCTAGAGCCTGATAAGTATGCGTGGGTACGTGACGAGGTGGAGGAAGAGAGCAAGCAGTGGCGTTCCTATGTTGAGGACGTTTGCACCATTCTACGTGACGAGATGAAGGCTATCGGGGTCAAGGCTGAAGTATCGGGGCGTGTCAAGCATCTTTACAGCTTTTATAAGAAGCTACATCGAAGTGCGAACGAGGTCGAAAGCCTGGAAGAAATCAAAAAAGCGGTTGATATCAGTCAGATTCATGACCTGATCGCGTTTCGTATCCTGGTAGATACGACGCAAGATTGTTATGTCGCGCTAGGGCATGTACATAGCTTGTGGAAGCCCAAAGAGGGCCGCATCAAAGATTTCATCGCCAATCCCAAGCCCAATGGCTATCGTGCGTTGCACACAACCATTTTCTGTAAAGACGACCATCTAGTGGAGGTGCAGATACGCACGCATGAGATGCACGAGATGGCAGAATATGGGGTAGCGATGCACTGGCATTACAAGGATGTAGGTGATAGCGCGTCGTCCTCGGCAAAAGAGTTGCTGTCATGGCTACGTCAAATGACGGAGTGGCAACGTGAAATGCATTCCTCTAGCACAAGTGATACTGATTTTGTCGAGGCAGTCAAGGACGATATCTTTCAGGAGCAAATTTTTATCTTTACTCCGCGTGGCGAGGTGAAAGACCTGCCAGTAGGCTCGACTCCAATTGATTTCGCATATCGCGTTCACTCGAAAATTGGAGATAGTTGCGCGGGAGCGCGTATCATCACGAACTCCGAGAACGGCGATGGTGATCGTCTTGTGACGCGCATGGTGCCCCTCGATTATGAGCTAAGAAGTGGCGAGGTCGTCGATATTATTATCAGCCGTACCGCACACCCAACACGGGATTGGCTCAATTTTGCGCGTACAGCCGCCGCCAAAAGCAAGATACGTCGCTACCTGAAAATTCACGAGCGTCATATCAATATCCAGATTGGGCGCGAACGGCTGGATCGCGAACTAAAAACCTTGAGTGTTCGCGGTATTGAAAGTATAAACGAGGATGCTGGAAAATGGTTGTGCGAAGAATATCGCATGACCGAGCTTGATGACTTGCTGGCCGCTATCGGGGCCGATGATATACGTCCCCATCCAGCGGCGGTCAAGGTAACTGAACGCTGGCAACTGCGCGAAGGCAAAGAGACAAAAGAGCAAGAAACCGCGCTAAGTCTGCCGACAACAACGCCCAAGCAGGGTGGATCGGCAAGCTTACAGGTCGCAGGCGTTAGTGGCTTGCTGACAAAGCTGGCAAATTGCTGCTGTCCTTTGCCCAGTGATGACATTGTGGGCTTTATCAGTCGCGGCAAAGGGGTAATTGTGCATAGGGCCGATTGCCACAACCTTAATCGCTACCGTGAACGTGAGCAGGAGCGTATCATCAATGTAAGCTGGCAAGGTATGACTCAAACACGCTATCTTGCGCCCGTTGTAATTCAGGCGCGTGACCGCTCAGGTCTAATCCGTGATATCGCTACTGTTGTATCGGATGTAGGTGTGAATATGACTTCGGTAAGCACGCATATAAGCGCAAGCCGAAGTAAAAACCATGAACTGGTTATTGTGAATGCCACATTAGAGGTCAACGATATGGATCAGGTGCAACGGCTTTTCGCACGCCTGGAAAAGATCAAGGATGTGATTCATGTTGAACGCGACCTGGGCAAGCGTTCGTGAACAATCCTGTAGCTTTCCCTTTGGTGAATGTCACATGGCGGCATTCACCATCTTTCTGGTTTAGACCTTCGTTCGTTGTTGCTCTCCTCTACATCCTCTTTTTTATCACAATAACAGGAATTCATCACTATACCGCGATGAGCTATGTCCATTTAGGGACGCGCTTTGCATTGCATATTCCAAGTGCTAATCCAGGCTATGACGGACAGTTTTACTATCAAATAGCGCGTGACCCTCTACATGCCGCGCCGTTCTTGGATAAACCACCCTACCGCTATCAACGCATTGTGTATGCGCTCGTCGTCTTTGTGCTTAGTGCGGGTCAATCCGCCCTTGTGCCGTATATGCTTTTACTGGTCAATTTCCTAGCAATCGTACTTAGCGTCGAAATAGCAGCACAGTTGCTCACAAAGTATGGCCTATCACCGTGGTTCAGTCTTGCGCTCGGTCTCTACTTTGGAGAAACGGCAGCGTTTGTCTTTGATACGACAGAACCGTTTACCTATGCGCTTGTCTGTTTAGGGTTGCTGCTACTAGAGAAAAGATATGTGACTGCTGCCGCAATAAGTATGGGATTGGCAACATTATCGCGTGACACCGCCGTACTTTTTCCCTTGGGATACGCAATCTTTTTTGTATTTCACACACGGTGGAGTGAGGTCACGCGTCTAGGACTCTTCGCTTTTTTACCTCTTGTGCTCTGGTACGGACTGTTGTGGAAAATATTTGGGGAAACAGGAGTCAAGTATGCACCGCCATTTGAGCATATCCCCTTTGAGGGCTTATTTATCTTTTTTCGTGAGCAAACGCTGTTTTGGCATCTCTTCGTCCTTATGTTTGTGCCTACGGTAGCTAGTTGGATATTTGTGCTTATAGAAGTGGTGAAAAGACGTTGGAGTAGTGTGCTTGTGATCTGGACTCTGCACCTTGCGCTCGTAACATTTATGGCACCGGACTCGTATCGAGAGTTTGTATCTTGTGGACGCCTCTCTATTGGGCTTGTGTTGGCGGCATTATTATATGGTTGGCAAACCAGGAACAAGACAGTGTTGTGGGCTTCGCAATTTTACACGCTCACCTTTTTGTTCTACGCGTATGTCATTATAACTACAACATTTGCGCCAACATGAGCTTAATAAATAGCAAAAAAGCACTGCGTCAGCCGGAGAAACCAATTGACGCAGTGCTTTTTGTTCTGTCCTTATCAGGATACCGTCTAGCCGCGCAAGCGGTCCAGTACGGGTGGTTGACGTAGTTTTGCGAGCGCACCAGCTTCGATTTGGCGTACACGTTCGCGGGTGATGCCCAGTTCGCGTCCAACCTGTTCGAGTGGATGTGCTTGACCATTGCCCAAACCAAAGCGCAACTGTAAAACAAGTTGTTCGCGTGGAGTAAGGACCGATTTAAGAACGCGTTGTACCTCGTCCTTGAGCGTTTGGGTGGTGGCTATATCCTCTGGTGAGGCGGATTTGGTGTCGGCTAAGACATCGCCCAACTCTTGCTCTTCGTCCTCGCCGACGGGAAGTTCTAGCGAGACAGGAGCACCAGGAGCGGCTTGCAGCTCAACCATACGAATGGGGTCTAAACCGGTAGCTTCCGCCAACTCAAGTTCGCTTGGTTCACGCCCAAGCTCCTGAAGGAGACGTTGCCGTTCACGACGAATACGGTTCAGTGCTGTATTAACGTAGACGGGGAGACGAATAGTGCGGCCTTTGTCCGCAACTGCACGACTGATGGCCTGGCGAATCCACCATGTGGCATGTGTGGAGAAACGATGGCCTCGACGCCAATCATAACGTTGGACGGCACGAATAAGCCCAATATTTCCTTCCTGGATAAGGTCCAGGAGTGAAAGGCCACGTCCGACATACCGTTTGGCAATGCTGACCACGAGGCGCAGATTTGCGAGTACAAATTGCTTTCGTGCGTCTCGATCACCGTTCTCGATGCGTTTCGCAAGGTCGATTTCTCGATCATGTGTAATCATCGGGACGCGACCAATTTCGCGTAGGTAGGTCATGACGGCATCGGACTCGCCTGCGTCGGTAGCATTAGCTGCATTCTCGTCTTGCTCTTCTGAGCGGCGACGACGCATCATAGCGCGACGTGCAGGTGGTTCCGTTTCTGGTGCGAGTGCTGTGGCGGGAATAGCTGGGAGGAGAGGCTCGGTATCCATTTCTGGCGTTTCTTGTGGAATGTCTTCCTGCATTTCGGGCAGGTCGTCCATCTCCAGAGAGGCTGGTTCTAAACTCGTCAGGTCTTCTTCAAGTTCTGATTCGTCTTTCTCCTCCTCTTCCACCTCTTCTTGCGTATAGTCGAGGTCTTTCGGAAAAAGCTGTTCAACAATGTCGAACGGCTTCTCAAGACCAGTCGCGGCTTCTGTGTTATTCAAGGTAAGCGTTGTTCCCGTCATGGCACGCTCTAAGTCAATCATTGTGCGCCCTCCATGAAAAGTAGTATCCTAAGCAGCAAGATACGTCGTTCGTCAGTCCGGTCTTACACCCAGAAAAAACAAGCCGTTGTAAGCGGAATGTTTTGACTACGTGTCACTGGGAGGAAATCAAGGACATGCATCCTGTTTCGCTGTGTTTTTCAAATACACATAGTAAAACAGTATGAGACCGGAAAATATTCCATGCCTTCATTATAACGCATCTTGGCCTATCATTCTAGTCCCTTAGAGGCCCATTTGTCCCAGTTTTCAGAAAGAATATAATTCTCCTTCCTATTTATACGTTTGAGACACTACGAAAGTGGCAGTAGACAATTATGTCAATGAACAAAAAGCACAAATATTGAGATAGTTTGTTTTACGTAGCAAAAATTGAGTGGGCGCAATTTGTCGCGTTGTGGTAAAATAGTATGCATGAGTATGGACGCACAACAGCTACATGTAACGATTAAACGTATCGACGCAAGTTTACCTCTACCCACATATGCGACGGCTGGGTCGGTTGGTTTTGACCTGGTGTGCCGCGAGGAAACAGAGATTGCGCCACGCAAACTTGGCTATATTCCAGGCAACGTGATTGTACAAACACCACCTGGCTATATGCTCCTTTTGACACTGCGTAGTAGCACACCGCGTCGTAAAGGATTGCTGGTGCCACATGGTGTAGGCGTGATTGACCAGGATTATTGTGGTGAAGGCGATGAGTTGATGATTTAGGTGTACAACTTCCGCGATGAGGCAGTCACGATACAGCGCGGAGAGCGTATCGCACAAGGTATGTTTGTGCCAGTGACGCATGTTGTCTGGGATGAGGTTGATAGCGTAGGTAAGGGACGTGGCGGCTTTGGCAGTACGGGAAGTTGAGGAAGGTTAGGGTATGCTAGTACCGGATTATTATGCACGATTAGAGGTGTCGCCAGACGCGAAGCCTGAGCAGATCAAAGCGGCGTATCGTCGTCTTGTGCGGTTGCATCACCCTGATTTGAACAAGCAGGCAAAAGATACGCGTATCAAGCAACTCAATGAAGCTTACGGGGTGTTAAGCAGTACGACCCGACGGGCCGCATATGATAGTCTACGTGCTGAGGAGCAACGCGCTGCCGTGATAGCCGATGCTATTCGGCGGCAGCAAGAGGCGGCAAAGCGCAAAAAGGCTGAAGAGCCAAAGATGACGTGGATGCAAGGCGCGTTTGGCTTCGTGCGCGAACTCAGAAAAGCTCTAAAAGAAGAATAAAAACTAGGCATGGATGAGGTGCAGGTACTATCTGTACCTCATCCATGCCTAGTTTTTATTCTTGAGTCCCTCTTCCACCCAAGCGAGATGTCTTGTACCATGTTGAGCATTTGCCATAAGCACACCACCAATAGTGCCATCGCCCCAGGGTGCGCCAGGAATAGTCATGGCTAATTGCTCATCTGTCAAGTGCCCAATCTGGTCTAAGGTATCATTACGCGCAGTCACATACTCAGTAATGATGGTTTCCAGGGAGTCGTCATAATGAGCATTGATGTGGTCCTGATTGTTCTGATGAATCCAGCCTAACACCTCTTCACGGTTCTTTGCCCCTATGCTGTTGAAACCCACTGGATCATCTGCACCTTTGAGTGTGCGTTGTGCCATCCCTTGAAACGCTCGCTCAATCCGAATAAGATGAACCAGATGATCTTTGGGACGCCAATCTTTTCCATCAGGTGCTTCGCTTGCAGTACACGCCATTTCCAGTTCTGCCGATGTAAACATTCGATAACGAACTAGCAACTTTTCCTGTTCTTGTGTCAAGGTGTGTAAGATAACTTCGCGTGTTGGCATCTTTGCCTCCCTGATGTTAAATAACAAGGTTATAACGGTTTCTCTTACGCAGCCCAAGCTTTCCCGTCTGGCCCTGCTGTTAGCAACTGTGGGCCGGAGGCGGTAATGGCGATGGTGTGCTCGAAATGCGCGCTTGGTTGATTATCCTGCGTGACAATTGTCCAACCATCGTCAAGCATTTTATAATTTTTGATGCCCATGTTGACCATTGGCTCAATCGCTATGACAACTCCTGGCACTAGCTCAAAATCACCATACAACTCGTATTGACGCGTGTAGTAGTTGGGTACCTGTACGGGTCCCCACAACTCGCGTCCAATGCTATGTCCAACCAGTCCCTCGACAACCGAGAAGCCTGAACGTTTGACGTATGCCTCGATCTCTTTAGCAATCTGGCTCCATTTGCGACGCTGTGGAATAAGCTCTATGGCACGATGCAAAGACGCTTCCGTTACATCAAGCAATTTTTGCTTGCGAGCGTTGATCTTGCCGACAGGACGTGTCACGGCAGCATCACCACACCAACCATTTAGTCTGCATCCAATGTCGATACTCACGATGTCGCCCTCTTGTAAACGGCGCGCACCAGGGATACCGTGAACAATTTGTTCATTGACAGAGATACAGGCGGCGGCAGGAAATGGTGTCTTTGGACCAGGGACGCCTTTGAAAAGTGCCTCCGCATGATTGTCTGCAATCAACTTTTCGACTGCCGCGTTAATCTCACTGGTGGAGACTCCCGGCTTCACTAATTCTGCTGCCACTTGATGTGCTTGCCAGACTAGCAAACCGGATGCACGCATAAGCGCAATTTCTTGTGGTGATTTGATATCGTTTGCCATGTTTTGTGTATCCTATGAATATTTATAGGTTATTCTATAACCGCCTGTAGTAGTCGGCCAATCTTCATTTGATGGTTTCGTAGGGACCGCATTTATGACGTCCTCGCCCAATGAATTGGGCGAGATCCTCTCCATCACGCGTGCCACTAAGGAACTCGCGCAATTCATTGCGCTTCGGACGCGATCAATCGGGTCCCTACGACATCCCTCACTTGAAGATTGGCAGACTAGTAGGGGTCTAGTTTATTACACTTAGTGCATTTTTGTAAGCACTATACGAGTCGTTCCCGAATAAAACGAACATCACCTGTTGTAAACTGGTTGGATGCTGAATGTGCTCGATGACTGTTCCTAACGCGATAGGAGCAGCCTCGTCGAGCGGATAGCCATATACTCCTGTGCTGATCGAGGGGAACGCGATACTTTTCAGTGAGCGTTCCTCCGCCAAGGCCAGACAACTTTTGTAGGCACTGGCAAGCAGACGTGCATCCTCGTCACGTCCATGATAAACTGGCCCAACCGCGTGAAAGACGTATTGTGCTTGCAAGCGACCCGCCGTTGTTGCTACCGCGCTTCCGGTAGGACAGCCATGCAACCGTCTACATTCAGCCATGATGCTTGGTCCACCAGCCTGATGAATAGCACCATCAACACCACTACCGCCCATAAGAGCAGAATTTGCCGCGTTGACGATGGCGTCCGCTTGCACCTCTACGATGTTGCCACGTAGCAGGACAAGCGTTACGCCGTTAATAACCTGTGTGAACATAAAATCTTCTGGCATTGTTTACACCAACAACCCGAATGGCTCTTCCAACAGGCGTTTCACCTCTTGTAAGAAGCGGGCGGCAATAGCTCCATCTATGGCGCGATGGTCGGAGGAGAGCGTAACCTTCATACGGTCACGCACGACAACCTGTTCATCGACGACAACCGGTGTGGGTGTGATGGACCCGATGGCAAGGATTGCCGATTCGGGTGGATTGATGACAGCAGTGAAGCTATCTACATCGAACATGCCAAGATTGCTAACCGTGAAGGTACCACCACTGAAATCCTCTGGACGTAGCTTACCCTGACGCGCAGCCTCAGCTAAACGCTTTGTCTCGCGCGCTAAATTCAGCATACTACGCTGATCGGCATTCCGCACCACGGGTACAATTAAGCCCTGTTCCAATGCTACTGCGACACCTACATTGACCTGTTTTTTCTGAAGCAAGCGGTCTTCGGCGAAGGAGACATTGACCTCTGGCATCCGTACCAGCGTGAGTGCGACTGCTTTGATAATCAGGTCGTTGAAACTGACCTTGATGGGCGTCTTGTCTTTCGCCGCAAACTCGTTGATCTGCTTACGCAACTCCGCTAGCTTGCCTGTATCAATGACGCTGGTGACATAGAAATGTGGCGCGGTCTGCATGCTTTGCGAGAGCCGTTTGGCAATCGTGCGCCGCATGGCAGTGAGCGGAATTTCCACAACATCGCTACTGCTTGCCGCTATAGGCGTTGGTGTCACAACCTCTGGCTCTACCTTTGGTGTAACGTATGTTTCAGCAGGTGGCAGTATAGGAGTACTTGGTGTTGATTGTGCTGATGCCGCAACTGGAGCCGCGACAGAGGGAGTCGCAACGGCTGCCTCTACGTCCATCTTGAGAATACGTCCGTTAGGACCTGTGCCATTGATTTTCGTATAGTCTAGTTTATGCTCTTCGGCAAGGCGACGGGCGAGTGGTGAGATGAAGATACGTCCACGCTCGGCTGTTTGGGCGGCGGCCTCTTGGTGTACAACCTGCGTCTGTCCGTTGCCAATGGGAGAGGAAGACGACTCTTTCACCGTGTAGTTACCGTCAACTGGCACCGACTTTGGAGCGTCGGCAGCTTTCTCGACGCCTACGTTGTTTACGGGAGGAGCAGCTTCGCCGGGGAGTGCTTCATCGGCTGTACCCACCAGTGCGATACTCGCTCCAATCGCAGCAGACGCGCCCTCCTCTACCAGAATCTTCCGTAGTACGCCACTCGAAAATGACTCGACTTCGATATTCACCTTGTCGGTTTCGATTTCCGCGATGGGTTCACCCTTCTTGACTGGCTCGCCTACTTGCTTGAGCCAGCGCAGGATTTTGCCCTCTTCCATTGTGTCGCCCATTTTGGGCATTTCTACTGTTTTCATTTTTTCTTTACCTGTGTTGTAGGGACCGATGTTTGTTTTGTTTATCTATGTGCAACGGCGGCTGGCACGATTGCTTTTACTGCGTTGATAATGTCGGCCTTCTTGGGAAGTGCTGCGCGTTCTAGCACCTTCGAGTAGGGCATGGGTACGTCGGCACCTGTCACATGTTGAATGGGTGCGTCCATGTAGTCAAAGGCGTATTCGTAGATGAGCGCGGCTAAGCCCTGTCCAGTGCCGTAGTATTTCCAACCCTCTTCGGCGATGACGACGCGATTTGTCTTTTTAACGGAATCAACAATCAGGTCGATGTCGATGGGGCGAATGCTACGCAGGTCGATGACTTCGGCTTCGATGCCTTCTTTTGCCAGGTCTTCTGCTGCCTGCATGGTGATGTGGAACATGCGCGAGAAGGTGATGATGGTCACGTCGCGGCCGACACGTTTGACCTCGGCTTCGTTCAGCGGAACGGTGTATTCCACGCCTTCGTCAGGCACTTCGCCTTTGACGTTGTAGAGCAGCTCGTGTTCGATGAAGAGAACTGGATCGGGGTCACGCACCGCCGATTTAAGCATGCCTTTCGCATCGTATGGCGTTGCGGGCATGACGACTTTCAGGCCAGGAATGTGGGCGTAGAAGGTCTCAAGCATCTGTGAGTGTTGCGCGCCACGCTGCGCGCCACCGCCACCGGGCATACGCACAACGAGTGGAAGGGCGGGTTGACCACCAAACATATAGCGAAATTTGGCGGCATTGTTGATGAGCATATCGCTGGCAAGCAGGCTAAAGTTAATGGTCATGATTTCAAGAATGGGCCGTAGACCACCGAGCGCGGCACCAATGGTGGCACCTGTAATGACCTCTTCAGCGAGTGGGGTGTCGCGTACTCGCTTCTCGCCAAACTCTTCAAATAAGCCTTTGGTGACGGCGTAAGTACCGCCGTAGCCAGCGATATCTTCGCCCAGGATAAATACACGCTCATCGCGCTGCATTTCCTCTCGGATAGCTTCACGAAGCGCGTCGCGGTACGTTATTGTACGCATAATTCTCTATGTCTTTCTTGTATTCAGGGGAGCAGCCTAAATACGTCTGTATTTATTGTTTGTGTCGATGAGTAATAGCGGTAGAGTTATCGACCAAGATGTCCGCATACAGGTCTTCTAACGAAGGGTCGGCACTATTCTCCGCAAACTCGGCGGCGTCTTCTGCTACCTGCGTGGCTTTTGCGTCGTTCGCATCAAGCTCCGCTTGTGTGGCAATACCGCTTTCCAGCAGTAATTTCTCAAAGATGCCAATGGGGTCACGGGTAGTACGCCAACTATGCTCTTCCTCGCGTGTGCGGTAGTAGGCAGGGTCGGTCATGGAGTGACCACGGAAGCGATAGGTTTTTATTTCGAGCAGAGTGGGACCCTTTCCACTACGAGCGTATTCGACAGCCGCTTGTGCAGCTTCATGTACAGCAAGCACATCCATGCCATCAACTTGTGAGCCGGGGATACCATATGCGGCTGCGCGTGGAAGCAGGTCACTAATGGCCCATGCTTTTTCGACAGCCATGCCCATTGAGTACTGATTATTTTCACAAATATAGACAACGGGTAACTTCCAGAGTGCCGCTAGGTTGAGGGCTTCGTGGAAGGCTCCCTCGTCAACGGCACCATCGCCAAAGAAGCAGACAACAACGGTGTCTTGCTCTTGATATTTTGCGGCGAATGCGACGCCAGCCGCGATGGGGAGTTGTGCCGCAACGATGCCGTTGCCGCCATAGATGCCGAGTTCGTTGCTCCACATGTGCATGGAGCCGCCTTTGCCCTTGCTGCAACCAGTGACTTTGCCGAACAGTTCCGCCATGACCGCGTTGGGGTCCATACCTTTGACGATAGCGTGTCCATGTTCGCGGTAACTACACAGGATTTTGTCATTGGGACGAAGTGTGGTAATACTGCCAACGCCAATGGCCTCTTGTCCTATGTACAGGTGCATGAAGCCGCCAATTTTGCCGCGTGTATATTCTTCCGCACTCTTTTCTTCAAAGCGGCGCAAGAGTGCCATTTTATAGTGCATCTCCAGGAGTTGTGTGCGAGTCAAGCCGGCGAGTGTCGCGTTACTGATCGCCATAGGCCCCCCTTATCTTCTTAATCGTACATAAATAGCAAGTGTTGCGTGTCATTTTTTGTCTTCCCTGCCATACCACATCGTATGTGATGAAGCCTTGATGTCCACGGCCGTGTGTCTCTTCTGCTTTGTCTCTATTTTACCCTATTCGCGGAGACTATGCTATAGTAAGAAATATCTGTTATTTTGCTCTGTATATTATGCTCTTTTCGGTTTTTGTAACGAAGCAGGCGGTTATCAAAGACTTGAAAAGTGCTGGCGATACGATTAGAGACTAAGATGTCACATCCCACGTCCCTTATCGCTAAAGCTGCTTGTGAAAATACTCACAACCTGCTCAGGGTCGGGTCCCGTTAGGACTTCGATCTGCACGATCCACTTGACCCACTCGAAACCACGCCGACCGGGGGCAACCAGACGTAGCGGAAAACCATGATCGTGGGAGAGCGGTTCGTCACCGGGGTGAGTTGCTAATAAAGCATTGCGTGCCTCAGCGAGCGGAAGGCTCCAACGGTAGCCTGTTATGGAGACAAAACTGACGTATTGAGCATCATTGTTGATGCCAATAGTATCAAGGAGGCGACCAATATTCATACCCTGCCAACGTTGAGTGCTGTAAAAGCCGCCAGTACAGTCTAGCGTTGCCTCTAATGTATCGCCAGCCAACACCAATTCGTCATAAGATAGAGTGCGCGGATGAGCAATAGCACCACTCACTGCCAATTGCCACGTTTGTATGTCAATAGGTCGAGGCTGGTCCGCAACCCAGCTTGAGGTGGGAAAGGCGTTACCTGCGTAGCTTCCACTTTCACGCGACCCAGTGAAGCGACGTTCCGCGCCTGATAGACGAAGTATGCGTTCAGTGGCTTGTTGTGTAGGCCAGAGAAGACTCCCGCCAAGCACTAGCGTACCAAAGTGCAGAAGACGACGCCTACTAGCGATGTCGCGTTTGCGTAGCCATTTGAAACGTGCAAGCATGTGAAACGTGATTGCGGCGGTAAGCACAAATCCTAGGGCGATATGCCAGTTCAAAAGATTAAAGCCAGCGATATACCACTCACCGCCACTAACCCACCAGATACCAGAACCAAGTGCTAATAATACAAATAAAAGTGCCAGCCCCCCAAAGAGAGTACGGCGGTCCCATTTTTTTGGCTGAACGAGGCGAGGCCAAACGCGGCGTAGTTTGCCCCATAAAAGTAGCAAAAGCCAGAGACCAGCTATGCCATGCAGCGCGAAAATAATCCATGCTTGCGGCAGACCACTTATCAGGCTGATAAGGCCAAGTAGAAAGGCAAGCATTGTAGCAAGCGCAATACTCCAATCTGTGAGACGTGGAGACATGTATAGGTATCCCTGCCTTCCATAGAAATATACATTCATATAATAGCATGAACACAAGAAAACAGCCTGTTAAGATTTTTCTTAACAGGCTGTTTTCTTGTGTTTTGTAAAGCACATTACGCTTGTGCGACTTCGGGTGCGTTCTCTTCGGTGCTTGTTGCTTGATTGCTCTGCGTGTTGGCAGAGATGAGATCAAGCAATTCTTTGCGTGAACGCTCTAAGAACCCGCGCAGTTGCGCTTGTTTCTCGGCGTCGCCGTACCCAGTACGAGCAGCGATAGCAAAGAGTCGTGCGACTTCTAATGCTGTGCTCCGCAGGACTTGCTGCTCTGGCGTGGGCTGTTGCCAGTGACCACCTTGATGATGGCCTTCGCCATGCCTATGTCCTGGGTGTCCATGTCCCTGATGTTCGTGTTCGGGACGTTCGTGTCCTTGGAAGAAGCGAGGGCCGTTCCATTCGCCTCTGTTAAATCGTGGTCCAAAGTTTCTGTAGTTCATCATGTTTTTTCTTTCTCCTAATTTCTTTAAGATAACGATATATCGTTATCTGCTATTAATAACGTAACGATATATCGTTATTATTCCCGATACAGAGAAATTGGAAAAAGAGAATGAAAAGAAGCCAGAGGCGTGGCAACTCAGCTATACTGGATTGCCACGCCTCTGGCTTGTATCTCTATCCTAGAGATGTGTTTATCGGCAGCGAGAAACAATAGAAACTACTTTTTAGTGATGGCGTCCGAGAGTTCTTTACCAGGGGTGAAGCGCACGCGATCTTTCGCTGGCACTTCAATTGTTTCGCGGTTGCGTGGGTTGACACCTTTACGGGCTGCGCTCTGACGCACCTTAAAGGAGCCAAAACCTACTAATCGTACCTCGCTGCCTTCCTGGAGAGCCTCACGGATGGAGTCAAGAGTCACTTCCAGTACGTCAGCTGCTTGCTTCTGTGTGAGATTTGCTTGCTTGGCAATGCGTTTGACCAGTTCCTGCCGACCAATAGTATTCGCTGTGGATTCGGTTTTGTCTTCAGCCATAGGTTTTAATATCCTCCTTACAACGCTGATAGGCGTCGCTACCACCGCCACAATAGAGTATTGTTGGGCCTGTAGTGCGGCGTCACAACCTCACTGCCGTTAGTGAGTATAGCATGCACATTTTAGAAATACAAGTGATTTAGCTCTGTGCCTACTATAAAGGATAATATTGATATGTCGAAGACGATTTTTGTTACTATTATACATGTAAAAAATGTATATATGTTATTATAGGCTTGAGTATGGCTAGGATAATACCAGCCATGCCCAACCTTATAATAACATATATACAGCATGAGCTATATGCTTTTGTATAGAACGATGCCGTCCTCAGTCAATACTTGTTCTACGCGCTTGTTGTATCTCATGTGCTCAAGGTGTGCTAGCACTTCGGCGACTGCCATGCGCTTTGTTTCGTCATTGTTCAAGTGGCGATTGCGGAAGAGACGCTCGGTAAGCTGATAGGCGTTTTGCGGCTGCTCGACGATCATGGCAAGCAACTGGTCCTCACGTTCGTAGTGATGCTCTGTGATCTCCTGTGTACGTTCCGCGAGTCCAATGAAGGGTTCACCGTGTCCAGGAAGAACGATGCTTGCGGGAAGCTTCGAGACCTTCTCTAACGACGCGAGGTAGTCGCCGAGTGGATTGTTACGGTCATGCTCCGAATACAGGCCGATATTGGGCGTAATGCGCGGCAAGACGTGATCGGCAGCCAGAAAGACACCATCCCTTTCGCGGAAAAGACAAATTTGTCCATCAGCATGGCCGGGTGTCCAAATCACACGGTAACGTTCGCCTACAAGGTCAAGGTACTCACCATCGTTGACGAGCGTGAATGCTGTATGTGGGGGTACGCTGAGGATACGACGTGATTCCTCGCGGTCTACACGGTTGAGCCAAAGTGACGTTTGTGGAAGTCCATGTTTGGTGAAAAAGCCGGAGACGCGACCAAAGCGTTCAGGCATGGTACCCGACCAGATAAGCTGTACACTCTCTTCGTCAATAGGATGCATGTAGACCTTCGCGCCGCTCTGCTCATGTAGTTCGCCCGAAAGACCAACGTGATCGGGATGATGATGTGTGAGTACAATGGCCTGTAGTTTGTCAATATTTAAGCCAGCACGTTGTAAACCAGCAGCAAAGGCGACGCGTGCATCAGGGGTTCCCATCCCTGTATCGACAATCGCCCAATTGCCATCTTTTCCCACAAGCGCATGAATATTGACCGTGCGGAGGGGAAATGGAATCGGGACGGTAAGCTTCCAGATACCAGGAGCTACCTCGCGAGTCTCTGGTAGTGGCTCGTCGGGTCGTTTCGGTCGTTCTGATGACGCTTGTTGCATGTTAAGGGTCCTTTACAGAATATATGAGGAATACGTTTACACTGATTAATTTATGTAAAATTCTTACAGTGATTGTATTGTTTTCCATAATGATGTGTCAAATATGTGAACATGCAGGGAGACCCTTGCAGTTTCCCCTACATTTTTACCAAGGACCCTAGATGTAAGGGATACCCCAACCGCATTCGGGGAATGATGAAGGTAAGCGCATTCGAGGAATGATGAAGGGAGCGGTCTCCCTATTTCCCTTAAAGGATGGAAAACTGTCGCAAATGTAGTTGAAACACCGAAAATGGCTTGACAAAGCATATTCCTGTTGAGTATCTTATAGTAGGGGTAGAAAATACAACCATCATACTCTGGCTTCTAGCTTTAGTGTTTCCCCCACACGATACCCACATTTTCTTCGAGGCGCATAAAACTATTACCACCGTTTAATAGGCGAGGATACTATGTCCTCTTACACTAGGAGAATCGGTTCATGAATAGGCCACATTTCCTGGGACGCCTTTCTTGCTTCGTTTGTGTGTTGATTGCCTTGTTCTCGTTAACTCTGTTTGGCACCGCGAATGTATCAGTTGCTCATGCTGCCACGAATACGAGTGGTAGAGTAAAATTTAATCCCAGTATGGCTTTTCCAATTGTTCCACTTTGGAAAAAAGCACAAAAACTGCGCGTGGTGAATGGTAACATCTCACGACCAAAAGCGGCTACAATCCCTCCATGCTTAACAAGCGATGTAGAGCCACGCTGCTATAGTCCGCAGCAAATTCGGAATGCCTATAACATTCAACCGTTGCTCAATGCAGGTATTACAGGAAAAGGTCGCACAGTAGTTCTCATTGATGGTGCTACAAGCACCTCATTGGCAAGCGATGTCCATCTCTACGATCAGCTCTATGGTTTGAAGGATCCCAAGATCAACGTCTTCTCACCATTTAGCCCACCCTCTGTCAATCCAAACGCATATGTAGAGACAGCATTGGACATAGAAACTGTCCATTCGCTCGCGCCTGATGCTACCATTGATCTTGTTCTGGCGAATGTTGACTTTGCTACAACCCCTGATGCGGAGTTGTCGGGTCTGCTACAAGCCACGAAATATGCTGTTGACCATAATCTCGGCGATGTGATCTCACAAAGCTTTGGTTTGGGCGAAACTTGCTTTGGCTCGGCCTATCTTCAGCAGGAGCAACTCGTGTTTAGTAGCGCACGTGCAAAAGGCATCACACTTTTTGCATCATCGGGCGATTCGGGAGCAGCCGTCCTTAATTGTAGTGGTGGCTTCTACACTGAAGGAAAGGGTGTAAACCTACCTGCAGCCGATCCATTGGTAACAAGTGTTGGTGGTACAACGCTTAATGCTACCGTTGGTGCTGGCAAGTATGTCGGTGAAACGACGTGGAACGAAAGCAATGTAAATGGTGGAGCTACTGGCGGTGGTATCAGCACTCTGTTCCCTGTGCCAAGTTACCAGAAGGCTATCACAGGACTTAGTGGTCGCGGTGTTCCAGATGTGGCCTTTGATGCAGACAATCTGACAGGCGTGCCAGTTGTTGCTAGCTTGCAAGGGTCAACCTATATTATAGCAGTTGGTGGTACCAGCGTTGGTTCACCTGCATGGGCTGCTGTCACGGCCCTTGCTGATCAATATGCTGGCAAGCGTTTGGGCTTCCTCAACGATGCGCTGTACACACTGGGTAGCAGCAGGTCGTATGCGAGTGGGTTCCACGATATCACGACGGGCAACAATACTATCACTATTATTGAGTTTAACCCACAAACGGGACAACCTATTCCTGTAGTCATTCCTGGCTACTATGCTGGTCCAGGATGGGATGCGGTAACAGGCTTAGGAACGCCTAAAGTTCGTGCATTAGTCTCATTGCTCGGCTAAAGCAATAGGAAAGAAGCCAGAAATCTTTTTATAGAGACCGACACCCATCTCCGTAAACGAGATGGGTGTCGGTCTCTATGTGTTTCTTATAAATTAATGTGTAAGTGTAGCTGTTGGTGTTAGCGGTGTATACATTGGAGAATGTGTAGGAGAAGGGACTGGAAAGTGTGTAGGAGAAGGAGATGGAGAGGATGATGAAGAAGGGGATGGAGACACGGACATGGAAGGGGTTACACTTGGTGTGATCGTGCTAACCGTTTGCATCTGGATAGTAGGGTTCCCTTCCTGCGAGAACGCTCCAGCCATTGTGCCTATCTCATTATTGATAAAGCCCTCAACCGCTAACCCAAACTGCGTTTGAGCGAAGGCAACTATCGTTTTAAGAATGCTATCGCGCGCAATTGCTTTCCCCTGAACCTTCCACAAGACATCAGCTAAGGCACTTTGTTCACTACTATCCGAGAGCAGGGCACTGATATCTTGCGCGCAAGCATACGCATGCGGTAACGCTGTATCTTGTGTGGACGTTAAAGCTTGACCGTAGTTCCCAACGAGTGACGTAAAATCCTTGATGGTCCCCAATTCGGTAAACACATCTTGTAACACGCCAGGCTCTAGCAATCCAACCTGTATTGTGCTCTGTTTCTGTCCAAGCAATTGTAGCAGTAATGTGACTATATCGAGGGTAATAGCATGTTGCTCTGTAGGCACGAGTTGAAACTGTATCTGCTGACCTGGACCAGAAAACGCTGTTTTTAACTTGAGCGTTTCAACGTGATAGCTGCCATTCCATTGATCAAATGGGAGAATCTGAGCAGGTGGAAGGAGCGAAGGTGAGCCAAGTAATGTTGTGGTAACAATATCGCTTGTTGGATTTGCCGCCGTTGGTACAATACCTGTCGGTGTAGATGTAGTGCTAATGCTATACCATAACGAGGTACCATTTTGGAAGCTAATTCGTGTATTGCCTGGGTCGCTCATATCGTCTGCTGTAAGTGTAAGCAACGGTATATGAAAATTGCTTGTACTGATCGTGACGACATACGGTACAACGTTATAAGTTGAATGGGCTGTAATGCTTGCCAACGTTCCTATAACAAGGATGAAGATAAACCAGATCGTCACAAAAAAGCGCACGGTGGTATGTATATCTCTATGCCGACGAGCAAATAGTGTGTGTAGTATACTTCTCATGCTATTCTTCATCCTCATCATCTAGTTCATCGTCGTCATCCGAACGTTTCCAGTGAAAACCTGCTAATAGTGGACGCCGCTTCTTAACAGGTGCTACAGCCTCTACATGTACCACTGGTGGCTTTTGCTGGACTGGCTTAGGCACTATTCCGTCAACCAGCATGTCCATCTCCTCTTCGTCCCGTACACGTTTAGCCCTTCGTCGAGAAAGCACAACGCCTAAAAGGATAAGTATGAGTAGGAGCAATACAGAACCAGCTATGATCATTACTGGTGGAGATAGAAAAGCGTTTATTGCTACTCCGTTGACTTTATGTTTGACGACTGGATTTGCTGTAACTGGCAAGATAATTGTGTCGGGTGGATGTTTGCCCGCTTTAATCAATGCTATGACCGTTGCCTCAATCTGTGGTACTGGCGTAGGAAGGAGACTAACACTGTTTTCAACGACCAATATTTCCCCTATCATACTCTGTGCTGCCTGAGTCGCGTGATATTCGTGCGCTCCTAAATTGCTAAAGGTAACGCGCCATTGCTGACCTATAGGGATTGCAGGTGAAGAGAAACTCCCATCGGTAGAGGTGACAGCGTATGGTGTGGTCGATGAGTTCACGAAAATCACGGTATCATATAGATGAATGGTGAGGAGTGCAGGTGAGAAGCCCGGTGGTTGTGCAGGACCAGTGATTTGCACAAATGTTGTCTCTCCAATAGCTTTCGCGGACTGCGGCAAAAGAAAAAAGATACCTGTAAAAAACGTGAAAAATACTAGAAAAATACTAATTTTTTTCATCCCTGCTCCTCCCAAGCTTATGCGCCTGTCTTTATCGTAATGGTACATCTTCATAATACAGAGCAGGGACAAATGAGGCGAAAAGGATATGATAATGCGGTTGAACAAAACTGTAGGGACCGATTCATCGCGTCCTTGTTCCCAATGGGGATGTTGACATTGATTGAACCATTTTCCATACCCCGTTCTTGGTCGATGGGGGACAAGGACGCGATGATGCGATTTAACAAATTCATACGGATAGATGTAGGGACCGATTTATCACATCCTTGTCCCAATCTCAACTGCCAAGAGGACGCGATAAATCGGTCCCTACAAAGGCGTCTCCGCAATCATTCGAGAAACTGCATCATCGGTCCGTACAGACTTATCAAGAAAGATTGTTTTGAGGGGTTGTGTCTCGTATAATAGGAGTTGATTGAAGAATGGTGAACCTGTAAAACGAAAGAAAATAGTATGACCCCACAACCTCTTTTAGCCGATGTAATCGCTAGTGCCACGGCGTACTTGTCCGATATCGACCCGATTATGGCAGACGCGATTGTACGCATAGGGCCATGTACGCTCGTACCCAATCCCGATATTTTCGAGGCGTTGGTTGATGCGATTATCTCGCAGCAAATTTCGGTCAAGGCGGCTGATACAATGGTGGCGCGTTTGCGAACTGCAGCCCCTGGGTGCGGTCATTACTCCTGAGTCGCTTATCGCCTTTCAACATGAAGACCTGAGAGCATTAGGTTTCACCACGCCAAAATCGAACTACATTCGCAACCTTACAGAACAGGTTATGAGTGGTCAACTTGTGTTAGAGCAATTATCGTCACTCGACGACGAGACCGTTATCAGCAAGCTAACCGCGTTAAAAGGCATTGGACGTTGGACTGCTGAAATGATTCTTATCTTCTCGCTTGCCCGACCTGACGTGTTACCTGTTGACGACCTGGGCTTTGTCGAGGGAGTACGTGTGGCCTATGCATTGCCAGCACGCCCAACGCCCAAAGAGATGCGAATACGTGGCGAGCTATGGAGACCTTTTCGTACCTTCGCAACGTGGTATATGTGGGCGGTGCGTCGCGCCGATCTTCAGCAAAGCACCCGTGAACGCACACGCATCGTTTCATTGTAACAAGGGGTGCAGAGGCTTTCAACAGTGGGGTTTTTGGGAGGCACGACGAAATTGTCTGTAGGGACCGATTTATCGCGTCTAGGGATGGGGAAGGGCACACGTTCCCGCACAGAATCGTTGCCGACACGTTGCCCCTCCTCGCCCCCGGACGCGATAAATCGGTCCCTACCAAACATATCTTCGTTCCTTCCAGATGCTCTTGTTCACTTTGAAACATGAATGTGATACGATAAAAATATCATGATGGACACACCTGAAAACTATTACGCCGTTTTGGGCGTACCAGTGGATGCCGATAACGACACCTTGAAACGTGCATACCGCCAATTGGCGCGGCGTTTCCATCCCGATCTCGCAGGCTCTAACCCAAATTCCGCGAACGAGATGAAGCGTATTAATCGTGCGTATGCTGTGTTGAGTGACGCGGAGAAGCGAAGAAACTACGATACTGTAATCGGGGGCGTACTCGACTTCCGCAAGGGCACACGTCCGCGTCCACAGCAGCACACCTTTAATCCTGACGAAGACATGGCCTTCGATGGCTTGAGCATTTTTAGCACGAAGGGTCCACTGCGCGCTGGTCCTGTCATCCATTCAGGACTGGGGGTTATCTCCTCGCTCGGCAGTGTGCCATCGGTCAATGGCTTCTTGATTGCAGCAGGTTCGCTCGATGGGAAGGGCAAGTTGTGGCTGTTGGCGAATGATGTGCTGGGTTCGTCGGTAAGTTTTGCTGCCGATGCCGAACTTCCCATTGAGTCTCTACGCGAATTGCGCTTCTCCTCGGCCGGTGGTCTGCTTGGAGGGTGGGGTCGCCTCGCGCTCCATGTTTGGGACGCGGTGAGCGGCGAACGTTTGTGGAGTCATTCGTTGCAGCAAAGGGCAGTCTCGGCCCACTACTCGCTCGATATGACGCTGAGTGTTGAGAGCGATAGGACGCGTAAAGTGAGGATGGGCTTACCTCTTATGGGCGAAGACCCACGCTCACCACGTTCATTAGGAGTACGTGGTACCGATGTGTTGACTCATGTCATTGGAGCACCGCCTGCAAGCCTGATTGACCTTGCGGTCTGTGCGGAAGAGAACATTGAGCGACGCCAGTTCTGGGCAATTCGGCACCGCTCTTTGTCACGTGACGCCCAGACGCTTGTCACTGTCTCCTGTGCTCACGTCCCTGACGAGGTGCAAGAGATGGCAATTCTGCGACGTTGGGATTTACGCGCACGTAATCGGCAAGGGGCAGTGCGTCCACATATCGCGGCTTCAGTTCTGGTTGGACGCTGTGCTGATTGCACCGCACCCTATGTAGCAACGCCTGACGCTGGTATGATTGCCTTTGTGTATGCGGGCCAGAAATTACGCGTTTGTGACACGAATACAGGAACATATAATGAATTGTTGAGTGGTACAATGGGTAGTAGCTCGAAATTGGCCCTCTCACCAGACGCACAATTTGCTGCCGTTGCACGCGAGGATAGCGAGGTTAACGAGGGCGTCGTCGATTTGTGGTCAATCGCGACAGGCCAAATTGTGCAGAAGTTCTATCATCCCTGGCAGATTAGCGCGTTACATTTCGCTGAGAAACAACTCTACGTGGCTCTCACCGACGGTACAGTTCAAATCTGGCGGTAAGTGGTCATGTTCTCGTTGCTATTACAGGAATTATTCGTTGCTTATTATATAGATATAAATTATTTTTCTTTTATTCTTAATGTCTCAATTGAGGCAGCGCGGCATGCAGGAAGGCAAGGTTGGGTTTAATGCGTATTTCGGTGGTTGTTCCGGTTTATAATGAAGAGAAGACGGTTGCACAAGTGTTGACCCTTCTTTCAGAGGTCTCACTTGACATGGAAGTGATTGTGGTTGACGATGCATCCACAGATAAAACATGGGAAATTCTACAAGAGCTACGAGGGCGAGAGCCATTTAGCACATATCGGTTCATTCGTCACGAGCACAATCAAGGGAAGGGCGCAGGTCTGCGTACAGGCTTTGGCCTTGTAACTGGCGATTTGGTCACGGTCCAGGATGCTGACATGGAATATGATCCCCAGGAAATTCCTTCGCTCGTGCAAAAGTGGCAAGAGGGACGTGCCATTGGCAAAGAAAAGATTGCGGTCTATGGCTATCGTGACCTTGCTCCACAAAAATTCACGACGCGTTGGGGCAATCGTTTCCTGACTGGCGTCACCAACCTGCTCTTCGGCTGCCACATTCATGATATGGAGACCTGCTACAAACTCATGCCAGGGGAAGTCGCACGTGCATTACCAATGACTGGTCGCCGCTTTGAGATCGAGCCAGAGATTACGTCATGCATTATTCAAGCAGGCTATACTATCCTCGAAGTGCCCATCAGCTATAGCCCACGCGTTGAGAAAAAGCTGGCACCGTGGAAAGATGGTTGGCCTGCGCTAGCAATGCTTGTGCGTCGCCGCTTCGGGAAGCCTTTTCAGGTACCCGCTTCCGTTGCCATAGAAGAACCTGTGCCAGCATCCGTAGTGTCGCGCAACATGGGAGCATAATTAACTTCGTAGGGACCACATTGATGGCGTCCTCTGCACGAGCGAAGCAATGTGCAGTCCTTAAAATGCACCAATTCACTGCGCGAGACCATGCAAGAAAGATGGCGCGTGCAACTCGCGCAATGAATTGCGCCTCGGACGCCATCAATGTGGTCCCTACGAAAACTCTCCCATCAAGGTTACGAGACCAATATATCATCTATGAGGCATGTCATGACGCCAAAAATCCTGGTGACACAGAAGATACCTGAACCTGCGTATCCTCTTTTACATGCGGTCGGTACCGTGGATGCCAACATGCAAGAGGGGCGTATCTGGTCCCCCGAAGAACTGTTGCAACGCGCACCAGGGCATGAGTATGTGTTGTGCCTTGTAACCGATACAATCGATGTGGGCTTGTTAGAGGCATGCGCTCCACAGCTTAAACTTGTGGCGAACATGGCGGTTGGCTATAACAATATCGACGTGGCGGCGGCTAAACGGCTCGGTATTCTCGTGACAAACACGCCCGGAGTGTTGTCTGATACAACGGCTGACTTGGCTTTTGGCCTGTTGCTGGCAACGGCACGGCGTATTGGCGAGGCTGAACGCTATCTACGCGCAGGAAAGTTCACTGGTTGGGGTCCCCTGCTTTTATGTGGGACCGATGTGCATGGTGCCACACTCGGTATTATTGGTGCAGGGCGTATTGGAAAGGCAATGGCGCGACGTGCCAGCGGTTTCGACATGAATGTTCTGTACTATAATCGGCACCGCTTATCGCAGGAGGAAGAGCGGCAATACGCGCTGACCTATGCCTCGCTCGATGAGGTATTGCGGCAATCCGACTTTGTGAGCATTCACACACCCTATTCGCAAGAGACATACCACCTGATTGGCGCACGCGAACTAGCGTTAATGAAGCCTGAGGCCATGCTGATAAACACGGCGCGCGGCCCAATTGTCGATGAGAAAGCTCTTGTACAAGCCCTCCAACGTGGCACCATCGCGGCGGCTGGGCTCGACGTATTTGAGCGCGAACCTGCTGTAGAATCCGAATTCCTGACAATGGAAAATGTTGTCCTCCTGCCCCATATCGCCAGTGCTTCCCTCAAGACACGTACACGTATGGCAACGATGGCAAGCGAAAACATAGTCGCTCAAGCGCAAGGGCACCAACCCCCAAATGTTGTCGGCGCATAAGATGCATAATATGTAACCTTTCTGCGTATTGGTCTTTAGCACAACCGTGCTTGTGAATATATTCACTGATTAGCTGCAGAAAGAAGAACATATCTATGAGACGCATGATGCAACGCATACACAATACCGCCAGCCGCCGTTCCTTCTTGCGGAAGGGACTTGTGGTAGGTGGAGCAGGAGCTATTGGCGTCCGGCTGTTAGCCAATGGAGTATCAGCTATCGCTAAGGGGGAGAGTGTCTCGCTCACGCGAGGAGATGCTGCAATTCTCAGGTTTTTGGCTGCCGCAGAACTGATTGAAAGCGATTTGTGGCAACAATATAATGAGCTTGGAGGCATTCAAGACAGTGAAGTCCCTGGTGGTAGTGGTAGTCCAGCCTATGTCAAAGCCTTGCAAACGTTGGATGGCGATATGCCTCAGTATATCCATGACAATACCGAGGACGAGATCAGTCACTTCACCTTCATCAATGCCTACCTCGAATCGAAAGGGGCTGCTGCTGTCAACCTGGACCATTTTCGCACCCTACCGAGTAGCAAAGCTAAGGGCGCACAACAGATTGGACGGCTTACCAACCTTATGCAACTCACGGTGGATACTAGTTGGTGGACGAATTACCGTAGTCGCACAAAGAACCCCGATTTTGGCGATACGTTTGCTCAAGCAATTCCGGGTTTAAGTAAAGGACGATTTACAGCTATCCCCAGACATGATAGCGATCTCACTTCACCTCACCACCTTCAGGCAATTGCGAACACGGCAGGTTTCCACTTTGGCTTTATCGAGGCAGGTGGCACTAGTCTCTACCCATCATTAGCGCAGAGAGTCACGAATCCAGAAGTGTTGCGTATCTTGTTAAGCATTGGACCAACCGAAACAGCACACTTTCAGACATGGCATGACAAGGCTGGCAATATCGTGCCTGTGACGGACCCCACAAATGGGTTAGTGTTTCCAGACCTCAACGCTCCTCCTTTAGGTGGAGAGAATCTCCAAACCAATCTAATTATGCCTGAACCAACCGTTTTCCTCAGCCGAAAATTTCCGGTTTGCTCAATCATTCGTCCAACCGAGACAAAGGGTGCTGCAATGGGCGCGGTTAGAGCGTTGACGGCTGATGGGTTGTTCATCGGTCAATCGCAAGCGTTCTTCTCGGCCTTACATGATCTTGCTGAACAAGCGGATGCCGCCCAGCATGGGTATTAGTAAACGGTAGGGTTTTGATGCGATGCTTGGAGGGACCGATGATGCTGTTTGATGAAATAATCAGGATACGACGCCTGTAGGGACCAATTCATCGCGTCCTTGTGGCAATCCATCACCGACAAGGACGCGATGAATCGGTCCCTACAGACGGTTGTATATCCGCACTCTTTTATTCACCATTATTATCGGGCGAGTTCCATCCGCAATATTTCTTACGTGATCTCGCGCAAGAATGGGTGCGTTATGAGGACTGCACATTGCTTCGCTCGTGCAGAGGACGCCATCAATGTGGTCCCTACGAAAACCGTCACATCAAGGTTGACAGACTAGTAGGGACCAGTTCGTTAAACGGTGGTGTTCAATAGTTCTTTGAGGTGTTGGTCAACCTGTTCTATGTAGGTGGGTTCTAGCCCGAATAGGCCGAGGTGTCCACTGATGCTGTCAATCACGCGCAGTTCACTGTTGGGAACGAGTTTCTGTTCGTAGGTGCAGTCGCGCACGGGAAAGAACATGTCCTCGCTGATTGGCATGACGAAGGTCTTGGCGGTAATGCGCTTGAGTGCCGCCGCAAGGTCTCCACCAGTGTGACGACTGACATCGCCCCGTTGCCACTTCCAAGCCATACACAGCAGGTCGTTGGGGTCCATTATGCCAAAATAGGCTTGCATGAACCCAACCTGAAAGTCATCGGCTGAACTGAAGCCGAGTGTCTTCCAGTGCTCTTGTTTCCAGAACTCGGTTGAGTAGCCCATCACTGACCAGATGCGAGCGTGACGGGTTAATCCTTCACGCACATCCTCGTTGGTACTATACCAGCCCCCACGAAACCCAGGGTCGGAGGTGATGGCTTCGATGAGCGTTTGGGTGAAAATGAAGTCGTGTGGTGTATTCTTTGCTGTACCCGCCAGCGGTGCTGCTCGCTTCACCTTGTCTGGAAAGCGTACTGCCCATTCGTAGGTCTGCTGTGCTCCCATCGAACCGCCAACGACCAGCGCGAGTTGCTCGATGCCAAAGTGCTCACGTAGCAAGCGTTCCTGAGCCACAACATCATCCCCGATTCGCACATTGGGAAAGTTTGCCATTGAGAATGAACTCGTGATGTTGTGCGGCGAGGTCGAGAGGCCATTGCCAATCTGGTTCGCCACGATGATAAAATACTTGGTTGGGTCTAGCGCGTGCTCTGGTCCAATATAGGTTTGTGCAAATATCTGGTGCGTACCGGTGTACCACGTGGGTATCAGGATGGCGTTGTCCTTTGCCTCATTGAGTTTTCCAAAGGTGGCTACCGCTAGTTGACACTTGCGTAGTGTCTGGCCTTCCTCAAGGACGAGATCGCCGACATCGATTAGCTCATAGGGGCCGTGGGCTTCTGAGGTGTAGTAGGGGTTACTAATCATTGTTACCATCACTCCTCGATGCTTGATGTACGTACTACAATGTACCACTCGGTGACGAGTACAAAGAAAGCATACTGTACCTTAGAGGAAAAAACAATTCAACACGATAGTACCTTTTGCTGGATGTTGCCGAAAACATGCAGGTCACAAAGATGTCTTGTATCCTCCTACCTTGTGCCTTTGTCTTATACATCATTAAAAACCTCATGTATAAGACAAAAGCGGAAGAAAGAAAAGACATATTTGTATCATGCCGCAAGGCAAGAAAGAAAGGACCATTTCTCATGTTGAAGCAATTCAAACGCTGGCTCGTCGCAACGCTCGCCCTGACCATGATCGCACTCGCGGCCCTCCTGACACCCATTCTATCTAGTCACGCCGCCGCTCCTCATACCAGCACCAATCACAACGCTATACACTCAAAGCATCACGGTATAGAGCCAGATCGTTTCTGGAGTTTTTAATAGTAACAAATCAGGATGAGGGCCAAAGATAGTAGCTTCAACTTGGAACTGCTTAGGCCCCATCCAATTTTAATTTATTACTGCGTCTAACCAACTTCTTACCTCCTGTGTTTTACGATGACCCATCTCTTCTAATATTGTAATGCTTGCTTCTCCCAACCATCGAGCTTCATGTACATCACCTTTATTTGCTATAGTTCGTGCTAAGCCATACTGGGCAAGTGCAAAAAGTTCTTGTCCACCTTCGGGAATGGTAATAAGCATCTCACGAAATGTAGACTCGGCTACTTCAATTTGCCGTTCGTCTAAGCAAAGATTGCCGTAATCGTAGAGTGCATAAGCAGTCATTTGAGGACTAATTTGCCTTGCAAGAGCTAAGCCTTCTCGCAAGTAAATTTCCGCTTGTGCATAGTTCTTCTGTTTCTGTACTGCTATGCCTAAGTTGCTAAGTAGCGTACCTTTCCACTCAGGATGTCCGATTTCTTGAACTAATGCTAACCCTTCTTGAAAATATTTTTCTGCTTGCGAATAATTCTCCTGCTCGTTTGCAATTTCCCCTAAGTTACTAAGCATCCCACTAATCCATTCTCTATGCCCTATTTTATATGCAATTTCCAGTCCTTCTTGAAAGTATTTTTCTGCTTGTGGATAGTTTCCTTGTTCACCCACAATGACACCCAAATTACCAAGTAGTGTACAGGCTTGTTCATCGTCCCCAAGTTTACGCGCAATGAGCTAACCCTTCTTCCAAATATTCTTTTTCTTTTGCATAGTTTCCTTGACTGCCGACGACGGAGCCGAGCGTTCTTAAAATGCTACATGTTCGCTCATCATCCTCAATCAGTCTTGCCAATGTCTAGCCCCTCCTTGCAAATATGTTTCGGCGAGGGTGTAGTTGCCTTGCCTCCATGTGACCCAGCCGAGGTCGTTGAGCAGGGTGCTGATACGCTCGGTGTTGTTGATGATGCGTGCTAGGGCCAGACCTTCTTGAAAGCGCGACTCGGCAAGGGCGTAGTCGCCTTGCTTTTGCGCGATCTCGCCGAGGTAGAGCAGGGTGCTGGCAATGCCATATGGGTCATCTAGCTCGTGGGCGGCGGCGAGTGCGCGTTGTAAGTGTTCGTTTGCCTTCTCATAGAAGCCGCGCATCAGCAGGTAGGGCGCGAAGGCACACACGCCACGAATAAGGTCATGCGTTTTGTGCGATGTATAGGCCGCGTCAAGGGCCGCCAGGATGATGTTCATCTCGCGCTCTAGTTGCTCGTAGTCTTTACGGTGGGCCGCGATAAAGTTCAGCGTATAGGCGATGTAGCGGTCATAAGCACCGTTTTCGTCGTGCGCCTTCAATTGAGTACGTGCGTAATCGGCGATGGTCTGGTGCAGGGTGTAACGGGCCTCCGCGCTCGTCTCTAACAGACCCATGTCGCCCAATTTGTCGAGAACCTTGACGGGCGCACCTGTAATGGCAAGGGCAGCCTCCTCTGAAAAATTGTCGGGTTTGGCAGGAAATACGGATAGGGCATACAAGGCGTAACGCTCCTGCTCATCGAGCAGTTTATCGGTGACGGAGATAATGGCGCGTAGCGACAGACTGCTCTCTGTAGGAAGGCTGCTATGCTTCTCGTTGTGGGCGCGTCGCTCTGTCAGGTTCAGACGCTGCTCTACATCGTCGTTGAGTTGTTCCAATGTGGCACGAATGCGGCGCGGTTGCTTGCTATGCGATTGCACATGCAGATATTTGCCCATCAGGGTTAAGGCGAGTGGCAGACCACCAACGGCCTTGACGAGTTGACCCGCCTTCTGCTGTTCTTGCTT
Source organism: uncultured Chloroflexia bacterium (assembly GCA_963792705.1). Classification (GTDB taxonomy): domain Bacteria; phylum Chloroflexota; class Ktedonobacteria; order Ktedonobacterales; family Ktedonobacteraceae; genus JBBQVS01. Next base: position 51,858 of record CAWBXD010000012.1, on the reverse strand, counting down.
CACAACATGCGGTGCGAGTTGCTGTAGCAGGTCCAAGCCCTCATCGAGAGTGAGTTCTTCCAGCATCGTAGAGCTATCGGGCGCAATCTCCCACGCGATGGTAGGAAAGCGTGTGGTAACGAGATGAGCACAATTTGGTCCACCGACCTTGAGCGCAAGCGCGTCCTCTATCTTCCACGCGTCGTCCAGCACCAGTAGCATCGAGCGGTTGCCTATGGCTTGTGTGAGTGCCTCCATCCAAGACTCGTTGTTCTGCAACGTGCCACTCTCATTCGCTGGAATACCAAGCTGTGTTCCCCAATGGCCTAATAAACGAAGCAGGTTTGGCTCTGGTCCCAGGCCAGCCCATAGGATGCCATCGCTGAAATGTGTACGTATGTCCGCATCGTGTGCCAGGGCGATTGATAACGCCGTTTTGCCAACTCCTGGTAAACCATTTAAGGCGGTCAGCGCGATTTCGTGCGTGTCGCCAGAGCACAGACGTTCCTTGATACGTGCCAGCACGGTAGCGCGTCCAATCAAGTGGTGAGTCGAGAGTTGCGGAATGGATGGATCGTAAATAGCTTGTGGGGATGTACCAGGAAGTTGAGACGCGGAAACGGGGGATGCTACTGACTCAGAAGATATAGGAGGAGAAACCGCGAGTAGCTCCTGGCGTGGTGGCCCCAGGTCCAGTTCGTCCTCAGTCTTACCAAACAGGATGCAGAGCTTACGGCGGAAGTACGCACTGGGCTTTGTCAGGCCACGTTCCCACCGACTCACATTGACATACGTCGTACCAACCTGGTCTGCGACCTCGTGTTGAGACCACTCTTTGTGTTTGCGCGCATCGACCAGACGAGACCGAGGGTTAGTATGCTGCATATCCACCATCATCATCATCCTTTCCCGTACTACAATCGAGGAAATGATAAATCTGTTAAAAGTAATGATAACATATGATCTTCTCTATATACAAGTTTTAAGGCATACTTAGCACAAGAGAAAATAACGTTAATTGTATGAACGATACCATCGTATTGCACCATCAAGGGTAATTGGCAATATGGTATCAAATATATTGCTGACAAGAACGTGATAAATCGGTCCCGATAGACGGTTTATGTTATCGTAAGAATGAACGTGGAAAGCAAGGAGTTTTACATCATGGTGGCGTATCGTTTAGAGGAACCTCGCGTCGAGGTAGAGCGCGATAATGACACGATTTTGCATTTTTCGTTACAGGACGCCTTGCCGGAGGGTCATATGTTCGCGTTGAACACGACGCTTGGCACGTTCTCGTATCTCTCTACCAACGATGGTATGCCGCGCTTGCGTGGACAGCAACAGTTCACACGTGGCGAAATGAGTATGTTATTGCCTTTATTGGAGTCGTACCCCTATTATTGCCCCTATGAAGTGTTGTATGCCAGTTTCTATAACAATGATACGAGCGAGGAACTTGTGGAGCAGGCACGTGGGCATCTGCAAAAGGCCGTCAACGATGGTGTATGGGACCAGGAGATGCGTCCCGTGCGAACACTGCTTTCACGCACCCGTTTCAAGGCACGTGCTCTAGGGATAGATATACTTTCTATACTGGAAACTGGCTATATCCTGCGCTTCCTACCAGCATTGAAGCCACAAAGGAAAATGAGCTAATTCTCCAACGATGGAGAACACTCTTTTGCCTGTAGTAGCTCACCAATCTTCATTTGAGAGTTTCGTAGGGACCACATTGATGGCGTCCGTGGCGCAATTCATTGCGCGAGTTCCTTGTATAACCTCATGTTCGCGCGTCATGATTGGTGCTTGATGAGAACTGCACATTGCTTCGCTCGTGCAGAGGACGCGATCAATCGGGTCCCTACGAATCCGTCATATCAAGATTGGCGAACTAGTAGGGACCGATTGATCGCGTCCTCCTTGGCTGTGGATTGCCACGAGGACGTGATCAATCGGTCCTTACAAACAATGTATCCGCATTCTTTCATCAAACAGCGTCATCGGTCTCTGTCAGACTTCCTCAGGACCATTGAGGTTTTGGGAAGAGTGGGTTGGCCTTCGCTGCATCGGTGGGGTACACAGGTAGCAACGCTCCTTGTTGCCATTGGAACAGGAAGGACTTTGCCGAGATGTTTTGACCAGTTCTATCAAACATCACTGGCCCCTGCACACTCTCAAAGGTGTCACCGGAGTGCAGTTCTTTGATAATCGCTGCATTATTGATACTATGAACTTTATTTACTGCTTGCTCCAACACTTGCCCCACTGAATATGCCTCGGCGATATCCGCACCTATCGCATCAGCCGTGCCGCCATATTTTGCCAAGTATGCCTTGACCATAGTAGCATTGCCAGGAGTCGTTGCTTGTGGATACCAGCCATTAGGAACGAATACCCCATTCGCGTTTCCTACTCCAACCGCCTTTGTGAATTGATCTCCCTGATCCGGCCCGGATGTAGCAACAAGGGCCATAGGGTTATAATGTTGTTGCTTAAATGCCTGGATGAATGCGGTGATATCGGGAAGATAGGTTCCAAACACGTCAAGCTGGGCATTAGAGCTAATAACCTTTGCAATAATAGGCGTGTAATCTGTCGTGCTCACGGGATACACTTGATAGGAGACCGTTCGGACGCCACCTTTTGACAATAATTGCCGTGCAAGATCAACCTGTGGTTGCGTAAATGGATCGTCCTGTGTCGCATAAGTAGCGGTCTTTGGTCTTTGTGCAGCAGGCAGTGTAAGAATGTATTGTGCAAAACTTACTAGGTTATTCGCAACGGGAAGCGATACATCAAAGACGTTGTTCAATCCTTTATCGAAAACGGATGAACCCCCACCAGCACCTTCAAGCATTGTATACCCATAACGGTTCGCAACCTGTGAAGCAGGTTTTGTGAGCAGTGTCGAGTAAGGGCCAAGGACAAGATCATCTTTGTTGACCGTGATGAGTTTCTGATAGTTGGCGGCGACTTGCTGTGTACTACTTGCATCAGAGACAATGTCTAGCTTGACCTGACGACCAAGCAGTCCCCCATTCTTATTGATGGTATCTCTCCATAGTTCATAGCCTTGCTGAAATGCCACGCCGTCTGCCGAGAAGTCCCCCGTTAAAGATAAAGAGACTCCTATTTTAATTGGCTCCTGAGATTGAGTACTTCCTGCTGTTTGTCCTCCACACGCTGCAAATACTATGAGGACTAACGTCATTATACTAACCAGGCTGAGCGTTTTTTTCAGCCATGTGATGTAATAGGGTATCACGTCTTTTCCTTTCTTTAGATATCTACTAACGACCTACTGTCTGCTAATCTTCGATTAAAGATTTTCGTAGGGACCACATTGATGGCGTCCGAGGCGCAATTCATTGCGCGAGTTGCATTCGCAATCTTTCTTACGTGATCTCGCGTAATACTTGGTGCAAGAGGACTGCACATGGCTTCGCTCGTGCAGAGGACGCCATCAATGTGGTCCCTACGAAACCCATTACATCAAGGTTAGAAGACCAATACAGGTGCCCCTTTGCCTATCTTCTAGGTTCGGAGGGCCTCTCGCTTCTGAACTTCTTCCTGTGTTTGCGCTAAAACCTCGTTGTCTTGTGACACATCTGTTAGGGCAAGCATGTGTTGCTGTTCAACACTATCGAGCACATGTAAGAACACCTCGACGACTTGGGGATCATATTGGCTTCCTGCACAGCGTTGGAGTTCGACCCTCGCGTGTGCATCCGACAGGGCATGTCTGTAGGACCGCTCGGAGGTCATCGCATCATAGGAATCTACTACTGTAAGGATACGTGCCCCCAGTGGAATTGCATCGTGCGCTAACCCCTGAGGATACCCGCGCCCATCCCAATGTTCATGGTGTGCCACTACGATGTGGGAGAGGAGTTCAAAGAGTCCTCCCACCTGTTCCAAGATGTGTTGTCCAAGTACTGGATGACGGCGCATGACCGTCCACTCTTCCTCGTTCAATGGACCCGGTTTGTGTAAGATGGCATCAGGAATGCCAATTTTGCCGATATCATGGAAGAGGGCAGCCAGTCGAACCAGATGAACCTCTTCCTCTGACCGTCCTAATCCACGAGCTGTCTCCTCTGCGAGCCTGACCATACGACGAGCATGCGCGCTCGTCTCGCCATCATGTATAGTTGCTACTGCGGACAAGGTTTTGATGCCAATTGCCTCCGTCGATTGCCTCTGCGTTAGGCTAGCAAGCTGTGACGTGAGTGCCTTCTCCTCGCCAGCTAGACATACCTGATTCCGTCCCGTTTGCTTGGCATAATACATAGCGCGATCCGCCGCCTCAATCAAGACTTCACGCGTAGTCCCATGCTCGTCATAAACTGCCACTCCAACACTCGCGGTGAAGGCAATGCTGTTTCCTTCGGGCATATCTTCTTCAGGCTGCAAGAAGCATTTCTCCTCGGCAATGGCGACTCGGATGCGTTCCGCGGCTTGTTGGGCGGCCTGTAGGTTCGTATTGGAAAGTATTATCACAAATTCCTCGCCACCATAACGCCCTACCGTATCTCCCTTGCGGATATTCTTCGCCAATCGAGAACTTGCCTCGCGCAATACGGCATCTCCTGCACGGTGTCCCCACGTATCATTGATATGTTTGAAGTGATCTAGATCAACGAAGACGACCGCGCACGACTCTCGTGTTCTTTCACAACGAGCGAGTTCTTCCTCTATCTGGTCCATCATGGTGCGGTGATTTGGCAAGCCTGTGAGGGGGTCTGTTGAAGCGACTTGCTCCATACGTAGTAATTCTTCCTGTGTGGTCTCATGCAGTCGCTTTTGGTATCCACGTACCACCCGCCATAAAATGAGTATCAGGAAGAGACCAACGACAAATATCAGAACAGTAAAAACGATCACAAGACGCTGTATGATGTCCACATGAGCCAGGCTTTGTGTTGCGATTTGTTGGTCTGAGTTTGCAGCGGTACTAACCTGTGCTTCCACAAAATCAAGGAAAGGATCGATCTTTTGGTTGTAGAAGGTGATCGCATCAGGAATGTTGTGCTCATCAATGAGGGCAAAAAATTGGTTGGCGAGTAGCAGGTAGTGCGCTTGCTGGGGGGCCACCGATTGCACGAAGGCACGGTCACCACGGTCACCTTCACTTGCAATTGTGTCCAGGATACCATTTAGCGATTGCGCGGCTGCCTGAAACTCGTCCTGAGTATCAAACCCAGGTTGAAGAGTGTATGTATCCATCATCGAACTTTCAGAACTGACCAGATAGTGTGCCTGCTGATAGAGATTGCTCATGCGTACAGCTTCACTGGCCTGTTGAGAAGTTTCCCTAACGATTATACTTGCGAAAATCGATGAAACGGCAAAAACAAACAGGACGGTAATCAGGCCAATGGTAGCCAAGCGTCCCCTTAAAGATGTGTCTTTCATTTGCAGGTTCACTTTCAGAGCAACTTTTCTAGAAGTTGCACCTAGCTGGAAAATATCATGTATTCCTGCTATGAACAATCGTCAGATGAGGACAGCTCCTTAAGTACCGCATGTCTCTTTCCTCTTCATTACGAGGAGGAAAGAGACACTTTTCTTACTTACTTACTTACAAGCAACAGAGAATGGTGTGCGATAGACAACATTCGCATCATTGATGTTTGCCTCTACGTAGCTGTAGCTATTGCCAGATTTTGGACTGAGATAGCCAGCAGACTTCACCAGAGCTGGTGCATCTCCCACTTTTGCGAGTAGGACTGGAGTGAAGACCCAGTTGTCGGCAGGAACGTATCTGCCAATTGAACGACCAAGGACACGGTGCTCTGACTCAATACATGCAATTTGTGCTGCAATTTGTGCCAGGTCTGGGCGGCTCTGCAATGCGAACTCTTTTACTGCCGCGAGAAATGCGGAATCGAAGACGCCTTCCAACTGCTGTTGCGTCTCGATGAACAGCTTCAAGTTATGGAATGTTGCCTCTCCATGAGGGAAGCTAAATGTGCTGGCAAGGAAGTTTCCACCAGCCGAGCGGAAGAAATATTCGTGAATTTGCTCTTCGATGAGTGCTGCATGAATATACTCTTTGTCACTGCCACTGATCCCCAATTTATCGGCGTTTCTGAGACCGTGTGTGTAGAACGTTACCGCAAGTCTCTCGGCTGTTCGCGCAATCGTGAGAATATCAGCGATGGGAGTAACACAGTTCGTGGTTGCGGCTGCGGCATGTGCGTGGTTTAGCTTGTTAGAAACAAAGAATCCTCCTGCTGTTGCAATGCCTGCAGCTCCTACGGCTGCGCCTTTAAGAAGGTTACGACGTGATGTCGCGTTAGAATTGTTCATGTACGAGAATGTCCTTTCGTCCAATGTCTTTGATGCGTTATAAAGAGCACATCAAAAGAGTTCTCCACCCGAAAAATAAGCGGGAGGAAGAGATGAATAGGGGAGACGAAACAGAATAGTGTCACGCCTTGTTGTAGTATCTGGGTGCAACGAAAGACACTGTCTATACGGGGAAAATGTCAGGTAGGAAGTAGTGAAGATGAGAAGACTAATGCTTCTTTCCAAGAGAGTTTCGCGCTGCATCACATTTAAGACATCCACTTCCCACATAACCACCACCCATATTTGCACGCTAGTACTATCTATCCACAGAGAATATATCAAACATAGGTTGAGAAAAAGTGAAGAAATGGTTGAGAAATGGTTAATATGTATGAAAAAAGTATTGTACTACCCGTTTGGAATTGTGTTGTTCGGCTCAAAGCATCAAATACTCTATAAAGGATGTATAAGACTATAACCAAGTTTATAGTCTTATACATCCTTTATCATTTTTATCCGTTAGGGTGATCGGTTGCGCCAAGCCAGAAATAGTTTCCCTGCTTTGAGTAGCCCCATAGTGGATTGCTATCAACCAGTTCTCCTGCAACGACCTCGACATAGTTGAGGACTGTGCCGCGCGTGTAGGTTGCCACGATTGCACCTTGACTATTGGGGGCCGAGCGGACATTTATGCCAACGGCAGATGTGACGCTACACTCTTTTGGTTGCGGTGGCGTGAGTACAGGAATAGTGATAACGGTGCCTGGATGGAGCAAGCTAGGATTATTGCCAATCACCTGCTCATTTGCCGTATAAATTTTCTGCCACTGGTTGCTATCGCCATACGCTTTTTGCGCTATCGAAGAAAGTGTATCACCCGCTTCAATGGTGTAGTTTGCCCCCGGTGTAGGTGAGAGTTGTGGAATGACGAGGACCTGTCCAGGTTGCAGGGCACCAGGATTGTTGCCGATGACCTCTTTATTGGCATCATAAATCTTCTGCCATTGCTTGCTATCACCATACGCTTGCTGTGCAAGTGAAGAAAGTGTATCACCTGCCTGAATAGTATACTTTGAGCCTGGAGTAATAGTCGCCATGCGCTGTTCCTTTCCTTAAACAAGCCATACCATCAATGTTGTCCCCACGAAATGCTGAATTTACCGTGTCAAAATACTACATTATGGTTAATTCGTTTGTTTACACTATCCACAATTATACAACCTCTAGTATGTATAGGCATCACACAGAAGATGAACATCCCTCTCGTCAAAATTGGTGAGAGGGACTAGCTCAAAATGTTATCGGTGTACAGGTAAAACGCATCGGAGAACTGTTTCCCCTGCGCTTGACCAGTACCACTCACAGTGATGGTCGTTGGCCCTGAATAGAGTTGTGTTGTCAATATACCTGATTTACTCTCGAACGGCACGGAAAGTGGTGCCTCGATGACACGCGCCGCTGGTGTTAACGTCGCGGTTGCAACTCGGTGCCTGAGTAGGTGTTGCAGTGGCAGCCGATACGACTGGTACAATTGGTACAATTGGTACGATACCAGCAGCGGAAGTGGGTCGTGGCGTCGCGGTGGCACGAGCAACTGGAAAAAGCGATCCCTGTGCGGCTGCGTTCAAGCCTGGAAAAATTTGAGCCTGGCAACTAGCAAAGAGCAAAAAGCCAACGATGAAGAGTGCGCCAAGCATGGCGATCCACACCTCGCGCCTCTTCTCATCTTCCCTAAGATTATTATTATTCATCATTAGGATAAAACCTTTCTGATATGAGCGTCTGATGAATGAAATGAATCGTGAACCGTGAATGACGTAGGGACCACATTTATGGCGTCCTCGCCCAATTCATAGGGCGAGTTCCATCCGCCAGCTTTCTTACGTGATCTCGCATCATAAGGAACTGCACATTGCTTCGCTCGTGCAGTGGACGCCATAAATGTAGTCCCTACGAGATCATCAAATCGTTGTAGGAACCACATGAATGGCGTCCGTGCCCTATGAAACATGTTCTCGTTTACAGGTTAACGGCTAGGCTATTGTCTAATCCTTGTTCCGTCGGCTGCTGTTGATGGCAGTGTACGCACCTGTTCGGCTGCTTGTTGCATCTGTATTTGTGAAGCAACTTGGCTTGCAGAACTTTCGGTACGCTCAAGGTACTTGCGTGCGGTATCTTGTCCACCCAGGCCAAAGGCTAGGCCAGCTGCAAGAGCGGTCGCGCCCATGATCGCGGCAAACAGGATGTTCAACAGGGAGGGAGCGATACCCAGTTGCTCAAGCGCAATCAATGCTACGAAGCCAAGAATAGCGTAGCGAGCGATATTCGCGAAGAGGTTAGGGCTGCCAATATTCGAGCTACGGCTGGCTCCACGCACAATGTCTGCAACAACTGTCGCGGCAAGTGTGCCGAGGAAAAGAATGAGAATAGCGACAAACACGTTAGGAATGTAGGCAATAACTTGGCCGAGCAACGCGCTGACGGCAGTCAAGCCTAGAGCGTCAACAGCTGGCACTAAAAAGATGAGGAAGACGAACCAGTAGACGATTTTACCCAGGACATCGGCGGCATCCGTTTTGAGTCCTGATTGCGACAGTAAACGTGACAAGCCGATTCGGTCTCCAATACGGTCGAAGCCAACCTTACGTAGCAAGAATGTTACTGCTTTTGCTAAGGCGGAGGCAACGAGCCAACCAATCAGCAGGATGACGAGGAACCCAAGCAACTTTGGTATAAACGAGAAAACCAAAGCAAGGGCCGCTGCAAATGAGGTAATGACGGCGGTAACGATGTTCACAAGAAACTCCTTAAAGAATACTGGAAGAGTACAAATTGAGTGCTAAGTACTATTACAAGCACCGATAGTAGCACTATACAAAGAGAGAATAAGTTTCGTTTTTAAGTAAATCTTATCATCTTATAATAAACACAATTCTAAAAATTAGAGGAGAAAAATATACAACAATACTTTCAAAAATTTTATTGATACTGTCGTAGGGACCCGATTGATCGCGTCCTCTGCACGAGCGAAGCAATGTGCAGTCCTCTTGCACCAATTCTTACGCGAGGTCATGTAAGAAACAATTATGAAAGCAACTTGCCCAATGAATTGGGCGTGGACGCCATGAATGTGGTCCCTACGACATTCCTTGCATTGGCGCCACGAACGCGCGAGAATGATGTAAGCCTTTTGTGTGATGTATGATGGTTTGTGTAGGTATATAATGTATTTGTTCTCATCAATACCCAAAAGAGGTCTATCGCTGCGTCTACTATCGAAATCGCTCAACGTCATTCGCAAAGCGCGTTGTATATACGCTTTGTATATATAGGAAGGAATATGGAGAAAATACATATGAGTGCAACACAACGAACAATCCTTATCGTTGCTCGTCTCTTTTTCGGGCTTCTCACTCTGATTGCTATTGTGACTCAACTTACAATTCAGATTCAATCTGGTTTTAGTGTAGTAAACTTCTTCAGCTACTTTACCAATTTATCAAATATTATTGCTACGGTTGTTCTGCTTGTTGGTGTGCTTTTTTTATTTCAACGCCGTGAGTCAACTCCAACATTTGACCTTGTTCGAGGTGCTGCTGCCGTTTATATGGCCGTCGTTGGTATCGTTTTTGGTCTTTTGTTGCGCGATGTGGAACTGGGCGCGCTCTTGCCCTGGGTGAATACCGTTCTTCACTACATAATGCCAGTTGTTATGGTGCTTGATTGGCTCTACATGCCGCCAACGACAAGACTCTTCGCCTCGCAGAGTTGGGTGTGGCTTATCTTTCCCTTGCTCTACTTAGCCTATTCGCTGATACGCGGCGCAATCGTAGGTTTTTATGCCTATCCGTTTTTTAACCCTGCCAAAGTAGGTGGCTATGGTGGTGTTGTGCTCTACTGCCTAGCTATCGCGATAGCCTTCCTTATCGTCAGTTGGCTTATCATGCTCCTGGGAAACATGTTAAGACGGAACATATCCGGTAGGGACCGATTGATCGCGTCCTCGTCCCCAACCACAAACGTCGAGAAGCGTTAACCTGTTGCGATTATGAACGCCGAGGAGAATTAAACCTTGTGTGTCTACCTTGGTGCTGGTCAAGCGGATACGCTGTTTGTAGTGGTCTACCAATATTGATGTGATGGATGTCGTAGGGACCACATTCATGGCATCCACGCCCAATTCATTGGGAGAGTTCTCTAATGACCTCGCGTGATGATGGATGCATGATGAGGACTGCACATTGCTTCGCTCGTGCAGCGGACGCCATCAATGTGGTCCCTACAAAGATCCGTCCTCTTTTGTGAAACAGGATCATCAGACTCACACAGCCTTTAAGGATAATTGCGGAGTTTCCGTTCCAACGATTGGTTCTGAATTGTAACACGCGCTTTCCGTTTTTCAGCGTAGGCTTGTAGGCGTGTTTTAATGCTAGGGTCGCCGATTGCCACCTCTTTAGCGGCATGTATGGCAGAGTTGACCGCGCCAGCACTGCCGATAGCCATAACCGCTACGGGTGCTCCCTCTGGCATCTGCACCATTGAGAGTAACGCGTCGATGCCGTTGAGCGCGCCGAGGTCGCGTGGAACGCCAATCACAGGTAGGTCTGCACGTAGATCGGCGATATTGCCTGGCAGATGAGCCGCACCACCCGCGCAAGCGATGATTACCTGAATTGATTCGGGCAGAGAGTCGATATGCTCAACCACTGTACGTAGGTCGCGGTGAACCGAGTTAATTTGCACAAGGCAGGGAATGCCGAACTCATAACGTAGTGTATCGATGGCCTTTATCATCAATGGAAGGTCGGAGTCGCTACCCATCGTGACCAGCACTCGCGGTTCGCCACGGGCCGCATCACCCACTCCTTCTGCAGACACAAGTACGCCATGAGCGTAAAGGTCGGATACATGCAATGATTTTTCAATATCTGACATAGCCAATATTATATCGAGAGCGCAGCCCTCGCCTCCTTTGCCTGTGTGTAGACCGTTGCGAGATCGTCACCTACAACCGTGATATGCCCCATCTTGCGATCAAAACGTGTCTCGCGCTTGCCATAGATATGGGGGAAGACATGTGTGGCATCGTAGTCGTGCGACCAGTGTGGCATAGCTGGCCCGTTGCGCGTCCCCAGGATATTTTCCATTACAGCTACGGGATAGCGCATTGCGGTTGAGGTTAGAGGGAGATTGGTGACGGCACGAAGATGCTGCTCAAATTGAGAGGTTTCGCATGCTTCAATGGTAAAGTGACCCAGATTATGCGGACGCGGCGCAATCTCGTTAAGCCAGATATGACCGGATGTATCCAGGAACATCTCCACACCAAAGATACCAATGGCTTGCAAGTTGTCGATGGCCTTGAGTGCCATAGCCTGCGCCTCGTCTTGAAGCGTCGCGACAATTGGTGCCGGAGCAAGGACCGTCTCACAAATATCGCGGACGTGAAGCATCTCTACAACTGGAAAAGATGCAACCTCGCCACGCTCATTGCGAGCAATCATAATGCCCAGTTCTTTGTCCAGCATCAGCCCCTTTTCGACGTAGAGTTCACGTTCAGACAGCTTGTCTAATGCGAGTTGAATATCTGCTGGCCCATTGATACGTGCATTGCCACGTCCATCATAGGAGTCTTTCTTTGCTTTGAGGACAAGAGGATAGCCCCAACGTTGTAGCGCATGCTCAATATCCTCTGGCCTCTCAATTGACATAAAGGAAGCGACAGGGATACCATGTTGCACCATAAACTCTTTTTGGGCATACTTGTTTTGTATCATGTTCAGCACGGATGGCGCAGGATATATCTTGACGCCATGAGCTTGTAAGTCTTGCAATGCCTGTGTGTTGATGTGCTCTATTTCGTAGGTCAACACATCGGCCTGTGCAGCAAGTTGACGAAGGGCAAAGGGGTCTTTCAGGCTGCCCACAATCTGTGTCGCCATAGCAGACGCGGGACTATCTGGTGTTGGGTCTAACACCGTCACAGAGCGGAAGCCCATCTTGTGTGCAGCCTCACTAAGCATCAGTCCCAGTTGACCACCACCTATAATCCCGATACGCGTTCGCGCAATAATAGCCTTTTCCTCGTCCTGCTGTGTCATATGCGACAAGTATGTCCTCCCCTTTACGCTTTGTGTGTTAGGAGATAATGGTACCAGTGTGTGGTCCGTATGTCAAGCCAATTCTATCTTATACCCTTTGCCTTCACATGCACTACATATCTGTTTTATACCTGAACCTTGACAGGCTACACAAAGCTTTGATGAGGTGGTAAAGCCATATGATACGGTTGTGAATATGCCTCTGCCTTCACAGGCGAAGCAGAGTACTTTACCACCCCCATGACATGCTTTACATTGGACATGTCGCTCCACGTTTTTCTGGTCACTTGAAGTCATAGCATATGTCTTTCCAAATGTGCAGAAAGCAGAGAGAGTGCTGATACCCAAATCTATCAGCACTCTCTCTGCTTTTTACTTCTCTATAACTGCGTGTTAGAGCGCAATTGTGACAGTTTTGACCTCGGTATAGTTGTTCAAAGCTTCGTGACCCATTTCTCGGCCCCAACCGCTTTGTTTGTAGCCACCGAAAGGCAAGGCAGCATCGAAGACACTGTAACAATTCACCCACACTGTGCCAGCTCGCAGCAATTTGGCAAGTCTATGAGCCTTGCTTAAATCGTGCGTCCAGATGCCAGCGGCAAGACCGAACGAGCTATCGTTGGCAATTGCGGCGATTTCGTCGAGGTCGTCAAATGGTTGTGCCACCACAACTGGCCCAAAAATCTCTTCCTGGACGATCTTCATTTGCTGATTTGCGTTGACAAACACTGTTGGCTCGACGAAGTAACCACGATTACCGGAGCGGTGTCCACCGACCACTGCTTTCGCACCCTCAGACTGACCAGACTGGAGATAGCCGGTGACACGTGCTAACTGCTCATCGGAGACGAGTGGTCCCATCTGTGACGAAGGCTCCATGCCAGGGCCAACCTTGATGTTCTTTGCCGCTGCTGCGACGCCCTCGACAACTTGATCGAACACACTCTTTTGTACATAGAGGCGTGAACCGGCACTACATACCTCGCCTTGGTTGAAGAAGATGGCGTTTGCAGCTCCTGCAACGGCGGTTGGAATGTCCATGTCATTCAAGATGATGTTAGGTGATTTACCACCAAGTTCGAGTGTCACCTTCTTGAGGTTGCCTGCGGCCGCTTTGACAATCATCTTGCCAACTTCTGTTGACCCAGTAAATGCTACCTTGTCAACGCCATCATGCGCTGAAAGGGCCGCTCCTGCCGTCTCGCCGTAGCCTGGGACAATATTGACGACGCCTTTGGGGAAGCCTGCTTCCAGGATAAGCTCACCAAGCCGCAATGCCGACAAAGGTGTTTGCTCCGCCGGTTTCAGAACGACGGTACAGCCAACGGCGAGTGCTGCTCCCAACTTCCAAGCCGCCATCAACAACGGAAAGTTCCAGGGGATGATTTGCCCGACAACGCCTACAGGCTCTCGTAGCGTGTAAGAAAAGTATTGTCCAGGTATGGTAATCGTGTTGCCCTCGATCTTTGTGGCCCAGCCAGACATGTAGCGGAAATGGTCGATGGTCAAGGGAACATCGGCGGCACGTGCAACGGTAAGTGGTTTTCCGTTGTCGAGCGACTCAAGTTGTGCGAACTCGTCCGCATGTTTCTCAACAAGATCGGCGAGACGGTAAATAAGCTGCCCACGCTGAGATGGTGACATGGTGCGCCAGGGACCGCTCTCGAATGCACGTCTTGCCGCGCTTACCGCACGATCAATATCCTCTTTATCGCCCTCGGCCACATTCGCCATAACCTCACCTGTAGCAGGATTGTAGACAGGGAATGTTTTGCCAGAGGCTGCATCAACCCATTGCCCATCAATGAGCATCTTCCGAGAGCCTGAAATGAACTGGTTTACTTCGGGGGAGACTTGAACAGCAACATCGGAGATAGCCATGTATGTTCCTTTCTTCGTGACCATGCAATAGAGCCTCATAGCCCATTGCCTTACATGCGGATGCCCTTCCCCTGCTCAACAGCGAATACAGGGGACATTAAGCTAGTAGAGGTGTTTATCAAAAACACAACGCCACAGGAACGAATACGAAATGAGTATCATCTAGCGAAGCTCGCTGCACTTGAGCTATCTCACCATGCCTGTCGAGACGATGAAGCGCGTATGCCAATCAACAGGAATAGTTACTCACTGGATGAATACTCATAGAGTGAGTATAAAAGATAAACGTAAAAGAGTCAAGGGTATTAGAATTTACTGCAAAGAATAAGTTACACAAAAACCAGAGGATCTGCTCACGTGAGCAGATCCTCTGGTTTTTGTGTAACTTATTCTTTGCCAATCATTACTTCGGTTGACTTGATGATTGCGAACACTGCATCTCCCTGCTTGAGGTTGAGATGTTCAACTGAACTGAGAGTGATCGCGGAAACGACCTCTTGACCGTCTGGCAGTTCAACGATGACTTCGGCCATTACTGCTCCTGGCTTGATCTCTTTTATGGTTCCCTTTAATTGGTTACGAGCACTCATTTGCATAATAAAAACTCCTTCATTTCTTTTCTATTTTGTAAACACAAACAAATTGTTATGTGTTGATATGTACCTCTTGCTACAAACATTCTGTTCGAGCAAATGTATCTACTCTCTATCTTACCACGTTTGGCGTACTTGCTTTGTTGCCTGTATCTTACATGGTATTTCTAGGACCGCTACAACTGCTTGTTTTACACGAGAAAATAGGTCATATTTAATACTCCCTTAACGAAAAGATAACCTGTTTATGCTATATTGCTTGAGGGGAGACGTTCTCTTCTTTCTATAGTTTCTCTAGCGTACATGAACAGGGAGGTTTTTATGCGCCGAGTTGTACACTCCGCTCTCGTACTAGCAACCCTACTTTCCCTTCTGCTGCTGATTGAGGTCGCTCCAGTGAGCGCGGCCACATTGCACCCGTCCACTGGCACTTTTGATCATATTTTCTACATCATGATGGAAAATCACGGGAACAAAGAAATCCTTGGCAATACCGCGGATGCACCCTACATCAATTCGTTGGCCCAACGCTATAACGTTGCGACCAAGTATTATGGAGTAACACATCCCAGCTTACCCAACTACCTCGCCGCCATCTCTGGCAGTTTCCAGGGTATTTGGGACGACTGTGCAGCAGGTGCAACTGTAACCTGCGCCCCCCAAGAGTTTGGTCCAGACTCTGGATATACCGGCGGCAAAGAATTGCTCACGCCCGCTGAAATTGCGAGTGCGACCAAACAGCCACATTGGTTTGGTGGTCAGAACATTGTAGACCAACTCGAAACACACGGTCTTTCCTGGAAGGGGTATATGCAATCAATGCCCTCAACTGGATTTACCGGTGCCGCTTCCCCTGTGATCGGAGGCAAACCCGTTCAGCTCTATGTCGAGAAGCATAATCCATTCGAGTACTTTTCCGATATTCGCAGCAACCCTGCTCGTATGCAGAAGATTGTGCCATTCAGCCAATTCGGGTTAGACCTTGCGAACAACACTGTACCAAATTTTGTCTGGATTAGCCCCGATACCTGCAATGATATGCATGGTATTGCACCTGCAAGTGCTCAACTACTTGGTATCCCTGCTTGTGGCTATCCTAAGTCCGGCCTCGATCATGGAGCTATTCAGTTGGGAGACGATTTCGTGCAGTCAACGGTAGCTGAAATTCAGGCATCTAAAGCTTGGACGAAGAAATCAGCAATTGTGCTCGTCTGGGACGAGAACGACTACACTGGCGATAGCGGATGCTGCCACAGCCCAACAGGAGTGAATGGAGTAACACTCGGTGGAGCGGATGCTCCGTTCATCGTTATCCCCTCTAAAGATGCTGGTGATCATATAGTCGATGCGACCACCGCGTACAATCATTACTCCTTGCTTGCGACCATCGAAAAGCTGTGGGGATTGGGCTATCTCGCCAACGCCAAGGGCTTCAGCGACAAACAACTCATGACCAAGCTTTTTGCATAATGGAGGGGACACAAGACAGTCCTCTTTCAACCTTTGAAGACGTTGAGAGGCCGAGACAAGCTCAATTGAGCTTGTCTCGGCCTCTCAACGTCTCAATATTCATGCGCTTCAACACACGAGCCGCAGGCTTGATGGTACCATCAAGCTGAATGAGACCAAAGGCTTTTTGTGGCCCACTTTGCCACGGCCAACGACCTGCAACCTGCGCTGGAACCGCGCTGAAATCGTACAGTGTCCAGGCCATGTAGCCCGCGCTATCGGTCGCACTCCAATTATGTAAGAGGTTTGTATAGTATGCTGCTTGTTCCGACTCGTTGTGACCGCCTGGAAAAAACAAATTGCTCCACGTAGACATACCAAATTCTGTCATAAGAATTGGTTGCGCTGGTATCGCTGTACGCAATGCCTTATACGCCTGTGGCAGTGCAGAGGCGGATGCGTAATAATGGAACGAAACAACGTCAATTCCTACTATCTGCGTCTGTGCAGCTTCAGGCGTTGACCAGCCAATCGTCAACAGGTGATGTGGGTCATAGCGTCGGGCAAGCACTGCTGTATGAGTCAGCCATGCATTGACCACAGCACTGCCCCATGTCTTATAGTCAAGATTGGGTTCGTTTTTAATATCCCACGCGAGAATAGTTGATGTATCTTTAAACTTCGTAAGAATAGCTTCGAGATAGCGATCCCCTTGCGGCCATAAAAGCGGCGTATAGTCCGAGCGAAAATCGAACAATGTGACAATCACCTTCAAGTGGTGTGTATCCGCACAGCGCAGCAAATCGGCGAGTTTTCCCAAAGGGTTTTGAACAAGCGTGAGTGTTGGAGTAAGCTGTGCTTCTTGTCCGATGTGCGACCCACCGAACTGGTCGAAGGGCAAGAAAATACGAATTGTGTTGATGCCAAGCGAATGTATCAGTGAAAAGTCTTTGTCAATTACCTTGGGGGAATACGTGGGCCAAAACTTGTTCCACGGCGTCTCTTGAGGATAGTAATTGATGCCTGCCATTGTATAACGTTGTTTGTTTAAACTGAGCGATATACCATTCTTGCCCACAAAATTGTGTGGTGTTTGGACAGCAGGAAGTTGTGTACCATCCACACCCAAAACCGTGTCACTACTACGCACCCAATGCCGCACACGCCAGTTCCCATCCGCCAGCAGCATGACAACTTGATATTGTGCCTCGCTCTCCTGTGAAAAGATGACAGCTCCCGTTTTATCACGGATGATTTGTGCCACCTCTGCATGCTGGTCGGTAAACGAAATAATCGAGCCATCAGCCGAATAAAAATGCAACTTCAGGCTGTGTTCGGTATCGACCTGTGTCACCTGCCAGCCTTTTGTGGCGATGGAGTGTATGTTATCGCTGACGTCCGAGAGAGCCGGACCTACAAAATACGTTTCTAGGCCATAGGGTTGATTTTTGAGCAGCGACAGGTTCCACTGTAGCCAAGCTCGTAAATATGCTGACTCTATATCTGTACGTGTGGCTGGCTCAAGCACACGCCCTGTATCACTATCATCAGATTGCCATTTCAGGCTTACTGCCAAGTCAGGCGGTACGTTTGGCAAAATATTAAGTGCCGAACCTGGATCACTATCTTGTTGATAATACAATGTAAGGGCATCGACTCCGACAAACAATTTCCAGAAAGTGCCCACCGCAATAAGAAGGAGCAGGAACCATAGAAAACGTTTCACTACATGCTTTGGCATCGCGTCTCACCTCAATATAAATGTATGTGTAACCTGTTGTGAGCCGACAAAAATGTGTACAGTATATTTACCTACTGGAAACTGTGCCGACAGCAACTCAACATTCGCATAACCTGCATCAGAGATACTATCTAGTTCCTGCTGTTGCCCATTTGCATTCACGACGATGAAGCGTATAGGTGTACCATCAGGAATATATTGTCCTAATGAGCCAAGTATTGGACCAGCTCGTAACAGATATGCATTGCCCTTCACATCTTTCTGCGCTGCGATTGCAAATCTGTTGTCTGAGGGACCAGCATCAAACTGCACCACGATTTTGTGACTCGCAACGCCAAGCATCGTCGCTTGCACTGTGTACATTCCAGGCTCTATGGGTGCTTGTAATAACGTCTTTGCTATTCCATCAATGGTATAAGCTGGAACGGTGCTATATGCTCCATCGGGAGCATGTACAATAAAGGTGATCAAGGTACCATCAGGCATCACATTCCCGAATTTATCCAGAATGATTGCCGTGGATAGCGTTGTAACGAGATTTCCGTCGGCGGGAAGCGGTTGCGGATTGGCGAAGATATCGAAAGGCACAGGCCATCCTGCAACCTCCAGTAGTGTGCTCTCAGAGCCATGTATTTGCCCGATGAGTGCGACAATTGAGGTGCGTCCTGCTTTAACGCCGCTGAAAACGCGCGTCCATGCTAACAAATTGTGAATGACAAGGAATTTTTTCTCCAGCCGATTGTCGGGGTGTAGAACCAGTACCTCAAGCTTTGTACCCTCCATCACAGGATTACCATAGACATCGAAGGGGATAAGGACCGTCATGCTCCAATGGTTGGCGTCCGCGATGATTGCCTTTGCACCAACAAGTGGCGTAAGTGGCTCTATTGGTGCTGAAGCTTGAATGAGTATGTGCGCTCTGCCTTGTCCCTTGCCTACTATCGCGGTCAGAAGCACCATTCCTGATTGTTGCGTCTCTTTCCCCGATAAAATAAAGTGAGCTTCTCGTTGGTGAAACACCGACTGGTAGATACGCACACCATAACTTCCTTCAGCGATGAGCGTCCCCATTGTCCCATCCCTCACCGCAACTGGCCCGACACGAATAATGGTTGGCTCACCTGCGGTAATTGTTTGCGCCGCATTCACCGGCACAACTCCATTGAATACGGGAATTGGTGGTGTGTTACGACTGGTTTTGATAACACTCAGTAGTATTAAACTCACCGACAAGAGTATAAGAAGTTGTGCTATCCTCCTGCTATGTAAGTTGAAGCTCTTCCTCTTCATCACACCACCCCAATGAGATAATTCATACTGAGGTGCATCGAGCTATACCCTGTTTGTGATGGTAGGGAATAGCGTTCGGGCCAAGACAGTTGGGGGTCATAGAGGGGTTGCTGGTGTTTCAAGATGTTTGTGTAAGCGTTACCTGTATTTATAATGGTATCAACAGCACTGGCAGGCGTGAGCACGATATCGAAGGGTTCGCTGTGTTCTGGCTCGACTGCTTGCTCAATGTAATAGTTATCCACCCACGCTACTACGTTCTTTTTATCGTAGTAGGTCACTAGGAGATGTGGCACAGTGGCCTCAGTGGTGCTACTGTTGTATAACGTACCAACGAGATGAGGTTTGCCATCGGCTTCATACTGCACAGACACATCTTGTGTCCCGACACCCCGATCAAGGTCTTGTTGAGCAACGACCGCCTTCGCGTATACCTCGAACGAGGCAATAGGAGCTTTCAGGTGCAGAGGTGTCACTAAGCCCGGCTTAAATGCTCCCATCAGTGTAGTTGCGTCGATAAGCCCTGTTCCAGCAACACCTTCAAAATCGACACGGAACGGCGTTGTCTCTTTTGGGAGTAGTTTATGAATCATACCTGTTTGGGCATTGTACGTGGAAAGTATCGTGTGATATTTGTCGAAAAGGACCGCTGTAACGGTGACATCAGCAGGGTTTACATCGGTATTGATTAGTTCACCAACAACGCTATAGGTCTTGCCCACTTTCACCAACCGTGCCGACAGAATTTGTAGGAGAGGACGGTCCTGTATATCGCCAAAGGCTGTTGTGCCTGCCGTGACAACTGAACGACCCTGTGAGTGCCACTCAACAACTGGCTGCCGCAAAAACCTATCAGGTGGTAGTGTAACATCGACGCTCGACGGCGTGATATACCATTGCCCCTGTCTCTTGACCATTGTTAGCGTATCGGTTGTTGGATAACTCAAGAGTGCTGTTACCCAAAGTGCATTTACACGTACTTGCAGATGATCTGGCTCGCTTTTCACAACGTGGATATACACCGAATCGAGCTTCCCATAGGAGGCAACTAGCCCATTGATAACCGATAACTGTAACAGATATTGATCCATACTTGGGCGAGTCAGTGGGTCGAGACGGTCATATGCGGAGCTGTAACGTCGAAAGTCGAGATCGTCGTAATAGTTCTGTACAATCGTGATTGGATTATTGTGTTGCTGCAGCAAAGAAAAGATACCATAAGCCAGCGAGGAGGTCAGTAACAAGCACATAACCGCTGTACGCAGTTGTTGTGCATTTGGTGGTGCTGGCTTAACCTTCTTGATATTTGCGATCCAGTTGGGATACAACTGCCAACGTTGTGCTTTCAGTACCTGCTCGTCGTCGTCATATGGCGGCAATTGTGACCAATATAACAAGCGGTTGTGTATCTTTTCAGCTACACGATGATAGAGACGATGTACCATCTGTAGCGGTAGTGAATTCACTAGGCGTATTATTCGTGTATGGACTTTCGATCTCTGTATAAACCGTCGTATCCCTAAAAAGTTGAGCAATTTTTGCAGCAGTGGCACCCATAGCGTCGCACTGATTGCGAGCAGTGCAGCGAAAATTGAGGCCATTGGCACGGTGCCCCACATTACGCTCTGATAAACGGGGATATCCTTGCGCGGCAATACGGCGGGTAGCGGTGGAATGTCGGCACGTTCCCACACCATGATACCGTTTTCCAGGCGTTGTAGCCGATGCCAACCAGAGAAAAACAGCAACGGATCATAAAACTGGTCATTTGAGAAAACATATTTCAGGTTATATTTTTCTGGAATCCCCAGGATTTGTTGAAGCGAACCTATACCAGGGATGCCAGCATACTTCGCCCCTTCCAGGCGTTCTATAGGTGAGGTATTCAACTCAGGCAATTGGCGTGCAGAATTGTAATCGCCATCGACTGAGGTGGCAGTTGTCTCGGACGAAAGTAAGGACATTTGATCGCCGAAGCCGAGCGTGATATAACGCCAGCGTGAATGCTGGTCCTTGTTCAGAAAATTAACGATTGGTTGAAAGTCAATCGCAGTAGGCTGAAATTGTCGAAATAGTGTCAGGTTAGCCACAAAGACAGAGATTGCCAGATAGCAGATCAGCAAGCCTATCTGCACGCCGCGCCAGGTCATGGTACCGAACTGTTCGCGTAGATACTTCGCCAGACCACCGTGCAGTATACTGACAACAAACTCACCAAGGATTGGCAATTGGATAATAGTGGCCCAGAAGGTGAAGCGGTCAAGCGTCAAAATATTGAACGAGTTGCCGAGAATGAGATGTGGCAATGGTGTTGTACCACCTGTGCCCAGTAGTACGAGCATCGAGTATGAAAGTGCTAGAGGCCATGCCTTCGTACTATACGCTTTATAGAAAACATAGGGGAAGGTGAGTATTGACAGGCCATAGGGAACAAGCCAGAACACGAGGCCCGCGCTAGTATCGACTAGAAAGTTGTCGCGTGACGCATGAGGAATAGGCACCTGTACAATAGGATCTGATCTACTATACAACCAGTAGGGTAAGACGACGATAATTAGGACCGCAACCAGTCCCACCAGATAGACCCCTGCTCGCATACTTACTGGTAGCACACGCCGCACACGACGTGTGACGAGTGCTCTAAAATTTTTGCGCGTAATATGTGCAGGACGTTTGGTCGGTTCATCAGCTAGAGGCTCCCGAAACTTTTGCACAATCACCAGTCCCACTACAGGCAATACAAAAAAGATAGCCCCGAATAGCGTTGTCACATGATGCCCTGCCGTAGTCGCTGCGTTGAATGCCCAAGCACTGAACAAATATCTCTTTTTACCTTCGTCCAACCACTTATGTGAATAGGCCAGGGCATGCAAGAGAAAGCCTAGCGAGAATGTTGTTGGGAGCTGCCCAAAGACATGTACCGTCTCTGTAATACTGGAACAAAATACCACCAGCAATGCCGCGTAACCCGCCGCCTCTTCGCTCACCCATATTTTTGAAGAGCGATACGTTCCAAAGACGATGTTGAGGACAGCAAAGAGTTGTACCACAACAAACGCGTTCAACAGGTTGCCGCCAAATAAGTGTGCGACGAGCGCGATACTTTGCTGGGAGCCGGGCGGATAACTCGTCATAGGAAAACCTGTATACCAGCGATATTCCCAGGGGTCCCACCAGTAACGGTAATAGTGGTCGGCAAAAAAAACATGAATTAATGCGTCATAGGTGCGCTTGAAATCACCAGAAAGCAGTAACACTCCATGATACACAAACGCCAGTACGAGCGCGATGAGAAGATGTTTATTGACCTTATGTGGCACTGTATTTGGAGAAAGATGCCTAAGTGCTTCCTGCAATACGTCGTGTGTAGAAAGTGGCTCTTGACGCCGATACGTTGGCAGTGGTTTCAGTAGAATGCGTTTCAGCGATAGCTTCATTGGACCAATCCTCAAGAGCACGAAATTTGCATGTTATCTCAACAGAAGTTCTATGCTCAGTATAGTCCTGCGCCCAAAAAAGCAAATTATGGCATATACACAGAGAGGTGGGTTCGATGTCATCGAACCCACCTCTCTGTGTATATGCCATAAAGAAAGTCTTACACTATATGTATCACAATACGTCCGCGTCCATGACCACTTTCGCTAAGTTTTTGAGCTTGTGCGGCTTCGCTCAAGGGGAATGTTTTGCCAACCTCGACCTTTACCTGGCCTTCGTCGATAAGTTGTGCGAACGTGCTTAACAGTTCAGCGGAAACTTGTGCTGAGAAGCGACCTGTACGTATGTCAAGCTCTTTTGCCTTTGCCTCGTCGGGCTGGCCTGCGATGGTAATTAACGTACCACCACGTTTTAGTGTGGGCCATGCACTGTTTAGGACCTCACCGCCAACGGTATCCAATACCAGGTCTACGTCGTGTACTTCGTCTTCAACACGTGTTTTTGTGTAGTCGATGACCGTTTCTGCACCCAACGAACGCACAAACTCCACGTTGTTTGTCGAGGCCGTGCTGATAACATGCGCGCCCTTCCAATGGGCGAACTGAACCGCGAAGAGGCCAACACCACCAGCACCACCAAGAATTAGAACACGTTGACCTGCCTGCAAGTTGCCGTGATCGAAAAGACCTTGCCATGCTGTTGTCGCGCCAACAGGAATAGTTGCGGCTTCATCAAAGCTCAACGCTTTAGGCTTCAATGCCAGACTATCCGCAGCCGCTATACCGTACTCAGCGTAAGAACCACGCGCGCTACGACCAAAGACTTCCTGACCAACCTGAAACGTGGTCACGCCAGGACCAACCTGTTCTACCACCCCTGCAAGGTCAGCTCCCGGCACATAAGGAAATTTTGCAGGCATAAAAGCTTTCATCGCGCCTGAGCGGATTTTCCAATCGACAGGATTGACTCCTGCCGCATGGATGCGTACAAGTACTTCGCCTTCCTGAGGCTCCGGTTGTGCAACCTGCTCATGTTTCAGTTGGTCTACATCGCCATAGTCATGGACCTGTATCGCGTTGATGGTTTTCTGGGTTGCCATATTTGTAAAATATCTCTCTTCTCTGTGTTTGAATTACAAGACAATATGTCTCTTACCTACATCAACATATATATTTTGTGGGATATTCCAAGCTGGAAGTAAGACAGGGGCATGACGGTTGCTTTCCCCTTATCATGTTTTCTTATCTTTCTTATTTTTGTTATGTTCTTCTAATTTTTACCGATATATATAGCCAGGAAGAGTCTTCACTAACGGTCAGGGATGTTGGCAACCCCTCTACTGGAAGGACAACAACATATAATGGCATATCAAGACTATGAGTACTGGAAAACAACACCACTTACGGCTGAACCCTATCTTTCAATCATTATTCCGGCCTATAACGAGGAGGAGCGGATTATACCAACTATCGGTGCAATATCCTCGCACGTTTCCGATCTTATAGGGCCTTGGGAACTGATCGTAGTGGATGATGGCTCAAGCGATCAAACAGTAAACCTTGTCGAAGGGCTTGGATTGACCAACCTGCGGCTCCTCAAAGCTCCCAAAAATGAGGGTAAGGGCAGTGCTACACAACGTGGAATGCTCGCCGCTCGCGGGAAATACATTCTGTTTACCGACGCCGATAACTCGACACCAATCGAAGAAATCGCGGCACTCTTTGCCAAGCTTGAGCAAGAGGGCTACGACATGGCGGTTGGGTCTCGTGCTGTCGGCAATGCCCAGGAAGCCTCGCGTTCACTTTTGCGGCGTACACTTAGCTATGGTCTGCGCTCGCTCATACGGACCGTGTTTCGCTTTGGTGTGCGTGACACTCAATGTGGTTTTAAGATGTACACACATGAAACGGCTCAACGTTTGCATATTGCTCAAACCATTAAAGGCTTCTCATTTGACCTGGAAGTATTATACCTTGCCGCAAAGCTAGGCTACCGTGTAGCCGAGGTGCCTGTGCAATGGGTCAACGCTCCTGGTTCAAAGGTCAATGCCGCCAAAGAGGTGCGACGCTTCCTGCATGACCTCGTAGCTATCAAGCTGAACGATGTACGAGGTGTGTATGCCAAAGCCTAAAATGACCGTTGCCATTGTCACTACGCACCCACCTGGCACAGGAAGTCTTAACGAATACGCCTATCATTTCGTGCGCTGTCTGCGTCAGAAAACCGAGGTGAGCGAGATTATCTTGCTCACCGATGACTTACCCACAGGACAAGACTATGAGAGTGTGCAACAGGATAGCGATGAGTCAGAGGCCCTTGTGCGTGTGCTTCCCTGCTGGCACTTCAATGCGTGGAACAATCCTTTGCGTATCCTCGCGGCGGTGCGTAAAGTAAAGCCGGACGTGGTGCTCTTCAATCTTCAATTTGCAACGTTTGGGGACCGCAAGATAGCCGCTACGATGGGACTTATCACACCTGCTTTCTTGCGTCTCTGCGGCTTTCCCACCGTAGTTTTGCTCCATCATTTGATGGAAAAGATAGACCTTGCGAGTGCTGGCTTCGGGAGTAGCATCGAGCGACTCATTCGTTTCTTTGGAAAAGTGGTTACGCGCCTGCTCCTCACGACCAATCTTGTTGTTGTAACCATTCCAAACTATGTGGAGTTTTTGGAAGAGCACTATGGTGCCGACAATGTACTACTTACCCCACACGGTGCATTTGGGGAGGCACCACTGCCAACCCCTGATGCATCGCCACACGAGAGGCAGACTATTCTCACCTTTGGCAAATTCGGTACATACAAGCGTGTCGAACCCCTGCTAGAAGCGTTTGCCCTCTTACAGGCGAAGCCGCAGTATGCAATGTTGGAACTGGTCATCGCAGGGACAGATAGTCCCAATGCACCGGGCTATCTGGAATGTATGAGACAAGAGTACGCGCACATAGATCACGTGTCCTTTACTGGATATGTCCCGGAAGAGCAGGTGCCGGAGGTATTTGGGCGGGCAGCACTGGTTGTGTTTCCCTATAGCAGTACGACAGGCAGTTCTGGCGTCCTACATCAAGCTGCTGAATATGGCAAGGCAATTGTCCTACCGCAAGTGGGAGATTTTGTCGATGTAATTACAGAAGAGGGATATATTGGCAATTTTTTTGAACCCGGCAATGTGCAGAGCCTCGCGCAATCTATTGGAGCACTTCTCGATACTCCACAAGAATGCCAAGCTATAGGGCAGCATAACTACATCGCGGCGCATGGCTTACCGATGAGCGATGTAGTGGATTGGTATCTTGTCCATTTTCAATATCTTCTTAACAACAAGCAAAAGAAACGGAGAAAACAACATGCAGATACAGATATCACAGAGCAATAACCTTACCATCCTATCATTGAGTGGTCGCTTCGACGCCTATGACGCTCCTGCTGTGGAGGCGCAGCTCAAGATTGTTTCTGAATCAGCACCAGCCCTCGCGCTCGTAAATCTTGAAGGAGTCCATTTCGTGGATTCAACAGCACTGGCAACGCTGGTACAGGGGATGAAACGCTGTCGGCAGCAAAATGGTGATGTTTACATCTGTTGCTTGCAACAACCCGTTCGTATCATCTTTGAACTGACACGCTTCGATACCGTGTTCAAAATGTTTAAAACGCAAGAAGAAGGCATAGAAGCATGTCTTTTGAAAGTATAGAAGGGAAGTGGGCGTGAGCGTACACATGAAGCCTATCCCAGTACGTAGCGATGTACATAATGCCTTGTTAGCGGTGCTACACATACACCAACGCGGCATCGAAATTATCGCTGACTCCTGGCGTTTGCTAGGCGCGAAGGCTGTTTGTATCCGGGACATAGATAAGCAATGTTTAGCCAGCTCTCCACGTATATTCAAGGATGCGCCTGAATGGAATGATGGCAGTGATGTAACGATGTCGGCACCCCTTGTGGTAGAAGGGCAGGTGGTAGGTCAACTGGGAGTACTGGGATTAAACGGTGCTTATGAGAAGACACGTTTAGAGGCTTCAGCATCCCTTATCTCACACCTTATCTCCTTACAACTAGAGTCGGAAAAGATGACGGCTGAACGCATCGAACAGGCAAAGCTGAAAGCTGAATTGGACTTGACTGCGAGTATTCAACTGCAACTGTTGCCTCAGAAGCTGCCGTCTATAGCTGGGCTAGACCTGTATGCCCATAGTCGTCCCGCCAAGCGTGTTGGAGGCGATTTCTACACCTTCAATACGCATGGTACAGGACATCTTGTGCTTACTATTGGCGATGTAAGCGGGAAGGGCCTACCAGCAGCATTACTGATGAACATGACTCGTACTGTTCTGCATGGTGTCGCTCGCTTTATTCCTCTTTTGCATCCTAAAGCTGTGCTGAGTCGGGTCAATGAAGACCTGTACGACGACTTTACGGAAGTTGGCATGTTTGTCACCGCCTGTGTCGGCTGTTACGATCCAGCAACGCGACAACTTTTGTATGCTAATGCGGGCCACTCACCAGTGGTGTATTGTCCCATAAATGGCTCTGCACGAATATTGCAAGCGGACGGGCCTGCGATAGGTGTTTTGCCCATGATGCAGAGCGAGAATGCAAGCTTAAGGTTTGACTCAGGTGATGTTCTTGTGCTTGCAACCGATGGTCTGAACGAGGCGCAAAATTCCTCTGGTGAACTCTTCGGTTATGAGCGACTACGTATACTGATAGAAGAACTACGACATTGCTCGGCAAAGGATATTGCTGAGGGGCTATTTGAACGCATCACCTGTTTTGCTGAAGGATGCGATCAATTTGATGATCAGACGCTCATTGTCATGAAAGGAATTTGAAGCATGAGCAGCACATCACAAACAGAAGATGAGGTTATTCGGCTAGAATTACCTGCAACGTTACGGTATCTCAATGTGCTGGGCGCGTGTTTGACCGCAATACTGTCCCAGGTAGACTCTCTTGAGGAGGCGGATGTTCTCTCCTACACCGTTCAACTAGGAGTCCATGAGATTTGTACCAATATCGTTCAGCATGCATACAAGCAGGAGCACGAAGAGCCACGCATCGCTATAACTATGGAGTTAAAGATGCATCCACGTCGCTTGTGCATAACACTATTCGATACCGGTAATATGTGTGATCTGTCCTCTGTGGAAGAGCCAAACCTGGATGAAGTTCAAGTTCATGGCTACGGTCTGTTTCTTGCCAGGAATGTGCTGGACGAGGTGACATATAGTCGGCAACCCGAAGGTAACTATTGGCGGCTTGCAAAGGTATTATAGGGAAGGGAAAAGCCTATGCAGATAACATGCACGGAATGTGCTGAGCGGCACGTGACCATTAAGCTTTCGGGACGCCTTGATGCTTTCCATGCTCCAAAGGTACGTGCTGAGCTTGAGCAACTACGAGCCGAGGGTGTCCGTCACTTCGTGTTTGATCTTTCTCAACTAGAGTTTTTGGATAGTGCAGGATTAGCTATCTTTGTCACCGTGTTAAAACAGGTGCAGCAGGAAGATGGGAGTGCGAAAATGGTGTTGCCAGAGGCTCTCGCCGCTTGCCGTATCTTACGCCTCACCCACTTCGACCGCATCTTCGAGGTGGTAACATCTCACTGAAGCTGGACTTTAATGAACTTTGACGAACGAATACAGTTTAAAGGAATTAAACCTGTACGGGTCTGATGTATCGCACCCTATTGCCAACAGGATGTAATACATCAGACCCGTATAACATGTCATTCTTGTATTCATTTATTCAAATATATAAGGTGACAAAGATGTATAGCGCAAAAAATATCCGTGCAATATATACTACGGAACGCCGCACATCACTCTTGCACACAGCTATTACGTGGCTTAAAAATAATCCTGTCCTTATAAGCAGTGGCCTCTTTTTTGCTAGCACAACGCTGGTCAACCTGGGAAACTACGTCTTTAATCTGGTGTTGGGACGTACTCTTGGTCCAACATTGTTTGCCGACCTTAGTGTAATGATTACGTTGTTGCTCATTCTTACCTTTGCCACATCTGCCTTAAGCACAACTGTTGCACAATTTACCGCTACCTATACGGCGCAAGGAAATGTGGAGCAGGTGGCGGCACTACACAGATGGGGAGGGCGATGCGCGTGCGTAGTAGGCATTGTGTTGTTTCTTATGCTTGCTGTAAGCTCACCCTTTCTCGCATCGTTGTTTCATATGCACTCATTAGAGTCTTTTATCATCCTAGGCTGTGGTTTACCCCTCTTCTTTCTGCTTGCTATCGAGCGCGGCATCTTACAGGGACAGGCAAATTTTAAGCAGCTTGCGCTAAGCCAGCAAGCCGAGATGTGGGTACGCTTACTGAGTGCGCTCCTGTTTGTGGCTCTTGGTTGGTCGGTCAACGGTGCGGTAGGCGGAGTGGTACTCTCTTTTGTCGCGGCATGGTACGTAGCTCGTCGTATAAAAAGAAGTTCGTCTGTCCAAACACAATCTTTTGACAGAGCAGAACAGGCGCGTTTTCTGCGTTATATCGGTCCTGTTGTGCTTGGATTGCTAGGACAGATACTCATCAATAATAGCGACATTCTGCTGGTGAAACATTTCTTTTCCAGTCAAGATGCAGGACAGTACGCTGCCCTTGCTTTGATTGGACGCATGGTCTTTTTTGCTACCTGGTCTGTAGTGATGGTCATGTTTCCTCTTGTGACACGAAGGCAGCAAAAAGGAGAGAAACATCGCTCACTCTTATGGTGCTCGCTTGGTATTGTTGCTCTTGTTTCTGGCTGCATCATTCTAGCATCGCTTCTATTGCCTGGATTTGTTGTGAACCTGCTCTTTGGCAAGCTGTACCTTTCCATCGCTCCACTTCTGTGGGTGTATGCACTGGCTACAGCGTTTTACGCACTAGCAAATGTGGTCGTAACGTACCATTTATCGTTGGGCAATGGTAAAGGTAACTACCTTGTGTTGCTTGCCGGTGTCGCGCAAGTTGTTGGTTTATACTACTGCCATACCACACTACTGCTCGTTGTGTTGGTTCAGGTGTACATTATGGCTGGCTTATTACTCTTGCTTACCATCTGGGATATATGTACAAGAAGGGGTCAATCATGAAATCACGATTATGGCAATCCTCGCTAGCACTGTTACTCATAATAGCAGTCTTGACGATACCATTCACCAGTGCTGTAGCGAGAGCCGCGCCAGGCTTAACGAGACCTACACCGACCTCAACGAGAGCTACACAAGTTTCAACTACGACAACAGTACTCTCAAATCTTGAGGATAACGCTTCTCAGTGGGGTATATTCCAGGATCATGGTAGTGCTAGAGGAACTGTCTCTAATGTTGCGTCTCCAAGTATTGGTGGTGATGCACTCGCCGCATCTCTCATTGGTGGGCAACCATACACAGGAATTCACGCTTATCGTAATCTCACAGCTATTGATAACTTAACATCAGTTCAACTTGACCTCTCATTTCGTTTCTCTAACGCGACTCCTGTACAAGCACTCGAATTTACGACAAGTAAGTGGGAAAATAACCAGCGTTGGGAGTGGGCGTTGCAATGGGAGCATGTTGGTGATGGAGGACCACAGCAAGGTGCGGCTCCAACCTGGCGTTTATGGACAGGTAGTAGTTGGCAGGATACTGGTGTGACGCAACAGTTGAGTGCCGGAACCTGGCATACACTACATCTTACAGGTGACATCTACAATGGTAATGTTCGCTATACAAGTTTTCAGTCTGATGGAGTCACAACAAGCCTTACTCAGGTATTCGCTCCCGTCTCTTCGCCAGGCAACGTTTTGACAGTAGCCGTCCAGTTAGATGGTGATAATCATGAAGATGCCTACAAAATGTACATTGATGGTGTGACGCTTTCCGTGGGAACAAACTAATAACCATCGGCAATAAGAAATGCGGTGTTACGCGCTGTGTAATACCGCATTTCTTATTGCCGAGAACTATTAACCCTCAAAAAGGTTGACATTTCACACCTTCTTCTCTATAGTTCAAGAAAGGTATTTTTTGTTGTATAAATATGCAAATAGCGATGTCAAAATAAGGACCATTTTAGCCAAGGGGAGTAATTTATGACAAATAATTTTCAATCTTCAATACCACCTGATCAGCCAGTGGTACCTTCAACGCCTTCTTATACATCGCCTTACTTGCCCGCTGGTGCTCCACCTTGGCCTACCACCGTTTTACAGCGACCTTTACCTATGACTGCTTCCTCTATTGATACAATGGCGGGAAAGATTTCTGATAGGAAGCCGCGTACCGCACGTGGCGTACTTACCACTCTTGGTCTGATCGCGTTAACACTACTTGTGGGCGCGGGACTAACATATGGAGTGCTCTATGCTAATGGTCAGGTAGATACAAATGGGGCACACGCGTCGCGTCTAGTGACATTGCCAACGGTTACATCACAGGCAACCGCTGGCACGAATCCATCCACACCCAGCACTAGCACAGGTAGTACTCTGCCAACACCAACCTCCTTTTCTACCATGAGTGCCGACCATCAGAAGACGCTCGGTGTCCTCGTAAAGTATCCCAGTGACTGGGTAGAAGACCCGGCAACACAGCCAGCATCCGATGGCACGGCCGTTGCAGCTTTTCGTCCGCAGCAACAAGCATTAAACATTGTGGTCTATTTGGGAAAATTTTCTGTCACTGCTAGCCAGGTAACTACTACTACGGGCTTAAATCAAGCACTCATTGGAACCATTTATGGCACGGAGAATTCTGGCAACACAAATATACAGACCGTTCAGACCACAAGCCCACATCGCACTATTGCAGGGGTGCAATGGGATCAACTAGAAGCAACATTCTCCGATGCCAACGGCTCACTCATCCACGTGATGAGTATCTCGGTTAAACGCGGCTCATTCTTTTACGGCTTCATTATACAGACACCGGACCTATACTATAATGATTTGTCACAGAAGTATGTCCCACCTATGCTTGACTCGTTCAAGTTTCTTTCATAGGAACACTTCATCTACAAAAGATGATGGGTAAGAACATTCGACGAGTGTTCTTACCCATCATCTTTTGTAGATGTATTTATCTACTTATCTTAGTAGAACTTAGGTACATTAATGTCATAGAATGTAGCCTCAAGGTACTCAAGCAAGAGGGCAAAATTCAGAATATCAATGTCGTTCTTCAATGGCTTCGATGGATCGGATCCCCCATTAAGACTGGCGATGAATGGCAATACGTCCGCGACGATCTGGGCCTGTGGAATAGGCTTGTCGAACGCGCCGTTGGTGCTCAAAGGCAAGCCAACAAGAGCATTAAGGTAGCCCGCATGACGAGCCTCGATGGTAAGGATCGAAGCTGCTGCACCCAGAACAGCTTTGCTGCTGATGGCTGGTGCAGCAAGAAGGTAAGCACCGACACCGACATTCTCAAAAACCTGTGAAAGGTGAACAAACTTTGAGCAGTCCGACTGCGACAAGTTCTTAAAGGTTGGTTTTGGACGAGCAAGCTTCCCAAGAGCACTCTTTAAGTAGGATACGTGCGTATCTTCGTCTTTTCTGATTTCGTGAAATGCATCTTCTGCTTTGAGATTAAGTGCCGTTTTTGAGGCAGCGTTTGCAGTTCCTGTCACCAGAAGACTTGCGGAAACAACCGATGTTGCACCGACAAGCGAATTACGCAGAAGCGCTCTACGTGATGAAGTCTTATTTGCTTGCTGCTCCAAATTCTCCTCAGAGAAATTAAGTTCGTTTGACATGTGTTCCCCCTTGACATCAGTGTGTGAACAACATCCGTATTCACACGTTACATAATCCTAGCCAGACAATAAGTAGAGAAAAAGTTCACTACATAAGCAAAAGTATGTACATTCCTTTTTAACAGAAAATACATCACTTATCCTCGTCACTGCTGGAAACGCAATGATTACTTTTGTGTATATACATAAAAATAATTCTTCTGAAATACTTCTTATCAAAAGAACAGGAGTGCTGTAGTAGTGTCACTACTTCTTAATACGTATGAGCTTTCGAAAGGTATACATATAAATCAACCAATTTCCTCACTATTAATCATAAAGTTTAAAAGTAAATATGTAACCATAATATAAAGAACAGAAAACAATTTTAGACGCTTGTTCTTAAAAATCGTTCTTTATATGTGTATATAGAGCAAAAATAGTTACTGTGAAGCAGAAGAAGTCAACATATATCTTTATGAAAAGATAGCAACCAAAAGAGGGAGTAGTAGTACAATATGTTTAGATGTAGGACGAGATATAAGCACTCCTCTAATCCATCTACACCTACCGTTTTATTGCTCAGTAGCGTACAAAAATCAGTATCAGGAGCTTGTATGTTTTGGAGAAAATGTCATCTAAGCAATTTTTCATATTCTCTCGTTATCATTCTTTGTATTTTTCTCGCCGCCTGTAGCAATGCAACATCAACATCTACTAGCAGTCGTGTCCAGCAGACCTCCACACTCGGTATAACCCCACTTCCTAAATTGCAGCAGTCGCTTCACTTGTTTGTCGAGCCTGACGCGGGAGAAAGCGTCATTCTCGACGCCATCAATACTGCCCATCATTCAATCTGGTTAGAAATGTATCTTTTGACGGATACGAGTATCATTCAAGCATTAGAAAACGCCGCACATCGCAAATTGGATGTGCGTGTTATGTTAGAACCCACTCCCTATGGTGGTGGCTCCTCACAAGATGTACTGGACGAGCTAAAAATGGCTGGCATTACCACCAAAACTACAAGCCCAGCTTTCACACTGACGCACGAAAAAGGCATGGTCATTGATGGCAACACAGCCTTCATTATGTCCTGTAACTTCACCTATTCCGCGCTTAACGGCACAAACCGTGAATATGGTGTTGTCGATACGCTTGCTCAGGATGTGCAGAGCGTAACAGATATTTTTAACGCAGATTGGAATCGCGCTCTTTTACATAGCACCAATCCTCGCATCGTTATCAGCCCAACAAATTCGCGTGCCACTTTAACAACGCTCATTACCAACGCGAAAAAGACGCTGATTTTGGAAGAGGAGGAGATGCTTGATAATAGCATTCAACAGGCACTTGTGAGCGCGGCACATCGTGGCGTCGATGTACAGGTTATTCTCCCCACACCCTATACAGGAGAAAGCGATAGCAATCTTAGCGGTATTGCAATTCTTAAAGCGGGTGGAGTGCAGGTTAAAGAGGACCCAGCACTATACATTCATGCTAAGATAATCGTTGCCGATGGCATGCAAGCCTTTGTCGGCTCTGAGAACATCTCCGCGCCCTCGCTCGATGGCAACCGTGAATTAGGTATCCTGCTGTCAGATAAGGGGATAGTAACAACATTGCAAAAAACGTTCCAACAAGATTGGCAAGTATCGCGCTAAACTGAAAATTTGTCTTCGTTGTCCTTCTTGTGTCTACTCATCACACTAACGCAGAAATCGGGTACAGAAAAAGACGAATATTCCCCAATTTTTTGTGTTATTGGAAAATTGGCCCCCAAAAGGAATACATTTTTGCAAAAGCATGTTATAATAAGGGAACGTTGTAGAGTGCATTGACGCTATGAGTAGACTGTCTATTACAAGCCGCGCGATACACACGGAAGTAAGTTTTGTTGAGGGCGTATGCCCAGGAATTGAGAAAGAATAACATGGCAACTGACCAGACATTGTATTGTCGCGATTGTAATCAAGAATTCGCATTCACAGTCGGCGAGCAGGAGTTTTATGCCAGCCGTGGGCTAACAAATGCTCCAAGCCGCTGTCCTTCATGCCGTTCGGCACGTAAGGCACAGATGGGCGACCGACAGGGTGGCGGTAGCTACGGTGGCGGTCGCAGTGGCGGCGGCTCACGTGAAGCACGTCAGATGTACACCGCGACATGCGCTAGCTGTGGCAACGAGGCTCAGGTACCATTCCAGCCCCGTGGCGACAAGCCCGTATATTGCCGCGATTGTTATCAGGCACAGTCCCAGTCCTCTGGCGGCAATAGCTACGGTGGCGGTCGTTCCAACGACCGTGGCGGCGAGCGTCGTTCACGCTGGTAGTCTACTCTAGTCTAGCACTGAGATGAACCAAGAATGCGCCTGTAGTACTGCTACAGGCGCATTCTTCACGTCCAACCAAATTTCCAAAATGAATTTACCATTGACTTTCGCTCATAAATCGTGTATAATTGATTTATACATTCCCCACAAAACACCTATAGGAGAGCCTACGCGTGATAGTTTTTAACTAGCCTGTACCCAACCGTAGTACACATCACCTGTTACCTGTGTTTCCACTAAAAGAAACACCAGGGTTTTCAGTTTGTGTATGCGCTTACAGTACATGGTGAAAGGAAACTGTTGCTTATTATCCACTACACCTGACGTTTCTTGCAACAATCCCCCTTCTCATTCGCAGAAGCCTATTTCACCATTCTCTGTAAGAGCATTCAGCCGCAGTAAGAGCGGCGTGAATCTCCCTTCTTTTGCTTGAAGGCAAAGCAGTAACGTAAACAAATGGTAATATCTCTACATGAAATCATGTAAGGAGCGTCTTTTGACAGAACAACATATTCCTAACGTAACAGAACAGAGGCCCGTGAGTGGCCTTCTCGCCGAAGCACCTGCACGCGCTCTCCTTGTGGGCATTGACATGCCTGATAACACATGGCCCGCCGAAGAGTCGCTTGATGAACTGGTGCAACTGGCAACAACGGCAGGCGTGACTTGTGTGGATCGCGTCATCCAAAAAATGGCACACCCACATCCTGGTACCGTGCTTGGTTCGGGCAAAGTACAAGAGGTGGCGGAACTTGTGCGTTTCCATAATTGTGACGCGGTAATCTTCGACCTTGAGTTGACGCCACGTCAACATCGTAACCTTGAGAACGAGTTAGAGACACAGGTTCTTGACCGCACTGCCCTGATTCTTATCATCTTTGGACAACGCGCTCGTACCCGAGAGGGGCGTTTACAGGTTGAGCTGGCACAGGTCGAGTATGATCTGCCTCGCATTGCACGTCAATGGTCGCACTTATCACGTCAGCGTGGTGGTACACAGCAGCGTGGTGAAGGTGAAAAGCAGATTGAGGTTGACCGTCGTATGCTCAATCGTCAAAAGGAAGACCTTCTGGAAGACTTGGAGCAGGTTCGTAACCAGCGTCAACGTCACCGTGAGCGTCGCAAGCGTGTTGGCGCGCCCGTAGTTGCCCTCGTTGGCTACACCAATGCTGGCAAATCAACTCTACTCAACCGTCTCTCCGTATCAAGTGTCGATTCTCTTGCGGAAGACAAACTGTTCGCAACCCTCGATCCAACAACGCGACGTGTGCGCCTCGTTGGTGGACAAGAATTTCTGTTGACCGACACTGTAGGCTTTGTTCAACGTCTGCCTACAACACTGGTCGCAGCCTTCCGAGCCACGCTGGAAGAGGTCAAGGAAGCGGACCTCTTGATTCACGTTGTTGATGCCTCGCATCCCTCGGTGCATCTCCAGATGGCGGCCGTCGAAGAGGTTTTGGAGGAGATCGAGGCCGCATCACGTCCTATGATCGTCGTCCTGAACAAACTTGATTTGCTCCCGTCCGATATGCCTCTGCAATTGCAAGGCATGGCGGCTGGTCTTCCAACCGTCGCGGTCTCGGCAAAGGATGGTACAGGCATTGATGCATTGCTCAAGTGTATCAGCGAAACACTGATGCAGCAGTTCACATCGCTTGATGTCATCATTCCTTATTCGCATGGCGAACTGGTTGCCCAGTTCCATCAGTTTGGAACCATCGAGCACGAAGAGTTCGAGGAACAAGGTACCCATATACGCGGTCACATGCCCGAAAACCATAGCGGCCCGTTTATGGCCTACCAGCAAACACTCTCCGCTAAGAGAGTGCGTGCATAATACGTTCGACGCAAAACATTCCCCGTACCATCACTATATGGGTGGTACGGGGAATGTTTTGTATCACCTGTATAAGGGAGGGAGGAAATATGGCACCCCGTACCATCAAAATCTATACGGAAAACAACGACTTCCAATACATCGAGACACTACGACGTAACCGTGAGAAACGTCAGAAGAATAAAGAGTTCTTCATTGAAGGTGTGCGTCCAATAAATCAGGCTCTACAGCATAACTGGCAGATACGTGCATTTGCCTATTCGCGCGAAAAGCACCTCTCGGACTGGGCTGAGGGTATTCTTGCCCGTTCACAGGCGCGCGACCACTACGAACTACGTCTGCCTTTACTTGAAAAATTGAGCAATAAATCGGAGGCGTCAGAGTTATTAGCTATTGTCACTATGCCTGAGGATGACGTAGCGCGTATTCCCGTTCATGAAAAGCTGCTTGTTGTTATTTTTGACCGTCCAGCTAGCCCCGGCAACCTAGGAACCATCATTCGTTCATGCGATGCGTTACACGTCGATGGCCTTATCATTACAGGTCACGCTGTGGACCTTTACGATCCCGAAACCATCAGTGCTACCACTGGCTCATTTTTTGCTTTACCCACCGTGCGTTTACCTTCGCAAAAAGAACTACAGCCCTGGCTTACCAGCCTACAACAGCAGTTTCCACGCGTTCAACTTATAGGAAGCGATGAAGACGCCGAAATGGACATTGCACAGCATGACTTTACTCCTCCAACACTACTGATTGTAGGCAACGAGACATGGGGCATGAGTGCAAGCTACAAAGCATTATGTGACGACATGGTAAAAATACCCATGTCTGGTTCCGCTTCATCGCTTAACGTAGCATGCGCTACATCCATTCTATTGTACGAAATTGACAGACAAAGAAGGAATAAGCTCTAACTTAGAGCTTATTCCTTCTTTGTCCATTCCTGCTCTATCGTTTTACCTAGTAGAGTAACATCCGCTATATTCGCGCCAAACCTGAACGATTTGCCATCTTTACGAAGTACCGTGACAAAAGGTTGAAAGCCTCTTGCACCTTTAGCATCTTGATACGTGTAACAACGAATGTGTCTAATCTCATCCCAACGTATCACCTCAGGCTTCGCGGTACGTAAACGGATAAGGCCATGTTCATACACATAGACGCGTAATTTACGCGTGAAAGGGACGTAGGGAGGTCGCATACTACGACGCGTCGAACGGAACATGTTGGTAAAAGTAAGAGCATAAAGCACAATAAGTACAGGTAAGAAAATCTTAGCAAGATAGATACGAAAGAATAGAAAGGCAACAATAAAACCAAGTGATATTCCTATAGTCAAAAGTGAAAGCATAAATTGTGACTGGAAAAGAAGAATGTCCGCTCGTGTATACTGAGTCCGGTAAACCGCCGTTGGCATACCCAAATGATATCTTTCACCAAGTTGATATGCCTCTTGTGGTAGCCGTTGTTGTGCCACGTGATGTTTGCTCCTAATGGACATTGACCTTCTAAACAAGAAATGAGGGAAGTGCCGCTCTACACGGGTCTGATTTTATCACACTCTGCTCGCACCATACAATTTGAAAGGGGGCGTAAATACTTGTTTATAGTCGTAAACACGATGCCTTGTTAAGAGGGTGTGATAAAATCCATCATTAGGTACAACTAAATCACAAATCAGCTCTATAAGCGGCACGGGCAGGACAGGGGCAAGCCCAGTCCCTACTATACACGGGGGACTCGCGCAGCAAGCCACACAGTGGCGTATTGGTCGTATAGTAAGGACTGGGCTTGCCCCTGTCCTGTATACTTGTTACTTTACGAAGTGGAAGAAGGTCAACACATGCAGTTTGGTATTTATGCCCCCAATTTCGGCCCGTTTGCGGACCCACACACGCTTGCACAACTAGCCTATGAAGCGGAGGAAGCTGGTTGGCATGGCTTCTTTCTCTGGGACCATATTCACTACTCGGAAGCATTGCCTTTAGTAGACCCTGCGGTAGCACTTACCGCGATGGCATTACGAACGCAGCGTTTGCGTCTTGGTCCGCTCGTAACACCTCTGCCGAGCCGCAATCCCTGGCAGGTTGCACGACAGGCGGTGAGCCTTGATCTTGCCTCTAACGGACGTTTCGTACAAGGCGTTGGTCTAGGCGTAGACTGGTGGAAAGAATACAGTGGCCTTGGTATGTCTGCTAATGATGTGCAACACGGCGCGATGTTGGACGAAGGATTGGAAATACTTACAGGATTATGGAGCGGCAAGCCTTTCAGCTATAAAGGAGCGCACTATTCCATTAATCGTATGCAATTTCAACCAGCACCTCTTCAAAAACCACGTATTCCTATCTGGCTTGGCGGCCTCTGGCCCAACAAACGCCCATTTCGTCGCGCCGCCAATTATGACGGTATTTTCCCGATTGGTAGAAATGGCAACATGACCCCTACAGATGTGCGAGAGATGCTTTCCTATATCCAACAGTTTCGTACTGCTACGACACCCTTTGATGTTGTATTGCGTGATGCTCTACCATCCAATTCAACTCGTGCCACCGTCCTCCTCAATGAATATGCGGCGGCAGGGGTGACATGGCTGCTAGAAGGCTTTGGTCCCAACAACTCAACGGCACAGTTAAGCGCAAAAATTCGCAAAGGACCACCTGTGTTGTGATACAATAAGGGATAAACATATGCAAGAGTTACACACTATCCAAAGGACGCTCTATACATGGTAGCCCCATACATGTCGGACACACCTACCTATGCTCAACACTACCTGCCGCGCCTACAAGCCTATCAAGATGAGATGCTGGCACGTCTCGCCACGCTTGTCAATGTCAATTCGGGAACAGGACAGATTGAAGGTATCAACCAAATTATCAATTATCTTGAGCAATGGATGACCGAACTTGGCTTCGTGGTCTCGCTTCATCCAACCGAGGGATTTGGTAACAATCTTGTCGCCCATATTCGTGGCAAGGGGACCGCGCGAATTATGCTGGTTGGACATGTTGATACCGTCTATACACAAGGAGCGGTGCAGACGCAACCGTTTCGGGCTGAGGATGGTATCGTGTATGGTCCAGGTGTGATTGACATGAAGTCGGGTGTGGTCATGTGTATCTATGCGATCCGGGTATTGCTTGAAGAAGGCTTTGACCAGTTCGGTGATATCTACGTCGTGTTCAACAATGATGAAGAGATTGGCTCAATCGGTAGCGCACCATTGTTGCACGATATTGCAAAGCGGGTCGATGTTGGGCTGGTGCTAGAGTCGTCGCGCTCTGCCAACATCGTCACAAAAGCGCGTAAAGGTGCTGACAAGTATATTCTTGAGGTGACGGGTATCTCTGCCCATTCGGGAGCCGAGCCACAAAAGGGGCGTTCCGCCGTCGTTGAACTTGCACACAAAATTCTCGCTATCAACAATATTAGTACTCTCTTCTACGGTGTTACCTGCAACGTCACACGTATTAGTAGTAGTGAACAACTCAACATGGTACCTGATATGGCGCGATGCCACATCTCTATTCGTGCCTATGATGAGCGCGGCCTGGACATGGCGGCAGACGCCTTGGAGCAAATTGTAACTGGCTCAAGTGTTCCCGATACCAGAACACGTTTAATACGTATGCCGGGGAGGAGACCCTATCAAGCAACACCTGCGATGCTTGCCTTGCTCAACATGGCCCAGACCGAAGGCACTGCACTTGGTCTTACCATCGTTGCTGAGGGTAAAGGTGGCGTCTCAGACGCAAATACCCTTATGGCGGCTGGTATCCCGACGCTTGATAGTTTAGGACCAATCGGTGGTGGCATGCACAATCTCGACCGCGAATATCTACGTGCCGACTCGATTGCATTGCGTGGTGCTCTACTCGCTGGCTTGCTCCAACGTATTAGCCTGTCAAAATCTACAGGCCCCGAACCATTGGCATAGCCAGTACAATAGCTACGAAAATTGGGTATACTATACAAAAGGAAGTAAGAAGATATTCTGTAGGGACCACATTGATGGCGTCCGCTGCACGAGCGAAGCAATGTGCAGTCCTCTTGCACCAATCATCACGCAAGAGAACTCGCGCAATGAATTGCGCCTTGGACGCCATGAATGTGGTCCCTACGAAGACCGTTAATCGAAGATTGGGAGGCCAGTAGGGACAGATTGATCGCGTCCGTGTTGTCAAGCGATCCGCACGAGGACGCCATGAATGTGGTCCCTACACACGATTTTATTATCATCATGCCTCGAAAGGCATTACACATAAGGAGCAGATATATGGGATTTCATGGTATGGGTGGTGGAATGGCGTCATATGCCGAAGAACAGAAAAAACGGGGTCGGAAAACTGATGCCCGTACAGTGAGACGTATCGCACAGGCATTTAGCCCATATAAGCTTCAGGTTGTGCTGGTCTTAATCGCTATCATTTTAACAACAGTTCTGGGGTTGGTTAATCCGCTCCTGATTAAATACATCTTTGACGATGCTATTACGCCAAAAGAACGGATCTGCTTCTGATCTTTGTTGGCTTGATGATTATCACACCTATTATCACCGGTATCATCGGCGTCGGACAGACCTATCTCAACAACGTTGTTGGACAGAATGTCATGCGCGACTTCCGTAACAAGCTGTACGAGCACTTACAGAGTATGTCGCTCCGTTTCTTTACCGCAACACGTACAGGTGAGATTCAGTCGCGTCTCTCAAATGATGTCGGTGGTGTGCAAGGTGTTGTTACAAGTACTGCAACAAGTATCGTTTCCAACCTTTCAACATTTATCAGCACACTGATTGTGATGCTCTACCTTAGCCCGTTGCTCACGCTCATCTCGCTTGGTGTATTACCAATCTTCTTATGGATTACCTACAAGGTCGGCAAGGTTAGACGCTCGACAAGTAAGGACACACAAAAGAGTCTTGCCTCGTTGACGGCGATGATGCAAGAGACGCTTTCTGTCAGTGGTATCCTGCTCATCAAAACCTTTGGGCGCCAGAAGTACGCCCAAAATCAGTTCGAGACCGAAAATCAGAAACTAACGAACCTGGAAGTACGTCAGCAGATGATTGGTACATGGTTCTTTATGCTGATCGGCACCTTTTTCTCCATTACCCCGGCTCTCATTTACCTGATTGCTGGCTTGCAAGCTATTCACGGCAACCCGCTATACACCTTTGGTACCATCGTGGCATTCACAACGCTACAAAGCAGAATCTTCTTTCCCATTGGACAGCTGCTTACAACACAGGTAGAGGTGCAGGGCGCGTTAGCATTGTTCGACCGCATCTTCGAGTATCTCGACCTGCCTGTCGATATCAAAAATAAGCCTGACGCATTCGTGTTAGACCCTGCTAAAGTCCGAGGTGAAGTCGCCTTCAAGCATGTCACATTCACCTACAAGCGCGATGAGCCGAGCATCCTCAAAGGATTAAGCAAGGAAGAAGACAACTCGTCGCCGAAGCGTCCTGTTTCGCCAGAACCTGTTGTACCTACCGCAAAATCTGTAGAGATTGAGGAGCCACGTATAACGCTCAACGATCTTTCCTTTGCTATTCAACCTGGACAATTAGCGGCACTTGTTGGTCCAAGTGGCGCAGGCAAAACGACAATGACCTACCTCGTACCACGCCTGTACGATGTGGACAGTGGCTCGGTCGAAATCGACGGGCACAATGTGAAGGATGTGACACTCGAATCGCTTGGTAGCGTGGTTGGCGTTGTTACTCAGGAAACATACCTATTCCATGCTTCGGTACGCGAAAACCTGCTTTACGCTCGTGCTGATGCAACTGATGTAGAGATGATTGCGGCAGCAAAAGCGGCGGCAATTCATGATCGCATTATGGAACTTGATGATGGCTATGATACCATCGTTGGTGAGCGTGGTTACAAGCTTTCCGGTGGTGAAAAGCAGCGTATCGCTATTGCGCGTGTCGTCCTCAAAAATCCGCGCATCCTCATTCTGGACGAGGCTACAAGCGCGCTTGACACCCATTCTGAGCGACTCATTCAGGCGGCGTTAGAGCCATTGATGAAGGGTCGTACAACGCTTGCCATCGCGCACCGTCTCTCCACCATCCTTTCCGCCGATGTTATCCTGGTGGTTGACAAAGGCGAGATTGTGGAGCGTGGCACGCATCAGGAATTGCTAGAACGCAACGGCCTCTATGCACAGTTGTACAATGAGCAATTCTCAAAACGCATCCAGCAAGAAGAAGCGGTAGCGTAAATAACGAGTGTAAAGGCTCACAAAAAAGGGTATAGCCATCAACAGTATTGTCGATGGCTATACCCTTTTTTGTGAGCCTTTCTGTGTTAAAAGATATAATGTCACAATTTAGCGTTGGGAGCGATACATAGAGCAAGATCACGAAGAGGAAGTGTATGCAGCAACGAACGCAAAAAGAATATGAGACTTTTCCCGATGATGCGCTCTTTGATCGTCACGGACAGGCCATCTTTGCATATGTGCATATGCACACTGCTTTGCGCGAAGACGCAGAGGATATCACGCTAGAGGTTTTTACCATAGCTCTGGAAAACGATAATCTGGCAGCAATAACAGAGCAAGAACAGTTAGCATGGTTACGACGCGTCGCACATAATAAGCTTGTTGATGGCTACAGAAGTTTCACACGTCATCCTATAACTAGGCTTGGGTCACTTTCAGAGATGCTACAAGGCAATGAGGAAGAGTTACCAGAAGCAATAATTTTGCGGCGTGAAACATATGCACAGTTGCATCAGAGCATTAGACAACTACCACTACTGCAGCAGCAAATATTACAACTGCGCTATGGAAATGGGTTACGTTTTGCAGAAATCGCGGTCCTGCTCAACAAACGTGAAGATGCTGTACGTAAACTGCTTTCACGTACAGTAGCAACGTTACGGACCATATATAAACAACAAGCACAGGAAGGAGAGCAATAATGTTGGAAGACAACGATCTGCTCCCTGTAGAGCGTGATGAACACAATCAGCAACTCATTACCGACATTCGCCATTCCTACATCAATAGAGAAGATAACCAATCACTAACACATATCCGCGAACGTCTTGTACGCAATGCAGCAGGTTCTTTACCCATCCCTGACCCGACTGTACAAATACCCACGCAGACAACTCACTCAAGACAAGAAAGAAGCACTGGTATGCATTTCATTCATACAGATTTTCACGAAGGCAAAACGCGGCAACACCAGCTAGGAACACTCGTTGCAGCGGTTCTCATAACACTACTTGTTGGTTCTTTAGCAACAGTGCTTTATATACGTCTACATCAAAGCGTACTGGGCAGTCAACCACCATTAAGCTACGGTTGGAAGCAGGTTGCAACATTTAGTGGGACCGATAGCAAGACGATTAC
Organism: uncultured Chloroflexia bacterium; assembly: GCA_963792705.1. GTDB lineage: Bacteria > Chloroflexota > Ktedonobacteria > Ktedonobacterales > Ktedonobacteraceae > JBBQVS01. The sequence goes on along the minus strand of CAWBXD010000012.1, from coordinate 7,834 downwards.
GCATCTAAATATTCAACTCACCGCTCTGTGGGGTGCCTCGATAGGTTGTGTCGGCAAGGGTGATATAGAGTTCGAGCTTGTAGAAACTTACAACAAGCAGGTTTCAGGTTGCACAGTAGATACTCCATCAGCAATGAGTTCTTCTACAACGCCACAACTAGAACCTCAAGTTTTCCAGTTTAGTTCACCATCTCGGCGTACAATACACACAATTAAAGTCACCGTTTCCGGTTCACTTACCTGGTATTTACGTCTCGCCAATGCGGACGTAGCTAGGATGCCCTTTCTCAACACGCTCGCAACACCTGACTATAATTGGAGTAGCACTTTAGGGGTTGGTGCCTCAGGTGGTCCAGATGCAATTGGTACTAGTAGCGGCTTTGCAAACGCGAGCAAAACGTGGGGTCTCATTATGCAATGCGCTGGAAAAGGAGTTTTTCAAGTCGCTCTTTTCTCCCCTGGTGGACAGGGTGTTGATGCTCCCTGTGATGGGAAAACACATTTCTCCATAATACACTATTCGACAGTGACCCAACCACTTTCCGTTAAGGCACGCATCACTATGAATGGAGAAGCATTTGTCGAAGTTGTGGTATGCCAGAACGAACAAAAATGTAGTAGCCTATAGCATAACTCAGAGCAAAGATAATGCCTTTACATCTCAAAAGTGTGATATACTCAAGCATCCAATTTGAAGCACTGTAGTATGTCACACCATCTCCTCCAAAGTCCTCGTTGCACTTGTTTCTTTGGCGGGTAGAGTTCACTCTACCTAGTGGCTGTTCTCAACCATATACGGAAGTACAGAAGAAAGAGGTAATTAGTGATGGATGCACACGAAGAGACACCCCCTATGTTACCCGTAGGAGCTATTGGAACACCACGTCTTGAGCAGGGCGCGCTGAAGTTGGTTGATATCGCCACATCGACAATGGCGAATATCGCGCCCTCCATGAGTTTTTATTTCAGCTCTGCTCTGATCGCGCAAGCAGCAGGTATAGCCTCGCCTTTAATCATTGTTGCGGCAATGATTGCCATTGCCCTGCTTGGTAACACGCTTGCAGAGTTTTCGCGTGTGATGCCATCAACGGGGTCGTTTATCACCTTCATTGGAAAAACATTCGGACCTGTAATGGCTGTAACTACGACTATTGTTATAAGTGTCGGTTATATTGTCGCGATGGCCTCAGTTATTGCCGTTTCAGGAGGATGGATACAAATTATCCTGAATAAATACTTTGGCATCAACGTTCCCTGGCAACCACTCACCCTCATCTTCGTTGTGATTGTCTATTTCCTCCTGGTACGAGGCGTTCATCTCTCCACGCAATGGGCAGGATACTTCTTTGTGCTTGAGATGGTTGTTTTGTTGCTTGTTTCTATTATTGGACTTGTAACGAATGCTGCCCATCTCACACTTGCACCCTTCAATCCTGCAAATATATCAGGTGGGCTAACTGGCTTTGGATTAGGTTTTCCGGTCGCCGTTTACCTGTTTGTTGGCTGGGAAAATTCTGCTGCCCTTGCCGAGGAAACTGATAATCCAAGAAGCAATGTTCCTAAGGCAATCTACTCAAGCATCTTGTTGATGGGGATAAGCTACATTCTGTTCGCGTATGCTACCGTTGTTATCTTCAATTACAATACCAATGCTTTGGCATCCGCAGAAATTCCCTTTATCACGGCTGCCGAGAAGATTTCTGGTATTCTCGCGCTTCTGGCCTACATTGCTGGCTTTACCTCGACCATGAGCGCGATGATCGCTGGCTCAAACTCACAGTCACGCCTCATCTTTAATGCCGCGCGAGAAGGTCTTTTACCTGCCCGTTTAGCAGCACTAGACCCGAAAACACATGCTCCTTGGGCAAGTTTTCTGGTTTTTTTCGGTATTGGCCTCGCCATTGTATACATCTTTGGATGGAATGTTCCGCCCGTAACCTTCTTCGGTGAAATTGCTACGCTTGGTACTATCTTGATTGCTCTAACGTACCTTGTCACAAATATCGCGCTTCCCTTCTATTACAGGCGGCATCATCCAGAGCAGTTTTCGCTTGTCAAGCACCTGATTCTACCTATCCTGGGCGTGCTTGCCATTGGCTTTCCGCTATGGGCACTTGTACAACCAGGGCAACCGTTCCCATACAACTACTTCCCCTGGATTAGCTTAGGCATTGTCGTGCTTGGACTCGTTTACGCTATCATACTCAGTCGTAGGGACCCAGCACTAGGAGACCGAATAGGGTCGCTCGTGGCAGACCGAGAGTAGTGCTGGATACAAAAAAAGTACGGCTAGTGTTGCTTGCCTTGACAAGCAACACTAGCCGTACTTTTTTGTATATTATTACGCACCTAATTCAGCACGGCGCGCCTGTAACTTGCCGATGCGCTCCTCTTGTACCGTCAACTTCTCTCGCTCTTTCTCGACTACCTCCGGCTTTGCCTTTGCGACAAAATTCTCGTTGGCGAGTTTTGCGCCCACGCGCACAATCTCCTGTTGTGCCTGTGCAATCTCTTTATCGAGCCGTTCCAACTCCTTACCGATATCAAGTAGGCCCGATAATGGTAAGTAGATTTCGACTGGCCCAGCCAACAAGCTCATCGCCTGTTCTGGCTTTTGCGCTAATGACTCGTAGAGCACAGGTTTCTCAGTACGTGCCAGGAACTCGATGAGTGGCGATTGTGCCTCGAACATCTGCGTTTCTGAGCCAACAATCATCTGGACCGCGATACGGCGCGATGGTTCAACGCTTGCCTGGTTACGTGCGTCACGAATGCGTGTAATCACCTCTTGTATAAGCCCAAACTGCTGCTCCGCTTCATCGTCAATGGCCTTGATATTAGCGTGAGGCCAAGGCGCGATAATCAAAGCAGAGGCAGGCCATTGCTCGGCATCCGGTTCACTTGTCTGATACAGGTAGTGCCAAACCTCTTCTGTTACAAACGGCATGAATGGATGCAACAGGCGCAAACTCTGGTCAAGCACGGTACGCAAGATGCCAGCTGTTGCCTGTCGTGCTTGCTCGTTCCCTTGCATCTGCACCTTCGCAATCTCCACATACCAATCGCAATAGTCAGACCAGAAAAACTCGTTGATCTGGCGACCAGCCTCACCTAACTGAAACTCGTTAATCAGGCGCGTCACGGTTTGTGTCAGGCGTGCTAAACGTCCAAGTATCCAACGGTCGGCGAGTGTTTGTGGTTGGACCTCTGTAATACTCGGCACTCCATGCCCAACCTCAGCGGTGGTCATCAACACAAAGCGCGAGGCATTCCAGATTTTATTGGCGAAATTGCGATTGCCAATGATGCGTTCCGGTACCAACTTGCTATCATTACCAGGAGTGCTACTTGTTGCCAGCGTGAAGCGTAACGCGTCGGTCCCGTACTGGTCCATCACCTCGATAGGGTCGATGACGTTATTTTTCGACTTGCTCATCTTCTCGCCCTTGGCATCGCGCACCAGACCGTGCAGGTAAATCGTGTCAAATGGCACAGTTCCCAGGAAATGGATACCCGACATTACCATACGCGACACCCAGAAGAAGATGATATCATAGCCAGTTTCCAGCACCGAAGTTGGATAAAAGCGCAGCAGGTCATCCGAAACTTCGGGCCAACCAAGCGTACTGAAGGGCCAGAGCCACGAACTGAACCATGTGTCCAGCACGTCCTCGTCCTGGCGAATAGCTGAACTCTCACAGTGTGAACATGTCGTGACATCCTCGCGGCTCACCGTCATTTCGCCACATGCATCACAATACCAGACGGGAATACGATGACCCCACCAGAGTTGACGCGAGATACACCAATCGTGAATGTTCTCAAGCCAATCCATATAGGTCTTGTTGAAACGCTCTGGAATAATCTTGAGCTGTCCATATTTCACCGCACCGATGGCTGGCGTTGCTAAAGGAGCCATCTTGACGAACCACTGTTTAGAAATGAGTGGCTCAATAATGGTATCGCTACGCTGGCAACGGCCTAACGGCACCGTATATTCCTCGATTTTTGTCACCACGCCAAGCTGTTGTAACTCTTCCACCAGCCTCTTGCGCGCCTCGAAGCGGTCTAAGCCTGCATAAGGGCCAGCCTCTGCGGTCATGATGCCATCAAAACCGATCACCTGAATACGTGGCAGATTGTGGCGCATCCCAATTTCAAAGTCTGTTGGGTCATGCGCTGGCGTCACCTTGACCGCGCCCGTACCAAACGCAGCATCAACGGCGGCATCAGCCACAATCGGAATTTCGCGTCCAATAATTGGCAGAATGGCAAGGCGTCCCACGATATCTTTGTATCGCGCATCGCTAGGGTTGACCGCGACGGCAGTATCACCTAGTATGGTTTCGGGTCGGGTTGTGGCAACGCTGATATATTTTGTCTCCGTCTCACCCTCAAGTGGTTTGAGCGGATAGCGCACATATGTGAGCGTGCCCTGTGTATCAACATGGTTGACCTCAAGGTCCGAAATGGCACTCATGCATTGTGGACACCAGTTGATGATACGCTCACCCCGATAGACCAATCCCTCCTCATATAGGCGCACAAAGACTTCGCGCACCGCTTTGGAGAGACCCTCATCCAAGGTAAAGCGTTCGCGTGACCAATCGCATGATGCTCCCAGCCGGCGGTGTTGATCTTGAATGCGACTCTTATACTGATGGACCCATTGCCAGACACGCTCAACAAAGGCTTCACGCCCCAACTTATGGCGGTCGGTGCCTTCCTTCGCAAGCAAGCGTTCGACAACGGTTTGTGTTGCGATACCCGCGTGATCTTCTCCAGGCACCCACAACGTATCGTCACCAAGCATACGGTGGTAGCGAATAAGAATATCTTCCGTGGTTGCCGTGATTGCATGACCTAGATGGAGCGCACCTGTCACATTTGGTGGCGGCATACAAATCACAAACGGCTTACGTGTGTTATTGGGGCGCGGCTTAAAGTAGCCTCCCTCTTCCCAAAAGCGATACCACTTGCCCTCAACGGCCTGTGGGTCATACGCCTTAGGCAACGTTGTTTCTGTTATTGGTGTATTGTGTTCGATCATGTTCCCTCCAAGTGAGGACCCGTACAGTATTTTTGAACATAGAAAAAGCCCTTCCCCATCACTCAAGGACGAGAAAGAGCATTGCTCGTGGTACCACCTTGTTTCGGTCAAGTACTAGGAAACAATGTATTGGTTCCTACAGATGTTGACCCTCAAGACGTGCGGTAACGGGCACTCCCGTGAAAACTACGAGACTTCATTTTCAGACTCCCAGGCGACCTTCGATATCATATGCCGAGGAAGACTTGCAGCCAATGGCCTTCCCTCTCTCGCGGACTCCGATATCTACTCCTCCTGCTCAACGTCACAGATTATGAGTTTTTGCTACTTTCAGTCTAGCACAAGTGTCAAGGGCAAGTACAACGTCTTCTTCTAGTGGGAACCTCCACCGAGGTTCAACCCGACAACACCAAGAATAATCAGCGCAATCGAGGCGATTTTGACTATCGTAATTGGCTCTTTGAACCAGAGTATACCGATAGCTGTAATCAACGCCGTGCCTAAAGCAGACCATACTGCGTATGCTATGCCAACCTCAATCTTTTTCAGAGTGAGCGATAACATCCAGAAACTCATTCCATAACAAAGAACGAGTATGACTGAAGGGATAATCCTGGTGAAACCTTGTGAGAATTTAAGGGAGGTTGTTCCCGCAACTTCAAAAAGGATCGCTAATATAAGGTAAAAGACGTTCATTTGTCCCCTCATTTCCTTGCTATTTCTGGAGTGGTTGTGTCATATCTAGCATTGCCTTAATAACCTCTTCCCGAAATTTGCCCTGTGGGGGAGCAAATCCCAGCATGTCTGCAAGCCATAAACCGTCAACCGCTAGGCGTAGGATGGTAGCCAGCGTCGGTGGAAGGTTATCACTTTCAGATTGTTCTTGCCACTGGTCATACTGTTTGCGGAGCGGATCGAGCAGACGTGGATTTGTTGCAATCGCTGCAATAAGTCCTGTGATTGCGTTTACCTCTTCGATAGGTTCTTCAGGAAGAGTACTAGACGCGAGTATATTTGCACGCGTCCACTGGCCTGGACCAGTCTCTACCTCGTCCAATGCTTTTGTAAGAGCATGAGTATACCCCTCAATATGAAAGGCAATCAATCCTTCAACGAGTGCTTCTTTGCTCGGAAAGTGATACAGCACTCCCCCTTTACTCAAGCCTGCCCCTTTCGCAACAGCTTCTATCGTAAGATGAGCAACACCTTCTCGTTGAATAATCCTGTTCGCAGCCTCTAAAATGTGTTGTTGCGTTGTTGTGTTCATGTAAATAGTGTACCGTCCAGACGGTATAGCGTCAAGTGCAAACGGGGGTCTTTTGTGATATCGTCGGACAAACAACACTTTGAGATGTGTAAGGTATCGGCTCTTACTAGTCTGCCAATCTTCGATTGACGCTTTTCGTAGGGACGCGATTGATCGCGTCCTCTGCACGAGCGAAGCCATGTGCAGTGCTTAGAATGCACCAATTATCACGAGAGATCATGCAAGAAAGGCTGCGGATGGAACTCGCCCAATGAATTGGGCGGAGGACGCCATCAATGTGGTCCCTACGAAAACCATCACATCAAGATTGGTGAACTACTACCTCCATTTGTTCGTGACAATCTACCGTTATTAGACGCTTTTTATGGCAGATGCTATCATACTTGCAAAGAGCGTTATGAGATTCGACGAATGAGGAGTCCTGATATGCAAATAGGCGTGACGTTTCCGCAGAACGAAATTGGTGCCGACCCTGCTGTATTGCGTGATTATGTGCAGACGGTAGAAGGCTTGGGTTATAAGCATGTAGTTATCTACGATCATGTGCTGGGTGCAGACCCCACTCATCGTCCAGGGTGGAAAGGCTATACGGATAAGGATTTATTCCATGAGCCGTTTGTCCTTTTTGGCTATTTCGCGGCACTCACCCAGCTTGAACTCGTGACGGCAGTGATTATTCTTCCACAGAGGCAAACCGCTCTCGTGGCGAAGCAAGCGGCAGAGGTAGATGTGTTGACAGGTGGCAAACTACGCCTGGGCGTTGGCGTGGGCTGGAATTCAGTCGAGTACGAGGCACTAGGTATGGATTTTCATACACGGGGACGTGTGGTTGAGGAGCAGATCGAGGTGTTGCGTCTGCTATGGAGTCGTGAAATTGTCAGTTACAAGGGGACATATCACAATATTACTGAAGCAGGACTCAACCCACTCCCTGTACGCCGTTCCATTCCCATCTGGACCGGAGGAAGCGCGGACGTATTACTGCGCCGTACCGCACGTCTTGCTGATGGCTGGTTTCCACTTGGTCCTCCCGATGAGAAGATGCGTGGAACGGTGGAGCGTCTGCGAGGGTACATTCAAGAGGCTGGACGCGAGCCAAATGCTATCGGTATCGAGGCGCGAGTTAGTGCCGATGATGGCGATGTTGATGAGTGGGTTCGTCAAACGCATGCATGGCAAGAATTGGGCGCGACGCATATCTCGCTAGGCACTATGAACGCGGGCTTTACATCAGTATCCAAGCATTTAGATGCTTTGCGCCGTTATAAAGAGGCGTTGGGTTAAATTCTTTTCTATACAACCGATGCATGATAAGTTGCTCCAACAGCTTGTCATGCATCAATTGTGTTCCCAATACCATATCAGCGCGCGAGACGATCCACATCTGCAGAAATATATTTACAGGCATCAGCCTGAAAGCCCATACTAGCGTTTGTATGCTCTATGTGAAGATAGATCATGCTTCACTATATAAAAAGGAAGTAAAAACCCCTCAGGCGGCTACGTATGCGGCGTGA
>CAWBXD010000011.1:0-1074134 GCA_963792705.1 uncultured Chloroflexia bacterium | reverse complement strand
TATACGTGGAATTAAGTTGTCCCATGTGGAATTAAGTTGACCGTTTGAAGCATGTTTGGAATTAAGTTGTCCCATGTGGAATTAAGCTGTCCCATCTGGGGTAGCAAAAGGAACAAGCACGGCAAAAACTCTTATTGGTTATTGATCGACTCATCGTGCGATAATCTGAAAGAGCCTTTTGAAGAAGATGCATAAAGCCATTCCGTAGTGCGGTACTTTTAGGAGAAATACGAGCATTGTAACTCTGTCTCGTGTTTCTCCTGTTTCATCCTTCTTCAACGCTGTTCATGAAGAATAAAATTGCGACTATGATTATGTTCTCTTCTGAGTAATTATTCAGAGGACATCACGTAATTTTTTAGCAATATGTAACTGAGCTGACCAATCTCCGAAAAGATGCAATGGGAAAAGCAACTTACACCTATTATCCCCAAACGATGAAGTTGTGAACTGACTCCTGACAGTTTGTTGTCCTCTAGTATCTGCTCAAATTCTTTTCAAATCACAACCACCACTGCCGACACCATGCCGATAGTTGATACCGTTGGCGAATTTAAATTCATGCTCGTATTGATGGGAATAACAGGTTGAAATTGAGCATCCGTAACGAATTCGCCAACGGTATCGAACTCACGTTATTTACTCTTTAGGACAAAGTTGCTAGCGCATAGGTATCAAGGCTCTTATAGTAGTCGCGGAAATACGGTATGAATGTTTCCCTATCTGCTTCGATCATAGTGACGAAGTTCGGTGGAAGGATATAATGATCGCTTTCTAAATCCTCATAAAGCCTCGTAACCTTTGCAAAGAGCATATCTCGAAACATATCCTGCCACCCTGTTTGTGGCATCCTGATCGAGAACTCATAGCCAACCGCCATAAGATGCTTTACTGTATATTCGATTGCTTCTTGCTTTGTCATCGTTGAAATTGGCGATCTTTCAGGTTGAAAGATGTTGTCAAACAATGCACCCTTCCCTAGCATCTGTTTTGCTATATGTTGAGCGAGTAGTGGAGAAAGATGAAATCCTTCGCGGTAGGTTCCAGTCAGCATGAACAAACCTTCTATAGAGGTCATCCCAATGAGAGGGTAGGTATCTATGGTAAGTGGTCGGTTTCCCACACTATACGAGACGACTTCGCTTTTCTCGAAGCCCTGATGAATTTGCTCAAGGGCACATTCCAGCAGAAAGTGAATATCACCCATGTTAGGTCTGGAAACAGGATATCTTGCGGCATTATTCGTAGCACCTATATACAAATGGTTCTCGCCTCTAGGAACTATGTGTAAACCGCAAGAAAAGGATCGGTTGGGAGTGCGTATAACGGAGTGAATATTATGCAAAGGTTTTTCTACTACTGCGGAAAATCCTACACCAGCGAAAATAGGAGGTATCTTTTGAGCCATGGGTAAGCCCGCAATTAAGTCTTGGGATTTCGTCCCTGCAGCAAGTAGGATTTGGCATGCAGAGAATATTTCTCCTGTTTCTAACTCTACAGAATGTTCGTTTTTAGATGTCGATATTTTTTTTGCTATGCCTTCGATTATAGAAACCCCAGATGATTGTTCCAAGATAGATTGAAGATTATCTAGAACCTGAACAGAATTAATTGAGCCTTCATCGTTCAAATACATTGCACGAAGAGGGCGGCAGTCTTCGATAGGGTCTAATCCACGAATTTCACGTGGGTCTATAACTTGATATCTCTGTTCATACGCTTGTAAGGTATCCTCAATAGCGGAGTAATTTTCATCCTCAATGAGACCGGACTTAGCATTTAGTATCACGAATGTGCCTGGTGTGATCATTGTTCGTTTTGCAACTTCAACTCTTTGGTTTATACCTTCTAGCCAACTAGGCCATAGCTCTGTTGAAGCTCTGGTCATTGCAAATTTGGCTTGTCCAGCAGGTGATTTTAGCGAAGAACTAGTTACTTCACCGAAACAACCGAGCATCGCACCGGACGCTGGAGTTGCACCCCATAAACGTGAAGAGGGACCGACAACCCCTATCGTAACATATGGGTCTTCCTTCATGATAGCATATGCTGACGAGTATGCAAGTATACCGTTGCCAATTATTAATATGTCAAAATACTTCAAGGCACAAGTCTCCCCTAAAACTTTGTTGAGTCAGGCAACCATTTCAGAGTTTCTATCCTTGTTTCATCCCAAAAATAAAAAAGGATAGCAAAACTTATTGATTGTGTTACCGTAAAGAAAATTCAAAATGACTGATTATCATTTCGTCCATCAAATAAAAAAGTTCAAAAATCTAGTCTTCTATAGTTTATACACACTTACTCATTAAATGCGTATTGATACTTTACAAACTTAGACTATGATTTTATGTATTATAGCATATTACGGTTTAAAAATTAAAAACTTACCATGAGATGGTACTTTTTGTAAAAAAATAGGAGCGGTAAAGAGGTAATTAGTATATAACATTACCAATTACCTCTCTACCGCTCCTAACTCTATTAGAACTTCCTTTTGACTTTGAGTTAATCCTTGTATAGAAGAGATATCCATTTTCTCATAAGGTCTATCTTTCCTTAAGACATGTACAGTTACACCTGTATGAACATCCCAAATTCTAACTGTACCATCATCACTACCACTTGCTAACATTGTTCCATCAACATGAAATGCAACTGAGTACACCCAGCTAGCATGCCCCTTCAGAATATTAATACAATTTCCAGAGTTAACGTCCCATAAGCGTATCGTCTGATCGTCACTACCACTTGCGATGATACTGCCATCGGGACTGAAAGCAACAGAGAAAATCCAATCGGTATGCCCTTGTAGTACCTTGATGCACCGACCAGAACTAACCTTCCATAGTCGCACCGAGCGATCTGCACTACTACTTACTAAGAGGCTACCATCAGGGCTAAAGGCAACAGAGCATACCTTACTACTATGCCCATGCATAACCCCAATACATTGACCAGAATTAATGTCCCATAAACGAACTGTCTGATCTGCACTTGCACTTGCTAAGAAATCACCATCAGGGCTAAAGGTAACGGCGTAGACCCAATCATTATGGCCATGAAGTATCTGTACACATTTACCAGAACTAACCTCCCACAAGCGTATAGTTTGATCTTCGCTGCTACTCGCTAGTAAGCTGCTATCTGGATTGAACGTAACTGAACGTACCCAATCATTATGGCCGTACAAGGTCTGTACACATTTACCAGAGCCGACTTCCCAGAAGCGTATCAAATGATCATCACTACCACTTGCTAAGATTTGTCCGTTTGGGCTAAAGGTGACGCAACGAACTTTACTATACACCGACAGGACTTGGATACGATTTCCAGAACTAATCTCCCAAACGTAGATGTTCTGATCTTCTCCTCCGCTTACCAAATTTTTACCCTCGGGACTAAAGGCAACAGAGTAAACCCAGTACGTTTTTCCAATTAACACTCTAGTACACCGACCCGTACTCATCTCCCAGAAGCGTATAGTTTGATCCTCGCTTCCGCTAACTAAGATTCCTTCCTTAGGACTGAAAGCTATAGACCTTACCCAATCGCCATGACCATGTAAAACCCGAAGACATTCGCCAGTATTCGCATCCCATAAGCGCACCGTTTTGTCTTCACTTCCACTGGCAAGCGTCTTTCCATCAGGGCTGAATGTCACTGCATATATACATCCATCGTGCGCTTGAAGAACTTGATTACACTTACCAGTAACTGTATTCCAGAAGCGTATAGTTCGATCATCGCTTCCACTAGCAAGCGTCTTTCCATCAGGACTAAAAGCTATGGCACATACACGATTGCTGTGACCGTGTAAAACCTGAAGACATTCGCCAGTGATTGCATCCCATAAGCGCACTGTTTTGTCTTCACTTCCACTGGCAAGCGTCTTTCCATCAGGGCTGAATGTCACTGCATAAACCCACCCGTCATGTGCTTGAAGAACTTGATTACACTTACCAGTAACTGTATTCCAGAAGCGTATAGTTCGATCATCGCTTCCACTAGCAAGCGTCTTTCCATCAGGACTAAAAGCTATGGCACATACACGATTGCTGTGACCGTGTAAAACCTGAAGACATTCGCCAGTGATTGCATCCCATAAGCGCACTGTTTTGTCTTCACTTCCACTGGCAAGCGTCTTTCCATCAGGGCTGAATGCCACTGAACGTACCCAATCAGTGTGATCCCTGTAAGTAAGGAGTGGAGTGTCGCTATTCATTCTCCACATGCGAATTTCGCTATTCGCAGTTCCAGCTGCAAGCAGTTGACCATCAGGACTCAAGGCGACCGAAAAAATGCTTCCGAAGGAACCAGTAAAGACAGATTTTGAAAGATCAGCATTAGCAAAGTTGACCTCTTGTAAATCCGCATTTTGCAAAGATGCTTGCCAGACAGTCAGTGAAGAAAAATTATAGCCCCGAAGATCATATCCCATATGTATGAGAAGATTGAGAATGTTGCCTGCGGCGTATCCAGACTGCTGTGGAAGTGCATCCCGTAATAAGGAGAGAATTTTCCCTAATTTAGCCTCACATTTATCTCTTTGATACTTGCTCAAAAGCAAATGTATCAGTGGTTCAAGGATAAGAAGTATTTGACTATTTCTTACGTAGTCTTTGGCTTGCGCTATGGTTAAGGCATGATTTTTAAGTAACTTCAGTTGCTCTAAATCTATCTCTTCAAACATCTTAGTGAAGAATTTTTCTGTCACATATTCCATGATCACTGGTTGAAGAATAAATCTTGCAGTTCCTTCAGTATCAATCATTGATCTTTGGCGCAGAGAACCTAACGCTATCAGCAACTCCCTTTCTGGCACGGAATGCACCATATATGCCTGTAAATCATCCAGTGATATTACTTCACGATTTATTGCTATCCAGTATATAACCTCTTCTTCTAAAGGAGAGAGGCGTTGAAATTGTTGCTCGAAGAGATCATGAATACCACCGAAAATTAATTCCTTCTTTTTCAAGAAACCATTGATATCACCATCAAACACTTCTCGAATATACTCTGCTAGTAACTTTAGTGCAAGAGGATTTCCTGAGTAAAAGCTAGTAAGTTCCGAACACCCTTCGTCCGATCCGTATAAGCCTCCATCCCTGAGAATAGCCTGTCCTTCCAATTGTCCAACACCGGGAAGTCGTAGCGAACGAATAGGAAGATTAGTTCCTTCTAAGCGGGCAACCTCCTGTGGCTTTTCTCTACTAGTTAATATAAGACAGCTTTGATGCCTTGTCTCACCCAAAAGACTAAGCAGTTGGCTGTAGTCTTCATATCCTGGTCTATATTGGCCTACACGAATATTTCCTTGTAAGATTGTATCGAAATTATCCAACACGATCAGACAGCGATGTTTACGTAGATAGGGAAGTAGTTGACCAAGTTGATCTTCTACGTTTGTAGATATATCTTGCCTTTGTTGCTCTGTTGCAAGAAGCCCTAAGAAATCCTTTAGAATGCTCTCTAAAGATGGGATATTGTGCAAAGAACGCCAAAATATATATTCGAACTGCTCCTGTACTTGTTCGGCTAACTTCGCAGTGAGGGTCGTTTTACCTACCCCACCTATACCTGTAACAGCAACCAATTGGCAACGGTCTTTAATAGTCCATTGTTCCAACGTAGTCCGCTCTTCTTCTCGCCCGTAGAAAATCTGTACGTTAGGTACCTCTCCCCAATCTTTTTGGGATACCGTAATGCTACGCTCATCTTTAACAACATGTTTGATCGAAAATGCAGATGTGCTGGATGTGATTGCCGAAGAGAAACCTGCTTTTTGAAAAAATTGCGTTCGTACTTCATCATTAAGTTCTAATGCCTCAGCTAAGGCTTCAAGTGTTTCCTTTGAAGGAGCAGAACGGTCTCCACGAGTTAGATGGCTGATATAGCCAGGAGTAAGACCAGCTTTATTTGCCAACTCTCTTTTACTTATTCGTTGTACCTTACGAAGTTCTTCGAGGAATTCAGAGAAGCTATTCATAGTCATCACAGACTTTCTAATTCATTGTACTGATAGTATAAAATCCCGAACGAGTCCTATCCCTAAGAAAATAATTATGTATAAATCTCGCAGCGTTTAAACCGCGGGCGCAAATATCAAAACACGTTCTATATGTCTTACGAATGAGAAAAATATACCAGAGAATGTATACTGGTATTCTACTACATTGTCTAATCAAACGCAAGAGGTGTTACAACATTGTGTACACTTGATGAAAACTGCTCTCTTGCGTCCTTTGAGTGGAGCCTATCTTTGTTGTTGTATATCAATTCATGGATGTTTAGTGATTTACTGCATGTATCGCTATCTTCTGTACAAACATAGCCAATTCCCCTTGAAAAAAGTTGTCTGGTATAGTATACTGGTATATATAGTATGCGATTAGTATATTGCGTTTAATATTAGTGTGGTTTGAAAGATAAAAAGAAGTCCAATGCAAGGGAGTACAGTGATTTTCACGAAGTAGAGTCCTTTTAAACTGTAGGTTGCTGAGAGTAGGAGTCAAATACTCTGAACTTGATGTACACAATAGCATACGTTCTACTCAGACGTTTTTATACAGTAGGGAAGATTCCATCGTGAGAACTCAAACAATTTTTTACCCTTCTCATGACAACAATGTCTATGTAGATCAAATAGTGTAAGCCCTAACATGTACATTGTCGATTTATTGCCGAAATGCATTCCTCGTTCAGTAGTGCCTCAAGAGAGTACTGAACTCGGAGTAAGTGAGATTGCTCAGAATACTTGTATCAAGTTTTGACTAGGTCATAAAGAGCAACAGGAGAAAGATGCATGTCAAATAGATCGGAAGAAAATGTATGGTTCTACCACCGTGGAGAATGGACAAGGAACAAGAATCCCTTGCGAAATTTAGGATCCCTTCTGACCTCAACTAATCCTCGCCATGCCACTCGGCGCCAAAGCCTTCGAGAGTATGACAGTGTGTGGCTCAACTTAGGTCCAACACCTATTCCGTCCGATTATTCTGGACTTCTCTCTTCAATATATTCCTATACCGGAAACGGGAAAGCTCCTGAATACCTTATCAGGATAATTTCTCTCAGTTCGGAAGAAGTCATATATGTAGAGGATCTCCCAGATCTTCTAGAGCTTCTAAAATTGCTAACCCCTTTAGTCTCAAACGGCATCTTTGCAGATGCATACGTACAAAGTCCAAGAAGGTAGATTAAAATTATATTGCCCCTGAGTAAGCTAACCTGTTAGTAAGAGATATCTCATTTGGATGTCTTCAACCTATGATAGTAGGAGGTTGCACAGCATGGAAACCATCATAATTCTTATGTTGATCTCATTTATTGTAGGATTGGTCATGGGAGTATCGCTCTCCAAGCCACCTGTCATCCGATAGAGTTTCCATTGTAAGTGGCTATCGGGATGGTTGTTCTTGTTAAGAATAACTAACATCTGAAAGAGATTGTATGCTTGAGATTATTCCAAAGTCAGAGCCAACATCTTCGCAATTGACTCTGACCTTGGAGAGTCCTACTTCAGAGTGGCAAGGCAAGAGGAGCAACAGGCATGGAACCTCAAGATGTTAAGTATCATATCTGCCCTCGTTGCAGAAAGCAGGCTACTATACTGGTAGACATCAAAGATAATGCAATTTTTCATCGCGATGATATGGGAAACATCCAGTACCACTGCGTTCATTGCTGTACTACCTTTTCCATCGACAAGAACGGTAGTGTTGTTACGATACAACTGGGGTTGTAGAGATAGAAACGATAATACGGGCAAAGAAGAGGATGCGCTGATACCCGTGGTACATGGGGCCAATCATGTTTGCTTGAGAACACGGGATAAAGAAACATATCTATATTCGCAAGCCGTTGTGCCATAGAGTACTGGTTGATCAGATCATGCATCCAAAAATCCGGATTTTCAGCAGCATGATTTCTCGACAATTAAACCTCTTGTTGGAGGTGATTAGAACAATTGACTCATGTCTTCATCTCACATATTTCTGTTAAAGGGACAACTTAATTCCATAACTTAGGAGTTTCCAGAAGAGGATGTAGAGATAATGTTGAGTTTTGTAACATGAGTTTGAGTGTGGTACTATCAACTTTAGGAACAACTTAATTCCAAATAGCGGGACAACTTAATTCCGTGTATACATTTTTGTATTCGTAAAATAAAGTCTTACAATTAAAACAAAGTCTTACACTGTGTAGACACGCTGTCCAATAACATTATCGTTGTAAACGCGGTTTCAGGTGTAGGATATTATAAACAAAAACGTATGGTCTGGATTATTAGCACCAATTCAGATCATACGTTTCTGTTTGTGTGTTTTTATAATACATGAGGGAATAGATGTAAGTGGTACGTGAAGTCCTTCCATTATCTGAGGGCATGAGTGTACACATAAAAGAGCGCAGTACAATAAGCAACGTAGAGATCAAAGATAATCAGGAACGGCTGTCTGTCCACGAACAATCTAGTGAAGGACTGACGTCCAATAACCCACATACGAGGGAAAATCATGAAATATCTAGCCATCAATTAGATAAAGACGTTAAGATTGCCAATATTCAATTTAGCACATTCGTAAACCTCCGTTAATATTGATGGTCTCACCCGTAATAAAGGCTGAAAGATCGGAGGTGAGGAACAAAACAGTGCTTGCAACATCTAGTGGCTGGCCTTCCCGCGAAAGTGGCGTATTTCCGACCATAGCCTGACGCGCCTGTGGCGTGGTAAAGGTGTCGTGAAATGCGGTATTGATGAGGCCAGGGGCGACACAATTCGCAGTAATACCCTGTGCTGCCACCTCTTTTGCGAGTCCCTTAGTAAACGTGAGAATCGCTGCCTTCGCTGCTGCGTAGTGGGCAGCTCCTGGACCACCACCATCATGAGCCGCAAGCGATGAGAGATTGATAATACGTCCCCAGTTATGTCCACTCATTAAGGGAAGCGCGGCCTGGCAACACAAAAACGTGCTTCTCACATTGATATTCATCACTTCGTCCCATAGCTCTTCGCTCATGTTCGCTATGGCTTCACGCTTGACCAGTCCGCCTGCGTTGTTCACCAGGATATCCAGGCGTCCAAACCTTCGAGAAATTTCATCTATCAGCACTCGAACCTCAGATGCTTGCGCGACATTAGCAGCATACGTGAATCCATTACCACCAGCATCCTCTATACGTGCCAGTGTCTCTTGTGCCCCCTCTACGTTTTTGCGATAGTTGACGATTACAGTGCTTCCCGCACTGGCAAGCACAATTGCAATAGCTTGACCTATACCAGCACCTGCTCCCGTGACAAGCGCGATTTTTCCCTGTAAGTTTATTTCCATCTTCTTATTGTCCTTTCAGGCGTACTACAAACTGAGTTGGTTTGACGAAGATTAACCCAATACCTAGCAGTGACATCGTAGTTAGCATGTAGATAACCGCTAGGGCATCAATTGATTGATTCGCACGAATACCTGCTCCGAATGCATCGCCAAACAATGCTACGACGAGTGTATCCTGCATTGGGACTTGCGCGACCAGGAAGGTTAACTCGAACATCGCGATTGCACGTACAACCGCCAGCACTCCCGCTGTTAAGAGACCAGGAATGATGAGTGGCAAGAGCACACGCAAAAATGTCTGAAGGCGGTTCGCGCCAAGCATTCTGCTGGCTGACTCAAGAGTAGGGTCTAACTGCTCAATAAAGGGTGTGAGAATAAGAATTACAAACGGGACAATGGGTACAATATTGATGAGCACGTCATTTATGAGTGGATAACCAAAGAAGCCACCAACATCTACTTGCAACAATAGTGCTGCCAGTGGTACACCATAGGCTAGAGGTGGCACAAGCATTGGCAGTAAATATAAGCCAGTTAAGAGCGGCTTGAAGCGAAATTGTTTTCGTGCAAGTACATACGATGCTGGCAATCCGATCAACAGCGACAATACTGTTGTGCAAATCGCGACAAAGAGCGTACTGGACAGGAGTTGGCCTATGTCGTGGTCGTCGGACAGAGAGGTGTACCATTGGGTGGTAAACGAGGAGGGGAGCCACGTATTAAACCAACTTGTGCCAAAGGAGTCAACGACTACGGCTCCTATCAATCCGACTAAGTTGAGCATGAAGAAACCGATGATGACGTAAAAAATCAAGCCGATCCAGGAGAACTTTGTGCGTCTTACGACGCGATCACTCGCTTTGTGTTTGCGACTCTTTACGCCTTGATTGGTTGCCATAGCGACGGTGGCAGGAGCGATTGTCTCTAATGGGCCTGTACCTGTTTGATGTGCCATCGTTTTATACTCCCTTCCCACCACTAATGACGGCGGTCCGTGCTAAACGATTACGTAGGGCGAATACAAACGCTACGACCAGCAATTCCAATACACCCATTACAAGCGCAATAGTCGTCGCTTGTGGATAGTTGGGCGCACTATACGCGTCGTAAGCCGCAATCGAGAGCACACGAGTCGCTCCACTAGGATCGCCCACGAGTTCGGCTGTGGGAAAGACACCAAAGTTTGAGACAAAGTTTAAGCAAAAGGCGACCGCTATACCAGGAAGTGAGAGGGGAAAGATAACACGCCAAAAGGTTTGCCATGAACTTGCACCTAACATTCGGCTTGCTCGCTCTAAGTCGGGACTGATTGCAGACATATAGCCAACGATCATGAGAAATACGAAAGGGAAGCCGAGAATAAAGAGAGCGATTTCAACTCCTAACCAGTTGTGTAATAGTGGGAGTGGTGCCGAAAGATGCAGGAGTGTACGCACCATTTGATTGAACCAGCCAATAGGACCAAAATATGCTTGCATCGCTTGTGCAACCAGTACTGTACCAAGCGTCATCGGCAAGATGAGACAAATGGTGATCAGACGCTCAAATCGAATGCCGTGTCGCATAAAGTATGCTAAGGGAATACTGACTGCGATACTCAATAATGTCACAGGTAAAGATACGAAAAAGGTGACACGAATGGTATCTACCTGACGACTGTCTGTGAAGAACTGGGCATAGTTCGTGAGTGTTGGACCACTACCATCAGCATTCTGCAAACTCAGGTTAAAGCCGAAGATAAAAGGATACACAAACAGGATGAGTACAATCACGACTGCTGGTAAGGAGAGCACAATTGAACTCCAACTAATATGTAGAGGTTGACGACGCTGACTCACAGACATAGTTTATACCCCTCCTTTTGTCGCAGACACTTCGCTCATGTGTGGGGATATGCTATTTAACGCGAACGTGTCAGTAGTGGGAAAGAGCAGCAATCGCTCTGGCCGTATAGAAAAGGAAATGTTTGCACCACTTTCGACTGGCTGTTGGCTATACACGAAGAGTTGCGTCTCTTCATCATCCTCTACGCGCACGACAACCTCAAATGCCTTGCCAATATATTCTGTGAGGTGGGCCTTTCCTTGCATCTTGTTGGCAAGAGGAGTTGGGTCTGCCAGTGTCTCATCAGGTCTAAAACAGGCTATGAAATGTTGGCCTATATGCCAATCGTTGCTCTCTTCACTTGTTGTGCTAGCATGTAACGTGACACCAGTCGCCGTTTGTACCACAAATTGTTCATCTGTACGTTCAACAAGAGTGACAGGTAAGCGGTTGGCATAGCCCATGAAGTGAGCTACAAACAGACTTTTCGGGTGTGTATATATCTCCTGCGGTGTGTCTGCTTGTTCGATGGACCCTTGACGCATAACAATCACACGATCAGACATTGATAGGGCCTCAGATTGATCGTGTGTGACATACACAGTAGTCAGATGTAGCTCCTCATGTAAACGCTTTATCTCAAGGCGCATTTCGTTGCGTAGGTTGGCATCCAGGTTCGAGAGCGGTTCATCCAAAAGCAGAAGTTTGGGTTCGAGGACAATGGTACGTGCAAAGGCGAGCCGCTGCTGTTGACCTCCGCTCAATTGTGCAGGGAAGCGTGCTTCAAAGGCATCAAGGTGGACCTGTGCCAGTGCGCGATGGACGCGTTTCTCGCGTTCAGGCTTTGGGACACCACGGATTTCCAGTCCATAACTCACATTACGAAAAACGGTCAGATGCGGGAAAAGGGCATAGTTCTGGAAGACCATGCCAAAGCCGCGCTTCTCCGCAGGTACATTCTGAATGGGCTTGTGGTTGAGCAGAATACGACCATCGCTGAGTTCTAACAATCCCGCGAGGCAATTTAACGCAGTTGTCTTGCCACAACCGCTCGGTCCCAGCAGAGTTACAAACGTACCACCGGGAATCTCCAGGTTAAAATCTGCCAGGGCGGTCGTTGTTCCAAAGCGGCGTGTGACACCCTGCAATTGTAGGTTCTCTATAGGCTCCATCGCTATTTCCAATCATCTCTAGGCGGCGTAGGCTTGCCTCGCTCTGGTTATACTATGTGCGATGTGAGACGAGCGCAAGCTTAACCTTGAAAATGGTATGCTACTACTTCAATTTAGAGCCGCCAATGTCTTTGTCCCACTTGTCAAAGGCTGCGTTCAGGTTATCGGCGGACAGGGGTGAAACAATGGTAGTCGTGCTTGCTAAGGTATCATATTCTGAACGACCAAATTTCTGGAGGGTAGATTGACTGGTAGTGGGGGCCATTGAAAGCGGAACACTTTGTATCGCTGGCCCAGGATAAAAGTAGCCTTTATCATAGGTGTATGCTTGCTGCTCTGGCTTGAGTGCCCATGACATGATGTCCATGACAACCGCCTGGTGTTGTGCATCTAAGCCCTTTGGCATCATCATGAACAGGTCGTCGGCAACAAATGATGTGTTTTTGAGCATGAACGTTTTGAAGTTTGCTGGCACCTGCCCTAATACGCGTGGGTTGATGTCCCATCCCATTGTTGTCGCGATCATCCAACGAGTATCATTGCCCAACTCGGTCATCGTCACGCCAGTACGTGTAGGATAGTAGTTGATGGACGAGTTGATATCTTTGAGAAAAGACCAAGTGTTGGACCAACCATTTGTAGGGTCTTTCGGGTCTTTGTCGTTCAGCAGGTAGGGTAAACCCATAAGCAACGTTCGACCTGGACCAGAATTGCGCGGACGGGCATACTCAAATTTACCAGGATGTGCCTTAATCCAGGTGCGTAACTCTTCGATAGTTTGTGGAGGAGTGGGGATCTTGCTTGGGTCATACTCGAAGAGCGGGCCACTTGGTGTATAGGCTACGGGCAACGCGTAACCTTGTGCTAAATCCGCGTAGGCTTTTGCAGGGGCTTGATAGTTGCTGGCAAGATTGGGAAACTTGTCAGCATGTGTAGGAGTCAACTGTTCCCACAAGCCCTGCTGAATACCTGCCGCAACGATATCGTAGCCGCCGAGCACGAGAGAAATATCCTGTTTGTGAGCATCCTGCTGCGTCTTTATTTTACCAGGAACGGCTGGGGCTGTCGCGGGTGGCAAAAATTGTACAGACAACACCTTATCAGGATGTGTCTGCTGATACTTGGTCAAAACTGTTTTCAGCACATTTAATACGCCACCGCCGTCAAGCACTTGTATAGTGATAGGCTTACTTGTGCTAGCACCATTCCCATTTGTAGTTGTCCCGCAAGCGACAAGTTGTACAGCCATTAGTAAGCAGGTAAGTCCTTGCGCGATGATTTGTGACGACGTTTTTGTCTTCTGCATGGTGTACCTCCTCGATGATATGTACACGTCCTGTGTAACAAAAGATGCTCGTAAAGGTATCGCTATCTGTAAATGACATGGAACTGATGCTTTACAATGCTTACAATCCTATAAGATACGCGCCGCATGATTCGCGGATGGTTAAGGTAAAATCGAGGGTGATTTTCTGAAACTGGTCAGGTTTGCCGTCTTTGAACCAATCAAGTAAAAGTTGCGCTGCTAATCGTCCCGCTTCAGCGACTGGATGCGAAAGTGTGGTAAGCGACGGTGTTGTGTATGTCGCAAACGGAGGGTTGCCTGTAGTGACGATAGCAATATCATGTGGAACGTGCAAACCCTCTTCTTGCATGGCCCTGAGCGCACCAACCGCCATCACATCGCTTGCCACAAAGAGTGCTGTTGGAAGATGCTGTCTGTTCGCTATGTTGTGAGCGATCAGCTGTTTGGCTACTACATATCCTCCCTTATATGTATAATCTCCCACAACAAGCCATTCTGGACGAAAAGAAAGGGCATGTTCCTGCAATGCCTGTTGCCAACCACGATGACGTTCGGTTGCGCTACGACGTGATGGACTATCGTGAATGGGACCACTTATAGTGCCGATGCTTCTGTGACCAAGCTCAATGAGATGCTTTGTCGCGACATATCCGGCCCCCCAGTCATCCAGTTGTATCTGATGCATATTGGGATCGTCGAGGCAACGATTAATGACGACAAAGGGAATTTCATCGCGTGTGAGTCGTTGAAGGTGCTCGAAAGAGGTGCAGACGGAGAGCGACATGAAAATAAAGCCATCGACCTGTTGAGCGCGAAGTGTCTCAATCGCCTCGATCTCGCTGGCAACATCGGGTGCGCTGGCAAGCACAATATGATACCCTGCACCTCGTAGTATTTCGTCAACACCTTCGACAACTGGCACAAAGAGTGGGTTCGCCAATTCTGTGATGACCAGTCCCACCGTGGCTGTCTGCTGCCTGACCATACTACGAGCAATCGCGTTGGGTCGATACTGTAATTCATCAACTACAGCAAGAATACGCTCACGTACAACTGTGCCAACGTGTTGAGCATTGCCGTTTAAGACCTGCGAAACAGCACTCATGGACACCCCCGCTTTTTCGGCTACATCGCGGATAGTCGCTCTTTTCTGACGCATAACTCATCTCTCTATGAGGTAAAACGTTTTACTAAAACGCTTTACAAGAAATATACTTAAAATTGTTCGGTTTGTCAAGTCCCAAAAACGCTTGTGGCAATATAGATGATAAACGTGTGGAGGAGAGTCACTCGTAGAAGATGCCTGTATGATGATTTAGTTGATGATCGAGCAAGAACAACACAAGTTATCTTTGCCTATTGTATCATAGGACTTACACAAGTTACGAGCGGTGTCGCTACTTGAAGTAGCGACACCGCTCGTAACTTATATCTATGCCCCCTTGACCATGTGAAGCGTGGGACCTGAAAAGTTCCAGTAGCGTGTCAGTCTGCTTACCAGTTCACGTTGCCGCCGTTCAACAACCTCCGGGGTCCATTTATCCACTTGTGTGACATAAGAAGTTAACACGAAAGGAGAAACTCCATGATTGAAGAAGTAGACTGCTTTCTTTTTCGCAAAATCATAGTTATTGGCATCATTATTCTTTTGTCGTGAGAGTAGTACGAGATTGCCTAAGCGATGGACATAGCGACCTTGTAATTCCTTAGGAAACCATTTCGTCCATTCGCTATTCGATGCTGGTTTTTGTGGTAGCACGTGCTCAACCGAGATGATGGGCAGATTGTAGGTAGCAGTACCGTCGGAAAGTAGGGTATCTAAGCGCAGAAGGATGTATTTGCACAAACTGGCATTGACATTAGCATAGAGATCGCCATTCAACGCTCTATAGATAGCCCGTTGCTCATCAGCATTCAGTTGTAGGGGGGAAGAGTCCGAGTAAACGTCCTTATCTTGTTTAATTGCCATCTGTATCCGACGATAGCGATCAGCGCGTTTGTTATGCGATAGATTCTGTAGCAAGAGGCCGACCGATAGGCGATCCAGATCTTTCAGGAAATGCAACAACAATTCTGGCTGTTCGCTATGTCGTCCCCAATACTGCAGAGCAGCAGGAAGCCACTCTTTATGAGTAAGTTTATTAAGCCAATGTAAAAGCTCCTCGATTTTGGTAGCATATGGTGAAGGCTTGACACTTGCCGTGATAATAGCATGCAGATAGTAACCATATGGATGCAGGAGTTGGTCAATCAACTGCTGTGCAGTTATTTTTCGTTGAGAGTTTGGATACACATATGCATGAAACTCTTCCAGCAGATTTTTATGCACCTGTGCATCTGCCCAAAGAATACGAATAAGCGACAGAAGACGTTCAAAGTCCTCATTGCCTAGTAGCACCTCGATCTCCTCCCACTTATTCGTGTACTCCTCTTGTTCATCAGCAGGGATATCGCCAATGATTTGAGCTTTGAGAATATCGGCGGGTGAAAGATTACGACCACGATTATTGAGCACGGAAAAGATGCGATAGGAGGTATCAAAGTCAGCCGTAGAGATGACAACCATGAAACAGCTACTAACCAGAAATTCTCCCAACCGGATACGTTCTTGCTCAGTGATAGTCTGCAAGCGTTGCAGAAAGGCATTGGCATTATCGCAAATGTTCCTCTGACTCTCCGAGAGCGATGTGATCGGTAACTTTTTCAGGCTTTCAATACCACCCTCAGCCTGAATATAGTGCTGAAAAAAATCGGCATCGCGCTTACGTAGTGTCAGACGATAGCGGCTAGGAGTTCGAGCAAAGACATTAGCTTTTTCATACAGGAAATGGTTCAGGTCATGTGCTTTTTCTGTCCCAAGCGATGCACGTAAAGCTGCTAGCAGTATAGTGATCGTGGTGAGGCGCTGCTGCCCATTGATGACTTCGGCTTCTGGCTTATCACTTTTCGTGAGCACAATACTGCCGAGAAAATAGGGAGGAGCCTCTTCCGCATCCTGCTTGCTTTCATCCATTGCCGCCAGCAAATCCTCAAGCAACAGCCCTGCCTCCTCTGTCGTCCAAGCATAGGAACGCTGGTAGAGAGGGATGGTGAAAACAAACTCATCGCTGAAAATTCTCTTGATTTCACATTGCTGCGTATCAATGCTTACCCGGCCCATGCACACCTCCAGTACTAGTTCTGCCTCTAAATTAGTAACGGCTAGCACTCAGCTAGTCTCAGGGTACGTGTATGTATAGCAAGAAGGTTGCCGTTCAAGAAGGAGATTGAATATATATCCTCACATATTTTGCTTACATACTATGAGAGAGTAACGTCACAATTCATACTTCGTCAAGCAAAACGTACTAATGGGTTATCACGGGTGAAGTAGTCGGTTCTTATCAAGAACCGACTACTTCAGACATTCGTTGATTCGTGGATTATTCCAAGCAGATAGTAGTGTAAAGCTTTATTCTGAGCAATCAATTTATGATGAAGGAAGTTCGTATTCATGACAACTCAATTACTCAAGCTGTGTGCTATACTCCGTTGTGATGTTTACCGTCGTCACCTTCTGAATACGCATTCTTCTTTTCGTAGGAGTCTAAGATATCTGTTGATAGCTGGCTCTTTCCAAGCGCACCAAGCTCTATCTGGGGCCATGACACCATATCCCCGGCGTCCGCGTTTTTGAGTAGATCACCCTGAAAGGCATTCAGATATGCCAACAAATCAGCCGCCTCACGTGGGTTCAATTCCCTGTGATGGCTTCCCCCTACTGTAACAAGCAAGGTTCCATGCTCTGTATAGCGAAACGACAGCCCTTGAAAAGACACGCCATGTCTCGTTGCATGCTCGTTCATGTATCACATCCTTTGCTGTAGTAACAATACTATTCAAACTCAAAACATCTTTTATTTTCAACTCCTACAGTGTCTCTTACTAAGTATTTGGACCTTATGATTTGCCAGAGACAAGATTTTGAGGATGACCGAGAGCAAATGCTTGGACATTCTCAATCGTCGTTTCCAGGATACGATGTAACGCTTCCTCCGTGTTAAACGCGATGTGAGGAGTGATCACAACATTGCTGCGTTGCTGAAGGATGTGATGTTGCACGAGCAGTTTGAGCTTTCCCTCAGTTCCAGGTTCTTGTAACAGTTCCTCTTCGTGCTGCAAGAACTCTTCACCTTCCAGCGTATCGAGTCCCGCCCCCGCGAGAAGTCCCGTATCCAGTGCCCATGCAAGAGCCTGTACATCTATGAGCGAGCCACGAGCGGTATTGATCAAGAATGCTCCACGTTTCACTTGAGACAACGTTTCTCGGTTGAGCATGTGAAATGTCTCCGGTGTTGCAGGCGCATGGAGTGTGACAACATCGGAACGCGAGAGAAGTTCGGCGAGGCTCACATAGCTGAAGTCTAAAACCTCTGAGAAGTGGCGGTTAGGAAACACGTCATAGGCCAGGACCTGCATCCCGAATCCCTTTGCAATACGGATAACATGAATGCCAATTGCGCCTGTCCCAATCACACCAAGCGTTTTGCCATAGAGATCACTGCCTCTAAGTCCCTCCAGTGTGTAGTCTCCATGCTGTGTCCGAGTTAATGCTATATGAACTTTGCGCGTAAGCGTGAGCAGGAGTGCAAAGGTATATTCAGCAACCGCGTTTTCTCCGTAGCCTGGCACATTGGCGATTGCAATCCCTCGTTCTTTAGCATAGGCAAGATCAATATGATCATAACCCGTTGAACGGGTCGCAATGAGACGTAAGCGAGGCATCATATCCAACTCAGCACGTCCTATTATTGAGTGGATGAACGGGATAAGTATTTCGGCGGAAGCCTTGTCCGCCGATGTTGCCTCAGCAAATGTGCCGGAGATAGTTTTCACCAAGAACGTGTCATTGAATGCTCCGATGATGGAAAAGTGTTCTTCCGCCGTGACTTCTGTCGCCAAAACGTGTAGTTTTTCAGGAAACGAGTGCATTGCTCTCCTCCGACATGTTGTTCAGAAAACCTCTTCTAAGGGGTATGTGTTTCAAGTTTCTTCAATGCTTTCCGAACATCATCAACGAGTTCTGGTGTCAACGTATTCTGTGTCCGAGCATCATCAGCTATATGCCAAGCCGTATTCCACGGTGCTTTGGAAAGAGTATCTTTTCCGATATGCTTTCCCGTATATTCCTTGAGATAGGCATCCAGGCGTATGGAAAGGCGCGATTGCGTTATGATCTCACTCATGATTTCACCTTACTAGGAGAACGACTGCAAAGCGTTCTCCTCTTTCTTTTCACATAGGGGGGCCTTTGCTCTCAGCAGAGTGACCTCCATCAGTTCCGCTAGTCGGTCCACACCCAGTCACGAACCTCTGGCATGTCTTCAAAATGTGCTCGGATGTAGACGTGATGCTTATTCAGCAGCGCATTGCATTCCGCAATAAGCGGCGGTGTCAAAACGTGCAGACGAGTCGCACGACGCATGGCCTCGATACAGAGTTGGTATCGACTCATCCCATTAAGGACAACCATATCGAACGGCGTTGTCGTTGTGCCTTCCTCATTGAAACCACGTACATGGAAACGTTCCGCATTTGGGCGTCCATGCACGAGTTCATGTACTGCACGTGGATAGCCATGAAAGGCAAACACAACTGGCTTATCTTCGGTAAAGTGTTCGACGAAGGAAGTGGTATCCATACCATGAGGGTGTAGATACGATGGATAGAGCGTCGTCAGGTCAACCACATTCACCACACGAACCTTCAATTCGGGAAGATGCTTGCGAAGCCACCATGCAGCCGCAACCGTTTCTAGTGTTGCACTATCACCCGCACATGCGAGTACGACATCAGGCTCGATCATGTGGTCATTACTGGCCCAGTCCCAGGTTGAGAGACCTTTTGCACAGTGTACTATCGCATCTTGCATGTTGAGCCATTGAAGCTGGGGTTGCTTATCAATAACAATCAAGTTGACGTAGTTTCGGCTGCGGAGACAGTGATCGGCGACCGAAAGCAGGCAGTTTGCGTCTGGTGGCAGGTAGACACGTGCAACGGTACCTTTGCTCGATAGGACGACATCAATCAGTCCAGGCCCTTGATGGCTAAAGCCGTTGTGGTCATTGCGCCAACACGTCGAGGTCAAAAGGAAGTTGAGCGAGGCGATCTTCTCGCGCCAAGGAAGTTTATCGGCCTCCTGCAACCACTTGGAGTGCTGAATGGTCATCGAGTCGGAGACCATCGCAAACGCTTCATAGGTGGCGAATACACCATGTCGTCCGGTGAGCAAATAGCCCTCAAGCCAGCCTTGACATAAGTGTTCGCTCAACACTTCCATCACGCGCCCATCAGGGGAAATGTGGTCGTCAATTGGAATGATTGCGCCTGTCGATGTGCGGTTCTCAACCTCAAACACGTTGCCCAAACGGTTCGAGTTCGTCTCATCGGGACAGAAGAGGCGGAAGTTCTGTTGCTTGGCGTTGCGTGTGAAGATGTCGCGCATCATCTTGCCAAATTGTCGAGTAGACTCGTGATGCTCAGTTGCTGGTTTGGGTACGTCGATGGCATAGTCTGTGAAGGCAGGTAGGTCCAGGTCTACGAGCAATTTGCCACCATTCGCGTTCGGGTTGGCTCCCATCCGACGCTCTCCCTTTGGAGCGAGTGCGGCGAGGTCGGCGACGAAGCGTCCCTGCTCGTCAAAGAGGTCTTCTGGATGATAGCTTCGCATCCATTGCTCAAGAATGTTCAGATGCTCTACATTTGTTCGCACATCGGCAACGGGTACTTGATGAGCGCGGAATGTTCCTTCAACGGGCAGACCATCCACTTCTTTCGGGCCAGTCCACCCCTTTGGTGTTCGTAGAACAATCACAGGCCAGCGTGGAGTTTCTGAAAAGCCTTTCGTGCGAGCATCCTCTTGGTAGGCACGTATCTTGGCATAACAGGTCTCGAGTGTCTCGGCGAAGGTTTTATGCATGGTCATCGGGTCATCGCCCTCGACAAAATGCACCTCGTAGCCATAGCCTTCGATTTGTTCTTGTACGTCACTGTCCTTTTCACGTCCAAGCACCGTTGGACCAGAAATTTTGTATCCATTGAGGTGCAGGATTGGCAAGACAGCCCCGTCGCGCACCGGATTTAAAAACTTGAGACTCTTCCAAGCACCTTCAAGAGGTGCGGTCTCGGCCTCACCATCGCCAACCACAGCTATCGCAATCAGGCTGGGGTTATCAAAAACCGCTCCATAGGCATGAGAGAGCACGTAGCCCAGTTCGCCACCTTCGTGAATAGACCCAGGTGTTGGGACACTCACATGGCTTGGTACACCTCCTGGCGTTGAGAACTGGCGAAACAGGCGATGAATACCCTCGGTATCCTGCGTAATCTTTGGATAGATCTCCGTGTAGGTGCCTTCCAGATAGACATTAGCAAGTAGAGCAGGGCCACCGTGTCCAGGTCCTGCAAGGTAGATCGCGTTGACATCATAATCTTGAATGAGCCGATTGACATGCACATAGATGAAGCTTAAACCAGGCGATGTGCCCCAGTGTCCGAGGAGGCGCGGCTTGATATGCTCAGCCTTGAGTGGTTCTCGTAGGAGGGGGTTTTCCTGTAAATAAATTTGTCCAATGGTCAGATAGTTGGCAGCACTCCAATAGCGGTGCATGCGATCAAGACGTGTTTGGTCGATGGGTGTCATTGTGACCTGATCAATAATTGACATCTTTTCCTCCTCGGAAAGAACAGAGTGAAGCTGAACCTGGAACGCGACTGATAGCGAGACATGTATTCGAGGGGCATTATTTTTTCTTTATTATGATTGGCGTTATGAGGATGAAATACCACTTGCTTTTGAGAAAGAAGCATCCCTTCTCTCATTGAGAGCATACCTCCTCGACATCACAAAGGAGTCACAGCACCACTATCAACATCACAAAGCTATCACGAGGTCTTGCAACATGTATCAGTATTGCCAGTAGGACGAAGATAGACGTTCGCGTGACGAAGGACAAAGAGAGAGAAAAGCAGCATGAAATATCAACAGAATGTGTTCCATCTGTGATAGTGTTTCCTATTCTTGTGATTGTTTTGTGAGATGAACACCCTATACTGAAGGGAAGCACTACTCGTGCTGTGCTGAAAACACAGCAATTATGACAACAGGGGTACGGAGTGCTCCTGAGAGGAGGTCAGGATGGCCTATCGGTTCCAGGTCAACGAACAGACCTGCATCAACTGTGGTATTTGCATGGACCTCTGCCCCGTGCGCTGTCTCGACATGACACGTCCTTCTGGAGAAGGGGAACGTGGTCTTGACAGAGAGCGAGACAGCCCAATCCC
This sequence comes from uncultured Chloroflexia bacterium, assembly GCA_963792705.1. Taxonomy (GTDB): domain Bacteria; phylum Chloroflexota; class Ktedonobacteria; order Ktedonobacterales; family Ktedonobacteraceae; genus JBBQVS01. The sequence continues at coordinate 1,052,172 of CAWBXD010000011.1, read as the reverse complement.
TGGCGCATGGGCTGGACGCTCATGGATGATGATCGCGCCTGTTCAGGTTGCAGCCTGTATTGGATGTCAGATCTGCGCTCAAGAATGTCCCACCAGTGCTATCACCATCGAAAGCAGCATCCCGACTGTAGCGTATGCACATCGTGGCTCCCTTTCATCTCTGCCAGCGGAGAATGGATGGCAGTCACTTAACGCCTATACACGGGCTACTCCAGAAGAACCTGGTGAGGCACCTTGGGGCGATGGTCGTCCCTGGCATGTTGCCGAACAGCATGAAGCATGGCAAAGTTGGCGTACCTGGTTAGGGGAGCGCAAAGAAGACCTGCGTGCCCCTTGTCAGTCAGCATGTCCTGTTGGTACGAATGCCGGATTATATGTTAGTCTCATCGCAGAAGGACGCTATGATGAGGCGTTGCAGGTCGCTGCTGAACCCAATCCTTTACCAGCAATTTGTGGCCGTGTCTGTACCGCTCCTTGTGAAGACGTCTGTCGTCGCGGTGAGTTCGATGCACCCATTGCCATTCGCGATCTCAAGCGCTTTGCAACCGATCACGGGCAGCCTGTTAAGCGTAAAATTCTTCCACCACCAAAGGCTATGTCAGAGCAGGTCGCTATTGTAGGAGCAGGCCCAACGGGGCTAAGTGCTGCCTACTATCTTGCTCGACGCGGCTATCGTGTCACTCTCTTCGACGCAATGCCTGTCGCAGGGGGCATGATGGCGATTGGTATTCCTGACTATCGTTTACCCAGAGCCGAGTTGAACCGCGATATTGATGCTATCCGTGAGCTGGGTGTCACGATTCGTCTCAACACAGCGATAGGGCGTGATATCCCTCTTGATAAGCTACAAGAGGATTTTGACGCGGTTCTGCTCGCCGTTGGAGCACAACGGAGTCAAAGTTTAGGCGTTTCAGGTGAAGACTTACACGGCGTCATTCCCGCAACGCTTTTCTTGAAGCAATTCAATCTTGAGCCAGAGACGAAAATTGTAGGGACGGTGGCGGTTGTCGGAGGTGGCAGTACGGCAATGGATACAGCGCGTTCAGCATTACGTGAGGGCGCGACAACAGTACATCTGCTCTACAGACGTTCGCGTCACGAGATGCCTGCTCAAGCCGATGAAGTTCGTGCCGCACTTGAAGAGGGGATTATCCTGCACGAGTTGGTCGCTCCTCAAGCCATTCTTGGAACAGAAGAGGGAACCGTTCAGGGAATTCGTTGTGAGCGTATGATACTCGGCGAGCCTGATGTACAGGGACGAAGAAAGCCGGTTCGTGTACCAGGATCATCCTTTGACCTTCCTGTCGATTTCGTTCTTGTTGCGATTGGAGAGGCACCCGATCCCTCGTTTTTACCTGAAGGGACGAGTGTTCAGATCGCGGCATGGGGTGGATTATTAATCAACCAGGAAACGCTTGCCACTGGTGCCCCAGGTATCTTTGCCGCTGGCGATATCACTTATGGTCCGAAGTCGATTATTCACGCCGCCGCTCATGGCCGAAAAGCTGCTAAATCAATTCATGCATATCTACGAAAGCTCTTACCAAGTGCCGTAGCCGAGATGCCTGATAATACCTTTGAAACTCCATCAACGCTCCCTCCCAGTGGACGTGTGGAGATAGACCTGAGTCCACTTCCACGTGCAATCATGCCACTACGAACAGGTGAAGCATCACGAGATCGCTCCGTTGAGTTCGCAAGTGGGTTCACAGAAGAGCAAGCACGGCATGAAGCAAGTCGGTGCTTGCGCTGTGATCTTTCCTACCGTTGTCCAACTATCCAGGTGATCACGCCAGAGCGTGTGAAACGTGGACAGACAAGTCTTTCGTCACGATAAGCATCTTCAAGGAGGTGTACAAATGTCACCACAAGACCTGACTACCGCAATCATTACCGGAATAAACGCTGGAGGAGAGCAATTCTTAGAGGGAACGCTTTCCGCCGTTCTGCCAGTCATCTGGCTTGTCATTCTTGGACTCCACCTGGGGCGTCCCTATATTCTGGACATGATTGATCGTTTTACCCTTCGCTTGGGTGCGGACCTGCTATGGCTCGTATATGTGGCCTTACGCGATTTCTTGATTGTCACTGGTGTGGTCATGAGCTTTATGTTCTTTTTCCCTGACGTGATTCAAACGGATGCATTGCCCCTCACGGGGGGGCTTGCCGCGGTAGCACTGTTTGGAGCATTGCTTGTCAAATTGATGGGCGATCCCGATCATAACCTGCGCGATTTCCGTCTAACCACTGTCTTGCTGGGAAGTGGCGCGGCCCTCTACTTCATTCCCTATATGCTTGGGGTCCAATTCAATGGCGTTGCGACAGGCGCATTGTTGAACGTCAGCAATTTCCTGGTGACAAGTAGCAATCCTGGTTGGGCTGTAGGAATTGCATATGTTTCAGTTACGCTACTCGCCATTCTGGGTGCTGTCGCGGCTGTATACGCCGTGCGAACTGGTGGGCATGCAGATTTAGCAGAGATAACGCCTGCGCCCTAAACGGTCTCTTCTTATGCATCTCAAGAGAGACGCGAGCGCAAGGAAGAGAACGAGTATAGCCAGGAAAAACAGGTATGTGTAAAGCAAGAATGTTTTTTCTCATTAACACGATGAAGACTTGAAAACAAGGAGGAATACAATGAAACCCAGTGATGTCGCTACCGCGATTACTCAAGCCTTAGTTCAAGGTGGCTCACTATGGATGGTGAGCACGATTGTCGCCTTTTTGCCCGTCTTATGGACGATGACGCTCATGCTGCATCTGGGACGCCCATATATCCTACGTACTCTGCGACGCTGCGGCCTGCGGCTCGCGGCAGATATCTGGTGGATGTCCTATCTACTCATACGCGATGCCCTACTACTCATCACATTTGGGCTGAGTTTGATCTTCTTTCAACCAAATATTGTCGCAACCTCAGCCTTGCCTATCACTGGCCCTATTGCGGCATTGCTCTTGTTGCTTGCGCTAGCGGTCAAACTTTCACGACGCGTCGATGATGATATTCAAGCGTATCGGCTAGCAACCATATTGATGGTGGTTGGTGCAACTCTCTATTATGGGCCACTAGTCTTTGCTGTCGAGGCAACCAGTCAAGGATACCTTTCTCGCTTTGGACAACTTTTCACAAGTAACACAAATCTTGGTGTTGCCTTGCCCATTATGTGGGTCTCGCTGGCAGGTGTAGTGATTGTGGCGATCTGGCTTTTCATTCGTACATGGAACGCTGCTACGCGCACAATGGCTCGGCGTATAGCACCTCCAAAGATACAACCGATACAAGAACCCATCCCTGCTGTGTAGAAGACTCCCTCCTCTTGTCGAAAAGGCGAGGTGAGTTCTACTCTGAACGAATTAGGACAGGTATGCCGTCATACCTGTCCCACATGTTAGCCATTCAGTTCACGGAGGTTTTATGGATGTACTTGCCCTCGCACGCTGGCAATTTGGAATTACGACTATTTACCACTTCTTTTTTGTGCCACTCACCCTCGGCCTCTCTTTAATCGTTGCGATCATGGAGACGATCTATGTACGGACAGGCAACGAAACCTATAAACGTATGACGCAGTTTTGGGGTCGTCTCTTCCTGATTAACTTCGCAATGGGTGTTGTCACTGGACTAGTCCAGGAATTTCAATTTGGCATGAACTGGTCAAGCTATTCACGCTTCGTCGGCGACATCTTTGGTGCGCCCCTTGCGATTGAAGCCCTACTCGCGTTCTTTCTCGAATCGACCTTCCTGGGCATCTGGATATTTGGCTGGGACAGGCTCTCAAAGAAACTACACCTTGTCACCATCTGGCTGGTTGTGCTAGGGTCTAACATTTCCGCCTTTTGGATATTGGTTGCGAACTCGTTTATGCAGGAACCAGTAGGTTATACTATTCGCCATGGGCGAGCCGAGATGACAAACTTCTTCGCGCTCTTGACCAATCCGAACGTCTGGGTGCAATTTCCACACGTCCTGATGGCAGGCTTTGCGACAGGTGCCTTCTTTGTCCTCGGTATCAGTGCCTATCAACTATTAAAAAAGCGCGGCGATAGTGATCTCTTTCGCAAATCATTACACATTAGCGTAATCGTCGCGGTCATCGCTAGCTTCCTGGTTGCTATTGTTGGGCATACGCAAGCGCAACATATGATACAGACACAACCGATGAAAATGGCGGCTGCCGAGGCACTCTGGAATAGTGAAGACCCTGCTTCATTCTCGCTCTTTACTATTGGCAACGAACAGAATAGAAGCGATGTATTTGCCATACGTGTGCCAGACCTGTTGAGCGTCTTTGCCTTTAACTCGTTAGATGGTAAGGTTCAAGGTATCGACCAGTTGCAAGCACAATATACGAAGCAGTATGGCCCTGGCGACTATGTTCCTCCTGTCGCTATCACCTATTGGAGTTTCCGTTTGATGGTTGGTGCAGGTACGCTCATGATTTTGCTTTCACTAGGAGCACTGTTCCTGATGCTACGGAAACGACTTGAGAAGATGCGCTGGGCCTTATGGGTTCTTCCATTCGCAATCGCTCTACCATATCTCGCCAACAGCACCGGCTGGCTCATGACCGAGATGGGACGCCAACCGTGGATAGTCTTTGGCGTGATGAAAACGGCAAGTGCCGTCTCACCAAATGTTGGTTGGGGTTCAGTCTTAACCTCACTCATCGTGTTTACGCTGCTTTATGGAGCGTTAGCGGTGGCGGATGTGTACTTACTGCAAAAGTATGCACGCATTGAGGTACATACACCAGAACAAGAGACCGATACGGAGCAAGAACCTTCTCTCGTCGTAGCATATTAAGTAGATAGGATACAGGAGGAGTACTATGAATCTCAACATGTTCTGGTTTATTCTTATCACGATTCTGTTTATCGGCTTTTTCTTCCTGGAAGGGTTCGATTTCGGCGTGGGTATCCTCATTCCGTTTCTGGGGAAAACAGATGGTGAGCGACGCATCCTTTTAAACACCATCGGCCCTTTCTGGGATGGCAACGAAGTTTGGCTCATCACGGCAGGTGGGGCGATGTTCGCAGCCTTTCCCGACTGGTATGCGACCCTGTTTAGCGGCTTCTATCTTGCGCTGTTACTCATGCTGGTCGCGCTTATTCTACGTGGTGTTGCTATCGAGTTCCGCAACCGTGACGAGCGTCCTGCGTGGCACACATTTTGGGATTGGGCGGCGTTTGTTGGGAGCTTGCTCCCAGGTTTTCTTTGGGGTGTTGCCATCACCAACATTATCGAAGGCGTCCCGATAGATGCTCACATGGAGTATGTAGGCGGTTTTTGGAATCTGTTGAACCCCTACGCGTTGCTTGGCGGCCTCGCGTTTGTCTCCTTATTCGTGCTACATGGTGCGATTTTCCTGAGCTTACGGACACAAGGTGAGTTACAAGCTAAAGCGTTCAAGGCGGCAGAGCGACTCTGGCTGCCCGCAGTTATCCTTGTCTTGTTGTACGTGGTTGTTGGCTATTTCACAACCGACGTGTTTGTGCGCTTAGGAGTAGATCCTGGCGTTGCTCCTTTGGGTGCGGGTGCCGCACTTCTCTCGGTCTACTGGCTGGTCAAAGCGCGGCAAAGTGGGTGGGCATTTGCGATGACAGGTCTTACCATTCTGCTCTCAACCTTGACGATTTTCCTGGGACTCTTCCCACGCGTCATGATTTCGAGTCTAAACCCAAATTGGGACCTGACCGTGTATAACGCATCGTCTAGCCCCTACACGCTCACCGTCATGAGTTGGATTGCCATCGGCTTTGTTCCTATTGTCCTGGCCTATCAAGCTTGGAACTACTGGATATTCCACCGCAGACTGAGTAGTGAAGTGATAAGTCACATCTAAATGAGAAAGAAGAGGGGCACACCAACACAGGTGTGCCCCTCTTCTTTCTCATTTACAAAGAAAATGTTACATAAAATGTTGAACCAACACCTTCCGTAGACTCAAACCAGATACGACCTCCTTGTCGTTCAACAAGCTCTCGACATAAGTACAGTCCCAGCCCCGTTCCAGTGATACCAAGTGCTTGAGCGTTTTCGGCACGGGTGAAACGTCCGAAGAGACGCGCCTGCTGACGTGCGGGAATGCCTATGCCAGAATCGCGTATAGATATTAGTGCTTGCTGCTTGTCTTCACGAACAACAAGTTCTATCGGGCCACCGTCGGGACTATACTTAATAGCATTATTTATGAGGTTAATTAGTACCTGCTCTATGCGTCTCGCATCTACGGATACCACACAATTCTCTTGTGCGGCATGTAGCATGAGTGTATGTTTGTCCGTTGTATCCTGGCTCCGTTTGAGCACACGTTGCGCGAGTGCGACGAGATCAGTTGGTTCCGTCAAAAATTCAAGTCGTCCGGCCTGCAAACGTGTGACATCCAACAGGTCTTCAGTCAATTCCACAATGCGTACTGTTGCCTGGTCGATGCTTTGCAGCGACTCCACTTGCCACTCTGCCAGTACTGGTCCATTGCCACGCGCAGTTTGTATGAGGAGCGTTTGGGCAAAGCCTTTGAGAACGGCGAGTGGGCTACGAAGTTCATGCGCGGCAATACCGATAAACTCGTCTTTGATTTGTTCTGCCTCTTTGAGCACGGTCATGTCCTGGTGGACAACAATAGCAGCAGGTTCTTCGCCCTCAACAAGGGAACGTGGCACGTCAGTTGTTGAGCTATAGAGTTCATGGATATCGAGTGCGACCGCGTTGACCAGCACGGGGAGTGACGATCCATCAGCGTATCGAATGACTTCTTGGTGCTGATGTACCGTCTCGCCTCGTTGCAGTGTACGAAGAGTTGCAAACTGCTCTGGAATGAGTAGTCGCCCATCGACGCCAAAGAGACGAATCCCTTGCTCATTGAGGAAATCCACCATTGGTTGGCCTAGAGGCCAACGCGCTCCCCACACATCGGTAGCCGCACGGTTGGCAAGCACCAGCCGCGCATCATGTCCACGTACAAGATAGACACTGCTCGGTAGCTCGTCTAAAATCATTTGTAGCACGGCACGACGTGCCTCCGTCTCGGCATGAATACGTCGCTCGATCATGAGACGCCGCGACTCAGTGACGTCACGCCAGACGACGACTGCACCTAACACACTCTTTTGTGTCCCGTTCTCGGCTTGTGATGTATCAGTTGCCGCTGATGATAGACGAAGTGGTGATGCATTCACCATATATTCGCGTAGTTCTTTCCGCTCGTCAACTACTATGACCGAGATATCGTGTTTCATTTCGCCGTGCAATGCTTGACGCGCTGGCATGTAAAGCAGTGCTTCTAACGCATGTGTACCATCAGCACTTTTCGCAAGTAGTTCGCGCAGGTGACGTGCGTTCTGATTTTCGCGCAGCGTGTTCCCTTGCTGATCGACGAGTGTGACACCATCGGCGATATTTTCAAAAATGGCATTCAACTCTTGCGCTCGCACTTGTGCCGCTGAATAGAGGCGAGCGTTTTCAATGGCGACTGCCGCCTGTGCTGCGAGCGCAACAAGCAACATTTCGTCATCATATGTGAAGATATCTGGCTGCTCATGACCCAGGAGCAGACCACCACGTACGTGCTTCTCGCGGTCAAGTAAAGGCGCACCAAGAAAGCTGCGTATTACAGGATGCCCGTGAGGAACACCCATCGAACGCAAAGAGTCGCTGGACACCTGTCCATATGCATAGTCAAACGCGCTCTTACTTGCCTCGTCCCGTTCACTTTTCGTATGCGTATCCTCAATACGGGTTAGTACATCAGGCACACGCACTGAGACACCGTAGCGGAAGATGGGGGCCAGGAGTCCTTCACCACCTAAAGGCATACGCCGAAAAAAGGCTTCTTGTTGCTTCGTCACTCCTACGACTGCCGCAAGATGGAACAGATTGCCCTCCGAAGGGACAAGTGGCTCACCATCTTTGTTTGTTGGTCGTAAGGTAAACGCTGCCAGTGTTGCCCCTGTCAATTCACATGCTACCTCCGCAATGAGTTGTAGCAGTCGAGTCTCATTCAACTCGCTCATCAATGCGGTACTCACGCGACTAAGAGCCGTGAATTGTTCGGTTGTCGAAAGCCGCGTAGAGCCAGCTTTCTGGTGCTGTTTTTCCTGTGTCATGTGCAATCTTTTCATAAGCGACGATACGTAGTCGTCTGTAGTCGGCAAACCAAATGCCATCGTTGAATAGGTATATATGCAACTTCTCTGCGATACGCTCCAATGCTTGACCTCCAAATAATGATGCAGGTTGTTCGAGCATGACAGAGACCAGAGTGTCAACACTACTATACGACGATGTACCACTTTATAGCAACAACACAGCCATTATGAAGAGTGACAACGCTCTGTCCCTGTGTCATTCTAACGAAAATAGGTACATCCTCAGTATTGTGATACATTTGTGATACCGTTGCTCATTTTGTGTTCTTGCTGTGAGCATCCCTACTGTACAATGTTTATGAATGCATTATTTTTAGTAAAAAGAGATATCAATGAGGCTGTCATGGAAATACTTGAATCAGAAATGCTCGCAACACTCAGTCACGAACTGCGGGGTCCTTTAGCATCTGTTCAGGGCTATGCAGCAACCCTTCTCAAACATGGAGACACCATCTCATTTGACGAGCGACAGGAATTTCTTATAGCGATCACGGACGCGAGTCGTCAGTTAGAGACCGTGATTGATCGCCTGTTTGAAATTGCACAATTGGAAGCAGGCATGCTCGTGCTTGAAAGCACCAACATTGATCTCGTCGCGCTTATGCAACAAGCTATCATACAAACCGAAGTCCGTCTACAACAGTCTCTCTTTGCTCATCCACCCTTTACATTTTCACAGCATTTGGAGGACAATGAGCATGGGCAAACGCAGAAAGAGCAACATATACAAGGTGACGCACGGCGACTGAAAGAAGTGATCGACCATCTTTTAGAGAATGCAGTGCTGTATTCTCCTCGTGGTGGTAATATCGAACTAGGTATACGACAACAAAAGCATCTCCACATGGTGGAAATTTGGATACATGACTACGGCATAGGTATACCTTCGGACCTGCTCCATCGTATTTTTGGGCGTTTCCATCGCGTCGATATGCGGCTGACTCGTGAAACGGCAGGGCTTGGTTTAGGACTGACCATTTGCAAGCGTATTATAGAACTTCACAATGGTGTTATTTGGGCCGAAAGTGCAAGTGACAAGGGAAGTATGTTTCATGTGTTATTACCAGTAGAAAGACTCTAAAGGAAAACAGACGATGCCTGCAAAAAAATCAACCATTCTGGTTGCAGACGACGACCCGCAGTTGCTTCGCCTGATGAGCCGCAACCTGCAATTTGAGGGGTATAGTTTGCTTACCGCGAGTGATGGCAAACAAGCACTTGACCTTTTTGAACAGCATCAACCCGATCTCCTCTTGCTCGATGTGATGATGCCTAAGATAGATGGTTTTGCTGTATGTACACGTATACGCGAATTTTCGGTGGTCCCTATCATTATCATCACTGCGCGTGGTCAGGATCAGGACAAGGTACAGGGACTTAACCTTGGTGCAGATGACTATCTCACGAAGCCGTTTAATGTCGATGAGCTATTGGCACGAGTACGCGCAGTGCTACGGCGAGCACACTTTTCTACGCACGAGCTATCGCACATTCTTCCTGCAACTGCAATGACAACAACCGTCGGTGCGCTCACGATAGAGTACGCGCAACGTCTTGTCACAATGCACGGTCAAGAGATACTACTTACTCCAACTGAATATCGCATCCTTTCATATTTAGCACAAAATGTTGGGCGCGTCATCACCCAGGATTTGCTCTTAGAGCACGTGTGGGGTGCGGAATATGTTGGTGAAGGCCATATGTTGCAAGTCAACATGAACCGTCTGCGTCGCAAAATAGAACCCGATCATGTTCACCCTCGTTACGTGCTTACCAAAGTGGGTATTGGCTATCTTTTAGCCGCCCATACTGACGAAGAAAATGTGCAATGACAGATAAAATAGAGGCACCGGAGCCGCTTTATGGATATATGTTCGTTGCATTCCTGAGTCTACTGTTGAAGAGCAAGTAAAGGCTTTCCGTAAGAATAGAGTCGTGGACTATAAATGCAATTCCCCTAATGAATACGGATATGTCGTTTGTAGGGACCGATTCAGCGCGTCCTCGTGGCAATCCACCACCAACGAGGACGCGCTGAATTGGTCCCTACAGAGATCCGTTCTCTTTTGTTAAAGAGCATTTATATATTCCTGGTCATGAGGAAAACGGTGGAAGCTTCTTTTGTAAATACAATAGGGCGTTCTCCTCCCAGCGTGGCTTGAGCCAAGCGAACAGATGCGTTCTAGCGTCGGTGGGCGAAAGCGAGAGTGGTGTGATGTCGTGTTCTTCCATCCAGTGCTCGGCTAGTGTATAACAAGTGCCATTCCAGCCACTTTTGTTGCCTTCGTCATTGCGGTTCTCGGCTACACCTGAGATGACGATATCGCCCGTGTTTTGTAAATCTATCAGCGCGTGGTCAAAGGCATTTTTGTCAGTTTTGTCCTGCATACCAGCCAGTTTTCTGAGTGTTCTGACCTCGACGCCGTGGTTGTGCTGGATAACCTCGTAAATCTGCACAGTCGAGCGAGCCAGTAGACCAGAAGCGTAGCGCTCCTGCACCGTTTGAGGCGAGGCGAGCAGGCATTTCACAAGGGGAAAAACTTCTTGCGCGATCAAGAGAGGTCGAGAGCCGAGGAATCTACCATAAGCGGCGACTCCATCGGAGGCAAAGCGAACTCGCCAGTGCCAGGGATCGGTGTCGGTACCAGTGTGCCATGCAGCAGGCTCAGTAATCGAGTCAAGAGAGGGGTGGTCGGGGATAAATCCCGATAATGGCAGGATGCCCAGTTGCTCTACAACTTGGCTAGCCTCTTCATAAGTTTTCACAATGGAATGCGACATGTGTAGGCTCCTTTTCTAAAGGAATTTGTTCCAGAGGTAGTATTCATGACAAACCGCTTTCCATACGAACGAACCGGAATCAAAGATATTTGTACACTACCTGAGACATCCATTCGTAGAAAACGAGAGATATCTTAGGTAGTGGTACAACCAAACAAGTAGTTGTTCGTACAAAAAACTTTTATAGGAGCGCAGCGTTGACCGAATATACTGGCGGCAAAAAGTCGGCGATGAGCTGCCAACTTTCGCCACGGTCTCGACTGGCGAATATCTGCCCTGTATTTGTGCCAACGTATATTCCGCAAGGATCGAGTGTGTCAGCGCACATTCCGTGACGTAACACTCCTAAGCACACACCTTGTCCTGTTGGCAATCCTGCTGTGAGCGATTGCCATTGCTCCCCACCGTTCTCAGTTCGGTAGACGACAAAATGATCATCAACGTTGTGACGACCTTCTGGGTCTTCCACTATAGTAAAGATGGTCTCAGGATGATGGCTATCGAGGGCAATCGGGAAACCAAACTCCGATGGCAGATTGTTCTGAATATCGATCCAATCATCTCCGGCATTGAGGCTCTTGTAGATACCACAGTGATTCTGCTGATAAAGAGTGTTTGGCTGTGTTGGATGCTGTACCAAGCGATGAATGCATTGACCGAACTCAGGATATTTTTCAGGTAAGAAACCCGCACGTACATTCTTATTGGCGAAGACCCACGTGTTACCACCGTCATCTGTTCTCATACAGCCTACAGCGGAAATGCCCACCCACATGCGTAAGGGGTTGGTTGGATCGACAATAATCGTGTGTAAGCACAATCCTCCTGCTCCAGGTTCCCATTGATTGCGAGTCGGATGGTTGAGGAGACCATCATTCGCGTTCCAGTGAACACCGTTATCTGTACTTACCCAGAGGCTCGCTGGGTCAACACCTGCATAGAGCGTACCCGGTTCATCTGGTCGTCCAGTCTCGATAGCCCAAATATTGTTCAGTGTCGCGCCGCTCTCTTGCGGAAATTGGATACCCTGCTCTGGTGTCTGCCATGTCTGACCAAAATCGTCACTGTAGCGTACAAATGAGCCGAAGAAATCGCCGTTGTCGGCGGCGAACATTCTATGACCCTTCCTCTGATCGAGGATGGCATAAAAAATGCGTTGCCCTTTCAATGCAGTCGTTTCAATCTCCCACTTGTGTCTATCAGACGAGGAGAGTAGAAATAAGCCACGTTTTGTGCCGACCGTGAGGAGGATAGTGCCTTTGGCGTATGATGTGCCCATAGCGATTTCCTTTCGCTTCGCTAGCCATCTCCTTGTGTTCGCTTAGCCACCAGCCACAGACGGGAAGATGTGAATGGTAGCGTTTTCATAGACGGGAGTATCAAGCTTCTGGAGATAGCGGACGTTTTTACCATTGAGGAAGAGGTTGACGAAGGTGCGTAATTCACCCGTTTCGTAGCAGAGGTGAAATTTTATACCGGGATAGTCGTGGTCGAGCGCGTCAATGAGAGCACGAATAGTGCTGCCTGATGCTGTAACAACCATATGGTTGCCTGTTATAGAGCGTAGCCTCTGCGGCAGGATGATCGTTGTTGTAACCTGAGGGGTCCTCTGTGTTTCCATAACGCACCCTTCTTACTGCATTTATAAACAGTGTTTAGAACAAGTATACTATAATTGTCAAGAAGGGTTTGTCCGAAGTGTAAGACACCCTATCACTTTTTTGAGGTATGTTAAGGGTAAAACGCTTTACAAGAAACTTGTTTACTATTGTTTAGATACCTGTCTATGTTTAACAGTGCTATGAGTGTTGTATACTATTTTCTAGCATTTTAATCCGGCAATTCACTAGTCGTAAACGAGAGGTAAAGCGGAATGTGTAGAAATATTAAGCCACTCTTCAACTTTGAACCAGCGGTTACGGAGGAAGAGATTTTAGCAGCGTCGCTGCAATTTGTTAGGAAGATTAGCGGCTTCAACAAACCATCAAAGACGAACGAGGCTGCTTTCTATGCCGCAGTTGACGAGATCGCTGTGATTTCAGCACGGCTTCTCAGTTCGCTCGAAACGAGTGCAGTCCCGAAAGATCGGCAGGAAGAGGCGGCTCTAGCGAAGTCACGATCTGCCAAGAGATTTAGCAACTGAAGACATGGTATTCTCTCCATTGTGCAAGCTATTTTGTAAGGACGAATGACCGCAAATGGCAGAAATAGACGCTTTGGGGAACATCGCGCAGCGGCGGCTTCACAATCAACACATCACTCATCGAATGCTTGAAACACCTCAAGCTCTTGTGCAGTGGCTGGGTGCTGTTCAGGCCCAGGATTTCGCGGCTGCAAAATGGGCACTCGGTCTACGCTTGTCTGATGTGACGGACGACGAGATCGAACAAGCGTTTACCGATGGTTCTATTCTTCGCACGCACGTCATGCGTCCCACCTGGCATTTTGTCTCACCGGATGATATTCGCTGGCTCCTCGCCCTCACTGCACCGCGTGTCTACGCCGCCAGTGCATCTTATTACCGTAAGCTTGAATTGGATGATACCGTGTTTAGGCTTACTCGTGCGGTGCTTGAAAGGGAACTGCAGGGTGGCAAGCAGCTTATGCGTGATGAACTCGTGTCCGCGTTCAAGCTCGCTGGCATTGTCACAGAGGGTGAGCAGCGTGTTACCAATCTTATGATGCATGCGGAATTGGACGGCATCATCTGTAGCGGCGCACGACGCGGCAAGCAATTCACTTATGCGCTACTTGCTGAGCGCGTACCACATATGAAGGTGTTAACTCGTGATGAAGCGTTGGCAGAACTCACTCTGCGCTACTTTATAAGTCATGGTCCTGCGACGATACAAGACTTTGTGTGGTGGTCAGGACTGGCGGTAGCTGATGTAAAAGTCGGTCTTGCAATGGTGATATCCCACCTTCAACAAGAGACGATAGATGGTCAGACATACTGGTTTTCGCCATCTGCCCCTCCCATACAAAACCTTTCTCAGACGGCCTACCTGTTACCGAATTACGATGAATACAAAGTTGGCTATGCGGACCGCAGTGCTATATTTGATGCCTTGCACACGAATAAGTTAGACTTACGTGGCGGTCTTCTTTTTATGAACACGATGGTGTTGGATGGTCAGATCGTGGGCACCTGGAAGCGTACTTTCAAGAAAAACGCTGTTGTCATCGAAGCAAACCCTTTCGCTCCCCTGGACCCTCCTGCGACCCTTGCCTTCGCAACTGCGGCGAAACGCTTCGGCGCATTTCTTCGTATGCCTGTGGTTTCTCCCTTTCATGTTTCAATCGGTACGTAGTGCAACGATTGGATCAAGTCGTGATGCACGTATCGCTGGATAGAGGCCAAAGGTGACACCAATAGCGGACGAAACCAGGAACGGTAATAAAACAGAAGTCAAGGATATCACAAATGGTAATCCCGTTAATTTGGTAACAACAAAACCGAGCAAGAAACCAATAATCATACCGATGATCCCGCCAATCAGACTTAAGACAATCGCCTCTATTAAGAACTGGTTGCGAATATCAGCGCGACGCGCTCCAATCGATATACGAATGCCAATCTCGCGTGTGCGCTCTGTCACAGAGACAATCATAATATTCATGATGCCAATGCCACCTACAGTAAGCGAAATACCTGCAATTCCCACGAGCAGCACAGTCAAAGTCTGTGTGAACTGCTGCGCTGTTTTCAGCAATTGGCTCGAACTCACCGCACGAAAATCGTCTGGGCTTCCATTTGCAATGCGATGGAGTCGTTCGAGAAGAGTTGTAAGGTCCGTTTGCACCTGATTCACATTGTCCGAAGCATCAACCTGGACCTGGATTTGATCAACGTAGGTCGAGTTCTTGAGTCGTGTGAGTGAAGTGGTGAAGGGAATAAAGACAACATCATCCTGGTTGAAACCGCCACCCTTCGCCGCTAACACGCCAATAACGCGATATAACTGGTCGCGAACACGAATTGTTTGCCCAATAGGATCTGTTCCACTCGCGTCAAAGAGGCTATGAGCTACTGTTTGCCCCAATAAGGCCACCGCTCTACCCGCTATATCATCATTAGAGGTAAACCAGGTACCCTCAGCAATACTCCAGTTTTGGATATTCTGGTAAGAGGTGTTCACACCTTGAACACTTGTATTCCAGTTCTGGTTGCCATACACTACCTGTGAATTTACTGTAATGACAGGGCTGACTGCTACAACATGACGCACCTTCGTCAAAGCCTTAGCATCAGCAGGAGTGAGCGACTGTGTTGTACCCGAAGCCCCGAAGGCACCTCTGCTGTTAGATGAGCCAGGACTGACGGTTATGACGTTTGTACCGAGACTGGAAATGTTACCTGTGATGTACGAACTGACGCCTTGTGTCAATGTTAGGGCAGCAATGACGGCGGCTACACCAATAAAGATACCAAGCGAGGTTAGGAGAGAGCGTAATTTATTTGCCCACAACGCCTCCATAGCAATCGAAAAATTGGCTCCCGTCATGTTGCCTCGACGAAAACTACGTCCCTTCATTTCAGGTAGCACATTTGGTGTTGCAAGGGCCGACTTTGTAGACGGCTTTACTGTTGAAGCCGAAGAGATTGTCGTGGCAGAAGCAGTCGAAGAGATTGTCGTGCCGGGAGTTATAGAGGACATAACTACTTTTTTGGGTCGTGTCGGTCTGGTCACTTCACGTCCTCCTTCACCTGTACGGTATGTTCATTAGGTGTAGATTTTACAAGTTTCTTCCACTCTTCGGTCGCTAAACGTGGATTAGGAGTTAGCTCGTCTCGTATCAGACGCCCATCACGAAACACGACTTGCCGCTTTGCATATTCAGCGATGTCTGGTTCGTGAGTCACCAGGACAATCGTCAAACCTTGCTCGTTTAATGCTTGCATAATCGCCATAATCTCTATACTTGTACGACTATCAAGATTACCTGTAGGTTCATCGGCTAAAAGTAACGATGGACTGTTCACCAAGGCGCGCGCTATGGCAACACGTTGCTGTTGTCCACCTGAAAGTTGAGATGGTTTGTGATCCATACGGGTTCCCAGTCCTACCAGACGCAAAACTCTTTGTGCCCGTCGTTCACGTTCCTCACGTGACAGTCCCGCGTATAACATTGGCAAGGCAACATTACTTAAAGCTGTCGAACGGCTGAGCAGGTTAAAGCCTTGAAACACAAAGCCGATTAAGCGATTACGTACATCGGCAAGTTCATCATTTGACATCTGGCTTACAAGCTTCCCAACCAGCCAGTATTCGCCCTGCGTAGGACGATCCAAGCAACCGATCATGTTCATGAAGGTAGATTTTCCTGAACCTGATGGACCCATAACCGCTACAAATTCGCCGGAACGAACTTCCAAAGAAACACCACGTAATGCACGTACTCGCGTCTGCCCTAGCATATACGTCTTCGTCAAATCATGCACAGCAATTACAGGTGCAGCTAATGGTGTACCCGTTGGAGATTGTGTTGAAGCTGCTTGTGACGAGGTCAACTGTGCTTGAGGTATCGTCTCATCTTGTTTCACCACGTTTATAGTAGGGATTGTCGGTTGCTCTTCAATTGAAGAACTTAGTCCTTGGGGAACAAGCCCTTTATTGTCGTCGGAGGATGCAGCGTTAGTACGTTCCATGCTTCCCCCTTTCGCTCTTAGATGAACTCAAGCTAGCCCCCTCTTTGGGTACTTTGTACGCCAGTTACAATCGTATCACCATCCGAAAGTCCTGAAAGAACTTCATAGACGGTATCATCCGTTAGCCCTAATACAACTGGTTTTGCAACGAATTGTCCATTAATACGTTCAATCACGTAAGCTGGAATAGGACTTTGTGAGATGAGATTTGGATTTTGGATTTCAAGCGTTGTTAGGTCTTGACGCGCTTGAGCCATAGCAGTCGCGGCGTCTTGCTTACTAATCAAGTGTGGAACAGTATTCGTTGTACTTCCTGAGGAGCCACTGGCGAGACGAGCGAAGTTCACCGCCCCTACAGGGATAAGCAATGCGTTCGGGTGACTCACTACTGTGATCACCACGTTAGCGGTCATGCCGGGAAACAACTGTGCCCCTTTTACATCACTCATATCCAGATCGATAGTAACAGGATAAGTGACAACATTCGATACAGTTTGCCCGTTTGGTGATATTGCGCTCACTTTTCCACTAAATTCTCGATCCCCATATGCGCTCACCGTAAACTGTACCGTATCGCCTACCTGGAGATTGGCAACATCGGACTCGTTGACATTCGCTTGTACCTGCAAGGCTGTATCATCGGCAAGTTGAATAAATGTACCTCCACCTGCTGCTGAGGTTCCGCTAGCAGAGGACGATGCACCAGGAGTGCCACCTACTGTTCCGTTGATTGTAGTGACGATACCAGCGTGAGGAGCGGTGAGCGTGGCATTGTCCAGGTTATGCTGCGCCGTTTGTTGTTGTATTAAGGCTGTCTGCAACTGGCTCTCTGCTGTATTCACCTGATTTTGCTGTGTTGTGCTACTTACACCCCCATTCGCTTGAGAGGTATTGAGTTGGCTCTGTGATGTACTTACCTGATTTTGTGCTGTAGTATTATTAGCACCCGCATTCGCTAGCGTGACACCTAACTGTTGTTGGTCAGCGGTAACTTTTGCTTGCGCCGCGGTATTATTCGCGTTTGCGGTCGTTTGGGCTGTATTCAATTGTTGCTCGTCAGCATTTACCTTTGCCTGGGCGGTGCTATTATTGGTATTTGCGGTCGTTTGGGCTGTATTCAACTGCTGTTGATCGGCATTCACCTTAGCTTGTGCTGTGTCATTATTGGCTCTTGCAGTCGTTCGCGCACTGTTTAGTTGCTGCTCATCGGTGTTGACTTTTGCCTGAGCCGCAGCAGTATTAGCGTTTGCTGTAGCGACCGCTTGATTATACTGGTTCTGTGCTAACTGTACGCATTGGTCATAGGTTATAGGAGTCGGCGTAGTAGTCGCTGTAGCTTGTGCGTTACATGTTGCAATCGCCTCTTGTTCTTGTGTATAGGCTGTATTAATAGCAGCCTGCGATTGAGCCTGAACATTGGTTAAATTGGTTTGATCGCTGGACAAGGTGGTTTGCGCGGCATTAATAGAGGCTTGCGACTGAGCCTGGACATTGGTTAAGTTAGTTTGATCGCTGGACAAGGTGGTTTGCGCGGCACGGATGGATGCACTCGATTGAGCTTGAACATTGGTCAAATTGGTTTGATCGCTAGACAGAGTAGTCTGAGCGGCACGGATGGATGCACTCGATTGAGCTTGAACATTGGTTACGTTCTTCTGATCATTTGTCAGAGTAGTTTGAGCGGCCGCGATATTCGCCTGTGATTGTGTTTGTGTCTTACCTTGACTTAATTTAGCAACGGCTACAGCAGTTGCCGCCGCGCTATCGTTCGCTTGCGATTGTCCCTGTGTAGCACCAAGACCCGCTTGCCCGTTTCCTACAGTAACAAGTGCTGCTGCTACGGCAGATTTTGCCTGATCCAGGGCATCCATGAGTGATGTTTTGTCAAGCTTGGCAAGTACTTGACCTTGTGCAACTTTTTGTCCGACCTTGACATCGACCTCTGCAAGCTTGCCTGTACCAGAGAAAACAACGTTGTATGTACCGCTTTGTAATGGACCCGTTGCGCTTACTGTTAAAGAGAAGGGTTCATGGCTAATTTGCTGGTATTGATATATTATGGGCTTTTTTGGTCTGAGTAAAGAGGGGAGAAAAAGAGCCGCAAGGAGAACAAGTAGGAGTAAAATAGAAATAGCGATAATTATGTTTCGTCTGCTCCGACTGGGACGTACAATTGGACTGGCTTGCTCATCTGTTTCATCATTAAAGTTGGGAAGAGCAAGCATCTCCCCCGAATCTTGCTGTGCTTGTTGTGACATGCAAAAATATTCTCCTTTTAAACAAGAAGTAGTTATGGGAGAAATAAAATATTTGGGAAACCCGTCATGCCCTAGTGTTTATAGTGTAAACTCATACATAAATTTGGGTACAGAAGTGTGCTCTTAGATAGCGTGTAATGTGTAATCTCATATATTTCCCCCAGATGAGTATACTCCTATCACAACGCAAAGTCATCCAAAAATTGTAAATAAATTGTAAAATAGGCAATGGTACTATATCGTAGTGCTCTGCTACTCTTCAATTGTCGGGGTATGTACTTCTCCATTTTGTACCAGGAACTGTTTGAGCGTTGTTATCACGAGGTCGTGGTCTTCGCGCTGAGGGAGACCGGAAACGGTGATTGTTCCAACAACGCCAACATTTTTGATGATGAGCGGAAAAGCCCCACCGTGTGCAGCATATTCTTGGGATGAGAGCAAGTATTTCTCTTCCATCGTTTTGCCTGCTTGCAGGAGGGAAAGACCAACAGAGTACGAACTTCGTCCAAAACGGTTGACGACATTGTTTTTACGCTTGATCCACTCGCCGTTGTCGATGGAAGTTCCTTCCATTGCGACGTGGAAAAGCTGCAAACCAGCGCGAGTGATATCTATCGCTACTGACGCACCGCGTTTTTTTGCTTCCTGCAGGAGGGCCATGCCTAGAGCCAGTGCTGTATCACTAGTAAAGCTTGTGAACTGAATATCCTCTTCCTGCTGTCGCAACTCATGCAGTACTGCTTCATGCTCGTTCATGTTTGCTATTCCTCTACGTTGTTATTTGGTTGGTCGTTCGAGCGCGATGACAGGAATCTCGCGTGTGGTCTTCTTTTGGTATTCGGCATAGGGAGGGAATACTTCTGCCGCTCTTTTGTACGCTTGTGCTCGCTCTTCGCCAGTCAAAATACGGGCAACGGTCTCAAATTTCTCACTCCCTACCTCGACAGTAACATTGGGGTGAGCCAATATGTTGAGATACCAATCGGGATGTTTTGGAGCACCGCCTTTGGATGCTACAGCGAGGAGGCGATCTCCGTCGGTGACGAGCATCAAGGGTGCTATGCGAGGCTGACTAGTTTTGGCACCTGTGGTTGTCAACAGAATTAGTGGTCCCCAGCCTTTGACCTGACCGCTATTTGCGCGAAATTCTTCGATAACCGCTTTGTTTCGATCATTCCATGTAGTCATTGGTGATGTCTCCTTTTGGTGTGTTAAAAATTAAGAAAAAGTATTGGTCTTGCTCTTCAAGAGGATACCACAAAATCTCGTAAAAAACATCCTGAGCATAGGGGTAGAGAGACCCTCATAGGCGCGAACCTAAGGCTATGAACGGAAACCAGGGCACCCGCAAGGGGATGCCCCTATTATACGACGCGGCTCTACAGGCGTATTCGTATATAGTAGGAGCATCCCCTTGCGGGTGCCCTGGCTCACTTGCCCTTTTGTTGAGCGTACAATCCACGACGCTATTATTTTAGAGAGACTTTGGTGGCTTTTTCTTGCTCGATTCTGTGAATTACCTCGTTTAAACCTGGTATTTTGTCTGGTGAATTTTGTAGGAAGTGAAGGACGTTGAGGACACTATCGAACTGCACCACACCAGGGGTTTGGCCGATAGCTCTGGCGTAGTTTTTGTTCGCATCTGCTGTCTTGCCCAGGACCAGTTGAGCAAGGGCGAGATCGTAATAATCCCAGTATACCTCGCTATGTGATGTTTGGATACGCTCCGTTGCCATTAATTCTGTGAGCATGTAGTAATTGCGCGCTTTGTCCAGTTTTCTTAAGTGCCAAGCAAGGCTCGCCATATTGCCCAGTGCATAAGAAGAACTACGATCAACATGATAGGACTTCTCGTAATACTCTAAGGCTTTTTCGTATTCTTTCTTGCGTCGGTAGAGTCCGCCGAGCGTGCTCAAGGCATCGTCGTAGTTCGGTCGTAAGTCAATCGCGCGCTGCAAATGCTCTATCGCTTTCGTGTAATCCTGACTGTGTGCTACTACTGCATTAGTTCCATCTTGATACTCTTCCATGCGACGATAAGCCAGACCGAGTTCCATTTCTGCTTCGGGATAGTCTTGCTTCACCGCAAGCGTTGCTTCAAACGCTTTGATGGCTTCTTCATAGTAACCAAAGCCACTATAAATGCGACCCAGCACGTAGTTAATCTGAGGGTCGTTTGGAAGAAGACTACCAGCTTTTTTGTATGCATCAATAGCATTTCTTGTGTCATTTTGATTGGAGAGCCGATCACCCAGCGCAAGGTAGACGAGTGCCTCTTGCGTATGCCCTATTTCCGTCTTCTTATCGGCCGCTTCTTGTTTAATCTGGTTTATATCTTCTACGAGGGTTTTTGCCTTGTTTTCGAGGTCCTCTGCCTGCTTTTCGAGGTCCAATTTCCTCTTTTCGAGATCTCGAAATTCTCGAATGCCAAAAATACTTAATGTTACAGCCGCGAGCGCGACAAAGATTGGAACGATAACAAGAATCAAATTGAGGATGCCCAGGATGGATTGAATGTTTACCTCCTCCTGCTGCGCCATTTGCAGTGTTTGGCTGGCATCGGGAGTAGCGGCTGGACCGACAAGATAGAGCGCATGATGTGTTTGCTCAGCAAACACGGGGGAGCCAGGAATGAGTGCCCAAAGACTAGAAGCTACGATCAATAGAAGCGCGATACACCACCATAGTATTCGTTTTCGCATAGAAACCCTCCTGTACAGTAAGACCCTTAAAGATAGGGACCGCATATACTACGTCTAACGAAAACTGAGAAGAGAAATCACATCCTTTATTATCGCCATTCGTCCTCTATGGCACCTAGGGTGCGGAGCATTACTTTTTGAGCGGGCGAGAGACCTGTAACGTCCGTGATGTTCATTTGCTCGTAGGGGTGCTCTCTGCGTAGCGTGCGTACACATGTGCCTGATGCTACCTCCCACAGTTTGATGGTGCCATCGTAGCTGCCACTGGCGACTAGTGAGGCGTCTGGACGGAACGCAACCGAGTAAATACGCTTACTATGCTCATATCCTGCCCAGAGTTGGTGTTGGGTAGCAATGTCCCAGAGGCGTACACTTTGATCATCACTGCCACTTACAAGCGACTGCCCATCGGGACTAAATGCAACCGACCATATCCAACTCATGTGGCCTGTAAGCGTATTTACACACTCGCCTGTACTCACATTCCATATAAGAATTGTGCGGTCATCGCTGCTACTGGCAAGGAAACGTCCATCAGGGCTGAAGGTGACAGAACGTACTCTCCCCATATGCTTCTGCAATAAACGCAGGCTGGAGTCCTCGTTGAGTTGCCAGAGGCGCACAATTTTGTCTTCACCACCACAGGCGATGGTTTTTCCATCTGAGCTAAAGGCCACCGACCAGATACGGCTACAATCTTTCTGTAGAATACCAAGACAGAGGCCCGTACTCACTTGCCAGAGGCGCACCGTCTGATCGTCGCTGCCACTTACAAGCAGTGTGCCATCGGGACTAAAGGCGATGGAGCGCACCCAGTTGGTGTGTCCACCTAGTGTTCTTAAGCAATAGCCTGTTTTGACATCCCATAAGCGAATCGTCTGATCGTCGCTGCCACTGGCAAACATAGTTCCCGTTGGGCTAAAGGCCACTGAATAAATCCATGTACTGTGACCTTGCAATATTTTTAAGCACTGGCCCGTCTCGACTTGCCAGAGACGTACCGTTCTATCATCGCTCCCACTAACCAATAGGCTGCCATCAGGACTAAAGGCGACGGAACGGATACGGCTACTGTGACCCTGAATGGTCTTAACGCATTGTCCATCGTCGGTGTTCCACATGCGAATACTCTGATCGTCACTGCCGCTGATCAGCATGTTACTCGTTGGACTGAACGCGATTGACCAGACTCGATTGGTATGCCCACGTAGGGTTGTAAGCGTTTCTCCAGTTTGTACATCCCACATGCGAATTGTTTGATCGTCGCTCCCACTGGCAAGCACATCGCCATCAGGATTGAATGCTAATGACCAGATACGGTTGGTATGTCCTCGTAGCCGCCGAAGTGGTGCCTCTTGCTCTTTGTCCCAGAGATACACGATCTGGTCATCCCCACTACTAGCGAGATATTTTCCGTTTGGACTAAAGGCAACGGCACAGACCGCATCTTTGGGTCCAGAAAATGTCTTGATACACAGCCTATCTTGTACGCTCCACAGCTTGAGAGTATGATCGCTGCTGCCGCTTACGATACTATCGCTTGTGTAGTCGAATGCTACCGACCAGACGCGGCTGGTGTGTCCCTCTAATGTGTAGAGATATTCGCCCGTTCTTACGTCCCACACGCGTACTGTATGATCGTCTCCTCCGCTCGCGGCAAGTATGCCATTAGGGGCAAAGGCAACTGAGCGTACTCTATTGGTGTGCCCATAGAAGGTTTTCAGGCATTGAGTTGTTTTGACATCCCAGAGGCGAATACTCTGGTCATCGCTGCCACTAAGGACGCTGGTGCTATCCGGGCTAAAGGCAACCGAGCGTACCCAGTCGGTATGTCCTTGACAGATACCAAGCGGTACGCCACTCTGCGCGTCCCACAATCTGACCTCACCATTGGCTGTTCCTGCTGCCAATTGTGTGCCATCAGGACTGATCGCAACGGAGAGGATGCTGCCAAAGGTGTCGCTAAACACGGTTTGTTTTAACTCGGAATGGGAGAAGTTCACTTTGTGCAGGTTGACATCTTGCAAATATCCGTTCCAGACCGCAAGCTGAGAAAAATCATAACCTGTAAGATCAACTTTGAGTTGGACCAGCATATTGAGCAGATTACCTGCTGCATATTCCGGCGTATGGGGACGCGTTTCTTTGAGCGTTGCCAGCATCCTTTTAAGTTTTGCTTCACTCTCAACTTTGCCGAGTGTGCTCAGCAGTTGGCGTATGATGGCTTCAAGAAAGAGGCGTATCTGATTGTTCCTGATATGATCTTTTGCCTCGGCACGAATCAGCGCATGACTGAGTAAAAGCGCGAAGTGCTCCTGTTTAATCTCTTTACAGACATTGGCAACAAATTCATCGGTCACATACTCCATAATCACGGGCTGCAGGATAAAGTGTGTGCCACTACTATTCTCAATCAAGGATCGTCTGCGAAGCGAGTCTAATGCGTTCAAAAGGTCTCTTTTAGGTACTGGTCGCACAATCTTTTTTAGTACATCGTTAAAGGAAATAGGTTCACAGGCCAATGCGAACCAGTAAAGAATTTCTTTTTCTTGCGCTGAGAGACGGTGAAATTGCTTATCGATCAGTGCATAGATATCGCCAATGACCGTGCCTCTTTCAGCCAAAAATTCTGCTATCTCACTCCCAAAGAGTTCTCGAATGGGTGCCGCGACAAGTTTTAGGGCCAGTGGATTGCCAGCATAGGTCATAGTCAATTCATCGCACACCTTATCCGAGCCAAGCAATTCTTTGCCACGAAGTATTCGTCGCCCCTCTTCCAGACCGATGCCCGTTAGTTGAAGCACCTTGACCGTGATGCCCTCGGTATGAACCACTTCAAGGGGGAGTTCGCGGCTCGTGAGCAAGAGACAACTTTGATGGGTACTTTCAGCAATAGAGGTTATCAGTTTTCCATAGCCCTCGTAGCCTGTGCGATACTGCCCCTCCTGCCCACTTTTTAGAATAGTTTCCATATTGTCGAGGATGAGCAGGCAGCGATAGCGTTGAAGATACGCTGTTAGTTGTTTCATTTGTTCTTCGGTATCGTCCGACGAATTTATTGGCGTTTGTGTTTGACCAGAAAGGAAATGGAGGCATTCACGAAGAAAATCTTCAAGGAGAGGCGCATTTTGTAGCGTATACCAGAAAACATAGGTAAACTGTTCTTTCACGCGCTCGGTTAGAATACTGGCGAGTGTTGTTTTGCCAATACCTCCAATGCCTAAAAGCATGACGATGCGACAATGCTCTGTTTGTATCCAGTCTTCTAGCAACGTCAGTTCTTGTTCGCGTCCATAAAATGTCTCGCGTTGCGGAGCCTCGGTTAGATAATGATGCGTTACTGGGGGAACGTTCTGTGCTTGCGTCTCTGTGTTCGGGACAGTGATTGGTAGGGCTGTGTGACGGCGACCAGGTACATAAGGAGGGACGCCCGCTTGCGTGGGCATTAAGGCACCTGCTTCCAGGCCAAGATATTGCTCATATGCCTGTATAAGCTCTTGCGATGGATTGCCGTAGCCATTCTCGACCGTTGATAAACGGCTTTTGGTGTACCCTATCGCCTGAGACATATCAGTTAGTCGATATCCCTTCTCGATACGAGCGAGTCGCATTCTTGCTCCAATCGAGTGTTGGTTATTGTTCTCTAAAGAAACTATTTTCTCTTTACGGCCCATGTTTGTCCCTCCAGTTATAGGTAGTATAAAACAAAATTGCTAAAATTACCAGAGACTCTTGTAAAATGGAACAATCTATGGTATATTGTTTTTATTGGAGAACAAAAAAATAAAGTTCTTTGATAAAAACAATTATGTGGGTGATTGTAGGGGAGAGAGGGTATAAGACGAAACGTGTCGGTCCTGGGCAAGGCAACGGAGGGAATCATGCAACAAACTTCTTTACCTGGTTCTTTTTTGCAGGAGTGTAGTCCCAACACGAACGAATGGCTTGAAGAGTATGATCTCTACATCCGTTCTCAGGCACGGAAATATGTCAATCGTAAACGGAATATGCTTCATGTGGATATGTTGGATATGGAGATAGATGATCTCGCGCAACAGATACGCATCAGAGTCTGGCTGGTACAGCAGAAGACCACTATCGACAATCCTAAAGCTTATATCAGTCGTGTCGCGCATAATGAGTCTGTGACGATGATTCGTCAATTAAAGCCAGTCACTTCCTTGCCAATAGACGAAGAAGGGGAACTCTACCAGTGTGAGTCATTGTTTTTATCGGCGATGACAGAGGACCCATTGAGCGAGATTGAGCAGCAGGAAGCCGAGCAATACTATAGACAGGAAGCCGCACACGCTATCTCTGATCTGCCTACGCGTCAACGGCAGGCGATATTGTGTTCGCTCAAAGATAAAGTTGATGATCTACTTGTTTGGGTCAACACGTGTAAAGACTATAATATGGATATGGACGTTATAGAGTGGCCGGAAGAAGGACAAGCATTACAAAGTATGCGCTCTTCCATGTCTGCGGCCCGGAAGAAGCTTCGCCCCACGCTAGAAGCGGTTATACACGGTCCATACTAGCCTGTAGCGATAGGTGTACGTGTATCTCTTGACTTCCTTTTTAGGAGATGTTAGGCTTGGCCTATTATTCAATAACGTCATCAGTAAGGCAGTAATTTGTATGAAAAATAATAGTCACCACACATCGACAGTAGATACACGGCATACGTCGGTGCTTCGTAAGCAAGACCTACAGGTTCTCTTTTCAGACGCTTCATTGCAACAAAAGCAAGCGTTGCTAGAGCGTCTCGCACCTGCTTTGGGTCCCGTTCTGGAACAGACGTTTACGCGTTTCCTGGAAGGTGAAGCGCAACGGCTGGATGTGTCTGATGCCGAATTGCTTGCACTCTTCGACACGTGCATTGATCCACACACGCCAGTCAATGCCCTTGTTGAGGCACTACGTGCCCTGTCGCCGGGGAATGAACGCATCGGGTTTCGGCAGGTCAATGTGTTGGCGGACCACCTACGTCAGCGCGTTGACCAGTTTTTACAACAGAATAACCATTCTTTAGAGCACCTTTTGCCACACGATCATGTCTTTGGGAGTGGTGGAGATTTTTGTAAGACTATTCATGCAAGTACTGCTGCCGCGATTATTGTCGCGCCTCTTATAAGAATATGCAAAACTGGTACAACAAATGTCACTTCCTATCATGGAAGCGCACAGGCAATGACAGAATTTGGCTATGCTACCGATAACCTGCACGTTGAACAGATCAATGATGAACTATCGAATTATGGTTTTGCGTTTGTGCCGCTTTCCGCGCTTGGTTTTCCTTATTCGGACGCCTTGAAAGATGCCAGAGGGCGATTGTGGCATCAAGCGAAGCATCTGCTTGAAACGAAATGTAAGATAGGAGCGGTTGGTTGGCAAGAGGCGGTACGCACGACACACATCCCTTTGGACATTTTTAAGATTGTCTCGCCCAACGCTCAGGTGCTTCATCCTGTGCATCATTCTACTGGCGTTTGTCACCTTGACATGATTCCCTATGTTCTCTCGCTCTACCTGCATTTGAATAGCCAAGGGATTATCGTGCATAACTATGACACTATTGATGAGTTATCGAATGCCTCAAGTGACCCAACGCCTCACAGCGTCAACAACCTTATTATTCAGATCGAGACAGATACTATTCGTATTAGCGAATGTTCACCGGAAGATTTAGGTTTTGCCAGGGCTGAGCTTAGTGATATAGAGGAAGTGGAAGATTTGATTGCCACGAACGAGGACTTCTGGCGCATCGTTTCAGGGGAAGAGACGGGGCCTAAGCGAGATTTTCTAGTTGCCAATGCTGCCCTACTGCTGGTTGCCGCACATATAATCTCTGAAAAGCAGCACGAAGGGCTGATAGAGCAGATAAGAAGTGCTATTGAGGTTGTGGAAGACTTGATTGATTCACATAAAGCCGAAAGAAACTTTCAGCAATTGCTCGAAGCAAGAAAACCAGTATAGGAAGTATTCTTCCACCGCCAGTCACGTTGCAGATTGCTATTGCGTGGTTCACCTTTGTCTTACTGAGGAGTACCAATCAAGCAATTCGTCGTGCTGATCGAGCCGAGGAGCTTACAGCTCTTACCCAGCAAAATCTTGAGTTGCAACAGCGCGAGATTGACCGGACGCGTCAGATAGCACTGGGCATCGAGCAAATCTTGGCGGCAATAGTTCGTTTTGCAAATGGGGACGTGATGGCGCGAGCACCCGAATCACAAGACAATGTGCTGTGGAGGATTGGGCACTCTCTAAACATATTGCTTGCACGTCAGAAGGATTATCAGCGCAACGTGGTTGAGTTGGAGCAAGCGCGCAAGCGGATTAGCGAGTTACAGAACCGTTTGCAGACCAACGCATCTGAACGTGAGCTTCAGCATACGAACGAGGCAGCCAGACGTTTACAAGAGGCAATTAGCGTGGCTAGGAGGAAGCGCGCACTGATAGAACTTCCTCCACCAAGCGGGACAATGATCGATAATGTTGTGAACGAGCTACATAGCATTCAGTCTCGATAATTAGTCCCTATCTCAATCACGTACCCCTCGTTGGCGCGTAAACGGAACTCAGACAGGTCTATTTGTCCTTCTTTATCCATGTGCGTTGACAGTGCAATGGTACCTTTCCCTGAGCTAGACAGCTTCACTACTTGGTCCTGAGCAGAGACATTGAGGGCTATAATATAGCCTTGCTCATTCTGCTGGCGTGTATACACAAAGCATGCGCTGTTGTCCTGGTCGATGGCCTTGTATGAACCAATGGTTAACGCGGGTTGAGCATGGCGCAACGCTAGGAGAGCACGAGTAAATAGCAGCATGGAATGTGGCTCATGTTGCTCTATCTCCACGTTGTATATCTTATAGTCATTAGCAATGGGAAGCCAAGTTTGTACGTCGGGTGATGCGAAGCCTGCGTTCGCGCTGGTGTTCCATTGCATAGGTGTACGCTCGTAGTCGCGGCTATTTGCTGGCGAGAAACGGGCTACAGGGTCGCGTAGTTGGTCGTGCGGAATGGATACATTCTGCATACCAATTTCATCACCATAGTAGCAGGTGGGTGTGCCACGTAGGGTGAGTAGGAGCATTTCAGCAATCCGTGCTTGCTCACGGCCCACACGTGTAGCGATACGCGTTTTGTCATGATTGCCCAGGACCCAGTTAGGCCACGCGCCCGACGGAAGGGCAGCCTCATATGCATCGACAATTTGACGAATATCGTGTGCATTCCAGGTTGTCATGGTCACAAATTGAAAGTTGAAGGGCAGATGCGCCTCGTCAAGCGATTCACCATAATATTGCATGAGACGCGCAATTGGCAGATATATCTCACCAATCAAAACACGATCACCATAGCTCTGCAACAACGAACGCATGTCGCGTACCAGTTCATGAATGCCAGGCTGATCTTGTGTATACTGTCCTATCTGATAACCGCTTGGGTCATCCCCCGGCTTCCAGTCGGGATTGAGCGGATTATCACGGAACTGTGGGTCTTTAAGCAGCAACCATATCACATCGACACGAAAGCCATCGACACCACGTTCAAGCCAGAAGCGTAGCACGTTATCCATCGCCTCGCGTACAAGCGGATTGCGCCAATTCAGATCAGCTTGCTTCACATCGAACAGGTGCAGATAGTATTGTCCAGTCTGCGCGTCAAACTCCCAGGCCGACCCCCCAAACAGGCTTGTCCAATTATTGGGCGGACCTCCATCGGGTGCAGGGTCGCGCCAGATGTACCAATCACGTTTCGCATTTGTGCGACTGGAACGCGACTCTTGAAACCAGGGATGCTCGTCTGATGTATGGTTGGGAACAAAATCAAGAATAACCTTCAAATTGCGTTGATGTGCCTGTTGGAGCAACGTATCCATGTCGTGCAGGGTCCCAAAGAGCGGATGCACATCGGTGTAGTTACTGATATCATAGCCAAAGTCTGCCATTGGGGAAGGATAGATGGGAGAGAGCCAGATAGCGTCTACACCAAGCCATCTCAGGTAGTCCAGTTTACTTGTGATACCAGAGAGGTCTCCCACGCCATCGCCATTGCTATCAAGAAAGCTACGGGGGTATATCTGATAAATCGTGTCGGTTTGCCACCACGAGTGAGTTTGTTGTGTCATATTGATTCCTTCAGCATAAAGTGATACTACAGTATATATCACGCTACGTCGTGATGTTTAGAGGACAGCGCACGGAACTGATGGGAATGAAAATCTATGTGAGGGATGTTGTTCTAGGAAGAGAGCCTCGGTAGTGGTCTACCAATCTTGGTGTGATGATTTCGTAGGGACCCGATTGATCGCGTCCTCTGCACGAGCGAAGCAATGTGCAGTCCTTAAAATGTACCCATTAGTGCGTGAGATCGTGTATGAAAAGATTGTTGGTGCAACTCGCCCAATGAATTGCGCTTGGACGCCATGAATGTGGTCCCTACGAAATCCATTCATTTTTATTTTAATTATAGAAGAGGAGATTGTAACAATGGCATCCGTGTTAGATTTGACGCAGGAAAGACACGCACACATTGATCAGCGTTTACACAACGATTACGTTATCTGGCTCAACTCGGTTCGACCAGATGGACGCCCACATGCAGTAGTGGTCTGGTTTCTATGGGATGGCGAGACCGTTTTGATATTCAGCCGTCCTAAGAATCAGAAGGTATCCAACATACGGCACAACCAAAATGTATTACTTGCACTGGATAATACCAACAATGGAGAAGACCCGATCACTATTGAAGGAACAGCAGCGTTGCTTACCAATAACGAGGTCAATGTGACGCTTGATGCTTACATCAAAAAATACGGTGAAGGTATCAAGGGTCTTGGTACTACCCCAGAGCAAATGGGGGCAGACTATAGTCAAGCCATTCGTATCACACCTACACGCGTGATGTAACATTTGAAGAAGCACAAAAAGACAATGGACAAACTCTCATAAGGGTTTGTCCATTGTCTTTTTGTGCTTCCTGTAAAGTGTCTTATGTAAGGATTTTGTGTTTTCATACTTCATGATGACGTATAATGGCGTGTTAACAGCCTAAGAAGCGTATTATACGTGTAATGAGCAATGAAGTCACAGGAAACGGGTAATGAAGGAGCTATATGTATACTGTTGGCAGTGGTGAATGATGATCGTTGGGGTGCCAATTTGTCCTGTTGAGCGATGCTCCGAGCATGAATGGAAGCGCGGTTCCGGTAGAGAGAATGTTGAGCAAGGACGTTCCATTCGTAGTGACCGTTGAACATGTGCTTGTTCTAACTCGTTGTAGTGTTGTTCCAGACAAACTTTTCGGTCATCATTCCTATCAGACTTTCTCGTCCCTTTGGTTTCCCCTCCAAGCGGTGGCGTGGAGTAAGCGACAACGGCGTCGTTTGCTCCACGCCATTGGCGTTTTTGGTGTACGTTTCGTTTGTGTGTAACCTGAAATTTTAGTGGTAGGCGTCTCGTATACAGAGAAGAGGAGGATATTCCGGTATGATTGATATCACAACATTTTTCGCGGACAATGACCGTACACAAATATATCGTCCTGGCATGAGTGCTGAAGATGGGGAGTATGTACTCTACTGGATGCAGCGCGCCCAACGGGGACAAGATAACCATGCGCTTAACGCGGCTATTGCTCTAGGTAACGCATTACACCTTCCTGTGCTGGTCCTGTTTGTGGTTTCGGAGTATCCAGCAGCAAATTTACGTCATTATACTTTTATGCTTGAAGGTGTTGAGGTTGCGGCGCATTACCTACAAAAGCGTGGCACGCCATTGATTATTCGGCATGGCTCTCCACCTGAAGAGCTTATAAAATTCACGCAAGAGCTACACGTTGCGGCAGTCATCAGTGACGAAGCCGAGTTGCGTACTCCACGCGCGTGGCGTGCGGAGGTCAAAGAACGGTTACAGGTGCCTTTTGCTTGCGTTGACTCCGATGTTGTTGTACCAAGCAAATATTTCCCGAAAGAAGAGTGGGCGGCGCGTACCTTGCGCCCCAAATTGCAACTCATCCTGCCCAAATACCTGCAACCAATTGTCGATGTAGAGACGGAGTATCCGTTACAGCAAGCACCTGTTGCCGCTGGTGAGGTACATAGCCCACTTAGCTATTTAGCAGGATTAGATATTGACCACACCGTCGAGCCATCGCCACAATTTCATGGTGGACAGGATGAGGGGCGGCGTCGGCTGGGCATATTCATCAAAGAGCGAATGCCAGGCTATGCTACACGACGTAACTTGCCAGAGGTTTCAGAGACAAGCGAACTTTCGGCCTACCTGCATTTTGGGCATATCTCGGTGCAACAAATGGCCTGGGATATTGAGCAGCACGTGCCAGAGTCAACGGGAAGCGCACAGATTGACGCAACAGGCGGACGAACAGCATACCTGGAAGAGTTGATTGTACGTCGTGAGTTGGCGATCAATTTTGCTTTGCATAACCCGCACTATGACACGCTAGAAGGGTGTCCTGATTGGGGTCGGAAAACGCTTGAGAAACACAAAAACGACCCACGTCCCTGGGTGTATACACGAGAAGAGTTAGAGCTGACAAGAACACACGATGAGCTATGGAACGCCAGTCAGCGCGAGATGGCAACTACTGGACGTATGCATGGCTACATGAGGATGTACTGGGCCAAGAAGATACTCGAATGGACGGCCTCGCCCGAAGATGCGTTCAATGATGCTGTTTATCTCAACGACAAGTATGAGATTGATGGGCGTGATGCCAACGGCTATACGGGTATCTCGTGGGCTATTGGTGGAAAGCATGACCGTCCGTGGGCACCTGAACGTCCCATCTTTGGCCTTGTGCGCTATATGGCTTTGAGTGGGATGCAACGTAAGATGGATACACGCGCGTATATCTACAAATGGGGTAGGAAATAAATAGCGTGGTGTGCCGATGTGTTTCCATATCGGCACACCACGCTATTTATCACGCGTTCATCTCGACATCGGCTGTGACCACGACCTTCGCGGCTGGTTCACGAATGTCGATTGCTAGCTTGCCATCGACGGCACTGACATGGACCTCGCCATTCTCTGGAATATCGGCGAGCAGGATACGCATGCTTAGTGGCACTGTCAGCAGCTTTTCAATGACACGGCGGAGCGGACGCGCCCCCTGTGTCTCGCTAAAGCCCTCTTTGCACAACAAGTCTATCGCGCTCTCTTCGGCTTGCAGGGTTAAGCCTTGCTCTAGCAGACGTGCTCCAAGCTCTTCCATTTGCAGACGGGTAATCTGTTGTGCCTGTTCCATCTCTAGTGGGTGGAAGATAACCACCTCGTCAATGCGGTTGAGAAACTCCGGTCGGAAAGTCTGGCGTAAACGCTCTAGCAAGCGGTCACGCTGCATCTCTTCAGCATTGTTTTTAATGCTGGCACGGAAACCATGCGGCATCGAGCGACCAAGCATGTCGGTTCCAACATTCGAGGTCATAATCCAGATGGCGTGTTGTGCATCAACCGTATGACCCTGTGCATCTGTCAGGCGACCCGCGTCAAAGACTTGTAGGAAAAGATCGAACACTTCTGGATGTGCTTTTTCGACCTCATCGAGCAGGACCACGCAATGGGGACGGCGACGTAGTTTTCCTGTCAACTGTCCCTCCTGATCGTAGCCAACATATCCTGGAGGAGAGCCAACCATACGCGATACGGCATGTTTTTCCATATACTCAGACATATCGACACGGATGAGATGGTCTGGCGAGCCAAATACCTCTGATGCCAACGCTCGTGCAAGCTCAGTTTTACCCACCCCTGTTGGTCCCAGGAAGAGGAAGACACCAACAGGACGATGATGTGGTTTGAGTCCAGCACGTGCCACCTGAATGGCTTGACTTACACGTTTGACCGCCTCATCTTGTCCAATTACTCGTGTCTTGAGGCGTGTATCAAGGCTAAGCAAGCGGTCACGCTCCTCACGACCAGGGGCACGAACGGGTATGCCTGTACGAGCCGAAATAATTTCAGCAATCATGGCGGCAGTGATAATCGGCGATACCAATTCTTCATCATCATCGTCAAATATTTGCTCTTCCGGTACCTCTTCTTGTTGTTCTATCGAAAAGACACGTGCCTGTGAGCATGCCTCATCGAGGATGCTACACGCTTTGTCAGGCAGGCGCATGTTGGGCAGATATTGTACCGAGAGATTTACCGCAGCTTCCAACGCTTCATCGGTGATGGTGGCATGATGATGTTGTTCGTAAAGGTCACGCATGCCACGCAGAATTTGTAATGCCTCTTCCGATGTTGGTTCCTCAATCTGAATGGGACGTAGGCGACGCTCCATCGCGGCATCTTTCTCAATGTTGCGATATTCTTGTGGTGTGGTCGCACCGATACAGCGCAGACGTCCACCCGCTAATGCAGGTTTGAGAATGCCGGCCGCATCGATACTGCCGTCTGCTGCACGTCCTGTGCCGATGAGCAGGTGCATCTCGTCGATAAAGAGAATGATATTGCCGCTCCCCTCGGCCTCTTCTAAGACCTTCAGGAGGCGCTCTTCAAACTCGCCACGATACTTGGTTCCCGCGACTAGAGAACTGGCGGATAGCTCGATCAACCGCTTACCCCGCAATTCTGGTGGAACCTTGCCATCGACGATACGCTGTGCCAGGCCGCCGACGATGGTTGTTTTACCTACACCCGAATCGCCGATCAGGATAGGATTGTTGCGATCCTTGAGCATCATCGTCTGCATAAGCTGACGAATTTCTTTGTCGCGTCCAATCAGAGGCGTTAACTGCTTGTTGGCGGCCTGTTTCGTCAAGTCACGACCCAGACGTTCCAGCACAGATGCACCACCTTTTGAGCCACCCTCTGGATTCAGACCTCCGGGCAGATCGACAGGAGCAGCTTCGGGAACGGGATTGGCCGATGGCACAAGCTCTAGGAGCGCACGTGCGTTACTTGTGGTAATCAGGTCAATAAGTTGGGTTGGGTTAATACCTAGCTTTGTCAGCAGTTCATGCGTGACGCCATCACCCTCGCTTAGCACCGCTTGCGCTATCGCGCGCTCATCAACTGCCGCAACGCCAGCGGTAGCCGCATTACGCTCTGCTGTAAGCAGTATTTCTTTGCAGCGACGTGTGGGCAGAATTGGCGTATCACTTGTGGCTTTACCAGAGCCTAACGCGAGGCGAATAACATCGCGAACCTGCTTAGAGGAGAAGCCGAGGCTACGTAATGCATCCTGAGTACACCCACCATCGAGTTTGGTTAAGGCAATGAAGAGATGGGGGGTGCCAAGATAATCTTTGTGCATCCGACGCGCTTCCCCTAACGCGAGTTCTAGCACGGCGCGCAAGAAGCGGCGATCAGGTGAGTTTGTGGAGGGGAAAAGCGGAGCCATAATCTGACTATCTTCCAACGCTTCGATGCGTGGTTCGACAGTAGGTCGCTCTCTATTCGCAAATGAGCCGATAACCAGGCGTTGTGTTGGGTCTCCATACAGCACAAAACTCATCCAGGAGGTATCATCGGGATGCTGCTGCATCATGGCTACACGGGTACGGCGCAGTGCCTCACCGAGTGTGACACCATCACCAATATCTTGATAGAAGAGAGTAGTAAACTCACGAGTACGCAGCGTATTGACGGGCCAGCGTAGTGCAAGAACCGCACCTGCGCCTGCTGTTAATAAGTTGGTCGCGACGCGTTCCATCATTTCATCGCGTTCCTGCTGGTTAGTCGATGAACTACCATTGCGATGATGACGCTCATCCTCGTGGTGGCTCAAGAAAATAAGTGGTCGTTTGGGCAGCGATTGAAGGAGTTGCTCTACAGCCCCACCGTCTAACCGCGAGTTGCCCGCGAGTGCCAGAACTGGCTCTGCTCCCGCACTGTTAGTCAGCGGAAATGGTCCTGCGTAGTGAATAACGTGTGGTGAATCTGCGCTGAGACGCATCCGCATCTCTAACTGATTGGCTTGCTGTCTGTATAGGATAATGCGTGTAATCGTTTCAGGCAACGTCGTACAGAGCGTCGCTACCTCTTCTTCAGCACCACTGCGTTCACCGGTAGGATTGACAAGAAAGAGAACCGAGAGACCTTGTGCCTCGCGTCGTCCCAACTTACGTACTGGCCTTTCGGGAAGTGGAGCACGGTGCAGCATGTCTCGCCCAAGTTGCGAAACACGTCCTATGCTTATATACTGCGCGAGGTATCGTCCTTGCTTGCTTTGTGTATCAAAGAGCAGTTCCCAGGGAATATCGGGTGTATTTGTGCTGAAAATGAGCGCGGTATCCAGGCGACGAAGTGCCTCTTGCAATGGTGTGGGTAAGAGTGTTTCAAAGAGGAAGCGACCCAGCGTAACCAGGGTATCGTTGACTGCTCCTAGTTTGACGGTTTGACGCTTGGTCTCTGCCTGTGCCAACGTATTCATCGACTGCACTGCTATTTGCAGGTTGCGGCGTAAGCGTTCGCGTATCTCGTTTGTAAGTTCGGTCGTGTAGTCCTGACCTATGGAAGTAGGACCATCGGGAAGATCAAGATGAAAACGATAGGCGGTATCAGTGCGCGTAATATTTAGAATAGCTGGTTGTTCCATAGGTAACTTCTCTTCTACAATCTTCCCACAACATCGTATGCTCAAGTAGCATAGATGATTTCCTACAAAAAACGATAGTCTTATGTATAAGTAAACGCAATCGGGGCATTTACATCAATTCTGCTGATAGGTGCATATAGCAGAAGTAGTATACGTGCCAATACATCTAAGTGTCAATACTTGTGCTGTGTTAGGCGTAATGATGTAGCTCGACCAAATAGTACGGAAGCGCGTTCAACATTCCTATAATTTTGGTTGCACATAACAGTTGCTGTTCGCGCCGTTTTCCGCGTTGGGCGCGACTAGCGAAAACGACTGGTCACTGCTGAGTACGGTATTAAAGTACTTGCCAGTTGTTCTAAGTGCCGTACAATTCCCCGGTGTGGGAAGAATGGTAAGGTCCATCTCTGGATACGTACCGGATTGACGTTGTACCAGTAAGCTGTATGCATCGTGTCCCATCGGTGGTACGTACCACGAAAGCGTCAATGTTGCGTCACAATTTTTCGGAATAAGTACCCATCCTGCATACATGGCGCGCTGGGCTTCATCGCTGACCATATTTGTCGGAGGCCCTTCCTGATTCAACGGATGATTTTTGAGATTATACGGATCATTGTTATGATTTGTCTCTACCATCGGGTCGCTCTGATTGGCAGGGCACATTAAATCTCCATCGCCATAAGCATTATAGGCTGGACAAGCACCAAATCCTGCATAGGTACTGCAATAGGGTTGTCCTAGCTGCTCGAAACCATTGCCGTTTAGGAACTTCGCGGTCGGCGGCACATACACACGGACATAATCGTGATAGGTGTCGGGTCCGTAAATCTGGTCTATCACATGATAGTTAAGGTTTATTTGCAGTGCATGTGTTGCGCCACCTTTGGCATCAAGTGTCACCGTGTCATGCATGATTGTTTTCACATACTGAGAACCTTTATTCGCGCTCACATTTGCCTGTACAACGAAAAGACCATCGTGTGTTGTTGAGCGGTCCATAGTAGCAGCCGCATCATATTTAACGAGTAGATTCTCGATTTGTGTATTTGTTACATACACCTGTAGGTCTCGTGTCTTCAACGCATGGAGCATCTCGTCCGCGATACCGATTAAATCGGTTGTTTGTGCATGCTTCACTTTGTCCATCAGCAATTTTGTAACGCGGCCTGTGAACAGTTTACGTGCGGCATTGGGATCATAGACATGCTCAACGATTTCCTCTTTACGGATACCTACATTGTCTAGCTGATAGTAGTGTAACCTACTTTCAAAGTTTGCGGCGGTAATAGTTTCGTTGTATCCAGGGACATAGAGAGGTCCTGTTACGGCAAGAACACGTGAGATTAAGAATGGCGAAAAGACGATAACACCATCCACCTGATGCTGGAACTCATACTTGTACGTGTTGATTGCAATACGTGCCGACGTGGGGAAATCTGCAGACAGGTTTGAGTCACGCAAGCCCCAGTTTGCGATAGGCCACCATGACTGATACGCTGCTGGCGGAGTTTTTCCATTATTTGGTACGTTATTTCCATATTCAAACAACGCGATATTTTGTAGTTTGAATGGTCCCATGCGCCCACCATTCAACGAGAGTTCGCCGAATTGTCCTGTGAAGCCACCTGTCGGGCGTAACTCGGCGCGGTCCGTTGTTTGGACCAGGAAGGTGCGCGGTTGACCGACACCAATAATCCAGCCTAGCGCATCCATAAGACCTTGCGCTTGCGTCATATCGGTGACGGCCAGTGGTAAGAGTTGAATACCCTGCATGATCTCTTCACGTTGCGTTGTACTAATAGGAAAGATATCGAGTGAGAGCGACGGCGTTTGTGCTTGAATATCCTTCATCAAGGGCAAGCTGTATTCGATAACCGAGCGCGCTTCGGTAAGCATCTCAGGTGTGACAAGCGGTTTTGTGGAGGCGGCAAGCAGCGAACCATGTAACGCAGGCGCAAAGTCTATCGCCATTTTCGCCAAAGCCTGTCCAATATCCGAGGCATCAGTTCCAATTTGACAGAGCGCAAGTGCGGACGAAACATAACTTGGAAGTCCACTATTAGCCGCGTTCACATACACGTTTTGCATAAGTTCTGTATGCAACACTTTGAAATCGTCACGCGCACCCTGTAGCTCTGCTTGCACTTGATGCAGTTTATTGATGTCCAGGTTGGTTGGATGGGCTTTGAGATCAGTTGCAAGTGTGCGTACATGTAAAAGATGTTGTACTCCACTGTAGCCATGACTGTATATTGCGTAGAGACTCATGCTATCCGCGATGCCAAGGATACCTGGGATAAGAGAGGCAAGTAGAAAGATGAGCAAAAGGAATTTTGTTTTCGTCGAATGCGGTGGCAATGGTCTCTGTACGGCAGGAGCTAGCGGAGGCCGTCCAGGAGGCAGTGGTTGCCTCGGTAGCGGAGCCGCAGGGTGTAGTGATGCCGAAATGGGTTCACGCCGACCTGCGAACGTGTTGTTTTGTGCGTTTATCCGTGGTTGCATTCCTACAGATTGTGGGCGCGCGGCAGACACATTTCTTTGTAGACTGTTCATACTAGATAGGGCAACATGCTTAAGCGTATCAATCTTCACACGTTGTTCTCCGCGGTTAAAATCAACAATTGGGTCCGTCGAGGAAAAGCCTGAGGCAGCCCTTTGCATATCCGCTAGCATAAACGGTGGAATTTGAAACTCACCATGATTTGGCGATGTAGTCGGCGACATACCTCCATCGACTGGATGTACAGGCACATCGGCATGTATGTATTGAGGGTGTGCAGGAGGAGTATCATCGTACACAGGCACATCGGCAGCAAATGGCGGCTTGAACATATTTTTTGAAAACCGTTGTGTAGGTACACCATTATTTTGCGACGAATCAGACGTACTCGATGTGTTCGATATATCGGACATACAACCCCTCTATCAGATGGAAACAAGCGTAAAAAATAAATATGTAGTGTTTTTGGATAGGAATAGCATGCATAGAGTTTTGTTATTCTACTTATTCATAACGTACTACCACGCCGATTGTTTCTTTTTGTTTCTTCTTTCTACCCATTTATCTCATGGGAAAGCTGTGATAAAATACAAACTATGCTAAGAACACTCACTGCTACACGTTATGTGACGCCGCTACGCGAAGGCGGCTCTTTGCCAGCGATTGTTGAGGCGGAGGATGATGGCCTCTATGTGCTCAAGTTTCGTGGCGCGGGTCAAGGACCAAAATCGCTGATCGCAGAACTTGTGGCGGGCGAGATTGGACGCGCCCTTGGCCTCACCGTGCCAGAAATCGTGTTTATGGAGCTAGACGCAGCTTTAGGGCGTAACGAGCCGGATTACGAAATATACAATCTCATCAAGGCAAGTACAGGGCTTAATCTCGCGCTTGACTATCTTCCGGGGTCGTTGACCTTTGATGCGATAGATGCACGTCTGATTGATCCGTTGTTGGCGTCGTCAATTGTCTGGTTCGATGCTTATGTCTCCAATGTTGATCGCACTCCACGCAATACCAATATGCTGTTCTGGCATAAACAATTGTATCTCATCGACCACGGAGCCTCGCTCTACTTCCATCACACTGGCGCGAACTACCTTGAACGGAGCCGTTCGCCCTTTGTCCAGATTAAAGATCATGTCTTATTGCGTGTCGCCACACAGCTTGCAGAAGCCGACGCATTGCTTAAGAGTCGCCTGAACGCGCCTCTACTGGAGGGTATTATCGAGGCCATTCCTGATGAGTGGTTGGGCGATGACCCACTCTTTACATCAAAAGAGGAACATCGGGCAGCGTATCTTGCCTACTTGCTAGACCGTCTAGCGGCATCACAGGTTTTTGTAGAGGAGGCTTTGCATGCACGCGCTAGCCTCGTATGACTATGCCGTTGTGCGGGTTATGCCACGCGTCGAGCGCGGCGAATTCCTCAATGTTGGCGTAATTCTCTTCTGTCGCACACGTCGTTTTCTCCACACACGTATCGCGCTTGATGTACAGCGTCTAAGCGTGTTCGCTCCGTTGCTTGATATTGATGAAGTGAAGTATCACCTTGATTTGCTCGTCCTCGTCTCCACTGGTGGCAAGAATGCTGGCCCTATCGGAGAACTCTCACAATCCGAACGCTTCCACTGGCTCGTTGCTCCTCGCAGCACTATCATCCAGACCTCGCCCATGCATAGCGGCCTTTGTGCTGACCCAGAAGCTACGTTGCAAGCGTTGATGGAGAAGATGGTGTTTGTACAGGAGCATTCATGAGGGCATTGACTGGCCTTCAAAGTCCAAAATTAATAGGTTTACAAAAATGGTTGGCCTATGGTTTCAATATAGCCTCTTTCTGGCAAGAGTTAGAAGCACAAGGATACGTGACCTACGTAGAATATGCTGGTGTGCATGACCTTCTATGGGGTGGAATGACGTTAGCTAATGGGTTGAGGATGCTGTTAAATGTGCATTTGTAGTACATCATGAGGACTGTACCTTGCTTCGCTCGTGCAGTGGACACGGATAATGCCGTTTCACAAATGAATGCGGATATGTCGTTTGTAGGGACCGATTCATCCGCTTTTGTTCAAGAGCATAATCGGTCCCTACGGAATGTACACATTTCCCCTCCCCTCATCCGTGTAACACATAGCGAAAGCTTGTCAAAACAAACACACAAAAGAGGTTTAATTACAACATGGCACAGAAACTTACGGGGAAGGTTGCACTGATTACGGGTGCATCATCGGGTATTGGTGAGGCTACGGCGTTGGCGTTGGCGGCAGAGGGTGCTGCCGTAGCGGTTTCGGCACGGCGCGAGGACCGCTTGCAAGATTTGGTCAAGCGTATCACCGATACTGGTGGCAAAGCGTATCCAATCGTCGCGGACGTTGCGGATGAGGCACAGGCAAACGAGATCGTCCAAAAGACAAAGAGCGAACTTGGACGTGTGGATATTCTGGTCAATAATGCTGGCTTGATGCTGCTAGGTATGATCGAGGGCGCGAATACAGAGGATTGGCGGCGGATGATCAACACAAATGTGTTGGGCTTGATGTACGCGACACACGCGGCCTTGCCGATTATGAAGCAGCAGAATAGTGGACACATCGTGAATATCTCATCTGTCGCGGGCAGAACGGCTCGTGCTGGTAGTGGTGTCTATAATGCCTCTAAATGGGGGGTTGTGGCATTTTCTGAAGCGTTACGGCAAGAAGTGCTCAAGTATCATGTGCGCGTGACGA
The DNA here is from genome assembly GCA_963792705.1 of uncultured Chloroflexia bacterium. Lineage (GTDB taxonomy): Bacteria > Chloroflexota > Ktedonobacteria > Ktedonobacterales > Ktedonobacteraceae > JBBQVS01. Next base: position 1,010,827 of record CAWBXD010000011.1, on the reverse strand, counting down.
TTATCGAACCGGGTGCGGTAGCAACTGAATTGACGAACCATATCACCGATGCTAGTGCAAAAAAGAATATCGAGGATTTTGTCAAGGCAATGACGCCACTCGAAAGCGAGGATATTGCCGCTGCTATTCTTTATGCGGTCACACAACCTGATCGTGTGGATGTCAACGAAATTCTGATTCGTCCAACTGAACAAGAACGTTAGTCAAACATAAAAAACAAGGGATGGTGTGTGGGGATACCTACGCACCATCCCTTGTTTTTTATGTTACTTTTTTTCTTCGGCTTGTTCTTCGTAGAAATTGTTGATGTTGTCGTAGATGCCATCGGGGAAGCGCAGTTCCTGGTAGACGTTGCAGGTGCCTGGCTCGTCAGGCGTTGGGCAGATGGGAAAGTCCTGCTGCGACTGCCATTCTATGATGCGCTCACGTTTGGGTGGGTTATAGTCACGTGCTTTGACCTGATGTAACAGGGCACGTGCCTCGGTTGCATTATGGTCGGGCTGATGGCTGAGCAACTCGACGATCTCGTCTTCTGGCAAGAAGTGACGTGCAATCATTACGAAGGTTAGACGCCCATAGTGTCCAATGTCGGTGCCTTGCTTGAGAGCATCCAGCAGGTGGGCCATCATTGGCGAGTCTTGCATATTTTCGCTTTGTGTTTCGTGTCCACTTGTATGTGATTGAGTCATGATTATATGTTCCTTTCAATGAGGCAGGGCGTGAGTGATACATCAGGCCCTACACATCTCTGTCTCTTATGTACACGTATGGCAAGCAATATTTATGTACACAATTATAGAACATATGTACCAATATGGCAAACTGCACTAAAGGATCATCTGCATGGGTACCTTGCTCATTTCCTGCTCTTGCACACGTGCTCGCATGCAACGGAGGTCATCGTATTGCACATCTGTTACAGGGACGAGACGGTCTATCAAACCTGTATGCAAGCCTTTGGCTCCGTAAGCGTCCTCGTGCATCGTACACAGTATCTCCTGTATACGCTGTCTCGTACGCACATCTACACGAGTGGATGCAACAATCGGGGGGATTGTTGAGGGACCCAACATTTCCACCACGCGCAACTGTTGCACGAGTTCTGGTTCTTGCTGAAACCATGCGTCAAGGACGTGCGAGTCGATGGCAGCGGCATCAGCTTTTCCAGTCAGTACGGCTTGCACTGACGCGAGGTGTGAGCCTGTTTTGAGCATCGAGCCGAAATGAGCAAATGTTTTTCCTCTTACAAGCAGGCTATAGTTGACGATGTTGTAGCCGGAATGTGATGCCTCTTCATTGAATGCCCAACGCGCACCTTGTAAGGCATCGAAGGAGTCATACGCGCTAGCACGACGTACAATCACATCGGAGTAATACAGAGGCTTCCCCTGATAGCGGGAACCTTGCACAACAGGTGCCGCCAGCAATTCAATGGGGCGCGGTTGCGACATATTGGTATAGAGTAGACCGCAGAGAAAGCCGAGATCGGCTTCCCCTGTAGCAAATTCGTTCAGCGACTGACCAATGTATAAGGTTGTGGGAATGCCGAGATGCTCCCCGAGATAGTGCGTGATGTGTGCATACGTGTCATACAAGGCAGATGAGAGGAAGGTAGCAACTTGTAGCATCAGCTTTTCCAATCTACCAAGAATTCCTGGTCCTTGTGTTCCACCTGTGTTCCTAGCATAGGATGAAGTTCCATTGCTGGCGAGTATTTGCTGGCTGGTGCGGTACGTCCCAATGCCTCCGCCATTGCACGTACATAGTGTGGTGCGCCACCACAGCAGATGCCGATATAGTTGACGCCAAGTTGTTGTGCCTGACGTGCGAATGCTGCCATCTCAAAACGATTATGCAGGAATGGCTCAAGCGCAAGCGGAAAGGCGCGTTGCCCATTGTCTAATTCTAATGCCTCGAAGGTGGGATGCTCCGTATTCGTTTTGTAGGGTACGGGCTGGGCGGCGACATAACAACTTACGGTGGAGCGTACTTTTTCGATGATAGGAAGCATCGTTGCTGGTCCTCGGTCACAGTTGAGACCCACGATATCGGCACCAGCGTCGGCAAGGCGTTTGCATGCTTCTACATAGTCGTAGCCATCGCGCGTCTGGTCTTTTTGTACAGAGGCAAGCGTAATCATCGAGGGTAATTTGAGTTGCTTAATTACATCCAGGGCAATCAATGCTTCACCTAAATAATCGTTGGTCTCGGCAATCACGAAGTCGATACCCTCTTCAACGGCCCAGCCAAGTTGCTCTTCATACATGGCGCGAACAACTTTTGCTGACTCCTCGTGATTGTGTGGGTCATAGGCCCATGTGTTACAGATATTGCCCGCGACGAGTGCATCACCCTTCACGTGCAACCTCGTTAGCCAGGCGTACCGCTTGCCGATTTATACGCTCAAGATCGTTTTCGCGGCCAACATCCTTGAGTTTCTCGCGGTGAGCATAGTAGGTAAGTGCAACCATGACATCGCTTCCTGCGCGTAAAAATTCGCGGTGCAGTTCTTTGACCGCCTCTGGAAAATCCAGGACGACCTCTGGCACATAAGGACCTGCTTTGATGTAGCCTCTGCGCTCTAACTCGAAGACATAACCTTCCGAACCGAGTACGACCCCTTGTTGTAAACGCTGTAGAATACCGCGTGTTGTTCTCTGTTGCATCATGTTCTCTTTCTTTTTTATCTGCTATGACGTGTGTGAAAATCTATGTGGTGAAAACCGCTCAATGTTGTATACCGTTCTCCCCTGTAATGCGAGTTGCATCAGGGTACGGCCTATCCACGAGGCGTATTTGTAGCCTGTGCCGCGCCAACCCACGCCAACGATGATATTGGAGAAATCGGGAATGTCGCCCATAATAAAGTTGTCGTCGGCAACCAGATCATAAAAGCATTGATCGACCTCGGTCACGTCAACCGTTTCGGCATCTCGAAGCGAGGGCATACATTGTTCGACAAAGCTGTCCACGTCACGAATGCTTGTGTTCAGTGTCTTGACATCGGGTGGATTATAAAAACCGATTTTGACGCCTGGCACTTTATCGGCGTAAATGGGATGTCCATAAATGCCCACGTCAAGATAGGCGAAGACAGGTAGTGTATCAGAAGTAAACTGTTCCCATTTTTTTGCCGAGGGAATAAAATATTTGGCTTGACTTGGACGGTCCGGCGAAAGCGGAAAAGAGACATTGCAGTTATCAACGTGTTCCAGGACCTCGTTGGTGCCGAGACCGGCTGTAACTACCAGTTTCTGCGTGACGAAATCTCCTTGATTTGTGTTGACATACAGTTGTTTATCCCGTTCCATGATGCGTTTCACATCGACATGCTCAAGAATGCGTACCTTGCGCTCGCGTAGTACTGCTAACAGGGTGCGCGTCACCTCTGGCACATAGAGCAGACCCGCCTCAACATCGAGTCGCGCTAAATCAACATCGAACTGTGGAAAGCGTTGTTGTAACGTCTCATGCGTGAACTCTTCCGCTTTAAGGTGTAGTTGCTGAAGAATATAATAGCTCTGTACGGCATAGGTTGTGGAGAGGTCTGGCGTAATGCTCCTTTTGGCAAGGTTAAGACAGCCACAATCAATGAGAAATGGTGTCTCGGCCTTGCGTTGCACGTCGAGCCATAACCGCCGCGCTTCGTAGGCAAGTTGCCCATACAGCGGATCGAGATAATCGTTTCTAATTGAGCGTGTATAGCTGAACGAGGCGGCTTTTTTGTTATCGCTTCCCACCGTCGCTTTCTCTAGGATGGTGATGTTTTTGACAAATTCAGAGGCATAATAGGCCGTGAAGAGGCCCATTACACCGCCACCTATGATAGTTACATCCTGTATTGTGTCATGCATGTGTTGTTCCTTTATGTTGATATGCTGATGCACGTCATTTTCGGTAAGGACCGATTCATCGCGTCCTTGTCGGCATTTGTACTATACCTAGGATGCGAAAAACGTTTTCACTCTCGAAAACATTCAAATGCCAAGATGACGCGATACATCGGTCCCTACATCGTTCATGCGTGAACTCGTATAAGTATGTTCTCGAATAATGGGTTTTGTTTGTGTTGTATGAAACGTATAGTAGCGCGTATGAAGTGCTTTCATCTCGTCGTGAAACAGGCCATTTGGCATGACGCCTGTATGTAGGCGTATCCATTCGTAATAGCGTGGTGCTAGACGATACGCTGCATGAGCGTGTGTTGTTGACTGTAGCACCTGTTGTTTTGTCTCATTGTTTTCCATTAAGACGAGATTACACCAGATACCTGTTCGCAATTCCAACGAGGAGTAGCCCAGGATGCCAGAATTGTTGACCATCTCGGCGACCAGTTGTGCATCAATAGTGTGTATTTCGTCAATAATCGTTGTATCCAAAAGCTTTTGTTTTCGGCTGATGAAACCAACAAAGGCAAGCGTTGGGCGGTGTAGAAGTTGTTGACAGTCGTAAAGCGCGATGCGGTGGATGCGTCCATGTCGCTCCTGAAAATTGTAGAGTATGGGACGTTGAGACGTGGAACATGGCTCTAACTGATGCAGTGTGAGGCGTACACGTTGGCGCATGTATTTGAGCACAAGCAGGTCCGATGTCCCTTTGCTGAGATTAGCAGCAGAGTGAGTATCAAGCGGTCGGTCATTCTGCATAGCGTTGTTCTGCTCTCTTCCTAATAGAGAATTGACCCACTGGACGGTGCCAGGTGGGTGAAGTGGTAAAAACATGTTATGAGGATTGTGGAGTGTGTGCTGGTTAGAGCAGGTTAGTGAGGATGATGGGCGTGTCCAGAGGCATGGGTGGACGAGCAGAACAAGGGGCGTGCAGTCTGCTTTTGATTGTTCCAAATGCACATGGAAGCAGGGAAGCAGCTTAAGTCGCTGTGCTGTGGTGTCAAGATAGTTAGGATGGTGTGTGTCATGGTTCTGCACTCCAAAATAACAATTCTGTCCTTCAACACCTTTGTTGTACAGGTTGCAGATTGGGGAGGTAAGCATTTTCTTCTTGCTGCTTATTGTATAAGACATGTAACGCTATTGTCAAATATCAAACATGTAAACGAAGAATATGTATTATGAAAAAAAGTTATGAATGATAAAGAATAGATAATAATGCATGTGGTAATGGTATGATGAACGTGTAGCGTTTTGATAAGAAAGGAACTGTTTCATGTCTATACGTATTGATGTATGGTCGGACTTTGTTTGACCCTTCTGCTTCCTCGTAGCCTCCAGTTTGGAGAAGCTCCAACAAAATTATGATGTCGATATTCACTGGCGTTCGTTTGAATTACGACCCGCTGGTTCCCCTCCCATCTCACCACAAAAGTTAGCGCAGATCGATCAGACACGTCCACGCTTTGAGCAGATGGCACGTGAGCAATACGGTCTTGAAGTACATTCTGGCCCATTCGGGATAGACAGTCGTCTCGCGCTTATCGCTGACAAATATGCTGAGTCACAGGGCAAGGGTGAAGTGTTCCACAAAGCGGTTATGAATGCCTACTGGCAAGAGGCGCGCGGCATTGATGACCTGAACGTTCTGAAAGAGATCGCTGGCAATGTCGGCCTGAATGTTGAGCAGTTCGGGATCGCGCTCAAGGACCCACAATTTGATGCCGAAGTATCAGCCGATGTTGAGCTTGCCCGCGAATACGGCTTACAAGGTGTTCCTGCACTCGTCTTTGCAGATAAATATCTTGTGTCGGGAGCGCAACCCTACGATACGCTGAGGCGTGTCGTGGAGAAGGTGCGAGAGGAAGAAGGTTAGGCAGTGATAAAAAGAGGTTGAGCGCCATGCATGGCACTCAACCTCTTTTGGTCTGCGATATACCTTGCCCCAACCATATGGTACGATGTACAATAGCCCCGCGAGATACTCTATAATACAAACAAAAAAAATTTTTATGGAGGCTACAGATTTGAGATGCCAAATAATACGAGCGACCTGACGACTATTGAGGCTGTCACCGCACATGAAATTCTTGACTCACGCGGCAACCCTACCGTGCAGGTTGAGGTGCTTTTAATTGGGGGCGCGAGCGGTGTCGCCTCTGTCCCATCCGGCGCGTCAACGGGCGCACATGAGGCGGTGGAATTACGCGATGGCGACAAGAAACGCTATGGTGGCAAGGGTGTTCTCAACGCGGTCAACAACGTCAACGAGAATATTAGCGACTCCATTATTGGTCTTGACGCGCTCGATCAATCGACAATTGATGAGGTCATGATTTCGCAGGATGGTACACCCAACAAGGCCAAATTTGGCGCAAACGCTATTCTTGGTGTGTCATTGGCGGTTGCGAAGGCTGCTGCGAACGCGCAAGGGCAACCACTCTATCGCTATCTTGGTGGCGTCTCTGCGCGTACTTTGCCTGTTCCAATGATGAATATTTTGAATGGCGGCAAACATGCCGACAACTCAACCGATATGCAAGAGTACATGGTTTTGCCCGTAGGTGCTAGCTCGTTTCGTGAGGGATTACGCATGGGTGCCGAGGTCTATCAAGGACTTAAAAAGGTGTTGCATGACCGCAAGCTCAACACGAATGTTGGCGATGAAGGTGGCTTTGCGCCCTCGCTTAGCTCCAATCGCGAAGCACTCGAAGTTATTGTGGCCGCAATCGAGACCGCAGGTTATAAGCCGGGCGTGGATATTTTCTTGGGTATGGACCCTGCCGCGACCGAGTTTTATCAGAATGGCAAGTATGTCCTGGCGCGTGAAGGCCGCACACTGTCCTCTAGCGAGATGATTGACCTATACGAGCAGTGGATTGGCGAGTATCCTATAATCACCATCGAAGACGGTTTAGCTGAAGACGACTGGGAGGGTTGGAAACAGCTTCGCCAGCGACTTGGCAATCGTATTCAACTCGTTGGTGATGATCTATTTGTGACCAATACACAACGTCTCAAACGTGGCATCATAGAACATTCCGCGAACTCCATTCTTATCAAGCTCAATCAAATTGGTACACTGACGGAGACAATGGAGGCCATCGAGATGGCGAAACGCGCCTCCTTTAGTGCTGTTGTGTCGCATCGTTCGGGTGAGACAGAGGATACTACCATTGCTGATCTCGTTGTAGCCACCAATGCGGGTCAAATCAAAACAGGGGCACCTGCGCGTAGTGAGCGTGTAGCGAAATACAACCGCTTACTCGTGATAGAGAATGAACTAGGTGATGAAACGGCGCGTTACGCAGGTTTCAGTGCCTTTTATAATGTGCCGAGCCTGTATGCGAAGGCATAATTATCTATTCAATTACAGATACAAGAGGTAATTTTTTTATGGCAAGTAATACATCGGATGTCGCGCGAACGCAACAGGCACCAGAGCGTCGCATAGGACATGCCGTTCATTATGATTTAAGTTATATTGTGCAGGGTGCGGAATACGGAACCGATGGTGCGATTGTTCTGCTGCATGATATTGTCGCAGGTGCGTTTGCGTGGGACGCGGTGTTGCCCTCACTCGCGGGTCTCGGACGTGCTGTCTACGCTATCGACATGCTGGGCTATGGGGAATTGGCGCATCCGTGGCCTGCAGACACCTCGCCTTGGGGTCATGCCGATACGCTTAATTTTCTGCTAAGAAGTTTGAACCTGACAAATGTTGTGCTCGTTGGGCACGGTCTTGGCGGTGGCGTTGCCCAAATCCTGGCGACACGCCTCTTTCATGACCATGTGGCAGCACTCGTTTTGATTGATAGCATCTGCTATCTCGATGCCTTCGCAGAGAATTGGCCCTTGCCGGACATGAAGAAGCGACAAGATTTCGATGCACCTAAGAATACCGAGGTCGAGGACCTGATTCATGACCTGCGAGCGACATTGCCAAACGCAGTTGTGGATACCAAGCGTTTCGATAATATGCTTGATAACTATGTGCAGCCGTGGAATAGCGAGCTGGGCAAAGAGGTGTTACTGCAACACATTCGCTTGCTGGTGCCGTGGTATGTCAACTCAGTTTCTTCTGACCTCAAAACAATGGGCAAACCTACGTTACTGGTGTGGGGTGAGCAAGACCATATTGTACCTATTCGTTATGGTCAACGTTTGCATCATGACATTCCTGGGTCAACATTGGTCATTGTCCCCAACGCTGGACATATGATTTTGTTTGACGCCGCCGACGCGGTAGCGAACGTGCTTGTCAATTTCACAAAAGGTCTTTAAACTGATTCTTCACACAAAATGGTCTGGCGTACCGCCAGACCATTTTTGATATACACTACGATGCTTTTTTCTTTGAATTGTTGTTCTGCTGAACGTGTTGTGGTTGATAGAGTTCGACACAACGGTTGTACTCTTCCACTGCTAACATGTAGGCGTTAAACATGCGCTCAAGCAACTGCACCGATGCTCCGTGCTGTTCCTCCACTACCAGATCATGCCATTTTTGACGCATACGCTTTTCAGCATACTCTAACTCGACTGAGGTCATACCGTTGCCCGCTCTTTCTCAAGAAGCCTTTTTACTCTGCCTATATTCCGCAGTAAGTTGCTGAATTACCTTTTTCGCCTCAAGATTGCTCATCGAAGCCAAGCTGTCTGGCTCTGCCTTGCCAAGATACTCGCTCAACTTGCGAATACTCGATATCTGCTGCTCCGTCACCGTCATTGTGGCATCGGTAGCGGTCTCAGTTGTGGGCGTGGTAGGTGTTGCTACGGAGCCGTTGCCGTTAGTGCTGTTGTTGATAGCCGTTGGACGCATAGGTGTGAGTGGCGCATTGCCATTGGCACCGTTGCTCTCGTACCCATTAGGTGCGCGGTCAACTGGGCTGTCTACGATTTGGTGCTGTTCATTCAGCTCTGGAGCAAATTGTGTGCCATATCCTAGTGCGGCTAATGCACGTCCTATGGCACCAGTTTCAGCTTTTTCTAAAAAATCGCCAAATGATGCGGCTTTTTCCATCTTTGTGCCAATCGCTACTCCACCTTTGCCATCCTTCACAGTAGCACGGAAGATAGCAACGCCATTAGCTGTCTTTACAACCTTCTCGCTACGTCTCTTCTCGTTATTCCAGACGTAAGTTTCTTCCTCGGTTTCCTTGTCTAGGTCCAAGTGAACGATCTCGGTCTCAATTGTTCCTTGAGGATGATCCTGGCGGAACCAGACGAGACGCCACTGAACAGGCAGATAGTCTTGCGATCCCTGCTTACTCTTCAACTGCATTACATGATCGTTTGGATTAAAGGTTCGTGCCTGCTTCTGCTCCTCACGTCCCTGTTCGTTGTTTTGGTCGCTCATCTGTAGCTCCTTTAGAAATTTTGTTCTATTATTATAGGTCAAAACAAACCATTCTGTCAAGTTGGGTACACAAGAATATTCTTTGTGAGGGGGTGAAAAGTGGAAATTACGAAAGCCATAAAAATTGGGAGGAAGAGCCAGATGAGTAAAGAAAAGTAGGAAAGTTTGGCTTACCTTAATGGCTCAATCACCATTTGAATAGTTCGTTCTAGTATCGCATCTATGTGCTATACTACAGGTAAACGCACTTTTCGCGTGGCCCACCAACTTAAAGGTGGGCTTTCGTGTGATATGCTACCTGTGTAGAGGGTTCTCAGGGGAGCGATGTTGCTTCCTATGCATTGTTGCAGTAGGGGCCGATGAGCGGCCCATGTCAAGGAGGTTTTTTGAGTTATGGCTATTGAGGTGATGAGTCCGTATGCTGTTGCGGTAGAGCAGTTTGATGAGGCCGCCGACCGTCTCGGCCTTTCGCAGGCTATGCGGGCCATTTTACGTAAACCGAAACGTGAACTAATTGTTAATTTCCCTGTACGCATGGACAACGGCGATGTGGAGATGTTCACAGGTTACAGGGTGCAACATAACATAAATCGAGGTCCCGCGAAGGGCGGTATCCGTTTCAGTCCAGAGGTGTCGCTCGACGAGGTACGCGCTCTGGCAATGTGGATGACGTGGAAGTGCGCGGTCGTCAATATTCCGTTTGGTGGTGCGAAGGGTGGTGTCATCTGCGATCCTCATATCATGTCACGCACCGAGCTTGAGCGTATGTCACGCCGTTATGCCACTGAGATATCTATTCTGATTGGTCCCAATAGCGATATTCCTGCACCCGATATGAACACGAATCCACAAATTATGGCCTGGATGATGGACACTTTTTCTATGCATGCTGGTTATTCTGTCCCTGCTGTTATTACGGGAAAGCCGCTTGCCATTGGGGGAAGCGAGGGACGCCTTGAGGCAACCGCACGAGGTGTACAGGTGGTGACGCGTGAGGCACTCGCAACGCATGGGATGCGACCAGATAAGTGTGCGGTAGTCATTCAAGGCTTTGGCAATGTCGGTAGCATCACGGCACGTCTTTTGGCGGAAATGGGCTGTAAGATTGTGGCTTTGAGCGATATCAAGGGCGGCGTCTATAATCCTGCTGGTATCGACGTACTTCAGGCTATGCGCTACTCGAAAGAGCATGGCAATCTTGCAGGTCTTCCTGGTACTGATTTTGTAACCAACGCGGAACTGCTAGAGTTGCCCTGTGAGGTGCTGGTGCCCGCTGCGCTAGAGAACCAGTTGACGGAGCGCAACGCCTCACGTATTCAGGCACGTATGGTTGTTGAGGCGGCAAATGGTCCAACAACGCCCGAAGCCGACCGTATTCTCAATGATCGTGGCGTGACGATTGTGCCCGACATTCTGGCAAATGCTGGCGGTGTTACGGTCAGCTACTTTGAATGGGTGCAGGACCTGCAACGCTTCTTCTGGGCTGAGAATGAAATCAACAATCGGCTTGAGACAATCATGATGCGCTCGTTCCATGCTGTGCATCAGAAGGCCAAGGAGCAGCAGACAAACCTGCGTATGGGTGCTTATCTACTTGCCGTTGCGCGTGTTGCCGAGGCAACTGAGATTCGCGGCGTCTATCCGTGAAAATGTAGATGTAAAAAACAGGGATGTGTTTCTGTGAGACTGCAATTGTGGTCCCACAGAAACACATCCCTGTTTTTTACAACAGTGTTTCTTGTCGGAAACCATTATCTTGTGGTTCTTGCCAGTTATTGTCTTTTGAGAGTTTATCTGCTTGTCGTGTTGGTTCGGGCAAGCGATAGCCGCGAGCACATTTGAGAACATACTCGATGCTGGTTTCAAGGCTGATACGATGCCCCAACGAGATAATCATAGGATTGACGCGGGTACGAGTGCGAACGGCTGCTCCAACGGTTTCGCCTTTATCAATCAATGGTTCCCACGATCCGGCTTCTCCACCTAGTTTGGAGGGAGTGTATCTCCCCGTAAGAAGTGATTTTGCACATCCAATAGTTGGTAGATCGAGCCAGAGGCCGAGATGTGAGGCGATACCGATACGGCGTGGATGTGCAATGCCAGCACCGTCAACCATCACAAGCTGTGGACGTTGACGCAATTGCTGAAATGCTCCCAGTACGCATGGGGCCTCACGAAAGGAGAGCAGGCCAGGGATGTATGGCATGCGTATTGGCTCCTCGTAGATGTGCCGCTCAACAATTTCCATCTCAGGATAGCTCAACAGCACAACTGCGGCACGTGCCATACCATTATTTTCGTTGATCGCCATATCGACCCCTGCGACAAACTGTACAGGGTCTAACTGATCTTCGCGGATAACGCGTTTTGTCAGTTCGTTTTGTAATGCTCGCGCCTCTTCCTGGCTCAAGTTCCATTCGTGTAAGGGTGGAATTTGTGGTTGTGTCATCGTTTTTATCGTGCCTCAGTTACAAAAATCATACGTGGACTATCAAGTAGGCAAGGGCCAAGGTCGTAGTCACCGTAGACATCTTTTACTACGAAGCTCGCTTGCTCTAATAGGAGTTCCATTTCGCCTCGGTTAAATAAATACAGGTGCGTGGTCACGGTGGTACGTTGGACTGTTCCACCTTGTTTATGTTGGTCATAAAAATGCGTGAGTTCTAATAAATGCTTCTCGGTCGATGTCGCAGGACTGACAAAATGGGTGAGCATCGTTCCATCTTCGTGTTTCCAGGAGCCTTGATGCAACATCTGTCCACCGAGGTCTTCCATATAGCGCGCGTCGGCATTGCTGATATCGAGAATGAAGAGGCCACCTGTACTGATATGTGTGCGAATATTGGCGAGTGCTTGTTGCTGCTCTTTGCGCGTAATAACGTGAGCGAATGAGCCAAGCGCAATAAATGCCATGCGAAACTTGCGGCCTAATCGCATCGTCGCCATATCTTGCTGTATAAGCTCGTACCTAAGTGGGCTTCCAGCTTCCTGCAGAGTTTGTTGAGCAAGGGCGAGCATTGGCGCAGATGTATCGACGCCAACCACTTCGTAGCCTGCTTGTGCCAGTGGAAGCAACACACGTCCACTGCCGCAAGCCAATTCTAGGATTGCACCACTACTCGCCTCGGCAAAATTCTGATACATATCCAGGTCTTCGGCGAAGTGTGCATGCTCGATATCATAAAAGGGAGCGATCAAATCGTATGTGTTCATGCGTTCCTTGTTGTTAGAGCCTGTCTACACTGACAATCTTCCAGTCGTTGCCAATCTTCTTCAATTGTAGATGTACGTCGTAAGTTCTGCTACTGCGCGTCACCCTCATAGTAACTGTCGCTGCATTACTATTATCGGTGTTAAAGCTGGCCGACGAAAATTTTGTAATCTTGCCTTGAGTTGTATCGACGATTTGTACGACCTGAGCGTATTCCTGTTCCGTCAAGGTATGCCCTTGTATGGAGGCTGTATTTGTGTCAAGGTAACTATAGGCGGTTGCGTAGTCTTGTTTACTAAGCGCACTATAGTAGTTGGCTGAAACGACGGCTGGCCCCACGACCTTTGCTGCGAAGTTAAAGCCTATAACGCCAAGAATGCCACAACCAGCGCATGCAAGAACGAGGAGACCACCAATGACGCCCAATGTGATCCAAAGCCAGCGCAGACTTTTCTTTTGTGGTGGCTGAGCATACATTGGAGGGCTGTATGGAGGTTGTTGTCCATACTGAGGCTGTCCATATGGCGGTGGCTGTAGTGGTTGACCATATGGGGGTTGTATATATTGGGCCGTTGGTTGGTCGTATGGTGGTGGTTGTGGTGGCGGCTGATTTGTTCCATCGTTCATAGGATATACCTCCTTGTACTGCTTAAGCGTGCAATCTTCGATACTGCGTTAGTATACCGATGTGGTGGTTGGATTACAAGAGGATGTTGCCACAAGGGTGTGATAATTGATGCATTTGATTAGTAATAAAGGGTTGTAGGGACCCGATTATGCTGTTTGGTGAAAGAATGCGGAGATATCCGTTGTAGGGACCGATTCATCGCGTCCTCGTGGCAATCCGCCGTCAAGAAGAACGCGATAAATCGGTCCCTACAGAGATCCGTCCCAATTTGTTCAACAGGATTATCGTGTCCGCTACACGAGCGAAGCAATGTGCAATCTCATGTTATACTGTACGGGTCAATAGGACGTGTCTCTTATGAAATTTTTATGCAAAGGTTATGTATATGCGGGCATTAGTTTATAACGGAACAAAATTGGTCCTCGATCAGAATTACCTTCTGTCATCACCCGTCGAGGGCGAGGCGTTGATACGTGTGGTACAAGTAGGCATTTGTAATACCGACTTGGAAATAATTCGTGGTTACATGGATTTTAAAGGAGTGCTGGGACACGAATTTGTGGGCGTTGTTGAAGAAATTTATGGTAAGCAGGCACAGGAACAGTATCGTCATCTGCTCAATACACGTGTGGTAGGCGATATCAACGCCGCGTGTCACCGCTCCGATTGCTCTTACTGTCAGCGCAACATGCCTACGCATTGTCCAAATCGTACCACTCTTGGTATCGTTGAGCGTGATGGGGCATTCGCGGACTATGTGATGTTGCCGGTTGAAAACCTTCATGCTGTGCCAGAAAACGTCAGTGATGAGGAAGCGGTCTTTGTCGAGCCACTTGCCGCCAACTTTGAGATGCTTGAGCAGGTACATATTAAGCCTACCGAGAGCGTACTTGTGCTTGGCGATGGAAAGATGGGACAGTTAGCTGTACAGGTGCTTGCGCTCAGTGGCTGTGACATTTCGATGGTTGGTAAGCACGAGGAAAAGCTAGCACTCGTCGAGCGATATGGTGTTAACACGCATCTGCTGAAAGATATCGAGCAGGTTTTTGTAGCGAGTGGGCGACGTGTTGACCATGTAGTCGAATGTACGGGAGCGGCACAAGGTATTGAGCTAGCACTCAAGCTTGTCAGACCTAGAGGAACGCTGCATTTGAAGAGCACCGTTGCGGACAAGACGACCCTGAATTTAGCTCCCATTGTCGTAGATGAGATTCGCGTACAGGGGTCGCGCTGTGGTCCATTTGCTCCTGCGTTACGTGCCTTAAGTCAGAAACGCATACATGTTCGTTCATTGATTAGTGCTACTTATACCTTTGATGAAGGGCTTGCCGCATTTGAGTATGCCGAACAAAAGGGCGTGTTGAAGGTGCTTGTGAAAGTGTAGTTTGTGTTACAATATCTCAGGAACGAACACAAATAACAAGGGGACTTCTTTGATCGAACAGCAACGGGATAACGCCTGTTTTCTGCAATTTCACAACTTTCTACAATTTACAAAGCTTGTACACGGTGTCTTCACACGCGATGGCGGCTATAGCGAACCACCTTATAAAGGACTCAACACAATGGGTTCGCTCCGTGGAGGCGACGATCTTGATAATGTTGTACGCAACCGCCAGTTAGCGTTGCATAGCCTTGACCTTGATGGCTCTCCATGCGTCACGTTATGGAATGTGCATGGAGCAGAGGTGCTAGTACCCGATATTCACGGCGACTGGCGTACCGATTGGGCGTATCGTTCTTACTATGAACAGACGTGGACGCCGCAAGAAATTCATAAGGGCGATGCCCTGATTACACAGCAGCGAGGGGTCGCAATCGCGCTTTCATTCGCCGATTGTACTCCCATTGCTTTATATGATCCAGTAGAGCAGGTCATTGGAATCGCGCATGGCGGCTGGCGTGGCACCGCGCGTGGCATTGTGTTCGCAACTATACAGGCGATGAACGAACGTTTTGGCAGTCAACCGCGCAACATCTATGCAGGGATTGGCCCGACGATTGGTCCTTGTTGCTATGAGGTTTCGCAGAATGTGCAAGACCTGTTCATGGGACTGCAACATTTTGAGGATGTGCCTACGCAGGAGCAGTATAGAAGGCTTGTGCGTGAGTCGGCGGTCTTCTCCACCGTTCACTTGCCCGAAAAAGAGAGTTTACGCCTCGACCTGTGGGAAACAAACCGTCGTCAATTGCTGATGGCAGGATTGTTGCCCGAACATGTCGAGGTCGCTGGTATATGCACAAGTGACTCTGTTCATCGTTTTTTCTCACATCGAGCCGAACATGGGAAGACGGGTCGCTTTCCCATGATTATGGCACTAGCTGAATAACGATAAATAAGAAAGAGAGGAGCATAGCATGACAAAACTTACGACTGGCTCTGTCTACAGCATTGCGATTATTCTGTTTATTATTGCCCTGCCTATTATCTTCATCAGTAGTATTGTTGGCATTGTGCAAGAGATACGGCGTGTTCGTGCGGCACGTGTGCTTGGTGAGCGGCTTAGCTATGCTCAACCAAAGTTGTTGGCAGAAGTTGCAGCATTATTATGTATCCTCATACTTATTGCGGCAGGTGCTGTCTACGCTGGTATCTTTTATAACGTCATGCCCTCAAATCTTACATGGGTCTCTTTTGTGTTGGTCATCATCGCGGGCGTATGTGGCTTTTTCTCGTTGATTCAACGCGTGAGTGGGAACAATAGCGCACAAAAAATATGAATTATGGCCCTACAACTAGATATCGCGCTTAAACGTACTACCTATATCATGTTCTCTCAATGCTATGCAATAAAATGGAAAGCCAAACTGTGATAAACAATTTTCCCTCGCAAGCCATGTTAGCCGATAATATTGCTCAGGTGCAGTCGAACATTGTACAGGCAGCAGAACGCGTGGGTCGCCGAGCAGACGAGATAACACTGGTGGCGGTCTCTAAGACGAAGCCTGTCGAACTGATTAAGCTGGCATATGATCTGGGCCTACGCGACTTTGGCGAGAACCGTGTACAGGATGCTTTACCCAAGATTGCAGAATTTCGGCATGCGGGCATACATCCTGTGACATGGCATATGATTGGGCATCTGCAACGCAACAAGGTAAACAAGGTTGTTGGCTCATTCGATAGTGTGCAAAGTGTTGATAGTGTGCAGTTAGCGCAGGCACTCAATACTCATGCCGCAGAACTTGAGGTACGGATTGCGGTGTTGCTGCAAGTGAATGTTTCTGGCGAGGAGAGCAAAGAGGGCATGACAGCAGAAGAAACACTTGCGCTAGCACCACAAATCGTCGCGTTACCACAGCTTGATGTGCAGGGCTTAATGACCGTCGCGCCACAAGTGCAGGACTCGGAAGAGGTACGACCCGTATTCCGCGCACTGCGAGAATTACGTGATCGCCTACGTGAGCAGGTTTCGCAGAGTACATGGCAGCATCTCTCGATGGGTATGACCGATGATTATCGGATAGCAATTGAAGAGGGTGCCACCATTGTACGTGTGGGAAGAGCGATTTTTGGTGAACGTGTACGTGTCTGATAAAAAACAGTAGAGGAAGGCAATTTCATGAAACTTGACGATATAATCTTTGGGCGCCGTGTGCGGCAGAATCATGCATTGGAGCATGCTACCTTCACGATCATGGCCCAGATGGACCCAACATTTACGGGTAGTGCGCGTTCGAGTGCCGATGGTTTTATCATCTTTAATGATGTCGATCTTGGCCTATTACGTCGCGCCCTCGATGAGGCATTGCGCCGTTTACTGGCGGGCGAGGCAGAACTTGCTATTCACCCAAACTGTGGCACAAACCTCGCGGTTGGCATTTCGCTCGTCACGCTTGGTACCATGCTTGGCTTAGCATCAGACCATAGACGTGTACGTGTGGCATCAGCAGCCGCCTCTTCATTCGCGGGTTGGGCGGCAGCACGACCTGTTGGAGAGTACGTGCAAAAGCATTTCACAACACTGCCGGATGTCAAAGGGGTACGTGTCACGGAGATTGCTCGCCGCAAGTTCCTGGGGTATACTTATGTTGAAGTACGTACCGTTCAGGAGTAACTTTTTATGTTTGGCTTTCCCATACCCATTATGCATATTCTTGTGACTTACGGTATCGGTTTTATTGTGCTCTCGATGTTTGTGCGAGCCATCGCATCTATGTTTCGTATAGATGAACGGTACGCCTTCATTCGTTTTCTCGCACGTATTACCGATCCTTTTATCATGCCAATACGTCGCATCGTGCGTACATCGTCAATGCTTATAGACCCTTCATTTCTGATCGCGTTTTTTATGCTCTCAACTCTGGGCACTCTGTTAAGCCAATCGCTTCCCACTGGCTGGTAGGGACCGATTTATCGCATCCACGGGGACGGGGTGGGGCACACGTTGCGGTACACCATTGTTGCCGATACGTTATCCCTTCCCCCGGACGCGATAAATCGGTCCCTACCGACGTTTCGTCGTGCCTCCCCAAATGCTCTCGTGCGCTCCCTTTAAGGTTTCAAGAACGCTCCAATTTGTTTGTCCAGAATAACATGCCCCTGTGCGTCAACGCGGAGTACGACGATTGACTTATTCACAGGATCACCATCGGGACCAAACTGTACGTATCCGCTTGCCCCCTGAAATGCCGTTTTCGTCAACGCTTGTTGCAGCTTGTCCGTAGTGATCGCTCCACCAGAAGAAGGTGCCGCGATGTTGTATGCGGTTAGCAGAGCAACTACGCCATCATAGGAAAGTGTGGCATCGCTGTCAGCACGGTCATAGCCATACCCTGTTTTGCTTCCATTCGCACTAAATGCGGCTGGATAGTTTGTAAAGAACTTTGGCTTGAGTGGCGAATTATTTAAACCAAGGATGCCCCACACATCAGGGTAGAAGAACGCTGTAAACTTGAGGTGTGTAAAGCCACTGCTCGAACCTGTCTGATAGCCGCCCAACTCATAGAGCGCATCACCGCCAAGAACAGGAAGTGTGCTATTAGCAGGAAGCTTTGTGACCAAGCCACTTACATCTGCGGCATAGCCTGAAAAGTAAATCAGGTCAGGATTTTTGCCTAGGGCATCGTTTAGTGGAGCAGAAATTGACGAAGGCGTCCCCACTTTATACGTTTCTGTTACAATAACCTTGGTACTCTGCTGGCAAATTTTGTCGAAAGTCGTTTGCTAGACTCTGGCTGTAGGGATCGGAAGGGTCAAAAAAGAGCGCGATACTCTTCGCTTTTAGCACTGTTGTAGCGTACTGTGCGCCCGCGATACCTTGCGTTTTGTTGGAAGGCGCAACGCGGAAAAAGTAGTTTGAAGCACCTGTGAGCGAGTCATCCGAAGAAGTCTGTGAGACCATTGGGATACGTGCGCTACTGAGCGTTTGCAATGCTGCTTCTGTGCGCGAGCTAAAAGGCCAGCCCATGACACCCACAAATGTCTTGTCTGACTTTGCCAGTTGTACAATTTGTTGCGCTACAAGTGTTGCATCCGTCGCCTTACTTCCTGAACTGGCAACCAGAAGGCGAACCAATGTTCCGCCGTTCAGTTTCGCGGCATCGTTGTACTCTTTTTGTGCAACATAAGCACCTTGTAGATCATCGCGTCCAACACCAATATTGTCAGAGGACAGCATAGTTGCAACTACCAACGTGATATAGCTTTTACCGGAAGAGAGAACACGTTGATTCTCAATGTAAATTGCCGACTCTGCATCTCTGCTATTACTCGAAATTGCCTGACGGTACAGAGAACTAGCAGTTGTCGCGTTTGTACTAAATGCTGCGGCTGCTTGTGTTTTGTAGGGACCAGCTGTTGGATCGCTTGTATCGAAAGCAAAAGAGCCATCGCTAATACCGATTTCGTCCCCATTGTATTTTTGTACACCGATACCGCTTGCTGGAACTGTAAAGTTGCTTGTTGCTGCTGTTGGTGTAGTGCTACTACCATTACCACCATTGCTACCTGTCGCTGTGTTGTTCTTATTCAATAAGTTCGGTAATACAAAGAAGGCGGCGAGGATCAGCGCAACTACTAATAGGAGCAGGCCAAGATTGCGTATAACATTATTATTGTTTCTACGCGATATAGGCTGATTTGGATAGGTACCTGCTTGCTGCTGTGGTGGTACAACAATAGGACGTGGAGCAGGTTGGGCCTGACGTGGTGGAGCAGGTTGAGCTACCGGACGCGGAATCTGTTGTACAGGTTGTGGACGCTGTGCCGGTGGTGGCGTGGCGGCGAGAGCACCAGATGTACCCAAAACGTAACTGCTGGTATCGGTTGCGTTGTAGGAGCGAGCCAGAAGATCATCCACATCGTGTTTCATCGCCGCCGCTGTTTGATACCGTTTGTTTGCGTCTATATTCAACGCCCTGGTCAGGATTTGGTCTAGTCCAGTCGATACTTTTGGATTGAGCGAACGCGCAGAAGGATACGCGAACGGCGGGTAGTTGCGTGGGTCTCGGTTTGTGACAAGGTGATGGATGGTTGCTGCTAATGCATAGAGGTCCGAGCGTCCATCAGCGTTGCCTTGATACTGCTCTGGTGGCGCATAGCCAGGTGTGCCGAGGGCGGAAGTTTGTTTGCGTTTCGCGTTCTTGTTCTCATCGGCGCGTGCAATACCAAAGTCCACGAGGTGTGCTCGCTTATCTTTCGCGCCAATAATGATATTGGCAGGTTTGATGTCACGATGCACAATCGGTGGTGTCTGTTGCGAGAGATAGTCGAGGATATCGAGGACCTGTGACGTATAGCCAAGTGCTTCGCGCTCTGGCATGGGCTGATTGATGCGCTCCATATGGTCTTCCAGGTTCTCACCTGCGATATACTCCTGCACCATGAAGGCGCGTGTACCTTCTTGAAAGTAATCGGTCACGTTCGGCACTAACGGATGGTCGATGTTCGCCACCGTCTCTACCTCCCGCTCGAAGTTACGTACATCCTCTTTGCGCTTCTCAGGGTCGGTATTGTCGGAGATAAGTTCTTTAATGACCACCAGTTTATTCGAGACACGAGTGTCTTTTGCGAGAAGGGCTGCACCCATACCACCTTGTCCGAGAATCTTTTCAATGGCATAGCGTCCATTTTGCAATTTCTCGTTAGGTGTCAGAGTACGTGAGGTGCCCGTATTGCCACTTCCTCCAAAGGTTGTTGCCCCTGGACTACTTGACACAACAGTGTTTGTTTGCGTAGTTGACGCTGGCGGATTATTAAGGTAGGCTCCACAGTTTATGCAGAAGGTTTCGCCCGCCGGATTAACGGTACCACAATTAGGACATTTCATAATTACTACTGCCTATCATTACTATTTGAAAAATTGGCCCAGTACCGGAAGTTCCATTCTGATCTGGCCCAGCGAATCAACGGATAAAATTACTATTGCTTTATTCACGGGGTCGCCTTTGGGTCCAAAGGCGATCTGCCCACTTACTCCTTGAAAGATCGTTTTTGTCAACGTCTGCCGTAGGTCGTCCGCTGTGATTTGTGTCTTCTCACTATTTAACGCACTATTGCAAGCTTGTAACAAGGCAATCGTTGCATCATATGACAAGGTAGTATCATTATCAGGCTCATTGTGCTCCCCGATGGCAAATTCGTCAACAATGTACTGATGTCTGCAGCATAACCTGAAAAGTAGAAAATACTTGAATTATACTTCAACGTGCCCTGCAAAAGGGTCACGAAATTGCTAGTCTTGCTAACAGTGTGTACCTCTTTAAAGACGATCTTTTTGCCGTCTTTCTCAAATTGTGTCGTATTGCTCCCACTACTATATACGTAATGAGGAAAGAAAAGTTCAAATACTCTGCATAAGAAAAAAGCTGTTGTAGGGTATCAAGGCGACACCTTGATACCCTACAACAGCTTTTTTCATCTAGCTCTTTTAGAGATGTTGGCAACGTAATGAGATGATGCCAGGGGCGAAATGGTTCGCCTTCTGCAAGTACTCTTGCTCATTGGCCTCTATCATCAGTTTATGCATCACAACCACATCCCCGTCGGGCAATGGCTCGGCTGGCTGTAGACACAATTCCATGATTGCACAGCCGCGCTCGTATACCTTGACCAACCCACCTGCGCCTGGAATGCGGTAAACACGATTGTCGATGGTGGGGCTTATGACTTCCAAGTAGCCATACTTAATCAATTGTTGATACTGATGCTCCGACAACATCTCGCGTAATAACGCTTTGGCGCGACTCTCGGCGGAGAGGTGCTCACTTACCGACTCGCGGAAGCGTCCCACACTTCCATCAGGGGATTGTGATAGATAGTAGACCGCCAGCAGGAGAAACAACAGCCAGATACCGAGAAACAAGCTCAGCGTTTCCAACATAGGCATGGTCGCTTGTCCTCCTAGCCCCCTACGACACGCGGTACAATAACAATCTGCTCTGCTGTGCGGTCAAACTGCTCGATACGCTCTACAGGTTTTCCAGGTTCTACTTTGAAGGCGGTCGCACCTTTCGCACGCTCTTGCGTGAAAATGCGCTCTGCCTCTCGGACTGCTGCAATCGCTTCTGCATCATTGGTCTGCGCTTTATCGTTATTCCATGTGATGCGGTCGTCGCCACGACGGGACATTACCCGTAGCATACCCACAAGCTGTCTCCTTCTTACTGTACAGGCTGACTACTATTCTCTTGTACGTTTGCGCTATTCCTGTGCTATTCTTTGTTATAACAGGAAATACATAGGAATGAATTGAGCATAACACGTAAAACGGTAGAGCGTCAAGGGGAACATCGAGGCACGTTGCTCTTATCATTCCCCGAATGCGGCTCTTGTCTCCCTGCTTTTCGGCTATCTTATAGAAATAAAGTTATTACAAGGAGTTACATGCAAAAATTCTCTTTCACAAATCGCAAATTTTTATCTATCGCGCTGCTATGTGTTGCCGCAGTATGTATCGTACTTACTAATTTCGTGTCAGTTGGAACAATTCAGCACGTCGCCCTTTCGTGCATAGTTGTCGCATTAGGCATTGCATCTTTTATGGTGTTCAAAGCTGACACGAAAGACAAAAGAAAATAATATTTGTGGGAGTCATAATTCTATGACTCCTTCGTTTGGGCTAGAGTGCGGTATGAAGGTGTCATAGAATGAGACCCCTTCGGCGGTTCTATCCTAGTGGATAAGTGCGTGGTTGAAGGGAATTTTGTGCATCACTACATATATGACACAATAGTGCTATATATGGTCTTACACTAGATAGTATATGGTAGGATATGCATGTAATACTTATATTTGGGAAGCAGGCGAATGGGGAAAACGTATTATCTCGATCTGAAAACGGTCATTGAGACACTGGCGGGCCAGTCGGGGATGTTGCAGCGAGAGCTTCCTAGACAAGTAAGTACCTTGAATGAGCCATGTCTTTGCATTATTCATGTAACAAAAGGCGCCATTACGCGTTGCATGCTTGTGACGAGAAGTGGTCAACAGTTTGATGGGGCTTTACTTTTGCCATCGCTGTATACACTTGAAAACTGGGATGTGACGGTGACACCTGATGCACGCGTGGCTCCTACCATTCCTACGACGCTCGCTCGCTCTGCAGGGGAGACACTGAGGCAAACTGAGATGCAGCCTCCAAGTGAGGAACTGCTCATTCCCGCTTTAGTTGTGCGAGAGGTGAGTGCGGCGCACCTGGCTTCCCTCTCGCATAAAGAGCGTATTCTCACGCGGTCGGTCCTATCGCAAATCAATGGAGTACGTTCTGTTGCCGAGATTCGTGTGCGACTTCGTCTCTCCAAACCTGTTGTCGATTCAACACTTGATTTTCTCATGCAACAAGCAATTATCCGCTTTCATACGTCCGGTGAAGATGAACCGAAGAGATGAGGTAACGTAGTTTTTTATGAAACATCTATTTTCATGGTGGTATGGTATTTCCCTACCTCAACATCAACCCAATGAGACGCCGATAGAGCGTGAGCGCATCCGCTATGCGCGTTTGACGAGTGCCTTTTTGCTGCTCGTTTTTGTATTGTACCTGATGTCCGCGCCCTTTCTGATTTTCGACTCGCCGCGCAGCCCATCGTCACCACCTATCGCCTATGTAATGTTCGCGTTGTTGCTATTATCCTTTGTGCTGGGACGTTTAGGGCACCAAATCGCATCCGCGAGTTGTATTGTAGCGTATGTCTTTGTTGTCGTGATTGGTCCACTTGTCACCAATCCGCTCGATCCCACGCTCATCCCGATTTTGAACACGCTTGTGATCGCTGTTATTCTCGCTGGTGCGCTCATGCCACCAGTCGCGGCCCTAATCGTTGGTTTTCTTAGCGGGTTGGCCAGCGTCCTCATTGGCGTCCTGCCCTTTTTGCCACGTACCGCGGCCTATCAGCACATGATGGATCAGCAGTTGTACACGGTCTCGATCATCCTGCCATTGTCCATCCTGATTACGGTCGCGGTTGTTACCTATGTGATCATGCGTAACCTGCTCACCACCATTCGACGTGCAGACCGCGCGGAAGAGATCGCGCAATTGCGGCAAGAACTGGTGCAACAGGGGCAAGTGCGTGAGCAAGAGCAAGAGCAATTGGCACAGGGCATTGCGACAATCGCCCAGATTCATGCGCGTATCGCTAATGGTGACATGACGGCACGTGTGCCCCTGAATGCTGACAATGTGTTGTGGCAGGTTGCGGTTCCTTTGAACAATCTGCTCAACCGACTTCAGTCCACGCACGAAAAGGTCAACCAGTTCGACCGTATGAATGCAGCCCTGTACGAGATACAGCGACGTATAGAGTACGCACGGCGTCGGGGTCAACCGGTACAACTGCCGCGTACAGGCACGTTGCTCGACACTGTTTTGCTCGAATATCAAAGCTACGCAATCCCAGAGTCAAAAAGCCAGGGGCGAGAAGTATAGTTAAGGAGAGCGACATCTATAGCCTTTCACCAGTAAGTTTTCTATTTTTATAATATAGGGACATTTTGAGGAGTTGTTGTTTGATGAGTGGGGCAAATAAGGGCAAGATGTAGCGCAGGGGGACCGGGGGGGCATTGACTCGTGCAAGGTCCGCCATGATCTCGTCAAAGGTGTGACGTTGATAGTGCAGTAACGCCTCGCTGTCGGTGGTATCAAGCCAATCGGTGCAGTATTCTTCGGTTGTGAAGGCGTGCTCCGGTAGCTCTTTGATGCCTGTCACCTGTAACGAACGGTTCAAATAATCCCGATAGCGAACCTGACAGCTTTTTCCGCCGCCGATGAGCAAGATGCGGCCCCAGATAGGACTTTTGATACCATTGGCGATGGCGAGTCCAACGTCATGCGTATGCACCATCTCGAAGCGAGTATCGAGTGGAATGTTGAACATGACTGGATGTGGCTGTCGTGGCTCAAGCGGTGGTACGTCGGCGAAACGAAAAATAGCCCATTCGAGTCCCGATTCACGTACCTTTGTTTCACATAGCAATTTATGTTCTGTATAGGCATCGGTAGCCATGATGGGATCGTTGATGGTACGTGGTGGTGGCAGTTGCTGAGTGTGTCCGAACAGATCGAGGGTCGAGCCAAAAAATAATTTCGGGCGGAGAGTCGCATGTTGCGCGGCAGCAATGACGTTAATCGTGCCATCGACGTTAATCGCACGTGCCTCCAAGGGATGTTCATCGACCGCAGGCGGAATCATGTAGGCCAGATGAATGATAAGTTCTTGCCCCTGTACGGCGTCCGTGACCTTTGTCGCGTTGCGAATATCACCCCATACGGTCTCGAAGGCGTATTGTTGTGAAAGTTGTTGTGCGCGTTTAGCGTTTTTCGGCGTTTGTACATCGAAGCAACGTACCGTGTGCCCCTGTCGCACCAGTTCCTGTAGCGTGCTGGAGCCGATGTTTCCGAACGCGCCCGTCAGCAAAATATTCATGAATGTTGTATTTCCTTCTTTAGATAATAGTGGACAGGGAGACCATGAGGCTCTCCCCTACCTCTCTTTATAGCACCTTATGCATCTTTCTTACAATATATTCGCCTTTTTTGCTACATGTTTATCTAAGGATGAAACGCCCATGGGGTCTCATTCTATGACACCCAAGCCGTTATGTTTGTTTATTCATGTGCAATGGGTGGTTTTTGAGCTACAACCACATAGCGATGTCGTGGAAGTTGGATACCTTTGCTGGTTTGAAATGCCGCCACATATGCTTTTAGAGATGGTTGGTCCTTGTCCGAATCAAAGTCCTCGAAGATTGGGACACTGTGCAGAAAAAGGTCTAAATCATTGTATGTAGCATAAAATTCGTCATAGCGAATGTCTTGACCATCAAGAACCGTGTATCCTATTTCCTGTAGCTGCTCTATCGCAGTCGCAAGGGCTGTCGTCTTCCATTCTTTGAAGCCTTGTCCACGGCCAAAGATTTCTTTTAACGCCCACGTATCTTTCTCGCCGATACTGATTACAACGACATACCCTCCTGCTTTAAGGATGCGGAAGTATTCAGCGTGGTCTGTTGGACCCCTTCTGCTATAGATAACATCGAAGGTGTTCGGCGCGAAGGTGGTTTGCTTGGAACTTTGGACCTCAAAGGCAACATTTTGCTTTTGCTGAACAACTTGTTCTGCCTGTGCCTGCTTAATTCGTTCCTCAGTATGATCTATAGCCAACAATAGTTAGAAAGTGTGGCGACATATGTAAAGTGAACGCTCCACTACCACATCCGACATCGAGTACCGTTTTGGTCGTGCCGCTCAACTCAAGAAGCTTTTGCTCAAACATCGCTTCAGGATTACCCTCTGGATATTGCGAGGTATGGGCTACACTCGGACCTGATGCCCCAAATTTTCTGGCAAACTTGTCGTAGAAATCTTCTGTCATTGTTAGTCCTTTCAATAATACTTTTTTATCCTAGAAGCTATAGGACTACTAGGAAAAATGCAGCGAGCGAACTATACTATCTATTACGCTGAACAACTCCCTCTATTCTAAAACAAAGAAACAGCTCTCGCAGGACGTGGGCGGCTATACGTCCTTACAAGAGCTGTTTCTTGTGTGAAATTAGAGGTCAGGTGAGGTCTCGGCCATTTGCTGGGACTCGTTAATCCAGGAACGGACCTGGGCGCGTGAGGGCGCGTGATAGGCAATGCGTTGCCCGATGTGCAGTTCGCCGAGCCGCTTGTGAAGACGATCAGCGTTTTGTTCGCTCAACGCCTTACAACTGAGTACGCCAGCCTCTTTGAGAAGAAGCGAAAGATCACCCCCAATACCACGCAAGCGCATCATATCGGCTCGTCCCACCAGTTCCGTGAGTGTGTTTGGGGAGATGCCAATTTGTTGCGCCAGTTCCTCACGCTGTGATTCCGTTTTGCCGCGCTCCAAAAGCTGCTGTGTATATTTTACTCCAAGGGCATCAAGCTTTTCCCTTGTCTCTGAACTAATACCCTTCATCATGTTGATTGGGTTATACATAGCATATTTCTTTTTGTACGATATCATTGTAAGCATTAGTGACGTTTAGTCTCCTCTTAATTATCACCAAAAATTAGGATGTGTTTTGTCGGACCAATGTATCGCGTCTTTGTTGTCTCTTCATGTATTAAGAGGACGCGATACATAGGTTCCTACAAATACGCTGTCCTTTACACCTAGTGCAGTTAGACGACAAGACCCAAAAAAAGTCACACCCTATACGCAATTTCTGTAACAACTCACGAATTTTTTGTCTATCCACAAGTTATCCACAAGTTATCCACCAAGCTGCGAAAAATTGGTGGATAACCCCCTTTCCTCAATGGTGTAAGTGATGGTACAATGAAGTGGGGAGAAGTGGGGAAGAATGGTGGAAGAGGAAAGGGTGCATGCAAAAAGTGTGCGATGTGTGGGGAAGTGGTGAAGAGTGTCAGGATACGGGAGAATTCTGAAACGCTTTCCAAAGGGGCCATCGTAACACACGCTTATGGATTAGAAAAGACAATATGACAATGTTTCTTGGCGAATATGAGCATACAATCGATAACAAAGGACGCATTGCAGTTCCCGCGAAGTTTCGCGCGCAGATACAAGCGAACCGAGGTGCTGTTCTGAGCAAAGGCATGGGCACATGTCTTTCGATTTATTTGCTTGACCGCTGGGAAGAGAAGTCGAACGAATTAGTGGCTGGCAGATCGAGTGAGGAACTGCGCGACTTTGAACGGCGCATCTATCCCAGTGCAAACGAGATAGAGCTAGA
Source organism: uncultured Chloroflexia bacterium (assembly GCA_963792705.1). GTDB lineage: Bacteria > Chloroflexota > Ktedonobacteria > Ktedonobacterales > Ktedonobacteraceae > JBBQVS01. The sequence continues at coordinate 983,575 of CAWBXD010000011.1, read as the reverse complement.
CGGGCAAGGTCGTATAGTCATACCTGCTAAACTGCGTACCTACGCTAAGTTGGAAGGCGAAGCAACGGTCGTCGGTGTGCGCGATCACTTTGAAATCTGGGATCGTGCGATCTGGCAAGCCTATCAAGAACGACTAGACGCTGAGGGAACGGGCGTTCCCTTTTAACAATGTATAACTCTCGGTGTATGGGCCTTATGTATCACACTCTCTTAGCACCCCGAAACTGTGGAACGCAAGGGTGTGATAACTCAGACCTATACAGGATATACCACAATGGAACATTCACAACATGTGTCTGTAATGCTCGCCGAAGTGTTGAAGTTTCTTCAACCTCGATCCGGTGGCCTTTATATTGATGGCACACTCGGTGGCGGTGGTCATACAGCAGCAATCTTAGAGCAGTCAGCACCCAATGGACGTGTGCTAGGAATTGACGCCGATGAGCAAGCATTAAAGCGAGTAAAGGCACAATTTCCAGACTTTGTAGATAGCGGTAGATTGGTGCTGGCGCACGGGAACTTCGCAGACATAGGGCACATCGCTGGAGAGAACGGGTTTTCCTCAGTACAAGGCGTTTTACTTGATCTAGGATTTTCCTCAGATCAGATGGATGACCCACAACGAGGTTTCTCGTTTGGTGCTGATGGTCCCCTGGATATGCGGCTTGATCAATCATTAGAGACATCCGCTGCCGATCTGGTGAATAATGCGAGTGAGCACGAGCTAGCCGACATTTTCTGGAAGTACGGTGAGGAGAAACGCTCTCGACAAATTGCCCGACGCATCGTTTATGAGCGCGAGCAAAGAGCGATTACGCGAACCGCGCAACTGGCGAAGATTGCAGCAGCAGGGGTTTCCTTTAAACAGGGAACAATTCACCCCGCGACTCGTGTTTTTCAGGCGTTGCGTATCGCCGTTAATCAAGAATTGGAACGACTGGAAACAGTGCTTCCGCAAATACTGGACCTGTTAGATACGCAGAGTGAGAATGTGATACCGCAAGATGAACATCCACAGAGTGGTGGCAGGATGGCAATTATCGCATTTCATTCGTTGGAAGACCGTATTGTAAAAGAGTTTATGCGGCGTGAGGCGACCGATTGTATCTGCCCACCACGCTTGCCTGTCTGTGTATGTGGACATAAAGCGCGGCTCCGCATTCTTACCGCGAAGCCGTTGACACCAGGGATACAGGAAACTGAACGTAACCCACGCGCTCGTAGTGCCAAACTGCGGGTCGCCGAAGCAATGAATCGCTTGTAGTGCGTAAGTCGTGTGGTACGTAGAGTGGTGGGAGTCCAGCATGGAAGAATGTGTTGTGCATGGACGGAGCAGGTGAAGTCTCTACATCTCAAAGGAACGCAAGCCTATGTATAGCCTGAAAGAGCGTATGAGCGCACCAGTAGGTGCCGTAGCACAACCCATTCTCGCGGCAAAACGAAGACGACAACTCTATCCGTTTTTCTTTCGTATGGGACCAGTTGCATTGTGCATCACCAGTGTATTGTTAATTGGACTGATGGCGGTCCTGTATCTCAGCCAGGTGGGACAGGCGGTTGCATCCAATCAGCAACTTCAAACAATACAGGCGCAGCAAGACAAACTACAACGTCAGAATCAGGACCTTGTAAATACGGTTGCGAAAGAGCAATCACCTGCATATATCGCGGAAAAAGCCAAACATATGGGGTTGATACCATCAGACCCTAAAAACATACAAGTGATTTCTGTGAAAAACCTGTTACCTATTCAGAATGATGTGCAGAACAGCATACAACCGTAGGAACTAGATGTAAGGAGGTCAACATGAATAGAGAACTGCAACGCGCGCGGCATCGTCAGATGTTCGTTTTCGTGCTTGTTTGCGGCGGCATGTTGCTCCTGCTCGGTCGCTTGTACTACTGGCAAGTATTGAACAGTCCACGTTTGTCGCGTTTAGCGACCAATGAACATACAAAGAATTTGCCGTTGTTAGCTCCACGTGGTCTGATTTTTGACGCACAGGGGCATCTGCTAGCGACAAATGTTATGCGCGATGATGTCTATATTGAGCCAAAACAGTTTCGTATAGACTATGAGCATGATGACAACGCGCATGACAAGTGGGTGACACTCATACATACTCTGCATCAAGTAGTGCCCTATATCTCGGAAGACAATCTCATCAATGCCTATGACTCTGATCTTTGGACATTGCGTGTCAACCGCCAACCAATTGAACCGGAGCAGAGTGAGCAGTTGCACGCAATGTCTGCACTCTTGCCCGATGTCTTCTTGCAGCAAAGTCCTATTCGCTCATATCCAGGGGGAGACCTGGCGGCACAGGTATTGGGCTATGTTGATACGAATGCGACAGGTGAATATGGCATCGAGGGAAAATATAATACGCTACTTGCTGGCAAGGATGGGAGCCTCACTGCTGAGCGAGACCTGAACGGTAATCCGCTCACAGTAGGAGCAAGCTCAGGGCAGGCTCCAGTCCCAGGCGCAAATATTACGTTGACGATTGATAGCACTATGCAGTATATCGCGCAGACTGCGTTAGTGGCGACCATCCAAAAGTTACAGGCACAAAGCGGATCTGTTATTGTCTTGAACGCCCGTACAGGCGCGGTTGTTGCAATGGCAGGTGCGCCAAGCTTTGACCCAAATCATTACAGCAACTCCTTTTCGCAAAAGGGATGTGTCAATAGTATTTCTGTATATCTTAATCCAACACTGTATTGTACCTATGAACCAGGCTCGACGATGAAGGCTGTAACAATGGCTGCTGGTCTCGATCAAGGTTTGATTACACCTGATACATCGTTTACCGATAACGGCACGATTTCTTTTCCTGATGCGGCACCAGTAGCGAACTGGAATTTTCAGCCGTATGGCGTGGAGACGATGACACAGGTGTTAGAGCATTCCGCTAATGTGGGTACAGCATATGTTGCACATAACATTCTTGGTCCAAGCCACTATTATCCTTATGTGCAACGCTTTGGGTTTGGGCAGGCATTCAACATTGATGGGCCAGAGCAGGTGGGAAGTTATCGGACTAATACAACGGATCCTGGTAGTTGGTCGATAACAGATTTGACACGGCAAGCATTTGGGCAAGCTATCTCTACATCGCCGCTTCAAATGGCGATGGTGTACGAAACGATTGCCAACGGGGGAGTGATGATGCAACCCTATCTCGTGCAATCCATCAATGATAATGGACATATAACGACAACACAGCCTCATGTAAGGCATCAAGTGATTAGTGCGAATGCCGCAAAATTGCTCTCTGGCATGCTGGTGAGTGCGGCAAACTATAACAAACAGGCGACTTTTCCAGGGTATAGCGTGGCGGTGAAGACGGGCACAGCGACGGTACAGGGTTTACCAGATACAGAGACAGAGGCGTCGATGGCGGGCTTTCTGCCCGCCTCGAATCCACAATTTGTGATTCTGGTCAAGATAGATCGTCCATCGGCAACAATTGCAGGTGGCACAGCTATCTTTGGTGGCACAGCGGCGGCACCATTATGGAAATCTATCGCGGAACAACTGATGTGGCATTACAATGTGCCATCAGACTTACCCGCAGGGTCCTGATGTGTTGTACCTAATGTGCTAGGAACAAGTAAAGAAGGTTTTTATGCAAGAAGATAGAGACGCCGATATGGAATTGAGTGATGCATGGTTAGAGTTGCTAGGGAAGCAGACAGAGACGTCTATGGCAAGCAACAATGCCATACCAGCACTTGAGAGCGATCCTTGGAGTTCACTTCTTCATTCCTACGGTGTGAAGGCAGTCGATCTGCAAAAAGTTCATTTACCTATCAGCGATTCAGATGTAGAGCAGTTGTTGCATTGTATGCAGGACCAGTCACCTCAACATCCTGAACTTTAAGCAAGTTCTCTATAAAAGAACTATACTTGAAAATTTGTTCTATGTCAAGTCTTTTAGGGACGAAAGTTCTAAATTATTGTTTGTAACGCGATTATTAGAAATAGGGACCAACGTATGCTACGCGATAAGCAAAAAAAGAGCGACGATGAGAAGCAGGTCAGGGGAGCGAAACAAAACGATCAATCGCCTCCCGTCTTGCGCTCGCCTGCGCTAGCTTCGGCGGAGCAGGGACGCGCAAAGCGTCAGGAGGAGAAAGCGTCACGGACCAAAAGCACAACACGCAATCCATACAACTCTAAGCGCGTGAGCTTCGCGGCTGAGAGTACGCTGGTACGACCTGGGCCGCTACCTGGGAAAAAGTTGCCAAAACAGCAGGTACGAAAGTTTGCGAATATGGGAGCGGTCAAAGAGCCGCCCCAACATACGGGTATGACAGCAAGCTGGCGTTCACGTATGGAAGCGGTTGAGGATCGTCCGGCCGCGAACGTGGTGAGCAAACCTGTTAAAGCAATTAGTACAGATGAGCAGAAGAAACTTGACGAATTAGAGATGCGCCTGCCTCGCGTGGCTGGCAAGATAGACCCCTGGTTGCTTGTCATTGTTCTGGTTCTTGTCTGTATAGGCCTGGTAATGGTTTATAGTGCTAGCTCGTTTATTGGAGCAAGGTACTATAACGATGCCTCTTACTTCTTTCAGAAGCAGGTCATCTGGGCGTTGCTCGGTGTTGTCGTATTGTTCGTGACCATGCGAATCGACTATCGCTTCTGGCGGCGTGTCTCATTAATTGGTTTAATAATTACCTTTCCTATGCTGGTCTTTGTACTGAAATTCGGAACAAGTGCCTATGGTGCATCACGCTGGATTGGCTTCGGTTCGTTTTTCTCGTTTCAACCAAGCGAACTGATTAAACTAGTTCTCGCACTATATATCGCTGATTGGCTAGCAAAAAAAGGCAGTCAGGTAAGTACATTTCTTTATGGGTTAGCTCCATTTGTTATTCTTGTTGGCATTATTCTAGGTCTGGTTTTGCTTGAAAATGATATGGGAACAGCTATTATCATTGCTGGTCTTACGACAGTCATGTTCTTTTCGGCGGGTGCTAATATTGTGCAGTTTTTGTTAGCAATGGGTTGTGGCGGCCTTATCTTTGCCACGCAAGCATTTAGAGGTTATCGTTTATTGCGTTTGACCGGGTTTGTGAATCCGTTTAACGATGTGACAGGTATTAATCTGCAATTATATCAATCACTATTAGCACTTGGTTCTGGTGGCTGGCTTGGGGTAGGGCTGGGGGCGAGTCGGCAGAAAACTGGCTACCTGCCATTGCCACAGATCGACTCAATCTTCGCTATTATAGGTGAAGAGTTAGGGTTTATCGGTTGCACTGCCATTATCGTTTTGTTTCTGTTCCTAGCGTTTCGCGGTTTTCGATTGGCGCGCCGCACACAAGATATGTATGGTTCGCTGTTAGCAGCAGGTATTACAACCTGGCTGGTGCTACAGGCAATGATCAATATTGGTTCAACAACGGGTTCTATTCCCTATACAGGCGTTCCTTTACCGTTTATTAGCTATGGCGGTTCTTCATTTATCATTACGATGGCGGCGGTGGGGGTTCTGCTCAATATATCGCGCTATACTCAGGAGCCAGAAACTTCTGCGTTGAAGCGCACAGTAACTATGACGATTAAAAAACCGGATACACAACAGGCACGATAATGCGTGCCACTATAGGACATTTATGCGCGTTCTTATCTCTGGTGGTGGCACCGGAGGGCATGTCTATCCTGCCCTGGCGGTGGCACTGCACTTACAACAACACTATAATGCGGACATTCTCTATCTCGGTAGCGACGATGGTTTAGAGACACGTCTTGTTCCCGCAGCGGGTCTGCGCTTTAAGACAATTCGAGCTGGTAAACTCCAGCGTTTCGTTTCATGGCGTACCCTGGTAGGAGTTGCACGGGTACCCGTTGGTATGGCGCAAGCAATTGGCATTGTACGCGCCTTTCGACCAGACGTAGCTTTTACCAGTGGCGGCTACGTAGCAGTTCCTGCGGGTGTCGCAGCGCGTCTTACAGGGACACCACTTGTGATGCACCAGCAAGACGTACCACCAAACCTATCGAACAAATTGCTTGCACCACTCGCAACACGTATCTCAGTAGCTTTTGCCGATTTATTGCGCTACTTTCCTTCACAGAAGACACTGCAACTTGGCAACCCAATCCGGCAAGCTATCCTGGATGTACACAACGTCTCGCCACAGCAAGCGCGAACGAATATAGGATTCGCGGCAGATATACCATTGGTGTTGGTAACGGGCGGCAGTCAAGGAGCAAGACATCTCAATCAAACAGTTTGTCATGCACTACCAGAACTATTACAACACTGTCAGGTTCTTCATATCAGTGGTGGCAATCTTTTCAATGAGACACGCGATCTCTCGGCACAGACCTTAACTGGTGTTACAGATAAGATTAGGCAACGCTACCGTTTAGTCCCATATATGGATGAGGAGATGCCATTAGCTCTGCAAGCTGCTGATCTGGTGTTATGTCGTTCGGGTGCGTCGGTCTTAAGCGAACTGGCAGTATTAGGAAAACCAAGCATTCTGGTTCCCTTGCCACCTGCATTAGGCAGTTCACCACAAGAGGCGAACGCTGAAATGTTCAAACGCGAACATGCGGCAGAAGTCATCCTAAACAATTTATTGAAACCTGAAGTTATGATAGAGCGTACAACATATATACTATCGCAGCCTGCTTACTTACAGACAATGGCTGAGGCAGCTAAGCAACTTGCGAAGCCGGACGCAACGCAGGATATCGTAGAAACTATTGTCTCTGTTGCCAGAGGAACTGTAGCGAAGATGCTTAGCAAGTATGAGGTCACACGCATTTGAGCCAATCACGTTTACATTTCATGGGTATAGGTGGACAAGGCATCTCGGCTGTCGCGCAAATGGCGCAGCAGGCGGGTGAAATCATTACGGGCTGTGACCAGAATGTGTCGGCCACAACGCGAGCGTTAGAGCAAGTGGGCATTGCGGTACAGATTGGACATGCTGCCGAGCATCTGAACAACGTGGACACGCTAGTAATTAGTCCGGCCGTGACCGCACTAAACTCGCATAATCCAGAATTGATAGCGGCCCAGGAGCGCGGTGTACGGGTTATTACCTGGCAAGAACTGCTTGGAGAGCTTTTCAAAGATAAATTGCTTCTATCGGTCTGCGGTGTGCATGGGAAAGGTACCACGACAGCGTTGCTCTCGTTGATGTTGACCGACGCGGGCTTTGACCCAACGTGTGAGATCGGTGCAGTTGTGCCACGCTTTGGAGCAAATTATCGTATTGGCAAGAGCGAGTACGGAGTGAACGAGGCCGACGAATTCAATCATAACTTCTGGCACTATCACCCTCGCGTGGTGGTTGTAAAAGCGTTAGAGTTTGAGCATCCAGAGTTTTTCGCGGACTACGAAGCGTTTCTAGCGGCATTTGAACACTTTATACGTGGCATGGACATGCAAAGCAACTGGCATGTACCACCGACACTGATTGTCAATAATGACAGTCCTGGCTGCCAAGACCTGCTTGCACGGTTGCATGATTGGACTGGACGTATTATTCCGTATTCGGTCGAAGGCTTGCATTCTGTCACACAGCAGTCAGATGTAACGTTTGAAGTATATGATGTGCATCTGGATGGTGAAACAAGTTTTAGGGTTAGAAGCAACGGTGTTGATCTATTAGATCGAGCGATACACCTGCAACTACCAGGATTGCATAATGTCGAGAATGCATTGGCGGCACTGGTAGCAGCGCAAATGGTAGGTGCTGATATAACAACGTTGGTCAGGACGATTGAGAGCTTTAGTGGTATTCGTCGGCGTTTTGAAATACGGCAGCAGGGACTCTTGCAGGTCAATGGACAGACGCTCGACGATGTGATGATTGTTGACGACTACGCGCATCATCCCACGGCTATAGCTGCTACGTTAAAGGCGACGCGTCAACGCTATCCAAACAGAAGAATTGTCGCGGTCTATCAACCGCATATGTACAGTAGAACGAAAACATTCTTTACTCAGTTTTTAGAGGCGTTTGACGAGGCAGATGTAGCGATTATCGCCGATATCTTTCCGGCTCGTGAGCGTGATACAGGTATCATTTCCTCGCGTGACTTAGTGAATGCAATAGCGCAGAGGAAACACTTTAAAGAGGGTGCAGTGGTGTTGCATGGTGGAAGTGTGCAGGAAACAGCGCGTATGGTGCAAATGACCCTTTGTTCAGGAGACATTTTATTGATAATGGGAGCAGGAGATATTTACACCGTAACTGAGCAATTATTGGCACAAGAACGTGTCGCAAGAGCCTAGAGGAAATACATTATGACGTTTGAGATTGAGACAGCATATACCGAGTTACGCACTCTCCTGGGAGAGCGAGTTCGGCGCAATGAACCACTTGCACGCCACTGCACTTTTGGCGTGGGTGGCCCTGCGGATATATGGGTCTCGCTCACAACACGCGAGGACTTATTAGGGGTCGTGGGACTGTGTGCCGAACGGCGTTGGCCGCTGCTGATCACTGGCAATGGCACAAATGTCCTGTACGCGGACGCAGGGGTACGTGGTGTGGTCGCTCGTGTAGCCTTGAATAACTATATTATTGAAGAACAAAGCGATAATGAGGCTGTATTAGTAGCAGGTGCTGGCGTGAGCTGGCCGCGCTTGTTGAACGACCTATCGCCACTTGGCTGGGGTGGTTTAGAGTTTGGTCCAGGCATTCCAGGTACACTTGGTGGAGGGGTAATTAGTAATGCAGGTGCTCATGGGAGTGATCTTGGTGAGGTGCTTCTGTGGGTGGAGGTGTTGAATGCAACTTCGGTAGCAACGCCAGAACTGGTTCGTTACCAGCATGATGAGATTGAGTTGAGTTACCGTCATAGTCGCTTTCGCGCACAACGTCGTGTGCAATTTGATGAGCAAGGTTATCCGCTAGCGGCAGCAAGAAAATTGATTGAACCAGCGGAGATTATCGTGCAACTGGGCATTCGTTTACATCATATGGACCCGTATATGCTTCGTGCAACTATTGATGAGCATAAACAACATCGGAAGAGGACGCAACCACCGCAGCAAAGTGCTGGTTCAGTCTTCAAAAATCCTGAGGGGGATTACGCAGGGCGTCTCATTGAGGCGGTAGGGATGCGAGGATTGACTTATGGAGGGGCGCAAATCTCGGAGCGTCACGCCAATTTTATTGTCAACGTAGGAGGTGCGAGTGCGGCGGATATCGCGGCACTGATCAGGACAGCTCATACTCGCGTGCGCGAACAGTTTGGTGTGGATATGGAATTAGAGGTCGAATTGCGTGGCGAATGGAAGAAGGTGACGACATGACAGAGAAAAAACCATTACGAGAGCAGAGAGCAAATCATTCCTATGTGCAGTTACCCAATGCACGAAGTCAGCAGGGTGAGCGTGGGCCAAGAGCACAAAGAATCGCCCATCAGGAGCCTGTACTGGAGCATATGAAGTTGCAGCGCGTCGTAACCGTTCCAGAGGAAGACCCTTCGTCGGCATGGAATAGCTTCGCACAACGGCAGGAGCAACTGCGTCGTGCGCGCTCACGCCCACAAAGCTACGTCAGCGAGGCGCGCCCAATTGTAGCGCGTACCTATGCACAAACGGGCTTGCGAGCATCGAGTGGACGTATGAGAGCAGTTCAGCGTTCACAACAGGCAGAGGTTTCACCTATTCCAACACGTAGTGGAAAAAAAGAACTACGTAAAGGGCTTATCTGGCGTATCCTGAGCTTCTTTGCTATCGTCGTCGTGATCTTTCTAGCGGTAGATTTTACCTTTACCAGTAACGCTTTCCGTATCGAGCAGGTTAATGTCGTAGGAACACACAACGCTGTATTGATTAATAACATTCAGCGTATGGGCATGCAGGGGCAGAACATTTTTCTTGTCAACGTTGGGGGGTTAGTGGGAAAGGTTGACGCCTATCCAGTTGTGTCTTCAACCGTCATTAGCAAAAATTGGCCCAACCAATTGACGGTCACGGTGACGGAGCGAGTGCCTGTCCTGCTCTGGCAGACACAGCGTGGTGCCTATAGTGTGGATAGTCAAGGTGTGGTCATTGCGCCGAGCAGTGCAACCGTTGGGACTGAACACTTGTTGACAGTGGTGGATACGCGTAATGGTGGTAAGGGGCAGGTATTGAACCCTGGGACGCGTTTGAGCCAGAATGACATTGCATTTGCGGTCAATGTCTTCAATCGCTTGCCACATGTTGCAGGTATCACAACATTTAAACTACGCTATGACGTTACTCCGTCGGGAAGTTCGTATGTTGTAGAGAGTCCTGATGGTTGGCTGGCCTATCTAGGGAGCGCGCACGACAGCAATCCCTTAGACAACAAATTGACCGAACTACAGAAAATTGTCGCCTTGGCGCAACAGCAGCAACTTCCACTTGCTACTATTGACTTGCGCTACGGTTTGCATCCAGTGTATACACTGAAGAATGGATAACGGCGGGACTTGTTCCTGCCTTGTGACACTGGCTCAGATGTCACATTCGTAACACTGCGAGAGTAGGTCTCGCAAGATCATTGTAGTGCGTCTCACAACTGAACCGCCCAAAAGGAGGAGCGTCAAGGTGCAAGAGCGGGTGATCGTCGGAATCGACGTTGGAACAACAAAAATCTGTGTCCTGGTTGGCGAGTTGGACCGCGACGGGAAGCTGAACATTGTTGGTGTTGGCACCTGCCCTTCACAGGGATTGCGCCGAGGCGTGGTGGTGAACATTGAAGAGACTGTCACTTCCATCGCTGCAGCGTTAGACCGTGCTGAACGGCTATCAGGGAAAAAGATTGCCACCGCCTATGTTGGGATTGCGGGGAGCCACATCGAGTCGGAGAATAGCAAAGGGTTCGTAGCAATCTCGCCAAGCCACCGCGATATCATTCAGAATGATATCAGTCGAGCTATTGAAGTCGCACGTGCTATTCCGTTAACTGCGAACCGTGAGGTTATTCATGTCATTCCTCGTGGGTACGTAGTGGATGGGCAAGAGGGTATCAAAAACCCTATTGGGATGTCGGGTTTCCGTCTTGAGGTGGAAACGCACATCATCACAGGCTCAGTATCTTCTATTCACAATTTAATCAAGTGTGTGCATAAGGCGCAAGTGGAGATTGAGGACCTGGTGTTAGAGCCTCTCGCCTCAAGCGAGGCCGTGTTAGCAGATGGTGAAACCGACCTGGGTGTCGCCCTTGTCGATATCGGTGGGGGAACTACCGATGTTGCCGTCTTCTCGGACGGGGCTATCTGGCATACCGTCGTTCTACCAATTGGGGGCAACTTGATTACAAGCGATATCGCTATCGGGCTACGTCTGCCCTTTGCGGTCGCGGAAGAACTGAAGATTACATATGGGCATTGTGATCCTGCGACTATTGCGGATGATGATATGATTGACCTCTCGCAGTTCATGCAAGATTGTAACGACCTTGTTCCGCGCAAGCTTCTGGCTGAGATCATCCAGGCGCGAGTCGAGGAACTTTTCAACATGGTGCATGAAGAATTGAAGAAATCTGGCTATGATGGATTGCTTCCTGCTGGCCTGGTGATTACAGGTGGAACAGCTGAACTTCCCGGTATTCTCGATATAGCGGGACAAACGCTTGACCTTCCTGCACGCATCGGCTCTCCGTTAGGCTTGCATGGGCTGGCAGACTCAATTAGTCGGCCTGCATATGCCACTGCGGTTGGTTTGCTTTTGTGGGGGATGCGCCACACCTCGCTCTTTATTGACGAGGAGGAGCCAGAAGAGGAAGGGTCAACAAACGATATAATGGCTCGTCTGGGCCGTTGGTTTCGTGCATTCATTCCTTAAAGAACGCTAAAGAAAGACTTGTCTCACCATATGGGCGCGCGAGACGCGTCCGAAAGGGGCCACGAATATGTTACCAATGGGAAATCATCAAATGGAAGGCTTCGCCCAAATCCGCGTGATCGGCGTCGGAGGCGGCGGCAGCAATGCGGTAAACCGCATGATCCAGGCCAACATGACTGGTATTGAGTTTATTGCCATCAACACTGACTCACAAGCCTTACTGCTGAACGAGGCACCACGTCACATTCGTATTGGCGATAAGCTTACACGTGGCCTTGGTGCAGGCGGCAATCCTAGCGTTGGTGGCAAAGCTGCCGAGGAGAATGCCGAAGAAATCTATGAGGCACTCAAAGGCTCGGACATGGTATTTATCACGGCTGGTATGGGTGGCGGTACCGGCACTGGAGCAAGCCCTATCGTGGCACAAATCGCGCGTGAACTTGGTGCGCTGACGGTTGGCGTGGTTACAAAGCCTTTCGCATTCGAGGGGCGCAAACGTCTCCTTTCAGCAGAAGAGGGTATCGCGAATCTGAAGCAGCATGTCGATACGCTAATCACTGTGCCGAACGACCGTCTCTTACAGGTTGCTGACAAGCGTACTCCATTGTCTGAGGCGTTTCGCCTGGCTGACGATGTGTTACGCCAAGGTATTCAGGGCATTAGTGACCTGATTACCGTTCCTGGTCTGATAAACCTGGACTTTGCGGACGTGAAGACGATTATGTCTTCTGCTGGCTCCGCACTGATGGCAATCGGTGAGGCTACTGGCGATACACGCGCTTCTGACGCGGCCCAAATCGCTATCGCTAGCCCTTTACTGGATATTGACATCAGTGGGGCACGGGGTGTGCTATTCAATATCACAGGTGGGATGGACCTGACCTCTGTTCGAGGTCAACGAGGCAGCCGATGTAATCTACCATGCGGCTCATCCAGAGGCAAATATCATCTTTGGTGCTGTGCAGGACCCAAATTTCGATGGCAAGGTCAAGATAACGGTAATTGCGACCGGTTTCGATAACATGCCTAGCCAACGACCCGCAATCGCGACGCCGCAGTATGTTGTTCAGCCGCGTCCTGAGTATGATCGCAGCAAAATCTATCAGGCATCCCAGGCACCTGCAACCAACAATGGCAATGGGAGCAGCCATAGCAACAATGGGAACAATGTCTCACAACGCTCACAGCAATCACAAGGTTATGGAGCATTACCCATTACGCCACCACCCGTCAACGTCTCGAACCATCCAACAGGACCGTTACAGTCAGAGCGACAGGCCCAGCCACAGCGTGTGCAGCCAGCGCAATACTCGCCGACACAACTGCCGTCTGATACGGGACGCCAGCAGGCGATACGGCCTCAACCACAACAACTGTCAGCTGATACAGGGCGACAATACGCTGTTAAGCCACCAACGCCAGCGATGCAAAGTGATACAGGGCGTCAGCGTGCCGTTATGCCACCGCTCCCAATACATGATGCAATGCCACTTGCCTCTGATGACTTACAGAACATAGATGATGATGATTTTGAGTTGGATGATGCCGCGCTGGATACAGAGCCAACAGGTGACGTTATGAGTCCTCATGATCGGCTTCCTGTCCCAGAGCCAGAGGCACAGCCTTCACAACGTCCTGCGACAACACAGCAACGACCAATTCGTCGTCTTGACCGCGGTGCCGATGTACCTCGCGGTGGACGTAATGCTCCATCCGGTGATGTGATTGACATCCCTGCATTCTTACGTAAGCGATAGGGAAGCATTAACGAAAAGCGGACTCCACAACTATGCATAGTTGTGGAGTCCGCTTTTCGTTAATATTGACTGTCTGACTAAGCGGCAAACGTACTCAAGGCCCAACGAGCTGTTTGTTCATCGGGAGCAAGAATAAAGCAACAAGAGCGATGAGGCAAAAATAAAGTTGCCTCATCGCTCTTGTTGTTGTACGCGCTACTTAGATTTTGTTGCGAGTTTTGCCGAGGTTGCCAGGGATGTCTTCATTGAGGCCAATGTGGTTGACGACGACTCTCACACCTGAGACACCAATCATCTCGCGCTCAAGCATGATTTTCATGTCGTTGTTTGGCACATCGCCATAAAGGTGGAGAATGTAGTTTTCGACCAGTACCGAAATGTTGTCCGAGCCTTTGAGCTTGCCTTTCTCGTGTAACTCGTCGAGCTTTGCGTTGGCGGCTCGCAGAATGGAGTCCTCGGCAATGATGAAGTTGAGAACATTGGTGACTTTGGGTAGTTCCCACATCGCGGCTTCCACAGCGTCGCGCTGTGCCTCTAGTTCGACTTTGCCATAGAGTGCCAGAACAATACTCTCACCCTTGATGTCATCAATCTCAACACGTACAGGATGTGTACTATATGCGGTACTACTGACGGTAACAGTACTTTCCACAATGTTACGAGCCATATCCAATATCTCTGCTGGCTTCATCGCTATATAGCGCTCAGAAAGTTCTGCTTGTGTTTCGCCGGAGCCGCCCATTGGATCTTCTAATGCCCAACCGAGAATACCAATCAAGACCAGTGGCGCACCAACGACGGTTAACCACGGGTCTTCGGGAAAAAAGATTAAACCTGTCACTGTAATTAAGATTGCGGCACTTAGCAGAAGAGGCCACAAACTTGGATTAGGCAAATGTATATGGTGTTCTCCCTCCGCAGGTTCCTCATTGTGGACTGCGAGAGACGTATTTACTTCTTCGGCAGTGAGATTTGCGCGTTGAAGAGAAGTATCCATAAGTTTTAGTCTCCTCCGAGAGTTATAAATAATTCGTATAGACGCTTTCTGTAATAGAATAATCCTTATCACTAGCATACCAAAATTATGGCATTGATGCAAGCTGTTATACGATTTTACCCCTGCTATTGCTCACTTTGACATAGTATATTAATTTCAATTAACATATAAGTCACGAGTTTGTGATACTCGAAAAATAGTACAAGGAGCGATGTACGATGCACTTCCTTAGTACACCCCTTCACAACCTACGCAGTTTGTCGTATCGGATGCGGCTTTGCGTTCTTTGCCTCTGTTATCTGGTATGCCTCCTTTTGTTTACTGCGAGCTTTTTCTATTCTCATGATGCTAGCCTTTTTGCGTTGCCTGTTGCATTAGCTGCCTGGCTATTCAAGCGACGTGAGACAAGTATTTTTGTTACTGTGGTTATTCTGACTATCACTATATTCAATACGCTGTATATGGGGAGTATATCGTGGTCGCGCAATATCATTATAGCCTTTTTAAGTGGGTCACTCATATTTATTCTTGTCGCACTCTTTATCAGCTATCTTCGCGAGATGTTGGATGCGACCGAAGAGGCTCAGCGTAGATCACAAGAGGCCGAACGGTTAATTACTGAGGCGCACAAACAACAGCAACGTATAAACCGCTCCAAAGATCAGTTACTCCTCAATGTCAGTCATGAAATGCGTACTCCGTTGACAGAACTGCGTGGCTATCTGGATTTGTTACAAGCCTATGACATACAACTGGATGAAGAGAAACGTGTAACCTTCCTCAGAAATGCGATAAGTGGATGTGAGGAATTGGAGACACTGGTGAGCAATGTTCTGGATGCTATGCATGCTGGCAGTACTACACCACACTTAGATAAAGTTGTCGTGGCCCAGGTCGTGCAAGAGGTTGTGCAGCAATTCGACCCTCGTAAGTTGCAGAATTTCTCTCTGCACACTACTATCCCCGCACATTTGCAAGCCCTAGCTGATAAACAATATGTCCGTCGTGTTCTTCGTAATCTGCTGTCAAATGCCTTTAAGTATGCACCCCCTCATACGCCCATTGCGCTTAGTGCTGACTTATATCAAGCGGGAAATGGAGGAACATATGTATGTGTACGTGTGCAGGATGTAGGACCCGGTATTCCAGCGGAAGAGAAGAGCCGTTTGTTTGAGAGGTTCGCACGTTTGGAACGCGATTTGTACGGTGCAACGCGTGGCACTGGCTTGGGACTCTATATAAGCAAAGAGCTTGTAGAGGTTATGGGTGGAACGATTTGGGTGGAAAGCTCAGGTATTGTAGGAGAAGGAAGCACGTTTTGCTTCACACTTCCTTATGTACCACCAAGACCATCCTCCCTTTCGAGGAGTGACATACTACACCATGTGGAGTCAAAGTTATAACAGGTAAAAACAACAAGCTATGACCCAGTTTTGTGTGGCTATGTCGTTCGCGGCTCAGCAGTTTTCACTCTCAAAAAAGCTGGTCAACCACTACGGTTGACCAGCCTTTTTATCTTAAGAAAAACGTTATGAACGACGAATGCGTCGTAGACGATAGAAGAGGAAACCACCTGTTAGGAGCAATAGGACTAGTTCTGGTAGCCACGATACTGCTGGTTGTACGAAATCCCGTGCAGCACGATAGGTTGGGTCTGACCCTGTACCAGGGACACCAGGAAGGCCATTTACCTGTGCTGAAACAAATTGTATCTTTGGTGTACCGCTTACCAAGCCAATAGCGAAGACGCTTGTAATAGTGTTCGCCGCAAGTGTGGCTGAAACGGGTAGTGTTGTGTTGCTCTGGGATGCAACGAAATCGGCAGACCAGGAACCCGCGGGTTCGGAGAGGTAGTCGCTTGCCTGTGGATATGCGAGGCCATTGACAACAGCGTTGCCATCGGTAGTAACATTGACGGTGCCAGTACCAGGAGAGAGATGATACACGCGAACCTTCGCGCTCCCGCTTGCAACAAGATTATTGTCGATAAAAACCTGTAAAGAGAAACCTGTAGCCGCCGTACCTAATGCCGCAACCGTATAAGGAATGCCCGGTTGCACTTGAATTGTTTGTGTGATAGTTGCGGCTCCTGGTCCTGTACCAATCAGACCTACCTGCACCTTATGAGGACCGGCTGGTATAGAGGCATAAGGTGTAACGGTGCCGAACTGGAAGTTGTTCAGCAGCATATTGCCATCGACAAAGACGGTTGCCGTGCCGATATCAGGCGAGGCGTGAATGACGCGGACATACGACGGACTATCCGCCTTTGCTTTCTCAAGCGGCATACCAAGAATGAGGAAAAGAGCGGACAGAATAGTGAATGCCGCCATACTAAGCAGAATGAGTTTTGAACGAGAGAAAAACTTCATTGTTGCGTCCTCCAAATTAAATAAACAATATACCCATAACATCATAAGTTTATAGTAAGAAATATGTACCTACTTTTTATAACGAAGCAGAAGCGGATTAGGGAGACGAAAATAGACCAAATCTATACTTTCTTCTCTTCATTAACGAAAATGACAACGAAATCTGTAGAAATTTGTACTATTGGACTGTACAAGTAATCCATTAGTCCTTATAATTGCGTATGGTATAATGTATATGTTAGACAAGCACTATGTATTGGATAAAAAATGCAACAAGTAGAACAGGTAAAAAACGAGCAGATAATACTTCCTATAGGCTCTATCGTGCGTAACGTCAACGGAGACCGCTACACTGTAGAGGGTTTGCTGGGTAAGGGTGGTTCTAGTGCAGTGTATCTTGTGCGGGACAGACGAAATAAGGACGACCTCTTCGCGTTGAAAGAACTGATTGACCCTGATAGAGCAGGGCGTGAACAGTTCGCGTTTGAGGCCGAGGTGTTAATGCGTCTCGATAATGAAGGCTTACCTCGTGTCTACCGCGTTTTTGAGAACGAAAAACTCAAGCGGGTCTATATCCTAATGGATTACGTCGAGGGTAAGGACCTGGAAGTTATGCGTAAAGAGCAACCGGACCAGCGTTTCGCGCTTCATCTTGTGCTGGCACTGCTTACGCCTATTGTCTCTGCACTTAGCTATTTACATCACCGAGAGCCACCTATAGTGCATCGAGATATCAAGCCAGCTAACATCGTTATCCCTGTAAAAGGTGGTGATGCTGTACTGGTTGATTTTGGTATTGCCAAAGAATATACCGACGATGGTACCACAACCGTTATCCGACATGGTTCCCCAGGCTATGCTGCTCTTGAGCAATATGGAGGTGGAACCAACACACGTACAGATGTTTACGGTTTGGGTGCTACATTATATACTCTGTTGACTGGTGTTGTACCGATTGATGCGTTGACGCGTGTAACGGGTATTAAAGGTGTTGATCCACTGAAGTCAGTAGATGAGTTGGTGCCAGAGTTGTCAGTTGGTGTCGGCAATGTTATTCGTCGTGCTCTGTCTATTAGTCGAGATGATCGCTACGCCACAATCGACGAGTTTTGGGCAGCCTTGAATGCTCAGGCAAAAATTGCTGAGGATGAGAAAGAAAGCTTGCCAAAGGGCGACCAAACAACGGATAAACTTATACGGCCAGGGCAACGTACACCACGTCTCAAAAAAAATATTTTACCAATGACATTAGCAGAACAACGGCAGATACTCTATGCACAGAGGAAAAGAGCGACACTAATTTCATTTGTAAGTCTTTTTCTTATTTTGCTACTAGCTGGAGCTGGTATCACGGCAGCTATTATACGTTTGCAGCATACAGATGTGGTGCATGCGGTCACTCCAGTAGCCTCGCCATCATTGCCCACACCTACACCTACCATCGACCAATCGCCATATCCAACACTCGCCTCGTCGTATCAGGGGGAAAGTGACGATTACATGAATGGTACAAAGACACGAAATACTCTTGACCATGTGCAACAAAGTAAGGGTATCATACAGGGTACTTGTACCTGTCTTGGCCTTACGGGTCCGTTTACTGGAACGGTAGGAGTTGATGACAGTATCGTTTTCACGGTCAAGATGCAGGGAAGAGATACGGGGATACGGTTTGAAGGTCACATCAAAACGGGTGGCTCTATGGCGGGTCAATTTTATATAATAACCGTAGCAGATGGACAGCACACTGGCGAATATGGAGATTGGTCGTTTGTTTAATGAGTACACTAACGCTTCTAGGAACCGGAACATGTCAAATCGAGCATGAACGCCGTGCATCAAGCGTTCTGCTCGACCTCGATGGTACACATATTCTTTTCGATTGTGGACATGGCATAGTGCAACGACTGCTGGATGTCGGCGTACATCCAAACATGCTGCAACATGTTATAGTGTCACACTTTCATCCCGATCATGTCTCAGACCTGATACCACTTCTGCAAGCGGGCGCGTGGTCACGTAAGAACCAGCGTCGTACCGACCTACATATCTATGGTCCCAAAGGAACTCACAAGTTGATTGATAGCTATATCAGTATCTTTGGGCGCACCTCTTTTGAGCAACCAACCTATGCTTTGGTGATACACGAGGTCAGCGAAAAACACTTTACCATTGATGGACAGACTTTTGAGTCTATAAGCCTACCGCCAGCAGGTAATCACGGTATGCGTTTCACCTATAACGATAAGACCTATGCGCTTACTGGCGACTCCTATTTTCACTCGCAAGAGATTGCCTTTTTGCAGGGAGTTGATCTCGCGGTCATCGACGCTGGTCATATCGAGGATGACGAGATTGTTGCGCTCGCAGTTGCATCACAGGCAAAAACCGTTGTCTGTTCTCATCTTTACCGCGAGCTTGATGCCAAGCAGTTGCAAGCGCAAGCTGTAGCAAGAAAATATGAGGGAACTATTCTTGTTGGGCAAGATTTGATGGTGTTTGTCTTATAGATAATGTCAAAAGCAGTTGTGGACGTACTCACGCGTGAGTACGTCCACAACTGCTTTTGACATCATTCAGTTATCCTACCATCTTGTATTTGCAACACGCGGTCGGCAGAGGCGACGAACACGGGATCATGTGTGGCGACAAGCATACCAATTTTTGTGTTGTGCGTGATGTCACGCAACAACTTCGTAATGTCTCGTCCTGTCAGTGAGTCGAGATTGCCTGTTGGCTCGTCGGCGACAATAAAGCGTGGTTGATGCACAAGCGCACGCGCCAGAGCCACACGCTGTTGTTCACCTCCCGAAAGCTCTAAGCCGCGATGATGAGCACGTTTGCTCAGTCCCACTAGCTCCAACACTTCACGGGCTTGCTTTGTGCGCTGAGCCGATGGCATGCGTGCGAGACGCAGAGGAATTTCGACGTTCTCTTGTGCAGTTAGCGAGGGGAACAGGTGCGCGTTCTGGAACATGATACCAATGCTTTCACGGCGTAAACGGGCGCGTTCGCTCTCGTTCATTGTGACCAGATCATGCTCGAGTACTCGAACTGTTCCTTGTGTTGGACTATCCAGCCCAACCAGGATATTGAGTAGCGTTGTTTTGCCAGAACCAGAGCGACCACGCAGGGCGACAAACTCTCCTGGCAACACGCGTAGTGTGATGCCACGCAGAGCTTGTACCACACCTGCGCCAGAGCGAAACTCGCGTGTCACCTCCTGCATCTCGGCAATCGTCGAAACCTCTATCTCTGCAACTGGTCTCATGCTCGTCTCTCTTTCTGCTGTCCATTTTGCCCTGTGAGCTTGTCGTTGCCGTTTGGCTCTTCGAGAAGAGGCCATAACTCCACATGATCGCCAGCGATACGCACTTCGGCTCGTCCATTGAATGCGATACTGTCAACGGCCTCTTTTGGCAACTGTAGACGACCTGCGCGGTCAATCAAGATAAATTCGCGGTGCGTCTCGCTTGAAAGGCCGATTACAGCACTGGCGGCAAGCACATTTGGATTGACCGACTCCAGCGTGTTTTCGCGCCGTATCGTCTCGGTGCTGGTACGCCCATCACGAATGGCGATGGTGCGGTCAACCTCAGCGGCGATAGCGGGATCATGAGTGACGGTAATGATGGTTAGACCTAACCTTGTGTTCAGGTCACGCATGAGATGCAGCACTTCGGAGGCTGTTACTGAATCGAGTTCGCCGGTTGGCTCGTCGGCAAGCAATATCTTTGGCTCATTGGCGAGGGCAACGGCAATGGCTGCGCGTTGTTGCTCACCACCTGAAAGTTGAAACGGACGTTTCTTGCCCATCGCACCCAGCCCTACCAACTCTAAGAGTTCTTGTGCCCGTTTGCTGCGTGTCGATGCGTTGACACCACTTAACATTTGTGGTAACTCGACATTGGCGGCGGCACTTAATTCGGGCAAGAGGTTACGCCCACTCTGCTGCCATACCTGTCCAACGATGAAGCGACGATAGTTGATACGTTGCCCCTGCCCCAAACGTGTTAGATCATTCCCATCCACAACGCAACTACCTGCGCTAGGTACGTCCAGGCCACTCAGGATATTGAGGAGTGTACTTTTGCCAGAGCCAGAGGCACCCACAATCGATATCATTTCTCCAGCCATCACTTCCAAGTCTAACCCTTGTAGTGCTACAACTTCGAGGTCAGCAACTTTATAGATTTTGACAAGATTATCACATACAACGAGAGGTTCTGGCATAAATACTCCTTTTTTACTTTTATGAAGAGATACGTCTATTAGTCCTCATTTAGTCGCAGCGTTTGGCTCATAGATGGACTCGAAACTGTGCGAACCATCATGCTCAGGGCAATGACGAATACCACAATGACTGCTCCAAGGGTAAGGATAAGCGAAATAGGAACGATAATTTGTACGGGTAATGTGCTTTGGATGCTCAAGCCATAATAAATCAGCGTGGGTACAACAGTTGTTGCCAGCAGGACGCCGAAGGCAAGGCCAAGCAGGAGACCGATACCATAGATGAGTCCCTGTTCCCATGTTAGCACACTGGCAACCTGACGAGGCGATGTGCCAAGCGCACGTAGTACAGCGAAGTTTGTCAAACGCGTGTGTGCGCTCGACCACGAGGCTAGCAGATCGCCAAGAATAGCCAACAGCAGTGTTGCTACAGTACCAAGACTCAAGATACCTTCAAGCGTTAGCGTAAGGGGGTCAATATGCAGGGCGTCAATAAGCGCACGTCTATCGCTAAGCTCAAACAGGTGAAGTTCTAATGAATTAAGCGCGGCACGAACACTCACTAACGAATTGGCATCATTTTGTGTACGAAGCAAGAGCCAGTTTATGGACAAGGTATCCCGTCCCTTATTTGCATCCTGTACCTGCTTCATGTAGATCGCATTATAGGTTTGGTAGTCAAACAAAACGCCGCCAGTGGGTGCGTAGAATGTAGATGTGCCGACTGCTGGCGTAGTGTCGATTGTTGGAATATGTGCAACGATACCAACGACCACACAATGCATATCGGGCGCGAGCGAGGCACCATCTCTATTTATCAGAAATGATGAGCCGAGATGAAGCGCAAGTTTTCCGCTAGTCGTCTCATCTACAATCACAGGCACAACACCTGTGTTTATTCCGTACTGGCGTTTCGTCGTAAGCAACGCGATAAGTGAAGGCAACGATTGCGTTGAGGCTTGTGTAGGCCAAATCGCCGTTTGTACATAGGTATTTGTATCAATACCACGTAGTGCTAGTGTGAGTGCCACGTCCGTATTGCTAATGGTACCCGTTCCTACAAAACCCGCGCTAGCTGAGGTAACACCTTTGATTGCACGGTACTGGGTTTCGGCTTGTTGAGGTGAGGCAATATAAATATTTTCTGGTAAGGTGCCACTAAAGTCTGCGCCGGTTTGAAACGCAGCAAGGTCGTTAATGCGTTGCTCTTGTGAGGCGAAAAAAATCAGGCTAAAGAGGGCAAAGGTGATTGTGAGTGCAAGTAGCGTCGTCATGCGAAGTGATTGACGCGGAGAACGCGACATCTGAGCAAGAGCAAGCATTGAAGCGGCACTGCGCCCACGTCCCGTTAGCCACGCGCCTAGACGTAGCACCAGGGGGAAAAAGCGTAGGAAGAGCAAGAGAAAGACAACAATCAGGAAGTAGGGCGAGATGAGCGAGAATAGGGCCGATGAGATAGCTTTAATCGTGTCATTGAGCAACGAGCCGATTGTGGTCAGGTAGAGGGTTACTCCATAACCAAGCAGGGCAAGAACACCTGCTGCGATATCCAGATGCAGACGTTGCCATAGGGGACGCCGTGTCGAGCGTGTTGCCTCACGTCGCATTGAAAGGATATCCATGCGTACCACGCGTAGCAGCGAGACGCCCATTGTTATCAGTACGACCAGTACAACGGCGGCAGCGTAGCCAAGCACATTTTGTAGTGCTTGTAATGGGTTATTGGTGATAACGTTGAGCGCGTCTTGTACCTGTGTGGGCAGGATGCGTTGTGAGACAACTACAACCACAACGAATGTCAACGGTAATCCAATAACGATTGCCACTAGCCCCAGACCGACGCTCTGCGTCATAAGCGCACCGAAAATTTGTCCTCGACTGGCTCCCCGACTGCGTAACACCATAAGCGCATCCGCTTGACGGTCTACTAGTAGATCGGTCATCAAACTTACAAAGAACAGGATGAGCACCAGGATTTGCAACGAAATGATTGTCGCAGGAATACGTGCTACTGTTGCCCTACTTTGAAACTGTCCCAGGCTTCCCGGATCGCCAACATCGGGAAACAATGGACTATAGAGGTTCAGATTTCCAAGATAAGGATAAGAGAATGTGTCAGCATTAAAGCCATTATAATTCTCTAGCGGCGCATACTGTGTATCAATCGTCGTTTTAATAGCTGCAATATTATGGATAAGCATGTCAAGCTGTGTAATTGAAATACGTGAAGCATCTAAGTGATAGTACCATGTCAGTTCGACGTTCTCCATAATAGGCGCGCTGATATGTTGTTGTGCGGCAACACTATCGAGAAAGCTTAGTAGGTTCGTGTCAGATGTGAGTATAGAATAAACTTGCGTCTTCTGGTTCGCGGCACCACCACTATTTTCGGTAAAAGGATTGAAATCAGTGTCATGCCAATAGGCGAGATGAGACTGGTCAACCGTGAAGAGTCCCACTACACGTGCAATAACAACGGCTTGTTTAGCATCTTTCGTGTAGTCCTGTTGTGTTGTATCTGGAACACGAAGAAAATAGGTTAGATTTAGCTTCATGGTAGAGCCAAGACCGACTCCAAATGACTGTGCTGTTTCGGGCGTCAAGATAATCTCAATCTGTGCTGCATTGTTCGTCTTGTGTGGAAGCCGTCCCTGTACCATCGTGAGATACGGAGTAGCCTGACGTATTGATGTCGCATACGTAACCAATGCGGATGTTTTTGTCTGTAATCGTGGAGAGGCAATGGCAAAGTTGCCTATGTTTAAAATAAATTGAGTAGGTTGTTGAAGCACCGTTCCTAGATTTCGTTGAAAGAGCGGATCAAATAGCTGTTGTACATCGGAAACAAGACGTGTTGACGCGCCTAATGTGTTGGTATCGAGACGCATTTCAGAACTCGTTGGCTGTGCATTGAGTGTATTACGTAGTCCGGCGGTGGTTGTGACCGTAACAAATAATGGTACTGCACAAGCGATGACGACCGCCGTAACCATGCCCAGTGTTGTCACAAGCAGCAAGAACCATGTGCGTCGTACACGCCAGGATGCGAGCGTCACCACCGACGAAAATGAATTATTGGGTTCGCTTGAATTGGGCATGTATCCTCTTTCTACTCTTAGTCCTCATTCAACCTTAACGTCTGGCTCATGGAGGGACGCGAGACGACGCGTACCATCATACCTAGTGCTAGCACGAAGATGGCAATTACGGCACAAAACGCGATAATCAGTGAGAATGGAACTACAAGGTGTGTCGGTAAACCGACTTGTAGAGTGCTACTATTTGCAATCAAGGTTGGGCTAACAGTGTTAGCGAGCAGAGTTCCAAAGGCAATGCCCAGTAGTACTCCGACAATATAGACAAGTGCCTGTTCCCAGGTCAATACACTGGCAACCTGACGCGGCGAAGTGCCGAGCGCACGGAGCACCGCAAAATTGGTAAGGCGTGTGCGCGCACTGAGCCAGGATGCTAACAGATCGCCCACGATAGCGAGCAGGAGTGTTGCAACAGTACCAATGCTGAGAATGCCGACCAGAGTAATGGTGAGTGGGTCGGCATGCAGAGTATCAATAATGGCGCGTCGATCACTCAGGCCAGTGAGAAGTAACGCGTTTGTATTCGTAAGTGTAACGCGGATACGTGCGAGTTGTGTAGGGTTGTCTATAGTACGTAGCCAGACGTAGTTGAGCGGTAGAGACTTTCCGTTGCCACCAATTGCCTGTGCCGCTTGCGTATAAATCGTGCTATACGTCCGATAGTCGAGCAACATACCACCTGTTGGCGTATAGTACGCTGAGTTGATGGTGGTCTCGTTGCTGTTCGTCGCCGGAATACGTTGTACCATGCCAACGACGACGCATGATACATCGCTGACCAGTAACGCGTCATCTTGTGAGCCAGAATTGACCGTTATGGTAAATGTCGAGCCAAGATGCAAGGCGAGCGTGTTTTTGATCGTTGTATCAATAATTACAGGCACAACATGGTTGCGTATCGCATCAACACGTTTCGTATTCAACAGTGAGAGCAACGATGCAAGTGATTGTGTTGATGCATCTGAGGGCCAGATCGCGGTTTTGCCAAATGTCTGTGTATCAACGGCGCGAACTGCTATATTTAATGGCGTCTTGCCATCAGCAACATTCGCGTTGGCCGAAAAGCCTGCACTGGCGGAGGTAACACCAGCGATATTCGTATATTGAGCCTCCTCTTGTTGTGGTGAAAGTTGGTACGTGCGTGTACTTGTGGGAATACTGCCACCAAAGTCGGCACCCACTTGATCGGTAGCCACATCGTAGATGTGCTGCTCCTGCGATGCGGTGTAGACGAGACTGAAGAGCGCGAACGCAGTAGCTAGCGCGAGCAAGAGCGTCATCCGCACTGCTTGACGGGGAGCACGAGCCATCTGCGCCAATGCAAGCATTGAGACCGCGCTCCGACTCTTGACCGCGAATGAGGCTGCGACACGTAGTAGTGCGGGAAAGAAGCGTAGGAAGAGCAAGAGACAACCAAGCACGAGAAAGAACGGGGCAATCAGGGAAAGGGGAACTGCAACAAGGGCCTTTGTTGTGCCACTGAGCAAGGTTCCAATCGAGGTTAGATAAAGTGAAACACCATAACCGCCGAGGGCTAATATACCAGCGAAAACATCCAGGTTGAGACGTTGCCATAGAGGACGCCGCATACTACGTGCGGCATCGCGGCGTGCTGAAAGTACATCTATTCTAGCTGCACGCGCCAGGGAAAGGCTCATAGTGAGTAGCACAACCAGCACGACAGCGATAGCATAGCCACTCATTATCATTATTGCTTGGAAAGGATTGTCGGTGATGATATTGCTCGCATCTCGTGCGTTCGTGGGCAGAATGTGTTGCGCGATATAAAGTACGATGCCAAGTGTGAGTGGGAGACCGAGGAGAATAGCAAGCAGTCCCAAGCCAATACTCTGTGTGAACAGGGCACCAAAGATTTGGCCTTGACTGGCCCCACGACTCCGTAGAAGAGCGATAGCATCAGATTGACGGTCTACCAGGAGATCGGTCATTAAACTGACAAAAAAGAGGATCAAGGCTACCATTTGCAGCGAAAGCACAAATGTTGGGATACTCGACACCGAAATACGAGATCGTGCCTGTTCTAAACTGCTTGGCGTACCAGGAAAACTGAGCAGTGAACTATCAAGATTAGCCTGTGCAACATAAGGATAAGGTGGAGGATTGTTTGGGTCATAACTTGAGCCAAAAGCTCCTGATGCATTCGCATACTTGATACTAATCTGCGAATTCAAACTCGCCATTTGCTTGATGAGATCATCAATTTGCGTCACAGAGACATGCAAAGGATTAAGCGAATAGTACCAGGAGAGCGTGTTCCCAAACATTGCTATCGGTGTTTCGATATGATAACGAGTACTAAGGCCATCATAGAGACCGAGTAAGCCTTCGACGGGAAACAGCATTGAGAGGTAAGTGACAAACTTTTTTTGAAAAGGGTCAACTAACCGTGAGTAAGGTTCAAAGTTTTGCCCATGCCAGTAACTAAGACTCGTTTCGTTTACTGTGAACAGACCTACAACGTGTACCGTAAAAACAACATTTCGCGTAATCCCTGCGTTGTTGTCGGGCGAGAATGGATAGGGGAGCTGGGTAAAAATAGAAAACCCTAATTTCATCGTCGAACCAAGATGCAGATGTAGTGCCAATGCTGTATTTGGGGTAAGCATCATCTCAACATCATTGCTTGGTTTGCTGGTAACGTGGGGTAAACGTCCCTGCACAAGCGTAGTATGTGACGCGCTTTCTTGCATGGATGCAGAGATAACGCTTAACTCATGGTTTCCGAGCAAGGAAAAAATGGAAGATGCATCTATATTGTCCGAAGAGATAGCGAAGCTCGGAGGACCGTCAAGGTATTTTCCTATCGTGTGTTGAAAAATAGGGTCAAGCTGACTTTGTACATCATGAAAAACGTGTGAAGATAGCCCTAGTGCAGTAAGGTCGCAGTTCACTTGAGAGCTATATGGTTGCTCACGTAGTGTTCCACGCACACTTGCTGTAGTTGTGACCGTTGAGAAGAGCGGAACAGCACAAGTAATCACAATAGCCGCGATGATACCTAGAGTTGTGATGAGCAACAAAAACCACGTGCGACGCAACCGCCACGACGCTAGTGTTATTACCGAAAGAAATGAATTGTGTGGTTCATTAAAGTGGGCCATAACTACTCTTTCTATTATATTGCTCTTCTGATGAACATTGACACCCGAATACGGTCATTCCCTCGGTAGGGGCAGCAATTGATTGCGCCCGACCGCACCCGCGAAGCGAGGTGCGGTCTCTCCCCAGCGTCAATGCAGGGACTGGACCTTGCTTCGCTCGTCCAGGGGCGCAATCAATTGCTGCCCCTACCGTCATTGCTGTTTTCGGGTGTCAAAATTCATTAGGGGTTGCTGTTAATCCTCGTTCAGGCGCAATGCCTGACTTAATGTCGGTTGTGTCACAATGCGTACCATCATGCCGAGTGTGACGAGACAAATTATCACTAACACGATAAGTGCTATCACAAGCGAGAGTGGCACGATAATCTGTACTGGTAGGATATGTTGCAAGGCATAGAACTCGCCGTTGTTTGTACCACTGGTCGGTCCGCTCGTTGGAACACTTGTGAATACAAGGGCAGGAATAGCGGTGAACGCGAGCAGACCACCAAAAATAATTCCTAGTAGAAGAGCAGTTATGTAAATAATGCCCTGTTCCCATGTTAAGACGTTCGCGACCTGCCTTGGACTTGTTCCCAATGCTCTAAGAACAGCGAAGTTCGTTAAGCGGTTACGCGCGCTCAACCACGATGCCAGCAGATTGCCTAGTAGTGCTAATAGCAATGCAGTGGAGGCACCCAATGCCAATTCGCCAATCAAGTCAAGGGTGAGTGGATCGCTATTCAGATCATCGATAAGTGCGCGCCGATCCAGCAGAGGATTGACCTGTGGGTCGTTTTTCGTCAATGCACTACGTACATTGGCAATAGTCGCTGAATCATCACTGGTACGTAGCCAGACATAATTTACCGGCAGTGGTTGTCCAATAACGTGTTTGTAGATGACCGCGTAACTCTTGTAATCCACTACGATCCCACTTGGCAGTGGGGAGCCATTACTGTCTCCTGGCTCTGTGCTATCATTTACTGTAGGAATATGTGACACTCTTGCCATCGCAACAAAGGTGAGGGTGCCGTCATTGGTCGCCGTCGATGGACCTGCTTGCAACGTGAACCTCGTACCTTGCGACAAGCCTAGTCTGTTCCATGTTAAATCGTCCACAATGGCGGGTACCATATTGCTTGCTTCCACCTTCATACGTCCGGCTACAAATTGTTGCATAAGCGATGGCAAGGGGACCGATGCATCATTCCACACAGCACTTTTTACGAAAGAATCAGCATCCACCGCGCGAATTTCGATGGGTGTAACATTTTGTCCAACCGTTGTCGTATGCTGCGTATAACCAAGTGTGACGGAGGTGACGCCGCGAATGCTCTTCAACGCGTTTTCGTCGTGTGTGATAGCTTGTGCCGTTGTCGCATTAGGAATGCTTCCACTGAAATCTGCTCCAACTTGATAGGCGGCGACATCGAGAACGCGTTGCGCTTGTGATGCGGTAAACATTAACGAGAAGATAGCAAAGGCAGTCGTAAGAGCAAGTAAAAGTGCCATGCGTACCGATTGACGTGGGGCGCGTGACATCTGCCCTAGTGCCAGCACCGCCGAAGCACCACGTCCACGCGTCGCCAGAGTCGCGCCAAGCCGTAGCAGTTGTGGGAAGATACGCAGCAGGAGGAGAATACCCGCGAGCAACAAAAATGTTGGCGCGATCAAGGCTAAAGGTGATTGCACAAGCACACGCGTCTGTGCATCGAGACCCGGTATTGTGTTTAAGTACAGCGAGATACCATAACCTGCCAGTGCCACTACTGCTGCGACAACATCAAGGTTGAAACGCTGCCACAACGAACGCACATTGGAACGTGCCGACTCACGCCGTAATGTTAACACATCAATGCCAACCGCACGATAGGTCGCAATACTCATGGCAACGATAGCCACAACGACAGCGATAATCGCGTAGGTTGCCAATAACAGCACAACCCCTTGTGTATCGCTGAACGTTGTGTTAAGGGCGGATTGTCCTGTAGCACCGAGAATGCCCAGCACAAGCAGGTAAACGGTAAACAGTGCAAGCAAGGGTCCAACGAGCAGGGCTAGTAGACCTAGCCCAAGACTTTGAGTCACAAACGAGCCAAATATCTGGCGACGACTCGCGCCGCGACTACGCAGGGTCGCGATAGCTCCAGCCTGACGCTCGACCAGTAATTCCGCCATCATGCTAGTAAAGAATAGGATAAGCGCAACCACCTCAATCATCAGAATAGTGACGGGAATAAGTGCCACATTGACACGGTTGCGGAAACGCTCTAAGGTGCCTGGTCCTTCGTAGGTGCTAAGGACTGGACCACTTACATCAGCACTCTGGATGTAAGGATAATTAGGGCTTGTCTCTATCTGTCCATAATTGGCGGCCAGCCGCCCTTGCATAGTTGCTAAGCTATTTTGTAGATCGTCCTCATTTTGTGTCGTGAATTTGCTGGCATTCAGGTGATAATACCAGTAGAGATCACTGACAAACGATGAGAAGACGATGCCGTTAGCAACACCCTTTTGCGCTGTCGGAATAGTGTTCACTGTCGCGGCCATGAGTGCTTGGTTGGAGACGAGCGCGGTATAGCTCGTGACCGGAGAAGTGTTTTGCTGTTGTTGTTGTACGATGGGATCGAGCGCAACACCATGCCAGAAGTCATCGTTGGCGATGACAGGTGCGTAGATGCCAACAACATGGATGGGTAGCTGTCCATCAATACTAATCTGTGTTGTATTATCGGACTTTGCAAGTGTGAAGGCTTGGAATTTGAGGGAAATGACCGAGCCTACCGAAACATTCAAATCCTGTGCAGTCTGTGATGTAATAATGGTTTCAAGCTCAGTGCTTTGCGCGAGTGGCAAGCGTCCATTCAGTAGTCTTATATGTGGAGTTGCCTGATCCAGGTCATAGCCAAGCAGTGCAAGTGGGTCAATAGCGTTTTTCGGTTTGGGTGAATATATTTGAAAGCCCTGCGATTGAATTGAGAATTGATTGCCCTTGTCGAGATACTGTGTAAGCGTGCTTTGTGGGATCGGCTCGATGCGCTTACGCACCTCTTGCACAACCGGAGCAGAGATACCAGCCATTGCCGCATGTATACGCAGAATAGAACTTTCCGATGTTGTGCTAAAGACATTATGTAGCCCTGCGGTTGTTGCTATTTGTGAATAGAGCGGTACTGCACACACCAGCATTACTGCGGCAATCATGCCCAGCCCTGTCACGAGCAACATACCCCATGTGTTTCGTAGCCGCCAGCCTGCTAATACAACTGTTGAGGCAAGAGGGAGTGCGGAAGTCGGCTTGAGTGCTGAAGAGGGCCTATCGGAGACAGGTCTTACATCCGGTGGGCGAGTCATCAAAGCCTCTTTTCAAGCGGTATTAAAATAACTTTATATGTTTATTGCAAAATAAAAATAAAGAGAAGGTAATGCCTATCATAACAGTATGCGTGAAAAATCTCAACATATATACGGCGTTACGCGAATATATTTCACAATGGAGAACACAGCATAAGGGGGCACGGTTGCATCTACAACCGTGCCCCCTTATGCTGTGTTCTTTGTTATGGCTTAAGGATAACTTTGATACAATCATCTTCCTTGTGTTTGAAGATATCGTATCCATGAGGAGCATCATCCAATTTCATGGTATGCGTAATCACAAACGATGGATCAATTTGGCCTTTTTGGATACGCTCTAGCAAGGGGTGCAGGTATTTATGCACATGTGTCTGTCCCATTTTGAAGGTTAGGCCCTTGGCAAAAGCGGCCCCAAAGGGAATCTTGTCGAGGAAGCCACCATATACTCCCGGAATGGAAACAGTACCGCCTTTGGCGCATGCCTGAATTGCTTGACGCAAGACGTGTGGTCGGTCGGTTCCCAAACGTGTTTTCTGCTTAGCAATATCATTGATGGCATCAATACTTGTGCCATGTGACTCTAAGCCTACCGAGTCAATACAGGCATCAGGTCCACGTCCACCTGTCATCTGCTTGAGTACCTCGACCACATCTACACCCTCGTAGTTGAACACCTCGGCTTTACCCTGCTCTGCCGCCATACGTAGACGCTCAGGGAAACGGTCAATCGCAATCACGCGCTTCGCACCTAGCATGTATGCGCTTTTAATGGCGAACTGTCCAACAGGACCACAGCCCCAGATGGCAACCGTATCGCCGGGTTGAATGTTGCAGTTCTCGGCAGCCATGTAGCCAGTTGGGAAAACGTCTGATAGGAACAATACTTGCTCGTCCGTTAGGCCATCGGGAATTTTAATTGGTCCAAAATCGGCAAATGGAACACGCGCATATTCAGCCTGTCCACCTGCATACCCACCATAGATGTGTGAATAGCCGAAAAGACCAGCCGCCGATTGACCATATAGCGACTCCGCTAGCCACGCGTTCGGGTTAGAGTTGTCGCAGAGTGAGACTAGCCCTCTTTGGCAGAAGGAGCAGCGTCCACAGGCGATGGTAAAAGGAACAACCACACGGTCGCCCTTTTTCAGGTTCTCAACACCTTTACCAGTTTCAACAACCTCACCCATGAACTCGTGTCCAAGAATATCGCCTTTTTCCATTGATGGGATATAGCCATCTAAGAGGTGCAGGTCAGAGCCACAAATGGCGGTTGACGTAATCTTGATGATGGCATCGCGTGGGTTAATAATTTTTGGGTCAGGGACATTATCTACACGCACCTTGTGCGTACCATACCAGCATAATGCTTTCATATATTTCTGCTTTCTACGTAAGTAACTTTTGTGAGCAAGAACACCCTCTGCCTTTTTCGTTCCCCGAATGCGGTTTGGGAAGGTCCTAATCCCTTGTGATTGTCCGTTCTCACCACTATTATTTGTAGCCCTTGCCCGTAGCTTGGCCTTCGATAGTAGGTACCTCGCCAGCCTCCATGATTTGCTTGAAGTGGCGCAATGTTTCCAGTGCCTGCTTTTCAGGAATGTGCCCGATGAGGTTGCCAATTCCAGTGCCTAGCGCACCCTGAAATTGTAAGAAATCAAGTTCGAGTGTTACAATTGTGCCACGTCCATCAGGTGCGGGATCAAAACTGACCTTGCCAGCATTCGCGGTTGTCGGTTTGCCATGAGCATGCCATGAGATGGACCTATTGGATATGACCTGTAGCAATTCCGAGTTCCATTCAGTTGTCTTATTCATCGGACCTTTTGCTACCCAGTGCGATGTACGTTCGCCCGTTCTCATAACCGACTGGATATAATCCATGTAGCGTGGAGCCTTTTCGATGTCATACCAATAGTTGAACAGGTCTTCCGCAGAGCGGTTCACGGTCATTGAGCGTTGCACACGCACACCACGTTTGCCTGGAATACTCGATACCGTCTTAGGGATGCCAGGAGCGAAATTAGGCTGCTTTTCGGCTGTGCTGATGTTCATTGTTTGGTAGATGAAAGAATGACCGCTCGCGCCACGATAAAACAATGCGCTTCCAATAACGGCTAGACCACTGCCGAACCAATCGCGTCGAAAGACACCGTAGGCGGCTAATAAACCACCACTTACCCCTGATATCCAACGTTCAGTCTGTCCCACATTGCGCGTAGCTACATTCTGATCGCCTTGTTGATACGTATTCTGAAAATTTTTTACTGCTGATTGTGCTGATGCCATATATATATTCTCTTTCTTAACTACTATAAAAGTTTACTATCAGTGACACGTTACAAAACACACTGACGTTTCGCCTAGCTAACGAATCGAGCCAATTCCCACACCTGTACGGGTCTGCCAATCTTCGATTGACAGTTTTCGTAGGGACCACATTTATCCCATGATATGTGCAACGAGCTAAGGAGGTCAGAAAAGATGGCCTAGCATTTTAAATGATGAGTAACCAGGACCACTTCCCCGAACCAGGAGGGCGTTGAGGGAATGGATTGAGAAGATATCTGGAGAGCAATGTTCGCAGAGTAGGTCATCAATTGTTGCATCGTTGTGCTGAGTGGAAATATTGTGTTGTCAGTGAGAAACCAGACTGGTCTCTCACTGACAACGGCATTAAAGTGCGCCCGCATCTCTCGCCGCATAATACGAAGGATAGATGGGGCGGAAGCCTAGTTCATCTCGGATGCGGAGGGTATCGACGATCAATTCCCATGGATCGTTGATGGAGGCATCTGCGTCACTTGTACCCTCTGGCTGGTTATTCAAGCACCGCAACTCTGCAAGACTCATGGGTGCGTCATCGGCAACATTGTAAATCTGACCGTCGATCCCAGCAGTGGCAACAGTACGCAGCAATGCCTGCGAGACATCGGCGTGATGCACCATATGCAGCCGTTTTGCTGGATGCCACTCATCAAGGATCGGCAAGGCATCATGTACATGTGTATCTCCTTCTCCATAGACAAAACTCAGACGCAGGATACGCACTCCCAACCCTCGTGTGCGATACATTTCCAGCAGTGCCTGTTCAGCCGCGACCTTGCTTTGCGGATAGGTGGCTGTTCCTCGAAGGGGGTCATCTTCGCGAGCGGGCCGACTATGACCGGGACCATAGACATTGCTCGTGCTGGTGAAGACAAAACGCTCAACCCCTGCGGAAAGGGAGGCGTTCGCCAGAGCCAGAGCACCGTCCTCATTGGTCGTCCTGATTCGCTCCTGGTCCGTTCCCCGAAAGAAGGCTGCCAGATGAACGACGGTTTGAACTCCTGCAACAGCTGAAGTGAGGCTCTCTGGCTGGCTCAGATCTCCCACGATCACCTCTGCCCCCAGCCTGTGGAAAGCCTCAGCCTGCTCCGCTCGGCGAACGAGAAGACGCACGTTATTTTCACGTTGCAACAGACGGGGTACGAAATGACTTCCCACCTTACCAGTTGCACCAGTGACAAGAATAGTTTTCATGATCATTTGACTCCTTGTGAATGAAAGCTTTTCTCCTACAGTCGAAAGAGAAGTATTGCCAGGTCTCTTCGCGTGTCTTGCTTGACCTGGATATCACATACTTAGTATGCTTGAGAGACATTCAGATAACCAACCTCTCATGATCGTAGGATTGCGAGTAGTAGGATAAGGAGCGAAACAGATGGAAGAGATAGAACGCCGACAAGCACTTGCGGCCTTCTTGCGTACCCGCCGCGCCCGGCTCTCTCAAGTAGAGGTAGGATTACCAGTACGCGGTAGGCATCGAACGCCCGGGCTACGGCGCGAAGACGTGGCGGAATTGGCGAATATCGGGGTTTCATGGTACACCTTGCTGGAGCAGGGAAAGGACGTTCATCCCTCAAAGCCTGTCCTAGAAAGCATTGCACAGGCACTCAAACTCACCCATGTAGAGGAGAAGTATCTGTTCCTGCTGGCAGGTCACACTCTGCCTATGAAAGTGCCACCAGAGGAAGAAGAGGTCCCCCCAGAACTACGACGCGTGGTGGACGTGCTGAATCCTCATCCAGCCTTTGTGATCGGACGGTGTTGGGACATTCTCTTCAGGAATCGGGCGGCTGACCTGGTCTTTTGCTTTGATGAGCCTTTTCCACCACACTCGCTCAATCTGGTCTGGCGTTCCTTTCAGATGCAAGGACACTCGCTCGATCCTGATTGGAAGGTGCAGGCGCGCAATTTGGTAGCCCAATTTCGTGCCGATTACGCTCGCTATCCAGGCGATGTCTCATTTGAGGAGTTACTCCATGATTTGCAACATATAAGTCCACTATTTCGGGAATGGTGGGAGCAACATGATATACAAGGTGTGCCTAATGAGCCACGATCCGTGATGCATCCAGCACTCGGTCTCCTGGAATTTGACCATGTGCAAACCTCTTTTTCTGCCAATCTCCGGGTGAAAATCTATGCTGCTTCCTCTTCAACCGCCACAAAGTTAGAACAGGCGCTGTCTGCATCCTCTTAACGAGCGGATGTAAGCAGTCCCTGTCTCGTTGCACATCACATGAGTTTACGGCGTCCAAGCCCAATTCATTGGGCGAGGTCCTCTTGCTGGCTTTCTTGCGTGAACTCGCGCAATGAATTGCGCCTCGGACGCCATAAATGTGGTCCCTACGAAATCCATCAATGTTAGCAGATATGCACAGATATTTATATTAAAATAGTGATTATCACCAACGTGTTAATTTTAATTGCTATTATCATTGACATTTATCGTAGTAGCATGTTATTATTGGTCTATAGAAGAAAATATTGTTATTGAGATGGCAATAATTGCCAATACAAAGTAAATGCCAGATGAAAGGAAGCAATCAGAATGTGTAATAACATTTATATACAGGAGAAGGCGTTGGAGGAACAACAGCGTCAACATATGGTGGAGATTGAGCATCGTCACATTGTGGTATTGGCAACAGGCAATCGTGAAGGTGTTCGTCACATCATCGGGCGTTCCGGCGCATTGCTGATTGCTCTCGGCACATGGCTAGAGCGGGTAGAGCGGCGAGAAATTCCTGTACAAGCATGATGCACACACCCTAGAACATTGCGGAAGTAGGTGTAATCCTCTTGAATACAAGAGGACGGAGAGGTGTAGGGACCGATTCATCGAGTCCTTCTCGTCGGTGGATTATCACGAGGACGCGATGAATCGGTCCCTACATGAGGGAGATTGCATCATCAGACCCGTACAGAGACATACGATACGAAGATATTCTTTATTAGGAGGAGATTCACACATGCATCAGTTGATTACACGGGACCCGGTAAGTGGGGGTGAGATGATTGTCACACGGCTGGAATGTCCTGATAGTGGTATTGTTATCGAGGGGCAATTCAGTCTTGGTTGGATTGGGCGTCTGTCACGAGAGCAACTTGAGTTTGTTGAGTTGCTGGTAAAGTATCGCGGCAATGTACAAAAGCTCGCGGTTGAGATGAACGTTGCATACAACACGGCCCGGAGTCGCCTGGACGAAATCGTCACAGCTTTAGGTGGTGCGCCAGAAAACGATGGACGCCCGGACCGTCGCGTAGTGCTTGACCGTCTCGCAGCGAAAGAGATTAGTGTAGAGGAAGCCATGCGCCTCCTGAAGAGCTAGGGGGGAACGCGTATGTCAACATCGAAGGAAGAACGGAACCGCATTCTGCATATGGTCGAATTGGGGCAAGTGACGGCACTAGAGGCGGCGCAAATTCTGGACACTCTTGAGCCTGACTCTTTGTCCGAACGAGCCACCGAGCGTGGGCGAGATCGGCTCTTGCGTATTCGTGCCACAACGCTTAATGCCAGGGCACAAAAGGTCTACGTCACGGCGACTGTTCCTATACGTCTTATCAGGGCAGGTATGCGGCTAGGCGTAAACTTTATGCCACAAATTCATGGTTCAGCATTAGAAGACATGTTAAAAAGTATAGAAGGCGGGGCCACCGGGCGTCTCCTGGACCTACAAGATATGGAAAAAGGCGAACGACTAGAAATCTTTGCCGAAGAACGCTAGGGGCAGCAATTTATTGCGCTTAGGAAGGATAAAGACATGACCACATTTCCCGCAGTACAAAAAATCGTCGTTGCAGATATTGATGGAGACCTCATCATTCAGGGGTGGGAGCAAGCAACTGTACAGGTAGAGTCGAACGACACGATTGAACGCTTGAAGCAACAAGGCGACTCGTTACTCATAGGCAATACCGAGGGTTCCGTGCAACTTTCTGTGCCGCATGCAACATCTATTGTCGTAAAAGACGTAAGTGGCAATGTCATCATAAGCGATATAAGTAACACTGTAAACATTAAAGACATTGAGGACGCAGTCACACTCACAAATATTGGCGGCAATGTCACTGTCAATGATATCGGTGCGGAAGCTTCGCTGAGCAATATACAAGGCTCTATCACACTCAATGATATTGGTACAAGCGTGGTCTTGAGTGAGATAAATGGCTCGGCGATGGTCAAGGATATCGGAAGCAACGCGATACTAAAAAGCATTGGCGGCAATGTGACGCTTACCGATATTGGAGAAGACGCGTCCGTTATTGGCGTCAATGGTAGTGTGACGGCGCGAGATATTGGCAGCGACCTGTATATAGAAAACATCAGTGGTAGTGTTCAGGCAAGTGATATTGGTACAGACCTGATCTTGAAAGAGATCAAGGGCGATGTGACACTAAACGATATTGGCAACGACCTCTCGCTTACTAATGTACAGGGGACAATGCAGGTCGCCGACATCGGTAATGATGCCCAATTTGCAGGGCTACAAGGCAGTCTTAACGCCAGCGATATCGGGGGAGACTTGCAATTACTTGCTGATTTTGTCTCAAGCCGTATGCGTATTAATGTCGGTGGTGATGCGCTGGTGACGATACCAAATAACGCGAATCTGACGCTTGCTGCCACTGTTAGCGGCAACATCTCAGGTCATTCTATCGCCTCAATGTCACAAGGTTCACGAAAAAAACAGGTCAATTTGACCTATGGCAATGGTCAAGCATACCTTGAATTACGTGTCGGTGGTGATCTAGTCCTAAGTGGTGATGAGAGTCCACGTAGCAGTAGCAGTAGCAGTAGTTCGAGCGGTTTCGAGTTCAGCACACCTGACTTTGGGCCAGACATCTCGGAGACGGTTTCCAAGCTCAATGTGCGTATCAATGATCGTGAGTGGAGGCTTGACCCTGAACGTCTTGATCGTCTTGTTGAGCAGGCGAAGCGCGCCGCCGCTGATGGTGTGCAGGGTGCGCTCGAAGCTGTTGAGCAGGCGTTAAGCAATCTGCGTATGCCTCCACCGCAAACGGCCCCTAAACCACCAGTGCCACCAATGCCACCTGTCGCGCCCACAGAACCAGCAACACGGACCATGCCAATGTCTTCAATCCCACCAATAGAGCCTATTCCGCCGATGCAACCAATGCAACCGATGCCGCCGATGCCGCCGATGCAACCAATGAAGCCAATGCAACCAATGGAGCCAATGAACGCTAACGAAGTAAGCGACGAGCAACCCATTGCAGCATCTACACAAACACAGATGCAAACGCAGCGTATGGATGAAGTAGAGCCAACACCCCCTCTACGCACGACGCCTGTTGCGGACCCAACTCAAGAGCGTATGGCAATTCTGCGTATGATTTCTGAAGGTCGTATTACCCCTGATGAGGGTGATCTGTTGTTAGAAGCGTTAGGAAACTAAAAGAGAAGAGCATATGAAACAACAAACATTTGCCGTAGGTAACAACCCACGCGTTGTGTTAAGCCGCATCGCAGGAAATGTAGCTGTGCATCCCTGGCCTGAGTATAGCATTCGTGTTCATATTCGAGACGAGTTTGAAGAGAGTTCAACGGCACAACCGTACAGCGAAGGTGATACCGTTTTTATTCGTGACTACGTTGGCTCTCTCGAACTATATGTTCCTTACGAGAAAAACCCTTTGACATCAATCACAACAGATATTATCGTAACCGACTTGGACGGTACCATAACGATGGAGCGTGTTGGCAATGTTGATATTACAAATAGCAGTGGAGCCGTCACGCTTTCACATACCGAGGGCAATCTTCGCGTAGTGAATGCACCTAGAGTGATTGAGAACAAAGGTGTGGGTGGAAATGCAGTATTGGAGAACATTTCCTTGCTAGAACTAAACGCGGTAGGGGCTGTCCTTGATGTGATGCATGCTGAACATGTTCACGTTGGGTCGGTGGGTAGTGCTGTCCGTGCGAAACGTATCGGTGCGGCGTTTCGCTGTAGTGCTGTTGGTGGTAGTTGCGAAATACGTGATAGTGCCAATGCAGAAGTTTCGCTCAGTAGTGTGGGTGGTAACTTGGACCTGGAAAGTGTCGCACAAGTATCCTCATGTAACATAGGGGGAAGCCTGAGCGCAACTGCGAACGTGTCCCCAAATAGTAGCACAAACTTTATTGTTGGTGGGAATGCTACATTACGGCTTCCGCGTGATGCAAATATGAGGATGCGTGTCATGGCTGGTGGTTCCATCAGTGGTGAGGCGGTCAACTCAAAGTGTGGCAATATGGCAACACTCACTTACGGCAACGGTTCTGCGTCACTCAATCTAACTGTTGGTGGTAGTGTCAAACTCTCCTGGGCTACAACTTCGACGCATCCTGACGCTGCTATACCATATAACGTGCCAGGAGGATACGCGCCGAATAGTACACAAAAGCATGAAGCTATTCTAAAAATGGTTGAGCAAGGCCGCATCACTCCTGCCGAGGGCAGTGTGCTTTTGGAAGCGTTAGATAGATAAAATAAATATACAACACATCGCCACAATGCATAGCATTGTGGCGATGTGTTGTATTAGAAGGGGCAAATTGTCGGCAACGATTCTGTGTCGGGGATGTGTGCCCATCCCCTGGACGCGATAAATCGGTCCCTACCAGACCTCTCCGCTTGTCCCAAAAACCCCACTGTTGAAAGCATTATGCCCCTCATGCAGACAATCCTGACCAATTTCCAAAGAGACACAACAAACTCTTGACCTAGAGCACTCTAGGTAGTGCATACTATCTTCATGAGTAATACAGAGACGAAAACGCCTCTCCACTTTACGCTCCAGGAAGTGGTTCAGAGAAGCGGACTAAGCGAACACACGCTGCGTTACTACGAACGTATTGGCTTACTCGACAATGTGAGGCGGGACAGCAGTAGTGGTCATCGGAGATATACCGCTGAAGATGTCCAGAATATCGAGACACTGGCTTGCTTACGAACAACCGGTATGTCGATTGAAGATATGCGGACGTATTTCGCACTTCTCAAAGATGGCAAAGCGGCGGCTGATCAACAGCTTGCGCTTTTTGAAGCGCACAGAAAAGCACTGGAGCAAGAGTTGGCTGAGAAGCAAGAGCATCTTCGCTACTTAGAGCACAAGGTCGCGTATTGGAAAGCGGTGCAGAGTGGCGATTATGAAAAGTTGAAAGAAATCAGTCAGATTACTCGCGGTTTGATAAGACAGATCATCAAAGAAAAATAATACACATTCTTGAAAGGAATGTCCATGAAAGTAGCAATTATCACTGGCGGAAGCCGTGGACTTGGGAAAGCGATGGCGATGAATATCGCTGCAAAAGGAAATGACGTTATCCTGACCTACAACAGCAAACAAAAAGAGGCAGAAGATGTAGTCGCTTCAATCGAGAAGAGTGGGCGCAAAGCTGTAGCTCTGCAACTTGATACGTCTGATACGAAGTCTTTTACCGCCTTTGCAGGAGCAGTGAAGGAGACGCTTAAACAAATATGGAACAGGGAGAATTTCGACTTCCTCGTCAATAATGCCGGTTTCGCTCTTCATGCGTCAATCACTGAGACGACTGAAGAGCAATTTGACCAGATAATCAACGTCCATTTCAAAGGAGTCTTCTTTCTCACGCAAACGCTTCTCCCTTTAATGGCTAATGGCGGACGAATTATCAATGTTTCATCAGGACTGGCACGCTTTTCCGGCTCAGGCAGTAGTGTTTATGGTGCAACAAAGGGTGCGATAGAGGTGCTGACTCGCTATATGGCACTCGAACTCGCTCCACGAGGCATTGCCGTCAATGTTGTTGCTCCTGGTGCTATAGCGACGGACTTTTCAGGTGGCATGGTTCGTGATAATGAAGCCATTAACAAACAAATTGCCTCACATACCGCGCTTGGTCGTGTTGGGCAAGCAGAAGATATTGGTGGTGTCGTCGCGTCTCTACTCTCTGAGGAGACCTACTGGATCAACGGGCAGAGAATAGAAGCGTCGGGCGGCATCCTTCTTTAAAAAAAAGTAGAACATGGGAGATCATCTTTCAAGAAGTAGAAAGTGAGAGATGGTCTCTCGAGAGGATATCAAAAAATGCCTGAGATCAGTATGCGAGGAAAGATTTGCCTGGTTACAGGCAGCACATCAGGGATGGGCAAAATTACAGCCAAAGAACTGGCGAACAAGGGCGCAACGGTAGTGCTTGTTGGTCGCAACCGTGAGAAAGGCGAAGCGACTCAAGCCGAAATCAGGCGAGAGACAGGGAATGAAAATGTTGATTTACTGATTGCGAATCTAAGTTTGCTTCAGGATGTGCGCCACTTAGCCACCGAGTTCCAACAAAAATATCACCATCTGCATGTCCTGGTGAACAATGCGGGAGCTATCTATAGTACCCGTGAAATTACCTCGGAGGGGTTGGAGGCGACATTTGTCGTCAATTATCTAGCCCCTTTTTTGCTGACAGAGTTGCTTGTTGAGACGTTAAAAGCGAGCACTCCTGCGAGGATTGTCAATGTCAGTTCCGAGGTGCATAGAATTGGCAACATTGCATTTGACAATCTGCAAGGGGAGAAAAGCTATGCAGCAATGAGCAATTATGCTCAGGCTA
This sequence comes from uncultured Chloroflexia bacterium, assembly GCA_963792705.1. Taxonomy (GTDB): domain Bacteria; phylum Chloroflexota; class Ktedonobacteria; order Ktedonobacterales; family Ktedonobacteraceae; genus JBBQVS01. Next base: position 941,944 of record CAWBXD010000011.1, on the reverse strand, counting down.
AATTAGCCCTCATCTTCTCTACGTATGAACTGGCTCGTCGTCTTGAAGGAACAGGGGTCACGGTGAACGTGATGAGTCCTGGTCAGATGTCCAGCGATAACTTTAATGCGAGTTTGACAGGTCTTCTCGCTATGATTACGAAACTTACCCAACCGTTCGTAATGACGGTCGAGAAAGGTGCTCAAACAGAGATCTACCTGGCAACCTCTCCTCAAGTAGAAGGTGTGACTGGCAAGTGCTTTGTAAAGAGTCAAGAGAGAAAGTCTTCCAAGTCGTTCTTACGATCAGGCGGTTGGGCAACGTTTGTGGCAGGTAAGCGAGCAACTCGCTACCCCTTCCATGCTGCCAAGCAACACATGAGGACTGAGAATGTCTTGAGAAAAAAGACTGTAGTATAGTCTGCCAATTTTCGATTGAAGGATGTCGTAGGAACCCGATGAGTCGCGTCTGCTGCACGAGCGATGCAATGTGCAGTCCTCATGATGCACCAATCATGACCCCAGGGAACTCGCCCAATGAATTGGGCATGGACGCCATCAATGTGGTCCCTACGACATCCATCACATCAAGGTTGGTAAACTAGTAGGTGTCGTTTGCAAGACGACACCTACGAAACGAGCACGAGAAGCCATATATAATTTCAGTGCATGTTTTGGTGAAACCTCTAAAGTATTTATTGCTTCATGCTTCGTAAAGCATGCACCAATTTCTCGATTTCGCCAAACGTATTATAGTGCGTCAAACCAACGCGTATCATGCCCCCATGTTGCTCTAAGCCAAGGCGTTCTATCACAGCAACCGCGTAATAATTACCATCCCACACATTGATATGCTCTTGCGCCAATTTCTCGGCAACGGTTCGTGGATTCCATCCAGCGAGTGTAAACGAGAAGGTGGGAACGCGTTGACTCATTTTGTGTGGGTCAGTAATGCCGCGAATTTGTAATCCTGGTATGGAACTCAATCCCTCTAACAGGGCAGAATTGAGCCGTAGTTCATAAGCGTCGATTACCTCGATCCCTTTTCTCAGTGCCAACGGTCCTGTCTCGCCGCCAAATTGCTTGCCAATCCAGGCAAAGTATTCCATTGCGCCAAGTATTGCCGCGATAGACTCAAAGCTCTGTGTGCCTGTCTCGAACTTATCGGGTGGTAGATTGCCGGAGGGACGTACCTTGTATGCGGTAAGTTTGTCGAGCAGGTCGTATTTGCCGTAGAGGATACCCGTGTGTGGACCAAAAAATTTATAGGCTGAACACGCCAGAAAATCACAATCAAGTGCTTGCACATCAATCAGTTTATGTGGGGCATATTGTACGGCGTCAATGAAGCACAATGCCCCGACACTATGGGCCAACTCAACCGCCCGTTTTACGTTGTTGACGGTCCCAACAGCATTCGAGGCATAGCCGATAGCGACAAGCTTTGTACGCGGCGTGATTTGGCGTTGCATATCCTCCATGTCCAACGTACAATCCTCTGGATGAATATCAACCCAGCGTACAGTGCAACCTCTATCTTCAGCGATGAGCAGCCACGGCGCGATGTTGGCATCATGGTCCAGGCGTGTTACCACAATCTCATCCCCTGGTTGCAATGTACGGGCGATGCTGCGGCTAATATGCAGTGTCAGGCTCGTCATGTTTTGCCCAAACACAATTTCCTCTGGTCGAGAAGCGTTCAAGAACGTGGCAACTGCTTGTCGTGCCTCGGCGACTACTCCATCAGAGTCAAGGCTGGTGCGAAACGCACCACCATGATTGGCGTTGCTATGCTCAAAATACTGTTGCATACGTTCTATCGCCTCACGCGCCACCTGTGTGCCACCAGGATTATCAAAATAAATATCGTCCGAAGCCAGTGCCGGGAAATGGCTACGTACCTCGTCTACGTTGAAGGTGGATTGTGTCGTATGTTGCTGTTGCATTGTTGCTGTGTCCTTACTAGGTAATGATTATGTGCTAACTCGTGCATCCAGTATATCATGAGGACTGCACATTGCTTCGCTCTTGCAGTGGACGTGACAATGCTGTTAAACAAAATAGTATAAATTCGTAGGGACCGCATTGATGACGTCCACGCCCAATTCATTGGGCGAGGTCCTCATCATCACACTTGGCACCGGGGAACTCGCGCAATGAATTGCGCCTCGGACGCGATCAATCGGGTCCCTACGGAAGATCGGCAGACTATTGCTAAAAGAAACAAGCATCAAGGTGTCAATGTGTTGTATGCGCTTGCTGGTTCATAAAATGCGTGATGGCTTGTGGTTTTCCTTCGAGGGAAACAGTTCTGCTTGCCAGCGCATCGCTTAGTGATACACGCCTTGATGAAAGTGCGTACAGGGTCTCAACATCCAACCTCATGACGACATCGGGTGTTTTCGCTGCTCCTTGTGCTACCTCAACCGTATTGCCGTTGACCTGAACAGAAAACATATCATGAAATCCCTCGTCTTCGCAGCGAATTTCGTAGGTCGCCTGTCCATGCTTACCTTGAAACATGCCATGAATTGCCATCATAACGGCATCAGGCTTGATAACCTGTTCTGGGGTCAACGCTCCTAACGATTGCGCTCCCCAACGTGCGAGGGCCGAGAGTGGTTCCTCAAGCTGGCGACCATACTCCGTCAATTCATAGACCATTGAGGCCGCAGGAGGAGGCAAGTAACGCCGATGAAGCACCCCACTCTGTTCGAGTCCTTTAAGCCGTGTCGTAAGAATGTTGGTTCCAAGGCCAGGCAGTCCCGTCTGTAAGTCCACAAAGCGCTTGGGACCTACTAACAGATTCCGAACGATCAGCAATGTCCAACGGTCTCCAACGAGATCGAGGGCGTGAGCAACGGGACAATATTGATGATAACTATGTTCTGCCATAGTTCTTATCAGTCAGAAATTGCCCCTGTCGAGGGCGGCGGAGGCACACCGGATGATCGAGAACCGGAGCACTACAGGGAAAATAATTCTCAAGCCCTGGGAGTAAGTAAATCTTACGCTTCTCAGCTAAATAGATCATTGGAAATTGTGTTACAAAACTTCTATTTCTGCAAACATATTTGTGTAGTAGCATGAATGTTACAAGGAGAACAAGACATGTCAACCGAACAGAACAAGGCCATTGTTCATCGTTTTTATGAAGATGCCATCAATCAAGGAAATCTCTCTCTGATGGACGAATTGTTCGCTTCTGATTATCAGCATCACGATCCTGCATTTCCGCTAGAGTGGCAGCAAGGAGGGCTTGCGGTCTACAAACAGGTGAACGAAACTTTTGTTTCGACGTTTGTGCCGTTCCACGCGACGGTGGATGACCTTTTTGCTGAGGGTGATAGAGTAGTTTCACGCTGGACATTCAATGGGAAGCACGAGAAGGAGTTCCAGGGTATTCCTCCAACAGGCAAGCAGGTAAAGATTGAAAATATCTTTATTCATCGCATCGCCAATGGCAAGATTGCCGAGGCATGGGTGAGCTATGATGCTCTAGGTTTGCTTCAGCAACTTGGTGCATTTCCCTCTGCGAGGTAGGCGTGACACTCTTGCCATGTTGTATCATTCATACGTTGCTTGTCTACTCAAGCATAGAGCCATACGTGTTATAGAGAAGGAACTACGATAGTACGTAGGGAAGGATACATAGGATATGCACAAACGACAACTTGGTAAGACAGATATAGAGATTACGCCAATTGGTTTTGGAGCTTGGGCAATTGGTGGTGGCGATTGGAGCTTCGGCTGGGGCAACCAGGAAGACCAGGACTCGATTGCTGCCATCAAGCATGCACTCAATATGGGAATCAACTGGATTGATACCGCCGCAGTCTATGGCCTGGGCCGTTCCGAAGAGGTGGTTGGTGAGGCGATCAAGGGACGCGAACGCCCCTATATCTTCACTAAGTGCTCTTTAGTATGGGACGAGAATCGCAAGCAGGGCAACAGCCTGAAAGCTGATTCGATACAGCGCGAGTGTGAAGCCAGCCTGAAACGTCTTGGCGTGGACTATATCGATCTGTACCAGATTCACTGGCCCAATCCAGAACCAGATATCGAAGAGGGTTGGGGCAAGATGGCCGATCTGAAAAAGCAAGGCAAGGTGCGTGCCATTGGTGTCTCAAACTTCAATGTAGAGCAGATGAAACGCATTCAGAAGATTGCTCCTATCGACTCGTTGCAACCGCCATTCTCGCTTGTACATCCCGATGTACAAAACGAGATTTTGCCGTTTTGTGAACAAGAAAATATTGGAGTGATTGTCTACTCACCAATGACATCGGGCTTGCTAACTGGCACGATGACAAAGAAACGTGTTCAGAATATGCCCGATAACGATTGGCGTAAAAAGGCTGCTGATTTTCAGGAGCCACGCCTTTCGCGTAACCTCCAACTTGCCGATTTATTGAACAATATTGGTTTTCCACACAATGTCTCAGCCGGTGTAGTTGCTATCGCCTGGACACTGCAAAATTCAGCGGTAACAGGTGCTATTGTCGGCGGACGAAGCCAAGCTCAGGTTGACGGCATTCTGCCCGCCGCCGAATTCCACCTTAGCTCAAGCGAACAGGCCGAGATCGAGAAATTCTTGCACGACAACCCGTAGACAAACAATGCTCAGGAACAACAAAGGGACGACAGAGGTCGTCCCTTTGTTGTTCCTGAGCATTTGTTATAAACCTAAAGTTCGTTTATTCTGTGCCACTTGTACCGCGATTGCTGCAATCTCCTGTTGACTTAAAATACCTTGCTCTGTAATTATCTTTGTAACAAGAGAATGTGGAGTGCGGTCAAAATAAAAGTTGCGAACCGTAACTCCTGCAATTGAATGTTCAATCACCTCTTCGGCTTCTTTCTCCTCTAATAGCGCGAGATTTGTTTGCCTGGAATCTGCTCCATCTTGCCACTGATTTGAAGAAACTTTCAAGGTTTCGCATAGTACATAAAACGGGACATGGTACCCTTGTGCGGACCATCCTAAGAGGGCAGTTCCAGCTTTATTAAGAACATCTCCATTCGCTAGAATGCTGTCGGCTCCAACAACAACGCTCTCACATTCAGGCATAAAGAGGTCTGCTTCTGCATCGGTAATCAGTGTTACCGCTATGCCTTTTTGACTCAATGTACGTGCCATCTCACGTCCTTCATAGCGTGGACGACCCTCAAGAGTGATGACTTGCTTGATCGCTTGACGATTGGCGACAAGCACATCTATAACGGTGCCGGAAATACTACAGGTCATAATCGTACCTTGTAACAAGGACTTCGCATGCTCAGCAATATGTGCGGTCGCTGTCTCGTAGTTATGCAAAAGCTGCTCAGCCTCTTGCGCTATTGCATTAGGTCCGCCTTGTATGGAGAGCACGCGACCAACGGCACTGCTTAAAGCCGCCATAGAAGGTCTTGCCTGTGCGAGGCTACGACCTGCATCATACAAGTATAGTGTCTGCCCATCTGAGGAGCGAGCAAGATCACGCAGTATGAGCAATGTTTCACGTACAAGCCAACGCGAACCATGCTCGCGGTCGTTACGCACCTGTTCGATCCGTTGTTCAATGTCTGTCATAAAATGTTATCCTTTACCCCACCAATTATAGCATTGGCCTATAGCTCGCTATGGTATTGGCACTTGTCTAGCAACTCTGCTATCAGATACACTGATTGGTATGAGCCAATCAGGAGGAAAACATGTCACAGAGTACAGCCAATTCTAAATCGTCGCTTCCATTATTTACGACACCGATTCACGCTTTGGTCAAGTTAGACCGTACAAACGGCGTTCCACTCTATCAACAAATATGCCAGGGATTGCGTGACGCCATTCTTTCGGGCGAGTTAGCGGAGGGAACACGTTTGCCAACAGAACGTGCCTTTGCACAAGAACTGGGCGTTAATCGTACCACTGTTATGAACGCTTACAACGAGCTTGCCAGCGAGGGTCTGATTGAAGGCCATGTGGGACGAGGGACTGTTGTGCGTAGGACCTATGTACCCGATCCAGGTGAACCGTTTGAAAGCGACATTCCCTCCTGGCTCTTTGGACTTGCGGAAGGCGAGGATGCGGCACTTGGACCAGATGCACGGGTCTTGAGTGAAATTGCGTCAATGGGCGAGCGCAAAGAAATTATTTCGTTGGCAGCAGGAACACCCGCTGCTGATCTATTGCCAGCAGAACAGCTTGCCACCATCTTTTCCAACGGTTTGCTACAGGCGCGTCAAAGTGCGCTTGGTTACTGTCCTGTGGAAGGTTTGCAAAGTCTGCGGCGTGGTATCGCAGCGCGGATGCGTACTCGTGGCGTAGCTATCGACGTGCAACATGTCTTGATTTTATCAGGGTCAACGCAAGGTATTGGCCTCATCAGTCGTTTCTTACTGAACCCAGGTGATGAGGTAGTTGTGGAGGTACCGACCTATTTGGGTGCGATCAATACCTTTCGCGCCTTGGGTGCGCGCGTCATCGGCGTACCAATGGATAACGAGGGTATGCGTATTGATCTGCTCGAATCAATTCTTGCACGACGCCATCCACGCTTTATTTATACCTCACCCACATTTCATAATCCGACGGGTGTTGTTTTGTCCTATGAACGTAGAAAACGCTTATTGCAAGTCGCCAAAAAGTATCAAATACCTATTCTTGAGGACGATGCTTACGGCGAAATCTTTTTTGATGGTAAAGAGCATCAGCCGCTCAAAGCAATGGACAAATACGAACAGGTGCTGTACCTTAGCACTTATTCTAAAATACTTGCACCCGGCCTACGTGTGGCATGGCTGGTAGCTCCTCCAACGATGATTGAGCGTCTTTCTCTGCATAAGCAGGTTTTTGATCTCAATACAAATGCATTGGGACAATGGGCTGTGTCCGAGTTGTTACAACATGGGTTGATGGAGAAACACGTTGAGAATTTGCGTCAACAGTATCAACTAAAAAGGGATTGTATGTTGCAGGCCATTGCGACCCACTGGCCTGCTGGCATACGGGTGAACCACCCTGGCGGTGGCTTCCACTTATGGTGTCGTCTGCCGGGGGATATGCGAGCGCGTACACTTTTGCGCGAGGCTGCGCTTGAACATGTGGCCTTTGTGATTGGTGAACCATTTCATGTTGATGGTGGTGGTCATCATTATATCCGACTCAGCTTCGCCTCACCCGAAATGGCGCATATTGAAGAGGGCATTCGTCGTATCGGGAATGCTATGCGCCGTATTCAGGCACGTCATGTGTCACGCGACGAGAGCGTGCAAATTGAACATATCCCAATGGTATAATAGCGTAAAATATCTGTTTGGAGCATAAATGAAGGACGTATCTGTCGAGGAAGAGGATGACTGGGAGATAACCGCCGATGGTCTCTATATGGCGACACGTGGCTTCCTGACCCGTCGTGGCTATTGTTGTGCCAACCAATGTCGCAACTGTCCCTATATCAACTGGCGCGATAATCCAGCATGGCACCCCGTTGCACATGACTATGTACGCCGCATGCGTGTTTCTACCAAAGCCATTGCGGGTGCAACCGCGTTATTGTACTTTCATAAAGAGCATGCACACGAAGGCACACGCGAAGAACGTGAGCGGCATCGTGCAATGATAGAGCATTATACTTTCTTGTTAGAGATGTGGAAAACACCGCGATAAGACTCAAAACGCATACGACGTTTCAGACTTGCTGAAACGTCGTATGCGTTTTGAGTCTTATGTTCTACGCCCACACAAAGGTGACACCATAGCCGGGGTAAAATGTGTGATATGTCATGACACCGAAATCACCGAAACCCCAGTTGAAATTGGAGGTATTCACACTTCCATCAGCGTTGATGCTTTCGACAATGGCAACGTGTCCATAGCCACCAGCACCCTGTACGCCGGGGGCAAGCACGATAATGCTTCCTACACGTGGTGTATATCCCACATGCCATCCATAGCCGGGAGCGTTATAGGCCCAATCAGCGGCGTTGCCTAGCCAGGGCACCCACAATCCGGTCAACTGGTGATAGCGGAATGCCGCCCAGAATGTGCATTGACCCCAAAAGAAATGATTGCCAATACCGCCAGCACCCGTGCCACCCCCACCCCCACCATAGCTTGGAGGAGCCGTTGGCACACCTACAAAGGTCTGACCGCCACCTGGATCATATCCGTCTTGTGTGACAGCAGTTGCGGTTGCAGCTTGTTGTGTTAACAAAACAGTATTGTTACCTTTATTCGCAAAATATTTTACAATTGGTGAAAATACGTCATTGCCCTTGCCCTCAGTACCTGTTGGTACAACTGCAAGCAGACTCCCAAGCACGATAAAGGCGAGTAGCACAGTTACCGCAACATGTACGACCATACGACGCCCCTGTGGTGGGCGCATTGTGCCTGAACTTTTCTTGCCAGTTGCGCGAATAACCGTTGGTTGTCGTAGCGACGTTGTTGTGTTTGCTTGATTAGGCAAGTTACCCGTTTGAACTTCTGGCAACTGGCGCGTCACTCCTGTCAACACACGGGTTGCGGATGAAGAGGGAAATGGCGTTGTTCTATAAAGTTGGCGAGTTATAAGTGGAGACGCCTCAGAAATAGTAGAAGCCAAAGGCGTAGACTCAGTAATTGGAGAAGCTTGTGCGATTGTATTTGAAATACTTGAGGAGTCTGGGAAAGGTAACTGTTCAACGGGCGAAAACTCATTCACCAGACCAGGTATTTGTGGTAGCATACCGCTCTTTGATGGCTCTTTGAGTGCGCTACCCTTACGCTTATCCATAGACGACATACGTGTTTCCTTCAATTTTGTTCTAAGACACTACAGCACACCCACCTCGACATGTGGCACATAACACCTGTTATGACTTTACTTCTCATAATCAAATAGGTCAAGCATATGAGGCTTTATGTAGGACTATAGGACTATGATACGGTTGCAACCGTCCGTTTTGTTCCACACCATTAATCTTCATGTTTTGGCAGAGAGGTACGACAAAATGCCTGTAGGGACCGATTGATCGCGTCCTCGTACCTGTCGGCGGTTGACCACGAATGAGGACGCGATCAATCGGTCCCTACACAACTATAACTTCTAACAGCCCCGGATTACCTACTTGCTCCTCTTTGAACATGTTGCGTACTATGACTGCCCAATGTTGGACCATCTTTTCTTTGTCCACTGCGCTTTGTGTCGAGCTGATAGCTGCGAGTGGGATACGCAACTCGTTTTTCTCACAAAAGTCGAGACTGAACCGTTTGACTTGTCCACCACCAACGATACGAGCTAACGCATCAGGGAGACAGATATGCGCCAGTAATCCTGGCTCATACTGATGCACTTTAATAATCAGGTCGAGTTCATCGCCAACGGTAAACTGTTCCTGACTATGGCCTTTTCTTTCTAAACGCACTTCAACAGCTAATTGTCGTTTAAACTCGTACCAATTCTCGACAACTTCTGATGTGATCTGTGCCGCTACCACTCCTCGTACACACTCTATAGACAGAACTTTTTCGCGGTACTTCAGTGCATCTGCCAACGACATTTCTTGTCCATTTACCGCGACCCGTCCGTTCCCATCATCCGCGATTACCCCTGCTTCACGTAATGCTGTCATGAGTGCAAGACACGCAGCAGTATCTACTGTACTATACAAACGACCCTCAGCATTGATTTGACTGGTAATAGTATTTGTGGCTGCGAGGGCAAGCGATAGGTCCGCCGTCTCGCCTGTTTTCAGTAAGACTGCGGCGGCATATGCGGTTTCTTGCCGTGTCGCAACGGCGTTACCAAGCCAAGCAAATTGTGGATGCTGTTCAGGAATGGCAACGGAGACTGCGCCATTGTACTCTTTCAAACGCGAACGGACAAATGCTGTTGCCTCGTTTTTTGTCGTCTGAGTAGTCGCTGTCGATGTGAGCACTCGGTAGGCATCGTGACAAGTCGTGAGCGTGCTTGGTGGATTCTCGATACGGTAGTAGGTGGCGGCATCAATTGCCATTGTGCGTATCTCGCTCAGTATAGTGAGTAGAGTCGATGATAGTCCTTCTGACTGTTCCACAGTTGGTAGATTCAGCAAGTGTTTTACCGCTAGTGGAGCATAATGTGTATCCGGCCTGCTCTCGGCACCATCTTGTGGTGGATAAAGACAAAAGCCGCTTTGTGGTAGGTACATACTGACTAACCGTTTGTGCCATGCTACGAGGGCTGCTTCATACTCGCTGGCGACTTTTTCATCGTGTCTATTGGTGAAATAGCCAACGTACATTGCAAACAATTTTGTCGATGTTTGCTCGACACAGCCGTAGGGATAAAGTGATGCCGCCTCGACAAACACTTGAAAGGGTCGCTCTAGGCCGGGCATCACACGAAGCTCTAGTGCGTCCACGTCCTCCAATACTACGACCTTGCCAGGAGTTAGTAGACGCAATGTACGCACGATATGGCGTAGCTTTCCAGGCTCGGTAATATATCGTTCGCTTACATCACTGCCACCGTCCTGCACGTCACGCACTATAGAGGTGATCGTACCAGTGCTTACTGGAAAATGTACCGTCGAGGCAGAGGGAATGGGTACACCGGGGGCAAGCGTGTCGCCCGTTTCTGAGAACAGAGGCAATACATTGCCATCCTGCTGCACCTCGACCAAAGCACTACCAGAGGCTGCGCCCACATCCAGTCGTCCCATTACGGGGTCGCCGGGGAAGACAAAGGGCGAAACAGTCAATTCACCATACACCTGCTGAGTCGCTTTTAGCGTCGTCTCCACTCGTTGCCAGTCGAGTGTCTCCAGTGAGAGCGCAAATGCTTCGATACTATAGCTCGTCATACTATCGCCTAATTTCACTTCAACCTGTGCCTCGCCCTGTACACGTACAATACTGTTATGTACGATTTCTGGAAAAGACAGGCGCACGTTGGTAAGTTGTGAATCTGCGGTTGCTTGTGGAGTTACTATCGTATCTGTCATCAGTGACGTATTCATCACTGAGGCTAGCATATATGGTGCGCCCGTTGGAGCCGCAGGTGCCATCATTGGCATGACCATTCCACCTGTAATGCCAGGACTCATCATGGCTCGCCTAAACATGCGTGGCATCGTATTCACCCGTGATAATTGCCGTTCAACCACGCCAGTTATGGATTGCTGTTGCCACTCGCTAATGTTTGCCTTGATACGTGCCGCGAATTCTACCTGTGTATCGCTCTGGGCGATCAAGCGTTGGTCTTTGACAATCAACTGCATAGGCACCACGCGGTCTGCACTGCCAGTTTTTAGTGTTATCACAACGTGACTACCCGGTTTAGCCTTCTCAGGTGCCTCACATTCCACACGTAATTCGGATGGACGCAACACCGCGCACCAACCCTCCCATGCCTGTCCATCCACAAAGGCACCCAGCAAGATGATACCGTAAGGTGGTGGTACAGGAACTTGAATATTCTGGTCGGCATTGAGTTGCTCGTAATATTTTTCGCCACTCGTACCGCGCACCGGATTAATGACCACAACCCGTAGTGCTTCGATGTTGGTACGCGGCGTAATCTCTATAGCATTGCCAATCAGGTGCCGCGCTAAAAATGGCTCAGTATTTGCGCCGCCACGCGAAATATACATGCCGCGACATTCGGTTGATTGAGGTGTTGGTAAAAGACTCAACACGCGTAACTCGCCCAACTCGCTGATTGTTAAAGCCTCGCGTCGTTCTTGCTCAGAGCCTTTGAGCGCGACCGTTGCGGTACGCTCCCCCACAAAAACGTTCAGCGTATATGGTCCAGTTCCCACGAGTGTAACCGTACCATGACACAGCCCATTCTGATCGCATTGAAGTTTCGCACGTTCGCCAACGCGTTGTCCCAACTCTTGTAGCTCAATCTCAACAGAACTCTTGTGTGGTTGGTTAAAGGTCGTGACCGATAGGATATAGCGCAACGTTTCGCCGTTTAATTCCTGCTCTACAAGCTCTGCGTTGAGGGCGGCTAAACGATATTCCGCAACCTCGAAACGACACACATCCGCAGAGCTATCGACAAGTGTTGCCTCATACTGGCCCTCTGGAAGATCGCGTAGTGGGTAGAGACAGAGGCCAAATTCATCGAGTTTGATGGGATAGTCCGCGTAGACCGTGTGGTTCAGCGAGACACTTAAAATGACTTCCTTGTGTGCCTCAGTAGGAGAGGCGACAAATAGATGGACGGTATCACGATTGGCACGATACAACGTTTTGTCGCTTGTAAGCGAAACAAGTGTGCAACGTGGTAAGGGAGTCGGTTGAATTTCTATGCCAGCGAGCGAAAGCTTTTCTTTGCCTCGAAAAAGAACTTGTGGTGTTGTGCTTTGTGCTTGCGATGCAACAGCCTGGGCATTCTCTTTAAAGAACACAAACCAGTTGCCCAAGAATGCATTTTCGCCCACCTGTGCAAGTACATCGTGCTGTTGTACTGTAACTAAAGGATCATAGTCCGCTAATGGTTTTTGTAATGGCATATTACCTCTCCTTACACAAAAGGACTAAACGTCTTATTCTTTATGCTGCATATGAACGAACATCAACTTGCACTCCTATTTTTGCAGCCTCTTCGACGATGTGTAAGAGATGTCGTGTTGTTTGCTCATCTAGGTATGCTTCACCACAGTTGTCGCATACTTCGGCAGGCACATTCTTAAAGACAACAGTTGTAATGTTACGTTCTAGCGTCATTGTTGTAGTGCCTAGTTCAGTCTCACCATGCTTACAAATAACACATTTCACGGCTTTCTCCTTCCTTCGGCTTCTCGCTAGTCTAACATAGAGGGGTGTAGACAATCAACGTACCTCTACATTACGTTACAGTTTTGTCCATCGAGATATGTTTCTGTAAGAGAAAGAGTGTTATAATCATGGTCATATGACAAAATAGTGCTGTCGTTTGAACTCAACGCAGCTATGAAAGAGAGTTTGGTAACAGAAACTTGCATTTTTATACCATCCCCAACATATCCTTACATTGCGATACATTCAAACCACCTCATCTAGGAGTACACATGACGAGATACATTTCACGACGCGTTTTTTCTTTTTTGATAGTGTGTCTGCTTTTCACCGCTTGCGGCGCAGTGGGAAATACTGGTGGTACAGAGGGAACGACACCTGTTGCAACACATCCCGCTATTTCAAGCACCGGAACACCAACGAGTGCTCTTGCGGATACATGTCCCGCGCCACTCACTAATGAGCCGGGGTGTTTTACACCTCATGCGATGCGTGTTGCGTATGGTGTCGAGCCACTTATTCAAAAAGGATTTACGGGCAAGGGGCAGACGGTGATTGACATCGTATCCTTTGGTAGTCCCACGCTCCAAACAGATGTTGACGCCTTTAGTAGACAGTTTGGACTGCCACAGGTGAAGGTGCAGGTTATCGCGCCACTGAACGAAAAAGAGTCCGATCCCTACGGCGATAAAGGTGGTTGGGTAGGCGAAACCACGCTGGACGTGGAGATGATTCACGCGATGGCACCGGACGCAGGTATCGTGGTGTTGGTCAGCCCTGTCGACGAAACCGAAGGGACAATGGGTTTACCAGAATTTCGACAGTTAACGCAGTACGCTATCGACCATCATCTCGGCACTATCGTCTCAAATAGTTGGGGAGCATCTGAGGTGACTCTGCAAGATGCTGCTGGACAGCAAGAGGTACAGAAGTGGAATAGTCTTCTGCAGCAAGCGACGACACAACAAGGCTTCACATTCTTAGCGGCCTCTGGCGATCATGGTGCGACCGATGCAACAGACCCACAGGGCAAAATACTCTCGAATACAGCGACAACAAGCTTTGTTCATGATGATCCGTGGGTGACGAGTGTTGGCGGTACCACGCTCACACGAGTCGGGTCAACGACGAACGAGCGTGTGTGGGACACTCCTGGTAATGGTGCAGGTGGTGGTGGCTATAGTAGGTTTTTCAAAGAGCCATCATACCAGCAAACCCTTCCGGCGTCGGTTCAAAGTCAGCTAAATAATCGGCGTGGTGTGCCCGACGTTTCGGCGGCGGCCGACCCTGGCACGGCAATGGCGTTCTATGTCGCCGACCAATGGCAACTCATTGGTGGTACAAGTGCTAGTACTCCCTTGTGGGCAGGGATTATTGCCGATGCGGACCAGATGGCGGGCCATTCTCTCGGCTTTCTCAATCCGGGCTTATACAAAGTGGCAACGTCGAACAAGTACAATCAAGACTTTCACGACATCACCGTTGGCGACAACTCCTTTAACAATGTACAAGGTGCTCCGGCTGTGCAAGGGTGGGATGCCTCTTCTGGCCTCGGTTCACCTGATGCTGTAAACCTCTTGCCGGATTTGATTGCCGCGTTGAAATAATAGGAAGGATGAGTGTGTATAATGAGGTAGCAGAACGCGTTCTGCTACCTCATTATACACACTCATCCTTCTAGCTTCGTTATCAGCAGAGCTATTTTATAATATCCCCTTCTCAACACATAATTCCGCATTGAGAAGGGAGCCGCCAGCAGCACCACGAATAGTATTATGTCCTAGCATTACAAACTTATAACTAAGTATTGGGCATCGCCTCAACCGTCCCAGCGTCACAGTCATGCCGTTGCCAGCATCTCTGTCGCGGAGTGTTTGTGGTCGGTCGATTTCGGTGCGATAGAGCAATGCGTGTGCTGGTGCAGATGGTAGCTTGAGACGTTGGGGTTCTGGTTCGTAACTATTCCAGACCTCGATAATCTCTTCCGGTGAGGCGTCACGTTCCAGTTCGATACTGGCACACTCAAGATGACCCTCACGTGTTGAGACACGGTTACAATGTGCGCTTACCACCATTGGCGCATCCACAAAGCCTTGCCCCTCGCGCCACTCGCCAAGCATTTTGAGCGTCTCGCTCTCCATCTTCTCTTCCTCGCCGCCGATGTAGGGGACGACGTTATCAAGCATGTCATACGCTGATAAACCTGGATAGCCTGCGCCCGAAATGGCTTGCATCGTTGTCACAAGCACTTTGCTCACACCAAACTTTTGCTGTAGTGGTTTGAGTGCCATCACAAGTGGTGTAGCGGAACAATTCGCGTTGGTGACGATAGAGCCAGTCCAGCCACGCTGTTTACGTTGTTGCTGAATTGCCGCGATATGATCTGCGTTGACCTCTGGAATGAGTAGTGGCACATCAGGAGTCATGCGAAAATTTTTTGCATTGCTAAAAACGGCGACCCCCGCCTGTGCAAAGGCAAGTTCAGCTTTGTTTGTTTCCTCGCCGCCGGGCAATGCCGAGAAAACGATTTTTACGTCTGGTAGTGCGTCGGGCCGACATGCCACTACGGGAAGAGATGCAACAGAGGCTGGCATTTCGCTTCCAGGCAGTCGCCAGCGTGTTGACTCGGCATAAGGACGGCCTCCATGTTGCTCTGAGGCCGCCACCGCGACAAGTTCAAACCACGGATGCCCTTGTAGCAACTCTATAAAGCGTTGTCCAACCATGCCTGTTGCGCCAAGCACCGCGACGGGGATGCGCTGCTGTGTACTCATACTATCTCTGCTTTCTTATATCCATCTCTTTATAACGGACGCCCACGAGGGGCTTCCCTACTATAGATGACGTGCGCGACGCGCAAAAGTATAGTAGGGAAGCCCCTCGTGGGCGTCCGTGTCTCCCCTCTTCCAACGATTTGCGCTTATTTGATACCATTAAGATCGTGCATTCTCGCGCCGCTTCTCCGACGTGTTCACGTGACGCAGTAGTGGTATCACAGGCGCGATCAGGTCACGGTGGAGACAGCGTAACGCGCTTTGGCTGTCTTTGTCCTCTACAATCAGGGTGATACCAAGCTCGGATGCTCCTTGTGTGACGACCGGAATGTGTTCACGCGCGAGGGCGGTAATGGCTCTTGCCGGACTCATCGGGTCAACGGTAAAGCCGGAACCGATACAGGCACAGGCCGCAAGTCCCTTGCGACTTCGTACACGCCAATCACCATTTTTCATATCATGTTGCAACAGTTCTACCACCGAATCAAGAGCTTTTTCCTCAACCATAAACGAGAGGTGATGACCCGATGAGGAGCAGATAGCAACAGGCGCAGCACCCGCACGAGCAGCAAGGGCAAAAACTTGACCTGCGTTTTCTGGCGCGCCAAACAGGTCGGTACTTTCGACGGTGACAAGCGCGAGATTTCTGCGAATGGTGATAGCTGAAGCACCACTTTGTGCATCGCCAACTGGTCCCACAACCGTTCCCTTTATGTGTGGTCGGAACGTATTGCGTACACGCACAGGAATGTTACGAGCCGCAATAGGGATGAGTGTGCGTGGGTGTAACACCTTGGCACCAAACCAGGAGAGACGCGCAGCCTCCGCATAAGAAAGTTGTGTGAGTAGACGTGCGTTGGCGACAAGACGTGGGTCCGCCGTTAATACACCATCCACGTCGGTATAAATTGTGACCTCTACACAGTCCAATGCGGCACCTATGACTGTGGCGGAATAATCTGAACCATTACGTCCGAGCGTGGTCACAAAGCCTGTAATGGTACGTCCAAGAAAGCCAGCCGCGATTGGCACAACGCCACGTTCAACAAGTGGATGAATTAAAGTGTGAGCATTGGTGCGTGTCTCTTCTGCAAGTGGGTCGGCTCCGACAACAACACCAAAGGGTTGTGAACTATCAGCTTTTGGATGGCTGGTGATGATGACTTCCTGTCGCACGGGTTCTGCTACTACACCATAGTCGTTGACAGCTGCCGCGACGAGCAGAATAGAGAGGCGTTCACCCCATGAGGCGACGGTGGCGGTACGGAGAAATGTTTCTTGTCCCGATTCGACTGCTTCACGTAGAATGGCAATATCATGAGTTAGCGTGGTCAATGCCTCTTCGAGGTCGTGTTGTAGTTGTGGCAAGTGCTCGGTATGGCGCACAATTCTTTCCGCAGCCTCGAAGTGCTTGTCACGCAACGCGGTCAACTCATGTTCGCTTTCCTCATATGCGCCCAGGCAAATGTGGCGCGCGATGCTCAAGAGTAGATCGGTAATGCCTGACATTGCTGAAACAACCACAACGGGAAATGCCTCTTCGGAACTGTGGAATGTCTTGGTGATAATCTTCGCCACCTGACGAATACGCTCACCACTACCGACGGATGTTCCCCCAAACTTCAATACGCTGACCGGTTTGTCCATGATATATGCTCCACTAAGTTGTTTATCGCATTGTGTCATTCACAACGGGCGACCACAAGAGTCGCCCGTTGTGAATGACACAACATTTATCTACAGACTGTTTACTATGCGTTCGCGGGTTCGCTCGCGCTGGCAACGGCAGCCTTCAATGCTTGATCCAGGTCGTCGATAAGGTCCTCAACCGTTTCCAAACCGACGGAAAGGCGAATGAAATCAGGTGTTACGCCTGTCTCGAACTGCTCTTCTGGTACCAACTGTGAATGTGTGGTGCTGGCTGGATGAATGATGAGCGACTTTGCATCGCCCACATTTGCTAGGTGTGAGAAAAGTTCGATATGGCGAATTAATTGCTTGCCAGCTTCAAGGCCACCTTTGATACCAAAGCCGATAATAGCTCCAAAGTGACCATGCGTGAAGTATTTCGTGGCAAGATCGTGTTGTGGATGGCTTTTGAGACCAGGATACTGCACCCATTCCACTGATGGATGCCCTTCAAGGAACTCCGCAACCTTTTGTGCATTCTGGCTATGACGCTCCATACGCAGTGGAAGTGTCTCCAACCCTTGTAAGAAGAGCCAGGAGTTGAAGGGAGTGATAGCTGCGCCGAGGTCGCGTAAGAGTTGTACACGCGCCTTGATGATGTAGGCAATTGGACCAAGTGCCTCAACGTAGCGCAGACCGTGATACGATGGGTCTGGCTCAGTGAGAGACTTGAAGCGACCACTCGCGGCCCAATCGAACTTTCCACCATCGACAATCACACCACCGATAGAGGTGCCATGTCCACCAATGAACTTGGTCGCCGAATGCACTACTATATCGGCTCCATGCTTCAATGGCTGTATGAGGTAGGGCGAAGGAAGCGTATTATCGACGATGAGAGGTAGGCCATACTCGTGTGCAACATCCGCAACGGCTTGAATATCAAGCGTGTCAAGGCGTGGATTGCCAAGTGTTTCTGCGTACACTGCTCTCGTCTTCTCGTTGACGAGAGGACGAATATTCTCAGGATTGCGGCTATCGACAAAGTGTACCTTTACGCCAAGTTTGGGCAACGTATAGTGGAAGAGGTTATATGTGCCACCATAGAGACTTGCTGACGAAATGATCTCATCGCCAGCCTCTGCGATATTCAGAATTGCTAATGTCTCAGCGGCTTGACCGGAAGCGGTTGCCAAAGCACCGACACCACCTTCAAGTGCGGCGATGCGTCGCTCAAACGCATCTTGCGTTGGGTTCATAATACGCGTGTAGATGTTACCGAACTGTTTCAGTGCGAACAGGTTCGCGGCATGTTCTGGGCTATCAAAGACATACGAGGTTGTCTGATAAATAGGAACGGCACGCGCTCCCGTTGCGCTATCGGCTGTCTCTTGACCGGCATGTAAAGAAAGCGTCTCAAAACCATAACTGCGGTTGCTATTTAAAGCCATGAGTGTAGTTCTCTCTTCCTTTGCGCTGCTGTGCTGAAGACTCGTTGCAGCGCGTCTATAAAGAAACTCTCTTAGAAAATCCTAGAAAACGCATCGGCCATTTGACCCCATTCCTTGAGGAATGCATCATGACCGTGTGGTGAATCCAGTTCTACATAGGTCGCGTCGCCGCCGAGTGCTTGAACCTTCTCAGCGAGCCAGCGCACATGTGCTGCTGGAAATAAGAAGTCTGAACGAATGCCCACAAAGAGTGCTTTTGCTTGAATGCGACTCAACGCGGACTCTAACGAGGGGTAGCCCTCGCTGACATCATACAAGTCCATTGCACGACTGATGTATAGGTAGCTATTGGCGTCAAAGCGACGTGCGAGCGAGGCCCCTTGATAATACAAGTAGCCTTCAACATCGAAGCGTCCCCCGATATCTGCAGCGTGGCTTGGCGAGGGAATGTCAAGCCGACGTGCAGGCTGACGTGCGAAACGCAGTTCCATCGTTTCCTCGCTCTGATAGGTAATCATTGCGAGCATACGCGCAATCGCAAGGCCCGTCGTTGGCCCTTGCCCCGGTGCGTAGTCTCCACCTTGCCATTGTGGGTCCGCCATGATTGCCTGTCGCTCGACCTCGCTAAAGGCGATAGCTTGTGCTGTAAGAGCAGGTGTCGCTGCGACAATTGCTATGTTGCGAACAAGTTCAGGATAGCTGACAGCCCATTCGAGCACCTGTAGTCCTCCAATAGAACCGCCCGCAACCATTGCCAGTTGCTGTATACCGAGATGGGTAAGCAAGCGGTGTTGAGCATGCACCATGTCCCGAATGGTAATCACAGGAAAACGCATGCCATAAGGCCGCCCTGTGCTTGGGTCAAGCGATGAAGGGCCAGTGCTACCATAACAACTGCCCAGGATATTGGAGCAGATGACGAAGTAGCGCGACGTGTCAAATGGCCTACCAGGACCTATCAACGGATTCCACCATGCCACTTTGGGGTCGTCAGGTTGTTCCACATCATGAGCGTGGGCACTTCCTGTCAATGCATGAGTAATCAAGATAGCATTGTCACACTCGGCATTAAGCGTTCCCCACGTTTCATATGCAAGTGTGACCGAGCTAAGCTGACCACCACGTTGAAGTGTTAACGCATCGAATGTATACGCAGAGACGGTATAAGCCTCATCAACAGACAGAGCAGGAGTCGCGTGTGCGTCACTGACCTGAACACGACTGCCATTGTGTATTGTCATCAATTACTCCTTTCTATCTAACCGCATTCGGGGAATGAGCAAGGTGCCGCATTCGGGAATGATAAAGGCTACTGCAAAAAGGTACAAAAAAAACCCTCACCCTAGCAGGGGCGAGGGGTAAACGTCTTCGCGGTACCACCCTGATTTTGTCAACGCCTCACAGCATCAACCTTTATGAGTATTCTATATGAGAATACTCGTAGCTGTAACGAAGCTACACGGCCCGGTCTACTTGCCCATAGGGGTTCAACCTGCAACTCAGAGGTCATATTCAACGCTGGTGTGGGACCGATATCGCATCATCATCGGCTCTCTGTACCCATCCGTTTCGTTTACTCGTCCTCGTCAACGTTCTTTTATGCTCGACTTGTAACGTGCGATGATAGGAATTGGAATATATGCACCTCTATGGAAGATTTAGCCAATAAAAAACCCCTATGATTAGGGGTGGCTTCTTTGCTCATTCCCCTCATCTTGCAAAATACTGATGTATCTCGCCGGAATTTGCACCCTGCATGCATCGTCGCCTGCGGGTTGCCGGGTTTCATCGGGCCGTTACCCTCCACCTCTCTTGATGAGAGCAGTTGTTACTGCATATATTCTGTTGTTAAGTTTCCCTCAAATGTATACTTCCACAAGTATACCTAACGAAGGAAATAAAAGTCAAGGGCAATTTTTGCTCGGTTGTATGGATAAAATAACCATAACTCCACGCTATCTATTGCAACCAGAGGGGGAAGAGAAACGTGTCTTTGATAAAAAGGCAGGATGGAATATGCAGACATTTCTTCCCTATGCATCATTTTATGATACTGCACGTATACTCGATGATAAACGTCTAGGCAAGCAACGTGTGGAGGCACTCCAAATACTGCTTGTGCTTGCGAAGCCCGTTGACTATGTTGGTGGCTGGGTTAATCATCCGGTCGTGAATATGTGGCGTGGCTATGAAGACGCGTTGAAGATATATACCAATTGCATGATCGTCGAATGGGAACGCCGAGGCTATCAGAACACTATGCAATATTATGATGTGCATGATATCGTCACGCTTCCCTGGTGGCTTGGCGATTTCCGTATTCACGATTCGCACAAATCAAACTTGATCCGCAAATTTCCAGAATTCTATCAAGCACTCGGTTGGAATGTTCCCAGTGATATGCCCTATTTCTGGCCTGTCGAGGGTCGGCCTAACCCAAGTGGGAAGGTGGTGAAGAAGCGTTCCAAAAATTAAAAATATATGCATATATGGCACGTTCTGTTATAATGGTCTGGCACGCAAACATGGTGGAGGAGAATTACATATATGCCAGAACACATTCGCGCTTTACAGGGCTTCAGAGATATCTTGCCTGAAGAACAACCCTACTGGCGTTTCATCGAAGAGACCGCAACACAGGTTGCCCAATTATATGGCTACCGACGCATCGAGACCCCTCTTATTGAAGAAACCTCTGTCTTTCGTAAGACGGTAGGCGAGGGGACGGATATCGTCGATAGAGAGATGTACAATTTCGATGACAAGCCAGATAAAGAGGGCAATAGTCTTAACATTACTGTGCGACCAGAGGGTACGGCAGGCGTTGTACGTGCGTACCTGGAACATGGCATGTTTCGACTACAATTGCCCGTCAAACTCTACTATCTCAGCGCACCCATGTTTCGCCACGAGAAACCACAGGCAGGACGCTACCGCGAGCACCACCAATTTGGCTGTGAGGCACTTGGGGAAAGCGATCCAGCCGTTGATGCCGAGATGATTGGTCTCCTCTATCAGGTCTACACACAGCTTGGTCTCACACATATTCGTGTCAACATCAATAGCATTGGAGACCGCAACAGCCGACCAGCGTATATAGAGTTGCTTCAAGCGTATTACGAGCCTCTACTCGATAGTTGCTGTGCTGATTGTAAGGTGCGGTTCCATAAAAATCCGTTACGCATGCTTGACTGTAAGGAGCCACAGGACCAGGCAAAGATTGCGAACGCACCAAAGATTGTTGACCACTTAGATGAAGCTTCTAAAGAACACTTTGAGGCGGTCAAACGCTATCTCGACCTGTATGGTGTTCCCTATGGTCTCGATCCTTTGCTTGTGCGCGGACTCGACTACTACACGCGTACCGTGTTTGAGTTTACCAATGAGAGCAACAAAACGGCACTCAACGGTGGTGGCCGCTACGATGGACTCGCAGAAATCCTTGGCGGTGAGCCTACGCCTGGCATTGGTTTCGGTATGGGCATGGAACGTATCATTCTTGAACTCAAACGTCAGGGTATCGCGCCACCGGCTGAGCCAGCGACACAGGTGTTTGTGGCGTATCTTGCGAAGACACAAGAACTCAAGGATGCTACCGTACAACTCGTCGCGGAGTTACGACGCGCCGGTATCAAAGCTGAGATGGGCTATGGTGATCGTAGCTTCAAGGCACAGATGAAACGCGCAAGTTCCTCTAACGCCGAATATGCCATCATTCTCGGCGAGAACGAGCTTGCCAACGGATTTGTCACCATCCGTCGAGCCGATGTTGAAGCTGTCGAGGTCAAACGCAGCGAGGTTATCGCGTACCTCAAAAACGATGACGAAAAGTAGGGACCGATTGATCGCGTCCTCTTGGCAATCAACCGCCAATGAGGACGCGATCAATCGGTCCCTACAGGGCTACCCCCACCAGAACGAGACCGCGATAATACAGTAGAGTCCTATCAGGGCCAATCCTTCAAGCCATGTCGATTCGCCATCATAGATGATGACGGTCGTCAAGATTGCTGTTAACCCTAATGCTGCTACGAGTAGCGGTGGTAATACAAGTGTAAGATGTGCTCCACCTATGATGAAGCTGAGTAGTACCAAAACGGGAATGAGACCCAGCGCGATTTGTAGGGAACTATTCAAGATAACACTAATCGCATAATCCTGTTGGTTACGCGCTGCCAACTGAACACCTACTACGTTCTCGACTGCATTGCCAGCTAGTGCTACAATCACCAGACCTGTGAATGCTTGCGAAATGTGTAGTGTGGTGATCGCGGGTGTTAGAGCCGCGATAAACCAATCCGAGACGAACGCTGCACCCACGCCAGCACTAACAAGTATCACCAGCGTGAGCACAAGAGGCCATTCATGCGCTATAGTCGATGCGTCTTTTTCAAGAGGCTTTGTACCGCCCTGTAGTGAAACGGGAATGCTGGCAATAAAGATGATGAGTAAGACGATGGCGGCTACAATACTCAAGCTCTCTTCATGTCCAGCGGCTGGAGTGTGTAGGCCGTGTACCAGTGTTGGTAGCGCAAGCGCGGAGACCGCGAGTAGTGTCAGTGTGGCAATGACCTTTGGAGCATTCGTTGAAAATTTTTGTGTTCCATGCCGTACTCCGCCCACAAAGAAGGCAATACCCAACACAAATAGACTGTTGCCTAAAATAGAGCCGACAAGCGCGGCCTGTACAACTTCGATAAGTCCAGCGCGTAATGCGAAAATACCTACAAATAATTCTGGCAAATTGCCAAGCGCGGACTGCAATACGCCCGTTGCACCAGCACTAAGACGTGAGCCAAGCTGATCGGTTGCTAGCCCCACAAGTTCCGCTAGCAAGGCAAGCGCGACACCCGATACAATAAAGGTCAATACAGCGTTAGCGTTCACCGCCGTGAGCAAACCAGCCGCGATACTGGCAATAAGTGAACCGCCGATGAAGAACAATTCTTGACGGTTAAATACGTTCGCAATACTTTTTTTCGGCACTACGTTAGCCACCTAGCAATCTCCTCAATATGTAGTATCTGGATATTTTTCCGCTAGTATACAACAGTGCTAACAATATAGATACACAAGTAATGCCATTCAAAAAATAATATCTCTTGTGAGGACTCAACTGGTATGCTAACTTCTGTGGCGACTGACATAGTGAATGAGGGCATTGGTAGCTCTACGATATCCACCAGCCTTACGGAGCGTTTGTTGCATTGCCTGAACGCGTTGTGCAATTGCCGTATCTTGTGTGATTTGTTGCACCGCATGCAGCAGATCATCTGCCGAGACTTCTTTACCATCTAGGGCAATGCCTAGGCCGAACTTCTGCACCTGTCTGGCTGTCATCGCTTGTTCTGCCATTTGTGGTAGTACAACAAGCGGTACTCCGTAGTAGAGGCTTTCCATCGTGCTATTCATGCCACCATGCGAGATAAACACGCTGGTATACTGGAGCACTTCTAATTGCGGAACATAGTCTGCAACGATGAAGTTTGCTGGAGTCGGATCGAGTGTTGCGAGATCGACGTTTTTCCCACGCGCAAGCACGACTTGCCATGGTGTATCAGCGAAGGCTTTGAAGCAGGCATTGTAGATGTCGGCTCGGTCATTGAACCCAGTACCCAGGGAAATGTAAAGGACCCGTTTCCCTGCGAGTTGATGCAAGGGGAATGTTCCTGCTTCCTGACGTGGCAGAAGCGAGGGACCGACAAACACGTAACGGTCATCGAACGTTTCACCATCCGGCTGGAATGAACGTGGGATAAAACAGATGTTTAATGGTTCGGCGTAAAGAAAAGACTTACGCAAAGATGTGATTAGTGGGATGGAAGGGAGCTGATGTGCGGTAAAGAGTGCATCGAGCTGTGTTTGCGTCTCACGCAAAAGCTCAATAGGGAAAACAGGTCCCCCCTCTTCTCCTAGTCGTGGTGCTGATCCTCTCAGGGAGGGAAGTAAAGATGCGCTTATGACATAGGTGGGATGCAGACGAACGGCGGGAATAGGTAATAGACGAGCAAGCATGAACCCCCACAACGTCATCGAATCATAGACAATGCAATCAGGCTGCTCAATACGTAGGCTCTCTAAAATCTGCGAGAGTAGGGTGGGAAGGACTTGAATGATCTTTCCCATAAAATTCGCCGTATTCGTACCTGAATTGCCCAGCAGAGACACTTTCAGCTCTGGAAGATCCAAGCGGTGAAATGTTGCACCATGCGCTTCGACGGTGTGTCTAAACTCTTCGGGCAGATAGTAGACTACTTGCTCTCCGCGTGAAACCAGTTCCTGTACCATAGCCAGGGTTGGATTCACGTGTCCATATGCTTGGACACTGAAAAAAGCGTACTTTGTCATAATTTCAACCTTTCGTATAATCTTCACGCAAGACAACCTTCTATCTTAGGGTCCCTCACGTGAAACTACCATGAAAACCTCTATCTTCCGCTCTGCTCGATGATTGCCACGGCCTGAGCTATTCCATTCTCGGCTCGAATACGCTCTCCCAGTAGAGCCGCTTTCTTCCTCATCTCTCCGTCTGACATCGCGCGCTCAAGGGCTTCAGTCAGGTTGTCAGCGGTGAGGCGTTTACGCGGAATAGGCTTGGGGCCTACCCCCAATTCATACACACGCTGTCCCCAGAACGGTTGATCGGCAAAGAAGGGCGTGACAATCGACGGAACCCCTGCTGCCAGACCTGCTGCGGTCGTTCCGACTCCTCCATGATGTACCACCGCAGCCATACGAGGAAACAGCCATGTATGAGGTATGGAGTCGGTCATAAACACAGTCTCCGGCAATTGCTCTTTCTTCAAACCGCCCCAGCCGGAATAGAGCACCCCGCGCTGACCTACCCGTGTCAGGGCTTGCAGTACCATGTCAGCAGCTTCTTCTGGTTTGCTACTGCTCATGCTGCCAAAGCCAATATAGATGGGTGGGGGACCTGATTGGAGAAAATTTATCAGGTCCACGGGCGGCTCCCAGCCTGTAGGCGGCTCCAAAAACCAGTATCCGGTAACATGCTGAGAAGCATCCCAATCACTTGGATGCGGTAGGACCTGTGGACTATAGCCGTAGAGAATTGGCTGCTTTTGCCGCTCAAGTGAAGAGAACGGACCCCAAAATGAGGATGGAGGCAGGTGTAACACCTCGGTTCGCGCTTTGTTATCGGCTGAGCGGAAAGATTGCCACATTATTTGCTGGGTCATACGATGTGATGGCTTGTTAAGCCATCGCGTCAGAGGCGTTTGTGGTAGCGGTGCTAAGGCACCAGGGAACGCGTTAGTCGGGGTAAAGGGGACTAAGTAAGCTAGCATAAAGGAAATGCCCAATTTTTCTGAGAGGGCTACTCCACTAAAAATTCCACTCAAGCCACCAAGAATGAGATCGGAGCCTTGACAGGCAACCAGCCCTTTTTCGGCAGTTTGAACGGCCTGTTTTTGGGAGGCAAGACTCATCTGTGAAAGAATTTTGAGCATACCGCCTTGCTCTAAGAGTGCTTGCATACTTTGAGCTACGGCTTGCGAACTGCCTCCTGTTGTAAAGAAGTCCAGGTCATAGTCCGTAACTAGATCGTGAAAATCATCGGAGGACAGGATACGCACTGTATGCCCCGCTTCCTTCAGTCCCTTTCCTAATGCGACATAGGGCTGAACATCACCGCGGCTCCCGCCAGCAATAATAGTTATTTGCATGTTAGAGTACTCTCCTATACGATAAATTTGTACGTTTGTTCTGTTGATCGGTGGTTCATATGACAGACATAGAACCGCCTTTTTCTTCATGAGTTATACTGTATTTTCTTGTCAGCAATAATGCTGTGTTTATGTATACCGACTTGCATGCCATACTGGGCGAACATGTACCACAATGCTAGCGAATAGACCACGAAGACGAATAATCCCGGCAGAATGAACAGCACCAACCCTACAACTGTAGCTATAACCGCAATAACAGCTAGCAGGATGACGTTGAGGAGAAGTGTGCCGCTCAGTGTACGACCTTTCAGAAGTAGTTTGGCATTGGTCATTGGAGCAAGGAGACCCTTCTTTTCTATCGCGTAGCGAACGCCTCCTACGTACAGCACGTTCCCTATGAAAAAGAGGAGGAGAGCGAACACAACAAACAGAAGTATGCTAAGTTCATTCGGCTTTCCGATATCAATTCCAGACTGAGACACGAGCGTCCTCAGTATGAGAATCACCGCGATGGTCGTAACGATTGGCAAAAGTCCGGTGAGTAAAGTTCTAGGATTGATTCTACGTGTTTGAGTTCGTTGGGCAGAGGATGAACCAGCCCTTCTCATAGAAACCGCTCTTATCAACAAGAGGAGAAGGGGGAGACCTATAGACAGCACGAGGGCAAAGAGACCAGTGTTGCCAAAACTCTTTCCTGAACCACTATAGCTGGCCCCCACCACCCCAATCGTTATAAGTATTGGCAGGAGATAGCCAAGTCCGGCAAGCGCGAAACGGAGGCCGTCACCAAGAGCTTGACGCCACCTTATAGGTGGCAAACTCGTTTGTCCAGCGTAGACCGTCCGCACGATGTCCAGGCCATAACCGAGCAAGATCAATTGACCAACAATTGGTAGAAGTTGTACCAGTGCCAGTATGAGAATGCGGCGAAACCATCCCGGTCCGCGAAAGGGATACTGCAATGCTTGATAAAGCATCATGTTCTATATCTCCTACATGATAGTTATGAAGAAACTGTCGTCTTGTATTGATGTGTATGATTGCTCGAGCAAGCAATAGCGTGCAAAAAAAATTAGTTTTTTACCTTTTGAAGCATCGCAATATTTGCGCTAACACTTCGTGTAGTGTGCTTAGATCGAGGTCAGGGTCCATCAACTTCTGAAGAGCTAGACCATCGAAGAATGCAAGCAACAGTATTGCGATAACACTTGGTTCAACGGTTGTCTCACCAAGTACCTGCGCGATTGACCCTGCGATATTCTCTCGCCCTTCTGCAAGCAGTTCACTTACTTTAGGAGCGAGTAAAGCATTGTGTAATCCTAGTGCAAACAATTCGTAGCGTAACCGATACCATTCAGGTGACTGGGTAATTCGATCTATCGGTTGCTGTAGCGCAACCTTAAGCAGGTCGTCTGTAGCAGTGGTCTGTGTCAACTGCCCGGCCGTCTCACCAACCGCCTTGAGAACCTCAACTAGTAGCTGATCTTTGCCGCCAAAGTAGTAATGCACAAGTCCTGGGGCTGCATCAGCTACCTTTGAAATTTCTTTCAATGTGGTTGCCTCATATCCCTTTTCCGCTAGCACACTATACGCGGCAGCGATGATACGTTTGCGCGTCTCCTGTGGCATTTCTGCTTTTTGAGATTTCTGTTCTTGATTGCTCATGCAAGCAATATACCATAGAATAAAAGAAAATGCAAGAGGGCAATATTCTTGATACTATCTCTAGGGCTATTTAACAGTTGAGCGGCGGCATGACAGGGGCAAGCCCTGTCATGAAAACAATTCTTTTACTGTTGACTTTTAGTGCTCTATAACCTACTATGGACCTAGCCATGTGATTTTACTGTGCCATTGGCACTGCTTATATATGAAAAGCAATTTATGGCTCATATACAACCTCGCTGATTCTGAAAGGAGTTTTTTCATGAGTCAAGGTATCAGTTTATTTGTCTATCCGGTCAAAGACATCGCTCAAGCGAAGGCACTCTACAGCAAGCTTTTGGGCGTTGAGCCTTATATAGATAGTGCGTATTATGTTGGCTTTCGGGTTGGAGATCAGGAAATAGGTTTAGACCCCAACGGTCACGACAAAGGAATGACGGGTCCAATCGGCTACAGCCAGGTTGACAACATTCGGGAAAGTCTGCAAGAACTCCTCAATGCTGGCGCACAAACACAGCAAGAGGTCACAGATGTCGGTGGGGGCTTGCTAACTGCATGGGTAAAAGACTCAGACAATAACCTCATCGGGCTTAGGCAGTTCCCTTCTTAAGCCGTTCCCTTGAGGTAGTGGTAAATAGCGTGAATGTTCGACGGTTTTTGAGCCGAAATTCGGCGCGAATGGGTGCAATCGACATGCTTACTCGAAGTGAACCCGCATGAGAAGCGTCTTGTTGCATGTGAGAGGAAGCATACATCGGCATGGTTCAAGAGTATATCGAGATTCGTGGCACCCGTGAGAACAATCTCAAGGATGTCTCACTGCGGCTGCCCAAGCGCAAAATCACCATCTTTACTGGCGTGTCTGGTTCGGGAAAATCATCAGTGGTGTTTGATACCATTGCCAACGAAGCACAGCGGCTGTTATTTGAGAATTTTAGCATGTTTCTTCGCAACTTTCTGCCGCGCTATCCCCAACCAGACGCTGATGCCATTGAGAACCTGAGTATGGCGGTGATTGTTGATCAGAAACGCTTAGGTGGGGGATCGCAATCGACGGTTGGCACGGTTACTGACATCGCGACTGTGTTGCGCCTGCTCTTTTCGCGGATAGGTAAACCCTATATAGGCTATGTAAATGCGTTTTCCTTCAACGATCCCCAGGGCATGTGTCTTGAGTGTAATGGGCTTGGTCGCAAAATCGGCATTGACATTGAAGCACTGATTGATACAACAAAATCGCTGAACGAGGGAGCCGTCATCGCGCCAGGACTGGTCGGCTGGGAATGTGAGCTTTATGCGCGCTCTGGCTTCTTCGACAACGACAAGAAGATAGCCGATTATACAACCGAGGAACTGGACCTGCTTCTTTACAGCGAATCGCGCAAATATGAAGGTCTGCCGTACAACACCTATGAGGGTCTGGTGTACAAGTTCAATCGCAAGTTCGTTGCGCGAGACATCCAGACGCTCTCACCTCGCATACGGCAAAAGGTCGAGCCTTTTTTGAAGCTCGGCCCCTGCCCGCTCTGCAAAGGTGCTCGGCTCAACCAGGCTGCTTTAAGCTGTAAGGTCGAGGGGTACAATATTGCCGAGATGGCAGCGATGGAAGCCGATGAGCTTTTAGAGGTAGTCAAGGGTATCACAGAACCGATGGCAGTGCCAATCGTTCGCACGTTGACCGAACGGCTGCAACATCTGGTAGATATTGGATTGGAGTATTTGAGTCTGGCTCGACCAACAGATACGCTGTCCGGGGGTGAATCACAGCGCGTTAAGATGGTCAAACATCTTAATGGGAGTCTTGTGGATGTCATGTATATCTTTGACGAACCGAGTATCGGACTGCACCCGCGCGATGTGCATCGTTTGAACGAACTCCTGGAGAAATTACGTGATAAAGGCAATACGGTGCTTGTGGTAGAGCATGATCCCGATGTCATCAAAGGAGCCGACTACATTGTGGATATGGGGCCGCATGCTGGGAGTGAAGGTGGTCAGGTCGTGTACGAAGGCAGTTATGCTGGCCTGCTTGAAGCTGATACCTTGACTGGCAACCATTTGCTACACAAAAGGCCGCTCAAGGAGGTATTCCGGCAGGCCATCGGCACCTTGCCAATTGTTCATGCTAGGGTCAACAACCTGAAGGATGTCAGCGTGGATATTCCCACTGGCGTCTTGACGGTCATCACTGGCGTGGCCGGATCGGGCAAGAGTTCACTGATCAATGAAGGATTTCTGCGTCAGCACCAGGCGGTGGTGATTGACCAATCGTCCCTGAGCACATCCAGCCGCTCCAATCCCGCGACGTATACTGGCATTATGGATGACGTGCGTAAGGCATTTGCGGTGGCTAATCATGCCGATGCTGGTCTGTTTAGTTTTAACTCAAAGGGTGCCTGTTCCAATTGTCAAGGACTCGGCGTTACCTACACCGACCTTGGCTTCCTTGAGGGAGTTAAGCTTCCTTGCGAAGTGTGCGGTGGAAAGCGTTTTAAGGATGAGGTATTGGCCTATACTTTGAACGGAAAATCCATTGTTGATGTGTTGAACATGACCATTCGCCAGGCACTGGAGTTTTTGAAGATCAAAGAAGTGCAGCCAAAGCTCAAGGCTCTGAGCGACGTGGGTTTGGACTACTTGACTCTTGGTCAGCCCCTGAGTACTCTCTCTGGCGGCGAATGTCAGCGTATTAAATTAGCTAGCGAACTCCACAAGCAGGGCAGTATCTATGTCATGGACGAGCCGACGACCGGATTGCACCTCTCGGATATTGGTCGCCTGCTAACCATTATGAATCGACTGGTAGATGGCGGAAACACGGTAATCGTGATTGAGCACCATCTGGACATCATTCGCAACGCCGATTGGGTGATTGATATGGGACCGGAAGGTGGCAATAAGGGGGGGGCAGTAGTTTTTGAGGGTACGCCACGCGAACTGCTCAGCGCGAAGTATTCGTTGACGAGTCAGTATCTATGAGAGTCTCGTCTACCGCTCTATGGAGGTGGTGTTCCAGGGCCATTGAGCCAGAACATGCAGAACGACTGTGGATGATTTCACAGGAACTGGTGGGGAAGTAAGAGAGACACAACCTCTTGCATTCTTGTTTTTGTGACATACTGCTTCCAACTCATCAACGAACGCTTGGTGAGTACGCGATTCACTTCTGCAAGGAGGGTTCTAGTCATGGCAACAATTACCCCTGACATGGCAAACTTAGTCGCTATCGAGGAGAAGAAAAAACTTCGTAAAAGTTTTGGACTCCTCGACATGATCTTCTACACACTTGCAACGATCCTGGGCTTGGACACCCTGGGAGCAGTATCCTCACAAGGCGGCCAGGTGCTTTCCTGGCTCCTCATTTCCGCAATCACATTCCTCATCCCCTATGGCCTCTTAGTTTCAGAACTTGGTACCGCGTTTCCGCAGGAAGGCGGTATGTATGGATGGTGCAAAATGGCAGGAGGCAGTTTCTTCGCTGCGCTTGGTGCTATGTTGTACTGGATTTCAAATCCACTCTGGCTCGGTGGCACTTTATCGGTTACGGCAATTGCCGCCATCAAAATCCTGTGGTTCAACAATCCCAAACTTCTCTTTGGTGGTACGCAGTTGAGCGATGCCATTATTGAACTTGCGATTGCGATAGTGTTCATCTGGGCCACCATCTGGTTTACAACGGTTTCGCTCTCGATTGGCAAATGGCTTGCCGTGTTTGGTTCATATGTCAAACTGGCCCTCCTCGGTATCTTTGTGCTACTTGCTCTCGTCTTCTTCTTTGGTGGGCATGCCAATGGGCAGCATCTTGGCTTCTCTGATGTTCTCCCAACAGGAAATTGGGGTCTGATTCTCAGTGCTATTTTGCCTATCCTGATCTTCAACTGGGTGGGCTTTGAGGTACAGAATGGCGCGGGAGAAGAGATGCACAATCCACAACGTGATGTGCCTCTCTCGCTCATTCGGGCAGGTGCGCTTGCGGTGGTTGCCTATACCATCCCTATTGCGATCATTCTCTTCACGCTTACCAAGAGCCAACTCTCTAGTGCAAGCGGATTTGTACAGGCATTTCAGTCCGTCTCCAGTGTTCTGCCTGCACCACTAGGAGCTATCCTTGGTTGGGCGACTGCGTTAGGGGTGATACTTGCCCTCGCCTCCAGTGGTGGTTCCTGGATTATTGGCGCGAACCGTGCTTATGCTGTTGCGGCCCTTGACCGCGCTGCACCAATGGCTTTAGGCCGCTTCAGCAAGAGGTATGGCACACCTATCGGCATCAACATTTTTTCGGGTGTGGTGTCAACGATTGCGATGGGTGCCGCGATTTTCATCAACTCATTTGGTGCTGGTACCATTGGCCCTCTATTCCAACTTGTGCTTGGCTTCGCCATTTCGACAACCACACTGTCGTACCTGTTTATCTTCCCTGCGTTCCTGCTCCTGCGCTACAAGTACCCTGATGTCCCTCGCCCCTATCGCGTCCCTGGTGGCATGATTGGCGCGTGGGTTGTGACGCTTCTGACCTTTGCATACGCTGCTTTCGCAAGCTACTACATCCTTATTCCCTCCGATGCGACCGTTGTCAGCTCTGGCATCAGTCGTGTCACATACGAGGTGACAGAGATTGCCGCTATTGCCATCATCGTTCTGCTCACAGGAGTGTTCTTCTTTTGGGGACACCGTGAGAGACGCGTGGTGGAAAGTGTGACTGAGGTAGCGGAAGCCTAAAAGAGGAATAGTTTAAGAGCATCTGGGGTCGTGGCAACGTTGTCACGACCCCAGATGCTCTTCTTTATTACGCGCCCAGCAGGGATCGAACCTGCGACAAATCGATTAGAAGTCGATTGCTCTATCCACTGAGCTATGGGCGCATTATTTCAGCAAAAGGTATAACTTCCCCTTTGTTGCTGTTCCCAATAATAACAAGTCACGAACAACTCGTCAAGCCCTAAAACAACAATTGTGATCTAGCATAGTAACGAAATCATACGACTTAGATGCTTCACGAAGAAATGTCGATGGAAAAGCTTGACTTACCCTTTTCTCTTGGGTAATCTATTGTGTAACCCATAAGGTGTTCCCTCACGAAGTGTTTTCTTAGTTGCTACCATTTTGTATGTGTATCTGAAGACATGTCGCACCACTGCGACATAAAGGAGGTCTCCTTACGTGCAAACCAGTCTTAATGAGGTGACAACCGCTGCAGCTCTTGAGCAAAAACAAAAGCTTCAAAAAGGCCTTGGCTATTTCGACATGATTTTCTTTACGGCAGCCGCACTTATTGGTCTCGATACCCTCGGTGCTTTCTCTTCCAATGGTGGACAGGCATTAACCTGGTTAATCATCTCAGCTATCACCTTTTTGATGCCCTATGGGTTGCTTACCGCAGAACTTGGTAGCACCTTTACGCAAGAGGGCGGTGTCTATGGATGGTGTAAGCTTGCAGGTGGACGCTTTTATGCTGCCCTTACCGCAATGCTGTACTGGATATCCAACCCGTTCTGGATTGGGGGAACTCTGTCGGTAGGTGCTATTGCTGCCATTAAGACCTTCTGGTTCGGCAACACGAACTATCAATTTGGTGGGTCTAAAGTAAGTGATGCCATTATTGAGATAGTAGTTGCACTCTTCTTTATCTGGGGAACGACGTGGTGCGCGATTCTGTCTTTACGTATCGGCAAATTTCTCTGCGTCTTTGGCTCCTACGTCAAGCTAGCACTGCTTGCCATTTTTATGCTACTTGCGATTGCCTTTGTGGTTGGTGGATATTCTAAAGGTGCTCATTTTGGTGCGGTCGATTTGATTCCAAGCAATTGGGGTCTGGTTGCCAGCGTCATCTTGCCTGTGCTGATCTTTCAATGGGTGGGCTTTGAGGTGCAGAGCGGAGCGGCCGAAGAGATGCATGACCCGCAAAAGGATGTGCCCCGTTCGCTGATACGAGCTGGCGCGATTGCCGTTGTCGCCTACGCGCTGTTCCTGATTATTATTCTCGTCGCCCTACCTAAAAGTCAGTTGAGTGGTGTTGGAAGTTTTCTTAATGCATATCGCTCTGTTGCAACTGTGCTTCCTTCGTCAGTTGCGACCGTTTTAGGATGGCTGATAGCACTAGGGCTTGTCGTTGCTTATGCATCCAGTGGTGGGACGTGGCTGATGGGCGCGGACCGAACCTATGCGGTAGGCGCGCTTGATCGTACCGCGCCAAGCCTGTTTGGTCGCTTCAGCAGTAAATATGGCACACCTATTGCTGTCAATATTATGTCGGGCGTTACGGCGTCGATAGTAATGGTTGCGGCAATTCTGGTCACGGCCTTTGGCTCTGGAAGTATTACTACTCTCTTCTCAATCGTTTTGGGCTTTACGCTTTCAACCAACACGCTTGCGTACCTGCTCATCTTTCCCGTGTTTGTGATTCTCCGTTACAAGTATCCCGATGTTCCACGTCAATATCGCGTTCCTGGTGGTATGGTTGGAGCGTGGATTGTGACGCTATTGCCATTCGCATACGCGGCCATCGCGAGTTACTTTATTCTCATTCCGACCAATTCCTATGTGAGTAGTATTGGTGTGGATCGCGTGACATACGAGTTGACACAGTTCATCGCATTAGGTGCGATCATCTTGTTAACCAT
The DNA here is from genome assembly GCA_963792705.1 of uncultured Chloroflexia bacterium. Classification (GTDB taxonomy): domain Bacteria; phylum Chloroflexota; class Ktedonobacteria; order Ktedonobacterales; family Ktedonobacteraceae; genus JBBQVS01. Next base: position 907,409 of record CAWBXD010000011.1, on the reverse strand, counting down.
CGTGTTTTATGTGTGGGGACAACGTGAGAAACACAATCAAGATGTAGTGGTACCGCAAGATGCCAGTGCCGCAAGCGGTGTTGCTGGCGAGTAGCTACATCAGGACGTTTGAAAAGGCAGTTGAGCAGACATATGGACGCGTCCATATGTCTGCTCAACTGCCTTTTCAAACGCACCATACCAAATGTCTTCCCTTGACATTATCAGCCAAAAAACATATAATACTAGTAAATCCGAGTAAGTAAGTAAGGATTAGCAGAAGTCGCTAATGGTCTGCTATGAACTAGCATTCATATAATCAATTAGTCAGTAAATGGAGTAAACGATGAGTCAGGCATTTGAGTTGGAAAAGGGCAATTATACTGCTGGCTTCCACATGGCCGAAAACTATGCATTTAAGTCCGAGCGCGGGCTGAGCAAGAAAGTCGTTGAGCAAATCTCGGAGATGAAGGGCGAGCCAGATTGGATGCGCCAATTCCGCCTCAAGAGCCTGGACCTCTTTTACAAGCGTCCAATGCCAACATGGGGCGCGGACCTCTCCGGTATTGACTTTGACAATATCTACTACTATATCAAGCCAGTTGCCCAACAGGGCAAGAACTGGGATGACATTCCATCCGAGATCAAGGATACCTTTGATCGCCTGGGTATTCCTCAGGCAGAGCAGAAGTATCTCGCTGGCGTGACCGCACAGTACGAGAGCGAGGCAGTCTATCACAAGGTGCGTGAGGACCTTGAGAAGCTTGGTGTTATTTTCACCGACATGGACACCGCCCTGCGCGAATATCCTGATATCATCAAGGAACACTTTGGTACCGTTATTCCACCATCGGACAACAAGTTCGCTTCGTTGAATAGCGCGGTATGGAGTGGTGGTAGCTTCGTCTACGTGCCAGAAAATGTGCGCGTTGAGATTCCACTGCAAGCATACTTCCGTATCAACGCCCAGAACATGGGGCAGTTCGAGCGCACACTGATCGTCGCCGCTCCTGGCTCCTATGTCCACTACGTCGAAGGTTGTACTGCCCCAACCTACGCCAGCGATAGCTTGCATAGCGCGGTTGTCGAGATCAAGGTCATGGAGGGTGCGCGTGTTCGCTACACAACCATCCAGAACTGGTCGAAGAACGTCTACAACCTTGTGACCAAGCGTGCCGCTGCGTACCGCGATGCCACTATGGAATGGGTTGATGGCAATCTTGGTTCAAAGGTCACGATGAAGTATCCAGCCGTTCTACTCATGGAGCCAGGGGCGCGTGGTGATATTCTCTCGGTCGCCTTTGCGAGTGATGGTATGCACCAGGATGCAGGCGCAAAGGTGACACACCTTGCACCACATACGACCTCACAAATTCTGTCAAAGTCGGTTTCAAAGGGCACTGGTCGCGCCTCCTATCGTGGACTTGTTCGCATCAATCCAGGCGCACATCACACCAAGTCAAGTGTGCGTTGTGACGCGCTCTTGCTCGACGAAAACGCTCGTACCGATACCTACCCAACCATTCGCGTTGAGGAGAATCAGACCGAAATTGGACACGAGGCAACCGTCTCAAAGGTCGGCGAAGATCAGCTTTTCTACCTTATGAGTCGAGGTCTTGACGAGTCCGAAGCTTACTCACTGATTGTGAACGGCTTTATTGAGCCAATCACAAAGGAACTCCCCATGGAGTATGCGGTCGAATTGAACCGCCTCATCCAACTGGAGATGTCTGGTAGCGTGGGCTAAGCTTAAAAAGCGCAAACAAATAGAGAGATCGTTATGGTCTCTCTATTTGTTTGCGCTTTTTTGTGTGTTTTTTCACACTTTATCGGTGATATAAACTATTGTATGTGCCACAAAATTGCTGTACTCTTATGAATGTAAGATACGTAGAGGGACTGCAAATATTCTTCTACATACATATTTTCTATCTGTTCACAAGGGGGGTAAAATGGGACAGTTGACACGCCTTATCAGCGCAAAAGCTATTTATACTACTGATAAGCATAAACACTTGGAGGGACCACACAAAATTTCGTCTCTATATGTAAAGCTCACGGATTGAGCAAACAAGAGAACAGACATGTGTCACACCAACTACAGGCTACAACTTCAGCCTTCGCTGAAAGGGAAGTAGGGAAAGAGCTATGGGTATCATTATGGACAAGTTACCCTCTGACATGACACTAACTGAGTTGGCACAACGGTGCGAGTTAGAAATACAGAATTTTCGGCACAAGATGCCAACCGACGACCGTTATTGCCTGGAAGTTTTCCGCCGCGCCATTCATCAGGACGATCATGCGGCCTGGTCATTGCTCTATGAACAGTATACCGAGACGGTACGCATCTGGTTTCGCCGTCATAATAGCAAAGATACTGCTGCGCGCTACATGAAGGAAGAAGACTATGTTGACAAGACCTTCGAGCGTTTTTGGCAAGCGGCCCGTAAATCAAAGCCTGCATTTGAATCGCTCGCTGGTGCGCTGAGTTACCTGAAATTGTGTCTGAGTAGTGCATTAATGGATGAACTGCGTGACCATGCACGTACAAACCTCACGCCATTGTCGGAATACGGACATAGCGATGACCCTAAATTCGAGGTTGAAGACCTTTATCATGAAGGCGAGTTGTGGGAAGTTCTCAAGGATATTCTGCGCGATGTGAAGGAACCTCGCCTGGTTCGTGTCGCATACCTCTTATTCTTTTGTAATCTTAAACCACGCGAAATTATGCGGAACGCGCCGAACGAGTTTGCAAGTGAGCAGGAAATTTATAGTCTACGACGGAATGTATGGGAACGCATTATGCGAAACACAGACAAAATTCGTTGGAGGCTTAGTGACGAAGAAAAGTAGGGAAGGGCTGGAGAAGCTCCTCCCTTACCTCTTTCTTCCCTATGAATGTGGCGGAAATGCATATACTAAAAGTGAAAGAGCTAACGTCTATGTAGTGATGATAGTAGCAACGCTAAACGAGGAAACTAATATAAGCGTTTCTACATACTATTTATGCCACGGTGCCATAAAAAATGAGATGTGAGGAACTGTAATGACGGATTGCCTGGACCCGATGTCCCCTACTGACGAGGTGCTTCTCTATTATGCACTCGATGGGGAACCGCTTTCCGATGAGGCGAAAAAACATCTGGACGATTGCCCTTTGTGTAAGCAGCGCGTCGCACTTTATGCAGGAGTAAACGCGTCCCTCATATCTAATTTGTACCGTAGTCAATGTCCACCGCTTTCACAACTCACTGATTATTGTACTTTTGCTTCCCTGCACCTTTTAACTGACGAAGAGTATATGTCCATTGCCAAGCACACGCAAGAGTGCCCGCTCTGTACTGCTGAACTTGCTCACCTGAATACCACAATTAGCTCGCACACATCATATATATAGACAGAGGAGAGAAAGACGCATGGACGCAACCCATGTTTCAACAGGAACACAAACTGGAATAGCAAGCAAAACAGCCGCGGTTGTAGCAGACGATGCGACGATTATTTATCCCAAGAAACTCTATAGTAACGACCCACTTTATCATCTGCTGAAAGATCAAGGGATTGTCATCAACGACTATGTGATTATGAGTGTTGTGGGCATATTTACGGCGGTGGTGCTTTTTGGACTCGGCGCGCTCCTGCATGTTCAACACTATGGGCAGTGGCAGTACATTGTGAGTAGTGCGGTGCAGGCTGTAATTGTTTTTCCTTTGGTGATGGCGATTTACTTACATATGCCACGAGCAATGGCTGATTTATTCAACGTAATCAAGAGCAACGGTGTGATCGAAGGACCACTTGATGATGACCCTACCACATGGCCCAATAGCTATGAGGAGTTTGTGCAACGCTATACCGATTATGCCAGTCGATGGTGGTGGACAGGGGTCGCGCTCCTTTTTGTCTTTATCTACATTGCCTATCGTGTTGCCGTAATTCTGCTCAATTCAGACCTACAAGTGCCTACTATTCTCACTTTTCAGATTATCAACACGCTGAACAATGCGCTCATTGCGTACTGTACAACACTGGCGGTCTCCTGGCTCATCTCTGGTCTGCTGTTCTCAAACAGGCTTTTTAAGCATTTCCATTTTCATCTTTCCCCACTCCATCCCGACGGGTGTGCAGGTTTGGGCCAGATGGAGAACGCACTGTGGATTAGTACGATTTTGCTTGCGACAATAGGTATCGCAGCCCTTGTCATGAATGGTGCCTTTTTGACGGGAACGTTCACCTATTTCTCGATTGGCGAAGCTGTCGTCATTGGTCTCGTATACCTTGCACTGATTCCGACGTTGCTTCTTGGCTGGACGCTTATTCCACATCAGGTTATGGTCAATGGTGCAAATGAAGTGCTTCAACCCCTTGCCGACTCGTTTAAGACGAACATTGATACAGATACACCCAGGCCCGGTGAGTCCTCATTGGAGATCAAGGAAGATACCGACAAACTCGCCGAATTGAAGCGGCGTTATGGAATTTTAGATGATACTTTTCCGCTCTGGCCCACACAACGCATCCGACGCCATATCGCAACACTGGGCATTCCCGCGATTATCACCTTTGCTGGTAGCATTCCAGCCATCTACCAAAACGTGGTTCCATTTGTGACACATCTTTTTCATAAGTAGTGGTCCGTCAATCTTGGATTGATGGGTTTCGTAGGGACCACATTGATGGCGTCCGTCGCCCAATTCATTGGGCGAGGTCTCCAATGATCTCAATGGCATGATTGATGCATGATGAAGACTGCACCTTGCTTCGCTCGTGCAGAGGACGCCATCAATGTGGTCCCTACGAAATCCATTCTTTGTCTCTATGCAACAGAACCATATGCGACTATACTATCCCTAAGAGAAAAAGTAGGGATAAGGAGAGCGCATATGTGTTTTCTAACGGAACCTTCGGTACAGTATAAAGATAGTTATCTCGCAGCCGTGCAGGAATTGCAAGGCGAGGGAAAACGTATGAACGAGAATATACGCTTTCTTTCGGAAAACTTTGCTGCCTTTGTGCAACGTTCTTTGCAAGAAAAGGACCGTTCATATCTTATGCCTGGACGGGTGCCAAACGCAGATTTTTGGCTTATTGACGATGGGGAGTTCGTGGGACGACTCAATCTGCGCTATGAGCTAGACTCGGATTTACTTAAATTTGGCGGACATATTGGCTATGAGGTTCGCCCATCACGCCGTAAGCAAGGCTATGGTACGCGTATGCTATGCCTTGGCCTGGAAAAAGCGAAGGCCGCAGGGATACATAATGTGCTTGTGACCTGCGATGAGAATAACATCGGGTCAAAAAAGATTATTGAACATAATGGTGGCAAATTTGAGAATGCTGTCCACCTCGACGGGTCCGCAGTCAAAAAATTGCGTTATTGGATTGCTGTGTAGAAACCGAGGGTGTAGGTTGTGGTAAAATAGGCTGTAGCTATTATCCAAGAATACGAAGGATTTTTATCATGACACCTTCCTATGTTATTTCCGTTGGGCTTGCGGATATCCGTCACGACCCCAGAGCAGAGTCCGAGCTTGTCACACAAGCATTTATGAACGTACCCGCAACTCCTGATGAAGAAGTAGGTGAGTGGACACACATCACGTTGTCAGACTATAAGGGTTGGGTGCGTACCGATGAGTTAGGGGAACCTGTGCGAAAGGGCTTTACCCGTATTGGTGAGCAATGTGGAACGCCATTAGGTCTCGTCGCAGTAATAAATACTCCCCATACCTCTGTGTTTGAGCAAGTAACAGGTGATAACATACTTGATACCGTCTATCTTTCTACAGTGCTCCCATTACTCGATGCAACCCCTTCTGATCGTGTACAGGTCGCTCTACCCGATGAGCGAACAGGCTGGCTCACGCGAAAGAGTCTTGCCTTGCAACAAAACGAAACGGTCTTTCCACTGCAAACTGTATCAGCAACGACGAACTATGCCCGTACATTTCTCGGTGTGCCATATTTGTGGGGTGGTAAAAGCTGGCGTGGTATTGATTGCAGCGGTCTTGTCCAGGTGTGCTATGCCATGACTGGCTATCCTCTGCCGAGAAACGCGGACGTACAGCATGATGTTTTACCTACAACTGTGCGACTGGAAGAGATGCGTGAAGGCGATTTAATTTTCTTTGGGAAAGAGCATATTACTCATGTCGCTTTAGCACTGAATACGAAGGAATATATTCATGCGGAGGGACAAAACTATAACCGCGTTACCATCAATAGTTTTGATCCTAGTGACGCGCATTTTGATCAGCGACTCTTGGAACTTGTTTATGGCTTGAAGCGCGTTGTGGTGTAAACATATGCAAGCAGAGATTGAACGTGAACTCGCCACGCTTGGCGGAGAATACGCGTGCATCGTGCTACTGTTGGGCGAGGCAACTCCCACCGAACTCGTGTCCATTGCTCCTGAACGCCGCTTTCCTGCCGCTAGCCTTGCAAAAGTGCCAATCCTGGTGGAAGTTGCGCGGCAGGTTGAGTTTGGTATGCTCACATGGGATATGCGTTACGCTATCCCCGATGCTGCCCACGCAGCAAGTAGTGGTGTGCTGAAGGGGTTAGACGCTTCCCTACAACCTACACTGCGCGATCTTGCATATCTCATGATTACGATTAGTGATAATACTGCCTCAAATGTGTTACTCGACATTGTGGGAATCGAGGCGGTCAACATGACGATGCACGAGCTAGGATTGTACGAAACACGGCTTGAACGACACTTTATGGATTTCGAGGCACGGCAAGCAGGTCGAGAGAACTGGACAACTGCGGGTGATATGGCATTATTATTCTCTCTTTTCTGCACCGATCTCCTGCCGGGTCGAGATGAGATGCTCAAAATGCTTTTGGAGCAGCAAGATAATAACACTCTTCCTGCCTACTGGAACGAGGATATTCCTTATGCACACAAAACAGGTGAACTCATAGGTATCGTGCATGATGCAGGTATTCTTTATCCCCCATATCCTCAACCTGCTGTGCAGCCACCGCGCATTATTGTGGCGATGACTGCACAGCAGAACGATGTTCCACTCACGCGCTATACGTTGGCTCGTATAGGACGCATTATAGTAGGGAGTGACGGATGACGATTTTACCATACAAAGGCATATGGCCTACAATCGCAGAGAATGTGTTTATCGCGCCAGGGGCGGTTATTATCGGGAACGTCACACTTCATGAGGGAGTGAGCATCTGGTATAACGCTGTTGTGCGAGGCGATGGCGCGCCAATCGTTATCGGGCGTCACACCAACATCCAGGATAACTGCACATTGCATGTTGATGCCGATGCACCGCTTACGATTGGCGAGGAATGTACCATTGGACATAACGCTGTTGTGCATGGAGCCACGCTTGGGAAACGTGTGCTTATAGGTATCAACGCCGTTGTGCTCTCTCACGCAGAAATCGGTGCCGAAGTCATTCTTGGTGCGAGCGCACTGGTAAGCGAACACAAGCATATTCCCGATGGTGTGCTAGCTATTGGCGTACCCGCGCAAGTGAAACGTAGTCTAAACGAGGCCGAGCGCGAACATCTCTTGAGCAGTGCCGAGGGGTATTACCAGAGAGCATTGGCACATAAGAGCAGCGTGGAAGAGACCCTTTAAGATGGACGCCCCAAGGTGGGATACACGACAAAATGAATGTCGTAGGGACCACATTGATGGCGTCCGTCGCCCAATTCATTGGGCGAGTTGCATACGCCATCTTTCTTGAATGATATTGCGTGATGATTGATGGTGTGACGAGGACTGCACCTTGCTTCACTCGTGCAGCGGAACGCCATAAATGTGGTCCCTACGAAATCCATTCATTTAAGGACGCGATACATCGGTCCCTACCAGACCTTCCTATTCCCCGACTGTCACCTGGAACGAGGTTTTTTGCGCTGCTTGCCCTGGCACTTGAAAGCGTATCTCAACATTCCATTGGGCAGACATAGAAAACGATTCGCCGGGCGCAAAGGTTGCAACATACGTTGCGTTGTGTGTGCCTGCTTGCTTAATCGCCGTACCCATGTCCATCCCTTGCATATTGATGATAAGCTCTACTTTTGCGTTGGTGACAGACTTCCCTTTAGCGTCGGTAATTGATACGGTGACTGTGTTCGTACTTGTCACACGTGCTGGCGATACCTGCAAACCTACTGTGAAGCCGCTCACCTTTTGCTGCTGTGTGTTCGTACCTGTCGGTGTGCTTGTTGTCGTCGTTGCAGGTGGGTTGGCGTTCGTGATCGCAGGGAAAACGATAGGCGGCGCATAAAACGACATGAGGGCCGCACAAAGCAGTACTGCACCGCCAAGCAACGCCTGGATATTGACTAATGCTTTCAAGTAACGTGTTGTACGTTCCAATGCCGATTGACGGGTGCGCCGTGCAGGAAGTTCTGCGTTGACAACGGGTAGCAAAAGCGTTTGACGTGCAAGCTTTGGACGTATCACAAATAAGATAGATAGACTTGCCAGAAGTGCAAGTGCTACCAGAATAAGTCTGACGAGGAGCGAACGACCATATGGATCATCGACTAGCAGATGAAGTGCGTTAATCGTTGTCTCGCTCAAAAAGAGGAGGCTCACGAACTGAATGCCGATGCCGCCCATGATAAAAGGAGTCATACGACGTAGGAAGCTCACGATGGTCTCGGTATTTGAGTCGAGATCGACAATAGAGAGCAGGGGCAACACCACATAGCCAAGATAGGCAAGTCCTCCAAACCAGACACATTGCGAGAGGAGCGACAGACCGCTCAGCACCACTGCGCTTGCATACGGCTGTATCACCGATAGCGCGTTCTCGCTTAAAGCATATGTGCAAACAATTAAAACCGCCAGTAATAACCATAATGCAGTGTAGCGTTGCAATGGTGCTGTTGTAGTGGGAGTGACGACGTTCCGTATTGCTTTGATTGAGCCTGTTGTTGTAGTTAAAGAACCTGCTTGCTGTAGACGAAGTGGACCAGTGCGGCTAGGCTGTACGACCCGTTGGGCTGGCTGTTCATGTCTCTCTTCACGCTGAGGTCTGGTCATCCACCAGAGTAATGCGAGAGCCAGGATAAGCAGGACAACACGTACCATCCAAAGGCGTCCATATAGCGTGTCTGTGAGCAAGGATGGCAACGCGGAGAAATCGAGTACACCATTGTTCAATGCGCGTGTAACATGCACGCTACGTAAGGCAAGAGTGACAATTTCTCCGACAAGAAGAGCAGATAGACACAACCATTGTAGTGGTAATGCTTGACGACGTACACGATCAAGCAAGTCGGTAACACCCTCGGCACGGGCGAGAATCAAGCGTTCGGTAACAAGAATACCGATCCAAAGGGTCAATGCTGCCAGCACGAGCCATGCCCACGCGACCTCCAGGATGCCAAGCACGTCAAGCTTACGAATGTCTTGCTCACAGGTATTGCCAACACAGTTGCTACTACTTGGACCCAATGTTGGCGTTCCTTGCAAGCCAGTGGAGGAGCGACCTACGTTAAAACCAATAGAACCAAATGTGGTATGTCCATCGTCGTTAGCTATCGCCGTCCAGCGGACAAGATAGCTTCCCCCCGAAAGATTGGTAGGAAGGTACGCATCTAGTTCGTGCATATCATTTGTTGCAAGCGTGTTGTGTGTCTTAATGGAAATGTATTCGCCGTTTTGCACATATAAAACATCGGCAACACTCATAGAACTGATGTTCGCGTTGAAGTAGATACGAACAACCGTCGGGACGGTCGTCACCGTCGAACCATCAACGGGATCGGAGCCGATAACGTAAGCCTGTGCAAGGGCCTTCTGCGGTTGGAGAACCACGACCGCGACACAGTAAATAACCATATTCAACAGCAACGCTGGCAACAGGACGAGCTTCAGGTAGCGCATGTGCCGATTTCGCATACAAACTTCATTCTTCTTATTATCAATGCTAAAATACACGATGGAGGTGTTACGCACCGATTGTACACTAGTCGCGCCTCGCTCGCAATACATTACAGATATCAGGCAGAGACAACACAACAGCGTCTCTGTAGGGACCGATGAATTGCATCCATGTTGGCGGTGAATTGCCACGAGAATGCATGGATTTCGTAGGGACCACATTCATGGCGTCCACTGCACGAGCGAAGCAATGTGCAGCCCTCTTGCGAGATCAGGCAAGAAAAATAGGCTATCCCTATATAATCCTCTTAGTAGGAATTGAGTAACGAAGGAACGCTTTTCTTCTAAACTGGCTCTACAGGCCAATCTATACCCACTTACAAACGTTCCCGACTCCTCTCAAGGACGGGAACGAAGGAACGTTAGGGACCAAGAGAGCAAACGTTCCTACCCTTATTATTATTATTTTTTTAGGAACGTTGAGAACCAAGAGAGTAAACGTTCCTTCGTTCCCGACTCCTCTCAAGGACGGGAACGTTTTCTACTCCCCTTAAACTGGCTCTACAGGCGGATTTACAAGAAAAACGTTCCTTCGTTCCTTCGTTCCACCTATCTACCCTCTCTACACATCATGTTATCCTTTGCCTTATCGCCTTAACCGTCCAACACTTACTACATAAAAGTAGAGTTGTTTAGTACACAAACGAGCATTAGCCTACACATTCACTGTTGGGATGATAGTGTTTGTTTTTTTGTCTTTTTGTAGTATTGTATAGAACGAGAGCGGTTCATGCAGCCGAGACTACACCACTGGCGTGTGCCACTTTTCGTGTTATCATAGAAGTACAAAATACAGCGATCATTCTTGCATTTATGGATGCGTTGCCAATCTGCTTCCGTAAAGAGGCGAGACGCAGACAATGCAACGGGGAATATGACAGGTCCCATTTTCTTATCTCGCAGACGCATTACTTGTATGATGGTTCCGTGTTCCGTTCTTTGCATAGAAGGATAACCAAGCGCGAGTACCTCGTTGAGAGGCTCAAGAGTTTCTTCGTCAACGTGCTGTTCTTGTACCACATGGCTAGCTAGATTTCGCAGATTAGCGCGTATCGCTTTCACTGCTGTCAGTAGCTCCGTATCCCATACAATAGGTTTTTCTCCCACTACAGGCTGTGTTACAGGGTTTTGCTTACTTACCTCGTCCCACCAAGCAGCAAGCACATCAGGAGATGTTAGTACATCGCGTCTCTTCCCTCGAATGATGAGTTCTGTATTAACCAGGTCTAAGGCCAGCGAGCCACTGAGAAACAAGGCTTCGTCTGCTGCTTGCTGTTGTCTTTTTTCCTCCATCTCACCTCACCTCCCTTCCTTTATTTTTATATGAAGCGTTTCTTTCTAAGTGAATTATACAACTCTATTTGCCTATTGACAAGTATATAAATCACATGTTATTCTTTCTTATGTACAAGTCAATGTTAATTTTGATATATACAGAGGTAGAAACAATGGTTCTGTCTCTAGGCAAATTATATCAGTACGCTTCGAGTACGAGTGGCGTGATGCCGATACTGGATAGTGGATGCGAACTCACGGCAACGAACATTGGGAGTTTGATGAAGATGGGTTGATGCGACGACGTGATATGAGCGCGAACGATTATCCTATCCAAGCATCTGAACGCCGTTACGTTGACGAGAAGAAGTTTTGAGGAGGAATGCAATGCAATTACAGTCTCAAATGCGAGTAGTCTCGGTCAACGTCGGACTGCCACGCGAGGTGGTTTGGAAGCGGAGAACCGTTTCAACAGGTATCTTTAAAGAACCTGTTGTGGGTCGAATTAAGGTTCGTCAGCTTAATCTCGATGGCGACCGTCAAGCCGATTTAACGGTTCATGGAGGACCAGAAAAGGCAATCTATGTCTATCCTGCTGAATATTATGCCTACTGGCGTAAAGAATTTCCTGAGATGGAGCTTCCGTTCGGCATGTTTGGCGAAAACTTCACCGTTGAAGGATTGGATGAAAGGGTCAACATCGGAGACCAGTTCAGCATAGGCTCCACGAAAGTCATGGTGACACAGCCGAGAATGCCATGTTATAAGCTTGGCATCAAGTTTCAGCGTGATGATATTCTTAAACGCTTTCTTACTAGTGGTCTAACGGGTTTTTATCTTTCCGTTCTACAAGAGGGCGAGGTTGAAGCCGGAGACCCTATTACACGCATCAAGCGCGATGAGAACGGGATTACTGTAGAGGATATCACTCAGTTGTATGCCTTTGATCGACAAAACGTAGCTCTGTTGCAACGTGTCGTTGCGGTAGAGGCACTTCCCGAAGGGTGGCGCGAGTACTTCCAAGAACGTATAGAGGACCTTTCACGTCAACACGCATAGTGAAGAAACGGTATTTGCGCTAGACAGGGACCGAGGTAATGTTGCCTTGGTCTCTAGATTTTACTCGTTCTAAATAAGCACAGGCTTATCAGCCGATAATCATAGATTGCTAAAAAGTAGTCAATGAAAGTTTACAATATGGTATATTCAATCAGTAAAATATCAATAAGAAACATGTTTTAGTCATGATTTTGTGCTGATTGCACAAGAAGCTTTTACAAAAGCTTGGCACTTTGACTGTATGAAATAAGGCATATATCGCTTACGCTTCTTCTAGGGAATTCTATGTATTTTGCTATACATAAACTTTACTAGAAGGAAGTCTTTATGATGACGCGAGAAGATATGCATATACTTTTACGTGTCGCTGATTGGATGATGCACAATAAACCCAATATTATGAGCAAAATTCGCCAACTTGCACGCACAGAAGAGAACTACTTAATTCTTGCATGCGAACTTGATAGAGTAAATGCACAGATTTTTCGAGCAAGGTCTTTACGCGTAGAAGCAACGTTGACGTTAGTAGATTGGCTACTCATTATAGACGCTTACCAGTGGAAGTGTGCTTATTGCCAGGAAAAGCCATTTGAGGTAATGCACCACTCCGCTCCACTTGCATTAAGCGGTACCACATCCACAAATTGCGTTCCCGCTTGTTGCAGTTGTCGGACACGAAGAAATAAAACTCTGCAATCCCATGTGCGTCCCTCATCATTGCTCAGCGATAAGCAGAAGACGATACAGAGAGAGGCGCGAATACGCTCTTAGGCAATTTGTACAAGTACCTCTAACCGTCGGTCAATATAAAGTCAATGAAAAGATATAATTGGTTACTAAATGCTCTATTTTGTTAAAATTTTGATAGTGCTTTGCTAAGTAAAGACAATACTATAATCAGTATTTTGTATAGTATGCACAATAAACGATATGATGTTTCTGACAATTTGACCGTTTCACAGTATGTATCAATACCTCTATACTTATGTTAAGAGAAATGCTTGCGTTATAGCATTCCTTCCTTCGTCCTGTATTGTGCAGTATATCTAAAAACAGAATTCTAGGGGTAGGCAGAACTATCTCTGCATCTCCAGGCGCGACGTTGCGCTGAGGTACGGCTAGAGCCGTGGGTATCTTCCGTTTTGTTCCTGTTTCAACAGAAAGGACCTATCGCTTGATGACGACTCTTCTTCGCACCGCTTGGACGCGCATATCTACAAATATGCGTGATCCACTCATTCGACGGAACGTGATCTATTTTATGGGAGGAAAGCTGCTCGGCTTCGCACTTGTCCTCAGCATTATGTGGGTTGTCTTGCCTAAAGTCGTCCTGGCGGCGACACATGGGGCGGTTGCCGACATGCCAACCATTAACGCCGTCAATACCGTCTGGACACTGGTTGCGGCCTTCCTTGTTTTCTGTATGCAGGTTGGCTTTGTTATGCTCGAAGCTGGCTTTGCTCGTTCACGCGAATCTGTCAATATTCTCGTCGAGGGTATTGCGGATACCTGTATCTGTGGTGTCCTCTTCTGGGCATGGGGCTTTGCCTTCATGTTTGAGCCAGGCACTCCTCTCATTGGTACTCATGGCTTTTTGCTAATGGGCCTTAGTCCTACCTACCTGACAACTGGCATTCCAATGCTCGCGTTCTGGGTCTTCCAGTTTGCGTTTGCCGATACTGCTTCGACCATTACATCAGGAGCTATGATCGGACGCTGTGGGTTCTGGGGCGATATTCTCTATAGTATTGGTGTTACTGGCTTTATCTACCCAATTATTGGTCACTGGACATGGGGACCGGATGGTTGGCTCGCCGCTCTTAGTTTCCATGATTTCGCAGGCTCGACAGTTGTGCATAGCATTGGTGGAGCGATCTCGCTCGCTGGTGCGATTGCACTTGGCCCACGTCTAGGCCGTATTTTCAAGCGCGACGGTGGTGGCCCACCTCCTGCTCACGATTTAGTGATCGGTGCTGTTGGTGGTCTTATCTTATGGTTTGGCTGGTACGGCTTTAATCCAGGCAGCACACTTTCAGCCCTTGATACAGTCGGCATCGGACGTGTATCGTTCAACACTACGCTTGCCGCATGTTCAGCAGGTCTAGCCGCATTGTTCTACTCCTATGCTCGTACCAAAAAGTGGGACCTCGGCCTGACGGTCAACGGCTTCCTGGGAGGACTTGTTGCCATCACATGCCCATGTTACTGGGTAGACCCGATTGGTGCTTTCTTTATCGGTATTGTCGCTGCGTTCGTAGTGGTCTGGGGCCTGGACCTGCTGGAATACCTGCGAATTGACGATCCAATCGGTGCGGTCCCTGTCCATCTTATTGCGGGTATCTGGGGAACACTTTCGCTTGGTCTGTTCGCAACGGGAGCGTATGGCTTGCCAACCGCTACAGGTGCCGATACGACAACCGTTGTAACGGGTCTCTTCTACGGAGGTGGCTTGACGCAACTAGGCATACAGGCATTTGGTTCAGGCGTAACAGTCCTGGCAACGCTTGGAGTTTCGCTCTTGATGATGTATGGTCTCAAGTACGTGGGCGTACTACGTGTCTCCAAGGCAGGTGAGCTTGAAGGGCTTGATCTGCACGAGCATGGTGCTTCCGCCTATCCCGAATACGCGCTTGGTGCGAGTATTCCAAGCAGTATCGCCTTGCCAGCAATTGGCTCAGAGGCATTGACTGTGGCTGAAGACTAAGTGTAGAAACGTGTCATAGCAATGTAGGGGACGCAGTTCATTGCGCCCATCTTGGTGGTTCATCGACGTGATGGGTGTGATGAGTTGTGCCCCTACATTATTTTCTGATCACTGCTCGGAAATTTTCGCTTTATAGGCGTGCCATTGTCGCTCATCAAGTCCAATCTTGTGTTTCAACGCATTCAGGTCGGCGGGGCTGAGGAATTCTTCGGCGAGATAGCAGCAACGCCCAAGATGCTCTTCCTTCACAGTACGGGTGGTAGGCAGAATGAACCACCATCTCTTCTGAATTTGATGAAGTTCGTGTAAGTCACGTAAAAAGAGTGTTTGTAACGAATCAAATGTATTCATCTCTGTCTTCCTTGTTGCTCCTCTTCACTGAGGAGGTGAAAAGATGTATTATTGTACTGATAATACTATATCATAAAAAATAGCATGACGAGGACAGGTATTGTATGGACGGTGCTAAGCGACTACCACCATTTGCCGCAAAAAAGGAGCAACAATGGAAGCGTTATAGTGGGGACAGCTTTCTTGCACTGGGAAGTATTTTACTGCTTACTGGTATCATCTCTTTATTTCATCTGTATGAACTTATACCGGATAGCCTTCTGCTGTATCTTCCAATTGTCCTGGCACTTGCCAGCATGCGCGGACTCTACGCGGCACTGCTCGCATCGTTTATTGCCTTTTTTCTCTTCGACTTCCTCTACGTGTCTCCTGTCTACAGTCTGATCATAACGAAATTCGCGGATGTTATTGCGCTTGTTGTGTTTCTCATTGCCGCCATCACCACAAGTCAGCTTGCTTCTGCACTACGTAAGCGAGCAGAGGAGGCCAATCGTCGAGAGCGAGAGACGCATATCTTGTATGATCTTGTGCATGCCACGAACCGTGAAGAGGATATGGAGCATCAACTTTCCATTTTTGCCTCCTCTGTTGTTGAAGTATTTTCCCCGTGGGGCATATACAATTGTGTCGTACTTCTGCCCGATGTATATGGAAAACTTGCACCTCTAGCAGAGAGGAATTCAATGCACGGCAAAAAAGTGCTTTCTGCTTGTGAGGAAGAGGCGGCAGCGCAAGCGATGTCACAAGCTTGTACGATAGATGTCTATGATGATTCGCACATTTGCCGCATATCTGCTTATGATACGAGAAGTGGTATGACAAGCAGAGCAAAGAGCAAACGCTATACACGTCTCATACCACTCAAAACGGACTCAAAGGTGGCTGGCGTATTATGTCTTTTCGTTGAAGATAGCTCACAGTATCTTTCGACCGAATACACCGCTAGAGTAGAACACGAATGGCCTACGCCACAATCCGTATTTTTCTCAACATTTCTTGAACAAGCTATTGCTGTGATAGAGCGAGGACACTTACGGCGCGAAAGTCTACATAACAAAGTGTTGCAGCAAACAGACGCACTACGGGCCGCCCTGCTTTCCTCAGTTTCTCATGACTTACGTACTCCGCTCACGACGATTAAGACGGCTGCATCAAGTTTGCTGCAAAAAGATGTGCAGTTAGATGAGGAGGTAAGAAATACCTTCGCGCAAGCTATCGAGCGCGAGTCAGATCGACTTAATCGGCTGGTCGAGAACTTGCTAGATATGTCACGCATTGAGGGAGGAGCACTTCATCCAATGAAAGTGTGGTATCCTTTGGACGAAATCATTTACAATGTGTTAGGACGTATGCAACCATTCCTAGAAGGGCGCACTATCAAAAAGTATATTCCCGACAATTTGCCGCCCGTGAAGATAGACTATGTACAGATAGGTCAGGTTGTAACGAATCTGCTTGAAAATGCTTCACGCTATACACCAATAGGATCGCCAATTGATGTGAGCATACAGGCGCGAGGGGAGCATATACAGGTGAGCCTCGCGGATCGTGGTCCAGGTGTCTCTACCGTAGATCGTGAACGTATCTTTGATAAATTTTATCGTGTGCATAGAGAGCCTCATGCTGCCGACCATGATAGAGGGTCAGGCTTAGGTTTAGCGGTGTGCAGAGGAATTGTTGAAGCTCATAATGGCAGAATATGGGTTGAAACGAGGGAGGGTGGAGGAGCTATATTTTGTTTCACGCTACCAAAGGGCAGCACAGAAGGAGCGTAAGGAGAGTAAGGTGAGCAAAGGGAAAGCACGTATTTTGGTTGTTGATGATGAGATGGAGATTGTACGCATCTTGCAGCGCAGTTTAGCTGCACATGGATATGATGTGCTCACAGCAAATAGTGGCGAGAAAGCCTTAGAAGTACTTGAGCATCAGCGACCTGATCTTTTGTTGCTCGATCTTGGCTTACCAGGGATGGACGGATTAGAGGTGTGCAAGCGTGTACGCGCAAAGTCAAACCTGCCTCCTATTATCGTTGTATCTGTACGGGATACAGAGCGAGAAAAGGTGCAGGCCCTCGATTGTGGAGCCGATGATTACGTGTGCAAGCCATTTGGCATGAATGAGGTTTTGGCACGAATTAGAGTTGCTCTGCGCCATAGTGTACACGTTCCGGTGGGCACTGAGCCTCGCTTAAAAATAGGTCCTCTTCAAATCGACTTTGAACAACGGCTTGTTTCAGTCAATGAGCAAGAAATCAAACTGACACCGACCGAATACGATCTCCTAAAAGTGCTAATCAAATATCGCGGAAAAATTATGACGCAGCAAATGTTGATTACGCAGGTGTGGGGGACTGAGCGTGACATACAATCGCATTATCTTCATGTATATATTCGACAGCTACGCCAGAAGATTGAACAGGACCCCACAAATCCGCGCTTCCTCCTGACCGTTTCGGGTGCAGGCTACCGTTTTAGTGATGAGTGAGGCACTGCTCAATAGAAAAACATGTAATGTCTATACTCACCAAAAATCCTTAAAGCTTGTTAACCTATACTACCAGTTGCTATAATAAAACCAACAAAATATAGGTAAAAGAGTAAAAAAAACTGATGAATAAACAGTTCTGGTGGCAATCGTTCGCCCGTCTTGCGTTATGGTCTCATGTTATTGGCGTTGTTGGCTTTTATCTTTACGTCTGGCAACGCACTCTTCCACGAGACGAAGACCGTCTCAAAAAGCTTCCTTTACGCAAGAATATTCCGGCATTGACTGCTGCTGAGCAGATGAAGGAGCCGACGGTCTCTATCATTGTGCCAGCGCGCAACGAGGAAGACAATATCACGCGTTGCATCACGTCTCTGTTAGAGCAGGACTATAGCCAGTTCGAGGTGGTTGCCGTTGATGATGGTTCAACCGATGGAACTGGTCGGCTCCTCGATGAGCTTGCCCATACACATCCGCAAGGCAATCGGCTCTGGGTATTACGTCTGCGTGATGAGCTACCTACGGGTTGGGCTGGTAAGCCGCATGCGCTGCATATGGGTATACAGGAAGCGCAAGGTGAATGGTTGCTCTTCACGGACGCCGATACATGGCATGCGCCCAATGCGCTACGTTCTGTGGTAACGCAGGCCGTACAAGAAGGGATGGACCTGTTCACGGTTGGGACTCAGCAAGAATTGCCGACATTTTGGGAGCGTGTGTTGATGCCGATGGCCTATCTTGGTATTAGCATGCAGTACCCACCACGTCTGGTCAACGATCCGAAAAGCAAGGTCGCTGTTGCCAATGGGCAATATCTCCTCATTCGGAAAAGCGTTTACGAAATCACAGGTGGTTACGCACGTCCTGACCTGCGCGGTACCCTGTTGGATGATCGTGACCTTGCACACGTTATCAAGTCAAACGGCTTCAAGTTGCACTTTGTGGATGGGCAAGACCTGATACATGTACATATGTATCGTGGGCTACGCGACACATGGCGTGGCTGGCGCAAAAACGCCTATCTTGGCAGTCGGGGTGGTCTTCCTTTCGTCTTACTAGAGCTTCTTGGTTTGCCAATGATAACGATTATTCCATTCCTTCTTCCCACACTTGCTCGTTTGACACGAAGACGGAATGGGGGTGGTATCGGTTCGGCGGAGGCAACACTAGCAAGTGTAGCGGAATTGATACCGTTACTCGCATATCGTCTTTGGTTGAACACAATGTTACGGGTTCCCTGGTACTACGCCCTTACTCATCCGTTGGCTGGCGCAGTTTTTGAGGGCATCCTGAGCGAGTCCACCTGGCGCATTCTCACTCATCAAGGTGTCGATTGGCGTGGTAGGCAATATAGCGATGGCAAAGCTACTGCTCCTGACCCCGTTGGCGCAAACAGAAAATAGGTAATGGTAATGTGTAGGAAAGGCTGGGCGGCCACAGGGCCGCCCAGCCTTTCCTACACATTACTATCCCCCCCACAAGTCCCATTCGATTGTCAATCATGATACAGAATGATATGCTTCAGGTAGGAGAAACTTCTTTGGGATAGAGTATATTTATTGTAGCAGGGAATACCAATAATGCTATAGGTATAAGAAACTTCAGTCATGAGCAAAAAAATCATCTATCTTACTCTGGTCGTCGTTACGTTAGCGGTACTATCAGGTACTTACGTGGTAATGGGAGCACAAGCGTACTCGCGCTATCAACAAGCTAATATAGCAAAGCAAAAACAATGCAGCAGCGATCAAGCACCTGTTTATATCTGCGTTTTGGTACCCCAAGCCATTTTCAGTGCATATTATCCTTCTTACCTCGCAACTCAACCACAAAATACATTATTTACCGTTGAATATAGTAGTAGAACACCAATCGCACTTTTTATTCATGTGACCGTTGACGAGTTCAGCCAAACACAGTCGAAAAGCGTGAATGCGACAACCGCGCTGCAAAGAGAACACTTTTTACCACCCTTGTTAAAACAAGGACATGTTTTAGATACGCTTACTCAGGATGTGAGCGCGTCACTGCATGTACAGGTTACTGATGCCAATCGGCAACACTTTTACTACGATAATGACGTTCCTCTAACTATACACTCGCGCTGGCTTATGCAGTGGACGCAGGATAATCTCATGCGTGTAGCTGCATGGGTGACGCCGAACGACCATGCCGTTGGAGGATTGATACAAAAAGCGCAGGGCTACCTACAAAACCAGCCAATGCCTATCCCTGATGGCATGATTGGGTATAAAGGAGCCTCGCAACAACAGGTTCGTGATGAGGTTGATGCGCTCTATGATGCGTTGCGTCTCTCGTACCACATTAAATATGTGCAAGAAAGTGTCCCTTATTCGGGAACAAGCGATAGTAGTAGCGTGGAGAACATCAAGCTGCCTAAAGAAGTACTTCAGCAACATAGCGGTATGTGCATTGAACTGACAACACTGCTTGCCGCTGCTGTCGAGCGGATTGGGCTACATCCCGAAATTGTGGTTGTGCCAGGGCATGCGTTTTTAGGCGTAGCGGTGACAGAAGATAACGCGCAAATGGAATATTGGGACGCCGTAGACTTAAACAACGATATAGCGGCGGACTCAGCAAATATAGCTACTGATACAACATACACGAATTATGTGACACAACATACTCATATAGATACGATCTTGATTAGTGACGCTCGTGCGGCTGGTGTTGGGCCAATGCTCTAAAATAGACTGATACGGTAGGAAGAAAAGAGGACGACGACGAACACGATAGACTTTTCAGCATGGTTCAGTGCTGGCTGCTATGGTGGATTGGCATGCTGTATGCTTGCAATAGCGGCAAACGCGCTCTATACAACGGTGCGCCGACGTGGAACAACACGACAACTCGCGAGTGTAATTGTTGTCTGTGTTATCTGTGCGTTGCTACTACTGCCAGCCGTTGTATGGTACACTGCTCGTTTCAACGTCGAACAAGTTGGTCTTCCTATAGCCGAAGTGCAGGTTGCGCTTGCCTACGTTGCGCTTTGTGGTTGGTTCCTCCCACTGAGCGTTACCACTTCCTATTGCCTTTTTACACCATCACGCCTCCTCACGACTTCTGTTGAAATTCCCTTACAGAAGCGTCGCACACGCCTTAACCCCACAACTGCTTTACACCCACCACGATATCAACCAGGGACTCCTACACCTTTTGTATTTAATGAGGAGACGCCTTGGGGCTGGCTTGAGCATCGTGGGGGACGCTTTCAGGGCCAACGTTTGGCCTTAAAACGGGCCATTGTGACGATTGGACGCGACGAAGACAACGAGATTTGGATTGACGACGATATGGCCTCGCGCCACCATGCCGAGCTTGCATGGAATGATGGCAATGTTTGCCTGACCGATTGTGACAGTCTTAACGGGGTGCTCCTCAACGGAAAGCGCATCACCGGTTCGGTCGAAGTGAAGCCGGAGAATCTTCTGGAGATTGGCTCACATCGTTTTATCTTTTCGCTCGCGGAAAAGCCAGAGCCAGCTCTTGAAGCATATGACCCACTGAACAATCATACTTGGAGGTCTTCGCTTGACTCGTTTACGGCTGGTAGCCATGTTCTTCGTGCAACAAGACTTCTGGAAGATCGGTCGGCGATTGAGAAGATACCTACGAACTCGTTGGAGGGTACGATAGAGGGAGTGTCCGAGGCCATGACAAACGAATGGCAAGACACTGCTCCCCTCCTGTACAAGGCTACACCAGTGCCGCAGCCACCAGAACAATACGGAGCACTATTGATTCAAAATGGCGAAATGATGGGCAAGATGATTTTGCTGAATTGTCCCATGATTATTATTGGCCGGGGCATCGAGTGTAGTATTGTGATAAACGACGCCTCTATCTCACGCCAGCATGCTCAGTTCTCTCATCTAGCAAGTGGTGATTATGTGCAAGACCTGACAAGTCGCAACGGAACACTGGTGAACAACGAAGCACTTTTAAGCCCTCGTCTGTTACAAACAGGTGATCGTATCTGTTTAGGAACAATTACTTTTGAGTACACATCCGCGCAGCATACGCGTATGACCCCTTTGCCATATATCGTTACACCGCAATCGTTCGCACGTTCAATGAGCGGCCCCGTCCCCTTAAAATTACCAAGTAAGATGAAAGAGGTATAACGAGGTCAATTTAAAAGTCCTTTGAGCCAACATCGCTTGCCTCTGTCATGTTGTCTCGACTTTTGAATAGCCCTCTCGTTATACTTTCTTACCATTCGATTCGTATCTGCGCTAGGGGTGCTTTCCCTACAACTTGACGTCCATGTCCGGGATAGAGGTAGTGAACGGGCAGACTACGTAACACACGCAGCGTTTCATCGAGTTGGTGACGGTTTGTGCCACGCCGCAAGAGAGGGGTGCCGTTGTCGATAGTGACAATGCTATCTCCACACAAGAGTTCGCCTGTAAAGGGATTGTAGAGGCAAAGACTTTCTGGTGTATGACCAGGGCTGGCAATAACGCGCCAGTCGGGATGAAGCGGCAAGCCACCCACATCTTGTAACCAGATATCGACAAATATTGCCTGCTGTACGTAAAGTGGAGGAATCATATCCACGTGCCCAGGTAACGTATAGAGCATTCTCGGCAATGTAGCCTGTTGATTTGTCTGAGTTATTGTAAGAGCTGCGGAGGAAGCGGCAACCGGGGCCGTACAAATGCGTCGTAACGACTCGATACCACGCGTGTGGTCCTGATGCATATTTGTTAAAACGATGAGATCTATTTCGGCAGGTGAACGATGCAAGAACTTCTGCACATAGTTGGTGAGCAATTGTATACTCACTGCTGAGCCGGGGTCTACCACGATTAGTCGGTCATCAGCAATGAGGTAGGTATTTGACATGGAGAAACGATCCGTAATCGTATGCACACATCGAGGACGTAACGCGTGCTGAGATGCGTCCTGCGGCGTATTCGCCGACACTGTAAACATGGTATTGCCTCCAGCAATGACACAACAAATTCTTGTTTTATAATATCATCTTTGACAAGGGAGTACTGTAATTTGCGTAGACATATGTTACAATACTGTTGTGGTATGGAACATATCTAGCCAACAGAAGAAAGAAAGTTTAGAAGAGGAATTTATCCCATGATGTCCAACGAGGGCTACCATGATCGCGTTCTCGTCTGTCGTGATTGCCAACAGGAGTTCACATTTACCACGGGCGAGCAAGAGTTTTTTGCCTCAAAAGGATTAACTAACACCCCCACTCGTTGTCCAAGTTGCCGAGCCGCACGACGTGGCGGCGCGTCAAACACTACCGCTCGTTCTCCACGTGCTCCTCGTGGTGCGAGCTATGAAACAATATGCGCGAATTGTGGTCGTCCAACAACAGTACCATTCGTTCCTACTGAAGGTCGTGCCGTCTATTGTAGTGACTGCTTTCAAGCTCAACGTGCCACCAATTCTTCGCCCCGTGATGCAGGACGCTCGTCGTATAGTGAGAGTAGCTATAGTGGCGGCTACGAAAGTGATAATATGAATAGTGGTGGTAACCGTGAAGGTCGTGGTCGTGATCGTGGTGATCGCCGCGACAATGCGAGAAACCGCCGCGATTATGATCGCTGGGACGACAACTGGTAGTTCGGTCACTGCCACAAGAAGAGAAAAATGCTTTAGGGGAAACAGGGAGACGGCAAGGGTCAATACTATTCAAATAAGCACAGTATTGACCCTTGCCGTCTCCCCTGCATGTGGGATGTGTTATACTTGTAGCAGTTTATGAGAAAACCTCACAGGAGGAAATCAGCGATGTCACGTCTCCGCGAAGGCCAATGGCCCGACTATACATATATTGTGCCGCATATTTACACCAAGGCCCAGGTACGTCTTGTCGGTTTGGGCAACTATATCCCTAAGAGTACCGTCACCAACGATTTCTTCGCCTTTATTTCTACCCGTTTGGGCGACCCACGTAGTGCAAGCGACTTAGAGCGCGTTACAGGCTTAGAGACACGCCATGTACGAGCCAGTTCAATCGCGCTCTGCCGAGAGATAGCAGGTCCCGACGCCCCCGGTCTCATTCTCGATCCTACAGCACCGGAAGAGGAGTCGCTCGTAGATATGGCTGTGATTGCGGCCCAACGTGCCATTGCAAGTTCTGGACGCGATATTTCGGAAATTGATACTGTTATTGGTGCCTCTTCCTCCGATAACGAAATGTTCCCCACTATTGCTGGTATGGTACAGATGCGGCTCGGCTTAGGGTCAATACGCGCAACGATGCTCAAAGGCGCGTGTGCCTGTCAAACTGAAGCATTTCAAATGTGTGCTGAAATTCTTGCCGCTAATTCTGCGAAACTGGTGTTGCTGATTACCTCCGAAGGGTTGTTACCAAATATCACAAATATCCTGGATTGGAAGACAAGTTCGCTTTTCGGAGAGGGTGCCGCCGCCTTTTTGCTCGAACGTGGCGACGAAGACACATACGTAATCAATGGCTCTGATGCACATCAAGGGTCCTCGCTTATGTTCCAGTTACCATTACGCAACCACGTGATTGAGATGGCCGCGATTGATATAAAGATGCGTCGTCTTTTTCAGGAGGGCAATGGCAAAGAACTCAACCAGATGATCTCGCAACACATGACGGGCTACACCAAGATGAACGGCAAAGAGGTGTATCGTGAGGCACCACGTGCGATGGCTGAGAGCCTCGATACGGTGGTACGGCACGCACAGATAGGCTATAGCGATGTTGCGTATATCATACCGCATCAGGCCAACTCGCGCATCACGCATCGCCTGGGAGAGCTTCTCGTGAACGATTATGGCTGGCCCGCCGCGACTATGGAGAAACTGGTTGATAATTTCCGTTATTACGGCAACCTATCCAATGCCAGCATCGCAACCGCCCTGGTCGAACTTCTGCGTAAAGGTGAACTGCGTGATGGTCAATGGATTGCTCTTCCTGCCGTCGGTGGTGGTATGAACTACGGCTGCTGGCTTCTGCGCTTCCACAGCCTGAAAAATGTCGAGGCCGTTCTAAACCCAACGTAGTAACTACCAATCGTGATGCGATGAATTCGTAGGGACCGCATTTATGACGTCCACGCCCAATTCATTGGGCGAGTTCTCTTGCGTCATAATTGGTGCATTATGAGGACTGCACCTTGCTTCGCTCGTGCAGTGGACGCCATGAATGTGGTCCCTACGAATTCATCGCATTCATTTGTGAAACTGCATCATTGGTCCCTATCGGCTACCTCTCCTCACCTTGCTTTTTAACGACGTGTGCCATACCCGTAGATAAAATCGTTTTTGGTTTCGCGTACCTCGCACTCAAAGCCTGCTTCGGAAAAGTGAGTGGCTAGATCGGCAGGCTCATAAAAATTTTTGACGATTTCAAAAGTTCGCCCATTATTTAATTTTCGTATCATCGTCTGGCTTTCTTCTACAGGCAACTGGTGATCAATGGCAGGGTCGGTTGCTTCGCGGCGACTATCGACAAAAAAGACTTTACCCTCTGTACGCAGCATTGCAGCCACTGAAACGAGAAAATCGTCCAGTCGTTCGCGTGGCACGTGAGAGAGCCAGAAGCCGAAAAAGACCGCATCATAAAGGTGCTCTGGTCGCCACGAAAAGAGGTCCGCCAGCACATAGGACACGCGCTCACTCGCAACTTTCGCCCGATTGACCTCGATCATCTCGGATGACGCATCCACCGCCGTCACCGTTGTGGCTGTACGCACCAATCGCTCTGTCCAGATACCAGTGCCAGGGGCTAGTTCTAACACCTCGCCCACAAAAGCTTGGGCATCCAGAGCTGCGAAAACTTCCTCGGCCTCAGCAAACCAGAGTGCATTACGCTCCGTACCACGATCAAAAAGTCCCAGACGATAAAACCACTGATCATATTCGTAGGCGCGCTCCCGATAATACAGCATCATTTCTTGCAATGTTTGTGCCGAAACAAAATTATCCATTGCTTGCTTATTCCTTTCCCTTACTGATAATGGTAAACAAGCGAATGATATATTTCGCTACAAGGTTGCCCTCTTTTTGTGGCAAGCCTCTTTTTATTGGTATAAGGAAGTATACCCAGAACTCTTTCGTTTTTCCAGCACAGGAACGACTATGTTCTTTACACCAACCCTCGTTCATATGTGTAGAAAACTTTTCCATTCCATTCGTATTCGATACCTGTAAGACCATCGCGTATGAGTACAAGGTCTGGCGCATACACATAAGCACCTTCCAGACTCATCTCCGTTAAACGACGACGTAAATCATAGGCTACAAGGCTGATAGCTTCAATCGTCATACCATCAATGTAACCAATGGAGAGTCGCTTGCCCTGGCGGTCTTCACGTGGTTCAGCGATTGCCAGCCCATCCAGACGGCTCCAACGGCGTAGAAGATAGACTTGTTGTGCTGCAATCTGCCTTTCGAGTAAAGCGGCAGTGATTTCGTGAGCCACGAATCCGACGTAGTAGAGACCGCCAACGGCTGGAAACACATTGGAGACATTCAGATAATCAATAATTTCGTCCAGATCGTCTTGTGTGGCTATTTGTGTCCCCTCTGGACTATACTCTATCCTGGTACGATTTTTAGTCTGAGCCACAAGCGGTTGTGCTTGAAATGACGCAAATGCGCCCACTTGTCGCATCCGAATCGCATCCATAATACGAATCGCGCCCGTATTGGTAGACTCTGTAACGAGACGTGCGGTTGTCGCCCCACGCCGTATCGCCTCCTCTAGCATCGCCATATTGAGTGCTGTTGCGATACCTTGTTGCCGATAGTCTGGATGCACACGTAAGCCCTCAAGCCATGCATCTGTCGCGTTCACCATACGTAAGTGAGCTACGCCTGTCGGTTGTCCATCGGTAACGGCAACAAAAAGTTTTCCCTGTGAGTCTACAAGCCATTCATCCCATACGCGGTCAATGTAGTCGCCCCAATCCCATGTGTTGGTGCAAAAGGCTAATATAGTATCTTTATCGCTAGCTTGGGCTGCACGCACTTCTGTTTGTAGTGGCATTGTCCCTCCTCTCTTCTCTCTTTGACTATAACGAGGATTCGACGAAGCGTCAATAGAACGATAAGGTATGACACATTTATTGTAAACTTCTGTATGAGCAGAAACGTAATATAACTATCCTCTAGGATATCTGTAACCATACATATGACGAGCAAGGGCAAAAATATGAAAGACTCAGTGGAAAAAACAATGGATACTGCGGCAGAGCAGGTGCAACAAGAGGTTGATAGTGGACGTGAACCTTGGTACCGCTCGTCCCGTAATACAAAAATTCTTATTCTTGTCTACTTTATCGAATTTTTACTTTTCACCGCGCTAGCGTGGTTTGTACATTTTAATCCTGTTCTTCCAGTTGATGTTGCAATCACGCAAGAATTTCAGGAGAATAAAGCACCTTGGCTCCAAACGTTCATGGCAGCAGTCAGCTTTCTTGGCAATCAATCAATTCTCTTTGCCGTGCTCATCTTGCTCACGGCACTGGCATTCTGGTTAGTAAAATTGCGCCTTGAAGCCCTCATTATCGTCACGCTTTCGGTTATTAGTAGTGCCGTGAATTTCCTGGTCAAGCTGATTGTGAGTCGTCCACGTCCGACAACACGTCTTGTAGATGTCTTCCAACACGCCAACGGGCAAAGTTTTCCTAGTGGACATGTAATGTCCTATGTTGCGTTCTGGGGTTTGCTTTTCTCTTTTGGACTTATTCTCTTCAATCGAAGGCACTGGTGGCACTATGTACTACTGGTTATTCCAGCACTCTTTGTAATCCTGGTTGGACCATCGCGTATCTATCTAGGGGACCACTGGGCAAGTGATGTACTTGGTGGCTATCTCTTTGGAGGTCTTTTGCTCGGTATAACACTTTCGATATACCTACGCTTAAGAGCAAATGTAAGAGCAAATGGCGATGTAACGCGAACGAGTAAGCAAAGAAAGACAATAGTTCGTCCAAAAGTAACGATGCACAAAAAGTAGGAAGGTGTAGTACACAACAAACAGGGAGACTGTAGCGGTCTCCCTGTTTGTACTTTTACTCGGCTGTTTTTCGTGTACGTCTGTTGGCGGCTGAACTCCTACGGTGCGTTTGCTCCGCAGTTGGAGTCTCATCCTCTGATGCTGAATCTGGTGTACTTGTTGTGTCTTCTTCGTGAGCAGACACCTCTTCAGAAGCAGAAGCATTTGTTGCGCTCTCTTCTGTAGCCGCTTCCACGACCTCTTCACGTATCACTGGTGGTGGCCATGCGTTCTCATCACTGGAGAGAATAGACATACTTCCACCATTCGACTCAATTTGCACATCCGATGTGTCCGCTACCTGTGGCGTCTCTGTAGAAGCTGATGTATCCTGTTGTTGAGAAACATCAGCAATGTCTACGCTTCCTTCTGCAAGGGATTGGCTCTCATCCTGATTAGTTGCGCCATCAACTGGCATAGAAGGTGCATCTTGAGTATCAGAGGTCTCAGCAGTACTTGTTGTGTCAGCACTGGGCGTATCAGAAGTTTCTAGTACGTCTATCACATCAACACTTTGTACAATGAATGGTATTTCCAGAGACAGCGGTGCATCATTGAGAGCAGGGGCATCCTCTGATGAAGGGAGTGCTGTCAATGGCTCATCTGAAGCTGCTGGAACTCCATTGGCTGAAGCTGTTTTCTGCTGTGGTGTACGCAACGTCGCGAGTTTCTGTTCGAGCGTCTGCTGTTCAGTGCGAGCTTCCTCAAGCTGAGCTTGTGCTTTTTCCAACTTCTGTTCTGCCTGTTGTACGTCTTTCTTAGCTTGCTCTACCTTGAGCATGAGCTTTGCCTCTTGCTTGGCTTGTTCCTTGCGTTTCTGCTTTTCATCGGAATGAGCAGAGGCATGAGCCTTCTTCTCGTTAGCTTTATGAGAAGCGTGTTCGTCTTTGTCGTGTTTTGCCTTTTTCTCATCGGCATGAGCAGAAGTGTGCTTCTTAGAAGAATGCGTGCTTTTTTCCTGCTCTTCTGCTTTAGTGGTGGTTGTCTTTGCCATTCGTCCCTCTCATTGCATAGAAGATTGTGTATATTCGGTTGTTATGAGATGCAGCACCATTGCAACACCTACGGAAAAGGATGTGTTCCTATCAGGAATACGGAAGGTAAGGAAGCTTCGTTTCAACTGATAGTGGATGGGGTCTATCATACCACGTTTGTGAAGTAGGTGCGTAGTTTTGAGTAGGTATATTACCCTGCTAGTGGTAAAACATGTCAAGAGATGTTATATTTCACAAGAGAGTCCTATGGAGATGTAAGGAGATGCCCATGTCCACGCCTGACGAGAAATCCCAAGATGAAGGAAAGTACTTTATTGATGCTGAAAGTACGGCTGAAACCGCGCGATTAATGTATCAAGATCGTCTCACAACAAAGCAGATGGGTGGAGTGTTATCCGAACATTCGCCTCAAAAGATTGCATCGTTGCGAAATGTGCTCGATCTTGCCTGTGGTCCTGGTGGGTGGGCGATTGACCTTGCGTATACCGCGCCAAAGGCACAGGTAGTAGGTATTGATATTGGTGCAGGTAATATCGCTTATGCACAAAGTCAGGCACATGCACAGGGATTAGACAATGTACGCTTTCAGGTGATGGATATTCTCAAGCCACTTGACTTTCCCGATAACTCATTTGATCTGGTCAACGCGCGCTTACTCTTTGGTTTCATGCCGAAACATGCCTGGGTTCCCCTTGCACAAGAATGTCAACGCATCCTTAAACCAGGGGGCATTATGCGCTTTACGGAAATTGGTGATGGTGCGAGCACAAGCCTGGCCTGTAGTGAGTTGAATACGAAATTATCAAAGGCCCTCTTTCTCACAGGACAAAGTTTTTCTCCTAACGGACAGACATTAGGGATCGCGCCTATGCTTGGGCATTTCTTGCTTAATGCGGGCTATGTTTCGTTGAATAGAGCGGCTGCGGCAGTGGACGCTTCAGCGAACATGGATGCTCATTGGCAGTTTTATCAAAATTTCAAGGTTCTTAACCGACTTCTCAAGCCCTTTATGCTCAGGATGGGAACTACCTCATCAGAGGAATTTGAGCAGTTGTATGAGCAAGCATTAGAAGATATCGAGTCGGACTCGTTCTGTGCATTGAGCTTTATCCTCACTGCGTGGGGCGAGAAACCCAAGTAGGGGGCAACATGGAATTAAACGATACGACTGATTATCAGCAATGTTTTGTCTGTGGACAGAAGAATCCTTATGGGCTGCACATGGTCTTTCGCCTGGAAAATGACACTGTTGTATCAGATTTTCAACCACTAGCGGAGCATCAAGGTTTTCCAGGTGTTATTCACGGTGGAATTATTGCCGCTATCCTTGACGAAGCCCTGAATCGCACGACTATGCTCAGCACACATCCGACATGGACGATGACGGGTCGCTTAGAGGTACGCTATCGTCGCTATGTCCCCTATGGTCCACTCTTACGTGTTCGTGCATCGCTAGGGATAGAACGAGGCCGCATGATTCAAGCGTCGGGTGTTCTAACGCTTGCCGACGATGAGCAAGTAGTGCTGGCTGAGTCACAGGGAACATTTATGGCATTAACACCAGCAATGCTTGCCACCATCACGCACGACTTCCCAGAGATGCAGAATTTTTTCGGGGACAAAACGTAGTACTGTACCAATCTTGGTGTGATAAATGCGTAGGGACCGATTCATCGCGTCCTTGTCGGCGGGTAATTGCCGACAAGGACGCGATGAATCGGTCCCTACAAACTGCGTCTCCGCA
This sequence comes from uncultured Chloroflexia bacterium, assembly GCA_963792705.1. Lineage (GTDB taxonomy): Bacteria > Chloroflexota > Ktedonobacteria > Ktedonobacterales > Ktedonobacteraceae > JBBQVS01. The sequence goes on along the minus strand of CAWBXD010000011.1, from coordinate 876,845 downwards.
TTCTTTCGGAAACTGCACAATGTGGTCCAAAATATACGTTTCACCAAAAAGCGTTATCGCGTCCTGTTAGCATATCAAATGCCGACAGGACGCGATACATTAGTTCTTAACAAGAATTACTGTATTTCTGGTGGTTGGTACGAGGATATTGGAGTTGTTGAAGGCGAAGGTACGACGCGTTGTGGTGGCGCACCAGGAACTGGTAGTGATTGCGTTGATGCAATCTGAGCACCAGTTTCTTCCAGGATGTTCCGCAACTGCTTCGCATCAATTGTCTCATGGCGACGTAACTCTTCCGCGATGCGGTCGAGCGTTGGACGATGTGTCGTCAATAGCTCAACTGACTGCGCGTAACAAGTACGTACAATGCGATCTACTTCCTCATCAATCAACTCTGCAGTCTCTTCGCTATAGTTTGTAGGAGCACCCGTGTCTCCTCCACCTGCGAAAGGACTTTGACGCTCACTGAATGAGACTGTTCCCATACGCTCGCTCATGCCCCAGCGTGTGACCATCTGTCGTGCAATGGTAGTAACACGCTGCAAATCGTTCTCTGCACCAGTAGTAATTTTGCCATATACCACTTGCTCAGCGGCCCGACCACCAAGCGCGGTCACAATCTGTGTCAGCAGATAGTCCTTCGAGTAGTTATAGCGATCATCAAGTGGCGTGTACATGGTCACGCCAAGTGCCTGACCACGTGGTACAATCGTCACCTTTGTCACAGGGTCTACACCTTCTGAAAGCATGCCTGTAAGCGCATGTCCACCTTCGTGGTATGCCGTAACAGTCAAGTCTTCGTCGCTCATGACAAGTGGACGTTCTGCACCAAGCAGGATTTTGTCGAGTGCATCGTTGAAGCAACTTTGTGTCACGCGGTCAAGATCACGTCGTGCCGCTAGCAGTGCAGCCTCGTTAACAAGGTTTGCCAGGTCCGCGCCAACCATACCTGTGGTGCTACGAGCAATGGCAACAAGGTCAACATCAGGTGCTAACGGAACTGTACGTGAGTGAATCTTCAAGATGGCGAGACGCCCATTCCAATCGGGACGATCAACGGTAACACGTCGGTCAAAACGGCCCGGACGCAAGAGAGCTTGATCGAGTCCATCAGGTCGATTGGTTGCCGCAATGACGACCACCGCTTGGCGATTATCGAAACCGTCCATCTCGACGAGCAACTGGTTCAACGTCTGCTCACGCTCATCATTTGTATTGATGCTTGAGCCACGTTGACGACCAACGGCATCAATTTCGTCGATAAAGATGATGCTCGGTGAAGCTTTTTTGGCTTGATCGAATAGATCGCGCACACGGCTAGCACCAACGCCAACCAGCACTTCGACGAACTCGGAACCACTCATCGAGTAGAAAGGAACGCCAGCTTCGCCTGCTACCGCACGTGCTAGTAGCGTCTTACCAGTTCCCGGAGGTCCTACAAGCAATACACCGCGTGGAATTTTACCACCGAGGCGTTGGAACTTGGCAGGTGTTTTGAGGAATTCAACCACCTCTTGCAGCTCGTATTTGGACTCGTCTACACCAGCCACATCCGCGAAAGTGGTGCTGGGTCGATCTTCAAGAATCAACTTCGCACGGCTCTTGCCAAAGCTAAAGATGCCCTGTTGCCCTTGCGATGCTCTGCGGCTAAAGAAGATGAACAGGCCAATGAGAGCGACCCAAGGTAGGAAGGTGAGCAGGATGTTCAACCAGAAAGAATTGTCTGGTGGAGGCTGATACGAGACCGTTGCTCCACTCGCAATAAGACTACTGGCGAGGCTGGTATCACCATTAGGCAATTGTGTCGTGTGATAAACTGTGTGACCCCCCACCGGAGTCTTCAGTTCGCCTTGAATGTCTGTTGTTCCAATTAAGGTTGCAGATTTGATATTTTTCTGAGCAATCTGCGAATAAAAGTCGCTGTACGAGAGTTCTGTACGTGCTGGTGCTGTGTTGTTGGCATTAAAATTGAAGTAGCTATAGAGATACACCGCGACCATTACCGCCACGAGCACGAGGAGCCAGCGATTAAGGCTGGAGCCGCGTTTTGGGGGCGTCGTCTGTCCGTTCGGTGTTGGGCGACCAGTTGGGTCCATTGGTCGTCTCGGTCGCTCATTGTTATTTTGTAGCCAGTGCATGTTCGCCGGCTGTCTGTCCATGTGTAATTACCTGCTTTCTGCGCCTCCGACATGCATGATCCCTAAAAAACACATGCAAAAGGGAAAGTGGGGCATAATATATACTTCTATTATATCTTACGCATATACGATATAGCTAGACTTGTCTTTCGGGTCCTATTACAGCCCTTATACAGTCGCTTAAGTAATAGCACTCACTCTTGCTTCTCGCTTGCGTATATGCTCGTTTGCTGTTTTAGGTATCAAAGAAAAAGAGGTCCTACAGCATCCTTTCGGGTAATTTGCTGTTTTCTTAATACTACTTAACATACGTTTCTACACCTGCTCACGTTGCTATTTTTGTGTTCTATTTGACTTTCATTCAGGTGCGATTGTCTTTGTCACCATTTATAGGTCCTATGAGTGTCAATGATAGAGTAGGGGCTGGGAGACCGCAAGGGTCTCCCCTACATATTTTGTTTCAAGGAGTCTCCATGAACAATATGACGATGGATGCATCCCGTAGGCGTCCGCTGGGCATTACTATTATTGCTGTGCTGGTTGCGATAGGTGGAATATTTACGATCATTATTTCCCTGCTTGCCCTGTTCGCTGTAGGAACGAATGCGCTTGGCGTGGGGTTACTTGTCTTTGCCATCATCTTAGGCATTATTGACCTTGTGCTGGCCTATGGTTTGTGGACATTAAAGAAATGGGCGTTTTGGACCACAGCCGTTCTTGAAGCAGTTAGTCTTGCGTCTGCCCTCATTGGCATTGTTTCTGGCAATCGCACATCCTCACAAATCACGTCACTCGTCTTTGCGGTAGTCATTCTAATCTACCTCTTTGCCGACCGCAATGTACGAGCCGCGTTCCGCACTTGAGTTAGTCATGTACAAATAACACAAGGGAGATTGTGGAAGCCACATTCTTGGGTTCCACAGTCTCCCTTGTGTTATTACTAGGCGGTTGGTTTTGCGGTTAGCTGCAGTAGAATGCGCTGCGAGCTATGGGGGGCGATGTTTAGGCGGTCTGCTGGACGGTTCAGACCGTCCTCGCTGGTCACGATTGGCTCGAAGCAGACGAAGTTGTGATCGGGCTTCTCGACTGGTTCCGACCAAACCTGCATATTCTTTAATTTGTAGCTACCCTCTTCTGGCAGTTCCTCAATAGTGAGGGTGCCGTGTTGAGGAATCTGGACTGTGACACTGTGTGGGAAGGTAAAGGCGTTGTCGGGCGGCTTGCTATCCCACTGAAATGCGTTGACCTCGAAACCTGGAATGCTATTCACGACGAGGTGTGGCTTCTCTTCCTGGGCAATGGTGAAGTAGGGATGAAAGCCAGGAGCGATGGGCATGGTTTCGTCGCTACGATTTTCCATTGTTAGCGTGTATAGCAGCGTTTGTTCGCTGACCGCAATCGTAGTGGTGAAGGTAAATTCATAGGGATAGTCATGGCGTGTTGCGTCACTGCTGGCAAGCTCGATGCTGATGCTGGTATCTGTATGGGCTGTTACCGTCCAGGGAAGGTTGCGCCCAAAGCCATGAATGGGAAGTGTCGTTCCCTTTTCCTGAAAAATACCGTCCTTTAAGCGTGAGAAATTTGGAATCATCAAGGGGATACCCCAACGCTTCACATTGCCTGTCTCGGCTGGTCGATAGAGAACCTCCCACGGACCTACTTGAAATTGTGTGACAAGGCTTAGAGCAGGAATAACACCAATTGTTGTATTCCCACTGCTAATAACCAGTTCACGCTCGGTCGGGAAACGCATAAATTGTGCCATATATCTTCCTTTTTATTCTATATCGTCCAAACTTTCGCGCCAGCAAACCCTACGTCTGTCGAGCTACTGGTATGGTTGATTGCGACAACGCCGATACTGCCTGTTGTGAGTGTTGGGTCTTGCACTGTATTGAGCAGCATCGCATTGGCGTACAACTGAATGGCATCATTGTTGGCGGTAATTGCGAGCAAGTTAATTTTACCTACACCACTTTTGATTGCGGTACTATTTGTAGGTTTAACCAGATACTTATCTGTGCTTCCGTCGAAGACGAGAAGGTCATATGTCCCGCTCTGGCACACCTCAAAGTAGTACTGTTTATTGGTAGCGGTATCACCACGGAACGCGATACCACTACAGTCGCCACTGATGATGGTTGTCAAGACACGGTAGGAGAAGTTACTAAAGTTTGTGCTTTGGGCAAAACAGGTGACGAATGTATTCTGATGTGCCTCTTTGACTTCATACACACTTTGGTTGAAGCTACAGTTGGCATCTTCTTGCCATTGAAATCCACCCGTGTTGTCTTTTAATGGGTCTTCAAGGGCAACAGTTCCTGTGGCATAAGGACCATCACTAACAGTTCCACCTGCTCCTGCGGTCGCCGTCGCGTTAACAAACGCGGTACCAGTGGCACTTACCTGCGCGGTACTTGTTGCCTGAGCGACGGCGACCGATGTTGCGTTTAAGTGCGCTGTTGTAGTCGAAGTTGCCTGCGCGTTACTTGCCGCGACTTGATTGTTATGTACAACAAAAAAGGTGGAGATAGCACCCACGATCACAATCAGGGCAAGAACCACTAGAATGACTGTACGCAAAACACCGCCTCTTTTGGGCGATGGAGGTGGCGCATATGGCGGTATTGTCCCTCCTTGGGCAGGATATGCCCCTGGAACTGGAGGGAATGCGTTTGGAGCCATATTAGGATTGTACTGTGGTGCTGGTACTGGCGCGTAAGGGCCAGCCATTGTTGGTTGATTGTACTGGTTAAATGAAGAGCTAGAGACAGGAGGTGGAGGAAAGCTATTTTGTTGTGGAGGATACGGTTGAAATCCACCTTGCTGAAAGTCGGCGGCAGGTTGTGTTGGAGGAAAGGTCGGTGCTCCTGGATTGCCACCATAGGCGGTGCCTGGATATTGTGGTTGCGCTATTTGTGTCGGCGCAAAATTAGGATTTGACCCCTGATTATTACCATACATTGCCATGTTAGGGCGCATCTCGAACGTGTATGTTGTGCCACCGATGCGAATGGTATCACCTGTACGCAACACGCGCGGCATACTACGGTCAATTTGTTGACCGTTCACATACGTACCATTGGTGCTGCCGAGATCGGTGATTGTGTAATCTTGACCCGTAGAACGAAGTTCGGCATGATGCGATGATGCTTTAACATCGTTAACCACAATTTGGTTGTCTTGTGTGCGTCCAAGCACCATGACCGCTGAACCAAGCTGTGTTGGGCCATATGGCCCGATAAGTACTGCGTCCAAAATAGCCTTCTCCTTGTGCGTAACCAAGAGAGTATGTTTATCCTATTGTCACGTCACTGTCTCGTAATCTCTTTCGAGCATAAATATGCACACCTCTACCCTTGACTATGATAGGGTAAACGTAAAGATTTTCACAATAGTAGCAGGTAGTTAAGAGATGTGTCAAGGGAATAGTGAACAGCACAGCGCATAGAAAAATCCGCGCATCTCATACATGGGATGCGCGGATTTTTCTATGCGCTTTGAGGGATTCCGAAGCGTTGTTGCTGCCACATATGCCAGTAACCTGCCTCATTTTGTAGCAACTGTTGATGCGTTCCACGCTCGGTGATATGCCCATCCTGGAAGACAAGAATTTCGTTCGCCATATCCATAGCGGTTAGACGATGTGTCACCATGAGCGTCGCACGTCCTTGACGGAGAGATTGTATCGCTTGTAACACGCTCTGTTCAGCGATGGCGTCCAGGTTGACCGTTGGCTCGTCGAGGATAACAATTGGCGTATCCTTGAGAAAAGCACGTGCGATAGCTACACGTTGACGTTCACCTCCACTTAGCCGCAACCCCTGCTCGCCTACTTCCGTATCATAGCCGTGAGGAAGCGTTTGCACAAAATCGTGTAGTTGTGCCTTTTGCGCGGCCTTAATCATCTGCTCCTCGCTGGCCTCTGGTCGGGCCAGCATCAAGTTTGCGCGGATAGTGGTGTTAAAGAGATGAGTGTCCTGCTCGACCACGCTCATCAAAGTGTAGAGATCGTCCTGGCGATAGTCGCGTAGATCGCATCCACTCAGTGTGATACGTCCTTCGTCATATTCAAAAAAGCGTAGTAGCAAGCGCGTCAAGGTGGATTTGCCTGAGCCGCTAGGACCAACCAGCATCACACATTCATCAGGTTTGAGTGTGAGACTGATATCGTGGAGCACATATGGCTCGTCGGGCGCATAACGGAAGGAGAGTTGCTCAACCGCGATGGTCGTATCCTGTGGTAACGATGCTGGCACGGGTCGGTTCTCCACGGCTGGTTGAGCATCGACAATCTCGAAAAGTCTGCTTGCGGCTTTCAAGTTGCCACCAAGTTGCTGAAAGGTACTGGGAAGCGGTAACACAATCTCAAAGCTTGCAAGGGCCGAAAGTACGAGTAGAGCCAGGAACAGACCATCCAATCGTCCATTATGCACAAAGGGTATAGCAATGAAGAGCATCACCCACGCCGTTCCATTCATAAAGAAATTGGTCAAAGCGTTTTGTGTGCCTCCGATATAGGCCATCGCCATCTGCATTCTGTTAAGCTTTTTTGTTACCGCTTGAATGTTTGCCGCTTGTCGCTGCTCTTGCCCAAACGCAATCAGGTCAGAGATGCCTTGCACGCTATCAACGAGTTGTGCTTGCAGGTCCGAACGTGTCTCAACCATCTGTTGCCCTAGGCGTCTGCTTGCTATATGGGTCAACCACGGCACAACGACGCTTGCTAGTAAAAAGAAGCCGAGATAGACCAGACCAAAGAGACCTCCAAACGCACCCAGGAAGACCCACATTATTAACGCGACAAGTGCAGCAATAATAGGAGGAGCCAGTACACGAATATAAAAGTTTTGCAAAAGATCAACATCGGACACCGCGCGTCTAAGCACATCACCGCTACGTAGTTCTTGCTGCGAACCATTTTTTAAGGTCAACAAGCGAGCAGGAACGAGTGGCACAAGTGCTTTATAAAACCAGACGCGCATATCGGCAAGCAGACGGAAGGCGGCACGGTGCGATACGAGCCGTTCCAGGTAACGGAAGGCTCCACGCGCGATACCAAAGAAGCGCACACCTACAATGGCGATAGACAACGCGGCTTCCGAGGGATGCAGGGCTGCCTGTGAAATCAGAAATGCCGATGTCGCGGCAAGGCCAATACCGCTTAACACGGTCGCCGTACCAATCAATGCTGAAAGTGCCATCCATGAGCGTACAGGCCATGCGAGTTTCAGCAGACGCCCAAATGTGCTGTTCATCATACTTTCACCTCGCTCCCCTCATATGCCTGCACTAAGTCTTGATAGATAGGGGATGTTTGCAACAGGCTTTGATGTGTTCCATGTGCAAGAATGCGTCCGTCTTGCATAACAATAATCTGGTCGGCATTTTTGATCGTATTGAGTCGGTGAGCAATAACAAGCACGATATGATTCTTCATCACACGGTCGATACTGCGAAACACCTGCTCCTCGCTCTCGCCATCTAGTGTCGAGGTTGCTTCGTCTAATAACAAGATCGGTGCATTTCTCAGAAACGCTCGTGCAAGACTTAAACGTTGCACTTGACCACCACTCAAACGTGCTCCGCGCTCACCAATCACCGTATCATAGCCATGCGGCAAGGTCAGAATAAATTCATGCACATCCGCCGCTTGTGCCGCTTGCACAACCTCATCCTGTGAGGCATCAGTGCGTCCCATACGTATATTTTCCGCGATAGTTGTATTGAACACATAAGGGTTTTGTGGCTGCCATGCCACAAACTTACGCCATGCTTGCGCGGTCATGTGCTGAATAGGGCGGCCATCAACCGTAATTGCACCCTGCGTCGGCTCCATGAAGCGTAAGAGCAGACTGGCAATGGTCGTTTTGCCAGCACCACTCGCGCCAACAAACGCCACTTTTTGCCCCTGTAAGACTTCAAACGAGACACCCTGTAATGCCTCTTTCTGAACTTGTTCCTTATCGGAGGTTGGATAGGTGTAATGTACATCTTCAAATGCAAGGGCGGTACGAATCGCCACCTCGCCTTGTCTATCCGTAGCAGCTTCCGCTACCGCCTGTGTCGGCGTTTCAAGTACGTTGAAGATGCGTTCCGCACTGGCTGAACTCTCCATACTAGCGTGAAACTGGGTGCCAAGTGAGCGCAATGGTAGATAAAATTCGGGCGCGAGCAGCAAGATAAAGAATGCAGGCTCGAACGCGATACCGCCGTAGAGCAAACGCAGACCAATTTCTACTGCTACAATACCTGTACTCAGTGTTGCGCCCATCTCCATCACAAATGAAGAGAGGAAGGCCACGCGCAACACCTTCATGGTGATCTCACCGTAGCGGTCACTCACCCGTCGAATCGTCTCCTCCTGAAGTTGAGTACGACCAAAGAGTTTGAGCGTGGTCAAGCCCTGTAAGACATCCAGAAAGTGAGCACTGAGCAAGCTCAGGACCTGCCAGCGTTTCTTCGTCATCGCGTTTGCCTGTATGCCAATAAGAGCCATGAAGAAAGGCAGAATGGGCCATGTCACGAGAAGCACAATGCCCGATAAAATGTCAATTCTGAATACGGCGATAAGCACAACGGTTGGAATAATCAGTGTGGCCGCGACCTGCGGAAAGAACTGAATAAAGTAGGCATCGAGTGCTTCTATACCATCAGCGGTTGTATTTACAATCTCGCCACTACGCTCGCCTTTTGTGTAGAGCGGCCCAAGCTTAAAGAGATGTGTGAAGAGTCGGTTGCGTAGATCGCTTTTCACAATGCAAGCAACCGCGTTCGTGGTCACATCCCCAATCCATACAAGTACGGCGCGAAGGACCAGAATACCCAGCAGAATGAATAATGCTCCTTGTAGCTGAGGCACTGATTGTTTGAGAAGGAAGACGTTATTAATAATGTGCGCGATGAAACTTGCCTGTGTGATGATACAAAACGCTGTCAAAAGACCAAGTATGCCCACCGCCGCAATGTAGAGGTACATTGTTTTTACATATTGAAGAAGTCGTTTATTAATATTCATTGTACATGACCTCGACCCATTGGTCTACCAATCTTGAATTGGATGGGTTTGTAGGGACCACATTTATGGCGTCCGTCGCCCAATTTATTGGGCGAGTTGCATCTCTTTTCGTACAACAATTGGTGCGTTATAAGGACTGCACATTGCTTCGCTCGTGCAGTGGACGCCATAAATGTGGTCCCTACGGTTAACACCAAACCCATCCTAATAATGACCGATGGCGTGTGGCTCGATCCTTTTTCTAAAGACCCAGTAATTCCAGGCTTGATAGAGCATAACAAATGGAATGATGGTTAAGCCAATCCAGCTTATAACTGTCAGAGAATATGAGTTTGTCGATGCGTTCCTGATGGTTAGGCTCCAAAGCGGGTTAAGGCTTGAGACCATGACCGTCGGGAAGAGACAGAGCACGACAATGGCAGCCGAACTGATAATCACGACGAACGACATCGCAAAGGCCCAGCCACTTCTTCCACGCGCATTGAGCCATAAGAGCATAGCCAATGATGCAAGTATCACATAGTCCAACGGCACAATTCTTGGATCAAGCAACGCTAGCTTGAAAACATTTGTTGCGGTAAAACCAGTGACTACGACTAGGGCAATAACAATGAGATTAACAACCCATATAAATGGTACCACGCGCTGAGAACGCTTCACAAGCTCGCCTGTCTCGCGTAAACTCAGGAAGATGGCACCATGCAACAAAAAGAATATATCAAAGGCCAAACCCACAAGTAACGCGAATGGATTAAATGGTGTCAAGAACGTACCTGCGTAGTCTCCCTGTGCATTTATAGGAATACCATGCATTAAGTTGCCGATAACAATCCCCCAGAAGAAACCGGGGAGGACGCTGCCTAGAAAGATCATCCAATCCCAGAAGTTCCGCCAGCGTGGACTCTCATGCTGACTACGAAACTCGAATGCCGCTCCACGTATAATAAGCGCGAATAGAATCAAGAACATCTCAGGATAGAAGCCGCTCAACATGGTGGCATACCACGTGGGAAATGCTGCGAACAGACACCCACCAGCGGCGATGAGCCAGACCTCGTTGGCATCCCAGAAGGGGCCAATCGAGTTCATTATCATACGTCGCTCCGTATCATTTTTCCCCATAAAGGGGAGGAGCATCCCTACTCCATAGTCGAAGCCTTCCAGGAAGAAGAAGCCCGTCAGCAGGATGCCGATCAGGAGAAACCAGAGTATTTGTAAGTCCATTTTATTTACCACTTCTTCCTAGTACGCAGCTACAAGCTGCTCTTCAGGTGCCTCGACGGTCTCTTCCACAGCAGAACCCTTCCGGGCGGTCTTAGCGAGCAAGTAGCCATCAATAACGGCCAGGACACTATATGCGATACAGAACAGAGTCAATGTTACGATGACTTCAGCAAATGTGACCGATGGTGAAACGCTGTCCACAGTCTTCAATAAGCCAAACACGGTCCAAGGCTGACGACCCATCTCACCAAGTAACCATCCAGCAGTATTGGCAATGTATGGTAGTGCTAGCGATGCGACTAAGCCGCGCAAGACCCAACGGTTGTTGAACAAGTCCTTCCTCTTGATAGAAAGGAATAGGGCAACCCCCGCGATAAGCACCATCAAGGCACCGATACCAAGCATGACGCGGAAACTGTAGAACGCGATCAGTACATTAGGGATGTAGTTGCCAGGACCATAGAGATGAACATATGCTGCCTGTATCTGATTGATACCATCAACCTTACTCGTGAAGCTCCAATCAGAAAGAAAGCTGAGCAGGTATGGGACGCTAATCGCGAAAATGTTTGTGTGTAGTATCTGATCTGGAATTGCGACGAGCGCAAGTGCGGCGGGCTGCTGCGTATTCCAGATGGCCTCAGCCGCAGCCATTTTCATCGGTTGCGCGAGAATATCGTACTGTCCATACAGGTGGCCTACGATAACCGAGACAATGCTTGAGAACAAGGCCGCGACAAGCGATAGCCGCATCGAAAGCTGATAAAATTCCTGATCCTTCGTCTTCTTGAGTAGGTGATACGCACTGATGCCGACGACGAAGAACGCACCCGTGGTGATCGCACCCGCGACAACGTGCGGTGTCTGATATGCCAGTGTAGGATTGGTAATGAGTGCCCAGAAATTGGTCAGTTCAGCATGGCCCTTATTCAAGGCATAGCCAACCGGATTCTGCATGAACGAGTTCGCAACCAATATCCAGAAGGTCGAGAGGTACGAGCCAAGCACGACCAGCCAGATAGCAGCTAGGTGCAATTTCTTCGAGAGGCGATCCCAGCCAAAGAGCCAGACGCCCAGGAATGTTGATTCCAGGAAGAAGGCAAGCAATGTTTCAAGGGCGAGCGATGCGCCAATGACATCGCCAATAAAGCGCGAGTAGCTTGACCAGTTCATGCCAAACTGAAACTCTTGTACAATGCCTGTGACCACGCCTAAGGCAAAATTAATGACAAAGAGTTTGCCCCAGAACTGAGTCATGCGCTTGTAAACTATATTGCCACTACGAACGTAGAGGGATTCCATAATCGCCACCAACAACACCAACCCCAATGTAAGCGGAACAAAGAGATAGTGATAGACGATGGTAGTGCCAAACTGTAGACGAGCTAATGTTTCTGCACTCATGAGATGTGCTCCTTAGACATGCCTCAGCATGTTTGTGTGTGATGTTTTTGTGTCATTGATAGTATGACACCAGACCCTCGTTAGCACATCAGGATTAATTCCGCACCTTTCACCCTATTTAATATGCATGTACTACGAGCATTACATGCTATAGAAGTGCAATCACGTATTCACCATAGGGATATTCGCGTAAAAAATAGGTCATTTTTGAGCATAAAAAAGCCTCTCCATCTGTTATGAGACAAACGGAGAGGCCGAACTAGCATCACCTTAGTGTAAATGTTACAATAACCTTAGTATTGGGTGTAACAATGTAGGTTAACGATTAATCATAGGGACCACATTTATGGCGTCCGTCGCCCAATTCATTGGGCGAGTTCTCTTGCGTCATGATTGGTGCAAGATGAGGACTGCACATTGCTTCGCTCGTGCAGCGGACGCCATGAATGTGGTCCCTACGACATTCATCAATCAAAGATTGATAATCACATGCTTTGCTCTGGTTTGTGCGAGGCTAGAATGCGCTCGCGCATGTTCTCGAAAGTTGCCGCGTCAATTTCGCCGTTGGCATAGCGACGGTTGAGTATATCTAACGCCGTCGGTGAATGAACGGGTGCATCCGTCCTTGGAGTTGTTGGTGCAGGTGTTCCAGAGGGCTGCCCTGAATACGGCATACGTGGAGTGTAGGGAGTCATTGGTTGACCCCAGTGCGTACCTCTTGTCCTGGCCCAACGGATTAAGGACCAGACGAGCAGAACAATAAGTGCAATCCATAAGAGTCTACTTAAGCCAAACAAAAACATAAATGGGAACGCCCCATGCATACCATACATATGTCCAAACATCATTGTCATCTTCTTTCATTAAGTGGATTGTATCGTGTGTGCAATGCATAGATTGACACGTTTTTAGAACAAACACCTGTTTCCTGCGCCGAAAAGAGTTTTCTTGCTAGGTCACTCTTCCTTGCGTCTGCATATATCATATCTCTGGTATATAAAAGAATCTGCATATATCTGTAAAGAGTGTGTAAGAAATATTTTTTAGCGTGGAAAGACAAATCGTACCCCGAATTGCTATCTCTATTGCGTTTTCAAAGGTGGATGCTTATACTGTACATAGTCACCATGTTTATGCACAACTAGGTGCTAGCAATTGGGGATTTTATGACTACAGAGGATAATCTGGCGCACGACATGGCGGAAACATCGTTGTCGGCTGCGTCACAAACGCCGTCAGGCAGACTGGAAAGGGAGGAGCAACAGTCTGTGCAAGGAAATATAGCGATCAAAGGAACACGCAACGGTCTGCTCTTGACTCTGGAGCCAGAGACGCCGTTCAGTGATCTGCTTGGCGCACTCGCTGACCGACTGGCAGAAGCACCTGCTTTCTTTCGAGGTGCCTCTCTTTCCGTTGATACAACGAGACGAAGGCTGCTCATGAGCGAACGTCGCCAACTGGAAGACTTGCTTTCGCATTACTATATGTCGGTTGCGTCAAACGAGCAGAGCAAGGCGATGCGTAAGGAGACAACCAAGACAATCACATCACCGCTTGAAGAAATATCCCCACAAGAAGCTCCCGTTGCAAAAGACCTGCAAGATGCGCGCGATCCGCGTGAGTCAAGCGATACGCTCTTTCTGCATCGCACGGTGCGTTCGGGGCAAGCGATTCATCATGGTAGCAATGTGGTTGTATTGGGCGACGTGAACCCTGGTGCGGAAATCGTTGCGGGTGGCGATATTATTGTATGGGGAGTGTTGCGTGGTATGGTGCATGCTGGCTATCCTGACAACGCGAATGCATTGGTCTGCTCATTGCTCTTATCACCTGTACAACTTCGCATCGCACATTTATTGTCACGACCACCAGAAGGCTTTGAGGCACAGCCGCGTCCAGAAATAGCCTCGATTAAAAATGGGCAAATCATTGTTGAAACCTGGACAAATGGGCGCACACCGCGAAAATAATAGAGTGTCATCTCCTTTTTTTGTAGAATTCGTGGTATACTTCTTAACAACATGTCTTATAAGAACAGTGTGTTCTTCTACTACAGTCCGAACAGTTTGACACTGGAGTTCCTATGGATAGTCGCATAATCACGATTACATCGGGAAAGGGTGGCGTCGGGAAGACCACAACGACTGCAAACCTCGGCACCGCTCTGGCGATGCAAGGGAAAAAGGTTGCTGTGGTGGATTCAGATATCGGCTTGCGAAACCTTGATGCCATTTTGGGTTTAGAGAATCGCATTGTCTATGATCTGGTTGATGTGGTAGAGGGACAATGCCGTTTGCGGCAGGCACTCATCAAAGATCGACGAGTCCCCGACCTTTTCCTCCTTCCTGCGGCACAAACGCGTGACAAGAACGCGGTCAACAGTGTGCAGATGGAACAACTCTGTCAGCAGTTACGGCAGGAATTCGATTTTGTGCTGATAGACTCTCCGGCTGGTATCGAGCAAGGCTTTCGTAACGCCATTGTTGGAGCCGACGAAATTATCATCGTGGCAAATCCTGAAATGGCCTCGGTTCGTGACGCGGACCGTATCATCGGGCTTGTCGAGGCGGCAGGGAAAATGGAACCACGCTTAATCCTCAACCGTCTGCGGCCAGAAATGGTGAAACGGGGTGATATGATGGATGTGGCGGATGTGTTAGAGGTGCTGGGCATCGACCTTCTGGGTATCGTACCAGAAGACGAGATGATTATCGTGGCGACAAATAGAGGCGAGCCTGCTGTCTATGATAAGCACTCGCGTGCAGGTCGTGCCTATATCAGCGCAGCGCAGCGTATTATGGGTGAAGAGGTTCCGCTTGAAGATGTGGTAGAATCTCCATCACTTTTAGAACGGTTTCGCCGTATGCTCGGTTTTGGCCCAGCAGCCGATGAGAAGCGATTTCGTTCGCAGTCATCATAAAGGGAGGCAGGTCTGATATGGGTGTTTTCGAGTTTATGGTTGGACGCAAGAAGCCGACGCCCGGCGAAGTGGCGAAAGAACGCTTAAAAGTGGTACTGGTGCATGATCGGCTCAAGGTCAATCCAGAGGTACTGGAAATGATTAAGGCTGAACTGCTCTCAGTTATCTCGCGCCGCCTTGATGTTGATGAGCAGAATATGCAAATCAGCCTTGCACGTGATAGTGGTTGGGATACTATTCAGGCCAACGTTCCCATTAGACGCCAGAAAGTTTCGTTCGAGTGGGACCCGCCATCACATCCAACCGCGAACGCGAACGTCATGCGCGGCAAGGTGCATATCGAAGATAACGAGTAACACGTAGACTAGAAAACGTAACATATAAAGCCAGGATGCATTAATGCATCCTGGCTTTATATGTTGTGTAACCCTTTTGTATAGAGAAAGTCAAATAAATAGATAAAAGAGTTAAGAACTCAACTGTATTTTTACTTATTCTTAACACAATCTCCATTGCTTCATAACCAGAATCAGACTGTACACACGTAGAATACATACATGACCGAACGCAATCGGTCATGTGAGGATGATTTGGGAAATGTGGTGGAGGAACACCTCAGGAGGTATCTACAGAATAAATAAATGTCTTCTTAACGCAAGAATGTAATCCCATAGAGCGATAGTGAAGTGCCGACGTGCGAACATTGGTGAGGTGCATGCGCTATATTGTCTATAACGCGTGTATTTTGTGGATGTGTAGTGGAAGTGAATTGTGGGCAGCATGGGGGCGCGAAGGTAGTGGTGGTGGGGATGTGACATTGAACGTGTTGTAGTGGGAGTGGGGCGACGAGACAACGAAAGTAGCAGAACAAGAATTCCTGGAACTGGGTGTGGTGTGGGTGGTATAGCTAACTGGATGTGGGGCTGCGGAGGAATGTGGAGTGCTTGCTATACCTGTGGAGAGAAAAGGAATGCGTTGTTGTGGTATTTGTGGATGTGCGGTGTGGTGTGGTGTTGTAATGTCGCCAGCGGGTTGTGGTGGAGTCAACGCGAACGAGGTCTATCCGGTAGAGGGCGCAATGGTGGTGTAGGAAGTGGGGATGTGCTATGTCCACAATATGTTCCGCGCCGAGCACTGAAGGATAGCCGGTCGAGTGCCGGCACTTCATTGTCGCTTGATGGAAGAAAGAAATATATACATATTTTTGTTGGTGGGCTGGGTATACTGAATGTGGAGGAGGAAGATGAACGTTAGAAGACAATATTGTATGGTGAGTCACGCTTGGTATCCGGCGAGAGTGGAGTGTTGCGTCTCTGTTAGCAGAACCGCACAGCTACGTCGCTTGTTGCTGCTTTATATAGCGATATTGCTACAAACTGTTGAGGCGAGGCGAAAAAAATATACCCCTGTACAGCAGGTTTGGCAGGAGCAGCCTGCTCCCGAAACGCCGATGCCAGAGGCACCACGTATTCGGATATTGGAGACTTTTGACCTCTCCGCTACCGATGTTGAGCACTTTCTCGATTCCAAAGCTGATCTCAAAGCCATAATTCCAACATCGGTCACTGGCACGTTACAGGAACACGCATAGCTTGCAAGTTGGGGGCCGCACCCATTACCTTCTGGTACTTTTGTTGACCCTTATCATGAATGTGTGTATGATTGCTTGCGAGAGTATCTACGAGTACGAGTGATAAGCGCGGAAACGTAAGGAGAGCAGTGCGTGAGCGAGCAGCAACTTCAAAAGGTGAAAGTCAACAAACTGGCACATGTCGGATTGTGGGTCAACGATATTGTGGTGCAGACGCGGTTTTACCGTCAAGTCCTAGGTCTTGACCAGCGCATTCCAACCGAGGCTATGCAAAATACCGATGTGAACGATGCCGCGACGTTTTTCTCGCTTGGTGACGAACATCATTGCCTTGCCCTGTTCAATGACGTGCGACCGGCTGCAACAAATGGACGCAAAGCTATACAACGTTCGCCGTTGCATCATCTTTCTTTTGAGGTCAGCACTGATGCAGAACTTGCCGCACTCGCTGCACGTCTGAAAATCGCTGGTATCGACCTGCGCTTAGAGACACGCGATGGCGACCCAGAAATGGGCGATACTCTATGGTTTAGTGATCCCGATGGCAACCGTATCGAGATTTCAGTCATGCCGGAAGACACAACAACCTACTCATCTGCGACACGCACTCATCGTCCTTTGTTGCGTCCATATACGCTACAACATGTTGGTTTGCAGACAACACGTTTAGAGGAGATGGTTGATTTTTATACCGAGGCCCTCGGTTTCGATATCTCGGACTGGTTGTTGCGCGAGTCTGCCTGGCTACGCTGCTCAAACGATCACCATACTATTATGCTCACGCAGGGGAAACAAGGCATCGACCATATTGCCTTTGCCGCCTCCGATGGATCAGAATTGTTGCGCTGGTCCGATTATCTCAGCCGCAATCAGACACCAATTCTGTGGGGACCAGGGCGTCATGGTGCTGGCAATGATCTTTTTGTACAGTTCGCCGACCCTGAGGGTATCGCGCTTGAACTGTCAGCCGAGTTACAGCAATACTACGATCATGATGTGACAACTCCTCCACGTCTCTGGCATACACGCACGATGGCGCACAACTTGTGGGGTAGCCTACCATCCTGGATGCGCGAAGAAGCAAGAGTTTAACATAAAAAAAGAAAGGTCCTGGGCAAAGTGCATGCATCTTGCCCAGGACCTTTCTTTTTTACGCACGTGTAATGGGGGTTCGCAGTATACCTAGACCCTCGACCTCGCATTCGACGGTATCACCGGGTTTGAGAAATTCGGGTGGAGTTCGTGAGAAACCAACACCGCTCGGTGTGCCAGTGGCGATGATATCTCCGGCTTCAAGCGTTAGGCCGGCCGAAAGAGTGGAGATAATGACGGGAATAGGAAAGACCATCTCGCTTGTATTCGAGTCCTGCTTGGTGACACCATTGACACTCAAATGTAAAGCAAGTTTTTGTGGGTCTGCAATTTCGTCGGCAGTGACGATATAGGGACCGATAGGACAAGAGCCATCGAGACTTTTGCCTTTAAAGAATTGCTTATGACGCGCTTGCAAGTCGCGCGCGGTGATATCGTTAATCACCGTGTAGCCAAAGACGTATGAAAAAGCGTCTTCTGGCCGAATATTCTTCCCATTTTTGCCGATGATAACACCTAATTCAACCTCCCAGTCAATCTCAGTTGAGACATTTGGGTCAATCACAAACGGTGCATCGGGATCGTTGATTGTCGTGGTAGCTTTTGTAAATAAAATGGGCACATCTGGTGGGGCTGTGGTAGCACGCTCACGAATAGCCGCTGTTTCTTTTGCATGTTCAGCGTAGTTTACCGCCATGCAGAACACATTTTTGCGTGGTTGTGGAATGGGAGCATGTAGCTTCACTTCCTGTAGCGTGTGAACTGCACCGACATCGGTAAATGTTTGAACTTGACTAAAGGGACGACCGTTTGCTTTTGTCAGCAGTGCTTGCAGTGCTTTCTGTCCTTGCTCATACTGCTCAATAAGAGCGAGCATCTGGTCTGGAACTGTAAGCTGCAAGGCGCGTCCCGCGAGATCAACATCAAGCACTTCGTCGTTCTGAACGAGGCCCAGATGTGGCCGAGGAAGTGCGGTAGTAGAGAAGGTGACAAGTTTCATTCTAAAATAGACTCCTTTGCTACGTGTTCATGTCTCTATCCTTATTCTACAACAATCCGATGCCCCTTTCGCAATTTCAAGATATGGATGCTCTAACCGCCTGCTCCACTCATTCTTGCGGAATGTTGCGCGGACGAAGACCGACCAGAATAAGGGACCAGACGCCATCGAGCGCGGCCTCGATGTCGGGATCAGACCACTCGGTGGCGTGGGCCGGATCGTGGAAGCGAGTTGTTGCGCTGAGTATCGCCCGACCGGAAACGAAGGGATCATCGGTTGCAAACTCACCCTGGGCGATTCCTTCGATAAGGATATGTGTAATTTGCTCTGCGAGGTGATCGACATGTGCCTTGACTACTTCCCTTGCCTCACCAGCAAGTTCCTTGTATGTTGCGAATAACTCTGGGTCGTCAAGGGCATTTTTCTGTATAGTAGAACACAAAAAATTGAGCCAGTGCCGCAGACGCTCCGAGGCTGGTCTATCCTCGTTTGCTATGGCGGTAAGCGGCACCAACTTTTCGGCCAACCAGTGCTCCGCAACGGCATCGTGTAGTGCTGCTTTGCTTGGAAAATGACGGTATATGCTGCCATGACTCACACCAAGGGCGCGGGCAACATCGACAACAGTTGTTTTGGCAAGCCCGAAGCGGCGAAGTACCTCCTCCGCTGCTTCGAGAATACGTTCGGGAGTAAGTGGTTCGTCGGTCATCGGCTCTGCTCTCGTTCACTATCGAGTAGAGCCATCAGGGGTGTAGGGTAGCGTTCGCCTGCGGCTGTTCCTGCCGGGACAGCTTGCTCGATCTGGGCTAGATCGTCGGCTGTCAGTGTCAGGTCGAGGGCCTTTAAGGACTCAGTGAGGCTCTCACGCCGACGCGCTCCGACCAGCGGCACAATATCCTGTCCACGTGCAAGCACCCAAGCAATGGCAATTTGCGAGACCGTTGCACCCTTTGACTCTGCAATCGAGCGCAACGCCTCGACAATAGTGAGGTTGTGGTCGAGGTTAGCACCTCTGAAGCGAGGGCTGAAACTGCGGAAATCATCAGGTGTATATGAGCGCTCTTTCGACCATTGTCCACTGAGAAGGCCGTGTGACAGAACGGCATAAGCCGTGGTACCGATGCCAAGCTCACGACAAGTAGGGAGAATATCTGCTTCGATATCACGTGAGAGCAACGAGTACTCGATCTGTAGGTCGGAAATTGGATGGACCGCCTGTGCCCGGCGTATCGTCGCCGACCCGACCTCGGAGAGGCCAATATAACGAACATACCCGGCCTTTACCATGTCCGCGATAGCACCAATAGTATCTTCAATGGGTACGTTCGGATCAAGGCGCGCGAGACGATAGATGTCAACATAATCGGTGCCAAGTCGTCGCAAGGTGTAGGCAAGAAAGTTTTTGACAGAGGCAGGACGGCCATCGGTGCCAATAAAGCCACCTTTGGGATCGCGCAACCCTCCAAATTTGTCGCTAAGAACGATCTGTTCGCGCGCCCGTCCACGTAGCGCCTCGCGTAACAGCATCTCGTTATGTCCCATACCGTAGAAATCGGCTGTGTCAAGCAGGGTAATACCACTATCGAGTGCGGCATGTATCGTTGCGATGCTTTCAGCCTCTTCTGCTGGTCCATCTGTGTTAGACATGGCCGAGCAACCCAGACCAATCGCCGATACTTCAAGACCATGCGTTCCAAGCGAACGTGTAATCATCTTCTCTGCTCCTCTTTGTATCTTCTATACTATACGCTTTGAAAATTTCCTGGCAGCAGGTTGTTTATCCCAAACGGATGATAATAGTATAACGTATGGAATGACAAAAATCAATATATGTCATTTGTCAATAAAATTGCATTTATGTCCTTCTTATTGTTTGTCAGAAGAAATAAGACGAAAGCTCGCTTATTGAGCACGTTTCTGGTAGACTCATCAACATAACTTACACAGGTTCATCAAAAATGCAGAAGGAGATCATGGTAGTTATGAGTTTAAGCAGTCATCTTCAAACGTTTCCTCTTTCCTTTCCTCTTTTAGAAACAGAACGGTTAATATTACGGCAATTGGAACGAAAGGATGCAAAAGATAGCTTTCTTTTTTTAGCCGATGAAGAAACGATGCGCTTCTATGATCCTCCGTTTACCCAGTTTGAACAAGCAGAAAAGAGTATACTACGTCATCAAAAACGTTTTGCAGACCGAGAAGCAATACGCTGGGGAATTACCTTGAAAGGAGAAGACAAGGTTGTGGGAAATTGTGGATATTCGTGGGATGCCGATAACTTTAATGCTGCACTCAGCTATATTCTCGCTAAAGCCTATTGGCACAAAGGAATCATGTCAGAGGCCTTAGCTGCAATTCTTCAGTTTGGGTTTGATTCCTGCCGACTGCATCGTATTGAGGCTTACGTTGCTCTGCCAAATCACGCCTCCGCACAGGTGTTAAGAAAACTTGGTTTTCAGGAAGAAGGCCTGCTCCGAGAACGTCTATATGTGGATAATCAGTTCTACGATGAAAAAATGTTTGCTCTTCTAAATAAGAGGTAAATCATGAAGATTTCAAGAGCGAAAACTGTACACTTATTCGGCTAGGTGCGGACTTGCCTTATATTGTGTAGGTCGTTTCTTTTGAGTAAACCTTTATCAAGAAGGGTGAAAGGGGTCTACCTCTATACATGGTTAAAAGAGTTTCGAGCGCATCACATCTAGTGGGGCTGGTTGACCTGTCCATAGGGTGAAGGCAAGAGCACCTTGATGAAGTAGCATGGAGAGGCCATTCGCGCCACGCATCCCCATTGTAAGTGCTTGACACAGCAATTGTGTCTGGGTTGGATTGTAAATCATGTCATAGACAAAGGTGTCGGCGTCGAAACGTGCCAATATTTCGGCTGGAAGCGGTGTTTGCTCATCGTGCATGCCTACGGAGGTTGCATTGATAATCAACGATGCGTTGCGCGGCATAAGAAACTGTGGATCATTCAAGCTAAATACTGGACCGCCATAGGTCTGTTGCACCTCGGCCGCTAGAAGTTGAGCACGTTCCAGGCTACGATTGACAATGATAAGCTGTGCAACATGCGCTCCAGCTAGCGCAAAGGCGGCACCACGAGCCGCGCCACCCGCACCTAGCACAATCGCTGTATGTTCTTTTAGCGAGATCGTGCCATCATCCTGCATTGTGCCTAGATCGTGTTCATGTAACGCGTGTAGCAGACCAGGGGCATCGGTGTTGTAGCCGTGCAAATAACCATCCTGATGCACAATTGTGTTGACCGCGCCGATGCGTGTCGCCAGAGGATCGACTTTATCCATTAACGGTAGCACCGCCTCCTTGTAAGGAATGGTAACATTTGCGCCTAAATAATGCTCACTACAAAGTGAACGCACACGTTCGAGTAGCTCATGTGGTGGGGTATGCCACAACTTATAGTGTGCGGCAATGCCATATGCATCAAACGCGGCCTGTTGTATACGTGGCGAGTACGAATGTGCTACAGGATCGCCTATCAATCCAACGTGAAGTGGAGATGTTGTTGTAAGTGCTTGCACTGCCGACGTTTCATTCATGTTTGTCAATGCCACCGTTTATCTTTATTGTATCTTATTTTTGTACATGATATGCCTCTAGCATACGACACATTTCATCGGTAACTGTCACTCATAGATATATGGTACTATGAGAAGACGTAGATATGTTATTTTGAAAAGCAAATCTGAGAATGTTTTGTAAGGACCGATGCGTCGCATCCTCGTGACAACTGCAAACAATTTCTTCCAACATTGCTAATACAGACAAAACATTCCCCAGTAATGGAGCAAGTCCGATGACGATAGTTCAGCCACGCTTGGCTTCGACCGTAATGCTGTTACGTGACATTTCAGCAACGCAAGGGACGAGCGATATAGAAGTATTCATGGTGCGTCGTGTGGTGCAAAGTGAGTTCATGCCTGATATTTTTGTGTTTCCAGGTGGCTCTGTCTCGCCTGATGATCGTCTCACGGAGCAAACTGAGGGCGTGTACGAACCCGTCGCACCTTCGGCTGCCGACCCAGAAGGACGCACAGCAATAGGAAGTGGTGTACGTGCGGCTGCCATTCGTGAATTGTTTGAAGAGGCGAACGTGCTGCTTGCACATCGTGAAGGAACGTTACTGGCGATAAATGAGGAGACCATAACACGCTTTGCCGACTATCGCCAGGCGTTTAACGAGCGTAAAGGGTCACTCGTTGAGATGGCACACGCAGAACATCTCGTGCTTGCCACTCATAGCCTCGCATATTTTGCACATTGGATTACGCCCGAAGGGATGCCTAAGCGTTTCGATACTCATTTCTTTCTTGCTACTGCCCCTGCCGAGCAAGAGGCGTTATATGACAAGCTTGAGACGAGCGATGGCGTGTGGATTCGGCCAAAGGATGCGCTCGAACGCTTTCAGCAGCAACAATTTCCTATCGCGTTCCCCACGTTTCATCAGTTACGCGACCTGAGTGCTTTTTCCACGGTACAGGAGGCGATACAGATAGCCGCAACTCGTTATGTGGTAAAACACGTTCCCACCATCTCAATGCATGATGGAGTTGCACACGTTACACTACCCGAAGAACCTGATTTCCTCTGGAAGCCGTGATAAAGGAGACGCTGTAACCATGAATCATCATCCACCATATACGATCATTCTTGCCCCAAATCCTTCGCTTATGACAGGCCCAGGCACAAACACCATCGTGCTAGGTGGGGGTATCGAAGGGGCAACCGTAATTGATCCAGCCGATGATAACAGAGACCATTTAGAGGCAATCATTCAAGAAGGGGCAAAAAGGGGCGGTATTCGACGTGTGCTCATCACACATGGACATCCCGACCATATTGGTGGCGCAAAGATATTATGCAAAGAACTGCGTATCTCTATTTATGCATTCAATCGCGCCGGAACACCGGATGTCGATGAAGAGGTCCCTGATGGCATGACGTTTCCTGCTGGGGACGATACGCTGCGAGCCGTGTATACCCCTGGACACCGCTTCGATCACCTCTGTTATTATTTGGAAGGGCAACGTACACTTTTCGCTGGTGATCTCGTTGCTGGCGTTGGAACGGTGGTTATCGCACCACCCGAAGGTGATATGCTTGCCTATCTCACCTCTTTGAAACGCTTACAGGGGATGGACCTTGCTGAAATGGTTCCCTCGCATGGTCCTATTATTGCCGATCCACAGGCAAAACTTGCCGAGTATATTGCCCATCGTCTACAGCGCGAACTGCAAGTGATTGCGGTGTTACAGACGTTTCCTGGCGGCGCAACGATTGCAGCAATGGTGCAGAGCATTTATGCCGATGTGGACCCACGTTTACATCCTGTCGCAGCTAAATCTGTCGAAGCGCACTTGCTCAAACTAGAGCGCGAAGGACGAGTACAGCACAACGATCCAGACGAATGGATCGAGAAGAACTAAATGTACGGGTCTGATGATCCTGGTGAACAAAAGAGTAGGGATATGCGTAGGGACCACATTTATGGCGTCCATTGCCCAATTCATTGGGCGAGGTCCCAATACTCATGCACCATGATTGGTAGGGACTGCACATTGCTTCGCTCGTGCAACGGACGCGATCAATCGGGTCCCTACGATGTATCCGCATTATTTGTGAAACACGATTATCACACCCATACAAGCTCCTACACGAAGCGGCGTGCCATTATGACCAAATTCATAACATTTGGGGTTCCCCAGCCTGTGACCGCATCCCAACCTTTGGTAGCAGTAAAGCCTTTTATTGTCACAACGGCCCCTTTTGCATTCTTTGCGGTAAGGGTATTGTTACCTTTGGTGATATCATGCAGGTCGAGCGGTGCGGCTGTTGTGCTCATGCCGATGCGATAAAGCATAGGGTTGAGGAAACCAACACGTTTCCCCAGTACCTCGTTCAGTAGGACTGTGATGCCTGCCCACTGTGGAGAGCCTGCGCTCGTCCCACCGAAGACAGCGGCAAGGTCTTTGCCCTGTCCTGATGAGCTCCATATCACAAGCACTCCACTTTTCGGGTCGCCGTTATAGGCGATATCGGGCACACCGCGCCGATTTCCCACAATGCCCTGGATTCCTTGCTGAAATGCTGGACGAGGGTAGACGACGCTTAGACCACCACCACTTCCGTTCCATGCTGATTCCGCAGTATACGCGCCCGTTGCTGCATTGGCATCAAGAGTTGTACCGCCAACTGCCGTCACGAGTGGGTCACTGGCAGGTGTCGAAACATTTTTTGTAAACGTGGTCTCGGCACAATTAATTTCTGCCACGCCGCGATCACCGGAAGCTGCAAGCACAGTAATTCCCTTCGCCATTGCTGCTTCAAACACCTTATGTTGTGTTTGTAATGCCTGCTTGCTCACACACGCCTCGTTGCCGCCGAAACTCTGCGAGATAACATCGCCAAGGTTATGTGTTACGGCGAACGATGTTGCGCGCAGAATATTCGTCAGAAAACCCGATAACGTATTTGTATGCGAGTCTTTTGTTGGGTTGGCGAGCACAAGATCAATTGCTGCCCCTGGTGCTACCGCGTGTGCCCATTCCACATCAAGTGTAATCTCGGCGGCCCAACTTACCTGTGCCTGATCTTGTTGGTTAAATGGTGCCAGGCCATCAGGCGCAAGAATAGTAAGCTTCGGTTCTTTGAGACCAAAGACTTTATCGAACAGTGCGAGGTCATGTCGAATAGTTGGACTCTGAAAGGCATCCACAATCACAATGGTATGTCCTAAGCCAGTTGTGTGTGCTGCTAGAAGTGGTGCAATAGCATATGCCTTTTGTATTTGCTGAGGCGTATAACAACGATTTACCGCATTTTGTGCTTGACACGGGAGTTGTTTCCCTACTGCCGCAGGTCCTGCCATCCAGTAGTGTGGACGCGCCAAACGCAATGTAAAGTTGTGTCCCGTATTTGCTGCATGGACAGAATTCACGTTTTGCTGCAGATACAGAGTGCTAATGACCATTCCAATAACGGTCAAGGCAATGGCGAAAGAGATAAGGTAGTGAAGTGGACGTGTAAATGTGCGCTTTATCATAAAGAACGCTCCTATTTCCCTACTAGGTAACAGTATTACAGAAATTCGTTGCTCTGATGGGGATTTCATTTGGAAGTTCGTCCCTACACAACGATATAGCAGGGATAGTAGTGGGAATGGAGTCGTTCATCATGTTGATAGGCTACGATGTAGCAGGAAAGTACCTTAAGTGGTTAAGAAAGAGTGGTTCCAAAGGAGTTTCGTAGGACATATCCCACGAAACTCCTTTGGAACCACTCTCTCCTATTATCGTCGTGTGAATAGTCCTAGTATCGTCACACAGGCTAAGCCCAGGCAGAACCATGCAGGAACCATGATATGTGCCGTTGTCAGGTAGATGCCCCCTGCGAGGGCTGCGATAAACATAAGCGACCAGGCAAAGCCGCCACTACTCCCCGACGCTGTACTTCCACCGCCGCGCCTACGCCGACCAAAGCGAAAGCGAATAAGGTCCTTTGGTCGATCACCAGCTAGCTTAACCTCGATCTGCCCCGTTTCAAGCTTGGTGATGACCTGCTCAAGGGCGCGTGGTAAATCTAATAAAGTACGTCCCGTTTCAAGTGCTTGCTGTAAGAAATCTTGCACGGTCTGACCAATACCGTCGCCATCGAGTCCCAGGAACTTCCTTGCGTAAGGAGTTGCCACCTCAACAAAGTTAAATTCTGGCGCGAGACCCGTTGACACGCCACCAAGTGTACTGATGGCGCGCCCTGTAAAGGCGAATTGCGCTGGTATCTGAAAGGGTTGCCCATACAACAAACGTTCGACGTCTTGCGCCACTTCGGGGATATCAAGTTCACGTACCGCGCCAAGACTCATACCAAAGTATTGTTCCATCATCATCGACATGCCCTGCTCAATAGCAACCATATTGGCTCCCGGTCCTACAAAGCCAAGCTTGACCAAGGCGTTGACGAGCGAACGAGAGTTACGCGATAGAAAGCTGATAAACAAGTCTTTCAGGGATTGTTTCATGCTTTTGGTGAGCGAGCCAACCATGCCGAAGTCAATAAAGGCAATGACAGGGCCACCGTCCTCTGTGGTCACGCCCTTTTTCACAAAGATGTTGCCAGGATGTGGGTCTGCATGGAAGAAGCCTTCGACAAAGAACTGGTAAAAGTAGGCACTTACTGTGCGCTTCGCAACCTCTAGCCGACTGATACCCAACGCCTCTAACGCGACATAATCATTGATTTTGATACCATCGATCCACTCTATGACCAGCATATGTGGCGTCGTATATTGGTCGTATATGCGTGGAATGTAGATGGTGGGATCGTCCTTAAACATCTCTTTGAAGCGTTTCGAGTTCGCAGCTTCGGCTGCATAATCAATCTCTTCGTAGGTCGTGCGTTTGAACTCTCGATAGATGCTCATCAGATCGATGAAGCCCGTTGTATCGACGAACAGATTGATAACGCGAATCACAAACTTGAGTGTGCTCAAGTCCATTTTTACAAGCTGCTCGGTGTTGGGACGTTGAATTTTGACGGCGACCGTCTCGCCTGTAGAAAGCAGTGTCGCCCTGTGAACCTGACCGAGCGAGGCGGCTGCCGTACACTTACGTTCTAACATGCTGAATATGTCTTCTACTCGCTTGCCCGTTTCGGATTCAATGACGCTGACCACGTGCTCAAAGGGCGCAGGTGGTACCTCGTCTTGTAGGGAAGCGAGTACTAATATAGCCTCATCGGGCAAGAGGTCGGCACGGGAACTGAGAAACTGCCCCAGTTTGATCATCAAGACGCCGAGTTTGATGGCGGCGACACGAAAGGCAACAAGCACCTTGATAAGCACTTCAATATTTGGTTGAACTTCATAATTGCCACGCTCACGTGCGCGAATGACGCGCCGACGCTCACGATATATAACCCATATTGTCCACAAAAGTAGACGGGAGACGCGAACAAAGCGTACAGTCTGTGAGAACCGATTGATACGAGGAATTGTTGTACGCATAAAAGCCCTTTCTTGGACACAGTGTGCTATGTATACCATAGCACACTACGTTAAGAGCGATGCAGAGGTTGTAATGGGTTATTTTTCTAATATGACCCGAACTTTGCGCGCAAGATCATCAAGATCGAAGGGCTTTTGTAAGAAATGGGTGTCGGTATCCAACTGGAAATCCTGGCCGAGATGATCGGCGAGGTAGCCGCTCATAAAGAGAAATTTGGGCGTGGCACCAGATTGTGTAAGCCTTTTGTACAGGTCCTTCCCACCTAGCTTCGGTGTCATCATATCAGAGATAATCAGCTCTATAGAAACGTCCGCATTCTCAAACATGTGCAACCCTTCTTCGCCATTACTTGCACTAAGCACGGTATAGCCGTACTCCTGCAGTACTTCTTGCATTAACTCCCGTAAGTCCTGATCGTCTTCTACAAGGAGAATCGTCTCAGTTCCCTGTTGAGCTATTGGCTCGTTATCTGGAAACTGCTGTTCTGTGGCAGGAGCATGGTCAACTGAAGGTAGATACACGTGAAAACTTGTTCCTTTTCCCAATGTACTCTCGACCGCGATAAAGCCGTTATGCTGTCCAATAATGCCGTGAACCGTCGAAAGGCCAAGACCTGTGCCTTTGCCCACTCCTTTTGTCGTAAAAAACGGTTCAAAGATGCGCTGTCGCGTCTGTTCATCCATACCTGTGCCAGTATCCCTTACCGTCAATTGCACATATGCATCCGCTTGTAGTTCAACTGGTGCATGTTTTTGTGCTTCACCTTGTGATGTATTTTGTACGGTAATAAAGAGTTGACCACCGTCAGGCATTGCATCGCGCGCATTGATACACAGGTTCATCACGACCTGCTCAATTTGTACCGTGTCCGCGAAGACCATTTGTGGCGTTGTTGCTGGCGTAAATACAATCTCGACATGCTCACCAATAACTTTTTTAATGAAATCCAAAAGGTTTGCCACAACAGTATTAGCATCAACATAGCTTGGCTCAAGCATCTGGTGACGTGAAAATGCGAGCAATTGACGAACCATTTTCGCCGCCCGTAGAGTGCTTTCGCGTGTATGTCTTAATCCCTCGTATACGGGATGCGTTGCATCTACTTTTGCAAGACTCTGATCGGTATAGCCGAGAATGCCAGCGAGGATATTATTGAAGTCATGCGCGATACCACTAACGAGTTGTCCTAAACTCTCCATCTTTTGGGCTTGTCGGACCTGCTCTTCTAGCTGTTTGCGTTCGGCAAGTAGCCTCGTCTTGGCAAGACTTTCTTTGATTGCCAGGGGCAAGCGGTGCAACTCTCGTTTGAGCACATAATCGCTCAGCCCTGCTTTCATACCCTCCGTAGCGATCTCTTCGCTGCCCGTATCTGTTACCATAATGACGGGAAGTGTTGGCATATGCGTTTTGATTGTGCGTAACAACCAGAGACCGTCGGTCCACTGAAGCCGATAATCTGTGAGCGCAAGGTCAAAATCGGTCTGTGTTAGGGCTTCATCCAGATCGCTATGGCGAATAACTTCGACAAAATCTGTCTCTTGAAATTCTTTTTGTACGCGTCTCTGAATGAGCGCACGGTCGTAAGGACTATCATCGATCATTAGAATTTTCATAAGACGCTCGGCCTCCTGAGTTCAAACCAGAATGTACTTCCCTGTGCTGGAAGAGAAAGAACGCCCACAGATCCTCCCATGATGTCTATTGCTTTCCGTACCGTAGCGAGTCCAAGACCGACTCCTGGAAACTCTTCCGTTCCATGAAGGCGTACAAAAGGTGCAAAAAGACGCTGTTGATTCTCAGGAGTTATACCTATGCCATTATCCCGTATCTGCACACGGCAGTGGTGCTGCGATTCTCGTGTTGTAATGGTCACGATGGGAGGAGTATCCGCAGGGACAAATTTGAGGGCATTTGATAAAAGATTGGTCAATACCATTTTGAGCAGCGTGGGATTAGCCTCAACTGTTGGGAGTTCATCCTCAATCTGTATTTGAGCGTGACGCTGACTCATATCTTGTTGAAGAGAACGTGTAGCACTTTCAAGCACAAAGCGCATATCGATAGGAACCATCTCGATTTCCTGTCGTCCAATCGAGGAGAAGCCGAGGAGGGCAGTAATCAACTGCGTCATTTGCTCAGTTGCCGATTGAATCATGCCCAAGTAGAGTTGCCCTTGTTCAGTCATTTGTGTCGCTTCATCTTCCGCGATAGCTTCCGCGAAACCCGACACTGCACGAATGGGAGCACGTAGGTCGTGTATCATCGCCTGAATGTATGACTCCAAGTCTTCATTACGTAGCTTTACCTCTAACGAAAGTCTTCGTGTGCGTAGAAGCGTTTCGACTCGCGTTTGTAGTACGCGTTTTTCAACGGGAACTGCTATGTGTTCATCAATGCGTTGCCTGACCTGTTCACGTTCCTGCTGCGATGTGATGAGGAGAAAAGGTAAAAATACGGGATGTTCATCCTGTTTACGCTGCTCTATGCGCTCACCCAGACGATGCATCATAAGACCATCTATGATGCAAAGGTCAAAAAGTGCGTCAAGTGCGTCGAGTGCGTTCGATTGAAATATTTCATAATGAACCGCTAGCAGTGCTGCCAGGAGGTCACTATTCTTCTTATTTTCCATAAGAAGAAGGATACGGGACATACTTATCCTCCTAGAAGACTATGTATAACTGCTAGCAATTCTTTGATAAACAGTGGTTTGATCGGGACATTGCTGGCACCGTGACCAAGACCTGTTTGCTGAATTGTGGCACTTTGCTTTGGTGAGATGATAATAAAAGGAATATGTGCTGTATAGTGTTCTTTCGCTAGAAAGGCGGTGAGCATGTGCAAATTCTGCTGGTTATGATTGACTGTCAATATGGGCGAGTCGTTGTTCATAACTCAGTATGCTTTTGATTCATGTCTGCCCATTCTGGTACACCGCTCAAAATATTACGTAGGTCCCCTAGTGGGCGTCCCACTTGAATACCGTTTCGCGTAATCTCAATCTCACGTAACTTTTTCTCGAAGTCCGTCAGGCGTTTTTTTAGTACCCCAATGGCCTTGTGCATCTCACCACGAAGCTCCAGATAGCGCAGGAAGACGATATTATCCGCCATATAGCTAATACCCGCCTCCGTGATACGAAAATCACCTGTGACTGCTTCTACTTCATTGATGAGTAGAACTGCGATACCCTGCGTTTGTAAATACTTGCTTAGCGCGTGCAAATGAGGAACGAGATTGTCACCCTTTACAGAGAGACGATAACCTGCCACACTATCAATCATCACAATATCCGCGCCTTGCTTCGCAATATCTTGGCGCACCATGTAGGCGAACTCGTCGGGCGAAAATTCAAGCGGCTCAATTTGTTTGACAAACAAGGTGCCACGCTCTATCATCGCTCGTACAGGAATATTGATGGATTCACAACGGTGAAGCATGGTCTCTTCTCGCTCGTCAAATAGATAGACCAGCGAGTGTTCTCCACGTACCGCCGCCGCCTTCATAAATTGCAAACCTAGCGTCGTTTTGCCTACACCGCTTGGACCAGTGATGATTGAAATGGTGCTCCGTTCCAGACCTCCGTGTAGCAATGTATCCAGTTCCACTATGCCTGAAGAAATACTTTCAACTTTGGTTGGAAGCGCATTGTGTCCAAGCAGAAGATGAGGAAATACCTGCATGCCGCTCTCCGTTAAACGCATGGTATGGTGTCCACTACGATACGATGAACCACGAAACTTGGAAACACGTATTGTTCGTCCCTCGTCCGTGTATAGCAAAGAGAAGACGCCGTCGCTCATAAATTGCAAGTCATCGTCTGGTGTACCATCGCTACCTTCTGAAGTAAGAAAAACGGTTGCATGCTGTTCGCTTAGAAAGCGCAGAAACGAGAGCACCTGCTTATGAAACTGAAATGCATCGTTAGAGAGATAGCGAAACTGCGTTATTGAGTCAAGAAAGACGCGTTGAGGTTGAATTCGCTCTACCGCTTCTATAATTTTTTGTGTAATCGGTTCGCGTTCAACCTCTGCAGCGGAGAAGATATCGTAGCTTTCCATCAGACTAAATGCTGACCCAATAGGACTTAAGTCGAGGAAATGGACACGTGTGAGATCGATTCCAACTTGTGCTGCGTTGATGCGTATCAGCTCTTCTGTCTCACCCAGGGTAATACATAATGTATTTTCGCCGCGCTCGGCCCCTGTTGCGAGTATATGCAGGCCAAGCGTTGTCTTGCCGGAGCCAGGACCCCCACGCAAGAGGTATGCACGTTCGGGAAGACAACCACCGTATAAAACCTCGTCCAGTCCTGCTACGCCTGTAGATAAACGGGTTGAAGAAGTTTGTGCTGAAGTTAAAGGGGGGTGAGCAGCAGAGCTATTGGTGACGTTTTCTCTTTTCTTGTCTTCCACAACATATTCCTATTCTTGCTTGATGTCGCACAGACGCAACTATGCAAATAAAGTATAGCATAAGTCCGTAGGATGTGCATAGAGAGAAGGTAAGACTAGAAATAGTAGAGTTTTTCATTTGCATGTTTCTCTTTGTAGGTGATTAGATATACCTATCCATAAAAAATATTGTACTTTCTGGAGGTGCCACATGCATAGTTGTAATCGTATGAATGCTGTAGCTATTGGGGATGGTTATAGCTTTCTTTCCATAAACGGCGGTACACCTGTACCGCAAGCGCGTTCATTTGAGTTGCCCGACGATGCTCTCCATTACGCGCCAGATCGACCCGCCGATGTGCGTCACGTCAAGCTTGTCCTGACCCTCGATTTTGAGCAAGAAACGGTTAGTGGGACTGCATACACCACGTTTGCTGCTCTCTATGAAGAGGTCAAAACCGTTACGTTTGATGCCGTCGAACTTACGATTGAAAACATCACAATAGATGGCAAAGCTGTTGCGTACACGACTACCGACAAAAAGTTAACTGTGACGCTCGACCGCATCTATTTCAATAATGAAGTCTTCACTATCGCAATCGCCTATCACGCGAAGCCACGTACTGGTCTGAACTTTATTAAACCTGCACCAGAGGACCCTACACGTCCTGTACAGGCATGGTCGTTTGGGCAGCCACGCTATCATAGTCATTGGTTTCCTTGCCATGATGCGCCCAATGACCGTGCCACGACAGAGATAATCGTCACCGTTCCCGCTCAGTTTCTGACCGTCTCAAACGGCAATTTGTTGCAGGTGACGGACAACGGCGCGACCAAAACTCATCACTGGTTACATGATATTCCACATGCCGCCTATCTCATTTCACTAGTGGTCAGCGATTTCGCTGTTATCGAAGATAGCTATAATGGTAAACCTGTTACCTACTACGTTCGCAAGGACCGCAAAGACGACGCTACCCTCCTAATGGGGAAGACACCGCAAATGATGCAGTTTTTTTCTGAGTTTACAGGTGTCGAGTATCCGTATGACAAATATGCCCAGACCGTCGTCGAGATATATACGGGCGCGATGGAACATACAACCGCGACAACACATAGCTTCACGCTCTTGATGGACAAAAAATATGCGTTCGATGATGATAGGCTTGTACCTGTTGTTGCTCATGAATTGGCTCATCAATGGTTTGGCGACCTCGTGACATGCCGCGATTGGTCGAATGGCTGGCTCAACGAAGGATTTGCCACCTATTTCGAGAACATGTGGAATGAGCGCGATCTTGGACAGAATGCATTCAAAGAGTCGATGCGCGCCATGAAAGAGTGGTATCTGAACGAGGATAAACACTATCGACGCCCAATAGTATACCATGTCTTTCACGATGATGGTTTTGAGCTATTCGATGGACACATGTACGGCAAAGGCGCGTGGGTACTGCATATGTTGCGTCACCAACTTGGTGATGCCGCGTTTAAGCGAGCTATCAAAACCTATCTTGAGCGATATCGTGAAAAAGAGGTTATTACTGCGGACCTTGAACGCACCTTTGAGGAGTCAACAGGTCGTAGCCTCGCGCAGTATTTCCAGCAGTGGGTCTATAGTGGAGGCTATCCTGAATTCGAGGTGAGTTATTCATGGGATAGCGAGCACAAGTTGGCACGAGTCAAAATCAAGCAGACGCAGAAGGTCGATGCGCTCACGCCCTGCTTTGTTACTCCGGTCGATCTCGATTTCACTATTCCCACTTCTGATGAGGCGGCGAAAGACGAAGCTACGAAAGAGACGATCACCATTCCCATGCGGGTCATTGTTGGTGAAGATGGTCAGGTCGAGCAGAGCTTTTACATGCCATTGGAGCGCGAGCCACTTATGGTGCGCTTCGATCCCGAAGGCTGGCTACTGAAGACTTTGACATTCGAGCGCTCAACAAAAATGTTGCGTTATCAGCTTGCTAACGATCCTGATACGCTAGGACGTAGCGATGCCGCTCAAGCTCTTGGTGAGAAGAACGACGAAGAGAGTTTTACGGCTATCAATACTGCTCTGTACAATGATTCCTTCTGGGGAGTGCGTATAGCGGCGGCAACAGCACTTGGTACAATGGGCAGCGAGAAGGCACACGCACTGCTTATCGAGGCTCTCACGCAGCTTGATCCAACGCAGTTCTCTCGTGTTCGCGCAGCTATCGCCAACGCGCTCGGAACTTTTCAGGCACCGCAACGGGTAGAACTGGCACAGCGTTCCGCTCAAGCGTTACAAGTTATCGTTGAAAAAGGCGACGTAAGCTACCGTGTAGAGTCAGCCGCAGCGTCTGCGCTAGGCAAAACGCGTGTAGAGACGAGTATTCCCGTATTGACTGGGCAGATTGCGCGTCCATCCTGGCTCTATCATGTGCAGGGTGCTATCTTCGCTGGTCTAGCATCTTCGGGTGATAACCGTGTCGTGGATCTCATTGCAGGTTATCTGCGTAATCCACAAAGCTATCCAACTCTACGTTCGGCGGCGGCTAATGGACTGTGGGTGGTTGGGCGTAACCGCATTGAGTATAACGAGGACGCACGTCAACGAGCCGTAACCGCACTCTGTGACGCGGTAGAGCACGATACATGGAGTTATGTGCGCCTTATCGCGGGTTTAGCGTTAGCCTCGTTCAACGATAAACGCGCCATTGAGCCATTAGAGCGTGCTATTAGCCGTGAACTAAATTCCTCGGCACAACGACAAATGCGTCTCTCTGCCCACGCTCTGCGTTCAAGCAACAAAGATGATGAGCAGTTCAAAGGTCTTCGTAAAGACCTCGATGAGATGCGCGAAGAGAACCGCAAACTCAAAGAGCAGCTTGCCGCCCTTGAAGCACGGATAAAATAGGTGATGTGTAGGGACCGATTCATCGCGTCCGTGTCGGCGGTTAATTGCCACGAGGACGCGATCAATCGGTCCCTACACATCCGCATTCATTAGGTAAACTGCATTACTTTGTCATACTTGTATCTTTATCGACACAAATACCATAGCCAATTTCGATGCAAGCGCAACAAAACGCCTCTTTCTTGCGTCTTGTATTATAGTATTGGATATACTTCCTCTTTTTATTATGCTTATTTTTTATGATGACACCTTTTTAGTCCTTGGCGAGGAGCTGACCTTGCTCGATATACAATCTAAAATTTCTACATCTGCCCGTACACATGATATTACTACCTGGGAAGAGGTTCACACTACTGGGTTGAACTCACGCCAGAAGCGGCGTTTTCAGAAGCATAAAGATGCTTTGATCGCATATTTTACTACGGATGCCTCTCTTGATGAGATAGCAGCACAATATAGCGTTTCCGCGCCCAGTCTACTTTCAATGGCTGAAAAATGTCTGATGCACCAGAAAGATGGAAGTGTATGGGGATTTCGTGCGCTCCTTCCTGGTGCAAATGTTGTTGACTATGCTCCTCCTGTACAAGAAACCACATGTTTTGCTCACGAGATATCTGCCGACGGTACATCTCTTATAAATGATGAGAAGGAAAACGAGGTTACTGCTAAACGTCCTGCGCTTTTCTTGCCAGAGTCAATCAAGATTCCTACAATTCTAAGTTTTTCTGAAATGCCGCGCCTAGTGTTTGACGACGAGGAAGCTAGTGTAGAGCCTACTGTACCGGAGCCGGTGCCAGCAACTGTGGAGAGCATAACAGAGGAAGAGGATGTGACAGACGCAGAGCTATCTGTCATGCCTAGCACAATACCTATTCCTACCGCGCTAACATTTGCTTCCCCCCCACACTTGGAGGAAGTATCTGTAGGGACCGATTTATCGCGTCCTCTTCAAGCTTCGATTGGTGAGCAGGACGCGATAAATCGGTCCCTACAGGTTTTGACGGAAGATACTGCGACTCATTCAGCTTATGGACGTAAGTACCAGAATGGAAAGACTGGTCCACAGAGAAAGATTGTACGCAAAAGGCGCATTCACGATACACAAACACTTACACGTCAGAGAAATGGTCTTTATCGTATTTTGAGCGTTGCCTTTGTCGCTATTATCCTGCTCGGTGTGCTCACGCCATTAGGAGCCGGGCTTGCCGCGTATAGCATATACAATAATGTGCGTGGAGTGGCATTAGATGGCGTAAACCATTTACTCGCCGTCAAAAATGTGCTCACTTTTTCAAAAAGTGATCCAACGGCGGCTCTCGATGTGAAGAAACTGCAACGGGCGCAAACAGAATTTGAACTGGCACAAGGCGATTTTTTGCAATTGCAGGACCTCACAAATCGCTCTGATATTTTGGCAGCATTGCAAGAATTTTCGCCCGGTTATGCGAATAAACTTCTCATGGCGCAGCACCTTGTACGGGTAGCACTGGATGTGTCGAAGATGGGGCAAGAGGTGAGCGGAGTCGCTATCATGGGTGCGGGACTTATTCATAGTTCGCCTCTTGCAAATGGCGTAACCAAACCACTGGTGAGTGTTGCGAATATTGCCTCTATCGACGGTGCGATTATTCATGCCTTGTACTATATGGATGATATCCGTGTCCAAATGAGTCAAGTACAGATGAAGGATGTGCCAATCAGCGACAAGCAGAAAGCACAACTTACGAGTCTCTTGCAGCAAATGCCTAAAGTACAGGGTTTACTAACACAGGGACAGGAGCTTGTTGGCCTTGTCTCCTGGTTGCTTGGAGTAGGCCACGAGCGAAAATTTCTTGTCCAAACACTTGATAGTGCGGAACTCCGTCCAAGCGGCGGTTTTACCGGCCAATACGGAGTCCTGCAAATACAGAATGGGCGTATGGCTCCCTTTACTCTGCGCGATGTTGCCTTGCTCGATTACGCTGGCAACGGCGTAGAGCTTGGACGACAAGCACCACCAGCGTATAGTAGTTGGATGAACTTTGGTAACTGGGGTCTACGTGACTCCAATCTCTCCGGTGATTACCCTACAACGGCGCGTATGAGCATGCAAGTTTTTCAAGACGAAGGGGGCGGCCCTGTCGATGGCGATATTTCCTTCACACCCACTTTTATTGGGCATATCCTGGATGTGACCGGACCTATTCGCGTTGCAGAATATAACGAGACTATCACGTCGAAAAACCTGGAGGATCGCCTTCACTATTACCAGCAGGACTACAGTGCTATCGCGGTAGAGCATCAGAAGAGCAACGATAGCAGTCATGCTGCACGTAAGGCGTTTACTTCGCTTGTGGGGAAAATGTTGCTTGATCGTGTGCGTCATCTATCAACGAAGCAGTTGCTCGATGTTGTGAAAGGTGCGGTCAAAGATATTCAATCGCACGATCTGGAAATATACTTCGCTAATCCCGTGGCAGAGCAGTGGTTAACCAAGTATGGCTACGCTGGCACGACAGACAATTTTTCCAAGCAAGATGGTTTCGCGGTTGTACAAGCCAATATTAGTATCAGCAAGGCCAGTCAATATGTACATACGACTGAGCATGACGATGTTGTACTCGATGCTCAAGGTGGGGCAACTCACAATCTTACTCTCACGTTGAACTATCAGCAGACGGGTCCTGTTTATGGATATGATACCTACGCTGACTACATCCGTGTGTATGTGCCCCAGAACGCGCAATTTCTTTCTGGCGATGGCTTTGATACAGGCCAAGCCCTTTGTACTCCTACGCCCGTCAAAGCATCTCCACCTACAACTGGCAATCCACCACCTTCACCTGTAACGGGAGGAACAGCACCACCAACAAACTGTAGTCAGTACGATACGTACTTCCCCGGCAATGCACGTAATTGTCCTGATGGAGATTATAAGTTAGGAGACCGAGGCTTTCAGCAAGCGTGGCCGATTGATAACCTGGGCGCACCAACGAATCTTACCAGTGATTTGCCAGGACATGCTATGTGGGGTGGATTGACCGAGACGCCTAAAAATTGTATCTCGACTATCTCACTTTCATGGTACGTGCCACATGCGGTGAAAAATGTGGCAGGACAAAGTCCTTATACGCTACTTGTACAAAAGCAGGGGGGCTACATTCCCTCTATCGAGCTAACTGTTGATGCTAGTGCTCTGCGAATAAAAGGTCCCTTTGCTTTCAAAAGCAGCATTAACGCCGATAAGACATTCGCCCTGCCTGCCCGAAAATAACTGTAGGGACCGATTGATCGCGTCCTTGTCGGCGGTTGATTACGACGAGGACGCGATCAATCGGTCTCTACATCTTCAATTGTCCTGCACGTCGGCCGAGGATGATGCCGGGGAGAACGCCAAGCGCACCCAGTCCATCAATTGATACGCCAGGCGCATGCTTCCCAAGCGTATGAAGTTCGGGAATCATGTCTGCGGTCACGTTCAAGTCAACGGCCCATGTGTAAAGCGGTTCCTGACTCGCTAATTCGGGTAGCCAATGTCGTGCAGCGTCTATGAGGCGTTTATAGTATGCCGCATCGTTGCGTGTGACTCCTGCATGTCCATAACGTCCACCACTCACCGTAATACGTCCATTGCCGGGCCGAAAGTCGGCGTAGGTATAGGGGGCTGCATCCCAAAAGAGAGGGAAAGTATCAGGTAGCTCTATCGCAAAGGCAAGGGCATAAATGCGCGCGTTCGGCTCAGTCGTCGGGCCTGTGGCTCTAATTAGCCCTCGCGTCATAAGTGGGCTTCCATCCGCAAGTGTAATTTGCCATGCGGGACCAGTACCAGTAGAAACCTCTTCATAGGCAGAAACCGTAGTTTGTCCTGCAAGTTCTACTCCCGTCTGCCTTGCCTGACGCGCAAGGTGAGCGAGTAGTGTAAGAGGCTGAATACGCCCTTCATCAGGGAGCCACAATGCTTTGACTACGGCATGCGTATTTAAGCGTCCCTGTGTCGCCTCAACTACTTGCTCTGGCGACCACATTTCCGCGTGTAGTCCGGCCGCAACACGTACTCGCGCCTCACGAGCAAGTTTTTTTGCTGCGTATTGGCTCTCTGCTAGCGTAATGGAGCCAGTCAAATGAGCTTGCAGAAGACTATCCCGCTGTTTGGCCTCCTCAATCAATGACTGGATCACACGCGTAGTTTCAGGCCAAAAGAGCGCACCTGGACTATCGGGAGGAAGGTCGGCGATATGCATATTGACACCTGCGCTCAAAATGCCCGCGTTCCGTCCCGTTGCTCCATAACCAAGGCGTACTTCGCGTTCAAGTACAAGCACTCGTGCGCCCGTTGTGCGCGCACTGATTGCCGCGCTCAAGCCAGTAACACCGCCACCAATAACGACAACATCATATGTTTGTGTGTGTGGAGTCTCTAAGGGAGTAAGCATAAGTTCCGTGCTAATAGCTGGGTCAAGCGTATGCCACCAGGGAATAGTTGTGTGAAGTGGATTGTCCTGATCGTGAGCAAAGATGGATACATCCGGTTGCATAAAGGCTCCTTCTATCTTCGTGTATCAAGCATAGAATGTCGGTGCATTTGTGTCAAGGGGAAAGTGTGGAGAACTCTCAATTATGCCGATAGGTAAAGCAAACGAGAACTTATATTTGTTATGAATTGAGAGGAGGACGGAGATGGAGACACAAGGTGATATATCTGTCAACAACACGGA
The DNA here is from genome assembly GCA_963792705.1 of uncultured Chloroflexia bacterium. Lineage (GTDB taxonomy): Bacteria > Chloroflexota > Ktedonobacteria > Ktedonobacterales > Ktedonobacteraceae > JBBQVS01. The sequence continues at coordinate 837,457 of CAWBXD010000011.1, read as the reverse complement.
GATACAAGATGCATGCATACTCCCACGTGTTATCTTTATTCGCGCGACAATGTCTGGATTACTGTACCCCTTACTTCCATTTGCACTTTTGCAAGACGATCCTGTCTTAGAGGTGCAACAGTACATAAGAATGAATAATGTGGATGTACAAAATGGGGTTAAAATGCGTGCCGCCTGGAACGCACTTTTTAACAGCCTCTCATTAGAGCAAATCTACTTCGTCGGTGCCTGGAATTCGGTACCGGAAGCGTCGCCTCGTCTTACAAATGCAGCAGGAATGACGTTTGTGATCGCTTCTTGTGGTCCTCATCACAAACGCTGGCTTACAACCCGTCCCATGTGGCACAATGGAGAACTCGTCGTGTGGAGCGAGCCTATAAATATGCATCCACCACAATTTCAGCGCGTTATAACGCTCTCAGAAGCGAATATGATTAGACTTGCGCCCGCGCTAGAGTTGCCCGAAAGCAGAGTAGCATAGAAAATAGGCTGATAAGCGAGATACTCACTATCAGCCATTGGCTACTCTTCAGGACTAGTGCGTCGTTGATTTGGGTATCGCCACAGTGGTTGGCGCCTCTGGCGATGAATTTCCAGGTGTGTTCGGTAATGGCTCTGTCTCTTGCGCTTCTGCAATTTTTGTCGATGAAGCTGAATATTTAACTTGCGGTAGGTTCTGCGCGTCTTGTGTAAGTGTCGTAGGTCATTCAATTTGCTGTACAACCATGCGAAAGCGAGGAGCGTACCTGCAATCAGTATAAAGAGTACAGTGTACATCAAGCATATGCCTAGAGGTTGGAGCCATGCGGCACCCATGGCATTGAGCAGAATAGGTGTTGCCTGATAGAAGAAAACCATGAAGCAGAGCACTCCACCTGTGACCCACAAAAGTTGAGCAAGTTTTTTCAAATGATCCATAGCAAATCTCCTTATAGAGGGTACTCATTCAAACAGTGAAGGTTGAGCACGATACTACAGGACAATTTACGCGGACGCATTAACGAATGAAGAGGCTAAGCGGCGGCATTGAATGGGGACAGTGTTGTATTGAAGGCGAGCCGTAATCGCTTGTAGGCTATGGAGACCAACGCCTTATACTGACTACGAAGGATAGGATCGTGAGGAAGTTCACAATAGTAATCCCTTAGAGGGATACCCACTGACCACATGGCTCTTTCTAGTGGTCTAGAGCATTCATCGTCGAAATCTGCATTTCGTGCAAGGTCAGTTAGCAGTGCAATCCGCTGTTTCTTAGGAAACCTCTTGATGGCCTGAGAAAAACTGAGCATACAAGTGTAGAGGAGTATGTCTTCAATTGCTATCATCGCTGGGTCATCCGACATGGAAATGGTTTCATGAGTGATGGAGAACGCAGTATTATCAAGAGACCCGACAAAGTGCTTATCTTTACGTCGAATATCCAGAATGTATCGTTTCGCAATTGTTTTGCAGAGTGCCTCGAAGTTGTTGATGGGAGGAACATCCTCATGCTCTTCGCTGTTGTGCGCGAATCTAAAAGCACGTAGGTAGGTTTCTTGTAATACGTCCTCGGCAAGCTCTTGCTCGCCGCCGATCCAATGTAAAACACTGTACGTGTACAAGCAGTTTTTGATGTAGGAAAGCAGTATTTTGTTTAATACATGCCATTCTTCAGACTTTGTAGGCATACGTTTTTGCGTTGAATGTAAACTAGTAACAAACTTCATAAAAGAACCTCCTATGGATTATGTGGCGCAAGAAATTCGCATTGTCCAACTAACATACTTGGCATCATATTTCCTATAGCAGTTTCCTGTATTGTTCCTCCTCTTTTAAATAGATTACTTCAGCATGTGTGAGGTTTGCTTAGATATAGAAGAAATTACCTCCTTCTATATACTAGAAGAGTACCATGTGATTTAAGTTAAGTCAAGAGGTTTATTATGAAAAAAACATGATTGTCTTTAGTTGACTAGGTGTTCTAAGATAGTATTAATATTAATTTCTCTTGTTTGTTACTTTTTCCTAATATAAAACGTCTTGTTGTAAGTTAGCAATAGAAGAATACCTAACTTTACTATAATGTGTTTACAATGTATCGAGTAATGTACTGACGTTGTTCTACTTGCGCCATTCACATAGTAGAACATGTGTGGTATGATGTCTTGGTGCAAAGCAAATCTTAGCTTCTTCACCATTTTTTAGGAGCTTTTTATGGAAGACCAAAATATACATAATGTATACAGTATACGGAAGTATCTTGAAGGCACAGAAGCACAGCGTCGTGTACAGGAGAGTATTTTACGTGCAAGAGAAGATGTAACGGTTACAATAGGTAGAGCTGCTGAGTTATTTAATTTTAGTGAGAATCAATTAAGAGATTGGGAAAACAAAGGTTTCTTAAAGCCGAGACGTTCTAAGGATAAAGGTGGTCAGAGGTTATATGCTCTTGCAGAACTAGACAAGCTCGCCCTTGATAAAAGAACTTACAGAAAATGGTGGATATAACGTAGGGAGCATCCCATTAACGGTTGACGATGTTTGGCATGAAGTCTTTTCTGTTTCTAAAGAGCAATCCTATAAGATCAATGGATATGATGTAAGAAATGAGCAGAATACTGAGCATCATTCTATTGATCATCTCGTAGATGAAGCAAACAAAGGAGAGCATTGGCGTTACTTCGTCTCTCAAACGCTACGTATAGCACTTAATTTGATATGTGAAGATGTCCCTGATACAGTTGCTGGTATAATCCTTCCACTTAGAAGAACAAAGAAAGCTGTAAATGAGCTAGAACCACAGAACCTTGCAGAACTTGGAGAATGCCTTATATGTTGGCGTGATCAAAGTCATACATTCCATACTTTCTACGATACGAAACCTTACTTCGACTATCCTAGCGATTTTAGAATTCGTGGTCTTCGCGCTGTGGAAGAGGAAGAGCCTGAAGATTCCACCTTTGTTGTGTTACAGAGGAAAGTAGTAGAGCTTCTTCTTCCCATCAATACTGTTGAAACAATACGTCATTTGCTAATACTGATGCATGAAAATATTAATATGTGGCTACCATACTTTAAAAGAGAAACACATGGTACTGTCTACCCAACTGCAGCACTTGGTAACACAAGTAATGTAGAGTCTACGTTAAAGTTTCTTACTAATATGGTTGTACGCATTGGTGGGAAAAACGATGAAAAAAAGGATCATTGGAAGTTCTGCTGTGTGCTTCTACCAGATAATTCTCTCCTTCCTTTTCAGCAACGAAATCTGTTTGTGCAAGCACAAAGTACAAATGCTCCTCATGTTATTGATAGGACCGTTGTCACACCTGAAGATACTATTTTAAGTTTAAGCTTAAGAGCATTTCAAAGTGGGCACGTAGTGTATCGTGCTCATGTGTCAATAGAAGACAAAACCATTGTGTACCGTGAGCAAGAGTCACCAGTGCAGTCAGTTATTGCATTTCCTATTGGTTCAGAAAATGGTGCCCCTATAGGTATACTATATATAGTTTCTGAGGAAAAAGATGCATTCTCTGTTGGGCAGCAACGTGTTTTACGATTGATAACACGAATGGCAGAGGAGTTACTGGCGGTTATGTCTATCAGGCAGAGAAGTGAGGAGGGATTACGAGACATAGTAAAGAAGCCACGTGTTGTGAATAAAATGCTGTCAGGATTTCCTTCAGAAAACAGGTTTATTCAAGATGTAGAATCTCTGTTAACGCAAATTAGAATGACAAATAGTGATTCTTTGAAGAAAGGTGAAACCTCGTTCATTTCTATAGATATGGATAATCAGAGTAGCTATACTAGCAGATATGGCGATCAACTGTCTATTAATCTTAGTAGGGAACTAGGCGAACGTATCAGAAACCAGATGAGTGTACTCTTAGGTAAGCAAACAGACTACAAGATCTATCACATTTATGCTGATCGTTTTTTCTTGTTGCTTAACAATCGAACGCTAGATAATGCAAGGGAGTACGCCGAGAAGCTACAGGAAGTATTACAGCGTACTTATTTTATCTCTATCATGCCACTGTCATATAAGCAACCTGTAAGGGACAAAATAGAGATTAAAGATGTTACCGTGCGCTTAGGAGTAACTTCATACAAACACACGAAGTTGCATGAGGTATTAGGACGTTATCCAGTAGAAACTCAGATTGCAGATATGGGATTTAGCATTTTTTACTTTCTTGAGGAGGCACTTAATATAGCTAGGCAGGAGGGTAGGGGCCGTATTGTTTCTTGGTTTCCTGCCGACTCTGCTCATGAACATGGCAGTTTAGCTGTGTGGCCTCAGAAGGAATAACCATTTCCTAATAGAATTAGTTGTAGAATGTATAATGTTACACTTTAGTTTTTTGTACGTTAATCATGTATAGCTTGTATTGTTTTTATTACAGCTTGTTCATGTACGTAAAAAGTCCACAACTATAGTGTGAGGAGTGGATGCGATGGGAAGTACATTTTATGGGTGTGAAAGTTTTTGTATTAGGATTGCCTGGAAGTGGTAAGTCGGCTGCTGCCCGTTGTATACAGATGTTAGCAAGAGATAAAGAGTATACTGTCAAAGGCTTCAACGATTACCACATCCTTCGTGCATGGTTTGAAAAAGCTCCTGACGGCCCTCAATTTAGTCGAACTGAGCATGGTGGGTTCGATATACATGATCTTACTGTTTTTGATACATCATTACGAGAACTAGAACTGCGTATTTCACAAGAAGCGACATTTTCTGAGAAGGAACTTATTCTTATTGAGTTTGCACGGGCAGATTATCTCAATGCATTTAAGCAGTTCTCGTCCGCATTTTTGCAGGATGCTTATTTTTTGTTTATAGATGCAGAGATTTCTGTGTGTAAAGAACGCGTCTGGCAAAGATTTATTAATAGGTCATCAAGTGACGACCACTATGTTTCAGACTATATTTATGATACTTACTATCATATAGGTAGGGAATATTGTAGTGCTGATGAGTTAAACATGATACGTGATCAGTCGGAAGAATACTACAATGTAAACGCCCAAAAAATGAAGAAAGTGTATAATGGTGAAAAAACATCATTGATATCCTTTCATACTGAAATAGAACAAGATACACTTAAAATTATCGAACAAAAGGATTTAGAGCCTCAATTAGTCGAGAAGAAACAAAAGATAGAGCATACTCTTCCTACTTGTGCTAACAGAAACTAGCTATTTTGTCTTCTTTCCTTTAGCTACAAAACTCCTCGAATGTAACTAAAACTCTGTCATCTTAGGGTGATTATTCAAAAACTATTGAAAATCACCCACTTTTATATTGTTTTACAAAGTTGTTGTAAACTCATAACCAATTAGTCTGTCACTTGCATATGCTATACTAAAGTGTGTCATATCGTATATTTATGTATATCTATATTTCAATTTGAGCTTGTCGTCAAGCGGAGTATATATATGATTGTAAAGCTCTTCTTACTTGGTCGTCCAGGATGTGGCAAATCGAGTGCAGCTAAGTATATTGAAACTTTTGTAAAAGAGATAGAGGATAAGGGTTTTTCGGCTTATCGTTTCAAAGACTTTGATATTCTTGATGAAATGTCAAAGGATGGACGTTATAGTAAATACTTCATGAGGACTTTCTATCAAGGTCATGAAGGCTTTGATGTTTTAGAGAGCTTTATGCTTGATATCGCATTAGAAGAATTGGATAAGCGACTACAGCATCATATAACATATGTAAGAAGTAATCAGCTACTCTTAATAGAGTTTGCACGGACAAATTATATAGAGGCGTTAGCGAAATTTTCTTTGGAAGTGTTACAAGATGCACATTTCCTTTTCATAAAATTGGAGTTAGAGCGTTGTATAGAACGTATTGAGAACCGCATGATTGATCCTAAATCTTCTGATGACCATTATATTTCCAAAGAGATGTTACAGCGATACTACACTCATCAGCATTTTCCTATTCCTAACGAGGACTTGATGGAAGGAAAATTCAAGGTAGTGAATAAGCAAGGTTCATCAGTGGAAGGAAAATTCAAGATAGTGGACAATCGTGGCCCCTTCAAGGAATTTGAGATGAACGTCGATAATTTTGTGAAGAAGATTGTTTAAAAACAGTTGCGTTCCATTTGACCTCGTGTGGTACAGTAGATGTGATGTGCTGGTGAAGCACAAGGATGATATGGCCTCCACGCGAAGGGAGCGAGGGACGAAGAGTGGCATCAACACGAACCCCTTTTGAAAAGTTAACACCGATTTATCCACATAAGCGTATTACTCTGGAAACGGGAGCTACCCCAATTGCTCCACGCTTGATGGATCTGTTTGTCCCCATTGGCTTTGGACAACGTGCCCTTATTGTGGCCCCTCCACAGGCTGGTAAAACTACCATTTTACGTGAGATCGCCGCCGCCGTCATCAAGAACTACCCACAGGCCAGTCTCTTCTTGTGTCTTGTCGATGAGCGACCCGAAGAGGTTACTGAGTGGCGCACAGAGGTGCAGGGGCCGAACGTTAAACTCTATGCATCGAGTTTCGATCAGGCATCGGGCAAACATGGACGCATCGTCGAGCAGGCACTACAAGACGCAAAACGGCAGGTCGAGCAGGGACGCGATGTGATTATCCTCCTTGACTCGCTCACACGCCTTGCACGTGCCCACAACCTTAATAGCGATATGTGGAGCAACCCACGGGGCGGTGGACGCACCATGTCTGGTGGAGTCGATGCACAGGCGTTAGAAATTGGTCGTCGCGTTTTCGGTTGTGCGAGAACGCTTGAAGAGGGCGGCAGCCTTACTATCATTGCCAGTTGTCTTGTGGAAACTGGTAGCCGTCTCGATGAGGTTGTCTACGAGGAATTTAAGAGTACAGGCAATCTGGAAGTGCGTCTTTCGCGCGAACTCGCGGAGCGTCGTATTTTCCCCGCGATTGACCTGATGGCATCCAGTACACGCCAGGAAGAACGTTTGCTCTCGCCTGATGAACTTCACGCTATGTCAACCGTGCGTCGCCGCATGGCAGACCTACCACGTCGCGATGGAGCTGAGCAAGTTGTGCGCCTCTTCGAGAAGACGAATACCAATGCTCATCTAGTCGAAGCCATCGTTAAACAATCATAATTAAAGCAGAGCATGTAAAGCAAGTAGATACCATTTACAAAGAATGGAGGGTGCAATTATGCGTTGTCCTTATTGTGGAGGTCTGAACGGCGAGAAGGCGAGTTTTTGTGCTCAATGTGGGCGCGATCTACCACCAGCACAAGCACGTCAACAGCCAGTACAACCACCACAGCCGCAAAAATCGCCCTATCTACCAGCATCACGTCCCGTAGCACGCCCTGTACCATCAACACAGGGGACTGCAAGACCAGCACCACCACCCTATCAACCTGCTCGACCTCCGCAGCAACCGCCTCTCTCGGTTCCACGACCAATACCTGCTCAACCGCCACGTGTAGCCCCGCAACCTCCGCAGCAGGTCGTAGAACCGCCAGCACACTTCCCTCCACATACCATGACTCATCTCAGGGAACTGCAAGCCGAGGCTATGCCATACACATTAGTTGGCGATGCCGTGATCGTTGGACGGAAGAAAACCATCCGTATCGTCTATCAGCGTTGTGCCGCATGGGAGCAGGTTGCCACTCTTTTAAAGGCATTTAACGAGCAATCTACTGGCACCCTTGATACATTCGTCGTACAAGGTGTTTTAGAGCAAGATACGACTCCTTATGCGTTCACCAATGGTCAACTACAGTTTGATCGTGGTGTGCGTCTCGGTAGCCAGACTCTCAATCGTTTTCAAATTGAAACGGGCAATGGATTTGAAAGTGACTCAGTACGTATCGTGTTATCGGAATGAGAAATAGAGTATGCAAGCGGTAGAAATTATCAAAAAGAAGCGCGATGGATACGTGCTGTGTACAGAAGAAATTAATGATTTCATTTATGCCTATACACATGGTGAAGTACCGGATTATCAAATGTCCGCGTGGTTGATGGCGGTCTACTGGCGTGGAATGTCCACGCGCGAGACCAGCGATTTGACGATTGCTATGATGCATTCGGGTGAGGAACTGCATGCGCGTGACATCGTTTCACCTGTTGTCGATAAGCATAGTACAGGTGGTGTTGGTGACAAAGTGACGCTAGCGGTTGCACCACTTGTTGCTGCATGTGGTGTTGCTGTAGGTAAGATGACTGGAAGAGGCTTAGGGCATACTGGGGGCACTGTTGATAAGCTAGAGTCGATAACAGGCTTCCGTTCCGAACTTTCGCAACATGACTTCGTGCAAATTCTTAAACAGCATTCTATCGTTCTTGCGGGCCAATCGGCCGAGCTTGCGCCAGCGGATGGCAAAATGTACGCTCTGCGCGATGTGACGGGCACGATTGAAAGTATCCCCTTAATCGCGGCAAGTATTATGAGCAAGAAACTTGCTATAGGTGCATCACACCTACTCCTCGATGTAAAGGTTGGGTCAGGTGCCTTTATGAAAACAATAGAGCAGGCCCGTGTACTTGCGGAAACAATGGTCAACATCGGACGGGCTGCCAATATGCATACCGTCGCGGCAATTACCAGAATGGAGCAACCCCTAGGCCGTGCGGTTGGCAATGCCTTAGAACTGCAAGAAGCTATTGCCATTCTACACGGCGAGGGTCCGCAAGATGTATCCGATTTGTGCTATCACGAAGCGGCGGAACTCTTGCTCATGACAGGGAGGACCGATAGCTTTTCACAAGCCGATATGATAGTGCAAGATGCGATCCGTTCTGGAGCCGCCGTTGCAAAACTCGCAGAAGTGATTGCTGCACAGGGCGGTGATGCACGCCAGATAGAGCAGCCGCATTTGTTGCCGCAAGCTCCTGTTCAACAGATGCTTACCAGTCCGCGTAGTGGCTATATTGCAGGTATTCACCCTGAGCAAATTGGCCTCGCCAGTATGCATCTCGGCGCGGGACGCTTCAAAAAAGGTGACAAAATTGATCATCGTACAGGTCTCGTCTTACAAGCAAAAGTCGGCGACTATCTGCATAAGGGCGATCCCCTGATCGCAATACATGCCCGAACAGAACAAGAGGCCATCACTATGCAAGAGATATTGCAAGCTTGTTACCAATGGAGCGAAGAGCCTGTTACCGTGGAACCCTTGATTTTCGACGTAATACGTCCATAATAAAAACGTTGTGTAGGGACCGATGATGCGATTTAACAAATTGGTACGGATAGGTGTAGGGACCGATTTATCACGTCCTCGTAGCAATCAACTCCTGGCAAGGACGTGATAAATCGGTCCCTACAGGCAACATATCCTGGTTATTTAGTGAAACCGCATAATCGCGTCCTCGTTCCCAATGGTGATATCGCCATTGATTGAACCATTTTCCATGTCCCCATTGTTGGTCGATGGGGACATAGACGCAATGAATCGGTCCCTACTCAACTGTCAACTCCCAAAAATCGTCCGTGGGCTGACTTGGGTCGCTTGCACCTCTCACGAGAAACACGTGGCCTTGCCCATCGCTCGCGGCGGTGCCTAGCACAGAACCACCTGTTGGAAGTTGCGTTAATTGTGTCCATTTCATTGTATGTACATCAACAAGCCACGCCCGATCTAGCCCCTTGTTATGAGTTGGATCATAACCTCCGATAATAGCGATCTGCCCAGGTCGCACTGTTGTACTTGCTGCCCCACTAAATGCGCTGGGCGCGTTTGCGGTCGCCTGTTCCCATACATTTGAGGCAGTGTCATATATATATATTGCATTTGTTTGCTGATGTTGCCCTGCATCAGTCGCACCACCAATAAGTACAATACTCGTGTCGCTCCTTGTTGTAAGCACAACGTAGCCAAGCCCTATTGGAAGTGGAGCTAACACATGCCATTGGCCCGTTGCGATGTCGTAACGATACCAACCTGTCCCTGCCTGTTGTGTCTCTCCACTTTGCGTAAAGCCCTGTGAGATATAGAGATGCTCCTGAGAGTCCGCGACAATACTGCCACCGAAGCCGAGTGTTACCTGTGGCGGCGGCACAATCTTTTGTACTGTGTCATTGCCGGGTTGATACATGTAGAGGAGCGAAGCTACGGTATACGTGTTGGTAGAGTAGCCAACGGTATAAAACAGGCGGCCAGAGGGATCGACCGCAACAGCATTGTTGACCATGCCTGGAAATTGTGTGTTTGCTGATGTTTCCCAGTGAGCCGCTTCGATATCATAGCGGTACAGATGACGGTCATAGTGGGGTGACGCTTTTTCGCCACGATAGCCACCATTGACGTAGAGATATGCATGTCCCTGTATTTGCACATATGCCGCTGTGTTGTCGGCTTGTGCGGCTGGTAGGGAAGGCAGTTGCTGCCACGAGCTATTTGGAGCAACAACACGAGTGGTTGTCGTGGTCATAGAAGTGCCAGGGGATGTTGTAGAGATAGGTGTTTTCCCTTGTATGGTGCTTGGTCCATGATAGATGGCACGAGCGGCAAGCAGAGAGGCCAACAAAAGACACAGAAGCAGGACAACAATAAAACTTGTGCGAATAATACGTCGGACTGGAATGCGGAATGGTTGTGGCGATACTGGCACATCTGAGTCAGAAATTACTGGCAACGTAAACTTTGAAAGTTCCATAGACGCACGCTGTTCCAATTGTTCATCGACGGTTGCAAAATCCGTTTCTAGTTCTGCGTCCTCTCTGCGCTCACGTCGCATCTGCTGCAACACTTCACGTATCTTTTGCCGCTCTACAGGAGCGAGCGAATCAACAAGTGGTCCTTCCGATGCTGGTACAACCTCTTCCTGTTGCACATCGTCGTCAATAGGGACCGACGTATCGCGTCTGTTGCTATTTGTACCATTAGATAAAGATAGCGTTGCATCGCTTTCATTTACCGCATCCATTGCTTGTTCGAGCATGACACGTTGTTGATATGTACGCTGCTCTTCAATAGTATATGCCCGCTCCAAGGCAAGAAAGAAGGTATGTGCAGACTGGAAGCGGTACATTGGCTCTGTACGTGTCGCGAGCGTGATAAGCCCACCGAGAACTGCTGAAAGTGGAGGCATATCTTTGCGCGACACATCGGACGCCGTTGTTCCGTTCGCTGTGATAGGACGTTGACCACTGATCATCTCATACAGCAAGACACCTAGGCTAAACAGGTCTGAACGTCCATCTGTCTGTCCTTCTGTTTTATATTGCTCAGGAGAGGCATAGCCTGGTGAGCCAAAATCGGTGGTGTCGTTGCTCTGTCCCTCTTTAAAATAGCGTGCAATGCCAAAGTCTATCAGCATTAACGTGCCCTGTGGAGTGATAAGAATATTTGAAGGCTTTAAATCGCGATAGATAATCGGCGGAGATTGCTTGTGCAAATAATCGAATACATCGCACAACTGAATTGCATAGTTAAGTGCTTCTAACGGCGGTAACGGCCCTTGTTGACGAAGATACGCAGTAAGTGTCTGGCCCGGAATATAGTCCATTACCAGATACCAATAGCCGTCTTCAAAAAAATAATCGTACAGCGAGGGTAGAGCAGGATGATTTAAACGTGCAAGAAACAATGCCTCACGTAAAAAACGATCTGTATGTACGCCCCCACTTTCAGGAATATCCTGTAACGAGAACGCGGAGGCGTGATGTGCTGAGTCTTGCAAAAGCGCATCTAGTTCGTCAATAGCCAGTTCTGGTAGCGGTTGATCTGCTCGTGCCTGTTTGAGTGCTACTGGCACTGTCAATTCTGTGTGTGCGGCAAGATAGACCTTCCCCATGCCACCATGTCCGATGATGCGATGAACATAATACTCATCATTACATAGTGTCTTGCCAACCAAACTCTCTTGCGGTGTTTTTTGTTTGCCCTGTATCGTTGCCATACAAGTATTCCCCCTTCCACATAACGACCCTAATCATAGTATATTAACGAAGGCTACCTTTCTCGTCAACAAACAGGACATGAAGTACTAGTAAACATTATCCTTGAGGCCAAAGCTTCCCTAGTCGGTTGCCAATGTTCTTCCGACTCTTCACAACCGACACTGTATGTTCTTCCTTTCCACGCTCTACCTGCTGCATACGTTCATCGAAGATTGCCATATACAACTGTGCTTTTGGTAAGGTGCGGCCGACAAGTATGCCGAATGGAGACTTCAAGATTGGTCGAAGGAGGCGGTAGAAGCTTACGGCTGCAGATTGTTGACCCAGCTTGAGCCAGGCCGTAATCCAGCCAACAATTTCGGTTGCTGAAAGAGTACTAAGGGCAAGCGAATATATTTTTGGATAATATCCTGGCGTATTGAGCACGACACGTGTGTAGTCGAGCCAACCAATACGGTCTTTGAAAAACGCGTTTGTAACTTCTGGTCCTAGCTTTGCAAGCACATTACAAAAGACATTCAGCGTTTCATTAACCTGCCATACCGGTTCCGACTGTGCAGGCTTAGCAATCATAAACTTACTAAAGGCACGTGCTACGGCTGGCACCGCCTCTGATGCACGCACATTATTGAGATCAACCGCACTCACGCTATCGGTCTCAAGGGCCACATTCAACAGGCTTGTGATGCGGCGCAGATTGCGTACATATGAGCCAAAGCCACAGAAGGTGAGCGGTGATTGAAACGCTGCGGCATCACCGAGCGAGAGGACACGATCATAGGCTAATACCTTCGGCTCTTTTTGCCAGGGCAATCCAATGTTATAGCCAGCAGGAATGAAGCCATATACAGGCTTGAGCACCTCTACGTTTTCTGTATCTTTATAACTTGGAAGTAAGCCAAAGAAGTCGTCGAACAATTCAAGCAGATCGACACGATCCCCTGTCTCGGCATAATAAAAAAGGTAGATCGCAACCTGATCGTCCACTCCGGGGAACGCTTCCCAGATAAGTTGATGTCCCTTACGGGCATCCTCCGTCGAAACCAGGACCTCACCAACAGTGGTATCAATTTCCTTGAGACCTGTCCCTTGCTTATAGCCACGCGCAACGGTGCCGACTGTTGGACATACAAGCGAGAAGGGCCGACCACAATTGAGTTGACAGGCAATAGGTGATGTTGACCCCATGCCATCAATCAAAAGACGCGCCTCGTAACTTTGCGGCAGTCCTTCATTCTGTATTACATCGACTGTGACGCCGTGTGATGGTTGAACGGCACAACGCACAAATGTTGTGCTATGCAAAATGACATTGGGGAACGCGCCATGAGGCCGATGAGTTCGTATTTTCTGAATGCAGAGTGCGGTAAGCTTTTCGGCATCAACCGCCACATCCAGCACATTTTTCAGATGGAGTTCGGCTGGTTTGACCTGAATATTCGCCGGATGAAAGCGTACCAGCCCATCGCTATACTCGCGCTGTATCACGCTTTCAAGTTCATCAGGTGTAAGCAAACCTACGGCAAGCAATTCATGTAATTCTTCACGCGAAATATTCCATTCGCGGTGAACTGCGCCCACGGTGAAGCGGTCAAAGACCAGCACCCGTAAGCCATAGCGTACCGTCATCACTGCCGCATTGAGCAAATTGAGGCCACCGCCAGCATAGATAATATCAAACGTATCGACCGGGGGAAGCGTAGGACGCTCTTCTGTCACGACAACCTCAGCATACTCGCGGTTCTCACTTGAAAGTAGCATGTTTTGCCATGTCGTGTTGAGGTCTTGTAAGCGGCGTAGATGTGCCTCACCCTCTGGAATACGTGCAAAGGCGTCCGCCAGATGAGGGTAGTGCGCGGTTAATTGCTCGATAGATGTTTGCATAACGAAATTTCCTTGTTGTCATGAACAAAACGGAGTTATTATGAAGTAAATGGACGACCCTTGTGGTCGTCCGTCCTCTTTTAAATCACTTCCACACATAATTATTCTTATGAAGATTTCTCACCTATTGTCATATATACCTCCCAACGACGACTACGAATACGTTCGGAGCGACGTTGTAGTCCAACCTGTTCTAATGGTATGAGGCGACCAAACCACGCATCGGGTAATACTTCGGTAATGATATCAGGGGTGCTGGTCGCCTTACTCCGCGTAACTTCATCTTGCAGGGTGCGTTGCTTGCGAGGTCCAAAGAGTGCCGAAGGTCCATAAACAAGTGCTTGTAACAAGACCAGGAACGGTTGTAACAAACCAACGGGTAGTAAGTTCGCTCCCTCTATCACGATAACGCGACCGCCGGGACGCAACACACGCTCAACTTCTGCAATTGTATCTGGATCGTAGATGTACTCGGATGGGAATGTGCTCACCACTGTATCAAACGAACCGTTGCTAAATGGCAAGTGTTGCGCCGAGCCTTGCATAATCCACGCTGTCTGACCAATTCTACGTTTACGTATCGTGTCACGGGCCGCTGCAACCATCTGCGGCGAATGTTCTACCGCACGACAATTGTAGCCTGCGTTAAGCATATCGACAAACAGATCGCCGAGGCCACAACCCAGCTCTAAAACATCCGTACCCTTAATGCGCGACAACACCAGACGTTGCCAGACCCGCCATTGTCCCGCGAAAGGAATAGTGCTTGCGAAGCGGTAGAGATAGCTATTCTTGTACAGGGTCTCGAAAAGGAGTTTACGCACATTCGCGGCCATCTTATTGCTTCCCTACTTCCACAAACACATCGAGTAGTTCGCTAAGATGTTCAATCACAAGGTCAGGTTGAAGCTCTACTGGAACAAGCCTTCCCTTCTTTTCTTCTCGCTTTTTTGCACGTCTAAACACATCTTTAAGTACATACTCCTCGAAAGAAGATGGTGGTACAGCGTGCTCTTGTGCTTTCGCACGCGCCTTTTCAAACAGGCGTGGTTCGGGCTTCCAAACAGCAATCATATTCAAGCGTTTTGCACCAACAACGTCGGCCCCAAGCGAGTCACCTACCATGACGCTCTCTTCTGGTGTAACGTGAAGTGCATCAAGAGCGTATTGAAAGATATACGCGTCAGGCTTATTGCTCCCCAAATCAATTGAAATAGCGATTTTTTGTGGGTCAAAATACTCCTGCAGACCAATTTCTTGCATACCAACTCTAAATGGTTGTCCACCATAACCACGATTGCTTACTATATTGAGGAGAAATCCACGCTTTTGTAGCGTTGCGAGCGTTGTTAGCACGTCTTCAAAAAGGACGCGAGTTGCAGGAATGTCATCCCGTAGTATCTCGTATACTTCTTCGCCTAAACTACGTTCAACGTTTGTAAAGCCGAGCGTTTGTAGAGCTGTGACTGTTGCGAGAATGATGTCGGGCACAACACGCATATCGGGTCGTGTTGCATACATTTGTTGCTCTATACTCTCAAAAATTTGGTCAATCAACGTGTCATCGTCCACATCGGGGAAAGCGCGTGGATCAACACGACTACGAAGAAGAGCTACTGCTTGCTGTTGTGCTTTTTTTTCTGATGTTTTACGAATAGCTCGATCTTTGTATGCCCAAAGAGTGTTTCCAAGGTCAAAAAGAATACAACGAACCGTTCGTCCTTCCAGTGCTGGTACGATTTTTCTGGACACGCGTACTCTCCCATCTTCTTCATAAAGATTGCACCTGTATTGTCATCCGATACCAAAGATATTGGACAACAACACAGGTGCAATCTTTACAAAATTCTCTTAACGCATTACATCTTCTTCGTTGCCGAGAACCTCGTCAACGAGACCATACTCCACAGCCTGAGGAGCAGTGAGGTAGTAGTTGCGGTCGGAGTCTTGCGTGATACGCTCGATTGACTGTCCTGTGTGCTTGGCGAGAATTTCGGTCAAGCTACGGCGCAGACGCAGAACCTCACGGGCAGTAATTTCAATATCAGTTGCCTGACCTTCGGCACCACCCAGTGGCTGGTGAATAAGCACCGTTGAGTTTGGCAGTGCATAACGTTTGCCCTTCTGACCAGCAGTCAGGAGAACAGCTCCCATGCTCATTGCCATGCCCATACAAACTGTTGATACATCTGGGCGCAACCACTGCATGGTGTCATAAATGGCAAGGCCAGCATAGATTACTCCACCTGGGGAGTTGATGTACATGTTGATGTCTTTGGTTGCGTCCTCGCTCTGGAGGTACAGCAACTGTGCGACAACGCTGTTGGCGACATTATCATCAATGGGCGTACCAATGAAAATGATGCGCTCCTTCAGCAAACGCGAATACAGGTCCCACGAACGCTCACCGCGTGGTGTTGACTCGATAACAGCAGGGATCATTCCTCGTGGCTCGAGAAACTCTCTTGACTCCTTGACCCATTTAGGATCGCGGGGATTGAATATGCTGCTCATTCTTAGCTCCTTTTTTATCATTCACGGTTCTTCTCCCACCTTACAGTGGAAGAGCTAGATTGCCGAAAAACTGTGTGCAGAGGGTATTCCTTCCAATAGGAATATGTACTTGTTATGATAGCACCTGCAAGAAATAAACGCAAGCAGAAAAAAGAAAGAGTGCTAGAATCTCCACAGGTTGGATAAAATACTTAGCATTTTACCCAACCTGTGGAGATGTATATGTGTAGAAAGCTGTTACACCGCTAATGTCGCCTCTTCGCGAGCCGCGGCTGCCTCATGATCTTCCTGAGTGAGTTGTTGTGTTCCCGTTGGTGCCGCACGTCGCGTTCTATAGCGTACAAAGAAGGACGCTATAATAGCAAAGCCTGTGAGCACAACGCTCAACCTGAAGGCATCTTGCATGGCTAAAACAACCGACTGTTGTTGTACCAACCCACTTATCGTTTGAAGGGCTGCGGCATATGCTGCGGTGGGTGAGGTTGCTCCCGCTTGCAAGAAGAGACCCTGTAGTAGCGGTACAAGCTGTCCAAGTTGTGAGGTTGCTGTGACTTGTTCCGCCAGATGAGCATAATGAACTGAGGTCTGGCTCTGTATAAGCGTGGCAATGACAGCAACGGCGAGCGAGCTTATGACGAAACGTAGCGTTGTATTAACCGCTGTTGCCTGTGACAACATACGTGGCTTAATCTCTGAAAGGGCCGCCACAGATAGCGGTTGGAAGCAGAAGCCTAATGCAAAGCTGCGTATAATCAACCATATTTGCAGTGTACCATAAGGCGTGTTGACGCCAATAAAGGTTAGTAGCCAGAGCGCGATGGCGAGGATTACCAAGCCTGGAATGACAACGCCTCGCACTCCTAGCCTGTCTACCAGACGACCACCAATGACTGAGGATACCATAGACGCAAAGGCTTGCGGGAGCAAGAGTAATCCTGCTTGATAGGCCGAGAGTCCACGTACACTTTGCAAGTAGATTGGAATGACAAAGAGACCACCATACAGTGCGAATGTGACGAATATACTGGCGATACTACTGGTAGCAAAGGACCTATTGCCAAACACACGTATGTCTAGCAGTGGTTGTCGCTCACGACGTGCCGTATTTAGCTCAACGATCACAAAGAGGACAAGCATGATGACACCCAACGTAAGGAACCCTAATACTTTCGTAGAACCCCAACCATCGGTGCTTGCATCCGATAAGCCATAGAGCAAGGATGCTAAACCAATAGCGGAGCAAAGAAAGCCAGGGAGGTCGAACGAAGCACGTCTCTCAGCGATGGTTTCACGTAAGAATAGGACGCCCAGAATGATGCCGAGAATACCTATTGGCAGGTTGACGAAGAAGATGAGCTGCCAGCCCAGATACGTCACAATATAACCCCCGATAGTTGGACCGAGTGCTGGTGCTAGCAATATAGGCACACCTAGCGCGCCCAATGCGGTGCCACGCTCCTCTGGAGGGAACTCAGTCCAGAGCAAGGTAATCGCAAGAGGCGATAAAAATGCTCCTGTTGCCGCCTGTACAATACGAAAGAAGATCAACATCGGCAAACTGAAAGAAAGTCCACACAATACTGAGCCAATGGTAAAGCCAGCGAGCGCGAGTAGATACAAGCGTTTGGCTCCAAGACGCTGTGATAGATATGCGGTCAGTGGTGTCGCAACACCTTGTACTAGTGTATATGCGGTTAATACCCATTGTACACTTGTGAGTGTTACCCCGAAGACGTTTTGCAAGCGAGGAATGGCAATGTTTACAATCGTGCCATCCAGGATAGTCATGAATAACCCAAAAATCACGACAAGTGCAACAATCCACTTGTATGGAACATTGCCTATTGTCCGTGGAGCAGTCGGTACAGATACTTGCATAAAGAAATCCTTTTTGGTAGGGACCGATGAATCGCATCCTGTTGTATATAATGCAACAAGACGCAATTCATCGGTCCCTACACAGCAGCTATGCCCTTAAAGTAAAAATGTAGTAAGTGTGTCACTAGTTCATCGGATGCTATATATTCATTATACAGTTCAGAGCCGCGTCGAGGCAGAAGCGTAAAAAAGGTGTTGAGCATAACTGAAGTTGGTAGAGTACGATCAAATTCGCCCGTGACCTTCCCTTGCTCCAGTAGTTGCGTGATGGCATGCATAACACGCTCTTTTGAACCACGTAACTTCTCTCGTTTCTCCAAAAGCTGTACGCGTGTATCCGTGCTTTCGATAAGAGACGAGAGCAGTTGAAAACGCTTTCCCTGCAACCCTTTATACATTGCACGAAGAATAGTTTCTAACGTAACACGAGTAGTTGTGTGAGAGGCAACTGCATCTTCTATCACTTTGAGAAATGCTTGCATCTCACGTTCGAGAAGCGCGATCACCAGGTCTTCCTTACCCGCGAAATGCAGGTAAAGCGTTCCTTTCGCAATTCCTACTCTTGCCGCAATCTCATCCATAGAAGCGTCCTGATACCCTTTTTCCAACAGGACCTCTTCCGATGCTTGCAGAATAAGCTCTTCGCGCTCCTGTCGCTGTCTCTCTTTGAGCGAGCGGCGCGGCGTATCCACATCTTGCACCATGTACAGCAACCCTAACTTACACTAGAGATTATGACTAAACAATAAAATTATGACCCGATAGTCATAATTTTAAATGAGAAGTAAGAAAATGTCAATGGTTAATGTTTTCAGATGGAAAAGCAAGCGACCTGCAAGAACATGTTCTTGCAGGTCGCTTGCTTTTCCATCTGAAAGGGAAGTTAATCTCTACGGGGATGATTGGGGCGATAATCTTTTGCACGTTCAAGGACAACTGTTTCAACAAGGCTAATATCGCTAAGACGCGAACGAATACGTTCATCAACGCCTTGCAATCCTTTAGGATTAGCAGTGATAACCGTTGGCATACCCATGTTATAGCGATAATTGAGAAGTTGAAAGAGCTTTTCATTAGCCCAGGAAGAACTTTGCTGAGCACCTAGGTCGTCGAGAATGAGTAGCTCTGCCTCGCGCATTTTTGCGAAAAGTTGATCGTATACCTCTGTTGCATTTGGCGCAAATGCTGCTCGCAAGTGATCGAGGAGATCAGGAACAACTGCAAAAAGAACAACGGCACCTTCTTCAAGGCTTTGGTTCGCAATAGCTGCTGCGAGATGTGTTTTACCACATCCATTAGGTCCAATCAGGAAGAGCCAACCCTCGGGATTCTGGGCAAATCCAAGTGCCGCCTGAAATGCTTCTTGCGTACCGGGAAGATGTGGATTAAAGCTTCTAAAATCGCAATGACGGAAGGCATCCATGTTGGACATATCGCGTAACTGCTGGCGACGTTTCTCTTTCTTTTCAGCCTCTTTGCATTCACATGCGATAGGTTTCCCAAAGTTGGGATGACCAAAGGGAACATTTGCTCGCAAGTAGCCTGCACCCTTGCAACGTGGGCACGCACTTTTTGTGGGAGCAAGCGGCATGACCTCTGGCAACATGGTTGATGTATGATAGGGCATAACCGCTTGTTCGCGTACTTGTCCATTCGGCTGCGGCACAATTTGACGCAAGGGTCTTTGTTGCATTTGTTGTTGGACTTGCCCTTGTGTTACAGTGCGCTCGCGTCCGGCTTCGGTAATAACACGCCTTTCTAGTGGCTGTGTTGTACGATGCGGTTGTATTTCCTGTACGCGCGTTGGTGGTACAGGTGGTTGCATCTGTTGTGCATCGCGCAAACTACGTGTCCCCTGCATGTTTGCATTCGATGATGGTCGTGGTAGCTCACGCGTCACCAAGGGATGTTGAGGATATGCTTGCCCATAGTCATTTCTTGATGGAGTTGAAGCCACACCTCTTGGCCGCGTTTGTGGCTCTGAGGGAGGTCGTTGATAGATCACAACTTCGCTTTCGCCCTCTTCCCAATCGCCGTATTGCATCCCTTCTTCATCCTCATCGTCTTCCCAATCTTCCACCACGTCCGCTTGTACCACTGGCGAGAACGCGTACTCATCGGCTTGATGATACACATGTACAGGACGTGTTTGAAGCGGATGAACAATTGGCTGCTCCTGCATACTCTGTCGCTCTTGACGTTGTGGCTGATACGCTGTAGACCTGTTCATGGCAGGGCGTTGTGACTGATTTTGTTCACGTAATGGTGGACGTGTTGGTACTGGACGCGCGGTTGGTGGAGGTCCGTAAGAACGTTCCTCATATCCTGTTGGTTCCTGCTGGACGCGCTTAGAAGGCATTGCCTGACTCTGTTGTTGTGGCACATATGGTCGCTGCTGTCCCTGTCGCGCGTTTTGTTCGCGTAACGGTGGACGCGAGACTGGACGCGTGTTCGTCTGTTGCTGACCGTACTGTGGTTGTGCCGGTCGCGGACTCTGCTGAGCCTGTTGGCCTTGTGACTGTGGCGACCGTTGTTCGGAGTAGTGCTGGCGTCGCTGCGTCGTCCTACCCATAATATCATTCAGGCGTTCCATGATTGCCTGCCTTCCGTTTCCCAACGCCGTAGAATGGCGCGAATATAACTCCATTTTCGCTTGTTCTGCTGGACCGCCTCGCGGAATGCTGCTTCAATCCATTCCGCAGGATAATGATCTGCTGCGTCTTTTAGTTCTTCAGCAATTAACGGAGAAAGTAGACTGATATTTTGTTCATATAATACAAAAATATTAGGTCGTTCTATTTGTACCTGGACATTTTGCGTATGGCGTGCTCTCTGCTCTTGACTACTAGTATACGCTTTTTCTACTGTTTGTTCTATAGTTTGTAGACTTTCCTGACTATCTTCCTGTTCCTCCTGCCCTTGCTCCTCGACAGGTGTAAGCAAGCGCACAGGAATCATTTCCCCCCCTTGTAGTTCCGCGACGACCTTGCGACTACGAGCCGTATTAAAGAAATACCATACAATAGTTTCAACTCCATCTCGACCCTCGCTCATTAATTTTAAGTGTATCCGTAGTAGCGTGCCTCGTGCCACTGCCTGATCTAACCCTTGGCGAAGCCGTTCTTCCGCCGGACGTGGGTCGCCGCGTCGTCTTAGGCTACGAAGTAAGGTTGCATCTGACAGCAATTCACGGTCACTAGTACAACGTGGATTGCCCTGCTTTTGTGCCAAGAGCCAGAACAGGTGTAGTGTAATCTTTAATTCGGCACTATCCTCGATCTCCGGTAGCACTTGCGTAAAGAAGATTTCTGGTATCGGCACAAACGGATTTTTCCCCGAAGGGAAGCCTGTAAAAGAAGTTATATCGCCATGAATATTATTGATATTATGCATAAGTGTCCACCCCCTTGTTATTCTGTTGGTGGTGAGACTTCCAGATCACGGAATCGTGTCTGGCTGGCCTGGAAAAAGAGACTGACCTCGCCAACTGGTCCATTGCGATGCTTGGCGATAATGATGTCCGCGATGTTCTTACGCTCCGACTCTGGATTATACACGTCATCCCTATAGATAAACATGACAATATCCGAGTCTTGCTCAATGCTATTATGCGTAATAATGTTATTGGCAACAAAATTATGATGTTCATTAACTGTTAGGTCGTATACAGTTTCCTCGCTATCTGGCTCTATTGAGACGATTTCATCCCAATATACATCTCCCTGTGCATACTTGTTATCGCTCTTTATCACATGAGTTGATTCTAGCAATACACGTGGTAATGCTATTCGCTCATCCTTTACCAACTCATCAAGCCGTTTCCAGCCATGTATTGTCAAAAACTTATGATTTCCTGTTGCGCGAATAGTGCGCCCCAAACGCGTCTTCATTTTATACACAGGCTTAACACCAGTTGCGAAGGCATTTGTCACTGGCTGCGGTTCAAGTTGCCATGTTGCTTCGTTTAGTGCCAATACACGAAATCCCGTCTTCCCTATAAGTTGCTCAATAGGTCGATAAACCCCTTCATCTGGTAGGTAAACAAGTGTATCACCTGTAACACATCCGCTTTCTCTCAAGTCTGAAAGCTGTGGTATCTTCGATGATCTACTCTCGACAGCACGGGACAACTGCGCTAGTGCTAGCACAGGCACGTTGATTTCACGTGCTAACCCTTTCAGGTTACGGCTAATCTCGGATATCTCCTGCTCACGGTTTTTATTGCGTGACCCACCAGCCGTTGATTGCATGAGCTGGAGATAATCGACGATGATGAGATCAACTCCGTGTTCAGCTTGTAGGCGTCGTGCTTTACTTCGCATCTCCATTGTCGAGATACCTGCCGTATCGTCAATCCAGATGCTTGCCTCTGACAATGTTCCCATTGCGTAAATGATGCGTTCCCACTCGTCATCCTCAATCCAACCTGTACGCAAGCGTTGCTGGTCAATGCCTGCATCCATAGAAAGAAAGCGTTGCACCAACTGCTCTTTACTCATCTCAAGACTGAACACCGCGATAGATTGCTTATGTTTGATAGCTGAGTTGTGAGCTAAGCTTAGTGCGAATGACGTGTTATGTACAAACACATCTTGTGCGACAAAGTTGGCTCCGTCAGGTACACTCAAATCATAGACTTGATGTTCTCCGATAGCCTCAATAGAGACAATCTTGTCCCAATAAATATCAGGACTGGCAATAAAGCGTAGGGTTGGGCTATCGAGTGCATCAGCAAATGCTGAAAGACGGGTACGAGAGATACTTTGATTTGTATGAGCATGATATCCCGCATACTTACCTTGTTTCGTTGTCTGTCCACTTACATAAGCAAGCCTTGATAGCGATAAGCCTTGCTCTTGAGCATCCGCACGTATAATCTGCCATACATCTTCTGGAGCATGCCCATAGTTGCCACCTCTTGACGTTATTGCATGTTCGTACTCTGCAAAACGCGTTGTCTTCTCGCCAATCCAACCGATTTCTTGCTGATACTTTCGTACACTTTCGGGTGATGTAATTTCAACACGCCACGCATTATTCCCCTTACGACAATATTTTGAAATGATGCCGAAACGCGTAAAGGCGTGGTTCACATCAGCCGCTAACTGTTGCGACGCGACAGTAAATTCTATGATTGGCACGCCCTTGAATGAGTAGATACAGCCATCACAACTCATGAGCGCACGCAAGAACTCCACAAGATAGCGACTGCTCCATGTCCAAACGCAATCGGGAAAGAACTTGTCTTTTGCTAGCTTGCCCATTAATTCCAATTCTCTTAACCACTGCGTAACAGGGTTTGCTGGAAGTATCGCTATCCCTCGTTGTGTATATGCATTTTTTTGTTGTGCAACAGTATAAGTAATGCGTTCT
This sequence comes from uncultured Chloroflexia bacterium, assembly GCA_963792705.1. Classification (GTDB taxonomy): domain Bacteria; phylum Chloroflexota; class Ktedonobacteria; order Ktedonobacterales; family Ktedonobacteraceae; genus JBBQVS01. Next base: position 813,949 of record CAWBXD010000011.1, on the reverse strand, counting down.
TGCCTAATCGCGCATGTTGGGAAGTAGCTCTCAATAATCGACTTGAAGTCACTGACTATGATAGGGTCTGTATTTGTAAACGCTGGTGATGTGCTTGTGAGACTGCCTTCAGCAATAAAATATGCAAGCAAGCGTACTTTATCCATTGGTAAACTCTCATCAGTTCCAAAGACAGGTACAGAAGTAGGCACACCAATGCGTTGTCCAACGCTTAGGTCGTGAAGTGGTTTCCATCCCTGAACCGTAAGAAAAGGATGATGTCCTGTAACTTCTACCATTCTACCCAGACGCGTTTGCACACGATAGCAGAGTTGTATCCCGCTGTCTACCCAATGTGATATAGAGGTTGAGCGTACTTTGCCTTCTTCCGAAATATTCAATATTTGCGGAATCTGACGCTTTACATATTCCTCTATTGTGAGTCTTTCTCCTGTGACTGGTTCATCAATCAACGTCCAAGCAGTCAAGCACTTACCCATGGCGGGTCGCGCAGCTAAAATGATCAGATCGGAGCGTTGTAGCCCTCCGGTGAGACGGTCAAGGTCGGCGAAACCGGTGGGAACGCCAACAATGGTGCCGCGCCGGTCGTGTAGCTGGTCCAGCTTTGACATGTAGTCCGAGAGGATGTCGCGCAAGGGTGAGAAGTCGGCGTGTGCATGCCGTTGACTGATATTGAAAATAAGCTGCTCGGCTTTTTCGAGCGCGACATCGGCGTCACTCTCTTGATACGCGGCGGCAGCAATCTCGCCAGCCGCGTGAATTAGACGGCGCAAGATGGCAGTGCGCTCGACGATGCGTCCGTAGTATTCGACGTTGCCACTGGTCGGCACCTGGTTGATGAGTGAAGTCACATAGCTGGGACCGCCAACACTTTCTAGCTTGCCACGACTCTCTAACTCATCGCAAATGGTGATGAAGTCGGCTGGCTGCTGCTGCTCGTACAGTTGAATGATAACTTCGTAGATGGTGCGGTGCGCGTCCCGATAAAAATCCTCCGCCATGAGGAAGTCCGCTATCTGGACTATCGCCTCTGGATCAATAATGATACTGCCGAGTACGCCGCTCTCTGCTTCAATGTTTTGCGGTAACAGCTTTTCCACGTCTTACGCTCTCCGTCTACAAAATGTATGTGCTACTACTAGATATGAATACGTTGTATGCTTGCTTTTCATACAGCAACAGGATAGTAGTTGTGAATAAGTTCAAAGATTAAACGCTATAGATGTCAAAAACACGAGAATATATGTACCATTATCTATTCTTTACCGCGCATTATAGCACGTCAATTGGCACATACGTTCGACACGTAAGCATCCAGGGCATAGCATGCTGCGGTGTCAGTTGGTGTGTTGCTCTCTCCACTCTCGCGTGTCCACAAAGTGTAGACTAAAATGACCTGTAAATCAACCATCGCCCATTTCAGGTAATGTGGATAAGTGGATATGTTTCTATATGTGCTAAGCATAAAAGATCAGCAAACACGACTTATCCCCACTTATCCACCGTTAAAGGTTACTTATCCCCACTTATCCACAAGGTTATCCACGTACTTATCCACAAAAATTGGTCTCTTCATGCAGAAAAAAGGGCTATCCTGTCAATTTTTTGTATGCGTTTCTGTCGATTTGGTGGGGGTCTTTATACTGCGAATGAGTAGACGAACGTGTGACAACGAATGTACTGAACGGATATATATTTATCTGTCGCATGTATTGCTCTACCGCAATAAATAAAGCTGTGACGAACAACTCTATTCTTGTTCTCACTATTAATGGAGGAAATACATTCATGGGCACAATTCATATTAATACAGACCTGCTTCGCCAACTGGGACGCATCTTCGTTCAATTGAACGACGAGATCAACAACAGCATCGAGCCACAAATCCAGAACACGACCAATCAGGTCGAGGGCGATTGGCAGGGTGTGAGCCGCCAGCGTTACGAGCAGATGTATCAGGACTGGCGTTCAGCCACTCAGCGCGTCGTGCAGGCTGGCGAAAACCTCGGCAACCACTTGCAAAACACCGCCACTCAATTTGAACAGGCCGATCAAAGCCTCTAAGCTATCCCAAATTATTGTTATCTTGCGGGAGAGGCTATGTAAAGGTTTCTCCTGCTGTCTTTACACTATTATATATACGGAGGAAATACATTCATGGGCACAATTCATATTAATACAGACCTGCTTCGCCAACTGGGACGCGTCTTCGTTCAATTGAACGACGAGATCAACAACAGCATCGAGCCACAAATCCAGAACACGACCAATCAGGTCGAGGGCGATTGGCAGGGCGTGAGCCGCCAGCGTTACGAGCAGATGTATCAGGACTGGCGTTCAGCCACTCAGCGCGTCGTACAGACTGGCGAAGACCTCGGCAATCACTTGCAAGACACCGCCACCCGCTTCGAGCAAGCTGACCAGAGCCTTCAGTAGGCAAAAGGCAAATCTAACTTTTGTAGGAGCCTAATTAATTACGCCCTCGTTCAGCCTGGACAGGCCGAACGAGGGCGTAATTAATGCCTTCATATATGCCTTGCGATTATATAGAATGAACTCGTAGCGCAAGAGGTAGCCGTTATGCAAAAACCGTCTAATCCAAAAGCAGCGAATGTTACAAGCGCAGCACCAGAGGTATTTAACCGTCCACCGCGTATCTTTAGGTTGCCACCAAAAGAGACGGTTGATGTGCCGAAACCACCTGCAAAAGAGCAACCACCTCCACCTGTAGGGCCTCTGCCGATTATTATGCCTTTGATTACCGTCAGCATTATGTTTGGTATCTATATCTTTGTCAGCCATGCCTCATTGCAGCAACTCGCGTTTCTCTTGCCAATGGGAGTCTTTTCTGTCATGGGTCCACTAACCTCTATTATTACAACACGGCAAAAAGGCAAGGCGGTAAAACGTATAAATCGTGAGAACGATAAGAAGTACAAGAAGCTTCTGTCAAAACTGCGTACACATCTGAAAGCACAAGCCGATGAGCAACGTTTGGTGGCACTATTAACCGACCCAGACCCGGAGGTGCTTGAGGATCAGATTAAACAGCGCGAACATCTTTGGGAGCGGCGACCAGATGATCCCGATTTCCTTACCGTTCGTGTGGGCAAGGGCAAACAGCCTTTTTCAGTCACATTGAAACTGCCAGAGGTCGAGTCCGTTGATCCACTCATGGCAGAGGTGCAGCGTTTCAAAAACGACTTTACGTTTGTCGAAGATATTCCATGTGGCATTTCGCTACCAAAAGTGAAGTCATTAGGTATTACTGGCCGTCGCCAGGATGTTGCCGCTTTGACACACGAGATGATTTGCCAGATCGCTACTCATCACTCCCCAGAAGATGTACGTATCCTCGGTATCTACCCTCTTTCTCAAAAGCAAGATTGGGAGTGGATAAGCGATTTGCCACATACCGCGCCCCTAAAGGGCTGTAAACTTAATCGGCTGACAGCGGTTGGTGAGGATGAGGCTATACAATTGCTCAACTTTATGTTAGAGGAATTAAGTCAACGTGCGTCAAAAATGGCAGAACAGAGCAACACCTCTGGTGGAACGACAACGGCAATGCAACCTGTATCACTACCACACCTTGTTGTGCTTGTACATGATTATGTAGATGTGCGTCAACATCCAGCATTGACTCATGCGTTTAAGCTCGGTGAACAGCTTGGCGTCTCAGTCATCTATCTTGTAGCTCAGCAACAGGCTATTCCGAGCCAGTGCCGAGGTATTGTGCGTTTAACGGAAGATTGCATGCTCACCTATGCAGGTATCGGTGTAGAACGTGAAACGCTTGAAGGTGTAGCGGCAGACAAGATACAACTTGATTACGCACGTCGCATCGCACATGCTCTCAATGTGCTTCATGTAGTAAGTGATGAGGATGATGCCGCCGATATTCCCACCAACGTGCGCTTACTTGATCTGCTTGATATTCCCTTTGCCGATCAGGTTGACCCTGAAAAATGGTGGGGCAATGGAAGTCAACCACGCTTCGGTATGTTACGTGTGCCAATTGGTCGCAAGGCCGATGAGATCGTCTGGCTCGACCTCAATGATAATGTTCACGGACCGCATGGTATTATCGCTGGTACAACTGGTGCTGGCAAAAGCGAACTATTGCAATCTATGATTGTGGGCCTTGCCATCACGCATCATCCGCACCTGGTAAACTTTGTGCTCGTTGACTTTAAAGGTGGAGCAGCATTCAAACCGTTCGAGAAGATACCACATACCGTCGGCATGGTAACGGACCTGAGCGGTAAACTAACAGAACGTGCTCTTGTCGCGCTCAAGAGCGAGCTAAAGCGTCGTGAGCATGTATTAAGTGGTGCGAACGCTAAGAAGATTTCTGAGTATATCGCTATGCGAGCGCAAAATCCGAAGAGCCTTGAACCATTACCCCATCTCTTCATCATTATCGACGAGTTTGCGGAACTGGCGAAAGAGCATCCAACCTTTATGGAGGGCCTGGTAAGCGTGGTGCAGAAGGGTCGTAGTCTTGGTGTGCATCTCATTCTGGCAACGCAGAAACCAACCGGCTCGGTCAATCCTAACATCTGGTCAAATCTTAAGTTCCGTATCTGCCTACGCGTGGCCTCACTACAAGATAGCCGCGATATGTTGGGACGTTCGGAGGCCGCGTTGTTGCCTAGTACTATTCCAGGTCGCGCGTACTTCCAGATTGGCTCAGAAGTCTTTGATCTGTTCCAGAGTGCGCGTATCTCGTTACCAGCGCGTGTGGCAAACGAAGCTGCGCTAGTTGCGAAGCAAGCTACCGCGAACAATGGCGAGATTATTGATCAAAAGGTACTGATGGATATCATTGAGCCATATCAGGAGACAATAGGTGCGGAACTCTTCAAGCCGTGGCCCGCGCCTCTGCCAAACCGCGTCAATCTAACCGAGGTCTATAAACAAGTGCGCCGTATCACTCCTGCTCAACCTACGGAAAGTAAACAACCAATTTATGGATGGTTGACCTGTCCAATGGGTATGATTGACCTGCCAATGGAGCAACGTCAAGAACCCTGGCTGCTCGATATGGCGCGCAATGGTGGACATATTCTCGTTGGTGGTGCTTCCGGTTCTGGTAAAAGTGTCTTTTTACGCACACTCATTACCTCACTTGCCTTAACACACACGCCAGCACAGCTTAATCTCTACCTGATCGACTTCGGAGGACAGGCATTGCGCGTTTTCGAGAAGCTTCCACATGTTGGTGGAGTGTTCAGCGAAAGTGATGCTGAATATATCAGTCGTCTTTTACGCAAACTTGATGGAATCATCGAGGAGCGAAAAAAATATTGCGCTGCTAATCAGCTTGACGATTTTCTTTCATATCAGCGTCGTCGTGCAGAAAAGAGTGATTTGCCAGAGATGCCTGCTGTCGTGCTGGTCATCGACAAGTTTGTTGATTTCAAACAGGCGCATGAAAAAGAACTCGAACGCTTGCTGATGATCGCGCGTCAAGGACGTACTTATGGCGTCTTTATGGTGCTATCGGTTGATCGGCCTGTTTCTGTGCCTATGCAACTACTGAGTTTGTTTGAATTACGTATTGGGTTGCGGCTCGTAGAATACACCGACTCACTCATTCTCGTTGGTAAAAACGATGCATCCCACATTGATCCCGCTCTTCCAGGTCGAGGGTACAAGCGTGGCAAGACACTTGAGGAGGTACACATTGCGTTACCCGTGCCAGGGGAGGACGACGATGAGCAGACAAGCCAGCTAGAAATCCTGGTGGCAAGCTTTTCGCGTGATGGCAAGGTTGCCAAGTCCGCACAAGCACCACCAATTCGTCTCTTGCCAGAATACGTGCGTGCCGACTACTTCCTCATGGATGCTGTATCTGGCCCAGGTGTCAAGGATAACGTTGTGGACAGTATCGCGCCATCGCAAGCTCTATCAATTCGTGTGGGCATGGAGGACTTCACATTACGTCCAATCGCATTGGACCTGAACTCAGATACTCCTCATGCACTGGTTGCGGGTGGACCGGGCAGTGGACGTACCACGGTTCTGCAAACGTGTCTCTTAATGCTGGCTACGCCAACAAACAGACATGCTCAGGTTATTCTGGTAGACTTCAGACGTGGCTCACGGCTCATGCGGCGTCTCCCCAATGTCTGTATGTATGCCGATACCGAGGAACGGCTCAATCAAGTTATGACGAAACTCAAAGAGGAGTTACACAAGCGCAGCGTACAATTGAGTGAAGAATTGGAGCACATGCAAGACGATCTTAACGTCGTCCTTGGTGCTTCGATGACGCCACTAGTGCTCGTGATTGATGATTATGAGCAGATAAGTGTCTTATCCAGAAACCCATTCAACGACCTGAAAGAGTTTATGCCACAGGCGCGCGACCTACACTTCCATGTTATTGTTGCGGGGCCAGCTAACGACCTGATGCGAAGTGACCCTTTACTTACTGCTGTACGGACTGCACGTCTTGGTATTGTGCTTGGTGGCGATCCTAACGAACCGCAAGTATTAGGGGTACGTCTGAGTGATATGGCTCCTGGACGTGGTTATCTTGTCAGACGTAACCAGAAGTATCTTGTACAACTAGCTCATCTGGCTCCAAACGAGATTATACCTTGGGTCTACCGCTTGGCACAAGCTGTTCCATCCGATGGGAAACCTCCACAGGAATCCTCTCTGTCAATTGCGTAGCAGGATAGAGAGCAGCGATACAGATGGTAGTACAATGGAGAGGCGCAATCACATGCGCCTCTCCATTGTTTTTTAATGACATATATTGTACATGTCTGATTTTATCACACCCTCTAAAGGTAGTATGTTGGGAAGAGGGTGTGATAAAATCAGACCCGTACAGGATTCAATCCCTTATGTACCACATGTTTTATTCAAATGTACCAGAAGGATTTAGGCGTGAACGCAAAACAAGAGCGTGTAGAGGCGCTCGAACGACAAATATCTCGTCTCACAAGACGTATGAAAATACTCGATCAGCGTAGCAATCGCTACTCGTGGACGCGAGTTGCCATCTTCTTTAGTGGCATCGTGTTAAGTGTGCTAGGGTATGTGTTCGCACGATGGTGGCTTGCGGTGCCACTTGCTCTGCTCGCGATTATCGCGTTTTCCGTTGTAGCATACTATCAAAGCAAAATTGATAGAAGTATTGTCAGGCACAAAATTTGGTCATATATTAAATCTACACACATCGCACGTATGCAACTCGACTGGAATGTTATTCCTACTGTTCGTGCTACCGCACTACAAAGCGGACATCCTTTCGAGTCCGACCTGGATATAACTGGTGAACATTCTCTGCATCGCCTGGTGAACACCGCTATTTCAGGAGAGGGGACAAGGCATCTTCACGAATGGCTGCTGAGCACAAATCCCGACTTGCACGCAATTCTGACCCGACAGGCACTTGTACGTGAGCTACTCCCACTTACCCGTTTTCGTGATAAACTCACGCTAAAATCGTTGCTTGCTTCACGACAGATTTCCGAGCAACTAGAAGGCAACAGGCTCACGACATGGCTTAAGCAGATAAATGGAACCGCCGCATTACCTTCATTGCTTTGGGGGTCTAGTGCGCTTTGTGTACTGACGCTTGTCCTTGCCATACTAAACATTGTTGGTCTTCTCTCGCCCTTATGGATTGTTTCTTTGCTGTGCTCACTATTCCTTTTTCTCAACACGAAGAAGATACGCGGCGATGTGTTTGATGATGCTTACTATCTGCGTGATGCCTTCGCCACCACAAGCACCGTGTTTGAGTTTTTGGAAACATATCCCTATGGTGCCAACGCGCACTTGAAAAAGTTATGTGAGTCGTTTTTTCTTGAAAAAGAACATCGTCCCTCATTATTGCTTAAAGGCATCGCCAGAATTGCCAATGCCGCAACTTTGGCAAAAAATCCGTATCTCTGGTTGCCTATCAACGCGCTTGTACCGTGGGATACCTATTGTGCCTATCGTTTAAGGGGCTACAAAGTACAGCTTGCCGTATACCTTCCACAATGGCTTGATGTATGGTTTGAGCTAGAGGCATTAAACTCTCTTGCTACCTTTGCCTATCTGAATCCAACATACATTCTTCCCGATGTTGTCGCGGATACGGCATCGACTAGTCAAAATGTCCTTTTCGAGGCTACGGAACTAGGGCATCCTTTGCTGAAAGATGAGCAGAAGGTGACGAACGACTTCACGTTTCATCGACATGGTGACGTTGTGATCATCACAGGCTCAAACATGTCTGGCAAAAGTACGTTCTTACGTACACTTGGTATTAACCTGTGTCTGGCCTTCGCAGGTGGTCCTGTTAATGCTCGTATGTTGCATACAACGCTGTTCAGAGTATTTACCTGTATCAAGGTGAGCGACTCGGTAACGGACGGCTATTCCTACTTCTATGCGGAGGTGCGACGACTCAAGGCACTGTTGACGGAACTACAACAGGATGGCTATCCTCTCTTCTTTCTTATAGACGAGATATTCAAGGGCACAAACAACCGTGAGCGGCTCATCGGCAGCCGTTCCTTTGTACATGCGCTTGTTGGGCGTAACTGTCTTGGTTGTATCTCGACTCATGACCTTGAACTTGTTACCCTGGCAAATACGCTTCCAGGCGTGACGAATTATCACTTCAGGGAAGACGTGATCGACGGAGAGATGGTGTTTGACTATCATATACGCTCCGGTCCTTCGCCCACAACGAACGCACTCAAGATTATGCAGCTAGAAGGTTTGCCTGTTGATGAGATAGGGGAGCGTGTATGAACCATACCGATCATGTACATCTTTTACGAAAAGGTATTCCTGAATCAGGCGGTGTGTGGGCCGACCTCGGCTCAGGTTCCGGTGCGTTTACGTTAGCACTTGCTGAATTGCTCGGCCCAACAGGACGCATCTATTCCGTAGATAAAGATAGCAGCGTATTGAGGCAGCAAGAACAGGCAATGCGCCAATTCGCGCCAGCAATGAACGTAACCTATATCGTCGCGGACTTCACTCGCCAACTGGACTTGCCGCAACTCGATGGTATTGTTATGGCAAACTCGCTGCATTTTGTCCGTAAGAAAGACGAAGTGCTTCAACGTGTTGCCAGTTATCTACATCCAGGCGGACGGCTGCTACTGGTAGAATACAACGTGAATCGTGGCAACATGTGGGTCCCCTATCCATTCTCATATGAAACATGGGAGGAGCTGGCGAGTAAGAACGGCTTTGCTGAGACGCAGTTGTTGGAGAAGCGGCCAAGTCGCTTTTTGAACGAGATGTATTCGGCGGTTTCACTGCATGTAAGTGAATAAAGTGTTTGAGCTTCAAAGAGTAGTTTCAGATTCGGCCATCATGTCTATTTGTATAGTCCATATCGTGGGTATATTGCCAGCTTTCTCACCTTGGATCATGTAGAAAAGGACATGCGCCGAGAGGACTTCTCCATTCCGCTTGGAGATTTGATGACTCCCTTTTCAGACGTTGAGCAAGGATGGGAAATCGTGATCGCAGAGTATGAGAAGTAGGTCTATGTTCTACAGGGTCAATTTGATCAAAGTCCTACAAAAGAGTATGACATTTGGTTTAAGGTGTACAAGCACCTCTTGAGGATAGACTAAGGTCTTAGGCTCGCGGATGCGCATCTCATCAGTGTGGTGCAGTTCATGACGTAATCGTCCTTTGTTTGAAGTTTTTGTTACACACAAACGAACATTAGATCATTAGGCAGTTTCTGCACAAGTCAGATAGGCTGCCTTTTTTCCTATCCCACAGTCTAAACATCAATTATTAAGAAAGAGGGCTTTCGTAAGTAAAAGGAAGAAAAGCATGAATAGCTTTCACATGGAAAAAAAGGTCTACCGCTCAAAGCGATCTCAATTCATTCTCCTTTTTTGGACTATTCCTTTGATAGGTTCTGAAATACTTTTCTGTGTGCTGGGAATCCTTGATCCTGGAGAACCACTGCTTAACAAAATATATGGGCTGTTGATCATGGGAATACTTCTCATCCTCTTAGGTGCTTTTTTTATCTATACCTTTATCAACCATGTAGAAGTTTCTTCTGAAGGCGTGGAGTATTATGTATCAGGACTTCGCATGTATACACCATGGAAGAACATTGTTGGCATCACACAAATACGACATCCTCTTTTCCCTTTGCACCCCACAACTGTCTTTGTTTTGCGGCAGCCTGCACTTCTCAACATTTCTCTCGCGGAAGGGAAGCGACAACGGCTACCCGTTGTGGAAAACTACTGGTACCTGAAATTGTTTACTGCGGCCCCTATGAACTACCTCTGGTATATGCCTCTCCCGAGAACCCTTGTCTCTCCATTTGACCTGGAACAAGGGGAATTCAGCATGTATATTCGCCAGTACCTTCCGCTATTGTCGAAGCGATGAAGTCAATTATTTTCGGAGTGCATTTATGGATGTTTGCACAAGAAATCATCACTTTTCTGGAGAAACTGTCCAAAGATGCGTTGCGAAGGCTCTATCAAAGACGAGATGAGGCAGAGGTGTCGGAGATTGTCACCGTGCTGCATATGAGTTTGTTGCCCTCGACACACTATATCCTTTACTGTCTACTTGATTTTTGTGTAAGGGCAGAATTTTTCGCAGGAAAACGAGTTGAAACAGGTGTAGTACGCCCCGTGCTTCTTGACGCGTTATCCAGTGATGATGAGAACGTACATTTTGAAGCAGCTGATGTTCTTGGAACTCTTGATAGCATGGAGCAAAGAATGCTGTACAAGCATGAGCATCCATCGCCTCAGGAGAAAAACACTGCTACATTGATCGCACACCTCAAAAGTGGAAATGCTAATGCACACTAGGCGGCTGCGTCAGAATTAGGCGGTACTGTGGATCCGCTTGTCCTTTCCCCCTTGCTTGCCTGTTTACATGACGAACAGTACGAGGTCCGTGAATATGCAGCATTCTGTTGCCTTTAACGTTCAAAAGATCTTAACGATGTTTTCTATTTATTCGATAAATCTCCTGATTGGTATTATACTCTACCATTATTTCACTACCCACAGACAAAGATTCACGATGAGAAAATAGGCAAGGAGCATATCAATTTTGTCTACATTCTCACTGGCATATTGGAGTATGAGACGTGGTTCAAAGTCGAGAAGTCCCATTACTACCAGCAGTGGGCAAAGGCTATTCACTGTTGTCGCAAGATGAATGATGAGTTTACGAACGGTCCTGTCTTTAATTCATCATAGCGATAGTCTGCTGTATAGTCTTAATGTGGTTTTGGATTTCATGTCTATCACTGGCTTGTGGTTCAAGCTTTAGATAGGCTTTGAGATCGTAGAGAGCCTGTGCATAGTGCTTGAGTTGAAGGTGAATGGTGCCGCGATCTCGCAACTCTCGTGCGGCATCGGGCATGAGCAGGAGGATATGATCTGCAACAAGCAAGGATTTTGTATAGTCTTCTTTGTGTAAATAAATATTCTTGAGATTGCCTAACATACGTACTAAGAACTGCCTCGGTGTGACTGGCTCAAATAAGTGATGTGGAAGACGCGTCATTTTCCCATGTGACATGCGACGAATACGTTCCCGACAATCTTGTTCGCTCAGTAAGAGGCCGCCTTCAAACGGATCAATATAGAGAATTTCTGTGGGAAGTACACAACGTACCACAAAATGGAAGGGCAAACCTATACCTTCAAGTGGCAACCCAACGCGCTTGCCCACCTCTATGTAAAGTAATGAAAGCGAGATAGGAATACCAACGCGCTTTTCTAGTACCTTATTAAGGAAACTATTATCGGGATTATTATAATCCCTCTCATTGCCTCGAAAGCCATCTTCCTCAAAGAGTATTTTGTTCATTGCATCGAGAATGGTCAAAGGGGCCATGTTCTCTGGAAGAGGACTAGGTAGTGAAAGACTCAATAGTGTACGTACTCGATCTGCAAGCTGATCAAGTTTTGCTATATAGTGTTCTATATCAAGAGCGGGGTGCTCAATGGTCGCAATTAAAAGAGCGGCCCTGGCAACATCCGTGGTCGCGTCCTCTTCAGCGATGAGTTCCTCAAACGCTCGATAGTTGTAGTGGTGTTTTGAAAATTCCTCTGTCATATTGAAGCATTTAACCATGAACATTGCTATAAAGCAAGACTTTAGTGCATAAAGTCTATAGATGAACAGCAAAAACGCTCTTTATAACAACATGTATTGTTATAAAGAGCATACAAGATACGTAAAAATTAGGGATGGTTCAAACTCATAGTTTATTAATCATTCTAGGCTGGAAGAGCAGGGGCTTTCAGCAGTTCAGTAAGTGTTGACTGCTTTACACGATATCCACGACGTTTGCCACTGTGTGGAAGAGTAATCGCCTCAAGAATACCATTATTTATCCAACGACGTACTGTTGTGTCATCCACACGTAGACGACGTGCGACCTCATGTACGGTTAATAGTTCATCATTCTGAACTATTTGTACATCAGCAGTGCTAGCCTCATTAGAGAGGGCTTCCATAGTGTTGCGACGAGCCACGAGCATACCTCCTATAAGCATAACGTAGATAATGGGAATACATCCCATTTGTGTTGAATCAGTGTGCAAGGAATATTACCTGCAACTGACCTTACATCATGATATCAAATGCCATGCACAAAGTACATACATAAAAGTAACAATGCTCTATTACGTCTGTTTCTGCGTCATGCATTGTTTCCGTGCGTATTCCTTTAGATAAGAATAAGTGGATATGTATAATGTACACACAATGTTTATCGTTTGTCAAGGTATTAGACGATATGCATCACCAAATAGTTACTATGGGAGGAAATAGGTAATAATAATGCGCGATAGCATCTTTATGCAATACTATTGTGAGTAACGAACATGTAAAAACACGTAGTTTTTATGGATTTTCGTTTCACAATCTTGTAACAAATACAAAAACCCCTCTTCCATTATTTCTAATAGAAGAGGGGTTTTCACACCCGTATCATGTTCTTTACCTCAATTTTGTCGAACGCCTCAGCTACCACTTGACTATACCAGATTGCATAAAACTGCAAAAGTGTAAAGCAGAGGAAACGCGACATGCATATCACCGTGAAGAGAATAATTTAGAAAGAAGCCGTTCGGTCATTAGGGCCGCTTCGCTGCGTCTGTTACCAGAGGTCCGCGCGCGGTCTATCTACCAGATGTTCTTTCTGGGACCTTGTTCTCACGTATGAGAAGGGAAGACTCATCTTGGGAGCGGCTTCGTGCTTAGATGCTGTCAGCACTTCTCCTTTCTCGACGTAGCTATCCAGCTATGCTCTGGGCAGAGCAACTGGCACACCAGCGGTCGAGCCATCTCGGTCCTCTCGTACTGGAGATGACTTCCCTCAATCTTCCTACGCCCACGACGGATAGAGACCGAACTGTCTCGCGACGTTCTGAACCCAGCTCGCGTGCCGCTTTCATGGGCGAACAGCCCAACCCTTGGGACCTACTCCAGCCCCAGGATGCGACGAGCCGACATCGAGGTGCCAAACCTTGCCGTCGATGTGAACTCTTGGGCAAGATCAGCCTGTTATCCCCGGGGTAGCTTTTATCCGTTGAGCCACACTCCTTCCACTCGGGAATGTGGGATCACTAAGCCCGACTTTCGTCCCTGCTCGGCGCGTCAGCCTCGCAGTCAAGCTCCCTTCTGCCTTTACACTCTCTATGGGTGGTGTCCATTCACCCTGAGGGAACCATTGGGCGCCTCCGTTACTCTTTGGGAGGCGACCGCCCCAGTCAAACTACCCGCCTGGCCCTGTTTGCATGCCAGCTTCATGGTCACGCGTGAGACACAACACACTGCAAGAGTGGTATTTCACTGTCGCCTCCATCACCCCCACAAGGGTGATCTCAAAGGCTCCCACCTATGCTACGCAAACACCGCATCATGTCAAGGCCAAGGTGTAGTAAAGCTCCACGGGGTCTTTTTGTCCTGTCGTGGGTAACCCGTATCTTCACGGGTACTGCAATTTCGCCGAGTCCCCTGTCGAGACAGCGCTCAAGTCGTTACTCCTTTCGTGCGGGTCGGAACTTACCCGACAAGGAATTTCGCTACCTTAGGACCGTTATAGTTACGGCCGCCGTTCACCGGGGCTTCACTTCGTGGCTACGAACACCACTCCGTTTCACCTTCCGGCACTGGGCAGGAGTCAGCCCCTATATGTCCGCTTGCGCGTTCGCAGAGACCTGTGTTTTTGGTAAACAGTCGCTTGAGCCAGTTTCCTGCGGCCTGCTCACCCCCCTGTTTACACAGAGAAGCTACTCAGGCACCCCTTCTTCCGAAGGTACGGGGTCAATTTGCCGAGTTCCTTGACAGAGGGTCGCTCGTTCACCTTGGGGGAGTTCCCCCTGCCCACCAGTGTCGGTTTGCGGTACGGGCGGACATGCGGTCTGGCGAGAGGCTTTTCTTGACGGCGTGGGGTCTCATGACTTCCGCCAGCTTGCGCTGACTCGTTCCCCATGTTATGTATACGTGACCTGGATTTTCCTGGGTCACACACTTCATTGGAGAAGCCCATCCTGTCCATTCGATGGGTTCATGTTCCCTACCGCGTCCCCCCATTGCTCATAACGACCGTGTCCGGTGCAGGACTAGAAACCTGCTTGCCATCGCCTACAGCGGTAACGCTCTCGGCTTAGGACCCGACTAACCCTGGGACGTCTGACGTTGCCCAGGAACCCTTAGGCGTTCGGTGTCGATGGTTGTCACATCAATGACGCTACTCATTCCGGCATTCTCACTTCTTGGACCTCCACCAGTCTTTGCAGTCTGGCTTCTACGGCAACAAGAACGCTCCCCTACCAACCCATTTTTACTTAGGTTCCATAGCTTCGGTACGATGCTTAAGCCTCGGTACGTTCTCGGTGCCCCTCCACTCGACCAGTGAGCTATTACGCACTCTTTCAATGATGGCTGCTTCTAAGCCAACATCCTGGCTGTCATTGCGGAGAGACCCCCTTTTCCACTGAGCATCAATTTTGAGACCTTAGCTGATGGTCTGGGCTGTTTCCCTTTCGACGACGAAGCTTAGCCCCCGCCGTCTCACTCATGTGTCACACTTTTCTGGCATTCGTAGTTTGAGTGGGATCAGTAACCAGCACTTGGCCCCTCACCCATCCAGCGCTCTACCTCCAGAAAAGACCTCACATGGCTGCACCTCAATGCATTTCGGGGAGAACCAGCTATCTCCACGTTCGGTTGGAATTTCTCCCCTATCCACAGGTCATCCCCTTGTTTTGCAACACAAGTGAGTTCGAGCCTCGACGGATTTTCACATCCGCTTCACTCTGCCCATGGATAGCTCACGTGGTTTCGGGTCGCATCGCCGCTACCATTCGCCTGTTTCAGACTCGGTTTCCCTCAGGCTCCCCTGCTTTAGCGCAGGTTAACCAGGCAACGTCGATGCACTCGCCGGATCATTCTACAAAAGGCACGCCATTAGCCCTTGGTTCCTCATGGAACAGTGGCCTCTGACTGCTGGTAAGTACGAGGTTTCAGGGTCTATTTCATCCCCCTTTCGGGGTGCTTTTCACCTTTCCCTCACGGTACTGGTTCACTATCGGTCGCATTGGATATTTAGCCTTGGAGGGTGGTCCCCCCTGCTTCCCACAGGATTTCTCGTGTCCCGTGGTACTCAGGATCCAAGCCCGCTCGTCGCCGCTTTCTCCTACCGGACTCTCACCGTCTCTGGTCGTGCGTTCCAACACGTTTGGATGGCTCTGACTCGCTTGTTGCTTGTCCTACAACCCCGCCGTGTCTTTCGCAAGACACGATGGTTTGGGCTGTTCCCGGTTCGCTCGCCACTACTACGGGAATCTCGGTTGATTTCTCTTCGTCGAGCTACTGAGATGTTTCAGTTCGCCCGCTGCCCTCTCGCCTGGCTATATATTCACCAGGGAGTATCCAGACATCACTCTGGATGGGTTGCCCCATTCGGAATCTCAGGGATCATCGCTTGGATGCAGCTCCCCCTGAACGTTTCGCCGGTCTCCGCGTCCTTCGTCGGTCCAATGCACCTAGGCATCCGCCTCGTACTCTGTGTAGCTTGTTCTCTAATATTATTCTTTATCTCATTCTCATGAGATTGTCATTCGATGATGTGCATGTGATCGCATTCACTCCTTGCGGAGTAAATACTATATTTTTCGCTATCCTCTGCTTCAACTCTTGCCGTTCAAGTAATCTGACTGTCTTATGACATTGATGACATTCGACAAAATTGAAGTAAAAAATCATAATTCAGTTGTGAAAGTGCAAGTTGTCAGAAAAAACCCATTAAGGGTAGCCCCAACAACTAAAGAGTGGAAACCAGCCCAGAAACTATGTAGCTTGTGAGCAAGTAAGAAAGAGATATAACAGGAATGTTTAAATGTTCACCATCTCTGACCGACCTAGGAGTGACTGCTTCTGCAACTCTTGCGAGGTGAGAAGCCAGTGTATATCCCTAGAAAGGAGGTGATCCAGCCGCACCTTCCGGTACGGCTACCTTGTTACGACTTCACCCCAATCACCGACCCCACCCTCGACGCTTGCCTCTCTTGCGAGTTAGCCCAGCGGCTTCAGGTGTTGCCGACTTTCGTGGTGTGACGGGCGGTGTGTACAAGACCCGGGAACGTATTCACCGTGATGTGCTGACTCACGGTTACTAGCAACTCCAACTTCATGGAGGCGGGTTGCAGCCTCCAATCTGAACTGAGACACGGTTTGACGAGATTGGCTCCCCCTCGCGGGTTCGCAACTCTTTGTCCGTGCCATTGTAGCGTGTGTGTCGCCCAGGATGTAAGGGCCGTGCTGACTTGACGTCATCCCCACCTTCCTCCACGTTGATCGCGGCAGTCTCGGTAGACAAATCCAACTACCGACGAGGGTTGCGCTCGTTGCGGGACTTAACCCAACACCTCACGGCACGAGCTGACGACAGCCATGCAGCACCTGTGACTCTGTCCCGAAGGAAGCTATGTCTCCATAGTGATCAGAGCCATGTCAAATCCTGGTAAGGTTCTTCGCGTTGCATCGAATTAAACCACACGCTCCGCTGCTTGTGCGGGTCCCCGTCAATTCCTTTGAGTTTTAATCTTGCGACCGTACTCCCCAGGCGGACCACTTATCGCGTTGGCTGCGATACTCAGGGGGTCGATACCCCGAACATCTAGTGGTCATCGTTTACGGCTAGGACTACCGGGGTATCTAATCCCGTTCGCTCCCCTAGCTTTCGCCCCTCAGCGTCAGGAAATAGCCAGGACATTGCCTTCGCCTTTGGTGTTCCTCCGGATATCTACGCATTTCACCACTCCACCCGGAATTCCATGTCCCTCTCTATCCCTCAAGTCGGCCAGTTTTCATACACCCTCCCCAGTTAAGCTGGGGATTGTCAGTCTGAACTTGGCCGACCGCCTGCGGGCGCTTTACGCCCAGTAACTCCGGACAACGCTTGCCCCCTACGTATTACCGCGGCTGCTGGCACGTAGTTAGCCGGGGCTTCTTCCTGGGGTACCGTCCGTTCTCTTCCCCCAGAAAAGCAGTTTACGCTCCGAAAAGTGTCATCCTGCACGCGGCGTTGCTCGTTCAGGGTTGCCCCCATTGACGAAAATTCCTCACTGCTGCCCCCCGTAGGAGTCTGGGCCGTTCTCAATCCCAGTGTGGCTGATCATCCTCTCAGACCAGCTACTGATCGTCGCCTTGGGAAGCTATTACCTCCCCAACTAGCTAATCAGGCGCAGGCCCATCTTGTGGCGTCTCTTACGAGACTTTCTTCTTGCGAAGACATGCGGTATTGTCACCGATTTCTCGGTGGTATTCCTCACCTCAAGGTAGGTACCCACGTGTTACTCACCCGTCCGCCACTCGCTACTTGCGTAGCGCGTTCGACTTGCATGTGTTAGGCACGCCGCCAGCGTTTATCCTGAGCCAGGATCAAACTCGCCATTCATGATGTATAGAACCGTCCCGAAGAACGGAAATGTGCATATGTGTTGAGTTGCAATCCAGGCCAAACTGCTGTCGTTGTTACTGTTGCATTTGGCTGTTCGCGGAAACTCATTGTTCTCATGCGTATCAGGGTATGATACGTATGAAATTCATTGACAGAAACTGTGTGAACGCATTCTTGTTTGTTCTCTTGTCTGCTTGTTCACTTACCTGTTTGTTCTGTTCTGCTTTCCACTCTTCAATTGTCAAGGTACGTATTGTTCAAGTCTTACGGGCGTTTTGCTCGTTGCTTGACTGTAGATGTAGTATCGCATATCGCTAGTGGTTTGTCAAGCCTTTTTCTCTCGAATTTTTCTTGACGCTCAAAAGTCGCTGCTTCCTTGCTTTTCAGCGAGCACAACACAGTACCGTACAAAAACTTACAGCCGAAAGGCCACAAGAAACCGTACTATAGCATTTTGCTCTTGGAAGAAGTGTTCCTTTGAGGAGCCACATTAGCGTGGCAATTGCTTGAAAGACAGGAGCGCACATTCATTTTTACATAACCGTGTGATTGTCTTTTTTAGCGGCTTGGATAATATACCTCACTTGTGAAACGATGTCAAGTGTTTTTGTAACAAGATTTTTAAATAGACATAATTCAGCACGCGCTCACTATGATTAATCGCGGTGAGCGCATACTGAATTATGTCATTCTATGGATTACTGTCTGCTCTCTTGTAGGAGAGATGCGATGAGTCCTGTCCAGCCGGTCTGATGATTGGCCCCAATGCCTGCACCATTATCGCCATGAAAATATTCATAAAACAGGAGAAGGTCGCGCCAGTATGGGTCTTGCTGGAACTTTTCAATCCCCCCATGTACTGCCCTACGTCCCTGATCGTCACGTAGAAAGATGTGTGCAAGTCGTTGCGAAAGTTCTAGCGAGACCTGTTTCAGCGTCACCTGCTTACCGGAACCTGTTGGAAGCTCTATCGTGAAGCTATCTCCATAGAAGCTATAGAATGTTTGTAATGCATGGATAATCAGGTAGTTTAAGGGAAACCAGATAGGACCACGCCAGTTTGAGTTGCCACCAAAAAGTCCTGTTGTTGACTCGGCAGGCTCATAATCTACGCTATAGGTTGTCCCACCCAACTCTAGCGTATAGGGATGGTCCTTGTGATAACGCGAAAGGGCGCGCAGACCATACTCTGAAAGGAACTCGGACTCATCGAGCATTGTGGATAAGATGCGTCCGAGTTTTTGACGGTTAACAATGGCAAGCAATAGGTTCGCACCCTGTCCCGATTCCTGTGTAGTTTCGATATGATTGCCGGTTTGCTCCCAGTTATTTATGAACCATTCCATACGTCGCTTGAAGCTAGGTAAACGGTCGATGAGTTCTGAGTCCAGGATAGAGATCGCGAAGAGCGGAATTAACCCTACCATAGAACGCACCTGTAGGGGAATGTGTGTGCCATCCCCACGATGGAGTACGTCATAGTAAAAGCCGTCTTGCTCGTCCCACAATTCGAGACCATCATTTCCCATATCATTCATAGCGTGGGCAATGTACACGAAGTGCTCGAAGAACTTGCTAGCGATATCTCCATAATCAAGATTGTCTTGTGCTAATTCCAAAGCTATGGTTAGCATGTTTAAGCAGTACATGCCCATCCAACTTGTTCCATCTGACTGCTCAAGAAAATTGCCATCGGGAAGCTTGAGGTTGCGGTCAAACACACCAATATTATCTAAGCCCAGGAAGCCACCCTGAAAAACGTTTTGACCCTCGTAGTCCTTGCGGTTTACCCACCAGGTGAAATTGAGCAGGAGTTTTTGGAAGATACGCTCCAAAAACTCACGATCACCTGTGCCTGTTCGGTCTTTCTCCATCTTATAGACTTGGTACGCAGACCATGCATGAACAGGGGGATTCACATCGCCGAAAGCCCATTCATATGCAGGAATTTGTCCGTTAGGATGCATATACCATTCGCGTAGCAGCAGAATTAACTGCTCTTTGGCAAAATCAGGATCAATCAACGCGAACGCAACGCAATGAAATGAGAGGTCCCACGCCGCGTACCACGGATATTCCCACTTATCAGGCATAGAAATTATGTCTTCATTAAAAAGATGCGTCCAATCATGGTTACGTCCATGTAGGCGTTGTGGTGGTGGTGGTGGCTCTGCTGGGTCGCCGTGTAACCATGCTTTGATATCATAATAGTAGTATTGTTTGCTCCACAGCATACCCGCGTATGCTTGGCGTTGCACACGAAGAGCATCTTCTGATTGATTTGGTGCTAGCACCTCCGCATAAAAGTCATTGGCCTCTTGGAGACGTTGCGCGAAGAGGTCCGAAAATGTTTTATCGAAAGGAGCTGAGCTGTCGGGTCCACTCGCGCTAAAACGTAACTGCGCCGTTTTCGTTTCGCCCGACGCAAGTGAGAAATGGTAGTGTGCTGCCACCTTTGTGCCAGTCTGTGCAGGATTCACTGTCTCCTGTTTCCCATGCACAATATAGTCGTTGAAGCTATCCTTTACGTAGGGACTTGTGTTCGGCGTGTTGTAGAGACGCTCAGTGTTTGTCTCATTTTCTGTAAAGAGCAACGTCGGGGAATCATCAGCATACAGCCAGCGCGTTCCATAGTAGTCATTGACAACTTTCACGATGGGAAGTGTCGGAAATGCTATATGGGAGTAACTGCTGAGCACAGGATGTGGCGTGTTCTCCTGCCATGACCAGGTGTTACGAAACCAGAGTGTTGGTAACAGGTCGAGGTCAGCCGTGTCGGGACCTCGATTAGTAACGGTGATACGCATCAAAATATCTTCGGGGCCAGCTTTTGCATACTCAACAAATACGTCGAAATAGCGGTTCTCGTCAAAGACACCTGTATCAATCAATTCGTATTCTGGTTGTGTGCGTCCACGTCGTGCGTTTTCTTCTACAAGGTTTTCATATGGATAGGCTACTTGTGGATATTTATAAAGATATTTCATATAGGTATGTGTGGGTGTGTTATCCAGATAATAGTAATATTCCTTCACATCCTCGCCATGATTGCCCTGTGGCCCACTTAACCCAAATAGACGCTCTTTCAAAATCGGGTCGTGCCCATTCCATAACGCAATAGCAAGACAAATCTGTTGATGTCGATCACAGACGCCAGCTAATCCATCCTCTCCCCAGCGAAATGCCTTTGAGCGCGCTTGATCGTGTGGGAGATAGCCCCACGCTGCCCCATCGGGGCTATAGTCCTCGCGTACCGTACCCCATGCGCGTTCGCTCACATACGGTCCCCAGCGTTTCCAATAAATACTGCGATCTTGAGACTGCTTGAGCCTCTCATCTTCTGCTGTCATACGGTGTTTCCTCTTAATGAAAAATATTACAAGGCAAGTGAAAGGATAGCAGTAGTACTAGCACTGCGGTTACTCGTAGGTTCGATTTGTGTGCTCTGCACCACGCCCTCGATCATGCGGAAAAGCACATTAAGGTGAAAAGGCTTCTCTACACCAAGTATGTTGCGTTTCTCAATCTCTTGCCTTGGTAGTTCACTACTCATAATAATAACGGGAATACTTTTAAAGGCTTTCCTTGTATGAAGCTTATCATACAGTTCTAGACCAGTCATATCTGGCAATTGATAGTCAAAAAGAAAAAGATGAGGTTTAATGATGTCCGCGATCTCCAGTGCCTCTGCACAGGTAGCGGCGAAGATGGGTTGATATGGCGTCTCTATATGCATCATCTTTTCTAGCATGTGTCTGATAGATGCACTATCATCCACGACCAGAATAGTTTTATGAATAGTAGATGTATATGAAAATATTTTCTCTTGTGTGTTAGTCATATAATAAATACCTTCTCTTAATCACATCACTGTGGAGGTATGCAATGATACTTCCACAGCACTCTACGCTTTATAAGAAAGAACGGTTCACTTTCCTTCCGTTTGCTGTCATATTAGTACCAAAGGTCATAGTTGCTTCTATAGTGGGCGTGATAAAATGAGTGCGCGTGTAGCTTTGTGTACTTACCCGGAACAAATAAAATAAATAGAGAGAGAATGAGGAGAAAAACGTATGGATGATACCGAATTGTTGCAGCGCATAGAAACGCTCGTTAATGAGGAGCATCATTTGACACAACGTGGCGAGGAAGAAGGCGGACTGAATAGTGATGAACATGCACGAATGAAGGCTCTTGAAGTAAGTCTTGATCAATGTTGGGATTTACTGCGTCAACGACGCGCACGTCGCTCGGCAGGTCTCAATCCCGATGAGGCAAAGGCACGCGACGAAGCAATCGTCGAACACTTTCAACAATAAACAGCGAGCAGGAAGACCCTCGCGGTCTTCCTGCTTTTCTCTTGCATCGTGTGGAGAGATAGCGGTAAAATATTACAGATAATGATATGTACATAACTACAAAGAGAGTAGATGTATACCTATTGTGTAACACAGCACTGCTATGAGCGGTGGAAGGATGAGAAAACATGGCAACTGAGATCAAGTCGTCGCAAGGCGTAGATTTTTATCTGATGGATGAGCTACTCACTGCGGAGGAGCGTGGAATTCGTGACAAGGTACGCGACTTCTGTGATCACGAGGTCATTCCGATTATCAACGATTACTGGGAGCGTGCGGAATTCCCATTCGAGCTAATTCCTAAGCTCGCCGCCTTGAACATAGCTGGTGGTTCGATTAAGGGGTATGGCTGTCCTGGTATGAGTGATACCGCTTCAGGTCTGATCGCACTGGAACTGGCACGTGGTGATGCTAGTGTTTGTACCTTCTTTGGTGTTCACTCTGGTCTGGCGATGTCCTCCATCGCTATGCTTGGCTCTGAAGAGCAGAAGCAGCGTTGGCTGCCAGCAATGGCACGTATGGAAAAGATTGGTGCCTTTGGATTGACCGAGCCAGATCATGGCTCTGATGCTGTGGCATTGGAAAGCACCGCGCGTCGTGTGGGCGACGAATACATCCTGAATGGCTCTAAGCGTTGGATTGGGAATGCGTCATTTGCTGACGTAGTTATCATCTGGGCGCGTGACGATGACGGCAAAGTTGGTGGCTTCCTCGTCGAAAAGGGCACTCCCGGCTTTGATGCAACTGTTATGACAGGAAAGGTTGCCAAGCGTGCCGTGTGGCAGGCGGACATCAAAATGACTGATGTCCATGTTCCTGCTGAGAACCGTTTAGCGAAATCGTATAGCTTCAAGGACACATCCAGTGTGCTAACCGCAACCCGTTCTGGTGTGGCGTGGGAAGCTATTGGACACGCAGTTGCAGCTTATGAGATTGCACGTGATTACACACAGAGCCGTATTCAGTTCGGCAAGCCACTTTCGAGCTTTCAGACTATCCAGATCAAGCTTGCGAGTATGTTAGCGAATGTGACAACGATGCAGTTGCTGTGTCTGCGTCTCGCGCAACTTCAGACGGAAGGCAAGATGACCGCATCCATGGCATCGCTGGCAAAGATGAACAATGCACGTCTAGCACGTGAAGTTGTCGCCGATGCTCGTGAAATGCTTGGTGGAAACGGCATCCTGTTGGAATATAATATTGCGCGCCACCACGCCGATATTGAAGCTGTCTTCACATATGAGGGAACGGACACAATACAGTCTCTGATTGTTGGACGTGAGATTACAGGCATTCAAGCATTCTCGTCGCGTTAAACTATACATAACAATACTGTAACAAAACGACCATAAAATTCTTCTTTTTTCGTTGAATATTCCATAGAATATTCGAGCTTAACATGGTATAGTAGAAAAGGGGATTTTATGGTCATCTTTTTGTAGTTCTGCCACATTATCTCGATGTTCTCAAATGTATTTATGCTCGTAAGCAATAGGCATGCTTTCATGTATGTTTTAGGATGATTTCCTATATGCTATGGGAATACATGGTGAAGATTGAGGCAATCCTGGAAGTTGCAAAAAGATATACCCCGTAGAGCAGTAAAATAAAGTTACTCAACGAGGTATTCATGAGGAGCATGAACAAGACGCACGGTGTGCAAAAAAGAGTTCTTTTTGGGCGCGTCCTCGCTTTTTTTCTTTTGTGTAGTACGCTGTTTGTGTTGGGGACGCAATCAGCAAGTGCAGCCACAAAGGATGTGAATCCACTTATCCAGTATCCTTTGCTTCAAAATCCTGGGAGTATCCTGGGAATAGAAGGGTCGCCGGGAACAACCTATTCTAATATTCCTTGGCGTCGCATTGGATACCCGACCTGTGGTTGGACCGATTTTACAGGTGATACGCTCAAGCACGTTGTCCAAAATTATCACGATCATGGCATTCGAGTGTTGTTAGTCGTATGTCAGCCAAAAGATCTTTTTAATACAC
The DNA here is from genome assembly GCA_963792705.1 of uncultured Chloroflexia bacterium. GTDB lineage: Bacteria > Chloroflexota > Ktedonobacteria > Ktedonobacterales > Ktedonobacteraceae > JBBQVS01. The sequence continues at coordinate 789,659 of CAWBXD010000011.1, read as the reverse complement.
AAATGTTAAATGATGCGGCACAAGGCGGTGCCGATGCAGTGCAATGTGGTAATGAACAAATGAAGGTCGATGATCCATCGGTCTCTTTCTTACATGTCCCACCCGCAAAATTTGCGCGCTTCTACGATCTTTGTCAGAGTGCAGTCCATGCGGTAAATCCACATACTGTTACCACTATGGGGTCACTCGATCCTCATGTTGGTGGGGTTGATATTGATCCATTATGGCAGCAGGTAAGCTATCTCGACCAGATGCAAGCTGCTATGAACACAATCGTACACCCCGGTGGTCATTGGAACTGGCGCACACAGACTATCGGATTAATTGATACGTGGCATAATGGTTATCCAACGGATGCTACAAATAGCCTGTACTATCTCTTTCAGTTCTGGGCGGACCGCTTCGGCGTCTCGTTATATGGCGGACAACTAGGAAGGCATTTGTGGGTTGTCGAGGCTACGGGTTGCTTTAGAGGTTGTGGCGTTGATCCTAACAATGCGCGTCAAGTTGCTATTGTTCACGCACTTTCGCTGGTCACGAATGCACAAACGGCTATGCGCTATGGTATTCCACACTTTTTCTTTAGTGGGAAAGATTTCATCTCCGTTGGCTTCAAGTGGCCTATTGGTGTGCTCGACCTGAATGGCAATGACAAAGCCATTCGTCAGGACCTACCAATAGGGGCACGGACCTTGACCATGAATTGCGGGTTCGGTGTTACCGTCTCGACGCAGGAAGACCTCCTGGCTAAGATTTACGATGGCTGTACATTGCCTGGGAATTATCGCGCTCTTCTAGCCAATTAAAGACAGAGAGAAGGTCGATCCTGCTAAGATGCTAGCATTTTAGCAGGATCGACCTTCTCTCTGTCTTTTCTTTTTGCTCAGATATTGTTGAAATGCTACATCCCAACAAAGACAACCAACACAACTTCAAACAAGGCTTACCACTGCCGAATATTGCCTACACCTCACCTTCCACACTTCGCTTTTCAGCACGGAAAGTTGAAGTTGCTGAGTGGTGCTGGCGGTGTGGCATACCATACTTTGATATCCTTTTGAGAACGAAAACCTTTCTCGTGTGGATATAGCTTGACGACTGGCTCTTCTTCACCATATACTTCCAGCTCCCTCAAAGTCCAGATGACGGCAGTTCGCACAATTTCGCTTGAGTCGTTTAGCGTAGCCAGTAAAGGCTCTTTTGCCGTAAACGCTTTTTGTTCACCTAGCATCCATGCTGCTATTGCTCGCAGGTGTTCAGACTCATCTTGTAGAAGCTGTACAAGAAACGTTGGTGAGACGCGGTTGAGTATCGTCGTATCAAGTCTTGCGAGGAGTTTTGAGGCTTCCGTTTGTACCTGTTCGCTTTGATCTTTTAGGGTTAAGAAGAGCGACTCTAAAGGCATACGTTCGCCCAATTTTTTAAGGAGGCGAAGTGCGGTAAGCCTGACTACTTCCTCCTCGTCTTCCAATGCGACCGCAAGGATGCCAATAGGCACACGCTCACCTAGATTGCTAAGAGCTTCCAGCACAGCGCAACGGACATCTTCGTCCTCATCGTTGATTTTTTTCATCAATGCTCTCGTCGGTATATTCTCCTCTTGTTCCCCTAGTGCTTCAACAGTGGCAAGACGAACAAGTAAGTCTTCGTCTTCCAATGCAGTAATAAGTTTGCCGAGTAACTCTGGTCGTTTGAGTTTTCCTAACGCACTGACTACCACCATTCGCACGGCTGGTTCCTCGTCTGTGAGCATGTTTTCAAGTTTTTGAATAGGTACTGATGCGCCCGACTTCCCCAGGAGTTGCACGATGCCTGCTCGTACCTCCCAAGAGGGATCGTCGAGTAACTGCACAATATCATCCTCATTTGGCGCATCCTTTTCAAGCTTAATGAGTGCTTGAGCAGCGGCCACGCGCACACATGGCGTTTCATCTGTGAGAGCACCCGCGAGTGCTCGTACAACTCTTGCTGGTGTTTGGTTGCCTAATAATTCTAATGCCCGTATCGCGGTGACGCGCCTCTCCCAATGCGAGCTAAACAAATCTGAGAGCAAGGTATCCAATGATATGCCTTGCTCTTGTAAAGGCAATCCCCCTCCAAGCCGCACACGAAGGGCTTGGAGGGGTGAGGACGTATTTTTTGTTGCGGAACGGCTAGCCGAAGCTTGAGTTGCCTGAACATACCGACCATTTTCCGCACTACTACCAATTGAGTACATAACTGGGTTTGTATCTGAGCGTCTTTCCTGTGAAAACTTTCGATTTGGAGTATAGCGCATGCGTTTATTTCCTCTTTGTTTCGCTGAAAGAAGCGTTCGCATAATTTTTCACTTGAGCTACTGTCATACCGCGTCTATAAGCGATGTCCTCGTAGCCTAACCCCTTAAGAATATCTAACACTATCTGCTTTGCCTTTTCATCAACTGCCATAGCTATGATAGCTTTTTTTTTAGTATCATTTTCTTCCTGCTCGTCCTCAATCGCCTCTACCACATGTTCTGGCTCGTCCTCACTTCTTCCTTCAAACTCGACGGTAAACACATCGCCTTCTGATGTGCGCCGTGCAGAAAATTGCTCTAATGATGTTGTTTTTGTCTCAATTGGACGACGATTGATGTTAAGAAAGCGGTGGTATGCTATCTTCTTGAGCCATCCTAATGGATTGTGTATGTGCTTGTTAGGATGATTGCTTAGAAAGAGTTGTGCATACATAAATGTGTCCTGCACAATGTCTTCAGCAGCTTGCGGTTGCCCTTTTGTTAACGTCTTTAGTACATGTTGATAAAGTTCATCTCTATGGTTTACAGCCATTTCGTCTACACGTCGGCCTACGGCCTTTTTAAAGTCATACTCGCTTTGGTCCATTTGTTTTTATCACTCCTCTAACCGCCTGATACTTGTTCCACATGTTCTTTCTCAATGGAGAAACCAAAGGTCAGGTGTGTGTTCTTGCTTATCGTGATTTCAATCATTTTTGTTGTGTGTTCTTTTGCTGTCAAAAAAGGTAAAGCTGTTGTTCGTGAGTTCACCTTGTCGTGGTGTCAAAATAATAGTGAACAATGCTGTAGGCTGGATAGATCAGTGCTATAGAACTGATGAGTATCCAAACGTCTTCTTTTACGACCAGCATGATAAGCCCCAGGAAAAGCCAACTCACAAACATGCCTACGATGGTTGCCGCGATCACGAGCCTGAACCGCTCGATGGCTGCTTGTGGATGTAAAGTGACTCTCCTACCCCGATACGTGTAGTTCATGTGCCAATACCCCCTTACCTCCCGGAACAGAGAAGTAACCAAATGGTGGAAACGAAGAGGCGTGTACTTAACTCAACTCTGTACATTTTTCTACCTCTTCCTCCTCACTTTCTTAGACACATTTGCCTTGTGTAGTCATCGCACTCCCATTACTTTTGGAGTAATGAAAGATCAGGCTTTCCAACGCTTGACTTTTCTCAATTCATGACTATACTTATGACTAGATATGATTATTTGGTCATAAAGTCAACATGAGGAGGAAAGAGTGCCGAGTCAGAGCAACTATGAGGCACGAGGCGAACGTATCCTGGAGGCGGCGGCCGAGTTAATTGTGCGCTGGGGCTATAAAAAGACTACTATTGATGATATTGCGCGACAGGCAGGAGTGGCGAAAGGCACGATCTACCTGCACTGGAAGACGCGTGAGGAGCTATTCAAAGCGGTGATAGTCTATGAAGAATTGAAACTCACGGACGATATGAAGCAGCGTATCGCCAGCGACCCAGAGGGTACAACGTTACACGGCATGCTGAAACATGCTACGGTTGCAACGATGAAGCACCCCATCTGGAAGGCTGTAATGACGCGGGATACCGAGATGCTGGGAGAGTTGATACAGGATGAAGCGGTGGTACAGAAGAGTGTCGATAACTTTATGGGGTACTTTAATACACTACACGAGCAAGGCTTGATACGCACCGACCTGGATATGAAACAGTTAATTTACCTTGTAAACGCGATCACGATGGGCTTTTTGCTCAGCGACCAATTTCTACCAGAAGATTTTAAGGTATCGGACGAAATAGCGGGAGACCTGCTCGCAGAGACCATAAAGCGTACCTTTGCATCAGGTGTACCTGCAACATCAGAGAAGCAACGAGAGTTAACGCAAGCCTTCAATCAGTACCTCGATGGAAGTGTAGATATATTGAAGGCACAGCAGGAGGAAGCATTATGAAGACTCCAACATCGGTGATTGAGATCGACCAATTGAGTAAAACATATGGCACTATACAAGCGGTCAAGGGCCTTTCGCTATCTGTCCAGCAGGGCGAAATTTTTGGCTTTCTTGGTCCCAATGGTGCGGGCAAGACGACAACTATTCGCTGCATGCTCGATGTCATTCGTCCCACGTCAGGCACTATTCGTGTTCTGGGCCTCGACGCACAACGCGATAGACATGCGCTCCATCAGCGTATCGGCTATCTCTCCGGCGATGTGCGTTTACCAGGGGATATGACGGGCAAGCAAGTCATCGACTACTTTTCACAACTACAGGGCTTACAGCCTGTCATGCTCAAAGACCTTGTGGCACGCTTCGACGTTGAGATGAAACGCCAACTGAAGAGTTATTCTAAGGGTATGCGTCAGAAGATTGGGATTGTGCTGGCGTTCATGTGCGACCCCGATCTGCTCATTCTCGACGAGCCAACCTCTGGCCTAGACCCATTATTACAACGCACCTTTAACGAGTTTTTGCTAGAGGAACAGGCTCGTGGGAAAACCATCTTTATGAGTTCGCACATCATGAGCGATGTCGAAAAGGTGTGTCAGCGTGTCGCGGTTATCCGCAAGGGCGAACTAGTGACGGTGGAAGAGGTCGAAGCGTTGCGCGAAAAGGCGGGTCAACGCATCACTATCGAATTCGAAGATATTACGACTGTTTCACCTGATGAGATGGCGCATGTACCTGGGATAAGCGATGTGACGGTAAGCAAGGGTATCTATCATATGAATATGAGTGGCACGATGGACCCGTTAATTAAAGCATTGAGTCGTCACGAAGTCCTCCGTTTGCAAGTCGAGGAGGCTCCGCTTGAAGAGGTCTTCCTGAAATTCTATGAAGATGTGCAACCGTCACATACGGTACCAAATCATGCTCCATCAACATTGCAGAGCGTAAAGGAGTAAGCTATCATGGCAACACTTGCAAAAAATATTCCTGTACCACAAAAACGTGTGCGCGGCTTACCTGTGCTAACAGCCGCACTTATGGGTGCAAAGACGCCGATAGCTGCTGGCGCGTTCTACGCCATGTTAATCGCGTTTTTTGTAGGCATTCTCTATCCCACCATTTCCTCGCTTAACTTCCTCGATTCCTATCTCACATCGAGTACGATACAGGGCGTGGTTGGGACAGGTTTCAATCTACGCCACATCGCTGGCTTCACAGGATTTCTCGGTATCGAACTCTATGGTGCATTCTACGGCTTACTCTTTGGCGGTGTCATCGCTTACATTGCTGGCGCGGCCATTCCGCTCACTATCGAGAATGGCACTCTGGACCTTGCCCTTGCACGTCCCATCAGCCGTACCCGCTACTACCTTGAGGTATGGGGAAGTGTCATTGTGGCGGGCATCATTCTCAGTGCGCTAACAATTCTCGCGGTCTGGTTAAGTACGCTTTTTGTCAAGAATGCCGACATTAACTGGCAATGGTTGTTCATTACTCAGTTGTTGCAGTTTGCCTTTATGTTCTTTGCGGCTGGCATGGGCATGCTGTTTGGCTCATTCCTTAATGTCAGTCGTACTGCCGGTTTTACTGCCGTTGGTATCATCTTTCTTGGCTACTCAATGAACATTTTTGGAGCACTCTCGGACAAGTTCAAGTGGATACTGAAGGCCGAGCCATTCTACTACACGCCCGCGATACAGGCACTCTTGGAACACGATTTCACGCGCTGGTACCCGTGGGTATTGGTCGCGGCTGGCCTTGTATGTGGTCTTGCAGGTTTGATAATCTTCAATAGAAGAGATTTGCCGACAGTGTAAATCTTCTTATAAACAAAGCAAGGGGTGAGATGGAGATGATATGGACTAGCTGTATCATCTCCATCTCACCCCTTGCTTTATAGACATGCTGTCTCCATTTTCCCATTGTTACACGTCTCATACATGGGGGGAATTTCTAGCCATCGCATTTCAATGTTTCCCCAGTGAATGCCGATAGAGCGTAAAAAAATTTTATTATGGAGGACCAGTATGCATTACCTTGCAACATCACGCGTTCGTCTCAGCATTAGCTCCTTCTGTTCAGCATTGTTTCTCGTCTTGTTAACTGCTGGCCTCGTACAGGCTAACACAACGCTTTCCGCATCTCAAGCTCATTCTTCTGCCGCTTACGTCATGATTTGGCCCGCCTTCAACGGCGGTGGTGCTCGCAATGGCGTCAATACAAGCGAGGGGGCCATCTCAACTGGAACTGTTGGACGCCTGAGCCGTTTATGGCAACGTTCGCTTCCTACTACTGCTGATAGCTCACCTACATACATGGCACATGTTGCAACCGCAGGTGGCTTCAAAAATCTGTTATTTCTTACAACAACGGCTGGGAGCATACAGGCCATAGACGTGGCGAATGGTCAAATTGTGTGGAGCAAGAACACATCAGGGCCGAATATCACAACAAGTTCACCCGCAATAGACCCAAGTTGGAAATACGTCTATAGCTATGGTGTTGATGGCAAAGTTCATCGTTATGCTATAGGGACGGGTGCAGAAACCGTCAACAACGTCTGGCCTGCCACCATGACCTTGATGCCAGGCGACGAAAAAGGCTCTGCCTCGCTTAATATCGGCAACGGTTATCTCTATATGACAACGAGTGGCTATAATGGCGATGGTGGACATTATAACGGCCATATCGTAGCGGTCAACCTTGCAAATGGTAGGAAGACCGTATTCAATGTACTTTGTTCTAATATCCATACATTGCTTAACAACAATCCTGGCACCAGCAATTATTGTGCCTCAATTCAAGCAGGTGTATGGGGACGTGGTGGTGCTGTAATTGACCCCAACGGTGGCTATGTCTATATCACCTCTGGCAATGGACGTTTCAACGCCAATAGTGGTGGCTACGATTATGGTGATACTATCCTCAAGCTCACGCCCGATCTTACACACCTCGTAGATAGTTATACTCCAGGTAATTATGCCTCACTTGCTGCAAACGACCAGGACCTGGGTAGCGATGCACCAACCATCCTGCCTACACAAGTAAGAAGCCGCACTCCCTATCTACTTGTACAGGGTGGTAAAGATAACACACTTAGATTGATTAACCGCAATGATATGAGCAATCAAGCGCGTCCTGGGCCGGGTCATCTTGGTGGTGAAATTCAGTCAATTGGCTTGCCACAGGGATGCGATATTGATACGCAGATGACTGCGTGGCAAGGTCCTGGCAACCAAACATGGGTCTTTATTGCCAACGACTGCGGTCTTTCAGCATTCACCGTCTCAACGGACACGCAAGGTCACACTACCCTACATCTTGCCTACACAAATGGTAATGGTGGTAGTTCACCACTCATCGCCAACAACGTCTTATATGTGCAAGGCAAAAACGGCGTCAATGCCATGTCTCCCACCACAGGAAACGTGTTGTGGAATAGTAACCGAACTGGCACTGGCGTTGGCTCGCTCCACTGGCAAAGCCCGATTGTCGTCAATGGTCAACTCTACGTCCCCGACAACAACGGGAACGTAACCGCCTTTGGATTGAGGTAATCTACGTCATTTCAACCGTGGGCTTTGGAGAGACGTAACAAAACGCCTGTAGGGACCGCTTCATCGCGTCCTCGTTGGCGGTGGATTGCCACGAGGACGCGATGAATCGGTCCCTACACCTATCCGTATTAATTTGCAAAAGAGTATTATCGCGTCCGTGCTGTGGAGAGGTGTACACGTTGCCGCATACCATCGTTGCCGACATGTTGCCCCACCCCGCCCCCTGGACGCGATGAATCGGTCCCTACAGGCGTTTCGTTCTGCCACCCAAAACCCCTAGTGGAAAGGTAAGGGTTTGCCTGAAAATGTAACTTGACCGTATGCTACAGAACTAACGGATTGCTTTGTGGCAAGTCGGGCGTGAACTCGTGTAGCACAATAGAGGCACCACAGGCTGCATCGGGAGCAATCCAGAGCAGAGGGCGTGGATAGTCTGGATGCTCTTTGTAGGTATACGTGACATTGTGAGCATCCAGGTAGCGACGCGACGCAGTAAGATTTTCGACTGCCAGCGTCATACGGCACAGACTTTCGCCAAATTGTTGCAGGTGTTGTGTCAATGCTCCTGGCTCTGGCAGGTATTCAGCATCGTCGGCTGGCTCAAGAAAGGTCGGAAGTGGGGTCGCTAGTTCAAAACTTTGCATGCTTTCGTCGAGACGGAAAGCTACAAGTTGTGCATCCCAGGAATCGGCCTCGCCTGAAAACTGTTCAGAGGCTTGGAGGCCGTAGATACGTTCAAATCTTTGTGTTGCCTCGTCAAGGTCTGCGACTGCTAGCGTGGTGCTAAGCACCTTGGTAACGCCCAACGGATGCGCTGGTGGTGTTGTCCAACCTGCAAGCCGTGAGCGTCTCTCCTCTCCAGTACTATCGTGTTGAATCAAAAATGGATATTGTTGTGTCAGGTCGGGACGTTCAATATTGGTACGCAACCAACTGCGTACACGACCATCCTCTGCTTTAAGCGAACCCTTTTCTGGTCCAATAAGTGACACGCCTCGCGCTTTCATCGCCTCACTATCCGCTTGCATACTGTTTGACGACAATACAAAGTTCAGATACCCTTCGCCTTTTGCCAATCGCTCTACGATGCTTGCTTGTGCTTCGCTGGGAGTGCGAACCGCTATAAGTTCTAAGTACGTATCACCGATCACAATAATACGATTGGCAGTGCCACCAGTGGCATGAACACCACCACCACTAGGCGTAAGTCCCAGTTTATCCCGAAATATCTCCGTCGCCGCGTCAAGGTCTTTCACCCCAATAATAATATGGTCAAGTCCTGTTAACATTCTTCCCTCTTCTTAATGAAACACATGTCTTTCATAGCCCTATTATACAAAAAACAAGAATGAGCGTAGTGGACATATGCCATTACGCTCATTCTTGTTTTTTGTATCTACTATTTATCCTCGTGCTCGTGCAAACTCGCGTTCGCCAACTTTTGGACCATCAACAGGTTTGCGACGACCGAAACTCAACTCGCCTTTCTCCCACATGACCAGTAACATACTGGCGTTGAAGATGGATGAGTAGGTTCCGCTCACGATACCAATCAGCAGGGCAAGTGTGAAGTTATGCACACTGCCTGTGCCGCCAAAAAGTGTTAACGCGCTCAAGGTGAAGATAACCGTCAACGATGTATTCAGCGAACGGGCCAATGTCTGCACAAGGCTCGCGTTTACCACCTCGTCGAAGCTTTCAGAGGTACGACGCTGCATATTCTCGCGGATACGGTCGAACACCACAATGGTGTCGTGAACCGAGAAACCAACGACCGTCAGCAAGGCGGTGATAAACAGAGAGTCTATCTGAATATGTAAGGCCCAACCCAGAATTGAGAAGATACCAACCACTACCAACACGTCATGTAGCAAGGCGATAATTGCACATGCGCCATAACGCCAGGGTTTTGATACCTTGCGGAACGCGAACGAGATGTAAAGCAGAATCAGTATCGATGCTGCTAGGACTGCGAAGATAGAGTTGCGGATGGTGTCACTCGCAACCGATGGACTCACTTCGTAGTTTCCGTTCAGTGCAACATATGAGCCAGCGTTATTCAACAACGCTCCATACACTCTTGGCAGGTCTTTCTCACCAATGGTTGTTGTTGTTGCAAGGCTCACGATTTGGGTTGTGCCACCTTGCTGTACATTCACAATACTGACAGGTGTACCTGAAGCTACCGGAGTGCTTGTTGCTGTAGGTGTTCCCTTGGCAACTGGTGTCCCTGTTGTCGTGGTAGGTGTTGTCCCAGTAGCAACCGTCGTTCCAGTGCTTCCTGTGTTTGGCAACTTGGCAAGTGTTGTCTGTATATCGCTCAACTGAGGTGTATTAGTAAAACCTGTGAGCGTGACCAGCGTGAAGAGTTTCCCATCAGGACCAGGGAGATCGGAATACGCTGGTGGTTTGACCGCGCTACCATACTTATTTTGTATCGCTGTAGTAATTGCGTCTTGTACGGTTCCATCGATTTGTGTATTGAGGCGCACCCAAACAATTTTATTCCCTGCTTGTGTTGCGCTAGTACCTGCATCGCCAAGCACAACCTGTAGATCCGCCAAGTTGAGCGACTTGAGGGCCGCTTGTACCTGTCCGACCTTCAACGGCTTTTGTGGACGCAAGTCAATGGTAGCACCACTACGGAAGTCAATACCCACATTGAGGCCCGTGAAGATGAGCGAGATTAGCCCTGGCACGATGACCACAAGCGAAATGATAATGAATACCCAACGATATTTTACGAGATTAAACACAACATACTCCTCTACACTGCACTATTTCGCCGTGCCAACGATGAGGTGGCAGTGGCAATTGAGCCAGTAGGCAGTCCAAACAACGCGGGATGGTTGACAACGCCCGTTGGGATAAGCAAGTTCAGCAAGGTGCGCGTGACGACAACCGCCGTAAACATACTCACGACAACACCCAGGAATAGCGTCGAGGCAAAGCCAACGATGATGCTTGCACTAAAGTTGCTGCCAAAGAAGAACAGCACCGCACAGGTAATAAGCGTCGAGATATTTGAGTCGCGGATCGAGGGCCATGCGCGTCTCCAACCAATATCAATTGCTGAAGAGAGCAACCGACCTGCGCGTAACTCTTCTTTGATACGCTCAAAAATCAGGATGTTCGCGTCTACCGCCATACCAATTGAAAGCACAAAACCTGCGATACCAGCCAACGTGAGTGTAACACCGAGAAGTTTGAAGATGGCAAGCGTGAAGGCGGCATAGAGCATGAGTGCTACGTCTGCCAGTACTCCAGGCAAGCGATAGTAAAGCAGCATGAATAGGACCACAATACTGAGTCCAATGATAGCCGCGATAATGCTACGGTTAATCGCATCCTGACCGAGAGTTGGCGAAACGGTCTCAAAACTTGCTATTTGCAGTGGCACAGGGAGCGCACCGTATTTGAGCACGTTCACGAGTTGAGTTGCCTGATCGAGAGTAAAATTACCCGTAATCTGACCCGTACCAGGAAGTTGTGTTTGGAGAACTGGCGAAGAAACGACCTGTCTATCCAGAGTGATTGTAAAGTAGTCTCCGATATGTGCTTTCGTAAAATCGCCCAATCGTCCGAAGGCCGCGCCTTGCATACCAAAGTTAATGACGTAGCCAGTGCCGCCAGTTTGTGAATTCTGACCAACACTCAGTTGGTTGGGGTCCAGGTCTTTACCGGTAAAGAGTGGTTTTGTGCCACCGTTGCTCGTCGCGTATTGAGTGGGATCAAATGCTGAGCCTGCTGGCACACTGGTCGTGCCAGTATCCCAAAACTCAAGCACACCGCTCTTCAAGAGTGTTTCGATCTGCTGCTGCTGGTTGCCACCATTTAAGCCAGGCAACTCAACGGCAATACTGTATTTGCCAGCGGTTTGCTGTGTACGAATACTTGGTTCGTTGACGCCGAGACCGCCATTGACGCGATTCTCGATCTGTGTACGTGTGTTTTCAATTTCATCAGAAGTAGGATTCTGACCGTTTGATGGTACGAGCAGGACGCGCACACCGCCCTGTAAATCCAACCCCTGCTTAAAGGTAAATGGGTTAGAAATGCCGTGAAACGCCTGACCTGTCTTCGCATCCGGGTTGGGCCAAAATATGACATATGATGCGCCCACCGCCAACAAGATAATGAAGAAGAGGAGTGTGAGTGTTCCTCGCCGCATAAGTATTATTTCCTCTCACCATGATTAACTAACTTACAAATGCTTATGTATGGACTAGCTTATAGCGTCCTTATACATACTTACTTGCCACATAGGACGCGATACATTGGTCCTTACTCGCTCACCAATCTTCGATTGATAAATTCGTAGGGACCACATTTATGACGTCCACGCCCAATTCATTGGGCGAGATCCTCTCCATTACGCTTGACACCAGGGAACTCGCGCAATGAATTGCGCCTCGGACGCCATAAATGTGGTCCCTACGACATCCATCAATCGAAGATTGGTAGACTACTACATAACTGAATTGCCCGTCTTCTTCTTTGGGCGCAATGAAGAACGTCCCTTATGAGGAACGTGGCATTCTGCCATAATTGTCGAGTGCAGTATAGCATAGTTGCTTCATATTGCATATACACGACTCAGAACCTAAGTATTTTCTTATATTTTGTACCTTTTGATGAAACACGTTTATACACGTTCAATCAGGAAGAGGACTACAACCTTCGTTGTTTCATTACGTAGCTATGTGTAGGTTAGTATGCTAGATATAAGGTCTTATTTGTCCACCCAGCTTTCAACAGTAGGGTTTTTGGGAAGAAACGAAGGGATGTTTGGTAGGGACTGATAATGCGGTTTGATGAAAGAATGCGGAGACGCTGTTGGTAGGGACCGCTTCATCGCGTCCTGGTGGCAATCCACCGCCGACAAGGACGCGATGAAGCGGTCCCTACAGGCATTTCGTCGTGCCTACCAAAACCTCTACTGGTGAAAGTACCAACAAGGAGATGCCTTGGTTTTGGTCTATATACGACTCGCTATGATACAGCGTCATACATAAAAGTGTGTTTATAGATAGAAGATACGAACAATTGACGAGAGAAGAAGGAGTTCTGTTTCATTATGGAAGATATAAAAACGATGCAGGGGTCAGAGTATGCAACTACGCCCACGCTTGATTCCAACCGCAAGGTTGTTATGGATGTACGCAATATCACGAAGAGTTTACCCCTTGGTCGTGAGCGTATCGACATCCTTAAGGGCATCAGTTTTCAGATTTTGAATGGCGAATTTGTTTCTATTGTGGGGCCTTCCGGTTCCGGTAAGAGTACTCTGCTTGGCATCATTGCGGGCCTTGATAATCCTACCGATGGGCAGGTGTTAATTGACGGAGTAGACATTACACGTATGGGCGAGGGCCGACTGGCCTCGGTGCGAAACAACAAAATTGGTATGGTGTTCCAGGCATATAATTTGATTCCAACGCTGACCGCGCAGGAAAATGTTGAAGTCCCTCTTTATGTTGGCAAACACAAGGGCCTTCCATCGACACGAGCTAAAGAATTGCTTACGCTTGTTGGCCTATCGCATCGCCTCTCACACCGCCCAAGCCAGCTTTCCGGTGGTGAGCAACAGCGTGTCGCTATTGCGCGTTCATTGGCAACCGACCCCGCATTTGTGATTGCCGACGAGCCAACTGGAAACCTTGACGCCAAGAATGGCGAAAATGTGCTTAAACTTATTGCCGACCTGCGCGACCGCACAGGCAAAACCTTTATCATCGCTACACATGACCCTGAAGTCGCACGCCATGCTGATCGAGCCATTCGTATCGTCGATGGTTTGATCGCTTCCATCGACAACACGGGTGGGAGAATTACGCAGTAATGAAGACCTCGATGTACTTTAACTATACGACGCGTTCGCTGTTCCGAGGTGGGCAACGCACACTTTTGGCAATCTTTTGTGTCGCCGTTGGTGTGATGGCGATTGTGGCCTTGCAGCTTGTTGGCCTCATGATTAATGGTGCCTTCAATAGCAATGTACGCGATGCCAATGGTGGCGACATTTCCGTCACGTCGTCGAATCAGCCCTTTACGCAGGACGACCTGTCCTACTTTAATACACTCAAGTCAAATAATAAAATCACTGACTATACACCTATCGTCAACGCGACTGGTAGAGTCACGCTGAACAGTTCGACACGACAAAGTTTTACGTTGCAAGCTGTGAATCCTGCGACCTATCCAGTGGTGACGCCACCGACATTTACTAATCCAACCAATGGCAAAATATCGAATCTGCTCAAAAACAATCAGGTGATTGTTACTGTTCCGTTCGCCAATCAGTATCATAAAAAAGTTGGCGATGCTATTGATATTCATGCCTCATCACAGCAGGCAAGCGGGCGCACCATTCACGCTAAAATAGTTGGTATTGTCTCCGAGACAGGCGTACTGACACAGGCGGGTAGTGTTGTCCTGGTCTCAATAAATGATTATAAGGCCGCCGCGCCAAAAGAAGCTGTGACCTATGACACTGTGGATGTCTCGACCTCGACACCTGCACAGGCCGACAGTGTGGCGAAGGAAATCCAGGGTAAATTTCCCATCTCGACCTCACAGACTGCCGCTAGTGCATTGAAGCAGCAGCAAGCTTCGGTTGATAATATCCGAAACTTCCTGGAAATCTCTGGACTGCTTGCACTTCTGATTGGTGGCATTGGTATTGTCAACACGATGCAGGTTTTGTTGTCACGTCGCAAGACCGAGATTGCCATGCTCAAGACGACGGGCTATCGTCGCTTTGATCTCTACCTGTTGTTTGGTTTGGAAGCTGGCTTGCTTGGCCTCACAGGTGGCGTGATTGGTTCAGCGGCCGCAACGGGTGTAAGCTATCTTGTACGCAACCTTGTGCAGCAGACATTTGGCCTGAATATTCCCTTTACGCTTGACCCGCTCACCATTGTTGGGGGTGTGCTCATCGGACTTGTGACGGCATTGATTTTTGGTCTTTTGCCTATCGTGCAGGCTGCCAATATTCGCCCGTTGAATGTTATCCGCGATGTGCCGGAAGGGGCAGGAGTGGGTAGTGTGTTTCTTACCATCGGCTTACTCGCCGTCCTCTCTGTACTGTTCTGTGGTCTGGCAATCGTCATTCTGAATAACAATGTCTTCCTGGGTCTGGTCTCGGTCTACGGTACCTTCATCTTCCTGGGCCTGCTGAGTCTATTCCTGGTACTGATCATTTTCCTTGTGAGCAAGTTACCTGTGCCTGAAAAGTTCAACATCTGGTTGCTTGGCCTTGTGGTGATCGGGTTAGCGATTGCGGCCCTGCTCTATAAGTTCTCGCTTACTTTCAGCGTTTTGCTCATTGTTGTGTCTCTACTAGGACTGATCATTATGTTTTTGCCACGTCCAGCGAAGGCGACAACAAAGATGGCTTTCCGCAATCTTGGACGCACACAGGGACGTACTGCTACTACGATGCTTGCCCTATTCGTAGGTGTCTTCACAATTGGCTTGATCCTGGTATTAGGACAGGACTTGCGCGACAAAATTAATGGCGTTCTCGCCACAGCCTTGAACTTTAACGTGATCTCTATTACGTCGGGCAATGATACTGCCGCTTTACATAACAAGCTGCATGCCCTTCCTGGCCTGTCCGTCTCGCAGCAGAGAAATCTGGCGACACTGGCACCTGTGTCTATCAACGGCACACCAATCCTGTCGCTTCTGCCAAAAGATGACTCGAAGGCATCGACAACAAACCTGGGGCGTGGCGGCACTCTCTACTTCCTAAGTGGTATCGAGGGCTATGATCTCGGCAACAACCAGTTGCCCAGCACGCAAAATCTGACGATTAAGAATGGACGCAACCTTACCTCGGCCGATGCTGGTACAAACAACATCCTGGTGAATTACCAGTTGCTCGCGGAGGACCCTCTACATTTGAAGATAGGCGACACGATCACTTTCGCAAGCCTTGACCGTCGCACAGAGAAAACGCTAACCATCGTCGGGTCGTATCAACAGTTATCGTTGGGGTCGAATCTGTATCCTATCCTTGGCTCAGCCGATGCGGTAAAAGCTCTTAGTCCAGCAGGACTCAATCAATCGGTGTTTTACATGAAGATTGACCCGGCAAAGGTGAGCCAGGCCGTTGATGTAATCGGTAATACGGTGCCGAATGCGTTCGTCGTCAACCTTGCGAATATTGGCAATATCGTCAATCAGTTCTTGAATGACATTCTGTTGACGCTGACCACGATTGCCTCGCTCTCGCTGTTAGCAGGTATCATCATTATTGCTAACGCGGTTGCGTTGGCGATGTTGGAACGCCGACGCGAACTTGGTATTCTGAAATCAGTAGGCTACACCAGTGGAACCATCTTGAGTGAAGTGCTCATCGAGAATGGTCTGGTCGGTGGCATCGGCGCATTGCTCGCGGTGTTGTTGGTGACGCTTGTGACAAGTCTGCTCGGAACATTCCTCTTCAAGTCCGAATTTGGTGTCAACAGTGGTATCGCCCTCGCGCTTATCGCCGGCTCAGCAGCACTCGCTATGTTGACTGCCGCACTTGTTGCATGGGGTGCTGTCCGAGTACGCCCATTAGAAGTGTTGCGTTACGAGTAAAAAATTATCAATAGGTATAAAATGCAGGATTGACACAACGTGTCAATCCTGCATTTTATACCTATTGATATATCATTGTTCCACAGGACGCACATCCACGACTCTTGTGGACTTGAGCGTTTTGGCTGGATCGAAGATGTCACTCATGCCGACAAATTCGATGGTTGGACGCATCTCGGCAGCTTCCGCAACCTTTGCAATCAGTTGTGTTTTGACGCGTTCTTGCTGATCGGGTTGGCTGGCAACACGTAGGAGCAACTTATCGCTAGAGTAGGGATCATCAGGGTGTTCTTTGGTGAAGACAATTTGATATTCTTCGATGCCATCGACGGTGGCGATTGCCTCCTTGATAAAATCGGGGTTGATTAGTGTCCCTTTGAGCTTGACTAAATCAGCAGTACGAATGGTGTTAGTGACAACGCGTGGTCCTTGTCGTCCGCAATGGGGACAGGTCTCATTGCTAATTGCGTTCAAGTCACCAGTAATATAGCGCAACAGCACCGTTCCACGTCTATCTAAATGCGTCACAGTGAAGAGGCCGCGTTCACCATCGGGCAGTGGGTTGTGAGTTTGCTCATCGACAACCTGGAAATAGAATTGATCGGGCGCAGGATTATGACCTCCACCCATCTCGACACATTCGCCTGTACTTCCCTGCATCTCAGTAAAGCCGAGCGAATTGCCTATGACCAGTTCGGAAGCGTTTGCGCCCAACCTTACAAGTCGATGTCGCATGTCGTCACGCATTCCGCGTGGACATGGTTCGCCAAGTGCTGACACGAGGCGTACATGCGAAAAGTCTGCCCCAAGTTCCTCCGCACGCATGACGACCCGCCTCACATAACTCACGATACCACTAAGCACTGTCCCCTTGTGTCGCTCGACCATACGTACCGCGTCATCCAAACGCCGATGTATAGGGTAGGCGGGATAGGGCGTGCCAGTTAGCGCGTTGACCACTGCCGCACCTACAATCGCGCCATAATCACGAGTACGTAAAAAACCGATGTGCGGCACAGGAGTAAGCGGAAAGAGATTCATCACGGTATCAGTCTCTACGATTCCAACAATGTCACACAGGCGTTTTAGATGTTCGAGCGTAGCAAAATAATCATGTGTCGTGTTAAAAAACGGCGTTGGCATACCCGACGTTGTACCGGTTGTATAGCTCACATCCCACAGAATACGCTCTTGTGGCAGAAATTCCGGCAATGCGTTCAACCGAAAGGCTTGCGGGTTTTTCATATAGTCTTGCTTTGTAGTGACGGGCAACTTGTGCAGGTCGTCAAGCGTTTTGAAGTCGTCGGGAGTAAGGTGCAGACGGGTGAATACCTCCTGATAGTGGGGATGTGCTTTGAAGCAGAGCGCGATTTGATGCTGAAAACGTGCGTCCTGAATCGCGCGTATCTCCTCCTTGCTACGGCAAAGAAGGTCAATCTGCGATGTTACCTCTTGTGTAGTCATGACAAGTGCTCCTTATTATAAATATTTCCATGAGTGACGGTGGCATCACAACGCCATCAGCACTAATGGAATTTCCATCTCTTCGCGTGTTAGTCCACCGTGATGACCGAGGAAACGCATCTCGTATTTTCCGCCCTGACTCCACCAGACCGTCTCGTTTTTATAAGGTAAAATAACGACATTGCCAAGACGTGCTAGAAAGGTAGGCGATGGCTCGGCTAGCCCAAAGAAGTGTTGTGCCAGGAGTTCTTGTGTTGGGTAGACCTCGGCTCGTCCCTCTAACTTTTGGCGTAGTAACGCAACCGCCTCGTTAACATGCTCTTCATCCACATAAAGAAACATGTCTCGTGCTGAACCTGCGGGTGCAAGTATTTGCCCTTGACGGTTTGTTTTGAGGTAGGGTATACATTCCGGCAAATCCTTGTCAAGATAGTAGGTTGTCTTAGGGTTGACCTCCACCTGTCCATGATCGGCGGTCATAATTATCAACGTATCTTTTGCCTTACCTTGAATATTTTTATAAAAGAGTTCTTGCATGGCCTTAAAAAAATTGTCTACCTCTACCTCAAACTCTTTTGAAGAGGGGCCATAGTGGTGGCAAGCGGCGTCGATGCGGTCAAAATAGACAAAATAGTACGAGGGCGGCGCACTCTCAACCGTGACGAGTTCGGACAGGTAAAATAAAGCTTGCTCAATGCTTGCATATGGGTGCGTCTTCGCTCCACGAAACACAATATCGGAGTAGGTGGAGGGTGTGTAGTTCTGAAATTGTAGGACATGTGAGGTGATGCCCTGTGAATTTAAGACTGTCATAGAGTGTCTGGTGCGGAAAAAATGCTTCGGCAGGAATATTGGCTTTCTTCACGGTATCGCGCTTGAATTTCTCGCCCTCCGCATAGTCTACATACGAGAAGAGCAGGGGAGAGATCAGCGCGTCTACGAGCGGCTCATAATAGTTCCATTCGTACACGCCACTCTGACCAGCGGGCAAACCTGTATGGATACTGGTAACATGCGCGGCAGTTGTTGAAGGAAATTGAGATGTGATCTTGGACACTGTGCCTTGTTTCAGACTTGTTTTGAGGAAATCATACTTTTCGGCGTAACGTTCAAAGAAACGCCAGCCAAACGCATCGACAAAGAAAAAAACAATTTTATCATAGTGCGTGGGCAAACTTCCAAAGACATCACGTGGCAGGGGGCTTTGCCCCTTGCCCGTCAACAAAAACTCAATCGTCGCTGGCAGATTGGCGAAACAATACGAGTCGCACAACGGCCTCACAAAATGCTGCGAGAATGTAGCTTCGTTGACCGCCTGTATCGATGCCTCGTTGAGCATAAAAGCCGTACTCCACTTCTTCGTAGTTAGATTGCTCTCATGAGAGTAGTATAACATGAATTAATTGAAGCAGGGAGACTCTTGCGGTCTCCCTGCTTCAACCGTAGGTTTTTCGGGAAGAAACGAAGGGAGGTCTGGTAGGGACCGATTGATCGCGTCCGGGGTGGGGAAGGGCACACATTGCCGCACAGAAACGTTGTCCGGACGCGATCAATCGGTCCCTACAGGTGCCTCGTTATGCCTGCCCAACCCCCGACGGTTGAAAGAAGGGTCTTTCCTGCAATTTTACTTGACACGCACAACATTTCCTGTTATTATTCAGTGACACGTACTAAGCGATACGATATAGAAAAATGCTTTACCTGTGAGAGGTTTGTCATGCATAAAGACCAGTCCGACTTAGGACGCTTCACTGATCCTTCATTTCTCATCCTCTCTAGTTTGGCGAGTGGACCCAAACATGGCTACGCTATGATGGAGGATATTCTGAACTTCAGCGGGACACAGTTGGAACCAGGAACACTGTATGGTGCGCTTTCTCGCCTTGAGCGGCGAGGCTGGATCGAACCCTTACCTGCTGAGGAACGGCGTCGTCCATATAAAATTACAGGGGAAGGTATTACCGCGTTCCGTAAGCAACTTGCGACCATGCAGCGTATTGTTGAAACCAGTGTCCAACGCCTTCCTGCTTTATCGTAAGTATGTTGAAGTTGGCTCTTTAAAAAGGAGAGAAGCATGAACATTGTTACCTGGATAATGAAGCTGTACCCACACGCTTGGCGCGAGCGATATGAAACTGAAATGAGGGCGGTGTTAGAAGATCATAAGATCACGTTCTTCACTCTTTTCGATCTGCTCTTCGGCGCGCTTGACGCACGTATGGACCCCTATTACAATAGCGAAACAGCGTTCTTTGCGCTCAGGCGTCTGCGCGTGAACAACATCGTTTTTCTTTATGCTCTCGCTATTGCTTTTGTCTGTGTCACTCTTTGGTCAACTATTGTTGTTGTAGGAGTCGTTCAGCCATTTCTGTCGCCCGGCGTACATCAATCGCCTCCCCCACCAGCTAGCCTAGTTATCGCAAACGGTTGTTGGCAATTCTTGTTCTTGCTACTTGTAGTAGGCAATCTATTCATTTTAATCAATTACGTGAGACAAGCTATTGTAGCGCGACAACGTGGACGATTACTCTTAGCGGCAATTTGCTTTGTACTGCCAATTATTATCATTGAACTCCTTCCTGCTTTCGCCTTTGACATACAATATGGGTTTAGCTCTCTCCTTGATACACTTTCGCAAATTATAGCGGCAGAACTCTTGCTAGGAAATTTTGTGCTTCTCATTGCTAAACTTAGGGATGCTATCGGTACACGCAAGTTTCGTCTCTCGTTCTTTATCTTGCTCACCAATATACTCTTTTTTGTTGTGCCGGCGCTCTTTAGCGTCTACTACTTCTATATGTATACCTTCCCACCCAATCAAGCACCACCATTTGGTCTTTCGACACTGGCCGATTTTGGAACAAACCTATGGTGGGTTCAAGCCCCTTTTGCAGCTCTTGCTACAGCAGTTCTCTTTATCACCACAACTCAATTGA
Source organism: uncultured Chloroflexia bacterium (assembly GCA_963792705.1). Lineage (GTDB taxonomy): Bacteria > Chloroflexota > Ktedonobacteria > Ktedonobacterales > Ktedonobacteraceae > JBBQVS01. The sequence goes on along the minus strand of CAWBXD010000011.1, from coordinate 768,903 downwards.
ACCGACGCGCAGCACGGGTTGTATTCGTTTTTGCCGCGCTGATTACGCTGACAATGGTTGTACATACGGTTGCTTCTCTTGTATGGGATGTGAATAATCTGGCGCAAGGCCAAATTGAGGGTCGCTGGATTGTATCGCTTGTGACAAGTGCTATCGTATGGCTCATAGCGATTGGTATCGCGATTGTTGCGCTTAGAAAAGGTTTTGTTGCACTCACGCACGCCTATGTGTCGCCAACTGAGAACGCGTAATCGCAGTCAAGGAGACCCCTTATAAGCCTAGGCTTAACGACGAAATGCCTGTAGGGACCGATTGATCGCGTCCGGGGGGTGAGTGGGGCACACGTTGCCCCACTCACCCCCCGGACGCGATCAATCGGTCCCTACCAGACCTCCCTTCGCTTCTTCCAAACCCCTATTGTTGAAAGCTTCTAGGGATTGGATACCCAGGGTGTGTAATCGCACCCTCAAAATGTTCTTCGCGGCGTTCGGATAAATTGCTTTTGGGAGCGTCGTCGAAAGAGCCAAAGCACAACCAGCAAGATAGTCACCACTACTGTAGCTAGAACTGCTAGAACACGTATGACAAATCCTTGACTAGTAGTGGTTGCGTCTTTGGATGGGGATACAGGGTCAGGCGGATAAAGGCCAGTGATGATAAAGTGTGGAGTGCCACCAACAGTGATACTTGTGAGGATATATCGTTGCGGAATGTCGAGCATGAGTGTATGTCCGTTAGAGAGTGCCACGAAGCCGAGCTGTCCGTCGCTGGTAATGGCAACCGATTGTGGTGAGGCACCAAGATGGAGAATTCGCGTAGGCTCATGCGGTATGGTTGTTGCTTCTGCCGTAACAGGAACCAGTACATCTAGTTGATTGTGCCGCTCATCTGGCACATACACCTCGCCAGTGGTTGCGTCATAGTCCATTGGACCAAACTCCCCACCTGCAAGGAGAGTATGTATGATGCGTTGCGTGTTCAAGTCAACCGCAATAACAGTTCCTTGACGCGTGGTAACATACGCCGTGAAGCCAGCAGGGATGCTGATATTTTGTGGTCCACCAGCAATGGGAACTGTACCTCGCAGGTGCCCATTTACATCGAAGATCGTAAGAGCGGTGAGACCAGCAATCCAAAGTTGATTGGGTGTTGAGGGAGTCGCATCTGCAGCCGTAGATGCCGCCACCGCCAAACCATAAATAGCTTCATGTGTCTCGAAGACATGACGCACGACGCAAGTTGTAGGGTCAAGCGCACGTACACTGATATCTCCCCGACCAGCTACATAAAGAACCGTTGCATCTAAGCTTAACGCTAGTAGTGATGGTTGACCTGGAAGGCTGGTCGTGCAAAGCGTCTTCCCCGTTTTCGCCACTAGTACGGTAACACGTCCAAGCATCGGCTGTGTAACATACAGCGCATGTCCATCAAGGCTTAACAAGACTACATGAGGGTCGCCCAGCATTGGGATTGTCCTCGTTACACGCTGTTGTGCGATATCAATGACGCTAATACCTTGAGACGCCCCTGCTATATAAGCAAGTTGAGGAGCACCACCATCGGCATGCACGTGTGGAGCGCAAAAACTTATTAGCAATAAGAGCAGAGAGAGGGAAAAGAGGTATCGACATATGCGTAAGAGAGAATGCATCATGTTTCCCTTCGATAATAGCGTGGCTAACTCTCTTTTGTTTTAAGGTATCTCTTTTCATTCTATCACTATAGCTGTGATAAACAGAAAAAGGAAGAGAAAATCATTGTGATATGGCTGTACTTATGTTACACTTGAGTTATTGACATTATACAAGATAGGAGGAAAATTTCTACCATCTCCAATCTTCTTAGAAACTTGCTAGGGTGTTGTAGGAACGATTGGTTTTTTGCTGACATTTATGCCTGAACAGTAAACGTACACAAGAGCGTAGTTGCTCGCCAAAGTTGATTACTGTTCTCCAAACGGTAAACGTACAGTTTCTGGTTTTGCGCCACGGACATGGAGGTCTGATATGAAACTGAGTTCATCACGTCTTATCATCGGCATTATAGGCTCGCTTATTTTAGGCTTTGCTATTGTAGCAGGTGTGTGGCTGTCGCTTCAATCTATAACCGCACTTGGTCACGAACCTGATATGGTGGTGCGAGCAGAGAAAACTGGCCCTAATAGTGCAACCCTCTCATTATCTACATTCCCCGACAGTATGGTGTGCCACGGCGATGGTGGTGGACCAAACCCAACATGGGTCAGTTATTGTCCCTCTACGAGTTTTGAAGTTCTTCCGAACAGCATCATCACTGTTGTAATCACGAATTACGATGGTTCCTCCGACTTACACAACGATTTCTTCAGACAGGTACGAGGTACCATTGGCGGTGTTGAAGTTGTCAACAATCATCCCATGTCACAGATGAGTATTGATAAGGTAGCACACACCTTTACACTCCAATCACCTCCAAACGCTGACTATCCACTCTTTGTTAGTGTGCCTATCATGGGTACGCCGGACAATGCTCCCACGCCTGTAACTATCAATGGGAATAGTTATCCGACCCCGAATACCATCAGTTTCCAGTTTCGGACAGGACCTTCCGGTAACTACATCTGGCATTGCTATGACCCTTGTGGTAGTGGGCTGCAAGCAGATAACGAAGGTTTTGGTGGACCAATGTCCACGCTCGGATACATGGCAGGAACACTGAAAGTGTCAAGTTACTAAGGGAGGACAAGATGTCTGAAGCCAACGTTGCTGGCAATACGGGCAGTGATACTCCAGTACCTGCTGCACCAAATCATTTTCGTCGCGTACTGACGCTCTGGATCGTGCTCTCCATTATTGGAATCGTAGCGTGGAGCCTCCTGGCTCAATTCATTCTTCCTGTAGCCGCGAGCGATCTTGGTGCTGCTGATAACACCACGCTTGTCGTGTTTACCGCTCTAGCTATTCCTGTCGCTTTGTTTGTTTTTGTCTTTCTCGCTTATAGTATGTTCGCCTTCAGGATTAAGGAGAGAACTACAGAGGATGCGATTCCCCTCAAGCCTAGACCGATGCTGCAAGTTGGATGGATGGGTATCACTGGTACTCTTTGTCTCTTCCTGCTAATTTGGGGTCTCTTTGGCTTCTATCAGGATACGGTTGCCTCGCCCAATGCTCCTCTGCTTGTGCAAGTGACAGGGCAACAATGGGCATGGACGTTTTATTATCCACAGTACAGCGTAGCAAGTGAGGGTCAGGTACTTGAACTGCCAGTCAATCGTCCCGTACAGTTCAATGTCACTTCAAAGGATGTCCTGCATGGCTTTGCAATCCGTGCGTTTGGAGTACGCGTAGATGCTAATCCAGGGCAAACGACCATCACCTCAATCACGACTCCCACGCAGGTTGGAGAGTACTCGGTAGCTTGTGTAGAATTATGCGGACTCTACCATTCCTACATGTGGTCGGCCGTGAAGGTCGTGAGTACTTCGTCATTCAATACATGGATAACAAGCCAGGGAGGGCATACATGAGCACAACTACCATCGTCCATGAAGCTACCGCGATGGGCGAACCCAAACGCATGAATCTTTGGCAGAAACTTGTCCCAAGTGTGGTTTCTGGTATTGTGCTCGGTGTCATAGGCGCGGTTATTGCCTATGTAATCGTAGCTCATTTTGCTCCAGATAACCCTGATGCTTCAGTTGTTGCCGCCTATACAGGTTGGACGCTGCTCTTCTTTGTAGGCGTAGGAGCCTTCAACGGCGTTTGGGATTGGGGCTTTGCTCGTCATGAGCCAACGCCAGACGAAGAACTGAGGTTGGCAGGACAAAATCAAGGCTTATGGCGTTACTTTCGCTATACAACCGATCATAAGGTTGTCGGTATGCAATATCTTGCAACAGTGCTTTTGCTCTTTTTTCTTGGTTCAATGGGTGCCTTCATGATCCGCCTGGAACAATCAGTGCCTGGGCGCGATTTTCTTTACGCCCTCGACGTATAACACGATTGTTGGCATGCATGGCATTCTGATGATTGTGGCCTCAATCATCATGATTAGCGGCCCATTCGGAAACTTCGTGCTCCCCATCATGATTGGGGCGCGTGACATGGCCTTTCCTCGGCTCAACGCGCTCAGTTACTGGCTGCTTTTTTCGGCCATTCCTATCTTCTTTTCCACTCTGTTTCTTGGTGGCTTTCCGACAGGATGGACAGGATACGCACCGCTTTCGGTGCAGTCTTTTTCAACCGGCATGGACGCGTACTGCTTTACCATCATCATCTTCGCCATCTCTATCACTGTCGCTGCCCTGAATATCATCGCAACGGTGACGATGTTACGTGCAAAGGGCATGACGTGGGCGCGCCTCCCGATATTCGTCTGGGGAGTGGTGCTCTCAGTTGTTCTTGGCTTAACCGCGTTTCCTTCCTTTCTGCTCTCACAAGTGATGGTCTTGATGGACAGAGTGTTCCAGACCTCCTTCTTTATTGCCGCGTTCGGTGGTAGTAACTGGCTGTACGAGCATCATGTTCTGGTTTATGGGGCATCCCGAAGTGTACGTGATTGCCTTGCCATCAATGGCAGTTGCGGCAGAAATGACGGCTGTTTTTACGCGCAAGACGATATTTGGTCGTCGTATGCTTCTTGGTAGTCTGATCACCATTTGTCTTTTGAGTGTGCTCGTCTGGGGGCATCACCTCTATACAAGTGGCTCAGCTAGCGCGTTAGATGGTCCGTACATGCTCGATACAGAGTTAATTTCTATCCCAACTGGTTTCTTCTTCCTTGCTCTGATCGGTACATTCTGGCGTGGTAAGATGTGGGTCACGGTGCCACTGCTGTTTGTTGCAGGCATGCTGGTAAACTTTGTCATCGGCGGCATCACAGGTATCTATCTGGCCGATCTGCCCACCGATGAGATTTTTCACGGCGGCATGTTTGTGACCGCGCACTTCCATTTCACACTTGTTGGAAGCATGGTCTTCGGCTTCTTCGGTGCCTTCTACTACTGGTTTCCCAAAATGCTGGGACGCCGACTCAACGCAAAGTTGGGTGCATTGCACTTCTGGCTTTTTGAGATCGGCTTTCTAGGCACATTCATCGCGCTCTTCTATGCAGGTCTACAGGGCGAACCACGCTGGTCAGCGAATGTCGCACCTCCGTATGCAGTTGCGAACTTGATCGCCAGCTTGTTTGCTATCGTGATTGCCGCATCTGTGTTTGTGACAGTGTTCAACGTGGTTACTTCAATCAGAAGTGGTGAACTTGCGACCGCCGACGAATGGGGTGCCAAGACCCTTGAGTGGACAGTTCCAACACCAGTTCCGCTTGAGAATTTTGAACATTTGCCAGTGATCAGCGCAACACCTTATGAGTATGGAATAGCTGAACCCGCACACGAAGGGTTCGGTTTATCTGAACTTGTTACCAGTGAACCTATAGCTACGCCTCCACAGTCACAACCACAAAATTGATTGCTTTTGGGCTGATTGTAGGGACTAATGTATCGCGTCCTCGTCGGCCTTCACAATCACAACGTTGATCGTTTATAGAGGAGATATGCTATGAGTAGTACCGCATTAGAGGAAATGCATCACATTCCGCTACAGGTGAAGGTTGGACGAGCGCGTATCGCTGTAATCATGCTCATCTTGTCTGATGCTCTATCAATAGTTGCTTTGCTAGCCGCAGGTGGCTATCTAAGTACCCTAAACACTTTTGGTCAGTTCAAGGCTGGAGATCATGGTCCTGCCTTCCTACCCGGTCTGCTTGCCATCGTTGCGCTCGTGTTGAGCGGACTTTCTTACTACCTTTGGGAGCGTAGAGCGAGAAGCAATGATGGGACGGGGCAAACCGTATTTTACGTGCTTGCCTGGGTGTTTATGCTTGCGTCTCTGGGATTCCAAATCTGGCTAGGTGTTACTTTGGGCTATGCTGCACCTTTCCACGCTTACGCAAGTTTGATCTTGCTGCTGACATGGTATTCGGCCTTCCATCTTGCATTGACCGCTATCATCGGTCTCCTGCTTTTGGGGCGCATAATGCGTGGTAGGCTCACGGGACAAAGCTACATCGTCGAGGTTACTGGCTACTGGTGGTACTACACAGTGATTGCTGGTCTGCTTATGTGGCTGTTCAGTATCGTTCTGTAGTTCTCATCTATAAAGGAACTCCGATGAACATCTGGACTGATGCAAATGGGTGGCCTATCCCACCCATTATCCTGGTTGGGTGTCTTGCCGCTGAAATGCTCTACTTTCGTGGCTGGCGTGTGCTCCTCAAAGAGGAACAGGCGAAAGAAGATGCGCGTACTAGCACTTCTTTGACAGGTTCTGGTATCCGTGCCTATTGGAGGAACCGCTGGTTCTGGCGTGGTGTTCTCTTTCTCTGCGCGCTTTGTGCATTGCTTTTGGCTGCTGCTGCACCCATTGACATGCTCGCTAGCCAATTTTTCTGGGTCCATATGGTTCAGCATCTCCTGTTGCTGGTCGTGATGGCCCCACTTCTAGTTGCGAGTGCGCCTTTGCTCTCCTGGTGGCTTGGCTTGCCTAGTGGGACAAGAGTATTTTTGCAGAGGTGTGCAACGCCGAATATCAGGAGGACCGCCTCTTTCATAGAACATTGGCTGCGTAACCCTGCCATTTCATGCATCATCCTGATTATCGGCACGTGGGTATGGCATTGGCCGCCCCTGTATAACCTTGCGCTTACAAATGATCTTATCCATGATTGGTGCGAACATCTGACATTTATGCTCGTTAGCGTGCTCTTTTGGACGCAAGTGATACCGTCGCCACCATTTCGCCCTCGTATGGGCTATTTGGGTCGCCTGGGATGTGTGGGCGTCGCAATCGCGCAAAATCTTGTTTTGGCAGTGCTTCTCGGCTTCGCTCCGATACCTCTTTATGCCTACGCACATATGACGCATTGGCCCGGAGGCTTCTCGGCATTGCAGGATCAGCAATTCGGAGCGGGCATTATGTGGACATTTGGTGATCTCCCTTTCGGTATTGCGTTCGCTATGCTTGTACAGCAGTGGCTTGCGGCGTCGGAGTTGGATGAAACAATTATTGCGGCTAAACCGCAGTTTCTCCATAACGAGATAGGAATAGCCGAGAACACAGCATCATCGTAGGGACCGCATTTATAACGTCCAAGCCCAATTCATTGGGCGAGTTGCATCCATATTTTTCTCTTACACGATCTCACGCAATAATTGGTGCAAGATGAGGACTGCACATTGCTTCGCTCGTGTAGAGGACGCCATCAATGTGGTCCCTACGAAATTTATTCATTGAAAATTGGTAAGCTAGTAGGGAGCCTAATTACATCTGTAGTGAAAGGCAATCGCTATGCGGCATCCAGACCGTATGCAGAAAGTGTTTCTCGCAACCTTTATTGCTACACTAGTACTTGTTTTCATGACAGGAGCAGTGTGGGGTTATAGATTTCTTGTAACATCTCGCGCGCAAAAAGCTACTCAGGTGGCTGACCTTGCCATCGGCGGCTTTCCGTTAAAAGGGCGCATTGCTCCTGATTTTCATCTCACCGACCAATTCGGTCAACCTGTTGCCCTTTCTTCCATGCGAGGACATGAGATTGTCCTGGCGTTCATCGACGCACGTTGTACAACACTTTGTCCACTAACTGCTGATATTTTGTATAACGCTAAAACTCAATTAGGGCTTACAGCCTCCAAGCAGGTTATGCTCATAGCTGTCAATGCTAATCCTGACGCAACAAGCATAACTGAAGTGCAGGCATGGTCTATCAAGCATGGTATGTTGCATCAGTGGTCGTTCCTCACAGGGACAGCGCAACAACTCCAGGCGGTGTACAAGAACTATGAAGTGTACGATCAGATGAATACCGATGGGAGTGCGTTGCATGATCCAGCTACATTTATCATAGATGCCACTGGTCATGAGCAACTCTACTTCGAGACGCTTAACTCGAATAGTCAATCCGATCTTCGCAATGAAGTCGTCGGACTAGAGGCTGGCATGCATCAATGGCTACCACAACGGCAGTAATGCAGTGAGGAATAGTATGAAATCATCGCAACATGCTTCCTGGCTTTCAGTAAGCTCTACCTACATTTTAAGTGTTCCAGGCAGAACACAAAGAGAATTTGTACTGCTCAAGCAGGCTATTCCCAGTTACATCAACCTCATGAAGCCGCACGTTACTGTTCTACTGCTTGGCATCACAGCTGCTGCGATGGTGATTGCCAGGCAAGCACTACCACCTTTTGGCCTCTTGCTTGCCACTCTGGTTGGTGGTGCGATGGCGGCAGGTAGCGCGAACTGTATCAATTGCTATATTGACCGCGACATTGACCAGATAATGGGACGCACACAGCGTCGTTCGCTCCCCTCTGGTCGGGTACAACCCCAGCAGGCACTTGTCTTCGGCATCATATTAGGTATCGTAGCCTTCTTTATCTTGACCATTTTTGTCAATTTGCTGAGTGCGCTGCTGGCAAGTTCAGCGATCCTCTTCTACGTTTTTATCTATACGCTAGGACTGAAGCGTTCGACGCCGCAAAATATCGTCATTGGTGGTGCGGCTGGTGCGGTTCCTGTTTTGGTGGGTTGGGCTGCAGCAACAAATAGTGTTTCCTTGACCGCTATCTGGCTCTTCGCCATCGTTTTTTACTGGACTCCCCCACACTTCTGGGCACTCTCGCTGCTGATCCAAAAAGATTACGAGAAGGCGAATATACCAATGATGCCTGTGGTGATGGGCGAACGTGAAACCCACAAGCAGATTTTCCTGTACTCGCTTCTGCTAGTGGCCGTGACTCTGATGCTGTTTGCTATGCATGCAATGGGTATCTTCTATCTCGTCTGCGCCTTGTTGCTTGGCGGTATTCTCGTGTATATGGCAGTACGCCTGATGTTTGATCAGACGAAGGCTTGGGCGCGTACACTCTTCTGGTACTCAAACTGCTATCTCGCTGTGATCTTTGCTGTAATGGTGCTTGACCGCGTAATTCACTTCTAAGGCATGGTGTAACGCGACGTAGAGTCGGGAAACGGATCGGTATATGTCTGAAGCTATCGAAAATGTACCAGTACAAAGGTCTATAAACAAGAAGCGTCGCTATCGTCTCATCTTTGGCGTTGTGATGGTGGTCAACGTGGGGATATTGGTATTGCTCTGGACGCTGTTGACAACACCAGCCTCACATACACCGTCTGATCCTTTGGTGAATCATGCCGCGCCCAATTTCTCGCTGACTGTGTTGCACACTACTCCTACACAGGAGAAACTCTCACTGTCGGATTTTAAAGGCAAAGCGATGGTACTAAACTTTTGGGCTTCGTGGTGTGCTCCTTGCAATCAGGAGGCACCTCTTCTGCAACAGACCTGGCAGCAGATGCAAGCTCAACGAAAAAATGTCGTCTTCCTGGGCATCGACTTCCAGGAAGCGCGCGATCCAGCCCTCAGTTTCTTACAGCAACACCACATCACCTATCCACTTGTGATGGATAGTAGTGGCTCGGCTGTGATTCAATACAACGCAACATCACTGCCACAAACGATTTTCATCAATCAAGCAGGCAAGGTTGTGAGCAGAGAGGTGGGCCAGCTTACAAACCAGCAACTGTCGAGCGGCCTGCAAGCGATTCTATAACATGTTCTTGTATCACTAGGCATAAAGGGCAGCATCCTCAGGTGACGAGGTGAGATCAGCAACTGTCCAAGTATCGACATATTTTATGCGGTCCGCGCTGTGTGATAGGAGTATGTCGCGGACAGAATACATCTGCTCAGGACTGGAAAGGCGCACCGCGAGGATATGACGTTTGCGATAGGATTCATGTAAGTACACATTGCCAAATCCTTCATCCAAGAAAGCATGACAGTAGGCCAGCATCTTAGAGAGCGCACTCCGTTGCCTATGCTTCTGCTCTGCTGCCTCAACAAAATCCCAGCACGACATAACATGAATGTGCTTGTCATCATAGCCAGCAGCGCGTAGCGCGTATACAGCATGTACTGCATCATCCAGGCTGTTCACTACACAATGTACATGTTTTCTTGGGAAAGGGGCTGCAGGAAGTGTCTGTTCTGAGGACACCGGTGCTTGCTCATACGTATTAAATGTATCTATAAAGCTCATGCGTGCGTACTATCCTTCACGTTGCTGCTACTCTAAACTTCCTCTACTCATCTGTACAAGATTTTTGCTTGTATATATACATAATATAAGAGCAAATAATTGGAAAAACATTGAAAAGTTATTACAATCCGATTAGAATTCTTTATTGAAGAGATACTGTATTGAAGAGATACTATAAAATGGGTTAGTAGATTTCTATCGAAGAAGGTACACAATTGCACAAAACAAGATATTGAGTCTCTTGATACAGAAAGTGATTTCCGTATCAAGAGACTCAATATCTTGTTAGTAAGCTTTATCGCAGTGGAAGGCTACTTCTTGGTGGAGTAGTGATGGTGGAGTACATGAGCGACCACGAATGGATGATCGTGTAACAACTTTGTGAGCAGGGTTGCTCGTGCTTGGTCGATTTTGCCGTTTTTCTGTGCCAGGTCAATTGATGCCTCGGTGGTCTTGACGAGGATATCTTTCAATGCCTCACGAGAAACACCCTTGTCCTTAGCGATATCGACGAGATGCTGTCCATCTTTCAACTTCTCGGTAAGTTGTGCTGCGGTCAAGTGAATTTGTGGAGCGATGCGGTCAACTAGTTCGTCGGCATGGTTGCGTGTGAACTCGCGCAACGGAGCACGCTCAGGATGCTTGTCCTTGGTTGCAGTCTTCGTGGTCGGGTTGGTAGAGGTCCCGTGAGCCGAAGCCAGGAGTGGACTGGCGAAGACCGCGCCACAGATCAAAGCGAGCAGGAGCAACAAACTTCCGCCGCCAACATATAACAACTTTTTCATGATTGTACCTTTCTTGCCTTTATTAGGCTCTGTAAACATTTTTTTTATTGGTCTATAGAAACCTTTGTTATGTTGTTCCCTTCTTGTGGGAACATTCATAGTATAGTTCTCAAAGGTACATGATTTGTCTCAAAGCTGTCATGATTTGCTCAATGTGAGCATGACGAAATCTATACAAATCAAATGCATCCTTCTTTCCTTTCCCTTTTCACTCTGCTATACTAGCGAACAAACATATGATATTTACAGGAAGCACGAATGAGACCTCTATTGGTCTGCTAAGCTTGATGTGATTGGTTCGTAGGGACCACATTTATGGCGTCCTCTGCACGAGCGAAGCAATGTGCAGTCCTCATCATGCATCAATAATTGCGCGAGATCATGCAAGAAAGATGATGAAGAGGAACTCGCCCAATGAATTGGGCGGGGACGCCATAAATGTGGTCCCTACGAAACCCACCAATCGAAGATTGGTGGGTTCGTGCAACATTATTTACTTAAGAAGTGGGGACGTTTGACGATGCCAGCGAATTCTACCGATCTCGAAAAGAAATTGTGGGCCTCCGCCGATGGCCTACGCGCTAACTCAAAACTCAAAGCCTCGGAATATTCCGCGCCGGTGTTGGGCCTGATCTTTCTACGCTTTGCCGACAATAAGTTCACGCAGGTACAACAAAAACTTCTGCAAACATCCGGTGGCTACGTACCCGATAAGACCGATTACCAGGAGCAGGGCGTGATGTTTCTGCCAGAAGAGGCACGTTACTCGAACCTGCTCAAACTTGCGGAGGGCGAGGATATCGCCAGGGCTATCAGTGACGCGATGAAGGCGATAGAGGCCGAGAACGAAGAACTGGCAGGCATGTTGCCCAAACAATATAATCAACTCGACAAAGGTACGCTGGTCGCCCTGCTCAAAACCTTTTCAGGCATTCCGGTCGATGTTGAAGGCGACTTTTTCGGTAAGGTCTACGAATACTTCCTGGGCAAGTTCGCCATGTCGGAGGGACAGCGCGGCGGCGAATTTTTCACGCCAACCTCGATTGTCAAACTGATCGTCGAGATCATCGAGCCATTTCATGGGCGCATCTTCGACCCCGCCTGTGGCTCTGGCGGCATGTTTGTACAGAGTGCGCGCTTCATCGAGAATCACCAGCGCAACCCTGGCACCGACATTTCCGTCTATGGACAGGAAAAGACGCAGGACACCATGAAGCTGTGTAAGATGAACCTTGCCGTACATGGTCTCTCCGGCGATATCAAACGCGCCAATAGCTACTACGAAAACGGGCATAAATCGCTTGGCCGTTTTGACTTTGTGATGGCAAATCCACCGTTCAACGTCAACGGTGTCGAGAAAGAGAAAATCAAGGACGACCCACGCTACCCCTTCGGCATGCCGCGCACCGACAATGCCAACTACCTATGGATACAAGAATTTTATAGTGCGCTCAACGAGCATGGACGTGCTGGCTTCGTCATGGCGAACTCTGCCAGCGATGCACGCGGCTCCGAACTCGACATTCGCCAGAAGCTCATTCAGGAGCGAGTCGTCGATGTGATGGTCTCCGTTGGCTCCAACTTCTTTTATACCGTCACCCTGCCCTGCACCCTCTGGTTTTTCGACAAACGTAAGCGCGAGACCGAGCGGCGCGATAATGTGCTCTTTCTCGACGCACGGCATATCTATCGTCAGCTTGACCGCGCCCACCGCGACTTCTCGCCCGACCAGATCGAACTGCTCGCCAACATCGTGCGCCTCTATCGTGGCGAGGCACCTGAAAGTAGCAACGGCAGCACCGCTCGCATGCAAGAACTTTTCCCCGATGGCACCTACGCCGATATCGCTGGCCTCTGCCACGTCGCCACGCTACAAGAGATCGAGGCGCAAGGCTGGAGCCTCAACCCCGGCCGCTACGTCGGCGTCGCCGAACGCGCCCTAGACGATATCGACTTCAAAGTCAAGCTTGAGAGTTTGAACGAGGAACTAGAAGTGCTGAATGTCGAAGCCCACGAACTGGAAGAGCGGATTGCTGTGAATGTAGCGAAGCTGTTGGAGGTGGAGGGATGAGTAATTATAAAGGTATAAAATGGCAACGTGTTTGAATCGAAACGAGTGTATGTGCGTTTAATAATTGACTGTGTAAATCAAGACTGCTCCTTTTGTAGACTATCCAACTGGATTTAAGATGTTACTTGGATCAACAAATGTAACAAAGACGGTTGGATAGATGTTTCAGAAGTTAGAATATGTAACAGAAGAAAATTTTGAACGATGGACTCGGCGTTCTAAACCGCAAAAGGGTGATATTATCTTTACAAGAGAGGCCCCACTTGGTGAGGTTGGTATGATTACAGAGGGAATTGAAACTGTATTTTTAGGTCAAAGACTTGTTCTAGTATAGACGTAAATCCTGAGTTGCTAGATAGCAAATTCTATGCTGTACTCTTTTCAGTGAAGACTGATCTACAAGCTCAAATTAAAGCACTGGGTTCAGGGGCTACTGTAGAACATATGCCATGTACCTGATGCTCTAAAATTCAACGTTATTTCTACCACCACTTCCCACCCAACGCAAAATTGCTGCTATCCTTTCGGCCTATGACGACCTGATCGAGAACAACACACGCCGTATCGCTATCTTAGAAGAGATGGCGCAATCGCTGTACCGCGAATGGTTTGTGCATTTCCGCTTTCCCGGCCACGAAAAGAATACTATGGTCGAGTCCCCTCTTGGGATGATACCAGAGGGGTGGAGAATTGTAAAGGTTAATACAGCAGATGTTCGTAGACCCTATCGACACGAGTATTCTAAAGAAGGTGATGAAACCTTTTGTATTATATGTGCAGTTTATTAAATGTGTATCGCATGCTCATTGATAAATATCGAAGAGTCGAACTGGCAATAGTGGTTCAAATTCATAAAATGGAGATACTCTTTCTGCTCGTATAACGCCTTGTATTGAAAACGGCAAAACTGGATATGTACAATTTGTTGTCTTCTCGACGATATCGAAGTAGCCATATTGGCTCTACAGAATTTATAGTTTTGCGCTCAAAGACACTTGTCCAGAGTACGTTTATTTAATGGCGCGTTCAGATGAGTTTAGTAGATAATGCTATCAAATCTATGTCTGGGTGCTAGTGCAGCAGACAACAGTGCTGCAAGTTGACTTTTTGATAAATACTTTAATTTTGCTCAACCTGACTCGAAATCACTCACGAGAATTTTCGGTATTTAGCATCTCCTTTATTTCAAAGTATTTATAAGCTTGCAACGAAAAAACGCAAACCTTCGTCGCACACGTGACCTTTTGCTTCCTAAGCTCATATCAGGTGAGCTAGATGTGGAGGGGTTGGATATTGAGGTGGGCGACGATGCAGGGGATGCAAGCAATGCCAATCCTACGCCAATGGCTGAACCAGAAGAGGCTGCGCCACGACAGGATAGCTTCTCATGGGAGACAGGAGATATCGTTTTTTCATAAAAGACGCGCAAAGCATGATGATGTGGGAATTGTTATGTACAATGGAAAACTGATGTGTAAAGGTTGGACACTCGCAAGAGGATGTCCTAATGCTGCTCAAAGAAGCAGAAAGGATCAGGAAGAAAAATGGATATGAAACTTGAGCTTGTGCCGATACCCGTTTCTGATGTTGACCGTGCCAAGACATTTTATGTTGAAAAGGTTGGATTCCATGCAGACCACGATGTACAGCCTGGGAACGGAATGAGAGTTGTTCAGCTAACACCACCTGGGTCGGCTTGTTCAATCGTCATCGGGAGCGGTATGGGCGAAATTTCTGCAACGCACCCTGGCTCAGTCAAGGGGCTGCATTTGGTCGTTGCGGATATACATGAGGCGCGCGAATTACTTGCTGGTCGAGGTGTTGAAGTGAGTAATGTTGACGATATGGGCGGCGTTAAGTATGTCTCCTTCAGCGACCCTGATGGTAACTCATGGCTCTTACAGGAAATATCAGCTCGTCAGTAACGAGGTTTTAAGACATTTTGCGTATGGCAAGGGCAGTTTCTGGCGAAGAGGATATGAGGTGATATGAACGAGAACTCGGAGAACTTGCTGATCGAGCAACCCGCGATTGCGCTGTTTCAAGAGCTTGGGTACAAGACCGTCAACGCGTTCGGGGAGCGTTATAAGCTGGGACCTAAGAGCTTGCTGGGACGCGAAACGTTGGAAGAGGTGGTGCTGGTGCGCGACCTGCGAAAGGCATTGCAGAGGCTCAATCCCACGTTGCCACCCGTTGCGCTGCGGCTTGCCATCGACGAATTGACTCGTTCACGTGCCATGCTCACTCCCGCGTATGCCAATTTCGAGGTCTATCAGTTGCTCAAGGACGGTGTACCCGTCAAATACACCGACGACGAGGGCGACCCAATCGAGGAGCGCGTCTCTGTTATCGACTGGAAGACGCACACAAACAATGATTTCCTGCTCGTCTCGCAACTCACAATACAGGGCGACTTATACACGCGCAGACCCGACCTGATCGGTTACGTCAATGGCCTACCCCTCATCTTCTGCGAACTCAAAACATCGCATCGCCGCGTCGAGGACGCATATCACGGCAACCTGACCGATTACAAAAAGTTCATTCCTCAGCTTTTCTGGTACAACGCTCTTATCATTCTCTCCAATGGCAGCAAGAGTCTACTGGGCAGCATCACGGCAGAACTGGACCGCTTCATGGAGTGGAAGCGCGTTGAAAGCGAAGACGAGGCGGCGGCTATCTCGCTCGAAACGATGTTGCGCGGCACTTGCGACAAACGGCGTCTGCTCGATATCGTCGAGAACTTCACGCTGTTTAGCAATGCTGCTGGTGGTCTCATCAAGATTCTCGCGCGCAACCATCAGTACCTCGGCGTCAACAATGCCATTGAAGCTGTGCATGGCATTCGCAACAATCAGGGTCGCCTCGGTGTGTTCTGGCATACGCAGGGCAGCGGCAAAAGCTACTCAATGATTTTCTTCTCACAAAAGGTGCTCCGCAAGATTAAGGATAACTGGACCTTTGTCATCGTCACCGACCGCAACGATCTCGACACGCAAATCTACAAAAACTTTGCCAATACTGGTGCCGTAACCGAACCAGAAGAGGCCATCCGCGCCGCCGACGGTGAGCACCTCAAAGAGCTGTTACGAGCCGACCATCGCGTCATCTTTACCCTGATTCAGAAATTCCATGTCGAGAAGGGCGAGACGTACCCCGAACTCTCGACACGCTCAAACATTATCGTCATCACTGATGAGGCACACCGTAGCCAGTATGACTCTCTTGCACGCAATATGCGAATCGCTCTGCCCAACGCCGCCTTTATCGGTTTCACGGGTACACCTCTTATGACCGACAGCGAAGAGGAGACGCGTCAGGTGTTCGGGGACTATGTGAGCGTCTACGATTTTCGTCAATCCATCGAAGATGGCACCACCGTCGCGCTGTATTACGAAAACCGTATCCCCGAAGTCGAGTTCATCAATACCAGTTTCAACGACGCGATGGAGCGTGTGCTTGAAGAGGCGGGCCTGGATGAGCAGCAAGAGCAACGGCTGCAACGCGAGTTTGTGCGCGAATATCAGGTCATTACCAGCGACGACCGCCTGGAAAAGGTCGCGGAAGATATCGTCAAGCAATTTATGGGACGCGGACGCCTGGAAGAAGACAAGGCGATGGTCGTCTCTATCGATAAACTCACCACCGTGCGAATGTACGACAAAGTGCAAAAGCATTGGCGACACTATCTCGCGGATTTGCAGGAGCAAGAACGGAGTAGCAAGGATACAGACGAACGGGCAGTGCTGGCAAAGAAAATCGCCTACATGCTCGAAACAGACATGGCGGTTATGATCTCCTCATCGCAAAATGAGGATACCTTCTTTGCACAGAAGGGACTTGATATCATACCGCATCGCACACGCATCGTTAAAGGCAGGCTTGAAGAAAAATTCAAGGACTCTAAAGACTCCTTACGTATCATCTTCGTATGCGCCATGTGGATTACAGGCTTTGATGTGCCAAGCCTTTCTACTATCTACCTCGATAAACCCATGCGAAACCACACGCTGATGCAGACCATCGCCAGGGCCAACCGCGTCTTTCAAGACAAACGCAACGGCCTGATCGTCGATTACGTCGGCATCTTTCGCAACCTGCAAAAAGCTCTGGCAATCTACGGCTCCGGTAGCAATGGGAATATAGAAGAGGGCGACATGCCCGTACAGGATAAGGAGGAACTGGTCGCATTGCTCAAACTAGAGTTGAACACGCTTATCGTCTTTTGCCAGGAGCATGGCTTCGACCCACTTGCGCTTGTGAAGACACAAGCCTTCACGCGTCTCGCGTGGCTTGACGAGGCGGAAAATAAGCTCCTGGTCAGCGAGGACGTAAAATTGGGCTTTATGAAACAGGCGCGCCTCTTTGCTCAACTCTACAAGGCTATTCTGCCGCATCCACAAGCCAACGACTATAAGCCCCTGTACGATATCTTTGTCGCGTTAGTCGCAAAGATTCGCATGGACACTGAGAATCAGGAGGATATCGGCTCGGTCATGGCAGAGGTAGAGAAGCTGGTTGATATGTCGATTGTGGCGCGGCGGTACGTCATCCGTGAAACCTCGACGGAGTATGGCGAGGGACGCTATCTCGACCTCAGCAAGATCGACTTCGAGGCTCTGCGTGAGAAATTTGCTACCTCCTACAAACACACGGAAGCTGAAAAACTGCGGAGTGCTATCGCGGGCAAACTTACTACTATGATGAAACTCAACAAGGGTCGTATCAATTATCAAGAAAAGTTTGAGCAGATCATCGCCGACTATAACGCGGGTAGCTCCAACGTCGATATCTTCTATACGCAACTGCTCGACTTTGTGCGTGAGGACCTACAATCGGAGGAGAAGCGTCATCTTGCCGAGCAACTGACCGAGGAAGAACTGGCCGTCTTTGATATGCTCATGAAGTCCGAAGAGAACGGAGTTACGCTCACTAACGGCGAGCAAGAGCAGGTCAAAAGGATTGTGCGTACTCTGCTAGAAACGCTGAAACGCGAGAAGCTCATCCTCGATTGGCGCAAAAAGCAACAGGCGCAAGCCGCCGTCAAAAAGGCTGTGCGTGACCTACTACGCTCAGAATTGCCCCCTGCCTACTCACAGGAATTGCGTGAACTAAAATGGCAAGAACTGTTCCAGCATATTTACGAATCATATGATGGCGATGGCAAGAGCATTTACGCGGCATAATTCAAACAGTAAAACAATAGGTTTTATTAGAATAAATGAGGGGATGTTTGGTAGGGACCGATGTATCGCGTCCGGGGTGGGGAGGGGTACACGTTGCCGCACAGAATTGTTGCCGACACGTTGCCCCGCCCCCCGGACGCGATACATCGGTCCCTACAGGCATTTCATCATGCCTCCCCAAAAACCTACTGTTTCTGTGCCAACTTCCAACACTCTTTCGCGATTTCCCAATCTTCCTCGGTATGCACGATCAGCACACGTACATCTGAGTCGTCGGTAGAAATCTCCTGGTCTGCGGGCGACTGTTTATTTTTTTCCGCATCCAGTTTGAGGTTCAGGAAACCAAAGCCTTGACACACCTCAGCGCGTATCAGGTCGTCATGTTCGCCAACGCCGCCTGTGAACGAGAGCACATCGACGCCACCGAGGACCGCAATCATCGCACCAATAAAGTAGCGCAAACGATAGGTATAAATGTCGAGTGCTAGCTTTGCGCGTTCATTGCCCTCGCCAACAGCTTTATGTATTTGGCGCACATCGTTGGAAATGCCGGAGATACCTTTAAGACCCGACTCTTTGTTCAATATCTGATCGAACTGGTCGGCGGTATAGCCCTTCTCACGTTGCAAGTAAATCAGAATACTAGGGTCGATAGTACCGGAGCGACTGCCCATCATCACGCCTTCGAGTGGAGTAAAGCCCATTGTGGTATCGAAGCTCTCACCATTTTGGATCGCCGCCAACGAACACCCGTTGCCAAGATGACAATTGATGATACGTAGATGTGCCTCGTCTTCTTGCAGGATTTGTCCAATGCGTTCGGTACAATACTGGTGGCTGGTACCATGAAAGCCATAGCGACGAATGCCCTGATCATACCACTCATAGGGGCCAGGATAGACGGTTGTTGCCATTGGCAAGGTCTTGTGGAAGGCGGTATCGAAAACAGCAACCTGTCGCACCTTGTCGCCCAACACATGCTCAGCTTCCTCGATGCCCTCAAGATTAACGGGATTGTGCAGTGGAGCGAACGCGGCATACTTTTGGATATCGTCTTTGACCTCTTTGTTGATGAAGACACTCCCACGATAATCGGGTCCACCATGCACAACGCGGTGTCCCACCATATCAATATCCGAGGGTCCGTGAAGCACCTGCGTCTCGCCGCTCCATATTGTCTTGAGCATTTGCTCGATCACCTCTGGACGCGAATTGGCCGATACCTCTTGTTGCACCTTCTTGCCAGTGCTCGTCGAGATATTCAACGAGGCCGACCCCTTATCCTTTGTCCAATCGGCATCGGCCTCCCATAGTGGCTCTGGTGCGGAATCTGGTAGCGTCTCGCCAATCTCGTACAATCGGCTCTTCTGGCTGCTTGAGCCAGCGTTCAGCACAAGTATTTTCATGATACATCCTTTGAGAAGACACGTTTTCGCAAGAAACACATTTACCGTATATATCTTAGCACGCACAGGGGAATGAGGACGCGACATGCCCAAAGCGTAGGTGTCCCCCACCATACAAGAAATATCGTGATATGCTGTAAGGACCTGAGTAGACATGCATTCATCAAAGGATTGTTATGGTCAAAGTATCTCTTCATACGGTGCAGGTTGGGACATATCGTGTGCGTTATCAGACGGTAGGCGAGGGTGAAGCGATTGTACTTGTACATGGTCTTTCTGGCTCCACGCTCTGGTGGCGACGTAATGTACAGGACCTGGCACAACACTATAAAGTATATCTTGTCGATCTTCCTGGCTTTGGGTCGGCGAGTCGTAAACATGAGCATTTTGTGTTGAAGCAAGCTGGCGAGTGGTTGGTGGATTGGATGGATGCGATAGGCTTGAAGCAAACACATCTGATTGGGCATTCGATGGGCGGCTATATCTGTATGTGGATCGCGGCCCATCAACCCGATGTTGTCTTGCGTCTCGTGCTGGTTGATCCAGCCTTCAAGTCACAAGCACGCAGTGTTCTAGGTTACACTCGTCCTCTGCTAGGTGCAGCTCGCTATCTCACGCCGCGCTTCTTTCCCATCCTGGCCTATGATAGTCTACGTGCTGGTCCTGTCACTCTGCTAAAAGCAACACGAGACCTTATCGCGCTTGACGTAAGCCAGGAGATTAAAATGATTACGGCACCCGTTCTCCTCGTATGGGGCGAAAACGATACGCTTGTGCCGCCCTCGCTTGGTCATATGTTGCGCGACGAACTGTCTAACGCTCGCCTCCTGACTCTGAAACACGCCGCCCATGTCGCCATGTTTGATCAACCACAAAAGTTCAACGCGGCCGTCGATGCATTTTTACGTGGAGAAGTGGTTGGGGAATAATCCCTATAGCGTTACTCATCCATAAACCCACGCACAACGTTTGCCAGTTCCTTTGGCGAATTATAGTTCACGTCGTGTGCCGCGCCTGCGATAACGACGAGTTTGCCATGAGGAAGGAGCTGTGTTGCCTCTTCTGCCCAGCGTTGTGGTACAACGGTATCGTGCGAGCCACGCACAATAAGCGTTGGCACCTGTACCTGTGGCAAGTGCTCATCAATACGGTCTTGTAACCCGTACCGCAAGGTGCGAGCTGTGCGTCGGGCACCTGCATGAAAAAAGTCCCCTATCATAACGGGGAAAAGATGGGCTGGTTCAAAGGGGATATTTGCGAGCCAACGCCCAATCTCTTGATGGGCGGTAAGTGCTCTAGGATCCATAGATGGCCCAACAAGAATAGCACGTTCAATACATGCTGGATAGCGTATGGCGAATTGTGCGATAACTTGACAACCGAGCGAATTCCCTAGTAATGTCGCTCGGTCTAGCCCAATCACTTGCATCCACTGGGCGAGTACATCGGCCAGTTGTGAAACATTCAGTGCTTTCTCAGGCTTCGTGCTTTTCCCAAAGCCGGGTAGGTCAGGAATATAGACATGATAGGACGAGACAAGCTCATTTGCCGTTGGCAGCATATAGGTGTTTGATGTCGCTAATCCATGTACCATAACAATAGAGGATGCAGTAATAGGTAATATATTGGATGATACACGATAATGCATAGTGAGATTAGAAACTTGTACATTTTGGCTGACAAGAATATCTTTTTTCGTGTTTTTCATAAGCCCCTTCAGTTCGGATATCTCTCCTATGAATTGTATCATGACTGGATAGTCTCCTACATGTGACTATTTCAATCTGCTCTTGACAGAAAAAAGAAGAGAGTGTTACTATTCCGATGTCGCATCAAATATTTTTATAGCCCACGGATGTATGACAAAGAGAAAAAGGAAAATATGTATAGCGGCTCCTTATAACTATGAATTGCCCTATGGAATAGAGGGTTGAGGTATTACTCATGAAACGGCGAAATGTGCTTGCTCTGCTTTCATCTGGAATTGTAGCAGGGGCAGCACTCGTAGTAACAAAATTTTTCCCAACAAAAAGCGATGGGCAAGCTAAGACGGTAGACGCATCTTCTCCATTGCAGGCTGCACCAAATAATCCTATCGCGGTAGAAAATGCTCAACCGGGTACGACCTCATGGATAATTCCTCCAGGAGACGAAGCCACAACATCGATACAGGCCTATACTAGCGCACGCTCTGTTGCTCCGGGAGAACCTTTAACATTTTATGTTAGTACGAAGCAGGATGGTGTTTCTTACTACCTGGCAATCTATCGGCTTGGTTGGTATCAAGGGAATGGCGGACGATTGATGACCTCTGTACAGTTAACAGGAACAGCGCAAGGTTATTACGATCCAACATCATTTCAACTATTAAATTGCGTCTCAGCCTCCCATGATCCAGCAACGGGATTGGTCGAGGCAAGATGGAAGCCATCATACACGCTCACAATTCCTCAAGATTGGACGACGGGCGTCTATCTCGCAAAATTCATTGACGCTGGGGGTAAGCAGACGTATGCAACTTTTAACGTCACAGGCAATACGACTGCTACCTACGCTGTTGTGACCGCAGACACAGCATATGCCGCATACAATAATTGGGGTGGGCAAAGCCTCTATCCTGATAGTAGTAAGAACAAAAAATCAGCCTCCAAAGTCTCTTTTGACCGACCAAGCGTGCCACAACAGGGTTCCGATCAGGTACTTGTTTTTGAGGCCAATACCATTCGTTGGCTTGAGCGCGAGGGCTATGATGTCTCCTATATGAGCAGTATTGATCTGCATATGCATCCAGAGGCGTTACTTCGACATAAAGCTTATCTTTCGATTGGGCATGATGAATACTGGACAAAAGAGATGCGTGATGGAGTCGAAGCCGCGCGCGATAAGGGAGTAGGCCTGGCTTTTCTTGAAGCCAATGCTTCATACTGGCAAATCCGACTAGAACCAAACGCTACCGGAGTTCCCAATCGTACTGTTGTGTGTCATAAAGTGCTCTCACAGGGCAATACGGCGTCCGACTCTGGTGGTGTGTCAAAAGTAGACCCTACAAACGACCCATTCTATGGCGTAGATAATAGTCGTATGACCACACTGTGGCGTGACCCTATTGTCGGTCGTCCAGAGAATGCGATGATTGGCATCATGTACTCCGACTACAATAGCAAACTACGTGGTACGCCCTGGGTATTTCAGCCTCAGATCAGCGATACGCATCCCTTGCACGCTACCCTCTTACAAAACACAGGCTTGCAAACAGGCAATGCCTACGATAATGGCCTCGTTGGATACGAATGGGATAAGGTGTTTGATAATGGACATACACCTGCAAACCTTCAGATTTTAGCTACCTCACAGACGAAAAGTATAGAAGGGCTACAGGATAGAAGCGATACTACATACTATATCGCTCCATCGGGTGCCCTTGTCTTTGCCACTGGCTCAATTTACTGGACTGGTGCCTTGGATTCCTATCGCTATGACCGTACTCTGAGCAACACAAAAAATGGTCAGATCGTTCCTGAGATACAACAACTCATGAAAAATATTATGACCGCTCTTGTGCAAAACCACGCGTAACCTGTTTCATCGTCGAGAGGGCATGAGAAACATTTGTCTCTCATGCCCTCTCAACACTACTATTCTTTGAGGCCCGCCATTTGTTCCATGAATTGAATCATAACCGAATAGTCTTCGTCGTGTCCTTGTGCAAGGGCTGCCGCGTACATCTGCTCGGCGGCAGCGGTAGCAGGCATTGATACAGAAAGTTCTGCCGCGAGGCGCATGACTAAACCAAAGTCTTTCCGCATGGTCGCAAGCGCGAAAGTCACAGGATATGCATTGTGCTCAGCATTGGCAAGTTTTGCTTTATGGGTTGGCGCAATTACGGCTGTCTGTCCCAAGACATCGAGCAGTTGTTTTCTGTCAAGTCCGGCCTTCTCACCTAGCGCGATAGACTCCGCGACCGCTTGTAGGCCAAGTCCTAGCATTGTATTCACGACCATCTTCATCGTCGTGCCCTTGCCGCTCTCTCCCATGTAGAAATGACTTTTGCTCATTGTCTCAAGAATTGGCGTACATTGTTGGTACGTAGCCTCTTCACCACCGACAAAGAACACAAGGCTTCCCTCCTGCACTTGTGGTGTGCTACCCGATACCGCCGCGTCAATCATCGCGACACCCTTCTCTTTCGCTGCTTGAAAAAGATGACGCGATGTTTCAGGCGAAACAGTGCTCATATCAATTAGCGTCGTCTGCTGTTGCTTTGCGCCTGCAAGAACACCATCAGAGCCGTACATTACCGCATCTAGCGCATGATTATCCGTCACCATCGAAATAATCACATCGGCATGTACACCCAACTCGCGTGGAGTATCAACTGCGCTCGCGCCTTTCTGAACAACTTCCTGCGTCTTCTCTTTTGTGCGGTCATAGACAGTGAGCGTATAGCCATGTTGCATTAAACGCTCGACCATCAGGCTCCCCATATGTCCTAAGCCGAGAAAACCTATGCGTGGTTTTGTGCTATTTGTCGTCATGTGTATTCTTCCTTATCATAACCTATTTTTTTGTGACACTCCTTTCAACACGTCTCGTGTGTCTTTGCCGTGACATACTGGAATACTGTGCTATACTATAGATCAGAAGTTCTATAGAATACGCAAGGAGGTAACACATCATATGAATTGTCTCATGCAAGAGAAATGGCCCTGGATTGAGGGGTCGCATGGAATGCGTTCACAGATACTAGGTGTACTAATTGACACTGATCTAGCTTTTAGTCCCGGTGGACAAAATATTTCGTTGGGTGCTCTTTGCCGCGAGATTGGCGACATTGAGTATGCGTACATCCAATCCTTGAAAACCTTCACACAGGATTGGTCATACCACAATACGGAAGCAGGTTTAGAGACAAGCGTTACGCGACTTAACACGTGGTATGAAGAGTTGGATAAGGAGATGAATGCAACTCTTTCAGCCTTCTCGGATGAGGATATCACAAAGACCATTGATAGAAGCGGTTATCCAATGCCTCTTCCACTACAACTGGACGCTTACCTGCAAGCCCTTATGATCTTCTTCGGGAAGGCCACGACCTATCTCAAAGCAATGAACAAGCCCTTGCCTGAGACAATTCAGGAATGGATTGGGTAGATCAAGGTTAGGGAATACCTCTTGCCTTCAACATTCTTTGAATGTTGAAGGCAAGAGGTATTCCCTAAACCCTTAGAACTTATGGTTTCAACACGACGCGCAAGCACTCGTCGTTTTTGTGTTTGAACGTTTCATATGCTTTATGTGCATCGTCCAGGTGCATATGATGAGTGACGACAGCCGCGGGATCAATCTCGCCACGCGCCACGCGTTCTACCAGCATGGGGACATAGCGTTGTGCATGCATCTGACCCATGCGGAACGTCAAACCCTTCGAGAAGGCAACACCCATTGGAAACTTGTCAACAAAGCCGCCATAGACACCCACAATCGAAAGCGTACCACCCTTACGGCATGATTGAATGGCTTGACGTAGCACGTTGATGCGGTCCGTTTCGAGGCGCAGTGTCTGCTTCACCTTATCGTACAGACCCAAGAAGTCGGCTCCGTGCGATTCCATACCTACCGCGTCGATACATGCATCTGGCCCAAGGCCACCTGTCATTTGCTTGAGTTCCTCAACCACGTCTGTGCCTTCATAGTTGAGTACCTCGGCATGACCAAATGTTTGCGCCATACGTAAGCGTTCGGGAAATCGGTCAATCGCAATCACGCGTTCAGCACCCAACATGTAAGCACTTCGCATGGCAAACAATCCAACGGCACCTGCGCCCCAGATGGCGACGGTATCGCCTGGGCGAATACCACAATTATCCGCCGCCATATAGCCTGTCGGGAAGGCATCTGAGATAAACAGTGCTTGCTCATCCGTCATGCTATCAGGAATCTTGGTTGGACCACTATCGGCGAAGGGAACGCGGATATATTCCGCCTGACTACCAGCATAGCCACCATAGAGATGTGAGTAACCATAGATGGCGGCAGGGGTAAAGGTATAGCCCGCCTCGGTCATCGCTGCATTCGGATTTGAGTTATCACACAGCGACCAGAGACCGTTGCGACAAAAGTAGCAACGACCACAGGCGATAACCGAAGGGACAACCACACGGTCCCCTTTCTTGATGTTTGTAATCTCTTTGCCAACCTCAACCACCTCACCCATAAACTCATGCCCAAGAATGTCGCCCTTTTCCATCGTGGGGATGTATCCATCATAAAGATGTAGATCAGAGCCACAGATTGTTGTCGCTTGCACCTTGACAATGGCATCACGGGGATTGACAATCTTTGGGTCGGGAACTGTTTGAACACGCACATCGTGTGCGCCATACCAACATACGGCTTTCATCGTGCTTCTCCCTTATTTATTGCTTTCTACCATTATCGCTTAACGGCTGTCCCTTGCCCACAGGCTGTTCCCTGAGCGTCGGGATTTCGCCAGACTCCATAAGCTGCTTAAATTGACGCAGGTTTTCGCGTACCACTTGCTCTGGCAAATGACCGAATATCTTGCCAACCTCGGCACCAAGTGTGCCGCCGAATATAGGATATTCTATTTCTGACGTAACAACTGTTCCCTTGTCGCCAGCCGCCTTCTCAAAACGCACCTGTCCTCCGCTTCCCATTGGAGACTGACCTATGATGCGCCATGCGATCAAGCTATCCTTTACGTCCTCGGTGATTTCAGAGTTCCATTCGATGGGAACATCGCCTACAGGTACTTTTGCAACCCAGTGCGAATGTGTATCATCTATTGCTTTGACCGATTTAATAGTGTGCATATAAAGTGGGGAATTTTCGACATTGCGCCAGAAGGCATAGAGTTCACTTGCTGGAAGTTGAATTGTCATTGAGCGTTTAATTCGCAAGCCTTTGTTGTCTGGTAAGCTGGTAACGGTACTTGGACTCTCAATATGCGTAGTTAAATCAAGAAATTGATAGAGATAAGAGTGGCCCATCGCACCGCGTCGAATAAGCTCCCCGCCGAGGAGTGCTAGCCCAGCACCTCCTGCATTGCGGCGTGCTATACCATAGATTGCAAGCGCACTACCTCCAGCAATAGAAAGGACGCGTTCAATCTGTCCAATGTTCTTCATATCTGCTCGTCTAGGATTATGTTGAATGCCCGCGAAATCCTGACCACTTGGTGATGTTACTGTCTTTGTGGAAGCCATATTCTGCTCCTTCATAGAGTTTCATCAAGATTAAAAATGGTTAATAAAGAGAAAATGGGTCAGGGCTATATTCTTCCATCGCCCTGACCATGTAACAGAGATTGCACTAGAGAAAAACAAAACTACGCGTTTGTGCCATCTTTTGCCAGAGGCATACCGTTTGCAGGACTTTCCATCTTAGGAGTACCAGCCGTTGCCATACCCTTAGGTGTGATGAGTGTATGTGAGGGCAACGGTGCGGGAGCCAACATTGGTATCTGACCCAGCGGCTTCGCGTTGACCATAGTGAACTGACCCTTGCCATCAATAGAGGTGCCTTCGGTAAAGCGTGCATGGTCGGGCAATGGTGCGCTCGACTGTACGAAGTACTGATAGCTGTACTCGTTACGCTCGTTGGCTTGTGAGAAGTCGCTCGGAACAGGATAGGCATTCTGAAGCTCTTCGAGCACTGCTAACCACTGGTTTTGATGCATCGTGTCGCGTGCGATCAAGAAGCCAAGCGTATCTTTCATGCCTGGATCATCGGTCATTTCCCAAAGACGCGTTACCAGTAGACGACCTGTGGTTTCTGCCTCAACGTTCGCATGCATATCAGCTACAAGGTTGCCACTAGCAACAATCCAGGAACCGTTGAAAGGATTTCCATTTGCATCTTCTGCGTTAGCCGCAAGTGCGGCCGAAAGAAAGTGGCGTGGGTTCATGCCGCCCAGGACTGCTGCGACGGTAGGATTCTGACCCGCGATTGCGTCCTTGAGGGAGGTTGGTGCGCCTTCAAGATTCAAAGCAACAGCCGTTGCAAGCATCTCGATGTGTCCAATTTCTTCAGTACCAGTATTGTAGAGCATGTCCTTGTACTTCGCAGGTCCTCGGAAGCCCCACGCTTGAAAGAGATACTGAAGCATGACGCGAATTTCGCCCTCAATGCCTCCAATGGCCTGTTGCAGCATCTTGGCGAATACTGGGTTTGGCTTATCAACACGGACTGGATAGGCAAGATGTGGATCGCTATAAAACATGTGTGTAACCTTTCTTTTCACTTCTAGCGTTAGTTAGGGTAGTTTAAGGAACCTACTACGCACTTACCACGTTTCTGTAGTAGAGAAAGTATACTCAGCATTCAAAAATGATTTTATAGTTGAGATAACAATGAAACACGAAGAGCATGCTATGAAGATAGTTGCATTCTTCTATCTTCATAGCATGCTCTTCGTGTTCTAACGGTCAACACAACCCAGTACAAGATCAGTACTACCTATAATTGCTACCGCATCACCCATCTTGTGTCCGCGTAGTAATTCAGGTACGATCTGTAAGTTGCTCAGTGACGGAGAACGCATTTTAGCGCGCCAAGGAAATTCGCTCCCATCACTTACCATGTAGAAGCCGTACTCTCCTCGGCTATTTTCAATCGCAAAGTAGGTTTCACCGCGTGGTGGGCGTAGTGCGATAGGAACACGTGCGGCAATCGGGCCGGAAGGCATCTTGTCAATCGCCACGCGGCATAGACGAAGGCTTTCTCGCATTTCCTGCATGCGAACCGCGTTACGGGCAAAACAATCACCTTCCTGGCGTATTTGCATCTGTACTGGCACCTCGCGATACGCCATATAAGGACGGTTGACACGTACATCCCATGCTATGCCACTACCACGTGCCATTGGACCTGTCAACCCATAGGCGGTTGCTTGTGACCCGTCGATATAGCCAACACCCTGTGTACGAGATATGAAAATCTCGTTGCCAACGATAAGCTCCTCTAATTCATCTAAGCCCTTTTCAAGCTGGTTGAGGACGAGTTCACATTCCCTGAGCCAGTTGTGTGGAAAGTCATGCAGTACTCCTCCAACACGTTGATAGTTGACGGTAAAACGACTTCCTGCTAGTGCCTCAAAGAGTTCCATGATGCCTTCTCGATCACGGAACGCGTAAATCACGGGTGTAAACGCGCCGAGATCTAGCAGATAGGTGCCAACGCCAACTAAATGACTGGCGATACGTTGCATCTCTCCCACCAGGAGGCGGATATACTGCGCTCTTCGCGGTGGCTCCAGTCCCATGAGTTGCTCGACGGCACCAACATATGCAATTTCGCACAGCATAGGTGAAAGATAATCCGAGTTGTCTGTATAGCGTATGCCCTGCATGATTGTTCGATTTTCAAAAATCTTTTCCATCCCTCGATGCAAGTAGCCAATGATCGGCGTACAATCGGTAATCGTTTCGCCTTCTAGCGAAAGGACTAAGCGTAAAACACCGTGTGTGCTAGGATGTTGTGGCCCCATATTGAGAAGCATTTCCTGCGACTTGACTCCCTCAGCTTCACTGGCGAAATCCGTATGCAGGCTATCCACATCTTGATCTGTCTGTGCCATATGTTTCCTCACAAATCTTTGTTTCTGTTCTCCGACACACATATTGTTATAGAAAGTTAATTCATCTGCTCTCTATTGCCTATTTCGAGAAGCATTCCATTGTCGGCATGTTGACGAGAAAGGTCCTCTTGCAAGCGTTCAAAATCAGCATACAGTTGACACATGACCTGTATGCGTCCCGATTGTAAAGCACTATGCTCAACTACATAGAGGAGACAATCCCGAACAGTTACAGGACCTTCGCCCAAGGCGTGACTATAAAATTTGGGCAAGACAATAAACATATTCATCGCGCTATCGGGAAGGTTGTCTAGTTGCTCGTGAAGACTCGAGAGCCAGCGTTTGTAGCGAGCGATAAGATAGGCGAGTTCACCATTTCTATATAGCTCTACGAGTAAAGGGTCTTGTTCTAGTGGTTGTCCTGCTACTACCGTCTGCACCCAAAATTCGTTTGTTTCGATAAAACGGGTGGCGAAGTCAAAGAGTGAATGGCATTCAGGAATAGGCAATATCCAATTCATTGCCATCTCTGGCATGTTTTCGAGTTGATGAAGAACGAGGCGTCCTGTGCGTTCAAGCGTTGCTGCAAAGGAGGTGGCTTCGCTTTTCATATTGTACCCCTTTCTCGTTTACAACAAGAGTTATTACTCGACAAGCCCTTCACCCTTAATAGTAAGCCCCTGCTTGAGAATTTTTTCGCGTAACTTGAGTAACCCTTCGATAAGTTGTTCCGGTCGTGGAGGACATCCTGGAACGTAGACATCTACAGGAACAATCGTGTCTACCCCTTGCACTGTGTAATAGCTATCGTAGAACTCACCGGCAGAGTTGGCACACTGTCCCATACTCAGCACCCATTTCGGTTCTGGCATTTGCTCCCACAGGAGGCGCAAACGTGGTCCCATCTTGATTGAGACCGTTCCTGCAACAATCATCAGATCAGCTTGACGTGGACTGGAACGGAACACTTCAGAGCCAAAACGTGATAAATCGTACTGGGGTGACGAAGCTGAAGCTATCATCTCAATTGCACAACAGGCTAATCCAAAGCCTAGCGGCCAGACAGACCTCGACCTAGACCAGTTTTGCGCCCACTGCAACATTTCTGCAACGCTTGTAAGCTGTACTGGCCCTTCTTGGTCGCCTGGTGTATATTCAAATGGGGCATGAGCATTTGCCATCGGCAAGGTCTTTCTGCTAAACCCACCTGGAACAGATTCACCAATATTGTATTGTCCTGCTCGTTCGCTGTTTGCCATATGAATAAAATCCTTTTCTTGCTTCTTTCCATACTTACTAGATGAGGAATGTAGAACAGCTAGTCGAGATACTAACAAGTCGTATTCCAAATATTTCTTTGGAATTCTAAAAAGAAAACCTCATATTTTCACACGAAAAGAGCGAGGCAAAGGTTACAGTCTTTCTATATACTTGTGTGAGCCACCTCATCTTCTCTGAAGTGCCAACCTGAAGCACTATGCTTATCAGCGACAAGAAGATAGCAGAGCCGCATTCCTCGAATGCGGCTCTGCTATCTTCTTGTGTTACTCACTTTTCAAAAGAGTTTACGCTGCGCGAAGGAGCATCTTGTCCAGTAATGCTGGTTTATTCGCGTATCTTTTAGCAAGGTTGGTGAGTTGCTTTTGTGTGATGGTACCATCGTCAACCGCTGGCTGAAGGCTTGTTTGTAGTGCATTCGAGATGATGGTCTGAAGCTGTGTTGTGGAAACACCCTGTGCGATCGCTATAGCATCTAGCGTCTTCCCAGCCTTGAGCTGAGTTGTAAGTGCATCGGGCGTCATTTTCAGTCCTTGTGCGATCTGACTCTTGATGTTGGGCGCATACTGTTTGAGTGCCTTTGCCGCCCCATTGCCGCTTTTCGGTGTTGCGGTTGTCGACGGTGTCGTTGGAGTCGTCACCGTTGTTGCCGTTGGCGTTGTCTGACTTGAGTGCGCCGATGTAATCATAGGCAGGAATGTGAAAATGCTTATACCTACAAGAATCAAGAAAAGAATAGCAACTCCTATAAGTAGGTAAACTAAACGTCGTGCCATAATATGAATATTCTCCTATCGCTTCGTCTTTTAGAGATGTTTATAGTGTGTCTTAAAATGTTTTACAGATGCCGCGTTCTCTTGCGACATATATATCGTACTCCTTGAGCATCAAGAAACCTTTCACGAAGAGTCAAGCTTTGCTCAAGAACATTGTGAGACAAAAAAGAGTTCGTACCAATCAAGGTACGAACTCTTTTTTAGCTTGCGAGGAAGAAGAGATTTTAGAAACCGATGCCTGCGGGTATGCCACTCTGTGTGCCGCCAGCCTGTTGCCCTTTATGTCCATTGATCAAACGATCAAGGAATGTTGGGTTGCTGCTGATTTGCTTCGTTATCATGTCAGCCTGTGCCTGCGTTGCATCACCAGCACTTACTGCCGATTTGAGTTCAGTCTGGATGGCATTGTTCAGCAGAGTCTTGAGTTGTGCATCAGAAACATTGTGTGCTGTTGCGATGTCATGCAAGCTCTTGCCAGCCTGTAGTTGACTGGTCAAGGTAGCAGAGCTAATCCCAAGACCCTTTGCAACCTGTGCCTCAGCAGCAACGAGGTACTGCTGAATCTTTTGCATGTTGAATGAGCCAAAATTGCCGCCGTTGCCTTGTCCTTTGAACTGACAGTTGGTAGCATCGCCGAGCTGTGCCTTGATCTGATCGGCCTGTGCCTTAGTGATCTTGCCATCTTTGACCAATTGGTCGATGGTGTCGCTTGCTGCGCCGCTCTCGGCACTCTGTAGCTTGTCAGAGCTAACACCAAGCTTTTTGGCAAAATCTTTCTGAAACTGTGTACAATAATCGTTTGGTGTTGTGCTATTTGCGCTAACTGTACTAATCGTTGCTGTTGAGGTCGTGGTCTTGGAGTTTGCGTTGGCAACTTGCGCGCTACCGTACACTGCACCAACCAGGATACCCAAAAGCAGTAGTAGGCTTGAACCGCCAATAAGCAGAATTCGCTTCATGTATCTATCTCCCCAGGAATGAATGGACCGCACCGTTGCTGATGCCGTTCTCTCTGTCG
Source organism: uncultured Chloroflexia bacterium (assembly GCA_963792705.1). GTDB lineage: Bacteria > Chloroflexota > Ktedonobacteria > Ktedonobacterales > Ktedonobacteraceae > JBBQVS01. The sequence goes on along the minus strand of CAWBXD010000011.1, from coordinate 736,683 downwards.
TATATTCGTTCTGTTTCATGTACGTTCGGTTTACAAAAACGTTGTTTTACGGAACCAAGTATATCATACATCAAAACAAGGCGATATGTATGCTGAAAGAGTAAAGTTTTTGTGAAGTTTTTGGGATTGTCGTTGCACGCGAAAAAGGTCAGCATATTGGGGGAGTTATGCTGACCTTTTTCGTGGACGACGGAACGAGAGAAAAGAGAAGGTTATGCCTTACTGTTTGGTTATGTACCTCACATACATAAGATACTTCCTAAATATCAACAAATTGTTTGGTAACACTCAAGATTGTCTCAAGGTTGCTTTACAATTCAAAAATCTGTATATTTCTGTCGATTAGTTGTGTTACTATACCTACAGAATATGATTGTGTAGGGACCGATTATGTGGTTTGACAAGAGAACGGATATGTGTACTAGTTTGCCAATCTTCGATTGAAGGATATCGTAGGGACCCGATTTATCGCGTCCGAAGCGCAATTCATTGCGCGAGTTCCCTTCTGTCAAGCGTGATGGAGAGGATCTCGCCCAATATTTGGTGCATGATGAAGACTGCACATTGCTTCGCTCGTGCAGTGGACGCCATAAATGTGGTCCCTACGAAAACCGTCAAGTGACGATTGGCAGGTCCCTATTGGCTATGGTTCAATTTCTAGGTGGCTAGGAGCAATATATATGGCGCAGAAGATTTTAGTTATCGAGGATGAGGATGGCATTGTTCACCTGATAAATCTCTACCTGAAAAATGAGGGTTTTACCGTTGTGATCGCGAAGGATGGAGCCGACGGTCTGGCAATGCACGCGCGTGAAAACCCTGATCTGGTTATCCTTGATATTATGCTACCTGCGATAGATGGCTTTGAGGTTTGCCGACGTATTCGTGCATGGTCGAAAACACCCATTCTTATGTTGACCGCACGAAGTAGCGAAGACGACCGTATTACTGGATTGGACCTCGGTGCGGACGATTATCTTGTGAAGCCGTTTAACCCACGAGAATTGGTGAGCCGAGTGCGTGCCATTCTCCGTAGAAGTAGTCCTTCCGATGTACCTGTTCCTACAAATGAACAAACAACCGCCACGAAAAACGAAATACTGCGCTTCCCCGGCCTGACCATTGATCTACCCGCGCGACGCGTTGAGGTAAATGGCGTCGAAATTGCACTAACCCCCACAGAGTTTGACCTGCTTGCATTGCTGGCAAAATCTCCTGATCGCGTCTTCACACGCGAAATTCTGATGAATAAAGTGTGGGGCTATGACTATCTTGGTGACGGACACACCATAGATGTGCATATGAGCGCGCTACGTAAGAAGATAGAGCTTGAGCCAGGACAACGCTACATTAAGACTGTGTGGCGTGTTGGTTATCGTTTCGAGATTAAAACATCGCTACCGCGTCCAACTATTGCACCATCATCGTAAGGGAAACTACTATGCGTATGCGTTGGTGGCAAAGTATTCGCTGGCGACTCGCGCTTGGCTCCATGCTTGTGGCATTGCTAGCAACCACGATTCTTGCGTCTGCCACAATTTTTGCTATTGCTTACTACTACACGGGCGACCAATCTACAACTTTAAACGCTGTTGCTGAGTCTAACGCCCAGAGAATAGGTCAGATATACTCAAAGGTGTTGTCAACGTCAACAACGACTACTTTACGCCCTAACCATTTGGGAACGGCTACACGTCTAGCATTAGTACGACAATTTGTTCCAAGCAATACGAGTTTATTGCGATTTACTCCACAAGGAGAAGCATATCAATTTCTTGTGCTTAATACAAAGACGCGACTCACGCTTCCAAACGCAAAATCTTTGTCGGCAAATACTATTCTACTGCGCGCTCTTTATGCTGCAACACATAGTAACTGTAGTAATGTTGCATCTAGCAGTATCCAAACGGTGTGTCAAGCCATTATGGACGCGGAAGGCAACAAAGCTACAACAAGCCAGATTAGCCAGAGCGGTCTTTCTCTAGCACGTCCATTTGCGGTTGAACCGATTACTGCTGATGGAACGCATGATGCTGCTGTAGTAGGTGTACTGGTTATGCTTCCACCTGAAAACACGATTCCTCCATTTGTACAATCTGCAGCGCAAGCCGTGCTTTTAGCTGCCCTTGTTATTGCACTGGTGGCTGCTTTTCTCGCGATTATCTTCTCACGCACGATCACTCGTCCGCTGGCAAAGCTTACCGCCGCCTCACGTATTATGGCTTCTGGCGACTATAACGCGCAGGTCACAATCAACACCTACGGTGAAATTGGCGAGTTAGCGCATAGTTTTAACGAGATGGCGGCACAACTTAGCCGCGATGTGGACGAACTACGCAAACAAGAGTTATGGCGGCGTGAACTGATTATGAGCGTTACGCATGACCTTGCTACCCCATTGACCGCTATCGCTGGTCTCGGCGAGTCGCTGGTCGATGGTGTGAACCAGGACCGTGACGAGTACGAGGCAACGGGACGCATCATTGTGCGCGAAACCTTGCGTCTGCGTCGGCTCGTTAAAGACCTGCATGTGATGGCGAAAGTCGAGGCGGGCGCACTACAGCCGCAGCGTAAAGAACTTCGTCTCGCCGCTCAGGTCGATGAGATATTAGCCGTTCTCGCATCAGAGTTTGAGCGGGCCGATGTGGAGCCTCGCAACGCTGTACCCTACACGCTCCTGGTTCAAGCGGACGCCGATATGTTGACGCGTGTCTTCTCAAATCTCTGCGACAACGCTATACGCCACACACCAGCTGGGGGCAGTGTCACCATAGAGGCAATGCCACGGGGAGAAATGCTCCTTGTCTCTGTCTGCGATACAGGCGAAGGTATTCCGCCCGAAGCCGTGTCACGCATTTTTGAACGCTTCTTTCGTGCCGATAGTGCGCGGCAATCAGTGACAGGAGGGAGCGGTCTGGGCCTTGCTATTGTGCGCGCCATCATCGAAGCACACGGAGGCACCGTCTGGGCAGAGAATAACCCCAACGGTGGCGCACGTATCGTGTTTACCCTGCCTCTGCATCCAGATACACATTAACACAAATGTGGAATTTGAATTCCGTACATTGTGCTCTTTTCGGTAAAATGGTATACTCTTGTCCAGATAGCACCAATTGGTGTCTTTCGTTTTGTGGTGTATACGAGGATTAACACAACAATGTCAGATTTTCCGCACGACCTCTTTTATTCTATCCTACCCCCACCCGTCCACACCTGCTAGGGTAGGTTTACTGGACGCAATAGATTAAACTTCTACGTGTAACACACCTGAATGAGTGTGTTTCTTCTCCATGTTCATCCTGCCCTCATCTACCACTATACCTATTTGAGGAAAGGATGCTCTTTATGTCTTATCTCACCACGCCACGTGGCTCTTCTCGTCGCGGCTTACTCCCCATTTTAAGCGCAGCAATTGCATGGGGAACCGTAGGTGTTATAACGCAGGCACTTTATGGGTTTAGCAGCACAAATGCACTCTCGATTGGTTTCTTCCGCCTAGCGTTCTCGTTCCCTCTTCTGCTCATTGTCTGTGTATGGCTCTTTGGACGACGGGTGTTTCAGGTCAAACAACGCGATCTGCTTATCATGATGGGTATCGGCGTCTTGCTAGCACTGTACCAAGTATGCTACTTCACCGCGATTGCCTATTGTGGAGTTGCCGTTGCAGCATTAGTGACCCTGTGTTCCGCTCCTGTACTGGTTGCGCTCTTCTCAGTTTTAGTGATACGCGAACGCATATCATTAGCAACGGCCTTGGCATTGCTCAGTGCTATCGGTGGAACCGCGTTACTCGTATTTGCTCACTCAACTCCTAAACCCTTTAGCTCTTCATTGATTGGCGTACTTTTTGCCCTCGCTTCTGCATGTGGCTATGCAGGTATCATCCTGTGTGGACGATTACTTGCGGACCGCTACCATCCTTTGCATATCAATCTGGTAGCTTTTGGCACAGGCGCGCTACTTTTATTGGGTCTCGCGCTTTCCACAAAATTTGTCGTGAGTTATCCTATGCAGAGTTGGCTTTTGCTGCTCTACCTTGGCAGTGTTCCGACTGCGCTGGCCTATGGGCTTTTCTTTGTCGGCATACGCACCGTCCCTGCCACGATTACAAGCATTATCACGCTCTGTGAACCCCTAACGTCTGCATTGCTCGCATGGTTGTTTTTCGGTGAACAACTTGGCGCGATAGGACTACTCGGCGCATTGCTTCTGCTTGCTGCCATTGTTGCCCTAACGCGCAAACCTTCTGTCATACAAGAGTAAGCTTTTGAACGAACAAGTGAGGGGTACGAGTGCAGTTGCACTCGTACCCCTCACTTGTTCGTTCAAAAGCTAACGGCCTTTGTAGCCGGAACCTTTGTGGTCTCGAAGTATACCCTCTACCTCTTGATCGCGCCCGTCAGGACGGACGATGACAACAGCACTACCCTTAGCAAAGGCATCGCTGTAGTATTGATACTCTTCCGCGCTAATTCCCATGTTCTGTAGCATCGTGCTCACATCGCTCTGTGACTCGTCTTGCCGCTCGTTTGGGAATATCAGCATATCTTTAATGCTGGCAAGAAAATTTTCGCCCGTGTATTGTTTCGAGTAGCGAATTTGATCGCTGGTAAAATTCGCGTCGTGGAGTGCTTCTACAGCTTGTTCCGCGTCATCGGTGCTATCAAACGTCGCCATTGCGATACTTTCATTAGTGGGATTATTTGCCATGGTTATGCTCCCTCTACGGTTTCTTTCTGTTCTTTACAAAATAGAGTTTTTCTCTCTACTATAGACACGTTTCGCGCCTGATAATCGTGTCATTGATAAGTTCTTAAGGGAAAACAGGGAGACCGCTGAGGGTCTCCCTGCATTTTATTAGAATGTAATCTACTTTTTCCTCAAATACGTATCTTCCTATGTAATAAAGAGACAAACCTCTACTGCATTGTAATACAAGATTTTCTTGTAATGCTTACAGCATATTTCTGTAAGCATTGTTTTTTACCGGAGTTATGGAAGGCATATGGAAGATTTTCGGAAACCCGAATTGCATAAGGCAGCCTTAGCAGAACTTATCGGAACGTTTTTCTTAACTCTCGCAGCTTTAATCAGTGGATCACCCCTTGTTGTTGGACTAACATTGGCAGTGTTTGTCTACGCGATAAGAGACATTTCTGGCTGTAATATTAATCCGGCTGTCACTGTTGCGCTTGTTACCGCTCGCAGTCGCTCAATTTCAAAGGGTGTGTACTACATTATTGTGCAAATTATTGGTGCATTGCTTGCGCGTCTGGTTGCCGGTTTTGTTGGTACGCTTGCGCCACAATATATCGCAGGGAACATCTTCGCAGAGTTCTTCGGAGTGGCATTCTTGATTGTGGTTGTCATGTCCGCGTCCAAAAACTATATTCCCAAGGCCGCAAGTGGTATCGCTATTGGAGGTGCTCTCGCCGCTGGTCTTGTCACAAGTAAAGGTATTCTCAACCCAGCGGTAGCAATAGCGATGGGGCAGGGCCTGACGCAGGGACTGTGGGCACCTCTACTGGCAGGTGTTGCTTTTGCATTGCTTTCACAACTTTACCTGAATAAAAAAGCTGTGTCAGAAGTGGATGATGAGCAAAAGGAAATTCCACTACCTCCACGTTTGGTCGTCCGTTCAGACTTTGGCGAAGCAAAGCGGTAGTATATTGTCACATTATCGTCGTGGTCCCCTAACATTGATGTGATGAATTCGTAGGGACCGCATTGATGACGTCCAAAGCCCAATTCATTGGGCGAGTTGCATTTATACTGTTTCCTTACATGATCTCGCGCACTACTTTGTGCAATCTAAAGACTGCACATTGCTTCGCTCGTGCAGTGGACGCCATCAATGTGGTCCCTACGAACTCATCAATCGAAGATTGGTAGACTAGTAGGGACCGATTTATCGCGTCCTCGTTGGCGGGTGATTGCGACGAGGACGCCATAAATCGGTCCCTACAAATTCATCCTCTTCTGTTCAACAGGACCTATTACATCCATGTTGGCAACATCCATCGCCATAATAGCGTTAGGCCCCTACGATAGCTGTTATGCCGGCGAGGGTTCCTACATATACATGATTAGCGGAAAGGGTAGGAGTTGCGAAGCGCGATACTTGCCCTACTCCAACGCTTGTACGTACCTTTCCAGTTGTGCTATCAAGAGCGTTGAGCGTACCATCTCCACTAAGACTGTAGACGGTATGACCACCGATAACGGGTGAACCTGTAATTTGACTCGCCGCTTGCCAACCACCAGTAAGTTTGCCTTGTGCGTTCAACGTAAGTTGTCGCAGTCCAGAGGTGCAGGGAACAAAGACTTGTGAGCCGTTAGTGGCTGCACCTCCAAATGATTGACAGATGCTTAGCACTTGCGCTTGTCCATTCACACCGCCAAGTGCATTGGCATGTAAGATATAGCCAAGGCCAGATTTACCATCGGCGAAGACCAAGCCATTCGGGAGCAACAGTGGTCCCATTGAGCCAAGATCGGAATCCTGGGAGTTTTCTTGCTGCCAGTTTTGTGGTGCAAAACCATCTTCGAGTTGAAGGGTTGGCGAGAGGCGCAGAATAGAATCGCTATGATCCCAGTTGCCTTGTGTTGTTTCACCATTCCCTACGGCAACAAAAAGGTTTCCTTTCGCATCTATAGAGGGTCCAGAAGGTGCCCATATGCCGCCTTCACGTGGTGTTGGCACTTGATAAGAAAGTAAGGGACCACTACCATTGGTCTGACTACCAACCACCCAACCGTGATAGTTGCCACAATCGCCCGCAAGTCCACCGAACGCTACATAAACTTTGTTGCCGTGCAGCGCGAGAGCTGCGCGCTCTTGGTGTGGTGCGATATCTATCCCTGATGGATCAATAATACGTCGTACCTTTACCTGACCATTCGTTGCATCCATCCCAACCAGGATATGAGTAGGGCCAGTTATTTCAGCAACAGCAAATACAAGACCCGTTGCAGGATCATAAACAGGTGTGCCAGTGATACCAAGTGGAAAGATATCGCCACAGGGTAAATCTGATTGTGCGACTGGTGTGCCAACATTCGTGTGCCATACCACCTGTCCCGTTTGAGCATCGAGCGAGTAGAGGGTGTCATTTTCGGTTGCCACAAGAACATGTCCATGTACAACCAACGGTTCGCCATAAACCGCCCCATCCAGTTTCATATTCCATGCTTGTGTAAGCTTTTGTGGATCTGGCATAGTAGCAACATAACCGGCTCGTGTATTGTCACGGTGATAGGTCGTCCAATCAGTACCACTTTGGGAGACCGACGACTTATTTGTCGTTGGGCTAGGTGTTAACGCCAGAGGTGTAACCTGCGCTGGTTGCGAGCTAGAAGCGGACTGGCAGCCCGTTAGAACAAGCAACATAACAAGAGAGACCGCGAGAATCTCCCCCACATTGTGTGAACCATGACTTGTAGGAGAGACTCTTGCGGTCTCCCTATGTTTCTTCAAAAGGATGGAAATCAAAGCAAAAACAGAAGGCATTCTCTATTCCTCTATCCATAGGCCGCTATAGCCCGCGTATCACTAGTATAAGCGAGGTAAGTGCGATACTGACGAGCGAACCGGCGATAACCTGACCAAGCGTGTGACGTCGTAGGACAACGCGTGACCAACATACTGCTATCAGTAACACGAAGACTGGAAGAATTGCGTTTCCATAGAGCGCGGTCAGGAGTGTGGCAGCGGCAGCTAATGACGAGGCGTGAATACTAATCTTCCACCAGAGCGTGATAATCATCATCACGACACCACTCACAATAGTTATCAAAAGTAGGGTTTGTAAATTCTTTGGACCATGTGTAAAGAAAAGTGTTATAAGGCCGAGAGCGGCTGAGGCAATACCAAAGAGAAAAGGACCAGTTCGTTGTGAACGCATACTCACGTCAGGGTCGGTAAATTTGCCTATGCGTACCCCAACGAGTATATAAATGGTTGGACCAAAACTTAGAAAGAAAAGGACGAGGAGTGCATAAAGAAATGCTGTTGAGACACTTTGAGCGTGGTAGAGTGCGACAAGCAATACAAAAGGCAACGAAACTGTTATTGGTGAGAGGATATTTGAGACGTAATGGGCAACACGTACACGCCTAGATTTTGATGTTGGATGTTGTGGTGATACAGGGATGGGTGCGGATTGGGTGCTCTCATCGAGAGCAAGATCATCAGACATGATGCTCCTTTAGGAAAACGTGTTGAGCAACAACAGAATAACCCAGGACTTTGCTCGCAACACTGCTGAATGCCTCTGGATCACCACTACACCATACATTGAGCGTTCCCGTACTCACATTTGTGTGTGCAGGACGAGCAAGTGATTCGGTGTCTAGCACTGCATGAGTACGACGTGCAACGGCTGCTCCACTATCAATAACAAGAACATTCGCACCTGCAACATGCTCAATTGCTGAACGCATCGCTGGAAAGTGTGTGCAGCCAAGCACAAGCACGTCAATATTCTTTGAAAGCAGAGGCTGCAATACATGTCCTAACGTCTCTTCGACCAGAGGCCCATTCAGTTCTCCATGCTCGACCAGTGTCACCAACTCTGGGCAGCCAACTGCATACACCTGAACACCTGCCGCAAAATCTTCGATTAAATGATGCAGGTATGCGGCTTTGACAGCTTGATTAGTGGCCGCGACACCGATACGTCCACGCTTTGTTGCGCGTGCTGCTGGCTTTACCGCTGGCACGACACCTACAAAGGGAACATCGAAGGTCGACCGTACCACGTTGAGCGCGGCTTGTGACGCTGTGTTACAGGCTATCACAATAAGCTTGACTCCCTGCTGAAGAAGGAAGTGACATGCATTCGTCGTTAGTTCTGCTATCTCAGCATCGCTACGAACACCGTAGGGGCAGTGTACGGTATCACCAAGGTAAATGTAATCCTCCTGTGGCAATTCCTGACGCAACGCTGACAAAATTGTTAGTCCGCCCGCGCCAGAGTCAAAAACGCCAATTGGAGCCATAGCTTTGCCTGTAATCATACGTTTGGTATCAGTAAAAGCATACATGCTGCGCTCGGCATCGCGTCCAGGATACACCTCCGATGGCTCCTCGTCTAAACTCCATTGTTTCATAACTCATTGTCTCTATTCAGCACTACGAAATTCGTGTTGTTCACCGAAAACATGACGCATTGCATCACTGATCTCACCGAGAGTCGCGTATGCCTCTACAGCCGCGATGATCAGTGGCATCAGGTTTTCTGTTCCGGCAGCCCCTTGTTCCAGAGCATGCAATCGCTGTTGCACAGACTCATTATCGCGTTTTGCACGCAATTGTGCAACTCGCGCCGCCTGTCGTTTGCCCATCTCGATATCCATACGCAACAGTTCCGGTCGCACCTCTTGCTCGCTGGTAAAACGATTGACGCCAACCACAATCGCCTGTTGGTTCTCTAAGGCAATCTGGTAGTCATAAGCGGCTTGCTCGATCTCGGCCTGCATAAAACCGCGCTCAACAGCGTGAACACTACCGCCGAGCGCATCAATCTTCTCGATATATTCCCATGCGCGCTTCTCTATCTCGTTAGTCAATGACTCTACGTAGTATGAGCCAGCGAGCGGGTCAACCGTATCGGCAGCCCCCGTCTCTAACGCAAGTATTTGCTGTGTACGCAATGCCACACGTGCTGACTCTTCCGTGGGAAGCGAGAGTGCCTCGTCTTTTGAGTTAGTATGCAGTGATTGAGTCCCACCTAGAACGGCTGCCAGGGCTTGATACGCGGTACGGACGACATTGTTATCCGGCTGTTGCGCGGTTAACGTTGAACCTGCCGTTTGCGTATGAAAACGTAACATCATTGAGCGTGGGTCCTGTGCCTGAAAACGTTCTTTCATGATGTGCGCCCACATACGACGTGCTGCACGAAACTTGGCGACCTCTTCAAAAAGATTGTTGTGGCTATTAAAAAAGAACGAGAGTTGACCTGCGAAACGATCTACATTCAGACCCGCACTAAGCGCGGCTTGCACATAGCTTATCGCGTTCGAGAGCGTGAACGCGACCTCTTGAACCGCCGTTGAACCCGCCTCTCGAATATGGTAGCCACTGATACTGATGGTATTCCAGCGCGGCACTTGCTCACCACAGAAGCGAAAGATGTCTGTGATGATACGCATTGAATGCTCTGGCGGATAGATATAGGTGCCACGTGCGATATACTCTTTGAGGATATCATTTTGTACGGTCCCTGAGAGCTTGCGCGACTCTATGCCTTGCTTTTTTGCAACGGCAATATAGAGAGCAAGCAAAATACTAGCAGTGGCGTTGATGGTCATCGAGGTACTAATTTTATCAAGCGGTAGACCGTGTAGAAGTGTTTCCATATCTTCCAGGCTAGATATTGACACGCCAACCTTGCCAACTTCCCCCTCCGCTAATGGGTGATCGGCATCATAGCCCATTTGTGTGGGCAGATCAAAGGCAACCGAGAGGCCCGTTGTGCCTTGCGCTAAGAGATAGTGATAGCGTTTATTCGACTCTTCGGCGGTACCAAAGCCAGCATATTGGCGCATTGTCCAGAGACGCGAACGATACATACCAGGGTGAATACCACGCGTGAAGGGGAACTCGCCAGGATAGCCTAGCTTTGCTTGCATATCGACATCGTGCAGGTCTTCGGCAGTTGCGGCCCCTGGCACTTCGATGTTTGAGCTGGTAACGAACTTTTCCTGGCGTTCCTTCGTTTTCTCTTTCGCAGCGCGCGCGGTTGTCTCACGCCACTCTGCGGCAGACTTGCTTACCGGCTGGTCCATACATGGCTCCCTTCTTTATACCTCATATGGATTATAACATACGGATAATAGAAGACTTACTCACCAGCGGTGATGACAACCAGCACCTCGCCTTGATCGACGGTTTGCCCTTTGGTGACGCGTATCTCTTTAATCACACCAGCGATGGGTGAGGAGAGGTCGTTTTCCATCTTCATCGCCTCAAGGACAGCAACCGTTTGACCTGCCGCTACTGTTGCGCCTTGCTCTAGTGGTGTGCCAATAACGAGACCAGGCATAGGTGCTTGCACGGTCGCCTCACCCGATGTAGCGGTTGAACGTGCCAGGCCAGCAAGCAACTTTGCGCGTTCGTCCTCGACACTGACCTCGAAACGTTGCTCAGCAATATGTATTTCGTAGGTTTCGCTGCCTTTTGAGTCGGCCTTTGTGATACGGCGCGCAAATATCTCGTATGATTTGCCCTCGATGAGAAGGCTATAGCGTCCACCTTCACTGATAACGCCCTTGCTATCCGCGTTCAGTGGCGCAACCTGTTGCCAGTCGATAGCGTGTGCGATACCCTCTAGTGTGATGGATTGTTGGCCCTCTTCGCCTATATCAACGCGATACGTTTGCTTGTTTACGGTGGTGATGTAAGCCATATGTGGTGGATACCTCTTTTTGTTGGATTCTCTGTGGCATTATAGCATTATTGTCGCATTTAATAAAAGAGCAGGATGCACGGATTCTAACACTCCTCTAACACTCCTCATACGCCGTTCTAACACAAAGCATGGCATACTTACACACAGAGGCTAACGAGCCAGGGCAACACCAAAGGCAAAAGGATATGAACGCACAACGTAACTCATTCTTCTATAGCGAAAATATACATGCTGCACAATTTGCTCCGCGTGAGCAGACGCCGCGTGTTCGATGCGCGAATTGTGATATCGAAATCCTTTGGCCCGCTACAGTCATACAGGATATGGCATATTGCTGTACAGGCTGTGCTGGTGGTGGCCCCTGCACTTGCGATTACTCATTGTATCGCTCCGTCAATATCTCCGGTGTTATTCATTACGAGATTGAGGGTGGGCATGAGCAAGAACAATAGAACCGTTTGTTCAAGGATATAACGAAAAGGAGTACACATCATGGCAAAGATTCGTCCTGTTGGCGACCGTGTGGTCGTAAAGCCAGCGGCAAAAGAGGAAGTCACCAAGAGCGGCATCGTTCTTCCTGATACAGCGAAAGAGAAGCCCCAGGAAGGCACCGTTATCGCTGTTGGTAGCGGACGTTTGTTAGACAATGGAGACCGTTCCCCAGTTGACGTACACGAGGGAGACCGCGTGTTATTCGCCAAGTATGGTGGTACCGAGTTCAAGTTGGACAACGAAGAGTACCTTGTATTGAAAGAAAACGACATTCTAGCTGTACTCAGCTAAGTGTAGGTAGTTGTCGAAGGAGATATATAAAACATGGCAAAGCAACTTGTATTTGATGAAGAGGCCCGTCGCGCCCTTAAACGTGGTATCGATATCCTCGCTGGCGCAGTCAAGACTACACTTGGACCAAAGGGTCGCAATGTTGCCCTTGACAAGAAGTTCGGCGCACCTAGCGTTACCCATGATGGTGTGACCGTTGCCAAAGAAATTCAGCTTGAAGACCCATTTGAGAACATGGGTGCTCAACTCCTCAAAGAGGCCGCAACCAAGACCAACGATGTCGCTGGTGATGGCACAACCACAGCAACTGTGCTTGCACAAGCCATTGTTAACGAGGGCTTGAAAAACCTCGCAGCCGGTGCTAACCCAATGCAGTTGAAGTACGGTATTGATCGCGGCACAGAAGCAGTCGTTGCCTACCTCCGCAAATCTGCCATTCCTGTCGATGGGCAGAAGGAGATCGCGCAGATTGCTACCGTCTCCGCAGCAGACGAGCAGATTGGTAAATTGATCGCCGAAGTCATGGACCGTGTTGGTAAAGACGGCGTTATCACCGTTGAAGAGTCACGCGGCATCAACTTCGAGACTGAGTATGTCGAAGGTATGCAGATCGACAAGGGCTACATCTCTCCCTACTTCGCAACTAACACCGAGAAGATGGAAGCCTCGATTGAAAACCCATACATTCTGATCACCGACAAGAAGATTAGCGCGGTTCAGGATATTCTGCCAGTCGTTGAGAAGATGGTCCAGCAGGGCAAGCGCGAAATCGTTATCATTGCAGAAGATGTTGATGGCGAGGCGTTGGCAACATTGGTTGTCAACAAATTGCGCGGTATCCTCAACGTGCTCGCAGTCAAGGCTCCTGGCTTTGGTGATCGCCGTAAAGAGATGTTGCAGGACATCGCCGTTCTCACTGGTGGCACCGTCATCAGCGAAGAGATGGGCCGCCGTCTTGAGAGCGCAACCCTTGAAGACCTTGGCTCCGCTCGTCTGGTCATCTCACACAAGGACGACACAACCGTCGTCGAAGGTCATGGCGAGAGCGCAGACATTCAGGGTCGTATCCGTCAAATCAAGGCTCAGATCGAAGATACCACCAGCGATTACGACCGCGAGAAACTCCAGGAGCGTCTTGCTAAGTTGTCCGGTGGCGTTGCCCTCATCAAGGTTGGTGCAGGCACAGAAGTTGAGTTGAAGTATCGCAAGACCCGCGTCGAAGATGCATTGTCCGCCACCCGAGCCGGTGTCGAAGAGGGTATCGTCCCAGGTGGTGGTGTTGCGCTGGTCAATGCAATTGAGGCACTCGATGGCTTGAACCTGACAGGTGATGCCGCAACTGGTGCGTTCATTCTGCGCCGCGCTCTCGAAGAGCCACTTCGACAGCTTGCTGTCAATGGTGGACGTGATGGTTCCGTTGTTGTCGAAGGTGTACGCCGCGCTCAGAAGGAGCATGGCAACAACAAGAACATTGGCTACAACGTGCTCAACGACACCTTTGTTGACATGGTTGAAATCGGTATCGTTGATCCTGCGAAGGTGACACGCTCTGCCTTGCAGAATGCCACTAGCATTGCCGCGATGATCCTCACCACCGAGGCTCTCATCACCGACTTGCCAGAGAAGGCCGCTGCCGCCGCGCCGCAGATGCCAGAGTACTAGGCTCCATTTTTAACCGCAACAAGTGTGCCATGCGAACGCTTAACGTTCGCATGGCACACTTTTTTATTTGATGCTAATGAGAAACATGTGTATGAGACGACGAAATGTTTCGTCGAGGTCGATAGGAAGCTCAAATCCTCCTGCTATTTCTAACGTCGTGAAGCCGTGAATAGTGCTCCGTAGTATGCGGATGGCGTGTATCGCATTCTCTTCTTGCAAATCATACGCAGACAGTACTTTCAAGAAAATGTCGATCAGTTCCTGTGCCGCCTTTTGTAGTTCGGTATCATCAGGAGCAGGGGCGCGTAGTGTTGCAGCATACAAGCCTGGATGCTCTTTCACGAAAGCGCGATAAGCGTTGGCAACAGCGATAATTGCGTCATCTCCTGATCTTCCCATTATGGCTTGACCCATTCTTTTAGTGATCTCGCATATGCCGAGCAAAGCTAGTTCGCGTCGTAAGCCCTCCATGCCTTGTACATGGTTATAGAGCGAAGGTGTTCGTATCTCCAAGCGTTCTGCGAGGTCCGCCATAGTGACCTGCTCTAACCCCATTGTGTCAATGAGTGCGGCGGCAGCTTGCACTACCGCCGCACGGTTTAATACTCTGCTATTTGCTTTGCGTGGCATATGCCTCCTGCGTGGTGGCAAAGGCGCGTTCAGCAACCATAATCGCCTGCGCCATTGCGGGTAGTGGGTCTGTCAATACAACACCATGTCCAATAGCAAGGCGTGAGGGCTTGAGAGCATACAATGCACGCGCACTCTCTAATGCTGTAGGTTTGTGCCATGTAGCAAGGGCTGGAAATGGGAAGAGTGGACGCACTACGCCCGAAACCGCAACACCACCCCGTGTCTGAAATGCATCACCCGCAATCAACGTGTTATCACGCGTATCGAGGAAAGCGATAGAATCGGGTGTGTGTCCTGGCGAGGCAATTACCTCAAGCGAACCAATGCGGTCGCCAGCTACAACGGTGCGGTTTGGCTTAGTTGTAGCTTTTATCCATTGACCACGTAACTTGTCTACAGGCTCCCCTGGAAGTAGGCTCAAATCCCCCATGAGCAATGAGACACTTCGCTCCGCAACAATCACCTCGGCATTAGGAAGTGCAGCATGTAGAGCGTCCAATGAGCCTGCATGATCGCCATGAGCATGTGTCAGTACAATTCGTACAATCGGTGCGCCAAGTGGTTGTACAGACGCAAGAATGATTTTCGCGCTACCCGCAATGCCTGTATCTATCAGCGTAAAGCCATCATCCTCGCGTACAAGGTAACAGTTGACGGGAAACAGTAAAGGGAAGCGTGTCAGTTGTGCAAAGTTGTTTCCGTAAGTAGTTGTCTTCATGATTCTATCTCTCCTCTTATATATTGTTGAGTCAGACGTTGTAGTGTCGCCCGTTCAAAACATAAAACTAATATAGTTAGTTTATATACTAATATTATTAGTTTGTCAAGGGTTAGGAAGAATCAATAAGTATTTTGCTATTGGAGGTACTACTTAGTAACTAGCCTTACGTACAACGCTATGCTTTTTCTTTCGTACTACGAGTAGCTGTATTATTCTATGTTTGGAAAAAATGGAGGACATCATAGATATGAAGAAGTCACGCTATAATTCCAACTTTTCATTCTTACTGATAAAGAGACGAGCCAAAGCAACAATACTTTGTGGTCTGAGTATTTAGAGTATTTTCCACGTATAGGAGTAGGGTCTTCTTATTCTATAAGTGGTGCTGGCATCATGGCCATTTTGGTAGCCCTCACCGCCGTTCTCTATACAGGCGTTTACCTGGTATTCGTCGTCTTTAGAACGCTCTTTAGAAGTCTCCGTAGATGAAGTTTAAATAGATACTTACTCTTGCCATGTTGATTCCTCCTTGTTTATGCATGAGCTATTTTAACGTCGAATGCAAGATTTTTCTTGAGCGTACACAATGAAGAGACGCTCGTTGCGAAGGCAACGAGCGTCATGGGCGAAAGCTCTACGCGAGAGCAAAACGAATCTCGCTAACTGGTTGTACTCGCACTTTGTGCTCACCTGCCCAGAAGCCATTGAGCGTCTCGTTAAAGAACGCGATAATTTTTTCCGCTGGTAGGGTTTCGCTATCATCAGTGGTGTGAGCATCGCTGGCTAGCAGCACATCGTAGCCCTGAGCAACCGCCCTGCGGACCGTTGTATCGACACAATATTGTGTCTGGCAGCCGGTAATTACAAGATGTTTGACGCCGAGTGCCTCTAACTCCGCTTGCAAATGTGTCTCATAAAAGGAATCCGGTGCTTTTTTCTGAATGATGGGTTCACCATCGCGCGGTGCAACTGCTGGGTGAATAGACCACAGTGGCTCGCCTGGCTCCAGCCCTCCGGGTTCATTGTGTTGCACATAAATAACTGGTGTACCGCTGGTGCGAGCGCGAGAAAGCAACAGATTGATGTTTTCTAGCACCTCGTCGCGGCGATAGGCTTCTCCTACGATACCTACCTGGACATCAATGACTACTAAAGCTGTATCTGTGTTCATACGTCAGATCCCCTTTCGCTTCTCAAGAATTCGTTCTTTTACGATTGTCCGAAACGCATCCATTCGTGGGCAGAAGCCATGTACCACTTGCGTTCCTACATCAGCGACGATAGCTCAACTCACACCGTTTCCGTAGGTGTCAACGGCAGTACAACTCATCGTACTACTCATCTCTTCTTTCGCAGAAGGGCGAAATCGGTAACGGAAGAGATGCCAAAAGATGGAGACACGCATCAGAAACAGGTTTCGCCCCTTAGTGTACCAGAAAAAAAAGACTTTGCCAGCAGTATCCTAAAGGGTGAAGATTCTTCATTTGCTATCCGTTGACAAACAAAATACTGTTGAGTATACTTTTCGCAGTAGACCGACCCATTGGTGTACTGCGAAAAGAAGGACATATGACGCGAACCGTCAAAGAATATATTGAACAACTTCTACATCCTATTGTACAGAATGCTCACCTAACTGCTCTTGAGAAATTTCAGGATACCGAAACACTAAAGAAGTGGATTACCTCGCTGAGAGACAGTGCATAAGCATGTTTATGGAGGAACGAGTCTATGCCTACTATTATTCAGACAAATAAGCTCACCAAAAGCTACGGCAGGAGTCGGGGCATTATCGACGTTACATTTGCTATTGAAGAGGGCGAGGTCTTTGGTTTTCTTGGCCCCAATGGGGCTGGCAAAACCACGACGATGCGAGCTTTGATGGGCCTGTTACGTCCCACAAGCGGTAGTGCTACTATTGATGGGCGCGACTGTTGGCAACAATCCACCGAGATCAAAAAGCAGATTGGCTATCTCCCCGGCGAACTCTCCTTTGATCCCAGCTTACGTGGATCACAAATTCTTGAGTATCTGGGTCATCTGCGTGGGGGCTTGGACCAGACATACCTGCACGAACTGGTGGAACGTCTGGGTCTCGATCCTAGCAGACGTTTCCGTGAATATTCACGTGGCAACAAACAAAAGGTTGGCCTGGTGCAGGCGTTCATGCATAAACCACGAGTGCTTATCCTGGATGAGCCAACAAGTGGACTCGACCCACTTAATCAGCAAGAATTTTACAAGATAGCAGCCGAGGTACATGCAAATGGAAGCACCATTTTCCTCTCCTCACATGTCCTGCCAGAGATAGAGCGGACCTGCGACCGCGTAGCCATCATCCGCGAGGGACAATTGATCAAAATTGATCATGTCTCGGCACTTAAAGATATACGTCAGCACACCGTAGAGATTAGCTTTTCCAGTCCAGCATCTCCAGAATGGTTTACTCGTGCTACAGGAGTAGTGAATGTATCCCTTGGAGCCGACGCGAGGAGTGTAGAACTGCATGTACAGGGAACGTTAGAGGAGATTATAAAAATCGCGGGCGAACATAACGCAACGAATATTGTTGCACATGAGCCAACGTTAGAAGAGGTTTTTCTACGTTTTTACGAGCCGTCATCGCCTGTACTTGCATCCTAGGAGGTGTGCTATGTTTCGCACCATTTGGAGCAAATCGCTGAGAGACTACAGAGTTGCTATTCTAAGTTGGGGTATTGGTCTTGGCTTACTCATGACGGTAGGATTAGCAACTGCAACACCACTTTTACTGGCAAACTATGCAAGTCTCGCAAAATTATTCCGCTTTCTAGGTGATGCTTATGCTATTCGGACACCAGAGGGCTATGCCACCTTTCGTTACCTCGGCGTCTTTCTACCGCTCTTGCTCAGTATCTGGTCTATCCTAACTGGCGCAGGTCTTGTACGAAGAGAAGAGGAGCGTGGCACAATAGACGTTTTGCTCGCAACACCCAACTCACGACCTCGCTTACTGTTAGAAAAAGTAGCCGCATTGCTGCTTGCGCTGCTGTTCATCGCGGTCCTGTTTGCCCTAGGCATCATGGTTGGTGAGGCTAAACTGCACGATATTGGGTTTGATCGAGCGTTGTTGACAGGGTTGAATCTTGGCCTACTGGCTTTCTTCTTTGGTACGTTAGCACTGCTAATCTCTCAGTTTACGTTAAGTAGAGGGGCGGCAGCAGGCAGTGCAAGTGGCTTGATGTTGCTCTTCCTGTTCATGGATATCACTGGACGCGAGGTTCAGGGTAGCTGGATACAATACCTTTCGCCGTTTTATTATTACAATCTCAACCGACCGCTCATTCCTACATTTCACGATACACCTACAGCAGCTCTCCTTCTTGGAGGTCTAAGTATCCTTTGTTTAATATGCAGTCTGCTCCTGTTTGCAAGACGCGATATTGGTGGTTCAGTGTTTTCGTTACAACGTCCAAATGCAAATAGTAAACAACAGGTCATACGTGTCTTACGTCAGGCCGAGCACGCCATTTCAACGCGCACAGTAAGCTTACATACTTTGCTTACACAGGGCTGGTCATCCTTCTGGTGGCTGTTCGGCATGATACTTTTTTGTGCAGGTATTCTGTCGCTTACGCCGAGTCTTCAAAAGCCATTCTACAACATTGTGCAAGGAACACCTTGGCTAGCAAAACTCTTTTTTGACACGCCAACCAGTACCAATGCTGGTTTGCTAGGTACGATACTATTCACCTTTATGCCAGCCTTAGTGGTGATTCTTGCGCTCACACTTTCGTTGAAGTGGTCTGCGGACTTGGAAAGTGGACGCTTGGAACTAGTTTTTAGCACACCGCAATCGCGTCAGCGAGTACTGCTCGAACGCTTTGGTGCAACATTGCTCGTAGTCGTACTTGCTCCTGTCCTGATATGGCTCACACTTCTGCTTGGGGCAGTGATAACCAACCTGGACGTAGATCAAGGTAGAATAGCTGCTGCTAGCTTCAGTCTGCTTCCACCTGCGTTGATTACAATGGGGCTGGTTTATGCACTTGCAGGACGTTTGCGTTATATAGCAGTACTGAGCATCCTGACTACCTATCTTGTTCTATCTTTCATGGAAGAATTGCTGGAAGGAAACTTCACGATGCCCTCCTGGACTCTGTCGCTCTCGATCTTTCACCTGTATGGCAACCCAATTTTTATTGGCATGAACTGGGGCAACTTTTGGGGCATGCTTGGTGTAGCAGCCATACTGCTGGTCGTTGGCGTTGTGCAATTCCGTACTACCGATATTGGACTTGGATAATGGAGGGATATGTACAACTTGTAGGGACCGATTGATTGCGTCCTTCTCGGCGGTGGATTGCCACAAGGACGCGATCAATCGGTCCCTACAGATATCTGTACTTTTCTGTTAAACAGGATAATTATGGCTCCTATAGCATCCTCCATGAGTGTACGTTATTTTGATGCTCTTTTCTGTGCAACCGCTTCGAGTAGCTTGAGTTCCTTTTGATAAGCGGGTCTATTCACCATTGGAACAACGATACTTTCAACGAAACCTGTCAAACCGGGACTTGCGTTCATTATTGTGGAAATCTCGACGTGCGACTTCTGCTCTACAGGTGTCACGGTAAAGGTTGTGATGATGTTGGGAGGAAAATCAACGTCTTGCTCGACCAGCACCCTACCCGGCTCTGGCTCACTCACGCGATGATGGAGTGTTCGCTCTACACCTAACGCCTTCGCTTTAAAACGAATAATTGTGCCTGCTCCATAGCCTCCCTGTTCTACCTGTAAATCATACAGATTTTCTTTTGGCAGTATCTGAGGGTGTCCATTGCGATAATCGGCAATAGTTGCATAGACATCTTCGGGACGTGCGTCAAGTACAGCAGCAGCCTTCATAGTAAATTGCCGCATAATTTTTCGTCTCCTTCCCTTTTATATGTTCTGTTATATTATGACTTGAAGTCATATACTCTTTTCTAGTATAAGGCAGTATACTACGTTTTGTCAAGACAGAATATGACGGGAAGATATATAGAAAAAGAAAATATTACATTAGCCAAATTAGAAGAGGTATAGCTATGGAACGACCTGAAGCGTATCCAATCACTTATGGTATTCTTGGTTTGCTCGCTTTTTGGGGACCCATGTCTGGCTACGATATCAAAGGCGTGTTTGATCATACACTCGCGCCAATGTGGGGAGCAGCACACAGTCAGATATATAAAGAGCTGCGGCGTATGAAAGAGCTTGGCTGGGTGGACATGGAGCGCGAGGAGCAGGAGGCACGACCAGACCGCAAGGTGTACTCCATCACCGATAAAGGAAATACGGCGTTACGCGAATGGCAAGCACTGCCCGCAGATGTGTTTCAACTGCGTGATGAATTGTTGCTCAAAGTCTTGTTTGGTACTTTTGCTGCTCCTGAACATTTAGAAAAGAATGTACGCGTAGCCATAGCCGAGCATGAAATGCGCCTCTTAAACTATCGCCAAAGCTCCAACTTTATCCCGACACGTGGCGAACTCCGACATGGAACCAAACGTCATAACCCCTATGCAACTGAAAGTGAGGAAGACCCATACTTCGGTTTGATTGCTCATTTCGCTATCGAATTTGAAAAGACCTACTTACACTGGCTCTATGAGACGCTAGATTTTGTCGAAAAACGACAGATACAAAAAATAGAGATAGATACTAGGGAGGAATAGAAAAAGTGCTTCTTTGTATTCTGTCCTAATATATTCCGATTTCCTTGACATTTCCCATCCCCTTCACCTATCATATGGGATAAGCATTAACCTTTAGTTAACATTCTATTAACATTAAAATAATATTAAGCACGTCTACTCGAAGCAAAAGGGGAACGTGTGAGGGATGAGCGTATGTCAAAGCAGTATGTCGGGCATCTACCCAGTCATGATCCACTTCATCATTATCTACAATATGATATATTGCCACAGATAGGGCTGGTGAATCAGCCGACAAGATTTCGCGTCTTTCGTATGGGTGGTAGCAACGAGGTGTATCTTTACGAAGAGAAGCACAGCAATGTGCAGATAGTAGGAAAATTCTTTGCCAGAAGTGTGCATAGCGGTTTTCATATGCCAGAAAAAGATCAGCGCATGGAGCAAGAATTTCATAATCTACACATGATGCGTGGCTATGGTCTGGTTGGCTATCCACACGATGTTGTACGCCCGCTTGGACGCAATGGCTGGCTGAATAGTCTTTTAGTCGAAGAGTATCGTGGTGGGCAATCTTTGAGTAGTGTGATCACGGATGCGATTGTTGCGCGTCAACCAGATAGGCTTTACGGGAAGCTCACTGCATTAGCATACTTTCTTGCCACCTTTCACAATCGAACCGCGAACGGTTATGGTGTAAACTTTCACGAAGATTGTGCGTACCTTGATCGTCTTGTACGCAAGCTCTCCAAGAAGCAGTCGATTAGCTGGGATGAGGTGAATGAGTTTTCCTGGTTACGTGACCGTTGGCGCGAACAGCCGCGGATGTGGGAAGATCAACAGGTGCTTGTGCATGGTGATGCGACACCATCGAACTTTCTGTTTGGGCAAGGGCTGAGTGTCGTCGGCATAGACCTGGAACGGATGAAGCGTGCTGATCGTGTCTTTGATCTTGGACGTATTGCGGGCGAACTGCAACATTTTTTCTTGCAAATCACGGGCAACAAATACGCGGCAGAACCTTTTATTGGGCACTTCCTGTGGGAGTACTCCTGTCACTTTCCCGACCGTCAGAGTGCCTTTGCCTCCATCAGTAGACGGTTGCCATTTCAAATGGCGCTAACCTTGCTCCGCATTGCGCGTAACTCCTGGATTAGTAATGACCATCGGCGTCGGCTCATCGAGGAAGCAAAAATCACACTGAGGACGTTTTAATGGACATTCGTGCGCTACTCTTTGATGTGAACGGGACACTTATCGACATTGAAACGGACGAAGGATTAGAGGAGATTTACCGAGGCATAGCCCATTTTTTGATGTATCAAGGCATCACTCTGCATCGTTGGGAGGTGCGCGATCTGTACTTCCAGATTATGCAGCGACAGCGTGCGGCAAGTGCTGAGAAGTTTGTCGAATGGAATGCGACCGCAGTATGGCGTGAGTTTTTGGAAAAAACGGGAAGCGATTATACCCGTTCATTGCCTGCTGAGAAACTGTCGCAACTTCCTCTCTTCCTGGCAGAGTTACACCGAGGTATTGCGCGTAAGCGGCTTCGACCCTATCCCCAGGTGCAGGAGACGCTTGAGCAGTTGCGTTCACGTTATCGTTTGGCAGTTGTCTCTGATGCACAAAGTGCCTATGCGGTACCCGAATTACGTGCGGTAGGACTGCTCGATTACTTCAACCCCGTTATTGTCTCCGGTGACTATGGCTATCGCAAGCCAGACCCGCGCCTCTTTCAAAAAGCTCTTAGCTCGTTAGAGGTGCGACCAGAGCAGGCTCTCTATATTGGGAATGATATGTACCATGATATCTGGGGGGCGCAAGAGGTAGGCATGAAGGCAATTCTGATTTCTTATAATCGTGCCGACCTTTCGTCTGAAGCTATCTCACCTGATTATATTATCTACACCTTCGCAGAACTCCTGCAAGCGGTCAATTACTTTGCGGCGCGTGGGTAGCACTACAACTCACTGTGTAACCTGGCAACGTATGTATGTATGTCTTGATTTGTACATAACAATCTTCAAGGGAGCATACATACAATGCGATTTGCAAAAACATTTCTATCATTTGGCTTTCTGATTTTACTCACCTGTTTACTCGCAGCCTGTGGCTCGACAAGCAGCACCGCTACTAGTTCTACTACCAGTTCTTATGCTACGGGCAGTCCGACCACAACACCTGATACAAGTGCTACAGGTCCTACAGCGACGACAGGCAAGTACTACTCGACACCGACCACAAGTACAGGAAATACAGGCGCGACAACAATCAAAACCGCGACGGCAACTATAGCTGGCAAAGCAGAAACAATTTTGACGAATGCACAGGGTATGACCCTGTATTACTTCACACCTGATACCAAGACAACAAGTGCTTGCACTGGTGGTTGTGCTGGGAATTGGCCTCCACTGCTTATTACAGGGTCAATCACCCTTACGAGTACGGCTCCAGGCACACTCACTACCTTCGCCAACACTAACGGTACCCAGATTCAGTACAATGGTCATTTCCTTTACACCTATGCTGGTGACTCAGCCTCTGGTCAAACGAACGGGCAAGGGGTAGGTGGAAAATGGTTTGTTGCCACAACAAGTCTTAAGTAACACCTGATTGTAAACAGACATCAAGCGGTATTGGAGCGCAGATGTGAACATACCACGCGACCAACAGGAACATAGGCAACAGGAGTTTCAGACGTTTTATCAGGAAAACCTTGGTATCGTTTATCGCTATGTCTATAGTAAGGTGGGAGTGCGTGAGGAAGCTGAAGACCTGACCGCGCAAATATTCATGAAAGCAGCCCATAGTATCGATGCAGAGCGTGGTCAACAAAGCATGCAAAAATGGCTCTTTCAGGTGGCACATACGACTATTGCCGATTACTGGCGTCGCTATTACCGTGCCTCGATCAGTTCGTTGGAAGAGCTTCTTGACGGTGGCTGGGAGGGTCCAGCAGAGATAGAGCCGATATCCGTCAGCATAACACCTACAGAAAAGGTACACGCCCTTTTGCGCCTTCTGCCAGAGCATCAACGGGAGGTGCTGACCTGTCGCTTTTTGTATAACCTCTCGATTAAAGAAACTGCGTTGAAGTTGAGTCTATCAGAAGCAAATGTGAAGGTGTTGCAATTTCGCGCACTCAAACGTGCGGCAGAACTTGAACCTATCGCTACCGATATACAATAATAGTACGTTGAGTGTCATCATCGCGGAGAGAAATTATGGCGGACGAAGATCAGGAACGATTCGAGGATTATATAGAGCTAGAACGTTATATCGAGGAGTTGCAAACTGGTAAGGACGCATCCCCACCAACAGACCTGACGTTGGAACAGGCACATATCTACCAGATGGCGGCACTCTTCCGCTCTGCTTCTCCCGAAAATGCTGAGCCTCGCTTAGCATTTGCCGATCAGCTAAAAGCACAGTTGCTCGCCATGCGAGAGCCGCAACCAGTCGTCTCGGAGCCTGTGGAACAGCAACATGTAGAGCCAGTATCGCAGGTACAACCTCTTCCCACGACTATGAATAGCCAAACAACATTGAAACGGCCAGTACGTTTCTTTTCGAGGCGTGGTCTGCTGACGGGTGGCGCAATCGCGGCTGCTTCTCTTGTAATTGGTGTCGGGACAGAACATGTCATAGAGCAAAGGATAACAGCGAATGACAGGGATAACTCTCCCCCTCCGCAACCAAGTACTCAATTGGATATCAGTTCTGCTATACCAACGAGTTGGCTCTTTGTGACAACACTTGCTAATCTAGGACAAGGGGCAATACGCTTTGCGTCAGATGCGCTCATTGGTTATGTTCTTCGAGACAATAGCGCAACGCAAAGTGATCAGATCATCGCACTATCTGCGGCTTGCACGCATATGGGGTGTATCGTGCAGTGGAAAGATACCGACCGTCGTTTTCATTGTCCCTGTCATACTGCGTTCTTTGCGGAAGACGGTACACATATCTATCTCGACTATAAACTCAGGTTACAGCCCTTGCCTCGCTTACACACAAAAGTTGAAGCTGGTAACGTGTATGTAGAGGTTCCACGCTAACGTCGAAACACAGAGAGGCCGCAAAGGTTTAGGTGCCGTAGTGTGCCGGGAAGACCCTCGCTGTCTTTCTGCTATCTTAGTGGCAAGCTGTTTCTGGTGGTTCGACATCTGAAAGATACTGATCGCCAAAGTTTTGCATGGCCTTGATGATGTCAACTAGCGCATAGCCTTTGTCTGTAAGATGATACTCGACACGCGGCGGTATCTCCGCGTATGCTGTACGCTCGACAAATTTGACCGCTTCAAGCATCTTGAGTCGCTGAGAAAGTGTTTTAGGACTTACATTGCCCAATGCGTCGAGTAATTCGCCAAACCGCTTTGTGCCATTCATCAGGTTATAGACGATCATAAGCGTCCACATATCCCCAATTAAATGCAGAGTGCGGTTCATTGTGAGGCTCATGGCGCAATCGTCGGTATGTTTTTCGGTTGTGTGAGTTTGCTCTGTTGTGCTCATACATAACAGTATACCATATTTTGTGTTTGAAATGAGATTTGACAAACGCAAATTTCCTTCGTATCATTATTTCCGTAATGGAAATAAAATTGTAGGAAGGATCAACACACATATGACTCAAACACAAACGATTCGCTTTCCTCTCGGAACAGAACAACGTCCTGGCTACCTGGCACGTCCCGAAGGGGAGGGACCATTTCCAGGCGTAATCGTGATTTACGAGATATTTGGTCTCAACGAAAATATCAAAGAGATTGCCGACCGATTTGCGGCGGAGGGCTACGTTGCGCTTGCCGTTGATTTGTTCGCGGAACGCAATCGTGCGCTCTGTATGTTCAATCTTATACGCTCACAATTGTTTAGCCCCCTTGAGAATGATGGTGTCCGCGAACTGAAAAGTGCGCTGAGCTATCTCAGCGAACAACCGGGTGTAGATGCAAAGCGCGTCGGTGCGATTGGCTTCTGCATGGGTGGTGGTTTTGCCATAGCTTGGGCCTGTACGGATAACCGTCTACAAGCGATTGCCCCCTATTACGGCGCAAACCCCCGTCCATTAGAGGCCGTGAAACGCTCTTGTCCTGTAGTTGGTTCCTATCCAGAAAAAGACTTCACGGCAGGGGCAGGTCGCAAACTTGACGCGGAACTCACAAAAGACAACATCGAGCACGACATCAAAATTTACCCAGATTCGCGCCACTCTTTCTTCAACGACAAAGGATCGGCATACAATGCAGAGGCTGCACAAGATTCGTGGAGTCGTGTGCTAACCTTCTTTAGCGTTCATCTCATTTAGCCCCGTTACCCGAAAAAGGGTGAATGGTGGAAGCGACACTTTGCTTCCACCATTCACCCTTTTTCGGGTATACTTTCTATAGAACATAAGAATATCGAGACATCAAAGGAAATTCCACTTGGGTATTGTATTAGGCTTGACCGCCGCGTTATGCTGGGGGGCCGCCGACTTTTTCGCGCGTTACGCAACACGAATCGTTGGGACCTATCGCACACTCTTCTTTATGCAGTTTTTTGGCGTTGTGTGCTTAAGCATATACGTCTTGCTGTCGGGTGCATGGCGACCTCTCCTCACCATTGGATGGCAAATGTGGGTCTGGACGCTCCTTGCAGTCTTTCTTAATATCGTGAGTTCACTGGCACTATATCGTGCGTTCGAGGTGGGTGTTCTTACCATTGTGTCCCCAATCGCCGCAAGCTATGCTGCTATTACGGTACTGCTCGCTGTGCTTACGGGCGAGGTTATTAGTCAGACACATAGTATTGGCATTGTCGCATCACTGCTCGGCGTGGTGTTAGCCGCCACCCCAATCACCTGGAAATTGGGAACGAGAGCTTTTGCTGATTCTTCTAAAATGCCTCGTACTTCAAGATTCGGGAGTGGAATTGGCCTGGCTATTCTAGCCTCGTGTGGCTATGGTGTGGCCTTCTGGCTCTTTGGCTTTCGCGTGACACCCGTTCTCGGTGGCGTCGTTCCAGTCTGGCTTGTACGCCTTATTACATCCTGTGCCTTGTTTATATCCGCCCCCATTGCTCATCAAAGTATTAGCATTCCTCGTGGTCGTGTCTGGTGGTATCTTGCAGGCGTAGGCATCCTCGATACCGCTGCGTTCGTTGCTGCGACCGTTGGCTACACTACCGCGCAAGTCTCCATTGTCAGCGTCCTCGCCTCTCTATTTAGTGCTGTAACCGTTTTGCTCGCCTGGCTTTTTCTACATGATCGCTTGCAGTGGAATCAATGGCTTGGCGTTGGCATTATCTTCATCGGTGTGGCACTGGTCAACCTGTAACCCCCCTTTCAACAGTAGATTTTTTTGGAGGCACGACGAAATGCCTGTGGTAGACTGCCAATCTTGATGAGATGAATTCGTAGGGACCACATTGATGGCGTCCACGCCCAATTCATAGGGCGAGTTGCATCTGCCATCTTTGTTGAATGCTCTCGTGTAAGAATAGGTGCATGATGAGGACTGCACATTGCTTCGCTCGTGCAGCGGACGCGATCAATCGGGTCCCTACCAGACTTCCCTTCGCTTCTTCCCAAATCTCCTACTGTTGAAGGATAAAAGGACGTTTGCCGCCACTACTAGGGACTTTTGTCAATATCGAGATAGCCAAACTCTCTCTACACTGGAAGTATGGATGGAATGAAGATGCGGTGAGGACAATATACGAATAGATATTGATAGAGAGAGAAGGACACCCACTATGGCATTATCAAATATGACAATAAATGAGACCTGGACAGAATTTGTGGCTACGAAACGCAGGACTCTTCGCGATGAACTGGTGACACACTATATGCCTCTGGTACGTTTTGTGGTTAGCCGCTTGGGTATTCCACCGACGAGTATGCTAGAAGCAGAGGACCTTGTGAGTTATGGCGCGATTGGCTTGATTAATGCCGTTGATCGCTACGATCCAGCACGTGGTGTACGTTTTGAGGCGTTCGCAACAGCCCGTATTCGGGGAGCGGTAATTGACCAACTGCGTACACTCAATTGGTTGCCACGTTCTGCGGTATCTCGTGTGAAACAGGTCGAGGTAGCACTTGCCACACTGGAACAACGCCTGGGACGACCTGCGAAAGAAGATGAGGCCGCAAGAGAGCTTGGCGTAACAACCGAACGCTACCGTCATATGCTGGTAGAGGCAGGGCTTTCAATTTTATCACTTGATGCTCCCCTCTCGATGTATGGACAGGACGATGAGTTGTTAACATTAGGAGAACTTTTAGAGGATTATAGTACACCAGGACCAGCCGATGCAACCGAGAAAAAAGAACTTCTCACAATGCTAAGCCAAGCACTTCATCATTTACCCGAACGTGAGCAATTGCTACTCTCTCTCTATTATGTTGAAGAGTTGACAATGAAAGAGATTAGCCGTGTGATGGATGTGTCAGAGTCTCGTGTGTGCCAGTTGCATATGCAAGCCCTTGTACGCCTGCGAACTCTATTTGCTAATGCGGACACGGAAGGCAAGCCAAAGAAGCTGAAAACGAAAGCAAAAGTGGCTAGCGCGAGCAAATCACGCTCTAAAAATACTGCGTCATAATGTAGTCAATATGTTTGTGCTGTGCTATTACTCATTCTCTCCTGATTTTAAAAATAAAACCGATAGAAGTAAGTAAGGTGTGTAAAGATAGTGAATGAACACTATCGTTAAAATGCCTGTAGGTACATTGGAAGGAATTCATTGTGAAAGCTAATATGGGTGCTCATCTTCATGTGGTCCGCACGAAGTATGTCGCACGGTCACACAAATATACAACAGCAGAAGAGGCTAGCTCTTTGTCTGAATTAGATGAGGCCTCTGATACAGGAGCAGTAATGAGGCGAAAGGTACGAGCCATGCAAGAGAGCCGTATCGCTCGTGTGGAGGCACTACGAGCACAAGTGCGCGCAGGAACATACCAAGTTGATACTATCCTTTTGGCACAGCGCATTCTGGAAGATGAAAGTCTCTTTGGACAAAGTGACGTCGACTAAATATACCCACTCTGTATGATCATTGCGTCTATACACGAATACCATTATTCTACAATCGCTGCTACATCTTCTCACGCGTAAGTGGTGAGACTGTTCCTACAGGCATTGTTGCAGCGCAAGGACGCTTATAGGACACACTTCTGATGAAGGGGGCCAAACATGCTTGT
The DNA here is from genome assembly GCA_963792705.1 of uncultured Chloroflexia bacterium. Lineage (GTDB taxonomy): Bacteria > Chloroflexota > Ktedonobacteria > Ktedonobacterales > Ktedonobacteraceae > JBBQVS01. The sequence continues at coordinate 707,607 of CAWBXD010000011.1, read as the reverse complement.
ATTACGACGGAAGGTCGGCGAAAGTATAGTGCTTGATGGCGTAATCAATATCTCTGTGTTGGCGGTAGAAGGCGAACGCGTGAAGATTGGGATTAGTGCGCCGCCTGATGTGACAATTGTACGCGAAGAACTATTACGTATTGTGGCGGACGCAGTAAACAATCCTACGTCTCTGCAACAACATTAAATTTTATAGGACTTGAATAAAATAGGTGTGGATGAATGATATATTGTTCATCCACACCTATTTTATTCAAGCTCTACTGCTATGCTTACTCTGTTGCTACTTCAACCTTGTGATGACCATTGACGCTGACGGGTGTGTCATTGTCAATAAACGACTCGGTCATTTCGTGCGCGACATCATCGGCATACTGCACAGGAGGTGACTTCATCAGGTAAGCACTTGGACCTTCCAGTGTGCCGCTGAGTCCGCGATCACGCGCGATTTTCACCAGGCGTACCGCGTCAATGACCACGCCGGCCGAATTAGGCGAGTCCCATACCTCTAGCTTTAGCTCGACGTTCAACGGTACATCGCCAAAGGTACGACCCTCAAGACGGATATAAGCCCACTTGCGGTCGGACAACCACTCGACATAATCCGAAGGTCCAATATGAACATTTTCCGCACCAATATCATAATCAAGCTGACTTGTTACTGCATTGGTTTTGCTAATCTTTTTCGACTCTAAGCGGTCACGCTCAAGCATGTTGTAGAAATCGGTATTGCCACCAACGTTCAACTGCATGGTGCGCTCTAGCTTAACGCCCCGCTCGCGGAAGAGTCGCGTCAGGACACGGTGTACAATCGTCGCACCCACCTGACTCTTAATATCATCGCCAATCATCGGCACGCCCGCGTCTATGAAACGCTGTTGCCAGTACTTTTCGCGCCCGATGAAAACGGGAATGCAGTTTACAAAGCCAACGCCTGCGTTGAGAATGTGTTCCACATACCATTTAGTTGCCGTTTCCGAGCCAACTGGTAAGTAGTTGATTACAACATCTGTTCCTGTATCCTTGAGGATACGTACAATATCGTCTGTTTCCCCCGGTGCCTTCTTAATAATCTGTGACAGGTACTTGCCAAGCCCATCGTGCGTCATGCCACGAGACACTTTTGTGTTCAGTGTGGGGACATCAGCGAAGCGATAGGTATTGTTCGGCTTTGCATAGATTGCCTCGCTCAGGTCTTTGCCGACCTTGTTCACGTCAATATCGAAGGCCGCCGAAAACTCGATATCGTTGATATGGTACCCACCAAGATTGACATGCATCAGGCCAGGGACAAAATCCTCCTGCTTAGCATCTTTGTAATACTGGACTCCTTGTACGAGTGAACTGGCGCAGTTGCCAACCCCGATAATTGCAACGCGCACCTTTTTACCACTTGCCATTGTTGTTCTTCTCTTTCGTAGTGTTTAACATTCGTTACATGCCTACACAAGGTAGGCACAAACAACCTCTATAACATAGGAAGAGCATAGCATTATTTCCCTCATCAATGCTACGCTGTTTGCTTGATAGGATAACGAACGCACCTATACTTTTTCGTAGGTGAATTAGAATCGTGGAGGGCGTTCATTTTGATGTCATCATACAACAAAATGTGACTGATGTTATACTACAGATAACCTATTGAGGTTAATATTGTACGAAGATATGCAACTGATGTTACAATAGAAGAAAATAGCGAAAGGCTTGGATCTATGAGTCAACGTAAGAAAGTGCTGGTGATCGGACTAGATTGTGCCCCACCAGAACTGGTCTTTGAGCAATGGCGCGACGAATTGCCGAACTTCAGACGCGTGATGGACGATGGCGTATGGGGCAAACTGGAAAGCTGTATTCCCGCCATCACCGTTCCTGCATGGAGTTCGATGATGGCGAGCAAAGACCCTGGTACACTCGGTTTCTATGGTTTTCGCAATCGCGGCGACCATTCCTATAGCAAAAATACGCTGGCAAATTCTAATACAGTGAAAACCGACCGCGTGTGGGATATTCTTTCGCGCGCCGGAAAAAAGGTAATTACGGTTGGCGTACCCCAGACCTACCCACCAAAGCCTGTCAACGGTATACAGGTCGGTTGTTTTCTCTCGCCCTCCACACGCAATCCTGACCGTCCTTATACCTATCCCGTGTCTGCGATGAAAGAGATCGAGGCGACTGTTGGCGAATATCTCGTCGATGTGCCAAATTTCCGCACAGAAGACAAAGACTATCTTTTGCGCCAAATTTATATGATGACCGAGCGACGGTTCAAACTGGTCAAGAAATGGATTGCTGAAAAAGAGTGGGATTTCTTTATGTTCGTTGAGATGGGCACGGACCGTATTCATCATGGCTTATGGAAATATCATGATCCAACTCATCCTAAATATGAGGTCAATCCCAAATATAATAATAGTATCCGCGACTATTATCGCTATATTGATGGTGAAATTGGGCAAATTCTCGACTTGCTTGACGATGATACCACCGTCTTTATCGTATCCGATCATGGTGCGAAGAAGATGGATGGTGGTATTTGCGTTAACGAATGGTTGATCCGTGAGGGTTATCTTACCTTGAAGTCACGCCCAAGCACACTAACCTCTATCGACAAGTGCGACATTGATTGGAGCAAGACCAAAGTCTGGGGCGATGGAGGCTACTACGCTCGTATCTTCCTCAACATCAAGGGACGAGAGCCACAAGGGATTGTCAAGCCTGATGAGGTGGAAGCACTGCGTAACGAACTCAAGGCCAAATTTGTCGCGTTGACCGATCCTGATGGTGTCAATATTGGTACCACCATCTACAAACCGGAAGAGGTCTATGAGGAAGTAAACGGAGTCGCGCCAGACCTCATCGTGTATTTTGGCGACCTCTATTGGCGTTCGATTGGTACCATCGGCCACGACTCCATCTATTCTTTCGAGAATGACACCGGCCCCGACGATTGCAACCATGCCCAATTTGGTATCGTCATTCGCCATGACCCCACCATCCATGAAGGCAAGGGTGGGCGCGAACTGACGGGCCTCCAACTCATGGACATGGCACCAACTATTCTGAAACAACTTGATGTACCTGTTCCTACGGATATGCAAGGGAAAACATTCTAGTGTAGGGACCGATTGATCGCGTCCTTCTCGGCGGTGGATTGCCACGAGGACGCGATCAATCGGTCCCTACAGAAGTCATAAACACATCATCTCAAGGAGAACATGCATTGACACATAAAGGTTTTACTATCTGGTTTACTGGACTTTCTGGTGCTGGCAAAAGCACTCTTGCGCTGGCCGTGGAGCAGCAGATTCAGGCACGTGGGCGCAATGTAGAAGTGCTCGACGGTGATGTCGTGCGTACAAACCTTAGCAAAGGACTTGGTTTCAGTCGTGAGGACCGCGATACCAATATCAAACGTATCGCCTTCGTCTGTAACCTGCTTACACGCAATGGAGTCGCCTGTATCTCTGCCGCAATCTCGCCCTATGCTGAGACACGCGCATGGGCAAGAAACGAGATTGGGAACTTCATCGAGGTTTATGTGAAATGTCCCATTGATGTGTGTCGCCAGCGCGATGTAAAAGGTCTGTACAAACTTGCCGACGAAGGAAAACTCAAAGGCTTGACAGGGGTCGATGACCCCTATGAGGAACCACAGCAGCCCGAACTCATCATCGAGTCCGACAAAGAGACGGTTGCCGAGAGTGCTGCACGTATCCTTTCCACCCTCGAAGCACTTGGTTATCTCGAATCCGAAGAGGCATTGACGCCCGACGAGTCAACGATTGTGACGGAACGTCTTGCAGCGTTAGGATATCTGTAGGGACCGATTGATCGCCTCCTTTTTAGTGGTTGCTTGCCACGAGGAGGCGATCAATCGGTCCCTACAGATATCCACGTTCGCATCATCAGACCCGTATAGGTGTTTTGTTGTGATAGACAAAGAAACGAGAGATATAAGCAATGACAGACGGACTAATCCTCCCTCATGGGGGAACGTTAATAACCAACATGGCGAATGAAGCTGAGGCTGTTGAACTACGAGAACGCGCCCGAAACTTGCCCAAAATTACGGTTGGCTCACGACAACTGGCCGACCTTGAAATGCTGGCAATCGGTGCCTATAGTCCTTTGCGTGGCTTCATGACTCATAAAGATTATTTCAATGTTGTTGACAACATGCATCTGAGCAATGGGCTACCCTGGTCGGTGCCAATTACACTCGCAGCAACACAAGAGCAGGCTGAGATGGTAAAGCTTGGGTCAGAGGTCGCGCTGGTGAATGAGCAGGGGATCATGCAAGCGGTCATGATTGTTGAAGATAAGTTTGGCTATGACAAGCAGCATGAAGCGCGTAAGGTATACCGTACAGAAGACGAAGCACACCCAGGCGTCAAGGTCGTATACGGGCAAGGCGAGGTGCTGTTAGGTGGTCCGGTGCGTGTTGTGGCGTTGCAGCAACAGGTATTTCCTGAGTATCGTTTGACTCCTACACAATCCCGCGCACAATTTGCTGAGCGCGGTTGGAAACGTGTTGTTGGTTTCCAGACGCGTAACCCTGTACATCGCGCCCACGAGTATATTCAAAAGTGTGCGATGGAAACGGTTGATGGCCTCTTCTTACATCCGTTGGTCGGTGACACAAAAGGTGACGACATTCCTGCCAATGTCCGTATGCGCTGTTACGAGGTCTTGCTGGCAAACTACTATCCTGCCAACCGCGTTGTGCTTGGCGTACTACCTGCTGCCATGCGCTATGCGGGTCCGCGTGAAGCCATCTTCCACGCCTTGATGCGTAAGAATTATGGGTGCTCACACTTTATTGTTGGGCGCGACCATGCAGGCGTCGGCAACTACTATGGCACCTATGACGCACACCATATCTTCGCGGAGTTCGATGCTGAGAAACTGGGGATCACACCAATGTTTTTTGACCACACCTTCTTCTGTCGTGCCTGTGATGCAATGGCCTCTAGCAAGACCTGCCCACATGGAAGTGAACAGCATGTAACGCTGAGCGGCACCAAAGTGCGTCAAATGTTGCAGTCTGGCGAGGTTCCCCCACGCGAGTTCTCGCGTCCAGAGGTGGCAAAAGTGTTAATTGAAGCGATGCGTCAACCCATCGCGTGATATTAACAAAACAACTTGGTATGGAGAGACGATAGACGCTTCCTGCATTTCGCAATACAATGACACATTTAGTTGGACAGACTAGTAGGGACCACATTGATGGCGTCCGAGGCGCAATTCATTGCGCGAGTTCTCTCAAGCGTGATGCAAAACTCGCGCAATGAATTGGGCGTGGACGCCATCAATGTGGTCCCTACGAAATCCATCCCATCAATGTTGGTAGACTACTACAACGGTGCTAAATAAACATTGACCATGTAGCAGGGACCGTTTTAAGAGGAGAAAGTATGTTAATCGCGCGAGCACCTATGCGTATCAGTTTTGGTGGCGGCGGTACCGACTTGGAGGCGTATTATGCCAAATATGGTGGGGTTGTTGTAAGTACCGCTATCAACAAGTACTTTTACGCGGTGATTACGACTGATGAAAGTGATGATTTACAGGTGATCTCGGCTGACTATCGTTCGCTCTTCCGCCATTCACCTTACAATGATCTGTTCTGGGATGGTGATCTCGCGCTCCCGAAGGCTATTCTTCATCATTTTGGTATTCGTAGGGGTGTTAACCTTTTTCTTGCCAGCGAAGTTCCTCCTGGTACAGGTTTGGGGTCGTCGAGTGCTGCTGCGGTGACGATGGTACGCGCGCTCTCCACGCTTGTCGAACAACCAATGACCAAACAGCAGGTTGCTGAACTTGCTTCCTTTATCGAAATTACCAAAATGGGGATGCCAATTGGTAAGCAAGACCAGTATGCCTCCGCCTTTGGAGGTCTCAACAAAATTACCTTTACCACTGATGGAGTGAACGTTGAACCTATCAATATTGCGCCTGCTGTGCGTAAGACATTAGAGCAACGGCTGATGCTATTTTTTACAGGCAGTTCGCGCGAGTCAACTTCCATTCTCAAGCATCAGCGTAAATCAACACAGGACCGAGACGAGTCTGTCCTGCAAGCCCTGCACAACATCAAGCAAGTCGCGTTAGATGTACAGGTATGCTTGGAGCACGGCGACCTCGACGAATTCGCTCGGTTGCTCCACTATTCGTGGCAAGAGAAACGGCAGCTCGCTCCCGGCCTCTCGACAGGCTTTATTGATGAATGTTATGAGCTTGCTTTAAAAAATGGCGCGACCGCAGGAAAAATCACAGGGGCAGGTGGTGGTGGCTTCATGCTCATTTATTGTCACGAGGAAGCGCAACAGACCGTGACTGAGGTGTTAGAGGAGCGTGGTTTGAAGCGTATGAACTTTCATTTTGACCATCAAGGGGCGACTGTGGTCCTGAATGTCGCCAATTTCAAGCCTGAATGGATTGCCCCTTACGATCAAGGAAAACTATAGTGAACGAAATTACTACTTATTTTAGCGAAATTGAGCAGATGATGAAGGCTATTTCGCAAGACGATTTGTATTGCGTCCTGCGCTTGTTAGAGGATTGCTATCATGATGGGCATCGTGTCTTCATTATGGGCAATGGTGGCAGTGCTGCTACAGCGTCACACTTTGCACTAGACCTGGCGAAAAATACGATTATGCCGCAAGCCCCTCGGCTCAAAGCCATCTCGCTTACCGATCACGTCCCTTTGATTACCGCTTGGAGCAATGACACAGCCTATGAACATATCTTCGCCGAGCAACTTGCCAACCTGATCGAACCTGGTGACGTAGTGATTGGCATTAGTGCTAGTGGCAATTCGCTTAACGTTATCAACGCCCTCGATCTTGCCAAGCAATCTCGCGCCTCCACTATTGGGCTGCTTGGTGCAAAAGGGGGCAAAATCAAGGAAATCGTCGATGCCTATGTGCTTGCCCCAGGTCAAAACATCGAGCAAGAAGAGGATGCTCACTCGATTATTGCACACATCATCACGCGTCACATGCGTACTGTTGTACGCTCCTACGCGGAGAAGTTAGCACTCGTGAGAGTGGAGTAAGAACGTGACGGTAAGGCATGACACGGGCAGAGCACCTGTCATGCCTTACCGTCACGTTCTTACTTTCTGAAATAGTCTACCGTTGCCCGAACGCCCTCTTCAAAGTTGGCTTGTGACTTCCAACCTAGAATACGTTCGGCCTTGCTGGGATTGAAGTAGGACAAGTAGATATCGCCGGGACGCTTAGGAGCGCGAGTGATTTCTGGCTTGTTGCCCGTGATTTTTGCCAGCAGGTCGTAGATGGCGTTGACGGAGACCGGATTGCCAGCACCAATACAGAAGACGTCGTTATTGCCGTGTTCGAGGGCCAGCACATTAGCGCGCGCCACATCTTCTACGTACACATAGTCTTTCTTCTGCTCACCATCCCAGTCGATACGCACGCCTTCGTTGTTGAGAAAGCGTTTGGCGAAAATGGCGATGACACCCGCTTCACCATTAGGGTCCTGACGTGGGCCATAGACGTTGCCATAACGAAGCGCGGTATAGTTCAAGTCGTTCGCCTCATGCCAGTAGCGCAGATAGTATTCGGTTGTCAATTTGGTAATGCCATAGGGCGACTCTGGACGCTGTGGAACCTCTTCATCAACAGGGTTACGAACAGGGGTGCCATAGGTCGCACCCGACGAGGCGAAAATAATCTTCTTGACACTCACACGTGTACAATTTGTTAGCACATTGAGCAAGCCAATAATGTTGATACGCGCATCCAATTGTGGATTTTGTGTTGAAATTGCCACGCTCGCTTGTGCCGCTTGATGGCTCACAACCTCCGGTTTTACCTCATCGAATATCTGTGTAAGGGCCGTTTCGTCGGTAATATCGGCGCGATAAAACTTGGCCTTGGGGTTAAGATTACTTTCTTTCCCTCCACCGTGATTCCATAGGTTATCGACAACCGCTACATCATGACCTGCCGTTATCAATTGATCGACGATATGTGAGCCGATAAAGCCAGCACCGCCAGTAACAAGTATTTTCATGCTTGAAATAGTTCCTCTCTTTTATTAATAGAGATGAGGACCATGCGTCTGATTCATCACACTCTCTACATCATACCTTGTGTTATGTCCTCACCACATCCATTATAGCAGAGCAAGTTACGTCTATCAAAAAAGTTGGCTAAGTGCGGTTTGTAACTCCTGGGGATGTGTAAGCACAGGAAAGATGCGTAAGCCTGTTTCCTTGTGTAGACGTGCAATAGTGCTCGTATCCTGTGGGTTCGAGAGGGCAACGGTGAGTGTGCCGCGTTCGCGACCGAGTGGGTAACATTGTAGTTCATGGGCAAGCTTGAGCGTTACCAGTCGTTGTACCTGCTCTGGTTTTTTGCGCGGCAATAGTGAGAGGTATGGGACACCGAGCTTACGCGCAAGAGCTGTTAACTCGCCTTCTTGCAGTGCTTCCTCTGTTGCGTTCATCACGTCTGTATCGTCTTCTTGTGAAGGCTCAATGTAATCACTATCGGTTTCTGGGCATGTGTCAAAGCTGTAGCAAGCTTCGTTTGCAGTGTCGATACATGTCTGTATGTCTCTATCTGCTATGGAATAAGCACCATGTCCAATTGTCATAACGCGAGGTCGTAGTGTATTGCCTTCGTCGGCATTGTGAACACACCAGAGTAAAGCATCCCATAGACGGTTCTCAACGATGCTCCCACCGTCTTTGTTCGCGCCAAGCAGCAGAAAGTAGAAGGTCGAATCAAGCAGGTAAACGACATCTGTTTTGCGTACTAGACGACGCAACTCTTCCAGGTAGTACTGAGTACTTTGTGCAACAAGCTGACGACGACGCGACCCCCTTGCATCTTCCACAGTAAATTGCAGTGAAAGTGTTACTAGTGCAATCTGTTGTGGACCCGTTGTAGTAATATCTTGTATCGCTGCAACAATGGTTTCTAGTGTGCTCGCGGTTTTATAGTTCTGACCGTTGCTGTGCATTACAAGGGAAGTAGCCTCGTTGCTCATCTCACAGACCCTCTCAAGTAAAATGGTGGAATATATTTGTTGTGTGTATAATACGTGAAGAGAACCAGTAAATAGTGCTTGATTTCGGTTATATTCGTGTTGAGACTTGCATCTTATGGTTAAGATACGGCACTTATTCCCCCACCGCGTATTGTTTCATCACGTGCTGTAAGGGTTCCACCAATTTGCCAATCTGGATTAATATGAGGTCGTTTTGTTGCATGAGGTCGAAGAGGAGTGTTGCAACCACCTCATCATCACCTTGGGCTACCAGTTGAATATCAGGGATGATGTCACCAAAGATCGCGTTAGCACTATCAAACAGGAGCGCGAGAGAGGTGTCAAGTTGGGCCAATGGTATATTAAGCGTCTGAGCAAAGGTGGTAGCAAAGGTTAGTTGAACTTTTTGTTGCTCCTGCCCCATATGTAGGGCTTCAGAAAGCACCTCGTAAGCACGTTGCCACGGCTCTGTTCCAACATACGTAGGTGCCCCTTCATTAAGCATCGCCTCTTCTGTCGTATCAAGTGTTCCAAGAATAGAGGTTGTGGTGCTAAGCAACAAATGACAATGCGACTCTATCCGTTCCAAGAGCAGAAGGATTGCCTGTAATTGTTCCCACATCCCATGACGATGCACAAACGTACTTGCTACATGCTGTGCCGTCGTTAATTGTGTCAAGGTTGGCAGTGTATGTTGGTAGAGCGTATCTATACAGTTATATAAACGATGCAAGCAGAAGACAAGCGTCTCGATATCATCGCGTCCAGCACGATCACGAAAATAGTCGGGTAAGCGTTGCAACAGGATTTGTAATCCATCCTCTGCGCTCTCAGGCATGCCAGGAGCCGTAGACGCGCTTTGTTCCTCCTGCTCTACAACTCCTTGCTCAAGTTTTTGACTCGTCATGTCTCTGTTCCCTCCCACAGCACTACTTTTTTATATATTGTACGCAGAGTACATAATCTGTCAAAAAAAAACGTGTCGGTATGTACAGGTACACCCAACACGTTTTTTACAAATGCATTTTTACGCTTCATGTTTCGCGTTTTGCAAGACACGCAATGTCTCCGCGCGTACACCGCTTAACTCGATACCCATACTATGAAGGACACCGGCAGCGATACCCTCGTTTTCCAACATCATGCCTAAAAGCAGGTGTTCTGTCCCAATATAGGCATTGTTCATCCGTTCGGCCTCTTCTGACGCAAGTCTGAGTATCTTCTTTGAACGCGGTGTTAGCCCAATTTCACTCAGCACAACACGATCACCTCGCCCAATGATAAACTCAATAGCCTTACGAACACGATGTAATTGTACACCAAGATTTTGTAACACTGTACCTGCAACACCATCGCTATCGCGTACCATGCCCAATAGCAGATGCTCGGTTCCAATATAGTTGTGTTGGAAGCGTAATGCCTCCTCGCGTGCCCCTTCTAAAACCTTATTCGCCTGCTCTGTAAACGGATAGTCAGCGTATGGCTTGAGGCTATGCGTCTGTACAAGCGGAACATGTTCTGATCGTGGTGCTCCTGTTGTTTCTTGGGTAGGTACATGAGGAGCCGATGGTGTCGAAGAGGTATTGTTGTGCGTCACATCCGTCGTTTGCTCTTTTGTTTGTAAGATGCGAACGGTCTCCATACGCGCCTTCTCAAGGTTCACACCTACACTTTCAAGTACGCCTGCGGCAATGCCTTCGCCCTCACGTATCATACCGAGCAAAAGATGTTCTATTCCAATAGAGTGATTATTAAGACGACGTGCCTCATCAACGGCCAACTCGATCACTTTTTTGCCACGAGGGGTAAGGCCGATTGCTGGTCCTGTTAGTACGCGGTCGCCGCTTGATATAATAAATACAACACTATCACGTACTTTTACGAGATCAATATCCAAGTTACGCAATATAGTGACTGCAGTAGTGTTTTCGTCATGAATAAGGCCGAGGAGAAGGTGTTCTGTACCAATGTAGTTGTGCTGGCGGCTTTGCGCCTCTTCCTGTGCATAGTGGAATACGCGTCTGGCTTGCTCATCAAATTTGTCAATGCGGTCACTGTTGCTCATCATTTGTTTGCCTCTCTTTTCGACACTGATCAGGTGGCATTCAAGCTTTTACTATATCGCATGTAGGTTGGTTTAGCAACTGTTTTGTCTACAATGCGTAATAATGTATAGGAACAAATGAGCTAGTAGGGACCGATTGATCGCGTCCTCGTTGGCTGTGGATTGCTACGAGGACGCGATCAATCGGTCCCTGCAAATGGCGTATCCCCATTCATGAGGTAAACTGCATAAATGTGGTCCCTACTTGACAGGCTCATACTTGAGTACGACAATAGAAGGAGCAAAATGCACCAACGTTCTCAATGTTCAGATGCAAACAATGGCTCTACAACTCGTTTATTCTCATAAACGTATCAAAATTGCTTATATTATTATGAATGCTTGCTGTGCAGTATAGAGAACGAATAAATAGAAGATTATAAAGTATGCAACAACCAAATACTGATCACAATACTCATGCTGAACCACCACATGCTCTTCAGCAGCCTGATCGTCAACTCGCGGATGCACCAACAATGCCCCCTTCAGCAGTGAACATGCAGGATGTCGCACGCGCGGCAGAACGCGCACGTCTTCGGCAAGGCATCATGCATGTCCGTATTCGTCACTTTTACTGTACGCTAGAAGAAATGTTTGATCCATCGCTCCAAGGACAGAGCTTTGTAGTGGGAACGGGTACAGGCCGTCCCAATGAGCCTGGGCGTGTGATCGACGCCTCTCCTGCCGCGATGCGCTTGGGAGTCACTCCTGGTATGCCGCTCCGTCGCGCTCACCGTATTGCGGCTCGCACACGCTTCATGCCAGCATCATATGATAGATATCAGCCAATCCTGCAACGCTTACGCGAACGCTATCGTGCCTACTCGCGTATCATCGAGTCCATTCCTATCGCGGACGCCTTTATTGACTTGCGCGGCTGCGAAATTCCTTTTGACTCTCCTGTCGCACTTGCTGAGCGACTGTGTGCCGAAATTGCCGAGATGGGTTTGACCGCCCAAATTGGAGTTGCGAATGGTAAAGCAATTGCCGAACTCGCGGCGTTGATGAGCCGTAAAGATGGGCGGCAGGGTGTTTTGTATATTCCACCTGGTCGTGAAGCCTCGTTTGTGCAGACTTTACCGCTTGCACTCCTCTTACAACTTCGTGCGGCAGGTGTTGGAAGTCCTGGCATTCTTCCAGAATTGGATGAGCAGAAAGAGGGCAGTACGTCGCGTCCACCAGAGGTTGAGGGCAGGAGCGAACAGGTTGATCCCGTTGCGGTGGCTGAACTGGTCACGCACCTACGGGACTTTGGCATCACCACCTTTGCCCAGGTTGCCGCGCTCACCGAGGAGGGCGTAACGCGTCGGCTAGGGCGTCTCGGTACGTGGGTCTATCAGGTCGCCTCGGGTGAGGACACGAGTCTAGTTGTACCCGATGCACCACCGTTGAGCCAGAACGCACGCGTGCGCTTTCACCATGCCGCCGATGCTGACGAGACCTGCGCCGCCATACGCAAGCTTTCTGACTACCTTGGTGAGCGTCTCAAAGAGCAACGGCTCAAAGGACAAACTATCGCCTTGATCCTCTGGCCCAATCGTACCGTGCGTCATGACACGCGTAAATTAATGATGGGTGAAGAGGGCGAGGAGATGGCTATAACGGCAGCAGAGGAAACCGTTGGTGGGCAGATGATGCTCACTCGTCACACGGATGATGCCGATGTGATTGCACAGCATGGTTTGATGCTCTTCGCGCACTATCATAAGCCCGCGAACCGCTACCTACAAGTGCAATTGCGCCTGGGTGATATCATCACCACCATTCCTACCTACTATCCGCCACCAGCACGAGCGCGTGGTCGGGCAACGCGCAAATTAGGGGGATAGAGGTACATCTTGCTTCCATTGCACCGACGCAAGAATAATGCATGGAGAGAACAGGATATGCCCTGTTCTCTCCATGCATTATTCTTGCGTCGGTGAAAAATCCACTGTGCCGCTTTTGCCGCCGCTCTTTTGCGCGACATAAGCTTGCTCTATTGTGATGGTCGTGTCCACACCCTTGCACATGTCGTACATTGTGAGGGCGGCAACGGTGACTGCTGTAAGTGCTTCGACATCGACTCCAGTCTTGTACGTGGTGCGTGTACGGCCCACAATGTGAATAAGACCCTGGGTGCTATTAAGCGTAAATTGCAGGTCGATATGTGTCATGGGCAAGGGATGGCATAGTGGAATCAGTTGTGGCGTCTGCTTTGCTGCCATGATACCTGCGATCTTCGCCACCTCAAGCACACTCCCCTTTGATACCTGATTGGTTTCAATGAGCCGTATCGTACTTGGAAGCATACGTACACGTCCATGCGCGATAGCTTCGCGCACGGTTTCCGCCCGGTCTGTAACATCCACCATATGAATGTTGCCGCTTTCGTCCAAGTGAGTAAGCTGGGTAGGAATGGAATTATCTGTCATGTGAAAACTGCCCTTTGGAATTGTAGTGGCTTACCAATCTTCAAGGAATGGATTTCGTAGGGACCACATTTATGGCGTCCACGCTCAATTCATTGGGCGAGGTCCTCTTGCAAACTGTCTTGCATGAACTCGCGTAATGAATTGGTGCATCCTAAGGACTGCACATTGCTTCGCTCGTGCAGGACCCGATTTATCGGGTCCCTACGAAAACCATTACATCAAGGCGGTGAGACCCCTATTAAGATTTATGCCGTCGCTCTATCGACAACCTCTAGTTTTCCTGTGAGAATGTCGATGACCAAACCATGAATTGGCATCTTTGGTAAGTAGGGACTGTTGCGAAGCACATTGACGACCTCACGCACATTAAGATGCACATCCTCAAATGCACCCAGCCATGCCAGCAGCCCGTTGACATCACTGAGACCTTCACGCTGAATAAGCTCATTGGGGTCTACTCCCAACGCTTGCATTGCGGAGGTGAGCGCGATAGGATTCGCGTGTGCCAAACCGCATTGTGTGTGGCCGATGACCATAACTTCACGTACACCAAGCAGATAAACACTGCCCGCGATAGAGCGAACAAGGTCGTTCGCGGCCCCTTCGCGCTCAATCGTAGAAATTGTTGCCCCTGCGGTACGCATTTCTACAACATCTCCACGCTGGATGCCAAGGGCCTCCTCAAACATCTCTACCAGACGACAATCCATGCATGTCACCACAGCCAACTGTTTACGTGGTGCATGCCCAATCACTGGTAGCGGCTTTTCCTGCAAAAATCGCTCGTTTTGCGCCAATACCTCGTCTATTCTCATAAAATCTTTCTTTATATCTCCTCGCATACTATTTGTAGGGGGCCGATGTATCACACCCTCCAACCTCATCAGATGCGCGTGTGATACATCATAATACTGTTCCAATAAGTGGGCGTCCGTGGGTCTCGATTGTGCTTATTTGAACAGTATTGCATTTAATCACCGGATGCGCCGGAGAAGCTGACCTTTCCGTCGAAAGTGTACAAATTCTCAATCTTGATGAAATCGAAACCCAGTTCCGCTATATGTTGTAACAGAGTGACGATTTCAGTGTGCTCAATCGAATTACCTTTTGTGCGCGCCAGGAAGCGGCAACGCCAGTGGTCGGCATAGGACGTTTCCACCATGCCATTAGGCCATACCTTGGCACCACGACTGGTGATCATCGTCAATTCCAATTCTGTGTCGTTGGCGCGTTGAATGGCCTCACCCAATTGATTTGGGGTTCCGTTGCTCCAATCCAGGTAGACATCAACGCCAACAAGCTCTTTCTTGGCGTTCAACTCTGGGTTGAGCGTATGAGCGCGGTGTGTCTGTTCTTCGGCCGCTACATAGCTAACGGCTTTCAATGTTTGTGGCTGCTGACCCAAGCGCGCGATAACGGCGTCCGCGAACTCCTTTGTACCAACCTTTTGTTTGCTCACACCTTCGACAAAAATGTCATACGTGTGAATACCATCCTCGATGGTACGCAGCCATGCATTATGGACGCGTGTCGCAACCTCTGGCTGTTTGATATGAACCAGCATCATAACCGCGCCTAGCAGCAAGCCCGATGGATTGGCAAGATTTTGTCCTGCACGACGTGGAGCCGAGCCATGAATGGCCTCGAACATGGCGAAATTTTCGCCAATATTAGCTGAACCTGCAAGGCCAACTGAACCCGCGATTTGCGCGGCAACATCGGAAAGAATGTCACCATACAGGTTAGGCATCACCACAACATCGAATGCTTCAGGCGTATCGGCAAGTTTGGCGGCACCGATATCGACAATCCAACTTTCGTTCTGGATATCAGGATACTCTTTAGCTATCTCATCAAATGTCCTGTGAAATAGGCCATCCGACATCTTCATGATGTTATCCTTCATGAAGCAGGTGACTTTCTTGCGGTTATTGCTCCGCGCATATTCAAATGCATAACGGATAATCTTTTCAGAGCCAGTGTAGCTGATGAGCTTAAGCGACTCCATCATATCATGCGTCTGGCGATATTCGATGCCTGAATACAGGTCCTCTTCGTTTTCGCGCATAATTACCACATCCATTTTAGGATGTTTGGTGTCGATGAATGGGTAATAGGCCACGCAGGGTCGCACGTTTGCGTAGAGACCGAACGTCACACGGGTAGTAACATTCAGACTTTTGTATCCACCACCTTGTGGCGTAGTAATAGGTGCCTTGAGAAATACCTTTGTACGGCGTAACGACTCCCACGAACTTGGCTCGATACCTGCACTAATGCCTCGCAGGTACACCTTTTCGCCGACTTCGATTGGCTCGATAGTAATACGTGCGCCCGCCTCCTGGATGATGTGTAGGGTGGCATCCATAATCTCCGGCCCAATACCATCACCATGAGCAACTGTAATTGCTGTATTTTCACTCATAAAATCTGTTCCTTTTTGCTACAATCGCCACCCTCTCCGTGGCCTTTTCAGTGTAGCATAGAGGGGGAAAGGGTGCAAATTATTGATCGTTTAAAAACTCGCTTTACTACCGTTGATACTGTATACTATCGGTGATACTAAAGCTTCAAAAATGAGCAAAAGGAGCAGTTATTATGCGAAAAACTACCATGAAAAGTATTCTCATCGTGGAAGATCATGTTCCTATAGCAGATATCATTTGTCAGGCTGTTTCCTTAGAAACATCGTATCAAACGCTCGTAGTACACGATGGATTTCAAGCATTGGAAATGGTTGAAGAGATCAGGCCAGACTTGTTCATCTTGAACTACAATCTCCCTGGAATAAATGGTGTAGAATTGTATGACCGTCTGCACTCAATCGAAGAGTTGGCACATGTGCCAGCCGTGATAATGAGCGCAAACCCTCCTATGCAAGAACTGGAACGGCGAAAGCTGACAGCAATCAAAAAACCTTTTGTTCTCTCCAACGTGATAGAGACTCTTGTGTCTTTACTGGAGTAGCTGTTCACCCTTGTGACATACAAAATGGCTGATGCAAAAAGTGGGTTAGTCTACTAGTGACAACCTCTTGCTATTCTGTTATAGTGTAGGACAACATCATCACTGTAGGGGCAACTACATTATAAAGAAGGCAAAGTTGAGAAAGCCTTGAACGAGAATGTACCACAAGACGAAGCCGTTGAGCAGACACATAAAGGCTACACAGGCATAACACCATCATTAGGACAACTGCCGCCACGAGGCGAACGTGTATGGGTTGACCGTCCAGAACAGTTGCTGACGGCAGTTGGTGTCCTCAAAAAAGCCTCGGTAATTGCTATTGATGCTGAGTTTACACAAGCTCGCTCACATACACAGGGGCAAGCACAATCTTCCGCGCCACGCCTCGCACTCCTCCAACTCGCTGTTAACGGAACATGTTTTGTCGTCGATGCCTTACGTCTGAATGATCTTTCACCGCTTGCTACTGTTGTAGAAAAGCCCAACTATAGCATTCTACTGCATGGCGCAGGTGCCGACCTCCGTGTGATGGCTGATCGCGGCTTGGAAGTTGCCCATTACTATGATTTAGAGGCAACGAGCCGCTCCATCTTTGGACAACATGAATCATCGTTGGCAGGAATGCTCCAACGCGCCTTCGGATTTCGTTTGGATAAGAGCCTGCAACGCACCGACTGGATGCGTCGCCCACTGCCTCCTGCCATGATTGCCTATGCCGCACGTGATGCCGAGGTGACGCTGGCCCTTTATTATTGGCTCGATGCACATTATCACGATATTCTTAGGATGCATGAGTACACAGAAGAACCAATACCTGTTACGTCCTGGATTGAGCCATTTTTGTATGGCGCGGCTCCACTTTCAGCGGAGATGGCGGTGGCGGAGGCGAAGAAGCAAGGTCTTATCCAGAATAAAACGCAAGTGGCGGAGGATTGCCGTGAGGCATTACAGGTTGTGACTCATCCCCTGCATCGTAACCGTCTATTACGGCTGATCGCGGATCTCTCATTGACACAACTTACGCCAGACATCGTGCCATTATTGTATTCTGCTGCTTCTGACGAACGCACGAGTGGTCTACGAGCACTAGGACGTTTAGGTGTGAAATCAGTGAAGGAGACCATTCGTCCATTGTTAGAAGATCCGGTGGACGATGTACGGAAAGCTGCATATGCAGCCCTACGCAACCTTGGCGACAAAGAAACAAAACCCAAACAAGCCGCTCCAACAACCTCCGTCGATGGCACCCGTACATGGAGCGTAGGACAAGGCGAGCAAACCAACACCTCCACGTCTGATGACGATCCCTGGAAAGCGCGTCTTAGATCAATGATGGACAAATAAATGTAGGGACCGATTATACAATTTACCTGATGAATGCGGATATGTCATTTGTAGGAACCGGTTCATCGCGTCCTGCTCGGCGGTGGATTGCCAAGAGGACGCGATGAATCGGTCCCTACAATTTCACCCATTTTAACGGCGTGGGATGCGTGTGCCAACCCAGACAAGAAAAAGCAACATTGATGCATATCCTGTGCGTCGAATGCGCTGTGTCCAACGATCTTCCTCCGTAGAGTTGCCATCACCAAGCCGCAACAAATGCACAATGCGCTGTAGAAATGTTACACGCTGTTGTGTTCTTTCTTGACTTGGACGGTCTTGATAAGCGGATGAACGTTGCAGTGCCATAATTTTGATTAATTCCTCTTCAGCACGCTTTTTAGTAGCCTGTTGTTCCCACAACTGCTCTTCCAATGCTGTAAAGAATTGTTGAATCAGTAATTTCGCGGCACCCTTGATAACGGTACGCTGTATCTCTACGCGAGGTTTGTGTAGCGAGATATCGCATTTGTAGGTAAGTATGGTTGTATGCTCGTGGCTCTCCAAATCGACGGTGGCCTCGCCACTCATAGTACCTTGTGTATCGCGCACACTCTCAATGATAATGCGAGAGTGCATTGGATAGTTACTTTCAGCAATACGCACGTTACCATAGTACGTTCCAAGCAACGGCGTGTATGGAAAATGAAGCGTGAGGATTTGCGTATAGTCATCTACACGCTCCAATTTCTCTATTTCTGGCAAGGTATGCAGAAGTGTCTGCCGATCTACCAAGAGTTGCCATACCTCTTCAGGCGTGGCCTGTAGTGTATATGTTCCCTCTATCTCCATAAATACGGTCCTTTATAGTTGATAATACCAATGTAATAATGTGTGTCTATTATAGAGGACTTAGTGTGCAGGGGCAAGCATTGATATTCTCTCTATAGGGACCGATTAGGATTCTGTAAAGTGCTTGCGTTCATATTGCGTAAGGTGTATACTTGCAACCATACAAATCGACGTGAGGAGGAAGACGGGTTTTCGCCCTACCTCTGTGAGGAGCTTTAATTTACCATGAAAATAATTCTGTTACAAAACGTTGAGGGCCTGGGAAAGGCTGGCGACCTGAAAGAGGTTGCCAATGGCTATGCCCGTAATTACCTCTTGCCAACGAAATTGGCCGCCGGTGCCACACCTTCTTTAATTGCCAATCGCGCACAGCGTGTCGCTACTGAACAGCGCCGCCTTGAGAAGCAGGAAGCTGCGAACCAGGAGATGGCTGAGCGTCTGAGCAAAGTTGCGCTTACCTTCAAGGCCAAAGTTGGCAGCCAGGGTCGTCTCTATGGTTCAATCACTAGTCAAGATATCGCTGCTGCCTTACGCGATGTTGAGAAACTTACGATTGACCGCCGTTCAATTGATCTGGCAGACCCAATTCGTGCTCTTGGCACCTTCTCGGTTCCTGTCAAGGTTGCCTCTAAGCTAGAGCCAAAAATCACCGTCAATGTTATCAACGCGTCCGATACAGTCGCCGCCCAGTAGCCACAAGAGGTATACGCGTTTATAGCGATCTCGCTGGAGATACGATGCCCCGTTGGTTATACTACTCGTTGATCTTGACCATTGTTGCCCCGATCATCTCTTTGGTGCCAGGGCCAAAACCAGCAATGGTCATTTTTATTTTCGCGGTGCTTGGCCTTATTCCTCTTGCAGCCTTCATTGGACGGGCTACCGAGGACCTCGAATTTTATGTAGGTCCTGTTGCCGGTGGCTTGCTTAATGCTACCTTCGGCAATGCGCCCGAACTTATCATTGGTATTTTTGCCTTACAAGCTGGTCTGATCTCTGTGGTCAAAGCCTCGATCACAGGCTCAATTATCAGTAATGCTCTCCTGGTATTAGGAGGTTCACTCGCTCTTGGCGGCTGGCGTTGGGGCGAGCAATATTTCAGTAACCGTGACGCTGGCGAGTATTCTGCCATGATGGTGCTAGCGGTTGCAGGTCTTTTGATTCCTTATACTGCTAGCATCGCTCAAGCAAACAAAGGCAGTACAGAGCCTATCAGCGTGGGCATCTCGGTTATCTTGCTACTCATCTATATTATGTATCTTGCTCAGACCGTTTTTCATATCAGAGCTACTCGTCGCAATCCTTTGCGTCCTGGCAAACCCAAAACCACTACACCTCTCATCGTGCCAAAAGAAGCGGGCGAACAAGAGCAGGAAGAGGTCGAGGGCGTGACAGGCGGTGTGGACCCACGCGAACTAACAAGAATTAAGCCCCCGCCTCAATGGGTTTCGCTTCTGATATTATTCGGCGCGACTATTGGAACTGCTTGGAATAGCGAACTTCTTGTTGGCACTTTGGAGACGGTTTCGCATCAACTAGGGTGGTCGCCAGTCTTTATTGGCCTTGTCATTGTACCTATCGTAGGCAATGCTGCTGAGCATTCAAGTTCGCTTATCGTGGCCTACAAAGACCGTGTTGACCTTAGTGTAGCCATTGCTGCCGGATCATCAATTCAGGTCGCAACCTTTGTGGCACCCGTTCTTGTGCTTGTCAGTCTTCTCTTTACTCATCACCTCGATCTTGTCTTTCAGCCATTAGAACTGGTGTTAGTTGGACTTGCTACTATCCTGTTCACCTTCGTCAGCCTTGACGGAAAATCAACCTGGCTCGAAGGCATGCAACTTATGGCGGTATATGTGATGGCCTGCGTGGTGTTCTTTCTGCTCCCTGGGTAACATAATAAACACATCTGTAGGGACCGATTGATCGCGTCCTCGTACCCACCCCGCTGAGGGGTACGAGAACGTGATAATGCTCTTTAACAAAAGAGGATGGATATCTGTAGGGACCGATCATCGCGTCCTTGGCGGCGGTGGATTGCCACGAGGACGCGATGAATTGGTCCCTACAACGGATGTCTCCGCATGATTTTATCAAACCGCATAATCGGTCCCTACATCTCACCTGTTAGAAATTCTACCATTCTACTATGTTCAGTACTTAACTCACTAAGTTTCTCCGGTTCCTCTTTAAACGAGAGAGAGGCTTTTGACTGCTGCTGTACAATAGCGATGAGAGCTTTTTGCGCTTCATCATCGTTTACATGTAAAGTTTTATCTTCAGGTATAGGAATGCCTACTTGCTGAATGACCTGTTCTGTCGCATAAATTGGGGCATCCATCAGCACCGCTAGAGTGAGTGCATCGCTTGGTCTTGCGTCAATCTCTTGTACGTTATCACCATTACGTATTTTGACCGTAGCATAGTATATTTCGTCTTTCAGAGCCTCAATACGTACTTCTTCGACCCGTGTACCTGTCGCTTGTAGTAAACTCACTGTCAACTGAGCCGTCATAGGGCGTGGTAAGGGCGTTTGAGTTAAGCCGGATGCTAGTACATACGCCTCTGCCTGACCTACCCAAATTACCAACGCGTTCCTGCCAGGCTCATCCTGTAATATAACAACGCGCTGTTCCGTTGCCTGGTTGATACGTATTGAGTTGATACGCATTTTTATCATAGATTTTCTCCTCTGCTTCTCTCTATAAGAGCTATCTGGCTCTGTGTACAGTGTTGAAAGTAGTTCTCGTAACTGTTTTCGTGCGCGATGCAGACGCCCCTTAGCAATTACTACTGAGATGCCCAGTGTGGTGGCAATTTCTTGCAAGCTCAATTCCTCGTAGTAAAATAGGAGCGTTACCTCACAGTTTTTGGGCGAGAGGCTTTGTACTGCATCAAACACAAAGCGTTGTAACTCGCGTTCCTCTATAAGGGTCTGTGGGTCTACAAGCATGTCAAGAATAGCAGAAGCGTCGCAGTGCATGCCACCCATCAGGTCTTCCAATGAGAGGGAAGGGGCTTTCTGTTCACGAAGGTAGCTACGACAGATGTTGAGCGCAATACCATAGAGCCAGCTTTTGAAGCGCGAGTCGTCCCGCAGATGGCTAAGCGAGAGGTAGGCGTGTAAGAATGTCTCTTGCACCAATTCGCGTGCGGTCTCTTGGTTTACGACCTTGCCTACGACAATATACTTGACCATCTGTGTGTAGCGTTCAATCAATTGTCTAAAAGCGTGCTTGTCGCCTTCTCGTGCTAGCGCAACCAGTTCGCTATCAGTCCTGTGCTCCATGCTATCTTGTGCTGTCTACCTCCTCATAAGTGTGTCTACTATACTAGTAGCGAAAAAGAGGAAAAAGGTTATGTAGATAGCATGAATGAAAAAGAGAGGAGGATACAAGGCTCGCCTTGTATCCTCCTCTCTTTTTCATTCATGCTATCCATGCCCAATCTTGTACATTGCACGTGGGATTTGTGGAAGTAGATCAGAGGCAAGCATACCAGCATGCCCTATCTCTTGACTGACAATACCTGCGGCAACAGTGTGCAGATACACGGCGGAACTGGCGGCGTCGAAAGGCTGCATGCCTTCTTGTGCTAAGAAGCCCGTTGTCATGCCAGCCAACACATCACCTGTGCCAGCACCTGCTAAGGCGGGGTTGGCTAACAAGTTGATACGCGTTCGACCATCTGGTGAGGCTATAATTGTACATGCTCCTTTGAGTACCACTGTAATCTGCCATTCCTGTGCTTTGCTACGTGTGAGTTCCAGACGATCAATATCCCCGCCCGACACCTTAATACCCCCACACAAACGTCCCATTTCACCTGGATGAGGTGTAATCACGCTTCCCTTTGGTAGCAGAGTCCACCAACGCTCAAGCTGAGATAGGTTATTAAGGCCATCGGCATCTACCACAAGGTGGGGACGTTGCTCATCGGGAAGCGAACGCAAGTATTCCAAGACCTCTAAAATGACCTCTCGCGTGTTGGGCGATTGCCCTAATCCTGGGCCAATGAGGAGCGAACGATAGCCTGGAAGCTGATCACACAATGTTTTTGAGCGGTCAAAGCTCTCAGCATCTTCAGGCGGCAGGATGACAAAGGTGGCCTCATGAAACGAACTGGCATAAATTGGTAGCATCTTTTCGGTTACTGCTAGCGTAATCAAGCCTGCTCCGACACGTCCTGCAGCACTACCAGCAAGAAATGCTGAACCAGGATAAGGAAAGGAGCCACAGAGCAGCATAACTTTACCAAAAGTTCCTTTGTTGCTTTGTAACGGACGTGGAGGTAAGAGTTTACGTACTAGATCATCGGTTGGCATCTCTGTCTGTAAATGGCTTTCGAGTTCGGGCGGTAAACCGATGTCGCCCACATACAATTTTCCAATGTGGTCACGACCCGGAAAAAAGAAAAAGCCTTGTTTGGGACAGGCAAAGGTGATGGTCGTATCGGCGTGTACCGCCTCCGGGTCAACTTCGCCCGTATCCGCGTTGAGACCTGTTGGTAGATCGACCGCGACAATACGTAGGTCGGTACGCTTCTCGCGTTCCTGACGCACTCGCGCAAGTAGCGAACGCATATCATCGGGTAGTGGACGAGAATTGCCTGTCCCCAAAAGCGCATCAACGACATAATCCGCGCTACTTATGACAGATTCTAGCTCTTTCGCGGTCTCTGCTTCGTTAATAGCCTCGCCTCGCACTGTGAGTTTGCGTTCCTTC
The DNA here is from genome assembly GCA_963792705.1 of uncultured Chloroflexia bacterium. Taxonomy (GTDB): domain Bacteria; phylum Chloroflexota; class Ktedonobacteria; order Ktedonobacterales; family Ktedonobacteraceae; genus JBBQVS01. The sequence goes on along the minus strand of CAWBXD010000011.1, from coordinate 684,199 downwards.
CAGGCATACAGACTTACAAATGCTCCCGCCTCTTCGAGATGCTGGGCTATTACTAGCCCATCGCCACCATTGTTGCCGGGTCCAATTAGAAAGAGTACCTCAAGTCCATGGAGCGTATGATGTGGTAAGAGATGCGCTTCAAAGAGGTCCGCCGCACTCTTCCCCGCGTTTTGCATCAATATGTGACCCGTCAAGCCATACTGCTTGTCGGCCTGTGCCTCAAGTTCACGCATTTGTGCCACCGTAACAATATGCATTGTGTGCCTCCAATAATGCTATAGAAATGGAGAGACCGCAGGAGTTCCCCAACCTTTTCATGTAACACGTATTGTAAACGCTTCACGGATGTGAGGAAAGCACCAATACAAATATGTAACGTGTAAATGCTGTGTGGCGTACTATAAAAGGAAGCCGTTGTACAAGAGTAAAGAATGGAGAATATAGATGAGCGATGATCCACAGAAATTGCCGCCTGTAAATGTAGAAGGTGGACAGGATGATACCAACCGCGAACAACCACAAGGTGGCAAGCAACAAGGGCAAGGGCAGGAAACAAAGCAGGAGGATACAAAGGTTCAGGGGGGAGCGCAGAAATTGCCACCTGTAAGTGCAGAAGGCGGACAGGATGATACCAACCGCGAACAGCCACAGGGTGGCAAGCAACAAGGCTCTTAATTAATCTGAAACACCATAACTATAGCCCATTTAGGCTATAGTTATGGTGTTTCTATATGTTTCAATGTAAGTCATGGTATTATATGCGAGTTCCACAAATTCATTCGCCTAGTACGTGCATGTCTTCGTGTATGGTTATGTGAGTGGAGGAACAAAACCTTGTTTTTAGACTGTGGTCAACAATGCATCTAGCCTGTTGGCTTAGTCAATTCACAAGGAAATGCTTGCGGGGATCTGCAAGGGCGCATTCACTAGAAAGATTTTACATTGCAAACACATAAGCACATCCTGAAGTACTTACGGCAGGACATTGGAAGACGTTTCGTAGGAAAGATGGGGATTGGAGCAGTTCTTGGATTGCTCTTCGTTACGCTAGCACTGAGCATACATGTGCCAGGGGCATATGCTTACTCGCATACGCCCTGTGCTAAGAGTGACAAACAGCACGTTGTTGTACAGGGGGATACGCTGAGTTGGATTGCCTACCTTTACCATACAAATTGGTCAGCTCTGGCGTCGCATAATCACATTGCTAATCCTGACCTGATTTACACGGATCAGGTTGTATGTATTCCCGTACAGGGATTTTCCACTGCTACTCAGGCACAGGCGGTAAGTACTGCACCGCAGAGGCAGCCTGTAACACATAACGACCCACCGAAAATGGGTCCAATCGTTACACCCGTTGCTGTTACACCTGTTGTTGTGCCACCAACGCCTGTACCATACAGTCCACCACCAACAGCAGTGCCTGCACCGGTGGTAAGTGGAAGCATCCCCACGATGATCAGCCAGATTTTCGGGGCAAGTGGGCAAGCCGCAATCAACGTTGCGCGCTGCGAATCAGGATTAAATCCTGGTGCATACAATCCAAGTGGTGCCTCTGGACTTTTCCAGATTATGCCGTCTACATGGGCAGGAACATCACAGGCAGGATTGTCGCCCTATAATGCTCAGGCAAACGCTCTTGCGGCACACGAAATCTTCGTGCGTGACGGCTATAGTTGGAGAGAATGGACATGTCAACCATAGCGGTAACAGTAGCAAAGAGCATTCGATAACGTAGTTCGCCCCTTCGTATCTCACAAGCAAACAACAAAGCAGTCCAGGAATGTCTAGACACTCCTGGACTGCTTTGTTGTAACCGTGTAAATGCTATAAAACTCTGTACAAAGATGCTATACTTTATCCACAATCAACTAAACACCCTTCTCAAGAGTAGGACCTTTTTTTATTATGAACATACGATACGTTTTCGCTATCATTTTGTTAGCCGTTAGTGGAGTACTTGCTGGTCAGAGCGTTATAACATCGGGAGATGGACAAAACACCATTAACGCCTTTGGAATTTTTGTCGCCGCTATCTGCCTGATTATCGCTGTTGTGCTTTTTATACGTACACCACTCAAACGATGAAACTTGCACTCAAAATTACGCCGCAACGTAGCACACAATATGCCAACATGGTTGCAACACTCGCAATACCAGAACTGCTTGCCAGCCCTTTAGGAACAGCAATCAAAGAATGTGTTCCTACCACATTAGCTGGTCAAGCATATCTACTGGTTACGCTTAATGAAGAAACACAACTTTCACCATATACGCTTTCTGTATTGTCACATATGGGCGCGACGAGCGAGGTATACGAGTATTTCGATACCATTGGTAGCGTAAGCGGCCCACTCCTACGCCCAATAGAGCCACAATTTGTACCATTCGTACCGCTAGAGATGGCGGAGACGCGCCGCTATAAAGGTAAAACAAACGAGATTTTTACTCGTGTACTGTTGAATGTAGCCCTTTTTGCAGGTGACTATGCCGCTAACCTGAACGAGCGGTTGCGCGTGCTTGACCCCCTAGCTGGTGGCGGCACTACCCTCTTTCTTGCATTAAGTGCTGGCTACGATGCCTTTGGGATTGACTTAAATCGGCAAGATGTGGAGACTACGGCAGTTTTTACACGCCAATATCTGGACGGCGCGCACATCTCTTATAAAGAACGCGATGAGCGTGGGCGCAGGGCAGGGCATCGTTACCAATTCGAGGTTGGACGCAAGGGGAATACACGGATGCTTGTGCTGGTGAACGGTGACGCTATCGAGGCCGATATGCATATGCGCGAGGTTACAGGTGGTCCACGTGTTCACACCATTGTTGGCGACCTGCCTTATGGTATACAGCACTTCGGCGAAATCTCCTCCCTGCTCACACAAGCGTTACCTGTATGGACAAGTATGTTGCTCCCAGGTGGTACGTTGGCGTTGGCGTGGAATGCTACACGTATTGAACGCGTAGAGATGGTCAATTTCTTAGAGCAAGAGACCGGGCTTACGGTACGCAATGAGCCACCTTATACTCAGTTCGTGCATAGTGTAGATCGCGTGATAAAACGCAGGGATATTGTGATTGGAGTGAAAAATTCCAGCTAAAAAATACGTCTTTCGACGAATGACACATCCTCCTATCAATGGTATGCTTGCCATATATGGCGTAAACATTGTTGGAGACATGTATGCAAACGAAAAAACGTCTGTGGCTTCCTATCTTTCTCATGGCTTTAGTCTGTCTCATAACAAGTTGTAGCACAACAACAGGTGTAAATACCTCTATCAGCGCAAAAAAGACGCCTGTTGCTGTTCTCACTCCTACGCGTACACCAACTCCGTTGCCTAAAGCCGCGCAAATAGATTCCTATCTTACTCAATTGATGAGAAAAGGCGTTTTGAGCGGCTCTGTACTTGTTGCACATAACGGTATGGTTTTTGAGAAAGGCTATGATGTCGCGGACAAGGATGCACATATTCCTAACACGCCACAAACGCGATTTCGTCTTGGTTCCGTCAGCAAGCAATTCACTGCAATGGCAATTCTTATATTACGGGAACATGGCAGACTGCGTGTGCAAGATCGTATGTGTCTCTATATTTCTGCTTGCCCACAGGATTGGCAAGCTATCACCATCGAGCAACTATTGACCCATACTTCGGGTATTCCAGATTACACCAACTTCGCCGATTTTGCCGTTACATGGACGCAACCAGTTACGGTGGACCAGTTGATTGCCCGTTTCAAAGACAAGCCTCTGGATTTTTCGCCAGGGTCAGTCTTCCGCTATAGCAGTTCAGGCTATGTGTTACTCGGTGCTATTATCGAGCATATCTCGAAAATGTCTTATGCGGCATTTTTGCAGCAGTACATTTTTGACCCGCTTGCCATGAGAAATACCGGCTATGATACGCGCTATCCTTCACTGCCTCAGCATGCTACAGGCTACTATAGTGGCTATGTCAAACCTGATGCATACGATATGTCGGTACTCTATGCGGCAGGCGCGTTATACTCCACTGTAGAAGATTTATATATATGGGATCAGGCTCTTTTGGCGCATAAACTAGTCTCGCAACAATCGCTTGACGCAATGTTTGCCTTACATGTTCCTTGTCCATCATCAGGCTCAGGTGGTTGTTTACAACATGCAGATGTAGGCTACGGCTATGGGTGGTTTGTGGCGCAAGAGCCACAGGGACGACTCATTTATCATATAGGACGTATCGACGGCTTTCTCTCGTACAACGGCTTCTATCCTGCTACTGGTGTTGTTGTCGTGGTCTTAAGCAATCTTGAAAGCACAAATGTCTTGCAGATTGGCGATACGTTGGCAACTATGGTATGAGAATACAGAAATAATACAGGGGTACACAGAGACCACGATGGTCTCTGTGTACCCCTGTATTATTTCTGTATTCTCATGAAAGCCTCACATAGTTCCTCAACTTCAGCTACCGTGCTTACCTGGCACACCTTGTTCGCAAGCTCTGTCAGTTCACTCATCGTGCGATTTGCAAGCGCGGCACGTACAGTTGGTAGCGCGTTTGGCGTCATGCTCAACTCTGTAACACCTAGACCGACAAGAACAGGTGCAAGCCGTATGTCGCTCGCCATTTCCCCACAAACCGCGACCGACTTACCTGCGTTACGTCCAGCCTCAGCAATTTGTCGAATCAGGCGTAGAACGGAGGGTTGCATCGGGTTGTAAAGAGTGGCAAGTGCTGTATTAGTACGGTCGCTGGCAAGGGTATATTGCAATAGGTCATTCGCGCCAATGCTAAAGAAATCTGCTAGCGTCGCCAGTTCTGGTGCCATAACAACTGATGCAGGAACTTCAACCATGATGCCAAGCGGAACAGGTGTCGTAAGCTGTAGTTCTGTAGAGACGCGCTGAAAGATCGTGCGAACCGTCTGTAGTTCTTCGACGGTAGTTAGCATCGGAACCATGATATGCACTTCAACATGTTCATCTTGCGCTGCCCGTAGTAATGCCTTGAATTGTTGCTCTAATAACTCTGGATGCGCCAGGTGGATACGCACACCACGCACTCCAAGAGCTGGATTGGCCTCTTTCGTAGCGCTAAGATAAGGCTGTAATGCTGGCATGGGTTTGTCCGCGCCTGCATCAAGTGTACGCGCAACAAGAGGTCCACTCTGCTCGGCATCTCCACGAAAGGCCCGAAAGACTTGAGTATAGCTACTATATTGCTCTTCCTCACTTGGCATGGTTTGTGCATTAGCAAAAAGAAACTCTGTACGCAACAGCCCGACGCCCTCGGCTCCCCATTGTCTTGCGGCCTCAGCTTCACCCGCACTACCAATGTTCGCAAGCAAATGAATACGCTGTCCATTCAATAGCAAGGGCTTACTCGCCTCCTGCGCCGCCGCTTTAAGCTGCTTTTGACGTTGCTCCTGTTCGTTTACCCGTTCCGCTAACGCTGCACGTACTTCTGGTGTCGGATGAAGGTAGAGAACGCCTTTTTCCGCGTCCATACCCACTTCATCTCCATCGCTGACTTGTTGCAAAAGTGCCTCATCCAGTCCCGCTATAGCTGGAATACCGAGTGCGCGTGCAAGAATAGCGGTGTGAGCATTAGGACCCCCTTGCGTCGTGCAGATACCCAATACCATCTCACGACGTAGTTGTGCTGTATCCGAGGGCGTGAGATCACGCGCAATCAGGATAACGCGTTTATCAAGCGCACTAAAATTTTGAGGCGAAGGCACTTGACCGCCTAAATGCTGTACAACACGGCTGGTGACATCACGGATATCGACCGCACGACCAGCCACAAACGTATCATCGAATGCTTCTAACTGTGTCGCGCTCTGCTCCCCTGCACGTGCAATTGCACTGGTTGCATCATAGTGTTGTTCAGTAATGATAGTAGATGCGGTAGCCAGGAGAAGAGGATCACGTAGTAGCAGTGCTTGTGCTTCAAAAATGGCTGCCTCGTTTTTGCCTATCTGCTGTTGTACGTGTTGTACTAACTCTTGAAGTTCTTTCACTGTTGTGTCTATGGCCTCTTGCAAGCGAGCCTGTTCTGATGCAACCTGTGCTGATGTGATGAGATGAGGTTCAACCGCACGTAAATCTACCCGTCGTGAGGTATAGGGCAACGCAGGTCCTAGCGCGAACCCTTTTGACGTAGCGATGCCTTGAAGCTCGTTTACCGCTTGTGTGGACGTGTAGGCAACAGGTGCATCTTTTACTTGAGTTGAGCTTGTTGTCTGCTGTACCTCTTCAGTTTCGTAGAAGTTTGCCTCCACCAACGCACTCAGGGCGTCTAGGACCGCTTGTGCATCTTGACCACTGGCACGAATAAGAATTGTATCGCCTTTGCGAGCGGCCAAACCGAGCAGTTCAATGAGACTGGTAGCTCGCGCTGTATGCCGGTTCGCCTGTACCTCGACAAGTGCGGTAAATTTTGCCACTGTCTGTATAACCAACGAGATTGGACGTGCGTGAAGGCCAGCCGGATTGTTGAGCGTGTACTGCTTTTCTAATGCATCAGCAGTCAGTTGAGTACTACTCTGTTGCGTTGCTGGTTGAGCCTCGGCTGTAGCCTCCTCCTCTCCTTGAGCAATTGGCTTTAAGTTTTTGAGTTGCTCTTTGCCCGCCGCGTTTTCTGCTGCGGCTCTTACCTCTTTCAAAGAATGACCAAGAGTCGCGTCAAGAGCTGCCGCAAGTGCTCCCTCCACAATGGGTGCGGAACTAAGCAAGACTCGGCCTCGTTGCTCGTCTGTGAGCATTTCGAGTGCCATTTCAGTTGAAAGAATGGCACTTCCCATGTCAAGTAATATCAAGACGCCATCGGGTCCGTCGGCACGTTCGATAGCTTGTTGAATGGTCTCTACTGATGTCCCTATGACGTTATCACCAGCACCGCCTGCCGCCACTATAGTTATTGCTCCCTGTGTCATCTGCTGTGTTAGCTCAGCAACGCCGCTAGCAAGTTTCTCACTGTGTGAAACGATGACCAATCCCACCGTCATGGTAGTTTCCCTTCCGGTTGCATGGATTGTTAGTTGGTTTCCAGGCAAGCGAGGATACACAAATTAAAGTGTCTCTTAAACACTTTACGCACAAACTTCGGCCAACGCTTTGAGCATAAGTGTACTGGAAGTGGCTCCTGGGTCCTGGTGTCCAATACTGCGCTCACCAAGATAACTGGCACGCCCTTTTGTAGCGAGCATAGGAATGGTAGCTTTTGCACCCTCCTCTGCCGCCGCCGCCGCCCGTGTAGTGACTTCCGCAAGACTCGCGCCTTGTGCAAGGGCTTCTTTCGCTGCTGTAACGGCTGGTGTGAGTGCGTCCACCATCGTCTTTTCGCCTGTTTGCGCTTTTCCGCGCGCGACCACTCCACCCGTAAATGCTTCTAGGAACGCGACCACATCGGCAGCGGTGAGGTCTTCTTTGCCTGTAACTGCTCCACCTGCGCGAAGAAAGGCGGTTCCGTAGAGTGGCCCACTTGAACCACCGACGGTGGAGACGAGTGTTGAGCCAACCGTCTTGAATTGTGTGGCAATGTCCATGCTTTCCATCGTCGGAAACTTATTGCGTACCGCGACAAAACCACGATCCATATTTGTACCGTGATCGGCATCCCCGATAGGTGAATCAAGCTGAGTAAGATACTGTGCGTTCTCGTGCAACACGTCAGCAACGCGTCCTAACCAGCGGAGCGTATCTGCATTATTCATAATTGGCAATTCTCCTTTAACACGCATTATACAAGTATCACAATGTCGCCTACAAAACATTTTTGTAGACGACATTGTGGAAAGAAACGAGAGAATTAGCGTCCCCAGCGCAGTGCAGGAGTGTGAACGGGTGCATCCCAGTATTTTGTTAGCTCATCGTCGAGACGAACAAGGGTAATTGAGGCCCCTGCCATGTCGAGAGATGTTATATAACTGCCGACAAGTGATCGAGCGATAGTTACGTTCTTGCCTTTAAGAATGCGGCTCAGTTCTTCAAAAACGATGTAGAGTTCAATAAGAGGAGTTCCACCCATACCATTGACAAAGGCGAGAACTTGCTCACCAGATTTCAGGCCAAGGTCGTCGATGATAGGATTTGCCAGCAGCTCGGTGATCTCAGAGGCCGACGCAATCTTGATGCGACGACGACCAGGCTCACCGTGAATACCGATGCCAATTTCGATTTCGTCTTCACCAATGTCGAAGTTTGGTTTGCCATTCGCCGGTACTGTGCCCGATGTAAGGGCCATACCCATGCTACGCCCTTGATCGTTGACCTTCTTGGCAATGGCTGCGACTTGCTCAAGTGGCGCACCTGTTTCAGCGAGACCGCCAGTAATCTTTTCAACAAGTACAGTGACGCCAACGCCGCGACGTCCTGTAGTGTAGAGGCTATCCTGCACTGCTACGTCGTCGTTTGTGGTAACGGACATAACCTTAATGCCATCGGCTTCCGCGAGTTCTGCCGCCATTTCAAAGTTGAGTACGTCACCTGTATAGTTCTTGACGATGTGTAACACACCCGCACCACCATTGACCGCTTTTGTTGCCGCAAGCATCTGGTCTGGTACAGGCGAGGTAAATATGGCACCGGGGCAGGCTGCATCAAGCATGCCAATGCCAACGAAGCCACCATGCATTGGTTCGTGACCGCTGCCACCGCCTGAAATAACGCCAACCTTGCCCTGAGTGGGCGCACCCTTACGGACAACAATCTGATTTTCCTGATCGACCGTGATCAGGTCGGCATGGGCTAATGCCATGCCTTCGAGCGATTCTTTGACAACATCTTCTGGTTTGTTGATAAGCTTTTTCATCTGTTAGCTCTTTCCTTTACACGCCAACTTCGGCGTCTATCTGATGTTGAATGGGTGCGCGATAAGCGTCAATCATAGCCTGAGTACGTTCGGGTGTCCAATGTAGTTCCTGCGCCATCATTGCCGCAACGTCTTTTACAACGCCTAGCCCACGATCTCGATCCTCCAGCGTAATCGAAGTGCGACGCGCTAAGATATCGTAAGGAGTCATTGCCATTTCCTGACGACACGCGTGAATAACTTCCGCTCTTAGATACGGTAGGTCTTCTAGCAACCTCTGTGCGAGCGAAGGATTATCAGCGATAAGGTCCAACACCGCGTTCGCCTCTGTCCCGTAACTATGTCCTAGGTGGACGATATCGGCGGCATCTAGTCCAAGCGAAGCACCTCTATGCGCGAGTGCTTTTTGTAGGACAGGCCAGCCAGCACTTCCCTGCAAAGGTAAACTCTCGGTCGGGTGTACTGGCTTAGTGTTGTCACGCTTGCTTAGCACATCGACGGTATCCTGCGCCATGCGCCGATACGTGGTAAGCTTACCACCTACAATGGTGACAAGACCTGAGTCAGCTTGCAATACAACATGAGTACGTGAGAGTTTTGCGCTCGATGCGCCTTTGCCCTCTTTCCGAGGTTTCACCAGTGGGCGATATCCCGCGTAAGTGCTAATGATGTCATCGGCTGTCAGATTGACAGAGAGATACCGATTGAGGTGGTCAAGTAGATATTTCACGTCCTCCGGGCTAGAGGTTGGATCATCGAGATCGCCAGAGCCGGTATCGGTGGTGCCAAGAATGGCGCGTGACTCCCAGGGGACGATAAAGAGAATGCGTTTATCATCCGTTTCTGGTAAGACAATCGCGCTATCGCCAATATCCAGGTCTTCACGCGAGAATACAAGATGTATACCTTTGCTCGGCACAATCTTGATTTGTGGCTCCTCACCAGTAAGTGCTTCAAGTTCCTCGGAGAAAATGCCTGTTGCATTGACGATGTGCCGTGCGTGAATCGTGACATCGTGTCCATCAATTTTGTCATGGACATGAGCACCGCTTATCTTGCCATTCTCCGTGACAAACGAGGTCACTTCGGCATAGTTGGCGATCACTGCACCAAATTGGGCTGCTGTGCGGATAACCGCCATCGTGAGACGCGCGTCGTTGGTTTGTGCGTCATAGTAGATGAAGCCCTCTTTGAGTCCCTTTGTGACCAGTGTGGGAGCCATCTCACGTACCTTGTCACGACTGATACGGCGATGATGTTGTACATTACGCCGTCCAGCCAGCGCGTCGTACATCCACAGACCCATATCGAGGACAAAGCTGAGTCCAATTCCCCCTGGTGTGGTGAAGGGCATGCCGACTGGATGGCGGTCGCCTTCATAGATAGGTAGCAAAAAGGCAACTGGATCAACGAGATAGGGTGCGTTTTGTAAGAGAAGACCACGCTCAATCAACGCTTCACGAACAAGCTCGAAATCGAAATTGGGTAAATAGCGAATGCCTCCATGCACAAGCTTCGTTGATTTGCTACTGGTTCCACTGGCAAAGTCAGTTTTCTCAACGAGGGCGACCTTGTACCCACGAGCTACTGCGTCCAGAGCCACACCAGCACCAGTGATGCCGCCTCCAATAACGAGTACATCGAAGGTGTCATTGCCTAATTGAGCGAGGCTTTGTGTACGTACCTCTGACGAGAGTGGTTGCATGATAACCTTGACCGCGAAAAGACGACTAGTGGAAAACCTTATTTCGCCGTAGTCGTCTTTTCTTCCTTTCTTGTATACGCGATGTTTTTGTATGCTAGTCTACTGCTGGTTCCCGAACGGACTCGCCAGTAGTAACTGAATCACCAGACTTCAATAATCCTCGTGCGGCAATTACTCGACCAATGGTGTAGTCATAGATGAAGGCACCTACAACACCACCGAGTATAGGAGCTATTATTGGAATCCAGAAGTAGTAGTTGTTGACGGAGAAGCTTTCACCACCACTCACGAGGGCGACCCAAAGACGTGGGCCAAAGTCGCGGGCTGGATTGATGGCATATCCTGTGTTAAGGCCGAACGATGCACCAATTGCCACGATTAAGAAACCAATGATGAGCGGATTGAGATTTGCTTGCACCGGCTGGTTACGCGTGTCGGTGATTGCTACGATAAGGCCAACAAGCAATGCTGTACCCAAGAATTCATCCCCAAATGCTCCAAACAGGCCAACAAAGGCTTTAGGAGATGTGTAGAAGACACCACCAACAGCATGCACCCAGTCGGTACCAGGGGTAGCAGCGGCGGCTACTGATGTTGCGTGGTTAAGTGCACCGTAGTATACAAAGTATAGGATTGCGGCAGCAACGAAGGCACCTAGTACCTGAGCCAGGATGTATGCGCCCACTTTATTCCATGAAAAGCGACGTGTTGCGGCCAGAGCTATCGTCACCGCAGGATTGAGATGAGCACCACTGATCGCTCCTGAAACGTAGATACCCAGCATAACCGCGAGGCCCCAACCAAAGATGATGACAGTCCAGGTGTTGGCAAAGGGAGTCGCGGCATTGTTCGTGCCAATATTGGTGAATGCTGCAAATGTTGCGACACAGCCATCACCAAAAAGAATAAGCACCATTGTGCCGAAAAATTCGGCCATGGCCTCGCCCATTGTACCCGCTAATGGGGATACTCTACCTGTGTTTACGATTTGTGCCATGAGGAATTACTCCATTTCTCTCATCACGAGAAGGGTGGCGATACATCGCCACATGTGAAGGAAAATCCTAGATTAAGAAACACACTACAAGGACGATAGTTTGTGTGTGGATACAGCCAGATAAGATAATACTCTGTTGTACCCCATAAGACAGTATAAAAATTTACAAATGCGCCAGATAATGAACTCCCTGTATAGGTCTGATACATCAGACCTATACAGAGTACTTCGTTTCCCCTGACACGCTGTAAGAGAGAAATTTACGGTTACTTAAGCTTTCGCTGCTGCTTTGGGTGCTGGTTGCTCCCAGTTACGAGAACGCTCAACAGCTTTCTTCCAGTCAGCGTAAAGGGACTCGCGCTGATCTGCGCTGAATGTTGGCTCGAAGGTGCGGTCGATAGCCCACTGCTTGGCAACCTCTTCTTGACTGGCCCAGAAGCCAACGGCAAGACCGGCGAGATAGGCTGCACCCAGTGCCGTTGTCTCAGCAACCTTTGGACGCTGAACAGGCACACCGAGAATATCGGCCTGGAACTGCATCAGCAGGTTGTTGACGACCGCACCACCATCAACACGAAGTGTCTTGAGATCGACGCCGCTATCCGCGTTCATCGCTTCCAACACGTCGCGTGTCTGATAGCACATAGACTCTAGTGTTGCCCGTGCCACATGGCCTATTGTGGAACCACGGGAGAGGCCCGCGATAATACCACGCGCATATGGGTCCCAATAAGGTGCGCCGAGACCGACAAAGGCGGGTACGAGATAAACACCACCATTATCTTTTTCACTCGCGGCTAATGCTTCCACATCTGCGCTGTTTGTGATTGCCTTGAGTCCGTCGCGCAACCACTGCACTGCTGCACCTGTTACAAAGATCGAGCCTTCAAGTGCATAAATGGTCTCATTACCGATACCCCATGCAATAGTGGTGAGTAGTTTGTTTTTAGAAGGAACAGCTTTCGTACCTGTGTTGATAAGCATGAAGTTACCAGTACCATAGGTGTTCTTTGCCATACCAACTTCGTAGCATGCTTGTCCAAAGGTTGCCGCCTGTTGGTCGCCAGCAACACCTGCGAGTCTAAGTGGTGCGCCGAAGAATTCAGCATCAGTTTCGCCAAAAATGCCGCTCGATGGCATCACTGTAGGAAGCATGGATTCTGGAATGCCCAATTCCTTGAGGATAACATCATCCCACTTCTTCTCATAGATGTTGTAGAGCAGGGTACGCGATGCATTGGTTGGATCGGTCGCGTGAATACGGCCCTTTGAGAGACGCCACATGAGGAAGGCATCGACGTTACCAAATGCTAGCTCGCCGCGATCAGCCTTTTCACGTGCGCCCTCTACGTTGTCAAGAATCCATTTTACCTTGGTGCCAGAGAAATAGGCGTCTGTGACAAGACCTGTGCGGCTGTAGATCTCCTTGTCAAAGCCCTTGGCGACAAGTGCTTCGCAAATAGGAACTGTAAGGCGGCTCTGCCACACAATCGCGTTGTAGACAGGCTTGCCGGTTGACTTTTCCCACACAATAGCAGTTTCACGCTGATTGGTGATACCGATGGCAATAATGTCAGCGGCGGTTGCATTGGCTTTCTTGATCGCTTCCTGCGCGACTGCCAGTTGGCTCGACCAAATAGCTTCTGGATCATGTTCGACCAGTCCTGGGGCGGGGAAAATTTGTGGAAATTCTTGCTGTGCTACGCTTACAATTGCTCCGTCGTGGTTAAAGAGAATCGCGCGCGAACTTGTCGTGCCCTGGTCCAGAGCAAGTACATACTGCTGTGCCATTGAGTAGCCCTCTTTCTTCCTTGTACCTGAGCGCAATAGCATTATTACACTCATAACAACAATGTATCAAAAACGCATAGGCATCACTGCCGATGCAGGAATAGGTAGGCATGTGTATTATTCTGTTTTTATCACGTCCATAGTTCGTCACGTGCGACGACGACACCGAGTGCTCCTGCACGTAACACTGTGTGCATTTGCTGTATCGTCTGAATCAAACCGGACGCGATAAATGGACGAGACCCCTGAAGTTTTGAGGCAATGTGAGGAACGACGAGTGCTGGCGAAATATCGAGAATATCAACCGAAGAGTCGTCTACCGATTCCAGCGCGGCCTCCATGCCTGTTGAATCAAGCGCGAAAATACGTTGAATAGTCTCTAAGCCAAGGCTCTTGCCGAGTGCCAGGGTGCGAGGATGACTTGAGACGATACCTTGAACATGCAGAGTCTGCGCGAGGTACTGAAGACCCGCGTTGTCCGCATGAATTCCATCGATATGATCAATGCTAATGTACACGGCAAAACCACGCTTTTGAACCTGTTCTAGCAGACCTGCAAGGTCGAAAAGATTGCAGTGCCTGAGAAAGATCGCGTTGACCATGCGTGTATTGAGCACACGTACAAGTTGAGTACGGCTCTCGATGAGCGGAATCATTTTACACTGCGTTGAAAGAGTGAGCAGTGATTCACAGGACCCAACAGGCATATAGCACCTCTGGTTCTAGCGTAAAACAACAAAGCCCTAAGCCTCTTCTTTTGGAAAAGGTGGCTCAGGACTTTTCATTTCACTGTCCTTCTCACATATGCAGTTGTCGATACGTCGATCACCTCTGTAAAGCGTTCAACATACCCTTGATTTTATGCCGTTTTCATGCGGCGAAGGTATTATAAATAGGTATTGAGGTTTCCACTAACTGTCGAGCCTGTAAGAACTATACAAGGCGTCTCAGTTAGCTTATAATGATATTACTCGGCAGCGTTCCATTTGTCAAGGGTCAATTTTCTTTTTCCTCGCACCTGTGATAGCGAAACATTATTAGAGAGAATGTGTGAGGACACTTGGCAGAGGAGTGATTAGCCCTTTGAGTCCTACAAAAAGGATATCTTGGGAACGCTCCGCAAAGAGACTGGCCGTCTCTTTGAACTCTGCACTAAAGACTGGTAATGGAAAATAATGACAAAACATGAGTTTTTGCGTTTAGCGCGTCTCTTCCCAGTGGCGGCAGCTATAAAATCACAGGAGGATATGGCTCTCGCACTGGCTTCTGATGCCTCCCTCCTGTTTCTATTAAAAGGCGATGCCTTTCAACTTGCTCCTTTTGTCGAACAAGCGCATGCGCGTGGCAAGGGTATTGTCGTCCATGTAGACCTTGTGAGCGGAGTAGGCAAGGATCGCGCAGGTATTCACTACCTGCATCAGATTGGGGTAGATGCCATCATTACGAGTCGTTCCCAACTTATCTCAGCAGGGAAAGCAGAAGGATTGGTCACGATTCAGCGCCTTCTGCTTGTTGATGATTCAGCATTGGAAACAGGGGTACGCACAATTGCGAAGGCCGCTCCCGATGTGGTAGAGGTATTGCCGGGTGTGATTTTCCCAACAGTCGCTTCTATGTTGCAGCAGATGCTTCCAGGACCATTTATCGCGGGCGGCTTTATTCGCACGGCCGAGGATGTTGCACGGATAGAAACATCTGGTGGTATTCTAAGTAGTAGCAGTACCTATGCGTTGTGGCGGCGTACTCCAGAATTGACAAGGAGAGGATAAAGCAATGCGAAATCTTCCCAATATCCTGAGTCTAGGCCGACTTGTGGCAACCGTTCTCATTTTTGTGCTTGTATTGATAAATCAGCCCTGGGCTTTCTTGACCTCATTCGTCTTGTTTGTGTTGGCGTCTGTCACCGACTTTTTCGATGGCTATCTAGCTCGCCGCCTTCACGTTGTTTCCTCCCTTGGCGTGTTTCTTGACCTGACCGCTGACAAAATATTGGTGTGTGCCATCCTGATTGCGTTGGTACAAATAGGCTCCGTTCCGGCATGGGTCGTGTTTATTATAGTAACGCGTGAGTTTTTGGTGTCAGGATTGCGCTCGATGGCGGCCGCGAAAGGGCACGTCATACCGGCAGGTATGTGGGGTAAGCAAAAGACCTTTATCACCCTTATCGCGATGTCAGTTTTGTTGTTCGCAAAAGGCTTGGGTGCGAGTCAACTTTCACTCTTTCCGTTGCTACTCAATTTCAATAGCCATACCTTGACCTTCGGGGACTGGTTGCTGTTTATTGCAGATGTTCTACTCATTCTAGCAGTCATCTGGACAGCATTTTCTGGTGTCGAATATATGATTGGTGCGATGCCAATTTTTCGCAGCACTCCCGAAAAAACATCACACGCTTGAAAAAGTTTGTAGGGACCACATTGATGGCGTCCTCGCCCAATTCATTGGGCGAGTTGCATCCGCCATTTTCCTTGAATGCTCTCGCGCAAGAATGGGTGCAAGATGAGGACTGCACCTTGCTTCGCTCGTGCAGTGGACGCCATCAATGTGGTCCCTACGAACATTCACAGATCATAGGTGTGGAAGATTGCTCGCACTAATCGTTCGGGATCATGACGGGCAAGCCGATCATCTTCCAGATTGAGATGCTCCGTTACCACATGAGGGACAAGTCGGGTTAGCTGTGGACGATCAATTTGTACTGGAATGCTACCCTCTTCCGCATATGTTTTTAGCACATCTCTGCTGAAGGGGCCATCATTTACAATCACACGGTCAACACGCGCTCCTAAATAATGATGAATGGTGTTTACGAAATCTGAAGCTTTATAATTATCGGTTTCGCCGTGCTTGGTCATAAGATTGCAGACATAGATTTTTTCCGCGTCCGACTCACGCACCGCACGAGCAATGTCTTTGACCAGTAGGTTGGGTAGCAAACTTGTATACAAGTCGCCAGGACCGATGATGATCGTATCAGCACGCCGAATGGCTCGCATCGCTGGTAAACATGCCATTGCATGTTCTGGTTGCAAGCGTAATTGTTTAATCGGTGAAAGATATCCTGAGTGTTTTTTGCCCCGTGTGTCGATATCGGTCTCACCACAGATGGTGGTACCATCCTCTAAATCAGCACAGATCGTCGTCTGAGTGAGCGTTACAGGCAGGACGTTCCCGGCAGTGTTCAGCAACTCTTGCGCGTCTTCAATTGCTAGCAGGAGATCATCATCGTTGATATCCTGTAGTCCTTTGAGAATCAAATTTCCCAGGCTATGTCCTCCCACCCCGCCATTTTGTCCCTTGCCCCCGTTCGCTCCATCTTGTTCCGCAGGCTTCTCGAAACGATGCATAAAAATCTCTCGCCACAATGCCCCATTACGAGCCAATGCTACAAGTGACATACGCAGGTCCCCTAGTGGCAATTGACGTTGAAATTCGTCCATGAGTCGGCGCGAACTTCCACCACTATCGGACATTGTAACCACTGCACTAATATTAAATGGATACTTTTTTAAATGCGAAAGGACAGAAAATGTTCCAGTGCCTCCACCAATGGTGACGATACGGCGTCCTGCAAACCGGTCTCCCACGCGATTCTTCTCTTGCACAATATGTCTCCTGCCGTTGATCTCAGGTTCGTCGTTCACAACTACGTTCCTTTTATTATTATTAATACATACGCCATACACTACATCTTCGGACGCTATCCTGTGCAGTTTATCACGGCTTCTTTATGCATGCAAGCAACGAACTCTTACCTATTTCCTTTCTTCTTGTGTAAAAACGACAATTAAGCTATACTGTGTGCAACGGGAATCTCTTTGCCACTTTGTGGGCGCGGTGGTGGAGACGCAAGATTTCCGTTGTATTTTTATCGTTACTCATCTTCTCACATGAATAGCCCAAAAAGGCTAGGTTACAGATTAATATATGCTATAATAGCTCATACATTAGAGAGGAGACGCCCAAGAATGCAGACACAACCAGCACAAGTCTCGCTCAATCGCGCTCGCCTTCTCCTAGAAGAAGGCAGAGGCGAGGCCGCACGAATGGTATTGGAAGCGGTCAAAATAGATAGCGATGCACAGCAACGCGATATGACCTACCTTTTAGGATGGTACTACATTATAAACAGACAATGGGAGGAAGCCGCACAAGCACTTTCTCCATTGATGATCCCTGACGCTACTGACATTGAGGATGTACAGCCAACACTGTTAGAACGCGAACGTTTTGCTGTTCATCTTTTGCGCCTCGGTCAAATTGCTGTCAACCTTGCTCATTATGAAGATGCGTCACGACACTTTCTACTCTGTCTCAAAATACTTCATGATCGCCGTATTCAACTTCCTGCACTTCGTATTGAAGCACGTTATAATCTTGCAATGACCTATATTATGAGAGGTTCGTACAGTGTCGCTATTCAACATTATGACGACGCTCTACGCCTATGCCGTCATTTTGAACTTAATGAGGCACTTCCAGATATTTACTATGGACTCAGTGAAGCATATCGGTGTATGGGTAATTTTACGAAGGCACATGAAGTTGGACGCGAAGCTCTACGTATTTATCAGGGGCGAGGTGATGAGCTGTTGCAATGTCGTATGTATGCTGTGCTTGGGCGCATCTCTCTTTTGCTTGGCGACTATGATGCAGCGTCATCATATTACAACACGTCCTGTACATTGGCTGTGAGCAACAGCAGACCTAAAATGATAATGGTTAATTACGCATCGCTCGCAGAAGTATATATAGCACAGGAGCGTATAGATGAGGCAAAAGAGTATGCACACCGCGCATTGGAAGCCACCACACAGGTAGATGACGTGTTTTTGTGTGGTATCGTCTACACTACGGTTGGGAAAGTAACACTTGTCGAAGCACGTTTAACAAAAAATTCGCAGCGACAGCACCTATTTGAAGAAGCTATCTCATGGCTACAAAAATCGGTGACATACCTGCAATCAACGCAAGCGTTCAGAGATCTGGCCCAAACTTATAGCTATTTAGCGGATGTATCAGAAGAACTAGGCCGCGCGCAGGATGCCCTTTCCTACTGGAGGTTAGCGTACATCGAGACGGACAAGGCGAAGGGTACTCCCTGTGGACGTGTATAACCACGTCTTCACAAGGAGTACCCTCCTATAAAGCTAGCGAGGTCATCATTTCTCTACGGCGACTTGCTCAAAGGTACTTTGTGCCTCCTCCCATGTGGCCTCACCGTTAGCTATCAAACTGCCAATAGCGGCAATAACAAGACATACAATTGTTAAGCCGCCCACAAGATACCACCACTGGCCGTTGCTGATCTGTGGTATCCACGCATAGAGCAATGTGTCAACAATAGCCACAAGGCAGGCAAGAGAGCCAATTACAATGCTTCCCCACAAGACGGGCATAGGAAAGATACGCTGCTCGTGGAAGCGTTGTCGGTGCTGGAAGTAGCACAAGGCTAGATTGATGAAGAGAAACACGGTTGAAATGGCCCACACCAGTGTAGCGGCAGCCTGACTGACATTGTACACCTCCAAGGCGAAATCAGCCGGATTAATAAATGAGACGAGTGCTGGTGCGATAATAAAGGCGATAGCCACAAAGGTTACGGCTATAATCGTTTGGAAGATAATGGCACTTGCGGGCACACGATGCTTATTAAGCTTCCCCATACTTCTCGGTAACTGCCGATCAATACTTCCTACCAGCAGTATGCGTCCAAATGTATAGGTATACACGACAGGTGAAATAGTAAAGAACAGTATAACGCATAAGGCTGTAATATCGCCAAAGAATTTTCCAAGCACCAGATCGACCTCACTGACTAGAGCAAAAGGAGTTGCCGAACCCGCTACTGGCCCTTCCACAACCAAAAGTGAGAAGGAACAAATAAGATAACCAACAACAATGATGATCACTCCCCAGAGCAAGTGACGCGTGATGGCTTTGCGCTTCTGAATCTCTCCTGCCATCGTCAAAGGCACTTCAGCACCAATGTAGGAGAAGGCAACCGTTCCAAATAGCAAGAAATTGCCAGGTGTGATACTCCAATCAGATACATGATTAAAGCTACCTACCGCGTGGTGCCCTGTCACTAGCCAGATGACTCCAGCAAGCCCTACCAGGATGACCGCTAGAATCTCGAAGCCAACGGCCACATTGACGATATTCTGGACCGTGCGATACCGTTGGACCGCGAGAATAGCTGAAAAAAGAATAAGGCCAATGATCACTAGCCCTTCCTGCCAGGGAGCCGTTAGCCAGTTATGATTCAATCCTTGTAGATATGTCACAATGATATTGCCCCCACTCACCATCACCAGGATACCAGAGAGCCAGGCACAGAAGCCCGAAAAGAAACTCCAATATCTTCCCAACACCTGATATGACCAGTTATAGAGCGAACCTTCGTGTGGAAATAGTTTGCCCAACTGTGCGGAAGCAATGGCACAGGGGATGAAGAAAGTAAAGGCACCGATGAGCAAGTACGTGATACCAACCGCTCCTTGTGAAACGATATTAGTGGTAAGCGTGATATAGAAGATAATCATCAAAAAGGTGGTTGTCATATCAAACGTGCCGAGGAAACGTGGCATCGCTTGAATAATATATTCCTCTGAAGCTAATGTAGGTTTCTCTATGAGAGTATCAGGTGTGGCCATCGGTTATCTCTCCATCCTCAAAAAGTAGAAGTGTATTTTTGCTTCCGCTACACTTTTAACGAAGCAAGAATCTACAACTTACTTACTTAACCTTTTGTACTATCTTACTCCTTATTTTTAAGTATTTATACTAGTTAGCCCCATAGTCTAAAAAGATGTGATATAGTATCGCATGTTACCAATGTGGTGACACAAATAGTGTCCAAAGCATCTCTCCCATAGGTTGGAGAAAGACTTCAAGAGGAGAACATATTTTGAAAAAAAACTTGCGTCTTACCCCTATCGTTGCGCTTGTTGCTCTCGTACTCGTTGGAGTATTTGCATTTCACAATAGTTCACTAGCACAAGCAAATACACCTGCAACAATCCATGTTGTCGAACATGCGATTACTGACACCGAAGTGCCTGCAAAGGACGCGCTTGGCAACCTACTTGTCTTCCATAATCCTGTTTTTGATGCGGCCAACAAGAAGCAAGTAGGCCAGGACAATGGAGATTGTGTTCGTACCATTGTAGGAAAAGTCTGGGAATGCTTCTGGACGGTCTTCCTACCCGCAGGTCAGATTACCGTCGAAGGACCTTACTACGATAACGGGAGCGATTCCTTACTCGCCATTACAGGCGGTACAGGGTCTTACAAGCAAATTCGTGGGCAGATGCGCTTGCATGCTCGTGGCAATCCTGTCGGCTCCCAGTACGATTTCATCTATATGCTAGCATAATTATTATTGCTTGACCTAAGAAATAAAAAGCACGTAATCAACATAGTGATTACGTGCTTTTTGTAATGACAAAAAGGAGTATTTATGAAGGGGAAGGTGCTTTGTCACAAAGAACTTTTTTCAAACGTATACAATAAGTGTCTACACATGGTTACAGATAAAGGAGTTGTTACATCATGGCGGAGCAGAATCCAAACAAGCAAGAGCAATACAGTGACGAGAATCAGCTAGGGACACTGGGCAATCAAGATCAGACCAGCACCAAGGCCAACCAGAAGCAGGTGAGCGATCAGTACTTGTATAGCATGCAACCTGACCAACTCATCGACGAGAACCAGGACGATCAAGACCTCGCAGACGATCCAAGTGGAGATTACCAAGAGGTAGACGAGAACGACGATCAGTACGACATACAAGGCGGCCAGGGTCTCTACGGAACAGGCAACTATGGCAATCAAGGCGGCCCTAGTCATCCCGGTAGCAGCCGTTCAAGCTACGGCACAAAAGTAAGCCAGGACCAAAACGGCAGTCAACAATAAACATATAACAAGCAAAGAAATGGGAGAACGTTAACGTTCTCCCATTTCTTTGCTTGTTATACTACTATTATTCAGGTTCATCGAGACGAGCAGGAGTATCCACCTGATTGAGGCGGTTCCAAAGCACATAATCCGTTTCCTTCTTGGAAACATAGGCGTTCTCTGGACTCGCAACCATTTCGGAGGTCGCGGTAAACTCGCCCTGCTCAAGGTTGTGCAGATCAATATACTTCGCGCCCTGTTGTAGGCGTGTTCCTGCTGGCACAAGCTGAATTGACTTGAGTTCGTCGTTTGTCAGGTCAGCAAGCGTTGTGCTATGCATATCCTTGATGGAATCTACCGACTGCTCATACGTCGTATTGGGATGATTGACCATACCATGATTTTCGCCCGCCTGATTGTTGATAGTCAAATCATTGTCGAACTCAGAAGGATCGCGTTTATCCTGTGGTGTGTTTTGATCGCGGTGATTTTCATGGAGCCGTGAGGATTTGCGTCCACCACTGGCGTCCGACTCGCTACCACTTCGTTTTTCGCCCTCGGCCTCCATCAGGCGTGAATCAGCTCTCTTAGGACGACTTTCATTATCCCCTTTATCTTGATGCAATTTTGAGTCTGGCATAAACATTTTCTTTCTACTGCTAAAAACCGACAAAATGGTCCCTATAAAGACTGGCACGTTTCTCTGCAATAAAAAGTTTCTTTCCCCCTACATAAATTATGAATGTCGGAGAACATGACAAACGTCTGTAGTAGCTCACCAATCTTCAATTGACAAGTTTCGTAGGGACCGCATTTATGACGTCTACGCCAATTCATTGGGCGAGATACTCTCCATCACGCTTGGCACCAAGGAACTCGCGCAATGAATTGCGCTTCGGACGCGATGAGTCGGGTCCCTACGACATCCCTCACTTGAAGATTGGCAGACTAGTAGGGACCCGACTCATCGCGTCCTCGTCCCCCATTGACCACGAATAGGGGCATGGAAAATGGTTCAATCATGCCGAATCACCATTGGGAAGGAGGACGCGATGAATCGGTCCCTACAGATATCCGTCACAATTTGTTCAACAGCATAAATGTGGTCCCTACAAAATATGACATAGAGTGATATAGTAGAGAACAAAACACAATTATAGGAGTCACACCCTTATATGACACATTCTATAGAGACAACGCGTGAGACTCTCCTTGACGCACTCAATGCTGTTCATGGTCTTACCCTTTTACGAGACGTTCTGGATGACGACGCTGGACAAGCCATGCTAACCCTTCTTCGCATGCTTACTGCACACGAACTCGACGTGCCAGCAATCGCACATGCATATAGCCACACGTTTTCCGCATTAGCACAGGTCACAAATTCATCGGAGACAATTGTGCCGCATCTATCAGACGCGTGGCAAGCCTATCTTTTGAGTCGTATCGTTGATAGCATAAATCCGTGGAGTGTCCAAGCCGAACGTACTTCCTCGCCTGCAACGGGTCTGCGTGAACAGGCAAAACGTGACTTGCACGTCCTGCGTTTGCTTTATGAGCTTTCCGCTCAACACGTCTGGCAATTGACACGTGATATTGTCGCCGAATCTATTCCATCTCTTCATGATGCATGGGTCCCCTGGCTCAATCTCGCTGTTACGAATGAAACCGCAGAAACCGCACACGAGACCATGATGCATCACTTAGCGAAAATGCACGATTGGACGACAAATATTCATTTTCTGGAACAATACTGGGCGCGACATGGGACAGGGATGTTCGCACGCTATACGGTTCTACGTTGGCAGGGACGCGCAGAAGGATTGCACGGCATTGCCCATCCCGATGCTATTCAACTTGCGAACTTGGTTGGTTACGAGCGCGAAAAAGCCCTGTTACGCACAAATATCGACCACTTTGTGAAAGGTCTTCCCGCCCATGACGCCGTGCTCTATGGTACACCTGGTACCGGAAAATCCTCTACCGTGAAGGCACTTGCTAATGCCTATGCCAACATGGGGCTACGTTTGATTGAGGTACGCAAAGAATTTGTCAACGACCTCCCCATCATCGTCAATCAACTTCGCGGACACGCGCCCCATTTTCTCTTGTTCATTGACGACCTCTCGTTTGAAGAGCATGAAACGGAGTACAAAGCGTTAAAAGTATTGCTCGAAGGTGCGGCAGAGGCGCGTCCAGCCAATGTGCTTATCTATGCCACGACAAATCGTTTGAACCTGATACGGGAGAACTTCGCGGACCGCGGCAAACCTGGTGATGATGTGCATTGGCGCGATACCTTGGATGAAAAAGCATCGCTAGTTGCTCGCTTTGGACTACGCGTTACCTTCATGACGCCCGATCAGGCCCAGTACCTTAACATCGTCATAGGACTGGCCCATCAGCGTGGCCTTACATTATCAGAAGAAGACCTGCGCCTCCGCGCGCTCACCTGGGAACGTCAGCACACAGGACGCTCCGGTCGTCTCGCTCGTCAATTTATCGACGACTTGGAGGCGGAACAAAAAATGATACTGTGAAACTTTTGTGCTCGCCTATACGAGATATTACTATGCACACTACCTTTGAATTTCTTTTTCACAACACCTTCTAAACAGGAAAACACGTATTGGAATAGGAGTTAAATATATGTTGCAACTTGGTTGGAAAGCGGGGCCAGAGCAGTATCCACCAGTCGAATTACTGGAATACGCAGCCCTTGCCGATAAAGCTGGTTTTGACTGGATAGATGTAAGCGACCATATGAACCCCTGGAGCGAAGAGGGACAGGCATCATTCACCTGGACCTGGCTGGGTGCAGCGGCGATGCAAACAAAGCGCAGTATCCTCAGTCCCGGCGTGAACTGCCCAATCTTGCGCTACCATCCAGCCGTTATTGCTCAGGCAGCGGCTACGATGACCCATTTCGCGCCTAACAGGTTTGCGCTTGGCCTTGGCACAGGTGAGGCACTCAATGAGTTTGCTGCAACGGGAGAATGGCCTAGTTACGCGGAACGCCGCGAACGCTTGCTTGAGGCTATCGAGCTAATGCGTGCCTTATGGAGTGGCAAAGAGGTTAGCTTCGAGGGCAAGTATTATCAGACGCAGAAGCTGAAATTGTATACGCCGCCAGCTACACCCGTCAAGATTGTCTATTCAGCACTCGCTCCGCATGGTGGAGAGTTCGCTGGCAAATATGGCGATGCCCTGTGGAGTGTCGGTGGCAAACAGCCTGACCTGTACAAAGAGCTGATCCAGAACTTTGAAGAGAGTGCGAAGAAGGCTGGCAAAGACCCATCGACCATGCCACGTGTCATCGAACTAAACGTAGCCTACACCGATGATGTCGACGCTGCTGTACAGGAACAACTCAAGTACTGGGCTGGTACTTATGTACCTGCGATGTATGACGAGAAGGTGTACACCCCAAAGATGTCGCAAGAAAACGGCGAGGTTGTTGGTACGGATACCGTTCTGAAAACCGGTTGTTTCTCGCCCAAGATTGAAGATCACATTCAATTTGCTCAACAATATATCGACCTGGGCTTTGACTGCCTGATCTTCCACTGCCCTGGACCAGATCAGCGTAACTTCCTCGAACGCTACGCAAGCGAAGTATTCCCCAGAATGCGCTCGCTTACTAAGAAGTAGAAAGAAACGCAAGAAGTGCCATTTAAAAGTCGAGCAGCAGCATGACAGGGGCAAGCCCTGTCACTACTATAGATGTATAAACGGCATAAGCGTTATATAGTAGTGACAGGGCTTGCCCCTGTCATGTGAACAACGTCAGCTTTTACGACTTTTAAATCACCCTGCCTCCTTTCGTTTAGGGTTCCACATCTATGGTAAGCATATCTTTTCTATTGGCACTCTGGATATCTGCTTCCACACTCTTAATGCCTGGTAACATTTGCAACTCCCCTATAGCTTGTATGAGTTCAGAAGCAGCTTGTATACGGCAAGTAAGGATGATCGTTTCGTGTTCCTGTATTGAACGCACCTCTATTTTTTCGATAGTGACTTTTTTGTGCATGCACGTAGTGTACACCTGATTGATCAGTTCTCCCACAGAGGATGTTGTCTCAACACGAATGTGAAAGAGGCTTGATGGACGCCCTCGCAATAGATAGCGTTCGACGAAGCGCAATAAGACGAGTACTGTCAGTGCTAATGCGGTAGTCGCTATTGCTTCTAGTAGCA
The DNA here is from genome assembly GCA_963792705.1 of uncultured Chloroflexia bacterium. Lineage (GTDB taxonomy): Bacteria > Chloroflexota > Ktedonobacteria > Ktedonobacterales > Ktedonobacteraceae > JBBQVS01. The sequence continues at coordinate 658,803 of CAWBXD010000011.1, read as the reverse complement.
ATCCTGCTCCACATGCCATACCAATAGCGGCAACAACCCAGATAGCACCCGCTGTTGTTAAGCCTCGCACGCGCTCTTTGTCCTGCACAAAAAAGATGGCACCCCCACCTAAAAAGCCGATGCCCGCGATAACATACGAAGCGATACGAGTCGGATCGATCTGCACATGTGGAATACTCAACATTGATAGAAAGCCATAGGCGGAGATAATTGTGAATAACGCAGCACCCAGCGCGACAAGTGCGTTGGTACGCATACCTGCAGTGTGCTCATGCGTCTCACGCTCAAAGCCAATTAACGCACCAAGCAGTATAGCAACAGTGAGGCGAAGCAAGATAGCTGGAAAGGTGATAATCATACGCATTGTTCTCTTGTTCCATAGCATTTTATGGTAGAATTGAGAGGTTTGTCGGGAGTCTACAATGCTACAGTATACCACCTATCCGTATGGATATGAAAAGGGAGTGTAGATATATTCCCTATTTGTCGCCACTGAATTGCAAGGAGGACATCATAAATCGTACAACATGTACCACCGACGAAATCGCATTCATTCAGAGACTCCGTGTGGCACGACTGGCAACGGGGGACGAGCACGGAACTCCATTTCTCGTACCCGTGTGCTACGCTTTTGATGGCACACGGTTCTATATCGCGCTCGACGAAAAGCCGAAACGTGTGACGCATACACAGTTGCGGCGGGTTCGCAATATCGAGGCACGGCACGAAGCATCGCTACTCATCGACCAGTACGACGATGATTGGTCACAACTTGGCTACATCCTGTTTCACTGTAAAGCTGAAGTGATTGCGCCTGAGCATGACCAGCATGGACCAGCCCTGCTCTTACTGCGTGAGCGGTATGTACAGTATCGAGCAATGGCATTGGAGTCCTACCCAATGATTATGCTCACGCCCGATACCATTACCTCGTGGGGACCAGCCCTCTCTGTATAACACAAACGCGTTTTGCTTGCATGTACTCTTATTTAAAAAACTTGCCTTGCACCGATTGCAACTGCACGAGTCCCTTTGGAGAGATTGCAAGCATTACGACCACTTTGCCCACAGGATCATTATCTGGCCCAAAGGCTATCTGGCCCGTCGCTCCCTGAATTCCTTTTGCTCCTGTAATTGACGCGAGCGCATCTCGCAGTTCTACTGGCGTCACGCTCGTAGCAGCCGTAAATCCCTGTTTTGCTGTCAAAACATTGTTGTATGCCGTAAGCAAGACATCCGTCGCATCATAGGAGAGAATAACGTCGCTTTCGGCACGGTCATACCCGTATGTTCCGCCAGTATGCTGTTGATAGGGGTCAAAAAACGCAGGATAATCGCTAAAGAATGAGGGTTGCTGCTTGACATCAGCTAAATAACCCCATGTATCCGCATACGCAAACGCCGAGAAGCAGAGACGGTGGAAATTCTGCTGCACAACAGCCTCTTTCGAGTAGCTTCCGGTGGAATAAAGACCATCGCCACCTACCACTTTTATCTGGGCATAACGCCCTTGAGTTGGCAAAGAAGCAAGGAGAGCATTCGCATCATCTGCCAAGCCAGCGAAATAAATAACATCAGGTCCATGAAGAAGCGCGTCCTTCAAAGCTGCTGTCACCGTTGAGGGTTTACCTACCGTGTAGTGCTCTGTTGCGACAAGCGTATTTCCGTCGCTGGTAAACTTTTGGGCAAAGGCATTGCCAATAGAAACACTATACGCATCTGACGGGTCAACAAAGAGTGCAGCGGCTTTCGCGTGAAGCACGTTTTCAGTAAATATTGCTCCCGTCTTTGCTTGTGTTGAATCTGGCGGCACAATTCTGAAGAAATAGGGCGAGATGCCCGTGAGCAGAATACTTGAGGCCATTTGTGAGACGATAGGGAGATGAGCATTCGTCAATGTTTTGACAACATTGAGAGTACGTGAGCTATAAGGCCAACCCATAACACCCACAATCGTCGGGTCATTCTTTGCTGCCTCTACAATTTGCTGTGCAACAATATTCGCATATTCTTTGTCATTGCCAGTGCTCGCAATCAACAATCGAACCTGATATTTACCAGGGAGTTTTTGCTGATCGTTATACTCTTTCTGTGCTACATACGCCCCTTGTAAATCGTCTCGTCCAAGGCTTATATACGTTCCTGTATCCATTGTTCCTACAACCAGTGTCACATAGGGACTACCGGAACTGACCACACGCTGGTCTTCAAGATAAATAAGTGCCTCGGCGTCGTTCGTATCACGAGCAAGGGCCTCGTGCCAGAGCGAAAGCGCAGTTCCGACATCGCCCCCACGAAGCTTTGTCGCCCCTTGTTGCTTTGTCGTCCCATCTGCTCGGTCAGTGTCAAAGGCAAACGTGCCATCAGAAAGACCGATATATTCACCATCTGGAGCCTTCTCTACTCCTATCCCATGTGCCGCGACAACTGGAGCCGAGCCACTTGTAGAAGAGATATCTGTGATATTCTTGCCTTTCGCGCCCACTCTATTAAGCGAGATGAGAACTCCTCCCAGCAACAACAGGAAAATGAGTACTGCAAATGTTACTAGATAGGCTGGACGCCTATAGATTGGCCTACTATCTAACTGTTTGCTTACAAATGTTGGTTGAGAAGTACTGCCAAGTTCTTTAATAGATGGTGTACTCGTAGCATGCATCCCTTCGTCTGCATACGGGTGTTCTACGCCACGCGGAATAGGCGTCGCACTTTCCACTTGTGGTTGCCTATCAAACTGATACTGAGGGAAAGAGGGAGGAGTCGTATTGGGTACACGTTTGCTATCAGCGACCATGTTTTCCATCGGCCAGGATGACCAACTGGGTGGATTGCTCATGTACGCTGGTATTGGTCCATTAAGTACAGGTGCTGAGCCGAGTGGTTGACTACTACTCGCAGGACTTCTGGGTGGAGGTGGTGGAATGAGTCCGCTTTGTGAGTTACCCGAAGAAGGTGGGACAAGTCCACTTTGCGAATTACGTCTATTATAAGGAGGAGATAAGGGACTGCTCGACGCATTTGATGCATTTAAAGTAGGTGAACCTTCTCGTGAGAAGATTTCTACCCCTTCACTTAAAGAACTATAGACAGGAAACCCTGCCCGTCTTGCCTCATTCATCATCCTTACACCTGCTGGAATGACAAAAAGAATCGGCGTGTTGTACTCGCGTCTCAAACGATTGAGCACATGAAAGGAGTCTGGCCTATAAAATGCTTCTATGTGTTGCAGAGGCTGATTGGGCAACTCGATGAACACAGGGAAATTGTACATCTTCCAGAACTCTTGAATTTCTTCGACAAGAGCCTGTGGCGTTGTCGTCGCAGATACTCTAATCAGCTTTACATTAATACCATTAATTTGAAGCATACAAATACTGCTCCTTTGCGTCTACCTGACAGCATTTCCCAAACGTTTACTACTCAAATACATCTAAATACGCATACCACGACATATGAAACCCCTACCACTTATTAGTATATAATTCTAGATTTCCCCCAATTATACTAAATAACACCCATACATGGTAAAATAGATATGCAACTCCTTAGTAATAGTCACATTCAATTCCAAATTATTTAGCTGTAGCAATGATAATGTATGCACCATGAAGATACACGTATTTAAGCATATCTATAGTACAAAAGTACCGTATTAATGAAGATTACGTTAAAGTAGGGACTGATTGATCGCGTCCGTGGGGTGAGGAGGGGCATATAGACGTGATGATGCAATTTACCTAATGAATGTGGATATATCGTTTGTAGGGACCGATTGATCGCGTCCTCGTGGCAATCTACCGCCGAGAAGGACGCGATCAATCGGTCCCTACCAGACCTCCCAACGATGAACATCCTTACGCACGTGTAAATGTTACAGGCAAGGCTTGCACTCCAAAGAACGCGGACGCGGCAGGAATGCGTTGCAAAGAAACGCTGCGGTCACGCTTAATATCCTTGAAGCGTTTTAGCAGCATATCAAGCGCGATTTTTGCTTCCAAGCGTGAGAGGGGAGCACCGACACAAAAATGGATGCCATGTCCAAAGGCGACATGACGGTTTGGGGTGCGGTCAATCTTAAAGGTTTCCGCATCGGGAAACTGATCAGGGTCGCGGTTCGCAGAGCCAAGCCACGGCGACACCAATTGCCCTGCCTTAATCTCATGCCCCCGAATCACAACATCGCTGCTGGCGATACGAATCAGTCGTTGCACAGGTGAGCGATAGCGTAACACTTCCTCTATCGCGCTCGGTAGCAATGCAGGATTGGCGCGTAACTCCTCCATCGTTTCGGGATGCTCATCAAAGCACCAGAGGGCGTTACCAAGCAGATTGGTCGTGGTTTCGTTGCCGGCCACCAGCAATAGGACATAAAAACTAATCAATTCGCCATCGGTCAGGTGTTGCCCATCGACTTGCGCGGCAATCAGTTCGCTGATCAAATCTTCCTTTGGGTCGGCACGGCGTTCCTTTGTGATACGTCCAAAGTATTGTCCCATCTCTTTGAACGCTTGCATCGCCTCCTCCCGGCTTGTGCTCACAACCGTATCGGACCAATGTTTGAATTGCGCTTGATCGCTCGTTGGCACCCCAAGCAACTCGGCAATCACCGTAACGGGCAAGGGATAGGCTAGGTCCGCGATGATATCCATGCGGCCCATTGAAGCCACCTTATCAAGATATTCATCGACAATTGCTGTGACACGCCCTTCTAAACGAGCAACGGTACGTGGTGTAAATGCCTGGGTGACAAGCGAACGCAATTGGCGATGGCGTGGTGGGTCAAGGTTCAGAATACTCGGCTCGCCCGTCACTTGCTTTTTCTCCTCGTCCGTCATCATCCGCTGCGCCACCTCTGACGAAAACGTCGCAGGGTCCATCAGGATACGCTGTGTGTCGTCATAGCGAAACACGTCCCACAACTCGTTCTCGCTATCGTAATACACAGGCCGCGACCCGCGCATCTCTCGATACCAGGAAAACGGGTCAAGGCTCATCGCCTGCTCTGGTAACACAAACGGTCGTCTACGTCGTTGCTGCTGCTGTGACTGCTGGGATGGAGTCGTCATCTATCATGTGTCCTTTCCGTTCTGCTCATTCTATCTTCACGTAACAGTGTGGTCCGATGGTTTAATACGTTAAACAACTCTATTGTCCACTACCACAACTACGCATGACCATCCTTGTGTGTTACTATTTCTCTGGATACAACCTTTGCATAGATAGTTCGTATCGCCTGTAATGAATAAAAACGTGCATACATGGAAGGACGTAATGAGTATGAGCGAGAAAAAACAACCATCAGTCGTCAAGACGCTGGCCTGGGTGTACAGCGTCGTCGGAGTCTATACTGCCATCTCCATCATCGGCCCCGTCATCTTGGACAAGGTCCTACAACGCGCCGAACGCAACAAAGAACGTTAAGCGTGGTTGCGGCCTTTACCGAATGAATGCGGATACATGGTTTGTAGGGACCGATTCATCGCGTCCTCGTTCCCCATTGTAACGTTGGCATTGATTGAACCGTGTTCCATGCCTCCGTACTTGGTCGATGGGGAACACGGACGCGATGAATCGGTCCCTACTGGTCTTCTCTAATCTTATACCTATGTGTTATCTGCGCGGTCTTGCCCAGCATCGCCTCGACACCGCAATAGTGTTCTTCCGACAAGGTAAGCGCACGTTCAACCCATACAGCCTCTAGCCCTGTCCCTGTAAAGACATGCTCAACCGTTATCGTCGTGAACACTCGTGGATGCTGCTGCGCTCTCACACCATGCACACGTACCTCATAGCCTGTGACCGCTTGTCGCCGCTTACGAAGAATGGACAGGACACTAATTCCTGTGCAGCCAGCCAGAGCCACCAATAGCAACTCCATCGGGCTAAATCCTGCGCCCATAGTGCCCTGTGCCAAGTCGTCCAGCATATCGACTGTCACAGTATGACCAGATCCAGCCTCAATCTCAAAGCGTGACGCTTGTTGTAGGTGTGCTACCGCGTCCATCTCATCCATACGCTAATATCTCTGCTCATCTCCATAAATGAGTGTCGCGCCGCCAGTAGCGAAGTTTCGTACATCGCGCCCCACCGCTTTACCTTCTGGCGTAGACATGAGCGCGTCAAACTCCTCGCGTGTATCCGCATACATCGCCGCCATCTGATAATAAGGAGGTTGCTCCCCACGTGGCCCGACCGTAAACTTGGTGATGCTCAACCCCTTGAGTCCCTGAATCTTCTGTACAAGTGGCGTATGCACCTCTTTATAGTAACGGTCAAACTCGGCAACATTCTCTGGATGCCCATACAGCACAGTTAACTGAAACATCAGAATTTTCCTCACTCTCTTGTTATTGCATAGACGTATCACGTTCCTGTAATCTTTCTTGATGATATCACATGGTAGATTTGTAGGGAGCACGGGCATGCCCAGTCCTGCCCGTGCTCCCTATGCTATACATATAAAGTATTTCATCTATATTTAATGTACAAGACTTAAGGATTTGTTAATATTTACATAACATATCGTTAACCTTGTATACGTACCATAAATAGGGGGTAAAAGTTATTCCCTACTTTCTTATGAAAATGTATCTATGAAAAGAGGAAAGACTATGGTCACAAAACTCCGTCGGGGAGCGGGTGTATTTCTTACTGCAGTATGCTCGGTCGCACTCGCACTTGTCGCGCTAGGTTTTGGCTCGGTCGCGCAAGCAAATACGGCAGCATCTGTTCCGTCGAGTGTCGTTGGTTTACCAGGATATAACGTCTCTGTATTTGCTAAAGGTACAAAAGCCTACTACAATCCAGACTCCGTTGAGGTCGATGGTAACTACGTATGGATCGGCTACCAGAATGGCACCAACCCAACTGGAACTGATGGCAAAACAAGCACTATTGCTCAGTACACGCGCACAGGTTTACTTGTTCATACCTATAGTGTGCTTGGCCGTTGTGATGGATTACGCATCGATCCTAAAACCCATCTTGTATGGGCCATGGAGGATGAAGACGCAAATCCACGTCTCGTTCTCATCAATCCTATCACTGGTTCTAAAACCAATTACACCTACGCAAAGACTCAGCATGGCGGTGGCTATGATGATGCAGCCTTTATCAATGGCTCAACCTTTATCACTGCATCCAATCCAACCTTGAATAGTGCTGGCATAAACACTGCGCCATCAGTCCTCAAGGTCACATTGAGCAATGGCAAGGCAATAGTAACACCTGTCCTTTATGGCAACTCTACCGTCACCGATATCGCCACCAACCAGAAGGTCACGCTCAACATGACCGACCCTGACTCGGTGTCTATCGATAGCCACGGCAACCTTGTTGTGGACTCACAGGCGGATGCTGAACTGATCTTCATCCATAACCCAGGCACCAGCAAGCAGACCGCTACACGTTTGGCTGTTGGAACACAGGTTGATGACACAACCTGGATTCCTACTGCAAAGGGTCGTTTGGTTATCGTGGATAGCAAGCAGAACACCATCTATACTGTCGCCATGAACAAAACCGGCTTTACCCCTGGCAACGTCTACACAGAGGCTCCATCTGACGCTGGTGTAGCAGGTTTTGTCGGACAACTTAACCCAACAACAGGCACTATCGTTCCTGTTATTATTGGTCTCACTAGCCCAACGGGTCTCGGCTTCATCCCTAGCAAATAACTCACAAGACCGAATGTGATTTCTGTACGGGTCTGATATATCACACCCGAAACGCCTGTAGGGACCGATGTATCGCGTCCAGGGGTGGGGTGGGGCAACATGTCGGCAACAATTGTATGCGAGAACGTGTGCCCCTCCCAATCCCTGGACGCGATACATCGGTCCCTACAGGTCATCCCCTTGTGTGCCCTGGCTTCTTTCGACTTTTAAACAACCCCTTTGTCTCCTAACAAAGACTGGCAGACGTGTAATGTAATATGGTATCCTAGAAGGACGAAAGAAAAATGTTCTGAAGGATACAGAGAACGCCACCCATCGGGCGACTGCATCTCTATCATCAATGTTGATGATCTCCTCCACGTAATCACGACAGAAGACAGACAAGCAAGACAACCTCATTATGTCGCTCACCGTCTTCTGTTTTGTTGTCTTTATAGTGTGTCTAACACACGTATTGTGAGCGGCTGCCTTTTTTGTAGTGTGTCTATCGAGAAAGGAACAGCGTGTGACCTCGTTCTCTGGAAATGCGAAAAAAACGTCCCTGTATGCTGACACCTGGCAAGAAAACCTGCGTATCTACCAGCGTATCTTTGCCTTATTGCGTCCACATTGGCTCCAATCCCTTGGTGCCGTTGCCTGTCTCGGCCTCTCAACGGGCCTCTCATTAATTATTCCATGGCTCATCGCAACCGTGATCGCAACAGGCTTGCAACACGGCCAACTTAACAATCTACTCTACATTGCTCTCGCCATTCTTGTCTCAAGTGCCTTTCGCGGCCTCTTTGCCTATGGACAGGGCTATCTTTCACAATCCGTCTCTAACCTTGTCGCCTACGACCTGCGTAATCAGGTCTATGAACACTTGCAAAAACTCAGCTTTGCCTTTCATGACGAATCGGAGACAGGACAACTTATGTCACGTCTCACCGTCGATATCGAAGCGGTCCGCAATTTTATTACGCTTGGCTTGCTTCGCGGCTTGTTGACCCTCGTGACGTTCATTGCCATTACTATCATCTTGTTTCGCCTCGATGTGTATCTGGCACTAGTCACACTCATCAGTGTCCCTATTCTCGTCTACCTCTCAATTCAAGTGGCCAGTCGTCTACGCCCACTGTGGATGAATGTGCAAAACGAAAATGGCGAACTTGGTACCGTTATGCAGGAGAGCCTGAGCGGTGTGCGCGTCGTCAAAGCGTTCGCCCGTGAAGAGTTTGAAATTGCAAAGTTCGGCGCGAAAAACCAGGAACTACGCACGCTGAATATGTCTGCCATGCGCCTCTCCGCCTGGAATCAGCCACTTATGATCCTGGTGATAAACATTATCACCGTCTTAATCGTGTGGATCGGGGGCGTCGCGGTCATCGGGCATACCTTGAGCCTACCTGTACTGGTTGCAATCGCTCAATATATTCTCTTGCTGAACACCCCTGTTCGCTCTTTTGGCTTTATGGTAACATGGTTCATGCGTGGCCTCTCCGGTGGTGAGCGCATCTTCAGCGTTCTTGATGTGCAATCAACCATTACCGACGCCCCCAACGCACGTACCCTCAAAAATGTACAGGGCCGCGTCGCGTTTGAGAACGTCTCGTTTGCCTACAATAACGGACCAGAGGTCTTGCACGATATCGATATCGACGCCAAACCAGGGCAGATTATCGCGCTCCTCGGCGCTACAGGCAGTGGCAAAAGCACAATTCTGAGCCTGTTGCCGCGTTTCTACGACCCGACACAGGGACGCTTGACCGTTGATGGCAATGATGTACGCGAGGTTACGCAACGCTCACTACGTCAAAATATCGGTCTCGTGCTACAAGACGTGTTTCTCTTCAATGCCACCTTGCGCGACAACATCGCCTACGGTGTGGCGAACGCGACCGAAGAGCAGATCATTGCCGCTGCGAAGGTTGCGCGTATTCACGATTTCGCCTTAACTCTGCCCGATGGCTATGATACATGGGTGGGAGAGCGTGGCGTTACTCTTTCTGGTGGACAAAAGCAGCGTGTCGCTATCGCGCGTACCCTGTTGCTCGACCCACGCATCCTTGTGCTCGACGACTCTACCTCAAGCGTTGACATGGAGACCGAGTATCTCATTCAGCAAGCACTCGATGCCGTAATGAATGGACGCACCACCTTCGTCGTCGCGTCACGTCTACGCACCATCAAAAATGCCGATCAGATACTCATCCTTGATAAAGGCAGCATCATCGAGCGTGGCACCCACGAATCCCTGCTCGCCCTCAATGGTGCTTACACGCGTCTCTACGACCTACAGCTACGCGAACAAGAAGAATTCGAGACCCGCATGCTCTCAGTAGAAAACAAAAACCCTCTGTACGACGGGTCTGATGTATCACAGCCCATCGAGGAAAATAGTAGAGACCAATTTATCGCGTCCTCGTCCCAGGAACAAACAAACTCAATCAACCAGAAACGTGAGGTTACACGATGAAAACGGCACACGCCACGCGCACAGCCTCAATCGACGATTACATGGCGCACCGACGTAAAAGTCGGTTGCGCGAAAATAGCCTGGAAAGTTCAGACGAAAACATTTCAGGTAATTTTAGCTGGCACTATATCAAGCAATTTGGCCCATATATCGCGCGCTATCGTGCCGCGACCTTGCTAAGTCTTGTGCTCATGGTTGTCTATACCTTGCTCAACCTTGCCAATCCATACTTTATTGGAGTCGCCATCGACTCCTTTATCACACATGGCGACTTACGTGGCCTTGGCACCATTGGTATAGTTCTGCTTGTCGTCAATGTACTCATGTGGCAAGCGCAATATTGGCAGGTCTGGACCATGTCCTGGGCGGGCCAACAAATCTTGTTCCAACTCAGCTCAGATATGTTTACTCACCTGCAACGCCTCTCGCTCAGCTTCTATGACCGTACACAGATTGGGCGCGTCATGTCACGTCTACAAAGCGACATCGACGTGTTGGAGTCAATGCTGAGTTCGGGTCTGCTCTCAATTCTCGGCTCACTTATCTCGCTGATAGGTATTATCGGGATTATGCTTGTAATGAACGTCTCGCTAGCCTTGCTTTCCTTCATTGTGTTGCCTATCATGATTGTCATCGCCGCCTTCTGGCAACGTTACGCACAGCGTTCGTTTCGCCTGACGCGTGCCGCAATTTCGATGGTTAACGCGACACTGCAAGAAAACATCTCTGGCATGCGTGTTATTCAAAGCCTTGCACGTGAGGACCGCAACCGTGATGAGTTCGATGAGCTAAATGCTTACAACCGTGACACCAACCAGGAAGCCAGCCGCGTTGCCGCACTGATTCTGCCGTTAGTCGAGGTTGTAGCCGCCGTTGCTATCATGATTACCGTTGTCTACGGCGGTATCCTGGTTTCACAAAGCAAACTACAAGTAGGGGTGCTCGTCTCGTTCACGCTCTACATCAACCGTTTCTTTGATCCCATCCGCGAATTGAGCCAGCAGTACACGCAATTGCAACGTTCAGGCGTGGCGGCAGAGCGTATCTTCCAGATCATGGAAGTACCTGTCGAGATCAAGGATAAGCCTGACGCACAGATATTGCCACAAATACATGGCGACGTGACATTCGATCACGTCTCGTTTGGTTATCTTAAAGACGTTCCCGTACTACGCGACTTCAACCTCTCGATCCATGCCGGACAAACGGTCGCCATCGTTGGCCCCACTGGAGCAGGGAAAAGTACCATCGTTGGCCTGCTGACACGCTTCTACGACGTGCAACAAGGCGCGATCCTGATTGATGGCTACGACATTCGAGATGTCACGCAGGCATCTTTACGCAGTCAAATCGGCATCGTGCTACAGGAACCGTTCCTCTTTACGGGAACCATCCTCGAAAATATCCGTTATGGACGCCTGAACGCCACCGACGAGGAGATACAGCAAGCCGCACGGGTCGTAGGAGCACATGATCTGATCGAACGCTTGCCACAAGGCTATAACACACCTATCCGTGAGCGTGGGCGCAACCTTAGTGTGGGTCAACGGCAACTCATCTCATTTGCTCGTGCCCTATTAGCGAACCCGCGCATTCTCATTCTCGACGAGGCAACCGCCAACATCGACACGTTCACGGAACTCATCGTGCAGGAAGGCTTGAATACGCTCTTAAAGGGACGGACCGCCGTAGTGATTGCTCACAGACTTTCGACCATCAAAAATGCCGACAATATCGTCGTTGTCCAAGCTGGTCACATCGTCGAGCAAGGCACTCATAACGACCTCCTACAACGCGAAGGCGAATACGCCTCGCTCTACGCTATGGGCTTCCGCCACACTGCATAGGGTATCGAAACCAGATGGGAACAAGGGCGTTTATTGGGAACGCCCTTGTTTGCTATGAAAGGTGCTTACTCACATTATGGATAAAACGCTTTACCAGGGAGAATATTTCTCAATTCGCCAGGATGAACACAACTCAGAGTTTGTGCAGGTGAAAGATGATGAGGTTTTAATTGTGCCTCTCACAGCTGAGGGAGAGGTTATCTTCATCACAGAACCCTCCCCAGCCTTTAGTACGCTAACCCTCATCGTGCCAACAGGCTCTATCGAACTGAATGAGCCACAAGAGGGGACTGTCTCACGTGAACTACAAGAGGAAATAGGTTATGCTCCAGGACGCATTGATTTTCTTGGTGAACTCCGACCGTTCTCGAAGTACCTGAAGGTGCGTAGTTTCGTCTATCTAGCTCGTGCTCTTACTCCTAGCGTTTTAGAGGACGATGAAGACTATCCCATCCAAATACAACCAATTCCATTAGCAACATTTGAAACGTTGATCGCATCAGGTGCTTTACTAGATGCGCGTGTAATTGCTGCCCTCTATATGGCAAGGAACTTTTTGCAACGCTCCGTGTAAACCTTGTTGTGAAGAGATACAAATGACCAAGCTTGTGCTATAAAATATATATGTTACATATCTTCCTTGAAAATGTTATACTTAAGAACAAAAAGGATGTGTATATACTATGAGCAAAACAGACACAAACGAAATGCCAATACCCCAAAAACTATGGCAATCCTCCACATTTTCCTATGGTAGCAATAACAGTATCGCCAGCTTTCTCAGCCTATGGAGCCTCTTTAGTGCAGGAAGCATTCTCAGTGTTGGCGGTGCTGGTAGTCTTATGAGTATTGGTAGTGCAGGAAGCATTCTCAGTATCGGTAGTACGGGCTGTATCCTCAGCATTGGCAGCGTTGGCAGCATTTTAAGCATCGGCAGCGCAGGCAAAGTGCTCGGCATTGGTAGATTCAGCGTACTCTCTCGTAAGAAGCACAACCATGATAAATAACCTTTTAAATAAAAAGAGCTTGTAACCTTTTGTCGAACGTGTGCGTGCGAAATATAGATTTATGTGTAGCATAGATTTCTATCGTATGCGCTCAAAAATGCGTATATTCAACACCCACATGACGGAGGTTTATTGCTTTTATGATTGACGCGAAACGAGAGACACAAACACAAAATCGAACGACAAACGCACGTATACTCGTTCCCACGATGGTAAGCGCGGCAGTCGCGCTAGGAATACTACGCATCTTATCGAGTTATAGTTGGTTAAGTGGTGCCTTCATCGGCAAAGACGCCAAATTCTCCCCTAACTTTCTAGCGGGTCCAGGACTTGTCAGCCGTATCATGGGCGGCCCTAATGGTGGTTTTGTGCATACAGCTATCAATAGCGGCATTGCATCCTGGTTGACAAGTTCCGTTGTTCCACATGCATCACTCTTCGCATGGTTGCTCGTGCTCGGCGAGGCTGCCGTCGGCATCTCATTCCTGCTTGGCCTATTCACTCGTTTGGGAAGTGCGCTAGCCATTGCACAATCAGTCGTCAATCTTCTAGTTGCGGGTGGTAGCGGTGCTGATACTATCGGTCATAACTACATGCTCATTATTGTCTCGCTTGCCTTCATCCTTGCTGCCGCCGGTAGAACATACGGCATCGACGGCATCCTAATACGACGCTTCCCCAATTCACGCCTATTACGCCTTCTCGCATAGTATATGTCTGATGTATCACACCTTGTTAGTATCTGCAATGTTGGAGGATGCTGAAAAGATTTATATACTCTCCAACGCTACACGATGCCAACACGGTGTGATAATGCGGTTTGATGAAAAAATGCCGATACATCTGTTGTAGGGACCGATTCATCGCGTCCTCGTTGCAATCACTCGCCAACGAGGAGGACGCGATGAATTGGTCCCTACAAAGATCCGTCCCAATTTGTTAAACTGCATCATCAGACCTGTACAGAGGTGTCTATTGAGCTAATTGCAACAGATACAACACATATCCGCCAGGACCATCTATAGAGAAGGTGCGACCGAACGGCATACTCGTAAGTGGCGTCTTCGCTGTCACACCGCGTTGCTGTAATGTCGCAAGTGCCTTCTCTATATTTTCGACATACCACCACAACTCTGTCCCGATATCAGGAGTTGTATCGCCCTTACCAATCGCAAACGCCGCCCCATTACCTCCTGGCAACTTGAACTGCACAAAGTTCGGCTGCTGAAAATCCACCTCAAGGTCAAACTTCTCCGTGAAAAAACTCTTCGCCTCATCTACATCAGCCACATGAATCATCACAAAATTTAATCCCGTAGTAAGCATCTTTGTTGTTCTCCTCTACTCTAAACAATCATGTAATCAACAATTTGTTCTTACAAGCAAAGTATAGAGCACTGAAGTGACAACAGTATGTCAGCAGCGTTACGGATTAACTGGGAATGAAGGTATAAGAAAAAAGTCCACCCTATACTGAATGGGGTGGACTTTTTACGTCGGTGGGCGACGTTTTTTGAAATCCTAGCAGAAGCAAAATACAGAGAATAATAACGGCCTCTGCCGCATGCATAGACATCAATGTGCCAACTGTATAAGGTGTGGTGTCCTTAAAAGGACGACTGCCACCACCAATGATGAACCAGTCCGGGTAAAAGGTGGCAATATAGACCAGGAAACCAATAATCAAATAAAGTTGTGCGGGATTACGCGAGAAGCGACCGACGAGCCAGAAAACAACAACAGCCCCAACACCGGCAATGATTGACCAGAAGACCACTGGCCCAATACTCAGGGGAGTAAAATCTGTTGGAAGCTTGAAGATTGCCATCGAAATAGCGCGAATCAAAAGATTGACTACAAGCGAGGCTCCAATGGCAACTAGTCCCACCCACCATAAACGACTCCAAGTAACGCGTCCTGAAAACATACTGGAACTCCTACTGTAGGATGCAGATATTAAATAGTCGTGTTCAGCGTCATTCAATGCCAACGAACACATCATAGAGATTTTGTCATTTTTATCGACAATAGAGCAAGAGCGAGGCAAGTCGTTGCCATATCTTTTCTATCCGATGAGTAACTCATATATATCATAACGCAATCATACTATACTGTCTAGTATTACATGTTGGTATAGTAAAGATACTGAAAAGTCAAGCGAATGTGGACAAAATCGAATGGCTGTATATTTTTTGATGAATACAACCTTGTATCACATGGCGCGTAAATAGAACAGTTGGAGCAAAAAACTTACCTGTAAATACATGTATAGATACACATGGAAGGATGCGCCAAACACTATGCAAGAACAGCAACCATACGGCAGCTATACAGGCAGTCCCCAATATGATGGTCCACCACAACCACAACAATATTCTATACCACCACAAGGCCAGAGTATGCCTCCACCACTATATGACGACGCCTTTATGGACTCCTTCGCCCAGCGCCTCTCACAGCGTATGGCACAAGGGCCACAAGGCAAGGTTTTACCGCAAAGTAAAGTACGTATCTCCGCTGGGCAACGTCTTGCACTCGCTATTGTCTCCGTTGTAATGATAATCGCACTTCTCTCCGTGTCAACAGGAGTAGTCAGTACTTCAGGTTCGGGGTTTGTAGGTTTGGCCGCGTTTGGTGCTGGTGCCGTGGTCATTCTTCTTATTAACGTCGTGTTCAATCTAAATGGATAACAGGATAACTAGACATTGGGTGCTCTGCGACATGTCGCAGCCGGCCCAATGTCTAGTTATTTCACCAGTTCGATCTCGTTCTTGAGTGTAACCAGTGCGTTATCCAGTTGCAGCACCTGCTCTTGCATCGCCTGAGTCTTTTTTTGCTCGGCCCGTACAAACCTCGTATACGGTGCTATCGCATCTTGTACACGCGTAAGCGCATTGTTCAGTTCCTTCTTGAACTGCTCCTGCATAGCTGCATGTAAGCGCGTCCGCAGTTCTTGCATCTTAGTATTGAAGTCCTCTTTCGCCCGTTTGCGTCGTGCTGGAATGATGTATAGTCCTAGCCCCAACAGTACCACGCCCGCGAGAATACCCGTTACATCGGCTGCGGCTGTTCCAACAAAGGCCACAATAGCCGCGCCTAGACCAATACCACCAGCACCCGCGATAGCCGCCTGAGCTACCGCACTCCGCATATCTTGTGATAACTCTATCGCCTCAGCCTGTCGATCATATGTCTGCACAATACTTGCCGCTGTACGTGCTACGGATTGAAGGAGCGTGCGACGGTTGTAATCAAACTGACGCGAGACGGACCCGATCATCTCATCGTCACGGCGTACACTCACCTGACGACGACGGTCCAGGTACTCCATCACATCTTGCCAGAGGCGATGCTCATTTTGCACAAGCCAATCAATCAGCTCTTGTACCGCGTGCTCGATACGCGCCGCACTATCCCCAATAACATCGCGGTCAAACTCTTCACGTAAGCGTTCACCCTGTACCAGATCGAGAATGCGACCAAGACGAATAGTCTCATCAAAAAAGTGATCGCCTCGTCCACGCATGTCCAGGATGATATTCTCGATTTCGCCCAGACGATGCGCGAAATTGGTCTCCATATCCTCGCGGTAGAGTCGCAACTGTTCCTCAATCGCCCCAACCGTTCGCGCATCCTCCGCCAGCAATTCTGCCCGTTGCTCAACCGAGGAACGTGTCTCATTCAGCAAACGTTGCATCACACCGAGCGGACTCAGCAATTTAAGGCGAATACGTTCGGCTTCATCTAACGTGTGGAATAAATACTCTTCAAGCTTCCCAAAACGGCTTCTTTCCCATAATTGCAGCGTTTCCTGCCCAGTTGCTGTAAGGGCACGCTGTGCTAATAACGCGGAAACTGGAAAGATTTCAGGTTGGAAGCCCAGTAAGTTTTTGCAGTTGTCGCGCACAAAGGCCAGCACTTCCTCAAGTGCTGCTTGGGTGCGTAGGATGTCAATTTTGTTAAGAACAACAACAACCTTCTTGCCCCATGTACGAATGCGCTCCATAAACATGCGTTCGCTCTGCGTAAATGGTCGGTCAACCGAGGTAATAAAAAGGATAAGGTCGCTGCGTGGCACAAATTCTTCGGTCAACTGTTCGTGTTCGCGCAATACTGCATTCACACCGGGAGTATCGACAATACTGATATCGCGCAAGAACTCAGCGTTATTCTCAATCTCTAAAACATTTTGCTCAATCTGATGTTGCACATTCTGCTGCCCATAACGTACAATCGTCACCTGATGAGTTGTCGGAACAACGCCCTCTTCCAAAACCTCGCTACGCAGAAGCGCATTGATACAAGCAGATTTTCCAGCGTTGAATTCGCCAACAATAACAAGCAGAAAAAGATCGTCTAATGCATTCGTCACTTGGCGCAACGTGGTCGCGTAAGCATCCGCGCCCTCGAACCCAACAAGACATGCCTGCAACTGGCTTGCGATGCGCCGTTCCTCTTGTAACATACGGCGTTGTTGATTCTGTAAGATAGCCTGTACCATAACGTTTCCTCATCTTCTCTTGACCTATAGTAATGATACGAAAAAGAGCAGATAAAAGCAACGTCGATGTTGTATGAAGATGTAGGGTAAACCCTCGCTATAGCTACGGTTTTGAAAACAACCCTTCTGGCACCTCGTGTGGAACAATCACCTTGAGGGCGTCGGCGGCGACGCAAAATGTGACTGGGGGAAAACTGCGCGTAGTCTCTCCTGCTAAATCACCGTCGATCTGCATAGCGACCCGACGACGTGTACGTATCTTTATATCCTTAAATGTCTCATACTGTACCCAATTTCGACGTTGCTCGCGCCGCAACAGGAAATCTATCGCAATCGCAATGCGTCCAAACGCGTTTTGTTTGCGTAAGATACAGACATCAAGCAGCCCATCATCACACTGAGCCTGCCACGTGTACTTAATCGCTCCTGCGTACAACTGCGTATTGCCAATGATAATTTGTATTGCAGTTGTGCGAATGACACGCTCGCCCGTTTGAATGGTTACGCGAAAACTGGGGTAGCCAAGCCCAAGCCATGCGCCAACAAAGAAATACCCAAGTACACCAAAGCGTTTTACTGATTTTTTCTCGACTGCTTTCGTCACCTCACCATCGAAGCCGAGACCTGCCATAAGCAGAAAATAGCGGTCTCCCATCTGCCCCAGGTCAATAGTTCGAGTACGACCACGCAACAATACCTCGCGTGCTCCCGCATTATCCAAAGGAATTCCTGTCTCGCGTGCCCATACATTGACTGTGCCACTTGGAAGAACACCTAGAGCTGTCTCGCTATTCGCCAATTCCTGAATAACTTCATTGATCGTGCCATCGCCACCGACTGCGACCACAACCGAAATATGTTGTTCAACCGCCTCACGTGCAATTTTGCGCGCATCCCCTGCCGCTCTTGTCAAGCACAAGTCAGCTTGCCAGCCGTTCTTTCGTAAATACTCAATTGTTTCCTCTATCTGTAGCCTGTTCTGTGTGTAGCTTCCTGAGGTTGGATTGGCGATGACCACCGCAGTGGTTTGTGGCTTTTGAAGTGCTGTTTGTGTCTCTATCTTCTCAAGTGTCTCTTCTTGCATCGTTGTCCTCTTGCAATTTGTGTAACCGTTGCTTTTGTTACGAAGCGGCGCAAGCGATAGTTGCAGTGTGACAATTTTTCTCTAATCCACGCGTGGTACACGCGCCAAAATCTCAGCTACCACCTCATAGTTAATTGTGCCGAGACGTTCCGCCACCTTTTCTGCAGTAAGCGTGGCGTCTCCTTGGTGCCCAATCAACACTACTTCATCGCCCATCCGTGTGTGTAGAATGTCAGTCACATCAACCATGCACTGATCCATACACACTCGTCCAAGCAGGGGTGCCTCTTGTCCATGAATCAAGACCGAACCCCAATTGTTCGGGCTGCGCCGAAAGCCATCAGCGTAGCCTACAGGCAGCACTGCTACTCTGGTAGGACGTTTAGTCGTAAAGGTACATCCGTAGCTGATGCACTCGCCTGCTGGCACCATTTTGACCTGCGCCACCTGCGTTTTGAAGGTTAACGCAGGTCGAAATCCTGCTGGTACCCGCACCTCTGCTGACGGGTCCAGTCCATAAATTGCGATACCCGGACGCACCATATCAAACCATGCCTCTGGTGTACTCAAGGTCGCGGCACTGTTAGCAGCATGCACAAGCGGTGGGCGTAGTTCCTGTGCCTCAAGTGTACTCAGTACATGCTGAAATCGCTCTACTTGCACACGAGTATACGTCTTATCTTCCGCGTCAGCCATCGCAAAATGCGTATACAATCCCTCAAGCACAAGTCCAGGTAACGCCTTGATTTCACGCACCAATGCTACAATATCGTCTAGTTGCTCCTCGCGTATGCCCAAACGTCCCATTCCTGTATCGACCTTCACATGCACCCTAACCGTTTCGTCAAGCGCAAGGGCGGCCCGTGAAAGTGCCTGTGCTGACTCACTACTATATAGTGTTACTGTTACTCCCTGACGCACTGCTTCGCGCATCTGCCATAAAGGAACATAGCCGAAAACGAGGATTGGGGCGGTAATTCCGCCTTCACGCAACGGTGTGGCCTCGCTCAGAGTCGCCACTCCCAGCATAGACGCCCCATTACTCAAGGTCGTTCGTGCCACCTTCAACGCTCCATGTCCATAGGCATCAGCCTTGAGACTAATCAGTACCTGTACCTGCGCGCCCACCATCGACTTGATACGCCGTGTGTTGTTTGCAATCGCGTTCAAGTCAATCTCCACCCATGTTGGACGCTCCGCACGCGCTACTACAATCTGTTTCCAAGCTGGCGTCTGCCGTACCAATTGCTCTTCCGCTTTCCACGGTTCCGCCATCAGTAGTTCGGTGACACGCTCCATACGTGTTGCCTCAGACCCTTTTATCAGTACGATATTCTGAGAAGAGGTGTGTTCCTCAAGAATATGCCGTACAGCCTGTGCCGCGTCTTCGTGTGTGGAGGTAATCGTAATGTGCGAAAGCGGCAAACCGGCTTGTTGCGCTGCCTCCGCGACGAGTGTCGCATACTCCCCTTTCAGCACCAGATAGTCAGCTTGTTCCGCCGCTTCACGTCCCACTTTACGATGCGCCTCTTCCGCATACTCCCCGAGGCTCAGCATATCGCCTAACACCGCGATCCGTTGCGTTTTTGAAGACGCCAACGCCTGTAGTGTTTTTAATCCTGCGCTTACCGACGCTGGTGTCGCGTTATGCGTATCATCAAGGAGCATTGCATTCTGTATACCCATCAACGGGTTTAGTCGTCCAGCGAGTGGATAGATGTTGGGCAGTACGGCCACCACCTCTGCGAGACTCATACCCACATGACGCCCAATCGTATATGCTGCGAGCAGTGTTTGTACAGAATGTTCACCTAACAAACGTGCTTCTAGCCTCGTTTCAAAGACCGTTGGTGTTTCTGGTGTGGGCGACTCCATTGTTAAAAGGAGACATCGTACCCCTTGCCATGTCACCTCTATTTCCTGGACGGGCGGCGGTGCCTCGTCTTTTGTAAACGTTGGCATGTTATGTGAGAGGTAAGAATAACGAGCAACATTGTGTGCATGAGGCGTATTGCGATGCAAGAGAAGATCATAGATTGCCTGATCAAAGTTGTTATAAAAAAAGCAGCCACCTTCTGGCAAACTTGTAAAAAGTGTTCCCAGTTCTTTTGCCAGCCGTTTCAGCGTCCCAAAATATTGCAATTGTGCCGGACTAATATGCGTGAGCACGCCAATTTGTGGCTGTACAATTCTACACAGGTCAGCTATCTCGCCTGGATGATCGCAACCTAGCTCCAATACCGCGTACTGATGATGCTCCTCAAGGCGGCCAAGCGAGAGCGGAATGCCCAGCAAGTCATTATAGTTTTGCCAACTTCTAAACGTCGAAAACTTGCTTGCCAGCACCGTCGCAATCGCCTCTTTTGTACTCGTCTTACCCACGCTACCTGTGACCCCTATAACCGTTGGATGCCAGTGTTGCAAAATAAAGCTTGCATACTGTTGCAAGGCCAAGCGTGTGTCCTCAACAAGAATCATTGTAATTTCAGCACCCTCTAGTCGCTGCCGCACCTCTTCGGCAAGTGCTTGAAAAGCGCGCGCCTCTACCAGCAGTCCACCTGCACCACCCAGCAGTGCCGCAAGCACATAATCATGCCCATTGCTTCGTTCCCCACGTACCGCTACGAACAATTCACCTGGAACAATCTGCCGCGTATCATGGCTAAATCCAGCAAACGTGTTCTGCTTACCCATAGAATGAAGCGTTCCTTGCGTTGCCTTAAGTAAGAGGTCGAGAAGAATCATGAAATGTTACTCCGTCCAGAGCAATTTGATACAACGAGTTTATTATACATTTTCTATATGCTCAGATTTTTGCTTGCTTACCACGCCCGTTTATCGTCCGGCGTCAAGGCAAAGACAAGCGTGGTACGTATATCACCGGAAGGTGTCAACGCATTATTGCGTAGACGCGCCTCTTGTACAAAACCGAGGCGTTGCGGAACGGCAGCACTCCTTGTGTTGTTCACATCACAACGAATTTCCACACGCTTCGCCTCATACTGCGTAAGAACGTACTCCGTCAGCAACTTCACCGCCTCGGTTGTATACCCATGACCTACTGCCGAAACGCGTAGCCAATACCCAATCTCAAAGTAGCGTATCTTCCAGTTATGTGCGTGAAGCCCTGTGCCACCAACCAACGTCCCCTTTGCTTTGTCCCACATGCCAAAATTCATATCATCGCGTAATAAGATTTGTGCCTGCTGACGAATGATAAAGTCTCGACTTTCTTCAATGGTCTGATGTGCATCGGCAAACTCCAACCACGGACGAATATGGTCGCGTGACTCACTGACCGCCTCAAAAAGTGCTTGTGCATCGCTTTCTCGATAAGGACGTACCACGACCCGTTCGCCTTGCAGCTCGTCAAACAATGGAAGAAGCGTGCGATATTTTTCGGTATCCGTCAATGTTTTCCTCTCTCTTCTCTAGCGTGCCAATACATACTGCATACCACCCATCTGTTTGACCATACCTTTTAATTCCATCATCGTCAATGTCGAGGAAACAACGTTTGCCTCTAGTCCGCTTTGCCGGATAAGTTCGTCGATATGACATGCCTCTAAACTGAGAAGCGGCAGCAATGCTCGCTCTTCTGCGTTGTCGGGTGAAATAGTTTTCAGTTGTTCGCGTGTCTCTTCATCCGAAGGAATCACATGAATGTTTAACTGTTCCAGGATATCGCGCGTACTTGTTACCGGATGTGCCCCATCTTGGATCAGTTTATTTGCCCCACCGCTTGCGAGCGAGAAAATACCTCCTGGTACCGCAAAAACTTCGCGCCCCTGGTTCAGGGCTGAATTCGCTGTAATGAGTGCTCCAGAAGTTGGAGGTGCTTCTGTGACAAGTACCCCTAACGAAAGTCCCGAAATAATATGGTTACGTGCCGGAAAGTTGCCAGCGTCAGGACGCACTCCTAACGGGAAGGTGCTGATAAGGGCACCTTGCCCTGATTCAACGATACGTGTGGCGAGGCTGCGGTTAGAAGGCGGATAGATGGTGTCTAATCCACATGCTAATATGGCTAATGTGCGCCCACCAGCGTCAAGGGCGGCTGTATGTGCAACGGTATCGACACCGAGGGCTAAACCGCTTACAACAGTGATCTTCCCCTGTGCCAATTCTGTGCTGAACCGTTCCGTGACTTGACGCCCATAAGTGCTCATTTTACGCGTCCCGACAATGCCAAGCGTGAAGTGACGATCATCCTCTGTAAAGGTTCCATAGAGGTAAAGCACAGGGGGCGCATACTCAATCTTTCGCAAGAGCGGTGGGTAAGTGGCATCCTTCCAGGTCATGACACGGATGCGCTTTTTTTCCAATATCTCTAACTCGTGCTGCGGCGTGACCTCGCTGCGATGTGCGATAAGCTTCTCAATCGTCTTTTTATCAAGCCCTGCTTCTGCCAAATGCTTGCTGTCTGCCTTCCATGCTGCCGCTACATCGTTCTCAAAGAAGTCGAGCAGAAGCTTGAAACGTATTGGTCCCACACCCGGAAAACGACTAAACGCGACCCAATGTGCCAGTTCATCGAGCGAAAGAGCTTCAGATGGGTAGTAAGGAGTTGGTAAATCAAACACGACCTCACTACGTATCTTCCTATCCATATATCTACTCCTGTGGAGGCTGCTTTTGATATGCGTGCCCTTGCTGCATTATGTAAGAGGTCAGTGTGCCGCGAATACATAAAATATTCCTCTTAATGCACTGTATTGTACACGATACAATAAGGCTGTGCTAGCCTAAGACAATTAAGTACTAATGGACATCTATTGATGCATGTATGTGATAAATTGGTTCCTCCACTGACCCGAATGGGTGCTTGGGTTAATGTGTTTCATCTTGTCCGTTATCATACGTAAGACAAGTCACAGACGCCGCTGTGTAACAGCTTCAGGCGATATTTTGAGGTGTGGGGTATAGGTGGATAGAGGTATATGGTCGGTCATATTGGTAAGGGAGAAGAGTAGGTCGGCTTAGCTCTACTAAAAACTCTCGCTTCTGCTCGTTCTTTTGAATAATCATAGAAGAAAAGGCACGTGCTGGGTGAGAAATCGGTGGCTTGTACACGAAATTGATATTGTTAAGGAAGAATATATTATGAGTAATACTTGGCGACCTGAAAACAATCCAGATGCTGACTATCGTGATCCTCGTGCAGGGAGTCTTTTGCGCGAGTATCAGCGCAAGAGCCAGCAACTAGGACCACAACAGAATCAATCTTCTCCTCCACAACAATATCGAGAACAACAACCTATACCACCTGTATATCAGAACCAATACTCTCCTGTGCCACAACCCTATGGCCCACCAGTGCAACAAGGACCACAGCAGTACTCTCCTGCCTCACAACAACCCTATGGTCCACCAATGCAACAAGGACCACAGCAATATTCTCCTATCGCGCAACCGTATGGGCAGCAGGGAGCGAACTCGTATATACAACAAACACCACCAGTACCGCAAAGCCAGCAAGTTCAGCAACATTGGGCTGCGAACGCTATGCAACGAGTGCGACAGTGGTCCGGCAAGATGGCTGCACAACGCTATGGGCAACCAGAGCCACCAATGGTACTACGCCATCTGCCACAAACACAATTGCCTGTATCTCCAACACCACCGAAGGCAACACGCTGGAAACGCTCACGCACAACGCGTATCGCTATGCAGATGCGTCATCGTCGTTATCGCTGGCACAGTAAAGCACCTAAGAGTGGACGTATTGGCATCGGTGTGCTGATTTCCTTCTTAATGTTACTTATTGTTATCACGACCTCAACCAGTGCCTATGCCTATGGATACTATCAAAGTCAGTTGCCGCGTGTGCAGGGCCTCGCAAATCAACATGTGGAGCAGACAACGCGTATGTATGATCGTAATGGTGTTCTCCTTGGAGACCTGTTCGACCCAAATGGAGTAGGGCGACGCACTCCCGTCAAGTACACCGATATTCCAAAGATCATGCAAGACGCGATGATTGCGGCAGAAGATAAAACATTTTGGACCAATATTGGCGTAGATCCACAAGGGATTGCCCGTGCTGGTACTGAGTATCTTCAGCATAACTCCGTTCAGGGTGGTGGTAGTACTCTGACACAACAATTAATTAAAAACATGACGGGTGACACAAACCAGACGCTGAACCGTAAACTGCCAGAAGCAGCCCTTGCCATCGGTTTAACACAACAATATCCCAAGTGGAAGATAATGGAGATGTACTTTAATATTTCTCCCTTTGGCACACTTGATCTTGGCGTTGAGGCGGCCGTCGAAGAATATTTTCATCTGAACCGTACCTGCGACGCAAATTTCAAATGTACTCCTGGCATAACAAGACTAGAATATGGCGCGAATGGCAAACTCGATCCTGTTCTGGGTTTGGCACGTGCCTCCCTGCTCGCAGGTATGCCACAAAGCCCTGTCTCATATGACCCAACGAATGGCAAAACAGCATTGAAAAATGCTCTGATTCGCCAGGATGAAGTATTGCACGATATGCTTTCTATTGGTATGTCCGTCGATGGACGCCCCATTACCGAGTCCATGATTCAGCAAGCGGAGACATTGACCGCCAAGATGAAATTCACACGTTACTCACAACATGTGCGAGCACCTCACTTTTTTCAATGGGCAGAGCAGCAACTAGCGGTCAAGTTGGGCAATGGCGATGAGACCGCGGGACTAATTGCCCTGTACACAGGTGGCTTCAACATCCGCACCTCCATTGATGTAAACTTGGAAGACTATGTTGAGAAAGCGATAGACCGTCATCTGAATCAGGTTGAATATCAACCGTTCCCAACAGGCCATTATGCAGTACTTAGTCAGGATAACAATGTACACAATGCTGCCGCCGTTGTGATGAATGCTAAAACCGGTGAAATCCTTGCGATGGATGGAAGTTCGGATTATAACGCCGTGAATGATAAGACAATCGATGGGCAGTTTAATGCAGCTACCGATGCCTATCGTTCTCCGGGTTCAACATGGAAGCCAATTGTTTACGCTACCGCTTTTGAAATGGGTATGTATCCAGGGACGGTGTTGCCAGATGTCAAGACATATTTCCCTAATAATGGTGCTACCGATATTAAGGACGCATATGTACCACCTGATTATGGAGACCTTTACCTGGGCGGCAACAATACTATTCAAGTTGCAACCGCGAACTCGCGTAATGTTCCAGCCGTAAAAGCTTTGCAGTTTGCAGGTGTAGAAAATGTCGCCAACACAGCCAGACGTTTCGGTATCACTGCTCTGGACGAAGATATAGCTATCAAGAATAAAACGCAAGGGACGCATATCAAAACTGTCGCCGATTATAACCAGCTCTCCTTTGCACTCGGTTCAATGGGTGTACCCCTGATCCAAATGACAGGAGCTTACCAGGTATTCGCAAATCAAGGGCTACGCATCCCTCCACAGAGTATTCTTGATATTTGGGACAACTATGGACATAATTTGTATCATTATGATCCAACACACCCACAAGCTATTCGTGTAATTTCGCCCCAGATTGCGTATCTCATGACTTCCGTACTCACCGACGAGAACGCACGCGCTCCTGAATTTGGCAACGATCATGTATTGTCTTTTAATGATTGGGACCCAACATATACCGTTCACCAGGTCGCTGCAAAAACAGGTACGACCGATAACTTTGTCGATAACTGGACGATGGGTTATACACCGAATGTCGTTGTAGGTATTTGGTCTGGTAACGCGGATAATAGCCCACTTATAAATAGTGTTGGTGTAACGGGTGCCGCCCCAATTTGGCATAGCATTATTGAGCGTGTAAGTGGAAAAACATGTGATCCAACCGACCCTAACTGGGATGGTGTTCCCTGTGGTGCCTTCAATCCTGCACCATACAACTTTACGCAAGGGACCTTTACCGTTCCCCCAGGTGTTCATCAGGCTTCAACCTCTAGCTTTGATGGTTTGAAGGGTGGCGGCAATTATGATTGGATGCTTGATGGCGAAGACCCAACTACTTATGGTATTGCAGTTCCTGCTCCACCAACAACAGTTGTCAAGAACAACGGCGGTGGAAATGGGAAAAAACCACATAATGGGTAACGTTAATCTACTCCTCCCATAGCCAGTAGCGATCCTTTCTCATCTTCACACCAAATTGTGGAAGTTCAACACCACAATTTGGTGTATTTTCTCCCCTTTTTCACTTGACAATCCCCTTGTCTGAGTGCTATTCTGTATTTGCAGTCTCAAGGCGAGACTGCTAGCAATCAGAGTTGACAAACGTTGTATCATCTTGCTAAGGCATAAAAGCGTTCGCAAGGAGAAACAACGGGAGACGGCACGAGGTACATTCGATGACACCATTAAGCCAGCGCAAGCAGCAAATTATGCGTGCTCTGGTTCAAGAGTATATTCACACTGCCACTCCTATTGCGTCTGATACCCTTGTACGAAAATATGGATTACAGTTTAGTTCGGCAACCGTGCGACACGAATTGGCGGGATTGGAAGAGGCAAACCTTATCTTTCAGCCCCATACATCAGCGGGACGGGTGCCTACTGACCTGGGATATCGCTACTTTGTCGAGCATCTCATGGGTGAATCGGCCCTGTCGATGGATGAGCAACGGCTTATCCGTCATCAGTTCTATCAGGTACAGGATCAATTAGACCAATGGGTGCGGCTTACCGCGTCTGTAATGGCACGTTTACTACATAACGCTGCCGTGATGACACAACCACGTTCTGCCGAGGGACGACTAAAACATTTTGAGGTCCTGTCAGTAACAGAGCTATCCGCCTATGTTGTACTGGTCCTGATGGATGGTACCGTAAAACAGCAACGCTTGTTGCTTGACGCAGCTATTCAGCAAGACGAACTAAGCGTTGCGGCGGCACACTTAAATAGACTGTTACAGAACAAAAACGCTGTTGAGATGGACGCGTTACTCAAGCAGCAGGACCTTACACCTGTTGAGCGTTTGATTGGCAACAGTATCGCGCATATCTTGGAGCAACACGGCGATATCCTGGGCGATGTTTTTTATCGTGAGGGTGTTGTCAACATCCTTGAGCAACCAGAATACAGCCGTATGGGACCCGAAGAGGAGCGCAACGAGCGTGTACGCAAGGTAATGGAGGTTCTTGAACAAAACCGCTTCCTTCCTGTTCTGGCAGAACATCTACGTGCTTCTGACGGTGTACAGGTGATTATCGGTGGTGAGAACCAGTGGGACGACATGAAAGACGTAAGCATGGTTGTTGCCCGTTATGGACAAGAGGGCAAAATCGGTGGCTTGCTGGGCGTCATTGGCCCCACTCGTATGCAGTACGGACGCGCCATCGCCGTTGTACGCTACATGGCCCAGGTCATGAACGAACTGCTCGCCGAAATGTATGGCTACGAATCAGACTTGTAAAAAGTGGAGATGCAAGGAGTACAACTCCTTGACTGGGGCATAGTCCCAGTTTCTCCTCCCTTCTGCCATGAAAGGTAGTGAGTTAGCAAAGACGTACAAAAGCGGGAATATCATATATATAAACGCCTGTTTATATATATGAAACATCGAAAACAACATCGGCACAAATGTGCCATCACATACAACATAAAACCTATTGTTTGGGGCCACGCGTCCCACTAGTATCTATATAAATTTAGGAGGCATCATGCCAAAAGTTATTGGTATTGATCTAGGAACCACAAACTCATGTGTCGCGGTAATGGAAGGTGGC
The DNA here is from genome assembly GCA_963792705.1 of uncultured Chloroflexia bacterium. Lineage (GTDB taxonomy): Bacteria > Chloroflexota > Ktedonobacteria > Ktedonobacterales > Ktedonobacteraceae > JBBQVS01. The sequence continues at coordinate 630,516 of CAWBXD010000011.1, read as the reverse complement.
GAGCCAGTCGTTATCCCAAATGCTGAGGGCGCGCGTACCACACCTTCAATTGTCGCCATCAATAAAAGCGGCGAACGTCTCGTTGGCGAAGTCGCCAAACGTCAGGCCATTACCAATCCTGAGAACACGGTCTCTTCCATCAAGCGTTTCATGGGTCGTAAATACGAAGACATCGACGTAGACCGCGACAAACGGCTTATGCCATATAAAGTTGTACGCGCCAAGAATGGCGACGCATGGGTAGAGATACAGGGCAAAACCTATAGCCCACCAGAAATCTCCGCTATGATTCTGCAGAAGCTCAAGACAGACGCCGAAGCATATCTTGGTGAGCGCGTCCAACAGGCCGTCATCACCGTGCCCGCGTACTTTAATGACGCACAGCGTCAGGCGACCAAGGATGCCGGACAGATCGCAGGTCTCGAAGTTCTGCGTATTATCAATGAGCCAACCGCCGCCTCTCTTGCCTATGGTCTCGATAAGAAAAAAGATGAGAAGATCGCCGTCTATGACCTTGGCGGTGGCACATTCGATATCTCAAACCTGGAACTCGGCGATGGCGTCTTCGAGGTAAAGAGCACCAACGGCGATACACACCTTGGTGGTGACGACTTCGACCAGCGTGTCATCAACTGGCTTGCCGACGAGTTCCGCAAGGAGCAGGGCATTGATCTGCGCTCAGACCGCATGGCACTACAGCGTTTGAAAGAAGCCGCTGAGAAGGCTAAGAAAGAACTTTCTAGCTCAATGTCTACAGAGGTCAATCTGCCCTTTATCACAGCCGATGCAAGTGGTCCAAAGCACTTAACCATGACGCTCACACGCGCCAAACTTGAGCAGTTAACCGAGGACTTGGTAGAGCGCTCACGTGGTCCAGTCGTCAAGGCCCTTTCCGATGCCAACCTGCGCCCCGGCGAAATCGACGAGGTGGTTCTGGTCGGTGGTCAGACACGTATGCCAGCCGTACAAAACATGGTCAAGCGCATCTTCGACCGTGAGCCAAACCGTGGCGTCAATCCTGACGAAGTGGTCGCAATCGGTGCTGCGATTCAGGCAGGTGTTCTCACAGGCGATGTGAAGGACGTGCTCCTGCTCGACGTAACACCCCTTTCTCTCGGCATCGAGACAATGGGTGGCGTTTCGACTAAGTTGATTGAGCGCAACACAACCATTCCAACTCAGAAGAGTCAAGTCTTCTCAACCGCAAGCGATAACCAGCCCAGCGTAGAGATCAACGTCCTGCAAGGGGAGCGCGAGTTCGCGAAGGACAACCGTTCGCTTGGTACCTTCATTCTTGACGGTATTCCACCTGCACCACGCGGCGTGCCACAGGTTGAAGTGACCTTTGATATCGACGCCAACGGTATTCTCAATGTCTCTGCCCGTGATCGTGGCACTGGCCGCGAACAGAAGATCACTATCGTCGCTTCAAGTGGTCTTAGCAAGGACCAGATCGAAAAGATGGTACGTGATGCTGAGACTCACGCCGCCGAGGATAAGAACCGTAAGGAAGAGGTCGAGGAGCGTAATCTAGCCGATAGTGCATCCTACCGTGCTGAGAAGAGCATTGCCGAACTTGGTGACAAGATCACTTCTGAACAGAAGAGTGACCTTGAGTCTAAAATTCAGGACGTTCGTTCAGCCCTTTCAACCGATGATGTAAGCCGCATCAAGTCCTCACGTGAGGCTCTTGAGCAGGCATTCTACAAGATCAGTGAGTCGATCTATCGCCAAAGCGGTGACGGTGCAACTCCTGGTGCTGATTTCGGTGGTGCTGGCTCTGCGGATGCGGGCCAGGGTCCTTCCGCCAACGATGACACCATCGAGGGCGAATACAAGGAAATGTAATCATACGGGATATGGTATCGTGCAGTTTCCATTGGAAACTGCACGATACCATATCCCGTATACCCTACTTGGGCTATCACTCTTGCGTATACTCTGCTAATTGATGTAATCTTATAAAAGATGCTTGCGAGATTATAAGTAGCAAATATATCCTACTGCATGGGTCACAAGACCCCATGCCATGTGTACGAAGAAAAAGGACTTGCGATGGCGACGAATAAACGCGACTATTATGAAGTATTGGGTGTCTCGCGCACCGCAACCGAGGATGAGGTGAAGAAAGCCTTTCGTCGTCTTGCTAAACAGTATCACCCTGACGCAAATAAAGAGGCTGAGGCGGAAGGCCGCTTTATCGAAATCAATGAAGCTTATGAAGTTCTTAGCGATACACAAAAACGGGCCGCCTATGATCGCTATGGTCATGCAGGTTTGGGTAATGGCGCGGGCGCAGGTGCAGGCTTCAACGACTTTGGCAGCTTCACCAATATCAATGACCTCTTTGAAACCTTCTTCGCGGGAACGGCGGGCGGCAGTACGCAACGTCGCTCCACCACACAACGAGGCGCAGACCTGCGCTACGACTTGACCATCACCTTTGAAGAGGCCGTATTTGGCTGTCAGAAGGAGATCGAACTTCCGCGCTGGGAGACATGCGGCTCTTGTCGTGGCAGTGGAGCGCAACCCGGCACATCAACCTCTCGCTGTCCCTCCTGTCAGGGAACGGGCGAGATTCGCCGTGTGCAGCAATCAATCTTCGGTCAATTTGTCAACGTGACTATGTGCGAACGCTGCCGAGGCGAAGGTAAGATTATTACTACCCCCTGTGAAAAGTGTCGCGGTCAAGGACGTGTGCGGAACAACCGACGTGTTGTAGTCAATATCCCTGCAGGCGTCGATGATGGCATCAACGTTCGCGTGACTGGCGAAGGCGAAGTAAGTGCGCGTGGTGGTACCCCTGGCAATCTGTATGTCATTCTTACCGTCAAGCCTCATCCATTCTTTAAACGTCAAGGCAACGACATTGCCTACGAGCTACCTGTGAGCTTTGCCCAGGCCGCGCTTGGTGATGAGGTTGAAGTGCCAACCATTGACAATAAGACGACTCCACTCAAGATTCCACCCGGTACACAGAGTGGACGCTCATTCCGTCTTAAGGGCATGGGTGTACCTGTTGTCCACAGTAGTGCGCGTGGCGATCAGCATGTGCAGGTCAAGGTTGTAACACCGACAAACATGACACCAGAGCAGAAACATCTGCTCGAAGAGTTCGCACGGCTTGAGCGCGAACAGACCGAGCAGAATGACAAAAACATCTTTCGCAATCTCTTCGACAAGACCAAGGATGTGTTTCAATAACAAAAAGCAACCCCTACGGGGTAGACGCTGCAAGTGCAGCGTCTACCCCGTAGGGGTTGCTTTTTGTCGCTACTGGGCAAAAAGTTGCTGAAACAGCTAGGTGATCGCTTGCTTGACTTCCTGCCATACCCTCACCATCAACAACGGTATAGCATGTCTCTAATCGCTCAGCTAAAACGGGATTAGCAAAGATGAAGTCAATACGGCCAGCAGGTGCTGCCGATGGACAGGTAAACCCGAAGTCACGAGGATGAACTCGTCGATAGCTATCGACATAGCCTGCATCCTGCAACAACGCTATTGTACCGCGTGGCGCGTAAAGCGAGGCCGCGAAATCAAACAAGTTGCATAATATCGTACTCTTGGGAATAATACGTAGTAGGGGATTGAGAAAACGTAGTGGTCCTGGTACAACAAAATTGAGATGTGGGTGTCCATCGACCGCACCAAACGTTCGCCGTTTGTAATCCATTTGAACCACATAGCGCAGCAAGAAGCTTGCTTTAAAAGGGTCGCCGGGTGCCATTGAGTTAAAGTCGCCCATAATAACATGCGGCTTATCCTGTACTTGAGCTAGAATAGTGAGTATTTCGCGTACCTCACGCATACGAATTGCATTTCCAGCCCAGCCATGACTGAATGCGGCCGCGAGGTGTGCGATAAACACTACAAGGTGCTCTCCATTTGCCTCTTCTACACATACCTCTAAAAGTGGCCTCGTCAGTACCCCAGGTCGAGAGTGCAATTTCTTATACACAATAGGAAGCTTCGTCATTAATGCTGTCTGATAATCATGATAATGTGTTGGCTCACTTCCCATCACTAATTGCATCCCCAACTCGTTGGCAATCTGCTCAATAATGAGTGGACGTTGTGCTACCAGTGGGTTAATTGCCTCGGCTAATCCCACAATATCAGGATGTGTGGAGCGAATTATAGTTGTGAGCTGCTGAGTACGATGTGCCGTGCCATTCCTATGCAAATCATAGCCACCAGCCAGAATATTATAAGAAGTTATAGTTGTCATACTGAATATGTCCTCTTAAATGTTGATATCTTTCTATCACTATACCAGACGAACCTAACCACGTAAAAGGCACAGTACGTGAAGACAAGAAGGACGTTGATGGTAATTTATCATCAACGTCCTTCTTGTCTTTATTTTTCTTTACTTAAAGCTCACGCGCTCCAATAGGTACATTGGTAGCTCGCTGATTGCGATACGTTCTTGTGTCATGCGGTCACGTTCGCGGATTGTGACCGTCTGATCGTCCAAAGTCTGGAAGTCGATGGTGACACAATATGGCGTCCCAATCTCGTCTTGACGACGATAGCGGCGTCCAATATTCTGGACATCATCGTACTGCGATACCATCAAGCGTTGCAGTTGCTTGTGAATACCTTTTGCCGTTGTCACCAGTTCTTCCTTGTTTTTCTGCAAAGGCAACACTGCCACCTTTACCGGAGCGAGCATGGGGTTCAGGCGCAACACGGTACGCGGTTCCTTGCCAGACGGGTCAGGCTCTTCCTCATATGCATCAAGCAACAAGTTGAGGAATGTACGATCTACACCACCAGAGGTTTCAACGATCCAGGGAATATAACGCTCCTTCGTATTCGGGTCAGTATAGCTCAAGTCTTGTCCACTATACTGACTATGCCGCGAGAGGTCCCAATCCTGGCGCCAGTGAATACCTTCCCACTCCTGCCAGCCGAGAATGGTCTTGTACTCGATATCGAACGCTTGCTTGGCATAGTGCGCCAACTCGTCCGGCGCATGCTCACGGAAATGGATGCGGTCCTTGTGGTTGATAATACTCGTGTACCAGTTGTAGCGGAACTCTTTCCAGTAATCAAACCACTTCTGCATCTCGTCTGGATGCACGAAGAATTGTAGGTCCCACTGCTCAAACTCGCGCTGACGAAACAGGAAATTGCCCGGCGTCACCTCGTTACGGAAGGCTTTACCAATCTGACAGATACCAAATGGCACCTGCACACGTGATGACTTGAGCACGTTATCATAATCCAGGTAAATGTCCTGGCATGCCTCACCGCGTAGATAGGTCTTCATGCGGTCGCCCTCGACCACGCCGAGATACGTTTCCATCAACAGGTTAAAGACGCGTGGCTCGGAGGTCAATTCGCCACCGCACACCGGACACTTATGTTGCTCAAGATTTTCTGGCTCAAGATGATCGACGCGGAAACGTCGCTTGCACTTTTTGCAATCCACAAGCTTATCAACGAAGTTCTCGACGTGTCCGCTCGCCTCCCACACACGAGGATGAGTGATGATAGCACCCTCGATACCCAGCACATTGTCGTGGTTTTGCACCATCGACCACCACCAGTAGCGACGGATATTGTTACGAAACTCGACGCCCATAGGCCCAAAGTCGTAGATACCTGAGACGCCACCATAAATTTCTGAGTTGGGATACACGAAACCGCGCCGCTTGCACAGTGATACAATCTTCTCAATTGGCACCAGAGGCGTATCGTTGACCTCTGGCTTATTCTCTGTTTGTGTCATAAATGAGTGGTCTCCTTCAAGGAATGTAATAAAAAAAGCCCCAGGCACATCTCATGCCCAGGGACGACACATGCTTGCGCTGGCCTGGGCCACAACGTCTTACAGCATGAAGCGCGGTTCCACCCTGCTTCTTCACCTCTGTGAAGCCACTCATTCAATCCAACTCCGAAGCGCCCTTGGCCTATCACGAACCACCGACTCGCACCACCCGTCGGCTCTCTGCCATTCCTGATAAGCTACTCCTCTTCATCACCGTTGGAGTATCTCTATTGTTTGTACTCCGCTAGTATAGTGGAATAGAGGGAAAAATGCAATAGTCAACAAAAGAAAAGAGAAATGTGTGGAGCCAAGGGCAATATGCCCTTGACTCCACACATTTCTCTTTTCTTTTATGAAGGAACCACCTGACTTTGTTCTCCGATAAACCCTAAGATACGCTCCCATGCGTCCGCAGACTCTTTCGCAAACTCGGTAGCTTTACGGTCAAAGAAACTGTGTGGCGCGCCCGGATAGGTGATAATCGAGTGTTGTACTCCTGCCTTATCCAGTTGCTCGTCAAGCTGCTGCACCTGCTCCGCTGGAATGTTAGGATCGTTGCCACCAAACAGACCAAGTACAGGCACCTTGATCTTGTCGGCAGCCTCAATTGGAGTTCCCTTCTGCTCATCAAACTTACGACTCAAGCCAGCGTAGAAGCCGATAACACCTGTCAGACCCATGTCCTCTGTTCCCGTGTAAAGCGACATACTTCCACCCAGGCAAAAACCAACAGTAAACGCTGCATCAGATGAGCTAGTCATGCTTTTAAGATGAGCAAGACATGCTTTTGCGTCTGCAAAGACCGTCGGCAAGCGTAATTGTTGCACATGAGGCATGAACTCGAACGAGTCGTCGCGTCCTGTCAAGCCGGCTGTACGTCCAAAATAATCCATCGCCACCGCCGCGATACCCACCTCAGCAAAGCGCAACGCCAGCTCCTTGTAAAACTGATGTAGGCCACGCACATCAGGATAAATTACAATCTGCGATCCCGTCGGCTTGCTCGGATGCGCCGCAAACGCTGCGAACTTGTTGCCATCGGCAGCCGTCAACACAAGATCTTCTCCACGAGCAGAGCCGCTCTCTCCTGGTTGAATTGGTGGACGTGCATTATCGTCATAACACATATATCTTTGTCTCCTCTAATTCTATCTATCTTGAGCGAAAACGCTCCTGTAGTATTGTCGCATATCTTATATGTTATTGTGTAGGGACCAATTATGCAAATGAACAAATTGGTACCGATGCGCCCTAATTATCTGTTAAACCATATTTTGCGCGAGAAGCATATTAATCATCTCTTCTTGTTTTCCAATTCACATGGTATAGTTTCAGTATCACGTACAGGAGGTATCGCGCTTACATGTCTTCACCAGTGTGCTAGGGAACATAATCTGAACACATCTGTTTTACTCAAACAACCGCTAGACAATTCTGTTTGCCGTCGGTCTTACTTAATTGTTCCCTTTTCCTCACACACGCACACAGGAGTGAAGATCATGCATTTCTCTTCTAAACAAAAGCAGTTACGCCAACTGCTGAAAGAACAACACGCATCTTTACAACAGACATTTCCTACAGATAGACCACAAGCTTTACTTGCCCTTGTCCGTGCTAATAACAGGGATTATCTTGAAGCGCAACATAATAGCACTGTATATCATGTATCTCCAACTGGTCTGCAAGAAGCACTCTCATCGAGTTTCTCAACAGCGCAGAGCCGTGTAGATACACCAATTGATATCCTTGACACATGGGCTGACTCCACACTACAAGCGTGTGCTCGCTTGAGCGAGGCAGAGCGTGTGCTTGGCTACTGTGATATCGGCTTCATGCATATGCAGCAAGACAACGATGCTAACTACAATGTCTGGGTTGCCAACAAGAAGATGCCTACAGAATGGCGTGAACATGAGGACATTGTGAAGTGGGCAGATTTTCTCAAAAAGACATATGCGACTGAGATATGTGAGCTTCAGACTGAGAAAGTCTCTATTCAACAACAGCTTGTAGATTTTGGGGAGCAGTGGAATGGGCAACCATCCGATCTTTATAAAATGACGCAAGCAATTGACGATTACTATCACCGTCTCGGTATGCTATACGTTAAGTGCATGCCTGCTTTTACTACTTATCTCGCTTCTACACGTATCGGAGGCTGCACATTTGAGGTCTATCGAAATGTGCTTGCCGTGCTGATTGGTTTAGCCTTGAAACACGTTGATGTATGTTCCTTCGCGCGCAAGCCATATGTTGTAGAGCCGTATAATGATACTTTGCTCATAAAGGCGGTTGCAACAGTACTAATGCTAGACTATGAGACAGTGTGTCTTGCGTTGAATGTATACACCCTCGATGCTGAGAATATCTTGTATCACACTTCGACAAAAAATGTACCTACGCCTCCCCTTATACGTCTTGACGATCAACATCGTGTCGCATCACTGGAAGGCTTACTTACCTATCCACTGTTTTTTCTGATACGTGAGTTGAAACGGAAATACTCGGAGGAGTATCATACAGCCTCACAGTTACGGGAAGAGGTCTTTCGCCAGGATATATATGCTCTCTTCGCGGATAAGCGCTTTGTCAAAAGTGTTGGACATGTGGAATTGCGAGGCCCAAAGGGAACTCTTACAACAGACGTAGATGCACTGATTTTTGATCGCAAAACGGGTGCCTTAGCCTTGTTTGAACTCAAGTCACAAGACCCCTTTGCCTACTCATTGCAAGAGCGTATAAGGCAACGCGACTACTTTTACAATGCTAGCAAACAAATGATTGCTTCTAGCGAATGGGTAAAACGCAATGGATCTAACGCGCTCCTGGGCAGGCTCGACTTAGTGCAGGTGAAGCGACTCAAGGCGCAGAATGTCTACATCTTTGTGCTAGGACGTTACCTTGCACACTTTTTTGATGGTCTACCGTTCGATGGGCGTGCCGCATGGGGTACATGGTCACAGATGCTACGCCTCGTACATGGAAAGCCTTTTGGCGCAAACGATACCAAGCCTATTCAGTCGCTACATGGCAAACTGATGAAAGATAAACCCTTAGCGTTCGTTGACACGTCTTTTGTTACGCAGAAGATTGTGATCGCGAACAAACACATACGAGTGTATTCCTCATTTGAGGTGTATCGAAGTAGCAGTGTTGAATAATGTGTTTTAACCAATTAACATAAATATCTGTAGAGACCGATGATGGTGTTTTACAAATTAGTAGGGATAGCTGTAGGGACCGATTTATCACGTCCTCGTGGCAATCAACGGCCGAGAAGGACGTGATAAATCGGTCCCTACAGGCACCATATCCTGATTATTTGGTAAAACAGCATAATCGCGTTCTTGTGCCAACCATGAATGTCGGCAAGGTGTCGAAATATTCGTCATTCTTTGTGACCTGGTTGATTAGGGGACCAGGACGCGATGAATCGGTCCCTACAGAAGAATCAAATCGCGCTTACGTAACAAAAATTCTGCTAACACAGTCAGTCCAACAACATACCCTATCGCCGCAACAAACATCGCAAAATTATACCACCCAACAATCCCCGTTGTACCAAGATTGTAACAGACAGCTAGAGGAGCAAGTGGAATACGCACCCAAGAAAAATATGTCGCTACAATATTATCGCTCGTGTTTGTGTACAACACCAGCGCAAGCCACGCGAGAAAAATAATTTGTATACGCCGTGTCGCCACTGGTATCGACAGCACTACCGTTAACGCAACAAGAATACAACAATTAACCAGCAACCCTATTCCCCCAATTGTCATACCACTAAATGTCGCATCAGCGATACACGTAGGATTGCATGCAGGTGGACTATATTGATGAAAGCTCATCGCTAAAATCATTAACAGCAAAAACGCAGGAACGCGTAGCACACTTGCGGCAAGGATAACACCGCGCACATACGCCGAGCGTGACGTAAGTCGTGCCAAGGGCAAATACACTCTTGCGCTCATCGCCCTTTGCGTCATCACAATGGCACTCAAAACAGACAACACCCCTAAAGCCTCACCAGCCGTGCCAAAGAAGTATGAGACATTGCCCCCAAACTCTAAATAAAAGATAGCATAGGCCAGCCACACAAAAACAATATCGCCCAATATCCAGCCACTTCTCACATAGCTACGCAACGTAAAACGCGCCACCACTAACGTAGGTACCCGCCAAAATCGTGTAAACGTGTTGGGCGACGTATGAGTTTGAATTGTAGTTGTATCCATATATCCTTCCTTCACTACAATGTTTGTAGAGCCGCAGCATTATCGCTCGCCTGTGTCGTTCGCACATACACCTCTTCCAACGTGCGGTTCACAGGTGTCAGCGACATAATCGCAATATTTGTCTGAACAAGGCGCGCCAGCACATTCGCCTGTTCGGTATCCACCATGCGTAACACATTGCCCTGCGTCTCTATCACATGCTCTGTAATGCCTAACTGTGTCACAATCTTGTCCGCATTCTGGTCATGTGCCAGCACAATCTCGACAATCCCCTGTGAATGCAACAGATCCGCCACTGTTCCACTCAAGATGAGTTGCCCACGTCGCAGAATACATACGGAGTCACATAAAGCCTCTACCTCGGACAGATAGTGTGAGCACAACAAAATCGTCTTGCCCTCTTTCCGTAGCCCCGCCACAATCTGCCGTACCTCCCACTGACTACGCGGGTCCAGCCCACTCGTCGGCTCATCCAAAATCAGCAATTCAGGATTGGTCAACAACGCCTGTGCAATCGCCAACCGTTGCAACATCCCCTTCGAGTACGTACCAATATTGCGGTCGGCCGCCTCATGTAAGTTGACCTGTTCCAGCAACGTCTGTATCCGTGAACGGCTCTCATCCTCCCACAATCCCGAAAGTTCGCCAAGATATGCTAGATAAGCGCGTCCCGTAAAGCGCATCTCAAAAATGGGTCGCTCATGCACATAACCAATCCTCGGATGTGTCAGCGCAACCCGCTCCTCACCAAACACCCGAATCCGTCCCGACGTAGGAAAAATAAAGCCCATAATCATCCGTACCAACGTGGACTTCCCTGCCCCATTCTCACCTAGAAGACCAAACGAGGCCCCTTGAGAAATTGTCAGTGTGAGGTTGTTGAGTGCTGTACTACGCGACCCGTATGCTTTTGTGAGGTCTACACATTCAATGATTGGTTGCATAGTAGTAGTTCCTTTTTTATAGATGGCTTTTATTGCAGTTGTAGATTATAGCAGGTTGAGAAGGAGAAAGCATTTATCGGAAGGTTAGTAGTACTTTACCCAAAAGGCAAAGACGACTTTGTATTTTCAACAGCTTACACTATTATGTCTTGTTCTAGAAATTCGTCAAACATTTCCAACCACTCCTTACTCTGCGTAGTATACTTTGTCTATAATCCACGTACAAGTATGAAGCATGAGGTAAAAAGAAAGAGAACACTGCACCATGTATATTCCACAATTCCAAGACGTGTTGCTGGCACAGAGACAGATTCGCCCTTATTTACAGCGCACTCCGCTCTACTCATATCCCGCCATCAACGATCTGCTGGGTACGTCTGTCTATGTCAAGCACGAAAACTACCATCCCGTTGGAGCGTTCAAGGTCCGTGGCGGCGTAAACCTTGTCTCGCAAATGAGCGCGGACGAACGTGAGCGTGGCGTCATCGCGGCCTCGACAGGAAATCATGGACAGTCGGTCGCATATGGGGCGCGACTCTTTGGCGTCAAGGCGCGCATCGTAGTGCCAGAGGGGGCGAACCCTGGCAAAGTTGCCGCGATGCAGGGCATGGGTGCCGATGTCATTTTTCACGGTGCCAACTATGATGAGGCAAAGCACTACTGTGAACAACTCGCGCATGAACACGGCTATCGCTACATCCACTCCGGTAACGAGCCGCTCTTGATCGCAGGCGTGGCGACGGGCATTCTCGAAATGCTTGAAGATGAGCCAGAGATAGACGTTATTCTTGTTGCCATCGGCGGTGGTAGTGGTGCGGCCGGTGCATGTATCGTTGCCAAAGCCATCAACCCACAAATCCAGGTCATCGGCGTACAGGCTGAGGCATCCTCAGCAGCTTATCTTTCGTGGAAGCAGCACAAGCTGTTGAACGCCCCAAACCATACTTTCGCTGATGGTCTAGCGACAGGTAGTGCCTTTGAATTGCCACAAGCTATTCTATGGGACAAACTCGATGATTTCCTCTTGGTCAGCGAAGAACAGATATTACAGGCAATGGTCTGGATGATCGAGCGAGCGCATACATTAGCCGAATCAGCAGGTTCTGCGCCACTCGCGGGAGCGTATTCCAGGCGTGAGCAATTGCGTGGCAAGAAGGTAGGGATTGTCTGCTCTGGCGGCAACATCTCGCTAGAACACTTGAGGCGCGCTCTAGCCGTTGTCCACTAAGTATCTTGCTTTCCCCTCTTTTCTCAAATATACCTGTGCTTAAAGAACCTTACGAGGGGAAAGCATATTCCCTTTCAACAGTAGGTTCTTTTGGAAGAAACGAAGGGATGTTTGGTAGGGACCGATTGATCGTGTCCAGGGGGCGAGGATGGGCACACGTTGCCGCACAGAATCGTTGCCGACACGTTGCCCTTCCCGCCCCCCGGACGCGATCAATCGGTCCCTACCGGCATTTCGTAGTGCCTCCCTCCAGGCGTTGTTTTTCCTCAACCTTATCTCAAAGCAGTAACGGTGGTAATAACAGTAATGATGGTAATAACCATGAATAAGTACTTACATACGAGCAAAACAACGAGAATGAAACCAAGAAAAATAGATAGCTTATACGCACAAATCATGTTACAATGAGAGAAATGAAAAACGCTAGCATCGTACAAATAATATACAAGCAAGAAAGCACATGAACGAATACGTAGTGGTCGGGCAAGAGACCCCAGAAATACTTGAAAACCAAGCGGCATTGGATAGCATTGAGACATTTAAGGCGCGCTATCCTTTCCCTATTGACCCATTCCAACTTGAAGCGATTGCTCATCTTGCCGATGATCAGTCCGTAATGGTGGCAGCTCCAACCGGTACTGGCAAAACACTTGTTGCCGAATACGCCATCTGGCTCGCACAGCAGCGAGGCCAGCGCGTCATCTATACTACACCACTTAAAGCACTCTCAAATCAGAAGTACCGTGACCTGCGCGATGCATATGGCTCCGATACCGTTGGCCTTGTGACTGGCGATATCGTCGAGCACAGTCGTGCCTCCATCGTCATTATGACCACCGAAGTCTATCGTAACATGCTTTTAGAAGAGGGCGGAGAACGCTTTGGTCTCTCCTCCTCCTTAACGGATGTAGGCTTTGTCGTCTTTGATGAACTGCACTATCTCAGCGACATTGAACGCGGCCCCGTATGGGAAGAAGCCATCATCTGCTCACCGCAACATGTTCAACTCGTCGGCCTGTCCGCAACCGTAAGCAATGCCGAGGACCTGGCAAACTGGATTAGCCGTGTTCATCGACCTATCGTCCTCGTCACACATGAGCAGCGTGCTGTCCCTCTGGAACACTACTACTTCCTGGATGGTAAACTGCACCTTGTACAGGACGCCAATGGGAACCGTATCGAAAAATTTCCTAATATAGGTGGCGAGGCAAAGATGGCACAAACCTTAAATCGAAGCCGAGTTTACACCTACGATGACGATGATGAGGACGAAGAAGAGTATAATCCACGTAGGGGTGGCAAAAATGGTCGGCAAGATGCCCGACGTGCGGCAAAAAATGAGGATGAAGAGAATTCGCGGGCACCTGTACAAGAAAGGCCCAAACGTCAACCAAAACGCGAAGCCCCGGACGCTGGCGAAGTGCTGACCGCTCTGCGCGATGCAGACCTATTGCCCTGTCTCTACTTTTTACCAGGACGCCGCGTTGTGGAAGAGGCAGCTATGAGTGCCTCCCTACACAACTTTACAACACCCGAAGAAACGGCCCGTATCAAAGAAGAGATTAACATCTGGCTAGAGCAACTGCCAAAAGAAGACCGCAACCTGCAACAAGTCATCTCGCTTACAGGCTTGCTGCCGCGTGGCCTCGCCTTCCACCATGCAGGTCTGTTACCTGGCTTAAAAGTGCTGGTAGAGACACTGTTTGCGCGTGGCTATCTACGTGCTGTGTTTGCTACAGATACGCTTGCTCTAGGCGTGAACCTACCTGCGCGTACTGTTGTCGTGGGTAGCCTAAGCAAATTTGACGGACAAGAGATGCGTCTCTTAACACCCAACGAGTATCGGCAACTCACTGGACGTGCTGGTCGTCGTGGTATGGACGTACATGGCTCCGCTATCATTCCATACTCGCCTTGGGAACCGTTCGAGCCATCATTTCAGCGTATCACAGGCGAACTCTTGCCTGTCACCAGTGCCTTTGTCATTCGCTACAATTCCGTGCTGAACCTGTGGAAGCCAGGTGATGTACAACATCTGCGCCGTATCTGTGCCTCAAGCTTACGTGAATATCAGCGTTACATGCTGTGGGAACTCAATGAATTGCACCGCTTGGAAGCGCGGCATAACAAGGCCAAAAAGTCTGGCAAGAAAAAGAAAGGTGCTGCTTCCGATGGAGCTGCGCTAGCCCTTGAAAAACGTCGTGAAAAAATCGGTGCCTTCCCCCTGAGTCGGGCAGGCGCAGCCGAATTAGACGGTACAATCTTCGCCCTTCGTGCCCTTGGCTTTATTGGACCAGATGAGCAACTTACGCTCAAAGGCCGCTTGCTACGTAGTATCTTTCACCCAGTCGGCGCGCTCATCATCGAACTCATTGTGCAGGGCGTCCTTGATGAGTTGACCGTGAGTGAGCTTGCTGAGGTATGCAGTTGGTTTACCTTCAATACCGACAAACGTGTGAAAAATCGCAACATCGTACACGAAAAACTTGTGCAGGTGCGGCGTCAACTCTGGCATATCGTTCAGCATATCAACGGCGTTGAGCAACGTGCTGGCATAAACTTTACTCCTGGCATTGCACCTGAATTTCACGGTGTTGCACTCGCATGGTCACGTGGTATGTCGCTCACTGGTCTGATGAACCGCATTGATCTTGCCGAAGGTGATATGCTCATGTCAATTAACCAGACCATTGACCTGCTACAACAGGTACAAGCAGCCGTTGGTCAGGTGCTCGATGCTCGTGACCTCTGGCGGCAGATGTCACCCGATGACACTGAGAGTGTTGTCAGCGAGCGTAGCGTGCGTGAACGTGCCGAACAACTCAAGGTACAACGCGCACGGCTCGAACGTATCCGTCCATTATTGGCACAGGCATCGGCCTCGCTTTTACATGGTATTATCATACAAAGTCGTACCGTCCCTTCAATGGTTGCGATGGTCGAAGACGAAATCGTTCCACTCGATGCCGAGGAAGACCTGGACCCCGCAGATACCCTCAACGACCCAACCGTATAACAAAACAGCGAACACGCATAGAGTTCCGTCTCTGGCGTGTTCGCTGTTCTATCATCATCCCCCCACCTTTCCTATTAATCCGTAAATTGAAATGTATTCCCGTTCATTGCATAGAGGAGTGTGAATACACGCATTTCTCCTACATTAGACATTACTTTGGTCATGAAAAAGGGCTTATGCATTGTCAGAAGCTCGTTGGTTGACTAAGATGTAGACACAGAAAGAAGTATTACACACGTTGGTAGGGATGTGCTGGAGATATATGCACGCATAATCACGGACGAGCTTCCGTTTGGCAATAGATCAGAATCGAAGAAACGTCACAGTAAGGAAGAGGGATACATGAACGCACAAGCATTGATTGGAACGGTGCTCGGCACCTGTACACTGCAACGATTGATAGGACAGGGTGGCATGGGAGCAGTTTTTCTGGCACAACAATCACGTCCTCGCCGCCAAGTTGCTGTCAAAGTGTTGTTGCCAATGGCGTCTTTAACCCCTACCCAACTTGCCGCTTTTCTGGAACGCTTCCGTCGTGAAACTGATGCCGCCGCATCTCTTGAACATCCTAATATCATGCCCGTTCACGAGTATGGAGAGCGCGATAATTTAGCCTATCTCGTGATGCCATATATTAGTGGTGGCACACTGCGCGATGAGATGGAGCGTGAGTGTCCAATGCCGCTAGCAAAAGTGGTAAATTATTTAGATCAAATGGCAACCGCCCTTGATTTTGCACATTCACGCGGTGTCATTCATAGAGACATCAAACCTGCTAATATTTTAATGACTCCTGAAGGTCGCCTCTTACTTACAGACTTCGGTCTGGTCAAAATTATTTCTGAAGGCCAAACAACACAGGCACGACTTACTGGCGAGGGGGCACCTGTTGGCACTCCTGATTACATGTCGCCAGAGCAGGTTATTGGTGAAAGCGTCGATGGACGCTCCGATCTCTATTCGCTCGGCGTCATCCTCTACCAAATGATAACAGGAACAACACCATTTCAGGGCGAAACCCCAATGCAGATTGCCTCGCAACATTTAAACGTTCCACCCCCATCACCACACCTGTTGCGTCCAGACCTTCCAATAAGAGCCGAAAGCGTCATCCTTCGCGCGTTAGCAAAACAACCATCCGACAGATACGCAAATGTCCAGGCTTTGGCTCAAGCGTTTCGCAATGCTCTTGTTGGCACTGGTATCCCATTAGGTGAAGGCGCAAACGCGGCTTTGAACGGTGCGACAGCCGCACGCCTTCTTACACCACAAGCCGCATTTGAAATAGCACCACAAACGGGAGCCGTCTCAACATTTGGAACCGTAAAAGTTGGCAATAACGCGCAAGGGCACCCAACAGGATTGTTTCCCTCTTACAGGCAAGGGAATGGTGGGGGTCTTTTACAACGCCCAACAGGGATGCTTCCCTCGGTTACTACAGGCTCGATACCAGCCGCAAAGTCAGACCGTCCTAATGGTCTCCTATCGCGTACAGGCAAGTTCCCACAGATGGCAACGGGAACAGCAGACATGGTAGAGAGCGATGAGATGGGTGTAACGGGAGCACATTCGGCACCATCAACCCAAACAATGACCGCTCCATCCACTGATAGCATACGTGTTCCGTCTGCTAACCAATTTGATGCTGTGCAGCAAATGTCGCCAGCACTCAATACCGGAGCACTCACTGTTCCAGAAAAATCAACAAATACGGTGAAGCTAACTGCTCCACTGAAGATTGTGCAAGTCCCTGTCGCTGGTCAGCCCGGTCGGTATATGACAGGTTTGCTTCCTTCTGTGTCTACCGTGCAATTGCCTCCAATCGAGCCTGAGTTTGAAAAGAAATCTAAAGCATGGATTACAGCCGCTTCGATAGCTCTTGTGTTGCTGCTACTGGTTGGAACCGTAAGTACATTCTGGTTTGTGCGTACTCATTCCGGTTCAACGACAAAGCTCAAGACGACAAGTCAGCCTGTGACAATGGGGACACCAAATGTGAACGCGACAGCATTGGCTCAAGCTACCGCGACTGTACGTGCGAATGTGATCTTAGATGACCCGTTAAGTACAAATACGAACAACTGGTTAACCTCTCCTGCAAGTGTGTATGCATTTAAAAATGGCGCATATCATATTACTGATCAAGGTCAGAACGGGCGCGCAACAGTACTTCAATCCGCCCCATTCGCTGGTGCTCTTGGTTATACATTGACGATGGACGAGATCAAGGGAGACGATACTTCTCCGAACAACTCATTTGGCATGATTATGCGCTTCACTCAACAGATGAAAGGTAAAGCAACCATCACCACCTTCTATAGTTTTGAAGTCGTCAATAGTAAAAGTGGCGAGTACCAGTTCTGGAAGTATGATGATAGCAAAGGTGCTGCAACTCCTAATGCACCTTGGACGAAGCTCTGGCATCAGCCGCTTGGGAGCGAGTTTCATGAGGGACAGGGCGTAAAGAACACAAACACGGTCAAGGTATTTATGAATGGCGCGAAGTTCACCATTACCGTGAATGGCAAAGTTCTAACAACGGTACAAGATGCCTCGCTCACAAGCGGTACTGTTGGCATGATCGTAAATCTCAGTGGTACAGAGGTTGCCTTTAAAAACCTCCTGCTTACACGAAACTAGAGGAACGGGAATGAATGCAGAATCTTTGATTGGACATGTATTAGGCACTTGTACGTTACAAAAGCTCATAGGACAGGGCGGAATGGGTGCTGTTTTCCTCGCACAGCAGTCTCGCCCACGGCGTCAAGTTGCTGTCAAGATATTGCTACCCACTACACGCTTAACTTCCGCACAACAAGCCGCTTTTCTTGAGCGTTTTCGTAGAGAAACCGATGCAGCCGCATCCCTCGATCATCCTAATATTCTTCCTGTACATGAGTATGGAGAACGAGATGGTCTGGTGTATCTGGTAATGCCTTATGTGAGTGGTGGAACTCTACGCGAAGAGTTAGAGCGCGAAGGGCAAATCTCACTGGCAAAAGTAGTCAACTATCTCGATCAACTGGCTGCGGCGTTAGATGTGGCGCATGAACGGGGCGTTATTCATCGTGATATCAAACCCGCTAATATTTTGATGACCTCCGAAGGACGCTTGCTACTCACCGACTTTGGCTTGGTCAAGATAATTACCGATGAACAAAACCCACAGGCGAGTTTAACGGGTGCAGGTGTCCCCTTGGGTACGCCCGATTATATGTCGCCAGAACAAGTTATGGGTGGTCATGATGTAGACGCACGTGCCGACCTTTACTCACTAGGTGTCGTGTTGTATCAGATGGTGACAGGCAGAACACCATTTAGAGGTGATATGCCTATGCAAATCGCAATGCAACACCTGAATTCCGAGCCGCCACCACCAAGCACGTTCCGCGAGGACCTCCCTATTCCTGCTGAGCAAGTTATCCTGCGTATATTGGCAAAAAATCCTGATGATCGCTATACAAGTGCCCAAGACCTTGCCAGTGCCTTCCGTCTCGCACTCGCAGTTTCTGGCATACAACTTTCGATTCAAAATGTTGGTGGGAGTGGTCCCGTTGCGCCCGGTGCGGAAAGTCGCTTGTATACTCCGCGTGGCCTCTTTGACCCTTCCTGGCAAACAGCAAATATGCCTGCTGTGCAACCCAAACCTAAAGGGCTGTCACGAGTAGCTACACCATCACTCATTCCTCTAACACCACGTCCATCTTCAGGCGCACTGGAACCTCAAAATGATATCGTTGCCCAAACAAGCATGGCAATGCCATCATTTACTGATCTTGTGTCACCTGAAAATATATCTAATTCCTATACCGCTAATAATCCCTATACACCTATATCTTTCTCTTCTGAAGTAGCACAAACACAAGCAAATCCTGAAACCAATACGGCAAAACCTCAACACACTGGTACACAAACACATGTGAAGCCAAGATTTGTGCATAAGACTGGACTTCTTCGCGCAACGGACAACAATTCACCAAATACACAGGTACCACAGACAAGTATACCGAATGCATCTGCACACCCAAATGTTCCCTCTACTCCTAATGCCATCAATGCTTCCAATACTATAAAATCTTTTGACCCTGTTTCACCATTTCCTTTTAGTAGCGCAAATGGAACGTTTAGTAATCCTTCCTCTCAACCAGAAGGACAATACACTAATGATGGTACACAAGCACAAGTAACAAATACTTATCCAGGTCAAGGTGCGACAACCACAATGAAGTTGACGCAATCGTTCAAGGTTATTCAAGTTCCAGTTGCCGGGCAACCTGGGCAATTTGTCACTGGCTTTTTGCCCCTGTTACCCCAGGAACAAGCAGGAACTGCAAACTATACGACATCCGCACTTCCTCCATCTAATTTGGAGCCATTGCTTTCAGGCACACCACTACGAGCAGTCAATAAGCTAAAAAAGAATGTAAAAACCGTTCTATTGCTTGCCGCAGCTTTTTTGATCCTGCTTACATCCAGTGCGTTCTGGCTATTTAAGACGCACACTAATACAGCACGACAAGTTACGGCTATCGCGACTCCAAATGCGACTGCTACAGTTGGTGTTCAAGCCACCGCAACGATGCAGGCAAACATCATTCTTACTGACTCATTAAGTACAAACAGTCATAACTGGCATGTTGCTACAGGCGGACCACAACAGTACTTTTTCAAAAATAATGCGTACCATATTGCTAATAATGATACAAAAGCTCTTGCTCTTGCGTTACTACCTGATGAAACCCTAAGTGGTTCATATGTGTATTCGCTCACAATGGAGGAGCTTAGTGGCGACGAATCGGTCATCACGAACCAGTTCGGCCTCGTTTACGCTTTTAGTGTGCATCAAAAAAATGGACAAACGTATAAATCGTTTTATATCTTTGAGGTCGCGAACACAAACGGTGGTACCTATCAACTGCTCAAATATGATGATAGCGGCGATCCTGCAAATAGTCCCTGGACAACAATTTGGTCTGCTCCCTACGGAAAGGAGTTCCGCGCAGGGCATGGACCAAACAGCGTGAATACGTTCAAAGTTGCTGTGAGTGGAGTTAAGTTCACCTTGATTGTAAACAACAAAGTAGTAGGCACCGCGAGCGATGGTTCATTGAAAAGCGGTTTGGTTGGGATGCTGGTGAATTTGAATAAGACTGAAGTTGCTTTTTCAAAGCTATTGTTGACATATAAATAGAAATTGTAGCGAAAGAAAGCGTCCACATGAGTTCCGTGGGCATAGATCGGGGAGGTATTGGTTGATGTATATCGTTTCATTTGCTCAGCTTAGTCAAATCAGTGCAAAAATAATGTTTCTAACATTTAGCAATATCATCACGATAACACTCTGGGTTACAGGCTTCCTGTGTCTGCTCAACATCGGCTTAGCTATTTTCTATCGAAAAAAACAGGCTAAGGAAATTGTATCGTATTACGCCGTATTTACCTTTGAGTTAATAATTTTTGTGTTCGCACTTCTTTTACATATAGGTATTGTCACACGCGTACCTTTTCCTCTGCCACCAGGATTACCTTTCAATCGCGCAGAAATAGGTGCAGCACTTGCCATTGGAATCGGCCTCTTTCCCGCAACCTTTTGGCACCGTACTTCGTTCTCAGAAGTTGGTGCGCGAATAGCGGAAGATGCCAAAACTATGAATGACAGCGATGGTGGTGTGAAAATAGGTCGGAAGAGTGCTCCTGGCGAATGGATGAACTGAGGAAGAAAACATGACGAGTAAGCTTCGTATAGCTTTAGATAAAGTAAATGTCTGGAAGGTGCGTGTTGTCGCACTATCTATTCTTGTTCTACTTGTTGGTGGTAGTTCACAGTTTTTGGTAAATGCGTTAGCTGTGGGAACCGAGTCAGAAGTGGCACTACCAAAGATAACAATAGTAATAGCGTCACCGGTTCTTCCAACCTCAACGCTACATATCAAAATCAAACGTGCTGGTGTGGATGGCCCCGGTGGATATATAACAATAGGCAAAAGATAATCAAACCACGCTCGAAGCCTTCTTTTTTTGTTATTGCACACGTCTTTTTCGTCTTCTTATATAGCGAACTCTTGACAAAGATGTATCCTCATGGTACATCTTATATAGCAGATAGTTATATTTAAAAGGCGTATGCAATAACGAAAAAAGAAGGATTGTTACATGACAACGTTTCCCGAACAGAATACCCCTCCTTTTTCTGAAGAACAACAAACAATACCTCAATATACAATGCCAGCACTCGATGATAATACACCCTATGCTGTCGTAGTACGTGACCTCATGCAGGTGTTTGGGCAAAAGGTTGCTGTCAGCCATCTCAATCTTGCAGTACGGTCGGGGGAATTCTTCGGCTTTCTAGGACCAAATGGAGCCGGTAAATCCACCACAATAAAAATGATGGTGGGCCTGTTACGTCCTACCTCTGGAACCGTACATGTGGGTGGCGTCGATGTCTGGCATGACTCGTTGCGTGCGCGTACCTTAATGGGCGTTCTACCCGAATATCTCAATCTCTATGAACGCTTGAGTGGGCGCGAATTTATTACCTTTGCAGGACACATGTACGGTGTGCCAGAGCGCGAGGTGCGGAGTAGAACCGAAGAGTTGTTGGAGGTCCTGGGCCTTGCTGGTGACGCCGATAAGCTGGTTGTCGATTATTCGGTCGGTATGCGGAAGAAAACCGCGTTGGCGGCAGCGATTATTCATCGTCCAAAAGTGTTGTTCTTAGATGAGCCTTTCGAGGGAGTTGACCCTGTTAGCTCACGTGTCGTGCGCGATATATTGCAAGACTTGACACAGCACGGCACAACAATTTTCTTCTCATCGCACATCATGGAAGTGGTAGAGCGCCTGTGTACACGCGTTGGGATTATCAATCAAGGCGTGCTGGTTGCTGAGGGAACATTGCAAGAATTGCGGGATCGTGCCAGTGGAAACAGCAAGGATGCAACATTAGAAGATATCTTCCTCAACGTCATCGGTGTTCAAAACGAGAACCATAATCTGAGTTGGCTTGAATAAGTTCCTCGAAGAAACAGGAGTATCTACAATGGTGGTTCATGCTGACAAGTTGCGTTGGCTCTTTTTGCTACGCTGGAAGACGTTTATACGCAACTATACACGTAGTTCAGGGCGCGCAAGCCGTATTATTGGTGTTGTCTTACTAGTTTTGTTTGGCTTACCTTTCATGTGTGGTGTTGCTGTTGCTACATTCTTTGCCTATCGCTTGCTCCCTCCACCCGCGAACGCTGAAATTCTTTTTCTTGTCTTGACGGGCATTTACCTGCTCTGGATCGTCTTGCCCTTGCTAGAATTTACTGTGAATGAGGGCCTGGATATCTCCAAGTTAGCATTATTCCCACTTACACGCGCAGAATTGATGCTAAGCCTCATCTTTACATCTTTATTGGATGTGCCAACAATCGGTCTCTTGATTGTGCTTGGAGCTGTCGTAGCAGGATGGGCTGTATCACTCCCACTTGCACTGATGGCCTTTTTGACGATGGTGGTGTTTTATGCCCAGGTTGTGGGTATCAGTCAACTTGTACTGGCACTGCTTGCACGTGTGCTACAAAGTCGGCGTTTCCGTGATCTTAGCATCATCCTGATTGGTGTCTTCTCTTCATCTTGCTACCTGTTTCAGCAATTTGTCTTGCGCGGCTTAGGTATTATGCACATCTATGATAGCCTGAAAGCTGGAGCAATTTCGCCTTATCTGCAATGGTTTCCTCCAGGTATGGCTGCTCGTGCTATTCAACATGCATCTCAAGGCGACTGGGGAATAAGCTTTGCATGGCTAGGTGGCTTGCTAGTCACAACGCTTCTTGTCCTGTACCTCTGGCAATTAGTGGTCGAGCGCGGTTTAACTGCGAGCGAAAGTGGAAGCAGTAGTGTGCGCCGTCGTAGAACTGAGCGTACATCTATACCAGCATATACCTCTTCTTCGACTTCGACAGGGTTTGTCGAGCGCATTATGGCCTCACAGTTCTTTTCTATCGCGGTGAAGGATATGAAATATTATCGTCGTGATCCTCAACTGTTGCGCTTGATATTTCAATCGTTCATTTCGATGTTTATTCTCATCGCGGTAACGTTGTTCAATTCAAGTGGTTCAGGACAACTTATTATTGGTCCGTGGGCTGTGATGGTCGCACCGATCTATGCGCTCTTCGCGCTTACCACGTTCTCATATAATGTTCTGGGAATGGAACGTCAAAGTCTGACAAGTCTCTTCCTGTTTCCCATTAATCCTAAACAGATTTTATGGGGCAAGAATATTGTGACGTTCGCGCTTGGCCTGATAGAGATACTGTTACTGGTATTCGTGGCAGCTTTTATTACCAATGCCTGGGACCTTGTACTACCCGCTATTGCTATAGGGCTGGCGGGTATTGGTATCATCCTCGGTTGTGGCAACTTTTCATCAATCTTCTTTCCACAACGCATGCCACAAGGGAGGCGTGGCTTCCAAACGAATAATAGTGTCTCCGCAGAGGGAGGTTGCCTACGCACTGTAATGTCGCTTGCCGTGCTTGTAGTCATGGCACTCTTACTGATACCGGTTGCGGCCGGGTTGGTCCTGCCTGTGCTCTATCATGTGCAATGGCTCTGGCTGCTTACTATTCCTGCATCATTGCTGTACAGCGCGGTCTTCTATCTTCTTGTAACCAATAGCAGCGCATCACGCATGCTTACACGCGCACCAGAAATTCTCGCTGTAGTAACACGCGAGTAGAAATTTAACAATAGGATGCTACAATGCGAGTGATACAGACAAATACATGTTGTAACACCGCCTTGTAGGGACCGATTATGCAAATGAACACATGAAACAGGATAGGCCGATTGTAGGGACCGATTTATCACGTCCTCTTAGAAATCGACCGCCTACAAGGACGTGATAAATCGGTCCCTACAATCGGCCTATCCTGATTATTTCATCAAACAGCATGATCGCGTCCTTGTGGGCGGTCGATTTCTAAGAGGACGCGATCAATGTGGTCTCTACATCTTTCCTAAAAAGTGAGGCATGTAGTGCAAAGCACCGCATCTGATGAACAACGCTCAAACAAACTGATCGAGGTTGTCCTGCTTTTCCTGCGACTTGGCTTTACAGCTTTTGGTGGACCTGTAGCACACATTGCAATGATGCGCGAAGAGATTGTACGACGCCGTAAATGGATAAGTGATGAACGTTTTATTGACCTTATCAGTATCGTTAATCTTATTCCAGGGCCAAATTCGACAGAGTTAGCGATTTATCTTGGCTACCTACGTGCTGGCTGGCTTGGTCTCATTCTCGCAGGTGTATGTTTCATCGGACCCGCAATGCTGATTGTGCTTACGCTTGCATGGTTATATGTACGCTTCGGTTCGCTACCTCAAATAACATGGCTGTTCTACGGCATCAAGCCCGTAGTAATTGCTATCGTCACGCAAGCACTGATCGGGTTATGTCGTACAACACTAAAGAGCGTCCTGAGTATCGCACTCGCTGTACTTGTGCTCATCCTGTACCTTTCGGGTGTCAACAACTTGCTCCTACTCGTCGGCTGTGGTCTCGTTTTTGTGTTAGTACGCAGGATAAAGAAGGGTGGTCCGCCGAAAGGAGTTATGAGTCTTGCACTACCAGTTTTTTTACTGCGAACTCCGTGGCAGACACTCACAATAGTTGGTGTTGCTGCCAGTGAAACACCGATAAGTTTGCCTGTGCTCTTCCTGACATTCCTCAAAATAGGAGTGGTCCTTTATGGAAGTGGTTATACTATTCTGGCCTTTTTACGTCCTGAATTTGTACTAGGTTTACATTGGTTGACCGACCGACAACTCTTGGACGCCGTTTCAATCGGTCAACTCACCCCAGGTCCGGTTTTCACAACCGCAACCTTCGTTGGCTATCTCGTGGGTGGCTGGCAAGGTGCTCTTTTAGCAACACTTGCCATCTTTTTGCCCTCCTTCGTCCTTGTCTCTATTATTCATCCCCTAGCGAAAAGACTGCGCCGCTCTCCTTGGACAGCTATGATTCTCAATGGTATCAATATCGCCGCCCTTGCTCTAATTGCAGGTGTGCTCATCCAGCTAGGACAAAACGCATTGATAGATATTGTGACATGGGCAATAGCTATCGCATCATTGGCAATTTTACTAAGATACAAGATTAATTCGGTATGGTTGATCGCGGCTGGCGCACTGATTGGAGTTGTACGGTTTTTAATAGCGCGATGATGGCATAGGATTTCTCGTAAACAAGAAAGAGAAGAAAATTAGTATACTCCCTCCTCTTTCTTGTTCCCTCAGGTTTTTTTGCCAGCTTGTGCATATCTTCTAAACAGTACAATCGGGACTGCAAACAGTCCTATGACGAGTGCGTATGCTCCGATATTGAGAATAATGGTAAATGTTGAGGCTTGCTGTGGAGTGGTGCCAAGAGCAGGTGGATACAAGCCTGTAATAACAAATGTTGGGTTGCCCCCTACGCGGATGGTTTGCAGCGTTTGACGCCCCGGTATATCGACCATTGCTACATCGCCATTGGCAAGAGCGGCAAAGCCTAATTGTCCATCGCTGGTAATGGCTATTGACTGCGGCTCACCTTTGAGATTGACAACATGACTTGGCTCATGCGGTACAGGTGAACCAGGATTAACTGGTGTGAGTACCACGAGTCGGTTCTTTGTCCTATCAGGGACATACACCTCACCTGTGGTTTGGTCATAATCCATCGCTCCATAGGAGCCACCCATAACCAACGTAATCACATGTTGGTCATTGAGGTCTACAGCTATAACGCTTCCAGCGCGTGTTGTGGCATACACGGTTTCCCCAGGTGGAATACTGATATAGCTAGGGCCGCCAGGGACCACAAGGCTACCTAGCTTTTGCTGCTTTTCGTCATCGAAGGAGGTGAGTGATGTTGTATCTGCAACCCACAGTTGACTGCCACTACTCCCGTTAATACCAGAACCAACTTGTGCCAC
The DNA here is from genome assembly GCA_963792705.1 of uncultured Chloroflexia bacterium. Classification (GTDB taxonomy): domain Bacteria; phylum Chloroflexota; class Ktedonobacteria; order Ktedonobacterales; family Ktedonobacteraceae; genus JBBQVS01. The sequence goes on along the minus strand of CAWBXD010000011.1, from coordinate 604,344 downwards.
TGCAAGCCCGTAGATGGCACCACTTACCTGATAGGTATGTTTGATACTACAATTGGTTGGGTCAATTGCGCTCACGGTTGAGGCACCATTGCCAGCCGCGAAAAGTGTATAGTTGTTTGCACTTAGGTCGAGGGCGAGCAATGTTGGTTGTCCTGGCACGGTAGCTGTACAGATTGTATTACCATCTTTCGCGCCAAGTACAACTACACGGTTTTGCTCCGGCTCCGTGGCATATAAAAAGCGTGCGTCATTGCTTAAAAGAATCGTCTTTGGTTTGCCAGACAGACTAATTGTACGCGTCACTTTTTGCTGAGCAACATCAATAACACTAATGGCTGAACTCGTACCAGCAACATACGCGAGATTAGGAGCACCACCATCAGCATGAGCAACAGGTGTCACGAGAATAGTGAACATACTCACTAACGCCACAACGGGCAAGAGAATAAAGAAACGTTTCACTTTTTGCTGCTTCCTACGCTTTTGGTGTCAATGACGACCATGTTGCACTTCCAGGATCGAAGGTGTATACCTCCGTCGGGTAAGAAATTGATAGGTAGACCTTTAATGCGTTGCTTGTATCTACGGCTACGCTGCTATAGCTGCCAGCATTACTGTTGTTACTTTTAAGTGCTGGTAGGTCAACCCATGTCTTGCCTCCATCTGAACTACGTGTAATGTGAAGGTAGGAGTGACTATAAATGACGAGTGGCGACGAAGAGGCGACAATTTGAGGATGATAGTCCTGGTTAATCTGTGTAAATGTCTTACCTTCGTCCTTTGACACATAGGTACCTTCATCGCCAGACGCGTAAATTGGGCTGTGTGGACCGGATGAGGCCATAGTGAAAATGCTACTGGTAATTGCTTGCATCACCTGCCAATGCTTTCCACTATCGGTACTACGCGCTAAACCATCGCTACCATAGATAAGCAATTGTCCTGGTTCGCCAGGGACAGCAAGCATGTTTTGGATATTTCCAAAGGGTAGTACGCCCGTGTCTGTAAAATGCTGCCCGTTGTCATGGCTAACTTTGAGACCATTTGTACTCAGGGTACGCACGTAGATATAGACCTCGTTGGGGTCATCGTTGCCTGCAACCGTAAAGGGGATGCCATCAAGGGCAGCGGTAAAATTCGAGGTTTTGTTGACAAGGTGCCAGGTACGTCCCTGATCAGCACTGGTGTAGAGTCCGAGCACCCCCGATATATGACCAGTCACGGATGGTTGCGTGAGCAAATAGAGGCGTTGCTGATTGAATGGGCTGGCTACCAGCGAGAGGTTCATGACCCCTTGCATTAGCTGGTTGGCACCCCCCGATACCTGCGTCCATGTCTTGCCACTATCGCCAGAACGGAATGTGCCATAGTGTGTTGATAGCACTAGCACATGGTCCGGCAAGGATAGTAACGAGTGTACATGGTTCGATGCGATCCCAAACCCGTTGACAGGTGCCTGTGTTGGGGTAGGAGATTGTGCATTACCACCTGTGCTATCACAGGCAGCGAGTAGTAGTGCTAAAATGCTTAGCATGGCGTATATATGCCATTTTGTGTGATGTATATGTCTCATAATTATCTCAATCTATACGTAAATTTACTTCCTGTAGGTCTGTTTAACAAAATAGGACGGGCACGTGTAGGGAACCGTTTCATCGCGTCCTCGTTGGCGGTGGATTACCACGAGGACGCGATGAATCAGTCCCTACAGTCGATGTATCCTTGTTAAATTGTTAAACACTATTATCAGACCGTACAAAGCGTTGCTTTCTTCGTTTTTCATATCATAACGCATGTATCAAGTTGGTGCAGGGGTGCTGAAGTTTACGATGGCATGACTTAGTGCCCCATTTGTTGGACGAACATCTATACGCACCTGCCAATGACCACTCATATCAAGTTGATCGCTGCCCTTGAAATGGCCTTGCCCATCAGATTGGAGCGCGACATGGCGCGTACCCATATCCATATCTTCCATCGTGTTGTAGAGCGATACACTTACATGCGTATCAGGTTGCCCTTTGTTATTTAATACGGTTACAGTGAACTCGTTGTTGCCAAATCGGTTAGGATTGACGTTAAAGGTAACTGTAAACTGCTGATCGGTTGTCTTAACCGTTTTTGTAAATTGGGTTGATGATGTTGTAGGTGCAGACTGCACAGATTGTTGTTGTCCTTTAACTGGTACAAGTGTGCCTGAGAAGACCGTGAGCAAACCTGTACAGAGTAATACGGCGATACCCAGGACTGACTCCCACCGGAGCATGTTCATGAGTCTTCGTCCCTGTTGCTCGATACCCAACTCGGCAGCTTGCGCCTCTTGTTTTGTAGGCGTCACTACACTGCCCCTACTTGTTGCTCGTACCTCTTCTTGTACTGGTCCTTCATAGTACTTCTTATAGTCTTTAGCAAGTTTAGGGCGCAATATACTCATATGAATCACACTCATGAGTAGCAGACCACCAACTAATAACACCTTAACAATAAGGACTCGTCCATACGCCGTTGCAAGCAACTGTTCGGCTGCTAACATATGGGTCGTTGCGTCAAATGGACCTGTTATCGTCACGAGGATAATGCCTACAATGGCTAGCGGCGAGTAGCGAGGTAGTACAGTAATGAGGGAGCCGAGACGCTCTTGTAGTGGTATACGCATCAAGATAGGGAAGTATGTGGTGGTGATGTAGAGTATGCCTCCAACCCAGAGCGAGGCGGCCAGGAGATGGAGCCAGTCAGACAGGACAGCAAAGACCGTCAGGCCGCCTACCGCTGCTGCGTGACCAGAGAGTGTTAGTGCGATTAACAAGGCAAGACCAAGTAGGAGCGTAATCCACGAAAAGATTTCTCCTGAAGCTTTTTGCCGCCGTTGTGTAAACAATGTATAGACTGTAACGAGAAGTGCTAGTATGACGACAATCTGGCGCATAACCCAATATGTGCCAAACTGTCCATTACTCACTAGCCCCAGGAGAAGCGATGGTGAAAACGCCTGTGCGAGTTGACCGTCTGTGAGCGCCATTGCTTGACCTAGCAATACACCGATATCTGCGAAGAAGATAAGGAGTAGTGTGGGTAGCGAGAAGACACGATCAAAACGCTGTTCTGTACGTTGCAGAATAGTGCTTTGCGCGGTATCTTTTGACTCCATAAGTTGTAAGACAAAGGTACGCCAGAGTTGTGCGCCGACCCAGAAGACCGCCCCTATCTCGACGAGTGTAACCATAATCAAGCTGAACAGTGTAGGACCATCAAACTGTCCCGTTGCTGAGTTTCCTGTACTGTTCCCAAATTGCTCTTGTTCTGGGATCGCACCTGTAAATTTTTGTGTGCTTCCGTCGGGATTAGCGACGGTAAAAATAAATGAGCCTGTCTGGATATATCCATCGTTGCTTGACTGTGTGCGCCATATCACAACATAGGCGGCAGGTGGTAAGTTCGGTGGCAGGTTTATGTCCATCTCAGTTGAATCGCTTAGGGACACGTGTGCGTTATTCTGGTCAACGCGTTGTTGTGAGTTGTTGAAAATACGTGCAGTGCTATAGGTAGGGTTCAAGGACTCTGTAAACCACATTCGCACCTGTGTTGGTGCTGTTTTGAGTACCGCCCCCTGTGCAGGGTCAGAACGCAACAAAATAGCGTGTGCTTCGCTCACATTCGGAAAAAGGAATAGCAAACATAGCGCAAGGGGAAACGCTCTATATGTTAATCGTCGTATGACACGTAAACGCGAAAATCTGCCCATAAAATATGATCCTAGATTGATGCGACTCTGGTTGTAGGGACCGATGATGCTGTTTGATGAAAGAATGCGGAGAGATCGGTTGTAAGGACCGATTCATCGCGTCCTCGTCGGTGGTGGATTGCCACGAGGACGCGATGAAAATCGGTCCCTACAAATATCCGTCCTCTTTTAGTAAACAGGATAATTACGGCCTATATTCATTCATATGCTTCTCTCCAATAATAGCACGATCTTTCTGATTTCGCATCAGGTCATGTACGTATCTTCTGACCCTACCATGCTTGTGACGTGTTGAGATATAATGATACAAGTATGGAAGAAACCACCGATTTCGTAGACAATCTTGCCGCGTTGGAAGCATTGCTTCAGGTAACGTTTCATGACCGTTCGTTATTGCAACGTGCTGTGACACATCATACCTGCTGTCCAGAAACTGCTATCCGTGACTCTTACGATACGCTTGAGTTTTTGGGAGATGCTATTATTAGCGCACATGTGGTCGAATATATTTATCGCACGCGACCTACGGCGTCTGAGGGCGAAATGACTGCTCTAAAATCTGAGGCTGTCAGTCGTCGTGTCTTTGCGCGGATCGGTCAGAGTCTCGGTCTTTTCCCATTTATTTGTGTTGATACCACCAATCTACGTACCTTTAATGATCGTTCGCGCGACTCACTATGTGCTGATGTTTTGGAATCACTGGTAGGAGCCATTCAAATTGATCAGGGACCAGAGGCGGCACGGGAGTTTATTGCTCGTACCGTTTTGCCAATGGTCGAAGAGATAAGTCGCCAGGCACTTGATACAAATCCAAAGGGACGCTTACAAAAGATTGTGTTACAGCGCTCCGGCAGTCTTCCGCGTTATCGTGTCCTAGAGCAAAGTGGGCACAACAATGATCGTGTGTTTGTCGTCGGTGTTTTTGAACGTGACAGTCTTTTAGGGATGGGCAAAGCCTCAAGTATTAAAGAGGCAGGACGAATCGCTGCCCATGATGCGCTAGACATCTTAAGCCGCAAAGACGAATTATAGAAGGTGCGAGACGTGCCACACAAGAAGACGTTAAACTGGTACGAGGCCAGCTTATCAGTACAAGAACGCAAGGTACGCGGTCACTTCTCCACGCCTCCGCTTCTGGTTAACGCTATCCTCGATGCCTGTGGTTATACAGCTGATGCTGACCTTTCGCACCTCCGTGTCCTAGATCCTGCGTGTGGCAGCGGTAATTTTCTTGTTGGTGCTGCCCAACGCATGGTTGCAAGTGGCAAACAGAGTGGAATGTCAACACGTCAACTTCAGGCTTCCGTGCAACGCAATCTCTGGGGTCTCGATCCCGATCCTGTTGCCTGTTTTCTTGCTGAAATGCAGGTACACTCCTTTCTAGTAGAGCAGGGGATCGTGCGAAACAAACAGCCACGTCTTCACATTCATCAAGCTGATGGTCTGACTTTACCTTGGGAACAAGCACAACGTGAGTCGGTTGATCTTTTCCTTGCAAATCCGCCCTACCTTGCCGCTAAAAATGCCGATTTAAGTGGATATCGTCCAAGTCAACAGGGAGTTGGGCAGGGTGATAGCTATTTGTTCTTCTTACAATTGGCATTACAGGTTGTGCGACCTAATGGCTGGATAGGACTGGTGTTGCCTGATCCTGTATTGGCGCGTGCCAATGCTACTCATGAACGGCAACGCCTGTTGGAAGAGACAACTGTGCATTCTCTCTGGCATCTCTCGCATGTCTTTCCTGCATATGTGGGCGCCGTGGTCATCATTGCTCAGAAACGTCCACCGACGCGTACCCATCAGATTGCGTGGGTACGTAAAAAGTGGCGCAAGGATGATAAGACTTTTTCTGCTAGCCATGACTCAACGTCTTGCATTGCTCAAAGCACCTTACATGCTCAATCGGGTGCCGAACTGCGGTATTTGCTTGGAACCGAACAGGGAACGCTTATCGAACGCTTACATTTGTATATGACGACCAACAATGAGGCGCATACTTCTCACCTTGATTCTCTAGGTCGTTTTGTTTCTATTCGTCGTGGCGAAGAACTTGGAAAAAAGAGCGACTTGCTTAGTGCTACTCCTTTAGACACATATATACGGCACCCTTTGCTGCTTGGCGGTGTCGATGTACGTCCCTATGCAACACCACAAGGACTCGCTTGGATTGCAGAAAAAACTATCGGGAAACCGTTAGAAAGATACCTGACACCTAAAATTTTGGTTGTGAAGAGTACGAACGCGCTGCAAGCCACGCTCGATATGAAAGGGCATGTGGTGTTACAGACGTTATATCTGCTTACGTTAAAGAGTAGTTCTCAAAAGTTGTTATTAAAAGAACAGGATACCTTTATTCCTGAATACGAACTGAATCAACTCTATTTCCTGTTGGCTCTGCTCAACTCGCGCCTACTACAGCGATATGTGTATGTTTTGTATACAGCGTACAAGTTGGTTCAACCACAGATAGAGCAGCATGTGTTGGCTCATTTGCCCATTCCTGTTATTGCACCTGAGATGCAACATGAGATTATTGCGCGCGCGAAGCAAATTATGCTTGCTTGCAGCAATGCATCCTCCGTTGTAGAATTGAAGCAACAATTTACCTTCCTATATGAGGAACAAGAGCGTGCTATTTGTGCGCTGTATGAACATGCGTTACATTTGTAGGGATCGATTTATCACGTCCTGATGCTGTATTAAAGGGGAATGCGATAATGCTGTTTGATGAAAGAATGCGGATACACCCGTTGTAGGGACCAATTCATCGCGTCCTCGTAACAATCAACCACCAACGAGGACGCGATGAATCGGTCCCTACAGATTATCTGTACTATTTTGTTAAAGAGCATAATTGGTGTATCGGGTAAGTACAAAGGAGAACATTTCTCGGTAGGGGCGGCAATTGATTGCGCCCACGCGTGAGCGTCGCGAACGTGTCCTGTATGGAGACTGGACATTGCTACGCTCGTCCAGGGGCGCAATGAATTGCTGCCCCTACCGAGGTCCTGCAAACTCGGTGGATGCACCATTTATTGTTCTCTACGGATTGTTCAAATAGAAGCCGACAAGGGAGTTGACTAGAATATGGCTACTGATGCTCGACCAATACGCGTCCTGGTTGCCAAGCCAGGGTTAGATGGACATGATCGCGGGGCGAAAGTAATTGCGCGCGCGCTCCGTGATGCCGGTATGGAGGTCATTTATACAGGTATCCGTCAGACACCGGAAATGATTGTTGAAGCGGCTATCCAGGAAGATGTGGATGCGATTCTGATGAGTATTCTCTCCGGTGCTCATATGGCAATCTTCCCCAAAGTGATGGACCTGCTGAAGCAGAACGAGGTTGATGATGTGCTGGTTGCTGCTGGCGGTATCTTGCCTGATGAGGATATTCCTGTGATTAAGGCGATGGGTATCAAAGGCTGCTTCGGACCAGGCACTTCGATGGAAGAGATTATTACATTTGTACGCGAGAATGTGCAGGCGGACCGCCTCGCTGTCGAAGTTTAGGTGTAGTGTGCAAAATATTGTTGAACGTCTTCTCAAAGGGGACCGTCGCGCTCTAGCCCGTATGGTGACGCTGATCGAAAGCGAGTCACCCGTCGCGCATCGCTATTTGGCCGAACTACATCGTGTAGCAGGTCAGGCTCACATTGTTGGCGTTACGGGTTCTCCAGGTGCTGGTAAAAGCACGCTCGTGACGCGCCTTGTCCGCGAACTACGAACTCGTGACCATAAGGTGGGAGTTGTCGCTGTTGACCCAACGAGTCCCTTCACAGGTGGTGCCATCCTGGGTGATCGTATCCGCATGATGGAACTCTCCGGCGACCCCAACGTGTTTATTCGGAGTATGGCGAGTCGTGGCAATCTCGGCGGCCTTGCCTCCTCGACACGCGACGTGGTACGAGCGATGGATGCGGCAGGGTATGACCCGATTATTATCGAAACGGTCGGTACAGGTCAAGCTGAGGTTGAGGTGATGCGAACGGCACAAACCGTGCTTGTCGTCAGCGCACCCGGCATGGGCGATGATATTCAGGCAATCAAGGCGGGTATCTTAGAGATTGCGGACATCTTTGTGGTGAGCAAAGCCGACAAACCCGGATCCGACCAGACCGTCGCGGAATTAGCGATGATGCTAAGCCTTGACTCCAACCGACGAAAGGCATCATGGCGTATTCCTATACTTAAAACGTCTTCATTGAAGAATGAAGGTATCTCACCGGTTGTCGATGCCATGCATCAGCATCAAGAGTATCTCAATGCGAGCGGCATGCTTTTGCAGCGTGCTCAACGTCAGGTACGAAGTGAACTGCAAGCCCTGATATTGCATACCGTCATGGACACGCTTAAAGCAAAGGTCAGCGAGGAAGAGTGGAATACACTCATCGAGGATATCGCCAAGCGTGAACGCGATCCCTACAGCGTCGCCGACGAGCTAGAGGCACGTATCGGACTAGGCTAAGAAAGAAGCTATAACAGCACTCGCACTGTTATAGCTTCTTTCTTATAGGACGGTTAATTAATGCGATACCTGTTGCAACCGCAACGAGTCCGAGCGCATCACGTAGTCCAAAGGGTTCACCCAGGAGAATGGCCGCAAGGGCAAGACCAAAGATTGGCGTTAGAAAATAGTAAGAACTGACTGTGCTGGCCTCACCCTGCTTTAAGAGCCAGAACCAGAGCAATGACGCACCGATGCTTATCACCAGTACAAGATAGAGAAATGACCAGACAAGCGGTGTATCAATATGCACCTGTGTTGGGTGCTCAAAAAGAAATACTGGAATAAGTAGCACGAGACCTGCCGCACCCAGTTGTACAGCGTTGACAACGAAGGCATGTTCACGCGGTGGATAGCGTTTGTACAGCACAGTAGCTCCAACGAGACACGCGGTACCGATAAAGGATGTTAGCATCCCACCAGCAGTGTCGAGATGAGCGTTTCCACTGAGTCTAGCACCCATGACAAAGAGGACGCCGCCAAAGCCGAGCAGGAGACCCAGGATGCGCCACCATGTCAAGCGTTCACGCAGCACAAGCGGTGCGATGAGGGTTAGCAGCAGTGGATTTGTCGCGGAAATAATTGACCCCATACCGGCAGAGAGATAGCGCAACGCTTCATAATTGAAGCCGAGATAGATCGCGGAATTGAGGAGTCCAAACAGTGCCAAACGTCCCCATGCTTGCCATCCTTGAGGAAAAGGTAACTTCAAAACCCACGCAAGCAGTGCCATCAGCAGTGCAGCGGTGAGAAAGCGTGCCGCCAGCAGGGTAAGTGGTGGACTATGTGTAACCCCAACTTTGGTAGCGATGAAGGCCGAACTCCATAGCAGAATATAGAAAAGAGCTACAGCGATAATCAGTGGAGAACGTTTGAGCGTTGGGGCAATACTTCTTGCCTGTACCTGTGGTGCCTCGTTTGTAGTGCTTTCATCTGCAATCTCCATAATTCGTTGTCTCCGTTCTAAATACCTAATTTACCGGAATGCCGCGTAGTTGTGTTAGACAATCATCGTAAACAGCTAACTGCTTGCGTTGCTCGATGCGTGTTGCGATATCGTCTGTACGCTGTATCTCTGCCAGCTTCTCGCGGTTCATCGCGCGCACGGTTGACTTAATCTCTTGAATATTATCTGTCTCGTCCAATAGCATCAGGATAGAGACTACTGTCTCAATATATGCGTTCCCTTCATAAGCGCGCTGGCTTTTTTCCGCAAAGTAGTTTATGAGTTCTTGCTTGGTTGTGATTTTTGGCATAGAGTGAGCACCTCCTTTTTATTACTAACACATATGTGACTCTAAATTATTTCAACTTCTTCTTGTTGACTTTCGTTCTGCTCTCGATTACAATATGCATCGACATATAGAAACTCGCTTTTTTATACGCCCATTTACATAATTGTTGAGGATTGTATAGTGCCAATGGAGTCAAGTATAATATGGCGGGAATGTCCACCCGAAAAGTTACTAAGAGAGCGTTTCCATATTTCAACGGACTTTCATCCTGGGCAACGCGAGATCATTGAACAGCTTGTACAAGGAAGGCGTATCCTGGCTATTCAGCGTACAGGGTGGGGAAAATCGCTTCTCTTTCAGATTACATGCTTGTATTATCCTCATCTCACCATCGTCTTCTCGCCCCTGAAGGCGTTGATGCGCGACCAATGTCAACGGTGCAACGCGGCCTATAAGCTTCCTTCTGCTATCCTCAGTTCGGATTTCACCACACAAGAAAATCGAGAAACGCTTATGCGTGCCGAGGCAGGCGAACTCAAAATCCTTTTTGTCACACCTGAACGTTTAGGTAGCGTCTTCTGGCAACGCATCGTTTCTACACTGCGTATTAGCATGGTTGTGATTGACGAGGCCCATTGTATTTCGCTGTGGGGTCATGACTTCCGCCCTTACTATCAGCGTATTACCGACCTGATCGCTCCTTTGCCAGAAAATACTCCTGTATTAGCATTGACCGCAACTGCTAACAAGCGTGTTGAAGAGGATATCCTGCAACAAATTGGGGCCGCACGAGTGATACGTGGTACGATGCAACGTCCAAACCTCTACATTCATATTACTCGTCTCTGTGGAGATTGGGAAAAGCTATGTTACTTGGCATCCGTCTTGCAAGACCGCTCTGATACAGGCATCATCTATACCGCAACGCGCCATGATGCTGAGATGGTTTCCGCATTTCTTAACGCACGTGATATTCCATCTGAATATTATCATGCAGGACGTGAAGGCAGTGTACGCCAGCGTGTTGAGCAAGGATTAATGAAAAACATCTATCACGTAGTTTGTTCAACAAACGCGCTAGGTATGGGAATAGACAAGTCTGATCTTCGCTTCGTCATTCACTATCATATACCTTCATCTCTCATGCACTATTATCAAGAGATAGGCAGAGCTGGTCGTGGTGGCAGTACTGCATGGTGTATTTTACTGTATGATCCTGCTGATACTCTGATACAGGAGCAGCTTATCGAGAGTGATCGCCCAAAGGAAAAGCAGTATAAAGCAGTCTGGTCGCAGATTGCTCACAATCCTATAGGCGTAGATGAACAAACGTTGCTGCTGAAAACAGGCTTATCTCAAACCGCGCTACGTGTCATCTTAGCAAACCTTGAGGAACAGCATTGTATTACATCCAATAGTATCATGCATACCTATAATGTAAGTCCGACGCTAGCTTCGATTGTGATGCAGGATGCTAGCTTTTATCCTCAATTAGATTTCTCTCGTTACGAAACGATACACCAACAAAAACTACAGGAATTGCGTGACATGCAATATTACGCTCAAACCATGCATTGCTACATGCGGTATATAACAGCATATATGGGGGATGCTGATGTGCAGAACTGTGGTGTCTGTAGCACATGCCGAGGCGAAAACTTTCCACTTGTGAGACCCACGGAAAGAATACAAGCATCAGTGACACATTTTCTTGAGCAAGAACATCTTCCACTGATAGAGGCATACACGCTTAACAATATACCTGTATATGAGGCTGGCTGGTCATTGTCCTATCATGGTACAAGTCATATCGGAAAATTGGTTGCACTGAGTAAATATGAAAATGGCGGTCCCTTTGCCCTAAGTATTGTTCAACGCGCCGTAGAGATTGTACGTACACGCTATCCTATACACACACTACAAGCTGTAGTAAGCGTACCATCAACAAGTCAAGGAAATATGTTAGTTGATTTGTTTGCGCGGCAAGTAGCGGATATGTTGGGTCTAACATATCTTCCTATCCTGGCAAAGACTCGTACCACACGCAAGCAGAAAAGCCTGACGAACCGTGTGCAGAAAGAAGAAAATGTGAAAGATGCGTTCTTTTTGCAACCTACCACGATCATTGCAGACCAGGTAGTGCTCTTGATTGACGATATTTATGACTCCGGCTATACACTACAAGAGTCTGCAAAGATACTGGTACAAGCTGGTGTAAAGGCTGTGTACCCCTTCACAATTACACGTACCTATCATTCTGATAATCAGTAGGGAGAGCGGAAACAATGGAGAGCGAGGAGCAAGCATACTGGCTACTCTTAACGTACAAAAGTGGATTATCACATAGTATTGTTAATGACATTATCGAACGATGGTGCATTCAGGGCAAACGAACGCTTACAGCATTTTTTGCTGCCAACTCACAGGAGTGGATGACAGCATGTCACCTGAATGAAAAGACGGTTATGCAACTCGAAGAGGCGCGAGGGCATATCGCAGAGCAACGCGCGGTTGTAGCAAAAATGGCTACTCGTGCTATCACAATACTAACGGCTCTTGATGCACACTATCCACGTGTCTTGAAAGCAACACTACAATCTGCATATTTACCACCTATCCTTTTTTATACAGGTAATTTACAATTGCTTGAGCACATGACTATTGCTATTATTGGTTCACGTAAAGCTAGTGAATTGAGTTTAGCATTTACAAGAGTCGCTGCTTGCTATCTTGCCGAGCATAATGCTAACGTGATTAGCGGTTATGCGCGTGGTGTTGACCGCGCTGCTTATGATGGAGCAACGAGTACAGATGGCGGTACCACAGTAGTATTGCCGCATGGAATACATATGTTAAGCAAGGCCCAAATGACCGAGATATCACAAAAGATCGAGCGCGGCAAGGTATTAGTACTAAGCCAATTTCATCCCGACGCTGGTTGGCTTGTCAGTCGCGCAATGGCACGTAACAAAGTAGTGACGGGTCTGGCGCAGATCGTCATTGTTGCCGAGTCAAATATGCAAGGTGGAACATGGGATGCTGCGAATGGAGCGTTAGCGCAAAAGCGACCAGTCTATGTGTGCCAAGCTGTAGATGCCGAGTTGCTCGCAGGAAATGCCGCATTAATTGAACGGGGTGGACGCTCGCTTTATTGGTCTGTAGAAGAGGCAAAAGGTCGAAGCATGACGGATGTTGTGCTCTCTCCTCTACTTGATGAAAGCAACAGGCTACGCCAGAAGCATGAATATACATCTAAACTCTCACATCAACTTTCTCATTTGCTTAAAGAACATGGAATGCACATATGACCACCATCACGACACTTGATCTGCGTGGGCGCGATCTCACCATCACGCCAGCAGACGAATATACTTCTCTATCGCTCTCAGCACTACTCGCGACGCTATTTGGGCCATATCTTTCTACGCAGATAAGTAGAGATATTGAGCAGGATAAGCGGTATGCCTTTTTACGTACCTATCCTATTCATTTCACAGCTATCAAGGCTGCCCTACGGCAGCAAGATACACCTTTTACTGTAGTATTTGAGGAACGGCCAGTGTTACCCTTTGAGACAACACTAGCACTTGACTCACGTCCCTATCAAGATGAGGCGTTGGCAAATTGGCTTGCGGAGTCCAGTACAGGTGTAGTTGTTTTGCCAACGGGTGCGGGCAAAACCTTTGTTGCGGCAATGGCGATTCATGAAACGAGTTTGTGGACACTGGCGGTAGTGCCAACGATTGACCTACTACAACAGTGGCGTGTCGCGTTATCAGCCGCTCTTTCCATACCTATAGACGAGATTGGTGTTTTTGGTGGTGGCGAAAAAGATATCAAGCCAATCACGGTTATCACGTATGACTCAGCAGCCCTCTACCCACGTGAGTTGCGCCACTTTGGTTTACTCGTCTTCGACGAGTGTCACCATTTGCCCGCACCCACCTATCGTTTGATTGCCGAAAGTGCTTTTACGCCACTTCGCCTTGGTTTGAGTGCCACACCCGAACGGAGTGACATGGCGCATGCCGATCTAGATGTGTTAATTGGTCCTGTAGTCTATCGACGCTCGCCTTCTGAATTGACTGAGGGCAACTATCTTGCCCAATATCACGAGGAACAGGTAACGATTGCATTATCGGCAGAGGATGAGGCACGTTACGCCGAGCAACGCCGTATCTACCGCGCATTTCTGCAGAGACGACGCATTGTAATTAAGACACCAGAAGATTTTCAACAGAAGATTATCTACATGAGTGCGCGTGATCCAGAGGCGCGGATTGCGATGCTGGCATGGCGCGAAGCACGTAATATCGCCATGAATACACCTGCGAAGTATACCGAAATAGAACGGTTATTGCGGCTTCATGCTAACGATCAGATTATCCTCTTCTCAGAATATAATCAGGTCGTCGATGAAATCAGTCGTCGTTTCTGTCTGCCCAGTATCACCTACAAAACTCCTGCTGAGGAGCGACGCATCATTCTTGAACGTTTCCGTTCTGGGCAGTATAGCAAGCTTGTGAGTGGACGCGTTCTCAATGAAGGGGTGGATGTACCTGATTGTCGCGTTGCGATCATTGTGAGTGGCAACAGCACTAAACGTGAGTATATTCAACGTCTTGGTCGCATCTTACGTCCCAAACAGGGCCAGGCCACACTGTACGAGTTAATTACAAGTGGTACAACCGAGGAAGGGATAGCTCAGAGAAGAAAATAGTCTACGCCGATGGAGTTGCATGATTGAGCATATTGTTCAATCATGCAACTCCATCGGCTTTTTACACTTTTTTGATGTCGAGGGTTGCTAGGTATTGACACTCTAAGTAGGCTTGATACGCACCAGCGGAACCTAGTATCGGTCGTGGTCCGTCGTTAGGTGGAACAGTGCGCCCTGTATAGGCATCGGATGCGATTTGTCTAACTTGTAGCGCGTCGCTCAAGAGTGCCGGGTTCGCAATGTTCGCGGCATGTACGAGTGGTACATTGTAAGTACGTAATTGTTGTATCCAGGCGCGTAGATCAGTGATCGCACTATTCACATTCTGAATATGTTGAAGTAACGTAGCATCGCTTCCTGCAGTTTGTTGCAGTTTATTTAACTGCGTCGCTAGTGTGTCAATATACCCCGATTGCGTTGGGGAAGAGAGCAAGCCCACCTTGGCATCGACCTCGCTTGGTATATTCTTCGGCAGATCACCGGACTGCTTGGCGTACTGCGTCCCGTCAACTAACTCTATAATACGTATCGCCTGCCGCTTCGCTAACGCGTAGTCATGTGTGCCACTAACGCTATCTACCAGGCTACCTGCTTTGTCGTTGATTGATTTAATCGTCTCTACCATATCTACAATGACGCTATTGTCCGAGGGAAAGTTGGGCGTTTGATAAAGAATATTCTTTATGTATTGAAATGATGCCGTATTCAATGTTGTTTTATACACTACATCACCAGTTGGCGTGGAAGGTTTTTGACCTGCATTTTCGGTGGTGACAAGCACCGCTTGCGTGATAGACAACAGATTTGTGTGGTGTCCATCACTTGGATGAACTAAGGTTGCGCTATCGCTGTTCAGCGCAAGTGTGCCAAGTGGCAGCATATGATGAGAGGTGTCTTGTAGCCACGCCTGATACTCTTTGTTCTGTGGTGGTGCAGGAATATTCTGCATGTCGAGACGCAGTACATCCTCGTGACCCAGTGCATCATCCTGAAAAAATACATGCCCTACCACTGGTGCGGAAATCGCGCCTTGCGAATTAAGCAAGACACTACCAATGATACCTGTGGCG
The DNA here is from genome assembly GCA_963792705.1 of uncultured Chloroflexia bacterium. Classification (GTDB taxonomy): domain Bacteria; phylum Chloroflexota; class Ktedonobacteria; order Ktedonobacterales; family Ktedonobacteraceae; genus JBBQVS01. The sequence goes on along the minus strand of CAWBXD010000011.1, from coordinate 589,067 downwards.
ACAAGTAGGACGATAGCAAAGATTGCAAGCACCGCATACACAGGCATGTCTGTCAGACGCGAGCGTTTAGTGCGAGTCACTATTGGAACTGACGTGTTGGGAAGCACCGCTGACTCACTAGGTGAATACGCGTGTGTAATGATAGAAGGTTGCGTAGTCTTCTCGACTGTTGATGGTGGTTGCGGAACTATATTGGTTGTCAAAGAGCTTATTGGTAGTGGTGTTGGTATCTTCTTCGTGATTGGAGCGGGAATGGATGCAACCGCACGCTGTTTTTCTGAAACACCTGATACAGGAATGGTATGCCCGTTAGCTGCTGGCATTGTAGGAGTCGCTCTATGAGGTGTTGTGGGAACACGCGGCATTGGTTGCGACAAAAATTGTTTTACTTGCTTTGTTGGACCTGTCGGTTGTGAAACACCAAGAAACGAGCTATATTGACCACTTGCCGCGTGATAGGCACTTTCTTCCTCTGCGATAGCTGTAAGTGGCATGGTGATGGTCGGACGAATAGAGCATGCATCAGCGATAGCTGTCGCCAGTAGCGATGCCATTGGATAGCGCGTCGCTGTATCTTTCGCCATTGCACGCAAAATGACCTCTGAAAGTGCTGGTGGCAACTGAGTATTAATGAGCCTTGGTGGTGTGGGAAGTGTATTCATATGTTGCATCATTACCGCAACCGAACTCTCGTCGCGGAACGGCTTTGTGCCTGTACATAATTCATAGAGAATAACGCCTAGCGCGTAGATATCGCTACGATTATTTGGCATATCACCTCTTGCCTGCTCAGGTGACATATAATGAGGTGTGCTGACACTTTCTGTGGCACCGAGTAAAAGAGGCAAACCAAAGTCGGTAAGCATCGGTTCCCCAAGCACAAAATGTTCTTTATAACGCTGGTCGAGGAGAATATTGCTAGGCTTGATGTTGCCATGAATGACACCCTGTTGATGTGCGTAGTCGATGGCAACACCAAGACTAGTGAAGAGATAAACGATATCAGGAAGCGAGAGGAGCGCACCTTTAGTGTGTGTGGTCGCTATATGTTTGTCTAACGTTTTTCCTTCGATATATGCCGATGCGATATATGCAGTGGTGCTCGTCGATTGTTCTTCATGGGCAATGGCAACATCATAGACCGATGCGATATTATCATGGCGGAGCGACACAATTTTCTGACCTTCAGTTGTGAAGCGTCGCATAAAGTTTGGGTCAGATTGTAGGTCGGTATGAATAACTTTCACTGCTACATCGCGTTTGTATTGAAGATCGTAGCCTTTCCATACCTCCCCTATATTGCCCCGACCCAACGGTTGTCGCAGTTCGTATTTGCCAAGCTTTTGTGGAACTGTACTCATCGTGTTCTCCAAATGTATCAATATTGAGTTGGGCGGGTTCCCCAATCTTACCATAACAGAAACAAGACGAATGTTCAATGTTTTAGGAAGTATATCTTATATGTTTAGACATATGATAGTGATGCTCCATTTCCACATCTGTCATGATAAAATGGAATACTACTATAAAAACAAAAAGAACATAAGAATGAAGGTATAGCATTGCGCTTTAGTTTACAAGATGTCAAAAAAACGATACGCCGACAGCAGGGTGAACTCACCGTCGCGCTCCACTTCTTACAAGCGGGTGAGCTAAGTCACGAGATAGCACAGCTTATTGTATACTATGAACGCTTGCTTGGTCAACCACAACGTCTGTTCTCACTTGACGATGCACGAGCATGTGTTGGTGAGTATCGTCTTGCTCACTGTCTGATTGCTACTTTAAGCCATTGGTATGTGTGGCGGCAATATGAGTGGGGAGAGATTGTACAGACACTGAGCAAGCAACCAGACCTCGCGGAAATTACTTCGCCCATACAACTTCGCCTGACTCTTTACAACTATATTAATGAACACTATTCAGGCTTTCTGGATGCTCAGACTCGGAGCAATGCATTGGAGACCTTCGCGCAGATGTACGCTCTTACGCTCGATGAACTCGAATACCTGCTGACGATAGATACCGATGATGAGGCGCGACTGGTACGCACAACTGCTGCTCCACCAACTCCACAAGAGGTAGTGACGTTGTACAACCAAGGGGCCTTTGAAGCCGCACTCTTTAATGCATCGAGTGTGCGCTTTTTGATTGACTGCAACGCGTTCAGCAAAAACCAACTTTCTCCAACCACCGGTGTAGGCGCGGTAATTAAGCGGCTTTGCTATATCGCACGTAAGATTGGCGTATATTATGATCTAGCGTATGAACAAACATTGCCGGGGATGCCTCCACTTCTCTCTCTAACGTTATATGGTCCACAAGAGGTGACGGGAGCCGCACAGCAGTACGGATTGCGGTTGGCGCGCTTATGCCGTATCTTGATGGGATATGGCGTTGCTCGTGTAGAGACAGCGCGCAAGACAAAAAAGCCCTCGCTCGCTAACACTATTGCAGAAGCAAGTGCAACGGTACATTTCCTACAACGCTCCTATACATTTAAGATGGACGCTGCGCTATTAAACTTACTCCCTGCAATGGAACACGATGGCTCACAGGAGCAAACCGAAGAGACGCAGATATTCGATAGTAGTATAGAACAATTCTTTGCGGAAGCATTCACCGCACTCGCAACAAGTCAAGGGGCCGATGGTTGGCGGCTAGAGCGTGAACCAGAGCCGTTGCTACTTGAAAAAAGCATCTTTATTCCAGACTTTGCACTGACACGCGCACAACACCGTATCTATGTAGAAATATTGGGCTTTTGGACGCCTACCTATCGTGAACGCAAACTACAAAAATTGTTGCAACTTCAAGAACGCAATGATCTTGTACTTGCGCTGCCGAGGGACGCCAAAGATGCGTTCTCGAGCATCCTCTCCGCATTTCCAATAGTATTCTACGATGGACAGCTTTCCGCGACAGAGTTGCTTGCCGTTTTACGCACTTGTTATGATGATTTTGCTGAACGACTGGCACAAATTGATGTAGTGGTAGTGCGTGAACGCATTCAACGCGAAGGTTTTTTGAGTGAGCGAGTATGTGCCGAGGTGTTACACTGCTATCGTCGCACAGAACTACAACAAGCGGTTGCAGGCATTATCAATGAAGAGATCGTGTTTTCTGTCGGTGTTGGCTTGTATACTTCGACATGGATGGAGCAAACCCGACAAACGTTTCTTGCCTGGATAGGTGAAACGCAGTCAGTAGTACTTTTAGATGCAATACAAGAACTTAGAAGGCATGAGAACGTGTTACAGATGTGTGAAGATGAGACGCTCGAAGCAATACTAAGTATGTGGTCAGGGGTGCAGGTACGTCGTAATTCTATCTTTGATGTTATAGTAGAGCTTGAGAGTAGTATACAGCACGAACCAGAGGAGCAAGCGCAAGCTATTATTAAACCCTCTTTTGATAAAGCTACCAAATTACGAGAGAAGCATACGGGCGTTCGTAAACGGGTAAAAAGTACTACAGTGGTGACTACGCAAGGAGATTTATGGGCATGAAGTACCCATTTTTCTCATTGTTAACAACAAGAAAAAGCGAATGTTACAAACCCGTAAAATAGTACGTTTTGATGAATGTAGTGGTCAAATGACTAGTGTCCCTTTTTCTCATCTTCTTCCGATAGTAAGAGACACAAAACAGTAATTCCTCTATGCATAGCACACGCTTCTATTGGTTAATACTACAATATTATTGCGCAATATTCCAATAGACTAGGACCAATTAATAATAATAAATCGAAGGTAGGGAGCTTTTTGTAACGAACAACGGTAGTGTTATGATGGGTGGAGACAACTATCGCCTTCCGTAGGGCACCTGTGTGGCTTACGGAACTCTGATTCTTCCAATACGAAATTTTTTATTAGTATTCAAACATTTGTTCCAAAAATCATTGACAGATACGTTCGCTCTAGTGTATCATTAGCACAGTAATCCGCTAGAACATTTGTTCCAAAAAACTCTCAAAAAAACCCCTTAGAGAGGACGGTGACAATGTGGATCAACAGAGTCACACACAGGGCGTAAAGCCGAACTATCCGCAGCGTCGTTCAGGAGATGCTGCGAACACGCGGAACCCACGACCAGATATCTCCGAAGATGAGGAATACGATGACGTATGGCCTTCTCGTATGCCAACCAGCGCACGTCGCTATAATAGCGATGTGAAAACAGAAACTGGACGACCAACAGCAGATGTACAAATGTCATCAACGCGTGAACATCGTACCTCGTCAAATCCAGGGCGCACAGGTGGAAACACGATTCCTCCACGACGAACTGCAACGCAAAGCATGCCGTCTCTTCAATCTCCGCAACGTGCGGTCACGCAGAGCGTTCCTGTCGCGCAACCACCTCGGCGAATGGTGACGCAGAACATGCCAGCGGTGCAGTCCCCACGACGGATGGTGACACAAAGTATGCCCACAGCGCAGCCGACGCGAAGGCGTGTTGTTGAGGACCTTGAGGATGACGTATCACAACGCACATCTGGTTTGTTAAAAGCTCCTACCACTGGACGACGGTTTCACTGGCTTGTCTATGTCGGACTCGCCATGATTGGCATGCTACTTTGTTGGATATTGTTAACAACATTTCTGAGTTGGTGGCATGTTGAACAGGATGATCTGCGTTATGGTCGTCCACGTACATCGCAGTATGATTATGTTGTTGGACATGGCGACTCGAATGTGAATAAAAGTCATTTTATAGCACTTAATCTTAGAAAGCATGTTGAAGTAATTGAGTGTCCGGCTGGTGATTGCTCCAAAGCTAAAATCTTAATCGGTCCGGTGCTTATTGGGCCAAACCAGGATTTAGCTCCAGTGACGCTGACATTCAAGGATGTGAATGGGGATGGGAAACCGGATGTTGTGGTCAATGTACAGGATAGTCACTTCGTGTTTATTAATGATAATGGTACATTTCGTCCGACACGTCCAAGTGATGCTATACATCTTTAATATGTTGCCGAATGAAGAAAGGGTTGCACTCGGAAGGACTCCAAGCGTAACCCTTTTTCTTTTTGTTATTATGCTGAATGAGCAACTTCGTTGGCTGTCTCGTAGATATGTGCTGATGATGCCATTGCTGGTTGAGCAACACCCACACGAGCTATAGCTGGAGGTGTACTGGTTGATGATGTACTACTATAAAATGTATTTTCCGCTGTCTCGATCTCTTGTTTGGTTTCTGGACGAAGTGCTAGAAACGCGAAAAGAAGTATCCAGACGAGAAGAGCACCGAAAAGTGTCCAAGCTATACAAAGGTGTGTAACCGTTATTGTTGTGTTAGAGAGATCCATGAATAAGTATTCTCTTTCAAGCTGTTTTATTAAGAGTAAGAGGCGCATACATATATTTCCTATACTTACTATAGTAGACGAAATGACCATATGAAAATAACATAGGAACAAGATGTATGAAAATTCCCTTGTCCTTTTCAACGAAATCTGTCACAATACTAAGAATGGCTATAAAAAAAATATATGCAACATCTAACGCGCAAATCAATCCAAAGGATAAAACGCATGGATCATACGAATTGGCAACGTACCCGTGATATTCTAATCAGTACAATTTGTATCGGTGTCATTCTCTGGGCCACCTGGATCGTGGCGGGTCGCTTCGTTGATATTATTGTGATCTTACTCGTCTCAATGGCAATAGCGTTTTTAATGACTCCCCTCGTCAATTTTCTCACCAAACGCAGTATTCCGAGGGTTGTGGCAACGCTTGTTATCTTTCTCGTTGTAATTGCCATATTAGGCGCAATTGGTTCCGCACTTGTCATTTCGCTCATTCGACAAATTCAGACATTTTCAAGTACTGTTACAAACTACTTTAGCCGAATACCAGACTTGAACAGTTTTGAGAAGTTTCTACAAAATCAAGCAGGTATTCCCGCCTCAACAGTGAACCAGGCAATTGATCAGATACGTGGGCAGGCGGTGACGTATGCACAGCTAGCCGCGACCAACGCCATCAATATCGTGTTTATTGTCAGTAGTACATTTCTGGACATTTTTCTTGTTGGCGTACTCAGCTTTTACTTTCTCCTGGACGGAAAGCGTATTCGCGACAGTATCATCAGCATTGTGCCGCAGCGACAAATGTCGCATGTATTAGTGTTTGAGGATGCCCTCAACCGCGTCGTGGGAAACTATATTCGTGGGCAGCTAACATTAGCGGCGATTGTGGGCGTGCTTGCGGGTCTTGTCTGTGCTGGTACTGGGCTTGGTCAGTTTGCAATTATTGTTGGTGTCCTGGGGTTTCTGTTTGAAACTATTCCGATGGTTGGACCTGCGTTGGCTTCTGTTCCTGCGATTGCAATCTCGTTGCTTTCTCCAGACCCGTTTCCAAGAACAGTATGGGTTATTGTGGCGTTTATCGTGATCCAATTGCTTGAAAGCAACATTCTTGGGCCGCGTATTGTTGGACATGCCGTTGGCTTGCATCCTGTCGCCTCTATCCTGGCGTTGCTCGTGTTTGCTCAACTGTTTGGTCCTTTTGGCGCGTTGATTGCAACGCCGATTGTCGCGGCGATATGGGTGGTGATTGCGAGTATCTATCGCTCCGCACGAGGCGAGACCCCCGACCAGATGCTGGCAAAGAAACGCGCTCCCTGGGAAATACGGCGTCCCACGATGCCCACTTTTCGTGGACGGAGGCGCACAAGTATGCTTGATAGTGGTTTAGGCAGCAATTCTCTTAGACCGTCCACGGATGGTGGTGGTGATGTTAGCGGAACAACACAAACTCAAACTGTGCCACAAGAGAGAAGTCTGGATGACCATGTAGAGGTAGGAAAAGAGTAGGATACTGAGATGGGGTGTTTTGGTTCAACAATATTGTTGAACCAAAACACCCCATCCCAATTTTTTTATCCACCGAAGGTACGTTGAAGTTCTGCTTCTCCGTCATGGTTGACGAGGGCATATACGTCGTCGTCCGCCATGAGTATCGTAGTAGCGTCAGGGAAAATGTGCTCGGCACCACGAATGATGAGCGCGAGATTTGAGCTACGCGGCAAGTTCACATCTGAGAGTCGCTTGCCCACAATCTTTGATTTTGGATTGATTGTCATTTCGACAATTTCCAGGCCAGCCTTCTTCAAGGTCATAAGCATCAAGAATGGAGGACGCGAAAGTTCAGACTCGATAAGCGCAAGAATTGAGCGTGTTGGGCTAACCGTGATATCAATGCCGAGCTGCTTGAACAGCTCTTCATGCTGCGGGTTGTTCACACGTGCGATAGTTCGTTTGACATTAAAGCGTTGCTTTGCCATCTGGCAGATAACCAGATTGTCCTCATCTTCGCCCGTTACCGCGATCACTACATCAGCACGTCTGGCACCAGCATCTTCCATCGTTCTTGCCTCACATGCGTCGCCTTTTGCCACTGACGGACCTAATTCGTCAGCGAGTAGTTGCTGACGTGTGCTTTGCTTTTCAAGCAACAATACTTCGTGTCCACGGTTCAGCAGGTTTCGTGCGAGATAGTAGCCAACGTCGCCACCGCCTCCAATAATAATATACATAGACTTATGCCTCTTATCTTTTTCCTTCTGGTACTACTGCTCCTGGCTGTTTCTTGCTACTAAGAGCAGTGAAGAGCATATTGGCTCCAAGAAGCGTAGGACAGAAGGTTTCTAGTCCTAGCTCTTTATAGGTACTCTCGCGTAATGGGTCATAAATACGGCAGAGTACCTTTTTGACATGAAAGAGTTCTTTCGCCATTTGGCTTGCCATGATATTCCGATTATCGCCATTTGTGACAGCAATAAAGGCATCGGCTTTTTCAAGATGGGCGCGGCGCAAGACCTCTTCATCGACGCCGTTTCCCGTCAACTTATCGCCTTTAAAGTCGGGGTCAAGGCGTTGGAAGGCGTCGGTACTACTGTCGAGAATGGTAACGGCGTGTCCTGCGTTATCTAACTGCATCGCAAGCAATGCACCAACGCGGCCACAGCCAAGAATGACAACGTTCATAAAATATGGCCTCCTATTGTTGGCTTCGTAACCAACATCTGCAACTACCGTTGCTGCTGTGAGAAGTCGTAAACGTTGTTCGGCGTTGCTAGGCTCTCGATGTCACTATGTCACATCAAGTCTAGCTTTGTAAATGTGTATGAGAGTGCCGTTTTAGAGGAAAGGCCTGATGCAATGACATTTGTGAATGAAGATGAGCGTTTTGAGGCATTGTCCGGGGCTGATCGTATGATTTCACTGTCAGCCAAAGATCAATACTTTCGAGAACTGGATTGGAGAGAACCAATTTCCGACGAGGAATGTAGGAAACTGCTCCAGCGATTGGTACGGGGCAATGTTGAGCGGCGGCAATCAGTTCCTAATCAATGGGTGTTGTCTCTGGCTCGGAACGCTCGTGAACAGCTGGTCGAGGTGTATCAGCCGTTAGTGGTGGCGATGGCTCGGCGTCGTCTGTTTCGTTTTCAGTCAATGGAATTGTTGGATGTGATCCAAGAGGGCAATATTGGGCTATTGGATGCCCTTGATCGCTATGATGATGTCAAGTTAGAAAAGGTGGAGTTTCGCGTGTTTGCTATGAGTTGGATGAAACAAGCGATTTTAAAGGCGGTCAATCGGTCTAGATGCTTTCATTCGGCTATCATGGGATACGCACGATACCATGACGCGTAAGAAAATCGTTGAGTCCCAGTTACGCAAGCAGTTTGGTCGTCAACCGTTACTCTCAGAGATTGCCGAGGCAATGGAGATTGCTGAGGAAACCTTAGAGAATGTGCTGACACTGGCAAAGCGGCGAGAGGTGGGAAGTCTGCAAGGCATGATGGAACGCTATGAGATTGCAGAAGATACGAAGTCCTTTGTAGGGTTGTATCAGTCGGTGGTGGTCGTCTGAGGATACACGTCAACAGGAGTTAGCTGCGACGTTCGAGCGAGTGTTTGCGGTGGCGATGCCTGAGAAACAACGCGAGGTGTTGGAACTACGCTATGGTTTTGGAGATGTTCCTAGTACGATGCGTTCCCCCGAGTTAGTGCGTGAGATGATGGGACTCAACGCAAATCAGGATGTAACGGGAAGTGAAAAGAAAGCAAAGCAACGCTTGCGAGGAATGATAGAACCTGTCACCTTGCCCGATGGTCGGTTGTCGTGTCAGTTTCATGATGTGTATAGCGATGAGTATTGTACGACGGGTGAAGCGGCGAAACTACTAGGGCTTGCTACGTCGAGGGTTGATAGTCTTGTCCAAATGGGTCGTCTCGTTCCAGAGATGCGTTCTCGTCCTCATATCCCCGGGCCAAAAGTACGCTTTTTCAAAAAGGCGGATGTGCTGGCCCTGAAGGAAGCATTAGACGCTGCCCCTGTGAAGCTATCGTCACGTCGTGAAGAAGAGTTCTTTAGAGCAAGCGCGGCGTTCGGCGTCGTTACCTTCGATAGTAGCGTAGATGAGGAGAGCGTGATGTGTAGATTAAGTACTGTCCTTCGGTGGTTTGATATGCCTCACCTATAGAGGCTGTAGATTAAGTACTTCCTTTGATTGTTCAATGCCTCGACACCCTTACACGGGTGTCGAGCATTTCATGCACAAAATTATTATAGCACGAAGAGGAAGTGGAGAACTCGAGGCGTTCTTTGCTTCCTCTTTTCGCGTTGAACGTGGTACATTTCCACGCAATGAACCGCGTTCGTAACCATTGTGACGCAATGTTATTGATGTCAAATACTATGCCTCTTATAGTACCGTGCTTTGATGTAACAACTTTCCCTATCAGTCAGGGGTAGGTGTAGAGTTGAATAAGTAACTATTATCCTACTTATCTATCAGGTATAATTCTTAACTTTAGCTTCACTGCTTACAATTACTTTCTGAAGTTCGCTTTATTGTACAAATTTTCACATAAAGAAGCTATAGAATGTTCCGTCTGAAGCTGTCTAGTTTCACTCATTATGAGTGTGGCGAGGTATGGGAAGCATGGCAAGTGAGAATGTTCTGGCTAGAGATACTTTCTGAAATAGGTTGTAGGTAACTTTGACGAAATATGTTACGATACAGACAGCGAAATTTGCAGTTGAGAAGCAGAAAGGTCTGGTCGCCAGGCTCTCTAAGAGGTTATTATGCTCACCATCACCATCCAGACAGCCCGTCGCTTCATCCTCGGCAAGCAGGGCTTGTGGCCGGGTCGTCGCTGGCGAGGCATCGAGGGAACCGAGCAGGCTATGCATGCGATGGAGTACTTGCAACTCGACCCATTGCATATCATCGCGCGCAGCCAGGACATCATGCTACACAGTCGCGTGCTCGATTACACGCCGGGCATGTGGGAGCACGTGACCTATCAGCAGCGCAAGTTCTTCGACTGGGGCGATTGGCTGGCGGTGCGACCGATGGACGAACTACCGTATTGGCGCATGGTCATGCGCCGCGAACGTGAAAGTAACCCACGTCTCCACGTTATAGCCCACGACCACGCTGAGGCCATCGTCGAAATGCGAGCCGTCTTGCTCGAACGCGGTGTTGTGAGCAATCGTGACTTTGCCATGGCAACGCGCACACGAACGCAGAATTATCGCGGTCGCAAGGACAGCGCGCTCGCCTTATATTATCTGTGGCGCACTGGTGAAGTGATGACACATCATCGCGAGCGTTTTGAGCGTGTATATGCTTTGACCGAAAAGGTCGCGCCCGAGCATCTTCTTCGTGAGAGCGACGAAGCCGAGGCTGATCGCTTCTTACTTAAAAAGGACGTGAGCTTTAGCGGCCTGTCACGGCTCGACCGAACGAGTGATTCGTTTCGGCGTGGTGATCCAGCTCGCGCAGCGAAGAAGATGCTTGAGGCGATGTTGACTGATGGAGACCTCATTGAGGTGCAGGTTGAAGGCTGGAAAAGGGTGCATTACGCGCTCGGCAGTGACGCCCCAATGCTACGTGATGTAAGCGCAGGACGTGTGCCGAAGGCGTGGACGCCGTTGGAGACGACGACGACCCAAGAGGTCGTCTTCCTCGCCCCCCTCGATCACGTCAGCGCGCGCGGGCGAGCCAAGGTGTTGTTCGGTTTTGACTACGTGTGGGAGGTCTACAAGCCTCTTCACCTGCGGAGGTTCGGCTACTACACGTTACCGATTTTGTGGGGCGACCGGCTCGTCGCGCGCTTCGACAGCAAACTCGACCGGACGACCAACACATTTGTCATCCTGGGTTTGTGGCTGGAGGATGAGGCTTTGAGTAATGATGAGGCCTTTGCCGAGGCATTGGCTCGTGGGTTTGGGCGCTTCGTGAGGTTTCTCGGCGCGAGCAAACTGCATGCAACAGCAATTCGCGAGCCGCTACTACGCCAACGCATTAGCGAATCTGAACATTCATCGTCTTCCCCAAAGCAATCTGATGATTGATGACCAGACCTCAGCTATTTGTAAGATGTAGTTTGCAAGAGTTCTCATTATCTCTCTCCACAAATATTTCTCACACTTGACAGACAACACAATAGAGGATGTTCTCCTTTATAAAGGAGAATATCTTATGCCGAAAGAAACTCGCTTCTCCAATGGACTGCATCTCTCAGCTCTTGGAGAACGCATCCGTGCTGCACGTTTGCAGCGGCATCTCTCACTAGAGTCTCTCGCGCTTCAAGCAGGGGTGAGTCGGAGTATGCTCTCTGATGTTGAGCATGGCAACAAGGTCTCAACCGTTCTTGTCCTTGATCGTATCGCTACCGCATTAGGAACAAGTATTGCGCGCTTCCTCGATGACGAACAGCATGCACGTGTCGTCCTGCGTAGACGAGACGAGCAGGATATCGTTCGTGATCCCTCTGGGTGGGAACGTCGTATCCTCTCTCCTGTCCTACCCGACATTGAATTCGAGTTCATGCAAACAACGCTTCCTCCTCACGTCGATGCGGGAGTCTTTTCTCCTCACGCTCCTGGGTCACGCGAATATGTTGCCATTGAGCAGGGAACCTTGATGTTGACTCTTGATGGCACTCCTTATATGTTATCTGCTGGCAACAGCATCTATTATGCAGGGGATTGCTTGCATGCCTTTGCCAATCCCAGCTCTGATCTGTGCATCTACTATCTGGTTATGGATGTAACAGGACCTCTTGTGCAAGAGTCTCACCGACGGAATACGTTCGTGAGAGAAGGAGAATAGGCATCATGACATCTGACAATCATTATGCCAGCGACCAACAGGACCCTGGCTTTGCCCTTGAACGTGAAGCCTTTCGTCTGTGACAGGAACAACTCTCTCAGGTCACGTTGTCCTGCGTGCCTGTATTCTTCATTATGAGACACAAGAGGATGATCTCGTCGCACTCCTTTCTCTTGTGCGCCAAGCAGCAACGCGTTTTGTACAAGCAGGGTGAAGTGAGATGTTTGCCGAAGTGACGCAATGATTGTTCACAGACAGAGGCGGTCTCTCATTGCTTCTGTCTATGTTGAGGGCGCGCGTAATCCATACGGGTGGAGCCGCCGATCCACTCCAATAGCTCAATCTCAATGAAACCAATGTTCTACTTTTTGCCAGTTTCATTATACCCGAGTCGCATTTATGCGTCGAGAGTTTTTTGAGTCAACCAGGTGTACTTCATTAAACCGATAGAAAAAAGAGAGGTAACAACGAAAACGCTCTTCTTTTTCTGAGGTAGATTATGAAACAATTTCTCGACATATTAAGTGCTCGCTGGTATGCAATAGCAGCACCTGAGCATAGTCCGCTGACACATATGAGGAACGAGAGACATTACGCAAAAGACGGCTTCTCAGCGGTATCGTACTCTTCTCTCTTCTTATGCAGACGTCCGGCGAAATTCAATATATCGCGGACGGCTTCCAGCTTTTAAACCATCTGGTTGCCTTTACAATAATGGGGTTCTTGCTGATCGTATTATGGATTAATCGACAGGGGTATCTAAAAATTGCCAGCATTTCTATCTCTCTTCCCTGTTTGCGGGAATTGCAGTGCTCACTTATACACTTTCACTCTTTATTCCTATCACTTCCCTCACCATTTGGACCATATTTCTTACTCTTCCCGTGACTGCGGCACTCTTTTTACCGTTCTGGGGACCTATCCTGGTCGCTGCCATAACGGTCGTCTTCATGAACTGGTTTGTGCTCTTTGGCCGCCATGTCCAGATCGTCATGTATCTAAAGTCATCAGCTGAGCAACAGCAATTTTTGGGATTTACCTGTGCCACTTGCAAGAGGGACAATCTCTTTGTTGATGTTGTCCCTCTCTCCTTATTTACACACTCGCTAAAAATAGCTTGGTAATACTCCCTTATTTTGAGAGAAGGAAGAAGGGAATTTGCTATGCTTACTAACACATCCAGCTTTCCGACTTCAGCAGACGCTGAAAGGGACCAATTTCAAGTTAGGAGATGTGGCAACCAATATCCCAAGCAAGCCGAGTTGGAATAAGCGTTAGCCGACACGCTCACGGGGCATCGCTGTCTTTTGCTGAGAGAGCAGTTGGATCATAGTGATATCCTCAATGAAGCGAACAGTAGAGTGAGCAACGCGCTAGACAGATAGCGTATCATGTAAGATATAACATCAAAAAAGAAAGCATTCAACTACATGTCGCCGCAACTGCCTAGTTCTCAGTATATGCTACGTTCTGTACCAAGCGAACAGCGTGAGTTGTGGGACTCTTTTGTTAATGAGCATCCACAGGGACATTTTCTACAAAGTTGGGGTTGGGGTGAGCTAAAGGCAGCCTCCGGTTGGCATCCACTACGCGTTGCACTCTGGGATACTGTAAGCAATGAGATTGTTGCTGCTGCTCAAATACTTCGCCGTGCCGCGCCTCATCTTCCACTAGAGGTAGGACATCTTGCATATATTCCAAAGGGTCCCGTACTCGACTGGTCAAATCAGAGTATATGCGATGCGTTCTTTACGCAACTCCATCGGCATCTCTACGGAGCAATCGTGTTGCGTATAGAGGTAAGTCAGGAAGATGATACAGATGAGAGTAATGTTATTCGCAAATATCTGGTGCAGCAGAAAATGCATGTGACACAGCCGATACAGCCACTACGCACCATTCTCCTCGATATAACACCCGATGAAGCAACGCTACTGGCACAGATGAAGGAAAAGTGGCGTTACAATGTGCGTCTCGCGGGACGCAAAGGTGTGACCATTCGCGTTGCAGAGACGATAGAGGATGTGCAAGCGTGGTATAGATTGTTAGAGACGACTGGCGAACGCGACCAGTTTGGTATTCACACGCTGGCATACTATATTCAGGTATGGCGTACATTTACACCCAATGATACCGTTCGTCTACTGCTAGCAGAGTCTAATGGGCAGCTTTTAGCAGGTATTTTTGTAAGTGTATTTGCGCGGCAAGCTATCTATCTCTATGGTGCATCGAGCAACGAACAGAGACAACTCATGCCCAACTATCTGCTACAATGGGAGGCGATACGCTGGGCGAAGAGTCGTGGCGCACACTCTTATGATTTTTGGGGCATCCCAGAAACAGAGGCGGAAGACGAGGCAATGGCAGGCGTGTATCGCTTTAAGCGCGGCTGGGGTGGGCGTGTTGTGCAGTTTCTTGGTTGCTATGAGTATATTTATCGTCCACTAACCATGAGAATCGCGGAGAGATTTTTATCAACATGAACGAAAACGTTATGCATTTACCCTTTTCGCTAGAAACCGATTTGGAACGTACCATCGCAGCCGACCCAGCATGGCAACAAGGCGTTATATGGGGCAAACCACGCTTTGGACATCTTGAAGGGGCCGTGCAATTTCATATCGCCGACGTGCTGGCGAATATTGATCGGCAACAGCCATCAGCAGATGACCGTACCAAATTGCGCTTGATTGCTCTTGTGCATGACACATTCAAGTATCGCGTCAACGAATTCAAGCCCAAGATGGGCAATAATCATCACGCCCATATAGCGCGTGTCTTCGCCGAAAAATATATTCACGACCCCATTATCTTAGACCTTATCGAATTGCACGACGAAGCTTACAACTGCTGGCGGCTTGGTGCATACAAGGGGAGATGGGAACATGCTGAAGAGCGTATCAACAACCTACTCAATAAGCTCGGACCGTCATTGCCGCTCTATGTACGTTTCTTCCTCGCAGACAGCCAAACCGACTCAAAAGACCAAACTCCCGTAGAGTGGTTTACGCATTTGCTAGAGTCTAGAGGATATGCATTGCCGCAGGTACATTCGGCATAACTTAAAGAAAACCTTTCGTGCTTTCCTCTAACTAGGGACTTTTGTCCTTTTCTCTCCAACACATACAAATATGTCTACCTCACTGCTCTAACCTTCCGATAGAGAGGAGTAGGAAAGATGAAAATGTTTGCCTGGCTCGAAGCATTTTCACAGAATATTTGTATGAATGGAGTTATAGTATGCGACGAAGACCGTCACGTTCAGTTATTGCAGCACTAACAGTGTTATTGCTCTTTGTCACGGGCACGGTTGCGGCATTTGGTCTGCAAGGCAAGCAACTGGCACACTCACAAACAAAGCCACGTAGTGCCTCGCCCTTCACCTATATCTATTATACACTCAAAGATACAAGAGGTTTTGTCATCGCTCGTGCCCGCAAAGGGATCAATGGTCAACCCGTTGGCACACCTGAAACGCTTGCTTTACTGGGCGACGAGTTTGGATTGGTGAACTCGGATAGCGTGGCAACAATTCAGCTTTCACCTGATGGGAAGTATGTTGCTATTGATGGAATGCGCGATCATGGTGAGCAGGTGTGGGTGTATGACACACAGCGTATGACCGTAAGTCTAGTGCCAGCGCATGTGATGGGTAACTTCCTGCATTGGCTCCCTGGCGGCAATGGACATAGTTTCTTGTATCGTCCTATGTTTCCGCTTGGTCCTGATGCCCCAATGGATGGCAACAACGGCTGGAATCCCGGCCTGTGGATTGTAGATGCTGCCACAAACGCACACACTAATATGAACATTTCCGTTCCTTCGGCCTATCTCATTGATGCGGCCGCTTCGCCCGATGGTTCACGCATTATCTACTCAACCACGCTTGGATTAGGAATGGGTAGCGACACGTGGTTAATGAATCGTGATGGTAGCGCACAAACACATCTATTGAGAAGTGTGGGTGAAGCACAATCAATTCTAGGGTTATTCACATGGTCGCCTGATGGCTCGCACATTGCCTATGAGCGTCTATCCGATAGTGCGACGCCTTTCTTGAATGCTGGTCTGTGGGTAATGAATAGTCAAGGGGGGCAAGCACACTACCTTGCCGATACCGATGGTGGTCATGGCTTTATGCCTGTCTGGTCACCCGATAGCCGCAAAATCGCATTTATCGCACGTACAAATGTCAACGATGCTCGTGCCAATCAGCAAGCACAAGCCCTACAATGCACAATTGGAGTTGTTGATGTACAAAGCAGCCGATCCTGGCTAGTCGTCTCTGCACAACAAACGGGTATGTTATTGAACATCAATCCAAGCTGGACATCCGATAGCGCGAGTATCACCTTTACTGCGCTCAATCCCATTAACCAGGTCGTCGGCGGTATGCCACGCTACTGGTCCGCACGAGTCGCTGGCCCAACCACACGACCTGCCGCAACCCAATTAACGCCCGCATTATCTCATGTTATAGCAATGGGATGATGAAATCAAAACGTCTGTAATACTCTACGGGTCTTGATTTGATGCATGTTGTAGGGACCACATTGATGGCGTCCACTGCACGAGCGAAGCAATGTGCAGTCTTTATAATGCACCAATTCGTTGCGTGAGATTATGCAAGAAAGATTGCGAATGCAACTCGCGCAATGAATTGCGCCTCGGACGCCATGAGTGTGGTCCCTACGAAATCCATCAATCACCAAGCTTTATCTAATTGTTCTTTCAATAGAGAAAGGCGTGTACTCTCATGCAATCAATGTATTGGCGATGGCGTATTTCGCTTGCCATTGTGTGTGTGATACTCACAAATATGCTTGTGTTGTTGTTGCCCACTATCTCAGCCTCGGCCCATCAGCAGCATACAATACAGACGGTGAAGGCAACACAGATCAAAAAGGCAAATACAGCTCCTACACCATTTATGCATCGACCCTATTATGGAAGTCGTTCTATCTCGTCACGCACTGTATCTTTTGTCGATCACGATCATCCCTGGTATGACAATGACGGAACGTTTGTTCGCTACGATGGAATGAAGTGGACAAACGTGTCGATTGGCTCCTGTACAGGTGGAGTCAACTGTTACGATGGACATAATGGGTACGACCTGAATATGTGGTATGAGCCAGTGTTAAGCGCGGCTGCTGGCACAGTAACGCGTGCAGGTTGGTATAATCCTCTTGATCATAATAGTTCACTTGGTCTGTGGGTTGCTATCGATCATGGTAATGGCTACACAACGGCCTACGGACATCTGAGCGCGATTACCGTCTCCATTGGCGATCAGGTAGGGACGCAATGGCAGATTGGTACAAGCGGTACAACCGGTTCCTCAACAGGGCCACATTTACATATGGCAACCTACGACCTTCCCAACTGGCAGCCCACCGATCCCTTTGGCTGGACTGGCAACTACCCCGATCCAAACGTCGTACCCGACAATTATCTTTGGGTAGATGATCCTGCCAATAATACACCTGTGCCAACTTTGAGTAGTAATGGAAGCGCAACCTATCCTGGCGCGGTTGTCGTCGATGATAGTAGTGCAGGTTGGAGTAGTACAGGTTCCTGGACGACCGCTACAAGTAAGGTAGATATACAAGGGGGGTTACACTGGGCTACAACCTCGAATGGTGCAACAACAGCTAGCGCGACATGGCATCCAACTCTCCCATCCGACGGGTACTACGAGGTTGGTGCATTTGTTGACGATACCTACGCGAGCAGTAGTTGGGTACCATATACCGTGTATAGCGAGAACCCGAATAGCGTGGGGACAGAAATCTCGCATTCCGTTTCTGTCGATGAATTGCACATTGGCACTTTCCAAGGACCATACAGTCAAGAAAATACGGGACCACAATGGATTGGACTTGGTACATACTACTTTAAAGCCTCAATGAATGGGCGTGTAGTGGTAAGTAACGCGACAGGTGAGAGCGGCCTGCAAATCGCAGCCGACGCGGTCGAGTTTGTGCCAGTCTCGGTGCAGGCAACACCACTTACTCCAAGTTACCGCTTTGGAGTGACGAGCGATACTTCACCTGTAACAATGCTCCCTGGTGGGTCAGCACAAGTCAAGCTAACGCTTAAAAACACCAGTAATTTTACGTGGAGTGCCGCTGGTTCCTCAGGTACACAACCTATACAGGTGCTGTATCGCTGGCTAAATGCACAGGGGCAAACAGTTGCTACGAGTAATCCGCTTGCGTTATCACAAAATGTTGATGCAAGTAGTTCAACTTCGTTAGTCGTAACGCTGCAAGCACCAACGCAGTTCGGTACATATACCTTGCAATGGGACATGCAGCAAGGCACAACAGTTTTCTCCCAGCAGGGGGCGTCGGTAAAGAGCGATACTATTCGGATTATTCCCTCATCCCGTGAAAGCCCTCCACATTTGTGGCTACGCAGCGTGTAAAAAATTATGACCTACTGTGTACACTAAAGGCAGAAGCGGAAAAGAAACTATGGGGAACTCTGATGAACCTCGACAACTCTATTCCGTGGGTGCCGCAATGATCCTGTTTCACAAAAGAGGACGGATATCTGTAGGGACCGATTCATCGCGTCCTTGGCGGCGGTTGCTTGCCACGAGGACGCGATGAATTGGTCCCTACAACCGACGTATCCTTATTAAATTGTGAAACAGGATCATTGTACCCTAGTTGTCGAGGCTCATAGAGGCGTTTAATAGACAGAGGGATATCGGTCATGAATAACGATACTGAACAGGTGTATATCGCCTTGGAAAATAAAGAACAGCACCTCATGCGTCAAAGTATTGTAACCTCATTCAAGGAGGTACTCGGTGGCTTGCTAACAATTGTAGAAGCTCTCATACAAAGTGTACCTGGTGATGATGGTACACAGGAAAGTATCGCTGGGCAACGTCTAGCAGAGTTACCATGCCACATTCTTGGATGTCAGCAGGTGATGCTTGCAGTTGTAGAACAGCAAGCAGATACCCTGTATCCGATGAGCATAGCAGGAATTACTTCCGAGCATGAGCAGCAACAATGGCGCGAAAATATGCATGGCATGAGCATTCAAAGCTTGCTCGGAGATACAGAAAAGCTTTCGCGGCTACAAAGGGGAGAGATACTCATTATGGATATGGCCTATACCATGATGAAAAAAAATCCCTCTATTGTTGTCTTTGCTCCAATATGTCGAGAGGAACAACTGCTTGGGTTGCTTTTGTTAGATTATGGACGCGTTTATCCTCGGCACACCTCGGACGAACTTGGCCTTATCGAAGCCGTGTCAAAACTAGCCATCTTGCTTATCGAACGCGAAAGAGCAAAGCGTGAACGTGATACTGCTCTTGCCGCGCTACACGAAGCAAACGCGCAAGTCGAGCAGATGACCAAAATTAAAAGCGAGTTTGTCTCAGTTGTCGGTCATGAGTTTCGCTCCGCGCTCACCACTATTCAAGGCTTTAGCGAAATGATGTGTCAGCAAGACCTTGACATTGTGGATATGAAAGAATTTGCCATTGATATTCACCTGGACGCTCAACGACTCTCGCAAATGGTAAGCGATATGCTTGACCTTGAACGTATGGAAACTAGGCGTATGCATCTTACACTCAACTGGCTTGACCTCAATGCGCTCATTATGGAGGTTGTTCATCAGATTCAACCAACTATAGAGCATCATCCAATACAACTAAAACTGGCAACCGCGCTTCCCGTGCTGATGGGAGATGCCGAAAGACTGAAGCAGGTCATAGAAATTTTGCTGTGTAATGCGATAAAACACTCTCCCAATGGCGGAGAGATATGTATCAGCAGTGCCGTAGAAAGAGGGGCCATACATATCTGTGTTCAAGATAATGGAATTGGTATTCCTGCGGATGCCATAAATCGTATCTTTGAGCTTCATGAGCGTGTGAGAACCGATGCAAAAAAGATTGATACAGGCTTAGGACTTTCGACTGTGCGCCAAATTGTGCGGATGCATGGCGGTCAGGTATGGGCGGAAAGTGTGTATGGCGAAGGTGCGCTTTTCCACTTCACTGTGCAGTTTGTCAACGGCCCTGCCCACATCAATGGCTTGCTAAGCTGAAGTAGCATGTACAACAAATATGTTCCTTATGCGTATCATTATATGGTTATGAATATAAAAAATGTCTGTAGGGACCGATTGATCGCGTCCTTGTTGGCGATTGACTGCGACGAGGACGCGATCAATCGGTCCCTACAAAAAACGCAAAAGGAGTATATATAAATGTCAGCCAATAGAGGATGTTTCTTTAATTCGTTATTGTTTCTTGTTATCGTGTTTGTACCGCTTGTAGGTCATGTGATCGAGACAGTCATGGTGATTGAGGACGACCACTCTGTTGCTGGCAAGGTCCTCTGGTTAGCGGTCATCTGGCTGATGCCAATTCCTGTTGTGGTTGGACCACTACTGTACCTACTCTTTGGGCAAAATCGCCAAAAGCGTATTGCCTTTGGACGCCCAAGCTATTAGTCTACCAACCTTGATGGAATGCATGTCGTCCCGACGACATGCATTCCATCAAGGTTGGTAGACTCCTACGTTTTGTGTACTTGCACACTTCTGCAAAAAAATGACTTACTATAGGGAAGACCGTACAATCTTATATCAATAATTGGCAACCGTTTCTTTGCAGGAGGATTTTCATGGCTACAATGAGGGAAGCCGTCATCGTAGAGGCTGTTCGTACCCCCGTAGGGCGTAGAGGTGGAAAACTCAAGGACTGGCATCCAGTAGACCTGCTGGCCCAGACACTTGCGACACTTGTACAGCGTACAGGCATTGATGCCGCGCTAATTGAAGATGTTATCGTAGGCTGCGTAAGCCAAGTGGGTGAACAGGGCCTCAACGTTGGTCGTAATGCTGCCCTTGCTGCAGGCTTCCCAGAATCTGTTCCAGGGACAACCGTTGATCGACAGTGTGGATCAAGTCAACAAGCCATTCACTTTGCCGCTCAGGGTGTCATGAGTGGTGCCTATGATGTTGTGATTGCTGGCGGTGTCGAAGTCATGACACGCGTACCAATGGGTTCTACATCACAAGGACCAGGCGCACCATTTGGTCCACGCATGGTTGAACGCTATCACAATGGACTGGTGCATCAAGGCATTAGTGCCGATTTGATCGCGCACAAGTGGGAATTGAGCCGCGAGGACCTCGATAAGTACAGCTTGGAGAGCCACAAACGCGCCGCACAAGCCACAGCAGAGGGACGTTTCACCTCGCAAATTGTGCCTATTCAAGTCAAGAACGAAGACGGAACAACAAGCGAATTTACGCGTGATGAAGGTATCAGACCTGATACAAGCTTGGAAAAATTGGCAAGCTTAAAGCCAGCATTCAAGCCAGATGGTCTTATCACGGCTGGCAACTCATCACAGATTAGTGATGGCGCAGCGGCCGTTTTGATTATGGATCGTGAGACGGCTGAAAAGCTTGGCTTCAAGCCACGTGCTCGCTTCGTCTCATTCTCAGTCGCGGGCGCGGACCCCATCTTTATGCTAACTGGCCCTATTCCTGCAACCCAAAAGGCACTTGCGAAGGCTGGTCTTACCATTGAGCAGATTGACCTTGTGGAGATCAACGAGGCGTTTGCGAGCGTGGTACTGGCGTGGCAACATGATATTGGTGCCGACTTGAGCAAAGTCAACGTCAACGGCGGTGCAATTGCCATTGGACATCCTCTTGGTGCGTCGGGCGCACGTCTCACGACCGTCTTACTGCATGAGCTAGAGCGTACCAATGGTCGCTATGGACTGCAAACCATCTGTGAAGGTGGTGGTATGGCAAACGGTATGGTTATCGAGCGATTAAGCTAAACAAGAAGAGCATACACAAACGTAGCGTCAGACGCTGCGTTTGTGTATGCTCTTCTCTATTATAGAGGTGTTATGTGAAATACGTGCTTTGTGTCGGTGAAATGCTGATAGACTTTATCCCTACTGCTCCAATACATAGCCTTGAAGGAGGTGAGAGTTGCTACCGTCCTCATCCAGGGGGCGCGCCTGCCAATGTCTCTGTTGCGGTCGCGCGTTTAGGCGGCGCCGCACGTTTCCTCGGCAAATTTTCGCAGGACGCTTTTGGTCAACTCCTCATCCAAGTGTTACAGAACAATACTGTTGATACTCAGTATGTGCAAAGCACTAACGACGGCGCAACAGCCCTTGCGCTAGTCGCGTTGCAAGATAATGGACAACGCCAATTTTCGTTTTATCGCCATCGTACCGCCGATACGTTACTTGACCTATCAGACTTAAATGAGAACGCTTGGCGTGATGTCGCGTTCTGCCATGCATGCTCAATCACGCTTTCGACCGAACCTTCACGAACTGCCACTCTCGCGGCTATGGACCATACACGCCAAGTCAGTGCTATCGTCTCGTTCGACGTGAATATACGACCTGCTTTTTGGTCTTCGGAGCAGGATATGCGTAGTGCCATGACAGAGATCGTGACACGGACCGATATCTTGAAATTGAGTGTGGAAGAGTCATATCTTTTTGATGCTGCCCTACAGTTTGCGACGCCTGAACAAGCAAATGTCTCTCAACTTTATGAATTAGGTGAACGTCTCTTACAAAAGGGGCCGCGTGTCGTCATCATCACGCTTGGCAGCAAAGGCGCACTTCTTATGACGCCAACGAGCAGAACCGAGGTGCCAACAGTGCCTGTGCGTGCCATCGATACAACGGGTGCTGGCGACGCGTTTATGGGTGCAATCCTCTACTCGTTAGCGAAACAGGAGTATGCCGTACCTGCCGACCTTGCACGACTCACACAAGACGAGCTGCATCAGATGGGTGCCTTTGCCAACAAAGTGGCGGCAATAAGCTGTACTCGTTACGGCGGAATAGAGTCATTGCCCTTCATGAGCGAGGTCGAGAGCGTGTAGAATTGGTCTATCACGTGAATGTGATGTATAGAAAAGAGAAGTCGCCTGAGTATAATCCATACTCAGGCGACTTCTCTTTTCTCATTGTGCATATCTACAGCTTTTTTGTTATACAATCCAGCGACCCGTCAAAAATTGTAGCAGCATAAATGCTAGTATGCTCACCGAGATAGTCAAATAGTACAGGTTGAATGTCGGTCGTTTGCCTAATACGGCAAGCACAACAAAGACGGGGAACAACTCGATCACGAGGCGTGAGAGCGATTGAAATGGGAACTCGCTCGCGGAGGGAAAGAGGATCAGAAAAAGATAAAAACAGACTCCATAGAGTCCATAGACGATGCAGTTACGGCTAAATTTCCAGGGACCGACAAAGCAGAGGACCAGCATAATGAGCATAAAAAGTCCTGCTGCTGTATCAATCACGTTGTGTATTGAGTCAAAGGTGAGCAGCGGGCGTTTTGAAATAATAGTGAAGGCATCACTGAATCCTTGCCAAGGGGATGTGAGACGACGCCCCCAGTAGGTTTGAGCATGAGAAAACGCTAGCAGGTCATGAAATTTATAGTAGCAGTAGAGCGCGAAGAGTCCAAGCCCTGTAGGGATGAGAACACCACTCACAACATCGAAACGTATCTTCTTGAGGTTAAATTCGTGCTGGCGCAGATATTCGTAGCAGAAAGGAATAAGCAAGAAGATGCCTGCTGAACGCGTTAAGCTTGCCAATAAACCACACAAGCCAGCTAACCACCAGTTGCCACGCCGGACATAATAAAAACTGGACACTGCCAGGAAAAGGAATAATGACTCGTTATAAGCAGCCGCAAGAAAGAAAGCGGTAGGGAATACTGCAAGGTACAGTACTGCGCGACCAGCTATTTCTTCATTGAAATCATTACGTACAAGACGATAGAAGACAGTAAAGAGGCCAAGTGTAGCGAGGTTAGAGATGAAAAGCCCCGCATAAAAGGGGCTGTGGAAAATAGGCGTCAAGCTTGCTTCGAGCAAAGGATAAAGTGGGAAAAAAGCTGTACGCCACGTCATATCGTAACCACTCTGCGCTATCCCTGTAAACTGACCTGTGTCCCAGTGATTCCAATACGTTAGGAAGGCATCATTTATATTTAACGCTTTTTTAGAAAAATCATCGAGCAAGAAGAGGTTGACCAGATACGTCAGAATAAAGAACGCTATATGCGTTGCCAGGTAGATCGGAAAGATACGCTGAAATGCCTCAATCCATCCACGCCAGTTGTCATGTTGTGGTGTTGTTTGTAGTATCTCGCTATTAGCAACGTCCGTCTCAGCGTTTATAGCTGTATTTTGAGGCGTTGTAGCCGTAAGCATATTTTTGTGTGTAGGGTCTGTGGATGATTGCATAAACGTTCCTGTATTTCCGATAATGTATATGGTCCCTACAACATTTAAGATGGCGACTATCCTGCCACATTACGATTGACGATGTACTACGAAACTGTTAATCGAAGATTAAGAGATTACTACAACACCCAATGTCCCGTTAGGAATTGGGTGAGCAGGAAGAAAAGTAGCGCACCAGAAATGACAAGATAATTCATATTGAACATGCGTGATTTACCTAGACCTGCAAGGACAATAAATGCAGGGAAAAGTTCCAACAGATAGCGACTTACCGATTGTAGTGGAAACAATCCTGTGCCACCAACTGGAAAAAGTTGCAGGAACAGGTACACAACCGCCGCATAGATACCATATGACCAGAGCGAACGTGGAAACTTCAAGCGTCCCACAAAAATCAAGATGATAAGCCCCAACATCATCAGGTCCGGCACAAGGTCAAGCAAGTTGCGTATCGACTGAAAGCCTATCAAGCCGCCGCTATTGCTGATCGCGTTCAACGAGCCAAGTATGCCATACCACGGAGGCTCGAAAAGATGATTCCAGTGTGCTTGTGCATGAGAAAAGGCGAGCAAATCATGGAATTTATGATAGCAGTAGAGGGCGTAGACTCCAATGCCAGCTACGATGAGTCCTCCACTTACCACGTCAAAACGTATGCGCTTTAGATTGAATTCATGTTGACGTAGGTATTCGTAGCAAAAGGGGAAAAGTAAGAAGACACCAGCCGAACGTGTCAGACTGGCGAAGAAGCCAAACAGACCAGCAAGCCACCATTGACCGTGCCGCATATTGTAAAAGCTCAGTATAGCCAGGCAAAGAAACAGTGCTTCATTATAGCCAGCCGCAAGAAAGAAAGCGGTAGGAAAGAGCGATAGATAGAGGACTGTGCGGTTTGCTCGCTCTTCGGTGAAGTCCTCGCGTATAAGTTGGTACAGCACGATAAGCAAGAAAAAGCCAGCTACATCGGAGATAAGCAGACCCGCCACGAGCGGGTTTTTGTCGGTAAAAGGCATCACAGCACGTTCAAGAAAGCCGTAGAGTGGGAAGAAGGCGGTCTGCTCCGCCGTTTGGTAGCCAAACTTGGCAATGACCATATAGAAACCAGTATCCCAATGATGCCATGCCTCTGGTAACGCGCGAAACGGAACCCATGTACCATCGAAGTCTCTATGTGTGAACAGGTAGGAAAGGCAGGTTGTCAAAAAAAATCCGATATGGACAGCAATGTAGACTGGGAGTATACTCAGTGTTGCTTGCAACCACGTTTGACGAAAGCGTTGTACTGCTGAAGGCGACGTTTGTGGAGTCGGTTCAGCATCGACCGAGGACACAGCCGCAGAAGCTACGCCTTGAGTCTGTATTTCTATTTTGTGTGTGCTTGTTGAAGCATGTTTAGCATCCAGGGTATCCATCATTTACTCCTATAGATACATGTGCAGTCCTGCATTTCGTAGTATACGACGTTCTTATAAAAGAGGGGTAACAACGTATGTAACGGTCCTATCCCCTCTTATGTAAAGGTCTGGTCCTACGCTCGTTACAAATAATCTAAAATGTTCGTTCTATTATGCAATTGTCTATTGTCCTTTTAATGTGGGAGTTTTTCTTGTCAAAACTATCTGAAACCCTTTCTCCTGTAGTGCCATACATTTTTAAGAGTGAGTTGCACCCACCACGCAAAAGACAGCGTATGTCTGGCGCGCTCTGGCAACTGGTACGCTTTGCATTGATTGGAGTTCTCAATACAGGTGTTGATATATTACTATTAAACCTATTGTTAGGACGTTTTCCAACACATAACGCAAATCTGCTCCTGGGTTATAATTCACTTGCATATACATTAGGTGCTATAAATAGTTTTTATTTTAATAAGTATTGGACGTTTAAGCAGAGCAAAAAAACAACTGGAAACGAAGTATTCCGTTTTGTTTTGCTTAGTCTGCTGGGTATCTTCTGTAATGATGGTATTATTTGGATAGCGGCACGCATTTTACATCCGTTAATTGCAAGTCCCTTTCTTTGGGCCAACGCTTCTAAGGCGATAGCAATTATTGGAACTTCGACTATTTCCTACGTTGGTATGCGTCTCTGGGTCTTTGCTGGTCCAACACGCGAAAAGTTGACTGCTGAACCAATAGTAATGCACTTTGCAGGAGAGAAAGAGGCGATGCAGATGCAAGAGCAGCACGTAGAAGTGAGAGAGCAAAAAATGGACATTGCATATAGCCTTTCTGTCGTTATGCCTGCCCATAACGAAGAGGTGGCAATCGCGAGCACACTGCGTGCAGTGCTTGATGCAGTAACGCGGTGGACACAAGATTTTGAAGTGATTGTAGTAAATGACGGTAGCAAAGACCAGACACGTACAATCCTGGAGGACATAGCTACCGAGGAACCGCGTGTACGTGTAATCAATCACGAAGTGAATAAAGGCTATGGCGCGGCACTTGTCAGTGGTTTTGAGGCGGCAGGGAAAGACCTCGTGTTCTTTATGGATTCCGATGGACAATTTGACATCCGCGACCTGGAACGCTTCTTTCCGTTGATTGGGCAGTATGATGCGGTACTCGGCTACCGTGTTGATCGTCAGGACACACGGTTACGCAAACTCAACGCCTGGGGGTGGAAGATGCTTGTGCAGTCCGTCTTCAAACTACGTGTACGTGATATTGATTGTGCATTCAAGCTGTACAAAGCCGCGTTCTTTCAGCAAAATCGGCTAGAGACGCGCGGTGCCATGATCAATACAGAGATGCTCTACAAATTCACGCGCGAGGGCTATACCTACACAGAGGTTGGTGTACAACACTTACCGCGTCGTGGTGGGAAAGCAACTGGCGCAAAGCTCTCTGTGATTACACGCGCCTTCCGCGAGCTTTTTGTCTACGCGCAGAAGTGGCATCAAGAAGAGCAAAAGCAGCACCTCCTGAGCAAGCGTGGTACAATATAATAATAGATCACGGGAGAATTGAACCCTCTGTACGGGTCCGATGATCGTGCTGAACACAAGAGGACGGATCTCTGTAGGGACCGATTCATCGCGTCCTTTCATCGGTGAATTGCGACGAGGACGCGATCAATCGGTCCCTACAACCGGAGTCTCTTCATTGTTCAACACGATCATCAGACCCGTACACATGTTGTTATGGTATTTGGTTATTAACATTCGGTGAATGGTCGGTTATGCACTATAGAGGAGCCTGAACATGCCTACAGATTTCGCGGAACTTTACGGTCGATTACTCAGAGATGTTTTTATTGAGCAGGCTCGCAAACAGATGGAAGAGGGAGCAGATGCACTGACCCTCGCCGATGCCTATGCTGAGCAAGGGAAACCAGAATTCACCTTGGCCTATCTCTTCTTAACGGACCTCTCCGACGACGCGAAGCGTGATATCTACGCACGCTCCTACGAGCGACGCGCCACGCTTTCCGATGAAAAGGCCGAGTCCTTTGATCGTCAATTCAATCGACCATTCCCACTCATCAAACTTGAAGCTCAGAAGGATCGCACAACCGCTCAGCAGATACGTCAGGGCAAACGGGTACGCCGCGAAGCCAAGCCCTTGCGCGTGAACTAGCACGTTTCATTACAAAGCTACTTTTCCTATACTATTTCTCTGTATAGCACATGCGTGTTATTTGTGTCGCTTAAGAACCATAGTGCGCTTTGATGCCGCGTTGTGCTATCCAGCACCGCGATAAGCTTGCCACTTGTTGGTGTCTTCATCATTGTGCTCCACGTACCACGTGTAGCATCGTAGCGTTGAATGGCTATTACTTCATCGGCAACAACATTCTGAGTACTTGTCACCGCATTCCCAACAGGCTGTATTTGTTTTGTGCTCGTAGAGATTGGTGTTCCCTTTGGGCTTATTGGCGGCTTATAATAGTTGGTCGCTGTTTCAATAAACACCTGACCATCAGCGTTTACGAACCAGTCTTGTACAAGCGGTTCCCCAGCAGGAGCTTCGACCGTATGCCATGTTGCGCCACCATCCTTGCTGACATTGAGCAAAAAGGTACTTGGTTGAGGCGAGATATCCTGTCCAGTGATGGGTAGAGTGCCCGTTTGTCCACCTATATAGACGAGAGACGGAACGGACCTTGCTAGTAGTACCTGACTATTGTACGGCACATTTTCAAGTAGTTTTGTCCAGGTTCCACCATCGTCTGTTGTCTTGTAAAGAGTCAGCATATTCCCATAAGGCGTGTCTTGAGGCGTAGTCGGTATGCGATAAGGAAACCACTGTGGACCAACAAGCTCATAGACAGTGTGTGAGTTGGAAGATGAAATTGCATATGCATGTGTAGCCTGTCCTGACATATCAAGATTGCCATCAAAAATTGTCCAAGTGTGTCCACCATCGCTGCTTTCTACAAGACGGGAGAGGTCCAATCTCGTCACAACCGTACCTGAGGATGGAGGTATAATTGGTTGTCCAATGGGCTGCCCAATTGGTTGTAGCCTTCCCAATGGCACCACCTGTATCCCAAACAAATGGTTCCCTATCATGCTCAGTTGCTGTACGTGCCATTCTATAGAAAGTTGGGCAGTGCCAGTCGTAAATGTAGGGACGATATCACTCCATGAATGTCCACCGTCAGTACTATGCCTAAGTACGGTAGGTACTTCTCCATTACTTGCAACGTGTCCTGCCAAACCGATTATATAGAGATCGTTGCTTTTGGCAGGGTTAACGACCAACTGGCAATCTGTGCTTGTATTTGTAAGTGTGCGCCATGTTGTCCCTCCATCAATGCTACCCAGGAGTGTATTGCTACTAGTAGATTGTGGGATAGATGGCGATGATTGTGAGGGAGTGCCGCATGCATAGAGGACGGCAGGGTCGCTTGGTGCCACTACTAGTGATACAATGGTGTAACCAGCGAGTACACGTTGCCATATATCTGTTCGTAGGATTGGTTTCGTGCTATGTGATGCACTTGAGTAGGCAAGCACCGTAGCACCAAACCCTATTGCCAGTGCAACCACAAGAAGAACACTCAGGCCAGGAAGCAAAGGTATGTATCTACTTTTGTGAACTGTTGTATGTGCTTGTGTCGCTTCTTTATCATCTTGTGTTTGCATAGTCTTGTCTCCACGAGATACCTTATAGTGCCGTTACTTCGTAATACTTTAACCATAATGAAGACGAAAACAAAGGCATATAAGTTCCCAACGTGCATTCCCTTTTTTCTGCATTGACAGGACCCATCAGTTGGGCATATTATTGGCAAGGTGACGAAATGAAGAGGCACTTCATATAAGCTAGTTATTGAACAAGGACAACATCATGGCGCAGATGCACAACGACAAGCATAGACTTCCCAATGGAGAGAACGAAGAGGACCTGGAATCGCTTCTCTCACAAGAGGTTACGCTTGATGAAAATACACGGGCGATAATGGTGCGTACAACGTCTGCTGAGGAAGATGAGGAGGATGAAACCTCTTCCGTGCCTTTGCAAGGCGATATACAAGGGTCATTGGCAGTCTTTGCAGAGGCGGCACAGGATATGGCGACGGCGACAGTCGAGTTAAGTCTAGGACGACATTTCGCCTGTGCTGACTTCTGTAATCAAGCGGTTGAGAAGGCCGCACAAGCCGTCAGTGTATTACATTTGGGGCGTCGTTCTCCCTACAATCACGATCTTCGTGCATTGGCGGTCGCTGTGGGTGCTCCTGTGAACATTCAAGATGAGATGGCGATTCTGACCCCGTTCCACCCTGAAGCCTTCTACGTCAATACGCCGCCGGAAGAGGCAGACGAAGTAATCAGCGCGGAGCAAGCCAGCGAGTATATACAACATGCACGTACTATCTTGCGTTGGGCCAGAAATATTGTCTTGAGTGCGTAACTTTGTACATTCTATTTTTTTAGTAAGGTTTTGATGATGCCATTTACAGCATTTTGTTGCAAGGCATCATGCACTATGTTGGAGGGATACCTGACATGACACAACAGATTACTCGTTCAGGGTTGGACGAGGCGGTAAAGCAATCTCCACGCAAATGGGTCTATCTCTTTAGTGAGGGCAATGCCAAGATGCGCGATCTGCTGGGTGGAAAGGGCGCGGGCGTCTCCGAAATGACGAACGCAGGCTTGCCCGTTCCTCCAGGCTTCACCATCACAACTGAAGCCTGTAACGCCTACTACGATTCGCAAGAGCATTTTCCACAGGGAATGTGGGAGCAGACATTAGCGGCCCTTAAAATTGTTGAGCAACAGACGGGCAAGAATTTTGGCAAGCAAGAGAATCCTTTGCTCGTCTCCGTTCGTTCTGGCGCGAAATTCTCTATGCCTGGTATGATGGACACCGTGCTCAACCTCGGCATTAACGACGAGACGGTGAAAGGTTTGGTCGCGCTCACGGGTGACGAGCGTTTCGCATATGACGCCTATCGCCGCTTTATTCAGATGTTCAGCAAGATCGTGCTCGACACCAATCCACAAGACTTCGAGCATGTGCTTGAGAAGTATCGAGAGCAGGCAAACGTCAAGACCGATGCGGAAATTCCTGCTGACGCCCTGAAGAAGCTTGTCGTCGAGTTCAAGCAGATTGCTGAGAAGCAGTCCGGTGAACCATTCCCCACCGATGTATACACGCAGTTGGAGAAGGCTATCGAGGCCGTATTCTCTTCCTGGAATAACAAACGTGCCATCGACTATCGCAATTTCAACAAAATCGCGCACACGCTCGGTACCGCGGTCAATGTACAGAGCATGGTCTTTGGTAACATGGGTAGCGATAGCGGCACGGGTGTGGCCTTCACGCGTGACCCCGGCACTGGCGAGAAGCAGTTGTATGGCGAATACTTGCTGAACGCACAGGGCGAAGACGTAGTGGCTGGTATCCGTACTCCATCAAAGATTAGCAAGCTGCAACAGGACCTGCCACAGGTCTATCAAGAGTTCCAGGATATTGCGAACCGTCTTGAGCAACACTACAAGGATATGCAGGACCTGGAATTCACCGTCGAACACGGCAAGCTCTATATGCTTCAAACGCGCTCCGCAAAGCGTAATGCTGGTGCTGCTGTCAAGGTTGCCGTTGATATGGTTGCTGAGGGTCTCATCTCTAAGCAAGACGCCATAAAGCGCGTCGAGCCAAACCATGTCTATCAACTGCTGCTACCACGCTTTGACGACGCCGAGAAAAAACAGGCTGAAAAAGAGGGTCGCTTGCTGGCGAAAGGTCTGAACGCTTCCCCTGGTGCTGCATTCGGTAAAGCCATCTTCGATGCTGACCGTGCCGAGGCACTTGGCAAAGCTGGTACACCTGTTGTACTGGTGCGTCCAGAGACAAGCCCCGATGACGTGCATGGCATGCTCGTGGCAAAGGGTATTCTTACCGCGCGCGGTGGTGCCACAAGCCATGCGGCTGTGGTTGCGCGTGGCCTCGGTCTGCCCTGTGTCGCTGGCTGTGAAGGCATTCGCGTCAACGAAGCCGAGCATCTCTTCCGCGTCGTTGGCTCCAACATGGTGATCAAAGAAGGCGACGACATTTCTATCGACGGTGCGACAGGCGAAGTGTTTGCGGGCATCATCAAAACGGTAGAGGCCGACTACGATAAAGAAGAAGATTTAAAGACTCTGCTCTCCTGGGCTGATGCTGAGCGCAGACTGGGCGTATGGGCCAATGCCGACTATCCACGCGACGCCAAACGTGCAATCACCTTTGGTGCCGAGGGCATCGGTCTCTGCCGTACTGAGCATATGTTTATGGAGCAGGAACGCTTGCCCATCGTACAAAAAATGATTTTGTCGAAAACAACCGAGGAGCGTCAGGTTGAACTCGACAAGTTGTTGCCTTTCCAGCGCAGCGACTTCAAGGGCATTTTTGAGTCGATGGTCAATCCTAAGACAGGCGAGGGCTATCCAGTCGTTATTCGCTTGATTGACCCACCATTGCACGAATTCCTTCCTTCCTACGAGGATTTGCTTGTCGAGGTAACACGTCTTGAGACAACGGGCAACAATCCAAAAGAGCTTGCTGAGAAACAGGAGTTACTAGAGGCTGTCGGCTCTATGCGTGAGATGAATCCAATGCTTGGTCTACGTGGCTGTCGTCTGGGCTTGCTCTTCCCGGAGATCAACGTTATGCAAACGCGCGCTATCCTTGAGGCGGCTCGTGAGCTTGCAAAAGAAGGCAAGAAGATTCAGCCTAAGATCATGATTCCGTTGGTTGGGCATGTCAATGAGTTAAAAGAGGTTCGTCGCCAGCTAGAGGCGGTTGCACATGAGATCGCTGACGAGGTTGGTGGAGCTATCGAGTACAAGTTTGGTACAATGATCGAATTGCCGCGCGCGGCTCTCACCGCCGACCAGATTTCGCCTGTTGCGGACTTCTTCAGCTTTGGTACCAATGACCTGACGCAAACTACTTTTGGTATGAGCCGTGACGATGCCGAGGGAAAATTCCTTCTGCGTTATGTCGATGGCCTTGATGAGCCAGGATTGAAGCAGAAGGTCAAGATTCTTGCTACCAACCCGTTCCAGACGCTTGACCGCGAAGGTGTTGGGCAATTGGTCCGTATGGCCGCCGAAAAGGGTCGTCAGGCAAATCCACATCTTGAACTGGGCATTTGTGGTGAGCATGGTGGCGACCCTGATAGTGTTGAGTTCTTTCATATGATTGGTCTGGACTATGTAAGTTGTTCACCATTCCGCGTTCCTGTTGCCCGTTTAGCTGCTGCTCAGGCCGCACTAACGACACAAGAGCGAGACCGCTAGGGATTTTCTATCAACCAAAGATGAAATGTGGTTGGCATGCGAGGCATGCCAACCACATTTCATCTTTGGTCGGTGCATCAGCTCTTTGAAGGAATGATTATTATGGATATTAAACGCATTCAACAGGCATTACAGGATGAGCATATAGATGGATGGCTTTTCTACGATTTCCGTAAGTCAAACCCTATTGCGTATCAAGTGTTAGCTCTGCCTCAACAGGAGATGTATACTCGACGCTGGTTCTATTTTGTGCCAGCACAAGGAACGCCAACATCGGTCATTAGTGCAGTCGAGTCGCACGTGTTACGTTCGTTGTCTGGAGGACGGCTTGTGTTTCGTACATGGGAAGAGATGCAGCAGCATATACAGAGCTTGTTTAAACCGGGGATGCGTGTTGCGATGGAATACTCGCCTATGAATGCTATCCCATATATGTCGCGTGTTGACGCAGGTACCGTTGAGCTGATTCGCTCGTTTGGAGTAGAGGTTGTTAGTTCCGCTAACCTCTCGCAACGCTTTGTGGCACAATTAACGGAAGAGCAGATTGAGAGCCATCGTGAAGCTGGACGACGCTTGATTGCCGCGAAAAATCAACTTTTTGCTGACCTTACTCATGACTTGCATCTAAACGCGAAGCTCGATGAGTATATGGTGCAACAAACCTTTGAATCGCTCATTCAACAGGCGGGCTTAATCACGCCTGAGCCGCCAATCGTCGCGGTAAACGCTCATAGTGGTAATCCGCACTATGCTCCCACCAAAGAACAGCATGCGCCCATTGTTCATGGCGATCTCATCCTGTTTGACTTCTGGGCAAAATTGCCGCAGGACGGTGCCATCTTTGCTGACTATACGTGGATGGCCTTTGCCGGAACACGCGACGAAATTCCTCAGCGTCAGCGCGAAGTGTTCGAGATTGTGCGCCGCGCCCGTGACACAGGCATTGCTTTTGTCAGAGAGCGTCTAGCCGCAGGTGAACGCGTCGAGGGTCGTCAAGTAGATGATGTGACGCGTGGTGTTATTGCGAAGGCTGGCTATGGAGAATACTTTGTGCATCGCACAGGACATAGTATCGCCACCGTCGATCACGGCAATGGTGCGAATATCGACAATTTCGAGACACAGGATGACCGTACACTACTCGTAAATACCTGTTGCTCTATCGAACCAGGCATCTACCTTCCAGAATTTGGTGTGCGAAGCGAAATTGATCTTGTGATACATGCCAACGATGCCGAGGTAACGGGCGTTCCCGCGCAAGAGGAGATCGTGGTACTACTCTAATAGGAAAGTTGTACCTGGTCATTTTTCCAGGTACAACCCTGCCTGTTCTCACGATGTACTTCGCTTTGTAATAGTATATACTTGCTGTGAAAATACTTTACTAATAAAGGAGAAGTACATATGGTGCAAGAGAACCCTATTGTTGTCGAAAACCGAGAAGAGTTATTTTTTCTGCTTTCCGAGGCGGCGCAACTTGAACATATGATTATGTGCCAATATTTGTTTGCCACATTCAGTCTCAAACGAGATAGTAGCGAAGGCTTGACGCAGACACAACTTGAGGCAATGAAACGATGGGAGCGTATTGTTCTGGACGTGGCTGTCGAGGAAATGCTTCATCTCGCACTGGTAAACAATCTGCTCGTCGCGCTTGGCTCCATTCCTTATTTTGATCGTCCTAACTTTCCTTTGCAAGGGAAGTACTTTCCAGCAGGTATCAAATTGGCACTGATACCCTTTGGTGAACGTGCCCTACAACACTTTCTTTTCTTAGAAAGGCCAGAGGGCATGACACGCGAAGATGCTGTTGGCTTTGAGGCTCAGGGCATCCCCAATCCACCAATGCCATTAGACGATATTGCACCGGAAGCACAGGACTACGCGACCGTGGGACACCTCTATCGAGGAATTGAGCAAGGTTTCCGTCATCTTGTCGAGAGGTATGGTGAAAAGCAAGTATTTGTTGGTCCCCCACAGGCGCAGATGACGAAAAAGTATTTCGGTTGGCAAGAACTGGTCGCGGTCACTGATCTTGCGTCAGCAGTACAAGCGATTGAGACTATCGTTGAGCAAGGGGAAGGCGCACGAGGCGATTGGCAACACGCACATTATGGAAAATTCTTAACCGTGTGGAACGAATATCACACGATGAAAAGCCAGGACCCAAGCTTTGAACCTGCACGACCAGTAATCGCGGCGTTCACCCGACCCCCACTTGATACCACTGACGTTGAAATCATCACCGAGCCATTTACCGCCGATGTTGCCACGTTGTTCAACGTCTCCTACGAGGCCGTACTACAGGTGTTGATTCGCCTGTTTATCTATCATGGAGAAACTGAAGATGAACTGATGGCATTGAGCACTATTGCTGTCGATGGTATGTTCCAACTTATTGAGCCATTAGGAAGACTTCTTACCACGCTTCCTATAGGTACAGATGCGCCAGGAAAAATGGCGGGTGCCAGTTTTGAAATTTATCGAACGGGCTATATGTTGCCTCATCGCTATGCGGCCTGGAACATTTTACACGAACGTTTTGTAGAGTTGGCAGCCTTCTGTGCTAAACTGGCTACACACCCATCTGCTCCACAAGAACTCGTGGGAATAGAGCAAAGTATACGTAAATTCGCGGCAACACTTGAATTGTATGCTAAGAGCGTTAGCCAGGATGTGTACTAGATGGAGCGAACAGGGATGGATGAAAAGGAAACAGGGCGACTTGAAGCATTTAGCGATGGTGTGTTCGCCGTCGCGATTACCTTACTCGTCCTAAATATTAAAATACCTGGGTTAGAATCGTCTCCTAGTACATTACCAGGAGATAATGATCTGTGGATAGCACTGCGTAGTGAGTGGCCGATGCTCATAGCTTATATAACAAGCTTTGCAACCATCGGCGTCATGTGGCTGAATCATCACAAGCTCTTCAGACATATAAAACGCGTGAATAATTCGCTGATTTTAATTAATCTCTTGCTCTTATTGATTATTGTCTTTATTCCTGTTCCTACTGCGCTACTTGCAGAGTATCTCATTCATACCGAAGTACACGCAGCGGCACTTCTATTTAGTGGAACGTATTTCCTGATGGCTAGCTGCTTCAATCTGCTCTGGCGTTATGCCGCATATCGTAATCGGTTACTGGGTAAAAACGTCGATTCCCAATCCGTCGCGGCCATTAGTCGGCAGTACCTATTTGGTCCTCTTCTTTATCTCGTTGTTTTTGCAGTGGCTTGGGTCAATACGCTAGCCTGTATTATTCTCAGTTTAATCCTCGTCCTCTTCTTTGCATTGCCTGATCGTCCTGTACGTTCAATAGTACAAGAAGAAAATAGCCTTTAAGCTTTAATGTCACTGTTGTTCTTGCAACATGTGCGTGTCTGTGTGAATCACAAGCAGCATGCCGCTCTCCAATGATACCTCGGCATGCTCACTCGTCAGTACGTTGCTCACTCCTCGTGGTCTGCCAAAACGTAACGACTCCCCTCGTAGGGGATAGTACAAGTCACGCGTGCGTACTCCTGTCGCCTCAGTAGTAATAGGGAAGAGAGAAAGCAGATCGCCCTCTTTACCTACAATGGAAGTACTGCCGGGACCGCGCAACAACCAGCATGTCATTGGTCCGTCAACAATGCGTACAGGTACTATCTCTATGCCTGCTAAGAGCAGAATGTTTGCCATCGTATGATCGAAGCGTGGGCCTCCTATGGCCCCAAGTATTGTAATGTCTGTTGCTCCATGAGCAAGCGCGACCTGAATCGCAAGCTCTGTATCGGTTTCGTCCTTCTCAACTTCTGCGCGCACAAGTGTGCTACCCCTCGCCTCTAGCTCTGTTGTGGATATCGTAAGCGAATCAAAATCACCAACAACAATGGCTGGTACGTGACCATACTGTAACGCTGTTTCTGCTCCACTATCGGCCGCGATAATCAAGTCTGCTGTCGCTAGTAAGGCATCAATCTTTGTCCCCGGATGTACCATTCCTCCGGCGAAGATAACAACATACATGCTATGTACCTTTCGGCATACTTTTGTGAAATTGGTACCCATAGTGTATCATGGTACGTTGAATATAGCGTTAGCTAAAAATGTTTGATTATCATTAAAAGGTTTAAAATATACTCTATGCTTACTGAAAATAAAACATTGCAATCGTGGGGACGCTATCCGGCTGTGCGTCCTGCACAGGTGACGCCCGTCTTCTGGCGTACTGAATTACCCGACCTTACCGCTCCTGAACAATCGATACTGCCCTTTGCATATGGAAGAAGTTATGGTGATAGTTGTTTAAATGAGAGTGGTATCTCACTTGATGTAAGTCACTTGAACCGCTTCATCGCGTTTAATGAAGAAGATGGCTTGCTCCGCTGTGAGGCTGGTGTCTCGCTTGCCACTATCTTAGAGGTAATGGTTCCGCGTGGCTGGTTTCTACCTGTGAGTCCTGGCACCAAATTTGTCTCGGTTGGTGGTGCCATCGCTAACGATATTCACGGCAAAAATCATCATAAAGCGGGAACCTTTGGGAGCCATGTCACCTGCTTTGAGTTGTTGCGTTCGGACGGCCAACATCTGCTGTGTTCTCCTACAGAAAACAGTTCCTTATTTCGAGCGACCATCGGTGGTCTGGGTCTTACAGGCGTTATTCTATGGGCCGAATTTCAAATGAAACCCATCGTCAACTCCTATATTGATATGGACTCAATTCGTTTCGAGTCGTTGGATGAGTTCTTTGCTATTTCCGCAGAGTCGGATCAGGCATATGAATACACAATGTCGTGGGTCGATATTCTCATTGGTGGCGACAAGCTGTGTCGCGGAAAATTCATGCGAGGCAATCATAATCAATCGCACGAACTGACTACGAAACCAACAAAAAAGCGTCTCCCCTTAGTAATGCCCGTTGACCTCCCTAGCTTTGCCTTGAATAGCTTGACGGTCAAGGCCTTTAACGAAGCGTACTACCATGTACAGGTAGAGAAACGTATGCATAGGATTGAGCCTTATGACCCGTTTTTCTATCCGCTTGACTCCATTCATGAATGGTATCGCCTCTACGGAAAACGTGGCTTCTTGCAATATCAGTTCGTAGTGCCATTTACAACCAGCTATGAAGCCATGCGCGAAATTCTTGGACGCATCAGACATTCGGGCGAAGGCTCGTTTCTGACTGTATTAAAAAAATTTGGTGATATCGCATCTCCAGGTATGCTCTCGTTTCCACGTCCAGGACTAACTCTTGCACTCGACTTTGCATATCACGGCCAAAAGACTCTACGTCTGCTGAACGATTTGGACAAGATAGTGCTACAAAGCGGCGGCGTGGTCTATCCCGCAAAAGATGCGCGTATGACGCCCGAAACGTTCCAGGCATACTATCCACAGTGGCACGAATTCGAGCAATACATTGATCCGCACTTCTCCTCTAGTTTTTGGCGGCGCGTCACGGCTCACGAGGCTGTGCTTGCCCCGGTGAATGGATAAAAGAACAAAAATGAAAATAGCAATATTGGGGGCAACATCGGCGATTGCCCATGAGACCGCGAAATACTTTGCGAAAGATAATGCAGAATTTTTTCTAGTTGGTCGCTCCGAAGGAAAACTCGAAACGATTGCTAACGACCTCAAGGTGCGCGGTGCAAAACGCGTTGATACCTTTACCGTTGACCTGGCGGACCTCGACCGTCATCAAGCTTTACTCGATGAGACGGT
Source organism: uncultured Chloroflexia bacterium (assembly GCA_963792705.1). Lineage (GTDB taxonomy): Bacteria > Chloroflexota > Ktedonobacteria > Ktedonobacterales > Ktedonobacteraceae > JBBQVS01. Next base: position 550,191 of record CAWBXD010000011.1, on the reverse strand, counting down.
AGCAGTACTCGAACAAATTGATGTGCTTCTCATTGCACATGGCACATTGGGCGATCAGAAACTGTGTGAGCAGAGTGTTGCCGAAATGCTAAAAGAATTTACCAATAACTGTACCAGTGTGCTCTCCTTACTGACTCTCTTCGCCAACTATTTTGAGCAACAAAAGCGCGGCACTATCGCCGTTATCTCCTCTGTCGCTGGTGATCGTGGCAGACAGAGCAATTATGTCTATGGAACTGCAAAGGCTGCCACAACTGCGTTCTTACAGGGTTTACGCGGACGTTTAGCGAAATCGGGCGTACACGTCTTGACGGTAAAACCAGGGCTGATTGATACGCCCATGACTGCTGAACTCAAGAAGGGTCCTCTGATGGCGAATGCGCGCAGTGTTGGTGAGGGTATCTATAAAGCAATTCAGCACAAAAAAGAGGTTGTCTATCTGCCAGTGTTCTGGCTTCCCATTATGCTTATTGTAAAGAGCATACCAGAGCGTGTATTTAAACGCTTGTCTCTATAACTATAGGCAGGTTTTGACGAACGGATATGTGTAGGGACCGATTAATCGCGTCCTCGTCGGCGAGTGATTGCCACCAGGACGCGATCAATCGGTCCCTACGAATTCATTATCAAACCTCTATAAATGCTCTTCCCTATCGTCTATACGCTGAGAAACTGTGAGATAGTTCATAGCTTGCTATATAAAGATGAGATAGAATTGTGCCTAACTCAACATTTATATAATAAACGAACATATCATTGTTATGTTAGGGGAGATGACTTTGAATAAACGTATGTATACTCTATCACTTTCTTTCTTCTTACTTTTACTTTGTATGATGGTATCAGCCTGTAGTTCATCTATTGATGCTCAAGGGACAGGATTACTCACTACGTCGGCTGTTCCTGTGAAGAATATGACGCTACAAACTTCCTCTGTCAAGGGAAGTTATACCTTTGTGCGTAATGAGCAACTCTGGATTGCACTTAAAGGTGCAAATGCGTTTCAGGTAACACATTTTACGTATCCAACAGATCATGGATTCAACAACGTGTTTTGGAACCAGCCGCTCTGGCTTGCGAATGGTCGCTACATAGCATTTGAGGTCAAATCGTTGGTAGGTGGACTTGGTGGTGGCGGCTGTGGCTATATTGGTGATTATGCCCGTAATAGTGCTCTTTTCGTGCTAGATACCAGCACATTGAAGATTACACAAATAACGGTTCCGGGGGAAAAAGGTTTAGGTACAGGCAGCAATTACGATGGTTATTGGGAACATGTGTTTCCAGAGAACGCAACACAACTGCTCGTGTGGCACTCTACTCTTTATGATAAAGCTGGAGGTCTCTACCGTTATAACTTCCAGACAAAAGCATTGACACTCGTTCTTCCTGCAAGTAAAGTTCCAAATGCAGACAGTAATACCGAAGCTTTCTCGCCCATGCGCTATAGCAATGGACAGCTCTATTATGAGACCATGACATATGTTGCTGGCTCTAACCAACTCTACAATCATACGATCTATAGCCACTCAGTCATGCACTCAAATGCGCCCACTGTCAAGGTTTTTGACGCCGGTACACAGTTGTTCTGTGATGTAGCGCATGGGAATGCTGGACAATTTAGAGAGCCAGGATGGGACATCTCACCTGATGGGCAACATCTGGTAGTGCAAAAAGTTGTCAGAAATGGTCAGGGGAAAGAGACAAGTAGTATTCAATCCATAGCACTGCAAAGTGGAGCATCAATCACACTCTTCTCGCATCTTCCTGCCAGGGTGCTGTCTCATGATCTTGTGTTGTCATTGGCACCTAATAGTAAAACTGTGTTGCTACAATCACCTTCACAAACATCCGGTCAAGGGACGTTTTATAGCACAACCTTGCTAATGCCAGCAGTAGTGCAAACGTATACATACACCACAAGCAACGGGTATTACGTGGGTCACATTGCTTGGAAACCAGATAGCACTGCGTTCGCATTCTATGCCTTTCAGGAATTTGATAAGGTGGTTGCCTCCAATGTATACACCTCCACGGTTGGGAAGGCAAACGGGAGCGTCCTACTAACGAACGCAACAAACTTCGCTTGGAGCTAAGATTTTTGGACGGGAAGAAGGAGTGAAAGATGTACTCCTTTTTCCCGTTTGTACGTATAACTACATGTATCTATTTTGTACAAATGCTTAGATACATGAAGATATGTTTTGTAAAGCAAAAACATGTACAACGTGGTAAAGAGAATAGCGAACGTTAAGAGGAGAATAGAGCATGGATGAGCAACAGACTCCGAATACACCACCTCAACCTGTACATCAAGCAGGTACAGGAAAGGGTGAAGAAATTCTCAAGCGTGATGGCAAAGAGGCTGGACGCATAGATACAGAAACCTCAGAAACAGGGCGTCCTTCTGGCACCTCAACCGCAAGAGACTCTACTGGTGTGTCAATCCAACGGGTCCAATTGATCTAAACAGCCCAACGTTACCTACCCCTTAAAATAAAGAGTAGAATAGAGTAAAAGCAGGGAGGAATGCACGTTTAGCTGTACAGCTAAACGTGCATTCCTCCCTGCTTTTACTCTATTCTACTCACCGGAACAACTTTAGATGATCCTATTCCCACGGACTCTAGGATGGTTCGTAGGAAACGAGATCGTGTCAATCGGTATAATGAACGGACCACCCGGAGTCAACTGAGCGGGGGTGTAGCCAATTCCAGTGATCGTGTTGTGACTGATCGAGTCTTTTTGACCAATATCATTGATACCAGCTTGATATCCGGTATAGGTGGCAGTTGATGTAGAGAAACTGCTCTTATTGGTTATTGCATTGTTGCTAATTGTATTATTTGAAGCTTTATTATTGGTATTTCGCGAGGCTGGCGCAGAGCAATCAGTCGCAGATGAATAGTTATTGAAATAGATACCAACGTCATTATTCGATAGGACGTTTCCTTCTACATCAACCCCTGTGCTCAAAGGATCACCGCAACCACCAAAGACGAGAATACCACCAGAGGATGCATTGGGAGCTGTACCAGTGTAGGAGTTGTCAGCGACGAAGTTGCTCTTCACCGTTCCGGTTGCCCCGCGTGAAATCTGAATACCGTTTTGACCAATGATCACGGAAAATTGAGTATCTCGTCCGGCACCTTGAACGGTGCTCTTGGTGATATCAGCCTTCGAGCCGGGGCCATCGACGGTAATACCGTTCTTCTGGTAGCCGCTAACAGTGGTTTTCGTGATAGTGGCACGGCCAACGAAGTTTTCAACCGGAAACGTACTGAAGTTCGCGGTAGGCCAATATTCGCGCCCAACCTGGATGCCGACTCCAAACTGGCAGCCATATAAGGCTGGATTGCTGTCATGGATGTTCGTAACATGGTCGCCTGTGAGCGAGGTTTTACCACCTGCGATCACTAACACCCCGTACTCCTCGCTGGCACAACCATTAGTGCCCGGCAATGGCCCGGCGATGTTCAGGTTCGTAATAGTAGCATTTGAACCTGCACCCCATACAACGACAATGGCCTGTGGAAGGGCAAGGTTATCAGTGGCGAATTGTGGAGGCAAGCGCGATGCAGTGGTTGGGAACGAAAGAGGTGCTGTAATTGTTGCCCCCGCGTCACCTGTGAGCTTGATGGATTTGGTGATGACCACCTGCTCGGAATAGGGGATGGTACCGCAAAGATAAACAGTATTGCCATTTTGGGCGGCATCAACTGCAGCTTGCACAGAGGTATAACCTGGAGACGTGCAACTGGTGTTGGAACCGACAGTATGGCCTACGTACAACGTCTGAGGTGCAGCCGCAAATGTGCTGGCTGAAAGGTGAAAAGCAAACATGCCCACTACTATGAGCAACAAAGCAAAGACAGGCACAATAAAAAGTATTGTCTTACGAAAAGAGAAAATGTTAGACAACGTTAAAATCCTCCTTAGAAAATATCACATCCATATAACATATTGCATCAATATACAGCATTAACAATTTAGGTACTTGCCAGCCCCTAAGAGCAGGCTCCCCCTCTTTTGAATTTAACATAAACAAATGCATACGTAGTGATGATTTAGTTAAGATATGATTATGAAATGACTTACATGGTAAATAATTCAATCACAAATACATGAATTATTGTGCTTGCTTACTTCTACCAGGAGCTAGTAAATAACGTAATTAGTTCAGTAAATAATACACTAAGAAGTTTATGTGGGGGAAGGGGGAAACTTTCAACAGTAGGTTTTTGGGAAGAAACGAAGGAATGTTTAGTAGGGACCGATTCATCGTGTCCTCGTAGCAATCAATTGCCAACGAGGACACGATGAATTGGTCCCTACAGGCATTTCATTGTGCCTCTCGAGAAACCTGCTGTTGAAAGGAAGGGGGAAAGGAGAAACACTGCTTTCCCTCAAAAGCACGCGACAAGGAGGACCTTTTTCAGTGCTCTTCATTCGAGAGCACTGCGGCCTCGTGTTCACCTCGCGCTTGCTCTTTCGCCTCGTCCCTCCGTAGGCGCGGAAGAGCGATCCAGAGACAGACAATGGCGAAGACAATCATGAACGAAGCTGAGGCATACGCTTGAAAATGCCCCCATGCGGTGTACACAAAACCGCCGACGAGTGGTCCGACAATCCAGCCAAGCGATTGTAACGATTGCATCGCTCCACTTATACGACCTTGCTCGCTCCGTCCCACCATTCCAGAGATGAGACCTCGTAGAGCGTTTTCGACAAGGCTCCCTGAACCTGCGAAGAGGATGATCCCGACCAGCAAGAGAACGGGGGTCGCGAGAAATGCGATAGAACCAAGCACCAGGTAGCTGATGCCGACCAGCACTAAGGCGATGATGCCGAGCTTGATGTTTCCCAGCAGTGCGAGCAACTTGCCTACCAACACACCCTGCACAAGAATGTCTACCACGCCGAGCACGGTGATCACGAGACCGGCCTGCGTGACATTGAAGCCAAGGCTGTCTTTCATCAAGACGGTGATCGTCGTCTGCAACATGCCCACGGGGAACGCATAGAAGAACCATGCCAGCAGGAACCAGCGCACGTTGGCCCAACGCAACACGGACACCAATTGTTTCAAGGGATTGAGTTCGTTTACCGCAATCGAGGTGATACGGTGCTCTTTCTCCAAACTCTCTGGCAACAAGAAGTACCCACAGACGAGCGTCAGCAGGAAAAGGCCAGCGGCGGCAAGAAATGGTGCCTGGTAGTTGATCGTGGCCAGCAGTCCCCCAAGCGCAGGGCCAATGAGCGTCCCGACCCCTGCCGCGCTACCGAGCATGCCGAAGTACTTGCCACGGTCCTTTGGTTGCGTGATATCAGCGACATAGCCAAACAAGATACTGATGTTGCCGCCTGTCAAGCCATCGATGATGCGTCCGAGGAAGAGCACCCAGAGGGCACCGCCTAGGCCCAAGATGAGATAGCCAATCGCAGACCCAAGCAGACAGAGGAAGAGAATGGGGCGTCGCCCAAACCGGTCGCTCAGAACGCCTAAACCTGGCGCGGCGATCAACTGGCAGATCGCATAGGTTGCAGTGAGCCATCCCACGATGACGGCGAGATTACTCGGATGAGCGAGGTACTTTAATAGGAGGAACGGAACGATAGGTACAATGATCGTGATCCCCATCGTATTCAAAAGGGTGATAACGAGAAGAAGGACGAGAGACGTGCGTCTTATAGACGTGTTCGAGTTCGTAGGACCGGTTGACGTGTTCATGGAGGTGTTCTACCTTTTCAAAAAAATTCTATCCTACTCCTTCACAGATGGAGGAGTAGCATGAACCTTTTCAAACAAGTTCGAGCTTTTTTCGCGTGGTAGATACGCTGCACACCTGTTTACGAACTGTATTGACGAGAAGAAGAGATGGTTTATGCCCCAAAAGAATGGGGAATGGGAGAGCTTGTATTTCTGCTCTCTCTCCTCGCCGTGCGCCACACGCGGCGCGAACACATTCGTGTGATGAGCAAGAACGCTGACAATGAACATTCGTTGGAGGAGTTGTCAACGCTTCACCCTTGCTTCATCGATATATTTGCTGTGATATACTTGCTGTTTGCTTTTTGAAAAAGATGTGTTTACCTTATCACAAGGCGTTTCTGTCTGTCAAGCGTCTTTTCCTCTCTCCACTCGGCATCTTACCCTCCGTTTTCTCGTTGCCGCAACGCCTCATATAACGCAATGCTACCAGCAACCGCCGCGTTGAGCGAATTAATATGACCATGCATCGGTAATTTTACAAGCAGGTCGCAATGTTCTCGCACGAGGCGACCTATACCTTTGCCTTCGTTGCCCACGACAATTGCCAATGGTCCAGTTAGATTGGCTTTGTGATAGAACGTTTTTGCCTCACCAGCTAGCCCGACGACCCATACATTCTCTTTCTTGAGTTCGTCAATCACGCGTGTCAGGTTTGCCTCTTGTGCTATGAGCAAATGTTCAGTTGCACCGGCCGATGTTTTGACAACGGTTGCATTGACCTCTGCCGCGCGATGCTCTGGTAGCACAATACCATGTACTCCCGCCGCCTCTGCTGTTCTAAGCAACGAGCCAAGATTATTAACATCCTGGATAGCATCCAATATCAGCAAAAACGGTGCCTCTTGTTTGCGTACTGCATAGGCAAGGATGTCGGCAACACCGATATACTTGCGTTCCTCAACCAACGCAACACACCCCTGATGTACGGCCCCTCGACTTAACTGATCGAGCCGTGAGCGTGGCACCATCTCAAGCGGAATATGTTGTCGCTCGGTCTCCTCGATAATTGCGGCAACGGTGGTTGCGTCGCGTTGACCCTCTGCTAGTAACACGCGCTTAACCTGTCGTCCAGAATGCAGTGTTTCCAAAACGGGGTTGCGTCCCCATATATATTCAGGCATGAACTCTCTCTTGTCTTCTTTGATGTAATTTTTCACGAGTATAACACATGTGTCTTAAAGATAGAAATCACTACTCATTTATGATATGAAGGTAACATACAAGCTATAATTGTTGATATAGGTAATGAAAAAGAAAAGAGGGTTTCTTCATGATAGTATTGCTGATAATTTATAAGGGGGAAAAATAATGCTACAAGGGGAAAAAGTACGCCTGCGGATAGTTACCGCCGCCGATCTTGCGCTTCTCTCCACTTGGTCAAATGACCTCGATTTCAATAGCGAATATAATACTTTCGGTCTGCGAGAAGCAAACTCCGTGGAGAATAGTTTTGCAGAAAATGGACTCCTTAGTTCAAGGAGTGGTGAATTACTCGTTGTTACCACAAACGATGACGTTGTTGGTTCGGTTTCCTATCATCATGTGAGGTATGGCCCAAACGACGGAAGTCTTGCCTATAACATAGGTATCAGCATTGCAGCAGCGCATCGTGGCAAGGGCTATGGAGTCGAGGCGCAGAAATTGTTGGCCGATTATCTCTTTGCTACCTATCCTATTATGCGCGTCGAGGCTTCGACAGACAAAGAAAATATCGCGGAACAAAGGGCCTTAGAAAAAGCAGGCTTCACCCGTGAAGGCGTCTTGCGGCAAGCACAATGGCGCAATGGCCTCTGGCACGATTTGGTTGTATACAGCAAACTACGTGGGGAGTAAATAACTGTATGCCGTCCTCTTTTAAAAGTGTAAAGTTGAGTCACCAAATATTTAGCCTGTTCGTGAATAGTACTGTGGAACCGATTGTAAAAATTCAAGAAAGGAATTTGGATGCAAAGCAATAAATTAGACGGTGTACGCGTGGCGATGATTGTCGCCGACGACTTTGAGCAGATCGAGATGGTCTCCCCACGACAGGCACTTGAACAAGCTGGTGCGAAGGTCACGCTCATCTCCCCTACGGCTGGACAGGTGACAGGGAGAAATCACGATGTGGACAAAGCCGATACCTTTCCTGTTGAGATGAGCCTTGATGAGGCCAATCCAATGGACTTTGACGCCCTTATGCTCCCAGGTGGCTCTGTGAATGCTGACAAGCTTCGCGTAAACCCAAAGGCACAAAGCTTTGCCAAGCAGTTTGATAGCGTGGGCAAACCAATAGCGGTCATCTGTCACGCTCCCTGGCTGCTTGTTTCGTCTGACCTTGTAAAGGGTCGCACACTCACAAGTTATCCCAGCCTTGAGGTTGATATTCGCAATGCAGGTGGTAATTGGGTCGATCAGGAGATGGTGCGCGACCACAATCTCGTCACAAGCCGTAATCCTAAGGACCTCGACGCATTCAATCCTGCCATGATCGCTTTGTTTGCTGAAAGCAAGGTAACGCGCTAACACAACATAGGCGTTATGAGTGCGTAGTAGACACGCATAACGCCGTTTACTATTCCGCTACGACATCGCTGTGCCATAATCGTTGTAGTTCAGGCGATGTCTGCAATAATTCCGCCAAGGTTCCCTGTGCAGCTACCTTACCGTCTTTTAGCACAATAATGGAATCGGCACGTTGTAGTACGGCTCTTCTGTGAGAAACGACGAGATATGTACTCTTGCGTTGACTGAAGAGGCGTTCCCAAAGTATGTGTTCGGTTTCTACATCGAGCGCACTCGAAAGGTCGTCAAAAACAAAGAGTTCAGCGTCACGCACAAACATACGTGCAGCAGCCGAGCGTTGTGCCTGTCCACCAGAAAGCTTTACACCACGTGTGCCGATTGTTGTATCTAACCCCTGCTCCAACCCTTGCAGGTCGCGTTCCATGACAGCTGCGCGAATAGCAGCCACTATATCCACCTTGTCTTCTGGTAGACCAAGCAGTATATTCTCCTTCAATGTCGCGCTAAAAAGATGCGGTACCTGCGCTGTATAAGCACTGTGTGGCGGCACAAAGAAAGAGGCTGGGTCTTCTACCTGTTGTCCATTCCAGGCTATTTCGCCCGTATCTTTAGGCAATAAGCCAAGCAAAACCTCTAAAAGAGTCGTCTTGCCAGAACCGATACGTCCAGTTATGACGGTTAGTGTGCCTTGTTGCAAACGAAGGTCAATATCCTCTATACCTCGACCAGTATCAGGATAATGATAACTCAGCTTTTTTGCCTCTACTAAGTGTAAGTGATCTTTCTTAGTCTTTTCAGGCACAGAGAGTAATGGAACAGAGCCACTGAGGTGCAGCGGCTTGTGTGCTACAAGTTGCTCTGCTGGTGCGCCCTGTAGCAGTGTGTCCATTCGTCGAAAGGCAACATTTGTCTGTTTGTAGTGCGCTAAGAAGACGCCGAAATACTGCGTAAATTCGGTAACAAAAGCTAGGTAGTAGATAAACAAGGCGAGGTCGCCTATACCAAGCTGTTTAGGGCGAATTGCCTGTGCCGCTAAGATGAGAATCAAGCCGGTCCCTAAGCCAACGGTGTTCGCAAACGTCGAGTTGAGGAGTTGCGTCAATATACGGTCCTTCAGCATGGTGATGCGCCGCTTCTCGTTTAGCTCCTGAAAATGTTCAAGAATGTATGGTTCAGCGGCAGCAACCTGAATGGCTTGTACTGTACCGAATATTTCGCCAATTGCGCTTGTGACCTGGCCCGTTGCTTTGCGACTAGCACGACGGTACTTTTCCAATCGAGTACTCATGATTTGCACTGTTGCCACCACAAATACAAGTGGTACGAACACTAACAACGTAATCAATACATCAATTCTGACCATGATAACGATAGCGATAATGGCAAAAAGAGCAGCTCCTGTATTATCAAGTGTCCAACTAACCGCGTTCTCTGCCTGTTCCGCGTCATCTCGGAAACGGCTAATCGCTTCACCAGGAGAGTCGGGAACGGCTCTCGCCCCTGGTCGCTCAAGGATACGCTCTAACAAGTTGCGCCGCAATAGATTCCCCATCGAGAAGCGGTGCAAGTTATCTACTAGCCCCCCAACGAAATAAAGGACGACTTGGGCAAGGGCTGTAACAACCAGGAGCATAATAAGAGTCCAAAGCCCTGTTGTAAGGTGTCCCTCTTTTGGTAAGACATTAAAGAATTGCTGAATAATCAGTCCAGGGATGACAGGCAAAATGGCAATCACGATCCAGACGAGCGCGTTGAAGGTATAGAGCCACGGACGATAGCAAATCATGCGCCACATATAGGCATAGGTTTTCATACTTGCCCCCCTTTCGCTGGAACCGCGTCCACTACTATCGGCATATCGCTGCTCTCCGCTAGAGACGCAGGCATCTCCTCTAAGCCTGTCTGGAGCAGTAGAGAGAAACGCGAGGTGCTATCACTCGCCAGTGCTTGTCTTGTGCCATGCTCAAGAATGCGTCCACGTTCAAGAATGAGGATTTCGTTGGCACGTTGCACGGTGCTGAGGCGGTGGGCGATGATGATGCCCGTTCGTCCGCTAAAAAGCTTACTAACGGCGCGTTCGATTAACTGCTCTGTAGCAGGATCAAGTCGCGACGAGGCTTCGTCGAGAATAACCAGACCAGGATTAGCTAGGAAGACACGTGTAAAGGCTAACAATTGCGCCTCGCCAGCCGACAAGCCTTCACCATCAGAGCCTAACTCAGTATCCAATCCTTCCGCGAGTGAGCGATACCATGTCGTTAGCCCCAGGTCATCTAATACTTCAAGAATGCGTGCATCAGAAATGCTTCGGTTGAAAAAGGTTAAATTGTCGCGTACTGACGCGTGGAAGAGTTGCACATCCTGCGTTACCATTCCGATATGCTGGCGCATATTCCGAAGCTGTGTCTCACGTATCGGCACGCCTCCTAGCCTAATCTCTCCTGTCTGTACATCATAAAGACGTAGTAAAAGACGAGCGAGCGTAGTCTTACCACTTCCAGTACGGCCCAGTACACCTAGCACTTTACCTGGTTGTACTGTGAAGGTTAGGTCATTCAATATTCTTTCGTCGGCATTGTAGCCGAACGAGACGTGCTCGAACTCGACCGCGAGTTCCCCAACAGGAAGCACTTGTTCATCACCATCACGAATTGAGCTTTGTGTTTGCAATAACTGCTGAACACGCTCGATACCTGCGCCAGCTTTTTGCAGGTTTTGTAGCTCCATACGTATCTGTTGCATCGGTTGCTGTAGCAGGTTTGTGTAATAAAAAATGATGTACACCACACCAAGCGTGATAGCATGGATACTCCATAGATATGCGCCAACGGCAAAGGCTAGCGCATTGCCAATACCAAATGTGGCAAGACTTGTCATAATCATTGCATACCCTGCTATACTTGCTTTGCGGCTAGCAGGAAGCCATGCACGAAGTAGATGATAAAAACGCGTCATGACATAGCCAGTTGCACCATTAGCGCGTGTATCAGCAGTACCCGCAAGTTGCTCACCAATAAAGCCGAAGAAATCAGCATCCTTCTCGCGTTCCTGTACCCAAAATGGTACAGCGTATGAACGAATGCGTATGAGCACAAAGAGCGCGATACAGGTAAAAAATCCCATTACCAGCCCAACACGCCAATCAATCAGAAACAAGAAGATAACGATGCCTACTATCAACAGCGAGTTTCCAAAAAGATACACAAACGACTGCGAGAAAAAGGTTGAGAGCGTATCAACGTCTCCGTCAATGCGCTCAATTAATTCACCGGATGTATGCTCTTTGTGAAAGGCCATATCCAGCTTGAGGCAGTGGGCCACAAGGTCGCTTCGTAGTTTGTTCGTTGCTGTCCACGCCACATTTTCGCTAAGATAGGTCGCAACCACCATGACTCCCTGATTACCCAGTGCTATACCAACGAAGAGCAGACCGGAGAGCATAAGCGTTGTCGTATCGGCCCCTGCTGTAGCCGCGTTGATAAAGTAAAGCAAGACTTGTGGATTGAGTAGTTGTAATGCAATCCCTAGCAGCAGGAGTACTATCATCAGTGAGGCTCGCCGCCATTGTGGTTTCAGATATGTTATGAGAAGATTGGTATACTTCTTGTAACTTGGTTTAGAGGCGAGCGTGAGACTCATATATTGTTCCTGATCTTTCAAACCAACACTGTGTATTGACTACAGCATTTCATACAACAGTTTTTCCAGTTCCTCGGTACTAAGTTCACGATTTGGTGTTGTTGCCGCTATCTTATGCAATTCTGTTTCATTGATGCCAACATCGCGTAGGTGTTGTGGCAAGCTAAGTTGTCCAATTAAGCCGCTTACAGCACTACTTGCGGAAAGGGCTATATGTGTAACATCAGCTTCTTCGGAGAGTAGGCCAAGAGCTTGTGCGATACGTGCGAGTGGTTGAGTATAGCGTGACGCAAATGCTCGCATGACGTGTGGCAGGATGATACACGAGGTAATACCATGTGGTACATCGTAACTAGCTCCGATACGCCGACCAAGATTATGGCTGAGGCCCATCGGCGTGTTAACTTCGCCAAAGAAACTCATCCATGAGGCAAGTTGTAGTTCTGTACGTGCGTCGAGATTCTCCGGTTGCGCCTTTACGCTTGGCAGATAAGTGAAAAGCTTTTGAATAGCTTCAAGGGCCAGGACATCGTTGATTGGATGCGTACCAGGTGCATAGAGCGACTCAACAGCATGGTCGAGCGAGCGAATACCCGTAGAGAGCCAGAGTTGCATGGGCGTGGTGAGGGTGAGGCTGGCATCGAGAATAACGCCGCGTGGTGCGAGTTTCGTATCAGCAAAGCCGCTCTTCATTTTCGCACTCTCATCGGTCACGCCAACAAGATGCGAAAATTCGGCGGCAGAAAGTGTTGTTGGAATAGCGATATGTGGAAGGAGGTTCCCGCCCTCTTGCATAAGAGCCATTGCAACCGCTTTTGTTGCATCAATTGGACTTCCCCCGCCAACACTAACCAGAACATCCGCTTTGAGAGTACGCGCCTGTTCTGCTGCTTGTGCCACATCGCCTTTTGGCGAGTGCTGGCGAATACCTGAAAATGTGCCAACCCGGAGTGAGCCAAGTGCTTGCTCGACACGTGTCACAACATCGCTTTGTGTTGCCAACGAATTGCCCGTGATAAGCAAGGCGCGTTGTCCACCAACACGTTTCACCTCGTCGGCAAGGTGTCCGAGACTACCCACCCCAAATATGACATGTTCTTGTGGTAAGAAAAAGTATTCGCCTCGTAGAGAATCAGACATCGCAGTACCTCCACCGTTTTTCCTTGTATCTTACCACTTCAACAAGAGATGGAGAACGATACTATGTACGGGTCTGATGCATCAGACCCGTACATACATCAAACTATGCCTTTGCGGTTACGCGCATACCAATGCCGTTGATTGGCATGCCTGTTACAGCATAAAATTGTACGATGTCCTGGCCTGGAATCAGGTCAAGTTGGTAGTTACGCAGAATGTGTGAGATCATCGCTTTGATTTCAATCTGGGCGAAGTTGATGCCGATACAGATGCGAGGGCCACCACCGAAGCCAACAAGGGCATACGGCGTCTTTTTGTGTTCCTCGCGTGGTGGTGCAAAACGGTCTGGATCAAAGGTTTCAGGGTGCTCAAAAATGCCTGGAATCATGTGCGAACCCGCGATAGAGTAAAGCACAGGTGTGCCTTTAGGCAGATGATAGCCATGAAAGTCTACATCCTCAAGGACGCCACGCGGTCCGTTCGCTACTGGTGGATACATGCGCTCGGCCTCGCTTAGCGCATTGTCCAATACCTTCATCTGCTTGATATCTTCTAGTGTTGGTTCAGCATCGCGTGTAAGCAATGCGTTTTGCTCGCCCATCACACGTTTCGTATAGTCTTGATGTTGGTTTAAGAGGTAAAGCAACCATGCACTAAGACTGGTCGATGTCTCATGACCTGCGACAAGCAGAATGTTGACGTGGGCAATGAGTTGTTCGTTGCTCATCGCATTCCCCTGATCGTCTTGTGCCTGTACAAGCAAGCCAAACAGGTCATTAGTGGGATGCTTGCGTCGCTCTTCAATCTTTGGAATAAGCAACGCGTTCAACTCACTATGCACAAGTCCGAGCTTATACAGAAAGTCCTCTTCGGATGTTGCTATCGATGGCGTCATAAGAATACGCAAGAAGAGGTCACGGAACTGATCACGCTCTGCACCATCGGTGAGACCGGCAAGTGCTTCAGCGGCAACATCGAACGTGATTTTGCGTGCCTCGTCGTAAATGTCTACTGTGCCTTGCTCAAGCCATGTTGCTGTGCGTTCACGGATTATGCGGTTCATTAGCGGTAGGTAGTTGTTCATATAGCTGATGGTAAAGGCCGGATTCATCATACGGCGATGCTCGTCATGCTCTTTCCCATCCATGACAAGTAGACCTTTGCCAAACATGTCCATTACGCCGAAGATTTTGCTCCATCCCTCATAGTTCGAGAACTTCTGGCGGTTGCTCACCAGTACAAAGCGGTTTGCCTCTGGCCCAACCAGAAAGACAATCTCGTTCCCAAATGATGTTGAGCGGAAGATTGGCCCATGCTGCTCATACATTTTCGCAAGAAATGGACCGACATTTGTCTGATAGTCGGCTGGAAGCGGAACAGTTGGAATTACTCCATAGGGTTTGACCGTGTTCATGAGTGTTTCCTTTTCTTTCGTATGAATGAAGTTCATTCATCTCTTGACAATAGCTCGATTTAATTTGGGTCTACAACTACAAAACGAATATCTCTATCAATGAATGAACTTCATTCACTTGAAGCTACACAATATACGTTTGTTGTATGAGCTGGGTTAGACGCTTTTCGACTCTTTTGTGCCTTCTCGTAATGATGGACCAAAAAAGAGACGTTCGATAAATTCGGTCATGTACTGAAGATACATCTCTTCTCGCTCACCTTTTTCAATCGTAAAGCATTGATGGAATACTGCGCCGGCCGAAAGATTAAGGATACGCGCATACATTTCTGTATCAAAAGGTGCAAGTTCGCCCTGTTCAACCGCACGGCGTAGTACCGTATCAATAGCGTGTGTGATACGCTCCTCTGATTGTTTGTGCAAAAGAATTTCTTGGGACGATTGCAGATCAACTTGCAATAATGACACAAGATTTTTGTGTTCGTGACAGACACGGAAAGTAGCTTTCGCCATTGCCGCCGGTATTTGCTCGAATGGTAATGTGAGGAGTGAGGGGGTGTAGAACGCGTTCGCAATCATGGCCCCGACATCAAGCGCAACGCCCGTATAGACTTCGTGTTTATTGCGAAAGTAGAGGTAGACTGTTCCTACCGCAACATCCGCCGCTTGTGCGATATCTGCTATAGTTGTCTCCTCGTATCCCTTTTTGACGAAGAGGTCGCGTGCTGCTGCGAGAATAAGTTCGCGTTTGGGTCTTGTCTCTTCGCTTGTCCGCTCTGCCATCTTTGTTGCTTCTCCGATATGAATGAACCTCATTCATATTTATAACACTGATTAAGAAGAAAAGTCAAGGAAAGACGATATGACAAAGTATTTGACCATAATAATTGTAATATGATATCTTGAAGACATCTACTAAAGTTGCTCTACAGAGGAAACGGGTTTTATGCCGAACTGCTAACTATAGATCAAGGTCCTTTATATTCGCAACACAACGCATCTTTTTCTATGCTCCATCACAACGATAGGAGTCAAGACGTTGGTGTATTGTGTAAAGGTATTGATGTATAGAAGGAAAAGCAGTGGTAAAAATACAGGTTCTCGGAGGACCAGGTAGCGGTAAGACAACACTCGCACAGTCTTTATCCTCCCAATTCCATATTCCCCATTACGACCTTGACCAGATTGGCTGGAAACATGGTGCTAACATGACGGTACATGTCAACGAAGCCATTGCTATTGCTGAACAACCGGAATGGATTACCGAGGGTATTCATATCATTTGGACAGACGTATTGCTGTATCAAGCCGACTACATCGTTTTGCTTGATGTTTCCTGGCCTGTCGCAGCATGGCGTATTATTCTCCGTCATGTTGTAAAGAGTCTACATGGTACCAATCCTTACAAGGGCGTAATGTCGCTTTTCAATTTCTTGCAATTCGCACACCACTACTATAAAGATACCATCCGCCCCGATACACCTGTAGTAGAGGCGGTGCGCGTGTATCTGGCAGAGCAAGCAGAGGACACCGAACCTCCTAGTGCAGAAATTTTAGTGGCACGTCTAGCAAAATGTATGCTTGAGATACCAATTACGGCGGAGTTTGTTCGTATACACATCGAAAAGTACAAGGAAAAAGTAGTTATTGTCAAGAACAGTGCCGATAGAGAGCGTCTATTCAAACTGCTCATGGAAAGAACGAAGGCATTGTAGTAGCTCGCCAATCTTCAATGAATGGATTTTGTAGGGGCACCATCAATCGGGTCCCTACGAATTTATCACATCAGGGTTGGCAGACTAGTAGAGACCGATGTATCTCGTGGTGCTAACCACTTACGAGGAAGAGATACATCGGTCCCTATAGGCGATACATCTGCGTTAATTTATCACATTGCATCAGTGTATGCTCTTGCCACTTAAGGAGAAAAAACTCATGGTATCAGAGAACCAGCAGTATAGTCGTCAAGACCTCTTAATAGCTGTAGAAAAGGGATGGAAGCATTATCTTTCACAATTAAAGAAACTGTCAGAGGAAGAACAAACGCAGTATGCAAAGGAACAAGGATTTTCTTGTGTCCAGGATGTGCTTATACATATTTTTGCGTGGTGGGAGCGATCCATGCAAAGGGCACCTTTAGTTATGAGTGGGCAGTTGGTTCCACCTACGGACGTGGATGCATTCAATGTGGAGATGGTTGAACAGTATAAGCAATGGAGCTGTGAGGCTGTCGAGGAGAAGTTTGCAATGGTCTTAACCACCCTTGAACAATTTCTTATAGATGTTCCAGAGGCAGCACTTGAAAACGAGCGCATTCAAGTGTGGTTGCGTATCGACGCAATTGAGCACTATGAGGCCCATCGTCTACCAAATGGTTCAGTACTGTAAGAAATGTGAGCAAGAGTTGCGTTATGTCAATTCATCTACATCATCTCCAAACAAACTTAATTGCTCGGCGCGTTCACGAACAGGGGCAAAACTTCTACGATGATGGGGTGTTACACCATGTTCACGTAATGCGGCCAGGTGCATTTCGGTTCCATAGCCCTTGTGTTGAGCAAAACCGTAAGCGGGATATTGCTCATGAAGCTGTACCATGAAACGATCACGTGTAACTTTCGCAATGATTGAGGCAGCGGCTATCGAGAGGCTTCGTGAGTCGCCTTTAATGAGAGAACGTTGTGGGAGTGCAATATCTTTGAGTAGTAGGGCATCAAGCAAAAGAGCTTGTGGAGCGAGTGAGAGTTGCGCTAATGCGTTACGCATAGCTTGTTTTGTAGCTTGCAGAATGTTGCGTTCGTCGATGAGTTCGACGGAGCCAAAGCCCACGCCAATAGCGAGCGCATGTTGATAAATAACATCGTAGAGACGTTCACGTGTGAGCATCGTCAACTGCTTGGAGTCGTTGACCCCGGCGAAACGCTCTGGCGTATCAGCTTTTAGTGGAAGAATGACGGCCGCCGCCACAACAGGACCAGCTAGACAACCACGACCAGCCTCGTCGAGTCCCGCGATACAAGAATGGCCCTGTGCGAACAGGGCCATTTCTTCGTCCAATGTTGGTGAATATTTTTTATTCTCCGGCATTCGTTGTAGTGTTTGTTGTATCAGTTGGTGTTTCTACAATTGGTGCTGTCGTGGGTGTTGTATTGACAGGCGTTGACACAACTGGTGTTGTGTTCGTTGTATCGACGGGTGTTGACACAACTGGTGTTGTTGTGACAGTTGTAGGTACGACCTGTTTTGTGGTGCTACTTGCAGATGTTGATGCGATTGGCGTTGGCGCTGCAGCATCTCTGGCAACCTTCGCTGCATCTTTTGCGGCAGCCTGTTTTGCGGTCAACGGGCGAAGCTCTTTCAAGCGAGCCGCTTTGCCAGTTAAGCCACGTAGGTAGTACAGTTGCTGGCGACGTACACGTGCATGGCGCAAGACTTCAATCTTCTCAATACGGGGAGAGTTTATGAGAAATGTACGTTCAACCCCGACACCATTTGTAATACGGCGAACGGTGAAGTTCTCGCTCATACCACCGCCGCGAAGACGCATAACCACGCCCTCAAATGGCTGGAGACGCTCACGCGTTCCCTCAACAACCTTGATTTGCAGGCGCACTGTATCACCCGAACGAAGCTCTGGAACATCTTTGCGTAACTGAGCGCTTTCGACAGCAGCAATCAATGCGTGACCTGCTGGCTTCGTGATAACCTTTTTGTCAGCTTTATCAGCCATCCCTAAAATCCTCCTAATGCGCTCAGTGCTCGGCGAACGAAAGATAGGCCGGAGAGCAATGGACGCAAGAACCTACTTTGCGTTAAGCTGCTTCATCAAGCGTGACTTGCGGCGAGCAGCATTGTTTTTGTGAATAACACCCTTTTTGGCGGCGCGATCAAGTTCGCTAACTGCCGCGCGTACAACAGCCTCTGCATCCTCTGCATTGACCGTCTTTGCTGTAATGGCGGTACGTGCCTTCGTGATTTGTGTTTTGACAATTGTCTTGACGCTGCGATTATGAGCGCGGCGTGTATGTTCCTGACGCATGCGCTTTTCAGCGGCTGCATTATTGGGCATGTGGTATGAATCCTCCCCGAAACGTCGTTGCTATAAGCTCTTATGCACAAAAAGGCCGACGGATTGTCGGTCGTGAGTGCCAAACGATTATAGCAGAAATGCGCTTCATATGTCAAATCAATAGGAAAGAAACGATGTTGTCGCCAAGCACGCTTCGTGTACTTAGTGACAACATCGTTTCTCATGTTTAGTAAATGATAACCGCCATGCCGTACCCACTATGTGCATAGAGCCAGGCAATCTGGTCCTCTTGCATGTTGATACAACCATGACTGCCTGTACCTGCAAATGACTCGTCACCGCCTGTATCATAGTGCGGATAGTTGCTGCCGACACCATAATTAACTCTCCACCAGCTATCGTGCAAGAAGTATCCTCCATCGTGGTATTCCATTGCAAAATTGATATTTGTGTCTGGATACCAGAATGCCGATCCCTTTGGTTCGCTCGATTTAAACTTGGTAGGAGATTCACGGTCGAATATATGCCAGAAGCCTGGAGGTGAGGGCTTGTCGAACTGCCCAGAGGTGATCTGGAATGCTTTGACAAACTTCCCATCCTGGTAGATACGCAATGTTTGCTCTACAAGCGAGATAACAACCGTTTGACCTGTTGCCGCCCCATAGTGTTGCATGAGTTGCATATCTGTAGCATGAGGCTGACTCCAAGGTGTGGAGTCAACAAAGTCGGTCTCCATTGCTTTCAGACTCATCATATCATTATTGATAAGGTCGATTGCCGCCTGGTAGTCATCAGGAGTTTGTGCCGATTGCACGGCTGTATCAGCATCGGAACCAAAGCCCTCAGCTTGATCGTACTCATAGTCCTGCGTATAATTCGTATTATTAAACGCATCATGATACATATGAGCATTGCCCCATGTCGCAACATCTTGATGAAATTGCTTCAGCAAGTAGTTAGCCTGACCCTGAATGAGCGGTGTTTGGATAGAGGCAACATCAGTGTCAATCTGGGCCGACACTTTAAGGTAGTCGCTCAAAGACTTCGCTGTACCTAACGCTGTCTGGTCCGACGTCAAGTGCTGCTGATAATTGGTTACATCCTGCCCATACTGCTTCATCTGGTCAATGCTACTTCCAAACTCTTTGAGCTTTGCGGCCCCAACATAAGGAATAGCCTGTGTTGAGAAGGTTGTTGTTTCTTGCAATTGTGCGTTAAGCTGGTCGATGATCTGTGTGAAGCTAATAGGGTCTGTCGCTACACGGAACTGCTCGATGTCACTTTGATATTCCTGGTTCAGTGCCGTTACATCAAGGTGTGAGGATTGCAATTGCTTAATTGTATTCTGTAGCGTTGTTAATTTGTCAAACGCTGGCCCCATCAGACGTAAAGCTTGCGTAGAGTTTTTTGCGCTGGTACTGATGGCAATGTAGTCCTTAGGATATTGAGCCTTTGCTAATGATTTTTGGTCCTGAGTGAGTTGATCGGCGAATACTTTCGCTTCAATAAATCCCTGACCCTGACGTTGTGCCAGAACACTCTCGAATGCTTGCAAGTCCACAGTTGACTGAAAGTCATAGTGCTGTGTCGCCTGAGTCATCAAGCCATTGACCTGAATAGCAAGCATATGGTAACGCTGTGAGAGATTTGTGTAGTAGTCTGTCGCGGGTTGATCGCTAAACACAGTGACAGGCACGTTAGTCGAGCTTAACTGTCCCTCTTGACTTAGGATGGGTTGCAACAGAGTATCTGGGACACCAATGTCTTTCGCGTGACTAATTGCTGTATCAAGTGCCACTTTATTCGTGTTGGCCTGTTGCTGTAACTGCGGATCACCTCCACACGCACTCAGGAGCAGTGAGACCAACAGTAAGCCAAGTGCCGCAAGTGTTACTTTGCGAAAGCCCTTATGCTGAGGAAAGGCGAGATGTGTCATTATAAAAAGAGCCTCTCATGTGAAATAGAACTATCGGCAAGATAGATAGAAATAGCAAGACATAATGTATATAGAATGTTATATTTCCTTTGTAGTATACATCGGTTTGACCATAGGAAAGTAACAAATCGGAGGCAAATAAGCAAATTGGTATATGACTGTCGTCCCTACTCTAGTAAACGTTTACAAACACAAATTTTGTATAGTGAAAAGAGCTTGTCTTGCCAAAACAAGGACACTTTCTTAAAAAATGTCCTTGTTCTTTAATTGTTTTCCGTTTTTCCTGAAAAAACCAAATTGTATTACGCTAACGCTTGCTCAAGGTCAAACAGAATGTCCTCGATGTCCTCGATGCCAATAGAAAGGCGCAATAGGGTATCGCCCAGGCCACGAGCCTCCCGAATTTCTTTTGGAATGGAGCCATGCGTCATGGTTGCTGGATGACATACCAGTGACTCAACACCGCCAAGACTCTCGGCAAAGGTGAAGACCTTGAAACGTCGCACGACCTGCTCTACATCAGCAAGTGTCCCCTTGAATTGGAAGGACACCATACCACCAAAGCCGCTCATCTGCTGTTTGGCTAGTTCATGATCGGGATGAGAAGACAGTCCTGGATAATATACCTTCTCCACGCGTTTGTGTTCGCTGAGGAAGCGCGCAACAGAATGCGCGTTCTCTTCATGCTGACGCATGCGTACCGCGAGCGTTTTGATGCCGCGCATGGTCAACCACACATCGAAGGGACCCGGTACCGCGCCAGCCGCGTTTTGATGAAACTTGAGAGCCTCATAGACCTCTTCGTTGCTTGTGACCACTGCACCACCGATAACATCGCTATGTCCGTTGATATACTTTGTAGTGCTGTGCAAAACGATATCCGCACCCAATTCAAGTGGCTGCTGAAAGTAGGGGCTTGAGAAGGTGTTGTCCACGACGAGTAAGAGGTTGTGACGATGTGCAATCTCTGCAACGCTACGAATATCAACCAGACGTAGAAGTGGATTTGTAGGAGTCTCCAACCAAATCAGCTTAGTGTTGGGCCGGATAGCCTTCTCGTATTCCGCAACATTGCCTGCCGTTACGTAGCTGGTCTCGACGTTATAACGACGCATGATGCGTTCAAAGATGCGATAAGACCCACCGTAGAGATCATCACAGGAGATCATATGGTCGCCCGCGCTAAGCAGACTTAAGACAGCACTTTCGGCAGCCATACCACTCGCAA
Source organism: uncultured Chloroflexia bacterium (assembly GCA_963792705.1). Taxonomy (GTDB): domain Bacteria; phylum Chloroflexota; class Ktedonobacteria; order Ktedonobacterales; family Ktedonobacteraceae; genus JBBQVS01. The sequence continues at coordinate 528,526 of CAWBXD010000011.1, read as the reverse complement.
AGGCAAGCCCATGCGTCCCATTCTCAAGTGCGGCGATACAGGCTTCAAGCGCGCTACGTGTTGGGTTCGCTGTACGCGCATACTCGAACCCTTTATGTTCTCCCATCCCTGTTTGGGCATAGGTTGATGTTTGATAAATGGGGGTCATAATCGCGCCCGTTGTTGGGTCCGGCTCCTGCCCCGCATGAATAGCTTTGGTCGAAAATTTCATAGTTATAAAGAACTCCTAATAGAATGGGCGCAGCCCTGTAGGGACCGATTTATCGCGTCCTGACTTGACTACCAATTGTCATAAGGACGCGATAAATCGGTCCCTACACCATGGAAAGAATATAGCACTGCACTTAAGAAAGTACAACAAATAAGGACTCATGTTATACTAATGTAACCAAAAATGTATGCTGAATTATTCCTGGTGAGAATATATCGCCATAAAAAGGAACATCTTGTATTGAGAAGCGCGGTACGGGACTGTCAATCGAAGATTGACGATCTTCGTAGGGACCCGATTGATCGCGTCCGCTGCACGAGCGAAGCAATGTGCAGTCCTCGTTAATGCACCAATCATGACGCTAGAGAACTCGCCCAATTCATTGGGCGTGGACGTCATCAATGCGGTCCCTACGAATTCATCACATCAAGCTTGGGAGACCCGTACAGGAGCCGTGACCGTATTCGACTGTTTTGTGCTCCATAGCAGGCGTTTCGTGCGTCTGATATGATATGCTATAAGATAGAATGGTCGCAAGAATGTAAGAATCAAGGAACGTGAGAATGAGTAACACATCCCCAACGCAACATACGAAGCACACACCAAAGGTTGGTGTTTTGCTTGTACATGGCTTGAATGGAAGCACACATGATATGGAAGAACTCAACGACCTTTTTTATGCACAGGGGATGCTGACAGAGAATATCTTGCTGCCTGGACACGGCAGCCATGTGCGAGACATGTTGCCTCTCGGCTGGCCTGAATGGGCAGAGGCGGTACGCGAAGAGTTACACGCGCTAAAACAACAGTGCGACGTTGTTTTCCTGATTGGACATTCGCTTGGTGGTGCTTTATGTCTTCATGCGGCAGCCCATGAAGAGGTTGCGGGTATTGTCACGATGTGTGCTCCCATTACGATGCATCCGTGGATGATGCCAATGATTCAACTTGCAAAACGGGTCACACCACTATTACCCACTCTACGTGAAGACGTGCGCGACCCAGCTGCACGTCGTCGCTATACACGCGACGTATATCGTTGGACGCCGATGGCTCCCGTTGAAAGTATGCTGCGTTTCTTGCCACAATTACGTAGAGAATTGGCACAGATTACGGCACCGACGTTGGTTATGACTTCTGTACGCGATCATGTTGTACCTGCACGTGATGGACGCGAAATTTATCGCTTGCTTGGGTCTGAAGAAAAACACCTTGTAACCTTCCATCGTTCTTATCATGTAATCATGAAAGACCATGATCGTGAAGAGGTTTTTGCGAAGACGATTGCATTTGTGCAACGCCACGTAGAGAAACTTCAGCACGTTGGGCAAGACAATCAGACAGCATAACTACAACAAAAAGAAAGTGAACAAAGCGTGACGCAGCAAGTAAGTAGTCCACCACCGCAGAAACACGTTTCACATCCACTACCACCGCAGAAAGTTTTCTCTAAAAAGGGGATGTTCGCGTCACTTGTACTTGTTGGATTGCTCTTGTTTCTTTTTGTTGGTGAGTCGTTGTGGAATGTTTCGCAGCTTGTAGCGCGTAAGACAAGTTCATCCCCACGTCCAACACCGACGATCAATTCAAATAAAGATGTTGGTCCTTTGCTTCCTCCTGGACAAGCAACAGCACCATTGCTTACTCTACCCATTGGAAAGTATGCTCTCTATCAGCAGCAAAAAAGTATTTCTATCGTACCCCTCGTAGGTGGGCTTTCGACGGTGTTGACTACCCCTGGCTATATCTATAATCTTGCTGCACCACCACTTTTGACACCATCAGGTCAATTGCTCTATAGTGGCGATGGTCTCTGGCTAACCGATATTTCCAATCAATTGCCAACACAAATTGCCAAGCTTCCCACTGGTCAAGTTATTACCTCTATGGTCCTGAGTAGTGATGGTACAAGTGTTGCATGGAGTACGGAACCTGCTAATGGTGTTGGCGATGTCACAATCTATGCTGGTCCTTTAGAAAAATCTGTGGTTGTCTACCAGCATGATGCTTCAGACTGCCCTTGCTATCGTGCCTTTTCGTTTTTACATGGTGGGGGAGCAAAAGCAAATTCAACCTTGTTACTTACCGATGACCGAGGCGATCATCACGCGGTACACTATGGCTTGTGGAGTCTGAATTTAGCCGATATACCACCTGAAGACCCTCAGTTACTGCTCGATGGCGATGCACAACAGGGACCTCTGGCACTTTCTCCCATGAGCAATACACTTTTGTATTCAACCGATCAAGGTATCGTTCCTGCAACAGATGATTTGAGTGTACCAACAGATGTTGCAGCCTTGAACTATCCCAATAGTCTCGCATTAGCGAATATCAATGTTAGTTCTACTCCTAGCGATGGCGATGCATCGCTTCAAAGTACACATATGATTTTAGCGGAACAACATGATCTAACGAATAGTGCGGCCTATCACTGGGTAACGACTCCATTATTCTCGCCCGACGGTCACACCCTCATCTATATAGTGTTTTCGAGCGATGCACAGACGCCCTTTGATCGCCATAGCGCGGTCTATATGGTGCATAGCAGTGGTTCTGGAACGCATCTTGTAGTAGGCAAGCCGCAGTTGCTGGCAACTTCAACAGACCGCTTCGTCGAATTAGGAGCGTGGATAGATAACTCTACGCTGACATTTTATTCGGATGGAACGTTATATGCGTTAGATATAACTCATGGAGCGGTTGCAACCATTACGGCGATGAAAACATACACACGAACAATCGCTGTTGTACAGGGCGGTATTGCATGAAGGTTGAACAGCATATACGCGCGTGGGGGCAAAGAATATTTCTCGCTTTGTTCGCTATATTTTGTGTAGCATATCCAATAGCCGTAACTGGTGTCGCCTTCGACGTACATCCTCCATTTTCACTCGCGTGGGCAGGAAGTGCGTTACTCTTTCTGGAAGGCGTATTGCTTATTGTGGCAGCTACCTTGTGTTATGGTTGGCAACGTGGTGTTTATGCTGGGGTACTTGTAATTACGCTTTCCTACATCGTCGAGGCCGTAGGTGTAGGAACGGGATTCCCATTTGGGCTGTATCGCTATACAGATGTTCTCCTTCCCAAGTTGCCAGGGGGAGTTCCAATGGCGGTGATGTTTGCGTGGGTGCTGATCGTGTTTGGAGCCTATGGCTGGGTACATTTGGAAAAGCGGCGCATCGGCGTATCGGGAGCACTACTGGGCGCGACTCTTGCTACGCTGTTAGACCTGGAGATTGAACCGGTTGCTGCACACCTTGAGCACTACTGGGAATGGCTTGCTCCTGGAACCATCAATTATTATGCGGTGCCGTTGGCGAACTTCGCGGCATGGTTCTGTGTTGCCTTTGTGTTTCTCTTGCTCGTCGATAGAGTACTTTTTCGTGCATATATACCCTCTCTATCTCCACCAAAACTCGTTGTATTGGCACCACGTATTCTCTTGGGTACAAGCCTCTTTATGTTTGGTCTTGTCGATATCACGCATGGCTATTATGGCGCTGCCCTGCTTGGAGTGCTTGCGGTGCTGATTATATGCATCTTGTCTTTTATGCAAAGGAAAAAAATATATGCAAACACATAAAATCTCTTTGAATAGTCTTTTGAAATTGCTCGCACGTCTCGCATTAGGCGTACTCTTTATACTCGGTGCTAGCTTGCATTTTACTGCCAGCGAGACAGAGCTAAAAATTATTCCATCTTTTTTACCTTTTAGGCGCGAAGCACTCTACATTACAGGCGTGTTGGAGTTTCTTGGTGGTGTTGGCCTGTTCGTTCCCAATCGTAAAGTACGTCGCGCATCAGCGTGGGGACTTGTCGCGCTCCTCATGAGTATTTTTCCCGCCAACGTCTATCAAGCCGTAGCAAACATTAAGCTCGGCGGCTTTATGAATTCACCGCTCTACCTGTGGGGCCGCTTACCATTTCAAGCTGTTTTTATTTGGTGGGCCTTGTGGTGTACGAATGATAAACAAGATAACACACTACGAACCCTTGACCGATAGCGCAAATCCTTCGCTTTGCAAAAAGGCTTTGACATCAGTATTTCCAGTTAAACGAAGCCAAATTGGTCCCTGTTCTGGCTCGACCTCTAGCTCAAATCGAAAAAAGGGACAACAGAGCCGTTCGTAACTCATAAAGGCCACGATAGTGTGTAACATATCCGTCTCGTTTGGAAGCCGCAGTGCATATCCTGTTGAAAGTTCTCTTACCTCTTGAACTGAGGCAAGAATGCGCTCTGTGTTTGCTTGATGAACTGGTCGAAACTCTTGTGGAATAGCTTGCACGTTACAAGCAAAGATAGGATCAGGTTGCTGAGAAATCATGATACCTCCTATGATTATGGGGAAGACAAATATACAACAACTTTATGAACCAGCAGATGATACCTAAGATGGGTCAAGCTGTAAACCCATGATATACGAATCAATAAATTGCCCATGCAGGTAAAACTCGCGGCTGAGTTGACCTTCCTGAACAAACCCATGCTTTTCATAAAGGTGAATGGCGGGAAGATTATCAACACGTACATGAAGATTGATTTTACGAATTGTGTCAGTTTGCTTTGCCCAACTTATAAGATATGCTAGCATACAATTCCCTATCCCTGCATCCCAATATTTGCGTAAGACACTCATCCCAAACTCACCAGCATGTCGAAGACGAGGACGCTTACCTGTATTAAAACTTAACGTTCCTACGATTTCGTCAGCGATTTCGGCTAGAATATAGAGATTATTCGGTGACTCGGCAATTTTTTGGAGAACCATACGTTCCTCCTCCACGCTAAGCTCAAACTCGCCAGGACCGAATGTAACATTCTCGCTCTCACCCGCTATCTGATGAACAAAAGCTAACACTCGTTCAGCATCTTGTGACTCGGCATGTCGCAGCGTGAGATGAAGATTGTTTTTTAGTGTAACACGTTGTAATATGCCCGTTTCCTTGGAATACATTATCTCACCTCTCTTTTTCTCATCATATGCAAAAAGATACAACTATTTTTGTATAGTAGCATATTGTCGTCCTTTCCACACCGTTCCTTGCTTGCGATAATGCCAGCGTATCGAATTGAGCAGAATCAAACACTCGATGGCAATCGAAACGGGATGTAGAAAGCACAACAAAAGCATGTTTCCTACTTGGACATGAGTGAAACGTAAAGCCAATAATATCCTCATGAGTACAGCTAATACATATGCCCCTATTGCATAAAGTATTGTTGCGGGTGAAAGGTGTATAAAAAGTGCGACGATGATAAGCAATGGTGGAACGATAAAGAGCAGTATGTTGAGCAGAAGCCCAACGAGCGCGAAGGGCAACGCGTAGTTGTAAAAGGCAAACAGATTTTTCGAGAAACCTGACCAAACTTCGCTAAACGAGTGGTACATACGACAGTGTACCAGGTCCTGTGCATCCACAAAAATCATGCGAAAGCCTGCTGCCTTGATCGCACGAGCTAGTAACACATCTTCCAAAATCCGATTTTTTACCGCCTCATGTCCACCAATCTGCTCATACGCGGAACGTTCAAAGCACAGTAATTGCCCGTTGCCTGTTGCAAGGCTTGGCTCCGGTCGTAAGGGAATGAGGGCGACAGGAAGCAGAGTCATAATCGTGAATGTAAGCAATGGTACCACGAAGCGTTCACCCAAACTTGCAAGTTCGTATGTTGGTTGAGCCGTTAGCAGGGAAACTTTGCGGCTCTGCATACAGTTGAGTACAGACGTGACCATCTTGGGATCGTGAACGGTATCAGCATCGGTAAAAAATAGATAATCGCCTGATGCATGTTGCGCTAATTGATGACATGCAAAGTTTTTACCTCCCCATCCTATCGGTAGCTCTTCACCTTGCAAGAGTCGCAATCGTCCCAGTTGCTCTTTCGGCAGAGCATCAATCATACGCTGTACAATTGCTGCTGTCGTATCGCTACTATGATCGTCCAGCACAAGTATTTCCAACCGTTCATATGTCTGGACCACCAATGACCGTATACACCGCTCAATTGACTGCTCCTCATCACGCGCTGGTACTAGAATAGAAATGAGCGGCTCTGTTGTGCTTTGTGTCTCAATATGTGGTCGTAGACGCTGAAAGGTAAATAGATTGATGATGAGTATGATAAATAGGATACAGAGAATAAACAACACACCAAAGAGAATATATAGAACCACCATCCCTTATTGCCTGCCGATCTGTTTCCTAAACAGGAGTGCATCGAATATCCTATTAGTCGAGGATGCGCCGCGCATCAGCAATTTGAAGGACGAGTAATCCCTGGCGATAATATCACTACGCAGGTGGTCAAGTTCGTTTGTCACCATGCCCTCTAACTGATGTGTACAGTGCTTGAGGAAGCCAGGGGTACGCGCCATGTCCGCGTCAATGCACAGAGGTTCACCCAAGCTGATAAACAGGTCTGGCCGTTGTTCCGCAAGATATTCAATGCGTATGGCAAGGGGATAGACAAGGCTCGTTGTTGTCAAGCGGGCGAGATGTGCAGCACCCGTAAAAAACTCAAGTGGACGGTAATCATTTGGCGCAATCTCGCCCTGTGGAAAAAGCCAGACCATGCGCCCACGTTTCTCTTTCAAAATACGGGCAGCATATTGCAGCGATTGCAGCGCGGACCGCGCATTCTGACGGTCAACGGAAAAGCAGCCAATCCAGCTAAAAAAGAAATAGCGACTCAGTTGTGCCTCTTCCATCATCAAATAGGGGTCAACGCCAAGTTGACGCGCAACCAGCAGTGCCACGTAGCCATCCCACCACGTCGAATGATTGGCGCAAATAATCATCGGCAAAGCGCGTTGCTCATCCGTATAGACCTCATGTTGGCGATAGTGGATACGGTCAAAATGTGTGCGAAACGAGTGATCTATCATGCCCTCGACGAGATATTCGCCAAGCGGAAATTTACGTGCCGGTATCATATAAAACTCCCTACCCATTTACCCTTTATGATAGCATCACTATAATAACGAAAACAAACGAGGTATTAACATGTCTGTACATCAGAGCATTATCGTTGTAGGTGCGGGTATTGGGGGTCTGTCTGCTGCCATTCGCTTAGCTGCACAAGGCCATGCCGTTACTATTTTAGAGCGACAAGCCCAGGTTGGCGGAAAACTTAACCATATCGAGATGGACGGTTTCAGCTTCGACACTGGCCCATCGCTTATCACCATGCCTTACGTACTCGAAGACCTGTTTGCCTCGGTACAACGTAATCTCAAAGATTATCTCGACCTGTTACCGCTCGACATCACATGCCGTTACTTCTATCATGATGGTCTGATATTGAACGCGTGGCGCGACCATGCGCGATTAGTCGAAGAATTCATGCAACTCAATCCGCATGATGGAGAAGCATTCTCGCGTTTCCTCGACCATGCACGCAATATTTATCAAGCTGCAGCAGACCCATTTTTATATCATAGTCTGGGCACCCCACTGAATGTGTTTCGTACTTTTGTACGTTACGTGTTGCAAGGCCATCCTCATTCAGAGGCACAGGGTTTGGGAGAAAACACATCAACTCTACAATCTCGCTTGAAAGCTGTGCTTGCCGCACTTTCGCCACAGACGCTTGACAGCAGTGTACGCGGATTTTTTGAGGATGAGCATCTCCGTCAATTGTTTGACCGCTATGCAACTTATAACGGCTCCTCGCCCTATCAGGTGGCATCGGTCTATAGCATCATTCCCTACGTTGAGCTTGCCGACGGAGGATGGTATCCGCGTGGCGGCATCTATGCTGTGGCACAAGCATTAGAGCGTTTGGCACACGAACTGGGTGTCACTATTGAGACGTGCTGTAATGTCGAGCGCATTCTTGTGGAGCAGAATGAAGTGTATGGCGTTGTGCTTGCCGATGGACGTGTCCTGCGTAGCGACGTGGTGATTGCCAATAGCGATGTGGTGACGACGCACCGCGAACTGCTTTCGCCAGCTATTCGCAACGAGCGACACGTACAACGCCTGGAACAGTTAGAGCCATCATGTTCCGGCTTTGTACTCCTGCTCGGCGTTGATAAACAGTACCCACAACTAGCTCATCACAATATCTTTTTCTCCGATGACTATCATGCAGAATTTGACGACCTTTTCGAGCGACACGTACCCTTGAACAACCCAACAATTTATGTTTGTGCCACAACACGTAGTGATCCAACACAAGCACCACCTGGATACGAAAACCTGTTTGTGCTTGTTAATGCACCCTATCTCACCTCAAAAAGCAATTGGAAACGCGATGCTCACGCCTATCGAGACCGTATTCTTGACCTGTTAGCAAGCTATAAACAGGTAGACCTACATGATATACGAGAGCATATTGTTTGCGAGGCGATATTGACGCCCGAAGACTTTCGTGAGAAATATGGTGCCAATGCAGGCTCAATCTATGGCCTTTCCTCAAACTCGCGTATGGCCCCCTTCACGCGTCCCGGTAATAAATCAGAGATACGCAACCTCTATTTTGTTGGAGGAAGCACGCACCCTGGTGGTGGTGTACCTCTTGTAATGCTATCGGGTAAGATTGTTGCGGAATTGGTGACGCAAGACAGATAAAAAGAGTGTATCCAGGAAACACATTGTATTTTCTGGATACACTCTTTTTATCTGTCTACTTTTGAACTTTCATTGCCTTTTGCAAAAATTCGCCTTCCTCTGGTGTGTACGGCATGGGAAAGGGTCTTTGCTCCGCTGGCATGTCTCCAACATCCTGATACATGCTGTTTAATCCCTGTTGTATGCCTGCATCACCATGTGTGAACCCACCTACAAGAGCTTTCCATTGTGTCACAAGTGCTTGTGCCTCCGGTCCTGCTGGGTCTTGTCCAGTTGAGACGAGACGCTTTAACTCCGCGATAGCAACATCCCACTTCTGGCTAATCGCACGCTGATCCTCTTCACTCCAATTTTTGCCCCATTCGCCTATTTGCTGTCGCTGCTCTTCGGTGTAGTGTTTCTTGTTCAAATCTTCCATTTGTTGCAGTTGTTCTGGTGTGAAGTACTTTTCACGCCATTCGTTGTTCTGTGTCATTGAAATCACCTGGATCACCTGTATAATAGACTCCCAATCATTTGTGTTCGCCTGTAGCAACCCTTCTGTCCTGGTGATAGCCTCAAGAATGCTATCGAGTTGCGCTCTCTTCTCGCGCATCATAGCCTTTTGTAGAGCCAACGACTCTTGCAGGACAGTCGGGCCGATGCGTATGCATTGTCGAATCTCCTGCAGCGAAAAGCCAAGAAATTTTAAGGCCAGGATTTGCTGAAGGCGTAGAAAATCTGTATCGGTATAGAGTCGATAGCCACTCTCCGTATATGTTGAGGGTGACAACAACCCTACTTTGTCATAGTAGCGCAATGTGCGTATCGTTACAGATGCTTTATGGGCGAACTCGCCAGTATGATAAAAATGCTGATCCAAGGTGTTCCTCCTTTCTCTTAAGCAGTATAAACGATGACGTAACGTCATGCTCAAGTCTTTTGGGAGGCAATTTCTTAGAGCAAAAAATATTGAAAGGAGTATGAAATGGACATAAGTTTCTTTGTGCGAGGTCTTTTGATTGGCCTCTCTATCGCTGCTGCTGTTGGACCCATGAGTATTTTGTGTATTCAACGCACAATTCACAAAGGGCAACGCTATGGCTTAATATCAGGTCTAGGAATTGCAACTGCTGACGCTCTTTATGGCAGTATCGCTGCTTTTGGCCTGACGTTAGTTTCTCATTTCTTAGTCAGTCAACAATTCTGGATACGCCTCATTGGAGGACTATTTTTAGTCTATCTTGGCGTCAAGACACTCTTGAGCAAACCTGCGGAACGAGCTGCAACGTCTAATGTTAATGGCTCCATCACTGCGTATGTTTCTACCTTGCTACTCACGTTAACAAATCCTCTGACCATCCTTTCGTTCGTCGCAATTTTCGCTGGCATTGGTGTAGGTGGTGCAAGCAAAAGTTATCTTTCTGCGGCAATTGTTGTACTAGGAGTGTTCATTGGTTCAGTTCTCTGGTGGTGCTTTTTGACCAGTATTGTAAGTTTCCTACGTGCAAGGTTTACCTTTGTATGGTTGTTGTGGATTAATAGAGTATCGGGAGGTGTGATTGCATTGTTTGGTGTGGTCGCATTGGTGAGCTTGTACAAATAAATCGGTTTCTACAATAGAAAGAGAGAGTTACATACATGAAAGCTATTGGCTTATACGAACATCTTCCAGTAGAAAATCCAGAGAGCCTTATCGACGTTGATATTGCGAAACCCGTTGCAAGTGGTCGTGATCTGCTTGTCCGTGTCAAGGCCATCTCTATTAATCCAGTTGATGTAAAGCGTCGTGCCTCTGGTGAGCACGAAACCGAACCACGTATTCTTGGTTGGGATGTTGCAGGAGTTGTTGAGCAGGTAGGTTCTGACTGCACGTTGTTCAAAGTTGGCGACGAAGTATATTATGCTGGCAGCGTCACACGTCCTGGTGGGAATAGCGAATTTCATCTTGTCGATGAGTGCATTGTTGGCAACAAGCCAAAAAGCCTGGACTTCGCACAGGCCGCAGCCCTTCCCTTGACCTCTATTACAGCATGGGAAGCCCTGTTTGAACGTTTAGGCGTTTCACATACCGCCAGCAACAATCATCAGAAGCGTATCCTGATTATCGGCGCGGCAGGTGGCGTTGGCTCTATCGCTACACAACTTGCCAACCTCGCAGGCTTAATCGTTATTGGCACGGCATCGCGTCCTGAAACGATGCAATGGGCGAAAGAGCATGGTGCAAGCTATACCATCGACCATCACAAAGCCTTTGCGCCACAACTCAAACAACTGGGTTTTGACGCTGTAGACTACATCTTCTGCTTAAACAGTACAGACAAGCATTGGGATGACATGGTGGAAGTAATTGCGCCACAAGGTAAAATCTGCTCAATTGTAGAAATGCGTAACCCTATCAATCTTTCGGCTCTACAAAGCAAGAGTGCGACCTTCGTATGGGAATTCATGTTCACAAGGTCAATGTATCAGACCGCCGATATGATCGAGCAACACAATCTTCTGAACCAACTCGCTCAGCTTATAGACGAAGGCAAGATACGTACCACGCTCACCGAAAAACTCGAACCCATCAATGCCACAAACCTGCGTGAGGCCCACAAAAAGGTTGAAAGCGGCAAAACCATCGGAAAGATTGTGCTGACGAAATTTCCTGCATAGAGAAAGTGTATAATAATAGAGAGGTTGTTTACTTTGTAGCTGTCACAACCTGATATACCCAGGGGAAGGCGACAAGCAGCTCTCGTTCAACATGCTTAAAGCCTGCATCACGACAGACTTCCCATACTGGCTGACTCATGTACTCAAGCCAATAGACCTCACGGATAAGCACTGCTAACAGGGTATTAATGGCACGGTCTGCCCAGAGCCATGGTACCACTCGTTGAATTGGGTCAAACTCAACGAAGCGACCACCAGGAGTTAGCACGCGATACGCTTCCGCCACCACCGCACGCGCTTGTGGGCGTGGCAGTTCGTGAAAGAGCAAGGTGGACATGATTAAGTCAGCAGAGGTGTCAGGAAGACCTGTTGCCTCCGCACACGCATGCATATACGTTGTCCGTTCGGCAAGGCCAGCATTTTGTGCCTGACGACGAGCTGCCGCAAGTTGATATGGCGAAAGATCAAGCAAGGTTAGTTGAGCATCGGGAAGGAGTTTCGCAAGTTCAATACTAGCCGTGGCTATTCCACACCCCAGATCGATAATTGTCCGTGGCCGTGAGACACCAGCAATTTTCAGGAAAGCCGGAAGAATACGTGGGAGCCGAAAGAAACGCTCGACGAAGGCCCATCCTAGTGCCTGCGCGTTCGATAGATAGCCCTCTTTGAAGCCATGATGGGGAGCGAGATAGTAGGTAGGATACTCCAAGGCGAGGTTGACTTGCTCTGCTACCTCTTTCGTCCAATCAAGGGTATCGTAGACTCCATGTGAACAGGCAACAATACGATCTTCCACGGTATGTTTGAGGCGTTCCATCAGCGTCTCGTCTCGTCTTTGTGTATCCCAATGTAGGTATTTCATGCTCTTTCCTTCACTGCTCCTTGAATACTCTTCAACCCTGTTGAAAAGAGGTGATATTACTCCAAACCGAACGTCATCTTGGAGAGGCGATAAGTAATTACGAAGTGACGTGTAGTATTCTCTCCACTCACGAAGAGTTCTTCTTGAGGTTCTATGAATGTGACGCAGATGAGATAAACTAGGAGTAGCTATGTGTAACCTTCTCTCAAAACGCAGCATTTACGCGAGTCCCGCAAAAAGGTCGAACGAAAGTTGCAAAATCATTGGGGAGATTATGTTAGCAAATTTTTCTGCATAAGAGTATCACGAGATAGTATACTGTTTAGGTCTCACAGAATCAGAATAGTATACTATCTCATGGCATGTAACGAAAGGAAGCATATATCTATGAGCAATGTTGTCGGTCGTATCCTGATGTCCATCGGAGCAGTTGGAACAAGTGTTGTTCCATATCTTGCGGATTGGAATAAGCAGCATAACTTTGGACCTGGTTTTTCGGCCCATGCACGACTTCATGCAACGGAGTCTGTTTTTACCTCTACAGGTATGGGACTCATTGCGCTCTGGCTTATCTGGAAGCGCCCTCAACAGGATTGGGCAACGAGGAGAAATGTAGCCGCACTTATTCCTATTATTCATTGGGGAACCTATAATCTTGCTGCCTTAGTGCCAACGACCTCTGTGGACGATGACGAAAGGAAAGTGCCGCGTCTCTTTGGGATTTTACCAGTTAATTTAGTGGCACAAAATCTGATTGCGCTTGTAACCGCAGTAGGATATTGGTTAGATGTGCGTAGGAGTTAAGCTATGAATATTGATGCAGCGTTTACCTACTTTCCCACTCTCACCACAAACCGCTTGAAACTGCGACAAGTTCGGTCAACCGATGCGGAAGCACTCTTTGCGCTACGATCAGATGCTAATGTGATGGAGTTTTTTGGGCAGGAGGCGCACCAGTCGCTAGTGGATACGCACAAATTGATTCAACGACTTCAAGCATCGTATGAGCGACACGATAGTATATTTTGGTGTATCACACTAAAGGGAGAAGATACTCTGATCGGCACATGTACCCTCTTTTCTTTTAATCTTGACTTTCGTTACGCCGAAACTGGCTATGAACTCAGCCCTGCGTGCTGGCGGCAGGGTATTACAACTGAGGCAATGTCGGCTGTTCTGACCTACGGATTTACGGAACTTGACTTGCACCGTATTGAAGCAGATGTTGCTCCTGACAATATACGCTCTAAAAATCTACTACTCAAGCTAGGTTTCACCTACGAGGGAAACTTGCGCCAACGCTACTTCTTCCGAGGGCAATTTGAGGACGAACATTACTATGGCTTGCTCAAAGACGAATGGCTAGAAAGGGGATGAGAAAAAGGGGAGAAAGTCGAGCAGGGGGGTAAAGGGCATGGATAGGATCATTGCGTGACTCAGCCTGGGGGTCACAGCGAGATTATTTGCTCGACTTCCTATATGTAGTGTACTCTTCCATACAACAAGCGAAGGGTGTATCATAATATATCAAAGAGTGTCAAAATATATATGTTCCGACACTCTTTGTAACGGCTTTAGACGCGTCTACCAACACCGAAACGTGGTGCCATTATGAAGGCAATGAGCATGCCGGCAATGAGGCCACCAATGTGTGCCGTTAGAGCAATATCAGCGTTTGTCAAGCCAAAGACAAGATTGAGTCCAATCCAGAAGACCCAGTTGCCGATGGCCCCACGTGCATAAGCACCAAGGCTTTTTCGGTTGACAATGTAGAAGACGCCAAGCGCGCCGAAGACGCCAAAGATTGCACCCGATGCACCTACCGCAGGGTTATCTGCCATATGAAAAAGGTAGGGGCTAAAAAAGTACAAGATGCCTCCTGCTATACCAGAGAGCATATAGATGGTGAGATAACGCCACTTGCCATAAAAGACTTCAACGGCACGGCCAACAAAAAAGAGGGAGAGCATATTGAAACCGATATGAATAATATTTAAGTGCAAAAACATCGCCGTCAAGAGTCGCCAGTACTGCCCTTGCGCTATAAGTGGATTAATCTGTGCTCCTGCATCCAATAAACTTGGGTAGAGCGACGAAAATGCAAACACAACAACATTGATAGCAATCAGGCTATATGTTATCAAGTTAGGATATTGGCTTAGTACAAAACGTGTCCGTACAACCTGTCTCTGCATTCCATTTGGACGTGACCATGTGGGTACCGCTTCACGCTCGGTGCGCTGCTGCTGTGCTTCTGGTTCACGCAGTTTACCCGTTACGTTTCCACCGTTCTCTATCCCATTGTAACCGCCTGTGTATGGTGCTGGCGTGGGGTATGGTAAGGGTTCGGCTGGTGGAAACACGCCATCAAACCGACCACCATACGAGAGACGAGCCGAGCGTGCGCGCGCGAGATTGGCATCGTAGTCCTGATGATTGAGTCGCAACAGATAGGAACGCATTGCATGCATGTAGGCTATGCCAGGGTTTTGCGCGATAACGGTATCGACCTTTTGTAGGGCGCGATCATAGCGATGGTCAAGCAGGTCAAGCAGGGCTTGTGCAATGATGCTTTCAATACCACCTGCTGGCTGCAACTCTTGCACACGCTTACATGCCATCTGGACAACACTAAAATTGCCGAGGGCAAGGTTTGCCTCTGCCAATCCCAGGTGAACCGTTGGGTTCTCTGGTTCAATTTGTGCCGCATGTGCGTAGGCAATCGCGGCTTCACGTGCTTGTCCTTGCGCTAGCGAAAAGTTTCCTTGCTCTATATATGTCTGTATGTCTGTTTGAGCTTCCACGAGTCGTCCTCCGATTTGATAGAGTAGCGCGAGAATAGCCAGTGCCATTGTGCTAAAAGTGTCAGGGCTAGCAGCGCGCAAGATTGTGCGTATCAACAACCTTATGCGTTACATAGGTTGGATATGCTAATTGAAAAATAATTTTTTGATAAAATCTCTTTACGAAAAAATTGCTCTGTATTTTATACGTGTGAGGGTCATGAATGTAGCAAATGGTGTGTAACATAGGGCGTTGCTAATGATTCTGCATACCTATATTGTATTGTCATTAGCAACGCTCTATTTACAGAAGTTTAATGTACCAGTCCACTTGTATGTAAGAACATAATGAGACCATTGAGTATAAACTGAATGGCCAGTGCCGCCAGCAGGATGCCCAGGATGCGCGAGATGACAAGAATACCAGTACGCCCAAAGATTTTGATGATCCGTGAACTGCCTCGCATAACGAGCCAACCAACAAGTAAGGCACTGATAATGGCCGCGCTTACTGCCAGCAATTCCAGAGGTCGGGGTGTAGCAAGATCGACATACAAAATTGTTGTTGCAATGGTGCCTGGACCCGCGATAATCGGAATTGCCAGGGGGAACACACTGATATCCTCGCGCGTCATTGCTTCGTCTGACTCGGCCTGCGTCTCACGTGCGCCCGACTGCCGCCCAAAAAGCATGTCAACAGCGACGAGGAAAAGCAACACACCACCAGCCATATCAAATGCATAGAGGCTAATGCCCAAGCGATCAAGTAGGACACGTCCGACAAGTGCGAAAAACGCGATGATCGCCGCGCTTAGCAAGGTAGCGCGTGTCACGATTATGTTGCGTTGTCCCTCGCTAAGATGTGCTGTAAGACCAACAAAGACAGGTGCGAGGCCAATCGGATCAATAATGGTGAAAAAGGTTACGAACGCGCTTATAGTAAAAGTAAAGAGTGCCATGATATGAGTCCTTGTATGATGATAAAACGTATAGCATAAATTATTGCAGCCATGATGAGGGCACCTGTTGCCTTCATCATTCCCCGAATGCGGCTCGGGAATGCCCTACCATACACAAATCGTCCTGGGAGCGCAACGTTGTATGGTAGGGCATCCCTCATAGGCGCGAACTTAGGGTTATGAAGAGGAACCAGGGCATTCCCTTGCGGGTGCCCTGGTTCCTTTGTAAAATGTCTTGTTTCTATTGCTTAGAACGAGAATAGTTGGAAAATTACTTCACTCACCATAATTTTCGCGTCGGCCACGATAATAGCGGCGGCGGCGACCCCACGAGCGGTAGGTGAGTGCATGCCATAGAGCTACTACAACAATTGCACCAAGCAATGACTTGAGTAGTGGTATAGGCTGTCCTGCGATTGTGAAATCGCCAGGAATAGATACCTGAATAACACTTGTGAAAAGCCAGATGCCAACGAGGGCGGCGACAAACGCGCCAAGAATGCCGAAGGGAAGCCGCCAACCGACAAGGAATTCTGCGATAAGCCCTACAATGGCAGCAATGGCAAAGTAGATGATCTGACTAGTGGTAATAACAAAGTGAGTCCCCAAAAAATTTCCACTCAACACTGGCCCATCAGCGAGAAGGAGATGTGAGGCAAACATAAAAACCTCCCTGAAGAACTTCTATCCATAATAACTCTTGTATTGTACGTGATAGAACAAAAATGTCAACATCTGTATAAACGTGTCCCAGCTAAAAAATAAAAAGGATGCATCTGTATCAAGCATCGTTATGGTATCATTCTTGTTATTTTCGACTATTATTCTAAGCAAATATCCTGTTTTTCTAACATTTGTACTCACTTATACGGGGTTATGCGTGTTAGAATAGTACGAGACTTTTTTGTAGAGACACACACATGAGCCTTTACAAATTGGACGTCGAGTGCGTTCTTACATTTGCACACGGCCCTCTTTATTATGCGTTATAATGGATTAGCTTTTTCACTAAATCTTATTGATTGGGAGGCACTTTTATGAAGGGTGCAATTCGTAATGCTGCTATTACGGCAGCGGTGGTCCTAGTGGTGCTTATCGTTGGCATCATCCTAGCCGCCATTTTCCATGTTTTACTTGATGTTCTCTACATCTTCCTTATGCTTCTTGCTGCTTTGATGATTGTAGGGTCGCTCTTACAAGCACTTTCAATCATTGCACTCATTCGTACAATTACGACGGTACGTGAAGAGGTGAAGCCGTTATTAGCATCGGTACAAGAGACAATTGGTATTGTCAAAGATACCGCGCAAACGGCGAGCCATTCTGTAAGAACCGTTAGCAATGCGGCACAGCTTTCAGGTGAAATTGCGCTTGCACCGAGTGTACGTGCTGTTGCAGCCGTGGTCGCGGGGCAAGAAATGCTGCGTGTCTTCCTCGGCAAGGGTCATACGCGCACCCGTTCAGAGAAGCGTCGTAAAGAGCAGCTAAGAGCAATAGAGACGTTCAACAGTTCGCATCCCGATTCCATCACTGAAGGTGCGCTTGGGGGCGTGAATGTCAACGTAGGGGCAGGAGGCGAATAATGGCTTCTTTACTCGTGCTAGCCGACAATAATCCTATTCTAGCAACTGGCGGGGAGATTGCAGCCATCGTCATTGGCCTGTATTCTCTGATTTTTATCCTGCTCACAGTTGTGTTTGGCCTTACTATGGATGTGACATTTACTTGGTTGAGCGACAAGGTGAAACTTGTAAGAATGCTGCGTCCTACCGTTAATAGTGTGAATAAAACATCAGAGGCAATGGTGAACGGTACAGAGCCACCAGCCAATGAAAACAAGATTGTACAGCTTGTTGCCCAAGGTCCTGCTCAAGTTCATAAACTCGATAGACAAGTGGATCAGGTGACAGACAAGGTGGCGAACGCGGTCATTGAGTTTAGAGCGCGAACCATCCAGGTACAGACCGTTGCGAAAGCATTTTTTACTCCACAAGTGCTACGCCGCGAACTCGCGGAGCATGACCAAAGCTTGTTGGGTACAGCTTCTAGTGATGGGCTTGAAATCAAAAGTCCGGGGTTACGGATATTGATGGAGGAGAAAGTAGCGGACGCACCTGTTGTGCCTGCCGCACAACCAGGTGATCCAGTAACAACAGCAGGAGTGACCGTTTCACAACTCAAAAACGATGTCCCTGTTCGCTAAGTATGTACAAGCATTTGGGCGTTTCCAACGAAACGCCCAACTGTATTTAATTAGTAATGCACTCAGCGGTGTGTCGGCTGGCATCTTGCTTGTTTTATACAATTTGTATCTTGTCTCGTTGGGCTACAAGACCGATTTTATCGGTCTCGTTTTGTTTTCAGGTACATTGGGAGCAGGACTAGCAATTTTTCCGGCAGGACTATGCATTGATCGCTTCGGTGGCAAAATTGTGCTCATCGTAATGACTTTGCTCTTTGGCATAATTGGCGCAGGCCAGATTCTTTTTCGTCAGCCGCTTCCTCTCCTGGCAAGCGGTTTCGTAGCGGGTGTTATCACGGCTTTTTTTCTTGTAGTCAACGCTCCATATCTTACGACTAATAGCACACCAGATGAACGTTCCCATCTCTTTAGTTTGAACATCGTTGTACAATTGGGAACGATGGTCCTAGGTGAGGTGCTAGGAGGTGTGCTACCACAAGAGTTGCGTTTGGTCCCCTGGCTTATGGCTTCGTTGCCTGCACAAATACATTGGTTACTAGCCTCGCAGAGCGTTGCGCGCTCATACCAATTGTCACTATTGGCGGCGGGCCTAATAGCCGTACCAAGTCTCATCCCGCTCTTTTTTCTAAGCGATGATAGAAAACAGGTGTACGGGTCCGATGCATCACACGAGGATGTGATACATCGGACCCGTGTTTTGCAATTCAGGAAATGGTATAAAACGCTTACGTTGATTCGTCCACATCTTATAATCACGACTCCCTTTTTTGCCTTGTTGCTTGCGTGGATTCTAGTTGGCCTTGGGGCTGGGCTTTTCATTCCATATTTCAACGTCTATTTTGTGCAGCATCTCGGTGCGTCTTCTGCCCTATTTGGCTTGATTGATGGTGGGGCTAACGGTATCAACGCGCTCTTAACACTGGTTGCTCCACTACTTGCAATGCGTTTTGGCAAAATCAACACTGTTGTTCTCACGCGTCTCGTAAGTATTCCGTTGCTCCTGACAATTGGATTTACTGGTATGGTACCGCTTGCCGCGCTGCTCTATCTTTTCCGTCAAGGAACGATGGATATGTCAAATGGAGTCTTTCAAGTCTACTCTATGGAGGCTGTACCAGAGCAGAGACGGGGTGTCGCAAATAGTGGCTATCAGGTAGCTATGCAAGTCTCCTGGGCCGCTACAACGCCACTAGGGGGCTTGCTCATCGCCCATGCGGGTTATACCCCAGTATTTATCAGTGGAGCAGTGTTGTATTTGTTAGCAATCGCTCTATTATGGTTTAGATTCAGAAAATCATCAACAACTGGACAGGGAAATACCGCAGAGAGCTAGCTCTCTGCGGTATTTCCCTGTCCAGTTGTTGACTCACTACTTCTTCAAGATTTTGATGAAGATGATTGTCAGTTCGTAGAGAACAGACATCGACGCACCCAGGATAACTGGACTATAGGGGTCCGCGCCCGGAATAACAATCGTTGCCGCAATCCACATACCCACGTGAACGGGGGCACGTTTCGCTTGTAGCGTCTTTGACGTGATTATATCAATGTATGCCAGGAAGGTGAGTACAAGTGGCATCTCAAAGATCACACCAAAAGCCAGAATAAAGAACGAAATGAAACCAAAGTAGCTACCAGCCGAGAGAATTTCCGTGAATTGATCTCCACCAAACGTGGTTAGAAACTCTACAGGATACTTGAGCACGAAGTAGCCAAGCGAGATGCCTGCTAAGAAAAGAATGATGCCGACAAAGATGAAAGGTACAGCATACTTCTTTTCCTTCTCATACAACCCTGGAGAGATGAAGGCCCATGTCTGGTACAGAAGCACAGGCAGTGCAAGGATGAGACCTGCTGCAATTGAGACCATCAAGAAAACGGTGAAGCTTTCAGTAATACCTGTCATATACAGTTTCTGATGTTGCAGAGGTAACGGCTGCTTCAGAAAATCAACTATGTAGCCTCGAAAGATGAAGGCCACCACGGCACCTACGGTGATCGCAATCAATGATTTGAAGATGCGCCAACGCAGTTCTTCCAGGTGGTCCATCAGAGACATGCCTGACTCTTCGCCCTCATCCTCCGGCTCTGGTGAGTAGCCATCGAATGAGAGCATTGAATCTTGTTTATCTATATTACCAGTTGCCATTTCAACGCTCCAAATGGGTGATAGTGGTAAGCACTAGTCAACCTTGACTTCGTTGTGGCTAACAACCTCATTAACAGGAGTTTCGCTAACAACACGATTGCTGGCATTTTCGCGCTCAATGGCCTCATAATTCAAAGGGGAAGGAGTTGTCTTAAGTTCCTCTTCCTTTTCCTTGCCCATCTCGCTGATACCCTTGCGGAACTCTGTGACAGTCTTACCGATAGAGCGTCCCATTTCGGGCAATTTTTTGGGTCCGAAGACGAGCAATGCAACAACGAGGATAACAATTAGCTCTGGTCCGTGTCCAAGTCCAAACATGATAGGTGTCCTTTCGTAACTTCCGTGGCGTCTATTTTTTTATTAATCTCTACACAATACTACGATGTTTAATAAGAAATGGATGTCTTCTGTATACATTCTACTAATTATCTTCTGTCGGGGTTGATGTGTCATGTCCTCATCGGCGGTTGATTGCCACGAGGACGCGATGAATCGGTCCCTACAAGTGTCTCATCGTATCGCAGCGTTTTGGGCTGCCTCTTGTCCTGTCAACGTTGCTTCAAGTGCTTCTAGGCCCAGGTTTATGATGCCTGCACCGATAGAACTCATCGCGACTAGTTGCACGACTCGCCGCCGACTTACTGGCTGTGTACGTACAGAAGTTGCCATCGCTTGCTCTTGCACTATCTCTGCCGCCTGTTGATGTACAGAGGCAAGCAGACGTTGCTCAAGACCAGTAGGAGCAATAGCAGTACTTCCATAATGGCGGCTTAGCAATGTTTCAATCGAGTCATTATGCATACTCTGCCTCTCCAAACTTCTAATAACGCGGTGCGAGTGTCAAGCGTTGCGGTTGATTCCCACTATCAGTTAGGGTGTATTTTGCTTTATCCCTATTCGTATATTGTGTGGAAATGCGATCTGTACTTGTACTATGCGTATCGACGATCTCTTCCCCGCTCTCGCGTGTGTACTCCTGTTGAAATTGCTTTCTAGCTCGTGCTATACGCTGTCGGACCGCCGCCTCTTTGAGATCGAGCAGTGTAGCAATCTCGCTTGATGAGAGACCACCAACAATTGAGAGCAGTAGACATGTACGTAATGCTTCTGGCAATTTCGCCATTGCACGGTGTACCGCGTCTTGCTCGGCGATCAGTTCAGCAGGATCAGCCGTGGCTTGTTGTCCGTAGCCAACAGGTTGTACTGGTGCGGCTTGTGCGGCCAACAACTCGGCTTGTGTCTCGCGTGACTCCTGTTCCCCACTCTCTTGCATACGTGAGAAGGGAATGAAACGAAAGATATTGCGTCGCCTCCGTTGCATACGTACTGTGTTGAGCGCGATACGTAGCAACCAGGCTTTCGCATGAAAATTCGTTCCGCTTTCCTGACGAGCCGCATCAATTGCTTTTAGTGCTTGATGAAATGTATCCTGCGTTAAGTCTTGGCTTTCTTCCCAATCTCCAGTCAATCCGTAGATGGTGTAGAAGACCAGCTTATGATATTCATGAACAAGCGCTTCAACCGCCTGTGCCGCAGGAAGTATATCCACTCAAAACTCTTTTCGCGTTCGTAACTGTAGGGGTCTGATATATCATTCCCACTACCGCATACTAATACAGATGCATGAAGATAGTATATTGTGACAAGAAAATAACGAGTTTTTGGGGAAGTTAAAAAAGAGAACAGCGTATGAACAGAGTGGCGTGTTTCTAACACACCACTCTGTTCATACGCTGTTCCAACTAATGAGCGTGCTCTTCGATGTAGTCTTCGGCCTCTTGTACCGTCGTGATTTTTTCGGCGTCCTCATCAGAGATTTGAACTTTGAACTCTTCTTCCAAAGACATGATGAGTTCGACCAGATCGAGTGAGTCGGCGTTCAAATCCTCGACGAAAGAAGCACTGGGAACTACTTCGCTCTCATCGACACCGAGTTGATCAACGACAATCTTCTTGAGTCGTTCCTGGATTGTTGCATTCGTTGCCATTATTTGACCTCGCTTTCAGCAGTAGGGATGGGCGGTTGTTGCGCCCGATTAAATATAGTGCCGAGTACGCCATTGATGAAGCGGCTGGACGTGTCACTTCCAAATATCTTGGCAAGTTCAACGGCTTCGTTAATGGCGGCCTTAGCTGGTACCGTATTATTGAACAGAATCTCGTAGATTGCAAGTCTCAAGATATTTTTGTCGATACGAGCCATCTGTTGCAAAGGCCATTCACGAGCTGCACTTTGAATGTGGGCATCGATATCGGCGAGATGTTCGTTGACACCCAGGACCAATGCCTCGGCGTACTCTACCACCTGGGATGGCAGGTGACGTTCCTCGACATGGCGCTGCAAGACCTCTGCGGCTGTGTGCTGGGCGATATCGTATTCGTAGAGTGTTTGCAATGCTATCATGCGTGCTTGTCTGCGTATCCCTGGCATAGTATCCTCGAATTGTTCCTTGTTTGATAGAGAGAGGCGTAACGTACCTGCTCTATCGTTTGACACGAATTGGATGTGCTGTTAGACTCTCTTATTGTTTGTGCGTCACCGAACGTGTGCTCTTAATAGGTATATCACAATGCGTGATTGTGTGCTATGCAACATCTTGAATATAGACATTGACTTCGCGCACCTGCATGCCTACCATTTCTTCAAGCGATGACGCCACCTCTTCTTGTACCGCTGTCCCAACCTCAACGATGTTCACACCTGGTGCAACCACAAGATAGAGATCGGCTGAAACAACGTTTTCTTTGATTGTCAGTGCTACTCCCTGGTTGGGAACCTCTCGATTCAGGAAGCGTGACCATTGATCGTTGGTCTGAGCTAGACGTGTGACCCCTGGAATCTGTAGTGCGCTATTAATCACAATCGCTGAAAGTACCTGTCGTGCGATACGCACAACCCCTAGTGGTTCCGCTGCCATATTTGTATCCTCCTACAGCGATTATATCACTACAGATAGCCTTGATTAAATTATACGCTAGGAACAAGGCCCATTTCACGCACCAGAGTCACGGCTTTCTCTATCTCTGCACTATTTCCTATTGTAAGCGTTGTAACTCCTTTTGCGATGCGTTTGACCATACCCGTTAGCGTTTGCCCTGGACCAATCTCGATAAAGACCGTGACGCCTGCATTTACCATATACTCGATAGTGCGTACCCATTGTACGGAAGACGCGATCTGTTGTGTGAGTTCCTGCCGTATCGCCTGTGCTGTAAGGAGTGGTGTGCCTTCGATGTTTCCAACTACAGGAATGGTTGCGTTGTGAACATCGGCAACTGCAACGGCTTGCCTGAGTCCTTCGGCTGCTGGTTGCATCACAGGCGAATGAAATGCACCACTCACGGCAAGAGGAATAACCCGTTTGGCACCAAGAGCTTTTGCCATTTCAGAGGCCAATGCTAACGCTTTTTGTTCGCCTGAAATGACAATCTGCCCAGGTGCATTATAATTCGCTATTGCGACCTGTCCTAGGCCCGGATGCATAGGAGTAGTACCTTTGGATTGTTCATCTGCTAGTGCTTGCCGCGTGGCATCCTGGCACACCACCTGCAATTGTTCTTCATTCATACCAATAACTGCTGCCATACCACCGGGACAAACAATTCCCTCGTGATGCATCAAACGTCCGCGTTCACGTACTAGTACTGCCGCTCGCTGAAGATCGAGTGCGCCAGATGCAACCAGTGCTGCATACTCACCCACACTGTGTCCTGCTGTATAGCTTGGCACAAGTGGATACGTCCATGATGGAGTATGCGTAGTTGGGAGAGAAAGGGCTTCTTGAAATGCGGCGAGAATGGCGAGGCTGACGGTGACAATTGCGGGTTGGGCATTGATCGTTTCACGTTGCGTTTCTTCGGGTCCTTGAAAGCAGAGTGTGCTCAGTGGAATACCCAATGCCTCGTCTACCACTTCAAAAACCTGTTTCGCTGCTGGTGACGTGGCGAAAACGTCGGCACCCATGCCTACTGCCTGGCTTCCCTGCCCTGGAAAGAGAAAGGCGACTTTGGTCGTCATATGCTATTCTACTTTTTATAAAGAGACGACGCCTCTCTCCTTCATGGAGACAAAAACGTCGTCTCTTGCCTTCTTACTGTTTCTTTGCGCGTGGCAAAAACACCTGCCGTCCACGATATTGCCCACAATTTGGGCACGCGTGATGTGACAGGCGAGGACGCTTGCAGTTGGGGCAAGCGACCAACTGTGGCGTAGTCAAATGATGATGTGAACGACGGTCTCCCTGACGAGCAGGCGACGTGCGTTGCTTTGGTAATGCTCCCATGAGTGTATTCTCCTCTTCCACCAGTATCGTGTCCTGGATACATGCCCAGGTGTACCTACTCGTGTGCTGTAAAAACTAGACGTCTTCTTTTTGTAGTAACGCGTTCAGAACGCTGAAACGCTCGTCAACCTCTGGCTTGCAATCGCAAGGGCCAAGATTAAGATCATGCCCACACTGTGAGCAGAGTCCAGCGCAGTCCTCCCGGCACAATGTCACCATTGGTAGGTCGAGCAATACGCTCTGCCGTATCGCCTCGGTAAGGTCGATGAGATGATGGTCGTCAATAGGAAACACATCTTCCTCCTCGGTAGGGGGGAGAGGCATGCCTGTCACGATATCTATCGTTGGGTAGAAGCGTTCCTCAAAGGGTAGATGCAACGTTTGCGCGAATTGCTTCAAGCAACGTGTGCATGTAAGCTCAAGGGGAACATCGACCGCCCCATCGACTAATAAGCCCTGGTTGACGCGGCGCATTCGGACCTTGCCGACGATTGGGCCGATGACCTTTAAGTCTTCGTCAAGTGTAACGTTCTCTTCGTTGATATCTGCTGTCAATGAGGTCCCCACTGGAGACTTCATAAGTTGCGCCACATTATAGATCATGAAACTGCAATCCTTTCAATGAGATACTGAGTATGGAATGGGTTAAATATGTTAGGTAGTGCAACATGCATGATCTAAGTGTCTCTACTGGTGCCAATCTATTATAGACAAGGTGTATGAGAGTGTCAAGTGTATTATGGGAATGTTGGTCCACCAATTGTGTCATTTGCCAGTGATGCACGACGCGGCTGTTTCTCCTCTGGTAGCTCTTGCTCATCGTTATCTTCGTCGTATGTCGCTGGATATGATTCGTCCTCCTCACCCACATTCTCTTCGCTGTCTTGCATTGCGATACTCTCTAAGCCTCGGTCGATGCTCAGTATGGTGCGGCTCACCTCGGTCTCAATGCTCGTTAAATGCTCTTTAAGACCATGAAGAGTCTCAGACACATATGCGTCAGCATCGTTTTTGAGATGATCGTTATGTATTTTTGCTTGTCGTATCAGTTCTTGTGCCTCTTCGTTTGCTCGTCGCAGCATGTCTTCCGAGCGTTCCTCGGCTGCTCGTAAAAGTCCCTCTCGGTTCATTGCCCGTTCAGACTCGGCTCGCGCTCGTGAGACAATATTCGCCGCTTCCGCATTTGCCTGAGACAGGATGCGCTCTTTGTCTTGCACGATGCGCCGTGCCTGTTTGATTTCATCGGGAATCACCGTTCGCATCTCATCGACGATACTAAGAATATCAGCCTCCTTGAGAATAATCTGATTCACCAGAGGCATCCTACGACTGCTCCCAATCAGGTTTTCCAAACGGTCTAAAAGATAGAGAATGTCCATCATTTTGCCCTATATTTTTCTTGTAATGCTTCCAATACGACCGTCGGTACCATCTCCGTGACGTTCCCTCCGAGACGTGTCACTTCTTTTATGAGAGACGAACTTACGAAAAGGTGCTCAAGATTGGTGAGGAGACAGACCGTTTCGATATCGGGAGCCAGTTTCCGATTCATAAAGTTTTGTTGCAGTTCGGCCTCAAAGTCGCCTGGTGAGCGCAACCCCTTCACAATGATGCTACCCCCTATGGAAGACACAAAATCTGTGGTGAGTTCTGTATACTTCTTGACGTGTACATTCGTCAATTCTTTGGCGACAATGACCTTTTGCCAAAGTTCTACGCGCTCATCGGCGGAGAAAAGCAGGTTTTTTGCTGGAAAGGCATAGACTGCGATAATCAACGTATCAAAGAGCTGTGCCGCTCTTTCCGCAATATCCAGATGACCAATTGTTAAAGGGTCGAAACTCCCCGGATAGACCGCGATACGTTGAGTGCGCTTCTCGTCGTTGCTCACGCGGAACCTCCCTTTAGAATGCTAAGGCCGTGGTATATCGGTGTGACCTGAGAGAAATAGAGAATTGTCCCCATTAAACCATACCAACCAACATTCAGCAATAGGAAAGTTGAAGCATACTGTGGGGTTGGAAACAGGCGAAGTCTGT
The DNA here is from genome assembly GCA_963792705.1 of uncultured Chloroflexia bacterium. Taxonomy (GTDB): domain Bacteria; phylum Chloroflexota; class Ktedonobacteria; order Ktedonobacterales; family Ktedonobacteraceae; genus JBBQVS01. The sequence goes on along the minus strand of CAWBXD010000011.1, from coordinate 501,820 downwards.
TTCCAACCCCACAGTATGCTTCAGAAGACTAATGGCCTACAAAGCTTTGCCAGAAGAGGTGCATACGCTCTCTTAGTGGTGCGTGTTCTGGTTTGTGCAGATAGGGGTCACTCTCCCAAAGCTTGTCAGCAAGCGAACGGGCAAGCTCTACAAGTACGGTGTCGCTCAGGTTTGCCATCCGCAGTTCTGGCATGCCACTTTGACGCACACCAAAGAAATCGCCAGGACCACGAAGCCGCAGGTCCTCTTCTGAAAGTCTGAAGCCATCATCGGTATCCTGGAAGACGCCTAATCTCTCTTGTGCGCTAATGCTGGCGTCGGCACTCAACACGTAGCAGTAAGATTGATCCTTACCACGTCCAACGCGTCCGCGAAACTGGTGCAGTTGTGACAGACCGAAACGGTCGGCGTCCTCAATTACCATAACGGTTGCATTTGGGATGTCGATACCAACCTCGATTACTGAGGTTGCCACAAGAATATCTAGCTCGTGATCGCGGAACTGGCGCATCACCGTATCCTTGTCAATCGCTTTCATCGCGCCATGCACCAGTCCCAACCGCTTATGCGGAAATACCTCAACCTTCAGCCGCTCATATTCGCTCGTCGCGGCTTTGGCGACAATAGACTCGGACTCCTCAACTAGAGGGCAGATAATAAATGCTTGACGCCCCTCTTCGACTTGATGCACGATGGTCGTATTCGCCTCCGCACGACGCGCTCCTGTGCGCCAACGTGTGATTATCTTTTGGCGGCCTGGGGGAAGCTGGTCAATGATAGAGATATCCAAGTCGCCGTACAGGGTCAACGCAAGTGTACGCGGTATCGGCGTCGCCGTCATAACAAGCATATGTGGATGATAGCCTTTTTGTCGCAAGGCATCGCGCTGCTCAACGCCAAAGCGGTGCTGCTCGTCGATAATAACCAGGCCAAGCTTTGAAAAGGTAACATCCTCTTGAATGAGTGCATGAGTGCCAACTGCCACCATCGCTTCGCCATTTTCAAGTGCGGTCCGACCCATTGTACGTTCACGTTGTTTTAAGCTACCAGTGAGCAGGACTGTGCGAATACCAAAGGGTTCAAGCATCGCACCAATACTTCGCGCATGCTGTTCCGCGAGCAGTTCTGTCGGGGCCATTATCGCGCCTTGATAGCCATTGATCGCCGCCATATAAAGAGCTGCGGCAGCAACCGCTGTTTTGCCCGCGCCAACATCGCCCTGCAAGAGACGACACATAGGCTGAGTGCGGCCCAGGTCTTGAAAGATTTCATTGAGCACGCGATGTTGTGCATCTGTGAACCTGTACGGCAAGGTAGCCTCAAACGGCTCTTCTGTGGTAACAGTTGACCACAGCGTTGTCCCCATTGGTTGCGATTCTACGACCGTTGCTCCTGTTGTAGAGGCAGGGGCATCAACAAAAACCTTGCTGGGGTCGATAGTGAAGGAGTTCCCTTGCGCTACCTGTTGCTTCCAACGACTGCGCCGCTCTTGCATGCCTAACTGAATCAAAAACAACTCGTCGAAGGCGAGGCGGCGACGTGCTTCGGTAAGCTTCTCCTCGCTTTCAGGATAATGAATATGTGAAATCGCGTCTGGCAAAGGCAGAAGCTGTCCAGCCATGCGTATCATTGGCGGCAGGTAGTCGGGGACCATTGCAGCGTAACGGTCTACAACCCATTTAGTGAAACGCCGTAACGTCTTTGCAGGCAGTCCCTCTGTAAGTGGATACGTGGGAACGAGACGACCTGTATTAAGCAAATCACCTTGATCTGGCAATTCATGAGTACGTACCGAAAACTCAACCTTGTTGCCAAACCGTTGCTTAGTGCCTGTCACAACAAGATACGAGCCTTTCGCGGCGAGCAATTGTTTTTGTAAATAGCTTTGATTGAACCAGGAGACGCGTAGCTTCCCCGTATCATCCGAAATAGTGGCAATAGTGATTGAGCGTCCTCCATTTGTACGCTTGGTCTCAACCTCCCAAATCATGCCTACCGTTGTGACCAGTTCGTTAAAGGGAATGTTCGCAATTTTTTCTAGTTTGCTATAATCACGGTGTTCGCGTGGAAAATAGAAGAGTAGATCGCGCACCGTCCGAATGCCCAGCGTATGTAAACGTGTTGCCACCGAAGGACCTACGCCAGGAACGGCGGTCACATCAGCAGTCAAGAGTGTCATTACGGTATGCCCTTGCGTCATGCCTGCTTCCAAACGTATCGACTGTGAGGTGGATTGTGTCTGTACTACTTTCTGTGTCTGCGGTAAGCGTGGTGGTGACGCAGGCTTTGTCGGTTCGACTTTAGCTTTTAGCGTTTGTGATTGAGTTTGTGCAGACCTTGGTCGAGCAGATACACTGCTCTTGCTTATAGTCTTTTCCTCAATAGATGCTTTGTTGACCTGTCGTGGGTCGGGTCGTTCCTCTTGCACATTCGTTGTCTCGTGCTCTTGTACGAAACGTGTAGTTCGACTCGTTGTTTCACTCCCACTCATATCGTTAAGAATAGCTAACGCGGAACGTATACTTGCGGCACGTTGCATCGGGTCCTGCTTACGATAGCCTGTAAGGTATTCCATGAAGTGATGAATGGGGGCAACATCCCCCCCCCCATTCTTACAGGCATTACTCGTATCTTCGGCCCAGCGTGCCGCGAACACCTCAAGCCCTCCAGGTTTGATGGCCTGGTCTTGATGGTTTGTGCGTTGCTCAAACTGTAGTATTTTCCGGGCACGCTCAATACATTCAGAAATCGTCGGTGCTGTTTGATTTGACATAACGTCCTACTGTTCCACTACCTCTGCTATTCATTAACACTCCTCTCATAATAGTGGGTAGCCTGAACCTATGTCAAGGCTTTATTCAGAACGTTAACTGGTACCAACGGGGAAAGAACTACTTATTCATAAGCGGAGAAAATGCTGTCTCGACAGTACCAATGGCCTTTTCGGACTACTTCATAAGTCAATGCATGAAAACTGTATCGTCGGACGTATATATCTATAGCAGAACTACTTCCAAGAACATTCTGCTTATCACTTTGTTTATATATTATATAAAACAAGCGTAATCATCTGACACGCGGTATCTCTGAGGGTGTTCGATGTCTAAGGTGGAAGTGAGCCAACGACACAAAAATAAAGTAAATGAATGGGGGGAATACGCAATGACAACAACCGGCGAATTGCGTGCGATTATCGAGCTATTGGAACTGGTTGACATCGGAGATGCCGCTAGTTATTTGGGGGAAGAGGTAATGATGGCAAGTGAATATAGTACTGGTGATACACAGGAGGAACACGGCCTTATTGCTCACGCTGAGGAATGCGGTTGTACCTCCTGTCAAATTCTTAGATCGTAACTAACGCTATGTATGAAAAAGGGGTGTATCTCATCATGTGAGGTAACCCCCTTTTCATGTATCGCATGTCTTATGAATATCGCGCTTCTAGCAGCACCTTGATGCGTTTCTCGACATTTGGCATACCACAGGTGCGTAATTGGTTGATAACCTTTGGTACATCATATTCGACTCGGTGATGTTCCGCTTGCCAGCCACCGTCTTGCCATGTTAAAACGCCATATGCCGCGCGGTGGTCCTCATCGCGCGGCAAACCACAACTTCCTGCATCAAGCAAGAGTAAGTCACGCCAACGTCGCTGATAGGCGATGTGCAGGTGCCCAAAGGCCACCACTCCTACGGTAGAGGGGACGTTGCCCAGGAGATGTTCTAAATCTTTATCGGTAGATGTCGGAAAGATCGTCTCTTCCTGGTTCAATGGATTGGCATGAACGACGAGTATATCACTTCCCTCAGGATGAGAAATAAGGTGTGATATTGGTAAGGCATCAAGATAGTTAATGCCCGCCTCACCAATTTGCTCGCGCGTCCAATCAACGATGCCGCGCTTCCTTGTCCCTTTTTTTGGACGTTGCGTGACAACATCTACATCCACATTGCCCTGAATAACAGGACATTCTAATGCTTGCAGCGTTTCTAACACTTGCTGTGGACATGGCCCGTTTAAACACAGATCGCCAGCAACTACAAGTCCATCAATTGCTTGCTGCTGAGCAATATGCCCTAGTACCGCCTCCAACGCTACCTGATTACCGTGAATATCTGAAAGAATAGCAATACGCATATGGTGTGATATCCTGAATATAGAGCTAAAAATGGTATACAGAAAAGCCACACTTAGTATACCGCAAAAGAGGAAGCAAAACATTATGTTGCATCGTATTGGTGTTATTTCGGATACGCACGTTCCACATTTCAAAGGCATACCAGAGGCAGTATGGCAGCACTTCGCTGATGTTGAGCATATTCTTCACGCGGGAGACCTTTCCGTTCTTGCTGTCATCAACGAGCTAGAAACAATTGCGCCTGTGACAGCCGTGCAGGGGAATGTCGAGACCGAAGAGGTGATACTGGCTCTACCTATCAAGCGTGAACTTGTGATAGGAAAGTGCAAAATAGGCATGGTACATATCCTGGGTGAAACAAAAACGCGTACACGTGTGGCTCGTAACGAGTTTCCTGACGCACGTGTCGTCATTTTTGGACATAGCCATATTCCCTATAATCAGGAGCACGACAACCAGTTATTGTTCAATCCTGGTAGTGCCAATGACCGTCGTCGCCAACCCACTTGTAGTATTGGTATCCTCACCATTGACGATGAAACCAACAGTGTGCGAGGGGAAATAATTTTGTTGTGAAAAACGCATAGAGCAATGCCGCCGCGAGCGTTCTTCACAACAACACTGTTACATTTTTACAAGGGAACGGTCAATGCTAGCAAGCGTTGGTTTTCCCGACAGAGCCATCGCCATTTCTAGCTCGCCATGCAAAAGCTTGAGCACACGCTCTACCCCTGCTTGCCCATCTACGGCCAGGCCCCAGAGAATGGGACGCCCAACCAGCACCGCACGTGCTCCCAGCGCAAGTGCTTTAAGCACATCGCTGCCGCGCCGAATACCACCATCCATATAGACTTCACAACGACCCGCGACGGCCTCGACGATCTCTGGTAGAGCTTCGATAGTGGCTATTGCTCCATCGAGTTGTCGCCCTCCATGATTAGAGACGATGATGCCTTCTACACCGTGTTCAACCGCAATCCGTGCGTCCTCAGCCGTCAAAATACCCTTGAGCAGAATAGGCATTGAAGTAAGGGAGCGCAACCAGGGAATGATGTCCCATGTAACTGCCGCATGCATACCTGTCTCTGTCGCATATTTGCCTGTAAAATTCGCCATCACAAGCGGTGGCTGAGGGACAATAAATTTGTTTCGGACATCGCGCTCGCGTTTGCTAATATGCGGTGTATCAACGGTGACGACAAGGGCACGATAGCCAGCAGCTTGAGCACGTTTCACCAACATCACCGCCGCATCACGCTCATCATACATATATAATTGGAACCAGAGCGGACCCGTTGCGGCGGCTGCAATCTCTTCAAGACTTCGCGTCGCAACCGTGCTAGCAATCATCAGTGTATCCGCAGCACCCGCACCACGCACTGTATCGCACTCGCCCTCTGGATGAGCCATACATTGATAGGCAGTTGGCGCAACCAAGATTGGCATACTCACAGGCGTATCTAATACGGTTGTATGTGTATCAATTGTGCTTACATCGACGAGAAAGCGTGGTCGTAAGCGAATACGCTCAAAGGCTTCGCGGTTGGCACGTATCGTGATCTCGTCGTTGCTACCACCAGCATAGTAGTCCCACACGGGCTTCTTCAAGCGTGTTTGCGCGAGCACTTCATAATCGTTGATGTTAATGAGCGTCTCCAATGATGTGTCCTTTCCGACTATTAGGGTATGTCGCATATTATACGATACATGCATCACTCGTGTGTTAGCACTGCACCGTCATGCATGTCGTCGAATCGGATAAAGGTATCACTTTAGATATTGTTAAGCTTGTGTTAAAAAGGTGGACGATCAAAAAGATCGTCCACCAGTCGCTTTATGCGCGGCCAATGTATTCTTGTCCACCCATATATGAACGTAATGCATTAGGGATACGGATAGTACCGTCAGCTTGCTGATGTGTTTCAAGCAAGGGAATCAGAATACGTGGTGATGCGATGGCTGTATTATTGAGGGTATGCACAAACTTGACTTTGCCCTCCTCATCTCGATAGCGCACATTGACGCGGCGCGCCTGCCAGTCGTGGAAGTACGAACACGAATGCGTCTCACGATAGCGTTGCTCGCTCGGTACCCAGCACTCAATATCGTACATGCCAACTTTGCCATCGCCCATATCACCTGTACACACATTGACAACGCGGTAGGGCAATTCGAGTGCCTCTATCAACTCTTCCGAATTGCGGAGCAGTTGCTCATGCCATGTGACCGACGTGTCGTGGTCGGCTTTACAAATCACATATTGCTCGACTTTGTTGAACTGGTGAATACGGAACACGCCCCGTGTATCCTTGCCATACGTGCCTGCCTCTTGTCGGAAGCAGGGACTAAAGGCGACATACGTGATCGGCAATTCTTCGGCCTTGAGAATTTCATCCTTATACATACCTGTAATTGGAACCTCGGCTGTACCAACCAGGAACGTATCTTCGCCCGTGACGCTATAGACTTGATCGCGTCCCTTGGGAAATTGACCGTTGCCAACAAAACAAAACTCACGAGCCATCGCAGGTACGATCAACGGTGTAAAACCCTTACGTGCGATGCGGTCGAGCGCGAAATTCATCAACGCAAGTTCAAGGCGCGCGGCATCGCCCTTCAAGATATAGCTGCGCGAACCAGCGACCTTTACGGCACGTTCAATATCTACCATGTTATGTTTTTGCATCAAGTCGTAGTGATCGAGCGGTGTGAAGTCAAACGTCGGCTTCTCGCCCCAATGTTTGATCGGCACATTATCATTCTCATCCTTCCCAATTGGTGCCTTTGAGTCAGGAATATTTGGAACCGTTAAGAGCAACTGCTGTCGCTCCTCTTGCAATGCTGTAAATTGTGGTTCTTTCTCCTTTAACTGTAGCGAAAGCTGTTTTCCTTCGGCGATAAGTGTGTTGCGTAACTCAACATTTTTTTCTTTAGCAGCTTCCTGTACACGCTTCGAGATTTGATTTTGCTGAGTACGCATCTCTTCAATTTCGTGCTGAAAGGTAAGTACCTGGCGGTCTAGCGTAAGCAGGGCATCAACGTCAAGCGGATTGTTTTTGAGTCGGGCCGCCTCTTTTACGACCTCTGGATTGTTGCGAATAAATGCTAGATCAAGCATACAATGCTCCTCTTATGATTACTATTTACACAATAAAAAAAGCGTCATCGTCCACTGAAGGACGATGACGCTGAATACGCGGAATCGTGGTACCACCTTAATTTTTCTCTCTTTGCTTCAAAGAAAGAACTTCTTATTGCCCGCTAACGGAGGCACCGTTGACGCTTCTCGCGCACGCTCACAGGTGGATTTCGCTCTCCTTGACGCTTGCTGCGTTGCACCAACCCGCAGTTCTCTGTAGCATAAGCAGAGGTATTTTTCCTGTTCATCGCTGCTATTCTTGTCTTGCTGCCGCTAGGATAACAGGCACTGTATAATTTGTCAATGCCTCTGATTATAACTTCCATACTTGTGCGTTACTAACACTAACATCAATAGGTGTGCCGACATCAACGGCACCAACACCAATTTTGCCTTCTTTTAACGTGCTATCGGTTGCTGTATCAACATACTGCCCATTTGCAAACAGATAATAGTGTGTGTCCTGGGCGACTACTGTAAGTGTATTTGCTTGCCCAAAACCGGTTGTGATCGCGCTATTAAAGCCACTCACAAGTGTAGTAACCTTTGTACCATAAATATCTAGTGCATATGAGCTATCGCTTCCAACGTGAAAGAAATAATAAGCTGTATTGTTGCTATTAACACGGAACAGAATACCTGTCTGCCCAGGATTGCCTTTGTTGATGGTCAGTTGTGCTTGATAGGCAAAATTGTTGAAATGAGTATCCTCAGCAATACATGGTTGAAAGTAGCCCTGCTTCGCTTCGCTTGTATGATAACTATCACTAAACGTGCAGCCTGTATTTGGGGCTGTGCTGCCTTCATCCCATTTACCATCACCTTTATTGTCGCTGAGCGTATTATTGAATGTTGGTGTGCCACTTGTTGCTTGGGTATACACATCGCTATATGAGGTTGCTGTCGCGGTTGCATCATCAACAGTTGCAGTAGCTGCGGCAGTAGCATCAGCCTGACTTGTTGCGGTTGCTTCGATATTTGCCTGCGCCGTACTAAACACCTGTGCTGTACTCTGGCTTTGTGCCTGTGCAGTATTGATACTATTCCGTGTTGACTGTACGACAAATGTTGCACCTGCATGAAGAGTTGTGCGATACTGCCGCGCCGAGCTAAAAACGATAAGTCCCATCCCACCAATAATTAGGAGACATGCAAAAAGGGCTAAAAGGACCTTGAGCGTGGGCGAGAGCGTCTCACGGCGTCGATACCCCTGCTGTACGGGAGGCCATACGGGACGTGTCGCTTGTACAACAGGCATCGTTTCCGTTGTATCGGTAGGCGAAACGCTGCTAGAAGGTGGAATATAGCTTTTGTTTGACATACATGATAGCTGCCCTTATCAGGCTCTCCTTTCCGCTGGAGGCGCAATTATTGCACCCTTTGCATCTGTTTACAATGCCCATACTTGTGCATTGCTGAACGAGACATCGGTATTTGCTGTAACATCGCTAGCAAAGACGCCAAGCACACCAGAACTGTAGCTATTATCGCTGGCACTACCTACGTACTGCTTATTTATGTAGAGATAAAGCGCGCTCCCCTTCGCAACCACCGTTAGCAAGTTCACTTGCCCTATACCTGTCTTAATTGCCGTGCTGGTGTCTTCTACGATTGACGTGCTGTGCGTTTGGTCTTTCGAGACTTCAAGCCTGTAACTTCCCGCCTGATCAATACTAAACAGGTAAAATTCCGCCAGGTCGGTATTACTGTTACTGCGAAAAACAAGGCCGCCTTCGTCACCTTGATTGACTTTTACCTGCACCTGAAACGCGAAGTTGCTGAAATTTGTGGCATGTGCGAAACAGGGGAAGTAGAAGTTCTTCGAGAAGAGAGTAGCATGATACGTTCCTCCGTTAAAGCCACAACCGCCACCGTCAACGGTATCATTTACATCCCAGTTGTAGCTATCCTGCGCCGTAAGTGGGGAGTTAAGTGCAGGCGTTCCCTGTGTCGCCTGTGTGTATATATTTTGTAAGGCCGTAACCGTCGCTTGCGCTTGCGCTGTTGCTTGTGCCTGCACCGTCGCGGTCGCATTCGAGATGGCGATAGCAGTCCCTGTTGCCTGTGTATTCGCAACGCTGGTGGCATGGGCGTCGTTTGTGAGTATTGTCTGTGCTGTAGCCGTTGCTTGAGCATGCAGTTGTGCTGGCCGCGCAACCGTTGTGTAGTAAATTAAGCCAATACCACTGGATATTAGCAGCAATGCTAGGATCAGGAAGAGTGCCAATAGACTGCGTGAGAGTCCTCTTCGTCCCTGTGGCTGTGGTGGATATGGAACGTGTGTTTGGGGAAAAGGTGTGCCGTATGGCACGTACTGCGGTGGAAAAGGTGCGCCATATGGCGTCGGTTGGGCTATCATTGGGTCTGCGGGAAAGGGTGCAATGCTTTGTGGTGGCGGCAGCGGTGTAAGAAATAATGGTGCTTGTTGCTCTACATCATATGGTGGTGTTTGCGGTGGCTGCGTTGGATAACGTGGTGTTTGAGGTTCTACACGCACGGCTGGCATGGAAGGTTCTGTTCCTCCATCTTTACTATAAATGTCGCGCTCCTGATCTATAGGATAAGCAGAGAAAGAGGTAGTGTTGTTGTTTGAAGGGAATGGCGCAAAGTCCAATTGTGGCGTTTCTGCGTCCGTCCTGCCTCCCTGATACGATGGAGGAGCAGGTACTGTACTTGTTGATGACTCTACCATTAATGGAGCGGTTGGTGAATAAGGTACAGAGGCTCCGCAACGAGGACACGTTGTAACGTCTTGTGCTATCTTCAAACCACAGTTTGTGCAGTGCTTCATAAGTATTTCTTCTTGCTTTCTCTGCTAGATAAGGTCACGCATTCCATACTTGTGCTTGCTCAAACGATATTTCTGACGCCTCTTGATTATCCTCCGCGAAGACGCCGATTTCTCCACCCGCAAAGGTAGCGTCATCTACCGAATCAACATAGGTTGAGTTGATATAAAGCGTAAACGTTTTGCCGCGCGCAAGGACGGCAATCAGATTTGGTTGGTTCAGATCAGTTTTGAAAGAAGAGCTTGTGCCCTCAAGGAGCGTTTTAGCATTTGTAGCATGTTTATCGAGATAGAGATAGAGAACATAGTGACCAGTGGTGTGGTTAAAGCGCAACAGGTAATACTTTGAATTTACGGGATCTGAGCGAAATGCGATACCGCCATAGACACCTTTGAGAAAGGTCATCTTTACCTGAAAAAGGAAATGCGTAAAGTTTGTCGCGTTGGCTGTACAATCGTAGAAGAAGCCTTGTTGTGTTTCGATAGCGTGATAAGTACCGCCAGTAAAGGCGCAATTGGTGTTTGTATCCCAGTTGTTTGTGTCTGGCTTAGAAAGTGGGTCGTTAAGCAAGTCTGGCGTTTTTGCTGTAATATTCTTATAGTCGCTAAGAGGTCGTGAAACAACAGTAGCGGTTGCATTCGCTTGTGCTGTGCTTGAAGCCTGTACCTGTGCTGTGCCTGCCGTTATCGTACTCGTTGCCCGCGCTCCTGCTACAGCGGTTGCTTGTGCATGTTGCTGTTGTGGTTGATAGATGGTGCCATAGTATAGAACACTACCACCAATGAGTAAGAGTGCGAGGGCCACGATTGTTATTGTTACAATGAGTGGGCGACGCGATGGACGTTTTGGGACAACAGGCGGTTGTCCCTGTGTATTATAGTACGAAGCATTTGGTACATAGGGTGGTGCCATTGGTTGAGCAACATAGGGTGGTGGAATGGGTGTTTGGCCCTGTGCCGAGTAGTTTGTGAAACTATTTCCCATATAGGGTGGTTGAGCAGGTGGTGGTGGTGGTGGAGCTACAAATGCTGTAGGCGCATCTGTTCCATTCATGAGTGGATATGGCTGCGAACCAAAGTTTTCCGCAGACTGTATAGAAACTGTAAGTAGTAGTGCGCCGGGCATCCCACTATTGGTGCTTTGTTGCCCATATCCCTCAAGGCGTATCTCTTGTCCAGAGCGTGTACCTGCCGGAATGATGACAGGTACCAACCGTCCATTAGGGAGGTTTAGCGTGCGCGTAGTACCATAAGTGGCTTCATTCTGACTTATCGCTAATGTAGCACGTAGGTCGCCATTCTGCTGACCGTAGTATCCGTTTGCCGACATTGTTTCCCTCGACTCTAAAATGGTAACGGTAGTATAACATGGTAGACAAAAGAGGGGAAGAGAAATACAGAAAAATAAAAGCGTTTGTGTACCGATGTCAACAACATCGGTACACAAACGCTCTTAGAATACCATCTGGCCTAGACCATTCCAAGTTCCCATTTGGCATCCTCGGTCATACGATCAGGAGACCAAGGGGGATCAAAGGTCAATTCAACTTTGCAGCTTTTTACGTTCTCGACCTGCCCTACACGCATCTCAACCTCGGCGATAACCTCGCCTGCCATTGGGCAGCCGAGAGCCGTGAGCGTCATTGAGATATGTACATGTTCCTTCTCTTCATCTACTTCAATGCCATATACCAGTCCGAGATCGACGATGTTGACAGGAATTTCTGGGTCATAACATTCATGCAGAGCGTCCATGACCTCTGCTTCATTTATTGTTGCCATAGCTTATGGACTTCCTTTGTGTACGACGTGTACGTGCGATATGTGCTTTGTTTTATACTAGTAAGTATAGTGCTTACCTCTAATATAGCCCATGCGCCCGTATTTGTCAAAACCGTGATGTGGTAGGCTTCTCTCCAAAGGTTTTCTCAATGCGCTCTATGAACATAGTGAGAAAGCGTTCGCTATCGACCCCAACTGAAACCTGCATGTTCGGTGTGGGAGCGTCCGGCTGTTTGAAGTAAGCGACAGTCTCACCAAGCGTCAATGTGCCAGCAAGTTCGACATCGACATAGGCCGACTCCCATGTGATGAGGTCGGGTTGGAACACGGCGGCGAGACACAGCGGATCATGCATCTGGAAGGTTGTACTTCCATACATGGGTCCGTACACATCGAAATAATAGGCCATCATTTGGCGCAGTGGCGTTATGACCTTTCCACCTTGTGCAGTGAACGCTTCCATCTGCTGACGTTGCATAGAGACGCGTGTGGTTACATCTAAGCTCACGAGACGTACAGGCCAACCTGCGTGAAACACAACGTGTGCGGCGTGTGGGTCGGCGAAAATATTAAACTCGGCATTTGGTGTCACGTTGCCAGGAATACGGAGAGCACCACCCATAATAACCACTTCGCGTACATGTTGTGCGATGCGTGGCTCACGTCGCACTGCCAGCGCAATGTTAGTTAAAGGACCAATGGCAACCAGCGTGATTTCGCCAGGGTTCTGCATAATCTTCTCGATAATGAGGTCTACCGCGTGTTGCTTAACCGGTACTACTGTTGGTTCCGGCAATGTGACATTCCCTAGCCCATTGTCCCCATGAACATGGGCGGCATCGAGACGTGCGCGTACAAGCGGCTCCGCGCAACCACGGGCAACAGGAATATCGGTGTGGCCTGTGAGTGTCAATAGGGTAAGCGCGTTGTGTGTTGTATGCTCAACAGAGACATTGCCTTGCACCGTTGTGATCGCTTCAAGCATGACCTCAGGTGAGGCTAGTGCTAGGAATAGGGCTAAAGCGTCATCTATACCAGGGTCTGTATCAAGAATAATACGTTGCATTGACTTCCTCTCGTGTTGGGAGACCTGATTGTGCCCCAAACTTTGTGACTTTGAGCGCACTTGCATTGACGGCAAAACGCAGTGCCTTCTCCGGCGATTGCCCCTCCGTCAAGGCAACAGTAAGCGCACCGACAAAACAATCCCCAGCCGCTGTCGTATCGACAACACGCACGTTAGGAACTGCTTGATAGATGGTGCGTGAATGCCCTTTGCTGTCATCGGTAACAAGAATTGCGCCTCGTGCGCCAAGCGTTATCACAACGGTAGGAATCCCATAGGAATGTAAAACCTTGCCGACAATCTGTGCGTCTTCCAAGCTCTCTACCCGTTGCCCACTCAGCATACTTGCTTCGCTCTCATTGACAACGAGAACCGAGACCCGTTTCAATAGCTCTTCAGGGAGGGCTTGTGCAGGGGCAACATTAAGGACGACTAGCACACCTGCTTCATGTCCCACCTCTATCAGCTTTTGTACCGTTGGTAGAGGTATTTCTAACTGTAGCACGAGAGCCTGTGCATGCGGCAATGTTGCCCGTATGTTTATCATCTGTTCTTCATCGTTGCCTACCTGCATGTTCGCGCCGGAGGCAACGACAATAGCATTATCGCCATCAGGGGAAAGAAAAATAAACGCGACTCCACTCGCCTCTTCCTGATCAACGAGAACCAGACGCGTGTCGATAGCATCAGTATGAAGTGCCTTGAGCAGTTGTTCTCCAAATGGGTCGCTTCCCACTCGACCAGCCATAGTGACTGATGCACCAAGACGAGCCATTGCGACCGCTTGATTCGCGCCTTTCCCTCCTGGAATGAGCTTGAGCGAACCTGCACCAAGCAGTGTTTCTCCGAGCATAGGGAGACGGGAAACGCGAACTACTTGATCCATGTTCAAGCTGCCAACAACAAGAATCGTACTCTGTGTCATTATCTCCTCACTCTACCAGTCAAAAACATATAACGCTTACTCCATTTTCGAGTTTTCTTTTTAATCTCCTTCCATAGATATAACTGTTTTCATGCTTCGACAGTAGGTAATGAGACGGTCGAAGATGGGGAGACGTTCCAGGGCCGAGACACATCCGACCAGAATCATTTTATGTTGAGCGCGTGTCAAGGCAACATTTAAGCGGTTGCCATTGGTCAAAAATTCGTGACGTAGACTGTTGATCTCTGGTTCGCTCGTGGTGGCAAACGACAAGATAATGACGGAGCGTTCACCACCCTGGAAACGGTCAACCGTATCAACACTCAGCGGCGTATCAATATGTAGTCCTATCCATCCGGAGGCGGCATCGTCTTCAAATAGTGTACGACGGATGTTTGCCACCTGCGCCCGATAGAGAGCAATAATTCCGATGCTCTCTTCCTGAATTCCACGCGCTAAAAGCCCTCGCACAACGGCGCGTACTGCCAGTGCTTCGGCGTTACTCGCCTTTAACACACCGTTTTCCTGTTCGCCACGTACATCTAAAAAGACAAGTGGAAATTCTGGCGCAACCGCGCGCGTGATCGCTATTGATTCTTGTTGCGTTGTCGGAACAATACTCAACCGACGATTAGCCGCCGACTCGTGGGCTATAAGCTGCTTTTCATAGAAGACGGTGGAGGAGAAATGAGATATCCATCTATTCATGCGGTACTGCGTTTTTAGCGCGACACATGCACTAATCGTTTCCTGGTGTCTCTCTGTATACTGCTCCTCGTTACGCTTGAGCATACTAAAGAGCGAATCCGCTAGTCCTTGCTCTGCCGCCTCTTTGCTAAGCACCAATGGCGGTAACTGTTTGTCATCGCCAACGAGGATGAAGCGTTTGACGAAGCGGAGCGCACCCAGGATAGCCGGGACGGTAAGCTGACTTGCTTCGTCGATGATGGCAACGTCGAACTGCATCGGCGTATCATCCTGCGTCTCTAAGAGCTGAGGCATGTATTTGTCGGATGACCATGTTGCCGTTGTCGATGCAACTACAGGCGTAGTGCTGAGTATGTCTAGTACTGCATTTGTATGTACCTCATTTGAAGAAGACATTTCTTGTGTATGCTGTTTTACACGCGCCTGCAAAAGGTGCGGTTCTATATCTGAATGAACGCTACGTTCATGTCCAAGACGTACATAGTCATGAAAGCCTTCTTTATCCAGCCTCCTGAGCATGTTATCAACGGCCTGATTTGTAAAGGCGGCAAGCAGGACGCGTTGTCCCTGTTGTGTCAAGCGTTTGACAATTTCAGCTATGACGCTTGTCTTGCCTGTTCCTGGCGGTCCCTGGATGAGCAGGTAATCTTGCATTTGTACAGCCCGTTCAACGGCAGTGTTTTGCTCTTTATTAAAGTCTTTACGTGGCAACACATGTGTACCAATAAAACGTGGACGTACTCGACCTGCCACAAGATCGCGTAAATGCTGTGGTTCAACATCAAGCCAACGTAACAGATTTTGTAGTGTGCGTACATGCACAAGATCGTTGCCGTAACTATCGATCAAAATCTGATCGCCATCGGCAATCGGTCCTTCTAACAGTTCACGTGTCCAGACAGTCACATCGCGCGCGCTAATCTTCATAATGGTGCCGGTCACAACCTCACCCACGACAGGATCGTTGCGACTCAAAAGGATTTCATCGCCCTCGCGCAATTCTGACTGGTTGTCGCAGGTAAATGTTTGTTCCCACCCATCGTTTACACGTTTATGCGCCATGAACATACCGCAACGAATAGTTTTGCCCAAGTTTACACGCTCCTCAACCGAGTTTTTCCAGAGGAGTGCAAGCGCATCTTCTCCAGCTTTACCCTCCAGTTGGAGCAAGTTGTAGTAATAGGCAAATAATGTGCGGTCCTCCGCGTTGTCCACTTTTGGGCGTCGTGCATAAGAAGAGACTAATTGTTCAGCCTCTGCTACAACGTCATCGTCTTTTAACGGTGAAGGCATCTCTATTACTGGCTGTGGTGGCTGCCAGGCAAGCAGAGAGGAGACGCGTTCACAGGTGTTAAGCATTGAGCATTTTGTACAACGTCTTGCAGGTGGCGCAGGTGGTGTACCTGTGGCGTGACTCAGAATAAGGGTGTTTCGTACCGTTGTGATGCGTTGCAGCGTTCTTGTGTCCAGACGTAGGCCAAAACCGCTTGCTTGCCCAGGCGTACCACTGTACAAAAGTTGCGCCTGTGCTTTGTTCATTTTTGAGTCTTGACGTACTGCTAACAGTGCTTGATACCCATGTACCTGCTGCCTGTGCTCACTTTTAGGGCTATTACTGGATAAGCTCCCTGTCTTTAATTCGAGCAGGGACTGATTCATGGGCTGCTCCCAATATACGTCGAGGCGTCCTCTTAGGCCGATTTCTGGCACCAGCAGAAAAGTTTCCGCTCGTACAGTGTGCGTCTCACCATTGTTTCCCCATAAGCTTATCCGATTGCTATCGTACCAGAACGCAAGGCTTTCGAGGTGTGGTTGTACATCTATACGCATAGTATCAGCAGAGATGTTGGCGAGGGCCAGTTCCATACTGCTCACGGTAAGGGCTTCCTCAAGAGTTGCCTGTAGGATTTCCAGGGATGTTTTGTTACTCCCTGTGTTCGCATAGTCGAATTTGAGCAGTTTAGTGAAACAGGTATGAATAAGATTACCACGAATGGATGCCACAGAGGGGGGCGAGGAGACAAGGCGATTGAGCAAATATTTACGGTTGCAATAGTCCGCTTGACTCAAGTCCGTGATGTTAAGCAGCGTATCAGGCTCTAGTACCGCCAGCGTATTCGAGTACGCTATGTAGCGATAGAGTGGTTTGCCTTTGTATTCTGTTATATCGGTTGGTGCTGGTAGATGATAGATTGTAATAGGAATACGACGTATGGTTTTGCCACGTGCGATAATATCGCGTATGAGGTCACGGTAATAATCGGCGGCAAGGGCAATGACCGCGAGCTTTGTGCCGAGGTCAACGGTAATACATGGCGTAAGCTTGTCGTTCACCATGCGTTCTTGCGCTGAAAGAAGGTGTCCTTGCAACTTTTTTTCTACGCACGGCCACTCCATATCGGCATGTGGACGCACCTTCGCAAACAGGCATAAGAAACATTCTTGCTCATCTTGATAATGTGTGTGTTGTTCCTGAATGGTAACAGCGGCATATTGTGATGCATCATCCGCGAGATAGGCAACTTGTTCAAGCGCATCAGCAAAGGCGGTGACGCTCTCAAAGCGGTGATGTGGGTCTTTTGCTAATGCTTTGAAGACGACACGCTCTATCGCAGGTGTCACCGTAGGCTGTTGTGTACATAATGAAGGGGGCGCGTCATGAACATGTTGATAGCCTAACGCGGTTGCATCCCCATCGAAGGGACGTTTGCCGCATAGCCATTCATACACCGTCACCGCCAGTGCATACTGGTCGCTAGCAGGACGTGGCTTGCCCTGAAACTGCTCCGGTGCCATATATGCAGGCGTTCCTGTAGCATCCTGTGTATGCTGTGCGCCCGTCGAGGGTGTCGCCACCGCGATACCAAAGTCGCTCAACAGTACTTCACCATGCTCGCCCAGCAGTATGTTGTCGGGTTTGATATCACGATGCACAATATTTTGTTGATGTGCATAATCGAGCGCGGCGGCGATTGCCTTGACTGTAGGAATGAGTGTTGCAAGAGGTATACTTCCTCTATAGTGAGAGCGCATAGAGCCATTCGGAGCATAGTCCATCACGAGAAATGGCGTTGTATCCTGAAAACCAAATTCGAGGACACGCACAATATTCGGGTGTTTCAGATGTGCGATGGTGAGTGCTTCCGTGCGAAAGTCTTCTCGCTCTTCCTCGGTCATCCGTGTATGCAGTATCTTAATTGCTGCTTGCGTATATAGGTGTATATGTTCGCCTAAATAGACCTCTGCGAAACCGCCTGTGCCTAGTGGACGAACAAGCCGATAATTGCCAAAGCGTTGCTCAAGCTTGTCCGTACTGGACCCTGTTATGTCTATCATGGACGATGGTCTCCCGCTCTCTACGTGATGCAGGGTTGATTGTAAGGTAATGTGTACAGCGTGTCAAGGAAAGCTGGTACTTGTTTCAAGTATACTTAGAACGGGAGTACAAATCAAGTGACATAATGAGATGGGTCCTTCACCCGTTAGGGGAAACTCGTGAACATGCAGGGAAACCCTTGCGGTCTCCCTGTTTCCCGTTCCTTCTTACACAACAAAAAAAAGAGGAAATAATTTATGCAGCGTATGTTCGCACCAATACGTACACTTACACTTGGCCTTGCAGATACACATCCTATTTCGGTAATGACAATCCAACATGCTAGTACTCTGTTACATGATGCACAAACACGCTTTGCCGACGCTGGATACGAAGTGCAAACGCTTCGCCTCTCGACGCATCCGCTATTTGATGATCTTAGAGATTGGTCGGCTACTCGTAGACTTGCTTATGCACAATCCCTACAAAAGATGCTCGATGACGTTGACCTCAGCTTTTGTTCGTTAGGAACTGTTCATGCAGCACGTCCAACGGAACCATTGGAGCATATCGAGCAGATTGTTGGTATTCTGGCGACAACGACCGCGCTCAACATGACGGTCCAGCTTGCGAATGAGGAGCATGGTCTACGAGAAGAGGCCGCCCTTCCTACCGCACACGTAATACAACACTTGGCGCAAGAGACACCCGAAGGCTTTGGTAACTTTCGTTTTGCCATGCTTGCTTGCGTGGAGCCGGGCAGTCCATTCTTTCCTGCTGCCTACCATGCAGGACCGACGAGTCTATCGCTAGGTCTACAGGGGGCAAGCATCGTTGTGAGCGCGTTAGCCGAGCATCCTGGCACACTAGCTCAACTGACCGAACATGTGAGGGCAGCATTAATTGAGCAAGCAACACCGATTGTAACGCTAGCTCAGAGGTTTGCAGTAGAGCACAATATGCTTTTGGGTGGAATTGACCTTTCACCTGCCCCTCTTGCAGATGATAGTATTGTTGCTGCCATCGAGCGATATAGTGGGAACCCTATTGGTTCTGCTGGCACGTTAGCAACAGTAGCAGCGTTAACGGCAGCCTTGAAAAGTACAGGACTTCCGACATGTGGTTACAATGGAGTAATGTTACCTGTGTTGGAGGATAGTCTATTAGGGAAGCGTTGGGAAGAGGGAATGCTTCATGTTCATCAACTGTTGCTGTACTCAACTGTATGCGGTACTGGCCTGGACACCATTCCAATTGCTGGAGATACATCAGTCGAGTCAATCGCACAGCTTCTACAGGATGTTGCCGTACTCGCTGTTCGTTTACGCAAGCCACTCTCCGCGCGTCTTTTCCCTGTTCCTAATGGACACGCGGGAGAGAGAACGACATTTACCTCACCATATCTAACCAATACAGTGATACGGTCCTTACGCTAATATTTCAACCACCTGTACAGTTCTGATGTATCAAGCCGCTCATGAGCAATATACACTGTTTGAGGACGTGAGAAACAGTTCAACGTCCCTTCAACATTTGTGAATGGCAAGAGGGTCTGATGTATCAGACCCGTACAGTATTCGATTTATACGTCTACATTACATCTTGCGGACATGGGTCCTGCACCAGCAAGACACGGCAGCAGGCGTGTGTCAACACATAGGGAATGGTTTTACCCAGGTCATTGTGTGTGTTTTTCCCATTGCGGACAATGCCGATAAAAATGGCGGAACAGTTATGATCCCTTGCCTCTTCAACAATGGCAGGACCCGCATCGCGTGCCTGCACGACCTCCGCTACAGCCTCACACCCTACTTTGGCAGCAATAGTCATTGCGCTATTGAGCAACTTGTCGGCCCGTTCAGACTCTTTTGGCAGAACGGCATTAAGTGGTTGTGCGCGTGGAACTTCGATAATATAAACGAGGTGGACCTTACGTCTGGCTCCTTTTGCCATTTGACAGCCAAGGTGAATTAGATTCATGTCAACCTTTTCACCGCTGCCGACGACGACAACGATATCTCCAGTGGTGGTTTCCCCTAGAGCAGATTTACTTAAATCTACTTCTTCCTTAGTTTTGGAACCCCATAAGTGAACCATGATTTTCTTTCCCTCCTGATGGGAGTGTGATAAACAGCATCAACAAACACATTCAGTTATTAGTATATGCTCTGTAGACAACACCCTTGTGTAAGCAATACACCTGCACGAAGTGTAACCCGTGACTATTGAAACGTCAATGGTAAAAGTGTCTGTTAACACAACAAATTATTGCCTGTTCGTAATATAACACAAAGACACGCCCCCTTCATGATAGGAGGCGTACATATATTATACGTTTATATTCGTCTTTGGTTACATTCACCCACAATTGTAGGGACCGATTCATCACGTCCTCGTCGCAACCAACCGCTGACGAGGACGTGATGAATTGGTCCCTACTCAGGTTCAATTGTTGCGGTTAATCCATAGCTGAGTAGGCGTTCCTGGTAGTATTCAGCGGCTTCTTTGGGACATACGATCACAATCGCGTTGCCATGTAAGTGTGCGGTCAGCATGATAGTCTCGGCCTCTTGTCGTGTAAGATTGCTGACGGAATGAGTCAGTGCGAATACGACATATTGCATCTCATTGTAATCATCGTCGAAGAGCACAACCTTGTAGGGCGGGAGGAGTCTCGTGAGGTTTTTAGTGATTTCTTCCGGCTTTACTTGAAAGCTTGGTGACATAAAACTACTGTTAGACATAGCAGACGGTCTCTCCCAATAAGCAATATGAATTGTAACATTACCCATTAATATAATACTCAATCTATTGTACTGAAATGTGACGCGTTTTTCTAGTCTTTTAGTCTTTCTTCTCATACACGGGACAGACAGAAACAGGCGGCACAACATTTTGTTGTGCCGCCTGTTTCTGTCTGTCCCGTGTATACTACTCTGTACGTCCTACGTTTCTATCTATCTTGCCCCCGTTTTGGATGAGGATGGCGCGAGCACGCGACTTCCGACTAATATTCTCCGCATCGGGAAAACGCAAGGCAACGGCATTGCGTATACTGGTTGTCGCAGGTACGACACGCGTTGGTGCAATCACCTTCGACATGTCCTGCCCAATATTGCCACGCACACGTCCACCACGTCTAATACCAGTAACGGCACCAACAAGAATGCCTATCACACTACCTATTCCAGCAATCAGAAAGTCTGTTGGTAAGGCAAAGAACACAAGATGAACGACGAGTAAGAGCAGTAAAGCGATAACAAAGACTGCTCCACCAAACACGATACCGAGCACTATGGCTAAAAACAGAATCAGAACTACACTTGGTTTTGTGCGCTGCGTTTGCAAGAATACGTCACGACGGTTGGTATTCGGGCCATGTTCGCGGAATTGACCGCCGTTACCCGGATTGACAATGAATATCTCTTCATCGGTAAAGCCAGCACTTTGTAGCTTCGCGCTTGCTGCCTCTGCTGTTGTTTCATCATTAAAGACTGCTAACAAATCGAAGTCAGCATTTTGTTGTTTTTGCATGGACATGGAAAGAACGCTCCTCAATAGGTGTATGTAGCATACTTTTTCTCTCTATTATACTACAAGGATGTACCCCTATTGGTTGTTACCGTTGCTGTATAGCTTCCAAGACTGCGGCGAGTTCGTGACGGATACGCTCGTTTTTGGCAACCTCGGCCTGCACTTTCTCCCACCCATGTTTGATTGTGGAGTGGTCACGTCCCCCTAGCTCGGCCCCGATTTGTAAAAAAGTTGCGCTTGTCTCCTCACGCATCAAATACATTGCCACTTGTCGAGGCCATGCGATTTCGCGGTCGCGATGGTTGCCAACAATTCGTTCGCGGTCAACATTGTAGTAGCGGCATACGCCTTCGAGCACTTCTGCGACAGAGAGGGTAGACGCGTGTGAAGAGGACTTTGGCGCGTTATAAACATGCTCAAGTGCTTTTGCTGCAATCGCTACTGAAAGTGGAGCACCGTGAAGCATCGCGAAAGCAATAACACGATTGAGCGATCCCTCAAGTTCACGAACACTGCTACATTCTGGACGCGCGATATACTCAATAACCGATGTTGGCACAACAAAGTGGAGCGAATCACACTTCGAGCGCAGGATTGCCATGCGGTGCTCATATTCCGGCGGTTGCACATCTACAAGCAGTCCCCACTCGAAACGTGAGCGAAGCCGATCCTGTAAGCTACGAATAGCCTTTGGTGGGCGGTCGCTTGTCACGACAATCTGTTTGTTTGCGCTATGCAAAAAATTGAAGGTATGGAAAAATTCTTCTTCTGTTGACTCTTTGCCCGCGATAAACTGAATGTCATCAACTAAGAGAATATCGATCTGACGATATTTCGCACGGAACTCTTCCGTTTTTTGATAGCGAATGGCGTTGATAATCTCGTTCGTAAATTTTTCTGAGGTGACATACAGCACATTTAAGTTGGAAGACTCCCCTGCATGACCGACTGCATGCAGCATATGTGTTTTACCAAGGCCGACACCACCGTAAAGAAAGAGTGGATTATACACCTTGCCTGGATTATCCGAAACAGCTTTTGAGGTTGCATGTGCTAACTGGTTTGATTTACCAACAATAAATGCATCGAACGTGTAGCGCGGGTTAAGCAACCCTTCTGGTATAGGCAAGGTGACATTCGAGGACGTATTTGCTCTTCCAATGTAGACACTCGGCTCTGGCTGCTCATGTGTGACATCATAGATGTTTTGATACGTTTCTTGTGCGGCTGATGGTTGTGCTACTTGTGTGTGTGGTGGTGAAGTAGGCTCTCCACTGCGTCGAACACTGGCATAAGGAGTAGTAACGCCCAAAGAATTCATCGCGGCGGCGGCGGCAACATCTGCGATCCGCTTCTCACGTTGTGCGGCAGAGGGACGCCCCTTCCCCGGACGATAGTGGCGTCTACTTTGGTCTAAGCCATTACCTGCGTTATCGGCTTGGTCAACGGTGTCTTTTGCGACTACAAATTGCACATCAACGGCGTCACCTGTGACCTCGATAAGAATGGAGCGGATTGACTCAATGAAGCGATTTTCCAGATGAGCCTTCGCAAAGGTGGTTGGGACGCGCACAATGAAGACACCCTCTTGAAAAGAGTGTGCCGAGGTACCCTGAAACCAGGTTGTAAACGCTGCCGGTGTTACCTTTGTCTGTAGTCGTTCAATTGCTGTTTGCCAGATCTGTTTTGCATTCACACACGCACGTCCCCTTATTGTCTGCTGCTACTGTTATAACATTATTGAAAGAGATAAATTGCACATAGAAATAAAAAGTACTTCCGTGTAATAATATTTTATCGGCGGATTGTAATAGTAGCACTAAATTAAAACGCTGTAAAGGGTCCTTTTGGCACTGAAAAGCTGTGAGCGAAACATATAGCCTCTCTGTACGTTTGTAGTAATATGTCAATCAAAGAAACATATATGTTGGCATTGCTGAAGGAGTTTTTATGTTCTCTGGTCCTATAATAGAAAACAAACAACGATATCAAGTTATGTATGGTATTAGGCGTTCTATGTACATATTTTCTGTTTTGAGTTTCCTTCTTTTCATAAGTCTTTGTCTATCATCATGTTCAGGTGTCAATCTGGGAGGGACGAGTTCAACGCCAACGTCGCAAGGGGGAGGAACGGCTACAATGCCATCGGCACCACAAGTTGCGCTTGCGGACCTGCGTTGGTGTGGTAAGCCAATTCTTGTTTTCCGTGACGAAGGCTCAACGAAATCTGGTACACCGACTACTTCTGGAACTCCTGTTACTAGCGGAACTCCTACGGGTACTGGAACTCCTACCGTTAGTGTGACACCTGGAGCGACACCTAAAACAATTACAGATTGGAATCAGGTGGAACCAAGTTTGGGCTTCACCGTCTTCTTGCCACAAACACTGCCACAAGGGTCCTGTCTTATTAGCGCATCTGGTACTATTCATGATCCCACCTTTGGCGGTATTTTCACCATCGGCTATGTCTTGCCCAATCACGATGCGCTTAGCTTATCAGAAGCTCCACTCGCATCACAAAGCTCCACTTTCCAGTGTAGCCCATCTAGCAGTGCCACAAATGGTAAGAGTGGTACACCAACACCCGGACCAACTGTCGATCCAGTTCAGCTCTGCACTGGAGCGCATAGCACAACTAATGTGGTTCTCTCGGCGCGTGGGTCAACACCAGCATTGGAGCAGCTTTTCAATGCATTACAACCGCATGTTGCTTGGGTGCCAACAACTTAATGTCATGGTGTTTCATGACTTTGGTACCATTAGGAAGATATATTCGTTGTACAGGACGAGCGCAAATACTAGTAGATGCTAACAACAGAACACGGCAATTTCAAAAGATCCAGGAGATACACGCGAGATTCTCAACTATACACGGTTGATTCTGATATAATAACAGAAGTTTTGTGCTTGCACGCCCATTGCCGGGTCGTGCGTCGAATTGGAGGAAAGATTTTTATGGATAAGTGTCCTTATTGTGGAGCGGAGACGCGTCCTGGCGATAATTTTTGTCTGAATTGCGGTAATCGTCTGGTACCAACTTCTTTCTCTGCTCAACCCCAATCAGGAATGGGTGAAGAGACTCAGGCATCGCCCGAAGAGTGGAACGCTCCACAAGACCAAGGAGCGACGGTAGGCGAGCCACCAAGCGCATGGTCTCATGCAAATGAGCAAACAATCGCGGCAGAGCCACCAAGTGTAGAGCAACCAACACAACGCTCTGAATATCCTTTACCAACGGACAACGGCATTGAACATCCCGCACGTTTTGTCCTACGGAACGACGATGGCGCAATTCTACAAGAATACCCATTGGATAAATTGGAGATTGCGATTGGACGAGCACCAAACAGTGATATCCTCCTCTCCAAAGATAAGCTAACCTCCCGTCGCCATGCAACAGTTCGTTACGAAAATGGAAATTATGTATTGCGCGATGAGCGCAGTGCAAATGGTACTTTCGTCAATGGTCAACAAATAGAAGAGATGGTGCCTCGCGTTCTGGAAGAAGGCGATCATGTGGGTATTGGCGAACACGAACTGCTTTTCCGCTCTTACGGTGCTTCGTCCGCGGTTGGAGTGGAGGACCTGCCAACCATCTCGGTCAGTCCACCAGCAGAAATGACCTATCGTACTCGCGATGACCAGATGGCAACACTGGCAACCAGTGGTGATGAGTTTAACACACGATCAATGGAGAACGACGTGCCAGCCGAAGTACAGCAGGCTCAACCAGTGCAAGTAGCAGCGCAAGAGCAAGAGGTTCAACCAGTAGTAGCACAGGTGGAAGAGGTTCAACCGGAACCAGTAGCTGTGGCAACCAATGGGTCAGCAATGCCAGAGGCACCTGTCTCAGTTCCAGGTATTCCTGTCGCGACATCATATTCCGCTCCTACGACAACATTCGCAGATAGAGAAAATGCGCCTGTTGCTAGCGCACCTCCTTCTCCTCCTATTGTGAATACACCTCCACCACCAGTACAGAGTGTTACTATGCAAGCACAAGCACCTAGCCCTTCTACAAATGTATCGACGACCACAGGTACGGATACGAACGTCACGTTTAGTCGCCTTACAAGTATCTCGCAACCCTCGTTGCCAGATATGACAGCACTGATGGCCGCTCTCTCAACGCTGGATGGGCAGGTAATGTCACTGCAAGAACAGATCAACGCCACTCAGGACGCGATGCATAACCATGATGCTGAAATCGCCCAAACGACGAATCAACTTAGATCTGGTGTGCGACGTGTTGCAGAGCGTATGGACAACACGATTGCCGATGTTGCTCGTAGTCGTGAAGCTCTCGCGTGGGCTGATCTCTCGCAACTCATGGAAGATGTAATGAACAATCCACGTGATATCGAATATGTCACGAAGCTTGCCCGCAAAGCGCGTGAGCTGAACAAAATCTTCCAAATTCATCAAAACGTTCTTAACACCATGTACGAATGTAACAGTCTGTTACGTGGCCTCATTGGTGAGGAACGCTAAAAAAACTTGTATATGCATGATTGCCGACGCCCGATACATTAGGCGTCGGCAATCATGCATATATATTCACAAGCACTAGTATATTGGACAATTTCATGCAGAAACAGGCGCAACTCGTTGCTTCGCAGTCTACAGGTGTGGAGCAACAGATACATGCATTCGACACAATTATTATTGGAGCGGGATTAGGTGGATTGCTGAGCGCAGCACAATTACTCGCGCGCGGAAAACGCGTCGTCATTGTAGAACGTCTTCCTCACAGTGGCGGTCGCTTTACGTCAAAGACATTTCATGGTGTTCAGGTGAGCACTGGTGCCGTACATATGGTTCCCTTTGGAAGTAGTGGCGTGCTTTCGCATATGTTACAACATTTGCATGTACCACATCACTTCTTTGATGCTGATGTCTTTGGTTCGTTTCATGTACATGGGAAGCAGTATCAGTCGCGCGGTATCCTGGGCGTCTTCAAATTTCTAGGCCCTCGCCAATTTGCTTTACTTGTTTCTCTCGGCTATCAGATGTTTCTACGTCCACTACCACAACACGAACGCGCTTTACCGTATAGCTCATGGCTTGAACAGCATATCGACACCACAAAAAATCCCCAACTCGTGGCTTTTTTCGAGCGTGTATCACGTTTTGCGCTGAGCCTTGAACTTTCTCAAGTGAGCGTTGCCGAAGTCACCGAGATCACAAAAAATATGTTTCGGTATGGCGCGCCAGCGATTGTACGTGGTGGCTGTGGCGATGTAACTCATGAATTAGAGCACCATATACTCTCACATGGTGGTATCATTCGCCACTCTTGTGAGGTGCTACAGATTCTTGCTGAGGACGGACAGGTGACGGGGGTGCGTGTACGCGAGAAGGCTAGCGGACATGAGTTAGTTCTTACAGCCCCAATCGTTGTGAGTGATATTGGTCCGCGAGCTACTAACGCGTTATTACACGGTCATACGGTAACGCAGGCGCAGGTTCTGAAACAGCAAGTGACACACGAGATGACTCGGACTGAGCAAGGGGATGCTTTCAAGGAAATGCCTGTAGGGACCGATGTATCGCGTCCAGGGGGTGAGGAGGGGGACACGTTGCCGCGCAGAAGCGTTGCCGACACGTTGCCCCTTCCCACCCCGGACGCGATACATCGATCCCTACCAAACATCCCTTCGTTTCCTTCACCAATCATCCACGAGGCTGTAGGACTCAAGATACACATTCTTAGCGATGTCTCGCTCATTCCGCATAAGGGTATCATGTATTGTCTTGATACTCAGCGCATTGCAGGTATGGTGCAACCAACGAATAGCGAACCGCGTTTGGCTCCTGCTGGCAAACATTTGCTTATCAGCCATCAGGTTATTCAGAGCAATAACGTAGAAGAGGAGCGAGCATTGGCTCTCGCCGACCTGCGTATGATGTTTGGCGAGACATTCGACAAGCATTGTCACATTCTCACGATGGGAACGTATCGTGGAGAGTGGCCTGTCAATCGTATGGCACAAGGTGAAGACGCACGTGCGGAGACAGAGACGAAGGGTCTCTACCTTGTAGGCGATGCGGTGAAACCATCTGGCTACCTGATGGTTGAGGGAGTCGCGCAGAGCGTAAATTGCTTCCTTGACGCGCTCGATGAGCAGACACAAGAGGAGCGTCCACGACAACGGCATGTATTGCCACCCCCACCACGTCGCCATGCGCTACGTTGGCTGTTTCGAGCACCAGGAAACTCAGAAAAAAATAGATACGTAAGGAAACGTTGATGGAGAATAACGCACCGTATTATCTTATTACTGGTGGCACACCTTTGCATGGTGAGGTAGCGATTAGTGGAGCAAAGAACGCTGTTACCAAGATGATAATTGCTTCTTTGCTAACAACCGAGCCTTGTACATTGCGTAATGTGCCACTGCTAGGAGATTTTGATCTCACGATTAAAATGTGCGAAGACCTGGGTGCCCAGGTCCGTGTGGAAGACCACACGTTGACGATAGTTACGCCTGATATTCACAAGACGACTATCTCAGCAGAGGTGGGTGGGCTAAATCGTATCGCGGTCATGACAATCGGCCCATTGTTGCATCGTTGTGGTGAGGTCCATATTCCTCGACCAGGTGGAGACCGTATTGGACCACGCCCCATTGACTTCCACATTCAAGGCTTGCGTCAGATGGGTGCGAATATTGTCGAACATGGTAACGAGTATCATTGTACCGCTACACAACGCTTGCATGGCGCGACCATCAAACTACCATTCCCCAGCGTGATGGCAACCGAAAATTTTCTGATTACTGCATCGCTCGCAAAAGGTGTTACTATCATAGAGAATGCAGCCTTGGAGCCAGAGATTGTCGATTTGATCAAACTCCTGCAAAAGATGGGTGCGATCATCGAAATCAAGGTTGATCGCCGTATCGTGGTCGAGGGAGTCAAGCAATTACATGGTGCCAGCCATACGTTGTTAAGTGATCGTAACGAAGCTGTTTCGTTAGCAATCGCTACCTATCTCACACATGGCGATGTCTATCTTCGCCATGCACAACAGGATACTCTGCTCACGTTTCTCAATACGCTGTCGAAGATGGGATTGCGTTTCACGATTGATGACGAGGGTATTCGCTTTACTGGCGACGAGCATATTCCTCCTGCTATCGCTCTGGAAACAGATGTCCACCCCGGCTTTATGACCGACTGGCAGCAGCCATTTACTCTTCTGCTCACACAAGCGGATGGTATTTCGGTTGTCCACGAGACGATTTATGAGGACCGTTTCGGCTACACGACTGCATTACAGGGCATGGGTGCCCATATCGGCCTCTACACAAAGTGCCTTGGCGAGGTGCCGTGCCGTTTCCGCGAAAAGGAATATTTGCATAGCTGCGTTGTACGTGGTCCCACACCCTTGCATGGCACACGCTTGCTCATTCCCGATATTCGTGCTGGCTTTTCCTATATCCTTGCCGCCCTATGTGCTGAAGGGGTTTCGCAGGTATATGGTATTGAGCACATCGAACGCGGCTACGAGCGTCTCGATGTAAAGTTACGTAGCCTCGGCGCGAAGCTAGAACGTATTGCAGGAGCGTAATGATTATACTTGCACAAACATTGCAGCAAGCGGTCCCAGCACACATACCCTTATTAGGAACATTTATTAATGTCGCGACTGTATTGATAGGGGGAACGCTAGGGCTGTTGATAGGGAACCGTCTGCCGGAGCGCATTAAGGCTATCGTGATCGCCTCCATTGGGCTTATGACGCTTGTGATTGGTATCTCCTCTGCACTGAAAACAGCGAATGCGCTCATTCCATTGTTGGCATTGGTCATTGGGGGCGTTATCGGCGAACTGGTAAATATAGATGGTGGCCTGTCACATCTAGGAGATTGGCTTAAAAAGCGCGTCGAGAAGCCAGACGCCGAACTAGACTTTACCGCTGCTTTTGTAATCGCCAGTTTACAATTTTGCGTTGGCCCCCTTACCATCCTGGGTTCTATCAACGATGGTCTATCAGGAAACTTTAGCTTGCTTGCTATTAAAGCTATCCTGGATGGTTTCTCAGCCATTGTTTTTGCCAGTAGCCTGGGTCGAGGTGTGCTGTTCTCAAGTGCGACAATTTTGATTGTGCAAGGCGGCATTTCTCTTTTGGCAGGATTGATCAGACCACTACTGATTTCAGACCCCACACTCGCGCTTTCTATGCAACCACGCCTGATTGAATTATCGGCGGCCGGTGGTGTTATTTTAATTGGCCTAGGATTGAATATCCTAAACCTGCAACGTATCAAAGTAGCGAATCTGCTGCCAGCACTGCTCTTTGCGCCAGCACTGGTGGCTCTGCTCAATGTGCTAAATATCCCTCTGAATTTTGGATTGGGGAAATAAGTAAGCTTTTACATCACACAAAAAAGACGAAACAGGATAGCACTGCTATCCTGTTTCGTCTTTTTTGTGCTCTATTTAGCGCGTTCGCACAACCTGTCTCTTTGGAGGAATGTGAACTGGACGACCTTCAACTGCTAGCACCGCTTCGCGGAGACCCTCGCTAAGGGTTGGGTGTGGATGAATCGTCTCGATAATTTCATCAACGGTCAACTCACCACGCATCGCAACCGAAAACTCGGAGATGAGGTTCGTGGCATCGGGGCCGATAATATGTGCGCCAATAATCTCGCCATACTTGCCCATGATGACCTTCGTGAAGCCTTCGGTCTCATCGATAGCAACCGCTTTGCCAACGGCAGTCCAGGGGAAACGCTCGATCTTTACTTCGGGGTCTTTCTCTTTTGCTTGCGCCTCAGTGAGTCCAACAAAGGCAACCTCTGGGAAGGTGTAAATGGGATTGGGCACGACATTGTAGTCCATAACAGCATTGTGTCCCATTGCGTTGTCGGACGCAATCTCGCCCTCCATTGAGGCAACGTGCGCGAGTCCCGCGCCATGAATAAGATCACCAATGGCATAGATGCCAGGAAGATTTGTCTCCATCTTGTCATTGACACGGACACGACCTCGGTCACTATCCAAACCTTGCTCCATGAGTTGCTGTAGACCAGTTGTGTTAGCACGACGACTAACCGCAATCAGGACGTACTCGGCGGGGAAGGACTGTTGACCTTTATCAGTAGTGGCAATGACCTTTTTCTGCTCGCCATCTTCCTCGATGCCCTCAACCTTTGCGCCTGTAACGATGTTGATGCCACGCTTGCTGAGAATGCGTACCAGGAGGCGACGCACCTCCTCATCAAGGGGAGCCATGACGTTTGGCAGCATCTCAAGCACCGTAACCTGTGTTCCAAGCGCGTTGAACATGCATGCTAACTCCATACCAATGATGCCGCCGCCGACACACACGAGGCTCTCGGGCGTCTTAGGTAAGTCCCAGCAGGTATCGCTATTCATCACGTTGCGACCATCGACACCAGGCATTTGTGGAATGAAGGGCACGGAACCGGTGGCGAGAATGACCTTGTCCGCGCTGAACTGCTGTTTTGTGCCATCGTTACCTGTAACGGTTACGGTGCGCGACGCATCAACACTACCCGTACCGTCGAAGACATCGACGTTGTTGCCCTTCATGAGCACGCCAACGCCACTTGTCATACGCTTGACGACTTTGTTTTTGAAGGCAACCGCTTTTGTCATATCAAATGTTGCTGGCTGTGGTAGATGAATACCTAACTCGTCTAGTGACTCCAGATTGTGCATCATTTCTGCGACGTGTAGCATCGCCTTCGAGGGAATACAGCCAACATTGAGACAGGTGCCACCAAGATATTGCCTCTCAACAATGGCAACGCTGGCACCAAGTTGAGCGGCACGAATGGCGGCAACGTATCCCCCAGGTCCCGAACCAATAATTGCGACATTATAGTGATTACTTGCCATAAAAAATGTTTCTCCTACAATTCAAATGATATATCTTTACTGCTTGAGTATAGTGCGTAAGGTGTGGATGGTATGTGTTGTTTGAATGAGGTGAATGCTCTTGTCCACATAGCCGCCCTTTGTGTAGACTATTTGTTTCTACAGTATATCATATAATGCTGGGCCAGATACTGTGCGTCGGTGCCCAGCCCAAGATGGTGCGCGCTGCTTGATTGCTACAACGCCATGATGGAGGACATAGCTGTGAGTAATCTTGTTCTGGTTGTGCAACGCCCACGAGTTTGGCGAGATGGTTCAGGTAATCTCCACTACGTATTGGCTCATCGACGATGTTGTAGATCGTACCTCCAAGTGGATGCAATAGTGCTTTGCTTACAGCAACGGCCATATCCGCGACATGAATGAGAGAGAGAAAGCTACTACCATCACACGGTATTACACTCTTTCCTGCACGTATCTTCGCAAGCAGGTTCTCTTGTGCTGTTCCTGGCCCAACAAAGTTTCCACCACGCAGAATACACCATTGTAATTGCTCATGTGCGATATCGCGCACTAAATCTTCCATGTCTATCACAGGTGCATTAATCGCGGCTTTTTGAGGGGAAGCATCGAGTGGTGTATTTTCATAAATCCACTCGTCGCCACCATCAGGATAAGCCATCGTGATGCTTTGCTGAATATATCTCTTTACGCCAACGGCCAGTGACGCTTGCAGTAAACGTTGTGTACCTTCCACGCGCAAGCGTGTGTTGCTTTCCCACGCTCCTGGGGCCGACATATTGTGAGGGATGGCGGTAGCAATATGAATAGCAGCATCACAACCCTCAAGCATTTTCAAAAGATGAGGCTCTATTCCTTGAGAGAGCAAGTCACCTACACGTACTTCTATGCCCCTGTGTTGCAACGCCTGTGCTTTTTTCTCAGAACGCACCAATGTGCGAACCGTGTGGCCCTCTTGTTGCAGTATCGGTAACAAGGCTCTTCCAAGTACGCCAGTAGCTCCAACGATAAAAATACGCATAGAGAAAATCCTTTCCACTGATAATAGCGATGTTGTTACTTCATAACCTCGTTTTCTTTACCATATCATAACCACTTCTCCATTCAAATACTCCATTTTTGTATTTATAATTTTAAATGAAAGGTTTTGTAATACATTATATTTGCCCGTTGTATAAATATCTGAAATAAAGCTATACAAGATATTACGCTTGCGTACCTGTATTTTAAACTATTTTATGATGGGAAAACAAAAAGGGGAAAATAGTGCTCACTCGACGAAAAAACATTCCTCGTATTTCCGCGCTGGTGGTTCTACTTGTTCTTATCGTATCAGCAGGAGTATCACTAGGAATCATGAGATCAACGCATGCTCATGCAACAGGAAGTAAACCAAATGTGATTGTTAAAAATCCGTATGACCGAACTGCTCCACCTCCTAACTGCACTTGGTTTGCGTGGCAAGAGCTTCATGATACAGAGAAGATTGATGCCCAATTTTCATCTGACGCTGTAAACTGGCTACAATATGCTCAGTTTCCCAATGCATTTTGGTCTGAAACTACTAATTCTTATGTGCAGATACAAGTTAATAATTTTCACCGTGTTCATCAGTCACAGGATGTGATGCCTTCTGCAGGTGATCTTATGATATTACCAACTGCAAGTGATTACGCTAAGCCTGCTCATGTTGCATATGTTAAGACGTTTATAGGTGGTACTTTAGGGAATGTTGAGGTATTAGAGCAAAATTATGGAGACCAGAGCCTTCCTTGGACAAAAGACAAGATAAAGGGTTGGTTTGATATACAAAGTTCTAGTCCACATGGAGAGAACGATCAGGGCCGGTTTATTCACTTCGTGGCAGGAAGTACGCAAACTCCTGCAGTTGGTCATGCACTTCCCCAAACAGGAGCTACCCACTCACCTGTTGTCATCGAAAATGCAAATGGGCAAGAAGAAGTCTTCATGATTGGCCTCGATAAGAAACTTTATCATCAATGGCAAAATAGTAATGGTAGCTGGTCAGGATGGTTCAGTCTCGGTGGCTCCTGGCCTCAAGACCCAGCGGTGGACCGCGATAACAACGGTGTTCTGGAAGTCTTTTTAGTCGGCAATACCGGCTCTGATGGAACTGCAACATTGTTCCATGCCTGGCAAACAAGCCCAGGAAGCAATAACTGGACCAACTGGAGTTCTATGCCTGGTATCTGGCCTAGCACGACGCCATCTATAACCTATAATGCAGCAGGTCAGCAGGAAATTTTCATGCGTGGTCTAAATGGTCAACTGTATCACTCATTTCTATCCAGTAATGGATGGACTGGCTGGTCTAGCCTGGGCGGAAGTTTCGCTAAAGACCCTGTTGCAGTAAGAAATGCAGATGGACGCGAGGAAGTTTTTCTTGTGGGTCTAAATAGCCAGCTTTACCACATTTGGCAAAACTCTAATGGTAGTTGGGGAAACTGGACAAGTCTCGGCGGCTCCTGGCCTAAAAACCCTGCTATAAACCTCAATCAAAATGGAGTAATGGAAATCTTCATTGTTGGAAATACAGGTTCTAATGGTGCAGGCTTGTTCCATGCACAGCAAACAAGTCCAGGGAGCACTAATTGGACTGGTTGGAATATGACAAGCGGTAGCTGGCCTAGTGGTGTTCCAACAGTAACACAAAATACTGCTGGCGACTTGGAAGTCTTTATGCTTGGCTTGAACTATCACCTATACCATGCTTGGCAAACTTCCCCAGGTTCCAGTAATCTGACCATATGGTATGATTTTGGTCAATCCTGGTCTCGCTTTCCTGTTGTGTTCAAAAGATCAAATGGACTTATGGATGTCTTCTTAGTCGGACTAAACTCTGTATTGTACCATAACCCACAAAACTCAAATGGTAGTTGGGCTGGTGCAAGCAATATTGGTGGTGTCTGGCCTTAAAAAGAGTTAGCTCTGTAAAACAGGTATGTACAAACAGTTTGTACATACCTGTTTTGTTACCTTCCCTTAAAATCCGCCTTTCTTCGTTCAAGAAAGGACAGCACATCCTCTTTCACGTTCTCACTTTGCATAATAGGAGCTAAATTGGGTGCGAGTCTATGCCGATTTCTCCGTCTCTTCGGATGGCACTTTGAAGTGAATTTCCAGTGCTTTATTGACGAACTTGGCGACGGTAGCTTCCTGGTTGGCGAGCACTGTGGGTAGCGTAATATCGCGCTTAAAATTACCTATCTCGATAATCATTTCGTCGCCGCGTTTGGTCATCACGACTTTGTTCATCTCGACATGAGGCAGAGGCAGCCGTAATATATACGTGTCGCCCTGCTGCGTGATCTCTTGTACCGCACCGCGATAAAAGACCTGAGTTGGGTCCTTTTCACCAAAGATGGTCTCGCCCAACTTACCCAGTTCGTCGATGCCTAACACCTCACGCGAATAATATGGAGACTCCCAGATGGGCAAGGGTGCGAAGGTTTGATGGATTTGTTGCCGTAGCTTTTCTTGCGTGGTATACATCTCCTGCATGAAGGTATCTTGATAGTTCCCAGGTTGCAGTACGCGGTTACACACTACCCCGTCGATGGGATAGCCAAAGAGCGCGAGATAGGTTTCGGCGCGTAACGCCTCTTTGATGACCATGCGTTCAGGGTTGACCACTGGACGGTACGAGCTATAGTCGGGATTGCTCAATACCTCACGTAGCGCAGTAACGCGCTCACTCAACGCGTTCAGCGAGGTAAGCATATCGGTTGAACTGGAAGGCATGAGTGCTTTAAGCAGAGGACGTGCGAGATTGAGTGGGCTGCCTTGCATGTTTGTGAAGCGGTTGGCGTACCACTGAAAGGTATCAGGCATGCTGAGCAGACGCACCGTTTCGCCAGTTGGGGCTGCGTCGATAATCACAACATCGAAATTGCCTTCGCGTGCGTTGCGGTAGATATTGATGAGGCTAAATATCTCATCCATCCCAGGGATGAGTGCCAGTTCTTCTGCCATTACTGCATCCATGCCGCGCTTGCGGAGAACTTTGCTCATCGAGTCTTGTACTTTTCCCCACCCACGCCGCATCTCGTCCAGTACGTTGACCTCTTGCGCCCATAAGTTTGACGCAAGTTCTTGCGGCTCTGAAGTAAGTGGCTTTTGTAAGCAATCGGCGAGACTATGGGCAAGGTCGGTGCTGACAACAAGTGTGCGCTTCCCAAGTGCGGCTGAGCGTACAGCAGTTGCGGCTGAAACGGTGGTTTTCCCCACACCGCCTTTTCCAAGGTAGAGTATAATGCGAAGAGGGTTTAATGAACTCTTTGCACTTGTAGCATTCGTCGTGGTCATAGGAATCCTTACTATATATTTATGGTCACATTACTGTGAAATCCAGCGTAATCGTAAGTGTAGTATACGTGAGAAACCTCATGTGCTTGATACCAACATGTACGTACACGATGCCATTTCGGTTTTAGTATGTACAACGCCACTAAACTCTTAAAAAATATTACCATTATTCCCTTTTTGGCGCGTCTTCATATTGAGAAGAGTAACATATCTCTTACCTAAAAGGGCGTAGACGTTTACTTTACTACACCCTCGTTTATTATAAATTGAACGTAACGCGACGAATAGGAGACATACACTATGCGACAGGACCAGGTAATGGAAGCCTATGATTACTGTCGAAGGGTAACACAACGAGCATCGAAGACCTTTTACTGGGGGTCCGTCTTCTTGCCTCAACCTAAGCGACAGGCAGTCTGGGCCGTCTATGCTCTCTGTCGTATTGTTGACGACATTGTGGACGAAGAAATGAACCCGGATACGCCACAAGTAGGCCATCTCACTGGTTCCAGCACACCGAAACAAGAACTAGATTACTGGCGCCAGTCGCTCGAACGCGTCTACCAACGTGGTGGGAGCGACGATAATCTTGTACAACGTGCGTGGAGCGACTTGCTCGAACGCTATCCTGTACCACTTGCACCTGTACTTGAGCTATTAGATGGCGTTGAGATGGACCTGAGTATTAACCGTTACCAGAACTTCGACGACCTGTATCTTTATTGCTACCGCGTTGCTGGTACGATTGGCTTGCTCACCAGTCCCATCTTTGGCTATCATGATGAAACCGCGCTTCAACACGCTGTTGATCTAGGTGTTGCGCTTCAACTGACAAATATTCTCCGCGACATCGGTGAGGATGCGCGACGCAACCGTATCTATCTGCCACAGGATGAGATGCAACGCTTTGGCTATACCGAAAGTGACTTGATGAGAGGGGTGGTAAATGATGCCTTTTGTGAACTTGTGCGCTTCCAGATGGCGCGTGCCGATAACTACTATCAGCGTTCACAACCAGGAGTTTCTCTGCTCAGTTCTGATTGTCGCTTGGCTGTACGCTTGAGTGGAACACTTTATCGAGGTATCTTGGACCGTATTCATCTGAACAACTACAATGTATTCACAAAACGTGCCAGCGTTCCTTTAAAAACAAAATTGGCGGCGGCATCGCAATATTGGTTTCTACAACAATATGAGACACGCGTCAAAAACTTTCACGGCGTCTAACAAAAAAGCGGCTCGTTCCCCATTTGAGGAACGAGCCGCTTTTTTATTAGACTAGATTTCTATTTTATCATGAAGCATAAGCAACTTGAGAAACTCAAGGCGACGTATAATCTCTACGCGATCACTACCGCCATTTTGATACCATTGGCGCAGCCAGAGCAATGAAATAATCTCGTCCGAGGTAAAGCCGCGCTCTAATAAGATATTAGTTTCCGTCGTAGCATCTACGATAACGTCTGTTGTCAATTCTAAAGGCCGTGTATTCATTGTTGTATCCTTCCGCCTTCGCCTATCGGAGGCGTTCCGCCGCTTCCTGCATCCGTTGTTCCACTTGCCGCAATTATTATTTCATCTTCCGCCTATGGTAGAAGAGTCTTCTTCTTAGTAGACGTTCGACTTAGTACATTTTCAGATACCAATTATTTCACCTCGCATGCACCACTGTTACTTCTATCTATTTATTCCCCACATGCAAAGTGTAAGCGGAACCGGCTGCAATTACTATGATGTACACAACAGTTCATATGTTAAATATGTCACTTGTTCGCACCTCGTATCCGATGAGGATGCTCATGTGAACTGTCTATTGCTATATACGTTTGGCTTTCGGTAGTAGTTCCATATATTGACGCCAAATTTACAAAAAATAGTATAAAAATGGTTAAACAACGCAATCTCTCATCAAATTCTAAGATGATTAAGTAGTGTAAGAGGAAGCTAGGTATAGCAGAGCCATACTTAGTTTCCTTTTGTCACGCATTTACTAGAACGTCGTCCAACCAACAATCGCGGCACTCTCACCTCTATTTGTGAGAGCAACTTGTGTTGTCGCACCACCACTCAGTGAGCCATAGAGCACTCTGTAAGGAAGCGTGTCTCCATTGCCTGTGTAGTCGAAGCCAATCGTCGCGTACAACTTGCCATTTCTTGAAACACTCGACCACGTGCTACGTGTATCGCTCAGGAGTTTACCATCTTGTGTGAGATGGACGAGACCTGTGCCATCCATGTTTATCTTCCACAAACCGTCTTGTGAATCACCTGCGAATTTTCCACCCAGTACCATAAGTAACGTTGTAGAATTAATTACTCGTACTTGTGTGACCGCGAACTCGTGACTAATGTAGACGGGATTGAGAACGCCACCAGCCACGTTTTGTGAACTAATGATGCTAGGAGCGTTAGGATCGGTTTGATCTGGTGTATCTGCACATTGACTGAGAATAAGCTTTTTCCCATCTGTGGAAAGATTCATCTCCCAGTTGTATCCCTCAATGCTCGCAACCTTCTTTGTATTATTCTGTTGATTCGTACCCTTTGTGATATCAAGAACGAATACATCGGCCAGTGCCGCGAACTGACTTGGGTAGTCGCCAGTCATATACACTTGAGTATTGTTTAACCACTCACGCGGCGCATAACCAAACCGTGTTCCTGGCGTAATATAGGTCTGTACGGCACCCGTCAGCAGGTTATAGAGTTTGACAACGGGGGCACCTGGAGCACCACCAGGATTTGACTCTTGAAACACTGTCAACTGCTGATTAGGCGACCAGAGTGCATTTTCCATAAAGCTGCTAGGCAAGCCATTGACTGGTTCGGCACAATACAATGTCTGCAATCCTTGTCCATCCAGGCGCACCATTTGTAGCTCCGCAAAATGTGCATATTGCGCGATGAACAGAATAAACTGTCCATTCGCCGACAGTTGTGCTGAATAGATGATGGCACCATGTGAAAGCGCAAGTACAGTCGTTTTTGTGCCTGTACTAATATCAAAACGTTTGAGCGATGCAGAGCCAAGAACATTATAAGTATAGACAAGATTTTGATGGGTGCCTAATGACAGAGGTGCAAACACGGCAGGGCGTCCCTTCCCATTCGCTGGACAACTCGTTTGCGTTGGTGGCATTGGCGTGGTTGCTACACGACTATTCACGCCACCAGCAGCATTGAATGCTCCAAATCGCGTTGTAAGTGCGGCAGTTGGTTGCCCACATGCAGCTAATAGGAGTATAAGGCCGCAAATTACGAGGGAGAGCACTGCAGAAGATAAGCCTGTAAAGCTACATTGTTTCATGGCAAAACCTCTTATGTCATTCACTAAAGCACCACAAGATTTTTTAAGTGAGCAATATGTATTTCTAATAAGGTAGACGCTCATACTCAAGAAAAATCGCATAAAAATTTGTAACTTGTGCTTGACACAAAACTCTTGTAGTGTTATCCTTGATTTGACAAAAAACAGAGAACGCGCAGATCAGGATTACTACACGTTGGCGTAGTCGAGTAGCGAGCCGCGATAGTGCAAGGCGGCAGATGGATACCACGTCGAACCCACCTGAGAGCGTCAGCCACAAAAACTGACCGGACCCTCACCGTTATCATAGAGGCTTGGTTATCTGTAGGGGCTATAATGTATTATGCCCTTTCGCTAACCATACTGAGGGGAACCGTCTTTTATAATACGGTTCAAAAAAGGTGGTACCACGGGTTTAGTCTCGTCCTTCGTAAGGGCGAGTTTTTTTATGCTTGTTTTTAGGAGGATGCATGGCGAACGAAGAAAAGTATGTTGAGGATATTGTCGATCAAGAAGACAATTTCTCAAAATGGTACAATCAGGTTGTGCGTAAAGCTGAGCTTGCTGATTACGCACCAGTGCGCGGCTGTATGATTATTCGACCCTATGGCTATGCGTTGTGGGAAAACATTCAGCATCTGCTGGATACTCGTTTCAAAGAGACTGGCGTCGAGAATGCCTACTTCCCCTTGCTCATTCCGCGCAGCTTTTTTGAACGCGAGGCCGAGCATATCGAAGGGTTCGCACCGGAATTAGCTTGGGTGACACGTGGTGGTGGTGAGGAGCTTGAAGAGCCGCTCGCCATTCGCCCAACCAGCGAGACCATCATTGGTCACACCTATGCCAAGTGGATTCAAAGTTACCGCGATCTGCCAATTCTCATTAACCAGTGGAATAACGTTATGCGTTGGGAAAAGCGTACTACCCTTTTCCTGCGTACATCTGAATTCCTGTGGCAAGAGGGTCATACCGCGCACCGTACCCTTGAAGAGGCCGAAGAGCGCACGAAAATGATGCTCGAAGTCTATCGCTCCTTTGCGGAAGAGGAAGCCGCGATACCTGTCATCGTAGGACGCAAGAGCGAGAACGAAAAGTTCGCGGGCGCATTGCGTACCTATTCTATCGAGGCTTTGATGGGCGATGGCAAGGCATTGCAGTCGGCGACGAGTCACAATCTCGGCACCAATTTCGCCAAGAGCTTCGATATCCAGTATCTTGATGCCGATAGTCAGCGTAAATATTGTGCCACTACCAGTTGGGGCTTAAGCACACGCATAATCGGTGGCGTTATCATGGTACACGGTGACAAATCGGGCTTGATTCTACCGCCGCGTATCGCACCCTATCAGACCGTGATTATTCCGATTGCACGTAAGGACGCGGAAAAGGCTGCCGTTGGTGAACTAGTCGAGCGCGTGCAAAAGATGCTCAAGGGCAAGGTTCGTTTCAAAACTGACAACACCGACAACACCCCAGGCTGGAAGTATAACGAGTGGGAAATGCGCGGTGTGCCTGTCCGCATGGAGATTGGTCCACGCGATGCACAAAACAACAGCGTTATGCTGGTACGCCGCGACAACCGTGTCAAAGAGTCGGTTCCAGTTGACGTGCTAGAAACGCGGCTACCCGAACTCTTAGAGGAGGTGCAGAAAGCACTCTTCCAGCGTGCCGTTGAGTTCCGTGAGCAAAATATGCATTACACTGAGAGTTACGAAGAATTCAAGCAGATCATCGCTGAGAAGCGCGGTTTCGTGCGCGTTAAGTGGGCCGAGGATAGTGCGGCAGAACTGGCTATCAAGGAAGAGACAAAGGCTACTCTACGCGTTATTCCGCTTGAGCAGCCCGAAGTGCAAGGGAAATGTATCTATACAGGCAAACCTGCCACCTGTGAAGCTATATTCGCTCGCGCATACTAAAAAGATGGGATATGGATTGTGTGCGTCCTCGTGAGGATACACACAATCCACATATCACCAATATAACAAAAGAAAGACAAACGCCCATGATTACATACAATGATTTCGAGAGGGTGGACATTCGCGTAGGCAAGGTTATTAAGGTCGAAGATTTTCCGCAGGCGCGTAAACCAGCATACAAGCTTGTGATTGATTTTGGGCCAGAGATTGGAACAAAGCGATCATCGGCGCAGGTCACACAGCACTACACAAAAGAGACCTTGCTCGGTATGCAGGTCGTGTGCGTTGTAAACTTTCCCTCAAAACAAATTGGGCCATTTATTTCTGAAGTGTTGACGCTAGGTTTGCCCGATGGAGATGGCAATGTTGTATTGCTCAGTCCTACAAAAGACGTTCCCCTCGGCGGAAAAATGTTTTAAGAGGTGTCTAGTATGAACCCTCCATTCTTACATCCACAAGGGTTTCGCTCATGCGCGAAAAATATTGGCATTAAAGACGAGACATATGACTTCACCGTGATAGCTTCCGATGTTTCTGCCTCTGCTGCCGCGATGTTTACGCGGAGCCGCTTTTGTGGTCCATCCATAATAGTGAGCCGTGAGCAGGTGAGCGATGGTCAACTACAAGCATTTGTGATCACAAGCAAAAATGCTAATGTCGCAACGGGCGAGCAGGGTTTAGCCAATGCGCGTGAAGTCGTGCATCTTGTCGCGGCAGAGTTGTGCATCTCAGAGCAGGATGTACTCGTCGCTTCTACCGGCGTGATTGGACGCCAGTTGCCGATGGAGCGCATTCGTCATGGTATACAAGGACTGAAAGCTGAAATGCACGAGGGGCAGCTTGAACTATCGGCTCAAGCGATCATGACAACGGATACGCGTCCCAAGATACATTCCTGTCAGGTTGGAAACGCCGTTCTTGTCGGTATGGCAAAAGGCGTGGGGATGATCGAGCCAAACATGGCAACCATGCTTAGTTACTTTGTAACCGATGCTCGTATAGCTTCTGACACACTCAAGACACTGTTGCAAGAAGCCGTTGCGGTTTCGTTTAACATGGTGAGCATTGATACAGACACGAGTACCAGCGATACAGTTGCGATTATGGCAAACGGTATGGCGGGCGAAGTGGACCTCGCGGCATTTGGGCAAGCGTTACGCATGATGGCAATAGAGCTTGCAAAGGACCTTGCACGAGATGGAGAAGGGGCGACGAAACTGCTAGAAGTCATGGTAGAGTGTGCCGCATCGTTTGAGCAAGCGAAACGCGTGGCGAAAGCTATCGTCAACTCGCCCCTCGTCAAAACGGCGGTCTTCGGAGCCGACCCAAACTGGGGTCGTGTAGCAATGGCAATCGGCAAATGTGATGAGCAGCAAGACATCACCCCCGAAAAAGTATCAATCGCATTCGGTGATATTCTCGTCTACGATGGCAGGAGTCTTGGTGAAGATAACCTTGCTCAATTGAAAACCTACTTACAAGGCTCAGAAATTGTCATTCGCGTCGGGCTAGGTCTGGGAGAGGCCACGGCAACCGTGTGGGGTTGCGACCTATCCTATGACTACGTGCGTATCAACGGTGAATACACGACGTGATAATGCGGGTAGTAGGAACTGATGAGCGTGGTTTGGAGGAATACATATTCCTCCAAACCACGCTCATCAGTTCCTACTAGGTGACGATATTAAATGATGTAGCCGCCCTGATACTCATATCCGGCCTGGCTTGGTCCCCAGCTATGACCGTTCGACCATTTATGGTAGGAGGCATGGTCGGTACCCACTACAAAAATGTCGAGACGTTTTTTGCCCCAGGAAACAACTGAAACATCAGAGATGGAGTAGCCACCCAACAACTCGTATCCACTCCAACTATGACCATTCCATGACTTGTGGTACACTGCATGGTCACTGCCGATCAAGAAAATGTCGAGGCGGTTGGCGGCCCAGGAAACAACCGAGGCATTCGAGAGCGAGTAGCCGCCGAGATCCTCGTAGCCACTCCAACTGGAACCGTTCCACGACTTATGATACAAGGCAAAGTCACTGCCGATAACGAACACATCGATGCGATTGGCAGCCCAGGCAACTGCTGAGGGGTCAGAGAGAGAATAACCGCCCTGATATTCGTAGCCGCTCCAACTGGAACCATTCCACCATTTGTGATACAAAGCATGGTCTTTGCCAATGATGAACACGTCGAGACGGTTAGCTGCCCAAGCAACGGAAGAGATGTTGTAGAGAATATAGCCCCCCTGATATTCAAAGCTTGTGAGGCTAGGTCCCCAGTTAGAACCATCCCAATATTTATGGTAGAGGGCGTGGTCCTTGCCTACCACGAAGTAGTCGATGCGGTTGGCTGCCCATGACACGACGGAAATGTTCGAGATAACATAGCCGCCCTGATATTCATAGCCACTCCAGCTAGAACCATCCCACCATTTGTGGTACACAGCGTGGTCACTGCCTACGACAAAGATATCAATACGATTAAAACCCCAGGAAACGGCTGCAACCTGAGAGATGGCGTACCCACCGAGGTCCTCATAACCTGTGAGACTTGGTCCCCAATTAGAACCATCCCACCATTTATGATAGACGGCATGGTCACTGCCAACTACGAAGTAGTCGATACGATTCTTTCCCCAGGAAACAGAGGTGATGCCTTTTGTAAAGCCTTGTCCAACCTTTGCCGGTACCTGCGTAGTACTTGCTTGTACATGGCCTGTGGATGCATAACTCACAAGCGGCACCGCACAGAGTACTAAGAGCATGAAGACCGTCGTAACGATGAGACGAACCAGTTTCAGCACTGTGAAACTCCTTTTCA
This sequence comes from uncultured Chloroflexia bacterium, assembly GCA_963792705.1. Taxonomy (GTDB): domain Bacteria; phylum Chloroflexota; class Ktedonobacteria; order Ktedonobacterales; family Ktedonobacteraceae; genus JBBQVS01. The sequence goes on along the minus strand of CAWBXD010000011.1, from coordinate 458,166 downwards.
ACTAGTCGCATATGGTAGATATTTTGTCCATAGTCTCTACCTGTAAAGGAGACGCTAAGCGGTTCGGCTTTTAGGGGATGAATTGTGAGTTATTTCACAATAATCACGATTGGCAGCGTTGTCACTGCGTCTATGGCAATATGCTGATTGCCTGCGTTAACGTATAAGCCTGTAGAGGCTCCCCCATCAAGGTTGAGCGCGGTTTTGAGTGATAGGTCGGAGGAGGCAAGAATATCCGCGAGTTCGTCAAGCGAAAATGCTGACCCTGGACTGGCAATAAACAATAAGCGTCCCTGTGTATCCTGAGCTATAATGCTGCGGCGCTGGCTGGCGGAATTTGCGTTAAATTGGGTCCGTTTGCCATCAATCATGAGCATTGGTGAGGATTGCGTTGCCTGTTGCAACTGCTCATTGTTAGGGTCATAGGGTTGCTGATTAAGCGAACGCAAACTGACGTTGCCCTGTGCGTCAACGGCAAGCATTCCTCCAAAGCCATTATACGAAGTACCAAAGGATTGCCCGTTCGAGACGACAAGGGCGGTTGTCGCGTTATTCTGGTCAAAATATCCACCGTTGATAACTGCGATTGCTTGCTCTTGTTGCATCCATTCATCAATTGCCAGCGGTTTTGAGGGTTGGTAGCCAACTTTGAGATGCACCTTGTTGAGATTGAAGCGCACAATCGTCACGGTATCCTCATTATCGCCTGGACTTTTCCAATCCTCGTAGCGTATCTCGACGCCAGGTGAAGCTGTAACCCATTGATTTAGCGCAGGTGTTCCTGCCGGAGGTGTGGTTGAGACAACCGGTGTCCCATTATTAAAGGTTGCGTTGGAGGAGAGGCCACATGCTAGAAGTGTTCCTGCAAGCAGTATAAAGAGTAAACAGAGTTTATAAATTTTTTTAGTAGGCATGATGCGATTTCTCTTCTCATTCACAGACGTAACGGAAGCAAAACGTGCTTTGGCATCGCCAAAGCACGTTTTGCTTCCGTTATAAAAATTAGCGTTTCCAGGAAACAGCCTCGATAGCGGACATGGTACCCTTGAACTCCATTGCCAATTTGAGTGCGGCATCATGGGCGGCATTCTCGGTCGTATCATCCAACGGTGCTAACTCAATTTTTCCATAACGACGTTCCAGGCTCCGCTGGATGATGAGGTCGGTAAACCAGGGATTTTTGGGGAGCACCGGCCCATGCAGGTAAGTGCCGAAAACATTTTTGTATACCGCACCCTCACCGCCATCCTTTCCATTATTGCCCCAGCCAGCTAGCACCTTGCCAAGCGGTTCTGCCTTTGAGCCGAGGTAGGTACGTCCACTATGATTTTCATAGCCGACAAGCACCTTGGTTCCGGTCTCCTCAAAAGAGCATTCCAGGGCCATATGGGTCATAAAGCGTGTTCCACCACCATCGGTATGTAGGTCAAGTAGACCAACACCTTTTAGCTCAGGCCCCTCAAATGGCTTATAGTAATGACCGAGCAGTTGAAAGCCCGCACACACACTTAGGAAAGTAACATTTGACTCGGCAGCCTCACGCAATGACGGTCCCTTCGCTTGGATATCGAGCGAGGCGATTTCCATCTCGCGGTCGGCGGCTCCATGCACGAGAATGAGGTCATATTTGGTAAAGTCGGGCGTCTGTCTAACGAATATCTGCTCAACTTCGGTAGAGATGCCACGCCATTTGCAGCGTTTCTCTATCGAGTACAAGTTGCCTCGGTCCGCTGCAACACTCATCAAAGTTGGATAGAGATGCCCGATCTTGATCACCATACCAGTATCTTTTATGTCTTTACTCATTATTATTTTCTATTCCTCCCAAAAGTGCTTGACCCAGCCACGCTTCTGCATGACGCGTCGCAGTTCATGGGTTGGAGTATAACCACACATAATATAAAGCGTTCCACCTGGCTCAACATTGTTGAGTGCTGCATCAAGTGCTGCCTCACGGTCATGCACGATTGTCACCTTATCGGTTGACACCTCTGCATATTTCAAGCGTATCGCAATCTCTTCCGCTTTATTGCCGCTACACACAACATCCACGATAGTGTCGGCAATCTCTTCAACCTCTACATCCCACAGCCATGCGAAATCTTCGCCATCGACAACCGTGTTGCTTGCCGCCAATAGTAAGTGTTTATTGCCAGCATGTTGTGCAATCAAGCGGAGCATAAGGTTAAACGACGTTGGGTTTTTCACAAAGGAGAGGTAGACCGTCTTTTCGCCCGCCTGAATTTTCTCAAGGCGTCCAAAGGCCGTTTTGATACCGCTCAGACCAGCCTGTACCTTCTCTTTCGAGAAACCAGCCGCTAGTGCCGCGCCAACGGCAACGGCCGCGTTATACACGTTATGCAAGCCAGGCAAGGGAATATCAAGCTCCATATCTCCCTGTGGAGTACGCATCTTGATATGCGTCGGACCTTCACCATCTTTGGCAAGCGTAACCGAGGTAACAGCAATATCAAGTTTGGGCAGCGTGTAGCCACAATTAGGGCAGCTATAAATGCCAAGATGTGACATGTACGCCACTTTATAGTCCAGGTCTTCATTGCACTTGATACAGCGAATAATGTCGGCCGATTGCTCAGGCACCGGTGTGCCAACTTCCATCGTTTCCAGGCCAAAGAAGAGACGTTTCGCTTTGGCATTGAGTCCGAAGTTAGCAACCTGTGGATCATTGCCATTGAGCAGAATAGTAGAGGTCTCCGGCAGGTTCTCAAGCATCGTGTTTAATGCTCTAGCAACAGCGTACAATTCGCCATAGCGGTCAAGTTGGTCGCGGAAGATATTAGTGATAACAACCACATCAGGCTGAATTTCGGGAACCGCAAGTGGAATTGTTGCCTCGTCGATCTCGAACAGCAACACGTCACTATCAAGTCGCCCAAACAGGTCTGCGAAGTTGACGGCAACAGAGGTAATACCTTGTATTAAGTTCGAGCCAGTGCGGTTCTGCGAGACACGTCTTCCACTAGCATCAGCAATCGCAGCGGTCATACGAGCTGTGGTCGTTTTGCCATTGCTACCCGTAATGACAATCTTCTTAGCCTTGCTCGCGCCCACAACCGACTTGAGTACGTTCGGGTCGATGCGTCGTGCAATCATTCCAGGCAGACTTGTGCCGCCGCCGATACGGAAAAATCGGCCTGAAGCACCTGCTAGTTTCCCTGCTGATATCGCCAGTGCAAGCCGTGCCCGACTCAAACTAGAAGGCGATGTGCTAGGAGCAGGTGTTGTCGTAATAACAGGGGTAGGTTCTATTTTTGCATTTTCTGTTGCCATTAAGTCCTCAAAAAAATTTATAGATATTCATTATTCATAATGGAGAGAACGCAAGCAGTATAACAAACCTGTGGCATATGAGCAAGAGTACTAGGCACATTGGTTGTTGCAGAGTAAGAATACTATGCAACTTTGCATCGCTTTGACACGATATCGCATTGAATGGTGTTGCGCTCAAACTTTTGACTCACTACTGAATCACTATTTGCTATAAGCAAGCCAGTAGGATAGCCGAATTTACCGAGTCCACCATTTTTGTCAAAGTAGCCCATGATGGGACCGGAAATACTATAACCCGTATAGATATAGTAGCGACCCTGATTAGCGGTTCCTATCGCAGTATTTTTCTTGTCGTCTGTAAAGTAGTTCCACAAATTGTCATAGGGAATAGGGCTATGAAGATCGACATCGTGAGGAGATACCCACGTAAAGGTGTTAAAGCCCCAATTCATCAGGTCGCGCATATCGGTCCACCAGTTGTTTGTATGCATCACTACGCCAATGAGATGATGACCGTTACGGACACAGGAGACAACCTGCACAAAATTACTACCCCCGTCCCAGCCGGGCTTGCCGCCATCAACGCCTGGATACCACCAAAGGAACTGATTGCCATTGAACATGTGGTGAGCAGGATGACTTCCACTTTGAGCAATATCATATGTTCGTGTACCATCAATTGTTCTTAACTCTTGTATACTAAACGCATAGCGACCCATTATTGCTAGATCGTGTGCGCTTGAGTAATGACCCGTTGCAAGTAACCCATGAGGGTTCATATAATGTGTATCGAGAAGCCCTAAACTCCTGGCTTTTTCATTCATCATTGCCACAAAACTTGGAAGATTGCCAGCAATAGTATCACCAATCGCAATTGCTGCATCATTACCAGAGACCAGCATGAGGCCATACATCAAGTCGCGCAATGTATAGGTCTCACCCTTTTTAATGCCCATAACAGAACTGTCCGCGGAAAGCGTAGTGAGATCGCGCGCGATAGCATTATTAATGGTCACATTCTGGTTAAGATTTCCCCTCTCGATAGCCAACGTTGCGGTCATAAGCTTTGTCGTACTCATCATGGGGAGATGCATAAATGGATTATAGGCGTAGAGTGTAGTTCCTGTATCGGCATCCAAAAGATATGCCGAAGTTGCCAGTACAGGTGGTGCCGGATGATCTGTTTCTGGCGGTGTAATGACAAGCTCATGTGGGTCCGTCGCTTGTTGTCCAACACCCTGTGAACTCCCACCAGTACTGCCACTACTTTGCCCTGTGCCCACTATAGTGCCGCTTGCTGTACTACTGCTATGTATCATATTAATGGTGACATTGACCAGAATAGGCACAAAAATAAGGGCAAGCAACACAGCAATGGTGATAGTGACAAGAGTACGATTATGACTGAAATCTTGCAATGCAGACAGAAGTGTGCGCGTGTATGGTCGCTTCTCACGTCTACCAGTACGAGCATAACGCTCTAGTGGACGACGTGTGGGAATATCTCGTTGAGAACGCGCCGATGCAGATGGTCGAACAGGTCGCTGTGTGCGTTGTGGTTGAGGTGGCTCATAGGTATAAGGGCGACGCCGTTGCGAGGGTACCACAATTCTGCCTGTTGCGTCACGACGCGTTGTAGGGATACGTTCCTGAACTTCTATCAGTTCCTCTTCTGGCTCGTCCAATGCTGGTAACTGATTGGTTATTACGGGAAGTGTCTGCTCGGCTTCGGCAAAACGTGAGGCCCGTCGTATCTTAGGTACACCAGGATATTCATCACTATGATAGGTATCATCTGAAGCTGATGCGCTTTTAGGATTGCGTCGCTGAACGTATGTTTGTTGTTGTGCTGGACGTTGAGGACGCCGCATCTTTTGCGAATAATACTCGTCGTCCTGTTCGTCGCCGTCTATCGGCGTTTTGGACATCGCGTCACCCTCTCAAGATTATTTGCTCTCTGCTTGCTCGTTCTATGCTTAATATTTTTGTAGGCACGAGTATTATACAGCAAAACATAAAAATATGCTTCCTATAGTATGCAAGAATGCGCCATGTTGTCAACATTTGCGACGAACGGGGTGTTTATCTTTAGTGGGTGACTGATGAATATGCAGGGAGACCCTTGCGGTCTCCCTGCATATTCAGTATCCGAGATGTAGGGGAGAACCCTTGCGGTCTCCCTGTTTTCCTGTATTGAAGCATCAATTACCAGGAAAGCACCGCGTCCGTCTTGTACGCTTCGTTCGCTCGTATTTGACGCACTGCAACAACATCTTGAATACGGGTAGTGACAGAAGCAACGAACGTGTTCAAAAAGCCCTGTGCCTTTTCAAGAATTGAAATATTACAAGCACTATCATAGGCATCCTGAAATGCTGCAACCGTCTCGAAACGTCCCGGTGCCTCTTTTTCCAGAGCGCACAGAATAACTTGCTCTACTGCGCGCGAGATGGCTGGATTCAAGTGCGAGGGATGCTCCGGCAACTCTTCAATCTGACGCATACACACCTCCTGCGAGTCTGTCCCTTCAAATGGAGCTTGCCCTGTGAGCATCTGATAGAGCAGAATGCCAAGCGCATAGACATCGCTGCTGACACTCGCGTGACCGTAGCAAAGTTCTGGTGACATATAGATAGGCGTTCCCATGACGCGCCCATTGGACTCTATCGCGCTCTCATCAAGGTAGGAGGCAATACCGAAGTCCGCGAGATACACTGAACCGTTGTCATCCAGTAGAATATTGGCTGGTTTGATATCACGGTGCAGAATGCCGCACTCATGCATATAGTGGAGCGCGTCGGCGAGTTGCACAAAAATCGCATGCGCCTCTTCTGGTGCAAGAGGTCCTTGCTCTAAGCGATCTTTGAGTGAACCTCCTTGTATATAAGGCATAACGAGGTACGCATATGAACCCTGGCGACCTGCGGCAAGCAGCGGCAAAATATGGTCATGACGCAAACTTTTCATAATGCGTCTCTCACGGCGGAATTGTACAAGCGAATCGTCCTCTTCCAAAGAACTCCCCTGTACCTGCATGACCTTGATTGCTACAGTTGTATACGTGTATTCATCGTAGGCAAGATACACGCTTGACATGCCTCCTTGTTGCAGGAGCCGACGAATAATATATTGTCCAAAGCGTGAACCACGTACAGGTGTTGCTCTTATCTCGTCGATTGTTGCGTTCATAAAATATCTCCCCATTTCTTTGCCCTAAATAACGTATCCCGACGGTCAAGCCAGATGTTTCGTTAGACGCTATCCTCACATAAAAGTCACACGTAAACGTTGAGCAAGTATCCAAAATGAGTGTCATGTATCTCTCATCCCCCTATGTGACTATTCTTTTTCTCCACCGTCTAAGAGGAAAGAGACATCAAAAGTAGGGTTTTTTGAAAGAAGTGAAGGGAGTCTGGTAGGGACCACATTGATGGCGTCCCTACCAGACTCCCTTCACATCAAGGTTGGCAGACCACTACAGGTATTTTGTGGTGCCTCCCTTTTACTACTATAGTTGACAAGTAAATATATGAAGCAAATAAAAAGTATTACATGTATATAAGGCAAAAATGATGATAGACAAGGAACTGTAACGCTTGTATACTAAGCCTCAATCAAGACAGAAGCGGAGACAGAAAACATGTGTAGCGTTGCCATTATGACCGATGAAGAGCTAGTGACGCGTTGTAAGGCGGAACTTCCAAGGGATACGCGTAGCTATGAACAACTGGTGCAACGCCATATGAACCGTGTCTATAGCATCGTGTATCGAGTCGTCAACAACAAAGAAGAGGCGGAAGATATCACACAGGAAGTGTTTGTGAAAGTCTTCAATGGCCTTAAGAAATTCGATCAAAAGTCCACATTCTCTACATGGGTATTTCGTATAGCCACAAATAGTGCTCTTGATGCCTTCGACAAAATGAAAAAGCAGAGTAAAAACACGTCTTTAGTAAACACTCATTCTGCAGAAGAAGAGGCAGTCGATGCGCTAACGCTACAGGCTTCACCAACACTTGGTCCTGAGGAAAAAGCTGTACAATCGGAGTTGAGAGAATGTATTCATCGCGTCTTAAAAAATTTGGACCTTGAACATCGACGTGTCCTATTATTACGTGATTTTGAGGACCTGAGTTATGATGAGATCGCTGAGGTGATGCAAGCAAAGTTGAGCGCGGTAAAGATGCGTATTCACCGTGCGCGATTGGCCTTTCAAGCGGTTTTCAACCGCTTTTGTGGCCCGTCATATCTACAAGTTTCGCCCGTTTCCAACCAGAATGCGTCAGGCGAGGGTCAGCCGAGAAAGGGATAGTGATGAATCAGGAAGAATTAACGCAACTTTTGCCAGACCTTGTAGACGGCGTACTTCCAGAAGACATACGCGTCGAAGCTGAAGCAGCTCTGCAACAATATCCAGAGGTACAGCGAGATCTTGAGATCGCACGTCAAATCAGAACAGTGCTTGCGACACTGCAAGTAGACTATCCTGAATTGCGCGTGCCAGCAGGCTTTGAGGCACGTCTTCTCGCTCGTGTACGGCAGCGTAGTGCGAGTCTTGATGTACTTGATCTTTCCTGCACAACATTTACCGCGTGGCTCGTTGAATTTATCAACTTGATTGGCGGTTTGCTTGTTCCCACTCCTGCCTCACGTTCAACGCTCCCCCTAGGAGCATAGTTTTATGTCAAAAACATGTATGGGTCTGACAATTCTGTTGAACAAAAGAGTACGGATACGTGTAGGGACCGATTCATCGCGTCCGTGTCCCTCATCGACCAAGAACGGGGGCATAAAAAATGGTTCAATCAATCCCAACATTCCCATTGGGAACGAGGACGCGATGAATCGGTCCCTACAATCGGCGTCTCCTTATGAAATTGTTAAACATGATTACCACACCCTCTAGTAGGGTGTAATACATCAGACCTGTACAGTGAAATATTTTTTATAATGTAGTGAGGTCATATATGATCTTCCAACCCGTTCTTGAAGCTCTGACGAAGATACTTACCGATATTTTGAACTTTCTGCCGCACTTCGTCAACGGACTTATCGTGCTTATTGTTGGCTATCTTGTCAGTGCGCTCATTCGCTGGATTGTGCGCTTAATCTTACGAGGTATCCAGTTAGAGCAACTTGCACAACGCGCCGGTATTGTCACTGCTTTACAGGGCTTAGGTATCCGTGCCCCTATCGCAGAAATTTTCGCTCAGATCGTTTTTTTCTTTCTTATCCTAAGTTTTGCCACCTCTGCCATGCAGCTAATGGGCTTGACTACCGTTGCTATCCTTCTACAAAACGTGCTTGCCTTTGTACCCAGGGCAATTAGTGGAGCCTTGATTGTTATATTTGGCTCTATGCTAGCACGTTTCCTTGGTGGAACCGTCACAACCGTTGCTGATAGCGTAAATATTACTTATGCGAACGCTCTTGGGAAGATTATCGAATATGCTATTGTGGCCTTCGTGGTTGTACTTGCCATCTCAACCCTTGGTGTGGATACCACCATTCTTACTACAAGCCTAACCATCATCATTGCCTCTACTGGTCTTGCTCTGGCCTTGACCTTTGCCTTTGGTGCGCGTGACTCTGCCCGTAACGTAATCGCTGGGTACTATGTGCGTCAAGCATTCCAACCAGGTCAACGTTTAACTTATGCTACCTATAGTGGCACGGTCCGTACTACCTTTGGCACCTACACCGTGCTTGATGTCACCAATGAAGCAGGTGAGCAAAGCACCATCTCACTGCCCAACGCACTTCTGCTCAGAGGTGCCATTATAAGCAATGCAAATCCGCCTTCTGCGTCTATCAGTCAACAACCCACAACCCCATTATAAGGTATATTGTAGGGACCGCTTGATCGCGTCCTCGTGGCAATAAACCGCCGAGAAGGACGCGATCAAGCGGTCCCTACAATTGACATATCTCTAATATTATTTCATTGTGTAAAATAGCAAGGCGAATGTTCTGGCTAGCAGAAAGGGTCGGTTCATGACGTATCTGAGAACGGCGGTTATTCAACTCAACTCGCGCAACAATGTCGCCGAAAACATGTCTGTAGTGGAGCAAGCATTAGACCGTGCGGCAGCCCTCGGCGCACAGTTTGTGGCGTTGCCCGAATATTGGACCTATCTTGGCCCCTATACAGGCTTTGAGGAGGCTGCACAAACGCTATCCGGTCCAGCGATAACGCTGTTGCAAGAGAAGGCGCGACAGCACAAGATGATCGTACATGGTGGAAGTATTGTCGAGAAGCACCCTACGCTCGTGGACAAATTTCATAATACCTCTGTCCTCATCAACCCTGATGGCGAGATTGTCGCGCAATACCGTAAAATACACCTTTTCGATGTAGACCTTGCGAACGGCGAAAAGCATTATGAGTCGGAGCGTATCATTGCTGGCAATCAGATTGTAACCGTTAAAATTGATGGTATTACATTTGGTCTCACCGTGTGTTACGACCTGCGGTTCCCTGAACTGTTTCGCGCCCTTGCACTTCAAAATGCACAGATTTTGCTCGTCCCCGCAGGTTTTACCCTGCACACAGGCCGGGACCATTGGGAAGTATTGCTCCGCGCCCGTGCCATTGAAAACCTGTGTTATGTTATTGCCCCTGCCCAAATCGGACGCTATCAGTCCGATAGAAACTGTTATGGCCGTTCTATGGTTGTTGACCCGTGGGGTCTGGTGCTAGCGCAGGCTCAAGACCTGCCGACAGTAATTTTTACGGAAGTTGATCTTTCACAGATAGAGCGCGTCCGTACACAAATTCCTTCATTACAGCACCGCAGGCCCGACGTATACCTGTAGTAGTCTGCCAATCTTCGATTGAAGGGTTTTCGTAGGGACCACATTCATGGCGTCCGCTGCACGAGCGAAGCAATGTGCAGTCCCCAGCATGATTAACAGAAGGGAACTCGCGCAATGAATTGCGCCTCGGACGCCATCAATGTGGTCCCTACATCTTATTATCGTCTTTATTCCTCTATCCAACCGTGATCACCCTTTACTTGCAGACCTTGCTCGGTTGCTTCGCTCGCTGAAAAATACGGTAAGAGATGTCCAACGAGGGGGAGACGTGCCTTATACCGTCGTAGATTTTCCCAGGCACAATTGTGCATCATACGATGTGCAATGGCTGGGTCTCCGATGAGTTCGTCGAGGCGTTGCAGCACTTTTTGCCCTAGCTCTTTCTCTGTTTGTTGTTGATATTGCTTGCCTAACAAACGAGAGACCGCGAACAATTCTTCGGCTGTGGCAAGACCAAGATGCTCGGCTTGTAGCATCAGGCGCAAGCCATAGGTAAGATTGGCGTCGAGCGTGGCAACGTTCATTTCGGTATCGTCACGCATGCCTCGATTGTTGAGATTGCCGGAACCAACGGTAGCCCATACATCATCGACAATCGCAACCTTCGCATGCACATACACTGGACGGTAATGAGTTGTGTCCCCCTCTTGATGTGATGATGCTAAACAGAAAGCCTCAAAGCGTTCCTCTTCAACACTATCAGGAGACTTTGTACGTAGCTGCTCGATACTTGCGTCACTAAATGCACGTCCGACATTTGGATGATCGGGCAGAATGATTGTCGCGCTAGCTCCTCGTTCAAGAGCGTTGCCCAATTCGCGTAGGTTCTGCTCCATTTCGGGGCTTTCTTGTGCTAAAAAAGGAATATCGATACCTATATATGCATGTAACCATAGATACTGGTTTTCCAGGTACACAAATCGTTCGATATTACCGAGTGCATTGGCATAAAGTTGAGTGATACCTTGTACAATTAAAGGCTCAAACTTATAGGTGTGTTTAGGAATGGTGCGTGCTATCTGAACAACCGATTGAGTTTCAAGGGCTGGTGGGGGTACATGTTCGCTTATCAAGCGTCTCTTGTCCATGTGATGATGATGCACAACATCGTTCCAACGCTGGCGGAAGTTATATTCTACGTCTGCCGCTGCTGGCCCATCTATTAAAGCGTGTACATCGTGCCACGGATGCGGTGTTGTCCCATCTTTAGCGATGCGAAGAGGCGAGTTGAAAGCATGAGTTGGTGTATCCCAACGATCAAAGTCACCACTATTCTCAATCAGCAGATCGACTCCACCGACAAAGGCACGTGTCCCATCGACAACCGAGATTTTTTGGTGTAGCGACTCAACAGGATGATGCATAATGCCAAACGAACTATCGTCAAGGATGCAATCTACGTTTTCGGCGGTTAGTTCTTCGTAGCTTTCCTCAGCACTACATACGGCGACGACTGGCGCGCCTTTCCAGATAAGTGCCTTTACCTCTACTCCTTTGCTCACCGCGTAGCCGAGAACCGAACGAACCGAAAGCTCATGAGTAGACCAGAACTCGATATCTGCATCCTGCAATCCCTCAGCCCGTAACAACGCAATCAATGCTTCCTGCTCTGGACTCCCGTCGGGTCCCGCAATATGATCGATACCACGCACCATATCCATTGTTGCGGTAAGTCCCCAATTTGCCAAATAAATATATTTTTGCGCTTTTAGGAAATGCATGCACATTTCCAGCATCGCTGTTCGCCCATCAACAAGGTAGGTCACGCGAGAATCGGTATGTACGGGTGTATCACCCTCGGCCCACCAATGCTTCGCTTTCTGTTCATCCGAAACCTGACGTTCCTGCATTATCGCCTCCTGTCCTTCTTGCCGTCGTCTATGGTAAAAGATGTGTCTTTATCACGCTGATACTACCATGCTACTAGCTTTGTGGCAAGAATGCAAAGATGCTACACACAAAGAGAAAACAGTGGTTGCGGTACATGAGCTTCCCATGTACCGCAACCACTGTTTTCTCTTTATAATAATTCCTTCACCACTGGCAGTGCTTGATGAATGAGATTGGCCGCTAACTCTAATGAGAAAAGACTTGTGTTTATAAGTAGATGATATAAACTTGTCTGATGTCCATCCGTTCCATAATAGCGGCGTAAGTAGCTATCATGCTCGTAATCGCGTTGCTCGATGAGTCGCTCTGCTTGTGTGTGGTTGAGATGAAAATGCTCCATTACATTCTTTATACGGTATGGTAGTGGCGCAAAGATATAGATATGTAAGGTGCGTGGAGCGTTACGCAGCAAGAATTGTGAGCCACGCCCAACAATAACTGCATCGCCCTCTGTTGCTAGTTCTAGTACAACACGTTGCGTCAATCGTAGGTGCGCTAATTCTTTTGACTGTGTGGGGATGGTTGGCTGAGTGAAAAGAGACCCGTAGTTGACTATAAATGGGTTACTTGTGCGTATGGCGTCGAGAATGTGTCCTGCCATTCCTGCTGTTTGCTCATCCTGGCGTGCGGCGCGTTGTACATCAACTCCTAGTCGCCGCGCCACTTCTTCAATAATGCTATAGTCAACATACTGAAGTTTACTGTTTTCTGCAACCAGATGTCCAATCTCAGCTCCGCCGCTTCCAAATTGTCGCGCAATCGTGACAATTACTCTCCCCTCTGGAGGAGTGCCAGATGGTAACGGTTCACTATTCCATGCAGTTTCGGGCAATATCTGTGTCGTATTTGATTGTGCTCTAGTTTGCGCTGATTCTTGAAAAAGATGTACCATTGTTATGCTCCTTCTCGCGCGATGATTTGCCCAACACTTATGTCTATGGTGAAAATGGTGTTTGCCACGCGCCAGAATGCTTGTCCGTTCTTTAAAAGAAGTGTACTATGAATGTGCTGTTTAGAGTTAGATTGCGTTGGACCAAATATTCTCCAGTCAACTGTACCCGTTCTCTCGTTTACCGCGAAAAGTTGCGTTGTTTGTATACTCTGCGTAGTAGGTCGAGTTGATAATGGAACTAGATGTTCGCCAGCAATATAAATGTATGTTGCATCTGCCCCTATGACTTCTGTATCCTGCTGCTCATCTGGATGGGATACCACTTGTTGCCATAGTGCATGGCCCGTTGTGCGATTGAGCAAATAAAGCGTAAGCGTGGAATCAAGTGGGCGAGAATACGCCGGATCATCCTCTGCAACAAGATATCTTCTCGCTATATGTCCATGCAAGGCAACCAAAATTGTTCCTGCTTGAACATGTGTATTGGGAAGGGAGAACACTCCCTCACTGCTAAACAACCTCCACTGTTGAGTTCCGTTTGGGCCGAGTGCCTCAAGTTGATGCATATCATTACCCGTATCGGTTACTACCACACTTCCCTGTTCATCGGTCATAAGTCGTTGATGTGTTGGCTGCTCGAAGCGCGTATAGGCAAAGAGACTTACACCGATGCATACAAACAGTAAAGCAAGTACGGTAAGTGTATAGGCATACCGCCGACGTGCTTTAAATTGAGTAGTAACAGAACGCCATATGCTTTGTATACGTTTCTGCTTTCCTGGCAGAAACAACAGGAGGCCCACAACACTAATGAGTAGCAAGAATAGTATACATGCACGGTAAAGAGAGGGTGTCCAAAGAATGGTGTTGCTATTCGTCGTTGTTGTGAAAAGTGCAAGTGTATCTTGCAAGACTTGAAGCACTCTAGGCGACGACGCATTGCTCTCTTTAAGAGGCGTGTTCCAAACTTGTTTTCCTGTATTTGCATCATACGCCGTGACCGCTTGCTCTGCTCTACTTGCTGTATGCTGTACGACGACTAGCCCATTGTGTGTGTCAAGAAGCGGTTGTAATCCACGACCTACATCAACACCCGTAATACCTGATGCAAGCTGCTGCGACCAACGCATTGTACCCGTTGCTGCATCAACTGCATAGAGCCAAACAGACTCGCGTACCTGCGGTATTTGCCATACAACACCTGTCGCGTAAATACTATTACCGTTCGCTCCCTGTATATTGCCGATACTTCCTTGATAGAACTGCGTTGGAAGAGTATCACTATCAGGGTTGCCTCGAAATGACCATGCAATCTCTCCTGTATCGCTTCGTAATGCCTGTATCCCTTCCGAGTTAAGCGCAATCAGAAGGTGATTTTGCCCTTCATTTTCTAGCAACAGTGTCCGTGACGCATATGGTTTTTCCCACAACAAAATACCATCATTGCTCGTAAACGCGAAGATGTTATGGTCACTTGCGACATAAAGTATCCCGTCGTCTAAAAGAAATGGTGGTGCATACTCAAGCGTGTCGTTGAGTGCTTGTACCCATCGTGCATGTCCATTCGCAAGATCATAAGCCGCGATTTGTGAGTGTGTGATGGACTTAACGGTATACACAGCCTGAGCGTCGCTCACTGGCTGAAAATGATGAACTCCACGTGTTGGTTGTTGACCCTGTACCTGCCATAGCACTTGACCATCTTGTGTTGCTACTTGTAACCCATTCGCACTCTCGGCGAGTAGACGACCATCAGAGGCGGTGGTAATTGCTCCATTTGCAAGAGAGGTTGAGCGTTGTAATGCAAGGGTCGAGGCATTGTTCTTGAGCGTCAAGAGTTGTTGTGTTCCACCCGTACCACCGGTATAAACACCAAGCAAGACGGAAGAGTTAGACTGTGCAACAAGAGGTGTTGTCAGGTGAATAGCATCTCGATAACCGCCGAGGTCTTGCTGCGCGCGTATACTTCCACTTTTTGCATCAATGATGTTGATATAAAGATGCGTTGCCGTCAAGTCTTGCCACAGCAACACGGTGCTAACGAGTAGTAGCAAGAGCAATGCGTAGACAAGTTGTGTACGGCGTGCTGGACGGTGAGGCTTCTGCGTTAACGATTTTACAGCAACGTCTTCTATGATAGGTGGTGTTATTGGCACTATCGGTTCTTTTATCGCAGGAGAAAAAGAAACAGCATGCAAGGCCGCATCAGTTTCATGTGCTGGAGATGCACCTATTTTCTTTTCAACTGAGGGAGGAAGAACAGTACCAACAAGTGTCTCTGCCTCTACACGCGATGAAGGCATTTGTGTTTCTTTCGCCGTTCTGTTCTCGCCAGTGATGTGTACATCCCGGTGAGTAGGCTCTTGTACCTCTCTGGGAAGGGGCGTGTCAGGAAGAACTTTTTCTCCATGCTCCTCAAGCAAAGCATCATCTCGCATCGGCTCTTTTGAGAGTATGTCATCTGTATTGGCATCTTCTAACTGCTGCGGTTCGGGTACGGCGTGTGGAGATGGGTATTTCTTATGTCTTTTGTGATGTCGCCTTACCTTGTGTATCTTTGATGCATGTACAGCTTCTTTATCTATGGTAGTGTTTATGTAGACGTGATGCTCACTATCCACGTCCTGCTGTTGTTGCTCAGACATTGCCCATCTTCCTCTTGATCAATTTGTATTGGTGCCTTTTATACTATAACAAACGGAAGGCGACATTGGAATAGGTTCGTCAAAATGGACTATCTACGCCATGCATGTTATAGTAAAGAGAAGCCATATCGTTTCAGTTGAGGAAGCATATGCATAACATCAACCTACACCAACTCGCAACATTTCAGGTTGTTGCGAAACACTGTAGTTATGTCCGTGCGGCTGAAGAGTTACACTTTAGCCAACCCGCCGTCTCTGCCCAGATACACCAGTTAGAAGAGTCGCTCGGCGTCAAGCTCTTTGATAAGATTGGGCGTAAAACTCACCTTACACAGGCAGGTGAAGAGCTATATTTGTATAGTCAAAAAATATTCTCGCTCATCGATGAAACACTGGATACTATGAGCGCGTTGGCAAGCCCATATTCTGGCCGTCTCAGCGTGGGTGCCGATACAACGGTTGGCACCTATGTCATTCCTAACTTGCTTGGCAAATTTCGCCATATCTATCCTAAGGTCGAGATCACCCTTGAAGTGGTTAATCCATCGCCTCTGCTCGAAGAACTACGCAATAACCGCATCGACATGGCAATTATGAGTAGAATTCCTGATGATGCACCTGTCTTCGCCGCCCCGTTCGCGTCTAACGAACTCGTTCTGATAGCTCAACCAACGCACCGCCTTGCAGGTCTCAAAGTACCTTTTTCAGAATTGGCCCGTGAGCATTTTCTCATGCGCGAAATGGGGTCAGGCACCCGTTCAGCATTGGAAGATGCTTTCCGCGAGGCTGGCTTTCCACTTCAAGTCAGTATGCAGGTGGGAAATAATAGCGCGATCAAACAGAGTGTAGCGGCTGGTCTGGGTATCGCCCTTATTTCGCGTGTCGCTATCGAGATGGAGTTAGAAACAAACCGTCTCGTTGTCCTCGACGTTGAAGGTTTTCCTCTTATGCGTAAATGGCTTCTTGTTCACTTAAAAGATAAGAACCTTTCCGCCACCGCCCGTGCTTTTAAAGCGTTTATTCTACAGCACACGGAATCATCGCGTTCTGAGCGTCCTCTCCGCAAAAAGGAACAGGAAATCGGTTCATTATAAGTGCCTCGGTATACTGAAGATGTTAGTATACCGTCCAGCCTTTACGGAGGCTTTCCAGGGGAGGCACCTATCTATGGTCAAAACAATGCCATCACTCTATAACTCAGAACAATCAATGCGTTCTGCTACGCAAGCTCATAACGGAACTGTCACCTGCACCGTTTGTTCTGCTTTTTACGCACCATCTTCAGCACACAAGTATCTCGTGTCGGCTCCTCGTATCGGGCTGGAGTCGGCATTTATGAGCATGTGCCATTTTTGTTTTCGTTGTCGGCGCCCTGCTTGTCCTCTATGCTGGGATGACATACATGGTCTCTGCGCTGCTTGTGTTGAGGATGTGCATCTTCCATTTCGTAAAGAGGCAGAACCTTTGCCACTCAATAGCACACTTCTCGTCCCTTCACCAACACATTCAACTCACTCCCTTGCCTCATCGTTTCCACTTGTATGCATACGTCCCGGACGCTTCCAAGACGCTCTATCACAAGATGAAGGCAGGGAAAGTGCAACACCAATTAAAACAACCGTTCCTGTGGTGGAGGTGCAGCAACAAGAGACGCACGATGACGCACCTGTACAGGATATACCTATGGACGTGCAAAGAAATAAAAACCTTGGCGATATTGCGCGTCGTGTTGAACATATCCTGACGGTGCTTTTAGGCGTAATATTATTCGTTATAGCTGCATTAATTGTCGCAGCATCCTTCTCAGCACAAGCTAATACGGCGGTTGTGCATGTATTACATGTTGACATTCGCATGGAGATAGAGTATCTTTTGCAACTAATCCAACAAATCCATTAAGGCGGATAACAGAGAGCGAAGATACAGCAATGGGCGACATTCTGGTTGACGGATACAACGTGATAAAAAACAACGAGATGTTCAAGGCGATGGAGATCAAAGACTTCTCTAATGCCCGCGTGCTGCTTATAAAGCAGCTTCACAACAAGTACCGCGACACGCTACATCGCGTTATTGTGGTATTCGATGGGGATGGCAACAGTGAGCAAGTGAGCCATCAAGACCACATTCGTGTCATTTATTCGCGTTATAATCAGACGGCCGATGATGTTATCAGGCGTCTCGCCGAGGAAGCTAGCAAAGACGGACGCGATGTCGTAATGTATAGTGATGATGAAGAGGTGCGTGAAGGTGTCGCCAAGCATGGCGGAAGTCCACTCTCCACGCACGAACTTACCACAAAATTGAATGCCGCTCCCCGTGATGTCGCCATCCGTTCTGCCCACCGTCAAGCGGCGCGTCGTATCTATGGTCTCGATCCTTCTCGCAAAGACCAGGACGAGGAAGAGTTACCTCGCCCTCCACAAGGCAAAAAAAAGAAAAAGCGTCATCATAAATAACTCTGTCTTTATAGAGCTATATCACCCATTAGGAGACAAGTTCGGTTGTAGGATGAATGCTTACTGACCCCTAAAAATGGGTTGTCGCTTCTCCGTGAAGGCTCGCATAGCCTCACTCACATCTTCTGATGCGAAACAGTGCTGGATAAAGGCAAGCTCGCTCTTCAATTGTGTGGTCAAATCAGTGTCGAGCGAAGCCGCAAGCAAACGTTTTGTCAACGTCTGCGCGAGTGGTGGACCTGCGGCGAGACGAGCTGCATACTCTGCCACCGCTTGCCCAAAGTTTTCTGCTGGCAAAATGCGGCCCACCAGTCCAATGCGCTCGGCTTCTTCCGCAGAGATATCACGTGCCGTCAAAATCAATTCGGTTGCCCGTGATGTTCCGACTAGACGAGGGAGAAAATAACTGACACCTGCATCGGGCGATAGGCCACGTCTGAGATAGCCTGTCGTCACACTGGCGTCGGCTTTCATAAGCCGGATGTCAGCACCTAATGCTAGCCCAAGTCCTGCACCAGCCGCCGCGCCATTGATTGCCGCGATTATTGGCTTGTCACTGTTGGCTAAAGCAAGAGCCTGTCGTCCAACCCATCCGAGATCATCCAGTTGTGCGTGACGACCCTGTGAACGGGCTGCTTGTGTTGCGAAAACATTCGTGGGTGTCAGGTCTAGACCAGCACAAAAGCCGCGCCCTGCTCCTGTGATAACAATCACGCGTACCGCATCGTCAGCCGAAGCATCTTCTATCGCTTGCGGCAATTCGCCTGAAAGCTGAACATTGATTGCGTTCAACTTATCGGGCCGGTTCAATGTCAGGGTACAGACGCCATCGGGCGTTGTCTCTGTCAGAATGTGTGTGTATTCGTGGTGCATGATGTCTCCTTTGACAAACCATTCAGTCGGCAATTCAAGTATATGGTTCATAGAACAGGCTTGTCAACGTAGATTAAGCTTGTGCCAGTTGTTGCGCCATCGCAGCACCGAGTGCCTGCAACCCATTGGCTGGTCTCACCATCACTTCAAAATCGCTGATCAAACCCTCTGTATTGAACTGAATGATGTCCACACCTTTTATGCTAAATGTGCCGACACGCGCACTAAATTCGAGCGTTACAGCATTATCACCTTTGAACTCACGATGATAAGTAAAATCCTCGAGGACACGTACCGCACTATTAAGATAGCGCATTGTCGTCACTTTACCCTCTTGGGGTCGCCAGATAAAAGGCGAATGAAACACAACATCGTTCGCCAACGCCTCCGCTAAGACGTTAGGATCATGCTCTACCACAAATTGGTGCCACTTTGCTAAACCAACTATTGTTGTATCCGCCACAATGCATATCTCCTCTTATGTTTACCAAGTTATCATATATAACACTGTTAACAATAATGGTACATGGGGATTTGAGGATTGTCAAGGGCAGATTGATTGAGGTAGCGTACTCGTTACTCTGCCCTTGACAAGTTGAAAGACAGAAGGTACTCTTCATATAACACCGTTATACGAAGTAACACAGGTAAAGATTTTATGCCAACAGAAAAATCGCTAACACAAGAAGATCGTGTTCGACTGGCGAGTCAGCAACGCCGTGAGCAAGAAAAAGTGGCTACAAGGACCGCTATTCTTCAAGCGGCCGCCGAACTGTTTCTCGAACAAGGATATGAAGGCTTTTCGTTGCGTAAACTAGCGGAACGCCTTGGCTATTCAGCAACGAATTTGTACCATTACTTCACAAATAAAGATGACCTGTTATTTACACTTGTTGATGATGCGTTCTTGCAGTTTGCTGAGCAACTAGCGGCCGCTTCCGAAAGCACACAGGACCCTTTGCAGCGTTTACAAGCTATCGCCATCGCCTATTTGCACTTCGGTCTGACCTATCCTGCTTACTACCAGTTGATGTTTATGCAGCATTCAACGTTTCTTTTAGAGTACCGACAAGGGACACATGAGCCTCGGATTGCAGCATTTCGGATATTGAAGCAAACGGTGCAGCAAGCCATTGATGCAGGTGTAGTGCGCTTTCACGACGCCTTACATACCAGTAACGCACTATGGGCAATGTGTCATGGTCTCGTTGCGATGGCGATACATCTACCTCAGGCGTTTGATGCAGAAAAAGTACAGAAGGCTACAGATGTTATGCTCGATGTCTTACTAGACGGAATACGCCAACACTAATGCGTTCTCTGTTCAAACAGCGAAAGGAATTAGAACCATGCCAACCTTACAAGGGAAAACGCTTTTTATTACTGGTGCGAGTCGTGGTATTGGGCTTGCTATCGGTCTACGGGCGGCGCGTGATGGTGCGAATATTGTGATTGCGGCGAAAACCACCGAACCACATCCTAAACTGTCTGGGACGATCTATACCGCTGCTGCCGAAATAGAGGCTGCTGGCGGGAAAGCGTTGCCTCTCGCCGTAGATATTCGGAGCGAGGAACAGGTTCAGGCGGCGGTCCAACAGGCGGTTCAGACGTTCGGTGGTATTGATATACTGGTAAACAACGCTAGTGCCATCAGCTTAACTGGCACCCTTGAGACTCCTATGAAACGCTTCGATCTGATGCATCAAATCAATACGCGTGGCACCTTTTTGTGTTCTCAAGCGTGTTTGCCTCATCTGAAACAAGCTCAAAATCCTCATATTCTCAACCTTTCGCCACCGTTGAACATGGAAGCCAAGTGGTTCGCCCCTCACGTCGCATATACAATGGCAAAATTCGGTATGAGCATGTGTGTACTCGGCATGGCTGCTGAGTTTGCTGCCGATGGCGTTGCTATCAACGCGCTCTGGCCTCGTACCACAATAGCGACGGCGGCGATACAGAATATTATTGGTGGTGAAGCAAGCCTTAAATACTGCCGTAAACCAGAAATCCTGGCTGATGCGGCCTATATCATTTTCACTCGTCCTAGCAAAGAGCACACGGGACAGTTTTATATCGACGACGAGGTACTTGCCTCGGCTGGCATCACAAATCTCGACTCCTACGCGATGACGCCTGATGCCCAACTCATGCCAGATTTCTTTGTTTGATTGTTCAGTTTATCTTTTTGAGAGAGGCATAACACAAGTGAAAATTCTTGTTATGCCTCTAGCGATTGACTAGATAACACCTTCCCATAGTGTGCGTGTTGCGGACTGTGGGTCATGACTTACAGAGCACTCTTTGTTAAAGAGTAGAGTTGCTCGTTGCTCTATATCGTAGCGAGGCCACTCTGGAAGTCCTTTTATATGAGTCAAGTCTTCACCATGTGCGAAAGCAATCCAGGCTGTGTGCATTGCGTCCGCGATAGACTGAGGCGCATCTGCACCACCTGTGAGGACAGCGGCACTTTGATGGCGTAGAGTGTTGAACACAAATGGAATTTCGAGTGCGTGACAAGCACCCAATACGCCACCGTAAACGGGAGTAGGCCAGTCAAACCGATACATCCAAGCCGACGCACCATGCTTTGCTTGCTGTTCCGCCACACGAATAGCGGGAATGCGGAATGTACGATCCGTCAAAAAGGCTTCCCAAGGCGTCGATAATGGTGCCTCATGCTGCTGTGCCGTATAGGTTGCAAGCACCTCGTTTGCTCTTTCTCCAAACAGTCCTGTCAGGAGGTCGGTGTTCACATTTTGTTGATTGGGATCGAACAGGGTGAATAATTTCATCTCGTCCAGGTTTGTCCCAATCAGAACATCAACCCCTGTCGCCGAACCGTCAATAATGGCATCTATGGAGCGTTTAGGTAACGTAACTCCATCAACTACAGGACTAAATGCACGTAATTGTACGGAACTTGCAAGTGTTCCTTGCGCTCTAAGAATATCGTCTACAGGTGTCGCCAGGAGACGGTCTATGTTATTAGGTCCAAGCGCAAGTTCGCGCAAAAAACTTTGCGTACCTTCGGCGGCGGTACGGCTACTATTAACGCGATGCGCGGCCCCACTTTGCAGGATAGCGCGCTTGAATAATCCATGTGCGGCAGGCATCGCAAGCAATGCGCCAATGCTCATCGCACCGGCCGACTCACCAAACACCGTGACATTATTGGGGTCGCCACCAAAAGCTGAGATATTATCACGCACCCATGTCAATGCGGCAACCTGATCGAGGAGACCATTGTTACCAGATGTTGCGTACTCCTCACCTGCGTATTCTGCAAGATAGAGGAAGCCGAGGGCACCCAGTCGATAGTTAATCGTGACAATTACGACATCACCCTGTTTTGCAAACGATGTCCCGTTGTACCAAGGTGTTGAACCGGAACCTGTCACAAAACTGCCGCCGTGAATCCATACCATAACAGGTCGCCGCGCATCGTCCGCGCTTGGAGACCAGATATTGAGTGTCAGGCAATCCTCGCTCATTGGACCAGGAAGCGTGCCAAACGAGCCGGTAGAGGTCTGTGGTGAGATTGACCCAAATTGTGTCGCCTCACGGACTCCACTCCATGCCTCTAGTGGTTGCGGCGCACGAAAACGTAGCGCACCAAGCGGTGGTTGTGCGAAAGGAATGCCCTTCCAGACCGAGACGTTTTCCTTCTGTGTTCCTTGTACTTTGCCATACCGTGTGTCAACAATGGGAGATGTGCTCATTCTTGTTTTTTATCCTGTTCTAGCATCGAAAGCAACATATCCAATATTGTAGCACGAAACTTAGAACGAACATGACCCGTGAGCATTCATGGTTAACGCACAACATGATGGACAGATTGGGCCAGTATACCGAACAAGATGAGCAAAATAAAAATAAAAAGGATAACTAGTGCAATAGCAATAGCCTGTCGATAGCGTCCACCGAGTTTCGGCGCATCGGGTACGTAAGTTATAGGCAATATATCTTCTACATGCTGTAAGTCATAGAGTACGTCTTCCAAAGAGGCATAACGTTTATCTGTCTCGCGTCGTATCATTCGCATGACAAGAGTTGCGAGGGTAGGTGCTAGAGTTGGATTAAACTGCAAAATATCCGGTGGATCGTGCGAAATATGCTCTCCAATAAAATCGAATCCGTCAAGGTCTTCAAACGGCGTTCGTCCACAGAGTAACTCATAGAACATAATGCCAACCGAGTAGATATCAGTTTGTACTGAACCCGGTTTCCCACGTAAACGCTCCGGTGCCATATATGCTGGCGTACCAACCAAGGGCGAGAAACCAGGGATACGTCTTTGTTGTTCTCCCTTAATTTGTGCAATACCAAAGTCAAGAAGCTTAGTATCGCCATTCTCTAGCAACATGATATTGTCTGGTTTAATATCCTGATGAATAATCCCATGTTTATGTGTATACACAAGAGCTTCACACACCTGTATAACAAGAGCAATGCTCTTCTCAACGGGAAGCAATAGTGGTGCATATTGCGCCATCTCGACACGCAGTGTCCGTCCTTGCAAATATTCCAGTACCAGGTATTTTTCGGTTCGTTGCTCATCCTGATTAAGATGTTGCATAATGCGAGGATGGCAAAGCATTTTACCAATCTGCGCCTCGCGTTGGTAACGCTCGAAAATAGCCCTACCACCAATCACATCATCCTTGGGAAACTTGAGCACAACCTGCTCGCCTGTCTCCCTATTAAGTGCAAGATAGACATGGCTTGCTATACCTTGTCCTAGAAGGGAAAGAATTGTATAGTGATCAATTCTTTGCTGCGGTCGATAGAGTGGGGGCATCTTTTTATACTCCTGGGCTTAAGCACAACACTACTCGTAAGTGTAATAGAGAAAACGTCAGAGAAGTCTATGTGTATCGTAGAAAGTACTCAAGAAAGTCTAAAGAAGCTCAATTAAGATATGATTATAATATGGTAAGAGCATCTGTATTCTTTGAATACAGTAGCATTTTTATTCCTTAGTAGTTGTAAAGAGAGTATGTAGTATGATTCTTGTAGTAGGGTCAACAGGCAATGTTGGCAGCAAACTTCTTAGAGAACTCACCGCTCGTAAGGTCGCCTTTCGTGCTTTAGCTCGTAAGCCCAAAGATGTAGAACAATTAAGAGCACAGGGTATTGATGCCGTTCTCGGCGATATAACGGATAGAGAGAGTATACATGCCGCGTTGCAGGGGGTGACGCATCTTTATATCCTGACACCAAGTAGCCCACAACTGGTAGAAATCGAAACAGGACTTGTCGATGAGGCGAAAAAAGCGGGTGTACAGCATATCGTTAAGCAATCGGTGCTGGGTGCTGATGTCCACGCTATCTGCCCATTCACGCAGGTACATGCTCAGGCGGAGGAGGTAGTAAAAGCATCAGGTATTCCATATACCTTTTTGCGTTTGAACTCTTTCATGCAAAATTTTGTTACTTCTCACGCTCGTCCTATTGTCGCACAGGGCACATTTTTTGAAGCACTCGCCGATGGCCGTGTCAGCCATGTTGATACAAGAGACATCGCACTAGCCGCCGCGGTGGTGCTCACTGAAACGGGTCATGAGGGGCAAGTATATGATATCACTGGTCCTGAAGCACTTACTGACACACAGATAGCTGAGAAACTTTCAGCAGTGCTTGGGAAGCAGATTACCTATGTTCCCGTTCCTGACGAAGCAATGCGGCAAGGACTGCTAGCAGCAGGGCTTTCGGATTGGTATGCTGATGGCCTAGTCAAACTCAATCAGTTCTTTCGTCAGGGTGGAGGTGCTCCAGTCACATCTGATCTTGAACGGCTTATAGGACAGAAACCGCGTACAATGGATGCGTATCTACAAGAAAACGTAGCTGCATTTAGGGCATAAAAAATAGAGGTGGCGAAAAACTAGTTTTTCGCCACCTCTATTTTTTGTCTCTTCAGTGTTATGCTTAGCGAACGCCCTTGATTGGGAGAATGCATAACGCACCTAACAATGTGGCGATAGCGGCAATAGTGAAGAGTGCAGGATAGCCATGAAAGATACCGAATGCGACAAAAGAGATTACGGGAAATAGCAACTCCGGCAAAATATTTGCCGCCGTGATAAATCCTAAATCCTTTCCTTGACTTTGAATGCGTGGTAGGACTTGCGTAGCAAGGGCGATATCGGCCGAAATGTAGATACCAAACCCAATACCGAAGACCGCAGCCACGATAAGCACTGTCGTCCATCCTGGTACAAAGGCGAGTGTCAACAATGCAATCGTCATCACAATACTTGCGACAATCACAAAAATTTTGCGTCTCTGAAGTCGATCAGAGATAATTCCCGCTATGATTGTAGACACAATGAGCGTTATTGTGTAGATACCCTGGAAAATCGACACACCTTGCTGGTCGGTCTGTCCTGGGAACAGACTGCTATAATGGATGACATCGTGCAGGTAATAGAGGATAAACTCTACAAGAATGGTTTGTGCCAGGATTACCAGGAAACGAGCTAACCATGTATAGCCGAAATCGGGATATTTCACTGGATTGATGAAGAAGTTCGCCCAGAACTCGCGGAATGAGAATGGTGGTACACTGTCTTTTGCTATCGACGTCTCTCGAACGAACACTGCAAACAAAAGAATAACGACAAACAGGATACCTGCGACTGCGTAGTAAGAAATCTGGGTTGATTTAATGACCTGTGCAATCAGGATAATCCCGATAAGTGTTCCTAATGGTTGAGCCAGTCCCACAAATGCAGAAACCGTGGCGCGTTGACGAATGGGAACCATGTCAGGAATAATTGCTAGCACTGGTGAAAGCACCATGCCCATCACGAGTCCAAACGCACCCAGTTCTACCGCTAGCAATGGAATACTTGGTGCATTCGCCATAAATAACAGAGAAATCACCACAAGAAGCATGCCACCGACAATCCACGGACGCCTCCGTCCAAAGCGCGACGTGGTGCGATCACTAAATGCCCCTGCGAATGGCTGTGCGAGTACCGATGTGATACCTGCAATGAAGATGATGAATGACAACGTTGAAATTTTGTTTTTCGGGTCGAGAACTGCGACCTGTGCTGGAAGCAAAAGTTGATAAAGTGGAATAATTGATAACCACACAACAACATTTGCTAGCGACAACAAAAGCTGGAAAAGTGGAGTTACAGCCTTTGTTGGAGTTTGAGCCACATCCGCTGCGCCAGGAAGTATTGCTGGCGTGTCGGAAAGAGGTGCAAATTCGGACAAAATATTTTCCTTTCGATCTGTGTTTACACACTTACTAAATAGTTAATACAACCTTACCGCGTGTTTTGTTCTCTTCGATAGCTTTATGCGCCGCCGCCGCTTCTGTAAATGGAAAAGTAGCATCAACGGTAACTTTTACCTGCCCTGAAGCAATATAGTGCAGCAATATACGACTTGCTCGCATCTGGTCGGTAAGGCTTTGTATGTTCGTATTATATCCTATAATACTAAGACACTTCGGAATCAACATTTGTGTCACAACTGGTGTAACTGCACCTGTTAACGTTCCGTAGACCACCATACGACCATTGGGTGCTAAACAGCCAAGGCTTTGCTGTCCAATTTCCCCGCCTACCGTCTCCAATACAATATCTACTCCCTGCCCCTGTGTTGCATGCAACACCTGCTCAACCCAGTTTTTCTCGTCGATACGTACTACGGCATCAGCACCTTGAGCACGAATAAATTCTTCTTTATTTGCACTCGTCGTTGTGCCAATCACGAAGCTTGCACCCATGATTTTTGCTAGTTGGATTGCCAGTGTTCCGACGCCTCCTGCAGCTGAGTGAATAAGTACGCGCTCACCTTTTTGCAGACGGGCCGCTTTTTCCAACGCAAGATACGCGGTTTGCCCTTGCACCGGAACCGCGACAGCCGCGGCGAAACTTACTTCGTCTGGCAGCGGAATCACAAGTGCAGCATCGGCTACAGCGTATTCGGCGTAGCCTTCGTTGACGAGGGATACAACTCGTGTTCCTGTGCTTAGCGTTGAGACATCCGCACCCACTTCTTCGATGAAGCCCGCAACCTCAAACCCCAGGGTAAGCGGTAGTGGTGAAAGGTTGGGGTAGTTCCCATTGCGTTGCCCTATATCCGCAAAGTTGATACCTGCGGCAGCAACCTTAATCAACACCTGATCCTTTTCAGGCGTTGGACGTTCCACATCTTCTATGTTCATTGCATCAAGACCACCTCGTTGGTGAACCCGAATTGCCTTCATGAAATACTTCCTTTCGCTACGTGTTACACGAGTTATATCAAGCAAGAACGAAATATTCTTGCTTTTATTCTATCGCGCATTGTTGTCGTATTTTCTATGGTCGTTGACGTTGCTCAGATGAGGGACGGTGTTGTAGTTCTGCTGCAGAAAACAACTCCATCGCGATGGGGTCGATTACCGTTCCTGTACGTGCATATGTAGATGATGGTTGACCTGCCCTGCGATTACGCAGAATCGAGATCAACCAGCCCGCACTTGATTTTGTGCGTTCCAATTGTTCTTCCGCTCCTTGAGCACGTTGTAGACGTGTGATCAGATTGTTCAAGGTGCCAGCAACAGACCACAACACATTGTCTGAGGTAAGTGGAACGCGTGCGCTCAAATCTCCGTTAGCAACTCGCATCTGTGTTTGCAGAATCATGTTGATGCTTTGCTCTAGTTGTTCTTTTTGTCGCGCCATCACCTCTGTCTGCTCGGAAAGATCACGCTCAAGACGAGCAACTTCTTCGGCTTGATCGCGTTCGCGTAGAGCACGTTGTAGGCTACTGACCCACAAAAAAGCGATGCCAGCCGTCGCACCTTGCACAACAGCAGGCAGAACCACACCTTGCACGAATATCAAAGAGGCAGGATCGTTGAACCCCTTCGCATGTGGCATAAAGGTGACTGCAAAGAAACAAAAAAGCGTACTTAGAACGGCGAAGAAAAAGACAGAAGCTGCCGGTAGTAGGGCTGCGGCAAGCAATGTTGGAAGAATGAGTATTGCAAATGATGAAATGACTTGAAAGCTCAAACCTGTTGGCGTTGTAAAAAGGTTCAGCATAATACCAATTAGGTGAACTAGAACCAGCAGCAAACCAGCCCAAACAACTAAGCCACGCCGATTGAGGAACACGGAAACACCAATTGCTATAAAGGAGACAACGAGTACAATTGTCAATGCACTATTCAACCCTGAAATGGCAGAAGGGACGGAACCAAAATTAAGAAAAATCAGGATGAAAATGACAATACTCGTAAGGCGTCCTTGACGTGCGATTTCACGAACCTCTAATGATGCATTAGCAGGAGGAAGTGGAGGAGCCGCAAAACGATACCACCAGTTGAAGTAGTTACGTCGTTTGGGCGAGGCTGAACGTATGGTTTGTAATACGCCTTCGTTAAATTCACCTTGCATTAGTGTAATCCACCAATCTTTTCTATTCGTTCAAATGCTTTATGCTAGCCAGTGCTTCATCTAAGTCTTTTTGTATTTCTCTACTTAATTGTTTTGAACAATCTTCCACGCTCGTAGGTCAGCAAGAACACGTTCGATCTGCTCATTTGTAGTTCTGAGCAGGTGTGCAAGTTCTTCAATTGTTTTTTTCCCATCTATATAAGCATAGACTTGAAAGTGAGTACGCGGTAATTTTGCTAAATCTGTTGGTTGGAGCGTTATGGACCGTCTCGGAATACGTGCTAGAGGAACTAGCCCTGTTGGTGATAATGATTGTGTTGTTGCTACCGTGAGTTGACTTGGTGCAGAGGTAAACGACCAGGGTATAACGTCCAGCCGTGCAATTGTTTGCAATGCATTTTCACCTGTAATAATGGTCTGTCCACTCTTTAATGAGCAAGAAATGAGCTTTCCACTATCAACATTGATTTCAATATGAGCCGACTCTCTCCCCACTTTTCCTTTAGGTACATCTGCTACAAGGTTTCCAGAAAGTTGACGACGCGCAAGTGTGGAGAGCATAGTTTCAAGGTCAAGATTATACACTTGAGGCATCTTTTGCTCTCTTTGATGAAGTACCCCCATCACTAATGTATATAAAAACGTTTATGCTTTATAAATACGGTAGCACTTTCTCCAAAGAAGTGCGTACTACCGTATGATGCTAACATGTCTCTGTATAGCTCGTCAAATGTTTTACAGTGTGTATAGTACTCTTTCAAAAATATTAATAATATTTTTATGTCCATTGTCGTGTAGTAGGCTTCGTGTTACAATGGCATCGTAAAACTGTACAAATCGGGGAACTATAACGAGAGAAACATGTTGGATGACTTTAATAAGGTATTTGCCAAATATCGGAGAGTCCTTCTCAATTCCTTCTGGTTTTTGCCTGCCGTCGTTTCAGTCCTTGGTCCGGTCCTGGCCTTCCTCTTCCTGGTGTTCGACCATATTCTGCCGCCCAATCAGGAACAGTTCGTTTTTCATGGTGGAACAGCGGAAGCTACTGTCATTCTCTCGACTATCGCGGGATCGCTTATCACCGTCGCTGGACTTGCTTTTTCGATTACTATCGTTGTGCTCCAGCTTGTTTCAAGTCAGTACACACCCCGCGCGCTACGGGGGTTCTTGCAAGATCGCGTAACCCAGGTTGTTGCCGGCGGCTTCTTCGCTATTTTTGCGTACTCTATGATTGTGCTTGCCTCTATAACTGAACCTTCTGCAACTGAACCGGGGTTTCTGCCTGCAATCAGCATTACAGGTGCTATTGGGCTTGGCTTCTTAGGCTTAGCTCTCTTGCTAATCTTTGTGCATCACATTGGACGTGTGATTCAGGTGTCCGATATTGCTGCCCGCCTTGCCACCCAAACACTACAAACACTTGAAAACCCCTATCCTACATGGGAAAACGATGAGCCAAAAGAGGAAGCAACAACCCTTATGATACAAACTTGGCTTACATCGGATGAGCCTGCACGTATTCGCGCAATGCGTCCAGGATATGTGCAACGTGTAGAGTTCGCTAACCTCATGAAGTATTTGCGTTGTCCCGGCTTTCATCTTCATTTACTTGTCTGCCCTGGTGATTTTGTGACCGAGGAGACGGTTATCGCCGAGGTGCGCCCTATGGGGATGGCCGATAGTGGTTGCATTAAAGCTGTTCATGATCATGTTATAATTGAACGTGAACGTGACATCGAACAGGATGCACGTTTTGGGGTGCGACAACTCGCTGATATCGCGCTTCGTGCGCTCTCGCCAGCCATCAACGATCCCACAACGGGCGTATTGTGTATCAAATATTTGCAAGCAGTTTTTGAGCAACTTATTCATCGCCTTCCAATCTCAAGCACCTATCGTTTCGCTGGTGGCGCGAGTAGTCTAGAAATCCGTCAACCCGCACTTGAAGAGTATCTCGAAGTGTTGCTTGAGATTGGACATTATACTGGCGGTAATGTTCGTGTTCTCAATACTTTGCTCAGTACTCTTGAACGTGTCACAGAGATTGCTGCACAGCTTAACATAGAGGAACATCAAGCACTACTGGCTGCTATGACTGCTTCTCTTTCTTCCCAACTTCCTCTAAGGGACTCTATAGAGGAAGGGAGTAGTGGCTCGGTCACGTGGGGAAATTGGCTGTAAAAGCGTGTTTGCCGAGAAAATGTGTTTCTCTCTTTCACTAAGCACTCAAACTTGGTTATAATGAAAGCAAGGAAATGCTTCCTCCCGACCTTAACGAACCTCAACGAATGCGCGATGCATACAACGAGAAAGGACACCGTGCGATGAGTCTCAACTTAGCAACGATGCTTGCCGAGACGAGCAAACGTAGACCCGACCATATCGCTCTTATCTTTGATGATTTTCGGATGTCATATAGCCAACTTCATGCTGCTTCAAATCAATTCGCCAACGCTCTGACTAATGCAGGTATCAAGCCTGGACAAAAAGTGGCCCTTATGCTGCCCAATATCCCGCAGTTTGTGGTTTGCTTTTATGGCATTGCTAAGGCTGGCGCGACAATTGTTCCCTTAAATGTACTACTCAAAGCACCTGAAGTTTCCTACCACTTACAAGATAGCGATGCAGTGATGCTTGTGGTTTGGGAAGGCTTTGCGACTGAAGCCGTAAGTGGCTATCAGCAAACAGATACCTGCAAACATTTTGTAATTGTTAATGCTTCTGGTTCGAAGACTGTGCCTGACGTGGAAGGGGCAACAAGCCTGAACCTAATGATGGAAAAGGCGTCATCGAAGTTTGAAATGGTGCCGACGATGCCCGATGATACCGCCGTTATTCTTTACACAAGCGGCACGACAGGCAGACCAAAGGGAGCTGAACTGAGTCACTTCAATCTGTTCTTCAATGCTCGCACCTCTAAGGACTCACTAGGTATCGAATGGCACGATGACGATGTTGGTCTAGTCGCGTTGCCACTCTTCCACTCCTTTGGTATCAGTTCAGTCATGAATGTGCTGATAACAGTGGGTGCTACGCTCACGCTCATGGCTCGTTTTGAACCCGTAAAAGCCTTTGAGCTTATTCAGCGCGATCATGTAACCACCTTCGCAGGTGTGCCAACGATGTATATCTACCTGCTGAACCATCCTGATCGCAAGAAATATGACCTGTCGAGTTTGCGTACCTGTATCAGTGGTGGGGCAGCTAATCCAGTCGAGGTGCTACAAGCCTGGAAAACAGAGTTTGGTGTCACGGTGCTAGAAGGGTATGGGTTGTCGGAGACATCGCCAACGGCCTCGTTCAATGTGTTGTTCAAACCAACAAAACCAGGCACGGTGGGCTTGCCTGTGTACGGTGTCGAAATGCGTGTGGTTGACGCCGACGACCAGGAAGTCCCCGTAGGTGAAGTCGGTGAAATCGTTATTCGCGGCCATAATGTAATGAAGGGCTACTACAAACGACCCGAAGCAACGGCAGAGGCTATTCGTAATGGCTGGTTCCATAGCGGAGATATTGGTAAGATGGATGAGGATGGCTACTTCTCGATTGTTGACCGTAAGAAAGATATGATTATTCGTGGCGGTTTCAATGTCTATCCACGCGAAATCGAAGAAGTGTTGTACGAGCATCCTGCGATTTCTGAAGTCGCGGTCGTCGGTATGCCTGATGCAAAGATGGGTGAAGAGGTCAAAGCCTTTATCTACCTGAAGCCTGGCTTGCATGCAAGCGAAGAGGATATCCGCGCCTTTTGCAAAGAGCGTGTTGCCGCCTACAAGTACCCACGTACTATTCAGTTTCTGGATGCACCCTTGCCTAAAAACGCAACGGGCAAAATCCTGAAACGCGAGTTAAGAACGATGTAGTATATGATAGATGTGTCTATAAAGGATGGCTAGCGAAATGCTAGCCACCCTTTATAGACACATTTAGGGCCTTGTTCCATGACTGGGGCGACCCAACTGTTGTGGCAGTTGCGCGTAGGCATCATGTACCCATTCGCAAAGAAGGGGACGTGTCTCCCTGGGGTCGATGATTTCTTCAATGATAAAACGCTCCGCTGTACGAAATGGCGAACGTACAGCATCTAACCGCGTGCGAATCTCTTCAAAAAGTGCTTTGGGGTCCTCGCTTGCATCGAGTTCGCTACGGTATGCAGCCTCTATTCCGCCTTCGATGGGCAGAGAACCCCAGTCGGCTGAAGGCCATGCATAACGTTGTGTGAATTTGTGTCGATTGGTCATCCCAGCACCTCCAACGCCAAAGACACGACGAATAATTATCTCTGCCGCAGGTACTGTTGCTTGATAAACCGCCGAAATTGCTCGTACTCCATAACGAATGGTGCCTCTCCGTTCTGCCTCACGCCCGATGGCTAACCCAGGTTGATCGGTAAGCGTGACGATTGGCAGATGGAAGGTTTGACATAGGTCAACAAGGCGAATCATCGCATCAGCACCCTCGACGGTAAGACCTCCTCCTCCCATATAGGGGTCAGCAGTAACCACGCCGACTGGATGCCCATCGAGTCGTGCAAGCGCGGTCACTGTTGCGCGTCCATATCGTGCAAGCTCGAGCACAGACCCTTCATCAAAGATAGATGCCAAGATAGGACGAATACGATAAGGACGACGCGTGTTACGTGGTATTGCTGCAAGCAACGATTCGTCTCTGCGCGTTGGTACATCAGTGGTAGGCTGTACGGGTGGAAGCTGAAAGACATTTTGTGGCAGATAAGAGAGAAAGCGTCGCATCAGGGTAAAGGCTTCTTGCTCATTCTGTACAACAACATCGACTGCACCACTATTACGATGAATCGCAACTCCACCTAATTCTTCTTTGGTCAGGTCTTCCCCCATGCCAGATTTCACGACTGGCGGTCCTGCCACAAACAGTTGTGCGATTCCTTCAATCATCACCGAAAAATGAGATGCCGCTAAGCGAGCCGCACCTAAACCAGCCACCGATCCCAGACAGGCCGCTGTGACAGGGACGAGGCTTAGGTTATCAACCACGTAATCCCAGCCAGGATTTGCTGGCACGTAGGTAAAGCCATGTTGCTCAAGCATCTTTACGCTACCGCCACCACCAGTACCGTCAACCAGCCGTACAAGTGGTATCTGTAGGCTATTGGCGAGCTGCTCAGAGTAGACCTGTTTGCCAATGATTGCGGCATCGGCTGATCCGCCGCGCACGGTAAAGTCATCTCCACCCACTACAACCTTTCGTCCCTCGATGCGTCCTGTCCCAAAGACAAAATTCGCAGGACGAAACGCTGTTAATTGTCCTTCATTATTATACTCAGCGGTTCCAGCGAGTGTACCCGTTTCGTGAAACGTGTCGGCATCGAGCAGAAGCACCATGCGCTCACGTACCGTTAAACGGCCTTGTGCATGATGCTTGGCGATTTTTTCAGGACCGCCCATCGCTTGTGCCAACTGTTCACGGCGATGCAATTCATCAAGTTCTGGTTCCCACGTCATAGCCTATCTTCTTTCTAAAATATTGTCATAGAAAATAACAATTCTTGATTAGTATTCTACGTCAAAATATGTATGCCATACACAAAATATTCATGCAATCCAAATTCAAATATACGTCGTAGTATAGTGTGAGAAGGGGATGACGACTGAGTGGAGCGCATCCAACAGAAGCTGAAATAGGCTATTTGTACAGTAATCTCCTCGCCCACATTCTCATGTCCTGATTGCATCAGGGGAAGCGCAAGTTTAACTTGTCAAAGTCAGCATACATCTTGTATGTCTGAGAACATTGTTTAATCATGGAAGGATGTATTGTCATGCAGAAGTCCGATCAAGTTACGAACGAAACATCAAAGACACAGACATCACGTCGTAGTCTCCTTAAGGGTGCTGCGGCAGGAGCAGCAGGCGTTACGGGCCTCGCAGTTGCGGGTGGTACTCTTCTCTCGCAGTTTACAGGTGTTCACGCAGCCGCGGCATATGATCCAAATTGTGTCACACCAATTGCAGACATTCTGACCATTGCTCGTACCGCCGAGCGTCTCGCCGTTACCTTCTACACCAATGGTTTGAATCACGCCGACAGACTTGGCATCTCTGGTGCTGACAAGCAGTACATCCGTGCCGCCCTCATCGAAGAGCAAATCCACGAACTCTTCTTTGCCAGCGCAGGTGGTAAGTATCTCGCAAGCACATTCAGCTTCCCACATGGTGAAGAGACATTCGAGAACCTGAAATTGTTCATTGAAACACAACAGCAACTCGAAGGTGTGTTTGACTCCGCGTTCTTAGCAGCCGTCAAGGAATTTGGTCTACAAGGTCATCCCGAACTGTCGCAGGTCGCCGCTCAGATCGCCTGTATTGAGTCCGAGCACCGCGCATTAGGTCGTGCTATTGGTGGGTATGTACCAGCTGACAACTGGGCATTCACTCCTGTCCTAATCGGTAAAGTTGGCGACGCCCCCGCACTTGTTGCGAAAGCTGGCTACCTCAGCCCTGTGAAGGACAACTCCTACACCTATCACCAGGTCAGCACAGAAGATTCCGGCGTCATCTACCGCTCACCATTCGCCGTAGCCTGCAAATAAATAGACCTTTATCAATCAGGCATAGGAAGGTATTCTCTCTGTGTCTTATAAAGATATTAGTAAAGAGGTTCGCATTCCTGACCGCTGTCGGAAATGCGAACCTCTTTTTGCCCAATGTATCTATAACGTTGGTATTCTATGACACCTTTTACATATTTCACCTATCATCCCCGTGTTTTATGCTATGTTGAGTCTGCATCTATTTTGTTCTTTTATAATATGGAGACATTTTAAGAATTTGTTGACGCACTAGGGGAGCAACAAGTGGAAGTACAAGACGAATGGGAGCTGGTGGGCTGGTAAACTTCGCAAGATCAGCCATAACCTCATCAAAACTATGACGCTGGTAGTGCAATAGATGCTCACTTGCACTTGTATCAAGCCAATCTGTACAATAATCGTCACTACCAAAGGCACCTTCTGGAAGTTCTCCAATGCTGACAGACTTCATCGCACCTCTTAAATAATCACGATAGCGTACTTGACATTGTGCTCCACCTCCAATAAGCCAAGTTCTTTCCCATATATCGCTTTTGATACCATTAGCAATAGCGAGTCCAGCGTCATAGGTATGAAGCACTTCAAATCGCGTATTTAGTGGGATGCTAAACATAATGGGATGTGGTTGCTGTGTTTCTAATGGAGGTACATTGGCAAAACGGAAGATGGCCCATTCGAGTCCCGATGCTTTAACCGCTGTTTCTCCCAGCAGTTTGTGCTGTGTATAAGCATCTGTAACAACTACAGGATCATCAATTGTACGTGGTGGTGGAAGTTTCTGAGTATACCCAAAAACATTTAGGGTTGATGCAAAGAGTATTTTAGGTGGCGAGGAAAGTTGTTGAGCAGCCGTGATAAGATTATGTGTTCCATCCACATTAACTGAACGCGCTTTCTCTATATCTTCATCAACTCTGGGTGGTATAACGAATGCAAGATGAATAATAACTTCTTGGTCTTGGACGGCTTGAACTACATCCTCTAACTTGCGAATATCTCCCCACATTTGTTGAAAGGCATATTTACGAGCTAACTGTTGCGCTTGTGCAATGTTTCTTTTGTGTCCAACATCAAAGCTGCGAACACTATGACCTTGCCGAATTAGTTCTTGTAGTGTACTTGAACCGATGTTTCCTAACGCACCTGTCAAAAGAATCTTCATTTTTGCCATGCTCCTTCCACCCGAATAATATAGTTATGAGATAATACGTTCTTTTTATATCATGCTAGGAGCTATTATGCAAAAAGAGTTTTGTTTGACCTATAAGAACTATTTAAAACCTGTTGAAATTAAACCAATGAGTACAAATGTCAACGCTTTTTCCTATTCGTTTTTCGGGTGAAGCATTGTGACTCTACAACCCCATATGTTCCATCCAGTAGTGGTGTGTCTTTGCAACGACGGTGATGACGTTTTTGATTTCTTTTTCGAGCATGAAATTTGGACCAACAGGCAAAAACAATACTGGTCCCTCGCGCCTCACACAAACGTTTTCTACGATGATCGCGCGCAACAGCCATAGAGCCATCTCTTCATCTACACAGCCGATACCAATCCAGCCAAGCCGCTCACTACGTAGAATAGGTAATCCCGTAACGAGCCGTAGGCCACGCTCGACTTCGGCGTATACACGTTCATATCCTGCCATATCCGCTCGCACTTCATCCGGTGGCACAGGCTCCAGTAGCGTATCCCGATGTGGCGGTCCACCCGCTAAGGCGAGATCGCAAAAGCCGGTCCACATCTCGTCCCAGGCAACTTGTCCATCTTCAGCGTACTGCATAGGAGCGGTACCCATTGGCGCGGAACTAACCTTTTGTCCACTCTGATAGCGTGGTGGCAAAATGCTAGACGCTGTACGTGAAGAGGTAATACGTTCCTTGACATCTGCATAGCTAACCGGAGGAACGTAAATATCTGTATCACACCAGTTTAACTCTACGATATTGCCGCCAACGATAGTGAATTTCTCAGCAGGATCACTCCATGTGACATATTCGCCTTCAGGAAGTTCCGCAAAGACTGCCGCGAATACCGAGCGTCCAGCAATTCTGCGCGCTAATACGTCTGTATGTATCCTTTTCGCGGTAGCATCACCACGTAAGCTGACATCAATTTGATAGCCGCACAGATTTTCTCGTGTATAGATAATAAGTGCCCCAATATCATTGCCGATATCGAGTACAATATCGTTGTGGACACGCTCAACATATTTTTCGACCATCGGTATGCTACTCTCCTTTATTCCCTTCGCTTTTCCAAACATATATGGAGAATCACTTATGGAAAGGAACTCGCCGCTTATGCTGTCGAGTTCCTTTTTCTATCAAATGTAAATCGTAACTATCTACTAGTTTGATGGATGATCATAGCCATCGTATGGTGTGTTGAGATACGGGAAGTGTGACAGGTAGGTTAAACCTGCACTCTGTGGCGTTACTCCATCGGTTACAAGTGCTGCAGCACCATCGGGTGTATATGAGGGAGCAACCAAAGGATATGTTACACCGGCGACCGCACGTAACTCGATAGTTACAGTGTCATCGAAGACACGGCGACCATTTGGGAAGCCTGCAAGGTCTCCACCGAGGATACCAAAGATGCTAGGGTCGTTCTCAGTCGGCGCAATAGCCAAATTCAGGCGCAACAGGTCGGCCTGTGTTGAACCCGTGTAGTTCTGGAAGCCCTTGATGATACCGGATGGCAAGCCTGTTAGCAGAATAGCGAGCAGGTCAGCACGTGCCGCATTGCTGGCGTCTAGTGCTGCAAGATGAGGGAACACGTTTGGATAGAGAACAGGAATCAAGCCTGCAAGCTCTGGATGCGCCACGTATTGTGCAAACTGAGCATCGTCTTTAGGTGCCTGTTTGTTCCAATAATCTTTCTTGCCCAGTGGAACGATAACTTCGTTGAACAATGGATTGCCAAGTCGTGAAACCTGTACATATGGACCAGACTCGTCTGTATCGTATGCATCAATGATACGTACCTTGCGACGACTCGCTGACCCATATACACCGATAACTGAGGTTGCAGAGGCTGGATCACTAGGATATGAACCATCCTTCGTCACATCCTTCTTTGGAAGTTGTATTGCGATGGTATGGACATTGAGGTACTTCAATCCATTGACGCCTGCCGCAGCAGGGCTAGGAATTAAGTGTAAGTTCTGGAAAGGGCGCAGGTCGAGCAGATCAAAGATGGAACCCAGGTCAGCATAGAACCCATCGGCACGCTGGCCTGCAAAAACCGTTATGCCACCTGACAAGTGATGAACTGCTTGTTCAGCGAGTTCGGCATAATTTGGCGTGGAGCGTGGTCCGATATTACATGGTGGGCAAGCAAGGTCTTGTGCAAGCAAAGTCTTATTGCCGTTTTTATCAACTCTGGTCACACTGTAGAATTGTGGGCGATTCCAGTTTGGGCTATCAATTGAAGTAATCTGACCCGTATTGTAGAGGAAGGTGTTTGGGTTACGCGTCTTGGTGTAAAAACGGAACTGAAAGGTGATGTCCGAATCCGCGTTTTGATCGTTGTCGATATGAATTTCATAGAGAACATCGTCGCCAAACTCGAAGAAGTTCGGACCTCCATCAGGAGCCTCGAAGGGAATATAGTTGGTGATAATAGTCACGGTATCAGGTTTATCAGGGCTGACAAATGCATACGTATCGGTATTATCAGCAACTGGGTCTTTAGAAATTTCGGGCGCTTCGCGGTGTGATGACATTGAGTATACCTCATAATAAGAACTAAAATGACCTCATCTTCTCAAATTCGAGATGAGGTTATTTCACAATATTTTGGAGGGCATGCACTAGGTCAAGAGATTTAACAACAATCTCTCGCTCTCCTTGGAACACGCTTATCGTGCCAGTGCTAGGATCTTTTACGAATGCCGTTATCGGGCCATTTGATACAGATGTCTCAGTGACGGATGCTGCCGCTTTAGCACTTGGACTTTGTTTGTTTGCTACGAGGGCGGCTGCACCAGCAAGTGCGGCAACACTAGTAGAGGTTGCCCACAACATTGCGCGTCGTGTCATTTTCGCCATTGTAAGTTCCTTTCTCACTCAGGAATACTCTCTCTTGAAGACAAATAGATTGCTTTCAACGAGAGAATAATAAAATGTACGATTGTTTACTATCCTTCTCATAAGAGATGAAGGTGGTCTACAATCGTTTAGTACCATATAGAGTATAGATGAAATAGCATATAGATGTAAGCTCAATGAAGTTGCGATTCGGTTAAAATTTAGTGATGATTTCTCTTTTATGTAAAGGTTTACATCGAAATATAGTATAGTCTTGTTTTGAAAGGGTCATATTTATTATGTAACCATTATCTAGTTTGTCCTCATTTTTAAATATTTTCCACGGAATTCTGTGTATTTCCATTCTTTGTTTGTATTGTCTGTACTTCTATCGTTTATACTATCGGTACTAAGCTTTGTTCCTATCAGAGGTGCCTTATACGATTCTGCCATAGTATTTGTAGATTAAATATATATTAAGAATGAAGGGTTATCTTTCGTGCAAAGACAGCAATCGAGTTACGGGAGAGGTATTCTTTCTGCCAATATTGCCGTGCTCTTCTTTGGGCTTGCAGGTGTGTTAGGAAAATTAAGTGTACTTCCATCGCCTCTCATCGTGCTTGGACGTGTCGTCTTTGCAGGGGCTGTACTATTCGCCGCTTGTCTTTTTCAACACGTACCCCTTTATCCAAAGCGGAGGCGCGATGGTTTCTTACTTGTTGGACAGGGAGTATTACTTGCTCTACACTGGACAGCTTTTTTTCAATCTATAAACGTCTCTAATGTTGCTATCGGCCTACTGTCCTTTTCAAGTTTTCCTCTCTTCACCGCAGCCTTAGAACCACTTCTGCTCAAGCAACACCCTAGCCGTATACAAATTATCGCCGCCCTACTTATTCTCCCAGGGATTTACCTGCTTGTACCATCCTTTACACTACAAAACCACACCACGCTTGGTGTTGCATGGGGACTTCTTGCAGGTGCAACCTTTGCACAGCTTTCTGTAGCGAATCGTTGGCTTGGGCGTAGTTATCCAAGCCTTACCATCAGTCTCTACCAGGACGGGGTTGCTGCTCTTGTATTGTTACCAGCACTCTTTCTTATTCCTACCGCAGCACTATGGACTCCACACGAACTGCTTATTTTGCTCATTTTGGGGGTTGTATGTACCGCGCTGGCCCATACTCTCTTCATTGCCAGTATGCGCGCTATCACTGCTCAATCAGCCAGTTTGCTTGCTAGCCTCGAACCAGTTTGGGGCATCTTATTCGGAGTCTTGCTTCTCAAAGACATTCCAACTGTAACAACGCTCCTCGGCGGTGCAATCATCCTCTGTGCCACCATCGTACCCACTCTAGTCAACAAACTTTCACTATGATGAACATTGACAACCGAATACGGTCATTCCCTCGGTAGGGGCAGCAATTGATTGCGCCCGACCGCACCAGCGAAGCGAGGTGCGGTCTCTCCCCGGCGTCAATGGAGGGACTGGACATTGCTTCGCTCGTCCCTGGGCGCAATCAATTGCTGCCCCTACCGTCATTGCTGTTTTCGGGTGTCAAAATTCATTAGGGGCGTCTCTTCCTACCAACGTAATGTATACTGGAAAAGCTTAAAACATTTTTCTTTACAGTAGGATCAGAGGAAACAAGCATGGATTCCATAAAAATAGCTATAGAGCAAGAGTCTATAGACGATGGCCCGCTGTTCGTCTCGGTGTATATCAATGGTCATGACATGCCCAAAATTCTGGATGTTGAAACATTTTTCGCTCTCAAAGGACTACACGGCCATGTTCCTCTCTTCACCTGTGGCTGTGGTGACTTTGGTTGCGGTGGCTACTATGTCAATGTTTCCTCTACTGATATGGGTTTACTGCTACAGAATAGTTACCATCGCTTTAGTCATCTGCTTCAAGAAGAATTCGAGTATCGCCTGGATTGGCAGCAAATTCGTGGCATCGCCGAGGAGATACTTGTGTATCTACAAAAGATACGTGAGCATAATCCGCAAGCCTATGTTACTACGGGACATGGAGGGGAAAATCTTCTCAAGCGAATTGATACTTATCGTAAAAGCCCTCTTCTGAATTCGTAGGGACCTATGATGCAAATTGCTATATGTACAGGTATTCACTTCTATTAATTTAAACAATGTCGTGATACCAAAACAAGGGCAACTACAAAGGTGCCCTTGTTTTAGTATCACACGAATATCAACTATGAAAGCTGTACCAAAAGATCATTTAACCTGTTGACAAAACGTACTGGGTCTTCCAATTGTTCGCCAGCACTCAGCACAGACTGATCGAAGAGCACAAAAGCCCAATCGCTGAAGCGTTGCTCGTCTTGTATCTCTTTTAACTTGCGTACAATTGTGTGCGCTGGATTGATCTCCAAAATTGGTTTGGTGTTAGGAATGGACTGCCCGACCGCTTTGAGCATACGTTGCAAGTTGGGGTCAATGTCGTACTCGCCAACAACCAGACAGGCGGGGGAGGTGGTCAGGCGTGAGGTGACGCGCACATCCTTCACCTTATCGCTCAGAGCTTTTTTGAGTCGCTCTGTCAAATCCTGTGCCTCTGATGCTGCCTTCTCCTGCTCCTCTTTCTCCTCCTGGTCCTCCATTTTGCTCAGGTCAATTTCACCCTTAGAGACGGACTGCAGGGGCTTCCCATCGTACTCAAAGAGTTCGGCACCTAGGACGTAGTCCACAGG
Source organism: uncultured Chloroflexia bacterium (assembly GCA_963792705.1). GTDB lineage: Bacteria > Chloroflexota > Ktedonobacteria > Ktedonobacterales > Ktedonobacteraceae > JBBQVS01. The sequence continues at coordinate 416,573 of CAWBXD010000011.1, read as the reverse complement.
GTCGGATAGCAGCAGAACTTCGATATCCTTCTTCTTGAAAATTTCCAGTAGTGGACTTTCCTTAGCCGCTGCAAAGGTCTCCGCGTTGATATAATAAATTTTGTCCTGTCCCTCTTTCATACGACCCACATAGTCTTGTAATGACACATCCTGTGTCTCAGACGAGGTGAAGGTCGAAGAGAAGCGCAATAGCTTCGAGAGAGTATCTTTGTTTGTGGGGTCCTCTGGAATACCTTCCTTGAGGGCGCGTCCAAACTCTTTCCAGAAGGTGCTATATTTCTCCGTCTCGTTTTTAGCGAGATCGGACAGCAATCCCAATACCTTTTTCGTCGCGTTTGAGCGGATGGTATCAAGCACCTTGTTCTGTTGCAAAAGTTCGCGTGACACGTTTAGCGGCAAATCGCTTGAGTCAACCACGCCACGCACGAAGCGCAAGTAGCTTGGCATAAGCTTCTCGGCATCATCCATGATGAAGACGCGTCGCACATAGAGCTTAACCCCATGTCTTCGCTCACGACTGAACAGATCAAAGGGAGCGCGAGCTGGAATATAAAGTAACAATGTGTATTCATAATTGCCCTCCATACGGCTATGTACGTATGCTAGAGGGTCCTCGAAATCATGCGAGACATGTTTATAGAACTCGTTGTAGTCTTCTACGCTAATCTCGCTCTTGGAACGTGCCCATAATGCCGATGCCTGATTGACTCGCTCCTCTTCATCCTTTTTCTCCTCATCCTCACTCTGCATGAGAATGGGAACAGTGATGTGATCGGAGTAGGTGCGGATAATCGAGCGCAGACGCGATCCACTTAGCAGTTCGTCTTCGTCCTCGCGCAGGTGCAGTGTAACCTCAGTTCCGCGCCCAGGATGCTCAATCGTCTCAAGACTATAACTGCCACGTCCGTCAGACTCCCATCGCACACCATGTTCAGTACTCAAGCCAGCGTGACGCGTTGTTAACGTTACCATATCTGCCACAACAAATGCCGAGTAGAACCCAACGCCAAACTGTCCAATCAAGTTGGCATCTTTCTTCTGATCGCCTGTCAGCGATTGGAAAAACTCGCGGGTACCGGATTTAGCAATCGTGCCAATGTGCTCCACCACCTCGTCACGCGTCATACCAATACCATTATCTGCGATAGTGATCGTGCGCGCATCCTTGTCAAACGTAATGCGAATATGCATATCGGTATCGTTTTCCGCCAGTGCTTGATCCGACAGCATATCAAAGCGCAGGTGGTCGATTGCATCCGATGCATTCGAGATCAACTCACGCAAAAATATTTCTTTGTTACTATAGAGCGAGTGAATCATCAAATCAAGCAGTTGCGTAACCTCTGCTTGAAAACTCAAGTTCTCTTTCTGTGCCTCAACAACCATGCTATTTCTCCCAAGAAAATGCTCTTTACCGAAGATAGGCAGAAAAAAATCCTATTTTCGTGCCTATTATGTATCCAAATCCCCTATACTGTACCAAATTTTGCCCTTTTTTACAACCTTTATATAAAGTCACTTACAACGCCTTCTCATCGTGTACTTATGTATAGTTAATAAGCAACATAAGAATAGCGAAAGAAGGAAAAACTATGCAAGACACAACACAACGACCAGCAGAAGCAAGTGGAATGCTGACACTTGGTGGAGATATAAATGTTTATCGTCTCGGCTTCGGTGCCATGCGTATCACAGGCGATGGCATCTGGGGACCTCCTGCTAACAAGCAAGAGGCTATCGCCGTTCTTCATCGTGCCCTCGAATTAGGCATTAACCTGATCGACACCGCCGACTCATATGGGCCAGAGGTTAGCGAAGAGCTTATTGCGGAAGCGTTGTATCCTTATCCAAAGGGTCTCGTAATTGCGACGAAAGGTGGACTTTTGCGTACTGGTCCGGGTCAATGGCCGCAAGATGGCAGTCCCAAACACCTGCGTGAGGCATTGGAGGCGAGTCTAAAACGTTTGCGCCTCGACACCATCGACATCTATCAATTTCATCGACCAGACCCTAAAGTGCCATTTGAGGATTCAGTAGGTGAGGTTGCGAAGATGAAGGCCGAAGGCAAGATTCGTCATGTCGGACTTTCCAACGTTACCACTGAGCAACTTGCACAGGCGCAAAAAATTGTTCCCATCGTCACTATCCAGAATCACTACAACCTGTCAAAACGTGAGTCTGAGCATATGACGGAGCAACAATCTGAAGAGATGATTGACATTTGTGCGCGTCAAGGCATCGGCTTTATCCCCTGGAATCCTCTCTCAACTGGAGAGCTTGCACGTCAGGGTGGGCCGCTCGACCAGATCGCTAAAGAGCATAACGCGCAACCTAGCCAGATTGCGCTCGCATGGCTCCTACATCGTTCTAGTACAATGCTCCCAATCCCTGGTACCTCATCGGTCAAGCACCTTGAAGAGAACGCGCAGGGCGCAACCCTGAAACTCACGCAAGAAGAGTATGACGCGATAGACCGAAGCAGCAAGTAGTAAGAAAAATTGTTTTGTTGGTAGCAGGGAGGCACTACGCATCTTTGCTACCAAACGAAATCCAGCCGAGTACTACTGAGCCTCGTTCTCCACATTCTGTTTCCGTGTGATGAGATCGAGCAAGATAGGGTAGACGAACGCTACCTGTTGGTGTGGATTTTGTGTGCCGATGATATCGTGAGGCAGGTGATGGCTCGCGTCAAATTCATACATCTCGCAATATTTCAATCCGTTTCTTTGCCACCGATGTACCAAGTTGCGTATAATCCCATTATTCATTGAGGGGTCGGCTGCATTGCTTACAATAAGAACCGATTGCACGGCTGGTTTCCCCTTGCGAGCTGCTTCGTAGATGGAGAACCCCATACGCATCATTACACCAAGGCCACGAGTAGCGAAGCCGCGATACCCAAAAGAGGAACCGGGAGCATGTCGGAAGTTCTGTGTCATCAGGTTTGGTAGCAAGTAGAGCAGGTACATGACAAGTTTGCTTAGGTTGACACCAAGGTGCCGATCAATGGTGAAGGCCGGTGCCATAAGAATTGTTCTATCGACATCAGCGCGATACTGAGTCACCCATGCAGCCATTGTTCCTCCAACTGAAATACCTGCATAGGTAATATGTTCACCCAGACCATGCGCTATATCTACCATCGTCGTACAACAATCTCGCAAATCCTTCATTGTGATGTGCTTGAGATCAGTTGTGTCTAAATCTGTATACCCGTTATATGGCATACGCGGCATAAGTACATTGTAGCCCTGCTCAAAAAGAAGAGTACCAAATTCCATAAATTGACGCGGACAACTGGTCATGCCGTGCATCAAAATAATCACTTGCTCAACCTTATGTCCATGTGTGAGCACCGTTGTATGACAGATGTCTTGTAGTGGAAGTACCTTCTCAAATGTTTGTACCTGAGCGATTTGTGACATTGCTGTATCATAATCAGTGCTCTGAGAGGGTGGAAGAGCTTCTACTTCATTGAGAAATGTGTGATCCGCCACTTTTGCTGTAATAGTGCTTCCAACAGCAAGTGTCATAGCTCCTAACGCGAGTTTTGTAATATTTCCAATTAGGCGTCTTTGCATATTTTTATTGTTTCATTCCTTTAAATTTTCGACTTCAGTTCCATATTACATAATACAACGTATAACTCCTCTATTATGCAAGCAAACCACACTACCGTAGTGTATATTTAATAAGTAAGGCGTAAGGTATGCGCCTTGAAGTTCCAAACAGGAGAACACATCATGGTAGCATATCCAATTGTACGCATCTCCAGGGGACACTTCACTTCCGAGCAGTACGACAACGTTCGTCAGCTTATCGAGGCGGCAGCCGAACCATTGGTTCCTGCAATCAAGCAACTGCGTGGCCTTCTCTATTACCACGTCTCCGTCGATCCAATCACGAACACGGTCGTTAATGTGAGCATCTGGACCGATCTTGATGCAGCGAAGCAGATGGACACGCTAGCTCCCATGCTTGCCCAACGTCCTATTTTAGAGCAAGCTGGAGCGCAATTTGACCGCATTGCGAATTATGAGCCACTATGGACAATTCAAACTCCTGAAATGGAAATTACCTCATAAGTGGAAACACAATGATCCCGTTTAACACAAGAGGATGGATATCTGTAGGGACCGATTGATCGCGTCCTCTCGGCAATCAACCGCCAACGAGGACGCGATCAATCGGTCCCTACAAACGATGTATTCATTGTGTTCCCACCTCTCAAGTAGTTTCTTCGTCAGCTTTTAGTTCACCGGACCACAAGTGTTGCATCTCTTCACAGGTTGCTAGCAAGTCTTCTAATGTCCCTTGTGCCTCGATCCTGCCATGTTTGAGCACAATAATATGGTCTGCTCGACGTAATGCAGGGCGGCGATGTGAGACTGCGAGACACGTAGCATCTTGTGGAATACGTTCCCAAAGCATACGTTCGGTCTCCACATCGAGCGCACTTGAAAGATCGTCCACCACCAGTAATTCTGCATCACGTACAAACATGCGTGCCGCTGCCGTGCGTTGTACCTGCCCACCAGAAAGTTTGACGCCACGCGGACCCACCAGCGTTTCCAGATTTCGCTCAAGTTCTGTCAAATCATGCTCAAGGACTGCTGTTTTCAGCACTTGCCGTAGGTCCACGCTCTCCTCTGGTATGCCGAGCAGAATATTCTCTTTCAGGCTTTGACTGAACAAGCGTGGTACCTGTGGTGTATACGCGCTATGTGGTGGTACAAAAAATGAAGCAGGATCAGTTACAATTTCACCATTCCAACGAATCGTACCTTCATCTTTAGATAGTAGTCCAAGCAAGACACGTAACAATGTCGTTTTGCCCGCACCAATTCTACCTGTGATGACGGTAAAGCCACCACGCGGTAGAGAGAAAGAAACGTTCTCAATGCCATGCTCAGAGTGAGGATAAGAATAACTTAATGCCTCCACCTCTAACATATGCAGATGATGGCTTGCCGTTTTAGCGATATATGGTAATGCGGGTGCTTCACCACGGAGATAGGTTGGACTATGTTGCACGAGCGTTTCGGGCGATGCTCCTTGCAATAATTCAAGTAAGCGTTTCATTGAAACACCAAGTTGTCGGTAGCGTCTAATCACACTTCCTGACATAGTTGTGACTTGCGTAAGCCAACCCATGTATGAGACAAATAGGGCAAAGTCACCTACGCTGAAACTCTTCGCTTGCATCGCTTGCGCTGCTATCAATAGCAATAATCCCGTTCCCACGTCAGCAGCATTGTTCGAGACCGAGTCGAGTATCTGCGTAAGCAACTTGTCTCGTAACGTAGCCTTACGCCTCGCCTCATTGATACCTTGAAAATGCTCGACTACCAACTGTTCTGCACCAGCAAGTTTTACCGCGTTGACTGCGCCAAACATCTCGCCAAGCAAACCTGTGACCTCGGCTATCGACTCCTGGTTGGCCTTGCGATACCGCTCAATACGTCTACTCACAAAATTAAAGATCACTAGCACCGCAAGCAGAGGCACAAACACTACGACTGTGATAAGTGGCGAAATGTGAATTAGAATAATCAGTGCGACAAGCGTCCCGATGGCTTGACCAATAGGATCAAAGAGCCAGCAGACGAATGTTGTGACTTCATCAACATCGTCACGCAAACGGCTGATCGCCTCACCAGAGGACGACGGTAAAGCGTTTGCTCCCGGACGTTGCAGGATACGTATGAAAATGTTTTGGCGCAGGACTGCTGAAGAGGTTTGGCCCAATGTTACTTCAGCACCAACACTAACAAAAAGTGTAATAATACGTGTTATGGTTACTCCAACTAGAAGCGCGAGTAGTCCCCAGATGCCAAAGGTAACAGGCGTGTTGTCAGTGAGATTATTGAATATTTGCTGTACGATCAGCCCTGGTACTAAAGGAAACAGGTAGAAAACACCGCCCGTACCTAGCCCGTTGAGTATAAGTGGAACCGAACGGTAGCGTGCTAATTTCCAGATATCTGACATGGTACTCATCGTAGTACCTCCTCTAACCCTGTACGGAGCAGATGAGAGAAACGTGACTGTTCATTTTGTGCCAAGACTTCGCGTTTACCATATTCATGGCTTTCGCCATCTTGCAAAATCATGACGGTATCAACTCTTCTAATTGTAGTAAGTCTGTGGGCAATAATGATACAGGTTCGTCCTTCCAGGAGACGATCAATCACTTTTTCAAGCTGATGCTCTGTTGCCGGATCGAGACGTGAAGAAGCCTCATCAAGAATAACTAATCCAGGGTCTTTCAGAAACACACGCGCGAAGGCTAATAGCTGAGCCTCACCTGCCGAAAGTCCGCTTCCCCCTGGAGCTAGTTTTGTGTCCAGTCCCTGTGGAAGTGTATTATACCAGTTCCCTAACCCCAGTTCTTTAAGGACCTGTACGATCTGTTCATCAGGAGTGCTGGTATCGAAAAAGGTCAAGTTGTCGCGTACAGTTGCGTGGAATAACTGAATATCTTGCGTGACAACACCGACATGGCGACGCAGATCGTTTAAGTGCATCGTTGTCAGGTCTATGCCGTTCAATTGAATAATGCCCTGTGTTGGATCGTAGAGTCGGACAAGAAGTTTGGTAAGTGTTGTTTTACCACTGCCTGTACGTCCCAATAAGCCTAGCACCTCGCCACCTTTGAGTGAGAACGAGATGTGTTTGAGAACTGGCACATCCTGACTGTAGCTAAATGAGATATCCTGCACATTTACTGCAAGAGGACCCGATGGTATCGTCGTACCGTCGCCATCTTGAATCGTGCTTGTGACATCAAACAGAGTACGAATGCGTCCAATACTGGCAGAGGCTTTTTGCAGGTCCTCAACCTGGCGCACAATCTGATCTACCGGACGATTAAGCAACGTCGTATAGCCAAAGATTAAATACACGGTGCCGATACTGATTGTACCAGCCCTAAAAAGGTAAACACCTAATGCTAACGCAACTGCTGTGCCAACCGAAAAAAGAAAGATTGTCGTCGTCCACGCTGTCAGGCTTACAAGTGCTGCACGAACATTTTTATTTAAGACAGAACGCGAATGCTGCTGTAGTCCTCTTGTTGCATACGCGCTAGCACCACTAGAGCGAATGTCTTCTGTCCCTGCAAAACGCTCCTCAAGGAAGCCAAAGAGATCAGCTTGTGCTTGCATTGCTTTCGTCAGAAACGGTACACCGATATTACGTAGACGGTTGACAATGATAAGCGCAATTACAACAAAGAGTGTGAGCGTCCCTCCAACACGCCAATCAATACGAAAAAGCATAATAAGCACACCAACGAGCAGCAAAGCATTGCCCAGCAAGGCAACGATGAAACGCGAAAAGAAATTTCCTAGCTTCCCAACATCGCCATCGACACGCTCAATCAACTCCCCTGGTGTATGTGCGGTGTGAAACGATGGGTCTAGTCGCAAACAATGGAGTGTCAGGTCGGAACGTAGCTTGTTTGTAGCTGTCAAACCAACATTTTCTGCTACATACGTTTCAATGGTAGCGACAATTTGACCTGCAATAGCTACTCCAAGAAAAGCTAAGGCAAGATAAAGCAGGAACCGTAAAGTCGCATGCGCCGTAGCACTGTCAATAAACATCTGAATAATCTGTGGGTTGGCAAGCTGCAAGCTAATATTGCCAAGCAAAAGTATAACCAATGCAAGAACGCGTAACCACTGTGGTTTGAGATACCTTGTCAGGAGTCCACGATATCCTTGCACGTTAATAGATGAAGAAGGCATAAATGGTTCCTCTCAAAAACATATCCCAAGACCGCCAAATTACTATCAACGAAATCACGAAATATTTGAGCTTGATGTATTGTACTCTCATTGCACTTGTAACGACGAACAAGAATATGATACATCAAACCCGTGCAAATACGTTACACCTCGTCAGAGATCGTTGCTGGTTTACCAATATGTAGGGTATGAGCGTAGAGCAGTAATGTTGGCGCAAGCACACTTCCTGCTATAATCATTGCGGTGCGCGAACTAACATCAGTAGCAATCAATCCCAGCAAGGGACCGCCAATGATCTGGGCAATAGCACTTACCTGCCCTCGTAAAGAAAACAGTGTTGCACGAACACTAGAATCAAGGTTCTGATTCATCCAAATCTGCTCTAACGACGGGCTTGCTCCTCTAGCTGTAGTAAACAGAAAGAATGCGAATAGTGCAAGGAAAAATTGTCCTGCCAGTGCAAATCCGAAAATGCTCACTACTGCTATCCCGTTTATAGTGAGCTGAGTGATAACTACTGCTCGTCGGTTGGCTGTATTCACGAACCGCTCAACAATCGAGATACCGCAGAAACTTGTTATCACAATACAGACCTCGATGATGCTAAACCATGTGACGGATGTGAGTCCACCCAACGCAGGAAAGGTGAATGAGTGTAGTAAGTAGTAATTCCAAAGTTGGTCGAAGCCAGCACTGAATACACCAGAGAAGACCGCGACTCCTAGAATAGCGACCAACACAGGTCGTAGACGTATCAAACGTACCCCAACGGCGAGTGTGTATCGCGCTTGTTGAAAGTTGTTGCGACTCTCACGTGGTGCGGGTATGAAGTGATGTTCTGGCATTATAAAAGCTAGGAGAACGCTCAACGCAATGAAGATGCTGCCCCCTGTAACAAGTGGGAGGTTGATCCCTACATTGACAAGTACCGCACCGAGTGCAATACCGATTAACGAGGCTAACGAGCCAATCCGCGCCGCACGTAGGTAAATTGGTCCAACGGCCTCGGCTCCAATTTCGTCAGAAATCCAAGCGGCATCTGCCCCGTCCATGAGTGTAACGCCAAGCCCAATCAGCACTTGTGTCGCGAACACAATAGTTACCACAGGGACCTCGCCTTCTATCACGTATCCACATCCAATGAGCAGTAGACCAAGCACAATTACCCAACGGCGACTATACATGTCGGCCAGGATACCTGTTGGTAACTGAAACACAAAACCTACTGATTGTCGAATGGTGCCAATGAACACGAGTTGTAAGGGGTTGAAGCCCACAACCTTGATTAGATACACAAGTTCAACCGTAAGCAGCATCGAATAGGAAAGTGACGTTACGCCGCTCAGCAGCATATATACAAAGGAAGCTCCGCAATTACGCATATTATCCCCTTGAAACTGTAGAATATGACGAAAAACAAAAAGGGGAAGGAGGAACGCAGGAATATAGAAAGCGTTATGCAGAATCAATGCGGAGAAGATGGCATAGGGAATAGGACGACCCTTGTACAAAGGCCGTCAACAAGTACAGTGAAGTACTCGCTCACACTGATTGAACGTTCCAGTTTCCGGCGTTACTCAGTGTTGAGACCAACATATATCAGTACCTCTCTTTCGATCCATCACTATTTGTTCTACAAAAAGAGTCCATCTCAACGGATGCTTTCAAAAGCATACGCTATCCTAGCAACAAAAACAATCCCTTTTGCATAGAGAGTTGTAACAGAGACGAAATCAGGGCTTCGCACATATGCGAAGCCCTGATTTCGTCTCTGTTACAGTAGTACATTCAAACTAAACTCCAACCGTTTCGCGTGGTGCTTCCTCAGCCACTCGCGCAGACTTCTCTCCACGCTGTTTCGGCAGTGACACCTTTTGATAACGCGCCGCAACGTAGGAACCTATAACGAGTAGAGCCGCAAGTGCTTGTGAGACCAGCGTCTCAACCGTTGGAAAGACCGAGAACCATAAACCCATCCACGAAGGAATCCACTGTAGCTGAGGAATAGGGGTTGTTGGAAGCCAATGAGCGAGTTGCATTTCCTGTGCCTGTTCGCCAACCATAATTAGCAATACCGCACCTAACATAACCCCTGTCACAACCAGCATCTTCTTGTAAGGCAGGTGACGGTGCGCCACAAAATTCAGAATAGCCACGAGACCCGTGAAGATAAGTCCTACAATGACGCCTTCAAGGACGGCTGTTCCTCCTATACGCAATCGAAAACTTTGTAGAAAGAGAACTACCTCTACCCCTTCGCGGTAAAATGAGGCAAATCCAAGTAGGGCTAATCCCCATAACACCTTTGCAGCGGAAGCCGCAGGGGTGTTTGCACTCTTTAAGAGTTCTTTCTTCTTACGATTGTGCATTGATATCCAACCGGTCCAATATATTTTGTGGAAGAACCAGTTCATCACGATAAGTAGCACAATTATAGCAACTAGCCCTGTTCCTGCCTGCACATAAAGGGCGGAGATATTTTGTGTGAGATCGCTTATAATTCCGACGGCGATAAACCAGGTAATCACTGTTGCTACGAAGCCTAACGCAACGCCAATAGCGATAGGGCGACGATACTGTTTGTTTGATCCCATCATACTTGCAACGACAGCAGAAAGAACAAGGATGCACTCTAGCCCTTCACGAAACACCAACACTCCCGTATCAAGGACTGCAACATTTGACGTGGTGTGTGGCACTGTAGGGTCTGGTACACCAGATGCTACAACACCTTGCCACACCAGAACAGAAATCACAAGCAAGCCTGCAGCTAGCAAAAATATGCGTAAAACGAGCTTTGCAATGCGAAGTGAAGGTGCTGGAGTCATATGAATACCTCTTTTATTTGTTTTGGAATGCCGTTTGAACAAAAAATACTCGAACGCGCATGCGCTCTCAAATCTATGTTTAATATGCTTAATATCATACTTAACTACTCGGATATTAGCATGTCCTAATAAAGAAAGTCAAGAGGAGGGGACAAAAAGGTCGATTTTAATCGCTTGTAAGAACGCAAAAAAGCAGGTGAAATTGAACAACTTCACCTGCTTTTTTGCGTTCTTGAACGCTACTCTCGGTCGCTGACAACTGCTGTCGCAGCACCACCCTGTGGTAGGGCAACGCGCGTTGGTACAGCGTCACGCAACGGCAATGCTGCCGATGGTACCGAAGCTGCACGCTGACGAGCACGAATAGAAGGTGTTTGTGCGCGACGTGTCGAAGATACGGTGACACGCGTCACCAACTGGATAAAGCCAAACAATGCAGCCCAGTTGATGGCAGCTACAATTGTCAGGAATACCCATGTCGGAAGCCCAATGCTGCTAACGATCAGGTAAACCAAGGCTGTGACGATAATGTTTCCTAACGTAATCGGTATGAGAATCAACCATGCGAATTGCATCAACTGGTCTGGACGCAGACGGGGAAGCGTGCTACGTACCCAGATGAAGATAAAGCACATCGCATAGACTTTGAATATGAAGTAGCCAAGCGCAAGAATGTTTCCTACCAAGCCCCACAGCGGATTATTGAGTCCCGTCAGGAAGTTGACGCCAGGACCACCATAGCCACCCAGGAAGAGGTACGTGGTGATAGCAGACACAATGGTCATATTGCCGTACTCACCCAGGAAGAACATTGCCCAGCGCATACCGCTATACTCTGTGAGGTACCCTGCTACCAATTCTGACTCCGCTTCCGGTAGGTCAAAAGGTGGGCGATTCGTTTCTGCTAAACCACAGATGTAGTAGATGAAAAGCATTAGTGGCTGGAACAAAATGAACCATGACCAGGGCGTAAAGCCATCAAAGAGAAAGTCAAGGACAGGAATGCCAGTTTTATGCCAGACATTCTGATAATTCATGATTTCGCGGATAGAGATGGTGCCAATACCGTCATTCTTTGAAAGAATACTTGTGAACATGACAATACTAACAAGTGCCAGTATAAGTGGTAATTCATATGAAATCATTTGTGCGGCAGCACGAAGACCACCAATAAGTGAGTATTTGCTATTAGAACCCCACCCAGCCATAATGACCGCGATTACGTCGATAGAACTCATCGCAACCAGATAAATCAGCCCTGTAGCCAACGCTGTGCCAGGTATTCCAACATAAGGGGAAAGCGGAAGTACTGCAAACGCGGCCACTACAGGAGCGATGAAGACGGATGGTGCTAGCAAGAAGACAGCTTTATCACTTGTTGTAGAATGGATATCTTCTTTAAGCAACAATTTCCCAACGTCAGCAACCGACTGTAGAAGTCCATATGGACCCGTATGTATTGGCCCAAGACGGTCTTGCATCCAAGCCATAATCTTGCGCTCAGCAAAAACGAGAATTGCGGCACTAGTCAAGACAAAGCCAAAGATAGAGGCTAGAGCCACAATAAACTGCAAGAATGCCCACGAGAAAATGCCGTGGAGCAGTTGTGTGCCTACATCATCGGCAATCAAAAGTGTATAATGCATGAATAACTCCACAAGAAAGAAATGGGAACAGGCATACAACAGATGCCTGTTCAGGCGCACGGTTTAGCGGTCAACCTCACCTAATACGAGGTCTAAGCTTCCAATGATTGCCACAACGTCACCCATTTTATGACCACGCAGTAGTTCTGGCAATATCTGCAAATTGACAAACGATGGACCACGCAGCTTTGCTCGCCACGGATATTCGCTTCCATCGCTGATAAAGTACACACCTAATTCGCCCTTACTGCCCTCAATAGCAAAGTAAGTCTCGCCACGCTGTGGGCGAAGCTCAATGGGTGTACGTACACTGATTGCCCCACCTGGCATCTGGTCGATAGCCACGCGGCACAGACGAATACTCTCGTCAATCTCTTGCATCTTTACTTGATAGCGCGCAAAACAATCGCCCTCTTGACGCACCTGCACATTGACAGGAACCTCGCGGTACGCCATGTATGGGCGGTGTACGCGCATATCCCAGTTTACGCCGCTCCCACGCAACATCGGTCCCGTTAACCCATAAGCAATAGCTTGTAGCTGATCAATGTAGCCAACGCCCTGAGTACGCGACATAAAGATTTCGTTGCCTGTGACCAGTTGTTTGAACTCAACCTGATTTTTCTCTAATTGGTCGAGAAACGCAGAACACTCGCTCAACCAGTTCTTGGGGAAGTCATGCAAGACGCCACCAATACGCTGATAGTTAACATTGAAGCGACTGCCTGTAAGGGCCTCAAAGAGTCCCATAATACCTTCGCGGTCACGGAAGGCATAGATGACCGGTGTAAACGCGCCAAGGTCGAGTAGATAGGTGCCGACCGCGACAAGGTGACTAGCAATACGCTGCATTTCACCGACAAGTAGGCGAATATACTGTGCGCGTCGAGGTGCCTCTATACCCATCTCTTGCTCAACTGCGCCAGCGTAGGCGATTTCATTGAGCATAGGTGATAGATAATCGGCATTGTCCATATAGCGAATACCACCCATAATTGGACGATTTTCCAAGATTTTTTCAATACCACGATGGAGATAGCCAATCACAGGAGTGCAATCGGTGACGGTCTCACCTTCAAGTGACAACACAAGACGCAATACACCATGTGTGCTAGGGTGTTGTGGACCCATGTTCAACAACATCTCTTGCGACTTTATACCTTCAGGCTCGTCCGTAGGGGACCCTGCCCGTATATCCAGGTCTGATTCTGTAGCCATGTAATTCCTCTATCATATGTCTCTGTGTACGTTCCCATACGTAGTTGACGCCTGTTACATGTAACACGTATACCAAAGCTTATTTGTATATCCGTCCTTCTCTGCTCATTCGCATCACACGCGAAATACGCAATCCAACCATTATAGACCAGATCAGTCCCATCGCGGCCGCCATCCCTGCGTACAGAACGTGGTTAGGGTCGGGAAAGAAGAAAAAAAACGAAATCGCTAACCCCCAACAGCCTAATGCAACAAATGCTGGCATCAGCATACCTTGTGCCGCTTCCATACGTGATGCAACTACATCGCCACGCGTAGCATTCCTACGAGAGACATTCCCATTTTGCTGTACCTGTCTCGCTCTCCCAGGATCATTCTGTTGAACTGGCCGTTTGCGTGCTTTTGTTTTAGACATTAGACTTGCTCATTCGCCGTTCGTATACCACTCTTATCCTTCGTGTCTTTTCCTTTGTCGGCTGCTGCCGTCCCACTTATAGATTGACCCTCTGGATTTGCTTCGTTCTGATTCGCTGACTGTTGCTGTGACTCCTGTGTGTGTCCGAAGGTTGGTGTGCCAGGGTGAAGGCGTTCTTCCTGCCCTTGTCCCACTTTCTTTTGCACCACACGCTCGACGCGTTGTTGCTGAAACTTCCCTGCGACTGCCATGTTGGGATCAACCTGTGTTGTCGCACGTGGTTTGACCGTGAATGGTACCTGGTGGAAATTTTTGAGTAGTGGATGCCCTTCAAAATCGTCGTCCAACAACATGCGCCGTAAATCAGGATGTCCTGTGAAACGAATACCGAACATATCGTAGGTCTCGCGCTCTAACCAGTTGGCAGTAGGCCAGACCGAAACAATACTATCGACCTCTGGTTTTTCATGGTCGATACGCACTTTCAACTGTAGCAACTGCCCTCGCGTCGTCGAGCGAAGATGATAGACTGTTTCCAGGTGGTCGAGCATGTCAACGCCAGAAATGCAACTGAGCAAGTCAAAGCCTAACTGGTCACGTAGAAAACGGCAGACCGCGACAAGACTTTCTCGATCAATGTCAAGCGCAAGATAGTCGCCCTTTAATGTCTTGGGGGTAATCGCCTTACCCGTGATTTGCGCGATAGGAGCTAAATCACGTGCGAGTGCAGCATTTTGGTCACGATATCCAGTTGTTGCGCTAGGAATATTCGTTGAACGTGGGACTAAATCCATCGCGTCACTCCTTTACGCCATGCATAGACTAAACCAAGAGCTAGCACAATAATGAAGAAGAGAATCTCGAAGAAGCCAAAGAAACTGAGTTGTTTAAAAATGATTGCCCATGCGATGATAAACACGATATCGACATCAAATGCAACAAAGAGAAGCGCGAAAATGTAGAAGCCAAGCGGATATTGTATCCATGCTGAACCAATAGGTGTTTCACCGGACTCATACGTCTGAAGCTTTTCCTTTGTTCTATTATGTGGCGAGATCAAGTTAGCGAAAACGGTGGCAGCTATTACGAACACGAAACCACCTGCTAACAAGATGCCAGCATAGAGATACCCAATATTTACTGACATAAAAAATCCTCCCAACAAATGTCTTCAAAGCCTCATAAGCGATGGCTAGAAGATGCTGCATTGATTATAGCACAGGGGGGAAAGTGCGACAATTTTAGTACCAATTGATACAGGGTGATTTAAACGTCGTAGAAGCCGACGCTGTTCACATGACAGGGGCAAGCCCTGTCACTACTATACGCCGTTTATGCCGCTTGTGCTTCTATAGTAGTGACAGGGCTTGCCCCTGTCATGCCGTTGCTAGACTCCATAAGCCTCTTTTATCTCTGAGTATCAAAGAGGGGGCATTTTTACGTTGTCTTGAATGTAAATGGTCTCTAGTCCTGGTGTTACTTGCTTTGGTAGGTGATCGACCACATTGATCACGATCACACTGACGTTATCTTCACCACCACCGTTCAAGGCCGCCTTGATGAGATTATCACCAAGTTGCTGTGGATCAGGCGTTGGCGTTTCCAGTACATGTTTGATCTCTGGGTCACGCACCATATCCCATAAACCATCGGAGCAGAGAAGCAATTTGTCCCCTGGTTGCAGTTGTACCTCAAAGGGATCGACTTCAACAAAGGGTTTCTCACCCAAACTGCGGTATATTTGGTTACGCTTGGGATGTGTATAAATGTCGTCGGGCTTAATAATACCTGCATCTACAAGGCTTGCAACAACAGAGTGATCGCGTGTGACCTTTGCCAGCCCATCAGATGTACGATAGAGATAGGTGCGACTGTCACCAACATTGGCAACATGGGCTATCGTATCAACAACAAGTGTAGCTGTCACTGTCGTACCCATATCGGCGTTATTTTCTACGTTATGTTGATGCACCGCCTGATTCGCGAGTTGTACGCTATCAACAAGCAATTTCTCAGGTGTCTCACTTACGGTGTTTCCGTGTGCGAGTCGTGGGAGTATATAATCAATGATTGTTTGAATAGCGAGACGACTTGCATCTTGTCCGTTTGCGTGTCCGCCCATCCCATCTGCGACCACAAACAAACCAACCTGTTGCATTCGTCCCTCTGTATTGAGTATCCCACGAAGCGCAAACAAACTATCTTCATTTGGCTTGTACTTGCGTTTAATGCCTGGGTCCGTACTGGTAATAACCTCAAATCCTACACGCCCTTCATCGCTTCCTGAGTGTTGTGTACCAGGAATAAATGGTTGTGTTTTGTCAAGATCGAGCATTCCGCTACGTTTTATCTCCCCCATGTCAACGGTGGGATAGTCCGCAAGTGCATTTGCTTGTACTGGAGCAGTAGGAGCAAGCGATGCAAGTGGTACCGCGCCATTTGTTGCTTGTTGAGCAGAATATGGAGTAGTCTGTTGCATGTTTTGTCTAGCCCTGGGAGGTATAGGTCGGGAAGGTGCTTGTTGTGCCTCCATCTCTCGTATTTGCTGTGCCTGCACCTCTGCTAGCCTGTTGGCATCCGCGAGGTCCTTGCGTCTTTGCGCTCCCCTAAAAAGTGCATTCAGCATAAACAGGAGTACAAGAAGGACTATAATGCCAACACCTATAATGGCAAGCAAGAAATAAGAAATTTTGAGACCAAGCAGAGGCAATGTAATTCCTGGTTGAGACTCGGTTGTTCCTGTCGATGATGAAGTATTGCTGTTTGTTGCTTGAATGAATTGTTGTGTCCCTTGAAACTGATTATCGCTTGCGTTGTACGCTGCCATAAAGTCGCTATGTGCCTTGCTATATTGGCTTGCGCCGCCTTGATAATACTCGGTAATACCACTATTCCAATGTGTGGATAGCGTCGTTGCAGTCGTGTCACTTCCTATTGCCGACTGCCCCTTTAAAAGTGCCGCTATATCTACAACCTTGAAGAGCTTTGTCTGCGCCGTATTTTTCAGGTAGATGCCATTGAGAAAACCATGCTTGTCAACGACTGGTGTACCGCCTTCAAGACCATCAAGGTTGTTGGGGTCGCCAATTTTTGTTTCGTTCACTGTGAAAGGCGTAGGCGTAACATAGTTTTGAACATCAGTTGTCGTTCCCGGTGTCGCAATGCTCGTCAAAGATTGACTGAGCTGAATTGCGCCCTCGTCGGCTTGTGCGGTCCCAGTAGAAAGGGGAGTGGTTGGAAGAAGATTATTGCTTTGAAATGAGAAGAGCGAAACGCCATCGCTACAGCTTTTGGCTGCACTACAATGAACACTTGTTACCTCTCCTATTAATACAGGCTGAGGGGCTGTGTTATTATACGCATCGTTCACATAGACCTTAATCGAGTTGAGTTTTAACGTCTTATCAACTGCTGCCAAGCCTGTTGTTTTACAGGTCAATCCATTAGTACTTACAAGCGAACCATCAGTCGCGGCCCAAAGCGTTTTGCCTGTACCAGCTACAACAACACCTAAACCTGTACACGTTCTAATATCAAGAGGTATATTATTCGTTGTAGGCGTACCAGCCTTTTTTACAGAAGATGCGCTAGGCGTAAGCGAAATGCCTCCCGTAGATGTGGCTCCATATGTTGCTACAATACGCACCACTGAAACACCAGTTCGAGCTAGATATTCCTGTTGCGGTATCGCGTTCCCTTGTGTAGCAAAAGCAACCGGAGACAAAAAAAGTGCAAGAAGTACTGCGATAAGACTAGAGAGTACGCAGCATGTGACGCAGTACGACGCCCAGCTAGTTAGCTTGGTACCCTTTCGTCTGGTGAATGTAGGATGATACGTACTCATAAATGGGTTCTCCCTTATTGGGTCTTGTATAATTTTAGCGTCCAAGTTGCACTCGAAGGCGTTGATACAATTGTGGCACTGCCGGATTACTCTGGCCCAAAGGACCTACAACATAAGAACACTCACGGAATGCGTCCTCTAGCTTGTTTTGCTTCTCATATGCCTGACTTAACAGGAAACGTGCTTGATTGTCTGCCGCATTAGTCATCAGCACCTGCACAAATGCTTGCTCCGCAGTTTGAAATTGATTGAGGCGCATGGCAAGTTGACCAAGTGCAAAATGGAGTGGTCCTACAATCATTGATTGTTTGGGTGCAAGTCGAATCGCTTCTTGATATGCACGTAGGGCTAGGTCAAGCTGATTTGTTCGCTCATAACTCTGTGCTAACCTTTGGTGTGCTTCATAATCTTTGGGATTGAAACGTAGCGATTGTGTATATTCTACAATCGCTTGTGCTGGTTGTTGCCGTAAGAAGAGCCAGACATCCCCTAAGAGTTTGTGCGTCTCAGCATCCTCAACATTAAGTTGCAATGACCGACTGTATGCTTGTACCGCCGGATCAGCTTGTTGACGCCGTGCGAAAACCTGTCCAAAAAGCTTGTGAACGAGTGCGTTGTTTGGTTCAAGACCATAAGCCCTTTGAACAGACGCATACGCCTCGTCCACACGACCAGCCGTAATCTGGTTCGTCGCCGCTATGATTTGTGAGCCAGCAGGTCCATTAATACCTGTTTGAGGAGGCAGACCAGGAGAAAGAAAGTTTGGCCCTGATTGCCTGACATTGTTGGGCGTGTTTGGTGTCACCTGCTGTTGTTGCTCTACTCTACTCGTTGCCCCTGGAGAATTTGTTGGACCAAGAGGAAGTGGGGGAAGGTTGATAATTGCCCGCTCCATCTCACTCGCATTTGACCAGCGTTGCTCTGGGAACATCGCTAGTGCTCTCATAATAACCTGCTCAAACGCTGGTGTTACATCTGGACGAAGTGATCGTAAGGGAGGAAACGCGAAAATTGTTGGTTTGTTATTCGATGCATCATGACGTGTTAGCACTCTATAGAGGGTTGCGCCCAGTGCGTAGAGATCGCTACGTGGTTCAGGATTACCTATTAACTGTTCCTGGGGTGCGTACCCAACCGTCATGATGATCGTTGCTTGACGTTGCGATTGAAAGGTACGTGCAATGCCAAAGTCGATTAACTTGATATCGTCATTTTCTGTCACCATGATGTTTGTCGGTTTAAGATCACGAAAAATAATGGGTGGGGATAAGCGATGCAGATAGTTGAGTACACTACAGATTTGCTGACCCCATTGACGTGTACGCGCCTCTGTAACTCCTCGTGCCCCGTTTACTCCCACGATGGTAGCCTCTTGCTCCAGGACTGCCCCCATTGTACGACCCTCGATGAAGTCCATCACTAAATAATGTCTGCCCCCATCGACAAAAAAGTCACGCACACGTGGAATACATTGATGGTTGAGTTCAAGCAAAAGCGAGGCTTCACGCGAAAACCATTCAACGGACTGAGCACGTTCGCTCTCACTCTGGAAATCATCAAGCATCTCTTTCACCGCACATGGTTTGTTAAAACGTTTGTCTATTGCACGATAGACCGCGCCCATGCCACCCGATGCAACTATGCGCTCGATACGATATCGCTTACCATCGGATAGCTCGGTGCCAGGTGTGAGACGTTGTTGTACGCTGCCACGTGCTTCTTGTACGGAAGGTGGCAACGATTGCTCAGAAGCTGTAGACGACATACGATTAGCATTATTAGGTGTAGATGGCGTCTGCACTGGTAAAACAAATTCAGGTTCCGTTCCACTTGGTCCGTTTGCAGACGAAGAAGCATTACTCATGGATGATATATTCTTTGGGTCATACGAATAGTTGCTTGCCATAGAGTTTTTGCACCACTTTATACTGACTGAACTTCGCGTCACATAGCAGGTAGTCCGTATATATGCAGTGAAGTTCTGTCCGACATTTTATAACCTGCTATGTCTTCTCATATTGGACGCATTATAACATATCTTTCCTCTACAGTCTGCACATGTGACAATTTGGCTGAGCTAGCGTATATGTATAGTGTGAGTTGCGAAATCAATGTGTAGATGTGATAATATATTGTGAGTGTTCTGCTTATAGCGTCACATGTAGAGAAAGAAAGGGAACTGTTCATGAGCGATTCAATTAGCAAAATCCGAGGCATGACCCCCGAAATTCATACCAAACTAGAGGCCGAGGGTATCAGGAACACAGAACAACTGCTTACACATGCCAAAACTGAGAAACAACGTGCTGATCTCGCACACAAGGCTGGCACAACCTCACAAGCTATTAAGGAATTGGCAAATCGTGCCGACCTTATGCGCTTGAAGGGCGTTGGCGAAGCGTTATCTCACTTGCTAGAAGAAGCAGGCGTGAATAGCTGTAAAGAGCTACAGCATCGCAAAGCCGATAACCTGCACAAAACTTTGGTAGACCTGCAAGCGAAGCAGAAATTAGCGAACCATACTCCCACCGTTGAAGAAATCAACACTTGGATTACCGAGGCGAAAACGTTCTCGCAAACCGCCCCCGAATAACGTGACTTTTTGTTACAAACATCGTCTAGTAGAGTGTATTGCTCCGATTGAGTGATACACTCTAAAAAGGTATTTAGTGCTATAAGGAGAACGCTCACATGTCTACACCACACGAAAACAACTTCCTACAGGGTGCTGGCAACTTTGCCAGTGATGCCGTTGTCGATACTACCGCTGATAAGTTCATCAATGAGGGTGTCGATGCTCTTGCATCACGTCTTCCTGGTGGTCAAATGGTCGATCAAATGCTCAAAACGGAGGTCGATCAGGTTGCCAACAATGACATCAACAATGAAGTAAACAAAGGCACCGATGGTATAATGCGCGATGCCGAGGGTCTTTTTGGGCATCACAACCTCTAACTGCTCACAAAAGCCTAACCATAGAGAAGGATCACAGCCACTTGGTTGTGGTCCTTCTCTATAGTTGCACTATCATCTTGTTATCTCAAGATGCTAAGATAATAGAGGCACTTGTGTACAAATACGAATACGAATATGAGAAATACAGGCAAAAATGGTACCTCGTCTTTCGGCTCTTTCACTTGTAATATTGCTTATAGTCATAGTGTTACCTGTATCTGCACATGCTGCTGGCTTTCCAATTGTGGGTTCGCTCCATTCGGGTAGAAGTCCAGAAGCAATGGCGGTTGATACGCAAACACATATGCTCTACATCGCTCATGAAGGCCCTGGCCTTATTGTAGCCTTCGATCCTATTCGAGGCGTAGTGCGTTGGCGTGTTACGCTCGGAGATGTGGCGACCGATATTCAGGTAGATAGCAGCAGCCATCGCGTATTTGTAGCATCGGATGCCTATGAGCGTAAAGAGGGCGACCTGTTCGTATTGGACGGAGCAACCGGACAGAAGCTAGCAACGCTCCGTACAGGGCTTGGCGATAATGGTATTGCATTTGACGCGCAACGCCATGTTATTTATGTGTCAAGTAGTGGCGAGGGCCTTGTCTATGCCTTCACTCTACAAGCAGGATGGCAGAGTGGCCCGGTACATGCTACGGTAGCGAAACTTCATATAGGCAAACAACCAGAAGGACTTGGTGTCAACAGTCGTCTTGGTAGGCTCTATGTTGCCGACATTGCTACGCATACGCTTGCCGTTGTTGATGAGTCAGACATGCACACGCTCACCACGCTACAACTTGCCAAGACTCCTCTACAGCCATTACGCGTCGATGAAGCAAGTGGACGTGTATACGTAGTGTGTGCAGGTGGGCAAGAACTAGATATTGTTGATGGCAACAAAAACAGCATCTTGGCGCGTATTCCTGTCTCTCCCTATCCTGAAGGTGTCGCGTTTAATACAGAAACCGGACGTATTTATGTTGCCAATGAAGGAGATGACGAGGGCGGTCATACCCATGACAGTGGCACGACGATAACTGTTATCGACGGCAAAAGCTTTGCTGTCCTGGGAACACTAGCCGTAGGTAAAGCCCCCGATGGTGTTGAAGCAGACCCAGCACTACGTCTCGTCTATGTCGCGCTAGAGGATAATAATGCTGTCGTAGAGGTAAGTGATAGCGTGGACCTGCCGTTGCAAGCATCAACGCTTGGACAAGGAATCGCCGCCCGTAATGCTATTAGCATACTCCAACTGGCGACGATTCTTACACTCATTGCTATGCTTTTGACGCTTATTTGGACAACACTTGCCGCCCTGTCACCGCGTTGGCGTGTGCGGGAAAACCCTCAAATTCCGCAAGGAGACGTGTCGTCTCGCTCAGAGGTCCATAGCCTTCCTCGGTAATATATGCTAGACCAGTACGCTTCAGGAAATCGTAGACTGATGTACACGAATACGTGTGTGCAAAACCGCCTGTTGGCAACACGGCATTGGTACCAGCACTATAGTTGCCGATGCAAAAAGGCGTATATGGCCCAATCAAAATTTCGCCTGCGTTTTTCAAATCGCTAAGTAAGGCAAACGGCTCCTGTACCTGCACTTCAAGATGTTCAGGTGCGTACTCATTCACGAATGCAATAGCCTCTTGCATGGTCTGTGTTAAAACGATGCCACCTGTGCCCTTTTCCGACTCAAACCCTGCACGACAGAATGTTTGGCGTGGTTCAGGTAGGGCCGCCATTTTTTCGATGAGCAACGGAAGCACAGCATCGATAAGTATACGGCTATTTGTGACAAGCAAACTCGACGAGTCCGGTCCATGTTCGGCCTCAATCAGCAAGTCACGCGCTACCAATTCAGGGTTAGCATATTCGTCGGCAAGCAGAATCGACTCGCTCGGTCCAGCCGGAAGCCCTACATCGACGATACCATACAACAAGCGTTTTGCCGCTGAGACATACGCGTTACCAGGACCTGTGATTTTGTGTACACGCTGTATCGTCTCCGTACCATATGCAAGTGCGGCGATAGCATGTGGACCACCAATGCGATAAATCTCATGTACGCCACACAAGTCAGCGGCAACAAGTGACGCTGGATCAATCGTACCATCGAGTCCTGGCGGTGTACACACTACTATGCGTGGCACACCTGCAATATGCGCTGGTGCCGCAAGCATATACATGACCGACGGAAAAATACCCTTGCGACCCGGTACACACAAGGCTACACTGCTAATTGGCGTAATCTTTTCGCCAGCCATCACTCCTGGCGCAACCTGCGTGAACGTCTGTTGTGCTGGCATTTGCTGCTCATGAAATGTGCGTACATTATGAATGGCATGTTTTATCGCTGTGTAGACGTTCGGGTCCAGTTCATGATGGGCGCGTTCAATCTCTTCCCGACTTACGCGTAAGCGGTCGGGTGTTAGTTGTATCTGATCAAATTTTTCCATATACTCGATCAGTGCCACGTCACCTTGGTCTCGTACCGCGCGTACAATTGGACGTACATAGTCGATCAGGTCATCAATCTCAATTTCCGCACGGCGCAGCAAACGCGTGTACTGCGTCCTATCCAACTGTGCGAGTTCGTAAAAATGAATCATGTTTTATCCTCTAGCAACTCTATCAGCTTCATCCGCTGCTGCGATATCACCTTTCATCCAGCGAGCACCGAAGAGGCCAATCAGACCTGCGATGACAAGTGCTGGTGTGCATGTCACTAGCAGAGCGGTGCTCAAGTCTTGACCCGCTATACCTGCGGCGAAATGATGCCCGTGCGTTGGATCGAAACTTGTGGCAAGTACTCCTACTAGTGTAGGTGAAAATGCATCACCTAACAAGTGTGCAATCAGTAGCGAAATCGCAATCGACGAGGCGCGCAATGTTGCTGGCACTACATCCTGTGTCGCTGCTGTGCTCGGACCTGTATAGAGCGTGAGCAGAAGCGTCGAAATGACAAAGAAGATGGTAAACACCAGCAGATTATGAGAGGTTACAGCAAGTGCGAATGCGGGAGCACCCAGCAAGAATCCAATGCCGCATACGAGAATACGTGAGCCAGGATGACTCTTGTTCAACCAGTCCGCCATATAGCCGCCCAAAACTGTACCTGCCATACCTGCTAAGACCACTACCGCGCCCGAAAAGAGTCCCGCCTGCCCAGATGTGAGGCCAAAAATGTCTTTCTGTTGCAAATAGGTTGGCAAAAAGACCACGTTGACGGTAAGCACGAAGAAGGCGAATATTTGCATCAATATCAAAACAACAAGTGTTTTAATACGTAACAATGAGCCGAATTGAGCAAGGACATTTGTGAGCATTGAAGCAGGACGTCCGTCTCCCTGTGCTTCTTTGCTGGCTGCACGTCCTTCGTAAATCCCCATTTCTTCCTCGTCTGCCTGATTGCGGCGTGGCTCACGCACACGCCATACCAGGAAAGCAAGCAGCAAACCAGGAATGCCTGTGAAGATAAAGGCTAGTCTCCAACTGCCACGATAAAGGCCCGCAACAGCACCACCAACCACAAAACCTACAAGAATACCAAAAAGTTGTGCTATGCTCCACCAGCTCATGATACGTGACCGCTTCTCACGCGAAAAATAATCGCTCATCAAGGCAGTACCTGCCGGGAAATAGCCAGCCTCGCCAATGCCCAGAATCATGCGTGAGAGAAACAGCGTTGCGAAATTTGTCGCTAGCGCGGTAGCGGCAGTAGCGATACTCCAGAAGGCCACCGAAATAGCAACTACATCACGACGCCTCGCGCGGTCCGCCCATATCCCTAAAGGAATGGTGCCAAGGGTATAGATGATGAGAAAGGCCGAAGCGATATAACCAATACCATCGAGATTAAACCCAAGTTCTTTGGCTATGACATTTGCGGCTCCCGTTAACACGTTACGATCCAAATAATTCAAAAAACTAATAAGAAACATAATCCAGAAAACGTAGCGAGCATAGCCAGTTGTAATGCGCGGAGAGGTTCTTATGCCAGCATTGGCAGAAGGCGCAACATCACTCATCGAGTACCTCCATTGCGAGGGCACATAGGAAAACAATAGCGTTTGACAAAACAGCCCGAAAGCATAGATGTACCTTACCACACAAAGAAATTATTGCCTAGTTGGGTTACAAATATATTGAATTTGTTTATGTCTTGTTTGTTCATAAATCACTTTAGGTATTAGGCTCTTATAGATATGTAGGTTGCTCTCATGTTATTTAAAGTATTGACTTTTATCTAAAAGTAATCTATAGTTTGTCATAGTAATGCATAATGCTAATAAAGATGATTAAAGAGGGCAAAGTTATGGAGCCATTACTAACAACTGAGGATGTAGCGAACTTTCTACGTGTAGATGTCGTCACAGTACGTCGGCTTGTCTTGAAAGGAGAACTACCTGCATACCGTGTTGGTGGTGAATACCGTTTCATTGGCAATGAGATAGAAGACTATGTAAAGCGACAGCGTGTCTCAGGTGAGGAGGTCATTTTTAAAGATAAATTTGACAGGTTCACGGAGCGTGCGCGAATAGTGCTTACACTCTCTAGTGATGAGGCAAGACGCTTGCGACATGGTTTCGTGGGAACGGAGCATCTCCTGCTTGGGCTGGTGCGTGAAGGCGAAGGCGTCGCTGCAAAGGCATTACAGAGTATGGGAGTGGTAGATTTTGAACAGGTACGTGGTTTAGTGGAGAGCATCGTTGGGGTTGGTGAGCAGGAAGTGATTGGCGAAATTGGTATGACAAGACGAGCCAAGAAGGTGATTGAACTCGCTGTTGATGAAGCAAGTCGTTTGCATCATCATTACATAGGCACAGAGCATCTTTTACTCGGTTTGCTACGTGAAGGTGTGGGTATTGCTGCGAAGGTGCTAGAAAAGCTGAATGTAGACTTGAAACAAGCGCGCACAGAAGTAGTGCAAGTACTTACAAGTCTGGATTTGGGGAAGACTGAGCCGGAGACTCCAACTGCATAGTTTATATGAAAGGGAGACTACAAATGTCTCCCTGTTTGCACGTCTATAATGTATACTTCTTTCATATAAGTGATAAGCGAAAGAAGCGATTTATGAACTACGGGCTTATTGTTCCCAACGTAGGAATTTTTGGGGATGCACGGATGCTGGCAGATTTGGCATATGAGGCGGAAGCTTCTGGTTGGGATGGTTTCTTTCTCTGGGATACTATTCATTACCTTGCCGACGAAAAAGAGAGCGTGTGTGATCCGTGGATTGCGTTAGCTGCTATCGCTATGCGTACTCAACGTATACGTATTGGTCCGATGATCACCCCCCTTTCACGACGCCGACCCTGGAAACTTGCTCGTGAAACAGTCTCGCTTGATCGCCTTTCTAATGGTCGTCTGATTCTTGGTGTAGGTTTAGGAGACTTGGCTGATAGAGGACTTACGCATCTTGGAGAAATAACAGATGCAAAGACGCGAGCAAAACTTCTTGACGAAGGGCTTGAGGTTCTTGTGGGGTTATGGAGTGGGCAACCGTTCAGCTATCAGGGCGAACACTATCAAGTGAGCGAAATTACGTTTCTACCCACACCTGTGCAATCTCCCAGAATTCCTATCTGGGTTGGTGGATTCTGGCCTCGAAAAGGACCTCTACAGCGTGCGATGCAGTGGGATGGGACCTACTTTGGAAAAGCCAACGACGATGGAACCTATGACGATATGACCGTAGAAGATGTGCAAGCACTCAAAACATATGCAGACGAACACCGAGACGCGAAAATTCCTTTTGATATCGCTTTAGGAGGGAAGACATCGGGTGATGATTTAGAAAAGGATCAAGCCCAAATTAAACCGCTTGCAGAAGCAGGAGTTACATGGTGGCTAGAAAGCATTGGGTCCTGGACTGGTGGGCTTGACGACATCCATAAACGTGTGAAGCAAGGTCCGCCACGCGTAGAATAAGGCTTACTAGTACACTACCTAGCGTAACATCTCCAAAAAGCTCCATGACTTCAAATCACGCTCAAGGTGGAAGCGCAGCAGGCCATGCATCGCTCGCTCAAGTTCGGTATGCAGGTGAGCATCGAGGTGGAAGCGCGGCACCTGTCCCCAGTCGGAGCGATGTAGCAGGCGCAGAATTTTGAGCGCATTCATCGAGAGCGATTGACTCCATAAATGCGAACAATTTGGGCAGAGCGCGCCACCGAGCGAAGGCGTAAAACCATTTTCCTCTGGCTTCAGTTCTGTATCACAGTTGGCACAGGTTCGTAACACTGGCTCATAACCAACACTTGAGAGCAAATAAATTTCAAAGTAGCGCATCAGCAACTTGGTGCGGTCATGCATATCGCGTTCTTGCTCTGTCCGCGCCATACCGTCATGCTGTATCCTCTGTTGCTGTACCTCGGTCGCGTCTATCTCAAGGGCGCGTAGCGAATCCAGCAACAATTTGTATACATCCGTGTGAGGGGTGTTCTCTTCGACGAAGCGTTCAACCAGTTCGGTTAAGTAGAGACCACATGTGAGATGCCAAAGTTCTTCGCGCATATGCAAAAAGCTTTCAAGCCCCTGTGCCTGTGTCACGATGTCGAGGTTACGGCCTACCGCGACCTGCAATTGCGAGCGGTATAGCAGTTCGAGATGGCCTGTTTTTTTACTGATTGGGCGTCGTATCCCTTTAGCAATCGCGCTGAATTTCCCTTTATAGGGCGTGAAAAGTGTCAGTATACGGTCCGCTTCACCAAGATTGGACTGTTTGAGGATGATTGCTTCGGTGGGATAGCTACGTTGTTCTCGCATGAGTGTCCTGCATGAAAAAAGAGAAGAGACGTGATACATATCACGTCTCTTGGAGGCGACGAGCGGATTTGAACCGCTGGTGCAGCTTTTGCAGAGCCGTGCCTTACCACTTGGCGACGTCGCCTGAAAAGGGGAGAGCGGGAGACGGGGATCGAACCCGCGACTTTCTCCTTGGCAAGGAGATGCTCTACCACTGAGCCACTCCCGCTGATGCCAATCGCATACGGCTAATCACATATCTGTAATCTCGTTTGCAGGATTAAGATACCATACCCTTGGTGAATTGTCAACACTTTTCTTGAGAATGGTAAGAAAACAAAAAGAGAGCGAGAAGGCACGGACACGCCTTCTCGCTCTCTTTTTGTTTAATATAACTCTTCGTTATTAATGCTTGTGTCGAAAGTCTTCACAACTTGGAAGATGGTAGTATCGACGGTTTTGTATGTATCGACATTGCCAAATCCGCTACGTATATAGGGCTGTGTGCGGTTATCAACTACTTGATATTGACGCCCAAAGGTGAAGACGTACTGTTGTATCTGGCCTGTTGCTCGGTTCAACACCAGGATATCGTCACCCTTACCACAGTTACCATTCGCTAAACATGTTGTGCGATCAACAAAGGCTCCGACCAAAATTTGATAGTGTTGGTCCCAACTATGGACGGTGTGTAGCGTCAGTATTTTAAGCGTGTCATCAAAAACTATAAAGGTACTTGTCCCAGCTTGTGGGTCATAGAGCATCGCGTTAAGGCGGTCCGTCCCGAAATGCCCCACATAGAATACCTCATTCGGTGTCCATCCTGTGTAGTTTTGCCGCCTTTGGAGGGAAAGGTCAGACCCCAGGACAAGAAATGCTCCCATTCCTCGGCTTGGCTCATATAACATCACCTGAGCGCGTCCCGACCCATTAAAATCACCGCTAAAGACCTGCCAGTTGCCGCTTAAATCGTGTATCTCTTGATAGTCATTAATCGCCATGTTCGCGTCAAAATCCATGACGCGTGCCTCGCCAATTTTACGGTCGTACAGGAAAACGCCGTCCTGATTCGCATTCTTATAGCGTCCAATATAGACTTCCCACGAGTTATGCCACTGCGTATATTGTTGTATATGTCGTACACTCAGGTCAGCGTTAAAATCCAGGATAACGGCGTTTGCTGTACGCCCTGTCATGCGCCATTGTTGCAATGGATTTCCCGTTTGCACACTGCTTGTAAGCGATGATGGAATACTAGCATCGGCGAAACGATTATACATGAACAATCCTGTATGCTGCCCATCAAAACGTCCTGCATAGAGTTCCCAGTTTGGTCCCCAACCAGGTAGCGAGACATGTGTTTTAATCGTAAGTTGTGGCGTGAGAGTAAGGATTTGCATGGTGCCACTTGTGCGATCATAGAGCAATATATCCGATGCGCCTGTTCCCGCAAAATCTCCCACCCGAATATCTAGGTTTGAACCCCAACCATTCGAAGCTGTTTTATCATCTGAAAGCATAACTTTTTGTGCTAATGGCGTTTCAGAAGGCGAATATTGCGCGTATGTTTGACCACTGCGTATCATATGCTGTCCAGGATTGTTGTAAGGTGACAGCGAAGTGATTCCCAAACTTCCCTGCTGTCGATTATAAAGTAAGAGGTCGCTCAAACCATCTCCAGTAAAATCAGCGTTGAACTCTTGCTCTGCTGTACCACTGCCATCAGGGAGACCAAGGGTCAAGCGACTCTCGGTAACAGTATTTTTTGTCGGTACCTTTGTTTGACTGTTCCCTTGAGTACTAGCTTGTGCGTTCGCTATCTTCAATCCAGCAACGGCACTCTCATCAATACCTTGAAGATGTGCAAAACGCGTAGTGTCTATCTGGGTGGGAAAGTAGATAAAGCGCAACTCGCTTCTCTGAAAGTTTGCATTATTAATTTGCGTAACAGGATAATCCTGTCCAATATACATTGGTGTTGGGTCGCCATAGTTTTGATAGGTAACATTGAATGTACTGGCATCATCACTAACCGAGGTAACAAAAGCGACATGCCCCTCTGGACCATAGGCCCATACACCATCGGCGCGTGGAAAGACCGCGATGGCACCTACCCGTGGCTCGGTTCCAACTGGCAGTCCTGTACGTTCAGCATCCACAACCCAATCAGCGGCATTGCCCCAATTCAACGGAAGGTCATAGCCGAGCAGATGCCATTGTTCCCATGCCCACCAGACACAGTTTCCACCACCAGGAAAGGGACCGGGGCAAAGCTGAAACGGGTTGCCATCGCGCGAATAATAGGCCGCCTTACAACTTTCATCCACCGTCGCACTCGTATGAGCAACCGTTACTACGCCTGACTGTGCTCGTGAGGTATAAGATGGGCCGATAGCGAGACAAAGAAATAAGAGGACCATAAATAGCACAAGTAGAGAGACGGAAAATCTTTTTACAAAGTGATGAGGAGATGGAACTCTCCCGTGTTGCCTCATAGGGATAGGTGCTAAAGTGGACGACATACAAAGCTCCCTGAATATTATGTATTTACATAACACTACGTTATTAAACGCTGAGTGGATTGCTTCCCCTCCTCTAACTTTTATACTTTTCCCTCTCCTCAAAGGAAATAAATATGTTGTATTTGCTTGTTGACAATTTTAAGCAGGGAAATCAACTGATATTGACAGTATCTGAAACTCTCGGTACGCTTAGAGGAAACTGCGCTATGAAATGGAAAGGCAATGATCGGATAGATGGATGTATCATCATCGCATGAGTCTACTCATACACCTATAAGCACGGATGAGGCAGGACAACCAGCGGTATTGTTGGAGCATGTTCGCTTCCGTTATGCCCTACAGGATGAGCAGCCGCAACAAAAGGTTAGTTCGGTCGCAACGAAACGCCCACTCGTGCTTGAGGATATCTCTTTCTCGCTTTTACCGGGCGAATTGCTCTTGATCGCTGGCCCTAGCGGTTGTGGCAAGAGTACATTGCTTAAATGCTTGAACGGGTTAATACCCTTGAAGTATCCAGGAAAATTGACGGGCGAGATTCGGCTCAATGGGCAGGCGGTAAGCGATAGTTCTTTGCGCGCTTTAGCAAAACATATCGGAACGATGTTGCAAGACCCCGATAAGCAGATTGTGGGGAGTATGGTAGAGGAGGAGATTGCTTTTGGCCTTGAAAATTTAGAGATGCCACGAGCACAGATGCGCCAGCGTATCGAGGATGTAGTCCAACAGTTGAAATTGAAGTCATATCGCCACAAAGCAGTTCATGCATTGTCTGGTGGGCAAAGGCAATTAGTGGCGGCGGCTGGCTTGCTTGTAATGGAACCCGCCATTTTCCTCTTTGATGAACCGTTCGCTAGCCTGGATTCCTTCGCGGTTGACGAATTAGAGCAATTAATCAGTCACCTGCGCCAGAAGGGTCATACCATTATTATTGTGGAACATCGTGTGGAGGAGGCGCTCAATCTCCATGTAGACAAAGTATTACTCATGGATCAGGGGCGCCAGGTGTTCTTTGGAGATGTGGCAACGTTTCTTTCGCGGGCAGACCCGGAGCAGGTAAAGCTACCCGTTGAGTCTACGTTGCAACGGCTAGGTTCAGCCTTAGATGCACAGCAAATACGCACACGGTTGATTACGCCTATTTTGACTAGACAGGATGCAAGTGGTCATCCAGCCAAACAGAATGAGGTTATTCTGGCATTTGAGGATGTACATTATCGCTACGCGCCGTTTGCACCGGAAATTTTAAAGGGTGTGAGCTTTCAGATCAAACGCGGCGAGATCATTGCCTTGCTTGGTCCTAATGGGGCTGGCAAAACAACATTGGTGAAGCAATCATTGGGGTTGCTGCGGCCCACAAAGGGGTCAATTCAGCTCTATGGGAAAGATGCCAAGCGCTTAAGTGTTGCACAGATCGCCTCACAGGTAGGCTATGTCTTTCAACATCCAGGTGCAATGCTTTACGCGCCAACAGTCCGCAAAGAAGTTAGTTTTGGACCGGAAAACTTGCGCTTTGGCTCCGATGAATTGAAACAGGCAGTTGACGAGGCGGAAGAAGCCGTGGGCATTAAGGCGTTTGAACAGCGATCACCATTCTCTCTGAGCTTTGGACAACAAAAACGGGTGACGATTGCCTCAATTCTGGCAATGAAGAGCAAGATTCTCTTGCTCGATGAGCCGACGGCAGGGCAGGATTATCGTGCCTATATTTCGCTGATGGAGTATATTCGCCAAATTCCCAACCTTGACGCGCTCTTATTTATTACCCACGACCTGGACCTGGCATTACGTTATACACAACGCGTCGTGTTGCTGAAAGAGGGCAAGATCGAAGCGGATGGCGCACCATTGGAGGTGCTACGCAATGCAGCTTTACTAGATGCTTGTCATTTACGACCTACTTCCTTGCTGCGCTATCTCACCTCTTGAACTACCCAATGTGAGAGAGCACAGTATTTTATATTCGGCTTTCATAGATATCTATCTATGAAGAAATTTTATTCATCGTGTTTTTTGTACAAGAAAGGAAACGAACTTATGGCGAAGACAGCGAGAACGTCTATCTGGAAGGTTGGCGTATCACAAGTGGTCTATATGGCACTTGGAGCGGCACTCTACGCAGGTTTGAGTATCGCAACCAATTTTATTCAGTTGCCAAGTATTGGTCGTGTTTCACTACGTCCCGGCATTGTTATTCCGTTATTCTTTGGTGCGGTATTTGGTCCGGTGGTCGGACTTTTCGCAGGTCTGGTGGGGAACTTCCTGAGCGATCTTATCTCTGGTTATGGTGTGTACTGGAACTGGGATATCGGCAATGGCTTGATCGGGCTTTTCGCGGGCCTGGCACTCTATAGTACACTGCGTGGTGTATTGGGACGGTATACGAGGCCAACTCAAGTGGTCATTGTAGAGGTATTGAGCGCGTTAGGTATTCTGATTGGTATTGGTTTTGCTGCCTATACGGATATCTGGGTGTCGAAATACGATGTTGCTGGTGCGACCAGTGAGTTCATTCCCGCGTTCCTCTCTGATCTGGTCTGCGGCCTAATTCTTCTCCCCATCTTCCTGGTAGCCTACAATGCTGCCACAGCACGTCGTGGAGTCTATGTGGCGCAAGAAGAGGATGAGGAATTTGCCATCACACCTCAAACCCCGCCAAGGGATCATTAGCACGTCTTCTCAAATGACATACCTTGCCGGGGCGAGTATGAATGCCAATGCTAAGTTAGCAGCTCCGGCAAGGCATCCTTTTTAGAAAAAACCATACATAGTATGACTTTACAGGAACAGGTGAAAAGCACATGCTCGCAACGTTCTCATATATTCAACGCGATTCCTTTATCCATCGCCTGGATCCTCGTACAAAGCTGATCGTGCTTTTTGCCTATAGCTTTGCCGTGTTGCAGACCTCAAATGTCTGGTTTATCTCGGTTGGATTTGTGCTGGCGATGTTCTATTTTCGCATGTCAAAACTAACCTGGCAGGAGACAAAATCGACGTGGCGGCTGGTACTTACCATAACGCTGCTGCTGACAGTTGGCAATTATATTCTTGCACGTGGCGATATTCTACAAGGTCTCGATCCTATCGCACATATGCATGTTTTAGTTGCTATTCCTTTTTTGGGCTTCTTGCCACATGCACCGTATTTGGGGCCTGCACCGCTGGTATTTAGTGTGGAAAGCATCGTCTTCTTTTTTACACAACTCATGCGTAACATCAGTATTGCGACGTTAGCAATAGTAATCCCCTATACAGTGGATCCGGGTCAGATCGGGGTGGCGTTTAAGGGCCTGGGATTTCCCGATAAATATGCCTACGCTGTAGACCTCTCATTCCGCTTTTTACCAAGTATCTTGCGAGATTTCGATACAACAATGGCGGCCCAGCGCGCGCGTGGCTTTGAGCTTGACAAGCTACGCGGAGGTATTGTAGGCAAAATCGTGCGGATTACGCCCCTTATCCTGCCAGTAGTCATCGGCTCAATTCTTGGCGCGGAAGACATCATCAACGCGATGGAACTCCGTTGCTTTGGTGTAGGCAAAAGAACTTGGCTCATCGAACTCCGTATGCTGCGCGATGACCGCTGGCTCACATGGGCGTGTGTGCTAGGCTTTACCCTCCTGACCGTGCTCAATATCACAGGCATCTTCTTCACTCAGGGCTGGCTACACGTTACTCATATTCAAGGCATACCTAACTTTTTGTATCGGTAGAATAAAGAGCAAAAAAAACGCCATGCACATACATGTGGCGTTATTTTGCTATTCATCCTAGCTAATCATCTGCTCTCAAAAATGTATACAAAAAAGGTATGCACACACCTTTTTTTGAGAACCGGTTCTTAACTTCAAACCACGCATGGTACATTAGCCCATGAATTGGCTAAAAGTAGCGATGGTGAGTGCTTTCTCCAATTTTGTTACGCGTTATTCCACCACGAACCCACGCTCTTTCAGCAGGTCCACAACGCGCTCGACATGCTCGGCTTGTATATGAACCAGGCGACTCTCCTGCTCTATCTCACTGCCAAGTAGGGGAGCAAGTTCGGTGTCGGCGCGTAGGTCTTGTAACACCTGTGCCGATAGGCGTACCATTGGCGTCCGTTCAATGGTGAGTGTATGCTGGGCTGGATAGCCACCACCCCACAACTTGAGCCGAATGAGAAACGATGGCGGAATACCACCCTCACAATACTGTTGCAGGAAATGCGTGATGACATCAAGCGGCATATTAATAGCAAGTGCGCGCTGTAGTGCCGTTGGCGTTATCCTGCGCCACCCCGTCAACTCGTCGAAGTCACTAAAACGCTCAACCGCCGCCATCAAATAAAGATCGGTCACTGCATAAAATGGTTGTAGAAGTCCATCATCATGCAGTCTCCACTGTGGTTCGCGTAGCGCGAGATGCCCATTGTCTGAGGCGATATCTTGCGTTGGTGCGTCAACGAGCGAGGGCAAATAGTCGCGTTGCCATAGAAAGGTCTGAATAGCAGCAAGGTGTTCTGGCAAAACTTCTGTGAGACACGGCCCCAGCCGACGCCCTAACATGGGGCGTAGTTGCTCATTGGCGAAGAGTTCATCTAGCAGTGCTGATTCATCGACCTCAAGCAACGTCGCATTACTCCACATCTCTATCCGCCTCGCCTGCCGCTCCCACTCGACAAGCGAATATTGCACATTTTGCGGTACATTACCGCCCGACGCTTGCTCCACTATCGCTGTGATATCTTGCGCGTGTAGTCCTGTTTGAATGGCTCGTGTCACGCTAGCTTTTGTAATACGATATTGTGCAATATGTTCCAGGCTGACACGTTCCGCGAAACGGTCGAGCTTGACGAGTAAGGCTTCAGATGTAGGTGCTAGAGCTACTAGCTCGAAATTGGGCTGTACAATAAGCCGTCCGGCTGGTATCTCCTCACTTGTCGGAACAGTTTCGCTTAGAAGGAAAAGCGCGCCAGAGGTCAGGCGAAACGTTGTCGGCATGTTCTCACTATCGATCTCTACCACGCCTAACCAATGCAACGGACCTGTAATAATGGTGCGAATGAAGCCGCCCTCGACCATATGCCAGCCCTCACGATGTGTCAGCCAGCCTCGTCGAAGCCGAAAATCCCAGCCATATGGGTTGCTACTACTCATGTAGCGTTCCGCTCGTGGCCCGTATTGTCGTGGGAAAAGCAAGTAGGGGACGTAGAGCTTGGTACGAGCAATGAAAGTTCCCAGGTCATGCCATTCGTCTAGCCGTTCGTGTTCGGCTCGCTCTAGCACAACCTGTCGTGCTCGCATCACTTCCTCGTGTGGCGCGTCAAGTGGTGATGGACCCGGACGAACAGTAATATCCGGCAAATAAAGCATCTCGTTCCAGAAAGGTGTATCTTGCCAAATCGCATAACAGCGTCTTGCTCGCTCAACGAGAGGTAGTGCGAAAAAAGCTTCTGCATTCACGGCATAGAGTGTTCCCTGTCGTTCTTGTAACAGGGAAAGCTTCATCAGCAATAGGCGTAAGAACAAGAAATATGGCACATCACTTTCCAGGCGTACTAGCTCACCGAACGCTCGCGGCCCCTGCTGTGTACCTTGTCCCATGTGATCCATGACTTGACGTAAAGCCGCTCGCGAGAGTAGGCCATTGTTTACGAGTGCTAGACCTTCGCGTAACGAAGCGACAAGCGACCAGTAAAGATACAAGGCTCGTTGCAAACCACGTACCCCATCACCAACATCCTCTGCCTTGCCTTCATGCTGCGTAAGAATTGTGCTGAATGGTTCCTCAGTACTCCACAATTCACGAACCACCACTTTTACTGCCTCTGGCACAATCAAGACGCCATCGTGAATACCGTTCGCATAGTCACGCCCCACAAAATTCGTTTGCTTGCCCCAGTACAGGAGACCCTGTAGTAATAGGTGACGAATGGTTTGCTCAAAGACGCCATGAGGATGCGCGATGGGATACTGTGGTGGTGTCCCTAGACTAATAGTGCTTCTTGGTGCTTGTCCAAATGGAAGAAGTTCTGATGTTGCCGTCACTGCTTCTTGCTTCAAGGTCGAAAGCACATCTCCGTTTGTAATGTATAGCGCAAGATCACGACTGTTCGCACGGCCTCCACACGCCACCAATTCGCGTAGCACATACGATGCTGGCGGATCAAGACCCCGTATAACACGTATAAGGTCAGGACGGTTAAGCAGGTATTGTGCAACCTCTACTGGTTCTGTAGGTAGCGTGGTTGTTGCTGGTGATTGCTGATCTCTGGTAAGTCGTCCTTTGAGAACTGTTTGCAGGTGATATTCGGGAGCCGTTTGCAACAAATCTATATCGCTCTGTTCCATCATTTATTACCCCTCATCATGCAGAAGTGGCGTCTGCCCACGACGCTTGAGGTCGTCAATAATATGTTCCACTCCCGACCTTTTAAGAATGTGGAGCGTGGGATGAATTGTCTGTACAATTTGCTCATCTACATCGGTAATCGCGGATAGTTCACGCATGACCGCCATGTCCGCAACTTCCAACATATGCACCTTTGTATAGACACGGACACGCCCATATCCAGCTACCCAGCGTTCGAGTTGTGCAAGTAGCTGAGTGAGTGCTGTATTTGCTGATGCCACTCCCTGTTTCTCAACGGCGCGCAATATATCCAGTAAGGATGTTGGTTGGCGTCCTTCTCCTAGAGCGAGACTCAATGCTTGAGGCGTAATCCGATAGTGCAACTTTCCCTGTCGCGTTCCAAGCGACTCGGTAAAAGACTCCATTGTATGAATGAGCGGCCATGTTGCAACAGAACATTTCACAAGTGCATCTTGCGTATTGACCACTTCTACCGACTCTGTGAGCGAAGCAAGTGTCTCCCTTTGCACTCTTTGTACCTGTTCCTCTTCCTGCTCGATTGGTATACCATTGAGCAACCACTCCGCAAAAGGCGTGAGACGAAATGCAAGCAACTTTCCCTCGCGTGAGAGTGCTACATCGCATGCACCCCACCAATGAAGTGGTCCGTACAAAAGACGTGCCATATAATGAAGTTCAGCACGTAACCAATCATTTAATTTTGACGGCTGTAGAGGTCGTCCCTCTTCCTGCTCAATCCACCAGTGAGGTGAAGCGTACAGACGTTGACGTTTCTGTAAAAAGAGTGGATTGATACGATAGATAAAGCGAGCAAACGCGTTGAAACTAATCCATTGGTTCGTTGGTGCCTCTGCCAGAAGCGCGATCAGCGATTGACGTGCCTCGCTATTCTCTGCCTCTAACTCCCCTGAACGTAAGATAGGATGGTTCAATGAGACCGTGCGACAGCGTAGTCGTAAACCATCCTCTTCCAATGCAAATAGCTCCTCGTAAGAACTCTGCGTAAGCCAGAGTTCAAAGAGATCACGGAGTACCTCATTACGCGTTGGACCGAGTAACAACTGCGCTGTATTCGAGAGCACGCGAAGATGAGGTGTGCCTCCATCGTCTTTATGCAAAATATCTGATAGCCGTAAAAGACGGGTCGCAAAACGCAGGAGTGCGGGTGAAAAAGAAAGCGACGCTTGCACTGTTGCTATCAGCGAGGCAGACGGTTCGTCAGGTGGTGGTGGTAGAGCTATTGAACCATCATTGGTAAGTGGGCCTGTAGTGCGAGGCGTAAAAGTGCTGGCAGGACGAAGCTGTGTATAGCGGTCTTCTTTTACGCCCTCGTTGCCTGTTTGTGTACCATCCAACGTGCGCGCTACAAGAAGCAGCGTTGCCAGTAATGCATATGGTTCTGCTTCCTGAATAGTATGTACTCCACTCTTTTCGTTATCAACATCAAAAAGAGTAACCGGAGCAGAAACGCGTAAGGCTGTACGCACCTCAAGCGGCACGTACCAGCCGATATCGAGCAAGACTCCATTCATGCCAATCCGTTGTTGAGATGAACTATTCAAGCTCGTCCGAAAGAGCAATGCCTTCCCTTGTAGTGCTAGCAAAACAGTTTGAAGTTGATTTGGCTGACCCAGGTTAAACCGCTCGAAGAGTCCACGCAGGTCTTCGTCCATCATCGAGCCGCCCGCAAGTGTCAACGCCGCCAACAATTGACGTTGTGGTTTTTCAAGTGTTGCGGCAACTCGACGCACCGCTTCAGGATGTTGTAGCTCTTCCAGAACGGCGTCCGTAAGCTGCTGTTTGTTCATACCGTTGGTGTTGATTTCATATTCGCGTGCAATGCCCCGTAAGTCGCTCAACCCAAGTTGTGTAAGAATATCGGTAAGCGTGCCCAATGGTGCAGGACCATGCTGTGGCTGTGCAGGTCGTCGTGTGCCAAGTGGACGCAGAGATTGCGTGAGTATATCATCTGTTTGTGCGCTAGCCTCTCTGGTTGTGTGTAGAGGTATTTCAAGTGGGGGAGTATCGGTCATGAAGACCATCGGGCGCGCCAACCATTGATAGAGCAATGCGGCTGCATGTGGACAAATCGTTGGCACGGCTGGTGGATGTTGTCCACAAGGGCAACGGTTTTCCCATTGTGTAATACTTTGTATTTCAAGATCAACTGTATAGGCTGTGCTTCGTGCTGATGGGGATGTATCGGAAGTGTTTGTGTGTGACTCTACTGCTACTGTATTTGTCGGTAATGCAGTTTTTTGTGGCGCGTGAGGTACATCAACAACGCCAGCGATACGCATACCCTGACGTTGTGTCGTATGTACTGCCCCGATACGATAATATTCTTGCCCCAACGCTGCAGCCGCCAGTCCTGCCATATGAATAATGTCGCTGGCACGTAAACGCTGCAAAACGCTAGGTACAACATTCTCCATAAGTTAATCGCCTATTGTACCAATAAAAAAGAAGTCAACTCAATAATTTAGTCCGACTATGATAACATGAACGGGCCACAGGGTCAATCTTGAGGAAATGGTAGTTTGCATCCACTAGGGGAAATTTGCGGACATGCAGGAAGACCCGAGCCGCATTTGGGGAATGAGGAAGGCAGCGGTCTCCCTGTTTCCTCTCTTGACATAAGTATGTGAATACACGTACTATTATAATAAACAAGAAATACGTAATAGCGTACCCTTTTATTATTAATAATCATTGCCTTTGTGAAAGGTCACATAATCCATGTCCAACATTTTTAAATTGCTCGCCGATCAAGAAAAATTTACCGACGAACTTTTCGCATTTGTGACAGACCCAAATGCCGATAATCGTAATGACCGTGCAATTGTAAGCGTACTACACGAAGTCGCTCCACAAATCGTGTCTGTTGCGGAGTGCATGATTATCGACGGTGTTGACGAGCGACACTACGTCGAGGAATATGTTCATGCCGTCCTTAACGGCGAAGGCGCCTCAGAGTACTAATAGGTAATGACGAAGCAGGACAGGGGCAAGCCCAGTCCCTACTATACGACGAATGCGCCACTACGTGGCTTGCCACGTGGGTCCATGTTATAGTAGGGACTGGTGCTCTGCCCTATCCTGCTCTTTTATACTAATTCATACAAAATATTTGCTACAGCCGCTAAAGCAGCGGTTTCGGCACGTAAGATACGTTGGCCCAATGTCACCACTTGCACACCGTGCTGTTGCGCTAGCTGTACCTCTTCTGTTGTCAAGCCACCCTCTGGTCCGATAAAAAGAATCACCGTTTTTTGTGGGCCGTCGGATGCTCGTAATACAGCGCGTAGGCTTTGACTCTGTTCCTCTTCCCATGCCATAAGCGCGAGTGCGTCCGATGGAAGTTCATTCAATGCCTGTTTTAATGGACGAATGGGCGCGAGTTCCGGCATACGAGCATTTCCACATTGCTCCGTTGCCTCCTGAATAATACGCTGCCAGCGTTGTATCTTCGCTGGCCCTGCCTCCTCCAAGCCAGATGTAGAACGATGACAAAGTATTGGCGAAAATACAGATACCCCTAACTCTGTCCCTTTCTCCAATACCCACTCAAAACGTGCCGACTTGAGCAAGCCAGAACACAATACAACGCGCACTGGCAACTCGCTTTTACCCACGCGTCGCTCTACAACTTGCACCTCAACAACCTTGCGCTCTGTCCTCGTGACTTCTGCCACAAACTCATCACCGCTATTATCAAGCAGCACAAGCTGCTCAGCATTGCGTAAATGCAGTACAGCGCGTACCTGATGGGCGATTTTTTCTGGTAGTATAAGTATGGTACCAGGAGATGTTTGTTGCAGAGATATACCACTATCGTGGATAAAAAAGCGATGCATATCATCTACCTCCGTCTACGTAACACAAGTGCCATCCAATCGTCAATCATTACCTGCTCAACCAATTCAAGGCCAGCCGCCAATAACGGGTCCTCTGCATCATGTCGTCGTGCTTCGATAATGCCACTAACGACAAGCAACCCTGTAGGTGAGACGACCTGTGCAAGTTGCGGAGCGATTGAGCCAATGATATGGGCAATAATATTGGCAATCACAAAATCATATTCGCCAGCCATGCGCGTTGCCTCGTCATCATCAAGGACGCCTAGCACCACCTTGATACGCTCACTAAGTCCATTCATCTCAGTATTCGCAAGCGTACTTTCAACCGCAACACTGCTATTATCTATCGCATAAACACTCTCCGCGCCCAATTTTGCCGCCGCAATCGCCAGGATGCCCGACCCTGTGCCAACATCAAGTACCTTCATACCAGTATGCACACGCTGCTCTACCTGCTCCAAACACATTCGTGTTGTGGGATGAAGGCCAGTACCAAAAGCCATACCAGGGTCGAGAGTCAGCACCACCTCATGTGGTTTTGGTGTGTACTCACGCCACGATGGACGAATCACAAGCCTCTGCCCGATGTGTGTCACATGGAAATAGTCTTTCCATGCATTCGCCCAATCCTCTTCGTTGACCGTGCGTGTCGTCAACTCGCCTACGAAGTGTGAGCCGAGACTGGAAAAATGCCAGAGACCCTCAGCAATTCTCTGTCTTGCTTCCTCTTCCTTGCCATCAATTGGCAAATAGGCATGCACCAGCACAGGCTTCCCTGTAACCACGCGATATTCTTGTCCCTCGTCAAATAACTCAATCGGCTCCTCAATCGCAACTCCACCAGAGGTGTGCTGGCTCAAAAGCTCGCTCACCGACTCAATCGCCTCTGGATGTGCCTCTACCGTCAATTCTAACCAACGCATATAGATATTTCCTTTAGGTGTAGGGACCGACTTATCGCGTCCAAAAGCTGTTGGCAATCATAAAAGGAACAGGATGTAAAAACCGTTTCAACCCTCTCCAATATCTCAATTGCCACGAGGATGCGATAAATCGGTCCCTACAAAACCGCAATATTGTAATAATCATAGGTTGTCGTAATCTCGAAACCACAGGAAAGATACAAGCCGAGCGCATTGGTATTATCTACATCCACGTCCAGCATAATCTCTTGCGAACCTTCATTTTGAAGAATACGAATTACTTCTTGCAACAACTGTCGTCCGTATCCTTTACCTCGATACTCTGGACGGACCACAAAACCATAAATGCCTGTCTTCTGTTCCACCTTAGACACACGCAAACTGCCTACTGCCTCATCACATCCAACTTCCGACCCACCAAACGTCATGAGATAGAAGCGTTGGTTGTCCAGCTTTTCCATATCCGCAACATATGTTTTTGCTTCTTCGACATCGCCCATATTGGTTGCCATAATAGCTACAATCATGGCTAAATCGTCTGCACTTACTGCTTGTCGAAAGGTCAAACGGTCATCAAATAGTGGGCGTTCTTTATACGTCCCAAGCACCATCGCATGCTCTGAAAATGCTGGCTGAGCATTTACAGCTTTGGCAAACGCAGTACCTGAGGTTGAAGCACGTTCGCACGTCAACACAAGTTGCTCTATCCCACTATGCCTACCCTCTTCCTTTGCACCTTGTAAAAGGCGAGTAGCAATCCCCTTACGTCGATGCTCAGGATGAACCATTCCTTCAAAATCTTTTTCTTTGCTGCCGTAATCGTCTATTTCCAGAAAACCAACAAGCAGGTCTTGCTCATAATATAAGAAATCCAATATCTCATGTTCTAAACGCGGCTTAGGCATCTTGGCATGAGGCAAGCTTATATGCAAGTTCTCAAACGTGTTGCAAACCGTCGCAAGTTGTCGAATCTCCGCTATTTCATCCTCTGTAAGCGTCTGCTTCGCAAATATTCCTTGTTTTTCAGGTTGTATCATGTTATTCCCCCAAACAAAATAATTGGGATACTTGTAGGGACCGATTGATCGCGTCCTCGTTTATGGTTTATTGCGACGAGGACACGATGAATTGGTCCCTGCTGGTCTGCCAACCTTGATTTGATCACTATCGTAGGGACCACATTTATGGCGTCCACGCCCAATTCATTGGGCGAGTTGCGTCGATACTCTTTTCGTACAAGATCCTGCATGATGATGGATGCATGATGAGGACTGCACATTGCTTCGCTCGTGCAGCGGACGCGATCAATCGGGTCCCTACGAAAACCGTCAATCGAAGATTGGCAAGCCCTCCATATATCTCCTAGAACACCGCAGGCTCCATATATTCCCCGAACGAGGCACGGAACACATCCATAATTTCGCCAAGCGTTGCATATGCCCTGACTGCCTCGATAATTGCAGGCATCGTATTTTCGGTACCATCGCAGATACGACGCAAGTTATCCAGTGTGCGTTTTACCTCTGCTTGGTCGCGTTCGCTTCGTGTACGCTGAAGACGCTCAACTTGAGCACGTTCGCCTTCTCGGTCAACATAAAGCGTTGGTACCTTGATTGTCTCTTCTGAAATGTAATCGTTGACGCCTACAATTGTACGCTTATGAGTGTCGATCTCTTGCTGATAGCGATAGGCCGACTCCGCAATCTCGCGCTGGAAAAAGCCGTTCTGAATACATGCCAGCACTCCACCAAGCGCATCAATACGGTTCAGGTAGTCCATTGTCGTGCGTTCTGTTTCGTCAGTGAGTGCCTCGACAAAGTACGAGCCACCCAAAGGATCAATGGTATTCGTGACGCCACTTTCACTGGCGATAATCTGTTGTGTCCGTAACGCGATCAGTACTGCCCGTTCCGTTGGTAGTGCCAGTGCCTCGTCAAGCGAGTTTGTGTGTAGCGAGTTGGTGCCACCCAGGACAGATGCAAGTGCCTGAATAGCGGTACGCACAACATTATTTTCGGCTTGTTGCGCGGTAAGCGAGACGCCAGCCGTTTGTGCATGACAACGCATCATCCATGAACGTGGGTCCTTCGCGCCATAACGTTCGCGCATCAGTTTGGCCCAGATACGACGACCAGCGCGAAACTTAGCAATCTCCTCAAAGAAATCGTTGTGGACATCAAAGAAAAACGACAGGCGTGGTGCGAACTCGTCGATTTTAAGACCGCGTGCTAATGCTGCATCCACATATGCTAGTCCATCGGCAATCGTAAACGCCAATTCTTGCACCGCTGTCGCACCAGCTTCGCGGATATGATAGCCGCTAATACTGATTGTATTCCAACGCGGCATGTGACGCGTTCCAAACTCAATTGTATCGGTAACGAGCCGTAGCGAAGGCTCCGGTGGAAAGAGA
Organism: uncultured Chloroflexia bacterium; assembly: GCA_963792705.1. GTDB lineage: Bacteria > Chloroflexota > Ktedonobacteria > Ktedonobacterales > Ktedonobacteraceae > JBBQVS01. The sequence goes on along the minus strand of CAWBXD010000011.1, from coordinate 373,094 downwards.
AATTCTTTTTGTGCGCTATATTCTTTAAGGATATCGTTCTGCAGTGTGCCACCGAGCGATGCCATCGGGAAGCCACGCTTCTCCGCGTTAACAATATACATGGCCCAGATAGCTGACGCCGGACTATTGATTGTCATCGAGGTAGTAATCTTGTCCAACGGGAGGTCCGCGAACAGCACTTCCATATCCGCAAGTGAAGATACCGCGACTCCACACTTGCCAAATTCGCCTGCCGCCATTGGATGATCGGTATCGTAGCCATACAGGGTTGCCATATCAAATGCGGTCGAAAGCCCCGTTTGTCCCTGCTTCAACAGGTATTTGAAGCGTGTATTGGTATCTTCAGCAGTGCCATAGCCCGCGAACATACGCATCGTCCACGGCTTCGCTCGATACATCGTCGGCTGCACTCCACGTGTGTAGGGATATTCGCCAGGAAGTCCAATATCTCGTGCATAATCAAGCGATGCGTTATCCTGGGGCATATAGAGTCGGTCGATAGGAACGCTAGAAGTGGTCATCAGGTTATCACGTTCTGGCATGCGCTCCTGAGCCTTCTTGACCGTCGTCTCTTCCCATTGTGTGCGTTGTGTTGTTAGACGTGCTAGCTCGGCTGTATCAAAAAGCGTGCCTTGTTCGACAACAGGCTGCATCGACTCTGTCGGTTTCTGCTCAATCATAACGAAGGATTCTCCTCAATTGGGTACAAGGCAAGAAGTGATTGCTTCTTTCTAGGCCCTCTGCATAGTACACTAGTTGTTAGAGGTATTGTAACATATTGCGCCGAGGGAGAAGAAAGGGATGTCAAACTGCATATTGACATCCCTTTGTTTGATTTAATAAGCTCTATTTGACCAGTGTTGCTCCTGTGGTTTCAATTGTTGCCGCACGTCGATCTCTCAAGTGTTGGGGCACACTGACCACGATAATACCAGGACGAAACAACAATGCAGCCTTCAAACGAAAGGCCGTCTGATTGTGCAGGAAGTACTCCCACCAGTGCAACACCACAAATTCAGGCAGGATAACGGTGAGCGTATCGTTCGGGTGACGCTGATGCACCGTATTAATATATGCCAGAATCGGACGTGTCAATGCGCGATAAGGTGACTCAATCGTGAGCAGATGCGTCTCCTCTTGGTCGGAGAAATGCTTTTGCCAGTGATCCCAGTCTGCTTGCACTTTGTTTGTCTCGCCTTCACTTGTACTGACATGCACAGCAGTCACATGTGGCGAAATGGAACGCGCATAGGCTAGACTTTGTTTTGTCGCACGATCCAATCGATCAATTGGAACCACAATGCGGTGATGAATGTCACTTGGATTAATTGGAATGTCGGAGACACGTTCTCGCGCCACATGCTCATAATGCCTATTGATGCTCAAAAACATCAATACTAATAACGGAATAAGTAACACCACAACCCACGCACCCTCAAGAAATTTCGTGGTAGAAATGACGATAGCAACCACTAGTGTCGCAACCGCACCTGTTCCGTTGATAAGCAAGCTACGCAACCATGTCTTATCTTCTCTTCTCAAACGCCACCAATGCATCACCATTCCACTTTGTGAAAGCGTGAATGACATGAAAACGCCAACCGCGAATAGGTTGATGAGTGCATCCGTGCTACCTTTAAACACAATCAGCAAAATGCTGGCTAGAATAGCCAGTACAACAATGCCAACCGAAAACGCTAAACGGTCGCCTCTAAATGCAAATTGACTGGGGAGAAAACGATCACGCGCAAGGAGCGACGCCAGACGTGGAAAGTCAGAGTAACTGGTCTCAGCCGAAAGCGTGAGGATACCCAGCGTCGCAAACGTGAATACCGGATACATAAAGCTGAGCGGACCCGAAAAGACAAGCCTGGAAATTTGGTCTATGACCGTTGGGGTTCCTGATGAATATGCCTCAACTGCATAGGTCATGACCAAAAGCGTAATACCAAGAAACAGTGTCCCTAGAATAACTGCCATCCACGTCAACGTAATTGAAGCGTTACGCGTCTCCGGTTTCTTGAAAGCTGGCACACCATTCGAGATTGCTTCAACACCAGTCATCGCGGAACAGCCAGTAGCAAATGCTCGCAGAAGAAGGAAGAGCGATAGTGGCTCATTTGCCTTCACAAACGCGAACGTGCCGATGAATGGTTGATGCTTAAACACATAGGCTTTTACAAGGCCAACAACGATAAGCAGTACCGCGCTGACGACAAAAAAGTAGGTCGGTATGGCAAAGATAGACCCCAATTCACGCACTCCACGTAAATTAATAATGGTGATCAGCACAACGAGAGCTACGTCAATAATTACAATATACGGTGATAGTGCGGGAAAGAGCGATGCAAGATTGAGCACACCTGCAGCAACACTTACAGAGACATTCAGCACATAATCAATGAGCAGAGCCGCAGCAGCTACAAGCCCTGGTACTGTCCCTAAATTTTCCTTTGCGACAATGTACGAGCCGCCACCGTTTGGATATGCAGGAATTGTTTGGCGATATGAGATGGCAACAATAGCGAGCAATGCAATAATGACCAGACTTATTGGGAGCGTTATCCAGAGACGGGATGAACCAGCTAACACAAGGTTAATCAGAATAGCCTCAGTCGCATAAGCAACCGACGAGATAGCATCAGAGGAAAGGACTGCAAGTGCCTTGAACTTGGTCAATCGCTCCTGCTCTGCCATCGCGTTAGAGATGGGCGCACCAATCAAGACATGCTTGATATGATACATCGCCTTGCTGACGCCCCTTTCTGGAACGTTTATCTCCTCAGTCGCCTCTAACACGCCATTGCCTACCCGTTTAAGCACAGCGTGATTGGTTCCGGCATTCGAGATACGAACCTGTATATTGTCGGGATTTGCTTGTAAACTCTCTTGGTACGTCATGGCGGGCAAAGGTACAGTTAAGTCAAAGTTATCTTGTCCTGGTGAACGCGAAATATCTGTATGCTCGCTCGGACTCAAGAGTGGCACGACTCTTGGTTGCTGTTCAGGCGAGTTTGGGTGTTCTGTCTGCATGCTTCTTCCTCGTTATCGAGTGTAGTGTTTCCCTCTTTACTATACAGTGTCAGGTGAAAATAATCTACAGTCCAAGAGACCAACTCTAATTCCGTACAAATGGCACAACGTAGAGCACCATAAACGTAAAAAAGGCACCGTTGGCGAGGATAGTTGCGAGGTGAAAAACTTCGTGAAAGCTGAAGACACGAGGCCAGAGCGTAGGCTTGCGTAGCGCATAGGCAACCGCTCCTAATGTATATAGAATACCAGCGAGCAAGAGCAATGACATCCCCTTGATGCCTATGCGTGCTACAAGTTCAGGCAAAGCAGCGACAACCACCCAGCCCATCACAACATACAATGTGGCCGTCGCCCAGCGCGGCAGGTGTACGGCTGGTGCCGCCGTTGCAACACCAATGATAGCAAGCAACCAGATAACTACGAGGATACCAATCCGCCACCCACCTGTCATGACGTTAAAAACAATCGGCGTGTAGGTTCCCGCGATAAGCACAAAAATATTGGCATGGTCGATGCTACGCATAAATGCGCGACGCTGCACCGACCATGTGCCAATATGATAGAACGCACTCCACCCAAATAGTAGAATAGAGCTAACCCCGTAGATGAGTAGCGAGAGTTGCTTGGGAACATCGCCCACTGTCAGAACTAGCAAGAAAATTGTTCCTATGATGGCAAATACCGCTGCACATGCATGCAAATATCCGCGCAGGAGCGGCTTAATAATTGCCACATTCTGCTCACTCATAAGGGGTTCGCTCATACTTCTTATCGCCTACTATTTTCTATACACGTTTCATCTATGCCAACACCTCTTCAGGTTCGGCAAGTTCGTACAGTTGCTCAAGCGTTTGAGTGCGCGCACGTTTGATACGCTCAACACGCTTACTAAACTGCGTCATGGCGTAGTTCATGTCTTCTTCCATGTTTAAGCCAAACGCAGGCTCTTCGCTCTCCGCTTCCAATGTAGTGCGTTCGGGGGAAGTATACGAGTCTTGTACTACGCCCAGTGCAAGAGGTAACAGTTCGTTCATCCGTTGCTCTACCACATCCCACAATGACTCATCTTCAGCTACCAATCGCGAAATTAGGAAGACACCATAGGCGATGTGACGCGACTCATCGCGTTTCAAGTACCCAATGCCTTGCTTGAGACCCGGCATAATGTTCCCTCGATCAAGCATGTTAAAGTAGCCATGATAGCCTGTCTCCGCTAACACCCCTTCGACAATCATATTGTATGTGACCGACGCGATGATCTGTGCCTTGTGCGAACGGTCTTCTAGCAGCGTATACATCGTCTTAGGCAATTCTTCATAAAAGAGTGCGCGGTAACTTGGGCCATGATAGCGACTCAAATCACTGGTATCGTGAGCCACTTCATCAAGGAAACGACGGAAGAATTCGGTATGCTTGGCCTCTTCCCATAAGAAGGTCGTCAGAAACATTTCTTCCTCGATGCGTCCTTCACGTGCCACTGCCATCATCAACGGGAGTAGGTCAAGCGTGACGCTCTCTTCTCCTGACGCAAAGAGTGCTGTTGTGCTGAGTAGCGAATCTTTTTCTAGCGGTGTACATTTTTGCCAATCAAGTATATCCTGCGTGAAATCAATAGTGCGTGGGTCCCACACCCCCAAGCGTTTGGCTTTGTGATAGAGACGCATAGGCAGAATATCATGGCGTAAGCCAGTTGTGCTCGTGGTCACGAACGAGGTGTGAGCTACAAAATCCGTCGCTTGCTTATCATGGAGGGATGTCATTAGCGGCCTGTCTTTCTCTGACAATCGTTGTCAGCACTTTCAATAGAAAAGAGATATCTCGCTACTAACATACAGATACAAAAGAAATGACTGACTGTCAGTCATCTATAGTTCAAGCATACCATGCTCATGTTTTTTTTGTCAATCCTTTAACCCTTTTACACAACGCCTAATGCACGTTGTACAAAACGAATAACTTCTGCTATGTATACATCTGATGACGTCTCTTTATCATACAGATAACATTCGTCTGCCGCGTGGTCAATCAAACCAGCGATGAGACGAGCAGAGATATCGGCATGTATAGAGGTATCGACATCGCCAATCGCTTGCCTTTGCCGAATGAGTTCAGCAACAAGATGATGATACACACCAAAGTGCAGTTCCCGTTGCTCTAACGTTTGTGTCAATGCCACCTGTGAATGCAGGATACTAAGAATGTCGCGGTAGCGTTCAAGCTGCTGAAATGCTGCTGTAACTCCGAACGCAACAACTTCCCTTGCTGTACTTGCTTGTTTCGTGGCTCCGTGTACAGCCGTGACAATTTGCTCATTCATCTCTTGATTGAGCGCGGCAACTAACGCAATTTTCGAGGAAAAATACAGATAAAACGTCCCCTGTGCAACGCCTGCTCGCGCTACAATTTCTGAGACGGTTGTTGCCTCAAACCCTTTTTCGGCAAGAATAGCACGTGCTACCGTAAGCAATTCGACGTAGCGGTCGTTTTTGGCTCTTGTCTCTCTGATGATGGTCATGCATCCTCTCTCTAGGATAGTTTAGTTTGTCTATATTCTAGCGCATACGCAATCTCTTTGCGTACCTCTGTGTCCTCTTCCATCTTCGCGGCATCGTTCAACCCATAAATCGCCGCTTCACCTCCAAGTTGACCTAGTGCCCATGCCGCGTGTCCCCGAATTAACGACTCATCGTCATGCAGTGCGTCAAGAAGTGCTGGCACCGCTCGTACATCGCCACTATTGCCCAGTGCAACGCATACGTTTCGCAAAAGACCGCGTCGCTTTGTACGCTTAATCGGGCTATGCCGAAAACGTTCACGGAATTGTTCTTCCGTCAATCCTAGTAGAGGAATTAATTCAGGATTGCTACCCACTCCTGATCGAGGCCGAAACACCACCTGATGCTGAAATTGTCCCCCATTTCGTAGCCCCAACCGCTTTTCGGCCACCTTATTCACCGGACACACATCCTGGCAGATATCACAGCCAAAGATCAGGTTGCCCATCAATGGCCGTAGCTCTAAGGGGATGCTTCCACGTAACTCGATAGTCAAAAACGAGATACAGCGAGGCGTATCAAGTTCATATGCGTTAGGGAGTGCCTTTGTTGGACAGGCATGTAAACAGAGTTCACAACTGCCACAATTTGCTTTAAGCGGTGCATCAACATCCAATGGCAGATTGGTGACAATCTCTGCCAGGAAGACCCATGATCCCCAGCCTTTTGTTAGAATATTTGTATTTTTACCATACCAGCCTAACCCGGCACGTTGCGCTACCGCTCGATCAACCATGCGGCCCGTATCGACAAAGAGACGTGTTTCAACGCCTTCACCCATCTCATCATACGCATACTCGCGCAGCCATTCCGCAAACTGGTGCAATTTTGGTTTGATGAGATCATGATAGTCATCGCCCCATGCATAGCGTGAGATACGTCCACGCAAAGCATCCTCTTCGTTGTTCTCTCCTGCTTGTGTGTCCGGCACAAGATAGGTCATCGCTAAAGAGATAATCGAGCGTGCTTCTGGAAGGAGCGCATCGGGATGACATGAAACATCTGCACGTTCTGCCGTAAACCACGGCAAGCCATCCATCAGCCCCTGTGCGATGCGTTCTTTAATGACTCGCTCGGCCTCTGGAAAATCGTCTGAAGTGGTAACACGTGCGATATCGAAGCCGAGCGAGTACGCGTATTCTTTAATAGTCAAGCTGTTAAGCATCTCTTAGTTTGTTATGTCCCGTCGTAGACTAATGAATATCGCCAAGCCTATAAACAAAACAAGATAGACCAGGAGCACAAGCAAGGCATGAACATCAGACAACGAACTTGGGCCATTGCCGACAAAGTATTGGCTCTGGTTTTGCAGTAATGCGCCGATGTTATTACTAATAAAGTAATCGGGGACTGCCTTCAAGAAGTCACCAAATGGACCTCTGATGAGCAGTGCGACAAGTCCCAACACGCCCGACAACACAGTTTCAAGCACCCACCACACGAGTGTGCCAGCGACACCGGCAGCCGTTGCTCGTCCCGCCGTACCCAGGAACAGTGCGAGCATGGTGTAGATGAACAAGCCAAACATAGCGATAAGCGCATAGAGCAACATATGTCCAAGACCACCATTATTCACAAAATCAGTGTTTGTCGCCACACCCGAAAGTAGGTTGAGCAAGGCACCTACCACCAGCCCTATCAGCACGACAAATACAAAGCCAATGATAGTGCAGACAAGAATTGCACCCACTTTTGACAACAGATACTGCACGCGTGTCGGCCCACGTGTAGACATCAGGCGTACTGTTCCGACACTATACTCGCCGCCCACAATGGTACCTGCGATGATCACCAGCAAGACCAGCCCTACAACGTCTATGACCTGAACGGCTGCATAGAGTGAAAGCGGCAGACGAAGTGGCGACGATGTGGTCTGCAACTGCGATTGTCTATTTTGCTCGGCCGCTGCCAACTCAGCCTGAGTCGGTGCATGATCGAGACAAGGTTGTCCGTTTGGATTTGTTGGTCCCTGTGGGTTTTGAACTGCTGAGCACTGCTGCGGCAAATAGCTTGACGCAGGTGCGTTTAGTGTATAAATTTCGCCGATTGAGATGACTAGGAAAACAAGAATCATGAGCAATACACCAACGATGGCTAGCACTTTTGACATGGCACGCCGTCGTAGCTTATATAACTCAACACCGATCAAGCGCATCAGAACACTGAAGAAATCGAGCCGCCCCATGATAACCGTATCTGTGCGTACCTGTGCTGGCATAGGCGTTGGCTGCTCTGGTGTTGTGGGAAATGTGCTCATCGTGTACCTCGCTTTCCACCACTTGGGATTTCAGGACCAGGAACAGCAGGGTATTGCATTGGTGGTGCATCAGCAAGTGCTGCCATGCCGACTCGTTGTGTCGGTTGTCCTGTGAGTTGTAAGAATATCTCTTCTAAGCTTCCCTCGCGCGGATGCAACTCTGCCGCAAAAAGATTTTGACGCGCAAGTAATGCATTGATTTCTGCAGACCGTACAATAGGAGCGTCGATCAGTAGCAGGGATTGATTTTGACGGTTGCGCTCAACATGCACACGCGTAATCCAATCGGCTCCTTGCGCTTGCGCTTGTTGCAACACATTCTGTGCATACAGAGTTTCGTCTTCCCTGTTCAAGCGCACCTCAACCTGTTCACTTGTACGCATCAACTCGCTTACATCGCCTTGTTTGACTAGATTGCCCTTTTGCAAAATAGCCACGCGATTACAGACCTGTTGTATCTCATAGAGAACATGGCTTGAGATAAGGATAGTTTTTCCAAGCGATGATAAACGTTGAATAAGCTGGCGAATTTCAAAAACACCTGCCGGATCAAGTCCATTCGTTGGCTCGTCGAGAAGCACAAGTTCGGGGTCGGTAAGCAATGCTGCTGCAATACCCAATCGTTGTTTCATACCTAGTGAATATTTGCGATAAGCTAGTTTTTCATATGTGCGTAATTCAACAATTTCTAGTACTTCTGCTAGACGACGATCATTTGCTGGACCGGAGACCATGCCAGAGGCAGCCGCAATCACTCGCAGATTATCAAGCCCAGAGAGATAGGGATAGAAAATCGGCATTTCCACAATCGCCCCGATACGTTGTAGAATAGCAGGAAGTTGATATGCATTGTCCATTCCAAACATAACTGCTCGCCCTGCGGTTGGACGAATCAACCCAAGGAGCATCCGAATTGTTGTTGTTTTGCCAGAACCGTTTGGCCCAAGAAAGCCAAATACGTCGCCGCGCATCACTTGTAGATGCAGGTCGTTGACTGCGACAAGGTTCCCAAAGACCTTTGTCAACCGACTTGTACTGATGATCGTGTTACCATCATATTGGGGAGAGTTATCGTCCACTTTGATATCTCCTTGTTCGCAAGAGTAATTCTTTTCTCGTTCGTCCCTACGCACTATACGTTTCATGTAGGAAGGAGTTGTGTTGCTCAACTGTTACAAATAGTTTATCTGATACTGACAAGCCCTTTGTCAGCAGAACTCTGTAAGGTCGTGATTTGCTTATCCTATAATAGAGGAACGTAACATATGCAACAAGACCCTTATGACTTCCAAAGCTATGATGCGCCTGCTTTGCCATACATTCCATATGCCACCTCGACTACACATACACCTTATAACGCACAACTACAGACAGTATCCAACGATACCTACGTGCCTCCAACACTTCCACTCTACGAAAGCAGCACTACTTTTGCACATACCCAAATTCCTCCTACAAATCCACAATTCATCACTTCCTCGCCTGAGCAACTCATTGCTCCCACTCCTCAAAAGAAAAAACGACGTCGTTGGCTTACATTCGGAGCAATCATACTGACTGCGCTTATTATCGCCGCTTCAACGTTCGCACTTGTATCGTACATCAATCGCTCTACACCTATGAAAACACTTGATACGTTCTGCTCGGCCTTACAAAACGGAAAGTATCAGACCGCCTATGATCAATTTTCTCCAACCATGCAGACAAACTTTACCGAAAGCCAGTTTGCTTCAATCTTCTCAAACGATGGTATCGCAATGTGTTCACATGGCATCGCAAGCGAGAACGGAACAAGCACGACAACCAGTTTACACCTTTTGCATAAAACATCAAAGGGTACAAATAACGATAAAGTTATCGTAACAAAGGACAGCCATAACCAATGGAAGATTAATGACATACAAAAAGCGTCGTAGTGCTCCGAAACGGTTGTTTGGCAAGGTCGTTTTCTGCCACATTTCCAATAGGATAATAGACAACTTGCCGCTCTCATGATACACTCTTCCAAGCTGATGTGTGTTAGTTTTGGAGGATTTTCATGGATGCGTCACTCAATGGCCCTTTTGGGCGTATCTCTCTCTCGTCTAATGTCCTGACAATTGGCAGACTGCCAAGCAATACTCTACCATTAAACGACCTGAAGGCATCGTCACGACATGCAGAGATTGGCCCTTCGGACAATGGGTATGCTATTACTGACCTGGGTAGTACCAATGGCACTTTTGTAAATGAGCAGCTACTTCGTCCGAATGAGCCACACCAATTCAAGTCGGGCGATACTGTGCGCGTAGGCGACACTCGCTTTACATATGAGGCAAGCGAGATACCACAGATAGACCCAACCGTCTATGCTGAAAAAGGTGCTACTCCTGCCTATGATCCCACCGTCGTTGTTCCGCCGCCCGCAAGCACTGTATATGGTGGAGACCAGCAACCATACCCACCCCCACCAGCACCAGCTTATGGACAGCCCGGTGCGTATCCACCCCCGCCTGCACCCGCCTATGGACAAGCCGGTGCTCCATATCCACCCCCACCAGCTTATGGACAACCAGCCGCAGCACCACCATATGGCTATCCACCTGCCATCCCTCCGAAAAAAAGCAATCGCACACTGTTTATTATTCTTGGCTCAGTCGTTGGAGGTATCATTCTTCTGTGTATACTCGCTAGTGTGATTGTTTATGCTGTGCGTTCGACACCAGAAAAGACGCTAACAACCTATTGTGACAGCATCAAAAGTGGTGATTATCAAACCGCTTATAATCAACTGTCGAGCACTATTCAAAACCAGGAAACAGAGGCACAATTTGCCGCAGCACTAAGCAGTGGTCGCGTAAGAATTACTGGCTGTACTGTGAGTAACACAAATGATAATGGTGTTGTAGGCACTGGCACTCTCTCCTACACGACAAGTGCTAATGTCATTGTTGTAGGGGATTGTCGCCTCACTCAGGAAAGTAGTGTGTGGAAGATTACGAACCAGACAATTCGGCAACAGTGATATTCGTGTAAACCATAGAAGTGAGAGAGAACAAGATAGTCTCGTTCTCTCTCACTTCTATGGTTTATAGCATGGGTATCTGTACCCCCAACTCTTGCGCGCATGCTATTGCCTCTTCATAGCCAGCATCAACATGACGCATAACGCCTGTTCCTGGATCGTTGGTAAGCACTCGTGCTAGCCTTTCGGCCGCTTCTGGTGTCCCATCGGCTACAATAACTTGCCCTGCATGTATCGAATACCCAATGCCAACTCCACCGCCATGATGCAGCGAGACCCATGTTGCACCTGATGCCGTATTCAGTAGCGCATTGAGCAGAGGCCAATCTGCGATAGCATCGCTTCCATCCTTCATTGCCTCCGTCTCACGATACGGTGACGCTACTGAACCACTATCGAGATGATCGCGCCCTATCACAATTGGGGCTTTGACAATGCCCTTTGCAACCAATTCGTTAAATGCTAGCCCTGCCTTGTCGCGTTGTCCATACCCAAGCCAGCAGATGCGTGCAGGTAGCCCTTGAAAGTGAATTTTCTGTCGCGCTAGCGTAATCCAGCGTTTGAGCGACTCATCTTCTGGAAAAAGTTCAAGAATAGTCTCATCTGTACGATAAATATCTTCAGGATCGCCGGAGAGCGCGACCCAGCGAAATGGACCTTTGCCTCGACAGAACAGTGGTCGGATATAGGCGGGTACAAAACCAGGAAAATCTAGCGCATGCGTCTCACCAGCCGCTAAAGCCTGACCGCGCAAATTGTTTCCATAATCAAAGACAATTGCGCCACGCTCCTGCATTGCTAACATCGCACGTACATGTGTTACCATCGATTCCGTTGAACGCTGTATATACGCTTTTGGGTCCTGTACACGTAACACTTCGGCTTCAGCAGGTGATAGACCAGCAGGCATATACCCATTCAAGGCGTCATGCGCGGACGTTTGATCTGTTACCATGTCGGGAATAATCCCACGTCGTACTAATTCTGGATAGACCTCCGCCGCGTTGCCAATCAATCCAATCGAGAGCGGTTGGCCTTGCTCACACGCCTCGCCCACCTGATGAAGTGCTTCATCAAGTGTGCTCGCCATCTCGTCACAATAGCCTGTATCCAGACGCCGCTGTATACGCTGCTGATCGGCCTCTACAGCCAGACACACGCCACCATTCATAGTGATCGCGAGTGGTTGTGCTCCGCCCATCCCACCCAGCCCGGCTGTCAACACAAATTTTCCCTTGAGTGTTCCTCCATAATGTAAGCGAGCCGCCTCCGCGAACGTTTCGTAGGTTCCCTGTACAATACCCTGTGAGCCAATATATATCCACGAGCCAGCCGTCATCTGCCCGTACATTGTAAGACCAAGAGCTTCGAGCCGACGAAACTCATCCCACGTCCCCCAGTGGGGTACGAGATTTGAGTTTGCTATCAAGACACGTGGTGCATCAGCATGTGTGCGAAAAATACCGACCGGCTTACCTGATTGCACCAATAATGTCTCGTTGTTCTCTAGCGATTGCAACGAGCGTACAATTGCGTCGAACGCCGCCCAGGAGCGTGCCGCACGCCCTGAACCGCCATATACAACGAGATCATCAGGCCGTTCTGCAACTTCAGGGTCCAAGTTATTCATCAACATCCGTAACGCCGCCTCTTGCTGCCAACCCTTACAGGACAGGGTTGTGCCTCGTGCGGCACGTACAGGACGTGGACCTGAATGTGCTACTCTTTCGTTTTGAGCCATAAGAGGATGTTCCTTTCTCGGTCTCTAAATCGTACTTATCAGATATAGATAGTGTTTGCCAATCATGCTAGGATGAATGTCGTAGGGACCGATTTATCGCGTCCGAAGCGCAATTCATTGCGCGAGATCATGTAAGAAAAGATTATGGATGCAACTCGCCCAATTCATTGGGCGTGGACGCGATAAATCGGTCCCTACGAAACGTTTCCGAATAGCATTCTTGCTCACTACATACTAACATCATCAGCAAAGAGGGTTGGTAAGGTATGAATATACAATCGCTCGTGGTTGGGGTGGAGGACTATCTCCAGCAACATCAAAAACGCTATTTAGATGAGTTGCGCGATGTTTGTGCAATCGACTCCGACAGCCATAACAAAGCAGGCTTAGACAAAATGGCTACCTATTTAGAGGCTCGTATGCGTGGTCTTGGTATGGACGTAACCATTGTCGAACAGGAACAATGGGGCAATGATCTCATTGGCACCTTGCAAGGCGAAGGTGAAGGCAGCGTCTTACTCTTAGGGCACATGGATACCGTGTATCCCATAGGAACGGCTGCACGGCGACCTATGCGCGTTGAAGACGGTATTGCTTATGGTCCTGGCGTCATCGACATGAAAGGAGGCATCCTCTTAGGCTTCTATGCAATCGAGGCCCTCCTTGCGCTCTCCTATCGTGCCTTTGGCGAAATCCGTTTTTTATGTGTCTCAGATGAAGAAATTAGTGTTCGTCACTCCTTGCCTCTGATGCGTCGTGCGTGTGAGGGCTGTACTGGCGCACTAGTTTTGGAAGCCGCTCGCGCCAATGGTGATATTGTTAGTGTACGCAAAGGCAACGCATGGTATACACTGACCGCGCAGGGACGCTCCGCCCATGCGGGCGTTGAACCAGAAAAAGGACGAAACGCAATTCTGGAAATTGCTTATCAAACGCAACAACTCACCAGTCTCAACGGATGGCGCGAAGGCATCTCTATCAATCCAGGCAGTATCTCTGGCGGTACCGCGCCAAATGTTGTGCCAGAATCGGCTATGGCGCGTTTCGATCTGCGCTTCTTGCACACCGAAGATCGACTGGCGACAGAAGCACGATGGCACGAAATGCTCAAGAAGCATTGTATTCCTGAGGTTGAAACCACGCTTATGCTAGAGCCAGACTCCAGAAATCCGATGGCCTTGTCTCCTGCAAGCCAAAAAATGGCTACTATGGCAAAAGATATAGCGGCAATACTCGGTTTTCCACTTCACGATACAACAACAGGTGGTGCGTCGGATGGCAGCTTTGTAACCGATTATGGTATTCCAACGCTTGATGGCCTTGGTCCTATTGGTGGACGCGATCACAGTCCCTATGAGTACCTTTTGCTCGACAGCATCGCGCCTCGTGCAGCACTGCTCGCTGGCTTAATCGCGCATATCGCCGCCTGATGCATATCGTAGTGGTTGCATGTCAAAAATAAGCATTGTTAGCTGTTCCCACCCTATGCTATAATCTGAAAAGGAAAACTATCCTTATTGTGCGTGTAGACGCACTCTATGCCGTATTCAAAAAGCACTTATACATCCCCAAAAGCATTGGCCTGGCGTTTGAGGGATATTTATATAGTTGGCTGGTCATACAACAATGCTATCTCCTTGCTTCAAACTCGCCAGGTTGCACCCAATTATTGAGTCGGGTGAGGATTGAAACAAACAGGAAAGGACCCGAATATGTTTGATCCCGATAGCGACTTGGAAGCGCGATACCAATCGGTTGGTGTAACTCCCGATTGGTATCAGACGAACATTCCCTGTCAGGTGGGCTGTCCCGCGCATACAGACGTTTCCACCTATATTGGATTAATTTCACAAGCTCGTTTCGACGAAGCATATCTTCTAAACCGTAAAGCAAACGTGGTGCCGGGTGTGCTTGGGCGTACCTGTGCTCGGCCTTGCGAACCGGTATGTCGTCGTAATAAAGTGGATGGCAAACCTATTGCTATCTGCTGGTTAAAGCGTGCCGCCGCCGACCACCGCGAATATCGCCATCATGCTGAAAAGCCACCCATCACTAAAGACAAGAAAATCGCCGTTGTCGGTGCTGGCTCCGCTGGTCTGGCCTGTGCTCGCGATCTGCGTGAGATGGGCTATCCCGTGACTGTCTATGAGCAATACCCAACTGCTGGCGGCGTGATGGTCAATGGCATCCCTGTCTGGCGTCTTCCCCGTGATGTCACACGCGAGGAATGCGACGAATACATGGAAGACATCGGCGTAGAGGTAAAATACAACGTGCGTATCGGACGTGATGTGCAGATTAAGGATTTGCTCTCACAATATGACTCGGTGTATATCGGTGCTGGCTGCTATATTCCTAACCCTCTTGCTGGACCAGATAACAAGGTTATCCCTGGCGCAGACCTAAAGGGTGTTGTTGATGGTATTCGTTTGCTCGAAAAGACCAACTACGGCGAACCGATGTTCATTGGCAAACGTGTCGCCATTCTGGGCGCAGGCTTTACTGCTCTCGACTGTTGTCGTACCTCTATTCGCTTTGGTGCCGAAAAAGTCTACGTTGTGTATCGCCGCTCAAAAGAAGAGCAACCCTCCGATGAGTATGAAGTTGATGAGGCTGTACTGGAGAACGTCGAGTTCATGTATCTTGCAACACAGACCGAAGTGCTCACAAAGGATGGCGTACATGCGAGCGGTGTGCGCTTTGTACGTAACAAATTGGGCGATCCCGATGCGGGTGGCCGTCGCCGACCTGTGCCAATCAAGGGCAGCGAGTTCGACCTTGAGGTAGATACCGTTGTACCGGCCTTTGGTCAATATAGCGACGCCTCCTGGTTACAGGCGGAAGAGCTAGGTCTTGAGGTTAACAGGTATGGCATTCCTCTGGTAGATTTCGATAGCTGGATGACTAATGTCCCAGGCCTGTTCGCAGGTGGAGATTATACACAAGGCTCACGAAACCTGATCTCCGCTATCGGCGATGGACGCGATGCGGCTGGTGCAATCAATCGCTATCTTGGCGGTGTTGACAAGCCAGCAGAAGCCGCTGAAGAGGTTGAACTTCCCGACTACCGTCGTGGTATGGTCGATAACTATGAGTCTATTGGACATCAACTGCTACCGTCACTGCCACTCAAAGACCGCTATAGCAACACCCGTGAAGCGGAAACTGGCTACACGCCAGAGCAGGCGGTTATGCAAGCACGTCGTTGTTTGCAGTGTCAGTTAAATATCATGATCGACCCCTCAATCTGTATTCTCTGCTCTGGCTGTGTTGATATCTGCCCCTACGACTGCATTAGCATGGAAGGTCTCTCGCGCGTCGTCAAGGGTGATGCAATGCATCAAAGCACCGAAAACTGGGAGGGCGGTGCAGACATGATTATCGACGAAGAGAAGTGCATTCGCTGTGGTCTGTGTATCGTGCGCTGTCCCACAGACGCAATCTCAATGGTACAATTCGAGGTCTCCAGTCCTAACGACCGTTGGACCGTCTCGAAAATCCCAATGCTGAACGTCCGCTAGCGTAAATTTGTACTAGAGAACAAAGACAATTGCCAACGAGCTAAAAGTTCGTTGGCAATTGTCTTTGTTCTCTAGTACCATCCTCTATTTTTGTTGACGGTAGCCGATAGACGTAAGTATTATAGGCAAAGTAGATACTCATCTATGTACTACGGTCCAGAATAGAGGTGTGCCATTTCCATACGTAAGTTTACCGCGTCAGCACTTGTCCTGCTTGTCCTGCTTGCCGTAGGCTCCTCGATGTTTTCTGTCTTTGGCCGAGCAACACCTGCTAAGGCAATACTTATCGACAACTTCTCAATCCTGCGCGCAACTCATCCTCTCCGCATTCAAAAACACTTGCACGACATTAAGAGTGGTCCTCTTATTCCTGCTCAGCTTCGCAAAGCGTATGGCATTAACCTTCAGGCAAATACTGGCGTGGGAGTCACTGTTGCTATTATCGATGCTTACGGTAATCCTAAAGCACAGGCCGATCTCAACATGTATGATAGCAAATATGGTCTGCCTGCTACTACTATCACTACCGTCTACCCTCAAGGCAATGTTGGTATTGTTGATGAAGGCTGGGCGTTAGAAACTGACCTTGATGTGCAAATGGTGCATGCAATAGCTCCAATGGCAAAGATTGTTCTTGAAGCCGCTAAAACTCCTACCGATGGCGACCTGTATGGAGCGGTAAAGGATGCATATACTCATCATGGCGCAACCGTGGTGTCTATGAGTTTCGGTGGAAGCGAATCTGCTAGTCAAACAGGTGCAACCGATGATGGCGTGTTTGCTGCGGGCAATGCAAAGGGTGTAAGCTTCACGGCCTCTTCAGGTGATAGTGGTACGGGCGCACAATATCCTGCCTCTTCACCCTACGTCACAGCGGTTAGTGGTACAACTCTCAGTGTGCGTGCTGATGGCACCTATATAAGCGAGACTGCTTGGAGTGGCAGCGGTGGTGGACTGAGTGCTTATGAGAAAGCTCCTACGTATCAGGCTGGTTTCAACAAAAGTACAAAGCGTGGTGTGCCTGATGTAGCAATGGTTGGCGACCCAAATACAGGTGTTAGTGTCTATGATAGCTTTGGTTATAGTGGTCAAAAAGGTTTCTTTGTTCTTGGCGGTACAAGTGTTTCTGCTCCTCTATTCGCTGGCATTCTAGCCCTTGCAAACCAGGGACGCACGGGCACTCTGAAGAACGCAAATATCCAGCTTTACGCGCTTGCAAAGGTGAATTATGCAACCTATTTCCATGATACTACAACTGGTAGTAACGGAAGTTGCGGCAAGAATTGTACAGCTTATAAGGGGTATGACTACGTAACGGGTCTTGGTAGCCCTATTGCAAATAAGCTGCTTCCCGCCCTCACTACGGCTGCTCACAAATTGAGACATCTTGATAGCTAAGATACAGAATGGGACGAGATATCTCGTCCCATTCTGTTGCACCAACCCTTACCTTTTTCCTATAAAGTTGCGTTAATAACCCGTGAAAGAGATAATGGAAGACGTTCACCTTTTCATAGGTGGCTGATGTGTTTGGCTTAAAAAAGGAATGATCAAAATGTATATACATGCCTCTTTTCAACGCTTTATTGCGCTTGGTATAATGGCTTGCTGCCTCTGTGCGCTCGTTGCTTGTGGTGGTAGCGATGGCACTACGGGCGAGTCGGCATTGGCAACCCCAAAAGCAACCACAACTATAGCAAAGGCAACTACAGGTGCCACCAGCACTCCTATAGCTGTTACAGCGGTTCCCAGTACACCGGGGAAGGGTCCGATTGTTATCCTTTCGCCAACGCCCGTTGCCGGAGGAGGAGTACATAGCCAGCAAGTTGTACTGGCAGACCGCACACTCATTATTAATAGCGTCAGCAAAAGCACTGGCACTGATGCAAACTCTCTTGCGATTACCATGTCTCTGACACTCAAAAACACTAGTGCAAAAACAATTCTCAATCAGCCCAACTATTTTTCACTCTTTGGAACAGAAGGTGATGTCTTTGGCCTTTCCCCGCAAACGACAAGCCCCTTCTTTGGTTCGATTAGCACAAACAACTCACGTAGCGGCACTGTTGTCTTCCAGATACCCGCTGGTGCTGCGAAAACCTTAAAGTTGTTCTACCGTTCCGAAGTGCCTAGCGAGACAGTGTTTGTACCATTCACCGTCTAGTATGACTAGTAACCATGCTGCTTTAACAAAAAATATGAATGTAGTGCCATAATTATGCTGTTTGATGAAAGAATGCGGATACATCTGTTGTAGGGACCGCTTCATCGCGTCCTTGTCGGCGGGTGATTGTTACGAGGACGCGATGAAGCGGTCCCTACAGATATCCGTACTATTTTGTCAAAGAGCATTATTACGTCCTCGTCTCAGCAACTTAGTCGCGAGTTGTGCCATCATGATTGCACGAAACACTAGCGAATGTTAAGAAAAGGTAAAATTTTGCCCTTGAAACCTTGACATTTTCCGTTGTTTCTATCAAGATAGTAAGAAGCCTTAACATATGAGAGAAGTACGTCTCATAAGACGTATATCTTTTAGCACAAGGCGAGTGTACCACCGATCATCTCTATATTGTTCTTCGCTACGCTGAGTTATCATGCTGGATTATTACACCCTGGTGCCATCGATAACTTGTATTTCACGAAGAGATATATCTGAGGTCTGTAAGGAGCTATGATGGTGCGACAAGATTGGTCTGATGATGAGCTCACCCAACAGTTGCATGAGCGTAATCCAGACGCTTTGGAAACGCTTATCTCTCGCTATTCACGAGAACTTTTCTATTTCATTCGCGTGGTATTGGATGGCATTGGTGTAGCCCAGGATGCAGAAGAGTGTGTCAACGACCTCTTCGTCGCAGTCTGGCAAGAAATCGCTTCCTTTGATGCTGGGCGTGGAACGTTACGAACATGGCTTACCATGCGTGCTAAGTATATAGCTTTGGATCGTCGTCGGCAGTTGTGTCGTCGTCAAGTACATAATACACAATCGGCTGATGAAACTCGTCAATGGGCTTCGTCAGATGGCAATAGTAGTCGAAAAACCTTTGGCTGGGGTGGATACGAGAGCGAAAACCGCGTCCTGCTCCCTCCACATCCAGAGTCGAATATGGAACACTTGCTAGAACAGAGCGAGAGACGCGAAGAATTGCGTCTCGCCTTGGCGACGCTGCCTGAGCTTGACCGCTATCTGATCTACCAACGCTACTTTAAGTTCGCCAGTACGGAAGAACTTGCAACAAAAACTGGCCTAACCCGTCATGCTGTTGATACTCGACTCTGGCGAGCACGGAAAAGCTTACGCGAGGCTCTCAAGGAGCATGCACATGAGTATGAGCGAATTTGAAAATGAATGGGAGAATCAATGTATTGATGCCTCTCTGTTGCTCAAACAGGAATTAGGGCTGCCCGAAGATTTTACTGCTGACGATATATCCTTTGCCCAGGAGATGGAGTCTTTGTTTTCTCCCTCCCAGGAGGAACTACCTCCTTACTTTGTGCAAACACTTTTGGATGCAGAAAACCCTCGCTTTCAGCCTATTGAGCATGGGCTAGAGTACAAAACTCGTGCCCACGTTTTTCGTCGCCTAAAACTACGTCGTCGTCTATTTCGTTCGACTCTTTTCTCAACTATACCCCAGTACGCGAGACCGCAACGTGTACATGTTGCAATCCTTCTTGCTTGCTTTCTCTTTGTGTTCTTTACAATGATTGCAACTGGACCATCCTTTGCGTCAGGTCTCAATGTGTTATTCTCCGGGCGACATGCTGGCGTACTACAAGTGCCGGGCTATCCTCTACTGTCCGCCAAAAGCACAAAAAAGACACACAGTGAAGAGAGCATTTTAAACGTACCGCCTAAAAGAATTACACTGCTAGACGCGCAGCAGCAGTTAGAGTTTGCTGTTCAACGCCCTCTTGCTCTGCCCGATCACTACGTCTTGAGTTCGATGTATCTCTACCAAGGTGTTGATCAAAGTTGGGCTGACGGTCCGGCCTTAGAGCTAGAATACTCCTATATGCGTCAAGGAAGCATCTCACATGGTACAGGCCAAATATCCGTCTGTGAGTTTAGACCAAACGGGCAAGTGCTCCAAGTTGTGCAATTGGGAGCCGCGCACACTCTGCAAATAGGACATGATGGTCAGACACAGGCTATATATGTTGACGGTCAATGGGTGCGTGTCAACAACTCGCACGACTGGATTTATGGAGGACGCAGCGAGATCATCTATGAGCATAACGGAGTGATATTCTGGATTGTTGGCGATCAACGTGATGGCGTTGGTCAAAGCACACTCCTCAAAATTGCAAACTCATTGCAACCACTTAGCATACGTGACATCCATCTGCTTGGAAACATTGACAGCGTAACTGTACCATTGAACAATGCAACATGGCCCTTCGCTGATGATATCGTGTATACTAATGAACCTAATGGCTCCTCTTTAGAAATCGTTAGTTCTAATATATCATCGGGTATTCACGTCTTACCGAAGCAAACTCCTGTACCTTAGATGACCGAGGATAAAATCGTCTTGTATAGAGCAAGAGTACAGAACAGGGGCAACAAGCCCTATTCTGTACTCTTGCTTTTCTTGCTTCTCCTCGCTACCGCTTGTAGCATCACTCCTTCTGAGCCATCTCAACGTACCTCTACTCCCTCACCAATTCACAGTACCTATCATGGAGATATAACCTACGCCACTACCCAATTTCCAGAAAGCGCAAATCCCCTGTTTGCTAGCTCGACCGCCGACTTTACCTTGAACGCTGCCCTTTGGGCACAGCCTGTGTTTTATGACCAGCAATTTCATGTCCACCCCGATCAACTCACTGAAGTGCCGCTTCCAGAAAATGGTGGTGTGCGGGACGACGGCAAAACAATTTTGCTTCATCTTCGCCACGATCTACGTTGGTCTGACGGACAGCCAATCCTTGCCAGCGATTTTTCCTACTGGTGGCACTTGAATCAAAATCCCGATACAGGTGCGACAACACGTAGTGGGTACGATCAGATTGCTAGCATAGATACGCCCGACGCATACACGATTGTCTTGCACATGAAGCACCCCTTTGGTCCCTACCTCTTTTATCTGCCCTATGCCGCCCCTCAACATGCCTGGGGAGCTGTACATCCCATTGATCTGCAAAACACACCTTCAGTCTTTCAATTGCCGCGCGTTACAAGCGGTCCCTATCAGCTTAAAAGCATGCAAGAGAGTCGAAGTTATACACTCGTTCCCAACTTATACTACATCTCAAGCAGTTTTCATACACCCTCTGTATCTCAACTTATCTTTCGTACCTATGACTCGACTCTTTCGCTGATCACCGCTATACAACAACACAATGTAGATATAACAACAGGCTACACGGAAGATGAAGCACACTCCCTTCTAACTCACCTTCCTGCCAGTACAAAAGCTATAGAGACTTCTGCCGCCGCATATACCCATCTTGAGTTCAATACTGCGAAACCGTTCTTTGCAGATGTACATGTGCGTGAGGCTATTCAAGAAGCAATTAACGCCTGTAACCTCATTATCACTGTTTTGCATACATCGGGTTGTTCACGTCGCGCTACACAGGTCGAACCTCTCCCCTCGCTCTATTATGATGCCAATATCCACCCCGTCCAATACGATCTTTCTGCCGCCAAACATCTCCTTGACCAGAGTGGTTGGCTCCTTAATGCACATGGCACACGCGTGAAAAATGGACGACTCTTTACTGTACAGCTTGTCACAACTCAATCGCCTACACGTATTGCCGTTGCTACGTATATACAGCATTCGCTTGCTGCGCTAGGCATACAGGTTCAACTCACCACATATACACTCAGCACATTTTTTGACGTTTACACAAAGGGTGGTATTCTTGCCACTGGGGCATATGATATTGCGTTGTTTACCTATGCGAATAGTCCTGAACCCGACGATGAATACGCTGTCTTTCATTCCTCTCAAATACCTGATGCTGACCATCCAACTCTAAGCAACTATGCTCGCATTCATGATCCTGTGTTAGACGATACGCTTACACAAGGACGCAACACCATCGCATTTTCCAACAGAGTAACTGCCTACCATCGCTTCCTTGAGCGGCTCGCCCAACAGGTCTATGTTATTCCCTTGTACGTTGAGTCTATTGTGATGACCGTCGATACACGTGTGCAGCACGTAATCCTCAACCCCAATCAAGCCTTGCCCACTTGGAATATCAGTGATTGGTCGGCGACCTAAAAAGAAGGTTTTTGAACTTTTGTGCTACTGGACAAGTTAGCCTTTTATCTGGTATGCTTTCTACGTAAGGTCTGTCTGCTTCCATGCTTGCATGTGCAGCAGATACTTATCCAGCAATGTCGCTGGACAAGCCAAAATTCACGCCTCAAAGGAGAGGACGAGGAAATGAAACACATGACAACCGCCAAAGCGCATGGTATCCCTAAACTTCGCATCCTGCGTCAGCGCAAAGGATTGAGCCTCGGTCAACTTGCCACTCTGACAGGTATACGTCGTGACACAATCACTCACCTGGAAAATGGACGCGAAGACCCGCAACCCTATCATCTCCGTCTACTTGCACGAGTACTCGAAGTGCCAACACTCGATCTCGTGTCCTAAGACGTATAGAGGGTACTCTCTATAGAGCATGCTCAGCAGTGAGTTTACTCTATAGAGAGTACCCTTTTTCTCTTTCAGCATCTTCATTTCTCAATAGTGTGATGTAAAACCATTGACAAAACCTCTTTTCTCTTATATAATTTAATTAATCAATCAGTTAATAAAAATATTCATCGTAGTAACTATGGAAGTGATCGAGTTGTATGGCGCGTACACCAAAGGTTGTAGAGGATCGGCGAGAGCAAATTATTGATGCTGCTATGCGTATCTTTGCACAAAAAGGCTTTGCTCGTGCCACAAACAAGGATGTCGCTCACGAAGCTGGTATTACGCCTGGCCTAATTTATCACTACTTTGAAAACAAAGAAGCATTGCTCATGGCGGTCATTGAGGGTCGATCACCATTAAAAATAATCTCGTCACTTCCTTCAGAAGTTTTTCGTATGCCGCCAGAACAGTTTTTCCCTTTAGTTATCGGACAAGTATTAGCTCTTGTGGAGTCCGAAAACTTTGTTGCATTACTCAGGGTGGTTTTACCGGAACTCTTAAACAATGAACAGTCATATATTGCTCAGGTCGCACCAGGAGTTGTTCAACGCATATTTGGCTTTCTCGGCGAATATCTGGAAACACAAATGCAGTTAGGAACACTACAACGGGCCGATATAGTGCTGAATACTCAAATGATATTTGGTAGTATGGTTGGAGTTGTGTTACGTCGCCAAATACTACATGACCCTGAAGCCTTAAAGTATACACAACAGGAGATAGCGATGACTATTACTCAAACACTTCTACATGGTCTCGCATCATCCTAATTTTTTTTGTTCCTTGTATTAATTGGCTAGTCAATTACGATCAACGCAAATTTATAGGAGGAGTATGAATATGACAGCAGGCAAACAAGAACAGTCGGATACCCGAACTCACGAAGTGAAACAAGTAGTGCAAACAACATGTTGTATTGTTGGCGGTGGACCGGCAGGAGCAGTGCTTGCGCTCCTCCTCGCACGAAAGGGTGTTTCAGTGCTGCTACTAGAGACACACATGGACTTTGAACGCGAATTTCGTGGCGATACGATTCATCCAGCAGGCATGCAAATTATGGACGAACTGGGCTTGGCGGATCGCCTTTTGCAGATTCGACACACGGAGTTACGAAAGGCGAATTTGCAATCGGTTACTGGCTCCATCCCATTTATTAACTTTACGCGTTTGAAAACAAAATATCCCTTCATAACAGTGATGGCACAAGCCCAATTCCTGGATTTTATTGTGGGTGAAGCGAAACATTATCCCAATTTTCAACTGGTCTTTGGAGCGCAGGTAGACGAATTAATTGAGGACGGCCAGCAGATACGGGGAGTACGCTATCACGGCCAGGATGGATGGTATGAAGTACGGGCAACATTGACTGTCGGAGCTGATGGGCGCTTCTCGCGCCTGCGTCGTCTATCAGGCTTTGAGCCAGTAAAAACGTCTCCTCCAATGGACGTATTGTGGTTCCGTCTCTCAAGAAAAGAAAATGATGCTATAGAAAGCATTGGCGGTCGTTTTGGTAACAAAGTAGTTCTAGCCATTATTAACCGCTTTGATTACTGGCAAATAGGCTATATCATCCCCAAGGGCAACTATCAGCAGATACGTGCTGCTGGCTTGGAGCATTTACGCCAGTCAATCGTTGCTACCGTGCCAGAGTTTGCAGACCGTGTAGAGGAACTCAAAGAGTGGAAGCAGATATCTGTTCTCTCGGTTGAGTCTAGTCGCTTGACGCGCTGGTATCGTCCAGGTTTACTTCTTATTGGTGATGCGGCCCATGTTATGTCACCGGTTGGTGGCGTAGGCATTAATTATGCTATCCAGGATGCCGTTGTTACTGCGAACCTGTTGACCGAAAAACTTAAGTACGGCACACTAAAAACAAGCGATCTTGCTCGTGTACAACGTCAACGTGAACTGCCGACGCGCATCATTCAAGCTCTGCAAACGTTTATTCAAGAGCGTCTGTTAGGAACTGTGTTACGTGCTGACAAACCATTTATTGTCCCTACATGGTTTCAAGTGCTGTTTCGTATACCCATCATTCGTGACATCCCTCCACGCATGATCGCCTTTGGCCCTTTCCCCGTCCATCTGAAAAAATAAGATGAGAGAAGTGAGGCCTCTACGTTGTTGCATCGCAACAACGTAGAGGCCTCACTTCTCTCAGTGTAAATACATTTATGCAGGGATTGTGCTAACCTGCTTCTCGAAATTCTTGAAGAACTGATCGAGTGCAGACTTAACGCCACCCTTGAGAATCATATCGGGAATGGCTGCAATCTTGCCTTCCATTTGCGCGTTGGCGTTGTAGTTCAAGGTTGTTCCTGCACCATCTTCCAAAAGGTCAGTGACACAAGTGGCCTTGATCGAACCCATCGAGCTGTTTGGCTCCGCAATCAAGGTGACGCGTGAAGGTGCTACAACTTCACCAGTCATCAAGTAAACGGTGTAGGGTCCCTTCAAGCCTGGGATACTTGGTGAGACAGTGAGTTTGAGCTGACGACCCGTTGGGAAATCCACAAATTCTGCATTCTCACAACCCGGAATGCTGTTCTTGAGAACTTCTGGATTGAGAAGTGCCTGAAATACTTGTTGGCGTGGCGCGCGAATCTTGTGACTACCTGTAACTTCCATGAGTAAATGTAAACCTCTTCTATTTATTATTTTCTACAATAGAGAATGAAATGCGAAAATACACATTTCGTGTAGAAAGAAAGCGAAGCGTCATTCTTAAAGAATTAAGAATGCTACTGCTTTACACGCGCCCATTATACTGTGTTCTATTCACAAAACTCAATACATTACGCTATAAGTACCACTCTGTCCTTATGGGGTAGGTTGTGTGGCTGCAAAGACAATTGCGATGATAAAGCCAAGTATGCAAAATAGGAGAAATGCGACGCCAAATAGTGATAATACCGCTCCAGTTGCACGTCCTCCACTTAGGCGATGCACAGCCATCAGCATTAAACCAAGCAATGTACTCTCGTAGCCGAAATAGCCAAAGATGACGAGAAAGCTAAGCAGTGAACCCACTCCTGGTAGCAGAGAGAAGAGGAATGCCAGGACATTGAATAGAATACCTAGTGGCACTAGAAACAGCAGGCTACTATACAGTTGTGGCAGAAATTTACCTACACCACCAAATGCTTTTGCTAGCATGAAAAGCAGACCAGTTCCTATAAATAATGAAAGAGGTATCAACAGAATTTGTCCGTATGAACCAAGCAAGGCGATAAATGTGTATAAGCGTTGCACGATTGCTATCGTGCTCGGCGTAAGCGTTGGATCCGTGCCCGAAAATGCTGCCGCGCCTACTGGCTGCACAAAAATATTTGAGAGAATGCCGAAGATCGTAACGATAACTATATAGATTACTATCTGTACCCAAACAATATTCCAACGTGCTTTCCCCATCTCGGCCGCAAAGGTTGTACGCGATGGATGCATAATCACCCGCCAGTATTGTGCGGGAAGTTGACGTACAGCCTCGCCAAGTGGGAGTGGTGTCGCTTGTGGCTGTGGTGCCTCGAATAGTGGCGCGCTATATCCGTATCCCTGCGATACTCCTCCATGCCCGTAATTCGAGTCTCCTCCATAGAGTGCCTGTGGTGCTTGGTACGCGTTGGGCGTTGGTACAGTATATCCTGACTGTTCTATAGAAGAGGGCGAAGCAGGAGTATTCTGTTGTGCCGTATAAAATTCTGGTGAAGTATATAAAGATGAGGCAGGCGGTGCTAGCGGAGTTGCTCCATAAGGAAACTGTGGATCGGGTGCATCATCTACTCTTGGCTGTTGCTCTGGGTCTTGAGGCATAGAGATGTCTCCTCGCATGGTTGTATAGTCGAATATACAGAATAAAACCGCAACTATCATAGCATGCACAGCATGCCTTGTCATTACTTTCTTTTTTTAAGACGCCCTCATATCCTGTTCGTGCTATAATAGTTGGGAATGAAAGAAACAAAGTGTGCAGGTGATACTGTCACCAGATACTAACTTAATTTAGAAACAGGCGACATTAGCAGACAAGTGTCTTGAAAGAAGCCAAACAGGTCACTGTAGACCGTCCATGGAAAACAAAGGAGTTTCTCAATGGCTGAACACGACTTTATGCCCATCCAGAATTTTGATTACCTAGAATTTTATGTAGGCAACGCGAAACAAGCTGCTTACTACTTTAGTCATGCCTGGGGTTTTACCCCTATTGCCTATGCCGGCCTAGAAACTGGTATACGGGATCGCACAAGTTATGTGCTTGAGCAAGGTAATATTCGTTTTGTGCTCACATCCTCACTTGGACCAGAGGGCGAGATCGCTGAGCATGTCAAACTACATGGCGATGGTGTTAAGGTTGTCGCGTTCCGCGTCGCGGATGCTGAGCACGCCTATCACGAAGCTACCAGTCGTGGTGCGCGTGGTCTTGCTGAGCCTACAACTCAGAAGGACGATTCAGGGAGTGCTAAGACTGCTACCATTGCTACCTATGGCGATACTGTTCATGTCTTTGTCGAACGCCATGATTACAAGGGCGCGTTTCTTCCTGGCTACCGCTCTCTACCTTCCAATGTCCCTCCACGCTCGCGCCTTGCAGGTATTGCGGCTATCGATCACGTCGTTGGCAATGTCGAACTTGGCAAGATGAACGAGTGGGTAGGCTTTTATGAGCGTGTGATGGGCTTTGCACAACTCATTCACTTTGATGACCGTGCTATCAGTACAGAGTATTCAGCACTCATGTCCAAAGTCATGCAGAATGGCAGTGGTCGCATTAAGCTTCCCATCAACGAACCTGCCACGGGACGCCGTAAATCGCAAATTGAGGAATACTTGGATTTCTATCGCGGCCCCGGTGTCCAACATCTCGCCCTGAACACCGATGATATTATCACAACCGTGCGTAACCTGGAAGCGCGTGGCGTTGAATTTCTCAAAACCCCCGGTGTCTACTACGATACTGTACTGAATCGTGTGGGCAAGATTGACGAGGATATTCAACACTTGGCGGAACTCGGCATCTTGATTGACCACGATGATGAAGGCTACCTGCTCCAAATCTTCTCCAAGCCAGTCGTCAATCGCCCTACCGTCTTCTTTGAAGTGATTCAGCGTAAGGGCGCACGTGGCTTTGGTGAAGGCAACTTCAAGGCACTCTTTGAGGCATTGGAGCGTGAGCAGGATTTACGAGGGAACTTGTAACCATGAAACTCGTGACATTTCTCACTGGCGAACGCAAAACGCGAGCAGGGGTTCTGCTCGACCATACGATTGTGGCTTTGGAGTACCCCACGCTCCTTGCATTGCTGCGTGACGCCGATGGGCTGCTAAAGGCTCAGGTAGCCACTCATCCTAAACCTTCCGGTCCTGCTTATAGTTCCTATGCGTCAGGCTCTGGCTTTCCCCTTTCCCTATCGGAATTTCCAACAACCATTATGCAGACACAGGCACCTGTACGCGAAGAGTACACCTTGAACGAAGTGGTGTTAGTGCCACCGATACCCGACCCTCCTACGGTGCGCGACTTCTTCGCCTTTGAGCAACACGTCAAAACTGCTCGTGCTAATCGTGGACTTGACATAATGCCCGAATGGTACGAGGTGCCAACGTTTTACTTCACCAATAACAGTGAACTTTATGGTCATGACAATCCCGTTCCCTATCCCGTTGGTAGTCACGCCCTCGACTTCGAGCTAGAGATTGCCTGCGTTATTGGGCGTGATGGCAAAGACATTCCTGTCGAGGAAGCGGCTAACTATATCGCTGGCTATACTATCATGAACGACTGGAGTGCTCGCGATTTTCAGATGAAAGACATGGCTATCGGTCTTGGTCCTGGCAAAGGTAAAGATTTTGCAACCTCGCTTGGTCCCGTCCTTGTCACACCTGATGACCTTGCATCACGCCGTACTGGACATGGCGCATCCGAACGCTATAATTTACCTATGATCGCTCGTATCAACGGACACGAGGTTTCGCGAGGCAACTTCAACCAAATCCACTACAGTTTTGCCGAAATGATTGCCTACGCCTCGCGCAATGCGCGCATTCGGATTGGTGACGTGATCGGTTCTGGCACTGTTGGCACAGGATGTATCCTGGAACTCGGCACACAAGTTCACCCGTGGCTACAGCGCGACGACGAAGTGGAACTAGAAATTGAAGGTATCGGTGTATTGCGTAACCGCATCATGTAGGGACGCAAATCATTAGGCTTAAAGCGGGGATGCAAGGGGTAGTTGCCCCGGACTCCAGTTAGGAGCAGCTGCCCCTTACATTCTCTTGTCAAAGGAGACAATTATGCCAAGCTATCATCATCTCGGTGAAATACCGCCCAAGCGACATACCCAATTTCGCAAACCCGATGGTGGACTATACTCTGAAGAACTCTTTGGCACCGAAGGCTTTTCGGGCAACTACTCCATCATCTACTATACCTATCCCCCAACACGCGTCATGAAAGTAGAACGCTTCCCAACAGAGCAGTACGCTCATCAAGAATGGGACGAGCGGCTGCAACGCCACCATCACATAAAAACCGCACAGCTTGCCCCTGCTGGCGACGCAGTATTGGGTCGGCAAACCCTTATGTACAACAAAGATGTTATCCTGGCGGTCGCAAAACCTATCACCGAGATGAATTACTTCTATCGAGATGGCGACTCCGATCTCGTCTACTTCGTGCATGATGGACAGGGCGTACTCGAAAGCACCTTTGGTCTGCTCCCCTATCACGAAGGTGACTACATCGTTATCCCACGTGGCACAACCTTCCGTTTCACTCACAACGCTAACAACACGGAAAACACCTTTTTAGTAATTGAGGCGCGTGGCACAATCGCGCCACCTCATCGCTATCTCAACAACAATGGACAATTCTTGGAACACTCACCCTACTGTGACCGCGATCTACGTCGTCCGCAAGAACTAGTAACACACATGGAACGTGGCGAATTTGAGGTGCGCCTCAAAGTTGGTGATACGCTCACCAGCTATTGGTATGACTTCCATCCATTCAATGCCATTGGTTGGGATGGCTACGAATACCCCTATGCCTTGAACATAGCCGACTTTGAGCCAATCACAGGTCGTGTGCATCAGCCCCCACCAGTCCATCAAACCTTTCAGGGACCAAATTTCGTCATCTGCTCGTTTGTGCCGCGCAAACTGGACTATCATCCCCTATCGATCCCAGTTCCCTATAACCATAGCAACATCGACAGCGAAGAAATGATCTACTACGTCAACGGCAACTTTGGTAGTCGTCGTGGTATCGAACGGGCCTCAATCACACTGCACCCACGTGGCATTCCACATGGCCCGCATCCGGGTGCCGTTGAAAAAAGCCTTGGCGTCGAACGCACCGAAGAACTCGCCGTTATGGTCGATACCTTCTATCCCTTAAAACTGACAACTCATGCCGAGCGCATCGACGATGCCAGTTATCCCTATAGTTGGATTGAGTGACTTCTATTGCATACACTCCTCTAAGTTGCGTATAATTTTCATCGTAAATGGCTCATCACGCTTAAAAAAAGCGAAACAAAGGAGTTTCCGATGACCACACCACAACCACGCATCATAAAATTTTTTGAAACCACGCTTCGAGATGGCGAGCAGACGCCAGGAGTGAACTACTTTCCAGAAGAGAAGCTTGCTATTGCTCAAGCCCTCGCCGATATGGGCTTTGACACCCTCGATTGTGGTTTTGCCATCTCCTCCCCTGGAGAATTCGAGTGCATTCGCCTTATTGCCTCAAAAGTACGCAACGCCGAAATATGCTCCATCGCCCGAACTCGCCCACAAGATATTGAACGCGCATGGCAGGCGGTCAAAGACGCCGAAAAACCTGTCATTCACCCATTTATCAGCGTCTCGCCTCTGCATCGTCAGGTCAAACTTAACAAGACGCGCGACGAAGTGCGCGAACTCGCCCGTACCGCCGTAGCTCAAGCTCGAAGCTACACCGAAAATGTAGATTTTGCGCTTGAGGACTCGACACGGACCGAACACGACTTCATCCTAGAGGTGTGTGAAGCCATTCTAAAAGAAGGTGTGCGCTTCATCGCCATCTGTGATACTGTAGGTTTCGCGCTACCGTGGGAATTCGGTGCTCTAATCGCGGAGGTGCGCCGCGAATTTCCGCAAGCACGGATTTCTGCCCATTGTCATGACGACCTGGGTATGGCTGTGGCTAATGCTATAGAAGGTTTGCGTAACGGTGCCGAGCGTGTTGATAGCTGTATCAATGGCCTCGGTGAACGTGCGGGAAATACCGCGACAGAAGATATCGTCATGGCCCTTCGCACTCGTAGCGCGGAACTCGGCTTGGATGTCGGCATAGACACCACAAAACTTGTTCCCACCAGCCGTCTTGTCGCCAAACTCTCCGGCATGCAACCACAATGGACAAAATCGGTCGTTGGACAAAACGCTTTCGCCCACGGTGGTGGTATTCACCAGGATGGTGTCTTGAAAGATGCACGTACCTATGAGATTATGACTCCCGAATTTATCGGCCTAACGCCTTCTGATCGTCGCATGTACATGGGCAAACTTTCTGGCCGTGCCGCCCTTGCCGCCCAAATGCGCGAATTGGGGTACACATTAGAGAAAGAGCAACTCAATTCCGCCTTCGATATGGCAAAACTCTTGCTCGGCAAAAAGAAAGTCCTGGAAGAACTGGACCTGCGTTACATCGCTGACAGCGCATTGGGAAAAACACCCGTATAAGGGAAACCGTAGTGGTCTCCCAACCTTGATGTGAGAGTTTTCGTAGGGACCACATTGATGGCGTCCACTGCACGAGCGAAGCAAGGTGCAGTCCTCATCATGCATCAATTGTTGTGAGAGATTATGTAAGAAACGAGAATGGATGCACCTCGCCCAATGAATTGGGCCTCGGACGCCATCAATGTGGTCCCTACTATTTTGTCGTCCACTTCACGAGCTGTTTTAAGGTTGGTTTTATGATAAATGGCCTGGAAGAGCCAGCATTTCTCGCATTCGTTGAGGGAGAAAGATGGTTTAGCTGGGCAAATATGGGAGAAATTCCACCTGTGCTAGTTGTAAGATGGGTACTGCACAAGGTACAATAAGATATCTAACTTCTGACTACCGCTAGAGTCCTCAAAAGCGAGGATCAGGATACGAGCAATGGTAGCCTTCCTGTAAAACACACCTATGTGTGACGCTCGTATACATAGGGGCGTCCCCTTGTGGGTGCCCTGGTTTCTAGAATTTTATGGAGTGACCAGTATGTCAAAAACAATGTTCGACAAAATTTGGGATGCACATGTTGTGCGTGACGTGCCAGGGGAATCAGCAATCCTATATATTGACCGTCACCTTGTCCATGAGGCCACATCCCCACAAGCGTTCGCGGGACTACGTATGGCCCATATCCCTGTTCGTCGGCCAGATGCCACCGTCGCGGTTCTTGACCACAACGTGCCAACCGTCAATGGACGCAAAATGCTTGACGTGGTAGATAGTGCCAGCGAACTGTGTATCACCACGATGGAGCAGAATGCCGTCGATTTTAACCTCACCCTGTTCGATATGAACGACGCACGCCAGGGTATCGTCCACATTATTGGACCAGAGCAAGGGCTAACCTTGCCCGGAATGACGCTTGTCTGCGGCGACTCACATACCTCGACACACGGCGCATTAGGCGTCTTTGCCATCGGCATTGGCACCAGTGAGGTTGAGCACGTCTTAGCGACACAATGTCTGCTACAAAAGAAGCCCCAAACGATGAATATTCGTGTCGAGGGCAAACTTGCCCCTGGCGTAACCGCGAAAGACCTGGCACTCGCCATCATCGGCAAACTTGGTACAGGCGTGGGGACAGGTCATGTAATCGAGTTTAGCGGCTCGACAATTCGTAGCCTCTCGATGGAAGGCCGCATGACCCTCTGCAATATGGCGATTGAAGCGGGTGCGCGCGCCGGTATGGTTGCTCCCGACGACATCACCTTTGCCTATATCAAGGGACGCCGTTACGCCCCAAAGGGTGAACTCTTCGATCAAGCTGTAGCTTCATGGCGACAACTTGCCAGCGATCCCGATGCAACCTTCGATAGTGTGTATGAAATCAATGTCGATGGCCTTGGACCACAGGTGACATGGGGTATCAACCCTGGTATGGTCGCCGATGTAACCGCCTCCGTTCCCGACCCAGAAGCCGAGCAAGACGTGCTTAAACGAGAGGGCTACGAGCGTGCCCTTGCATACATGGGGCTGCAAGCTGGACAAAAAATTACTGATATCAAACTTGATACCGTCTTCATTGGCTCCTGTACCAACTCGCGTTTAGAAGACTTGCGTATGGCGGCACAATATGTCAAAGGCAAACATGTCGCATCAACCGTTCGCGCAATGGTCGTTCCTGGTTCAACACAGGTACGTCGCATGGCCGAGGAAGAGGGTATCGCCGACATTTTCCGCGATGCAGGCTTCGAGTGGCGCGAGGCTGGCTGTAGTATGTGTATTGCCATGAATGGCGACCGTCTTACTGAGGGCGAACGTTGCGCCTCGACCAGCAACCGCAACTTCGAGGGTCGTCAGGGACGTGGTGGACGTACCCATCTTGTAAGCCCTGCTATGGCTGCCGCCGCCGCTATCGCTGGACATTTCGTAGATATTCGAGAGGCATAAATACATATCATGGAACCATTTACTGTACACACCGGATTGGCTATGCCACTGGATCGCACAAACGTCAACACCGATGAAATCACGCCTGCGCGTTTCCTCAAAACAATCAAACGTACAGGCTTCGCCGATGCGCTCTTTGCCAACTGGCGTTTCGCTGCCGATGGACGAACCCCAAATCCTGAGTTTGTCTTGAACCAACCGCGCTACAAGGGTGCCAGCATTCTCATTGCTGGTGACAACTTTGGTTGCGGCTCCTCACGTGAGCATGCTCCTTGGGCTATTCGCGAATATGGCTTTCGCTGTATCATCGCACCCAGTTTCGCCGACATCTTCTACAACAATTGCTTCAACAACGGTATTCTACCGCTTACCCTTGAGAATGCAATTGTGCAAGAACTCGTTAAGGAGGTTGAGGCGCAAGAAGGCTATACGTTGAGCGTCGATCTTGGAGCACAAACTGTAGTCACGCCAAGTAAACGTGTTATTCATTTCGATATCGACCATTTCCGTAAAGAAGCTTTGCTTCAAGGTCTCGACAACATTGGCTGGACTCTCTCACACAACGAAGAGATTTCCACCTACGAGCAACGCCGCAAACAAGAAGCCCCCTGGTTATTTAGTCTTTCAACGCAATAGACCATCTGGTAGGGATCAATTCATCGCGTCCTTGTTGGCGGTTGATTGCCACGAGGACGCGATGAATTGGTCCCTACCGGATTTAAGAAAAGACAAGCAAGGAGCCTGATGTGACGACCCAACAAATTGACCAAAGCATGGAAGCGTATCAGATTCTTGATGTGGAAGGCAACCTTCTACGAACAAGGCCCGACCTGAGTACTGAACGCTTGCTACAACTCTATCGCTTTATGCACCTCGGACGGGCCTTCTCCAACAAAATCATTGCACTACAACGACAGGGACGCGCAACAACATTTGGGTCATTGGTGGGCCAAGAAGCTGCTTCGGTTGGCTTAGCTGCTCCTCTGCAGCCACACGATTGGCTCTCTACCTC
Organism: uncultured Chloroflexia bacterium; assembly: GCA_963792705.1. Classification (GTDB taxonomy): domain Bacteria; phylum Chloroflexota; class Ktedonobacteria; order Ktedonobacterales; family Ktedonobacteraceae; genus JBBQVS01. The sequence continues at coordinate 338,641 of CAWBXD010000011.1, read as the reverse complement.
CTATCGTGAAATCGCATCGCTCATGGTCAAAGGTATCCCCATCCCGACACTTATTTACTCGTTTCGAGGCTACTCACCTGCCTATCCAGCAGAAGCGCACTGTATGCCCATACAGATCGTGATCGCTACGCAAATGCTGCATGCGGTTGGTCTTGGTATGGCGGCAAAAATTGCGGGTGATAATTCTGTTTCCGTTGGTGTGTGCGGCGATGGTGCAACCTCCGAAGGCGATTTTAACGAAGCCTTGAACTTCGCGGGCGTGTTTCAAGCCCCTGTTGTGTTGTTTGTGCAAAATAATGGCTGGGCCATTAGCGTACCACGTTACAAACAAACTGCCGCTCCCACAATTGCTTCACGTGGCGCAGGCTTTGGCGTCCCCGGTGTCCTCGTCGATGGCAATGATATCCTCGCTGTCTACGACGTGATGCAACAAGCGGTTGAACGTGCTCGTACTGGATACGGTCCAACGCTGATTGAGGCCCTCACCTATCGTATTGGAGCGCATACCACTGCTGACGACCCTACACGTTATCGTATCGCATCAGAGATCGAGGAATGGCGGCTCAAAGACCCAATAACACGTTTCCAACGCTTCTTAATCAAACAAGGCTTGCTTTCGGAAGACCAAAACCAACAGCTTGTCAACGAGGTTGAAGCAGAGATCAATCAAGCCGTTACCGAGGCCGAGTCAATGCCAGTACCCGCGCCCGATGGCTTCTTTGACTACATGTCCGAAACTCTTTCACCCCGCCTACAAGCCCAACGCGAAGACCTGCAGCGTCACCTGATGAATTTTGACACCCGAAAACAGCAATGACGGTAGGGGCAGCAATTGATTGCGCCCCTGGACGAGCGAAGCAATGTCCAGTCCCTGCATTGACGCCGGGGAGAGACCGCACTTCGCTTCGCTGGTGCAGTCGGGCGCAATCAATTGCTGTCCCTACCGAGGGAATGACCGTATTCGGTGTCAATGTTCATTAGGGATCGATTGATCACGTCCTCGTCGATGTTGATTGCCAAAAGGACGCGATGAATCGGTCCCTACAGGGATTAAATACATTTACGTGGAGAAAATAAGCATGCAGATGACTATGATCGAGGCATTGAACAATGCCCTCTCACTAGAATTAGAGCGCGATTCGCGTGTGGTAATGCTGGGACAGGACATCGGTGTCAACGGTGGTGTGTTCCGTGTTACAGAAAAATTACAACAGAAGTTTGGCGAGCAGCGCGTGTTTGATACGCCTCTATCCGAGTCGGCGATTATTGGTAGCTCGATTGGCATGGCGGTCTATGGCCTCCGTCCAATCGCGGAGATACAATTTGCGGGCTTCCTCTTTGTATGCATGAACCAGTTGGTCTCGCAAGCGGCCCGTATGCGCTTTCGTAGTGCTGGCGTGCGAACATGTCCGCTCGTTGTACGTGCCCCCTATGGTGGTGGTGTACGCACGCCCGAACTGCATTCGGATAGCCTTGAGGGAGTCTTTATGCAAACGGCGGGCCTCAAAGTCGTTATTCCCTCAAATCCCTACGATGCAAAAGGTTTACTTGCCTCAGCAGTTGCCGACCCTGATCCCGTTCTCTTTCTTGAAAATATCAAACTCTACCGCTCGTTTCGACAAGAGACGCCCGAAGAGCATTATACGCTTCCACTTGGCAAGGCCAACATCGTACAAGAGGGAACTGATGTCAGCATCTTTGCCTATGGTGCAATGATACCTGTCGCACTTGAGGCCGCAAAGAAGGCTCAGCAAACAACAGGCACCAGCGTTGAAGTCATCGACCTACGTACCATTTGGCCTCTCGACGAAGCCGCTATCGTTGCCTCCGTCGAAAAAACTGGACGAGCCATTATCGTTCACGAAGCCGGACGAGCAGGTGGTGTAGGAGCCGAGATCGTCTCTATCATCAACGACCACTGCCTCTACTCGTTGCTCAAACCCGTTGGCCGTGTCACTGGCTATGACACGCCCTATCCCGTACCGGGACAAGAAGACTACTATGTACCCACACCTGCACGCGTATTGACCGCTATTCAAGCCGTGATGGAAGAATAGTTTGAACAGATGGAGGGCGTCTTGGACACAGGACAAGTTGTCATTGTTGACTACAATCCTCAATGGCCTCACATGTATGAGGAGGAGAAGGCACGTATTCAAGATGCTATAGGTGATTATCTTATAGACATACAGCACGTTGGTAGCACCTCCATTCCTGGTTTAAGCGCGAAACCGATTCTCGACATTATGCTTGTCATCCGCGACATCTCTCTTGTCTCGTCCTGCGTGAAGCCGCTTGAAGCACTCGATTACGCCTACTTTGGTGAGAATGGCATTCCTGGAAGGTACTATTTTCGTAAGCCAAGCGATATCACTACGAAGCCACATTTGGTTCACCTTCATATGTTAGAGAAGGGTCATGACCAATGGGCTATGATGTTGCTCTTCCGCGATTATTTACGTCTGCATCCAGAGTCTGCACAGCAATATGATGTACTGAAACGGGAGCTGGCAGAAAAATATGGCTTTGATCGTGTAGGATACACGGACGCAAAAGAGCCTTTTGTGAGATCAATCATTCGTGCTGCTGTACTAGAGGCAATGAGCGAGAGAAAGAAAACAGATAAATAGGGAAGCTCAATTACAGAGAGGACAAACGTATGCAAGAGTTCAAATTGCCTGACCTTGGCGAGGGGATGCAGGAGGCCGAGATACGTCGCTGGCTTATTCAGTCTGGTGATACCGTCAAGCTCGATCAACCGATGGTCGAAGTCGAAACAGACAAAGCCGTTGTGGAGATACCCTCACCCGTTGCCGCAACCGTCGATACTATCCGTGTGCAAGAAGGCAACGTAGCAAAGCTGGGCGAGGTCCTTGTCACCTTCAAGACAGCATTCCAAGCGAGCGCGAGCGGTAGTGCTTCGCCCACTACAACAGAACATCCCATTAAAGCCGAAACCGTACTCTCAGACGTTTCTCCTGTTTCCGCAACGACGAACACCACTGCAACAAAGCAACGCGTTCTAGCCGCCCCTGCTGTACGTAAACGTGCCTTCGAGTTGAGCATTGATCTTGAGCAAGTCACACCTTCACATCCTAACGGACGCGTCACGCTAGAAGATGTACAAAAATATGCTGAACGAAGTAACAATAGCACAAATGGAGCGACAAAAAGCACTGAGCCAGCTCATCGTACCTTCAGCGAAACGCACGAGTCGCCAATGTACAGCATAACGCAGGTCGAGCCGCAGGAGGTTATATCTGAAGCAACACAGGAAGCCGCAAGACATATAACGGCACAAGCATTTACCACTACGGAGGAGCGCAAACCTCTGACTGGCTTACGGCGACGCATCGCCGAACGTATGGAGAAGTCTTGGCGTACCATTCCGCATGCAACCTCATTTGACGAACTCGATGCAACCGAGCTTGTCGCATTGCGTACTATGCTAAAACCTCTTGCGGAGCAACGTGGCATCCGTCTCACGTACATGCCATTACTGGTCAAATTACTATTGCCAGCTCTTAAAGCATTTCCTATCTTCAATGCAAGCCTTGACGAAGAGAAGCGCGAGATCGTCTACAAACACACCTATCACATTGGTATCGCAGCCGACTCGCCAGAGGGCCTCCTTGTCCCCGTCTTGCGCGATGCTGACAAACTGAGCGTCATGCAAATCGCCCACCAGTTAGAGCATCTTATCGCAGGAGCACAGAACCGCTCGTTGACGATGCAAGAGGTAGCTGGTAGCACCTTCACGCTCAACAATGTTGGCAGCTTTGGTGGCAATACGGGCACACCCATTATCAATCACCCAGAGGTGGCAATTCTTGCGGTTGGACGCATTCAAGAAAAAGCCATTGTACGTAATGGGACCATAGAGGCTCGCGCCATGATGCCTCTTGCTATGTCATTCGACCACAGAGTAATTGATGGTGCAATGGCTGGCAAATTTCTGACGCATTTCAAAGAGTTAGTCGAACAACCACAGCAACTGATGCTGGATATGCTGTAGAGATAGGATGTGCAAATGAGCCAAACAATCAATATCTGGTCGGGTGGCGCAGAGTCATATGATGCATATCGTCCTCAGTCACCTCCCGTTGTTAAAGATGTGTTGACACAACTTGCCCAAATACAGCGACCTCATCTTGTTGTAGACGTGGGTAGTGGTACAGGTCTCTCAACATTAATGTGGGCTGACAGAGCAGAACATGTAATTGGTATTGAGCCAAATGCCGATATGCGTCGTCAAGCAGAAATGCAAACCTCACAATATCCGCATAGCAAAAATGTTACGTATCAAGATGGTCTCTCTACACAGACGAACCTGCCATCGGATAGTGCTGATATTGTGACATGTTCACAGGCGTTGCATTGGATGGAGCCAGAACCGACGTTCGCGGAAATTGCACGCATCCTACGTCCGGGTGGTGTGTTCGCCGCGTATGATTATGATGTACCCTTTACCATACATTGGCAGGTTGAGCAAAGTGAAAATGAGGTGATGGCTCGTTTTCGTACCCTGAGAGTCGAACGAGGACTTGACGCCAATGTAAAGTCGTGGTCAAAAGAGAAGCACTTGGAACGTATGCGAGAAAGCAAGCGTTTCCGCTATACAAAAGAGATTACCCTACACAACATAGAGTACGGCAATGCGGCCCGCCTTATAGGATTTGTCATCAGTTGGGGATTTTTTCGCTATCTCAGACAAGGCGTGACGGAACAAGAACTTGGCCTTGCTCAACTCAAAGAGGTAGCGCACAGAGTTATAGGCGAAGAACCTATTCCCTGGTACTTGAGTTATCGCGTAAGAATTGGCATCAAGTAAGCGTAAGTAGGAAGGCAAACGTTCATGGTTGTTGGAGATGTTACAACGGCGGTCGATGTGCTGGTGCTTGGTTCAGGACCGGGTGGCTATGTGGCAGCAATTCGGGCCGCTCAACTAGGCAGACATGTCACGATTGTTGAGCCTGATGCCGTCGGTGGAACATGCCTTAATCGTGGCTGTATTCCACTCAAAGCCCTGCTTTCAGCAACCGAACGCTATCAGCAGATGCGCTCCGACGATCTCGCCACAATGGGCATATATGCCGAGGCTGTTTCCTTTGATTGGGCAACCATGCAAACATGGAAACAAGGCGTCGTCGAACGGCTTTCAAGCGGAGTGCGTCGCCTACTCGATGGCAACCGTATCGAGATAGTAAAGGGCATTGGCTGGTTTATTAACACGCAAGAGGTACGTGTAGAGGGTGAATATGGTACGCATCGTTTCAAGTTTGAAGACTGTATCATCGCTACAGGTGCTACATCTGCACCTTACGCTACCAAAAATTCCATAACACCCGAACAACTATTACAGTTGCCGCAGTTACCGCAAAGCATCAGTATTGTTGGAGATGATTATATTGCGTTGGAACTTGCAACACTCTTTGCGCGCCTCAATGTCAAAATCAAGCTCTATTCTCCTGGTGAACAGCTACTCGCGGGTATTGAACCTGCAGCCCTACGACTGGTACAAGCTGGCTTACGCAAATTGGGTATTGAGCAGATCACCATGAAGAACAACATAATTGATGTAAATGATGCTTATGTGCTCTCTTCGCAGAAAGCTATTCCCAATACACAAGGGTTACACCTTGACGCGCTAAGTGTGAAGATGACAGAAAACGGAGGCATCGCTGTCAATACAATGCAGCAGACGAGCGTACCGCATATCTACGCTGTCGGTGACTGTACAGGTGGTCAAGCACTGGCAAGCATCGCCATCAAACAGGGCAAGATAGCGGCAGAGGTGCTTGTAGGGCAACGCGTCCAATTTGCCCCGCTAGTCACGCCACTTGTTGTCCATACAACGCCCGAACTCGCAACCGTTGGCTACACGGCAGAAGGGGCGACAAGGGCAGGCTATACTCTCACAACTGGACGCTTTCCATTGGCCGCCAACGGACGCGCCTTGACTTTAAATGCTGACAATGGTGTCGCGCTAATTGTCGCCACAAAAGACGAAGGCGTGTTATTAGGTGCAACTCTTGTCGGACCTCATGCCGGTGACATCATAGGTCAACTTGCGCTCGCCATTGAAATGGGCGCGACCTTGACAGACCTTGACGAAATTCTCTATGCCCATCCCGGACTAAGCGAAACAATTCAGGAAAGTGCCGAAAACGCGTTAGACAGAGCAATACATATAGTGACGAGGCATTAAACGGGCTTGATTTTTACTCAAGGTTTTGTATACTAAACAGTATGAAGAACACGAATAATCTCCCAATTATGCCTTTTGAAACTCAAAAAGACTGGGAAGTATGGCTCGAAGAACACCATAATGATACAAAGGGCGTTTGGCTCAAAATAGCTAAGAAAGAGACAGGCATACTTTCTCTATCTTATTTGGAAGCTGTGGAGGTTGCTCTTTGCTATGGTTGGATTGATGGTCAAAAAGCCTCTTTTGACGATCAGTACTGGTTGCAAAAATTTACTCCGCGAAGTCCAAAGAGTATCTGGTCCAAAGTGAATTGTGGCAAAGTAGCAATACTGCTATCTGAAGGTAGAATGCAAGCAGCAGGAATACGGCAGGTGGAACTGGCCCAAGCTGATGGTCGTTGGGAAGCAGCCTACGAACCGCAAAGCAAAATAACGGTACCTGATGATTTTCAATACGAACTGGACAAAAACCAGAAGGCAAAAGATTTCTTTAACACACTGGATAGTGGAAACCGCTATGCTATCCTTTTCAGCATCCACACGGCTAAAAAATCGGAGACCCGTATCAGTCGCATACAGAAGTTTATCGAAATGCTAGCTAATAATCAGCGCATTCACCCATAGCTCTAATTTCACATCGGCCAGTTTGATCACATTTTTCTTCTTAATACCCGCCTAAAGTCCCCCCTACAACACGTCTCCAGACGCATGCCAAAAAGAGCGTTTCCGCTTATCCTTAGCACAGAGGTTACAACAAACCCTTGCAAACAGAGATAAAGAGAAAGCAGGAAATACGAATGAACACTCAGCTAACACTTCCAACTATACAAGAACATACTTCAAAGAATGTCGTCATGGATGTACGCGATATCACTAAAACACTTCCACTTGGTAAAGAGCGCATCAATATTCTCAAAGGCATTAGTTTTCAGATTATGAGCGGCGAGTTTGTCTCCATCGTTGGTCCATCTGGTTCAGGGAAAAGCACATTGCTTGGTATCATCGCTGGACTGGACAATCCAACTACTGGACAGGTCTTTATCGACGGTGTTGATATCACACGGATGTCCGAAAGTAAACTGGCCGCGGTTCGTAACAGCAAAATTGGTATGGTTTTCCAGGCGTTCAACTTGATACCTACGCTGACCGCGCAAGAAAACGTCGAGGTTCCTCTGTATGTTGGCAAGCATAAAGGTTCACCATCCGCACGAGCACAAGAACTTCTCGCTTTAGTCGGCCTTTCACATCGACTTGACCACCGTCCCAATCAGCTTTCTGGCGGCGAACAACAGCGTGTGGCTATTGCTCGTTCACTAGCGACTGACCCGGCCTTTGTGATTGCAGACGAGCCAACGGGCAACCTTGATGCAAAGAATGGCGAAAATGTCCTCAAACTTATTGCAGAACTGCGTGAGCAGACCGGAAAAACCTTTATCATTGCCACCCATGACCCCGTTGTGGCTTCACATGCGGATCATGCTCTGCGTATCGTCGATGGCAAGCTAGCTGAAATCGACAACACCAATGGCAGGATCACCCAGTAGGGGCGCAATGAATTGCACCGACGATGTATCGCACTCATTTACACAGTATCACAACCATTCAGGTATAAGGAAAAGACATCATGAACCAAACAAAAACTCGTCTAAACGTGTTGCGTGGTATATTCCTTGTGACGCTTATCCTCTTGGTTATTCAATACGTGTTCGGTATGCTGGTGAACCTCTATGTTCAGTTCCCTGACTCTCTCCCAGGAGGGAATGCGTGGAGCTGGTCATTCACTCATACATTCGTCATACCACTTCATGTTGTGATCGGGACGTTGCTCGTTATTGTGGCAATCGTCGCCCTTGTTCTAAGCATGACGACACGACACATTCCAGAAATACTTGCAGCCGTTTTCGGTCTTGCCATGATTGTCTATGCATGGCTCGGTGGTGAAACATTTCTTGCTTATGGACAACAAAATACTGCCTCTTTACAAATGGCACTTGGCTTTATTGGAGCTGTAATTGCTTACGGTGCGGGTCTTTACGTAGTTTGTCCAACGGACCTAAATGGCAAAAATACTTTGCAAGAAGAGAGCATTCGAGAGCATGAAACGTCGTCTGCTGTACGTTAGCTCTGTGTGATAGTAAACCCAATAACTCTTTTATATATTCGTTCTCGACTCTTTGTGAGAGGAAAATACAATCATGAAAACCTCGATGTACTTCAATTATACATCTCGTTCGCTGCTTCGAGGGGGACAACGAACCGTCCTGGCAGTCTTTTGTGTCGCCGTTGGCGTAATGGCAATTGTTGCCTTACAACTGGTTGGCTTCATGCTACAAAGCTCGCTTACGTCAAATACACGTGACGCGAACGGTGGCGATATCGCCGTAACCGCACAGAGCGCGCCATTTAAACAAAGTGACCTTTCGTTCTTCGCAAAACTGAAAAGCGATGGCACCATCACGAACTATACCGCCGTTATCAGCGCGAATGGTGCTCTAAGTGCTACTGGTTCATCGTTTCAATCGTTTACCGTCGATGCAGTTACTCCGGCTAACTATCCCGTTGTCGCACAACCAGCATTCACGACACCAAGCAATGGTAGTGTCTCTAGCCTTTTGACAAACAATCAGGTTATCGTCACGCAAGGCTTTCTTGACAAGTATCATAAAAAGGCGGGCGACAGCTTTGACCTGTTCACCAAAACCAATGCTGGTTCAGGTCAGACCTACCACGTAAAAATCGCGGGTGTTGTCGCGAATACAGGCACATTTGCCCAAGCTGGCAACCTTGTACTCATCTCGACCCACGATTACCAAGCTGTCACTACAACAGATGCCTCTTACAGTACTGTCGATGTGACAACGGCGAATCAAGCTCATACCACTACTGCTGCCAAAGCTATTACGAAGCAATTTCCGCTTGTCTCAACACAAACGGTTGCTGATGCACTTAAAGCGCAGCAATCTTCAATCGACAATATCAGTAAGTTCTTAGAAATCGCGGGTTTGCTCGCTCTTCTGATTGGTGGTGTTGGTATCGTCAACACGATGCAAGTGCTCTTGTCACGGCGTAAGACAGAGATTGCGATGCTCAAAACATCCGGTTATCGTCGTGGCGATCTCTACCTGCTCTTTGGCCTAGAAGCTAGCCTACTTGGTCTTGTTGGTGGCGTTGTTGGTGCAGCGGCTGCCATTGGTGTGAGCTACATAGTACGTGGCTTGATGCAAAATATCGGTCTCATTGTCCCATTTGTAGTCAATCCCTGGACCGTCGCTGGTGGTGTCGCCATTGGCTTAGTAACCGCCTTGATCTTTGGCCTCATGCCAATCGTACAGGCAGCCAATATTCGTCCGCTGAATGTTATCCGTGACCAGGCCGAGAGCAGAGGCGTGAGCAGTATTGCTTTGACAATTGGTTTGTTGATAGTCCTGTCGGTTCTGTTCTGTGCATTAGCGATTGTCATTCTCAACAACGATGTGTTGCTAGGAATAGAAGCCGTTTACGGTACATTTGCCTTCTTGCTTTTGCTCAGTGTGTTCTTTGGTCTCGTAGTCTTTACGATTAGCAAACTACCTGTACCAGAACGCTTTAACATACAATACCTTGCCCTGATCCTTGTAGGCATCGCTGCTTCGGTCCTGTTGTACCTTGTGTTACCTGTCTTTGGTATGCTCTTGTTTGCTGCATCACTCATGGGTATCGTTATTGTACTCTTGCCGCGTACCTGGAAGGTCAGCACGAAGATGGCCTTACGCAATATTGGTCGTCAGCGTACACGTACTACAACCACACTACTTGCCTTGTTTATCGGTGTCTTTACTGTCGGTGTCGTCCTTGCGCTGGGGCAAGATCTGCAAGTGCAGATCAGCAACTCATTTGCTCAAAACTTGAGTTATAACGTTGTCGCAACCACAACCGGCAATGACACAACAGCGTTACACTCGAAACTCAGCACACTTCCCGGTCTCACTAAAAGCCGTACCGATACATTCACGCAAGCCATGCCAGTTGCTATCAATGGGAAACCGTTGCAACAAGCTTTGCCGACGGCGGCGGATGACCGTCAAAGCACCATCCAATTCTTGAGCACTGTTGAAGGATACGATCTAGCCCATAGTACGCCTACATCGACGATGACACATGGTCGAACTTTGAACGCAAGCGATGCAGGAACAAACAACATCTTGATTAGTGATTTATTGACCAGCAGTGGCCCGTTCGGAATGCATCTCAAACTAGGTGATACCATCACTCTCGCCAGTGCAGACGGTAAGACACAGAAAACGTTGACTATTGTTGGTACTTATGCTCGCACGTCTGGTGTGAGTAATGTGGGCAGTGTACTAGCGGCATCAAGTACTGTCAATGCATTCAGTTCTGCGAAGACTGGCTCGACAACTGTCACCTACATGAAAATTGATCAGGCTCAAGTAAACAACGCGCTGGACAAACTGGCTAAAATTGTTCCTAACGCGACGGTACAAAACCTGGCTGATATTGGTGCCTACATTCAACAGCTACTCAATAGCATCCTGGATATGCTGATCGCTATCGCTTCACTTTCGGTTATCGCTGGCGTCATCATCATCGCCAACGCTGTTGCCTTAGCCATGCTGGAACGCAGACGCGAACTGGGTATTCTGAAAGCGGTTGGGTACACGAGTAGCATTGTCCTGAGCGAAGTTATGATTGAGAACGGTATCGTTGGTGGTGTTGGCGCATTGCTCGCTATGCTACTCACAACAGGTGCTATCATCTTGCTTGGCAACCTGCTCTTCAGTGTCGCTTTCAGTGTATCAGCCTTGATCGTTTTGAGTCTCATTGGTGGTTCGGCACTGTTAGCCATGCTCACTGCTGCGCTTGTGGCATGGGGTTCGGTTCGCGTCCGTCCATTAGAAGTGTTACGCTACGAATAGATTTGTAGAGGTCTAATTCATTACACCCTGTTGGCGATTGTCCATGTTGGAGGGATGTTGAAACGTTCTGCTAGCTTTGTACATCGCTCACAGGGTGTAATGAATTAGACCCCTACAGATATATGTTATACTAATCATATCTGTATCCACTCGTGATCGGGAAAATATTATGGCTATACAACGCATTGTTTCTCCATTTCGTCGTTTGCAATGGAAACTAACTTTTTCCTACACCCTGATTACGGTGGCAACCATCTTTGTCATCGAACTCATCCTGTTCTCAATCGCGTTCTTGTACCTTGGCTCAAATGAACCTCAACTTGTTGCCTCGGCTGCGTACAACCAGGCACAACAGGCATCGCCCTACTTTTCGCAAGGTAAACCTAATACTGCATCTATAACTGCGTTCCTGCATGGGCTTGAGACCGCGAACAATAATCCAGTTTTCAATTCACCTGTGACTTTTCTTACTATTGTTGATGCACAGGGACATGTCATTGCCTCTATCGGGACACATGCCACGTCGTCTGATGCCGCCCTATACGCGCAACTTTCGACGCAAGATACTGCCAATCTTCAATCAGCACTTTCGGTAAAAACAAGCGATAAGGGTCTCTCGCATCAAACATCTAATATGACCGAAACAGCAGTTGCTTCCATTGTCGGTACGAATTCACAGATATACGGAGCGTTGTTAGAGCGTCGCGTTCTTCCCAATGTCTGGCAGATATACTTGTCTATACTTCCCTTTCTTCCTCAATCTATTGTCCCTCTCACCTTGTTTGCCGCAATTCCAGGCGCGATTTTTGGTTTTATCACCGCGCATAGCTTGACAAAACGTCTTAAGCAACTGTCGCTGGTGGCTGATACATGGAGCCGAGGAGACTTTTCAGTAGTTGCTCGTGATACGTCGGGCGATGAGCTGGGGCAACTAACACGCCGTTTTAACACCATGGCAGAGCAGTTGCAGCACCTGCTTGAAACGCGTCAACAACTTGCGACCTTAGAGGAACGCAATCGCCTTGCACGTGACCTGCACGATAGCGTCAAGCAACAAATCTTCGCAATCTCTATGCAAGTTGGAGCGGTAAAAGTATTGCTTGGACGCGATTTGGGAGCCGCAAAAAAGCGTTTAGATGAGACTGAAACATTAGTACATCAGGCACAACAAGAACTCACCACGCTGATCAAGGAATTACGTCCTGCTGCCCTTGAAGGCAAGGGTTTGGTTGAGGCTTTGCGTGAACTCATGGCCTCATGGATGCAGCAGACGGGCATTATCGCCAAATTGCAGATAGAGGGACAACAGACACTTCCCCTTACCGTAGAAGAGGCCCTTTTTCGCGTCGCACAAGAAGCACTCTCGAATGTAGCGCGTCACAGTCAGGCAACACTTGTACAGATAAAGCTTTCTATCGTTGATGATATCGTTACCTTGACTATAGACGATAACGGTCAAGGTTTTGATAATTCGCAACGCGATGGGCGTGGTGTCGGGCTTCTTTCTATGCAAGAGCGTATGCAAGCCTTCGGGGGAGATATGCGTGTAGAAAGTAGTCCTGGTAAAGGTACTCATGTTACCGCATACTGTGAAAAACTAGGAGTGCATCCCACTAAATCTGCACGTGTTGCACATGTGTAAAAAGAGGGTTGGTCAATGCCTGAACAAATCACGATTTTGATTACCGATGACCACGCCCTTGTCAGAAATGGCGTGCGTATGTTCCTGGAACTTCAACCTGACCTACTCGTCTTAGGTGAAGCTGACTCAGGCGAAATGGCTGTACAAATGGCGGCTGAACTTGTCCCTGATGTAGTGCTGATGGACCTTGTGATGGGTGGTATTGGCGGTGTGGAGGCAACACGGCAGGTAAAGCAGGTTAGTCCACACTCACAAGTGATCGTCCTGACCTCTTATCATGAAGATGAATACATCTTCCCCGCTCTCCGTGCTGGTGCTCTTTCTTATGTTTTAAAGGATGTGGGACCAGAAGAGCTTGCAGACACGGTGCGTAAGGCGGCACGAGGTGAATCCGTGCTTCACCCACGTGTTGCTGCTCGCGTGGTACAAGAGATTCGGGGTGCAAGACGTGATACACCAAATCTTTTTACCGATTTAAGTGACCGCGAGTTAGATGTACTACGTCTTATAGCTGATGGCCTTTCAAATGCAGCAATTGCAGAAAAGCTCATCATTAGTGAAAAAACAGTAAAGGGCCATGTCAGTAACATTTTGAGCAAACTACATATGCTAGACCGCACACAAGCCGCGGTCTACGCATGGCAACAAGGGTTAATGGCGCGCCGTGATCCGTGATGGTCAGGGAGACCGTAAGGCGTCTTACTCAATAAAGGAGTTTTTTATTTCATGCAACAACATACTGGGCCTCTTCGTGTGGGTGTTATTGGTCTAGGCTATGGTGGAGAGATGGCTCTAAAGGGCTATAGCCTGTTACCAAACGTAGAAATTGTGGCGTTAGCAGGGCTTGAAGAAGAGAAATTACATGCGTTAGGTACAACGTACTCCATTCCGAATCTCTACCGCTATCATCATGAACTTCTTTCGCGTGACGACCTGGACGCTGTGAGCGTGGCCGTTCCCAATTATCTCCACGCTCCCATTGCTATCGAAGCACTTGAGCGTGGCATGCATGTCCTCTGCGAAAAACCTCTCGCCCGTACCTCTCAGGAGGCAGAAGCAATGGTCGCAGCAGCGACAAAAGCGAACCGTGTTTTGCAGGTTGTCTTCAACCATCGCACACGAGGCGATGTCCAAGTGCTCAAGCGCTACTCAGATGAGGGTAAGCTAGGCAATATCTACTATGCGAAGGCGTACTGGATGCGACGACGCGGTATTCCTGGGGCAGGCACATGGTTTAGTAGTAAAGAGATGGCAGGTGGTGGTCCCTTGATCGACCTCGGTGTCCATGCTCTGGATATGGCCCTGCACCTCCTTGGCGAACCAGAAATATTGACGGTCAGTGCCTCGACCTATTCTGAACTTGGCAAGCATGGTAAGGGAGTAGATCCAAGGGCAAAAAAGTCTGGATCGGGCAATGCATTTGAGGTGGAAGACTTAGCAACAGCATTTTTACGTCTCTCAAACGGCGCAACTCTGCTTCTTGAAGCAAGTTGGGCAACACATAGCAGTGCTGGCGATGACTTTGGGGTTTCGTTGTATGGAACTGATGGCGGTGCTGAGATTAATGTAAAGCACTATAACTGGCAAGACACACTTGACATCTATACTGATGTCGCGGGTGAACCTGCCACAATACATCCTCAGGTGTTCAAAGGCGAAGGCCATATAACCGTTGTACGCGAGTTTGTCCAGATTATCAGCGAAGGAAACTGGTCGCTGTATAATGGTAGTGAGGGGTTGCGCCGTGTGCGCGTGATTGATGCATGTTACGCCTCCGCACAGCAAGGCCGCGAGGTCACGCTCCAAGACGTATCACAAAAAGGGTAAGCAAATGACTACACATGTTGCACTCATTACTGGCGGTTCTCGTGGTATCGGGGCGGCAACTGCGCTAGCATTAGCAGAGCGAGGCTATGATATCGCGCTTACTTACCGTAACAAAGCGGCACGAGCAAAAGAGGTTGCCTCTGAGATAGAACAGCGTGGTCAACAAGCATTGCCAGTTGGGTGTGACATCACCCGACTGGACGATGTTCAACGCCTTTTTACCGACTTAAAAGCATGGCATCGTACTCTCGATCTGCTTGTACTCAACGCCTCAGGTGGCATGGAACGTGATCTGCTCGCCGTTGACCCTGAGTACCCCATGCATATCAACCATGATGCACAACTTGTCCTCTTAGAACACGCCTTGCCTCTGATGACAAGTGGAGGCACGGTTGTTTTTATAACAAGCCACTGGGCACATCTCTATGGAAAGATGGAGCAAATACCCGCATATGCCCCCGTGGCGGCATCTAAACATGCTGGCGAACAAGCATTACGCGCTCAACAAGATATGTTGGCTTCACGTGGTATTCGCCTACTTGTCGTAACAGGCGACCTCATTGAAGGCACCATCACGCCTAAACTGCTGGAACGCGCCGCTCCAGGCCTTACCGAGCATAGACGTACTACCATAGGCCCTTTACCCACTGCTACCGAGATGGGTGAAGCTATCGCGCAAGCAGCAGTGGACCCATCGCTTCCGACTGGACATACAGTAGTTATAGGTGGTTCATTAAAATCACAGATTACGGATATAAACCCTGTGTAGGGACCGATTCATCGCGTCCTCGTCGGCGGTTGGTTGCCACGAGGACGCAATGAATCGGTCCCTACAAACAACGTATCCTCGTTCATCTGTTCTGATCGGTTCCCACACTATTTGATTTTGCGTGACACTATACGTATAAATAGATAACAGAACAAATTGCATCATAAGAAAGAGATACAATCATGCTTCTATTTGGCCTCTTTGAGGATATCGGTCCTTTGCTAGGAGCGGCGGCAACCATCTTCTGGATTTGGATGCTTATTGACTGTTTTCATAGAGCAAAAGCAGCTCCAAACAGAGCTGGATGGCTTGTCCTTATATTCTTTACGCATTGGGTTGGTGCTCTCATCTACTTTTTCAGCTATGTCTACCCGCTAGGAAAATTCTTTCAATCTACACCACAAGCACCAGTACAGAAAAAACCTTTCATTTATTACACACCACCAACACAAACATCATCCTATCAAGAATATCAGCAGGGCTATCAAACAAGAAGTGTACCTTACCCTCCCCCAACAAATGTTCCTTACCAACAAGAGGATCAACAGCAGGTATCCTATACTGTGTCTGATTACGAAGAGCCACACGCAACCTATCCAGAGATGCCACCTCAAGAGCAATAGAAATAAAACCTCTCCTTGACAAATCTTATCTTTGTAGATATACTTCTAATTAGATGAATATCTACAAAGAAAGAGAGGCGATATATGTCACAGGAAGAGTTTCAAGCCCTCCTCCAGTTTTTTAAAGTGTTGGCAGATGAGAACAGGCTCAAGTTACTTGGTATTCTTGCAAACGGAGAGCGCAATGTCGAGGAACTCGCGGCTCTGCTCAAGTTAAAAGCACCAACAGTTTCGCACCATTTAGCAAAACTCAAAGAGCTAAACCTTGTGGGTATGCGCTCCGATGGCAACACCCACTACTACTGGTTGAACGCTGAGGCGTTGCGTACCACAAACAAGTTGTTGCTTACGCCCCAAAAGATGGCCTCGCTTGTTGATGATGTTGAGGGTGACGCGTGGGAGCGAAAAATCTTAAAAGATTTCTTTGAAGGGACACGACTCAAAGAGATTCCAGCCAGTCCCAAGAAACGCTCTGTTGTCCTCAAGTGGTTAGCCAATCAATTCGAGTACGGTGAGTTCTATAAAGAGGCACGGGTGAATGAGATTCTGCAACGCCACCACGAAGATTTTGCCTACCTGCGCCGCGAGCTAATCAGTACCAGTACTGGACTGATGCAGCGTGACAAAGGTATCTACTGGCGTGTCTCGCCCGAACTAACAGATGCTGGGAAGCGGAACGTTGTGCTAACAAACCTGTTGGATTCGTTCGAGCTTGACACTGTGTACAGTGAAGAGCAAGTAAACGAAATCATCCGTCAGCAGTCGTCCGACTATCCGTACCTCTTACGTGCTTTGATTGAAGAAAACATGCTGCAACATGACAGCACAGGCTACTGGCGTCTATCCCGAAAATTTTAGTAAATATACTAAATTATCACGTTCTGTATAGCCAATAAGAAGTATATAAGAACAACATGTTGTTCTGTTGACATAGGAGGACGTATGTCTATTGCAACTGCGCCTGTACAAAAAGTATCTTGGTTTATCAACCGTAACTTTGCCCTGTTATGGATTGGGCAGAGCATTTCAAGCATTGGCGATTTTTTCTTCACTACAACCATTACTCTTTGGGTAGCAACACAACTTGCTAAAGGACAGTCCTGGACACCTCTCGCTGTAAGCGGAGTCGCGCTAGCAAGTGTGATACCCCTTTTGCTTGTTGGACCAATTGCGGGTGTGTTTGTAGATCGCTGGGATAAACGTCAGACAATGCTGCGTATGGATATGCTACGTGGAAGTATTATCTTTTTGTTATTCGTAATCATACTTCTACCACAGTCGCTCATCGTAAGAAATCATAGTGGAAATATCTGGTTTCTTGCTTGCATTTACATAACGATAGTATTGATAAGCGTGTGCTCTCAGTTCTTCGGTCCATCGCGCTTTGCACTTATTGGCGATATCGTACCTGAAGTGTATCGAACGCGAGCAACCAGTTTTACCAGTATCTCGTTCAATCTATCACTCATTATTGGTCCATCCCTAGCCGCACCACTGTATTTTATCTTTGGGGTACAATGGGCGATTCTCTTGGATGCACTCTCATTTCTCGTTTCATTTCTCGCTATCTTAGCTGTTCAAACTCCAGTATCTACTCGTAGTAGTAAGCATGGACAACAAAAGCACTTCTTACGGGAGTTTGTAGAGGGTTTGCGTCTCTACAAAAACAATAAAGTTCTGGTTGTCATCTTGTTTGCTGGTATCCTTTTTCAATTTGGAGGAGGGCCATCAAACGCTCTTTATATCTTGTTCGCAATTCAAAACTTGCATACGCCACAAAATCTCCTTGGTCTCTTCGGTGCAAGTGCTGGTGCAGGTGTAATTCTTGGCTTATTTATGGCTGCTTTTTTTGCTCGACGTATTGGCGAAGTAAGACTCTTTTGGATATCCTTTCTTATGTGGGGCATCTTGATGATCGTGTTTGGCAGAATGACGACCTTTATTCCTGGTTTCATTGTGTTCTTTCTACTTGGTTTTGCAAACGCTGGTATTATTGCTGTTGTTGGGCCGCTTATGCTGCGTGTAATACCGCGTGAGTTTGTTGGGCGTGTGCAATCTGTCAATACTCCACTTATAACAGGAGCGTCACTGGCTTCAACCGCTTTGGCTGGCTTCTTTGCCAGCACAGCATTACGAGGCTTTCATGCAACCTGGCTTGGAAGTACGTTCGGGCCAATAGACACAATTTTCTCAGTATCAGGCATCATCGTGATGGGTGCAGGTCTCTATGTGTTTCTTACTTTACGTTCTGATGCTCTAATGCTTCCAGAAAGAGAAACGGGTGATGAAGAGGTTATAGTGGAAAAATAGAACATGTAACCTTTACAGCGTATAAACACGTATACCAGACAGTACCCATTTTTAAGTGTTTCTTTGAAGCAAGTATCTACTTATCCCTTCAAAGAAACATGTTTTTATATCGTCTGGTAGTTGAAGCAGGAACGAGAATAGGAGAGACGGATATGGCGAGTAAACCGTTAAGTGACCTCTGGCGCATCAAACCGATTGATCTCATCATGAAACAGAGCGGTGACAAAAAGAACGGACTGAAACGTACTTTGACAGCATTTAGCATCACTCTCCTGGGTATTGGTGCTATTGTAGGCACTGGTATCTTTGTGTTGACTGGTGTGGCGGCTGCGAAATATGCAGGTCCTGGGTTAATCTTCTCGTTTGTTGTAGCAGGTATTGTGAGTGGTTTAGCCGCTCTGTGTTATGCCGAGTTCGCCAGTACTGTGCCTATCTCTGGCAGTGCTTACACGTATTCTTATGCAACGCTAGGTGAGTTAATTGCCTGGATTATTGGTTGGGACTTGATTCTGGAATATGCGGTAGGTGCTGCTGCTGTCAGTATCGGCTGGTCCGGGTATATCGCCGATCTTTTAAAAAGTGCGTTTGGTATCGTCCTTCCCAAGACTCTTACTAGCTCATTGTTTGAGGGTGGGTTTATTAACTTACCTGCTGTACTTATCGTTCTGCTTGTAACCGGATTGTTGATTTTGGGGACGGCTGAGAGTACTCGTGTGAACACGATCATTGTTTTTGTCAAGCTTGCGGTAATTGTGTTCTTTCTTATTGTAGGCTTTGGACACATCAATGCTGCGAACTGGCATCCGTTTCTTCCCTTTGGTGCTTTAGGTGTCTTACAGGGAACGGGTGTTATCTTCTTCGCGTACATCGGCTTTGACCAGATTTCAACCTCTGCCGAGGAGACAAAAAATCCAGAAAAAGCACTACCTATTGGTATCTTTTTAAGCCTCCTGATTTGTACAGTCCTCTACATTGCGGTAACAGCCGTTCTCACAGGAATAGTGTCGTACAAGAAATTGAATGTGGCTTCTCCTGTATCGCACGCGCTTATCTTGCTCGGCCTGAACACTGCTGGCTCGATCATCTCGGTAGGTGCGGTCTGCGGTCTGACAACAGTGTTGATTGTGTTGCTCTATGGTCAGAGTCGCATTTTTTTCTCAATGTCGCGTGATGGTCTCCTCCCTCCGTTTTTCTCGCGTGTGCATCCACGGTTTCGCACGCCATACCTCTCAAGTATTCTTGTGGGTGTGTTTGTTGCTCTGATTGCTGGATTTATTCCTATCAATATTGTGGCGCAACTCACCAATATTGGTACGCTTTCAGCATTTGTCCTGGTTGCCGTTGGTGTGCTCGTTTTGCGGCGCACACAGCCAGACTTGAAACGTGGCTATCGTGTGCCACTTGTGCCATTCCTACCAATTCTTTCTATCATTCTCTCATTAGTAGTTATTGCAACATTGTCGTTGACTACCTTGCTACGCTTCGTCATTTGGTTAGCACTCGGCCTACTTGTGTACTTCCTCTACAGCCGTAGGAAAAGTCATCTGGAAGAGGGCTATGTAGAACCAGAAGAAAGTGATGAAGTTGCGGTAAGTGACGCCTCATAAATAAAAAGAGCGATGCTCATGCCAGGTACCTGGCATGAGCATCGCTCTTTTTATTTTTGTTATGCAACAGTTCTCTCAGCAGTTACCGTTGTATTTGTTTCGGCAGTTTCATGGGCAAGGCGAGCGGCGCGTGCTTCATCACCTCGTTTCCGCATTCCTCGTGAGTAGAGCATTGTCCAAAGCATGACACCACCAAAGGCTATATACCAAACTATCGGTAAGATAACAACTGACTGTGCTATCGTCAGGGTGAATGCGAGATAGGTCCGTACCGTCACTTCAAGTACAAAGACGACACCCCACACAATCGTCGATACGCGCATAGAATGACGAAATTCTGCATATTGCCACAGACTGTTGAACCAAGTAACTTTCTCTGGCACATTGCCCGTCACGAACTGACGCGCGAAGTAGAAACCGAGTGGTTTTGGGAAGAGTAAGGAGACAAGGTATGCAAGCCCAAACGCACCTGTGAAAAATGACTCGCGTACAAGTAGTAGACGTGGACTACCGCCAAGTATAATCAGAAAAATGTTAATGGCAATAGATAGAAGCGCAATCCCAGCGATTAAATCAACCTGACCCTTACGTGCCACACCTACAATTGTATCGAGAATGGGAGGGATACCAGAAATGACTAAAGCCCAAAAGTCTGAAAGTGACGTATAGTTTTTTACGAGCTGAAAAATGATAATTGGGAGTATTCCATTGATGACCACGCTATAGGTGATACCAAGAATTGTCGCACGTGTCTTCGCCTTTTTTGCTCTTGCTTCGTCAGTACTCGCTGTATTTGTAACCATGATAGTGGCTCCAATCTTTTTTATACTCAAGATGATTTCTAATTAAGTTAGACGTGAAATACTGTTATCTTACAAAAGCAAGTATAGAAGAAAGATAGAGTTAATGTGAGTGCGGAAAGACACATTTTGTCGCTATGACTTTTGTCATGTTACCTACTGGTTTAGACTATAATAGAAAACGTGAAAAGGAAAGTACATACCGAATCAGGGCCAGTTCAACCGAAAAGCCATTGTGCGAGACTTCGTGATATCGACTGTTGTTTAAAATACATTTTTGTAAGAAAGAGTTGTACATGCAGATAGACCTACCTTCGTCATGGCATAGTCTCTTAGCACAAGAGCTAGAGCAACCCTATTTCCAGGTCCTACAGCGTTTTGTCGATGCCGAACGAGAGCAATACTCGGTTTTTCCACCAGAGCAAGACGTGTTCAATGCATTGAAGCTTACACCTTATGAAGACGTGAATGTTCTATTGTTGGGGCAAGACCCTTATCATGACGACAATCAGGCGCATGGTCTATGCTTCTCGGTGCGCCCAGGTATCAAGCCGCCTCCATCATTGGTCAACATGTTTAAAGAGCTACACACAGATGTTGGTTTTCGCATTCCTAACAATGGCTACCTTGTACCGTGGGCGCAACAAGGGATACTTATGTTGAATGCCGTGTTGACGGTTCGTGCTCATACGCCCAATTCACATAAAAATCGTGGGTGGGAAGTCTTCACAGATGCGATTATTCGCCGTGTGAACGCGAAAGAAACGCCAGTTGTCTTTGTGTTATGGGGTGCTTATGCACAAAAGAAAATCGGCTTGATCGATACTACACGACATATCATTGTGCAATCCGTGCATCCCTCGCCACTTTCAGCCCGTAATGGCTTCTTTGGCAGCAAACCATTTTCTAAGATCAACCAAGCTCTAAAAGAGGCTGGCAAACCAGAGGTTGATTGGCAGTTGCCGAATCTATAACAGCTAAAAGGTATTTTCTTGTATCGAACAGAGGAGCACTATTATGGCAAAGCAACAACATATGTCCAAAGCAGCACTACTCAATCTGATGCAGACCGGCTACGCCGCATTTGAAGCACTGCTGGATACGATGAGTGAGGAGCAATTGACGACACAGGGCGTCAACGGATTCTGGTCGGTCAAGGATAACGTTTTCCATCTTGCATGGTGGGAGCAGAGCGTTCTGGAGTATCTGCAGACAGACGGCAAGAGCGACGAGACTGACCCTATGACAGGTTTGAGTGTAGAGGAGAAAAACCAGCGAGTCTATCAACAGGGTAAAGATCGTCCACTCCAAGCAGTCAGAGAAGACCTGCGTACAGCTACAGAGGCTCTCATTGCTTATGTCGAAACGCTGAGTGAGGAACAGCTAAACAGGCCATTTACCAGCGAGCGGACTGAACCGCTCTTTATCGGGATACTCGGTGATACGTACTCGCATTTCAACGAGCATGCCAAAATTATTCTGAGCTGGGCATGGGAAGATTAGCTCATCATTGCAACAGGTTCCATTGATATGTGTCAAGCCTCCTTTAGGTCGGTTTCGTGCGAAGGTATCTAAGAACTCGAAGAAGGTGGTGAAATCTGCCATGTTCCGTATCCTCCAGCGGCATAATCGCACTGGTTTCCCTGCATGCTACAATAGGTGCCTGCTAAACTTCCATTGGTATTAACATGACCTTGAAAGAGTAACGACGGATACTGAGTATAAGGTGTTACTTGAAACTGCAATGTGTTGTTGCTCGCAACGGTTCCTGTAAGTGTCGCTGTCCCCGTGAGTCCATTTGTCAAGGTCAATACACCACCTATACTTGCGCCATTTTGATGGACGTTAGTGAGGGTCATGGTCCCATCTATGTTTCCTGGAGTATTATGGATGCTCCCGATATACTGCTTGTTTAAGCTTGGATAAGTGGCGGGAGCAGGCGTTGGTTTCTGCCTTGCCGATGGGGAAGGTGTTGCAGAAACAGTTGGAGTGGATGCCGGAGTCTGTGTGGCAACGGCAGACGTTGTTGGCAAAGGTGCATGCGTTGATGCGCTATGCGGTTTTGTTGTTGCTATACCTCCCGAAGCTGAACTTCTAAAGAGATTATTCTTGGAAAAAAAGCTTGTGCCAAACAATGTACCAAGAAGCATTGCTACTAAGGCAAGAAATGCAAAGAGAGGAAGCAGTACTCTTCGTTTTGCAGGACGCCGCTCTGAGTCATGCTGATGTCTATTGACGTTAGGTGCTGTCATTGCTGAGGCCAGCAAAGCTATTGGCTGTGCTGGTTTGGATATGTGTGCTACCGGAAGGGGAGTAACTGGTGTCGGTGCCGCTGCTAGAAATGATTGAGGTTGCAACGCTTTCCAGAATGCCTCTATTGTGGGAAAGCGTTGATCGCTAGCAAGTGCCATTGCACGCTGAATTGCTTTAGAAACCGAGGAAGGAATCTCTGGTACGAAAGAATTCACAGGCTTGAGCGGATCTGTCCCATGCTCTCCCATGTGCGTGATACGCTCAAATGCGTCTATTGGAGGAACGCCCGTGAGCAATGTATAGAAGGTTGCAGCCATTCCGTAGACGTCGGTACTAGGATTAGTCCCCTGTGAATACTGTTCAGGAGCACTGTAGTTTGGCGAGAGTCTGCGGACCGCTGTCGTGGTTGCGTCCTGGTCGTACTCCTTTGCAATCCCAAAATCCACCAGGACAGGTTCCTCTCCTGTGGAAGGGATAATAATGTTTGCTGGTTTGATATCACGGTGGATAATTGGCGGTTGCTGACTCTGTAGATACATCACGGCTTCTACAATAGGAGTCATAAGACGTAGCATTGTAGGAAGCGCGAAGCGATTCTCAGGTTGAAGACGACGCAAGCGATCTAGGTTTGGACCTTCGATGTAGTCCATCAGTAGGTAGAAGCGAGCATTTGTTTCGTCTTCAAAAGCGCGATATATGCGAGGAAGTGCTCTATGATCGAGTCGTTTGAGGACCTCGCCCTCAAAAAGAAAATGAACTCGATCCTGCTTTTTGGGATCTATCACCTCTTTGAGGGCAAACTTGTTGCTCTTTACGCGTGTATCATGTACTAGATAGACGGCACCAAAACCGCCCTTGCCTAGTAACGACTCAATCATATAGCGACCGCGTATAATGCTCCCGTTTGGGAGAATGGTTGTTTGTACCTCTTGCATCATTCACCTAATATTCAATGTGTAACCAGATTTTCTGAGAGGCAAAAGAGAATGTAGAGTATGCTAGCTCGTCGTTCTTCTCTGCTTATAGGTAATACGTATTTCGTGTAACATACGATTACCACCTAATGTAGATGCTGCTTATAAAATTAGCTCGTCCCTTTGCCTTAGAATATCGTATAAAGTATGGAGGGGGCTGAACTTTCGTCTTTACTTACGTCAAGTGACGTATATACACTCACGACGGCTCCCTTCACATCCGTCATAGGTATAAAGGGAGCGATCATGTCTAAGCAAAAGGGAACCTGGATACTTATTGCCACCATCCTGGGATCGAGTATGGCCTTCATTGATAGCAGTGTTGTCAACGTGGCCTTACCCAGGTTACAAACAGACCTACAAGCGAGTGCGTCAAGTGTGCAATGGGTGGTTGAGGCGTATGCCCTCTTCCTCGGTGCGCTTATCTTAATTGGTGGTTCGCTCGGCGACCAATTTGGACGTAAACGTATTTTTCTGCTCGGAGTAATTGTCTTCACTATCGCTTCCGTCTTCTGTGGTATCTCGCAGAATATTGAGCAGCTCATCATTTCACGTTCGGTACAAGGTATAGGTGGTGCGTTGCTCACTCCAGGAAGTCTCGCCATTATTCGCTCAGCCTTTGATAGTGCGGAACGCGGTAAGGCTATTGGTACATGGTCAGGCTTTTCATCCATCACCTCAGCACTTGGTCCCTTACTTGGTGGCTGGCTCGTGCAGAATACGTCGTGGCGTTGGATTTTCTTTATCAATGTCCCACTCGCCGTGATCGTCCTGATCGTTTCCGTGTTGCATCTGCCGGAGAGCACAAGTGGGGAAGGTAAGAAGCATCTCGATTTCCCTGGTGCTATCCTGACGGCGGTTGGACTTGGCGGTGTGGTCTATGGATTAATTCAAGCAGAAAACGTCGGTTTTGCCAATCCCATTGTGCTCGTTTGTATTCTTGGTGGACTGATCGCGCTTGGTCTGTTTCTTTTTGTAGAGAGTCGTAGCCCTGCACCGATGATGCCACTCACGTTGTTTCGTTCACGTACATTTAGCGGAACCAATTTACTCACGTTTCTGCTCTATGCGGCATTGGGTGGAGCACTGTTCTTTTTGCCATTTAACCTGATTAGTGTGCAAGGGTATAGCGCGACTGCTGCAGGGGCTTCGTTATTACCATTTACGCTGCTCTCTTTCGCGCTCTCACGCTGGTCTGGTGGGTTGGTAGCGAAATATGGCTCACGTTTACCGCTTGTGATTGGTCCAACTATTGCCGCCGTAGGCTTTGTCCTGTTTGCACTCCCTGGACTTGGCGGTAGCTATTGGTTGACCTACTTTCCTGCGGTTGTCGTGCTAGGTTTGGGTATGACTATTACCATCGCGCCGTTGACAACAACGGTGATGGGTGCCGTTGATGATCAATATTCCGGTACCGCTTCGGGTGTGAACAATGCTGTTGCGCGTATCGCTGGTCTGCTCGCTATCGCTATATTGGGAATTTGTGTCGCATTTGCGTTTAGTAATAGCCTTACAAGCACTATTACTAGCCTACACCTCCCTGCGAATGTGCAGCAGGCAATACTTGCACAACATGGGCGTCTTGCCGCGATAGATATTCCAAGCACCGTACAGGGCGCAACACGTGTTGCTATCCGCACAGCTATAGACGAGTCGTTTGTCGCTGGCTTTCGCCTGGCAATGCTTATCGGTGCTGGCCTTGCGCTGGGGAGTGCGGTTTGTACGTTGATTTTTGTCTCATCACCGAAAAAATTGCCTACGCATACGGGTGAAAATCAAAGTGGCGATAATGCCTGTACCCTGACATATGCTCATCAACGTATAGACGGTAGGGACGAGAGCGAACCGGCTGCGGAAAAAGACCTGACTCCGGTTCAAAAATAAGCACGAAGAGGTGGTTACATATGGCTGACACGACACAAAGCGGTCCATCGCTAGAGCAAAAAGCGGCGCAGGTGACACAAACGACAGACCCCAAGCCGCCATTTATCCTTTCTCTGG
Source organism: uncultured Chloroflexia bacterium (assembly GCA_963792705.1). Taxonomy (GTDB): domain Bacteria; phylum Chloroflexota; class Ktedonobacteria; order Ktedonobacterales; family Ktedonobacteraceae; genus JBBQVS01. The sequence goes on along the minus strand of CAWBXD010000011.1, from coordinate 312,715 downwards.
ATGTTGGCACATCATCGACTCGCACTCTTTTATTCGATGCAACTGGTGCCACTATTCCGAGCGTTCATGCCCAACGTCCGTACAGATTGAATGTAACGGACGATGGTGAGGTCTCTGTTGATGCGGATGCCCTCGTCGATGTTGTGGCGCAGACGGTCAACGATGCGTTGAGGGCGGCAGGTCCAATGGCCCAGCAGATTGGTGCTGTGGCAATGGATACGTTCTGGCATAGTTTGTTAGGTGTGGATGAAGCAAATAATCCGCTCACGCCAGTCATCACCTGGGAAGATACGCGTCCCTTTGGTGCTGCAGCAGAACTGCGTTCACAACTCAATGCGGAGGAGGTTCATCAACGTACAGGTGCTCCAGTGCATGCCAGTTTTTGGCCCGCTAAATTGCGCTGGCTGGCTACCAACCAACCAGATATCTTCAAACGTACAGCACAATGGATTTCCTTTGGGGAGTATCTACACCGCAAATTCCTTGGTAAGTCGGTGTGTGCCCTTGCGATGGCATCCGCGACTGGTCTGCTCAATACGCGGAACCGTGCATGGGATACTGATCTAATGAGGGTGCTGAATGTGCGTCCCGAACAACTACCACAACTGGGTGATACGCACGATGGGTTACGTGGTTTATCATCGGAATATGCATCGGCGTGGTCTGCGCTCCGTGACGTTCCCTGGTTTCCCGCGATAGGTGATGGAGCAGCCGCGGCTGTTGGCTCTGGCTGTGCCAATACCGATACATGGTCGCTAACTATTGGTACATCAAGTGCGGTACGCGTGGTACTTCCTCCCGAACGGGCGGTTCCTGCAACAGGTCTCTGGATGTACTTGATTGACGCTAAACGAGCCATTTTGGGTGGTGCCCTCAGCGAGGGTGGGAATATGCTCAACTGGATTGATACTACCCTAAAACTACCCGCGCTTCCCGATGCCGAACCATCGATAGCATTTATCAAGCCAGATTCCCATGGCCTGACAATTCTGCCCTTCATTTCGGGAGAGAGAAGTCTTGGTTGGCATGCGGATGCGCGCATGACGATTATGAACCTTCACGCGCATACCTCGCCAGCCGATGTGCTTCGCGCAGGCATGGAAGCGTTAGCCTATCAACTTGGGGCCGTTTATGAGCAGTTGCGTGAGACGCTCAGAGAGGGGAACGTGTTGCCTACACCACAAGTAGTTGGTAGCGGTGGTGCCTTGCTTGGGTCACTCACAATGCAGAGTATTCTAGCGGATACCTTTGGTACGGCCATATATCCATCGCTCGACCATGAAGCCTCAGCGCGTGGTGCCGCTTTACTCGCGCTTGAAGCATTAGGTGTGATACCAGACATCTCTAAGGTAGAGCCACGTCTCGCAGAACCTATGCAAGCAGATGCAGGACGGGGCGAGATATATAAAAAGGGAGCCGCAAGACAGAAAAAACTGTATCAACTGCTGATAGGAGATTAATATGTGATGTAGGGCTTGTCAATCGAAGATTGATAATCCCTACTATTGTTTCAGAGAATGACGTTTCTCAGATAAAATTTTCCCTTTCTCAAAAATAATTTCCTCATCACAAGCGGAGAGAACGAGCAAAACAGGCTCATTCTCTCGCATAACTTTTCCTCCTACCTCTCCTCTCATGAGATGTTCGCTCTTGAGGCTATTTTCGCTCCGTTTTCGTTCAAGAAAAAAGGGTATCTGAGAAAAACGAAAAATTATGCGAGAAATATTTGCTATGTACGAGGAAAACGGGTATACTCGTGGGATAGAAATTGCAAAGTTTGTGCTTAAATGAGCCTCGTGGGAATTAAATGTGGAAAAATCCAAATTCTCAATCGCACGCAAAGACGAAGAGATGTTAGAGCTTGTGACCAAAACTGATCATAAGATATTAGCTCTTTGGGCAATTGATTGTGCTGAGCGTGTCATGCCCTACTTTGAGGAAAAATATCCGCAGGATCATCGTCCTCGACAAGCTATCGAAACGCTGAAGACATGGATAGATACAAGAGTATTTAAAATGGCAGTTATTCGCAAGGCTTCGCTTGACTCTCATGCTACTGCCCGTGAAGTGGGAGAAGATAGTCCCGCCCGCTCTGCTGCTCATGCCGCAGGTCAAGCGGTGGCAACTGCACATGTTCCCCGACATGCTTATGGTTCTGCCATTTATGCCCAACAGGCTCTTTTTAGAGCTACCAACTCCATGGATGCCGTTGAGATTGAGCGAAACTGGCAATACCAACACTTGCTTCACCTAAGAGACCATCAAGAATTGTAACTTGATGGGAAGAGAGCACGAACTCTCGCCGAGAAGCGAAAAGGGAAGGAACGCACCATGGTCGAATGCTCACATGAAATGCGCGAGTTATGCGAGAGAAACAGTCCTCCAGCGTCGTTTGCAAAAAAACAAAATATCAAACAAAATATGGAAAAGTTATGCGAGAAAAGGAAACATCACCATTCATCAACGATGTCGCTTCGTAGGCTGCTTGAAGAAATCCGCTAGAAAAGTTATATGAGAGAAAAACGAAAAGTATTCTGAGAAACGTCGGAAAACGGCAGCATCGAATCCTCGATGCCGTCAATTAACCGTCGAAAAGGGCGTGATAAATCATATTCTTACATCGTTTTGAATTCGTTAGAGATACCTCTTTTATATCGAAGACGCCAGCCACATAGCGATCAGGACGTACCACTATAAAGATATCTTGCTTATGTCGCAAGAAATTCCCTACGTCCCCATCTATATCACTCACAGCCTCGTAACGCTCTTTTTGTCCCTGCTCCAATAACACTCCCTGCGGCAACACACATACATATTTCACCCCTAATCGTTGCCACAATGCATCCTCTACAAGCTCAAATGCCTGTTCTGGCTTTTCGTATAGCCTTATAATTGTAAACCCGTAGCCTAGCACATCGTCGAGAAGAACTCTTTTATCTGCCTGTGTTAGCACGTATGGTTGAGGCAAGAACGCCCCTATAAGTCTCCTCTCTCTTTTGCTTGCTTTAGGAAAGAGCGAGCCTTTACGATAACGAGGCTGTGGTTTGACTCGCATCTGCGTGATGGCATCACGAAAGGGAGGAATGATGTTGATGAAAGCGAAAAGCAGATCGCGCAGTTGTGAGGCTTGCTTTGTTGTGGTCATAACAATAGTGCCTAGTATCGAAGAGAAGAGAATCATTTCTCTGACGTGGGGATGCCGTTCTATGGAATAGGTGTCTAACAGCTTTGGACTAGCCTGTCCTTGTAAGACCATGCATAGTTTCCAACATAGGTTATATGCGTCACGTAGCCCGCTATTCATGCCTTGCCCTCCAAAAGGAGGCATGAGATGGGCTGCGTCCCCTAAAAGAAAGATACGGCCTTGTCTGAAACGTTGCGCTATGACTGCGCGAAAGGCATAGACTGTTTTGCGAATAACATGTGGCTCACTTAGTCGTGTTTCCTGGCGCATGTTTGGATGTTGCGCCCTTGCTTGCCGGATCAGCGCAAGAATTGTCTTATCGTCGAGAAGGTCCTCGTCACGTTCACCTGCTAGCAACATAAATTCCCAGCGGCGTGCATGATGAGGTGCTGGTACAGTAACGGCCGGACGAGTATATTCACAGAAAAAAGTAGCGGCGGCAGATGTGTCATACTCATCGAGAGTATCGACAACGAGCCAGCGTTGTTCCCTATCGGTTTCGCGTCTGTCTCGCCTTTGTCGTGCTGGAAGAAGCGTAGGCTGGTACATTGGAATATCAAGGGCGTGACGAATAGAACTTTTCCCACCATCACATGCGAGTAAGTAATCACAAATAACAGTATAGGTTCCTTCTTGAGGAGTCCTAATAGTAAGGGTAACATTTTCTGTATTTTGTACAAACATCTCGACAGTATGCTGGAAGCGAACTTCAACGCATGGGAAGCGGTTGAGACCTTGCAGGAGTATCGCTTCGAGGGTTGGTTGATCAAATGTGGATATCAAAGGATAACCATTTCTCCTGCTTGTTGGAGCAACCTTTGCAAGGAAATGTTGTGCCGAAAGATAATGTGCCTCAATGTTCAATACCACATGCTTGACAATCTCCTCGCCAAGCCCCATCGCCTGACAAACGCGTAATCCTTCGTCATCAATAGTAATGGCTTTAGGGCAATCGCTGAGGCCACTATTGCGTTCGAGTACAAGCGTCTGTATGCGAACCATACCCAATAGATTAGCCGCCGCGAGTCCTGTTGGTCCTGCACCTACGATAACGACAGAAGGCGCAATGCCTTGTATATGCGAAGGAATGTTTGGTAGGGACCGATTTATCGCGTCCGGGGTGAGGAGGGGTAACGTGTCGGCAACGTTTCTGTGCGGCAACGTGTGCCCCTCCCCACCCCCTGGACGCGATAAATCGGTCCCTACAGGCATTTCGTCACGCATCCCAAAAACCTCCTGTTGAAACACACATATCACCCCACAAGTCATAACAGTCTTATTGGGGTAACTGCTTGAGAGCTACAGCCACATTTGCACCGCCGATGGCGCGTCCACCTAGCAACACCGTTGTTGCTTGTTGCACAAGTGGACGTGCCTCGTCTCGTACCATATTCAAGCCATAGCGTGCGTCTAGTTGTTCGCAGTTAATTGTGGGAGGAATGAGACGATGCCGCAATGCGAGTAGCCCTGTTATAGCGTCTAAGGCTCCTGCAGCAGCATAGCTATGCCCAATCATAGTGCGTGGCACACTCACTGGAACGCGGTTGAGGTCGGAACCAAAGGTCATATGCAGTGCCTCGACCTCGCCAGCATCGGAATAGGGCATGGCACGTCCATCAAGACTCACATAGGCGATATCTTCCATTTGCACCCCACCATTTTCCATCGCCTGACGTATGGCACGAGCATATTGTGTCCCATTCGAGGAAGGTGGGAGGAGTCCGTGCGCGTCGTTGGTTTGTCCATAGCCAACAATTTCGCCGTAGATGCTGGCTCCGCGCCGCCGTGCATGTTCATACTCTTCAAGTATACAGATGCCTGCTCCCTCGGCGATAATCAATCCATTCGCACGTTGGTCAAAGGGACGATAGGCGGTCGGGTCGTCTCCTGTTGCAAAATCGTGGCTGTACCCCAGGACAAAAAGAATCAGAGGATGAAGCATTGCTTCACAACCACCTGTAATGATCACTTCAGCCTCACCGCGTTGAATTGCTCCATAGGCCATACATAGCGCATCAAGTCCACCAATCGCGTCATTAATAGGAGTTTTACTATACCCTTGTATACCAAAGTAAATCGTTGTTTGACCGACATTTGCTACCTGGAGCCACGCTATGGCTGTATACGCACTCATAGAACGTGGTCCGCGTGTGTGTAAAGCGGCAAGCTCTCTCGCACCGTAGTCCACACCGCCAAGCGTATTAGCTATTACTGCGCCGACACGGTGTGGGTCTTCATCAGTAAGAAGCAGATGTGCATCTTGCAACGCATCTTGCACTGCCGGCAAGACGAGATGCGTCATACGATCAGTGCGATTTGTAAGCTTCCGATCAATATAATCCTGTACTTTAAAGTCGTTGATTTCGCCTGCAACATGTATACGTAAGTCTTCTGTAGAGAAGCGTCGAATGGCTTGAATGCCGGAGATACCTCGCTGTGTCGCATCCCAAAAAGCCTCTTTGCCGGTTCCGTTCGCGGCGATTGCCCCCAAGCCTGTAACTACTACGCGCCGATGTATCTCTTTGCTCATGCATTTTTCCCGTTTGTTATGAGATAGAATATTTTGTTGCTCATGTTTATATCTGTTGATTAGACCATTCTGGGCGTGTAAGGATAAGAGCACTGTTTACACCGCCAAAGCCACTAGAATGGGTGAGTGCTACCTGTACAGACGCATGACGAGCCACAAGGGGTACATAATCCAGATCGCAACGGTCGTCTGGAAGTGTGAGGTTCAAAGTAGGTGGAATGATTTGATGTTCCAGGACTAGCGCGGTTACAATTGTCTCTATCGCACTGGCTGCCCCTTGCGTATGTCCAATCATTGATTTTGTTGAGCTTATAGGTATCCTGTAGGCAAGGTCTCCGAAAACTGCTTTATAGGCAGTCGTTTCTGCTGCATCGTTTGCAGGAGTCGAACTTCCGTGCGAGTTGATATAATCAAGTTGGGTACCTAAAATATTGGCCTGGTCAAGCACACGTTTGAGAAGGTGCTGTAATGGTGCTCCGTCTGGTGGTAGGGCCGTCATATGATGAGCATTATTGTTCGATGCGAATGCGATTACCTCCGCATAGATGTGTGTACCGCGCGCGATTGCCTGCTCTCGCTCTTCCAGCACAACCATTCCTGCCCCTTCCGCCATGACAAAACCATCACGGTCACTACTATATGGACGTGACGCTTGTTCGGGTGCCTCGTTACGAGTACTCAAGGCACCCATGACCGCGAACACATTTAAGCCCACAGGCGAGATGGTAGAATCTGTGCCACCAGCCAGCATGTAATCTGCACGTCCTTCGCGGATAGCCCAAACAGCTTCTCCAATAGCATCAGCACCAGCGGAACATCCCGTGGCAATAACCGTGCTTGGTCCGTGAAGATGATGGTGTGCCGCGATTGCCGCGATAGAGGCATGAGTCATAAACAAAGACGTGGGGATAAAATCTTTCTCAAGGTGTAGTGGTTGTGTGCCATTGACGGTGGATTGGAGCCAAAACTTTTCCCCTTCCTCAAGGTATGCCATTGCTGTGCCGACATACACGCCCATACGGTCCCGTTCATCTTCGCTGAGCGTAGGTGGGATACCTGCATCTGCCAGCGCAAGGTTTGCGGCCGCAAGCGAAAATTGTGTTCCTCGATCCAGGTTAGTGCATTCAAGTTCGGTAAGACCCAAGGCGTAGGGGTCAAAATCCAATACCTCACCCGCGATGCGTGTTGTCATGGCACGGGCATCAAAACGCGTGATGGCTCCAACACCTGATTGACCCTCTACATTTGCGTGCCAAAAAGCCTCCTTGCCTATACCATTGGGAGCAATAACACCAAGACCCGTAATCACAACACGTCGTCGCATCGTTTTTCCTTATGTATCGTGGGAAGAGTATGATCCATCAAACCCGTATGCAATCCCTAAAAGACTCAGGATATAAAAAGACGGTGTGTAGTCTCTAAACGGGTATAAATACATACACAAAACAACCGTACACTGTTTGCAGTATGCTTCACAAACTTTTTTATGTCAAGCTAAGGGCGAAAGAGGGTTATGCTCTTTGCGTTAGGAAGTGCGTAATGAGAGCATTGACCGTCTCAGATTGAGCATACATGAAAAAGCGATCTCCCCCATGTATAACATGATAGCCCGCACAATTGGGTAGGTGCTTGGCAAGCCAGTGCGTTTTGGGTTCAGGAGTCAAGCGATCATCGGTACGGTTGAGTACAAGTACAGGCATAGTGAGGGGCGAGAGTCGCTCATAGAAATTGACATTGTGGATGACGGGCAATACAGAAAACTTATAGACCGCGGGCCAGAACGCGATTTTGTTGAACTGTTTTGCTACAAGAGCATGTGGCATTGCTGGAAATGTGGTATTGCGTGGGCTACGTGCAGTTGCATAATTTGCCACAATATTGCTCAAAAATTGTGGTGGCAGGACATACTCCACAGGGAGACGTATGAAAAGATCGTGCAGGAGCCAGATGAATGGATGCGGTGCGATAACGTAATCGGGTCCCTGTACAAGTACTGTGAGGGAGCGACAACGTTGTGGGTAGCGAATGGCGAATTCTAGTAGCACTATCGCAGCATCGCCGTGCCCTACCAAATCGACGCGCTCTAGCCCTAGGTTATCTAGCACACGACGTAATTCGTCAGCTCGTTCGGCTGCTGTAACAGGAATGGTACGCGACTCGTGGCGACGATAAAAGATGACGCGTCGAGTCTGACTGAACGCTTGTATCTGGTGGCTATAGACCCAATCCAGATGCTCCAAGATAGGTACGAACACAACTGGGTCCCCTGTCCCAATATCAATAATCGGCTTGTCCTCATCACCTATAGGTTTACGTTGCCAGCGCGAGTCGAGGTAATCTATATCGGCTTGCAGTGTCGCCTCGTCAATCCATGTTTGAGGTACTGTGGTGGAAATACTCATGAGTTGTCTCCAATAAGATGAAAAGGAATTGTCTTGTACGTGTCTGATTCTATCACACCCTGTCGCATTTGACGTATGTTGGAGAGTGTTGCTAACAGGATGTGATGAAATCAGTCTCCTACACTTGGTCAAAGAATGCTTGTTTGTCTTCATACCAGACGCGAAAGAAGCATAGAGCTAACCTGATCCTCCCCTCATATTTTTGATTGCATCGTGTACAAGTTCGCATAGATGCCATTCAACGCGATTAACTCTGTATGCGTCCCCTGTTCACTGATTCCTGTGTCAGATAACACCACTATTCTTTGAGCATTGCGGATGGTTGACAAACGATGGGCGATAACAAGCGTTGTGCGGTTATTGGCTAATTTTTCCAATGAATCCTGCACAGCCTTTTCACTTTCGTTATCCAACGCGCTCGTCGCTTCATCAAAAATAATAATAGGGGGATTTTTGATGAAGACGCGTGCGATACTCAACCGTTGCTTTTGCCCGCCTGAGAGTCTTACGCCGCGTTGACCAACATCTGTGTCATAGCCATCCGGTAACGCCATGATAAAATCGTGCGCGTGCGCTTGTTTTGCTGCGTCAATGATTTCTTGCCGACTGGCGTCAAGTTTCCCATAGCGGATATTGTCTGCCACTGTTCCGGCAAACAAATAGACATCTTGCTGAACAATACCGATGTTCCTTCGTAGTGAGCGCAAGGTAACATCTCGAATATTCTGTCCATCCAGCAGTATTTCACCCGCATTTACTTCGTAAAAACGTGGAATTAACGAGCAGAGCGTTGTTTTGCCAACGCCAGAAGACCCGACTAAGGCAACGTATTCGCCAGCTTGTATCTTCAGCGAGAGATTCTTCACAACATAATTATGATCTTCTTTATATTTGAAGCTAACATCTTGAAACTCTATACTACCTTGTACATGTGTTAGATCAATCGCATCTACCCCGTCTTGTAAATCGGGTTGCACCCCCATAATATCCATAAATCGGTTAAATCCGGTAATCCCTTCCTGATAGAGCCTGCCAAAATTGACTAACTTCTGAATTGGGTCGATGAGAATACTCACGCATAGTAAATAGGTGAGCAAATCAGCTAAGTCCAGGGTGGCATGAACAATAGCGATGCCGCCAAAGATGACAACAGCGATGATAATGAGTTGTGTGAACGCAATCAATCCGCCAGAAAAGTACGCCTCACTTTTATAACCGTCTCTGCGACTGGTGACAAAACGATTGTTCGCGTAGGCGAACTTGCTTTTTTCAACATCTTCGTTGGTAAACGATTTTACTACTCTGATGCCTGCAAGCGTATCTTCAACTTGTGCGTTGATATCACCAATTCTATCCTTACTGCTACGTAACGCACTATTCATCTTTTTATTGAAATAAAGCGCGTAGACAGCCATAATTGGCAAGAAGAGAAAGATAATCAACGTGAGTACAACATTGATCTTCAGCAAGATAATAAAGGCACCGACAACCGTCAAACAGGTAATGATGATATCTTCAGGACCATGATGATATAACTCGGATAGCGCGAAAGTATCATTGGTAATCCGGGTCATCAATTGACCTGTTCTTTGCTCATCATAAAAACTAAACGATAGCTTTTGGTAGTGCTCGAATAATTCACTCCGCATGTCGCTTTCCATCTTGGCACCCATCATATGCCCTTGAAAGTCAATGAACATGGTACACAGTGTATGGATACCGACCAAAGCCAACATAAATGCACCTATTAGATAGATGTGGTTGAGTGCATCAGGTGTGTTGCCTTCTAAAATGTTTTTGGTGATGTATTGGGCACATAACGGGAGTAGCAGCGTAACCGCCGATACGATAAGCGCACAGGCCATATCTGCTAAAAACAAGCCAATGTATGGTTTGTAGTATGATAAGAACTTCTTGCCGCTCGAACGCACGGGCATAGACAACGGTTCTTTTGATGAAATCGAATCAGTTGAAAGCAAGGGGATGCTCCTCATTGTAGTGTTCAAACAATTGCAAAAGGCACAAACATCTCACCCCACATCAAAAACAAATGAGTGGAGTCAAGGGGTGAAGATGCGCGACAGGGAACACCAGCATGAGAGGGCGTTAAGTGAAAGGCAAGACCAGCCTGGCAAAGACGTGATTTATGGAAGGTGAAAGGAGGATGAATTTTCTAGTGATCGAAAACAGTATGACGCGAAACGATAGCTCAGCGTCTACGTCTTCGAGCATCCTCAGTGCAATTCCATACCTTCATGCTGGGTATCGATGTTGCGCGATGTGCGTTTTTGCTCATCTCTATACCTCCTTTCCAAACTAGCATGCGTGGAAGCATACACCAAAAATAATAATTCGTATCCTATAAGAGGTGATGATACCATATGAAAAATGTCTGGTCAACTCTTTTTTTATCCTACGTGTCATTGCGCTCTCGTCTTCTCTCGACTATACTATCATAGGTAAGGGCGAGTAAGGAGTATAGAGCCAATGATCCCTTCGTCTCTCTATTGCCACGCATGTGGTGCAGCAAATACGACGGACAGTAGCGTGTGTTTTGCTTGTAAGCAACCGCTACAAATTGCCGCAAGTGAGAACATAGCACTTTTGCAGGACCGCTATCGTATCCTGACGCAGGTTGGTAAAGGCGGCTTTGGTGCGGTCTATCGTGCTGAGGACACAAAGCAACGCGGTAACATCGTTGCAATTAAACAGATCAACTTACGTGGCCTAACGCCACAAGAAACCATTGAGGCCACTGACGCTTTCAATCGTGAGGTCTCGCTACTCTCACATCTCTCACATCCCAATTTGCCACGCATCTACGATAACTTTACCGATCCTGAACATTGGTATCTTGTGATGGACTTCATTGATGGTGAGACGCTGGAAACCTACCTTGACGCAAAAGAGGCAAACTATACAGTTTCTCTCAACGAGGTGCTCACGCTCGGAATGCAATTGTGTACTGTGCTTGACTATCTGCACACGTGCGAACCCTCGATCATCTTTCGTGACCTTAAACCTGCCAATATCATGCGTACACCTAGCGATAAACTGTACTTGATTGACTTTGGCATTGCGCGTAGCTTCAAACCTGGCAAACTCAAAGATACTATCCCTTTTGGCTCGCCAGGATATGCTGCACCAGAACAGTACGGAAAGGCACAGACGACGCCGCGTGCTGATATCTATAGTCTCGGTGCCTTATTACATAGGCTGTTGTCGGGCGATGATCCGGTAGACAATCCATTTCACTTCTCTCCCCTGCGTATTTATGGTGTATCGGGTCTCACAGACCTTGAAGTTCTTATTATGCGGATGGTGCAACTGGATGTAAACAAGCGTCCTACAACGGTTGCAGAAGTCAAAGACGAACTGCAACGCATCGCTAATCTACAAGATAGCCCACGCCTCTGGCGCCCTCCTGTCGGTCAGACACCACCTGCGTTACCTACGATAAGTAGTGGAAGTGGTCAACAACAAATCAGCATTTCTGGCTCAGGGCAACAACAATTGTATATGCCTCGAACGCAACGAACGCAACTTGCACGGCGCAAGTTTATCATCGGCGGTCTTTCTATCGCTGGTTTGACAGTTATAGGAGCAAGTGGTATTGCCAATATCGTGTCTGCTCTACGTCCAGGTATTAATGGGATGTATACTGGACCTGATTATACCCAAAATCAGAGCCTTTTCGGGCGTACCCATACATATACGGGAAATTCTCAGCCTGTACAGGATATTGTGTGGTCTCAGGATAATAAGTTCCTTGCTTCAGCAAGCGATGATGGAAGTGTGCAGATATGGACGGTGGACAAAGCGACTGGTGTAGACCCAAATCCGTCGGATCCTCTGAAATCTCTTAGTAGTCTAGTGCCAGCAACGTATCTGTCATGGGGGCAAGACAATATGCTTGCTTTTAATAGCGGTACGACAATCACTCTATGGGACACATTAAGAGGTACGACTACTTCCGTTACACCTGCACTCAATGCTCATGGTGCAGATGTGAGCCTTGATATTAATCGCTTCGCGTGGTCGCTTGATCGTACACGCATTGTATTTCCTACGCGCGAAGGCGTACAAATATGGGATGTTGGTGAGAAAAAAGTTGTTCAGCATATAGATTTTATGGCTGATCAGACACGCATAAGTGAGACTATTACATCGTTATCTTGGTCGTCCGATGTGAGATATATTGCCGTTGGTAGCGATGAGACAATGATTTTAGATGTGTCTGAGGGACAGATAGCTACACGACTGTCCAATGTAGGGAACAAGTACGTTACGTGGTCGCCTGATGGTACATATCTTGCGACTGTGGCTGGCAACATCGTGGACATATCTTTCCTTTCGGGCGACCACTATAACACATCAATGTATACATTGTCTTCCGATGTAACTGCACTTGCATGGTCTGCTGACAGTAAGTATATTGTCGCTGCTAGTCTTGACGCTAAGATTCATGTGTGGAGTCCAACAGCAATTGCATCATTAGGAAAATCAATTCCTGATGATACAAGTCCATTTACCACAATCATTGATACACAGGGAACTGCTATACATTCCCTTGCATGGTCGGACGATGAAAGCTATATTGCGATAGGGGCAGATAAGGCGTACTTACTAGAAATCAATACTCCAATGCTACAAAATCAGGGAAGGCAAGATTGGAATGGACATCGTAGGAGGCGGCAATGACTATACTACCGATAGAAATCACAACTGAGCAAATACCAGGGAGCGCGTCCGTAAGCGAGCATTCGCTTTTCACGACGATCACTAACGCGCATAGTATCACTGCTGTAGATATACGCGTTGATGACGACACGACCAGTGTACTCAAGCAAGTATCGCATGCAGAACACGTTCCGCTCGATGGGGAATGGTTGCGACATGCATATGTGGAGGAGCCTGACAAACCTCCGATTGGGCCAGACTTTGATGATAGCACCTGGGAACATGTTTTTGTTCCCAATAATTTTGGCCTCGAACCCTCGCTTTCGGCACACTTTGGTCCTGTTTATTATCGTCGTCGCCTCGCTACGCTTGATGTACCCCATACAATGTTGCTCTTCGATGCGGTCGATTACCTAGCCGACGTGTGGCTAGACGATGAGCATTTGGGACACCACGAAGGCTATTTTGCTCCGTTCTGCTTTGATGTAAGTGGAAAAATACGTACTGGCTCGATTCTAACGGTCCGCGTCCAAGACCCGTTTGAAGCATTGGAAGACGACCAACCTATTTTTGAACACGCTAAGAAGGTTATCAAGGGAACGCTGAAATACCACGACTCACGTCCAGGTGGTTTACCGGGGGCAAGTTTCACTCCTGGTTGGACCGCACGGCTTGGTCAGTCGCTTACCACAGGGGGTATTACGGGAAGCGTCTCGTTACATGGCACTGGCCCAATACGCCTTGACGCACTCTTTGCCACACCGTTAGACACTGAGGCTGGAACTGTACACCTTGCTGCCCTATTTACAAACTTGACGACAGACTCAATTGTGGGAAGTTTCGAGTTAGCGGTAGCCTTACCTGAGCAAGAACCCCTAACCGCTCTGCTTCCTCTAACGTTCGAGTCAGGTGCAAATCGTCTCGATACGCGTCTCACTCTGCCTAACTCTGTGTTATGGTGGCCGATTTCGCATGCTGATTTAGGTAAGCCAACATTGTATACATTGACCGCAAAGATTATGCTTGAAAATGTGTTGTCTGATACTCATATCACAACCTTTGGTATGCGAACAGCACGCGTCACAGGCGAGCCAAAACACTTAGAGGTCAACGGGCGTGCGGTATTTGTGCAAGCGGCGAACTATATTCCGCGTCAGCACTTCGCCGACGCGGATGTCGAGTTTTACCGTCGTGATATGCGACTCGCGGCTGCGGCACACCTTAACAGCTTTGGTGTTCATGGACATATTCAAACACCTGATTGTTATGAGGCTGCCGATCAAGAAGGTATGCTGATATTTCAGGACTTTGCGTTGCAATGGCGTTATGACTCAGGTGTAGAGACAAATCCAGGCTTTATCGAAAACGCTTGTCGCCAGATTGCAGAAATGGCATACACGTATTGGAATCATCCCTCTATCGTCTATTGGGCCTGTCACAACGAGCCAATGGCGATGTTCTTTCCAGGACAGCAACCAAATCCAGTGATTGACTCTGACAATCAAGTGTTAGATGAAGCACTGGAAAACCGTTTACGCGAGGTCGAACCACTCCGGCATATTCATCGCGCATCAGGCATTGGTGACGATCTGCATCTGTATGATGGCTCACTATCAGGAAGCAACGTTTATAATGTGCGCGCGAAACAATCATGGTTTGTGAGCGAATACGGTTTCTGGACGCTCGGTCCTCACGCTGATAAGTGGAACGATCAGGGATGGCCTCCTGAAGAGTTTCAAATGAAGCAGTGGCTTAGCCGTCTCTCGTTTGGCCCTTCAACCATGAACTTTACAGGTCTGCCAGAACGCTATACCACGCTCAAGGGATGGCAAGAGGTTACAGAGTTGTATGGAAGTTTTCTTGCCAAATATCAAACGGAATGGTTTCGTATTCATCGCGGCACCCCCTTCTATGCCTATCGCTGGCATTTCTTTGTGGATTGGTGGGGTTGGGCGGGTGGTGGTCTTGTTGATGTTGAGCGTAAGCCGAAGGCAACTTATAGTACACTACAAGCAGCATCGCGTAAACTGTTAATTGCAACATCACAGCCAAACACACTCTTCGCGCCAGGAACAGAACTTCAGTTCCCGATATATGCGATCAACGAGCAACGCAAATCTGTATCTTTGAACGTTTTCTGGCGTTGGTCACGCATATCAGCATCTATTGTAATTGGCGTTGATGCCGAGGTCGAGCAACGCTATCACCTGCTTGTGGGCGCGAGTGACAACAGTATGATTGCTGTGCCTCATCCTGAACATTCAGGGGACGTGCTAGTGTCAGGAAATAGCATAGGCGAGGTTGGGCCAGAGACTACAGCACTTTTGGACACCTTGACACTTCAACTTCCTGAAGAGGAGCTAGCAGGTGTGACGCTCGACCTTTTCTGGGACGATGGCGAATCTAACTCGTTTCACATCCTGACCGCAAGAGAGGACTGGTTTTGTGGCCCTGGCGCCTATGTCGTGATTGGTGGTGTGATAAAAAGGTTTGAAGGAGTTTCATAGCAATCAATGTATCGCATCCTTGTCGTTGTTGGAATATTAAGAGGACGATAAAACGTTCTTTATATGTGAAGATAGAGTTGAGTTGTTCCATGACAGGGGCAAGCCCTGTCATGGAACAACTCAACTTTTGAATTGCTCTGGCAAGAAAAAAACTTTTCTGGACACGCTTCATTTTATGTAGTATCGTAGTAGTAGACGTTTGTATAGCTACAAACATGACAACAGCAAAAGGAGCAATGCATTATGGCAAAAGCGATTTGGAACGGCGTTGTACTCGCCGAAAGCGATAATACTGAAGTCGTTGAGGGCAATCAGTACTTTCCACCCGACTCTGTGAAGCGCGAATACTTCAAAGAGACCAGCACACATACGACATGTCCCTGGAAGGGTCTCGCTAGCTATTACAGCATCGAAGTAAACGGGAAAGAGAACAAAGACGCCGCATGGTACTATCCTGAGCCAAAGGATGCTGCCAAGCAGATCAAGGATCACGTTGCCTTTTGGAAAGGCGTCGAAGTCCAGGCATAATCATTTCGATGAGGAAATGGTACATGGGGGAGAGTTTGGTTAGCCAACTCTCGCCCATGTACCATTTATTTGTACTACAACACTTTTTCTACAGAAAAAAACAAGGGGTAACAGGGATGACGAAACAAGCGAAAATTATTATCACTATAGCACTCATGCTTGGTATGGCTCTAGCATCACTTGATGCCACTATTGTCAGTACTGCTATGCCGAGCATCGTTGGAAAATTAGGGGGAATCACGCTCTATTCGTGGGTGTTTTCAATCTACCTGTTAACCTCTACTGTGACGGTTCCTATCTATGGTAAACTTGCGGACCTCTACGGACGTAAACCGCTCTTTTTGTTTGGTACCACGCTTTTCCTTATAGGTTCAGCAGCATCGGGTGCATCCCAGTCAATGGAGCAACTCATCATTTTCCGCGCCATCCAAGGGTTAGGAGCAGGAGCGGTGTTGCCAATTGTGCTCACGATCATTGGCGATATCTTCGCGCTGGAAGAACGCGCAAAGATACAAGGTCTGTTCAGTGGCGTATGGGGCTTGTCAAGCATTATCGGTCCAGCCGTTGGCGGTATTATCGTTGATAACTTCTCATGGCGTTGGGTCTTTTTCATTAACATCCCTTTTGGTCTTGTCTCAATGCTGCTTCTTGTGTTTACACTCAAAGAGAATGTAGAGCGTAAAAAGCATCACCTAGACTATCTAGGCACAATCACACTCACAGGAAGTGTTGTTGCATTACTCTTTGCGCTTCTGCAAGGTGGGACAACATGGGCGTGGAACTCGCTACCAAGTATTGGCTTGTTTGGCGCGGCAATTCTTCTTTTTGTGCTTTTTGTGCGGACAGAGCAACGGGTCGCGGAGCCAATTCTGCCACTTATCCTTTTTCAAAATCCGCTTATTACCATTTCAAGTATTGGTGGAGTTGTGCTCGGCGTACTCATGTTTGGCGTTACTACGTATGTCCCACTTTTTGTGCAGGGTGTCAAAGGTGGAAGCGCGACGAGTGCTGGTGTGACGCTTGGTCCCCTCTTACTGGCATGGCCTATCGCGGCGACCATTAGTGGTAAGATTGTTATTCGCTATGGCTATCGCGTTACCGCCGTCTTGGGCATGTTTACCGCAGCCCTCGGTGTTGCTCTGACACTGTTTTTCAATGCTCAGACAAGCCTAGCCTTTATCATTGTGGCAATGGCACTGATCGGTGCAGGACTTGGTTTTGCCAGTTCTGTCTTCATTCTTTCGGTACAAAATGCTGTGCCGTGGAATATGCGTGGCGTGGCAACCGCAACAACACAATTTTTCCGCACGATGGGTGGCACCATTGGTGTCGCTGTCATGGGAACTATTCTGAATGCACAAATGGCTTTTCGCTTCGCACCAATCTATGCTCAATTTACGGCTGTTGCCAGCCATTTGCCTAAGAATGTTGCGCCAGCAAATGTGTTGCTTACCCCTGGACTACGTGCATCATTGCCACTTGCCTTCTTGACACAACTGCAGAGCGCGCTTTCGCAAAGCCTATTCTGGGTTTATGGCCTCATGCTTGTCCTCGGTATTATTGGACTTGCTACCATGTTCTTTCTTCCAGGTGGACGTGCCGATAAATACGCCTACAAGCCAACGGAGGAAGAGATTGCGGCGACCCCTGAACCAGTTGCGGAGTCGCTGGCAAGTATTGGGTAACTTTTGTGTAAGAAATAGGGTGCCAGGTGGAGATACGTCTCCACCTGGCACCCTATTTCTTGCATAAACTATTCTTCATCGCCCGGTTGCTGCAACGGTTTGACAAGCTCGTCGGGAACGAGCATCTGTGTTCCCTTTGGAGGATGTAGCCACGCCTTCACACGTAAGTAGAGGGTGATGATGCCACCAAACCACAGGCCACCGTAGAGATAGCCAGCCATTACATCACTGGGCCAGTGCGCGCCGAGATAGATGCGTGATGGGCCGATAGTTGCAATCATGCCAGTACACAGGCCAATGAGAGTGTTACGCAATCTGCCGGGTTTCCAGTTAGTTGCCAATAGATAGATGAGCAGGCCATAGAAATTTGTATAATGCATGACGTGTCCACTTGGGAAACTTGGCTCATTGATGACACGTACGACCGACACTAGTTCTTGAGTAGGACGAGGACGCTTGATAAGGCGTTTAACAATAGCATTGAGAATATTTGACGAGGTGGTAAGCAGAATAAACAATGCTTCTAAACGAAAACGTAAGGCCCAAAAGATGCCAGCAACGCCAATAGTTTGTGGAACAGACCACTGCCAGAAGCCAATTTCGGATACCCAATACATAAAGTTGCGAAACCATGGATTCTTCTGTTTTTGTAGACGTGCTGTAATTGTCATATCACCTGGAAAAAATTCGGTACGTTGTGCGATCCATGAGAGAATACCAGCACCAGAAAGTAACCAGAGATAGAACGCGAGAAACATTGTTCCGCGCGAAACCGCTTTACGACCTGAATATGAGGACTCAGCCGCGACGCGTTGCGCCTCCGTTGCAATTTCAGGTATGCTAGCTGGTAAGGGAACGCTTGGCTCCGTCGTATCGGTTGATGAAGGATTGTTGGGATTAGTTGACATTGACTGTCCCTTTCTCTTCTATAGATGTTGTAGTTGCCTCTTTTTTCTTACGTGTGTATCGCTGCCTACGTTTTTTCTCACCATCTACTACGTTCGGACCTTCGACAACCTGAATTGGCACACGAACGCTGAGTGCTCCTGGTGTTACTGAAATGAGTGCCGGTGTATGACCGTGTACAACGCCATCCGCATGAATAGCTACCGGGTAATCAGCAGTGATACGCAATGTTTTCACTTTACGCCGTGTAATCTTTGGTTCCAGAATGCGTTTCCCCTGTGTGATCGAGATGCCGTGTCGCACAAACTCAAGTTTGCTGAAATTCTTATAGATCACCACGTCGAGCAAACCATCGTCCATTAATGTGCCGGGCGCAATCTGAAGATGTACACCATAATAGGGCGAGTTACATATTGTAACCTGAAGGACTTTGTATGAACGGTTCCGATGCCCATCAAAGGAGACCTTGATGCTCGCAGGTTTGAATGAGAAGAGAGAGACAAGCCCATCAAAAGCACCACGAACGGTAGAGAGCCAGCCACGGCTCTTAATTTCCTCTGCAGCAGGAAATAGCACCGCCTCCAAGCCAACACCTGCGACTTCAAGAAAAACATGATCGTTAATATTCCCGATATCAATTTTCTTGGTCTCACCCTTTGCAATGATAGCACATGCGCCCTCAACTGTATCGGGAATACTCAAACTATGGGCCAAATTGTTCATTGTTCCCATTGCGATGATGCCAAGTGTGCTCTTCGTTCCAATAAGACCACTTGCAACAGCGTGGATTGTACCATCGCCACCAGCCGCAATCACGGTATCTACACCCTCTGCGGCAGCCTTTTTTGCTAGGCCGCTGCCTGGGTCATCAGGAGTTGTGTACCAAACTTCTGGTTCAATACCATGGGTGCGTAGTGCCGTTACAATTGTTTCTTCGTGTTGCTCTACTGTTTCTTCTTGACCGTCTACTGGAGCCATAGAAGACGAGCCAGCCGTTGGATTGAGAATCAATATCGTTCGCATGCAAACTCCCTAGGGATGGAATAGGTGCTGTATTGCTCTTTCTGATAACACTCCTTCCACATATCGCCACTTCTAGTACGTATTGTACAGCATAGAGGTGTCAAAAGTGTATCTTTAAGTCCTCATTTTCCTAGAGAAAGCAAGAAACAAGGAACCTATCCTTTTGTAGAGAGCGATTGCTACAATAGTATTTGCAGAAGAGAAGTACAGTATAGTATTAATCAACTATGATGAGAAAGATTGGGATGAGCTTAGAACTGACTTAACGTTTGAATTGCTGACTTGTGTTAGACAAGAAACCTCGGTTACTATTAGAAGCGGTAAGAAAAAGTTCAAAGAACTTTTTTCACTAATATGCTGACTTATCATCCTCTCTGGTAGCAGCAACTACAAAACTCTGTTTGTTTATAGATTTAAAGAAGAGATGTATGCGAATATCTAGTCAAGAGCAGAATCCTACCATTCTTGTTCCTTCTTTTAGGCCCCCCTCAATCAATGAAGCACATTATGACACGGTTGTAAACGCGCTCAATGATAGACGTGTTATGCTTGATGCTGCTTTAGAAAGACTTGGGTCACAAGCTATAGTGCTTACTGATGTCGCTACACGTCTTGTCGAGACGCTTCGCAGTGGTCATAAAGTGCTAGTGGCGGGAAATGGTGGGAGTGCGGCAGAATCGCAACACTTTGCAGCAGAACTGGTGGGTCGTTTCAAGCGAGATCGTGCCCCTTATGCTGTCCTTGCGCTTACGACAGATACCGCTATTCTTACCGCGATTGCTAATGACTATGGCTACAAAGAGGTCTTTGCACGTCAGGTCTTAGCATTTGGTCAGCCTGGTGATATGTTGCTTACCTTTAGTACCAGTGGCGAGTCTGAAAACCTCTTGTATGCAGCACGTGCAGGACACGAACGTCAGATGACTATTGTTGCCGTCACCGGTGAGCTTCCTAATAGCCTTAAATCATTGTCAGATGTAACGTTGAGCATTCCTCTAGTTGATACTGCATTTGTTCAGGAGCTACACATGATTGTTACCCACATTCTTTGTGATATCGCGGAAACAGCTCTTTCTTCAGAAGAACTTCCTGTAGGAGCTGAAATATTGCGTCCTCAACACGAGCAAACATTGTGGCAAGTGTCGGAGCAGGATGAGTGGCACATATGAGTTCCCATGCGCTCTTCCTCGACCGTGATGGAACGCTCGTTCACGCTTCGCACTACCCATCTCGTCCCGAACAACTTCGTCTTTATGATGGTATTGGGCCGATATTGCGAATATTGCAACAAGAGCATGATTTTCGGCTTATTGTGATCACAAATCAGGCGGGTATTGCTCGCGGCTATTTCACAGAGACAGACCTGCAACGTATGCATGATTATTTGACCCGTGAACTCGCAGCTCTTGGTGTGCGTGTCGATGGTATTTATCATTGTCCCCACCATCCAGAAGGTGTGATTGAGGAACTTTCATTTCGCTGCGAATGTCGGAAGCCACAGCCGGGAATGCTGTTGCGAGCCGCCCGTGAACTGGACCTGGACCTTGAACATTCCTGGTTTGTCGGTGATATTCTTGACGACGTTGAAGCTGGCAATCGCGCAAATTGCAATACTATCCTTGTCGATCTGGGTACCGAGTCTCTACCGCAGCAGCCCTTACGCGTGCCAACATTTGTTGCTCGTGACACTCTTCATGCATTGCACATCATTCACCATGTTGAAGAGACAGAAAGTCCTGATCTTGTCTACCGTCCTGTTGCTTGGCAGATACGGCAGGAAGCAGGGGGAGTAGTGACACGTGGTTAGCGCAATTGATCTTGTACGACGGTTCCGGCAGTTGCGTGTCCTGGTCATTGGCGATGCGATGCTTGATACCTACCTGGAAGGCACTGCTGCACGGCTTTGTAGCGAGGGGCCAGTTCCTGTTGTGAGCAAAACTGCCGAATATCGTATTCCAGGTGGTGCCGCAAATACTGCCGCAAACTTGCGCGCACTCGATGCAGATGTTTTTTTTCTTGGCCTTGTCGGGTCTGACCTCGCTGGTGGCTTGTTATGTACTACTTTACAACAACGAGGTATCAGCGACCAGTGGCTGGTCGAAGACGAAACTGCGCAAACACTTCACAAACTTCGTATCATTGCCGATGGGCAATATGTTGTACGCTTCGATGAAGGGCCAACAACCTATACTGCTGAGAGTCAGCAACTTCTGCTAGAGAAACTTGAGGAAGCGTATCCGCTGTGTGATCTTGTCGTGGTCTCTGACTATCGCTATGGTGTGCTTTCAGATACATGTATTGAGCGGCTTTACCGTCTGCACGAGGCGCAACCAAAAGTACTGCTGATCGATTCAAAGGCACTGCATCGCTTTCAAAGACTAAATGCCACAATTGTGACCCCAAATCTATTAGAAGCGCGTGTATTTACAGGTAGTAGCGAGAACGAAACATTCAATCTGACGACTATCGAGAAGATAGCTCAGAAGATGCTCTCTCGCCTACACTCACGACATGTTGCAATCACGCTTGGAGCACAAGGTGTGTTGCTTTTGGGTAGGGATGATAGTTCGCCAACATATATTCCAGCACATCCAATTGCACATGCAAATGATGTTGGGGCTGGCGATTCTTTCGCATCTGCACTGGCTCTAGCTCTTGCCGCAGGCGGTACCGTTGAAGAAGCAGCGCGTATTGGAATTGACGCTGCAAGTATCGCAGTAACGAGACAACGCACAGCGGTGGTGCAATACCAAGAATTGCTTCAGCGGGTAAGTCTTAGAGAATACGCAGCCAACACTCAAGTTAGTGCTTCTTATAGTCGAGAAGAGCACTTATCTGTTCAAGATGCATTACTACACCTTACTCACTATTTGGATGCTGAGCGTGAGATAGGGCATCGTATTGTTTTTACAAATGGTGTCTTTGATATTCTTCATGCCGGTCATGTACAACTGCTACGTCAAGCGAAAGCACTTGGCGATGTGCTGGTCGTGGGCATCAATAGTGATCGTAGTACGCGTCGTTTGAAGGGAGCAGGGCGCCCTATAAACAACGAGCGAGACCGTATGGCTCTCGTCGCGGCCCTTGACGCTGTTGACGCGGTTATTCTTTTTGACGAAGAGACACCTACTGAGCTTATCCGACTGTTGTGTCCAACTGTTCATGTGAAAGGGGGCGATTATGCAGACGAAGCGTTACCGGAGGCAGAGGCGGTGCGCGAAGGTGGTGGGAGCGTTGTTATCGTACCACTTGTTGGCACAATGAGTACCAGTACTGTTATGAATCGCATCGCTGATCTTTATGCTACTGACGTATCCCATTCTGAAAACGAGGTGGCACGATGATTGACGAACGCTGGCAAACGGTAAAAAAAGTGCTTCTTGTACGCTTAGATAACCTTGGCGATGTATTGCTGACAACACCAGCATTTCATGCCGTCAAGACCTCACTACCCCACGCATCACTAACATTACTGGCAAGCCATGTTGGAGCACAAGTTGCTGCACTAGACCCGGATATTGAGGATGTCATCGTATATGCCGCGCCGTGGATGGACCCCTGGCAAAAGATGCCGCAGGATAGCGAACGTGAGCAATGTATGATTGCTGAAATCAAGGCAAGACACTTTGATGGAGCAATTATTTTTACCTCATTTCATCAGAGTCCACTGCCTTCTGCCTATTTGTGTTACCTTGCTGATATTCCACTTCGTGTTGCCGCGTCGGTTGACGGACCTGGCTCACTCTTAACAACACGGCACAAACATCCCGATACTATCATCCACGAGGTCGAACACAATCTCAATCTTGTTCGTGTGCTTGGTATGGATACAGATAAGCGCGACCTTGTATTGACTGTTCCTGCCGACGCGATGCAGAATATTGCGGAACTACTAAAGATATATGTAGGGGAGACCCTTGCGGTCTCCCCTACATATCGTCGTCCGCTTGTGGTCGTGCATCCTGGTTGCACAATGCCTGCGCGTACCTATCCGTGGGAGATGTATGTAGAGGTTATCAACTTGCTGGTTGAGCAACTAGATGCTTTTGTTGTTGTCACGGGGGCAGAGGATGAGCGTCCACTTGTCGAGCAGATTCTTGGGCAGGTGCGCGTAGAGAATCAGCATGCTACCCTCGCTATGGCCGGTACATTACCATTTCAAATGTTCTGTGCGCTTATTAAGACTGCTGACCTCACTATCACAAATAATACAGGACCGATGCACATCTCAGCAGCCGTAAAGACGCCTGTTGTTGCCCTTTTTGCTCTGACAAATCCACCTGAACAATGGGGTCCGTGGAATGTGCCTCACCGCCAGATGTACCATGATGTACCATGCCGCATATGCTATAGTCGCGTCTGCCCTTACCAGCACGAATGTTTGCGCCTCGTTTCACCACAGATGGTCGTTGATGCATCCGTTGAGTTGCTAGCATCGGTGCAAAAGGGAGTCAACTCATGAACGAGTGGCTTGCGGCGAAAAATATTCTGGTGGTGCGACTGGACAACATTGGTGATGTGCTCATGCTTGGGCCTGCGACACGTGCTGTGAAAGAGACTTCGCCTCATGCCAAGCTGACGTTGCTAGCAAGTCCGGCAGGTGCTACGGCTGTGCCACTGCTCCCTTGGATTGACGATGTGCTGGTGTGGCGTCCTATCTGGCAAGATGTGGGAGGAAGAATGGCCTTTGATCCCGCACGTGAACGTGAATTAATCACTTTACTTGCCGAACGACACTTCGATGCCGCCCTTATCTTCACCTCGTTCAGCCAGACGCCACATACACCGGGCTATGTCTGCTATCTCGCAGGTATTCCATTACGCGCTGGCGAGTCAAACGAATTTGGAGGCAGCACGCTCTCGACACAATTACAGGGAGCACCGACAGAGATGCATCAGGTTGAGCGTAATCTTAGGCTCGTGGAACAGCTTGGCTTTGTTGCCAGAGATCGTAGCCTAAAAATCTCAATCTCAGATGCCGCAAGGGTAAAAATTCCAGCATTGTTAAGGAATGTCGGTATACAGTTAGAGAAGCCATATATTGTGTTACATCCCGGGGCGAGCGCAAAGGCGCGACGCTATCCTGCAGATCGCTTTGGCGAGGTTGCAGATCAGTTGACGCAACGTGGCTGGCAGGTCCTAGTGACAGGTGTAGAACGTGAAGCTATGTCGTTGAGTGAGGTGCAACGTCATGCTCACCAAGTACACATGCTTGTGGAAAAAACAACGCTGGTCGAATACGCAGCGTTGGTCGAACGTGCAGCCCTTGTTATCTGCAATGACACACTTCCTATGCACCTTGCCGACGCGGTACGTACGCCTGAAGTTGTGTTGTTCTCAGGCACAGACTACGAGCAGCAGTGGCGTCCACGTTCTACGCAAGCAACGCTATTACGTCGTGCGACACCATGTCATCCTTGCTACCTGTTTGAATGTCCCATCGGTTTGCCTTGCTTGGATATTGCGCCCGAAGAGGTTGTTGTGGAGGCGGAGCGACTGTTAAGCATGGGACGTACAACATCAGGCTCATTCCGTGGAGATGGAGGAGGGCAGTGAGACGCATTGCTGTTTTTCGTGCGTTGCAGCTTGGCGATCTGCTTGTGGCGGTACCTGCATTACGTGTATTGCGTCAACGTTTCCCGAATGCTGAAATCACTTTGATTAGCTTACCGTGGGCAGCCTCTTTTGTGCAACGTTTTGCATGTTACATTGACCGCTTTGTTGAATTTGTTGGATACCCGGGTATCGACGAAGTACCTGTTGACGCACAACGTACAGAACGTTTTCTCGCTGAGCAACATGCTTATGGTTACGATATCGCTATCCAGATGCATGGAAGTGGGCGTACAAGCAATCCATTTGTGCTTGCCCTTGATGCTCCGATCACCGTTGGTTACTACGAGGAGAAAACACATGCTGGTTTGACTATTGGTGCAGTATACCCGAATGAACAGCATGAGGTATATCGTAATCTCAACCTTGTTGCGATGCTGGAACAGATTGTAGGGACCGCTTCATCGCGTCCTCGTCAGGTGTTGATAGGCCAAGAGGACGCGATGAAGCGGTCCCTACAAGCTGTTTGCCAAGATGACGAGGACGCGATGAAGCGGTCCCTACGAATGGATACGCGCTTAGAATTTCCTCTTAGCGCAAGCGACTACGCAGAGGCTGATGCGCTGTTACATTCGTTGCACCAAAATGGTAAGCCTATAATTGGCATTCATCCAGGGGCACGACCACCTGCAAGACGTTGGCCTGCTCCCTATTTTGCTGCTGTTGCTGACGCGTTAGTGCAACGGTGTAACGCGCAGGTGGTGTTGACTGGCGGTCCAGATGAAGAGGAGACGGTACAATCGGTTGTCAATGCAATGCAGACACCTGCGTTGTCGTTGGCTGGAAAAACGTCGTTAGGTGGTCTTGGTGCGCTCATCAGCCGCTTGAACCTGTTTATTAGTAATGATACTGGTCCATCCCATGTTGCATGCGCTGTCGATTGTCCTAGTATAACCCTTTTTGGACCGGCGGATGTACGGCGTTGGGCACCACTGAATTGAGAAAAACATCTCATCGTGCGTCATCCAGTCGCATGCAGTCCGTGTGGTTATTGGGAATGTCCCATTGACCATCGCTGTCTGCGTTGGCTCTTGCCCGAAACCGTGCTCATAGCGGCTATAAACATGATACAAAAGGAAAATGTATATTCATGAAGCGTCTGAAAATTCTTATATGGCATATTCACGGAAGCTATCTCAACACGCTGGCACGGCTTGAGCATGATTGGTATCTGCCCACAAAGCCTGACCGACCAGAGGGATATGGTGGACGCGGCCCAACGTTTGATCTCCCTAAGTGTATGCGCGAAGTGCCTGCGGAAGAGGTATGTAACCTTGACCTTGATTTGATTATCTACCAGACGCCCAAAAACTATGCTGAAGATGCCGATGAGATTCTCAGTACTGAACAGCGCGCTTTGCCGAGCATTTATCTGGAACACAATACGCCTAAGCCACATGCAACCGACACACGTCACCCTATAGACGATCCAAACGTGTTGTTAGTGCATGTGACACAGTATAACCGTCTCATGTGGGACAACGGAAGAACGCCCACCATAGTCATTGAGCACAGTGTTGCGATTGATCCAACGGCGACCTATCGAGGTGTACTGGAAAGAGGCGTGACAGTTGTCAACGGTATGCAGAAGCGACCACGTATTACAGGTTATGATCTTTTTCTACAGGCACAAGCGGTACTGCCGCTCGATGCTGTAGGAATGCAAACGGAGGCATTGGGCGGTCTAGGTGATATTCCATATCGACACTTGCATCAGCGTCTTGCCGAGTATCGTTTTCTGTTCAGTCCGATCCGTTATACCAGCCTTCCTCTCGCTGTAATTGAGGCTATGACGATTGGTATGCCTGTAATAGCACTGGCAACAACTGAACTGCCGACGGTTATTGAGCATGGAAAGAGCGGCTACATTTCCTGTGACCCCAATGCCTTAATTGAGCATATGCGCTACCTACTGGCTCATCCACAGGAGGCGAAGACAATGGGAGCTTATGCAAAAAGTGTAGCGCGAGATCGCTTTGGATTAGACCGCTTCAAACAAGATTGGAATGCTGCGTTTGCGCGTGTGCTTTCTTAATATATGAAGGAAAATGTATGGATAAGTTACTCCGAATAGCATTTTTGAGCGAACACGCTAGCCCTGTTGCGCTTTTGGGTGGACAGGATGCAGGTGGACAAAATGTGTATGTTGACGAAGTGAGCCGCAACCTTGCACAGCTTGGGTACACTGTTGATATCTTTACGCGCCGTGACAATCCTGATGTGTCAGAAGTGATCGAATGGGCACCCAATGTACGTATTATCAACCTTACGGCTGGCCCGACAACATTTTTATTAAAAGATGAGCTATGGGTGTTTATGCCAGCATTTCGGGACGCCTTCCTCGATTTCGCGGAACGGAACGAGACGCGCTATGCTCTCATGCATAGCAATTTCTGGATGTCTGGTTGGGTTGCAACTGAGTTACAGCATCGCTTAAACATTCCTGCCGTCCATATCTTTCACGCCATGGGTAAGACCAAGCGCAAACATCAGGGAAGTGTTGACACAAGTCCAGAGGAGCGTATAGAGGTAGAGACGCGAATTATTCGCTCGGTGGAACGCGTGATTGCACAGTGTCCTAGCGAGTGGTCGGAGCTGGTTGACGAGTATGAAGCGGACCCACAACGTATTGTTATTATCCCCTCTGCCGTCAATACAAGCGTGTTTCGTCCTATCCCACAAATAGAAGCGCGCCAACGCATTGGGCTAGCGCAAGATGACTTTGTGATTGTCTACGTCGGGCGTATGCTGCCGCGCAAGGATGTGCGTAATGTTGTGCGTGGTGTCGCGCAGCTTATACAAGATTGTGCAAGGCAGACTACACTTCATGGAACAGTATTTCCACCGATACGTCTGTTGCTTGTTGGTGGTGAGACGACCGAGCCGGACGCACAAGCTACTCCTGAACTTGGTGTCTTACAACAGCTTGCGAACGAGCTAGGTATCGCCGAGCACGTGACGTTCGTAGGGAAGCGGCAGCAGGATGTGCTCTATACCTACTACAGTGCGGGGAACGTCGCTGTAACCACACCCTGGTATGAGCCGTTCGGATTGACGCCATTAGAGGGTATGGCGTGTGGACGACCTGTAATTGGTTCTGCCGTCGGAGGCATCACCTATACTATCGCCGATGGCGAGACAGGGTTCCTTGTACCACCACGCGACCCACAGGCATTAGCAGCGCACCTCTATGAACTCCTTGTGCAACCAGAACGTTGTATGCACATGGGGCAAGCCGCTCGTATGCGTGTCGAGCGCGATTTCACCTGGGAAACGGTTGCGAAACGAACGAGCGAACTTTACGAAGCTGTACTGCTAGCACAGAAGCAACGGACGTTAACGCTACAATCTTCTCTTTTTTCTGCATCAGATAGTCAACCTACTAGAGGAGAATAAGGCAGTGGCAACCGTTGATGTTCTCATTCCAACATGTCGGCGAAAAACAGGGCTGGCGATGGTGTTGACCAGCTTGCTTGGGCAAACATTTACCGATTTCAATGTTATTGTTTCTGATCAAACAGAAGAGGATGCAGCTTACCTTGATAGTATCGAGATACAGACCGCAGTACGAGCATTGCGCTGGCATGGACATCAGGTGATAATGCATCGTCACCTTCCGAGGCGCGGCTTAGCAGAACAACGTCAGTTTTTGCTTGAGCAGAGTAAGGCGCGCTATGTGCATTATCTGGATGATGATGTACTCTTAGAGCCGCATGTTATGCAGCGAATGTTCAGCGTCCTCAGTACTGAGCACTGCGGCTTTGTCGGCTGTGCCGCTACTGGCCTGCAACATCTCCATGATGTGCGTCCGCACCAGCAGCATATCGAGTTATGGAATGGCCCTGTTGCGCCTGAACCGTTTGATGTTGACACAATTCCTTGGGAGCGGCATCTTATCAATAATGCTGCAAACCCACTGCACTTGGAACAACGGCTGGTTAAAGAAGGTCGGTTTGTGCGCTACAAAATCGCCTGGGTCGGTGGCGCAAACGTGCTGTATGACCGTGAGAAACTTCTTAGCGTCGGTGGCTTTTCCTGGTGGCATCGTTTGCCACCTGAACATGCGGGCGAGGAGGTTGTAGTACAGTTTTTACTCATCCATAAGTATGGAGGTTGTGGTATCCTTCCAAGTGGAACGTATCATCTAGGTTTACCTACGGAGGTAGAGAACCGTCAACGCAACGCCACAGAATTGTTTGACGATCTATTAAAAGAATACGGAATGAAAGATACGTTGGGCGTAAGAGCATAACGCATCATACCATATCCATAGAAGCATCAGGAGAAGAGAGAACACCATGAGTGAGCATAGTCTTAAGGGAAAAGTCGTTTTGGTCACGGGTGCTGGTAGCGGCCTGGGTGAGGCAACGGCGCGCGCATTCGCGGCAGCAGGAAGCGATGTTGCATGTGTTGACATTCAGCAAGAAGGCATCGAGCGTGTGAGCAAAAGCATCACAGAGCAAGGGGTACGAAGTGTCGCGTTGCGTTGCGATGTAAGCGATGCTGACGCTGTATTCGCGACTGTGAAGGCCGTTGGAGAGCAGTTAGGACGCTTGGATATCGTTGTAAACTGTGCAGCTATTGACTATACAGTTTCAGTCGAGGAAATGACCGTCGAGCAGTGGGACCGTGTTATTGGTGTCAACTTGCGCGGTCCATTCCTTTTTACGAAGGCTGCGCTCCCCCTGATGCGTCAGCAGCATGCGGGCCATGTCATCAACATTGCATCGACGGCGGCACTACGCATGTGGGGTAATGCCTCAGCATATCATGCTTCCAAGGCGGGTCTAGTAGCTTTTGGGCGTGGCTTCGGTGTTGAGGGACGTGCCTACGGTATCCGCGTAACAACCATTATTCCTGGTGGTATGCAAACACACTTTTTTGATCGATTCCAGGAACAGGGTATTCCGATGCCAGAAGAGAAAAACTTGCAAGACCCTGCCAATGTTGCCAATGTCATTGTCTTTGCTGCCCAGGTCCCACCTGAATCAGCGATGCAAGAGGTACTCATCACACCTCTTACCGAGACAAGTTGGCCCTAATCTTATCTTAGAAGGTAGGTATTCTATATTGGTTTGCCAGCCTTGACTTGATGCTTTTCGCGTTTCACAAATTGGTACGGATGTCGGTAGGGACCGCTTCATCGCGTCCTCGTGGCAATCCACCGCCGGCGAGGACGCGATGAAGCGGTCCCTACAACGGATCTATCCGCATTCTTTCATCAAACAGCATCATGTGATCCCTACGAAAACCGTCAATTTAACATATAAAAAGAAGAGAGTGTGTTGTATTTCAACACACTCTCTTCTTTTCAGTAAAGCCTACTGTAGGGGATATTGTTGTGGTGTGGTGGCCTGATAGCCTGTTTGTTGCACGCCAGCAATAGTACGAGCCTGTGTAATACTTTGCTGAGCAGTCTGCTGGGCGTTCACCTGAGAAGCGGCTTGGCTCACTGATGTTTCTCCGCTTTCAACGAGGCGTTTGGCGGCGTCACGTCCACCGAGGCCGAAGGCGAGACCGAAGGCCAGGGCTGCGGCACCCATGATGGCTGTGAATAGGATGTTCAGGAGTGCTGCACCAATGTTCAACTGCTCAAGAGCAACAATTGCGACAAATCCAAGAATAGCGTAACGTGCAATGTTTGCAAAGATGTTTGGATTGCCAATGCGTGAACTTGAGGCAGCACCACGTACAATGTCAGCAACAAATGTTGCGGCAAGTGTGCCGAGGAAAAGAATGAGAATAGCTACGAAGACGTTTGGAATGTAGGCAACAACCTGTCCCAGTAACGCACTTACGGCAGTAAGACCAAGTGAGTCAACTGCAGGAATTAGGAAAATCAAGAAGACAAACCAGTAGACGATCCGTCCCAGAATGCCTGCGGCATCCATCTTCACACCCATCTGGCTTTCAAGTCGGCTCAAGCCAATTCTTGTGGAGAAGCGGTCGAAACCAACCTTACGTAGCAGGAAGGTGACTGCTTTAGAGAGAGCTGTTGCGACAAGGTATCCAACAAGAAGAATGACGAGAAATCCAATAAGTCTGGGAACAAATGTGAAAAGAAGTGCCAGGGCTGCTGCGAATGAACTCACGACTGCATCGACGACGTTCATAATGCTGTGCTCCTTACTGAACTATAAAAATTACTACTTACTAATATGAAGGTAAGCCCGTAAAACGACCCATAAAATCGCTTATAGGTATAGCATAAGTTATGAGTAATTGAATTACAAGTTTTAAGAAAAATACTAAGGATACACTAACTTAATGAAATTGGTATTCTCAATGTTCTAATAATCGAATACCTGGAATACTTAAAAGTGACATAGTTACCAGTACGTTTGACACTTTTCCTATCTCCTATAAGTTTCTGCGAAACCTTTTTCATCTTACAAGCGTGAAAGTAGATGTAGTTATGCAAGTGAGAAGAGGGATATATCTATGGCAATTAGTGAGAGCTTAGTACAGCTTGAGCCAATGTTCAATAATCCTTTTCATATAGAAGATTTACTTGTTTTTGATCGTCCTTCACTACAGAGAATACTCGCGCAAAATAGCTTTGGCGTGACAACAGAGCAATTAGCACAAAGTCTTCATGGTATGTCTCGATCATTTGTAAAGCATATCGACAAATGTGTTCCTGCTAAGCAACGCGCTGTGTTTCGTCGTGAACTTCACAGCACCCTTTCCGAAGAGCAAATTGAACTGGCACGAAAGCACGTTCTTGATAGCCTTTTCTGGGAACTTACGTATTGGAAAACACCAAGTTTTTATGAAGAGCTTACGGAAGGCGAATGGCTTCATCCTGGCATCTTTCAACAACTTGCCTTTGAACTACAGGGTAGAACAGTGCTTGATGTAGGAGCAGGTAGTGGACGAGCAACATTTGAATGTCTTCGTCATGGTGCGGAACTTGTACATGCTGTTGAACCCTCTCCTGGACTCTTGCATATTCTCAGAGAGAAAAGCAAGCAACATCCTATGACGCAACACGTTGTTGCTCACGAGGGACGCTTCGACGCGGTTCCGCTCCCTGATAATAGCGTTGATATTGCGTTGTCATGCTCAGCTTTTACCGCGATGCCTGAACAAGGAGGGGAGCCAGGACTTGCGGAATTGCGGCGCGTGACAAAGCCTGGGGGGAAAATTGTGCTTATCTGGCCTCGTGTGGAGGACTGTGATTGGCTGAAAGCACATGGTTTTCAGTATGTATCACTTCCAATCCAGCAAGAGATGAGTGTGCATTTCCGCTCGTTGCGTAGTGCTTTACATTGTGCTCAACTGTTCTACGCACGTAACAAGGCTGTGTTACACTATGTGCTGAACAAACAAAAAGCAGACGTTCCCTTCTCAATAATTGGAACGAACCCGCCACGTGATTATTGTTGGCGCACCGTCGAAAAATAGTAAAGGAAAATACTCATGGCTTCAAAGGTAACAACAAACACCGATAGGAGTTGGGTAGATACTCCACCAAATAGTCCAACACTTCGTCGCTTAAATGATGAATTGATTCATCGTATGCCTTGGCTTGATAAGATTTCTACGCCTTTGCAAGCATGGACAAACAAACTGTTTGGACAGCCAGGTCAAGCCACATACAAGATTAAAGACATCCTCAACGGTGTTTGGCTTGGTCATGTCATACATCCTGTTCTGGTTGCATTTCCGATTGGTTCATGGACGGCGACCACCCTGCTTGATGTCGTATGGTTGGCGGACGAGAACGAAGGGGTTGCACGGAGTGCCGATATCACGATGTGGCTCGGTGTCGGTGGTGCAGTTGCATCCGCTGTAACTGGCTTGACGAATTGGGTCGATACGGATGGACCCGATCAACGTACTGGTATGCTGCATGCCTTGCTCAATACCAGCGTTCTTTCGCTAAATGTTGTTTCCACCATTCTGCGTATCACAGGACAGCGACGTACTGCTATTGGTTTGGCAGCAGGTGCGTATGGTATCTTGCTTTATTCTGCTTATCTAGGTGGCGAACTCGCATATTCCAGTGGCATTGGAGTGAATCATGTTGCATGGGAGGGAGGTTCTGACGACTTTGTAGCGGTGATGGACGAGACAGCACTTGAACCTAACAAACTGACGCGCGTTAATGCGGCCGGTATTCCTGTAGTGTTGTTCAAAGAAGGGAAAGCCATTTACGCAGTGGCAGCAACCTGCTCCCATTTAGCAGGACCCTTGGACGAAGGTCATGTCGAAAATGGTGTTGTCTACTGTCCTTGGCATAACTCAGGCTTCCGTCTCTGCGATGGTAGCGTTGCCAATAGTCCTGCTGTTTACGCGCAGCCAACATTTGCTGTACGCACTCGCAATGGTAAGATTGAATTGCGTCGCCTCGAACGCGCCTAATTTGTCTTTAGAAAGAAGGATGTAGAGCAAGTCAACTTGCTCTACATCCTTCTTTTGGTTACATAAGAGGGCTTCTAATCTTTTGCCTTTCTCTTTAATTTTTGATTATAACTCCCTACAGTAGAGATTGTTTAAAGAAAAAGTTATTGTATTTCCACAAGAAAAAAGCTAGGATTATACCATACAAATGAAAAACAAAATAGTATGCATGTATACCATGTTTAGGCAAGAAGCGAGGAAAAGTAATGGTGCAAATCCGCGAAGCAAGACGAATAACCCCAACCTATGATATTTCTGATATGGTATTGGCACGACAAGCACTTTCAGGTGAGCAAGACGCTTTCGAGTCATTAGTCCGCAGATATAGCACACCATTGTTTAATTTCATCTGCCGTTTTCTTGGTGATTATGATCAGGCGTGCGATGTTTTGCAACAAGTATTCATGCGTTTCTATACATCGTTGCCTAACTTAGGGACAGATGAGCCGTTTAAACCCTGGCTCTTTCAAGTTGCTCGCAACTGTTGTGTGGACGAGTTACGCCGCAGAAAACGTTATGCCATTCACTTCTCACAACTAGAAACAGAGAATAGCGAAGGAGAGACAACGTTTTTAAGTGACATGGCAGATCCAAGCCCATTACCTGAAGAAATAATGGAACGTCACGATTTACAACACATGCTACAAGGTGCTATTCAGTCACTACCACCAAAGTTTCGTGATGTTGTCACCTTGCGCTACCTCGCGCAGTTAAGCTTTTCAGAAATTGGCAACACGCTCAACATGCCGGAAGCTACTGCTAAAACATACTTTCATCGCGCAAAAGTGTTACTACGCAAAACACTAAGCGCACAAATGGCCGCTGTATCCGCTTAAATCATGAGGTTGAAATGACAGAACATATGAAAAAAATACACGCAGTTATTCTTGATGTTGATGGTACGCTTATAGATAGCAATGATGCACAAGCACATGCATGGGTTGATGCGATGGCGACACAAGGCCATCAGGTCCCGTTTGAGAAGATACGGCCGCTTATTGGTATGGGCGGTGACAAAGTGTTACCAGAGGTACTGGGGATTGATAAAGACAGCGAAGAGGGCAAGAAAATTAGCGAGAAAAGAAAAGAATTTGTTAAAAATTGCTACCTTTCAACCATAAAATCTTTTCCACAAGCTAATGAGTTGCTACATCATATGCATGGTGCTGGGCTAAAACTAGTGATTGCAACATCAGCTGAACCTGATGAAATAGAGCTGACGCTTAAAGCGGTCGGGCCAGATGTCCAGGACCTGCTAGAAAAGCAGCTAACATCGAAAGATGCGAAATTATCAAAACCTGACCCAGATATTATGCATGCAGCACTCAAGCAATCGGGGTTCTCGGCTGACGAAGTGATTATGCTGGGTGATACACCTTACGATCTTGAAGCGGCTGCAAAAGCAGGTATAGAGTCTATCGCCTTCCGAAGTGGCGGTTGGGATGACAAGGACCTTTCGCAAGCTATCGCTATCTATACAGATACTGCTGATCTACTAGCACATTATGATACATCTCCATTAGCAAATGGCATCCCTTCATAATACACTATAGCATGCGTTTGACGAATAGAAAAGTATAAAAAAACATGGCAGAAGTATTGCTTCTGCCATGTTTTTTTATACTTTTCTATTAGAGACCGAGTTGTCCACGATACTTGTTCCATTGCTCTAGTAGTTGCTGGCGAACCTGCGTACCAGGGGTTGGTGTGTACAGCAGGGCAACAATGACTCCTGCAACGAGACCAAAGCGGAAGAGGCCCTGTGCATTGGCCTTACGGCGTGCTTTACGCTCGCGCTCGGCCTGTGCATCATCCAACTTGTCCTGTACATTGTCCTTAGCGTCCTGGATGCTAGATGCAACCTTCTTGGAAGCCTTGTTCGCCTTCTTAGAAGCCTCATTTATAGCATCTTGGGCATTTGATTGAACCTGAGCAGCTTGTGACTGGCTCTGTAAGAAACTCGTACCAGTTTTTTGATAATAGGTGTCAAGCGAGTCTTGAGCAGTTGGCTGATTCTGGAAGAGACCCGAGTTCGCTTTCTTAGAAACTTTATCAGCCGTATCTTGAGTTGCTGCTACTGTGGAAGCAACTGTAGATTTTGTGTTTTTCTGAGCTTTGTTAAAATTCTTTTGCGCCTGTTTTTGGGCCTTCTTGAGGTTCTTTTGTGCAGCCTTCGTGTTCTTAGCAAATGTGTCTTGTGCTGTATTTACTGTGCTGCCAATAACATCTTGAGCCTTTGAAAGACCTGCTGTGACAGCACCCTGAACAGTGTCTTGTACATCACCAAATTTGTCCTGAACGGTGCCAAGCGTGTCCTGAACGGTACTTTGCACGTTACCTAGCGTATCTTGCACAGTACCCGGCACGTTGCTAAGCTTACTTTGCACGGTATCCTGTACATTGCTAAGAGTATCTTGGACAGTACCTTGGAGGGTACTGAACTGGTTCTGAGCCTTTTTCAGGTTCTTGTTTGTCTTTTTTGAGTTATCTTTGAACAATCCCTTAGCAGAAACCACACCGGTGTTTACGATATCTTGTGCTTTACCAACCTTATCCTGTACATTGTCCTGGATATCTGAGAGGGTCGAAGAAGCATTGTTTGCTGTGTTAACAGTGGTAGATTGTGCTGTGTCCTGAACATTTGAGAGTTTTGATGATGTTATATCTGTAGCGTTTGAAAGCGCAAGTACTGCTGTTTCCTTGGCAGCCTCAAAGGTATCTTTTGCGCTATCAATGGTTGCTTGTGCAGCGTCTTGCGTCTGCTCAGCTTTTGAACGGCCTAGAATATTAAATCTTGCCATTTATTTCCTCCATTTTTTACCATTATGTTTTATAGAATACATTTACGGTTTACATACCGTATACATTTTGTTACAGAAAGAGCGAAATATGCTCATCGACCCATGTGTCGTCTATATAGTTCACGAATGAGAGCTATAGTAGGTTTCATAAAGTGTGGTATTCTGTCCCATATGGGCTACTAGTTTAAACGAGAAGGAGCATACATTTGAAGATTAAACGAATGGGACGTACAGGTCTCAAGGTTTCAGAGATATGTTTAGGAACGATGACCTTTGGCAATCAGTGCGATGAGCCAACATCTCATGCGATTATGAATACAGCGTTTTCATCAGGTGTGACCTTTTTTGATACGGCGGACGCGTATCCTCTTGGCGCGCAACCTGACATGCTTGGACGTACAGAAGAGTATATTGGAAGTTGGTTACAGGCGGATGCGGGGAGGCGTGAGCAGATAGTGCTTGCCACAAAGTGTCGCATGCCAATG
Organism: uncultured Chloroflexia bacterium; assembly: GCA_963792705.1. Taxonomy (GTDB): domain Bacteria; phylum Chloroflexota; class Ktedonobacteria; order Ktedonobacterales; family Ktedonobacteraceae; genus JBBQVS01. The sequence goes on along the minus strand of CAWBXD010000011.1, from coordinate 275,965 downwards.
GGACCCAATCCAAATAATCAGGGTGCTTCACGTAAACATGTTATTGCGGCGGCTGAAGCTAGTTTGCGTCGTCTCAACACCGATTATATCGACCTCTACCAGATTCACGCGCCCGACCCAGAAACACCAATTGACGAAACACTTCGTGCCCTCGATGACCTTGTACGAAGCGGTAAGGTGCGCTATGTTGGGTGCTCCAATTATCCAGCGTGGGAGTTATGTAAGGCACTTTGGACAAGCGACCGCTTAGGATTAGCGCGTTTCGATTGTGTGCAGCCACGCTACAATATTCTATTCCGACATATTGAAGGCGAATTGTTTCCTCTTGTACTCGATCAAGGTCTGGGTATGATCTCCTATAATCCACTTGCTGGTGGACTCTTGACAGGCCGTTATCAAGTCGGACAGCAGCCAAGCGAGGGGACACGCTTTACGCTGCATAATGCTGGTCGTCTCTATCAAGAGCGTTACTGGAAAGAGCCACAGATGCAAGCTGTTGATAGTCTCAAGAAATTTTGTAGCGAACGCAACATTTCGGTGGCGCAACTAGCGATTGCGTGGGTACTAGAGCAACCTGCAATCACCTCTGCTATTGTTGGAGCAAGCAAGCCAGAGCATCTTGAGCAGACCCTGCCAGCCGTAGACTTCAAACTTGATGACGAGATGCGAGCTATGTGTGATGATGTATGGTACCAGTTGCCACGCGAACGCAACAAGATGGTCGCATATCGTTAAAGAAATGGTTGATTGCTACCGAAGAAATGAGATAGGCAATATATCGCCCATCTCATTTCTTCGGTAGCAATCAAATAGGAAATATATGAAACGAAAAATCTTTGTAGTATGCGTAGTTCTCTATTTTCTCATTGCGTGTGGCGCCGCGCCAGCAACAAAGGCCGTTGTACCCGCAACACTGCGTACCCTGGCACAAACGCACCATATTTTGCTAGGTGCCGCCGTGAACATGGACGCGCTTCAACACGATCCCAATTATGCAAGCGTACTGGCACATGAATTTGATGTGGTCACGCCTGAGAACGTTATGAAATTTGATGCGGTACATCCAGAACAAAATACGTACACCTTCACACAGGCCGATGCGCTTGTTGCCTTTGCCAAAGCGCATGGTATGCAGATACGTGGTCATAACCTTGTATGGTATAACGCGCTTCCCAAGTGGATTACCACAGGCACCTTCACCCATGACCAACTGCTCTCGATTCTGAAAGACCACATTTTCACCGTTGTATCGCATTATCGGGGACAGGTCAATATGTGGGATGTTGTGAACGAAGCAATCAACACGAACGGCAGTATGCGCGACTCTCTTTGGTATCGTGTTATTGGACCAGACTATCTCGATTTGGCTTTTCGCTGGGCACACGAAGCCAATCCGCAAGCGCATCTTTTCTACAACGACTACGGTGCTGAAGGCTTGAGTCCTAAATCCGATGCAATCTATACACTCGTGAAAGGGATGCTCCAACGTGGAGTGCCTATCTACGGCGTCGGCTTACAGATGCATACAAGCATTTTAAATGCACCCGTAGAGCAGGATGTTATCAGGAATATGCAACGGCTCGCGGCACTTGGCTTGAAGGTGCAAATCACAGAAATGGATGTACAAATTCAAGGTGATACGCGTCCTATAGCACAACGTCTTGCTGCACAAGCCCAGGTTTATCACGATATGCTTCATACCTGTCTTGTTGTGCAGTCGTGTGAAGCATTTGTGATGTGGGGTTTTACCGACCGTTACACCTGGATTACTTTTGCTACCAAACACGCGGACGCACCACTCATTTTTGACACTAACTACCGACCAAAGCCTGCATATACAGCAATACTACAGGAGTTGAGGAACTGAGTGTGCATAGTTTTGTTTTCTTTTAAGAGGTGTGTACCGTGCTTATCTCTTCCAGGCGTCGTCTCAAAAATGCTTGCTCGACCGTATTTTGTGTTAGCTTAAGAGCTTGTTCATAGCTGTCTTGGGCTGCTTGCCATTGTCTCGCACGTCGGAGGAGATCGGCGCGAGCCGCATGAAATAAGTAGTATTTTTGTAATTCTTCCTTTGTACCAAGCTCATCTATTATTTTTAGTCCGCATCCAGGAGTATTAGCCATCGCCACTGCAACGGCCCAATTCAGTTTGATAACCAGCGACGCTGGATTTCTCTTGACCAACTCAGCATACAGAAGAGAGATTTGAAGCCAATCGGTTTGTTCAGCACTAGATGCCTCTGTGTGTAGGGCACTAATAGCGGCTTGAATTTGGTATGAACCAGGACAATGTAAAGCTAATGCACGATCCAGTAGCGTTATGCCTTCCGCGATTTGTGCTTTGTCCCATAGGGCGCGGTCTTGCTCTTCAAGTACGATCAGTTCTCCTTTTGAACTGATCCTGGCGGTATGGCGAGAGTCATGCAAGAGCATGAGTGCAAGCAAGCCCAGTGCCTCTGCTTCTGGAAGTGCTTCGCTTACCAGCAATGTGATCAACGCACGTGTAAGGCGGATAGCTTCACTACACAAATCCTGGCGCATCAGGTCGTTGCCCAAACTAGCTGTATATCCTGCATTAAAAATCAGATAAAGAACCGCTAGGACGCCATCAAGCCTCTCAGAAAGGTGAGATGCTGCTGGGACAACATATGGGATGCCTGCATCACGGATTTTACGTTTTGCTCGTACCAAACGTTGGGCCATTGTTGTTTCTGACACAAGAAACGTGTGAGCAATCTCTGGTGTTGTCATGCTCCCCAATGTGTGAAGGGTTAACGCAACACGCGCTTCTATGTTCAGCGCGGGATGACAGCAGGTGAAGATAAGCTTGAGGCGGTCATCGGGGAAGGTTTCAGGTGGAGGAACAACAAATTGCTCAATTGTGAGAAGCAATTGTAGTTGTTCTTGCTTGTGTGCGAGTACTTCCGCACGCCTCAAACGATCAATAGCCTTATGACGAGCAGTTGTAAGCAGCCAGGCAACAGGATTAGCTGGCAAACCGTCACGTTGCCAGTATTCCAATGCTACGATAAATGCTTCTTGTAACACATCCTCGGCTAACTCAAAGTCTCGCAGACTGCTAATGAGTGCTGCTCGCACTCGTCCTGCGTCGTGGCGAAAGATGTATTCTATTCGTTTGTGAACGTGTTGGATATCTGCTTCCATGCTAATCCAATGAATATCAGGGAGACCGCTGTCTTCATCATTCCCGAATGCGACCAGGGTCTCCCTTACCTATCAGTAAAAAGTATAATCAGTAGAAGATGTAGGGGAGACCCTCACGGTCTCCTGCATACCTTTAGCCCCATTCAACAATGGGGCGGATTTCAATAGAGCCAACCTGTGCGCCTGGAATCTTGGCGGCAACTTCGATAGCCTCATCCAAGTCTTTACATTTTAGCACATAGAAACCGCCCAACTGCTCTTTGGTTTCGGCGAAGGGACCATCAGTTGTCAATATCTTTCCCTCACGTACACGAACAGTTGTGGCCGCACTTGTTGGATGTAGTGCCTCGCCGCCATCCTGCAAGCGTTCGGCTTCATTCTTCCCAAAGGCATTATACGCGATCATCTCGGCTTCCTGTTCTGCCTTGCTCATTGCAGTTGCCGCTGCTTCGCTTCCATAAATCAATGCTAGATAACGCATGTTGTAAGTCCTCCTATATAGTTTTAAGGTATTTGTTCAGAGCGACCATTTGCCGCTTTCAATAGAATGACGAATGGACATTGACCAAATCGACATATCAGGAGAACAAATTTTCTTTTGTTCATTTGCTTATTTCTCTCCTAATCACGTTTCTAAAGAATGCGATAAGCTCTTCTGCGTGGGCATCGAAGGTAAAATGGGCGCGTTGTGACCACATATTTTCGCGTAGTTGATGCATTCTCGTTTCGTCTGTTAGCTGTATTTTCAACTCGTGTGCATTCGTGCCAAATACTCCTATACTCATGTCGCGGGCGAGGGTTGCAGTGGAAACGATAGCATCAGTGTTGTCGTATTGCAGCATTGGCAAGCCTGCTGCAGCAAGCGTGGCGATTCGTGCCGGATAGTTAAGGTCGTCCCAGTTCGCGCGTCTCAGATCGCCCTCATTTTCGCTTTTAATAAAATGGAGCCAACCTGCGTCGTACTGCGAGAATTCAGAGACCCATTGTTCCTGGTCCACATTCTTGTGAATATGTAGATGATGTGGTGCAAGACCACGAACCTTTGTAATCCATGCGGCCCATTGTCCCTGTGTGAAATCACCATAAAAATGCACGTGGATATCCTGTTGGGCGAGTTCTTGCATCATAGCAGGATGTAGCCCTATGGGACGCCCTGGTACAACCGTATGTATCGCGCCATCTTGTAGCGAGCGTCGAGGAGAGCGCGTATCTGTGAACCACTCTTGCTTCGGTAGATCACCATCTAAAACGTGAATATGCTGCCGTGTAAGTGTGTTGGGGATAATGGTAGCGAACCAATCGCGCATCTCTGGACTAATGTAGATTTGTCCATCAGAACGTGTGTAGAGGTCAAGCAGTTGTGACCAGGTGCCTTTCTCAAGACAAATAAATGGCCCCTCTTTGAAATGCCAGACAAAAGGAATGTCGAGCTTCGCCATTAAAACTTCGTGCGCGAATGGTACCGCTTGCCAATTGAGTAAGGCGTATATTACATCGGGTTGAATGGTTTGTATTGCTTCGCGCCACCGTGCATATGGTACCTCTTCGACGTGTCCAAAGGGTAATGGGCCAACTGTGTTGTACCAGTACGGGTTGGGCATCCATAAGCCATAGAGCTTGTGACCTCGCTCCTCTAGCGCAAGCACGCGTTCAGGATTATATGCTAACTCACCAACTAGAAGTATTTTCAAACCATCGGGTGCAAATGGTGTGTCAGGACGGTCACGAAAGCGACGGAAGTGTTCCTCCTCGTCGATGAGATTGCCTACTGTTGTATGCATCCGTAATGGTTGTTTTACATTGTAGTAGACGCGGTAGGGATTGATACCCCCGACCGGCTCCTGAAGTATCTTGTGTCGCTGCTGTGGATGGTCAACCCATTCGCATGAAATCTGCTCAGTGGCAACAAAGGTTCCATGCGTTCGTAACCGCGACCAATACATGCGCTCAAGATCATCTGTAGTTAACTCCTCACGCTCAACCCAACGCTCTGCTTTTCGACGATGCATGACCTGCACGAGTTGTAAGGGGTAGCCCTCACTATGCTCTCTCGTCGTGCGATTATAATGATATCGCATTCCCGAATAGGCTACTACCGCATCTGTGTTCTGTTGAAGGCAGGTAAGCAGGCTATGTAAATGCTCTGCATAATACACATCGTCGGAAGGAAGATAGGCAATAAATGGAGCTTGTGCCAGTTGTAGGGCTGTGTTGAGGGCTGCACCAAGTCCTTGATTTGCTGCATGACGTATATACTGAATGCGCTTGTCTTCTAAAAAAGGGGTAACAAGAGTGTGTGTCTCATCTGGTGAGCCATCGTCAATAATGAGTAGTTCCCAATCTGCGTATGATTGCCCTTGTAGACTAGCAAGAGCACGACGTATGAAGGGAGCTTGTTTATATGTAGGCATAAGCACAGAAATATGAGGCGGCATGGCTTCTCCTATTAGGATGAGTGAGATGGGATTTTATGAAAGATAGGTGTCGTCAATCCTAGACACGCAAGCGTTTCCAGAAGTGTGACAGCATTTCACGCTTCCATGCATTCAACCGGGCATTATTTGGTATACTATAACATGTTACCCAAAAGGATAGGAGTATTAGGATGAATGACTCGAAAATTATTACGTTGCCGACACGGAACGCGCCGATAGCTTCGATATCCCAACAGGCGCGAGTGCCAATCACTCCAGGTGTGACATTACACCTGCGTCTCCCGGAAGATGCTGTGCTCTCCCCAGATGGCAAGCATATCGCCTTTACTGTATGGGAACGTCTAGGGAACGAGGTCAAGCGGCAGGGACGTATCTGGCTGGTTGATACGCTGGTAGCTGATGGCGGTGTAGGTGAACCAAAGCCTTTGCTTAAAGGACCAAAATCGTCAAGTGTACCAGCATGGTCGCCTGATAGCAAAAGCATTGCATATATTGCTGTTGTGGGCGAGGGGGACAAGTCACAAGCACAACTGCATATCATGTCCGCGGAAGGCACGCAAGTACGACAGATGTGTATTATGCCCAATGGTGCGAGCGAGCCTTCGTGGTCGCCTGATGGCACTCATATTGCATTTCTCTCGTATGAAGGTGAAAAGCCTACAACCGATCCACTCGTCGTTACACTTGCGCGTCATCAGCGTCTTTGGACACAGCATATTGAGAGTGATCGTCCCACGTCGGTAACGCCCGATGGCCTCAGCGTATGGGAATATCACTGGTCGCCGGATAGTAAACAATTCGCGTTGTACTACTCTATCAAGCCCGATGAGAATGGCTGGTATGCTGGACAGATCGGCCTTGTAGCTGCTGGCGGCGGAGCGGTACGCCAGATGACACATCTGGGGATGCAGGCGAGTTCGCTTGCGTGGTCGCCTGATGGAACACAACTCGCCTACATCTCTGGTGATTGGAGTGACCGAGGGCAGGGTGGTGGTGATATCTTTGCCCTTGCCCTTGAGGAAGAGGGTCCCAATGAGCCGCGTAACCTCACGCCGGAGATAGGCTGTAGTCCATCATGGTGTTGTTGGTTGCCAGATAACAAAACCTTGCTCTTCGCGGCTTATAGTGGTGTGACTCATTCAATTGCTCTCCTTGATAAAGATGGGAGCATTGTGACGCTTGACGGCGATTTTGTTATGCGTCACCCTCTGCTTTCGCCATCCGCAAATCTGCGCTTTGTCGCAACCGTTCATTGCACATCGAAAGACATGTATGACATATGGTTTGGCGAGATTGGACAGCAGCAGATTACCTGGCACCGTCTGTCGCGACTCAATCCTATTGTCGAGGAGACCTTTGCATTAGGAAAAACGGCACGTATTCGCTATGAAAGTGTCGATAGCTGGCAGATCGACGCCCTTTTTACTGAACCGAGTGTGCGTAAAACCGAGGGGCCGCCACCGCTTGTTGTCAACATACATGGTGGTCCCTCATGGGCATGGGTTGACGACTTTGGCCTATTCTGGACACAATTGTTTGCCTCTGCTGGCTATGCCGTGTTACGTCCTAATATTCGTGGTAGTTGGGGACGTGGCACTTCGTTTGCGAATGCGGTTGTCGGTGATATGGGTGGAAAAGATTTTCAGGATGTGATGCATGGTGTTGACGCCTTAATTGAGCATGGCCTTGTGGATGCGAATCGTATCGCCATCGCGGGTTGGAGCTACGGTGGCTTCATGGCTGCCTGGGCGGTTAGCCAGACGACACGCTTCAAAGCTGCTATCATGGGTGCTGGCTGGGCCGATTGGCATGGATTTCATGCGCTCTCAAACCTTTCTGATTGGGACATCCGTTTCTTGCAGGCCGACCCACTCGATTCGCCAGAGGTTTACCGCAAATGGTCGCCCATCACCTATGCAAACCATATTCTCACGCCGACCCTCATTTTACATGGTGAGAATGATCGGTATGTACCCATAAATGGAAGTTATGCCTTCCATCGTGCGCTGCAGGAACGTGGTATCCCTGTGGAATTCGTCGCTTATCCACGTGAAGGGCATGGTATCTCAGAGTACAGCCATGCCCTTGACATAGAGGAACGCGTCATTCGCTGGCTAGAGAAATATCTCTGATAAGTAATGGAATGCAGGGCCATATGACCCTGCATTCCATTGCTATTATGAAACAGCTTCTGGTTCTGGTGTCGTGGTTTCTGGCAGTGTCTCTAGCACTTTTGCTGGTGAGACAAGCATGTACACAAAGTAGAGCAAGCCAATGACGAACATGACAGCGCAGTAGAGCCAGGGTGTGACAAACTGTGCATCACGGAAGATGGCAAGTTCAAAGACTAACCAGACAATTGAAAGTATGATGATAGGCCACTCGAACACGCCAAGCTTGAATGCACGCTCATTCGGTAATTTATCACGCGTAAATGCGTAAAGAATAACCGTCGCTAGATAGATGACAGCAGGCAGTAAGCTGGATGCGCTAAAGAGATTAACCAGCGCATTGGTCTGATTGGCAAAGATCGCCAATACCACTTCAATCAAGACCGCGAGCAGAATGGTGGCCGCAACCGGAGTACCTGTACTTCCGTTGACGCGACTGAATATTGCATGACCAGGGAAACGGCGGTCACGGGACATAGCCCATGTCAGACGGGTCGCAGTAATGAAAATGACCAATCCACAGGCGAAGATTGAAAAAGTGACCAGGACGAGGAAGATGCTACCAACGACAGAACCGAGTGTTCCTCTAACAATATCAGCGACCGGAGTTGCAGAGGCACCCAAAGCTTTGAGGTCCCCCGACACTAAGTTGAGCGCGATGAGAAAGACGAAGCCAACAATACCGCTCAAGACTACCGCCGACCACATAGCGAATGGGACAACCTTGTGCGCGTTCTCCGTTTCTTCCGCGAGATTCGCGGCCGCCTCAAAGCCAACAATAGTGTAGGAGCCGAGTAGGAACGAGAGCATAAATGGTCCTGTTTTATTCAAAGTTCCCAGGTTGAAGTATCCATCGGCTGGCACCAAACCCATGCTAAACACATGCTCTGGATGAAGTAGGCCACGTGCTGCTCCGACAATGATGAGCAGTAAGGTTAAACCAACAATGCCGATGACCTCGGTTCCAACAGCAACATTGTTGATGCGTGTGGACCAGACGGTAGAGAAGATAATGAGGAGTGCTTGAATTAGGACGATAAGTGCGGTAACACCCCATGCATTCTGTGCGGTCTCGGTATAGTTGAAGAGACTGGGCAAGACGGTGGAAGAAATCGAATAGTCAACCGAGACGGTGACAACGATCAGGAACATGAAGGATATCCACCCAAGAAGCCAGCCAATCTTTGGATTAGTCAGGCGTGAAGCCCATTGATAGGAATAGCCCGCGAGCGGAATACGTGAAGCGAGTGCTGCGAAGACGAGGGCTACGAGGAGCTGTCCAAGCGCAACAAAAGGCCACGTCCAAATTCCTAAAGGACCGCCCCACCCTAAGACCGCACCGTAGGTACTAAAGATGCCGGTTGTGATTGAAATAAAGCTGAAGCCAATGGCGAAAGAGGCGAAACGTTTGATTTCGCGTCGATACGCCGGTTTATAACCAAAGCGCGTAAGCAACTGATCTGCATTCGAGGTCTCATTCGTAAGTGCCACGAGGTAACTCCTTCGAGTTTACTACAATAGTAGTACGTCTTTATTCAAAGAACGTGTGCTACAAGGTACAAAAATACACGGTGATACTATATATGTATGGGGAAAACTTCGTCTAATTGCTCCTTTCGTACACAAGTTTACCATGTTTTTTGTCTATTGTGGAGTCTTAGACTACCTTGTGTTACAAGAAAATTTCTTGTATCATTACATTGCATGGAAAAGCGTTGTAGATAGGCTGAAGAGTCTTCTAAGGAGGGAAGAGCACAACAATATTCCTCATTGAATTTCGTTTAGAGACAAAATCCATGTTCTTCAGAAGAAACGTTTCTACTTTTTTGTGCGTGTATAGAAACACAGTATGCTAATCACACTTTTTTATAGAGTGAAAGCAGCATACACGCTCTCCTCACTACACGTGAGGCCATTTTTCTTTTTCTCTTACATGCAACATTGATGTTATGTGTAGACACCAAAGGAGTTATCTGTTATGCACTCTCGATCACAAAGAATCCTTAGTCTCTTCATGCTCTTCAGCGTAGTGGGCATGATATTTGCTGCATGTGGTAGTGGCGCAGGCACGAGTTCTACCAGTAATGGTGGAAACGGAACCAATTGTAGTAATGTGCAACTTTCCTATTGGAACCCCTTCACAGGGCCTGATGGTCCATACATGGCGCGTTTGGTTGCGAGCTTTAACTCTTCTCAGTCAAATATTAAGGTGCAGATGACCACGCAAGCGGAATATCCCACAAAACTCGATACCGCCGCCGCTTCTGACACTCTTCCCGACGTCGCAATCATTAATGAAGATCAGATTGCTACCGAAGCGTTCCGCCACATTATTCGCCCAATGGACGCCTATCTTCCTCAACTAGGACTGGGTAGCAGCGACTTTCCGGCACTCGCCTGGAACATCGGTCAGATTGCAGGAAAGCATTACACAATTCCTTTGAGTATTGTCCCAATGACGATGTACTACAATGTAGACCTGCTGAAGAAAGCCGGTATTAACAGTGCTCCAAAGACGGCAGCAGACTTTGCCGCCGCCGCTAGCACTCTTACAAGTGGGAAGCAGCATGGTTTTCAGATCACGGCTGGTTTCCCTGTTCAACAAATCTTCCAGCAACTCTTGCATCAGTATGGTGGCACCGAATTTAGCTCTGATGGGACGCAGGCAACTTGGAACAGTGCCGCCGGTGTCCAAGCATTGCAATGGATGAAGAATGCTCAGAGCAAATATTCGGCACCGAAACTACCAGTAGACGCAGACCTCAATTCCTTCAAGTCTGGTACCGTTGGTATGATCTGGAATGGCATCTGGCAGGCGACTAACGTCACTGGTCAAGGTGTTGATTTTAATGCACAAGCTGCTAGCGTTCCACAAATTGGGCCACAGGCTGCTACATGGGCTGGTATGGCATCACTTGCTTTACCCGTGCATAAAAAAGGTATTGATAAGTGTAAGGACACATCGGCCATCACCTTTATCAAGTACTTGGAAACCAATGCTGTACAGTGGTCGGGAGCTGGTAACGTTCCTGCCTACAATACCGCACGTAATAGTTCACAACTCAAGGCACTGCCTCTGCAAAGTGCATTAGTAACGGCTGTTGAGAATCCTGTGTTTCCACCTGCAATCCCTGGTGTCTCTGACGCATTTGCACCCCTTAGTGATGCTGTTGGTGCAGTTATGGCAGGTACAACATCCGATATCAAAGGAACACTTGATAAGGCAGCTTCTCGTGCAGATCAAATTCTTGCTCAGAACAAGCAGAAGTATGGTACCGCACCCACTAACTCCTAGGTAGTACAGCGAACTAGATATACTATCTAGTTCGCCCTCTCTCGAAAATAGAGACAATGTTGTGTGCAGGGAGTGCCGGTGAAGGCATTCCCTTCACTGCCGTGGAAAGGCGAGAGCAATGGCAACTACTATACAGCGTGTGGTTCCAGTGGCTGCGGCTCCGAAAAAGAAGTCGGGCTTTAATTGGGTCCCCTATGTGTTTATTCTACCGCACTTAATTTTCTTTGTGATGTTTGTTGGCTATCCATTTTTTAATGGACTCTACATCAGCCTGTTCCAGTACGACTATCTGCAGACAAACAATGTGTTTATTGGTTTGCAGAACTACATTCATATATTCACACCCGGCACCGTCGAATTTTCGGAATTTTGGAACGCGCTGTGGAACACTATTCAATTTGTGTTCTATAGTGTGCCGTTTTTAGTGATTATCCCACTTGGGCTAGCTGTATTGCTTAACATGAAGCTTCCGGGACGAAACATCTTTCGTGCGATCTATTTCGCGCCGTGGGTGCTTTCGGTTGCGGTAGTTGGCTTGCTTTGGTTCTGGATTTTCCAAAGCGCGGGTGGTTTGTTCAACTATTACTTGGCTGCTCTCAATCTGCCAACACCTGACTGGCTCTCAACACTTCCTTGGGCGTGGGTTGCGATTGATATTGCTACCATTTGGTGGACAATGGGCTTCAATATGATCATTCTATTAGCAGCTCTGCAAGATATTCCTGAACAGATAATTGAGGCGGCGGGAGTTGATGGAGCTAATAGTTGGCAAACATTCTGGCGGGTGACGTTCCCGATGTTACGTCCAGTCACACTCCTTATTGTTACTCTTTCGATCATTTCGTCATTCAACCTTTTCGGCCAACCTTTTATTATGACGAATGGTGGCCCATCTCAAGCTTCTGGTGGTGGTTCCACCGAGCCAATCATGATGCGTATCTACATAGACGCCTTCCAACGCCACTTCGTGGGAAGTGCGGCTGCGATGTCGTTTGTTGTGGCGGCGATCATGATTTTGCTCTCATACCTGAACTTCAAATTTTTCAGTAGTCGGGACTAGAAAGAGGAATACTCTATGGCTACTACATCTACCAAAACACAAGCTCAAGCCCGTGTGAGACCAGCTATAGCTGAAGAAGCACAAGCGGCCATACGGAGACGCAACACAGCTAAAATTATACAACGTGTTTTGATTTACGCGTTGCTCATTCTCATCGCGCTTATCGTATTAGTTCCTCTCGTGTGGATGCTTTCTACGTCGTTCAAGCCTAAATCGCAACTCTTCCTACCTGATATCTATTGGATTCCGAAGCGCATCTCAACGCAGAATTACCAGAATCTGCTGACCGATCCAAGTATTCCCATCATTACCTGGTTCGTTAACAGTCTTGGGGTTGCCATCATCACGACAATAGTTACCCTTGCTATCGACTCTCTTGCTGCCTATGCCTATGCGCGTATGGTGTTTCCAGGCAGTAAATGGATTTACAGGGCGATGCTTGCGACCCTCTTTATGCCTGGCCTGATGTTTCTGATTCCAAACTTCATCACCATCTATAATCTGACCCTACTTGATACCTACGCCGGTGTCATCTTGCCCTATCTCGCGGGTGTGTTTGGTGTCTTCTTCCTGCGCCAATTTTTCGAGTCTTTGCCAAGAGAGTTAGAGGAAGCTGCGCGCATGGATGGAGCGAATGCATTTCAGACATTCTGGCAGGTAGTACTGCCCTTGGCAAGGCCAGCACTCTCGACGCTTGCTGTGATTACGTTTCTCGCTAGCTGGAATGATTTCCTCTGGCCCTTGCTCGTGTTACAGGACACAAACTTGCAGACACTACCAATTGGGTTACGTACTCTACAAGGTGCTTACACCTCTGAGTACGGCTTGATGATGGCTGGTGCAGTGATTGTTGCTATCCCTGTACTTATCATTTATGTTACTCTACAACGCTACATTGTACAAAGCGTCGCCAGTTCAGGCTTGAAAGGCTAACGTTAACATGTGGCAAGGCTCTACAACACAAAAACAAATGTACCCTGTAGGGACTACTTCATCACGTCCTCGTTGGCATAGAGCTAACCTACGAGGACGTGATGAAGTAGTCCCTGCACGAGAAAATGTAGGTAGGTGGTTACTCCTTTTTCCACTGCTGCTGCTTATCGTTGGGTGTGGTCAACAAAATCAGCAAGCAGCGTCGAGTACGCCTACGGCGACAGTTGTGCCTAAGGGGGACTTTGTAAATCCTGTCTTATCAACCGATTTTCCTGATCCACGCATTCTACATGCAGGAAATGCCTACTACGCGTATGCCACGAATGCTAGTGGCAAGAATGTACAGGTGGCACGCTCAAGTGACTTGGTGCATTGGGATGTGCTCCCAGATGCTATGCCTGCACTTCCCACTTGGGCGAATCCAGGCGGTTCGTATGTGTGGGCCGCGCAAGCTATTCAGATTGGTAACAAGTATGTGATGTATTATGTTGCGAGAGATCAACAATCTGATAAGCAATGCGTTGGAGTTGCGACAAGCGACAAGCCAGAGGGACATTTCAAAGATACCAATGACCACGCCCTTGTCTGTCAAGCGGACCAAGGCGGTACAATTGATCCAAGGCCGTTCAGTGATGGTAACGCACTCTACCTGTACTTCAAAAACGATGGGAATTGTTGTGGCTTCACCACCAATCTCTATGCACAACGACTCACGGCGAACGGCCTTGGGCTTGTTGGTAAACCAACACCTTTGGTTCATGACGACCAATCGTGGGAAGGCAACGTCGTTGAAGCACCAGAGATGTTCAAACATAACAACAAGTATTATCTCTTTTTCTCGGCAAATAGCTATGCTGGTGTCAATTACGCGGTCGGCTATGCGAACTGTCAAACAGCTACAGGACCATGCATCGAGGCGAAGAATAATCCCATTCTCGCTAGTAAAGTGAATAAGCAGCCATTCGTCATTGGACCAGGGGGCGAATCCGTGATACAAATAGGCAGCCAAACATGGATCTTTTATCATGCGTGGAATGTAAATCCAGATGGTAGTCAAGGGAATAGTCGTTACATGTGGCTTGATCGCATCAACTGGAACAATGATGCACCTACTGTACAGGGTCCGACAACGAGTCCAGAACCAATGCCTGTTGCGAATTCATGATTTACCTAATGGGCCAGAAGGCCCCTGTCTTTCAAGCATGGGGATGAATGGCCCTTCCTTTTGGGGCGTGATAGCTGGGTACTCATCCCACACATAAACTTTAAACAACACTTGATACGTTGCTTAAACTGTATTACAATGAACACATGATAAAGACCTTTCAGTATCGGATCTACCCAACTAAGAAACAACTCACCGCGCTTGAAGAGTGCCGATGGTTGTATAACCACTTGCTTGCAAAACGCAAACATGCGTATGAGCACGAGGGCAAGAGTTTGAGCTGTTATGGGCAACAGGCGACGTATCCGATGCTGCAAAGAACAACGCCCCTCGTTGTGCAACGTCCATTCCCAAGTCTTGCAAAATGTCGCAGTGCGTGTTGACCTGGGCATGAAAGCCTTTTTCGCAGAGTCAAAGCCTTCCGCTCCGAGCACCGGACCGAAGGTAGAGGCCATCGCCTCGTTGGTGCTCGGAATAAGGAAGCAGGCGAAAGGCCTGGATACCCCGTTTCAAGGGCTACGGACGCTATGACTCGTTCACCCACCCTCAATCGGGGGTAAGCATCACACATGACAATCGTGTCTCGCTCTCGAAAATTGGAAGCGTCAAGATGGTCTACCACCGTTTTCTCTCACCTGTCGTGCAAAGCGGAAGAAGCTGGCAGACAGTTCCTCAAGGTCAACCCTGCCTACACCAGTCAAACGTGTAGCCAATGTGGACACAGGCAAAAAATGCCGTTGAACGAGCGTGTGTATCAGTGCCCGTGTTGTCTTCTTTCGCTTGATCGTGACCTGAACGCATCGAAAAACATTTTGAGACTTGGATTAGAGTCTCTGGTATCCAATCCCTCGAAGCCCCCGCTTTCTAAGCGAGGGGAGTAATCACCGCATTCTGCTAGCCACAATCCAACGGTGTCTTGTCCTAATCACTGGGTCTGTGGAAAATGGTGGACCACTTCAAGAGGAAGAGGTCCCTGCCCTTCGTGTTGATACCACTGCTCCAGCAGTTGCTCTACTTTGCGAGGCGTGTCTGCATCCTCCAACGGTGTATACACAGTGACTTTGAGATCTGGCGTGTCAAAGACCTGAAAGGTGAGACGTTCAAACAGGAGATACCCCACCTGTGGATGATTGAGCGTTTTGCGCCCTTCTTGTCCACTACGTACTTCATGATCGGGCCACCAGGCGCGAAATTCAGGGCTAGAGAGCATGAGATCGTGAATCAACTCAGTCAATTGGGTGTCTCCAGGATAACGACCACAACTGCTCCGAAATTGGGCTAAGAGATGCCGCGCATCTTCTTCCCAATTGACGACGTATTGCCGAGATAGGGGATTGGTGAAGATGCCCCAGATCGTATTGCGTTCGCGACTGGTCATGCGGCGAAAATCACCAAAGACAGCGCATCCGGCATCGTTCCAGGCCAGGATATCCCATCGTCTTCCTGACACAAAGGCTGGACGAGTGCCAAACTGATCAAGGAAATGTTGTAACGCTGGACTCACAACCTCAGGTTCTAGCAAGAGCACCGGAGGTGGTTGTTGCTGGGCTAAGAGGAAGAGATGGGTTCTTTCATTCGCATCCAGCCGTAGCGTCTGCACCAGGCACTCTAAGACCTGTGTTGAAGGCGTAATAGAACGTCCCTGCTCTAACCAAGTGTACCAATCCACGCTGACACCCATCATCTGTGCCACTTCCGCTCGTCTAAGTCCAGGTGTCTTGCGCCTGCTTCCTCGCGGCAGTCCCACCGCTTCAGGCGTAAGCCTTGCCCTACGAGTCCGCAGAAAATCTCCAAGTTCATGCAGACGATGGTCTTGTTGTTGCTGAAGTACCAAATGCTTCTCCTTTGACCTAGGGTTGGGAACGATGATCGGATGAACCATAGGAGTCTTATTCCTATGAATCCTGCTCATCTTGTTCTAGGATATCTACTAATATATCATAGATATGCGGGTGAAATACTCGCAACAAGTCAAGTGAAAGGCAAGGTATGACACAATGGATTTAAGGCTGGCAGGGAAGAGGGCACTGGTAACTGGATCGAGTTCTGGGATAGGCGAGGCGGTCGTAAAGCTACTCGCTGCGGAGGGCGTTGCTGTCATCGTGCATGGTCGCGATGAAAGCCGAGCTAACGCTGTAGCCGAATCGATTCGCGCCAAAGGAGGGGAAGCTGAGGTCGCTCTGGGTGATCTCACCACCGATGCTGGAGCTGACGCGGTTGCCGTCGCGGCGCAGACTTTCGGACCGATTGATATTCTGGTCAACAATGCCGGAGTTATTCTACGCCGCTCATGGACAGAGACGACGGCTACGGACTGGGCTCAGATATACAACACCAACGTGATTTCTGCTGTGCGGATGATCCAGCGCCTAGTCCCACAGATGCGCGAACGACACTGGGGTCGGGTAATCCAGATTGGCGGTGGCCTGTCGCAGCAGCCCCAGGCTGCTGGGCCAAACTACAACGCGACGTTGGCAGCGCGCCACAATCTTGCTGTGTCCCTCGCGCGTGAACTGAAGGACACCGGCGTGACATCCAACGTCGTGGCTCCTGGCGCGATCCTTTCAAGCGAGGCAGCTCGGGTACAGCTCATCCATATGGGACAGACTCATGACTGGGGTGAGACGTTAGAGGAAATTGAGCACAACGCGACGCAGGCCATAGCTCCAAATGACGTGGGCCGTTTCGGTAGGTCAGAGGAGATCGCCGCAGCAGTAGCATATTTGGCTAGCCCAATCGCTGATTATGTGAGTGGTGCAACTATTCGCGTCGATGGCGGCACGATTTGTTCGGTTATATAATACCGCAACATGAAACGGCTCTGACACAGCCTCGATGATACGAGGGATAATCACTATAAACGAAAGTTCCTTTATCTACTCCACAAGCCACTTTACTTTTATAGGATTAACCTATCAATTTCAGTCTTATTGAGGTTGCGTCAGAGCCGTTTCATGTTGGCAGATTGTACAACAGGAGGAAGAAATGCGTACTTATGTACCTCATGGTTGTTAGAGATTGAAGGTGTAGCTTTCTCCAGACCTGATCTCCCGTACTTGGTCTCCGACACCCAATTTCACCGACCGATTCAGGCTATCGACCTCGGCACTCACTCGCAGATGGCTATCCTCGAGCATCACCTTAATCAGTAGCCCTCGGAAACGCATGGGGAGAGTCAGACCGCGCAGAGAATCCATGGCCTTGGGGTTGAAAAAGAGGACACCATCGTGAATCACCTCGCCCACGTAACTACGTTGCACCAAGTCTAATGTCCCCGACATCACGCCCATGTGAATACCCTCAGCCGTCGTACCGCCCTGCACGTCGCCGATATCGCTCTCCAACGCCACCAGGAACCGCTCCCAAGAGGTTGCCAAGTCGATCTCCGAGTAGATTCCGGCATACGCGACGAAGCTCAGGGTGGAGCCATGCGAGGTACGGGCATCGTAGTAGGCGACGGTTTTACGCAGCGTTTCTGCCGTATAGGAGTAGCCGAGGCGCTCAAATACCTGTTGCAGCTCATCCTGTCGGAACAGGTAGAATAACAGCACTGTGTCGGCTTGCTTCGAGAGCTTGTAGCGGTCGGGTTCCTTCCCCTCTGCCCGCAGGATACGGTCAAGCCTCTGGATGTTGCCGTACTTCCGGCGATAGGCGTCCCAGTCCAACTCCTCCAAGTCTTCCCAGCCCTCGAACTGACTGATGACGCCATCCGCATGGAAGGGGACATACATTTTGTGGCTCATCTCTTTCCATGTCTCGATTTCCAGGTCGGTGAGGCCAATTCGCTCACAGAGTGACCGTCGCCATCGTGCAGGAAGCATGTCAAGCACTTTCCCTGCAACATCCAAGAGCCAGGCCACCATCACGTTCGTGTATGCGTTGTTGTGCAGACCAGGCTCATCAGAGTCTGGATATTTCTCGTGAAACTCGTCGGGACCCATGACGCCGTGAATCTCATAGCGACCACGTTCTGGATTGAAGTGAGCGATGCTGGACCAGAATTGGGCGATCTCCATCATCATCTCGGCACCCGGTCCGAGCAGGAAGTCTGTATCTCCCGTGGCCTGCAGGTAGTGCCAGATGTTATAGAAAATGGCTGCATTCACGTGCCTCTGGTTTTTGCTCAGGTCCGGTTCCCACAAGCCAGAACGCGGATTGAGATGTACAACCTGAGTTTCTTCCTTGCCGTTACTTCCACTCTGCCAGGGGTACATCGCGCCTCGGTAGCCGGTCTCGAGTGCCATTGCGCGGGCTTCACCAAGCCTACGGTATCGGTACATAAGCAGACCTCGCGTGATCTTCGGGAGTCGGAAGTTCAGGAAGGGATAGATGTAGAGTTCGTCCCAGAAGATGTGGCCGCGATAGGCTTCTCCGTTCAGGCCGCGTGCAGGAACGCCAACGTCCAGGTCGGCCGTGTGGGGGGAGCAGGTCTGAAGAACGTGGGAGGCATGGAAGCGCAGCAGGAATTGTACCCGGTCGGCACCCGGCACATGGACATCACAGTCGTCCCACAGTTTATCCCACGCTCGCTGGTGACGCTCGAATGCCTCCTCAAAGGTACCAAAACGCCTGGCTGCCTGCTCTGCGTTGGTCAGTGGTTCGTTAATTGCTTGGTCACGCGAAGTGTAGAACGAGACGAGCTTTTCAACACGAACCGATTGTCCTTGCTGAAGGTCAAAGCCCAGCGTCTGATGGGCATAGTCCTCCATCTGATATCGCTCGCGTTTGACCTCTCGTTCGCTTGAACCCGTGTACACACGTGTGCGTACTGCCTCGGCTACGTAAATGTGGGACTGACGCGTCTGCGCTATCAGGGAGATGGTGTCCGCACTTGGAGTGCGGCTCGCCACCGGATGCAGGTGGCGACCTTCGAGTTCTCGGTAGCGTGCGACGCCCTGGTTCATGACACGTGCATCAATTGCCGTGATGACCTCAACTGGGCCAGACCAGTTCTCGGCGGTGATAGTCCATTCCAATGCCGCTTGATGCATATCCGACATGCTCACGAAACGTCGGCTCGATAGTGCTGTCTCACGCCCCCGGTGGTCGCGGAAGTGAAGTCTGCGTGTCACGGTTGCAGTGCGGAAATCCACCTCGTGTTGGTAGCTGAGAAGTTCGACCTGCTTCAAGGTGATCGGCTCGTCGCCGCCGATGCGGAGTTTGAGCACGAGCCAGTTGGGAAGGTTGACCAAGTCCTCGTTGAGCACTGGGTGTCCTCCCATGATGGTTGTTTCCCGGTTGTAACAGCCATGCGCGTAGGTGCCTGGATAGTGAACATCGTCCACGTCGGCCCACTCAGCACTGCCACGTGTGCAAAAGTAGCCGTTACCCGTCGAGGTCAGTACTTCTCGCAACCGCTCCTGCTCAGGCTCGAAGGAGTCGTAGGCAAGTGTCCACTGCTTCGGATTGAGATCAGACTTTCCTCCGAGCTGCCTTGGCGTTCCCTGCGCGAAGTTCAAAGCGGCGAGTTTGGTAAGAAACTCCTCTACTTCCTCAATCGTGTTCAATATGTAGTCAGCATTGGTAGTGCGGTTGGCCGTCTCAGGGTCATCGGCGTTGCCTACAAGAATGCCAATGCCGCGCCCTTTCAGGGCTTGAAAGGCGTCCTCGTCTGTGATGTCGTCACCCAGATAAATCGGAACCACGTCTTCTTGGTCTAGGCTGAGTGCTTCGAGCAGGAAGAGCACCGCCTTCCCCTTATTCCAGTCCAGCTTTGGCTGAATTTCAAAGACCATCTTGCCAGGCGTAACCTTGAGTTCCTCTGAGTACTCGCTAAGGAGAGTGTCAATGATCTCCTTAACGCGAGGTTGCTGTTCTTTCGGTACTAAGCGGAAATGAGCGGCCACCGAACTTTTCTTTGACTCGACTAGTGCTCCCGGGAGGTCGGCGAGGTCGGCGCGAAGTCGTGCCTCCACCGTTCGCAGCAGACCTTCAAAGGACACACCCTCCTCACGTTGAATGGGTCCTCCTGTTGGGCTCCAGATATCGAAACCATGGTCGCCTGCCACAATCAGGGTGTCGAGACCCATGAGTTCCTGCACGATGCTGCGGTCGCGACCGCTAACCACGATCACAGGAACTCGTTTGGCTAACTGTCGCACCACTTTACGCATGCTCTCCGAGATAACGGCGTCCTCGGGTCGATCTCGGATCGGAGTCAGCGTCCCATCGTAGTCGAGGAATATAGCCAACCGCTTGCCAACGAGACGCCAATCCAATGTCTTTCCCTCGCCAAGGGCGTGTGGGAGGTCGTTAGTTTGTCTTGTCATAGTTGCTCATCTGCCTTTGCTCGTCGTATCCACCGAGTGCTTGCTATGACCGCTAGGGTTCTTTGGACTTTTTGCATGACCCTGATGCCTCCTCCTAGAAGAGTCGCTTCTCCGTTATCCGTTTTATGGACATGTATCCACTTCACGGTTCCACTTCCACCACTATAGTTTCACATGTACCATAGCGCAGAAAGACATGACATTGCAAGTAGGCATGTCACACAATCTGTGTGTAAAATGCAGGTAAGAATCAGGGAGATTAACTCTGCCTGAAGCTTGGCGAAACAGAAAAAGGCAGAATGGGAGATTTCCCTAACCTTTCCTACGACCGACGAGAGACGCTTGTAACTGACGATGACAAGCGTTTCCCTTGATAAGATGGAGGACACCGACTCATATGATGCCGCGTCTCCCCCTTGCTTGTCTGCTTGCATATCACACATCCTGTAGTATAGTGTAGATGGTAGAGGAAGCTCTACTGTCTACATTTTTTTGTTCCTAATATAGGAAGAAGTAACATTTAGGAGAAGTCTATTTATGCAAGAGAAGGCAGAAACGCTTCATCCACGACCTCAACTGACACGTTCTGAATGGATAGATCTTAGTGGCACATGGGGGTTCGCTTATGATGATGCTGCCATTGGTCTTGATGAAGGCTGGCAAAAGCGCGAAGATGCTTATTCGCGGACCATTCAAGTTCCTTTTCCCCCAGAGTCACCAGCGAGTGGAATTGGCGACAATGGCTTTCACCCTATCGTATGGTACCGTCGAACCTTCCAAAAGCCGCGCCTGGATAATGGAAGAAGGTTATTGTTACATTGCGGTGCTATAGATTATACATCACAAGTATGGATAAATGGTCAACTTATCGCCACGCATGAAGGTGGTAATACTTCGTTTAGTGCTGATATCACATCTGCATTGAATGCGAATGCAGAGCAAACTATTGTTATTCGTGCGGAAGACGCGCCGCTCGACCTGACCCAACCGCGTGGTAAGCAGGATTGGCAAGAACATCCACATGACATCTGGTATAATCGTACTACGGGTATCTGGCAACCCGTCTGGCTAGAACCTGTTTCCTCTACCTATATCGCCCAAATTCGTTGGACTCCTGACCTTGATCGTGGGGTACTTGGTGTTGTTGTCAAGATACAGCGTCGTAATACATCTCCTTTACATCTTCGTATTAAACTACGCTTACACGATGCCTTATTGTCCGATGATATAGTGCTTGTGCAAAGTTCAGAGGTACAAAGGCAAATTGCGTTTGATCAAGTGGAAATGATGAGCAGAGAATCTTTACTATGGTCGCCTCGGAACCCAAATCTTATTGATGCGGAGTTGACGATTCTTGATGGTGACAACATTATTGATGAAGTACAAAGCTACGCTGGCTTGCGTAGTGTAGGTGTCGAAGGGGGCCGCTTTTTGCTCAACGGTCGTCCATACTACTTGCGAATGGCGTTAGAGCAGGGCTATTGGCCGGAAACACATCTTGCCGCGCCCAGTGTAGAGGCTCTGCGTAAAGAAGTGGAGCTAACGAAACAGCTTGGCTTCAACGGTGTTCGCATTCATCAAAAGGTAGAAGACCCTCGCTATCTCTACTGGTGTGATCGGCTTGGCCTGCTCGTTTGGGGTGAGATGGCAAACGCTTACGTCTTCTCGCCGACCGCAGTTGAGCGTTTTACCCGTGAATGGTTGAGTGTTGTTGAACGAGATTATAGCCATCCCTGTATTGTAACCTGGGTTCCCATTAACGAAAGTTGGGGTGTTCCCAATGCCACACGCGATGTGGCGCAACGCAACTACATTCAGGCTCTGTACTATCTTACAAAAGCTCTCGATAGCACTCGTCCTGTTATCGGCAATGACGGCTGGGAACATGTTATTACCGATATTCATGGTGTTCACGACTATGCGTTTGATGGGCCAACATTACGAGACCGCTATGGAAGTATTGAAGATATATCACGCACTCTCCGAGAGGTACAACCGGGTAATCATTTTGTCATATTACCTGGATATCATAACGAGGGTGAGCCAATCATGTTAACCGAATTTGGTGGCATTAGTTATCGACCCGACTCTCAGCACGAGTGGTATGGCTATGGCACCGTTGGAGATCGTGAAGCATTCCTCGCAAAGTATAAAGAACTGGTCGATGCCCTGTTGGATAGTCCCGCTGTCGCTGGTTTCTGTTATACGCAGTTGACGGACACAGGGAAGGAGACGAATGGTCTGCTCACCGCAAATCGAGAGCCAAAGCTTGATATTGAGCAGGTGCGTCTAATCACTGATCGTGCTTCTGCATCGATACCAGGAGATATCATTACACAGTTGCAACGAACACAAAGCATCACGACCTTTGCAGCAGCAGCAGCCCTGAACACAAGAGTGAATAAAACTGGTGGAGGGCAATAGGGATCAGAGTATATGGTTTGACACTCATCCTTATGTACGTGTCAAACCATATCGTTGTACACAATTCAGCTCTGATTCTCAGTCAAGAACTCCTGTCTCTTTTCTTCATACAGGAAATGTGCCAGAGTAGCCTGTGCTCCTACGTTTGTGGCCGCATCTTGAAAGAGACCGAGGTCCTTTAAGGGTATCCAACTAAGTGCTCCTTGAGAAAAGTGTTCAGGGTCGAGCGCGATTACTTTTCCATAGCTCTGATAAATGGGAGCAGAAAACAGGGTTTGCGTGAGCATCTCAATCACCTGCGTTGGATTACCGCCGCTTTTCTTTGCCATGACTAACGCCTCTTTCATTGCCGTAGTTGCAGCAGAACCTAAGAAGTTGCCACAGAGCTTTACGGTAAGTGCCGCACCGATCTCTTCACCGAAATCAAAGATGCCTTGACTGATTGCCTCAAGGAGGGGGTGAACGCGTGCTTTTGCTGCACTGGGGCCAGCCGTACAGACCCATAACAGACGTGCGGCAGCCGCTTCGGGTCTGCCAAAGACGGGTGCTTCGACATACACGCTGCCATGCTGTGTATGCAAGGCTGCCAGCTTGCGAGCAAGCGTGGGCGAAACCGTACTCATGCAGAGATGAATGCCCCCTGCTCCCAGGTGTTCCAAAAACCCTTCGCTCATCACCACGTCTTCCAGGGCCTCGTCATTTGACACCACCGTGACGACAATACCGCCCGGAGTCAGGGCATCCGCAGGGCGAGAGGCAATTTCCGCTCCCAGTGCCTGAAGCGGTTCCGCTTTACTGGCGGTGCGATTGTAAACCTGAAGGTGGTACCCTCCTTGAAGTAAATTGTGGGCAATTGGCAGACCGAGAGCACCAAGCCCAATAAATCCAATCGTTTCGTTCATGTGTCTCCTTCTTTCTAATAAGATGCTTCATCGTGCAACTGCAATGTATCAATTACACTCGATATCAAGCATGGGACAAAAAGTATGTTAACGTAAACGTCATGTTTAAGGTAAAAAATATTAGTCGTGTCCTTCCTTCAGAAAATGCTCAAACCGCTCGATATTCGCATGCAATTCGCTACGAAAGTGTTGTAACTCGCCTATTTTGCTCTCGGCTTCGTGTAGATGCTTGCGGAGCATGACGAGAATTTTTTGCTTAGGCTGGATGCCGCTTGGGTCCGTGAAGTAGAGATCAATTACCTCACCAATCTCTTCCAAGCTGAGTCCAAGACGTTTGAGTTGGTCGATTTTCTGTAAGCGAGCAAGTGTTTCTTCAGTATAGTAGTGGTGTCCATGACCTTCGCGCTTGCCCGGCGCAAGTAGCCCAATACTTTCATAGTAGCGGACGGTGCGCTGAGTGACTCCTGCGCGTTCTGCCAAGTCGCCGATACGCATAAACTGGTTCATTGTATTCCTTGAAATGTGACGTGAACGTTATGTTTATAGTATAAAGCTGCGAGGGGGGCCTTGTCAAGAGAATATAGAAATCATGTGCAGGAGGTTTGTGAACACTATAGTATTCACAAACCTCCTGCACATGATTTCTATATCTACGGTTCGACCACGATGTATGTCTGATCGGGGTTGCGCTGTCCTGTTATACGTTCAAAGGCTTCGGCGTATTTTTGTGCCAGCACTTCGCGTGCGTGTGTACGCTCCTCTTGTTTGCTCTCGCGAGCCTGTCCCTCCACCTGAGGCTCGCCTAGCAGGTTGCCTGCACGGTCAGAGGGAGTCATCTGCACGAGTCCATTGTTGCGTATCCGTTTAATTTTTCCTGCGTTCGCACTGGTCGTGATATAGATTTTTCCTCCATCGTGTGCGAACCAGACGGTGGTGGGGACCGCTGTGCCGTCTCTACGATGAGTGGTGAGTACGATAAATTCGTGGGGATAAAGAAACGCGAATGGGTCCTTTGTTGAGCTTTCATGAGTTGTCATTGACAAGGATACTCCTATGGCTAAAATATGGCATACTAGTAGTAGTCCGTATACCACTTTTGTTAATACAAGAGCGTTATACCACACAAACTCCATAGACGTAGAAGGAAACCAGACGTGGTGCAACAAACCTCTGCTTGGGAAGAGCGTTGGCATCCCTTACGCGAAGAATGGATTATTTTGGCCGCGCATCGGCAAAATCGTCCGTGGATTGGTGCAATGGTTGCCGCGAACGATACACTTGTTCCGGCATATTTGGCTGATTGTTATCTGTGTCCTGGCAACAAACGTGTGAGTGGTGCGACCAATCCAGACTATCACACTACGTTTGTGTTTGATAACGACCATCCTTGTGTTGGACAGGATGCTCCCCTAGAACTCGTGCAGCCTACACGTCCCTATCGGGTTCGTGCAGCGCAAGGCTATGCGAGGGTGTTATGCTATAGTCCGCACCATAATCTCACACTAGCAGAAATGCCGCTTGCGAATATCGCGGAGATTGTGCAGGTGTGGCAGCAGCAGACGCTTGATCTTGGCAAACGTGCAAGCGTACAGCAAGTGTTGTGCTTTGAGAATAAAGGCGATGTTGTTGGCGTCTCTAATCCCCATCCTCACGGCCAGATTTATGCGACGAATTTCGTCTTCAAAACTATCGAAACCGAACTTGCTGCATCACAACGCTATTTTCAGGAAGAGGGCCGCTTTCTCTTTGCCGATATCATCGCGGCAGAACAGGCCGATGGGCGGCGTATCCTCTACGAGGACGAATATGTGCTAGCCTTTGTCCCCTATTTCGCACGTTATGCCTACGAGGTCTATATTGCACCCAAACGCCGTGTTGCCCATATTTATGCTCTTTCTGATAACGAGGTAATGTCTTTAGCACGCGCCCTTAAAAACGTCACGGTCCGTTTCGACAACCTGTGGCAGATGTCTTTTCCCTACGTTATGCCGCTACATCAAGCTCCTACCGATGAGAGTAAGTACGACACATTTCATTTTTTTATTGCCTTTCATCCGCCATTGCGTCGTCCCAACGTGCTGAAATATCTGGCTGGACCGGAGATTGGTGGGGGCAACTTTGTTAGTGATACGCTACCAGAGGCAAAGGCGGCAGAGTTGCTTGCTCTTCCAACTATACACTATAGAGAGAAAAAGTATGGAGTTAAAGACGATGTGGCACATTGAAACCTCTGAACCCGCTTTATTGCCAGATGTGGAGCGTTTTTTGAATGTGCTTAACGCACATCCAGATTTCTTTTCGCCAAACACGCCTCTTGTACTTGCCCGTGCGCCTGGACGACTCGACGTGATGGGCGGAATTGCCGACTATTCGGGATCGCTGGTGCTGGAACTACCGCTTGCGGCGGCGACATTTGTCGCGGTACAGCCCATGTCCGAACCCCATGTTGTGTTATGGAGTCTAACCGAGGAGAATACAGGCGAAGATGCCGCCGTATCATTGCCGCTAGATGTGCTTGTTCCTGTAACCCAACCCCTTGATTATGCTGAGGCACATGCGTTACTCACGTCGGACCCGAAAAGTGCCTGGATAGCCTATGTTGCTGGTATCCTTGTGCTCTTACAGAAAGAACGTGGAGTTGTGTTTGAGCATGGCTTCCGTATTTTTATCGCGTCCGATGTGCCGATTGGCAAAGGTGTCAGTTCTTCGGCCGCGTTGGAAGTTGCAGCGATGCAGGCGATTTGTGCTGTGAGCGGCATACATTTGGAGCGGCGAGAGATCGCGCTTCTTTGTCAGAAGGTCGAAAATTATATTGTTGGTGCGCCTTGTGGCATCATGGATCAGATGACTGCCGCGTGTGGAGAACAACACAGCTTGATGGCTCTGCTCTGTCAACCCGCCGAATTGCAACAGGCCGTGACACTACCAGCAGATATTGAAGTGTGGGGTATTGATTCGGGAATCCGTCATGCTGTAACGGGTGCTGATTATGGTTCGGTACGTGTTGGAGCGTTTATGGGTTATCGTATTATCGCTGAACAAGCAGGATTAGCCGTACACGTACAAGGGGATGGACGTGTACAGGTAAACGATCCCTCTTGGCACGGCTACCTGGCAAACATTTCGCCATCCTTGTGGGAGACAACCTATCGAGAACATGTTCCTGTCTCGCTTAATGGGAAGACATTTTTGACGAGGTATGGTGGTTCAACCGATCCAGCGACGAGGGTTGATGCCAGCAAAACCTACGCTGTTCGAGCCACTACCGCGCATCCTATCTATGAGCATGCTCGTGTACGTCTTTTTCGCTCACTGCTTGGTTTAGAGATTGTTAGTGAGGAGCAACTCTTGCTGCTCGGCGAACTAATGTATCAGTCGCATGCAAGCTATAGCACATGTGGTCTGGGTTCGGCTGGAACTGATGCACTTGTGGACCTTGTGCGACAGGTGGGACTAGAGGGCCATCTTTATGGTGCAAAAATTACAGGGGGTGGAAGTGGTGGTACCGTTGCCATCCTTGCACGGCGAGGAACACAAGAAACAATACAGCGCATCGCTACCCAATATGAAGCGGCAACAGGGCATCACGCAACCGTTCTGGGTGGCTCCTCTGCTGGTGTGAGCGTTTGGCGTGTTGTTTAATGGTTCAAAGGAAGCGAAGCCAAGATGAAAAGATGGATTATCATACTTTTGGTTGTATTGGTTCTTAGCGTACTTGGCTTGCTCTTTTGGGAGCTGGAGTATCAACATCTCAGTCTTATCCTCTGGTTGCTTGTAGCTGTTGCTCTTTTATGGTCTTGTGCGCTGGTAGCAGTCTCATTGCAGGCATATCCACGTGCTCTAGGTAGACGTACACGCGTCTCTCCTGTCAAAAAGCCACGCTCATGGATGATCTCGTTAGGTGGTGCAATTCTATTAGCGGCTGTCGGTGTGATCTTTTGGCGATTGGGATTTGAAACTACAGGGCAACTCCTCTGGTTTCTTGTGTGTGTTGCCCTGTTATGGTGTTGTGCTCAAGTCTCGTTCTTGTTACGACCAGATGGACAGCAGCAGGCGAGACCTCAGATGCAGTGGTCTGAGTCGCTCTTTCCGGGGTCCTCATTGCGGAGTGGATTTTACAATCAAGATAATGCAGACGTTTGGGATGGAAACGAGAAGCTGCCGCCATCGGGCTACTAGTCCCATGAATAGTGGCTTGTGCTTGTAACTCTTGCTTATCCCATGTATAGTAGTGGTAAATGTGTTGGGAGGCTAAGAAACGTATGAGCGATTACTACTGTACACGAATATGGCAATTGAAGCAGAGTGCATCTCCGCAAGAGGTAGAACATTTAGCATCGTCGAGCGTATTAGAGATGTTACGCTGGGTTCCTGGTGTGCAGAAGGTCTCACTTGTGCATCTTACTGGAAGCGAGCCGAGACGCTACCTGATGGTATTAACATTTACCAATCAGGCATCTTATACCTATTGGCGACAAGTGGAGGAGGAGGCATCGGACTACTGGGAACGCTATGCATCGGTGCAAATGCATTGGGAACAATTATGTACTCTTATGGAAGAGTATGCAGGTGAGGTGGTAATGGATGTGGGCCTTGAGCAGAACTAAGTATAGGATTTTCCTAAGATATGCTGATGCTACGAGTTAGTTCTATTTCATATAAAGTGTCTTGTGAATGATGTACAATAGCAACTATCACATGTGAAATTTACAACGATGTAATTGCTCGTGCCAGGAATGTACTGATGAGCCAGAATTATGGAGTGTTGCGGGTGGTGCGTGTGCGCCCACCTGCAAATGCTACGGCGGATATTCAAGAACGTTATCCTAGTGGATGGTTGCCTGAAGAGCAGCTTGTACATCTGCTTGCACGTCGAGAGACGACGATTGGGCGGGCACTCAACAACGATATCATTCTCATGGACCCCACTGTATCACGTGAACATGCGCGTTTGGTACTTGATGAGTATGGTTGGCATGTGCTGAATTTAACAGTTCATAATATTGTGCGTGTCAATGGGCATAATGTCCCAAGCGGTGTGAGTGTAGCGATGAACTCGCAGGACGTGCTTGTCCTGGGGAGCACGATGCTGCAACTCATTGCGCCTCGTAATACACGGTCATCTATCATAGATGGGAGTGAGCAGCCGTCTGAACTTCTATCGTCCATGCACGATACTACATTGCTACGACCGAATAAAGAGTCTTCACCGTTCAGACGTGAGGTACAGCAAGCCTCGTTAGATGCTCGTTCCTCTCCTCCACGTTTGCAAGCGGAACCGAACGAGCCTGTGAAATATCCCAACTTCGCCTCGCTACCACGACCTGCTTTGTCTCCTCTGCCAGACCAGCCAGAGCCTGACCAGATAGCGCGGCCTTGGAGCCAGGAGGATGAGGAGGATGCGCTTGGCGCGGGTATCACCATGCAATTTGCGTTGCCACAACGCATAGGTGTGCGTACACGCTGGCTCATTGCGGGCGTAGGATTTACCATTTTGATGGTAAGCGCAATTATTACAATTATATTAAGTAGTATAGTAGGTCTAACCTCATTAGCACAAAATGGTCCATCTAGCATTCTTGCTGCCTTGACTATTCCTCTTATTCCGGCGTTGGGCATCAATCTACTCGTCAATTTCATTGACCGTTTCGAGCGTGAACCGTGGTTTTTACGCCTCGCCGCATTTCTATGGGGGGCAATCATTGCTATTCCACCCACGCTCTTTATAGAAACGATGGTGCAGACACTTATTCAAAATGCGTTAGGTCAAGAGGCAAATATGCTGTTACGCTCTGTCCTGCTTGGGTTAAATGCTGGTTTGACAGAAGAGACGGTGAAAGGTCTTGGCTTGTTGCTGCTCTTCTTCGTGTTACGAGACGAGTTCGACAATGTGACAGATGGTATTGTCTATGGTGCGTTAATTGGTGCTGGCTTCGCGATGGTGGAAAACTTTAGCTATTTCGCGCAGAACTCAAAAGATTTTTTGCCTGTACTCATTGTTGGTCGTATTGTGCTTGGCTGGCTCAGTCACTCAACCTTTACAGTATGTTTTGGTGCCGCGTTAGGGTATGTGCGTCATACAAATGTGCGTTGGCGTCAGTTGGTCGTGCCGCTTGTGGGCTATCTCGTTGCGGTCGCACTCCATAGCGTCTTTGATTTTGTAGATATTTATGCCAATGCGACCGTGATTGCGTTCCCTAACAATCCTACGGCCGCAAACTTCTCGTTGATTGCAATGATTGGCGATTATATTCCACCCTTCATTGCACAGATCGTATTGCTTTATTTTCTTATTAAAGCACTCGCACATGAGGTAGCCGTTATCCGCGAGTTCCTGGCGTCCGAAGTGAGTAACGGTGTGGTACGGGTGGATGAATATGCACTTCTGCAAAATTCATTTCAGCGTACAAAGCAAGAACGGCGTATGTTGTTGCAGTGTGGCATTAAACAGTGGATGCGTGTGAAGTCACTCTACCAAACAGAGATCGGTCTGGCATTTCGTAAATGGCATGTGAGCATGGGCGATAAACCAAAGCTTGGTTATCGCCAGCCCGAAGATGCCTATCGCCAACGTATCAAACGCTTGCGCTATGAAATAATCACCGCAGAAGCGAAAAAGAAACTGTAGTAGTCGGCCAATCTTCGATTGACGGATGTCGTAGGGACCCGATTGATCGCGTCCGCTGCACGAGCGAAGCAATGTGCAGTCCTTATCATGCACCAATCATGACGCGCGAGGTCACATGAGGTTATACAAGGATCTCGCCCAATGAATTGGGCGCAGGACGCCATGAATGTGGTCCCTACGAATCCGTCATATCAAGATTGGTGAGCTAGTAGGGACCGATTGATCGCGTCCTCGTTGGCACTAGATTGCCAAGAGGACGCGATCAATTCGATACCTTTAAGACCGCAACAGTTGTGCCTCTGCCTGCGCTGGAGCTTCAACATGTGGATGTTCTTCCAGGCTCGTACCATCAATCGTTTGTTCGCTCAAGGGTGGTAGGAAGAGGAGCGTATACATCACGGCAAAAATGGGTAGATGCCCAAGAAGTTCGGTTGGTGGCAGAAATGGCAAGGTCAGATTAAAGGGAACAAACATACCAAAGATCACGATCTTAGGCAGAATGCCACTAATCAGTGCCAGTCCAATTGTAAGCTCGACCGCGCCAGCAGCCAGGATGAACCGTTCGTTGGTAAACCATGTCAAGCCGATGAGTTGAGCGACATTAAAATTCGGATGTGTCTTGAGAAATGCTAAGGCAAGCGCAGGGTCAATAAGCTTTTCCGTAAAGGCTAGCACCGCGATAGAGATACCAACACCACAGCGCAAGAGTAAGGGAGCAATACGCCAGTAGCGTGCGAAGCGCGAGAGTGGCTCATTATGTGGCCCTGGTTTCACTAAACCTCTTCCCATAATGAGCAAGTAGAGCGCGATACCAACATAGACTGTCTGCTCTAGCACTGTCCATGCAGGATATAAAAAGAATGAGAACAGGAAGAGGGCGATCAGTGCAATCGCGCCGACGCGCGTCAAAATTCCACTGATAAAGCTAAAGGCAACGAATACCTCGACCCCTGCTAGAATGAAACCCAAAACACCTGATCCCGCCGATAAGTTGGGGGCGAAGATGTGGAGTGTCACCGCGACTGCGATCAAGCTAATCGCCGTTTGTACCGCGAGAATAACTTGGTTTGAGCGATCATAATAGCGCAGAAATCCGACTTGTGGAAAGCGGTTATCACCACCAACAAGACGACGCAGCAGTGCAAGCACGCCAATGCCTAGAAAGGAAAGGCCAATCATCCCCAGGACAGGCAAACTCAAAAGCAGCCCAAATTGTGGCGGATACTTACTCCCATCCGTAAACCACTTCTCATGTGCGGATGCTACGCTAGGTACGAGTAGCATGATAGCAAAAACTAGTCCAAACTTCGGCAGAAGATGTTGTCGTATATGGCGTAGGTAAGACATAAAGACTCCTAGAACTGTATGAGTTCAACCGTCACTCAATCAAGGTACACCTCTATACTAGTATGAAAAGAGGTTACAAGAACAAGTAATGATTTGTTATTTTCCTTGATATGACGAAGCAGCCTGAGAATTCGTGTATAGTCTTATCGCATCCTATCGCTTACTTTTTTATTCCTCCGTTACCTCTACTACACTTTCTAAGAGTTCAGATGCATCCACACCCAATGCGGTTGCTAACCTATCCAGGATTGAAAGTTTGACATCTATCATGTCAGTGGTTGGAGTCCTATAAATCTTCTGTAGTGTTTTTACGTCGATGTCGGCACGTCTAGCTAGTTTACCCTGACTAATCTGCTTCGTCGCCGCTAGCTCTTTAACTTTTAATCTAATCATCTCGTACCTCACTCTTTAGTAAGGCAATTGTAGGTAAATCCTATGGTTGACAAAAGGGGGAATGTAACTGTACACTTCACATATATGGTATTACAATACTATACCTTACATTCCCACTAATCGGTGCAATGAAAGAAAAAAGTAGGGACACAAGTACAATGAATGCAAGAACTATTACACATATTGCAGAGGCCGAGGTTGATGCAGTAATCAGATACATTTTAGAGCAACATGGATGTACGATACACGATGCCGCTGACGTAATAACATTTCCGCACGGAACTATGGAAGAGGAGTTAATTCCACGTATGCCATTTACCGAGCGTACTACATTGACACTCCCTGATGGTACGTTGATCTATAAAATATATAACCGCATCCCACTTAAACCTATAACCACGCTGTGTGTAACAAAAGAGGTATACGAGGTCGCGCAACAAGCTATGCAAGAGCAAGAAAATGTAAGTATATAGTAAAGCCGCTTTTGTAAAGATGCTCTCTCGTTCATTCTTCTAATATAACGCGTCCCCGTTCCCAGATGTGATATCATGCAAGGGAGACTAGTTAGGAGTTTGCATGAACACAGAGACCCTCATTCAAATGTATTATTTTATGCGCCTCACTCGTGCTATGGAAGACCGAACCCGCACACTCTTCTTACAAGGGAAGGTTGTGGGTGGCGTCTATACCGCGCAAGGGCATGAGGCAACGACTGTTGGTGCCGCGATGACGCTACGCCAAGATGATTGTATTGTTCCACAACACCGTGACCTAGGTATGCATCTTGTGCGCGGCGGTTCGCCTCGTGCCGTGATGTGTCAGTGGTTGGCTCGCGGCAACTCGCCAACGCTGGGACGCGATGGACAAATGCATATCGGCGACATGCATCACGGTATTGTCCCGATGATTAGTATGCTAGGTGAGTCGCTGCCCGTTGCATGTGGTGTGGCACTTACCATGAAAATGCGAAAGCGTTCAACGGTTGTCCTGGCCTCGTGTGGTGATGGGGCAACCAATACTGGCCCATTTCATGAAGCTATGAATTTTGCCTCGGTACAAAAAGTTCCAATGGTGCTGGTGATTGAGAACAATGGGTACGCTTATTCAACACCGGGTGCGAAACAGTTTGCTATTCAAAATCTTTCAGACCGTGCAAAAGCATATGGTATCCCCGGTGAAAGTGTTGATGGCAACGACGTGCTTGCCGTTTTCGAGGCGGTTACACGCGCGGTAGAGCATGCGCGTAACGGCAAGGGGCCAGCGATAGTGGAGTGTAAGACATTCCGAGTGCGTGGTCACTCTGAGGCCGATAGAGCCGACTATGTACCACAGGCACTACGTGAGGAATGGCTTGCTAAAGACCCGATCTCACGCTTTGAAACCTATTTACAGGAACAAAACTTGTTGACGCCTGCGAAGAAAGCAGAACTTGAAGCACGCATCAAGGCTATCGTTAATGATGCGGTGGATTTCGCGGAACAGAGTCCCACCCCCGATGTGACAACGGTAGCGGAGCATGTCTTTGCTCCTGATGGCCCGACAGCGATTGTCGGTGAGCCAGGGTCACAAAATACGCGCTATGTAAATGCACTTGATAGGCGTACAGGCCAGCCTTTTACAACAATGCTACAGGCCGAAACGCCTATGGAGGTCGTCCGATGATCAGCGAAGAAAAGAAACACCCAAAAGTGACATACTTAGAGGCGATAGGTCAGGCAATCCGCGAAGAGATGCTGCGTGATGATGCGGTATTTTTGCTGGGTGAAGATGTTGGCGCATATGGGGGCGCGTTCAAAGTGAGCGCGGGCCTGCTGGAAGAATTTGGTGCCGAGCGTGTCATCGACACACCGATGGCGGAGGCTGCGATTATCGGCTCCGCCGTTGGTGCAGCTCTGATGGGGATGCGTCCAATCGCCGAAATGCAATTCATCGACTTTATTGCCTCCGGTTTTGACCAGATTATCAACATGGCAAGTAAGATGTACTGGCGTGTCGGTATGCCTGTCCCGATGGTTATTCGCGGTCCTTCTGGTGGAGGCACAAAAGGTGGTCCCTTTCACTCGACCAGCCCGGAGGCATGGTTTTTTCATACACCGGGTATCAAAGTCGTCGTCCCTTCCACTGCTTACGACGCAAAGGGTATGCTCAAAGCGGCTGTGCGTGACAATAATCCCGTCTTATACCTGGAACACAAACTGCTGTATCGTCTGCCAGAATTACGTGAGGAATTGCCCGACGAAGACTACATTGTGCCACTGGGAAAAGCTATCATCCGTCGTGATGGCGAGGATATGACCATTCTCACCTATGGTGCAATGGTTCATCAGTGTCTCAAAGTCGCGCGCACACTTGAGGAAGAAGACGATCTTGAAGCAGAAGTCATGGACCTGCGTAGCCTTTCGCCACTCGACCGCGAGTCCATTCAGGAGTCGGTCAAGCGTACCAACAAAGTCTTGATTGTGCATGAAGACACATTAACAGGCGGTATTGGTGCGGAGCTATCAGCTATTCTCGCCGAAGACCTGTTTGAATACCTCGATGGACCAATCACGCGTGTCGCAGCACCCGATGTTCCCTTTCCCTACGCGCCACAACTAGAGGCCGCGTATCTGCCAAACGCAGAAAAGATTTTAACGGCTGCCCGTAAGTTAGCAGCGTATTAAAGCTGTTCTCATGAACCTTTGCAAACCAACGCGCTACACATCACGATTGTTTTAGCCAAGATCACACAAGATAAACGAAGGAGTTTTTCGTATGCCGACACCAGTAACGATGCCGCGACTTGGCGAGTCAGTCGCCGAGGGAACTATAGGAGCCTGGATGAAACAGGTGGGCGATTACGTCGAGAAAGATGAATCACTCGTCGAGGTCATCACCGACAAAATCAATGCCGAACTTCCCTCGCCAGTCGCAGGTCGTCTGACAACAATTCTCGTCAATGTCGATGAGACTGTGGCGGTGGGAACACAAATCGCGTTAATCGAAGAGAGTGCGGATGTGCAAGTTGAGTCATCAACTCAAGTGGCACCAGGGCCGGATGCCGCTCCTGTGAAAAATATGCAACAGGTTACAACGCCTGTTATGACTGAAGTACCAGTAGGTACACTTGATGGCAGTGCTGAACATGCATATAGCATTACGGAGCAAGATGACGAGCGACAGCGTATCTCTCCTCTTGCACGTCGTTTAGCGCGTGAGCATAACGTAAACCTCAACACGATTCAGGGTACGGGAGCGAATGGGCGTGTACGTAAAGAAGATATTCTAGGCTATGTCGCACAACGGCAGCAAGTAGGACAATCTGCAACAACGGTGTCACGTCCCTTAACCACACAACCACCCGTCCAGCCAGTACAAGTAGGGCACGCAATACCTTCGCAATCACAGCATATAGAAGTCCGTTCGGCTTCACAGACGCGATCTGTACAAGAGTCGAAAGACACTCCTCTTCCATATGAGTCAGCTCCAGTTGAGCGACCCACAAACATGAGTGGTGAAGACGAGATGGTGACGCCGAGCCGTATGCGCCTTGCCATTGCTGAACACATGGTACGCAGCAAACGCACATCGCCTCACGCGACTACAATGGTTGAGGTTGATATGACGAACATCGCGAGATGGCTGGCAAAAAACAAAGACGCGTTCAAGCAACGCGAGGGCTATGGCATAAGCTATGTGCCATTCGTCATGAAAGCCGTCTGTGAAGGCATTCGCAAATTCCCAACCATCAACTCAAGCTGGACTGAAGACAACAAAATTATCATCAAGAAACGTATCAATCTTGGTATCGCGGTGGCAACCGATGCTGGCCTGGTCGTGCCAACACTTTATGATGCTGACCAGTTAACTCTAGCAGGTCTAGCAAAACAGGTCAATGCTATCGCGCAGCGTGCTCGCAACAACAAACTGACGTTGCAAGATATGCAAGGCAGTACCTTTGTGGTCAACAACCCCGGCGTTTTTGGTACAATTCTATCAGTACCAATTATTAACCAACCTCATGCTGGTATTCTTAGTATGGACGCGGTGGTGAAACGTGCAGTTGTGGTAGAAGATGATGCCATTGCTGTGCGGTCAATGATGTTCCTCTGTCTCTCGTTCGATCATCGTATTCTTGATGGAGCCGGAGCAGGAGGCTTTTTACAAGCGGTTCGTAGCAAATTGCAGGGCTATGGACGCGAAATCGACGTATACTAACTAACACAAGGAAAAACAAACTATGGCGACTATGATTCCAGAACGCCGTCCAGAATGGCTTAAAGTCCACGCTCCTAAAGGGGAGAACTATCGTGAACTGAAGCAGTTGATGCGTAGTCAATCGCTGCATACCGTCTGTGAGGAGGCACGCTGCCCAAATATTGGTGAATGTTGGAGCAATAAGACTGCGACATTTATGATATTAGGCAGTGTGTGTACGCGCAGTTGTGGCTTTTGCGCGGTGGCAACAGGTCGTCCAATGGGCCTGGATTGGGAAGAGCCAAAAAGGGTCGCGGAAGCCGCACAGACAATGGGGTTGCGTCATGCAGTTGTGACATCAGTGAACCGCGATGAGTTAAAAGACGGTGGTGCCGCAGTATTTGCTTCAACCATTCGCTGGATACGTCGCTTGAATCCAGAGTGTAAAGTGGAAGTGCTGACCCCCGATTTCAAGGGCGTCTACGAAGCTTTGCGTGTTGTCATCGACGCGAAACCTAACGTTTATAACCACAATGTCGAAACGGTGCCGAGGCTCTATAAACAAGTACGTCCACAGGCAATCTACAAGCGTTCGTTACAGGTGCTCAAGTGGGCCAAAGAGATGAATCCATCTGCTCCCACCAAATCTGGCTTCATGCTTGGATTGGGAGAAACCTGGGATGAACTGCTCGAAGTGATGCACGATATGCGTGAGCATGATGTCGATATTCTCACTATTGGACAATACTTGCGTCCATCCTTCGATCATCTGCCAATTCAACGGTATGTATCGCTGGAAGAGTTCGCGGCACTCAAGGTCGAAGGCAAAAAGATGGGCTTTCGCCATGTAGAGTCGGGTCCTTTTGTCCGTAGCTCATATCACGCGCACGAGCAGGCTGACGACGCTGTGGAGGGCATGCAGACAAGCACAAATTCCACCGAACGCTTATAGCACAGGTAAATATATGGTTGATGCTCTTGAAACCATGAATGGAGTTTGTTATAATGGCTCAACAACGCTTTATACAAAATATATAGAGGAATACATGAGTCAAACACGGCAAACTCTACATCGGCGTCAACCAGTTGTTCTTGTAATAGACGATAACCCTGCCATTCGTGACATGGTATCCTGGGCCTTGGAGCTAGATGGCTACAAACCTGCCGAGGCTGCCGAGGGTCAGGAGGCATTAGACTGGATGTATAATGCTGCTCGTGAGGGACAGTATCCCGCAGTCATTTTGCTTGACCTTGCTATGCCAGGTATGGATGGCGAGATGTTTTTAGATCGCTTACACAAACAGTGGGAACCTGTATACCCTCTCCCCTCGATTGTCATCATTACCGCGAAAGCTGGTGTCCCCGATGCACAAACATTGGGGGTTGCACAAGTCGTCGTAAAGCCATTTCATGTACGTGATCTGCTGGATATTGTACGTGATTTAGCTACAGCATAAGCGTATATCTAAAAGTACCAATCTATTCTCCCTTTCCTCAAATATACACGGAAACTCTGCCAGATGACGTTCAGACAAAAGAGAAATAGTTATAAGCAGAATTTCTGTATATATTTGTGTATGTTGTGGGAGAACTTGTATGAAGTTGCGTTCACTCTATCCTGTTATTGTAGTTCCTCTTTTGGCTGGTATCCTGATAACCGTTCTGTTGCGTATGTATGCATTTCCAACTACACATGCCGCCCCTAGCGTTAGCGGCCGTGTGGCACTGTCTGGATACACTAATACAGCGTTAAGCAAGAGTCACCGAGTCGCACAGATAGCGGGCGGACAGCAAATTACACTTGCTGTTGGCCTTGGTTTACGCAATCAAGCAGACCTTACCGCGTACCTACAACAAGTGACGCAGCCGCAATCATCGCTTTATCATCATTATCTCAGTGCCAGTTCATTCTCCACACTCTACGGACCTCTTCCTACAAGCGAGACACTTGTCGTCAACTTTCTACGTACACAAGGCTTCACCATTCTAAAGACGTATAGCCATCACATGATGATTGATGTGCGCGGCACCGTCGCACAAGCCGAAAAGACCTTTCAAGTACAACTCAACACGTATCAGGCGGCCGATGGACATGTATTTTATAGCAACGATACTCCACCTTCACTTCCCGCGAATATCGCGTCACTTATTTCTTCCGTGACCGGCTTGGATTCAAGCATTCAATATACACGTAGCCCTTTGAAGCCAGGAACGGCAACCATAAAGCTGGGAAACCCACCTCAAACTCCACAGGCCGCGAATAGCAGTAGCAGCGTAGCCCCATTTTGTCCACAACCAGGATCGTCGGCCTATGGAACGTCGTACACGCCCGCACAGATTGCCACTGCCTATGATTTCACGCCACTCTATAACGCAGGTAATCTAGGCGAGGGGCAAACAGTTGGCTTGCTTGAACTCGACGGTTTCTCGGCGAGCGATATCGCAACCTATACCTCGTGCTTTGGTGGCAAAAATACAGGAATTACTACAATCCCGATAGATGGGTATAACGGTGCGGCGGGACCAGCCGCATCTGAAGTTGAGCTAGATATGGAGATGGTATTAGGTTTGGCACCGCATCTAGCCTCATTACGCGTTTATGAAGCGTCGATTAATTCGCTTACTGCTTATAACGATGCATGGGCGCGTATCATCAGTGACGATACTCCTGTCGTAAGCACCAGTTGGGTTTTCTGTGAGCAAAACCCAAGCCCTGCCATTGCGAAGGAGATACAGATTGAGAGCCAGTTTTTTCAAGCGGCTGCCGCGCAGGGGCAAACAATACTTGCGGCAAGCGGTGATTATGGCGCGAACGGTTGTTATGACCCAACAAAGCACACAGGAACAGCACCATCTGCGGATGATCCTGCCTCACAACCGTTTGTAACAGGAGTCGGTGGCACAACGCTCAACATCAACTTCGATAATACCTATAAATCCGAACGCGTATGGAATGATCGAAATATCGGTCCTAATGGCAATGGGGCAAGCGGTGGTGGACTGAGCAGCACTTGGTCTATACCACGCTGGCAACAGGGGCCAGGAGTTGCAAATTTCTACTCATCGGGCAAGCGTGAAGTGCCAGATGTCGCAGTAAATGCCGATCCACAAACTGGCTATGATATCTACTGTAGTGCGGGTGGGTGTGCTAG
This sequence comes from uncultured Chloroflexia bacterium, assembly GCA_963792705.1. Lineage (GTDB taxonomy): Bacteria > Chloroflexota > Ktedonobacteria > Ktedonobacterales > Ktedonobacteraceae > JBBQVS01. The sequence goes on along the minus strand of CAWBXD010000011.1, from coordinate 236,451 downwards.
TGGCAAGGGATGGCATCCGATTGGTGGCACATCCGCAGCGGCCCCTGTATGGGCGGCAATGATTACGCTTGCGAACGAGGCATCAATAAAAGCGAATGGATATCTTATGGGGTTCCTCAACCCTAGCTTGTACAGTATCAATTATGGGGCACCTGGCACGTCATATGCTACTGCGTTTCACGATATTGTGCCGCAGACAGGACCAAACGTACTTAACAATAACGACTATGTGGGCAATAGTGGGACCTACCCAGATGCTTCGATGTATGATATGGCGACGGGTCTAGGCTCGTTTGACGCCTACAATCTTACACAAAATCTGATTACCTTGAGTAAAGGTTCGTTGCCTCGCTCAACTTCGACAAATACAACGTGGTATTTTGCTGAGGGGCGTGTCGGTGGGAACTTTCAGGAATTTCTGACACTAGAAAATCCTGATCCTATACAGACTGCTCAAGTGCAGGTTCAGTATTTATTAGAAACAGGTACGGGGCCAAAGATTACACACACCGTACCACCACAAAGTCGAGCAACGGTAAGCGTCAATGACGATCTTGGTTATCCCTATGCTGGCCCAAGTCATTCGCTTTCCATGATTGTAACCTCAATAAATAATGTTGGGATTGTCGCGGAACGTCCAATGTACTTCTCCTGGCATGGCATCAATAGCGGAACCGATGTGATGGGTGCCACGCAACTAGGACAGGATTTTTACTTTGCCGATGTCGAGTCACTACGCAGTTACTATAGCTTTATCACTATCCTCAATCCCCCTGGTGGAAAAAGCGCGAATATCACTGTCAGCTATCTTTCAGGTGGGAAGCAGGTTGGTACCACAACATTGATTGTGCCACCGGGCCAGCGTGGTACAACCTCGCCAACAGGAAGTTTGCGTGCCGCCGTACACGTCCATTCTGATCAACCTGTGATGGTCGAGCGACCAACCTACTTTAGCACCGCGCGTTCTAACATCAGTGGTTCAATAACAGGTGCTTCATCCCTCATTGGAGCGGCCGCGCCTGGCAACGATTGGTTATTTGCGGAAGGCTACACGGGTGCGAACTTTCATGAATACATGGTGTTAGCCAACTTCGACCCTGCTGTTACAGCGAACGTGACGATTAAGCTTGAATACAGCAATGGTGCCGTGAATCCTGTGACGGTGCAAGTCCCGCCTCAATCGCAAAAATTTGTCGATATAAATGCTGTATCAAGTGCTTTTGCCCAGAATACTGCGGAACTTTCAGCAGAGGTCACGTCGGATTCGCCCATTGTCGCGCAACGTACTGAATACTTCCGCTTTAGTGGTACTATACCGGGAGGTACTGACGTGATTGGAGAGCCGGGGCCAGCAAAGATAAATTATAGTTTTGCCGAAGGGTATACTACAAACGGCTTTAATGAGTTTCTTACGCTGCAAAATCCAAATGCTACACCGGAAGATGTTGCTGTAACACTCTATCTTGCCAATAGCATTTCAGCACAAAAAATCGTCAGCATAGGACCGCAGACGCGTGTCACAATCAGTATCAACAGTCTCGTTGTCCCTATTGCACAAGGGAATCCAGGTGCAGGATATGAGGTTTCGCTTTCAGTGCAGGCTATGACTGGAACGGTTGTAGCCGAGCGTCCAATCTACTTTAACTACCATAACACCTCCCCTGGTGGAAGTGACGTTGTAGGTTATACGGGGTAATTATGAATAACAGGGAGACCACAAGGGCTTTCAACAGTAGGGTTTTGGGGAGGTACAACGAAATGCCTGTAGGGACCGATGTATCGCGTCCGGGGCGAGGAGGGGCAACATGTCGGCAACGATTCTGTGTGAGAACATATGCCCCTCCTCACTTTCAACAGTAGGTTTGTGGGGAGGAGCGACGAAATGCCTACGAGCATCCCTTCGTTTCTTCCAAATGCTATTGTTGAAAGGATCGCAAGGGTCTCCACGAACAATACGGATATGTTTTCTAACTCCAACTCACTCCGTCAATATACACATTAGTACCGCCATTATTCATGGTGTTATTAAATTGTACTCCAAATTGTTGTGGTTGTTCAGTAAAATTATCTGGCGCGGTGTAGGTTAGGCGATTCCATGTGTTGGGTGTAAGCGAAACAAAGTCGCTGGTATGCCACGTGTTATCGTGCTCCGTGATGAATAGTTTTGCCTGTAACTGTATTGACGTGCTCGCGACATAGATATAGGTGGTGATTGTTTGTCCCGGATGCGGGTAAGCTGCTGCATTAGCAGTCCCTACCGCAACATACGAGAAATCGTTGGAGTTGCTTGCGTTTAGCGTGATTTGAAGTGAGTGTTTGCCGTCTTGAGCATTCATCGTACTGTTTTGGACATTGGCGATACTTTTTCCATGCCCATTCCAACCATCGGTTGTACCGTCTTCAAATGAGAAGGTGGAGGTGCTATTCCCCGATGTCGTTACAGGAGTTCCGTTTTGTTGGCCTGACACGGCTGTCGAGACCGCCGCTGGTTGCTGCTTTTGTATAATCATCTGCTGATATGTATTCTTGAATACAGTACCTTGCGCTGTAATTGTGTTATTGTCATCGACAAGAGAAATAGCGGTGTTTGTACAGGAGTACTGCATGGAGGCAAAGACGCGATTCGCCGCGAGCGTTTGTAGTGCTTTCGTCGTCCATGTTGCCATAAACGCTGGATTCTCGTGTTTACCATCTGCAGGTACTTGTCCCCCTTCGGACGACAGGTCTGCCGCATAATTCCATTCTGTAATCATGATGGGAAGCAGAGTCCCAATAGTACTCTGTATGACGTTTCGTGCGTCAGCGATATGCATTGTCCATTTATCAATGTTTGCAATACATTCGTCGGCTTGCCTATTCTTGCTACACGTATACTCATGCCAACTGATTGCGGCAGGACGAGGTTGTGCATTCTGCAAAAATGTTGCGAGGTACGAGTGATTATACTGGTAGTTCACAGGACCAATGAAACGCCCATTTATAGCCAGTTGCCTGAGTTGTGGTACGGTCCTATTCCACTCGTTCGTATAGGTTGTGGCGTCGATATGAGCAAGGTCCTCTTCATTGCCAAATTCATAATACACAATACTTTTGCCAAAGACAGCATTCATATCGTTAATAATAAGGCTATCGTCAGCAAGTACGGTTGGCGTTGCTGCTCCATGCAATACAACAAGTGGTATTGCTCCAATACGCTTAATACCTTGTGCTGCTTGTATCTCTACATCATTAGACAGAGTTTTACGAACTGGCATACGAACAATTTGTGTGTGTATCTGTTGCAGTAACCCTTGTGTTGCTGTGGAATTAATTACCTGATCCTGGCTATCAAAAAGTGCCAGATTGGTTCCAAAGAGGAGCGGCGATACAGAGTCAACACTTCCCTGTGTTGCCTGTGGAACTACAGTTTTGATACTTATCTTCGTTGCTTCATTACCCCTAGTCGTCTGTTTATTTCCTGAATTATGTTCAAGAACAATCCACAAACTTGTACTTATCAATGCGACTAACAAAACAACACTTACAATGATGATGGGAATACGGTACTCTTTTATCGTTTGCCTCATAGGTTAAAAATGCTCCTCGTGATATTTGGTGCGTAAAAAAGAAACAAAAAGAAATACAATATCTCCAACAACACTAGTACGAACTATATCATCTCTGATTTTACGCACCTATCTTTTCTTGTTGTGTATGGTACCTTTGTTTGATATTGTCCTATTTAAGTTAAAGCAAAATTAAGATGTACAAATGAATAGATGAATTGGTACTTATGAGTAGAAACATTGGTCAAACCTGTATCTCCTCTTGAGGTTTTCTTGAATTTTTGCGAGTAGAATAAGGAGTGTAAAGAGAAATACAGCATAAGATCACGATGATAACCAAATATAACAGATAGAGCTATAACGGAGACGACATTTTATGGATCAATATAATCAACCAACCGACAAGTTGCCTAGACCAGGCAATTTGGATGTGACACAGGTGAGAGGGCCAGTAGGTGCAAAAATCCCCATTCCATCTACAGTAGTGCCACAGCCACAAAAAAAAATGTCGCGCCGCAAACTCTTTGGCGTAACAGCGGCGGCAGGAGTTGCGGCAGTTGGCAGCGGTGTCGTATTGGAGCAGATGTGGCAGCATGGAGGTCTAAAGATTTCGCCGCAAGGGCCGATAGCAGGTAGTATGCAAATAGGACACCTACTACGACGTGCGGGTTTCGGAGCGACACCCGACGATATAAACACCTACCGAGGCTATAGTTTTACAGATGCCGTTGATCACCTTATTAACTATCAACAAGTGTCGGACGATACTATGGAGAATCGGCTCAAGTCGCTCAACCTCGATTTTTCTCTTCAAAGTGGTGCTGCTATCACAAATATGCAACGCTGGTGGCTCTTACGCATGGCTTGGACACAACGTCCTCTGCTAGAGAAGATGACATTATTCTGGCATGGTGTGCTCACCAGTAGCTTCCGCAAGGTTGGCGGCAACAAAGCTTACGGTCGTGTGATGGTACAAAACCAGTTCTTCCGTGACCACGCTTTTGATACGTTTGACAATATCCTCACAGGAATTGTCAGCGATCCTGCGATGCTCATCTACCTTGATTTGACAAAGAGTCACAAGAATGCACCAAACGAAAACTTTGCACGCGAACTGATGGAGCTATTCACGCTTGGCATCGGTCATTATACACAGCAGGATGTGTATCAAGGAGCCGCTGCATTGACGGGTTGGCATGTAACAGGAACTACAACGCAATCACGTTATGTAGAGCGAGACCATAGCAGTTTGACCAAAACATACTTAGGTCAGACGGGCAATCTTGATTATAAAGATGTGATACACATTTTAGCAAATCATCCTGCCACGCCTTGGACCTTATCGCGTAAATTGTTTAGCTTTTTTGTCTACGAAAATCCAAGCAATGATGATTTGCAACCGCTTGTCGATACATATGTCAAAAGTGGACATAATATCGGTGCCGTTATGCGAACACTCCTGCTTTCGCCACAATTTGCCTCTCAGAAGGCATATAGAGCACGTGTCAAGTCGCCAGCAGAGTTTGTCGCGGGTATGTATCGCACGCTGAACATACAAGGCAACGGCAAGGGATTGGAATATATGACCACGGTTATGGGCCAGCCACTCTTCGATCCCCCGAATGTCGCAGGTTGGCCTGCGGACAAAGTAAGCGCACTATGGCTCAATAGTGGCACATGGATGGCGCGTATGAACGCCATCGACACGCTTGTATCGGGAACTCGTAACACGCAAGTCAAAAACATCAACGCTGTCGATATTCAGGGAATAGTCAATGACAATCATATCGACTCCCCAGAGCGTTTTGTAGACTTCTTTAGTGCTGTCTTGCTTGATGGTGTGATTGAGCAAGACCGTCGAGCACAATTCATCGCATACTTTACGCAGCAGAGTGCGAACACGCGAGGTGTGCCGATCACATTAGCAAATAACAAAAGTTATCCTTTAAGCAGTGTTCGCGGCACATTGTACCTGATGCTGGCATCACCCGAATATCAATTGAATTAACTTGTAGGGACCGATGTATCGCGTCCTTGTCGGTGGTTGATTGCAATGAGGACGCAATACATCGGTCCCTACAGAGCAAAATTATAGGAGAATTAGAAATGAACCTCTCACGAAGAGCAATGATAAGAAATGGTATGCTGGCGGTTTCTGCTGGCATGGTGATGCCCGCAATCTTTAGTCGTGGCATCGCTTCGGCTCATGCACAAGCCCTTGAAGGCTCACATATGGCGCAAGCAGCAGGAGATCGCACACTTATTGTTGTGCAGATGGCTGGTGGCAATGATGGTCTCAATACTGTTGTACCCTTTGCTGATGCAACCTATCGCAAGATGCGTCCTACGATTGGCATCGCGGAGTCACAAGTGTTGTCGCTGGACGGTCGTCTTGGCTTACATCCCAATCTTGCACCATTAAAAGGTATATGGGATCAGGGCCATATGGCAGTAGTCGAGGGTGTTGGCTATCCCAACCAGAGTCTCTCACACTTCCAGGCAATGGATATCTGGCAGACGCTCGACCTGAACGGAACTGGTACAGATGGTTGGCTAGGCAAACTAGTTTCGGGCTGGGTTGATAAAGATGGGCATCCATTTCAATCAATGGATATCGGTGTGCAGACCGCGCAAGCCCTCTCATCAATCAGTGCTCAAGTTCCAACGGTTGCCAGTGTGCCGAGCTACCGTGTAGCACCCGATCCACTTGATGCCGATGGTGGAAATGCGCGTCTCAAAGCCTTGATGAACCTGTACAATACCTATCCAAAATCCTCGCCATATGCTGCGTTGCTTGACACAACCGCATTAAACGCACAGGAAGGCTCGCGTCAATTACACCAGGCAGACTCACAATATAAGGCAATGGCAACCTACCCAACAGGACCGTTTGCCGCTGGTCTCAAGGTATTGTCGGAAGCAATTGTGCAGGGATTGGGCCTTCGTGTTGGCTACGTCACGCTGGGCGGTTTTGATACGCATGCCAATCAAAAAACGACTCATGATACGCTGATGAAGACGCTCGCCGATGGGTTAGCCGCCTTCTATACGGACTTGAGTGCTCATGGCAAAGCTGATAACGTCGTGGTCATGACCTGGTCCGAGTTCGGGCGACGCGTTGAGGAAAATGGCAGTCTCGGTACCGATCATGGAACGGCTGCCCCAATGTTTGTGCTCGGCAACTCGATTACAAAAGGTATCTATGGCGAACCACCAAGTCTGACAAGCCTCGACCAGGATGGCAACATGAAGTACACCACCGATTTCCGTTCCGTCTATGCTACCGTCCTTGATCGCTGGCTAGGAGCCTCGTCAAAAGATGTGCTTGGTGGCTCCTTTGGGTCTCAGAACTTCTTAGCACGAGTATAACACTGTACACATAGACACTAGATTGGGTGAGTTCGCATTGCGAACTCACCCAATCTAGTGTCTATGACAACAATTTTTAAAAGAAAAAGCCCCAGTCATCCTGGCTTTGAGAGACACCCCAGTCATTCTGGAATGTTTGTGTGAGCGTGGAGATGATGCTTGCATCGGTAAAGAGAACGCCGAGTTCACGGTTATTATCAAAAGAGTTGCTAGAGATATTGATGGAGCCAACATAGGCATTAGTGCCATCTGCCACCATCATTTTTGCGTGCATGTAGAGTTGTGAGTCTTCTTTGACCTGCGCTCCACCTGCCTTGATAACCGCGATACCTGCCGCGTTGGAATCCGTGCTACCACTCGCCTTTGGCAGAATAACCTGCACCGTCACGCCGCGTTTTGCCGCGCTTGCGATAGCCTGCTCAACGGTCGTATCCTGCATCTCTTCGGCCTCGATAATCAACGAAGACTTAGCATTATTAATGAATGCGACAAAATCGTTGCGCGAGTTATCAGGACTAATCACCAGACTTGGGTCTGTGACATGCTCGGCGGTACGATTCCAGTCGGCATTGAAAATGTCGATACTTCCCTGTACGTCCTGAGGCGTTGAGTCGATAATACCGTATTCACGATTTTTTCCTGTGAGAATAGCTGAATTCGTGAAATTTGTGGTCATAATGTACGCGGTGGTCGCGTCAACAATCATACCTTTCTCGTGCGTATAGGTAAATGAAGGATTGCTTGTCTGTGCCTTTACGCCTGCTGCATTTAACGCACTGATCGTTGCCGATGGCGAACCTCCACCGTAAGGTGCAGGGTCTAGCATAACTCGTACATCCAGGCCACGTTTCGCGTCATTCTCTAATGCCTGAGTAATGTTATTGTCAGTCATGAGATACATTTCGAGCCATACGGATTTCTGTGCGTTATTGATTCCATTAAGAATAGGGGTTTCGCCTGCACTTGGCTCAACAAATAGCTGTAGTGATTGTGTCCCTTGTGTCGGTGAGGCAGTTGGCGTAGCACCAACGGTTGCTGTTACTCCCACTGTTGGGGTAGTACCAATGGTTGGGGTAATACTAGGTGTGGGCGTCTTGGCTGGATGGGGAGTTGGTGTTGGTGTGTGACGACGAACCGGAGTTGCAGTTGGGTGTGGACGTTTCTTTGAGCTGCTTGCAGCAAGTGTACTCAGGTTTGCGTTATGGGCAGAGGCAAACTGTCCGAAGGCGAAGGCTGAGAGGAAAATGCAAAGCAAGGCACTTATAATAGGAAAAATAAGTGCTGTACGTGAACGAACTCTACGACGCATAATTACTCCTACAAATAGTCTAGTGAAAGCACTGAAAAAGATTATGCTTCCACAAAAAATAAACTCTTTGCAGGAATGATTTCTCATTTCTTCGCTCCACAATACTAACCCTACTCATTTCTCATTTCTCTTGCTATAATAGGTGCAACACAAATTTCTGTACAGATTTTATAGAAGCGGAAAATATTTATGTCCCAGGATATACAATCATCGCATGAACCGAAATTAGAGCACGATGTGCAAACAACTCCCGTTGTAAAGAAGCGCGGTTGGTTCTCACGTCTCTCGCCACGCATGCGTACAATCTTGGCGATAGCTGTTATCGCAATCGCGGTCGTACTTGCCTTTCATGGGCCAACGGAGGGTGAAGTAGATAATGTAACTGGCGATCCTGATCCTGCATTTGTACCAACGGTAGGCATTACTCACACGGTTGACACGCTTACGGTGAACAAAAGCGTAGAAGTGAAGGGGTTGCAACTCGTTGTGTTACAGGCAACGGAGGCGGCGAAGTTCTCTGATGATCGTAAGCGAACAGGAACATATACTGTTCGTGTGATGATGCGTACAAAAAATACAAGTCCTAATCCTATCGGCATCCAGTTTGATTCATATGTACGACTTGTCTTAGCAAATGGTCAGTCTACCGCGCCCAAGTATCTTTCGTTGGTGCCAGTCACATTAGCCAATGGTTCTAATGAAGGCTATATTGATTTTCCTCTTACATCACAGGTCCCGTTGTCATCGCTCACGTTGCAATTTGGTACCGATGTAACAACGTCGCTTTCCAAATAACTCAAGAGGAGGTTGTGTTTGAGTACACAACCTCCTCTTGAGTTATTTATCTTAATCCTCATTTGGTGCGCCCACACGTTCGATGCGATGCTGTACTTCGGAAAGTGCTTTGACTCTCTGCTTTGACGGCTCTTGGGCCTCAATCGTGCTTTGCATCAGGTCTTCCAGCATCAGGTAGTATTCAACTAGCACACGTTCGCCACTGGTAGTGTGTGCGACGCACTCTTCGAGTAATCCTTGCGCCTCTTCATATGTGCTCATGCGTTGTTGAGCCTCTTCGAGTGCTTGTTGTGCGCGCTGTACACGCTGCATACCATTTTCCTGGTGCTGACGTTCTCTCCGTTGTAGTCTTGTCTCTTGTGGCGGCTCTTGAAAAGCCTCTTGTAATGCAAGGGCTGCTTCGCCAATCTCCATGCTGGTTTCGACTTCACGACGTGTAAGCCATGCGCGGACAGCGTGTAGTCGCACAAGCGTATTGGCACTTTCTGGTAGGCGTAAATTATCATCGGAAAGGAGTTCGTCGCTCCCTATTTCGCTAGACTCATCAGGAAATTCATCGTCGTTCATTAAAGTATATTTCTTTCTGGTATATCGTCTATTGTCTTTTCCTTAATGGTATCACGTCGATGCAAGACGGGACATACTATATGTAATCTCAATGTTAAAAATATTCTCTGCTTGCTTAACATTTTGCGTGTATACTACCATAATAGGATCGTCTGTCTATGCTACTTTGTTATGCTGTGGAGAAATAACGATGAGTTCCCCGCTTACTCCAAATCCTAACCACTTTGATGTTATTGTGGTTGGTGCAGGCGTGTTGGGTGCGTTTCATGCCTACTTCGCCGCTCAGAAAGGGTACAAAACGCTTTTGCTGGAGCGTAACGCCCTTCCAACTGACGCCTCAACACGCAACTTTGGCATGGTTGTACAATCAATTGTTGAGGCAGAGGGCGAATGGGCCGAGTACGCTCATGCGAGCCGCGAGATTTATCAGGCCATTCAGCAGGAGTGCGATATTTCAGTAAACGTACCCGGCAGTCTCTATCTTGCCTCAACGGAGGCCGAGCGAATCGTGCTGGAAGAGTTCGCTCAGCTTTATGCCTCTGTCTACAACTGCTCTTATCTCACGGCTGACGAGGCACGCTATCGTTACCCATTCGCACGGGCTGACTATTGTCGGGGTGCGCTCCATTTTACGAACGACTTTACGATTGAACCTCGACGGCTGCTTAAGCTGTGGATTCCCTTTTTTACTGAACGTGAGCAGGTGCGCTACATCCCATTCACTACCGTCATTTCTGTAGAGTCATCTGGTCAACATTGTACGGTGAAAGATGCACGAGGCAACATATTTACTGCGGAGCAGGTGTTTGTCTGTAATGGTGCGGAGTATCGCACACTCTTCCCTGAGTTTTTTCGCACAAGTGGGCTACGCATCTGCAAATTGCAAATGATGCAAACTGTCGCCTTACCGCCCCGTACTTTACCGCTCTCTATTCTCTCTGGCTTATCTATCCTGCGCTATCCCGCGTTCAAATCAACACCATCATACGAAAAGTTACGCCAACAACCTGTTGAGCAAGACCTGCGCGACTACGGTATCCATCTTTTGTTTAAGCAAGCGGTAGATGGTTCTGTGATCATTGGGGACTCGCATGAGTACAGCGATTTTCAGGACGCGAGCGGGGATGAAGAATACACCAATCCTCGTATTAACGATGCTATCCTGCGCTACGGGCGGTGTATGCTAACGCTCCCATCATGGGAGATCGAGAAGTTGTGGAATGGCTATTATCTGCTTCACCCACAACGTGCGGTCTACACTGAAACCATTAACGGAAATATCCACATTACGACTGGTATTGCTGGCAAAGGAATGTCAACCGGACCCGGCTTTTCACGGCGGCATGTAGATGTTGTGTTGACATAATATGTGGTGTTCTAGTTTGGCAAAAACGGGCATAATTTAGCGCGTCCAAACCATTAAAAACAACGAAAAAGGGGAATACAATGGGACCAGTAGAACTTGTTGTGTTTGATATGGCTGGTACTACCGTCCAGGATGACGGTATGGTACTTAAGTGTCTTGTTGATACCGTTCATACCTACGATCTCCCAGGCAACTCAAAAGAGCTAAACGACCTGATGGGCATGAACAAGCGTGAAGTCTTTGCCATGCTTGCGTCACAAAAGTATCCGCGCGACTCCGTACAGGTTGAACGGGTCGCCGATCAAGCCTTAACTACCTTTATTCAAAAAATGAAGGCTGCCTATGAGCAACATCTTGCACCTATTCCTGGTGCTGAAGCAACCTTTGCCTTCCTACGCGAGCGCGGTATTAAAATAGCGACCGATACAGGCTTTGATGCCACGATTGGCGGTCTGATTATGGAGCGTCTCAATTGGCTTGGTCGCTTCGTAGATGTTGCTGTATTTTCAAACGATGTTTCATTGGGGCGGCCCGCTCCCTACATGATTTATCATGCTATGGAGAAACTAGGCGTCCTCGATGTGCATAAGGTAATGAAGCTTGGCGACTCTCCCTCAGACCTGGAAGAGGGCTACAATGCTGGCTGTGGCGAGGTCATCGGTGTGCTAAGCGGTGCTCACACAGCAGAAACGCTTGGTGCCTACCGTCACACGCGCTTGCTCAATAGTGTTGCCGAATTGCCCGCGCTTTTTACATCTGCCGAAAAATAAGGGGGTAAGAAGACCGCCATAGGCGCGGACTTAAGACGATGAATGGAAACGAGGGCACCTTTCAACTGTAGGTTCTTTGGTAGGGACCGATGTATCGCGTCCGGGGTGGGGAGGGCACACGTTCACGTGTAGAATCGTTGCCGACATGTTGCCCCGCCCCACCCCTTGGACGCGATACATCGGTCCCTACCGGCATTCCGTCGTGCCTTCCCAAAGAACCTATTGTTGAAAGAATTAGGGCATCCGTGCTAAGCTTTTGCTCCTTGAATATATTCAGAGGCTTTGTTCCATGCAAGTTGTGCCACTGTTTTTCCCAGTGCTCTACCAACAAGATCGCCTTGCTCGAAGTGAATGCCTCCTAAGCGACGCGATAGCCCGGCTTCGTTGGCAGCATCTTGCAGTGTGTTCCAGCGGAGCTGTACATTCTTTGCTAGTGTTACACCTGGTTCAATGCTCGATGTTCCTGCCGTTTTCGTGTAAGAATAGTTGAAAGTGGTTTTGCCCGAAAACATTGTCAGTATCTCGGCGCATGTGGCACTAAAGATGCTGTGTCCAGAAAAGAATTCAGGGAATGGTGGGGTCAAAGCGGTCGTAGGCTGATATGGAAGCCAATTCTGACCAAGAATAGTTTGTGTCCCTTTTCCAGGACCGCCCCATGCGCGGACGTTTACATCTTTGAACTGATAGCGGATGGCGGTGATTGGTCGAACAGAGTTGTAGTATCGTTTAGCATCCCAGGCTACGATACTAGCGTCGAGAAGAGCATTGCCCATGATAAAATACATCTTTACGTCATCGTCCAGCGTATGTCTGTCTCTTCTGCCGATAACCTGTGCTAGCAGGAACCAATGGCCTGGAGGGGTCTCCGATGTGGGGCCATCTTTCCAATATTCTGTGATAACCTTTTCTTTGTCGCTAAGTTGCGCGCTATACGTATTCGCGTGTGTGGAAATGAGCTGGACCTGTAGATGGTCGTAGTTGTGATCCTGTTGTAAGTGCAAATGGCTTCACTCGTCCCCACTGTGGTGTTGCGAATTTTTGTATCACGAAGCCACCATTGCCATCTAGAAGACTCAAGGGTTGCCAGCGATTTGGGTTATTTATTGTATCTGATGTATTTACTGGTACATAACCTGTATAGTCAGAATAGGGGAGCGGATGCAGATCACCCAGTTGGTTAGAACCGTCGTGATGCCGAAAATCCAGAACGGCTTTTGCCGCTATATTTCCAATACCTACTGGTGTGCTTGCGTCTGTAGAAACATCATTGAAGTTGTACCCTAGCTGCTGCATCACAGCCTGAAACGCACTAGCTTGGCTTGGAACAAGGTCCACTAACGCACGGTACGCAGCAAAGCTAATCGCGGTAGTCTTCTGATGGTGATATTCATGACCAGCCTCATAGTGTCGCAACGTACCACCAAGACGCGTCCCAACAGCCGTTGGCGTATATGCTGCCCACGCGTCATACATGCATGTGCTCACGATTGATAGCAAACGCGCGACAACGCTAGGCGCAAGTGCAGGACGAGCGTCGCGTACAGCCTGCAGTGTGACGTTCACCCACTGCACAACAATGGTAGAAGAGGGTACGGTTAGGTTAACCGCTCGACTCGTTCCCATTCTATTTTCTAACAAGGCACCAGCTCCTACAACGGTAGTCGCCGCAATTCCTATGCCTGCACGTAGAACAGTACGACGATTCCAATGGTATAATTTTGACTGCACACCATTGGTTTGTTCTTCAATGTGCTGTTCTTCTTTTTGTGACATATTCATTTATCCTTCTATTTTTGCTTTACTTTTTCTGAAATATTGTGAGTTACCTCGAACTGAGATAGCTCACTAGTACCTTTTATACCGTTTATGTATCTTTATGAGACGCGAACCGTATAGACGACAAGACGTAACGTTGTCTGGTGGTACTGAGGAATCCAGGTACCAGCGCATGTAATAAGATTGAGAAAGGTTCCTGCTGTATTGCTGAAAATGCGTGCAAGAGGTGCGTTCTGTGGTGAGTAGTTATCCATCTCAAAAACGCGAAACGTCATTGTTTTTTTACCATGTTGCACGATCATAATTGTGTTACCAATTTGTAGGTCACGCATCCGCCAGAAGACAGCGGGCGCACCACCTGGACGGTCAAGATGTCCATCAATTACTGCGCTTCCTGGCTCCCCTGGATATGAGCCGTACTGATACCAGCCAACTCCCGTCCATGGATTGCGAACAGGAACTTCCATAGAACCCGTTGTGCTCTTCCCCACTGGTTCAATAGGAGCATTAACTCCAATCGCTGGGATGACAAGCGATATGTCGCTTGTGGCATGAGGTAGAGAAGGTTGTACTGGCTTGGCACTTTTCCCTATTGGTTTTATACTTGTATGTTGGCTTGCCTCTATTGTTGTAGATGAGGAGGGGAAGAGCTGTTTTTCAGCCCAGCCCCCAACCATAACACTTAGTGAGACAATGAATACAACTATAACCAAGGCATACCAGTATTTTCGTAACAGGTGCATACAATAGCCTCCTTTATGAAAAGTAATAGTTAAGAATAACAACTACCTGCGTTTGTTAAAACCAGTTTCCTGTTGGCGGCAATCCTGGGTCTCCGGTAGGACCTGTTCCACCTGTTGGAACTGGCGTACTAACCGCTTTTGGCGTTACTCCAGGAGTTGGAGTTATGCCCGGTGTGGGTGTTGTGCCAGGCGTTGGCGTTGGTGTCACTCCAAAAGTGGGCGTCGGTGTTAGTCCCGGTGTTAGAGTAGGCGTTATGCCCGGTGTTGGCGTTATGCCTCGCGTTGGAGTTGGTGTGATAATTGGCGTTGGGGTGGGTGCTGCGTTTACCATAATACTATCCGCTCCACTATTGTTTGATGTGACGCTGTCATTAGGCGTACTAACGGTTGCGGTATTCGTCAAGTTTCCCATCGCGGCACTGGTCAATGTGCCTGTGATCGTAAATGTGGGCAACACTGCTTGGGGCGTAACAGGATAGGCTCCGGTATACGTTGCCGTCACCGTTATAGGGCTGGTTGCGGTGTTAATAGAGAAACTCCAACCAGTACCAGTTGCGCTTACCTGCTGCAGTCCTACTGGCATAGGATCGGTCACAGTAATATCCTGAGACGAAACGACAGGACCAGTAGTGGATGCATTGCTCACTTGTAACCGATAAGTAACTGTGTGCCCTACCTCAAATGTGTTGCCGCCAGTATTGGTTTTTACCAGGGCCAGATCGGGTGGAGGATTAAAACCAAAGTCAACAGTATAATCATTCTCTCCTGGGTTGTGCGCTTGAGTCGTTGCTTGAGGATAATTTCCCGTGCTAATGCTATTACTGGTCTGTGGAAGAACACCTTTAGAGTCTGCTGCACCCGTAGCAGTGTCTTGATAGGCACTGGTTAGCTGATAGCCTGCTAGTGGACCAGAAGAGCCATAATCTGCCGCATTATCCAATTTGATTACATACGAAGTATAAGGCGAGACAGAAAAGTAATAGTTCCCGTTTGTGTCGGTCGTTGTCGTCTGCAAAGGTGTTGTACCACCAATGGCGTAGAGGTGGACGGTAACATTTGGCAGTGGCGGCTCGTTGGGGTCTTGTATTCCGTTTCCATTTGTGTCGAGCCAGACACGATTCCCGATTGAGATTGATGCCGAATGACAAAATGCGACGAGAGAACCAAGACCATTTGCTTTCGAGAACGTGTTTGGCGTTCCTTGATTATAAACCTCGAAACTATTCGTCATCGTGCCTGCGGTGTTGTCAAACGTTCGTACTCCACCACTGTCAACATGTGTGGTCGGGTCGAAGGTCGTTGTTATGACACCAGGAAAGCCCGGAATTTGTAGGACTCCTCCCAAAGAAACATAGTCATGATATGGCAAGAAGCGCCCCTGATAATAGTAGAGACCATTTCCAGTTGTAGCATTGTAGACAGCAGCACCAGGACCCATGCCAGTGTCTTTACCGTTTGTTTGAATGCCTCCACAGGTCGCGTTGCTTTCCAGCGTCCAGCCAGAGGTGATATCGCCAGCCGTTTGTAAACACGCTCGTAGTGTATCGCCAGCCGTAATTCCGTTATACGATCCCGAACCAGATGGTGATGGAGCATTCACACCTGTTTGATCACCGAAACGATCACGCAGACCCAGGATCATATTGCCATTGTCAAAAGCGATACTTGTTAACATCGGTTGAGGATGAGTTGTATAGGAACCGGTTGAGGATGAAAAGGTTGATTCCCACGGACTCCACGCCGCCGGATTTGTAGAGCGACATGAGCTGCCATTATTCGCGTTGTTCGCGCAGCGACGTGTATAGTTAAGCGGAAATTCCAGCACTGGATTTGTCACAAAGCCGTTGCTGTCGGTATAACTGAAGATATAGGCTGGCAACTTGGTGGCATCGCCATTAGGAAGACCCCCCGTGATGGTGGACTCAGCTGAGCAGACGGCTCCCACATATACTTGCCCACGATACACGGTTACAGCAAATGGACGGAAGTCACTTGATGAACAATCACTTGGTACAGGAATTGCTGTACGCGTAACATTCGACGCAAGTGGCGCGGTAGGTGCGTTAGGAGCTGTCCCAATAGGTAAGCGATAGAGTTGCTTGTCGAAGAGGTTTACAACGTAGAGTGTACTCTCATCCTCGGAAATTGCCAGCCCACCCAGCGATACTTTCCCAACGTCGTCGTATGCAGTCCCATCGGTATTATAGTTACTTGTTGGATCATGAGTATTTGCGCCAGCCGTATTCGCGCTAAATAGAGTATTGAGGTCCACAAACGCAGAACTTCCAACCATAGGCATCATGCTATCCGCATCGCCGATGCTATAAATAGCTCCTGTACTTCCTCCTGGTTTAAAAGCACTGTGCCGTTTAAAGTACGATGCTAAGAACAACGTATCCGTTGATCGTCGATACGTCAAACCCCAGGTTGAGCCAACATCCGGTGCTTTTGCTAGAGCCATCGGCATCATGCCACTACCACTACTCGTGTAGGGAAAGTGAACTACAACATCATCGGTTGTTCGTGTTTGATCGCCTCGCACATAGCAACTGGTAGCTAGCTCTGGATTATTTTGGCAATATTCGGCAGGATGCTCTAAGCCGAAATTGACGGTGTTAGAGCTTTGAGTTCCATCAACAAAGGCGACAGAGGTGCCTCCTACATGTGTCGATGACTCGAAGCCAGATAATGCCAAAAGTGTGCTTGTCGCTCCAAAATTGGTAAACTGAACACGTGTAGGTCCTACACCACTTGCGATGGGGAGCGTGTATTGTCCTAGCACCGCTCCAACAGTTTTCGTCGTGTCTGTTGCAACAACGGTATTTGCACCATTGTACGCTGTTACTATGATGCTGTTAATGCCAGGCTCACGACTATCCTGTGTACCATTTTGGTTATAATCATCAAAAACAGTACCCGTGATGGTATAAGCGGATGGATTAGCCGCATGAGTTTTTACAAGGTTAGGAAAAACAAATATACCAGCAAGTATCGAAATGAAAAGTAATAAACAAATACCAGAAAGTAACCAACGCGTGCTGGTTTTCTGGAAAAATGGGTGCGTGAAAACGGGGTGAGTGGTCCTCAAAATATTCCTCCCTGCCACATAACATCCCAACTGCGAACCAGATAGTAGTAGTGTATCTGTTGAGTATACTTATTTTCTCTTCGAGGAACGAATAAATAGTACAATTAGGCCACATAAAAAAAGTTGGCGATATAGAAAAGAATGCAAACATTCTTTTCTATATCGCCAACTTTTTGGCTAACCTAAAGCTTCTCGTCCAACCTCGACAGGCTCAACGGGTGCATCATCCACGTCGTAGTCTGAGGGTTGCGTGAGATCGCTACCGCGTCGTGCTCCCGCCGCCTCAAAGATTGGTGTGAGGATAACGGCCACAATCACGTTCAGCAAGAGGGCTGAGATACCAATGTACATGCCAATGCCGAATACAGGGTAAATGGTTGACTTGAGGCCGGTTGCAATGAACATGCCTGTGCCAGCAACCATCCCAGCTAACCAACCGATCAGCAACGCCCAACGATTGAACCAATTGGTATAGAGACCGATGTATACAGGAACCAGTGTTTGAAGTATCCATGTACCACCGAGTTGCTGGAAGGTGATAATCTGCGCTGTTGGCAGATAGGCGATGAAGAGCAACGCACCAAACTTTACCAGGAACGAGGTGATTTTAGCAACCTGCGACTCTTCCCTGTCACTCGCGTCTTTCTTTATGTACTCCTTATAGATGTTGCGGGTAAACAGGTTTGCAGCCGCGATAGACATCACCGCCGCAGGCACGAGCGCGCCTATCGCAATCGCGGCAAAGGCAAAGCCAATGAACCACGAGGGGAACGCGTAATTAAGCAATGCAGGGACCGCAAGGTTAGCCGTGGCAGGTTTGACCTTTGCCGCGATTGCCATATAGCCAAGCAATGCCAATAAACCGAGCATTAACGAATAGATGGGCAAAAGTGCCATGTTGCGCTTGATAACACGCTGACTACTGCTGCTGAGAATACCTGTGAGCGAGTGCGGATACAGGAATAGCGCGAGAGTGGAACCCAAAGCTAGTGTCACGTATGCTGTAAACTGTTTCGGTGTAAGAATGTCAAAGAACGTTTGTGGCTTGGTTGCCGTTGCCGCTAAGTGACTCGCCACCGCTTTGGCATGGACTGCCGTAAAGATTGGCCCAAAGCCGCCAAGCTTGATAGGGATGTAGATAATCGTGGCGAACAACACAATGAAAATCATGATGTCTTTCACCAATGCAATCATCGCAGGTGCGCGTAGGCCGCTTGTATACGTATACGCTGCCAGGATGAGGAAGGCGATGATGAGTGGAAAGTCAATATTGATGCCGCCAACCGAGGTGCTCAGTGGAATGCCTAGAGCCGCGAGCGAAACCTGAATACCAAACATCTGCAATGCGATGTATGGGAGTGTCGCCAGGATACCAGTGAACGCAACCGCTAAGGCTAACGGTGGACTGCCGAAGCGGTCCTTTACAAAGTCGGCTGCTGTGACATAGCCATGCTGTTTACAGACGGACCAGAACTTTGGCATGAGCACGTAAATAAGTGGGTAGACAAGAATCGTGTACGGAATAGCATACCAGCCCGTTAATGCGCCCGCTGCGAACATGGCACCAGGGACCGCGATAAACGTGTATGCTGTGTAAAGGTCGCCACCCAGAAGGAACCAGGTAATAACCGTGCCGAAGCGTCGTCCGGCAAGGCCCCACTCATTCATGGTGTTTAAATCGCCTTGACGCCAACGTGCTGCTACAAAACCAAGCACCGTCACAAGCAGAAAAAAGACAACGAAGATAATAATTGCGTCCCAATGAACCATTGTGAAATACTCCTCTCTCGCTCCGTTGCTCACCAACGAGCGAGAACACTTTCATGCTTCACCGCACGATGAGAGTAGCTACCTAACGGAAAGCGCTTTACGCTCCCACGAAGTAGACCAGTGCCGTAATAATGGCTGTGATGATGACCCACAACAGTTGAAACCAGTAGAAAAATGGGATGCCGAACAACTCTGGGTTTATGAAGTTATAAAAAGGCGGCCAGAGCAGGACGATAAAGGGGATGATGAGCAGGAAAAGAAATGCTCTGCGGTTCTTCCGCGTTGCAGAGCGTGAAGGACGGTCAACCATCGAGCAGACTCCCTTTGTTAGGTCGCTCAACTATGAACGACGATACGATCAACTGCAAAAGGATGAAAACCTGAGGTATGAGGTACGTGGCTCTATCCTACGGTATTTTCTATGAAATGTCAAATACCGCTTTTGCTACGTGATAAGACATGATAGGGGCAAAAAGGCATGATAGTGGCGAGAGCTGTCATGCTTACTTATCATACATGTTAAACATAACAATATTTTTCGTTGTGTACAATAAGATGTGATGTGGAGGAAGTGGTGGAGTGTATGCAGGAAAAGGTTATTCTTGAGGGCCGTTATCGTATTATGCGTTGTCTTGTACAACGTCCTCGACTCAATTTGTATCTTGGGCATCGTCTTTCTAGCGAAGAGCAACTTTCCTCCTTCTTGAACGATCTTCCTCGTCAAAATAAATCGACATATGAACCGTTAGTAGCTATCCGCGAACTTGTGTTGACCGGACTCCCTCAACGGACTCGCGCCCTGATCGAAGCGGCGGCATTCGAGGAATTTGTCGCACCAAGCGTTTTCGGATCGTCCCATTTACCTACGGCAGGGGACCGTGTGTGGATTGAGGGTGAACAGCACTATCTTGTTATGCAACTAAGTGACGCCAAAACACCACAATATGACTATGCAACTCCGCTTGACACGCTCCTCCTTGCCCATGCTCTATGGCCAGAGTGGATAGATAAAGGCATCGCATTGCGTTGGGCAACACAACTGTGCCGTATGGTGGCACGTCTGCACCGTCAAGGCATTGTGCTGGGGAACTTGACACCTACCTCTATCCTTGTCGATGGACGAGGTGAGGCGGCATGGTCGCCCGTCTTGCTCCCCTCCTGGCCCCCAGCTCCCAGCTATTGGAAGACGACCGACTTCAATGTGTCAACAATTCACTCGCAAATATTTCCTATAGCCGCTAAGTCGATAGATAATGCGTTTGTGGCACCGGAACTTCTCAATGGTATAGCCGATGTGCGTTCCGATGTCTACTCACTGGGCGCAATCCTGTATCTCTTGCTTACGCATTTCGCACCTATCACGCCAGCAAGAAGACAACGTGCTAGAGTTCTTGTGGGAAAGGGGCAATATGGGGGAAGTACAACAGTGCAAGAACGCGCCGAGGGGCTAGAACTTATACCACTTCGGTTTCTGAACGAACACGTATCACCACTACTAGAGCAGGTCGTATTGCATGCGCTTGAGTTGGAGCCAGCAAAACGCTATCAATCCGCATTTGCGTTTGTCGAAGCGTTAGAAGCGATTGTACCATGACGCTAAATAAAGGGCCGCTCTAATTCCTATTGTTGCATCATCTCGTGCAACTTGTGTACTGTATTCCAATTTCTTGCTGTTCCAGATGTTTTGAGCGTCTTCTCAATAAAGCTATGCGAAAGTTTTGAACGCCCAATACCATCTGGATAATAGATATGTAGCTCTTTACCGATGATAAAAAGTTCTTCAGGACCGTCGTACTTTAGTATTTCTGTTTGTGCGTTACTGTCGGGTCTTGCTGCTAAAAACAGAACAACAACCCAATTTGACTCTTTGCTTTGGTGCTTCTGAAATGGGTTGTTTGCAATGATGGCTTGTAACTCTGGCGCGGTGCGGACGAGAACATTGGCATGAAAGCCAAACTTCTTTTCAAAGCTGTCCTCAATTTGCTGGCGTAGTTGTGCCGCATCTGTATTATCGCTTTTGAATACAATGTTCCCACTCTGTATATAGGATAAGACATCGTGTAAGCCTAGCGATACATGCAAATCTCGGAGTTCATCCATTTTTACTTTATGATTGCCCCCAACATTGATGCCACGGAACAGCGACACAAAAGATGTCATTATTACACCTCATTATAGTAAATAGAGTTCTACCCACTTCTCAAGAGGAAAAGAGTCATTATAAATAATAACACCTTCATCTTGTGTTGGTGCTTGAAAATTATCCACAACCTGTGCAAAGTCTTCATCGCGTATATCAAAACGATGAGAAGTTATTCTATTCTGCTGCCAGCGTTTTATTACCTCTTCTTTAGACGTGTTAACATAAATCACTCTAGTTTGGGCTTGCTGTGTTTGTGCTATATCTTTTGCTATATCTCTTTGCTTTTTAGTAAAATTGCAATCATCATAAATCACAGTCTTTCCCTGACTTAACAATTGCATGAGCCGTTTATACACTACATCATAGGTTTTGTCCCACTCTTGCATAGGTATAGCTTCTCCATGTAAGCCTATGCCTCTTTCAGAATTAATCTCATCAGATGCAACAAGCGAGAAATCAAACCGCTTAATAAGCTCTTTAACCAAGGTGGACTTACCCGCAAAAGGCAAACCACACATAACATATAATGTTGTCATCTTTTGCATGTGGTTATTATATCATCAATGCTAATTTTCAAATATATCTTGACAGTTTGCTTGCTTGTACGTATACTTGAGATATAGCCACTTCCAACGGCTGTATCATCCGTCATCTCTCTTCTTAACACCCTCAACAAACTCACAGGAGCAACCCACTATGCCACTCCCACCATTTCTCCGTTGGCTCTCGTCCTCCCCACCTTCGCAACAACAGCAGATACAAGAGCAGATTGACCCAACCGCTTTTTCCGCAAGCCCTACACAGGAAGATCAGTATTGGGGAAGGCTTGCGACAGGTGACGAAGAAGACTACTACTGGCGTCGCCTGTCTGACAACTTCTACCAAAAGGATTCAATGCCCAGTACATACTTGGAGATACACAACGCTTGCTATGAAGCATACAATGCTAATCCGCTTGCGTTTGCGATTATCGAGATTACGACAAGTTTTGTTCTAGGCAAAGGCGTTACTGTTGCCGCTACAGACCCAACGGTACAGCGCGTCTTGCTGGACTTTTGGAATGACCCAGATAATCATATGGACACGCGCATTTATTCACTTTGTACGGAATTGTCTCTCTATGGTGAGCAGTTTGTGCGTTTCTATATCAACCGTATGAATGGGCGCGTCAAGATTCGTCAGCTTGATCCCTCACTTATTGACGAGATAGAGACCGATCCCGATGATGTCGAAACGATTCTGCGTTTTCATCGACGACCCATTGGCGCAAATGCAACCTCTTCTGGCGATCCTGCACCTCTCGCCATACGTGACCAGCCTGGTTTTGAGGGCGAGTGGTTTCAGGCTGGCACTGAGGTTGTGCAGTTTTGTATCAACAAAGTCTCGAACGCGAAGCGTGGCAAAAGCGATCTTGCTACCCTCCTTCCCTGGCTACGCCGCTATAAAGATTGGCTTACCGATAGAGTACGCATCAATAAATATAAAGGTGCATTTCTGTGGGATGTACGTTTACAGGGGGCAGACAAAAAAGCTGTTGACCGCAAAAAAATGGAATATGCCTATCCTCCCGAACCGGGGAGCGTAATTATACATAACGAAGCTGAACAATGGAATACCGTCAAGCCAGAGATCAATGCGAATGAGGCCGCCGAGGACGGACGCGCAATTAAGCTCATGCTAGCCGTCGGTGCTCAGCTACCTGAACACTACTTGAGCGATGGTGCGAACGGAAATCGCGCAACTGCCTCCGAAATGGGTCTCCCAACATTTCTAAAATTTCAGCGTCGTCAGCATATCCTCCGCGCCATGTTACGCACTATTCTTGACCGTGTGCTCCTCGAAGCTCGTAAAGCAAAAGCCATAGCTCCAGATAGTGACACTCATTACGATATCCTCTTTCCAGAAATTGATGTTGCCGATTCTCAAACACTCGCCAGCGCAACACAACTGCTTGTCTCTGCCTTGACGGTTGCGAAACAAGAAGGCTGGGTAAGTGATGAAACCGCGATGCGTCTGCTCTTCCAATTCGCAGGTGAGGAACTCGATGTTCACGAGGAACAGGAACGTATCCGTACACAAAGGAAGGAAGTATAACGTGCCTTTAGATGCCCGTAAAGCACAACATCTCCTGCAAGCGGTGACAAAAAGTTTTGCTGGACGCCAGCGTACTGTTGTCGTGGTTGCCCTTAGTAGTGGCAGCTATACATACACCCCGATACAGGCAATCATGCGTCCTCTTTATGCCGTAGACCCGCAAGTGTACGATCCGTCTGGACAAGCCGCACCACGTATCGCCGATATGCTCATGATTGCTCCACTTACCACAAACTTTACTGGTGCTGTCTATGTTGCCGATACAACAGTTGTGAGTGTCAGTGGTGTAACTTCCGCTCCTAAATATGAAATCGTCGAGGTTCTCACGACTGGCATTATCCCAGGTGGAACACACCTACGTGTCTCACTACGACGCCTCCGCTAGTACAAAGAAAGGTACTATGAAATGCAAGATATCCCTATGAACGAGCACGAATGTCAACAAGACGTATTGAGACGCACCCATAAATGGCTTGACGCGCTAGAGCAGCGTATCATCCTGTTGATGAACGCGAATGATGTAACCGAGATGAAGCCAGGAGAATGTGAGCAAGCCATCAGCCGTCATCTCATGCTCATTCTCCGACTCCTACAACTACGCCAACAACACGCACAAGCCGCCGCATCCCCTGGAGAACAAGCCTTACTCGATGCATTGCTACGCGGCATGGACGACGAATAAAGTGTATTGACCTGATAATCCTGTTTAACAAAAGAGGACGGACTCTGTAGGGACCGATTGATCGCGTCCTCTTTTATTAAACAGGATTATCACATCCTCATAACATACTACACGTCGAGCAGGGGTGTGATAAAAAGGAAACCGCATGACCGTATGCTACAATAATAAAGACAGATGTTTACTCAACGAAAGCAACAAGGGCATACATGGCGACTCTCCAACAAAAAACAACCCTGCCTCCCGGACCACGGGGGCTACCTGTATTTGGCAATCTACTCGATTTTGGGCGCAACCAACTTGCGTTTGTGCAACGTATGCACGATACCTATGGTCCAATGGCAACCATACATATGGGAAAACGCCCTCTTGTACTACTCTACAAACCGGAGTTTGTGCGCTATCTCCTGACAGAAAATCCGCGCAATTTCAAAACACTCCAAAGCGGAGGAGATTTGCCCGAAGTGCTGGGCGAAGGACTGCTCACGATTGAAGGTGAGGCACACCGTCAACAACGTCGCCTCGTGCAACCCGCATTTCATAAGAAACGTGTCGAAAATTACGCGGACGATATGGTGCGCTATACCCTGGAAATGGTCGAGACATGGTGCCCCAACCAGGAAATAGATATTGCTCATGCTATGCAAGCTTTGACGCTACGGATCGTCGCAAAGAGCTTGTTCAACATAGAGCTTGCCAGTCAGATTAACGCGCTTGGGCAAAACTTCACTGCCATGATCGAGAACCGACGTGGTGTGCTGGCGCGTATCTTCAACATCTATCTTGATGTCCCGTTCACCCGTTATGGAAAGCGTATGGGGGGTAGACGCGCTATTGACACCCTTATATACAAGCTCATTCAAGAGCGCAGAACTGAAGGACACGATGCAGGTGATGTGCTTTCGATGCTCTTGACCGCTCAAGATGGTGAGGCAGGTTTGACCGATGTGCAGGTACGTGATAACGTGATGACACTCATGGCAGCCGGTCACGAGACAACCGCAAATGCATTGACCTGGACCTTCTATCAGTTATCACAAAATCCTGCTGTATGTGAAAAGCTACTCATGGAAGTACAACATGTGCTTGGTTGGCGTCCTCCAACCGTCGCCGACATGCCAAATCTTCCTTATACAGAATCGGTTGTCGCAGAGTCGATGCGCCTGTATCCTCCTGTCTGGATGATGGGCAGAAGAGCGATAGAGGACTTTGAGATGGGCGGCTATCATTTTCCAGCCGATACCTTCTTTGGCATGAGCCAGTGGGTTCTGCACCGTATGCCGGAACTATGGGGTGATGCTGAGGTATTCCGACCCGAACGCTGGGACCCTGTTGAGGCAAAAAAAGTACCACAATGGTCATACTTTCCCTTTGGAGGTGGCCCACGTATCTGTATTGGTATGCCGTTCGCACAGTTGGAAGCGAAACTGTTGCTTGTCACTATTCTGCAACACTACACGCCACAACTCGCACCCAATTTTTCTGTAGAACTACAACCGCTGATTACGCTCCGTCCAAAGCACGGTCTACGCGTCGTCCTCGCACAAGCACCTGTGAATGCAGGTGTATAAGTCACAGACGTAGACTTTAGGCCGTGAAGACCCCTCGCGGGTTTTTGGCGAGGCACGACAAATATCTGTAGGGACCGGTGTATCGCGTCCAGGGGCGAGGTGGGGCAACGTGTCGGCAACAATTCTGTGTGAGAACGTGTGCCCCACCCCACCCGAACGCGATACATCGGTCCCTACCAGACCTCCCTTCTTCCCCAAAATCTACTGTTGAAAGGTGCTCTTGCTCACTACTCTGTCATTGATAATACAAATCTTTATCTGGTAGCGCGAACAGCCCCATCTGGGCTTGTTCCATGATTGTTTCCAGAGATGGCTCAAGGCTATCCATAATTGCTTGATGTGGAAGCGGCGTCTCTGGTAGTCGTTCCATCCCTCGTGCCGTGGTATTCTCTTGATAAGACGCACTATCCTCACGTACTATTCCTGCACTGCCAGCAGGGTATGCTGTTTGCGCGTAAGCTAAGGACGCACCACCAAACGCTGCTTGTGTTTGCGCGAGTTGATTCTCTGCCGAAGGCATCGGTGTTTCTTTTCTTCGACGCCAAACAACGCCCCCAACAATTGTTACTGCTCCTAGCACGGATGAGCCAAAGGCAATTTCTGGCATCGTTGGAGGCAGAAGCTTCCCATTATTTTGTGCCGAAACAGTTGTACTACTGCTATAGGTACTTGCCGTTGGTGATGATACTGCACCAACAGTATTGGGTGGCGGCAGACCAGCACCACTTGGTTTATTTGACGGTGATGGTGTAGGGGTAGGTGTTTTCTGCTGTGGTGATCCACCTAGTGTTCCACCACCCACCGGTACACCAGCCGCACTTGTACTTGTTGGTTTTGCAACCGTTGTTGGCGTTGTTCCTGGTGTCTCGCATGGTAATACTACCTGCATACCGTTACGTATCAACGCTGGATTGAACATTGTCGTTAGCGCATTTGTTGTAGCTGTAGTAGCGGTGATAGTAGGAATAGGCGTATTTGTCGGTGTAGGAAGCATGATATGGAGTATTTGTTGGTGTAGGACGATAGGCGTATTTGTCGGCGTAGGAATGATGGGTACTTGTCGGTGTAGGTACGATAGGCGTATTGTTGGTGTAGGACGATAGGTGTATTTGTTGGTGCTGGAATAGGCGTATTTGTTGGAGTAGGAATGATGGGTGTATTTGTCGGCGTAGGGACGATGGGTGTATTCGCTAAGCGACTCATATTTTCGGTAAGGCTACGCACTACTATGCCGCTTGCATACGCCTTAGACGACAAAAGAAATACTATTCCTACAAACATAAACACTAGCAGTACACAGAAAAGCGCAAACACTCTCTGCAATGCTAACAGTCGTTGACCTGCATCTTTTTGCATACGCACAATATACCTACTTTTAGGACCAGGAGGTAGTCCTTTGTTTTTCGCTAATGAGGATACAGTTCTGCAAAATGCTCGATGCATCCTCTTCCCACACATCTACACTGTAGATGTGTGGAGAAGGAAGCGTCAAGCAAAGGGTATGAATGTACTAGGGAATGTACCGAATCTGCTTATGCCTCAACCAGTTCTACTGTCACTTCATAAGAGAGACCGCCTGTTCCTCCAAGTGACAGAGGTACTTGTTGTGTATGCAGATCGGAAACCGTTTCTGTATACGCATCGATGTGGACAGCGATAACTGTTGTATTGATAGGATCATTGAACAGGACTGTTGTGCCCACAGAATTGAGGTATGATGTGCGAATTGCGTCACGATACTGCTGACCTGTTGTGCTTGTGGAGAGACCATCGTAGCGTAGCAGATCATTTTTGCATAGCAGCGTCATACTCCACATACGCTTTCCGGGTCCGAGGTCAACATACGAGGTACCACCGTCCGCACGTATCGTTGATTTACGAATACGGGGCTGTTTCATCACATACGACCCAGGTTTCACGAAGAACCCATTTGAGTCGATCAGCACCTCACAATCGACACCGATTATTGACATTATTACGGCTCCTCCTTCATGCCATGAACACGTGTATTATAGGTATAGCTCGCACCGAAGCGGTCTTGAATAGTCACAATGTCACCATCGATAGTCACATGAATACCACGTTGCTTGAGGGCTAAGCACATCGTGGTCAGCGTATAGCTCAAGCGTGTATTCTCTTTTTCCAATGCCGCAATGCGATCATGCAGCGACTGTATCTCGCTTTGCAGTGCATTGATAACGCGCTCCTGCACCTCGTTTGCGGTACGTGTAAAGCCATGCCGATAGGCCGCAACGCCACCAACCATCAAGCACAGCGTTATTATCAGATTGATCAGGGATAATGGTTCCATAGCAATACACCTTTCACCATGTGTATCTTGTACGAGTCGGATGATGCTCTTTAACAAACTAGTATGGATATGTGTAGGGACCGATTCATCACGTCCGTGTTGGCGGGTGCTTGTCACGAGGACGCGATGAATCGGTCCCTACAAACGACGCCTCCGCATTAAATTGTTAAGGCATTATCACACCCGTACAGAGTAGCGTTTATTATAAGCGAGACCAACGCGAAGGTACGTCTCCCCAATGAACACGGGCACTCGAAGCAAAGTCGCGTTGCTGCTTGATCTCTTGTAACCGTGCCAAGAACTGCGTCATCCTTGCTCGTGTCGCGCTAAGCCAGGCGAGGGGTATTTTTGTATCGTCAATGCGGTCATGCATTGAGCCATCCTGAAAATCAAAATTGTCGTTGGTCGGTACCTGATATGCTTCCATTGCGTAAGCTGTTGCACCGAGCACGATAATGTCACGATGCACCTCTGGAATCGTTGAGCCATTACTATCCAATTGATGCTTTGTGGCGTAAAAGATTCGCATCACCGAGGTAGCATCTTTTGGAAGCTCCGCACTCGATAAACTCAAGGTAAAGCTGGGCGTCATAGTGCCAGTTGGCCCGGAGCCACTACCAATCGCGCCCTGTACGCCTAAATTGCCTCCGGCAGCTAAGGCCGTAGTGCTATCGAACAGGTTGGAGTATTCCGCGAAATTGCGTTCGTTCGGAGGCCATATCATCACACCCGATGTATTGACCGTTGGCGGTTGCGGTTTCCCTGTCAATGCCGTATCGGGAACACTATCGCTATAGCTTGTCGCCGTATTATTTTGCAGCGTTGTCAGGAGAAAGAGCGTGGAGCCGCCAATAAGGGTACGATAGATGTTGCGTCCAATAATCATATTTGTGATTGGTTGAGGTGAGGTGGTTGGAGGACCACAAGGAATGGACGACAAAAGAATACTCTGATTGCCATTCGTTGTTGTTGCTGCCAACAGGGGCGATGGTGGCGTCTCTCCACCTTGTGATAGAAATGTCACGGCATATTGATAGGTCCCAATACCAAGTGCTGTACCTGTTCCTGGCATTGCGCCCATGCCAGCAGCGGGAGAGGCAAATTGCGAACCATAGGCTTGTAGTGGATAGAGAATCCGCTCAAGCCACCACACAGGGTATGCACTATTCCAGGGTGCTGGATAGGGGTAGGTGCGTTGATAGGGCTGCGTCTGCATATCCGTTTGCGCGATATTAGGATAATACTGAGAGTAGCGGTCAATTGCTTTGTCCACTGCGCGATCTATATCTGATGTTTGCCATCGTTGGTTCGCACCAATGGGGTCGAAAAGATCGAGCCGAACTGCCGTCTCGATATCTGAAAGTATCACTGTCTATTTCCTTTTGTGAATGACTGTTTCAACATCTGAAAGCAGCGCGTACTTTCTCCTACTTAGAAAATGTAGCCGTAGGTGTAGAGTGTGACCGTACATGCTCCTACGTTAGCTTTGATATCAAAGGAACTGGTAGCATCGACTTGCAATACACCCATGCCATCGAGATAGCTATTGGCAAGCGCGATATTGCCAATGCTGGCGTATGCGGTAATATCACTTGCCCCATACGGTGCAAGTTGTATATATGCGCCAACCGTTGGGCTGGTGAAGAATGCCTTATAGAGGACACCTAATATCCCTGCTGGGATACCGCCAGCACCACTTATGAGGGTGTATGCCTGAGTTGTTCCAGCCGTGATAGTCACATTAGAGAGTTGTTGATAGCCAGGGACAAAGGTAACGCGTCCAGGTGGAGGCGTAGGAAGCGCGGCGAAGGTCGCAATAATCACCGCGTCCTGTGGATTGTGTTCGTCAAAGAAAAGCACCGCACACAACGCTCCTACAACAGCCGATGTGCCATCGATGTGATTTGCGACCGGAACGCCAGCGAGTGCAAATGAGGTTGCCTCAAACAACAAAACGGAAGCTGTATAGTTCATGGGATTGAACGACTGCAAAATGCCGCGCTTTATCAGCATAGAAAGGTACTC
Source organism: uncultured Chloroflexia bacterium (assembly GCA_963792705.1). Taxonomy (GTDB): domain Bacteria; phylum Chloroflexota; class Ktedonobacteria; order Ktedonobacterales; family Ktedonobacteraceae; genus JBBQVS01. The sequence goes on along the minus strand of CAWBXD010000011.1, from coordinate 206,530 downwards.
CAAGAAGTAGAGATGTGCTTGGTGCTGTCCATACCTATTAGGTATAGACAGCACCAAGCACATCAGAGAAAGATTACGCGTCGTTGCTGGCGGTGCCGGGTGTGGCAATAACATCACCCGCGCCTTGAGCATGGAAGCTCGCAGACGTGTAGCTGGTGCCAAGCAGTGTATTGAGGCTGGTCGCGATGTTAGCGAACGTCTGTGTGCCGCTGGGGTCCACTCTGCAGAAGGTGCCATCCTGTGGCAAGGTGCCATCACTTGTGAGTTGTACGATGGCGAGTGTGCGTGGGTTCAAGTAAGAACCAATTGGTGCTGTTTGGCCGCCATTGTAGCGGCCGTAGGTAAGTTCAAGAATATCTAACATGGTGAAAATCCTTTCATGCTCTGAATAACAACAAGAGTGAAGTGTGTTGGTTGGTATCTTTTGTTAAGCCAAGCGATACCAGAGGTTATTGGAGCTATCCCAGACGAACTCGCGCGCGGTATTGGCGGCAATGACATCGCTGGTGCCATCCGCGACACCTGATGTACCTGATGCAGCGAACGTGATGCTGAACGCGCTCTCGTTGACCACGGTAATCTTCTGCCCTGGTTGCGTCCCTGCTTGCAGAATGACGCCCGTTACGGCTGCGGCTGGTGCAACGCGTGAAACTTGTAGTCCTGCGGTGGTTATCGTTCCAGCGGTGGCAAGCGCTGGTGACGAGCTGCTCTGTCCACCGCAGAGGATGCCATTAATCTGGCAGCCACCAATGCCATCGAAGTTGAACTGATCGGCCAAGTTATTGTAATTGCCACTCCACATATACAGCGGCGTGTTATTGACCAGCTCAAGTTTCTTAAACATCGTATTGACGTTGATATAATCGTTGGTGCCGTCGGTAATCGTAAAGGCACCATTGGCCTTGACGGGAAACGAGTACGCGCCACTCTTGCCCTTCGTACCATCAGCGGTTAAGCCCTGCACATGCAGAGCCATCGCTGTATTTTCCGCGATGGTGCCAACTACGGCGTTTCCCGCTGACTGATCACATGTGAGTGTGAAGTCGTTATAACCGCCCTCATTGGCGAGGTAGAGCGCGCCGTTGGTGCCCTGGCAACTCGATATGCGGCTATTGATGCGACAATGGGTTGGCGAGTAGCCTGTGGTCGTTCCCGCGCTTTGTAGGATCATGCTGGGGTAGGGTGTTTGGCCTCCAATTTGCCCAATTTGGAAGCCGCTGCCGGTTGTAACCGACCCACCGAAGGCATTGCCCCCGATCCAATTGAAGCCGCTGCCCAGTACCACGACCTGGCACGTATCGGAGCTTTCGGCCTGGCAATTGAGAAAGTAGTTATCGGCTGCCTCGCACAGCACCGCGACCGCGTTGACGGTATAGTTTGGCTGCCACGCATGCATGGCCGTCCATTGGCACCCGACGGCATTGGGGCAGATGTGGATATCGTGGCTGGCATCCAGGAAGGAAATCACATTGACGAACTGGCTATCATGTGGGCCTCCGAACTCAATGCCGATGCCTCCGGCGTGGTGCGACTTCACATTGAGCCACTGCGCCTCCATCGAATCAGAAGCGAAGTTATTGCCACTATTCCAGTCACTGAGGATGTTGCCCGAATAGCCATTGCGAACCTCAATATTTTGCAGGATGTAGCTATAGCCATAGAAGCGTAAGCAGTAGGACGGTCCGGCCGTTTGATTGGCTTTATTGCCGTCCAGCGTCATATCCTGGAACGAAAAGTTGTAGAGTGTGCCTTGTGGACCAACGCCAAACGCGGCGGAAAGATTGATGCTTGCAACCTGTGCGCTAAACAGGTCTGTATTCGCGCCATTCTTCAGCTTGATGACGGTCGCGCCCTTGCCTGCTCCAACGTAGCTTACCTTGGCATTAATGGTTTGTGGACCTGTTAAGTACGTGCCTGGTGGGAAGAAGAGGACGCCGCCGGTGGTGGCAACTGCGGCGTTGGCGGCCGCGATAGCGAGTGTATCGTCTGTGACACCATCGCCTGTGACACCATAGTTCTTGACATTGACGAAGGTCGCGCCTCCGATGCCAGCGATAGCAACGAGTAAGTTGCCTTGTGAGTCATAGTTACTCATAGAAGTATTCCTTTTTTCTGGTCAACTGTGCTCATTTTGAGCACAGTTGACCATGACTGTTACATCATCTCTATGAGGGACTAAAATCCTCTGTATAATCCTCTATAGTCAACCACCGCTGCGCCATATTCGTGGCGTATTTTATAGGAGATCGAATCTTGTGAAAAATTTAATCCCAAGAGTGGGCTATCCTGGATGAAGAGTGCAGGATTGACTTGACCACCGACAAAGCCGATTTCGATGGTATCGATCTCGCGTGGATCGCCGATAAGGAACCACTGTGTCGCACTCGCCAACTGTGGAGAGATGATCGGTGTAAGGTAACCGAGCATCGGGTTAATATCGTTGTTATTTGAACCTGGGACGCCTGCGGACTTCGTGACGACCATGCTCTGCCACTCTAATTCGGGTGGTACGACCAGGAAGCGAGGGCGCAAGCCGATGCGTTTGCCAGCATAGTTGGTTTGTTCGCGCATGGCTGTGATGCCCGACTGCATGGCGGCTGTGCTCAAGGCTGCCGCGCCAAGATTAGAGTGTGGCGCGCCCGTTGTGAAGAGTGCTGAACCGTCATAGATGTTGGGGTTAGTGCTCAGAAAGCCATAGACGAACTCGGCCAGGGTATAGGCAGCGGCGACGGCGAGCTTTGTGGGGATTTGTTTGACGGCCATAAGGTCGTCATTAATAATCACCTCACGGGAAACGGTGACGAGGTTGCCGCGTTTCTGAGGGACATAGGTCGCGGCTGAGTCTGTCAACGTGACGGAGGTATAGGCAGTATCTTCTGCAACAACTGGAAGAGAACCAAATGCGCCAAAGCGAACGCGAGACTGTTGTTTGAAGTCTCTAACGGGCGCGATGGTGCAGAAGCGTTGCCATTCGGCGGGCCATGCTTGATAGTCCTTGAGCAAGCGTTTGTTCATGGAGGTGCCAAGCAGGTAGCTGAACGAGGCGGTGGTGGTATCGGCTTCTGTGATGCGCCCCATTGGAGCGGACTCCGATACGCGGATGTTGCCGATTTGTGACACGCTGGAGATACCTGCGCCGAGAGAAGCGTCGCCCGTGACTCGTGCGTATGCTTCGCGGATAGAGGTAAAGCCGCGAACTCCTGAGAACTTGGACTGGTCGGTATCGAGGTCAAACATGCGGTCAAATGCTGCTTGTACCTTCTCAGCCTCTGTGACCATGCTGCCAATTGTTGGCTTTTCATAGCCGTTGCCTCGAATAAGACCCTGAGCTGTCAGTGTAGCCAGTATTTCTTGCTGAGCCTGTATCTCGGCATTGATCTCCTCAGCTTCTACAATCCGACCTTGATAACGGGTGCGGATGTGTGTACGTACTGGTTCTGGCAACACCGATTTGAGTAAACGACGTTCAAGCGTCAATTGGGCACGTTCACGTTGCAGATCGTGCATAAGTTCTTGCATATGTTGCTCACTTACAGATGGTGTTTCTGGTAGTGAGGAGACCATCTGTGACTCCTGAATTGTTGCTTGCTGGGAGGAAGTGGAGGACGTGTCTTGTGACATAAGTGAATGTGCTCCTTCTGTAGGAAATGGATAATGAGGATGAGAATGTAGGATACGGCGGAAGGCACCGCCTGCGGAGGGACGTGTGACAATATCACAGGAATTGAGTGAAAGCACGTGCGTAACCTCTCGTGCTTTACTTGCTTCGTTCAGTTGCCAGGTACCCAGGATGTCAACGGAGAGACCGATCAGTTCAGGCTTGCCAAGTATACAAGCCTCTTGTATTAATGACCAGAGCCATGACGCAGCCTCGAAGAGATGTAGTGTTGCATCAACACGTCCACGCGCCTGTGAAGCATCGGGAGGAACATAGTGTGCGTCATGATAAAAACCAACAATATCACGAATACTGCGCGTCATTGTGTTCGCATCGCCATGATCGGCGTAGGCATGCGCCCCTTCGACCATGTTGGCAAGTGCTTGCAATGCCTCTTCGTTGTATGTATAGCCATTTTTTGAAGTGCCGCCGCGAATGAGTGTAACCTGTACCGCATGTCCTTCACGGTCAAGTTGCTGTCCCTCACTGATAAACCCTTCGATACAAATGTGTGTTTCGTTGCTCATTTATCCAAACCATCATTGAGCAACGACATGTGCCGCGTACGTGTGGTATTCACACCACGTTGATCCATCCATGCCTCTGGATAGGTAGTATCCGACGCTTGTTGATAGGAGAGCGTGGCATGCATCACGCTCAGTGCCGATGGATCGAGGCCCCCTGGTCGCTCATCGAGCGGCATCTGTATCTGCTGTGTCAGGTCAGGATATTGCAGGTCGGGGACAAGTGGGTCTCTATCTGTTACCGCAGAAAGAACGTTTATAGTAGAAAATCCTAAGCCGGGATAGAGGCTACTTGCGATTTCAGACGATGTAGGGGCATCGCGAACGAGTTGTGGGTTTGGCGTCGTGACTTGTGTTGTCACGTCGAGATTATAAGGATGTGTGTATTCGTCAAGGTCAGGTAACGCAGGATCAGCAGTGAATGCTGGCATATACGTGATGCCAGGAGCGGTTAGATCATACGGTTGGATAGGGGGAATCTTATAATCTTGCGTACCAAAATCTGGCAGAAGAATGGGTGAAGATTGTGTGCCACTTGGATGTGCAAGCATTTGTGGTGATGGAACACCCTGTGCTCCTGCAAGGTTCAAATCATAAAAAGGTTGTGACGGGTCGAGACCAAGATGAGAGAGTGAATTAGCACTTCCTGCATCATCTCGGACAAATGGATTTTCCTGCATAAAATGCTCCTGTTGAGGAATGGGTAGGGGAAACAATCAAAAATGAGATGAGGTTGTGTACCGACAGGGTAATGGAACAGCTTCGGGGGCTGTATACCCTGATAGTAGGAGGTTCGCAAACTTCTTTGCTCGCTTGCTTATACTAACTATACACACTCATTCGGAAAAAGTCAAGCTATTTTTCTATAGATATGTGGATACTGTGTCGATAAAAAAGAGAAGAACCGTTGTCAACATATTATTTGGAGGTATAGGTATATATGGCCTCATCTACCGTACTTACTAACTCGTCTACATCTGAAGAACTACAGAAAAAGGATACGTCCACCTTTCCTGCTGTGCTACGGATGAGGGATTTGACTGTGCTGTTTGTTTTGACTGTCGTTTTTATTGCCAACACTAGTGGAGTACAATTCGCGGGGCCTGCGGTGTTTCCCTATTGGATGCTGGGTCTACTAACATTTCTATTGCCTTCAGCTTATGCGACGCAGTGGTTGGCGAAACGATTTCCCGGACAAGGTGGTATCTATCTTTGGGCTGTTCAGATACTTGGTCCGCAGTGGGGATTTATCTCGGCCTTTTGCGCCTGGCTAGGTGGCACTATTGCTGTCGTTTCTGCCATTGAAAGTTGTACCGTGTTTATCCAATACCTTGCTCCAACATGGTTTACGCAATCAATACAGTTGTGTCTAGCAATTGTGGTTATTCTTTGTGTTGCGGCAGTTATAGTATGCTTCCCACTGCGCGTCGTTGTACGCATTCTGCTGGTCTTCGCTGCCCTATATCTCGCCGTATGTATGACACAGGGCATAGCAGGAGGGGTATGGCTGTTACAAGGTCATCATGCGGCGGTCGCTTTGAATGTGTCTACACAGTGGCAGCTAAATTCTAGTAATATCGCTGTCTATGGCATTGTCATTCTTGCCCTTCTTGGTGCGAATGCGCCTCTTATCCTGGGAGGTGAAATTCGGGGTGGAAATGCACAGGCGTTTCGTGTCAGGCACTATGTCTGGTGGGGGGCAGGTCTTTCGTTTCTCGCTTATGTAGCGGGAACGTTTGGTATAATGGTTACTGTCCCTTCCAATCAAGCAGGAACGCCTGCTGCCAATATACAAGCTATTCAAATGGTCTTTGGTACTTATGCTGGCAATACGGCATCTATTCTCGTCGCTCTAGGACATTTAGGCATTGCGATTGCCTATATTCTTATGTTCTCCCGTCTCCTGCATATCGTCGCCAGAGACTCACACTTACCTCGCTTTCTGGCGCGCATCAATAATACTGGTGTGCCAGTTCCCAGCATTATTGTACAAACAATCATTATTGCTACCATCACCATTCTCTGCTACGTAATTGTACCAAAGTTCTTTGCACCGTTTATGAAGCCCGATGATCTTTCTCTTGCTACCTATAGTGTCTTACAAGCGGTTGCGACAATGGTATGGGTTGTTTCATGTATTCAACTGTTCGTGCTCCCTCTTGTGTTACTCTATTGGAAGAAATCGCAAGAGCATGTCTCAAAGAAGGCACACGCTGTTTTGCTCGTTATGTGCTGTACAGGTATTGGTACATCAATGATAGGCGTTTGGGATACCGTTTCCAGTTCCTGGATTCCAAATCTCATCTCCAACTCAAATTGGAGTATTATTGTAGTAGGTATAACGGCTCTTTCTCTCGCTATTGGTTGGCTTGGCAGTGAACTACCACGCGCGCAAGCATTATTGAATGAGCAACGTCGTGTTAATGACCACGAGGTCGCACTACGCGCCCAGTTAGAGGCGGCTCATGTACAAATGCAAGAAACGCACCAGGAACAAGAAATTCTGATTCAGCAACAGCAGGTGTTGTTGTCAGAGGTTGACCGCCTCTATAGAGAGCAGACTCTCGCAGCAGTTACTGATGCCATCACTGGTCTGCCTAATCATCGTGCTGTAATGAGTCGTGTCAACGAAGAACTGGCACGTTGTGAACGAACACAAGCATCGTGTGCCATTCTGTTTATTGACCTGGACCATTTCAAACGTGTCAACGATACATGGGGACATCGAGCAGGAGATGCTATTCTACGCGAGGTGGCAGCATGTCTAAGGAACACGTTACGCACCGAGGATTTTGTTGGTCGCTATGGTGGCGAAGAGTTTGCCATTGTTTTGGCGGATGCTGATGTCGTTGGTGCTAGTGAAACTGCTGAACGATTGCGCCTCGCTATCGCGGAACATCCGTGTATCTGGCAAGCAGAAGATGGTTCAACAAATATCACCATTCCCGTGAGTGCTAGTATTGGTGTCGCTGCCTATATGTTGCATGGTGTGACACGTGAAGAATTGGTTGAGCGTGCCGACCATGCAATGTATCGAGCGAAACAAGGGGGGCGTAACCGTGTCTGTGTCGCGGACCTACCAGAAGAGGAGAAGTTGCAGATAGCCACACCTGCACCGATGCAGGTGGAAATATCTCTTGACGAGACAACAACGGTGCAAGTGCTCACTGCCGCAGCTTCCGCTCGGGATCGTGACACAGACAATCACTCTCATCGTATGGTTGTCCTGGCCGAGGCAACAGCTTATGCCTTGAAGCAGACAGAGGAAGAGATACATCTTGTGCGCCTTGGTGCATTACTACACGATATTGGCAAGATTGGTATTCCAGACGCCATTCTGCATAAACCCGGCCCCCTCTCTGAGGAAGAGTGGACGGTGATGCGTCTGCACCCAGAGATTGGACAAAAGATTCTTTCGCAAGCTGGGGGTGTCTTTTGTTCGCTTGCTGGTATCGTAGTGGCACATCATGAACGCTGGGATGGACGTGGTTATCCTGCTGGACTTAAGCATGAGGAAATACCTCTTGCCGCTCGTATCTTGACCGTTATCGACTCGTATGACGCCATGACCTCACGCCGTGTCTATCGTTCCGCAATGTCGCCTCTTGCCGCCCGTGAGGAATTGCAGCGTTGCGCCGGTAGTCAATACGATCCCAATGTCGTAGCTGCCTTCCTGCACGTTCTAGATACACACGACATCATGGGGTCTCTGCTCATCCCAATTGCCGCCTAACTTTCATCATATAACATAGGGCTAAAATTGGTTACGCCCTCGTCGCCATTAATTAATAGCGACGAGGGCGTAACCAATTTTAGCCCTATGTTATGTTATGCAAAATCGCGTAACAAATGCACTTGAATAGGCTGACGCAATGTGCGTAACGCCTTTACTTCTATCTGTCGAATACGTTCGCGTGTCAGCTTGAAGTGGAAACTTAACTCTTCCAACGTATGGCAGTAGCCATCTTGCAAGCCGTAGCGTAGTTCAATCACCTGACGTTCGCGTTGGCTTAACACTTCCAACGCGCAACTAATCTGCTCACGTAAGACTTGATGTGTTACCGCGTCAGCGGGTGCCGTTGCTCGCGTATCCTCTAATGTATCCGACAAGTGATACTGCTCATCGTCAATTAAGGGTGCATCAAGCGAAATTGGTGTCTCAGCCATACTTTGCAACTCGACCACACGCTCTTTTGTAACGCCCAGCGACTGTGCAATCTCTTCCGGTAATGGGTCCCGTCCCAGGTCCTGGTACAACTGGCGTGTTAAGCGTTTCATCTTATAAATCATCTCTACGACATGCACAGGAATATGAATGGTACGCGTATGCTCCGCTACCGCTCGGCTAATCGCCTGTCGAATCCACCATGTTGCATAGGTGCTAAAACGAAAACCGCGTGCTGGATCAAACTTTTGTGCCGCTCGAATAAGTCCAAGGTTGCCCTCTTGAGCAAGGTCGAGGAGCGAAAGGCCATGATTGTTGTAGCGTTTGGCGATACTCACCACTAGCCGTAGGTTTGCCTCTACTAATTGCTGTTGCGCTTGCATATCACCATTCACCATGCGCCGCGCGATACGCATTTCTTGTTCTGCTGTCAAAAGAGGATAACGTCCAATCTCGCCAAGATATTGACGAATCGCGTTGTCTACCTCGCTGCCGTATACCTCCTCTTCGTCATCATCCCCACTTTCATCAGTATCTGCTGTACCTTCTATATAGTCGTCAAACCCATCAAGGGCATAAGATACTGGATGCAAGAGGTCGTCTTGACCACTACTTCCATGCTCCCCTACACTCTTTTTCGTACCTCTTTTGGATGCAAGAGGCTCGTGTGTTGAAACACGCTTTGCATCACTCCGTCGATTTGACATACTCCTTTGTGAAGAAGACTTTGAGAAATCCCCTGCTTCTCGCGACTTCACCTGCTCCACAATGGCTACCATATATTTACTCCTTTACCTTCCTCAAATCCACATTCCACAACTTGGTAACCGGAGATAACATGCTGCTGAAACTAGTACTATATAATTGAACTATTCTATGCAACACACACCCGAAATATTATCAGGTATCCCCCCCTATCTCTTCTTGGTGCAATATCCATGCCAATTACAAAGAAAGTTGTAGTTATGCTCTCTTTCCGCATGAGAACACACAAAAGACAAGTAATCCTCTCTTCTTAATCCCATGCGTACCCTGAAATTTTTTCCACTTACTGCGGAATTTTCCCCACTTCAGCTTGTTGAAGAGGCGATGGTTCACTGCACATGTAGCGCGTATCCGCTGAACCATCGCCTCTTCAACAAAAATATACTAGAGGTGCGTTTATTTGCACTAGATAGACCTCGTGGGGCCTGGGAACCCTTGTGGAGACGGATATCCACAAAATCCTATAAAAATTTTCATCGTCAGGAACAGGTGTGTTTCTGCTGTATTGTATAAAGGGAAGAAATGTATGCAGATGAATAGGTGGCTTACAGATGTCGAGCCGGAAAATGGAGAAGCTTCTGACGAGGCCTCTTATCACCCTATACGACCCCGTGCCTCCGTTTGGATTGATCCAGTTGTCCAACAAAATATCTCTGCATCCTCTCTTGTGAAAGAGCGGCATAGTATCCCAAATCCACAAACACCCATTCCCGCACGTGCCTCACGCCCGGTAAAAGTTCGTCCCCGTTACCCTCGTAGCCACGCTATATCGCAGGAGAGCGACATTACGCGCATCCCAACTCTGCCACAACCAACTATGTGGCAATACGAGCTACCAGACTATGAAGCGGAAAGTAGCCTGTCATCGCTCTCACTTGCATTTCCCGAAGCTGCCATAGAGCGTGCAATTGACGAATTAGACACCACACCACCTCGTTCAATTGACGAATTGGATACAGTACCACCCAAACAAAGCACACCTACTGTGCAAAAATCCCCAGCAACTATTGAGCGCAGAAACCCAAAAGGAAGGTCGTTTTCTTTCCCCTTTGGACAGTCACCAAAACCACAAAGGCAAAAGAGCCTCAAATTATCTGATCCTTATGCTCTTAGCGAGGTTGCCACTGTACCACCGGGTGCCGCAACCGTTGCCGTCCCACGCGTTCCTGTCAAAAACGAGGTACGCGGCCTTAGCACGAGAGTACGCCCATCGGCAGTTGTTGAAAGTACCTCCTCCAAACTTATGGAGGAGACAGCATCTTGGACAACAGGACAAGGAAAAAATTCGTTGTTGGCAAAGCGTATTGCCAGCCGTGTCAATGATAGAAAAGGCCAACGCAAAAGCTCGCTTTCGCTCAATCCCTTCGACCGTGTACGTTGGTGGTTGCTGTACCCTGGACGGATAGAGTTCCTGCTATGGCTCAGTGGTACTATTGTTCTGGTTGGAGTAACCTGTCTGCTCTTGTTCGCCACACTTTTAAGCACCGGCTGGATGAACGCTGGTTTGTCGAGTATTGCCGTTGGTGGTGGCGTTGCACAAACCGCGAGTACGCCAGGAAACACAGGTGGTGCAACAGGAAAATCTTCCTGTAAGACTGGGGATATAACGAGTCCGCAATGTCATCCTACAACAGTTGTCTCATCCGGTTTGCAACTTACTCATGTCGATAATAGTATGCTATTTTCGGACTCGCCAATTTATTTGTATGGACAAGGCTTTAGTGCTAACAATACTGTTACCTTTACCTATGATGCACCGCAGTTTCTATGTCGTCCAAGCCTGACGCATACAGATGCACATGGGGCGTTTTTCGTCTCGCTTATGTTAGGCGTTGGTGTAAGCGCGGGACAACACACTATTATAGCATTTGACACCGCAAGTAAGCGTTCCATCCAGGTCGCAGTTACTGTCTTACCACCCCCAATTGGTAAAGGCGTGCGACCAACGCCTACATCCCCACCTCCTGGTGTGACACCTACAGCTACAATAGGAGTTGGCGGCGGTGGCTTTCCCACACCCGTCGGCCAGACACCCGTTCCACTTACACCCACAGTAGGAGTGACCCCAACGGTTGTCCCGACGCAAGCACCGACCGCGACGGTAGGAGTGACCCCAACGGTTGTCCCGACGCAAGCACCGACCGCGACGGTAGGAGTGACCCCAACGGTTGCCCCAACAAAAACTCCTCCTGCCAAGCATACAATTTCAGCGTCACTACTGAAAAATGCGCTCTACGACGAAAATATAGATGGACATATTACGGTCAGTACATGGTTCTGGGTCGCTATCATTGGCTATATACTCTCGATGACAATGTTAGGGGTAGCTGGCTGGCTATACCGACGCAATCGCCTATCGTCAAGATAACATCACCTATTTGTCTCTAACTTTCTAGTGGAATTATCGTAACCTAAAGACTGTGAGGATAACTCTAGGTTAGATAATTCCTCTTTTTTAGGAAAAAAGTCCTGAAGAACATCATTAAGCAATACTTCATTTGGTATTTCATATATACTGAGGTTATAGATATTTGTCCTGTTCTCTAGCAGATTTCGACTGTTAATTCATGTATACCTAAATCGCCTATGTGTTAAGTAGGTTGTGTTTTGTGTGTGGAGGCTTTTACAATGGACACCCGAACCGTTACCGTGGAAAATGAGATTATGTCTCTTTGTATTCCCGAAGAACCATACGTTCTGATCGTTGATGACGATCAAGCAATACTCTCAGTTGTGATGTTGCTTTTAGAGACAGAGGGCTACACCAGTTTGGGCTTTTCTGATAGCCAGAAAGTTCTTCCATTCCTGGAAGAACTTCATACGACGGAGCAACGTCTTCCTTCTGTTATGTTACTTGACCTAATGATGCCTGTTATCTCTGGTTATGATATCGCCGCTTTTATGAAAGAGCATGATTGGACAGCACAAGTTCCTATTGTCATTATGACCGCAGATCATCGTGTAGCGGGTGTTCATTCCATTCCTGGTGCAAGCGACTGGATAAGCAAGCCTTTCCGCGTTGAGGTACTACTGAGCAAATTAGGCGTGTATCTTCCCTCGCCATGCGCTCAATAAATGTCGGTACTAGACCGATGATAAGTAGTACTACCTTTGCATATAGGGAACGATGCGTTCTCGCATTTATCCCTATATTTGCATATTATGTATCAGAATGTATCAAAGCAAATACGCGTTACTTGCTGCATATCTTTGCTTTTTATATCTCGTGTACAAGCTTTCTATAACTGATGCGTTGGTAGTGAACTATTGTGCTATCTGGTTACGTTCCTATGCCCAACGCGTTGACTATTATGAGGAGGAGATTAAATATTTTATGTATAGACCTTTATCACTTTTAACAAAACAAAAAATGGGCATTCCTCTACGCGTAACCATTGCTTTGTTCGTAACACTGACGGGTATTGCACTTGCATTCGTGTTATCTAACAATACTCATCATACCGCACATGCCGCTGCCGGAGCACTACAGCAAATAAGTTCCTCCGGTGGCGACCCTTGGGGTATTACAACTGATCGCAGTGGTAATGAGTGGGTTGCCCAACCAGGCTGTGACCCAAATCCAATATGTCCAAGTGTCAATCGCGGAAGTATTGCACAAGTTGATCGCGCATCTTTTGCTATTGTTCACACCTTTCAAGAGCCGAACGGCTATAGTAGCCCACTCTTTGTGGCAACTGATGCAAGCGGCAACGTGTGGTTCACTGAGCCTATGACGAATAGCATTGGTGAACTCATTCCGAGCAGCGGCACATGGAATCAATGGACAGCACCAACAGCTAACGCTGCTCCATTTGATCTCGCCTTCGATTCAAGTGGAAATCTCTGGTTTACAGAGGTCTTGGCAGATCGGATTGGCGAGTTTAGCCATGGACAGATTACCGAAACGGCAACGCCTACAGTAGGTAGCAAGCCATATGGCATTACTGGACCTGATCCCTCGACAGGTCAAATGTGGTTCACAGAAAATAGTACACAGGTCGCGCAGATCGCTGGTTTTATACCACCCACTTCTGGTGCCCTAACAACAGGAAATATTAAAGAATATCGCACCATCAATCCTGGTAATAATACGACACCGCATCTGATTACCTATGATTATAAGGGTGACGTTTGGTGGACTGAGGGAACCAATAGCAGAATTGGGCGTCTTATCATCAGTCAAGCACAGCCCGGTGCTTCAAACGGAGTTGCGGAATATCCAACACCTTGTAACAGTGGTGGATGTCCTAATGGTTCACATATCTCAGGTATTGCTGTTGATGGTGGTGGCACCGTCTGGCTAGATGATTCACTCGCTAACCGCATTTATTCATTTAATACGAACACAGATACGTACTCGGCACCTATACAGTTGTCTTCAGGTAGCCATCCACACGATGGCCTTGCTATCGACAACAACAATACAGTATATGTCTCAGAAGAATTTGCGGGTAAGTTTGATGCGATTGCCCAGACCGGAGTACCAACACCACCCACAGGCGGCGGTGGTACGAAGACTCCTACCTCAGCAAATCCGGTGAGCAATACATGGAACTTTGCTGAAGGGCGTGTTGGGAAGGGTTTCCGCGAATATTTGACCATCGACAATCCAGGTAAAACTGCATGTGTTGTCAACGTCACCTATCTCTATACAACAGATGGCAACTCGACGCCACAAACAAAAACAGTCTCAAATATCTCTGTATCGCCTGCCAGTCGCCTTACCGAATTGGTCAACCAGGATTTGAACAACTATGCTACCTCCTCTTCGGGCGATAACGTGGCGAGTATTGTCAATGTCACTAATACTTCTACCTGTGCCGGAGTCATGGCAGAACGTCCTATCTACTTTGTAAACTACCATGGTATTAGTAGCGGTACAGATGTTGTTGGTGCAACTCAGTTAGCGACGACGTTCTCGTTTGCTGATGTCGCGTCGAATGCTTCCCATATCTCATTTCTCACTATTCTTAATCCTCCTGGTGGAAATAGTGCGAATGTTACTGCAACCTACTATGCTGGTGGCAACGTGGTTGGTAGACAGACCACCACCGTTCTTGCTGGCTCACGCGGCACGATTGCCCCCGGCTCAATCACTCTGCCTGCACACTCGCTTGTGGTTGTTACCTCGAATGTGCCGGTGATGGTGGAGCGTCCAACGTACTTTCTGAACGAGAGTAAAGGCGTTTCAGGAGCTTTTGACGTGGTAGGAACGCCTACTGTGACAAACGATTGGCTCTTCGCCGAGGGCTATACTGGCTCTAGCACACAGGAAAATTTGACCATTGCTAATTCCAACAATACAAGTGCATCCGTCTACATTACACTCAAATCACAGACAGGTGTAACTAAGACCTTCCCGATCACGGTTGGCCCACAAAGCCAAACCATCTGGAATGTCAACCAGAATAACAACTTTAATGGAACACCTGAAGTATCTGCTGAGGTGAAGTCAAACATAAACATCATCGTGGAACGTGAAATGTACTTCCAGTACAGTCACACCGCAACGAAGGTGCCAACCGTCGTCGCTCAAGGCGGTACTGACTCTTTTGGATTGATAGCACCAGCGGCGAAAAATTATAGTTTTGCTGAGGGTTACACCTATCCAGGCTACAACGAGTGGTTGACACTACAGAATCCGAACGGAACGGACGAAACAATTACTATCACATTGACCAACGGCAACGGTCAAACCGCAACGCTGCAACAGGTCGTAAAAGCTAATGAGCGCCAGACGGTAGACATCACCTCGGCAGTGGTGAAAGCCTTCAATCCAGCTTTGAACAAGAACATGAATGCCATCTCGATGACTATACAGTCATCAGGTACATTCGTAGCGGAGCGGCCAGAGTACTACAACACGCTCAACACTGGCTTCGGAGTTCAAGGTGGGACTGACATTATTGGCTACACCGGCAACTAAAACATTCAAAAGGAAAAATGTTCATGATCGACCGTAAAAAAGTCATTCTGAGCCTTGTGATGCTGACGACTCTTGTCGCCAGCATCACCATGATTGTGGGGAATGTGGGAGGCTTATTGGGGGCTCATGCACAAAAGGCGGCGGCAAACAGCGTTACCTCGACTGACTTCTCCGTACCAGCAGGAGCTGATCCGTGGGGAACTGCCTTTGACAGTCAAGGGCGTGTTTGGGTAGCCTTACCCGGTTGCGATATTGGAAGCTGTTCAAGTGCCTTTCCAGGCAAAATCGCACGCTTCGATCCAACTACACAAACTTGGACAGGCACTTATCCCTTACCATCCGGTTATGGGCAACCACTCTTCCTAGCTTTTGACCATCAGGGCAACCTCTGGTTTACTATGCCCATAAGCAACTCTATTGGTGAGTTTAACATCGCTACAAACACTATGACGCAATATACTGTTCCCACTGCCTCTTCAGGCCCCTGGGGTATCACTGTCGATGGTAATGGCCTTGTCTGGTTTACAGAACACTACATCAATAAAATAGGCTCATTTAATCCTACCAATAATAAATTCACTGAAATAGCAACGCCAGCAGCAAATAGTATTCCCTATGGTATCACTGTTGATGCTTCTAACAACGTATGGTTTACCGAAAATAACCCCGCAGCCCCAGCCGTTGACGAATATCCTTCGGGAGGTGGGCAACTAAAAGTATTCCCCATTCCTGCTCCCGATAAGACTAACGTCACACCACACCTCATTACTATTGATGGCAAAGGCAACATCTGGTGGTCTGAAGGGTTTATCGGCGCGATTGGCAAGCTAGATGTCACGCTTGCTCAAGCTGGTACAAGTAAAGGCATTACACGATATCAATACACGCGTAGTGGCCCTGCACACACATCTGGTATCGGTGTTGATAGTAACGGGCAAATCTGGTTTGATGACTCACTGCAAAGCTTCTATGGCTCATATTCAGCCGGGGGCAGTGGCACGTTCAGCATCTATAGTACGCCTTCGACAAATTCTCATCCCCATGATGGCTTGAATGTCGATAAGCAAAACCGAGTTTGGTTCGACGAGGAGTTCGCCAATAAACTTGCGCTTGCAATACAGTCCGGTGGTGGTACTACTCCAACACCAGGAACCACGCCTACATCGACTCCGGTCGTTGGACAGGTCCTGGCAAAGGATACCTTCCAACGTGCTAATCAAGCACATTGGGGCAATGCCTCCGATGGACATACATGGGGTGGTGACGCCAACACTGTAAGTGCTTTCTCTCTCTCAAATAATGCTGGCGTTATCACAAACGCTGGTAATAACAATTATAGTGCTGTGCTAGGATCGTCTGTTGCAGATGCAGAGGTGCTAGTGAGTGGTTCGCTCAGCAATTATGCCAGTGCGAATTTTGGCGCAGTGCTGCGTTGGACCGATGGCAACGACTGGTATAAAGCGTATGTCGATGGTGGGACCTTTTACCTTCAGAAGAAAGTCGCTGGTACTGGTACGATTCTTGTAAGCAAAGCCTTTACAGCACAGACCAACACGTCTTACACCATACGCTTCCAGGCTTTTGGTTCAACACTGAACGCCAAAGTGTGGGCAACAGGTAGTGCCGAGCCAACCAATTGGATGCTTACAACTAATGATACCTCGTTCGCAACTGGTTATGCTGGAATACGTGCCTTGTCACAAACAGGAACAGCAACGTTTACCTCGTTCCAGTCAAACGCACTTGTATCGGGTGGCACTACACCCACGGCAACAGTTGGTACGACCCCTACGGCAACGTTGGTACTACACCTACGGTGACACCAACTACTGGTACAACGCCTACGGTGACACCGACGACGCCAACTAGTGGACAAACATTGGGTGCTGATACCTTCCAACGTGCTAATCAAGCACACTGGGGTAATGCATCTGATGGACATGCATGGGGTGGTGACTCAGCTAATGTGAATGCTTTTGCTATCACAAACAACACAGGTACTGTTGTAAATGGTGGTAATACTAGCTATAGTGCTGTCTTAGGATCATCTGCGACAAATGCTGATGTACTGGTTAGTGGCTCTCTTAGCAGTTTCGCCAACGCAAACTTTGGTGCAGTACTACGCTGGACCGATGGCAACGATTGGTATAAAGCATATATTGATGGTGGGACCTTCTACCTCCAAAAGAAAGTCGCTGGTACTGCCACAATTCTTACAAGTGTACCTTTCGCGGCACAGGCTAATACCTCTTACACCATACGATTTGATGTAACTGGCTCAACCCTGAATGCGAAAGTATGGGCAACAAGCAGCGCGGAACCGAGTGCGTGGACTCTTACCTCCAACGATACCTCGCTTACCGCTGGTGCTTGTGGTATACGTGTCCTGACACAAGCAGGGACAGCAACGTTTACCTCATTCAAAGCTACATCGCTCTAGTTCACAAAGCAAAAGCAAGAGGCCGAGGCGAGCATTGCTCGCCTCGGCCTCTTGCTTTCACCACACTTACTCATCCTCGTCAACAGAAAAGACATAGTGACCATTTACACTGTAGTACTGCAAGTTACCGTCATCATCAGTTACAGGTGTGGTCTCGTCAATATCTGTTACCAGTATGGCCTCATCGTCCTCATCCGTGTGGTACTTAATCTGTTCCAGGCCCATGTACTTTTCCTTTCATATTCAGGTGACTGAGAAAATAGAGTGATGAACCTCTTCATCCCCAGTGACTTTACCTGCTCTTTTTTCATCCTTCATGTTTTGCTCTCAAGAGGACCATTTAGTACTATTGTGTTTTTTGAAATGACCAAGTATACTAGCAAGTAAGCACTATTTAGTGCTTGAATAAGAGACCAAAATCAAGCGTCTCTATTTCTCTCTCCCTCATCCCCCATCTCACTACACACCATGAAATATCACCCCTCCGCCATTTCGCGCTTCGCGCAACATATCCTGGGCAAGCCGCTCTATCCCTATCAATCTGAGATTGCCGAGGCTATTCTCTCCTCAGTTTGTGCAGGAAAAGGCCGTATTTTTACGGTCATGATGTCAAGACAGTCTGGCAAAAATCAGCTCTCCGCGGTGCTGGAAGCGTACCTTTTGACCTGCATGCCACAAGGCACTATCGTCAAAGCTGCTCCAACCTTTACTCCACAGAGTATAAACAGCCGTTTACGTCTACTTTCTCTGCTCGATACGCCGCTTACGCGTGATCGCATCTGGCAAAGTCATGGGCATATTATTGGCCTCGCTCCACAAGCCGAGCCAATACTGCTTCGCGCTCATGCTGGGCCTCGCGTCATGTTCTTTTCTGCTGCACCCGAAAGTAATGTTGTTGGAGCAACAGCCGACCTCCTACTTGAAATCGACGAAGCTCAGGATGTCGTAGCTGAAAAATTTAGTCGTGACTTTAGACCAATGGCAGCAAGCACGAATGCAACTACCGTCTTGTATGGAACTGCCTGGAGTGATGACACTCTGTTAGCCCAGCAACGCGCCGTCAATCTTGCATGGCAACAACGTACAGGCGAGCAACTACATTTCGAGTTCGATTGGCATACCCTTGCCGCCATCAACTCCGCATATCGCACCTACGTCGAACAAGAGATTGTGCGTCTCGGCGAAGACCACCCAACTATACAGACGCAATACTGCCTACGTCCATTAAATGGCGCAGGCTATTTTCTTAACACTCTGCAGAAAACGCTGCTACAAGGCAATCATTCATGGGAAGAGATACCACGTGAGGAAGGATGGTATATCGCAGGGATGGATGTCGCTGGCGAGGAGCGTCCACTATCCGGTCTATCAACGGCGCATGTCCCCTCGGCTCGACGCGACAGTACAGTAATCACAATCGGACGCGTTAGCATGAATGAGTTCGGCTTATCTGTTATCGAAGTTGTACATCATGAATGGTGGACTGGTCGTTCACATCTTGAACAATATGCCGCAACCGTTGCGCTGGTCGAACGTTGGGGAATACGTTCGCTTGTCATTGATGCAACTGGCATCGGTGCAGGGCTTGCCTCGCTCTTACTTGACCGCCTCGGCTCCGAACGCGTCACCGCCTTTACCTTCTCTCGCCCTAGCAAATCGCGCCTTGCCTATCAACTGCTCACTCTGCTCAATAATGGTCGGCTCAAACTCTATACTTCCAGTGATGCTCCATCAACCATTGTCACAGAATGCTGGCATCAATTGCAACGCGCCCGTTATCGTCTTCCTGCCCCCGACACCCTCGATTTCTACGTAGACCCCACCGACGGACACGACGACTTTCTCATCAGCCTTGCCCTCCTCGCCGAAGCTGCGGACACGCTCGTCAAGCCAGCGGCCTCATCCCTTATCCGTCCCACGCGCCTCTACACAGGTGAAGGGAAATTCTAATGGAGTTTTGTTCTTAATCCTGCATAAAACGCTGTGGAGAAAACGCCTTCATCACGCTCGGCACATTCCCCGTTTTCACCATCTCGGCGACGCACTGACCCGTAATTGCGCTAAGGATTATCCCCACGCTGTTATGCCCTGCTGCGACAATCACATTCCCCCACGGTGCAAGAAAACCAACGATGGGTTGACCATCCGGCGTCCTCGGTCGCAAACCTGCCCATGCATCCTGAACCCTGCTTTCAGTAAGAACAGGTACAAGCCGCGTCGCGGTTGCATAGAGCCATGATGTTCCTTGCTCTGTTGCAGACGCATCGAAGCCTCTATCTTCTTTTGTCGCCCCAACAAGCAGTTGTTCTCCGCGTGGCACTATATACCCACCTTCCCCAAAAATAATATGTTGAAGGTGTGGTGATGTTTGTGGTAACAATAACAATTGCCCATGCAGCGGTTGAATGGGTAGTGTTACATCAAACCATGTCTTACACTGTGCCGCCCACGCACCAGAAGCAACGATGAGTCGCTTACAGGCAATGGTTTCTCCTTGCGTCGTGCGTACACTCAACACACTTGTGGCGTCTGTTAGCACTGAATGAACTTCTTGCTGCGGATAAATATTCGCTCCCCAAAGACGTGCCGCACACGCAAACGCTTGTACAACAGAGGACGCTTGCATCTGTGACTCTTCGGGCGCGTATACAGCCGCGCAAATATCGGAGCTTAACAGCGGCTCACGTTGCCGTGCTTCCTCGCCACTTAACCAGTAAAGTTGTAGCCCAAGTGGATGCCAGTTATGCATCCGTTTCTGCAAATGGGCTACACGTTTCGGGTTACGCACAACGCGCAACGCTCCCGTTGGCTCATAACCCATACGGATGCCGCTTACATCCTCTAATTCTGGTATCAACGAGATCAAATGTGAGAACCCTGCAAGCACAAGATCAGCAAACGGCCCCGGACCTGAAAGCGGTCCAAGAGGTGCTAGCAATCCAGCAGCCGCCCCCGAAGCCTGACCACCAATCTCACCTCGCTCCAAAACCGTCACCTCAACCTGCATCTTCCGCAGAAAATACGCAATCGAGCAGCCAATCACTCCACCCCCAATCACCACAACATCCGTTGTTCTCTCCATGTGCCCTCAAAACAAAACACTCAAAATTTCGGCTCGTTCAATTGTACCGTTATTCGCGAGACGCCTATCTCTTGTACTTGCTCACCGCCAAATCATAGGCTTCGGTCAGAAGCGGCTGTACTTTCGTTTCAAGCGTCTCCTCGCTAGGGTTGAGCACGCACACCCAGTACATCCGACCATACACAGGGTGAGGCATCACCTGATCCAGCGTGGTGAAGTCGTAGTCGAGTGAGGTATCGCCGCTTTCAACCGCGCTATCCCCGTAGGGAGGTAGCTTGGGCGAACCGAAGAGCGAGCGAAACGTCTCCTTGCTAATGCCAATATTCAAGCGAAAGACCGAAGGACG
This sequence comes from uncultured Chloroflexia bacterium, assembly GCA_963792705.1. GTDB lineage: Bacteria > Chloroflexota > Ktedonobacteria > Ktedonobacterales > Ktedonobacteraceae > JBBQVS01. Next base: position 185,624 of record CAWBXD010000011.1, on the reverse strand, counting down.
GTTAAGGTCAGAGAATTGGTCATTGATATCGCTGGTCACAAGTGTCACAAAGGGAAACTTGTGATCCGGTGGTACGCTACTATCCGGGTTGTAGAAGAAGAAGCTGTCTCCCGAAGCGACCACCACATCCACGCCCTCAAATGTCTCGGTGATATACCGACTCATCTCTGTTTCGTTCATAAGTATTGGTCCTTTCCTTGCTAACGTTGCAATGAATATCTTGAACTTGACTGTAGACTTACTATATCACTCAAACACTCCTCTTTCTGAAGTGCCTTGAAGTTGTCGGTCCGTCCTATTTGCTCTCATCGAAGTCAGTAAGCCAAAGTAAAACTTCTTTAGTATGTTATAATATGCGTGTAAAGTTCTCTGCAACCATTATACTATGGAAAGACATGACGTTAATGACATTACAGGTACAAAAAGTGGCTATGCCCTTAGGGAGCCGATGGAGGGCGCACCGTGGCGAAAGTTATCGGTAAGAATCAGGAAAGAATCGCGCGTCGGCAAGTTGACAAGTTCGCTGAGCGGCGGACGCAACTCGCTACCTCGGCACTACAGACGCTCTCTGAGCTAGGGTACGCCCGTACTAGTCTGCGTGACATCGCGCAGAATTCTGAGTTCTCGCATGGCGTGTTGCACTACTACTTTAGCGACAAGGTTGACCTGATTATTCATTCTGTAAAACAGTATAAGGCAGAATGCGTGAAGCGCTACGACGAGATTATAGCGACCTCGCATACTGCAACAGATATCAAGCATGGTTTCAGTGCCGCCCTTGTCACCACACTACGCGACGACGCTTCTATGCATCGGTTGTGGTATGACGTGCGGAACCAGAGCCTTTTTGAGGAATCGTTCCGCACCGATGTGCTCGAAATTGATGAGAGCCTCCAACGAATGATCTGGCGCGTAGTCAGTAGATATGCCGAACTCCTCGGAGCACCGCTCATCCTATCTTCTAGTGAAGCATACGCCATTCTCGACGGACTATTCTATCAGGCTTTGCTCAGGCAACTTGCCGGACAGAGTGATGCTGGAAGCAACCTACAAAAGAGCGTCGAAACGATAATGGACCACCTCATCGTCGAGGCTAAGGTTGCCGGGCAAATCTCAATGTAGAGTCCCCTTCGCCCACCTGATGTATATATTGCTGATCTTATTTCTTCTCACCCACTCCTGCTTGTCATCAGACCTCGTACATCCTTCCCTCTTTATTGACACTGTACTTTTCAATTCTCTATATGCAAAGAGGTAGAAATTTTAACAGTCGTCCAAAAAAAACTTGACAATTGTCCAAATTCCATTCTATACTTGAGCATACTACGTTGCCAGGCACTCGGTTATGATGTGGCTGGCGGTTGTAAAGTTATTTCGAGGAGGATACTCATGAGTGTATTTGATTTGAATGGACGCAAGGCACTGGTAACTGGTGGAGCGCAGGGTTTGGGTGCTGGTATGGTGGAGGCATTAGCGCGTGCGGGTGCATCCGTAGTTATCGCGGACATTAACGAGGACCTTGGCAAGACTACAGCCGATGCTCTCGCTAAATCGGGAGCATCGGTCAAATTCGTCCCACTCAATGTGACCGATGAGGCGAGTTGGGAGGCGGCAATTTCGCGGACGATTGACGAACTCGGTGGCCTGGACATTGTGGTGAACAACGCAGGCATCGAGATATCTGAACTGGTGGTAGACCTCAACCCACAAAACGTCCTCCGTATGCTTGAGGTGAACGTCCTTGGTGTCGCACTTGGCATTAAACATGCCTTCCGCGCCATGCGCCCCGGAGGGCCAGCAGGCAAGGGTGGTGCTGTGATCAACCTGTCATCTGTCGCTGCGACAATCGCTTTCCCCGGCATCTCTGGCTACTCAGCAACGAAGTCTGCTGTTGATCGTCTTACTAGGGTCGCAGCGTTAGAGTCTGGCAAACTTGGTTATGGTGTACGCGTGAACTGCATCTACCCAGGACTCGTACCCACACAGATGGGCACTCAACTCGCCGTGGACATGGCAAAACTCGGCATCTATCCAAGCGCGGAAGCTGCCGTAGGTGCCGTTGTCGATCTAACACCTATTGGTCGGCTCGGCACAGTTGCCGACATGGTTGAGGCAGTAGTATTCCTGGCTTCAGACGCGGCTCGCTTTATTACTGGTATTGGTCTGCCTGTTGACGGCGGTATGGGTATGTAGTCCCGATGAATGCATCGAGAGGAGAAGTTTATGTCTTCCAGCAAACCTGTCGTCGTATACGGTGCCTCTGGCTACACCGGACGACTTATATGTGAATACCTGCGCGAATTTCACGTTCCATTTATTGCAGCAGGTCGAGATAAGGCACGTGTTCAAGAGGCACTCGCCTTGGTTCCCGGCATCAATACCGTTGCTCACGAGGTTGTCGAGGTAGAACACGAGGTTGGAGCACTTACCGAACTCTTTAGCGGAGCTAAAGTCGTGTGCAACACCGTTGGACCATTCTCTATATATGGTCAGCAGGTTGTTGAGGCTTGCATTAGTGCTGGAACTCACTATGTGGATACAACTGGTGAGCAAGACTGGCTGATCGAATGCGACAACACTTATGGTGCGGAAATGGCTGCAAAAGGTCTCCTGCTCTCGCCTGGAATCGCGCAGATGTACACCACGGGTGAGATTGCGGCTAATATCTGTCTTGAAACGCCGGGGCTTGATACACTCGACATTCTTGTGTTCTGGAAGGGATCGCCAACCATTGCGTCAACACAAACGATTCTTGTTAACGCAGCTATGTCGAAGGCGTACTATCTTGAGCAAAACGAGTACGTCGAGTGGCCCGACGATGGCACCTTATATGATGTTACGGTCCCCAATCAGCACCAGACTTCGCTTGCCTTGCCTTGGGGTGGTACCTCTCATCCTGTCTGGTTCAAGCACGACCCACGTGTAGCTAGCGTCAAAGCACTCGGAGGCGTATTTGACCGCCAACTTATGCAAGCTGTGCCTGTGATCGTGCGAAACGCGTTGGAGCAGGTTCAAGGCATGTCTGAGGAAGAGAAGTACAAAACACTTTCCACTATAGCCTCCAGTGTGCAGAACCAAATGCCGCCGCGAGAGCACACACGCGTCAACACTTCCTTGGATTCTGTCTACGCCTCAGGACCCCTTGGTCGAGCACATTGCGTAATTCACGGTAACAGCAACTACAAGCAAACCGCACTAATGCAAGCGTACAGCGCGTACTCCTTGCTTCAGCAACCGCCCAAACGTGCTGGCTTCGCCTCAGCTTGTCAAGCATTTGGGCACCGCGAATTGCTTGGTGTGCTACGAAGCTTTGGACTCCTCATGGAGCCGACTGTCACTATACAAAGGTAACGGACCGATGATGTATGAGTGCTTTCAATAGTAGGTTTTTGGGGAGGCGCAACGAAGTGCCTGTAGGGACCGATTTATCGCGTCCGGGGGTGAGGAGGGGCAACATGTCGGCAATGATTCTGTGTGGGAACGTGTGCCCCTCCCTGCCCGGACGCGATAAATCGGTCCCTACCAAACATTCCTTTATTTCTTCAACCCCCCCTACTGTTGAAAGACATCCCCAAACCGCATTCGGGGAATGAAAAAGGCAGCAGGTGCCTTGACCTTGACTACAACGGTGCCAAATAAACATTGACCATGTACTACCCATACAGCGACCAATAGGGAGGACAACGCATGCGTCTGATCGACTATCTCGACAAAGGTGCTTCGCTTGGCACTGAGTCACCCTGCTTGACAATGGCCGACCGCACACTCAGCTATAAAGATGTGCAGGAAGTCTCTTGGCGAGTCGCTCGTGCGTTGCATGAGTCTGGTGTGCAGCCGGGCGAGAAGGTAGCCATCCTGTCAGCGAACGATCCAATCTCATTTGCATGCATCTTTGGCATCTCACGTGCTGGTGCAGTATGGTGCCCGATCAACCCACGCAACGAGGCATCTGAAAATCGAGAACTACTCGATCTTATGGATTGCACATGTCTTCTTTTTCAGCATGCGTTCGTGACACTCATTGAGCAAATTCGTCATAATCTGCCCAGAATCACCACATTTGTTTGTCTGGACGACTCCACCCCGTTTTCCGTATCGTTCGATCAATGGCTGAATGGAATGAGTACCGAACCCTGGCAGGCCAACCCAATCGATGATGTTGCCATGATTGCGGGTACTGGAGGAACAACAGGCAAGCCCAAAGGTGTAATGCTGAGCGGCCAGAACGTCGAAACGATGTCGGCAATCACATTGATGAGCTATCCATTTAAGGGGCATATAGTATATTTAGCACTCGCACCACTCACCCACGCGGCAGGTGTGCTCTGCTTCCCGATCATGACGCTTGGGGGAGAAATCATCATCATGCCCAAGCCAGACCTTACCGAGTTCCTTTCTCTGATCGAAAAGCATCACGTCACGCATACCTTCCTACCACCGACCCTTATTTACATGTTGCTCAAGCATCCTGATTTAGCATCGAAAGACCTAACTTCACTGCAATGCCTCTGGTATGGGGCTGCCCCTATGTCAACCGCTCGCCTTGAGGAGGCGATTCGCACTATTGGTCCAGTACTCGGTCAACTGTTTGGTCAAACCGAAGCACCAATGATGATCTCAACTATGGCACCGCAGCAGCATATACATGCCGACGGTTCGCTTGCACTCGAACGGTTCTCATCGGCTGGTCGTCCATCTCCGCTTGTCAATGTCGCAATCATAGACGATAACGGAAACGTGCTACCGACAGGTAAACGCGGTGAGATTGGAATCCGAAGTTCCCTTGTAATGGTGGGCTACTACAAGAATCCATCGGCAACCGAGGAAGCCAGCCGATTTGGTTGGCATCACACTGGCGATATCGGCTACCTTGATGCGGACAACTATCTGTTCATCGTAGACCGCGCGAAGGATATGATTATCACAGGCGGCTTCAACGTCTACTCTGCCGAAGTCGAACAGGCATTGATGGAGCATCCGGCTATCCAGGATTGTGCTGTCGTTGGACTACCAGATGAAAAGTGGGGTGAGCGCGTGACTGCGGTAGTGCAGTTTCATCCAGGCTCTAGCGTGCCTGAAAGCGAAGTGCGAGCATTCGTCAAGGCGCGAATTGGCAGCGTAAAAGCTCCTAAACAGGTTGACGCGTGGCCGGACTTACCAAGGTCCAAAGTCGGCAAGGTCCTCAAGAACGAGATAAAGGCACAGTTGCTCAGTCAACCTGCACAGAAGGATCATCAATAAGGAACATCACCACCATAACCTCTATACGGGTCTGATGTATCATCCCTTGTGCATTTGCTCACAGGGTGATGCATCAGACCTGTACAAATCCTCTTTGCCCTAACATTCACCCGATTCCGACATGCCCCTACACAGAAACATCATTCCATGTTACAATGCTTTTCATGCATGCACCACGCATCTGCTCAGACAGATTGCATCTCCTACTTTTATAAGGAGTTACTATTATGCCACGAGGACGTAAAGGCCCCCCACAGGATAGCATCGACAGCATTCTGCTCGCTATCAGCCGCCGCGACAGCATCGATCCAGACACACTCTCACACTACTTCGACCGTCTGGACGAAGAATGGACGCATGGCGCACGTGAAAAGGTGCTTCACCTGTTGAAAAGCCAGGACACCGCCGCACAAACGGCCGCCATGCACATCCTCTCCGAACTCGCTACAGACTTCGATTTGGAAGAACTAGAGGAGTTTGTCGCCGATCCCACCGTGAGCGATATCGCAAAACTCACTCTCTCGCCCATTCTGAGCGAACTGGGTTCAGAGATGGCGGAAGAGGGTATTATCGAGTATCTCAATGACGCACCCGCCGCCATGCAACAGATGCAACTTCGTCTGCTTGACATGATTGGCAATAGCGAAATGGGCATCGAGGCCATTCTTGATGACGTGATCTCCATGCCACTTGAACGACGCCTCGGCTTTGTGCAATGGCTCGGTAGCAGTAACGATGCACGAGCTGTCTCACTTCTTATCCCTCTACTAGAGAGCCAGACCGGAAAAGTCGCGACAGCGGCCATTGAAGCCCTTGAACAACTTGGCTCCATTGCCAGTGCTCAAGCCATTCCTGCCTTAAATCATCTGCTTGCCACAAGTTCAAACCGTCAACTAAAACAGGCCGCACGCGCCACTCTTGGTCGTCTTACTATGCAAAGCGTTCCAGGTACGGAAGATACCGCGATGACAGAGGTGCGACAACAATTTCCACCTCATGAGGCCCGTGTAAGCTTTGTCGATGGCTCCGGTACACAACTTATGATGCTCTCGTGGAAACGGCCCGATGGTCTGCTCAAAGTCGTCAACGTCCTCTACCAGGATCAATGGGGGATAAAAGATTGTTATGGTCTCGACGAAATGGATGTCGAGCATTGGGATGAGCTTATCGTTACTATGAACCAGAGAAGCTTTGGTTGCTTTGCCGTTCCTCCCGCGTATGTACGCTCTTTAATTGCAGAGGCAAGAGCCGTTAATAAACGTACTCGTCGCAAACTGCCCGTTGCCTACTTTATCTGGCGTCCACTCATCGAAAGCGTGTCATCTGATGAGCAATCTACATCTATCCCTACCGCCATGTCACCACAAACGCTTAATGCCGAAACACGCGAACTTGCTCAGCATGGCGAAGAACTTTATGTCATGGACGAATTTGTCTCGTGGATGTACGAGCCACTTTCCGCCATTGAACCATATATGAACCGCTTCTGGGACTCTTTGCAAGTAACGGATAGTAGCCCTAAACGTACTCCTAAAGGCAAACGGAAGGCGACAAAACCAAAGGTGCAAGTTATCCTGCTTGCTCCTTTAATCGACGAAGCCCTCAATACGCTGATTGACGATGCATGGCGTCTACTCTACGAAACGCGTCTCCGTCGTCAAGCCCAACTTTTTCATCTGACAGACCGCGAGCAACAGTCTCGCCTTGCCCTCGCCGTTGCCGCTATGCTACACCCAGACGCTCACGTTCCCACGACAGAGCAACCTTTTCTTCGCCTTATGATGCGTATCTCCATCGAGCAAGGACCAGCTCGCATGATGGCAGAAATGGCGGAAGCTCAGGACGTTGATGTAGAAAGTTTTGGTACCCTACCACCTAATCTTTTTTGAGCGAAAATAAAAGATAGACAGTATGGGCAAACGTCCGTTTGCCCATACTGTCTATCTTTTATAAAAATTACCTGCTTGCTACAGGCAATGGTGCCTTCAACACCGCTCTCGCGGCATATTCGCCACTATGCATCGCTCCTTGAATACTGCTCGATTGCGTATATTCACCTGCTAGATGCAATCCATCAACCGACGTGGTATTGTCTGGCAACGTGTCAAACACACCGACAGGTTGTGCGAACTGGGCAAACGGAATACGATATACAGCCAACAGTTGCCAGCTATTTAGATGTGCATTCGGAAACCAACCTGCCATCTCTTTCAAGCTGCGTTGAGCTATGACCTCATCATCCTCTGCTGGATTGCCTAATACCGTCACCGATAGCAGATGCTTGCGTGGTGGTGCGTATGTGGGTGCGATATTGGTCAGTAACACAGCATTATTGACATAGGCATTGGGTGCCGTGTTGAGCAAAATCTTACGTTGCTTATACAACTGCTCGTTGCCTGCAAAGTACAGACAAACTGTGCTTACCCCTTGCGTTGGCAATGATTTCTGCACAAACTTCTCTGCAATCGTGCTTTGTGTCGCAATCACTACCTGCTCGGCGTCAACCTGCTCCCCACCCTCCAACCGTACACCCGTTACCCTATTGTTGCTGATAAGCACTTCATCCACCTTTGCACGAAAACGTACCGACCCTTCCGGCAACGCAGACGCGAGTTGCTCTGGAATGCTCTGTATCCCCTCGGCAGGCAAAATAATATTGCCCTCGGCCAGCATTTTGAATGTGAATTGGAACATGCGCGCACTTGTATGCAACGAACGATCCAGGAAGATACCGCCATAGAACGGCCGAATAAACGAGTCGATAAAGCCCTTATCAGAAAAGCCTAGCCGCCGTAGATACGCCTCTGTGGTCTCATCTTTTTCGTCTGGTTGACCCTTCCCTGCGAAAATATCCCGCGTCGAAAGGCGTATCACCTGTGCAACGAGTGCCAGCGTCCGTGCTTTATCAACTGGTGAGATCAGCGGATTAACGATGCTTGTCAGGAGACGTGAAGGGTCGCGCAACGGGTCTGCAATCTCGTACTGCTTGCCATTCTTGACCAATACTGCCCCCGGCTCAAACACCCGTTGCTTGAGCTTGTCAAAATCCAGGTGCCTTGCCGCCGCAGCATAAGACGTAAACAGTACCTGGAAGCCACGGTCTAGTCGATAGCCATCCTCGTGAAAATCTGTGCGTACCCGTCCTCCTACCTGATCTGCTGCCTCTAGTACCAGGACGCGCTGCCCACGTTCCGCCAGCATCTTTGCACAGGTCAAACCTGCTAAACCTGCACCTACAATTACAATCATCTTTTTATACACTCCTTACCATAACGGGTTGATGACCAGACCAGTGATCAGTTTTGGATAAAAGTAGGTCGATTTTTGCGGCATGCGATCATCCGCCTGCGCCACGTCTCGAATTTGTCGTACTCGCGTCGCATTCAACAGTACCGCCGCCTGTGTCTCTCCACTTTCGACTGCGTGCAATGCCTGTTGTGGGTCACGAACGTAGCGTACATGTGTTCCAGCCGTCATATTTTCTGCGCTCAACCCCAGAATATCCTCCATTACAAGGTGTTGCGCGACTGCCACATCCAAGCTATTCCATGCCTCGGAATGTCCACTCTCTTGCATCTTTTGTTTGCCTTGCTCGTTGAGTGTCAATAACAGAATCTGCTTGTTTGTTGCGAAAACAAGTGCGGGTTGCTCCTGACCCACCTCTGTCATGCGCTGTACAATTCCCTCGCCCGACATCGCCGCTGGCAATGCTTGCACTGTGAAATAGTGTGCAAATTGTGCTTCCGTGAGTGCGTCAAGCTTATTTTGCTCTAAACTAAACAACATGCGATGTGTTGGGAGAACAAGCATTCCCGGATCATCCACATCAATCAAGGCCATCAACACAAAGTTCGCCGCATCCTCTGAATACAGTTCCTTACGTTGCTCTAGTATCTCTTGTTGGTAGGCTAGTGCTGTTTCATAGCGATGATGCCCATCAGCAATGTACAACTGTCGCTGTGCAAAAAAGTCTTGGATGCTGGCTATCTGTTGCTCATCCCGAATAGGATGAAGACGATGCTCTTCCCCTGCTTCGTCGGTAATCTGTACCTCGGCATGTTCTGCATACGTCGCGAGCAAGCGGCGAATACGTCCCTGTGGATCGTCATACAGACTCATGACTGGACTCAGGTTAGCGGCACATGCGCGCAACAATTTCAAGCGGTCATCTTTTGCCTTCGCCAGCGTATGCTCATGAGGTAACACGACCTTTGCATCCCATGACTCCAAACGCACCCGCGCCATCAAACTAGTGCGTGTATACTGCTGCCCATCATGTGTAAAGATTTGCTGATACACATAATAGCAAGGAGACTCCTCTTCCCGTAACACTTGCTGCAAACGCCACTCCGCGAGCGTGGCTGCCGCCCGTGTGTAAACCGTGTTGAGCGCACTATCCTCTTCCATCGTCTGTCCAAGCTCAAGCCGAATCACATTATAAGGACTCCGTGCATAATATGCCGCTTGTGCCTCTTTTGAAATCACATCATAAGGCGGCGTCACTACCTGCGCGATATCGCCTACCTTTTCCTTAACATAACGTATTCCACGTAAAGGTCGAACCTCTGCCATTATCAATACTCCACTTCATGAGAAATATAGAAAAATCTGCACAAAAGCAGACAAAACCTTGCATGCATACTCAATGCTGTTGCTTATTGTACCATGCATCCCCACTCTCAAAAAGGATAGAAAATATAGAAAATTTGTTCCAAAAAAGCTTGACACTACCAATCCTCTATGGTATCATTCTCCTTGTAGTACAAATGTTCAAAACTAAATATGCTCTCCCAACCCCTATATTTCCTCTACATCTCTCCCATACAGTGGTCGGGTTCTCTCTCCGCTCTCCCCCATCCCGACCACTGCGGCGGTAAGAATTTTTTGATCTTGATGATTTTTACCACAAATTCTGCCCCTATTTTGTCTTTCCCAACGTTTATTTTTACCCACAAAGAGACACAAGTCCTACTTTTGGCGTGTCACATTGACCTACATTGATACAGTATGTAAAATCACAATGTAACAATAAAGAATAATATGTGGGGGAGCCTCAATGCAAACTGTATCAACCGACCAACTTGTAGGACAAACCGTAGGGCATTACAATGTAAAAAGCCTCTTAGGGCGTGGACGTTTGAGCGCGGTCTACCTGGCTCAAAACCCTGCACAAAACCATGCCGCCGCGCTGACAGCGTTTATTGTTCCTGATCGCTTTACAGCAGAAGCACGAACGCGCTTCACCCAACGCTTCACACGAGAAGCTGCCGCCTTGACTGCGCTTAGCCATCGCAACCTTTTGCCAATTCTTGAGTATGGTGAGCAATTCAACTACCCCTATCTCATCACACCATACATGACAAATGGCTCACTTGCCGATATTTTGAAGCAAAAAGGCCGATGCACCCCAGCTTATGCTCTTGAAGTCCTTGAACAAGTCGCGGCAGGGCTGGACTATGCCCACCGTAAAGGCATTGTTCATGGAACATTGAAACCAGCAAATATTCTCTTAGGCAACGATCAGAATTTTCATGTTGCTGGCTTTGGCCTTGTGCATATGCTGCAAATGCGTGGCATTGAGCAAAACGACCAGCCTTACTCCTATCTATTGAGTATCGCTGACACCTTCCTCTACGCCTCTACCTATATCGCGCCAGAGGTTGTACAAGGGCAGCCAATAGACTCACGCTCCGACATCTACGCACTAGGTATCATACTTTTTGAATTGCTGAGCGGCAAGCCCCCATTTGTTGGTGCGTCACCACTTGACACGGCCTTACAACATCTGCAAAGTCCTTTGCCTTCGCTACATACACTCAGTCCTGATATTCCTATTACTATGGAATTAGTCATTAATCATGCTCTGGCACGTGACCCCAGTCAACGTTTCCAGCGTGTAAGCGATTTGGTCGAGGCATTCGCGCAAGTGTGTAAAGGTGTTGCTAATCGTCCAGGCCATGCATCGAGTAACGATGTTGCACCTCAGACGGATAGGCCGAGATCAGCATATAACTTACAAAATGTGCAGGAAGAAGAGGTTTCCATTGGTGGTTGGCAGCTGACTCCACCTATTGTTACAGGTAAACAACTAGTTACACCTCAGATGTCTGCTGAGAATACGAGTGTGTCAAAACAAACGATATCCGCAAAGAAGCCTATCCCTGCAACACCTGATGGATGGCAGATTTTACCACCAATCGTCACAGGACGTATGACCGCAGTACGCCCATCACCCCAAGTTCCAGCGACACCACCATTACCTACTCCACAACGACCTGCTACCCTGTCTTTACAGCAATTTGCGGCCCAGAATAGTATACAGGCGCAGAAACCAGTCCAACAACAGCCACAAAGCGTGCCAATGGCGCAACCCGTATCGCCCATGCCAGCATTTGCAGAGGAGCAAACGGTACACGATCCTGACGCCATGAATACTCCTATGTGGTGGGTACAAACGTCTCCTCCTCTTGCTACTGCTCCATTAGTAAGGCACGACGATGCCTCATTACGAATGTCGGATGCTGAACAGAAAAAAATGAAAGCACAAACGAAACAGGCATCGCCATCCGATAGCGTAATACGTATTCGCCCTACAAAGCGAGCACGGGGTATGGGACGGAGAACTGCTATTGCAACCATCGCGGCGGGCGGCGTTGTCGCGGCAGGAGCATTGGTTGCAGGAAAGCTTAATCTCGCCCATCTCGTAGCATCAGTCACCACACATACTGCCCAAAGCAACACCAATACTCCAGTGGCGCAAAAGCCTACCGGGAATGGTGCCGGAACACAAACGGGAAATGGTACGGGAAAACAAACAGGAACTGGTGGAACGCCAAAAACTGGTGGCAATCCCGGCAATACAGGAGCTGGTGGTAATAATGGCAAAGTAGTAGGTGCTACCACTCTTGCCGCGAATACCTCTATGGATATTATTAATCCTGCTGATGGCAAAGCTGGTTTGCTCATCCACCTACAAAATGGACATTTTGTGGCTTACGAGCGCGCATGTACTCATGAGGGGATTGAAGTCAACTACGACCCAACAACACATACACTTATTTGTCCTGCACACGGTGCCGTCTTTGACCCACTAAATAATGCAAAAGTCTTACAGGGACCAGCAACGTTACCCCTGAAACCAGTCGCGTTTCACGTGAATGCTGATGGCACCATCACAGCTGGATAAATCGCTTGACGCCCTTGATAAAGAAAAGCTACAATCATTAGGACATTAAGCAGCATTTTACCATACAAAAAGAAAGATAGGCGCATGAATCTCACGCTAGTAATGGTTGGTGGGCTTGTCGTGGCGGTACTGATCATCGGCTGGGCTGTACTCGAAGTAATTCGGCGTTATACGAGACAAAAAAAGGCTGAAGCACAAGCACGAAACGCATGGGTTATGGTAAAGCCAACTACTACGACTATCGTTGACGATGCATCATCTGAAACACACGATGAGCATACCGGCGACACAACTAATACCGAATTGCACAAACGCGCCAAACAGAATGGACACTACTCACAAAGCAAAAATCCAACGTGATAGGTTGTGGACATGAACGAGGAAGTCTATTCATGTCCACAACCTATCACGTTAATCCTTTTTTTCCTCAAAAATGCGCGTTACTTCAGCTAGCACATCGCTAAGGTCTATCTCTCTATTGCCTTTTTCGGTGGGGATCTCCTGCGAAACATCAACAAGAGGTTCTGTTTGTGCTTGCTTCTCGTTGTCCGGTTCCGTCTGCGCCGCGAACTCTTGCTCGCAAACGTTCAATGCCTCTGCTACCGAAAGATTGCCATACACAATGCGTGGCAGAAGACTATGATACATCGCAACTGTCTGCATTAAAGCACCAAAAGCAAGCTGAAATTGCTCAAATGTAATAGTGTCTAGTCCTAGTGGAATAGCTTCCTCCAGACGTACCTCCCCATCTTCAAGGTCAATACCAAACTTGCCAACCGCGATACGATAATTGACCGACATTAAGGCTTCGAGACACTCCAGCCTCCGTTTTGTCGTTACCGTTCCAATGTGAGGCGCGATCAGCATCAACTTACGCGCCTCCCCCCGTTGCTGAAAGCCAACGATCATGCGCCACTGTCCATGATTGCCGTGAAAGGCAAGCTCCACAATCTCACGTTCATAATCTACATGTGCCATCTTTAAACCCATATGCGTGAGGTAGCTGGTGATCTGAGGAATACCAAAGGGGTCAGTCATGCAGGACTCCTTCTCTAGGTGAGCAACGAGGCTTAGCTAGTTGTGAAACGCCTTCTATCTCAAGTATAGCATGTGGAAGAGGCAACAATGTACGAAGACATTGCAAAGTACAAGGACGTTGCGTTACAACTGATACTTTCCCACAGCGTCTTTGTACGTTTCTTGGTCTTTGCGAAAAGAGTCTGCGTTCGTTCCTCGTGCGGCTGCAAGAAAATCTGCCATTAACTGCAATGGTACGACCGCAATCATCGGTGTCAACTCTTCTACAATACCCCCGGCAAGTTCAAACTGAGTCCAACCAGTGTGCGAAAATAATCCTGCGCTATCAGGAGGAATATCACCAAGTAGCAATACCTGTGTGCCAATTGTATGGAGCGCACGCAAAAAGTCTGCCATCCTCGGTTGTGCAGGTCCCTTCACGCTGATAGGAACGATCAGGTCATTGGTCTCAAACGCGACCAGTGGGCCATGAATCGCTTGCTCTAGTTCCAGACCTTCCGCTGTAATATAAGCAGCTTCCTTTGCCTTCAACGCGCCTTCCGGTGCTGTCGCTGCATTGGGACCTGCACCCACAATAATTACCCGTCGCTGATTGGCTACCATATCCTGTGCAACACGACGTATTACGTCCTCGTGCTGAAAGAGCTGCTCCATTGCTGTAGGCATCGCTAACAGCCCTTGCTCTATCTTCTGGGCCACCTGCGTATTGCCACTCAATTCAGCCAGTCGTGTTGCTATCTGTGCGAGCCGCGTCAACGCACCAATGTAGCTCACAGAATGCGTTGATGAAACCTCTTGTTCCACCGTCTCTAACACTATATCCACATCTCGCATTGGTGAGCCTTTACCAGTAATACCGACCGTAAAAACTCCTGCCTGCTTCGCCCTTTGTACCGCACCTATACCGTGAACTTTACTTCCACGATGGCTGATCACAATGACGCTATCATCCGAACGGAGCGGACGTGGGTACGTCACGAACTCATACGAGCGAATAGCCCACGCATCTATTCCTGCTAAACGTAAGAGATATTCGCCCACAATTGCCGCATGATAGCTTGTCCCAATTCCTGCCAGCAAAACTCTGCCTCGTGAGTTTAACTGTTGTGCCGCTCGTGTTGGTCCTTCCCAATCAGTAAGTAGCTCCTGTATCTTCTGCGGTTGTTCATGAATAGAGCGATAAAGCGCGGTTGTCTCTGCCATCTTCTCAGTCATACATCAATTCCTTTCAACATGTTAACTGTTTTATCTCTATCATATAACATGACTACTGCTCTCCCCACAAAGCATACTATATGCCTACTACAATAACACCAACTAACCTACGCAAGCAAACATTTGTACATCCAAAAGTTTTACATACAAATATGAATGTTACCGAGATAATTTTTTGCACGTATATAACTATATCCGCATTACCTCTTTTGTCATCAGGAGTATCTATCATGGTAGGAATAATTAGTACATCTATCCAAAATGGTCTCAATGAGAAACCACTTGATACGCTCACCTTTGAGGAGCGTGTCCAATATGGTGCTGAGAACGCCGTGCGTTGTATGGGCGTCACCTCACAGGATCGCGTCTTTATCATCACCGATTATGCACGTGAAAATATTGCACGTCGCGTTGCCGCAATCGCACTCGCCGAACACGCTGATGTCACCGTTCGTTTCCTTGAGCACTATGGCGAACGACCTCTGACCGTCTTTTCCGACGAGCTACGCAACGACCTCATTCAGGCACGTCCAACCGTCACATACTATATTGCAACAGCACAACCGGGAGAAATCTCCTTCCGCATTCCCTTACTTCCCTTTCTTGCGACCGAACTCAAGGTCCGACATGGGCATATGATCGGCATCGACGAAGCACTGATGGCAGATGGAATGTGCGCCAACTATGACGAGGTGTTCACTCTTACTAATACCATTTATGACCTCGTACACAATGCCCAGACCATTCACGTTACCTCTGCTAAGGGTAGTGATGTGACTGCGACCTTCCACAAAGACTGGAAATGGATTCCTTGCCACGGCCGTTATCACGAGCAAGGCAAGTGGGGTAATTTGCCAGAAGGTGAGGTCTTTACCGCACCCGCAACCGTCGATGGTGTTCTTGTCTGTGAAGTTTTGGGCGACTACTTTTCAGAGAAATATGGAGTGCTGCAATATCCATTGATTATCACTGTGAAAAACGGCTATGTAACAGAGATTAGTAGCGAAGATAACGCTCTTGCACAGGAAGTACATGACTACCTCTTCTCGGTTCCTAATGGCAACCGCGCGGGCGAATTTGCTATTGGCACACTTACTAGCCTGAAAAAACTCGTTGGCAATCTTTTGCAAGATGAGAAGATGCCGGGTCTCCACATTGCTTTTGGCAATCCCTACCCACAGTTTACTGGTGCGGATTGGGATGCAAAAATTCATGTTGATGTAATTCCTACTCGTTGCACCATCGAAGTTGATGGACATGTGATTATGCGCGATGGTGAATTTACCCTCTAACAAGACGTAGTATAGAGGGCAGATGCATTTTTTATTCTGCGTCTGCCCTTTACTTTGTATAAGAAGTGTAATTTTAGGGAAAATTACATACGGTATATAGAAATATTGACACTCTTTCGTCTTTAAGACTACAATAAAGGCAGTTCTGACTGTATCAACGACGATAGCTCCGTTCCAGGTACTGCACCCGCTTTCTTACACCTAGAAAAGCTTTATGGGGGGCTTTGACATGACAACGACCAGGGGACAACATCTCATAGGTACCGTTCTAGGCTCTTGTGTGCTAGAACGGCTTCTGGGATATGGCGGTTCAAGTGCAGTCTTTTTGGGGCAGCAGCACACTCCCAACCGTAAGGTAGCTGTAAAGGTTTTTCTACCACGCTCGACAATGGATACGCAGATGCGGCGCGACTTCTATCGTCGTTTCTTGCGCGAAGCTGAAGCCGCTAGCCAACTTCATCATCCAAATATTCTGCCCATCTACTCCTACGGCGAGCAGGATGGTTTGCCATATATTGTTATGCCCTACATGACTGGTGGTACGTTGTCAGAGTATATCGCAAAAAATGGCCCCCTCTCACTTGAGGAAGCACAGTGGCATCTTGAGCAACTGGCCTCAGCATTAGACTATGCACATGAGCAAGGATGCGTTCACTGCGATGTAAAACCTGCAAATATTCTGCTCGATGGCGCACGACGTATCATGCTCGCCGACTTTGGTATTGCTCGCCTCACACCCAAAGTTCCAACAGAAGAACAAGATACGGTGGCAAAAAATAACGAGTCCTTAATGGGAACTCCCGATTACATCTCACCAGAACAAGCCCTTGGGCAAACACTGGATGGTCGTTCAGATATTTACTCTCTTGGCGTCACCCTCTTTTTTTTGTTAGCAAAGCAACTTCCGTTTATCTCTGATACAACACTTGCCCTCGCCCTCATGCACATTCACGAAGTACCACCTTCTCTTTGTATGATGCGCGCCGATGTGTCTCCCGGCATTGATCGCGTTGTACGCAAAGCATTAGCCAAAAGTCCAGATAAACGGTTCCAGACTGCTGGCGCGTTTAGTGAAGCATTTACACGCGCCATAGAAAACACGCAGCAAGGTTTGCCTTCAGAAGATATCGAGGACCCGTTTGGTCAACAAGAGGTACATATCGCTCCTGCCAAAGCAATCGTGCATGTCAAGCAAGTACCCACAAAATCATTGCGAACAGCACGCTTTTTGACGCTACCAAGACTTGCACTCATCGCAACGTTATTGTTGTTTGTACTTAGCGGCACCGCTATGTCTACGCTGTATTTCTTGCATCGTTTCCCCACTAGTACGCCGCAGACCTCACGAGTTACCCATGTTAAGAAGCAAGGGAACGTTGATACGTTGACAGATGATACCGATTGGCCTATTAGCAGTACATTCTTTTATGACAAACAGCACCAACAGTATCATGTACTTAATAAGTCAGATCAGACGGTTGCGCTTGCTCTCTACAATGAGCATCAATATAGTGACTTCCATCTTTCCGTGACCATGACATTGGTGCGTGGTAAAGATGGTGCCTCTGACTATTACGGAGTAGCATTTCGGGCCTCTGCCGACCAATCACATTACTATGTCTTCGAGGTACTATCGTCTGTTACCGCACAATATGTCTTTCTGCGCTTCGATGGAAAATGGGAGCCGCCCATCGCCTCCGGTTATGTAACATCGCTCCTCGTTGGGCCAGGAAAAAGTAATATTCTCGCCATCAATGCGAAAGGGAACGCGTTCACTTTCTCTGTCAACAACAAATCCGTTAGCCCGACGATTTCTGACACGTCATCCGCGAAACTTTCTGCAGGTGAAGTTGGTCTCTATGTGGAACAACAAGATGTCGAAGTCGCTTTTTCCCATCTCTACGTTGCAACTTCTAAATAAAACGACTGTAGGAGTCTAACAACCCTGCTTTGACGAAAATCGTAGGGACCACATTGATGGCGTCCACGCCCAATTCATTGGGTGAGGTCCTCTCAATCATGCTTGACATACGATTTCACGCAATAAATTGCGCCTCGGACGCCATCAATGTGGTCCCTACGTAATTCCTCTTCTTATAGAGGCATTGGTGCAGAGGCTTGCGCTGGAAACAATGCTTTCAGCACAATTTCTGCATCCCCTTCAGCCCACACATCGGGAAACGCATAGCGCAACTCGTCCAGGCTCCGGTGACAGAAGAGCAACTGCAGAAAAACGAGCGGCGGAAAACCTGCACCCGCGTTCGAGTCATACACGGGTACGCGCCACTGTTCTGCTGTCACCAGCTTTCCATGTTCCCACACCATACGTAAACCACCTTTATACAGGTCGATTTTGAGTTCTCCCGTATAATCGGCAACTACCGATTGCTCCAATCGTTTTTCCAGCACAGGCGCAATATGTTTGAGAAACGCTGGCACATCGCGTACTCGTACATACCACGCATATGGAGCTTCATAAAAGGGAGCCAAGCTTCCTAATGCATCGTATACCGGATGTGTACGCCCCAAGTTGAAGGAAATTTCACGTAATGAAGTGCCTTCCACCGTTTTACGTGTTGGTAGCTGCGAACCGTATTTCTGTAATTCGCGCAAAAGCGAAGGTACGAATGCACGTAAATTCACATGAGGCAAGGTATCTAGGGCGTATACGGTGAAGTTCGCTCCATTTGCGTAGCGTGTAGCCGAGACGAACGCATAGCCATACACTTTGCCTACAGCATTGATGATCATCTGTAGACGAGGAAATTTCTGATTTTTGTCGCTTACTCTCTGTATTTCGTAGAGCCAATATGTATCAGGCACATCTGCCGTGACAACACCAATCTTACGACGGTAGCTGTAGATATGCTGAATTGTTGGCACATCCTCAACTGTTGCATTGCGTAGTGTATACGCTTCTGCCTCATCCTCCTTCGCCTGCGGAATTTGCGATGAATAGACAACACGCTTTCCGCCAAGGTCTAGCACATATTCGTAGCCAAACTGTCGATAGAAGTGAGGAATACCAGTAATGGCTTGCACCATGTGACCTTTGGACTCACTACGAGCATGCACCATCTCAAACAGTGCTCGTATCAAGCCCTTATTCCGATATGCTGGATCCGTTGCTACAATCTCCGGCTGTCCCATCTCAAACGGAATACCCTCGTACTCCCAATGGTTGTGCCACAAACAGGTACACGCGACAATCGGATTGCCTTCTTTCCCTGTATCCTCCACTACTCCATAATCACCCGAACTCATTAACGGACTCTTTCCGCTCATAAGTTCATAGACTTCGCTGCTCAATCCTTCGTTTGCTGGGTCGCTCTCCTTCTCACGAAATACGCGTCCCACCAGTTCGGCAATATGTGCTGTGTCTGCCGCCGTTGACCAGCGTAAGACAAGACCGTCGCCGAGTTCATGCCGATAGGTCGCTGCTGCTGCCTCATATGTATGCGATGTAATCATACGTTTCTTGCTCGTTTCTGCAGTCCCTCTCTGCTCAAGAGAAAGCCTTAGCTATAAGAGGATTGCTACACTAACATGTGAACACAAAAAAGGGAAACAAAAAACCGTGAGTCTCAAGTACCCACGGTTCGGAAAATATACTGTTTCTGTACGTCATGCCAGACGCTTACTTGCACAATCCTTTCCGAAAATGGGTATACTCATCCCTTGTGCCTGTGGAGTATCTTCCATGGAAGAATGCCGGGCGAAGTCGTGTGCAGCGATACTCATGGTAAGTCCTTGTTGCACCAGTATCGATAACATATTGTATATGGTTTTGTGCATTCAAAGACCTCCTTTCAAGAATATCGTTCTGTCGATTGTTGTACAACTTGCGCCTAGCCATTTATAACTATACGGAACCTGCTGTGTTTTGTCAAGACTGCTGCGATATCGTTCGCGTCTTCTGTCCCCCATGTAAGAGTGTATTCCTGTATTGCCATTGCTGCCGAATCAGCCAAGCGCAGCCAATAAGGGGCAAAAGACCAATCGTCCAACCTAACCAAGGAGGAATTGCGTTAGGAGCTGTTACTGTAACGTCAAAACTTGCTGAACCACGACCACGAGGTCCGTTTAAATTTATAACTATTGTCCACGCACCACGTACAACGAGGTTTAGTGTATCCGTTAACACATGCATGTTTCCACTAGCAGCTACAAATGCTCTGTGTACAGGAATTGCATCCGTACCCGGACCGGGTTGAGCAACAAGCATGCCCGAAAGCGGTGTTGCTTCATGATGAGTAACTGTCACTGTAAAGTCTTGCCCTACTATGGGTGGCTGGCTGGAAAGAACTGCGACAATTGTATAGGGTCCCGCACTTAGCGTTTCACTCCATGCTGGTTTGCTGCTTGATGAAGCTAGTGCTGGTGTACTATAGAAAAGAAATAAGAGGACTAGCACGGCACAACAGCGGAGCGAGACGGTAAAAGATGGACGCATGCTTTTCCCTACTTTCTGCTAAAATGCCAGATATCGCCTAGTACTGTGCCAATTATGCTGGTAAATACTCCTGTACAAAATATCAACGGTAATGCAAGGAGCATTGCCGACCCACTGACCGTAAGTATTCTTACACTATCTGGATGAAGCTTTAGAGCGGGAAAGAGTAGTAACATTTGCACAAGCTCAACTGGTATAACAGTGCATGCCACCGCTATAATACCACTAATCAGTAAGATATACTGATTTGGCAGGCTCTTTGCTTCGCCCTCTCGTTTATAATACACAAACGCAATACCATCTATGAGCAGAGCGCATAGGAAGAAAAGAATTGGTAGAAACGCGAGTGTGATATTAAATGATGGCGTGCGGTTGACAAAGCGGAATACGAGGTGCATTCTTGCAACGGTGTATGTAAGTGCTGTTGGCACAAAACTCTGTGTCACAAGTGCAAGCAACCAGACGAGTAGGGCAGTGACTGTTGCAGCCCCCGGTTTGCGTGTGGACTGAATTGCTCCAACTAAACAAAAACCTGCAACTGCTACCAGTGGTAATGCATAAATCGGGAGCTGCCATGCACCAATGGCAACAGGCGCAAACGCTGTCAACGATAGCTGAGTGATACCCACAAATGCAGCGAACAAGAGCATCAAGCCCCATTCAGGTCCGTTAAAAAAGAATCTTGGGTGAGACCCTTTTTGTTGCTCGATAACTGCCTCTGACGCAAAGGCATAAATACAGCCAAGCCCCATTATCACGCCACCGATGGTACCCATAATGTGAAACGGAGACCAGAGCGTAACATCAATGCCATAGAGTTCATGCCAGTAGTTATCTAATGGCGCAGCTAGCAAATCATTCAATGCGCCAAAGCCTAGAATGGCAAACCCTAATGGACCACGAAAAAAGCCGAAAATACGCACCGTTGAAGTATCATCTACACCGACCTTACCTTTGTAATAGCGTGTTGTGTCCAGGAGTATCACCGCTAGAGCGATAAGCCCTGTAAAGCCAACACCTGTATATAACATGATATGTGGTGGAATCCAGAACTGGTCACGTCCAATCAGATCATGCCATTCCCTATCCCATGCCAGTCCCAACTCGGCCTGCATGAGGAAATACAATGCGAACCATGCCGCAACTCGACGCAACGTGCGCTCTGCTGTATCAGTTTGTAGCAAAGAAGACGATAAACGTTGCTTGTGAATAACCGATTGTGCCATAACAATCTCTCCTGGACTCTCTCGCTTCATCAAGTACACAATATACATGAGATTTTCCAGAAACTACGCCGTTTCTGCTAGCAGACCACGAAGTAACACACTGATACTCTTCTTTACGAATGGAAGAGGCATTGGGTAGCGAATATTTAGGGCAATAACAGCAATATTTTTATAAACTAACCTGTTGCTATCATCCTCTTTTTCTGCTAACATAGCGTCAAATGGGAACGCAAGAAATCGCCTCAAAAGGCTGGGATATCACTGGGCATGCACATGCCATCGACATTCTGCGCCGCACGTTAGCCGCGCAGCAAGTTCGTCATGCCTATCTTTTTACTGGTCCACAACAAATTGGCAAGACTCTTTTAGCACATCGCTTCGCCCAAACCCTGCTCTGCACTGGTGGTGAAGACCCAACTATCGCACCGCAAGAACCATGCAACTCCTGTCTCTCCTGTCGCAAAGTATTACATGACAACCACCCTGATATACATGTTATCTCGAAACCTGCCGATAAACAATTTATCTCGATTGAGCAGATACGCATTTTGCAAAGCGACTCGGCACGTCGCACCCTTGAAGGGCGACGCAACATTTTCATTATTGAGAACGCACACGAGATGAACGTTCAGGCTGCGAATTGTCTTTTGAAAACGCTTGAAGAGCCAGAGCCGGATGTTGTGTTGCTTCTCACCGTACCCGATGCTGGCCTCCTCTTGCCCACGATTCTTTCGCGTATACAACTTATCACGATGCAACTCCTCACTTCAATGCAAATCAAAAATGCTTTGATACAAGAATGGGATGTCAAACCGAAAGAGGCCGAACTTGTGGCAGCCCTAGCCGCCGGACGCATGGGTTGGGCCGTACAAGCTGTCGAAAACGAGGAGCTACTTACACAGCGTAAAGCACAACTCGACCTTCTCACAAAGCTTCCTTCCGCTGGTCGTGTGCAACGTTTTGACTTGGTGCAACGCATCAGTGGCGATAGCGAAAAGGTACAATCGCTCTTAGAGTTGTGGTTACTATGGTGGCGTGATATGGTATTAGCAGCGAATGCCTGTCTCGATTTGACTGTCAATGTAGACATGCGACCCCTGTTGCAAACACAGGCCGCCAAGATTGGTACCGCGGAGTCAGAACGTATGGTACGTGCCATCTTGCACACGATGGAAGCCATCGCGCAAAATGTTAATCCACGTGTCGCGCTCGAAGTCCTAATGCTCGACGTACCCAAGTTGTAGGTGTACGATGTATCGCCCCATTGCAATGGTTGATCAGCGCAATGGCGCGATACATCGTACACCTACAAAAATCTCTCAAAGTAGAGGAGTTCCACATGCGTACAGACTATCACCATTTGCTGATCCACCAGGAAGAAGGCGTCGTCACTATCACCATGAATCGACCAGAGGTGTTAAACTCGTTCAATGATCTTATGCTTGCAGAACTAACTGAAGCGGTTGAAACAGCAGCTACCGATGATACAATTCGTTGTGTTGTCCTGACTGGTGCTGGCCGAGCCTTTGGTGCAGGGCAAGACCTTTCAGGTTTTCCTGCTGTTCCTAACGATGGCGAAGCTCCTAAAGTCAGTGAGCATCTGAAAAAATATCATCGTTTGATTAAAAGTATGCGAGCTATGCCTAAGCCTGTTGTCGGAGCTATTCGTGGTGTTGCGGCTGGTATTTCCTGTAACATTGCCCTCGCTTGTGACCTGCGTATAGCTGCCGATAACGCTCGTTTCATTGAAGCCTTTGCGCGTATCGGTCTTGTTCCCGATGGTGGTGGAGCCTATTTTCTCCCACGTCTCGTTGGGCTAGGCAAAGCAATGGAGATGTGTCTTCTTGCCGATGAGGTGAGTGGTCCCGAAGCGGAGCGTCTTGGACTCGTCACTAAATGTGTTCCCTTAGACGAACATTCAAGGACCGTAGCAGCCTTTGCAAAACGCTTAGCAAATGGCCCAACACACAGCTATGGCCTCATCAAAGAACTGCTCTACAAATCAATGGAGACCGACCTGCAAGCCTCCTTCGATCTCGAAGGGCAACTACAGGACGAAGCCTTTACAACCGCCGACCATAAAGAAGGCGTTACCGCCTTCCTACAAAAACGTCCCGCGCAATATATCGGAAAATAGAAAGAGAGAGATGTGGAGTGTATGCCGACAATCAAGGATGTTGGCAACGCTCCACATCTCTCTGAAAAAATATGCGTATCGACAACCTTTCTCATAATAATGCACAGACACAGGGCAAACGTCGCCGAACATGGTTACGTGAGCATGCTCCTCAGCATCTCGAACATTGCACCGCACTGATACTTCATGCTCTGCGACAGCGCGAGAGTCGTGCAGCGCAAAACGCGCTCGTGCTCGGTGCCGGAGCCTGTACCGAAGTTCCCCTCAATGACCTATTACGTGTCTCGGATGAGGTTGTGCTTGCCGATCTCGATATAGCTGCACTCCGTATTGCTAGCGATGAAATTATTTCATCCGCTTTGAACAAACGACTACGGCTCGTGCAATGCGATATCAGTAGCATCAATGGCGAGCCTAAACGTGGTGTTAGTGCTAGTCTTGTCCGTCTCATCAACCAGCAGAACTGGGAACAACTTGTCTCACAGGGGCCACAATCGGTATTTGATGCCGCTGCACTCTGCCTTGAACAATGCCCTGTATCCGATCCACCAGAGATACAAACGCTTGCTCGCGGCTCCTTTGGTCTTGTCGTCAGTTCCCTTGTCGTCTCGCAGTTGTTCAGTTATCCTATTCTTGACCTGCTCGACCACATCAAACAAGTTGCCCCAAAAATGCTCGGTGAACAAGAACGTCATCGCCGCTATCAAGATGCCGCCCAAGCCTTCCGCCTTCGTATCATCAATGCCCACCTTCACCTTGTCCGAGACCTACTTGATATCGGTGGACGTGCCGTATTGCTCAGCGATATACGCGGCTTCGTCTTCAACGTTCACGGCACTAATCATGATGCCACCCATCGCCGTGTCCTACCTCTCGTCCCTCGCGCTTTCCCCGACCTTGTGAGTGGTACCTTCGATATTGTGGAGGAACAACAATGGGAATGGCTCACCGACCTCCCTGAAAATGAGCGTCCTGGTCGAGGCTATGAAGTGAGTGGGTACGTTCTGAAAGCATAGTATACGAGTACGAGGTAAATCAATAGTGTGAACAAAGGAGTTATAAAAAAGTGCCAACCTTCTCCATGCTCTTCCATGTAAAGCGGAACTTTTTGCCCTGTGTTCTGCTCATTGGCTTTCTCCTTTTCGCGCTTGTAGCATGTTCAACGAGTCCATCACCTACACACATTCAATCACAGACCTCCACTCCCACCACAACAATACACCTATCTCCGACAAACCCTCCTGCAGGCATCGTCTTATATCAAGCCGATTGGTCACATGGACTTAATGGTTGGCAGGCACACGGTTGGAAGGTGGTGCAAAGGCAACTAGAAACAGATGCTAATGGTATAAGCATCTTTACCTTACCTTACAAACCACTTGTTCTCAACTATGCATTGGAAATACGTATCCGGGTTGTGCGTCTTGTCAAGCTAAGTGGTGGGCTTTTCTCCCTTGTCGCTCCTCGCTTACCTGGAAAAGACGGCTATACGGCAGGTGTTAATAATTTTGTAGGGTCAGCAACACGTCCAAACGGCTCACATCCCGCTGCACAAGTGTTTCTTGCTTCAAGTGCCGCGCCAGTTCAGGGAACTGGCCGTCCAATAGATTATGAGCCTGGTTTGGGTTGGCATACCTACCGCGTTGAAGTGCTGGACAATCAGGTCAGTTTGCTCTCCGACGGTGTGTCATTAGTAAGTGTGAGTAGTAGCCAGACAGACACACTTTCTAATGGCCCAATCGAGTTCAAAAGCAATTTACTCATTCTCCGCATCAGTAGTTTACGCATCTTAACGTTATAGCTCTTGTACGTTTTCTACTCATCCTTAGTACTGCACTACCCCAAAAGATAAATTCATGTAATGAATTGTATATTCACCAAGAATATGATATGCTTGCTGAGTAAACCCCCTCACTCGTGATGTTGTTCGTCATTGTATACCATGCTTTTCATCGCTTTTTATGGTAACAGTAGGTACATTGTAGTACCCGAAGAGAGTTTAGGAGGATTTGGATGCTTAGTCGTCAAAACGGTTTCCTGAAGCGAGACCTCGAACACTATCCCGCTAGCTCACAACGTCTCTGGTATTTAGCCCTCTCCGTCGCCGCAACCATTGTTCTGTATTACGAGTCGTATGTTCTTCCATCAGTTGCTCCACTCGTTTTGACCACCTTCCATATCACATTCATTAACTACGTCTACTTAACGCTTGGCTCCAATCTGCTTGGCGCACTGTCATCTCTCATTGGTAGTCTTTCGGACCGCATAGGACGAGCTAACCTCGTTGTCTATGGTATCATTGTCACATCGCTCATCACGCTTGCTATTTCATTCACTAGTTCGCCATCGGTATTTCTGGTGCTCACATTGCTACTCGGTTTTGTCGAAGGTATCATTCTTGTCGCTACACCGGCACTTGTGCGCGACTTCTCCCCTCGTCTTGGACGAGCAACCGCGATGGCCTTCTGGACCGTTGGCCCCGTAGGTGGTAGCCTCGTTATTACCTTCGTGGCAAGTCTAACGCTCTCCGCATTCGGCACATGGCAGTCGCAGTACATTATCGCAGCCATCTTCGGTCTGATTATCTCTGTGTTGTGCTTCTTCGGTCTCCGTGATCTCTCACCTTCCTTGCGCTCTCAAATCATGACCGCGTTGCAAGAAAGAACTCTGATTGAAGCGCGGTCACGCGGTATCGACGTTGCGGCAGCCTTACGCAATCCTTGGCGACAGATGTTACGCCCTCGCATCATCATAAGTGCGCTCGGTATTAGCCTCTACTTGTTGCTCTACTATGCTGCCGTTGCGTACTTCCCGACTTACTTGACCACCATCTTCAAGTACCCCCTCGCTCTGGCAAACGGCTTGCTTAGCGTCTATTGGGCCTGTGATGTTGTTGCCTCTATCGTTACCGGCCTTCTCTCCGACCGTTTAGAGGTCCGTAAACCCTTTATGGTCTACGGTGCGATTGCTAATATTGCCGTGCTTATTTTGTTCCTCACACGTGTTGGGCAACCCACAAGTCCTCTCTTCATGGGCATTATCTTTGCCCTCTTTGGCATCACTGGTCCCGTTGCTTATGTGGGCTGGATGGCAGGCTATACAGAAACTATTGAGGATATCAACCCCGCACTCGTCGCCACCGGTATCGCGGTTTGGGGCTTTCTCATTCGTTTAGTCGTAGTTGTTTCATCGCTCGCTTTTAGCTTCGTCGTTACCAACACACAAAATACTGGACAGTGGGCGACATGGTGGTGGGTTTGTATTGCAGGCGTTATCTTCTTCCTCCCAACTGCATTTCTTGCCACTGGCTACTGGCGTCCTGCTCAAGCGCGTGCAGCAGTACAGGCAAAATTGCAATCCGAAGGACTCGATATTGACTCTGCGGTTGAACCTGCGTAGTATTGTTACTCCAAAAGGTGCAGGTAGTGGGGTTGACCGAAAGTGGTCAGCTTCACTACCTGCACCTTTTGACGTTAAGAGCAGATTTTATAACAACTCTACGCTTACTTGTGGGTTATTTGAAATCTATAAGTAAAACAATGGAACATTTTGTTTTATGCACTCCCTCTGAGATTTAATCGGATAGCCATAATCTTACCCCATACAGCATCTTTATAGCGTCAGAGAGAATAATAGACGTTATACCAACGTGAATAGACAGACTTTCAAGAGTGTTGTAGTGATGATATACTAGTGAACAGCACCTTCAGTGGCGGCTGTTTTTCAAGGAGAGGTTTCATGGCAAGGAACATTATTGAGCTACCTTTGTTTCCGTTGACAGTCCTGTTCCCAGGAACAGTGCTACCATTACATATCTTTGAGCCTCGCTATCGACAAATGATTTCGGCCTGTCAGCGCGAAAACAAGCCATTGGGCATCGTGCTACCCAAGCCAGAAAGCGAGTTTATGCGCGAAGTTCCATACACAATTGGCACGATGGCAGAGATACACAACTTGGAACGGCTGGAAGATGGACGTTACACACTCAATGCTGTCGGCACGAAACGTTTTCGTATTTTGAATGAGAACCGCGATAAGGCCTATATCTCTGCGACTGTGGAACCCTATGAGGACGCGGTAGCAGAGGAATCAGACCTTGTGAATACGACGCAACAGGCGCGGAAGATGTTTGATGAATATTTGACAATGTTGCTTCAAGAGGCTAATGAGCCAGACGTACATGCGAACTTACCCGACGAGTCTGAAGATCTTTCCTATTTTATCGCCTCGTTCCTTATGAATGTGGAAGACGAGCAGAAGCAGCGTTTTCTTGAAATGACCTCTACACAGCAGCGTTTACAGGAAGAGATTGCTATTTTACGTCGTGAAGTTCCGTTTATGCGCCAAATTCTTTCCAAAAAAATATCTGATGATCGAACCATGCTGAACTAGGACGAGACATCAAACAGCACAAGAAATAGTATCCCGATAGAGCGAGTAAGTGTAAAAAGTATGACAGAACACATAAGTTTTCGGCAACGCTTGGACGCAGTGCTGCGTACACTCGATGTAAAGCAAGTGCAGGAATTTCTTATCGCCGAAAAGCAATGGAGTGAGGGACAGCCTGCGGACCCAGAATTCGCAATGTGGATGATGATTGCGGGTAGTCCTTCATTACGCAATCTACATGACCGTGCCTATGATTGGTTAATGACACATGGTCACGAGGAAGATGCTACCGCCTTTTTAGCAAGAGATAAAAAGACAGGTGCGAGAGATGGAGCGAATTGAAGTAAAGGAGTCGATGCTTCTGGCATGCCTAAATTTAGCGGCAAGAAGCCCGGAAATCCACAATCAGCGAATACATCCAAGAGGCAAGGACCGCCTAAAGGTAAACGTGACCGCTAATTTTCTGTTTAACTACTTGCATGGCTTCTTCCATACTTGCGAACGTCTCTATGTGAAACATGCTCTAAAAATGTTTGGCTGTCAAGATAAAGAGAAGCACTTTACTGATGATTTTAGTAAGGTGCTTCTCTTTGTTACAAAAACAAACTACGCTGCGATCTTCTTATGTTTAGCTACGATCTCTTGTTGTACATTGGCAGGAACCTCCTCATATTGAGAGAAGACCATCGAGAAGGAGCCGCGCCCCTGCGTGATAGAACGCAGGTCAGTGGCATAATGCAACATTTCGGCCTGTGGAACTAGTGCTGTGATTTGCTGCATACCATTGCCGACTGAGTCCATGCCAAGGACGCGTCCGCGCTTCGTGTTAATGTCGCTCATGACATCGCCCATATTGTACTCAGGCACGGTGATCGTCACATTCATAATTGGTTCCAACAAGACAGGATTCGCCAAAGGCACTGCCTCTTGCATACCTAGCGATGCCGCAACTTCAAACGATTGCGCCGAAGAGTCTACTGGATGATATTTTCCATCGACTACCGCGACTTTTACGTAGAGCATGGGATTGCCAGAAAGGAATCCCTTTTTAAGCGATTCTCGTACACCCTTCTCAACGCCAGGAATATATTGGCCGGGTACGACACCGCCAACAATTTTATCTTCAAAGACAAAAAGCTGCTCACTATCCCTTGGTAGCGGTTCAATTTCTAGCCACACATCGCCAAATTGTCCATGTCCACCACTTTGACGTTTGTGACGGCCATTCGCACGTGCCTTCTTACGAATGGTCTCACGGTAGATAATGCGCTGATCGTGTGTTTCCAGATCAACACCGTATTTGCGCTTAATGCCTTCAACTACAATTTGCAGATGTGACTCGCCCATGCCTGATAGTAGTACTTCAGCAGTCTCGTGGTCACGCGAGACGCGCAATGTACGGTCCTCTTCGACAATACGGCTAAGTGCATTGCCCATCTTATCAAGGTCAGCCTGACTCCTAGGAATGACTGCTACCGTATAACAAGGTTCGGGAAATGGAATTGATGCAAGGAGTGTTGTCGCCTCTTTTGTCCCTGTCAGAGTATCGCCTGTATGCGTATTAGCAAGCTTTGTCACCGCCCCAATGTCGCCAGCAGGAATCTCTGTCGCGGTCTCCTGCGTTTTCCCTCGCGGCGTAATCAGTTGTCCCAAGCGCTCATCTGCTTTGGTCTGTACGTTATAAACATGACAATCTGGCTTGACGGTGCCACTATACACACGAAACGTAGAGATTGTGCCAACCTGAGCTGCCGATGTCTTGAAGACAAACAACGAGGGCGCATTGCCGAAAGCTTTTGCCTCTTCACATACGGCATCGGCAGCACTGGGAAGATAATCTACAATAGCATCGAGTAGGAGTTGCACACCAATGTTTTTGTTGGCAGAACCACAAAGAACTGGAAACACGAGACCTGTACATGTGCCCTTTTTGACGACCAGGAGAACTTCTTCATCGCTCAACTCCTCACCTTCCAGAAATTTCTCCATCAAAGCGTCATCGCTTTCAACCGCACACTCAATAAGTTGTTCGCGATACTCGCTGATACGCTCCTTGAGATCGTCAGGAACGGCTACCTCCTGTACCTTATTGCCACCCTCAAATGTATATGCTTTCCGTGACACAAGGTCGATGACGCCCTTAAAATTGAGTTGTTCGCCAATAGGAATCTGGAGAGGAACAACCTTCGACCCAAATTTAGCGCGTAACGAGTCTAACGCTTGGTCGAAAGAGGTGTTTTCACGGTCAAGCTTATTGACCAGAATGACGCGAGGAAGGTTACGCTCGTTGGCGTACTGACAGGTGAGTTCGGTGCCAACCTCAACGCCTTTTTCTGCCGTCACTATGACAAGGGCAGCATCGGCAACGCGAAGGCCAGCCTTGACTTCGCCTACAAAATCAGCATAGCCAGGAGTGTCGATGAAGTTGATTTTGGTGTTCTTCCATTCGATGGGAAGCACCTTCGCGTTCAAGGACATACGCCGTTTGAGTTCATCGGGGTCATAATCGGAGACCGAAGTACCCTCATCGACTTTACCCTGTCGGGTAACTGCCCCGCTGTCGAAGAGGGCCGCATCTACTAACGATGTTTTGCCTGCTCCAACATGAGAAATTAACGCCACATTACGAATCTGTTCCGCCCTATAAACCTTCATAGAAACTAAACCTCCTGAGTTTCTCCACAAGAGGTGATCTATCCAGACGCTTGGAGGTCTGTCATAGACCACCTGTGCGGCCACTTTTGTGGCTGGTTCGGTACAGAGATAAAATGCGTGCTACGATGCACTATTCCAGTTCGGTAGGTTTAGTATAGCAGCAATATCGGAATTGTTCAATGTTATGTCTCCCAAAAGCTCTTTGTTTGTAATTATTGTCTTATTATTAGGAGATTGGCTGTTGGAGAACAGTGTAACTAAGTGTACTCTTACAGAAGGAGATGAAATTGTTGTAAATACTCTATAGTGGAAGGAAGGCAGCATTTATGTCAATGTACCCATTTATGCAAGTTGATGCATTTACGGACCACGCACTCAGTGGAAATCCTTGCGCGGTCATTTTTGAGGCAGACAATTTCTCTGACGAATTGATGCAGGCTTTGGCACGTGAAATGAATCTCTCCGAAACAGCTTTTGTGCGCCGTTCAAGCATTGCCACTTTTGGTGTACGGTACTTTACCCCTGCTGAGGAAATCCCTATGGCTGGTCATCCCACCATTGCAACAACATTTGCCCTTATTGCTTCTGGCCGTTTGCCTTTACACGGAAATCATATGACCATTAGTTTAGAACTGCAAGGAGGCCCTCTTCCTGTAGAGATTTACTCTGAGCAAGGGCATGTTAAGAGAATTGTCATGACTCAGAAAAAGCCTACCTTTTTGAAGCAATATAATTATGAGGATGTGCTGCCAATTTTTGGGCTTTCGGCGGATGATGCCCTTGTTCATGTACCTATTCAAACTGTCAGTACAGGAACGCCACAACTTATGCTTCCAGTACGCAGTCAGGAAGCGTTGCGCCGAGCTGCACTTGATACCGCAAAATATGTACGTTTTCGGGCAAATGCTGATTTTTTTAGTCCACATCTTTTTTGTTTGGGCGGGATTACTCCTCAAGGACAAACCTTTGCTCGACATTTTGGGACGCCTCCTGATACAGTAGAAGACCCTGCAACAGGCTCCGCGACTGGTGGAATGGCTGCTTATTTGTGGCATTATGGTTTGATTGATGTATCGACATTTGTTGCCGAGCAGGGTCATTGGATGCAACGTCCTAGTACTATTTATGTTGAGATTATGGGTTCACCTGATGCGATTGAAGCGGTTAAGATTGGCGGAAGTGCAGTACTTGTCTTGCAAGGTGAAATAGTTCTTTAAGCAAGTTTGCTTATAATGGAGGATATGATGGGTTGAACTCGCTACACTATCTATCCCTACTAGACGCCTTCTGCTATAATGAAAGATGAGAGTGATACCTAACCAACTATTCTATTGTCAAGGAGAGCGTTAAGCTATGCAAGATATGCAGAAGGATACTCAACAGGAGCAACATTCAAGGCCGCCAGAGCCAACACGTACCGAGGATAGCACTGTTCTACAAAACAATCTTTTTGGTGCTCCCACCGTGATAGCAGAACCTCCTGATCCATTAGAGACACCATTTCCGCCGTTGGTACGCACAAATCCTCTCAACGATCAATCAAGTCTTGCCGCGTGTGCCATTCCTTATCAACAAGAGTTGATGTTGCGCGGAAAGTCAAACTATACCGTGACCTGCTTTTTGTCGGACCTCAAGATGTTTAGCGACTATACAGGCTATGATACTCCTGTTGGGCGTATCACAAAAGAGCAACTTACCGATTGGCTGATGAAGCTCAAGTTTGGCACAAAGGGTCAGGTGCCAGCTCCAAAGACAATGGCACGCCGTGTCACGTTTCTCAAAAACTTCTTTTCCTGGTTACACCGCGAGTTGGTGATAAAAGAGGACCCCTCTGCTAGCCTCACCTTGGAACGTCCACTGCCACCACTTCCAGAATTGCTGTTTGCCGACGAGGTACAACGCCTCCTTGATGCTGCTTCGCAAGATACGCGTTGTTACTGTCTCGTCTATCTCGTATTACATGCTGGCCTGAAAAAAGAAGAGGTCATGGGGCTAAAAGTTCACCAAGTCGATCTTTCAGACGAACGTGTTCCTCTGGTAACAGTACATTTCGCGGCTTCAACGAATAAACAACACCGTGAACGTCGTCTTGCCTTGCCTGCCGAATTCACGCAGATTTTTAGAGCATATCAACAGCAATATCATCTTACAAGCGAAATATTCTCCTGCACAGATCGTAATCTGAATTACATTCTTGCGAAAGCGGTGAAAGCGGCAAATATTAAGAAGCGTGTCACGTTGCAACTGCTTCGTGATACATTCGCTGTGCAACAATTGAAAGCAGGCGTGACGCCAGAAGCCCTACGTGAAAAAATGGGTCTTTCCGACGAGGCATGGTTAGAGTCCAGAGAGAAGTATCGGCGTCTTGCGTTTCCAAAATAACGTAATGGTTGAGGGCAATATCGCCTTCAACCAAACTGGTTATTGAGGCCTTTGCATTGGTGGTGGCATTGGTATATGAGGTGGTGACTGCATTACAACAAGCCGTGCTGTTTTACGTTTTAGTACACGACTGCAGACAAGAGCGTTAATGATAATTGCTCCGATAGCAAGAGGAATCAGACAAATTAGTCCCAGGCCGAATGTAAACACTATCCCTAAGATCATAATAGGCCAGTAAATAAAGATACTACACAACAAAAGAATGATACCGGCAGTTGTTTCTCCACCCATCATCCATCCTACGCCAAAGACACCGAAAAGCGACAATACAATCTCAGCGATGACAGAAGCATCATTACTAGTATTTTGTATTACCGTAATGTTCCCTTGTGGATAGACAGGAGCATAAGAGGTTGGTGCATATCCTGGTACCTGCTGAGGCAATGGTACATAGCCGTTAGAGGGTCCGGTAGAGGGAACACTACGATATCCCATCTGGTAAAGTGGAGGTCCGCCGAAGTTGCTGAGATCGTCCTGTTGAGGTACAGCTTGCTGTCCTTGTAGCGCCTGGTACGCCGAAGGTTGAGTATACTGCACCTCATGCTCAGTCGGCATGCCGCAAAAAGGACAGCGTGTAGATGCGTAAGCTATCTCATTTCCACAACGATCACAGAACATAGTTATTGTATCCCTTTATTTCGGCCTGTTCCCCTCAAGAAAACAGCATAGTTTGTCGTGTACTTTTTATTTGCCCTACTTATGTAGTGCTGATGTCCCAGCCTTCAGAAGTGGTGCTAATTTCAATCGTTCCCACTTGCGCCGTTTGCATTACCTGTGCATGTGGCTCACTTCCTAATGCTGATAACAATAAGGGCGGTAAGGTAAGAACGGATGTTGCCCCACTTTTTCGCTGTTTCGCACTGAGTACACCTGGTGTAATTATCAAAAGCGAGGGTTGCGCTTGCCGCAATACCTCTGTTAACTCCGTAGGAAACTGCTTATCAACCTCTCCTATTAGTTGTACGATTGAAGCGTGCAGATAGTTGGGGGGAAGCGTTGCCATTAAGCCAGCTAATGCATATTTGCTCTGCGCTGTTGCCCCGAGGAGCAGTATACTCATGGTGTGTGTCACAAGACGTACCACCAGACCATTGTCGCGTATCTCGCTCGCTCCTTTATGAAGTTGTGCTGTCGGCCATAGTATTTGTAGTGCAACTTGTGTCCCAATCGTGATCGTTGTACCTTGCACTACTGGAACGTAGTGGAGATTGCGGTCGCTAATGGTTTTTCTCCATAATGCATATGCTACACTTGGGTGAAGCATACCGGCGTCAAGAACTTCTCCAATCTGAAAACGTGTCACAATATCCTGTAGCCCTGCGAGATGCTCAGAACGTGGCGAGGTGAGGACTACCGCGTCAAGTGTTCGTTGCCAGGATGGAAGTCGGCTGTCTAATGTCTGTGAAAGTGATGTAGCGTCTAGGCCCCCATCGATAAGTATCGTTTTTGCATCTGGTGTACGGATAAGAATAGACTCACCCTGTGGTTGTTGCTCAGCAGGACCAACGTCAAGAAACATAATGCTGAGGCGTCCGTCCGGTCGTGTTGCGAGTGCAGTTGTTCCAGTTGCCAAGAGTATAAGCAAGGCTATAGACGCTTGCACAATCAACTGAGTACGTTGTGACCATGAGAAAAGGGATTTGTGTCCATGTGAAGTTTCCTTTACCGAAACGCTCTGTTTCTGCTGTATAGCATAAACTACTAACGCGAGGAAGACGTAGTATATCCACCCTAGACTATTATCAAAAGCACCAATGCTGATATATGAAAATGGGATATTGAAACACCAAGTTACAATACTATGCATATACACAAGGAAAGGCCATGCAACATAGCCTAACAGAATTGCAAGCGGAAGAAAGAGCAATCCTGCTAGACCTATGAACGCTCCTAACGTAAGCAGAACTCCTAATAATGGCACGGTAAGAATATTTGTAATAGGCGCGATAAAAGATACCTCATGGAAATTTATGGCAAAGAGCGGTAGTGTTGCTGTTTGTGCGGCTAGGGTTACGGCAAAGATTTCTGCTAATTGAGACCCAAGAGGGAGACGCTCTAAAAAGTGGAGTCTATCCTGAAAAAAAGGGGTCAATAAGACAATACCAAGTGTACCAATAAAGGAAAGCAGGAAGCCAACGTCCCAAAGGATAAAGGGGTTCAATACACTCATAACCAGAGCTGAAAGCGCGAGTGCGGTATAAATATTATAGATGCGTCCAATACGTGGTGCTATGACAAGCAAACTGCCCATGATACCAGCGCGAATAGCAGCAGGCCCAACTCCGCTTAGCAACGTGTACATCAAGATACTTAAAAGCACTAAGACGGTGGCTAGCCACCGTCTCCAATCCCCACGTCGTTGTGCAGGTAGCAGCTTTTGGATATCTTCTTGCTTTTCGTATAGCCTTTTAACGCTGCTGATAACTAGACCAGCCATAATTGTCACCTTAAAACCGGATGGAGCAATAAGATGAGCGCAACCTGTGGCGTTAAAGGCTGGAATAATAGGTTTGAGTGCTGGCGTTCGCAAACTCAATAAAATAGCTATCAGCAATGCGGCTTCAGGTTGTGGTAACGCCTGTTCGATAATTGTTGCGAGTGTCACACGCAGATGATAGAAAAAAGCAATAATCGGATTGCCCTCATTCTGCGAAATCGAGATACGAGGGAATGCCATACTTGCGAAAATGCTAGGAGGACTAGGTGGTTGTGGTGTCTGTAGCTTTCCTTGTATCTCCACAACGTCACCGTAATTTGCTCCATAAGGGTCTTCGATGAGCGTCCCTAGCGTTTGGACCGCTAGTTGTCCATCAGCATCGTGCCATGTGGAACTTCCTGTTGGAAGAATTTGTGTAACCGCGACAACAAGTGTTCGGCTACGTCCCTGTACCTTTGGCTCATCAGAGACGGTGCCGCGAATGCTCACCTTGTCTCCAATAAATACGGTGATGGCTTTGGTATCAGTCATGGGCGAGGAAAGTGTATAACGGTATGCCCCAAAGAAAAGACATGCTATGAGAAGCATAACCAGGCGGCTCTGCGGATTATGCCAGAGCGGAAAGAGGAAAAGCAGTGATGCACCTGCACCAAGAAGTAGCGCAAGTGCTGGTAATGGCACTAGTGAATCAAGGAATATACCCGTAATCCACGCACCTGCTACTAAAACAAGGGCTAATCCGCGTAAATCAATGGTCTGTTGTTGTTGCACAATAACGCTCTACAAAAGAACACTACAAAAACAATAAGAAGCTAAGGATGTACTACTTGTATAACATACGCTGTTAGATGTACAGCAGCATAGACACCTGCTCCAACGCCGATGGCAACTCCTAAAAGTCTTCCCAACTGCTGGCCGATGCGTCCACCTTTTATCAGGCTCTCATCTAACGAGTTCGCTACCATCCATCCTAGTAAAGTTCCTACAGGTCTGCCAGCTAATGTGCCTATCCCAGCACCAAGAAGAATACACGCAACCCAGACAGCGCCATCAAGTAACAGAACAAAACTGTTTGCCATTTTCAACCTCTAGCTCAGGGATACATGAGCCTGGATAAGATTCAGGTGCAAGCATTTCCCATTCAATGGGAAGAAGTCTTGACCCTACTTTCTCTACTCGCAAATTCTACACGTATTATACCGTACATTCTGCTTTTATTTTAGTATAAATGGCATGACTAACTACTTGCGCTAACTGGTCTACACTGGAAAAGTCTCCATTTTGTGTTCTGTAATCCACAATGGTCTGTGCCGTTTTCTTGCTAATATGCAGACCCTTGCTAAGTTCATCAACACTTGCTGTGTTGATATTGACAAGCTGACCATTTGTGTTTCCGTCTGCACCACTACCACTAGTAGTGCTATTACCACTGCTACTGCTAGATGTAACCCCTGTTCCTGTTTTGCCTCCGCTTGCGCTAGAAACACTCACAGAATAACTTGGTGGCGTCTCACCAATTTGGGTAATATACACCTCTTGCCCATCGCTTAGCTTTGCGGCCAGATTAACTACCACAAGGTTCGCACTTGGAAGCGGGCCACCAGCCGCTTGCAATAGGTCATAGACACGCGCTCCCGATGCAAGTGTATAAATTCCAGGATTCTTAACTGCTCCTACTACATAAACCCTTATACCATCTGTTGCTGGCTCTGAGGTACTGGCAGCAGAAAAACTTTGTTGCGTAACATTCTGTTGACTACCACTTGAACTCGCTGTTGTCGTTGTGGTTGGTGCTGCTGTATTCCAGATAAAATAGATTGCGCCTGCTAATCCTAGCACAAGAAGAGCGGCGATAATACGTAACACGTTTCTCTTCTTGTGTGATGTCGAAGGTATTGGTATAGACGCAGTAAGAGGTACAACAGGTGTGGGAGATTGTGGAATTTGTATACTACTGTTAGAAAGTATAGAACTATGCGGTGGAGTGAAAGGAACCTGTTGTGGAAGTGTTTGTTGCTGTGCTATAAACTGCCGACGTATTCCAAGTTGTGAGTTGCCATTTGCAGGTGGCTTTTGCATCTTTATGTTACTTCCTTGAAATATATACTTTCCAACTAAGAATATAACAATTCGATTGATAATTGTCAATAGGGAAATGAGAAACTTTTGTTGTCGCTTGTCCGTGCTACTAGGTGAAAATAGTGTCATACATATATGGAAAGCGGAGCATTGTTATTATGAAATATGAAGAGTTTATCGCACAGGTTCGTCGGCGTGCTCGTCTTGCTACAAGTGAAGAGGCGGAGAAGGCAACTAAGGCAACACTAGAAACACTTGCTGGCCGTTTACAGGGTAATGAAGCCGCTCAACTTGCGGCACAACTTCCACAGGAGATCGCGCTTTATCTACAGCCAGGATATGCTGGTATTGGTGATAGCTATGATCTTGAAGAGTTCTTTCATCGCATTAGCCAGCGTGAGGAAGTCGAGCCAGCCGAGTCAATGTTCCACGCACGCGTTGTCTGTGCATTGCTAAGCGAGGCTGTATCTGTTGGTGAGATGGATGATGTGCGTGCTCAACTTCCACCTGACTTCGCCAAACTATTCGATGTACAAAACGAAGGTGAAATCCCCGAACTAGGAGACGTTGTTTCAGAGTAAATAATGCAATGAGAAGAGAAAAAGGTGTGGCAATTCAGCCACACCTTTTTCTTGATTATACACTAAAACATTCTTTTACAGGGAAGCAGGGGAAAAACCAATATAGCAAAGGCGTGCGTTGGGCAAAGGAATACGAGATTTAGTTTTTCTCTTGAAATTTCTTGTCATCGGCCCATTCACCTGTTATACTATCCTTACGACGGTGTAGCTCAATGGATAGAGCGTTCGCCTCCGAAGTGAAAGGTTGCGAGTTCGAGCCTCGCCACTGTCGCTATAGTTCATAATCCTCTGCACAATTTGTTGCCTTTTCCTGATTGTTTCTGAAAAGGAAGTTGCGATATCGCGTGATGTGTATTATCCACGTCTTGATGCCACTGAGGGTTTCTCCTCTTCCTCGTCAATCTCTTCTTCTTGCTCCACACTTGACTGTTGCACGAGTACAACGCTAATGAGTAGCATCGCAAGGATAATAACATGCAGACCTGTACACCATGCACAAATGGTGTGCAGGCGCACAAGCTCTACAAAGACAAGATATAACACGGTTACAATGCCCAAAACTGCCCACACGAGTTCCGCGATTACAATGCCGCGTCTCTCAGGCAAAATACGCCACGCGGTAAATGCTAACCCACCCATCACAACACACCATAGTAGTCCCGGCACACTGATAGGTATTGTCGTTCCAGGCACAACCGAGTAAGGGCTAGCAAGTACACGCGCACAATCGACAATACCACTAGCTGAACAGACAAGCGGCGCATTATCATAGTGAACCGAAGTTAAGTAAATTGAAATGCCTATCCCTATCACCGCGAGAACCAGCAGTGCTAATTGTCCCCAGGAGCGTCGTATATCTATCATGAGTATGCTCTCTCTTTTTGTTTATTATGGCTTTATACATAGCATAGCTTTAACGCTTCCTACTGTCAACATGTGCCGTTTCTAGCTATTTACCCGTACCAAGCAATAAGCATTCATCTGAGCGAATCGCAAAAAGAATTGTATTATCGTTTTCCTCGTGCAAACCACTTTAAATACTTGCTCGCGCTTGGTTTCATACCTTCAATCATCACCAAATCATCACTGCTGAGCGGCTTAATCACCAGCAGTAACCCGATACATAACACCAGGAATACTACGCCAGACAGCCCAAACAATATCCTATCCGTTGGATGCCACACAATTCCAGGCAAGGCAGCGATTGTCAAGGCTAGCAAGAAGCGAAGTGTAAAGCCAATGGGGTACTTGCTCGGCAGATCGCGCCAAAGAAACGCTAGCAATAGGCCACCTGTAACAGTTCTAGCAATACCATCGGCAACCAAGGCTCCCGTAGGACCGTAACGTGGGATAAGCACGATACCAAGTACGATGACGACGCCTAGTCCTATCCATTGCCCGATGACGACGAGACGCGCCTTATTCATGACGTAGAGCGTGGATTGGTGAATCGTTGTCCCAAGCACTCTCACAAGAATATTAAAAAACAGAAATATTGCCAGCAAGGAACCTACAGGTGCGAACGCCTTTGTGTAGAGTACGTTGACAATGTTTTGTGCGTTGAATAGACAGAATACCAGTCCAGGTGCAGCCAGCAATGTCTCAACCTTGATGAGTACTTCCCATGAACGTCCTAAACGCCCATAGTTGCGTCCAATGGCTGCAGCAGCCAATGCGGAGCCACCAACACCACCAAAACCTGCTACGAGTAGCGCGTTCGCCGAGTCCGCAAGCTGGAACGAGAGATTGAAAAACCCACGTTGTGTGAGCGAAATTGCAAAAAAGCCTAACAGGATAATAGAAGCTTGTTTGAGCAATGCCCCATTGACAAGGTTCGTCAACCATGCGGAAATACCAAGTTTCACCACTGGCTTTAACGGTTGCTTATACAGTATTTTTCCGCGCGCAAACACCGTTGGCGTTAACCAGAGTGCAAATGCACCAGCATTAACCAGCATGACAAGAGCTAGCATCCATAGGATGCCATTAATGCCAAGGCCAATTTGCAAGACCAGAAAGCCAACGCCCAGCAATACTACCTGTGTTATGCTGCCTATAATCAGTACAGGCAACATACGCATGTATGCAGCACAAACGGCTGAAAGCAGACTGCTAACACTACTTCCTAGCACATAGAGGGCAATTGGGAGCATATGTGCTAGTAATTGCTGGTCGCGTAAACCATTCGCCACATCTCTTGCACCATGAATAGGCAAGAGCGCGATCCCATTTGCTAGCACTGGCAAACTAAACAACAAAATAATAGTACAGACAACCAGCATAGAGGCACGAAGCAACAAAAGACGCCGTATCAACGAACCTGCCGCTGCATTGCCATGTTCTGCAAAGACACGCGGCACATAGGTCGTGATAGCATCTTCTAAGCCAAACGCCACAATGTAAAGAACTGTGTTATATGCTGTAAGAATAACCGCAAAAGTACCATACGCTTCCGTAGAGACTTTTCGTGTAATGAGCGTCATCAAGACGAACCACGATACGAAGAACCAGAGTCCATAGGCTTGATTGAACAGATAACTTTTGGGCGAATTGTCAAGCAGGCTTTGCGCTCCTGCCTCTCCTGATATAGTCATCCCCTCGGCAACGAGTGACGGGTCAACTATCGGTGTTTGCGGTAAGTCAGAAAGTGCCGACTTCTGTGTCTGCAGTATAGCATCTATACTATTTAAATCATTTTTAGCTTTCATATCTCTCATCTCTGTCGTATCCACTACCACCCATCCCTCTTCTACACTCATGCGTACCAGCCGTAGCCGACGCAACACTATCCTAGACATCCCTCTTACACAGCATTCTACCAATTTCTATAGTTTTTTCTAAATATATGCCCCATTTGGGGGATGAGTTTACCAGCGTATTTTAAATAGAGATCGTGCTAACCAACCAATTGCGCCAAGTGCAGCGAATAATTCTAGAACGCTCGCATTTGCTGTCACATGATCATTTGATACTAAATAAAACGCTCCGACCTTAAATGTTGCGGCAACTACAAAGAGTCCTAATCCTATCCATGCAGGAAGTGTGGCAAGCAACAGCGCGCGTTGCCAGCTACGACAAAGTAGCCCGATGACAGATGGCATAATATATAACAAGAGAGTAATCACAGGTGCTATCGTTGGTGGAAATGGACCATCGAGGGCGGCACTGTTGGAGCCTGTAAGGAGACGCGTCCAGAATTGCGCTGGCACAAGTGCTAGCGTGACAAGCAACGTCTCCACCACGACAAGAATATAAAGCAACACATTCCATTTTCTATCCTGTGGAGAGTGTGTTGTATTAGAACTCAGCATCATGAAAATCCTCTTCGCCCTTATCCTTTTGTTATTTTTGCGTTGGAATGGTAAGAAGTCCCATTTGATATTTCATTAATAGAATACGACGTACCGAGTCGTCTATACGTTGTTGGCTAATCAGCCCGTCGTTCATCGCTTGCTTGATGCCCTGAATTGTTGCTGCAACCGTCGATGGCGTATCAGCACCCATCAACAGATCGTCGCCTGCCTCAACCGCAAGTGCCGCCGCCTGCGCCTGCGTATAGTAGGCCAAGATACCTTGCATCGTGAGACTATCGGTCATGATTACGCCCTGAAAACCTAGTTCGTTACGTAAAATTCCTGTCACCACCTTGTATGAAAGTGATGATGGCTTTGTCGTGTCCAATGCATCTACGATTTCGTGCGTAACCATAATCGCGTGAACCGTATTTCCTTGTTGAATAAGGTTGCGATAAGGTGCCCAATCAATCTGCTCTAGGTCGCTTTGCGAACGAGCAAGTTCTGGCACACCTACATGTGGGTCAACCGCGACATCACCTAAGCCAGGGAAGTGCTTAAGAGTGCCAACCACTTTACCACTTTGTTGTAGACCTTGTAAGTAGGCACCCGCCATCTTTGTTACAAGCGTAGCCGTGTTACCATAGGTACGGTGATCGAGTTGCGAATTATACACGTTGGTTACATCAACAACAGGCGCGAGATTGAGGTTGATGCCGTAGTACGAGAGGTCTTGCGCGTCCCTTATACCTGCTTGTTGCGCCACATCAGGATTCCCTGTTGCTCCAATATCGGACTCGGCTGGTCGCGGCCCATCGAGTGATGCCAGACGGTCAACATAGCCACCTTCCTGGTCGATAGCAACCGCGAGGGGAATAGGACTATCCGCTTGCATCTGCTGAATTAACCCTTTAAGCTGACCTTTACTTGCAATATTCTGATTTGCCGCAAAGATGAGTACCGACCCCACGTTATATTGCTTGACCATTGTACTCAAATCAAGTGAATACTCCGGCCCTACGAACTGTACGATCTGCATCTGCCCCAACTTTTGGTCAAGCGTCATGCTCTGAATCACCTGATTGACATATTCTGTCGGGGTGAGTTTGTGTGCTGATTGACTGGTAGAGCCGGACTTCCCCGACTGTTTACCAATCCCACCTAAGAGGTTAGCATTGCTCGCGCTGTTAGGACCACCAAGCACATAGGCCCATCCTTGTGAACCAGTAAACTGCGTTGGTCCAATAGTAAGCGTATGAAAAACAATAACGCATAATAAACCAATCAACACAAATGCATGCTTCTGCGTAATGAGAGTAGTATGCTGATGTGTTGGTTGAGAGGATAGGCGTGGTGGCTCTTCCATTATTTGTGATAAGACACTAGGTGTTTCCTGTGTCTCGATTGACTCTACATAATTGACGTATGAGAGAAAAGAAGGAATATCAACCTTAGGTGTTCCAGCACTTAGAACAGGTGATGCTTCAGCAAGAAGTGATTTATTCGTCGTTTCGGATATTTTTACTGGCTCTACAATGCACGCTATCTCAATGGTATCTGTTGCCTCAATTAAGTTTCTTACAAAGGTATTCGTCTGGCGCGTATTGCTCTGTGGTACTCTCTTCTGTGTTGCGCTTTGTTGTTCATCGTTGTTGCGCCACTGCTCTTCATCAAAGGATTGATATCCGGTCGGCTTCATACAATGAACACCCTTTCGCAGGAATAGAGGCACTACTGTTATAAGAGAAAAATATCGGCTAAAAAAGAAATAACGTTATACTGTCTTATACATTGAAACGGCTCGTATGCATGAGTTGTAACGTCTTCACACGATGGTACTCATATATTTAGGAATACGTATATATTAGTATCAAGTAAAACATACTTTACGAAAAAATGCTATGACATGTGTCACATGTAAGGCAATTGCAAGGCGCGCCTTCCATTGAACAACTTTTCGAGTAATGATGTGAAAGATAGGCATCCCTCCTTGTTCAGATGTCAAGAGTACGCTATACTGTATCCTATCATCAGGAGAAAGGTACATATCTATGAGACAGGTGCAGCAGCGACAGTCCATATTGCCAACTGTTGTACAAAACAGCGTAATGCCAGACACATCGCGCCTTCCCATCGCGCTTGGTATTGCTCTGGTTGGTACGTTGCTGCTTACAGTGCTTGAAGCAATCCTTATCGTGCTTCTTAATTCAGCACATCTTGCAGGACTGCTTGCATTACCATCACATGCCCCACAAGTAATTATCGTTCCAGTCGTCGAGTTTGCACTCCTTATACTTGCCGTGCGCCTAGGTTCTATGCCATTTGCAATTTATCGTTATCTTCAAGATGTACGTACTGCTCAGGAACAATATTATCAGCTATATACGCCATTAACCGCCTTGACAAATATTCGTCAGACGCCAACAACAAATGAACAAGGCATCGTCTCCTCGGTAGTCGAAGAGCGTGTTGCAATTCTTGATCTGGTACAGCAACAAGATACCGATCAACTTATTCTTGGAGTCCCTGGTGCTGGCAAGACAACGGCACTCCGTGTATATCAATACTCTGCATCAGAACATCCCTGGGAACTTGTATTCAAGCGCAATCGAGTGCCTATCTATGTACCAATGAAGAATTATAGCCTCTTCCTAAAAACTCATCTACCTTCTGAAAATGATATACCTGATGTAAGTAGTGGTGTGGCTCATGTCACGCTCCTGGATTTTCTTGCTGAAAGCGATCTCCCTGGCATAGAACATCTGCGCCCCTATCTCTTCCAATTGTCACAACGAGGACGACTATTATTACTCTGTGATGGTTTAAATGAACTTGATAATAACTATCTTTCATTTGTCAGTCACGAACTTGTTCATCTCATGCAAAACACACAAAATAGATTGGTTATGACCTGTCGGGAGGTGGATTATCGAGAGCAGCCTGATCTTGTCGATCTTGT
Organism: uncultured Chloroflexia bacterium; assembly: GCA_963792705.1. GTDB lineage: Bacteria > Chloroflexota > Ktedonobacteria > Ktedonobacterales > Ktedonobacteraceae > JBBQVS01. Next base: position 141,001 of record CAWBXD010000011.1, on the reverse strand, counting down.
CAACAAAGGTCAGGCATCGCGTGCTACCGTCTATCCGCTGCAAACAGATCAGATTAATGAGTTCGTTGAACGCTATGTGGAGCGACAAGATAAGCATTGGCGTCATACTGCTGGACAAATCATGCAGGTCATTGACCGCAGTCGTCTACGATATCACTGCACAAATCCCATGATGCTTTTTACACTTATGGGTATTATCGACAAGATTGGTGTCGAGCGTGGCAAACAAATTGACACACGCGGACGCCTTTTACGTGAGTCGGTCAAGCAACTGGTAATTCGTGAGCAAGCGCAGCCCCGCTGGAATAAAACCGCACCTTCAGAGCGCGCGCTCGTCCGTTTCTTGAGTGAAGTGGCGTGTGCCGCACGTTGGGCCAATGATCGTAATGCTATTCAACTACGTGTTGCGACGTCAACAGGTGAGGATATTCGCATTGGGGCAAGTATTGACGAACTCGCGGACGAACTGAGCTTCTGGCTTGATGAGCATCCACCCGAAAGTCCATTTGTTGATGGCAACGAGCTAATGCCAGAACCCCATGACGACATGGCGCAACTGCTACAATTTGCGCTTAGCTCAGCACTCATCGAGGTGAGTCCAAGTGGTGTCTTGAGTTTCCGTCATGAATTGATTGCCGAATACTTTGTGGCCGAATACTTTTATGCGGTAGATAGCATCAAACGCGCCACTCCACTTCCAATTCGTTTAGACCTTTTGGAAAATGTTGGACGATGGAGCGAATCCGTCGCTATCTGGGCAGGTCTACTCGATGAGCCACTTGTACTCGCGGAACGCTTCGGTGAACTTGGGCGTAGTAATCCTGCTTATGTACTCCAATCACTGGCTCTCAGTCTTGTTTGTGTCGGTGTACTATGGACGCCACCACAGGCAGAGATACAACGTCCCATCGCGCTTCCACAGCGCGTGGCTGAATTGCTTGCCATCGCTGTTCGTAATAGAGCGGCACGTGAAGAGCTAGCACGCATCTTTACGCGCTGCGCCGAGGAGGGTGGACAGGAAGTATATCGTTCGCTCTTGCCACTTATCATGGTGGAAGGTGTCGATGATTTACTCATTTTGCTCGATCAGTCAATCGTGCCAGAACTACTCTTTACTCAGTTACAAGATACCGTCGATATCGTTGCCTATGAAGCACAAGTCAAACGGCTAACACAGGTACTTGGACGCTTTGGGAGCGTTGTCGTACCGCGTGCAGCCGAATTAAGCCAACCAATGTCTGAACGCACCACACGTCTTCGTGCTGCCGCGATTAATATTCTTGGTGGAACAGCCGATGCTCGTGCCGTCGAGCCATTGCTCGCACGTATTAGCGATGCTGAACCCTTTATCGTGACACGTGCCGCAAGTGCTCTAGCACGTCTTGGACCAGAGCGCACAATGGCACGTTTGCTTCAAGAATTAGAAAACCGTCAACCAGGCCCCTTTACAAAACGCGTTCATCAAGCGATGCTGACAATCCTCGCTCGTTTTTTCAACGAGCCTGACCCTATGCGTCAAGTAACAATGGTCCAGTACCAACGCGCTTTGGAGAGCGTTGTGCCAATCCTTACCTCAAATTATCAATCGGAGCCAGAGGTACAGCAACAAGCCAAAGCATTGCTCGTACAACAAGCACAACTTCCTTATGACCCGCAAGATGGGAATGAAAGCAAGCCTGAGCGCGTGATTGAAGCACTTGTGCGATTGCTTGCGTCGCAAAACGATATGGCGGTACAGAATAGTGTCCTCGCGCTGCAAGAAATAGGTACCCCTGCTACGCCGCGTTTGCTCGAGGTATTGTTACAAGCTCCACAAGAGACCGTTCGTATTCGAGCACTGGCCATTCTTCAGGTCGTCCACGATCCCCACGCGTTACCAGGGGTGTTACAACTCTTAGAAGACCCGTCGCCACCATTACAACAACATATGGTGGATGCTCTCATTGCCTACGCACCAGAAAGCGTCCCAGGGCTGATTGATGTTGTTCTGACACATCCTAGCGAGTTGGTTGCTGAGAAAGCCTCACAAATTCTTATCACCATCGGTGAACAGGCTGCTGGGCCTACCACGCATGCACTTGTTCCCGTTGTTCCTGAACGTACACGGTTGCTTGTCCAGGTGCTTGAGCGTTTGCGCGACCCAAGCTCTGTTATTCCGTTGATGAATTTGTTGGAGGAACAACACCTCGATCCTCTGCTCATTGTCGCCGTTGTACGTGCGCTCAGCAAGTTTCCAGAGAAACGTATTGTGCCAGCATTGATGACAGTGCTATCCGACCCAAGACCGCAAGTGTATGAAGAAGCTATTGATGCGCTGAGTCAACTGAATGAGGTCGCTGTTCCTTCTCTCGTATCTGCCTTAAATGTGCCATTGGAGAACGTGACTGTGCAACGTGTGCAACGTGCATTGCTTGGTATGACACCTTTTCCAGCCGATGCTCTCATTGACACACTTCAGTATTGCAGTGATGCACAGGCTCATCACATCATGGACGTATTCAAAAAGCAAGGACCTGATGCCGCTCAAGGGTTAGTACGCAACCTGCTTCATCAGAATGAGCGGGTACGGGTCTATGTACAGCAGGCACTAAACGATATTCCGGGAGCGACTGTTGTACCCGCTCTTTTGGACGCTTTGAACCAACCGCCTCTGTTACGTGTCGTTAAAACACTGCTACTCAACTATCCAGATGCCGCTATCACGCCCCTCGTCGAGCTATTGGGCGAGCCAGAACGAGGCGATGCTGCTGCAACCATCTTGCCACAATTCGGCTCAGAAATACTTAGACCACTTTTATCCGGCTTAGATGATCCTCGCGTCATGGCACGCGAACATGCGGAAAATATTGTTGTCGAACTGGTGCGTCAAAGTGAGGATGAGCAAGCAATTCTGCGTGAACTTGTGCGTCTTTTTGCACCACCACCGCCAACACAAGCGCGCGAATTTCTGCTAAATGTACTTACAAACGAACTGTCGAACGTAAGTATGCCTGCCCTTCTGGAGGGATTAGAGGACGCTCACTTAATGAATGATGCCGCAGAAGCACTCGTGCGGCTAGCAAGCAAAGGACCATATCGCAAACCCGTGCTCGATAGCCTCCTAGATGCACTCATGGTTGACGAGCGTCGGCGCGGAGCAGAGGAAGCACTGATAAAAATTGGCTCGCCAGCAGTAGCAAGTGTGGGCGAATTAATTGTAGACCCCAATCCACAGGTAGCGCGGTCCGCAAAACATATTCTCGGAAAGATTGGTGTTCCAGCCCTTGCTCTGGTATGGCAAGCAATTAATGACAAAAGCAATCCTGAGTCTCGCAATGCGGCCTTGGAGATTTTCCAGAGTATGTCAACCAGCGTTATCAAAGATGAACTGGTACGCCTCCTAGGTAGTGATAAATCAGAAGATATTGCTATGGCAGTAGCCCTGCTCTTAGAGCGTGTGCGCGACGAGTCGGTACGTCACTATGCAGACCGCGAGATGGTCCCCGAAATGCTCACTTATGTACAGACACATGATACGCTTGATGCGGAACGCACCAATCAGCGCATCATCTCGTTATTGCTCTTGCTTGGTGAGAAGATTGTGCTTGACCATCTACTGAAAGCACTGGATGAAGACCCACAGCACAAAAAGCACCTGACCTATATGTTGCTCTTATTCGGCTCACAAACACACGATGTGCTCTTAGATACGTTTAACAATCCCGATATCTCCCTAGAGTTACGGGCAGACCTTGCCGCCTTGCTTGGTATGACTTCAACGCCTGATGTAATTACGGAGTACGCGAAAAATCTGAGTTCCTATGGCTTCTCTTCAACTCGCACAAGTATCCTGTTTCCTAAACAGCTTGTGCTCTCGCATCGTGCCCTCGGTGGACTGCTTGCTGGTGGACAATGGGACGAGAGCAAGATACTCGAAATGCGCGATGCCAGCCAGGAAGGTAGCCCTACACGAGAACTCTTTAACGAGTTACTGGGATGGCGTTACGAACCGCAACTCGCTCAAATGCAGAACCAATTACAGACCGACCGCGAAACGCATCGCCAGGAGGTCTTGACATTAACGGAGCGTGTGGTGGTAGATCAAACGAAAATACGCTCGCTCGAAGATGAACTAGAGCAAATCAAACGTGAACACGGTGTGCGCGGCGATGAGCTAAGCCAGACAGCGAAAGAAAAAGATGCCATCCGTGCCAATCTCGATAAAGCCACAAAAGATAAAGATGAACTTGCCCAAAAGGTAGATCGCTTACAAAAGGAGAATCAGGCATTGCAGGATCAAATTAAGCAAATCGCTAACTCATTGAATCCATCCAGCAAGCCCTAAACTATTATGGAAAAAGAGATAATTACTATAGAGCGGTACCAACGGCAAAGGTTACTTGGGCAGGGACCTATGAGCGTCGTATGGCTTGCACGAGACACCGAGACGCAAAACCTTGTCGCGCTCAAAATCATGACCGCGATTACAGAAGATGATCGGCGTAATCTCAAAGCGAGTGAGCGGTTTACGCGTGAGATAGAAATCGCGCGCAGTTTGCAACATCCGCACATTTTGCCAGTACTCGACTCTGGCACTACGCTTTACAACGGACGTTCCGTGCCCTATCTTGTTTCGCCCTATATTCCCGATGGTTCGCTTGTGGACGTAATCGAGGAGAATCCGCCCTGGGAATACTGGTCACTGCAACAGATATCAGATGCTATTCTGCAAGCTGCCGACAGTTTATGGTACCTGCATACACGTTCGCCACATATTGTGCATGAAGATGTCAAACCAGCGAATTTCCTTGTCCGCTCTATTCAGAGTTCGCAACGCGCTGTTCATCTTTATCTCAGCGACTTTGGCATCTCTCGCTGGCAAAAATCACCAGGAATGATGGCAAGTGAGGTCCTGGGAACCTTTGCGTTTATGGCACCAGAACAGGCTGAAAAAAAGGTAAACCCTGCGTCAGATCAATATTCGCTAGCAATTGTCGCTACATACCTCCTAACAGGCAAACTTCCTATTCAGGCTGCTACAAACGAAGAGTATATCTATGCTCACCTTAATGAGCAACCCTATGTGCCTAGCGAGCTATATCCTGATCGCTTCCCACCCTCTCAAGTGGATGATGTAATGTTCCGTGCGTTAGAGAAATCTCCCTCAAAGCGTTTTCCAACTATCATCGCCTTTGCACAAGCACTGGATCAAGCCATTGCAGAGCTTGAGGAAGAAGAGGCAAGTGCTCCTACTGAACTGCTCAGTATTGATGATCTTCCAACGGAAACAGAATATGACGCTGAACCAATTACGCCGCATATCGACCTATCGTTTGACAATATGCCCATTGCGATTAACATTACTGATACAGGTGAGCATCGTATTCTTGACGAACCTTTGCCGGAAAAACCGCGTCAAGCTGTGTCAACTGCTCTTTCCGTCGAAACTCTGCTCTTTCGTCCTCTTGCCTTGCCAAGTCCGGCGCGCTACGAGTTACCTTCGCGCCCTAAATCTCTTAACTGGTCCCATAATGGAGATATTCTCGCCTGTACCTTGTATGGTCACGTTCCGCTCTTTCTGCAACGTAACGGCAGTATGGGTCTCGTGCAAATTCCAGCCGCTCAGCAAGCTTCCAGCTTATGTTGGTCCCCTGATGGACGTGTGCTAGCAATAGGAGTGCAAGGGGAAATACGCTTCTGGGACGTACTTGCTGGCGTCGAACTACCCTTAACTATTCCCATGAATATTCGCACAATAGATAATATGGATTGGTCGCAAAAGGGGCAACTTGCACTCTGGATTGATGCCTCTATCATCATATACTCGCTTTCGTCCGCGCAACTTATGAAAAGGCAAGCACCGATACCAGAACGTTTGGCTACCAATGCGGCAAGAGGTGGCAGTACGGGTGTATTACACTGGTCCCCCGACGGTTCCTATCTTGCAATAGGAGCGAGTAATGGCGCGATACTCTGCTGGGATGTAGCCCATGAAAACGCATTATGGCAAGTGATCACCACGGGCCAAAAGGTAAACAGCCTCACATGGTCGCCTGATAGCACGATATTTGCCTGTGCATTTCGCGATAGTCGCGTGAGTGTGTGGAATGTACAACAAGGTATGTGCATACTGCAATGGCAACATTTGCCAGCTATGGCTCGCTCGGTAAGTATCTCGATGGAGCAACGTCTTGTTCTTGCCTCAAGCGAACGACGCCTGCTTTCAGGAACGCTACAAGAACCATTTCCAACCGCAGCCATCGCAGGTCAACTGCTCGTTGCATGTTCCCCCACACGCTCAGAATTTGCCACCCTCGACGAACAAAAAGAAAACGTGCTCGCTATCTGGCATGAGTAGTAGGGACCGATTGATCGCGTCCTTGTGGCAATCAACCGTCAACAAGGACGCGATCAATCGGTCCCTACAGGTATCTGTCCTCTTTTGTTAAGCAGGATTATCGCGTCCTCGTCCCCCAATGACACCTTTTTGGCGTCTCATCCGTGATGCTAGTAGTATTCATGAGATGATTACGAGAGCGAGGAGTTACGCTCTTTACGTTCTACGATAGAAGGGATTGTATACGATGGCTGACAATCAACAAAACGATGCAAAACTGCTTGGTGATAAAATTAAGGGTATCCAAATAGCTATGATGACCACTGTGGAGACGGATGGTTCGTTACGTAGTCGCCCAATGGCAACACAGGATATGGAATTTGACGGAGACCTATGGTTTTTCACCAAGGCGAGTGCGCCTAAAGTAGATGATGTGCAACACGATCAACAAGTTAATCTGGGCTACGCAAAGCCAGGTGACAACTTGTTTGTCTCCATCTCCGGCACTGCACAACTTGTTCGAGACCGTCAGAAGATAGATGAGTTGTGGAAGCCAGCTCTTAAAGCGTGGTTTCCAGACGGAAAAGATGATCCAGATTTAGCGTTATTGAAGGTAAATGTCGAGAACGCCGAATATTGGGACGCACCCTCTGGCGTTGCAGGTCGCCTATACGTTGTCGCCAAGGGACTTGCCACCGGTGCTAAAGATGATGGTACCGAGGATGTGAAGCTAAACCTGAAGTAAGCTTTTATAAAACAGAGGCTGTGTGAATTTTGAAGGAGGCACCGCTAGCAGTGCCTCCTTCAAAATTCACACAGCCTCTGTTTTATGGTTGTGCGTATGAACCGCTATCGTCTCTTGTCTTACCATGCCAATACCTTCGTACTCATGCCCTATACATGCTCTAACGCAGTTGGGCCATGCTATTTTTTTCTGCCCAAAACCATAACCAACCTGCTCAATCGCAATTGCAGGCGTTTCAAAGCGTGCAACCGTTGCGAGAATGGCGGCTCCCGTTGGTGTCACTAGTTCTCCCTCAATAGGACATGGCACCCAAGGAGCCTTCACTTTACGTAAGATTTCAAGTGTAGCTGGTGCAGGAAGTGGCATTAATCCATGTGCCATACGGAGATGCCCATGTGTAAACGGTAACGGAGAAGCATACACCTGTTCAATACCTAGCGTATGTAATGCAATAGCGGCCCCTGTAATATCAACTATCGCATCAATCGCTCCCACTTCATGAAAATGTACCTCTTCAAGCGATACACCGTGTACCGTAGCCTCTGCTTCGCCAAGCGTATGAAAGATTGCAATAGCTGTATCGCGTACTGCTTCTGGTAGATGTGATACCTGTAAAAGTGCTTCGATATCCGAAAAATGGCGATGTGGCTGCTCCTGTTCTGTCATCAGAACATGAAAACGAGATCCACGTATGCCTTTATCGTGAAATGGCTCAAACGCGAGCTGATAGCCATCTATCTGCAGTCCTGATAACGCTTCTTGCAACGTCTCAAATGAAAGTCCAGCATCAAGCATCGCGCTAAGAAACATATCGCCACTGATACCTGAATGGCAATCCAAATACAGTATTTTTCGCATTATACGCAATTTCCTTTTCTCTGCAATTGATGTTGGTATGGTACCATACTTTAGTACATTGATAAAGGAGTGCCGAGCGTGCTAGATATCCTAAAAGAAACGGCAAAAACGATACGAAAGATACAAACGCTAGATGAAGCGATTGATTATACCCTTCAAAAAAATCCCCTTGTTGACAATATAATTTTAAAAGACTAAAAAGCATAAAAGCACGTAATAATAGATAAAATATAGAAAGTATGCACTGCGGCAGCGCTGCGCCATCCCAGACCAGATAACCCACCTTGCATGCCTTCTGTATATTTCTACGTTATATAAACAAAAAGAGATTACTGTTTTTTTACAACAGTTATGCATAGAAGAGTTTGTAAAGAGACATAATAATGTATAGTGCTTGAACCTTTTCAAATTCTTGAAACAGGCAATATATGGTATTCCTGTCCTTGTGGTATAACAGGATTAAGAAAGTAACAACATAGGTTGACTAAACAAGGAAATTATCATGAGTATGCAAATTCCCGACATGCATGATCGGCTAAAACTTTTGCAACAGTACAAACATATTGCTATCGTTGGTGTCTCAGCAGACCCATACCGACCGAGCCACTTTGTAGCTATCTACATGCAAGCAGAGGGATATGATATCATTCCCATCAACCCCCGCTATGCTGGCAAAACGCTGCTTGGCAAACGCGTCTATGCGTCCTTGACCGACGCGAAGAATGCTGGTGAGCAGATCGAGATTGTCGATGTTTTCCGCAAAGCAGAAGACACACCTCCCATCGCTGATGAAGCAGCGGCTATTGGGGCCAAGGTCCTCTGGCTTCAACTTGGTGTTCGCAATGATGAGACAGGTAAAAAAGCACAAGATGCGGGACTTGAGTTCATTCAGGACCGGTGTGTGAAAATCGAGCACGCTCGCTTTTTTGGTGGATTGCATACGGTTGGCCTGAATACGGGCGTTATTCTTGCTCGAAAGCTATAGCATATCTTGTCTCGTGACATGCAATCCATGTTTGTGCTACACTTTCTAGGATGAAGCATTCTATCTTTCACTGGAGCAATATCTTTCATGACACAAACAACTGATCCAACTACAACGCATCATAGCGCGGTAGGTAAGCCCACACGTCGCCAGGATGCACTTGATAAAATAACTGGTCGCACACGTTATGCTGGTGATCTTCCCTTCGCGGGTCTCCTACACGCCAGACTTGTCCTGAGTCCCTACGCTCATGCGCGTATCATAAGCATCGACATCACATCTGCGCTCGAAGTCCCAGGTGTGGTCGCCGTTTATACAAGTAAGACACTAGGAATGGCAAAGGCAACCAGTTCCTCTCGTTCACAAGCTCCGCTTGCACAAGACGAGGTATTCTGGAGTGGGCATCCTGTCGCTATTGTACTCGCGGAAACAGAAGAAGCTGCACAAGATGGTGTCGCCGCTGTTGATATAGACTACGAGCCACTGCCAGCTATCATTGACCCCATTGCTGCACTTGCACCCGAAGCACCTCTAGCGCGCACCCGTTTGGAAAACGAGGTATCCGAGATCGCTGGTGGCGGCGCACACGCTTCTGTTGCCGCCGAAGAGGTGGTAGAGGAGCAAGAAGAGGTGTTGTCGAAAAATGTAAGCGACAAGACGCATCTCAAATTTGGTACTATTGAGGAAGGTCTACGTGAGGCCGATGTTACTGTTGAATATACTTATAAAACCAGTTCAGTCCATCAATCCTACATGGAGCCGCAATCAATTACCGTTGTGCCAAGTCAGTCAGGACATCAGTTAACCGTATGGCCTAGCGCGCAAGGCATGTTCGGTGTACGTGAGGATATTTCCGAGGCTCTTAATCTGTCAGATCGCCAGGTACGAGTAGAGTCAGTACCGATAGGCGGAGCCTTTGGTGGAAAATTTGGCCTGATTGAACCACTCGCCGCCGCCGCCGCTCATGCTATCCGCAAACCAGTGCGTCTGACCTACACACGGCAAGAAGACCTACTTGCAGGTAATCCCGCGCCACAAGCCGTAATTACACTAAAGCTTGGCGCAAGAAAAGATGGTACTTTGATCGCATTGCAGGCAAAAGCTGTTTTTGATGCAGGTGCTTATCCTGGTGCTTCAGCAGGTCTTGGCGCGTTCATTCTTGCTAGTACCTATCGTTGCCCCAATGTTGATATTCGTGCCTACGAAGTCCTGACTAATAAGGTCAGTGTTGGTGCATACCGTGCTCCCAACGCACCCCAAGCCACATTCGCCCTCGAATTGACTGTCGCGCAATTGTGCGAAGTGTTGAACATGGATCCTATTGATTTTCGCAAGAAAAACGCCCTGAAAGCTGGCGATCCAGCCGTTGACCGACGCCCAACAGGATGGCCTCGCATTGGGTTACTTGAATGCCTTGATGCGGTACAAAACCATCCATTATGGATCAACAGGGAGACACAAAAAGAAGCACCTGCACACCTTCAAGGATGGAAGGTAGGGATTGGCCTTGCGGCTGGTGGCTGGCCCGGTGGTACAGAGCCTACTGCTGCTGCTTGTCGCCTGGAAAAAGATGGCACCTTCACTGTAGTTGTCGGAACCGTTGACCTCACTGGTTCCGATACATCATTAGCTTTGATTGCCGCAGATGTGCTGGGAGCTTCTTCAGACACCGTACAAGTCGCACATGATAGTACGGACACAATGCCCTATAGTGGTGGTACAGGTGGCAGTAAGACAATCTACGCTATGGGTCCCGCTGTGCTCAACGCAGCGCGTGATACACGCAAGCAAATACTTGATATCGCCAGCGAGATGCTTGAAGCCTCGCCGGAAGACCTGGAACTCGCTGATGGGAAGGTATCGGTCAAAGGCGCGCCTAGCAAAAGCGTTGAACTGCGACAAATAGCGAGTGCTACGATGCGCTTCGCGGGTCGCTATGAGCCAGTATATGGGCGTGGACGTGCCGCAAACAAGGTAAGTTCACCTATGTACGCCGTTCATCTTGCGAAGGTCGCTGTTGACCCTGACACAGGTGAGGTGCGTGTCCTTGAGTATGTCGCGGCACAGGATGTTGGTTTCGCCATCAATCCAGCAGAGGTCGAGGGACAAATTCATGGTGGTGTGACGCAAGGTATCGGCTGGGCACTCTTCGAGGGTCTTGTTTACAACGAAGAGGGCCAGTTGCTTAACTCAACCCTTATGGACTACGCTCTGCCTCTAAGTAAGGATGTGCCAACTATTACGTCACTACTCATTCAGGTGCCTTCTGACCTCGGCCCATTTGGGGCAAAGGGTGTTGGTGAGCCTCCCGTTGTTCCCGTTGGAGCCGCAATCGCAAACGCCATCTACGACGCTGTAGGGACGCGTGCTACACAACTCCCAATCACGCCAGAGCGTCTCTTTTTAGCAATGCACGAGAAACGCTAAACAAACAAGAAACGAGGAGAGTTCGCACAATGCATCGTGCGAACTCTCCTCGTTTCTTGTTTGTTTATTTCATCTGCGGAATGATCTCCCCATGCGCCTCAAACAGGTCATTAACAAGGTGATGTATCTCGTCCAGCGTCAACTCAGCAGAGGTGTGAGGGTCGAACATGGCTGCGTGATAAACGTGCTCTTTCTTTCCTGTGAGTACCGCCTCAACCACAAGCCCCTGCACACTGACATTGCTCACTTGCATCGCGGTCAACTGCGGAGGCAGCGTTCCAACGCGTGTTGGTTGAATACCACTTGCATCGACAAGGCATGGTACCTCGACGCATGAGCCTTGTGGCAAATTCGTAATCAACTCGTTGTTCATGACATTCCCGTATATGACGCGCGGTGTATTTGTCTCCTGCGAATGAATGATCAGAGCCGCATACTCGCCACTTAATTCTGGATGTATATCTGCGGTGCCATCCAATAACTGTTGTCTCATTCCTTCCCACCATGCAATCTGCACCTGACAACGACGGATATACTCATCTAATGGAATATGAAAATGCTCAATCAAGTCTGGTCGGTCACGGCGAATGAAAAACTGATTGTATTCGGCACTATGTTCGCTCGACTCCGTGACAAAATAGCCAAGTCGCTGAAATAACTCAAAGCGTACTGGGTCACGTTCCCACACATCGTGCTTTTGCGCTGCTTCTCGTAGCAGTGGATACGCATCTTGCCCATTGTGCTGAAGTTCAAGATAGAAGGCCATATGGTTGATGCCAGCACAGCGATAGGTAAGCTCCTTGAGCGGAATATCCATATATTGTGCCAGTTGCTGTGCTGTCCCCTGCACACTATGACACAATCCCACCGTCTTGATGGAGGTTGCCTTTGACACCGCCCATGTGTTCATCGCCATAGGATTGACATAATTGAGAAACGTTGTATCAGGACACACCTGTTCCATATCGTGGCACATGTCGAGCATCACAGGAATTGTGCGTAGAGCGCGAAAGATACCACCAATGCCCATTGTGTCGGCAATCGTCTGCCTCAATCCGTATTTCTTAGGAATATCAAAATCAATGACCGTTGAGGGATACCCTCCAACCTGAATAGTATTTATAACGTAATCCGCACCTTCGAGTGCGGCTACACGTTCAGAGTATGCTGTAATCTTTGGATGCGCTCCAAGCGAGTCCGCAACTTTCCTCGCCATAATCTCTGCTATGCGAAGTCGTTCGGCATCGATATCCATTAACGCAATCTCAGACTCCGCCAGTTCGGGAAACGTCAAAATGTCTCCCAGTAAATTGAGGGTGAAAACAACGCTTCCAGCACCAATAAAAGCAATCTTTGGCAAATTTTTCCTCCTTGAATACTACTACTACAGCTTTCTACATCCCTCATTCCTCTTTTTAGAGTATCAGCAGAGCTAGGAAATTGCAAGCACCAATCCATATAAAAAACATCCTGAACATGTCTTGATTGGAATAATTACCACCATGCATATGTTAGTACCTATGAACGCATTAGCAAACATTTTCAACTTTATTTTACATAAAACCATAGATATATATTGTTTACCTACGTGAAAGGGAAGAACTCATGGGTGATGCATCACGTGAGATTTTGAAACGGGCGCGTCAACAGGTGCCAGAGTGGTCAGCTGCTCAGGTGAATGACACGCTTGCTCATCAGCAAGATACTACCGACCAGGACGTGGTAGTGGTTGATGTGCGCGAAAAGAACGAATGGGACCAGGGTTACATTCCCGGTGCTATTCATGTACCGCGTGGCTATCTGGAATTACAGATAGAGGAAGCTGTCCCTGATAAATCGAAAAAGGTTGTGCTCTACTGTGCTGGTGGTGTGCGTTCACTCATGGCGGGAAGCACATTGCAGCAAATGGGCTACCAGGATGTTGTCTCGATGGCAGGTGGCTTTGGACAGTGGAAGGGCAGTGGCTATAAATTTGTGCAACCTCGTACCCTTGACGAAGCTCAGGCGAAACGCTATAGCCGTCACACACTTATCCCCGAAGTCGGCGAACAGGGACAGTTAAAGCTGCTGGACTCAAAGGTATTGCTCATTGGTGCTGGTGGGCTTGGCTCTCCTTCTGCATACTATCTTGCGGCCGCAGGGGTCGGAACACTCGGTATCATCGATGCCGATGTGGTTGACGAAAGCAATCTACAACGCCAAATTTTGCATAACACGAGCCGTATTGGACAATACAAAGCTGAGTCCGCTCGTGAGACGCTCGAAGCCTTGAATCCAGACGTAAAAGTTACGACATACATCGAGCGTTTGGACGAGACGAATGTGGGCAATATTATTGCTGATTATGACTTGATCATTGATGGCACCGATAACTTTCCTACACGCTATCTCCTGAATGATGCCGCATTACTGGCAAACAAGCCCGTCATTCATGGTAGTGTCTTCCGCTTTGAGGGACAATTAACCGTCTTCAAGCCTTATGATGGACCTTGCTATCGTTGTCTGTATCCAGAGCCACCCCCACCAGCACTCGCGCCAAGTTGTGCTGAGGCAGGTGTGTTGGGCGTTCTTCCAGGCATTATTGGTCTGTTACAAGCTACCGAGGCAATCAAATTGCTGCTGAACATCGGTGAGCCATTGGTGGGTCGTATGTTGACCTATGATGCTCTCGCTGGCGAATTCAACGAGCTACGTCTTTTCCGCGATCCAGAATGTGCCGCGTGTGGCGAACATGGACATCCAGAAAACTTGCCCACGTATGCTGACTTTTGTGCTGTACCAGCATAACCCGTTTTCATCCAGAAAGGTGTCTTCCTTAGTGAAGACACCTTTCCAGTACATAAAGCGTGTAATACGGGACACTGACTCAAAAGTGTCCCGACAACTTTGTTAAGGAGAGAATATTATGGCAAACGTTCGTCTAGCCCCAATTCTACGTTCATCAGTGGGTGGTGCCAAGCAGGTAAGCGCGGAGGGTACCACACTCAATGAAGTGTTAACCAGCCTCTATGAGCGGTATCCAGCATTAAAAGAGCAAATTCAACCATCTGAAGAGATCAGCAAATTTGTGAATGTATATATCAATGACCAGGATGTGCGTTTCCTTAAGAAACTTGAAACGCCCGTTGGCCCAAGCGATACGATCACGCTTCTTCCAGCAATGGCGGGTGGACGCTAGACGTTCTTCTGCCGAGTATTGGAGCGTAAAGAAGGACTAATTAGGAGAAAAAATATGCGCTACGGAAATATACTGGAGACCATCGGTAATACTCCACTCGTACAATTGAAAAGCTTCAGTCCTCATCCGGGCGTAGAAATTTATGCGAAATTGGAGGGTGCGAACCCGACAGGAAGCATCAAAGACCGCATTGCCAAACAGATGATTGAGGACGCGGAGGCACACGGCAGAATTAAGTCCAACTCTATTCTCATTGAACCAACAAGCGGCAATACTGGTATCGCTCTTGCCATGATCTGTCGTGTGAAAGGCTATCCGTTTGTTGCTGTTATGCCCGATAACGTAACGCAAGAACGGCGCAAAATGCTAGAACTTTACGGCGCGAAGATTATCTTTTCTGAGGGCGCGCAAGGCAGTAATGGTGCAGTGAGAATGGCAAAAGAACTCGCGCAGCAAGATGACCGCTATGTCATGCTCTATCAGTATGGCAATCCTGCAAATCCGGGCGCACACTATGAGCACACCGCCGTTGAAATCATTCACGATTTGCCGGACCTGGATGTCTTTGTTGCTGGCTTAGGAACAGGGGGCACACTCACTGGCAATGCCCGGCGTCTGAAAGAGTACAATCCTGCGATAAGAATTATTGCGGCTGAGCCAATGCAGGGCGAAGGTGTACAAGGTCTCCGTAGCCTCGAAGATGGTTTCGTCCCTCCTGTCCTCGATCAATCACTACTCGATGGCAAAATTCTTGTGTCTGGTATGGACTCCATTCGTCGCACACGCCAATTGAAAGACCAGGAAGGCATTTTTGCTGGCCCATCTTGCGGTGCATCTCTCCACGCCGCACTACGTATTGCCGCGACAATGGAGCATGGCAAGATTGTGACCATTCTCGCTGATGGTGGCTGGAAATATCTAAGCGAGGACCTGTGGACACGCGAACTCGACGAACTCGAAGATGATTTAGAGGCGAAAATATTATGGTAAATACGTCATCCGATACCTTTGTCGTACATATCCCTTCAGCAATATATGCGGAGATGACCGCACATATCGTAGCAAGCTATCCTAACGAGGGCTGCGGTGCGGTTGGGAGCGTGGAAGGTCGTGTTGTTAAACACTATCCGACCGCCAACGCTGCTGAATTCCCCGATGATTTTTCTATCATCGCCGAGGCCGACCTTGTACGCATTTACAATGACATCGACGACTACGATGGTGAGATGATCTACTATCACTCCCATCCCAAAAGCGAAGCCTACCCTTCTGAACGCGACAAAGAATGGGCCAAACGTAGTGGCTATCTCTACATCATTTACTCCCATCGTCATTATCCCGACGCTCCCTATGTTCGTATCTTCAACATCGACCCCACTGGGAATGTCACCGAGGGCAAGGTACAAATAGACGCGTAGAAGCTCACCAATCTTCAATTGACGGTTTTCGTAGGGACCACATTGATGGCATCCACTGCACGAGCGAAGCAATGTGCAGTCCTCATCTTGCACCAATTCATTGCGCGAGATCATTTGAGAAAGATTGCGGATGCAACTCGCCCAATGAATTAGGCAGCGGACGCCATCAATGTGGTCCCTACGACATTCATCATAATATTAAGGTTGAGAGACTAGTAGACAGTGTGCTATAGAAAATAGTGCATTTGCACGTCACCGAACTCTTCTTTTCGAGTATATACACTCAAAAAGGAGAGTTTTCTTATTATCTGTTTGGCATCGTTTACCCTTTACATCTATTTAATATTATGCGTATAATATAGTTAGAGTGTCAAAGTGATAAAGGAAGAGGTATGGTACAAGATAGTCCAATACAACGAGAGCTAGACCTTGCACAGTCTTTGCTTGATATAGCACCAAGGTTGGTGCGACGCCTAAACGCGGACGTTCCACTTTACAATGAAGCACCAGAGGGAAGCGGAGATTTACAAGAGGCCATCTCGGAATTACGTGCGACACCGGGGCAACTTACCTTATTACGTATTCTTGTTCAGTATAAGCAATGTTCGATGCAAGAACTCGCCGATCATCTTGTCGTGACGCCTTCGACAGTCACCGCGATGGTCAAGCGTCTGCTGGCAAGTGGCTATATCGAACGTACTCGTGATGATGTTGATTGGCGCACCGTATGGGTGAAACCAACACTACGCGGACAGCATGTTGTGACAACATACGACAATGCTCGACTTGCCTCACTTCATCATCGTCTTGCACAATTAACTGCTGGTGAACGTGAGTATATTACGCATGCCTTACCAGCTCTTCGTCATCTGATTGAGGTCTAGCTATGACTGTAGTAGTAGAGCAATTAACTCGCTCCTTTGGGGCGATTGAAGCTGTCAAAGGCATCAACTTTGAAGTGGGGCGTGGCGAAACCTTCGGCTTCTTAGGACCCAATGGTGCTGGCAAAAGTACAACGATCAAAATGCTTTGTACTTTGCTTCATCCCACTTCGGGACGTGCATTCGTCAACGGCTATGATATCGAACGTGAAGCAGCCGCCGTGCGCCAGAGCATCGGCATTGTCTTTCAAGATCAGACGCTCGATGAATACCTAACCGCTGAACAAAACTTACGCTATCACTGCATGATCTATCATACACCGCCAAAAACACGCGAGACACGTATCCGTGAATTGTTGCAGCTTGTCGGACTCGATGATAGACGCAAAGATATCGTAAAAACCTTCTCAGGCGGTATGAAGCGGCGTTTAGAAGTGGCTCGTGGACTCCTTCACGAGCCACAAACGCTTTTTCTTGATGAGCCAACCGTTGGACTCGATCCTCAAACACGCCGTAGTGTTTGGGAACATGTGTTGCGTCTACGAGAGACAACCGGCCTTACCATCTTCATGACCACACACTATATGGAAGAGGCCGAGTATTGTGATCGCATCGGCATCATTGATGATGGTCGCTTAATTGCCCTCGATACGCCTGCCGCCCTTAAAAAGAGCGTTGGTCAAGATGTCGTAAGTTTTACAACCTCCGACGATGTACTCGCCGAAACAGAGATTACGCAATGGACAGGGCGACCAGTACACCACGACAACGGTGCTTTGAGCATCGAAGGTGAAAGTGGTCAAGCATTAGCAGCGTCGCTTATTCGCTATCTTACACTTCATGATATCGAAGTACGCAGCGTTACTGTGAAAGCTCCTAGTCTCGAAGACGTGTTTGTGCGTCTCACAGGACGTGTCATTCGTGAAGAAACTGTTGGGGCGAGGGAGCGAATGGGAGCACGTCTCCGCAGTCGTGGGCGGTTGCGACGCTAAGCTAAAAAGAAAGAGAATTAGGCATGCTTGATATACAACCTCAAAGCACTCCGCAAGCAATACCCACGAACGTCAAAGTGGTGAAAACGCCACTTATCGACTTTGAGGGTATCGCAATGATTTGGCTCCGCGATATGAGCCGCCTCTGGCGACAACGCAGCCGTTTGTATGGTGCTATTGCTCGTGCTCTTGTGTGGTTATTCGCACTGGGCTTTGGCTTACGCAGGTCATTTGTTCCCGTCGCTGGTCTTAGCTACGAACAATTCGTCTTTCCTGGCGTCATCGCAATGACGCTCATCTTTAGTGGATTGCAATCAGCGATCTCTATTGTCTATGACCGCGAATTTGGCTTTCTTAAAGAGGTACAGGTTGCTCCCACTCCTCGTAACACACTGGTAATTGGGAAATGTCTTGGCGGTGCTAGTAGTTCAACAATTCAAGCCGCGATTGTACTAGTATTTGCGCCATTTGCATCGGTTGCATTAACACCATTGAATGTACTTGCGACGTTGCTTGCGATGTTTGTAACGGCTCTGGCAATTTCTTCACTTGGCGTTGTTATTGCTATGAGCATCTCGGATTTTGAGAACTTTGGCACTCTCCAAAACTTTATTACGCTGCCACTCTACATGTTCTCTGGTGCCATCTTTCCAACGAAAGGTGTACCTGGTTGGTTCGGAGTCATTCTCCTGCTCAACCCATTGACCTATGGTGTCAACGCTATCCGAGGTATGCTATTGAACTATAACGCCGCAAGCGTTCCCCTCGATCTCGCTGTACTCGGTCTATTCACACTTGTAATGCTTTCAATCGCCGTTCTTTTAGCGCGGCGAGAACAATAAAATTTCTGGAAAGGCTTCTTATGTCTCGTACTTCTACCAATCTTTCAACTGACGATGCCACGCCAAATGTGGTCCCTGTAGACCCAACACTGCATGACAACTATCGTTGGGTTGCGCTGTCTGTCACTACCGTTGGTGCGCTCCTTGCTTCTATACAAGGCTCGGCACTACTGATCGCGTTGCCAAACATTTTGACAGACCTGCATATTACATTCTTCACTATCATTTGGGTACTTCTGGGATACCTGTTGATATTAACCGTGCTAACGCCAATCATCGGTCGTCTTGCCGATATTTGGGGTCGTAAGCGTTTGTACAATGCCGGTTTCGTTGTCTTTACATTAGGTTCTTTGATAGCCGGATTAGCGCAAGCGCAATTTCACGGTGCCGACCTCATTATCGGGCGTCTCATTCAAGGCGCAGGTGCCTCTCTGTTGCTCACAAATAGTACCGTTATCGTGGTCGATGCGTTTAAGAAGGGTAAAGCTGGCTTAGGTCTAGGCATCAACCAGATCGCAGGTGCGGCGGGCTTCCTCATAGGTCCAATCATTGGCGGCTTACTCACCGAATTTTCCTGGCGTTGGGTATTCTTGTTCAATGTGCCTATTGGCATCTTCGGCGTGATATGGGGCATCTGGCGCTTGCGTGAGCCTGTCCGACCCGTCGAACACCAGCCTATTGATTGGATTGGCAGTATTACATTAACTGTCGGTCTTACAGGTGTCTTGCTCGCGCTAACAATGTTGGCCTTCCCGGTGCTCAGTCAAGCCGCTATTATTGCTATTCTTATCGTGGGCATCATCAGCCTCATTACGTTTGCGATTGTCGAGCCACGCATCAAGGCTCCAATTGTGCAGTTGCGTCTTTTCCTGAACAGACTCTTTTCGCTTGCGACGTTCAGTGGCTTGCTGAATGGCATTGCTCGCGGTGCCGTACTGTTCCTGCTCATCTTTTTCTTACAAGGCCCTTACGGAAAAGACCCATTAACCGCTGGATTGCTCTTAGCGCCCTTTGGTGCAGCATTTATGATCGTTGGCCCCTTGAGCGGACAGCTTTCGGACCGTCTTGGCTCACGCTTTCTAGCAACTGCCGGACTGCTCGTATCCGCGCTTGGACTATTAGGCTTGACGACCATCACGCAATTTACACCATTTTGGTTGCTAGCTCTTTTCATGGCACTGATGGGCGGTGGTTCCGGCCTGTTCGTTTCGCCTAACACAAATGCCATCATGAGTTCCGTTGAGCCACATACACGTGGTGCCGCGTCTGGCATTCTCAGCATGCTCAATAATACAGGACAAATGCTAAGTATTGCCATTGTGTTCCCGCTGGCTCTGAGCAAGATACCAGCCGATGCAGTGCAACAAGTGTTCATCACAGGTGGTGGTATGGGCCACTTCGCGTCCGTTATTCCACCCTTCCTGTCAGGCTTGCATCTCGCCTTCCTTGTGTCATTCATACTAAGTGCTATTGCCGCAGTCGTATCATTCTTACGTCCTGCCCATTAAGCAAATACTCCGCCTTAGATGGCTTAGGCACAAACAGAATGTTCTGTTTGTGCCTAAGCCATCTTTTTTATGCCTGTTGTCGCTCTATCACAAGCAAACCATCTGCACAATCTTCGTACCACATAGTGCCTTCTCCATTCAGTTGTTGAAGGCACCAGTGACCAACTGCTTCGAGCTTAGCCCGTGAAAATAACTGCTCATGACCATACACCGTTTCCGCTTTTCCATGCTCATACGGCACTGCAATAATCAGACGCCGACGTGTCACCGCTAGCAGGTTTGCAAGGACGGTATACATGGCCTTCTCGGAAAAATGCTCAAGCACATGAAGCAACGTTACTGTGTCGAAAGCCCCCAATGTCCTAAATGTATCGCTTAATAAATCAGCCTGAACAAATTGTACGTTCTCCAATCCGTGCTCCTCTGCTAGCCTTAGTGCTGTTGCAAAAGGATGAGGTCGAATATCAACACCGATGACCTTAGACAACGAGGGAAAGCACTCTCTCATAAGCAATGGCAAAAAACCAGAAGAACAACCTGCATCAAGAAAACTTTCGCCGACCTGTAACGCATAGACACGACGATATAACGTAGCGAAGGTGTTCATAGTGGAACGGTGGGAGAGCGAAGATGCCATATTTGTCAGAAACTGAAAGCGTCGAAACGTGTTTGCTGTATAGATATACCACGCCAGTTGTGCTTCATGAGGGTAAAGCGAGCCAACTACAGCTCCGAAAGCATCGTCCAAGTCCTGTGTATCTGTGAGCACGCCAAGTGGTTTTAGCTCCTGTAATATATAATCCCCTAAATGAGCATCTAGCTCGTCCGGTGCAAACCAATGTATCACAATCACGCAGGGGAAGGTTGACCGTATCACAACAAAAAAGTGTGGTGTCTCGTGAATGTAATGGCCTTCATCCTCAATACTTTTCCTGAGTGCGACCTTATTTACCCTATACCCGTTTATACCAACAACATTGCCTACTGGTAATGTCCGTTCTTGCAACGACACTCTTTTTACATTGACTTTAGAGTCTTCAGGCATGGCTTGCTCCTAAAAGCAGGGATGCAAGGGGTGCAAGCCCTTGACTGGGGTCTGGGGCTGTGCCCCAGTTCCCCTTCCTCTCGCCGCCAAAGGCGGCAAGTGACAAAAGAAGTTCGACAGACTAGCATATTAATGCTAGTAAAAGATATTTCAACACAACTATAGCACTCTTGCAAAAACTGTGCTAAGATTCGCATATATTTACATACCACCGCACAACATCCTCACAGGTTGGGTGTGATGACAGATAAGGAGACCTACACGTTGGCTACACACGAGAAGCGCTATGTGATTATTGGTAATGGGGTTGCAGGGACGACAGCCGCCGAGACGCTTCGCAAGAACGACGCGAATTGTAGTATTCAACTCATCACCAACGAACTCTACCCACTCTATAACCGCGTCTCTCTGCCGCGCTTCCTACAGGGAGTGATTGTCGAGCAGAAGGTCATGATACGCGACTTTGCATGGCATGAGCAACGAAATATTGAGCTATTAACCGAAACCCTTGTCGAACGTGTTCACACCGATGAGCGCGTTGTTGTCACGAACATGGGTCAGCATCTTCCCTACGATGCTCTTCTTATAGCCTCTGGCGGTTGGGCAAACCCTCTACGCGTACCTGGTGCTGATGACGCAAGCCATATCTATAACTTTGTAACGCTTGACGACACAAAAACGATTGTCGCAAAAATGGCTGAATCGCGTACCGCAGTCGCTTATGGCGGTAGCTTTATCTCTTATGAACTCTGCGATGGTTTTGCGGTTCGCAAACTCGATACAACCTGGATTATGCGTGGTCCCTACTGGTTACGCACCGCGCTTGACCCCGATGGTGGGGAAGTCGTTGATAACATTGCGAAGAAATTTGGCGTCGAAGTTATTCATGGTGACGAAATCGAGGAAGTTGTTCCCAAAAATGGCGTTCCAACATATGTCAAAACAAAACAAGGACGCCAGATACAGGCCGATATGATTGGTATCGGCTTAGGTATCACACTTAACACGCACATTCTCTCTGGCACATCGGTTGAGATACGCAACGGCGTCATGGTGAACGAATACCTGGAGACGAACGTACCAGGCGTCTATGCGGCTGGCGATGTTGCGGAATTCTTCGATCCAACTGTAGGTATTCATCATACAATGGGAACATGGGATAACGCGTTGGCACATGGGCGTATTGCTGGCGCGAATATGGCGGGCGCGCATGAGGCATATGTTGACGTGCCAACATATACCAGTCCACTTTTTGATGTCAACATTGCCGTTGTGGGAACTACCGAGTCGGGCAAGTCAGATATCAAAACACTCTCTCGCCGCGAGCCAGGTGAGAAAGGTAACGAGAACTATCGCAAACTCTTCTTCCGTGACAATAAACTCGTTGGTGTCTTGATGATCGGTAGCCCGAAGGGACGCAAGAAACTGGTTGAGATTGTGAAAAACCAGCATGTCATAGAGACAAATACAGAGCGTGAAGCGTTGCTTGAACTGAAGTAAGAAACAATATGTACTAGTATGGGTCATCATCCTTGACCCATATATGTTTTTGCGCTATCGTAGTGCATGAGTATCGCTCTAGTTTAATCGGATGCAGGAGAGGTTTCGTGGCAACAGCTTGTACATATTGCGGGCAAGACCTGCCCAAGGATGACGCACATTTTTGTAATCATTGTGGCATGCTTGTGCCATCTCATCCCTTTAGTGCTCAATCGCTTGCAACTTCTAGTCCTGCCATGCCACTGCCGGAGCAAGAAAAGCCTGTGCTGCGAGAACAAATGGTTCATCGACCCGTCCAGAAGCCCATCGCGCAAGAACAGGTTCCGCAATCACCACGTCCTCGTACAACACGCAGGATTGCTCCCGACAACCTCACTGCATCTTCTATCGCGTGGCCTGCTCCTATCACACATGTTTCTGTCAAAGACACATCAACCCCAAAAGATAACGCACCTGTAGTCCCACAAGAACAACAGGTACAAAACCCAGTACCCAAACCAGTAGTTCCTGAGCGTGAACTGCGTGTCAAAGTGTGGGAGCAAGAACTTACTAATCCACCTACACCTATACCGGAAAGTAAGCCTGAGGAGGAGCGTGACGAGATTGAGGACGCTCCAACGGCTCCACTTGAGGTTTCTGAGCAGACGACAATAGGAGACCCACTCTCACAAAATGGCACGGATCGGTATAGTGATGATATAGCAAATCTGGACACCATTTCTACGCCAAATAACCATGCGCCAATTTCGCAACTCGACACCATTTCTACGCCAAACAATCATGCGCCCACTTCGCAACAGGCTCCTCGTTCTGCTCAATCAATGCATGGCAACACGCCTCTTCCTATCGAACAGCCACAACAGGGAAAGCAAGCGTATACGAATACGCCTATACCTTACTCAAACATGGCACCGCAACCTGTTAGAACGGTTCAGCCTTCTCAATACCCAAGCGCGAAACTGGCACAATCTTCGGTACAAGAGAAACGTACAGGTGTCGTCAGCCCTATAGCACCTACAGCTCGGCACCAAAAGAGTCGGGTCCCCTTTATCGTGTTATTGGCACTCCTGGGAGTACTCGTACTTGGTATTGGTGCATGGGTTGTGCTTACTCAGCCATTTAGCATTTCTCCAGTGACGCAACCCTTACAAGACTTCAAAGACACACGTCTTGGCGTTAGCCTATCCTATCCAAATAGTTGGAGTGTACAACACAATGCAACGGGAGTCCTGTTCTCTGATAGTAGTCATACTGCTCAGGTAAAGCTTAATGTGACTGGTGATACAAGTGATGCCGCTCAATATGTACAGCAACAGGCCAAGAAAAATGGGATGACCGCCATAAAACCTTTGGGAACACTCTCTTTTGCCGGTGCATCATGGCAGCAGATACAGGGAAATATGCAGCAAGACGGAGCGAATTACACTACAACGATGCTTGCCACTATGCATGGTAATCATATGTACGTGCTCACGCAGATGGCACCACAAAATGTGTATACCGACGAAGACAATGTTGTGTTTTCTGCTATTCGCCATTCGTTTACCTTTCTCTAAAAGCGATTATGATATAATGCCTTTGTCTTTGTAATACTCGACAAAAAAAGGTATTTGAGGCTACAGGGGAGACATCGAGAAAGGAGCACGCGGCAAAAGTTTGACCGCGCACATACACTGCATGGATGATATTCATTTCGAGCGACACTTTCGTACACCCCATTCCGAGGGCTACTACATCATGCAAGGCAGTAACTTGCAGAGCAACAATCGCATCGGTACCGTAGACATTCACTTCACTACAACGGCGGTGCATGGTACTCTTATTTTAGAACGCGAGTTGGAAGAAGCGGATCTCACAAAACTCATCGAGCAGATCGACGAGGACCTTGTGCTTTCAGCGGATATGCCACGTGACGATTTTCTTGTGAGCGTTTATGTTGGCAAGGATGTCGGTTTCTATAGTGACGAATATTTTGCCGAAGAAGGCGATCCAACCGTTGACTTCGACGCGGACAGCGAATAAATGAGCGTTATTGTATTGGTTGTTATTGCACATCGTGCAGTAACAGCCAATACAATAACGCCTTATTAATCTTCCAAGAGGCCACGCCGCATCGCGTACTTTACAAGTTCCGCACGGCTATGCAAGTTGAGTTTGTCCATAACATGTGTGCGGTGCGTATCCACCGTTTTAGGGCTAATAATCAAACGTTCCGCGATCTGGTTATTTGTATAGCCCTCCGCTACCAGCTTCAGTATCTCCCGTTCACGCTCAGTTAAACTACTATAACTATCTTTCTCTTCACCAGTACGCACGCGTTGCAGATAGTCACCAACCATCACCGATTGTGCGGTAGGGGAAAGATAAAACTGTCCATTCTGAATAACACGAAGTGCGGAGATTAGGTCGGTATCCGCCGCCTCCTTGAGCATATATCCTGAAGCACCCGCTCGTAGTGCTTGAAACACATACTCGTCATGTTCATGCATGGTCAAAATCAAGACCTTTGTCTCTGGTAACAGCTTTTTAATTTGCCGTGTTGCCTCGATTCCATTCATGTCGGGCATAGTAATATCCATCAGGATAACATCAGGTTGAAGTTTCTGTGCCTCTTGAATGGCCTGCCGTCCATCCTGTGCCTCTCCGACAACCTCAAAATCAGGCTGTGCATTAAGCATCATGCGTAAGCCTGCACGAAGAATTGTGTGGTCGTCAGCAAGTAGAATATGTATCGTCATTAATTTCTTTCCTCATAACCCCTACATAGATGTGTCCTCCATGACACAGCCACTTGTTGCTCTACACTGCAAGTTCGGCAGGAGCACTTTTTTCGTGGTATGGCACAAAGAGCACTGGAATGTGTACTTGCACCACCGTCCCATGTCCAGGTTTGGACTCTACTGTTGCTGTTCCATCAAGCAGTAGTGCGCGTTCTTGCATACCCACTAATCCCAGACCTCTGTCCTGATCACCCGTCTTTTGTAGTTCTTCAAAGTCAAACCCGCGTCCGTCATCCGTAATTGTGACATCGACTGCATCAGCCTCTTCACGCAACAGAATTGTTACTTTATGCGCTTGAGCATGTTTGGCAACATTGGTGAGCGACTCCTGGACAATGCGATAGAGTGCTGTCTCCATTTCAGGTGAGAGGCGTTCGCGGTCCTTGAAACCCGTGGTATGAAACTCGACCTGTATATTGGTTTTTTGTTGGTATTCCTTGACATACCAGCGCAATGCAGGCAACAAGCCAAGATCATCGAGTGCGCTTGGACGTAGGTCAATACTCAAATTTCGGATAGCGCGTAATGTCTGATGCGCTAACCGCCGCGTCTCCGTGATGCGGTCTCGTGCCTCTTGCGTCGTGATAGACTCCTCTAGCACCGCGAGGCTAATGAGCAATGATGTGAGTACTTGAGAAGTTTCGTCATGAAGTTCACGCGCGATACGCTTACGCTCTTGCTCTTGCGCCTTGATAATCTGGCTCGCACGTACACGGTTGGCCTCGTCAATCGCTTCTAACATCACGTTAAACGTGCTCGCAAGTTGATCCGCTTCAGGATCGACGCCTGTCAAAGACGCGCGCAGAGTACGTTCACCCGTCTGCACACGCTTCATCACCTTCCCTAAGTCCATCAATGGACGAAAGGCTATTTGCAACACGACAAAATTCAGGATCACGCTAACAAGCCAGCCGATTGCGACAAACACGATAAGCGAAATTGGCGCATAGGTCGTACTATTCAACTGAGAGGCAAGCCACGTTCCACCAGTTGCACCAACAAAGATAATTAAACTATTGGCAAGTAACACTTTATAAAAAACAGGGATACCAAGAAGTGGACGGAGAAGCTTGTTATTTTGAACCACCTCTTCATACTTTATGCCGGAATCATTCATCATACCGTTCTCTTTGCGATACTTATACGCTCTTTTATACTATTGTAATTGTATCGGCTTTTTGTTTCTAGTGTCAAACAATTCTTTTACACTCTTTATAACAAAATAATCAGGTAGGGAATGCCCAAAAATCAGGTAAGTACCTGATGTTGAAGAAGAGGCGTACAGGTACTCTACATATATAGCATTACTCGTTTCAGCTTGATGTACTACCAAAGTGCGTAACTCTTCTCGTTTGACCCCTTTATGCTTTATAATTAGAGGAAGAAGTGCAAACGTTCCAACCTTTTGGTTAAGAGGGGTACCCAGTGTGGACGTTCTATGCTATAATCTGCCACACAGTGTTAAGAATATTTGCAATCAAATTATCTTTCCAAACACGGTCAAGTTTTGATCCTTTGAGGAGGCATAGTGAGCTCTACCAGTAATAAAAGCTTGCTCGACGTGATGACGCAGAAGGTCGTCGAAAGTACAGTCTGGCGTTCGATCTTTCGACACGGCTATCCTGACACTCCCCTCAACCAGTCTCTGGTTATGATGGGGAACGTCTTTCTGCATCTTCACCCAGTCAAAATCAGCCGCCAGGCCATGAAGATTACCTATACTTGGTGTATGGGTGGCATCTCTTTCTTCCTGTTCTTGTTGCTGACTATCACCGGCGTATTCCTAATGTTTTATTATGTTCCTGACACACGAGCCGCTTATCAGAATATCAATCAACTCAATAGCGCAGTCTCGTTTGGACATCTAGTACGCAATATGCATCGCTGGGCAGCCCACTTGATGGTCGTCTCGGTAACGCTCCATATGATTCGCGTCTTTTATCACGGCGCGTACAAGCCACCGAGGGAGTTCAACTGGGTTATTGGTGTACTTCTTTTCTTTGTTACCTTGTTCCTAAGTTTCACTGGCTATCTGTTGCCCTGGGACCAGATCGCTATCTGGGCTATCACCGTTGGTACAAACCTGGCACCATACACGCCCCTCTTGGGCGATCCCGCGTACAAGGTCCTGGTTGGTGGCGGTGCTGTCGGTCAGGCAACGCTGATCCGCTTTTATGTCGGTCACGTCATTCTGCTTCCATTAGCAGGTGCGTTACTCATGGCGGTTCACTTTTGGCGTATTCGTAAGGATGGCGGCGAGGCTGGTCCTCCACCTCCCTCACGTCGTGAATTGGAAGCCAGAGCAGAGAGTGCGGAACGTGCCGTCCCTGTCGCTGGTACCGCAACCCGTTAGAGAGATTACCTGTCTGTTCTACGCTTTGAGAGGATACGAACATGTCAATTGAACAGAAAGAACCAAGAGTCCAGACACAGGCCGCCGCGACACAGCGACGGTACCGTACACTGGCTGTGGTCAAGCAGGAAGCAATCACGCGCGTTGAGAAGCCACTCGAAGACTCGGTCTTCGTGTGGCCCCATTTACTGGTTCGTGAGTTCTTCTCAGCTACCATCGTGACCGTTATGATCACGATGCTGGCAATTAGAATTGATGCACCATTGCGTGGCCCTGCCAATCCAAACCTTACGCCAAACCCGGCAAAAGCGCCCTGGTATTTCCTGGGCTTGCAGGAACTCCTGCACTACTTCCCACCAACAACGGGTGGTGTGCTTGCTCCTGGCTTGACGTTGCTCGCTCTGGCTGTGTTGCCCTATGTAGATCGCAATCCCAGCCGCGCATATGCTGACCGCAAGGTCGCTATCGTAACCTTTACCATGTTTCTGGTTTTCTGGGCCTTCATCACTATCGCTGGTAGCTTCTTTAGAGGACCAGGGTGGGTGTGGGTCTGGCCCTGGCAGGGTCTCTACTTCGACCTGTAGGCGAAACCGAGAAAAAGAGGATAACTTATTATGAGTCTTGATACACCACCAATTACACCGCAACAATATGAAGTTCTTCATGGTGGTGGTGCGGAAGCGGCAGAGATAGGCCAACAACGCCAATCACGTCGCCGCTTCTTACGCAGGTCTATGCTTGCAGTATGGGGCCTGTCCGCAACCTCCGCCGTTGCAGGTGCATTATATATGCTTTATCCAAACCTTGCTGGGCAGTTTGGCGCTCCTATCACAGTCGGTCTGAAGGGTGACTTCCCTGCGGCAAAGACCCTTGATGAATTTACTAAAGGGTCGAAGGGCGTGTTTTATAACCAGGCTGCGAAAACATACATTATTCACATGGATGCCAGCTTTCCGTTTCGTCCAATTCAAGGACTTGCCGGTCAGTTAGAGTCCGAGTCGGTTCTCAAGGACCAGGATGGCTCATTCTGGATAGCACTCTATCAGAAGTGCGTTCACTTGGGCTGTACCGTTCCGTTCCGTGACGATTGCTCAAGTTTTAAATGTCCTTGCCACGGTTCACACTATAACGTTACTGGCGAGTGGCTCGATGGTCCTGCACCAATTAGTTTGAACCGTTTTCAACTTAACTTCAGTGGGCAAGACGTTATTGTTGATACAGGGGTGCTTAACACAAAAGTGCCACATCCAGATAATACAACACAGTTGATCGCCCCACCATCAAAACTATGTAGTGCAAGTTAAAACTCTGGTCTTTTGAGGCAGAGTTGTGCTGTACCTTTTGACAACATAGACACTTTATCCTGTCTCTAAAAATGGTCTTTCTGTTTTTAGAGACAGGATGCTGTTAAAGATACGTAGTCTAAATGCTATCAAAGTAAATAGATCATGTCGGTATTCTTCTTTTTTGAGAGATAGTTAGGCATGCATCACGAGGTTTGAGTTATGGTAAATTTCGGATATGTTGCCGTAGGCATCATCGTTGCATTAGTGGCGACGAGTGGCTTGCTGTACATGTTCTACGCTCGCTCGAATGCAGTTGAGAAGGCAGGGTCGGGTGCTCTTATTATGTTGGCAATCGTCTCTATCATGATCCCTGTGTTCTGGATTGTCGAAGGAAATAACCAGGCGAGCGCGAAGGATGAGCAACACACTCTTGCGGTACAACGGGGCATGGGTCTCTATGCACAGTATTGTACCGAGGGCTGCTATACCATTATTAATAATAAAGTAATTAATCCCAAGTACAATGGCTACACAATTGATGCGTTGAATAAGATGAGCGATGATGATCTTCATCGCACTATCGATGGTGGCATCTATAATCCTGCTGTGCCCCAACCAGCTAATAAAAATGCGATTGTGTATGGTCAGGATTTTAATGGTCCATTGTCTACCAACGACATCGAGTACCTGTTCCAGTTTGTTCGTTCAGCCGACCCTCAATATTTGCAGAAGAACGGTTTTGCTTATGGTGCTTCAGCCAATGGCTTTAACAAACTTCCTGACTTCTTGCAAAACGGTGGCGTCGATGCTGCTGGCAATCCGCTAACTGGCAATCCTGCCGCTTACGCTACGGCCGTGGCACAAGGAAAAGTTGGACAATTCGGCGCGCCTACTGATATGACGGCTATGAAAGCTATTACGATCAACATCTCAAACACTGCTGCCAACCAGGTGTGTAACCCGTCTTGTTTTGATCCAATCAACGTAAAGGTAAAAGTCGGTACGGTGATCACCTGGGTCAATAAGAGTTCTGTTGGTCATACCATCATTGCCTTGCATGGTGATGGATCAAGCACCGCTAATCCTGCACCACAGATCTTTGACTCGACTAAGCAGGTTCCTCTTGTTCAAACAGGACATACTTACACATATACCGTGACCAAGGCCGCGTATACCTTTAATCCGTCGAATCATACTCTCGTCTACTTCTGCTCAGTGCATCCCACGATGCTTGCAGAACTAACGATAGTTCCGTAAAAAATTGAAATGTCGCAGCTTCAAAAGCTGCGACACTGTTTCTTTTCTGATCGCTTGTCATGGTATGAGAGCATATCATGTTGAAAGGGTTCGCGATCTATGCAACAAACACAACGTCGAGATGTAGCAGAGCAGATGTCATGGGCACGTGCAATGGTTTTTGCCGTTGGCTTCTTTTTCATCGCTGCTTTGCTTGTGGGTCAAGTACCCAGTTATATCTATTTGCAAATGACTGCTGCTTCGCTTGTAGGTGCGGAGCAAGGGTCGTTGGCTATGGGCTTGACATGCTTGGCTGGCTTTGCCGTCATTCAAGTTATCGTCTTGCTCTTTGATCCTAAGCCTGTTTTACCACCTATCATCCTTACTGGGCTTGGTGCGGTCATGTCCCTCGTCGGGCTGGCGATTATGCTGCTTGCGGTTACTACGGGCTGTAGTGTGAAACAAAATGTCTGCAATCAGTACTTTCCAACCAGTAATACACATATTCTGCCGATCCTTGGAGGCAACTTCCTCTGGTTCCAGCCACAAGCATTCGACTTGGTAATGATTGGAGCCATTATACTGGGTGTTGGCGGTGCTATGGTGTTTTATAGTGTCCTGGCACTTGGAGAACTGCGTAATTCCGACCGTCGTGATCTTGGCACAACGCCTATGATTCGTTGGATGATTATTATCGCTACCGTACTCCTTGTTGCGTTCACCATCTTCTACACCTATTATAGTGACACCGGTATTGGCGTAACACTTTTCCCTGGACATCTGGTCAATGGTAAAATAGTTGATGCTCATCCGTTTCGTGGCACGAAGATTGTTGACCTTGTTCTAGGAACATTGCTTGGTATAACTGTCTTCCTGGTTCTTGGTGCGTTCGCACTCCGCTTACACTACTTGATGCGCCCTGTACGTAAGCGCACAATGGCGGCTCTCTATGGCTTTGGTGCGCTCGGCCTTGCACAACTTGGTGCAATTCTCGTGCTCTTCGCGTTATTGGCCTACCCACTTATTGCCTGGATACACTCTTGGAGCTTTATTGGCCTTGGTGACTTCCTGACAATTTGCGCTCGCCAAACTGCTATTCCCGCGAGTTGCTCATTCTCACCGCAAGCTGGCTATATTATCGATGCCATCGTCTCGGTAAACTTCTTCATTGTGCTGGCTGCAGCAATATGGGCGTGGAAAGCACACCGTAACATTGTTATTATCGGTGGTGTCTCTACTGTCGCTGTTTTAGCATTAACAACTCTGCTTGTTCACATGCATCCAGAGGAATTGCTCATCGCTCTGCTACTTTGTGGTGCAGGTCTGGTACTTGCTGCCGTTTGGACAAGCGTGGCACGTCGTGAGTTTGCGGTTGTGGGTGAAAACAATCTAGGTTGCACAGGAATGTGGTTGATTGTTGGTACGTGTCTCTTCATTTACATAGGAGCATTTGCCTTCTTCTCAATTCCTGGTTTCCGTGAGACGGAGCCAAACATTCCATTCATCGCTGGCTTGAATATTCCTGCGCCAGCCGCTGCTGGACAGCCGCCGACACTAGGACAGGCCGACGCCGTTGTCTTACTCGTGCTCATGGGTATTCTTGCAGGTATACAGTTTGTATTCCTCGTTCGCAATCGTTACAAAGTGTAGTAATGCATTTGTTGTTCGCGGGATGTATAACTCTCTTTACTGATTTGTTTCAGTAGGGAGAGTTATACATCCCGTTTTTTATT
Source organism: uncultured Chloroflexia bacterium (assembly GCA_963792705.1). Classification (GTDB taxonomy): domain Bacteria; phylum Chloroflexota; class Ktedonobacteria; order Ktedonobacterales; family Ktedonobacteraceae; genus JBBQVS01. Next base: position 108,918 of record CAWBXD010000011.1, on the reverse strand, counting down.
TTCTTTAACCTTGGTGTTCATGCTATAATGAAGGATAGTCAAAAGAGTAGAAGGAAGATTATGCAGAGCGAACCGCCACTAAAGGTTTATATGCTTGCTGCTGAAATCGTGCCATTTGTTAAAGTCGGTGGACTGGCGGATGTGGTAGGTGCGCTACCTAAAGCTCTTCAAGCCCTCGGTCACGACGTTCGCCTGGTTATGCCGCGTTATAGGCAGGTTGATCTGGAACGGTTTCAACTGACAACAATTATAGAGAACCTCTCCGTTCCAATGGGGAGTTATAACGTACAGGTTACAGTATGCCAGGGAATAATTGGCGATAATATTCCCGTCTATATGATTGATGCGCCACGTTACTTTGAACGCGAAAACATTTATGGCTATACTGACGATGGGGAACGCTTCATTTTGTTCTGCCGGGCTGCGCTGGAGGCTGTGCGTTTCCTCAACTGGTCTCCCGATATCGTCCATTGCAACGATTGGCATACCGGTATTGTGCCAAACTGGATGCACACCGTCTATCATGATGATCCTTTCTTTGTTCATACCGCTACCGTGTATACCATTCATAATCTCGCCTATCAAGGCATATTCGGCTATCGCATTCTTGAGGTCGCGGGCGTTGCCGCCAACGGTTTTGTCTATCCTCAAATTGCGGAACTTGCCAACGTCGTTGACATTATGGGCCGTGGTATTCTTTTTGCTGATGCCATCACAACGGTAAGTGAACGCTACGCACAAGAGATTTTAACCCCAACCTTTGGCGAACGTCTTGACCATATGTTGCGTGCACGACGCGAGCGGCTGTTTGGTATTCTTAACGGCGTTGATTATCAAGACCTTGACCCTGCTCATGATCGCCGTATTCATACACCTTTTGATATTACATCGCTAGATGCACGCGCGGAAAATAAGGTCGCACTCCAAGAACAGACTCACCTGCCTATACGAGCCGAGGTTCCGCTCATTTCAATGGTTTCGCGTCTCGCTGACCAAAAAGGCTTCGACTTGCTGGCCCAAATTATGCAACCACTACTAGCACAAGGTGTACAATTTGTCGTACTTGGTATCGGCGACCAACGCTACCATGAGATGTTTCAGAGCCTTGCCGCTCGTTATCCTGAACAAGTCGCAATATTCCTAACCTTCAATACAGAACTTGCACAACGTCTTTATGCTGGTAGCGATATGTTTCTCATGCCATCACGGTTTGAACCGTGTGGTATTAGCCAGATGATTGCGATGCGTTATGGCAGTGTTCCTATTGTGCGTAGTGTGGGCGGACTCGCCGACACGGTGCAGGAATACAATCCACACACTGGCGAAGGTAACGGTTTCGCGTTCACAAATTATGACCCCTGGGAACTGTTTGCGGCCATTGTGCGCGCCCTTGAAGTCTATCGTTTCAACGATATCTGGCGTACTTTGCAGCAACGCGGTATGAGAGCCGATCATTCATGGCATGCTTCTGCTATTCGCTATGTAGAGGTCTATCGTAATGCGTTACAGTTCCACGAAAGCGGAAAATAGAGAGGCAGATACCCGGTAGGGACCACATTGATGGCGTCCCCCGCCCAATTCATTGGGCGAGTTCCATCCGCAATCTCTCTTGCATGATCTCGCGCAGCGAAGTGGCGCATGATGAGGACTGCACATTGCTTCGCTCGTGCAGCGGACGCGATCAATCGGGTCCCTACCGAAAACCAACCGTTGAAAGCTTATAGGGGCGGGTACTGTCGAGGGCGTAACTCCATAATTGGGGAGAGGAATCACGTTCGACAGTACCCTGGTGAGGGAAATAGAGAGTGTCACCTCTCATAAGAAAAGAACTGTAAAGAGAGGATTCTTTTGCGTATGTCATACATCGCATATCTCGATTGTCATTCAGGTATTGATGCCGACATGCTCCTGGGTGCCTTGTGTGATGCTGGCCTCTCGCTCTCCGTACTCCAACAAACCCTGTCTTTATTGCCTCTACAAGACTATCATCTCGCGCTTGGACGAGTTGTAGACAAGGGCGTACAGGGCACACGCGTCATCATTAATAACGCTACCCAAAAGCAAGAAATATATACATGGTCGGAGGTCCAGACTCTCCTATCCTCTCCATCTCTATCCCCGTATATTCGAGATACGATGTTAGCGATACTACAAAAGATAGCAGATGCAGAGGCAATAGTAGATGCTGATACGCCTTTTGCGATAGAAACACGCTCGCTTATCACGCTCATCAGTGTTGTCGTTGGACTAAAAGAGCTACAAATCACGCAACTCTATGCCTCCGCATTACCACTTACAAGTGGGTTTATCTCAACCTCTAGTAGTCAAGTTTCTGGGCCAAAGCCTGTTACACTAGAAATGCTTCGTCGTGTTTCTGCTGTATGGCAACCCGTCTCTTTAAGTGGCGAAGGAGTAACAACTCTGGCGGCCGCACTCCTTGCAACTCTCGCACGTTTTGACACACCGACGATGACGATTCAGCGAGTGAGTTACGGTTTTGCTTCCGAAACGCCTGTAGGGACCGATTTATCGCGTCCGGGTGGGGTGGGGCAACATGTCGGCAACGATTCTGTGCGGCAACGTGTGCCCATCCCCACCCCTGGACGCGATAAATCGGTCCCTACCGAACATCCCTCCCCTCCTTGCCTTCGTCTCTATCTTGCTACACTGCACGAGGGAGAGCAACAAGCTAATGGAGATGCTGATAGTGATTGGGTGACGGTGCTCTCCACGAACATAGATAATATGAGTGGCGAACTGCTTGGAGGACTTATGGATCGTCTCCTTATTGCAGGAGCATTGGACGTAAGTTACACGCCTATGCAGATGAAGAAAAATCGTCCTGCGATAATGCTCATGGTCGTCTGCCCACTCGAAAAAGGGAACGAATTTGCTTATATCCTGCTCCGTGAAACAACGACCCTTGGTGTACGTATCCAGCAAGTGCAACGTCTCAAAGCTCAGCGTAGCCCTCAACAGATTGACACCCCACTTGGCCCTATGCTCATCAAAGTAAAACGCTTAGGCACTCAAATTATCAGTGCCTCACCCGAATACGAAGAATGTCAACGCATCGCCCAGAAGCATAATATTCCACTCGCCGATGTATACACAATTGCACAACAAGCGATAGCAACATCCGTTTTGGAGAATGTTTCGCACGAGTAATTTGTTATCTTATATGACAGATTTTTGCATTGGGTGGACAACAACAATTATAATATCTAAAGAAATAGAAAACGTACAAGTCTCTTCCAAAGAGCACCCTTCCTCGCTGCTTTGGAATATGAGAGAAGGTTGCATGGAATTTATAGATTGGCGTAAAGGGTCACAAAAGCCCCAGGAAGAATCAAAGAAACAAGCCGACATCAATGCACGCAAGAAGGCGCGTATGCATTATGTCGAAGAACAAATACATGATGCAATGGAGCGCGGTCTCTTCGATAATCTCCCCGGCTATGGCAAACCGTTAAAGTTTGACGAGAACCCCTATGCTGGCGATAAGTCAATGGGCTATCATCTGCTCAAAAATAACGGCTATGCCCCTGCCGAGGTCGAACTGATAAAAGATATTCGTACCGAGCGTGCACAGGCCGAAGCCAAAATTGCGAAGATGCTGTGGCGTTACAAAACGCTCAAAGCACGTCGCGTACCCCCATTTCCAAGCGAGAGGCGCGCCTTCAATATCTCTGTGGAGAAGGCAGCGACACAGTACGAGACAACACTACGTAATATCAACAAAAAAATATTGACGTTGAATATTCAAACACCGTCTGTGTTGCATCAAACGCCGCTTAACGTGGAACAACTCGTCGCACAATTCCGCGAAGCTTGTCCCCTCTTTGCCGATACAACATCTCGCTTATGGTACAACTAACACAAGAAGCTGTGGTGTATGATGGAGCACTATAGTGCTCCATCATACACCACAGCTTCTTGTATACTTTACTATTGTTGCTGTTGTGGTTGTTGCTGTTGTGGTAGCGGCTCCTGTTGCTCATAGCCCGTTGTGGCGACGGGTATCCACTCCTCTTCCTTTGGCGCAACAATGGCTTCATACCCGGATGGAAGCTCGTCTGAAAGCGAGACTTTGACGGTAACGGCAAGTTCGCTCTCCGCACTCCCTCGAAAGATGCCGCGTGTTGGCGGTACATCGGCATAGTCACGCCCGACCGCGACACGAATATGCCGCCCTCCTGCAAGCGTATCATTGGTTGGGTCGAAACCAATCCAGCCAAGACCCGGCAGTAGTGCTTCAACCCACGCGTGAGTCGCGCTCTCTGATGAGCGATCTCTATGCCCACCTTGCTGGAAAAGATAGCCACTGACATAGCGACACGGAATACCAAGTGTACGTACAAGCGTAATCATGATGTGTGCGTAATCTTGACACACACCACGCCGAACGGTTAACGCGTCATCAATGGGCGAATCAACATTTGTGATCTCTGGCGCGTACTCGATACTATCGTGTAACCTTGTGTTGATCTCTCGCAATACCGTCAGTGGGTCGTCACGCCTCCGCACGTTCAGCTCTTTCGCCAAGTCATACAGCAACTCTGTTGGACTAGCGAAATGGCTCGGCATCAGTGCATCCCAATATTCATCGTTGGCGGTCAACGCATCTAGCTCTTCCCATGCTTCCGGTGCCAACGCTTCTGGTGGTTCCGATGGTGGTAGTAACTCAACAAGTGAATGAGCGTTGATCGTGAGTTGTGTATGGCGGTTAGGTAGATCGAAGTGATGCACCTTGTTGCCTTGTTCACCACGATAGTCCAGGATACGTGAGCGTGGACTGGTCGTCAAACGGAAATCCAGGCAATGTTGTGTCCCCTCCGTTCGTGGCTGAATACGCACCTCCATGATACTCTCGCTGATGGGTGCGCTATAACGAAAGCGTGTAACGTGTCGAATGCTGTAATACATGTTGATAATCCTTAGGAGGTGAGCGCAACATTGATTGGGTAGGTGATGTAGACCTGATAGATGGCCTCATTGATTTGACGGCACTGAAACTGAATACTTTCCAGGTAGGAATGCATACTGCCACCCATAATTTCGTCAATCTGGTCGTAGTCAAGCGAAGCACGCAATCGTCCTGCCAATCGCTCAACGCGTCCCGCGTTCCGCACCGTAGTTATTTTTGTGATAGATTGCAGGGCACCTTGCATCATTGCCGCTGCGAAGCGTAACGAGCGCGGTGTCTCGGCGTTGAGCAGCAAAAATTCGGCGATCTGGTTGGGCTGGAAGTTTGCCGTGTACACTTTGCAATAAGACTCGAATGAGGCACATGACCTGAGCAGACCGACCCAACTCATATAATCCAGTGAGGCATTGGTAAACGGCTCCTGTATCTCCATCAGCGAACGAAAGTGTACATCTAACAGTGTCGAAGTCTGCGAGGCGCGCTCGATATAGCAGCCAACGCGAATAAAGTGCCAGCCCTCACTATGGTTCATCGTGGCATCGGTCACGCCTTGAAACAGTTGCACACCCTGTTTTACTCCTGCAAGAAACATATGCGGCTGTGCATGCCATATCTCTTCGATATTGCTGCGCTTGACTCTGAGATACAAACGATTAAGTTGCTCCCACATTTCGGAGCTAATCTGTTCGCGCACCTGTCGCGCATTTTCCCGTGCGGATGCCAGGCACGACACAATCGAGGCACTATTTTCCGTGTCAAAAGTGAGCGATTGTGTTACACGATATGCCTCATCTGGCCCACTCTCTAATACGGGGACACGGAGACTACGATACAACCGTTCCCAGCGCAAATCAGCGTACTGGGCCGATTCCAACATTTGATTAAGATTGACATCGAGTAAACGGGCCGTATGTTCGGCTCGCTCCAAATAGCGGCTCATCCAATAGAGGCTATCAGCCACACGTGACAGCATAGTCTACCTCCTGAAATAAAGCAGATAGATCGTAGGGACCCGATTGATCGCGTCCACTGCACGAGCGAAGCAATGTGCAGTCCGTTATCCACCAATCATTGCACGTGATAATTGGGGAACTCGCCCAATGAATTGGGCGGAGGACGCCATGAATGTAGTCCCTACGATGTATCCACATTAATTTTTCAAACAGCATAATCGGTCCCCACCAGACCTCTCTTCATCGTTAACATCCTACTCATGATTTAAGACCCATGTATCTTTACTGCCACCGCCCTGTGAAGAGTTTACGACCAGCGAACCACGCCGCAGAGCGACACGTGTCAGTCCACCGGGAACAATCGTCACACGGTCTCCATTGAGGATAAATGGACGGAGATCAACATGTCTTGGCTCGATCTGGCCGTCGATAACACAAGGGGAGCGAGAGAGGGCAAGTGTCGGTTGCGCGATATAATTGCGCGGATTGGCAAGAATAGCCTGCCGAAATTCTTCGCGTTGCACAGCCGTACTATATGGTCCAATCAGCATTCCGTAACCACCCGACTCGCCTACCGCTTTGACCACCAGTTCGTCCAAATGCTCCAATACATACTTCTGGTTCGATGGGTCCGTGAGAAGATATGTTTCCACATTTGGTAAAATTGCCTCTTCCCCTAGATAATAGCGGATGATCGCGGGAACATAAGCATACAAGGCTTTATCATCGGCAATACCTGTGCCAATCGCGTTAGCCAGCGAAACATTGCCCGCGCGGTAGGCATTGAGTAGACCAGGAACGCCCAGCGTTGAATTGGCTCGGAAGGCCAGTGGGTCCAGGAAATCATCGTCGATGCGTCGATAAATCACATCAACCCGTTTTAGGCCAGCCGTAGTACGCATATAGACGATGTTGTCATGAACGAGCAGGTCACGCCCCTCCACAAGTTCGATGCCCATCTGGCGAGCGAGAAACGTATGCTCGAAATAGGCTGAATTATACACGCCAGGGGTGAGCAAAACTATCGTTGGATCGGGGCGCATAAGTGGGGCTAGCGAGGACAGCGTGTTGAGAAGTGCCTGCCCATAATGGTCAATTGGGCGTACATCGTAACTACCAAAGAGCGTGGGAAAGACATTCTTCATTACCTGGCGGTTCGCCAGCATATAGGATACACCGCTTGGCACACGCAGGTTGTCCTCTAGTACCGCGAATGTCCCATCGGGCAAGCGCACAAGGTCCGAGCCAACAATTGAGATGTACGTGTCATGTGGTACATTCAGGCCCTGCATCTCACGTCGAAAATGCTTACAACTATAGACAAGCGCACGCGGCACGATACCCTCGGTGAGAATACGTGCATCGTGATAGATGTCTTTAAGAAATAAGTTGAGGGCTGTAATACGCTGCGTCAGTCCTCGCTCGATAACCTCCCACTCCCCACTCGTGATGATGCGTGGGAGCAGGTCATACGGCCAGATACGTTCAGTCCCTTCATCGCCTCCATAGACTGTGAAGGTGATGCCTTGATTGAGAAAGGCAACATCCGCTGCTTGTTGTCGCTGTTGTAGCGTATCCATCGACAATTCGAGCAATCGTTGGTATAATTCTTCATATGAATGCCGTGCCGTGCCCCCCTTATGGAACATCTCGTCGTAGGCTTTATCGAGATGGTACTGCGAGAATGGTGGGGGCAATGTTGGTTGTTCGGATGTACCGGACCTGTCTGATCGTATCACGCGTTTTATCCTGTTGTGCTATGTGCAACAATACGCCAATAGACAAAAAGCCTCACATTAATCCATGTGAGGCGACATTGCCAAACGTGTTCCTTTGGGAGAGGTTTGCTCTACTATACAGTTTATGATAGCAGCCAAAGCGAACATATGTCAATTGCCTCCCTATGTTAAAATAATTTTAAGAACATATCCACTCATGTGCATGCTAGCAATACCACATGTGACGAGAGGAATTTATGCAAACAAGTACCCTACCTATACAGCAACGTAGCCTTGTGGGAGGACTCCGCAATGGTCTTATTGCTCCTATTAGTCTTTTATTGGTTGGACTTATTCTCTGTGTATCAGCAGGCATCTTTGCCTCTATAAGCCAGTATAATCTTGGCGAACAAAAAGTCTCTATTCAAGAGAACCTGGATAGCATATTAAATTCAATGGTCAATCAGGAAACAGGGGTACGTGGCTATATAAGTACCGATAACACGACATTTCTTGACCCCTTTACCACTGGTAGACCAGAATACGTTGCCTCTCTTCAAAAACTAAAGGATAGCACAAACAACAGTTCTTTTAGCAATACTGCTCCATTTATTCTTGCTGTTGATAATCGTGCATCGGATTGGTATAACAACTACGCCAATGTCCAAATTAAAAATATGGAGACGGGGGATCTTGTAACTGCCCGTTCGGAACGCGCAAGTACACAAGGGAAAGCTGCCTTCGATGCCTTCCGTAGCGCGGAGAGCCAACTACAAACAGTGATCAATACTGACCTCACAAATCTACAAATGCAAGTGAACACAATTAACACTGCTGCAATCATCTTTGTTGTTGTGCTTTCGATTATCGCCATCATCGTTTTATGGCGCGTCTTTAGTCGTCTTACCAACAATCTTCGCGATCAGTTAGCTACCTTGCAAACGACAACTGCACAAGTGGGTTCAGGAAACTTAGATGCACGTGTCCCCGATCTCTCTTATAACGAGCTAGGTCAATTGGGCCGTACCTTTAACTCGATGGCATCACGACTTCAGAACCAGCAAAACGCTTTGCAAGAACGCGATATCATGGGTAGCGTCCAGCAGCTCAACTCAATCCTGACCAAAAGCCTCGATCTGGACTCGTTAGCGAAAGAGTTTGTGCGTACCGTATTGTCCCAACTCAATTTGCAACTAGGCATTCTCTACCTCTATGATCACCCCACGCGACAGCTTACGATGTTTGCTGCACAGGGAGTGGACAATCAGCAGGTACAAAATACTTTTCAGCTAGGCGAAGGTCTGGTGGGCCAGGTGGCGCAGAGCCGCAACACGCTCTATCTGACCTCACGTGATGAGGGTGAAAAAGTACCCTTTAGTGTCAAAACTGCTTTGGGCAATGTTCTGCCCTCTGGACTCTATCATCTCCCCCTTGCCGATGGCAAAGACCTGCTCGGCGTACTCGTGGTGGGGTCGGTCTATCCTATGAACGAGAATTCACGCAACGTTTTGGACGTTGTAGCAAACAATCTTACTGCCGCGCTTAGCAATACACAAGCGTATCGTCACATTCAGGAGCAGACAGAGGAGCTAGAGCAGCGTAGTCGTGAGCAGGAGTCTGCCAATATAGCACTACGCCGTCAGCGCGACGACCTTACAGTACTTAACGCCGCACTCGAAGACGCGAATAAAGCCAGAAGCCAGTTCCTCTCAACTATGTCTCACGAACTGCGTACTCCCCTGACCTCTATTATTGGCTTCAGTCAAATCTTGCTTCGTAACGGTGATAGCGCGAGCTTTAATCAACGTCAAAAAAATAATATTGAACGCATCCTCAAGAACGGGCAGCATCTGCTTTCACTGATCAACGACGTGCTCGATCTTGCGAAGATCGAAGCTGGTCGTATGGATGTCAACAATATCGACGTGAACCTTCCTGAACTCCTCTCGGCCGTTGTCGAGGAGACACACACTATTGCCGTAGAACAAAAGATTACGTTGCAATGGGATGTCGAAGAGGGCATCGACAATATCGAAACCGACCCCATCAAACTACGCCAAATTCTTCTCAACCTGATTTCAAACGCGCTCAAGTTTACCGAAAAAGGCTCAGTCACTGTAACCGCTCGTCGTATAAGCCCACTTACAGCTATAAATACTATCTCTGACCGCGCTGAGAACAGCGACGTTGAACAAGTCGCTATCGCTGTCCATGATACAGGTATTGGCATTTCGCAAGAGATGCAAGAGCGTATCTTCGAGGCGTTTTATCAAGTTGATGGGAGCAACACACGCAAATATGGTGGTACAGGCTTAGGACTTTCTATTGTACGCCAGTTAACGGTGTTGCTGGGTGGAACGCTAGAACTACAAAGTACACCTGATCACGGCAGTACATTCACTATATACCTGCCCATTCGCGCTCGTGCCTTGCGTACTGAACAACAAAACTCACGGCTGAATACTGGCGCGTTAGCTATTCATGGTAAGACGCCAACCACCAATATAATAGAAACGCTTGAAGAGGGTGACGAGCAAGACCAGCGTCTGGTGCTAGCGATTGACGACAATCCCGATGTACTCAGCCTTATCAACAATGCATTGGAGAATTCACCATACAAGGTTGTCGGTATCAACGACTCCACGCGAGCGGTCGAGATGGTGCAGAGATTGCAGCCAGTCGCGGTGACACTCGATGTGATGATGCCAGAGGTCAACGGCTGGCAAATTCTGCACCAACTGCGCTCAAATCCTGCTACCTCTAGCATCCCGGTCATTATGCTCACCGTGCTCGAAGATCGTTCTGCCGCACATGTATTGGGTGCCGACGAGTACCTTGTGAAGCCAGTGGAACGCGATACGTTGCTCAACACGCTACGTCAAGTGGCCCTGCACAAAGAACTCTCGCCTCTCACCGTCCCCAGTATGGCGACAGTGCAGGCAGAGGTTACAAATGGAACGTCCGATGTAGCCGTCGCGCAACAACCATTTCTTGTCCTGAACATAGAGCGTTCGGCGCGTGAGATGTTAGAGCGTGTCCTGTCCGACGCTGGCTTGACGGTAAAAACGGCGTCAAGCGAACTGCAAATGTTAAATATTGTGCAAAACTCTAAACCGGACGTTATTATCTTGCGCGTCATGCCTGATGCCGCAAAGGAGCAATAGAAATACGTGCAAAATAACAAAACAATCCTCATTGTCGATGACAGCGAGGATATGCGTACCCTCCTGGGACAAGTCCTTGAGGACGAAGGCTACATCCTCTTTTTCGCTGAAGATGGCAACATAGCGATAGCACAAGCGGTCGCCCACCATCCCAACCTCATCCTCATGGACATGTCCCTCCCCGGCATAACAGGCTGGGAAGCGGTGGCGCAATTGCGAAAAATGCCAGACTTTCAGCACACGCCCATCATCGCCGTCACCGCCTACGTCACCAAAGCCGACGAGGAACACGCCAAAGCCGTCGGCTGTGACACCCATCTCGGCAAACCCTTCGACATCATGCAAGTCCTCGACACAATAGAAGAATTATTGCAAAAATCGTAAGGACTCCATATATGGCATTCATGCCTATTGCCAAAACCGTAGGGACCACATTCATGGCGTCCGAGGCCCAATTCATTGGGCGAGTTCCTACGATATTGTTTAACATACAAACCCATCGTAGGGACCACATTTATGGCGTCCGAGGCGCAATTCATTGCGCGAGTTCCAATATGGCAATCATATCTATCATAAAAATCGTAAGGACCCCATTGATGGGGGAAATGAGGTTATAATGTTTGATAAAAATTATTATGATCTGCCTGATCGTCAATCAATGCGTTTACAATCGTATGATTATCGGCAACCTGGCTACTATTATATTACTATTTGCGTCGCTGATAAACAGTGTTTGCTTAGTAGCATAGTAGATACCCAAATACACCTAAGTCTTGCTGGCACTATTGTTCAATTAGAATTCAACAAATTACCAGAACGATTTAAACATGTTCGTTTAGATGAATATATAATCATGCCCAACCACTTTCATGGTATCATTGTATTTGAAGGTCCACCACCGCCAGCACCTAAAGAAGTGTATAAGTCCCACATACCTGCCCGTTTTAGACAACATATAGATAATGCGGAGCATGTGCAGCAAGCACCGCGTGATAACGCTGATAGTACTGCCGATAATAGTGAACTACCACTTCTTGGCGAAGTAGTACGTAGCTTTAAAGCAGCGTGTACACGTATCATTCGTCAAACAACCATCCCAGATTTTGTCTGGCAAAGTAGATTATATGAACACGTAATACGTGACATCCCAGATTTGAACCGCATCCGAAATTATATTGTCAATAACCCTGCATCTTGGCAAGAAGATATTTTACATCGCGCTCAACCTTGACGTAATGAAAATCGCAAGGACCACATTGATGGCGTCCAAACATCGTCTGAACCCAATTGATGGCGTCCAAACATCATCTGAACCTGATTGATGGCGTCCAAACACCGTAGGGACCACATTTATGGCGTCCTCTGCACGAGCGAAGCAATGTGCAGTCCTCACCATCCACCAATGATTGCATAGGGTTATATGATATAAGGAACTCGCCCAATGAATTGGGCGGGAGGACGCCATGAATGTGGTCCCTACGGTGGGTGGACATGGTGATCCGATTGGATGGATAATGTTGGCATGAGATGTATGATGGAAATGGAATGGAATTGATGAGAGCAGCAGCAGCGAAACACTTGTACGCGACTACCTCAAGAAAATCGAACACCTGCACAAGTCGGGCAACGCGACGGAACATACGTTTCGGCCAGCGTTACAGGATTTGTTGCATGGCATTGGAGGTCCACAAATCACCGCCATCAACGAGCCGAAACAGGTGAAACGTAACGCACCCGATTATATCATCACGCGCAACACCGGGAACGGCGTGTTCACGGTTGGCTATATTGAGGCCAAGGATATCGTGGATGTGTCGCTGGACAAGGTGGAGCACGGCGAACAGATGGGCCGTTACAAACGCGCACTCGAAAACCTGTTGCTCACCGATTACCTGGACTTTCGTTGGTTCGTCAAGGGCGAGAAGCAACCCTTAACGGCACGTATCGCCACCATTCAACCCAATAAATCGCTGCTCGTCAACAAAGAGGAGATCGCCAAACTGGAGACGCTGCTCGGCAGTTTCCTGGGACGACCCTTTGAGCAAATTCGACGACCCGAAGAGTTGGCGCGGCGCATGGCTCGCCTCACGCATATTATCCGCGACACGGTAGAGGAGGTCTTCACCAAGCGCATGCAATCGGAGACGCTCGATGGCCTGTTTGAAGCCTTCAAAGCTGTGTTGCTGCCAGACCTACCTATTCCACAATTTGCCGATATGTTCGCGCAAACGCTGGCCTATGGACTGTTTGCCGCACGCTATAATCACAAGGGCAACAAAGCCTTTGATAGGCACGATGCCGCCAGGGAGATACCCAAGACGAATCCGTTTCTCCGCAAACTCTTCACCATGATCGCTGGTCCCGATTTTGACTCGGAACCCTTTATTGGCTTTGTCAACGAGCTAACACAGGTGCTTGAACTGACCGATATGGATGCGGTACTGGCCGACTTTGGCAAACGCACCCGACAGGAAGACCCGATTGTGCATTTCTATGAGACGTTCCTGGCGCAATATGACCCCAAATTGCGCGAGTTGCGCGGCGTCTACTACACGCCCGAACCCGTTGTCTCCTATATCGTGCGCTCCGTCGATATCCTGCTACGCGAGCAATTCGACTGTCCCGATGGACTTGCCGATACCGCGACGGTCCTGATGTCGCATACAGACGAGCAGGGCAAGGTGCAGACCGAGGAGATGCCACGCGTCTTGCTGCTCGACCCTGCCTGTGGTACTGGCACATTCTCGTACACTATCATTGACCAGATTCGGCAAACCTTTCGCCAGAACAATAACGCCGGTATGTGGTCGGGCTATGTACGCGACCATCTGTTGAAGCGACTGTACGGCTTTGAACTGCTGATGGCTCCCTACGCGGTGGCGCACCTCAAACTTGGTATGCAATTGGCCGCGCTCGACCTGCCACCAGCCGAGCGAGAGGCGTGGGCCTACGATTTCAGCAGTGACGAACGGCTCGGCATCTACCTCACCAACACGCTTGAACAGACGCTCGGCACAGGTCCGGCGCGGCTCCTGCTCGGTGGCTTCATCTCCGATGAGGCCAACGAAGCTGCCAAAGTCAAGCAAGACTATCCCGTTATGGTCATCGTCGGCAACCCGCCCTACTCTGGACACTCCGCCAACAACGGCGATTGGATTAAGCACCTCTTGCACGGCGACGATGGCAAAAGCAAGAAAATCGGCAACTATTTTGAGGTCGATGGTAAGCCGCTTGGCGAGCGTAACCCCAAATATCTTAATGACGACTATGTAAAGTTCATTCGCTTCTCGCAATGGCGTATCGAGCAGACAGGCTACGGCATCCTGGCCTTCATCACCAATCATGGCTATCTCGACAACCCCACCTTTCGAGGCATGCGTCAAAGCCTGATGCAAACCTTCGATGATATTTATGTCTTAGACCTACATGGCAACATCAAAAAGAAGGAACACTCACCTGATGGGAGCAGTGACAAAAACGTTTTTGATATCCAGCAAGGCGTTGCTGTTGGTATCTTCGTCAAGAAACAAAGAAAACCTAACGTATCTAAACTAGCAGTAGTACATCATGCACACCTTTGGGGAGAGCGAGAAGTATTTGAAAAAGTTGGGCAAGAACGGCGTCTTGTAGATGGTAAATATCATTGGCTAGCAGCAAATGATGTAAAGACTACTGAATGGAAAGAACTTGAGCCAAAAGCACCCTATTATCTTTTTAAACTACAAGAGGGTGATGTAACAGCAGAATATGAGCAGTCTTGGAATGCTACTCACGCTTTTATCTCGAGTGCAAACGGTTTAAAACACATAGTGACCATTTTGCTATAGACTACACCAAAGATGAGCTTAATTCAAGAATGGAACAACTACTAAGAGCGAGTGAAAGTGACGAGCAGTTAGCAGAACAGTTTAAACTCACTGATACAAGAGATTGGAATTTAGGTGATGTAAGAAAATCGCTTAAAAAATTGGAAGATTGGAAACAAGAATTTTCTCCTTGTTTATATAGACCTTTCGATTTCCGCTTTTGCTATTATGGTCCTTATTTGATGGATAGGCCGCGTGAGTCTGAGTTATGGCATGCACGTTTTCCTAATCTATGCCTTGCTACAGGTCGTCAAGGACAAGCTGTTGGAGGTGAAGAACTGGAATTTAATCACTGTAGGGAAGCAAGTAGCAGATACTAACCTTTCCATATCGAGGTGGCATCCAATATTTCCCTCTTTATCTTTACCCTAACTCAAAGCAAAAAACGCTGCTTGATACGGAAGAGCCTTCGACGGCTCCTGGTGGACGACGACCCAACCTGTCGCCAGCATTTGTTGCCGCGCTGTCGGAGAAATTGGCGTTGCGCTTCGTGCCAGATGGCAAGGGCGACTTGCAGCAGACGTTTGGACCGGAGGATGTCTTTGCCTATATGTACGCGGTCTTCCACGCCCCAACCTATCGCGCCCGCTATGCCGAGTTCCTCAAGATCGACTTTCCAAGATTGCCCCTCACCTCCGATGTAGAGTTGTTCAAAGCCTTGTGTGGCCTCGGTCAACGTCTCGTCGCGCTCCACCTGATGGAATCGTTCAGCAAAACCGTTGTCCCCAGCTTCCCCATAAAGGGCAACAACATCGTCGAAAAGGTCGAATATCAGGAGGGCACGACCTCTGTAGGGACCGATTTATCGCGTCCTGTTGGCATCGTAAATGGCGACGAGGACGCGATAAATCGGTCCCTACAGACGACGCATCAACAAACACGTATAGGAGAGAGTGAAGGTGGGAGGGTGTATATCAACAAGACGCAATATTTTAGTGGTGTGCCCTCGGATGTGTGGGCCTTCCACGTCGGCGGCTATCAGGTGTGCCACAAATGGCTCAAGGACCGCAAGGGCAGACCCCTAAACTATGCTGATACAGCGCATTATAGCCACATCGTAGGTGCGCTAGCCGAAACGATTATGTTAATGGAAAAGGTAGATGAGGTCATCGAGGAACACGGTGGCTGGCCCCTGGTATAAGAAATGTATCGTGGTGCTATGTAACCATCGTAGGGACCACATTGATGGCGTCCTCCCGCCCAATTCATTGGGCGAGTTCCCCAATACTCACGCGTCATGATTGGTGGATGATGGAGACCGCACCTTGCTTCGCTCGTGCGGCGGACGCGATCAATCGGGTCCCTACCGATTATCCCTTCGTTTCTTCCAAGCCCCCAACCGTTGAAAGCCTCACCCCACGAACGCCCACTGCCTTTTTCATTCCCCGAATGCGGCTGGGGCTACCCTACTATATTCTCCTGTGCGCTCCGCATGCGGGGTCACATCATAGTATATATAGTAGGGTAGTAGTAAATACCCTGAAATGTGGTTCTGGCTCACTCTTCTTCAGAGCATTTACTATCAAAGTTTAAACACCTACTCAATAGACCCTTTTTCGGAATGTTGGTCACTAATCGAAGATGGCGTTGACAACCTCTGACTATTTCAACCTCAATGAATAATAGTACATAGTACAAAGCACTCTGCAGGAATATAAAAGTTTTTGTGGTAGTATTATATGAATACGATAGTTGTTCATTTTCAGGGCGCATCGTTCAAGCAAAAGGAGGCATTATGCCTACATTTGGACCAGAAGACACTGACAAACATATAGCTGCTGTCTATCAGACATATTGTACGCAATTTGAAAGCATTATGACTCGTCGATTTCAACTCCTTACAATTGCACCAGGATCAACCGTTGCTAGTTTTGCCATAACATTGGTCTCTAACCCAGTGAACAATAAACTCCAATATCTGATAATCCCGCTCGGACTAGCAGGGATAGGCTTTCTCATTGGTCTTTTCGTTGTTGCCTGTATTAGCTTCAGGGCAGGCAGAGTAGTTTATAACCGAATACAAAAAGTTGAAAACGACTGGGGTATACCACAAATGATGCATTACGAGAATGGAAATTTTACGCAAGAGGTTGTGGCCTCTCTTATCTTCTCGGTATCGCTAGCAGGGTGGGTCTGTGTGACACTATGGTTTCTTCTCCCTTTCCCCATTATACCTATTTCCATCTCGTGTGTCTTAACTATCCCGTTTTTCATTCTCAGCCGCCGCATCCTCCTCGATACTCGAGAACTGCCGAACCGTGATAACGCTCAGCAAACTTTAGGAAACGTACCCATCCATCAAAGGCAGGGATGAACCAGTTGATAAAAAGAAGTCGTTTCCAGTACTCAAATTTGGAAACGACTTCGATTTCAACGTATTGTTGCTTGAACACATCGTTCATTTTATTCATCGCGCCCTGGTGCATTGAAGGCTGTAGATGCGAATACACATTCATCGTCATTGCTATTGTGCTATGCCCAAGAAGTCCTGCACTACCTTCGGATGCACACCCATTACAAGCAATATACTTGCAGCATGTTGTTTGTCGAAATACTTGAATCTGGCTCACTCTTGGTGAAAGCTCTTCAGCAAGACGAAAGAAACGAGGTTGTTTGTGCTCAGAGAGAATTTCTCTTCGCCCAAACAAAGAAATGGCTCAAGGACCGCAAGGGCAGAACCCTAAACTATGCTGATACGGCACATTACAGCCGCATCGTAGGCGCTAGCCGAAACGATTATGTTGATGGAAAAGGTAGATGAGGTCATCGAGGAACACGGTGGCTGGCCTCTGGCATAAGAAATGTATCGTGGTGCTATGTAACCATCGTAGGGACCACATTGATGGCGTCCTCCGCCCAATTCATTGGGCGAGTTCCCCAATACTCACGCGTCATGATTGGTGGATGATGGAGACCGCACCTTGCTTCGCTCGTGCAGCGGACGCGATCAATCGGGTCCCTACGAAGGGAGGACGCCATAAATGTGGTTCCGATGATGGGCCGTAAAACCTTGTATCACAACGAAAAAGGACACTTGCATATGTGCAGGTGTCCTTAATGTATTATTTTCAAGCGCGATCAGTCATAATGCGACATATCCTGTTTCCCTTTCACATCGGTCTGACCGACCTGTCTTCACGGGTCTATCTAACGCGATACGCTCTCATAAGAGACCTATCGCCTTACATACACTCACTATACAAATCTCACCAAATGCACTCCGCTAAGCCATCTATTCATCTATCTGTCCGACAACCTACAAAAAATGAGAATTGTTGTTTTGGTCCCACATCTCAAGCCCTCACACAAAGGAGAGCGAAACGCGGTAAGTGGGGGTTAGGGCCATCTTGACATGATGCTAGGCAACTCGATACCAAAAGACAAAATCATGTGGAATACATTGATGTGTGCAAAAGTTGAAAGTAAAATAAACGTGATAGCAAGCAGCGTTAATAAAGCAAGCATGATGATAACGATGGTCTGAGGAAAGCGAACGATAATTAAATTCATGCGTCGTACCCGTTCCTTTCGCGGCGGCGGCGTATGTGTTGCGGCGGCGGCATATGTGTGCTGTATGAGTATCGGTACTCATTTCTTGAGTAAATAATACATGCATTTGAGGGAAAACATGGTCGTTTTTGTATAAGTATTGCGTCACGCACGGACACGCGCTGTTGGACGGTATAGCACACAGGAGGAAGGGAGAAACCATTTTGGTGTGGACATATCAGACATTGCCGAATTCTTGGATGTGCATATCACGTTTGCACTACAATAAATGCGACATTTTTTTGAGGTAACATTTTATACAAATGTGTCGCTATTTGCCTTGAAATATGTTAAAAGATATGGTATTGTTTTGTGCGGAGAGAAAAATTATTCATTACAAATGACGTGCCTATTCAGGGGAAGCCACGGGGGGTTACTATGCAAAACGAGAAACTTGTTCTTGTGGATGATGTACAAACCATCAAAGACCATCGGTGTCCCTACTGCGACTATAAAAAAGCGCGTATCTTTGTCGATTTCGATGACGACACGTTACCTCAACCAGACGACGAAGGCCAACTTCAATATTTCTGTCCCAACTGCGGCAAAATATTTTCTATCGAGCCATCAAGCATTCTAGTCCATTCGTAACGTACCACGTTTATGGCGTCCTCCCTTCGTAGGGACCCGATTGATCGCGTCCGCTGCACGAGCGAAGCAATGTGCAGTCCTCACTTGTGCGATGTCATATAAGGAACTCGCCCAGTGAATTGGGCGGGACGCCATCAATGTGGTCCCTACGATGTTTGCAATAGGCATGAATACCGTGGGGAACTCGCCCAATGAATTGGGCGGGAGGACGCCATCAATGTGGTCCCTACGAATGGGCGGCGCATCACGCACCCACGTGTTGTTCGTGTGCGGCAAGGATGCGTTGTGTAATCTGTGCATCGAGAACGGCCTTACGCTCTTCAAACAATGCATTGGCGGTGTGCAGGTCTTGCAAAGCTTTGCGTCGCTCCTCCATCCCCAAATCCTCGCGTCCGAGCAAGGCCGCGCTCCGTTCGCGCAGCGTTCGCGCCTCCTCCAACACCATGCCACGTTTATGAAAGGTACGCAATGCCTGTTCAAAATACTGTCGTGCCTGCTCATACTCTTGTAATGCTGCCGTAATACTACCTAGCACTCTCTGTGTCCTTGCCACCAACCACGTTAACTCATATTGCTTTGCCTCTTGCAATGTCTGCAAGGCTTGCTGTTGTGCCGACTCTACCTCACCTAACAACAAACGCAATTTGTGCTAGCATCAACTTTCCTTCGGTTTTGGTCTCTGCTTCAATATCTTCAAGTATAAGACACGTTGTAACATATTATTTTAGCACGTTTGAGACAACCGTATTCTCATCTTCATCATTCTCAACTGCTATTGCTTGAGTGACATATATAGAACCTAATGCAGCAAGCGCAAGACCAATACATGGAGCAATATGTATAGATCGACTTGCATTTATGAACGACTTACTATCCTTGCCTGCCAAATATTTCTCCTTGCTTCTTGTAGTGTAATAGATAAGTAAGCATGTAAGATACTTGTATATACAGGATCATTAATTCGCTCTGCTAGCTCGATACTTTGCTTAAACCAGTCCATAGCTTCTACTAGCTCACCTAAGCGCATTGATAGCACACCTAAGATTACCACGTATTACACATACCAGAGGAATATCACCAATCTGTTCTGCAATAACAAGAGAGCGGCGTAAGGTCGATTGTGCAAGAGTATTATCTGCTCTTCTCAAATAAAGGTCTGACAGGGTACAACCAACATGGGCAATCTCTCTAAGACGTTGATATTGTTCATATAAGGCAAGAGCGTTATTCAAATGTGCCACAGATATTTCAGGTTGGCCTGCTGCGTTTGCTAGGGAGCCAAGTATAGTATGTGTACGTGCAACATCTACAGGGTCTCCTACAAGAGAACGTCCTATTTTTGTCAAATGAGAACTTTCCTCGGTTTTGATCTTTTGTTTTTTGAGAGCCGCCTCGAAAAGTTCTAACGCCTCCTGTGCTTTAGAAATACCATCTTCATATTTACCTTCTTGCCACCTTACATAGCTTTGTTGAAAACGAATTTTCGCCCATGCAACGCCAGCTACAATATCTGCATCATATAGAACCTTCTCGCTCTGTTCATAGCACTGACATGTTTTTTCAATATTACCAACGCCATACCATGTCCAACCAATTTCACACCAAAGCAATGCTTGAATTTGTGCCTCTTGTTGCATATCGCTAGATAAAACAGAAATATCATGCTTATTACGAATTTCTAATACATGCTCATAAAAATGACGTGCATCTTCTGTTTTTCCCTGTATGTAGGTACATTCCCCTAACCGCTCTAACAAATATGCTAGGTGTAGTTGCTCTTCGGGATCATCGGGTTTGCTGGCGATGCGTTCGATGTATTCTACGGCGGTGCGATAGTGCTTCTCGGCTTCGGGGTAGGCGGAGAGGGCATAGGCGCGGTCTCCGGCGAGTTCGGCGTAGTGGATGATGTGCTGCGGGTCGCCACCGCCGAGCACGAGGTGGTGCGTGATGATGGCCGCACCCTCTTCCTCTCGTCGCTGATAGGTGCCACGCAGAATGTCGGCGGCCCTGCGGTGCAAGTTTGCTCGTCGCGCCGCCGAAAGTCCCTCGTAGAGATGGCTTTCGAGCAGGGGATGCCAGAAGAGGTACTGAATGCGTGTGCCAACGCCCTCCTCTGTCAACATACCAGACTTGAGTGCCTCTTCCAGCAGGTCAAGAATGGCGTCCTCATCGGCCTCACTACCGACGCTCGGAGCCTCCATCGCTTGGATCAGCGAGAACTCGAACGAGCCACCCAGCACGGCAGCTTTCCGCAGCAGACTCTGACACGCCTTGCTCAGTCGGCCTAGACGCAGATCGAGCACGGCGGTAATGCTTTCCGGTAGCGGAACACTCTCGGTACTCTCGCTGCTCACGCCACGCGTCAACTCTTCCGCGAAAAACGGGTTACCCTTCGCTCGCTCCTGGATGCCCTCGATGGTTGGCGAGGCCAATGTGAGCGTGGGCTGTGCGATCTGTGTGACCAGCGTCCCAATCTGCGTATCACTCAGCGGCTCCAGCGAAACAGTTTCTACGACGCGTTCGCGTTGCAGGTCGGTCAATAGAGGTCGTAGGGGATGGTTAGCAGGTAATTCTTTCTCGCGGCACGTCCCTATAATGATAATTGGATGTCCATAGATGCGCCGTGCGAGATAGGCCAGCAACTCGCAACTACTGCCATCCGACCATTGCAGGTCATCGAGCACAATCAGCAGGGGCGTCCCCTCGGCAACGTGCGTCAGCAAGGCACGAGAAGCCTCCCATAAGCGTAACTGCTCTTGCTCGGCTGGCATCTGCGTGGGATACTCCACCTGTGGCAACAGGTTATGCAATTCTGGCAGGAGCGCGTTCAGGGGTTGATAGACCAGTGGTCGCTTAGCAATCTCCTGGCGTTGCACCATCCCATTGGTGAGGGCTTTTCGTAGCACCTCAATCCACAAGCGATAGGGAATACCACCCTCCTGGGCATAGACGCGACTCCATGCGACGAGCCAACCGCGTGTACGCGCTTCGCGTCCAATCTCTTCCGCCAACCGTGTCTTGCCAATGCCGACCTCGCCCATGAGCAACATACACTGTGGTGTACGTTGCGTATCGAGTGCCAGAGAGGAGGCATGTTTGCGCTGCCCCGGCAATTTGAATTTCGCCGCCTGCTCCGTCGTGCTCAACAATGTCTGCAAATCCTGCAACTCTTTTGTACGCCCCACAAGCGGCGATTGATGTGTACGCCCAATCTGTTGTGGCAATGCTCCCGTGGGGACCGATGTATCGCGTCCATTGAATTCCGCATCGGGACGCGATGAATTGACGCTTCCCTGTTCCGTATTTGTGGTTGATTGGAGACGTGATGTGTCAACATTCTCGCGTTTCCCGTTTCCTGTCGATGGGCGAGAAGGACGCGATGAATCGGTCCCTACAGAGGTGTTTCCGCGTTCGTGAGTCGATGAGCGAGACGGAATAGCGCGTACCGCATCATATAATGCACGAGTCGCGGGCAGGGGAGCAATCTGATAGTCCTGTTGCAGAACGGTGACAAGGCGTTTGAAGGCGCGTAAAGCTTCCCCTCTCCGTCCAAGTTGGGCCAGCACACGCATAAGTATTTGCACGGCGGCTTCGTTGGCTGGGTCAATCGACAAAAGTGAATTTAGTGGATCGATTGCGCCGGTGAGTGCTTCGCGCTGAATACGCAATTCAGCTAGCTCGATGTAGAGTCCGGTCAAACTTCGTAGCAAGCTTTCACGACGCGCAAGGGTAACTTCAACCTTGCGCTCTTCGGGCAAGAAATCGCCACTATAAAGTGTTGACGCTTCCTCAAGCAGCCGTTCACGTTCGCTGAGGTCGTCGGTAGCATGAGCCTGTGCCAGGAAATGTTCAAAGGCATCGGCGTCAATCCAAATATGCTGTTGATCGGCGAGGGCAAGCAGTTCGCGTTCCGTCAAAAGATAGGGTGAGGTTGCGAGTTTGCCGCGTGTGGGTTCAAAGACCTGCCGCAGACTATGCACGGCGCGGTCAAGGCGACTACTCGCGGTATCGCTATCCACGATATCGGGCCAAACCGTGTCAATCAGTTGTTCACGCCCCAGTTTGCGACTTGCGCTACTCACAAGACAACTCAGCAGAGCGCGGACGCGTTGCTGTTGCCATGCAGCATCGGTAACGGTCTGCCATTCGTTGCCCGTGCGACGTTCCAGGCGAAATTGACCCAACGTGTAGATGCGTATCTGCTCGTGTTCGCTTGACGCAGGTACGGGCAAGTCTTGTACCGGACGGATACCATCTATCGTTGCTTGCGCCTCAGCCGAGAGGTTTTTGCCAATATAGGTACGGGTAGTGCGTCCATCTACGGTCTGATAGGCATACCAATAAGGACCATGCCCCTGCCCCTCACGGCACCTACGGCAGCGTGGCTTCCCACAATAGCTTATCTGTTGATGGTAGGTAATCTTATTATTACCATTCATCTCTGCTGCCTCCTCACTGGGCAAAAGGATACAAGATGTAGCAATACATTGTCTAACAGTAATTCCGCAATGTCAAACGGTATCTGCGTAGGGACCACATTGATGGCGTCCACCGCCCAATTCATTGGGCGAGTTGCATCCATAATCATTTCGTACATGATCCGTGTGATGATTGATGCATGATACGGACTGCACATTGCTTCGCTCGTGCAGAGGACGCCATCAATGTGGTCCCTACGGAATTCGCTCGTGCAGAGAACGCGATAAATCGGTACGTACAGATATCCTCATACATAAGACAAGGTATAAGACATTTTTTTGAGATGGACCTTATCCATAAAGATATACGACATCCCCGATTAATTCAACTTTATAGAAGGATGATTTCGTGTACCTTTACGAAAATTTAATGTGCATACCCACCATCTCAACATCCTTGTACACACATATCACAAACGAGCCATGTTGATACACCAGAAGAATGTCAGGAGATACCACAAACTGCGGTTGCGTATACTCATTCCCATAAGACAGAAACACCGTAGGGACCACATTGATGGCGTCCACCGCCCAATTCATTGGGCGAGTTCCATCCATAATCTTTTCTTACATGATTTCGCGCCGCAATTGGTGCATCTTGAGGACTGCACATTGCTTCGCTCGTGCAGCGGACGCGATCAATCGGGTCCCTACGGTATTCATCAACTCAAGTTTGATAGTATTTTACATGTAAATCGAGGTATTTATTCATGAATTTAGGAAGAAGGGAATGGTTATGACGACATACGCACATCCGTCGATGACGAGCGTTGATGTGGCAAAGGATGTACTAAATCGGCCTCCGCAGAAAAAGACAAGCATTGAGGCCAATCCAGACGAACTATTCTTAAGCGACCCGACGCGCTTTTATCGCTATGAGATTGGGCAAGTCGATATGCTGCCAGCCGAGAAGGTGGTAGAGCTTGCGCGCAGTATCGAACGTGGGCGCATTGAAGAGAAGAAACGTCGCCCCGCACGTTTTGTACGCGGCTTCCGTGAGGCTCCAGTCGAAACACGCGAGACTCGCGAGGCCGAGGATGCCCGTCGCCAGTTAATTGAGGCCAACCTGCGCCTCGTTTTACATATTGCTCGTCGCTATCGTGGCTTTGGTGTGGACCTGATGGACCTGATCCAGGAAGGCAACATGGGCCTTATGCATGCCGTCGAGAAGTTCGATTATCGCAAAGGCTATAAGTTCAGCACTTACGCGACCTGGTGGATACGCCAGTACATCACACGTGCGTTAGCGGAACAAGCACATTCTATTCGCGTACCTCTCTACAAGATTGAGGAGATCAAGCGACTGGCTCGTGTACGCCGCCGTTTGCAACAAGGGCTTGAGAGCGAGCCAACGATAGAGGTGATAGCGGAACAAATGGCGATCAGTGTGCAGCAGGTGATCGCCTTGCTTTCGACCAACCAAGAAACGATCAGCCTGGACATGCCGCGTAAGGGTGGCGATGACGAGATCACCTTGAGCGAGGTCCTGGAAGACGACCCTTGCTATTCCCCCGAAGGTGTCGTGATTACGCAGACGCTACACGACCAGATAGAAGACCTACTAAATTGTGTAACACAGAGAGAGCGAGAGGTATTGCAGTTGCGTTACGGCCTCAACGGTGATCGAGAGCATAGCCTGACCGAAGTCGGCAAGAAGATTGGCCTGAGCCACGAAGCGGTTCGCCAGATCGAGTTTCGCGCTCTCCGCAAGCTGGACCATCCAAGCCGTGACCGGATGCTCCAAGATTTCCTGGTGTAACCCCATGAGCCACTACGATGACGACGAGCAAGACGGGTAAATAAATACACACAAACACGATGGGAGGTACAGAGACCTCCCATCGTGTTTGTGTGTATTTTCTTTATAAAAATAATACATCGGGGTTGGCACATGTGCCAACCCCGATGTATTATTTTTATTTATTCTACCTTCACCACAATCACGCTCACATTATCTGCACCACCACCGCGCAGGGCGGCTTGCACGAGCAGGTCACACACCTGTGTTGGCTCTTGCCCACTGCCGACGAGCCGCCGAATTTCTGGGTCGCGTACCATCTCCCACAAGCCATCGGAGCAGAGCAATAGGCTATCGCCTCTGCGTAGATCACGGGTGAACCAATCCACCTCTACACCATCACGATTGCCGAGGCTGCGATACACCTTGTTGCGCTCAGGATGCGTATAAACCTCTTCTGTCGTAATGACACCCGCCATCACAAGGTTTGCCACAAGCGAATGGTCAAGCGTGATCTGTGTTAGACCATTGCTATCATCGTACAGATAGGTGCGGCTATCACCCACATTGACCACATAGGCTTTTGTATCGACGATCAATGCGGCGGTCAACGTCGTCCCCATGTCTTTCCCCCACTCGCGACAACGCTTGCAGATAGCGGTATTAGCCTTTTCCACGCCGTTCACAAGCAGCTCGATAATGATAGTGTCGTTGAGCGAATCGCTGGCAACGATATCTTGCAATACCGTTTGCATCATGCATTGAATCGCGATATGGCTGGCCTCTTGCCCGAAGTCATGCCCACCCATACCATCTGCGACAACAAAAAGACCAAATGGTACAAGACGATTATTGTACGTACATGTGCCTTGCAAGACCACAAGGCTATCTTCGTTTGGTCGGTTTTGACGTGTAATGCCGCTATTCCACCCCACACCAACATCGAGCCTCGTCCGTTTTCGTGAAGCGAGTGTGCCGGTGCGAGAAGGGCGTTCCGGTGTCGTTGGCACATCATCAATTGAAGGGGAACTTGGGTGCTGCCTCTGCCACGTTCGAGCTGGAGTCGTAGATGGCAACGGCGTCGTTGGATGCCTTTGGTGTGCGGGTCCCACCAATTGTAGGGGTCTATTCGTCGCGTCCCTATTCGTATTCTGTGTGGATCGGTTTACCATGTCCCTATTCGCGTCCTGTAGGGACCGATTCATCGCGTCCTTGCCCGAAGCTGACTGGCCGGAAGGACGCGATGAATCGGTCCCTACGGGCTGTGGATGACGAGAAGGACGCCCCGAATCGGTCCCCGTAGCCGATGCTTGCGATACAAGGATAGCCTTATGTGGCAACGTTAGTTTAGGGATATTCACCGTGTCCTCCTGTAATGTCTCTTCATGTAATGACAGTACTTCATGAACGTTCAGGCTACGCGACTCACGCCATGCTACATGACGCGCATCAAGTTTGCGCGGCCAAAGCAGCGTGAGACTAATCCACAATAAGAGGCTCCACGCGAGCAACCACATAAGGGAAAGGACCGCAAGAATGGCAAGCGGAACAAGCACGGAAATACCCCTTGTTGCCCACAAACCTGGGAATTGCTGTATTTCTTGTGCCAAAAGTCGCCACGCTAGCGGTGGAAAGCCGCCCTCAGACCAGAGTAAAAAGAGTGTTACGCCGCCAAGTCCCACCCAGGAAAGATAGCGCACCCAGCGATGCAGATCATAAGAGGTTTTGAACTCGTTTAGCATAATTGTATCTCTACGTCGCCAGCGTTGTGGGGAAAGACTCACCAGCGCGTAATACATCAGATTCGTTCTGATTTTCTGCATTGTCTTGTTCTTCCATTGTTTGCACATATAACTGACCTACAACCTGCATAGCCGCTTCACTTCCTATATGATGAGCGAGCGTCTCGCGGCACACGCCGACGCGCTCCATACGCGCAGAAATAAATGTATGGCGTGCCGTTCCCACCACAGGCCCATACATCGCGCGTCGTACCGCCTCTAGCTCTAGCTCAATCCTCTGACGTAGCAGCGCAACCTCACTCATACTCATCGCTGATGCTTCCTTTCCTTCATTAATTTGACGAATGTCGTAGGGATCACATTGATGGCGTCCTCTGCACGAGCGAAGCAATGTGCAGTCCTCACGATACACCAACAGACATCGTAGGGACCCGATTTATCGCGTCCGCCGCACAAGCGAAGCAATGTGCGGTCTCCATCATCCACCAATCATGACGCGTCATGATTGAGGAACTCGCCTAATGAATTGGGCTTGGACGCCATCAATGTGGTCCCTACGATATTCATTAAATTGCCTTTCATGCTCATGGTCTTCCACTGTGAGAAGTATAGACAAGACAGCTTTGTGTAATCTCCTACCATTCTTATGTCAAGAAAATAAAGAGCGGACAAATGTTTACGCATTGCGTAAACATTTGTCCGCTCTTTATTCCAGTCTTATGTTTTTCTTATACCAGTGTCTTCTGATTATTCTACGCGACGCGCACAATGCTACGTCCTCGTATGCCACCCTTGAGGATTGAGGCCAGAACATGAGGTAGTTCTTCTAATGGAGCCTCTTTTCCGATGCTGTCGAGCAGTCCTACAGGTTTGTACTCGTTGGCAAGTTGTTGCCATAATTGGCGGCGCAACTCCATTGGACAATTCACGGAGTCGATGCCGAGCAGGTTGACGCCACGTAAGATAAATGGGAAGACGGTCGTACTGACATTGACACCACCCGTGTTGCCACATGCCGCAACAGAGCCACCGTATTTTGTTGAACGGAGCAGGTAGGCCAATGTCGAGCCACCCACAGCGTCAATACTAGCAGCCCAACGCTCCTTTTCCATTGGACGCGTGCTCTCGGCCGAGGTTTCGTCGCGCCCCAGGATATCGCTCACACCAAGACTTTTAAGATAGTCATGTTCCTCTACCTTGCCTGTACTCGCGGCAAGCGTATAGCCCAGCTTTTTGAGAATGCCAATAGCGATACTTCCAACACCGCCCGTTGCGCCTGTAATAAGCACAGGTCCATTAGTGGGTGCGAGACCATTCTTCTGCAACTGATGCACAGAGAGCGCGGCAGTGAAGCCAGCCGTACCGAAAGCCATTGCCTCTTTCAGCGTCAAACCTTGTGGCAGTGGCACAATCCAATCGCCCTTGAGACGAGCATATTCGCTAAAGCCACCAAAGTGCGAGACGCCAATCTCATAGCTCGTCGCAATAATCTCATCACCAGCTTTAAACCGCGCATCGCTCGACTCCACAACGGTACCCGAAAGGTCGATCCCTGGCACATGAGGATAGGTGCGAACAACCTTGCCATCGGGTATCGAGGCCAGACCATCCTTGTAGTTGACACTCGAATACGCGACCTTCACCAAAACTTCGCCCTGTGGTAGGTCGGTCTGCGCCAAGTCTGTGAGACCAGCTGTGAAACCCTCGCTCGTCTTATTGACAACAAACGCTTTGAATGATGCTGTTGACATACTACGTTACACTTTCTACTAATCTATTAACCACCAACCACATGATGCTCTTTAACAAATTCATGTGGAGATGTTGTCTATAGGACCATTCGCGTCCTCGTCCCAATGTCGGGGACAATGACAACCGTTGGTGGACCATTTATCGCGTCCTCGTCCCCAATGGGAATGTTGGCATTGATTAACCATTTTCCATGTCCCCGTTGTTGGTCGATGGGGGACACGGACGATGTTCCTACCAACGATAAATATACTTCATCAATTATCGCCAACTTTGTGAAGCTTGACAAAATTTGTACGCGCTCGGTTGGCAACGGGCAGCCCACCCATGATAACGACGTACTGGTCGCGCGCGATCAGATTATTGTCCTGCAAACGCTGATCGACGGTGGCAATTAACGCTTCCGTCGATCCTTGAAGCGTGATGCGCGAAGGCCAAACGCCCCACCAGAGGGCGAGTTGACGATAGACGCTTTCAGAAGGCGTAAACGCTAAAATAGGTGTACGCGGACGATCTTTTGAGATGAGATGGGCCGAATTGCCACTCCTCGTAAAGACCACAATTGCTTGTACGCTTGCCTCCTCCGAAAGTGTACGGGCCGCACGGCTGACTGCACGGGTCTTTGTCAAGTTTTTGTGCTGTGGCTCATGAGCAGTACGGTTGCCAGCCTCGGTCTCTGCCGCGATACGGACCATCATTTGTACTGCCTCAATAGGATATTGGCCTGCCGCCGTTTCCGCGCTCAACATCACTGCATCGGTGCCATCGAGTATGGCATTTGATACATCGTTTACCTCGGCTCTCGTCGGACGAGGGTTGGTAATCATCGACTCTAACATCTGGGTCGCGGTAATCACGGGCAGACCGTAGTAATTACAGCGTGCAATAATGCGCTTCTGAATAAGCGGCACTTTTTCCGGTGCCATCTCGACGCCCAGATCTCCTCGTGCTACCATCACTCCATCGACCACCTCCAGGATAGCATCGAGATGCGCGATGGCTTCCGGCTTTTCAAGTTTCGCGATCAGTGGAACGGCAACCGGATTCTTCTTGTTCGATTGCTCTCCTAAATACTCACGGATCAGGCGTTTGGCGTCCTGTACATCTTGTGGTGTGCGAACAAAACTTAACGCGACATAATCAACACCTTGCTGCAAACCAAACTTAAGGTCGTCCCGATCTTTTTCGGTCAATGAAGGCGCACTCACTGCCACACCCGGCAAGTTGATACCCTTATGCTCTTTCAAAAGACCGCCATGCACAATCTCACAGCGAACATCCGTCTCATTGCTTTCCAATACTCGAAGTTCCATTAGACCATCATCGAGCAGGATAGAATCGCCCACTTTGACATCGCGAGGCAAATCTTTGTAGGTCGTTGCGACCACTTCAGCCGTTCCAAGCACGTCACGCGACGTAATGGTAATGGTGCCACCATCGACCAGCCGCACAGGTTGCCCGTTTTGCAGTGAACCTGTACGAATCTTTGGCCCTTGCAGGTCTTGCAGGATAGCAATTGCGTATCCCAACCGCGCTGAGATTGACCGTATTCGCTCGATCACAACCGCATGTTCTTGCTGAGTTCCATGTGAAAAATTGAGCCGAGCAACATTCATGCCAGCGCGCATCAATGCCTCAAGTTGCTCTTCACTGTTTGTCGCTGGACCTATCGTACAGACGATTTTTGTACGGCGCATGCATTACCCTCTCAAGATGCCTCTATAGAAAAACCTACGGTTATTCTATCACCTCAACGTCCCTACACAAAAACGCACGTGCCATCGTCGCAAACATTGACAATATACATGCTACATGCTATCATACTCAAGCCGTAGTTTGGAGTCGCTTTATCTTGTTGTATGAACTCCTCTCGAACGCCATGAAAATACAGCCCCCATTCAGCGGGGAAGAGGTGAGAAAAAGAACGCATGACTGTCAAAATTCGTTTAAAACGCACGGGCATGAAAAAAGCCCCAAGCTATCGCGTCGTAGTTGCCGACTCGCGCTTCTCGCGTGATGGTCGCATCATTGAAAATATTGGGTGGTACAATCCTCGCGTCGAGCCTTCTGCCATTCATATCGACGCCGAAAAAGCACTTGGTTGGTTGAAAAATGGAGCACAACCCACAGAATCGGTTGCCTCCCTTCTAAGACGAGCTGGTATTATGGATCAGTTCACACAAGCTAAAGCTGCACAGGCTGTTCCCTCAGCAAGCACCGAGGCCGCACCTGTCCCTACACCCGCCCAGGCGTAAATAAATTCTTGCAAGGTGAGGTTGAGATATGCGTAAACTGGTAGAGTACATTGCCCAGTCACTGGTAGATGAACCCTCAGCCGTGCAGGTGCGCGAAGTTCGCAACGACCGCAATGCGTTGGTGCTAGAACTGCATGTCGCGCCCGATGATTTCGGCAAGGTAATTGGTCGGCAGGGACGCGTTGCCAAGGCAATGCGAGCACTTTTACGTGCTGGCGGTGCGCGTGAAGGCCGTCATACCTCTCTGGAGATTTTGTAGTAGCAGACCATGCTACAGAGGTTACTATGCCAAAGCCAAGCAACAAAGAATGGGCTACTATCGGAAAAATAGTGGCCCCTTTTGGTATTCGCGGCGAACTAAAAGTATTTTCGCTCACTGATATACCAGACCGTTTCGCGCAACTGGACCACATTTTTGTTGGTCCTGACTATGCTCCGCGCAAGATAACTTCCGTGCGCCCCTACAAGGGCGATATGGTTGTAATCAAATTTGCAGGTATAGATGATGCCACAACCGCCGACACGCTGCGTAACCTCGATCTCTCGATTCCACTCGATAAACTCGCCGCTCTCCCTCCAAATTCGTACTATCAACATGACATTCTCGGTCTTCACGTTGCAACCCTCAATGGACGCGAATTAGGGACGATTATAGAGATTATGGAGACAGGTAGCAATGATGTGTATGTCGTCAAAGGAGAGGATGGCAAGCAGGTTTTGCTGCCAGCTATCAAAGATGTCGTGAAACAGGTTGACCTCATTCGTCAGATGATGTATATTGAACCTATGGCAGGGCTACTTGATGACGATGCCGTGATTATTGAACCAAATGAAGTCACAGACGAAGAGGAGGAAGAGTAACGACGCTTTTGGTGTCACAGACGAAATAAACTCAGCATTTCTCATGTTTTCATCTATGGAACATAACGAAACCAGGGCTTACTCTTACTCGTGTAGTTGGTAAGGTTGTAAAATGGTTTACACTACCGTCAACAGAGAAAGCGTACCCAGTATTTTGTAGGGAGGTGTCTCATGCCTGACCGTTTCCCCACTATAGCTGATGTTTGTAGTGCTATTGCTGAGGGACATATAGATGCCGCAAACGATGGCACTATGTATCAAGTGAACGCATTTGAATTGCGTCGCTACCTCAACAGGCTTCGTCCTCTTCCCCGCGTGACCTTCTCTGCTTCCTCCCCCGCTCAAGACTCATTACCCTGTTCTGATACAAGCGATTGGTCTACCGCCGTCCAATCTTCTGTTGCTTAGGCCCTTCGAGGCCGTTTTTTTATTTCGGGTCGGTTACGAGCGGTTGCATTGGAGCGAGGCAAGGACTATAATACCAACAATGTCTAGTGGGCTACCTACACTGTAGGTAGCTGGCTAACTTGCTGGGAAAGAACTCATTTCGCTCTATAATAAAAGTGTAGCATACATTGCATCAGTGCAAATGTATCTGCATGTAAAAGACGAGGAAAGGTATATTTAATGGAACCGCTCGATTCAGATATGGATTATGTGGTACGTGAGCGTAAACCATCGCGGTTTGCCACACGCAATGCACGCTTTAATTGGTTGCTTATTGTTCCTGGGCTAGGGCTGTTGTGGATTCTGTACCTCACAGGTGCCGCACTCTTTCAATGGGACACCTCCGATGTGGTGGGACCAGTCATGGTGCTCATGATTCTTGGCTTCCTGCTCATGGCTGGCCTCCTCTTCTGGGCACTCGCTCCTAAAGCAAATCAGTAAATAACATACGACACAAAGCTGGCATCCATGCACGGATGCCAGCTTTGTGTCGTATGTTATTTACTACGTATCCACGCACTCTCATCGACAGATACCCCTAACTGCTCTCCCCACAAAACGCGCCCTAGCAATTCCGCCGACTCCACGAGGCGCGGACCAGAGCGATTGAGATAATTATTGCCGTCAATTGCATACACCCGTCCGTTTTGGACCGCTTGCAATGACTTCCATAACGGATGTTGTTTTAAAAGTGGAACATCAACCAGTGTCCGTTCTAACGAAAAGCCACAAGGAGCAAGCACGATAACATCTGGGTTGGCCCGATGCAGTTCTTCCCACGTCAACCAAGGCGAATGCACTCCAACTTCTCCAAACACATTTTCGCCGCCAGCATATGTCACAAGTTCAGGTGTCCAGTTGCCAGCAGCCATCAGTGGGTCGAGCCATTCAAGGATGGCAACACGTGGTTTTGACTTGCCTGTATTGAGTTGTGTACTTTTTTGTTGTAGTGTTTCTAGTCGCTGCTGATACTGCCGTACCAATTCCTCCGCTTGCTCGCGTCGCTCCAAGGCCTTACCCACGCGTATCACGTCCTCCCATACATCGGCAAGGCGATAAGGTGCGAGTGAGACGATGCGCGGATTCAAACCTGTAAGCTGTTGTAACGCTTCCGTTACGTCCCGTTCACTTACCGCACACACCTCGCATTGCGTCTGTGTGAAAATGACATCGGGTCGCAGTTCTTGTAAAAGCGCAACATTGATACGATAAATGCTCAAAGCTTTGAGCGCGTTATTGGCTTCTACCTCTTTTGCATGGGCAAGTTGTTTTATTTGTGCGTCAATCTGACTACTGGTTGTCTCTGTATCAATTTGTACTGTGCTGACAAGCGGAAGCTGTAAGACCTGCGATGGGTAATCGCACTCATGCGAACGTCCTACCAGCGAATTGAGGCATCCGAGTGCGGCAATTATTTCGGTTGCACTAGCGAGTAAAGAAACGATACGCATAATTTTTGTCCTTTCACTTCACATCACAAAAAGTTGCACCTATAGCATAGCATACAGTTGTCACTTGTCCATCTTCCATACAAGGACTGTTTTGTCGGCAGATGCGCTGGCAAGGTAACGTCCATCAGGCGACCATGCAACGTCAATAACGATACCATTTTGACCCTCCGTGCCACTCGATGCTGGAATGTATGAATCCTGGATGTGTACACCATTTTTGATTGTTGGTGTCTTGTTTTGTAAGTCCCATAGGCATATCGCTGCCGTTCGTCCATACCCACCTACAATGTAGCGACCATTGGGCGACCATGTGAGACCAAGTATATTTGGAACCCAATGATCGGGATTTGGTTTAGGCACTGTAATCGCATCAGGATTATCGGTTCCTAGTATGTGAAGAACCTTGTTCTGCTTAACATTTACTATCACACAAACATCAACATCGGAAACTAAAAGCACATTAGAGTCCGTTGGGGACCATACAAGTGCATCTCTTAGGAATTGAACATACTGATTGTTAGTACGATCTGGCAACGTTATTGCTTGTAACACTTTTCCAGTTCTTATCTCCCACACTACAACGGTAGAGTTGTTGAGATTGGCCGCGAGCATGGAGCCATCGGGCGACCATGCAAGTTGATCTGCTTCTACCTCATCCGGTGCTTTATAGTGAATGGTTTTGCTTGCCTGTTGGGCATGACCTACATCCCACATTTCAACTTGTACAGAAGCTGGAGTTGTAAAAACTGCTGCTGCGAAGCTTTGTGTATTTGGTCGCCAGGCGGCACCGCGATATCCACTTGTGGTGTTCTTGTCATCGTTAGTGTTTGTGTAGATGCTTGTTCTGTTCGGCCTAAATGGGTCGATAAAATGTATCTTATCCGCTACATCCGACTCAACAAGCGTAACGAGGAGTACACGCCCATCAGCAGACCAGCACAAACTATTGTTATACATGGGACCGCTAAACTTCCAACTATTGGTAGGGATAGTAAGTGTTTGGAAGCTCGTCGCGCTTTTTTGTAGTGCATTGCCAACGTCCCAGAGCAGTGTACGCGTATCTTCTCCTGCTGTTGCTATATAGCGTCCGGTTGGGTCCCACACAACATTCCATACTTTGTCGCTATGACCCGTCAAGTTGAGGACAGGAACACCCGGAATAAGGTGTTTCGGTCCTGGTATAAGTGGTGGTTTTGGCGTTGGCGATGGATGACGCAGTAGTGCAGGAAGTGCAACGCCACCCGCAATGGCTGTCGCGACAACGGCCGCTGTTGCGCCTCCTATGAGAAGTGTACGTCGCCCGATACGCGTTTCTTGCGGCCCTAAATCAGGAGTTCCTGACGTCTTTTGTGTTTCAACGAGTGTATGGAGCTGCGAGGGGACAGAAACTACTGTTGGCATATACGTAGGAGTTTCCGGTATCGCCCCCTGCATCATTTCCTGGCTAGTTGGTTCGGCTGGCAATGGTGTGAGTAGTGGTGCGGACAACCTGGGCCTTTCTATGCGTTGCTCTACGTTTGCTTGCGAACGCTTGCTCCAAGGAGCTAGCACTGTTGCCTCAGGATCAACAGAAGGTAGTTGTTGACTCAGGTTCCAACCTCGTTCTAATGCATGAACAAAAGCGAGGCACGATACTGGACGCTCCTCTGGATGTTTTGCTATTCCTTGTAGGAGCGTCTCTTCAACTCGCTGGGGAATGTTAGGATTGAATTGTCGTGGCGTTGGAGGTGTTTCGCGAATATGCTGAATAAGCGTATCGTAGGGTGTTTCCCCACGGAATGGAACCTGTCCAGTAAATGCTTGATAGGCGATGACTGCTAGACTATAGCGATCACTCGCGGCCTCCGCTTTGCCCATTGCCTGTTCGGGTGCTATATATTCAGGTGTGCCTACACCAGCATGCGTGCTACTACGATATGTTGAGCTTAACAATACCTTTGCCAGTCCAAAATCCGCAAGCAGAAGCCACCCGTTTTGAAGTAGCATATTGCTTGGTTTGATATCACCATGCAGAACATGTTGACTATGCGCGTAGTCGATAGCTTCTGCCGCTTGTTTCAGTGTGACGAGTGCTTCTTCTATCGGCAACAAACTTGCAATACTACCGATACGGTCACGCAGCGAACCACCCGTGATGTATGGCATGACTAGATAGGTTGTTACTTCATCACCTATAACCTGCTCTCCAAAATCATGTATAGGAAGGATATGTGGATGATCCAGTGCCGCGATTGCGCGAAATTCGTATTTGAAGTCTTGCAAGTAGTCGTTATTATTGGCTAAAACTTCTGGAAGAAGCTTGATAGCGACGCGCTTTTGTGATTGTGTATCGTCCGCAAGCCAAACTTCTCCCATGCCACCACTCCCCACGACCTGTAGAAGTCGATAACGACCAAGCACTCTTCCTTGCCAGTTAACATGTTGTTGTAATGTCATGAGATGCTCCGTCCTTTATATTTTGAGCGAGTCTACATTCCACACAAGAATACTCGCGTTAACGTCTTGATAACTCGCGGCAAGCCATTTTCCATCAGCGGACCATTCCAACGCTCCAATCGCCGCGTTATTCGCTTTTCCTCCATGTAATACCTGTACCGGTTCAAGATTCTTGTTGACATCCCAGATATACACCGTTCCTTTTTTGCCGCCAGCCGCGATGAGTGTACTACTTGGTGCCGTACAAGTAGCAAGTGTGGTGAGCACAGGATCGTTATCAGGTATGTTAACCGTTGATGGTGTAGGTTTTTTATCCGGCCAGGACCATCCATTAATAATTGACTTCGCTATATCCTGGTAAAACCCAACAATGTATTTACCACTAGAGGACCATCCTATTCCATCTATCTCTTGGGCAAAGCTATCGATTATAATCGGTAAGACACTGGATCGTTGTTGCCACCGTACTGTATTCCCTGAAACGCTTGCTTCTCCAACAATGGCTCCTGTGTCCATTGCCAGAGCTAGCAAGGTGTTGTTTGGTGAAGCTGAAAGTAGTGCTGGATTTGATGTGAAAGATACCGCCAGGTCGCCTGGAAGTAATGCAGGTTGCAGTTGTAGAGAAGGTTGGGTCATGTCCCACAGTCTGAGATTGAACTGTGACTTGCCAATAAAGCTTTCTGGTAAATCCAAAGTAACAATATATTTGTTTTTCGTCCAACTAAGAGCCTCAATCTGAGGTCACACCAGAAACTAGGATAGGCTTTTCATAACCTTGTACAGATGTGCGTAAGTCTTTCTGATAGACGTAGACCGAGGTTGTATTTGCACTTAAATCACCCGCCGCATTACCTACCGCAATAGCATTTCCATCTGGAGACCATGCGACAAAGATATTGTTATTCGCGCTGAACGATTGCTTCGCTGAAGGAAGAAGAGGTTGACCTTTTTGTTGAGCAAGTGACTCCACGTCCCACAAAAATATATTCCCCTCCGCCCCTGCTGAAGCAAGTGTATTTGTTTTAGGCGACCAACCTAGCGACGTGACAGGTTGCGCGTGACCCAAAAGTATAAGTGTTGGATCATTAAGGCTAGCAGTTGGTAAAGGTATTGCAGGCGTCGAACTGATTTGCCCCTTTGAAAAAATATGTCTGTTTGAGGCAAACGTCCACGCTCCAACACCTCCCGCAGCAAGCACTGCTGCTGCTGTCGCCCCACTCCCAATAAGCATCCGACGACGCGTCATACCCGTCTGCTTTCCTCGCAATTCCCCAGCGTTGTTTGTCCCCAACGTTTCTTGATGTAACCCTCTTTCTACTGGCGTCCTCTTTGCGTCAACGAGTGTTGCTGGCAGAAGCGGTTTTACATATGTTGGCTCGAAAGGTGCATCTGTCGCGGCACGTTGCAAATCCGCAACAAATGCCAGTGCTGATGGTGGACGTTGTTGCGGTTCTTTTGCTAAGCCCTGTAATAGTGCAGCCTCAAAAGCGGGTGAGAGGGAAGGGTTGTATTCATGTGGCGCTGGGGGTGTCATGAGGATATGCTGCATTGTCATCGCATAGCCCGTATCGGCTGTAAACGGCAGATGCTGCGTGAAGAGTTGATAGGCGATTACCGCTAAGCTGTAGTTATCGCTCGCCGCCTCAGCTTTCCCTTGCGCCTGTTCCGGTGCCATGTATTCTGGAGTGCCAATGCCCACACCTACCTGTGTCATCCTCTCCTGGTTTGAGAGCATATGTGCAATACCAAAATCCGCTAACAAAAGCCAGTTGTCAGGACGTAGCAGCATGTTTCCTGGTTTGATATCCCTATGCACAACCCCTTGACTATGGGCGTAGTCAATAGCTTCTGCCGCTTGCTGAAGATATAAGAGTGCTTCCTGTGCCAACATTCCCGTTTTATTTGTGGTGTGAACTGCAATCTTGTCGGCAAGAGATCCACCTGAGATGTAAGGCATTACAATATAGGTGATGCTTTGCCCACTCACAAGAGGTTGTTCACCAAAATCATGAATAGACAAAATATGTGGATGATTGAGGGCGGCAGCCGCTTGTGCCTCCCGCGCGAAGCGAAGCGAGAACTCTCGATCATTCTGGTTATGTATTGGCAAAGTCTTAATCGCAACCTGTCGATGTAAGCTAGGGTCTTCTGCTAACCACACATCCCCCATTCCACCTTTGCCAATACGACGAAGTATCTGATAGCGTCCAAGTACATGCGAGGACGAAGGCTGTGTGGTATTATTGTCCTGTTTCATGCGTACAATCCTTATAGACGCGAGTATACAGAAATAGCATTAATTTCTTGTATAATACTACAGTCTAATAAGTTTGCCTATGAAATAGGTCACAAATAGACAAAAAGGTACAGCGTAAGTAAAAGCACCTACCACCGCATTGTACCCGACATAATGCGATGATAGGTGCCTGATTAAGAATTTTTCGCGCTCCACATAGGAGTCTTCTCAGTTGCTATAGCCACGCCCATCAGACGTAAAATCATTCTGGTACTTAACAGCATCATTACTCGGTAGTTGAGTAATCATATTTTGAGTATAAGCAGTGAAAAAGAATAGTCAAGGGAAACTGAAATTCGCGAAGCGTTAGCCCAAAGGCAAAAGACATGCTTTGAGATCGTTCAAGGTAACGTAGGAACTTGGATGAGCTTGTCCTCGATTGGCAATGACGTGCATTGGCTTGTCCAGCTCTCCAAGGTCTGAAATAACCAGTATCGCCTCGTGCATATCTTCGTGTTCTGTGTAACTGCTCACGGTCACGAGGCAACGTAGGCCAGCTCCGATAGCTGCCAAAAGACCGTTGCGAGAATCTTCGATAACAAGCGTCTCCTGTGGTCCGGTGTTCAACCGTTCCAATGCGAGCTGGTAGACGTCCGGTGAGGGTTTCTTCTTTGGGACAATATCTCCAGCGAACACCTCAAAGTGTGCTGCGTGTTCCAGCCCGACTGCATATTCTAAGATAGCGCGTACCGACTCTTCGGCTGAGGTTGACGCGACCGCGAGCTTCCAGTTGTTTGCAAGTGCTTCACTCGTGATGCGAGCAATACCTGGACGACCGGGCAAACGACCCGAGGCGACAATCTCTTTGTAAATAGCCGTCTTACGCTTGTGCCAGTCTGCGAGCACTCTCTTCTGCCCTTCAGAATCGGTGGGAAGATGAGCTTGTCGAACAAAATCATCGGTGAGCAGGCTCGCCATACGTTCCTTCCCCCCACCGATTTTGACCTTCTCCGCGTACTCTTCATCCGACCACTGAACTGGTAGACCAAACTCCTTGAAGGTCTGATTAAACGCTGGCAGGTGCCCAAACTGCTCTGTGTCTGCAAGCACGCCATCACAATCAAAGATTAGCGCATTTACCATGCTTTGCCCTCGGAACTAGTTGAGGAGACTTTACTCATCAGTAAGAATCTTCGTTGACTGTACTAGGTTTTACAGTAGACAAGAATAGCCGATAGAAACAAAAAGTCCACACAGCTTTCTTCCATAAAAAGAATATCATTCTTAATGGCTCATTACAAGGACTAGAAGAAAGAGAGTGAGCGTAAAGAATATACATCGTGCTGACAATAGCTCTCGCCGTCTGCCTCGTGATGTAGAGATTGATTTTATGCACATTCTCTTTTGTACATACCTTATTGATCTGTATGGCGGCCTAGAAAAACACGATTAGTGGTGAGGGATTGATACATGGACAATAGACCGACTGTGTTGCCAAAAGAAGCTTTTTCTCTGCATAACAATCTTTATCATAAGACTTGTGAAAAGGACA
Source organism: uncultured Chloroflexia bacterium (assembly GCA_963792705.1). Taxonomy (GTDB): domain Bacteria; phylum Chloroflexota; class Ktedonobacteria; order Ktedonobacterales; family Ktedonobacteraceae; genus JBBQVS01. The sequence continues at coordinate 69,205 of CAWBXD010000011.1, read as the reverse complement.
ACGAACGCCAGGAACCATACCCATAAGCCGCGAAGGTACATCGCCTGAGCATGAAACACGTGGTGAATAACAACGAGGTGAGGTGCCCATGTATAAAGACAATAGACGCTGACCATCGTAAACGCAAGGACACGCACTGTAAGCGATATATGCGAGATGCCGAACCATACATCTCTTTCCGCTCCATCGGCTTCGATGAGGGCAAACAAACCAAAGAAAGTCGTGATATACCAGGGCCAGAACCATGGTGAGCCAAGCAGACAGTAGGACAACCATGCTAGTGCCAGCCAGCGCAGTAAACCCGACGGGGTGTTGATCGTTTTCGATACAAAAAAGGCACGGAGACACAGTGCTCCATATACCAGGAGAAAGAGAACGTAACTACTCGTATGAGTGAGATACTCTATTGGAGAACCTACTATTCTGGTAGAAGGAGCAATGTAAGCACCTGTTCTTCCTGCATAGAGGTACATGAAAAATTCATACAAACTGTTTGCGTCATGAGCCGTATTAGGATTGACCTGGACGACATGAACAATTTCCCCATGACCCCAAAAAGGTAGATAGAGCAAAACACAAATTACAACAAAGATGCTACCCGCTACAGCGACCTCTCTAGTACGCCTCAGCCAGGAACTCTGCGGATGTTGCGCCCACAAGAAGAGCAAGAAGCCTGGTAGCAGCAACACATAATTTATTTTGAGGCAGATTGCTAGCGCAAAAAAAACGGCACCTAGATAGGTAGAGCGCGCTTTTTGAGGACTTGACAGCAGAAACCAGAGCGCGAGTAGCAGTAAGAAGAGTACCGTGGTGTCTGTATGTGCATTGACACAAGCCTCAAAAAGCAACAAGGGATTCCAGGCAAAAGCGAGTGTTGCCCGTGTGCGTTGCGTCCGCGCTTGTTCCGAGGAGTATCCATTGATATGCTGCAGTTGACCAATAATTGCCCACACCAATTGTACTGAAGCTAGATGGAAAGCAAGACTAATGAGACGCATAAACAGAACCATAGGTAGGATAGCTCTTGCTCCAAAGACAAGGAGCGAGACCCACTGTAACGCACTTGCAAGAAGTGTCCAAACAGGTCCATAGATGGAAGGCTGATTGACCCAGAAGATGTTGGGATAAACCGGATCGTGGCGAAGCTGCGCCGGAACGGTGGTTAGAGGATTAAGATGATAAAGAACTTCCATGCGCGCGTAGGCAATGTACGAAAACACATCTTGTGAAGTCACTATTGGACAGAAAACAAGTATAAAACCCAGCAGAAGAGTCGAAAGCAGAATATAGCGTCGCGATATACGCGATGGAAGAATATACACAGCCAATAAGTAGAGCAAAAATATGAGCGTGAAGGCAACCAGTAGTAGGCCAGTTTCCTTCCAGGTCGTACTCAATGCTATTGGCATATGTGATCTCGTCTGACCAATAATAATTTGCAGATGCGGAAAGAGGAAATGCGTTGGGAAAAGTGTCCATGCACCAATCTGTGATACGAGCGAAGTATAAAACCAGAGACCGCGTAAGGGAAGTATTGCGTTAATGAAGAGTGTTGCACAGGTTATGCAAAACAATACTATAAATGGTAACAATCGTGATACTACCCGAAGATGTTGCGTTCGTTGTGACTGAGAAACGGTGGACTCACCTACAGGAGAGCGATAAACTGATGTTTTTGTTTGTGCCATAAGTAATCATCCCATTTTTACATGATGTTGTCATTCTTTAGTTGCTTGAATATGCAAATATCTATGGCGTCGAGAATAGAGGGGTTATGTATATAGATAGGTGGATATCCAGCAATCGTAACACGCTTTATCATTCTCAATTGGGTACAAAATACAAAGAAATGTGTGGAATTAATTGGAATTTAATGTCTAATCTTCTATGATAACTATTACAGAACTCAATAGAATAAGGGAAGGAATTTTGTGCATACACAAAATTCCTTCCCTTATTCTATTGAAAGAAATCGAATTTCTACTTGCTCGTTACTAAATCGCGCAGTCGATCTACGCTTTCCTTCGCCTTATACTTCATTGAGGGTTGTGTCTGTGTGAGAAGGGCAGCCGTAATCTCAAATGCGCCAAACCCAACAAGCACACTTGTCACCGTCGCGTTACGCTCCCACTTCGTGAGTAACACAAAGGGGGCAGCAGCCAACATCGTTCCATTCGTTGCATCCAGTACAAGGTGTCCAGTCATTGGTATAATCTTGAAAATGCCCAGTTCGTAACGCGTCATCAAACTGGCACCTAGTGTGCCAAGTGCAATACCCGTTGTAAGTGCCGTAACTCGCTTATTCCACTTCAATAACCTCGGCAGTGCTAATAATGCTGGTACGGAAAGGTAATCAAGCACTCCATGTACATTTGTTGGAATAGGTTTATTCATAACTTCTCCTTCTCGCTTTTTATGTAGATGATGATACATATTGTCCATAGCATGATCTTCTCAAGAAATCACGATTATGGGAGAAGGATTGTTACAAAATCTTCTTCGTCGAAAAAGTTGAATGATTCTCTGTGTTGCGCTTATATCGTGTATGATACAAAAGAATGTTTTGTAAACAACCAAGTAGGTAGAGGAATGAAGAAAAAAATAGAGTACACCGACGATGGACACTACTTCATTGTCGATGGGAGACGTTGGCGTACAACCGACCCACGCCTTGACGAGCAGACGCGCCAAAAACTCGTCAATGACCTGATGCGAGCCAGACGCGATATCGTCCAAGCCCATCGTATGAAAGACTCTGCGCTAGAAGCCGACGCACGTCAACGTGTGCATCGAGCCAAAGTTGCTCTAGGGGAGCGCGGCACCCCCTGGTGGGAACGGGATGTGCCCGGCGTAGACCCTGCCGAAACCGATGGAGCATAGTTTCTTATTGCCTTTACATATTCCACTCGATTGGCTGTTCCTCAAACCATCATCACCCCGTATACTAAAAACAAAAAGGACACCTTTCCATGCACGTTCCCACCGCTCGTTATCTGCGAAACTATATCGTAAGGCTGCTCATCTGTATCGCTGGCCTCTTTCTCTTTGCTACTGGCACCGTCTTTACCTATCGTTCAGATGTAGGGCTGGGACCTTGGGATGTGCTCCACCTCGGCATCAGTCGTCACACACCACTTACCTTTGGAGAGGCTAATATTGTGGTTGGTGCCATCGTCATTCTTGTGGGTCTCCTGATACGTGCCTATCCAGGTGTTGCCACCATCCTCAATATGATCCTCATCGGCGTCTTCGTTGACCTGCAACTACGCTGGAACTGGTTGCCCGACTTCGGTACCGCGCCCCTGCTGGTACGCTTGCTCATAGATATCATCGGCGTCTTCATCACGGGAATCGGGACCGCTCTCTACATTAGTCCTCGTCTCGGCGCTGGACCACGCGACGGCCTCATGATGCGCCTACACACGCTCACAAAAACGCGTATCGCCATCGTTCGCGCCCTGATTGAATGCTCTGCCTTAGTTGTTGGCTTCTTTTTGGGTGGTACCGTCGGCATTGGAACACTTATCTTTGCCTTCGGGGTCGGGCCATGTGTGGAAATTGGGTTTTACCTGATTAAGAGATTTTTGCTGATTACTAGACTTGGGACAGTAGAGGTACAAACTGGCCATGCGGAAACCGCAAAACAAGCGATGCAGCCCGTAGACTAAGACGTAGTGCCTTTGTCTACAGGCTCCATATTCTGACAGTCTTATCGCGACTACCACTCACAAGAGTTTGCCCATCAGGGCTAATAGCAAGACTGCTCACCGCCTTTGAATGACCAATTAAGATGTATTTTAACTGTCTTATTTCCTCGACTATTTTGCGGATACCATCGGCTACGTCGTCAAAAGCCTCGTTCTGATTGTGCCACTTAGCCGATACAATAGGTCTTGCGTCTACTGGAAGTGCCTGTAATTTTTTGAACAGCTCAAATTGCCCATAAATATGCTCTAATATAATTGGAATAACCCGAACATTACCTTGTTTATGACGCTCTTATGCACGACCTGTGATTGCGTCCATTATATGTTACTGCGCTTGTGCTGACAACTAAGAAAGAGCCATCCATGATTGTCGATAGAAGATGGCGAATTGGTCAAAATTATCTAACATTAGTTGATAGAGACGAGGACGCGATGAATCGGTCCCTACCTCAGCAATATTGCGTCCGTGTCTCCAATACGATCAATTAGGACGCGGACGCAATAAATCGTCTCGTACTTGCCCATACTCTACAGCCTGTGACAAAATATAGACACATCTCTTCCATCGGCACGTCTTTTTGTATCTCATAAAATGACGTACTATCCGTTATCTTTCTTGCTACCTCATCTCTTTAAATAAGGAGTTATCATTTATGGTCTCGCAAGGCTACATCCGTTTCCCACATATTCATCAGGACCGCATTGTGTTCGTGTCTGAAGATGATCTCTGGCTAACCACAAGTGAGGGTGGACGCGCGGAACGTTTGACTGCAGGTGTTGGTGAGGCAACCTATCCGTTTTTCTCACCTAATGGAGAATTGCTCGCTTTTGTTGGACGCGAAGAGGGACCCAGCGAGGTCTATGTCATGCCCGCGCTTGGTGGTCCCGCGCAACGCTTGACCTTTCTCGGTGGTAATTGTCGTGTGCTTGGCTGGTCGCCTGATGGCACCGAAATCCTCTACGCCAGTAGTGCAGGCCAGTTCGCACCTCGTTTTGATGTTATCTATGCTGTAAAACCAACTGGCGGTCTACCACGCCAGCTTCCCTACGGTATGGCAAATGCCATCTCCTTTGGTCCCCAAGGTGGCATTGTGCTTGGGCGCAATGGCAACGAGATTGCACATTGGAAACGCTATCGTGGCGGCACCGCCGGTCATCTATGGTGTGATGCAACCGCAAGTGGCACCTTTGAACGCTTGCACAACCTCAAGGGCAACGTCGTCAATCCGTGCTGGGTGGGTGAGCGCATCTACTTCCTCTCCGACCAAGACGGTGTGGGCAATATCTACTCCTGTACGCCACAAGGCGAAGATATTCGGCAGCACACGCAGCAACAAGACTTCTATGCACGTCACCTCTCAAGCGATGGGCAACGTCTCGTGTATCACGCGGGTGCGGAACTCTACCTGTTTGACCCACACACCGAGCAGACGAGCCAACTCTCCATCTCGTTGCCAAGTGTGCGAACACAGCGTAACCGCAAGTTTGTCACCGCCACTACCTATCTCGACACGTATACCTTACATCCCAAAGGCTATCAGCTTGCGCTGACCACTCGTGGCAAAGCCTTCACAATGGGCAACTGGGATGGACCTGTGCTACAACTCGGCGAGCAAGATGGTGTGCGCTACCGTTTCCTCGAATGGCTCAACGATGGCAAACGTTGCGTCGCCATATGTGATGCACCAGGACGCGAGACGCTCGTGATTTTCAATCCAGAAGAGGCGACGGAACCCGAATTGCTCACCGAACTCGACCTGGGACGCGTGGTCAACCTCATTGTTTCACCTGTTGACGATGCTGTCGCAATCACCAATCATCGCAACGAACTCATCGTGGTCGCACTCGAAGCTCATGTATCACAGGTGGTCGAACGCAGCGATTTTAGCCGTATAGATGGTGTTTCGTGGTCTCCTGATGGCCGCTGGCTGGCCTATGGTTTCCCAATTTCAGCACAGAAGACTGCAATCAAACTATGTGACCTGGAAAGTGGTGGAACCTATCAGGTGACGGAGCCTATTCTCGTGGATAGCCAGCCCTCGTTCGACCCCGAAGGCAAATACCTGTACTTCCTGGGGTATCGCGTGTTCAATCCCGTACATGACAATCTGCAATTCGATCTCAGTTTTCCGCGTGGCGTGAAACCATATGCTATCACATTGCAACGTGAACTACGCTCTCCGTTCATCGCAGAGCCAAAAGCACCTGAAGAGAAGGATAAGAAAACCGAAGAGGAGAGCGAGGACAAGTCAGAAACGAGCGAGAAAGACACTGACGTACACACCGAAGATGCTTCCCAAGAGAAAGACGAGAAAGACAAAGCAGACAAAAAAAGTGAAGCTATCGTCATTGACCTCGAAGGTATCACCGAACGTGCTCTACCTTTCCCCGTTGGCGAAGGACGCTATTATGCTATACATGGTATCAAGGGTAAGGCATTGTTTCTCTCCTATCCACTTGAGGGAGCGATAGAGGACCCCGATATTGAGGAGCACGGACCACGTGGTGGAATTGACTGCTACACCTTTGAGAAATATAAATCCGAACGTATCATTTCGGGCGTAAGCAGTTTTGACGTTTCTCGTGATAACAAAACGCTCCTCTACCGTTCAGGAAGGCGTATGCGTGTCGTCAAAGCTGGCGAGAAGCCAGCCAAAGCAGAGGATGACAAGGTGCCAAGCCGCGAGAATGGCTGGCTCGACTTGAGCCGTGTCAAGGTGTCTGTGCAACCTGCAGCGGAGTGGAAACAGATGTTTGCCGAGGCTTGGCGTTTGCAACGCGAGCAATTTTGGTCCGAAGATATGTCAGGCATAGACTGGGATGCCATTTACGCGCAATATGCTCCCCTGCTTGAGCGTGTCAGTTCGCGCTCCGAATTGTCAGACCTGCTTTGGGAATTGCAAGGTGAACTTGGTACATCGCATGCCTATGAAATGGGGGGTGAATATCGACGCGGACCGCACTATCATCAGGGCTTCCTCGGCGTCGATTGGGCCTACGACGCGCAAGCCGACCGCTATCGAATCGCGCATATTGTAAAGGGCGACCCTTCTGATAGTCGTGCGACCTCGCCTCTTACCAGTCCTGGTTTGAACGTCAACGTGGGAGACGCGGTGCTAGCAATCAATGGGCAACGTCTCGGCGCAACCCGACATCCACAAGAATTGCTTGTCAATCAGGCTGGGAACGAAGTGCAGTTAACACTTGAGGATGCCGAGGGCAAAAAGCGTGTCATCACGGTTGAAGCCCTGTCAGAGGAACGTTCAACTCGCTATCGTGAATGGGTTGAAAGCAACCGACGCACGGTCCATAATGTGTCAAAGGGGCTGGTAGGTTATATCCATGTGCCCAACATGTCAGGTGTAGGCTATGCTGAATTCCACCGTGGCTATCTCGCCGAATACGACTATCCTGCGCTCCTGATTGACGTGCGCTGGAATGGTGGTGGCAACGTCTCTGGCCTTCTGCTAGAGAAGCTAGCGCGCAAGCGACTTGGCTATGATTTCTCACGCTGGAATCAGCCTACACCCTATCCCTCCGAGTCGCCACGTGGCCCAATGGTCGCACTAACTGATGAGCATGCTGGCTCTGATGGTGATATCTTTAGCCATAGCTTCAAACTAATGGGCCTGGGACCTCTGATTGGCAAGCGCACATGGGGAGGCGTCATTGGTATTCACCCACGTCACCGGTTGGTGGATAACACGGTGACAACGCAGCCAGAATACTCGTTCTGGTTCAAGGATGTAGGCTGGAATGTCGAGAATTACGGCACCGATCCCGATATCGACGTAGATATCGCGCCACAAGACTTCGCCAATAATATCGACCCGCAGCTAGACCGTGCCATCGCCGAAGCTATGCGCCTCATCGAAGAACGCCCATCGCTCGAACCAACCCCCGGCCAACGCCCTCGGTTGGGTCGCCAGCCGATGTAGTAGTCTACGAATTATCAATCGAAGGTTCGTCGTGGTCTCCCAACATTGATGTGACGGTTTTCGTAGGGACCACATTTATGGCGTCCGTGGCGCAATTCATTGCGCGAGATTATGCAAGAAAGATTGCTGATGCAACGCGCGCAATGAATTTCACATGGACGCCATAAATGTGGTCCCTACATCATAAATATATGCATATCCATAAATACAAGATAAGCCTCTTATAGAGAACCTATCTCAACACACTGTATTTGACGATGATACAGGATAGAACTAGAAAGAGGGCTTCTTGCATCATGAATGGACGTTCACATACAGCCGTCAATGCGTTTTCTGCCTTGACCATCAATAGCATGTTTCATACCGTCGGTGCAGCATACACATGGCATCAATTAAGTACGCTCATCAACAGTCCACAACTGGCGAATGCGCTACTCTCGCCGCTACTCTTGTACAAGACAACCTATTACGTGCTCGTGGTGTTGTGTGCTCGCTTGCCAGACATAGACCAACAGAGCCGTTTTGGACGTTTATTAGGAGGACATCGCGGCTTCACACATAGCTGTCTTGGTGTCTTACTAATGAGTCTCTTTTTTGCAACCCTCGTGAGTAGTCTTCCACTTTTGCTTACAACGAGTGGAATGGTATTACATCCGGTACTTTTGGCAGAGGTGAAGGTGGCATGTGAAGCCTTTGTAACGGGTTGGGTATTACACATCATCGCTGATAGTCTCACAAGGGGTGGCGTACCGCTCTTGTGGCCCTCGCCCACGCGTTATGGCTTTCCCCCTAAGTCAATATGGCGCTTCAAAGTTGGGACGATCTGGGAAGACTTAGTGTTATGGTCAATTATCTTTTTCGCTGGTTTTGGGATAGGAACAGGCATACTGGGTATATAAGATTGTTATACAATAAGTACATTTGTCTGCTACTTCCTACATATCTTACATGAAACTTGAATGTTCATGTATAATTACTTATGAATAACGTTTTTATGAAAAGAGAAATGTGTATGTCGAGACGCGTGTTAATCGTCGAAAATGAAACAGAGATTCAGGATGTGCTATGCTCAATCTTGGAACTTGCCGAGTGTGAAGTGGAACGGGCGGGCAATGGTGTAATTGCATTGGAGAAGCTGGCAGTTGCAACAGAGACCACAGTACCCGATCTCATCTTCCTTGACCTGATGATGCCAGAGATGAGTGGCTCGACCTTCGTGCAAGAAATGCGTAGAAGGCAATTATATCCAGAGCTGCCAATCATCGTTATTAGTGGCGATATGCAGGTGCGTGAACAGGTGCGTAAACTCGGCATGGATATCTTTATCAGTAAACCCTTCTCCGTAAACGAAGTCCTTGATGTAGTAAATGCCCTTATTGGCGAACCGATGAGTGCATAATAATATTGCACCATGACAAGGGCATCCACTGCCCTTGTCTCCATTTGGTCTTTACATTAGTACATATGAACTTTACCCCAGTCATGCCCCGCATTCTATCATGTGTCGTATATCCATCTTCTGAACAATTCCTCATTAATATCAAAAACGTGATACCATAGAGTATCGTAAAAACCTGTTCAGCGAAGAGAAGGGAAGATGAGACATGACGACTCTGGACCTATTTCGGCTTGATGGCAAAACGGCCATTATCACAGGTGGCGGACGCGGTTTAGGCGAATACATGGCGAATGCACTCTCCGAGGTTGGCGCGAATGTCGTGCTCTGTTCGCGCAAGCTTGAAGCGTGTGAAGGGGTAAAGCAGGAGATTGTGGCGCGAGGTGGCAGAGCACTCGCGTTAGCTTGCGATATCACAAAGCCAGATGATGTTGCCCATGTCGTTGAGGAGACACAAAAGACGTTTGGCGCGATTGATATTCTTGTCAACAACAGTGGCGCAACTTGGGGTACTCCACCCGAAGACATGCCACTAGAGCAATTCGAGCGCGTCGTGGCTATCAACGTCAATGGCACCTTTATTATGTCGCAAGCCGTTGGTAAAACCATGATTGCGCGTGGACAGGGTGGCACCATCGTCAACATCGCCTCCGTCGCTGGTTTGGTCGGCGGCAACCCAAAATATATTCAGGCTGTTGGCTATCACGCTAGCAAGGGAGCAGTCGTCAACATGACGCGTGACCTCGCCACCAGTTGGGCGCACTACGGCATCACCGTCAACGCCATTGCCCCTGGTTGGTTTCCCACTAAGATGTCACGGGGCCTCCTCAACAAATACGAACAACAAATGATTGATGACATCCCCCTACACCGCTTTGGTGGCCCCAACGACATTAAAGGCGTCATTGTCTTTCTCGCATCTCCCGCCGCTGCCTATGTTACTGGACAAATTCTCGTCGTCGATGGCGGCTCTATCGCCTCCTAAACCTATTGGCACCGTTGTTGGTAGGGACCGATTCATCGCGTCCACGTCGGCGGTGGATTGCCAGGAGGACGCGATGAATCGGTCCCTACACATATTCCATACTATTTTGTTAAAGAGCATCATCGGTCCCTACAGAAGGAGAATTGCATCATGGCAGATGAAAGAGTATATCGTACAGAACTCACGCCCCTTAGCTTTCTTGAGCGTAGCGCGTTAGTGTATCCCGAAAAAATCGCTGTTGTGCATGGCGACCGACACTATACCTATCGCCAATTCGCGGAACGCGTCTATCGTCTCGCATCACGTTTGCGTGCGATTGGGCTGCAAAAATATGATCGGGTCGCATTTCTCTCGCCCAACACGCCTGCGCTCCTAGAAGCACATTATGGTGTTCCGGCTGCTGGTGGTATTCTTGTTGCGGTGAATACGCGCTTGAATGCACGAGAGGTGGAATTTATCCTCAAGCATTCGGGCGTCAAATATCTCTTCGTCGATGCCGAACTCTTCCCACCTATAGAGCATGTAGATTTTGGTGATATTCATGTCGTGCGTATCGAAGATACTGGCTTGGACGAGGACCCTTACGAATCCTTCCTCGCGGCAGGCTCAGCACACCCAGTTACAAGCTGGCTAGAGGATGAGGAGGAAACGATCTCTATCAACTATACATCGGGTACGACGGGCAATCCTAAAGGCGTCATGTATACCTATCGCGGCACATACCTGAACGCGCTAGCCGAGGTCATCGAGAGTGGCATGACCAGTTCAAGCATTTATATGTGGACATTGCCAATGTTCCACTGCAATGGATGGTGTTTCACATGGGCTGTGACTGCTGTTGGCGCAACTCATGTCTGCCTACGCAAACTGGATGCCGCGCTCATCTGGGACACAATAGAGCGTGAACAGGTGACGCACTACTGTGGTGCGCCCACCGTGCAAATCCTGCTTGTCAATCATCCAAACGCACATCCGCTTGCACATGCGTTGACCGCTACAGTCGCCGGTGCGCCTCCATCACCAACACTACTAGCACAAATGAAGGGTCTTAACATTCGCACCGTTCACGTCTATGGATTGACCGAGACCTATGGCCCCTATTCCGTCAACGAACGGCACGCAGAGTGGGCCAGCTTACCAGAAGATGAGCAGGCACGATTAGCGGCACGACAGGGGCAAGGCAACGTGGTTGCCGAGCGTCTCCGTGTCGTGGACGCTCATATGCAGGATGTGCCGAGTGACGGCCAAACAATGGGCGAAGTTTTGATGCATGGCAATAACGTAGCAAAAGGCTACTATGCTAACCCTACTGCTACCGAGACCTCATTCGAGGGCGGCTGGTTTCATTCCGGCGATATTGGCGTTATGCATCCCGATGGCTCGGTAGAACTGCGGGATCGTGCCAAAGATGTCATTATCTCTGGTGGTGAAAATATCTCAACGATTGAGGTGGAGCAAACTATTGTGCAACACCCTGCCGTGCTGGAATGTGCCGTTGTCGCCATCCCCGATGAAAAGTGGGGTGAGCGACCAAAAGCTTTTGTCACCCTCAAACCCAACCAGACCGTCACCGAACAAGAGCTTATCGTCTTCTGCCGTGAGCGACTGGCACATTTCAAAACTCCCGCCTCCATCACCTTTGGCGACCTCCCCAAAACATCAACCGGGAAAATCCAAAAGTATGTCTTGCGCGAAAAGGAATGGGCCGGACGCGAGAAACGTATAAACTGATACTTACCTATAAAGGTGAGCTAGCAGTTTGACATGTTCACGTCTCATGCTATACTCTGATACAAGAGTCAATATCTACTAGAGCGGCGGGTGACATCGACGTTATCCGCCGCATCTCATTGCGATGAAGCAGCATATTTTACCCGACACCGCACTCGTCGGTATCCAATGATGCAATTCATGGAGCATATAAACATATGACAATTCAAGAACGAAAAGCTATTCCTGTTCCACAGGTTGAACCACGCCTACCCATTCCACAACAAAACCTTCGTGTCCCAGGACCAACGCCCGTGCCACCCGAAGTTATGCAGGCACAGGCCCACCAGATGGTCAATCATCGCGGACCAGAGTTTGCCGCGATTGTCAAACGTGTCACCCTGCGTCTGCAATACTTTTTTCAGACAACTTCTCCTGTCATGACCTTTCCAGCCGTTGGGACAGGTGGTCAGGAAAGTGCTGTTGTAAACTTGTTCTCCCCAGGTGAACATGTCGTTGTCATCACCATTGGCAACTTTGGCGAGCGTATCGCCAAGATCGCCGAAGCGTATAGCCTCAACGTAACGCGTATTGAGTTCCCGTGGGGACAGGCTGCTGATCTCAATGTTGTCGAGGAACGTCTCAAGGCACTACCGCCATTTCGTGGCGTTATCATGACACATAACGAAACCTCAACAGGCGTTACAAACAATGTACAGGCACTTACCGCCCTTGCCAAAAGCATCAATCCAGATGCTCTTGTCGTTGTGGATGCGGTCAGTTCGCTGAGCGCGATTCCATTAGATATGGATGCGTGGGATATTGACGTTGTGTTTACTGGCTCGCAAAAGGGCTGGATGGTACCCCCTGGTGTCATGATGCTGGCTGCTAGCCCACGAGCTATCGAGGCATCAAAGACCGCAAAATTGCCACGTTTCTACTTTAACTGGAAGTCCACGCTCAAAAGCTTGGAGGCATGGCAACATCCAGTGACCTCGCCCATCTCGCTGTTCTACGCGCTAGACGTGGCCTTAGAAATGATGCTAGCCGAGGGACGCGAGGCGATTATCGAGCGTCATACACAGGCAGGAGCATATGTGCGCCAACGTGCGAAGGCGATGGGCCTGACATTGCTCGCCGATCATGAATATGCCTCGAACACTGTGACAGCTATTATGGTGCCAGAAGGTATCGAATTTAAGGCACTCAACAAAAAGCTCCGTGAGCAAGATGCTGTTGTTATCGCAAGTGGTCAGGACCATATGGCGGGGAAAATCTTCCGCGTGGGACACCTCGGCTTCTTCAGCGAACAGGACCTTGAGCAGACAATGAATTCCATAGAGACGCGTCTGCATGAACTTGGCTTTAAGGGCTAAGCGCGTCGGGAAGAGGATGAAAACATGGCAGAGGTACAAAACGAAGCGCATGCGCTCAAGATTCTTATTGCAGACCGTGTGGCGCAGGAGGGTATTGACCTCCTGCGTTCACAGTTGCCAGAGGCGCAGATTGACGAGCGTCCAGGGCTGAAACCCGAACAACTCAAAGCCATCATTGGGGACTATGCCGCCCTCGTGGTGCGTAGCGAGACAAAAGTTACAAGTGATGTGTTTGCAGAAGCTACACAGATGAGAATTGTCGGACGTGCTGGTGTCGGTGTTGACAATATTGATACGGACGCAGCAACACGTCAAGGCATCATGGTTGTCAACTCACCAACAGGTAATATCGTGGCCGCGGCTGAGCACTCTGTTGCAATGCTGATGGCACTGGCACGACACATCCCCGAAGCCAATGCAAGCATGAAGGCTGGCAAGTGGGAAAAGAGTCGTTTTCTCGGCGTCGAGGTACGTAATAAGACGCTTGGTATCATAGGACTCGGCAAAGTTGGAACAGAGGTTGCGCGTAGAGCGCAAGGGTTAGAGATGCAGATTCTCGCGTTCGACCCCTTTGTCTCACCAGAACAAGCGCGAAAACTGAATGTAACCATGCTTAGTTTTGATGACGTGCTTAAGCAAGCTGATTTCATCACTTTGCACACCTCGCTCACCAGTGGCCCCAACGGGACGCGTGGCCTCATTGGTTCGCGTGAATTGGCACTGATGAAACCGAGTGTCCGCTTGATTAACTGCGCTCGTGGTGGACTGATTGATGAAGAGGCCCTGCTCCACGCTCTAAACGAAAACGCGATTGCGGGTGTCGCCCTCGATGTGTTCAGCCAGGAGCCGATAAAAGACGACGCAACCTTGAAACAACTTTTGGCCCATGAGCGTGTTATTGTGACACCTCATCTTGGTGCCTCGACCGAAGAGGCACAGGTTGGTGTTGCGATTGATGTCGCGGAACAAATCGTCTCCGTTTTACGTGGCGGCTTCCCACGTGCCGCCGTTAATGCGCCGCTTATCCTGCCGGAGACATTAAAAGTCTTGCAACCCTACATGCGGCTCGTTGAGCAGATGGGACGTTTGTATACACAACTTCAACCGGGAGCATTGAGTAAGGTTGAGTTGGCGTGTAGTGGCGACATTGCTAACTATGATCTACGTCCATTGCAGGCGGCCCTCATCAAAGGGCTGTTAGAGTCGATTTCAGACGCGCATGTGAACATGATTAACGCGCAAGTGTTAGCAAAACAGTGGGGATTAGAGATTGTCGAGCAAAAGTCTACCACGTCCACCGAGTTTGCCAACCTGGTAACGCTTCATGTGCAGCACAGCAACGGGCACACATCGCCGCTTGCGGGCAAACACGATAGTGCTATTGAAGTGGGTGATGAGCATATAGAAGTGCTGAGCGGTACCGTGATGCATGGCGAACCACGTGTCACGCGTGTTGGACGCTATGGTACCGAGTTTGTGCCGGAAGGCTACATCTTCTTTTGTCGCAACCTCGATCAGCCCGGTATGATTGGACGCGTGGGAACATCGCTAGGCAAAGCTGGAGTCAACATTCGTCATATGGATGTGGGTCCGATTGTACGATCTCCTCGACCACCTGACCAAAAGAAACAAGCTTCTGACACCGCGTTGATGGTTATCTCCGTTGACGACCCGATTCCAGACTGGGCACTCGAAGAAATCGGTAAAGCAGGCGATATCTTCGGCGTCACAGTTGTAAAACTGTAACAACTTATTCTTAATAACAAAGAAATACGACATGGGATGTGCGCCTCGGTTGAAACGCACATCCCATGTCGTATTTCTCTGTTATAACATTGACGCTGAGTGATATCTTACGTCAATGGCATGCTTGACTTTATGCTTGATGACACCATAAAGTACCAATAAGAGTACAACAATAAGTATGGTCGGCACTGTGTAGGTCTGCATGAAGTTCAGCGCAATTCTCCAATGTGGTCCAAGTGCCCAACCAATAGAGGGAAGCGCGATACACCACAGAAGTGAACCTGCGGATGCCGCACACAAGAATCTCTTAAAATTCATATGCGCGATACCTGCGGGAAAACTTGCAAAGGGGCGTATAAATGGTGTCATGCGCGACAAGAACACCATCCAAAAACCAGACCTGTGGAACCAGTTATCCATCACACGTATGTTTTGTCTGTTCACACGAAAGAATGCGGCGAGGCGTAACATGATTCGTCGCCCCCCACGCGCCCCAATCCAGTAAGCACAACATGCTCCACTGATACTACCTAGAAATGCGGCAAGCATAAGCACCTCGATGTTGAGATAGCCCAACGCAGCCATCGCTCCTAGCACTAGCAGCAGAGTGTTATTAGTAAGCGGAACCCCTGTACTCTCTAACAGGAGAATTAGTGAGACAAGCAAATATATTATAAATGGACTTGTATGCAGTAAAGCATGCATAAGTAGATGCACAACAACCTCTTCATATATAAGACTAGACGAAATTTCTATCTTTTAGTTTTAACTACGCTATCTTCTTTTTCTGTTCCATTATACTAAACGTTTTTTGTTCTATAACACCAAACGTTTTTTCTTCCATCATATTAAACGGATGAGAGTCTTGGGAAGTTGCACGTAATAAAAAGATAGCTCTATCGTTATTATACTTGCAACTATACTAGTGATATACCGTACAAAGTGTGATAGAGCATGTTAACCACAAGAAAAGAAGAGAGAAAAATGGCTGCTACCATAGAACCAACTGTTGATAGAGAGTCACTCAAACCTAGCCGAGCGCAGGCACGTTTTGCCTTTACGATATTGCTGATTATTAATATCCTCAACTATGCCGACCGTTTTGTACTATCGGCTGTCCTGCCAAAAATCAAAGTGGACCTGGGATTAAGCGATACACAACTAGGACTTTTGTCATCGGCGTTTCTGCTCGTGTACGCATTGACAACGCTTCCGCTTGGTGTATTGGCGGATAGAAGTCCACGAAAGAATATTGTTGCTATTTGTGTTGGCGTCTGGAGCGTTGCAACAACATTAGCTGGTTTTACAACCACCTTCGTGCAACTTTTTATCACGCGTACTGTCCTCGGCATCGGTGAAGCTGGCTATGCACCCGCAACACTTTCACTGCTCGGCGATTATTTTTCAAAGGAGCGAAGAGGACGAGTACTCTCTCTTTACTCTATCGGCAACTTGATTGGAACTGCGTTTGGTTTGATTATGGGAGGTATCGTTGCTGACGCCTTTGGATGGCATTGGGCCTTCTTCATCGTCGGTCTTCCTGGTCTCATTGCTGCCTTTCTCATTTGGCGCGCGGTTGAACCTGTACGCGGTATCTATGAAAGCGAGGAGGGTGATGAGGCAAACTCAACGCACGGAAGTTTAGGCAAAGACTTTTGGGGAGCTGCTAAGCTTCTCTTCCATATTCCGACGTATCTTGTACTGGTAGGTGCCTTCATTTTTAGCTTCTTTACTATTGGAGGTGCATCTGCTTGGATTCCAACCTACTTCCGAGACGCCTTTCACCTGAGCGTTGCACAATCATCTACAATTTCAGGTGGTGTCCTGGCTGGGGGGAGCCTGATTGGAACATTAGCAGGGGGATGGCTCTCAGACTACCTACAACGTCGTCGTCCAGAGGGTCGCATGATCGTCGCAACGCTTTCTTTTTTGCTAGGCGCACCGCTTACGTGGCTCGCGCTATCGCTACATACCCTGTTACCATTTATTGCGGTCTTTTCTCTTGCGATCATTAGTCTTACCCTGTGTTTAGGACCACTGAATGCAATCATACAAGACGTGATCATTCCAGAGATACGCGCAACCGCCTTTGGTCTCGCGCTCCTATTAGCACACTTACTTGGTGATGCTGCCTCTCCCACCATTATTGGCGCGCTCTCTGATACGTTTCGTACAGCAGGATATGCTCAGCCTTTGGGCTTCGCATTACTTGTAACTGCTCCCGTTTCGCTTGCACTTGCAGGTCTTGTGTGTCTTATTGGGATAAGAACGGTGGCGCGTGACATGCGTCGTATGCAAGAGCACCTACACGGGAAACCTAAAGAAGCACAATAGACAGAATAGACACACAAAGAAGCCTCTCAATATCGAGAGGCTTCTTAATTGAAAGCGGGTTACGGGATTTGAACCCGTGGTCTCAACTTTGGGAAAGTCGCATGTTACCGCTACACCAAACCCGCGTATACGCAGCTAACAAAGACGATTATAGCTGATACATAGGCAAAAGTCAAGCGAGTATCGTAAAGGAAGGGCTTGTTAGAGGTGCTCTAGGACCAAGACAAGAGCAATACTGTATCTTGTCCTAGAGCATATCTGACAAGAGAAAAGGCTAGTCTCTTGAATACTGGACTAGCCCTTCTTTTTTGTCTTTTCTTGCTGCGATTTACGCTCTTTATAAAATGATTTTGGTTTTGGACGATGCTCCGTATCTTCATAAGCTGACGGGGCCGCATCCTCACGTGCCGCGACCTCTGCCTCGTCACGTTCACTGACCAAGACCTGCAGATCGTTGTAGATGTTGTAATTGTCGCTTACTTCGCGCATACGTAACATGTGACGTAGTACCTGAATTTGTGTTGTACTTGTTCTATCATTTTTCGCGGCCTCAGCCCTTTTCAGCAACATTTCTACAAGGTCCATACTATCATCATGTGCGCCAACACCCTCGAGACGTTCGCGCACCGTCAACAACTGCTCGTATAAGTTCACGAATTCTTCCTCCTGACTAACACTGACACTGTTCTTTACTAGAGCTATGGTAGCATAGGTCATACAAAGCGTCAAATACACATGACCGATGTCAGGGTAGTATATGTGGAAGCGCAATAAAGAAGGTCGTTCCATCTCCGGGCACACCAGTGCTTTCAACCCAGATCGCACCACCCATTGCTTCTATAAGTTGTCGGCAAAGATAGAGGCCCAGACCAGAACCCCGTTGCATACTCTTGATTGCGTTTGGCAATCGTACAAACTTTGTGAAGAGTCGCTCTTGATCTTCTGGCGCAATGCCATCGCCTTGATCTTGAATGGAAAGTAAAACAAACTGTGTATCATCTGCTAACAATTGCGAGAAGTACGTGAGGTAAGAAGGAATACGCTTTTGAACCATCTGAGCAGACATGGATGCGGCACGTATAAAAATATGCGTCTGTTTGGGCGTATATTTCATGGCATTCCCTAGCACGTTTAGCAACACCTGACGAAGACGTGACTCATCAGCATAAACATAAAGTGCATCATCTATCATAACATCAACTCTCCGCCCTTGACTTACAAGATTAGGCTCAAGAATGTCAAGCACGGGGAGCAAGGCGCGATGGAGGTGTACTGTTCCGAGCGCAACTACAATCTCCTTTTGATTCATGTGACTGGTATCCATGACATTACCAAGTAAAAGAATTACCTCTTCCGAAGCACGCCGCGCGCCAGTAATGAAGCGCGTTCGATCCTTCTCGCTAAGTTTAGCACCGTGGATACTTAACAGTTCTAAATAGCCTTGAATGGCTGTCAGCGGTGTTCTCAGTTCGTGTGAAGCTGTGAGGAGAAAGTGATTTTTGAGCTGTTCTGACTCTTCAGCAGAATGTACAGCTTCACGTAGGTCTGTATACAAACGAGCATTGGTAACTGCGATACCAGCTTGCAAGCTAATTTCTTGTAACATCTCCACATGGCGTTGTGTATAGGCACAAGGTGTATAGCTTTGCACAGAAAGCATACCCAGGACCTCTTCACCAAAGTGCAGAGGAACAAAGATTAACGATTCAGATGGACGATGACTACCGACAAAATCATCATACCTCTCCTCCGTCTCATCTATCCCTTCAATGAAGTCCTCAAAAGCCTTGAATTCATTATGATTGGAAAAGAGAAACATGCTTTGTTCTTTTAAAAACAGTTTTCGTGCCAATACAGGAATGGCTGAATAGTTTTCTGGTGGGTAGATAATTCCTTCATCAACAATATAATCCATCACCAGTTTATCTTTTACATGGAAGTAACGCGAAACTAGAAACGCATCCACTGGCATAACGCGTCTCACCTGTTGATATACTGTCTCATAAACTGCTTGTAAATCACGTAGGGAGTTTGGAGAGAAGAGTGTGTGCCCAATTTCGATGAGTGCGGCATCTTCTTCACTGCGTTTTTTAACTGCCTCATATAAACGCGCCCCTTCAATGACAATCGCGGCCTGGTTCGCAAGCAGTTCGAGGCATGACATCATATCAGCATCTGGACGCAAACCATCATAAGGCGCATCCGGCGTTAAGAGTCCCAATAAGGTGTTTTCGGCACTTATAAGAGGGATAACCGTCATATCGGTGGTCTGCCACAAATTTGAAGCATAAGGTGAGGAGACCATAAGCTGTTTGTCACTCACCGTCAGAAAATGCTCTGCAAATACCTCATCCTCCCATAATGGAGATTCTGTAGGGATGAAATAGGAATTACTGATGCGATATCTTTCATCAACAAGGAGGGCTACAACGGGATTTGGTAAAGGATGTTGATAGAGATACTGCTCCTCTTCAAATGAAATACCATAAGTTGCTTGTGCATGAAAGCGTCCATCGTCATTCGCAAGATACAATGCACAGTAACGAAAGCCTAACGCTTCACATGTTGCTTTCGTTACTTGAGTAAGAAGCGTTTTGACATCTACTTGTAGACGTAAACTGGAGCCGATGTCCGTCACGTATTTTAGTACTTTTTGCTGACGAAGAATATTGGCAGAAATGTGCATAAATGATGTATTAAGTGCTATAGGCTCTTGCGTCATACTCTGCTCTTTCATCCTCACAACTTCTCCATATTTCACCACTTGAGATTATACCATAGAAAACGTACCTATGTAACCTGATACTTCTTTTATAGTGCTTTTTGGTATTCTATTTTCATCATACTGGAGACACATCTGCTTGACAGTATATACTACACGTTTGTATACTCAGTGACAAAAAGGCCCTAGGAAAAGATGAATGATTATTTCGAGTATCGCAAATCCACGCATAAAACAAATACGGAGTCTCGCCCACCGTCAAGAGCGAGAACAGACACAACTCTTTTTTATTGAGGGTATTCGTATCGTCGCCGAAGCGATTCAACTCGCTGCAGAGATACAATCGCTTGTGTACGCTCCTACCTTGCTCAAAAGTCAGTTTGGCATGGATTTGGTGCGTTATCAAGTGGAACAAGGACTTACATGTCTTGAAGTCTCGGCCGATGTGTTTAAAAGTCTGTCAGTAAAAGATGGGCCACAAGGACTTGGTGCCGTTGTGCATCAGCGGTGGGAGGACCTGAACCAGTTACAGGGGCAAGAGGGCTTATGCTGGATAGCACTCGATGCAGCGCAAGACCCTGGCAACATCGGCACAATTTTACGTACAAGTGACGCAGTTGGCTGTGCAGGTCTACTCCTACTCGGTCCGTGCGCCGACCCTTACGATCCCGGTGCATTACGAGCGAGTATGGGTGCTGTTTTCTCACAACGACTGGTCAAGACAAGTTTTACCGAATTCGCACAGTGGAAACAGAAGCACAAGCTGCAGGTAATTGGTACATCCGACAAAGGAACTGTTTCATATCGGAAGGCATCGTACAAGCAACCCCTTGTTTTGTTAATGGGAAGTGAACGAGAAGGGCTATCCCAAGAGCAACAAGCCGTATGCGATACAATAGTAAAAATCCCAATGGTTGGGCGCAGCGACTCGCTCAATCTCGCAGTCGCAACAGGCATCGTGTTGTACGAAATTTTTGATCAAAACACACCCATATAAGGACCGAAAGGGTAGAAGCGCATTGGTGGGGGAGCGCAATGAACAGCACCTCACCAATGCGCTTCTACCCTTTCCTCCTACCTACACTGCCTCTACGTTCACAAGATTGGTGTAGAAGGTGCTACCCCCGGCGAAATCGGCCAGTCTATCTGAAGTGGTCCAGTTGACATTACGTTGGTCGAGACTATACAAGGGCCACCAGACGGTGGTCGTGGCAAGCATACCTGCACGTACATCTTCAGTTACAGACGCAACAAGTTGACATGAGCCGCGTTCGTTGCTGATACGCACTAACTGTCCGCTCCGAATGTTGCGGATTTCGGCATCCTGTGGATGAATACGCAAAGTGGGTGTATGCTCCTTGGTTTTCATTGTCTCCTGGTTAGCAAACGTTGAGCTAATAAAATGATGGGCGCCAGGACAAAGTAGTGGTAATGCCTCATCTGGTGATTGCGCGTTAAACGGCTCATCGCTTATGCGACGTGCTTTCCTCGGCTTTCTTGCCTCCACTTCTGGCACCCAATCAGGAACTGGATCATACCCTTTGGCGGCAGCTTGGGCTGAATACAT
This sequence comes from uncultured Chloroflexia bacterium, assembly GCA_963792705.1. Taxonomy (GTDB): domain Bacteria; phylum Chloroflexota; class Ktedonobacteria; order Ktedonobacterales; family Ktedonobacteraceae; genus JBBQVS01. The sequence goes on along the minus strand of CAWBXD010000011.1, from coordinate 47,724 downwards.
CTCGACCTTCCCCGATGGTGTACGAAAGGCACCATGAGCAAAAGGAACACGCTCCTCAGCAGGAATAAGTAAAGGAACCGTTCCTTCTGCTTGTAAGCGTTCGAGCGTTAAACCTTTCACATATGGATTCGTTGGAACGGTGGCGTCAAGAATTTCACGAATGACGGTCTCCGCATCGTCGTGTAACCATGATTCATTGAAGCCAAGCTGAGTTGCTAACCCACGCATCACATCCCAGTTGCTCCGTGCCTCGCCAAGTGGTGCAATAGCTTGTGCATTGTATTGTAGGGAAAGGTGCCCATAGGGTTTGTGGAGATCGACCTGCTCTAGTTGGCTCGTTGCTGGCAGGACAATATCAGCATAACGTGCTGTATCAGTTAGAAATAATTCATGCACGACAGTAAACAGATCGTCACGCTGTAAGCCCTCAACAACCTTGCTTGCGTTTGGTGTTGATGCGACAGGATTCGCCCCGTAGACATAGAGCGAGTACACAGGTGGTTTGGCCTCGCCCGTTAAAATCGCGCCTAATCTATTCATATTAAGTGTACGAGGTGTAGGAGGACAACTTGCCTCGTGAGCGTGCTCTATTGCCTCCGCGTTCCACTTGAACCAATCGCTTGTACTATACATCAAGCCGCCACCAAGAATACCATACTGTCCAACAACAGCGGGCAGACAGGCAAGCGTTCTAATCGTTTGTCCACCATTGGTATGGCGGTTAATCCCATCGCTAATACGTAAGAGTGCGGGGGCAGTTGTCGCATAACTTCGCGCAAGCTCAACTATGGTTTCAACCGCTAAGCCCGTGATTTCTGCGGCGCGTTCAGGCGGCATTTTGTAAACACGTTCAAGCAAATCTTCCCAGCCTACGGTATGTTCCGCAAGCCATGTACGAGCATGCAACTCTTCGTGGACGATAACATGCATCATCGCGAGCGCGAGCGCGGCATCACTACCCGGCAGTGGCTGAATATGTTGATCGGCGGAACGCGCGGTTAAAGTACGGATGGGATCAATGACAATGACATGTGCCCCTGCATGTTGTGCTTTCCGTAGATAGGGCATGACATGTGGTGCAGTACTGGCTGGATTGCTCCCCCAAATAAGAATAAGCTTGCTTTGAGGAAGTGTTTCAGGTGACGGTGCGAGGCGACCACCAATGGTGAGCATGACAGCTTCCTCGGCTGCATGTCCACAAATAGCGCGTTCTAACCCACATGCACCTAGGCGATTCCAAAAACGCGCATCAGTCACCTCGCTCTGCACAAGGCCAAGTGTACCCGCGTAACTGTAGGGAAGAATACATTGAGCACCATGTTGAGCAATAATATCGGTCCAGCGCATCGCTATTTCGGCCAGCGCGTCATCCCACGAAATTCGCTCAAACGTACCACTTCCCTTTGGTCCAACCCGCTTTAGCGGATATAGTAGACGATCAGGATGGTAAACACGTTCCAAGTAGTGATTGACCTTAACACATAGCCACCCCTGCGTTACCGGATGATCTGCTCGACCACGCACACGTACCGCTTTTCCTTGTTCATCAACAAGCGTCTCTAACGCGCATGTATCGGGACAGTCATGTGGGCAAGCCCCATGTACAACGCGTAGATTTTGAGGGTTCTTTTTTTGTGCGGATACATCGACAGACATGATTGGCTTCCTTTACCTATGAGGATGAAATTGATTAATAACCTCTTCACTTTCAATCATACTTTAGCTGTACTGAAGTTGAGAACAGCCAAATAGTACAGTATTATTAAAAGTCAAGCAGCCAATAACCACGAGTCTACGTCCTTTGAGGGGAAACGGGTAAAAACGCAGGGGATCCTTGCGGCTTCCCTGTTTCCCCCTCTCGTCTATTCCCAAATGCTGGTTCCTGCCAGCCACTCAAGGACAGACTCAGACATGTGCGATAGCGTAGATTGGCGTTGCGAGCAACGCGGAAGGCTGTTTAAGACGATTGAACCGTATTCTTTCGAGGTGATGCGGCGGTCAAATAGCACGATAGCATTGCGCTTGGTATCGTTCCATGCTAACCGATTGAGAGTACGACGTATACGAAGCGCGGCAACGGGCACCGTGAGCTGATGCAGTTGGTCTGAATAATGCTCCGCTCGTGCTGCTATGGGTGGATCATTTAGCACAGGCATGGGAAGACGTGTTACAACAATGCATGCGGGTGAACGCTGCATATCTTCTATACCATCCAAGAAACTGTTTGTGCCAAGCACAACAACGTGTTCTTGACTCTGAAAGATTTGCCAGAGTTGGCGCGGTGAACCATCCATACCTTGACCCAATACCAGGATACCTCGCGACTCAAGAACTTGCTTGATGGCAGCATACGAGCTACGTAACGCGGCGTGAGAGGTAAAGAGTACAATCGTTTGTCCTTTGAGGGAGGTTGCAATTTGCGTTAGAGCTTCTTCAAGGTATCGTTGGTACTGCGGCATATTTGGCTCTGGAACATCATTCGGCAGGTAGAGCAATGTTTGTTCATGGTGCTCGGTGGTAACTGAAAACGCTGGACATGTCTCATTTTCTAAGCCCAAGCGTCCCCGATAATATGCAAAGGAGCTGTCCACGGATAGCGAGGAGCCGACAAAGAGCGTGCTGGATTGCTCTCTGAGCAGAAGGCGTCGCACAAGTGCAGATGTCTGTACAAGCTGTGAGTAGAGTACAGGTGTTCCTTCACTGGCTTCACCAGGCTTTGGTGTAACAAACGGCGGTGGTGTAGGAGGCATACGTAGCCAATAGACACTATCGGTATCACCCAATGCCATAGCTTGCTGCCCCAACTTCTTCTGATCGAGCAAGTGCTGTGCGGCTGCAACAAGTTCTGATGCAACAGAACTATCTTCCCCACTGCCAATATCCAGATGACGCCGACCTCGTTGGGCCGTTAGGATGGTTTTCTCCGCCTCATGTACAATGTCAATGACCGCTTGTAGACGACTTGCCGCTTGTTGCCATGCGTGTTCTGTGTCTGTCCATGTACTAAGTGCGCGTATTTGCCCAGTTAGACGTAACGGAACATCGGTTCGGTCGTTAGGGCGTGGATTATGACCGCCCGGTGTACGTCCAGAGGTATCTCCCTTGCGTCCATTTCCATTAATCCCTTGCTGAATAAATTCCTCTAGCAATCTGCTATAAGCCGCGAACAGCTTTTCTATGGCTGTATGCGCCTGACGCAGGGCCTGAAACCAGGTCAACATTCGTGTGTCAAGTTCGGCTTTGGGAATTGTCGGTGTTGCCGAAAGTCCCCCTGGTCCGCGTTCACGCAATGATGGCGCGGCAAGGGCAAGTAATCCTTGATAACGATTGTCCGGCAGTTCTACCCCAATTGTGTTCAGCAAGCCTAGCAAACGATTTTGATCAAGGTCGGCACTGCTCCAACGTGCGTTTTCCTCTTCCAACATGTCCGCATCGAGAATTACGCGATAGTCGATAGGGGCAAGCAACGAATGAGAACTGGAGAGATCATCGAACAAACCTGTGTGCGTTGTAACGACAATCCGTGCCGCGTTGACACGCTCTTCCGCTAAACTCACGAAACAATAGCCTTTTTTGCGATAGGTGCAGCGTTCGTACATCGTACCTGACCGTTTGTCAACCGAGGGGATGCGTTCAATACCGGAAGAGATACGCTCCCAAGCAGCGTTTTCTTGTTGTATTAGCGTGAGTTCGCTTCGCTCTCCCGTGAGCGTTTGTTGCGCCCACAATCCAACCTTTGCCAGACCACGTGCTTGCTCTGCTGTTAATTCACCACTTGTACGGCGCAACGCTGCTCCAAACCAACGATGTGGACATAGATATCCACCGCGTTCTGCCCAGTATGCTGTGGGTAACGGTTGCGCTAGACGTGATTGTAGAGATGGCAGGACGGTTTCAAGTAGACGACGTGCGCTTTGCTGATTGCTACAGGCGATGACGAGCCGTTTGGGTGCTTCACCTTCATGTGCTGATTCCGACAGCCATTCTAAAGCGGGTAAAAGAGCGGGTGTGTAGTCATTGCCACCAACCGTCACTTCTAGTAATAGGGGAGTGTGCTGTTCAAATGCCGCACGTACCGCCGTTCGCGCCGTCTGGTAGCCTTGTGGCTCACTCGATTTTGTAGGTGTCTCTTGTTGTACCATAACCTCTAACTGTGTTTGATCCTGCTCAACCACGACTGATTCGGTCTCCTTTATCGTCTCTTGTTCAGCGTGTACTACATTCTCGGCCTTGGGACGTGCAATGGCAAATAAAAGGATGCGTGGATCCATACCTAATTGTGAGGCGAATAAGTCGCCAAGACTACCTCGTGCTACCTGTGTCCCCTCTTGCTCTTGGCGGCTACGTAATTCTTGTCGAAAAAAGCTGAGTAAAGGCCAGGAGCGTGGTGCATCCAGGTTCGCCAGGTCTTTCAAAAGTGTAAGGTCGATTGTTTGTAATCGCTGATGTAGCGCAATGAATACATCCATTGCCAGTACGGTATCAACCATTGCCCGGTGCCGACCTTCTGGCACTGCAATACCGAGTGCCTCAGCAACCTGACCCAGATTGTAGCTTTTAAGCGAGGGCAGCAAGACAGAGGCAAGTTCAAATGTATCTATCAAAGGATTGGTGCGTGCCAGTCCGCGCTTACGCAGAAAGCCTGCATCGAATGGAATACTATGACCAACGATGGGGAGATCGCCAAGAAAGCTTTGCAATTTGGGAGAAATTGTGTCAAAAAGCGGGGCACTCTTGAGCAAACTCGCGGTTATACTTGTGAGACGCTGAACGCGGTAAGGAATGGAACGACCAGGGGCGACAAACGATTCAAAGGTGTCGATAACCTCGTTGCCTTGAAACTTAATTGCGGCAACCTCAAGGATCGTGTCTTGCTCAACGTGTAGGCCCGTTGTTTCCAGATCGAGGGCTACACGAACGGGTGGCTTTTTCGCCATAAAACGTTCCTTACTACATCTCTCTTAACTACTCCAAGGTACTGCATGTTGTTCATTTCTGTGGGGCTGTTGTAGGCCACTCTTCGAGCAGGGTACGGGCCAATGCTGCCGCACGCCCACGATGGCTAATGCGGTGTTTCAGTACGGGCGGCATTTCTGCTGTTGTCTTCCCATATTCGGGTACAAGAAAGATTGGGTCATAGCCAAAGCCATGCTCGCCGCGTGGTGCATCAGCGATGATGCCCTCGATAACTCCATCCACACTGCGGAAATAGCCATTGGGTTCAGCGATGGTGATCACACAGCGAAATCGTGCGGTGCGTTGTGAAATAGGAAGTCCATTCATTCGTTCCAGAATGACACGAAAACGTTCTGCATAGGAGGTATTGGGTCCGAGAAAACGCGCTGAGTACACTCCTGGCTCGCCGCCAAGTGCGTCAATTTCTATGCCAGAGTCATCGGCAAGGGAGAGCAATCCTGAAGCGTGAGCATAGGTATGAGCTTTAAGTTCTGCGTTCTCTTGAAACGTGGTTCCCGTTTCTTCGACATCCATATCGAGGGAAATATCCGAAAGTGAGAGGAGTTGGAAGGGCAGGTCAGCAAATATGGTACGATACTCCTCAATCTTATGATAATTCGTCGTTGCCAACAAAAGGGAACGCATGTAAGTAGGTCTCCAAACTAGACAGAATGCGGACATTTGCTCATATCTTACCATAACCCACGTCAGTTGTCGAGATTGAGAATCTGTATGCAAGATTATAAACCTATTGCCGTGTACTTGTTGCAGATGTAGTTATCCATTTGCTATATGCCTATAAATAGAAGCAATCGAACAGGTTTTTATAAGCTGCTCTTCGAGAGATTAGAGGCAAAAGAGGATATAAAAAATGCTTGACAAGAGACGGATGTTAAGGTTATAATCTTCTCGTTCACGGGACTTTCTACAGGATGCATAGTATTTAGCCGATGTAGCTCAGTGGTAGAGCACTCGTTTCGTAAATGAGCGGCCGTCAGTTCAATCCTGACCATCGGCTCCTTCGTAAAAAAGAGAGTACAAGAAAAAAGCTTGTACTCTCTTTTTCTATTCTTCTAAAGCCCTGTTTTATGTTGTTTGCGCTTTTCCTATAGACAATAGAGAATTCTCACAAATAATTTCACAGCGTTACTTGTAAAAGATGTACAACAAGTAGCAATTCCTCACATAAAAATTCCTTATTGCGTTTCCACCAGCGTTTCCTTGTCTTTCCGGCATTGGCTAAGGGTATAGAGTGCGTGTTGGAAAAGTTATCCGAGAAAAAGAATTTTTATGTAGAAAATCTCGCTTATTTATCATTTGATGTATAAATCTGCTAAAAGGGGGAGATACGTGTCCGAAGAGGAAATGGCTCTTGACCACTGGTGATGTGTACTACTCACTTGTTGTTTGGTTTGAATTGGTTTTTAGAAAAATCCTGACAAAAGACGGCAGGTAGAATGCTTTATACTAAGGGGAGGGAAGATATTTGAAAATTCCCCCCTTTGTAAGGAGCAAATGATGTTACGAAAGATTGACTGTGTTATGATCCGAGTAGATGATGTTGAAGTTGCGGCTACATATTATACGAAGGTCTTTGGCCTTGACCCACAATGGAGTGGCGACGACTCAATTGGACTGGTTTTTCCAGAAACCGACGCCGAAATTGTGCTCCACAACGATCCAAGCATTCCTTCCTCAGTAGAAGTTCATTACCTGGTCGATGATGTTGTTGATGCCGTAGTACACTTGGCGGAGCAAGGATGTCATGTTCTCGTCGTCCCTTTCGATATTACAATTGGAAAGTGTGCTGTCATCAGTGATCCATTTGGAACAAGGCTTTGCATCCTTGATATGACAAAGGGAGTACGTCCACTCAACCGCACTGCATTAACTCTTGACACGTTGGAGGAAGGAAGGGAGTGATTTTTGTCTACGACGAAACAATCTACGAGAGTGTTCTCATGGAAAGAACCATACCATTTTCTATCAATCGAGGAGTACAAGCAAGTTGGCAGTATACACCAAGAGTGGTCAAGAGCCTATATCTAATCGAAAAACGAATTTTATTGTGAGAATTCACAAATTTCTCTATGTTTCTGGTGCCATCCTTTATTGTATTCTCTAAAATAAGTTTTACATCGTTCATCATCTTTAAATGTCATACCATTCCCCCAAGTTCAATCTTTCATTAGCCCTATTTCTACTTGTCCATCATGCGCGATCAGCAGCTAAATTCCTCACATCACCATCGCGAGCGACTGCACGAGAAAGGATAAAAGTGCTAGAGGACAAAGTAGATGATTTTCAAATACTATGGTATTATCTTCTAGCAGAGAGAGCGGTGTTTTTGGGTTGTTGTTCATGTTTGGAGGAGGTCTGTTCGTTATGCCTGTGGAGAGCAAAATCACCTATCATCAACAGATGAGTTATTGTGGCAAGGCTCGTTGTCGCAAGTGCCGCGATGGTGCTGGTCATGGGCCGTATTGGTATGCCTATCAAATGGTCAATGGACGTATGAAACGCACCTATGTAGGAAAGGATTTACCTCCAGAGGTGGCGCATCTTGCTGGCACGGAGCATGCTCCCGTACTTCCTTCCACGACTCCCACCGACTTGCCCGATGCGCTTCCAACGGGTCGTATTCATCGCAACCCGTTGATTGGACGCCAAAAAGAACGCGCTCAACTTCATTCCGTCCTGCTTGAGATCGAGCAGTATCAGCACAACGCGACACAAAAGGACATTGAACAACTGCCTCTGGATACACAACGAACCTCGCAGTGTGTTGTCTTGCTTGGTGAAGCCGGCATCGGCAAAACACGTCTTGCCGAAGAGCTTGGGCGAGAAGCACAACAACGCGGCTGGTCTATCTTATGGGGCCGCGCCTACTCACAAGAGAGTGGCATTCCCTACCGTATCTGGTCCGACATTCTGCGGAAAGCATACGAATTGGATGCAAGTCTCCCTGTTCGTGTAAGTGCTCCCGTTAGCAAGGGAAGAGGCGTTTCTAGTCTCACGCGTTCTGAGCAGGATGATGATGCGCGTCCGTTGGGTATGCCACACATCGACCAGGACATCATGTATCAGTCCTCTCAAAATCCTGATCTGGCCCGTCCACAGATGCAACTGATTGCTGACCGCGATGCCATTAATCGCCCACTACAAGTTATTATTCCCGAATTGTGGGTGGCGTCACGCGATTCCAGTCCTGTTGCCGTGATTATGGAGCCAGAGCAAGAACAGTTGCGATTGCGTGAAGCGGCGTATAAGTTGCTTACCACACTGTGTCAAAAGAAGCCGTTGCTCGTTGTGCTTGACGATCTGCAATGGGCCGATGGCAGTAGTTATGAGTTGCTTGGTTATCTGGGGCGTCATGTACATAGGACGCCTATTTTTCTGCTCGCCACCTGTCGCTGGAATGAAAGCACGAAGTCGCTGGGCAAGATGATTGACCATATGCAGCGCGAACACACCATTACGATGTTGCCCGTCGAACCTCTGACACGCGACGAAATCGCGCAACTTATCGAACACGTTCCTATACAACAGGTGCCTCGCATCCAGACTCAGGCGGCTGGCAACCCCTTCTTTGCCGAAGAATTAGCCCGTAGCACCAATCCACCCCAACTTCCTAATAGCATCTCTGCTGCCCTCGACTCGCGTATGAATAGTTTAAGTAACGAGTGTCGCACACTGCTAAAAAACGCGGCTGTGCTGGGTAGCTCGTTCGAGTTCCCCCTTATTCACGCGATGGAGGTCAAGCACGTCGGAGCACATGCCGATGAGGATGCCCTATTTGACCTACTAGAAGAGGCAATAGAGGCTGGTGTCCTTACTGAGGAAGGCTCCGGTGCTCGCGTGACCTATTCATTCTGGCATCCTCTCATGGTGACGCACCTGTACGAAAGCGTCTCGGCAGTGCGGCGCACCCATATTCATCGTCGGGTCGCTGACATTTTGCTGCGTATGCATCGTGGACGTGAAACGGAAGTCGCTGCAACGATTGCCCATCACCTTTTGCACGGAGGTGCCGAACCCATTCATACCGCGCACTACGCTGAACTGGCTGCTAACCGCGCCTATGCCTTGCTCGCCTATTCTGAGGCCGAACAATATTACCGCATCGCGCTTGACGCGATGAACTCAAACTACATTCATCGTGAACCCGATGTTTCTGGTCCTCTCCTTGCGCCTGCACATCGCGCTCCCCTTACCGAGCGGCTGGCCGAGAGCGTCATGGTGCAAGGTCGTTTCGCGGAGGCACGTGCTCTCTTCGAGCGTGTGCTTGATTTGCACTTTTTGATACAAGGCAACAAACCGCTTTCGGGAGAAGAGGCACAGGTGCAGGCCCTGCTTTGGAGCGAGGTCGGGCGCACATGGCTCTACCTTGGCGATAGAGCGAAGGCGCGCTTCTATTATCAGCGTGGCGAACAACTTCTGCATAAAGCAGGAGTGCTGACAGGCTTTGCCCACGCACGTCTACGCGTTCTGCAAGGTGGCCTTTTCGAGCAGGAAGGTCGCTATGCCGAGGCTGTAAATGCAGCAAAAGATGCACTTATCCTTTTTCAAGATGCTACTGCCCAACAACATGGTCTACCCTTTGACTCACAGGCGTTAGTACCACTAAGCCGTATTCAACGTACTCTTCGTGGCGACCAGAACGACCTCGGCAGAATTTACATGCTGCTCGGCTCCGTCCACAATAGTATGGGCCAGCTCAATAGTGCGCTTGCTCATCTCAGCACAGCCTTAACCATGTTTGAACAGCGCAATCAAAAGCGTGAGATTGCCAATGCCTCTTGTAACATCGGCTATATCTCGCTCAAGAAGGCCGAGTTTGTCTTGGCGCAAAATGCGTTTGACCGTTCGCTTGCCATTGTACAATACACTGGTGATGGTCCCATTTCGTCTGTCGTGTTCAGCGATATGGGCGAGCTAGCGGTGTGTCGTGGCAAACTGGAAGAGGCCGAAAACTGGTACAAACGGGCGTTGAGCCTTGCGGAACAATTTCATGACCGTACCTACATCAGCATGTGGAATACACGGCTCGCCGTCATTTTGCAGATGCAAAAGAAGTCGGCCGAAGCTATCCCCTGTGTCGTTCGCGCTTTCAAAGTCGCTCGTGCCATACAAAATGACCTGTGTATGAGTCATGTGCTCCTCGCTCTCGCCACGCTACGTATCTTGCAAGTGCAACACGGTGGCAATAAACGTCTGCTTCAACACGCATATAATGACGCCAACCGTGTCCTCGCCTTACCCCGATTGGACGCGGAAACATACACACGTGGACGACTCGTGCTTGCCCACGCTCTGTTGCTCCTTAGAAATACCACTGCCGCTCGAAAATGTCTTGAAGAGGTCGTCGAGCAGGCGCACATCTACACCCTCGTTCTCATTGAGCAACAAGCATGGGAACTACTAGACGAAATGAACAAAGGATAATCTATTTCATCTAATGTAATATTTAATTTAAACAAAATATTACATCCTGTTAACATAAATATGTTCCCTTCCATAGAAAGTCTTCCGTATCCCATATAAGTGGACAAAATGGCACAGTTTCATCTATAAACGGAAGGGAAAAACAGCATGTCATCATCCGAGGAAGCACTGAAACAGTTGGATGAAAGTCCTATGTCCGGCTTTCACCTTAAAACTGTGATTGTGGCTGGTATGGGCTTTTTTACCGACGCATATGATCTTTTTGTAATTGGCGTTGTATCAACTATTCTGACACAAGTATGGCATATCAAATCGCTTGAAGTCTCGTTACTGAGTAGTGTGGCACTGCTGGCTTCCGTACTTGGTGCGTTCGTCTTCGGACGTATCGCCGATACAATGGGGCGCAAATTCATTTATGGCTATGAACTCATTGTGCTCGCAATCGGCGCACTGGCTTCGGCATTTGCGCCAAATATCATTTGGCTCTTAGTCTTCCGTTTCATTTTAGGTGTAGGTATCGGTGGTGACTATCCAGTAAGTGCGACCTTGGTAAGCGAGTATGCTAACCGCAAGGATCGTGGCAAGCTAATCACTTTCGTCTTCTCAACACAAGCACTCGGCCTTATCATTGGACCTTTGCTCACATATATTCTGCTCATCAGTCATGTTCCTGCCGATCTGGTCTGGCGTCTCATCCTCGGTGCAGGTGCCATTCCCGCGCTTGCCACCTTCTGGCTGCGCCGTCAAATCTCGGAGTCACCCCGTTTTGCACTCGCGCAAGGCGACAATGCGGGTGTGCAACGTGCCGTAGATATGGCACAGGGCAAGAAAAAGGACGCTAAAGAAGCTGGCGATACCAGTGAGAGCCTTGCACCAAAGCAGCAACAGCAAAAGGATGAGGCCAAGCACAAGACAACCTGGAAAGAGTTGTTCTCCACCCGTCACTGGCTTATCTGGCTCGTTGGCGCGGCTGGTTGCTGGTTCTTGCTCGATATCGCGTATTATGGTACTACCGTTTCTACGCCACTTGTCGTTAAATTGTTCAGCCCCAAGTCAACCCTGCCAACAAATATGCTGTACACCTTGCTCATCTTTGTAGTTGCCGCGCTCCCCGGCTACATCCTTACCGCATTTACTGTTGATCGCCTGGGACGCAAGCCCATTCAGCTTATTGGTTTCGGCATGATGGCACTTTCCTTTGGCTCACTGTTCGTCTTTCCCGCACTTACAAAGATAACAGTTACATTCCTGGTACTTTTTGGGTTATCTTACCTTTTTACCGAATTTGGCCCAAATATCACGACGTTCTTGTATCCCGCTGAAATTTTCCCTGTAACGGTTCGTACCACTGCACATGGTATCTCGGCTGGCCTGGGCAAGTTTGGCGCATTCATTGGTGCGTTCCTCTTCCCGCTCTTATTGACGAACCCAGGCTTTAAGCTGCCTGGCACAATGGGTGTAGCGGCTGGCATCTGCGTACTTGGCTTTTTCCTTACCTTTGTTCTGCCAGAACCAAAGCAGAAATCACTCGAAACCATCGAGAAAGAAGGCCAGGAACTTGACCGCGAGCACGAAGAGAAAAGCGAAACCTCAGAACGTACATCAGTCGCAGGTCAGTAGATTTAATTCAGTTTCGTAGGACACTCTGTGCGGATGTCTTTGACATCACACAGAGTGTCCTACAGATGTAACAAATTACAGGAGACTGTAATGCGCCTCACGTTTCTCCTCATATCCTCACCCACATATCTGAAGAACTAGTTTCGCAAAAGTGTATTCGACATTGTTCTGAATATAGTCAGAAAAGCCGTAGCAAAACCTCCAGGTCGTCTATACTTCCTGTGTAAGACGGAAGCACTAGCGAACAGGAGGTTCTTTCATATGCAACACGTCATGCTTGATCTCTATCACTGTAACCCTGCATTATTAGCGGACAGCGCGTTTTTGCACGCTGTCCTTGATGAATATCCCGATTTTATTGGTATGCAAAAGGCCAGTCCCGTCGTCTTACGCGACATTAAGACCTCAAACCCTTTGGATGATGGTATGTCAGGCTTTGTCATTATCGCAACAAGCCATGTAAGCTTACATGCATGGCCCCCCTATGGCATGCTTAATCTCGATATCTTTTCCTGTGAACCATTCTCTGTTGACGCGGTAGCCCGTTTCGCTTGTGAAAGATTTCAAACGAATGATATAGAGGTTCGTGCCGTTGAACGTGCCACACGTTCACCCCGTTTGCTGTACGCTGAGCGCGAATTGGTTGTGGAGGGGTCGCGTTCATGAAATTGAAAGTTGTTGCGTGCCTTGCATTTTTGCTCAATACCGTTCTCTTCGGTACCTATTACGCGGTGTCGAAGGAGGTATTAGGTCGTATAGACCCCATCATATTTACCTTCTTCGAGATGATCTCACTGGTTCCAGTTGCACTCTGCATCCTCGTGTTTTCACGGAAACACATTACACGAGCGATTGTCAGGCGCGGCGTTCTAGTTGGGAGCATTCTTTGCCTGGCACTCTTCACCATTTCGATTGCGCTCAAGTATACCAGTGCTACCAGTACAGCCTTTTTTCCAGCTTTGAACGGCTTTCTCGCAGCCCTTATTGCCTGGTTTTTTTTGAAACAACCACTCAAAAAAGCAACATGGGTAGCTGGCTTGCTTTCTATTGTGGGTGCTGCCCTGCTTATTCTGAACTCACCAATGGGCGGCATACGCGGCTCACTCATCGCCTTTCTTGGCGGCCTCTTCTTCACTGGCTACGTCTTTCTTGCCGATCATGAGCAGCAGCAAGAAACCGAGCACTGGCCCCTCTTCGGTATAGAGCTGTTGACAATGGCTGCTTGGGCCTGTCTCGTCGCGCTCCTCTTTGGTAATTGGCAAGCGTTCCATCCAGACCTGCCGAAGGATGTCTGGGTCATTCTGTATGTTGCATGTGCCTGTACCTTTGTCCCAACACTGATAACCGTGTTGCTACAAAAGCATATCTCGCCACTTACCGTCTCATTTATTTATGTTCTTGAACCAATCATAGGCGCGGTCATCGCTAATTTGTATCTGCACGAACTGCTGCCCCTCTACGGCTACATTGGTGGTGTTCTCGTTACAATCGGATCAATCATCCAGACATGGGGTAGTATCGAGCGACACGCTTCACAAAAACGGACTCAATATGCCTATGTGCAACCACGACAAAATGTAGGGGAGACCCTTGCGGTCTCCTTGTTGTCAACACCGCTCTCCTGGCAAGGAGACCGCAAGGGTCTCCCCTACATAGTAGGAAGCTTACTTTTCTTATTTGGTAGTGGCTTCTTGCTTGTCAAACTTGGTGGCTTCCCACCAACATCGTGGCAAGAAGTATATGCATTCCATGCACAAGTGCTTACGTTTGCCCTATGGCAACAGACTGCCAACCAACTGCTTATAGTGCAAGCAACTTGCTGGCTTATTGCATGGATATCCGTTACGTTGATTGGCTGTATCGGCATAGTGCGCGGATTAACATCTGTAAAGACCGACTCATCACATCCTGTTCGTCAACAAACGCCACTTGTCGGGACCGATTCATCGCGTCCTCTTCACCATGTGATACCGCAGGGATATACGACAAACGTCTCAACACTCTCGAATAGTGTCGTTGACGAAGAGGACGCGATGAATCGGTCCCGACAGGGTGTATCTGCACGTATCACTGAGGACCTGTCTCCTACTATGCCAGAGATACAGCTTTGGGAAGAATATCCAGAGCCAGTACATACACAGGCATCTTACGAACTATTAACGCTACCAGCACGAAAACGCGAAGAGATTGAAAGGCGTCGCAAAGTACGTCGCCAACGCCTTATCCATGCCGATATAGGTGCCTAACACTCTTCGAGAAAAGATGTCCGTCCCACTATAACTTAAGCACAGTGACCATAGAAACGAGGAATACGATGAAACAGCATGACAGAAACGACTTTTGCGTCCTCTACGTGGAGGCCACGGACGAGAAGGCGACGGTGTTTAACGCACTCATCGGACAGAATAAGCCTGTGGTGCTGATGCTTGCCGACCAGATACGTGTCTTGCAACGACCAGAAGACTTCGCGGAACTCAAACATATCAAGCGACAACTGCCATTTCCCATCGCGTTTGTCGCTACCACAAAGAGTGATCGCTTACTACAACTGGCAGGTCGCAATGGGTTTCCTGTTTACCCCTCTTTACATACATTTACCGATGCTCTTGCAAAGGGACAGATAACACGCCATCTTGGAAACGATATGTCACGTCCTCCGCGTCAAACAATCCCGCTTGACCCTTCGCATAGCATTCATACTGATGCCCTTTCGGAAAAGACTGCACCACTGGTACAGCCAGCAATAACGGATAACATCTTTCTACGGTCAGAGCCGCCTGTAGTGCAACTTACTGAGCCAATACATACCTCAAAAGCGGCATCACATCAGCTCACTGAACCGATGCCCCCTGTGCAGAAGAAGTCGTCCCCCAAACGACGCTTGCCACTTATACTGGTGGTACTAACTCTTACCGCACTGCTTGCCGCTGGACTCGGCTCATTTCTTGTATTTGTTCCAAATGTGCCAATGAATGTCGAGGGAAGCGCGGCAGCCTCGCCCATTGTTGGACATCTCTACTTTCTCAGTAGTGAGCAGCTAAGCGAGAATAGTAGTCGCGGCATTGATGATGAGATACAAATTGATTTGAGCAACTTGCCCAATCCCGCCACTGGCAAAAGCTACTACGCCTGGTTACTCACTGATAAAAGTCAGCCTGATACAAAGGCAACATTAGTAGGCATGTTGCCAATCACAAAAGGTATGGTACATCTGATGTATGCTGGCGACGCACTGCATACTAATCTGCTACAAATTAACAGTCGCTTGTTAGTGACAGAGGAAGACGCGACGGTCATACCTATCACGCCCTCACCCGATCAGTCTACTTGGCACTATGTAGGTGAAATCTCATCAACCCCCATCTTGTCTGTAAATGACGGTACAAACAGTACTGAAACGTTCAGCTATCTCGATCATCTGCGTCACCTGCTCGCGTCCGATCCGTTGCTCGACCAAATGGAACTCCCAGGCGGCCTAAGCAATTGGCTCTACCGCAATACGGGCAAAATTCTGGAATGGACGGGTAGTATGCGCGAACATTGGGAGGAGACGCCCGACGTAACCTTTATTCGTCGCCAAACCATTCGTACTCTCTCATATCTCGACGGCCTGTCCTTTGTGCAACAGGATGTGCCACCAACTATTCCACTTGGTATCAATGACCGCTTAGGGCGCATTGGCTTGCTCCCCGTCAATGGCGTCGCGCAAGACCCTCCAGCATACCTTAGCCATATCGCGTTTCATCTTAACGGTCTGCTGCAAGCGAACTCAAAGAACACCACGCTACGTACTCATATCGCAGCCATGATTGTCGCGGTCAACAATGCTCGTTTCTGGCTCACGCAGGTGCGTAAAGACGCGCAACAACTGATGAAAATAAGCGATAGTCAGATGCATCAACCAACAACGCTCTCGTTGCTCAATGACATGATTGCCAATGCGAACTTCGCCTATGTAGGCCAGACCGACCCCGTTACTGGAGAAACACAGCAGGGTGTTACCTGGCTTCATAACCAAATACAATCGCTAGCGGTATTGAATATAACAAAATACGTACCCCCCAGTTCATCTATTCAGAATGTTAATGATAGTGGGAGACAGCAATGAATATTCGTCTGCTTGGCATTACCCTTCTTGTCCTCCTTATGATTGGTGGTCTAATCGCTGGAACATTCTCACAAGCCATTGAACGTGTTTTAACCATTCCTATGCATCAACACATCGGACAAAAAATTCCTATAGTTGTAAAGACTACACCCGTAATAACAACGCCCAGCACGGGAGTTGCTGTTAACATCCTTGCACAAGATATGTTTCAACGTGCCGATCAGCCTCTATGGGGAACTGCAACCGATACGCGTATGTGGGATGGCGATGCGAATAATGCTAATGACCAGAATATCTTCTCCATCACAAACAAAATGGGACAGATCGCTAATGGCCACGGAGCGTTCAATGCATTACTTGGTCAGGCGACGAGCCAAGCCGAGGTGTTGATGAATGGTTCTATCAACCATTTTAATGCAGGTGCTGTTAATTTGGGAGTGGTGCTACGTTGGCAAGATACAAATAACTGGTACAAAATGATGATTGATGGCACAAATATAACGCTTCTTAAACGCGTCAACGGGAAAAGTACAATACTCGCTACCGCACCTTTTGCTGCCAAAGGAGGTCGCATGTATGCATTACGATTTCGCGTCGTCGGCGCAACTCTGTTTGCGAAAGTGTGGTCTAGTACACTTGCAGAACCAGCAAATTGGATGATTACCGTCACTGATACCGACCTTTCCTCTGGTCAAATGGGTATTCGCGTCCTGTTACAGCAGAACTCGATTGTCCAGATAGCCTCATTTATTGCAACCGCAGCGAATAGCAGTATGTAAGGAGACGCGAGAATGCTAGAACAAGCGAAAACAGCGTATGCCGATTTTCTCTGGGCGCGTATTGTTGCGTTCGTCGCACTCATCATATATGGTATTGTACTTTTAGTCTTTGGTGGTGGCTTTCCACCTTGGTCATGGCGTTTTCTTCTACAGACATTGCCACAGGTACCTACGCTCTTACAAGAGCGCGGTCTTATCATATGTGTTCCACTTATCGGACTTGTACTCCTCTCATTTGCCTTGCTTGTGCTCTGGATCGTCTTTGTGACTGCATGGCTCAACATTCTTGTGTATTGGTATCAAGAGCGTAAAGCGCAGCAGCGTTTCACCGCTGAATTGCGGGAAGCCGAGCAACTGGCGGCAGAGGAGACCATTCAGCAATCGGTGCAACAATCGGCAAGTCAAGTCATACAGCGACAGAGGCACGAACAATATCAGCAAGTGCCTGTGTCAAGCGGACGTGTCGCTGTCGCACCGCCACCAGTACGTCAAGCTGTTGGCGAGAATAGAAGGGCATATCGAGAGTCACCAGTACGTCCAACTACAACGTATTCTTCGTCCAGTACCAAGACCCAAACCGTCGCTTCTACGACCCGTACACCGCTACGCGTTGTTCCTCCCATAGATGAACGGGAAGACGATCAATTAACGGAACAAGCAACCATGCTAGAGCGGAAATATGAGGAGGATGAATGCGAGCAATTCGCCACCATTCCTATAGCCAAAAGTGTTGTACAGAAGGATGCCTCTTTACGCTTCATGATTGGCGTTGCCTCCGACCCTGGTATTGCACGCAAGAATATGCCAAACGAAGATAATGTGCTTGCCATTCAGGGAACGTGTATCACTCCAATAGGACCGCAACCCGTTGGTCTCTTCGTTGTTGCTGATGGTATGGGCGGACATGCCAACGGACGTGAGGCCAGCCGTTTAGCTATTCAAGCGTTCAGTGATGTCGTAGTGCCAGCCTTACTGCATAGCGTTGGAGATGAGGACATCTTTGTTGATCTGCTCAAGGACGGAGTGCATCGTGCCAACCTCAACATTTACCAGCGTAACCGAGGGCAAGAACACATGATGGGCACGACGCTCACAGCCGCTCTGCTGGTTGGCGAGAAAGCATATATAGCGAATGTCGGTGATAGTCGCACTTACCTCTATAGAAGTGAGAAGCTCGCATTGGCACAGGTGACGCGGGACCATTCTCACGTGGCCTTGCTCGTTGAGAAAGGCGATATCGTGCGTGACGATATGTACAGTCATCCACGTCGTAACCAGATTTATCGCTGTCTTGGTGAGCATTCGTCTGTGCAAACTGATCTCTTCGAGCAGACGCTCACTGTTGGTGACGCACTCTTACTCTGCTCAGATGGTCTTTGGGAAATGGTACGCGATCCCATGTTAGAAAAAATTATGCGAGCCTCAGCGTCCCAACCATCCCACGCTAGCACAACTCTACTCGATGCCGCGCTAGAGGCGGGAGGTGCTGATAATGTAAGCGTTATCGTCGTGTCAGTAACGCAAGAGCAAGATAGATAGAATAAGCGTTGTTTGGATAAAAACAGAAGACTTTAAAGGTTCTTGAGTAGATGCTTATAGAACATTCCGAGATTTTTAACTAGAAATAAGCATTTATCTAAAAAGAGGCAGGAGGGCAAGAGTTAATATAGTTTAAACACATATAGAGAATAATGGCATCTACAAGGTGAAATTATGCAAGAACATCGTCATCGAGGAACTGCAAAATTTCTAACCGCACTTGGATGTGATTCTTGGGCGAGTTTGATTGGCCGTGTATTCGTCGTTTGCATTTGTATCGCCTATTTCCTGATACCATTTGGGATTGCGAAAGACTTAGTTGGTATAAGTACTTTTTTGAGTCGTGCTACTGCTCATGCATGGGCCACGACAAAAGATAGTTCCTCTTATCGTGACTATGGAAGTAGCTATGGTGGTGGTATGCCAGTATCAACTTCGTCATGCGATGAAGAGGTTACATTCCATACAAGTACAGGTCAGTCTGTCACCTTTTATGCCAGTGATTCCACGAACTTTGTTGACTTGCCGTGTTATCAGGACTCGGTTTTGGTTTTGTACAATCCACAGCATCCCTCTGATGCGCGTATATCAGACGATATCGCTCCAGAAATGAAAGTGGACATCTTAGAACTTGTGGTATTGCTTGGTATCCCACTTGCCCCTCTCTTATTACTACCACTTGGCATGCTGTTACGCTGGATTGATTATGTTAGGGGCAGAGGTAGATGAGAAACCAAACGCTGTTACAACACAGATAATCTCTTATAAAAAAGTAACACTGCCTTGATGTTAGAGAAAAGCAATATCTTCCCGAAGCACTTCCAGTTGGTGCTGCGTGTAACGATTAGCAGGACGTTTTTGAAGACTACGTGCAAGTGTTCGCACGTTGATAAGCAAGCCAGTAAAGCGAATGCGTTGCTCATAGTCTAAAGGAAATGACACCATTTCTTTGTAACCAGAGATGAGCGCAGAAAGAAGCTGAAAGGGAAGTAACTCTCTATCACGCATGTGAAAATGTCCTAGATCATACCAATGGGTAGCACCGCGGATTTCGCCAAAATCAATGATGCCTGTATACTGTCCATTATCTTGGTAAACATGGGTTGTGTCGAAGTCTCCATGTGCGAGATACCCCTGCGTACTATCTAGCCAGGAGTCGTAGCGCGAAAGTGTACGTTCTAACAAAACCACTTCTGGAGGTTGAAGAACATGCGCGGCTAAATAGGCTAGGTCGGCTTCCCAATGTTCAAGGGCAAAGGTTCGATATGTAAGTTGCTCTGCTTGCAAATGTGCTGTTTCAGGCGTATCTCGTCGTATCCACCCAAAGCCTTCGACAAGTACATCGTTCATACGAGCGAGGTCTCGTCCAGCCTCTCCCAAGATCGCTTCCAATTCTACCTGAGAAAGCGTGAGAGATTGGCTCAATGGTCGTCCTTTAATTTCAGACGTGACCATCACTGATCGTTGCAACAGGTTGTTGTGGTGCTCAAAGTAGATAACCTCTGGCACTTTGATCTGCATACGGCGAAGCAACGAGTGAACAGTGATTTCAGGAGCAAAACTGCCTTCTTCCGGTAGGATACGTAAATAAAAAGTCTCGCGTGGGAAACTAATACGATAGACGTAGGTCGAGACTCCCTCCGCTACCCGTTCCATGCTCATCAACTCTTTAGGAAAGATATCCTTGACCACTTCTTTGACGTGCTGTATGTTTATGGGAGTTTGGTTGGAAGGACTCACTAAACCTATCCTTTTCCCCTTCTGTTATTAGCACTTATTGTTTTGGTTGGGCCTTTACGCATATGGGTAGCCTCATAACTTATACAGCACATCACCCACATGTACGGACACGGTTTTACCCTTGTCCACCAGTTCGGCTAGAAAGCCACGTCGCCCATCCATGAGGAATTGTAGCGTTCCTTTAACCTCGTGTTGCTCAAGCGGTCGGTTCATGGCGTAGGTGCTGAACGGCAGGCAGGGAACAACTGGCTCAATATCCGTCAAAAAGATAAACTCGCCTGTTCGCACTTGTTCAATCGCTAAGCCACCTTGCAGGTCGGTGGACGCAAACATGCGATTCGTCTCGACAAGAATATTCTCACCCGCACATGCATCAGCGATATGCGCTCCAAAGTGAGAGCGCATCGACTCGTAGTGGCTTGTGAAGCCGATAGAAAAACCATTGTCTCCACGACTCTTCGTGTGCGGATGGTTGGCATTATGCACATCGACAATCTGCCGTCCATCTTTTGTCACACCAATCACTCCCGGTTGCGAAAGCAACAACTCGTCTACAACCAGCAGTCGCGTCGGGTCATAGAGTTCTGGCTTACCCGCTTTAATCGACTCAGGCTGCACTTGTATCAGGAGAATACGCCCGATCTTTTGCATGCTTCCTATTTTCCTACGACGGCGCGTAACTGATTTACCACCTGCTCCAACTGTTGCGAGGCGTCGGTAGCAGAGGTTGCACCGGCTGCGAGTTGCTCTGTCACCTGTGTTGTAACACGAATGGCCGTTGCCAAATTTTTACTACTTTCTTCCTGGCGGTTCGCAGCATTCTCAATATACTTCGCAGTCGTATGTATCTCATCAAGATGACGCATGATGGTTTGATTGTCTAGTAATTCCCAGCGTTCTGTCAATTGTGTACTAACATCACTCATTTTACGCGCCGCAACATTGGTCGCATTGGTATAATAACGAACCGATTGTAAGCCAACTTGCGACGATTTAATCATCCAACGCTGCTCTGTCGCGGTAGTTTGTTCTTTTTGTGCCAACGTTTTGAGTGCTTGACTGCTCGAACTTAACGATGTGACCGAGTGCATTATTGGGCTAGCGATACGGCGACCAAACCCTAGACCAATCAAACCCGCTAGCACAAGTACAAACAATGCGATCAAGCTAGCATAAAGCACTTGCTGATTGGCAATCCCTGTAATGACGCTTAATGGACTGAATACAAGAAAGGTCCACGGCATGATTGAACTGTTGTACATCGCTACCTGAAACGGTTCATTATGATCTACTGGTGTCAATGAGAATGTCGTGGGTGTGGGGGATTGATGCAGTGTTTGAGCAAGTGTGTCATCGGGGAGGACCGTTACCGCTTTACTATCATTTCCATACAAGTTCATCGTCTTAATTTGCTGCTGTACCTGTGATGAAAGTGGAGCGATAGCCGTAAAAAGTTCTGCCGGACGTGAATATCCTGATGGGTTACTTGCTGAATAATTGTATGTGCTATTCGTTTGTGGTGTGGTATACGCAATCCGCACACCATTCTGATCAACAATACAAGCGTAACTGTTATTGCCCCTATCGCTTGCTTCCTGGTCTACTAAATTCCAAATATGATAGATGTTCAAGGTTGCACGTATAATACCTAAAAGGTGTGAGCTATAGACAGGAGTATAAATATCAATAGATGCCTCATGTAGCGTTGCATCAAAAAAGACAGGCGAGAGTAGCGTTTTGTTTGTCTGCTGAAGCTGTTTCAACAGGTCGGGTAAGACGTAATAGTTACCATGCTTTTGAGGAGCAGTGGGGTAGGACAAGAGCGGTAGGCCCTGTTGTGCGTTGAGAAGCGACCATGTATCGTAGTTCGCATCAAGTTGACGCCACGTCGCCAGGCCGTCTGAGGCTCCTTGTGCATATGTTTTATTGCCCAAAAGATAATTTTGCACAGCAGTTGACTTACTCAGCGTCTCGACATCCTGGATACGTTCAATCAAATAGGCGTCGATCAAAGAAACACGTGTTCGTGCATCTGAAGTCATTTCAGCCGATGCTTGAGCGATAAGTTGTGGACGTGCCAGCAATTCACTACTGGTAACGGCAACTGCTAACGGAAGAATGGCTGCTAAAACAAGTAAAAGCGATATACGCACGCTGAGCGATAATGATTTTCTGGAAGATGATAGACGTTGTTGTGACATATTAAAAAAATCCTCTCCACACTGCTATGTTACTGCTCAATAAATCCAGCACGTTCTAGCTCATCTAGCTGTTTGAATACCTCTTCCCCGCTTTGTCCCACGAGACGCACGAGTTCTGATACATTGCGTTGCCCATCGATAAGCAAAAGAAGCCTACGATGAGCGCGTGATAATCCCATCACTTGCATAATAGGAAGTACCTCTTCGACAGGTTTGATCCGATGTGGCACATCACCCTTGGGTACAAACGCATCTAGTCTTTGTGTACTCCTGTTCCCATTACTACTTTGTTGAGGGCGTGAAATCCCGTTATAAGGGGAAGAAGGACTTTGAAAAGGAACGGATTCGTTTGCCGAAGAAGTGATAAATGTAAATAAACAACTGCGCCATGCACTTAGCCAACTTAATGCTTCTCGACCACGACGAGACCCTACACTTGCCTGAGCGACCTGCCCGTTCACAAATGTAATTGTTCCCTCTTCAAATGTAGCACCTCGACCTCGCTCAACAGTAAGCATGCCACTCCTACGGCCAAGTTGAATAACCTGGATGACATCTGCTAGCCGATCAGTTGCCGTTTCTCTTTGCTGCACTACAACCCTCTCCACAATGACATACAATGCTCTTCATCGAACATTACAACCTACATTCATACAAATATATCTATATTCATGGGAATTCATACAAAATATAGCACGATGCATCAAATAGGTGTGTATGACTATGACTTTTTGGCTATACACGGGCAAGTTGAGCATACAAAATATGGATAAACACTGTAGAGAAAGAGGAAACCGTCATGATATGTCCTGTCATGACGTTTTCCTCTTTCTCTACATCATTATTTTCCTACGACGTAGCGCAGTTCCTCCACAACACGCTCTAACTCAGTGGCTGCGTTGGTCGCGGAGGTCGCGCCAGCCGCAAGTTGCTCTGTCACCTGTGTTGCCACCTTTAACGCGGTTGCAAGCTTTTGATTGCTTGTCCCCTGGTAGTGCGCTGCATTCTCGATATACTGAGCCGCCGTAACCACCTGCTCTAAATGCCGCAGGGCCACCTGTCCATCAACCGAATACCATGTATGTGACAAATCTGTGCCAATAGTATTAAGCTGATGCGCCGCAGCCTTTGTTGCATCTGTATAGTATTGGACCGATTGCAAACCAACTTGTGACGAATCGACAACCCACATCTGCTCTGAGGCAGCGTCTTGCTGGCGTGTCGCAAGCGAGTTCAGTGCATAGCTACTCTTTTGTAACGACTCTACCGAAGACATAATAGGATAAGAGATGCGTCGCCCAACAATAATACCTACAATTGCGGCCAGGACAGAGATTGCCAGCGCGATAAAGGCTGTGAACAGGAGTTGTTGATTGGCGACGAGCGTAACTGTACTCAAAGGACTCAATACATAGTAAGTCCAAGGGACGGTGCTTGCCGCGAGCTGTACAATCTGAAATGTCTCGCTCTGACCTGTTGGTTGCTCCTGAAAAGTAGTGTTGGTGGTATCGTGAAGGTGTTGCGCCAACGTTGTATCGGCAAGCACTGGCACACCTGCTACCGAGCCGTAACGTGCTTCGCCCGTGATGCGTTGTTGTGTTTGAACTGGTAGTTGAGCAACAGAGGTAAAAAGCCGACTCTGTTGTGTGTCTGCGATACGTACACCGTTCTCGTCGAGAATAAAGGCATAACGTCCATCAGTGCTTCTACCCGCATCCTGCTGTACAATATTCCAGATGTAGTCAAGGTTCAAGCTTGCTCGCATAAAGCCCAAATAGGGTGTTCCAGGCGTTCCACCTACGGGACAATAAATGTCAACCGAGGCTTTCTTTGTTGCCGGATTATAATAGACCGCCGAGACAAATGTTTTAAGTCTCCTCACCTGCTGTAAATCTTCTGGTGGCACTGTATAGTGACCATGCATTTGTGGCGCATTTGGATAGGCTAAACGCAGCGTGCCCTGTGTGTCGAACAACGCCCATGTCGAGTAATGTTTATCACGAAAACTGCCTGCACCCAACGCGTACACCGCATGAACAGCAAGGTCATGATATTCAGGGCTAGCATTAGGCTGAGCCTGCAAAAATGTTTGTACCGATGGTACTTGACTCAATGTTTGGGCGTCAAGTAGACGTTCGTTGAAATACGTGTTAATCAATTGTACGCGTGATTGAGCATCGCTCGCCATCGCCTCGTTCGCCTGTGCGGTCAATGTTGGGCGTGATTGCAATTCGCTAAACACCAGCGTTATGAGCAGAGGCAACACTGCCGCAAACACCAAAACTATTGAGATACGTACCGCTAACGAGGTTCGTCGTCGTTGAAGCCGTGGCAATCCTTGCACCCCTTGTGAAGACATGTAAATCAACCGTCCTTTGTTGGCTATTGAATAACACCGATATATACTAAATCACGTACTAGTTTGAGTCCCTCATCCTGCCTACGTCCCGTCAAACGCAACAGTTCTGCCACATTTCTCTGCCCATCAATAAGTAAAAAGAGTTGACGGTGGATACGCGACAAATGCGCTTGCTCTATGCGTTGTAGTGCCTGTTCCAAGTGCTGTATCCGTTGTGGGACAGCAAGAAGATCGGCACTCAAAGAAGGAATAGGTGCTGGTAGCGATGCCGATGGCACTCGCTGCGGTTGCGTATCACGTTTCTTGTACTCTGTTGCCAAAGCAGGAAGGGGCTGCGTTATGTGCGCGGAGTCGTGCTCTGCCACAAATAGAAAGCGACAGGCACCCCACGATTTAAGCCAGAGCAGTGCTTGTTGACCCTGCATGCTACGATTACACCGTGCTTGCGTAATCTGCCCACCCACAAAGGTGATTTCCCCGCTTTCCGCGAATGAGTCGGCTCCGCGCTCAACGGTCAGAACTCCCGTTTTGCGCCCAAGTTGAATAACCTCAATGACGTTGGCAAGCTGGCTTGTCTCCGTCCCACGTTGTTGTGGCATGGACATATTACTCCGACTCTTAACATGCTGAACCCTTATATAAAGAATAAACAGATGAATTGGCACGGATGACGTACTTTTGTCACCATCATCTGTAAGGCTATCACGGTTCCTTCCCGTTAGATGAGTTTGCTACACAAGCATAACATATACGACAACTCCTGACAATGTATGCGCTGCTTTATCATGAAATACCGCTTTTACATCTTGATTTTATTGATAGTATAGGCATCGCTATCACCTTAGTAGTACTTTTGGGATGAACAGAAACACATAAATTTTACGTCGTTCTATGCATAACATCAGTCATAGCAACCGTTTAGGCTGGTATTCAAGCACATCTACAGACTAGCTTTACTTATTGAAACATGCGATAATGGTAAAACCTGTGCTAGGATGTGTTGACAGGGACAGTGAGGAGCCTGAACTTCTGCTGTCAAACTTGTACCTTATATAGTCCTCATGCTATACTTCATGAGCATACAGATATAGCTAGCTGGTTATTTTGAAGTAGGGAGCTTATCTTCGATGGAGTCTCGAAACCTCTCCCAACCATTAGGGCCGTTTCCTGGTACGAGGGGACCGGGTGATAGTGTGAATGGTGCGGGTAGTACTTATACGACTACAACGCAGCAGAATGTTGCACAGCCTGAACTGCTCTCGATCAACAATTTGGCTCGTTGTTGCTCTGAAGAGACGAATAAATTCCTCAAGCAGAGTGCCTCGAATGATCGCTTCTGCCTGGAAATGTTTCGTCGTGCGATTGTAAAACGCGACGACGACGCATGGGCGTGTATTTATCAGCAGTATGCGCCACTCGTTCTGACATGGGTGACGCAACATCAGAGCGCAACGCCGCTTTTGGGGCAAGATGGTAGTGGTCCACTAGTGAATGCTGCGTTTGCTAAGTTTTCGCAGGCCCTCACACCTGTCAAAATGGCGAATTTCGACTCACTTGCCGCTATCCTGAAATATCTCAAAATGTGTGTTCACAGCGTGGTTGCCGATGAAGTACGTTCACGTCAGGCTCGGCAATATGAAGAAACGTTGGAACTCATCGAGCATGAACCGGCCTCCGACGATCCCGCAGACGATGTTGTCTCAAATATTTCGGCGCAGAGTTTGTGGAAAGTTATCCAGGAAGAGTTAAATGGTGAAGATGAGCGCGTCCTTATTTACCTTGCTTATATTCAAGGTATGAAGCCTAGCGAAATCAGTAGCCAGCACAAGCGGCTCTTTCCAACCGTCGATGATGTCTATCGTATTAAACGCAACGTCTTAGAGCGCTTACGCCGTAACCGTCGCTTGCTTATGCTCTTTCGAGACCATATCTAGGTGTCCGCACTGCTCATGCAACCCTTTTTTCTCATTTCTAACGCAAAGGGATAAGACGAGTGCTAAAATGATGGAATGCAGCGTTTATTGAGATGAAAAGAAAAAATTTGCCGAGTAGCATGTAGTACACAAGCGGCACTGGGGAGAGTCGAAGGTCTACTGCTAAATCTACTCTCGTTTGACTAGAGGAAAACGCTCATGGAGTGTAGTAATCCGGGTGCTATCCGTGATGAAGAATTATTCGCCTATCTTGAGGGGGAGAGTGTGCGGCCTGCGGTAGTACGGCATCTCGCAACCTGTCAGTATTGCTCATCTCAGGCGAAGACCTATCAACGGTTAGAACTCAAATTAATTAAAAATCTGTATCGGTGGGATTGTCCCCCCAATCAGGTGCTTGGCGACTATCAGTTTGGCTTGCTCAGCCCACAACAGTCTGTTGAGGTCGGAAGCCACCTAAGTGCGTGTGTGCTCTGTAAATCAGAGGTAGCACAACTCACCGAATTCCTTGCAAATGATCCAATGCTTGTACCACAAAGTCACGTTGCTGTCAGTGCTGTGCGACCAGTGCAAGAAGCGAGACGCGTCCTGGAGAATGTGCAAAACGCATCCCTCGCTGGCGTAAGACGCATCATCGCAACACTGTTACCGCAACAACCGCGTGTCGCCTCCGAACGTGGTGGAGCGCAACAGATGGCTGCATGGCCTCGCCGTTACACCGCTGAGGATGTGAATGTCTCTATCCAGGTAGAGCGTGGGACGTACAAGGATACGTTACAGGTAATTGGCTTTGTGGCGCGTAAAGGGACAACCCTTGAGGCGTTAAATGGTGTACCTGTAAAGCTGCTCAAGCAAACACCAACCTCGAAGACTGAAGAAGCGGAGCCAATTGATGATCTTGGCAACTTCGTCTTCCCTGCCGTTACGCCAGGAACTTACATAATGGAAATTCACTTTGTGGAAGGTATCGTCGTTATCGACCAACTTCCCATCGAAATACAATAAATGTTCAAGCACGTTATGCACAGGCCCAATTGATTGGACCTGTGCATAACGTGCTTGAACATTACACCCAAAGATATGGTCATATGACACCGCAAGAATTGGTTGCGAGCTTGATACTCAAGAGCGAAGAGCAGGGACGGCATCTACTACAAACCCAGGTACCTCTTCTGCCTGATGCCGCGCTCGATCAGCTTGTTTTCCTCATTAAAAAAGAGACTGATCACCGTTGGACACACGATGCACAGGCATCATTCCTGCTATCAGGCTATCTCCTGTTTGTCGGGGACCTCACGAGCAACACCTATTACCACGCGCTTGGCTTAATGGCGCGTGGCGATGCGTTGCGCCGTTTGGATCGTGACCAGGACGCTGTTCCTTTTTTTGATGCGGCTGGCGAAGAATTTCTTGCGATTCAAGATGAAGTAAGTTGGGCACGAACCCGCATTGGACGCATCAGTTCCTGTCTCCGTTTGAACCGTACCACAGAGGCTCTCCGCGATGCCACTCAAGCACGCGACATTTTCATGCGTAATGGCAAACTGCTTCGTGCGGGGCAGATTGACGTAAACGCTGCCGTCATCAACTTCGAGCTAGGCCAATATGATGCCGCTGTACGTCTTTATGACCGAGCCATCGAAACGTACCTTATGCATGGCGAACATGTTGATCTTAACATCGCCCGTGCGCGTGGCAACAAAGCTCTCACGCTAGCGGCGCAAGGTCGATTTCGTGAAGCGGTTGCCCTTCATGAGCAAGCACGAGCAACCTTCCTGGCTCATGGTGAACGTGAAGAGATATCGGTAGCGCGTGAAGACTTGAATATTGCTGATATCTATGCCGCACAAGGCCACTACAGCCAGGCATTGTTGCTGTATAACCAGAGTCGTGCGCTCTTTATGCGCTACTCCATGTCCTTCTCGGCCGCTGAAGTTGCACAGCAAATGTGTTTTTGTTTGATGCGCCTGAACCGTGTGCGTGAAGCCTATGAGCTTGCTGACGAGACCGTGACGTTTTTCCGTACCTCACCAGCACACCATCACAATTTAGCGCAAACGCTTATGCATCAGGCAGCCGCCGCATCATTTGAAGGCAACATCACCGAGGCAGAAGACATGTTACAGGAAGCAAGTGATTTGCTTGAAGAGGGTGGTTTAGTTCGTCTCGCCGCCTTCGCACGTCTTAGACGTGCCGAATTGTATTTTGCTGATAAAAAGATGGAGGCTAGTCTGCGTGAAGCACAATATGTCGCCGACGCTTTCGCGGAACAGGAAGACCTGCCTCAACTTGCACGTGCAACTCTACTACAGGCGCGTATAGCAGAGGCTGAACATGACATTCCTACCGCCCAATATCTTTGTGATTCTGCCCTCGATATCGCTAAAAGCCAAGACCTACTCGAACTCAAATATCATTGTGATGACCTGCTCGGTCAACTTGCGGAGCAGCGTGGCGACTTAGAGACTGCATCACATTACTATGAAAGCGCGGTGCAAGGCATTGATGATGTGCAGAGCCGTCTTGTGATGGATGCGCGCACCAGTTTTCTGGAAGATAAAGCGGGTATTTATCAACGTGCTATCTTGCTCGCATTAAAGCGTGACGACAAGAACCAAGCCCTCATCTACGTTGAGAAGGCCAAATCGCGTGTACTGGGCGATTACCTACGTAACAACATCGACATTCGACTACGTGCTGGCGATAAAGCAGGTGAAGCCATTCTTGGCGACCTGGCGAAATTGCGCGAGGAACAGGCATGGTACAGTTCAATTGTTTACGAGACAGAGAATGAAGCGAACCTCAGCGATACCGCGCTCATCCGTATTCGTTCGGTTGGACCTGTCAAGGCTCGCCAGGAGATGCAGCAACGGGAGCGGCGTATTGAGAACTTGTTGGAACAAATGCAACTGCGTTCCGTTGGCGACCTTGTGACACGTCCACGTCCAAATTGGACAAATAGCATTGTGACCGCGCTCTGGCCCAAGCTTGACCCCAAATCGCTTATGCTGGAATACTACCTGACCGACAAAGACATCTATATTTTCGAGCTTACTCGTAGCGGAGTTGATGTGCAGATTGTACCAGACGCGGTACCCAAGCTTGACCGCTTACTCAGCTTGTGGCGCGCCAACCTTGACCTTGCAAGCCATGCTGCTGGCAATGTAGATCGCGCTCAAGCCTTCTTTGGTCTGCAAGAGAATAGCCTGGGTCTACTGCAACGACTGTATGACCTGCTTCTCCGACCAGTATCAGATGCACTTTACGCCTGTGAGCATCTCATTGTCGTTCCCTACGGTGTTCTGCACTATCTACCATTCCATTGTCTTTTCGATGGTGTACAGTTCGTCGTCGAGCATCTTGATATCTCGTATCTACCATCTGCTGCCTTACTCGACATCTGCCGGCAACGTGGACAACGCATCGAGGCCAGCGACCTGCACCTTGAAGACTCGCTTGTGATGGGTCTCTCTGATAATGGACGTCTGACTTATGCTACGCATGAAGCGGAAGTGGTGGCAAAGCAGTTAGGCTCCACCTGCGCTCTTAACGCTCAGGCTACAACAACCCTCTTAGAGCAAGCTGGAGCGCGTAGTCCTATCGTACATATTGCGGCACACGGCTTGTTTCGACTCGATGCACCAAATTTCTCGCATGTCCGACTTGCCGACCGCCAACTAAGTGCAAGCGAAGTATTCAATCTTGACCTCTCCACCTGTTCGCTGGTTACGCTGAGTGCATGTGAAACTGGACGAGCCGTTGTGCGCGGCGTCGATGAGGTTATTGGGCTTGGACGCGGCTTTCTCTACGCAGGAGCGGCCTCACTCTTACCAACACTGTGGAAAGTGGACGATGCCAGCAGTGCCGAGCTAATGGAAATGTTCTATCAAGCTCTCTTACATCGCTACACAAAAGCTGCCGCCCTCGCGCAGGCGCAACGCGCCTTCCTCGCGCGTGCGCGAACCTCTGTACGTCCCTACCGCGTCCACCCTTACTTCTGGGCAGCCTTCCACCTCATCGGCGACTTCGGACCGCTCGTGCGCTAAAATTGATTTTTAAGCGGTCCCTATACAAACGTTACTTATCCCGTTACGGGTGGCCGCAAATCCTCCACGCGCCCAGGGTAACGTGTTAAACCTGAGCCTGGGCCAAGTTGCTCTACTGGCACGTTTAGCCGTTTTGCCTTGTCTTCTAATGCTGTCACAATCAGCGTAGCGATACTATCTATATCGAGTACCGCACTATTTACCACGAGATCATAGAGATGTGGGTCGTCCGATTGCAAGTTATGTGCTTGTTGTAGGTAGCGCATACGGTCTCGATCTTTAAGCTGAATACGCCGTTGTGCCTCTTCCTGGCTTAGCCCCTCACGCTGCACAACATATTCAACACGAACGTGCAGCGGCGCAATCACTCGCACATGCAACACGTCACGTCTAGCTGCGAGTAACGCCTGCGCTCCTCGTCCAATAATCACCGTATGTCCGTCTGTGATGGCCGCCTTTACCACATCAGCGAGTGCCACTTGATATTCTTGCTGCTCTACCTCTGGCGAAATTGGTAGTACTGGTGCCCCCCCTGTCAAATTGGGATCAACACGCTGCATACTACGTAAAAGGCGCGATACAAAGCCCTCAACATGCTCATCGCGTGCCTCCGCTTCTGACTCGCTCACTCCTAACGTTTGCGCTACACGTACAACAATCTCATGGTCAACTAATTGCCATCCTAGCAAGTGCGCCACGCGACGCGCAATCTCACCACCTCCGCTTCCATACTCGCGTGAAATGGTCACTGCTCGCATCTGTGCAAGCATATCTGAACGTTGAACCATCGTTACAAACCTCCTGTTTGCACCGCGTCGTACCAGAAATCTGAAGCGACGTACCTATGCTCTTGTAAACGTCTCGTGACCTAGAAACGCTTGTTTATAACAATTGTACTCGTCACGCTTCAAGTATAAATTGCAGTTTCAGCAGTGTCAATTAGGAACTTATTTTCTATTGCCTCCGGTAAATCATGCTGCTATGCACACTACTTCTATCATCGTTCATCCTTCTATAGGACTTTATAAGGGAAGAGTTGCACTAGCAAAAACTCGGCCTATCTCGTACAATACTACTACCGAAACATCGTCCTCCTATTGCCACCAACGAGTTTGTTTCATCGTCGAACAACACATATTCTCATCGTACCGAGTAGCGAAAGGATGTCGTTTCATGCTCACATTCGCTCCAACGGAAGAGCAAGAAGAGATACGTCAATTAGCGCAAAGTGTCGCCGTCGAGCAGTTTCGCCAGGAGGCACGGCGTTCCGAAAAAGATGGAGATATTTCGCCTGCGCTAGCCCAGGTTCTTGCACAAACTGGCTTGACCACTCCCTTTTCTGAAGATTACGGCGGTCAAGGAGATATCGAAGCTGTACCCTATGTCTTGATTGCTGAGGAACTCAGCTTCGGTGATAGTTCCCTTGCCATGAATGTTCTCGGTTCACTTATTGCCCCTGTTGCTGTCGCTTTGGCGGGCAGCGAAAGCCAACAGAGAACATGGCTAACCGCTTTTTCTAATGGAGAGACGGGTCACGCGCTTCGTGGAAGCTTTGCCTTCGCGGAACGCACAGGTGGCTATACGCTCGCAGACATTACTGCAACAGCTCGTAAGGATGGTGACAACTACATCCTCAATGGCACCAAACGCGACGTGATTCACGCTGGACATGCCGACCTACGGATTGCTCTTTTCCGCTTAAAGGGTACAAGTGGCCTTGACGGTCTGTGCGCCTTTGTCTTGCCAGAACACGCCAATGGAATGCGTATCAGCAATGATGTGCAAAAACTGGGTCTCATTGCTGCTCCCAGCGCGTCGTACAGCTTTGAAAATGTCACTGTACCAGCCTCCGCTCTACTTGGCGAACCAGGCAATACTGGCATACAACGTGTCCTTGCCCTCTACGAAATTCTACGTGCTGGTGTCGCTTGTGGTATGGCTCGTGCCTCACTCGAATATGCACGAGACTACGCTAGTGGACGTATCGCCTTTGGGCGTCCCATTGCTTCCTATCAAGGCATTGCCTTCGTGGTGGCGGAGATGGCAATGAAGCTTGATGCCGCTCGTCTCCTCGTCTGGAATGCCGCCATCAATTGGGATGCCAATACAGATATTGCAATCCTTATTCGTGATGCCGAAGCTGCCCAAAAGCAAGCCCTCAAGATTGCGAAATCCGCGACCATCAATGCTATTCAGGTTCTCGGTGGTGCGGGCTACTTGCAAGATCATCCCGTTGAAATGTGGACACGCAACGCAGCGGCAATGGAGTAATTACAGCATGCTAAACTTTACACTCAGCAAATCACAAGAGGCTTTCCGCGACTACGCGCATTCAATTGCTGTCGAAGAGATGCGACCAATCTCACTCGAATGTGATCGTAGCGAAAAGATACCTGAGTCATTTTTTCTGAATATGCAGCAACGTTTCTGGGCAGGTTCGGCCGGACAAGCGCGTATGCAAGCACCAGGGGAAGAGAAGCAAGAAAATGTGCTCTCGGTTCTCTCGCAAGAAGAAATGGCCTGGGGTGATGCGGGTCTGTCAACTGCTATCCCCGGTCCTGGTCTTGCCGCACCTCCAATTCTTTCTCAAGGCACAGCAGAGCAACAAGCAAAATTTCTTGGTCCCTATATGGATGGAAAACTGCATTGGGGTGCATTGGCCTTGACCGAACCTGCTATTGGTTCCGATGTATCAGGCATCTCCACCACCGCCGTACTCGACGGGGACGAATGGGTCATAAATGGTCAAAAGCACTACATCACCAATGGTGCTCGTGCTGATCTCGTCATCACCTTTGCCACCATTGACAAAAACCTGGGGCGTGAAGGCATTCGGCCCTTTGTGGTCGCCAAAGGCACTCCTGGTTTTAGCGTCGGACGTATCGAAGAGAAAATGGGTCTTCGCGCCTCACAGACCGCCGAACTCATCTACGAAAACGTTCGCGTCCCACAAGAAAATCTGCTTGCTGGCCGTGAAAAAAGCAAAAAAGCAGGCTTTAAAGCGGCAATGGGTACGCTTGATGCAACTCGTCCAATGGTGGGTTCATTAGCACTTGGTCTTGCGCGCGCGGCCTTTGAGACAACGCAGCAGTGGGTCAAGGAAGAACTACCCAATGGCTTTCCCATTCACAAACGCCGCGAGATCGAGGAAGAGCTAGAGGAGTTTCGACAAGAGCTTCAGATGGCGCGTTTCCTTGTCTGGCGCGCTTCATGGATGGCTGACAAACGCATCCCCAACTCGAAAGAGGCGTCCATGTGTAAAGCATACGCAGGGGCACTTGTCATGAAAATAACGGCGGCAGGTGTGCGTATCTCGGCACCCGGTGAAAACTCAGAGGCTAAACAATTCCTCAACAAATGGTTCCGTGACGCTAAGATTTTCGATATCTTTGAGGGAACCGCCCAAATTCAACGGCTTGTTATCGCACGTCGTCTCTTCCCCGGTATCGACATTCCTTAGAAGCCTTACTAGAGAAATAGGGTGTGTTGGCACCGCCAACACACCCTATTTCTCTAACGTATCTTACTTCTTTTGGGGCTGAGGCTGAGGAAGAATTGTAATCACTGTTTCATCTTCGCCTTCGTTCTCCAACAGTTCATCATCCTGCTCATCATCTTGATTGAGCCAGGGAGCCAATCGCGTCTCGTGCTTGCCTAGACGCTTACGCTCGATAACATCACGCTTCAATACATCGCGCTTTACAGCGCGTTTGTCGCGTAGCTTTCCTCTCATGCTTTCACCTCCTCTCCTTTGAGTGTGGTGATTGTGTGCTTCTGCCCATACAGAAGCCGTAGGTTAAGCAAGAATGTAATGCCTTTCTCGTACCATGAAGCGAGTACGTACACTCCTAGAGCATAGCAATATGCCTTTTGGAGACACAATAACAGGGTTTTTCATGCCACCTTCTTTATAAAAAAAGCGAGAATACTTGTAGTATTTGTGTGATGGAGAAGCGATGCGCTGGATGGGGAGGGCTTGAGGCGAACGAGAACACTCGAACTCATCGAAAAATATGGAACCTGCTGAACCGCAATATCAACTAGCATAGTGTCTTTCTCGACTACACTCCAAAAGTGTTCAGAGCATGAGTTCCATAAACCGCGTAACCACGCATACAGCGCATGTTCATCACAGTATCTTCTTGCATAGAACTCACCTCCTTTTCGGACCTAAAGAACCATCAACATGATAAACTACATTCTGTAGAGTATGTACAGAGTGTACTCACACACCTCTCGAAAGTCAAGTATTTTTTTAAGTAATGGTACTATATTTTTCGTATTTAACGTTGCCTTAATTCCAGTTCCATGCTACACTACGCAAACTAGAATATATGTACAAGAATGGCAGGTAAAAAATGGCTACCCTACAATCGAGTACCAGGACACTTGTCTGGGATAGTGTGCCAAGTCCAATTGGCGAATGCGTCTTATTAGCATCAGATGCAGGTCTTTGCTGGTTAGGTACACCGGGGACATCGCTTGATTATGGACTGCTCTGGGCGAAAAAGCACGGGCTGGGTGAGCAAGTCGCTCGTGCGACTCATCCTGTACTTCAACAAGCTAAAGACGAGCTAAACCGTTATTTCGCTGGCGAAAAAATTACGTTTGCCACACCGCTTGACCTACAAGGAACTCCATTTCAAATAAGCGTGTGGCGTGAACTATGCAACATTCCTTATGGAGAAACGCGTAGTTATGGCGAACTTGCCCTTTCCATTGGGCGTCCCAACGCACCTCGTGCTGTTGGTGCTGCTAATGGCTCCAACCCCATCGCTATCGTTGTTCCCTGCCATCGTGTCATCGGTAGCAACGGTGCTCTCACAGGCTACGGCGGTGGCCTCCCCACAAAATCATGGCTCTTGAAGTTGGAAGGGGTAGCGCATTCCATATAACAAAACAGGTCGGGTATACTATTTGGCATACCCGACCTGTTTTGTTATATGGAATTATTTGCGATAGTTTCCAGCCTGTGTAGTAAAAATCCTAAGCAACCCGGCACCAATTACAATTGCAAGCCCAACCTCAACAACCGTCATCACAACCCACACCCACACTAACTGTATATGTGCAACCGCATTTGATGCAGCCTTCGGATCAAGCGAGTTATATAGCAAGGGTCCGAGAATAATAAGCGGAATAGCGAGAATTAAGAGGCAACATAACACAACAAATGTTGGCAAAAGAATTCTCCATGCACCAGAGTCGCGCAGATTTTCCGTCTTCGCCGTACCATACGCCTTCCTTTGCTCATGCGCTTTTGCTTCAGGTGTAGCGGCTGCACCACCAACGCGGTCGGCCGCCTTTACCGCATCTTCCAGCGACTCGCCGCCGTGCTCTTTGGGAGCTTCCATCTGAGATTTTGTGCCAGTTGTATTTGCAGCATCCTGTACCTGCCCCGTCGTCCTTGACGTGGGCACACTAGGTAAAGAGGTTTGATCTTCCATTGACGTAACTCCTGAGAAACAAATCTTATAATCTCTGGTTAGAGTATACCACGCTTGCCTCTTTTTGTAATACTTTTCTTGCATCGTCGATATTGTCAATAAATCCTTTGTTCGCAAGAAAACTCTATCAGTTCACTTCACTCTTCCCGTTGCATAATCTCTGCTCTCCTTCTGCTTTCTGCTCTTCCAAAGAAGAACAATGCAAGTAAGAGCAGTAGCAAACCCAAAAAGCGAGGGTCCAAACTAGGGTCCAGGTTAAACAATCGTGTCTTAAACACCTCGAATAATCGCACTGTACAGATGATGCCCACTATCACAAACACGACTGCCGTTATACGATCCCAAAGCGGCATGTGCGGCAAACTCTCAAACCATCGCCTCAGCGACTTGCCCATAAACGGCAACAAGAGCCACAACAGACCAAATATCCCTAAAAATATGTAAGCAGAGCTTTCCCAACTGTTCATCTCTATTCTCGCATTTCATCACTCATTGTTTTTTGTACTGATATAAGTCATTATAAGTATAATAACGAAAGATAGCCATGAAAGTCATGATGTGAGCCACGCACGATCATCAAATCTTAAGGAAAGAGATACCACCTGTATGGCCCTACTCCAACCTCTACTTTTTATCCTTCCACTTGGCCTTGATACACTAGGTGTATCTCTCAGCCTGGGCATCAAAAGTGTATCTCTTCAAGCCTTTCAAGAGGAAAACGAAAAAGGTATCCTACCCAATTGGTTGCGTTCCGCAATCTTTTTCTCATTGGCAGAAATGCTGATGCCTCTCGTTGGCTTGCTTATCGGCTACGCTGTCTCCTTGGCAATAAGCACTATCATGCATTATCTTGGTGCTGTAATTCTTATAGCTATAGGGTTATGGGAATTATTAGGAGAAGTACGTGAATATATTAACAAGAGGGGAAAACTAGAAAAGACGGTATCTCGGCAATTAACATCAACAACTTCACCATCATCAAGGTGCTTTCAATGGGGTCAACAACTCCTTCTTGCCTTGAGTGTCAGCCTAGACGAGCTAGCCATCGGCTTTTCGCTAGGTTCCATCACCAATGGGAAAGCTATTAACCCTTTCATCCTCTGTCTTCTCATTGGCCTACAAGGTTTTCTCATGACCCTCCTGGGGCTATCACTTGGTCGAACCCTAAGCACTCACATAAAACCGCTTAAAGAATGGAGCGAAATCCTGAGCGCATTCCTTCTCATTGGGTTGGGTATATTGCTACTCGCCTCGTAAAACTTACTACAAACATCAAAGGTCTACTAATGACCAAGGACAAGTCGCTTATATGACGTAAGAAAAGCATTTCCCTGCGCTGTAAGCGTCCCTTGAGAAGTGACAAGTGGCATTACAGGGTCCGAGCATGAAAACTGCATGGATGCGAAGACGTGATTGTTAGCTAGTGTTTGCAATGCGGCTGTCGTCCAGGCACTCATAAACGCACTATTATTGTCTTTACCATCATTGAACGTTGCGTTCGCATCATAGTTCCATTCGGTAATCATAATGGGCAACATCTTTCCTGTCGTGCTAATAATCGCACGTGCGCCTTGAATCTGTGTCGTCCAGTTTGCAAGATGAGCCATACAGACACTCATGGGATCAGAGGCCCAGCAAGCGTACTGATGCCAACTTACCGCGTCTGGCCTTGGCGTTGCATGAGCAAGAAAATATGATAGATAGACAGGGTCATAGTGATAATTAACCGGTCCAATAAATTGTCCATTAAGTGCCAAGTGCTTTAAAGCAGGAATGACGGTATTCCAAGCTGTTGTGTACGCAGAAGCCGTGATTCCTTGCAAATCATTCTCATTTCCATACTCGTAGTAGACCACACTATTGCCGAACACACGATTCATATCGGTGATAACCAATGTATTGTCTTTAAGTGACTGAGTATCCTGTGCGCCACGTAGAATAATGAGGGGTATCATACCAAGTTGTTTGATTGTTTGCGCCGCCTGCACGTTAAGTGCTTCAGGCACCGTTGAACGAATTGGCATACGTAGAATTTGCACATGAATTTGTTGCAGAATGTTTTGTGTCGTTGACGAAGCAAGTACTGGATCGTTGCCATCCAGTAAAGTCAAATTTGTACCAAAGAGCAGGGGTGAGGCTGCAATAGTAGGCTTCGGAGTAGTACCTTGCGTTGCAGTGGGAGAACTTGATGGAAGTGCAGTGCCTGTTGGCGTTGGAGAACTTGATGGAAGTGTCGTATCAACCGCAATTGGACCACTTTGTGTATGTATCGCAGTACTCGATGGTGTTAACGTATTTGCTATTGTTGGAGAAGGAACAAGGGCTATAGTATGCTCAGGCTCTTTGTGATAATTAGCGAAACGCATTAAAGTTCCAACGCTAATACTAACGAGGCCGATAGTCACAACCACGATAATAAAGAAACTTGCAAAACGTCTTTTCCCCTGAAGGCGTGCGTTGGATTTCATAATTTGACAAACTCCATTTTTCTCATACAACGTTCATGAAGGAAGTTAGAGCCTTTAGCAGGTTGCTTCCCAAAGGTACTATAACACCTTTACCGCTCTAAGGTCATTTAATTAGATAGCACCTGGGACCTTTGTATAGTCCTTTAACACGTTGTCTGTTTTTTTTGTTTGTCAAACACACTCTTTCAACGATCCCAAATATTTTTACGTGTCGTACACAGGTTCTCTCGCCACTATTGCATCAATGTCATATAGTCAAACTTTTAACGCTTGGTGGGGCGCAAAAAGTAGTAGACGGTACTTGACATGGTAGCAAAAAGCGAAAAACACACGCCTAGAATAAGAAAAAGAATTTGATGATTGAAAACAAAAGTAAGAATCATCACAAATCCCAAAACAAGCAAACAAAATACAATAAGAGAAAAACGCCTTGATCTTTTCACTGCTATGCCTCTTCAATTCAATTGAACGCAATACTTCGTGTTCCTTACGTCCTTACCTATAGAGACGTTCTTATGCGGGAGGACCTTGACGGATACGCTCGCGCATCTGATCAAAAGAGTTTCTTTTGGTAAAAAGGCTCTCTAACCACCATGTCGCACCAGCCACCTCATAAGGAGCAACCGCTTTCCCTCTTTTTATAGGGTTATCCTCTGATGTTGTGCCAATCTTAATGATATCAAATGGAGCCTCAGAAGTTCGATGTTCTTGCATAAAAGCTGCAATCTGCTCGATATCATCTGGTTGCAACCCACCACGTTTTAATGGTACCACGCCATCCCAGCGTACCGCACGTCGAAACGGTGCAAGATTGGGCCAAAAGCCAGCTACCCAGATAGGAATACGTGGTGTTTGCAACGCTGGCGGTAAGAAGGTTGTTTTCTGAATGTGATAGTGTGTCCCCTGATATCGAAATAGTTTGCCTTGCCATAGGCCAGCCAAAATGTCGAGACCTTCATCAAGTTTGGCTGCTCGTATACGGTCATCGGCCTCCTCGCCAAATTGTGTAAACTCGACCTTCCCAGGATGACCTAAGCCAACACCGAGAGTCAAACGCCCTGCCGAGCAATGGTCGAGCGAGACGGTTTCACGAGCAAGTTGCCACGGATGACGACGTGCAACAGGTGTAACGGTGGTACCAATGCGTATGCGTTCAGTCGCCATTGCCATTGCGGTCAGCGCAATCCACGGATCAACCATCGTCACGGGCGGAGTGAGCCTATAGAGAATATGGTCCCAAAGAAAAAAGCCACCCCAACCAGCCTGTTCCGCCTCCCGCGCCAGCATCGCCAATCCGCGTACACTCGTTTCATCTCCAAAATTAGGAGCATAGATGCCATACTTCACGTTTCGCCTCCTGCTAATAGAAGTGACTACAAGTAGTATAGCAACCTATTCTTGCCATCCTTTGTCAGGTATGCTCTCATCAAAATCACTAATAGGTGAGTGTGCTATCTACCTAAGTCCTTGCTCTCATGCCTTTGTTTTCAAACGCACGCAACAACAGCTTGAAGCTCTCTTGGTAGGTATCGTGATTTTTCTTCCATCGCTTCAAAGTTACCGATGTGTCGTGTCTGTTTAATATCCTTTGCCCACTCCTCGTCACACGTCAAAATAGTCTTATCCAGTCGCACAGGATATAAGACATTTTGTGCTCCTGCTGGTTCCTTGTTCAATGCGCGTTCGACTTCATGTGCAACCCATGTGCTTGCAATGAGAGTGTTTAGACAGGACAAGCAACAACTTGTCATACACATGTATCGACTCATTGATACGGTGCCGAATCTTGTCTCCGATATCCATATCCTTTGGTGCGAACCAACAACGTACACCCTCACTTTGCAGGTCACTATGCAATCGCTTCGCAAACGCTTCATCCTTACTTGAATAGCTGATGAAACAGGTGTAGTACTGGATAGGCTCCTGGAACAATGCGTGTGCATACTCAATGAACGTATCACTGAGTCCTACACCTCGAAGAAAGACCTCTGGAATATCACCCTGAGAACGTTCGAGGGTATCAGTTCCGATGGTCGAAGGTCCGAAATGCCTCACTGTCTCAAGTCCTTTGACGGTTTGCAAGTTAACATTTCCCAAAACGGTTTCCCAAAGTACGACATGACTAAGGTCGGCATCTAAGTCGGCATTTCTAAGATCGGCATTTCTAAGGTCAGCACGATTAAGGTCTGCATAGCTGAGGTCTGCATCACGGAGATGGGCATCACTAAGGTCGGTATCACTAAGATTGGCATGATAGAGGTGGGCATAGCTGAAGTCAGCAGCACTAAGGTGGGCATGTTTGAGGTCAGCACGATTGAGGTCGGCAACTCTGAGTCTAGTACCGCCGAGGTTAGCTTGGGTGAGGATGGCACGACTGAGATTGGCACGACTGAGATTAGCATGACTAAGGTCAGTATAGCTAAAGTCGGTATCAATGAGGTGAGCATCAACAAGATTGGTACCACTAAGGTTAGTATCACTGAGATAGGCTCGACAGAGGTGGGCATCACTCAGGTCAGCATCATTAATTTGTGCATCACTCAGGTCGGCATCGTCGAGGTTAAAATTACTGAGATTAAAATTGCTGAGTTCAGCATAGCTGAGGTCAGGGTATATATTAGGGTGCTGCTCTCTCCATGTATTCCATTCCCCTACGCCTTGTCGAAGGATGTCAACATGTTCTTGATTTGCCATTTGCTTGTTGTCCTCTTTCGTTTGCTTCTGTCCCTTCATTGTAGAGAAACGCAATGTAAAAGGCAACATCATCGTATTATCTTTTTCTTTAGAAGTCTCATCTTACTTCAATCCTAGATATCTCTTGTACCTCTTCAAAAGGTACCTGCTGAAAGCTCGGCTTACCTCATGTACATTTTCATGATTTGCGGCATAGTGCAGCAATAATCTTGATGAGTATGGGTGTAAATATGAAGGTGATACAAGAGTTGTTAGGTCATAGCGACATTTCTATAACGTTGGGTTTGTCTTCTCATCTCATGTCTTCAATGCAGCAAGATGTAACTGATAAGTGGGATGAAGAATTCAAGGATGATGATGCAGAGGATCAGTTGTTAAATCGTAAGTTTAGGTTCTAATATTCATTCAAGCTAAAACCTGTAACTTTAAGGGATAAAGTTACAGGTTGGACTGAACCCCTGGGACGACTCCACTCTCAAAGTCAACATCGCCGTCCTTGAATATAGGCCGTCTCAAACTCAACAGGTGGGACGTATCCTAAACTTGAATGCAGCCGCTTGGTGTTATACACCTCTTCGAGAAATTGCTGAATGTTGGCTTCCGCCTCAGCAAAGCTCTGATACTGCTTGAGATACACCTCCTCGGTTTTCAAGGTCTTGAAAAAACTTTCGGCCTTGGCGTTGTCATAGGGGTTGCCCACCGCTGACATGCTCACTCTTGCTCCAATGCTTTCAAGTCGTTGCACATACGCAGTATTAGCATATTGCACCCCACGATCAGAGTGGTGAATGAGCTCAGGACTCACCTCACGAGTCGCAAGAGCCATGTCTAAAGCATCCACCGTGAGTTGAGCATCAATGCGTTTGGACACTTTCCATCCCACGCATTTGCGAGAATAGGCGTCCAGCACACACGCTAAGTAGGCAAACGTGCTAGGGAGCCGAATATAGGTCAAATCGGCGACCCACACCGTATCAGGAGCCTGGACCTGCATCCCTTGCACCAGGTTTGGGTAGACCTGATAGCGGTGACGCGAATCCGTCGTATGAACAAAGCGTCGCTTGTGCCGACACAGCAAGCCTTCTTCTCGCATGATCCGCAAC
Organism: uncultured Chloroflexia bacterium; assembly: GCA_963792705.1. Classification (GTDB taxonomy): domain Bacteria; phylum Chloroflexota; class Ktedonobacteria; order Ktedonobacterales; family Ktedonobacteraceae; genus JBBQVS01. The sequence goes on along the minus strand of CAWBXD010000011.1, from coordinate 5,288 downwards.
ACACGTTTGTGATTGACGCTCCACCCAGAACGTACTAAGGCGTGCGTCACCCGCCGATAGCCATAGCCCGAAAACTCTTGCACGATCTGTTCAATTGCATCACGTAGCCTGCTGTCGGCTTCTTGCCTCTTGCTTGGCTTGCGACAGGCATAGTACCAGCGTCGATTGACTCCGAGCATCCCACATAACTGACGAATGGACACAGATGGCTTCTCCTGCCGTTGCACCTGAGCAATCACCGCGTGTCGCTCTTGGATGGAAGCAGTTGCAACGCTTTTTTTAACACAGCATTCTCCAAGGCTAATTGTCCACAAAAGCGTTCTAGTTCCGCGACTTTGGCTTCCAACCCTTCGGTTGCCGTCGGTTCTGCAGGAGCAAAGGCTGCATCCCCTCGCAGGTCGTATTCTTGTCGCCATCGTGCCACCATGCTGGCAGCCAAGCTGTGTTCTCGGCAGACTTGAGCTGGGCGTTTTTCTCCACTTGCTAATTGTCGAACGATACTCAATTTGAACTCTCGACTATGAGGTCGTCCTCGCATGTCACATCTCCTTCCGATTGCTTAGCGGTAGTATACCGCATTTTCTTCGAGATGTTGACTTTGGCTATGGAGTGGTCAAATGGGAGCGGTCCAGATATCAAGCTGTTCATCACTTGCCATCTATATGTTGTCCTCTCGTATGCTTCTGTCCCTTCATTATAGAGAAACGCGAAAGGCAACATCAAATAACTATCTACAATGTCTTGTTGTTTCAAGAACATAGTGAGTAACAATCGAAACAGCAAGTCAAAATTGCTTCTAACCTTTTAGTATGTTTCGACAGCTATAGAGGGGACGTTGAAGTTCTTATACTTGATTATTGAGTAAGAGTTTTTTAAGCTTATGAAAATTTCTATTCCAAATATTAAAATAATTTTGTTTTATTCATCCACATCTTAATATTCACTTCACCCTGTACCTCTAAAAGTCGTAAGAAATACCTTAATGGTTCTCTAGGCTTAGATATATCAGGAATTGGAAGTATAGACGAATATCCTCTTATGAATGGTATTACTGATCTTTCGTCTAACAAGTATTCAATATTTACGAAATCCAATTCTCTGGGAGCTACAACATAAGCATCTGTATCTACTATCGAAGTAAAATGACCATCTTGTGCTAAAAGCTGCGTTAAATCCAAATCTATCATTACAAATACGGACTCAGTAGGGTCGGGTAACTGCGATATTTCATAAAGAATAACTTGCATTCTTTCTTTTACTGCATCATCTTGGCTATAGTACTTTCCTACAATTTCTTCAATTGTATTTCCTAATCGCTTCCAGAAACTTTTAAGCGAATATTGTTTATCTCCTGAGTATAATCCGAAATAAGAAAAAGTATTTTTATGGATTGTCGCTAATATTTTTCCAAATTCTTCAACTAATTCCTCTGGTTGCTCGGCTAAATTTGAAAGAGACTTTCCTTTCATAAACTGTACTATTATATATGGTCTTTCTTTAATGTAACCTTTAGAAAGTATTTGCGGTGATGGTATAGGGCCGAATTTAGTAATTGTTTTGTTTATATCTTCTAATCTAAATACATCTCTCATATCCAAATTAAACATTTTGTACAGTCCCCAACCAAAGGAACCCAGTTCATTAAGCTCACACATGTATCTAGGCGATCTAAATACTACCTGTTCATCTTCAGTCTTCACTCTAATTACTTCGGTAGCGTGGTCTTCATAGCCAGGGTCAAGATATTCCTGCTCTAGTATTTTTTTGTCAAATAAATCCTGTATATTCATAATTTTGAGAAGCCGACTCGTAATAATAGCTTGATTGGACTAGGTCTAATAGTTTAACATTATCTGAAATTCGACAACCTTGGATGCTCCAACTCAATTAATTGCCTTTTGTGCTTAATGGAACGAACCTAACTTTTTTGAGAAAGTCTACCTCGACCTTCAACTTATCAAAAGGCATAAAACAAGGCGAGAAGCCATTCTATAAGAGTGACTTCCCGCCTTACTAGTGGTGGAGATGAGGGGGAGTCGAAATCTTTCAATATCGGCTATGGTAACACGTGAAAACGCTTGCCTTGCGCGTGAAATTTTATGCACCGTTCGCCCGCAACCCCTCTCCTTTGCCACTATCTTTTCCTGTGCTTCATTCGTCGCCAACGGCACAACCCCTGAATAAGGTGCAAGAGGACAAAAAGAAACACCTACGTTCCATGTTGGGTACATAGGTAGGTGTCCTATGTAAGGATTTTCATTTTCAAGCTTGGTTAGAGCTTGACGTTAATGAAGTGGCTATCTTTCCCATGTTCTTTGTTCCAAGCTGCAAATGCTTTTTTATATGGATGCAATAATGGTAGGTCGGATGTTTCTACGTCTAATACAAAACGAAATCTTCCCATTCCTAGTGGCTTTCCAAACTGTTCCATTTTTGCGTTAAACCCCATAGCTATCCCTGTAACAGTTTCACTCGTAGCATATATTTTGGTAATGTTTACGCCTTCATTTCCAAGTTCTGCCATAGCTAAAGCTGTACCTCGAAGCAACCTAAACAAGTAACGGAGTTCGTTAGACCTGCGGTCTTCATCCGTGTATCCTATACTATTGACTGCACCTACAGATTTTATGAGGCACTCTACAGCCTTTCTAGGAGCAAAACAATCTAAGTCTTCTGCCTTTATGTGTTTTCCTCTTATTTCACCTCTCATGAAAGCCATTAAACGTTCATGCTTCAATGGCTGAATATGTATATACGCTACAACTTTTCCGTTGGTTTACTACATAGTTTCCCTTTGGACATGAAGCAACTAGTGGTTTGCGTGCTTCTGCTGAGGTGGTATCTCCAAACAGACTTGCTGCGACTAAGTAAACACCTTCCATATCATCAGGGGTAGCTTGACTAAAAACAAGTTCATCTGTTTCTGTTTCTATTTCTCCAATAGGTGTTTCAAAGAAACTAGATAATCCCGATGCAAGTGCTTCTCCTTCACTACGCACAAAGAAACCTTGCTTTCTTCCCTGTGGAGTTTTCTTATGAAGTTGTCGCTCGCTCATGGTTATAAACCATCCCTACGCTAGTATTAAGAATTTCAGCGGCTTGAGCAGATGTTAGATAGCCATCTGGTGGAAGTTTTCTAGGCATATTTTTCTCCTCATATAATCAGAATTTTCTTAACTATACAGCATTTTTACGAATTTAGCAAACTTTGCAAATAAACCCTTGACAAGTTTCAAGTTTCTGTGTTATCCTTCTATTGAAACATTGCAAACATTGTTAATAATACAAATATTGTTAATAATGCAAGTATACTGGTAAGCCAAGAGCAAGCCTTTTAGCACTCTTACAAATAAATACTTCTAGTGGCGCGAGGATACTACCTGTGAAGGCGAAGTAAGCGCGTAAGCCCTCACGCTCCTAGAAGTGTTTCAATAGGTCCTACAAGGAATGTGACGCACTGAGAGAAGCAAGGTTCATAAGGGGCGTCAAAAGGGACTGAATGCCACGCAACAAGTACAGACAGAGCGGAAAATGTCTTGAAGGCGAAGTAAGAGCATTTTCTTGACTCGTGCGGCTTGTGCGCCCCGTTGAGTGGCGCGATACGAAGTATCCCAACAGAGTGAACACACAGACCTGTGCTAGGAAAGGAAGGGTATAACGATAGCACGTTTGTGTGAAGCACTCACAGAAAGACGTTTTGTAGTTTCATTGTGTAGATTGTTCTCTGTAGCGCGTTTTTAGTCCTCCTGTTTCTTCCTCTTGCACACTGCTTGTACGCTTTAGCATCCCCTGGTAGAGCGTACAAGAGTAGGTGTGTTGCCTTTTGTTTCTCGTACAGCGTTCTTTGTAGCTCGTTCTATTCGTCCTCTCTCCATTCCTCGTCTGACACGCTGTCAGGTCGATTTCTGCCTATCGTGCAATCCTCTTGTAAGGTAGGTAGCATTGGGCCTTGATAGTCAAAGCCCTTGTGTTCCCCAACGAGAAAAGGAAAATACCCCTATGGCAACAACCACGAACAGCAAACCCTCTGTGACCATTTCGGAAAAATCGTTCCAGATGCTCACAGAACTCCGTCAAGTCCTTGACGATGCTTCCGAAGAGGCTATCAAGTCTGATGAGTTGTACGCTGGCAAAATCATCACGGACTTACTTGACGAAGTAGAAAACGCGTTGAACCGTGTTACCAGTTACACCAAGCGCGTCAAAGTCGCATCGAAACGCAAGACGATGCAATCGAGACGCAAACAGCTACGCGACACAGCTGCTCAACAGGGTGCATAGACACCGCGCTAAGGACTCTGTCTAACTTCTTTCTGACATCTGTATTGACAGAAGTTGGAAAGAAGTTAGACGCAAGGTAGAAGTTCTTAGAATACCCCTTCTTTTTACCTCTCTTTTGTAGGTTGTTCCCCAACATTGCTAAGAAATTGGCGAAAGGTGCGTAAACATTTGTTAACACAAGATGAACAAGACACAACCATAGGTGCTGATGATGTGCAGGACACATCACGTACACAAAATACGTCTGATGATAATGAACTTGAGGCGGATGGTTCTCCTGTATCTGACCCCGACAAACCCGACGATGACGAGAGCGGCGCGTCAGAACAACGAGGCATTATAGAGGAACTTTCTTCATGGTTCCTTTCTCTGTTTCAACGTCAAGCGTCTACTTCCCAACCGTCGCCAACGACGCAAGGCAAGCCGCCTATTCCGTTTCGTCCTCGTGGGAAGCGGAACAAGCGTCTTGAAAAAGAGCAAGAAAGCCAAGCGTTAGCCCAAATGCGGGCGAAGGAAACCATTGAGGAACGCCTTGAACGCTATCGAGAATTGATACGCGATTTTGAGGAAGACCGCGAAAATCTGCTTGAGAAGGGCGGGCGATGGTTTTTTCTCTTGCTTGCATTTGTTGGACCAATCATCGTCGCGCTTGCGTTTGGCAAGGAAATTGGTGATGCCTACGGCGGCGCGTTCGATATCAATAGCGGATGGTCGCTGGGTATCATGTTGGCGCATCTTTGGTGAACTTGCCCTTGCCATGATGTCCTTGTCCTGTGCCACGGCGTTACGTCGGATGCAATCAGACAAGGGCTATATTTCAAGCTTTTCGCGTGTCTCTTCTTTTTAGTGCTGTTTTCGCTGGCATCAGGGCTAGCGCAGTGGTTTATTGCCCTCCGTATCGTTGACGTGAAAGCTACGGGCGGCTATGCGGCGTTGGTTTTCCGTGTGGCGATGCCACCCGCCGTTGATATTGCGTCCCTCTTATACATTTCGATTATGAAATTCAA
>CAWBXD010000010.1:0-102018 GCA_963792705.1 uncultured Chloroflexia bacterium | reverse complement strand
CAATTGGTAATAATAGCCGCTACACCATTACCAACAAGAATGGAGAAACTGTACAATGCGAAATCTATTCCGAGCGCACACTGGCCTTACGAATTGATCGAGACTTGCGGGTCAAAAACTATCGAAGTCAGCCTCTAAGGATTAGCTACGTTGATGCAGAAGATAAGTCGCATACCTATGTACCTGATTTCCAAGTCTGGAGGTGGGATGGATTGGTTGAAATACACGAGGTAACACTCGCAGAGAGACGACTCTTGGCTAATGCACAGCGTAGAGAAAAAGCAGCACAGGACCACTGCGATAGCGAAGGTTGGCGGTATGTGGTGCATATTGAAAGCTCTTTGCCCAATGATACTGAAGGTGTAAATCTCCTCGCATTGTATGCATATCGCCCTAGTATTTATTCGAAGGCAGATGTGGCTCATGCAGTGTTTGATAAAATTGGCATTGGTCAACATATATTGCTCAGTCAACTTATAAGTGCTATCTCTCAAGACTTGGAACTGCCATCTGCGACCGTTTCGACTGCTATTTATCATCTTTTGTGGCATGGAAAGATCGCTACTAATCTTTGCTCACTCATATTTATTGATAACGCTCCCACCTCAAGTACCTATGTCTGGCTTCCAGAGGGAGGTTAATTAGATGGCTCGTACACGCCGCAACATCGCAACGATTGAGGACAATTTAAAGCCGGGGTGGTTCATGTTCTGGCAAAATCATACATACCGTATTGTATCACGCAATCTTATTTCAATAGAAATTGAAGATACAGCAGCACGGATGATTACTGCTATACGTATGGATGAACTTTACAAGCGTGAATCTCGTAATGGTTCACCTCCGGTTTTTGCGCCTACGTTGGACAAACTTCGTGTTGAGGTAAGTATTGCGTACCCCACTCCGAAGCCGACCGCTGAGACTACGCTACCGCAGTGGGCAATTAATAAAGCGGAGACAGTAGTGACAAAGGTAAAGCAAATCGAGCGTGAGGTGGACAATATACAAAGAGACGAACTGAAAAAGGGTAATACATTGGCTCGTACAGAATTACTGGATGCAGCCTGTCATAATCTGAAAATTGGACGAAGCACTTATTATAAATACGATGATCTCATGTGCAGGTATTATGGGAAGCGTGATGCCATTGCCTCGTCTTTTTTGCGTGCTAATCGCGACCATACACGTTTCACGGACTCTCAAATCCATTTTATTGATAGTGCTATCGTGCATTATTATAAACGAACGCCTGCAATTACGAAGGGGTCATTGTACAACTTCATCGAGTCGGATCACACGCGGAACAAAGGAAAGTGGATCGATCTGTCCAAGTGTGGAACGACTATACCACAAAACCTCATTCTAGAGTTATTTGATTCGAAATTATCCATCGAAGCCATTGAAGCAAATCCAGAGAAAAAACGTCTTCTCTCATCTGTAGAACTTCCATCCAGAGCGTGGTTATACACGTATGTTAATAATTGGGAAAAGCGTCCAGATGAAGGGAAAGCTCTTATTGTGGAACGCTATGGGGAGGATGCATGGGAACATGAACAAATGATTTTTGATACTTTCGTTTCTATGGCAACCAGACCTTTACAATTCGTATTTGCGGACCATCATCGCCTTAAAGTATTCGTGGTTGATGAGGAAACGAGGGGCGAACCTAGAAGATTGTGGCTCACTGTATTGATTGATGCATATTCCAGGTCTATTTTAGGATTTGCTTTACTTTATGAGGACCCTTGTATCGAGTCAATCCAACAAGCACTTCAGAACGCTATCTGGCAGAAGTCAAAAGCACAGCGTGAAAAGCTTGGTATCCAAGGAGAATGGCCTTGCTACGGTATTCCACTTCAATTATCGTTAGATAACGCTTGGAGTCACCACTCACATAGCCTTGAAGACCTTGCAAAAGAGATAAGCATGAATGGCAAGTACAATAGCATCGACCTGGTATTTCGCAAGCCATACAAAGCTCGTTATGGGGCCCTCATTGAGCGATTTTTTGGGACACTCTCAGCGCGTATTAAAGAGCGGTTAGAGGGTGCAATTCAATCAAGTCATCCAAAGGATATTCGTAATGCAGCTCAGAAAGCCTGCTTGCTTTATCCAGATATCTATCGCTTCATTCTCGACGAAATCGTTACCTATCAAAATACTAAGCATAGCGAGTTGGATATGAGCCCAAATGATAAATGGGAGCAGGGATTGCAAGGAGAAATCCCCGCTGTTCCATATCCGTCGATTGACGTTGAACGGCTCTTTTGGCGTTTACATCATCAAAGACGTGAGAAAAACCAAAAAGGTATTAGTCTGTTTGGTATGCATTATTGGTCTCCAGGATTGAGTAAAGTGTCTTCTAAGGATATTAAGGGTAAACCAGTAAAATTGGGTATTCGATACGATCCTTCTGATATTAGTCTTCTTGCTATCTTTCGAGACGGAAAGTACGTTTGTGACATACGGGCAAAAGAATTGCGGTTGGCAAATAACGAGTACAAATCAGTGAGCCTTTGGGAACGCGAATTGGCAAAAGAATTGGCACGCAACGATGGAAAGGCAGCAAGGGATTGGGTCGCTTATCTTAATGGTCTGCGTGAGTTATTTGATCAGAGGAAAGCTGAGAAAAAGGCGGCGCAACGAAATGCCAAAAAGAGCAGTTCTAAACCCTCATCGAAAGTAGATGTTACTGAGATGAGCCAGGCACTAGAGCAAACTACAGTATCTCAGGATGAGGAATATGATCGGTATATTGCTGGTTTTGCTCGTCCGTGTCGCATCACTATTACTTAAAGGAGAATAGCCTATGTATGAAATACAAACCGCGGTTGTGGATGAGAAGTTTGACGTTCTCCTACGTTGGCACAATTGAGGAGTGGAAGGACGAATGGTCACGTGAGGATGAAGGATTAAGAGTTCGTGCACGGAAGTTAAATCCTAATAAACGATTGGACATACAGACGGGGTGACCAAATCGCTACTTTTACTAGATCGCCTCAAGATGAGACTCATAAGAGAGCCTTTGGAGATATCTAATAAGGTCGAAGGTGGTTATAAGACTATCCGACAGAATTTAAAAGAGCAATTTGTAGGCTTATCGCCAGAGGATAAATTGCTTTGGTTGGATAACTTTATTTTTCTGATGACTCCTGATCTGTGGGATTTGCATGAGAAAGTAAAGTATGTTTTGGGATATCGCTCTCTTGGTCAGCAGCGAAACTTCTTACTAGGTGCATTGTCGGGAATGGGAAAAACGACCTACCTGAACTGGCTTGCTGCTATGCATCTTCCACAAGTAGAGGAAAGTCGCAATTATGTTCGGATTATTAGGGTTGATGCTCCAGTAAGTAATAAAACACCGAGGGCACTTCTTCAGAGAATGATTCTTGAATGTGGTCTTACCTACTTACAAGGGGACACGGAGGAGGACCTGAACCAAAAGCTAAGTTTATATTTTCTGCAGTGTGGTGTCGAGCTGATCTTGATAGACGAGGTCGAACATATCTCGCATCCAGATATGCGGCGAAGGGTACTTGATCTTTCTAATAGACTAAAAGTTCCTATTATATGCGCTTCTTGTAACCCGCTTACATGGGTGACAGGAGATGAAGAAGTGGCTGGTCGCTGGAATGATTTTTTTGAACTGCCGCAGTATACTGGGGAAAGACTTAGTAGCTCTACTAGCCTCTATCGAACTGCTACTTCCGTTTACACAACCATCGCATTTGGCCCTTCACACCTTAAAGCAGAAGTCCCAAGAGATAGATGGACCAGCCAAATTCATCGAACAATCTACAGGAGGCATTCTTCGTGATATCATGATTCTTATTCGCGATGCAAGCCGGAAAGCTATAGAGAAGGAAATTGCCTTGTCTTACGCCAGAACTCTTGGATAAGACGTGGAAGAATATTCAGAAAAAAAGGGTAACAAACTTCTAAAGTTACTACTGGTAATAACACAGGATGTACATTATGAAGGCGTGACTCTAAAAAAGAGGAGCAGTAATGTATCCACAATATATTTTCGAAACACTTCCAATAGGGATCAGACCGAAGCCACAGGAAACCTTTACTAGTCTACTTATGCGTACCGCCGCAGCTAATCGCCTCACTTCTTTGATCGGCCTGTATGAAACATCTACACTATCAGAGCAATATCGAAATCCACGAGGCAAAAGCTACCTAATTGATCATCCGCCTTCATCCTTAGACAGTATTGCCATTGTTCTCGCATGCTCTAAAGAGGAATTACTGACAACAACTTTTCACTATCTTGTAGCACGGTTTGGTCGAGAGACAACACCGCATCCTATGGGGATATTTCTCGGGCAAAGCTTAGCTGTTACCTTACGGTTCTGTCCCCTATGTTTAGCTGAACAACAAGAAATTTATTATAGCTTATTGTGGCGATTTTCTTTCCTTTCGGGATGTGCTAAGCACAAATGCAGTTTGTGTGATACTTGTCCACGATGCGGGAATAAAATGCCTATTTTCAGTGCTCCTTTCACTGTTGGCAGGTGCGTTCTCTGTCAAGCTGACCTTCGCCAAGCGAAAACAATAACATTGTCCTTTGACGAACAGATGCGTGCACAGAGATTAACAGCGGACCTCACCTATTTGCTATCTGGTATGAATGACTTCTTGTTACCTTCCCACCGTCGAAATATGGTACGTCAGCAAATTGCAATAATGCAACATGCAGCGGGAAAACCAAGAAGTCAAATTCATTATAATGGACCATTGCTAGGCTATCTTCATAGGTTGGAAGCAATAGGTGTGACTTTTCGGACGTTCTTTGATGAAAGAATATGGTTCGAAAATACCTGCTTACAATCTCGAGAACACGATGAAACATTCGAGAAGCAGTCGATAAGAGAGGCTCTCGTAAGACGTATAATAGTACTGCAGCAGGAGATGGTGAAAACTGGACTTCCAATCACACGTCAAGTGATCGAGGATCATTTACGTATTCCACTCAATCAATTATTGTCTTATCCTGAAATCCATAAGATATTAGCCCTCATTCCTAATGAACTTTTACCATATCATCAGCAACGTAGAGTACGACTTGAGGCAATTGCTTGCCGCATTCCCAAAGTCCTAGACCAACTGGAACGAGAGGGCAAGTTCTTGAGCAAAGTGGAGTTAGGAAGAGCACTCCAAATTGGTGCTAATGTCTTACGAGAGCTACCAGGTGCGACGACTATGTTGGTAGAGCGTCGTGCACAGCAAAAAAGGCAGCTTATGATCGACGAGCAGGTAGATCACGAACGGGAGTTGGTAGCCCATGTAGTGGCAACAATAGCCCAGATGAAGGAGAAAGGTGAGCAACTGTCTCTGCAAAGAATATGTAAGGTAGTAGGAATCACTTATACAACGGCAAAGAAATATCCACAAGTCAAGGCATTACTTTTACCAATTCGCGAGGATGAAGTGAAAAGAACGCACGAGGCTCGATGGCAAATCTACCGTCAGACACGTATACCCAATTAGTTGAACAAATTACAAGTGCTGAGATTTGCTTACTACAGAAGGCAAACCAATCACTCCGTATGCCATCTGCAGAACGCTGAATATGACAACCAACTCTGTCAAACAGTACCCACGTGCCGAGTCTGCTTGAACAGTATCGTTCCAAGCAGAAGTCATTGGAGTATTCAATGTCACGAGAGGAACAGCACCTCGTCTCGCAGATTGAACCGGCTATCGCACATTTTGACGAGCTGGGTGTGTGTATTACGCAAACTGTGTTATGTGGTTATCTTCACATTTCGATGAATGATTTAGCCGGGCGCTATCCATATGCTAGAGAAATGCTACTTAACGCGAAAGAGCGTACGCGTCATCGCCCACGTTTGCAGATTAATAATCTGTATGAGCGAGTAGTAGGCGTGATACAAATGTTGGAAACACAACAGGAGCCAGTGACACGTCATACTATTTGCATGCGCCTACAAATAACTGTCCATACAATCAATCATGATCCAGAGGTGAAAGCCTTAATTGATGGTGTTATGGCTAGACGATCTGTTGCCAAAGCAGCACGGCGTGCGCTGTACGAAAATGAACTTATCGAATGTTTGCACAAAACATATGCCTTATTAGCAGCAACGCAAGATGTCTTCTCATATACCCGTCTATGTATTGCAACAGGCAAGGATGAACGGACCTTCCGGCAATATCCTAGGGCGTCTATGATAGCAAAACAACTTGTGGCAACGCATGAACGGGAAGTCTGCTGTGCGAGGGAAGAATTAGTGGTCATACTCAATGTATACAATAGAGATGCTAGAACAGGTTGTAACAGCGACGTTAGAACTCCCAATACAATTGCCTGGCAATTCATCGCGACTTCCACGTATGTATGCTGCTCAGGTACGACGGCGAGATCGAGATGTAGTGCTAGCAGCGTCAAGTTCGGCAAGCGATCAGAGAGCTTGAGCAAAATGGGCAAGAAATCACAAGTAGAGCTATATGTACATTAACAGGTTGGAACATTCAAACACTAAATCATATTAAGTATCCGCAAACTAGGCAGCTGATGTATGAGGAGGTCACGCGACGTACGGAAGTGAAACAGCGTCAAAGTGTTAGTCGAAAAGCTAATCGAGAGGCTGAATTGGTACAACAGGTGCGACTAGCTTATGCTAATCTCCAACAGTCTGGTCAACTGGTGAGGATGAAAGATATTGCTAGATCAGTTGGGCTAACTTTAGACAGTTTACGTTTATATCCAGCTGTCAAAGCTGAGCTGATGCGTATACGAGCAGATATTATCTTTCTGCAGCAAATGGAACGACAGCGCCGCGAAATAGAACTTTTAACGTGTCTTAATGTGTATGTACAGCAACGTGAGGAACAAAAACTGCCTCTGCTTATTAGCAATATTGCACATAAATTATTGATGCCTCTTGCAACGATCTTAGGCTATCCCCTGTTGCAAGAGCGGATTGAGCAAATTCGGACCCTAAGGCTAGAGCAACGCTATAATCAGACTGAAAGAGAGAAGGGGTTCTTCTAGAGTCTTACAGATGGGTTCTTCTCGTTGATGATAATTAGAAGAGTAATACGTGAGAAATTTTTCAGTACGTAAAAATCGAATATTCTTGTAGCATGGAAGTGTAAGGATATGTGTACTTGGTTTAAAAGTCCAGTTTATTCCATAACCAGTATAGACATTTGAAAATATCTCTTCGTACTTTTTCCACGATAAGAATAGAATTAACGCTAATTCCACGCTTACGTTAGACCGCACATCTCATCAATAAACTCATCCATAGAGGCAGAGGCGTATGGGAGTCGAACCCACCGAGGACCGCGCTGAGCGACCCCCCAGCCGTTTTGAAGACGGTGAGACCCACCGGAGTCCCTACACCTCCATGTGTTGTCTGCGTATTGTGCCATTGACGCGTCTCCTTGTCAAGCAATACTCTGTATGCGCTCCACCGTGACCTCCGTTAAGTCTTTGACTACAAGTGTGGCGACCTGCAAGCCGGGTAGGACGCGCCCATACGCGACTGCGATACTGTACATACCACCCGCACGAGCTGCCGCAACACCTGCCACCGCGTCCTCAATGACTAGACAATCTTTTGGCTCAACGCCTACCTCTTTTGCTGCCTTGAGAAATATATCAGGGGCAGGCTTACCATGAGGCACCGTTTCACCTGAAACAAACGCATCGATGTATCGTTCCAGACCCAGAACCTCTTTCACCATCTCTATATTCGCAATCGGTGCCGATGAGCCTAACGCTTGCGGATAACCGCTATCGTGAAGCGCGCTCATCAACTCCTGTGCTCCTGGCAAGAACGCCGCTGTGTGACGCACATAATCACGATAGTATGTTTCCTTGCGGTTCGCGAGTTCCTGTAACTCTTCCGCCGACACGCTTCCCCATACTTTGGGGACAATCGCATCATTACGCCAGCCAAATGTTGCCACGAACTGCTCGTCGCTAAACTCTTTCCCCGTCTCATGTGCTAGACGCTGCCATGCCTTCTTATGGTCCTCTTCACTATCAATAACTACGCCATCGAGATCCCACAGTACCGCTTGTACCTTGCCAACTTCTTGTGTCATACCTCTATACTCCTCAGTCCTTTTGTTCTATCCAGCATATCACGTTTTGCTGCGCTTTTCCTTTTCATGTTAATGTTGCAAGCAAAACCGTTCTACAACATGAGAAGAGAAAAATTCTCGACAGCTATAGTATCATATCTGTGTGCATCGTTATGGTCTCTTGTACTAGAGACTTATGCATGGATGCGTGAATGCACGATATCCATAGTAATTCTGGAGGAACTATTTAGTCACATGAATGATCGTAAGTTTTTTAATGAAGAGATAGAGACCCTTTCTAAAAGCAAACTACAGGCTCTACAGTTGCAGCGACTTCAGACAATGGTTGAGCGTGTCTATAGCCAAAACCGCTTTTATCGCAAACTCTATGATGAGGCAGGTGTAAAGCCTTCTGATATTACCTCGTTAGCCGATATACGCAAATTGCCCTTCCTCGAAAAGAAGACTGTACGTGACGCATACCCTTATGGAATGGCTCTTGTACCGCCGGGTGGTGCTGGTGGTGCTTTAGAAATTCATGCGACGAGTGGTACAACTGGCAAAAGTGTGCCTGTCTTTGCTACCAAAAAGGACATTGACTACTGGGCGGACTTGAACGCGCGCGAATTATGGATGACTGGTCTACGCCCTGGTGATGTGTTGATGAACTGTTATGGCTATGGTATGGCAACGGGCGGCTTTGGCTTTCATTATGGTGCGATGGCGATGGACGTGATGGCGATTCCAATGGGGTCTGATGCTCGCCAGTATGACCGTATGCTTGATTTTATTATCGACTTCGGCGTCACTGCTGTTTGCATGACTCCTTCTGTTGGCCTCTATGTCGGTGGCAAAGCACGTGAACGTGGCGTCAACTTTAAGGATACAAAACTCAAGATAGGTCTATTTGGTGCGGAACCTTGGCCTTGGGAGACGCGTGTAAAGCTTGAAGAACTCTTCAATTTTACCGCCTACGACGAATTTGGGATGACAGAGTTTCTTGGCCCTGGTATGACTTGTGAATGTGAAGTGCGTGATGGCATGCATGCATGGGCCGATGCCTTCCTGGTCGAGTGTATTGATCCTGAAACGACTGAACCAGTTGAGGATGGCAAAGACGGAGAACTCGTATGGACATGGCTTGCCGCCGATGGCACCGCCATGATTCGCTACCGTAGTCGTGACCTTTCACGTACATGGTGGGAGGAACGTTGTGCATGCGGACGCTCTCATCCCAAGATTGGAGCAATTAAGGGACGTAGCGATGACGCTGTATCTATTCGTGGCTTGATTGTTTTCCCAAGCCAGGTAGAAGCTGCCCTTGTCCGGTTTCCAGAGACGGGTGCCAATTTTCGCATTATTGTCGATAAGCGCAACAACCTAGACACCTTTGATCTTAAAGTCGAAGTTAAAGACACAGCCCTCTTGCATAATCCTGAGTATGCTCATACATTGGGGCGTGAAATGGCAGAGGCCGTGAAAACCATCACAGGCAATTCACCGAAGGTGGAGCTTGTTCCGGCTGATAGCTTGCCGCGTGCCAGTGGTGGTGAGTCAAAAACCGCTAGTGCTCGTGTCGAAGATCGCCGCAAAAAATAAGCAAAAGCCCCTCTGTTGTGCATCACACAACAGAGGGGCTTTTGCACAGCTTTACTTGTAGCTTTGTAGATGTTGATATATTAACTGTCCCATCTTTTGGGATGGAGTTCCATTATAATTTTTTATTAGAAGTGGATAGCCACATGCATCGCCCTGCACTGTCCACGCCCAGGCTACCCATCCTATTTGATGAGCATCGTAGTAGGCGAGAAGCTGGCTCATAAAACCTGTGCCACAATCATATTCACCACTCTCAGCCGAAATCACGGGATAGGTCGCGCTTATATTCCCAAATGCTGCATTCCATGTCTGTGGCTGCTTGTCGCCATATGGATAGGGGTGCGTATCATAGACAACATTTGTTCCTTTAATCGCGTAATGAGCAATCTGACTAAGATCGAAGCCCCATTGCATACCCCCAATAATTGCTAAATTGGTAGCACCAGTACTTCGTACTGTGTTAAGTAGAGCCTGCATACCAACACTTTGATATGTTTCTACTTTAGCGCAGCCACAATCGTTAGAGTATCCAGTATCATGAGTCATTGTGCATGGCCCGTTCCAGCACGACCATGCAGCAGGGTGTGGCTCATTAAATAGCTCAAACTGCACATTTGAATATCGCTTGTAAAGTGTTGCAGCTTGTTTCCAGAATGTAACACTATCTGCATCTGGCATTGCCCATGCTCCACCACCAGCAAGTGAATGCCCACCAGCGTCCGTCCATTGCAAATCAAGCATTATATTGAGATGTAATGATGTAAGTGTCGCGATGGTTTGTTGCACTACTTGACGATACTGTGCCGCAGAGCAGTGTGCTGATGGCTGTCCGTTAAGCCAGAAACCCTCTGAAATAGGAAGGCGAACAACATTTGCACCCCAATAGGTAACTGTACTATTTGAGGTACCAGACCCAATATAGGAAAGTTCTTTTGGCGTCAAATGTCCATCGCCCCAACAACTAAATTCTAGACCATCGCGTCCAACACCGTGAAAGTAGTAGCGTTTACCGTCTACCCCAAAAATAGCATTGCCTTTCACCGTGTACGGACCCATTGCTTTTGTCTGGCGTGGTATCGTAACTGTTTTCGGGGATGGCGGTGTAGATGTGGATTGAGCTGATGCTGAATGCAACGAACTCATCCATATAGCACTTACGACGACGCACAACAGTACGAGGCTACTCATACCTAAAGTTTTTAAGGAACGTCTCATGCACTAATCCTTCATTAAAATATTTGCCTTAGTATAGTGACGTTTATCAATCTACACTAAATTAAACGAAGATGAAAAGGAATAGTAAGTACGACGTACTTTTGGTAAGATGAGCATAAAGCTAGGCTAAACAATTGAGCATTTCGTTCGCACTATTGCCCATCATTATCTTTTAACGATGATTGAAGGAACAGGCTACTTAGCTCCTCTTCGAGTTGTTGCCATACTTTTTGCTCTGCCTGTATCCCCGTTAATGGATGCTCTATAGCCGCTGCTTCACGCATGGTGTTGTGAACGCGTTGCCGGAATGTGGTGAAATACTTTTGCTGTACATGTAGCGGCGGCATAACACTCAGTTCAACATACTCTGGTGGATAAAAATCATCTGGCTCAAATGCAAGTGTAATCAGATAGGTGTAACCCTGAATGAGTGCGCGTCGCTCTGATGCAAGAAAATAGTTGGGCTGTGTACTTGAGAGGAGTAGGCAACCCGCGATACGATTTGCGTATAGAATAGGTACAGCCATAGCACTTACTTCATACTCCGTTTGATACGCGGGCAAGAGTGTTGTATCAGTTGCGAGGTTTTGTATCGCCTCTTCATGACAAGTAGTTACAACGTAACCCGCGAGAGATTCAGCACCTAGAAACATACCCTTTGTTTCCAGATCGGTTTCCCAAGGAGGTGTTCCCTGTCCGACGCTCTCACGCAAACTACGAATTTTTCCCTCATTTGAAGGCGGCATACAACGCACAACCGTCATTGCCATGCCCGTTCGTTCCATATCTAACTGGCGTAGTGCGTGCTGAAGTACAAGGTGAGTAATTGTCCAAAATCGCAGGGCGGCAGGAGTTTTAGCATTTGCCTCAAGTACCTGCATGATAAAGGTGTAAGGAATTTCGAGCGTATCGGACGAAGAAGAGAAAAGCGTCGGAAATTCTTTTTCCAAAAGCCTGTGCAGTGCAGAACGATATTGAACGGGAACCGCTTGCTCTAGTTGACGAAGATTTTGTGCTCGTGGCATGGATTCCCCACCAGCCCAACGATTTAATGTGATTGGACTGACGTGCATTACGTTCGCCACCTGCTCACGAACGGCATTGCTACTGATAATACCACTTAATAGTTCACGCCATGTTGATGGTTCATGCATCACACACTCTTCACTTTTATAAGGGATTAACGCAATTCATAATGAAGAGTATAACAAAAAAAGTATATTATTGTCAACTATAGAGCTATAAAAATCGCTGTATATGTCTGGCTTCTATATTGCGAATGTAGAAAACTCTGTAACTTTAATGTACAAACGCTTGAAAGAGCACACTACCACCCATATAGAGACCAAAGCATATCACGAGAGCTGTTACACTCCATGCGATCCACTTATAGACCCCTTTCATACGCTGCTCTTTTGGTAACGCTACGCGCTCAAGCGCGAGGAGAAAACCTAGTACAATAGGAAGGAGTACAGCATTCATGACCTCAATATCTAATGTCAAATTGAGAAGTGGGATGCCCGAAAGTACGAGCAAGGCACCACCGACATGAGCAACAGTATAGACACAATAGAAGCCTTTGGCCTTTTTGAAAGGCATATTCAGGCTGTGGTTCATTCCAAATGCCTCGCCAATGCCCCATGCTCCCGCAATAGAAACAACTAGTGCTGCCAGGAAACCTGCCCCAACCATGCCAAGTCCACACAATACAATCGCACCCACCGTTCCAAGTGCAGGCTGTAGCGCGGAAGCAATATCCTGAATAGTGTTTAGCGATGCACCAGGATTTGTGCGACCCACCGTCGCCGCCATTGCGATAACAACGCAGATCATGATTACTTGTGTAAGAATAGCACCTGTCCATGTGTCCCAACGTGCTACCTTGAGTTCTCTCTTGCCTTGCACATGTTTATCTATAACCGCGCCCTGTTGATAGAAGACCATCCAGGGCATGATTACAGCCCCTATATTAGCTGCTAACAAGAAGAGATAATTGCCGTGTGTAATTGGAAGATGCACAAGTCCTTGTGTCAACTGGTGCCAATCGGGATGTGCGAGTAATGCGGCAGGAATGAAGAGCAGTTCCAACAAGCCTACGGCGATGCCAATGCGTTCGACGCGTCGGTAACTACCAGTCAATCCGATCACTATCAGTAGCAATGTGACGAATGGGACACTTATCCACAGAGGAATATGGAACATCTCGCCCACGCCACCGATACCAACAAACTCTGTCACTAGTGCGCCGATTGCTGAAACAAATAGCGTTATCACAGAGATCATTGCCCAGCCCACGCCGAAATGTTTGCGAATAAGCTCGCCATGTCCCTGCTGTGTGTGAACGCCTAGACGTACCGTCATTTCCTGTACAATGTAAAGAATGGGAATTAAGATAAGCTGAGGCAATATCATGGTATAGCCCCATTGTGCGCCCGACTGAGCTGCCGTAATGATACTGCCAGCATCGGTATCGGCCAGCATAACCATTAGACCAGGACCGATAATTGCAGACCAGATCAGAGCACGTCTGAGCATCTTTTGGCGTTGCTGGCTCGATATCTCTATCAACTTTTCTGTGCTTTGATTTTCTACTACTTCCGCTTTATCAGGCACTATCGTAGCTTTATTCTTAATACCCATCTTCACAAAAACGCACTTTCTTACACTGTTTAAATCAGACTATCCTACTAAGATATTAACACACCCTAACAAGTTCTTATAACTATAGTAGGATTACTACGTTAAGAATGAGTCATGAATTACTCATGTTTTTGTAGCGTTCCCTCGCGTAGTTCCCATTGCTCACCACCAAAACGTTCACTAAACCAACGATCATGTGAAATGATAATGACAGGACCAGGAAATGCTAACACAGCAGCTTCAAAGCCTTCTAGAACATCTAAGCTGACATAGTTTGTTGGCTCATCCAAAAGCAACACGGTAGGACGTTCTGCTATCAGGCGAGCGATCTCTAGTTTTCTCCGTTGTCCAACACTTAACTGTCCTACTTGTTTGTGCATATCTTCGAGACGAAACAGCCCACTGCCTAAAAGCCGTCCGATAAATTCTCCTTCATATCCGATCTGTCCAATTCGGTATGTCTCAATGACCGTCTTACTTAGGTCTGGTAGCTCCGGCTCTTGTGGTAGGTAGCCAATTGTGGCACCTGAAACAATACTGACACTTCCCTCATCGGGTTTTTCATCTCTCATCATAAGCTTGAAGAGTGTTGTTTTACCGGCACCATTTGGACCAGTAAGAAGTATTCGTGCCTTTGAGCCAATATGCATATCTACGTCCTTGAGGATGCACCGTTCGCCAAAGGATTTGCTCACATGTACAAGTCGGATAACTTCCTGTGACTGCATCTCGTCTGTGTTAAAACGTGGAGAGACGCGTAACAATTCAGGAGGTTTGGGAAGGGGACTTGCCTCAATGCGTTTTAATTGCTCTTCCGCCGCTCGTACATTGCGTGAGACCGCTTGTTGCCTTTGCTGCTCAAAAAAGAAGATAGCATACTTATCGTTGTCTCTCGACGCACGAGAGCTATGCCCGACATTGCGTGCTGTATCCTTAATCCGCTTGCGTAACTCTTTTATCTCCTCTTGTTGTCGTTCGTAATCTTCCTCCCACTTGAGCCTTTCTGCGGCACGTGTCGCTACATATGCATCGTAGTTGCCTTCATATTTCTTGAGATGATGCTCGTATTCATCAATTTCAAGGATGGACGTAACGGCACGATTAAGAAATTGTCGATCATGTGAGACGACAAGTGCCGCTCCACTATAGCTATGCAGGTATGTCTCTAACCATTCAAGACTTGCAATGTCGAGATGGTTTGTTGGTTCGTCAAGCAAGAGCAAATCTGGTGAACGAAGCAATAATGTTGCTAAGCCCACACGTTCCTTTTCTCCACCAGAAAGTGTACTCATCTCCTGAGTACGAGGTAAGTACGTGAGGCGTAACCCTTCCATGATGGTATCTATCCTATAGTCAATATCGTAGCCTCCACGATCCTGAAAACGCGTGGAGATGGTATTATACTCTTCTAGCAGATCGGGCAACTGCTCTTCGTTCGCGGTTGCCATTGCCATTTCGAGTGTGTGCATTCTTTCTTCGATCAGACGCAAATTTCCGAGGGATTCTAAAATCAGGTCCTGGATAGTACGACCATAAAAGTCAGGCGTTGTCTGTGAAAGATACCCAACTTCCACTGAGGGAGCATAGGTAATGGTTCCCGTATCGGCCTCTTCTTGTCCCATAAGGATACGCAATAGGGTAGACTTGCCAACACCGTTTGAACCAACGAGGCCCACACGGTCCTTTTCGTTCACCACACACGATATGTGATTGAGAACAGTAACTGTACCATAAAATTTTGATAGATTGCGGATAGCAAAAAGCATAAACACCTCGCTTGTATCTCTGCATAAACACGTAAACACACTGAAAACGAAATGTGACCATCACATAGAAGGCGTGGTTGTCACGAGGAAGAGAGGGACAGGCAGCGAGATTTTTGCTCTATAAAAGCACGAGAAGAATATACTAAGGAGTAGCTTGAGTGGGGAAGAAATGCTGTTGAACGCTACTCATAGACATGAACACCTCATAACAATAGCAGAGAAAAGCTCTTTTTTATTGCCTGTCTGAAGTGTTCATGAATTACAAGTTTTTGTTCTCCTGAGGGTAGTTTATTTAGGAACTCTTTCAAGAGTACTTTATTATCTTGCTGAAGTCAACCCCAAATTTCATTTCACTGTTAAAACAACTTTGCCTGTTGTCTTGCGTTCAGCAATTGTTTTGTGAGCCTCTACAGCATTCTCAAGAGGAAACGTGTGACCGACGATGATACGTAGTTTACCGCTCGCGAGATACTGCATCAACGCTTGAGCGGCTTCCGCAGTCTTATCGGGGCGACTCATCCAAGCGGTCAGCCAGTAACCGACGACTGATTGGTTTTTGTGCATCAACTGAATAGCCGCGAATTGCACTCTCTCCCCGCTTGCTGCACCATACACAACCATGCGTCCAAAGGGAGCGAGAATTTGTAGGCTTTTCTCTGCAATATCGCCACCCACCATTTCGAGGATAACATCAGGCCCTTTACCGCCAGTCGCCTTCTTGACCTGCTCAGGCCAATCTTCCTCTGTGTAATTAATTGCGACATCGGCTCCAAGCTCGCGTACTAGCTCTAGCTTTTTTGCACTACTTGCCGTACCAATCACGGTTTTGGCCCCCATAAGTTTCGCCAGTTGGACCGCCAGCGTTCCAACGCCACCAGCCGCCGCGTGTATCAAGACGCTTTCTCCAGCTTGCATACGTGTTGATTCGTGCAACAATTGGTATGCTGTAATTCCCTGCACAGGGAACGCCGCCGCACTATTAAAATCAAGCGTATCTGGAATAGGAATGACTGTGTTTGCCGCCGCCGTTGTGTATTCCGCATAGCCTCCAGCGGTGAGTGCAACAACGCGGGTTCCTACCTGTGGCGTGGTTACACCTGAACCTAATGCTTCCACCGTTCCCGCCACCTCAAAGCCCATCGTCATCGGAGTTTGTGTACGTGTCAGGTACGCCCCCTGTCGCTGTGCAAGGTCGGCATAGTTAATGCCAGCCGCTGCAATCTTAATCAGCACTTCGCCAGCTTTTGGTGCTGGTTTCTCTATCTCTTCAAGACGCATAACCTCTGCGTCGCCTGTCTCGTTGATACGAATAGCTTTCATCGCGTATATTCCTTTCTTATCAAACAACCTCTTTGTATTTTCTGATTGTACCATTCCTTCGATATATGTTGTAATTCCTTCACTCTCATTGTTTATTATTAGGGAAAGTAAAGATGTTGGTGGGGTTATCTATACAATTTAATCTATTTTTAACCAATATGTAACCATCTTTCCATAGCAATCACATAACGGGCATTTATAATCATGGGTAGCGTAATAATATATTTAGCTATAACTCGGTAGTGAAAGACACTTCATTATCGAAGGGAGAAAAACCTTTAATGAAATTAACTTCTCGATCATCTCGTATTCTTGGCGGCCTTGTCGCGTGTCTTCTCCTGTTGGGAGCGTGTACAGCAGCTTTCGGTTATTTTCGCAGCAACGCTCCTGTAAGGGCGGCAGGTCCAGAAGCAACAGTAAATCACTATGAGTATGTCTTTCCTGATGGCGGTATCTATGTGTATGATATGGACAATAATCAGGCTCTCGTGAAGCATATAAGTCTGCCTATTTTTCAAGGAGGACGTGGTTGTGTTGTAGACCCAGCATCGAACTCGCTCTATCTCAGCTACAATGGCGATGGTGGTTCACATGGAACAGGCTCGTTGCTAAAATATAACTTGCTTACCGATACAGTCGTGTGGACGAAAAATTATACGTTTGGTATTGACAGTCTAGCAATTACACCTGACGGCAAAACAATTTATATGCCAGACGGTGAAGCTTCCTATGATGGAACGTGGCGCGTTCTTAGTACCAGTGATGGCAGCGTTCTTGGAAGCATTTTCACAGCAACAGGAGATGCAGCTCATAACACAGTGATGAGTTTGAATGGAAAGCACGTCTATCTTGGCGCTTTGAACTCTAGCTACCTTTACATGGCCGATACATCTACCAATAAGATTATTAAGAAGATTGGTCCACTTGCAAATGGTGTGCGTCCTTTTACAATCAATGGTACCGAGACACTTGCCTATACAACGGCTACAGGTTTTCTTGGTTTTGAAGTAAGCAGTATCACGACTGGAAAACTTCTTTATCATGTTCCGATCAAAGGCTTTGCATCTTCTAATGCCGCCGAAGTCAGTCATGGTATCTCTCTTTCTCCTGACGAGAAGGAAGTCTACGTGATTGATACTGCAAATAGTTATGCCCATGTTTTCGATGTGAGTGGTGTACCTGCGACTGCACCTGTGCAGGTCGCTGATATTCCTTTGCGTAAGATGTCTGGAACTGGGGTATCAGCAGAGAGTCCCTGTCTCTACGATTGTACACATGAAGGCTGGATTCTTCACAGTACAAACGGGCAATTTGTTTATGTAGGTGATTCAGGCGATGTAATCAATACCGCGACACGAAAAGTCGTTGCTAATCTTGATTCGCTTTACAATACAAGGAAATATCTTGAGATTGACTTTTCTAATGGGAACGCTATCTCAACATCATCAAGACAAGGATTAGGCTATGTTACTGGTAGTGTTGGAGTACCAACTCCCACACCGACTACTATAGTAACGCCATCACCGACCTCGACTACCGTAGTAACGCCATCACCGACACCAAATCCTGGTACTGCTATAGCGCAGGACACCTTTCAACGCGCAAATCAAGCACATTGGGGGACCGCTTCAGATGGGCATGTGTGGGCGGCCGATGCGAACACACAAAATGCTTTCTCCATTGCTGCCAACATAGGCCAAATCTCGAATGGAAATACCTATTATAATGCAGTGCTTGGCTCTACAATTGGTAACGCAGAAGTCTTGGTCAGCGGCTCTATAAGTAGTTTTAGCAATGCAAATTTAGGGGCGGTACTTCGCTGGAAAGATACGAACAACTGGTATAAGGCTTATATCAGTGGAACCAGCCTTATAATACAGGCGAAAATTAATGGTTCATATCGAACAGTTAGTACAACAGCTTTCAACGCAACTGTAGGCAAGTCATATACTATACGCTTCCGTGCAGTCGGCTCTAACCTATATGCTAAAGCGTGGGCAACTGGCACAACAGAGCCAACTGCTTGGATGGCTACTGGCACAGATACTTCACTCCAAACAGGCTATTGTGGTGTAAGAGTGCAACTACAAAGTGGTGTTACCATAAAATTCAGTTCATTCTTAGCAACATCCGCTTCTTAGCAGCTTAGCAACAAAGCAACTCAAAAGAGCAGAGTGTGTTGTACTCATGAGTACAACACACTCTGCTCTTTTGAGTTGCTTTGTTATATTAGTTTTTGCTGAGAGAAGTAAGAGGTTTTGCGAGCATGTATTATTTCGTATAAATATCTACGTGATAGAGATAGAGATACTGTGTACCCACAATCTCACTTGGCTAACGTCTTACTTGTAGAGTGTTTCTTTTTGTACTTCAGCGTATCACTCTGTTCCTCATAATATGGCTAGAAACTTATTGATATGTTCAGATCATAAGAAAAAAGTACCGGAGATACTTAACTCTTTCGATACTTTCCGCATAAATCTGTACACTGTCATCAATGCGTCCATAATGAAGGTGCCTGTTTTCTTATTTCATAATTTTTTCCGGTCTCTTGCCTGTATTTTTTACAGGAGCGTTTAAAGAGGTATTCTTTCGGTGTGACACGTAGTAATGGGAAGAGATAAAGGGGGATATGGAACGTGGTGATGATAACGAAGGAATGGTATGTATCACGTAGGATAAAAAGAGGAGTGTGGAAACAAATACTGTTTTCACATGTATTCAGTACGGGGGTCAACACGGTGTTTTATCCAGGCGACCTGAACAGGCAAGGTGAGTAAATGGACGATAACATGAACCGCAAGAGGAAGGCGTCGAAGCGAGCTATTCGACAATCCGCTCCAATAAAGCATGGGAGTCGGAAACTACTAAAATTTCTTACTACCTATCGTTCAACCATGCTTACCTGTGTTTTGCTTATACTATCGGTAGGATTGCTTTTCGGGATATTCAGTCAACTACACGCGCCAGTAACAAATGCCGCGCCAAATGGTGTCACAACAGTTGACTATAGTACGTTTGTGCAACAGGTAAAGGCAGGGAATATGGCCGCTGTTGCAATTCAAGGCAACCAAGTGAATGGACTGTTACAACATTCTCTTTCACAACGTAGCCCCTCGGTATCTCCAGTAACGCAATCTCAGGAAACTGCACAAACGTATACCGCATGGATGCACTATATTAGTGGAAACAATGTAGGGTGGAGTGTCTCAAATACTTCTCTCGATACAACACGTTTTATATATACGCAAATACCAGTAGCTGGGGATGGGCAACTCGCTCCACTTCTTTTAAAGAGCCAGGTGAAAGTAAGTACACTTCCTGCTACACAACCTTCCATGCTTTTAACACTTATATGGAGGTATGCACCGTTCGCTCTTATGGTCATCGCCCTTCTGTTACTCCTTCAGTCGCGTAACGGGTCTCGTTCTACCCGTCAAATGGATGAGCGCATCACTCAAATTGGGCAGAGCAGAGCGAAACGCTTCACTCGCTCAAAAGAGAGTGTAGGGCAACCCGAAAAACCGACTGCTAGAGTAGCGACGAAACCAGGAACTTCTGATTCTGCGCCGCGTATCAGTTTAACTCCACCTATCACCTTTGCAGATGTTGCTGGTATTGATGAAGTGCGAACCGAGTTAGAAGAGATCGTGCAGTTCCTACGGAGTCCAGAGCGTTTTAACAAGCTGGGTGCGCGTATCCCACGTGGCGCACTTCTCGTTGGTCCTCCTGGAACCGGAAAAACTCTGTTGGCAAAAGCTGTTGCAGGCGAGTCTGGCGTACCATTCTTTAGCATGAGTGCATCCGAATTTGTCGAAATGTTTGTCGGTGTTGGAGCTAGTCGTGTGCGTGACCTGTTCAATAAAGCACGGCAGACAGCACCCTGTGTCATCTTTATTGATGAGTTAGATGCTGTCGGACGCAAACGCTCAGTACGTGTTGGTGGAAACGATGAACGTGATCAGACGCTGAACCAACTTCTTGTCGAGTTAGATGGCTTCGATGCGCGCCAAGCTGTTGTCGTACTGGCCGCTACCAATCGCGTTGATATTCTTGATAAAGCATTGCTTCGTCCTGGTCGCTTCGACCGTCGCATCAGCGTCTCTCTGCCAGATCGTACAGGGCGTGAGGCGATTCTCAAAGTGCATACACGCAACACACCATTGCACGATGAGGTATCGCTTCAACGTCTGTCACGCTTAACAACGGGTATGAGCGGTGCGGACCTGGCGAATCTTGTCAATGAGGCATCGCTCTCTGCCGCACGTCTTAATCTCGATCATGTGACACACGATTGCTTTGAGCATGCCCTTGCTCGTATTCAACTCGGTGCTCTACGGCCACTGGTGATGAGCGAGAAAGAGCGTCGTATCATTGCCTATCATGAAGGTGGACACGCTCTTGTTGCCCATCATTTACCGGAGGCCGATACGGTCAATCGCGTCACAATTCTACCTCGTGGTCAAAGCTTGGGGGTAACACACTTTATCGCGGAAGAGGACCGCTACAATTATAGTCGTCATGCGCTTATGGCGAAAATCGCTGTTGGTCTTGGTGGACGTGTTGCTGAAGAACTCACCTTTGGTGCTGACTACATCACTACGGGCGCGGAAAACGATCTTCAGGTCGTCACTGATCTTGCACGTCGCATGGTTACACGTTGGGGAATGAGTGAAGAGGTCGGCGTTGTGTTCACTGACTACCGAGCGGATGGCGACTCATCGTTGAATATGCGTCGTATTGATCCTGAAGACGTGCCTTCCTATGCTCACACGCTTGTTGCTGATGCGAATGGTAATCTGCGCTTAAATGGCGAAATACCGGCGCGTCTTCACACCTTTGCTATGTCTGCTCCCGCTTCACAAATGTTGACCGGAACAACAATGAATGCGTTAATCGACTCTGAAGTACAACGTATTCTTAATGAAGGACGTGCCATCGCACGTGCTATTCTCACCGAACATAGCGACCAACTCGTGTGTCTTGCCGATGCACTTATGGAGCATGAGCAACTTGACCGAGCACAGTTTGAGGCGTTGTTTGTCTAGCAGCTATAGAAGAGATAAACCACAAAAGGAGTTTTCGCAAAACGCGAAAACTCCTTTTGTGGTTTATGATTTTGTATTATTTAACCCATTTGTTGCTGTAATGCTTGTGCGAACTGCATTATAGATGGGAAGCGGTCCTCTGGCCTCTTTGAGAGCGCACGTAGCACGACGTTGCTTAGAGCAGGTGATACGTGGTGTGTGTAGAATGTCAGTGCCTGCGGTTGCATCATCGTGTGCAGTTGACGCATGATCTGTTCTGACCGTCCCTGGAAAAGGACGCGACCCGTTAATAATTCGTAGGTAATCGCAGCCAGTCCATATTGATCCGATGCTGGAAGCGACTGTCCTTGCCATCGTTCGGGAGCCATATAAGGAAACGTATCGGGCGTCTTAGTTATGGCCGAGCCGTTTTGTGCAACTGCGAAGTCGGTAAGCAGTATATGTATGTCTTTCCTCCCTTTGCTTTTTCCTCGTGTACGTATAAGCAGGTTGGAGAGTTTGAAATTCTGATAGGTAATGTTATGTGCATGAGCGTGCTGTAACGCGTCTGCGATTTGCACGATAAGTGGCACTACCTCATAGGATGACAGCAATCTTGTTGTACTTACTTGATAGAGAAGCGTTGCGAGTGAACCATCAGCACAGTAGGGCATCGTTTTATAGACAAATGGCGACCCACTAATATAAGACTTGCCACAGTTAAGCGGAGACAGAATATGAGGATGATCTAAAACGCTCAGCATATCTATCTCTTGTTGAAAAAAGTTCGTTTCTGCCGTAATGTTCGCTTCTATATCCTGCGGTAGTGCGTTTATCTGAATAGCTTTCAGTGCTACATCTTGTTCTCGCAATCTGTCATAGGTCTGATATACCTGTCCATATGGTCCACTTCCAATGAGTGCCTTCACATGATAACGCCCGATACTCAATCCCTCTAATGAAATCTTTTGGGCAATATGGTATTGCTGTAAATCATGCGTAGATTTATTAATGATGAGTGCTAAGTCTGTAACACGAGCAGGTACCGATGCCGATGGTATAACTGATACAGGCGGAAAAGGGGCTTGTATAATTTGGTCAGAACTTGGAGATGATGGTTGCGGTGTATGTTGTTGTATGAAAGGGAGAGAAGCCGTAGTTGGTGTTGACGAAGGTGTTTGTTGCAAGACTGGTGATCGTTGTAGATAGGCAGCGGCTGGTGCAGGTGGTAGTGGATCGGTGTCTGGTGATGATATGCTACGAGGTATTGTGTGCAGAGAGATAAGTGGTGTATTCCAGTTATATTTCTGCGTGATTTGCTGTAGGAGACGCGAAAGAAAAAAGCGGTTGTTTGTTTCATGCTTCCCTAGCACAATAACAAATGGAACAAACGCACCGCGCAAAAACAATGTAAATGCTTCCAGTGCGTTTGCTGCTATAAATGGTTGGTAGCCCACGGAAGCAAGAAGATATGCTACATGGCGTACACGTGGGCTATCGGCGTCAAGCAGTAATATTGTGTGTGCATGTAAAGGCGAAAGCGTTGTTCCATTCAAAGAAGTTGTTTGATGTATCTCCTTAAACGAGTTGAGGAGAGCGTTCAATATCTTATCTGGCTCATCAAGAGAAAAGAAGACTTCTCGTGTTTTTATATCTTGCATGCGTCTTGTCCCACACCGCTAATAGTTTCTAAACGATTGCACTACATCCGACAACAAAGCGATTATCAACATAATAATAGTGATAAGCATCTTTGCTTATAGAGAGGAAGAGAGACTCATACGCGCTAAAATAAACGGTACTTCCCCACACTTTCGCTTATTTTCCCTTCCTGATACTATAATGGATGACAGCAGACGGCATGTCAATTTTTGTACCTATTGGTCCCATATTGACGTTGTTCGATATATATTTCGTCACACAGAGAAGCCGCGCAAATCTGCGCGGCTTCTCTGTGTGACGAAATATATGAAGTGGTTGGTCTAGCTTACTATGTCTTCAACGAACCATACCCAGCCTCTGGAGTCTATAAAGAGACCAACGCCAGCTCTATGTAATGTTGTACTCGTCAAATGAATGCGATGCCAGCCCGATGGAGGTTCGTTTATCATGCTTTCCTGTACGTTATAGACGCCGCCCCAGGCTGTTGGATAAGGTCCTGCTAGCCCAATGCATTCGCCACAATCGCTTACACCCGCAAAACCTTCATTGGCGATTCTTACACATTGATCAAGCCCACTTGGACAGGTATGACTAAAACCACAATGAACCATATCCCATGCATGTTGACGCGCACCAGCAGAAAGTGTCTCGTTCCAGCTAAATGCGTAGAGACCACGTGCGGCACGGTCACTGTTGATAAGTCCAAAGAGTTGCTGTGTTAATTGAATTTCCGCTCCTGTAATTGCTGGAGGTGAGCCATAGGGAGAACTGCCGAGACCACCTCCCGGAATGGTGGTTGTCGGTGTCGCTTGCGGTGCTGTCGTTGGTGTCGCTTGTGGTGGTTGTGTTGCTGTAGGCACAGGTGTTGTAGCAGAAGTTGCCATCTTCATCACTGCTTTGGCTGTTGGTGAGGACTTGGGCGTAGACATTTGCCTGGGGATAACTATTTGTGGTGTGGCTGTTGGCGATTGATTGCTACTCACCTTGTCGGAGAGCAAGGTTGCGGGTGGGACAGACGAACGTCCCTGTTGTGAACCACATGCACTCAACAGAACAATAGTTAACAAACTCAGGACAATATATATATTTCTACCCACGATGGTACAAATCCTCCTATGCATAACGCACGATACTATGCGTGACTCATAAGAAGATAACACACCTTCGATGTATATCTGTGTATCATTGTGGAATTTGGTACTTTTGTATGATGCCGTTTAGAACTATGTTAAAAACGGCAGGTCATCACTATTGCACTCATATCATCGGGTTTTGCTCGTACCGTCACACTACGCTCTTGTCGTGAACGTTGCAACGAGTGTTCGACAAGCAAACGAGCTGTGGATGTGCGTGGGCTTCCACGTAAGATGTCTTCGATTTCTTCGTCGGTAAGATTATCATGAATACCATCTGTACAGAGCAGAATCCGGTCTCCAGGCATAACCGTAATTTCAGCCGTATGAATGGTTGGTGGTACAGGTCCACCTAGAGCTTGAGTGATGCCTCCACGTAAACGGAAGTAACTAAACTCCATATCGCTCAATTGGTCGGCCCGCATCGCTTGATCGATACGATGGGCGTCCTCATCCTTTACAACGTGATTTTCCACGAGTTTTGCAAGAAGGCCATCGTCATTCGTCAGGCGTTTGAGTGGTTCGCTTTCACGTTGGAGGTAGACTCGACTATCCCCGACGTGAGCGTAGAAAAGCTTGTAATCGCGTGTCTTTGGCTCTCGGCATACCGTAGCCATCGCGACCGTTGTTGCCAGATCGTCTGTTCCAGCGCGCTGTGCTCCCTCGGTACGAACAAGCTCGTCGGCACTTTGCACCAGGTGTTCCAAGACAGAGCAAAGAAAATCATCGCCAGGGTTATTGATCAAATCATACACTTTGCGTCTCTTTTGCAGTTGCTCCAATACGCGTCGCCACCCTTGATGAGTAGCACGTACCGCAGTCTGCGAGGCTATTTGTCCTGCCGCACTTCCACCAACCCCATCGAATACTGCCGCCAAGCCACTTCGTTCGTCAACAATGATGCTATCTTCGTTCCGATTAGGATGACGTTCACAGGCAATTGTGTGCCGTGCAAAAAGAAAAGGTGTGAGGTCAGCCGTATGATATGTTGGATACGTCATAGGCAGATGGATATGATGCCCATTAGAAGTATTTTGTTGTGTCGTATGGTGTATATATTGGTTTGTGTTATGATGCGGCATCAGCGTCGAATGCTGCCTTTCAGAATTTATTATCATTATTTTTCTCTACAACAATCATAAAACAATATAGTGATCATGATATGTCCATTCTAGATTTTCGTAAAGCCAAGTATACGTGTCAGTATAGCAGAAAGCAAGCGGAAAAGAAAAGTGTTTTATACTCTTTTCTTCAAATTAACCCCGCAATACGCAGAAAATTCTCGAATAGTATACGAGTATGCTCTTTATAAAGCGAATAATAACGCGGACGTTCGTTTATAACCCGCTCGTATTCATCATTCCCAATCGCGTTGACAATCTCTTCTTTAAGCGATGGTTCGCTCAACCACATATCAAGCATCGCTGGCGTAAGTTCTATATGATACTGAACTCCATATGCATTGCGACCATAGCGAAATGCCTGATTTTCGGTTGTCTCACTTGTTGCCAGGCGAATGGCACCGGAAGGAATTTCAAAAGTATCTTCATGCCATTGATACACTAATTGATGTCCTGCTAGACCTCTATAGAGCGGATCATTCTTTCCTTCTTCAGTACACTGTACCTCAGAAAACCCAATTTCTGTAAGCGTATGTTTCTTTACCTCCCCATCGAGCACCGTTGCGAGTAGTTGTCCACCTAGGCAGATACCAAGTATAGGAACTTCTTGCACGACAGCTTTGCGTAGTATTGCTTTTTCCTGTAAGAAGTACGGGTATTTGTCGTCCTCATTCGCGTTTTGTGGTCCCCCAAACACAATAAGTGCATCGTACTGTGTGAGATCAGGAATAGGTTGTATCGACGCATCAACGACATCATAGGGAATACTATGTTCCTCTAATAGTTCTCCTACATATCCTGTTGGGTCATCTGAGATATTGATAATGGTTAGAACACGTTTCATGGCTTACTTCCTGTACACACAATCTCAACATTCCAGGTTTGTCCAGCATCGAGCAACAAAGGCCATATAAATGTGAGAGAACTGCCTTGATGCGTCCGTTCAAAACCAGCCTCGGAGCCTGTCACCGTATCTATGGAGAAACGCCACAACGTTGCCTCTTCGCTTAGTGAGAAACCCATATCTTGCTCAAGCCAGCTATTGCCGATATGTACATCACTCACACTTGGTACTGCGCCTGTACTATCGAAATGCGTATTATCAAGGGGCTGATCCTTGACAAGGTAGTATGCCTGATCATTGCCACCACCGCCGAGCAGATTGATGTTCCACTCACAGCCAAATTGCGTTTGCAGACGCGACTGTCCCTTGTTTTCAATACTATAATGTACCACCAACTTTTCTTCGCCAAGAGGTAGTAACACCGTTTTAGTAAGAGATATAGGGAGAGGACTCAGGGCACCAGCACGACGTACCTGTCCATCTCGATGCATGGTAGCAGTGATACCTTCTGTGCTTTGTTCTACCATCGTCTCATATGCTTGCTCGACGAAGTTTCCTTGTTCCTCGAAACGTGCTTCCGCAAAGCTAGGAAGTGTCAAGCCAGAAGGAAGAAAATGGTCGATGAGACTATTGCGACGATAACGATCTATCACCAGATGGCGGTCAAGGTCGGCCTCTTTCGTGCGTACCGTTGTATGGGGTGAGGCAGGTTCGCTATCGGCTTGACCGACAGTTTGTGTGACATTTTGCTCTGTTTCGCCCATAGTATGTCTGCGACGTTCCTGCTCATGTTCGCGCAGTGTCTGATGATAGCTCTCCTGTCTCCGCGTCATAACGCTACTCATGTTATGTGCGCTACGTCGCATATCCCACTCGAAAAGCGTTCCTCCACGTTGTGGGTCGAGATACACATTCTGCTGGTCGCTCTCGATGAGCAGTTCGTTTTGTGTGTCGCGGTCAAAATCGGTGAACTCATAACGTTGCCAGGAGGTGTTTCTATACCGTGCAGCATCAGCGATGTTTTCAGCTTGAATAAGGTTATGATAGATAGCCACACGCACATGGGCCATATAGATACCGCCGAACAGCCCATGCCAGTATGTATCGTTGGCCTGTGCTTTCCATAGGTGAACATGTCCACTTTCTTCGCTCGGTGCTGAATTTGCGTAGACGGCATCGTGAACACGCAACATCTTCTTATGCTGGTTGTTGATCTCAGGATAGCGTACCAGGAAATTGCGCCAAAAGCCTCCGCGCATGAATTGTAGCATTTCATCTTGCTTGTCATGCTCTAATTGATGTAGAAGCTTGCCAAATGCGAATGACTTTTTGGGCGGCAATGCCCACTCGGTCATCTCGATATAAGAGGAGGTTGGGATGTAGATGCGTCCCAATGCTGGATAGGCGCGTGCATACTCGCCCAATGGTGTTGTATGCAACCATGAGCTATTTTGCTCAAGCACGGTAAAAAACTCATCAATCCAGCCATTTCTACCATTTGATCCCCAGCAATAGGGACCTGTTTCCGGCCAACTACCAAATTTCTCGCCATCATCGCCCATCACAAGAATGCGGTTTCCTTCGAGTGTTGCTAGAGAGCGTAGCGTCTCAATCGTTTCGCCAACGGGCCGCCACGGTACTGTATAGCGTAGTGCTTTACTCGTTGCAAACACTTTTAACACAGTGCTTTGATCTTCGGTTGCATAGTAGCCATAAAGATCGTCGTCTTCGAGTCCAACATTCTTGAAGTGTACATCATCAAGTACTGTCCACTCGATATTTGCCTCACGTAAGAAACGTGGCAGCCCCGGTTCCCACACGCGTTCCGCGATCCACATCCCTGTTGGCTTCTCGCCAAAGTCTTGTTGCACGCGTTCTGTCAGTCGTCGAATCTGGGCCAGCTTATCGTCATCAGGTATTGAGGGCAGAATAGGCTCATAGTAGCCGCCGCTCACCATCTCGACCTGTCCCCGCTTTACTAGTGACGAGATACGTTGCAGAAAATCAGGATGAGCTTCTTCCATCCAATCGAGGAGCGATCCTGTATAGTGTAGCGCGAGTCGAACGCTGGGATGCCGCTCTAACGCCTCAACCATAGGCAGGTACGACTCTTCATACACCTGTTGAAATACCCAGGGAAAGTTGCCCACTGGCTGATGATTGTGGAGTAGCAGTCCTAAATGGATGCTGCTTGTGCGTCCTATCGTCATACGTCCATCACCTATGTAATAAAGTAACGCGCCGCCTATTCATTATCATGCAACACGTCCCAAATCAGAAATAAGTAGCAATATTATCTTAGTGCCTTTCTTTCACTATATCACATCCACATGATTGACCACTTTGTATAGAGATAGGTGTTTCCTCGTAGCTTTCTAGTACTACTTCATCCCCAGCAGGTGCATCTCGTGAAGGAGCGTCTCTTTTAATCCATCCTCTAATGGACGTGGCCGATAGCCCAACTCCTTTTGCGCTTTCGCGTTGTTGCCTATGTAGGTGACGCCCGCGCTGATCCGCAAGTATTCCGAGCTATAGTCTGCTGGAACAGGAACAAATTTCTCAAGAACACTCATCGCTGCCGACATTGCTTTCATGACAGAAGGTGCTGCTTGAATACGGGGTGCAGGGACACCTGTAATCTTCTGTGCTATGTGCATCGCATCAACAAAAGTATGAGTTGGTCCCGCGATGATATACGTTCCACCGAGAGTACCTTGCTCCATTGCTAGAATATGTCCTCGCGCAATATCATCGACATGTGCCCAGGAGTACGCTGATTGAGCAGGTATGATGGGGAGTTTCCTTTGCAGATATTGAATAAATGTTGTGCGAATACTGCTCGTATCCTCTGGCCCATAAATTACACCAGGCATGACGATCACTAGTGGCAATCCTGCGGCAATCATAGGGTCAGCAACTTCATAGTGCGCGACCCACTTAGTGCGGTCGTATTCGCTGAGCTGCGGACCTGTATAATGGTATGTCTCATCCACGAGTTTTCCATGTGTGTCCGAGTTAACGGCGAGTGTGCTGGTGTAAACGCCTTTTGCAATACCTAGTTCTTTCATCAACTCCAGCACATTGCGTGTCCCCTGGACATTGATGCTCTCGCCTTCACGCTTGTCTTTTACACCAATCTTGTACCAACCTGCGATATGAAAGACGCCATCAACTCCCTGCATCGGGAGACGCATACTTTCTTTTTCAGTCACATCGCCCTGATGAACGATGGCACCGAGATCAGCAAGACTCTTAGCTTTCGTTGGAGTACGCACGACTACGACGACCTCGTGTCCTGCCTCTAGTAGCTGACGTGTGACATGGCTTCCAACGAAGCCTGTTGCTCCTGTTACAAAATACTTCATGATGATTGTTTCTCCTCTTGAATACCTGTATGTGCCATTCGCTCCAAGCCGTATAGTAGTGCTTGAAGGGCGATAGAAAATTCAGGTGCGAAATGCACCTCGAACAAACGTAGTTCTGGATGTTGTAATGCTTGCCGAATGATTGGAGCCGGATCGGAGAGATGCCATAGTCCAATCACAAGCGCGTGTGATTGTAAAAGCAGAGAAGCCCCTTTGCCAGCCTTTAAAAACGGCAAACATTGTTCGAGTAACAAGCCAGTACGCTTGAAGTGCTCTAAAAGAAAGAATTTGAAATGGATGGCCGAGTCCAAATCAATGTTCTGCTCAAGCAGCGTATGAAGAATAGCTAGTAGACGTGTGAGACCAGGACGCACTTCTAATGGTTGACAGAGTATTCTCTCAACATCTGGAATGGTGGAGGGATGAGAAAGAGCTTCTAGTTGTGTATTGACTTCAGCAAACCATGTTGAAAGTTGCTGTTCCACAAGAGTGAGGAAGAGACTCTCTTTCGTCTTGAAATACAGGAAGACCGTGCCCTTCGCCAGCCCAAGCGCGTGTGCAATATCTACCATTGTCAACGCTTCATACGTCGTTGTTTGAAACAACTGCCACGCCGCGTCAAGAATAGCTTGTCGCCGCTCCTGTTTCTGTTCATCGTGTACCGCCCTATGTCGTGGAAACGTGTTGCCCATTGCCTTCTTGCACTTTCTAAAAAAGAATAAAGCGTATACAAATGACCCTAAGTCATTTAACTGAAGTAAGTATAAATGACTTAGGGTCATTTGTCAAGAGGGTAGGTAGTATCTTTTCTCACTTGAACATTTCAAACTTCTGATATATAACTCTTGCGTTATAGCTAGATATCGGGCTATACTTGAAATAGGCGACTTCGACTTTTTCCTCTATCTGTATATGTCACAAACAGCTTGATGATATACTGCTTATTCATCATCGGGTTGTATTTACAACAGGAGGGCCGTTCATGCCTGAGGAGAAACCTTTTCGACGTGTTGTTATGCCCCTCTCCCTTGCCTTTGTCCTTTTCTTGATTGTTGCACCATCGGTGTTCGCTAGTCCCCATATCTCGCTAGTTGGTCCCAAGCAACATTATCTCGCACTCGGTGATTCCCTTGCCTTCAGCTATCAGCCTGACCTCAACTATGATGATGGCTATGCTGACGACTTTTACAGCGATTTACATGCTCAAGGTGTCAAACATCTTGCCAATCTTGCTTGTCCAGGAGAAACTAGTACAACCTTTATCAAGGGTGGCTGTACTGTTCCCTTACTACGCAAATTTCCTTATCTTGGGTCGCAACTCAATGCTGCCTTATTCTATCTCACGCTTCATCGAGGACAGGTTAGTCCTGTCACGCTTGATATCGGTTCCAACGATGTATCACACGATATCAACCAAAAGACGTGCGTTATCAATACGACGAAATTTGCGAATGACCTGGCAATACTCGATGCTAATCTCACTAGCAGCATTTTGCCAAAGCTCCATAACGCGCTTGTGGTGAATGGCAAACTAACTGGCGATCTGATTGTGTTGAATTACTACGATCCCTATCAGAACACTTGCCCGAATACTGTGCCATACATGCAAAAAGTCAATCAGCATCTCGCTAACGACGTAAATGGTTATGGAACTATGGCGGACGTGTTCAGTGCATTTGGTGGTGCTACAACGCCAAACGCAAACATTTGTAGCTATACCTGGGAGTGCAGCATCTTTCATGATGTCCACTCAACCGACGTGGGATATCGCACAATTGCATCAACGCTTGAAAGAGCCGTTGGCTACTAGCATCTCGCTTAGAAGATAAAAGAAATCGTGGACCGACCTTGTATGTAGAGGATACGCGTGTCGCCTGTCAGTCTACGATTTCTTTTGTTTATCACCCGTGTGCCTCTTTGCTTTGCCTCGAATGCTCTACACCTCTTCTACAGACTGGTATACTTAGACTACTTGTATGGAAAGAAATATCCTCATAGAGACACATGAGAGAAATAATGGCAACAATAAAACTATTACTGGTAGACGATCATGGACCGCTTCGCAAAGCGTTGCGTGAGGGGCTTCAGGCAACAGGAAACGTGCAAGTGGTGGGTGAAGCGGCAACTGGACGCGAGGCGTTGACGCGCGCGCTCGAACTAGATATGGATGTGATCTTGATGGACGTGCAGTTGCAAGACCCACAGGTAGGACGTAACGCTGTAAGTGGAGTTGGAGCCGCCATAGCAATTCGTAGAGAACGTCCACGTATGCCTGTTGTCTTTTATTCAATCCAGGATGATGACGAATATTATCGAGAGTTTCGCGCCTCCGGCATCCTCACACACTATGCCTATGTGCGTAAAAGTAACTACCTTTTGCCAAGTATGCTCGTTCCTCTGCTACGTGATGCCGTAAGTGGACGTAGCCTTGTTGACCCGGAGATTGAGGACCGTGTACAGGAGGTGCGCGACCTGGATGAGCAGTCGCCGCGCGTGTTATTGGAGCCGAATGAGTTGCGCGTTGCTGAACTGATGGCCCAAGGCATGACGAATGAGCAAATTGCGGCACGGCTAAACTTACACGATAAACGTGCGGTCAGTCGCACAAACGGGCGTATTTATGCTTCCTGGGGTTTGAGTGACAATGCCGTTGATGATAAAGTTGCTCGTGCTAGAGCAACCTTGATTTATATTATGAACCGTATGATTATGTGGGACGAAGCAGGTGCTGCGCTTGTGCAGGACCGTCGTGGCGAATGGGTTCCCCTATACAAAGAAGAATAAATACTATGGAACTACGCATATTGCTTCAGCCTGTTCATCTTCTACAAACACTTGTCTTAGCCCTTTCAATCTTTAACCTCATCACGTTTCTTTGGCTCGCCTTTACCGTCTGGCTCAATGGAAATCGTGGGCGTATGATTGCCCGTGTTGGTATTGTAGGACTCGGTCTCTCCGCACTTTTTTTCTTTCTTCAAGCACTACTGGTTTCTAGTCCAATAACACAGACAGCGGAGCTAATTACGCCCGATTTCTTATGGCATCTGATCTGGTTGCCAGCACTCGGTGTCCCTTACATCTGGTTTGTAATCGGACTTCATTATGCTTCACTTATCAGTCCAAAGTGGCGTCGGCGTCGGCCTCGTCTCTTGCTTTTGAGTGGTCTGCTCGGCTGTAGTGTGTTTGTGCTCCTTCTTCTCAATTCATCAACATTTACCTTTCTTGGTACCATACGTCTCCTCGCATATGGAGACGTGCCGGAGCCGGAAAGCATAGGAATTATGTGGCCTCTTGTGCTGCTGCCCATTCTCTTCTTGTGTTATGTCACCTTTTGCGCGATTGGCCCCTGGTTCACTCCTGCTCGTGTGAGTCGTCTTCTTCATGTACTGTGGCATGCTAGAGTAAAGAGCGAATATAACTTACATCGGCGTCTCGTTGATGCTTTTTGGGATGATCCTGTGCAGATTGACCTGCTCGAAGAGCCTGCACTTTCCTGGCATCTTGCCCGTCCTGGGTTGCTTGTGGCCGCACTGCTCATGGTAGGATTAACTACATGTTTGGGTGTTCTTGGCGTTTGGTCGATGACAAATTGGCTACGACATGGAGAAAATGGCGTATCAGTTATATCTGTCAATTCAAACACGCTTCCACTCAATCTCATTATCCTGGATATTATTGCGACAGGTTTCGTTGCCCTTATCATTCTTTTGCTTGGCTACTCAATTGTGCGGCATGGTATCCTGATTGAGCGTCCACTTGCACGACGCGGTTTTTTCGAGCAGTGGCGCGGTATCGTCATTGTCGCCACGACCATCTCTCTTTTTATCGCCCTGCTGGTAGCCCTAACTCATAGCAATCTTAGTGGTTTGCTCTTAATTACTGCCCTGGCAACCGCCGCTTACGCGCTATTCACTTGGAGTAGCTACACCGCCCATGATCGCTACATCTCTATGCTTGGGCCATTTCTGCGAAGCGCAAACCTGCGTCATTGGCTACAAACGGATGTCGAGAAGACAGAACAAAGTATGGAAGACCTCTTTGTCCATCTTTGCCAAAACGTGTTAGAGGTACAATGTGCGCGTTTAGTTGTCTTTACTGGTTCAGTTAGAAGAAGTTTTGCTTATCGTTGGCCTTTGTTTGATGTTCACGACGCAGAGAGTGGATTAGTAAAAATAGAGCATCAGCTAGACACCACAAAAAATGGGAGTACGGTAGTAACAAAGCACACCCCGACACGTGTGCGTATGACCGTGAAAGGGCAATCGCTTATTTGTTGGGTGTTGCCAATTTATGATGAGCTAGGAGTTGTTGCAACTTTTTATCTTGGTCCACGTCACGATGGTAGTCTCTTTACCGAAGAGGATATGGATCTTGCACAAGCATGTGGGCAACGTATCCTTGATACACTACGCGATCATGAAGCGATGCAAGCGGTAGCAGGTCTGTTGCGTCGTCGTATCGTTGACGTGAAACTGCTCAATGCACAACATCGACGCGTCTTGCATGACGAAATCCTTCCACAGATGCATCTTGCACTTTTACGGCTAGAAACGGTCCGTCACACACTCAGTACTGAATACGAGCAAACGATCAACCGTGTGCAGCAGAACGAGGCACTCGACGATGCTGTACAAACTATTAGCGATGCTCATCGTCGTCTTGCTGCTATGATGCGTGCTAATACGCCGAGTGCGCCTCATCGTCTTGAGCGCGATGGCATGCTTCACGCGATCCGCATCATGCTCAAGCAAGACTTTCAACAGGCATTTGATGAGGTCGAGTGGGATATCTCAGAGGAGACGATGAGCCGTATCGACGAAGTTGTACCACCTGCTATCGCCGAACTCATTTTCGCAGCCGTACAAGAAGCTCTTCGTAACGCTGCACGTCATGGGCGTGGCTCGGATGTTCACCGTCACCTCTGCCTATCTGTCAAGGCTTCATATAGCCAAGACCTTGAAATACTTATCACTGATGACGGAATTGGTATCGTGTCCGCGACAAGCCCGACCACAGGGACGGGTGGTGGTCTCCTAACACATAGTGCCCTACTTACTATCGCTGGTGGTAGTATGGTTGTGAAAAGTACACCTGATAGTGGAGTTACTGTGCGTATCTTTCTTCCTGCCGAGTCTTTACGTTAGGGAGCATGACAAATCGTCCCTTACATGAAAATATTACTTGCTTTTGTTATGCTGAGCGTCTCAAGCATAGCAATAAACACAAGGAGGGGAAACCAATGATACTCATCACTGGCGCGACTGGTTTTATTGGACGACATCTCGCAATTCGCTTGGCGGAACAGGGCGAACGACCTCGTTGTCTTGTACGCGATATTACCCGTGCAAAAACAATCCTACCTGCTGACAAGGTTGAATTTGTCGAGGGCGACACAACGCAACCTCACACCCTGAACGCCGCTGTACAGGGTGTTGACACTATCGTGCATACCGCATTCATTACAGCAGACCATAAAGCACTATCTAGTAACTACTACGAAAACACTAATGTCAACGGGACCACAAACCTGATCAAGGCCGCAACAGATGCACGCGTGAAGCGCATGATCGAGATCAGTGGGCTTGGTACGAAGCCTGATAAGCCCGGCAGTTATATGCAAGGGCGTTATCTTGCGGAGAAAATGCTGATTGATAGCGGTCTTGACTATACAATTATCCAACCATCAGTCCTCTTTGGAAAAGGTTCGTCGTTTGTCAAAGGTCTCGCCGACCTTGTGCGTACCGCACCCGTATTGCCTCTCATTGGTGGCGGGGGTACCATGTTTCAGCCTATATATGTCGAGGATGTTGTAACCGTCATTACCAAAGTATTAGATAACCCAACGGGTACAAACAAGAAAACCTACACCATTGGTGGTCCTGCCTATTATTCGTTTTCACAAATCTTTGATGAGTTGCTGAAAGTCATGCATAAAAACCGTCTCAAGGTATATGCTCCCACACCAATTGTCGGCCTTGGAGCAGCATTCTTAGAGGCAATTTTGCCTAAGCCTCCACTTACACGCGCCGCGATGACGCTTTTTTCCTTTAATAATACAACTGATCTGAACAGTGTTGAACGCAACTTTGGCTTCACACCCACATCATTTACAACTTACTTGGCACAAAACGGCGTATAATAAGACAACTACCTGACAACGGGCTATCTATGAAGGATAGCCCGTTCTTTTTCCCTCTATATCGCTATTTTTACACCTGCTGTGATATAATCTTGATGCATGAGCGTATATACAGTATGTATGAAAGACCCACAAGTATGGAGGCGCACTCTTGGCAGTATCACCCGATGTAGCATGGAAGGCTAGTAATGATTTACGCGTGGTCGGCGATACGTTAAGAAATGTTTCGCGTACCCTACATGAATATACACATAAACTGGAAGTCGCTGTCGAAGGACGCTACGCAAGTGAAGGTGGCGACCCCCGTGTTCGCTTGCTCAGCGAAGCCTTACATGTGAGCCGCGTTGCCGACATCGAATTAGGCCGTCTCAATCAAACCATTCAACGCGTTCTGCAAACACTGCAAGGACAGGTCGATGGTAACTCCGTCTCGCAAGCAACATTCGAGCGTGAACGACAAGCCCTTAATTCCAGTATTACCTCTCTCAAGCAACAGAAAAGTGAACAAGAGACACTGTACGAGATTGCTCGCACCCTCAACTCGACACTTGAGTTTGACGAGGTGCTCCGTCTTGTCATGGACCGTGTGATCGAGTTCGTCAATGCCGAGCGCGGTTTCCTTATGCTTGCTAACCCCAAAACAGGTGATGTTGAGTTTACCATCGCGCGTGATAAGCAAGCGAGAACGATTGACGAAAGCGCATTTAAGATTAGTCGCGGTACAGTGATGCGTGTCATTAACAACCGCGAAACATTACTCTCCGATGATGCTCTTTTGGATGCTGTGCTCAAAGGGAACGAAAGTGTAATGGCTTATGGCATCCGTTCCGTCGTTTGTGCTCCCTTGATTGTGCGTGACGTGTGTATCGGTGCCGTGTATGTCGATAGCCGTATCAATGCTAATCTATTTGGACCCAAACACCGCGATATGATAAACGCGTTCTGCAATCAAGCAGCCATTGCGATAGATAACGCACGTCTCTTCGCTGATCTGAATAAGGCTATTCAGAAGGTAAGCGAAGACAAAAAATACATGGACAATATTTTCGCGTCTATCGCTAACGGCGTCATTACCACCGATTCATCCGGTATGGTTACGACGTTCAATGGTGCCGCAGCCTTAATTCTCAATCTTAATCCAGAGCTTGTAGTAGGGAAACACTACAAGCAAGCGTTTCAGCATTTACCAGGGACCAGGATCATTGAATTGTTGGGAACATCTGTCACCGATCATGAGAATGGCACTGTTGTACTACAGAGTATTAACTGTGAAATTCCTAAGCGTGAGGGCGAGGTTTACTTGCTCATGTCGGTATCATCGTTACGTGACACGCAAGGCGAGCCTATCGGTACCGCTCTTGTGATTGATGACCGCACCGAGCTAAAACGTTCGGAGGCCAAAGCAAAGCAGATTCGCAGAATATTTGAGCAGTACGTTCACCCTAATGTAGTGCAGCAACTTATCAAAGACCCGTTGGCTCTCAACTTAGGTGGCGAGACGCGTGATATCTCTGTTGTTTTTGCCGATATTCGTGGCTATACACGTCTGAGCGAAAGTATCGCGCCAGAGCAAGTCATGAACTTGTTGAACATTTACCTCGAAATCATGGTAAAAGAGGTGTGGGACGAAGAAGGGACTATCACGGCGTTCATGGGTGATGCAATTATGGCAATCTTCAATGCTCCACTTTCGCAAGAGGATCATGCTCAGCGCGCAATACGGGCCGCTTGGAAAATGCGTATGGCGGTGCTGAACTATCAGCGCAATCACGCGCAAGGCTTACCCATCTCGTTCGGTTTTGGAGTCAACACGGACAACGCTACTATCGGCAACATCGGTTCGCAGGGACGTATGCAGAACTACACCGCGATAGGAGATGCCGTCAACGTTGCTGCACGTCTCCAACAAAACGCTTCGGACAACAACATCCTTATCAATAGTTCTACTTTACAACGTGTGCGCCATGCCGTGCGTGTCGCGCAAATGGCTCCCTTATATGTAAAGAATAAATCGGCACCGTTGGATGTATGGTGTTTGATGGGTTTAGTATAAGTCTAATGGACATTTTGAGCTACTGGAAGCCCGTTGTCGGCAAGATGCGAGCGTACAGGATAGATTGAGAATATCACTCCTGATGGCTGTTCGACCCCCAACGCTTTGGTGGTGGATAGACGTATCGGGCGATCGTTGTTGACACCCAGCCAATACAGTAGCCGTAAAAGACTAACAGAGCGCGTTGCGCTTGCTCACTACCTCGGATTAATAGTATAAGTATCAGAGCAATCACCCAAGCGATAGCGAGGCCCACGCTGTAAGTCCAAAAGTTTCTGAAGCGAATCATCTTCTACCTCTGTTCATTTCGCAGGACACAATTTACTACTACTTACGAGCGATGTTATACCGTGGTTGTATTAGGAGGAGTTCTCATGTCTATAGAGCAGAGTATGCTAGATGTAGCGAAAGCAGAGCAATTATTGCAACGCCAGAATATGCTCCAAAACGAGGCACAAACCATCATAAAAGAACTGCATTTAGTTAATTTATTAAGCAGTGCAGGAATAGTAAGAGTACATGGCAGTTCTGTCTTAGGATTAATGACGTGGCGCGATATTGACCTATCGGTCTCAAGTCCAGGATTGAGCATAGAACGTGTTTATGAAGCCATAACATCTTTGTTGATACATCCACGCGTCAAGCAGGTACGTTACCTTAACGAAAGCGGCACCTTCAATCCTACGAGTCTGCCACACGACGAACGCTATTTTTTTATGGTGCTGTACGATAGTGGAGCTGAAACCGACTGGAAAATTGACATCTCCTTCTGGCTTGCAGAAGGTACTCGTCCTGAACCGATACATACTATGGTGGAGCAGAAACTTACACCTGAAACACGTCTTGCTATTCTACATATCAAGGACGTATGGTGGAAGCAGCCTTCTTATAGACAAGAAGTTTCCAGTATTGATATCTATGATGCTG
Source organism: uncultured Chloroflexia bacterium (assembly GCA_963792705.1). Lineage (GTDB taxonomy): Bacteria > Chloroflexota > Ktedonobacteria > Ktedonobacterales > Ktedonobacteraceae > JBBQVS01. Next base: position 63,143 of record CAWBXD010000010.1, on the reverse strand, counting down.
TCCTACAGCATGGAGTACGCACGTTGGATGAGTTCGATCAATACTTGATTGAACGAGGTAAGCCACCACGTCTACTTTAGTAGATGTGGTGGCTTACCATTACAACACCTTCCTCAACACAAACCCCATTTGATCGATACGCACGAAACCGAACCACTCGTAGAGGCGGTGGGCGTGCGTGTTGTTGTCTTGCGAGTTGAGCATGATACGGGTCACACGCTCACTCTGAAAAAAGCGTATCGCCTCGGCCATCAGGCGTATCCCTATTTGTTTGCCTTCTGCCGAAGGATGAACGGCGATACGCACAAGATAGCCATAGTCGCTATCGAGTGCGTTGAATTGATAGCCCACAACTTTTCCTTGTAGCTCTGCCACTACAAAATACGGATGCGTGGCAGCAACATCGGTAAAACCATCGGCGTCATAGCGCCATAAATCCTCAAAACATGCTTGCTCAATAGTTAACAACGCAGCCATATCCCCTGCCTTGCCCCATCTCCCTCTCATATTTACCTGACGGACAAGTACCTGTTGATTGCCTTGCGCGGGTATGGTGTAGTCGTATTTATCATAAGAGTAGAGACGACGATGAGGCAGGAAGCCATGTTTTAAGAGAATATCGCGTAGCCAATCACGTTCAGTGTCATTACCAGAATAGTGTAGATGCTTTACCCCTTGCGCGATGAGGCGTTTTGAGAGGATATCCAGCAATTTGAGCAGGATATCCAGATAGTAACTGCTTTCAGTCCAACTGACCCCAAAACCGCCAATCCATGCTGTCGGTCCATTGACGCTTTGTGCCAGCAAAAAGCTGTGCATTGTTGGACCATTAAACATGCCCACTGCTGGATAGTGCTTAAGCAACAAGGGCAGTTCATTTAGCGTAAAGCGTTGATATATATACTCGGAAGTATTTAGTAGGCGTTCGACAGCAGGAATATCATTCGCGGTTAACACGCGTATCTGATAGGTATCCAGGTGCGTGGCTGGCATAGGTAGTACGCATCCTCTCAATCATTCTGTGAGTTGGGAGGAGTATTCGTGGCATCCGGTCCCTTCATCTCACGTCGCAACCGCTCTACATCTGGCTTCTTGAAATTACGCATGCGATACCCTGTTAATCCATGAATACGACGCAACTCCGCAACCAACACATCGGTATTAATACGCATCGGGTCCACTGGCGGAGGACCGAAGCTATCAACCGCAGCATCGCCACCCAACAACTGATTAACGCTCGTTGCGACACACATACCAGTCGCCTGCACATTGTATCCACCCTCTTGCACCATAATCAGCCGTCCATCACAGAGCAAGTCCGCAAGATTGAGAATAATTTCATTGAGTCTGAAAAAACCTGCCGTAGAGAGATACATCTTGGTACCCAGGCTTGTTTCAGGAATAGCATCTTTCCAGTGAGCATCATAGCCTGCCGAGACCAGGATAAGTTGAGGATTGAAGCGGTCAGCGGCAGGAGCCATCACCTGTCGAAAAACTGCCTCATAGGTATCAAAACCACATGTTGCTGGCAGAGGCACATTAATTGTTGTACCAACTGCATCGCCCTCGCCTAACTCGTCGGAGGCACCTGTGCCTGGATAAAAGGGAGCTTGATGTATAGAAAAGTAGAGCACACGGGGGTCGCTGTAAAACATGTCCTGCGTGCCATTGCCATGATGTACATCGTAGTCAATAATCATGACACGCTCAAGGCCATAATGGTCAATGGCATAGCGAGCAGCAACCGCTACGTTGTTGAAGATGCAGAAGCCCATTGCATCATTCGGTAGGGCATGATGTCCAGGAGGACGCACAAGACAATATGCGTTCTTGATATCGCCTTTCATCATCGCATCAATAGCCGTAAGTGGCGCGCCCGCAGCCTTCGTTGCTGCCTCGTATGATTTCGCGGAGATGTAGGTATCGGTGGCGAAAAAAGCTGTTTTATGACCGTCTTTGCCCTCCTCTTCAGCCATCTGCTGCGATGCATCGGCTACATCTTGAATATAGTCGCGCTCATGAACCGCAGCCAACTCATCTACAGTTGCCGCACGTGGCGCGAGTTGGACCAACCCTTCACGTGTGAGCCAACCCAGTTCTTCAAGTGCCTCATATGCTAGTTGGACACGCTGAGGCTTTTCCGGGTGGTGCGACGGATTGATATGTTCCAAAAAGATAGGGTCATAGATGAGTGCAGTGGTCATGATAGTTCCTTTGGATACACACAAGCGATTGGACATGCCTATCATGTCCAATCGCTTGTGTTTTATAACACTTTTTGTACGAGTGCGGGAATGTCGAAAATGGTGTCGGCGACGGGTACGTGGGCAGCTTGTAATGCATTAACCTTACCCTGCGCCGTTCCCGTGTTGCCAGAGATAATCGCACCGGCATGGCCCATTCGTTTACCTGCTGGCGCGGTACGACCAGAGATAAAGGCTACAACAGGTTTGGTCATCGTTTTGATATATTCAGCGGCATCCTCTTCGTCGCTACCACCAATTTCGCCACACATCACCACCGCTTTTGTCTGAGGGTCAGCCTCAAACAATTTGAGGTAATCAACAAAGGTTGAGCCAATAATGGGGTCGCCACCGATGCCGATACAGGATGATTGTCCGAGACCAGCAGCCGTAAGCAGTGACACGACTTCATAAGTGAGCGTACCAGAACGGGAGATGAAGCCAACCGGACCAGGAGTGAAAATCTGATAGGGGATAATCCCGATCTTACCTTGCCCCGGTGTACACATCCCTGGACAGTTTGGCCCGATTAAACGCGCGTTATGCTCATGCACAACCAGCATCGCACGTGTCATATCGACCACAGGGATGCCTTCAGTGATGCACACGATCAAACTGATGCCCTCGGTTGCCGCCTCCATGATGGCGTCTGCCGCCCCTGGAGGGGGAACAAAAATGCATGATGCGGTAGCACCGGTTGCCTGAATTGCCTCGCTCACCGTATCGAAGACGGGAAAACCCTCGACGGTCTCGCCACCTTTGCCAGGAGTCACACCACCCACAATGTTCGTGCCTGCTGCCTTCATGTTTCGTGTATGGTAAAGTCCCTCGCGGCCCGTGATGCCCTGCACAATCACCTTTGTTGTGCTATCTAACAAAATACTCATCGCTTACTTACTTCCTCTATTATTCTATGCGTGACTCTGGCTCTTTTGAGACATTCTGAGTATTCGCGCCGTGTCTGTTAATGGCCGCGACAATCTTCTCCGAAGCCTCGCGCATATCTTGACCCCATTCGAGTCCAGCGTCTTTGAGCAGTGCTTTACCCTCTTCAGACCCTGTACCAGACAGACGCACAACAATCGGCATGCCTTTAGGCAGGTCGGACTGTGCCATAATCACGCCTTTTGCAACCTCTTCGCCGCGCGTGATGCCGCCAAAGATATTGACCAGGATGCCTTTGACCTGTGGGTCTCTCGCCACAAAAAGCAGGGCCTTGTACATGATTTCAGCCTTTGCGCCACCACCGATATCCAGGAAGTTCGCGGGCTTGCCGCCAGCACGCGCCACCATGTCAAGTGTCGTCATAACCAGACCCGCGCCGTTGCCAATGATACCCACATCTCCGTCAAGTTTGACGTAGGTCAAGCCAGCTTGCTTTGCCTCGTACTCAAGTGGGTTCGACTCCTCTGTCTCGGCCCAGGTCGCGTACTCTTTTTGACGGAAAAGACCATTGTCATCAATGAGTATCTTGGCGTCTGCGGCCTGAACTTTGCCATCAGCTGTGAGTGCAAGTGGATTAATCTCGGCAAGGCTAGCATCGCTATCGATAAAGGCTTTTGCCAACTTCGAGAGGATATCGCCAGCTTTGGCAATGGTGGAATGAGGAAGACCTGCACGAGCAATAATCTCGCGTGCCTCGAATGGACGTAGACCATAGTGCATGTCGATGGGCTGCTGAATAATCTTTTCTGGTGTGTTGGCCGCAACCTCTTCAATGTCGATGCCGCCCTCTTTCGACACCATCACGACGGGGGATTGTGTCTTGCGATCAAGAATGATACCGAGGTAGTATTCCTCTTTAATATCAATCTTCGATGTCACCAAAACTTTTTCGACGGTAAGCCCCTTTATATCCATACCGAGAACTTTTTTTGCTGAGGCACGGGCTTCCTCTGGTGTATCGCCAAATTGGATACCGCCAGCTTTGCCACGTCCACCAACATAGACCTGTGCTTTAATGACAACAGGTCCGCCAAGTTCGCGGGCAATTGCCTCGGCCTCGTCGGGTGTATGTGCGACACGCCCAGGCTGCACTGGAATCCCATAACGGGCCAGAATGTCTTTCGCCTGATACTCATGAATCTTCATTGAATTGTATGCTCCTTGTGATGTAGTGCGTTGACCACTTACCAAGTGGGGAGAGAAGCGATGTAACTAGAATTATGCTAGCACCAACACATCTATGTGTCAAGAAAAATAGTTGCATGTGTTTAGTACAATAGGCAATGCAAGGGATTATTCGGTAGAGGGAATTTTTTGTATGGATAAGAAAAAAGTTACAACGGCGTCACTTCCACGTATCAGTGCTGTACCACGTCCTGAATTAGCCAAGAAGCCAGAAGCACAAGAACGCTCTTTGTTTTCTAAACTCTGGTTCTGGACTATACTTCTATTGGTTATCGGCATTATTATTGTTAGTGTGGTAAGCTTGAATGCGGCAAACTGGCTCAAAGACGTACACATTCCAGGCGTTGGCGTGCAAACACCAACAGCTATTCCTGTGAACACCCTGAACGTGCAACGTACTGCTTTGTATGACGATATAGATATGACGGTTGTCAACGCACAGTATGCAGTATATTTTCCCAATGACGATATTCATCAAGGCCAGACGACCGTGCGCCTCAACATGCACATTGCAAATCATAGCACTACTCAAAGTAATCTTGTCTACTACGATATTGCTCGTTTGATAGGTCCAAACATACCTTCTCTCATCCCTACAAATACTAGTCTTTCGGTCGGCCCCAAACCTGGAATGAGTGAAAATGGCTGGCTGGACTTTTCTCTACCAAATAAGAGTGTGCATCTCCCTGCTTTATCATTGCAACTCGGCTCAACAATCCTTAATGAAACACTGGTCAAGATACCTCTTGCTGGTGCCTTTAATCCAGCGCAATACGCCAGTCATACCTTGCCGCAAACAACGACAATCACATACAACTTTTATGGTCATACCTTAACCTATCAGCTTACGAGCATCGAAACACGCTTTGCCTATCAGGGGGTGCAGTGTAAGGCAGGACAACAATTTTATCTTCTCAACTTCAAAGTTGATAATGCCGAAAGTGGTGATATCTCCCCTGGCTATGGCTTTGATTATATTCGCCTTGTATCGACTGGAAATGAGCGTCCACCAATCGACAACAGCTTGCCCTACACCTTTAAAGCTGGTGCCAAAGGTGTAAGCGGTTCTGTCGTCTTTTCGGCACCTAAAGGCATGAAGAGCCTTACTATTGGCTTCCTTTCGCAAAATGGTACTGGTGAGTTGGATACGGACGTAAGCATATAAACAAAGAGACAATGCGCGTACTATTGGCTCATCACTTGCTTTCCACCAAGAAAGGGCGAAAGAACTGGTAGGAGAAGATCAGCCCGGAAAATAATGTTGTAATGAGTAGCACTCGGTAAGATAGCGAGTTGTGATGGAATGAGGTGTTCACCATTCCAGCTAGCATCCTTCAAGCCGCCGCCCAGGAGGGTGAAAAACGCTACCGCATGTGAAGGCGGAAGACCATCAGCATCGCCAACAATAATCAACGTGGGAGTTTTCAATGCGGAAACCTGCTCAGTCCAATCATAGTCCTGACTCAGTGCTTCCCTCAGTTCGGCGACCAATCGAGGAAAATCTTCTGGCTTTGGCGCGACATGCGTATAGGCATCATAGATGGGAGTACTCTTAAAGAACTCAGGGGTGAAGGCTGTCATGCCTATTAGCATTTCAGGATGCCAGCCAGTTCTTTTAAACGGAGTGGAAATTAACACGAGCTTGTTGACCCGTTCTGGATGGCGAATGGTGGTCTGTAGAGCCACAGCACCACCTAGAGAGAAGCCAAGCACGTCGGCTTTTTCGAGTCCGAGATGCTGTATGAGAGCAGCGATATCATCGGCCATATGCTCAAAACGCAGAGGACGATCAGTGAGGGCTGTGCGTCCATGGCCGTACAGATCGACCCCAATAATCTGATGGTCGAGAGCGAGCGTGGGAGCAAGAGCCGTGAACATTTCAAATGTTCCAAAGCCACCATGAAGCAGTAGCAAAGGTGTGCCAGTTCCATGAATCTCATAATACAGATTGATGCCATTAACTGAAGCGTATTGTCCTGCTGAATTGGTTGTCATGAACATATACTCCTTGAGTTTTTATCCTGAGACATGCACTCACTTTTCATTCTTTTGAAGAAGAGAAAAGCGGAAGAACTAAGCAATTTCAAATCAAAAAGAGGAGAAATCGAAGTGTGTTTGGGGTATGTAGTGCGTATTCTCTGTGGAAAGACATACACCTTCCACAGAGAATACGCACTACAAGTTTAAGAAATCTTAGCTGCGAATAAACGCAAGCAGTTCGTCGCGTTTCTGCTCCATCGTTGCTTTGTCGCTGGCTTCGACGTTGAGGCGAAGGAGTGGCTCGGTGTTGGATGAGCGTACATTGAACCACCACGTGCCATAGTCTATGGTGAGGCCATCGAGGTGATCGACCAATTGTGCTCCCTTGCCGAAATGCTCTTCTAGTCCTTGCAACTTGCTTTGTGCATCGCTGACGGTGCTGTTGATTTCCCCACTACGCACACCCTTGTCCAACGGTTTGAGCAACTCGGATAGGGGCTTGTCTTCGACCGAGACGAGTTCTAGCATGATGAGAAAGGCAATCAGACCAGAGTCAGCAAACCAGTTGTCGCGGAAGTAGAAGTGACCAGAGTGTTCACCCCCAAAGATGGCGTTGAGCTTACGCATTTCAGCCTTGATGAATGAGTGTCCTACGCGTGTGCGAACGGCTTTTCCACCAAGCTGCTCAATCAATGCTGGTACACTTTTAGAGACAATCAAGTTGTAAAGAATGGTTGAGCCAGGCTGCTTGCGTAATAGGCTATTCGCCATTAATTCTGTCACCTGAGAACCGTCCACGAGATCGCCATGCTCATCGACTGGGAACATGCGATCAGCGTCTCCGTCAAAGGCCGCACCAAGGTCTGCACCTGTCTCGCGCACCTTTTTCTGCAAATCCACCATATTTTCTGGCTCGATAGGACTGGCAGGATGGTGCGGGAAGTTGCCATCAAGCTCAAAATATAAGGGGATAAGTTCACAGGGAAGGTGTTTGAAGACACGTGGAACCATCATGCCAGCCATGCCGTTGCCGGCGTCGATGACAACTTTGAGTGGCTTGATCTTGCTCACATCAATGAATGACAGGACGTGCTCAACAAACGCGTCGCTAATGTCGCGTTGTGTGACGGTCCCTTTATGTGTTGCCTCGGTAAAGTTACCACTTACCGCGAGGTCACGAATATCCGCCAAACCAGTCTCTTTACTGATTGGCAAGGCTTGGGCGCGACAGAATTTTACACCATTATATTTGCCTGGATTGTGTGATGCCGTAATCATGATACCAGCCGGATAGTTGAACTTGCCAACCGCGAAGTACAGGCCATCAGTTGTGGTCAGGCCGAGGTCAACAGCATTGACTCCTTGATCGGTGATACCGCGTAGAATAGCTGCCGAAATCTGAGGTGACGAAAGGCGCATATCACGTCCAACCGCGATTTCTGGCACATCGAGGTATTGCGCGGCTGCACGTCCAATGCGATATGCAACTTCATCGGTCAGGTCTTGTCCATAAACGCCACGCACATCATAGGCACTAAATATCTTGGGGTTTACTACTGTATCTGCTGTACTCATTGATAATTCTTCCTCCAAATTTCCAATAATACCCAGGGGTCGCCTGAGCTACGGGGGTCGTAGATTTGCCCAACCTCGACAAAATTAGATTTTGTAAAGGCATTGCGGGCCGCTTGATTCGCCATTGCTGTCTCTGCATAGATGCGCGTGAGGTTCTGGACGGTGAAGAGGTAGTGAACTAACACACGAATGGCCTCCGCACCATAGCCTTTGCCCCAACGCGATTTCTCGCCTAGACCGAGACCGACCTCAACTTGACCGAGACGACGATCAATATTGAAGTAGGTGATCGTGCCAATTGGGATATGTTGTTCATCTTCGATGATGAACCAGAATTGTCGTCCGTTACTCTGCACATAGTTTCGCTCGAATAAGGGTACAAACTCTGCCATTGTGTTCGAGTACGGACGGTGGGGGTCGTAACGCCATACCTCATCATCTCGCTCCCAACGAAAGACATTTGCGGCGTCATTTGATAGAGGGCGTCGTACTGTAACACGTTCGCCATGTAACGGTAAACCTTGTTGATCGGTTGCTATGCGTTGTGTTTCTGTCATGATAGTCCCAAATCCTGTGCGAAACTTGTACCAGCCGCTAATGACTCGACGCCAAACACTTGTGCTAGCGTTTGACCGAGGTCCGCGAATGTTGAGCGCGTTCCAAGATTGACTCCTGAGCGTAGGTGTTGCCCATAGGCAAGTAGTGGAACGCACTCACGCGTATGATCGGTGCCGCGATAGGTTGGATCGACTCCATGATCGGCTGTGAAAAAGATTACGTCATCTGGTCGCATTGCCTGTTGTACCTGTGCAAACCAGTTATCTACATCACGTAACGCCTGGGCATAGCCGTGACTATCGCGGCGATGACCCCATAGCATGTCAAATTCTACCAGATTGACGAAAAGCAGTCCCTCAAAATCCCGTTCGAGCCAGTGGAGCGTTGCCGCCATCCCATCACGATTCGTTTCGGTATGGTCGGTCTGCGTTAGCCCACGACCTGCGAAGAGGTCTTCAATCTTGCCAAGCCCAATGACATCTTTGCCAGCCTTTTTCATCTGATCGAGCAGTGTTGTGCCAAGTGGGGCAAGCGAGAAATCTCTGCGATGCTCAGTACGTTTGAACGCGCCAGGAGTGCCGAGAAATGGGCGTGCTATCACGCGTCCTACCGCGTTTTCACCAGTGAGCATGCCTCGCGCAGTCTCGCACATTCTATAAAGCATTTCAAGTGGAATAATTTCCTGGTGGGCCGCTAGCTGAAATACGCTATCTGCTGATGTATAAAGAATGGGGGAGCCTGTACGTATATGCTCCTCACCCAACTCCTTGATAACCTCAGTACCAGATGCAACTATATTGCCAATAACCTTATGACCAATAGCCTCTTCAAATTGTGCGACTAGAGTGGCTGGAAACCCATGTGGATAGGTTGGCAATGGCTTTTGCAAGACCACACCTGTCATCTCCCAATGACCTGTTGTGCTATCTTTGCCAGCCGCAGCCGAGGCCATACGCCCATAACTACCACTGACATCTGTACGTGCTGGCGTTCCCAGGATTGGTGTAATATTGCCTAGTCCAATGCTGCCAAGATGGGGCAACGATAGACCACCTATCGCTTGGGCACAATGTTCGAGCGAACTCGCGCCTTCATCACCATAAGCGGCTGCATCGGGATTAGCTCCAACGCCAACACCGTCGAGTACAATCAGGATTGCGCGTCGTATCATACTATCACTCGTACCTTCTCCATCGTTGGATACTGATTGAGCGGCTCACCAATCAAGGGTAACGCATAATCATGGAATGCCTGTGTTACCATTGTCTTTGTGTCGTTCATATAATTTTGAGGCATAAGAAATTGCTTGTTGGCGACTTGCGCTAGCTCTACAAGACCTGTTGTACAATGATATCTCGGCTCACTATGGCGTACTAGCGTGACCATCTTGTCGCTTTCACCTGCGAGCAGTGCTTGCGTTCCCATTTTGCCCACAAGATAGGCTTCGTCACGGTCAACGGAAGAGACATGGGTCGAGGACATACGCTGTAGATCGCCCGGCTTATCAAAGCGTGCGCGTAACTTTAGCTGGCTTGTGACGAGATCGACAAGCGATTGCCCTGCGCCACTAAGTAGAGCGTGCTGAAATGCATCGGTGCCTACCTGTCCAATTGCGCCAAGGGCTTGCCCCTTCTCATCACGAATCGTTTCCGCCGCTACGATCACAACATGGCCTACGCGACGATACACCGCCTCAACTTGTGCTAAGAATTGGTCGGCAATAAAGACATGCTCCGGCGGAAGAATGATATGTGGTGGATCAACATCATCGCGTTTGCCTAACGCAGATGAGGCGGTGAGCCAACCAGCATCACGGCCCATCGTCTCAATAATCTTGACTGGATAATGTCCAGGAATAGAGATGGTGTTCATCGTCGAATTTATAGTTGCTTGCGCTATAAAGCGAGCCGCGCTCCCATAGCCTGGGCAGTGGTCGGTAAAAGGGAGGTCGTTGTCAATAGTTTTGGGAACGCTGATGGTTTGTAGTTCGTAGCCATTGTGTTGGGCTGCTTGCGCGAGGCGGTGCGCCGTATCTGCTGAGTCATTGCCACCAATGTAGAGCACGTAGCGCACATTGTAACGGCGCAATATCTCTACGGCTCGTGTGGGGTCCTCGGCTTGTAGCTTATAGCGACATGAGCCAAGTGCTGCTGATGGTGTATATAAAAGCTGTTGCCATAATGTCGAAGGTTGTCGGCGTAAATCAAGAATATCTTCTTTGAGCAGACCCTCGATGCCGTTTTGCATGCCATAGATGCCATCAATATGGCTATCGCTGAGCGCAGTAGTAACCGCTCCAACGACGCTCGCATTAATGACGGCAGTAGCACCGCCCGATTGCCCAATAATCAAATTGCCGCGTGCTGTTACTGACAATGTATCTATACCCCCAAGATTATTTATGTGTTCTCACTTTTGTCTCTACAAGCCATTATAGCAACTGCTGCATGACACGTCGAGTAGCATTTGTCTATTTAAGCCTTTTTAAGTAGTGGAGAAAACAGCGTCATAAGCGCGAGGATGAGTAACAAGCACGAAAGGATGGGAATTGTACCTTTGCTACCAAACGATTGCAGCGAGTAGCTTATGATAATGTAACCAAAAGAAGGCGAGGCAAGCACTACAATTCGCATAAGACTAGTAATTCTTCCTCGTATGCTATTTTATGATTTTATCACGAGCTTATATACTGGCTCTTCGTCTACTTCTGCTCCTGCGAGTTGAAATCCCATACTTGTATAAAGACGTTGAGCACGATAATTTTCTGGATGTACTGTAAGCTGAAGCGTCTGACATTGAGGATGATTATCTCTGAGGGACTGAAGCAGTAGCTGTAATGCTTGTTTGCCATAGCCCTTGCTCTGATAGCGTTGGTCGATAAAAAAGTGGAAGAGCCAATAGTTTTCTATGCTTTCTGGTTCGTAGGCCAACGCCGCAAATCCAACCATGTCTGTCGAGCTATAAAACGCATAAGGTGTCCAAATGCGTCCTTCGGGGCGAATATATGCTTTTGCTAATGCGATAGCCGCGATGGGAACATAATCTGCAATAAAGCGTTGCTGTTCGGGATGCACTGTAAGATGAAGTGTCGCACGCCAATTTTTCTGAGTGACTTCGCGCAGTAACAATGTATCCATACATTTGTTTCTCCCATAAACAAAGACACATTCCCTTATTTCAGACGTAACAGGAAAATCAATTGCTGAATTAATCTCACTGCAAGGCAACAACACCTGCTTGTGCATAGGACTTTGTGAGCAAGAGGACGACTCTCACTTACTCTTCATCATTGAATACCAACCCTCGATACAACTCTGCAATCTCGATTTGTACATCAATACTAATCAGATCAATAGTGTCATCGGGTCCATAATGGCGATAGAGCCAAGCTTTAGGATTGTTAGGGTCTTGTTCGTTGCGCTGCCAGACTTCAACATATTGCGCGAATTGACTGATCAAGACTATTTCTTGGATGGTTTCCTGATTCTGATAGGCTTTGAACTTCGTGCCGCGATCTTTGGTTTCTGTACTAGGAGAAAGCACCTCCACTACGACACAAGGTGCTTCTATAAAGGTATTATCTGCCCTGCTATCCGCAGCATCACAGGAAACGGTTGCATCTGGATAGACAAAGTGGGGCTTCCCCTTTTTTTTTAACGCGAGAAATACCTGGACATCTGCTCCAAAGACGGTACAAGGACGAGATCGAAAGTGCATATCTAAAGCGAAGCGCGCATTATAAGCGATCCTATCGTGAGCAACACTTCCACCACTCATCATGTAAGCAATCCCGTTGATGTATTCGTATCTGCGGTCAGGAGAGAGTCGCTCCAGTTCGTGATATTGTTCTTCGGACATCTTGGTACCAGGGCGATGCCATAGAGGTGGTGTTTGCTCGTTTCGGGAATTTGTTGCCATAATGAATCCTTTTCACGCCCTATAGTTATAATGCGTGTTGTGACAGATGTGAGCACATCTATAGATCTTCTTGAGCGTAATCAACGAAAGATGCAATATAACCTTACAATGTTGTCGTGATATATGTCAATAATGAACTTCATTAGGTCGAATGGGAAAAATGTTGACGTTTGTTAGAGCCAAGCGATATAGTAGAACGCACAAATACAATCCTCTTGAAAGAAAATGGTATGAGACAGAAAATAATTCTCGATTGTGATCCCGGACATGATGACGCAATTGCACTACTCCTCGCGGCCCATCATCCCGCACTTGAACTACTAGCCATTACAACCGTTGCTGGCAACCAATCAATTGAGAAGACAACACAGAACGCTCTCAAAGTCTGCTCATTAGCGAACATTCGTAATGTTCCCATTGCAATGGGTATGGATCGCCCACTAGTACGACCCGCAAAACATGCGGCAGATATTCACGGTGTCTCTGGTATGGATGGCCCAAATGTGCCAGAGCCGGATGTTGAGCTTGCCCCACAGCATGGTGTTGATCTGCTTATTGAATTATTGTTAAATTCGGATGGTGATATCACGCTTGTGCCGACAGGACCGCTGACAAATATTGCTACCGCGATACGCCGTGAACCTGCTATTTTACCGAAGATACAAGCCATTTCGCTTATGGGCGGTGCGATTGGCGTGGGTAACGCCAGCCCTTCCGCAGAATTCAATATATGGTTTGACCCAGAAGCTGCCTCAATTGTCTTTCAATGTGGACGACCAATAACGATGGTGCCACTAGAAGTGACGCATCAGGCACTAGCGACAGAAGAGATTGTGCGTCACCTACGCGATGCGAAGCGTCCAGTGACAAATTTTGCCGCCGATCTGCTTGTCTTTTTCGCGGACAGCTACAAAAACGTCTTTGGCTTTTCGGCACCACCTGTCCATGACCCATGTGCCGTGGCCTCTGTCATTGAGCCAAGCATCATTCACTCATCCCCCATGTATGTCGAGATTGAGACGATGAGTCCCCTGAGTGCTGGACGCACCATCTGTGACGTATATGGCAAAGTAGGAAAACCCGCAAACGTGCGCGTCGGTTACGGATTAGAGGTAGAGAGGTTCTGGGGAATGCTGATAGATGTACTTCTCTCGTACTAGTCTGCTTATTGCTTTCTTAAAAAATCGCTATTGACAATAGGTGAGGTATTTGTTATACTCAATGCGTATTAAGTACACACATGTGGTGGTTGTAGCTCAATGGCAGAGCCCTGGATTGTGGTTCCAGTTGTTGTGGGTTCGAGCCCCATCAGCCACCCTGATTTGATTATAACCTCATCTTTATGATGAGGTTATTTTTTATGTTTTATGCTCATCATCTTTTTAAACAACTTGACCTATCTATACATTCATACAAAAATGCCTCTCTTTACCGAAAAAATGAAGTGACGTATTCTGCGCTTCACACAATAAACATACGTGTTCTTAGTAGCATATTCAAGGGGAAAAATTTGCTTAAGCATAGGTAGGAGTAACAGGAGTCTCTTAGCGAAGTGCTTTGCCCATAATTTTATAAGGCTCACTATAGCCGGGGAAGATAAAATCTGAAAGCAACGTCACCCAACCGCGTTTCTCATACATTTTCGACGCGCTAGTCTCCACTTGATAGGTTGAAAGTGCAGCAGTACGATGCGGAAGTCCTTGTAGAAGAGTATCGTGAACTATTGCACCATAGCCACGTCCATGCGCCGTGGGGCGTACCGCTAGCTCGACAACCTCAAAAACGTTGGTCATCCAATGTTCGGCGTTTTCTAGCGTCAATTTGCGTACCACGAGATCGTGCCACCATTGTCCGGCCTCGCCTGTATAGCCGTAAGCAAAGCCGAGGATATGCGATGTGTTCTCTTCCTGCACCACCACACAACGAAAGCCAGGACGCTGCATGTGTCGCGGTAGCACAAGACTAAACGAGCGCACATCGAAAGCATCCTTAAAATATGGTGCTTGCCCAAACGCCTCACCATAAACCTCTATGATATCCTTTACCATTGGCTCCACTTGTTGTGCAGTATTGAAGGAAATAATCTTTACCATCGCACCTTTTCTCCTCACAAATAAACGGGGATGCCCTATAAGCAAGTAGAACCAGAACACCCACTGGCTTCCTCATTCCTAGAATGAGGAAGCCAGTGGGTGTTCTAACTCCCTATTTTCCCAAACGGCTATCGCGCCATTGTACAAGCTTCTTTACCGCATCAATATCCCAGGGCGTTTGTGTACCTAAGATAAGATGCGTGACGCCAGCTTTGACAAGGCCATCATGGAACTCGTCGGTGCCATCCTTGTTCGTGCCTGCGGTGCGCTCAATATCCTGCGGATTGCGCCCAATCTCCTTACACCAATTGTCCAGTACCTCCATTTTATGTGCGATAGTCGCTGCATCACCAAAACCGTGCCACATATCTGCATACTGTGCCGTGATGCGGAGCGTTTTCTTCTCGCCGCCGCCGCCAATCAATATAGGAATGGTAGAACGTATGGGCTTGGGGACATCCACCTCCCAACGATGCTTGATGATCGGTAATGCTTCCTCAAGGGCATTGAGACGACCCCCTGCCGTCCCAAAATCGTAGCCATACTCTTTATAGTCACGCTCGAACCAACCTGAACCAATACCCAGAATAACACGACCATTGCTAATATGGTCTATGGTCTTGAGCATGTCCGCGAGTAATGCTGGATTGCGATAGCTATTGCAGGTGACGAGCGTTCCAATGGTCGCACGATGTGTCAGGGTTGCCATCGCCGTGAGCAGTGTCAAGCCTTCAAAATGGTTGCCCTGTGGATCGCCAAAAAGTGGAAAGAAATGGTCCCAGTTCCAAATACTATCGACACCCAGGTCCTCAAAGCGTCGTACTGCATCGGCATAGTCCTGATAGGTGGTGTGCTGAGGTTGCATTTGTACACCCACACGTAATGGATGAGTTGTTGTGCTTTGTGTCATAATTGTTCGTTGCATCTCTTTTCTTAGTGAAATAGGAAGATCACATTGCTAAGCAACCGATGTTTAGCATATTTTGATTATGACACTTGTGGAGATGTTTACGCAAATTTGGTGTAACAAATAAAGCTCCTACATCGCTGATATATAGTATAGCCCACGTTTTGTGATAGCATAGAGGTACGCAAAACATTCCCGATGTATGTGCATTTTTGTGGAGTTATTCTATATTGTAGTGAAGGAAAAAACGTATGCAGTCGAGTCAACCTATGAATCCCATTCGCTGGGGTATTATTAGTGCTGCGAATATTAGCGTCAAAGCGGTTGCACCTGCTATCAGAGCCTCCTCAAATGGACGATTGGTGGCGGTCGCAAGCCGTGACTCACGTCGAGCCACAGAGCAATACTCGTTTGCTTCCGATGTACGCATCTATGACACCTATGAAAACATTATAAACGATCCCGATATTGATGCTATCTATATTCCTCTCCCCAATGGTCTACATGCTGAATGGGCCATGAAAGCGTTGCAAGCGGGCAAACATGTCCTTTGTGAAAAACCAATGTCGGTGACGGCCCGTGAAGGCAAAATCATGATGGATGCAGCCCAGGCAAACAATGTCTTTTTGATGGAAGCATTTATGTATCGGTTCCATCCACAGATTGTATGGGCCATTGAACAGGTGAATGCAGGTAGTATTGGTCCTGTACGTCTTGTACGCGCCTCGTTTTCATTTGATATACGTTCGCACCCCGATGACATCAGGCTAAAGCCAGACCTTGCAGGTGGTTCTTTAATGGATGTAGGATGTTACACCATTAATGCTTGTCGTGCCATCTATGGACATGCGCCTCTTGTTGTGGCCGCACGTGTCCATACCACGAGTCCAATTGGTGTTGATATGGCGACGAACGCCGTTCTCGACTTTGGCGAGGGACGCTTTGGCGTTATAGATTGTAGCTTTGAACTCCCAACGCGCCAGATGGTGGAAATTATTGGCGAATTAGGCACCATCACCATTCCTGTTCCCTTCACCCCTGGTAATATCGAAGCGGTTATCCTGACAATTAAAAATGGAGCATTGACCGAGAAAAACTTTGAGCGCGTCGATCAATATCAGCTTGAGGTCGAACACTTTGCCAATTGCATCCAGACTGGACAAGAACCCTCGCTCCGTCTCAGTGAGACGCTAGAAAATATAGCAACCATTGAAGCAATCTATCAAGCTGCTGGTCACGATTGGCCGATGATGTAGCAAAGAGCGAAAATGCTCCCATTGTAAGAATAGGATATGAGAGTATGACAATTTTTCGTCCAGCACAAGAGACGGACCTTGCACAGATGTACGAGGTGTATTATCAAAACGAAATACTCGATATACAGGATCCACCATCTCACGGTGATATGTCTGATTTAGTGCATACTCTTCAAACTGGCTCTGTGTACGTTGCAGAGCGAGAGAATACTATTCTAGCATTTGCGGGAGCTATCACGCGAGGGGAAGTAACCTTTCTGACGGACTTATTTGTCCATCCAACCCAGCAATCTACACAACTTGGCAAGCTATTACTTCCCTATGTTTTACCTCAATCTGGCCTTATTCACAGCACCATGAGTTCGACTGATCCTCGCGCCCTTGCACTCTATATTCGCTCTGGTATGCATCCAGCGTGGCCTCATTTCTTCCTACAATTAGAAAAATCGGTTCACTCCGATTTTTCGACTCCTGGAGTGGAAGTTGTCATGGCAGATGCTGCTGACCCTGCGTTGGTACAATGGGATGCTCAACTTAGCGGTCGTTCGCGTCCCCAAGACCACGCACATTGGATTGCAAAGCAGCAAGCGGTACCAATTTGGTTTCATCGCAGGGGTCAAACCGTTGGTTATGGATATGTCCGCTTAGGAGCAGGAACGCTCTGGTATCCAGAGTCGTGTACCATTGGGCCAATAGGCGTCAATGCATTAGAAGATGTAACGGAATGTGTTCTTGCAGCAGTAAACTGGGCACTCAAGCATGCCAATGTATTACAGATTAGCGTCCCTGGACCACATCCAAGTCTAGCAGAATTACTTACAAAAGGATTTCGTATCGTGTATGTTGAAACCTTCCTTTCTACGGCAGATGTACCCTTCTTTGATGCACGCCGTTATATCACATCAGGATCGAACTTACTGTAAGCCATAGCACCTTTACTGCTGCATCCGGTAAATAATTTCGTAGGGACCACATTTATGGCGTCCGAAGCGCAATTCATAGCGCGAGATCATATAAGAAAGCTGGCGAGAGAACTCGCCCAATAAATTGGGCTTGGACGCCATAAATGTGATTGATCCCTACGAGATTGATAACATAGTCAATAGGAGCAGATATTCATGGCGCACGTCGAATTTGGTTTTATGCTGAGACAAAAAAATGACTCCGGTCGTTCCTGGCAAGACCTGATAGCCCATAACCAGACCTCTATCAACGCGCTCACATCTGGCTTTACCTCATTATGGGTCGAAGATCACCTGGAGTGGGAGATGACCGATACCTTCGAGTGTTTTACCACGCTTAGCTATCTCGCTGGCAGCTATCCACAGTTCAAGGTTGGCACACTTGTCCTTTCACAGTCATACCGCAATCCCGCGCTACTCGCAAAGATGATGGCAACACTACAAGCGTTATCGAACGGGCGTGTTATCCTTGGTCTTGGTGCTGGTTGGAAGGAAAACGAATATCGTTCCTACAACTATCCATTCCCAACAACGAAAGTACGAATGGAGCAACTCGAAGAGGCGGCCCAACTAATACGTGCCATGTGGGAGTCCACACAACCAGTGACCTTTGAAGGGAAACACTATGCTATACGGGATGCTTATTGTGTCCCCCAACCATCTCCCCAAATCCCACTCTTAATTGGCGGTGGTGGTGAACATCGCACACTCGCGCTGGTCGCCCGTCATGCCGATTGGTGGAACTTTAACTCCTGCACCGTTGAGGAGTACGACCACAAGTTGTCTATTCTTAAACAGCACTGTAAAGATGTTGGTCGGAATCCCTCAGAGATTACCTTGACCTATCTTGGTACTGTAAGTGTCTCAGAAGACCCTGCAAAAGTGCAGCGCAATCCGAGCAAGCACATAATTGCTGGCAATGCTCAAGAGGTGACGCAGGAGCTACAACGCTTTCGGGATATCGGCGTGTCACAGTTCATCTTTCGTTTCCTCGACCATGAAACAATTAAACACTTTGTAACCCATGTCGTCCCGAACTTTGCGTAATAACAAACGATTTTGTCATTTAACATAATTTCTGCTTCAGCGAAAGGTGGTTATTATGAGCACTGTAAAAAGCGTGGATGAATATATTGCACAAGCACCAAAAGAAATACAGGAGAAACTTCGAGAGCTTCGAGCAACGATCAAGACCGCCGCTCCCGATGCACAGGAGCGTATTAGCTATGGAATGCCTTATTACGATTACAAAGGTCGGCTCGTTTATTTTCGACAGTGGAAAAAACACATTGGCCTCTATATCCCAACACCCATCGTAGAGGAGCACAAAAGTGAATTAGAGGGCCACGAAACTACCGATGCAACGATCCGTTTCCCTTTGAATCAAGAATTACCCCTTGAACTCATAACAAAACTGGTTCAAGCACGAGCGAGAGAGAACGACAAAAAGAAAAAATGACCTTTTCAAAATTGTTAATAATTGTAGCAACACGCGAGATGTCGAAGTGTTGCTACAATCATTAAACCATATTTGATCCCGACAGTTATAAATGACAAGTTTCTTGCGTGTGTCTATACCTTACTTGCTATAGCTAACGCCTTATCCAAATCCCACAGAATATCCTCGACGTTCTCGATGCCTATCGACAGACGGATAAGGTCGGGAGTAACACCGCCTTCTAACTGGGCATCTTCTGACAACTGTTGATGCGTTGTGCTGGCGGGATGGATAATCAAACTACGTGCATCACCAACGTTGGCGAGGTGGGACAGCATACGCACATTGTTAATCACCGCCTTTCCAGCCTCATAGCCACCTTTGACACCGAATGTGAAGATCGCTCCAGCCCCATTAGGCAGATAGCGTCTTGCTAGATCATGTGAGGGATCGTTTGGCAACCCTGCGTAGCGTACCCAACTTACGGCAGGATGCTCTTGCAAAAATTGTGCTACGCGCAATGCATTCTGGCAATGCCGTTCCATACGTAACGAAAGCGTCTCTAAGCCTTGCAACAACAAAAACGAGTTGAAGGGGCTAATACATGCTCCCGTATCACGTAAGGTTTCCGTGCGAGCTTTCATCACAAACGCAAAATCGCCAAAGGTCTCATAGAAGCGCACTCCGTGATAGCCGGGTGAAGGGTCAACAATATGGGCAAACTTGCCGTTGTCCCACGGAAACTTTCCGCGCTCAACCAGGACGCCCCCAATAGATGTGCCATGTCCACCAATAAACTTTGTGGCAGAGTGGACCACAATATCGGCCCCATGCTCAAATGGGCGAATCAGATAGGGTGTCGTGAAGGTACTATCGACAACGAGTGGCAGACCAGCCTCATGGGCGATATCCGCAACGGCTTGAATATCAAGTACATCACCTCGCGGATTGCCAATTGTTTCTCCATACAAGACACGAGTACGGGGTGTGATGGCCTTACGATAATTTTCGGGATTTGTGCTATCAACAAAGATTGTGTTGATGCCCCAGGTGCGTAGCGTAAGGTCGAATTGTGTATGCGTCCCTCCATAGAGGCTACTGGACGACACAATTTCGTCGCCAGGGCGTAGAAGTGTTGTCATGGTCGCCATCTGTGCGGCCATGCCCGATGCAGTTGCAACCGCGCCTGCTCCACCCTCTAGTGCCGCAATGCGCTCCTCAAAGGCCGAAGTGGTTGGGTTCATGATGCGTGTATAGATATTGCCGAAGCGTTGCAACGCAAAAAGATGAGCTGCATGATCGGTATCATCAAAAACATATGAGGTGGTTTGATAAATAGGAACCGCGCGTGCTCCCGTCGCTGAATCAGGACGTTGACCCGCGTGAACGGATAATGTATCAAAGCCAAAGACGTGATCGCCATCAATTTCTGGCATTCTAGGTTTCCTCTCAAGGATAGGTATAACTACTTTTAGCTTCTATCGTATCACATCAATCCATGTTGATTTTCTATTTACTTCTCTACCACCACCGTCTCAATATCAAGATAAACTGGCCCTCCATCAAGAGGATAGCCAGAAATTTTTGTGCCAGTGACTTCTACATGTTGACCGACGTATTTGCTAAGGTCAAGCGTGCTACTACGTAGCGCATATACAATATTCTTTGCTGACTCAACTAATTTATACTCTCCATACATATATGTTGTTATTCCTGTTCGCTCAATTGTTCCTTTGGTTTGAACCAATTCTCGCTCGTTGCTGTTCATTCAAATGTCCTCTTTCTCGTCCTACTCTTCAAAAAGCTTATCTCTTCTATCATAGTGTTCTCAAACCAAATATAGCAGATTTGTACACAAGACACACATAATTTATGGCTAAGTTATCTATTGCACTTTACCTTCTTAATGTCATAGCCTAAAGGGAGAAGGTATACAACCATGTAGGACACATGGAATACCTGTTATTGTGTTGAGGGCAGAGACAAGGATGTCTTTTGCCCCTCTTCTTTTGGGTCCATATCTCCGATTTTCTTCATCCACTGCTGAATGAACAAATCCCTTCTGTGTTGCTTTTCCTTGATATGGCTTAAATCTAGCAAGGACTACTTTCGCATGGCTTTTTCGATTTCTCTAAAAGAACGTTCACGTACATTGGCTTCTACCCTGCATCCACTTGCAGAAAAAAACTTTGGCATCTTCTGGTTTGGCGCGTTTCTCTCAAGTATCGGGTTTTGGATTCAGACCGTAGGGCAAGGCTGGCAAGTCTTGCAACTGACCCATTCAGCCCTTCTGCTTGGCCTTGTTACCCTCGCCGCAACCATTCCAAATCTCGTGTTTTCACTCTTCGGCGGTGTCCTTGTTGATCGCTGGGACCGTCGGCATGTCTTATTCTATACACAAGCTATCTATATGACAACTGCCTTACTGTTAGGCACCTTAACCACTTTACACATAATCACTGTCTGGGAAATTGTTACTGCCGCACTTATTAATGGAATTGTGAGCGCACTTGGCTTACCCGCATGGCAAACCTTTGTAACCGATCTGGTTTCACCAAAGGAATTGAGGCAAGGGGTAGCCTTAGATTTTATGCAATTTAATCTTTCTCGCGCAGTTGGTCCTGCGCTCGGCGGCATCTCCGTCGGGCTTGTGGGGATCGCTGGATCGTATTACCTGAATGGTGTTAGTTATGTTGCTGTATTGCTCTCATTAGCACTAATTCATGCCGACCACACACGGCACAGTGTGAAGCGGCAAAGCATTTTACAAGGTCTTGGTGAGGGTCTCCAGTATGTACGCCAGCATCTTGCACTTCAATTAGCCTTGTTGCTACAGTTTTTGCTTGCGTTTCTTGTGTTTCCATTTGCGACGTTATTGCCCATCTTCGCTGCAAGCATTTTTCGTGTTGGAGCGCAAGGATTGGGTCTATTAAACGCGGTAGCTGGAGTTGGTGCGCTCAGTGGAGCCATACTCTTCTTGCTAATGAGTCAAAAGATGCAGCGCACCCTGCGTCTCATGATTTTGCTTTGCCTGATTGGAGGTAGTGCTTGCGTTGCGCTCGCCTTCGCCTATAACATCTGGCTAGCACTTCCAGCCTTGGCTGTACTAGGTGTATGTTCGGTGTTACCGCTTGTTGTGACCAACACTGCAATTCAATTGATGACGCCAGAAGGGATGCGTGGACGCATCTTGAGTATCCGCATCCTGATTACCTTTGGCTTGGCCCCCTTTGGCAATCTCCTCGTCGGCTGGGTTGCTCAAAATATCGGTGCTCAGATGACACTAGCACTGAGCGGTGGTCTTTGCCTACTCCTTACCTTAGGAGTGGCAATTGTATACCTACGACAGCATATAGAACTTGCCTGAATAATCAGATTTTCCTACATCATAAAATTCTAAACAACAAATACGGGGAGACCGCAAAGGTCTCCCCGTATTTGTTGTTTAAGAGAACGTTATTCCTCTGCTTCAAATGCTTCAACCACGACCTGTGATTGATTGACGATATGAGGAAAGCCATCATCGCATGCAACAACATAGCGAGCGGAAACGTCATTTGTGAACGTTTTTCCTAAGATCGTGTGATGGCCCCTTGATGGATGTGTACGGGTCGTCGATACTTTGCCAGGAGGCAGAATATACACAATCTCTCCCGTATATTTTTGTTCTCGTTCCTCAATCGTAACCATATCGCCTTGGCGATATTCACCCTTTTGTATTGGACCAAAGAGCGTAGCAAGCTGTTGTTTATCGTTCCGATTATAGACGTAGTGTTCGTAAACACGCTGTCCATCTCTAATATACTCAGCAATGGCTACGCGTTCATTTGTTGTCTCCATCGTAAGAACCCAGAGGCTTAAAAACTCCTGTGGTTGCACCACGTCTAGTGGTATCCACATTAATGCGCGCGTTGGTTGAACATGAGATACTTCACGTGCTGCCTGTTCAAGTAGTTTCATACGGATATGACGCAATAGCGAGTCGCTATCTTGTCTACCAAGGTCCAGCAGATCAGATATCGGGACCATATGTACACTCACAATTGCTCGCAAGCCCTCTTGTTCCCAAGCAATAGGATCAACCGTAAAGGAGAGTGCTTCGCACATGGCTGTGATCTGTTTTGCCTTTTGTTCGGCCTCTTTTTGCTCGGCAGCCATATTCCGATGTGAGTAGGTCATGATGTATCGTCCCTCCACAAGCAGGTGGTAAGCCTACTCTCTTCTCTGCTTAACGTTTCCCAGAACGTATTTACTGTCCCATAATTATACCCCATTCTTGGTGATGATGTAAAATGTATTCAGACAGGTTAGCTATCTGTGTTAAAAGGATCGCTCACTCTGCTCAATCACAAAGTTCACAAATTGTACCGTTTCTGACAACTTTGCATCATGATCTATATGCTTCTCGCGCCACTTTATACGCCATATAAGCGCATTCTGAATCAAGTCAGACCATTCAGGCATTTCTTTCATAGCCCACAACGCTGCTTGCTTCTTCGACACAAGTTCACCCGTCTTTAGAGTGTAGAGTGCTCTACACATAGTCAAGATTGCATATGCTTGTGGTCCTCGTGTATGATGTGTTTGCTTAACCCACTCGTGCCACGTTTGCACATGCTCTTTCACTGCATGCTTATACTCTAACTGTGAAATAGGATCAATAAGTGTTTTTGGGGAAGGTCCAAAGAGTGCGATGCCTTTTTCACGCACCGTATGCCAGTTTATTAACCAGTCGTCTCCTGCGTCTTTTATGTGAAATGGTTCGCCAGGACTAATGACTGCAATCTTACTGGTATGCAATTTGTATGTCTTCAAAGCAGTTATAGAAAGATACGCTACTTCAATTCGCCCATCCCACGTCATATGTTGATGCACAAAATCTATCTGCATCTGGTCCAAAGCAGCGAATTCCTCGTCATTAAGATCAGATGATAGAGCTGCTAGTAAGTCGATATCACTTGTTTCACTATCAAAATCTCCAGTCACAAGAGAACCATAAAGATATAAGCCAACTAGCTTTGGACCGAGAGACCTTTGCATTCCTGACAAAAGCTGTGCTAACAATGCATTAATATCTGCATACGATGTCGGACTCGTTTGCATAACTGTGAAGCCTCCTTTTGCGTATACTGCAAGTAGTCGGGGAGACCTTCGCGGTCTCCCTGATCCCTACTAGTCTGCCAATCTTCAAGTGAGGGATGTCGTAGGGACCCGATTGATGGCGTCCGAAGCGCAATTCATTGCGCGAGTTCCTTAGTGGCACGCGTGATGGAGAGGATCTCGTCCAATGAATTGGGCGGAGGACGCCATCAATCGGGTCCCTACGAAAACCATCACATCAAAATTGGTGAACTACTACACACATTTTACACCTTCGCACTTATAGCTTTTTGAAGTGCATCAAGAACTGAGCGAAGTGCTTGTGCTGTTGCCGGGTCTGACACACTGCCATCAGCACTGAGTTTCGTGCGAATGAGCGGAATGATGAGCGTTCCCCCTTCGACGATTTCCGCCGACAATGCCGTTAGTGTTAGCAATAGTGATGCATGAGCTTTGTCACCACCCAAAGAGGATGGTGAGGCACTGATGACCACAACGGGCTTGCCCACAAACTCACCCGATGAGACCGTCCAATCGAGTGCATTCTTTAATGAACCTGGTACTCCATAGGCGTACTCTGGCGTACAGATGAGTACACCGTCAGCAGCTTGTAGCTGGCTACGTAGTGTTGTAATTGATGTAGGAACATCACTGCCATCAATGTCGGGACTAAAATGCGGCAGTTCTCCTAAGCCATCATACAGAGTAAACTGCATGCCTTCAGGTGCTAACTTTATTGCCGCACGAACAAGAGTTGTATTAGTCGAACTCGCGCGTAAGCTTCCAGAAATGGCTAGAATATGCATACTCTTCTCCGTTTAATGTGCGGGTGTCAATTCGGTATGCTCGGATGCAACGCCTGACAATGAAAATGCTTCGGCCAGTAATTCATATGTCCTGGCACGATTTTCATAACCATACATCATCGCGGTGAGCATCAATTCATCTGCCCCTGTCTGCTCTTGTAGCTCAAGAAGATGCTCTCGTACTTTTGCTGGAGTACCAACCGTTTGCTTTGTACGATACTCACGCACAATCGCTTGCTCTGCTAAGGTATATTGGTGAGCTTTGGCCTCTTCAGGACTTGGTAGAGGACCTGACCGACCACTGACGAGCCGTACCCATGCGAGTCCCATTGAGGTTGCAAGCTCCTCGGCGCGTTCGTCGGTATCAGCACACACAACCGAGGTCGTAAGAATAACCTTTGGTTCCTGCAAACGTTCGGATGGGGTAAATGTCGTCCGATATAGGTCTATTGCAGGTACAGCTAGCGATGGATTGATATGATGCGCGAACGCGAAACCGAGTCCCAACGCGGCGGAAGCCTGTGCGCTATAATCGCTTGAGCCTAACAACCAAACAGGTGGCAACGCTACATCACCTGGTATAGCCTGCACCGATCTATACGGATGCATACTTGGAAATCCTCCGCGCTCCCCGGCAAATGCAAACATCTCCATCAACTGTCCCAAAAAGTCATCAGACCCAAGTGCCTCTCTCGACCGACGCAATGCCAGTGCTGTTTTAGGATCAGTTCCTGGTGCGCGTCCGATGCCTAAGTCAATCCTGCCTGGATGCATCGCTTCTAGCAAGCGGAACGTCTCAGCAACTTTCAAGGCAGAGTGGTTGGGTAGCATCATGCCACCTGAACCAACACGGATATGTTCAGTTGCTTGTGCGATATAGCTAATCAAAAGCTCTGGTGTAGAGCTTGCTGTCATACGTGAATTGTGATGTTCGGCTACCCAATAGCGTGTGTAGCCAAGTCGGTCAGCGAGTTGTGCTAAGTGAAGTGTGTTCTGTAGTGCTTCCCTGCTACTGAGTCCGGTATCGACGGGCGATAAGTCAAGGACGGAAAGTGGAATGGTCATGTGGTATTTCCTTTGATGAAACAACGCGTTACCCTCTTTACCATAGATAACAATCTCATCGTCGTAAATAATTTCATCTTGGAAAAGATAGGGTCTACATCCTTCTAGGGAAACATAGGGAGACGCAATGGGATGCTTTCAATAGTAGGATTTTTTTGGAAGAAGCGAAGGAATATTGGTAGGGACCGATTGATCGCGTCCGGGGCGGGGAGGGGCAACATGTCGGCAACGCTTCTCTACGGGAACGTGTGCCCCTCTCCACCTGAACGCGATCAATCGGTCCCTATAGGCATTTTGTTGCGAATGCCCTTGCTTACTAGGTAGAGGCCGGTCCCGGTGCTGGATTGATCGGTAATGGCACTGGACTACGTGGCGACTGATTGAAGTCAAAATCGTTGACTAAATTACCTAAGATTGAAGCATTCTCACGCACGTCTGGACGTGGATCAGGTCGCCCATCCGTCTTAGGGTCGAGACGCACACTATTCAAGAAGTCGTCTTCGATGAACTTGAGATAGGCATCAAAGCTGAGTGTCTGATGGTCAATCGACCCTTGCTTTGCATAAGGGCTGATAACCAGTCCTGGCACGCGTAAGCCATAGCCGTTTTCGTCCACATTGGGTGGTGTAACATGATCGTAGAAGCCACCCCAGTCATCCCAGGAAAGGAAGATAGAAGTGCTATTCCAGTCGGGTCCTTGCATAATCGAGTTAATAAGTGAGGTTACATAAGATTGGCCTGTACTGATGAGTGCAGGTGGATGCTCGCTATCCGTTCCGTTTGGAACAACCCATGAGACAGCCGGAAGCTTGCCCTGCTTGGCCGCCGTCGCAAAATTCGAGATGTCTTGAATATTGCTAAGCTGTCCGTCATTTTTCACCGTGTCAAACTGTGGAAGCGGATTCCAGATGCCAGGTACCTTGACCTTTTGTGCATGCTGTGTGCATGTCATCTGATCGTCTTCACAGTCTGGCTCACTACCCTGATCGAGATAGTATGCCCAACTTACCTTCTGCTTGTACAGCAAGTACGTCAAATCAGTCCACGCATAATCATTTTTCTGTACGCCTTTGGTGCCGCTTGCACCGTCGAGAGCATTCGTACAGCTTGCAGGATCGCCTTGCTGCGTGCATTTCGCGGACCATGCCGAAACCATAAACAGGTGTGAAGGCAAACTCCACGAGGCATTCGGCTCAAACATATGGTCTTGTAGCACAAAGTCTTTCGCATATGTCCAATAATTAGGAATTTCACGGGCATCATGATAACCCATTACATCAGGTGTTGTCGAGTTGCTACAATTTGGGTTGGTTGGGTCAACACATCCTTTTTTGCCCTTCTCTGCTTGAGCAATAAAACCATCCATTTTGCCACCGTTGATATCGGCGGTAGCAGCCGTTTCGTTATGAGGACCACCACCGTTTTTATTGTTGGAGTCGTGGAAAGGTTTGACGCACGTTCCTGTCTTGGGGTCGTTGACGCAAACGGTAGGAACACCGTTTTGCATGGGAATGCCATCAGCACCGGGATAGGTCCCAAAATAGGAATTGAAGGAACGGTTTTCCTGCATAATCACCACAACATGCTGTATCTTATGAATACCAGCAGTGCTATTCGTGGTCGTTGTTGCAGTTTTTGAGCCGGATGAGCAAGCCGCAAGTGTGGTGGCTGTTAATAAACACAGCATAAGAACGCTTGTATACTGAGTGAGGCGCAGTGTTCCCCTTTGTCCATTATGATGCATATTCTTCGTCTCCCCCTGAGAGTTGCTTGAATGTTGTATCTTGCACCATAGCTGTACGTTCTGCGCGTAGAAGTGTACGAATGAACCCACCACCGCCCCTTGTTTTAAGCCATTCTTTTAACTGAGGGTCAAGACGAAATTCGTAGCGTTCCGTCAAATCCGGTTCATCGTTATCTCGCTCTTCCTCTATAAGAGGCGCGGAATAGCCAGAGCGTTCATGCATATACCCTAGCGCGAATGCACCCTGTTCGCGCCTGTTGAGTGCGCTGTCAAAAGCATCAAGCGGAAGTTGCTGCATAAGAGGAAAAAGCATTTCTTCCTTGCCTGCCTCAATCATCCTCGCAAGAGCTTTGGGCATTACTTGTGGGGGAGTGGTCGATACCACTTGATACAGGTGTTCAGGAGAGCTTTCTAATGCCTCCTGTGCTGCGAGAAGGGCGAAGAGTCGTCCTAAAAGATATCCTCGATGTTGTGCCATACGTTCCTTGCATTTCCTTTCGTATTGCAGTGTACGAGCTACACTGTACGGGAAGTATAGTCGTACAACGTCAAGGAAGTATCAAGGTTTCTTCAATGTATCATCAGGAGAGATGTAGAACATACACTTTCTAAAAGCCAACAAATGCCACAACACCAATCGCAACGAGAACAAGAGATGTGATGGTATTTGCATTGTTTTCTAACCATGCCCCTTTGACTTGATACCCAATAAGCGTGGCAAGTACAGTGAGACCAATAAAGGTACCGATAGTCAAAGCAGCGAAAACTCCCAATACGCCAACAACCGCGCCTCCTCCAAGAGCACTTGCTCCCAATGCCACAGGCAAAATCGTTAAATCAGGCGAAGCTGCAATACCAAAGGGAACCGCAATTGTTGCAAGTTTGCCAGCAAGCGTTTGCTGTTTGATAGGCTTCTTGCTAGCTTGTGCAGACTCGTGTGCGTGTTCCTCATGAGCATGCTCGTGCTCTTCTGTATGATGATGCTCATGCTCTGCGTCATGACTGTGTTCCCCGTGCTCATGTTCATCAACATGTCCATATTCGTGCTCTACACCATGAGCATGGGTATGTCCTTCCCCTGTATGACTATGCCCATGTCCTCCACCAATGAGTCCCCAAACCAGAAAACCAAAACCTGTAAGGATGAGGATGCCACCAATGATATGTCCTTGTTGTGTATCGAGTTGACGCTGAAATTGTAGTCCAATAAGGGCGACAATTCCTCCCAGCACCAAAGAGGTGATAACATGCCCAACTGATGCTAGCGCACTTACACGCGTAACACGCAGTAAACCCCAGCGTTGTGTGCGTGCAACCACTGCAAGAGGCACCCAGTGATCGGGAAGAATGGAATGTAATATTGCAACAGCCGCCGCAGCTCCCAAGAGTAATAAGAGTGATGGTGTATGCATCGTGTTTCCTTTGCCTTTCTGTTCGTAACAATTCATTATGTACAATCTATGTAGCTGTGTATATGCTCACCCGCTCAGATAGATATCGAATAAATATGCGACTCATTAAGCGAGTCGCGTTCGCCTTTCTTTAGGCGTTAGGATGATCGGGAAGACCATAATACACATGGTCCGCGTGATTTTCTGCCTCCCTAAAGAGTACCTCTAAGTGGCTATCATCCAAAGAATAGTAAATAGTTGTTCCCTCGCGTCGTTGTTTTACCAGCCGCCGATCCTTTAAAAATCTGAGTTGATGCGATACAGCCGACTCCGAAACACCTACTAGGATTGCTAAATCACGCACACAGCAGGAACGCTTCACTAACGCGTACAATATTTTCAGCCGTGTTGGGTCGCCGAGTGCTTGAAATGTGCCCGTTACAACCGCAATCAGTTCGTCTGATGGAGCTGATGCCTGAAGTTCTGCGACACCATCAGGATCGATTGGCGTCAGAGCAGAGGGTACATCTTTCTGTTTTTTATGTGTATCTGAGTGCATGCTCATATAGTACGCGATTTTTGAGAGTTTGTCAAGGGAAAGCTTCCTTTTACAATGCTATCTCATCTCCACTACGAAGTATGCGTGGTTTTTTGTCTCCGTCAAATATGCTGACGGTCTGCCGCCCCATGACACGCCATCGAGCTGGCTTGTCAGGTGTTTCGCTTGGCTCGATACGTACTAGCGCAGTATCTTCGTCAACGCCAATAACACGATTCTGGTCAGGAATAGAACTTAGCAGGTGTGAGAAGCGGTTTTGATCTAAGAAGCCAGCCATGCGGTCAAAGTGGGGAAATACAATCACGTTTGGCACAACGCCCATTGCCTCGACAAAGCTTACTGGCTCTCCCATCATAACCTGTCGCACAGAGATAGTTCGCGCGCTAAGCATCATCGCACCAGCACTACAGCCAGCAAGAACCGCCCCATTCTCATACGCTGTTTTAATGATGTTCCATGCTGGCGAGTCTCGCAATGTATCTATGGTGTGCTGCGGATTGCCACCAGAAAAATAATAGAAGTCGGCACCTTGTAAGAGGTCCAGTTGTGCTTGGTCAAACGCGCTGGCGCGATTAATGATACGTGTTGCACGTATATCTTGTACACCTAGCTTCTTGAAATGTTGTAAGCCTAGATTGTTCCAGGATGTTGGTCCATTTGGCTCCAGACCGCTTGCTGTTGGAAGAAGGGCAACTTTCGCTGTCCCTGCACCTCCCACAGTATTTAAGAGATAGGTATCAACCTCGTTCATCACATCAAGGTATTCACCGGAGCCTACAAGTGCAACTGTGCCAGGGCTACGGCGTTGACTACTAGACATCATACGTTGGTGTTTCCTTCCACAAGTAAGTTTACTTACCTGTATTCGTTTCTTTCATTAATTAGCAATCGAGAGCAATGCTTTCGCTGTCCTGTTCTGCGGAACGTTTCGCTGCCTCCATCACCATGATGTTACGTCTTGACTCTTCGGGTGGTACCGCTAAAGCCTCTCCCGAATGGAGATGGTTGGCGAGATTCCGATGAAAGGCATACAATGGTGCAGAGGGGAGTGTGAGATGCTGTTCATGAATGGCACCGCTTCTATCGCGGGTAGAGACGACGAGATTGGGTAATGCTTCAGAAGGGGCAAGTTGTTCTTCAATAAGGTCGCCCGACCAACGGCGTGTCTTTATCGTCTCCTGTCGCCAATCCCCCACAATAGCACCCTGCTCCCCTAGAATATACCACTTTGGCTTCATCGCCGCCGCGATGTCTGAATGCATAAACTCGGCTTCCTGCCCGTTGGCGAAACGCAGATAGACAGTTGACTGGTCCGCATTGGTGACATCATGCCATACACGTTTATGTTTTACGCCGCGCACACTTACCACACGGTCGGGAATGAGTTGCAATATCCAATCCAGGTAGTGTGATCCCCAATCATAAAAGACACCACCGGAGATTGGTTCGTGCGAATGCCAGTAATCACATGGATGTGTATAGCCACCAATAAAGGTTTCCATGTGAAATATGGGACCAATACTTCCGCTTTTGATGACCTGCTGAATGGCAAGATAATCTGGGTCCCAACGTCTGCATTGATAGACGGTTAAGGCGCGTTGCAAGGTCGTAGCAAGCTCGATCATCTCATCGGCTTCAGCGGTTGTCAAACAAAACGGTTTTTCGCTGACAACGTGTTTTCCTGCGTGTAACATCTGCATGGTAATAGCGGCATGCGTATTGGGTGGTGTTGAGACGATCACTACATTGATTGTTGGGTCTTCAGCCACTTCTTGCAAGTCGGTACAGGTACGTACTCCTGGAAAAGCGGTTTGTGCCGCACTCAGACGTTCTTCATTGCGGTCACATACCAGTGCGTATTCTAACCCTGATACATTACTAATTGCTGTTCCGTGCTCAAAACCAATCGCGCCATAGCCAATCATCGCCACCCGTGCAGGTATTTCTATTGTGTTCACTCCTGCCGCATAACGCATGGCACGTCCTAACATTTGTTGAAACACAGGATGCGTTTGTGTCTCTGATGTACTGCCTAACGTTGTACAGAAGACTCTTCCGCGACCATAGGAACGGGTATACGCAACGGCATATGGTACGTAGTGCCATGTAGTGCTCCATAGAATTTGAGCATCAGAAGGAACTCTTGCCAGCAAATAGACCGCCTCAAACACCGCGAAAGAAGTATCAACACGACGTGTGAGATAGGAGTCAGGGGTGGCGACCCGCACGATGATTTCGCTTTGCGGAGTACACATGCCACGGACATGCCCAAGAACTGCACCTAGAGCATCATACTCATGGTACATCTCTACTGCGTTTCCGCTACAGACTAATCCACCACCATTTTCAACAAAGCTGCAAAGCGCAGCCTCTTGTGCAGGAGTGAGTGGTCCCATACTCCCATCTAAGAACACAACTTGGTTTGGCGTTAAATGATCAAATGACTCCTGAGCGGTCACTATCGAGACATCTTCTAGTACGAACATACGGTGTATAACTCCTCTTTCCTGATATTCCCTATTCATGTACATGAAGATGTTCATGCGAATGATCGGGCCAATGCTGATGCGAATGACTATGCATCGTACCAGGAGCTGGAAGTTCATCCGGTGTATGCGTATGGGTCCCTTGAAGATGCAAGGGGTGATTGTGACTGGGCCACAAATGCTCTGGATTATAGTTTTTCACAAGAAGGCTTTCGCCGTGATGCCAGCGATCACGGAAGATATCATAGTTTTTCTTGCTTTTTGTACGCTGTTCGTCCTCACTGAGACTATACCATTCACGGTGTGGATGCTTCTCGATCAGCTCTACCACGGGTGAAACCGTCATAGCACGATAGCCTGCTGCCTTGAAAAAGAAACTATAGAAAATGTCCATCAAACGGTAAAAACGAAATTTCTCATCAATCCACCCTACCTCTGATAGAAGTGTACGACGGAAGGCCATGAGATAGCCTTCAACCGCGTCAACCTGTGGTCCTACAGACTCATGAAAGTCACGCAGGTCTTCTGTCACCAAACCATAAGGTCCCACCACACCTACTAACGGGTCTGCTAGCGTGGTTGCTAATGGTGTCCAGATATCCCCTTTGACCTCGATAGAGGTATCCATCAGCACAATAAAATGTCCACAACTCACACGCATCGTTGCATTACGACCCGCTGCAAAACCCATGTTGTGGTCTGCGAAGAGCACGTGTAGACCAATGCGTTGCCCATCTTCCCCCGTCAAATCTCCTTGACGCGCAAGCTGTTGTAGATAGGGCAGCGTTTCGTCTGTTGACCCATTGTCGATCACAACGATCTCTATCGTGTGCTTTCCAACCGAACGTCGCACACTCTCTATACAGCGTGCTACATCATCTTTGCTGTTATGCGCTAATAGGTTCACCGAAAATTCGAAGAGGTCCGACTTTTGTGTCATATCGGGAGCATCGGTAGAACGGGCGAGAACCGAAAACTCTTCATCCAGGCGACGTGGTGCAACGAGTGTACCTCGCTCTGTATCCCGTACCAGATAGCCCTCTTGACTCAATTGCTGACGTAGAGTATCAGCTTGCTGGTAACTTTGTTGTGTTCTTAAGGTTGCGCGTGTCTGTACTTGAGCGGCCACTGGCGATGGTACGGCTGCTAGATAGGCGGCAGGTTCAATTCTATGTTGAGGTTGATCACTTGCAAGGTATGCTTTAAGCCCAAAGCCAAGAATACAATCCATGTCGAAGAGTACACGCAGTTTCGTCGTTGCGTTTTCTGCTGAACGTAGCATCGCCCAGACAACCGCCATCGCACGAGGCATATTCAAATCGTTCTCAACTTCGGCAAGAAAGGTCGCTCTCCACTGCCTTCCCTCATCCTCCAGCATCGGTTCATCAGAAAAGATGGCTTTTTCGTCTCCTTGCAACAGTAGACGGTATGCTAAGTCTCTGAGTCGTTCTAAAGAAGTTTGGGCTGCTTGCAAGGCTCGAAAGGTAAAGTTGAGACGACTACGGTAGAGTGCTGTTGTATAAAAATAGCGCAAGGCCATTGGTTCAAAGCCACGCGACGCCACCTCTGCCCGTGTATATGCATTGCCGGTAGACTTTGCCATCTTTTGCCCATCGGCGAGCAGATGCTGTGCATGGAGCCAGTAGTTGACAAACTGCTCACCCGAAAAGCCTTCACTTTGTGCGATTTCATCTTCGTGATGTGGGAAAATGTTGTCAACGCCGCCCGTGTGCAGGTCAAAATGTGTACCAAGATACTTCATCGACATTGCTGTACACTCGATGTGCCAGCCAGGAAAGCCGCGTCCCCACGGACTTTCCCACGCCATTTCGCGTCCAGGTTCGGCAACCTTCCACAAGGGAAAATCTTCAGGGTTGTGTCGGTCTGCATCAACGCCCTCGTGTACTCCCGCCATCATATGTTCGAGCAGGTTGCCAGAAAGCTTGCCATAGTCAGGAAAGCGTTTGATATCGAAGTACACATTCCCGTTGACCTCATAGGCAATTTCTTTTGCCACTAACCCTTGAATAATCTTAATCATTTCGGGGACGTGCTGTGTTGCGCGTGGAAAAACGTGTGCTGGCAGGATGTTCAGTAACGTTTCATCTTCATGGAAGGCGTCGGTATAGAATTGTGCAATCTCAAGAGATGACTTTCCCTCTTTACGTGCCTGTGCCTCAACCTTATCTTCGCCTTGGTCTACGACTTCGCGTCGCATATGTCCCACGTCGGTAATATTTTTTACATGCAGGACTTCAACCCCTCGATACTCAAAGGCTCTTCGCACCCAGTCTGCCATGACAAAGGTTCGCAAGTTGCCAATGTGGATATAGCGATAGACGGTGGGGCCACAAGAATACATCTTGATCTTCCCATCCTCCATAGGCACAATCTCTTCTATCTGCCGTGTCAAGGTATTATAAATCCTCATGAATACGATGCCTCCGCAGGAAATGTGTATAAAGCCAGGATTACTCTTCCTTACTAAGAGTCTTTAGCAAGTATAAGTGAGTACTACGAATTTTTGAGTATACGTATATCGGGAAAGAATGAACGCTTTACAAGAAAGTTTCGAGCAACGAAATACCTTGTGCTCACAGCACAATGAAACATAATTGTATAGAGCGTACATAGTATACAACAGAAGAGCGGCCTATTGCTGTGCGTCAGTTTCCTGGAGAAGATGCTCGGCCTCTTGCTGCATATGTTGCCAGCATGTATCACAGTATCCTGCTGCCAATAAGCCAAGCGAGAGGTTGTGGAAATGGTATTGTTTCTGCATCCGTTCGTGCAGATCTCCCAAAAGTGCGTCATCAAGATGTATCATGGTTTTACACTTCTTACATACAAGGTGATGGTGGTTGTTCCCTTGTGGCATTTCATAATGGAGAGGTTCGCCGGGCAGATGATTTTCGTGTATTAGGCCTAGCTCGTTGAGGAGTTCTAACGTGCGGTAAATGGTTGAGAGGCTAACGCGAGGGTTAAGTGCCTGGACGCGATCCGCAATCTGCTCAAGGCTAATATGCCCGTTCGCTTCTTGTATCACACTTAAGACAAGGTAACGCTGCGGCGTCAAGCGATAACCACGTTTATGAAGTAAATCGTTACTCAAATCGACATATTGATGCATCTTGCACGTCCTCTAGCTTGCTTCCTAACTATCTCTCTATTCGCTATCCTAACACTACAAGGGATAAGCGTCAATACGTGTTAGAAAGAGGAAGACAAAGTCTCCTACCACTTACGACGTATTGACGCTTGAACGCTCTTTCTAAGAGCGAATGCTGCTTCTTGTTGTATCCTTTAATGAAGCTGATGCAACAGAACTGCTCTTTGTCTCGCTTATTACTTTTGAGGGCGTGGAAAGCGGTTGTGCTGTCTTCACTTCAAGATCATCATATCGCTTCACCTTATAGATGATGGTCGATATAACCCAACTAAGAAGGAAGAGACCAATAATGATGCCACCCAAAACACCAAAGTCGAGATTGACCAATGGGTCCCATAAACCACCACTCAGGTGAAACTCCATTGCAATGATGCTCAGAACCTCAATCGTACCAACTACCACAGCTACTAACACCGACACAAGCGTGATATTTAAGTTGTAGTACAGTTTGCGTACAGGTTTCACAAAAGCCCACCCATATGCACCAAGCATTAGGATACCATCCGTTGTGTCAAGCAAGCACATACCAGCCGTAAAGAGCATTGGAAAGATAAGGATGAAGAGGACAGGCATTCCCTTGCCAGCGGCTGTAGCTGCAATCCCTAACAATCCTACCTCAGTCGCAGTATCAAAACCAAGTCCAAACAGAACGCCCACAGGATACATCTTCCAACTCGCATCCACCATACGCAACAAAGGGCGGAAAAAACGACCCATGATGCCACGCTGGTTTAAAAACTCATCAAGTGTCTGCTCGCTGTATTCCTCTCCGCGTCTTACCTTCTGAAAGGTCTGGAAAATCTCCCAGAGAACAAGGCCATTGATGAGCGCGATGACAAACAAGAAGAGTGCTGATACGGATGTTCCAATGAGTCCACCAGCGTTTTTAAGAGCCGGAAGGCTTCCTTGAATGAACGTCGCCGCGATAGCAATGGCGACAGATAATGCAACCACAACCGTGGAATGACCGAGCGAGAAAAAGAACCCGACACCAATAGGCTTTTTGTTTTCTTGCATCAATTTACGCGTGACGTTGTCGATGGCTGAGATATGATCTGCATCGACAGAGTGACGTAACCCGAAAGTGTACGCTAAGAGCGCTGTACCGAGAAGTTCAGGATATCGGACGCTAAAACCTGCGAATGCAAAGACCCAGGCAAGAACGTTAAACGCAATAAGGAACGCGTAGATACCGATGATCTTATTCCGTAACTCACTTGAACTATCATTGAAGACGTGAGAAATGGCTGAAATACCAAAGCTACTAGCTCTGCTACTCATGGAACCTCCTGAAAACACTAGGCAGCACGATTGAAAGCTATTACAATTATGGAAAAACCTGCTGTATCGTTTTGCGCTACGAGGGAAATCTGTGTACATTCTTACATACAAGAAATGATTTTTGGAATACACAAGAACGTTTCTTTCAAGAGTATACCAGCAAAAATACGTAATTGCAAATTTTTAGCAGTTACATAATTTCGTGTTGAAGCTTATAGTGGTATACTTTTGTTAAAGTAGACTACTACCATATAAAGGTGTGCTTTTATGTCGAACCCTATACGTATTCTTGCCGTTGACGTTGGAACCGGAACTCAAGATATTCTGCTCTTCGAGAGTGGAAAAACTATTGAGAATTGCTTCAAGATGGTTATGCCTTCTCCAACGGTGATCGTTGCGGAACGCGTAAAGCAAGCAACAAAACAGGGGCAAGCACTTGTGCTTACAGGTGTCACAATGGGTGGCGGTCCCTCTCATTGGGCTACGCGCGATCATGCACTCGCAGGCTACCCAGTTGCTGTTACGCCTGAAGCTGGACGAACTTTTGATGATGATCTCACAATGGTTGAGCGAATGGGCTTCGAGATTATTGACGCTGCTGAAGCTACACGACGTGTAGCAAATCCCAATACCGTACACATTGAACTACAGGACTTTGACGCGCAAGCAATCACAACTGCCCTGCGCGCCTTTGACGTCGAGCCACGTGTGGATGCACTCGCGTTGGCGGCATTCGATCATGGGGCAGCACCTCCGGGTATCAGTGACCGCCGTTTTCGCTTTGACTTTATCACAAAAACGGTTCATGCTCATCCAATTCTAAGTGCCTTTGCGTACTCCGTACAAGCTATACCTTTAGAACTGACACGGCTACAAGCTCTTGCCACAAGTGCGAAACGCTACCTGGAATTCACGCACTCAGATATACATATACCCATGTTCTTAATGGATACAGGATCGGCTGCCGCCCTCGGTTCGTTGGAGGACCCACTTGTGCGAAAGCAACAAGAAAGTATATTATGCAATATAGGAAACTTTCATACGCTCGCGTTTCATCTTGTACAGGGACACATTGTAGGTATTTTTGAACACCACACAGGTGAGATTAGCAAGACAAGGCTAGAAGAATTGTTAGTCAAACTGGCTGATGGCACCCTCTCGAATGAAGAGGTGTTTGCTGATAGTGGGCATGGAGCACTTATTGTACACGCGACAGTCGGCG
The DNA here is from genome assembly GCA_963792705.1 of uncultured Chloroflexia bacterium. Classification (GTDB taxonomy): domain Bacteria; phylum Chloroflexota; class Ktedonobacteria; order Ktedonobacterales; family Ktedonobacteraceae; genus JBBQVS01. Next base: position 25,260 of record CAWBXD010000010.1, on the reverse strand, counting down.
CAGGGTTCCGCATTCCCGTTTCTTTCCGTGACAGGTCCTCGACGTGCATTGTTGCGCGGTTCACATCTGCATCCCTATGAAGCTGTCCCACACGGCGATATGATGTTAGCTGGTTGCTATGGTCTCCTGCGCGCTCTTGCCGATCAGGTACCTGATCTAGCATCTGCAATTGAACCATCGCTCTTGCATAGCTTGTAATTTCTAAAAGAAAGAAGGACATATGGCTGGATATATCGTATTAGAGGGCGGAGCTGAGTTTGGTGGACAAATGGCGCAACCCGACCAACGCGCTATTGCTTTAGCAGGTGGTCCACAGGCAAATATTAGTATTATCCCGACAGCCGCGGCGCCAGATAATAATCATCAGCGTGCGGGCAGAAATGGCGTCAATTGGTTCACAAGCCTTGGCGCAAGCAACGTTAAGGCATTGCCTCTCACTGATAAAGTGTCAGCAAATGATGCTAGTATCGCAACTTCTCTACGTCAATCTCGTCTTATCTATCTATTAGGGGGCTTCACTGGTTATCTTGGTCAAACGCTTATGAAAAGTACAGCGTGGCAAGCCATGCTAAACGCTTATGAGAATGGAGCAGTAATCGCTGGTAGCAGTGCTGGCGCGATGGTCTTATGCCAGTATTATTTTGATCCCAGTGTTGGTAAGGTTACTGAAGGACTGGGTTTGGTACCAAACGCCTGTGTTCTCCCTCATCACAACACCTTTGGCAAAGGTTGGGTACAGCGGTTAGCAAAATTGCTTCCTGACGCAGTGCTTCTAGGCATTGATGAACGAACAGGTATGATCGATGATGGCGATGGAGAACGAAAAAGAACATGGGGAGTTTATGGCCAAGGGGCAGTAACGGTCTATCGCAACGGAAAAACGGTAGTATACAAAGCAGGGGAGACATTCACCGACACCTTTGTAATGTAAAAAATCTTTTGTAAGCTAAGTTGAAACGTTATGATATGCAAAACAATATCTCCATTCCTGAAAGAAACGCACTCAAAGCAATAGAGGAAATTCTTCAAGCGAACAAGTCTTTGTATGACGAGGAAGCTCTTCCCTTTGTGACAAAGGAAATAATTGAGCGAGGTGAGTGTGCAATAGGCGCCTCTATCGAAAACAATAGCGTTGTTGCACTGTCATTGCGCTATTGTGCGATAACGTCTCTTCCTGCGTCACTTGGAAACTTGTCTAATCTGCGCTTTTTAGATGTGACTGGGAACAACCTGCAATCGCTTCCTGAGTCACTTGAGAATTTGCATCAGCTTAAAAAGCTTCTGTTGGACGAAAATCAACTCGCCTCACTTCCCGAAACACTTGGGAACTTGCATCAGCTTGAGGAACTACATGTCGATAAGAACCAACTAATATCACTTCCTGAAAGCATTCAGCGACTTACAAACCTCAAAAATTTGCATGTTTACGGCAACAAACTTGCTTCGCTTCCCACACGTATGAGTCAATTAACGCATCTCACAAATGTAAGCGTAGGCAAAAATCAACTCACCTCACTACCCGAAACATTATGGGAAATAAAGAGTCTTGAATGCCTCAACATTAGTGAAAATCAGTTGTCATTTTTGTCGGAGCGGATTGGCAACCTCTCCCAACTCTATACGCTTGATATAGGTCATAATGCATTCAAGGTGTTGCCAGCGTCTCTTGGAATGCTAAAAAATCTTACATTTTTTCTGTATCTCAGCAACAATTCTTTGACTTCTCTTCCCGAATTGCTAACACATTTGAGCAACCTTCGCTACCTCAATAGCACTGACAATGCCTTGACTGCACTTCCTGAACATATTGGCGACCTTACACATCTAAAAGAACTAAGGATATACAATAACGTATTGACCACGTTGCCAGATTCGCTTGGCAATCTGAAAAATTTGCAGGAATTGCATGGTATGAATAACCAACTAGTCTCACTCCCCAAGTCAATAGGGAACCTAACTCATCTTCAAGAATTATATCTAATGAATAACCAATTGGTTGTGTTACCAGAGTCATTTGGAAACATGACGCAACTTACACGACTCGACCTAAGAAATAACAGGTTAACAACTTTACCAGAGTCGTTCGGCAACTTAACACATCTTACGCACCTTGATTTAAGGGGCAACAAACTCATTTCTCTTCCCGAAAGCTTGAAAGACCTACCCAATCTTGAAAAGGTTGATGTGCGGTGGAACAAAGTTGCTGCCTTTCCTGAGTGGTTTCAACAACTTGAGCAGAGCGGCTGTACTGTATATAGGTGACTTATAACAATACGTTGAAATTCGCTTGACGTTTCGCTTCAATCAATGTATAATGTGGGAGTTATAACTGTTTGCATGGCATGGATCAGGCTGTTCGCAGGTCCTGTTCCCCGATAAAGACACTAAAGAGTTCCGAGCAATCCTCTGTAGAATACTCTCTCCCTGCAACACGTTCTACTCCATTATCAGCTAGCAGCATTGCTTCCGTATCCTACGGCCTGCTCCTGGTACTCCCTGTTGGCATTGTGCCGTCAAGGAGATGTACCGCGCTCACGAGGAGCGCCTTGGCCGAAAGGACTTTTCATGCCATCTTTTAACGATTTTTCTTTGCAGCCCGCCACACGTGCGGTCCTTGCAACTATGAATATTACAGAGCCTTCTCCAATTCAAGCTGAAGCCATTCCAGCATTACTTGCTGGCAACGATGTGGTGGGACAATCACCTACTGGATCAGGCAAAACACTTGCTTACAGCATTCCTATAGTCGAAAGATTATCCAAGGATACACGCTCAGTACAGGCCCTGATTCTTGTACCAACACGCGAATTGGCCGTTCAGGTAAGTGCCGTGTTAGGTAAGTTTGCTGCAAGCCGTAGGCTCTCAACTGCACTCCTGGTGGGTGGGCGACCCTATGGTAATCAACTCTCTGCATTACGCTATGGCGCGCAGATTGTTGTTGGCACACCGGGGCGTGTCAAAGACCATCTTGATCGTGGCACATTAGTGCTAACCGAACTCCGTATGTGTGTGCTCGACGAAGCAGACCAGATGCTGGATAGCGGTTTCGCTCCCGCTATCGAAGAGATACTGACAACAACGCCAAGCACACGACAAATGGCACTTTTTTCCGCAACAATGCCCGAATGGATTGCGACACTCAAGAAAAAGTTTCTCAAAAATCCGGTCAATATAGACATTACACTCGCTGCCAGTGGTGAAAGTACAATTGAACAGATTGTATATCAGGTTCCACAAGACCAGAAAATGGCAGCACTCAGCACACTCTTACGTTCTACAGAGGGCGAAAGTAGTCTCATCTTCGGTCGCACAAAATATGGCGTCGAGAAGCTAGGTAAGCAACTCTCTATGCTTGGCTTTACCGTCGGAACACTACATGGTAACAAGAGTCAGCGTGCGCGTGAAGATGTCTTGAGTGCGTTCCGCAAGGGACATGTCCATACATTGCTTGCTACCAACGTAGCGGCACGTGGATTGGATATCACAGGAATTTATCAGGTCATCAACTACGAACTCCCAGAGTCAAGCGACTTATTCACTCACCGTATTGGTCGTACAGGCCGTATGGGGCGACAAGGAAAAGCGATTACTTTGCTTGCACCTGCCGATATTGCAAAGTGGCGGCGTATGGCTCGTGGTCTTGGACAAGCAGTTACACTGCAGCATCTTGCGCTCGATAAGGACGCTCTTGTTCCAACTGCACTTGCAACACCAGCGGTCGTGGAAACACAAGAGTATGATCGTAGAAGTGAGCAGAGACCAGCACGTAGTCGCCAATCGTTCTCCGAAACACAAGATTACGAGCGCAGAAGTGAGCAACGTCCAACGCGTGAGCGTCAACCGTTCACCCCTTCTGAGCAGGATCGTAGCAGACGTGTACCGTCTAGCAGACGCGATAGCTTCCCAGTGTCAGACACAAGAAGACGAACGAATGACAGTGTTCCAGGAAGAATACCAACTCGCACACCAATACGAGAGCCAGAAAACTACGCTTTGACAGAAGGCCAATATGCTGACAGAGAGCGTGATGGTAGAAGAGATGTCGGAACGCGGTCCCGCATTGGTAGAACTACGGACGCCTACAAAACATCTTTTGTTGTCACGGAGCCACAGCAACGTGTGTCCGCTAGACGAACCAGACCTACATCACCAGTACGCGCACGGCGAACAACCACCTCAAAGCGTTCTGCTAGCCGCTAGTGTTTTGCTGATTGATTGAATAATAGTAAAGGGCAGTCTTCGTTAAGGAGACTGCCCTTTTTGCGTCCGGCATGAGGTCTCTCAGCATGTTCACTCCTAGTTTATGAGCATTTGACAACCTTGACGTAGTGTTTTATACTTTATCTATACCCCCTACCGTAGGGTGTGGGTTAAAGGCTCCAAATGAGAGGTGAAGACCGATGACGATAGAAACAAACAGCACAAACGAGACCGTGCAAGAGGGCGCACACGATCAGGCCAGTGCTGCAAGTCAAGCAACGCTTGCCCTTGAAGGGATGACATGTGCCTCCTGTGCCATGCGTATCGAAAAGGGACTTAAAAAGGTCCCCGGCATCCTGGATGCTCAAGTCAACTTGGCGACCGAGCGTGGCACCGTCATGTACAATCCTGAACAGACAGGTGTGGACCAGATGCTACAGAAGGTCGAGGCAGTTGGGTACAAAGCAACACTCATAGAGCAACCTGCACCACAACCCATCACTACAACAACGACGGAGAGCAGCGTCAGCAATTTCACCTCCATCAGTACTCAACAAGAGGACGAGCGGAACTCACGGAAAGCCGCGGAATTGGTTCGCAAGCGTAATCTTCTCATTCTCGCTATAGCACTTTCGCTCCCTGTTGTGCTCTTGAGTATGTTTTTTATGAACGCATTTCCAGGTGAAAATATTCTCCTGCTCGTCTTGACAACGCCTGTTTGGGCTGTCGTAGGTTGGGAGTTCCATAAAGGAGCGATCAAGACCTTGCTTCATGGTAGCGCGAATATGGACACCTTGGTTTCGCTTGGTTCAACAGCAGCATATATCTTGAGTGTTGTCGCTACCTTCTTTCCCAAAGTTGTTGGTGGTACCACTTTTTACGATACGACAACCCTCATTGTGACGCTAATCTTCCTGGGCAAGTATTTGGAAGCACGTGCTAAGGGGCAGGCAAATGACGCGATCAAAAAATTGATGGGCCTACAAGCTCGAACCGCGCATGTACTTCGTGCAGGACACGAAATCGAATTACCGATAGAACAGGTACAGGTCGGCGATGAGCTGATCGTGCGCCCAGGTGAAAAAATCCCCGTCGATGGCGAGGTCCGTTCGGGCCACTCCTCTATTGACGAGTCGATGATTACTGGTGAAAGCATTCCCGTCGAAAAAAGTGCTGGCGACATGCTCATAGGCGCAACCGTGAACCAACATGGTTTGCTACATATGAAGGCAACGAAAGTAGGGGCTGATACGGTGCTGGCAAGTATCGTGCGAATGGTTGAGCAAGCACAAGGGTCGAAGGCTCCCATTCAGCGTCTCGCGGACACTATCTCTAGCATCTTTGTGCCAACGGTGTTGGTAATCGCCTCGCTGACTTTCATTGTATGGGCCATGCTTACAAACATCTTTGCTATTGGCATACATTCAGCAGGTATGATGGGTACGAGTAACCCCTGGATTAGCTCAATCGTGGCAGCCGTTGCCGTTCTAGTTGTTGCTTGCCCATGTGCCCTTGGACTTGCTACGCCAACAGCCATCATGGTTGGAACAGGCAAAGGGGCAGAGCAAGGTATTCTGATCAAGGGTGGTGAGAGCCTTGAACGTATTCAAGCTGTGCGAGCAGTTCTCCTCGATAAAACTGGTACTATCACGAAGGGTAAGCCCGAACTGACGGACGTAATTGCTATTGCTTCCACGCAAGTTGACGAAATGTTACGCTTGACAGCAGAGGCAGAGCAGGGGTCTGAGCATCCACTCGCAACTGCTATTGTTGAAGGGGCGAAAGTACGCGGCCTACGAGTCAATGCATATCCCGAACGCTTCGCCGCCCTCGCCGGACGTGGTTTGCAAGCGACGATAGAAGGTCGTGCTATCCTGATTGGGACGCGAACCTTGCTTCAAGAGCATTCTATCGACTCCTCACCTTTAGAGGAGCAATTGAAAACGTTGGAGGAGCAAGGCAAGACAGCGATGCTTATTGCTCTTGATGGCGAGCTTGTAGGAGCGGTCGCGGTCGCTGATACCGTCAAAGTTGGTTCGGTAGAAGCGATTCAGCAGTTACACGCACAAGGAATTGTTGTGTGGATGGTTACAGGTGACAATCGACGTACCGCACAAGCTATTGCCGCCAGTGTTGGCATTGCACCTGAGCATGTGCTGGCAGAGGTGCTACCAGAAGACAAGACGAATCAGGTCAAGCATTTACAGGATCAAGGCATAATTGTAGCATTTGCTGGTGATGGCATCAACGATGCACCCGCTCTGGTGCAGGCTAATGCAGGCATTGCTATGGGAACGGGTACCGATGTGGCAATCGAAGCGTCCGATATCACATTGGTAAAAGGGAACCTAAAGAGCATTGCGACAGCACTAGCTCTCTCCCGTGCAACGTTACGAACTATCAAGCAAAATCTCTTCTGGGCCTTTGCCTACAACGTGGTCTTGATACCTATAGCTATTCTCTCTCCCTTAATTCCTATCCTACGAGAGAATGCTCCGATTTTTGCGGCAACGGCGATGGCTCTCTCTTCGGTCACTGTCGTGAGCAACTCACTGCGCTTACGTCGATTCGGCCGGTAAGCATCAAGCAATACCATACGGAACGAGTCCCAATCAGGACTCGTTCCGTATGGTATTGCTTACGCCAGAAAAAACGTTTGGCTAGGAAACAAACACTAAGTCTAGCCATTCTATCCTCCTGATGCTATCACACGAAAGAGCTATATCAAAATACTATCGATGAGTGATGTATGAACGTGTTTTCTTGTTTATACTCTTATATAGAGTAGAACGTGGAAGACGTTTAGAAAAGAGTGTTTATTCGGCTGCTAATTGCTTCCTATATCAATTAGTTCTCTCTTTCGAGAAGCAGAGCTTGACGCGCTTCTTGATAACAAAGAAAGAGGAAAATATCTATGTCACTACACACCGTTATTGAGCATGCACAATCGGTAGGCACTGCAACACCAGAAGTTGCTTCATCGCAGGACACATTACTTACTATCACTGAAGTTGCGCGTCGTCTACGAGTAGATTCGACAACTGTGCGTCGCTGGATCACACTTGGTGTGTTGGATGCTGTAATTCTGCCTCATCAAGGGAAACGCCTCAGTTATCGTGTACGCCAGCAAACTCTCGATCAATTATTGCTCTCACCCGCATCTCTGCCAGAACATGGAAGCAATGCATAAAAATACTCTTGCTTGATATAACAACGATGGCTGCACAAAATATACTTAAATATTTTGTGCAGCCATCGTTGTTATTCCTTCACTATCATTTTTCTCAGCGAGACAAAAAGCATATGTACATCTGAGAGCATTTTGTCCCATGCCAGCGTTATTTCGGCCCATGAACGCCACCCTTGCATGCGCCATGCCGGAGGTGTGCCAAGAATGTGAGGTGGAATGGTAAGTGCGATCTCCTGGGTGATAAGTTGGCGCAGTGACATCCTACGAAGATGGACTGGAATAATGGGATAACGTGCAATTTGGAAACTCTGACCCGACAAGGCATCATACCAATCTGTGGGAATGTGTTCCGTTGCAGGATCAAGTAGCTCAACAACACCGTATGCTCGTAGCACATCATAGGCTACATCATTACAATTATGATGCAAGATGGAGTATGGTTCGCGGCTTTCCCATACAACGGTCTTCCAAGCTTCTTTGGGATTAGGATTTGACACATAAAAAATTTTATACTCATCATATGGATATTTTTGCTTTTGCATTGCTGCAACTGGGTCGAGTGTATGTACTGACCAGAATTCCATCTCTTCCGGTTTCGCCATTGGCTTTGCTGCCGTATTTTCAACTGATCCCGCATTAAACCAGCCATTCTGCCACTCGAAGGCCCAACTAATATGACCTAGCCCATTTGCTCCTGTACGACGTACAAATACCACAGCTCTTCGCGTCGTAGGTGGCAGCTTTTCTGGTATATCGAGGAACTTCTCTAAGTTTTGCTGTGCCGATGCTGCAAAAACAGAGGGCCTGAAGCGCAGATTTAACCCTCGTATTAACATGTAAAGGCCATCACAAAATGCGTAGAAACTTAGAAAGAGCATAAGTAAGAGAAAGGCGACTGTTGGACGCACCAAAAGAAAAAGGCCAACGAGTATGAGTAAACCTCCATACAGCCAGCTTAAACCAGCATAGCGACTGGAAGAGCGCACTGCCTCAAGAATAACTTTACCACCTCGGATGATAATTCTAATTGCGATAATGGCAATCAACAGGAAAATGGTTATCTTCGGTACTATAAGGCTCAACAAACCTATCAGAATGCTGATGGTAGCTGCACCATAGTCAAGCAGTTTGCGCTTCGCTTCACGTTTCCCATTTGCCACCTTGTATATATCCATGCAGCCATCAACAAGTAAGTAGATACCCAACGCGTAAATCAAGATACGCGGCGTATAGCCACGATCAAAAAATAAGAGGAAGGCGAAGGCGATGGTAATAACACCACGTGCCACTTCCATCCACCATAAACGTGTACGTATCGCTTCCATTTTTACCCCTTTTTAACCTTAAAGAATATCCCCTAAGCATCTGCTCAGTCCTTGCTCACCTTGTAAACTGGGATACGAGATGTGCGTATATTTATTGCCGCTTTTAATGCGTGGGTTGCTATTAGGAAAAGTATAGGATGAAGCTTTTCCATCACACATCGCTAAAAGGAGTGATTTCTTCCATCGTAGTGCTTTCTCACCCAAAAGAGGTATACTGAAATCACCCGTAGATGTGGTGTGTCATAAAGCGTTTTACGCTATACTCTTTGGTGAGTGCCTTGTCTCACAATATGGTAGAGTAGGGTTGATGCGTTGTCAAAAGAAAGATGGTAGCATATGGCGATTCGTACTTTAATTGTGGACGACCATCCTGTGGTTCGCCAGGGACTTCGTATGCTCCTATCTCACGATGCTGATATAGAGGTTGTAGACGAGGCATCAGATGGAATAGAGGGAGTCGAGAAAGCTTGTCTGTTGCGACCGGATGTCGTGCTGATGGATCTTCTCATTCCGGGTTTAGATGGCATCGCCGCTACTACCAGAATACGACAAGAAGTGCCAGAAACAGAAGTAGTTATTTTGACCAGTGTGCTTGAAAGTAGTTCGGTAACAAGAGCTATCCAAGCAGGTGCCATCGGCTACCTGCTTAAAGACATACAGGGTGCTGAACTCTTAGGAGCTATTAAAGCTGCGGCCGCCCATCAACTTCATCTTTCTAGTCAAGCATCAGCGTATCTTGTACAAGGAATGCGTGCGCCCGAACATTTTGAGGCGTTAACCGAACGCGAGGTTGAGGTTCTGCAACTGCTCGCCCAAGGGCACTCGAACAAAACAATTTCCCGCATGTTGAATATTGCTGAGGACACCGCAAAGACCCATATTCGCCATATCATGGCAAAGCTGAATGTACAAAGCCGTACACAGGCCATTCTCGCCGCTATGCGTTTAGGACTTGTGGCTCGTGATGCTCACCGTTTATAAGAAACGAACAAGCATCCCCTCGTTTCTCCTCTTTCTCATACCTTATTCATTACACCACTCTCCGCGATCAAAAATCTGTAACTAATGTAAACACTCTACACAGTACTCGTTCATGCATATCACCCGAAGAGGTGAAAATAGTGTGTTCTCTCGATGTATTCTTCTAAATTAGAAGGTACATTTACATACAGAGAGAGCATCGTAGGAAGTAACATGTACAGCGTTCACGGATGGCATGGATGCTAGAAAATCGTCAACGGCTTTGTATAGATACATTGACATGTTTGTGTACAGGTGAGATGACGTTTTCAACACATCGGGGGAGATATAAGCCAAATGAATACGCTTGCCAATTTATCTGTAGTCTGGAAGAACAAAAATTATACCGAGAAGCGGAATAATCTTCATCATAAAGAGGAACTCGTGGTTGCTGTCTGTCAAGAGCGAGAGCGCCTGGCTCGTGAACTACATGACTCTGTGCTCCAAGTGTTCTATGGCATCAATATGATCGCACATACTATACCTGAGACCGACTCTCATCAATCAGTTGCTCCAATGACCCACGTGAGCTTACTTACAGAAATGGGCATCAATGAGGTACGCGCATTACTTTATGAACTCCGTCCAGACCTATTGGAGACGGAAGGGTTGGTAAGTGCTTTTGGCAAACGTGTGGAACTCTTACGTCAATGTTATGAGCTAAATGTGGAAGCATTTCTATTTGGTGAGCCAGACCTTTCAGCCGAAGGTAAGCATGCACTGTATTGTATTGCTCAGGAAGCGTTTCATAACATCATCAAACATGCCCATTCCAGCACCGTTACGCTTTGGTTGATGCAAGATGAACAGGCTCTGATCCTCATCGTTCGTGATGATGGTAGAGGTTTCGATCCAAAGAACGTATATCCAGGTCACTTTGGACTACAATCTATGCACGAACGTGTCGCCCTTCTTAATGGAACACTTTCGATTGAAAGTGCACCAGGACAAGGCACAGTTTTGTGCGTTCGACTTCCGAAACAGAACTAAGCATGTTAGCCTATCACGTTCTAGCGTACCATTTGTAGGATAACCTGAACATCCGAACGAGGATTTCCGTTAGTGATGACTGAGTAGACTTGTGTTGTTGTAAACCGAAGTGTCCCATCTAAATCGGTGATACGAGCCTGAATTGCATAGCGGTGGTTAGGAATAATATCTTCGGGGTTATAGCTCACTGCAAAGGGAATAGGCACCTGATGTTCAGGAGTTATCGTTTGCTGTCCAAGTACAAGTGCCCGAATATCTTGCTTAGATATGTCTAGTAGCTGGACTTGCACTATCGTTGTGTCGAGGGGAAGGGCGATACGCTGAAGGTAGGATACCGTTCCTGTGATAGTTACCTTTTCATGCTCTGTCTCATCGTTTTTTGTATCGCTTAGTAGCACAGCAAGTATAACCAAAAGAAGCATAACAAGCATAAGACCTTATCTCCTACATGTATAAAAGCTTTCTACTGTGAGAAGTATAACAGGAAAACCTGTACTATGTATATCACCAGAAGGAGTGAGAGCAGGAACACCTCATTTGTGTATGCATGTACAACACTTTCTATGAAAATATACTTCCTCAAAAAGTGGATGGCAAGATAGCCTACTTGAGCGATGTTACTAGCAGCGTTGCCTTTTATACTTAACATGGTCTCAATACAAGCTATGCAGTATGTAAGCTGAATGCCATCTCAGACCCGTATATTGTCCTTGTAAGGATAGGTGGTACAGAGCAACAAATAGTATTCTTTGAAGAACAACGAGAAAGAGAAATAACATGAGTAACATTGACCAGAACGCGAATCAAGACGGTATGTTGAACGGAGCGCGCCAGGTTGCAGAGCAGAAGGTTGGTCAGGCCATTGACCAGTTCGCCACCAAAATTCCTGGTGGAACTCAGTATAGTCAGCAAGCGAAAGATGCTGCGAATAGTGCTTTGCAAAACCTAGAGAAAGAAGGCGAGAATCGCATTAACAACATGGGTGGACCAAAGGGCATCTTTGAAAAGATAATGAGTTTCTTTAGCAAGAAATAGGCGGTTATATACGCGCACACTCCGTAAAAATTAGTGCAAATGCGACAGAATTGATGAGTTTCCCTTTCAGAAGGGTCTATAGCATACTCATCAAACATGCCGCCTTTGCCATTATTAAGAATGTGATGACGCGCATTATACATACCTCTTAACAACATGATACAATTGTGAGAGGTATGGCATCTTTTATTTTATATTTGTAGTGTGATTTCTTGAGTGCAATCGCATAGAAAAAGGATCATACCATGAGGATGAGTGTCCGCGTTGTGGGACTAGTGGTAGCCGCCGCCGTCATATTTGTTTCTGTCCTCTTCTTTACTACGTCGGTTGCTAGAGCAGGCAGTAAAGATGCAACCGCTCAGGGAAACACGGTTGCAAAAGGGGCAGCAACAAATCCTAGTCTCGTCATCCAAAGAATTCGTGTCTCTGTCACTGGTCTGGTACCATACACAATTCATGCTATAACACTGGATCAAGGACGCTGTGGCGGTCCCGTTTTATGGTCTGTACAATCCGTTCTTTCTGATCGCAATGGAAGTGTTAACCGAACGTATACCCTTCCTCAAAACTTGCTTCTTCCAAAGATAGCACTTTGGGTGAACGTGCATCAGAAAAATACAAATAATGGAGTAACCGTCATTTGTCGTTCTGCCAACATCACGACCACCATAATCGCGCCGCCAACACCAACGCCAACACCGGAAGTCTCATTACCCGATACAGGCGTTAGCCCTCAGAAAAGCGGAGACTCTTATAACAATTATGCCTATCCGCTAAAGCATTAACGGTGTAAAGAGTAGGAATGCAGAATGAAAGAGGCACCACTTAAACAGGCGGTTGCTCACAAAGATATAGATTGCTGCTCTATTTAAGTGGTGCCTTTACTTAAGAAAATAGATGACAAGGAAGAATATTTCATGCTACGACGCATTCTTGCTAGCAGTCGCTATCTCGTCATTATTGCTGTCCTCGGCTCTTTTCTTGCCTTTGTCGCGCTCCTCATCTATGCAGCTATTACTCTTGGGACTATTGTATTTGGACTATTCGTGCATCCCACATTTACTGTGGAGGGTTCCAAGCATCTAGCGATTGGATGCATCGAAGTAATCGACCTGTTTCTATTTGCCATTGTCCTCTATATTGTCGCGCTTGGACTCTATGAACTGTTTATTGATGAGAACCTTCCTGTACTTCCTTGGCTCGTCGTTACCAATCTTGACGATCTCAAAACGAAGCTTACAAGTGTTATTACAGTATCTCTGGCCGTCACTTTTCTTGCATATGTTGTAGAGTGGGACGGAAATACAAATATCCTGGCATTGGGCGTTGCCGTTGGTCTCGTGCTGTTCTCACTTGGATACCTCCTTACACGTACCACTAATAATCATCATACTGACGAAAAACAGGATGAGAACCATACAAAGTAACAAATAATATGTATCTTCCCCTCTAAAAATAGCTATGCCTTTCTACATGTTACATTCGCTAAAATACTTTTATGTAACCATAAACGCTCATAAATACAAGTTATTTGCCTTCTATTTGATAGATATTTGTGGTACTCTTCTATGGCGTAAAGAAGTTTGTATCAATGCAGAATGTGATGGCAATGGAAGAGAAGCAAGCGATACGTTCTAGTGAGTATGTTTTCGAGCAAGCATTTCAGCTTGACCCGCAATCCAATCCCTTAGAAGTTCAGCCTCAACAAGACTTTAACTCTTTTACTCAAGTCGTTGGGCGAGAAGACGAGGTGCTAACTGCTTGTTCCCTTATCAACAGTCCTGCTATACGCCTCCTTACACTAACCGGGCCGGGAGGAATTGGCAAGACCTGTCTATCACGGCAAATGCTCGCAGAACTCAAGGACGCGTTTCCCGACGGTTCTTGTTTCGTTGCATTAGCACCGCTTAACGCACCTACCATCCTTGCGCCTCTCATTGCTCACGCACTTGGTTTACAACGCTCTAACACCCGATCATTCCTTGAGTATGTGAAGGACTTTTTTCGTGAGAAATCCTTCCTCCTAATTCTCGACAACTTCGAGCATATTCTAGCCGCAGCTCCTTTGGTGGTGGACTTGCTCACAGCCTGCCCTCACCTCAAAATCGTTGTAACCAGTCGTGCCCTACTAGGTGTTCAAGGTGAGTATGAATTTTCTGTTCCTCCGCTTGTATTACCCGTGCAGGAACAGTATGAAGATGTCGAAGCACTTTCTCAGATAGCATCGGTGAAGCTCTTTATGCAGAGGGCACAACAGATAAAGCGCAATTTTAGCTTGACGGATGCAAATGCAAAAGCGATCTCACAAATCTGTATTCGCCTTGATGGATTGCCATTAGCAATCGAATTAGCGGCCGCGCGTATCAAAATTCTGTCTCCACAAGTGCTACTAGCGCGCTTAGATCATCGTTTACAAATTCTTACCGCTGGTGGACCAGACCTTCCACTGCGTCAGCAAACAATGTACGACACCATCAACTGGAGCTATGAGTTGCTCACGTCAGATGAACAACGCTTATTTCGCTACCTTTCCGTTTTCGTCAGTGGCTCAACACTGGAAGTCATAGAAGACCTTTGCACAGCACTTGGCAAGACAAATACATCTTTGCTTGATACAATCACATCGCTACTTGACAAAAGTCTGCTCAGGCAAGTCGATCAAGAGTATGGAGAGCCACGCCTAATGATGCTAGAGACGATCCGTGAATTTGGTTTGAACCGTCTAAATGCATCGGGCGAGACGGAGCAGGTGCGTGATGCTCACGCAACAACATACCGAAAACTGATTCAAAGGACCAATATTTCATTGCTTGGAACTGTGTATGATCCTCGGTTCGCTCCACTCACATATGAATATGAGAACGCGATGTCTGTGATACAGTGGCTCCTTGAACGAAGTGAGGTGCCTGGTAACGTCGAGACCGCCCTACAAATGGCGGGCATCTTGGGACGACTCTCTTTCCTTCGTGGACAACTCGACGTGGGAAAGATTTTTCTGAACTGGACTTTGACCGCGAGCCGCGCAAGCAAAACAGAAATTTCTCCGACCATCAAAGCTGAAGCTTTGTATATCGCTGGTTGGCTCGCATTCTGGCAGTATGATGAACAGCAAGCCTTGCTTTTACTAAATGAAGCATTACAACTCTTTCGAGTAGTACAAGAGAGGCGAGGCATTGCCTATTGTCTCAATCTTCTCAGCGTTATTGAAATTGGTGGTGACGATAAAGGACCAGGAAATGCTCAGCACGAAGAGGCTACAAGGTTATTTAAAGAGGTAGGAGACGAGGCTGGTATTGCCAATGCTCTCATGACACAGGGCATTACAGCATTATTTCGTGGGCAATTCGTCCAGGCACAAGTATTTTGCCAGGAAAGTCTTAGGCTCTTTCAGAAACTAAACGCATCGTGGGGCATTGCCGCAAATCTTTATTATCTGGGCTGGATTGCCTATGCACAAGGAAGTTATGAAGTGGCACGTCGGCAATTAGAGGAAAGTGTGGCATTGTTCAAAACAATTGGCTATCCAGGTTTTAGTGCCCAGACACGTGCTATGCTTGCATATACACTGGTTGCAAGTAACGAGGTAACAGCTGCAGATACTTTATTAGAGCAAACACTTGCTCATGAACGCGTATCGGGCAACAAAGAAGATACAGCACTAGTTTTGTGTCCGCTAGGCTACAGTGCCTTAAGACAGAACAACATGGAGAAGGCATATGCGTGTTTTGAGGAGGCCCTGAAATTGCTTGTGACCGGACTATGGATATCCTCAAGAGTTGTGATCGTCCGTGCTTTCTGCTTAGAAGGATTAGGAGTTATTGCTTTTACCCAGGAGAAGTATACCAGGAGTGCCATTCTCTTTGGTGCAGCAGAAGCGGTACGTAATGCCAATGGCAGTCGTTGGCCTCTTTACATCGAGCAACCTTTATATGATCGCACACTTGCCGCTACACGCACACAACTCGGAGAAAAAGCCTTCGCTACATTATGGGCAGAAGGACGAACAATGACCCCCGAACAAGCACTTACTTCCCAAGATGTACCTCCAACAGCCACCCTACCAAAAATAGTTGTGTCCAATTCTACCCTTGACGTTCTCCTCACCACTCGTGAGGTCGAAGTGCTACGTCTTGTGGCACAAGGACGAACCAATAATCAAATCGCGGGCGATCTTAGTATTAGTCCACGGACGGTAAATACTCATGTTCAGGCAATCTATAGTAAACTAGGGATTACCTCCCGTAGTGCAGCGACGCGTTATGCCATTGAGCAGCACCTGATTTGAGATGAAAAGAACCTTCATAAGTAGCTTTACGAGATATTAAAAGATACTTGACAGCGATAAAAATGTATGTCATAGTATCGAAGGTTACAACCCTAAAAAAATATATTCGTTGTGTGATCATTGTAGATGTTTGTTTCCAGGCATACTCCTCTTCAAATGTTAGATAATTTTGAAAGGTTGTACTCCTATGGCGATCACATACGCTCCTGAAGAAGAGGAACTTGAATCTCCTCCAACCGAAACACTCCCTCAGCATTATCCAGGTGGATGGTCATTGCAACCACAACCACGTATCGGCCTCGATTTAGGTAGCGATGATGAGATGCTCTTGATAGAGAACGAAACGGGTATCCCCTGGCTCATCTACAAGGATTTCCACCAATTAGGCATCATTGACCCTGGTGAATTGCTTGTCTTCCATATCTGTAAGCATGGTTCGCTCAATGTGCGCCCCATCAGCACAAAGGATACCGTTGAATACCTCGTTCTATCGCTCAACTACTTTGTCAATCAGGTCTACATATACAAACGGCGTATGAGCAAAGAGTTGGAAGTGTACGAAATGCGAGCCACATAATTGGTGTATCCGGTAAGTATTGAGGATATCTGTAGGGACCGATTGATCGCGTCCTCGTGGCAATTTACCGCCGACAAGGACGCGATGATGCTGTTTCACCAAATAATAGGGATATACGTAGGGACCACATTCACTGGCATCTCGCCCAATGAATTGCGCCTCGCACGCCATGAATGTGGTCCCTACGATGTATCTGCATTAATTTGTTAAAGAGCATCATCGGTCCCTACAGAGATCCTCTTCTGTTGCTCTATAGCCATATTGGGTTACTTCTTCCATAAATAAGGCAACTTATACTACCCGGCCGTTATAGTAATTGAGAAGATACTTATAGGAAATTTTGTATGCGAGGGTAACGTATGTTGTCTGCCGTGATCACGGTGCTACTGCTTGTGCTTATGATAGCTATTGTTACGAGCTTCATTATTGGCGGCTGGCGTGAACATCTTCGTCACAAGAAAATAGTGCTTCAGCAGACGTCTGCCAGCACTCTTCCTCTTACTTATATCGAGAAGGCACAATATCCTCCTGCGCTTTTGCTTCCAGCCTCCTGGTACACGCGCCATCGCACACTTGTCTCGCTTGGATTTTTAATTATGGTGTTGCTTGCCCTCTTTTTACAAGACGGACTTACAGAAGGTAGCCTACGTACATTAGGGAGTGGCATCGGCTTCACCTTTCTCAGCGTCTCCCAAGCTACCGATGTGCAAACTTCCACTCATGCTACACCTATTCCTATCCTTCCCATAGGCGCAAGTATGCGAGTTGTACGTATTGACTCTGCTGCTCGTAATCAATACTACACGGATTATCAATGGCAAGTGTGGTCATATTCCTCTTGCTCAGGCATCGCAATGGCAATGGTGATGAACTCATACGGTCGGCACGTTATCGCGGCAGATGTCCTACAGGAGGAACAAAAACTGGGTGTATGGGATGTGAATCTCGGCCTGTTGCGTGAAGAAGGTATTGCGATGACCGCTTCTTATTTCGGCTTCGACACGAGCGCAAACCATACTAGAACACTACAAGACCTTATCAATCTCGGCAACAGCGGTACACCTGTTATTGTAGGGATACGCGATAACTATTATTATCCTGGTGGTCATATCTTTGTTGTACGTGGTGGCGATAGCCAGTATGTCTATATTGCCGATTCGTCTCGCGCAAACTTTCAGCGCATGCCATACAGTATGTTTCTCAACATGTGGCAAGGATTTAGCGCAGTTCTAACACCCCACGAATAAAGCACACGAAAGCATCAAAAAGGAAGGCGAGAAGCAGAACAACTTCTCGCCTTCCTTTTTGATCTTTTAGTATACGATGATTGGTGTGTACAATTTAACAAATCCGTACAACCACCCTGCATTGGCTTTTGAAAGATTCACGCATCCATGCGACCCCTGAGAAGAGAACGGATCGCCACTATCATCGGCGTGTGGATAGTTCGTACCAGGACCATAGTTGACACGCCACCAACTATCATGCAAGAAGTATCCTTCACTATGATATTGTATCGCGTAGTTGATTGGCGTTGGAGGATAGTAATCGGGCGAACTCACGGGCACACCAGATTTAAAGACCGTTGGAGATAGCTTGCCCTCAACCCACCATACACCCGGCAAACTGGGTTTGGCTGGACGACCCGTTGTTACCAGGAAAGAGTTAACCAACTTCCCATTGTTGTAGACACGCATTGCCTGTTCTTCCAGCGAGACAATGACGACTTTCCCCGTTTTCCCATAATGCTGTACAAGTTGTAGATCGGTCTGATGCACCTGATTGTACGGTGTCTTATCGCTACTGTTTGTCGTCATCGCATGGAAATTCGTCAGGTACATATTGATGTCTTCAACCGCTTGTTGATAGTCCGCCAATGTTTTATCGCTACTCAACTCGTCTTGTACCCAACCTCCCATTCCATTTGGTCCATATTCATACCCAAGTGGATAGTTTGTGTTGTCGTATGCGTTGTGGTACTTATGCTGCTGCCCCCAACTAGCAACTTCTTGCTTCAACTGTTGCTGAAGATGAAAACTTTCTGCTTTCATCGTAGGAAGCTGAATAGCGGATACATGACCGTTAAGCGTCGTCAAGGCTGCCTTATAGGTAGCATCCGTTTTTGCTACTTGCAAGGCTTGCTGGTCGGCGTCGTATTGTTGTTGATAGGACGTTGTATCACCGCCATACTGTTTCATCAGCGTAATCCACTGTTGAAATGTTTTAAGCTGCATATCTCCTTGCTTGCCAAGCGTGGTATCAATTGTTGCGGTAGGGACGACGGTGGGCGTATTGGCTACAGTGTTTCCATTTCCTGATATACTACTACATGCACTCAACAATAAGAGGCACAAGACAAAGAGACTTCCCACAACTGTCATCCTATTGTTGTGTTTGCTCTCTTTCATATTCCCTTGTTTGTGAACTATTCGTTGCCTATTCATAATTTTTAATAAAAGCTTTCTAGAAAGTCAAAAAGAATATATATGATACATTATACTACGCTGAACAAAGCATATTATTTCATCTGAGGAGAGTATACACCCTATATCTGCTTTGTCTGTGAGCTATTTCACAACATGCTGGAGCACAAACGGTTGAGTACGCTCGTATGCTAGGAGACGGTTACGAGTGGTAGCAAGCGCAACTTCACTTTTATCACAGGCAATCCAGCGTCGTTTAAGCCTTTCTGCTACCAACGGTGTAACTCCACTCCCACAAAAGCAATCAAGGACCATATCATATTCTTCGGAGGAGGCTGCGATTATACGTTCGAGTAATGCTTCGGGCTTTTGGGTTGCATAGCCAGTACGCTCAGGGTCACGTTGATGAAGATGATGAATATCGCTCCACACATCGCTTGGTGTCATCAACGAATCTTCATGATAGGTATAGAGACGGCCAGCAGAACGGATTGTCCAGGAGATACGCCCATCGTCCCCAACCTCTTTTCGCATATTGTTGCGCTTTTCCGCTCCACGTCGTTCTCCAATTCTTTCGCCATGAAAACAGGCGTTCCCCGACTTTGTATAGAGCAAGATCGTATCATGCTTGCGTGCATACCCTTTTTGTGGCCTGCCACCAGATTGATAGTGCCAGATGATTTCGTTCCTGAATCCTCCACCATTACGCTGCGATGCTTGAAACACCTCATCGAGTAGCAGTTTTGCATAATGTGTTGTACGCCAATCAAGGTGAACATACAGACTACCATCTTCAACCAACAACCTGTAAAGTATTAGTAATGTTTCGTATAGCCATTGAAGGTACGCGTCTAAATCATTTCCCCACGTGTCTTTATAAGCAATCTCGGAACCACTTGAGAAAATACGTCCGGTCATAAAAGGTGGATCGATATAAATAAGATCAACTTTCGCTGTAAACTCGTTGAGGAGGGCGAGAAGAGTGTCGTTTTTATCGCCGAGAATAAGTCGATTATACCAGTCCTTCGTCACGGGGAAGTCGGAACCAATAAACAGTTTCTGTTTACCTTCAACCGGGTAGTATTCTATGTTCTGAATGGTTAACGGAGAAACGATTGAGTTTTGAGAGGCATTTAAGGGAGAGGTTTTACCTTTCCATACAAGTTCAGGCATATAATACAACCTTATTTCATACTAGAGAATTAAATGATGTTTGCAACCGAGCTTATCTTAAAGGAAAAGAGGAATAGCGTCAAACTCCTTTCACATGGTCTCTGTGTATAAGCCGAATTACCTATTGATATGAAAGTGAACCAGTGATACACGTTGATACATAGTGACTTATGTAATAGAATTCGTAGCTGATACCTTTATCCGTTTTAAACTCTTTCATAGATAGGTAGAAGAGGCCAAAAGGCGTCGCGCTGTATATAATCGAGAGGGGATATCTCATGTCTAAAAAAATTCTGGGAATAACCGTACTCCCATTTCTGCTCTCACTCCTTGTATTACTATCCGCTTGCGGACCTGCAAGAGTGGGAACAATACCAAGTGGAACGCCAGATCGTGGTAGTGGAACGCCAGCCGTCCTTCCAACTACTACCTCTTCCACTCAAAACGTAGCAGCAGCACCTGCAGGAACATTAGGTTCTTCCTATGCGTTTGTGCGTAACAACCAGTTATGGGTCGCTTTGCACGGTACTCCACCTGTGCAAGAGACACACTTTGACTATAGTCAATTGCCTCTTGTCTTTTGGCATCAACCTCTTTGGTCTTCTGGTGATGCCTATATTGCCCTGATTACTACTGCTAGCCCCAATGGGGTAGGTGGTGGTGGCTGTCCAGCCCCTGATTATGGCGCGAATGGTGCTCTCTATGTGATGAATACAAAAACGCAACAGTTTACGCAGATCGCACTTCCTGCTGTGTCCCCAAATGTGCAAATGAGCGGGGGGCCACGCACGGGTTCCTGGCAATATGCGTTTTGGGAGGATACGACACACCTGTTAGCGTGGTACAATAGTGGTCAAGGCAAGACGGGTACGGGGTTGTATCGCTATGATGTACAGGCACAAACGCTATCACTCGTGCTTCCTGTACATGCATTAGGCGCCGCGACACTATTTGATCCGCAACAGAATACGCCATTGCTGCTTTCACTACGTTATAGTAGCGAGCAACTTTTTTATCAGGTTGTCGTACATCCTTTTGAGCAACAAAGTCAGATTGTGCTTTACAGTCATTCGTTAACACATCCTGAAACACAAAGTAAGCAACTGCTACAAATGGGAAGTGAACCTTGGTGTGCAGTGCCACAAGCAGGCCCTTTTGTAATGCCAGGGTGGGATGTTGCGGCAGATGGTCAGCAACTGGTAGCACAAATGATAACTGCGACTGGCTCCAATCAGGCTGCTGGAACGGTACAGACATTGAACTTGAATGATAATTCGACGACCGGACTTTTTGCCCAGGTTCCTGCCACTGCATTGAGTCAAGACGTCACACTAAAGTGGGGGCCTGATAACCAGACCGTTGTTGCGACTGCGTACCATATGACTGCTCAAAGCGGCCCATATACTGCGTCGCTTGCAAACCCAACGTCTACTCAGCAGTATGCACCGAATTTAGCTGGTCAGGTAACATGGCGCACCGATAGTGCTGCCTTTGTGTTGCAAAGTACTGAGGTTATGGATACAACGACAACTCCTGATGTCTACGTGTTTTTGCCGGGAGATGTACATGGGCGTATGCTCTTAACCAACGCTCACAATTTTGCATGGGGATGAAATAAATATGCAGTATGTCCTCTGGGTGCTTGTTAGTCTTATCGCGTATGCCGCAGGAGTCGTTGTACTCCTGCGCGTCACGCCGATGTTGCTTCATCGGCAATATGATGAAGGTCTTTTTATGGGGGTAGCTGCTTTAGATATCCTTGGTGCTTTCCTTGCCTTTGGTGGTGTTATCATTCCACTTCTGCTCTTTAGTGGTGCCTTGAGCGTTCGCATTCTCGGTATTATTTTATTAATTGGTATTCTCGTCGTCGCTGTCCGTCTCGCTCGGCGTAGCTTGCAAACACGCGTGGTGACAGGAACATTTAACATCTCTCGTATCATCGCTATCTGCTATAGTGTCTTTCTCGCCCTCGCTTCTCTTTACTATATGGTGCAAATATTCATTCTTGGTCGCTAGTACTTTGCTCCCCTTTTTCAGGGAAATACTTCTCATATACAGGAAATTTTTTGCTTCTTTCTAAAAGCATAGGAGCCTGTGTTATGATAATCACAGTAGTTCTCTCTTAAATACGATGTTTCCCTGAAAAGAAGTGTACTTTAGAACATCACTTCTTTAAGTTCAAAAGATGGTGGACTATGATAGTACGCGATATCATGACAACAAAACTCACGACGGTCGCACCAGACGATACATTGAGCCATGCGACAAACCTGTTACGGCAGCATCAGGTACACCAGCTTCCTGTAGTCCGAACTATTGCTGTTGCTGGTCCTGAACACAAAGATTACCAGTCACACGAAACGATACGCATATTTGAAGGAATGTTGACTTCCCAGGACGTTGATCTTGTGGTCGCACTTGCACGACAGGAAACATCCAACGACGTACTACATCAACATTGGCAGGAGCGACGTGTTGTCGAAGTAATGCATCGCGCAATCATTCGCGTGACTCCAATAACCTCTGTTGCAGCCGCCGCGCAAATACTGGTAGAACGTGGCTTAAACTATCTGCCTGTCGTCGAATACCAACAAATAAAGCAGGAAACGCAAACAGTTCTTGTTGGACTGCTCACTCGTAGCGATTTCTTACTTGCGCTTGCTCGCTCGATGGGTGCGTTTGAGCCGGGGATGCAGTTAGATATCACTCTTCCACTAGGCACTACAGCACCTCTAGCAGAAACACTGCGTATCGCTTCAGAACTACATGTGCAGGTACGTAGCATTATCGCCGCTCCACTTACGAGTACCGTGCCACTCATTGCTAATCTGCGAATAGGAACAATCAACCCAACTGCATTATTAGTTCGGTTACAAGAGGCAGGTATTGAGTACTCTCTCGTAACACCACCTATCAATGGAGAATCTCATGGCTAACCCACAAAAGAGTACCGTTCCTGACAAAGCACGTCTCATGTTTGAGCCAACCGAATTGCATTATAACTTCGGGCCAGAACATCCTCTGCAACCAAGTCGCATAGAGGCACTGATTGATTTACTCAAAGAGACAAACCTGTGGCAGTATGAAAATGAGCACACACGCCTACCTCTACGTTCCGCCACACTTGAAGAACTCTATCTTGTACACACACAAGACTACGTGCAAGCGGTACAAACCTTGAGCACACCAGAGGACAAAGATATAAGCCAGGAGGAGCGCGAAGAGCGCGCGCGCCTGGCTCTCAAATATGGCTTTGGTGATGGCGATACTCCCGCGTTGCCAGGAATGCACGAAGTGACTGCCAACATCGTGGGGGGCACTCTTGTTGCGTTAAGCGCGGTTATGGGACTTCCAGAAGGTGGAACCTTTGCGACCGAAGCGGAACGACCATTACACGTATTTCATCCTGCCGGTGGTCTACACCACGCATGGGCCGAACGTGCCTCAGGCTTTTGTGTCTACAATGACACCTCCGTTGCTATTGCACATGTGCTCCAAGCTAGTGAAGCGAAGGTACTCTATATTGACTTCGACGCCCATCATGGCGACGGTGTACAGCGTTCGTTCTATGATGATCCACGAGTCATGACAATTTCTTTTCATGAGACAGGCCGCTATCTTTTCCCAGGAACGGGCGATGTACTGGAGATGGGCAACGGCGTTGGACGCGGCTACTCCGTCAACATTCCTTTAGAGCCTTTTACTGAAGACGACTCTTATACAGAGGCGATGGATTCTCTCCTGTCTCCGCTTATTACCTCATTCGCGCCAAGCGTCATTATCAGTCAGCATGGGTGTGATACGCATGCGTGGGACCCTCTAACACACTTACATTTAACTATGCGTGGCATCACCCGTCAGATGAAAACTGCCCATCAGTTAGCCCACACGTATTGTGAGGGACGCTGGGTGGCTGTCGGTGGTGGTGGCTACGACCTTTACCGTGTTGTGCCTCGTGCATGGAGTGCGTTGTGGTCGGAAATGTCCGAGCAAGTGCTTCCTGAACGCTTGCCGGAAGCGTGGATAGCGCGTTGGCAACCGAAATGGCTTGCCGCTCAGGAACAAGAAGAGGCCGCGCAGGAGGTTATGGGCAAGGCACACGAATCGATCACGTTCCCTACATTGTTCAAAGATAGGGCAGAAGATTTTCCTGCTCAACCACGTCGCTGGTCTATCAGCAATACAAACAGTCACACCGTAGCCCTTGTGCGTCATCTCCTCATTCCCTACCCTGTGCGCCACGCGTTTCCCTCGCAACGGCAACGCTCCCCGTTATCGGGCCTTTTCGACCTCCTGCACATGAATAGGGTAAGCACTCCCTCGCGGAGCAAAGTTTTGGATACCACGAAAGGCACAGTCCTTTTGCGTGACTTTTGTCCTCCATCATTGGTGGAGCGACTAAAGGCAGACAGTGGACTTCATGCCTTTGCGCGTATTCCAGAGCGTGAGCATCAACTGCTACTCAATATCGCGAAAAGCCCAGATTGTGCGCTTGCCCTTGCTCATACACCAGCAGGTGACATTATAGGCGAGGTAACAATCGCTCCTGCGGACGATTGGTGGGAAGGCATAGAGAACGTGTACGAGGTCGCTGTACAGGTGAGTTCAAACTGGCGTGGCCTTGGCATCGCTCATAGCCTTCTCAACTTCGCGCTCGAACTCGACGCCTTAGAAGATATGATCTTTTTCGCGATGGGTCTCTATTGGCACTGGGACGCGGAAGGACTCCATATCTCTGTCTATCGCTATCGTGAGCTAATCACACGTCTTTTTGGCTCTCAAGGCTTTACTGAGTATCCCACGACTGAACCAAACGTCAGTATGGAGCCTGCGAATGTATTCCTCGCGCGTATCGGCAACCGTGTGGACAAGCGTGTCGTAAGCCAGTTTCTTAGCCGCGTCCTCACCTCACCCAACATGTCCGGCTTCTGAGCAGACGATAGCCAACGCACATAATGTGCTGAACAGGGCTATTCAAAAGTCACGGCGAGGTACAGGTTTATATGACACTTGCAGAGCACCTGTCATATAAACCTGTACCT
>CAWBXD010000009.1:0-75972 GCA_963792705.1 uncultured Chloroflexia bacterium | reverse complement strand
TCTTGGCACACTGCTTGAGTCACGGGCGATTATCAGAAAAAAGAGAAGCTTCGTAACGCCGTTTTTGTCTGTTAGCGATTTGAAACAATCTGTAGGAGAGACCACCTTCCTCATTCTCCGAATGCGGCCCTGTCTCCCCTACGCCTATCCTAATCCCCATATGTTTCTTAACCATTGCATAGTACCAATATACTAGGGTTTATCCTTGACATTCCAATGTGTATCAAGTATACTCATTTCATAGCAAGCAAGCGGCTAACACAACGAAAAGCCTAAGCCAACCCTCACGGCTTGTGGGCTTCTCCCCCTTTGATCGTCCCTCTATCGTTTCGCGCCTTGTCGCGTCCCTCGTTCAACAGGTCTAAAGGATTAGAAATACCTTCCCCCCTTTGTACTGAGGCTTCTTTTGTCTGCTCACCTCTATACCCGTTCCTCCCTTCGGGCTGGTGAACAGACAAAAGAAGCCTCTCCCCTTTTTATTGCTCAAGGGAATAAATTTCGACAAAAGGGACCACTTTTATGGCGTCCTCGAACTCATAATATGGAGATGTATCAAAGAATGTTGTAGGACATGCGCTCAAAGAGTTTCTTATCAAGACGATCTGGCCGGATTACTCTTCGTTGCGTCGTTTCCCTGTTCCCCATTTTCCAGTAGTTTTACCATGCGGACATAGGGACGTTGATAGAGGAAGGTCTGCAAGGTGACATCATAATGCAGATGTGTGTACAAATTCAACGCCTGTGTGTTCCCTTGCGCGACATGCAGCGCGATTTTGCGATAGTGGTGCTGGTGTGCTTGCTGTTCCGCACCTTGCAATAGACGCGTGCCAATCCCTTTGCGACCCCAATTTTCGAGTACTGCGAGCGCATCGACATACCATTCATCATCCTGAGCCTCCCGTTCGAGCCAGCTTCCGACGGCTGCGTTGAGTCTAGCCTCATCTCGACCCCCAAAGCTCAAAACCAACCCGACCACCTCTGAGTTCTGGGTCGCAACCTGGATGTACTGATAACTAAAACGATTGCCATCCTGTCGGAAGGAGTGCTGTAAACGCTGGATAAACCCACTCTCGTGTTCTTCTGGCAAAGGATAGGTGACGTGTGTATGCGTATACGCTGAGTAAAGCAGGGTCGCCGCGATTTCAGCATCGTCTGGCTGTGCTGGTCTGATCTGTATCGAATCTTGCATTGTTTCTCATAGAGATGGTTGCCATCGGTGTGTTTGATGGTCGGACTGCCTGTACCTGGTCACTATACCATACTGCGCTCAGCTCTGATATTGTTCGTCGCTGACCTGTTCCATCCAATCGACGGTCTTGCCATCGAGGCGTTCCTGAAGAGCAATGTGCGTCATGGCCGTGGTTGCCGTGGCACCGTGCCAATGTTTCTCACCCGGTGGGAACCAGATCACGTCCCCCGGACGAATGTCCTCGATGGGACCACCCCAGCGTTGTACACGCCCATTGCCAGCCGTCACGATCAGGGTCTGGCCCAGTGGGTGGCTGTGCCATGCTGTCCGAGCACCCGGCTCGAATGTGACACTAGCACCGACCACGCGTGCCGGATCGGGTGCCTCGAGCAAGGGGTCGATGCGGACCGCTCCAGTAAAATACTCGGCTGGTCCTTTGCCGGAAGGCCGCGAGCCACTTCTTTTAATGTCCATGTTCCCAATTCCTCCGTTATGTCTGCAAAAACAGAGAGCCATTTTCTCTGTCTGATGATTATTATACACGTTCCTTGCTAACCCTGAAAACAGAGGAGCGAGCAGTTTCTCCAAGCTCTAAACGGTCGCTTCCTCTGTTTCACCTCAAAAACGGGAACGGTCTCCTCGCATCTAACTTCTCTATTCAAAAGAAGCTACTCGCAGGCTCCGGCATATATGTTTGGAGTTACAGCGGCGTTCATATAGTATGCACAGCCACCATGCTTGCTATGATCGACCATGTTAGTGTAGGCACCACTTTGAAATTGAGTTGAGGAAAGAATGTCATACTCGACACTATTAATCATTATATATTGTGTGTTGGCGGGATAGGGACCGAGAAAATTCGTTCCACTAATAAGAATGAGGGATGCCCATACTTGATTTTTACAAGCGGTACGTCGGGATTTGGTCCCCATTTCTCGAATTCTCCACGTGCTCGTATTAACGGTAAAGTCCATAGACGAAATAACATACTGCAAGTTTGTACACTTGGCTTGCACAGGGTCTTGACCACACGCTTTACTACATGTATCAGCATGTGCAATATGTGTAGGAATCAATGTGAACCCAAGGATGAGCATGAAAAGGATGGGACCCATCACGAGAATTTTTTTGAACATACATTACTTTCTTTCTCTAGGTTACATACGAACCCAGCATTCTTTGTCATTACCTGACAGTGTGGAAGCTTTGCAGCGAAGAACGTCAATGCTTCCTGAATTAGTAACATCTCAGATAGTCAAGGATATCATGTAGCAGTTGACTACAACCTCAAATGACTTCCAAACACCAATAAAACGCAATATTCTCTTCAACGTATCAAGAAAGCAGTTTTTTATCATAAGATAAGAAAACAGTTTCTCTGTCATAAGAGACGTACATTGTATCCTTTTCATCTCATCAACATTTCTAGCAAATTCAATTGACGCGGTGATATATCGTCTCTATGGATTGATGGAAGAACAAATACAGAGGCTTCTTTTTATCACTCAAGGTAGTGTTGGTAATGAGGTAATGGTAACGATGTGGTAATGTGGTAATAACGTTTCGTATCACTACTATCACAAATTAAAGAAAGAAACATCAATGGCAAAATACATGTTTGCGAATATGCCCGCTTATGGTCATGTGAATCCAACACTTCCTGTCGCTCAGGAACTGGTTGCGCGTGGCGAGGAAGTGATCTACTACCTGACGGAAGAATTCCGTGGTGCAGTTGAAGCTACGGGTGCAACATTTCGCCCGTATACCTCCTCGATGGAGCAGATGAGAGTACCCAGCAGTTTCTCGGCAGCAGATATGATGCGTAATAGCAGTAACCTCATGCCTTTACGTATGGTTGATGAGGCCACTTCAGTCCTCTCACAAATCATTGACGACGTGCGTGCCGAGAAACCAGCTTTTATTGTGTATGATGCAATGTGTTTGTTTGGAAAAATTCTTGCCCGTTCGTTGCACGTTCCTGCTATTCTCCTGCGACCTAGTTATGCCGCCAACGAGCACTTTAGCATGAGGCAAATGATGGCGGGTGGACAAGCGAGTTCCCCCAATTCAGCATTTTTCGCTGCACCGTCTGAATCGCCAGGGCAGGGTGCGCCAGGCGGACAGGAAGGCATGGAAAGAGTTTTTGCCGAACGGTTCGCCCAACTGAATGAGCAACTCGCCGCATTGTGTCAACGGTATGATGTCGCGCCGTTTAGCATGCTAGAAATGTTCGCTGGAGCCGAACCACTCACCATCGTTTTTATTCCACGTGAGTTTCAGCCGCAAGGTGAAACGTTTGACGAGCGGCAATTTGTCTTCGTTGGCCCTTCTCTCGCTCCTCGCTTTGCAAACACCAGTTTTCCTCTTGAGAAGTTAGCCAATCAAACGGTGCTCTTTATCTCGCTTGGAACTGTGTTTAACAATCAGGCTGAATTCTTTAATACCTGTTTCGCTGCCTTCCGCGATACCTCCTGGCTCGTCGTCCTCTCGCGTGGCAAGAATGTCGATTCAGCAGCCCTCGATCCCATTCCTGCGAATTTCCTTGTGGAACAATATGTGCCACAACTGGACATCTTGCAACTCGCCACAGCTTTTGTGAGCCACGGTGGAATGAACAGTACTATGGAGAGCCTCTATTACGGCGTTCCCATCGTTGCCATCCCCCAAATGCCTGAACAGGCGATGACGGCACGCCGTGTAGAGGAATTGGGCCTGGGTCTTATGCTCGATAGAAGCACGCTCACCGCCGAAAGCTTGCGCCTATCTGTTGAGCGTATCATGACTGAGCCATCATTCCACACACACGTCTCGGCGATGCAGCAGCACGTCCATGATGCAGGTGGTTACAAAAGAGCCGCCAATGCAATTCTCACGTTTGCCTCAAGTTCTCTCAAGTAAACCTTCTCATCAGAAATCAGCGTGGCTTTCTGATGAGTATGGGATGCAGTTTCGGTGTTAGCAGAAGTAAGTACACGATCAACCGAGAAGAAGGAGCATTAGTAGAGAGATTGCTCTGTATAGCCTTTTAGATATATATTGTTATCGCTCCCCATCCAATGCGTTCAATGTGTTGAGAACAATATTCTATTTTCTCTATCTCATATATTGCAAAAGGGACATTTGCAAGTAAATGTTGACGTGGTTAAAGCGTTAGTTTGAAACCTTACTAAGGTTAGGTGGGATCTACTATGAATTCTTATGAAAGTGATGCTTCACGCAGAGCACAGCAATCTTTGCCGCACGCAAAGACTTTTAATTCGGACCAAGCGGAAGACTCCACCGCCATTCAGACGCCTGAAAATGACGTGCAACGTGTTCCTGCGTTGTTCCGTTTGCCAACAACCGATAGACATTCTGTTCCTTCGTGGTTGACAACCGGAACAACCGATGGACAAACTGTATCACCGATACCAGCAACACCGGCAACTGGCAAATATACAACACTGTCATCGTTTAAACATCCGGCTACGAATGTACAACAAGTTTTATCTCCTCAGCCAGCGATGCCAAACGTACAGAGTACGATGCAGACGCCGCCATCGGTACCAAGAATACAGAGTACGATGCAGACGCCACTCCCGGTGCCAGCAATACAAAGTAATGTACCGCAGCAGCCGCAAATAGTTAAGAAACGTAACGTCTCTGCTTTGGATAAAGGCACGCCTTTTATCGCGGTCATTTTTAACATCCTGGTAATTGTGGCTGTTTTATGGGTCGCACAAAACAAAACGTTTTCGCCTTCCACTACTTACCAGAAAAGCAATTCACCGACGCAAGTGGGCCAAACCATACCTGCTTTAAATTCGATTACGAACAATAAAGCAATTTCTCCCCTGCTCTTCGGTACAAACATGGCACTCTTCCATGATAATGATGAGCCTATTTTGAATTCGCCAGCTATACGTCAGACTCTCAAGAATATTGGTGTACGTATCATTCGTATGCCAACTCGCTCCACTCTGAATCCACAAACAGAGGTGAATGCGGCACAGGCCATCAAAGGGATAGGTGCTGTGCCACTTATTATCATAAACGGCCCTGAGTTTAAATCCGCGCCACTTTTGGAAAGCGATATGAAGACGCTTGGTCTACTCACGCCTGTTTTTGGCAAAGAGCCTATCTACTTCGAGTTCGGGAATGAGTCGGATTTGAATGGTGTCAATGCGACGCAATATGCATCGGCCTGGAACTTGGTTATACCATCTTTGAAAGAGTCGTTTCCTACTGCTCGCTTCATCGCCCCCGATAATTACCAGTTTTCACGTCGCTATCTCAAAACCTTCTTGCAACTGGCACAGCCACGTCCCGATGGTATAAGTTGGCATGAGTATACATGTAGCGTCAATTGGAGTGCCGCTTTCTGTCTGTCCCTCTTGGACACATGGCCTGTCCACTTTGCACAAGCTCGTGCTGCTATGCGAGAAGCTATTGGAACAGAGCTTCCTATCTGGATTACCGAATGGAACTATGCCTCCGATCAACAGTATACGGACAATAAAGCAATTCAAGACGGCAAGTACAACAATCAGGCTTTCATCAATGCCTGGACAACCAAAGCGATGGAATTGCTAGAGCAGAATCGCATTTTTGCCTCTATGCAATACTTTGCGACAAATCAGCCAATGCCACTTGTCAGCAACAATGGGCAGATTGGTTCTGAGGGCACAATATTCCAGCAAGAATACAAAAATGTGATGGTCAAAGGCTCTACACTGCCTGTAATGACGGTCAGCCAGCCGCCAGCAACACTGCCGAAGAACGCTCCTCTGATGCTCTCTTTTGCAAATGGAAGTATTAATGGTTGGAGTGCTGTAGGAGGGGGTATTTCACAGCCAACAATCAGCACGACCAGAACGTTTGCAGGTCCTTACTCAATGAAAATAACGCTGGCTAACGCAAGCGAAGATGATTACCCATTCATCAGCATCTCTCAGAGTAAACTAGCAATGGTACCAAAGGCGGGGCAGATGATCGATGCATACGTTTACGTTGACAATAAAGCGGCCCTTGTGAATGCAAAGCTCTATGTTTCTGAGCCTAACCACAATTGGCACTTTTCCTCGGAAATTGCCTTAACTCCTGGTCAGTGGAATAAAGTATGGTACGCCCTACCAGTGAACTTTACTGGTCAGGTTTCCGAAATTGGCATGCAGTTCTATACATCACGTCCTGGTGTCAGTAGCGATGTCTACATTGGTGGAGCTTCTATTGGCTAGTCAGCAGGGAGACTTTACGGGGTAGAAAAGAACGTGTTGATAAGTGAGCAAGGGCATGCCCTTGCTCACTTATTCACGCGACGAAAGGGCTTGATAGACTGCCGTGACCAAATCGTCGATCTCGAAGGGTTTCTCAAGTGCCACGACCGCTCCTACACGGCGTCCTTTTTCTCTGAAATGTCCATCGGCAGTCATTAGCACAACGGGAACCGTCACACCATAGCGCACACGCAGTTCTTTGGCAACCGCTTCGCCATCGAGCAGGGGCAGTCCCATGTCTAAAACCACCATCGCTGGCCGGAAGCGTTCTGCCTGTTCCAAGGCTTCTCTTCCATCCAGAGCTGTTTCTACCACAAAGCCTTCCTCTTCAAGGACAACCTGAATGGTTTGGCACAAGTTGAGGTCGTCATCAACAACTAAAATATGGGTATCGGCTGCCTGTTTCCTCTTGCTCTCTATCAAGTATTGCTGTGAGTACATGGTCATTCCTTTTATCTATTTTCTGCTGATATGTTTCCTGAAAGTAACGGGATGCGTATCGTAAATTGGCTTCCTCTCCCCTCCTCACTTGTGACCGCAATGGTTCCCCGATGCTGCTCAATCACCTGAGCGACGCTTGCCAACCCAATGCCTGTTCCTTGAATATGGTTCATCACGTTACTTGCCCGCTGAAAAGGAGTAAAGATATGCGGAAGGTCTGATGCGGGAATGCCCATGCCCTGATCTGTCAATGATAGTTGTGCCCACATCTGCCCATCATGCTGTTCTTTCGTAACCGCAATGGTGATATTCCCTCCCTCTGGACTATATTTGATCGCATTGCCCAGTAAATTGGTCATAACTCGGTCCAACCGTGTGGCGTTGCCGTTTACAGGAAGAGATATCCCATCTATGGTGAGTAGCAACTTGTGTCGTCGAGTTGTGGCTTGCTGTTCGATCACAGTTGCTTGGATGAGAGGGACAAGATCAAGTGGAACAAAGCCTTCCTCTGGACGCTGCGACGCTCGCAGTCGCGAGAGGCCCAAAAGGTCATCAATCATGCCGGTCATTTTTGTGAGTGCTCGCTCCATTGCCTCTAAACGCTCAGTGATCCATTCACCCTCTTTTGATGGGTTCCGTCTTATGCGTCTTTGCACCAGTTGCATATTCGCTTTGATTGCTGATAGAGGTGTTTTGAGATCATGCGATATGCTTGAAAGAAATGTATTACGAACCTCAAGGGCAGCTTCTGCTTCGAGGCGAGCCTCTTGTGCTAGCTCCAAAAGCTGTCGCTTCTCTTCCTCTGCATGAACCTGATCTGTGATTTGACGAAAATAGACGACCAGGCCATCAGGGATGGGATAGGCACGAACATCAAACCAGTTATTGAGGAGGGAGGAGAACACCCGAAAGGCAACAGGTTCTTGTACTGCCACTGCGTGATGATACTGCTGATAAAATATGGAGCCAATTAGCGTGGGGAATTCCTCCCATACGTTCTTGCCCAGCAGGTCTTCCTGTGGTTTCCCCGCGAAAGGTTCCGCTTGAGGATTGATATAGCGGTAGTGCCAGTCGGAGTCGAAAATCATGAGGCCATCGGTTAGATGATCGAGAATATTAGAGAGACGTTGTTGAGCCGCTTCCGCGCTGAGGCGCGCCTGTCGCTCTGTCTGAAGCAAGCGGAGATATGTCTGTTCGCCCATTATCTCGTTATGAGTGTTTAGTGTGTTCTCAGGAATGATTCCATCCTCTTCGGTATCGTTCATGCCTTGCTTCCTTCCCACTCATTAGGAGTGCGTTCCACCCTTGCCATCCCGTGACCTACTTGATAGGTACAATTTAGATTTTCTATAGCTATTTCCCACGCATCCTATTTTGCTAAGCGGCAGATTTTCAGCGAAAGGGCTATATTCAAAATACGACTTGATATTACTATAAGCTACTTCAGCCTCTATTGCAAACGTACTGGTGTGAAGCGCAAAGCAATCGCATCTAATTTTTGGTTCAGCCTGTAGTGCGAACTTACAAGTTGAGCTTTGATAAAACTCAACTTATGAAGTGGCTTATCGTAATGATCCGCAAATTAAGATGCGATTGCCTGGTGTGAAGCGAAGTGTATTTTAAGAGCGACCTGCCTATTCTCCCTCTAGCAACAGTTTAGCTTCCGGCTCTGGCTCAAGCACTTTGTCCGCTAAATTCTTTTCAACCCTGCCTGTGAGATTGTCTTTCGCTTGCTGAAAATCATCGGGATGCATCTCGCGCCATTCTGACCACAATGCAACAACGAATGCTTGCAAAACGCCAGCGATTGGTGAAGCGAACAGAGCACCCCAGATGCCAAAGAGATCTCCACCAATAATTAATGCAAGTAGGGCAACTACTGGATGAAGGCCAATCGCTTTACCAACAATACGTGGTCCGACCACATCGCCTTCTATGACATGAACTACTACAAAGTAGATCAGCACAATGACCGCGAGGACCCATCCACCCTTTGTCAAAGCCAATAACACACAGATGGCACCAGAAGCTAATGTCCCTAGTATTGGAATGAACTCGAAAACAAATGCCAGCACACCTAGTAGGAGAGCATATGGTACGCCCAAAATTTGCATGCCAGCACCCACTAACACTCCAATAAGGCTGCATAACAGGAGTTGACCGCGAATATAGCCACCGACAATTCTTTGTAGCGTCTCCAAGAGAAAGCGAACACGACCCCGTTGACGCCTTGGCATACTCTGTCGAAACCAACGTGTGACGCGTGAACCATCAATCAGTAAATAGATACTGAGTACCGCGACCAGAAGAATATCTAGCGTGGCATTGACCACTCCTGTAAGCAATGGCACAATATTCCCCGCGAGTCCCTCTGCTTGCGTAATAACCTGTGCTCGGATAGAAGCAATTTGGCTTGATGAGATACCAAATGAGCTGAGGGTCTGTTCTATTGCCGTTGGATGACCGCTACTTGTTGGTGCTAGCAGAAATCCCAGGTTGGCCGAGAGCGAGGTGATTTGCTCAACCGCAGTGCGTATGACAAGGTACACCAGCGCACTGACTCCGCCTAGGACAATGAGGTACACGAGAATGATCGCCAGGAAACGTGGCATGACGCGCCCGAACAGTGTTACAAGAGGTGCAAGCGCGTAGGCCAGTAGAGATGCAACGACCAGTAACAATAGTGCTTGCGTGACACGGCTTATTCCCCATAGAATGAGGATTACAACCCCCGACCATGCGAGCAACGAAAGCGGAATGACAAGCCGTCGTATCCAGCGAGCAAGATCAATGAGCACATCATCAGCCTTCACCGGTTCTATCGCTACCTCTTCACTTCGATGAGCAGCATCAAGAGGAACAGTCTCAACCTGCTTAGGAACCCAACGAGTAGTGGCGACTCTTTGGAGTCGCCCACGCACCTGGCCTAATACGCCTTGCCTCTTCTCGTCTCCTAAAAGCTTTGTAGCTTTGATGTTTTGTTCATTTTCACTCACGTTCTCTTCGTGGTTCTCGTCATGCATCATCGCTATTAACCTTTTGCCTCTTCGATATGTTTCTGGTCGGCCTTTTCCGTCGGTTTTGTATCGACGTGAGATGGAGATTCGACCGGGGACATGTCTTTATTCAACTTGCCCGCCATTGTGCTGACAAATGTCACGATATCGTTAGGGATAGGAAGCACCTTTTCAAAGAAAAAAGCATTGAACTCCGCACCAACTAAGAGGATAATCGCAAAGTAGTAAAAAAACAGTAGTAGGATAACAGCGAAGCCCAAAGGACCTGCGTAACCGCTAAAAAAGTGCGCGGCTATGAACGGAAACACAGCCAGAAATATTTCTGTTGCCAGTGCTGCCAATGCTGCTCCACGCCAGCTATTCTTCCAGCTAATACGCTGGTTGGGAACAACAATGTAGATAAGCTCGAATAAAATGAACGAGGTGAGCAAGCCACCAAGAATACCACCAACACTGATGAAGATGAAACTGCTGCCCGGAATACTCTTGAGAAGAGGTATTTTTGTCAAGATGGAGAAGGCAAGCGTTGGAGCAGCCGAGGCAAACACCATGATTGGAATGAGAATAACAAACGCGATCAGCATACAAAAGGCCATGATGAATTGACGCACTGGCGGGCGTTGTCGCACACGATATACAACATCTAAACATCCCTCGGTTACAAGAAACAGAAATGAACCAAAGAAGATGCCAAGCACGATAGCTGCAATGCCAATAAACCCGGATGCTTGACTGAGTTGTTTCGAGGCCAGATCCAAAGCGTTCTGCTGACTTGCTAACCCTGGAAACAATGCTGTTATCTGGTGAATAACGGTTGTACGAATGCTTGTGTTGCCCAGGAATAGACTGAGAATTGCGACAAGAGCAAGCGAGATAGGTAACATTGCCATCAACATATTATATGCGATAATACATGCAAGGTTTAATACCCAATCGTTATTAAGCTTGACAAGAAAACCTTGTAATGGCTTTACGTCTTTGCTGAATGCTTCCATTGCACCATTGGCCCCAGTTTTATTTGTTTTTCCTCGTTGTTGGGCGTTTGTTGCCATGATGATTGTTACTTCCTACTAGTGGTGATGTGAACAGAAAGAATGATAAAGGACACAAAAAGTCTGATGAGGGAAGAAAACCTCGTTGTCTTTAATACGTAGCGGTCTAAAGAAGAGTCTCATTCTAAAGCGTAAAGAGTGAGAGGCTTACTTTATTCTAATGATAGGAAGAAATGAAGTATGTTGGAACCGATATACTCCATTTCCTAGCATTTCCTCTATAACCTTGACCCAATATTTGGTATAATGTCCACGTTACGTGTAACGCTAATGGCAGGAAGGTAGGTAGATACACTTATGGATGGCAGAAAGAACACGCTGGAAGGAGCAGGAAACTACATCTGGCTACGCTACTCGACGAGTATTACTCTAGCAGGCAGGACGCGCACTATAGAGATCGGCGTACCTATGCCAATTGGAGCAGACGAAGACGAACGCGAGCAATTGCTGCGAGAAGCTGATGAAGGGATAAATCAGCTTACGGGCCATGTCGAAAATCGTATCGCGCAGATGTTACAGCGCGTACAGCCAACACAGGGCAATATTCCGGCACCAACGCCAACTGCCAAACCTTCTGTCGCCCCACCGCCACGCGCGGTCGGGAGACCTGCACCATCACAAGCGACTCCTCAGCAGAACATACCTGTAACGAGCAATACAAATTCACGCCCCAGTACCCAATCCGCGCCTGCCTCACAACCACTACGTGAGGTACGTGAGGAGCGTCAAGAGTTGTCCGACGTAGCACCTGTGAGCAACGAAGAGGCGGCAGTTCAGCAGACGCCACCCTCCTCACAACGTCAACCAACAATGGGTGTGAGTATGCCAACAACAGGCGATATTAGTGGCAATCTCTCCATTCCACAATTTATTCGTGTGGTAAAAGATCGCTTTGACCTAAACCCTACACAGGCAATGGAAATGCTGAAACTCAAATCACTCAGTGGAGTTAATCTGCGCGAGAAACTAGACCAGTTACAGCGTATGGTTAACCCGGATGCAAATGGCGTAATGGAAAAGAGTACTGAAGGGAACGCATCTGCTGAGGAGAGAGCGGGCAGACCGATTGCTAAGAGCGAAACACCTTCGGGCAAACTGACAAATACGCCAACTCCAACATCATCCAAACAGCCAACTCCGATACGAACAAATACCCCTGCTGCCGAGACACATGCTCAAGGGTCGCGTCCACCTACTACGAGTAATGGACGTGGCTCATACTTTGATGAGGAAGAAGACTTTGAGGACGTGTTGGCGAGCATCGAGGACGAGGAAGAACTTGACGAAGGCGAATTGGCGGCTTTGGGCCAGCAACGTGAATTGACTCCTCATGAACGTATGCATGCCAAGAATTTAGTCAACAAGTTTCGTGACTCGCAAGGAGCCGCTCTTGCCAATCCCGCACGTCTCAAAGTGTTGAGCAATGTCACGGATGGACAGGTGAGCGAAGAGCAGTTACAGGACCTTGTTGAGGGTATCTGGGGCGTCTCGTCGTTTAAGAAGTTAAAGGTCGAGCAGGTCGAGTCGCTCATCTCATGGGCCAAAGAAGACGATTTTATGACCGATACCGAGATCGTCCTATTGCTATTGGAGGAAGATGCTATTGCGCGTGGTAACAGGTGAGGCGAAGGGCCGCAAGCTCAAAACACTCAAGACAATGACAGGCACACGACCCATTATGGATCGGGTCAAGACCGCCCTCTTCGATATTCTTTCTAATGAGGTTGTCGATGCGCGCTTTCTGGACCTTTTCGCGGGTACGGGTAGCGTTGGTATCGAAGCATTGAGTCGAGGCGCGGCCTCCGCAACCTTTATAGAAATGGACTATAAAATACTCAAACTCGTGCGTGAAAATCTACAGATTACAAAGCTCGCGGACCGCGCCGAGACAATTCAAGCCGACGCATTTAAGTTTCTACATACTCAAGCCACAAGCGCGACACGTGTGTATGATATTATCTATGTCGCGCCACCTCAATATCAAGAGATGGCGGCGCGTATGTTGCCACTCCTCGATACCTCGCCATTGGTGCCGATGGAGGATGGTCTTGTAATTATTCAAATACATCCAAAAGAACGTTCCAATGTCGCTGCTGTGCCATGCAATCGGCTTGTGCTCACCGACGAACGCCGTTATGGAAGCACTCTGCTCATGTTTTATAGAACACTACCTAAAGAGGAAAATACAGACGATGGTAAGTAAACCTGGAAGCGGTCGCTTCGCCTTTGTCGATGCGGGCGAGGCCGCACGACGCCTTGGTATAGACCGTGTGACACTCGATCAATGGATTAAAGAGGGACGCATCAAGACGCATAGAGGTGTGGGCCGTGACGCCTTCTTCCGTGCAGGTGACGTGGAAGCTCTCTATACTGAACTTCATCCCGCCGACGAACTTGCCGCCGCGGTCGCCGCCGACGAAGCTGAGAGTGCTGGTGAAAGCAAAGTCACGGGTCCCGTCAAAAAGAAACAAGACCCGCAGATGCGCGTCTATCTCCGTCTGCAAGCCGATACCAAATGGTTCGATGTACCCGAAGAAGACATTCGCACCTGGGTCCAACTGCTTGCCCCCGATGGCTACGAGCGCAACAAACGCAACGCCGAGCACACCATCAAGAAACTCCAATTCTTAGTTGGTCTGATCGAGGACGCCCAGAAACGCGAGAAAGAACAGGGATAAGAGAATACGCACAAGATGAGTTGGTGTGGCATGCCACACCAACTCATCTTGTGCGTATTCTCTTATCCTTTTCGCATCTCTTTATCGTGGCAAGCATGACAGTAGGTCCTCTA
The DNA here is from genome assembly GCA_963792705.1 of uncultured Chloroflexia bacterium. GTDB lineage: Bacteria > Chloroflexota > Ktedonobacteria > Ktedonobacterales > Ktedonobacteraceae > JBBQVS01. Next base: position 62,227 of record CAWBXD010000009.1, on the reverse strand, counting down.
CCGACTTTACAATAATGTCTGCACCGCGTTGCTTGTACAGTTCAACCTCTTGTGAATGGGCCACGAGCACCGCCGCTAGAAAGTCCGGTTCTGCGCTGCTCTTACTATCTCGATAGCGTTGAATGAGATCGAAGTCGTCGGCGGTGTCCCCGATGTAGAGTCCACCTTTGGCACCTGTCGCGGCTATCGCCAGTCGTAACGCTTGTGGGTCCGGCTTGGGACAGATATCGGCGGGTATGACCGTCTCCCACCACTTTTCGCTGCTGTAGGCTTCCATGCGCTCTAACGCACTGTCAACTTCTGGTCCCACGCGTCCAGTAATCATACCTAGGTGCTGTATGCCTGCATGTCGTAGCCGTGTGAAAAAGTCTGGTGGGTAGAGCATCTTCTCATGTTGTACAAAACCCTCGAACGTCGGTAGATAATGTGGCTCACGCCCGAAGCGTCTACGGATATCTGTCGCGCCCCAGTAATACTCGTGGTAAATATCGCCAATCATATCGTAGTCAAGACGTGTGCTTGGAGGAAATGTTGTATCAACCCATTCACGACCACCATGCCCTTGCAGATTTGCTGTGCGAGAAAGAACTGCCCATTCCTGGCTTGTGCATTCAGCGAGGACCGTTCCCTTCCATTCGCGCAACCGTGCTGTAGCGAGTGCGGCAAGCAGATAGCACATATCCCAATCGTTATTATATCCCCCTGCTTGCTTGAAGGCATCAACATCGGCGATTGTCAGCAGCGTCTTGCCCTCGCGCTGGCCCCAATCGAGACCATGTATTGTTCCTGCTACATATTCAGCGACCGCGATATCAGTCGCATGAAATGAAGCGATGGTGTCGATCAGGACACCATCTACATCAAAAAAAAGTGTATCAAACGGCACTGGAAACCGTAAATCTGGCCGTTGCCATAGTATGTCACGCATGTTTTACCATTTGCTTGCTAATAAGTTAATAAAGCGACGTACAATGAGCACTGCAATGGTCCAGACAACGATGGCAACGAGTGTAGTAACGTCAATACTAAACCCTTTATAGAGAATGGCAGGTGCTAAGTTCTCGAATGGATAGACAAGGGGAGCAGTGAGCGTGGAAACCCAACCAGTAAACACGCTGGTGGTAATCTCAAAAAAGTTCAGGATAAAGCGCGTGAACAGTAGCAATAATAGAACCGTCAAGCCCAGACCAAGAAGTTGATTAAACTTGCGAACAATAGCGGCGAAAAAGCCTTTAATATTCCGTTGAATACGTTGGCCTCGTGTCTCCTTGAGAATATACGGTGTTGTTGCTGTCATCGGTACCGCAACACTCCTCATGAATGGGTCTGTTGCTTGATTGTACACACCGTGCAGCGAGTTTTCGTTGTTTCTATACTCTTGATAATTCATTCTGTCTACCGCTCACTCTCTCCAGAAAGGTAAGATTGACCCTTAGTATAAAGAACGTTTGCTTACCCTCGTTCCATGTAACATATCGCTATGTCCCACTGATAATTATACTACATAGGGGACTATTTTCCTCGAGAATACGAACTTGATGCCACCCTTCTTGAGGCACTTCAGCCATCGTTTGACGTAGCAAACCCTCGTGATAGCGAATAACATCTTCACCTACTATACGTGTGCGTGTACGGTCCCGTTGTACGCTCGTCGCGAAGGATGTGTTAAAGATGAGCAAGCAGGTAGTATAGCGATGCCTTTGCGCGATCTCCAAGAGCTTAAGTCTTGCTTGAGCGTATAATGCGGTACTATCTACAAGCGTGAAACGTCCTTGTAAGAGACGTTTGTGGACAATATAGTAGAGCAGGTCAAATGCATCACGGCTTACCTGCTGATTGTTATCGTCGTCACATACAAGCGCACGGCAATAATCGGAAGAGACAATAGACGTATCGCGCAAGCCTTGTCCAGAGTGCTCCGCCACAACGCTACGCGCAAAGGTGCTCTTTCCCGCACCAGCTCCTCCACATAGAACGAGTAAAGTGCGCTGTGGGAGAACAAGCGATTCCGTATTATCCATTGCGCTGTCTTCTTGCGTTTGTTATAATGCCCATGCGTGTATATCCCTATTGTCATATAGACATATAGCGTATAATAGTACGTATCGTTGTACATATATTACAACACATTTGAGGACACCCATATGGTGGACTCTTGTATAAAAACATGAACGTGTGCGATACCTGACATGAGTGGGCGCACATCGGAGCAAAGACGGTTGATGCTCACATCGAGGAGGCTGTTGTGTCTGTAGATGTTACCATTACAAGCGCCCAGGTACGTGCGCGCTATCTTGAATATTTTGCCAGCAAGGGGCATTATAAAATGCCCAGTTCATCGCTGGTGCCACATAATGACCCGACTGTACTGCTGACTACTGCGGGTATGCAGCAAATGATTCCCTTTTTTCTAGGGCGTGAGACACCACCTGCACTTCGACTTACCTCGTCGCAAAAATGTTTCCGCACGACAGATATTGACAAGGTGGGAAATGAGCGTACCTTGACCTTCTTTGAAATGCTGGGAAACTTCTCGGTGGGGGATTACTTTAAACGTGAGGCCATTGGTTTCGCCTGGGAGTTTCTTACACAAGTTGTTGGATTGCCAGCCGACCGCTTGCATCCAACCGTGCATCCAGAGGACGATGAAGCACCTCTTCACTGGCATGAAATTGCTGGTTTCCCTGACGAAGCTATTGTACGCCTGGAAGACAATTGGTGGGGACCGCCGGGAGCTTCTGGACCATGTGGTCCCGACTCCGAGATTTACTATGATCGTGGTGTTGAGCATGGCTGTGGTTTGCCCGATTGCAAACCAGGCTGTGAGTGTGAACGCTTCCTGGAAATATGGAACCTCGTCTTCATGCAGTACTACCAGGACCTCGATGGCAAGCGCACACCACTTCCACGCCAGAATATAGACACTGGTATGGGCCTGGAACGTCTCTCTATGGTCATCCAGGGCAAAGAGTCGGTCTTCGATACCGACATGTTCCGTACTGTTATTGACCATTTCGCAAGCCTTGCCAACACGACCTATGGCAAAGATACAAAGACAGATACTTCACTTCGTGTCATCGCCGACCACGCACGAGCGTTAGTCTTCCTAGCTGCCGATGGAGTATTGCCAAGTAATGAGGGTCGTGGCTATATCTTCCGCCGTATACTACGACGTGCAGTGCGTCATGGCAAATTGCTAGGGCTGGACAAGCCGTTTTTAGCTGAAGCTGCTACCACCGTCATTGATCTGATGAGCGACCACTATATCGAACTACGGACTCAGCAACAGCGTATTCTTGATATCTTGAACCTCGAAGAGCAGAAGTTCGGGCAAACGTTGACGACAGGCTTGCTCTTGCTGAATGAACTATTGGATGGCCTAAAACAGAAAGCACAGACGGTTATTCCAGGTGAAGCAGTTTTCAAGCTGTACGATACACATGGCTTTCCTGTTGAACTGACGCAAGAGATCGCCTCTGAACAGGGCTTTACCGTCGATACCTCTGGCTTTGAACAAGCGATGCAGAAGCAGCAAGAGCGTAGTCGTTCGGCGAATACCTTTGTGCAGGCGCAAGATGATAGCGCGCTGGCGGATTTGCTCAAGAGGCTTGGTCCCACTCAATTTACTGGTTATCAAGGTATTACTGGAAGCGCGAAGGTTGTGGGCATTGTTGTGGACGGGGCAGAGGTGGAGAGCATGAGCGCGCCCCAACAGGCACTTGTGTTACTCGATAAGACACCATTTTATGCCGAAAGTGGTGGTCAAATTGGTGACAGAGGTGATATTATCAGTGCAACAGGTGTGTTTACGGTGCAAGATACACGTCGTCCTTTAAAAGGCTTAATTGTCCATTATGGTTCCTTGAACGAGGGACATTTGCGTGTGGGCGATACGATTCAGGCCGACGTGATTGAGCAACGGCGTGAAGACACGATGCGTAACCATAGCGCGACACATCTTTTGCATAAAGCGTTACGCAATCTCATCGGGCCACAGGTAGAGCAGCGTGGGTCGCTAGTTGAGCCAGAGCGTCTCCGCTTTGACTTCACCTGCCCTCATGCGTTAAGTGATGCTGAACTGGCGCAGGTAGATGAGCAGATTAATCGTTGGATTCGGGCAGACTTCCCTGTCCAAACGACAATCATGCCGTTGCAAGAGGCGATGGCAACAGGGGCAATGGCTCTCTTTGGCGAAAAGTACGAGGACCTTGTGCGTGTTGTTTCGATGGGCAGTAGTACGGAACTCTGTGGTGGTACACACTGTGCCTCAACGGGGCAAATTGGTATCTACATTACTATCCAAGAAACAAGTGTCGCGGCGGGCATTCGGCGTATCGAAGCGTTAACAGGGCGTGCTGCGGAGGCATATCTGCGGAGCCGTTCCACATTGGTAGAGAGCATTGCTACAAAACTGCAAACGCAGCCGGATATTCTGGAAGGGCGCGTGGAGCAACTGTTGCAAGAACTTACGATTGCACGTCGTCAGGTGGCACAGTTTCAACGTGATGCTGCGTTACGACAAGTGGATGCTCTTGTTGGACGCGCTCAAGATGTCGCAGGTATCCCAGTTGTTGTAACAACTGTAGATGTAGCTGACGACAAAGTGTTGCGTGAGATGGGCGAAACGGTACGGAGCAAACTGCAGCATCCAGGTGTCGTTGTGCTGGCAAGCAATGCGGGCGAACGCATTGGTATCCAGGTAAACATCGACGCGGCACTCACAAAACGGGGTTTACATGCAGGTAAACTTGCGGGAGCGGTTGGTGAGCTTCTTGGTGGAAAAGGTGGTGGTCGTCCTGAAGTGGCACAGGGCGGCGGTAAGAACAAGGCTGCGCTGGGTACCGCCCTTGATTTCGTACCGCAGTTTGTTAAAGATAATATTAAACTGTAGGAATTGCTGTATCATGTCACTGCATAAGCGGAAAATATTCAGGTGGAAATCGGACAAAATGGTTTATAAAGCAACAGAGTTTGGATACGTACATGGCTAATCTTCTTCAACGTCTCTTTGGCCTCTTATCGAGAAGACAAGAGGAGCCAGAATATTATGATGAGCTGCAATACGAAGAGGAAGAGTACGACGAAGACCCACAGCCTCCGCTCACTAGTGGTGGCAATGGGGAGCGTCAACTTTTTACTGCACTCGACATCGGAACGGCTTACGCGAAGGCAATCATTATCGAGGTGCATGGGGATCACGCTCAAGTGTTAGGAGTGGGTCGTCATCCACAAAGCTACTCTCACATGTCCGATGGAATCGTCACCGATATACCAGGTGTTATCTCGAATTGCAACGAGGCTCTTATTAAGGCAGAACAATCTGCGGGTGGCGTTATCGCGCCACAAGCAGTGATTGGAATTGCGGGTGAACTGGTCAAGGGAAGTTCTACCACTGTGAGTCGTCAGAGACAACAACCCTCAAAACCCATCACCGCCGAAGAGCTGGAAACGCTGATCACAAACGCGCAGCAGAAACTTCTGAAAAACGCCAAAGAGCGCATTGCCGCTGAAACAGGTTATCAGAATATCGAGGTTCGCTTGACCAATGCCGCGGTCATCACGGCACGTATTGATGGGCAGATCGTCTCGAATCCTATCGGTTTTCGTGGCCGGCACTTCACTCTTACGCTCTTTAGTGCCTTCGCGCCGTTAATGCAACTGGGAGCATTAGAGACTGTCGCGCAAGGCTTAGACTTGACGTTAGTCACGATTGTGGCCGAACCGTATGCATTAGCACGTTGTCTTAGTACCAATGCTAGTGCTGATAGTGGCGCGATTTTTATTGATATCGGTGGTGGCACAACAGATATTGCGTTAGTGCGTCAAGGCGGTATCGAAGAGACACGTATGTTTGCATTAGGGGGACGGACCTTTACACGACGTATAGCCACAAGTAAGGGTGTCTCGATTAAAGATGCAGAGCGGCTCAAAGTAGGTTATAGTAACGGAGAAATCAAGGGCGGCAGTTACGATGAGATACAGGCTATTCTTGCACCTGAATGTCAGACATGGATGGATAGCGTCGAACTGCTGATTGAAGAGCTTGCCAAGGGAGAACTTTTACCACCAGCCATCTATATGGTAGGCGGTGGGTCAGCTCTGCCCGACCTACTTGATCGTATGGAGAGTTTTCCGTGGACGGAGCGGCTCCCATTCTCGCGCCAACCAATTATTCGGACCGTTCAACCCGAAATGGTAGGTTCCATCACAGATCAGGAAGGCTTCCTGGTTAACGCACAAGATATTACGCCGATGGCTCTGGCATATCAGGCTATTGAGCTACAAAATGAAAACAACGTTCTGGAAAGGGCACTCAATCGCGTTATCGACACCATGCATATCTAAGAGTCGCCATTGTAATGCTTCATTCGCCCATCCTGGAACGTGCAATTATTGTAAATGAGACGTACATGCGCTGTAGGGGGTATAAAAGCTTCTCATGACTGATGAAACATCAATCTATATTAGTGCAGAAGACGATGTAACGAGTGTACGTGAGCGTCTGGAAAAAGAACCTAATCGACAAGTGACGCTGGTTATTCCTGCACAAACGCAACTTCGCAGCCTTGTCGCATGGCGTGTGCTTCATGCTGATGTACGCAGAATGGGGAAAGATGTTCTGGTTGTTAGCATTGATCCACAAATTCGCTCACTCGCACAGGCTGGTAAGTTCCGTGTCGCCCATTCGCAAGCATCGTCAATCACAGGCAAGTCACGTCCAGCGACCCGTCCCGGTCGTGGAGCAGCGAAAAGTAAGCTCACGTCTTCACAGGCACGAATGCAGGCGGCTAAAAAACCGTCGGTGCAGCTTCCTCCTGACGCAGAGGATGAGGCAACGCTTACCAGACGTACCGGAAGTAATGCTGCACGGACTGAGAAACCATTGGGTTCGTGGTACGGTCCACTTCCTGAGTCTTCTTCTCCTGTGCGCGATACAGAACATCCCTTTGAAGCTACGACAACAGGGAATTTGAAGAGAAAAAACACGTCCTTCAACGAGCCACAGCCAGGACAGATTTACGATATCCATGCGGATACAACACCTACCAATTTGCGTCAGGTTCCGTTAGATCCACAGCAAGAAGAGTCAGGGACTTACTGGGCGGACGATGTTGATTATAAACATGCGGAGAACATTCGCAAGCAGTATAGTGAGAGTCCCGCTGCGCCGTTAGCATTTTCAGGTTTACCCAAGACACCACGAATAACACCTCATTCTGATACACAGGATGATAGCGTACAAGGAAGTAGCTATAGAACAACTCCATTGCCGCAACAGCCTGCCGATGTGGTAGAGCCAGATGTAGATGCATATCCTCTAATGGACGATCATCTGCCTTCGTCGTCACTCCATGAGCAACGCGGTTCTGCCATTATCAACGGCCTTGATACAGGAGAGCATGGTCTCTACGAGAGTCCTCACGAGGAGCCTGGGCATGTGATAGAGAGTGGGATACAGGTAGAAGACCTTGGTGAGGACCCTGGCATAAACATGGCTATGTTTGATGCGCCACCAATTATTGACGATACTCCACATCATTCCTGGAGTGAACCATTAGAACAAGAACAGCAGGAAAGCGCAGGACCCTCACGTCTCTACCGACCTAATGGGTTACGAAGCAGTCGGCATGAAAATAGAGAGGGCAGTACGTCGTCTTCTCGACGGCAAGACCTCGACGATGATGTTGATCTTCCCCCTATCGAGGAGCGACCAACCACTATCATTGCACCGGAAGAGTTTGCGCCCGTCGTACCTCGTGCGCGTCCCAGAAATTCCGCAGCTCTCGATGTGCCAGAAACACCCGCAGCCAACAAAAAGTCAACGGGCAAGCGTGCCTCGCAGCAGATACTTAGCCCTGCGCCACGCACCACAACAACAATGCGTCCAAAAACAAATGTCCCTGTACGTGCCGCAACAAATGTAGGTTCACAACGTCCTAAAGCGGGCGGAGCAGGACGAGGAGCACCCACAAAAAAGCTGCCAGAGCAGTCATCCAGACGTTCTGGGGCAATTCTGTTACTGCTTGTCATTCTACTACTGCTCCTGATTGGTATTCCAGCGTTCTTCTTGCCAACGGCGGATATTACTCTTAAGCTGCCCGCAAAAGACTATGCACATGCTATTGTGCTACGAGCTATTGCAACCGGTCAGAAGAATATGGCTACTGATACTGTTCCAGCCGATTCACTCACGAACGACTTTGAGGCAACGGGAACAGGCAAGGCGACTAGTAGTGCGAAGATTGGTACGGCACCTGCAACGGGGACCGTTACCTTTACAAATAACGGTAAGACACATGTCACCATTCCATCAGGAACGATTGTTACCACAAGCACTGGTGTCTCCTTTTCTACACAGGCAGAGGCAGTAGTTGATATTGCTAGTAGCAGCACTGGCTCCACAATTCCCATTCCTGTACAGGCGCAAAAGCCTGGTACAACAGGCAATGTTGGAGCGGGAAGCATTAATGCTATTCCCCCTGATGCGCTCAATGCTATCGCTATGGCGAACAAAATGAATGGCTCGAACTTGAAGTTAACTGTGACTAATGAACAGGCAACCACGGGTGGAGGAGCCGGTACCACACCTGCTATATCGCAGCAAGACATAGATGCTGCTAAAGCAACCTTACACACTACCTTGAACAACCAATTCAAGACATGGCTTGCAACAAAGATTGCTACGGGAGATCAGGCAGGAACCTTAACGACAACGGAGACGCTGGAGAACACTCCTACGGCAGGGCAACCTGCTACGGATGGTACGTTCATCGCCAAACTCAAACTAAGTGTTGCTGTACTTATTGTACGTGCCGCTTCACTTCAACAAGGAGCAATTGCACAACTTAATCAATATGCTAAAACAGATAAAGCGGTCGCTGGCTATACTGTCGTGGACGATGCGAAACATCCTGTGCAGGTGCAACGGTTGAAAGTGACGAGTGATAACAAATCAATGCTTACGCTCGCGTTTACTGCTGCGGGTAAAGTTGTGCCGAATATCGATACGCAAACTGTGCGAAGCCTGGCTAATGGTAAAAGTATCAAAGACGCAAAAAGCATTCTGCTACAGAACTTGCAGGGTGTACGGCAGGTGGATATAAGTACCGCTCCACACCTTGGAAACTGGACTCCCACCTGGGTGCCCTTCTGGTCTGCACATATTGCAGTTCATCTTATTCCAGAAGATAGTGTAGCCCCTTCTAAAAAGAAGTAATGAGCGTTCCTTAATGGATAGGATGTCAAATATTGTTTGGCATCCTATCCATTATCGCTACCCAATATAGCCTATTTGGTTAGAAAATAACAACGTAGTACGTTCTACGTATAAGAGAGAGTAGCACAGAGTAAGGGAACTGAGCAAAAAACATGACGCGATTGATGGCACTTGACGTTGGCGAGGCAAGAATTGGGGTTGCGGTTTGTGATGCGAGAGGATTACTTGCTTCACCGTATACGACATTGCATGTCACGCGTGATGAAGGACAGACGTGGACATCGATCCAACGTCTTATCGAGGAGACCGAGGCAGAAGGGCTTGTGGTAGGACTGCCGATCAGCATGGATGGACAAATTCATGGACAAGGGCAGTGGGTGCAGGCGTTCGTGGAAAGACTGAAGCCGCATATTGCTATTCCGCTTACCTTTTGGGACGAACGTCTCTCCACGGTTGAGGCACGGCGTCTCCTTGCACAACGAGATCACCCCGGCGAGGACGAGTGGGAGGGTGACGGACGGCAACGACGAACAGTACGACGACGTACCCAGACGAAGCGACGACAGCGAGGCCAGGAGATTGATGCCTACGCCGCAGCCGTCATCCTCCAGGATTATCTGGACAACCTGGGCAGGAAAACAGAGGGAACATTATGAAAAGAGGACCACGTTTCGCTATTATAGCCGTACTTTTGGTTGGCGCAGCTATCTTTGGCTTAACATATTATGCCTGGAACACCACAACCGATATTTTTCAGCCCGTAAGTGCTGCTGGCACAGGCAAATCGGTCTCTTTTGAAATTTCCAATGGTGAGACAACAGGGCAGATTGCGTCAGATTTGCAGTCGAAAGGGTTAATTCGTAATGCTCTTGCATTCCGCATTTGGGCGCGTGTCAAGGGTCTGGATACGCACTTAGAGGCCGGTATTTATAAAAAGCTGAATACCAGTATGACAATCAGCGATATCATCGACCAGTTACTCAATGCTCAGCCTGATGCTATTCGTGTAGTCATTCTTGAAGGGTGGCGATTGGAACAACTTGCACGCCAATTTGGTGCGGCTGGACTGGTAAAGTTCAAGACCAGCGACTTTTTAAACTATACAAAGCATATTAACACCTTTCCCGATGCTGCTAAATATCCCATTCTACGCAACGTGCCGCCAGGGGAGAGCATGGAGGGTCTGCTTTTTCCAGACAGCTATGAAGTACCTGTTAGTGCAACTGCGGATGATGTGATAGGCTTGATGTTACAAACTATGACCAACAACATCAAAACGTACCATCTTGATACCTCAGCACAGCAGCATAACCTTTCCCTTTACAAGATGCTGACACTCGCCTCGATTGTTGAACGTGAAGCGGGACCGCAAAACGATGTTACTGAGCGTGGTGGTATTGCAAGTGTTTATTGGAATCGTGTGTATAAACCAAACGATGAAACAGTTGGTTTGTTACAGGCTGATCCAACGGTGCAGTATGGGCGTGATACGCTGACACCACCTACGAAATACTGGCAACCGCTTGCCGACTCCGGTGGAAAAATTGCTGCCAATAGTCAATGGAATACATACATTGTCAAAGGGTTTCCTCCCACACCTATTTGTAGTCCTGGTCTTGCAAGCCTTCAAGCAGCGGCGGCACCACCGAATACCAATTATTACTTTTTTCTAACAAAGAAAGACGGGCATGCTGTGTTCGCACAGACAAATGCTGAATTCCAGCAGGATGTACAAAAATATCTACAGTAAGAGAGTATTCTATACATGACCATAGCAATGTTAGTAACTATTGCAAGTACGGCACCAACACATCCGAACATCATACAAATTCTGTTCTTGGCTTTACTACAAGGAGTGACAGAACTTTTTCCAATTAGTAGTTTAGGTCATACCGTAATCCTACCTGGGTTGTTTGGCTGGGGCGATATTCAAGGCGGTACAGGGTGTGGTAATGGGGGGCAAGATAGTTGTTTTTTGCCTCTTATCGTAGCCCTACACCTTGGCACAAGTATCGCTCTGATCATCTATTTCTGGCGCGACTGGTTGCAGGTGGGTCAAACCATTATCACAAGTGTAAAAGATGGCGAGGTAAAACCTGGTACCGAGAGTTGGGTGAGTTGGCTCATCATCATTGGCTGTATTCCAGCCGGACTTCTTGGTGTGTTTTTACAGAGTCCATTAGAAAAACTCTTTGCGTCTCCCGTTATCGCGGCAACATTTTTGCTTGTTAACGGCTCTGTTCTTTTCGCAGGAGAGTTGCTACGAAGACGGAGCGAAGCTCAGTTAGCGACTATGAATGTGAAGGAGCGTGAGGCACGTTTTCGACCTTTGTCCTCTCTTTCCTGGAAAGAAGCGGTAATTGTTGGTCTAGCGCAATCAGTAGCCCTCATCCCTGGCTTTTCTCGCTCAGGCATGACGATTGTTGCTGGCCTTGGAGTACGTCTAACACACGAGGATGCTGCACGGTATTCGTTCTTGCTAGGTACACCTATTATTCTTGCTGCTGCGCTGATCGAAGTACCCGCGCTTCTTACCCAGCCACCTTTACAACTGCTATTTATCTTGATCGGGATGATTGTATCTGGTATTGCTGCATACCTCAGTACCAAATTTCTCATGAAATATTTTGAGAAAGGGCGGCTTGATCCCTTCGCTTACTACTGTTGGGCGGCAGGTGCTATTGCGCTAATCCTGTTTTTTACAGTTTTTCAGGCTAGAGCATAAACAGAAAAACATCCAAAAGTGCTATGTTGTCCTCAAATACTTTGCATAAAGCACATCACTCGTTTACTATGGTATAGGAGCTTTGAAAGAGTCAAGGTATCCTTCAAATATTTATTCTTAAATAAAGAAGAGGTAGTTCATCGTGAAGAATCCAGCAGTTTATTATGCAGTTATCGCCATCGGTGTCATTGCTCTGATCGCCGGTATCTATATGTTCGCAGGCATGCACTTTCATGGTAAAGCGTATGCGGTTATCGCAATTGGTGTTATTGCTCTTGCCGCAGGCGTTGCTGGCATGTTCGTTATGAAGCCTTCTGCCGCTCGGTAGAAGTCCTTTGTAGATGGTATTGGAGTGTAGGAACGCTATTTCTTGCACCACTACTCTCCAATACCACACAAAAACACAATTCAGTGAATATTTCTTATTGTGTTACATCTCCGACTCGTGTATCGTTCATTATTGATAGAAGCTGAGAACCGTTTGAGTGGCAGTGCCATCAGGGTTATGTACAGTAGTGACGACCTTCCGTTTCCTGTCATACTTCCTCTATCCGCGTTCTCTCGTATATAACATGTGTGTCGTTATGTATAGCGTAGCAAACATTCAATATTCCGTTCGTTTCAACTCACATACATGACTAAGAAAGGTCCGTTACTCATGAATAAAACAACAATTTTTTATGCAGGCATCGCCGTTGCCGTTGTTGCTCTTCTTGTCGCCATCTATTATATCATTCCTGGCGTCTATCACGTTCTTGCCAGCAACCCCATGCAGGCCCATTACAAGCACGCTGCCGCATTCGCTGCCGTTGCCGTTGTTGCTGCTCTAGCGGCTGTTATCAACCGCCCACGCGCAGCAGCACCACGTTACTAAATTCTATAGTGAATACAGACACAAAACACGAGGTCGATATCAAGCATCGATCTCGTGTTTTGTGTCTGTATTCACTATACTAATATTTCCCCTGCGATTTGCCCATAACCACGCAGAAATTCCTCCGCGCTCATCGCTTTTTTCCCTTCTAATTGCACCCGTGTCACAATCAGGAAACCTGCTCCTGTGACGACTGCCATCACTTGATGTCCCGCCTCCTCACGTGTACTGACTAATCCTGGTTGCACCTGTTGCTCTAAAGTGTCGATCTCGACCATAAGTGGGTGTGCTTCAAGAAGCTTAAGCAGTTTGCCACGCCAATGAGTATAGCTACCAGGCCAGGGCGTATACGCACGTACCTGGCGCGCAAGTACCGCAGCAGGTTTCTCCCAACGTAACAGGCCATCTTCCTTTTGTAGCATACGTGTATGTGTGGCATGGAGTGCATCTTGCGGTTTAGGCGTAATACTGCTTGTAATCCATTGTGGCAATACCTCAAGCAACGCTTGCGCTCCTAATGTAGCAAGTTTTGTCGTGAGACTACCTGTCGTTTCATCTTCAGCTAATGTGATGGAGCGACTGAGAAGCGTAGGGCCAGTATCAATGCCAGCGTCAAGTAACATGATTGTGACACCTGACTCGTTTTCTCCTTGCAAAATAGCTTCTGCAATCGGGTCGGCACCTCGATACTTTGGCAGAAGGGAGGCATGGATGTTAAGTGTGCCAAAGCGTGGCTGATCGAGAACGCTCTGTGGCAAAATTTGTCCAAAAGCAGCCACAATATAGAGGTCAGCTTGGTATGCCGCGAGTGCAGCACTATTTTCCGTCTTCTTGAACGACCCTGGTTGCCACACTGGAATATCATGTGCAAGAGCTGTTTGTTTCACTGGTGCAAACACAATCTCACGACCACGACCCGCAGGCTTATCTGGTCGCGTTACAACCGTCACAATCTCATACCCCTCTGGCAACACCTTACCAGGAGTAGCTCCCTCTATGAGAGCCTCCAATGCTGGCACCGCGAAATACGGTGTTCCCATATACACAACACGTAGCATATGCAATATTCCTCCGTTTACATCATTTTTCTCTATCCTAACATATCAAGCAAGGTTCAAGGAGACAACTATCTTCTTGTGAGGGTGATGCTTTTCAACAATAGTCCATACTACTCCTTATCTAATTGGATTAGTTATCGACAAGTTAGCGGATAGACTTGACATACTGTAGAATTTGATGTACAGTTTTGTAAGGGGAAATAAATACGTAGTCTCACAGCGTAGAAAGTTTAGTAACCGTTCTACTAATTGCTATGGTACGTCGGAATATGCTAACATTGTATATGTAAAGACGTTTCGTTGATAGCGAATGCCTTAAGAAGAGATGTGAGGCTCATATGTGGTATAACGACGGTATTTTCTCATACCCGACGTATATCAATCCTCTTCCAACGCGTATCGCTCTCCTGCCAGGATGGAGGCCATCCAATCAGTAGCTTTCGTGTTTTGCATAGCGAACAAGCAGCCGCACAAAAACTTTCGCAATCCTTGCACTTGAACTACGAACAGCTTTTCAAAATACAACGGGTGCGAAATCCTTTCACATTGAGGTCAGTGAGCTATTCAGCTCTCGCCTCCTATTTGGAATGCCCGTGGTGTGCTATTATGCGTAAGCGCAAGCGAGCACCGAAAGAACCTACTCAGTACCCTCTGATGCAACAAACATCCCTCTTTGGCCCAGGTCTTCCAGACGCACGTACTATCGGAACCCTTTTACACACTCTTGTAAACCTTTTGCATGCCTCAAACGGGTCGCTTTCAAAGGAAAAACAAGAACTATTACTTGCTGAGCCAGAACTGCTTACCCGTTTTATTCGCCGCGAGCTTCATAGCGTCCTGGAGCAAGAAGGGAAGATTACACTTGCACTGACTCTGCGTGAACTACACTATGATGCACGCATGCTCTCTAACTCGCTTATCGAGCCGATGTTGCGTTATCAGCGCGAACTTGTAAGAACAGGTGCCTATGTATTTGGTGTTGCTGAACGCTTCCAGCTTAAGCTTTCCTCGACTCGCAATACCTTTGCCGATCATTCAGGACGTGGGGGTTATGTTGGACTGATTGGGGAGTTCGACCAGATACGGTTGCGGCAAGTACAAGGCAATTCTTCATCCAAAGGTATACCTGCAATTATTGAGTTCAAAAAAAGTTTAGGTTGGAAGAATAAAGACGAGGAAAAGTCGGTAGATGGCGTAAGTGCGCTCGCGCAGGATACAGTACTGCCAACGGAAGCACACGCGATGCAACTGATGATCTACTGGCTTGCGTTCCAGACGCTGTGGGATACAGAAGAATTTGTGAGAGGCCAAAGGGGAATGCTGCAAGAGATTCCTATGCATCTCAGTCAACCACTTGAATTGATTATTTACAATTTTTATGATGGCAATCAGTACCAGTTATTTCCAAGGAATCATCAAGAGTCGTTACAGGCATTGATCGAGTGTATTTTTTATCTCGATTGGGCAATGAAAAGCGGTTACGCCTTCCAGTCGCCAGATCATACATGTCAACGTGCGGCACCGCTTACCGAGATGCCGGAACACGCAATTCAAGTTCAGGTAGGGGAAACACTCCTCCCTGCGAAAGAGTGTTATCTATTAGCCAAAGCTGCTTTTGAACGTTTCAAAGAAACAATCAGATGGGAGTTGCTTCCTTGTCCTGTTCCGCAAAAGTAGACGTTTTAAGCGGAATGTCATGCGTCTCATTTTGATCCATAGGTGTTAGTGATATATTGAAATAATCTGGATGAGCGGCACGAAGATATGTTTCGGCAAGCGGTTGAATAAGGTCCTCTTCAGCCCAGGGGTACAATTCGGGATGCTCATAAAAAACAACGAGCAGAGCATCATCCTGTTCAAAGGTAAGAAATTCGTTCCACCAAGTGCCTAATGTTCTTGCTTTTGGGCTAAGCAGTGCCTCTGCCTGAGCCTGTTCTAGCAACAGACCCCCATGTTCCTCTGTTTGCACCCAGTAGATATCTTCAGCGAGCAAATGGACCATGAGTGCGTCACCCCAGGGGGTCGGCATTCCTTCGTGCATGTGTCACTCCAACTTTCTTAATACGCTACTTTACTATAACGAAAGAAGACTATTTTTAAATGCACAATAGTAGAAAAGTCCTGTCAATATGGGCAAGTTCTATGATATGAAGAGAGTATAGAACAAAATTTCTACTCTGTCAAGTACTGTGAGAAAAGAACAACTCCTCTAAACCCTCTGTTTAGAGTATAATATCGTGTTCATTATTAGCCCATTATGGCTATCTTACCCCAACACTTTAATCTGTAACATGTTATACTTGTTGCTACATACGAGCAAGCAGGAAATAGAGAAAGAGCGCATCCATGCAATCCTTCGCTTTTGGGGTACACACAACGCCGCCGTTGCTGGACTCCAACGTGATTATGCAAAGAGCTGACGACATCGACATCGTACAACGTATGCTAAACGACGACGAGACAAGTGCTGTACTACTTGTCGGTAATTCAGGCGTAGGCAAATCGACAGTAGCGACGCTTATCTATCACCGTTTGTTGCTCACGAAAGAGTCGGGTATGCCTGCACCACACCATCTCGTGTGGATACAGGTGAACAGTTACACCACACTATCTGATCTGCTTGTTGCAATGCTTTCCGGTATTGAGGTACAGCAGGCCGATCTCCTCTTGCTTACACTTGAACAACAGATTGCGCTGGTACTGCGTGCCTTACAACGTCAGCAGGAGAATGCCTTGCTTGTGCTCGACCAGTTCGAGTCGCTCATTTATCCAGAGACGAGTCAAGGAGCACCGACACAGAGAGACCTTCAGCTTTTTCTTGCCCTGTTACAGGCCGATCTTGGTTCCAGTCGCATCCTCCTTACAAGTTCTACTGTCCCTTTTGATGAAGAAACGATGGCACAGACTCGGATACGCTCCTATACTGTCTCGCGTATCAGTGTTTCCGAAGGTGTGACATTGCTGCAGCGTCGTGGCATCAGGGGAACACCTGACGAATTGGCACTCGTCTGGCAACAGTGTGTTGGTCACGTGTTCGCGCTCGTGCTCTTTAGCTCGCTTGTGGAAATAAGTGGTATTGCACCGGGTTATCTTTTACTGGCACGCGAATATCAGTGGCTATGGAGCGATGAAATACCACCTACGCTATTTGCACTGCTCTACCGCTATCTTACGCCTATTCAACGCCGTGTACTACGTGTCTTGAGCCTTTTTAGTGAACCTGTATCTTTAGAAGCCATTACCGCAACGATGACAGGAGGTAACGCACCCACTCCTGATTCAGGCCAGTTCTATACGAATGTTGGACGTGAACTGCAAACATTGATACGTCTATCTCTCGTTCAATCATTGCAAGACGAGACGCTTGACGCGTTTTTTTTACTTCATCCTATTCTCCGTCACTATATGCAAGAGCACTACCTGGAAGAGACGGAGCAACACTCGTCGGACAAGTACGCGACCGAGGGTAGAACTGCTCAATATGATGCATCCTATGAGCATTCTGCCGCGC
This sequence comes from uncultured Chloroflexia bacterium, assembly GCA_963792705.1. GTDB lineage: Bacteria > Chloroflexota > Ktedonobacteria > Ktedonobacterales > Ktedonobacteraceae > JBBQVS01. The sequence continues at coordinate 44,842 of CAWBXD010000009.1, read as the reverse complement.
GACAGGAAGCATTGGCGGAAGGACACGTACACGCGGCCGGTTACTATTACGCGCTTGCACAACAGCAGGTTCCTTCAAAGGAGCGACGCACAGGCATACAGGACGTTGAGCCGTTGATAGCCGCTCTCCGACACCTTTGTTTGGGAAGGCAATGGCAACAGGCATACGATCTTCTTTTCAAAGAAGGGCTGCATGAAAGCCTTCTACGCTGGGGGGCCTGGAATACTCTGATAGGACTGTATACTGCCCTCTTACCTCCGTTTGGAATACTTCCCTTACGTGATCAGGGAGTGCTTTCCAGTTACCTCGCTATGCTATATGGGCGTATAGGTGATATACAGCAGAGCCAGGCATATTTTGAGCAAGCATTAAAGATTCAGCGTGAGACGCAAGATACGCATGGAGAAGCCGTCACATTAGCAAATCAAGGTGAGTTCTATCGTAGGTTAGGTGAGCGAGAGCAAGCACATACCAATTTCGAGAAGGCTATGGTGCTGAGTCGGCGGCAGGCAGACCAGGAACTTCAACAAGAGATACACCTGCAATGTATCATACTGAACAATATGGGATCGTTGTATCAAGACGCGAAAGACTATGCTCCTGCCCTTAGTTATTATATTCAAGCATTGCATCTAACGTATAAACTGCAGGAACAGGATGATAAAGGGGCTATCTTAACTAATTTGGGCTTGCTCCTTTGTCAACAAGGACAGCATCGTGAGGGCGTTGCTGTCTTGCTAGCGGCCCTTCAATTGCGGAAAGAGTTGTCAGACCCAAGTGTTATCCTGCTTGAACGCTTCTTTATCGCCCTTGAGCAACGTATTGGGTCAAACGCTTACCGCCAGCTCTGCCAAGCCGCGCTTAGTACGCAGCAAGAAGTTCTTACGCATTTGATGCAAGTACCGGCGTAGCACATCAAAGGGAGCAGGAAGGTCTGGTAGGGACCGATTCATCGCGTCCTCTGCACGAGCGAAGCAATGTGCAGTGCTTAGAATGCACCAATTATCACGAGAGATCATGCAAGAAAGGCTGCAGATGGAACTCGCCCAATGAATTGGGCGGAGGACGCCATAAATGTGGTCCCTACGAAAACTATCACATCAAGATTGGTGAACTACTACAGGCATTTCGTCGTGTCTCCCTGTGATGTTCGTAAAGCTATTCTGCTAATGTCTCCAATAGTTCGCGTAAGAACAGTTCGGCATCGGTCACGAGGCCTGCAGCCTGAAAAGTGCCTCTATCAGCGAGTTTTGTAACGACGGAGGGGTTCATATCTACCACGACGGTTCGCACAGAGGCAGGCAGAAGATTGCCCGTGGCAATCGCATGTAGCATCGAGGCGACCATGATCGCCATCTCGACTCCTTGTTGCACCTCGTGTCGCATCTGCTTTTGTGCTTCTTGCATGTCGCCTATGACGCCGGGCATAGGACCATCGTCACGAATGGAGCCTGCAAGGACCATCGGAATGCCACGCTTGATGGCCTCGTAAGTAATACCCTCTTTCAATACACCCGTCTCTACGGCCTTCTCTAATGAACCTATGCTGCGTATCGCATTAATAGCGCGTAAGTGATTACGATGTCCACCTTCAACTTGCTCACCTGTTTTAAGATCGACACCGAGCGAAGTACCAAACAGGGACGACTCGACATCATGTGTTACTATCGCATTGCCCCCGAAGATAACCTGTACATAGCCACGACGCAGCAATTCCGCTACATAGCGACCTGCTCCCGTGTGGATAACTGCAGGGCCGAGTACAAATAGAATTTTACCGTTATGAGCGCGAACATCTCTCATCTGTTGCGCGATCTGATGAATAGCAAGCACTTTGACACGCTCAGATGACACATCGCTTTGCATAAAGGCAAACGCCTCACGTTCACGACCACGCTCAAAGGGTTGCACACGAATACCGCCATAGCCAATAACGACCTCATCACCTACTTTCACGTCATGCATTGGTTTACAGTAGGCTTGTTGTTTGGCTCGGTCAATAATGACAACGACATCCATCTCAATGCCCTCAACCGTGACCCATTGTCCCTTAATACGCACTTGAGTAGGCAGGTTCGTGGTGGAGTAAAACTTTGCAGGTAGCACTCCATCTTGCTCAACGGCAATCGTAACGGCATCCTCTTTATGCACAAGTACGGCACCAAACTGTTGTAGTTCTGTCAAAATGCGTTCGAGGGTTTCATCATCAGGTGCTTCGACCTTAATGCGTGCATAACTGGTTTCGGTTTTGCTAATGCCGACACGCATCTCTTCCACGGCAAAGTTGCCGCCCCGATCCATGATAACATCCCACGAGCGTGGCAATGTCCACGAGTCGATGATATGTCCGCTTAATTCAATGACTTCACTTGGCATCCTTTGTAATCCTTTTTCGCTATATCAGGGAGACCCAAACCGCATTCGAGAATGATGAAGGGTAGCGGTCTCCCTGTTCCCTATTAGGTTATTTTCCGCGTCCAACGGGACATATTGGTTGATAGGCGCAAGAACGGCATTTGGCGTTGCGCTGTTTTGCCAAAGGCGGTGGTTGTTGTTCGCTACATTTTGCCATCTGCTCCAAATGGTGAAGAACCTTCCTTTTGAGAGCAGGTGTATAATCGACCGTAAACTCACAATCCGCATACCGTAAGATGCCATGAGTGGGGAGTGCTTCGGGAAAATACTCTTCCAAAAGTAGGCAGTAGGCAGCGATTTGTACCTCGTGATTGCTATATGGTATTGTAGCACCTTGCACATTCAACTTTAGCTCTACTGGCACTGGCCGACCGTCTGGCAACTGCACTACATAATCAGGTTTACCAATTAATGGATAGTGATTGGAGCGCAACGGTTCACCTTGTCCATCCGCGTCCTCGTACACAAGTTCGCCAGGAGGTAGACCCAACGCACGGTGTCGTTCCTCAAGCAAGCGTTGCTTCTGATAGCGTCTATCATTGAGTAATAGGATGAGCAAAGCAAGTGCAAGCACAAACAGACATAATCCAATCGGGAGAAGAATGCTTGTTACCATGCCTTGTCTCTTTTCCTCTACAAAAATAGTGTTAGCGCAATACTAACGCAATTAAAATCAACACAAGCGCAATCGCAATAATGATTACAGCGGCCAGTAGTAATGGACGTGTGAGTGTGCTCATCATGGGAACGCTGACACGCTCCTCTTCAATCTCGGCAACTTCTTCGGCGTGTTCAAGGTGCTGCTGACGCCCCACTTCAAACGCGCCGCGCTTGACGAGGAGTTGTTCAATCATCTGGTACTCTGGCATCGCGGGAGCTTGTGTGTCATGCTCGTGTTCTAGTTCTACGAGACGCGCGAAAAGTTCTTCACTCTCTGCATGCGATGCTGGCTCGAATTGTTCATGCCACCAAACAAGGGGACAATATTCAAACTCAGCGACCTCACTTGCTGTAAAGAAGCGTGGTGCCTGCTCTCGTGTTTGTTGTGGTCGTCGCTGTGAAATGGACATTGCTTCGCTCATTCTTGAATGTGGATACGCTGCGTGTAGGGACCGATTCATCGCGTCCTCGTGGCAATCCACCGCCGAAAAGGACGCGATGAATCGGTCCCTACAGATATCTGTCCTCTTATATTAAACAGGATTATTACGCCTCTACGGTTACACCAGCTAAGCCAAGTGTAGGCGCGATACTAGACATCGCCTGAATGACAAATCCGATATGCTCATCCAGATCAACGCCAAGTTCAGCTGCCCCTTGTACAAGATCGTCACGGTTCACACCAGCGGCAAAGCCCTTGGTCTTCATTTTTTTACGTACCGACGAGACTTCCAGTCCAATAATGCTCTTCGTAGGGCGCACAAGGGTCGTTGCGGTAATCATGCCCGTCACCTCGTCACAGGCGTACAATCCCTTTGCCAGGAGCGTTGTACGTGGATACTGGTCAAGATTGAGGTCATTATGCGCCAAAATAGCATAAATAATGCGTTCATCATAGCCGCCCTCACGCAACCATTGTGTGGCTATCTGTGTGTGCTCGTGCAGGTCGGGATATTCTTCATAATCGCTATCGTGCAGCAGCCCGGTCATAGCCCACAATTCTTCGTCTTCGCCGTACTTACGGGCATAGAAGCGCATTGCGACCTCTACCGAGAGCATATGTTTTTGCAAGCTTTCGTTCTTCACATGGCTTGTCATTAATGTATAAGCGTCTTCGCGTGTTGGCATACTATTTATCCTCTTATTATGTACAATCTACACAGATTGAGCCGTCATAGAAATTATTATAACATAGGGGTGCAGAGGTAGTATTGGCAACACATTCAGTGGGAGGAAATCAGACCCGTACAGGAGTTGCGTTTATCGCATATACTATATGAGACTTCCACTGGCTAATTTACCTCATCACGGGAGAATGCATACATGACAGCAGCAATCACTATTCTGGGCCTCGGTCCAGGTAATATACATGACTTGACGCTACAGGCTCGTGCCTTGCTTGCACAGGCCGCGGAGCAACAACAAACCGTCTATTTTCGCACGGTCGTTCATCCAATGGTGAAGCCTCTGCAAGAGGAACTTCCAACATTACACATACACTCGTTTGACCATCTCTATGAAGAGTCCGTGGATTGGAGCACGCTCTATCAGCAGATTGCGGAGGAGGTCTGCACACTTGCGGCCCAACAATCCATCATTTACGCTGTACCAGGACACCCACTCATGGGTGAGTCCTCGGTACAAATCGTGTTGCGTCTTGCCAAAGAGCGGTCCTTGAGTACCACTATTGTCGCAGGTCTTTCCTTTATTGAGCCAGTCTGCACCGCCGTAGGACTCGACCCATTTGACGCTGGTACACAAGTGCTTGATGCAACCACACTCGCGTCACTTCGAGCGGATGAAATTGCTGGCAAGGTCATTCCCACCATTCCTTTGCTTGTGACACAGGTGTACAACCGTCGCCTTGCCAGTGAGGTCAAACTTGCGCTTAGCGAATGTTACCCTGATGAGTGGCCTGTGAAACTAGTTAGGGCTGCCAGCGTTACCTCTACCGAGTCCGATACAGATGAAACCGTGATCGAAATGCCCCTGTATGAGCTTGACCGCAACACTTACGCGAACCACTTGAGTACGTTGTATGTGCCACCGACCGATGAAATGCAAGCCTTGCGTCTGCCCGAAACACTGCGCTATCTTATCATGCGTTTGCGTCGTGACCCCGATGGATGTCCGTGGGATCGCGCTCAAACTCATCAAACCTTGACCCGCTATGTGATTGAAGAGACCTATGAAGTCGTTGAGGCTCTTGAAGAAAATAACATGGATAAACTTGCTGAAGAGCTTGGCGACTTACTGTTGCAAGTGTATCTGCATGCCGAGATTGCTCGGCAGGACGAAGAATTTACGCTCGGCGATGTGTATGAGCATATCAATGCCAAGATGATTCGTCGTCACCCCCATATCTTTGGGGATGTCGAGGTAGACAGTGCCAATCAGGTTGTGCAAAATTGGGAGGCCATCAAACGGCAAGAGCGCATCAATGCTGGCAAAGACGTGCAGCATGAGAGTATTCTTGACGGCGTACCACAAGCATCGCCTGCACTGCTTATCGCGCAAGAATACCAGAAACGCGCGGCAAAGGTCGGCTTTGATTATACCTCGATGGAGGCTGTGCAGAAGAAGTTAGAGGAAGAATTGCAGGAGCTACGCGAAGCCACCACCCCCGAACATCAGCTAGAAGAGATGGGCGATGTACTTTACATGATCGCACGTATGGCACGTTCGCACAAAATCGACGCGGAAGAAGCATTGCGTAAGGCGAACCGTAAGTTTTATCATCGCTTTCAAATCATGGAAGAGCTTGCGCGCGAGCAAGGTCGTGAACTTTCATCATTTACTAGTGCCGAGTGGCATGTATTATGGCAACAAGCCAAAGCAACCATGCATGATACTACAAATGTTGAGTAGGAGCATGACAGAGGTGTTATGCCAGTACTGTGATATATGGTTGATTGTGCAAAAAAGAAGGAGCGTAGTGTGAGTAAACTTACCTCTATGACCGAGGCTATCACGCGTTATGTACCCGATGGTGCTTCGGTTGCGTTAGGGCTAGCCCTTGAACCACTTATTCCTTTTGCCGCAGGTTTTGAGATAATCAGACAACAACGTAAAAATTTGACACTGATTGGTCCTATTTCGGATGTTCTTTTTGACCTACTGATTGGAGCAGGCTGCGTTACAAAAGTAACGGCGGCATGGCTGGGCAATGTGAGCGAGGGGCTTGGTCACTGCTATCGACGCGCTACTGAGAAGGCTATTCCGCACGCTATCACGGTCGAGGACCACAGCAACTATACTATCGCGCTTGCCCTGCTTGCTGCTGGTCTAGGCTCTCCTTATATCCCGACCCGTTCCCTTTTAGGCAGTGATATTCCACGCCAAAATCCAACATTTCGGTACCAGGAATCACCACTTGACGGTTCACCGCTTTTGCTCGTTCCCGCCCTTCGTCCTGATGTAACTATTCTGCATGTGCAACGGAGCGATGAGGAGGGCAACATTCACCAATGGGGCAATCTTGGGGTGTGTGAAGAGGCTATGCTAGCCGCACGCGATGTACTGGTTATCGCGGAAGAGATTGTGTCGAAAGCTGTCATCGTGAGCGACCCAAACCGTGTGTTAGGTCCATCGTTCAAGGTACGAGCCGTCGTGCATGAGCCACTTGGGGCGCATCCCTCGATGGTGCAAGGCTACTATAACCGTGACCACGCATTCTTTCATGAATATCACGAGCAGACACGCACCGTAGAAGGTTTTCAAGCGTGGCTTAACACATGGGTACACCAAAATCCCACACGCGAGGACTATATCAAGCAGGTAGGTGAGGAGCGCGTGAAGAGTCTTGGCATCAAAGAGCATCGCTATGCCGCACCTGTTGATTATGGTTACTAAAAGAAAGGGGGAATGATATGACAAACACGTTAACCTATACGCCACGAGAATTGATGGTTGTTTGCGCCGCTCGCCAGATACAGGACAACGAGCGCGTCTTTGTGGGTATGCGTCTCCCTTTGCTTGCCTTCGCGCTAGCGAAACGCACACACGCGCCAAACTGTGCTGGGTTATTCGAGACTGGCATTATGCGCGACACACCCTCTGCCGAGTTGCTCTATACAATGGGTGATTTGCCAAATATTGTCGAGGCACTGTGGACCACGCGCACCGCGAATTTGTTGGGACTTATGGCGGCAGGTGAGGTACAACTTGGCTTTATTGGGGGAGCCGAGATCGACCGTTATGGCAACCTCAATACCTCGACGATTGGGACCGATTGGCAAAAACCAAAGGTGCGTTTACCAGGAAGTGGTGGTGGTGCTGATATCGCGTCACTCGCGCACCGTCTTGCCATCATCATGCCTCATGATAAGCATCGGCTCCGTGAGCGTGTGGACTTCATCACCAGTCCAGGCTATGGCTATCCCGATGAACGTGGCCCGGCAGGTACAGCATGGCGCAAACGCGTTGGCCTTCCCCGTGGCGGTCCATCGGCACTAATTACGACTATCGCCGTATTCACGTTTGACCCCGAAAATGGCGAGGCACTGCTACGCTCATATCATCCTGGCTCTAGCGTAGAGCAAGTACAAGAACAGACAGGTTGGCCTCTTCGTCTTGCGCCCGATTGTGCTGAAACGGTACCACCGAGCGCAAACGAGTTGCGCGTGATACGAGCGTGTGACCCACTTGGCGTGTGGACGAAGTAAGTGTAGGATTTGTGTAGAGTAGTCATGCTGTGTCCGACCATTTTAACCTGTAGGTTAAAATGGTCGGACACAGCATGACTACTCCCTCATATTTGATTATTTGCGCTGTAAGCCAAGACTATTTGCTGTAAGTGTGTCTACGCGTCGTTTGGGAAGCAGCAAAGGAATAGTCCAGTTGATGAGGCGATGCGGAACAACAGCATAGCGAACACGTGGATGAGCAATAGTTAAGGCTTTCCAAATTTCTTTGCCAAGTCGCTCCGGTGAATAGCCTTTGCGTCCTCCATCAATCATGTAGCGACTATACTTTCTAAGTGCTGGCACATATTCTGTATTCTCATAACGGGAGATGTCAACTTCCTCTGCTTTATCCCAAATTGCTGTGGCAACTGCTCCAGGCCCAATGACAATGACGTCGATACCGTACAACAGTAATTCACGACGTAGACTGTCAGAAAATCCTTCCAACCCAAATTTAGACACATGATATGGACCAAGAAATGGGCCAGCAAGCTTTCCACCCACAGAACTAATGTTGATGATACGTCCTGGGTTGCCCTTGAGAGAACGGTCCATACCGAGTAATGGTACAAAGGCTTGCGTGGTGATGAAAGGCCCGATCAAGTTGACCTCAAGTTGATGCCGATATTCGTCTACAGAGAGATGAGCAAGTGGACCAGGTATAGCAACGCCAGCGTTATTTACGAGTCCAAAAAGAGTTTCGCCATGTAGCGACTCACGAACCTGCTGTGCTGCTTCGTGAACGGCATGTTCATCGGTGATATCAAAGAGAAGCGGTGTAAAGGCACCTCCTAGCTCATCCGATAACTGCTTTGCATCCTCTGCTTTTCGCACACTCCCAAAAACGTGAAATCCCTTCTCGACTAAAACTTTTGCTGTCCCTCGACCGATACCGCTAGACACTCCTGTAACTACAACGCTTTTCATAAGCTATTCTCCTCACCTCTTAATATCTATAATTTTCGCTTTATTTCGTAGACACTCAGGAAGATATACGCCGTATATCTTTGTGGTATACAGTGTATATCTTCCCTTTAGGCTTTGTCAAGGTGTATACTGATGGTGTTATGCCATATCCTGCAAAAACAAATGCTCAAACAATTTTAGCGGCTGCCGTTGCCTACATTGAACAACATGGAGAAGACGCACTTTCCATGCGCGTCTTAGCCAGGGAGTTAGGCTTGACGGCTCATGCATTATATCGCCATTATCCTGATCGTGCTGCGCTAGAAGCAGCTATCGCGGCTGAAGGTTTCCGCCAATTACAATGTACTTTTGTAGAAGCAACAGCAGGCCAACAGGGGATTGATGCTTTGCGCTCCGCCGCATACGCCTACTTAGCGTTTGCTCGTACTCATCCAGCACTATACACCATGATTATGACGACTGGTGACATGACAGGGGGAACACAAACAACCGAACACCATCTTTGGATATTCGTCGTCGAACTTATTGAAAAGACGATAGGCTTGTCAACAGAGGCAAGCGCAAATGTAGCCGTCGCGCTGTGGGCATTCTTGCATGGATTTGTAGAGCTTGAGCGAGCGAATGTCTTCGGGCTTCAGAAGCCACGTAGCGGTTTTGAAGCAGGGCTTGAAGCATTTCTTAGTGGCTTGACCGCCGCTACAGACTACTCTACCCCTACGCAAAAGGAACGTTGACACGTACAGGACAATAAAAGAGAACAATGTTACGTTAATGCTTTATGGAGAAATATATTTTGATGGCATCCACAGTTCTTTCTTCGGTCCTCACACAACAACCACTTGGCCTTGTTTTTGATATCGACGGCACGCTTAGCCCTATCGCTCCCACGCCAGAAGCCGCCTATCTCTACCCTGGTGTTGCCGACATGCTTGCCTCTCTGCGACAACATGCTCATGTTGCCATAATGACCGGACGTGGACTACGTGATGGCACACGCATCGTGAACGTTGATAACGTGACATACATCGGCACACATGGCTTAGAGTGGAGTGATGGCTTGCCAGGCACACATGAGGTACAGATCTTGCCAGAGGCCTTGCGCTATGTCGAGCCAGGGAAACAATTGCTCGACCTTGTGCAGCAACACCTTAATAGTTTGCCAGGGGTAATTGTGCAGCGTAAAACTGTTGGTGGCACACTGCATTACCGAGGGTCAGCAAATCCAGAGCAGACACGTGAGCAACTCCTTGCTCTGCTAACAGAGCCAACACAACAGGCTGGAATGCGTCTTGGTGAGGGCAAGATGGTTGTCGAGGTGCTATCGCCATTAGCAATCAACAAGGGGCAAGCGATACGAAGCTATGTACAACGTTTTGGGGTGCGCGGCCTTATCTTTGCTGGTGATGACCGTACAGACCTCGATGCCATACTAGAGGCCGAACGATTGCGAGAAGAGGGATGTGCCACGTGTTCTATTGTTGTCAAACATTCCGATACCTTGCCCGAACTGCTCGCACACGCAGATGTTATTGTGGAGGGTGTAGAAGGGATGGCGCAGCTTATGCAGGAAATGGTACAAACGTTAAAATAACAAAAAATGGTTGCTGGTCATAAGCTAAGCCTACGACCAGCAACCATTTTTTAGCTCCTCTAGCTTACACTAGCAACTATCTCGTCGTCTGTCGTTGTACGATGCGCTACGAGAGGCACGGCAGTTGCTGCAGCCGCGCGGTCTACGAGTTCGTTGATATCGTTAATCTGTTTTGTCAACCATGTGTTAAGGTCACTCCGCTCTACTGCTTGTCGTGCAATCATAGCTTTGGTATGTCGCTCTTCTTTGGAAAGCGTCACAGCTTTGTAGAGGGCTTGTGCTGTCTCGTTGACATCGGTTGGGGACGTGGGGATTGACCCCTTCGCGAGTTGCTGAAATGCGCCTGCTGTGCGCGAAAGCACCAGCACACCATCGCGCTGGTTGACTGCTGGCCCCTCTTTGGCGACCAGATTCATGCCATCAATAATCGGGTTGACCAGCAACACATCATAATATTGCATTGCGGCAAGTGCGCGTGTGCGATCATTATCGCAAAAATCGTGAACAGGTGTCCAGTCTTCGGTGCCGTACTTCTGATTGATCGCATGCATTGCATCCATCACGTCCGCACTATAACGGCGGTAGATGGGCAGTGATTGGCGTGATGGGACAAGAAAGGCCAGGAATGTTACCTTGCCATGCAGTTCGGGATGATCTTCAAGCATTTTGTCATACGCCTGAAAGCCACGCAGAATGTTTTTAGTTGGTTCAATGCGGTCCACGCGCATAATCGTGTGTTCGCGTAACAACGGTAGAATTTTGTCGCCAGCTCGTTTGCCTGCGACACTATTAACAACACGACGCTCTTCCGTCACAGAAATTGAGATGGGATAGGCGCGTGCAAGAGTACAACGCCCCTGCCAGCAGATGGTGCCTTCCTCGAAATCAACCTCTGCATCGTCGAGAAGTGTACGCGCACCCTCAAGGAAATTACGGGCATCTCGGTCCGTCTGGAAACCAATGATGTCGTTTCCTATGAGACCTGTATAGATGTCATGAGCGATATTGCTGGGCAAGAAATGCCAACAACGGATATCAGGCCAGGGAATGTGAATGAATTGCTGCATGATAATCTCTGGATGAACCTTGCGGATCATCGCTGGTGCCAGGTAGAGATGATAATCATGAAGCATAACAACTGGAGTGGTTGTGTCACGATCAATCTCAGCGTTTACCTCATCGGCGATAGCCTGATTTGCGACACGATAGCCGTTATTCCAATCGTCTTGTAGCTGGTTTGCTGAGGCCGAGTCCTGAGTTGGGTCGTACAAGTAGTGCTGTAAAAACCAGAGAAGCTCATTGCTGACCTTCTCATAGTGTTTGCGATATGCGCCTTTGGGAATGGCAACATAGCGAAGGTCCATCTTCTGACCGCGAATGGGCGAGCGAAGAATGCCCCCGTTACGTTGTGCCTCCTTGACCGCCACACGATCCCCCTCGGTCATCGTCATTGCCACCCATGTCACATCCATGCGGTTTCCTGCCTCAACAAGGGCAGTTACCATGCCGCCCGCACCACGTCGAGGTTTGAGTGTTTTGTCTTGACTCAACTGAAATTCGACGGGGCCACGATTGGAAGCCATAATGAGTCGATGAGCATGCAATAACTGTGGAGGAGTTGCGCTTATCGTCATGCGCGTTGGCATGAATATATCCTTTCTAACAGGTGTATCCTGCTCTAAGCCTTAAGACCGTGGATTCCGTGGGAACCTACAGGTGCAACATCGCTCCCGCCAAGAAGACGTATATAGCACGGTCTGAAACTGTTCTGACACGAGAAAACACAACATCACGTATGGTGAGATACGTAGGTACTAAGACAAACAGGCACCATAGAATATGGTACCATATAACGCCTCCTAATTTCTAGTCATCTACGTTATATGGCCTTTTCATGATACGTATTCATGTGTTGTAAAACGTCAAATGGTTAGTCAATCAACGCGAAAAGCTTTTCCATTTCTTGACACGTTTGACAAAGCCCTATTCGACTCAAAACCATACAATATTTCGTGTTCGCATTGTTTACACACAATATTACATTTGTAAAAGAAAGGACATGACAGTACGAAGGTCCCATTTGCACGACAGAAGGGAGGAAGAAACGTTCTACTTAAAGAGAAATACATGAAACCTAAAGAGCAATAGTACCCATAATTCCCTATATCTTGCAGAGAGGGAAGCAACATGCTACTATCTGCCACGGGAAGAACAAAGAAGCACCCGTCAAAGCAACGTATTATCGAGAGGAGCACAACAGCGTGGAAGAGAAGAAAGGCCGGAGGACATGGTTCTGGCGTATCATAGATTTTATAAATCCGTTACGTGACCCAAGCCTAACCGTTGCCGCTGTACTAACCTTCATTGAGGAAGTGGGCCAGCCTGATGCTTGGTACTCGATTATCATTGTTGGGCTTCTCAACTGGTTGGCGGTACGTGGTGTTGTTTGGCTCGTGGTAAATTTCACCTTTGCTTCTACGTTCATTTCGCGTCGCGTCTGGTGGGCTGCCAAACATCCACGTCTAGCATGGCGCATTCTCGATGCTGTTGGACACGAAGAAATTGTGATTGGTGGGTTGCCCTCTCTGTCAGAAGGTATTATGCTGCAAGACGGTACCGCTCTGATGAGTCCCTCTCTTGGTGCTAGTGGTATTCAGGTGATTGGTGAGCTTGCGGCAGGAACAGAGGTGCCATTGTTAAGTATGCCAAATGGTCAAATGGCTCCTGATTTTGCCTCGTTAGCTAATACTGGTATGTTCCCAGGACTCAGTGCCGCATACTTCAACGGCAACTCATCACAGCAAAATATGTTTTCCGGCCAGTATTCTGGTCAACCACAGACAGGTTTTCCCCAAACCGATGGTTTACCACAAAGTTTTCCTCAGCGTCCCTCAGAAGAGGAAGAGCGTCTGCGCCAGCAGGTTGCAGCGTACACACGCCTGTTAGACGATTGGATACAGTTTACCGAGGAGAAGTGGCGTACTGTCAGCGATAGCCAGCTTGGATGGAAACCTCTGCGTGGTAGATGGGGTAGTTGGGATGACATTTTTCAGGATGCTTATGCTGCTAAAACATCAGACCCGATGGCAAAAGCTGCACAGGCTGCTGGTGAAGCTACCGCGCGTCGTTATGATACATCAAAGGAAAAAGGCTCGGCAGCCTCCGCTGTCGCCTGTTTTATGCGTGATATGATGACTCTGCGTCGTGGCTTTGAGATGGTGCAGGTCGTCGATGCCGAACGTTCTTCAGAGACACCCAACGGACAGCCTGCTGTACAATCTTCGACGAAGCGTTTCAATGGAGCAAACAATACTACAACATCTTTTGGTAACAGCTCAGGAGGGCAAGGAACTACTGGCGGTTTTGGTCCACGTAGCTCACTTATCCGTAGACCAGCACAAATTTTCGTCGATGCCGACGCCGAATAATAAATAGGATAAACCATGTATATATCTACTACTCGTCCCGTTCATGTGCGTCCTGAATTGGACCGCATGGCGTCGTATATTCCCGGTGAGTCATTAGAGACATTTAGCGCACGTACTGGTATTCCCATACAAGACCTTATCAAGCTGAATAGCAATGAAAGCCCCTATGGACCACCTCCGCAGGTATTAAAGGCATTAAGCAAGCACGAAAGCTATAATAATTATCCTGATACAGACTCTACTCTGCTCAAACAAGCACTTTCCGAATATGTTGGTGTTGATGAGCAACATATTGTTGTTAGTCATGGTAGTAACGAGCTAATTAATCTCCTCTGGCATATATTTCTTTCTGTCGGTGATACTATCATTTGTTGCCCTCCCACCTTTTCGCTTTATACATTTATCACAACCTTCTGTGGGGCATATGTGCTAGAGGTGCCACGCACAATAGATTATGAGGTTGATGTGGTGAGTGTGCTGGCTGCTCTCACACCAGAAACAAAGATGATTGTGCTCTGCTCACCTAACAACCCTACTGGCAATCCTATCTGTGAAGAGGATGTACTCCTGCTGCTTGAGACAGGCCGAATTGTGGTGGTGGATGAAGCATATGTTGAGTTCTCGAACCAGCGTCGTGGCCTTGCTCATCTTGTACCACAACATCGTAATTTGGTGGTGATGCGTACATTCAGTAAGTGGGCTGGACTCGCGGGACTACGTATTGGCTATGGTATCTTCCCTGAATGGATCGTGACCTATATGCGTCGTGCCCAATGTCCTTTTGAGGTCAACGTTGCGGGCCATATTGCCGCTATCGAAACTCTCAAGTATCTTGATTACACGCTAGCGAATGTACAGCGTATCGTGCGAGAGCGTGAACGGCTCTTCGAGGTGCTTGCCAACTCACCTTATCTGGAACCTGTACCATCGCAAGGCAACTTTATTCTTAGCCGTTTGCTGGATGAAGAGGTAAAAATGGAGCGTGTGCGTGAGGTGGTGGAGTCGCACGGCATTCTATTGCGTTACTTTCATCATCCCTATCTGCATAACTTCCTGCGCGTTACCGTCGGTCTCCCCGAACATACCGATAGGCTAGAACTAGCCCTGTCACAAGTATAAAATGCACAAAAATGGATATTGGGCTGTCACAGACAGCCCAATATCCATTTTTGTGCATTTTATACCCTACAAAAGTATGAGTCACAATCAATCTCATGTATGATCTCTTTTGAACACCGCCGTGTTACACTCCTCGTATCAGCCACTATGGAACAACTGGTTCCATAAACGCTTTTCAAAATACTAAATAGGACAATACTGTGTTTATACTTGAACGTGCTCTCAATCTTACTCCTATTCTGTTTGTTCTTGCTACAGTAGACTTTTTCGTCTTGCTTGGCAGTTACGGTGTATTGCGTGTACTGCACATTTCAGTAAATTGGACAACATGGGTGATTGGCGCATTGATCATAGTTGTAAGCGGGTTGACCTGTGTTTCTATCATTGCACCACAGCAGTTATCAGCATTTAACGTAGGGAGTTTGCTTGGCATCTTTGCGTTTCTGATTGCCGTTGATGCCGCCGCACAGTGGACAATGCGTCAATGGTACGTGTTCATCAAAAAGCGCACTTTGCCCTTTGTGGTGACAAGTTCGCGCAGTATGCTGCTTTTCTTGCGTAAGCATCATCAGTTTTTCGGCTGGCTTGTCCTCATTACCGCGACAGCCCATGCAGTCTCCTATCTGCCCCGTCTTACGACCATATCGCAGACAGAGTTAATAACGGGCCTTATCGCATGGGCAATTCTTGCATACTTGATTGGCTTTGGTATCTGGATTGAGTATGTTGTGCATAAACGACCTAGCTTTAAAAAGGCTCGGCTCATTCATATCATCACGTCGATAGTATTCTTTGTTTTGTTACTTACACATATGTAAGACAGTGTTTCATGAAACAGGAGAGATGTACATGGTTAGTAATAGCAATTCAAGTGTTATTCACACAAAAGAGCTTACAAAAACATTTGGCAGTTTAGTAGCGGTCAACAACCTGGAACTTGAGGTCATGCGTGGAGACGTGTTCGGCTTTCTTGGTCCCAATGGGTCGGGCAAGACAACAACAATTCGTATGTTGCTTGGTCTAATCCGCCCAACCTCTGGCTCCATCTCCATTTTTGGTATGGACAACAGCACTCACATGCAAGCAATTCTGCCACGCCTCGGCGCGATCATCGAAACACCCGTTTTTTATCCTTATCTATCGGGCATTGATAACCTACGCTCGGTAGCGGCTGGCTCTGGTATGAAGCTAGGCAAGGCGAGCAATCAGCGTATCGAAGAGGTACTGGATATCGTCGATCTGCGTGGACAGGCCAACGATGCCTTCCGCAAATATTCGCTAGGCATGAAACAACGCCTGGGTATTGGAGCCGCACTACTTACCGATCCCGAATTGGTACTCCTCGATGAACCGACTAACGGTCTTGATCCAGCAGGCGTACATGAGATTCGTTTATTGCTTCAACGTCTTGCCTCGTTAGGCAAAACCATTTTTGTGTCGAGCCACATTCTTTATGAAGTGCAACAGATATGTAACCGGGTTGCCATTCTGCAAAAGGGTCGCTTGCTCAAACAAGGCAATATACAAGACCTTGTGCGGCAAGGTGAGCAGATTGTAGTACGGCTCAACACGTCCGATGAGACACAAGCGGCACTGTTGACACTCCAAAAAGCGAAAGAGGGCATTGCGACATGGTTGAATGCGGTCAGCATAGATAGTAGCGAACAGAACAAGCCTGTGTTGCGTATTGATGCGCCAGCATCTCGTTCCTCTGAGATTACAGCATTGCTGGCCCAGCGCAACCTCTTTATTGCTGAGATGCATCCGGTACAAGCTAGCCTGGAGGAGATTTTCTTGGCGTTGACTGCCGCGCCAGAAGGCACACATCGTGGTATGGCTGCCCTATCCGGCGCACCCGCACAATAACAAATATATATGAGGAAAGCGAGAAGAATATAATGGCTACAATACAACAATCATTACCAGAATTGAATGGTGCTAGTCCCAGGCGTACCTCTTCGGTAGTTATGGGTAGGCAAGATTATGTCAGCGTGCTGTTGCGTTTGACGGCGATGGAATTGTACAAGATACGGCGTCGCTTTATGTCGAAGGCCCTGCTTGGGTTTGGCCTCTTGTTCATGGTGGGCATCTTCTTTCTATTCGGTCTCTTTGCGTGGACTGATGCCAACAGAGCGGCATCATCGTTTCAGCCACCAATTTGCGCTCCTAATATTCAAAGCGAATTTTGTGTGAAGCAGCCGTTGAATTCAACACAGTTAGAGCAAGCCAAACACCGACGTGTGGTAAGCGACTCTAACAACTTGACGCTTCCTGGTTCGTTGGATAACGTAGGTTTTGTGCTGTTCAATTTTCTTGCTATTCTAGCAATGGTGTTGATGGGAACAATCGTTGGCGGCGAATATAGCTTGGGCACAGTACGTCTGATGTTCACACGCGGCCCGACGCGTCTGCAATTTCTCTTTGCTAAGATTCTTGCGCTTATTGTGTGTATCATTCTAGGTGTGCTGGTACTTGCTGTGGCGGGCATACTCGCCGGACTCTTATTCAATACCGTTACTGGTATCGCGCCGACATACGGCTTCTTTACTTCTAGCTGGTCTGGACATATGGTCCTGTACATCCTGTTTATAATGCTCACATGGTTTGTCTATTCAATTGTTGCACTCACTTTAGGCGTTATAGGTCGTGCCACGGTTGTGGGCATTGTTGGAGCGATAGTCTGGTTCTTTGTCGAGCCTATCCTGACACGGATTATCTACCTTGTCACACAAAGCATGACGGGTCAGGTACACGATTTCGTGAATGCCATACCCGATTACTTCATCTACAACAACGTTGGTAGTCTGGTCCAGAATCAGAAACATATTCTCTTTGGCAGTGACCCAGGAAGCTTGTCCGATGTCCATTCTTGGACGGTACTAGCGGTGTACATGGTCGTCTTCCTCGTTGTATCATGTATTGTAACCGTTCGTCGGGATGTAACTAACTAGACGTTCTGCTCTTTATAAAGCAATCGTTCAACCTACGGGAAAGAGCAACGTATATAATAATAGGGTCATGTGAGTGTGGCAAGGGCATCCCCTTGCTTTCAATAGTAGGTTTTTTTGAAGGGATGAAGGGATATTTGGTAGGGACCGATTTATCGCGTCCAGGGGGCTGGGTGGGGCACACGTTGCCGCAGAGAATTGTTGCCGACGTTGCCCCTCTCCACCCCGGATGCGATAAATCGGTCCCTACAGACATTCCATTATGCACACAAAGGATTTAGCTCATGGCAAAAGCATTAGATCGTACAGGTACATTAGGACATCCTATATCGCTTGAACGTTCGCTTGCATCGGTGCAGACACTGCGACTGGTGTTAGGTTTGACGGCAGCGTTTGGTTCGTTAATTTTTTTCCTTGGTACGTCCTGGGACATTCAATGGCACGAGTATATTGGGCGCGATAGAACACTTATTCCGCCACACCAGATGATGCTCGTGGGTGTCGCGCTGAGTGGTATTGCAGGTCTGGCAGCAGTCATTATCGAGAGTATGTGGGCGCGAAAGAGTACAGTTGTCGCACAACATAGTACACCATTTGCAGACCTCTTTCATGGTTCGTTGGGTGCGTATATCGTTGGCTTCGCGGCACTCAATGCCGCCGTCGCATTTCCTCTGGACAGTTATTGGCATGCTCTCTATGGTATTGATGTAGCAATCTGGGCGCCTTTTCATATTATGTTTGCCTTCGGTATGGCTGTAGTAGCTTTTGGTGCGGCCTATATGTTGCTCTCGGCTGCTAACCTGCGAGTTGGAACACCTGCTACGAAGCGTACTGCGTATATTGGTGCGATTGTTTCCTTTGCAATAATGCTTAGCATTTTCACGTTGCTCCTCTTCGATGCGCTCGATGACAAAAACTCTCCTACTCTTGGAAACGTGACTATCACCTTCTTCCCACTGTTAGCAGGACTGGTTGTTGCGTTTACATTTGTTGCTGTAAAGTACGTAGTACCCTGGCGTTGGGCGGCAACATCGGTTTCGGTTGTCTACCTCTTCTTCGCAGGTGTGATGGCATTGTTTGTACAGCCTGTAACAGAGTATCTCCGCGTCTCCGAAGGCTTGGTTTACCGCAGCGGTCATGCACCACTCATATCGGTTGTGGCAAAGGAATGGTTTATCGCTCCCGTTATTGTAGCGATTCTCATCGACATTTTTGTGTACCGCGCACAACGTAAGCAATGGTCCTCACGGAAGTTGACGCTTGTACTCGCGCTCACCGCGTTAATCGCAGGTCTACCCATGCCACTGTTTTTGCCCTATCTGGCGTTTTACTTTTTCTACGCGTATGGTATTGGTTTTGTCATTGCCTTGCTCATCGGCTTTCTTGCAACCTATGTAGGAGTTTGGCTTGGTCGCAATGTAGGGATGTCTCTGCAAACGCTAGAGAGGTGATGCATGCGTAAAACACTTCAATATATACTGCTTGTTGTCGGAGTGCTTGCGTTATTTGCTGTGCTCGTAGACCTTGGTATATCAATCGTGGCAACAACACATGGCGATACGCCAGTACGTGTCGAGCATATAAATGCTGGTCCATACCCGCTTACTCTGAACCTGTATAAAGACCCTGCTAATGCAGGGTACGCGTTGCCTTTTGCCATTACCACGCAAACACAGAGTACCTTGACCTATAACGTCACATCTGTACCCGCGCATGGCATTCACGCGACCCCTGTCCGTGCTGGTCTTACACCCGATGGACATAATGGTGTCAATGGGGCGGCAGAGATTCCCGTTCGGGGTGTATGGACCCTGCATATCGTAGTCAATGGCTCTGCAGGACAAGCTAGTGTTGATGCACCTATTACGGCCACCGCTCCACCTGCAATTCCACTTTGGCTAGGGTGGTTCATTGGTCTCATTCCAATCTATGGTCTGTTCGCCTTCTTGCTCTCTCAGCGCAGACGCAAGAAAACGCCTGTGGAAAGGGATGTCTCTGTGGTGGTCCAAGAGCCTGTAACGCCACCTGTAGGAGCCTGATACATCCATTTGGTACAATTAAATCACGAATCTGCTCTGTAGGCGGCATGGGTAGGACAGGGCAAGCCTACTACATTCATCTATTGACATGGAGGCACACCACACATGCAACGAACGCGTCGCTGGTCGGGCTTACAGGCTCGCATGACAATTTCATATGTGCTGGTGACGGTTCTTCCTGTCCTCATATTAGAACTTGCCCTGTTTGCGTTTCTTGCTTTTTATATTTTGAAAAGTGGAGGTGGCATTGTTGGCAAGCTAAGCTTGACCGCGCAGCAATATGCACAAAGTGTTTCGGCGAGAGTCAAGAATGGCACTTTGAATACAACGCATCCTGTAATTCAGTTGGGCGATCATGGAGTTACGGCAACGCTGGGCGAAACTATCACTAACGATAAAGTAGTGGTTGTGCCTTATATCAACGGCAATCAGGTCGAACCGCAAGCGTTCACCTTCGTGCTTCTCATTGCGCCCGACAAACATATCGTTGCAACCTCCTATCCTAAACGCTATCCTATAGGAGCATCTAGCGCGCGCCTTTTGCCAGATAGGATTGATAGTATTGAGAACGCCTTAAAAGGAACCTCCAAGAGTGATACAAATGTTTCTTTAACAACATACAGTGTCGCTTATGCCGTAGAGCCGGTATGGAACGTTCAACATAAACTGATTGGCACTCTTTACACACAAACACCGCTAGCCTCAATTAATCAAAGCACTATCGTTAAATCTATTGCCTTGTTTATAGGAAGTAGCATTATCTTACTGTTCGTTGTTACTCCTATTGGCGTTTTCTTCGGTATGGTGACAACCTTTGGACTGGTACGCCGTTTACGCAATCTTGCCACTGCTACCACTCTGTTTGCTGATGGGCATTACGCGCAACGTGTTCCGGTGAAAGGGAAAGATGAGGTGGGGCAGATGGAATACCAGTTTAACCGTATGGCTGAGCAACTGGCGTTGAGTATGGCGAAACAAAAAGAACTGGCGGAATCAAACGCACGTCTAGCTGAGCGTTCACGTATCTCGCGTGAACTGCACGACGCCATTTCGCAGGACCTCTTTTCACTCAGGATGATCGCGGGTGGACTACAAACAGCCGTTCCCGTCGATTCACCTGTACAGCCACAGATAGCAACACTCGAACAGACTACTACGAACATGATACGCGAGATGCGTGCTCTACTCTTAGAACTTCGTCCATCGCAACTTGAGCAGTTAGGACTTGCCGAATTGTTAGAGGAACTCGCCAAGGCGTATCACACGCGCCTCGGTATCACCGTAACAACGCACATCACCGCCGTTCCACTACATGCAAGGATAGAGCACACATTGTTGCGTATCGCGCAAGAGGCGGTAACAAATGCGGCGCGGCATGCTAACGCAAGTATGATTACGCTGACGCTGGAACCGCAACCACAAGCAGTGTCGTTAACTATTACAGATAATGGTCAAGGCTTTCAACCCGCGAAATTGGATGTACAGCATGGGCTTGGCCTGCGCTTAATGCAAGAACGCGTCGAGGAGCTACACGGCACCTTTTTCTTGCATAGCGAACCCTGTCATGGCACACGTCTGCATGTCTGTTTACCACGAGAGGTATATGTGTGATTTGGATTCTTCTTGTTGATGACCATGCCGTTGTCCGACAAGGACTACGCTTTCTGCTAGAGCAACAACCAGATATCAGTGTTGTGGGCGAATGTGGAGACGGTGAGCAAGCGGTGGCGATGGTAGGAACGTTGCTCCCCGATGTGATTCTGCTTGACCTGCTGATGCCCAAAATGGATGGCATGACGGCGGTGCGTGAAATCAAACGTACCACACCGACCACGCACATAATTATCCTCACCTCATACTACGAAGACGACCAGATATTCAGCGTCATCAAAGCTGGTGCGCTCTCCTACCTGCTCAAGGATAGCAGTCCACAAGAACTCGTCTCGGCAGTGCGTGCCGCCGCGCGTGGCGAAAGCACTCTGCACCCAATGGTAGCCGCGAAAGTCTTACGCGAAATGCAACAACAGTCCCCTCTCGACGAACTCACTCCTCGCGAACGTGATGTACTCATCCTCATTGCGCGTGGTCGCTCCAACCACGAAATCGCGCTCGAGCTTTCCATTGGCGAACAGACCGTTAAGACGCATGTGTCTAACATCTTGTCTAAACTGCATTTGGTTGATAGGACACAGGCAGCAATTTATGCGTTGCAAAAGAGGTTGGTGCCGTTGAAGGATGCGCTGGATTCATGACAGACATACAAAAAGAAACGACGCCAAAAGATAAGCATAATATCAATGTGCTACATGAGCAATTTGGTATACCATTTCCTGGTACTTATAAAGAATAAGTTCTAGTAGTATAATAGACGTAAGTGTCAATAATTTGCATGGAATCTCAAGGGGGCTTCATCATGGTAGCACGAAGAGAACCAGGGTATATAACGGTTGAAGAGTGGCATGATTTTCCAATGGAGACTCTCTACAGAGGTGCAGGGATACCAGAGACAATAGACGAACCAGAGGACGAATTCTAATCAGAGGTACCCTATGTCATTCGCTTTACAGCCCCAGGCATCGTCTCTTCACGATAGCTCCACTTCGTTTACACTACATCCACGTAGACGATTAGGTATTCTCTTCGTACTTCTACTCTTTTCAGTATTCAGTTATGTAATACTCTCGTTAGCCGCATCTCAACTACATCGGCAAATGATTTCGTTTATCGTGGCTTGGGCTTTTTGCTTTCTCTGTTACCTTGTAGCAGGCTTATGGATAATGACAAGTAAACAGACAAGCAGACGCTTTCTTTGGTATGAGTTAGGTATTATTTTTGTTGGAGCGATTATTTTTCGTTTGCTGCTCATAAACCTATCTCCTGGATTATCACCTGACGCATGGCGGTATTTGTGGGATGCACGGGTGATTGTACATGGTTATAGCCCATATCAGTATGCCCCTAAAAATCAGCTACTGATACCACTGCGTAACGTCTTATTTACCCATAGTGATTTTCGTGATACTCCTACAAAGTACCCTCCAGGGGCAGAATTCTATTTTGTACTAGGATACCTCTTAAGCCCAACGAAACTTATTGGACTCAAGAGCCTCCTTATTCTATGCGATCTTGTAACGTGTGTCGCACTCATGGCATTACTCACTTATAAGGGACGAGACCCACGTTACGCGCTTCTCTACGCATGGTGTCCACTCCCTATTGTCGAATTTGCCATCGAGAGCCATATTGATGCAGTAACAATCACCTTTAGCGTACTTGCGGTTTTGTGTGCAGTTAGATTCAAACAACATTCACGGATTCTTGTAGGCATAATGATTGGCTTGGCGACGCTTACGAAGTTATACCCTATCATCTTGCTACTTGTACTGATGCAGCGACGCGACTGGAGACTACTCGTGGCTTGCGTGGTGACAATTGTGCTAGGCTACGCGCCCTTTCTTCTCCTCGGTCATGGTTATCTATTGGGAAGCGGAGGACCAATTGCCGCAATCACCAGTCAGGGGGAAGCTCATATCGGAGTTGTACAAAATGTATTATTTATTACCGGAACGAACCTACATATAAAACACAGCATCATACAGAATGTTGTTTATGTCGTTGAGGGACTGATAATCAGTACTGCTCTGGCTTCTGTGCTGATTGGGCGTCTGCGGAGAAGCATGAGTATAGAGGTAGGAGTGTTGCTTCTGACCGGAGTCACGCTAGCCATATACGCGCACGTCTTTCCCTGGTATGTCCCCGCACTTTTGCCGTGGATTGCGCTCTCGATAGCACCTCTATGGACGAAAAAAGGGCCGAGTGCTAAAGGGTTAACGATCACGATGCTCTGGTACTTTACCTTTACCTGCATACTGAGTTACATCGTAGGTTCGCCACAATATAGGACACAAGCGAATTGGCTCATTTATTATGCTATCACCTTTGGTGTAGTGCTTATTGGACTACTTGTTTCTCTGTTCATCCTGTTCTATAAACAAAGGCATACTATTGCTTTTGAAAACGGTTGATGAAATGAGTTAAAGCTCCTACAAATCCATTATCCGTTCTGCCATTGCCTCCACCACCATCATTACATCCTTTAGCACTGGTTTATTCTTAAAATACAGAACTTCGCTTGGTACATCTTGAAGTGCCTCTCTGCTCAGGTTGATGCCTTCGTAGACGAGCAACAGCAGGTTTTGGCATTGCGCGGCTCGCACCTTCTCGACTTTTCGTCGCAGGTAGTCGGGATGCCAAAAGCCAACTAACTCTATCAATATTCGTTGTCCAGTATTTTTATGTGTCAAGGCAAAATCAGGTATCATCACCGTATCACCTAGCACAAGCACTTCGTCTTCTCGTGTCAGCAGCCATTTACCGCGTTTACCGCCGAATTTTTCCTCGAATTCTTGGGCGAAATCGGCCTCTAAACGGCTGTCGAATTCGCCGCTTTGCTTGAAATGTGTGGGTAGCGCGGAAGTATGGTCAAGGCGATACGTCGTCATTTTTTGTGTGATGGGCGAACGTACATCCGCGACCATATGCCATCTATCGCATAAGAGAAGCGCGGGCAGGAATGCCGCGAATTGTCTTCCATAGCGCGTCGTTGCACTCACGAAGGGCGAGATGGGACCATCCAGATCGACAACATAACCGTCTTCTTGCGAAGTCACCCAGAACATCAGTTTGAAGAATTTTAGAAACTTCCACAGGTCTTTATAATTGCTGTGTGCCTCGATCTGCATCTGACTTGCCCAATACAATACGCCACGTGCCAACTCCAAGTTATAGCGTACCAACAAGCTCTCGGGTGTCCATTGAGGTCCTGTATCGCTAAGTACAAATGCTGCTGGCCTATCTGTAAATAGTCCTGACTCGATATCTTGTGTAGAAAGAGCTAGCTCGTTTGCAACACGCTCTAACACTTCCTGCCGTGTGTGGCTCTGAAACATATGAGGCGTAGCGAAAACGGGTCCATAGGAAAAGAGACGTTCACGAAGCTGTAATGGCGGCAGCGGCGGAGTTGGAGGTGTGAGGGTTGCAGCGTCAGTCAGTACTTTTGCGAGTCCGCGTACCACAAAATAGTCGATACGCTCTCCTTCGTAGGTTTCGAGTGCCTTGTCTAATACTGCCTGTGAACGACCTATGTGTTGCTGTAACAAGGCGATGAGTTCTGTTGCTGTACGAAGCCAGTAGGAATCATGTAGATCGAGCATTTCTATTGATAGCTGAGTACCGCGTTGGCGTAAGCGCGATCTTACAAGGTCTGCTGTCAGCATCAGTCAATCTTTCTTAGTCGGCGACGACGTTGTGATTTGCCTTCGTCGAGCGTCTTACGTGCGATAACCTCAAACAGGACCGCCTCTTTATTTTCGACTTTCCGCAACACACGCCCTAGACGCTGGATGTATTCACGCGCCCCGGCTGTGCCACCGAGCACAATCGCAACCTTTGCTTCTGGTACGTCAATCCCCTCGTTCAAAACTCGTGAAGTCACAAGTGCGCGATAGGTACCCATTTGAAAGCCATCTATAATCGCTTTACGCTCGGCTGCGTTTGTCTCATGTGTGATCGCTGGAATGAGGTAGCGTGAGGCGATATCGTAGACCACCGCGTTATGTTCTGTAAAAATAAGAATGTGTTCGTGAGCGTATTCACGTAAGAGCGCGTCGAGTGCCGAAAACTTGCCCTCGCAACTCGCAAGCAGCCGTAGTAGGCGTTGTCGTGCAAGGAAGGCACGGCGCGCCTCTATGTCGATTGTAGAAAGGCGCATCAGCTCCATTAGCCAGCCGGGACCGTGACGACGCTGTAGCTGTCGTGAACGCACGAACTCGATATAGATAGCGTGATCAGCATTATATTGTATACGTTCCTCTGCCGACAGATCAACTCGTATCCGTTCGGTACGGTACTGTGCCAGTTGTTGCCCAAGCAGGTCTTCAATCCGTTTCGTATAGACAATAGGACCGATAAGTGCATCGACGCGCCACCGTCCATTTGTTTGTTCGTGCGCCTCTGGATAGGTCGCGGTCAGTCCCAGGCGTAGGGGAGCAGGAGCCATCAATGCTGCCTCGCCCCAATTGGGCGCGGGAAGGTGATGAACTTCGTCGAAGATAATCAATTTGAAGGTATTGCCGTATGCTGCAATCAGGTCGCCCGCCGAATGATAGGTGGTTACTGTAAGTGGTAGCACTTTTTTCTCGCCACCATAGTACACACCAACTTCACACGCGAAGGCATTGACCAGGCGCGCATACCACTGATGTAGCAGGTCTATTGTGGGTGCGACCACAACGGTAGAACGGTTCACGCGTTGAATAGCCTGGATAGCCACAAAGGTTTTGCCTGCACCCGTTGGTAGCACAATACTGCCACACTGTCCTGCTTCGTCCCATGCGGTCAATGCTTCGGATTGATAATCGTGAGGTTCGCGTCTTTCCTGTAAGGTCAGGTTAAGCGGTTTCCAACGTGGCACACCGTCCTGTATGGCCTCTTCTTGTAGATAGGATTGAATGGCACCATAATGGTAGCCCTCGCATCGCCAACGCTCTTTGACAAGCTTGAATGGTGCCGGGGGATGTACATCCACATCATAAAGAACAAGGGTGCCACCCTGAAACGAAACATGCTTACTCATGTTGCTATGATAGCAGACTTTTGTTCTAATGTGTAGGGGATAAGAGAAAATAGTGCAATGGCATATTGAGCGCGACACGCCCAATATGCCATTGCACTATTTTCTCTTACCAAAGTAAGTTAGGACCGGTACAACATATTCACGGAATTGAGGTTGTCATCGGTGAAGTAGACCACAAGGTTTCCGTCTTTGTCTTTTGCGGCGGCTACCCCAAACAGTGCGGACCCGTTGCCGGATGCGGCATCGACTGGCACGTTATCAATCACGACATCTCCAACAACCTTGCCTTCTTTCAGGTTCAGTTCCACAAGGTCATTCTTTTGTGAGTTGACAACAAGGAGATCACCGTTGGTTGGGTTAAACGTGAGACCAACTGGTCCCTGTAGAGGATTACCCTTGAAAACGGTAACACCCTGGTTGGTCGATTTTGTGTCCTGCGTGTGACGTGTAGAACTGTCAGGATAGGCGGCAATACGATTATTGACGGTATCAAGTGCTAGCAACACGTCTTTATAGTGCTCGTCGCCAACCTGTAGCGAGGAGACCCAGGTTATGGCAATGAACGTTTGTTTGCCGCTATGTGCAAGTTGACCAATTTGGAAGACCTTGAATGTAACCTTGCCGTTGCCAGCAGGAATCAGGTCGATACGGTCGATGGTACCATCGGCAGCATTGGTTGAGAAGAAGGATGCGTTAGAGCCATCATTCGGATTATGAACGCCGTTGTTGAATGCCTGTCCCCAAGGCATGTTGAACATTGGGTTGGTGATGGTCGCGGTAACGTTCCCGTTTGTATCAAATACCTGGATATTGTTTCCACTTGTATTAGCAACCCAATTAGAGCCAGTCTGTGTATTGAATGCTTCATCAGCAGGACCGTTTGTCCCCTTGTCCTGCACGTTGTTGAGCAGGTGAGCAGGTCCTTGACGGTTGGGAATACGGACCAGTGTTTTTCCGGTCTGGGTGCCCCCAAAGTTTGTCACAACAAGATCGCCAGGCTTTACAGATCCAGGCATCTTTTCTGTTGAGTCTGGTGCAATTGCAATGCCGTAAGGGTTCGCGTCGGTTGTGATGGTCTTGCCATTACCATCGACGACAAACATGGTACTTGCTACCACTGAAACAGTATGAAGATCGCCAATAGTGGTGTAGTGAGCGCGATGATCGTTATCGTTGTTGTTGTTGTGGTACTGCTGTCCATTGTTGCTATTGTTATTTGTTTGGTTGCCCTGAAATCCCGAGTCACCAACGCCATTTGCATGCGTTATGCCTGAATGGTTAAATAACAGAACTGCACCTACCGCAAGCAAGATGCTGAGGAACGCGATACCAAGCGACAAGATGAGTGAAGTACGTTTTCTAGACATTGAGTTTCTCTCCTACGATTGTTTTACGATCACTCCGTTTAAGTTGAGCGACCAGCAATTCTATGGCACAGGATGCATTGCACTCTCCAAATGGGGAGTCGCAAGTCTGTATGAACAGACAACGGTATGTCCTTTATCCTACAGATAGGAGTATGTATGAAGGCATACCTTGAAACATTGTGATATTTCCTGTGCAGAAATGATCTAGGCAAAGAATACCCTATCGCGGAAGTATCTACGCACAAACTTCTATTTGCTCATTATAAAGTACCATTGAGGGTTGCGAAATCTCCACCTCAAAACTTTTAGCGTGACGAAAATGTGCTATGTAATGCGGAAGCTGTCCGGTTTGTAATAATGTGAAATGTGTAGAGGTGTGATAATCCTGTTTCATAAAAGAGGACGAGATCTCTGTAGGGACCGATTGATCGCGTCCTCGTGGCAATCAACCGCCGACGAGGACGCGATCAATCGGTCCCTACAAACAGCATCTCCGCATTCATTCGGGAAACTGCTATTATACATCTACAGCTATTTTATTCGCCGGGTTATTCAAATCCCATTACTGTCTGGAGGGAACGGTTTGCTCGTTGTGCTCTTCCTGAGCTAGAACCTCGTTGCGAGTTGGAGCAAGTCTTCTGAAGATGAAGAAGCCTGTGTAGAACATGACAAGCCACATGGCGATGTCAAGCAATAACGAAAATGGACTAGACCAGTGTGGGTTGTAGGGGGAGATGACGAGCAAGCCACCCCAAAGATCGCGCAGTATGCCGAAAACGGGAATACCAAAGAGCAACGTTAGCGCGAACCAGTGACTGCGACCACTCCAAAATCGCCAGATGAGCAGGTAGACGACGCTCCCATAAAATAGGATCGGCGTAATGTAAAATGGGAGTGGTACATAAAATGTCAAGCCACTTATTGTGTACTGCCATACGTTGGTAAAATGGGCTACAATATCTACAAGGATATTTATTAGTCCCATTACCAGACCACCGAGTAGTGAGGGCAAGGTGACGCTTCTTGGTGGGTGGATGAACAAAAGGAACGCAAAGTAGACCACAATAATAAATGCAACATCAAGCGTCAAAAAAGATCGTATTTCCATGAAGAAATTCCTTCGTATATGCTATGATTAAATACCTCTGCCTGATAGGGTAGTGCGTTCGACGTGTTTCGTCAAGGGCAGAAAGGATAACCACATGAATATTCATCCGCTTCGTGTTGCACTGGCTCAGATCAACGTTACCGTTGGTGATCTGACAGGCAATGCACAGAAAATACAAAACGCGATGCAAGCCGCTTCTGCTGCAGGGGCGCATATCGTATGTATGCCAGAGCTTGCATTGACGGGCTATCCACCCGAAGACCTGCTGCTCAAACCTGGCTTTGTCGATGCGAACCTACGAGCGTTGACCGACCTTGTGGAGGCGAGTCAAGCATTCGCAGGGCTGACGACGGTGGTTGGTTTTGTGGACCGCGACCATGACATCTACAATGCTGCCGCTGTGATTCATGAGGGCAAACTCGCTGGTATCTACCACAAGCATTTTTTACCAAATTACGGTGTGTTTGACGAGAACCGCTATTTTCAGACGGGCCACTCTGCCCCGCTTTTCCTTATTCATGGTGTGCATGTCGGTATTAATATTTGTGAGGATATCTGGTATCCAACGGGTCCGATGACGCGACAGGCATTTGCGGGCGCGGAAGTCATACTTAATATCAACGGTTCACCCTATAACGCTGGCAAGAGTACGGTGCGTGAAGAGATGCTTTCGACACGGGCCGCCGACAATGGAGTCATCGTGGCCTACCTCAATATGGTGGGTGGGCAAGATGAATTGGTCTTCGATGGTGATAGTATGGTCTTTAACGAGCAAGGGACAATGATTGCGCGCGCCAAGCAGTTTGAAGAGGACATGCTCATCGTTGACCTTGATACGGCCTCTGTCTTCCGGTCGCGTTTACATGACCCACGTCGCCGCAAAGTTCGTCTTGAGAACGTACAAGAAGAGGTACCTATCATTCCGGTTGATACGCGTCCACTTTCGTTGCCGACCGTGAATAATCATGTCGTGCTTGGTGCGCCACAACGGATCGAGCCAAAGATGTCACATTTGCAAGAGGTTTATTCCGCTCTTGTATTGGGGACAGGCGATTATGTACGCAAGACAGGTTTTAAGAAGGCCGTGATTGGTCTCTCTGGCGGTATTGATTCAGCACTGACGGCGGCAATCGCTGTCGATGCGCTGGGTGCGGAAAACGTGTTAGGTATCCTGATGCCATCAGGGTATTCCTCGGAGGGTAGCAAGACGGATGCCCAAAAGTTGGCGGAAAATCTTGGTGTGCAGTACGTGATTATTCCTATTGAGGAGACCTTTCGCACCTCGCTGAAAATGATGCGTCCCGCCCTTGGAGACGAGGACCCAGGGTTGGCGGCTGAGAACCTGCAATCGCGTATTCGTGGCAATATCATGATGACACTCTCCAATAAGCTCGGTCCGCTTGTATTGACAACGGGCAATAAATCCGAGATGGCGGTAGGATATAGCACGTTGTATGGCGATATGGCTGGAGGCTTTTCAGTGTTGAAGGATGTGTTGAAGACGCTAGTATACGAATTGTGTATCTATCGGAACAGTGTTAGTGATACACCAGTTATTCCGCAAGAGACCATTACCAAGCCACCGTCCGCCGAATTGCGGCCCGATCAGAAAGACGTTGATAGCTTGCCGCCCTACGACATTCTTGATCCCATCCTTAAAGCTTACGTTGAGGATGACCGTAGCGTTGAGGAGATGCTGGCAATGGGCTACGAACGTGCCACCATCGAGCGTGTTATCCGCCTTGTCGATATCAACGAGTATAAGCGGCGGCAAGCTCCTGTCGGCGTAAAAATCACGCCCCGCGCTTTTGGACGCGACCGCCGTCTACCCATCGCCAACAAGTTCCGCGAATCCGTCTAGGAGTCTAGTTATGCAGTTTCCCGAATGAATGCGGATACGCTTTTCGTAGGGACCACATTGATGGCGTCCGAGGCGCAATTCATTGCGCGAGTTCCTTATAGTATCTCACGCAATTGATTGATGCGTTATGAGGACTGCACATTGCTTCGCTCGTGCAGAGGACGCCATCAATGTGGTCCCTACGAAAGCCATCACATCAAGATTGGCAGACTTTTACAAATCTAATGCCTTCTTACGACGTGCTTTTTGGACGACTGACAGCCATTGTGGGTCCTGTGGGGGAAGTTGCGCGGGACCTTCGAGTTGTGTGGTGGTCTGAGCCATCCATGCCAGTTCGCTTTCCAGGCGCATCCGCATATAGGAGAATACAAGCGCGTTATACTCATCGACAAAAGCACTCCCGTTCCGTTGCCATTCTTCCATATAGTGGAGGAGGTCAAGCGACTCCTCTCTCCGTGCTTGTAGTTGCTCAATCAGGGTCACGCGCTCCTTATTTGCGGCTCCCCAGAACAGCATCTTCAAAAGCAGTTCGTCGTGTATAGGCATGGGATATTCTGATGCTTGCTCAAGCCAATTTGCTAGTTCTTGCCAGCCCTTCGCGGTCAAGTCATAGATTTTCTTGTGGCGTCCATCGCTGCTTTCCTCTTGTGCTTTAATTAATCCGTCCTGTTCCAGTCGTTTGAGATGCGGATAGATGCTGCCAAAACTTGACGCTGATAGGAGTGCTGCCGCTCCCTTCTCGAATTCGGCCTTTAAATCGTAGCCTGAGCATGGACGTAGGCTAAGCATGCCCAGTATGCTGTGTTCAATCGCCATATATTTCCCCCTACACAATATGTTGTTATTCGTGAAGTACCCCATGCCTAAAGACAAGGGGCTTCTACACACTGACGCGCCGCTCCACACACGGTGTTCCAATATGTTGGCATCTTCCACGCCAAATGTATATTCATTGCGGCGTTATGCTGTTCTATCAGCTTCTTGGCTTCTTTGAAGTGGAAGTCACGCCGTTGGTTCTCGACCTTGCGATGTGCCTTCCTCACCTGTTGACGTGCCTTGTCTCTCCTATGACTTCCCCTTTTACAACGTGACACATGGCGTTGCTTTTGTTTCAAGTCTTTTTGTGCCTGACGCAAGAAACGAGGCGAGTCAATGAACGTCCCATCAGACAACGCGGCAAGATGGGTAATACCCACGTCGATGCCTATCTCGCTTTGCACTTCTGGTAAGGGGTCGGGCTGTTCCACTTCACACGAAAAGATGATGTACCACTCATCACCCTCTCGTTTCACGGTGGCCGTCTTGATATCCCCTTCAATCGTTCTATGCAACTGACCCGTACCTTCCCTATTTTCGACAGAGTAACGTGCTTCTCTGAAAGAGTATAACCGCCTTGTGGATAGGTGAACGAGTCATAGCGGTCACGTCCCTGAAAACGGGGTATCCTGCTTTCTCTCCATTCTTGACTCTGCGAAAGAAAGACTTCATGCCACGGTCTACCCGTAACATCACATCTTGCAACACCTGAGAATGAATGTCGTTGTACTCTTCCCTGAGTTCCTTGATCTCAGGTAAATCTTTCTTCTGGTCGTAGTAGGAAACGCCCTTTCCTGTGTACTTGTAGCTATCTCTTCTCTCAGAGAGTGCCGCATTATAGAGTTCCCTACACCAGTTCAGGGTAAAGAACAGTTTCTGTTCTTGTTCATAATTGGGGTACAATCTGAACTTAAAGCTTTTTCTCATCGTGTCCCCCTTTCTGGATGCGTTCAAGTTCCTGCTCTGACAACGTGTCTATGACCTCAACAATGCTGCTCTGTTTCAACGCCGCTAGCAACTTTAATCGGTGTAGTGTTTTCTTCCATATGCGAGTTGTCTGATACTCGTCTGTCTTCTTTGTCATGTACGTATTTTACACATTTGTACAAAGTTGTTAAGAGGGAAGACTGCTCCGAAAGGAAAGCGTACCTCTTTAACCAAATGATTGATTGTACGGGTCTGATGTATCACACCTGTACATGTCGCGCATATATCTTTTCATTACTTATGACCTACTTCGCTAAACTTATCCGTTCGATATGGTATACTAGTATGCAGAAATGTTGTTTTGGCTAGTAGCGCATGGGCCGATTCATGAGGAGGAGATATCGGTTGACGAGGTGGAGACCGTTCGGACAGTCAGCGGGGAGTCTCCAGGGGCGATCACACTCCTAAAAAGAGGGCGGGGAAAACCAATTGGCAACGATTGGCACAAGACGTCTTTGGTGATGATTTTGTGTGTAGGAATTTGGTGTACACAAAACGGGTATGCCTGTTTCAATTTGCACCCAATTCACACACCTCAGAAAGAGAAATCGACACATGTGCGGTATTATTGGATACGTCGGCCCAGAAGGGACCGATGTTACTACTCTTTTGCTTGATGGCCTGACACGCCTTGAATATCGTGGCTATGACTCAGCAGGCATAGCTGTTCTTACCACAAGTGGCACCCTCGAACTGCATAGACGCGCTGGCAAAATCGCCAACCTCGCCGCGTCCGTCGCCAACGGCTTCCATCCCGCGCCGGGACCACTTGGTATTGGACATACACGCTGGGCAACACATGGACGCCCAAATGATGTGAATGCTCATCCCCACGCTGATGCGACAGGCACGATTAATGTTGTGCATAATGGCATTATCGAGAACTACACCGAACTGCGAATGGAACTGCAACGCGAGGGCTATGTCTTTCACTCAGAGACAGACACCGAAGTGTTGCCGCACCTGATTGCACGCGCCTACTTTGGCGAAGCACAACATGACCTGGAACGCGCTGTCCGTCTTGCCTTGAAGCGTATCGAGGGATCGTATGCCATCGCCGTAATCAGCCGTGAGCACCCTGACCTGATTGTGGGAGCACGACATGGTGGTGGTCCACTTGTGATCGGCATTGGGCAGCATGAGCAATTTCTGGCCTCCGACATTCCCGCGATTTTGAAACATACGCGTAGCATCAAAATTCTTGACGAGGGTGAGATGGTTACACTGCGACCAGAAGGCGTCGCAATTACCTCAATTGAGACTGGTTTTCCTGTACAGCGTGACGCGTTGACGATTGATTGGGATACAGAGGCGGCTGAAAAGGGTGGCTATCCACACTTTGTGCTCAAAGAAATTTACGAGCAACCCGACGCTATCCGTCGTGCCTTGCTTGGGCGTGTCCATGATGGACATCTGAACTTGAATGAACTGGGACGCATGCAGCAAGCTGGTCTACTCGACAACATTCAACGCATCATCATTGTCGCATGCGGTACGTCGTTTCATGCCAGCATTATTGCCAAGTATGCAATAGAGCAGTGGGCGCGTATCCCTGTTGAGGCTGTGACCGCTGCCGAGTTTCGTTATAGCAACCCGATTGTGGGACCGGAAACGCTGTGCATCGCAGTCACTCAGTCGGGTGAAACGGCGGATACGCTCGTTGGTATTCGACAGGCACGAGAGCATGGCGCGCCCGTTATCGCCGTTACCAATGTTGTTGCCAGCGCGATCACTCGTCTGTCCGATGCGGTGCTGTACCTGCAAGCCGGACCAGAAATTGGTGTGGTCGCCACGAAGACTTTTGTGACCTCTGTTACCGTGCTCTATATGCTTGGCCTATACCTTGGTCAGCAAAGTGGACGTATAGCGCAAACAACGGTAAGTGAGGTGCTAGAAGCGTTGGAGCGTATTCCGGCCCAAATTCAGAAGGTTCTCGACGAGGCATCGAGTAGTCATGAGGACATAATTGAGCCTCTGGCGAAACGTATGGCAAGCGTGAGTAGTATAATCTTCATTGGGCGTGGTGTTGGCTATCCAACGGCCTTGGAGGGCGCGCTCAAGCTCAAAGAGATTTCTTATATCCATGCAGAGGGCTTTCCGGCAGGTGAACTGAAGCATGGCTCAATTGCACTCCTTGACCCTGACGTGCCACTTGTTGCTGTAGCCACTGCGTCGCACGTCTACGAAAAGGTCGTCAGCAACATGCAAGAGGTGCGTGCGCGCGATGCTCATATTATCGCGGTTGCCACCGAAGGCGACGAGAAAATCAAGCAGCATGCCGACGATGTGATGTACGTCCCAGCCACGCTTGAAATGCTCAGTCCCTTGCTCGCGAGTGTGCCATTGCAACTATTCGCCTATCATGCCGCCGTTGCACGAGGGTGTAACGTGGATCAGCCCAGGAATTTGGCGAAGTCAGTAACAGTCGAGTAGATGTCGAACAGCAATAAAGTTTTTTTTGTAGACGTAAAATAAAGTCGTTTCATGGTGAATAAAGTCGTTCCGTCTTCTAAGATAAAAGGAGAAATGTAAAGCATCTCGAAAACGCTTTATATTTCTCCTTTTTCTTTGCTGTAAGGTTCTGTCCACGAACAATATAGTTCTGGACTGTGCTAATAAAGTTGCGGACTAGAACAATATAGTTTTGGACTGATTGCTTTTATAAAGGCAATCCGGTTTTTGAATTTCTTGGCTTGGATGTTAAATAAAGTTACCCTATTCCTTGATATTTTTGAGATAAATACAGGTATTTAACGTTCTTTCTCTTTGATGTAAAAAGCAATTTGGTAGTTTAACTAATATTAGCAATCTTTAGGAGATGACAAAAAATATGCGTTAAAATTGACATTGGCCAAAACCTCTTATTGGCTCAAGAATGTATTTACCCAAGTGAAAGCATTATAAAAAGCTGCACCCATTTCAGGAGCGCGTAATATTAATGCTTGCACAATGGCAAACAAGTACAAACAATCGTCTTTTGTACGGGCTTGTAGCCAAGCTTGTTGGATGAGGTGAAGGTGCTCGATATATTGACCGAGCTGAGCTAATTTATCGACGACAGACATTAGCAAACAAGCTCTTTCTCTGCCGTCTGTGAGCGAATGTGCTGTCTTTTCTCGCTGCTCGCGGTTTCCCGGCTCAGCCAGGAAGTCAGCCCATGATCGTAAGACATGCACACGCTGATTAACCATGAGTTGATCACTATTTTTGTGGATAGCATCAAAAGTAGTGCTGGCACGCTCCCATAGCCCGGCTCGGGCCAGTTCTATAGCTAATACCGCCCGTGCCTTGTCCTGCTGTTCCCTATCGTTGATGATGGCGACTATTTCATAGGCTTTGTCCCATGATTGGTCACGAGCATAGGCCTTGGCTACATTACATAATGCTTCTCTACGTTCATTTCCCTCAGAAATAGACTTTGCCGTTGATTCCGCACCGGAGAGCCAGTCCACGGCAATATATTTGCTGCATTCAGCTTTTTTCCGCAGGCCTACATTTTTATCTAACCTACGAATATATTTATCCGCAAAATCCATAGCTCCAATCTGAGCTGCGGCAGTAGCCAAATCACAGGTGGCACGAAATTTGTAATAGCCGCCTGGCATATCTTTGATCATCTCGGCTAACGGCTCTAGCTCTCCTATTTGGCCCGCTTAGCGATCAGGAGGCTACGCGCTGCATCTTGCACATTTGGATCGTCGATGAGGCCAATCGTACTCAGTGCAGCATCCCAGAGCTGTTCGTTACAGCAGATCGTGACTAGTTCCTTCAATACACGTCTGCGCTGATTAGGATCATTGATGGCACGAGCCAATTCTTGCGCCTGTCCACTTTCGCCAGCTCGTATCAATGCCTGCGCGATGCCGCCATAGGCACTGTTTTTGTCTCGCGGATTGCTGATGCTGTCGGCTAGGATCCTGGCTTCTTCAATCTGTTTGATGCGACCCAGCGCAATGGCAAACTGGCTCTCGACGGGTTCGCGGATGGCATCATCCTGAATGGCCTCGGTAATGCTTCTGGCCTGTGGGACCTGCTCGGCCATAACCAGTGTAGAGATGGCGATGCCCGTTACATAGGCCTCAACCTGATCTATCTGCGTGGTACATAGATCTCTGGCATCTCGCCAGCCATTTTCCGCTTCTAGATGCATTCCGTGCCAAACAAGCTGACCAACTATCCCCATCAGAACCCTGCACTGCACCTCTTTGTTGGACATGATCAGGGCTACAGCACGCGCTTGCTCCCAGCGTTGCTGATGCGCCAGTTCTCTAGATAGATCAACAAGGATATCAGCGATTTGTGAGAGAATACGGCTACTACGGGCATAGCGCTGGACAATGTCGCCAATACGCTGCTTGCTATCCTCCCATAGCTTCGGTTCAGCTATGGCGAGCTTAGCAGCGACGCGCACCAGAGTGATGTCGCGCTCCGTGTCATTACGAATTGCCTCAGCGGCCTGTTGCGCCGTCAGTTGTCCGCTCTGTGCTAGAGCCAGCGCAGATAGACCTTGCATACGATCCGATGCGGCCCGGTGCGCCTGCCGTGAAGCACTGCCTACCAGCGTTGGCATCATTGCGCTTGCGGCATCGGCCTGTTTAGTCAGACCAACTTGTCTGAGAGCCAACGCCAGTTGTCCCCAAACATTGATCTGCTCGACAGGGTTATCGATCAGGGGGGCTGTATTCTTAACCAAGTCCCACATCTGGCCCTGAATGTAGGTCTCGGCTAGATCATGCAAAGCCGCAGTTCGTGCCAGGGGGTCGGTAAGGGCATCAACTACCGTGCTGGCCTCTTGCCAGCAAGTTCTGGCTCTGTCCTCCTGGTGAGCGAGTTGCAAAATGGCTGCTATGTGACCGAAAGCCTTTACGCGCTCGTGGGGCTCGGCAATCGTAATAGCGATCTCCTTGACTCTGTCATACAGTTGCGAACCCTCTGGCTCGCTCTCGGGTTGCGCTAAGAGCTCTCGCATTATGAGAAGCAGCGCATCCAGCTTATGCTTGGGCTGTGTGAGAAGCTCGGCTAGGTCGAGGGCCTGGCTCACCCGGCCTAGAGCAAGCAGCGCTTGAAAGGCTTCGGTGGGATAGGTATCAGCCTGTGTCGCCAGGCTACATTTGAGCAATGTGTAGCGCCAGAGACGCGCCAGCGCACCCAGACTTGTGGACAACGTGGCTTCTTCACGCAGCAACGTCACAACATGAGCCGCGTCCTCACAACCCAGCAGAAGGTCCAGGACGGTTGAGCGCGTGCTGGGATCAGCTTGCAGTTTGCCGTACTCATAATCTTTAGCATCCAACACGTCGAAGAGCTTTTCGTGATCCCTACCGAAGTGGAGATGAGTCACATAGTGCTTGCGAGCATACGCACGATAATCTGCCGGGTCCGGGGGATCGATGGATAACGACCAGAGCTGTGCATTGGTACCTTGGCCGCACCAGGCAGCAAGCTTCCTATGCAAATTCTGCACTTCCGAGTGGTCAAATTCATACTCTTCTTCTGGGCGGTCGGGATTCTCCTCAAGATATTCAGTTAGCTTGCGGTGAAACAGGGTGACCTGGTCATGACTCAGGTATGTTAATAGGCCTCCGAGACGTGGGATACCTTCATCTTTGATGCGATAGACTTCTATCCCGCAGATCTGCCCGATCTGTTGTCGCGTCAGAGCTTCACGGGCAACTAAGAGAGTGCCGAGCAAAGGCCTGATAACATTGTGCCATACACCGCCCAGTTTCTTCAGGCGTGAGAAGGTCAGTGTGAAAATATGGTCTGGATTATTTTCCAGACTGGCAACCAATTCGTCTGGAGGGCTGTCGCGATTGACCTCCAATTCCCGTGCCAGCAGGTCAAGATAGAGCGCATTGCCCTTCAATGCCTCATGAAAACGCCGCGCCAGATACGGCGATAGTGGCTCCCCACGAATTCGCAGGAGCAGTTCAAAATCAGCCAGGCTAAGCGCTTGCAACTCAAAAAGATCAAGCGTGCCGATGATCGGATTTAGTTCATCTGTTGTACTGCCGGGCCGCGTGCCGATGACGATCACGATACCATCGGGTAGCGTGGGTGGCAGAAAGCCAAAGCCCTGTTCGGAAGCAACCCCATTGATGAGCTGATCGATTCCATCAATATAGATGACTTCTTGCCCACCTTTGCTGGCAACCTCGTTCAGGGCGAGGGGGAAGTTGCCACTGAGCCTGGGATAAGCATCGCTGTCGGTATAGAACCGGGGAAGATTATATTTGAGGGTCAGACGAGCCATGATTTTGAGTATCATGCTCGTACGATAATCGTCGCCGGAGTTGTATTGCACGAAGTGATAGGCGGTCGTATCCTGACCATGATGGTCGATCATTTTGGCAATCAGGCTACTTTTGCCCTGCCCGGCATCACCAGTGACAACGAGATAGCCGCCTTGTGCGAGCTTGCCATTGATACGCGCTTGCAGGGCTTGCATCTCTGTCTCGCGCCCTACGAAGCGTGAGATACGATCATCAACAAAACCGCGCTGGCGATCAGCCATGGTTTGCAGGTAGGTTGTGTGATCGGTCTGGGGAGCCTCTCTGCTCAGAGAACGCCGCTCTCTTGTCAGCCAGATCTCTTCGCCGCCCTGCTCTTCGTAAAAAGTACGTGGTTCGGGGAGACGATCTACTTCTCTCAATCCGCTGTTGATCCTGCGCATGACTCTGGGTATCCAACGCTTGATGTCTGTCAACGAAAGCGTACGTTCGTCATCTAACTCTGATGCCTCGCGTATATACGGCGATGTGCAGGCTTTGCGCACGATCCAGGTCAGCACGCCACCGCCATCCTTGTCGCCATTGATGATGTCTAGTTCACGTGTAGTCTGCGTACGTGAGCAGGCCGCGAGGACGACGTTGGAGCTGCCCTGTAACACACGATCCAATTCTTCCCTGATATCTTGCTCTCCCCTCACCCCTTCGACCGCTCCACCTGCGTGGCAACAATCCAGAATCAGCAGCTTATAACGAGCGGGACAATCTCCCAGCAGGGATTTGATGGCGGCAATCTCGATAGCAGTGACCCCGATGTAATCCGCGTCGGTTTGGTTACAGAGGAGGTAGAATTTGCCGCCTTCGCCAAGCCAGCCATGACCGGAGAAGTGAACAACGACGAGATCCTGATCTTGCAAAGCGGGATTTTTGAGGAAATCGCCTAAAGCTATCACCGTCTCTCTATTATCATTGGCCACAACAAATCTGGCATCGGTGAAGTAGCAGGGCGACTCCAGGAAAGTCCTAGCCAGCAGCTCGGCATCGCGCTCAGCGTATTGGAGGGGTCGCAGACGACCAGCGCCTTGAGGTAGATTCGCTCCTATGCAATAAGCAAAGCGGTTTTGTATACTTGCCATTTGTTCACCTGATTTCAGGGTTTGTCGATGGCTGGCGGTTCAGATTGAGATTGCTCGGTGTCTGGTTCGCTACTGGATCGGATCTGGAGACGGCGGATTTGGGTACCATCCGGGCGCTCTTCGATGGTCCAGGTCGTTGTCTTTGTCGGTGGAGTAGCGCTATCCATGATACGCAAAATGATGGGGCGGACAGCAGTCACAAGAGCCGCTACTGATCCGACGAGGGCAGCAGCTGCTGTGAGAATAGCTGCGACATCTTTCCTACCAGATGGGGCAGACGGGTCAGTTTGATAGCTGATGCGTAGCCGCAATGAGGGAAGTTCGCGCTGTAGTTCACGGGCGAGGTCGATGCTGTGCCGATCCAGTTGCACTTGCGCTGCGGGGGAGAGGTCGAGAATAACCTGAAACTCATCAGACATGTTACCCTCCTTCAAGCGGTATATCCTACTGTATATTGATTTCGTAAATATAGCAGAATCTGCGGTATTATGTCAATTTCTCATCTAGCCAGCCCCAATGGTACACCATGGCAAGGCCATCAGAAACGGCTGCCTACATATCGGAGGCAAAAAGGCCAAGTGAGCAGATGATTTGGGGTTCCTGTACTTCTTCGTTTTCTTCTTGCACGTGGCATAACCGGTTCGCATCACGTAACGCGATTACCAAATTAGCGAGATCATCGTCGCTCACTCCTGCACGCAGTTGACGGTTGAGTGTATCACGTGCGCTCTCTTGGAGTGGGTAGCGGTAGATTTCGTCTATGGCTTTGTGCAGTTCAGGTGGTGCCGGAAAGAGACTATTCTTGGAGCTTCGACGAAATGTATCAGTCGCTGATAGGTACGCAATCGTGCCCCCGAACGGCTGCCGAGCTGCCCCACGGCCCCGTGCGTCTCCTCTTCAATGATGTGTTCTACGCCACGCTTGACCAAATCGTGTTGCTCGGCTGGTCGCGGAAGTGCAGGTGTTACGCTGTCACAGGCGGCAGCACGCAGGATAGCCAAGTTGTGATTGGGTGACGCTTTCACCTTTGCGATTAATCCATGCCAATGAGTCATTCCCTTCGGGTGTGCGCATGTAGACCAGCACGCCTTCTGGAGCCTAGTGCTGTTCCCTTGATGTGCACGCGTCGAGAAGACGACGTTGGGAAGCTTCTCGATGATCTGTTTCAAGCGCGGGTCGGCATCGGTGGCGTTTTTCCAGATCTGATATGCCTGGGAGGCCAGATCTATTTCGCTATCGGCGTCACCATCGAGAATACCAGCTTTTTCGTTATACAGATCGATGATGGCTTGATTATCCATGTCATCGTCTTCAAAAAACGCTTCGTCTGTTCCCACGACTTCCGCGTTCTCGCGCAAGCGCGTTCGTACACGTTCGCGCAAACTGATCAGCTTCTCGACTCCTTCAGCAGGCAGAAACGAGTAGCAGTAAATGTTGTCGGAGCGTTGCCCGATGCGGTCGATACGTCCAGCACGCTGAATTAGGCGAATAATCGCCCATGGCAGGTCATAATTGACGACGATCGCTGCATCTTGCAAGTTTTGTCCTTCACTCAAGACATCTGTGGCGATCAGAATGCGTAATTCTCGCTCGGGCGTGATCTGATTGAGTTGGTTATTGCTGAGTGGGCTGAAACGCCATGCATACTCTGTTGGATTCTCCGATGTACCTGTGACACCTTCAATGGCTGTAATACCAGTGGCTTTGAGTTGCTCTGTTAAATAGCGCACGGTGTCGGCAAATTGGGTGAAGATCAGAACTTTTTCGTCGGGATGACGTTGCGTTAGCAGATCGATCAGGGCACTGTAGCTTTTGATCGTGCTGGGCCTGCCATGTACCACATTGCTTCAGCAGACTCTGGAGTTTCTGAGTATCCTGACGCAGATCTTTCTTTAAATTGGCATTGAAGAGCGTTGGCTTGATCCATTTAAAGCGTTTACGAAATTGGGTACTGTACTGCTGATAGACCTCGGCGGCTTGTTTCTTGAAATAGCTTTCGCTATAGACTGAAGTCCGCTCTTCTAAAGAGTCGGCGCATCATCAACGATGGTCATGCCTTCTGTGCTAGCATCGTCGTCATCCAGTGTTCCTGGCAAGACGATCTCATCGTCTTCATCATTGCTCTGCGTATCCAGTATTTCCGCACTCTTGCGTTCCGATTGGCAGATCAAGGCCGTTTTCGATGGCATGCAGAAACA
This sequence comes from uncultured Chloroflexia bacterium, assembly GCA_963792705.1. GTDB lineage: Bacteria > Chloroflexota > Ktedonobacteria > Ktedonobacterales > Ktedonobacteraceae > JBBQVS01. The sequence goes on along the minus strand of CAWBXD010000009.1, from coordinate 2,696 downwards.
CGTAATTGCGCAGAATATGGCGTGTGATCGATTGCAGGAACGCTGAACCTCCACTTTCCAAGCGCTTGAATAAATTTGTGCGGCAAAAACCCATCAGCCGTTTTCCTCCACGCGAGAGTCCACGCAAGAGGAGTTTCTCCGCTTCAGTCGTCTTCACTTTTGCGGTGATATAGCTTGCCATGCCGTAGCGCGGCAGGCACAGATCGCTAATAGTTTTACGACCTCTTCCGAATAGAGCAAGGCATAAGGATCATCTTGATCCTCTTCGCCCAGTGTAAACTTGACGGTGCGGGCACACGGACGGGAAAGTAAGAGCGCGTGCCATCGTGGAACGCTAAGTAAGAACGGCCTGTTTCCTCATCACGGCGCGCATAATTCGTTTGGATAAAGCTACGGGTACGCCGCACTAGATAATGACGCATCAGTTCGCGCCAATCATCTGGATACTCGCTCTTCTCAAATGCGGTCAATGAGCGCACAGGACACTGATATTGAGCGTTAAATTTCGCCTCACCCAGTTCACTGAGTAATTTCTCTGGGCGAATACCCAGATCCTTGCTGGCATCGTCGCTGAGAAAAAGTCTGAGTTGGGCTGAGATATCGAGGAAGGTCTTATTGTAGGGAGTAGCAGTGAGCAACACACATTTGCTCTCGTTTTTCTCAATGTACTCTTTGATGACTTTGTAGCGCTTTCCTTCCCGATTACGCAAATTATGGCTCTCGTCGATAATGACGAGTCGATAGCGTCGTAAATGTGGCAGTTCGCTGAGTACGTTGCTGAGTGAACTCACATGCCCAACTATGCCATACTCTTGCAAGTACATATCCCACATAGTTGACCAGATTTTTGGGACAGATGATTAATGTCTCCAAATTGTAGTCATCCTGCATAATGCGGGCAAGGGTGGTTGCCATCAATGTCTTGCCCAGGCCAACCACATCGCCGATAATGACCCCACCACGTTTGTTGAGATGATGAGCAGCAATTTTGACTGCTGCAGCCTGGTAATCGAAGAGACGTTCTTGAAAGACCTTAGGGAATACGAAAATCTGTCAACCCAGCACGTGCCTCCTCAGAGAGATGATACACCATTTTCAAGTAGATATGATACGGCGAGAGTATCTCCTCGCGTGCCCAACTCTCATCGATAATTTCTGCCAGCTCTTGCGAGATATCCAGGCACCAGCGATCATCCCAACGATCGTTAAACCACTGTTCCAGCTTGCGGCAAGCGTCATCATCCACCACATCAACATTTAACTCGCCCTGATATGAGAGACCAGAGAATGTCAGGTTACTACTACCCAGATAGCCAACAGCTTTGGCATAGGGATGATGTGAGTTGATAGAGCAAATAGAGCTTGGCATGCAATCGATGCCGTAAGTGGAGCTTCACCACAAGTCGTCCGGCTCGCAGTTGAGCACTCAGACGGCGCAACCCTTCCTCATCCTCGTTGCTTGGTGCCCCAATCTGCAACTGTATGCGAAAATCCTGGGCAACACGTTTTTTCAACCGTACGACGGTTGCCTGGTCAATATCCTGATCACCTCGCAAGCTGAACACCCGACGCAATTCGTCCTCAGGCTTCTCCTGCATACCAATCATTAAGCGGCAACAAGCCTGCTCTCCTCCTTGCCACTGCTCCATCAAATGGTCAATGTATCGCCATCCACGTAGATTAAAGTAGCCGACGCAGAAGTCGGCACGCTCCGATATTTTCAGAGTATCCTGCAGGGCACCCAGCAGTTTGTGTTCAATATTGTCGAATATACGTGGCATCTACTCCTCGCTCTCTTCACCACTATCACGTCCCATCCGATACTTGATGTCATAGTTAATGATAAAGTCTAATTCTTCAGATGTAAAGCCATAATGTTGAGCGAGGATACGGTCGATTTCGTCGATGATGGGCTTGGAATACTCGAGGATAAAACTCATCATATTCAACACGTCCTGACGTTCTCATAATTGTAAATGCGGCGTTTTGAATTTCTTCTGAAGATCCTCCATTAGGACATTAAATACATTCTCTAGTTCTACTAAAGTTGTATCATCCATATAGCCTATAGGGAATGACATAATATCGGACCAGCAACATCTCTACCATTTCCCTGAATAGTAAAACCAGTAGTAAAAGCAGGTACTATTGATAATCGCACCTATTGCTTCAGCATCCTTCTGAGTAAGGAAATACAAATCCTTGAGATGATCGAGTGACCTTGACCGAGTAGCTGAGTGAAAGTAGGGTTCAAAGTTCATTGCCCGTATCCAAATACCAGGACTTCGATGGTAATTGATATGTCCTTTTCCGCTCTTTCGTAGATACGTCCCAAGAGGCGGCTTTTTCTCTAGCATCTTAGTCAGCACTCTTTTAGCAACCGATGTTGCCAACTTTAGCAAATTGAGAGGTAACCTTTTTGAAAGGATTTTTAGTATAGGATAGGGTATCGAAATAAATTGTCTCGCTGTCAGCATACCACCTGTTATATTCGCTGGTATACATCTCTGAATCCCTTTCAGTATGGGTCGCTAGAATAATTATAAGCGATATTTTACTCCTTGAAACATTATAGATGGATGTGCATCACCGCTAAAATGAGATAAATGCATCCGATTATACCGTTTGAATATAGCCTGGTATGAAATCATTCTCTCCGTAAAGAAACCGCTCAGGGGTACAATAACACCTAGTTG
>CAWBXD010000008.1:0-33141 GCA_963792705.1 uncultured Chloroflexia bacterium | reverse complement strand
TGTATCTTGTGGATGAACGAAGATTGCAACGCAGGCTGGTAGAAGTTCTGGTCGTGTTGTAGCTATAGGGAAGATACCACCATTTTGCGTTTGAAACGCGATAGTCGAGAATTGCGTTGGTAGGGTCAAATTATCTACCTCGGCTTGGGCAATTGCGCAGTTATACATTCACCAGGACACCACAACGTTGGAGCGGATTGTGTATACGTGCGTCCTGCTTGATACAGTCGAATAAATGACCATTGAGAGACACGTTGCGCGGCAGGCGAGATCGTAGCATAGCGATGCTTCCAATCCTACGCTCAGTCCAAGCTTACGCCAAAGTGCCAAAACGGTCTTCTGTATTCGTAGTTAGCTCAAGACAACAATCAATAAACTCTTGAGCATCCATTTCGGCTGCCTTGCGCCGAATTGTCTTTTCGACAAAGCGTTCTGTAGGCAACCCGTTATCATCAAAGCCCATTGGATAAAGAACGCGTTTGCCGCACATACGTTGATACCGAGCAATGACATCTGTTTGTGTGTAAGAATAGCAGTGGCCGATATGCAATTCACCGGAAACCGTGGCGGGTGGCGTATCAATCGTGAAGACGGGACCAGAGGCGTCTGGATCGAATGTGTAGAGGTCTGCTTCAGACCAAAAGCGAGCAAGTTCTGGCTCACTTTCGTGGAAATTGTAACGGTTGGGCAACATAGTCATAGTACCTTTCTTGTACTGAAAAACACTGCCACCTCACAAGGACGAGGGCAGTGTTACTAGTATTGCTCGTGGTACCACCTTGTTTTGATATCCGACTCCCCAACCGGTTTTAGTACAGCAATTCTTGTACGCCGTACTCACGAATTCAAGATATCCTCAATAACGCGATAACGGGCGACACCGGAACAACTTACTGCATATCCGCCTCAGTCATTCGACTTCCGAGCCACGTTCAAGGGTCATATTCGTAGGAGACTTGCACCCGATGGCCTCCACTCGCTGGCGAACTGCTTCCCTTTACTCCACTCGTTCTAAGTCATAGTATTTTTCGTTTGTACCCACACTATACGGCCTAATTGTTTAGTAGTCAAGTAGCATACAAAGAAGACTCCTCAAGTTCTCTACCAATAGTTCGATATAAAAAGCAAGAGCATTTTCTTAAGCAATGCAGAATAGTGAGGATTATCTATCTATGCACATCTTCTCTTTTCGGGTACGTTCGGCGGTTACATTATCGCTACTCACATTGGTAGCATTTATGTTTACCGCAGGCGGATTTCCCGTACCGCACGTTTCACTTCGTCAGGTACAAATACCATCTCAAGGACCAAGCATCTATTATGGCGTTCACGCAACAAGTTGGCTGCAAAATCTCACACCCGTCACCACGTTTGAGCAAGATATTCATAAGTCTGTTTCGATAGTGATGTGGTATCAAGGTTGGGGCGAAACCAAAGGACAGAACTTCGAGCCAACCTGGATGGATAATGTACGCAATCATGGCTCTATTCCTATGGTCACATGGGAACCACAAGACTATACGAAAGACGCCAATCAACCTGCGTTCTCACTGAAAAGCATAATAGATGGGAGTCATGACGCGTATATTGTTCAATGGGCGAAAGCGTCGAAAGCATGGGGTCATCCCTACTTTCTGCGTTTCGCACCTGAAATGAATGGCTACTGGTTTCCCTGGTCGGAATTGACCAACGGCAATAGGGCAGGGCAGTATGTGCAAGCATGGCGGCATGTCCACGACATTTTCACGGCCCAGGGAGCGACAAATGTGACCTGGGTATGGTGTCCTAATGTTGTATTCCCTGGAAATATTCCCCTCGAAAAACTCTATCCAGGCTCGGCCTATGTCGATTGGGTTGCTATGGATGGCTATAACTGGGCATACGTGGGTAAGAAACATCAGCCTAAAACGTTTTCACAACTTTTTCAGCATACCTATAATATTCTTCTCGGTATGGCTCCTAACAAGCCAATAATGATCGCTGAAACGGCATGTACTAATAAGCAAGTAAATGAAGCAGGTTGGATTACTGATGCCTTCACTGTTCAACTACCTAAGTACTTTCCACAAGTCAAAGCGTTCATCTGGTTCAATCAGAATAAAGAGACCGATTGGCGTGTTGAGTCCTCTTCCGCAACACAAAAAGCATTCGCTAACGCGATAAGTTCTTCGCAGTATGCTCCAAACATTTACTCGAACTTGAACATCTCGCCCATTCCTAGTCCGGTACAAGTAGCAGCAGCTAAGCGATAACACGATTTTCGTTAGTGTTTTTAGGGAGGCTCGTGTGAGCCTCCCTATTTATTATTTGCCGGGAACAGGAATTGGTGATGCCGACAGGTGGCTATATGCACTTGAGGCGTATTGATTTGAGGAAACTGCGTTGGCAAAAGCGGTTCGACTAGCTGCTGAGGAGAGAGTTCGCCAATCGGTCTCCTTATTCTCATCAAACCAGATGATTGCCTTCACAGCCGGAAACACAACTGGAAGTTCTTTTGTGAACGCATCAGTAATCCAATTTGCTTTGTTTCCAACACGTTCTGCGGATGCAGTCTCTGCAATCATCAATGGTTTATTTGGTGCAACTCTAGTAATATCCGTATAGGTTTGCTGAAAGACCTGGCGGAATGATAGCCAACCCTTGTTATCGACACGCCCCCAGTTGTAGCCATCCATAGCAACCCAATCGACATACGACGAGCCTGGATACAGTTCCTTTAAGGGGATGCTATTCACGAAATCGGTATTTGGGGACCATACCCAGGTTACATTCTTGACTCCCTGGGCTGTGAAAATGTCATGGACGTGTCGCCATGCTTGCACATATTGTCCCGCAGTGTTTCCATTCGCTTGCTCAGACCAAGGATACCAATTTCCATTCATCTCGTGTGCGAAACGCAGAAAGTAGGGATGACCCCATGCTTTCGACGCTTTCGCCCATTGAACAATATACGCGTCATGACTCCCATCTATTATGCTTTTCAGCGAATAGTTCGCCTGATTAACCCCTTGAGTATACAGCCACGGCTCCCAGGTAACGAGGGGAATAGAACCGTGTGAACGCACATTATTCATCCAGACTGGCTCAAAGTTCTGCGTCCCATCTTGCATACCCCAACCTTGATACCACATCACTATTGAGACAGATTTATGACTGCTCTGCTCGAAGGCTGTTACTGCCGCCATATTTTGTAGTCCACCAGGAACATGCACTCCGAGGTAAAGGGATGGCTGGACAGGTCCAGCAGAGAAGGCTTGTCCTCCCATAAGAACGAGCATGAGAGGAAGCAAAAGCAAGAGGTAGCGTAGTTTGTGTGTATGGAGTATGTTACGCTTACTCTGAAAAAGCGCATTGTTGTGTTCTGTGGGAATGCTTCCTGTCTGCCTTGTATCACTCATTGTGTCTCCTCGTTTTGCTAGTAGCATGAGAAGCCTACAAAACATCCCTCTCCTGTAGTATCTCTTAAAAAAAGCCGAGTGAGTCAATTCACATGCTTCTTCACTATGTTGATATACATCAACATGTCTATGTAAAGTATGGTAAATTTGCTGAGAAAAAGGGAGTGAGGAACAGTTATGATAACATTGAGGTTTGGTTATAAAGCTCTTATAACACAATGAAGACGACAACCTTTGTGGTTGTCGTCTTCATTGTGTTATAAAAAGGCATGTTAGGCGAGTCGGACAGTATACCATTCATGTAGAACATTAGCAGCCGCTCGCTGATTGGGTTCAAACATATGAAATGACCATGCCCAGAAAAAGATGCCAGTAATAGCTGTATCATCGGTACTATTCATGAGAGCTGCTCTATATGCAGCGGCTTGCTCTTCGTCGTCGGCTGGAGAAGGAGTATCTTTTTCCCAGGGATGATAGAGCGCATCTGCACTATCTCGATATCCGATTTCAGAAAGTACCAGGGGCTTCCCTGCTTGATGTGAAAATGTGTCAAGTTGTACCTTGATCTTGTCGTGCCATAATTTAGGCAAAGTGTCTGGGTCCAGTCTCTGACGCACATTTGTTAATGTGAGATACTCAGAAACTCCAAGAGCACTCAGCCGGGGATCGCGCATCCATGAAGTAACAGGTTTGGTAAGCGATGACCAGTTCATATCATAGGTCAAAGGTCCTGAGAAGATAGCATGTACTCGGCTGATGAGTTGTGTCCATATATGCGGTGCAACAAACTGTAATTCCTCATATTCGGTCCCAATCGCCACCTGTTCGGCATCTGCTGATGCGGCTGCTACAACATACGGCTTAAATGCGCTCCAATAACTATCAAACCAGGCTTGTGCTTGCACATCAGTTAAAAAACGAATATCACCACACCAAAGTGGCGCGCCTTGTGCAGTCGCACCATCTACGGTGAGCAAAGGTACAACAAATACGTGGTAATGCATAGCGTGTGCAGTAGCGATGCCTTGGGCAAAAGCTTCGGGTGTTGGTGTATTTGGTGTCGTCCTAATAGTGGTTGAGGTAAGAGAAGACTGATAAAAATTTACTGTCATCTCTATCCACTTTGCACCTGTTTGATTCGTAATACCTTGCAATCCTGCCGACCAATTGGGATCTCCCGCGCTGTACGCCGTGCTTCCCCATTGTGGAAAGACAATACCAGCTTCAAACGTTGGTCGATGTATTGGTACAACAGATTTCGTTTCTCCTAGAGAAGGCTTAAAATAAGAGGTTGCAGCCAGTAACAGACCTGTCCCACTTGTAAAAAATATTTGCAAGCATATTCCCAATGCCAATAGTGTTACAATTATACGTAGCTTATGCCTTGCTAAGAACCGTCCCATCACATCCCCACAATCTCTTTTTTTGCCTAAGAATATTATTTACTTGCTGCATCTTTAGCTGAAGATACAACTCCCACTGGAACTTTCGCGTGAAGCCCTTTATCTGCTGCTTTTGTCTTGGGTGTAGGTTGCCATGTTACATCACGTTTTCCTATCATCCACTGCACTACGGCCCAAAAACCTGCTGTGCTCTCCAAAATCCCTGCGATTGGTGCTACGACAATGACCTTTGTTCCCTCAAGCCAACGCACACGTTGAGACATTTTTGAATCGGCAAGGTTATACCATGTACCGATGAAGACAGAGTTAAGCCACAAAAACCCAACAATTACCATCCAGCACATCACTGGCAATGGCAGAGAAAGCGACGCTTGATGGAAAAGCATTAACCATCCTTGATAAAGTAGGTAGAGCAACGACACAGTTCCTGTTGGCAAGCCGAGGGCGAATGTCAATATGCGATACCTCGTCCCCCAAGTAAGGTGAAAACGAAGCTTTTGGGGTAGTTGATCAAACTCTGGCATGCTACGCATCATTTCCATGCCCTGAAGTACACCGATAATCCAGCGGAAACGTTGTTTGAAAGCACTTTTAAATGAAAAGGGAGGCTGTTCTAGCATCACACATCCATGCCAACCAAATATTTGTGGTCCCCGTCGTAAATAGGCAAGTACACCAAATACATAGTCCTCAGCAATGAATGGTTGTCCATTCAAGTTACCTATATCCCAGCCCAACTCGTTTTCCAGTTCTTCATCAATCACAAGATTTGAGCCATGCAAATGCAGTGGAGTGCCACTTTCCATCACGTCACGACACTCGAAGCAGCCTATAGGACGATTAGCCTCCATCGCGCGACAGATCACACTAGCATCCCGATACTCCAAAGGATAGTAAATGGGACCCTCTGTTAATTTCTTATCGGTGGTAGCCAGATACTGAATGAGTCGCCGCAGTTCATTTGGCTCCATAACGCTTTCTTCATCGTAATGGACGATAAACGTCTGACCAGGCTTGCGATTCATACCACAACGCCGTAATTCAACCATATAATGTAGGGCGCGTGCCTTCAACTTCGTCCCGTTTGGTGTTTGATACTCCGCAGGACTAGGCAAAACAAATCCCTGTACACTGACAGGGACCCAGGCAAATTCTCGTTCTAAACGCAGTTTCTGCTCCAATGACTCCGTAACAATTTCAATACTCACTATTGATTTATAAAAACCAGGGTCTTCGCGCACAAGTTCTACGACATACTGAATGCCTCGCCGAATGACTTCTGTACTACCAGCCGACCCACGTGTTGTAATTTGTATTTTTATAAAAGGAATACGAGGTAGAGATTTAAGTTCCTCATTTGTTACAGGTTTTAATTGACGATAGCGTCGCCAGTGAAAGAAAAAACTGTGAAAATAGGAGAGATAGCGTACACCAATAATACTAATCAGTGTCACTATCGGATAACCAATATATTTTCCTACATCCATTATAAGGGCAACATAATTCATGGAACCGTACCTTCCTTCTCAAGACACCTGATGTTCCCTTGAAGCCATCGGAATATTATGATATGTACGAATACCAGAAGTACTATTACTCAGTCGTGACCGCTTGAATGCTTGTGAGTTGCCTATGCGTACCAACTGCTTTTCTTGCAATGACTGCTGTACTGGTTGTTCGACTACCGACGGTTTTTTGGTCGTTCTCATCAAAATAGTACAAACCGCGAACTCTCCAAGGACGAGTATCTCAATTGCAATGAGAAATTTGTTCCATGTCTCCGGTAGAAATGCACCAAGCATTACCATAAGAGGAATAATCATATAGAGACAAATAATAACTGATGCACCTGCGGTATACGCAATGAGTTGTGGTATCTCGCGCAGGGAACTTTCTCGTGCTCCTAGCGCGAGTGTTGCAACTACAGCCACACGCTCTGTTGGCAAATCACATAGCTCATCTTCAACAGGCTTTTGCTCGATCACCTGAACATACGGCGTGAGCGAAGGAGGCAATGCATTATACGCTACTGTTTTTGTAGTTGGCTGTTCCTCAAGAGGACCACTGGGGTGTGACGGTAATGTTAAACGCTTATACCGCTTTTGATCAATCTCCTGATAGAGTTGATCCGCTGCAAAATTTCGCTGCATACACAGTCCTTCTTTAAACATCTTTTCTTGAAAAGAGTGTGTATGAGTATGTTAAGAGGAAAAGGACAGCTAAATAAAAATACAACTAACCCCACTCACCCACACGCCCCTCTAAATGATATAGAAAGGAGAAAAACTCTTCCTAAAAATCACCTATATTTTCAGTATAGTAATTGTGTCAATAAAAAAACATACATACATCTATGTATCTGTCCTAGAAAGCTTCTGGTACTAAGGGAACAGAATGAAACTTTTCCATTTAAGGCGACGTGACAGCATGTAGGTATTCCTGTACTACAGGTAATGAGGAAAGCGAGGGAAGTTTATGCCATCATGGAGTCAACACGATGTTCAGAAGCATATGAGTGTGTACTCATCTGAAGGAAAAGAAATTGGACATGTTGAAGACGCATATGAAGATTCATTTAAAGTTCATAAAGGTTTACTCCCCATTGGAGATCGCTACTTTACCTATCCTGCTATAGGCTCGATTGAGAATGAACGTATTCAACTACTTATGACAGAAGACCAAGCAAAAGAAATAGAATGGACCAAGAGACCAGACTATAAAGCACATGAAGCAGACCCAGTACAACTTATGTATGATCGGGGACATGGCGTTCAAGATCCATTCGATGAAACAAATCCAACGGCCTAATATTACCTCATTGACCCCTTTTGTGGCGTCAATCTATTGATATAGTATTATCCCCTACAGTATCACTGTAGTGTTTACCTTTACGTCTACATTTTTGTGCATCCGCAATATAAACGGAGCAACAAAAATGGTGAAATATCAGGTTCTCACCTGAGAAGATGTAAGGTAAACACCCGACGCTATAGGCCGCTCTATATTTTAAAATATAAAGTAAACATAAAACATAAGGATAAAGTACCATCGGCACCAAGTGCTATTCCGCCTGTGAGTGCTGAAACCGAAGCCATATGGAGTCCGGCAAGCTGATTTTGTCGGTAGGTTTCCTGAAGGGAGCATGGATTTATGGCTATTAATAATCCTATTAGTGACGTTCATAGAGCTACGCTACATACAGATACAGACAACTTAGACGTGTTTTCGTCTGCAATCTCGTCTGCTTTTGAACGAGGCTTAGACGTATCTTTGGTCAAAGAGACATCAGTACGTCATACTGAGCCACTCGAAAAAATTGATTCGGTAATAGATGATGAACTTCTTTTAGATGATGGAGAAGACGAGGCAAGCGAAAGCGAAATTGCAGAAGGCCACATCCGCCCACGCACAACACGAACACCAGCCGCGCGGCAAGCGACAGGGAACGAAGATGCATTTCAAAGCTATCTACGCGATATTCGTGGATTAGGTCTGCTTACTCACGCAGAAGAAATTGATCTTGCACAACGTGCTGCTGCTGGCGATGAGTGGTCAAGGTGTAAACTCATAGAATCAAATCTACGCTTAGTTATTGCCATTGCGCGTCGCTATACAAGTACAGGCGTCCCCTTGACGGACCTCATACAAGAGGGCAATTTGGGTCTAATGCGTGCAGCCGAGAAATTCGACTATCAGCGTGGAGTACATTTTGGAACGTATGCTACATGGTGGATACGACAAGCGGTAAGCCGCGCGGCCGGTGAACAATCACGCTTAATTCACCTACCAGAACATGTCGCAACACGTTTACGTAAGGTACGTCGTATTGCTGCACAGCTTTCACAAGAAAATGGACTTGACCCTCTGCCAGAGCAGATCGCCGAGGCGTGTAGTATCAGTGTTGACGAAGTTATAGACTTGCTTGGCGTCATCGAACAACCTGTTTCGCTGGATGCTCCTGTCGATGAGGAAGCTCGCTATTCACTTGCCGATACACTAGAAGATAGTACTACGCCAGCACCGGCCGAGACTGCCTCTCAGCATCTACTTGGTGAAGAGCTACATCGTGCCTTGGCTATGCTGACTCCACGTGAACGTGCGGTCGTTACCTTACGCTATGGCATCGGTGATGGGCGCAGCCGTACTCTACTGGAAGTCGGTAAGGAATTAGGCATTTCCAGAGAGCGCGTCCGACAGCTTGAAGTCGTTGCGCTTATGAAACTGCGTAGTGTCAACGGAAGTCTCTCCTTGCGCGAATGCGTTTAACAGCAATGGTAACTATTCTACAAGGACAGGATGTATCGCGCCCGTTGTGCTAATCACCAGCAACAACGGGCGCGATACATCCTGTCCCTATATTGCTTACAATACAAGTACTACCTCTCTCGACTCATAGCTAAACACATGCTATACTACACTCCGGCTAAACAAAGATATATACAACGTCCTTTGGTACTTATAAATTATTTCAACCTGTTCTCCAATAGTTTTTTTGAGATAAAATATGGATATCACAACTGATAATACGACGCAAGAAACATTGCCGCAATTAAAGCAACAAGAGCAACATACTACATCACCTCGTCTCATGACATCTTTCGTCGAAGGCACAATTGTTGTTGTCCTTGCATTGATTGCTTTTTTGCCTCGCTTGCTGCTTGCGCTGAAGCTCGATCTAGTAACAGACGAAGTTGTTTATATTCTCGGTGGCAAAATATATTTTCCGCTCCTGGTACATCTACATATTGGTACAAGTCAATGGAACTACAATTATGAGCATCCTCCCTTTGTAAAGCTTCTCATCGGACTTTCGCTCGCACTTAATCAAGCACTTGGACATCCACTACCAGAACTACTTACAGCTCGACTCCCCAGCATTCTTATGGGTACCCTGCTTGTCGTCGCACTTTATGCATTAGCACGTACACCCTTCGGGCGCGTCGTAGCACTTGCTGCTGCTTTATGTCTGGCCGTAAGTCCTTGGTTGGTCTATTTCAGCGCGTTAGCATACCTTGACATGACCATGACCACGCTTGTTACCATCGCTTATTTGCTCACATGGTATGCTATTCGTCGTCCTTGGCTCTATCTTGTTGTCGCGCTACTTGTTGGACTTGGCGTCGATAGTAAATATACTGCGGCACTCGCCATCCCTGGCATTGTCATTTTTACCGCTTACTATTTCTTTATTATTCGATTCTATATCCCTGTGGCGCAACGTCCACGTATACCTTGGCTTTGGTGGCTTGCAACAATTGTACTGGCACCACTAGCGTTTTTAGTCGCAGACCCCGCGATTTGGCCTCATCCCATAAGTTTGCTCATGCATAGCTTTAGCTTTGAGTGGAACCATTCGTATAACGGGCATCTTACCTTCCTTGCAGGGAAATATAGTTTGCACGTACCACATTGGGCTATTCTCTACATCGTCTTCACGAAGATGAGTGCATTTGTCACTCTCCCTGCAACTTTTTTTGCAGTCTTTGGTTTTATACAACTTGTACGTTTTCATTTCGGCAAAATAACGGCTGCTGAAGCGACAAATATATCGTTTTTATGGGTCTGGCTGGTCTCTATCCTTGGTATGTTTAGCCTACTCAATATTGTCGTTGGTACACACTACCACCTACCTCTAGCACCTCCTGTCGCGTTAGCAGGGGCGGTAGGGCTTGCAACTCTCTTACGCTATCAACGCAACTCTCTTTTCTCAGCAAAACCTGCAACGACTAATAAAACACAAGGCGAGGTACTCGCTTCCCCCGTTCCACGTCGTTCGCGTGTTCTTCGCGTCTATCCAGCCGTTGCTGTCACGTTGCTCACGCTTGCCCTTGTAGTTCCTCACCTTGTTGGACTTGCAACAGTCTATGCAGCGGAAGGATATACCAGCGAGTTTTTCTCCGGCGAAAATACCGCGTTACAGGTTGCTTATCCTGGCTATCGTGAAGCGGCACAATGGATAGCAACACAAACGCATAGTAACGAACAGGTAGGACTGGTGGCGGTGCAAGGAACATTGAGTAATGGAAGTGATGGTGTTTCGTGGTATAGTTATAACAGCGATCTACCAAGTAGGCTCAAATTCAGCGAGGCACATGCTGGTGCTACCTATCAGCAGTATAACTATCTTGTATGGCCCATGCATTTAGTACAACGCGGCTTTGCTCTTCCTACGTCATGGCGTGTCGTACATACTATATTAGGCGGTAACACTACGTATTGTTATATTCTTGCGCGTCCTACACAACAACAATAAACATACTGCATAAGTGTATAAGTTGAACCTTTTAGCTATCTTTATGTATTCTAAGGCTATATGAAAAACGCACCTACTCGTGACATTCTTGCACTCTTTGTTGTAACACGACTGAGCCTTATGATGGTCACATACTTTGGCTATATTTTGCTTACAGCATCTAAATATTCAAGTACACCCGTTGATACGGCGACGTTTTTCAGCTTATGGAATCATTGGGATGCAACTCGCTATCTTGCCATTGCTCAACATGGCTACCACACACCTAACGATATGGCTTTTTTTCCCTTATTTCCTTTACTTATAGCTCTTTTCGCTTACCCACTGGGTGAATGGAGTTACCTACTTGTCGGAACACTTTTAAGTAATGGAGCGTTACTCGCAACACTTTTTATACTTTACCAGCTTGCGGTTGAGTCTTTTGGAGAGCAGGTTGGGAGACGCACTCTGCTCTACCTATGTATCTTTCCTACTGCGCTCTTCTTTTTTGCAGCCTACAATGAGTCTCTTTTCCTCTTGCTTACGGTAGGAACGTTCTTAGCATTCCGTCGTCAAGCATGGTGGCTGGCAGGACTACTTGGTTTACTAGCAGCATTGACACGTTCAACAGGTATACTGTTGGTTATACCTTATCTTTATGAAGTGTGGCTGGTACGAGAAAATATTTTTTCGAGTATCAAAAATAGCATCTTGGGACTGCTTCCACTAGCTCTCATTCCACTGGGAACGCTACTTTATTGTATCTATTGCTGGTATATGACGGGCAATCCTATTGTCTTTGCTACTGTACAAATTTCTTGGGCACGACACCCTTCCTGGCCCTGGCAAGGCATTTGGCAAGCGTTATTTGAACTCTTCTGGAATCAGCCATTTGGCTCATTCTTTGAAGTTCATACACTGCTTGATCTTAGCGCAACACTCGGATTTATTCTTCTAACTGTTATGGGATGGCGCATCCTACGCAAAAGCTATACTCTATGGGCCGCGTTGCTTCTCTTCGTTACCAGCCTCTCATCTACACTAGGTCAACATGACGCGCTCATTTCTAACCAGCGCTTTGTCTTAGAACTCTTCCCATGCTTTATTACACTTGCGGTATTGGGTGCAAAACATCCTCGTCTTCATCAGGCACTATTGATCGCTTTTCCCCCCTTACTTGCGATACTTAGTCTTGTCTTCATTATGAACTTATGGATGGTATAAGCTGATGAAGCGAAATTTTTCTTTGCTACACGCATTTGTGTTGTGTATGAGTGCTCTCATTATCTGTGTACTACTAACTATTGCACCACTCAATCGCCTTGCTGGTACAACCCTTCTCTCATCAGTGTCACTATTTATGCTTTTGACTGGTGTAGGAACAAAATTGCCGACGGATCTTCATCTCACAACAAATGTTCACGCCTCACAGATAAATACTGATACCATCGAATTCCTTTCTCTTATGCTTCTGATCTATCTTCTTTACGCTCTTAGCGTGTATCTTATTCAAAGATGCGCTGTTACAGGCACGCGTTCCACGCTTACAACTGGGCATACACCGGATCAGTCTCTACGCAGATTGCTACGCCTTATTTGGATAGGAGCCGTACTCATTGGTGTTATCTATGTACTCGCACCAGTTATGCTTTCGCGCGATATTGCTGCCTACGCTAGCTATGGACGCATAATCATGATCTATCATGCCAACCCGTACTATACGATGCCTGCAGCATTTCCTAACGATCCAATTCTACAAGCTAGTGATTGGCAGAATGTTGTAGCCGCCTACGGGCCTGTTTGGTTAGCGGTATGTGCTATCTCTACGCTCATCGCAGGAAATTCCCTGCTACACTATATTCTCTTCTATCGAATTCTCGGACTTGCAGCACACTTTGTTGATATTGCACTTGTAACGGCTATTTTACACAAAATGGGAAGTCCACCTCGTGTTGTCATTATAGGTACTTTGCTATACGCTTGGAATCCCCTTGTATTACTTGAAAGCTGTATGAGTGGTCATAACGATATAGAGATGGTGACGTGTATACTACTGGGTGTATTGCTGTGTCTTCACACCGAACATGATAACTTTATCCATACACGTTTCCATCTTCCACCAATGCTTGCATTTACCTGTGCAGCATTAATCAAATTTACAGCGACACCAGTTATTGTATTTTATCTTGTCTTACTAGCACGTCATATTTTTATGAATTCCTCTTGCTTACAACAAAGCTTATGGGCAAGATGGTTGAGGGTCATTGGTCTCATAGCCCGTACTGCACTTATAAGCCTAATCATATCAAGTGTATTGTATACACCACTGTGGCTTGGACAAACCCCACAAGCAATCATAGCCAGTTTAGGTTCTCCACCAGCCTCCCGTTTAGCCTTTGGTTCCATCCTGCTTGCCCTACAAAAGGTCGCCATAGCACATCAGTTAGACACTCATTTTCTATTCCTGAGCCTTCATAGTACATGGAATATCATTAATGCCTTCGTGGTAATTAGTTTAAGTGGTATTGGAGCGGTCTGTCTGTGGCGCGTACCAACAACGCGAACAATGGTGCAAGCTACGCTTAGCACTCTTGGTGCATTGCTGATTGTCACTCCATGGTTTTTTCCGTGGTACATCGTGTGGATTGTAGGGCTTGCAGCAGTAAGTGTTCCTATACATCGTGAATATCTAGGGCGAGCACTTATGTCGGCGACCTTTGTCTTCTCTGCATCAGCACTCTTTATCTATCTTTTCAGAGGATACCCACCCATTGGAGACTGGATTGGTTTTACCAGCCTCACAACAGTGGGACCACCCGTAGTTGTCTTTCTATTTTTATTGCTTTCTCGTAACCCTGCTTCTCGCACACCGATCAAGGCACCAAATCTAGTGGAGACTACTAATCAGCTTGTACCATAGAAGCAATAGCTTCACGCTCGGTCTCTTGAGGAACATCAACCGTCGTACTTACAGCCTTCTTACGTTGTACTACATAATGGTAGAAGAGAGCGAGCACAAATGTTACAAACAAAGTATTACGCGTAAACACCACAGGGTTAAACGTTGGGATCGTAGGAACGGTGATGAATACTTTCGTCGCACTATAAATATATGGGTATATCCACGTAGTAAGGAAACCAATACCAATCCAACTTAGGAGCCAACGCCAATTACATTCACCAATGTACGCGACAAAGGGAATAACCCACAGCAAATACTGAGGACTGAAAACCTTCCCCGTGCAAATAACAACAAGTAATGTCAGCAAAATCGAAACTGCAAGCGGAAGTCTTCCACGCCACTGTAGCCAACTAATATATACCAAACCAACAAGCAAAAGCAGTGTCATCATCGGCGAAACAATGCTAGAGAGCGGACTAATCATGTTGAGTGAGCCGTAGGTTGCTGCATAGTGCAACGAAGAGCCAAAGAAGCTTGCTACCCAGAGAATGGAGGCGGCAGTTGACTCGGCCTGTATTGGTCGATCTCCAAAATATCCAAGCGGTCCAAGTGTGCCCTCAACACTTAATAGTAGCGACAGGATTGTTAAGGCAGCACAAATAAGCACAAAGACATCAAGCCCCTTCCACCACTTGTGCCAAAGCATATATCGTGACCTATGCTGAGCAATAAAAAATGCAGGCAACAAAATGATTGGGTAAAACTTGAACATTGTCGCTACCGCCAACAGTGTGTATGCCCAACGCCAGCGTCCACGTTCAGCGAGGAGCAACGCCCCCAGTGAAAGACCAGCAGGGATAATATCGTAGCGAGCAGTGGCAGTCGCCCAACATCCAATAACCATATATATGGCGAAAGCAATCGCAGCACTCTTCGATTGCCAGCGTCTAAGCATGAAATAGACAACGCCAGCAAGTAACGCCATTGCGAAAGCAAAGGCAACCTGATACCAGTAAGCTGATACAATTAACCCAAGCGAAAAAGGAATAATAGTTAACAGAGGATACTCATGTGGAAGTGCATGCAGTGGCTGTGTTGGCGATTGTGCTGCCACGAACGAGACAAGCCACTCTGGAACATTGTATGCTCTCATCAATTGAACAAGTCCATTGTTCGTTATAAAGATGGTTTCAGGATGTGGTTGCGTAATGAATTGACACTGTATTTGTGGCACAGGGAGCGTTTTCAGTGCCACAACTCCGTGCCAAAACGCTACCGAGTAGCATTCATACTTGCCTGCATCCGTATACCAGGTAAAGAGTTGCCAGGAGGCACCGTAATACAAGAGGAAGCCCATCACCAGGACAATCAGTATGTCCGAAAGTGCAAGTTTCTTCAACATGTTCACCATATTTACCACAAATATCTACTGTGGCCCATTTCGCCACAGAGTATCTTTTCTTTATCATGGGCAAAATAAAACAAGAGTCTCCGCTGAGGCATACCTTACATACGAGCGATACGCAAATATGGTCACATTTCGGCTTGATACACTGAAAAATACTGCGGTATGCCTCGTTGAAGCACTTTTTGTTGTAGTATGGTAGAGTTCATAACAAAAGTAAATGATACTCTTCCACTCTGTCATTCGTATTGAGTATAACACCCAAATCTCTGTTTATAACAATACTAAAGAAAGACAGATTCACTATGTTTGGCTTCACATCCTCAGCCCTTATGCACTTTTTAGAGAGCTATGGATATATAGCAGTGCTAGTTTTCGTGGCTATCGAGAGCACCGGAATTCCTTTTCCTGGCGAAACGATGCTGCTTATCGCGTCCATTTATGCAGGAACAACACATCATCTTTCTATTGTGTTTGTTATTCTCGCGGCTGCTAGTGGAGCTATACTTGGTGACAATCTCGGCTTTTGGGTTGGCCGCGAGGGTGGCTACCGACTCCTGCGCCGCTACGGTCACTACATACGTCTTGATGAGCGCAAGCTAAAACTAGGACAATATCTTTTTCAAAAACATGGAGATAAAGTCGTCTTCTTTGGACGCTTTGTTGCTGTCCTACGAGCATGGGCGGCCTTTCTAGCTGGTACAAATAGGATGCGTTGGGTAAATTTCCTGGTTTTCAACGCTTTAGGTGGAATTACATGGGCAACTATTTTTGGTTTGGGAGGCTATTTTCTCGGAGGTAAAGTTAATTCTTTAACAGGTCCTATAGGAATTGTCGCTCTTGTGTTAGCTGCAATTTTTCTTATTGGATTTTTCATTTTCTTACGCCGCAACGAAAAGCGCTTAGAGGACGAGGCAGAACAAGCATTACCTGGGCCATTAGATGCACATCAAGGTGAAGGCGAACGAGAGAAGCATCCAGTGTCATAGTAAGCTGTACACGAGTTATGAGACTCAGCAGAAATATGCTACAATTGTATATACATCAGAAAGGGAAAGGACAAATACTGTATGTCTTTACAAGAACCACAACAACAACCAGAACCTTTACCACAAACAGAGCCTGATGTTGCTCAGCCTTTACCACAAACAGAGCCTATTCCCGAACCATTTCCAGAGTCTCCTTCGTCACCTCCTACACCAGCAGAGGTTCCAGAACCAACACCAGACGTTCTTCCACCTATGGAACCAGACGTTATGCAGCCGCTTCCTGATACAACCTCTATACCTTCTACTCTACCCTCAGTGGAGGACTACAAATAACGTAGCATTTCCCTTCAAATGCCTGTAGAATACAGATTGCCGTCGCCGCTATTTCGCAATCAGGTTATACTAGCAGTAAGTTCACTGCATGAAGTATGGCATGGGAATTCTTTCATTCAGGATGTCCAAAATCCATAAGTAAAAACTGTACTATGCTTGACTTTTCTTACTATCTTTACTATACTAGTGTTAGTGTTTAGACAGTATAGTATGATTATGTTGCACTATCTATTAAGGATAGCTAAGGTGTAAATATATGACAGGAGTTCGTCTCGGTAAAAGTAAAGGAAGCGGAAAAGAGCGCCTTGTACAGTCAGCACGTTCGCTCACGCAATATAAACCTTTTGACGAGATTACCATTGATGAGATTGTCAAAGCTGCTGATCTCTCCCGTCCTGCCTTTTATTATCATTTTTCTGGTGGCAAAGAAGAAATGCGTAGCGAATTGGTACGCCACGGCTATCTAGGTGACGAACCAGTACCAGATACACGACAAGGTATAGAGGATGCAGCATTACGAGTCTTTGGACGTTTAGGCGTCTCTTCCGCGACGCTAGACGATATAGCAAATGAAGCAGGCATCTCGCGTGGCGCATTATGCTGGCATTACCGTAACAAAGAAGACTTGCTTACAGCTATCGTTCAGCATCAAGAAAGCTACTCGGCACTACGTCAAGCCCTTGAGGAGATTGAACAGGATTTGCAAAGCGGGGTTCAACTCGATGATGAAACCTTTTTACGACGCATTGTTGGGGGCTTCTATGACTCGCTCACGGCTCAAAGTGATCTTGCGCGATTACCCATTCTCTTACTCTATACGCATCCTGAAGTAGCACACATCCTTGCAGACAAAATTGTGCATGGGCGTAAGTACATTACAGAATATGTCAGCAAACGGCAAGAAGTGGGGGCATTTACTAAAGATATTGACCCTGCATTTTTTGTGCAAGTCATCGCTATGTCTTTCTATATGCGTGCGGCTGGGCGCGGACTAAATGATCTTTTGCCGTTTGCTTATCTCTCGCGAGAAGAGGCAATTCACCAACTTGTCTCGCTTCTGCTTTATGGCATTGTGCAACGGAATTCTACACTACCATGCCCATCGCTACAACCACTCAAGGAAGAGATGTAACTCGTAGGAGTTAGCGTCAACAAGAACAGTTCTTTACGGTCTCTGTCTTTATCTTTTAGCAAAAGGAGTCTCCCATGCAGGGTAATGCACAAGCCACTCGGCGCGAAGGTGGGCTGGCATATAAATGGGTGGTCGCAAGTGTTGTGGTCTTCGGAGTGTTTATGAGCATTCTAGACCAAACGATTGTGAACATCGCTATACCACGCCTACAAACCGCCTTTGGTGCAGATATCCACAGCGTTCAGTGGGTGCTTACTGCTTATATTCTCACTCAAGGGGTTATAACCCCGACAGCAGGATATTTCGCTGATACACTAGGAACGAAACGCTTCTACATCATGTCGCTTGCGGCGTTCACTATCGGCTCTGTCCTATGCGGTCTCGCATGGAGTTTGCCAGTCCTTATCTTCTTCCGTGTCCTACAAGGTGCGGGCGGTGCAGCATTGTTTCCTCTATCGATTACCATGCTTTTCCGCGAGTTTCCTCCACAGGAACGCGGTGTTGCGTCTGGTGTCTTTGGAGTACCTGCATTGCTGGCCCCTGCTATTGGACCAACACTTGGCGGTTATCTTGTAACCTATGCAGGTTGGCAGGCAATCTTTTTCATCAACTTGCCCATTGGTATTCTCGCTATAGTCCTTGTTAGCATTTTCATCCGTGAAACGCAAGCACAGGTCAATCAACGTTTCGATTTCCTCGGCTTTTTCTTTGTTGCACTCGGCCTTTCAGCAGTCCTCTATGGACTTTCTGATGCAAGCACCGATGGCTGGGGATCGGGGCAAGTTATCGGGTCGATTGTAGGTGGATTGATAGCATTAGTCATCTTCGTTTACGTCGAACTTGCCATTGTGCGTAGAGAAGGCCGACCATTGCTCGACCTACGCTTGTTTACCAATCGACCATTCACGCTCAGTATTATCGCTAGTTTGTTCGTCATCTTTAGCTTGTTCGGCGGCGTGTTCCTCTTCCCGCTCTTCTTACAGAGTATTCGAGGACTAAGTGCGTTTCAAGCTGGTGTAATTCTCCTGCCTCAAGCATTGGCGGCGATGGTTGCGACTATTGTGGGAGGAAGGCTCGTTGATCGCATTGGTGTACGAGGAGTGATGATTCCGGGCTTGCTTATTCTTGCGTTTGCAACCTGGCAACTTACCTTTCTCTCAGCATACTCGACCTACGGATGGATACAGGCTATTCTCATTGTCCGTGGTCTTGCTCTGGGCTTTTGTGTACAGCCACTCACTGTTGCAGGACTCTCTGAGATAAGCCCTCGTCAGTTGGCGCAAGCATCGTCGCTTAATACCGTCGCGCGTGCTGTGGCAAGCTCGCTAGGTATCGCTGTACTTGCGACACTTGTTCAAACACAAACACAGGTACATTATGGACATCTTGCAGAGCAAGTGACACCTGCTTCGCGGCTAGGGCAGCTATTCCCAGAGTTGCAAGCTCTCTTCGTTTCAGGAGGGGGAGACCTCCTTTCAGCAAGGACAGCAGCACTTCAAACGATTAGCGGCTTAGTGCAAGAACAATCCTTTATACTCGCAATTCAAGACGCCTTCACATTCAGCTTGGTCGTTACGTTTCTTGCGATTATTGCGGTCCTATTCGTGAGTAAATCACGACGTGGACCAACAACTGCACAGGCAACAGGGACGCAGACACCTGGGCAACCTGAAGAAGAGCCTTCGCATCCTGCCTTGATCTTCGCAGAATAACTATCGTCATGAACGGGACAGGCACTCTGTCCCGTTCCTATTCAACATATATATGTATTATTTTCTGTAATACAGATGTTTGGAGCAATTACTATGCGTCGTATGATCTTAATTCCAGTACTCGTGGTTCTCGCTTTTCTTGCTATTGCTGGTGGGGTTGGGTATTATATCTATAATAACTATACCTATTATCAGACTGATGATGCACAAGTGACAGGGAGTATTATCTCTGTAAGTGCGCCAATGAGTGGACAACTTTCTGCGTTCAATGCGAAAATTGGACAAGCTGTCACCGCAGGACAGGTTATTGGAACGATTACGCTACCAACGACAACGAGCACGAACGGAACAGCCTCTGAGCAAAAGACAATGGATATCACTAGCCCCATTAATGGTACAATTGTACAGGCAACAGCAGTTCAGGGACAAAACGTCGCTCCAGGCCTTACTATCGCACAAGTAACAAATCTATCAAACCTTACCATCACGGCTTACGTTGACGAAAACATCATCAATAACGTATCACAAGGTCAGAAGGTTGATGTCAAAATTGACGCTTATAGTGATACAACCTACACAGGGTATGTACAACAAATTGTTCAGGCAACTGCTGGTTCGTTCTCACTCCTGCCAACTCAGGACAACGCTAGCGGCAACTTCACAAAGGTTGGTCAGCGTGTGCCGGTCATTATCTCCCTCAATGGGAATGGTGGCAAAGATATTGTACCGGGTATGAGTGCTACCGCAACCATCCATATCCATTAAGCATAGAAAGAGGGCAGGTGTTCCCTGCTCTCTATTACAATGGAAGGAATTTTTAGTGAATACATTAATTATTGGTGGACTATTCGCGCTCGCGCTACTCGCTATTCTTGGTGTCATTTTCTTGATTAGAGGCGAATCACGTACACCAAAGGTACCTGTTACTAAGATGGACAATGAGCCATTGAAGATGAGTGAAACCGCACAAATTGCTACAGGAGGCGCACCTACACAGCCAGGTCTCCCTGCACCAAAAGAAGAGACTCTTTCACAAAATATAGTGCCTATGCAGCAAAAAGTGTCATCATTTCCAGTAGCAAACGGACAATTCCGTAAGCTATCCGTTGAGCTACATACATTACATGCACAGGCTCAGGATATTGAACACCGCTTGAGCATTTTGACAGAGATGATTGAGCGTGTCGAGCAGGACCAAAGCCATTATGTCAAAGTGGACGAGGAGATTTCTCATCCAACAGAACCAGTATCTGCAAACTAGAAGATACAGCACAAATGATAAAAGAAGAGGGAAATACCCTATAGAGTATTTCCCTCTTCTCTTATCATTTGTGACTCTCTTTGTATTTCCTTAGCCATCCAAATCTGCATATCCTGGACCGCCTGCTGCATGACAAATCTCAATGCTTGCCTGAAGTCCAGTCCGTTCTGGGTACTCTTGCTCAACGGCTCGACTCAACGCGTCTATAGCTGAGTTGCGTACAAGGTTGATCGTGCAACCACCAAAGCCCCCGCCCATCATACGTCCTCCAAGGACACCTGGAACATGATGTGCAATGTCTACTAACGCATCTAGCTCTTTAGAGCTGACCTCGTAGTCATCACGTAGACCAGCATGGCCTTTCCAAAGTATTGGTCCAATTGCCTCGACATTCCCCACCTCTAAAAGACTAACAACTTGGAGCACACGCGCATTTTCAGCTATAATATAGCCAGCACGACGTTGTAAGACTTCTGGCAAATCGTGCTTATACCTATCAAACTGCTGTTGAGTGATGTCACGCAGGGACGTAATCTGTCGCCCTTTTTCCTCTGGTTCCTGCGTGATAATCAGTTCGCGTAGTCGGACTACCGCCTCTTCACATTGCCGTCTTCGTTCGTTGTAGCCAGAATTAGCAAGTTCACGACGCGTATTGGTATCAAGTACAACTAACGAAAGGTCTGCTTCATCAAAAGGCAGGTAACGATAGTCCAAAGAACGACAATCAATAAGTACAGCTTTTTTAGGTTGACCTAGACATGAGGCCGCTTGATCGAGAATACCGCTCCGTAGTCCAGAAGCCACATGTTCAGCACGTTGGCAAAGTGCGGCAACCTTCATCGGCGTCAAAGTGGCACCTTCGGCACCAATGGTAAAATTTCCTTGTGATAGCCAGGCAAAAAATTGGACGGTAGCAACTTCTAACGCTGCCGATGAACTCATTCCACCGCCAAGCGGCACATCACCGCTAAGCACAGCATCACAGCCTGAAACTGGTAACGACGCAGTGGCAAGTTCCGCGGCAACTCCTAATACATATCGCGCCCAGTTTGGCAACTTGCTTAGTTCCCGTTCAAAGGTTCCTGGTAATCCCTCTACAGAAAACTGAGCATACTCTTCAAACTGCATCGACCACAGCCGTACCACATTATCGTCACGCCGACGGCCCGCGAGTGCAGCAACACGGTCTACCGCAATAGGCAAGACAAATCCCTCATTATAATCAGTATGTTCACCAATCAGGTTAACACGACCCGGTGCCCATCCACTACCCAAGAGTCCCACATATTTCACATCGCTGAAGGCTATAGGAAATTTCTCTGCTGCATCTAGTGCTGGTTGAGGAAATGTCATTCGTGTTAAACCTCTCTCTTTGCGATAGCCTCACGCAGCTCTTGCGCTTTTTGTACTGGTGAAGAGTCGTTCGTCCACAACCCCCATATTGACTCCGATGATGCAGCATATTTCAGTTTTCCAGGCGCACGACCAATAGCAAGTATTTCTACATGCAGATGAAATCGTTCGTCCGCGAGTTGATGGAGTCCCAAAAGATATGGCATTGGGGCCATCGCTCCATCAAATAATGCATTGTACCCATGTACAACCTGCAAGAGGAGAGCAGCCAAATCATGCAACTCATCATCTTGCATGGTTGCAAGATTGGCAACATGACGACGCGTATATAAGTGCGTTTCATATGGGTAACGCACATAAGGTGGAAGAAATGCCTGCCAATGCTCGTTAGCAGCAACTTGATATGGGCCATCGCTAAGCTCGTTCTTGACACGGCAGAAGGGACAACCTCGACCCGCCAAGTCATCCTGCACCACGGTTTCCATCTCGCGCTCCAACGTCGGCGGAATAATAGAGACTCCGAAGGTCTGTCCATGTGGATGATGTTGCGTCTGCCCAATCGCTTCACCGTTATTCTCAAAAATCATCACAGTGGGATAACGTGATGCAAGATCGCGGTAGAGATCGCGCCACATACGCGTTACGGTGTACACTTCATCCACCGTCAATTGTGTAAATTTGCGATTGTGGTCACGATTATAGATGACGACATATGCCTCACCAATGGGTGGTTGTAATGGAGGGAAATCGTTCGGATGAAGCCATACCTGTGTATCTGGCCCAACTTTCCCATTGGTAATGTCGGCGCAAAAGGGGCAAGTATCCGTTCCTTCTCGACGACTCATACGATGTGGTGCGTTCACCAAATTTTGCCGTAAAATAGGATTCCATATTAGAGGCGTTGTCTGTTCCGTACTCATCTTATCTCCTACAAATGATCGTGTTGTGCCTGACTACCCATTAAAACACAACGTCCCTGTTGTGCCAACGATGCCAACAATGAACCTTTGTCTACTATCTGTCCATCTCCTGTGTACAGCCACTCGTCCCATGTGTTCTTGTCAGTAAAGAGTGCCCATGCCACCGGAGCAATGGTTTGTCTCACAACACGCATAATCTCCAAAGCATGTTCAAAGCCCGGCTCTAAATCCTCATAAAGCGGCAAGTCTGCGTCTGTAAGAGCCTCAAAGGTGCGAATCGTTTGCACTTCACCATGAACGACTTCGCACACACAGCTAAATACAAGCTTTTCTTGTTGCTGTTCATTTGTAGCAACAGACCATACACCTCCTAGCACTGTACAATGTACGGGTAGTTGTTTAAGAAATGCTGTTATTTGCGCTTTGCTCCATCCGTGCCATGTATAGGAATCATCTTGTTCAAGCCGCATTGCTATGGTAAGCAATGGACGTACCACTTGCCATGATGGGGAATCTGCATCCAAAATGTGTAGTTCTTCTGCTAGCACATACTCCTCCTCGTCGAGCGTTCGTACTTCATTAAGTATAATACATTACATCACTCATTCATGGTATACTCAATGAACATGTATCCTCACTAACGTGATTTGAGAGCATTTGGAGAAGCGACGTCATGACAGATATATCTATTTTCTTACTTGTTCTCGGTATCTTAGGGGCTGTTGGTATTATAGTTCTTCTCACACTTACATGCATGATTCTCTACTTCTACCGAGGTAGTCGTATGGGAAGTTTTCGCTGGCACTTACGTAACACACGTCTTAAACAACTTTCAGCACTCTCTTGTATGTTTTTTATTGCAATGGCCGCTAGCTACGCTGTTATTCACGAGGCATGGGCTATACTCTACGTCATTTTTGCCTTCAAAACTGGTACATGGTGGTTACGTTGCGCGGTAAGCCAAAGAGCGTAACGAGTACAAGTGTTATCATAAATATCCTCTTTATAGCTAGTAGCAAACTTATGCGAAATGCGCTATAATTAGGGCCAAGCTACCATCAGAGAGCATAAGAAGACAAGCGATGATGGTAAAAATTGAAAATAAGGAAGGTACATAATCGTGCCGTGGTGTAGATTTTTTATTCCTAAGATTGCTTCCCCCCATGTCAAACCAGAGGATGTGGATTTGAACGATCATGTCATGTATGCAAAATGCATAAAAGGACATGTTTTAAGAAGTGCTGATGATTGGATTCTTTGTGAAAATCTTCCAGCCCCAGATGCAAAATGCTGGCAAGAAGGTGGCGATACCGTGTTTTCGCTTATGACGCGTAAGCGTAACGAAGCGAAAGAGGCTAACGCTTCAACGAATGGGAAGCAGCAAGAGACCGTGAGAACAGTCCCATCAAAACTGAGTAAGCCCTAAATGAGCATTTCATCTTTCTCTGCATCCCCTTCTTCAGATGAGGCCGACTATATTCAACGCGTCCATACTTCTTTACTGCAGTGGTATGCTGCTGAGAAACGCGACCTGCCCTGGCGCGTGACCAGTGATCCCTATGCAGTTCTTGTGTCAGAGATCATGCTGCAACAAACTCAGGTGGATCGTGTATTGCCCAAATACTTTCAATTCCTAACAGCCTTTCCCACTTTGGGCGACCTCGCCACCGCCCCCACAGCAGATGTCATCTCAGTATGGGTACCACTTGGTTATAATATGCGAGCAGTGCGTCTACAATCAATTGCGCGTCAGGTGATTGCTGAATATCATGGACGTATTCCAGAGACGATTGAGGAATTACTCAAACTTAAAGGGGTGGGTCGCTATACCGCAGGTGCGGTCGCATGTTTTGCCTATAAGAAGCAGGTTGCTACAGTCGATACAAATATTCGACGTGTTTTGCACCGTATCTTCTTTGGTCTTGAACATCCCGAACCAAAACTGAATGACGCACAGATGCTTACACATGCTGAGCGAGTGCTTCCCGCAGATCAGGCATACAATTGGAATCAAGCATTGATGGACCTGGGAGCGACCATTTGCACAAGCAATAACCCACGTTGTACACAGTGCCCCCTTCAAGAAACCTGTCAGGCATATATCGAAATGAGCCAGCACAGCCTCTTTCCATCGGGTGTCGTCCTCCGTCAGTTACGCAAAGTAGCAGAGAAAAAGCCAGGCTATCAGAGCAAACCATTTACCAGTAGCAATCGCTATTTTCGTGGGCGTATCGTCAACTTACTCCGTTCCATTCCTGCACCTCAACGACTTTCACTCCACGAACTAGGTCCTCAGATTAAGCCTGATTTTAGCGATAATGACCTTTCGTGGCTACAGCAAATTGTCAATGGTCTTGTGAAAGACGGTCTACTTACCGCCACAGACGATGGTGTACGATTGCCCTAATGCTGCTTTAACTCCTATAGTATAGAGGAGTATTTTCTCAACTTTTTATCTTTATGGAGGATTATAACTATGCAACTTACTAGTCTGAATGATATTACAACAAGGTATAGACATATCTTTCTCTCGCCTCACTTTGATGATGTCGTCTACTCTTGTGGTGGCACATTGGGCGTCCAGTTAAGCAGTGGTATACGTCCACTTGTGATTACTATCTTCGGTGGTGTTCCAGCAACTGATACACAAATCAGCCCCATTGCCGCGCAGATTCATCGTGAAATGGGTGTTAGCCCTAGCTTGGGTGCAGGAGCGGCAGTTGAGGCTCGTCGTAAAGAGGACGCCGCAGCCCTTGATTACCTGCAAGTCGATTATCTCTGGCTTGATTACCAGGAGGCCATTTATCGCGGCTCTCCTGCGTACTACACAACCAAAGAGCAATTGATAGGTGGCGATGTCAATAATGCCGATCTCGCAATAGATCATCAATTAGCACAGGATTTGGTCACACTTGCAGAAAGACTCCCGGACGCAGTATGGTACGCTCCGCTAGGAATCGGGCGTCACGTCGATCATCAGATTGTCTCCTCTGCGGCTGACAGGCTTGTGCAGCGTGGCACTAGAGTATACCTCTATGAAGAGTTCCCTTATGTGCTCAAAGCTGGCGCGCGTGAAGCTCGTATCCAAGAACTAGGAGAAGCTCTGGAACCTGCGTTAGTTGAGGTATCCGAGATGCTACCGTATCGTTTAGAGGCAGCAGATATGTACTCTTCACAAATTGGGCCGAATTTTGGCGATCAGGCAACAATGCATAAAGCGATGGAAACGTATGCACATGCTATCCGACCAGTTGAAACCATTTGTCTCGAACGTTACTGGACCGTATAGTAGTTAGTCATAACATGTGTAACATAAACATGTAGGGACCGATGTATCATGTTCTCGTGGATATTGATTACCACGAGAACATGATACATCGGTCTCTATAGTAGAACATTCTCTTTGGTGATGGGGAAGTGAGGAAGATGTGATAAAGGGAATAGAAGGCTCAACACTTGGTCGTTACGAGTTGCGTCGTCGTGTCGCGCAAGGCGGGATGTCTGAGGTTTATCTTGGTTATGATCGTCGTGTACGTCGCAAAGTTGCAGTAAAAGTACTATACGGAAGTGACGAACCATTTGTACGCCGCTTTGAACGTGAAGCCCTTGCAGTAGGCACGCTTTCACACGATAATATCCTTGCCCTCTATGACTTTGGAGAACAACGCCCCTGGTACTACCTCGTCATGCCCTACATTGAGGGTGGCACACTACGTGATTACTTGCTGCGACGAGAACGCCTCACACTAGAAGAGGCTGCAAGTTTCCTCGATCAGATAGCTTCTGCACTCCAATATGCCCACGATCATGGTGTTGTTCACCGCGATGTGAAGCCATCAAATATTCTTTTGCGACTGGATGGTCATGCATACCTAGTAGATTTTGGACTTGCAAAAGCTAAAATGGAAGCCGAGTCACTTACACATGCAGGAGCAATGGTAGGAACACCGGAATATATGGCACCAGAGCAATCAAATGGCCTTCACGACTACCGTAGTGACATCTACTCACTAGGTATCATTCTGTACCAAATGCTCACTGGGCGTGTCCCATTTACCGCCGAGTCTCCTGTTGCCATCTCACTGAAACATATTCAAACTCAGCCACCGCCGCCGCGTCAATTTAATCCTGATATTCCTCAGTCTATTGAAGATGTCATTCTCAAAGCCCTGGAAAAAGACCCTAATGAGCGGTACCAAGAAGCTCGCATCCTTTCAGCGGCGTATAGAAAAGCATTGCAGCAAGAACATGCACGCAAACTTTTTGATGATGAGATACCAGATACCAACGGAGAAGATACAAGTACTGATACACCATCAAATTTATCGCGTGACACACACATTCTTTCAACACAAGAGTTAAATACAGACGAAAAAGTTCCTCTCTTTCCACTCAAACAACCTCCATCGCCTATTCCTTCTTTAGTCGATATTCACTGGCACCAAAAGCACCTTCCAGCCGCACTCGTGGGATTATTTAGTCTGTTCTTACTCTCAGTACTTGTTTTTGTAAGCATTGGACAACAAACATCGCCAGTTCCACCGATCAAAAGGAAACACCCTATACAGACATTGGCAACGCGCCAAATCATTACTCCCAACCCAACAAGTACAGTAGATACACAAGCTACCCTAGCAGCACAATCACGCGTCAAAGCAACTGCTGGTATTACCTCTTCTTTAGGTGCTGGAAATATATTGTATGCTGATGATATGACAGTTCCAGGCGGCGGTTGGATAGATGATGGCGTTCAATGTTTTTTCTCACCACAGGGGTATCATGTCTATGCAGCATCAACTCAACTAACTCATACTGTTGCTTGGTGCTACTCCAATCAACATATCTTTTCTGATGTTATAATCACAGCCCAAGCCCAGTTAATACGCGGTGATATCTATGGTATTGTTTTCCGCCTTAGACCCGATAGTAGAGCCTTTTACGTCTTAGAGATTAGTAGTCAAGGATACTATCGTTTTGTAAGAGCAATAGGAAGTGACCCGCTTAACTGGCTCGTACTCATCGACTGGACCTATTCCAGTGCTATCCTCAACGGCTATGGACAAACAAATACGTTTCTCATTATCGCAACCGGAACTCAATTTCGCTTTTATATGAATAAGCAATTGCTCGTCACCACCTTTACTGACAGTGCCTATACGTCTGGACTTATCGGTTTTCTCGTCGGAGGCGAAAGCAATGGAGGGACAGAAGCTATATTTAACAATGTATGGGTTTTTCAAAAATGATTAGAAGCGGAAACAATTTTGACATTTTGTTTGTTGTAATTGGATGGGATTAGGACATCTTTTTAGAGAGGTTGTTTTCATGAGTTTTGATACTACCGTTTCACCATTGTTTCCACGTACTACCAACTCTACACATATTGTTTACCTCGCCCTTGGCTCCAACCTAGGAGATCGACGTGGCAACCTTGCGGCGGCATTGCAGCGACTACGTGAGAAAATAGAACTTCATACCATCTCGTCCGTTTACGAGACAGAGCCAGTAGGCTATCTGGATCAACCACGTTTTCTCAATATGGTCTGCTGTGGAAGGACAGAACTTTCCGCGCAAGAGGTTCTAAAAGAAGCAAAGACAATAGAGGTCGCTATCGGAAGACAACCATCCTTCCGCAACGGTCCTCGTCCGATAGATATCGATATTCTGCTCTACGATGATTTACAGGTTGAGCAAGAGTCGTTGACCATTCCGCATCCACGAATGCAAGAACGAGCATTTGTACTAGTACCACTCGCAGAAATTTCACCGAATGTTATTGATCCAAACAGTGGTAAAACCGCTCAAGAATTATCCAATGCCTTACCACACGATAGTGTAAAAATGCTTGCACCAAATCTACGTATTGCTCTTGACCGCGATATCCAAAATGGTTCACCATCTATTCATGTTCGCCTTGGACGTGCTGGCGTGGTCGGAGTTAAAAAAGCACTATTGCTCGGCGAAGGAAACCGACAACAATGGTCTGAGGCTACCTTTGACCTCTATGCCGACTTAGACACAAAACGTGCTGGTGTCCATATGTCACGCTTTAGCGATGTACTTGAGGAAGTTTTGGAAGAGAAAGCAGAGGTCAGTTGGCCCAAGATTGAGCTACTCGCAGAATCTGTTGCACAAGCACTGGTAGAGCGTCAGGTTGTCTCACGTGCAGAGGTTCATATTCACACAGCTTTACCACTACAAAAGTGGACACCTGTTTCTGGTCGTCGCACTCAAGAAGTATATGGACTTGTTGCTCAGTCCGTCGCTACACGAAATGGTAGTCGCAGGTTACTTGGCGTCGAGGTAGAAGGCATGGTTGCCTGCCCTTGTGCTCAAGATATGGTCCATTCGTTTACACGTATGCGCCTCCAGGAAGAGGGCTTTGAAAACGACGTAATCGAAAAAATGTTGAGTGTAACACCCTTAGCAACACACAATCAACGTGGACGCGCAACACTTCTTATTGGAACCGACCAGGATATTGAAGCCGGAGAATTGGTGGCACTTGTCGAAAGTGCAATGAGTTCTGAAAACTATGCACTCCTCAAGCGGCCTGACGAACTCTATATTGTGAACAAAGCGCACGCCAATCCTCATTTTGTAGAAGATGTAGTACGTGAAATTCTTAACGGCGTTGTCGATAAGTATACAAATTTGTCTGATGATACTTTTGTATGGGTTCATCAACGTAACGAAGAAACCATCCATAAGTACGATGTTGACGCAGAAGGCTGGGGAACGCTTGGCGAGTTACGCTCAGAGTTAGTACAGCTTACTGATGTCGCCCACCATACCTCTAAAGAAGAGTGGTTAGGTGCTATTGAAAAGGTCACACGTTAACTGTGTTTGAGGAAAGAGGACAAGGATAGTCTCTTTCCTGACATCCCCTTAACAAGTTTGCGGTGTCATGTTATAATGCTTACAATTAAGTAAAGCCAAACAGTCTCATAAAACAATGCATGCACACGGCAAGTGATGTGCTATTAAGGGAGTATTCGTGGAGGGAATTCAGCTAGAGCCTGCACAATTAGCAAAGGCTGCTGTAGATATTGCGTCTGACAAAAAAGCTTCTGATGTCCTTTTGCTTGACATCAGTGGCATCTCGACGATTGCAGATTTCTTCGTTATTTGCACAGGAAATAACACACGTCAGATTCAAGCTATTGGTGACGCACTTAATGATGAATTAAAGAAGCAAGGGGCGCGCTTGCTCTATCGAGAGGGAGATGCTGATACAGGCTGGGTCCTTCTCGATTATGGTGATATTATTATTCACGTTTTTGCTCCTAAAGAACGCGAATACTATCGGCTAGAACGTCTTTGGAGCGAGGCAAAAACAGTAGTATATCTACAATAGTAGAAAAGAAAAGGTGACAAAGATGACATTTTTTCGTAACAAAATGTTTCTTGAAGGTATTGCATTAGGCGGCATCTGTGGCATCGTCATTGGCACAATCATTGCTTTCACACTTGGCGAAAGCAGTGTTGAAGCTATACGCCGTGTGGTTGGTGATCGGTTTCCACGCTCGAACACCGTTCCTTTTAAATACCTTTCACAATAACACGCTTTTCGTTTCACGTGCTGCAATAGGTCTGTTTATTCAGTCTATTGTCAGCACTTGTAAATAGAAATATCAAATATAATAGCAAAAATTTATATAAGGAGGGACAGGCATGTGCGGTTTCTCGGTATTGGTAGCGGTATTTTCCTTCTCGTATTAGTATCTTTTGTTCCATTTTTCACATCTACGACAAAAAGACATGGGTGCGCTCCTGTAACACCACCAGTTGTTTCTGGCACACTTATACAACCAATAGCAGTAAGAGGTGCCCTCTTCATTAACGAAGTCTTGCTCACCCCACGCTCTACCTGGAGTTGCTCAGAACTGGGAACATACGACCAATCAGTTGATACATGGGTAGAGATTTATAACCCACAAAATCAGCCTCTTGATCTTTATGCAGTTCATGCTAGCATTGATAGTGGCTCTAACACATATCCCTTTTACCTCCCTTTTGGCTCCGCTATCGCTCCTCACGGCTTTCTAGTTGTCTTTCCACGTCTCGAAGCTAATTTTGTAGCAACAGAAACATCAACGTTAAGGCTTCTTATTGGTAGTACGGCAATAGATGAGGTCACTATCCCAACATTAGGAGAAGATCAATCCTATGCCCGTGAGCCTGATGGTAGTTCTACATGGATCATTACTAGTATACCAACAATTGATGCGAGTAATTCGTCATCACTCATACAACCAACGTTAACTAAAACAAAGGTCAAAGCGACTGCTGGTGTTTCTGGAAGCAATAATAAAGGTGGGAACCATCATGGAGGAACTAATGGAAGCAGTCATCAAGAAACAGAGGGGAGTAATGGAAGTGGTGGAGGGGGTAATGAACAACAACAAGAGATTGTGGGAATGCAGCCCACATGGAGTACACTTAAACATCCCAACACGCTGACTACCACTTCACCTACAAGTACACAATCAAGTACTGATACTCCGCAGGTAGATAACAACTCGGAGATACCACATAAAATTATTTTAACACTACTTGTTATTGCACTTGCTGCCGCCCTCTTCTGGTGCTGGTGGCTCTTTCGTATGTCTTGGAGCAGTAAGCGACCTAACAAAAAACTTAGATGAGCGTACTAT
Source organism: uncultured Chloroflexia bacterium (assembly GCA_963792705.1). Lineage (GTDB taxonomy): Bacteria > Chloroflexota > Ktedonobacteria > Ktedonobacterales > Ktedonobacteraceae > JBBQVS01. The sequence continues at coordinate 1,444 of CAWBXD010000008.1, read as the reverse complement.
CATTTAGTAGTCTTAACAGCGACTTGTATAATAAGGGAACATTTATGAGTGGAAGGTTTTTGGGAAGATTGTGAATATAGAAAACTTAGTCATTGTTACAGCCCATCCTGAATTTATGCAGGCCGCGATAGCGGAATTGAAACAACTAGACTCACATCTCACGATCATAGAAGAGCTAACTGATAGTATAATGCTTTGTAATGTGAAAGATGTGCATGCATTACAGCAACGCGTGGCCAAAGAACGTCTTGTTTTTGTACGTCATCTTGCACCAGCACAGAAGACAATCTATCTGACCAACACAGAGCAGGATTTAGTAGAAATCGCAACAGAAATTGCTGATCTACCAACATTTTCACAACTAGAACGCGGCACCCATTTCGCAGTTCAATCTCGTTTTGTGCAGACCGATAAAAGTTTTGGTGAGCGACCGTTTAGCAGTGGTCATCTAAATCAAGCACTAGCAGAAGCATTCGTAGAGGAAACAGGGGCAGTCGAGGACATCAAAAAACCTCAAGTTATTATCTCCGTCCTCTGCACTATGTATCAAGGGTATATAGGGATATCGACGGCAGAAGAAAACCTTAGCGCATGGCCCGGTGGCGCACGACATTTTGCACAAACATCCGAGCAGATTAGCCGGGCCGAGTTTAAGTTACTGGAAGCATTGGAATATTTCGATATCTCCCTCGAACCAGGAGAACGCGTTCTTGACCTTGGTGCCGCCCCAGGCGGTTGGACACGTTTGCTTTTAGAAGCAGGTATGCAAGTCGTGGCTGTTGACCCTGCAAATCTTGATCAACGTCTAGTCCGAAGAAAAGGTTTGGAACATTATCGTGGCTATGCAGAAGACTACATCGAAGAAGTTATCAGAAATAGAGAGACGTTTAACGTTATAGTCAACGATATGCGTATGGATGCGCGAGAAGCTGCACGAGGTCTCGCACTTGCTTCTCGCTGTCTAAAGAAGGATGGATTTATAATTAGTGTGTTCAAGCTACCTCATGCGACACCGACAATAAATCCCCTACTCACACTCAAAGATGCACTTAACATCATGAGCAAGGCTTATGGAATTGTACAAGCACATCAACTGTTTCATAATCGTCAAGAAGTAACCGTCGTAGCGGCTCAGCCACTTTCAAAAAGGTAGTTGTTTCATGTGTATTAGTGTTGTAGCTTAGCTTTTCTATTCATCCTCTTAACTGCTACTAGAATTTCTTCGTATATAGCAAGTTTAAAGACAAAAGCAGAGCCTATTCAATTGGTTATTAATTGAATAGGCTCTGCTTTTGTCTTTAAACTTGCTATTGAAGAGAGACGGGGACCTCAATTTTGCCGAACGCTCTACCCCTTCCAGCTCTACCTGCTACCAGGAGTCGAACCAGAGGGACACACACGTCCTTGCACATTCATCACCCGAAGATACGTTCATGCTTCATAG
>CAWBXD010000007.1:0-136577 GCA_963792705.1 uncultured Chloroflexia bacterium | reverse complement strand
GACCAACGAACAACAACGAGCGTTTGAGCAGGTCTACAGCGACTTCTACCAGCGTGTCTATCAACGTGTGTACGCGTTGATACAGCACGTACAAGAAGCTGAAGACCTGACACAAGAAACCTTTGTCAAACTGTATCGAGCGTTCGCAACGCTCGACACGAGCAACTTGTCCGCGTGGCTGTATCGCGTGGCAACCAATACGGTCTATGATGTGCTCCGACAACGGCGGCGGCGGCCTGTTACCACCTCGCTTGATGCTGATGATGGGCTGGAATGGATGCTGCTACAAGAGGGTGATATGCAAGAGGACTACGCGAAGCGTGAAGCTATTCACCTTTCTCTATCAGGACTGAGTGAGATGCAACGGAATGCACTTCTTTTCCAGGTACAAGGCTATCACGCGGTTGAACTTGCATCACATTCTGGACAATCCTATTCTACTGTCACCTCTACCATCCGTCGTGCTCGTCGTGCTTTCAAGCAGCAATACGAGGTAGCAACGGCGTCATGATGTACCAACGCAAGCACCTCTACCCGCCCAACTGGAAACAGATTGCAACCGAGTGTAAAGAGGCGGCGGGGTGGAGGTGCCAAACATGCCACATTCGACACGGGGCAAAGCGACGAAGTAAACGGACTGGCAACACCTACCGAGTATGGTTACACGCCGCCCATGTCACTCTTCACGATACTTTGAACCCACAGCCCGCGCTTCAATGTCTCTGTCCTCGTTGTCATGGCCGCTACGACTTTCGGCAACGGGTACGGGAAGCGCGGCTTTCTCTTGAATGTCTCAAACACCACGTTCTCTTGCACCGTCAGGGTCATCCTGGACGGTGCAATGTTCATACAAAGGAACAACGATTATGTCATCACGTCCAGCAATCCCCCACGGCTACGCCGTTGTGCAGTTAGATGATAAGCAATGGTACCCCTTAGAAGTCACCCGTTATTATAGCGCGGCAAATCCAGATGGAAATATTGCCCTCTCCTCATACAGGGAACCGAACCAGGACAAGGAATTTCGAGATGTCAGGTTTGCACATCGAGAGGACGCGCTACGCTACGTGCAACAACGAGCTTCCAATGATGAAAGCAACGAGCGGCGCAAATGGGAAAGCATTTCTATCGAGAGTGACGTGTACCCTGAACAGTGTGTTCATGCTCTTACCTTGATTGAAGAGATCACAGGGCATCCCCCAAAGGTACGACGGTGGCTCCATAGTGTGTATGTTGAAATTCCCTCCTATCCATGTTCTTGTGGAAAGTATCACCGCTCCTATTGGGACTCTAGCCAAATCACGATAGAAGACGCGCTTCAACGAGCGGCAGAATACGTCTATGAGCATCGCTGTTCCTGTACTGCAACCTCTGCACATGAATATGAGCAACGCCAAGCCGCGTAAAGGAGACATGATGATTGTGTGGTCACTGGTAACGTTTCTGTGCGGTGCATACTTCTTTGTGGGGATATGGATGATCGGGTTAGCAACCATGACAGGAAATTGGATGCTCGTGGTTCTTGCTCTTGTGGGGTATGTGCTCAATCTTGCTCTCTTGAGCTATGCAAAAAAGAAGCCCTGGTAGACCAAATAAAGCAGAGTCAGAAGGCTATCATGCAGTGCGTGACAGCCTTTTTCTTTTGGAGATGAAGCTATGTTACAACCCCCACAAGGGTATCAAGAATGCCCTCGTTGTGGCGATAAAAAAGCGATCCTGATTATGGACTTTCATGGACTGCTCCCTCAACTTGACAGCATGGGCTATCCGCAATACTACTGTCCTCGCTGTGCCAACGTCTTTACGGGTTTGGATATTCCGCAAGAGAATGAGCAGGGGAAAGAGAAGAAAGCAGATGAATGAACAAGACTATATGGACGAAGTGATGAGAACCTATGCAGGTTCCGACACCTCTATAGACAAGCTCACTCTTGCCGCGTTAGGGCTAGCAGGTGAGTCAGGAGAGGTAGCAGACAGCATCAAAAAGGTGCTCTATCAAGGGCATCATCTTGACATTATGCACATTGTCGAGGAATTGGGTGATGTGCTCTGGTACTTGACGCTGGCATGTAACGCGGTTGAATGTACTTTAGAGGACGTGATGACCGTTAACGTTGCCAAGCTCCACAACCGCTATCCCAACGGCTTTGAGTCGGCGCGTAGCATCAATAGAAGCCATGAGGAGACGACGCAAGGAGAGCGTCTATGAAACCTCTTAGTTTATGGGAAGCGGAACGTCTCACCATGGAACGGTCCCTAGAACTGACAAAAGAGTCTTTGCAGGTGTATGGCTCACTCTATAATCATTGGGCAGTAGCCTTTAGTGGCGGCAAGGACTCCACCGCCGTGGTGAGTCTCGTGACCCATTTGATTGCATCGGGACAAGTTGCACCACCAAAAAGCCTTACCGTGTTGTACGCGGATACGCGTATGGAGCTACCCCCGCTTCAATCGACTGCAATGCAGTTACTTGAAGGCTTGAAGCAACGCGGCATCACCACCCATGTTGTCTTACCCGCCCTCGATGATCGCTTCTTTGTCTACATCTTTGGTCGAGGGGTCCCACCACCAAAGAATAGGTTTCGGTGGTGTACCAGCCAAATCAAAGTCGAACCAATGGAGCTAGCCCTGCAAGACTTGCGTACCCAATATGGCGAAAAGTTCTTAATGCTCACAGGGGTACGTATAGGAGAAAGCGCGGCACGAGACCAACGGATTGCCCTCTCGTGTTCCAAGGACGGTGCCGAATGTGGGCAAGGCTGGTATCAACACATGACCCCCGATCATGTTGCTGATGTCTTAGCTCCTTGCTTACATTGGAGGGTATGCCACATTTGGGATTGGTTGACGTTTCATGCGCCCTCCTATGGCTTTCCTACGCAAGTGATTGCAGATGTATATGGTGGAGATGAGAAAGAAGAGATCAACGCGCGTACAGGGTGTGTTGGATGCAACCTTGCATCCAAAGACACGGCCTTGTTAACGGTGTTGAAGCTTCCCTATTGGACGTACCTCGCCCCATTGCTCCGCTTGCGTCCTCTGTATGCGGACCTCAAGAAACCACAGTATCGACTCCGTAAAGATGGAACGGAGAGATGCAAAGATGGACGCTTAGCGGCAAATCCTATGCGTATGGGTCCTCTTACCATGGATGCACGTCGCTATGGGCTAGCACAGGTGCTTGCTATTCAAGAGCAAGTGAACACGGTTGCACTCGCTCTTGGAAGGCCCTGTATTGACCTTATCAACGAAGAGGAACATCAACGCATTCTTACCCTGATTGAACACAATACATGGCCCGATGGGTGGACAGGTGATGAGGTACATGGGGATGTGTTGCTCGATCAAGTGATTGCTGATGGGGTCGTGCAACCCTTGCTCTATAGAGAGGTGGTAAGCGCATGAGTGAAACATCAATCATCAAGCCTATTCTCAAGTACCCCGGTGCGAAGTGGCGCATTGCATCATGGATTGTGCCATTGTTTCCCCCTCATGTTCATTACGTCGAACCCTATGCAGGAAGCGCGGCCTGTTTCTTTACCAAGACGCCTGCACGTCATGAAGTGCTCAATGACCTGAACGGGTCCATCTGTACGTTGTTTCGTGTCCTGAGAGAACGATGTGATGAGCTGGCACACGCTATCAGGCTTACCCCCTGGTGTGAAGAGGAATATAAGCGGTTTGAAAAGAATTGGTATCACGAGGATGATGTCGAGCATGCACGACGCTTTCTTATCCGGTGCTGGCAAGCTCACGGCGGCACCATGTACCAAGTGAGTGGATGGAAGCATAACGGACTCAATGGGCATGCGTATCCGGTGCATCTCTGGCAACAACTTCCCGAACGTCTCCTCGCAGTCGTTGAACGGTTACGCTCTGCGGAAGTCCGTAACAGACCTGCATTAGAGATGATCGACTATTATAATGCCCCGGATGTGTTGTTGTATGTGGACCCGCCTTACATCCTCTCGACACGAGCACGGAAATATTATTCGTATGAGATGACCGACGAAGACCATATGCACCTGCTTGAAACCTTGGATGCTCATAAAGGAATGGTTATTCTTTCTGGTTATGCACATCCCTTGTATGATGAACGGCTGCGTCACTGGCAACGTTTGACCCTCTCTGCTGTCGCGGAGCATGGCAAACAGCAAACAGAAGTTCTTTGGCTCAATCCGCAAGCAGTCCAGCGTCATCAACTCCACCTTTTTGATGAAGTGCTATCAGACGTGGAGGAAGAACAATGCATTCTCTGACGTTTGGGTCTCTCTTCTCTGGTATTGGCGGCCTTGACCTTGGATTAGAGCGAGCCGGTATGCATTGTACCTGGCAAGTGGAGATTGACGATCATGCAACGAAAGTCCTTGAAAGACACTGGCCCCACGTTACACGGTTTCGAGATGTACGAACCGTTGGAGCAGCTACTCTTACCCCCGTTGACCTCATATGTGGCGGCTTCCCCTGTCAAGACATTTCCATTAGTAACACCCATAACCCACAAGGTCTCAATGGAGCAAGAAGCGGATTGTGGTCCGAATTCTTCCGCATCATTTGCGAGTTACGACCCCGATACCTCATCGTGGAAAACGTCTCAGCTTTGCTTTACAGGGGACTTGGAAGAGTTCTCGGCGACTTGGCCTCAGTCGGGTATGATGCACAATGGCACCTGCTACGAGCTTCCAACTTTGGACTCCTACATGAGCGCAAAAGGCTCTTTATTGTTGCCTACACCAACAAAAACAGACGCCTTTGCTTCAGACAAACGCACCACCTACAAGGGGGCTATCAAATCCCTACAAGGCAAACATCAAACAAGATGGTTCTACTTCGGGATATGGTTGCACAACTTGAGCAGAGGTGGGGGACATCCAGTGTTTGCAGAGCGGATGATGGGCTTCCCTTCTGGTTGGACCGACTTGAGCGAACAGGAAATGCAGTAGTGCCTCAAATAGCTGAATACCTTGGTGCTTGTATCCTTCAAGCGGAAAGGGGAGATACATGACGATGCAACGAGACCGCTACCCGCCCAACTGGAAAGAGATATCGCTTGCACGTCGCGCCCTTGCTCAGTGGAAATGTGAATGGTGTGGCGTCCTCAACGGAACCTCTCGTCTAGGCAGCAAAGGCAAGCCGTACAAAGTAGTGCTTACCGTCGCCCATCTTGGAACGCCCTATCCTGATGGGCGTCCAGGCGATAAGCACGATAAGATGGACGTTCGTCCAGAGAACCTTGCCGCTCTTTGTCAGGTGTGTCATCTCCGCTATGACATTGATGAACACATTCAACACGCCAAAGAGACCCGACAACGCCGCCGCTCTGCTGAAGCATATGCGGCGGGTCAATTACCCCTATTCTGTAGTGAAAGTGAGACCTTATAGTATGGCAACACGAAGAATGCTTCCAACGAAGTTTTTTAAGGACCCTGACGTTATGGCTCTCAGTGGAGGTGATGTTCGTCTTATCCTCGTTGGGTTAGTGCTCAATGCAGATGATGAGGGACGCGAACTTGCTCATACGAAGTTACTAGGCCGTGAACTCGACTACGAGTCAACGGTGGTTGAGCAAGCCCTTGAAGAGTTAGCCGCTAATGACCTGATACTTCTTTATAGCGTGGGGAAGCATCGCTACTATAGTTTGCAACGATGGAATGACTGGGAAACGCTTAGTAAACCAAGTCCTTCAAAGTATCCTGCTCCCCCTCAATCAAGCATTCCTCAACCAACCCAAGAAAATACATCATTCCCCGAAATTCCCCAGGAAAACCCAGGGGAAATTGGGGAAACCCCGTCTGAAGGAGAAGGAGAAGAGGAACTAGAAGAGAAGAGAAGAGAAGAGGAAGAAGAGGGGAAACCCTCTAACGTGGTGACGTTTCCCACCGTTCACACGAGCGACGCCGACGACGACGCAAAGAGTTTACACGTCACGAAGCAAGTAGCATCAATTCTCAAGCTTCCTGTGAATGATGCATTGCAACGCATCGTTGGAGAGTATTCCCGTATGGCAACGCTTTCCCTGCTTGGAGAAGCTGACTCTGCACGGGAATGGATTGATGACCGCAAGCGCAATCCTACAGGCAAACACATGACCCTTGCCTTTTTTCGACGCTGGTTACAGCGTGAGCATGAAACGGCCTTGAAGCGTGAAATGCAACGTCAAAGCGCAACCGGCACCGATGGACGCGATACTCAAGAGATGCCCACGTCGAAACCAACGTCACGTCTCCCCAGTTTAATGGACTTAGAGACCACGTATCACAATGCCCAACAACAAGGGGGAAAGAGCTAGCATATGGCAGAGAAATTGTTACCGCAAAGTATTGAAGCAGAAATGGGTGTGCTTGGCAGTGTCATTATTGACCCTGATATGATGGCCCAAATTGCCGACATGCTGACGCCGGAAGACTTTTATAGGGACGCTCATCGTCACATCTACAAGGTCATGCTCACTCAGTACGAACAGCATCTTACATCCGACCTTATCACCATTAGTGACGAACTGGCACGAGAGAACAAGCTAGAGGATGTGGGCGGCTCTAGTTATATCACCTCGCTCATCAACGGGGTCCCCACAAGTGGCAACGTTGAATATTATGCACAGATCGTGAAAGAAAAGGCATTGTATCGTCGGCTCATTCATGCCGCCGGAAAAATTGCGGCAACTGCATTTGCGGAAGAAAGCGACGCCTTAGAAACCGCCGAACAGATGCTCTTTACGCTTAGGGCAACATGGAAGCCATTCAGAATTTACCCCCATTGACACGGTGCTTTCCGCATGTATGACCGATTTAGACGCGTTGCACTCGCGCAATGCAAGTATTATTGGAGTTCCAACGGGCTTCCGTCCCCTTGATGTTGCACTTGGTGGGTTGCAACGGTCTGATCTGGTTATCCTAGCGGCGCGTCCTGGGACTGGTAAAACGAGCTTTGCCCTCAATGTTGCGTCCAACGCGGTCTATCAGCATCAAACAACGGGTCGCGTTCTTCTCACTGGAAATGAGCAAAAAGCAACTAGGGTTACGTCTCTTGTCGATGCAAGCACAGATTGACCAACAACGCTTACGGATGGGATGGGTACATGATGAGGAATGGGAACATCTGCTAGCGGCAATGGGGGAATTGTCGGAAGGGAACATCTGGATAGATGACACGGCGGGCCTCTCGTTAACCGCTCTACGAAGCAAGGCGCGGCGACTGCAAGCGCAATACGGCATAGACCTCGTGATTGTGGACTATCTGCAATTGATGCATGCGACGTTGGAAGGCAAACGCTACGCTAACCGTGAACAGGAGATAGCCGAAATTAGCCGAGGTCTCAAGGGTATCGCCAAAGAACTGGACGTACCAGTGCTGGCCCTGGCACAACTTTCACGAGCGGTTGAAAGCCGACAAGTCAAAATCCCGCAATTGTCAGACCTACGAGAAAGCGGCGCAATCGAGAATGATGCTGATGTGGTGCTGTTCATCTATCGAGAAGAAATGTATGACCCTGACACGGAAGCGAAAAACACCGCAGATATCATCATTGCCAAACATCGTAACGGCCCTGTAGGAACCGTTCGCCTTAGCTTTGAAGCAAGTCAAACGCGCTTTCATGAACTCTCAGTCAGAGAGGAATAAGTTTTATAGATTTGTTTTTCGTCACTACGGTTACACATGTTTCTTGTGAAAGGTATACGAGATGCACAAACGCACAGGCCAAGTATCACATTCAACGGTTGAGAGTAAGAATGTAACTCCTTTAAGGGTACAGGAAGGAGGGCAAGCTATGAATGGTAAAGAACGTATACAGGTAGCACAACCGCTACTGTTGAATATTGAGCAAGCCATGCAGGTGCTATCACTTGGCAAAACGAAAATCTATGAGCTGATCGACACCGAAGGGCTACCAGTGATACACATAGGAAAAGCAGTTCGGTTTCCTTATACTGCATTGCAACAATGGATAGATGAGCAGATGCAAAAAGATATAGCATAGTCTGTAACCGATGATACCCGCTCTATGAGAAGTAGAGCGGGTATTTTGTTTTCTAAAATGCAAGAGAGTGAGAGACAAGATGAATAAGAAAGATACAAGTAGTGGCGATAATGAAAATGGCAAAAACAAAAAGGAGAAGCGAGCTAATGGTGAAGGCTCGGTCTACTTTCGTGCATCTGATAATAAATGGGTAGGAAGTGTTACTTTGGATAATGGCAAGCGGAAAGTCTTCTACGGCAAAACGAAAAAGGAAGCACGAGAGAAGATGAACAAAGCCCTGTACGAGCAAAAACAGGGGATGCTTGTAGCCACGCCGCGCCAAACTGTAGAGCAATTTCTGATGCAGTGGTTGGATGGTCATAGAAGCTCTATTCGCTCTCGAACTCATGAACGCTACGAAGAATATGTACGCTTACACATTGTTCCTGTTATTGGACACATCCAATTGCAGAAGCTTACAGCACAGCATATAAAGGCATTGTATTCTAAGAAGCTAGACGAAGGTTTATCACCAACAACGGTAAATAGTCTTCATGGTGTACTGCATAAGGCGTTAGAAGACGCTGTAAAATGGGAGCTTGTCGTAAAGAATGTAAGCCATATCGTTGATCCCCCTCGTAGAGCACACTATGAGATTACAGCTTTGACAATGGAACAAGCACAAAAATTGCTAGAGACCGCAAAAGGGCATAATATGGAAGCTCTTTTCATGCTAGCTTTAACAACTGGTATGCGTCGAGGTGAGATATTAGCCCTTAAATGGCAAGATGTAAGTTTCGTTGAAAAGACAATCCAAGTGCGACGTACTTTTACCCGCACTCCTGGACATAGATATGTGGAAGCCGAAACGAAAACGAAAAGGAGCAGGAGAAATATTGTGCTTCCTCAAATAGTAGTTGATTTACTGTTACAACATCGCGTCCATCAAGCGGAAGTAAAAAGCGAAGCTGGCGAACACTGGCAAGAGCGAGACTTAGTTTTCTGCACATCGTTGGGAACGCCGCTCAATCCTAACAAGGTATTAGAGCGATTTAAGACGCTCCTAAAAAGAGCAGGATTGCCCGATATGCGCTTTCATGATCTACGGCATAGTGCAGCAACGATATTGCTCACGATGCGTATACATCCGAAGATTGTACAAGAGTTACTTGGTCATAATCAAATTAGCATGACGATGGACATCTATAGTCATGTGCTACCAACGATGCAAGGAGACGCAATGAGTCAATTAAACGATGCATTGATGGAGCATAAAGAAGATGAAGAGTTACCAGACGATAACGAAGGTTTAGCGGGTGCAGGAGTCCCTAGGAAACCCAAAAGATAGTTTAGCCCGATATACAGATTTTTGTAGAATATTCATCGGGTTCTTGCAAGCGATAAGGTAAACTTGTAGGAACCCGATTGATCTAAAAGTATTCCTTTTTTACCATCGTATGTTTATTTTGTCCACGAAATATCTCAAGACTCAGTGCCTCTTATTAACGTGCTTTTACCCATCTAATCACCATCTTCTCGAGATCGGTAGCTACTTTTTCTGTTCGTTGAAGCCAAAATTCACGTTCATCCTTGCCGAATGTTGATGATCCTGCAATAAGTGCTCTTCTTAACCAAGGGTCAGCAATAAGAAATGTATCTTTTTGCTCTCGTAGCCAGTAGTCCGCTTTTAATGCAGTTGCAGCTCTGACTATTTTTCTCTTCATCATATCAGTAGACGTAGGATACTTTTGAATGATATCCGCGACATGATTTAAGTCAGGTAAGCGTCCGTATAAATCCAATAGTATGACTGTTAAGTATTCGCTGTGTTGAATGACAGGGTGTTTAAGAGCATGTAGTATATCTTCGCCTATGTTTTTCCAATCGCCAAAGTTTTCTCTAGTTGAAAGCAAGTAAGTACCTAAATCAGCAAGAGCGGGAGTAAGTTGGTCAATCTTGTTAATTGTTAATGGAACTGCACCTGAAACGCCTATCTGCGCCAATCTTCTAAATAACCAACGTATTCGTACAAAATTAGGCTCTTCCTGAACTAGGTATGAATTTAATAAATCTTCCAAGTTTCGTTGGCTTAATATTTCTTTATCTTCAGATGATAAGTCACTAATACTTATACGCTGATACCTGTTACCATCAGAATAATGATCAATGACTTGAATAATATTTTTTTCTAAATCTGTTAATGGTGCTTCTGAGTATACTCGATTTGCATATTCTATGAATTTTTCTGCTGAAATAATCTGTGTTTTATGCCTCTGTAGGGTTAGCGTCTGCTGTTTATCAAGTATGTCTGCTAAATCAACTAGAGCAATTTGGGCATCCTCCCTAGTTTTACAAAAAATATGAATATCATCAACATATCTGCAAAATGTATATCCTCTGCTTAACATACTTCTATCTATAGGATCAAATGTGCATTCTGCAATTAAATGTATAAAGTGTGGTCCTATTGGAATACCTCGTGAGACACCTTGAGTAAGGGTGCCCAAAAATTTAATGAAAGAAGAGGTAACTTCCTTTGGAGCCTTTGCTAGTGATAATTGATTTTCAACTGAATGGTGAGAAATTTGGTTATAGTAGCTTCCTATATCTGTGATTACAACCCATCCTCCTATAACACTAGCTCGCTCAACTGACTTTTTCCAGAAACTTGACCAATTTGTATTCAAACTATACAACCTTCCATCTTCGCCCGGAGCAAATCTATAGCTGAAGATGGTTTCTTCGCTGATGGGTACTCGTTTTTTCTCAAATTTATCTCCGTGTTGAATAGTTAGAGCTGTAAGCACAAGAGAGTCTAAAGGATCGAGCTGAACCGCTCGTCTGAAAGAGAGCGCATCTTTAGGAATAAGTGCATGTCTTCCACCAGACCACGAGTAGCTACCAATATCCACTGACTCTAAGTATTTTAGAACTTGGCTTGTATTTTCAGTTATTACATCAATTTCAAATGGCCTCGGAAAAAGGTCGGTATCTCCTTCTTTTTGAACATGTTTGATGGACCAGTTGGCTGAGTAAAGATCAAGTTTCTGCATTTATGTCTCCAAAAGAAGTGAAAAATACAAACGTATCAAATTCTCTGTCGGTTGCTACATCGTTGCTACATAAAACTGTTTTACGTCATAAATAAAAACCCCTCAGGCGGCTACGTATGCGGCGTGAGGGGTCGTCCTATAAATAGGGGGTGCCGCGAGGGGGACTCGAACCCCCATGCCAGTTAAGGCACAACGCTCTGAACGTTGCGTGTCTACCAATTTCACCATCGCGGCTGATTACTATTCAGTACCACAGCATCTTTATTTCTATCTGTCTGTGAACTTCTGCAATATTACTGTATCTGTTGCGACTTGTCAAGGGCTTTTCTGACGCTATGCCTCTCGCTCCATGTAGGACGTGATATAATAGAGACACGTTTCCCGTACATCGGTGTACACACAACACAAACCGCTTCAGGCTACTTTGCCTGTGGCGTTTATTGTGTTTGCTGAGTATTGTTCGCGTTTCTGATTAATGCTAGACTCAAACATACTCTACTCTATCTCTTGACCATCCCACAGGAGTTTTTATATATGCAGAAGCAATTCTCTTCTCCCTGCGCGGCTATAGATATAGGAAGCAATACTCTCCATATCGTGGTTGCGCGTTGCGCGCCGACCACACTGGATATTCTGGCCGATGAGGTTGAACTGGTGCGTATTGGCGAAAGTGTGACCGCGACAGGTGCCATCTCGGACGAAAAACGCGATGCCGCCCTTACAACGTTGCGCGCATATAAAGCACTCGCAGAAAAATATTCCGCCACTCCCATTTTCGTTGTTGCGACCGAAGCAATTCGTCAAGCAAGCAATAGCCACGATTTCATAGAGACCATACGGAGCGAAACAAGCTTAGATGTGCAGCTTATCGAAGGCACGGTCGAGGCAACCCTGACCTTCCTGGGCGCAACCTATGAGCGTAATCAAGAGCCGAACGCACCCGCCCAACTTGGCGTTATGGACCTTGGTGGAGGCAGTACAGAGGTCATCACCGCTAAACATGAGCACATCACCTGGCGTACCTCGGTCCCTGTCGGCTCTGGCTGGCTACATGATCGCTATCTTCCTTCCGATCCGCCAACATATGATGAGTTGAGTACTGCCTCTACCTTTCTCACCACCTACTTCGATGGTATGCATATCAAGCACATACCGCCGTCGTTGATTGTGACTGGGGGAAGTGCGAATTCTTTGCTTCACCTAGCACGAGGTGCCTTTCATCTCAACGAACATGAGCAGCGTTTGACGCGTGAGGACATTGTACATTGTGAGGGACTCCTACAGGCTTTGTCAGCAGAAGAGATTGCACAACGCTATCAACAACCAATGGGACGGGCGCGTATCTTGCCAGCAGGCGCGTTAATTATACATGCGATGATGGACCGCTTACACCTACGCGAAATCTTTGTAAGCCCACACGGTATTCGTGAGGGTGTACTTTTAGCTTACGCTCGCTATGGTGAGCAATGGCTACAACGTGTGGACACACTTTCTTCATCGGAAAAAAATTCTCACAACAACACCGCTACAAGCGCAAAAGAGGAGAAGCAAAACGAAACATTTGCTCACTCTGGTCGCCGTCTTCTACTAGACCGCACCGAGAAACTGTTGCAGGGGCGCGATGCTGTACTCAAGAACGATGATATAGAGGCTGTGCATAAGATGCGCGTGGCATCGCGTCGTCTGCGCGCAACTCTTGATGCATATGAAGCTATTTGCGTCCCCCAACCGTTCAAAGAAGTGTACAAAAAGACAAAGAATATCGCCGACCTGCTTGGTAAGGCACGCGATACCGATGTGATGATCGAAAATTTACAGGTCCAGATGCGGCAGGTGTCGGTAGAAGAGCAAGTGGGTATACAATGGCTCATTGACCGCTTGCAAAGCTATCGTGAAAAGCATCAACATGTGGTCGAAGCATTTTTCAAAAAGTTTGATGAGCATGCATTCAAGCTGCAAATAGAAGCATGTTTAGCAAGAGAAGAGGTACAGCATGGCAAAAGCTAGGGCAATTTCCGGCATTGATGCACACGCATTAACTGGCACAAATGCTCGCCTCATTGCTCGTACTCGTCTCGAAGAACTGCAAACATGGGGCCAATATGCTCATGACCCACAACGCTCAGACGAATTGCATGATATGCGAATCGCCGCTAAACGCTTGCGCTACACGCTAGAAATATTCGTGGACGTGTTGCCTGAAGAGACTACGTTAATTATTGAGGAAGTCACGCAAATACAGGAAGAACTTGGGGCGTTACACGATAGCGATGTGATGATCGCCCTGCTTCGCCTGTGTTTAGAGCAGCAAAACGACAACGGTACGACGCATGTACAAAGCAAACATGCTGCGGCAGTGGCGGCTCAACAGAGAATAGGAAAACACCTCATTTCTAATTTGGAACTTGTGACGCATTTGCTGAACGTACATACAGTACCGTCGCAAGAACAACGTAGTGGGTTGGAACTTTTGCTACAGGACACGAGAGAGCAACGCGAGAAACAATACAAAACCTTTCGAGAGCATTGGGATGCGCTACAAGGACGCGGCTTTCAACAGGAAATTCTCGATATATTAGACGCATAGCTCTTAATGAGATATACTGATACATGAAGGTGGGATACATATATGATGTCAAACTCGGTTGAAGAATTGGGTTGGTGGCAAGATACACAACCGACAAGAGAAGAGTTGCACTTGAGTGGGGGGCTACATGTAGAAGACTGGCCTCATGCCCGTCAAGTTACGCGTCTCTCTGTGCAGATGTTTGACGCGACTCGCCCACTTCATCGTTTAGAATATCAAAGTTTACGAATGTTAGAACGTGCGGCATTTCTCCACAATGCCGGTATGCTTGTTGAGGCGCGTCGTCATCACAAGCACTCCTTTCGTTTGATCAAAGATGCCAACCTTCCCGATTTTACCGAGGAGGAGCGGTACGAGATCGCGCTTATCGCACGTTATCACCGACGCGCTTTGCCCAGCAACGATCACGAGGAGTTTGCTGCCCTGAGTCGAAATGCGCGTAAGCGTGTCTCCATGTTAGCTTCGCTCTTACGCATTGCGGATGCGCTTGACTATAGCCATGATGCGCGCGTACTACGTATCGCGGCCGAGCCAGCATTGTGTAACGAAAATATTTGGACAATACTTCTCTGGGTACGTTCTCTTGCGGACCTTGATGTTGAGATAGAGCAAGCGCACGATAAAGCCGACCTTTTCGAGAAAGTATTTAAGCGCAAACTTCGCCTCATTGTCCAAGACGGAAGATACGCACAGTCTTCGTAACCTCCATAAAACAGTATAAAACGAAAGTTTGGTAGGGACCGATTGATCGCGTCCTTGTGGCAATCTACCGCCGAGAAGGACGCGATGATACTCTTTAACAAATTGGGACGGATATCTGTAGGGACCGATTGATCGCGTCCGAGGATGGAGACGGGCACACGTTCCCGCACAGAATCGTTACCCACACGTTGCCCCACCCTCCACCCGGACGCGATCAATCGGTCCCTACCAGTTCCTTCGCTGTTGACTACGACAGCACACATGGCAACACACATATGAATGTGCTACCTTCGCCTACGACGCTCTCAACCTGGACATTGCCACCGTGTAGTTCGACAATCATTTTCACAATAGCCAGACCTAAACCCTGCCCGGTGATACGCACTGCTGTCTGTGGCACTTGGAAGAAACGCTCGAAGATGCGTTGCTGATTCTCTGGTGCGATGCCGCAACCAGTGTCTTTCACCACCAGTTTTGCAATTCGCACGTCGCGGTCCTCGTCATCTGCGTTCGCCCCTTCTACGTATTCCTGTGTCGCGGAAATGGTAACGCTGCCACCCGCACTGGTGAAACGTAGCGCGTTACTCACAAGATTGCGTAATACTTGCTGCATACGTACAGGGTCGGCATACATCTGAGGAAAATCGGCTGCGATATCAACCTTTAGCGCGATGCCTCTATCGGTTGCGGTCAGTTCAAGCTCTTCAACTGCATCGGTGATGACATCATTAAGACTAATGACCTCGCGGCTCAAACGCAGTTGACCTGCATCGGCACGGGAGACCAGGAGCAAGTCTTCGACCAGGCCGTACAGTTGTTCGCTGCCGGAGCGTGACCTCTGCAAGAATTCGCGCAACTGGTCGTTGAGTTCGCCCGCTACACCTGTTAGGGCAAGATCGAGGTAGCCATTGATCGCATTGAGGGGTGAGCGGAGTTCATGCGTAATCATGGAGATGAAATTTGCCTTCATACGGGTCGCGTCACGAATAGCCGTTACGTCTCGTGCCATCATCAAACAGAGTGGTTTATTTTTTGTCGAGACGCGAGTAAAGCTAAGACCCACCGAACGTGAAACACCCTGAATGGTAAGGTCAACCTCGGTATAGGGCAATGCTTCTTCCTGTTGCAGGGCATGATGAATCATACACAGTTCGCGGCAACCATCGTGTCCACCCTCTTCCTCGCAACCGAGCAACTCCATACATTCCATGCCCACAATCTGCTCCGCGTCAATACCGAAGATGCGACCAAAGGCAGTATTGGCTTCAATAAAGCATGCATTGACGCCTAGCAGGGCAATACCATCCGAACTTGACGCCAGGATCGCGCGTAACTGTTCTTGATCGGTGCGAACCATGTGAAACAACTCGACGTTTTCCAGGGCCGCCGCCGCCATGTTGCCCAGGTTTCGCACAACACGTAGTTCTTCACTACTAAATGGCTGTGTGCGTTTAAGCGATAGGACACCGTAGAGGACGTGCTTGGAGACAAGAGGTGCCGATAACTCCGCCATATCCTCCTCGCTTTCCGGGTTGCTGCGTGTCTCGTGAGAAGGTGTGCGTAGCATCGGATGTTTATGCACGGCGGCCCATGCCGCGACCGATTGTACATCGTAGAGCCGTATCTTTTCTTGCTCAAGGTCGGTCATCCTGACCTCAGCCGCGTATATCTCTTGCTCATCGTCAACGACAGTATCGGCTCCAAACAGTTCAGCGATAGGATAAAGTTCTTGCGTAGTCTCTTGATAGAGATAGAGCGTGGCAAGGTCGCAGGGAACCAGACGTTGCACATCGACCAGAATGGTCCGATACAGCGCATCGGGTTCGTGGCGTGTGGTAATGCCTCGTGAGAGGTCCATCAGCATTTCGAGTTGGTTCGCTTGTCGATGTGCAAGTTCCGCATTGCGAGCATTCGTGATTGCCAGAACCGCTTGCTCCGCGAAGATAATCATCATCTTTGCCTTCTTGGGATCAAAGGCATTGCTTTCCTGGCTGCTCGCGGTCAATGTGCCGATAAATCTGTCGTCGTCAATAAGCGGTACGCACATAATCGAGCCGATAGGAGTGCGTCCGAGCCGCTTGAAGCGTGGGTCAAGACTTACGTCGTTAATAACCAGAGGTTCACAGTTTTCCGCGACCCAACCCGCGACCCCTTCGTTGCGGCGAAATCGAGTGTGACGAGGAGTTCGCCCATTTTTCTGTAGAGCAGCGAGTGTCAAAAGTGTCGAACCACTGGAGTCAAGCAGTGCTACAGAACAATTTCGTACCTCCAATAACGCGCCTGCATTATAGACAATCTTCTGGAGGACATCCACCAGTTCTTGTGACTCGCCTTCGACAGAGGCCGATGATGAAACAAATTGACGATCATGTATAGAAGATATATTTGCAGTCATGAAGTCCTCTTTTATATTGTCGTGTACAGCACTAAAGGCTGCTCACTCTTCACGTTTTTTATAGTATTGTATATCGTCATAGACTCAAAATAGTTTAGGCAACGATAGCAGTATAGCATCACTTGTTTTTGCAGTCGAGACATATAGGTACATAGACTGGTATCGAGAGCAAAGGCTGAGGCAGTTTGGAGGATAGTGAAACGCTCTTCCAAACTGCCTCAGCCTTTGCTCTGCTACTACGTGCGTTCAATGCTCAAATGTTACGGGCAGAGCAATAAGTCCACGCAATGCATAATTAGGACGAAATTCTGGTGTTCCACCCACTATTTGCATGTTTGGTAAGCGTCTGAGTATGGTCTCGAACGTAACCTGCCCCTCCATTCGAGCCAGTGCTGCACCAATGCAGAAGTGAATGCCGTAGCCGAAGCCCAGTGAACGCACTGCTAGACGGTTAATATCTAACTTTTCAGCGTGAGGAAACTTCTCTGGATCGCGGTTAGCAGCTCCAACCAGAACGTTGATGCTTGTCCCTTTGGGAATGTCAACGCCTCGAATGGTCACGTCTTGCGTCGTGATGCGACCAAGCGTGTGAACTGGACTCACATAACGTAACAATTCCTCTACCGCGTTTGGCAATTTCGTGGGTGTATTCCGCAACTGCTCCATCTGTTCGGGGTTTTGCATCAGGTAGTACATACCAACGGCAATCAGATTGGCGGTGGTTTCGTGACCTGCGAACAGCAAGAAATTTGCGGCAATCACGATCTCGTCTTCACTGAGCATATCGCCGTTTTCTTCAGCCTGTGCCATCTTGGTCAATAGATCATCCGTTGGATGCTTACGCCGTTCCGCGATTAAGTCCTTGATATATGCCTTGACCTCGGAGAATATGCCTGCCAACTTAGGCCAGTTTGAGCCACCTGCAAACAGCAGCGTGGTGATAAATTCGTTGATTGCATCCGAACTGGCCTTGATATATGGACGACCACTTCTTGGAATACCAAGTAAATCCAGGATCACATTGGAGGGGAGCGGATAGGCCAAATCCGCCACGAGATTCATCTGACCGTCCGCCAGTCGCTGGTCAATCAACTCATCCACAGTACGTTGAATAATTGGACGGAACGACTCCAGCATACGTGGTGTAAATGTTTTTGTCATGAGTGTACGCTGACGCGTATGTCCGGGAGGGTCCATGCCTTGCAGGTTATACGCTAGGAAGGGAAGAATCTGTCTGAGATATTGACTACTCTCATCCTCACCTGTAAATCCAATACGTTCGGGGACCTCCGACCAGATATCGGAGGAAAAGCGTTTCGCGTCCGAGAAGACCATGTTTACATCGTCATATTTTGTGAGCATGAAGCAATTGAACATTGGGTTCCAGTGAACCGGCTCATGTTCTTGTAAATAAGAGTACGTTGGGTACGGGTCTTGAATGGTTGCAAAAAAATTGTCCAACTCTGGAACGTGTTCAGTCGTCATTCTGATTGCTCCCTTTCGTCTCTGAAAATACAGGAAGTTACACCTTTACGTATAAGGAAGTATACCACCGAACAGTTAAAAGCACTGCGGCAAACAACTCTTACAGGTATTTTTGCTTTCGTTGTCAATTTGCGTTAGAATCTACGGTAATGAACGACATCACAACCCTACAAGAAGAATATCTGACATATACCAAATATATCTTGCCACAACTGGCGCGCCAAAAGAAGTGGGTTGTGTACTATGACCACTGCTTTCAGCGTATCGTACTCGACAATCTTTTCCAGATGCGCTGGTATGATGCGATAGAGAAGCGACCCGCCTATAAACAGCTTTCGGAAGAACAACTGCAACAAGCTATTGCAATCGCAAAAGATATCGAAAAACAGGGTGATACATACCTTCGTCAACTCAACGCAAAGAGCTTAGAATGGAGAAAAAAGGCATGAGCAATCCTTCTCTTGTCACCCTCGCGAACTATCTTGATAGCTACCTTGGAAGTGCGGTCATTCCCGACGATCAAAACGGTATCTATCATCCATCTGAACGGCGTGTACGACGTATCGGCCTTGCGCTTGAACCTTTGGCGGGAATGAATGTATGGGTTCAGCAAAAGAACCTGGATGCGCTTTTCTTACATCGTCCCTGGCATCTCGATCCGCAATCGCTCCCTGCTGATATTGGTATCCTGGCGTACCATCTCGCCTTTGACTTCAATTTGACGCTAGGTTTTAACCGTCGCTTAGCCGATACTCTACGAATGACACAACTCGTTCCCTTTGCCTACAAAAATAATCTTCCTTTAGGCATGCTTGGCACTATTTCTCCTGTCGCGTTACCTGTTTTTGTCGAAGTGCTCGCGGAAATCTTTGGTGTCCGTCCCACACTCGAAGAGAGTGAGGACAGGACCATTGGTCGTATTGCCATCGTCGGTGCCATGACCGATAGCCTTATCCGTGATGCATCGTCGCAGGATGTTGACCTGTACATCACAGGACAGTTTCGTCAACCTGCAAGAGTAGCGGTCAACGAAACAGGCATGTCGGTCGCTGTAATCGGACATAAAACGTGCGAACTATGGGGGCTACGCGCCCTTGCTGGCATTCTTCATGAGCGTTGGGCGACGCTAGAGGTAATTATGTAGAGACTGCTTATTGGTGCATCGGGTAAGTATGAAGGAGAACATTTCTCGGTAGGGGCGGCAATTCATTGCGCCTATGCGTGAGCGTCGCGAACCTGTCCTGTGCGGAGACTGGACATTGCTACGCTCGTCCAGGGGCGCAATGAATTGCCGCCCCTACCGAGGTCCTGCAAACGTGGTGGATACACCACTTATGCTGTTTCACAAAATAGTACGGATATCTGTAGGGATCGATTCATCGCGTCCGTGTTCCCCATCGACCAAGAACGAGGGCATGGAAAATGGTTCAATCAATGCCAATATTACCATTGGGAACCAGGACGCGATGAATCGGTCCCTACACCCTGTGTATCCTTATTAAATTTTTAAACACGATTAGCAAGGAGGCAAGAACGAGCATCGACTTGTGATATACTAGCCTTATTACGTCCCCGTATCGCGATGCAGCGTTAGAAAGGACATATAGTGTATGGACTTTGAGTTACCAGAAGAGCATCAACTTGCCTATGAAAGCGCGTTTGCCTTTGCTCGTGACGAAATTCGACCCCATAATACTGAAATAGAGCGTACCGACGACTTCCCCCATTGGCTTTGGGGACGGCTTGCCGAGCAAGGCTATACAGGCATCGCTATCCCTGAAGAATATGGTGGTAGTGGTGGCGATTATATGATGGCAGCCCTCGTCGCACGTGCCATTGGACGTGCTAACAGTGCTATCTCGATGTCCTTTGGAGCGCACCTCAATCTGTGTGGACACAATATTCTTCGCAATGGTACGGAGGCGCAAAAACAAAAATACTTGCCTAAAATCGCCAGTGCTGAAATGATTGGTGCGCTAGGACTCACCGAGCCAAATGCAGGTTCCGATGCTATGGGCATTCAGACGACCGCTCGTAAAGTCGATGGTGGCTATCTCATCAATGGCACGAAAGGTATTCATCACTAATGGCCCTATCGCTGATGTAATGGTTTTGTACACCAAAACCAAGCCAGAGGCGGGCAGTCGAGGCATCACCGCTTTCATCTTTGAGACCACTACCAAGGGCTTTCACGTTGCACGGAAACTACAAAAGGTTGGCATGCATGGCTCCCCCACGGGTGAACTTGTCTTTGAAGATGCCTTTGTGTCAGACGACTGTGTCCTGGGTCAGGTCAACGAAGGCTACAAAGTGGTCATGAGTGGCCTCGATATTGAGCGCGCGTTTTATGCTGTTAGTGGTGTTGGAGGCATCGAAGCCGCCCTTGAAATCTCCATCAAGTATGCCAAAGAACGCGAACAGTTTGGACACCCCATCGCTAGTTTCCAACTCATCCAGGCCAAAATCGCTGATATGTATACCGACCTGGAGGCCGCACGACACATTGCACATCGGGCTATGTGGTTTGCCCAGCAAGGCAAACGTGTAAGTAAGGAATCCGCCGCCGCCCTTCTTTTTGTCGCACGTGCTTCCTCTCGTGCCGCTAACGAAGCCCTACAAATTCACGGAGGTTGGGGCTATCTGACTGACTTTGAGGTTGAACGCATGTGGCGTGATGCTCGTCTCGGCGAAATCGGGGCTGGCACCAACGAAATACGCCAACTTCTCATCGCTCGTGAATTGCTAGGCTTGCGAGGGTAACGATGAAATCAGTACGTATCGCAGGAGGACTTGGCTTTTACGGCGACTCCTGGCAACCTATCAAGGCGAGTATCGAACGCGGCAATGTGCAATATGTCGCGTCCGATCACCTCGCGGAACTTACGCTGGCAATTCTGCAAAAGGACCGTCAGCGCGATCCTCATCTTGGTTACACACGTGACCTTGTACCCATGCTTGCCGAACTACTGCCACTCGCCCTCCCACGTGGCATCAAATTTATTTTGAACGCGGGTGGTCTTAACCCGATGGCGGCACGTGAAGTCCTCTTAACCGCACTCAAGAAATTTGGCGTCAAGCTCAACGTCGGCGTCGTCTTGGGCGACTCCGTACTAGAGCGACTCGATGAACTACAGTCCCTCGGTGTCTCGCTTGCACATATGGATACAGGACAGGATATTGCCACCGTGCGCGACCGTCTCGTCTTCGCCAGTGCCTATCTCGGAGCGCGACCGCTCGTTGAAGCACTTGCTGCCGGAGCCGATATTGTGCTCACCGGACGCGTTGCCGATGCCGCGCTCTTCCTCGCTCCAATGGTCCACGAACTAGGATGGCAGTGGGACGATTGGGATAAACTAGCACAGGGTATCGTCGTAGGACACCTGATGGAGTGTAGTGGACAGGCCACTGGTGGCAACTTTGGTGGCGATTGGCGTTCCATTCCCGACCTTGCACATATCGGCTACCCCATCGCTGAAGTTGCAGAAAACGGTGATGCCATTCTCACTAAAGCTCCCGACACTGGTGGTCGCGTCAACTTTGACACTCTGCGTGAGCAATTACTCTACGAGGTACACGATCCTGCACACTACCTCACGCCTGATGTAGACGTAGACATGACAACACTCCATATGGAGGAAATTGGACCCGATCAGGTACGCATCACAGGTGCTACTGGACATCCTGCTCCCGAAACATTCAAAATCGTCGCGGGCTATGAAGATGGCTACATGGGACAAGCCACCATCGGCTATGCGTGGCCTGACGCCCTTGCCAAAGCACAGTTAGCAGCACAGATTGTGCAACAGCAAATGACTGAGGTTGGTCTCAAGCCAGAAGAGACGCTTATTGAATATCTTGGCTACAACTCTATTCATGGCCCCTTGGCTGATCCGACATATGTCGAGAAGCTTAATGAGGTCTATTTGCGTATAGCCATTCGTTGCAAAGAGAAGCGCGATGCTGACAAGCTAGGTCGTCTACTCACACCTCTAGGTTTAAGTGGTCCGCCATTTATTGGTGGCGCAAGTGGTATCACACCCTCACGCGGCCTACTTGGTATCTGGCCTACGCTTGCACCTCGGAGCATCATTGAAGAATATGTGCGCGTCAGTGTTGAGGAGGGAGGAGTATGAAAACGCAACTTGTACGCCTTGTCCACGCCCGTTCAGGCGACAAAGGCGATAAAGCCAACATTGCCATCTTTGCCCCTGACCACGCAACCTATGACCTGCTCCTACGTGAGGTCACAGCCGAGCGTGTCAAACACCATTTCGAGGGCATCGCGACAGGAAACGTTGAACGCTTCGAGGCTCTCAATGTCCTTGCGCTCAACTTCGTCCTGCATGGTGCCCTCAACGGCGGTGCCTCTCGCTCACTTAGAAGCGACTCACTAGGAAAATCCCTCTCCTCTGCCCTCCTAAGAATGGAAATCGAGGTGTAATTAAATATCAAAGCATCTATACGGTTCTGATTTATTACACCCTCTCACCAACGAAAATGTTGGCAAGATATGCAAAGGCTTGTGTAGGGACCGATTATCGTGTTTAACAAATTAGTACGGATATTTCGTAGGGACCACATTGATGGCGTCCTTCGCCCAATTCATAGGGCGAGATCTCTGTGAAAACGCTTCGTGAAAGGAACTCGTGCGATAAATCGCACGGAGGACGCCATCAATGTGGTCCCTACGAAATATCCACATTATTTGATCAAACAGCATTATCACGTCCTTGTCGGCAATTGAAATGCAGAAGAGGGTTGAACCGTTTTTCATATTCCTGGGGACTTTGTAAATGCCGAATAGGACGCGATAAATCGGTCCCTACAAATAACCTATCCGCATTATTTTGTAAACCTGCGTAATAATAGAAAAGGATATACACATACATGTCGATCAACGAAGAACGCGTACTATCCGAAATCGAACGCATCAAAAAGGGTGGCCCCGAAAAGTATCACGAACGCAACCACAAACAAAACCGCTTGTTTGCGCGTGACCGTCTCAAACTGCTCCTCGACGATGGCAAAATAGAGTTTGAAGATGGCATGTTTGCTGAAAACCAAAATCCCGAACTTCCAGCCGACGCCATCATTACAGGCGTAGGACGTATTCACGGACGCCCTGTCGCGTTCAGTGCCTCGGACTCGACGGTCAAAGCTGGTGCCGCGGGTGAAAAATCTGTCCAAAAGAGCCTACGCATCCAGGAAATGGCGATGCAGATGCGTATCCCTTTCTTTTATTTAATCGACTCTGCGGGAGCGCGTATTACCGATCAAGTGCGGCTCTTCCCTGGACGCAATCATGGTGGACGCACCTTTTACAACCAAATCAAAATGTCAGGCGTCGTACCACAGATCGCACTCATGTTTGGTCCCTCCCCTGCTGGCTCTGCCTACACGCCTGCCTTTGCCGATATCGCCATCATGGTTGATGGCAACGCCAGCGCGTATCTTGGCTCACCACGCATGGCTGAGATGGTGACACGCGAAAAGGTCACACTCGAAGAGATGGGCGGCGCACGGATGCATTGTAGTGTCTCCGGCCTTGGTGATTTCCTCGCGGAAAATGAAGAGCATGCCATCCAAATAGCACGAGATTATTTCCGCTACATGCCCCAAAACTATCTTGGGCAGCCCGAAGACGCTGAACCTGTCCCACCTTCCAGTACCCGTCCCTTACGCGAAATCGTGCCAGAGGCGCAGAACAGACCCTTCAACATGTATGAATTCATCGACTCGCTTGTCGATGGACAAAGCTTTCTTGAAGTCAAAAAACTATTCGCACCAGAAATTATCACAGGCTTTGCACGACTAAACGGACGTGCCGTTGGTATCGTCGCCAATCAGCCACGCGTCAAAGGCGGCGTCATTTTTGTTGACTCGTCTGATAAAGCGGCGAAGTTCATCAACATCTGCAACGCCTTCAACATTCCCTTGCTCTTCCTTGCAGACGTATCAGGCTTTATGATTGGAGCAGCCGTTGAACGTGCAGGTATCATTCGTCATGGTGCCAAGTTTATCGCAGCGGTCTCACAAGCTGTGGTTCCCAAGATATCCGTCATCGTGCGTAAATGCTATGGTGCCGGTCTTTATGCGATGGCAGGTCCTGCCTTTGGTACCGATTCTGTGATCGCGCTTCCAACAGCACAAATAGCGGTTATGGGTCCCGAAGCCGCCATCAATGCTGTCTTCGCCAATCAGATCGCCGAAATGCCTGAAGACCAACGCGAACCATTTCGTAAAATGATGGAGGCTCGATACGCCGAAGATATCGACATCTTCCGTCTTGCCTCCGAACTTATCGTCGATACCATCATACCCTTCGAGTCTCTACGCAGCGAACTGATCGCTCGTTACAGCATCTATCAAACCAAAAGCGAACAGTTTTCCGAGCGTCGCAACCCAATCTACCCTGTATAATCCAGGTGATCTCAATTTATTTTTCACGTACAAAGGAACAATTATGAAACAAGTTGTCTCAAACATGGCAGGTGTCGTTCTTGAATACCTCGTCAATGTCGGCGACACCGTTAGCATTGATCAGGATGTAGTAACCCTAAAATCAATGAAAATGCAAATCCCAATACAATCCACCGTCAATGGCACCGTCAAAACCCTCAAGGTCAAAGAAGGCGAATTCGTTGACGATGGCGATGTTTTAATTGAGGTGGAATGAAAACATGACACCTATCCAACAATCCATCTGTGCCTACTGCCACCAGCCAATTCAGGGCAACATCCTTACCGCTTTAGGTTCTAGCTGGCATCCTGAACACTTTGTGTGTGGTGCCTGTGGTCGTCCTATAAATGAGCAAAGCTTTAATGTGCAGGATGGCAAGCCATATCATAGCACCTGTTTTCGTGACGTGCTTGCGCCACGCTGTGCCTATTGTGGCAAGCCGCTTATCGGGGAGTACCTGGTTGATTCCTGGGGCACAAAATTTTGTAAAGAGCATGAGGGACAATACCCGCATTGTGATTTCTGTGGTCGCCTGATTTCGCCACAGCAGCAAGAACGTAAAGGAACGGGCAAACCTGAAAGTATGCGCTGCCCTGTCTGCCGTTCAACCGCGATTGAAACCACCGATGACGCGCAACCACTGTTTCGGCAATGTATTCAATGGGTGAGTCGTCAAGGGCTAAAATATAATAATCAAAAGCTGAGCCTTGAACTTGTTGATCGTGTGCGGCTCGCTCGCTACTTAAGTACGCATGTCGAGCCACACGCCCTTGGCGCAACCATGAGTTCGACCTATGTACAAGATGGGCGTGTGGTGCGAACAGAGATTGGCGGCATTGCGGTCCTGCATGGTCTGCCTGCATCACTGTTCCAAGGCGTCGCCATTCACGAATTAGGGCACGTGTGGCTCATTGTACAAGGGATAAGCAACCTCCCTATGTGGGCCGAAGAGGGCTTTTGCGAACTGCTCTCGCAACGCTTCTATACCGATATCAACACTCCTGAAAGCCTCTATCATGCACATAACATCGAGCGTAACCCCAATCCTGTGTACGGCGAAGGCTATCGTCGAGTACGTGCCATCGCGGACAAACTAGGCTTTGAGCGTTTTATCGAACGCCTAAGTACAACCAAACAACTGCCTTAAACTATTGCCGTTTCTATTCGTATAAAAAGAATGCGCTTTTATTGTACGAGAAGTGAGTGATACGTTCAGGAGCATATATTACATGAACAAAGAACGGCTAAAAGAACAGCTTATCAGTGAAATGTTGTTACTGCCTCCTACCGCTATTGATTATCATACAAGCGAACATCTACGCAGCATCTTTCCCGACAAAGCACTTGTCGAAGGAGAAATGGGAATATTCAATCTTGACGGCTACGCCAAGGCTGGATTGTGTACTCTTACCCGTAAAACGTTTCTCTATAACCAGATGTCAATCTACTGGCAAGGACCAGAGCCACAAATGATCATGCATCCGCATCAGAGAATGATGCGTATGCACGGTGGCGTGGTGAATGGAATAGACCCATTTACCATGTCAGAAGCAGGTGAGGATGGTGAAACAGGAGACTCGATCAACAAAGCCTGGTTTGATGTGGCATGGCAGAGTCATAACCTTGAGATACTTCTGATAAGCATCGAAGGGAATGGCATGTACAAAAGACACTTTTGGTTACTCGCTGATACCGAAACGGTAGCGCGTGACTTCTTCGCCGCCGTGTGCAAATGGAATATGGAGATTCGTTCCGAAGTACTGGTCTTCGACATGGGAAGCTGGAATAAAGATGAGCAACTCTTCCAGGATATCAAGAATTCTACCTTCGACAACCTCATTCTACGCGGCGACCTCAAACAAGAGATACGCGAGGATGTAGAACAGTTCTTTCAGTCGCGAGACCTCTATGAGGAACATGATATTCCCTGGAAGCGCGGCTTACTCTTCGTTGGTCCGGCTGGCAATGGCAAGACACACACGCTTAAAGCACTCATCAACACGATTGGTTATCCCTGTCTCTACGTCAAAAGTTTTCGTGCTCCACATACTGGCAATGCGGACGAGGCGAACATTCGGCAGGTCTTTGATCGCGCTCGGAGCAGTTCGCCCTGTGTCCTTGTGTTGGAAGACCTTGATTCGCTTATCACGTCACAAAACCGCTCGTTTTTCCTGAACGAGTTAGATGGCTTTGCCGCCAACATTGGCATTGTGACGCTTGCAACCACAAACCATCCTGAACGCTTGGACCCAGCTATTTTAGAACGCCCAAGCCGTTTTGACCGCAAATACCCGTTTGGTCTGCCAGAAGTCGCTGAACGCAGAGCCTATATCGCGCTATGGAATGAAGCACTCAAGCCCGCGTTGCGCCTGTCAGATGAGGATGTCAGCAGACTGAGTGAGTTAACTCACGATTTCTCGTTTGCCTATCTCAAGGAACTCTTCGTCTCCTCCAAAATGCGTTGGATAGCCAAGCCGCAGCAAGGCACGATGGCCCAGGTCATGACGGAGCAGGTGGACAAACTACGCGAGCAAATGGTCAGTGCTGACCTGCTACCCCCCAACCCCGACGAAAACGAGCCAGAGCTACCCGAAGGCGGTTGGTTCACGCACGGAGGCGGAATGCATATCCGCAGAATGAGATAGTAATGAGGACTTGTACGGGTGTAATACACCACACCCGTACAAGCCTTTGTCAAAGACTTTGCCATACTAGGACTGTTCCGTCCTGGCTGGCAGAGGCGATCTCTTTGCCATCGGGCGACCACGCGATTTTCCAGATTATGTCTTTATGACCTTTGTGCAAGTATAGGGTATGGCCCGTTGCCGCATCCCACACGTGAACGGCAATTTCATCACCACCAGATGCAATGTACTTGCCATCGGGCGACCATGCGACGGCGTAGACCTCGCCACTCTCCTCCGTATAATTTGTAAGCGTCTGACCTGTTGTCGCGTCCCATACCTTGACTGAATTGCCCGTTGTAACAGGTGCATTATGCCCTGCTCCACCTGTACCTGATACAATACGCTTACCATCGGATGACCATGCGACGGAAAAGACAGGTGCTTTGTTATCGTTATAGGTCAAAAGGTGTTGTCCAGTCGTTGTGTTCCATATCTGGACAGAGCCATCATAGCTCGCTGATGCGATACGCGTTCCATCAGGCGACCATGCTATGCGCCCAACGGAGTTGGTATGCCCCTTGTAGGTAAGAAGCGTCTTACCACTTGTCGCATCTTTGATCTGTATCGAGCCACTATCGTCTGCTACCGCAATTCTTTTGCTATCTCTCGACCAAGCCACACCCAATACAAAGCCAGACTGGTCGTCAAGAGTTGTTATAAGATGTCCATTCGTGGCGTCAAGTATCCAGACAAGGCTCTTGCTGCCTGCTGCCATGACACGTTTGCCATCAGGAGATAGAGCAACATCAAAAATATAGGAATTGCTGAGAAATGGTGAATATTTCCATCGTTGCTTGCCCGTTGTGGCGTCCCACATCTGCACAGAGTCATCATCGCTGCACGAAACAATACTCTTCCCATCAGCCGACCATTGCAAGCTCACCACACCGTCCGTATGCCCTGTATAGGTTACTAAAGAGCTAGTACGTGTCGAGAAGGTCGGTGTAGGCGTCGCTAGTGGAATCGTCGGAGTCGCGGTTGCCGAGGAAGTTGCTTGCGTCGATGGCGTAGAACCACATGCAACAAGCATGAGTAGCAGAGTAAGAGAAAACAATACTCCTGTAGATTGCCGAATAGAGCGCATATGTATAGTATGCTTGCATTGCACCATGATGATTCAATCCTTTAACATTGATAGACGGTGGGGATGTAGAAGGTACTATATACTAGCAAGTGTACCGTCGAGATAGGGGAGAAACCATTCGTCAAAGGACGTATTTCTGATGGGCGTCACACAAGCACGTTTAAGGCTCTTGCTTTAGCAACAGCATGAGTGCGACTACGTGCATCGAGTTTGAGGTAAATGTGCTCGATATGCTTTTTCACTGTGCCAACAGTAATCACAAGCGCGTTCGCAATTTCCTGATTAGAGCATCCTCCGGCGACGAGTTGTAATATCTGTTGCTCGCGTGTACTCAATGAAACACGAAATTCCTGCGAACGATTGCTGAGCAACCCCAGCATATGCTCCCCGCCTCGAATATGAAATGATGGTGTGGCAGGTTCAGAAGCTGCAAGCAAGTGTTGTACCGAGAGATACGCGTCGGCAAACATGCCCTGCTGATAGGCAAAATGGGCCTGATCGAAGAGCAAAGCCGTTACAGTATATGGATCACAAAAGGTTCGTGCCAGAGCAATAGCCGCCTCTCCATAACCTTTTGCATGTGCATACTCGCCTTGTGTCCGTGCAAGCTCGGCCTGTACCTCTAACCCAAAAAAATCGAACAGGGGTGCTCGTAAGGGGACGTGTTTGGGGAATGATGAATGCAACGTGTGCCCTTGTTCCCATTCTTGCTTCTGTTGTGTAAGCAGACACAAACACGTGTTAAAATCGGTATAAGCATTCTCTTTCTCTCCTTGCACGCGCATATAAAAGCCACGTATGAAGAGCGCGAGCAGCACGCTCATGGGCGTATCTACTTTCTTAGCGGTCAAAAGCTGTTCGCAAAAATCTTGCACAAGACCGTAGGCACCAAGCAAATCGGCGATATGCGCGACCTGACATAGCGGCTCCCACAAATACACTGGATAACCAAGCTCCTGTGCAACCTGTCTACTTTCTTGCCATACCTGCAATGCTTGCTCAAATCTATCTCTTGTACACAAAAAGCATGCTAAACGATTAAGAAACTGCGCTAGATGTGGCTGATCGTGGAGGTGGCGGCTCGCCTGAATGCCCAGTAGTAGAATATGTTCGCCCTCTTCAGCATTGGGGAAGCGTCCAACGAGATATGCCAGGTCTGCCACAAGCGACACGACTCGCGTGTAGTTTATGCTTTGCCATGCATCCCGAAGCTCAGTACACAGTCGCTCGCGCTCTAACAGTGATACATCTGTGTCATGGTGGTAGCTAGGGGTGAGCATAGCATTCTTTGTCTGTTGTATGTAGTCCACAGGGCAACCACCTTTATAAGAAGTACATATTGATAAGGGTATATGCATCATTTAGATTACGCTTTTTAGTGAGGTGAATATCACGACATTAGCATATTTATATGGGACTGATTTTATCACACCCTGTTGGTACCCAGGAATGTCGGAGATTGTTAAAATGCTTTATCTGTTCTCCTAAACGTATTGCCGATAGGGTGTGATAAAATCAGACTCGTACAGAGAGTTTCGTTCCTATTATTATACAAGAACAGACCTTTTAACATTATGCTATCGTTTCGAACGAAAGGACCATCCCTTATGCAGACACCACAGA
Organism: uncultured Chloroflexia bacterium; assembly: GCA_963792705.1. Lineage (GTDB taxonomy): Bacteria > Chloroflexota > Ktedonobacteria > Ktedonobacterales > Ktedonobacteraceae > JBBQVS01. The sequence continues at coordinate 106,544 of CAWBXD010000007.1, read as the reverse complement.
ATATGGATGCTCTTATTGCTCATGAACTAGAGGAAGGCGAACGCGTCCTCTGGACAGGTCGGCCTGACCCTAACAATAAAAGTAGTGCTTCACCTATGATGCCATTCTATATCATGACGGCAGTCTTTGGTCTCGTTGGTATACTGCTTATCTTGATTGGCTTTATTGTTTCGACTTCAGTACACGGAAAAAGTGGTTCCGATGTTTTGCTTGGACTGAGTATTCCAGGCGTAGTATTTATTTTTATGGCACTTGTCTTTGGTATTATCTCGCTTGTCTATCGTCCAAATCTAAAAGGGACGGTTTATGCTATCACCGAGCAACGCATCATCAGCGTCAACTCCGGCAACAAGCTCACTGTCTATTCTTATGGCAAAAACGATATAGGTGTGTTGAACCGTATCGAGCAACCGGATGGAACGGGCGACCTGATCTTTGCCATCAATAGACAGACTGGTGGATACAATGGTAACTATAACTCTTATGGTGCTGGCTACGGCACATATGGCGGTAGTGCAGGTGCCAATATGGGAAACCTCAGCATTGCAGCAAACGCAGGTAAGTTTCTCGGCATACCCAACGTGCGTGAAGTTGAGCGCATTGTGCGCCGCACTTTTAAGTAAATAGAAAGGCGAAGAGGCGAATGTTGCTTGATGAACGCATTTCTCTCTTTGGTATTAATCATTCCAAATAAGAATAAATACTATGTGTTTTAATTATAAACAGGGAGATTACGAGACTTTTGCCTTGTTTCCTACGTATTATAGTAGAGGCTTCGAGAATAAAGTAAGCAAATATACTCTGTCCACTCGCAAGCAATGGTATATAATGCAGATTATATATATTGAAGGGGTGCGATACATCGGACCTATACATTAGCAAGGGAGCGAAAACGCATGGATAAGATTGCGTTCCATAGCATCACAAAAAGCTATAATGGAACGAGTAAGCCTGCTGTTGATAGCGTGAGCTTTGGTGTGCCAGAAGGCAGTACCTGTATGCTTGTGGGAACCTCCGGCTCTGGTAAAACGACTCTACTACGTATGGTCAATCGACTCATTGAGCCGACCTCTGGAGAAATTCTGATTGACGGGAAGAATGTTCTGACAGAAAATCCTGTTGTATTACGGAGGCGCATTGGGTACGTCATTCAGCAAGTTGGCCTCTTTCCGCATCTGAATATCGCAGAAAATGTGCGTGTCACGGCAGAGATTGCCGGTGGTTGGAGTAAGCAGAAGCTCAATAGCCGCGTTGATGAACTCCTTGACCTTGTGGGCTTGGCACCAAGCGAGTATCGCGCCCGTTTCCCACGTCAGCTTTCAGGTGGACAGCAACAACGCGTAGGTCTTGCACGTGCGCTTGCCACCGATCCAGCAATTCTATTGATGGATGAGCCATTTGGCGCACTCGATGCAATTACTCGTGAGCGTATGCAAAACGAATTGCTGCGTATTCAGCGCGATGTGCATAAAACCATTCTTTTTGTTTCGCATGATATGGCGGAAGCGTTCAAACTCGGCAACCAGATTGTTGTCATGGACCAGGGCCAATTGCTCCAAATGGGCAAACCTGTTGATTTGCTGCTCAGTCCTGCGAATGATTTTGTGCGTAAACTTGCAGGTTCGGACGATATTTTGCGCCAACTGCAATACCTACCTGTTGTCGATGCTCTTGATCGTGAGCCGGAAACTGTCTCTTCTGCACATTGGAACGAAGTACCAACATGCTCTGCTGATGCTACCCTGCTTGACGCCATGTTGAAACTCCTCTCCACCAATGCTCCCGCCCTTGCTGTACAAAACACAGAAGACAATTCAGACCGCCTCGGTTTCGTCACTCTCAGCAGCATTAACCGTGAAATCACACACGCCCAACAGAACAAAATGCAGTACAATGCTGTGCCACGAGTCGAAGACACGGTACGTTAGTTGCTCGTAAGCGCAGACGTACACCGAGGGAGGATTATGCACTATATATTCCAGCCGTACAACTACGACTTGACGGACCCGAATAGTATTCCAAATTTGTTTTTGGCACATCTTTACCTGGTAGCTGTCACAATGCTGATTTCGCTAATCATTGCGATTCCTATTGGAATACTCTTGGCGCGCTATCGTCAATTCTACCTGCCAGCAACGACCATTGCAGGTCTCTTGTATACTATTCCTAGTATCGCGGCCTTTGCGTTCCTCTTACCTATTACAAAGCTATCGCCAGCAACGGCAATCATTCCGCTCGTCCTCTATAATCAGCTTGTGCTTATTCGTAACACTACAACCGCTATTCGTGGTGTTGACCCGCTTCTGCTAGAAGTGGGACGAGCAATGGGCATGACTCCCTGGGAACTGCTTATACGGGTAACATTGCCACTTGCCCTCCCCGTGATTATCGCAGGGGTGCGTATTGCTACAGTAACGACGGTGGGTATTGCGGCACTTGCTTCCTTAGTCGGGCAGACAACTTTGGGAAATTTGATTTTCCAGAACATTGCGAGTGGTGATACTGATGCGGTTGTTGGTGGAGCTATCCTCATTGCGCTCTTCGCGGTGCTCGCGGATATTCTCTTGTTGTCATTGCAGGTGGCCCTCAATCGGGGACGTAGCGCACTCTCGGTCGCATAGAAAGGAGGGTATATGGCAGTTATCAACTTCATTCTCGACCCGAAAAACGACTTTTTAGGGCAGACGTTTGCATACCTACAAATTTGTGGCATCTCTATCCTGGGAGCATTGATTATCGGGGTCGCGCTGGGTGCTGCGGTGTCAGGCAACTCAGTTCTCGCGTTTATCGCGGTAAATGTGAGCGGCTTGTTACGTGCTATTCCTGTAATCGCCACGTTGATTGTGTTTGTACCCTTTTTCGGCCTTGGCTTGAAACCAACGCTTATCGCGCTAATTATCATCGGTATCCCACCCGTGCTACTGAATACCTATACGGGTATTCGTGGTGTTGATCCTGCAATGATTGATTCCGCAAAAGGCATGGGCATGACGACATGGCAGATCGCAAGCAAGATACAAGCTCCTCTAGTGATACCACTAGTGGCGGCAGGTGTACGCACTATGGCAGTGCAAATTGTGGCAACGGCGACACTCGCAGCGTTTATTGGAGCAGGAGGTTACGGCGATTATATCGTTGATGGCATTTCTGTATTCAACTATCCAGAACTTATCGCAGGCTCACTCGCGGTAGCTATCGTAGCGATTCTCGTAGAAGTGTTTATGGGTTGGCTACAACGTAGGGTTACTCCTGCTGGTCTCAGGCTACAGGATGACGCGGCGGTTCTGAAGGTGTAACTGTATTTCGTTCTTTTAAGTTTAGGAGAAAACAATGTCTTTTCTTACGCGCTCATTACGTACAAAAACGTTGGCATTATTTGCCCTTATTCCACTTTTGCTTCTTGCAGCTTGTGGAGGTACAACATCAGGAGGAGGGACCAGCGGCGGTGGAACCACAGCTACAAAAGGGCCGATAACGGTTGCTAGTAAACTCGATCCCGAAGGTCAGCTGATTGGTGAGATGTATATCCTCTTGTTAACCAAGGCAGGTTATACCGTTACCCCTAAGCTCGCTCTTGGACAAACACCTACTCTGGATGCGGCAATCAAGAGTGGGGCAATTGACATCTACCCTGAGTTTACCGCCACTGGCTTGAACACCATCGGCGCAAAGTCGGCCTATGATCCTCAAAAAGACTATAACACGGTGAAGACCGCGTATGAGTCGCAGTTCAAGATTACCTGGCTTGATTATTCGCCACTGAATGATGGCTACGCTCTTTGTACCTCACAGGCACAATCAAGTAAATTGGGTGTTAAGACACTTTCAGACCTGGCACCTAAAGTAAAAGACCTAACTCTGGCAACACAGAGCGATGGTGTATCATTCATTGATGGACTTAAAACACAATACGGCTTTAGCACCAGCACCTTTAAATCTATCAAAAAGGTAGACTATTCAATTGGCTTCGCGGCACTCAAGAGCGGCGATGCTAATGTAACAGAGTGTTACACCACCGATGGCTCGGTGACGACAGCAGGAAACGTCTTTCTTACTGATGACAAGCATGGTTTTCCTGAATTCCATCCTGCTGCATTGGTACGTGATCCTGTACTTCAGAAGTACCCGGACATCGCAACAACCCTTAATGGCTTGGCACCAAAGTTGACTACTGACGTAAGCATTCAGCTACAAGGGCAAGTGGCAACGATGAAAACGGGTGGCACCTCCGTCTCGGAAGCAGTCAAACAAGTTGCTACAAAGTTCTTGCAAAGCCAGGGACTTTTGTAAAAACAGGAGAGAAAAAAGGCAGGGTGCTCTTTGCAATGCCGAGAGCACCCTGCCTTTTTCTCTCCTGTTTTATCCACTTTTCTCGCTTGTATTTTTGAGCTTTCTGACATACACTATATGCAAACAAATATAGCATATGATATGAAATGGAGAGAACATATATGGATTGGAATCCCAGCTTTGAGCAAGAACTACAACAAATACATAAGGGACACGCTAATCAACAGCAGCACGAGCCGGAGTACGGCTATCATGCACAACAATCGCAAGCGCAGCAACAGTATAGCTCGCTCTCCGAGAGCCATCTTGGTCTCAAATATGTCTCTACTGTTCCACTTGGACAGCGACTCGCGGCAGCATTAAGTTATGTCTTCGCATGGATTACGGGCTTCATCTTTTTTCTCTTTGCGGAGAAGCACAATCGCTTCGTGCGCTTTCATGCCATGCAATCGTTACTCTTTTTAGGTGGTGTATCAATTCTTGGTGCCATAGTGGGTACCTTTCTCCGTTTCGCGACGTACACTCTGTCTTTTAATAATCCATTTTACATTGATTCCATTCTGTCTATTATCCTTATAGTAGCTTGGGTTGCACTTGTACTGCTCATTCTTACGTTTATTGCAGGTTGGTTTATGGGCATCATAAACGCGTTACGTGGTCGCTATTATAAAATGCCTTTCGTTGGCGATTTCGTTGAGCGTTATATCAATCGACAAGCAATCCCTAAATAATATCTCATCCAAATCATCTATTCGTAAGAGTCTATACAACTTTAGGATGAAAGCCTTGGCTGTAGTTTTCAGAAAACTACAGCCAAGGCTTTCATCACGCTTCGGTATGACTACTTAGATGCTCTCGAATGCCATGCCAGGCGGTAGCACCTTCGCCAGCCGCGCTAACTAATTGTTTTGTGCTGCCTGCTCGTACATCACCAGCAGCAAAAATGCCAGGTGTTTTTGTTTGTAGGTCCATACCTGTGAGCACAAAACCCAGTTCATCACATGCCACTACGTCTTTAAACGACTCACTATTGGGGGCGAGACCGATAAAGACAAAGACACCCGCGGGATGCAATTCTTCCGTCTGGTTTGTTTTGCGATCCCTGACAACAACGGTATTCATTCGGTTGTGCTCTCCCTTGAACTCGACCACCTCCGTGTTGAAGCGTACCTCCATTGTCGGCGAATGTAGAGCTTTTTCAGCGGCAACCTTGCTCGCTGAAAGCTTCTCACCACGTGCAAGGATGGTCACTTTGGGGCTAAAACGTGTCAGGAACGCTGCCTCTTCTACCGCACTATTGCCACTACCAATGACCATTACATCGCGCCCCTTGTAAAAAGGCCCATCACATGTAGCGCAGAAATGGACTCCTGACCCAATGAAATCGTCTTCACCAGGAACACTCAGTCGCTTATAGACAGAGCCTGTGGCAAGCAAGATGGCATTACAACGATATTTGGTGCCTGTGTCGATTTCGACGAAATGCTTATCCAGATCAGTGCCAAGATGTACCACGTTCTGGGCCGAGAGCAGTTCGACGCCAAAGCGTTTTGCTTGCTCAATCACACGTTCCGCGAATTCGGCACCCGTAACACCCTCAGGAAAGCCTGGATAATTATCGAGCCGTTCAGTGATACCAGCCTGTCCACCAAGCCCACTGCGCTCGATGACTAGCACATCGTAACCATCACGAGCGGCATAGATTGCGGTGGTGAGCGCGGTTGGGCCGCCACCGACGACGATCAAATCATAGAACTCGCACTTGGCCTTTGTGTCCAAACCAAGTTTCGCTGCCAATTGTGAGTTCGATGGTTCAACAAGAAATGACTCATCATCAAACACAATCGTGGGAATGCTCATGCCACCATTTTGGACCTTCTGTACAAATGCTTGCCCATCCTGGTCATGTTCTATATTGATGTATTCATACTGAATACGTTGTTCGCCTAGAAATTTTTTGCTGCGTTTACAATCACTACACCAATCTGTACCATACAATCTTATATTATCATGTGTCATAGGGTGTTCCTTCACAAGTTAGAGAATAGACAGCTTGTACACGTCTAGTGTATCACTACACGGCCTGTACCTGCACTATATGGTAGCCTTTAGCTCCACTGGCAACTGTTCCCTGTTTCTTTTCTTCCTGCAGTTCTCCATTGCCGTTTGTGGCACGAACCACAAGCGTATATTTTCCTGCGGTTGCTGGTGTCCATTGCCATGTCCAGAGAACCCAGGAGTCTTTCGATAGAGCAGGTTGTAGTGTCACCTGATTCCAGGTCAAACCCTTGTCTGTGCTGACCTCAACTTTTTGGATACCGAGGCTACCGCCAAAGGCTATACCCCCAACCTCGACGGGTTGACCAGCCGTAATCTTGCCCACTGGTCGGTCAATGCGACTCGTGAGATGTAAGGGACCATTATACCAGCGTTGGTCAGAATAGAGGCCGCCCACAAAATGATCGGTCAGTTCGACACGCGTTACCCACTTGGGGTTTTCTTCACCATAGCGGCCAGGAACGAGTACACGCAATGGAAATCCATGACGTTGCGGTAGAACTTCTCCATTCATACGCCACGCCAGTAGTGCATCGGCTTCAAGTACTTCCGCGAGGGGTAAGCTTACCGTATAGCCATCAACGCTATAGAATGCGACATACTTTGCGGCATTGGTTGCGCCACCATTTTGCGCTATCAACGTGCTAAGCGTCACGCCCTGCCAGACGGCGGTACTCATCAAATGCGCTCCCACCTCGTTCGCAATACATTCAAGCGTTATCGCGCGTGATGTCGAGGGCAATTTTTGTAGTGCATCATAGCTATAGGTCCTAGGATTGTTCACCAAACCCGTCACTTCCAATTGCCACACATCAGCGTCGACGGTTGGATCAACCGTATTTTGTGTCACTACATAATGCTGATCATTGGGCGTGATTGGTGATGTGACGTTGTGTGGCGATGGTGTACGTGTTCCATCATAGCTTGTATAGCCTTTAAGGTATTGACCTATAGCTCCAAGTGCTCCAGCACTCGCTCCCACGCCAAGCACCGCAACTCCTGTACGCGACAAAAGGAGTCTACGCCCGGCCGCAGGATTGGCAGGAGTAGCGGCTTGCTTTGGCAAAATTGCGCGATAGGCAAGACAAAGTACGATAGCATAGGCGACAAAATCTAGTATAAGTCCGAGAATGGACAAAAGGGTTGACGCGAGGATAGGCAAGCCAAACTGGTTCTGCCGTAGTTGCTCTTGAAACAGCACACCTGCAACCAATATCATCACAACAGCGAAAGCAAACGCGATAAGCCATTCGCGCCGTTTGGGTCGATAACTATCTAACGGCAAACGCAAGCGCACAAGCGGCGCGTAAAGTAGACTTAGTACGGTGCCAGCACCAATCATACCAAGCACTGCAAGTCCAAGTGGGGCTGTTTTTGAGTTGGGCGAAAAGGCGACCTGCAAACTCACAAACTTACCTGCATCTATATGTTCCAGTATATAGTAGCTGAACAACTCGACTGGCGTCGGGATACCAGCCCATACACGCAAGAGCAGCATGACACATATAGTTACGAGGCTTGCAGCAAGGCCAGCTCCTAATACAAATGCACTAGAAAGGACGCGAGTGCGTGTCTTTGAATACGGTGCTGGTTGTGGCACATCACTGGGTTGTAACGCTGGTTGCTCTGTACTACGCATAATTCTATTATTCCCTTCGACAAGTAATAGCTTACCAACCTTAATGTGATAAATTCGCAGGGACCACATGCATGGCGTCCACGCCCGATTCATTGGACGAGTTCTCTACATCACGCGTAACCAAGGGAACTCGCGCAATGAATTGCGCCTCGGACGCGATCAATCGGGTCCCTACGACATCCTTCAATCCAAGATTGACAGACTAGTAGGGGTCTAACTCATTCATTACACCCCATTCATTGGTAATTTATCTCTACCAAATGTTTACACGTCATGCAGTACGTTCTTTTGCAAACCTGTAATTATTGATTATGTAGCCAATACCTACTGCAAGTAAAAGTAGCGTTACACAGTAGACAAAGATATAGTAAATTGTCCAATCCAGCGTTGAACGGAAAAAATATGCTGTGAGCGAGGTACAGACAAAATACCAGACACCCATGACTGCAACACTTTTGCCATTTAATCCTTTGGATGTTCGTAATGGTCCAAGAAGGAGCGGTACAAAGAGAAGCAATACGGTAGTATACCAGGGAAAAATATGTGTTGATACGGCGTAAACAATGCCAATCAAGATCAACGTTGCTGCCTCTATACTAATGCGTTCACGCTTTCGCAAGAAGAACATCCACACAGTAATGGAGCCAACCAGAAGTACATCTACTACATACTGCACAAGCACGGTAGTGTGGTCGCTCTGATGCAACACGTTGTACATGAACAGGTGAATGCTTAAAGGTACTACGCCTGCATTCTGACGTTGTTCACTGGCATAGGTCGAGAAAAAGCCAAGCACTTGCCCATGTCCTAACAAGATGAAGGGCAGATAGGCAAGCCCTATCGTCACAAAACAGGCGAACGCGATAACCCAATCACGTCTTCGTGTAACGACAACCGCAAGCAAGATAAGTGGGTACAGTTTGGTAAGCGTTGCACATGCGATAAGTACACCAAGCAGAATACGCCAACCGATTGCACTATTTTGCTTGCTTGCACAGAGTAGAGTAAGTATAAGAAATGCACCCACCATCGCGTCAACATGTCCTTCGATGGCAAACTCAACAATTGGAAGCGGACACCATGCGTAGAGTATCATACGTCGTGGGTCTATGCCGCGTTGTAGCAACAGCAAGGCAAGCCCTACACACGTGAGCATATCGAAGCTGAGAAAGATAGCTTTCAATACAAACAAATTGCTTGGTGCCAGCAGATAACTGAGTACATAGGTGCCTTCCGCGACAGGTGGGTAAACTGTTGGTACGTCAAGAAAGCCACTATGTCCATAAATAAGTGCATCACGAAGCGGCTTGAGCAAAGGCGTCTCTGGCGCATATACATATGGACTATAGCCGTGCAAAATGACGCGAGCATCCCAGAGATAGCGCCACGAGTCACGCGATAACCAAGGAACCTGTGGTAACAATAGAACACGAAATACGAGCGCACCGAGCAGGATAAGCCCAACTTCAGCCACACGCCAACGTCTCACGGATGGAGGTGCGCGTAGCACAAGAATACATGCTCCTATATAGGGAAGAAAGCACAGTATCCATAGAAGCAGAAAAGGGGGAATAAACGCATCGTGTGGTTGCGCGAACTGAGCTAGCACAAGATAGAGTGCAACCAAAACACAGAGAAGAATACAAAGTACTACAAAGACATTTCTTTTAGAGTACATATAGCAATGTTACCGTCCTGTCACTTTTTGTACTTCCAAACCAACCCGCTTGCCTAAAGCATGAAACGCTGAGCGATAGATGCGAGGATGTTTCCCAAGCAAGCTCCGCATGAGCGAGAAAAAGCTGCTATCCATGCCAATAATTGGCACACCTAGCAATGCTTTTTGCAGCACCTGGCGTCCCTCTTCCGATTGGAACAGTCCGTAGAGCATGCCAATATCATTATTCGAGTGCATACTATCGAGCACCCAGCGCAACCAATCCTCGATACGCAAGTAATCACCCAGGCGATTTGCATGTGAGAGGTTTTGCAAATACGACTTGACCGCTCCACGTTCGTGATTCAAGACCTCACTCGCGACCGCATGTGCGGCGAGCCGTCCACTTATCAGGGCTGGATAAATACCACCGCCCGTCGCGGCACCACATAGACCAGCAGCGTCACCCAACAGCAGAACACGTCCCAACTCATCATCGCGATAGACTCGCTTTAAGCGTCCACCCGTTGGTATCGTGCCAGCTTTGCGTTCAACAACATGCATATCGCTAAGATCGGCAACATCCTGAAAAAGTGTTTGCGCGACTTTTAGCGAGGCTGTTGGGCTGAATGTGCGTGGATGACCTGCCACACCTAGCGCGGTGATAGAGCCATGTGGAGCTAACCACACACAATAACCAGGGGCGAGTTGTTGGTCCATCACAAGATAAAACGTCTCACCATCAAGTGGAACATTGTCAATGAGCCATTCCGCACCCGCGAGATAGCGTGTATTCTGCTCTAATCCAAAACTCCGTGCGACCTGCGAACGTGTGCCATCCGCACCAATCAAGAAACGTGTAGCGATAGTCTCATCGTTTCCAGGTTGTGATGCATGAGTCAGAGAGAGCTGCATAATGCTATTATTTTCACGTGTTGCAGACTGGAATTTTACACCACAACGTATCTCCGCGCCACGTTGCTCCGCTTGCTCAGCCATCCATTGTAATACCCCTGGCACATCAGCCATATAGAAACGATATGCCTGTGAGCTTATGGTAAGGGGTGTCTGGTCTGGTGCTTGCACATGAATACGCCGAACCGCGTTTATCAGGTAACGATTTGGCACATCGAGAATGTCGAGCACATCGTTGAAGAAAACGCCCGTTGTACGCACAACACCGCCAATGGTCGCATCTCGTTCTAGTACAAGCACGCGCAACCCTAAGGCCGCCCCAACGCTGGCAAAACTTAGGCCAGCGAAGCTTGCCCCAACGACAACAACATCATAACAATTATCATCTTTTTGTGGGATGGGTGAGAGCATTTAATAATCCTTTTGCACTAACAAGAGACATACTACTTACCTTGCTATATTGTCAAACTTGATGTGTCAGCACTTTCTTACACGGGACGACCACTGCCTTTATCGCGGCTAGGGTCTTCCCCCTACTATACGACAAACGCGGCGGAGACGCCGTGTAATAGTACTCTACCAATCTTGACGTGACGGATATCTGTAGGGTATGCGTTTTAACAAACTACTATGGATACCTTTGCCCGATGAACATTGACAACCGAATACGGCCATTCCCTCAGTAGGGGCAGCAATCAATTGCTGCCCCTACTGAGGGAATGCAAACGTGGTGGATGCATCAATCATCGCGTCCTTGTCGGCAACAAAGAATGTTCCCCGACGTTTGTAGATGGGGCACAAGGACGCGATGAATTGGTCCCTACAGATAGAGGTCATTTCTTGTCGTGGCAAGAGGACATAGGGTAAGATAGTAGGAATAGTGCAGAGGAAGTGTGTATTGAACAACTTTGAACCTGAAGATAGCATGAGCGATGCCGAGATCGAGATTACCGATCTGGATTTGCATGATGAGAGTGGGGAAACTCCAAAAAGATATTTGCTACATCGTGCCTCGTCTTCATTTCGCATGTATACGTGGAGAACGTTGGGCGTGATTATAGGAATAGCACTTCTTGTCGTGTTCGTCCTGGTGAGCATACCACGTCCATTAGAAAAAAAGGGAAGAGTTTCACAAACAGCCCTTCCTCCGTCAGCCTATAGTACAGTAGTTCTGTCTGTTTCTGGTGAAAATGCTTATGTTACGTCGAAAGATGGAACCGTGACTGATGTTCGGATCAATAGTGGTTCCCTTGTTTGGCGTCAGAAGCTAAAAGAAGCAGGTGACGAGTCGGCAGTCATGAACGGGGTGATGTATATCGCCTCGGTCACGACTGTGAACAATGCTCTTTCCCTATCGCTCAATGCATTGCATACAAGCAATGGTGTTCTGCTCTGGTCCCAGATATTTCCTGTTGAAGCTCCAACGCTTTTTCGGTTAACGGTCAGCGGTCAGGAGATTTTTGTTAGTACTGAAATAGAGAGTTTTGCGTTCCATGCACGTGATGGCTCTTTGCTCTGGCACAAGATTATCTACCCAGGATTAGTCGAGGCACCATTTGTGTTGAATGGAGTCGTCTACGTATGTACCCAGGATGGGATGGTACATGCGTTGCGAGCCAACAATGGTTCCACTTTGTGGCAGTATAAGGCAAAGCTCACGTTTGGTTCCTCGCTTCCAGTTATGGTGAATGGCATATTATACCTGCTCTTAGAAGATGGAAGCCTCGATACGGTACGCACAAGCAACGGGTCTTTGCTCTGGCATAATCCGGCACAGTTTTTGTTTGCAGGGGCGACAATGTTAGGTACTGATGGTGTTATCTATGTAAGTACGCTTGATGGAAGTATGTATGCACTACAAGCTAACAATGGCTTTACCCTATGGCACATTTCCTCACATATTCCCTCTGTTGCTCCTTCGATGGCCGTAATGAGTGGAGTCGTGTATGTTGGAAATCAAACGGGAAGTGTTTACGCACTAAGTGCGAGTAATGGTGCCAAACTCTGGCAGCACACAGAACAAAAAGTCACTTTTGTGACAACAACGGTTACGAGTAGCATGGTCTATCTTGTCACGCTCATTGGAAATACAGATAATATAATCGCATTAGGTACTAGTAATGGAGCTACACGTTGGCATTATACTGCATCATATAATTCCACACCTACTTTAAATTGGGTGCCGATAGCTGTAGATAACCTCTTTTTACTTGCCTTACAGGATGGAAGCATCAATGCTCTTCATACCAGAAATGGTTCATTGCTCTGGCACTACGTCACGGCATGAATAGTCTGATTTATTATAGCTGCTGGAATGTTTTTAAGCTAATATTTGTTATACTTTGTATAATAGTAAAAGATGCATTCTTCTTGTGGTTTAAAAATGTGCAACACAATTGCTCATCCCTCAATGCTTCTCCCGCCATTTATAACATATTTTGTCGTGGCCTGTAGTCGATATACACTCTCTTTTTTATGTCTACTGTTGAAGTGACAACAAAAACTGTTCTTAAACGTACTATAAATAAGAATGAAAGGAAACATACTGTTTATGCCCATGCAACGACCGCCCCAACGCAGAGATGGGCATGATGACCATCTCAACCAGCTAGACGACGTTGATACACGCTATCCAAGTACGCCCAGACGTGTGCCTCGCACGAACCCAGCACGATTTGCACCAACGACAGACGCAATGTCTGATGAAGACGTGACACGTGCAGGTGTCGAGTATGATACGCAAGGTATTATCACGCTTGAACCAAAGATAAAACAAAGACAAACGGGAAGCTATGCAACACCTACAAGACAACCTAGCAACCGTTTAGCACCACAAAAACAACCAACCCAACAATCTATAGCAGTAAGACAGCCAACGCAACCCAGGAACGCCATACGTCAATCGACGCAGGCCAGAGAAGCTGTACGACAGCCATCTCAGTCAAGAGATGCTCTGCGTCAATCGACGCAAGCAAGAGAAGCGGTGCGGCAAACGACGCAACCAAGGGCAGTCACAAAGCAGTCTAGCCAACAGCTAAGGGCAGCAAGACCTACATCGCAAAATCAGAAAAGGCAATATCATTGGCTTGTTCCAACGGGTGTTACCCTGATGATTACCATTGCTTGCTACCTGCTTTTGTACACGGCATGGACGGGTGGCAGAGGCATGTACAACAATTGGGCTTATGGTAGCACAACTCGCACTTCTCATTTGGAAGCTGTGGTAGGAGACCATGACTCGATAACATCGCCCACGCACTTTGTCGCAATGAATCTGCACGGCAATATTGATGTGATTGAACTACCCGGTGGCGATATCACACATGCGAAGGCCTTTCCAGGACCGCATCTGCTGTGGACCGACGCGGATAAAGCGGTCGTCACGTTAGAAGTGAAAGACGTGAATGGCGACAACAAACCTGATATTATTGTCCACATACAAGGGGACACCGATCTCCTTTTCCGTCAGACAACCGCAAACTTTGTCATGCATAATAATGGTTCAGGCTTCGCGCCTATGACAGCTTTCCAGTCATAGCTTGTACATAGAAAAGGTGCTAGCAAAATCACAGATTTTGCTAGCACCTTTTCTATGTAGAGACTTAGTTTAACCACTCCACCTCACCTAAAGTTTTATAACCAAGAGGATTGAGGTTTTGCAGGTCGCTTAACACAAACCAATTTGTGCTACCAGGGTCCGGCACCAGGCGTGTCACGCTTGCTTTTACGTGCGTGGTGCTATTTATCCATGCAATAGCATCTTCTCGGCGTCCAAATGGGCGGTAACTGTTCACACTACGTCCGTCGCGCTCAACCTGAAATGTGGTCGCGAGATAGATTTCTGCTGGTACCTGTTCGGAACCTTGTTCTCCTGGAACCTCTATTACATTCGTAGTCTCAAAGTACAGACCACGAAAGAAGAAACCTAATGTTTCTTGCCAGGGCAGGAACTGTGGATTGAGCCACTCCAGCGTATCGCGCTTCTTCCCCGACGGTTGAATAGCCTCGCCGTAATAGCGAAAAATTAGTGCATCCTCAAATGTTTGTGCTTGGTCAACGGCTTGCTTATAGGAAAGTTGTGTCTCCGCTTCGACAGAAGTACCCCACGTCTTATCAACCTCAATCACATCGTACTGTTCAGCATGTTCACGTCCAACCACACCTGCGACATCAGGTAGTGTACGTGGGAAGCCGCCTGCTGCACGATCTTGCAGTCCTCCTGTCGTCTTTCGTGGAGTTTCGGGTGATGTATGTGAAGGTAAAATGAATACGAGCGAGATGGGTAGTTCACCATCACTGGTCTCGACACGCCGCATCTCTTCCTCAGCTATATCCTGTGATTGAGAGGAGGATGCGACAGAAATTACGACCGCACGAGCCATACGCGCATCCTTTACCATCTTCATCAGTTCCCCACCCCTGAAAGACAGTTCTTGTAGTGGACCAAGAAACTGTGGTATCCAAAACTCTTTCGGCTGTATATCGCCAAGTTCGTCACGCACATTTATCCATTTATAGACAAGTTCATACAGCTTGCGCTCGGTTAAAAAGTAAAGTTTTCCCCCATCGTCCTCTTGCAGTCCGAAATCCTGAGCCATACCATATCCCTTTTATCATGTTCCATACTATTGAATATATTTTCTATATGATAGAACAGTATCGCTCAGGATGCAATTCCACTATGTATTCTTATGCACAAGGTTATGCAGATGTTTGTGCTGCATGGAGTTGTGCAAGATGTTCTGGTACAGAGTTTAGAGGTGCTTGAATACACTGTAGCAGTGTCATCGGTCCGTTTTCTCCATGAATGCCGTTCCGCTGTAGTGCTGAAAAGGGAATCGACTCAACAAGGGCCGCGAAGTGTTCGCATTGCTGTTGTAAGTCCTTTAGCAGCACTACAGGGTCGGCGTTTTGATAATCATGCTGCCGAACCTCTGCATCTTGATCGTATCCAGGTAACAGTGGTCGCGCTTCATGCCACACGCGCTCCACACGATGAGACCAATGTCGCATCTTGTCAATCATATGACCAAGCACCTCTATCGCTGACCATTCGCCTGAAGCAGGACGATGACGTATTGCATGCTCATCATCTAGCCGTAGCACATTACGAAAGGTTGCTGGCACCTCTCGAAGCTGGGCAGCTAGTCTCGCCTGTTCTGTTTGCATACCTGCCTCTACTGACCTTCTTGTGCTGTAGTGATGATCTTATAAATGTCTTCAACAGGCAGATTTTCGATGTCTACACGTTCTCCCTCAATCGTGACAAGGTAGATTTTCTTTTGACCTTGCACACTCTGCCCCTCGTGCAGGAAAGTATGGAGCGTTTGTGCTACGCTCTGCGCCGTCTCAGGTCCATTTTCGTTAATGGCGATGCCGACAAGTGCTGGTGCTGTAGTGTCGCGTGGCTCTACGAGGTCAACATGCACACCATGAATATGTTTAAGTTGACGCTCAAGGGTTTTGAGGTGCTCTTTTGTATCAGAAATAAATTCAAGTGAGATTGTTTCCATAGAATGGTCCTCTATCTTTCTTGTCAATGACGGTTATTTTCTCAACAGATTGCTGCTATCTTACACGAAGTCCAGGATAGACGCAACACGATACAATCCAACCAATGAAAACGCGGTATAATGAAAGCCGGAGTTGTAAACAGGTAAATTATAATCAAAGGAGATTTTGGAATGAGCGAAACAGATATACTACCAGGTGCGGAGCCATTTTACGCTGAGAATGGCAAGGTCGGAGTGTTAATATCACATGGTTACACTGGCAATCCTCAAAGCATGTGTTATTATGCTGAGGGACTTGCGAAGGCTGGTTTCACCGTTGCCTTGCCGCGTCTTAAAGGACATGGTACGACTCCTGCTGATATGGCAACGAGTACTGCTAGTGATTGGATTAAAGACCTGGAACAGGCAATGGCATGGCTTCAGGAACGCTGCGATACGCTATTTGTGACTGGTCTATCGATGGGGGGAACGCTCACGTTATATATGGCGGGACAATATCCTGGCGTATTCAAGGGTATTATTCCTATTAATGCCCTGATCTCTAGTAACAATCCTGATCTAGCATCACTTGTCTATATGGCAAATGGACCCGTCGAAGTACAAGGCATAGGTAGCGACATTAAAGCCCCTGATGTAAAAGAACTTGCCTATCCTGTTGTGCCTGTGCCAACACTCAAAGAACTTTTTGCGTTGACAAAAGTTACAGATGATCTTCTACCGCGTATCACCTGTCCCGCGCTTATCATCGTCTCACGCGAGGACCATGTTGTGCCGCCCATGAATGCCGAGCACATTCTACAAAAATTGTCCAGTCAAGATAAGCAGATTGTATGGTTAGAAAATTCTTACCATGTTGCGACACTCGATAATGACAAAGATCTGATTGTACAAAAAAGCATAGATTTTATAAACACTCATAAATAAAGTTGTAGGCGTGTGGCAAACATCGTTTGCCACACGCCTACAACTTTATTTACATGCTACTAGCGATTATTCGCCCTGCGGTAGCGATTAATCAAGGCATTAGTTGAACTGTCGTGAGTGAGCTTTGGCTCCTCGGCATTTTGCAATTCGGGAATGATGCGTGTGGCAAGCACCTTACCAAGCTCAACACCCCATTGGTCAAATGAGTTGATGTGCCAGATGGTTCCTTGCGTAAAGACTTTGTGCTCATAAAGCGCAACAAGTTTGCCCAACAACTCAGGCGTAAGCCGTTCAGCAAGAATAGTGTTGGTTGGATGGTTGCCTTCAAAGGTACGATGTGGCACTTGAGCGGGTGCGACACCATCTGCCGCGACTTCCTCCGCCGTTTTGCCAAAAGCAAGGGCTTCGGTCTGCGCGAAAAAGTTCGCCATTAACAGATCGTGATGCGGGGGCAGGTTGTTCAGAGAATGCTCAAAGCCAATGAAATCGCATGGGATAAGCTTTGTGCCCTGGTGGATAAGCTGATAGAACGCGTGCTGTCCATTCGTGCCGGGTTGTCCCCAGATGATAGGGCCAGTCTGATAGTTAACCGTTTTTCCGTCCAGATCAACATGTTTGCCATCGCTCTCCATGTCGAGCTGTTGCAGGTAAGAACTCAGGTACTCAAGGTACTGGTCATAGGGCAGAACCGCTACCGTTTGCGCCCCAAAGAAATTGTTGTACCATATGCCAATTAGTCCCAACAGGACGGGTAAGTTGCGCTCGAACGGTGCTGTACGGAAATGCTCATCCATTGCATGAAAGCCTGCAAGCATTTCGCCGAATTGTTCTGGTCCAATCGCAACCATGAGCGAGAGGCCAATTGCTGAATCATAAGAATAGCGTCCACCAACCCAATCCCAGAACTCGAACATGTTCGCGGTATTGATGCCAAACTTGGCGACCTCCTTTGTGTTGGTCGAAACCGCAACGAAGTGTTTGGCAACCGCGTCCTCACTTCCCAATGCTCGAACACACCAGTCACGTGCAGAACGAGCGTTGGTTAGAGTTTCCAGTGTGGTAAACGTTTTTGACGATACGACGAACAGCGTCTCGGCGGGATCGAGGTCATGTGTCGCTTCCGCGAAATCTGTGCCATCGACATTCGAGACAAAGCGTGCTGTGATATCGCGGTCGCTATAGTAGCGCAACGCGGCATAGGCCATATGTGGGCCGAGGTCTGAACCACCGATGCCGATGTTAATGATATTGCGAATACGTTTGCCCGTATAGCCCTTCCATTCGCCACTGCGAATGCGATTTGCGAAGCTTGCCATTTTGTCGAGCACTGCATGCACTGTGGGTACAACGTTCTCGCCATCAACCATGATCGTTTCGTCTTTGGGCGCACGTAATGCGACGTGCAGTACCGCGCGGTTCTCGGTAACGTTTATCTTCTCACCCTTGAACATCGCGTCGATGTGCTCTCGCAAACCAGACGATTCTGCGAGTGCAAGCAAAAGTTGAAGTGTTTCGTCGGTGATACGGTTCTTCGAGTAGTCTAAATAGACTCCTTCAGCCTCAAGCGTAAAACGCTCGCCACGCTTAGGATCATCAGCAAAAAGTGTGCGAAGATGAATATCGCGTACCTGCTGAAAATGGTCTTCCAACGCTTTCCATGTTGTGCGCTGTGTTAGCGCGGTTGTGTCGATAGCCATGTATAATGCTCCTTTTAATGGTGGTGGTCTGCCAATCTTCAATTGTCGGTTTTCGTAGGGACCACATTGATGGCGTCCACGCCCAATTCATTGGGCGAGTTGCATCCGCAATATTTCTTACGTGATCTCGCTCAAGAATTGGTGCAAGATGAAGACTGCACATTACTTCGCTCGTGCAGAGGACGCCATCAATGTGGTCCCTACGAATTCATCACATCTAGGTTGGCAGATTGATGTATCAAGGATTACAGATGAGTAGTAGAGTACATTCGATGTTAACCGTCTCTAGTGTATCACGCAACAGGAGGTCATCTCGTTGAGGGAAATACTCCTTTGTAGGCTTGTTCACAACGAACCTCTATACTCTGATATCTTTTCTTTTCAGAAACACTCCAATGATACAGGCGAAAAGCACAATTATTACGGCTAATGCACTCCACATAAGCAGTAAATAGTTCATCGCGTTGGCGTGGTTGTAGGTCGAGAAGAGGACACCGTGATAGATATAGTTATCGCCAAAAATTTTATCGCCGCCTATCTTATCGCTGTGTAAGCCGATTGATGAACCGAGTGCAGCCATCGACCAGCGTGATACAAAGAGCAGCGATAACAATTGAGTAAACCAATCCTTAAAAGCAAAGACGGTGCCAGAAAAGATCACTTGTGGGATGAGGATAATTGGAATGAAGCTCATGGCCCGGTCGGTGTTAGGGGCAATAGCCGAGACCGTCAACCCCACCATGAGACCTGCGAGTGCGGTGAGAGCCATAGTGATATACACCTCAAGTAGCGCAGGCAAAAAGATGCCTTGTTGGAAAGGTACAACAATGTTTACAATGAGCACAAGCATTGCCGTCTGTAAAAGACATAGTAGAGCGAGCACAAGAATTTTTGAAAACATGTACGGAAGAATACCCAGATTCACCGCTCGTTCACGTCGATAAACGGCCTCCTCCTTGACTATTTCTCGTGCCGCGTTTACAGCACCGAAAAGCACAGCCGTAAATGCCATGATAAACAGGACCTTTTGAGCATCGCCGCCTGAACCTATGGCAATGAAATCCTGTAACGCCGCACTTTCACCCCCTCGTTTCGCAACGTATGCTTGTCCTCCTACGTTGTTCTTAAAAAAATCGGTGACGCGATTGCAGGTAATTGACACTACTGGATTAGCAGGACCCGGAATAACAGGTATACCCGTGGTGGTGAGAATGGTTGCCGCAGTTGGACACTTTGTAATAGTGGTGGCGTTAAATATATTTGTTCCAACCTCATACTTCACAAGCAGGAGGAGAAGTAACGCAACAACAGGCGCTTGTAAGAGTAGAATGATCAGATTGCCTGGATCGTTTTTGAGGAGTTCCAGGTAGCGCAAGGATAGGAGCAGGAACTGCTTCCAGGGGTTGCTACGCTTCGCGTTTTTACGTTTCTTAGGCTGTTGAAGCATCTGCTTGGAAGGTTCCTCCTCGAAAGCTTCAGCAACATAACTCTGATAATCCGCCGATGCTTTGAAGCGTGTCTCCGCCTCTTCAGGAGCTTTAGGATTCTCATGAGTTGGTTCCAGAATAGCATAGATCTCGGCGAAATCGGATTTACCGAAGTATGTTCGTGTTTCGTTGGGTGGTCCAAAGTAGGCAAGGCGTCCGCCTTGAGCAAGAAAGCAAACATAATCGCACGTATTGATATTGTTGGTAGCGTGAGTAACCAGGATAATAGTATGTCCCTTGTCGGCCAGTTTACGCAAAAGAAACATCATCTTGCGATCCAGTCCTGGGTCAAGCCCTGAGGTTGGCTCATCAAGAAAGAAAATATTGGGTTTGCTCAGTAGTTCCAGAGCGATAGAGACGCGTTTCCTTTGTCCGCCAGACAATTTGCTGATTTGCAGATGGCGACGCTCTTTCATATCTACATCGTCGAGCACTTCGTCGATACGTTGCTCGATCTGCTCATTTGTAAAGTCCTCTGGCAGACGCATTCGCGCGGCATAGTAGAGAGCACGCTGCACGGTTAAATCCCGATGCACAATATCATCTTGTGGCACATAGCCTAATTGCCTGCTAAAGACAGCAAGGTTGTGATAGTAATCCTGATCGTTATAGAAAACTTTCCCTTCCTGGGCAGGTCGAAGGCCGTTCAGTGCATCCATGAGCGTCGATTTTCCTGCTCCAGAGCCACCAACCAGAGCTACAAATTTTCGTGCTGGAATAAAAAGAGAGATGTCATTGAGCAGTACGGTCTTATTGTTCCCCACCTTTTTGAGATGAAGTGCGTTAACGTTGATACCATTACTTTCGTCATGTTGTGTCAACTCGGTTCCAGTATAGGTTAATCTATATGGACCAATGTGTATTTCATCATCGCGTTCAAGAAGTTGGCTTGTAACAAGCCAACCATTGACATAGACGTGGTTGGTGCTCTTCAAATCGACGATGCGGTATGTTCCTTCCTCCTGTATGAGACGAGCATGGTGACTAGATACCTGCGGATGATTCAGGACAATCATATTATCTGTATGGCGTCCAATAGTAATTTCGGAAGTTCTCAATGGAACAGGACGAATTTCGGGAAGCATCTCTTGAGAGGTTCCACTACCATCGTTATAGATGAGAGAGACGAACGTACCACTTTCGCTATCCCCAATGCGGAAAATATCCCCACGCATCAATGGCTTGCGAAACACTTCATCGCCTGCTATCTGACGACCTCGGTACAGCACACCATTTTGAGTTCGTGAGCGTGAAGGATGCGGATGCACAAAGACAAACTGATTCTCCTCAAACACAATTTGTGCATGAAAACTGGAAACGTAGCTCTCGTCAAGAACAACTTCATTCGATGGGTCGCGCCCTATATTTATCTCATGTCTGATAAGTGGATATATTGTTCTTTCTTGTTGTGTATTGCTGCTGATTTCAAGAAATGGCATTCCCATTTCCGAGATTGGTGTTACAAATGTGCCTTCAAGACCTTCTTGTTCTTTCACCCTGGCATCGTTATTCTCTTGTGATAGATGTGAATGTAGCGAGGGAAGAGTTGCTGTCTTTATACGCTTCTGTGGTAAAGCTTTGTGTAGAAGGCCACTCTGTTGCGATGGTGAGAATTGATCAGATGTTAGTGGCTTGCTCTCAGATAGCGTTACGGTTTCAGAAGGCGCAGGTGCTTGCTCCTCTATAAGAGGTTGTGTGTTGCGTGAGATAGAACTGCTCAATGCCTGTGCTGAGGGGCTAAGAAGAAAGATGAATGCGGTCTCTGTTCCAATGCCAACAATGTCATAATCGTGAATCACTGCCTGCTGTACAATGCGCTTATTCACGTCTAGCGTGTCATCATGACTTACCGTTTCGATGTGCCATGAACCACTACTGTGTAGGATACGAGCGTGATATTCTGACACAGATGAGTCCTCAAGAACAATGTCGTTACCAGAGACGCTGCCAACTGTTGTGATAAGTTTATTGACGTGAATACTCTTATTTTTTTGAGAACCTGAAAGGAACTTGATGATGCCAAAACCTGGTTGCTCGTCCACCACATTCAGGCTACCTCGAAGCTCTTGTACCACACGCGCAGCCACACGTGGGTGCAACACAGACTCGCCGTGTGTCGCCTTGCGTATCGTGTCCGCTAATTCGTTAGAACCAATATCTTTTAGAATATATGAAAGCGCACCAGCACCTAACGCGGGAAAAATATATTCATCTTCATAATAGGAGGTGAGCACGATAACTTGTGAATGTAGACTTACTTGCTTGACCTGCCGCGTGGCCTCTATGCCCCCAATACCGGGCATAACGAGATCCATAAGCACCACATCCGGCATATGTTCTGCTGCTAAAGATACTGCGTCCTCACCGGAACCTACGTCGCCAAGCACCGTCATATCTTCTTGTAACTCTAAAAATGCGCGTATCCCTTGCCGCACAATCGCGTGGTCGTCAACAAGCAAAAGTGAAATCTTGTCGGCCATATATGTGGGAACTCCCTTTCCAGATTCGTTGCATCCGCAAGGTGAACATACCACATCAATCTCTTTATAGCCAACACTTCCTACCGTATTTTGCTAGTCGCATCCTCTAAACAGCTTTGTACCTGGACTTCGTAGTGCAGAGCTTGTGTCTGATACTGTGGCCCAGCGTGACGATAGTGTGCCGCTATCTCTGTGGCATGCGTATACAGCGTGTTTGCATAATAGCCTGCCAACTGCTCCGCTACAGAGCGGTGCAACAACGAACGCTTTATGGCTGAGCAATTGGTATAGACTATGTGTGCAACAATTTCATATACAAAAGCGAGATACACCTCGTGATTGTCTCCATCAGTTTCAAACAAAAACCGTCGTGCCAGCAGGACATCTAACGCCTTGTAATCTTCCACCGAAAGGTTCGGGCTAAGCAATGAGGGGGGGAACGGACGCCCGATAACAGAAGCATATTCTAATAATTCAACGGCCCGCTGTGGGAGGCGAGCAATTCGTGCAAGCACTCCGTCGCGTATACGTTGTGAACGTAGTAGTGCGTTCTTGACGAGATTGTTCTTGTGTAGCTTTTGCTCAAGTAGGTAGTGCTCTTTCTGCTCCAGCAGTATATGTACAGCTTCCGTGAGAAAGAGCGCGTTACCTTGTGTCTCTTCGTGTATCTGTTCAGGTGAAAGAACATGAACAGTATCATGAGTGTGTACATATGCTTCAACCTCACAAGGGCTAAAACGCGACAGATGAAGCGTATAAAAGGAGTCGTTCCTGCCAAGCGAGAGGAGCATTGTGTTAAGAACCATATTGTCTATCAGTTCTTCAGGACGATACGCAAGAACTATAAGCAATGCGCGATGTAGTTCAGCACCTTCTGCTGTAATGGATGACTGAGCTATTCGGTGAAGGACATCAAGTGACGCTTTATCGGCCCATTGCACATCGTCCACTAATACCAACAATGGCCGTTGGTTACATAATATAGTCAGCAAATCAACAAACGCTGCGGTGAAGGCATCCTGAATTTGTTGTGGACAAAGAAATAAGGTAGGCACAAGTGTAGGTATACGTGTCGGTAATTCAGGAAGCAGGTGTGCAAGTGTCGCAAGTATGGGACGTGGTAAGGTGTTTAACGCGTCGTTACTAAGTTTGCTCATCCATATCTTTGTCACCGCGATGAGCGGAGCAAATGCAATGTGTTGTTCCATCTCCATACATACTATGTGAAGAGGTTTTATCTGTAGTGTTTGAGCGACATGAAAGATATTGTGCAAGAGAAAGCTTTTGCCCACTCCCATCTCACCTGCTAAGGCAACAATACGCGCAGATTGTTGCTGCGCCTCCTTGAGGTCTTGTAACTGGTGTGTAAGCCATGTTAACTGTTCTTTATGTACTACCTGCAATTGTTCCTGTGAAGTGCATTCTGGTTCGTCTACGGATTGAGTGGGGCGTAAAGCAGGAATGAGTGGATCGGTGTGTGGTAGACGTGCATTTTGTTTGACAACGGCATGCAAAGATTTTGTATACTTGGTACGGAACTCTCCTTGTAAAAGTTCCGTGTGCAGTTTAAGCGTATGTGGAGAAGGATCGATACCCAACCGATTGTGTAACTCTTGCCGACACTGCTCAAACGTTTGAAGCGCACCAACGGTATCGCCTAATGTAGCTTGGCAGTACATGATAAGAGGGTAGAGTTGTTCGCGGCATACGTCAATGTTGAGTGCTCTGCGTCCAACAAGTATTGCATCATTATACAGCCCAAGTTTACGCTGTGACTCCATAAGAGCAAGCACATAAGTAAAGTACCGTTCACGTAGTCGGGTACGTTCAGTAATAGCCCAACTTTCCTGCTCATCTTCCGCAAGATAATCGCCAGTATAGAGTTGTAATGCAAATTCTAAAATTCTCCGTCGCTTGGGACTATCATTGCCTACACTTGCTCCATTCAGCAAGCGTTCAAATTCAAGTGTATCTATCCACACACTGTTGTCTTCTGGCAAGTGTAGCGTATAGCCTGTGCTTCCTCTTAGCACAAAACGTGAGGGAGCTTGTGGTTCGCGTGTTGGTTCAAGAACATTCCTCAAAATGCTGATAGCACTACGTAGCGTTTTGTGTGCGTGCTCTGCTGAATAAGGCCACAACAAATCAATTACTTTATCTACCGACACCGTATGACCACGCTCTGTAAATAGGAGTTTAAAGAGTTGACGAGCGTGACGTATCTGCCAATCTTTTGAAGTAAGTAACACTCCATCACGATAAAGACGGAATGATCCAAAAAAATAGATGCGTAAATGCTCCATAGCTATCCTTGCTCGCTTATGACAAGCGTATCTCTTTCATAGAGAAATGTTGCATCACAATCCACTTTGATATTGTGTGGTTTATCATTGCATAATATGTAACATATATTCTGTGTGTTTACAAGCGTTCTTTACAACATTTCATACGAAGTACCTAAGAAACATTATTTGTTAGAATATAATAATGAAAACGTATTTGCAGCTTCCGATTTTATTACATTTATTGTAATATGTAAAAGATCAATAGGACCTATAAAAGTGTTCATTTTACCTTTCATTTGGATTATTGGACCATTTCGCGTTTACAACATTTTCCAACATTTTTGTAAACTTTTCGCGTTTATTGCACAACATTTTTGAAACATATTTATGGTACAGTTGCATTTAAGCAATCTAGCTTCTACGATAGATGCTGTTTTGTGGAATCTCGAAGGAAAAAGCACTAGAAAGACAATAACACCTCCCCCACATTTTTAGAGAAAACAGCGATACGTCATGGGATGTGTACTGTCAAAGAAGGCTTTACATGTAGGAGGAACTTCATGGCGACGAGCGTCCGTGTTGATGAAGTCCATGTTATCTGGATGACAGCAGGACTTAGCTGTGATGGAGATACTATTTCTATCACAGCGGCCAGCCAACCCAGTATCGAAGATGTGCTCCTGGGGGCTATTCCGGGGTTGCCCAAGGTTATTCTGCACAATCCCGTGTTGGCTTATGAAACTGACGATAACTTTATGGATTGGTGGTATAAAGCGGAACGAGGAGAGCTAGACCCGTTTGTGCTCGTCGTCGAAGGCTCTATACCAAACGAGAAGATCAAGTCAGAGGGCTACTGGGCTGCTCTTGGCAACGACCCCGCCACGAATCAGCCAATCACAACAAATGAATGGATAGACCGTCTTGCTCCTAAAGCATGGGGTGTGGTTGCTATTGCCACCTGTGCCACCTATGGTGGTATTCATGCAATGGCGGGCAATCCGACGGGTGCAATGGGTCTGCCTGATTATCTAGGTTGAAACTGGAAAACATCGGCAGGGCTTCCGATTGTCTGTGTTCCCGGCTGTCCCGTTCAACCTGATAACTTTATGGAGACATTGCTCTATCTGCTCTATCAAGCATCCGGTATGGCCCCAATGATTCCGCTTGATGATGCACTTCGCCCCACGTGGCTCTTTGGTAAGACGGTTCACGAAGGTTGTGACCGTGCTGGCTACTATGAGCAAGGCGACTTCGCTACCGAATATGGTTCCCCAAAGTGTATTGTAAAGCTTGGTTGCTGGGGACCGGTGGTGCAATGCAATGTGCCTAAGCGTGGCTGGATGGCTGGTATTGGTGGATGCCCGAATGTTGGTGGCATCTGCATCGGCTGTACCATGCCTGGCTTCCCCGACAAGTTCATGCCATTCATGGACGAACCTCCTGGTGGTAAGTTCTCATCAACTGCTGTCGGCATTTACGGAACGGTGATACGCAATCTGCGTAAATTCACCAACACCACTCTAAACAAAGAACCAAAGTGGCGTCATAAAGGACGACAATTGACCACAGGTTATGAACCCAACTGGCGACACTAGTAGGGACCACATGTATGGCGTCCGAGGCACAATTCATTGCGCGAGATCGTTCAAGAAAAATGGGGATATTGCCTGATAAATCGGTCCATGACGCCATACATATGGTCCTTACAAAACTATCAATTGAAGATTGATAGACAAATACACAGTGTTTGTGTAAACAAGTGATTCAAGGAAAGAAGAACAGCGTGAGTACGGAGATTAGACGAGAAGACCCACCACAAAGCCCACCACAACTCGTTGAGATGTCGTGGGATCCGATCACACGTATTGTTGGTAGCCTGGGTATTTATACAAAGATTGATTTTAAGAATCGCTCGGTCGCGGAGTGCCACAGCACTTCCTCTATCTTCCGTGGCTACAGCATTTTCATGCAGGGGAAAGACCCGCGTGATGCACACTTTATCACCAGCCGCATCTGTGGTATCTGTGGTGACAATCATGCAACATGTGCAGTATACGCGCAAAACATGGCATTTGGTGTCAAGCCACCGCCAGTGGCCGAATGGATTCTCAATCTCGGGGAAGCCGCAGAGTACATGTTTGACCATTGTCTGTATCAAGACAATCTAGTCGGCGTTGACTACTGTGAACAGATGGTGCGCGAAACGAATCCAAGCGTACTGGCAAAGGCCGAAAAGACTGAGGCACCACACGCACACTTACACGGCTATCGCACAATTGCCGACATTATGCGCTCCCTCAACCCGTTCACGGGCGAACACTACCGTGAGTCGCTGCAAATGAGCCGCCTCACGCGAGAGAAATTCTGCTTGATGGAAGGTCGCCACGTCCACCCTTCAACACTTTATCCAGGTGGTGTTGGTACCGTCGCAACCATCCAGGTTTTCACTGACTATCTTGTGCGCCTCATGAGGTATGTCGAGTTTATGAAAAAGGTCGTGCCAATGCATGACGACCTGTTCGATTTCTTTTATGAGGCAATGCCAGGCTACGAGAAGGTTGGGCAACGCCAGATACTGCTCGGCTGCTGGGGATCATTCCAGGACCCCGATGTCTGTGACTATGAATACAAAAACATGGACAAATGGGGCCGCGCAATGTACGTTACGCCTGGTATCGTCATTGATGGTAAATTGCGGACCACGAGCCTCGTCGATATCAACGTCGGTATGCGTATTCTGCTCGGTAGCTCGTACTACGACGATTGGAACGATCAGGAAATGTTCGTCAAGCAGGACCCGCTTGGCAATCCCATTGACCGCAACCATCCGTGGAATCAGACCACGCTCCCCAGGCCGCAGAAGCGCGACTTCAATAACAATTATAGCTGGGTTATGTCTCCACGTTGGTACGATAGTGAGAGTGGTAAGCATCTTGCGCTCGACACCGGCGGCGGCCCAATCGCACGTCTCTGGACGACCGCGCTTGCAGGTCTCGTCGATATCGGCGGCTACGTGAAGTCCACAGGACATAGCGTCAAGATCAACTTGCCTAAGACCGCGCTCAAGCCAGAGATGGAACTTGAGTGGAAGATACCAAAATGGAGCAACGCCATCGAGCGCAACCGTGCTCGTACTTACTTCCAGGCATACGCAGCCGCAGCCGCGCTGTACTTCCTAGAGAAGGCAATGGCGGAAGTGTGCGCAGGTCACACCAAAACATGGTCTGACTTCAAGGTACCTGACGAGGCGATTGGCTGTGGCTTCCATGAAGCGGTGCGCGGCGTACTTTCGCATCACGTGGTCATCAAGGAAGGGAAGATCGCCAACTATCACCCCTATCCACCAACACCGTGGAACGCGAATCCACGCGACATCTATGGCACCCCTGGACCATACGAGGATGCGGTGCAGAACACACCTATCTTTGAGGAGAATGGACCAGAAAACTTCAAGGGTATCGACATCATGCGTGCAATCCGTAGTTTTGACCCCTGCCTCCCCTGTGGCGTACATATGTACCTAGGCGAAGGTAAGGAACTCAACATCACGCACTCACCAACGTTCGGCATAACTTCGTAGCTACTATTATTGGGGGGCGATGTACCATTTAATGTGTGCAGGGGCGACCCTTGCACACATTAATACATCACACTCCCTAGAACGATCCTGTGAGAGATATTGCAAAATGCTCCAAGAAGTACAGGAACAACAAAATTGGTCGGCACGCATTGAGGCGTTACTTCAAGAAGTCGCAACATTCACCGACCCGAACGCGCAAGCGGTAACGCAGGAACTTCTCCAAACAGTGCTTACCATGTATGGCGAGGGCCTGACACGCATGCTTGAACTCACCGCAGAACACGAGGTCGCGGGCGAGGCAATCATCGACGACTTTGCAGAAGATGAACTTGTTAGCTCTCTGCTCTATTTACGCCTGGATGGATTTATCGGTCCTGGACATGTAAGTATGGTTATCGGCTTGCGTCCCTATACGTTTGTTGCTCGTGACCACCATAAGCCTGTTGTAATGGCGGGATTTGAACCGCTTGATATTATTCAGTTGGTGCATATGATTGTGACACAGATCAGCGAGGGACGTGCTGAAATCGAGAACCAGTACGCGCGCGTGGTACGACCAGAGGGCAATACTAAAGCACTTGAGGCAATGGGGCGCACAATGGAACTACGTCCTTTCTTCGAGTGGCGCGGCCTCGGCTTCATCACGCATAGCGCGTTAAAGCTCCGTCCTGAATTCGCACAATGGGATGCCGAACTCCGCTTTCAGGTACCAGGACTTCGTGTCGCTGACCCTAAAGCATGTCAATGCGGTGAGGTGCTCAAAGGCGTTATCAAGCTGTGGGAATGTAAGGTTTTCGGCACTGCTTGTACGCCAGAGACACCCATCGGCACCTGCATGGTGTCGCCAGAGGGAGCATGTGCGGCATACTTCAACTACGGTCGCTTCTCAATGGCGAGCGAACGCAACCGTTTACGCGTCCTACAGGCAAACGCATAATAGTAGCAAAGGGAACGATTATGGATACGCGGACCGATGATGTGCTTAGCAAAATTGAACGAACGCGACAGGCACGGCGTCATAAATTCTACCTGCGTGATGAGCATATCACGCTCAGTCATGGCAGTGGTGGCAAGGCAACGCACAACTTGATTGAAGGCGTTTTTGCGCCAGCGTTCTCCAATCCATTGCTCGACCGCATGGATGACTCAGCAACCTTTGTGCTTGAGGGAACGGAGCAGCGTCTTGCCTTTACCACTGATACCTACGTGGTAAGTCCTCTCTTTTTTCCAGGTGGAGATATTGGCAAGCTAGCGGTACATGGCACTATCAACGACCTTGCGATGGTTGGTGCATCACCACTCTATCTCTCGGTCGGCATCATCCTTGAAGAAGGCTTTCCGATAGCCACTCTGCGTCGTATTGTGGACTCGATGGCACAGGCGGCAGCAGAGGCAGGTGTCTCCATTGTCACGGGCGATACCAAGGTTGTGCAGCGTGGCAAGGCCGACGGTATCTTTATCAATACAGCGGGCGTGGGAGTCGTCCGTGCCACGACGCAGATTGGACAGGCGCAGGTGAAACTAGGCGACAAGGTGCTTCTGAGCGGTCCCGTTGGCGATCATGGTATCGCAATCATGCTAGCGCGTGAAGCCTTAGAGATGGAGGCCGATATCGAAAGCGACACAGCCCCTTTACACGGTCTTGTGGCTCAGGTTCTCGCCGCAGTCGGCGATGGCCTCCACTGCCTAAAAGACCCGACACGTGGTGGCGTCGCGACCTCGCTCAACGAAATTGCTATTGGCGCGGAGGTATCCATTGCGCTCAACGAGCAAGCGATACCCGTTCGCTCCGAGGTGCGTGGTGCCTGTGAAATACTGGGGCTTGACGGGTTGACGATTGCCAACGAGGGCAAAATGCTGGCAATCGTCGCGCCGGAAGTGGCAGAAAAAGCTCTTGCTGCCATGCGTAGCCATCCACGAGGTAGTGAAGCTGCCATTATTGGCACTGTGCAAGCCGAGCCAGCAGGGATGGTGTTCCTACGCACCGATATCGGCGGTACACGCGTACTGGATATGCTGGTAGGGGACCCCTTGCCGCGTATTTGTTAAGGATATACGACAAATCGGTAGGGATACGAGTTCATTGCTATCTCTACCGATTTCGATTCTATCGTGTTGAGAACGCGAGTATAGACCCATCCGCAGGAATGTCTACCTGCTTTTCTAACCCTTCCGCCTCTACTCTTGCTCTCAATGTAGCACGAGTGAGGAGACAGTGATTCACTGTTTCCATATGCACTGCGATAACCTTTGCCGATGGAATGCTTCGGCAAACCTGGATAACGTCGTCCTCATTCATGGTAATGGGACCACCACCTGTGGCAAAGGTAGCAGCACCAGAGTTAAGAATAACTACATCAGGAGAAAACTGTTGTAAGGCTTGCTCAACCTCTGGACACCAAATTGTATCACCCGCAATATACACGGCCGGTTCGTCCTCTGTACGTAACACAAAGCCAGAGACAGGAGCCATCATTTTGCCTAATTCACCTTTTCCATGCTGCCCTTTGGTACGGTCTATCTGAAGTCCATGCCATGTGAGATGCTCAGTCACAGGAAGGACCTGCGAGAAGCCTAATTGCTCAAATGTGCCTTGGTCCTCCGGCTGGCATAGAACAGGCAAGTGTTTTGGTAGCATCGCCTCCGCGCTTGGGTCCCAGTGATCACGATGAGTATGTGTCACTAAAACGCCATCGATACCCTCGATCATCCGCTGCAGATCTTCGTCAGAGATTGGCAGTGGTACCATAGGGATACGTCGCTGATTGCCTGCATTTGGAACCGGATTTATTGCTTCAAGTGGGCTGAGCATTGGATCAATCAGGATTGTAAGGTCGTGAATGGTAAGTACTAGTGTAGCATGGCGCAGAAGATGAATGTGCATTATCTCTTTCCTTTTTTTAACAAAATGTACGTGACCGTTCCATGTTACCATTGTAGGGTATAGCAATAGGGATGTACAGAAAAAAGAGAAAGCAACAAGCCTTTTTTCAGCGGACATGAAGATATTGCATGAATTTCCGTACAAACAATTGTAGGAGTCTAATTCCATTAGACTCCTACAATTGTTTGTACGGCTAAAATTAGCGAGGTGTGAGGACGACGATAGGAATTTCGCGTGGGGCACGTTTCTGGTATTCCACGAAGTTCTTATACTTTTCGGCGATGATGGCCCAGAGACGCTTGCTCTCCTCTGCATCGGCTTGTTGAGCGGTGACTGGAATGACACGAGGCCCGACCTGTATCTTTGCTTGCGGATTGCCCTGAAGGTTGAGCCACCAGACGGGATGCTTGACTGCTCCACCATTGGAGGCGATAATGATGTAGTGGTCTGCATCGCTAAAAAAGAAAAGCGGTGTATCACGCTCGACTCCACTTTTGCGACCTGTTGTGGTGAGAATGAGTAGATGTTCTCCACCACCTACTTTTCCACCCGTGAGACGATAGAGCGAGACATGACCCTTCATAAATAGGCGTTGTAGGCTCCTTGTCACGCCTCCCATTTGTCTTGGACTTGTTGCTTTTGTATCGACAGACATGCGTGTTCTCCTTCGTATAAAAACTTCCGTGAAGATATCTTCTTCCTTGTATATATCATATACGCACTATAGTATGTATGGGTTTGAGATCAGGTACAATGAACCTTTAGCAAGGGCATATACGTGATATACAGTGAGATATATAATAAGCACTTTTTTATAGAAAGGTATGGAATATACATTGGCAAATACTTCTCTTGGACCTAGTGAAAATCCTATTAGCGTATACGCACGCGCAGGACTGCTTGGTTTTGTCGCTGGTTTACGTTCTATGACACCATTAGCACTTCTAAATTGGACTAGCCGTATCGGTGTTGACGCGGAGTCAGCCCTTGAGCAATTTCTTGACGCCCCCGCAAGTCGTGTTATCTCAAGTGCATTGGCAGTGGGCGAACTGGTTGGTGATAAGCTACCCTTTACACCAAGCCGTCTCGCGGCAGGTCCATTTATCGGACGTATTGTGATTGGTGGATTAGCTGGCGCGACCATTTGCCAGCGTTCACGCGTCTCACCACTTATCGGTGCCGCAATCGGTGCTACTGCCGCAAGTGCTGGTAGCGTTGCTGGCTATTATGGTCGGAAGTCGCTCGACAAAATCAAGTTCGTTCCTGACTTTGTATGGGCTAGCGCGGAAGACACGCTTGCACTTGGTCTCGGCTATCTTGCCACAAGAAAACCCAAGAGTTAGGCTCGAAGTTTCAGGGAGACCGCAAGGGTCTTTCCTACATATGTGATATCCTTAGGGGTAACAAAATGTAGTGAAGACCCTTGCGGTCTCCCTGTTTTTTAGTAAAACCACCATTGTAGGGCGATCTTAAAGGTCTCCCTTTATATATTCTGTAAGGAAATACTGTGGACCCTACTGATCAAGAACCCTTGGACAAGAACGTTGAACCCTCAACTGCATTAACCCCGATAGCTTCTACCGAGCCTATTGTTCCACATGACCCCTATCTTGCGTGGCGTTTTATGGATTTTCGCCTCTTATTTATTGGCTCATTCATTGCGACACTGGGTGAGCAGATGATTACGATTGCGATTGGGTGGGAACTTTATGAGCGCACCGGCTCTGCTTTTATCCTGGGTCTGGTAGGACTTGTACAGGTTATCCCTATTTTTATTTTGTCCTTACCAGCAGGACATCTCGTTGACAGATATAATCGCAAACGCATCGTGATTAGCTCGCTCTTAGTACTGGCTTTCGCTTCCATAGGCTTGACGGTCCTATCGTATCTGCATGGTCCCCTACTCTTAATCTTTTGTTGTTTGCTACTAATGGGCGGTGCCGCGGCATTTAATGGACCTGCTAGCTCGACATTGATAACACAAGCTGTGCCTGAACGCGCTTATCAGAGTGCCGCGACATGGAGCAGTAGTTCGTGGCAACTCGCATCGGTCGTAGGTCCTGCGTTAGGCGGTATCCTGATTGCAATACTACATAGCGCGACGCTCATCTACGGACTCAATGCTATCGCTATGATACTCTACTCCCTCTTGCTCATACCTCTTCGTGGACAACAGCAAAAAATCGTTGCCAGCACAACGACCACACTAAGCTCATTGCTGGAGGGCATACGTTTTCTATGGAGCACACAAATAATTCTGGCGTCTATCACGCTGGATATGTTCGCGGTCTTGCTCGGTGGCGCAACAACCCTGCTTCCAATCTTTGCGAAAGATATCCTGCATGTTGGGCCAGCAGGTCTAGGCATCTTGCGTACCGCCCCATCTGTTGGTGCATTGTGCGTTACCTTTGGCATTGCATATATTCCCCCATTTAAAAAAGCGGGGCGAACATTGCTCTGGGCTGTTGGAGGCTTTGGACTTGTCACGATTATCTTTGGCTTATCGCACTCGTTCTGGCTCTCCCTGTTCATGCTGTTTCTGCTCGGTGGCCTCGACAATATCAGCGTTGTTATTCGTAGTACACTGCTCCTAACGCGTACACCTAACGCTATGCTTGGACGTATCTCCTCGGTCAATACGCTCTTCATCGGTGCTTCCAACGAATTAGGAGGTTTTGAGTCTGGTCTTGTGGCGCAACTGTTTGGCCCACTCATATCAGTTGTTGGTGGTGGCATAGGCACGATTGTTGTGGTGCTTCTAGTAGCCCTGCTCTGGCCCGAAATGCGGCGTCTGGGCAAAGCGCAAGAAGACAAGAAGATATAGAAGCACAATTGCCTCTGCTGAGTGTGTTATACTGTTTTTCAATGTGCTATTAGGAAGCATGCAAGTATCATAGAATAGAGGAACACATATATGATTCAGATAGATACACGGCAACTTGGAGCATCTAACATCACTGTACCTGCCTTAGGCGTTGGTGTGTGGAGTTGGGGCGATACCAATTTCTGGAATTATGGACAGAGCCATACACGCGAAGACATTGATCAGGCATATAAAGCTTGCCTGGACGCTGGTTTAAACTTTTTTGATACAGCAGAGATATATGGTGGTGGCGAGTCGGAACGCATTCTTGGTGACTGTGTGCGTCGTGATGGACGGCCCGTGATCATCGCTAGCAAGTTTGCACCACTTCCTATACGTCTCTCTGCCCGTACACTACTTGATGCACTCGATAAAAGTCTCGAACGCCTCGGTATGAGCGAGATTGACTTGTATCAAGTTCACTGGCCTTTTACCTTACTTAGCATCAACGCGTTAATGGATGTGCTCGCGCAAGCATATCGTGCTGGCAAAATACGCGCCATTGGTGTCAGCAACTATAGTGCCGATCAAATGCGACAAGCGCATACACGTCTTGCACGACATGGTATTCCCTTGGCATCAAATCAAGTGCATTACAATTTGCTACATCGCAAGCCGGAATCGAATGGAGTGCTCGCTGCCTGTCGTGAGTTAAATGTTGCGCTCATCGCATATAGTCCTTTAGAGCAAGGACTGCTTACAGGAAAGTATCGTGTAAGCGATGCACAGGCTCCTCAGCTTGCAGGGGTGCGTCGCTTTATCCCCACGTTCAGTACCGCGCAAAGACGCAAAATGGAACCATTGTTGCAAATCATGGAACCAATTGCCAAAATGCATGATAAAACGCTTGCTCAAGTCGCCTTGAACTGGCTTCTTGTGAAGGACGAAAGCATTATTCCTATTCCGGGTGCGAAAAATGCGCGTCAAGCAAAAGATAATGCTGGTGCTATTGGCTGGCGTCTCACACAAGAAGAGCACCAAACTATCGCCCAGGCCGCGCAAGCTTGGCTGTAAACCGAATTATTTGTAGGGACTGATTCATCGCGTCCTCATCGGCGGTTAATGGCCACGAGGACGCGATGAATCAGTCCCTACAGATTTTGTATGATTTTATTCAAGAGCATTATCGGTCCCTACAGACACGGGTTCGGGTTTCAGGCGGACTAGCATGACCCCTAGCCAGAGTACCCAAACTCCAAAGAGCAGGATGGCGGGCGCGGTGAAGGGAGCTTGTCCCGATGTTGGCGCACTGGCAACACTCACAGCACTACCACTGAAGAGGGCGGCGACCGCAAGCGCGATATAGCCGAAAATGACCCATGCGGTGGGCCAGAGTTTGCTCCCACTACGCGCAATAATTGCTCCAAAGAAGAGGGTCGAGAGGGCAAGAAAGCCAACGCCAACCGTATTTGTTACAATCGCGATAATGCTGAGCAGAAGTATACTCCCACCCGAAAGCGAAGTACTGGACGTGACGCCGTTGCTAATAGTCGCAAGTGTAAGCGTACTGGCTAATGTTCCCACAAAATAGACGACAAGGCCAATCAAGCCTGACCATGCCGCGATGACGGCAAAGCCTTTGCCACGCCAAGCGTAAGGCGGCATACCATCTGCTGTATTGGTCTCGTCCTCTTCGTCCTCCTCGCTTTCGTCCTCCTCCTCCTCTGTATCGTCCTCTTCGGCGAGTTCTTCTGCTTCGCGTTCCTCTTGACCCATCAGTTCCTGTGCGACAATGACACGAAAGAGCGTGAAGGGCAAACTCAATAAAAGCACAAAGGCGAATAAGAGCAAGACACGGTAGAGTAAAAATGGAAGTATGTGTCCACCTATCCAGGCAAGATAGGCCGCGAGATTGCCAGCGGTTGTGGCTGTAAGTGCGTTATTATAACCTATTGGCGCAAGCACGAACGTTTGATACGCTGGTATCCCTGCCAGAAGCAAAAGTGCGCTAAAAAGGTATGATGTGCCATTGCTACGGAGTCGAGATAAGAAACTGCGCTTCATAGAGAATATATGCTTCCCTTTTCAAATCTTATTGTTATAGATAGATTATAGCGCATTCTTTAGAGCGTAAACTATATACTCGAATGGTAAAGAAGGAAAGACATAATTAACTCATGTTATAATGCACATTGATGAACGAATGCGGAATGACCTGTACAGAATTTACTTGTTGAAGGAAAATTGTGTATGTCAATGAATGTAGAACCTGTAACCCTAACAGGCAATGTTGTACGACTAGAGCCATTACAAAGAGGGCATGCTGAACGTCTCTTTCGTGCAGCACAAGACCCCACTATCTGGTCATATATGCCTTATAATCCCTCTCTTTCGTTGGATGCAATGGATGCATGGCTTACTGATGCGCTAGAGTTGCAAGCACAGAGAAGTCAGGTGCCATTTGTTATTACTCAGATTGCTACTGGCGAGGCTGTTGGCTCGACGCGCTACTTGACCATTGTGCCGCATGACCGAGGTTTAGAGATTGGTGGAACATGGCTGGCCCGTGCGGTACAGCGTACCCCTGTCAATACAGAATGCAAATATCTCTTATTACGCCATGCGTTTGAGACGTTGAAAGCTATTCGTGTGCAGTTCAAGACAGATAGCCGCAACCTTACCTCGCAACGTGCTATCGAGCGACTTGGGGCAAGCAAAGAGGGCGTTTTGCGGAATCACATGATTATGCCCGATGGCTACTATCGCCACTCGGTCTACTATAGTATTCTCGATACTGAGTGGCCAACAGTCAAAGCCAACTTAGAAGCGAAATTGTCAAAGCTCGTTTGAGCCAATCTCGACCAATCGACCGAGAAGTTTGAGCGTGATGCCCAAGGCTAGGATAACGGCGGCACTCACGCCAAGTTCAATCATCGCGCTTTGAAAACTCGCTGTTATACTATTTGAGTTTTCTGATACTATCGAAAGCCTGGCACCAATCGAGAGAATACTTCGGGTAGCAGAAACGATACCAATGAAGAGAAAGGGACGCAACGAAGTCGCATGAGACTTCAAATAATGAATAACTGTTCCTAGCACTTCCATAATGATAAGCACAAGCAGCAAGCCAGAAACGAATTCGATAACTGCAGTTGCAATTCCTGTAGTACTACCCTTGCTTATTGCCATCATGATGTTGTTGCCAAAATCCCAGAAGCTATATACGAGTGCAAAGAGTGCTCCTACCAGAAATGAGACGCCGACGATGGCGTAAATAAGAGAATCGGCACGTTCTAACAAGTTGCCTGATACAGTTGCGATACGGTCTTCTGGTTCTCCGGTATGAATATTTTCTTGTTGATGATTTGTGCTATGACCCGTCTGATCTTGCTTTGAAGACGAAACTTTCCCCACTTGATATTTTTCCACGAATAAATAGCTCCTCTTATATAAAACATTTTTACTAACAATAAGTGCTATGAAAGCGTTAAACGATACTATTTTTAGCTTCTTCACCGTATACAATGAAGAATAAAAATAGTATGTATGGGAGAAACCTTATGCCACGCTGGTTATATTTTTTCCTTATCTTCACCGTACTGACCCCTGTCCTTGATTTGCTCCACATTCCACCTCTTGTCCTATTTATTATAGCTGCTTTGGGTATCATTCCGCTAGCAGCATTAATTGGTGTATCGGTTGAACAGGTTGCCGAGCATACTGGCGAGCGCATTGGAGGTCTTCTATTTGCCACTTTTGGTAACGCAACGGAACTTATTATTGGCATTCTTGCGCTGAGTCAAGGGCTAGTCGATGTTGTACGTGCATCTATTATTGGAACTATTCTTGGTAACGCACTGCTCGTACTTGGTGTCTCGGTCTGCGTGGGTGGCTTCAAGCATGGACGTTTAAACTTTGAGGTACGTCCTGCAAGCCAGTATGCATCACTTTTTGCGTTATGTATCGGTGGACTCTTGCTTCCTACTGTTGCAGAGCTTCTCGCAGCACGTTCGCATCAAACATTGATCGTAGAGCGCGGAGAACAACTTTCCGATGTTATCGCAGTTTGCTTACTTTTGGGCTATATCGCGTCTATTCTTTTTAGTGTATTTCATATTGGTGATAAGGACAACAAAGAAGAGGTTGATCCCGTTATAGGAGCGCGATCAGAGGCGGCTATATCGCGTCTCCTCGCTTTTCGACAAGCTGTCGTCACTAGTGCAGTAGCCAATAAGAGCGGTATGCTCAAGGAGATTGATGGAACCGTAGAGACGATAAAGGGGGTAGACAAGCCCGATGCGGAGCCACAAATAGAATCAAAAGAGGAAAAGAAGACTCCATTATGGCGCGCCTTATTGCTCCTAACACTTGCGACAGTGGGCGTTGCAGTACTTTCAGAGATACTTGTAGGCGCGATTGAGCCTGTAACGGTTGCGCTGCATTTGAATCCTGGCTTTGTCGGTCTTGTCTTCATACCCTTGATTGGTGGTTTACCGGAATACTTCAACACCATTTCGATGGCATTAGATAAGAGGGTCGGTATGGTCCTTGCGGCCTCGGCTGGCTCCTCAATTCAGATTGCGTTACTCATGGCTCCCGTTCTTGTCCTGGTTAGCTTGTTCACGCCAAAACGCTTGGACCTTGTATTTAATGTTGTTGAGCTATCTGTATTGGGCATCACGACGTTCCTCTTTAGCGAGATTACCAAAGATGGCGAACTGGTGTGGCTCGAAGGGTTACTGTTGATTTTGCTTTATGCCATGATGGGTG
Organism: uncultured Chloroflexia bacterium; assembly: GCA_963792705.1. Taxonomy (GTDB): domain Bacteria; phylum Chloroflexota; class Ktedonobacteria; order Ktedonobacterales; family Ktedonobacteraceae; genus JBBQVS01. The sequence goes on along the minus strand of CAWBXD010000007.1, from coordinate 67,562 downwards.
CCACCGTTTTCTTATTTAGCTAAGTTGTCTATTTTTTGAGACACGAAAAACACAATTCCTGACAATCCCTCTATAAAGGAATTGTCAGGACATTGTGCCCTTCGCGCCCCGATTGGACGAGACGCGACACAAATATTTCGATGGCAAACGGTTTCTCATACAGTGGCCGTTTCATTTCGTCCATAAAGAAGATGTGCAAGCGTTCGCGGCGTCCACTTGGTCCTTCCGAAAGCGTTTGCATTGGGATGAGTACCTCGGCAGCAAAGCCTTCGCCCGGCATCTGTACGTCCGCGCGTTGTGCAACATAGGCGTAGTTTTGAAAGATTGCTGACCTGACCTCAATATGCACAATCTCATCGCGCACTATCGCGCTCAAGCCAGCGGGCTGTGTCCCTTTTTTCGCTCCTGGAGTTGTCGCACTCTCTCGTCCCATTAAATGCATACGAATGGTATAGCCTTGATTGGGTTGCACACGTAAAGGCGTCTCAATCAGGGCAGCCGCTGTCGTTGTGTGTTGTTGCTCCCCTAAGAGGAAGCGTTGTATCCTCTTGAGCCATGACATCCCCGCCGGGTCCATTTGTGCGGAGGCTGCCTGTTCCAAGTGTGGTTTAGGTTCGCGTTGTAGGGCAGGTAGAACACCAGTAAGACGCTCTTTAAATCGTTGCAAAAGAGGAAGTTCGCCCGTGATCGCTTCTGCTGTTGGGACTGGCGTAGCGCGTGGTACTGGTTCTGGTAGAGGCTCATCAACAAAAAGGGGTTCGTCGTCTTCGCCAGGAATTGGTGTTTCTGGTTGTCTATTGAGCAAAGCTTCACGAATGTGTGCCGTTGATATCGTAGGCGTGTCTGCGATGGCATCTCTTGCTATCAAGACATGTCCGTCTTGTGAGCTATCCTGATTTGCCTGTAGCTTTTCGAGATGCTGACGCGCGAGTTGCGACTGCAATGACACAATAGAAATAGTTACCTCTTCGGCTTCATCGTTTGCCTCTGTCGAAGGTCCTTGTCCGTTTGTCCGCTTGCCTTTTCTCTGTGAGGAGGAGCCTGTGCGCCGCCGCGTCTCTGAAAACTGCTCAAGGGCGAGGAGCAGTGCCTCTTCCATCTCCTCAACACGTTGAAAGCGATTAGAGGTATCGACGGAAAGCGCACGCATTACAATGGCCTCGACACTCCCCGATACGCGAGGATTCAACTCACGCAGTCCACGCCACGGACGCTGCATCGCCGATGATGGCTCATCAGGAGTAGAGCCAGTGAGCAACAGATAGAGCAGGGCACCAAGACTGTAGATATCTGAGCGCGGTTCGACAGCACCAAGACGGGCCTCCGGCGCGATAAACTTTCCTCCATTAGCACTGCTCAATGTAGTGCCGAGCAAGGAGCGTATGGGAAGAGGGAGCCAGGAAACTGTCAAGGCAAGTACACTCTCATACGTGTTGCCACTGACCACAATCGTTGCAGGGTCAAGATCACCTAACACAATATCCAGGCTGTGCAATTTTCCAACAACCACACTCAAACGATAGAGCCAGGTTAATGTTTTCTGTTCATCAGGTAGCCCGATACCGCTTTGCAACAGGTCTTGCAGGGTATGAGTGTGTGCTGTACTATTCCTCTCCTGTGCGTCTTCTGATAGTGGAAAAGGCCAGCCTGCAATTGTAAAGAGGTGTTCCCGTGCATGACGTAGGTCGATTAGCGGCATTATATCAGGGATACGCTGACGCCGTAGCACGTCGTACTCATGCTGCGCCGCTTGCACTGCATGAAGCGTTGCCGCATCATCTAAACTTGCGATATCTATATCTCGAATCACGACAGGACGCTGATGAAGTGTATCCATTGCCAGAAATACTTGGGTGAAAGCAGTGCGATGCATGAGCGAGGTGATGCGATAGCGTTCAGTAATGTCTGCTACATCTGGTTGCGTTTCACTTTGAGAACTTTTCTGCACACGTTCGCCGCACACGCCACAAAAAGTTGCTTGTGGAGGTAAAACACTATGGCAATGGGTGCATCTCATGTCACCTGAAGCATCCTGGGTCGTCGTTGTTTGCGTTATGCTCATATCCGTCTTGTGCCTTTTATATATCAACAGTGGACGGCATGCTGTCCAATGTAGAGTATAGCATAGCTATGTAAGAATTACATTAAGTCATTTTAAGGTTTTGAGGAGTGAGTATTCGTTGTCTATATAAAGAATACGTCCCATACGTTGTCTAAGATGTATTGTATTTGGTTTTCTGTAACGTGTTATAGGAGAATGGCTAGAATACGTGCCTTTCCCTCTTGTCACAACCCGTTTGTTTTGCTAGAATCGCAAGTGGGAACATATATACCGCTCCTGCTCCATTGTACGGTTTTTTACGTCGCGCAATGGATGATACAATATATAAAGGAACTATTCAACAAGGATGTAAATATGGGTCTCCTCTCTTATTGAGACTTGAAATTACAATCCAATGTCACCTGGAGGGCTATTTCTTATGGACTTTGCCACCCTTGTCTTCTGGATCATCGCTGTGATTCTGGTGGGATCAGCACTGGCGGTGGTGAGTCTTCGCAATATCGTCCACAGCGCGTTGTCGCTGGTGATCGTGTTTGCGATGGCTGCGGGTATCTACGTCTTGCTCAATGCCGAATTTATCGCTATTGTGCAAATTCTTATCTATGTTGGTGCAATCACTATTCTTATTCTGTTCGCAATCATGTTAACGCGCGTTACGGGCAAAGAGAGCACCAACCCTGTGAGCAAGCAATGGTGGCTTGGTGCCATCGTTAGCATTCTTGTTGGGGCAGGCATTATTTATGCTGAGATGAACAGCGTTCATGCAGTAAGTAATGAAGGTGCTTCGAGTGCGTTGCCTGGGAATGTGAGCAACGTGGTGCGTATTGGGCAACTACTCTATAGCCCAAAGGGATACAGTTATGTTCTCCCCTTTGAGATTGCGTCACTTGTGCTCCTCGTCGCTATCATCGGCGCAATTGTCATCGGTAGGGAGGACTAATAGTTATGGGACTTACACTTAATCATTTTTTAGTGCTCGGTGCCATCCTTTTTTGTATTGGCCTGTATGGTGCAATTTCCAAGCGTAATGCTATAGCAGTACTTATGGGTATCGAGATTATGCTTAATGCGGTCAATATTACTCTCGTTGGTTTTTCTTTTTTTAACCATGTCAAGGCTGGCGGTTTGGACTTTTCGAGCCTCTTGACTGGACAAATATTCGCTATCTTCATTATCACTGTGGCGGCGGCAGAGGCGGCGGTTGCGTTAGCAATGGTTATCTCGATCTACCGCAAACGTGACACAGTGGATGTTAGCGAAATTGATATGATGAAGTGGTGAACGCTATGTATCAATATTCATGGTTGGTCTTATTCGCGCCACTCCTATCCTTTGTGGTCATCGTGTTTGGAACTCGCGTTTGGGATATGCAGAGTCGCCCAAAAAAGGTGCAACTCACAACTCATGACGAACATGGTTCACACGATGCTGGCGCACCCGAAAGTGTTCATGCTGGTGCAGAACTTGCGTATGCAAGTGTTCCAGGAATGGTTAGTGCTGCAACTGATCGCGCATCTAAAGATTCTATTGCTCACGCAGAAGATCAGGCTGCTGAGGCGCATGGAGCGAACCTTGACGATCATGGTGAGGACGATGACGAAGACCCCAAGGTCGCACACCTCTCACCTGGTGCCGTTGTTAGTGGATATATCGGTATCGGTATTATGCTTCTTGCTGCGCTCTACTCCTGGGCGTTGCTATTCGTTTCGCTCGGCGACACCGCCTTTCAAGAGAGCGGCGGCATACAAGTTTTTGCTTATCAATGGCTTACGCAGCCCGGCAATGTGGCTAATTATACCATCGCATTTCACCTAGACACCCTTGCTATCGCTATGATGGTGGTAGTGACAACGGTCTCGCTTCTGGTTCACTTCTATTCGCAGGGCTACATGGAAGACTCGGCTGGCTATGCGCGTTTCTATGCATACCTTGCCCTTTTTACTTTCTCGATGCTGGTTATTGTCTTCGCTCAAAACTTCCTGGTCATCTTTGTTGGTTGGGAACTGGTAGGCTTGAGTTCTTATCTGCTGATTGGTTTCTGGATTAACAAGAAAGCCAAGCCGGAAGAACAGCGTCCCTCACCATCAAACGCGGCGGTTCAAGCATTTGTTACAAACCGCGTTGGTGACGTTGGCTTTATCATCGGTATCATGATTCTCTTCGCCAACACAGGTACCTTCGATTTTCATACGTTGTTCATCAAAGCTCCTCAAGTTATGAGTCAGGGCTTATTAGCGGCAGCTATGATTCTGGTTTTCTGTGGTGCTATTGGTAAATCAGCACAGGTGCCATTACACGTATGGTTGCCATCCGCTATGGAAGGTCCAACTCCTGTAAGCGCACTGATTCATGCAGCAACTATGGTCGCTGCTGGTGTCTACATGGTGGCGCGTGTCTTCCCACTTTTTGTAGCGGCAGGTCCTACCGCGTTACTGACGGTTGCATGGGTTGGTGGTATTACGGCCCTCTTCGCCGCAACAATCGCCCTTGTACAATCCGACTTCAAGCGTGTGCTAGCTTTCTCGACCATTAGTCAGCTTGGCTATATGTTTGTGGGTCTCGGTGTCTCCGGTCTTGCTGGTGATGTAAATTATGGCACTGGCCCTGGTATGTTCCACCTGTTCACACACGCATTCTTCAAAGCCTTGCTCTTCCTGGGTGCTGGTAGTGTGTTGCATTCGTTGCACCACGCCACGCATAAAGAAGTCCAGGACATGCGTCTGATGGGTGGTCTTGGTCCAAAGATGCCAATTACGGCTATCACTTGGTTGATTGCTACCCTGTCAATCTCCGGTTTCCCGTTTCTGGCAGGCTTCTTTAGTAAAGAGACGATTATTGGCCTAACAGCGCAGCGTGGACAGTGGGCCTTGTTCATTATCACGCTTGGTACATCAGGTCTTACCGCATTCTATATGTTACGTGCCTTCATCTTGGCCTTTGGTGGACCGGATGGCAAAGTTGGTGGTATGTGGGGTGGCACCTATCGTGGTGTTGGTGAACCGCATGAGTCACCACGCACCATGACCATTCCTCTGATATTGCTAGCTATACCGGCAGTCGTTGCTGGCTACTGGTTTGGTTTCTTCTCCTATGTACAACCTAAAGCCGCATCACTCGACGTAGCAGGATTGTTTACCGATCCATTGACCTACCTGGGTATTGTGGTTTCACTGGCTGGACTTGTGACCGCGTACTTCATGTATGCTCGTTTGAACCCTGAGCGCCTACACAGCATTGTGGAGAATAACGCGGCACTGAAAACCATTCACCGCATTCTTTACAATCGCTACTATGTTGATGAATTTTACGGTCTGCTTATTAAGTACGGTGTGCTTGGCCTTTCGCATATTGAGCAAGCCTTCGATACCTACATCGTTGATGGTATTGTCAATGGAGTAGCACGGCTTGTAACAACACTTGGACGAGATATTCGCTATACCGAAACAGGAAGAGTGCAGTCGTACATGATTAGCTTTTTCGGTGGCGTTGCGGTACTTGTAGCTGTTGTACTAATCGTAGTCAATTACGTGGCAAAATAGGAGAAAAAACAGATCATGGGTATATTCGGAAATGATATAACCTGGATTCTCCTGCTGCCTGTAATTGGGGCAGTGGGAACACTTGCAACCCCTGTAAGAATTGCTCGCTGGGTTGCGCTCGTGTTTTCGGCGTTGGTCTTTGCGCTTTCAATCGTCATATTCTTTCGTATCCTTCTGATGCCAGGTGGCTTTAGTAGCTTCGGTGATATAAAGCACCTGCCAGATTCTTTCGACACTAGTTGGATCAATTTTAACGCCGGTTCATTCCATTTCAATATCCACTACTTTGTTGGAATTGATGGGCTGAGCTTGCCAATGGTCGTTTTGAACGCGCTTATTACCATGCTTGCCATCATCGGCGGCTGGGAAAAGCCACGCGTCAAAGAATACCTTGCGTTAATTCTGTTGCTCGAAACTGGGGTGATGGGTGTCTTCGTCTCGCTCGACATGTTCCTGTTCTTCCTGTTCTGGGAAGTGGAACTGGCCCCTATGTTCTTGCTCATTGGTATCTGGGGCAACGAGGCCATCAAGCACGGTGTGCCTGGACGTATCTATTCAGCATGGAAATTCCTTCTGTATACGTTCTTTGGTAGCGTCTTCATGCTGGCGGGCTTTATCCTGGTCTACGTAACTAATGGTGGAACTTCAGCCAAGCTCGACGATCTCTCATCGCATCTGCTTGTAGGCAATGTTCAGATACCACTTATTGGTGTGTCAGCAAGCTTACAGCTTATTGCGTTTTTACTTGTCTTTACTGCTTTCGCGGTCAAGATACCAATGTTCCCATTGCATACATGGTTGCCCGATGCACACACCGACGCACCAACTGAGGTGAGCGTCATCCTTGCAGGTGTTCTGCTCAAAATGGGTGCATATGGTTTGATCCGCTACTGCTTAATCCTGTTCCCACAGGGTGTGCATCAGTTTTCTGGCGTCTTGGCTGTACTCGCCGTTATCAACATCATCTATGGTGCAGGTATCTGTCTGGTACAAACCGATATGAAGAAACTCATCGCGTACTCAAGCGTGAGCCATATGGGTATTATTCTGTTGGGTGTTGCGGCTGCAACGGGTACAGGTGATGCGGCATTTAGGATGGCGGCTTTGACGGGCGCGACGGTGCAGATGTTCAGTCACGGCATTATTACGGGTCTGCTGTTCTTCTGTGTCGGTGTGATCTACGATAAGGCACACACACGTGAGATTGCAATTTTCGGTGGCGTTGCCAAACGTATGCCAATGCTTGCCACGCTGTTCACCTTTGCCGCCCTTGCCTCGCTTGGTCTTCCTGGCTTGGCTGGCTTTGTTGCTGAATATATGGTATTCACAGGCAGCTTCCAAGTCTGGACTGCGGTAACAGTCATCTCTGTCTTCACCATGATTCTGACTGCTGGCTATCTCCTGTGGATGATTAGACGTGTCTTCTATGGACCGTTTAATAAGAAATGGGATTGGTTGCCGGATGCGAGTCTACGTGAATTGGTACCGCTCTTCGCGTTAGCGGCTGTGATCGTGTTTGTTGGTATCTATCCAACCGCCCTTATTAATGTGATTACGCCTAGCCTGAGCCAGCTTATGCATGCGGCCTCGGCTGTTGTAAAGTAGAGATGCTACTTATAGGAGTTTCCTATGCTTTCGTTGTCTGTGTCTGATCTCTACTTGCTCTCACCAGAGTTGAGCCTTACCCTGCTCGCTCTGGTGGTGATGGCGGTAGACCTGTTCACAAAGCGGCGCATCGTTGTAGTGGCGACTGCGCTGATTGGCTTGCTTGTGCCAATCGCACTTACAATCACGCAAATTTTTACGCTGAATTTCTCGCATGCCAATCATGCCTTCTTTAATATGCTCTCGGTTGATTCATACGCTGTCTTCTTTAAGATTGTTTTCTTACTGATTGCGTTTGTGATGATTCTTGCTTCCTATGATTACGTTACGAAGTATGTGAAGTCCGATGGCGAGTTTTACACGCTTATGCTCTTCTCAGTTGTAGGTATGATGTTGATGGCAAGCACAACTGAGCTTATCTCCATCTATATCTCGCTCGAATTGACTAGCATTCCTCTGTACGTGATGGCGGGCCTGATTCGCTCAAACGAGAAGTCGGCAGAGGCCGCGGTTAAGTACGTTCTGCTTGGCGCGATGTCATCCGCTATTCTGCTTTATGGCTTCGCTCTGCTCTATGGTTTGACCGGTACAACTGATTTAATGGGTATCGCAACACTCATCAAGAATGGCATTCATACAAGCAATGTCCTTGTCTCATTGCAGGGCAACCTGATGGAACTTGTCGCCGGTGTGCTGATTTTGTCAGGCTTTGGCTTTAAGATATCTGCTGTTCCGTTTCACATGTGGGCACCGGATATCTATGAGGGATCGCCAACACCCGCGACGGCGTTTTTCTCGGTTGGCTCTAAAGCGGCAGGCTTTGCTGCATTGATTTGCGTCTTCATCGATGGTGGTTTGGGACAGGTCAATCTTACCTCGTTGGTAGTGCTCATCTCGATTGTCGCCGTGCTCACCATGACGCTCGGTAACTTTGTCGCGGCAGTGCAGACCAATGCCAAACGTATGATGGCTTATTCGAGTATCGCACAGGCTGGCTATATTCTTGTTGGCTTCGTCGCCAGTTTCGCAAGCGGTAAGTCCGATGGTAATGCCGCCGTGTTATTCTTTATCCTGATTTATGTTGTGACGAACCTTGGTGCGTTTTCCGGTATCATCGCTCTCGGCGACCTGACGGGTGGTGACAAAATTGAAGATTTCCGAGGTTTGGCAAAACGTGCTCCGCTGCTGGCTGCTGGAACGGCGGCGTGCCTAGCCTCACTTGCTGGCATTCCACCACTCGCGGGTTTCTGGAGTAAGGTTATCATTTTCAGTACGGCCTGGGGTCTTGGTCTGAACTGGCTCGTTATCATTGCCTTGCTCAATAGTATCGTCTCGCTGGTCTACTATGGGCGTATCATCAAGTCTATGTACTTCGATGCTCCGCTCAAACAAGACCGTCTGACCACACCAATTGGTCTCGGCACATCTATCACGTTCGCAGCCGCAGCTCTGGTTATCCTGACTGTTGCCGCGCAGTTCATCATCAATGCAGCAACCCCTGCCGCCAGCAGCTTACTAGCATTCTTGCTTGGTCGCTAGTTCCCCTTAACCTTGGATGGAAGATACAGGGAGGCATGAACATTGTTCGTGCCTCCCTGTATCTTCCATCCTCACCACTTTCCTCCATATCCTCAAACAAGGGCACCTATTGCCTTGCTTTTCAAGAGACTTGAATAGTACTATCCCCTTTTGACGTTCGTAGCCCTATCCATTCGGTACTTCGCGTTGTATCCGTCTCCATATGAAAGATGCCGTAATTTGGGTTGAGCGGAACTTGCATGAAAGATTTTGCCTGTACGCTCATAGAGGTTGCTGGCGTCGTGTTGCTAGCTTGAGGAAAGGCGACAAGCAGTTGATCTCCTACACGTATCGTAGTGAAGGTGCAAACATTCGTTATTTGCTGGGCCGTTTTACTGCTATTGGTAGCAACCATAACATAGCCATAGGTTGTGCGTAGGTGTGCAACTTGAGGCCGTAAGAGGCTCCAGCGTGTGACTTGCCACGACTTCTGGTTGGTTTGTAGTGTTTGAGCGGAAGGGTCAAGAAGCTGTAAATCGTTCGTGAAAAGCTTCTCTTTAGGAGAAGTCTGTTCAGGAAGAGTCGAGACGATGTATAGATGAAACGGTGTTCCACCGAGGCGCGTAGGAGACGCAACAAGCGTTGCGATGGCAAAGTGACTTACTAATGCATTAGTTAGATCGTCATGTGGTCCTACCAACAAAACGGCAGGTCCGCTGATAGTACTGGGTAAGACAAGGCAATGCGAACCATTAAACAATGTCGTGGGTGTATGCATCTGCTCGCTTAGATAGCCCAATGCTGTTTGAGTCGCCTCATCTGTTGTAACATAGACGTGATTGAGATGACGTTTTTGTGCCAACTGATCGGCAGTGTTTAAGGCTTGTTTCAATGAACTTAGGTCATTATGGTAAGGCGTGAAAGTGTCGTTACTTATATTGCCTTGTGTTGTATCAAGAACCCAGGCAGTACTTCCCAGTATTTGTGCGGCTATGAGCAAGCATGCTAACATATAGAAGACAATGCGTGCCTGGCGAAACCAGCCATTTTGTCTTCGTAGCCATCCTATCATATGTCTGAAGAAGATAGCAATCAATACAAAAGGGCCAGGGAGAAGCATGAAGAAGTATTGTGTGTGCAGATCAATCGAATGACGCGAGAGTATAAGTAACGGTGCTATCTGCCAGGCGAGTAGTATAATCAGTCCGCAGCGAGCAGGATGTGTTCGCAAGTTTATCCACCACTGACGTAGAGAAACTTTTTCTGTATTATCTGTAACTGCTTTGTTATCTCCCCATATGCGAGGAGCAAACAGTGCAAGCACAATTGAGGCCAACGCAAGTATAACTAGTAGTGGCATCACATACTGCAACCAGGAGTAGAGGAGCGTCAGTGCTGAAGGAAGAACATGTGCATCTGTTGGCTGTTGCTCGTTAGGTGAAAGAAAGAGTTGATAAAATTGTAGTGCTTGCCCATCTATATGGGCATGCTGTTTTGCAAGTGTAAGTACGGTGTGAAGATCAACGAAGTGTGTAGAGACCTCCCAAAGCAGATACGGAAAGAAGATAATCGCTAAACCGATTATCGCAAAAGCAAGATCGCGCCAACGGAACGTATGAGGCGCAAGCAAAAGAGCTACCAGTAACGGTATTACTAGTAGCACTGTGGTCTCGTGCATCTGATAGAGTATACCTAACAAGAGCAACGCCGGGAAAAGCCAGCCCTTACGCCGCTCGACTACGCCAAAAAAGAGTGCAAAGAAGAAAAGAAGTATAAAAGGTGGCATTAGATTTGGCTGCCAGATAAAACGTGCATACACAAGAGGTTTATACGCACTGGCATATAATAATGCCGCTACAGTTCCCGCGAGGCGACCATAATAGCGCCTTGTAAAAAAATAGGTGAGCAGAACAGCAATAATGGAGCAGATTGCTACAAGTACTGCTCCACCAAGTGGGTCTGGATTGAGAAGAGCAGGCAATATAAAAAGATAGATTACACCAGCGGGATGGGCAATACCAATAGACGCTGTATTACTTGTGGTTGGCAAAAGACCGTGCGAAAAAGCATCACGTGCCATGCGGAAAAGAATGGCCTGATCCTGATCAAACTCGGTTGTGTCGAGTTGATAGAAGCGTAGAAATCCTGCGACTAGCAAGATAAGATAGAGTTCCCAGGTGCGGAACCAACTCAGTAATGAAGCGTGACGAGTTGTTGTCGCAGAATTGGTTTGTACTACATTTTGTGCTAACAAAATCACATGTTTCTTTCTACGCAAAAATACTAGTAATAAGCATGCATTATAAGTTCTTTTGCTCATCCAGTCAATAAAATTTAATAGGTGCAGAACTTTTAGAAAAGCTTTGCACCTATTAAATTTAACTAACTCTTAAAACCACCTGGAATGCGAGCTGTTACATGCTAGGTTTGCCCCTGCTATGTCGCCTCATTGTCTGATTTTAATGTTTTCCTCCCTATTATGAGAGACGGAACACCGCGAAGCTATCAGCCTTTGAATGCATCTCTTCGTCAGTTGCATGTACTGACATAGGGAATTGTTGCAATGCCCAGTCCGGCAACTGTGCCATATATGCACGAACCATTGTAATAGCCTCATCATTTAGTGTGAGAGTCGCCTGACATTGCTCTCGCTCCGTTTGTGACACAAGTGTACAGGTGCCAGAGGCTATAAGGTTGTGTACCCAATCGCGCCCACGACTGGGGGCAATAAGATAGCGTTTCCCAGCGTATTGGGGAACTGCAAGTGGAGTACGTTGCACACGTCCACTTTGTCTGCCCAGTACCTCAACAACGCGGTACACAGCCTTCCCGTCTTCGTAGGGTTGGACTGGCATGTGCAGGATGTTCTCTATCATCATCGCGTTACCAGATTTTATCGTTTCTTTGGACATTGGTTGACCGGGTGTGGTTTCTTTAGCTACAAATTGATCGTGCAAGCTTTCTTTGGACATTGATTGATCCTGCATGAGTTTCTCCTTCTTCATAATAGAGCTAAAAAATCTCTGTGATATGTTTGTCTGCATAATTGTTCTTCACGACATATGAGATTAGACCAAGCAATCTAAAACAATTTTGCCAAGTGTATGGCCTGTCTCTCCTAACTCGTGAGCTTGTTTCGTGTGAGCACTGTAATACTCCTGTGCTACCCTGCTGATGAATACGAACGGCTTTCATTGTGCTCATCGGTACGTATCCTTTCTACAAAACTATACCTATGTTATCAGATGATAACAATACGATAAAAAAAAGAGCTAGACTTCTGGTTTTGGAGGCTGTGCTAAACCATAAAGGAGTATCTCAAGCATCCGATCTGTATTTTGAGCATGGTGACGGGGGCCAGAAGCGTTGTTGTCATTCAACAAACGAAAGAGAACAAACACCGTCTCTATTGGTGCGAGTCCACCATGCTCAACATCTCGTAGAATACCTTGCGCTATGCCCTCCTCAAACAAAGATGCAATAGGCTGAACAACCTGATTCATAAATGCTTCTGAGAGAGTTGTACGTCCTCCTGCATCTAGCTCGTACTCGATATCGTGAAACATCTGCCCAGCGTTTTCCCATGTTGCAGGAAGCATACGAGCGACCAAACGTAGACGCTGGAGAACACCTTCGTGCCGCTCAACCAGTCGCACCACGCGTGTCTGCGTCTGTTGCAGCATCTCTAACAAGACCGCGATATACAGCTCCTGTTTCGTTGCAAAATGGCGATAAAGGGCAGGTTGCGTGATGCCACAGGCAGCCGCAATCTGGCGCGTCGATACTGCACGATAGCCCTGCTCTATAAAGGGATGATGAGCAGCTTGCAGTATCAGGCGACGCGTCTCATGAACTGACGATGCTTCATGCAATGAATGCTCCACGAACGATCCTTATGTAAAATGTTATCGAATGATAACAGTATGCCATGTTAGGTGTTTGTCTGTCAAGAGGTTCCTATAAAAATTTATAGATATCGAACTGTCAATTGTTCCCTTCTAACATGATGTTTCGTACCTGTTTGCACTTCCCTCCACCTATCTCGTATACTATGTGTAGCACAAGAAAAAATTAGTATTCTTTTCCGCTAGGGGCGCTGTTAGGCTGAGATGTTAGCACATAATGTATGTGCTGCGGTCCCTATGAACCTGATCTGGTTAGTACCAGCGTAGGGAAGCGGGTATCGGTCCTCCCAGCGTCTCGCAGAGATTCTACTTAGACCGCAATCCCTCTTCTCGCAGGGGTTGCGGTCTTTTATATGTATGCGAGGGATGGCATGGGCGCACTCAAATTATCTGTACAAGGTGTCACAAAAACATATCGCGATGGACGTAAACTCGTCGAAGCACTTACGCCAATCGACTTGACCGTTATCAATGGCGAATTTGTCACGCTCATTGGACCAAGTGGGTGCGGCAAAAGTACACTCTTCAATATCGTTGCTGGTGTCGATGAACCAACACAAGGCGTTGTTGCTATCGACGGAAACGCCGATAGCAAACGGGCAGGCTTATCAGGGTACATGCCACAGCAACCCTTGCTTTTACCGTGGCGTACCGTTGAAGAAAACGTCATGCTAGGTCTGGATGTGCGTCGTATACCGCGCAAGCAAGCACAGCATGAAGCACTGGACCTGCTCAAACGCTTTGGCCTATTGGACTTCGCACAAAATTATCCCTCAACCCTTTCTGGTGGCATGCGTCAACGGGTTGCTCTTTTGCGTACCGTCCTTTTCAATCCCACATTTCTCTTATTGGATGAACCATTTGGTGCGCTCGACGCTCTGACGCGCCTTTCATTGCAAATGTGGTTGCTCGACCTTTGGCAATCATTGCATGCTAGCGTCCTCTTTATCACGCATGACGTGCGAGAAGCCCTCTTGTTATCTGACCGTATCTATGTCCTGAGTGCGCGACCTGCGCGAGTGCTACGTGTGGTCGATGTTGACTTACCACATCCACGGCGTCAAGAACACCTCGCTCTTGCACCCGCAGTACGGCTAGAGCAAGAACTGCTTGCTCTGCTCTTAAAGGAGCAACAATTATGATGTACTCCCGCCGACCTATTGTTTTAACGAAACATGCACGATTGCGCGGTATCGCTGGCTATGGTCCCGCCTTTGTGCTTGCCTTTGCTCTATTTGCTATCTGGGAACTCATTGTACGGGTAGGCAAGGTCAACACTGCCGTATTGCCAGCACCAACAGCAATCTTACAAGCACTCTATGACAACTGGGATGTGATCTCTGGTCACACACTGCAAACGCTCTTAGAAACTGTCCTTGGTCTTGCAACCGCGACAGTACTTGGCGTCTTGCTTGCAATCCTCATAGATGTATCCATAGCAGTACGCCGAGCGGTTTATCCAATTCTGGTGACATCGCAGACTATTCCCATGATTGCACTGGCACCACTGTTACTGCTCTGGTTTGGTTTCGATCTCGGCCCTAAGATTGTGGTTGTCACCCTTTACTGTTTCTTTCCTATAGCAGTTGCTTTTGCCGATGGTATGTTAAATACCGATCCCGATCTTTTGCGACTCATGAAAAGTATGAAGGCATCGCGCTGGCAAATCCTCTGGTTTGTACGTCTTCCTGGTGCGATGCCCTCGTTCTTTTCTGGCTTACGTATCGCTGCAACCTATAGCGTCACGGGAGCGATTTTTGGTGAGTATGTGGGAGCGTATCAAGGTCTTGGCATCTATATGCAGACCTCGTTTAACTCACATGCAGTTATCCTTGTATTTGCCGCCATCGTTGTCACGGCTGTGTTAAGTCTTGTACTCTTTGGCCTTGTATCATTGATCGAACGTCTTGCCTTGCCTTGGTATCACGGCGCAACCGTGAAACAGTAGTCAGAAAGGACTCATTCATGAATTCTCGTACTCGCCTCGGTTTAAGTATTGGTATCCCTGTCCTCCTTATTCTTGCTGTTGTTGGCGCATTTCTTGTACAGCAACAACGCAGCAATCCTTCCACCGCAGCGCATGGAACTCAAAAGCTAACGAAGATGACGCTTGCATTGGACTGGACCCCAAATACCAACCACACGGGCATCTATGTCGCGCTAAAAAATAACTGGTATCTCGATCAAGGAATTGACCTGACTCTGTTACCATATTCTAGCAATGTAACTCCTGATGTCCTGGTGAGCAGTGGTAAGGCTGATGTGGGTATCAGTTCTACAGAGGCTATCGTTGCGGATGCAGCCGTGAACCAGCCTGTCGTCTCTATCGCGGCAATTCTGCAGCATAATACGTCGGCTCTTGTGACGCTGAAAAGTTCAGGCATCACGCGTCCCAGCCAACTTGACGGTAAAATCTATGGTGGTTTTGGTGCGCCCTATGAAGGTGCGGTTGTCAGCGAGATTATCAAGCATGATGGTGGACAGGGCAAATTTAAGAACGTGACGTTGAATGTAGATGCGATGCAAGCCTTACAATCGAAGCGCGTCGATTTTGCCTGGGTCTTTGAGGGCTGGGAAGTCATTCAAGCTCAGCGTCAAGGAGCACAACTGAACATTTTCCCCATCACCGACTATGGCGTCGCAGACTACTACACGCCAAATATCATCAGTAGTCCTACGGAAATTCAGCAAAAGCCAGACCTGTTACGCCGCTTCATGGCTGCAACCGAAAAGGGCTATCAATACGCACAAACGCATGCTCAAGAGGCAGCGCAAGACCTGATTAGCGAGGCACCAAAAGGCACCTTTCCCGATACAGGCTTAGTAGTGCAAAGCCAGCAATATCTCAGTCCGCGCTACGCCGATAACGGACGCAAATGGGGTATGCAAGATGCCTCCGCGTGGCATGGCTACCCTGAATTTATTCTCAATTCAGGTGGTGTGCAAGATGCCTCTGGCAAGACCGTCAAGAGCCTGAACTTCGATGCGATGTATACAAACAAGTTTTTGTCGTAATGAAGAGGCTGAGAGAAACACATCATACAACTTGCCTCCCCGTCTCTCGTATAAATGATAACAACAAAAAATATGCATTTTCCATAGATATATCACGGAGGCACGCACAGAATGAGCGATAATTGGGAGCCGCAAGACCCACAATTCAAACAGGGTCAGCCGAGCAGAGAAGAGATAGAGAAACGGGTTGAAGAGGTCAGGAAAGCGTTCACGCAAAGCGCGAACGAGGCACAGCAGCGTATCAAGCGTGTCGTTGATAAAGCTAGCGGTTACTGGCAACAGGCACAGACGGCACCAGCAGCACCACGTCAGGCGACTAGCCTTGATGAGCAGCGGATCCGTCAACTTGCAAACCTATGGAGCAACGAGAACTGGCGCGTCGCAAAAGACCTCGGTACCTATATGGACATTGTGTCATCACATAATGATGAGGTGTGGGAAGTCACCGTGCAGACACGTTGGGAAACACGCGCTATGGAGTCTGTAACAGAACCATATGCAGGTCGTTCGGCGGCAAATAAACTGCAACCAATTCTGCCTGTATGGGATTATGACCTGCCAGAAATTACCAGCCTCAAAGCACCAGCAAGCCGCACAAAACTAGAAGGGCTGGAAGAGGTAGCAGCCTGTATGACCTGTAACGGGACAGGTCGCAGTTTATGTGTTTCCTGCAACGGGCGCGGCTGGATTGTGTGCCCTGAATGTAAGGGCCGTACAAAAAAGAAATGCACTACCTGTCGCGGACGTGGCTATGTTGCCGATTGGACGGTAGGCGAAAAGAAACCATTTTTCCAAAAGCAAGCCGAGAATGTTGCTACTTCGGTTGGTGAAAGAGTTTCGGACGTGTTCGAGACTATTCGTCAGCAAGGAGTGCCGATCCCCAATCCTGTTGACGCTGATCCTGCCAGTAAAGGGCCTACCGTGCCTTGTCCCGATTGTATCAATGGAGAAATTGATTGTACTTGTGGCAATGGCAAACGTGTATGTGCAACCTGCGAAGGCACAAAAATGTCACTGTGTGCCAACTGTGGTGGAACAGGCAAGGTTGTACGCCACCGCGAGATTGCGCGCCGCTTCGACCTGAATATTCAAACTCGTATCGTTGGCGAAAGTGTGGTTCCACAGCAGCAACTCCTCAACGCAGGCGGTGAACTCGTCTACAATGCTGAAGTTGATGATACTTTCCTGCCAGATGTTGCTCCAAATGGAGTGCCAATGGACGTATGGAATACTGCCGTTGCGCTCGTTGCTTCTGAGCGAGAGGAGAAACAGCGTAGTACAACGAAGCCACTACAGACTAACGATAGCACTCAAGCCTCTTCACGAGCTACACTACAGGTTGTTGAACTTGTACGTATTCCTTATACCCGTGTAAACTATCGCTACGGCAATCAGGAATATGTCTTCTGTGCTTATGACGCCGAGGGGCGTGAAAAATTCTACGCCGACCGCTATCCTGCACGTTGGGAGCGTATCGAGCGATTGGTTAAGGCTATCTCAAGTGATCTACTAACACCAGCTCAGCCAAATGAGCAACCACCCACAAACACAACATATGGCGGTGGCTATCGTGTACCCGTTGAGGTGCCACCCTACAACATCACCGAAGAGGACGACGATACCACAAACAAAAAATAGCAAAGCAAGAACACAAAAAAGGGGATGCCTCACGAGGCATCCCCTTTTTTGTGTTCTTGCTTTGCTATTTTCAACAACTTCCGTCGCGGCCAGTGTTGTACCAACGATCTTTAAACGTGTTGTTCGCGCCCAGACCATCAGGTTTTGCGAGTGTGCTATGATTTTTGTCTTGCATGATGAGGGCATTGTTAGGAAAGGAACTAATGCCGGAAAGAACTGCACTTGCCGTATTCATGCTTGCTCGCGCGTTCGTCCAAGTAACATAGTGAAAATTTGCAAGGTCGCTCAAGCCGCTATTGCAACTTGGACGCTCATCAATCCATTCAGCACTTCGCAAGTCGGGCTTGAAACGGCTATTGGGTACTACATAATTGAGGGTGAAGCCCGTTGATAAATTCTTAATATAGATATGATTTTTATTGGTGCCTTTGCTATAAAGATTGTAGTCTACGGAGGCAGTAAAGGTGTTCGCACATGCAAAACCTTGTGTGCTCATTATTGGAGGGTTGGGATATAGCTCATAGAAAGGATGAAACCGTCCGTCCGTGAGAAGCGCGGTTCCCACCTGAAGCAGATTTTGATTACCATACACGCCCCCGACACCAACCCATTGTGCATCTAAGTGATTACTATTAACAGTTCCTGAAATACAAGGTGTGGACCAGTTCCCCATGACCTGTTTAAAGCCATTTCCAGAACCAGTACCAACGTAGAAGCCTGCCCAGTTTAAAGAATGCTGAATATTTGTATTTGTCTGTGTGCTATTAGGTAATAAGCCAGAACTGCGCGGTACTTGATAAACGCCTCCATGTAAACCAAAATCATGATAGTCGTATGCAAAACCGGGTGGTATATCTGAACTAACTGCGAAAGATGCAGTAAACGCAAATAGGAAGACACTTAAAGCTACAAGCGTTAAGAAAATAGAACTGATCCAGTGTATAGATGTACGCATACTGTTTGAAGCCCTTCCGTAGACCATCTCTGTTCAAATGTACACTATTTTGTAAACCGAGGCAATAAATAGAGTACGAATGGGGTATAAAGAAGACGGGTTTTATGTATGAGAGGTGTTCAACGTACTGCATACCTTTTATACATAAAACCCGTCTTCTTTATATTTTCTCCCCCCAAGCTGTCAAGAGAATCGTGACTCCACTGAAATCTTCGGCTTGTATCTCTTCCAGCACTTGAGCATGAAGCTCTGCATATGCTTCGGCTGTAATAACTTGAGTGGTCATTAAGAGTGGTTGTATCAGTTCAAGCACAAATTTCACATCTTCTACGCCTTCTTCATGTGCATCCATACCAAAGGAGTAGTCGATAACATGAGCCTTGCTTTGAATATTCTGTAAACCAATTTGTCGTAGTAGTGGCCGTAACATCGCAATCATCCCTGCGTTATGCCCGGTAGGGGAAAAACTGCGCCCAGCTCTATGTTGCGCCTGATTGAGTAATGCCATAAACTGCTCCTGGGCTGGTTTATTTGTGAAACCATACTCCCCCTCGGTAAGGCGCAGAATGCCACCCGTGCGTAGCACACGTTTACACTCCGTTAAGTATGGTATCCATTGAGCAGGGGGGATAAAGCCAACAACGGTCCGCATATTCACAATATCGAACGAATCATCTGGAAATTCCAGAGGCTTGAGCGCGTTCATTACCGCAAAATGGGCATTATTTAGCTTACGCACCTGTGCATGTGCTTTGGCATAGTTAACTGTATTTTTACTGATATCTATGCCTGTCACCTCGATATGCGGATATTGCTGTGCTACCTCGTTTACCCAGCCTCCTGGGCCACACCCGACATCCAGGATGCTGGAGACGCCCGGAAGGTCGGTGTCCTCCTGCTCCGGGAAGACTCCACCCATCCCTTTTGTCATTACTCTATCCTGATCGAGCAAACGCGCCATCTCTAACGCGCTTTCAGCATTCATTAAATAGGTGTTCTCTGTTTGTCCCTGCGAGTTATTTGCTTGCGTCATACTATACTCCTTAATAGTTCTTCCTCTAAATCTTGCAATACCTTTACTTCTGCTTCCAACCGAGAAAGAGGTTTGCTTCCATGCATAGCTCGCATGTATTGTGAGACACGTTGTTGAAAATGTTGAATATACGCTTGCTGTATCTCGTGAGGAGGCATAACACCTAACCCAATTTGACCTACCTTGTAAAATTCGTGAGGCTCAAAGCCAAGTGTCAGTAGGTTTGCGTAACTTTTACTTACATCCTGCAATGCTTGCGAAAAGTAATCTTGTAGTGGACTCGACATATAAAGACAGCCTGCTACACGATCAGCCATTTGCAGTGGACACGCTAACGCGCTTTCTTCCCACTCAACATCATGTGCTGGAAACAATATTTTCTTTTCCTCACGATTCCGTATGACGACGAGATGGCCCTCAGCTACTGCGTATCCTTGTGGTGACTCAATGGCTAGAAAGCTTACACGATTGCGTAAATGGCTGTGCCACGGAGATGTACCACGTCCCATATCTTCGCGCAGACTTCGCACTCTTTCGTCTTGCACAGGCGGCATACATACGCTCAAACTCACTGCCAGTCCTGCTGGTATGGGATCAAGTTGACCTAGCATCTGTTGAATGATTGTGATACGAATTGATGAGGAGCGAAGTAGTGGTGGATTAGATGTATATGCTTGTAGGACGCGTTCATAAAATGCAGATGGAATTTCCTGAGTTACCTCTTCTATCTGCATATCCTCTTCCAGGAACTCTGGAAACTCGTCAGGAATAAGTTCAAGGAACTGAAGACGATAGGAGGGAAGTGCTTGCACTAAACGATGGAGGCTCTCCATACGTGGGCTGGACTTGTTAGTGGCCCACCGTGTTAATGTTACGTTGTTAATTCCGATCAGGTGTGCGATCCGTAATCGCTCCTGTGGGTCATTGACTACCTTCCCTAAAAGTATGCGCCATGCATATATTTTTTCGTTACTACTCATGTTTCATCGACCAACAGGGATACATTTTAGCCACCTACTTTAAAAAAATCTGGCTTACGCAACGTAGCAGCACATCCAAGCAGAGGATACCCTAAGTTATGTCTCTAGTCAATCAAAAACACATTAAATAATGGAGGAAAAACAGAGGGGCCGAACCCTATACGGGTCTAACGTATTACACCCTATTGGTGTAGTATCTGTTAGAGAACATTGAAATGCTCTTCAATCCAATTTTAACATTATTCTTGTGTTATACTTCTAGCATAATAGGTAGGTAGGAGGGACTACTCCTGTTGTGTTTGCTAACACAGGATGGTAAGAAGCACGAGGTCGCCGAAGATATCTTCGATAGTCTTACTAGTGATAAGGAACTACTTGCCCTTGCTCTAACATTTGCCTCAATGATTTTTGAAGGCGAAACTGACCAGCAATGGCTCAAAAGGAGAATAGGTATGCTCGACGATATTATTCGCGGGACATGGTTTTATCAGGACATTTATCAAGAAGGTAAAGAAGTTGGTAAGGAAGAGGGCGAAATACAAGCACTTCGTTTAGCGGTTTTGGATGTGATACAAGAACGCTTTCCTGAAATTATAGAGTTTGCAAAAGAACAAATCGCACCCGTTAAAGACTCTGTGGTGTTACGACGGCTCATTGTTAAAATGAGTGGTGTGCAAAGCACAGAAAGAGCACGACAGTATATCGAAGAACTCAATCAAGAGACCGCATAGTATCGCTGTCTATCAAAATGTAGGGGAGACTGCCATAGGCCCGGACTTTAGGCCATCAACGGGGACCAGGGCACTCGCTGGTTTCACTATTGCCCGAATGCGGCTCGGAGATGCCCTAGCTCTCTTTTACCTCACGCCCCATTCCCACAGGCCAAACGACGTTTTCTTGTCTAGTGGATGGCCCGACTGTGTTAAAATAATTCCTGCCTCGGCTCGATGATAGGACTCGTGCGAAATCATATAGCCTATAAAGGCAACCGGGTGTGGCTTAAAGCCTTTAATTCTGCCCTTTGCTAACCCATCGCGTAATAGCATCACCATTGCGGCATCTGATTTCGCTAACGACTGTAGCAATAGTTCTTTGTTAAGAGACTGCTCTTTCTCAATCTTTTCCAGTCCCTCTAGCAATTCAGGGCTTGCAGACTTTAGCCACATCAGACGCACATTATGAATGTGTGCAAACTGTTCACCTACACTCCGACCCTTTGACGCTGAAACTCCATTAAAAGCTTCAGGTACAATAGCGTCCAACATATAGATGTTAATGCGCGCATGAATATTCCATGTATCCAATAATTGTTCATCTAAAGGTATATCGTTGTTCATTGTTCCATGCCTCCTTAGCGTTTTGCTTTATTTTACACCACGAAATCGCAAGATGAAACTGTACAGTATTGAAACACGTATAACAGGTAAGATGCACACTTTTCGATGGAGAAGCATCAATGCTACTCACATATACACATATTAGGAATATAGGGAGTAGCCGCATAAAGGAGAATGACTATGCTTGCATCATTATTGGTACTTGCTGATGGCATCACTGTAAAACTTGGCAATAACGTTTTTTCTATCGGCCTTAACTTTATTCTTTACCTTGTCATCGCAGCCTTAATAGGCTACATCGCGGAGCGCGTTCTTAGGTCTAGCGTCCCATTTGGCTTTATAGGCTCAATTATTGTTGCCTTAGTTGGCATCTGGTTGATGACACAGGTTATCGTCATACACGGTATAAGTGACATTTACCTATTCGGTGTACCCCTCCTGCGAGCATTTATTGGCGCAATTCTGCTCGTTCTTGTCTGGCGAGCCATCACTTACAGAAGAGTAACTCGGCGCGCTTTGTAAATACCGATGAACAGTTGTAGGGACCGATTTATCGCGTCCTCGTCGCCATTCACATCGCGACGAGGACGCGATAATGTGGCTTGATGAAATACTACGGAGACATCCATTGTAGGGACCGGTTCATCGCGTCCTCATGGTAATCAACAACCAACGAGGACGCGATGAACCGGTCCCTACACCTATCCGTACCAATTTGTTCAAGAGCATAATCGGTCCCTACAAATAGCTCTATTCATTTTAACAAAAATAGCGAGGACCCAGTTAATGCTGAGTCCTCGCTATTTTCCCCCTATAAACTCTATTCTTTCAAAAGAATTTTTAGATCAGTGGTTATCTGATCGGGGGTGAAACTGTTGCCACCAAAGAAGGTGCGTTCATGGCCTTGTTTGTCGATAATATAAATCGCAAGAGTATGGTCAACCGATTGTTGTTGTCCCTGTGCATAAACATTATAAGCTGTCCATATGGGAGTTAGTGTATCCTGCGTTCCTGTAAGATAGTGCCAGTAGTTCTGCATGTTGTGCTGTAGTGTAAATTTCTGTGCCGCTTGTAGTGTATCGCCTTTGGGGTCGGTGCTTACCGCGACAACCCCCACTTTAGACGCATCGCTACCAAGGCTAAGCATAGAAGAATGTAAGCGTTCCGCAGTAAGTGGACACTGGTCGGGACAGTGCGTGTACAAAAATGTCAGTACAACTGGTCGCCCTTTGAATTGTGAAAGCGAAATCTGCTTTCCATTCTGATCGGTCAGAGTAAAATCTGGTGCCACCGTACCACCAAGATCGCTTCCTTGCAATCCAGACGAACCTGCTGTTGCGGTACCAGAAAACATTCCTTTATTATTCTGTACGACCGTGACAATGACGACAACCAGTATTGCCAATGTGATGACCGAGAGCCGTGAGGCAAGACGCCAATTCATGATTTTCTGTGCCTGACTTCCTGCTTAAAGATGCGTAACTCTATCAATAACCATCACCGCGAAGATTGCCGCGAGATAGCAATTGGAATACCAGAAGATGGTACGTGCCCAGTCCTTTGTTCTATCAACCATAAGCTTTATTGACATATACAGCAGGATACCGCCAAGTATGATTGCTGATACGAGATAGATATAGCCCATTGTATGTGTTGCGAAGAGAATGAGCGTCACCGCCAATAGCATTAGCGAATAGAGCATAATCTGTTTGCGTGTCTCGCGTTCGCCCATCATTACTGGTAGCATCGGGACGTTTACTTTGGCATAATCCTTCTGAATAAGTAGCGACAATGCCCAAAAGTGTGGTGGTGTCCAGTAGAAAACGATAGCAAACAGCCATATGGCTGGCATCGTCACCGAATTTGTTACCGCAGCCCAACCAACGAGTACAGGGACAGCACCAGCCGCGCCGCCGATCACAATATTTTGTGCCGTTGTCCGTTTCAAACCAAGCGTATAGACGAATACATAAAACAGAATTGCGGCAAGTGCCAATGCAGCACTCAGCAGGTTTACAAAGAAGTAGAGTACTATAAATGAACAAATACCTAATACAATACCGAAAATCAATGCTTGCCGAGGCTGAACTTTACCGGCAGGCAACGAACGGCGTTGTGTGCGTCCCATGAGTTGATCGATATCACGGTCTATATAGCAATTAATACAGTTCGCACTACCGGCTGCCATTGCGCCACCAAGGAGTGTTGCAATCAGCAAGCCAAGTGAGGGAAATGCTCCCTTTGCAATCGTCATTGCTGCCGCTGTTGTGCCCAATAAAAGAACTGTTACATGCGGCTTGATAAGATTAATATAGCTAGAGATCGTTTGACGGATTGGCCCAGCTTCCTGCTTACGTGGCATCGGTGGTGTCACGACCACGTCTTCTGTGCCATGCATAACCTTCATAACAAAAATCCCCTCTGATAAATATTTCGACAAGTCCTATTGTCGTTCTCTCACCTGATGTACCACTTGCAAGAATGAAGACTCGCCTTACAATCTCCTGAACAATATAAAGAAAATAAAGACGGGAATCAGGAGAGGAAAATATTGTACGGGTCTAATGTATCCACCCTTTTAGCAAAAGGATGCGATATATTAGACCCGTACAACAAGACCTATGAAACAGGCTTCAACTCCAACTGCTGATTATCCACAACTTGTTGCGACTTATTCCTGTTCCTGCTCCAAGGCCAACCAACCTGTACACAAAGGTAACACAACACGGAGAAGAAAAACGAGATAAGGGTAATATGAAGCAGTACACTAAGCAATTGTCCACCCGTAATCACTATTATCATGCCACTTACAGCTTGAGATGAAATCAAGATAAATGCTGTCCACATGCCTCGTACAAGGTCACGTCGTTCACTATAGTTTCGCACGATAACAATCAGTGCTACGAGTACTATGAACCAGAGCGACGAAGCAGCATAGCGGTGTAATACCTGAATACCTGCTAACGAGGTAAGATTGGGGAAGTAGGTTGAGCCACAACCTACAACCTGAGACCCACAGGCCGCAACTGCGCCAGCGTGTTCAACCAATGCACCCGTATACACCACGATATAGGTCAGAGCCGCCAATCCCCATAGCCAATACTGCAAACCTTTTCCCGCGCGTCGCATTTCAGGAACAGTTCTCAAAGATTGTTCGTGCAACTGATAGAGACGAACTGTAAGCAATACAACGCTGGCAAGTGCTATGAGGGAAAACCCAAAGTGGACCGAGAGAAACCACAGCTTCATATATGTTCCCTCGTATACTACTGTGAGCGCGCCCAATGCTCCCTGTAAAACCACAAAGAACAGGCTCATTGCACTAAAGAGCTTCGTGCGAAAATCCTTTCTGTACAACCACCATGCTCCCGCGGTTAACGCGACTACGAGTAGACCATCAACACTTGATGTTACACGGTGACTGTATTCAATGATACCCGCTACAGTAATGGTGCCAGGGATAATTTGACCATGACAAAACGGCCAGGAATTGCCACATCCTTGACCTGAACCTGTGTTTGTCACAATCGACCCCATTGCCAGTATAATATAGGAACTAATCGAGGTTATGATGGCAAGTATTCTCAAAAGACGACGCATATTCATTTTCTTGTTTCCCTGCTTGCTTCTCCAAAGCACTCTGCAAATAACATCTCATGAGATGATAACGGAACTTTCGCGAGATGTCAAAGTGTGCTTGTAACCCTTTTCGTCTCCTGTTATAGTATTACGGAGGAGATATTGGAAAGGCTATTATTTATGAACAACGCGAACTTAGGACTGAACTTCTGGCTGACCGCTTGGAACTGGCAACCATCAATCATTGTTGGTACAATTGCTATCATCTGCCTCTATTTGTATGCTGTAGGACCCCTGCGTGTAAAATATCATCTTGCCGACGAGGTAAAAACGAGTCAAGTTATCTCATTTTTGCTTGGCGTCAATATTATCTTTTGGACCCTTTTTACTCCTCTGGATAAGCTCGCAGACGATTATCTCTTCAGCGCGCATATGGTGCTTCATCTGCTCTTATCCTTTGCCGGTGCTCCACTCATGGTACTAGGTATTCCCGATTGGCTTATTACTCCGCTTCTTCGTAACCGCGCTATTTTGAGAATAGGGAAGTTTGTTACCATGCCCGTGCTAACAGGAGTACTATTCAACGCGAACCTATGGCTCTGGCATGCGCCTCCTCTTTATAACGCGATGATTGTTAACTTGCCTTTGCATATCGTATCGCATCTATTGTTCATCACTACAGGCGTCTTGTTCTGGTGGCCTGTCCTCAGTCCTATGAAAGAGGGATTACCACCCCTCTCAATAGGGAAGAAAATGGCGTATCTCTTCTTTAGTGACATGCCAATGGTCCTACTGGGTGCTGGCTTAACCTTTGTGCCACCGCTCTACACACGTTACATCTATGCACCACGTCTTTGGGGTCTTTCGCCAGCCACGGATCAGCAGCTTGCTGGCTTACTCATGTGGATTCCAGGTAGTATCTTCTTTATTGTTGTCGTAAGCATCCTTTTCTTACAATGGATGCAAGCCCAAGATGTCAAACAGCGTGCCGAAGACGCCGCTTTATATGATGACGATGAAGAAATCGAGATCGAACGCGAAACCGGACAGGCAAAAATTGTGTAATTCCATAGCAGAATTCTTGCATCAACTATGCTATAATAGGCCCTACGGCAAGAGGCTGAAAGGAGCGTCAGAGCCATATATCTTAGTGGTCTACTGTTTTCATTTAGGTTACTGTAAGGTGATATTCAAAAACTGCAAGCCTTTTGTCAGGCACTCTTGCTACATTACTGTGTAATATAGAAAAATATCGCATTGCTTAAATGCTATTTTCTTTGCCTTCTTTGTTCATCGTCAAAATAACGTACTTCATGTACTCGTTAGGAGATCAGACGTGAGGAAGTCTCTATTTCGCAACGCAAGACCGTGGATGATGCTGTTCACGGGTATCTTGTTCGCGTTTTTCCTTGTCGCATGCGGTGATGACTCTCCTGCCCAATACGGTCCACATACCATTATAGACACGGCGGGACCCGTAGCGGACAGCGAAAAATTCCTGTTCTACATCATTCTTGGTATTGCCACAACGATTTTCGTAATTGTCGAAGGCTTACTTATCTACTCGATTGTGCGTTTCCGCAATAAACCAGGTATGGCGGAACCATACCAGAATCATGGCAACCTGCGTGTGGAAGTTCTTTGGACGGTTATCCCTGCACTCATCCTATTTGTTGTGCTTGGTGTAACTATCCAGGGTCTCTTCCAGGTATCGACAGTTCCTGCTGGCAAATCAATCACCGTCGAAGCTGTGGGACACCAGTGGTGGTGGGAGTTTTACTACCCTCAGTACAACATCACAACGGCCGACTCTTTACACGCGCCTGTGAATACCATTGTCAACGTAGAATTATACTCGAACAACGTCATTCACAGCTTCTGGATCCCAGCATTGACTGGTAAGACCGACGATATTCCAGGCCACAATAACACAAAGTGGTTTGAAGCCAATAAGACGGGCGTCTACTTTGGCGAATGCGCTGAATTTTGTGGGGCACAACACGCACATATGGCCTTTAACGCGGTCATAGACACGTCAGACGATTTCAATACGTGGGTCACGACGCAACAACAAGCGGCTGTTGCACCATCGGCAGGGAGTCTGGAAGCGCAAGGCGCAAAGATTTTCAGCGGTGTGTGTACGACCTGTCATGGTATCGTCGGTCATGGTGTTGCAGGTAGTGATAAAGGATATATTACAGGTTATCAGGACCCTAGAGTTGCCTGTGACGACCCCAATAAAGCGTGTCTTGTTGGTCCAAATCTAACGCACTTTGCAAGTCGTAACCTTATTGCGGGTGGCATATTAATTCACAATCGTGACCAGTGTTTAGATCCTAATAACCTGACAAATTGTAATCTGGCAAAATGGCTTGCCAACCCACAAGGCATTAAACCAGGCAACGATATGATTGTAAATCTATCGCCGTCAGACATTAAAGCGTTGGTAGCGTATCTGGAGACGCTCCACTAAATGCCCTATCCGCCCCGGACTCTGGGGCGGACTAGACCTCGGAGGTTTTGCCAATGGCAACCCAGACTATTATTGAAAGTCCATCGAGAGTAATTCGCCGAAAGAGTTTCAGCGAAACCTACATCGGCGAGTGGATTACAACGACCGATCATAAACAACTCGGTATCATGTATCTAGTCACGGGCTTTTTCTTCTTTATGGTGGGCGGTATGGAAGCACTCCTGATCCGCGCCCAGTTAGCGGTGCCGAACGGACATGTGTTGACTCCCCAGGAGTACAACCAGGTGTTCACTATGCACGGCACCACCATGATTTTCTTGTTTGTTATTCCGACGCTTGCGGGCTTCGGCAACTATATCGTGCCGCTCATGATTGGTGCTCGTGACATGGCCTTTCCGCGTATGAACGCGTTTGGCTATTGGGTCCTCTTCTTTGGTGGCATCTTCCTACAGTCAAGCTTCCTATTCAATGCTGCACCGAATGGCGGCTGGTTCATGTATGCTCCACTGAGCGAGTTGCAGTCCGGTTGTGGAGGCTTACATGCCGTTGCTTGTACACCAGGTGCGAACTCTGACTTCTGGCTGCTTGGTACGTTGATGCTTGGTATCTCGTCAATTGCAGGTTCGGTAAACTTCGTTGTTACCATCCTCAAGTTGCGCGCCCCTGGTATGAGCATTAACCGCATGCCGCTTTTCACGTGGATGATTCTCGTGCAGGCATTCTTGCTGCTTTTCGCTCTGCCAAGCTTGACCGCGGCCAGTGTTCTGCTGCTGCTCGACCGTCACGCTGGTACACACTTTTATGTTGCTCAGGCTGGTGGTGATCCACTGTTGTGGCAGCACCTATTCTGGTCCTTTGGACATCCAGAGGTGTACATTCTTATCTTGCCAGCATTTGGTATCATCTCGGAGGTGTTGCCAGTCTTCTCGCGTAAGCCAATCTTTGGTTACACCTTTATTGCATGGTCAGGTGTCGCTATTGGTTTCTTGAGCTTTACTGTATGGGCGCACCACATGTTCGCGGTTGGCTTACCTCCTATTGCACAGGCATTCTTTGCCTCTAGCACAACGTTGATTGCAATCCCGACCGCCGTTAAAATCTTTAACTGGATTGGTACAATCTGGGGTGGTAAACTGGTTTTCAGAGCACCAATGTACTTCGCGCTCGGCTTCATCGCCATGTTCCTAATTGGTGGTTTGAATGGTGCTGCTCTCGCGGTTGTGCCTTTCGATTACCAGATGACCGATAGCTACTTTGTGGTGTCACACATCCACTATGTGCTCTTTGGTGGTACCGCCCTAGGCATCTTTGCTGGCATCTACTACTGGTTCCCCAAGATGACGAACAAGTACCTGAATGAGGGGTTGGCACAATGGCACTTCTGGCTAACAATCGTTGGCCTTAACCTGACATTCTTCCCAATGCACATTCTTGGACTGCTCGGCATGCCACGCCGTTACTACACGTATGCGGGTACACTTGGTTGGAATGAACTGAACCTTCTTGCTAGCGTTGGAGCGTTTATTATCGGTATATCGGTACTGGTGTTCCTGTACAATATCATTGTTAGCTTGAAGAGTGGTCAACCATCCGGTAGCGATCCATGGAATGCCTTCACACTTGAATGGGACACGACATCACCTCCAAAGAAGTACAACTTCTTGGAAATTCCGATTGTACGCAGCCGCCGCCCATTCTATGACAAGAAGAATCCAGAGATCGCGGACTGGAAGACTGTCACACACTAATAGCGGTAATCGTAGTAGTAGAGTACTGAACGTGGTGTGGTGGGTTTTGCCCCACTACACCACATCTCTCGCCACCTCTATTCGAGTAGCGATGGTGGAAAATACATGAATAAGAGGTCAATGGTGTCCAAAGAGCAAAAAGATATCGTACAGCAGCAACAGGTGTTAACAGACGAGCAAGGGCATCTGCTAGACAGGAATGAGGCGGCACAAGAAGCCTCTACCGAAGAACCCAAATTGCAAGAAAATGAAGTCTACCTGGATGTTCCTGCCGCCCCTGGCAAACCGCGCAAGAAGAGGAAATTCCGCGAGCGTATTGTCTATGAGTCTGAGATTAGTCCAAAGCCTAGTGCCTGGCCTCTTGCACTCGCGTTCTCGGTTGCACTTTTGCTTTTTGGACTCATCTACAACGTGTACTTTCTAGTCATCGGTGCTGTTCTCGTCGTTGTCTGCATTATAGGTTGGGTTTCAGAACAGAAAAAAGTTTGATATCTGTAACGTTTTTTGCTACATATATCATCAAGATAGGGAGTTGTTATGAGTACCGCTCACGGCGAACAAGTAAGAATACTTGAGGAGCACGTTGGTGAAGTGGGTCGAGGTATCAACTGGTGGGGTATGATATTTTTCATCTCCTCTGAAGCGTTGATCTTCGCTAACTTGATCGCTGCATACCTCTACCTAGAAATTCGCAGTAGTAGCTTAAAAAACTTTTGGGTGTTGCCTAGTGGTGAACATCTCGATTGGCGATACCCACTTTTCAATACTGCCATTCTGCTACTTAGCAGTGTACCAATTATTTGGGCACGTTCAAGTATTGCAAAGGGTAATAAACGCAATCTTGTCCTTGGCTTGTCTGCCACCATTATCATGGGACTCATCTTTCTTGGTGGTCAGGTCTACGAATATATTGGCCTCTTCGGTGAGAAATTTACTATTGGCTATAGCACTTTCGGCTCTGCCTTCTTTACTTTGACAGGCTTCCACGGTATTCACGTCTCTATCGGCGTGCTCTTCCTGGTGATATGTCTCATTCGTGCCATTCGTGGTGACTTCACCGATAAGAAGCATTTCGCTGTAGAAGCTGGCGAAATGTATTGGCACTTCGTCGATCTCGTATGGGTCGTTGTGTTCAGTACCGTCTACCTTTTGCCTCTTCTGCGTGGCTAGTACCTTTGGAGAGAAAAGAACTCACACGTGTGAGTTCTTTTCTCTCCAAAAATATTTTTCTTCCTACCCATCTTACCACTTTCAAGCCTCTTAAAGAGTACATGATGTGGAATGTTCTTATCTAAGCAATTGTTTTCATATATGGTACAATTTCTAAAAGCAAGAATGCAGAAATAGAACATGGCTGACAACAGACATAGAATTGAAAGGAACGTAGGGATGAAAGAGGCAATACGCAGAAGTGGCTCTGTGATTGCAGTTCGTCGTGAGGGTTCTCGTCGTCCAAGAAAAGTTGTGACTCGTTGCTCCATATGCAATGGACGTATTTGGTTTCATCCCTTGCGTGTTATTGAACCAGAAGGGGTGCCAGAGCCGCGCCTCAGATGGTCGCTTTGCAAACCCTGTTATCACGCTCTGCTCGACGAAATGCGTGTCTCACCAGTACGTTCTCCGTTGCGATTACGCGTGGCTGTTGGCATTGTTGCTTCTGAACGTTGGCCTCAAGCATATCCAACACGAGTACGAACCTACCTTACAGATCGCCGTTGGCTGGTCTTTATTGCAGTGGGTTTCATCATCGCTATGCTTGTTCACCTCGCACTCATCGTTGCTATTGCTCCACTTCACTAAAAAAACAGTTTGAGCAAGGACGAGCAGGGAGTATTGACCCATTTGGGTTAATACTCCCTGCTCGTCCTTGCTCGAATTATGAAACCTTGACCTTTGCGTTAGAATATGAAAGAGCCTAATCTACATAATCAACGAAGAAATGGGAGAGGCGATTTATAATGCAAGCAGGCGATGGGGATGGCATGGAACATACCAACAACGTAACCAGTTCACTACAGAATAGCGTACCAACAGGTTTTACCCAGGAATATCATGTTCTTGCAGAGGTGGCCGCGAATATGAGCAGCGGCTTACTTCTGCTCAACTCACGAGAACACGTTAGTTATTCCAATGAGAGTGTCTTGCGGCTTCTTAATATAGGGAAAAGCGAGCTTACTGTAGCGCACACTTTCGACGTGCGTAAACACTTACTCTCAATTGCTTCTGACCCTACCTCTGTTCATAGTGAACTGAATCGCGTATGGGACCATCCTGACCAGGAATATTCGACTGATATATCGGCCTTTTCCACACTCTCAGATGCGGCTGTGCGCTGGCTGCGTGTGCATAGCTTCCCCGTTCGTGATGATCTCGGTCATCTGCTCGGACGTGGCATTCTTTTCGATGATGTGACCCTTGAACATTCTGCCCTCGAAGGACGTAGCGAGACGCTTGCCCTTGCCGCTCACGAACTCAAGACACCGCTAGCAATTATCAAGGGGTGCGCTACAACTCTGCTTGGAAGTTCCGCGCGTTGGGACCCCGCTATGCAGCGCGAGATGCTTCAGATGATTGATGCTCAATCTGACCGTCTCTACGACGTGCTCAACACGCTCTTAGACGTGTGGCGTCTTGATGCAGGAACACAAAACCTGCATCTCGCACAGGTGCAGTTGCCAGAGTTGTTGCGCCAACTCATCGAACGCTGGCAAAAGCGTGTCGTTACACATCGCTTTTCGCTTGTTGTGTCAGAGGTCCCGACCATTGTTTGTGATGCGCCACGTATTGAGCAAGCTATGAACCATATCTTGAACAACGCTGTTACCTACTCGTCTGCTGGTACGACTATAACGGTGAGTGTTGAGGCAAACGATGTCGAACTGCGAATTGGTGTCGCGGACAAGGGTATTGGCATCTCCTCAGAACATCTCGACCATATCTTTGATCGTTTCTACCGTGTACAGAAAAATGATGAGCAACCAAATGGAAGTGGGCTTGGCCTCGCAGCTACACGCGCCACGGTTGAAGCACATGGTGGCAAGATTTGGGCCGACTCAGCAGGAATTGGTCAAGGCACAACCTTCTATTTTACCTTGCCACTCGCGCCACGTATGCCTTTGACGGCACAAGCGCAGACTGCGCTACAAAGCACTCCTCTACAAAACGCTGTTCCCACGACACAAAATCTGCGTTCACAATCATTTAAGCAAGACAAGCGCACACGTGTCCTCCTTGCTGAAAGCGATGCACGTATGACGCGCTATCTTCGCAGCAACTTGGAGGAACAGCAATATCGTGTGCAGACGGTCAGCCATGGTGTGCAATTCTTGCGTCAACTCGATCTTGAGGAGCCAGATGTTATTTTACTCTCGACGCGTCTCTCCGATATGAGTGGCGTTGAATTGCTACAACGTCTACGTGAATTCTCTCAACGTCCCGTTATTATGCTCTGCGATAACTGTGATGAAGATGAGCGTGTGCAACTCTTTGACCTTGGGGGCGACGATCTCGTTATCAAACCCTTTGGTATGAAAGAACTTCTGGCAAGAGTGCGCGCCCTACTACGTCGTCAATCCGCTCTACCAGAGCTTGCACCCACGCAGGCTATCTTCTCCACAGGCGATCTTGTGATAGATTATGCTCAACACATCGTTACTGTTCAAAACCGTGTTGTACAGCTCAGTCGCACCGAATACAAACTTTTAAGCACGCTAGCACAAAATGTCGGTATGGTCGTCACGCATGAGTTGTTACTGGAGAAAGTCTGGGGACCCGAATACAACCGCGACATCGACTTCATCTGGGTTTATATTAGCCGTTTACGCCGCAAAATTGAAGTGGATTTACGACATCCTCGATATGTTCTTACAGTTCCCGATGTGGGTTATAAGTTGGCGAAATCATAGTATCCTGCTTCTCTCATTACACCCTAGTGTGTATACCTGATGTTTTATTCAGGTTGTTGTAAGGAATAACTTTTCACTGTTAAACCTATCGCAATGTCAACCTTCTATGCTTCCCATAAGTGAGAAACAAGATTGATAGTACACGGAGAAAAGGTTCATGTCGCAAGGGAAGAAGCCCACTGTCCTGGTGATAGAAGCAGATACATCACTACGCCGACTCATTGCACTTGGTTTACAGCATCGTAACATGCATGTAGTCGAAGCAAGTTCTCTTGTCCATATCGTTCCTATAGACACACCTGACCTGCTTATCGTCGATGTCGATAGTGGTGTTCATAGTGATTTGTCCTTGCTTACCAATGTGCAGAACATAACCGCATTTGCCTCTATCCCAACGATTGTATTAGCATGGGAGCGACTTCCAATTCTCTACACATCTTCAACAAAGCAACCTCAGATTGCATGCTTGACAAAGCCTTTCGATGCTCGTGTTATGCAAGAAAGTATTGATCGTCTGCTCTCTGTGCGTGAGGTAGCAGAGGCTGAACTACTTGCTCAAGCAGAAGAGGTGCTGTTAGCAACTTATAAGACACAGGCTCCTCCTAGCATCTGGCCCATTATCACCGCTATCGGCCTGCTCATTGCCTTTATTGGTATGCTGCTACAGGTCGTGGTTACTATCCTGGGTATTCTTATTGTCATCGTCGCTCTTTTGTGGTGGACGATGGGAACGAAACCTGCTCACAGAGCGGTTGCAATAGGGTAAGACAACACAAAAAGTGTGGCGCATGAGCATTGCTCACGCGCCATACTTTTTGTGTTGCTTATACTTGAGTCACCAATTCTCGCGGTTTATTCGTGTATCCTTGTGTCTATGAAAAACCTATAACAGCTATAGAATTAGCCTTTTGTGAGCGAAGAAGGGAAGCAGCATGAAAGCAGTTGTCTATCACGGGCTAGGTGATATCCGGCTCGATAATGTAAGTGATCCAAAACTCAAGGACCCTCAGGATGCGATTGTGCGTCTTACTGCAAGTGCGATCTGTGGGACTGACCTCCATATGATTCGTGGCACCTTCCCCGGTATGAAGCCCGGCACTATTCTAGGGCACGAGGGTGTTGGTATTGTTGAAGCAGTTGGGAGCGATGTACGTAACTTCAAGGTAGGAGAGCGTGTCGTTATTCCATCCACTATCGGCTGCGGCTACTGTGCTTACTGCCGTGATGGTTATTATGCACAGTGTGATGTTGCCAATCCTAATGGTCCCTCGGCAGGGACGGCCTTCTTCGGTGGTCCACTTCCCTCTGGTGGCTTTGACGGTTTACAGGCAGAATATGCGCGTATACCGTTTGCGCCTATCAATCTTGTCAAAGTTCCTGAGAACGTCACTGACGACCAAGCGATTATGCTATCCGACATTTTCACTACCGCCTACTTTGGTGCTGAACTTGCTGGTATTGAAGAGGGCGATACGGTTGCGGTCTTTGGCTGTGGGCCGGTAGGACAGTTTGCGATTGCCAGTGCCAAGCTAATGGCGGCAGGACGCATCTTCGCGGTTGACAATATTCCCTCACGTCTTGAGATGGCGCGTAAGCAAGGTGCGGAAACTATTAACTTCGATGAGGTTGATCCTGTTGCTCAGATCGAGGAACTGACTCAGGGCGTAGGGGTAATGCGCGTGATTGATGCCGTTGGTGTTGACGCTAACCGTCCACATTCGGGTCCTGCATCCGAAAAGGCTGACCAGATGCAGGCCCAATTCGAGCAGCAGATGAAACAGGTTGCTCCCAAGAATAAGCCAAAGAATGGTAACTGGCATCAGGGCGATGCACCTGGACAGGCGGCTTTATGGGAAGTACAGGCGATTGCAAAAGGCGGTACGCTCGGCATTATCGGCGTCTATCCACAAACAATGCAATTTTTCCCCATTGGTCTAGCGATGAGCCGCCAACTCAAAATCAACATGGGCAACTGTAATCACCGTAAGTACCTGCCATCGCTTGTTAGCATGGTTGCTGCTGGTCTTATTCATCCAGAGCAGGTATTGACTGAACGCGAACCTATGACCTCGGTGATCGACGCCTACAAAGCGTTCGACGAGCGACAGCCGGGCTGGATCAAGGTCGAACTACTACCATCGGTAAAACAATAGCAAAGAGGAGAGCAAGCATATGAAAGCTGTCGTCTTTCACGGCGTCGGGAATATCAGCGTAGATGATGTGCCCGAACCAAAGATACAGGACCCCAAAGACGCGATTATCCGTGTTACTGCCAGCGCGATTTGTGGCACCGATTTACATATGGTACGCGGTACCGAGGCGCAGATGGAGCCAGGTACCATTTTAGGTCATGAAGCCATTGGCGTGGTTGAGCAGGTTGGTGCTGATGTAAAGACTATCAAGGTCGGGGATCGTGTGGTTGTCACCTCGTCGATCTCCTGTGGCTATTGTGAAAATTGTAAAGATGAGCGTTACGACCTCTGTCTAAACGCGAATCCAAATGGACCTCATACCGTCTCTGCCCTTTTCGGTAGTCCGAAACCTAACGGTTCTTACAATGGTTTACAGGCTGAAAAAGCACGTATTCCGTTTGCTGACAACGTGCTGGTAAAGTTGTTCGACTCTATTAGCGACGATCAGGCCATTTTGCTCTCGGACCTTTTCCCAACAGCTTACTATGCTGCGGACATTGCACAAATCAAAACAGGCAATACTGTTGCGATCTTTGGTTGTGGCCCTGTTGGTCTTTTATCCATTCTTTGTGCTCAGTTAATGGGAGCTGGTCGCATCTTTGCTGTTGATGCTATTCCCTCACGTCTTGAGCTGGCAGCGAAGTTAGGGGCGGAGGCAATCAATTACGATAAAGATGACCCTGTGTCAACGATCAAAAGTCTTACTGGTAAGATTGGTGTAGACCGCGTGATTGACGCGGTTGGAGTTGATGCCAATCGTCCACATGGTGGTATTATCCAGCAAGCGAAAGCACTGATTCAATCGAAGACCTTGAATCAGGCAAAACAGCAGGCCGAGAAAGAAACAAACCCTCAGGGTGACAACTTTCATCCTGGTGATGCACCCTCACAGGTATTGCAGTGGGGTGCTGAGGTTGTGGCAAAGGGTGGCACAATCGCAATCATTGGGGTTTATCCTGAAACAGTACAGGTATACCCACTTGGTATTGTAATGAACAAAAACGTTACCCTCACGATGGGTCATTGTCCACAACGCAAGTACATACCGACACTGATGAGCCTTATCAGTACGGGTATGGTTGATCCAACGCAGATTTTGACGCAACACGCGCCCCTCGTCTCGGCTCTCGATGCCTACAAAGCGTTCGACGAGCGTGAAGATGGTTGGGTGAAAGTCGAGCTTATTCCTGCAACAATGGCTTAAAGAGCAGAGTTTCAGGGGATGATTATTACGTTTTATCGTAATAATCATCCCCTGAAACTCTCTTTCTGTTGTTAACGTAAATAAAAAGGATGCCAACATACTCGTTAGCTTCTTTAAAGAACGTGTTATTTAGTTTGGAGGTATTTGTTCATGGCTAGTGAATCGAAGACAACAACCGACCATAAGACGATACAGGCGTGGTCTGAGGCACGCGGTGGGAAACCTGCAACGGTAAAAAGTACTGAGAGGGATGGTGAGGCTGGTGTCTTGCGTATCGACTTCCCCGGCTATAGTGGAGCTGGTTCGCTTGAAGAAATAAGTTGGGAAGAGTTTTTCGCAAAGTTCGATGAAAAGAATCTTGCCTTCCTCTATCAAGAGCACACTTCAAGTGGTGAAGAAAGTCGCTTCTTCAAACTTGTAAGCCGCGACACCTCTTCCGAAAAAAGTTCAGTCCGTCATAGCACGAAAGCCGAACACAAGGGCGAGAGCAAGAGTACCGCAAAAGCTGAGCATAAAGAGGAGAGTAAAAGTACCGCGAAAGCTGACGACAAGGAAGAAAGTAAAGCTCACAAGCCAAAGGCTGAACATAAAGAGGAGAGTAAGGCTCACAAGGTTGAAGAGAAGCCGCATAAAACCACAAAAAAGTAGTGAAAGAGAGATTCTACAAACAAAATACGCTCACGTGAGCGTATTTTGTTTGTAGAATCTCTCTTTCTTTAGCCCACAACACTTCCCAGTGTCAGACCGTTGCGCCAATAGCGTTGCAATAATAGGAAGCCAATAATCAGGGGTAGCACCGAGAGGAGCGACCCTGTGACAATCAGGCTATACACATACTGTTGTGCTCCACCACTTGTGTATGAGCTGTTCCAGGTTGCCAACCCCACTGTTACAGGATACAGACTTGGGTTGCTAATCATGACGTATTGCAAGAAGTAGTTTGTCCATACCGCCACGAACTGAAAGAGGAAAACCGTGACTAATGCTGGTGACATGATACGAATAACCACTGAAAAGAAGGTGCGGAACTCACCTGCCCCATCGACACGTGATGCATCAAGCAGTGCATCTGGTACAGACCCTTGTGCATAGATGCGTGAAAGATACACACCAAAAGGACTGACGATACTTGGCAGAATGACTGCCCAATAAGTGTTTGTCAAATTCAGCCCGCTCATCAGCAAGTAAAGAGGCAACACAAGAGCAGGTCCTGGCACAAGAATAGCTCCTAAGATGATCGAGAAAATTAAGTTCTTGCCCTTGAACACAAACTTTGCCAGTGCATAGCCAGCCATTGCTGAGAAGAGCGTTCCAATAGTCGCACTTGCTGTAGAGTAAATGAACGAGTTTAACAGCCATAAACTATAGAGACCATTATCGTAAGTGAACACATGGTTCAGGTTGTCAAACAAGCTGAAGTGGTCCGCGAACCAGAGACCGTTGCTTCCAAACAAGTCGCCAGAAGTTTTGGTGGCGGAAATAACCATCCAGTAGACGGGCAGCAGAAAGTAGATCGAGATGATAAAGAGAAAGCCCATGATGAGCACATTTGATGGACGGAAGCGGCTGGCACGCTGTGCTGTTTTGGCTGTTGAAGCGTTTTTCGTCCTCGATGTAACGAGCGTTTGTGGTGTTGTTGCCATCGTTTACACTCCTGACTGTCGCTGTGTTAAACGCAAGAAGCCGAATGAAAAGACAAAGGTAACGATAGCAAGCACAACTGAAAGTGCGGCCGTATAGTAGTAGTTGTTATTGCTAAATGCCGTAAAGTACGCATACAAGTTTGGTGTGTAGGAGCTTGTGATGCTATTCGATATCTGTGTCAATACCTGTGGTTCTGTAAAGAGTTGGAGTGTGCCAATGATAGAGAGAATGCATGTTAGAACAAGGGCAGGAGCAACAATTGGAATTTTGATGTAGCGTGCGATATTAAAGCCTGTACACCCATCGAGACGACCCGCCTCTGATAGTTCCACAGGAATGGCTTGTAACGATGCAAAGATGATAAGCATGTTGTAGCCTGTAAACTCCCACGTAACAATATTCGCCATTGACCACAGGATAGTATTACTACCAAGCAAGTCTATGTGAATACCAATCCCTACAAACGCCTTCACAAAAGGACTGAGTTGTGGCGCATAGAGGAATCCCCAAATAAGAGCGGCCACCACACCAGGGACAGCATAAGGAATGAAGAAGGCGATACGAAAGAAGCTTTTGAAGCGTACTGCTGCTGAATCAAGCATGAGTGCCAGCAAAAGTGCTAATCCGAGCATGACAGGAACCTGGACAACACCAAAAAGTAAAAGACGACCTAAGCCCTCAAAAAACTTTCCGTCCAGAAATACATCGTGGTAGTTTCCTAAGCCATTAAATGTGATTGTTGGTGCGCCCAATCCAAGACCACTCCGCTGTGAGCGGAAGAGACTTTGGTAGATGGCATAGAAGATAGGAACGATAAAAAACATTAGAAAAAAGAATGCAAAGGGAGCAATGAAAAGATAAGGGATTCTTGCTCGACGTGCAGTATACCTTGTTTGTCGCTGTCTTCCTGTCGCTACTCCGACACGTGAGGGTGTTGCCTCAAGAGCCATTGTTATTTTCCTCTCTGTAAGAATCCTCTACTTGGGTAGAAAACACCTTCTACATGTTATCACCCTGTAGAAGTATCCTACAGGGCGATAACATGTATGCCCTAATTAGTTGTTTAGGAACTTACGCTAAAGCCTTGCTTCTTCATCGCTGCTATCGTACTGGTTTGAACCGAATCGAGCGAGGCGGAGAGCGTGGTTTTGCCATCGACAGCGTTACTAAAGTTGTCGCCAATGTCCGTAAAGACCTGGTTCATGGTAGGTCCCCATTGGAAGTTCACATCAACACTGTTTGATGCGTCCTTGAATGTGCTGAAGATGTCCTGCCCACCATAGAATGTCTTCACAGCGTCGCTTGCAGGTGTGCTTTGTAACGATGTAAGTGCCGGGTAAAGCTGAGCAGTTGTAATCATGCTCTTAACACTATCCTGGTTAGTGTTAAGCCACATAGCGAACTCGGTTGCCTCTTTTGGATGCTGTGAGTTTTTAAACACTACTGTTGTCGAACCACCCCAGTTGCCTGCAACATTCTGACCAGCAGACCATTGTGGCATTGGCGCGACCGCCCAATCGCCAGAGGTCTTTGGAGCATTGGAGAGAATGGTGTTCGCGCCCCAAACGGCTGATATCCAGGTTGCTGCACCACCATTTTGCAGATCGTTATACCAAGCCTGTGAGAAGTCGGGGTCTGTCTTGACAAGCTTTTTGTCTAACAGACTCTGCCAGTAGTTGCCGACCTCTTTTGAGGCTGCGTCGTTGATACCAACAGACCATGATTGACCGTTAATACGGAACCATTTTGAGCCAGCTTGCCATGCGTAGCCGATGTACTGACCTGCTTCCTTTGGGGGGAAGTCAGTGATGTAGTACTGTGCATTCGCAGCGTGAAGCTTTGCAGCAGCGGTGGCGTAGTCGGCCCATGTCTTTGGTACTGCAATGCCGTACTTTTTGAAGAGGTCGGCGCGGTAAAACATTGCCATTGGACCTGTATCCTGCGGAATGGCATAAATAGCACTGCCCTGTGTTGACTGGTTCCATGTCCACGGCACGAAATCGCTTTTGACCGAGGCAGCATTGTATGCGGACATATCAAGCAAGCCGCCAGTGCCCTCAAACGTTGGGAGGAATTGGTATTCAACTTGACCTAAATCGGGAGCATTCTTCGCCTGAATTTCTGTGAGAAACTTGGCGTAGGTACCGTTGTTACCAGCAGGAACTGATTGCACATTTATTTTGATGTTTGGATGCGATGCTGTAAACAATGCTGCCGCTTTGTCAACGCCAGGCACCCATGATGCAAACGTGAGAGTGACAGGACCACTACTACTGCTGCCGCTACCGCTATTACCTGTAGTTGTTGTACCTCCACATGCGGCAAGTGGTGCCAGTACCAAAACAGTAAGGATGAGTAGCGCGAATTGGGAAAAGGATTTCAAACGGAATGAGGAAAGATACTGCATGCAAGCCCTCCTTTGGGCCGTTGAGTGTACACACACTGTGTACCTAATAAAATCTGTTTACACTGTACGCCAACGAGGTTCCTTCCATGTGCTCTACACCGAGACAATGGTAAGGTTTCCACAAATATATACGTAATGAAGCATCACCTTTATCACGCTTATTGAAGAGTAACACAGTAAAGCGAACAGTGTCAATACAGATAATGATGAAGATAGGAAATCGTCCATCACAAAATGTTTAGGTAGCTGTAAGGTCGTCTTAACGGACTGCAAGCCAGCTATCAGGCATAAGCATGATAATCAGACAGAAGAATTTACTTTGTGAGAAAGATAGGTTGCGAGAAGCGATGGAAGTCAATAGCACTACATCTAAAAAATTACATGCGGATGCATCGGAGCCATCAGTAGTTCAAAAGAAGCACTCTCGCAAGCGCAACGTTACTGTCTTTGTGGTCGTGAGTGTACTAAACGTGGCTCTGCTCATATTACTTTGGACACAACTTACAACACCCGCACAACAGGCAAGTAATAGTTCAGCGACAGTGGGGGATGTGAATAGTCCACTTTTGGGGAAGCCAGCACCTGACCTGACGCTGATCACCCCCAACGGGTCGTTTGGTAGTACACAAAAGATGCGTATGTCACAGTTCAAGGGCAAGTCTGTTATTCTCAATTTCTGGTCATCGTCTTGTGTTCCATGCAATGATGAAGCACCATTCCTAAAAACGAATGTCCCTAAATGGCAGGCTCAAGGTGTGCAATTCATCAGTATTAATGCAGCCGCCGAAAGTCCAGGAGATATTGACGCGTTTAACAAAAAGTATGGCATTACCTATTCAGGAGTGCAAGATACGGTTACAGGTTCAACGGCAGTTGCATATGGTGTAACCACGATTCCCTTAACTGTTTTTATCAACCGCGAAGGTATTATTAAAGCAATGTGGAATGTGCAGTTGAACGATGCTGGCGTCAAGCTGGAGATGAGCAAAATCAGGTCATGATGCTGGCAATACGCGTGCTGGTACGTGTTGTGCATACCGTCTCTGCGGCAGCTTGGGTGGGTGGTAGTATTATGTATCTGCTCGTTGTAATCCCTGCTTTACGTCTTGGCGGTGCGACTCCTGCTGTCGCTGGCAATATTGCTAATCTGTTCAAGCGTATGGTTAATGTTTGTATAGGTGTGTTAGTGTTAAGCGGAGCATATCTCACATTTGACCGTTTGACACAGACAACACTTGGTTTACCTTACATTGTTGTGTTGGTACTCAAGATATTGGGTGCTATGGGACTATTTATACTCGCGCTCTATATTGGACAAAGCAATATCCGGCGGCTTGCGAAGCGTACAACGCGTTTATCGAAGGTCGCACCACAACTGATGCTTGCCCTCGGTATCCTGGTATTTATTCTTGGTGCTATACTCAATCAATTATTTGAAGCAACAATCGCACCGCACTGAAAAAGAGAGGTTCCTATCGTGCAACCTGCTATTATTGATGCACATGCATTACCGCAACGACCACAACGCAAACGACGTATACCGTTGAGTTTTCTACTCGCAGGTATAGCTATTCTTGGGGCTATTGTGTATCTCGTCGTTGTCAACACACAAGCAACTGCCGCTTACGATATGACTGTGACAGAACTACATAATTGTATGACCTGTACTTCCCAATCAGTGCGTGTGGCAGGAACTGTGCAGAGGGGTTCAATTGTACGCGACGACGCCAACGAGCGTATCTCGTTTATGATTAATGATGGCAAGAATGCTTTACCTGTAACCTACAGTGGCGTCGTGCCTGATATTTTCAACGTAGGTATCCAGGTTGTCGTTGAGGGAAAGTATAGTGGACAAGGACCCTTTCAAGCGCAAACGTTGCTGACAAAATGTCCATCGAAATTTCAATCGGCAACACCAGTGACAAAATAGTAATGTATTAGGAGAATGAACAGGGAGACCCGAACCGCATTTGGGAAATGATGAAGGTAGCGGTTTCCCTGTCTAACAAGGGATAACTCATCGTGTATTTTTCAGATATTGGTGTTATCGCACTTATTTTAGCGTTGGGCTTTTCTGTCCTTGCCATGATTATTGCGGTTATAGGGGCAGTGCATCGAATACCTGCATCCGCGCAAGCATTAGTTATGAGTGCGAAACGTAGTGTGCTTGCAGTAACATTTTTCTTGCTTCTAGCCTCATATGCGTTAGTTGAATCATTCTTGACTCATGATTTTGGTTTGCGCTATGTTTCTGATCATTCTAGCCTATCAATGCCTTGGTATTATACTATTTCGGCTTTTTACGGAGGGCAAGAGGGGTCGCTACTCTACTGGGGTCTCATGCTGGCAGTCTTCTCTGCCATCTTTATTATTACATCCCG
Organism: uncultured Chloroflexia bacterium; assembly: GCA_963792705.1. Lineage (GTDB taxonomy): Bacteria > Chloroflexota > Ktedonobacteria > Ktedonobacterales > Ktedonobacteraceae > JBBQVS01. The sequence goes on along the minus strand of CAWBXD010000007.1, from coordinate 24,442 downwards.
TCGCGTATCGGCTGTTCTCGTTCCATATGTAATTGTCACCTTAATGGCTATCGAGACCTTTTTGCTGATTGTGCTGACCTCGGTCTCGAATCCATTTGTGCGACTCTCTGGTGTACCACCTGCTGATGGAAGTGGTCTCAACCCACTTTTAATGGACCCAGGTATGCTCATTCATCCACCAATGTTGCTTATGGGTTATATGAGTTTTGCGGTCCCGTTTGCTTTCGCAGTAGCCGCCCTTGTCACGGGCAAATTGGATAGCGAATGGTTGCGCTCAATTCGACGCTGGACCTTGGCGGCATGGTCTATTCAAACCACGGGCCTTATTCTCGGTGCGTGGTGGGCCTATCATGTACTTGGATGGGGCGGTTATTGGGGCTGGGACCCGGTGGAGAATGCTGCGTTGTTGCCGTGGTTGACTGCCACAGCGTTTCTGCATTCCACTATGGTGCAGGAACGGCGCGGTATGCTCAAGGTCTGGAACCTTTTCCTCGTCATGGCCTCGTTCGCGTTATCAATCTTTGGTACTTTCGAGGTACGAAGCGGAATTATCAGTTCCGTCCATTCGTTCGCCTATTCCGCGATTGGCTCGTACTTCCTGGTATTCCTGATACTGATTATCGTTGTTTCAACGGCACTCTTTCTCTATCGTTTGCCACGTTTGAAGCCGGAGCAAGAGTTTGATTCTGTCGTCTCACGCGAAGGTGTCTTTCTGTTGAACAACTTATTGCTCATTGGAATTACGTTTGCAACTCTTTGGGGAACCATTTTCCCGCTTATCTCTGTCGCCCTGCACAAGCAGTCTATGACGGTAGGTCCTCCGTTCTATGAGAACGTCAACGGACCACTGTTTGTGCTCTTGCTGCTAGCAATGGGTGTTGGACCCTTGCTCGCGTGGAGACGTACTTCCCTGCGTTCGCTGTGGCGCAACCTCAGTGTGCCAGCCGTACTTGCTGCGGTATGTGCCGTTGTCTTACCAATACTTGGTGTAACCGATGTTGTAGCCAATATTGGTTTCTCGGTGTGTGCTTTTACCGCTTCAGCCATTCTTTACGAACTTTGGCGTGGTATGCTGGTACGTCATGCTCATGGGGAACCCTATCCCATCGCGCTTTATATGCTGTTCAATCGCTATCGACAACGCTATGGTGGCTACATTGTTCATCTAGGATTAGCTTTGCTTGCTGTTGGCGTGATCGGTTCGCACTTTTTCCAGACTCAGAAAGATGTTGTGCTCAAATCGGGGCAAGAGACGACAATGGCGGGCAATCGCCTCGTCTACTTTGGCAATCTTGACGACAAGCAATCTGATAAGGAGATCATCACATCTCAGCTTCAAATCTGGCGTGATGGTCATCTACAGCAATACATCTATCCGGGGCGTACCTTTTATCGTAGCTTTCAGGACCAGCCAGCGAGTCAGATATCAATTACCTCGATTGGCTTAAACGATTTTTATGTTGTCCTGGAAAACTTTCAAGGGCCAGGAGAGGCAACAATTCACATTTATGTGAACCCGCTTACCTCGCTCGTCTGGTATGGTGGCTTACTGATGTTGCTTGGTGGCATTCTCTGCTGGTGGCCTGAACGCCGCAAGATGATGGTAACACAACGTGCGGCTCAGCCTGAACCTGCCAAGGAGGTCCTTGCATGAAACATGAGGTAGCTGTAGGGACGGATGTATCGCGTCCTCGTTCGACAAATGCTTCCACGGCCAGACGCGATACATCCGTCCCTACACGGTCTTTATTCATCCTTGTTGGGGTTGTTTTGCTGATTGCTGCACTGTGGTCTTATATGTCGTTTACCTCATCCACGCATGAGACGTTGGATCAGCATGTACAAAAGCTGGGAGCGCAGCTTAAATGCCCTGTATGTCAGGGAGAGTCTGTAGCGGATTCGTCTGTGGATAGAGCGCAGCAAATACGCGCGATCATTCGTCAACAAATACTGGCGGGACAATCAGATCAGCAGATTATCGAGTACTTTAGCGAGAGATATGGTGAGCAGATTGTATGGTCGCCGCCCTGGTGGGGCTTCTCACTTCTCGCATGGCTTGCCCCTATTGCTCTTTTGCTCGGTGGTATGGTCCTGATACTTTTTACTCTACGCGACTGGCGTACATCAGTTGTAAACGTAGCAGCAAATGTTGTAAGGCAAGGCAAGTTAGATACAGGAAGTGTAGCGCAGGAGGAAGATACTGAACTTGGCGACATGAACGAGGCCGAGTTAGCGCAGTACCGTACTCAGCTTGAACGTGAACTTGCCGCGGAGGATGTTCTCTTCAATCATTCAGTACCGCGTATACGGCAGAAGGAGGGGTTTTAATGCAACTTTTCTCTATTCTGCTTGCGATTGGATTGGGTGTTATCTCGCTCACCTTTGTGCTTGCCCCGATTTTTCGTTATGTTCCAACAATGGTTGTAAGCGAAACACCTAAGACGAGTGTTGCCAATCCTGTAACCGAGCGTGAGCAATCGGCAAGGAGTGCGTTGCAGGAAATCGAGTTAGACTATCAACTTGGCAATATCTCAGAAGAGGACTACAATACGTTACGTGAACGCTATGTAAGACGTGCGCTGATCGCACTGAAATCACGTCATGATGAAGAACAAGGTGCTGTGGTTGTAGAGACGTATGACGATGACAAAGCACTTGATGACCTCATTGAGGAGCAACTCCGTACACTAAAGGAACAAGAGAACGATGCAAGGCAGTAAACAAGAATGTGTTTGTAGGGGCCATAATTCATTATGCCCTTTCTCACATATACGAATGCAAAAGGATTATATATACATTTCTACGCTCTCCACTAAACACATGTGGGAGAAAGGGCGTAATGAATTATGGCCCCTACTGATGATCTGTATCCTTGCATCGTTTCTCTTATTCCCGTTATCGGCTTCGGCTCATGGCTTTGCCAACGTTGGACATATTACAGGGCAAGTGCTTGACGGTACAAAAAATAATGCACCGTTAGCAGGACAACAGGTAACGTTGCAAGAGGCGCAAGGAGCTAGCTCAAGAGATGTGTCAACGGTCACTACAGATGCACACGGTAACTATAGCTTTGCGAATCTGGCGACAGACAAGACTATCACTTATGCTACCTATATGAAGTATCAAGGAGCGCAATATATCAGTAATTTGGTTGCCCTCGATAGTAAACCTGTGCAGCAGGTAAATCTGACTGTGTACGAGGCGACAAAGAGTACCGCTAAAATTGCCGTGCTACAAGGCACAATTTTGATGCATCAGCCGGATGCCCAAAAGCAGACGATGAGCGTCTCCGAAATATTCTCATTTAGAAATTTGGACTCACATACATATGTTGGCTCGTTCGACACAAGTAAGGGCAAGCCAAATGCCTTGCGTTTCTCACTACCTGGTAAGGCTAGAAATGTAGCGTTGGGAACGGGTTTTGATGGCTATAATACTATTCAGGTTGATCTTGGCTTCGCGACAGATGCCGCGCTACCACCGGGTATTACCCAGTTCTCATTCTCATACGATATACCTTATAGCGCGACGGCATATGATTTTAGTTATGTTTTTGTCTACCCAACGTTGCAGCTCTCGCTCCTGGTGCCACCAAGTATACAGGTCGATCCTGGCTTTATGTCCTCCGCAGGTCTCACAAACTCCGGCGATCACCAGTATCGACTTTTTACATCACAGGATTTGCTGACAAACGATGAGATTCATGTGAGCCTGGCAGGACTTCCAACGGCCAACACCAATACGTCACCTGTTCTTAATACAAACATCATCTGGACTATTGGGGGCGGTATCGTATTGCTTGCAATTATTGCAATCCTGGGTTATATCTATAGCTTGAGTCGGCGCAAGAAAAAAGTAGCCACACGCAAGCGCACTAACGAGAAACCAGCGGTAGCAAAAAGTGTGACAGCACAGAAAGAACTTACCACACCAAAGAATAAGAAAGAGATACTTTTACAAGAACTGCTTACGCTTGACAAAGCATTTAAATCGGGCAAGCTCTCTAAAAATGTGTATAATGAGCGTCGTGCCAAAACCAAAGCACGTCTCCGTTCGCTGCTCAGTGAGCAGGAGGCGTCACGCCGATGACGAATGTGCCATTTCTGTACGGGTCTGCTTCAGCACACCCTCTTCCCACACCTGATGCTGTAACAGGGCGTGTAGAGGCAGATCCGTACATGAGCATTGTTGGCCTCAAAAAAACGTATGGTCTTAAACCAATTCTGCGTGGGATTGACTTGACAGTAAAACAAGGCGAACGGGTAGCTATCTTAGGCTCTAATGGTACAGGTAAAACAACATTGCTCCGTATCCTGGCTGGCCTGACAAAGCCGAGTGCAGGGACTATTACTGTGGCGGGACTTGATATTCTGGAAGACGCGCAAGCGATACGACAACGCGTGGGATTTGTGGCGCACCAGCCCTATTTATACGAAGAGTTAACCGCTTTGGAAAATCTGCTCTTCTTTGGACGGATGTACAATGTTCCACAAGCACAAGAGCGCGCCGTAACTCTTATTCAGCGCGTTGGCTTAGAAAAGCGTATGCGTGAGCGTATCAGTACATTTTCTCGTGGACAGGTGCAACGTTTATCATGGGCACGTGCCTTACTGCATATGCCACAACTGCTTTTGCTTGACGAACCGGATACCGGACTTGACCAGGAAGGCCAGACGTTAATTGATGCCCTGTTACAGGAGCATACAGAGCGTGGTGGTACAACACTCTTTACAACACATCAGCTAGAGCGTGCATTAAACCTTGGTACACATATTGTCTTGCTCAATAAAGGCCGCGTTGTGTATCGGCACGAAACGCCGTCTCTGCTGCTGGAAGAATTGCAGCATGCGTATCAACAGCTGGTGACGCCATGAACACACAACGCATCTTCTTTGAGCATGTATGGGCGATTCTTGTAAAGGATGTACGGTACGAACTGCGTAGCAAGCAAACATGGACAAGCATGGGTATGTTCGCGCTTCTTATCCTTGTTATCTTCAACTTTGCTTTTGACTTACATGTTGACAACAAAGCGGCTGTAGCACCGGGAGCGTTGTGGGTAGCCTTTATCTTTGCCAGTCTGTTAGGACTTGGGCGCACGATTGCCGCCGAACGTGAGCAGGGGTCAATGGACCGTTTGTTACTGTGTCCCGTGAACCGCAAGGCAATCTATCTTGCCAAGCTGCTTGGCAATGTGCTCTTCATTGGTGTCGTGGAACTGATCGCGCTCCCTGTTTACGCGGCTCTTTTTGATGTACCACTGTTCGTGGGTTCGCTTATTCCAATCGTCTTGCTTGGTACGCTTGGTATCGCTATTATTGGAACGCTTTTCGCGACAATGGCGGCGGCAACACGAGCGAGAGAATTACTATTACCTATCCTGGTTTTTCCTTTGATTGTACCTGTTGTTATCGCGGCGGTACGTGCGACAGGGGCATTATTAGTTCCCTCTGTGAACGAACCGCCTTGGTTAGGACTTATTATCGCGTTTGATATCATCTTTCTGAGTGTTTCGACGCTCACTTTTCAGTTTGTGATAGAGGAATAACGTTATGGCTCTGGCAAATAAAGAGACAACACAGATTGTACCGCGTGGGGCTGCTAGTAGAGCAACGAAAGAACGTTTGCCTATTGTCTCGCTCATTATCGGTGTTCTTGCTTTTATCGGCATCATGATAACGATCCCAATGGCCTTTTTGTATGCTCCGACTGATCAGGTTCAGGGGCCAGCGCAGCGCATTTTCTATTTCCACGTCCCCATTGCATGGATAGGCATGCTAGCCTTTGTCGTCATGGCTATTGCCAGCATTGTATATCTTTGGAAACGTGACGAGCGTTGGGATTGGGTCGCGCGAGCCTCAGCCGAAATTGGAACTGTTTTCATCACGCTAACTCTTATCACTGGCTCTATCTGGGGGCGTACAACGTGGGGCACATGGTGGTCATGGGATCCTAAGCTTACAGCCTCTCTTGTCCTGTGGTTCATGTACGTTGGCTACTTGATGATACGCAGTTACATGGGTCGTACACCTGCCAGTGCCAATGCTGGTGCTGTGCTTGCCATCATAGGCGTCTTTGATGTACCCATTATCTACGAAGCTGTCAATTGGTGGCGTGGGCTACATCCAAGTGCTGAAGTCGGCGTTTCGGGAGCCTTACCACCGTCTGTTGTTACCACGTTAATGGTTTCTCTTGTAGGCTTTACTCTACTTTATGCCTTTCTGATGCTGTATGTTTATCAATTTCAAAAATTGCAAACGTTAGCTCAACGCCTTCGTGCAACCGTAGAATATGATATGTAAATATCATGCTGTACGGGTCTGATGTATCACACCCTCCTGATATGTAAAAGGATGTGATACATCAGACTCATACAGATGTTGATAGAAAATAAAAGAGGATTACAATGCAACCATATTTAGTCGCAGCTTATGCAGTTGCGTGGCTTGGCATCTTTATCTATCTAGCTGTTGTCGCCCTACGTATTCGTGGAGTGCGTACCGAACTTGCCGCTGTCGAAGAGTTGGTACGCGAACAGCAAGCGAAGCAATTACAAAACAACATAAAACAAGAAGGGTAAAATAATATGGATATCAAAGAACGCGCAAACGAAGCAAGTGCTTCAGTAACTGAGACGCTTGGTGGTCAAGGCACTACCGGTTGGCAACGTACCGCCATTCTCGTCGTCGGAGATATTATCGTCTTCCTCGTCTTCGCGCTTATCGGACGCCGAAGTCATGGTGAAGGCAATAACATTCTTGGTCCTGTTATCACCGCCTTGCCTTTCGCTATCGGCTGGTTCCTGGTTGCACCTTTTGTTGGTGCATTCAAACGTGGGCTTGAGCGTAACACGGGTAAGTTTGCGTTAAGAACCTTTCTCGCTTGGCTTGCTGCATGGCCTGTGGCCATGTTGTTGCGTGGCGTCTTCGTTGATAAAGGTGTGCCACCTTGGACGTTTGCGCTGATCACCCTTATCAGCAATACTATCTTGTTGCAAGTATGGCGTGTTCCCTTCTCCCTATTCTTCAAGAAACGCTAGTTCGTAAGGACCGATTATGCTGTTTGATGAAAGAGTGTGGATACATCTGTTGTAGGGACCGATTCATCGCGTCCTCGTGGCAATCCACCGTCAACGAGGACGCGATGAATCGGTCCCTACATAACGTTCTTGTGTATAATCATGATATACTAATAGCATATGCTGTTCGTCGTTACTTCAGAAGGGACAACATTATGCGCTATCGTAATCGTAGACGCAACCCAATGCGTCGTTTCTTCAGTCTTATTATCCTTGTGCTTGTTGCGATTGCCATTTTTAGTGGAAGAGGATTTGGAACTGATTTTTTCCTGCCGCTTGTTATGGTAGTGCTTGCCTTTTCAACGCTGATCGGGTCCATTTTCTCATTAAGCCCAAGAGGTATCTATGGTGGCCTTTACGGTTTTGTATGGTTCCTGGGCCTTGCACTCTGTTTTGCTATCGGCTTCTGGCCTTGGATATTAATACCGCTTGTTGTCTCCGCATTGCTGGGTATTCTTGCACGTCCAATTATTGCGGCCTTGCTCGGTCTAGGTATTTTTAGTGCGCTCAACATGAATAGACCTGCACAGCCAATGTACACGCCACCGATGCAACCTTATCAGCCACCCGTTCAGCCTTACACGCCACCTCAAGAGCAACAATATCAATCGTATAATCAGGGCTATCAACCGCCCACGCAACAGCCGCCAATTTATCAGGAAGGTGGGGCGCAGTATCCGTATCCCACTACACCGTCACAAATGTATGAACAGCCTCAATCACAATATCCTCCCCAGGAATTGCCACCTCAGCAGTAGTTCCTGTTCTAATGCAATTTGGGGAGACCCTTGCGGTCAATACAGTTCAAATAAGACTCACGGACGCCCACCTCTCAACAGTAGGGTTTTGAGGAGGCGCGAAGGAATGTCTGTAGGGACCGATTGATCGCGTCCTCGTTGGCGGTGAATTGCCACGAGGACGCGATCAATCGGTCCCTACTAAACATTCCTTCGTTTCTTCCAAAAACCCTACTATTGAAAGGACGCCCACAAAGGGCTACCCTACTATATATGACGTGCTATGACGTGGCACCGCGTGCGTAACACGTAAGAGAGTATAGTAGGGTAGCCCCAGCCGCATTTGGGGAATGAAAAATGCAGTAGGTGTCCGTGGGTTCTAAAGATATTTATCCTTTCTTAATCCACACCTGTAACGCTGGAAGGTATTAATGATAATGCTCATACGAGTTGCTTACGATTACTTGCCAGGGGAGCCAATGTGGAAAGGTCGTGTTTTTCAGCAACTGTTCCTGCGTTACGCTCTTCCAGCGATACGCGCCAGAGGGGAGACCCAACGAAGGTGTGTTGCTGTAAGATACCTACAGTCTCGCGTTCGTACCACATCACATGTGTGATAATATCCTTGACTGACCATTCGTCCGCAACTCCTGGTTGCGTCATGCGGCCCTCGCCAATTTGTGCCAGCAAAGACTCCCACTGTTCGCGTTCTATACGTAACGTTTCAAGAAGTTGTGTCTTATGCATAGTCCCTCCTGCTTATTGCGTTTGTATAGCTCCCTTCACTGATGAAATAGTACTCACCTACAACTTGAGCACATCGCGCGGTGAACCCTCTTTGAGAATATCCTCCATGCGAGCGTATGCCCCTAGTTTTGTTGTTGGATGCGTGAAGATATAGAACTTCTCTTCACGAATGGCATCAAAGGTAATGTCCGCGACCTGCGCGGGCGGCATACCTTTCTGTATCTCCTGGAATTGCTTTTGGATTGCATTCAACGTTTCAGCATCCATTTGCAGATCCGTTGATGCATGGGATAGCTCGATAGGTCGGTTGCGCCCCGATTCCATAATCCGTGTTTGCACCCATTCTGGACAAAGAATAGATGTCTTTAGTTGTGTTCCGCGCTCTGCTAGCTCAAGAAAGAGTGTCTCCGACAGTGAGACCACTGCATGTTTACTTGCCTTATAAATACCTGTACCAGCGTGTGCTACAAAGCCTGCGGACGAAGCGGTATTCACAATATATCCTTCCTCGTTTTGGGCTAGCATGCGTGGCACAAAGAAATGAATACCGTGAATAACGCCCCATAAGTTGACGCCTAATACCCATTGCCAATCGTCCAAACTACTTTCCCAAATCGTTGTGCCAGCCCCAACACCTGCATTATTAAAGAGGAGATGCACTACTCCATAGGTTGCGAATGCTTTGTTTGCTAGTGCTTCGACTTGTTCGGCCTTTGAAACATCGGTGCGTATTACTTGCACATCCGCACCGCCAACCTTCAACTCGTTTGCTGTTTGTTGAAGTGCTTGCTCTTCTACATCTGCTAGAACGACTCGCATCCCTTCCTTTACACATTTCTCAGCAAGTGCTCGCCCAATACCACTGGCGGCACCTGTAACAACAGCAACTTTGCCTTGGAAATCCTTCATCGATTGAAACAATCCTTTCGCTACTATTTCTCTTTATCATATCCTAACCTTGCATGACAGCACAAATATATGAAATACTCTATGTAGGGGACGTTTGTATAGATAGGAATATCAATAAAGAAAGCGTAGCAAAGAGGCAGAAGAAGATTATGGCAGATACAACTTCCCATGAGCAGGGAGACCGGGAACAACATAGCATCGAAAAAAAACTGCGTAAGCACGAGAAACGCTTGCTCGAACGCTTGCAAGAGGCACAGGTGGCACAGAAAAACGCTGCTGAACGTTTTCAACGTGCCGAGGCGCGACTCCTCAAGCGCATGGCACGTACACAACGCCTCGAAGCACGTCTAGCAACACTTCGTCAACAGCTAGAGGTGTTTACATCATCCTCTGTTACCACACTGAATCTATCTTTACGCTTACCTGATAGTGCAGAACGTTCCCAAACAGAAGATAGTTCTACAGTTACTATACAAGCAAGTGAGACCGATGTGACTACCAATGCTCGTGCCGCTCGTGCGGTTGCTGAGGCAACAGAGGAAGCGGCACGGCTTGCTGTCGAACGTGCGTTGCATGTGGCACTACGGTTAGAGCAGATGGCGGCAGGGCGCCATCTCTCGCAAGAACTTCTTTCGCTTGAAGCGGAGGCTGCTAACGCAAGTGTCACAGCCTTAGATGCCGAAATTGCTGCTCAAGAAGCTGAACGCTTAGCCAATGCGGAACCCATTGGCGTAGTTCTACCCTTTGATCCAGACGCCAACGATAGTGCTACCAAAGTAGATACACAAGCACCTGTAGCTGAAGACGCGACCATAAATAATGCTACCTCATCTGCAAGTACCGAAGAAATGCCTATAAACGACCATGAAATGCCTGTAGAGCAGACGGAAACGTCCGTAAACGATTATAAAACGCCTACGACAGAGGAAAATGCAACAAATACACACGGTGGCTTACCAACTGCGATAGAGCGTACACAGGTCGCAGAGATTGATGAGGACGAGGAGATGGTTGAAATGGTGGCCGCGATGATGATTGCCGATGTCACCGCCGCAAATGCTGCGAAAGCCGAGTCGCTTGCGGAAGAGGCAAGTACATATACTGCAGAAGCGCGGCGTCTTGTGCAAGAAGCCGATGCTGTGCTTGAACGTATCCGAGCCGCTATTCGCAGTGGGGTTACAACTGGTGATGCAGCAGAAGCTATTCTATTTGATGCGGAACGTGATGCCACGCACGCCCATGCCCGATTAGCTGATGCGGAGGCCGCTGAGGAACGTGCTCGCCGTGCTGCGATGGAGGCCGAGGCGGAAGCCGAAGTTGCTGAGGGTATGGCCTTTGCCGCTGAAGATCGCAACGAGCATGCTGAAATACAGCGTGAAGAAGAGCCATCCATGCTTGAGGGACAGCAACACACAGGCGATACCGGCGAGATTGAGCGACTCAACGCCAACCAAAACGCGACTGAGAAAAACTTGGAAGACGAAGATACTATCGAGGTGCCCATTGTGCATCCTCAGTTGTAGAGACCGCTTCATCACGTCCTGGTATGAGGTCGGCTACCAACAAGGACGCGATGAAACGGTTCCTACAGTTGCTGAATCATCGCTCCCACATGAAAACGCTGTTGCACGACATTGGTGGTCGCTTGCATCAGGTACACAGCTACCACTCATGGACGGAAGCATATGTCAACTTATCTTTATGGGTCGTCCCGGTGGGTCAGCAGGACCGGATGTACGCGATGCTGTGCTGCATTTTGCTCAAGGAGAACAACGTGTTGGCGATATCGAATTTCATGTCCGCTCCAGCGATTGGGTAGCACATGGGCATTTAACAGACCCTCATTACAACAACGTCATACTGCACGTTGTGTTGCTTTGTGACGATCCACATCCAACAATACGTCAGGACAAATATGCCATTCCCGTGTGTTCTCTCTACGATATTCCTATAGTCTTTTCCCCTATAGATACTTATAAAAAAGATAACGATGTGTGGCCCTGTCATACCACTATGCGCGCTTTAAATGTTATAGAGCAAAAAAAGTTGTTGCATCGTGCGGGTCTGTTGCGCTTTGAGCAAAAAACGCATGCCTTTGTTGAGGAACTGCATACATTGGGGGGAGATAGTAATGATTGTCTTCTTCCTGCTTTAGCGGAAGGATTAGCGTATGGGCGAGACCGCGCATTTTTTCGTGCGGCTGGGCAACGCTTATTGAGTCAAGACATTCCTCTTCCTGAACCGCTTGGACGCGCGCCTGCCCCCGCTCCTCTTGACGCAAAACGTCTGCATGTATTACGCAAACTTCTTGTTAGAGAAACAGATATTTGGGGAAGTTTGCGACGCATTTTACAAGCTGATAGTACATGTGACAACCAATTACAAGCCTTACGAATGTATTTTTGTACTGTAGGGCTAAGTCTTGCCCGTACTGATATACTATTATGTAATGTTGTACTCCCCTTCGCCGCCGCTATTGCCCTACTAGAACATACTACTGATTTGGGGGAACGGGCGCAGCAACTCTATGAAACGCATCCTGGTTTGTCCTCAAACACCATTACGCGTATGATGAGTACACAACTTTTACTTATAAACGAGCCTCGAGGCAGTTGTCAGCAGCAGGGGCTACACTATATCTATCAACAAACATGTCGGGCCAAGCAGTGTGCCGAATGTATAATGGGAAGAAAAATAGTATGACTGAGCAATCTAACAATGCTAAAGAAGATATACAGAGTAGAGAAGACACATCTGCACAGGTAGGTGAAGGTAATGAAGAGCGACTCGCACGTTTCCTGGCCCACGCTGGCGTGGCCTCACGTCGCCATGCAGAAACACTTATTGCCAATGGGCGCGTGCAGGTCAATGGGATTACCATTACAACGCAAGGAATGCGTATCAACCCAATGCACGACCGCATAAGTGTCGATGGCAAACTTATACACGGTGCCGTTGAGCACGTTTATATATTGCTCCATAAACCCGAAAACTACGTGTGTACGGTGCGGGATGAGCGTGGACGACCAACGGTGCTTGACCTGTTGCCAGTAGAGATACGCAAACTGCGCGTCTACCCGGTTGGTAGGCTCGATGCGGATACAAGCGGTTTGCTACTCCTAACCAATGATGGTGATTTCGCGCAACACGTCGCACATCCACGCCACGCAACCACAAAGCGGTACGAGGCCCTTGTAAAAGGATATCCTACCACAGATACTCTGAACGCACTACGGACAGGCGTCGTAATTCCCGAAGACGATGGCGGACAGCATACAACCGCTCCTGCTCTCGTAAACATTCTGCGCCGTGTTGGAAATGACTGTTTACTCTCCCTCACCATACACGAAGGGCGCAAACGTCAAATACGCCGTATGCTTACCGTTGTTGGATACCCGGTGATAACGTTGACGCGTGTCGCAGTTGGCACTATCACGCTCAAAGGAGTACACATCGGGAAATGGCGTCATCTTACCGAGGCCGAGATAGAGGAGTTACGCACCGAATAGAGGACACAGAGAAACGGGCATATGATATAATCCCAAAGCAGAACGATAATATCACACGGAGGAGTCATGCACGGCACGTTGCGGCCAGGAAGAATTGCTATTGATGGACCCGCAGGGTCGGGTAAAAGCACGATAGGTGAACAATTGGCTCATAAATTGGGCTATCTCTATATAGATACAGGGGCAACATATCGCGCGATTGCATGGCTGGCCTTGCAACAAGGCGTGGACCTGCACAATGGACCTGCGTTGGCAGCACTCGCGCGACGTACCGAGATTGTGATCGAGCGGCCTACAGTCGATGATGGTCGGCAGTATACGGTCCTCATTCAAGGCAAAGACATCACATGGGATATTCGTGATACTTCAGTAACACGTTATGTTTCAACGGTCGCCACTCAGCCAGAGGTGCGCGTTGTGTTACGCCAATGGCAACGCACGATGGCTCAAAAGGGACATGTGGTGATGGTAGGGCGTGACATTGGAGCGGTTGTTTTACCCGACGCCGAGCTAAAAATTTATCTCACTGCGAGTCTCGAAGAGCGTGCGCGCCGTCGTCATACCGAATTGGTTGCACGTATGGGTGAACATAATTCGGCTTTGCCAACATTAGACGAGTTAATAAGTGACATTCATCGACGCGACGATGAGGACCGCGAAAATATGCAACCTGCACAAGATGCTATTGTTGTCGAGACCGATGGCTTGAGTGTCCCACAGGTACTCGATGTTATTCTGAAACATGTGGAGAAATAGTATGAAACTAGAACCAGATGCGAGCGATGCAGCTTCGACAGGAAGTCCTGTAGCACCAAAGCAGTCAGCAGTATCCACAAAAGTGAAGGTTAAGAATTTATATGAACCGTATGTCACGCCGCCCTTGCTCTACAACTTGATACGCTGGCTTATTGCCTTTCCTATTCTTTCAGTTGTGGCTCGTATTCATCTAAAGGGACGCTATAACGTCCCGACACACGGTCCATTTCTTATTGCTGCCAATCATCTTGCATGGACGGATATCCCTCTAATTCCTTTGCTATTGCCAGGGAAGGTTGTTTTTATGGCAAAGGAAGAGTATTTCGCAAGTAGAATAGCATGGCTTGTACGCTTCATGGGTGCCTTTCCTGTCAAACGCGGTGAGGGTGATCGGCAAGCATTACGGGCTGCAGAAGACCAGCTTAAGAAGGGCAAGGTCGTCGTTCTCTTTCCAGAGGGGACGCGTAGCAAAACAGGCACAATGGCGAAAGGGCATGCAGGTCTAGGCATGATCGCTCTTCGTGCTGGTGTGCCTGTGGTACCTGTCGCCATCTGGGGAAGTGAAAAGGTTCTGAAACAATTCGGCGCACCCGTCACAATTTCCTATGGTGAGCCAATTGTGTTTAAGCCTAAAGGGACCAAGATGACCCGTGAAGATATCGACAATGCAACTGAAGAGACTATGCGTGCCATAGCTGCAATGCTACCTCCTGAATATCGTGGAGTGTACAAAGAGCAATAAACATAGCCTGCATTGTGTGACTATGTTTATTGCTCATTAAACCTTACTGAGGAAGTAAGCGCATCTCTGGGTGCCCTGTACTGCGTTTGCGTAGCTCAAATATACCTTCGCACATCCTGACGAGGGATGATAAGTCTTTTTGCCCATACATATTAGGGTCAAAGTTTGGCTCTAGTTGCCGCAAGATTAAGCCCAAACGCGAAATGAGCACCCATTCGGTCTCTTTGCCTTCTGAAGACTTCTTATAGGCTCTTGTAAGGAGATTAATCAGCTCGGTGCTAGGCTTTGTCATTATCTCGTAGGACACGGAAGGTGACAGTGTGAATGATGTTGGAGCATTATACAACGTCGCAATTGGTGAAATCGGTGCAGGGCTATCGGCATGAATAGGTGAATGAGTAACTTTTGGCATATGGCTTGGAGGCATAATCTGTTCTGTTGTTAAGAATACCGTACAAGCTTTTGTAAGGGATGGTGATGTAGTGGGACGCCCAATACCAAGCACAATACACCCAGCAGAACGCAAACGTTGTACAAGCGGAGTATAGTCGCTATCACTTGTAACGATGCAAAAGTGGTCGATGTGGTCGCGGTAAAACATATCCATTGCATCGACTACAAGTGCAATATCTGCCGCATTTTTGTGAGAAGAGGTGACTTCGGTATGATGAATTTGTTGTAGCCCGTAGTGCTGGCTCATCTCTTTCCAGCGTTGCATAGACGGCTGCGCCCAATTGCCATAGACGCGTTTGGTTGTTACGCCACCGAACTTACCAGCTTCCACGAGAATAGGACTGATTAGGTCGGCGGAAATATTTTCGCCGTCAATTAATAGTGCTAGCGGAGCAACCTGTGTTGCACGCAAAAAGGAACGTACCAACCGTACACCTTGTGTTGTTACCCAGCGAGTAAGCGAACGCTTTGGGTAGTCATGGAAGTGCCCGGTCTCTGAAGTTTTGTCGCTCATCAGTATCGCCAACTTCCTTGTTATACTGTGTGTTGTATTGCATATCTCTTCTTTACTGTAAGAGATATTCAACTACAAATGTGTAACCTCATTACACATACGTGTAAACGATAGTGAAAGTTGCTTTAATGTAGCGAGGAAAGATGGGTGTGCATAAATGTAGAGGCGCAATGAATTGCGCCTCTACATTTATGCACACCTTCACACCTATTATGCCGGACAAATCAAGAAGAAGGGGCATGTTGGGCAACGAAATGGTTCAGCAGGGTTCGCTGGATACTCGTTACGCTCCATTGCTTGTATGGCCTGTGCTGCTTCCTGGTACAGACTCTGCTCTTTTTTCGGGGTCATGGTGATGGGCGCACTTTCACCTGTACTCATATTGTGACTATAGAGCTTGGGTGTTTGTCCTGGAAAGTGCTGACGATAGGCGAGTGTGTAGAAGAGTTCACGCGTCTCGGCTGTTGGTTTCTCCTTACGCTTGCCAAAACGAGTACGTTTGAACGAGGGGGTTACTGATGTCGCAGGGGTTGCCTGTGGCTTTTGTGCTTCTACCTGTTGCTCAAGCTCGACACGATCAACCGTGACTTGCACCGTTTTACCATTGACCTCAACGGGATACTGCGAACGCATCTCCCATGTTACATTAGTGTGTAAGGTGAGGTCACGCTGAACACTCTCTAACACCTCATGTCCATGCCGTTCATATAATGGAGCAAAGGGTGCGTTTTGCCCTCCCAACTCATGCCAATGGTGAGTATAGAGGGCGCGCACCTCTTCTGGTGATGGCGTATTCTCCTGTGAGCCTTGCATCTGGTTACGCAGTGTCTCAACCGTTTTTTGTGTCGCTTGCCAGAATAAGAGGTAGCTATCGTCCGAATTACCAAAACGGTACAATATGTTATAAGCATATTGTCGTGGACAGCGTAGATAAGCTTCAACTGCCGAAATAGTCAATGTAGCAGGTTTCATTGCATTGACAAACGTCTCGCTCAACGTGTTCGTTTGCACGATCTGATTGTCGTTCACATGTTCACTACCTGCAATCCCTTCAGCATTTGTCCAAGATACTTTTGTGATACGCCCCTCTGGTAAACCAGCCTCTAATGCGTCAAGATAGAGCGACCTCTTGTAGTTTTTCTTGCCGTAGCGTTCGCTATAGCTCAATACTACATGGTCTCGTGCGCGTGTCACACCGACATAGAACAGGCATGATTCGCCACTTTCATGAGCCTTGCTTTTGTTGTCTTCAATCTCGCTATCTAACATTCCTGTTGGTGCATTAATGGCACTGCTACGCGCTGATGTTGGGAATCTCTGTTGCACAAGCCCTGGCATATAGACAATGGGAAATTCTAGTCCCTTGCTAGCATGCACCGTCATCACGCGGAGTATATCAGCCTCTGCTGCCTCGCCCTCTTCGTCGCTTTGTTGTCTATTCACGCCGTCCTGCCTCAACAAGACAAGTAGGCTGAGATATTCAAGAAAACCACGCACCTGCTCTTCCAACGGTAGACGTTGCTCTGGTACTATACTCGCATCTCCTGTTTTTTCTCTACTACGTTGTTGCTCATAATGTCGCGCGAGTTGTAGTAAAGTATCGTAATCTGCAAGTTGTGTATCATCAGGAGTGGCAAGGAGGTCACGTATAAGCGTCGTTTCAAGAAAAAGATACTGCGCTAAAAGCGACCATAAGGTTGTATTTTGCTGCAAATCATGCCAGATATTGGAGAGGCGCAATAAACCATCTCGCCCTTGTGAGCTTATCGTCGTGGGTAACTCACTGTTATAAATCAGCGTACCTGGACTCGTTTTTTGCTCTTTTGCGGCTATGAGTAACGCCTCGACATCGTGTTGTGGAATGAAAGAATTGCTCTGTCGTGCGAGACGTAAAAGACCAGAGCCGCCTGGCTCAGTCATGAGTAGTAAAATCGAGACGACGTTTTTAATATGCTCTTGTTCAAACATGCCCCCACGCTCGATAACGGGCAGACCCGTACTCGCCAAGGTGCGTGAGATTTTTTGTACTTGTGCGCGTGTGCGACACAAGACGATCATATCTTTATAGCTATAGCCTTGCGCGTGTTTGTTCTGAATGTCTTGCACAAGTCCAGCCAACTCCGCACTCTCGCTCATCGCTTTTGCCAGCGTCACATAGGTTGTATCCTGAGTCAGGCGCACTGGCTCATTCTTCCCAGGCTCCTGTCCCAATTCCAACTGCATGCAGCGAAAGGATTCCGCGATTTGCACGAGGTCAGGGCGGGAACGATAGTTGCGGCTAAGAGGAAGTACGACTGCTCCTGGAAAGTCATGCTCGAAGCGCGTGATATTCGCAGGTGATGCACCACGGAAACCGTAAATCGCTTGATTGGCATCGCCAACCACCCAGACGCGTCGGGCTTCACCGGCTAACACACGTAGTAGCACACCGCTAGCACGGTTGACATCCTGGAACTCATCGACCAGAATATGCTGATATTGCTGCTGCTGCGCCTGTAATACTTCGGAATGTTCTGTAAGCAACTCAATGGTCTGCATGAGCAAGCCGCCAAAGTCACTTTCACCGCGTTGCTGGAGTGCGTTTTGATAGAGTTGATAAACCTGTGCAACTTCAATCGACTTCTCCGCTTGTTGCATCGCCTCTTCGTCACGCGCCTCTTTCAGCATAGCTTGTGCTAACTGCATATAGAGTGTGGGTGAAATCAATTCATCTTTCGCACGCGAAATAGCTTTGAGCATATCGGGAAAATAGTGTGCGGGTGCGTGAAGGTTCTGGTAGTGGCGCAGGTTTAGCTGATTCGCATGTTGTCGCAAAAGAAAATAGCCTTCAGCCTCGTCAAGCAAAGAAAAATCAGAGCGTAATCCTACAAGTGTTCCATGTTGACGGAGCAGGTCAGCGCAGTAGGCATGAAATGTGCTGACTTTGGGCAAGGGTCCCGTAATCACCTGCTGTAGCCGCTCTTCCATCTCCTGGGCCGCCTTACGTGAGAAGGTTAACGCCAAGATGTGGTGTGCAGGTACGCCAAGTGTCTCTACCGTGTGTTCAATGCGCCCAATCAATGTACTTGTCTTGCCGCTTCCTGGTCCCGCGACAATCAACGCTGGCGTTGGAGCCTGAATTGCTGCTTGTTGAAATGTGTCATATACCTTATGGCTTTTTGTAGTTGGACGTGTATTTTCCGGTGTAGAAACTGCTTTGGGAGATTTGAGGAGTTCCGCGAGACGATTGAGCAGTGCAATCGTCGAGACCTGAAAAGTTGCGGCAAGGCTTGTGGGAGATACGCGTTCAACGAGGTATAGAGTACGTACTCGTTCAAGCGGCATAAGCAATTCAGCCGCAAACATGTTTGCGGCTAGTTCGCGCTGACTTCGTGGGTCATAGCTTTGTCCAATGCGCTCCTGGAATTGCTCCGCATCCGTGAGTGCTGTCGATTCCTCTTGCACGTCGGTCTCACGGCAAGGGTCCTCGCTTGAGGGTGTAAACGTATAGTCCTGAGTTGTAATGATAGCCGGTATATCTCCCAGCAATGCGTTCATGTGTGATGATGGTGTGCCGTGAAGGAGGACATGGCCTAGTTCATGTGCAAGCGTAAAACGGCGCATTGTTTCGGGTAGGCCGCGACAGAGCCAGATCAAATGCTCGTTTTCATCAGGGTCTACGTAGCCATACGTTCCTGGGAGGTTCTCTGGATGAAATGTTTCAAGCTGCAAACCAAGCCATTTCACCAGATCATCTACTGGAGTGCGATCATCTCGCCACTTAGAAAACACGGCGCGAAAACGACGTAATACGAGTCGTGCTGTTTCCTCCGCCATATTCCGCATCTGCTCATCCATAACCCGTACTCCCTTACATTAAAAAAATAGTATCATGCTCACTACAGTGTATTATAGCGTATCTTACGTTGTTCGTCAGCGCACAACGTATACGTGGTCTGGTATAATTATGTACATATATTTGGCATTGTTTTCTTCCCTTTCTGAAAGGCTTTACACACAATGAATACAGAAGAGATACTTGAGACAGCGAGAGGGAGCGCAACTCCCCCACATGGATGGGTTGTACTTCCTCTTTCACGCACAAAGGTCGTGCTCGGCATCGTTGGTTGGTTCTTTGGTATCCTACTAGGATTTGGCCTTTTTGCCATTGTCGAGCGCGCTGTTGTTCCCTCAAACTTCCAACATGGTATACCAATTATAGTATTTACTGTGCTATTACTAGCTGTCCTCCTATTCATCGGCTTTGGCAGTATCTGGATGCTTATACAAGACCTGCTTCGTCTGATGCACGCGGAAAAGCATATCATCGTGATTACCCCAAAAGACTTTGTGAAGCAAGAAGGGAACAAGATAATCACCGTCCCGTTGACGAACATACGTTATGTTACAGCACGTGGCGCACGGCCACCTGATCGCACAGTACCGCAGGGATCAATGATCGCGCAAATACCCACAATGGGTGAGCGACTCGGCGGTTTCTTTATGGGGCAAGCCGTTACTCGTGAAGGTATCAGTACGCATCGCCGACGCCGACGCACTCCCACAACGCTGGCCTTTGTCGATACACGTACAGAAGACGAGGTTGTTGTTGTTACCGATGGTTCATATGGTGATCCATTCGTGATTGCCGCCCTTTTGAAACAATACGCTGCCGCCGCTGCTTAGGCTGTGATACATCAGACCCATACAGATGTTACGCTTTTTATTCATTGAGGAATTTGGCCCGATGGAGGGAACACTATGCTTTTAGCCATTGATATCAGCAACACCAACATCAAGTTCGGTCTCTATGACAATGCTACAATGAAGCATCATTGGGTTGTTTCAACCGCGCGGCAACGTACCGCCGACGAGTACGCGATAGTGCTTTTCGGTCTAATGGAATTGGTGGGGCATAAATTTAGCAATATTCACGATATTATCATTTCAAGTGTCGTTCCACCGCTTACGCCCGTTTTTCGTGATCTAGCGTTACGGTATTGCGATAAAGAAGCGGTTTTTATTACTCATGAGCTAGACTTGGGCGTAAAACTGCTTGTAGATAACCCCTGGGAAATTGGTTCAGACCGCATGGTAGCCACGCTTGCCGCTCATCATTTGTACGGTGGGCCTGCCATTGTAATCGCGTTCAGCACCGCAACAACATTTGATGTAGTGTCATCAGAGGGTGATTTTCTCGGCGGTGCGATTGCCCCTGGTTTAGTGATTTCAGCGGAGGCGTTGAGTAGTGCTGCCTCACGCTTGTATAGAGTTGACCTGACTCCACCTCCCTCTCCACTTGGCAAAAACACGATTGAGAACATGCAATCTGGCATTATTTATGGGCATGTGGGACTGGTTCAGGGCTTGATTGCTCGCCTGCGTCGTGAGATACCGGGTGTTACAGAAGACAAAGAGGTGCGCGTGATAGCGCATGGCGGCTTAGCAGAGTTGATGGCACCTATTATCCCCGAAATACAATACGTAAACCAATTTCTCCCACTAGAAGGTTTGCGTCTAGCGTATGCACACCTGCATACGTAATCGTAGGGACCGATGATGCAGATGAACCAATAACTAGGAAATGTGCTTATGGGAAAGGATTGTTAGCAATCCTTTCCCATAAGCACATTTCCTAGTAACTACTCTTTTATCCTAAAATGCTCGTAAAAATTTGACTCATCTGACAATGAAATCCTGGTAAAAGGGGTGTTTCTAGGACATCATCCTCGTTGAACGTCTTATAAAACGTTAACATATCGTTTTTGCGTCGATAAGCATCAATAGTTCGTTCTCGCCAATTAACAACCCAATATTCCTCTACGCCACGGCGAGAATACAAATCAAGCTTCACACTTCGGTCTCGGTGTGTATTCTCTGAACCTGGAGAAAGTATTTCGACCATCAATTCAGGTGAGGCATTAAGTTTGCCATTCGGTTGTAATGCTGTTTTCAAGCGTTCACGACTAATCCAAACTACATCGGGTGCAACCGCTGTCCCTTTGCTGTAAATTACTCCTGGCGCAAGATTTGCCATTCCCGCTTGTGTTGAGTTACTCCACAGTTGTAGGAAAGCAAATATTTGTCCACCGACAAACTGATGTTGCCAATCAGGTTGTGTTGACACGTACAATTCTCCATCAATAATTTCGTGGCGTGTGCCTTCATCGTCCGGTAAACGCTCTAGGTCGTCTACCGTCCAGTATCGTGTTTGCACGGGTCCTCCTCTGATACTAGCATCGACGCTTCTATTGTTCTAGTCGTGAGTCAATTGTAACATATACGTGAAGAACTCCAAAACTATGCTTTTTTCTATTCCCTGAAAATCCACTGAACACCATATTTATCAAAAAATTGTCCATACGTGCCAAACGGCATATTATGCAACTCTTGAAACCATTCTTTGTTTGCTTCTTCTGCAAGCTTATCAAAAACTGCTTTCAGCTCGTCATATGAACTACCAATGACAAATATGGCAAACGTATTACCCAGTTTTGGTTCAAGTGCGGGAGATGCCATCCAATCTGTCGCAGAAATCTCTATAGCTCCACTTTTCAAATGAGCATTGATAATTCTGTTGTGCTTTTCTGGTGGGAACTGGTCTTTCATGGGAGTATCACCCAGCTTTGTGAGCGTTAATTCTCCACCAAGACACTGTTGGTAAAATGTCATTGCTTCAACACAATTACCGTCAAATAAAAGAAATGGTGTACATTTTAACATATCTTTTCACCTTCTCTTTGAATTATGCCATGTTCTTGCTATTATAGCCAAAAATGAGGGGTGCTAGCTGGTAAATGTCCTCCCAAGTGAGCGGATTTTGCCCTCCAATGTAAGCATTTGCCCTTCGAAATGAGCACTCATGCGCGTTACGTTGAGCAAGCCGCTTCACATCAGGGATATCAGGAGAGAAAAGTGTCAATCACGATGAGATCTACACCCCTTTGATGCGTCGCCGGTCCACGTCGGTTTGCAGCCAGCGTCTGATAAACCGTTGGAATACCTCGCCGCGCAGCTTGGCTTCATCTCGGCCTCTGAGGTCCAATAGAACGGAAAACAGCGATAAGATCTTTACCACTTTCAAAGGTGGGATAGTGTCGCTAAAACGACATGTACCGACACTATCCCACCTTTGAAGGATAGTGTTCTGCAGGGAAGCACTGAACAAACTCAGCAAAGTGATCTCTTTTGTTTTCTCCCATAGAGATCACTCGATTGAACGAGGCAAAACAGACGATAAGCCAGAAAATGGGTTTATGAGAGGTGTTTTTCCGTGCTCGTTGAGACAGTTCGGAATTCGTGGGTTGTCTGCTCTAAAACCACCATCAGGCGATTCAGCGTCGGCGTGGCGCGGGGTGAGGAGCGCAGTTGCGCCATGATCTCCCGTGCCACCTGACGTATCTCTTCCATGTCGTCACCGAGATGAGCATCGATCCCAAGCACCGCAAGACGTGTGCGCAGCAGCAATTGGAAGAGGATGACCGTAAGCCAGCGGGGAAGCCAGAGAAAGAGCGCGGTCAAATAAAAGGGCGTCAGGGGCGTGCCCAGCGCTCGCAGAGCCAGCAGCCCTTCACGCATGGCCTGAACCAGCATCACCACGTGACGGCGCGACCGCGCAAGCTGCGCGCTCCCCCCCATCATCATGACCGCGACGATGATGATCCCCATATCCATGATTGCGTGGGTTTTCCACCACGTTTGCATGTCGGGACTCAGTTTCACAGTGAAGCCTGCCTGTTTGAAAACAGCCGCGAGCTGGCGTAGACGCGGCGTCACACGGCCATCAACTTCGCCCAGCATTGTCGTACCCTGGGCCATATAGTGTACGACATCTCCTTTGCGTACACCACCAACGGCAGGAAAACCCGGAACGACGCGTTGTGGATCAAGCTCCTCAAATTGCCGCAAGCCAGCCGGATTGCTGAGCAGAAACAACAGAATGGGAATCTCATGATTGGCTGCGAGGACGGGTAAGATAGAATGAAGCTGGTTGAGCCGTACGGTCACGATGACAACATCATATCTATCGGTTGGAGCCAGTTGTTCAACGACGGAAACCTGGGTGGTCGTCCTTCGTCCGGTCGATGCATCCTCAAGTTGAATCCCATGTGCGCGCAACGACACCGCCCGTCGCCCTCGCGCCAGCAGCGAGATGTTGTGTCCCGCCGCCTTTAGCCTGGCGGCATAGACACTGCCAATAACACCTGCCCCATAGACCAGAATATCCATAGTTCGTTCTCTTTCTTTTTTCCTGCTTGAGATATATCCTGAAAAGCGGCGCAGAGCCAACGCGCCGTTGCAAAAAAGCGTAACCGATGGTACAATGAGCGTCAATCAGCAAGGGAACGAAATGTGTTGCCTATGCGACATGGGAGAAGAAAGTGATGCAAAAGTTCGATGACGCCCCAGATCTGAGGGTTCGTCGCACGCGCAAACTGCTCACGCAAGCGTTGATCGAAGGGACTGTGGAGAAAGGGTTCGCGGCCCTCACCGTGCGTGATATTACCAGGCGTGCCATGGTGAACCGCTCGACGTTTTATCGCCACTACCTTGATAAATACGATCTGCTCGAACAACATCTCAATGAGATATATGAGGTGTTAGAGGAGGGAGGGATCATAGGGGAGAGTCGTCCTGAAGGAATCATCGATGAAGAAATCATCAGGCTATTCAAGCAGATTCAACAGTTTCCCGACTTTTACCGCGTGATGTTGGGTCCGCAGGCGGACGCCTTTTTGAGCCAGCGCTTTCGCCAACAGACGCAGCAACATGTTCTTGCGTACTTCCATCAGACGTTCCCTGAAGCCGCGTCTGATCCCAATACACTGCCGCTCGACCTGAAGTTCACCACAATTGCCTCGGCTGGATGTAGCGCGCTCGGCTGGTGGCTGGAGCAGGAGCGGCCCTCTCCGCCTGAACAGTTTGCCCACTGGCTGCGACAGCTGAGCTATGATATCGCGATCTCTACGCTCAAGCCGAAAAAATGAGATCCCTCATTGACGATTCATGTTCCCTCTC
>CAWBXD010000006.1:0-100968 GCA_963792705.1 uncultured Chloroflexia bacterium | reverse complement strand
CTCTCTTAAAGTAGAGATATCTTGCTTAAGTAGCTTTTATATATATGAAGTTGAGGGCATTTCCAAACGCAGCCAAGTGAGGAAGCGCCTTTCAAGGTGCTCATCCATGAGCAGCAAAATGCGGAACAGATTTGACCGCTTTTCGTGAGATCCTTTTAGCAGAGAATGTATCGTTGCGCGCATAAGAAAGGACCCTTTCAATGACCGAACAGCAAACCAATCTTCTGCTTTTCTACAAGGGGTGGGATGACTATCAGGCTCTCTTGATCAAAGCGATCGCCCCACTCTCGTCCGCACAACTCGGCCTGAGAGTCGCTCCCCATCTCCGCTCAATCGGGGAAAATGTGGCCCATATTATTAGTGGCCGGGTGAGCAATTTCCACATAGTCATGGGCGAAGGGGGAGCTGAGATGGCTCCCTTGGAAACATGGGACGTACCGGGTGCACCCCCGAGAAGTGCCGCCGAGTTGGTACGTGGGCTTGAGTCCACCTGGAAGATGATTCAGACGGCTCTCGTGCGCTGGACACCTGCCGACCTGGACGACGTTTTCACGGAAGTGGAGGACGAGCAAACGTTGAGCTACACACGCCAATGGCTCATCTGGGGCATTCTCAAACATGACCTTCACCACGGCGGCGAGATCTCTTTCACGTTGGGGACACACCAGGTAGAAGCACTCGATCTCTAATGGGGTATGTTTTCAGAGCAGTTCCAGACCAGGACTCGTGCTCCTCGGTTTGGAAAGGCTCTCGAAGTTGTTTCTTTTTGCCCATTTGTAAGGTATAATTGTTCCCAATGATATTGATGTTCCATGAGAGGTGATCTTGATATGGCAACTCAAGAAGAGCGACTAGCAACGGTAGAAACGGGCCTCGCAACCTTCCAAAGAGAAATGGTAGCAAAGACAAGAGAAACAAACGAAAATAGCACTATCTTACTTGGACTGCTCTATAAGCAAAGCATAGAGATCAAGGATATCCATGAGCGTTTAGATACAATAGAACAAGACGTTCGTGAAGTGAAAACAACGCAAGTGGAGCATACGACGAGATTTGACCGCGTGGAAAATCTGCTTGCTCAAATCCTTGAACGCTTACCTAAGTAACCTCTCGCTTGAGACTGAAACGGTTAAACCTTTTTTAAGAGCTATGCAGAGGTAAGAAACATCAATAAATCCGCTTATATAGCAGATTTATTTTATGCTCATGAGGGCTGAAATGATAGCAAAACGCTTCTTATCCAGCCCATATACCAGTAAGTGAGGAGTTACAGCGTATTTGCCTAAGTATCATTGACTTTGACATTGAGTAGTTAACTCTCAGGAAAGTGAAGGTGGATTACACTTCTCTCTCTTTTACCCGAAAATCCCTTGCGATAACCCCGTCTATGCGTTACACTAAAAACCACTATCGTCTCATACATGAGAGCATATTCTAACAAAGAGTACAGAGGCAATAGGTAAGCCAAACTAATATATATAGCAAGGGATGGGGATACAGGTATCATGCAACTCACGTCAACACACAAAAAGGCTCTTGACCACTACTATAAAGAACTTGCCGCATACCATGAGAAGAAAGTTACCCATGAAACCGCTGTCAGGAGTGCATTTCAAGACTTGCTGAAAGCTTTCGCGCAATCAGCGAACTGGATGCTTATCCCAGAGCAAACGCTGGCGAATGGTAAACGACCTGATGGTACACTACGCGATAGCTTTAATCTGCCGCGCGGCTACTGGGAAGCCAAAGATACCAGAGATGATCTCAAGATTGAAATACGCAAGAAAATTAGCGCTGGCTATCCCATTAGCAACACCATCTTTGAAGATACGCGCCGCGCCATCCTCTACCAGAATAGCAAGCCAATCCTTGACGCTGACCTGACACAACCCAAAGACCTGACAGAGGTTTTAGACCGCTTCTTTCACTATGCAGAACCTGATATTGAAACGTTTGAACACGCGGTACAGGACTTCAAAGAGAGCATTCCTGACCTTGCACAGGGTCTTTTACAGCGCATCAAAGAGGAACATGCCAAAAACAAACCTTTTGTCGCGGCCTTTAGTACGTTTCTTGAGTTGTGTCGCTCCTCACTTGACCCGAATATGAGTAGCGCGACGGTTGATGAGATGCTGGTGCAACACCTCTTAACTGAACGCCTCTTCCGTACCGTGTTCAACAATCCCGACTTCACCAGGCGCAATGTGATTGCCTCAGAGATCGAGAAGGTGATTGAGACGCTCACCAGTCGCTCTTTTGACCGTAACGAGTTTGCGCGACGACTGGACCGCTTCTATGTCGCCATAGAGAATGCAGCGAAAAACTTGGATGACTGGACAGAGAAGCAGCATTTCCTCAATACCGTCTATGAACGCTTCTTTCAAGGCTTCTCGACGAAGCAGGCCGACACACACGGCGTCGTCTATACGCCACAAGAGATCGTGGAGTTCATGTGCAACAGCGTCGATGTCATTCTGCAACGCGAGTTCAACTCCTCGCTGTCAGAGCCAGGGGTACAGATACTTGACCCTGCAACGGGAACAGGCAATTTCATTGTCAACCTGATTCAGAACCACATCAACGGCGGTGACCTGCGACACAAATACGAAAACGACCTCTTCTGTAACGAAATCATGCTGCTGCCCTACTACATCGCCTCGCTCAACATTGAGCACGCCTACTACGAGAAGACAGGCATTTATACGCCCTTTGAAGGCATCTCCTTCGCCGACACCCTTAATCTTGAAGGTCAGCAAATGGAACTATTTAGCGAGCGCAACACTGAACGTATTCAACGCCAACATGAAGCTCAGATTATGGTGGTGATTGGGAACCCACCATACAATGTCGGGCAGAAGAATGAGAATGACAATAATAAGAACCGAAAATATGCAGCAATTGATAAACGTGTTAGCCAGACATACGCGAAGGATTCACAGGCCAGTAACAAAAATGCGTTAGGAGATGTCTATGTGAAATTCTTTCGTTGGGCAGTAGACCGCTTCAGGGCATGATGGTATAGTATGTCTTGTCACAAATAATTCCTTTGTAGATCAAATCGCGTTTGACGGCGATGAGAAAACACTTCTCAAAAGATTTTAACCAAATCTATCATTTAGACTTACATGGAAACGTTCGCAAAAATACAAAGATTTCTGGTACAACGCATAATGTATTTGGGATTCAACTAGGCGTTGGCATTACAATTGCCGATTCGTAAATCACAGAATACAGCAAGAACATTGCTAATATCATCGTGTCCCCGAATATTGGACCTAGAACAGAAAAATTAGCATTTCTTACACAAAAGCAAAATATTAATGAAGTAGAGTGGATTGAACTACAACCTGATGAGCGGCATACTTGGATTACTTATGGTTTACAGCAACGAATACATAAGCTTTTTATCATTAGGAACGAGAGAGGGCAAGGCAGCGAGAAGTGTAGAATTAGGAGGTAGTGAAGTTGGCACTTTTTTTAAAAACTATTCACTTGGTTTACAAACAAGCCGTGATGAATGGATGTATGACTTCGATTAAAGATAAGCTAGAGAGCAAAGTAAAAAATATGATCGAAATATACAACGCTGAGCTTTCTCGTTGGATACGTATCTGGTTCACCCAAAGAAATAGATAATTTCATCATACGAAGATGAAAATAAGATCAAATGGAGTAGCAGTTTAAAAGAACATTTTAAACGAAAAACAGAAGTTAAATTTAGAGGATCGGCTACACGTAGACAGGCACTTTATCGTCCCTTTACTATTCAATTCTTGTACCTAGATAGTCCGCTGATCCATCGACAAGGAATATTCCACAAAAGTATTTCCTACGACTCTAACAGAAACTGAAAATATCGTAATTCTCTGTAGGAGGTTATAGGAAGGAGAAAGCACTTTGCTGCACTCGTATCAAATCATATTTCGGACTATAATTTTTATGGTGATCCAGCCCAAAGCTTTCCTTTCTATACCTATACTGAAGATGGTAGTAATCGACGCGAGAATATTACAGATGGGGCGTTGGAGCAATTTCAGCGACAGCACGGTGATGAGAACATAACCAAAAAGGATATCTTTCGGTATGTTTATGCCATGTTATACCATCCAGAGTACCGAGAACTCTATGCCGAAAACTTGAAGCGCGACCTACCACGTATTCCAATCCTATCACAACGAGAGGCATTCGCGTCCTGCGTTCGCATCGGTCAAGCCTTGATAGAATTACATTTAAAATACGAGACGATGAAGGAGTATCGCCTCAAGTGGATTGAGAATGAAGCCGTGTCAATCAATTGGCGTGTGGAAAAGATGAATTTATCAAAAGAGAAAGACTCTCTCAGAGTCAACGAGTGGCTGACGCTTTCAGGAATACCGCAAGAATGCTTTCAATACAGGCTCGGCAATCGCTCGGCCCTAGAATGGGTGATCGACCAGTATAAAGTGAGTACCGATGTACGAAGTGGGATCGTGAGCGACCCTAACCGAGAGGATGACGAACAGTACATTGTGCGACTGATTAGAAAAGTGGTGACGGTGAGTGTCGAGACGGTGAAGTTAGTAGAGGAACTAGCGCAAACAGTAAAGCAAGAGGACTGGCTTCATGAACATGAAGTCGTGAATGAACCTTCTCAAACAACAGAAGCAACATTATAGGAGAAGAGGCAATGCCCACAAGTAACCCTCGTAATATCTCTACCAAAACCCGTGAAATGCTTTGGGGACATGCTGCAAGTCGTTGTGCCTTCCCTGATTGCCAACGTGAATTAGTTATAGAGGCACGCTGCTGATGACGCTTCCCTCTTTGGAGAAGCGTGTCACATGGTAGCGAAAGAACCAGAGGGGCCACGCGGCATTTCTCCACTCACCTCTAAACAACGCGACGAATACGATAACCTACTGTTGCTCTGTAACATTCATCATAAGGTTATTGACGACCAACCCAATACCTACCCTGTTGAACGTCTCAAGACGATGAAGACAGAACACGAGCGATGGGTTCGTGAGTCGCTGCAAGGACGATCACCGATATGGAGCGTTCCTTACCAGCGTAATGGTCTTTTCACAGGTCGTGAGGACCTGTTAAATACACTTCATGATCGTTTGACAACGACCAAATCAACAGCACTAACACAACCGCAGGCAATAAGTGGTTTGGGTGGTATTGGCAAGACCCAGATTGCGCTTGAGTACGCTTACAGCTATCGTGACTCCTATCATGCGGTATTCTGGGTGCGAGCGGCAACACGTGAGACACTCGTTCTGGATTACGTGAGCATGGCAAGTTTACTCCGCTTACCAGAAAAAGACGAACAAGATCAGAATATCATTGTTCTTGCCGTCAAACGGTGGCTTGCCGAAAATACGAATTGGTTGCTCATTCTGGACAATGCCGATGAATTGGAGGTGGTGCATGACTTTCTTCCAGCAGGAAGTAGGGGACATATCATTCTCACGACTCGCGCCTCTGCCACGAGAGGATTTGCGACTCGGCTTGAAGTGGACAAGATGGAGAAAAAAGAGGGAATACTTTTCTTGTTACGTTGTGCGAAAGTCTTGCGACCGGAGGAACTCCTTGAACAAGCGACATCCGAGCAACAAATACGTGCAGAAGCTATCGTGAACGTGCTAGATGGTCTCCCACTTGCACTCGACCAAGCAGGAGCATACATCGAAGAGACAAAATGTAACCTTGCAGAATACCTCGCATTCTATCAGGTTCACAGAAAGGAACTTTTACGCCAACGTGGAACGCTTGCCAAAGATTATCCCGCATCTGTCGCGACAACGTGGTCACTCTCTTTTCAACAAGTAGAACGAGACAACCCAGCTGCCGCCGACCTATTGCGGATGTTTGCATTTCTCGATCCCGATGCTATTCCCGAAGAGATCGTAGTGAAGGGAGCATCACACCTGGGTCCATTGCTCGTAACTGTTGCATCTGACTCATTTCTACTTTTAGCAGCGATGAAGCGGCTAGGCGCGTTTTCCCTTGTCCAGCGGAATGCAGAAAAAAGAGTATTGCGTATTCATCGTCTTGTGCAAGCAGTGCTCAGGGATGATATGACACAAGAAATTCAGAAGATATGGGCAGAGCGAGTTGTGAAATCTGTGAATGAGGCTTTCCCCTTTGTTGATGTTACCACATGGGAGCAATGTAAATCGTACATCTCTCATGCCCAAGAGTGTACAGACCTTATCAAGAACTTCGATTTTGCTTTTCCAGAGGCAGCAAGGCTTCTTAATCAAACAGCAACTTATTATAAGGATCACGCTCTGTATAGTGATGCCGAACCGCTCTATGCAGCGTGCCCTCTCCATTAGTGAACAAGTCTTGGGACCTCAGCACCCTGACACGGCATCAAGCCTCAATAATCTGGCGTATCTCTACAATGCACAGGGCAAGTACGAGCTTGCCGAACCGCTCTATGAGCGTGCCCTCTCCATTCGTGAACAAGTCTTGGGACCTCAGCACCCTAACACGGCATCAAGCCTCAATAATCTGGCGTATCTCTACAAAGCACAGGGCAAGTACGAGCTTGCCGAACCGCTCTATGCAGCGTGCCCTCTCCATTCGTGAACAAGTCTTGGGACCTCAGCACCCTAACACGGCATCAAGCCTCAATAATCTGGCGGCTCTCTACAATGCACAGGGCAAGTACGAGCTTGCCGAACCGCTCTATGAGCGTGCCCTCTCCATCTACGAACAAGTCTTGGGACCTCAGCACCCTGACACGGCATTAAGCCTCAATAATCTGGCGGCTCTCTACAATGCACAGGGCAAGTACGAGCTTGCCGAACCGCTCTATGAGCGTGCCCTCTCCATTCGTGAACAAGTCTTGGGACCTCAGCACCCTAACACGGCATTAAGCCTCAATAATCTGGCGGCTCTCTACAAGCACAGGGCAAGTACGAGCTTGCCGAACCGCTCTATGCAGCGTGCCCTCTCCATCTACGAACAAGCCTTGGGACCTCAGCATCCTAGTACAATAATCATTTCGAAAAACTATACCGCGCTTTTGAGTAAATTGAACAAGACAGCACAAACTGAAAACTAGGAAAGCGTTTCAATGCAATGCGAACCTCAAAAGAGGTGTAGAAACATACTTTCTCGCTCGTAACTGGAGTGTATATCCAGTTGAGGAGCGAGTTTACATCCCTTTCAATCAACAGGAGTTGACAGCGAAGTTGACAGCAAAACAACCAAAAAGGACGCGACACAGATAGACGCTGATAGACTCAAAATTCTTCTTATATACGCTTCTTTTCTCCTCGAAATAGACAACAACAGAGACAAAAATAGGCAGATATGGTATAATGCATTCCACTACACAAAAATATCCCTTATCTATTCACGCATATGCGGTAAACGAGGACAGGTTATGCTCTACGATCATACAAAAATTTATATAAAAGCTGGTGATGGAGGCGATGGCTCATCGCATTTCCGCCATGAAAAATTTGCACCTTATGGTGGGCCAGATGGTGGCGATGGTGGACGCGGTGGAAGTGTCTACTTTGAGTCCACACATAATATGAACACACTCATTGATTACCGCTATCGCCACAGCTTTAAAGCTGGTTCTGGCGAAGATGGTCTGCGCCAGAAAATGCACGGTGCTAAAGGTGAAGAGGTTGTCTTGCTTGTGCCATGTGGTACCATTATCCGCAACGCTGATACTCAAGAAACAATTGCAGACCTCATCGAAGACGGGCAACGTGTCATGATTGCGCGTGGTGGGCGCGGCGGTCTTGGCAATACTCATTTTGTCACATCCACAAATCAAGCTCCTAAAGAAGCACAAAAGGGTGAGCCAGGACAAGAACTTTGGATAACGCTTGAACTACGCCTCATTGCAGATGTTGGATTGGTCGGCTATCCAAACGCAGGGAAATCAACTCTGCTTTCGGTTGTCACTGCCGCACGTCCCAAAATAGCTGATTATCCATTTACCACGCTCTCGCCAAATCTTGGTGTGGTTGAAGTTGGACAACCTCAATATGGCGATGGCTACGGCTTCGTTTTGGCCGACATTCCTGGTCTCATCGAAGGTGCCGCGCAGGGCGTTGGACTAGGACATGAATTTTTACGTCATATCCAGCGTACACGTCTCTTGCTACATGTACTTGATGGAGCATCACTCGACCGCGATCCGTGGGAAGATTTCCTGGCGATCAACCGTGAACTGCATGAGTATGATGAGCGTCTCTCCACACGCCCACAGGTCGTGGTCTTAAACAAAATGGACCTGCCCGAAGCACAAGAACAATGGCCTAAACTGAAAGCGAAAGCTGAGGCGGCTGGCTATCCAGTCTTTGCAATCTCTGCTGCATCTCATCAGGGAACCGAGGAACTTATGCAGTTCACCTCAAAGCGACTTGCGGAGATACAACAAGAGGAGACTGAACGGGCAGCAGCGCAAGTCGTTGCTGATATGGCAGGACCAGTGCTACGACCTCAACCAGATGACGCCTTTACCGTTACCAAAGAAAAGGGCATTTATGTGGTGCGCGGTAAACGTGTAGAGCGCGCTGTCGGCATGACCAAACTTGAAAACGAAGAAGGCATGGATCGTCTGCAAATCACCCTCGAAAAAATGGGCGTTACGCAAGAATTGGAAGCCGCGGGCGTACAGATTGGTGATGTTGTACGCTTTGGCAAAATTGAACTCCTGTGGGGCGAATAAATAGGCGTTTTTGTAAAGAAGGGGCAACATGCATCACAAGAAGTGTGATATACTAGTACTGCTTTAATGCATGTTGTCTAGTTAAATCGGTACTATCGCTTATACCGTAGAATGCGGGTCCTGCTAGGAATGGGAGAAACACTTACTCTGCTCTTTCGTAAGCACAAAGAACACGCCTATGAAGTACAAGTGAGGGAAAGTTGGTCTGGTCGCGTCGTCATTGGTAGCTTTACCCCTCCTTATAACGCAAAACAAGTAAACGCTGTACAGAAAAAACTGAATAGCTTAAAGAGTGATGACAAAGAGTTACGCGTTATTGGTCAACATCTCTTTTCTGCACTTTGTGGTAACGAAGATACAGATATAGGACAGCACGAAGTCTCCGAGCAATCTGTACAAGCTGTTCTGCGGAGCGTGATTCAGCGTACATTGAGACGACGTGGTACCGTCGCGCTGACCTTTTGTTTTGAACCCGCATGTGAAGAATTTATACAGTATCCCTGGGAACTTCTGCATAATGGGGATCATTTCTTGCTTGCTTCTGGTATTTTCACGCTTTCCAGAGCATTGTTGCAACCTAATATTCCTGCAGGTTGTGAACTCCCTGTCCATCTTCCTATGCGTGTGTTATACATTGGCTCCTCACCAAACGACTGTCCTTCATTAGAGACGGAAAAAAGTTTTCAGGCACTTCAAAATGGCCTTGCCCCTCTCGTTGATACTGGTCAAGTTCTTATAGACAGGTTAGAGCCAGCAACATTTGATGAACTGGTACGCTATCTTAACTCTTATGGAGGAGTGGGCAAATTCAATGATAGTGAGACAGAGATACCATGTTATGTTGTTCACTTCGATGGACATGGTGCATATGGACGCCTCTGTACAAAGAATAGCTGTGAAAAACTGAATGACTCCTCAGCTCAAACATGTGTTGATTGTGGTGCTTCCTTGAAGCGTATCAAGCCGCAAACATATCTCTGTTTTTGCACTGAAACAGGATGTAATCGCTACATTGACACACAATCCCTGCGTGACCTTTTTCTGAGTGGAGATATACGCTTGGCTGTATTTTCAGCGTGTGAGACGGCGACAGTCACAACCATTCAATCTCATAAACAACGAACCACAGCCGTTGATGCGACCCTGGCAACCGCGCTTGTCATGTCTCAGGTTCCCGCGGTAGTTGCGATGCCTTTTTCACTTCAAGATGATATCAGCCCAACATTTATGTATCATTTTTATGAGGCTTTAGCTGATGGTCGTACACTAGAAGAAGCACTTTCACGCGCTCGTCAAGCACTGCTGCCCACACATCAGCGAAGTTGGTTTATTCCAGTACTGTATAGACATGTCGTTGAGGGGAAAGAAGGTCCTGTCGCGCTGATTGCGAACGAAAACGATGATGCACCAGAAGACGACGATCACCCTTTTGAGCATTTAGACATTCCTACATCCTATATAGGACGTGAGCAGGAACTGCGTGATCTCAGTGAGCTTTTATCTTTAGCCACTCAGGACTCACGACTAACTACTACAAAAACAACCGCTAAACTTCGCCCTGGTACACACCACATCGCACTTACAGGCTCTGCTGGCATTGGTAAGAGTGCTCTCGCCTACGAAGCTGTGTTGCGTAACCGAGAAAAATTCCCTGGCGGTATTATCGGTATTTCATTACAAGGTGGAAAATTCTTTGGCGATGCACTCATCGAAATGTTACACTATCTGCACATCCCACTGAAATCAGGTCCCACAGCCGATTTAACCCATCGTGTACGTCTGGTGCTTACAACACTTCGTTCGTTGGCAAGCCGAGAACTGCCTTGTCTTTTCCTCTTGGATCGTTTTGATGAGGTGAAAGACCACGCGCAGTTAGATCAGTGGCTCCATTTTCTCTGCTCATTCCCACCAGAGGTCATTGTACTAGTAACATCGCGCTCAAATCCAGAAGCCATGATGGTTGTCGATGGCAACCACTGTCGATGGTATGAATACCATGTAGGAAAGATGACAGATGCTGATCTGCTGAAACTATTCATAGACCTTGCATCATCCAACGGACTTGATCAGTATATTCATCTCGAAGACCCCAAGCAGCAAGCAATTTTGCGTGAGATTTGCACCTTGCTCGATGGCTATCCATTGGGAGCTGAACTGATTTTCGGTGCCGCACGTTCTATTGATGGAAAAATGTTTGCGCCAGAGGCTGCAACACGTTCACTGGAAGAGATCCGTGATGAACTACGCAACACACCTCTTGCCGGCATCCTTGCAGTTCTGGACGTTTCCTACCATCGTCTTTCGCTCGTCGCGCGATTGCTTCTTGCATATCTCTCTGCCTTCAAGTTGCCTTTTAGTCGTGAGCAAATTATTATGCTTGTCGCGCCTGAAACATCGGCAAGCACAGAAGACGCGGTACGACTAATACGCCAACAAGACATTTACCAGGGAGCGACAGCCACTATAGAGGAAGTTCTTCCATCCGAACTGGCGGTTAACTGGAGAGCGGCGCGTGATGAACTCGTTCAGGCATCATTTATTCAATTTGATGGACGTGTCTACACTATTCATCCTCAAGTACGCCATTTTGCTGTTTCGCATCTACCTTTGGAGGAACGGAGGCGCGTTCACCGTCTCGTTGCTACATACTATTACACCTTGCCTCAACCAAGCCCTGAAGAATGGGTCGCAGCCGTAGAACATTTGGAAAACGCGGGTGAGCCACGAGATTTACAAGAGGCTGTCCAGGTTGCAGTACGTGCTTCTTGGGCACTTGGTGGGCGCGGTCATGCACAAGAACTGCTTGCTATGCTTCGTCGCGTTAATGTACACGCCTCCCGTCTAGGAGACAAAACAGGCGAGGGGCAGATACAGTGTTGTCTCGGTGCTATTCTGCGTCAACTGGGACAATATGCCGAAGCAGAAGCATGCTTGCGAAGCAGCGTAGAGTTTCATAAAGAGCAACAAACGCGTGATGAAGCTGGATGGGCCTTGTATGAACTGGCAATGCTGTGTCGAGAAGAAGGAAACCTCCATCAAGCAAATGTGCATGCACAAGAGGCACTAATGCTCTTCCGCGAAATAGGAGACATCAAGGGCGAGGCTTGGATGCAGATGGTACACGGCGAAATACAGCGTGGGTATGGAGCATACTACGATGCCTTAGGACATATTGAACTGGCCTTGACAAGTTTCACGTCGTTACACAACAAAGAGGGTATTGCCTCAACGCTACGAGATCGAGGTACAGTATATGAGGCAATCGGCAAATATGAAAAAGCGTTGAAAGATTACGAGGACGCGTTACATATCTTCAACGAACTAGGGTTGCGCGCCAGCCAAGCATGGGTGTTAGCCGATAAGAGTGTTATCTCTACCCGTCAAGGCAAGCTAGACGAGGCAGAGAAACTCTGTACTGAGGCAATTACCATTTTCCGCGAGCAAGGGATACGGCGTGGCGAAGCATGGGCAGTGCGCGCAATGGGTGACATTATGCGAGACCGTCACGAACGGGAAAAAGCACGAGCCTACTATACAGATGCCGAAACCTTATTCACTGCACTCGGCGACCGTGTAGACCTTGCTCGTGTACTCAACGCTCTAGGCGCAATTTCACTCGATGAA
The DNA here is from genome assembly GCA_963792705.1 of uncultured Chloroflexia bacterium. Taxonomy (GTDB): domain Bacteria; phylum Chloroflexota; class Ktedonobacteria; order Ktedonobacterales; family Ktedonobacteraceae; genus JBBQVS01. Next base: position 88,658 of record CAWBXD010000006.1, on the reverse strand, counting down.
AATGATTACCTTACTGCACAAGAGTATCATGAGCAAGCATCTACGCTTGCCCATGAACAGGGTGCGAAGCAAATAGACGGACGCGCACTCAGAGGTCTGGGCGACGTTTCGCGTGTACTTCATCACCTTGAGGAAGCAGAGGGTTACTATACACGTGCTTTCACTATTGCAGTTGAACTCGACACGCCAGCCGAACAATGTGCTGTCCTACGTCGGCAAGGACTTCTTGCTTCTACGCAGGAACGTTTTTATGACGCCTTAGGCTATTGGGTACATGCTCTTGCACTTGATGTACGACTAGGCCATCCAGTACGTATAGACCTTCAAACAAACGTAATGAACATGGTGAAAGAACACAAGCTAGAAGAAGCGTATAGTGCCTTTTGTAAACAATTTGGTTTAGTTAGTGAAACGTAACTTACCTTTTTCTAAAGCGAACGGATTACTGGCCGTGTAAAAAGCAGGAATAATGTGTATCCACCTACAATACCTGCACTAATTAAGACAGTCAATGGTCCACCAATCAAACCAATGAGTGCTCCGGCTGGAAAATCTCCGAGTGGACGGACCCCCATGATGAAGAGCGTATTTAAGCTCATCACACGTCCGCGCATCTGTGGTGGCACGCGTGTCTGCATGAGAGTAATAGTCGTTGCTCCAACGCCGTTTTGTGCGACCCCAAATATGAAGAGTGCTATAAACGAAAGCCAGAGCACATGGCTAAGTGCAAACAGCATTAATGCAGCCGTCCAGAGCAAGAATGAGACAAGCAGAAGAACACCTTTGCGTTTAAAATCGCCTAATGAAGCTACGATGAGCGCACCAATGACCGTACCTAATCCTGATGCCGAAAAAAGCAAACCTATCTGAAATGCATCTATATGCAGAATTTTCGCGGCAAAAATAGGGAGGATCAATGTTGCAGAAGGACCAAAGAACAAAAGCGCACCATAGCCTGAAAGCACCCAAGGTAATGCGGCATCACGCCCAACAGCGTCAAGTGATGCACGTATCGAAGCAAGAAGAGGACCGCGGCGGTCGGCTCCTTGTTCCTCTGCCTCCTTTGGAATGCGAAGGAGATAGAGTACAACTAGGACGCCGAGAAAGCTAATACCATTGAGATAGAAATTTCCTGCATAACCAAGAAAACTTCCTGGAAGATGTACGGACTGAGCTATATAGCCAAACACCCCTATCGTAATACCAGCTAGCGCGGGTCCAAAGACGGCTGCTCCATTAAAAACAACCGATTGCAATGAAATTGCGTTCATCAGGTCTTTTTTGGGTACTAACGTTGGAATGAGCGAGGAACGAGCGGGCTGGTCGAAGCTGAGAATGGTACCAGAACAAAAAGCAAGCACAACAATCATCCAGACTTGAATCACGCCCATAATTGTCAGCGTGCCAAGCACAAACGCGAGAAGCATTGACAGGCTTTGTGTCACAAGTAAAAACTTGCGCTTATCTGTACGGTCCGCTATGCTTCCTCCAATAAGCGCAAAGAGAAAAAAAGATAGAGACTGTGCGAGCGCAACAGTACCCAAGGCAAACGCTGAATTATTGGTGATTTTAAGCACGAGAAGTGATTGAGCCACGATTTGCATCCATGTCCCAACGGATGAGACTATCAGGCTGACCCACAATAGTCGGAAGTTTCGATAGCGTAGTGCTTGAAACGTTTGTATACCTTTTCGAGGCGTTTTTGTTTCAGGAGGTTGCTGTGATACAGGAGTCATTGACATTCGTAGCGTATCCTATCTTTAGTGTAAGTTCGATCTATTTTACCTATTATGCCAAATGACGTTCGAGTTTAGCAAGGTGGGTCCCTTTAATTGCATTCGTTTTATGACTGAGGAGTAACATATCTTTTCTGCAGAGCAGCTACAGGAAGTGCGGATAAATGAACATCGACGAGGGCTGGTACTCCACGCTCAGTCATTTCAAGGGCGGCTTTAAGGCTTGGCAAGAGATCAGCCCTTGTTTGTACCGTCCAACCGTGAACGCCCATGCCCTGTGCAAGCTGTACAAAATCAAGTCGCGGCCCACCAAGACCAGCAACTGCATCCAGGAGTGTTTCGTTACTGCTTGCAAGTGTGCCTCTCAAACGCAACATCTCTAACTTAATAATGTCATAACTGGCGTTGTTGCAGATGATTACCAGCACGGGAAGAGAATAACGTGCGGCAGTCCAAAGCGATTGAATGGTATACATAGCGGAGCCATCACCGCTTACAACGACAACTGGCCGCTGTGGTGAGCCAATCTTCGCTCCTATTGCGAGTGGTATCCCACCTCCAATAGATGCACCACGCACTGTTAAGTACGAGGTAACAGGTGTTCCCACGCTCAGTACAGAGTCTACCATCGACTGACGAGCGGTAATTGCCTCATCAACCAGAATTGTTTCGGCAAGAATGATCTGACGTAGTGCTTGCATAAGTTCTGCAGGATGCATGGGTCCCGCCGTATCGGGGTTTTGCTGCGGAAATTGAGCGGGTGCTGGTAGGTCAGCTTTTCCCTCCTCTTCTCGTTTCACGTGGCCCTGTTGCTGCTCAAAGACCGTGATGAAATGTGCAAGCGTTGTTGTCACATCTCCATAGAGCGGAAAACTGCCTCGCTCATTTTTGCCCAACGCACTTAGATCATCTGTGAGGTGAAGCACCTGTGTTCCAGCAGCAACAATTGGTGCAGGATCATTAGCGTAGAAAAAGAGTGTAGTAAAGCTGCTCGCTCCAATAAGAAAAAGGAAATCCGCCTGAGCAAGCAATGTGCGACGTTCCTCAGAGAAATAGGGAAGCCAGCTACTCTTCGAGTACACCTGTCCATCAAAGCGGCGCGGAAATGGCTCATAGACAATTTGTGCATTCGTTCTTGCCGCCAGTTTCCCAAGAGACTCATGTGCTGCCTGGTCTATATCTCCAACAAAGAGGACAGGATGGTGTGCCGCAAGAAGCATGGCGACGGCGTGTTCAACATCCTGTGAAGGGGCTTGCCCTACGCTTGGAACGTGGAGTTCAGGAATGGAAGGAATGCTTCCGTTTGCTGTTCGAGGAGAGTCGGTTAGCACATTTGTAGGTAGGATTAAGCACACAGGTCCCTGCGGTGCTGTCATAGCAATGAGAGTTGCACGATGTAATACTGCGGCTAATTCGCTTGCATCCTTCACAGTCCAGACCCACTTACATTCGGCACGAGCAATACTTTCGATGTCGCTGGCAAGTGGAGAATCTTCGAGCATGTGACGCGTATCGTGGTCGCCAACCGTCACTACCATTGGCACTTGTGCTCTGCGTGCGTTATGCATATTGGAAAGACCATTTGCGAGTCCAGGTCCAAGATGTAGGTTCACTAATGCTGGTCGCCCTGTCATCCGCGCAATGCCATCGGCCGCGCCAGTTGCACTATTCTCTTGTAGGAAAAGCAGAAATTGCAATTCGGGATATCGTGCTAGGGCATCCATGAAAGGGGCTTCTGTCGTACCAGGATTGCCCAACACATAGTGATAGCCATACTGGATGGCGGCTTGGAAAAAGAGATCGGCACCCTGTTGGGGTGCGTCTTTGTGGAGAGAGGTTGATGAATCTCTTATTGAGTCGCGTGACACAGCTTGTCTTCCCTTTCATCTTGATGAACACTCTTCGTACTGTATCACACGCCCTATCTATCCGTCGAACACTCTCAGTGCTTATACACCCTTGACTTCTATCTTGTAGATGAATGCCGTAGCAAACGTGTAAGCCATCCCCAACGTGTGGTAGATGCTGACGAAGCAGTTGACAATGAGACAAGAGAATGAGTTTCAGCTATGTAGCCAAGGGTAGTGCTTCTCCCACTTTGAGAAGATGACACTGTTGACTCATTCCGAAGAGGTGCTGTAACCTGTCGCTCTTCCTCTTCCTCATCGTCGGTATTTGATACGTCGTATGGATATGTCTGTTGAACTCCTAGAGGTGTCCATTCGCCAGCATGTTCGTCAATTTTTTCCTCGTTACGGACTGGCTCATGTGGATTTGGCAAATCAGCCGGAGGTAAATTTCCCGTGAGTACTGGCTCTTGTTCACGCATAATTTGATCACGCCGCATTGGTTGCGTCTCCTGTTTTTCCAGAGCAATACGCGTATCAACTTCAGCAAGTAGACGAGAAATTTCGGGACGAAGTGCGCGATTGCTTTCAGGAATACGTGTCCATTGTGCAAGAGCTGCGGGATAATATCCTGCACGATAACAATAGAGACCCAGCATCGACCTCGCATCAAAAATGTTCATTCGTTGCCAGAGCGCGATGTTCTCGGCTGGCGTTTCGATAACATCTTCACTTGCTTCGATGATCTCGACGAGGTGATAAAGGTTGATGCCCATGATACTGTAGGGATAGCCGTAGTACAATGCAAGGCGCCGCCGACGCGTTCGCTCTGCCGGGTGTTCGCCTACAAAGTATCGTTTCGACCACGAGCCACTAGACCAAATAATACAGGCAAGAATGAGCGCGAGAATACGTCCTAGATAGCGTTCCCAGGATAGAGGGGCTAAGCCTGCCATAACACCAAGTAACGCAAAGCAAGCACCTAACGCCCATGCTCCGTATACGAGACGCCGACGATCCCAGCCGAGCAAGTCGAAATGGCAATGCAGAGGTGTCGCAAGAAACGGTAGTGGAAACTCAGTATGCGGCACAAATGTGGACGTATTGGCAAATCGTAGCACCTTGAGCTTGTGACGAAAGAATCTGGTCATTACTCGTGATTGAACGAGTGCGGAGAGACCTTCCAGTACGAATGCGCCCCCAATCAGGTATAAGCTGCTTTCTTGTCTTGAGAAAACCGCAATCATTGCTAGAATACCGCCAAGAGCCAATGCTCCACTGTCCCCCATAATAATAGACGAGCGACGTTTTGCCGTTCCTTTTCTACGAGCCGCCCATGACGAAGGCCAATTCCAGGGAAGATAGCCCAGTACACTGGCTGCACAAAGAATTGCGAATACTTCAAGGACAATTCCACTTGAGTGTTGAGGATCAATGAGACCCGTCACAATTATACCAAAAGCGAGTGCTGAACTAAAGACAAGACCTCCTGCTAACCCATCGAGACCATCGCTGAAATCGACCGATAATGAGGTAATACTTCCAATTGCTCCCGTTAGTAACATGAAGAAGATTAACCAACCAAAGTATGCAATTTGTCCAGGTTCAACGGGACATGGTAAATCAACATTTGCAAGATGTCTATTGTTACATATCAACGAACCCAACAAGGGCAAGTCTTTATAGGGACTATATGATTCTCTACCACCAGGAAGAAGGAAAAAATATAGTGCTGCCGCCGCAACCGACACAAGGAATACACCCGCGAACTTTGAACGCTCTGAAAGTCCTTCTCTACTGTATACTTTATTCCAGTCATCAACGAAACCAACAACCATAAAACCGACCGTCGCACCAAGCCCAATAAAAAGTAGTGTCCATTGCTCTGGCTTGAAATTAAGCAGATAGCCAGCACCAAGACCCGCACACACCATCGCGAGCGTGAATGCTGGCCCACCAACGAGAGGAAGTTCGATTGTCTTTATCTCGCGTCCACCAACTGGCAAATCAAGGCGATGCATTCCCGGCTTATGCTCACCACTACGAAACTTAGGAAACAACCTGCCCGCTATGCCACAAAATACAAGGCTTGCAACCGCACAAGCCACAAAAATGATTAATAACCATACCAACGTCATTGGAATCATATATTCTCCAAGTAAGTCATAGCCTAGACATGTCACATGTTGTAACGCGATATATGAATAGACGGTAACGTATATATATTTTTAAAGCCAACAGTACCTTCACTATTGTACACTTTTTTCTTGCCTATTATAAGCTGTTTCTTAGTACATCGTGGGCGACTTTTCGATCATCCCAAGGCACTTTCTCTCGTCCAACAATAATACTTTGCTCATGACCTTTTCCTGCTAATACTATTGTATCCCCTGCTTCTGCGCGAGCTATTGCCGCTTGAATTGCCTCTGTACGGTCTGCAATACATAGAAAGTCGTGCCCTTGTTTCTTCCCTATACCTTCCGCACCGACAGCTATCTCGCGCAAAATCTTTTCTCGGTCCTCTTCACGTGGGTCTTCATCTGTAATAACGAAAAAATCTGTCATCTGTGCGGCAATTCGTCCCATAATAGGACGTTTTTGTACATCTCGCTCGCCTGCCGACCCAAATACAACCATTAATTTCCCACGCGTAAGTGGTCGTAGCGTTGCTAATACTTTTTCCAAACTCTCGGCGGTATGAGCATAATCCACGATTACGGCAAATGGCTGTCCCTCATCTATGCTCTCCATACGTCCAGTTACACCCTTTACAGACGCCAGACCGCGTACAATAGCCTCAAGTGCTATACCTTGGCTGTACGCTGTTGCAATAGCAGCAAGACAGTTACTTACATTGAAACGTCCTACAAGTTGCGTCTCTATAGTTTGCTCCGCATCGGGAAGGACAACGCGAAAGTGTGTGCTATGAGCCGCTAACTGCACATCAACGGCCCGTACTGCTGCTGGCGTGTCAACGCCGTAATCGAGAATAGGAACACGACAATACGGCTTGAGAATATCGTAACTAACGTCATCACGATTCAAAATAGCTACAGGATGACTTCCAATACCTTTATCACGCTGCGGGTCCAACATCTCAAAAAGATGTGCTTTCGCCCTCCGATATGCATCGAGTGTTTTGTGAAAATCAAGGTGCTCCTGTGTAATATTCGTGATAACCCCAACATCAAAAGCGCAGCCTTGTACACGTTGTAGTACTAAACCATGCGAGGTTGCTTCGATAATCGCGTGTGTTACGCCTGCCTCGACCATTTGCCGCAGAAATTGTTGTATCTCTAGTGCTTCAAGTGTGCTTTGCCGTGTCGTATTCTCCCATTCCTGTCCTAGCATCTTAAAGTTTGCGGTTGTCATCAGTCCAGTTTGAATACTCGCCGCCTCGAAAATGGTAGTAATCAAATTGCTGGTTGTTGTCTTTCCATCCGTTCCAGTAACTCCAATGGTACAAAGTTGTTGCGCTGGATATGAATAGAAAGCACAGGCAAGATTAGCGAGCGCGGTTCGTACATCCGAAACTTCGATATATGGAAGAGGAGAACGCTCCGAAAGTGGCTCTCCTAGGACGGCTACTGCTCCACGTTGAGCGGCGTCTGTGATAAAACGACGACCATCGGTGTGAACTCCAGGAACGGCAACAAAAAGCCATCCAGCCTCTACCTTGCGTAAATCATAAGCAACTCCCTTAACTTCAATCGAAGTATCAAGGATGGCTGGTAACAAGAGTGGTGGATGCTCTAACGCAGCCAGAAGGTGTTGTAGCGTTTGAAATTGCATAATGGTGCTATTTATTTCTTTTTATGATAAGTACGAAATCTAATAAAATTGGGTACGCACCCGATGATATGGACGCATATTCTCGATATGCTGACTAAGGAACCAGAGTTTTTGATCTATCTCAGGAGCGTTCATGGCATAGCCCTGCCGCTGCATCGTTTGTCGCAAAAGCTCACATGCCCAGATTGTTCCAGCCCGTATCTCCACCTCCTCTTCACTCCCTGGCTCTAACAACTCTTCAGCATCAATTGTTGCTGCTAGGGTTGGATGGTAAGTGAGTATGCCATAATGACGCAACAACTGTGGCAGTTTATAGTCGGCAAAAATGGTTAGCTTATCTATATCTGAGAATGCTCCCCACTCTTTGCCATCGAATGCACTATACATATCGGCAACACAAATTTGTGCTCGCTTAAAAAAACGTACTTCATGGTTTCTGTAGAGTATAACGTCGTTGAATGAAGAAAAATCACGTGCTAACAACTGTACAAGCGCGACAGCACTACCATGCACCTGTTGAATTGCCTGTATAAATTGTCCATCATACTTTTCTTGTAGGACGCGTCCTACCTCACGTATGTTTGCAATACGTTGCTCTAGTAAAGGAATAGGGTCTGAACCCTCGATAGGGCGGAAAATAGAGGCCACTGCATCCTCACTAATTGTACTCAAGTATGTGGCATCCCATAATGGTACACCTTCTTCAACCGCTCGTTTCAAAGACGCCGCCTCTGCCCAGTAACCGTTAAGTGTTTCTCCTTTATAGGAGATGCGCCACCGTTTACGCCCTTTCTCAGCCCAGAAACAAAAATTGAGTGCATCGAGCAGGAGGAGCCAATTTACCGTTCGTGCTGTGCCATCATAGAAATGATACATAGTGTCCCAAGCAGGCAAAGAAGCTTGTTGCCCATCAAGAGATGAGTGTTCATGTAACCATTGGTTGCTTATACGCTCTATGCCGTTTGCAACAATCCACACATGTTCACCTTGCTCAAGAACATCACGTGTACTTTTGAGTACACCTAACGTATCTTGTTCGGGGAACGTGTATACTTCTTCGTCCTCTTCATTATTCGAGGTCAAGATATCTTCCATTCGTTGTCCTTTTCTTCCCTTGTTTTCTCGATTCTACAGACATTAGTGGTATCCGTCAATCTCTATAGCCCATAGATAATATAGATCAAAAAAGTTCAATGTTTCTCTTTATATAGTAAAATCACACAATTTTCACACAAAGCCCTTGCATTACTCTATTACATTCATGTATTATTACTGCTGTACACGAAGTATTACCATCAAGTGTGCGTCGCGTACATCATTGCTGAACGTCCCCTTATTTACCTGTTATAGTAGATGTATGATATGTTGTCATACAACATATCACCGTTCTTAAAGAAGGGTCCATATACTTCATGGAAGAGCAGCAAATTCGAGATTTTGTTCATCGTGTGTCTACAGAAGAAATTCTCCGCACAGAGCTAGCAAGCAATCCTCAAAGTGTTATCGAGCACGAAGGCTTCTCGCCACGCGTAGCACAGGTGGTCATGCGGCTTGTGCCTCATCTTGCATTAGACAAAGAGATAAAAACTAGTTTCGGCTGGTGGCATTAAAAACACAGGACTACAATGAAGACTTCTGAAGATAAGTCGGATGAGCTGTTTGCTGAGTATCAGTATATACTACGCGAACAGCTTAATCTCTTTTTGAATGCATTACATCCTCAACTCCTAACCGATGTAGTGCATGCGTTAAAAGAACCTGGAAAACTTTTTTCCGAAGCTACTGTAATGAATTCTACATCTCCCGTTGGTGCCTGGTCACTGCTGCCGTTACTAGTAGCTCAATGTTTCATTGCCGACATAGTCGAACGATATGTTTACCGTACTGCTATCTCCGTTGAATGTCTCATTTGCGCGCTTGATCTACTGGACGATATTGAAGATGGAGACCCAACTTCAATCGTATTAAAACTTGGTCCAGCGCGTGTCCTGAATGTATCAACAACTCTTCTCGCACTAACTAACCACATTCTCCTTTCTCTGGATGAAGTAGGATGTCCTCCTGAACGTGTGACACGCCTTCTAAGTGCTATACAAGATACTCTCATTACGGCTACTGCAGGTCAGCACCGCGATATTTTGGCAGAAATGCAACCTGCAGAAAGCTTTACCTCCGAAGAATGTATAGAAATTGCTGAAGGTAAAGCAGGCTCGCTTATGAGTCTTGCATGTCGCTTAGGTGCAATATGTGCAGGTGCTGATGACGAGGAACTTGCACAATTTTCAGAATTAGGAAGATTGCTTGGCATAGCACATCAACTTGACAACGATAGCCATGACCTATATCATATACTCCAAAGCCAGCAAACAAGCGAAGCGGTAGGGATGATAAAGACAGACCTTGTGCGTCAGAAAAAAACTCTTCCTGTTGTGCTTGCTGCACATGCAATGGCTACTCTTCACAACTCCTCTCTCGCAACCGATGAAGAGAAGCAGAAGGCACGCATTGATGTTTTGCATGAGGGTATAATTACTACATGGGGTATAAGCTTGCTCTACCGTGAACGTGCTCACGATCAGTTGCGGCAAATCGAAAAATATCACCCCATTTCTCACGCACTACGCCTCTTGCTTGGCTTCATATAGTTATTAGCAAGAGTATTGGCAGGAGGAATGAGAGGATTTATGGTATGAAACATGGCTTTTGGATGCGTTTTAGAGCGAACCGCTTAGTCGTTATTTTTTTTGTAGTACTTCTGTACATCGGTTTGGCATTTGCTGATGCACAGCAAACATTTTCACATGTAACAGCTTTTCGCGCTCTTGCTTTACCCATATGGCTATCATTTGGTTTTTCTCTTTCAATTGCACTTATTTTTCTTGCTGTTGGTTCCATTATATGGTTTTATTCGCGTGACCGCCAGGTAGCTTTCCTCCTCTTTGCCTTTTCATGCACGATAATGGTTGCATTCGAGTTGGAAACATCTGCCTCAATAGGACTTCCTGATACGCGTCTATCAAACACAGTTTCAGACCTTGCGAGCTTGATAGCAATTTTTCTTTTTGCTGCTATATTACTCGTCTTTCCTAAAAATCATCTAGTATCAACGACAACAGGTCTTCCTAAAAAATTGTTTCAAGACCTCTTGCTAGCTATTCGTTCTTCTCCCATACGTTGGTATATTTTCTTTCTACTGATATTTCTTTGTTTTGGACTAGTTGATACTATTATCGCATTCATACTCTATCCTCAATTTCCTCCTGTATGGCTTGATACGGTAGGAGGAAGTGCTAACATATTTGCTTTGACAGGTAGTTTGGTCACTATCGTTGCTTCATTTCGTAAATCGACTGCAAGAGAGCGCGAACAATTACGTTTCTTCGTAAGTGGAGTTATTTTTTCGTTAGCACCACTCTTGTTATTAACAGCCATTCCTCAGACTATCGATATCCTGAAGCCATATGCTATTGATGCTCAAATTACGACGCTCACCATCATATTGCTCCCCTTGTCACTTGGCTACGCCATCCTGCGCTACCAAGTGCTTGTCTTTGATAGCTACATCCGTCGTACCGTGAACTGGATCATTGGTTCTATTTTTCTTGCCGTGTTGGTCTATTTTGTGACGATGGCTGGAGGTAGGCTATGGGGCGCAAATATCCCGTTTTACGTAATTGCAATTGCGGTTGCTATGGCCGTCCTTGCGCCAGCAATGTGGTGGTCAGCGAAAATATTGACGGAACGTGTGCTCTTCAAAGAGTCGCTACGCTATCGCAGACTTATAGATAAACCAATCACGATAGGCAGCGAAGTTTTTGACTTGGAGTCTACTGCACAGCTTATTACTGTTGCAGCACTGCAAACATTCAAGATAGCACAGGTAGGACTTTTTGTCCTCATCGAAGATACAGGCTGCTACCACGTATTTCCTCCTCTATCAGACGATCAAAATGATATACGCTATAGTCTTGTCTCACGTCTTTCCTCGTTACTTGCCACAACATCACTCGCAGGTATTGATGCATTGGCATTGCAACCTTCCGTCGAGAAACGTCTTTCGACATCGCGTAGACCTCTTTTGTTGCATGAAGTGATACGAGCAGAGGAGGATATGCCTACTGGCTTGAGTCGCTATCTGACATCCTCTGTGCCGGATGAGCAAAATGACCCTCTCATTGCTCCAGTACGCTCTCAGGGCAAGATGATTGCTTTGCTTGTACTCGGCGAACGTGCCGATCAACAATCCTATGCTGGTCCTGACTTTGAGATTGTAGAACTTTTACTTGCACGTTATTCCTCTCTTTTAGAAACCGCACGTCTACAAGAACGTTCGCGTCAGCATGCTGCCTTGCTTAACGAGTTGTACAAAACAGGCACGATAGCTTCAGCAAATTTATCTGATCTTAAAAGTGTTGCCTCCTCGTTTGCTAAAATTGCTGCTGATGCTATGCACGTAGGTGTTGAAATATGTTTATATGATAAGAAAGAGCAACTTCTTCAACAGACAACATTTACTGGAGGTGGCTCCCAATTACTCGCATCGGAAAAAAAGTGCTTGGCAGCAGATGATTGGTCTCCGTACTACTATGTGGGGCAGGGAACATATCCATACCACAGTGGTTCTACCAAAACACCACCATGCTTACAGCAGAAACCATCATTTCCATTCGCTTGGCTTCCTCTAAGCAAAGGTGATAAGCATCTCGGCATTCTTATCCTGACCTATGTGCGTCCACATCTCTTTTTTGAGGAGGAGATGCACGTCCTGGATATGTTCGCTAGTCAGTGCGCTTCTGCATTGGAGAACGCTCAGATTACTATAGAACTGCGTTCTGCCTACGAACGCCAAAAAGAATTAGATGTTCTGAAGGACCAATTTATCATGACTGCTTCCCACGAACTACGTACACCTCTCACCGCAGTTCTTGGCTATATTGAACTTTTAGAAGAATATAATCTGGCCCTAGACGCGGATATGCGCGCGGACTTTATTGCAAAAGCGCATCGTGGGTGTGATGAACTAACGCTTATGGTAAACAACATTATGGATGCCAATCGTGTACTGGACGATGCTGACAGCACAAAAATTGGTCCTGTCTCGCTCGCGGAGTCGGTCACTCATATCGTAGAGATCATCGAAGCTATATCTAAGCGTGAACAACGTACTATCTCTGTCACAATTCCCACAACACTCTTTGTGCTAGCAGATGCTATCCGACTGCGTCAAGTTCTGCTCAACCTTGTCAGTAATGCGCTCAAGTATTCGCCACCAACCACAGATATAGAAATCGCGGTCCAAATAGAGAACGAATGTGCGACCGTTTCTGTGCGCGACTACGGTTCAGGTGTTCCCCTGGAAGAACAGAACCGACTTTTTGAACGTTTTGTACGCCTTGAGCGCGACATGAACAGCCCTACGCGAGGTGCTGGCCTCGGTCTCTACATTTGTAGACAATTGCTTAAAGCAATGGGTGGAACCATTTGGGTAGAAAGTAGTGGGCAAGCAGGAGAAGGAAGCACCTTCTTTTTTACCTTGTCACTTGCACCTCGTCAAGTATACGTTGATATACTAGAGCAACAAAACCCCCTCTTAAAACGCTAATGGAATAGAGTAGATCCAAACACCAGTGGCTGGCTATACCCGACTTCTCTCCTGATAACGTCTTTTTCTGGAAAGCATATAGTGAATCTGTAAGCTAGTAAAGAACAGTCGGTAGGAGATTGAAGAATGACTATTATACAGGGAGAAACTATAAATGTTACTCCTCGTCAGGCTGAGGTTTTAACATTTCTAGCAAAACGAGAGCATTGGTCTGTGGGAGAAGTTGCCTCAACACTAGGAGTAAGTTCTGCGGCCGCAACAAAAGCAATTGTACGTTTGGAACGCAAAGGGTTGGTGACACGTTCAATTGATATGATGGATCGGCGTTGTGTCAATGTGCGTATTACACGTGCAGGTAACGATATTATTCGTCATCCTTCACGAGCTGATGGTGCATAGAAAAGAAGCGCAAGTTTTCTCCTTTGCCAAAGGTTTGCTTGCGCTCTATTTATTTTATAACCATGTACTACAAGACATAGACCACTCACGATGCCTCCGCTTTAACATATCCCTTGTCTTGCGCGTACTTCCATAGCGATTGCTGTAACTGACGACGTGCGCGCGAGATACGGCTCATAACCGTACCAATGGGGATTTGCAATGCCTCCGCAATCTCTTTATATGAAAGTCCCTCGATGTCGGCTAAAACCACCGCCATACGGAAATTGGGTGGTAAATCGTTCAATGCCTTGAACACATCCTCGTCCAAGTATTTACTTAGTACCTCTTCCTCTGCTCCCGCACTCAATTCCTGGCCGCTCAAATCTCTAATCTGGTTATACAGGTAGAATTCTTCGCCTTCAGGTAACGGTGTGGGTGTTGGATGTGCTGCGTTTTTGCGATAGCGATTGATTGCGGAGGTATTCAAGATACGAAAAAGCCACGCGCGCAAATTCGTTCCAGGTTGATACGAATGAGCAAAGCGAAATGCTTTTAACATCGTCTCTTGCACAAGGTCTTCTGCCTCTTGTCTATTGCTTGTCATACGCAAAGCCGTGCGATACAAGCTATCTAATTGGGCAAGAACTCCCGCCTCAAAATCTTCAGACGGCGGCGTAATCTTTGTGTTCGTGTCTTCCTCGTCTTCAGAAGTCTCCTGCGCTTGCACAGGCTCTTGTGTGTTCTCTGTAGGTTGAGTTGTATTCAATGGTGAAGATTTCACCAATACTGGTTTCTCTTCAAATGCTGACTGTTCCGGCATCACGCGCTCCTCTTGCCAGGTGTCCCTATAACACCTGCGCCTTCTCTTTTAGAGAAAGGTACTCTTAGTATATCGCACCAGCAATGGGAATGAAAGACCTACTTGTTTATGTTAGAATGTGCAGAGAGGATGATGCATCTGTGTAGGAGAAATTTTATGGATGACTGTATGAATTGTATTGAGACTGTCGCTCGCCTCCATCTATATATAGACCGAGAGCTAAGCGATGAAGAAATTGTTATTGTACAGCAACACCTTGAGAGTTGCCAGCAGTGCGACTGCCGTTTCCATTTTGATATCACTATCAAGCGACTCATTCATGAGCGATGCGCGGTTGAACGTGCTCCCGATCACTTGCGTGAGAGGGTGCTTCACTTACTTCATTCGTCGCATAGTAACACTGTCTTAGTTGATGCTGAATTCGAGACAGAAATGCGCCTGGAACTTGAGGAACGTTAACGCTTTTCCTGCCATCAGTCTATAGACCGAGGGTATGGAGAAGCGTTAGCTTCATTTGTGCTAGTACAAGCATCTCCCCTATAGCTAAAAGCAACGCAAACCCTATAAACGGTAACAGTTCGCGGTAGCTTTCAAATGTTTCGTCACGTCTGCATACCCCAATAAGGACAATAAGGTTAAAACTGCTCACTGCTGTAAGAATACCAACCGTGCTTAAAAGGGCAATAGGATACAAAATGAGAGCATTTTGTGATGCAACAACAAAGAAACAGACAATCAACAGTGGCAGATACTGCAAAAATTCTTGCCATGAGGCAACGCTTCGCTCCTCACTATAGCCACGCCAGAACAGGCGATTGAGCATCGGCAGTAGCAGAAGTGCCATTGCCAAACCTGTTATGAGTCCTGTCGCAAGTCTCAGATAATTATTTGGTTGATACAGATGCTGTATATGGAGATCAAGCAAGAATGAATTGAAGCCATCAATTGCAAGTGCCGCAACGCCTCCGATGAGCAGGACTGTAAGAGGTAAAGATGGAAGTCGTTGTGCGCGACCTCGTCCTTTGCCATATAATGTAGTAAGCGTCACGATAAAGCCAAGATAGATACCTGTGTTACGAGCACAAAGAGGAAGTCTTTCTCCACCAGGATAGAACGAATGTGACGCAATTTGAGCGCATATTCCACTATCAAGCCAACTCATACGATTGAGCACTGTTGCTCCCGGAAAAAAGAGTAGTGTTGCAAGCATCACCAGGGAGAGTAGGAGTATTCCTCCCGCTAACCAACGCGTTGGTCGCTTTCCTTCACCTCGTTGAGTGGAGTGAAGTACGCTCATAGAATTGCTCCAAAATGGAAAAGCGAATTAAACTGAAGCAGCATATTGAAGAATATTAAGACTCCTGCTACGATCATCAACACACCTGTCCCTATCTCGATTTTTCCAAGATGGGGCTTTAACCATCTTAACACCTTACTCACCTGATTGAGGCCCAAGCCAAGCAGCAAAAATGGTAGACCTAATCCAAGCGAATACATCAATAAAAGCAATACCCCTTGCTTCAGCGTGGCTGATTGCCCGGCTAACGCTAAAATAACTCCCAAGATTGGACCTACACAGGGACTCCATCCAATCGCAAAGACAACACCTGTCAACACTGATGCACCATAGCTTGGACGGGTAGGGCGGAATTCAAAGTGTTTTTGCCAATACAGAAAAGGGATTTTTAGCACTCCTGTCAAATGCAGTCCAACGAGAACTAACAACACTCCCCCGATTTGTCGTAAAAGAAACTGCTGCTCCCGTAAAAAACCTCCCAGTGTACTCGCTGTAGCACCTAAGGCCACAAATGCGAGTGTGAAGCCAAGCACAAAAAGAGCTGCGTGAAAGAAGGTTACGAGACGTATTGTATATGCTTTCTTCTCTTCCACCGCTTGATACACACTTTGACCAACTAACTGCGCTAAATAGATTGGTACAAGTGGCAAAACACATGGCGAAAGGAACGACACCAGTCCTGCTACAAATGCAACACCTATATTTATTTGTGAGGGATTTATAAAATATAGCTCCTAGAAAGAAACCTGTACTCTGGTATAGTATAAGTCCTCAAGAAGCCAGATGCAACATTTCTAGCGCGAAGAAACCTTAAAAAGGCGTTGCATCTGATCCCAAAACGTGCCCTTTGTTTTGTCTGATGGCGTTGATTGTGTTTTGATTGTCACTTGTTGTTCTACAGGAAGGACCGGAGCAGGAGTAGAAATGATTGCTGGTAACGTTGGACGGTTGGGGTCACGTAGCCTATGGTCTTCTTGTATAATCGAAGCTTGTGGCGCAATGTTACTCTCCGATGACGGGGACACAGGAAGTATAATATCTTCATATGCAGGTCGGTGTGCATTGGGACGCTTAGGTGGATGTATGGACGCTCGTTCTCGTTGTCCTCCCTGATTTATTGGAATATTTTCAGAGGGTTGAACTTGTGTGACCAGTGTTGCGGGTCGTAAAAGCAATGCGCGTAACTCTTGTGCCATGAGTCCAGCATCTTCATAACGTTCTTCTCGGTCCCTTGCTATCGCGGTAAGAATGATACGCTCCAGTTCTGGCGATATCTCATCGTTAAGCATCCTTGGTGAGCGCACTGGACCGGAAACGATAGCTTGTGTCAACTCAGGCATTGAGCGTCCCATAAATGGTCGTTGCCCAGTAACCATCTCATATAAGACAACCCCTAGTGCGTATACGTCACTGCGATTGTCCAATGTGTATCCCCATACTTGCTCTGGCGATGCGTAGTAAATACTTCCAACCAATGTTCTCGCAACGGTAATTGGCTGATGTCCAGTAGCTCGCGCGAGACCAAAATCCATCACCTTGATTTTTCCCCAACGATTAAGCATTAAATTCTCTGGCTTAATATCTCGGTGAATAACATCGCGTTCTTTATACGCAGCATCGAGAGCATCGGCGATCTGTGCCGCATACTCAAGGGCTAGATGTTGAGGAATGGTCCCGTCCAGATAGATGAGATTAGAAAGCGTAGGGCCTTGTATGTACTCCATAACAAAATAAAGAAGCTTGTTTTGCTGACCTGCATCATAAATATGAACGATGTTAGGATGATTAAGACCTGCAATGATTTGTGCTTCACGAATAAAACGTGCGATAAAAGAGGCGTCTCGTGCCAATGTCTTAGGCAAGACTTTAATGGCAACTTCGCGTTCGAGAGCAATCTGTCTCCCTCGATACACAACGCCCATTGAGCCGTGACCAATCTCCTCTTCCAACTGATACCCACCTAAGCTCTGACCCGCCAATTCATTCATAGATAACACCCTCAAGCTTATACCGTGTAAAATGGACAGACTACATATTTGGTTCCTTTATTAAATAGACGTATTGCTATTGCTCTAATAGTGGATACAACCCAAAGGTACCGCCAATTTTCGGAAAAAACAAAAATGCTGCATTGTAGCAAGACCACAACACAGCATCCTTGTTTCCTAAAAAGGGTTAGTCATGACTCAATTAGTCGAGATAGTCTTTCAAAATGCGACTCGCCTGAGGATGGCGCAATTTACGAATTGCTCGCTCCTCGATTTGACGTACACGCTCGCGTGTCACCTTGAGTTTCTTGCCAACCTCCTCTAACGTGTGGTCGTGATCGTCTACAAGGCCAAAGCGTAGTTCGATAACCTGCCGCTCTCGCAACGTCAGTTGTCCTAGCACCTTGCGAATCTCCTCGCGTAAAAGGTGCTGATCTGTCACTTCGCTGGGTCCACGCTCTCGTACATCTTCAATAATGTCTCCAAGCGTGTTCTCTTCCTCCTCGGAAAGGGGAGCATCAAGTGAGAAGACCTTCTCGGCCCATATAAGCAACTCGCTTACACGTTCTGGCGTCATGTTTAAGCGCTCACCAATGTTTTCCGGTGTTGGCTCGCGTCCCATCTCTTGGTAGAGCTGACGCGTGGTACGCTTCACCCGCATAACCTCTTCCATGATATAGACAGGAAGACGAACAACGCGAGTTCCCTCAAGGATAGAACGTGTTATGGCCTGCTTGATCCACCAGGTAGCATAGGTAGAGAAGCGAAAGCCCTTCTTATAGTCGAACTTCGTTACTGCGCGGATAAGACCAATATTGCCTTCGCCGATCAGGTCTTCGAGTGATAGTCCCTGACCAACATATTTCTTAGCGATGCTCACCACTAGTCGCAGGTTTGCCTCGATAAGATGATCGCGTGCTTCCTTTTCTCCTCCCTCTGCTCGTTCAGCTAAACGAGACTCATTAGACGCGTTCAAGAGAGGAATGCGCGAAATCTCACGTAAGTAAAGGCGTAGGCTGTCGCTTTGCGCCATACTACTCAGATCGGCGTCCTGTATCGTATCGCGTTCTAGGTCAGCCGCCTTGTCACGGTCACGGTCTGCATCAAACATCACATTTCGTTCCAAGTGCTTGCTCTCTTCTTCTGCAACACATACGTAGATTGGTTCAGTCTTGGCTTATTGTACCATACGAGCGAATGATTGCAACTGCTCTTGATCACTTACCTGTAGTATAGAAACAGGCGAATGTGACACCTTTATTTCCTCTTCGTAGATACACACAATTTCCTTGTATATATAACTACGTCGGCAGAAATCCATTTCTCGCTAGATTACTTATATTTATTAAGCAGTGAGGGACTCAATGAGCACTATTTATTGCTCATTGAGTCCCTCACTGCTGTATCGTGTCAACTACTTATGCTCACGATACCATGTAACCGTTTTTCTTATACCATCTTCATAAGGCGTAGCGTGTTTCCCAAATGTATGTTCGTACTTGCTTGAGTCAACAATACCGTCTACCGTTACGTGAGAGTCAAGCGAAAAAAGCACCAGTTTTTGCTACTAGCATTTTTCTATCGGAACTTGCATTTCAACCGTCAGGTGCTGAATATCTGTCAGGTCATTCTCGCGTCCAGACAAATGTATTTCACGGTAAGGACCACTCGCGGTATACCCGTTTGCGCCAACCCAGATAAAAAGCGCACTAAGAGCTTGTGGAACTCCATAAAAGCTCCCTCGGTGAATGACGCTTGCTAGCATTGGAGTTGTCGGCAACTCGTGAATGTGCATATTCTTGTAGAGTGGAAGCTGCTCAATCGTGTAGTAGCGATAATCTGTGAAGCGATCAATATGTACTGGTTTGAGCAACCCAAGTTCATCATAATGGCGTAACGTGCGAATCGTGACCTGTGCCATCTGTGAGAATTCGCCAATTCTAAACATCGAAAACTCCCTAGCGCGAGATGTCGCATAGTAATATACTTTCTATAACTCTACACTCTCACGCTACGTCAGAGTCAAGTACATGAAATAACTCGGTTAGTAGAGGAGCCTATCGCAACATTCTTTATAACTGATACGTAAATACGTCTGTATAGATAGATTGCCTATTAGAGAGAAGGATGTGCTCGTACATGAGCTTGCCAGCAGCATTAGCACCAGGAACAGTACTCGTAAACAACTACGTCATTGAGTCACTTATCAATAGTGGTGGCTTTGGAGCGGTATATCGCGCCACTGATCGTAGCGAAGGCAACCGCCCTTGTGCTATTAAAGAGACCTATGATGTAACTCCTGCTGCTCGTCGTCAGGCATTAATGGAGGCAGGCGTCCTTTTGACGGTTAGAAGCGAGAATCTTCCACAGGTATACGACGTGGTAGAGGCGAACGGACGTTTTTATCTGGTTATGCAACTCATTGAAGGGCAGGACCTATTGCAACTGCTCAGAGAACGTGTTGCCAGTCGGCATATGGCAAATGTAGGTGAGCAAGAAGCCTATCAAGTAACACAGGGACCGTGTAGTGAGCAAGAGGTGCTTGCATGGACGTTTCCCATTATGGATATATTACAGGAATTGCATAGTCGTAATCCTGCTGTTATCCATCGTGACATAAAGCCCGCAAACATCATTCTCACTCCAAACCAGACAACCGTTCTTGTCGATTTTGGCTTGACCAAATTATATGACGCACGTAGCAATGGGACGCAAACACTGGGAAGAGCTGTCTCACAGGGGTTTAGTCCCGTTGAGCAATATACAGGGCGAACAGGTCCACAAGCCGATATCTATGCATTGGCGGCGACGATGTATCTGCTTCTTACCAACTGCTTACCTCCATCGGCGGTGAAGCGGAGTATGCACGACGAACTGATCGCGCCTCGTCAACTTAATCCAACGCTTTCACTTTCTGTAGAACGGGCCTTGCTCAAAGCCTTAGCAGTACAAGCAGACCAACGCTATCAAACGATGCGCGAATTCGCACAAGCCTTGCGCGAACCAGCATTTGATGCATACGATGACATCACGCTGGCAGGAGTCAAAATCTCACCAACTTCACGCTATCCACAAAAAACAGTGCCGCAAAAGGCTCCTATTCCAGTATATGCTGGTGCACTGCAACCAATTACTAATAAACATGTACCACAAACTGTATATCCTGTTCTTCCTGTTCAGCCTGCTGTCCCTCCTGGTTATGTCATGGTGCCTCAATCAACGCTTGCTCAGGCACGTCCTCTGCCTACACCATTTGGTCAAGGTTGCTTGTTTGGACTTATCCAGGCAGTGCTATCAGTTGTACTTGTCTTGTTGATAAAAAAGGAACCCTCTTTCTATCTCGCAACGTTTATAGGATTTCTCTTTTATGCGCTCACAGGTTTTATGACAACCCGACGCGGTGGAAGTTCGCTTCGTGGGGGCTGGTCTGGTGCGTGGGCTGGCATTACTAGCACTATTATGTTTTGGGTTATTCTCTATATTGGTCTGTTTGTTCTCCTTGCACAGCGTATTGAAGTTGATACACAAAAGCATGGAAATTCAGCACCTCCCAATGAGGTTACTCATGCTTGGCATGCTATACAACCTGCATTTCCCAATTATCTCTTTGCCCACACGCAGTCACCTCTGGTTAATCTGCTTTTACTACTGGGATGTGGAATATTACTCGCCTCTACGATTGGCTGGTTTGGTGGTATGCTAGGCACGTCACAGCATCAAAAGAAGCTGGCGAAAAAGCAATCTCGCCTACCTTGACCTCTGTGGTACGATTCTGTGCAGTTGTACTCAGCAATGTTATACATTTATACGTGGAAGGTAGGCGATATCTTTGGCTACGCAAGAACAGGCACATGCATCAACAACTGCCCTAGAAGAAACACTCTCCCTCGCTTCTATTGCACAAATTATCAGTTCTGAATTGAAGCTGGGGCGTGAACAAATTATACGAACCATTACGCTCCTCGATGAAGGAAATACAATACCCTTTATTTCTCGTTATCGTAAAGAGGTTACAGGAAGCCTAGACGAAGTGCAAATCCAGGCTATTGCCGACAAAGCTGCCTCTATCCGCGCATTGCATGAGCGCAAGACAGATGTACATCGGCTCATCGAGGAGCAAGGAAAACTTACACCGGAACTTGCTTCTACCCTGCTTGCCGCAGCCACTCTACAACAAGTTGAGGACTTGTATCTTCCCTATCGCCCAAAACGCAAAACACGCGCAAGTGTGGCGCGCGAAAAGGGACTTGCTCCACTTGCCGAGATTATTCTGCAACAGCCAGAGCTAAAAGGTAACAGTACCGCACTGCTCGAAGAATACGCTCGTCCATTTTTAGATACAGAAAAGGGCGTCGATACAGACCTTGAAGCATACGCAGGAGCTTCGGATATCGTTGCCGAAATTCTAGCGGAGGATGCCAATGTACGCAGTAGTGTGCGTACTACCTTTTTTAGACAATCCGCAATGAGTGCAAAGGCAATAGACCTGGAAAAGGTTGCGGAGAAGGACCAGAATGGTGTCTATCAACTCTACTATGACTTTCATGAACCTGTAACTAAACTTGTGCCACATCGTATCCTGGCACTCAATCGGGCTGAGCATGAAGGCGTGCTACGTGTCGGTGTTGACCTACCCTATGAGCAAGCGCAAAAAGATATCACACGCTATCATCCCGTCAAAGCAACGTCACCCTTTGCCCCTTTGCTCGCGGAAGCAATGGAGGATGGATATAAAAGGCTGCTTGCCCCTGCAATGGAGCGTGAAGTACGCGTAGAGATGACGAAGCGAGCGGAAGAACATGCCATCAATATCTTTGCTGCAAACTTGCGTAATCTGTTGCTACAACCACCGCTTCGTGCCAAAAAGGTGCTTGGTATTGACCCTGGCTTTCGCACGGGCTGTAAGCTTACCGTTGTTGATGAAAACGGAAAATATATCGAGTCCGATACGATCTACCTGTTTCAAGCTGAAAAAGCACAACAAATATTGCATAAACTATTAAAGCACTACAGTATCGACGTAATCGCTATTGGGAATGGTACAGCCTCCCGCGAGACTGAACAACTTGTCGCAAGCCTTATTCGTGAGGTTGAGCAAGAAACAGGTCGGCAAATTGGTTACGTCCTCGTGAATGAAGCAGGTGCTTCCGTCTATTCAGCATCGGAGGCCGCGCGTCAAGAATTTCCCACCCTCGACGCGACTCAACGCGGCACCATCTCTATTGCACGTCGCCTACAGGACCCATTGGCGGAACTGGTCAAGATCGATCCAAAGGCTGTTGGGGTTGGACTGTATCAACACGATGTAGATCAAAAAGAACTGGCGGCAATGCTTGATCGTGTTGTCATCTCTTGTGTCAACTTTGCAGGGGTCGAGGTCAACTCTGCTTCGGCTGAACTTCTCAAGCACGTGTCGGGCGTCAACACGCGTGTTGCTAACGCTATTATAAAATACCGTGAAGAGCATGGTTCATTCAAATCGCGTGCTGAACTACAAAAGGTACCGGGCCTTGGTCCCGCAACATTTCTGCAAGCTGCAGGGTTTCTCAAGATTGCTAATGGCATTGAACTCTTAGACAACACCTTTATTCATCCAGAAAGCTACAATGCCGCGCGTTCACTGCTTTCTCTTTTACCAGAAGGCGAAGGCAAAGCGACACGTCCTGCGGACCGTATTTCTCTTTTCAGGCAACGTATCAAATTACAAAACAGCCTTGGGCGTTCTAATAGCCGTAATCGGAGTGCAACGGGTGAAAGCGAAGAGACAACATGGGCCGATATCGCCGAGAAGATAGGTGTTGGTCTTCCAACGCTTAATGATATTCTGGAAAATCTCGAAAAGCCAGGACTAGACCCACGCGATGCCTTACCATCTCCCATTTTGCGCCATGACGTACTCAAAATAGAGGACTTAGAGCCAGGTATGATGCTACAAGGGACGGTACGTAATGTCGTTGACTTTGGTGCCTTTGTCGATATCGGCGTCAAGCAAGATGGTCTTGTCCATGTATCAGAACTTGCCGACCGCTTCGTCCGTGATCCGCTTACCGTCGTTGCCGTAGGTCAAGTGGTGCAAGTTCGCGTCCTCAAAATCGACATGCAACGAGGTCGTGTACAACTGAGCATGAAGAACATGCAGCAATAGACAACTAACTTTTGCTCCTGTACAACGTACATATAGTGGGTCTCGAAGCATGTGACGGTAAGACAAACAAGGAGCTATATGCAAAAAGAGCAACTTATCAGGGAAGCACTTGCTCTCCCACAAAGTGCTATCGCGTACCATGTTAGTCAGATATTAGCGGAGCGTTTTCCCGACAAGGTTCTTGTTGAAGGCGAAGATGGACATTTTGACGTAGAAGAATATGCTAAAGATGGGCATTGTAGTATTGAACAGAGTAATGTTGTCTACAATCAAGTCATTGCTCGTTGGATAGAACGACAAATAGGTCCCGCAAGCTGGACTCAAAATATGTTGAGAATAGGTGGTGTTGTAAATAGCGGCACCTCTAAGCAGGGAGATACTGAAGAAGACAGTGTCGCGGACGATTCAATGAACGCGTGGATGACCGTTTCATGGCGCGAATCCGCATTTGATGTGATTGTGATGCATTGGACTGATAATATGCGTCGAGCGTATCACTTCTGGATTTTAGCGGATACACAGGATGTTGCTAGAGAGTTTATGCTAGAGGTATGTCGTTGGAATGCAGATGTGCGTGGTGAGGTGTTGGTGTTCACAGGCGGCTGCTGGCAGAAAGATGCGCGTCTCTTTCATGCTATCAAGGGTGCCACCTTCGACAACCTGATTTTGAAGGGAGACCTCAAGCAAGATATCCACCAGGACCTTATGCAGTTCTTCGCCGCACGCTCCACTTATGAGATGTATGGTATTCCTTGGAAACGTGGTATTCTGCTCGTTGGCCCGCCAGGAAATGGCAAAACGCATACGGTGAAAGCTGTTATCAACGCTATGGCTCAGCCTTGTCTCTATGTCAAGAGTTTCCATGCTGAGCACCGTACCGATGAAGACAATATTCGCCAGGTCTTTGAGCGAGCACGTAGGTCTGCCCCTTGTATTCTTGTATTAGAGGACCTGGACTCGTTGCTAACTCCACAAAATCGCTCATTCTTCCTAAACGAGTTAGATGGTTTTGCAGCCAACACTGGCATTGTCGCGCTTGCCACAACAAATCATCCTGAGCGACTAGACCCAGCCATTCTCGACCGTCCTAGCCGCTTTGATCGCAAATATCCCTTCAATTTGCCAGAGCTAACGGAACGTGAAGCTTACATTGCAATGTGGAATGCATCACTACAATCGGCCGTTCGCCTCTCTGACGAAGCAGTTCATAAACTCAGTGAACTCACCGAAGGCTTTTCGTTTGCCTATCTCAAAGAACTCTTCCTCTCGTCTATGATGCGTTGGATTTCGCGCACTCAGGAAGGTACGATGGAGGAGACCATGATTGGACAGGTAAACACTCTGCGCGATCAGATGGTCAGCGCAATCACTCTGGAAGATGCAGAACCACCTTTAGAGCAGCAAACTCCTACGTTTGGACCAATGATGGGAAGAGGCATGAGGATTGATAGAAGGATGTAAACATCTATCTGTACCAAAGAGGTTGCGTCTATGGAGTGTTTCGACTTATATTGTCATTGAAATCGTGTCGAAAAAGCCCTAAAGGTTTTGCCAGGAACGTATAGCCTAGCAGAACACCTGTGCCTTCTAGTGCAGCAAAAATAGCAACTAGGTTTGCAAAGCGGGGGCCTAGACCGCCCTCGCTCGCGGCTTCTATGAAAGCTAGAGCCACCCCTATACATATTCCGAACAAGAGAATCCCATTCCAAGAGTGCTTCCGAGGGTTTAACCAGTTTACGAGAGGACGGAAAAAGGGTGAAGTGAACGTCTTCTCAAGAATGGTAAAAAACATGCTAGAATGTTCCATGTTTGCTTTAAACCAACGATATATTGAAACAAGATCATCGATAAAATCCTCGCTATGCATCCCCATAGGAGGAGAGATGGCTCTTCCCCATACCCAAACCGAGGCAAAAAAAAGTGTCATGCCAACTAAAACCGTCAGAAGTTCTCCAGGCACGTTGTGATGCCAATATGCTGGATACAATGCAAGGATAAGAATGCTCACACAGGAAAGTGTAATTGCTTTTCCCCATCCGCCTTGCATAGATGGCAATATGAGAGCTTGAACTGAGCGAAAGAGAAGCCCGCTTACAAGCGCAGTAAGAAGTGCCAATCCCCCAATCAGTGCTATGAGCATCCGTCCTGCAGGAAAGCCGATCCATATAGAAGGATAATGTATCATCGCAACGATGTCTGCAACTAATGTGACAGCTACGGATAGGCATGCGATATATTCTCCTCGTATGAGGAGTATTTTCTGATTGCCTACATCCTTCTTTAGCTGATAGGGACGAAAGGCACGTACTAATGAGAGTATGGCTGCAAACATTGCCAACTGAATACCAGCCGTTCCAACTGAATCATATGGATCTTCAGCAAAAGCATTTACAGGCGACAAGGTTGGATGGTGTTTGGCTATCTGGAAGAACAGGTAAAACAATGCTGCTAACACAAAGGTTAGACAGGCATTCACTTTCAATTGTCTTTCTATCATTCTTTTCTCTCGCTCCATTCTCAATATTTCTCTAGTTAAAGCCTCGCCCTAGCTAATAGATATCGCGCCTACTAAATTCCCATATGCCAAGCAACGTAAAACAGAATGCTCCAACGCAGCTAATGAGAATGACAATTGGTAGGGGCCATCCGACATAGGGCTGTGATTGAGGGATTCGTGTCAGAATCCTGCCAATATCTAGCGCATACATCCAGGGAACGAACTTCTGGGCTACCGCGCTATTATACACAACGAGGTTGATCACCATAGCTACCACACCAAGTGCCGCAGGCAAAATAAAATTTTTCGTTCGCATACTAAGCCATGTATAAATGGCAATGAGGAAAAGGGCCGCAACCGTTTCTAACAAAATCACCCCTATATAATAGAGTATATGAGGTGCCCCGAGAGTAAACCCTTGTTGTGGAGCAAGTAGAGCGAGTAGATAGCCAACGATGAGCGTCGCAACAAACAAAACTATATTACTAACAAACACGAGCGCGATAGCCACAACGAATTTTGCCAGATACCACGAAGTTCTTGAGACGGGTAAGGCAAAGACATACTTCCAGCTATGCGCGGCACGATCAATATCGACCAGCAAGGCACAATCGAGTGCTCCCGTGAGTAGAAAAAGCAAACCAAACCAGAAAAAGGAGTTATTCTCGAATAAACTATCCCACGCATATTTCTCGACATATGGATCGGTCGTAAAAAGCAACAGAAGCATACGAAACAGTACAATAAATAATGGAGCAACGATAGCAAGCCACAAAGCGCGAGTGCGCTTCAGTGTCAAAAATGTTGCTCCTAAGGCACCGAAAAACGTCATGATTACTTCCTTTCTGTATATTGGAAAAAGATATCTTCTAAGTGGAGTGTTTGTGGAATGACGGCATAGATGTCGATATTTTCCTCTATGAGATGCCTTATTACCTCCGCAATTTCGTACTCTGAATTCACCTGTATCATAAGAGTCTGGTTATCATGTATTGCATTCTGTGTGGGAGCAAGGTGGTATTGGAGAAGTACTTTTGCTCTTGAAGAATTGCTTACTTTCAAAGAAATACGACCTTTAGTTTCGTTCTGCAGTGCAGCGAGAGTGTTCTGGAACAGAAGTTGGCCTTGATTGAGAATACCGATATGCGTAGCAATCTGTTCGACCTCGCTCAGCAAGTGGCTGGACAAGAAGATAGTCATACCAAGTTGTTCAGGTAGTATGAGTAAGAAATCGCGCATTTCCCGCATCCCTTGTGGATCAAGACCGTTAGTGGGTTCATCAAGAATAAGTAACCTGGGCTGATGTAACAAGGCTAACGCAATTCCCAGGCGTTGTTTCATCCCAAGAGAATATTCCTGGACTTTTCGGCCTGCATCATGTGTGAGATCAACTAATTTGAGTACTTGTTCGATGCGTGCTTGAGGAAGGTCTAATAGTGTTGTGACTACCCGGAGATTTTCTTTCCCCGTGAGATGTGAGTAGACCGATGGCACTTCGACAAGTGAGCCAATACGACTCAGAAGGTGTTTTTTGTCGTGTTGTAACTTCTGTCCAAAGAGAAGTATCTCTCCCATCGAAGGTGTAATTAAGCCGAGTAACATACGAATAGTCGTTGTTTTGCCCGCTCCATTTGGTCCAAGAAATCCGTAAATACTCCCCTCTTCTACGTTCATGTTCAAACCAGACACAACTTCTGTTGGCCCATACTTCTTAGTCAAGTTGTTCGTTTGTATAATCATGCGTATGTCCTTATTAAAATAGTAAATACTTGTTTCGCAAATATGTTGGTACGAACCACTACCCTTAGTACTGTAGCCTTATGATATAGTGTGAAGCACAGAACGAACTGAGAGACTACGAATGAGAAAGGAGATAGCAATACTCGTTGCAATAGTCATCGTGATAAGTATCCCTAGCCACGTAAGAATTGTGCTCGAACCTACTAGGCCATCATGACCCGCAAAGAGGGACGGTGCAGTACTCTGAATACTGATTCCCCAGCAGAACGTTCCTATGAGCATGACAAGCATTGCAATAGTAGCGATGGCAGAAGGAAAAACAGCGAAACGGAGCACATTCCTTGCAAGAGGACTCCGAGTAACCGCAACACATACGGAAGCCGTACTCATTCCTGCTGTTGTTAAAAAGACGCTAACAAAGATGGTCCTACTAATGATCTCTGAATGCTGACCCGCAAAGGTATGACCAAGAACCTGAATTGTGCTTAACAAGACTGCTAGAGCAAGGAAAGGAACAGCTAGTAAGAGCAAAAGACGCATCTGTTTGGTCGCGAATGCTTCTTTGACAACTGTCCAGACAATGGGAAGACCACCGATGATAATAGCCAAAAGTGCTATAATTGAACCGAGAATGATAAGTGAAAATGAGGCATCTATTAGCGGATAAGTATTTGCTAGCATTATGAAGGCATGCCCTTCTGCTAAGTGCTGGAAGGCTAAGCCAGCAACGACAAAGCTAATGTATGAGCAAAATACAGCTAGAAGTGATCCCCGTAGAGAGTGAAAGAGATGGGCAACCCTCTCAGATACAGGCATTCCTCTCGTCCCGAATTGCGGATGTAGATGAGCGTCAAGGGCTTCGAGAATCATTTCGAGACAATGGACAGAAGAAAGAGAACGTACCTCAAGCAACGCAAGAACTTCCTCTTCGTATCGTGTACGCCACACACGCGGGTAGAGATGAAGCAGCCACTTTTCTATTCTCATATGCTCGCCAACCTCCGTAAGCCCATCGTCGCAAAGGTTTCTAAACTGGTAAGCTGGTCTTGCAGGAATGCTGCACCAGTAGTGGTCAAACGGTAGGGACGCCTTCGGTCCTCTGAAGGAAGAGGTTCAATCAACTCATGGTCCTCCAGACGAGCAATCGCGCCATATAATGCTCCTGCCCCTAGCCGTGTTCCAGAAAATGTCTCAATATCTTCCATGATGGCATAACCATGCTTCGCTCCCCCAGCAAGACTTGCCAAAATGAGAAGCGATAAATCAGAAAACCGACCGAGAGGAGACAAACCCATGGTGCAAACCTCCACCATATTTTGTTATTATTACGTTCAACGTAATAATAACAAAAGAGAAGATAGTTGTCAATACCCTTGTTTCCCTTGACCCATACTAGAGAAGCATGCTAAAGTACAACAGGACTAGTGCCAGTACTACACAGGACATTATAAGTAATGAAAACACATGAACTGCTAAGTGCAACGGTAGAAGAATATCTGGAAACCATTTACAACATGAGCATGGAAGATGAAGTTGTAATTGGCGCAAGGTTGGCCCAAAAATTTGGTGTATCCGCTCCTACCGTGACGGAGATGTTAAAGCGATTAGTCCGTGATGGCTACATTGAAATGGATCAGAGGCGTCTGGTGACGCTAACCGAAGCAGGCAACCAAGCAGCAGAGGCCGTATTACGCCGCCACCGCTTAACAGAACGCTTTCTCGTCGATATGCTGGGTATGCCCTGGCACCAGGTTCACGAGGAAGCGTGTCGCTTAGAGCATTTTATCTCTGGTGCTGTGGAGGCGCGTGTTATTGCGAGCTTAAGTAACCCCACGACCTGCCCTCATGGTAATCCTATCCCTGGTTCCGTCGATGCACGCAACTACCTCAAAAACCATAACGCACTTCGTCTTTCTACAATTGATCCAGGTGAAACTGTAACCCTCCTATCCATTTCGGAAGTGGTTGAAGACGAGGAAGCATTGATTCGCTACTTTGAAGAGAAGGGTCTCATGCCAGGAATGCAATTAACTATCCTTGCTAAGCACACATCTATTGCCGAAGAGCATCATGAGAATGTGCGCTTGCGTGTCGAAGAACGCGAGGTATCTATCAGTCCAGCATCCGCTGCTAAACTATGGGTCACACGCTAGCGTGTTTCTTATATCTTGACGATATACGTTAGCATGTGCTAATATCTTAGTATAGAAGTAGGAATTAACGAGATGTGGGAATGTCCATGTCTCGCGTGATAAGAAAGTGTATATAGTAATGGTTGCTGCATTTGTTCTCTTTTTACGAGAAGGGCTAGAGGCCAGCCTTATTGTCAGTCTGCTCTTCGCTGCACTACGTCAGCTTGGAATGACGCATCAAGCACGTGCTGTATGGATTGGAGTGGGATTGGCGGTACTTGGCTCGTTGCTTGGTGGCCTCGCACTCTATATCACGATACACAGCTATGCAGGATCAACATTTCAGACCATCTTTGAAACAATAACCTACCTCGTTGCAGTCGTTCTGCTAACAACAATGACCTTCTGGATGCAAAGCCACAGTCGCTCGATGAAAAAAGAATTTGTCGCTAAAGCAAGTGCTGCTAGCTCTGGCTTTGCTCTAGGGTTGCTCGCGTTCTCAACTGTAGGACGTGAGGGATTAGAGACGGCCGTGTTTATGCTAGCCTTTGCTTTCCAAACAAGCGGTCCTCAACTGCTCCTTGGTGCTGCACTTGGTCTCCTCGTTTCCATAGGATTGTGTATACTCATTTACCGTCTTGGTTATCGCCTCGATTATCGGCTGTTTTTCCGTGTTATGGGCATTGTCCTCTTGTTCTTTGCCGCAGGTCTCCTTGGAAACGCCGTTCAAAACATGCAAGAACTAAATTGGATAGCTATTGGAACGACGCCTCTTTGGAATACCGCACACATTCTCAGTGAAGATAGCACTCTTGGCGACATTTTACACACCTTCCTGGGCTATGCTGAGTCACCTACCATTCTGCAAGGGCTAATGTATGGCGCATACCTTCTTGTTGCTGGTGGTATCTTTTTCTGGATAACACGTAAACCACCTACACAAAAGCCAAACATAGATAGTAAACAAACAATGGCAAAACGTGAAGCAGTAACAAGTCACGCTTAAAGCTGCTAACAAAAAGATAGATTGTATAGCTAAACTGCTATGCAATCTATCTTTTTGTTGTGTATGAAACTGCAATTGTCAATATACGATATTCGTATATAAATATTAAAATATAAAATTATTTCGTAGCATTACTAATGAAAGCTTGCTATTTTCATTTCTATTGGGTACACTTTATAGCAACGGTAAGATAATAACACACTACTCGTATTGCGTTAGCACATCCTTAGCATTTATTGCTACCTATTGGGTGTGTTTTCTTCATGAAAAGGAGCTTTTATGCTTCAGGACCCTATTACAGTAAGCCCAAAACTTGTACAAGAAATTATCGCACGTGAAGATGCTGAGTTCAGGAAGCGTACACCACGTTCGCACGAAATCCATCAGCGCGGTATGACATCGCTGCCACTAGGTGTCTCTAGTTCGTTCCAGGCTGTCCCCCCATATCCACTATTTATCAGCCGTGCCGAGGGAAGCCATATCTGGGACTACGATGGTAACGAATACGCCGATTTCCACCTTGCCTTTGGTAGTCTGCTCGTTGGTCACTCACATCCTATCCTGGTAAAAGCTCTACGCGAACAACTTGGTAATGGGAGCCTCTATTCGTTACCAAGTGCGGAAGTAGTTTTTCTCGCTGAAGAACTTGTGCGCCGTTTTGCCCCTCTTGAGCAAGTACGTTTCTCAAACTCTGGTACAGAGGCGACGATGGATGCGCTACGACTCGCGCGCGCACATAAGAACCGTGACAAGATCGTTAAAATCGAAGGTTCATATCATGGACACCACGATGCAGTCATGATGAGCACAAAACCGTCCAGAGAAGCAGCTGGCCCTCCTGAGCATCCCAACACCGTACCAGCCTCAAAAGGCATTCCAGCAGACGTAAAAGGCAATGTCATTATCGCCCCGTATAATGATGCTGAGGCACTAGATCGCATTTTGACTGAGCACGAAGGCGAAGTTGCGGCTGTTATCACCGAAGCCGTACTGATGAACGTTGGTATTATGCTACCTGACGCTGGCTATCTGCAAAGTGTGCGCGATATTACACGTCGTCATGATGTACTGCTCATTTTCGACGAAGTGAAAACAGGAGTTACAGTTGCTCCCGGCGGTGTCACAGAGATTTATCCTGTTGAGCCAGACCTGATTTGCCTTGCAAAATCCATTGGTGGTGGTATGCCAATTGGAGCTTTTGGTGGCCGTAAAGAGATTATGGATCACATCAGTAGTGGTGAAGTCCTCCACCTGGGAACCTTCAATGGCAACCCAATGTCAATGCGTGCAGGCTTAATAACATTGACGGAAATCTTTACGCCCGAAGCTCATGCCCACGCTAATGCGCTCTCAAAGCAACTCGCCGATGGCTACACAGGCGTCATTGAAGAATTTGACTTGCCTATGCACGTTGCTCAAATTGGCGCGAAAGGTTGTGCGATGTTCCGCCACCAACGTGCGCGCAACTATCGTGCATGGTGGGACATCGACATGGAACTCTCCTATGCCTACTGGCTTTTCCTGGTCAATCGTGGTATTCTTTTCCCACCAGGACTTGATGATCAGTGGACAATTTCTGTACAGCACACGCAAGATGATATTGACCATCACATGCATGTCTTTCGTCAGTTTGTTTCTGAATTGAGTCGTTAAAACATTTCTTTATAGAATGCGGAGACTGTCAAGAGTACTCTTGGTAGCCTCCGCATTGAATTTTATGTCTCCAACGTTCTATAGTAAAGAAGAGAATATTTTTCTTGTCACATGCTCTACACGCCGTCTTGCATGTTGCCCTAATAGTAGCTAGACATATTCTTTTGTAAAGTAGTGCTTTATATGAACGAAAATAGAACAATAGATATAACAGCTTTAGATACAATAAAACAAAAAGTAGTTTTGAGTTCTCCTACTCAACCGCCATCAGCCAATCGGCGCATCAATACTCGGTGGTCTCCATTCTGGCATGATCGGCTTGTAGAAGGTGGCCTTATTCTTTCGATGGCATTGTACTATGTGGTAAGTAACCCAAATATTCACATAGGTCATCTCTCGTTCACGTCTTCATTGTTTCATAATCCATTATCATCGCTTCCTTTTTTGCTCATCTTTGCCGTACTATGTTGGTATCGCTTACCCTTTGCGGTCGCTTTACTGCCACTTTCTTTACCGTACTACTTGCAGCAAAAAGTGGTGTTTCGTCATTATGAGTTTAGCCTCGTCGAAATAACACTCGCAACATGTGTGCTTGTTGCACTTCTGCAAATACTTGTGCAACGACAACGTTGGAGTTATTGGCCTATACGGGGCCAAATACGAGGTCGATTGGGGCCATTTCTTGTTCCCTCGCTCCTCTTCTTGCTTGTCGCGGCATTTTCTATTCTTATTGCTTTCAATCATACAATTGCCCTGCGCGCATTTCGTGAAGAAGTGTTTGACCCGCTCGTCTATGTGCTACTCGCGCTAACGTGTCTGCGTACAAAACAGGATGTGACACGTTTGCTGAGTGCGTTAGTGGGGACTGGACTCATAATAGCGGGGCTTGGCTTAGCGCAGATACTGTTTTTCAAGAATACCTTGAAACTACAGGATGGTGTTCATCGCATCTATGCGGTGTATGGAAGTGCAAATAGTATTGGTTTACTCTTTGACTATGTATTGCCTATTTGTTTTGCGTTATTGCTGGCAAAGGTCTCGTCACGTCTTCGTCTAATCGCATTAATATGTTGTCTGCCAATGCTCGTCGTGCTCTACCTGACGCAATCACTAGGCGCATGGGTTGCTATCGCGCTCGCCCTAATTTTTGTAATTGCGCTCTCGCTTCGTAATCGCAAAATAGTGCTTGCTGGAAGTGCTGTACTCGCTGGCGTAATCCTGGTTATGGCACTGGTGTTTCATACGCAGATAGTTAATCTCTTGGTAGAACATCACCCTAGTGACAGTGGGAAAGGCATTCATACAGTAAGTACAGTAACGAAGCGTATCTATCTTTGGGAGAGTGCAATACGCATGATTCATGATAGTCCGTGGGTAGGGTATGGTATGGATAATTGGCTGTGTCACTATAGTAGCAACACAATTTGCGATGCACACTATCATTATTGGATTGAGCAAGACCCTGTAACTCACGCTGATACAGGACTTAAATATGAACCAACACTCTCACATCCACATAACATCTTTTTGCACATATGGGTCAGTATTGGTGTGTTTGGCTTGCTTGCCTTTGTCGCCATCCTTGTGCTTTTCTTTTGGCTCTTCTCGCGTATTATGCGACACCTTGACTCAAATTTCTATAAAGGATCAGAACATTTGCGTTGGATGACTGTGGGTGTTGGTGCTGCAATGCTAGCCGCGCTAGTGCAGGGCCAAGTTGATAGCGCGTTTTTAGAGCAAGACCTTGCATTCTGTTTCTGGATACTTGTCACTGCCTTGCTCCTACTGCGTATCCATGCTAATGTATCGTGGAGAAGCCATGCATACTGGAAAAAAGCTCCACCTTCTATACGTCATTCTCCATCTCTTGTCTCTTTTTTGATTGGCTCGGATGGTGAATAAACTGTTTCCTCTTCAACTGTAAGTTCCTTTGCAAGGATAACATTCTTGCTTAGGATTGCCTCGTTCCTCTTCCAGTTTCTGTTCCTACTTGCAGCAAACTCCGTGTTGATCAATAAAGTGGTTTACCACATTTGGGACAGGATTGTGTGAGTGTCTCATGGAGTTGGTCGTACACATCGAGCGAGAAGCCGCAGTGCGAGCAGTATCGTGCGTGTTGGTTCTTCGTTCTTTTAAAGTGGCGATCACCACTTCCTTGTGACGTAGAATGAGTGGAAGACGAGTCAGAGTAGATAACCAGCAATAGACAGACGGTCAGGATCACCAGCAAACAGAGGAGGGCCTGCTTCGCACTCAAATGCTGTACTCCCATTAAGGATGGCAACAAGAGGAATATGTTGTATACGAGTAAGAGAAGAGAGATTGCTGTAAAGGGGATACGAATAGCCTCTCCTATAGTAGGTGCGACCGATAGGAGGAGCACAGTGCTAACTAGCATCAATATCAGTGGAGTTTCAATGATCAGAACACTATACGCCTGCGCGCGGTAGCTTCCTCGACCTTGCTGCATATGCGCGAGGATGTGCAAGGCAAAAGCCCAAGCAAGAATTAGGAAGGGCACCATCAGTGTCAGTATACCCGTATTGAGCAGTGAGAAGGGATGAGGGTCAAGGCGATTAAGGCTCAAAATCCGAACGCCTTGACTCAACGTTGCCAATCGTCCCCAGACATAGATGCATATACCTGTTATGACTGTGAAGACGCTGAGCAGAACGATAATGATGCTCCATGTCGCATGCTCTTTTTGCCGAGCAAAGGTGGCAGGCATAGGCCAGAAATAGGTTGCAAGCACCATCAAAGGAAATGAAAGAAAGACCTTTGTATTTGCGCTGAGCAGACGAGCATTGTCTCGAACGGTTTGGTCTACGTTCATGATTGTTTCCTTTTCTTCCCGTGGAGATATCTCATACAAAAGAGTATATCCGTTAATGTGCCCACTCGCTATGAACGTGCTCTCCATAAGCCTATGAACTTCCTCACTAAAGCAAGTTCTCACTTTGCGA
The DNA here is from genome assembly GCA_963792705.1 of uncultured Chloroflexia bacterium. Taxonomy (GTDB): domain Bacteria; phylum Chloroflexota; class Ktedonobacteria; order Ktedonobacterales; family Ktedonobacteraceae; genus JBBQVS01. The sequence goes on along the minus strand of CAWBXD010000006.1, from coordinate 53,059 downwards.
ACTAGACCAAATTGCTTTGTTATAAATTTTTACACATATCCTGAGCCTATCTCTAAGAAAGACATGACATTTGTGTTTCCCTTCATCATATTTATAACGTGTTATAGTTCACTCGTCTAACGTGAACCATTTCATTGTGGTGTCCTCTCCGACTGATTATACTCAACATGAAGTATATTAAGGGAGAACTGTACATGTTTGGAGTATCTGTTTCTTCACTCCTAATTTGGCTTGCGTGCCATTTCGTTGGTGATTTTGCCTTCCAAAGCACCTGGATGAGCATAGAAAAAGGGAAAAGCTGGGAAGTAAACTTCTATCACTGTGCAACGTATACCGCAACATTTGTTCTTTTTGCACATTCGTCGCTACTCGCCACTACTCTTATCCTTGTAACACATTATATCGTCGATACATTGAAAGCACGCTACAAAATAATTGGTTCAATCTGGCTCGACCAACTCCTGCATATACTAAGCCTTGCCCTAATTTTACTTTTTAAATTTTAAGCGTTAAACAAGAAACGGCTAGTAAGAGCATACTCTTACTAGCCGTTTCTTGTTTAGACTACACCTATTCTTGCTTTGTTCCTGTGCCGTAGATCATGTCTGACAACTCTTTACGAGTGCGCTCAATGATGCTACGAAGCTGTGCTAATTGCTCAGGGTCTTCAAATGTCTTGCGACCCGCAATGATGAAGAGACGAGCAACTTCTGCCGCTTCCCCGCGTAGTGCTTGCATCTCTGGTCTACCACCCGGTCCGCCATGTCCTCCTGGGCCAAAGCCACGACCCCAACGTGGGCCTGCAAACTCTCCACCTTTTTCCTGACGTTCGGCAAGAGTGGCACGACCAGCATCGGTAATGCTGTATACCTTTTTACCTTCGGTCTCGTTCACCGTCACAAAGCCACGATCCTCAAGCAACTGCAATGTAGGGTATACGGAGCCTGCACTTGGTGCATAGAAGCCACCAGAGCGCTCCTCCAACGCCTTAATCATCTCGTAGCCGTGCATTGGTCGCTCTTGTAACAGGCCAAGCAGCGCAAACTTCATATCGCCACGCCCGAAAAAGCGACGCCCTTCTGCTGGGCCTTCGGGTCCAAAGGGACCACCAGGACCAAAGGGACCACCACCAAAAGGTCCTCGTCCACGACGCATCTCAAAGAAGCGTGGGTCAGGTCCGAAGGGTCCACGTTGCCCAAAGAAGCGTGGGCCACCACCAAAGGGTCCCCGATGTCCGCCGTGTCTTCCACGAGGTCCACGTGGACCTTCGTCATCCTGTAACCAGGGAGGAGTCCAACCCCCCCAATCGCCACCTTGACCCTGAAATGCAAAATCTCTATTCATTCTACCAAACATGGTATTGTTTCCTTTCTCTTTCACGATACAATACGATATATCGTTATTAATAGTATACCGATATATCGTATTGTTGTCAAGCCTAAATGGGACGAGTTTTTGGCCCAGCCAAAAACTCGTCCTCTATACAGTTTCGTCTCCTAAAACTACAGCATAACGCGTTTAATTCGATGTGTCCCTTTTTGTTAATGGGTTTTCTATGGCACTTTCCTGGAAAAAATCTTTAATAACGTACAGTATGTGTGGGGTGTTGCATGTCTGATTTAGAAGGCGTGATGCTAAGCGATTATTTGCTTATGCAATGTATAAGCAAGGGCGGTGTGGCTGATGTCTATCGTGCTCGTCAAGTAAATGAAGACGGTATTGTGGATAGAGAACGCTTCGGTTGGGGGATGTTTGAGGTAGCTGTAAAAGTCTTTCGGCCGGGCTATGCTCAGCTTGAGTCGTTCCGTGAGTATTTCATGATCGAGGCAGAGAAGATCGGACAGTTCAACCATCCAAATATTCTCCCCTTTCTGGAGTATGGCGAAGGAGAGGATTTGCTGTATCTCGTCACTCCCTATATTCAAAATGGCACTCTTGATGATTTACTCAAGCGTGTTGGCGGACACTTCTCAGCAACTCAGGCATTACCTATTATGCAACAGCTATGTACTGCGATACAGTATGCACACGACCATGATGTGCTACACGGCAATATTAAGCCCTCTAATGTATTTGTAGCACCCGATGGACATATGCTGCTCTCCGACTTTGGCATAGCTCGTGGGTATGATGATAGCCAGCAATCGTTAACGCGTGTTGGTTGGGGGTCTGCGGAATATGCTGCCCCTGAACAGTCACTGGGAGTTTTACGTCGTCCGAGTGATGTATACTCTCTTGGCGTCTTACTTTTCCATCTTCTGACCGGCTCTACACCCTTTACTGGACAGACACCTGTAGAGGTGTTGCTGAAACATGTACGCCAGGAGCCGCCATCGGCGCGCACCTTTGTCGCAACTATCTCCAATGCCGTTGACGACGTATTGCAAAAGGCTCTGCGTAAACGTTCTGATGATCGTTTCGCCTCTGCCGAAGAATTTTCAAATGCATTCATGCAAGCTGTAACCATTGCTCCTGTTGCATCGCCAGTATCTCGTGCCATTTCAACTGTCAAGTTACAACCACTTTATGCACCGACAAAAACAAATCCTTTAACGCCTCCTCTCGCTCTTTTCCCTACACCTCTTGAAAGTCCACCAACTCCTATTCCAACCAAAAATGATACACTTGGCATACCTGTTCCTGCTGCGCTACCTCGAACGCGGGAAGTTTCTTCATCACACATGCCCCCCCTCTTTGGAGAACACCATATTTCCCGCGATGTTTCACCTTCAGAAGTTTCGGTACATACAGATAGAGAAGAGACTCCAACGAAGCATTTTTTAACGGAAGATGGTGAGCACGGTGAGTCGCTCTTCTGGTCAGTAGACCCTGCTGAGTGGTCCCCAATTGCGAAAGAGACAGAGAAAAGCGCAGAAACTGGTGTTCCGTTTACTGCGAACGAATACTTACAAAATAAACCTCTTATACTTGTACCACCAGAGGAAATAATACAAGAAAAAAAGACCGAAGCATTCTATACGCGTTTTAAAAAACTGCTTCCCGTATTGGTAGTAATTTTGCTCCTCTTAGGATTACTTGGAGCTATGCTTTCGGCCTTTTTCTATCCTGTGAACAAATCAGGAGCGTATGGTGAACAATACATCTCAAAAAATTATGGCATTGTGGATTGCCGCCTCTCGAGCATCCTTATAGATAGAGGAAATTATGACTGAACTTGCAGGTGTCCTGGTAGGTGAATATTTTTTATTAGAGTGTTTGGCGCGCGAAGGGCAAGTCGAACTGTATCGCGCCCGTCCAACTACCAGGGCAGGGTACGATGTTTTACTACGCCTATTTAGACCATCGTTTCCTGATCCCACGAACTTCCATCTGCATTTCGCGGCAGAGGTAGAGAAGATTTGGCATTGCGATCATAAAGGACTTCTTCCCCTATATGAATTCGGTACAGGCAACGACCTGCTTTACTGTGTGACACTCTTCCCTGAGGCGGAGACCTTAGAACATTTCTTAGAACGTCAAACACAACGTATGCTGCCTCTTGAACAGGTCTTTCGTCTCATTGTGCAATTGTGTGATGCCGTGCAATATCTACATAACCATAATATTGTACATGGCAATATTCAGCCTTCAAGTATCTACTTCCGTGATGGGCAAGATATTGCGCTCACTAATTATGGAATGCGGCACGCGTACCAAGAAGGGGAACAGTTAGCATCATTGCTCGACGAAGGGAATGTATCTTACATCGCACCCGAACAGAGTCTTGGTATGCTGTACCCTGCAAGCGACATTTATGCATTAGGTGTGCTTTTTTATCGCTTACTCAGTGGCTTTTCTCCCTATGTTGGTGCAACGCCCGAAGAAATCACCTGGCAACACACGAATGAGCCTATTCCATCTCTCTGTGCTTTACATCCAAATATACCAGAAGCAGTAGAAGCGGTTGTACGAAAAGCACTTGCTAAGCAGCCGAAGCAACGTTTCATCAATGCTCACGCATTAGCGGAAGCACTATTAACTGCACTACATTCAGACAGCCCATACAATGTATTTACTGAAGCGAATTATACGGAACCTCGTCGTGTCCATGTTCGTGCTCGCCGTACCCCATTTTTGTATAGCACATCGCCCTTATAAGAACGCGATAATTCTGTTTAACAATATCTGTAGGGACCGCTTCATCGCGTCCTTGTCTGCGGTGGATCGCCACGAGGACGCGATACATCGGTCCCTACAAAATTTACATTGTAAGTGCTGTATCTCAATTAAATAAAATACTTACCTTGGCAAATGAACAATATCTACGTCCTCGCTTGCTAGAGCTGAGTCAAAATAATGCTACGACATTGATGCAGAGTAGCGTAACGTTGCTAACTGTGAATAATAGCTGTGATTGGCGAGTGTCAAGAGTGTCTGAAAAAGAGCAGGGTCTCTTCGCTCAAAATGTTTGAGTATTATATGTTGTCTCTCCGAACCTACTCCACAAAAATTTCCATCCGCCAAAGCATCGAGTTCTCGTAAAGCTGCGCGTAATCGTTTTTCACTCAGCAACAAAGACCTTCTATCATTTTTGCTTGGTAAGAGATGATTGAGAAACGTATCAATGAGATGGAGACTAGAGGGAGGGGGGAAATCTTTATCAGATGGAATAAGGAGGTCGATAAATGCATTCAACTGTGTACGTTCTTCGGGACTAAGTTCAATTTTCTGATTGCGAGGTGGCGATACTCGCAGAATCATTTCGTTCATGAATGCTCCTGTAGGGCAATAAACTGGAAGCCTCTTCTACCTTCACTAATGGTAACATATACAACAAAGGTATTGCAATGATTTTTGCGCCAACCTTAACAAATTTTCCTAATTCATTCTTAATCTATATTAATTCAATTCTAATCAATAGGGGGGTTATTACGTGAAGTTACTTATGCTAAAAGGGTTTCCAGGGAGTGGAAAAAGCACCCTTGGTCGTGCGCTCAGTCGGCATTTGCATTGGCCCTTAATTGACAAAGATGATGTGAAAGATATGCTTAACGAGCAAGTACCTGATGCCAACGGGCTTGCCTATGATGTGATGCTACATATCGTGCGTCGCCAATTGCTTCAAGGATTGGATGTAATTTGTGACAGTCCGCTGACTCACCTTATAACATACGAAAGAACACAACATATTGTAGCCGAGACCCATACAAGCTTAGCTGTTGTGGAATGTCTCTGTTCCGATGAACTCCTATGGAAGCAACGCGTGGAGGCACGTAAACAACGCAACTTGCCTGCACATCACGTAGTAGATTGGGAAACATTGCAAGCATATCGTCGTGAACATCGTGCGGAGGCCAACTTTCCGATCAACTATCCCCTTCTGCTCGTTGACACAGTGAAGCCGCTCAGTGTATGTGTGTCGGAGGTGGTTGATTGGCTAGAACGTACATCCTTCTCCTAACTCGTGCCAACCTATTACTCTTCTTGCTTTTCATAACATCCTAGGCAATATTGCTATTGGTGTAAAAGGATGCAAGAATTTATCTCTCTCCATTTGATAGAATCTCCTCCACGTGTGAAGCCTTCTCCTATAAATTCAGACAGTACTTGTTACTTGTAATATGAATCCATACGTGTATACTAAATAGAACATTTCCTCGGAGGGATAGAGATGCTCACACCACGTCGAAACACGTCGCTCTCTCGACGCTTCAGAATGCTTTCTCAAAGGATTCTGTACCCAATGCCGGAACCAATGCCACATACACGCACGTTTCGTTGGGCAACTGGACTTGTGTTGCTCGCAATGCTCCTCTTTGCGGGTTTCTTCATTATCTACCTTGTGCGATTGCAGGATACCTACATGACGCATGCGGAAGACCTGGGCATTATGGATCAAGCCATCTGGAATACGGTGCATGGTCGCGTACTCCACCAGACAATCTGCAATATTCTCACAGACACCAACTGCTACCAGCAAACAGGAATTTCTCGCCTTGCCATTCATGTCGAGCCGATCCTTCTGCCTGTCTCACTACTCTACCTGTTTGTCCCCACCCCAAAGACGCTCATGGTCCTACAGACGTTGATCGTGGCGAGTGGCGCGTTGCCTGCTTTCTGGTTGGCTCGGCTCCGTCTACGGAATGAGTGGATTGGGGTTGTATGTGCCCTCCTGTATCTGCTTTATCCTGCCCAGCAACAGGCGACCGTGTTCGATTTCCATGCTGTCACATTGACCTCAGCCTTTCTCATGTTCGCGCTTTATTTTCTGTATACCCGCCAGACACTCTGGCTCTTGGTTTTTGCCGTCCTCTCATTGGCATGCAAAGAAGAGATTGCAGGCATCATTGCGCTCATGGGTCTGTGGTCCTTGCTTTTCCAGCACCGCTGGCGTAGTGGGTTGGGTCTCATCGTTCTTGCTTTCGCGTGGTTTGGTATGAGTCTGATTGTACTCCATGTGTTTAGTCCTACGGGGCATTCATTGCTCACCTCACGCTATGCGTACTTGGGAACCAGTCCTGGACAAATTCTTCGTACCCTCGTGTTTCATGCAGGAACAGTGCTCAAAGGCCATGTGCTCGAACACAATCATATCTTCTACCTTCGTGTTCTGCTTACCCCAACAGGGTATCTCGCTTTGCTTACCCCGTGGATTATGATTCTCGCGCTACCAACTCTTCTTCTCAATCTCTTGAGTACCGATCCTCAGATGTATAGTGGTCTCTACCAATACAGTGCGGAACTTGTTCCCATCCTTGTTTTTGCCACCATCGAGGCCCTCTGGCTACTTCGGTGGCTAGTACGTAAGAGTTTTGCGCTGATCAGCACATGGGGAGTGCGTCCACTAACCACACAATGGGGAAGGAACAGGTTTGCACCTTTAGGCTATATACATGTAATTCGGCAGACAGGAGTGCTATTCCTGGTAGGAGCCTATCTCTTGGTGAGCGTGGGGCGAGCAGATATCAACCAAGGCGTTACCCCTTTGACTAAAGGGTTCGTGTGGCCTCAAAGCACAGCACACGTCGCGCTCGCCCAAGCATTTCTCCGTCAGGTACCTCCGACTGCATCGGTTTCTGCTCAGTCGTCGCTTGTGCCGCATCTCAGTCACCGTGCAGATATCTACCTGTTTCCCTACGCAGATACCACTGCCGACTATATCTTCTTAGATGTCACAAGCGACCTGTATCCGTTTGTGAACTCTTTGGACTATATCCATGTGGTGAAGACGCTCCTGCTTGATGGAACGTATGGAATTGTCGCTGCCCATGATGGCTATCTCTTACTAAAACGAGGTCTTACAGGTCCTGGCGTCTCCTCGTACTCTGCTGTACAAGCGGCAGAGGCACCAGATATTGATGATGTGCTGCCAGCACTGCCGAGACCGTTCTGCTCCTTTGTTACATCATCCTCACGGAGCGTACCCAATCCAGTGCAAGTATCGTTCTCCCAACACAGTCAAGCATCGTCTGGTATGATGACGCTGATTGGTTTCTCTGTTGCAGCACCAAAGAAAATAAGTATTTCGGCAGGGTACCTTTCACTAACAACATACTGGAAGGTGAGCGATACTATCGAAATGCCACTACAGCAAGTCGTGTTGCTGACAGATGCAAAGGGCCATAATCATCTAGTGAGTGCTGATGTTCCTTCGGTCTACTGGTGTCAAACGAATACTTGGAAACCGGAAATGGTGATGCGCTTGAGCAGTCGTGTGTTTTCCCTAAAAACTCTTGCCCTTCCACGTGGTTCTGCACATCTTTCGTTTGCATTGGTGCCGTTGCTTCAACCTGCAAAGAATTCTCATGGACGTGCAAGCTCGACTCCAGGTTCAGTTGCTTCATGCATCCAAACTGGTTAGCATAAGCCCTGGTACCAACGCCCTTCAAGTGATGTCACTCACATTGACTCCATAACAAAAAGGGAAATAGATAAGCATTCTTACTGTTTATTTATTTCCCCTTTGTCCTATTGAGCACATATCCCAGTTCTGGGTTTTATATTACTCGTTCCCAACTACTGTCTTTGCACGTAGGCGTGTGCGTTCAAGAATGGATACGCCTTGTTCTATAAATGTCCAGAAGAAGTCGATACGCGAATTGGAGCGTGTTTGTTCCTGCTGCATGCGCTCCACACTCGTAAACCACGAGACAGGTTTTTGTATCCGTAAACAAAGCACTCCAAGTGTTTCATTGCCTGATTTTAATGGAATGAAGCGCAAAATGGTGATAGGCCCAACCGAGCTAAACTGACTTATATGACTGGCTTCATCATGGTAATCGGGTTGAGGTGCGAGCTTCTTTTCGCTCATTTGCCCCTTATTCAGGACTGCAAGTGCCATCGCTTTGTCTTCAGGCGAGAGTGTCAAGCCTTCTCGCAAAAGTGAAGCCTCCGTTGGTTGTGTTAGCGTTCCATGCTTATCTATAACAAGTAGCGCAACAGTACGAACGCCCCAGGAGGTAAACACACGCGCGATTGCCTCCACGAAACTTCCAATCTGATCCTCAAAATGCTCTTGTGAGTTGGTCATGCGAATCAACTCGTACAATATTTTTGACTCGCGTTCGCGCCGTTCCGCCAGCGCAGTACGCTGACGTAGCATAGCGGTGAGCTGGCTTGTGAAAAGTGCTGTTGCCAAAAACACAAAGAGCGCGATCCATTCTTCCCAGCGATCAATCGTAAAGGTATAAAGCGGTGGCACAATAAAGTAATCGAATGAGAGAAAGGCGACAATCGACGCTGCCACAGCAGCATATAATCCGAAGGTGCTGGCTAAACCCAAGACCACGAACAGATAAAGAATAGAGATATTTGGGATGCGTGGATACAACTGAAAAACATCAATAATTCCTGTAATGATCAATGCGCCAACAAGTGCTAGCGCACTTTCAAGTAAGACACGAGACCAACTGCGCGTTGTTTTGCTTTCAAGTGTTGGTATCCGCTCAAATGTTTGCATACGTTGTTGTCCTCTCTAAGGGACACAGCTATCGCCCTAAACAAGTTTTATTTACTCCATCACACAGAAGTATAGTGCAACGGATATCAACGGATGCTCAGAAAAGGACAACATATGCTCAAAAATTTCTCAAGACGCTTTTGCCATTGTTTTCAAAACACGATTGTTTTGTTCTCGTACACTAGTACTCTATCCTCCGTATGCAGTCGTACCGCCTCTGCCAGTACCCGGCGCTCAACGTCGCGTCCTTTACGGACAAGATCATCAACGGTATCACGATGGTTACAGTGGATTACATCTTGCGCGATAATCGGTCCCTCATCCAGGTTTTCTGTGATATAGTGCGCCGTTGCACCGATAATCTTCACGCCTCGCTCAAATGCTCGTGCATATGGATTAGCCCCGACAAATGCTGGCAAAAAGCTATGATGAATATTGATGATTTGACGCGGATATGCCTCGACAAAGAACGGTTCAAGGATTTGCATATAGCGTGCTAAAATGACAAAATCGACCTGCCCTAATAGGAGTTCGAGGATACGCTGCTCATCCTCTGCACGGTTTTCACGGCGCACGGGTACATAATAGTAGGGAACATCATACATCTGCGCGAGCGGTTCCAGGTCACGATGGTTGCTTACAATAAAAGGAATATCAAGTGCTAACTCTCCACTCTTCCAACGCCACAATAAGTCCGTGAGACAGTGATCGAGCTTAGACACAAAGATGCCCGCCCGTTTCTTATTGTGTGAGTACGAGATACTCCACTGCATAGAGAAGGTATCGGCGATACTTTGAAACGTATCAGCAAGTGCGGATGGTGAAAGTGCAAAGCCTTCTTCGTCGAAGCTGATACGCATGAAAAACGTATTGTCAGGAGTAGAATGCTGGTCCGATTGAACAATATTGCCACGGTGCTCAAAGATGAAACGCGAAATTGCTGCCACAATTCCAGGCTTATCAGGACACGAAACAAGCAATGTAACTGTATGCTTTTGTGTAGACACGAAAATAGAATACCCTTCTTATAGCCGATACTATATCTCAAAAGAAATCATGAAATTTCTGGTGCTATAGTATGTGTCTTAACAAAGGCTGTCAAGAGATGAACTGCTTAGTGTAGGCAACATAAGTTTATTCAGAACTTTTTAAAGCTAGGTGCCATGCCACTTCAGTTGGTAGCCAACCTAAAGCTGCGTATTGCTTTACTTGTGGCGTATCAGGTAGTGCTGATACAAGTTCAGCTACAGGAACTTCACAAAAACCAAATCTTTGCCAATAGGCTCCTGCCTCAGTGCTAAACAGGTAGACATGCTGGTAGCCAGCAACTTCCGCTGTATAAAGAGCATGTCGAACTAAGTGATTCCCAATTCCTTGATTTTGATGTGATGGACTGATTGCCGCGCTACGAAGCAGAACCGCATCTTGCCCTAGTTCTAAACCAATAGTTCCCACCAACTGTTTGTGTGTATTCTCCGCAAGCCAATAACGCGTCCCAGCAACAAGAACAGCATAAGCTGATAGCTGTACTTGTGTGAGGATAGTATGGATTTTTGATAGGTCTGCGAGATTAGCCTCCTGAATTACTATGTCATACTCTTTAAATTGCAACTTACACCTCCTCTAAAAGCATCTTTTTCGTCATAGTAGCATACTTTAAAAAACCTAGGCTAGCGGTAAAGCCAAAAATAATGGCATAATGCTAACAATCATTAAGCTGCACAATCAAGCAAACGTTCAGAGGAGAAGGCCATGACAGCGACAAAGACGAGCTATATAACATGCCCTTTATGCGAAGCAACCTGTGGATTGGAGGTTGTCACACAGGGACGTGAAGTAATCTCTATTAAGGGTGATAGCGAGGATGTCTTTAGCAAAGGATATATCTGTCCAAAAGCTTATGGATTGAAAGAACTGGATGCCGATCCTGATCGTATTCGTGAGCCAATGATACGACGAGATGATCAGTGGCAAACCGTGTCATGGCAAGAAGCCTTCACGGAAGTTGAACGTGGTCTAGCTCCGATTCTCAAACAGCATGGACGTAACGCGCTCGCTGTCTACGCTGGCAATCCAAATGCACATAACCTTTCCAGTCTACTTTATCTTCCTGTGATGCTTCGTGCGGCCGGTACACAAAATATCTATTCTGCTACAAGTGTTGACCAGTTACCAAAACAGGTTTCAGTCGCGCTCATGTTTGGCACTCCACTCAGTGTTCCAATCCCTGATGTAGAGCGAACTGAGTATTTACTGATACTAGGTGCAAACCCTCTCGTCTCGAATGGCAGTTTGTTTACAGCACCTGATATGCGCGGTCGCCTACGACGTTTACGCGCACGTGGCGGTAAACTTGTTGTGATTGATCCCTATCGAACACGCACGGCACAAGAGGCCGATGAGCACCATTTTATTCGCCCCGGCTACGACGCACACTTCTTATTCGCGCTCGTCCATACTCTCTTCGTCGAAAACCTTATACACCTAGGTCGTCTCGTTGAACATACCATCGGAATTGAGCAAGTACGTGAGCTGGCCCAGCATTTTGCACCAGAACAGGTTGCGGCACTGTGTGGTATTGACGCAGAGACAATTCGGGCAATTGCGCGTGATCTAGCAAATACACCTTGTGCAGCCGTTTATGGACGTATAGGCACATGCACACAAGAGTTTGGAACTCTATCAAGCTGGCTTGTCGATGTGCTGAATACCCTAACGGGCAATCTTGATCGTGAAGGTGGGGTAATGTTCCCCAAAGCTGCGGCCGGTGCGCGTAACACAAATGGCCTTGCTGGTGGCAATAGACGAGGCATGCAAATTGGCCGTTGGAAGAGTCGTGTGCGTGGCTTGCCAGAACTCTTTGGTGAATTACCTGTCGTCTGTCTTGCAGAAGAGATAGAGACTCCTGGCGATGGACAGGTAAAAGCACTTATCACTATTGCGGGAAATCCTATTCTCAGTACGCCGAATAGCCAGCGTCTTCAACATTCATTAGAGAAGTTAGATTTTATGGTGAGCGTGGATATGTATCTCAACGAGACAACACGCTATGCTAATGTCATTCTTCCACCCCTGCCTGCACTTGCTCGTTCGCATTACGATATCGTTTTCTACCAGCTTGCCACGCATAATATAGCTAACTATTCTACGCCCATTATTGAGCGTGAAGTTGGCGCGTTAGATGAGTGGGAAGTGTTGTTGAAACTGTCGGCAATTCTCATGGGGCATAGTGCCAACGTCGATGCGGCGGTCGTCGATGATATGACCATAGGACAACTTGTACAGCGTGAAGTTGTAATAAAGGGATCGAAGATTCAGGGACGTGACGCCTCAGAAATCGTTGCAGAACTGCACCCACATCGAGGGCCGGAGCGCATGCTTGAATTTATGCTGCGTACAGGTCCGTATGGTGATGGTTTTGACTCCCAGCAAGAAGGGTTGAATCTCGCAACACTAGAGGCAAATCCACATGGTGTTGACCTCGGCCCACTGCAACCACGTATTCCAGAAGTCCTGCGTACACCGTCAGGCAAGATAGAACTTGCACCAGCCATCATTGTTGCGGATGTCGAACGATTGCAAGCGTCTCTAACTCGTACACCCGACCAGATGCTTTTAATTGGTCGAAGAGAACTTCGTTCAAACAACTCCTGGATGCATAATATCCTTGCCCTTACGAAAGGTAAGGATAACTGTACATTACACATTCACCCCAATGATGCCACACGTTTGGGACTTACGGATGGAGATGCCGCGCATGTATCCTCGCGCGTTGGTGCTGTCGATGTGCCAATAGAGATAACCGATGCGATTATGCCCGGTGTTGTAAGCATTCCTCATGGTTGGGGACATAACTTGTCGGGAACACATATGCAGGTTGCGGCTGAGCATGCTGGCGTCAACACAAACATTTTGACAGACGAAGAGGTTGTTGACGTTCTATCTGGCAATGCTGCTCTCAACGGTGTTGCTGTCAAGGTGGAAAAGAAACAATAGGAATAAGGGTATTTAGTAAATATGACAACATCAGCAGAAGAGCAGATGCAAAGAACGCCTGCCCTTCGTATACAGCTAGCAATTGCCTTTTTTGCCTTTATTCTCATTGGTGCGAACGATGGTGCGACAGGAGTACTTCTTCCAAGCTTACAAACACAGTACCATATTGATAAGGCAACTGTTGGGCTACTCTTCTTATCCGCAGTTCTTGGCTATCTTATAGCGGCTTTTAATAGCGGACCTTTAGTTGGAAAGCTTGGTATTCGTCTTTTTCTTCTTTTAGGCGTGGGAATATTTCTGTTGAGTGCCCTTGTGCTAAGCACTATTCCACCATTTTGGGTGACACTACTCATGTTACTTCCGCTTGGCTTTGGTGGCGCGCTTCTCGATGCAGGACTGAACGCATATATCGCTGGCTTACCACGCAATACTGCCTTGCTCAACTATCTTCATGCCTTCTATGGTATTGGTGCGTTGCTTGGTCCTATTCTCGCCTCTACAATACTAGCCGTTGGACTGACATGGAACTTCGTCTATATCACCTGGGTATTTATAAGCATCATCCTGCTAATCAGTGTTACACTGTTCTTCAAACGTCGTCAAGCCACAACACGAGAGAGTCGAAGCGGGACTGAAAAGAATGTCTTAGGAAGTGTACTTAAGCGTAGAGTTGTGTGGGTCGTCGCACTCTTCCTCCTCTTTTATGTTGGAACTGAGGTAAGTCTAGGCAATTGGAGTTACAGTTTTTTGCTCGAAGAGCGGCATGGACTCCCACTCCTTTCAGGCTGGATTGTGAGTGGCTATTGGATCGGCCTTACCCTAGGCCGTCTTGTACTACCACAAGTAGCGCAACGTGTTGGTGATAGGCGTTTGATACAGGGATGCATTTTGGGTGCAGGTATCGGTGTACTTGTCGTTTGGCTCATCCCGATAAATAGTATTTCCGCTTTTGGATTGTGCTTCACAGGATTTTGCCTAGGTCCAATCTTCCCCACCACCATCGGACTGATGTCGCAACTTGTACCATCACGTCTTTTGCCAAGTGCAATAGGCTTTCTCGCCAGTCTTGGAAGTATGGGCGCGGCACTTTTTCCCTGGCTCGCTGGCAACTTGGCACAAACTGTCGGCCTCTGGTCACTCATGCCCTATGTAATTAGCCTGACGATTGCTATGTTTGTCTTTTGGCTTGTATTACAAAGGCAGTCTTCTACATCGTAAAATAGATTGATTTTGAAAAGAAGCTAGAACACGCTTCAAAGAAAAAAATCGTAAGAGCATTTATTTGTATGGAAGAAAAGGTAAACAAGTATGCAAGCACTGCTAGGAATTGATCTTGGTACAACGGGTGTCAAAGCAGCACTCTTTGCCGCTGAAGATGGACATGTTCTGTCTGACGCTTTTGTCGATTATCCATTATTTCATCCACACCCTGGATGGGCGGAGCAAAACCCTGCCGATTGGTGGCAGGCGACGATTACCGCAATTCGTACCTGCCTTGAAAAAAGCACACAATATAAGGTGCAGCCCTCAGATGTACGCGGCATTGGCCTCTCTGGTCAGATGCATGGGGTCGTCCTGCTCGATGCAAACCAGCAAGTGTTACGTCCGTGTATCATCTGGGCCGATCAGCGTAGCGATGCACAAGCGCAGTGGATGACTGAAAGAGTTGGTGCAAGTAAACTTATTGAGTATGTCAGTAACCCTGCCCTCACTGGCTTTACTGCGCCAAAACTGTTGTGGGTGCGTGATAACGAACCGGAAATCTTTGCGCGAGCCACCACCCTGCTTTTGCCGAAAGATTATATTCGCTATCGTCTCACGGGTGTGATGGCAATGGAGATATCGGATGCTGCTGGAACCTGCCTCCTTGACGTGAAACATGGCGTGTGGTCGCAAGAGGTGCTTAACGCAATTGAACTTAGCCCTTCGCTGTTACCGCCCATTGTCGCGGCAGACGCGGTAAGCGGCACAATTACTACTGAAGTTGCAGCACTTACTGGCTTAATCATGGGTATTCCTGTCGCAGGTGGTGGAGCAGATAATGCATGTGGAGCGGTTGGCAATGGCGTTGTTGTACCAGGTCTTGCGCTGGTTTCGATTGGCACAAGCGGTGTTGTGCTTGCACATGCTGAAACACCACAGGTTGACACCTCTGGCCCTATACCACGTGTGCATACCTTCAATCATGCTGTGCCGCATGCATGGTACTTGATGGGTGTAACACAGGGTGCTGGTCTCTCGCTTCGTTGGGTGCGCGACAACATTGGTTTACCTGAACGTGCGTTAGAGCGTTGGACGGGCGAAGACGCATATGCACTCCTGGCAAGAGAAGCTGTCATGGTCTCCCCTGGCAGTGATGGTTTAATCTTCCTTCCTTATCTTCAAGGGGAGCGCACTCCTCATCTTGATGCTTATGCACGCGGTGGCTGGATTGGCCTAACCGCACGTCATGATCGTCGCCATTTGATTCGTGCTGTCCTTGAAGGAGTTGCTTATAGCTTGAAAGACTGTTTCACCATTCTGCGCGAGCAGGGACTTGCAATCGAGCAGATGCGAGCGACAGGTGGTGGTGCAAAAAGTATTCTTTGGAGACAAATTATCGCCGACGTACTTGGTGTCGAACTTGTAACAACAAATGCCACCGAGGGACCAGCGTTCGGTGCAGCACTCCTGGCTGGTGTTGCGAGTGGTGTATATCCCTCAGTGCAAGAAGCGTGTAAGCAAACGGTGCGTATTGTAGAGCGTACACAACCACAAAGTGCAAATGAATCTGCATATGCGGAAGGGTACGAAGTATATAAGCAGCTCTATCCCGCACTCAAACCTATTATAAGTAGACCATAATACGAAGACGGTGCTGACAAGAACATCCTCTTGTCAGCAGCATTCAAGTCGTAAATGAAAATTAGGACGTGCGGTGAGAAAGCCCGTAGATTGCAAGCCCTATTTCACAAAGCGCGAAGACAATAGCAAGGATGGAAAGTACCAATCCTACTGTCGCCATTGTTCGACGTTGTGGGGAACGACGCCCAAGTATTGACAGCACGATACCCACAATCGCGGCAGGTATGCCGAGGTAAAGTGTCCAGAAGAAGACTAGACTGACAATGCCAAGCACAAGACCAGCTATTGCAAAACCGCCATTTGGTCCTTGCTGTGCTACTGGTGGTACGTAAGCTGCACCTGGATACATGCCCTGAGGTCCATAGCCCGGATTTTGTATGGGCGGATACGGCTGTTGTTGTATAGGTGGATACGGTTGTTGTGCTTGTTGATATGGAGTGGGCTGAGGTACAGGCTGGTATGGAGCAAACTCACCATATGAGCCATAATTTGTCTGTTGCTGCTGTGGTTGTTGGTACTGGCCTCCATATTGTCCACCGCTATAGGGGTCTTGCTGATTTCCCTGAGAATAGGGGTCTTGACTGCTCATTATGAGTAATGCTCCTTGTACATAACAATGCTAAAAAAGAAAAAAGATTGCACAAACTAGAGAAATTAAAATCATTGCGTAGCTACGAGACCAAGTATAGCGTACAATTAAGTACAATGCAATGCTAATCATTTAGCATGAGTTCTTTGTGTGTTCTGTTACTCTATCTCAAGCTCATACTCTTTCGTTGCCTCTTGTAATGTATGATTGAGTGCGGTAAGTGCGGTATGTGGATCGACTGGCTCTTGCATTGCCTCCGCCTCTGGATCAATACGATTTTTTACCGAGGGAAGATCGCGGCGCAAGTCTTCGAGCAGTTCTATGATCTTACTCACCTTCCGCTCCGTTAAAAGCGTGATTTGTAGATCGAGATGACGCCTCTGCTCTGAAAACCTTTCCTGTCGATTTTGCGTAGCCAGTACGACGACTGTCATTAGTAAAGCACTTATACTCACGACATCCTGAAGCCATGCGAATGGCGGTGCATCAAAGGCCGGAAGGTCTAGAGCCTTATGAAAAACATTAGCAATAACCCATAGCAGTATGATGAGCAAGATGATATATACTGCAAGGGGCCGTCCTAAAGCACTTGTGGTTTTCTCTATCAATCGCTGATGATAGCTGACCTTGCGTTCAGCATTTATACGCATTGCAACAATAGCTTCAATATCCTTATCAAGAATGTCCGTTAATTCTGTTAGTACTGTCGTATTTTGTGCCATTGTGTTTTCCTTTCACACTACCTCGAAATTCCCCATAAATCCCAAAATTCCACATGTATCCCTATAGGGAATACGTTGCACACCCCATAAATGGAACGTTTAACCTAAGCTGCTACGTATATGTATTATATCTGTGAATATCATTGATTACGACTAAAAATCTGTTATAGAAAGATGAAAACTTGTATGAAGCAACCCACGCAACGTGTACGTAATCCTGCCGATTATGGCTATCCCTCACCTGATATTGTGGCACTTTCAGTAAAAGCCTTAGAGGTAACGCGCCACTTGACAGAAGCCTATGGGGAATCGCGTTGGTCAGGCAAAGACCCGATGAGCATGCTCGTCGATATTCTTCTGTCCCACCGAACGCGTGATGAGCAAACTGCGGCAGGCTATGATAGCCTCCTACAGCACTTTGGTTCGTGGGAAGGAGTACGCGATGCACCAGTTAACGAAGTGCAAGACGCCATCGCTAACGTGAATTTTCCCGAAGTGAAGGCACCTCGTATACAAGCTATTATGCGTCGCATAACAGAGGAGCGTGGAAAGCTTGATCTAAATTTCTTGTGTCAACTTCCAGTGGAGGAAGCGGCAGCGTGGCTCAATCGCTTTGAGGGAGTTGGTCCCAAAACAACTGCATGTGTACCATCCCTAAGTTCGTTTCGAGATGATGGGATATGGCAACATGCTTTGCTCTTACATTTGAGAGTGTGTACATCGCAGTATGCATACATTGTCTGGTGCTGTAGAGAGTCAAAGCGTCAATACGGCTCTAGTGCCAAGTATTTCCAGTTATAACATAGGGAAAAGGTAAAGGATGGATGAATTGCATTCTTGTCGTTACATCTGAGCACTATTGAGATAGTTATCACCTCGGCAGATATTTTCTTTCCAGCAGGAGTTACTCAATGTGATGTTTGCTAATGACGTGAAAGGCTTACACAGAGTAGCGAAGCAAGGTACACCAGCACTTTGTCTCGTTTCATGCTCTTGCTATAGATCTTTTTCAAGAGGTACGTATAAAACTCATTTCCTGTAGCAATCTGTAGCACCCTGTAGCATGTTGTAACAAGCCCTCTATTCAACATGAGCGAAAAGATCATATTTCTCTTGGAGAACTTTATTGTTGCTACAATCTGCTACAGGGTGCAACAGATTGTAGCAACAATAAAGTTTTCTCAAAAGGTAGCTCTCGACTAAGATGTGAAATTTCAGTTTCCTTGAGTGAGGGAATGATTTTTGCAAGAAAGAAGACCAGTTTCGTCAGGCAAGTTGATGGACAGAGGAGCTATTTCTCCTCATCATATTAAGCATTTCAAACGTTTCCAGAGTTGCTCGATACGCTATCAAATAGATGTTGTGTAGATTGCACCCCACCTTCGTCTTTTAAGTATGGCTTTTGCAATGACGAGGTCGGTGACGTACTACTGCACTGTCTTCAATGAGTTTCCTTTGCTTATTATTAGAAGGCATTTCATGGTGTATCGTTCACCTCGTTTTTTACGTACCTCTCCTGTGGTCTCCTTGTCTTCTCTGTTTCCTCATGCTTGAGAAATATGCATGAGGAAACCTTTCTTTTCTTCTTCTTGCCTTGTCTTACTCAGCTCTGAAACTGCACAGCCAGTACCTCTCGTCTCTTTTGCTTCTGTAACTCTTGGTGCGGTAGCAAGGAGCCTCGCGAAGAACGGTACAAGACGACACCCGAAACGCTCCTGAAATGGTGCTGAAATGCTCTTGAAATCTGTAAAGAAAGGTAGGCTTCCACATGAAACGCTCCTGAAATCCCCACACGTTTCGACGCAACGAACAACATCTTACCTGTATAGACGCCAACCTATAATTGGTTCATGCGACTTTTTGGTGATCCTCTGGTAATCTGGTGAAAACTTGCTACACTTTTCTCATCACTTTTGAGAAGAGGTCATAAATGAATGCCAACCACGCCATTGCTCCCATTACCTAATGGATTAGAAATCATGGCGATCAGTAGTACTGAACAGGAATTACAGGTTCATGTCACTTCAAATCGGATGAGTTCAGTCTGTCCACGCTGTTCCATTCCATCGTTTGTTATCCACAGCTATTATCGACGCAAACCCCTCGAACATCCCTGCACTGGGAAGATGGTTCGTCTGTTGCTTTCTGTCAAGAAATTCTTTTGCAGGACGACTACCTGCTCACAGAAAATCTTTACAGAACGGCTTCCAGAGCTGATTGAGCCATCATCTCGACTGACCACACGTTTCCGCACTATCATACAAGCCATCTGTGCGGCATTCAATGCCAATGGCGGTTCCCGCTTGGGAGAGCAGTTGGGCATTCACCTCTCCAGAATGATGTTTCTGCACTCCCTGCTTCTCCTCCCAACTCCACCTGTCGGCAACGTGAAGGCGGTTGGCATTGACGATTTTACGTGGAAGCGAGGAAAATGCTATGGAACTGTCATCATTGACCTGAAAACGCATCGCGTCCTTGATCTGCTCCCAGATCGAGAAGCCCAAAGTGTCAAACAGTGGCTTCTGGCTCATCCTGAAATTGAGATCATCAGTCGAGATCGTGGTGGGGCCTATGCCGACGGAGCCGCTCAAGGTGCATCACAAGCCATACAAATCGCCGATAGGTGGCATGTCTGCAAAAACTTGGGAGATGCCGTTGAAGAGTATCTCATTCGGCAAAAGGTTCAACTCCCACCTCTTTTCCCCAAGAACCAGTCGCGCAAGAAGTATCTACACCACCATCCCCTCCACCTGATCCAATGCTTTGCCAACACTCTTCCCAAGCGAAAAGAGAGCACAAGCAACACCTCGTCGATCAGGTGAAAACGCTACACGCTGAAGGAAACAGTATCCGTACTATTGCCGCTCAACTTCCACTGGCTCGCAATACAGTTCGCCGATATCTTCGTCTGGAAGAGCCTGCACTGCCCAAACTTCGTCCACGAAAGCCCAATCTGCTCGATCCGTATTCTGACTATTTGTGTCAATGATTTAAAGAGGGGTGTTCCAATGCGTTCCAGCTTTTTGAGGAACTTCAAGCAAAAGGCTATCGCGGTGGGAAAATCACGGTACGCAACTTCGTTGCTCGTCTACGCAAGGGACTGCTAGGCGCAGCACGTCCACCAAAACAAAGAGGAGCAGCCTCGGCCCTCTCGCCAAGAGAACTTCGTTGGCTCCTCGCTAAGCGAGAAGAAGAACTCACTGTGGAAGAGAAAAGTGACCTAACACGGCTTGTGGAGACCTCTCAGGAAGTGAAGGAGCTATATCAACTTCTCCAGTCATTCCTTCACATGCTCCGCACCCGACAGTCAGAACGCCTCAATGGATGGCTAGCAGAAGCACGCATGTGCGGCATCAAAGAACTAGGCAGTTTTGTTGCAGGCATTGAGCGGGATTATGACGCCGTTCGAGCTGGTCTTACCTCCCCTTGGAGTCAAGGACCTGTTGAAGGAACCGTCAATAAGATCAAAACACACAAAAGACTCATGTATGGACGTGCGAGTTTCACCCTTCTTCGCCAGAAATTGCTCCACCTCACATGAATATTTGGAGGTTTCACCAAAATCTTTCAAGAGCCCACAGGTTGATACGACGATCCGAGACTGCATGCGACGCGCCAAACGACGCTTCCTCCGCGAGTTGAAAGCGTCCATATAGGGGGTTGCCTATGGTTGGAACAGAAAGTCGGAATAGGAAAATAGCCCAAAGGGACCATGTCTTGAAGTAAGTCCTGTTAGAAAAGTTCTTCAGAGGGAGGCCCAGAACTACGTACGCTGTCATGAAGCGCAAAGTAACAAAATGCAGAAGCTGATCGACGGGTAAAAAGGTACTATGAGCACTTATTGTACTATCCTTCCGCTCCTTGTAAGCAGTATTCACAAAAATGGACTGCTTCTGAGAGAAGCTATGAATGAGAAACAGGAGAGAACATGCTTTAGCGGATGGAATGTTTCTTTGGGGCTTATTCCTTTGCACTTCATGACAGCGTGCGTAGTTCTGGGCCAAACAAGATCAGTATCACGTCGAACTCGATTGGAAAAGTCCCGCGATGAGGAGCTTGACCATATGCCGAGCATTGTAACGAGGGTCGTCGTCAGCACCAACGCAGAGATTGCCGATACCGTACATCAGTTCGAGGGCATCAATATCGGCACTGATCTCACCAGCGTGGGCGCAGGCTTCGAGCAACTGAGCGCACACGGGCACGAGGCGATGAAGAAAGTAAGCATGGAGCGCGTCGAAGCCAGTGCTGTTGGGTTGCAGGACTGCGGCGAGTCCATGCTTGGTGACCAGGAAATCAACGAAGAGATTGACCCACTGACTCAGGGCAGCGTGTGGCGAGTCGGCATTCGCCAGCAGGACCAGACCAGCCTCGGCGCACGCCTCAACCTGATGACGGTACACCGCAACCACGAGATCCGCGCGCGTCGGAAAGTGGCGGTATATCGTTCCTATCCCAACGCCTGCCGCCGCCGCAATGTCACGCACCGGCACCTCAACGCCGGACGTGACAAACATGGCAGCGGCGGCGGCAAGCAACGCCTGCTCGTTGCGCTGTGCGTCGACTCGAATCTTTCGGGCTCGTTTACGCCGGGCTGCTTGCCCAGCTCCTTCCTCGATGGTAGGTATCGCTTTATCCTCTCGTACACAAGGGCTTGACAAAAAGGAGCATTGTTCCGTATAATCTTATTGGAACGCTGTTCCGTCTTCTTAGTATACCATATGCGAAAGAACTGGAAGGAAGATCTTTCTATGAACACAGTAGATTCAGCTGGCAGTGCCTCCACTTCGATCATCTCAGTGAAGCCGATTGTGCTACACGCTCCTGGCCGTGGCGAGGATGTACATGTGCGCGTGTCTGCACCTGGGATCGGAAGCGAATTGCCAATTATTGTTTTTTCACACGGCTTTAGCTTGTCGTTACGCAGCTACGACCCACTGGTCGACTTCTGGGCTGCTCACGGCTTCGTGGTCATACAGCCCACCCATCTTGACTCAAGCACATTGAGTATTCCTCCTGACGACCCCCGTACCCCACTGATCTGGCACTCCCGAGTCGAGGACTTGAAGCGAATTCTCGATGGGCTTGACACCCTTGAAGCTTCCGTTCCCGGTCTTCGTGGACGCCTTGATCGAAGCCGCATTGCCATAGCAGGACACTCCTGGGGTGGTCAGACGGCGAGTATGCTATTGGGTGCACGAGTCCTCGATGCCGATGGGAGACCTGGAGAGGACATGTCCGATTCCCGAATTAAAGCAGGTGTGTTGCTTTCCACGACCGGTCAAGGGGGAGCCGATCTGACGCCATTTGCAGCTGAACACTTCCCGTTTATGAATCCGAGCTTCGCGAACATGACTCCACCAACTCTCGTGGTGGCGGGAGATAGAGACCAGTCCCTTCTATCAGTTCGAGGACCTGACTGGTTTACTGACCCGTACTTCTTGAGTCCAGCTCCTAAGAGCTTACTTACCCTGTTCGGGGCAGAACATGGACTTGGTGGAATTACTGGGTACAGCGTCACAGAAACAACCGACGAGAACCCGGAGCGAGTCGCCCTGGTTCAGCGCATCACCTGGGCGTATCTTCGCACTGCGCTTTACCCTGATGATACCAGTTGGTCGATTGCACGCAACGCTCTCACAGAGACTCCCAATCCACTGGGTCGAATCGAATCCAAGTAACGCTTCTAGAGAAAGAAAAAATCAATGAACAAGCAGTTACACTTTGGCATTCAAACTGCACAACAACAGGTGAGCTATCAGAAACTCCTTGATATCTGGCAAGAGGCAGATCATGAACCCCTGATTGAGCATATGTGGCTCTTCGATCACTTCATGCCTTTGAGTGGAGATCTCAATGGTCCCTGTTTTGAAAGCTGGACCCTGCTCGCTGGCCTTGCCGCAAAGACAGAGCGCGTACGCCTGGGAAACATGGTAACGGGCGTGACCTATCGTAATCCCGCTATTCTCGCCAGGGAAGCTGTCACGGTGGACCATATCTCGAACGGGAGGCTCAATTTCGGAATAGGAGCTGCCTGGCATGAACGAGAACATCATGGGTATGGTCTGGACTTTCCGAGTGCTGGCGAACGAGTCAGGCGGCTCGATGAAGCCTGCCAGATTTTCAAGCACCTCTGGACGCAGACGAATCCAAGCTTTGAAGGGCGTTACTACTAGTTGCGTGAGGCTTCCAGCGAACCAAAACCCGTGCAAAAGCCATGTCCTCCGATCATGATTGCTGCAGGAGGCGACACCATGCTTCGAGTCGTTGCCAAGCATGCGAACCTATGGTGTTCTACAGCCCGAACAGCTGAGGAGTTTGGCGAGAAGAACGCGCAATTAACACAGGACTGTGAAGCCATTGGGCGCGACCCCAGCACACTTGAACGCGTCATCTCCTTTCTGGTCAGTCCGGCTGATACAGATTTTCGCCAGGCACGTGAGACCGCGCAAGGCTTTATCAAGGCGAAGGCAACCCATATTGTGCTGAATATCAATGCGATCCTTCAACGGGAGATGGTCATTTCACGGGTAGTTCATTAAGTCATCGAACCACTGGGGGTCGGGTATTAACCGTGCGGAAAACAACGATAAGGGTTTTTGAACTCAGACCACCCGTTTCTTCCTGGAGGACAAGAGACACTGCAAGATTCCACTGGTCGGTTTTTTCTGCCTCTACTGAAAAAGTGGGCTGTACGCAACCGTTACGAATAGGCATGTCAGTGTGATTCTGACAAAAAGGGTACGACGTACCATAGAACTATCAACTTTGTGTTTATAAAGCTGTGTTACTTCGGCAAGGGTTTGCCTGCAACGAGCAGCCTCGAGAGCCATTTGTCGCTCTCATTCGCGGAGAGAGCGTGATTTTTGAATATAACGGTCGTTCTATGGTACCATGTATTCTACACGAGTGACGGACTCTGGTGAGTGGACCCATTACAGCAGTGCAGACACGAATCGGTAGGCTCCCGTCCAACGAGACTGGACTTGCGATTAGAGGCTCTGGCACGAGGCGAACCTGCCAGGTGCATGGTGCGGTCACACAACTGAGACCCTAACCTTACGTCTCATGGGGGATTTTCCCCCATTGCTCTCAGAGAAAGGGAAGAGATACATGAGTTTCATACGTGCGATAGTTGTTGATCCTGAGATTCCAGGACGGCTTGCCATCAAAGAGGTCGAAGCACCCCAGGCTGGTCCGTCGGAAGCACTTGTTCAGGTGGAGACCGTTTCGTTGAATCGAGGAGAAGCGATGTTTGCCATGATGGCCGAAGCAGGTTCGCGATTCGGTTGGGATCTGGCCGGAACGGTCATCAAGCAAGCGGCCAATGGGACAGGGCCGAAGGCCGGGAGCCGGGTGATGGCCCTGGTTGATGCAGGTTCATGAGCTGAGCAGATGGCGGTTCCGACGAACAGGCTGGCCGAACTTCCCGCCAGCGTGACGTTTGCTCAGGCGGCAACCTTACCAACGGCTGGACTCACCGCGCTCTGGGCACTTGAGAAAGGTGGACCGCTCCTGCACAAGCGCGTGTTGATTACTGGTTCCACGGGTGGAGTGGGACACTTCGCGCATCAACTCGCCAGGCTCAGCGGCGCCTCTATCGTTGGCACGGCTCGCCAGGCTCGCAACGAGGCACTCGTACGAGAGGCGGGCGCCGATGAGGTCATCATAGGAGACGATCTCTCGCCTGCGCGTGCCTATGGCCCGTACGACTTGATTATCGAGTCGCTCGGTGGACAAGTACTGGCAAGCGCATTCTCTCTGCTCGCACCAGGGGGAACCTGCGTTACACTGGGCTGGTCGGCATCACCAGAAGTCACTCTTGATATCAGAAATTTCATGGCTCCTGGGGGAATTACTCTCTACAAGCTGAGGATGTTTGCAGAATTAGATCGTCGTGCTGCATCTGAAGACCTCGCCTGGCTTGCACAACTGGTAGCAGAGCAACGATTGCGGACGTCAATTGAGGTAGAGGCTTCCTGGCACGATATTGGTGATATTGCACAACGCTTGTTGCAACGACAATTCACCGGCAAAGCGGTTCTGCATCTGGTGTAGAGAAGACTGAAGCTGTCGGAATCTTGAATGAGTCTCAATGCTCTCTGTGGATTCTTAGCATTCGATTCGCAAATCAATCACAAAACCTTTCAATGGTTTAGAGCGAGATGGTCTGTAGAGGGGGTCCCAACATTTTTCCCCATCAAAATACCCTCTAAGCAAAAGAAGAATTGGGATATCTGAGATGTATTTCATAGAGTAAGATGCACTCGTGAGTTACCTTCTGACTCATGAGAGACGAGCGGCAGAGGTTTTGAACGGACCATATCCAACTTGGCCACGTATCTCGTTAGTTGATGAGCCAATATATCCCTTGAAATTCATTTACAAATACCTTATGCCTGTATTGCTCCTTCCTTAGAGGGAATTTTGATGGGGAAAAATGTTGGGACCCCGTAATCCTAGTGCTAGGCGAACCCGTTCCCCCACCTCGTGAAAGGTCTGTGGATACTCCACGTCGCCCAACGACCCAATGGTCATAAAGTACATCCACCAGGCGTAGTCTCTCCGGCCTTTCTCGACATCCAAAGTGGGTGGGACGGATGCGACCAGCAGCTCATCGGGTGATCTCCCGCTCATCGCCTCGTGAAAGGAGACGATCTCTTCGATGGTGGACGGAAACGTGTGAGCCAGGATCTCAGTGATGGCCCCATCAAAGCCTCTGACTACCGGAACGTCGAAGCCCACAACTCTTCAACAAACGTTCCCACACAGGCATGGGAATACGTGAACATCGTCCTTTTGTCATGGTGTGTTCCTTTCTGTCTTGCCAGGGGATATGGCCCTGGTCGTGACGAGTATAGCCATCAGACATGGGTGCAACGTGGGTACAAGACGGGTCACATGTGGGAACGAGACGATGTGAAGCCTTTCTTACAAGGAAGACGATGATTTTCGCATATGATACTGTGTTGTGAGTAGGAAATAGAATACCTTTTCACAACAAAGGAACATGCGCCATTTCGGGGGGATATGCAAAAAACCATTCCCTCTCACCTTTGCCGCACACGACCATGCGGCTGCCACATCTCCACTGGATGCGTCGGTTCCACACCGCGACATGGCGGTTCTTCTCAGGGGATGTTGGCCCACGCGCCCTCGGCATCGAGCGTTCCTTTCCCCCTGCACCAGCTACGCTTTTTTCTCCATGATTAGTTGTGAGAAAGAAAATACTTTCCTTCTCACAACACATTCAAGATGGCGAAAAGATGGTGCGCTCCGAGCGAACTGTGCAAGAACTCTTTTCTACAGCGATGTCACAGCCGTATCACATGTGTGTCACAAGCGCATTCGAGCCTCATCACACGCCATTTCATGATATGCTGGCTTGCGTGGTTCGGCTCGCCTGGAGCGCGGCGTCGTTGCGTGACTATTCTCTTCTTTATTTCTATATGTAGCTCTGAGGGCATTTCCCAACTCAGAAAGCCCTCATACACATGGGTTTTCTGAGTTGGGAAATGCCCTCGAAGACTGCATAGTCTTCTCCACATTAACACAACAGGTCAAATATCGGCGCTCTGCTATTTCATGACGCGATAGGTCAGATGAATGACCCCTGTAGAATTGATCACCTCTCGATGCTCCAACTCAATCGGAGCATCGAGCGTCCCAAACAATTTCACGCCTGCACCCAAGAGGAAAGGCGTCAGATCGAATGTGAATCTCATCAAGCAGTCCTGCCCTCAAGCATTGCTGTACCAGCGTTGTGGAGGCCACCACTACATTCTTATCGCCCGCCAGCGCTCTGGCTTTTTCCAGCGCATCTTCCAGATTATCTACAAACGTCACAGGCCAATCCTGCTTCACCCATTCAGGCGCTGCCCGATGCGTCACCACCACCATCGGCACATCCACAGGATGCCTGCCACCCCAGCCCTGAGTCAGTTCAAACAATCTCCGCCCGCAGACCAGTGCCCCATTCTACTCCTGTCCCTCAAACATCCCTGCACTCTCCTCCGGCATCTTAAGCTCCATCTCCCCCTCGCCCATTGGCACCGTCACATCCGTATTGCCAGTCATCATCCACTTGAAAACCTGCGAAACATCCTCGTTGGGCCCCGCCACGTAGCCATCTAATGACATTGAAAACCCAGTCGTAATTTTTCCCATTGTTGTGCTCCTTCTTTCTCCTACTTTTTTGCATCGGTGTAGCGAGAACACAGCTATCTTAACACAGGTCAAGGAAACAGTATTGTAAAAAACGGCAAGCCCTGCTACGCCTTACTTCAGGCGCGCAATTTGCGCTGGTGTATAGCCCAGGAAATGTTTAAGCGAGCGCGTCAAATGGGCCTGATCAAAATAGCCTGCCTCATGGACCGTATCAAGCACTGAAGTTCCCTGACGCAAAAGTGCCTGGGCCTGCTGGGCACGCTGCATCTGCTGAATACATTTCTGTGTCAGGCCGGTAGCGCGCCTGAAATGGTGCCGCACCGTACGCTCTGGCACAGCCTCTCGCTGATCCTGCAACGTAGCACTCACCACAGAATCGCCAACCAGGATGCCTGAGCGGGCCAGACGGTCTACAAAGGTATCAGCATTTTCAAAATCGGGAAACTGCCAGGACGAGCCAGCCAGCCAGAAACTCTGACGCGACAGCGTTGGCAGAGGCGTCTCCTTATCCAAAAGCGTAGCAGGGGGCATCGTGGGCAGAAACATGCCCAGCTTCAATCTGATCCACACTAATTCAGCGCCCCTGCCATAGGTAATCTCACTCGCCGAACTCCAGGACCCCACAACCAGGAGATTGACCTTGCCTTCAAACTTGCTCAAGACCATGTGCCAATTGGTCTCAGCGGGACGAACGCTAGAGCCATCCCGGGCTGTATATCCGCGCGTCACCGTTTCTATAGAGGGAGAGTCTGATAAGCGTTCCTCGAAGATAATAGTCATCATCGCTATTCCTTGCTTATCTCTAACCAGGGTGTTTTCTCACTTAAAAAAGTAGGGTAAACTGCTCTTGGACGAGGCTCGTTCTCTCGTCCAGGAGGTTAGCATACGATGCCGTCGGTTGTTCCTGAAAGGGACCCGTACCCCCACCAGCATATCATCGTGCGCAAGCCCGGCTCGGCCCCGCTCTCCACATTGATGCCCTGGCTCTGGTCAATACCTTAATCTCCTCGCTCTGTGCCGTCTGGCTGTACATCTCGCCCATCGTCGATGCCCACCCCCTTTACCAAGTGGTCCAGGTGGAGCGCCTCGGACCTACAGCGAAGAGTCATTGCTGCTCATCGCGCTCTTACGTACCCTCTGGCGGCTTTCGTATCAGGATATGCGTGACTAGTTACGCGCTTGGCCAGCTCTCGCGCTTTCCTGCGGTCTGCCGCTAGGCAAAGATGGCAGCCCACGTATTCCTTGTCCTTCTCAACAGTGCAAACGCGGACAACAAGCCGCCGCTCCACTCCCAGAGGCGTTCTTTGTGCTGAGCGTCTTGGCTGCCATTCGTACTCGGTTGATTGTATACCAACCCGGCCAATGCAGGCTATGCCTTAGCGTTTGCGGTTGCGCCAACACAAGCAGTAGACGGATCACTAACCTATCAGACGTCTTCTCTTCCAGGCGGAGGGGTCGATGCAACTCCTATCCGAGCAACGTTTCACGCCGACCCGAACGTGCATAATGGGATACAGGGGGCCGCAGAGATTACAGTCAAGGGTCCCTGGACCTTACATGTCGCGGTGAACGGTTCTGCTGGACAGGGCGTAGCCAATATCCCAATTACAGCAGTAGCCCTTCCACCCATTCCTGTCTGGCTCGGCTGGACTATCGGGTTCGTTCCGTTCTACGTGTTGGCTGTGTTCTTCGTAATGCAACTATCTCGTGACAAGAAACTAGAGCAGGCGGGAACTGAACAGATGCCTGTTTCAGAGATAAAGAGCGGCACACTCACTGCATAGTTCGTTGCCTCATGGCAAAGGTCGATTAAGGAGATAGAGACCTGGGAAATCTCTTCGCAGGTCCGTTCAAACAAGAGCGAACACTCAAAGGGGAGATGTATTATGAAGAGAATGAATCCGGCTCTCACGCTCATGGCCTCTCTCTTTATTCTCGCAGTGCTCATTGTACCATGTGTATGCTTCAGAAGAAAGGCTAAAATATATGAGAAGAACCGTAAAAGAGAACACCTCTTCTCAAAACGGCATGGTGTGTGAAGGCCGCACATTGAGACCAGAGGTGCAACGCTTAACGCCTCGTGAGATCGAAGTCCTAACCCTCGTCGCTGAGGGATATACCAGTCAAGAGATCGCCGATCACCTGATCGTGAGTATCAAAACGGTTCAGACACACCGAACGAATATAACCGAGAAACTCGGTCTTCATACCATTGCCCATTTGGTCCGTTTTGCCCTTTGTCACAAACTTGTTGAGTTTGAGGCAGAGGAGGCATCAATCTAATTCTGTTCGTATGTTCAGCAAAGAACGATCTGTTTGAAACTCCTGATACTCTGTTTCTCCTAGATAAAAGAAAGGGATACACCAGTGGTAGTAGCGAACGCACAGGCAACTCCACTCTCAATGGTCAAATCCACATCCTTCAATGCCGATACGCCGCCATGATAAATCTTTGTCAACAAGAGTACCAGACGGTGAAACGGCCATCACGCGGGTGTTGTTGTACGGGACCGAGGTCGAAGAGGCATTGGTGCAGGTGTGGGAGCAGAGTAACCGTCTGTGTAGTAAACGGCTTATCCCATTTTTACCGACGGTGCTTGAGGTGATGGCACGGCACGGGCATCTGTGCCTGACGCCAGAGTGTTGTACTCAACTGCTTGCGATGAGTACGGCAACTGCAGACCGTCTGCTTCGTTCTCATCGCAAGCGAGCAATGCATGGCCCAGGCACTCTGCTCAAGCAGAATATTCCTATACGGACGTTTGAGCAATGGGATGAGTAGGTGCCGGGCTTTGTGGAGGCGGACCTCGTCGCTCATTGTGACTCCTCGGTGGAGGGAAGCTATCTCTTTACCCTGACGCTGACGGATATTGCCACAGGGTGGACCGAATGCCTTCCTCTTCGTAGCAAGAGTGCCAAAGCGGTGCTTGCCGCACTCCGGCAGGCTCGTCAGTTGTTTCCTTTTCCCCTGTTGGGCTTGGATACCGATAACGGAACCGAGTTCATCAACGATCTCCTGGTGGCGTATTGTGAACAGGAACACATCACCTTTACACGGGGTCGCCCCGCACTCAAGAACGATCAATGTTATGTGGAGCAAAAAAATGGGCATGTTGTGCGTCAGGTGGTCGGGTATTACCGCTATGTGGGAGAGCAAGCCTATCAGTGTCTTGAAGACCTGTATCGTGTGCTCAGTTTGTATGTGAACTTGTTTCAACCCTCGATGAAGTTGTGTGCGAAACTCAAAGAGGGAAGAAAGGTTCGACGCATCTACGATGAAGCAAAGACGCCATTCACGCGTCTGCTGCAAGCAGAGGTGGTGCCAGCAGAGCAGGAGGATGCCCTCATGAAGCGATTCGAGACTTTTGATTTCGTGCGTGTGTTGGAGCAAGCAAAGCAGGCACAACAGAGGCTCTTTCACTGTGCGACAGGTGTCGTTCCACAGAATGAGAAAAGACGACGACTCTTTGCATACGAGCGATTTCGCGTTATTGGCACATCGCTGGTGCCAAGTGCTGCTGATGCCCCATTGCACTCAACGCCTCTCACAGGACCGTCAGAAAAGGTGAGAGAAGATGAACCATCGGCACTTCTCTCGTTAGTAGAGTGGCACCGGACGTGCAATGATCCTTTCCAGGAGCAGTGGGAGCGGATTGCTGAGTGGGTGTGTACTGATCCGACACGAAGTTGCCGGGCAATGTTTGAGGAACTGTGTCGGCTCTCGCCTGACCGCTATCAGCCCTCACATCTGCGGACGTTGCAACGAGGAGTGAGCAAGATACGAGCGCGACTCGCCCATGTGGTGAAATCGCAAGAGGACGGAACTGACGGATCGGTGTCCAGCAGTCTCGCGTCAGAAGAGCACGAACTCCAGCAGCAGAACGCACAGGCTGGAGAGGTGTCCACCACTCTGGTGCCAGAAGAGCACGAACCGCACGATGAGGTGAAGGAGTGTGTGGTGGGTAGCATACTGTGCCCTTGTGCTGAAGTGCCTGCTCACGCTCCATCGTTGCCTTCTTGCTTTGATACGCACGAAGAGCCACTCTCTGTTCACTATCCTTCGTCCGACTGTGCTGATGAGAAGGCGTTGAGGATGCAGCAAGAGCAGAGGTCAGATGGCTCTGTGGGAGTGGCTCTCTGTAGAACGCCAACGAGGTTCTATAAGAATCCGGTGAGCATCACGATGGAAGAGGCGATTAGAGAGTATTTAGAGGCGCAGCAGCGAGCGAAGCGACGGTCAAAGACGATAGAATGGCATCAGACAGTGCTGCGTTTGTTCGAGCAGTATCTGCGAACGGAGTATCAGGTTATTCTGCTTGCCGAGATGACGGAGAGGTATGTGCGTGGATGGGTGGAGTCATTGCGAGTGCCAACGGTGGTGGGTCGAGAACGTTCAGAGGGCACCAGACACTCTTATACTCGCTCTGCTCGTGTGTGGTGCCAGTGGTTGGTGAACGCTGGCTTGCTCAAGCGAACGCCGTTTGCTGAAATTCCTCTGGTGAGAGTGGAGCCTGCGGTGATGCATCCTCTGGAAACGGAGGAATGGGAGCGATTGCTACTGGCATGTGAGTCGCCAGGAGAGCATGGGGTGATCCCAGAGTGGGCACCAATACGCAATCGAGCACTGTTGTTGGTGCTCTATGACACAGGAATGCGGCTGTCAGAGGTGTGTGCATTGCGCCCTGGGGATGTAGACCTGGAGCAGGGCATGCTCATGGTGAGGCGGGACACCTTCAAGGGAAGGCGATTTCCAGTGGGACATGAAGCGTTGGAAGCGGTGCGTGTGTATATGGAACAGTATCGGATGGATGGGAGACGAGCAGATGCGGAACGAGGAGGTGTCAGCGACAAGCCGCTCTTCCTATCAGAGACGGGGCATGCGCTCACTGAGAATGGGATCGTGTCGGTGTTTGGTCGTCTGAGGGAACGAGCAGGGTTAACACGAGAGGAGATTGGGCCGACATTGGTACGAGACAGCTTTGCGGTGAGGTATTTGCAGGCAGGAGGCAACCTGTTCACATTGCG
Source organism: uncultured Chloroflexia bacterium (assembly GCA_963792705.1). Classification (GTDB taxonomy): domain Bacteria; phylum Chloroflexota; class Ktedonobacteria; order Ktedonobacterales; family Ktedonobacteraceae; genus JBBQVS01. Next base: position 20,817 of record CAWBXD010000006.1, on the reverse strand, counting down.
GGACTTATTAGGGTACCAAGAAAGTGCCACCGTCAACCGCTATTTACGGAAGAGTGAGCTGAGAGCCGTGAAGAACGAAAAGCGGAAGGCATGTGTCGAGGGTCCTTGACTTGGAACGGCTAGGTGACGTCTTACTGTTGCTTTTGTTCTTATCGCTTGAAGCCACAGTTTAGCAACTCGTCTGATCGAAGGAGGATGAGCACGATACATTCCAAACGATGTGTGCTATGAGTATTGATTTTGTCTATTTTGATGGATAGGAAGAAGTTGGGCAAGGATGCAGAGGGAGAGTAATACATTCCCTCTGCATCCTTGCCCAACTTCTTCCTATGGCTTTCCAGCAGAAACTGGAGCCGTTCTTGCCTCGGTCTCTCCGCGACTCAGAAGGTATTGCTGTAAGAGGTCTTCGCCGCGCGGACTGACAAGAAACGTCACGACATCTCCTGAAAGAATACTTGTACTGCCACGTGGGAAAAGCAACTCACCTTCCCTGCGAATAGAAACGACCAGACACTCCGCAGGCAGTTGAGCATCGCGCAGAGGAATATCTGCGAGACGCATTCCAGGTTCAATCTTTGCCTCGATCATCACCGTCCCTTCCACAAGTCCACGCATCCGCCGTGAGTTTTTTGACAGCGTTTCACGGTATGCTCGTACAATGTTGGCTGCCGAGAGAACCCCAACCACACATTTGTCACCTGTAATGCCTTCAACATCCACAACAGGTGCCCAACTCACACGATGACTGGTCAATTGTTCGAGTGCTTCATCGAGGGTATCATCGGGATACACCGTCAGGACATCGCGGTTCATGGTCGTTTCTACAGGTGTTGTCTCACGTTCCGCTAACGGAACGCGCTGAATATCTGCTTGCGTCAGCACACCAAGGAGATTTCCCTGTGCATCCAGCACAGGTGCTCCACTCTCGATATGATCTGCAAGCAGCTTTTCAGCTTCAGCCAGTGTCTGTTCAGGTGAGAAACGCAGCGTGGGCGGTACCATCGTTTGACGAACGGCGAGCGTGGAGAGCAGTGGAAAGGACATCTGCAGTCGATGAGCTGGTGAATCTGCACGCGTGTCTACTTGACTGGTATAAATTGTTGCTTTCCCTACGATGATCGAGGCGATGCCAACGGCAATCATGGCAGGAGCGAGCATTGAAAGGTTGCCCGTCATCTCCGCTACCATAAGCATCACTGCAAGGGGCGCATGTGCAATGCCCCCAAAGAGAGCCATCATCCCCACAATCACAAATGGGGCTGGGGTATCAGGAATACCAGGAAGGACATGATAGCTCAATCGCCACACAAGCGCACCGACCATGCCACCAATAACCATGCCAGGACCAAAGATACCACCAGAGCCACCAGAGCCAATGGACAAACCTGTGGTGAGTATCTTCACAAATGGTAGGAGGAGAATCACCCACAATGGAATTGCTAACAATCCAGGCCCCATTCCCACCTGTACCCAGCCATAGCCCATACCCAGAGCCTGCGGGAGGGCTAAACCAATCAGACCAACAAGTAAGCCGCCAATACCCGGCTTGATCCAGTTAGGAAGGTGGAGACGATGGAAGACATGCGTAATGCCGTAGAAGCCTCGTGAATAGAGGAGTCCCATCAGTCCGCACAACAAGCCAAGCACGACATAATAAAATAGCTGAAAAGGAGAGGTAAACGCGAGATTGCTCGGTGTCGCAAAGATAGGACTCCACCCCGACCATGCCCCAAAGACGCTGTAGCCGATAATGGATGCCATGAGCGCAGGAATGATCGCCTCGATCTCTAAATCATTCTTGTACAGAATTTCCGCCGCGAGAATAGCACCGCCAAGTGGTGCACGGAAGATAGCACCGATACCCGCTCCAATACCAGTTGCCAGCGCGATACGTCTATCCTGTATATCCAAACGGAGAATGTTGGCGAGGATGGAGCCAAAGCCTGCGCTAATCTGCGCAGCGGGTCCTTCGCGCCCTGCTGAGCCGCCTGTCCCAATCGTGATCGCTGAAGCCACTAGTTTGATGATCGGAATACGCGCACGAATAGACTTGCCTTGATGAAACGCAGCTATTGCAGCGTCGGTTCCATGTCCCTCTGCTTCTGGGGCGAGGGTAAAGACGATAATGCCTGCGACCAAGCCACCTAGGGTTGTCACGACTGGCAAGAGCCACGGGCGAGCCGAAGACCAGAAGGACATGACATGGGTGACTCCACCTTCTCCTGCAGGATCAGGAGGCAGATAGCCAACAATTCGTCCTAAGAAGGTTGCCGTCGCAAAATGAATGGCCGCATAGAATGCGATAGCTCCCACTCCTGCAACCAGCCCGATCAGTGTGCTGATGAGCAGCCATTTGAGGAGATAGCGCGGACTCTCATAGCTTCTTTTGACACGTCGTATATGAAAGAGACGACGCAAAAAGGTGACCAAGACAGAAACATTCATCGGAACAACTCCAAGTTCTCGCACCACCTATAGTGGGTGGGCAATCATTCAATAAAGAAGCAAAAAAGAGGCGCATTACGCCTTCGCACCGATACCTTGCAGAACGAAGCGAGCAACATATTCGGCCTGCTTATGAATCTCTCGTTCTGACTGACCAAGCACACGCGCTGATAGGACGAAAGACTCAGTTAAGGAAAGTACCATTAAGGCCGTTGACTCGATATCGCTACAGTTCAATTCACCACGTGCTCTTCCTTCTTCGAGCACGAGAGCAATCACAGACACATAACTCCGTAATAACTTCGTCGCCTCGTCTTGAAACGCACGGTTGACTCCATACAGCGCACTCATATAGACGTTAAAGTTATCGCTTTCTTCCTCCGCAAGATGAACAAATGCACGAAAAAGCCGCTCTAAACGTTGTTGTAATGTTCCTTCCGTAGCTAAGGCAGCCCGAATAGTCGCTAACTGCGATTGTGCAATATGTCGTAACATGGCGAGAAACACTTCGCGCTTATTCTCGAAGTACAGGTAGATGGTGCCTTTTCCCATTCCTGCTTGCTCGGCAATGGTATTAATGTTTGCCTGATCAAATCCCAGTCGAGCAAACTCGCTTGCCGCCTCGTGAAGGATGCGACGACGCGTTGTTTCTCGCATCTGTTCATCAACAATCTTTGGCATCGCTCTTCCCCTGTACACTACATATGTGTACTGTTTCACATCTTTTGATGGGCGATAAGTCATTTATCTCTGTTGTAAGTATATCTCGTTTGCCTTTAGTTGTCAATATGAGGTTTTTTCATAAGCGAACGCGCGTAGTTTATTGTGAAGATTTTTGCCTCAGACCATCAAAAATTCCCTCTGGCACCTCCATTGCATAATCTTTACCCCCACGTAAAGCCTCATAGACAATGGCTCCTAGAGTTGTCCCTATTAGAGGTCCTACCCAGTATATCCACACCATTGCTAATGGTTGTCCCCTGCAAGAAGTGCTGGTGCAAGGCTACGTGCAGGATTCATACTTCCTCCTGTAAGCGGGGCCGCAAATAGGCCACCTAACATAATGATGAGTCCCGCCGCCAAACCAACAGTCGCACGATTTACGCGTTTGTCTGTTGCAGAGGACAGAGAGACAAGCATGAGAAAGAACGTGATGATCGCTTCAATTGCTACTGCTTGAAAAACGCCAACACTGGGTATTGTTGCACCAAATTGAGCAGTGACTGCTCTTTCAGGAAATAGAACAAGATGAATACTACTTGCCACGACTGCTCCACCGACTTGAGCAAGCCAATATGGGAGGACATACCGCCAAGGAAAACGTCGTGCGACGGCTAGGCCAAACACAACAGCAGGGTTAAATGGGGCACCTGAGATATGACTGAGGGCATAGGTCATGGTGAACAAGGTGAGACCAAAGGTAAGGTACACAATGAGACGGCCTGAAAGGTCTCCTGAGTACCCGATAAATATTCTTGTGCCACACCCAAAGAAGACGTACGCAAACGTGCCAAGAAATTCGGCACCATAGCGCCTCAGCATAGGAGGGTTCATGAGAGAGTCCTATCCCTAACCATAGTATAGAACATGGCAAGACTCAGATAGCCTTGCTTGCGTCCACTTCTGCATACGTCTTGTGGAGAACAGGTAATCATTGCCAGACCTTAGAAATGATTTGAACATGTTTCATCCTTTGAGAATTGTACGTCGTTTTTCTAGGAAAAGTTACAAGGTATAGAACTCACTATGCTCTTCCTCCTATCGATTTCGTAATTTTTAACCATTTTCTGACAAATGTATTCTACTATGGTACTTATAAAGCGTGAAAACAACGGACAGGTGAAATGAGATAGAAAGGATACGTTACAATGACGAATACAGATAATCAGGATCAGGCTCGACGAGAAGAAATGATTGCAGGCGGTCCTGTAAGCGCGGGAGCATCTAACACAAGTGCTCCTGTAAACGGGGAGCAATCGGTACCTTCCAACACAGAGAACACGTCCTTGACACAAGGGGGAACAGCCGATTACAACAAGCTTATTCAGTCAAATGCGAGCGGTACCACATTAGGCAGTGGTATGGCAACGGGTCAAGGGCCAGGAACACCTGGCGGTGGAGCACTGCCAACAGAAAGCGCGGACGACACTACAAGAGGTGGTATGAATACGAGCAGTAGCACGGTCAGCGCAGGGAGTTCGTCCGCGGGTCGTGTTCTTGGGGAAGGAGCCAACCCGGATCGTGGTTCAATGTCGGATGCAAGTATGAATGCGACAACCAACACACACGATGAAATAACTCACAAGAGCGATGCGTCATAATCCGTATGTGAAGAAAAGCACGTTTGAAGCGTTGCTGGATGTGGGAATGGCACAAGAGGATTACATTCAGATTATGAATGTGTAGGAGAAGTAAGAACATCAGAAGACACACAGAGGAACAATGGAAATGAGTGTTTCAAGAGAGAAGGACGGGAACAATGGAAGCCCTTTTTAAGGTATGGACGAGTTATCTCGCTTCGGGCGTCGAAGGTGTTGCAGGGGTGCTGATTGCTATTGCAGCCCTGCAAGCAACGCTCCGCGCCCTGCTTCTGTTTGTGCGGAAAACTGGTGGGGCTGCTGGTTCGCAAGAGCCAGAGACCGAAAATATCAGGTTGCGGCTTGGCAGATGGCTTGCCCTCGCTCTTGAGTTTGAATTAGGTGCTGACATCTTGCGGACAGCTATCGCCCCAACCTGGGCGGAAATCGGACAGCTTGCAGCTATTGCAACGATCCGAACGCTCCTGAACTATTTTCTGCAAAAAGAGATCGACAGAGCGGCACTCAGACAACCAGATCGTGCATTGCAGTCCTATACTCCACCCATGCCGTCGCTGTCATCACCTTCTAACGGGATGACAGCGACGGCAAAGAAGGTCAACAATGCTCTTTAGTTCTGTGCTCAATTTCGCACTGTGGGCAACGATTATTGAGTTTCTTGGAGCACTGCTCATCGTCTTTTCCCTTTTCCGTGCCAGTCTCGTCCTGCTCGTCCAGAGGAATGTGGTACTGGCACGGCTTCTTGTCGCTGACGGAGCCATTTCTGGCCTCAGCTTTAAGCTTGCGGGAACGCTGTTACGAACGATTGAATTGCAGACAGAGCAGCAAATCCTGATGTTTGTGGCTATTTTCGTGCTCCGGACTGTCCTCAAACGAGTGTTTACCTGGGAGCGAACACGCTTACAGCAGCGACAACATGCATAAGTGGAAAAGGATAGCGATGCAAAGAAAGAGAAAAATGTATGCTAAAGGAACACGGAACAGAGTATAGAGGATATGTAGGAGAAACTTCAGCATGGTGGAAACAACTGCATTGGCCCGAATATAGAGCTGAACTTCTGGGAACGGCCTTTCTGGTCTTTGTTGGTCTGAGTGCCGTGATCTTCGACTTTGGAAAAGGCTTACTCCCTTCTCATCTAATACCTGATGTCAGCCTGCGGCGACTGATTACAGGACTCATCTTTGCTGGAAGTGGATCGCTCGTGGCTATTTCGCCCTTTGGCAAGCTCAGTGGGGCGCATATCAACCCCTCCGTCTCGCTAGCGTTCTGGGCACATGGAAAAATGAAGCACATGCATCTCATCGGCTACATTCTCGCTCAGTTCGTCGGTGCCATTGTGGGTGAAGTACTCCTCGTATTTGTATGGAGAAATCATGCTCGAAGTGTTACCAATGGTATGACACTTCCTGGCGTCGGTTACCCTCTTTGGCTTGTGTTTGTAGCAGAGATGAGTTTAACCTACTTGCTTGTTTTGCTGATTTTTCTCTTTGTCAGTAGTCATCGTCTCATGCGGTGGACGCCGTTAATGAACTGGTTGTCGGTGGCAATAATGGTATGGTTGGAGTCGCCCATCTCTGGTACCAGTCTCAATCCCGCACGAAGCATCGGCCCAGCACTACTTACTCGGCTGTGGACGGACCAGTGGCTGTACTGTATTGCTCCTCCATTGGGAGGGCTACTCGCAGTCGCTCTCTTTCGCCTGCTGACTATTGGAGAACGCGATGTGTTGACAGGGAAGCTCTTTCACGAGCCGCGCTACCGCAGCATCTTCAAAAACGTGCAGGCACCACATTGGCAACTAGGCAAAGAGCAGAAAAACAAGTTGGCACATCACCCAAAAAACAGGAAAGAGAAGGATGAGTACAAACTCAGCTTGAAGAGGCGATGACTATGTTTAGTGAAGAACTACCAGGGGAAACCTATATCGTCTTCGGTGAGACCTCTTCCCCCCTCTGGAAGCTTCTCATCGCGACACGTGAAGCACCAATGACGGCTTGTGGTCATGCTCATCGTGTCGGCTATATCCATCCACAACAAAGAATTCATGCTATATACCGTTTAAAGGTCAAAACGCCTGTGTATCCGGGGAAAATCACGCTCCCCATCTTCTTCGTTCTTGAGCATGATGAAACCTTTCTTCCCTATGAGGAATAGTGTTCTTCCTACAAGAACTGAGAGAAAATCTTCAGAAAAAGTCGATGTGTTTTTCTATGAGCCAGCAACGAACAGCTTGCTGTACTTGGGCTTCAACGATTTGCCTATGAGTCATCGTCAGAAGGCCCTAGCCTTGGATCGACTCCACACCGCCAATCGAGGATGAATCGTGGAAGTCTTTTTAACAGAAGACTCCTTCCTGAGTAGACGGCTGGATCAAGGCTAGGAGGAACTGCATGACATGTGTGCACACGCGTCAGAAGGCATGGGCATCGTATCACAGATTGCGACCTGTATTAGACAAAACACTGATGAACGGATGATGGCTTAGAGGAGTCAGTGGGGCATCCTTTCTCCCTCAGCAAATCCTTCTTTCTCGTCTTTCATGCCGTTACTTACCTGTTTCTGGCTCATCCATGACCTGGATGCGGTCTTCTTGTGCGGTGCCCTTCTCTGCTTGTATCTCACGTACTTCCCAGCGTGAGCGGTCGCCTTCGCGCCAGAATCTGAGTGAAATAGAACAGGGACCGACGCGCAAGAGCTGCAGTTCGATATTAGGCAACCAACCAGGAAGCGTGGGGTGAACGTAGAGCCGTTTGTGAGGCGCGTCGGCACGAAGACCAAGAATTGTTCGTATCATATGAAAGATGCTGCCCGTAGCCCATGCCTGTGGAATGTTGGCACCAGAGGGATAGAGAATAGGAAAGTCTCTCTCGCCTTCACGTTGCACGCCAGCAAAGACTTCTGGTGGACGGTAGGCATCAAAACGTTCGATGGCGTCGAAGAGTGCCCTAATCACCTGATTCGCTTCATTCGCCATTCCATAGCGTTTGAAGCCAGCCGCAATAATGCCGTTGTCCTGGGGCCAGATGGAGCCGTGCTGATAGGCAAACGGATCATACGCCCCATTTTTGGTGGAAAGCGTGCGGATACCCCACCCACTCCACATATCCTCTTGTAAGAGTCGCTTCGCGGTACGCTCGGCCTTGTCCTGGTCAACAATGCCACTCCAGAGGCACTGACCTGCGTTGGAGGCGATAGAGGTAATCTGCTTCTTGTCTGGGTCAAGGCCGAAGGCGAAACATCCTTCCTCTTCCATCCAAAACGTCTGGTTAAATGCCCGCTTCAAGCTTTCGGCTTGGTGCAAGAGTACCTCTGTTCGCGCCTCGTCCCCCAACACCTGAAAGACTTCCGCCATACGCGTTTTGGCGTCGTAGACGTACCCTTGCAGTTCACAGAGTCCTTTGGGCTGTTTCACCGGACTGCCATCAGCATACACGACGGCATCCGTTGCATCTTTCCATCCCATGTTGTTGTAGTGATAGGGGGAGAAACTTTTGTACTCCTGAAAGCCATCCCCATCTAGATCACCATAGTGGTCAATCCAGTCGAGACATTTTTCAGCCACCTCACGATAGTCTTTCAGCAACTGCACATCACCCGTCCAACGATAGGTTTCGGAGAGCACAATTAAGTAGAGCATGGTCGCGTCAGCCGTTCCGTAGAAGGGAGTAAAGGGCACTTTGTGAAAGTGGGCAAGCTCACCAAAGCGAATTTCGTGCATAATCTTGCCGGGTTGTGCTTCGCGCCAGTCATCACGCTCGGTTGCCTGATGCTCTGCCAAACGTTTGAGCGCACCACGAGCAAAACCAGATGAAACCGCCATATTCTGATAGGAAACCGTCAAGCTATCGCGCCCAAACAGGGTGACGAACCAGGGTACACCAGCGGCTGGAACCCACGCCTCGTCAGAAACATCCATATCATAGATGCGTAACGCTCCCATGTCCTCAACCGCTTGCTGATACATACGATACAGCTCATTATTGGAGGTCGTGATGCCTGTGCAACGTTGCTGCCAGCGTGCCTGCCGTGCATCGAAGTCACTGCGTGGCTCCTGCCCCTGTGCAGGTGTTGCACCAGCCGATGCATTTCCTTGCTGTTCCTGAATACAGGAGCCAGGGGTAGGGGGAGTGACCTGCTGCCCATGTTCTAAAATCATGTCACCGCAGGTATGCCAATGCTGATTCGGCTCTAACTCAATCTCGAAGAAGAGACGTCCGTTGGCATAGCCTACTTGTACATCAGTTGTAATGCAGTAGGTGAACGCGCGATGAAAGTCCTTGTTATCATAAGTAGTACGCAGTTGTCTCTGTTGAGCATTCCAGTCAGTCTCCTGTTTGCCACGCTGCACAATGTGCTTTGACTTCACCTCAAACAGGTCAGCAAAATCCGTGCGTGTTCCTAACTCCAATAGGAACGCGACCTTTTTCCCTGTGTAGTTCGCAATCTCGATGTCTTCGTGAATGCCTTCACTGACAACGCGATTGATCGTGAGACGTAACGTCTGTTCTGCAATTGTCCCTCCCTCTGTCTCTATACGGGGATTTGTAAGATGAAAGCGCGAGGCATAGAAACTGAGTTGGCTTGAATTCACGACCACGAGTGGCGAACGATTAATATACAGACGGTAAAAACTGACAAAGCGTGTGTCCTGTGCATACACACCTTGATCGGTATTCGCTTGAATTTCGCCACTTTGCGTGGTGACCATAAAGGTCCGGCCCTGACTGACGGTGATCGTGGGAGGACCAACTTTTATCTCAATAGGCATCTTGGCATCTTCCTTCTTTCAATGGAACAATGGGCGACCACAAGGGACGCCTCCTTGATCTGCCGTCTTTGCATTAGAAGCTCTGACAGACTAGTCTGGTTCTCTTACGGTATCATCGGGTAAAATCACCTGCGCTCCACGTTGGTAGGTGAGGTAGGTCCACGCATACTGCAGAGTCGTGAGCACACGGTTACGGGCATTAATGAGTAACATGATGTGAACAAGAATCCAGGTGAGCCATGCCAGAAAGCCTGTGAAGTGAAGAGGGCCAATATCGACGATGCCAAAGGAACGTCCCACCATCGCAAGTGTTCCCTTATCGAAGTAATGAAAGGGCTTTTGTGATGTTTTACCTGCAACACGATTCACAATGACCGACGCTACATAGTCCGCTTCCTGCATGGCAACCGGAGCAAGCCCTGGCAAGGGTTTGCCGTTTTGTTCTAATAAGGCGGTATCACCGATGACAAAGATGTTTGCATGCCCAGGAACGCTCAAATCTGACTGGACCTTCACACGCCCATCATGGTCTACATCGGCATGAAGCCATTCTCCTGCCGACGATGCCTTCACGCCAGCCGTCCAGATGACGTTTTCAGCCGCGAAGTGCTCGTCCCCAATCAGTACGCCATCCGGCTTGACCTCTTTCACATGCACGCCCAGCCGAATCTCCACTCCCATCTGCTGCAATTTCTTCGTTGCTGCATCCGCGAGCGATTGGGGGAACTGGTGGAGAATGCGCTTTCCCCCCTGGACAAGCACAATACGTGCTGTACTTGGATGAATGTGATGAAAATCTCCTTGAAGAGACTGATGTGCCAAATCCGCAATCGCACCTGTCAACTCGACTCCTGTCGGTCCTCCTCCAACTAAGACAAACGTGAGCAGTGCTTTGCGCTTTGCTTCATCTGGCTCTCGTTCTGCCGCCTCGAACGCGGAGAGAACCATTCTCCGTATTGTCAATGCATCATTAATCGACTTCATGCCAGGAGCAAGCTTTTCCCACTCCTGATGCCCAAAGTAATTGCTGCCTGCACCTGTGGCGACAATCAGGTAATCATAGGAGATGGCCTGCTGGTCGTCCATGAGTACTCGTTGCTGCTGGACATCGATACCTGTCACCTCTGCCATTATGACGCCCGTATTTCTCTGCCCGTGCAAAATAGCCCGCAGAGGAGCGGTGATATCGGAAGGCGAGAGACCACCCGTTGAGACCTGATAGAGCATCGGTTGAAAGAGGTGAAAGTTGTTGTGGTCGATAACGGTGACTTCAACAGGCTGCTTTCCCAGCTTTTTCGCTGCTTGAAGACCTCCGAAGCCACCGCCGATAATCACGACATGTGGTACCTTTGTTGAAGGAGATTGTGTCTGTTCTGTTGTACTCGCTGTGGCAGTGTGTGCTGTCTTAACATCCATATTCTTTGTCCACTCTTTTCAATTGTAGTATGTACTACCTTCTCTATTCGATTTAATTGTAGAGCTTGTTAGAGGAGGTACTCGCTTGCCCCATACGTGTATTCAAGGCTTTGTCCAGGTGATAGCACGCGGTAATCAGGGCAAGATGCGTAAAGGCTTGCGGGAAATTTCCCAGTGCCTCACCTGTCGGACTAATCTCTTCAGCGTAGAGACCGAGATGATTGCTATAGGAGAGGAGTTTCTCCAAACGTAAGCGTGCCTCATCCAGCCGGCCTGCACACGCCAGGTTTTCTACCAACCAGAAACTGCATGCTCCGAAGGTTCCCTCCTGGCTGCCCAAGCCATCATTTGCTGCCATCTTCGGGTTGTAGCGTAGCACAAGGGCACCACTTGTCAGTTCCTTCTCAATACGGTCAATGGTCGAGAGCATGCGTGGCTCCTTCGAGCCAGTAAAATTGGTCATCATCATCAAGAGCGAACTGGCATCAACTGCATCGCTCCCGTAATATTGCACAAAGCTCTTTTTGTGCTCGCTCCATCCCTCTGCCATGATCTGTTCATATATCTGAGAGCGTATATCTACCCACTTGTTTGTTTGTGCGGGCCAACCGCGATCTCGCGTCACGCGAATAGCGCGATCAAAGGCGACCCAGCTCATCATGCGCGAATGTAGAAACTTCTGCGGTCCACCGCGCACCTCCCAGATGCCTTCGTCAGGTTCTTGCCAGTTGTCTTCCAACCACCCAAGCAGACGCCGCACGTTCGTCCAGAGATCATAGGTAATAGCATCATAGCGATTGTAGACGTAAATAGCATCCATCATCTCGCCGTAAATGTCGAGTTGTTTTTGTGTATAGGCTCCATTGCCGATACGTACAGGGTGGCTCTGGCGATAGCCCTCTAAGTGAGCGAGCGTCATCTCGGTGAGAGTATGTTCACCGGTGATTCCATACATGGGTTGCAGGGTGCCGTTTCCATGCAATTCGTGACAGCGTGCATCGAGCCATCTCATAAATGCCTCAGCCTCTTGTGTGAAGCCGAGAGTGAGCAGGCTATACAGAGAAAAAGAGGCATCACGAATCCAGGTGTAGCGGTAGTCCCAATTACGAGCACCACCAACCGACTCTGGTAGGCTGGTGGTCGGCGCAGCCACAATTGCACCTGTTGGAGCGTAGGTCATCAACTTTAAAACTAGGGCTGAACGCTGCACCATCTCGCGCCATCGTCCTTGATAGGTGCATTGCGAGAGCCAGTGTTGCCAGTAGTGCATCGTCTCTTGAAACGTTGTTTGGTATGCCTCTTCTGAAAGCGGTTGTGGAGCGTGTTTGCTGTCTTTCGAGCTTTCTAAGACAAAATGGAGGGCCTGCCCTTCCTTCACAGTAAACGTAGCCTGCACTCCTCCCTGCCCATCTGGTTCAAGTGCAATAGGCGAGGCCAGCCCTACATTGAAGTGCTGGCTTTGAAACAACGCTCCATTCTGCGACATATTGACCTGATGTGTGTCACGTGCATAGTTGAAGGCAGGGCGACAGGTCAGCGTGAACGAGAGCGACCCATGTACAACCGCAACGGAGCGGATAATCTGATGCTGGTGTTCCGCCGTTCCAACGTGTTTGATGGGCATGAAGTCAGTAATCTCACCAACGCCATTGACGGAGAGAAAGCGGGTGAGCAGAATATTGGTTTCAGGCAAGTACAACTGTTGGCACTTTACCTCATGCATATCGGAGGGTGCGATGCGGAAAAAGCCTCCTTTTCCCACATCCAACAACGCTCCAAACACGCTTGGTGAGTCGAAGCGCGGCAAACAGCACCAGTCGAGAGAACCATTCTTGCCTATCAACGCAACCGTATGTAAATCTCCAACAAGCCCGTAGTCTTCAATTGGTAAGTAGGTTGATGGAGAGAACGATGGATGTGTTTGTGTGTCCGCCATTATAAGCCACCTGTATTGATCATCAGACCACCGTCAATCACGTAGGTCGAGCCAGTGACGTAAGCGGCAGCATCGGAGGCGAGGTACACTGCTAGTTTGCCTATCTCCTCCGGTTGACCCATACGTCCAAGCGGAATCTCCTTGAGCAGGGCCGCCATCTTTTCCGGGTCCGCCTCCACGTCTCTATCGATAGGCGTATGAATAGCACCGGGGGCAATATTATTGACCGTGATTTTGTGCGGTGCCAGTTCAATTGCAATGGTTCGCATCAACATCCGCATTCCACCTTTGGCACAGCAGTAGGGCACGTTTTGCGGCATCGCAAGGTCTTCATGGACGGATGACGTATTGATAATACGACCCTGAATGTCGTGTTGAATCATGGCACGGGCGGCAGCTTGTGCACAGAAAAACGCGCCTTTGAGGTCAATACTGAGTACTCGATCAAAGTCTTGTTCTGTGACATCCACAAATGGACTATGTATCTCCATACCCGCATTGTTTGACAAGATGTCAATGTGCCCATACTTCTCGACGGTTTGTTGGATAAGTCCCATTGCCTGCTGATACTCTCCAACGTTGGCTTGTAGAATCATACCTTGTCCTTGTCTTTGCTCAACCTCTTTCAACACCGCTTCTGCCTTGTCTTGTGCATGGGCATAGTTGATGACAACGGTCGCCCCTTCTTGTGCAAATTGAAGCGCAATACCACGGCCAATGCCGCTATCGCCGCCAGTAATGACTGCTATCTTCTGATCGAGTTGTCCCATCATGAGTATCCTTTCTTCTCTCAAATACGTGCTTATTTCAGTCAATACAATGGAAAGTTAAGAGAAGTGTAACGCGCAAAGGTAAAGAAACGGTAAAAATATGTGGCATTTCTCATAAGGGGAGCGATTATGAGTTCCATCCATGGTGGGCATCAGGCAGAGCATAAGCAAGATCGGCTCTTAGTAATCCTTGAACGGCTTTTGAGGATTGACGCAACAGAGCTTAAACTTGCGCTTAATCAAGCAGCGCAACTGGTCGTGCAGGCATTTGAGGCCGGGAAGGTGGATGTCTTTCTCCATGATCCTACTATAGATACACTCGTTGCTCTTGGAACCAGCGATACTCCTGTTGGAAGAAGACAGCACGCACTTGGTTTAGACCGGATGCCTATCGTCAATGGAGGCTATATGGTCGAGGTGTTTCTGAGCGGGACCTCCTACTTGACTGGGCATTTGGATCAGGAACCTAACCGTATCATTGGCATGACCAGTTCGGAGGGACTAGGCATTCGCCCCGAGATGGTGGCGGCATTGGACGTGGGTACTCAACGCCGAGGCGTGCTTATGGCCTCCTCCCGCACACTCGATTTCTTCTCGGAGCAAGACATACACTTTCTAGAAGCAGTGGCCGGTTGGATAGGGATTGTGATTCACAGGACAGAGCTTGTCGAGCGCATAAAGAACGAAGCTATTCAGCAGAGCCGACGTATGGTCGCCGAGGAACTGCTTACCGTTATGGCTCACGATCTGCGTACCTACCTCACTCCTCTCAAGTCACATATCGATCTCATTCAGATGCGTGCTCGCCGTAGCAAGAGAACGCAAGACATTCATGACACTATGGCTCTGAAGAGCGCGCTACGTCGTCTGGAGCGGTTGATTGCAGACCTGCTGGATGTGGCGCGTCTGGATCAGGGTCTTTTTTTCCTCTACGAGCAACCTGTGAACTTGGGCGATCTGGTTCAGGAGGTAGCCTCTGCTTTGAGGACGCCATAGGCCGAGATAGAGGTGCATATTCCTTCGCAAGAGGCCGTCGTTGCCGCCGATCCAGATCGCCTCCGTCAGGCAATGGAGAATTTGCTTGCCAATGCTCTCATGTATACACCGAAGGATAATCCTGTCGTAGTAGGGTTGGTCGTTGAGAGACGACCGGATGGACCTTGGGCTGTTCTTATGGTGAGTAATCAAGGGCCGGAAATCCCTTTAAGTGTGCTTGACCACCTCTTTCAACCCTTTGTGAAAGGCTCTCGCTCGATGGGATTGGGTCTCGGACTTTATTTGGCAAGCAGAATTACAACTGCTCACCATGGAACACTTACTGTCACCTCACCAAGTGGAGAAGGCGTACAGTTCTCTCTTTCGTTGCCCATCGCTGTTGAGTACGAGATGGGAAGCGAACAAGAAGAAACGCCGCTTGAGTAAGCTGAACAACGCCAGAACTACTCATCTTCATTATGTCCTCAAAGCAAGCATGTGTTACAAGAACCTTTCCTTTGCATGTAACGCGACCGACAAGCCCGACGTGTTACATACAAGGGGAAGAAAATGCTGATAATCCTGAACAAAAGGCCGTGAATAACACTCCATGGCTCTTCGTTGTTTCCATATTTATTCAGCATCTGCTTTGATTGATATATTTGGAAGTTCTATTTCACCGGAGGCTGAAATGCAGCATATATTGGTTGTTGAGGATGAACCACAGATTGTTCATGTTTTGCAGCGTGGTTTGACATACAAAGGCTTTAAGGTGGCCGTGGCGACCAGTGGGAAAGCCGCGATTGAGAACATACAACACTTTCCACACGATTTGGTGGTCCTTGATGTGATGTTGCCCGATATGGATGGCTTTGAAGTGTGTCATCGTCTACGCTCTATGGAATATAAGTCGCTCCCTATCTTGATGCTTACAGCCAGAGACGGAGTACAGGACAAGATAACTGGACTCGATAGTGGTGCTGACGACTACATTACCAAGCCATTTGACTTTGAGGAGCTATTAGCTCGCATCCGTGCTAGCCTGCGGCGTGCTATAGCGAAGACGCGACCTACGCGCAGAATAAAGGTAGAAGACGTTACCCTTGACCTTGAAACTCGGCAAGTCTGGCGCGATGGTCATCTCCTAGAGTTCACCAAACGAGAATTTGATCTGCTCGAGCTGCTCGCTCAGAACGCTGGTCGTGTGTTGACGAAAGAACGTATCTTTGAACGTGTCTGGGGCTATGACAACGAAGCAGGACTTGAGGTTATCAAAGTGTATATGAACTATGTTCGCGCCAAATTAAATGTGGATGGCAAACCTGATCTTATCCATGCCGTTCGTGGAGTTGGCTATACACTCAAACGGTGAGTCTCGTCCTTTTTTGACGCGAGATGAATGAGCACACAACAATATATAACTGATAATAAAGGCAGACGGAAGTTGCCTTTTCCTTTTTTTTCAAAGTCTAGACCATTACGAAGACGCATCGTGTTCTGGAACGTGATGGTCCTCGTGCTCACGTTAATTTTTTTGGGGAGCGTCGTTTATCTCTTCGTGAGCTTCTCTCTGTTACATAATCTTGATCAACAATTGCAAACAGAAGGGAAGAGACTCCAACATTTGACGCAGGCGCAAAGTGCAGCAGGTCATCCTTTCAACACGGCGTTTTTCGATCTCTTAGTGCAAGAAGAGAAAGGGGATGAATTTGCCCCGGACGCTCCACACATCAAACTCTTCGACACGCATCAAGCACATATACTGAGACGTTCGGCTAACCTGATTCGAGAGCGGATTCCGTTCAGCAACACTGAGTACATGGCTGCGTTGCGTGGGCAACAGATCGTGAGAACATATCAGGATAGCAGTGGTCGTCGGGCCCGCCTCCTCACACTGCCGTTACGCGACGCGCATCAGCATATTGTTCTTATCGCTCAAGTAAGCCTCCCACTAGGAGTGGTAGATTCCGTTGGAAACCTGCTTGCTCTGATCCTCTCTGTCGGAAGCGTGGTTACTGTCCTCATTGCCTACGTCGTGGACTATCTGCTGGTCGTTCGCGAACTGCGTCCTCTAGGGACACTCAGTGCCACTATGCGTAGCTTGAGTACGGGAGATCTCGGTCAACGTATTCCTCAACAATCAGCCGTAGCCGAGATATATACGCTGACAGAAGCCTTCAACCAGATGTCAGAGCGGTTAGAGGCAAGTTTTGCACTGCAACGTGACTTCGTAGCCGACATTTCGCACGAGTTGAGAACACCACTGACAACGTTACGAGGGCAAGCCGATGTCCTGTTGCTTCATCCAGCACTTGATGAAGATATGCGCCATGATGTGCAACAGCTCCGTACCGAATTAGAGCGTCTTTCACGTCTGGTCAACAACTTGCTGACTCATGCACGAGCCGAGGTCGGAACGTCCCCTCATATAGATGAAGGGCATACCCAGATTGTGGAACTTGATTCCCTTGTGCTAGAAGTTGCACGCCAAGCGCGTTTTCTCAACCGTAAGGTCACGCTCGCACTAGGGAGATTTCAGCAAGCAAGTGTTCCCGGCGATGCAGACCTTCTCAAACAACTGCTCTTCAACATTGTGGACAATGCCCTCACCTATACAAGACCAGGAGATTGTGTGTATCTGGACCTGATTTGTACGCATGATCTCCCAGACGTGGTGGAGAGAAAAAAGGGAGGTGGACAGGATCAATGGGCCATGATAGGTGTCCGTGATACTGGACCGGGTATTGATGAAACTGACCTTCCCCACATTTTCGAGCGGCACTATCGCGCCCATCGTACTGATACAACTACTCCTCGTGGTTCAGGGTTAGGGCTGAGCATTGCCTCCCTGATTGCCGAAGCTCATGGAGGTGTCCTCACTGTGGAAAGCAAACTGGGCAAGGGCACCTCATTCTGCATCTGGTTACCAGCATGTAAAGAGCTGTGACATCTGCCCCACAGATCATGCCGAGTTTTTCTTTGTACAAGCAGCACCCTCCTATGAAAATTTTACCAAACTCTAACCAAAGCCCTCTAGACTAAAGATATCACAGGTTGTGTGTCGGCTAATCGCGCTGTGTTGAGTATACGGTACTTTCTTGGTCATACTGTTGAGGCAGTAGCTTTGGGTTGCAAAAGAGGCCCTTGGCTGAACCCCAAATTACCGATATATGTCAAAGTCATATGGTGTTTTGGCAACAAGAACAAAAGGATGAAGAGCAATGAGTGCTAAAGTCAGTGATTTTTTATTGGAACGCCTTTCACAATGGGGGGTCAAGCGTATTTTTGGGTATCCTGGGGATGGTATCAACGGGATTCTGGGAGGGTTAGGGCGTCACCAGGACCTCTTTGAGTTCGTACAGGTGCGTCACGAAGAGATGGCAGCGTTTATGGCGACGGCTCATGCCAAATTTACAGACGAGGTTGGTGTCTGCCTTGCAACGTCGGGTCCTGGTGCTATTCATTTGCTCAACGGCCTGTATGACGCGAAAATGGATCATCGTCCCGTTGTCGCAATTGTTGGACAGGCGGCGACAACAGCTCTAGGCGGGAACTATCAGCAGGAAGTTGATCTCGTCTCACTGTTCAAAGACGTGGCTGGTGAATATGTGTATATGGCTTCCAGTCCGGTCCAAATACGTCAACTCGTTGACCGCGCAATGCGTATCGCCACGACTGAACGCTCTGTGACCTGTATCATCATTCCAAAGGATGTGCAAGAGATGGATGCGGTTGAGACACCGCCGCATACAGCAAACACGGTTCACACAGGGCTTGGCTACTCAACGCCTCGTGTTGTCCCAACCGAGGAGGATCTCAAGCGTGCCGCAGACATTCTCAATGCTGGCAAGAAGGTCGCGATGCTTGTGGGCATCGGGGCCAAACATGCTGCTGATGAGGTTATTCAGGTGGCGGACTTGCTAGGATGTGGTGTGGCAAAAGCTTTGCTTGGCAAACAAGTTCTCCCCGATGATCTTCCTTTTGTGACAGGTTGTCTTGGGTTGCTTGGCACGAAGCCGAGTTACGATATGATGATGGAGTGTGATACGCTCTTGATGATCGGCTCGACCTTCCCCTATGGACAATTTTTACCAAAAGAGGGACAGGCACGCGGTGTCCAGATTGATATTGATGGGCGCAATCTCAGTCTACGCTATCCAATGGAACTGAACTTGATTGGCGATAGTACGGAGACGTTGCGTGCACTTATCCCCTACCTTCAGCGTAAGACCGACCGCTCATGGCGCGAAAAGATTGAAGCGGAGTATCACGACTGGTGGAAAGTGGTCGAGGCACGCTCGATGGAAAATGCTGACGGCAATCAGCTCAACCCACAGCGTGTCTTCTGGGAGCTTTCAAAGCGTCTTCCCGAAAACAGCATTTTGAGTGGCGATGCGGGAACAGCAACCAACTGGTATGGAAATACCATTAAGATGAAACGTGGGATGATGGGTTCTCTGTCAGGCAGTCTTGCCACAATGGGACCAGCCGTTCCCTATGCAATTGCCGCGAAGTTCGCCTATCCTGATCGTGTGCCGATAGCCCTCACAGGTGATGGGGCGATGCAGATGAATGGCCTTGCTGCTTTGATTACCGTCGAAAAGTATTGGAAGCAGTGGAGTGATCCACGCCTCATCTTCCTGGTTCTCAACAACCGCGATCTCAATCAAGTCTCGTGGGAGATGCGTATCGAAGCGGGCAACCCAAAACTGGAAACAACGCAGGACTTGCCCGATTTTCCCTATGCAAACTATGCCGATTTGCTTGGGCTGAAAGGCATTCGTGTAGACAAGCCAGAGGATGTTGGCGCTGCGTGGGATGCCGCTCTTTCTGCTGATCGTCCGGTGGTCTTCGAGGCATATGTCTCTCCCAACGTCACCACGATACCACCCCACATCAGCTTTGAGGAAGCCAAAAACTATGCCTCCGCGTTGTTGAAGGGTGATCCTAATGAAGGCAACATCATCATAGAATCGGCGAAGAGTGTTATTGAAGGTATTCTACCCCATAAGGGCTGAGATAGAAGGAAGTTCCTTTATAACCAGTCGGAAACGCTGCATTCGCAGCTAATGCTTCGCATTCATCCGACTGAAAGGAGTTAGGTGTAGGTATGGCAAGTACGAGATTTGGCGACAACGGCGTCGCCATTGAGCGGCTTGAAGTCTCAGCCTACACGGTACCGACCGACTCACCAGAGTCGGACGGTACCTATGCCTGGGACAAAACAACGATTGTGATTGTTGAGGCGAGTGCTGGTGGAAAACGCGGTCTGGGTTATACATATGCGGATGTCTCGACGGCAACATTGGTGAAGACGATGCTTGTGAATGTTGTACAGGGACATGATGCCATGAATGTCCCTGAGTGCTGGCTAGCAATGGTCAAGTCTATTCGCAATCTTGGGCGACCCGGTATCGCGTCAATGGCGATTGCCGCTGTTGACGCCGCGTTATGGGATTTGAAGGCGCGTTTGCTTGATGTGGCATTGGTCACACTGCTGGGTGCGACACGAGAGAGTGCGCCAATCTATGGCAGTGGAGGCTTTACCTCCTATTCAAAAGAACAGCTTCAGCAGCAATTTGGGAATTGGGTTTCAAACGGTATTCCCCGCGTCAAGATGAAGGTAGGAACGCATCCAGAAGACGACCCCAGAAGAGTCTCGGAGGCACGAGAGGCCATTGGACCTGATACAGAACTGTTTGTCGATGCCAATGGTGCCTATAGCCGTAAAGATGCACTGGCTCTAGCCGATATCTTCACAGCAGAATATGGCGTGACGTGGTTCGAGGAGCCTGTCTCTTCTGATGATTTGGAGGGGCTGCACCTGATTCGGAACCGTGCTCCCGCAGGTATGGAGATTGCAGCAGGCGAATATGGCTACGATCTGTGGTACTTCCAACGCATGTTAGAGGCAAATGCAGTTGATGTCTTGCAGGCGGATGCAACGCGCTGTGCAGGTATCACGGGCTTTTTGCGTGTCGCGGCCCTTTGTGAGTCGCGTTCATTGCAACTCTCATCGCATTGTGGGCCGTCACTACACGTTCATCCATGTTGTGCCGTGCCGAACTTCCGTCATATGGAATACTTCCACGACCATGTACGGATTGAGCATATGTTTTTCGATGGTGTATTGACACCTGTTCATGGCGAATTACGTCCTGATCTCTCGCGTCCAGGGATGGGACTTG
>CAWBXD010000005.1:0-215007 GCA_963792705.1 uncultured Chloroflexia bacterium | reverse complement strand
ACGCATTGCCTTACTCAAGGAGGTCCAGGGTAAGGTATGTCAAGTGGTTCTTTGTTTTTGTACACGGTGGCTATTTTCTGCTCATTCGTTGTGCTGTACCATATCACTTGTCTTGCATAGACGCAGAACTCCTGAATAGCAAGGCGCGTTACTATCCAGCATGAGCAGGGAGGATTTTCGATGAATCAACTATCTGGAACCCATGATTTTGATTTCTATCTCCACACATGGACGGTTCTGAATCGACGGAAGAAGATGCACTCACTCGTCGATACCCCACAAGAGAACCAAGATGCTGTGTGGGAAGATTTCCCAGGGATTGCTGGAATGGGGACTAAATATCTCGATGGTCGGGTCATGATCGATCACTACGAAAGTACATTTCCGAACGGACAGCAGGTGAAAGGACTCAATATTCGGACCTTTGATGATGCAAGCAACACATGGTCACTGGTATGGCTGGACAATCGCAATCCAGCAGACTTTACCCCTCTCGTTGGAGCATTCGAGCAAGGAGTTGGAACGTTCTATCAAGTGCTTACTTCATCTGATGGCAAACCCTTTCACGTCCGTTTTCTTACGTACAATCGTACCACTGAGACAGCCCATTGGGAGCAAGCCTTCTCCTTTGATGCAGGGAGCACCTGGGACACCAATTGGACGATGGATTTCATGAGACAAGCCGAACCAACATGTTGAACGATGTGAAGAACGGAGATGAAGAGTTGAAACAGTCGCTTCCTTCATTCGTCAACCTGGGGGACGTTCCCAGGACGTATGAATACTATCAAAAACAAGTCACTCCTGGACAGGAGCTTCGCCTACCATATGCCTACCTGAAATGGTACGACATCTACCGGAGTGACACTCCACTTGCTCAGGAATTGCGGCAAGAGAGCCGTGCGTTTGTCCAGTCAGAAGTGGAGACGGGGAAGCTGAACATCGAAAACCGATTAGGATTCGTGTTACTACATTCCTGCGAGAGCGTTATTTTTCTCATTGTCGCAACATGGCAAAACACCAATGAACTGTGGAAAACTGTCTATAGCAAGAGTCCTTTTCAAAAAGAAGACTTTGCACTTTTTCCGCTTGGGACTCATATCCCCACCTTTTGTGTCTGGGAAATGGCACCTGTGTGGCATGAGCAGCAAGCATGGGTGCGCTACCTTCTTTCCACACGAGATGAGAACGCGAAAGTTGCGTATGTGAATGATCACTTTTTCTGACTTAGTATAGCCTTTCCTCATCAGTCTGAATCAAAGAGAGAGCAAAACAGAAATGTGAATTTGTAAGCACAATTTGAGTTGAAAAAGGAAGAGGTGTAGATAGGAATGAAACGAGAAGAGAACGTATGAACCAGTTCCCACCCCTTGATCATGTGCGCATCACCCACATTGGCGGACCAACCGTCCTCATTGAGATCGGTCATCTGCGTCTGCTGACCGATCCTGCTCTCGACCCGGCAGGAAGCCGATACGTCGCGGGTCCGAAAGAGTTGGTGAAACTCACTGATCCAGCATTTGCTGCCTCCGCGCTTGGTTCAGTGGATGTTGTCCTCCTTAGCCACGACCATCACGCTGATAATCTTGACCGGGCAGGTCGTGCTTATTTACCCCAGGCTAAACATATCCTGACGACTCCTGCAGGAGCGCGACGGCTGGGCGGAGAAGCACGCGGTGTGACGACCTGGGAGACAGTCGAGCTGACAGGAACAGACAATCAGCGTATTCGTGTGACCGCCACGCCAGCACGTCACGGTCCAGAGGAGATCAAGGGTGCAGTCGGTGACGTGACCGGATGGATAGTTGAGTGGGATGGGCAACGTCGTGGTGCGCTCTATATATCAGGGGACACAGTTCTCTTCGAGGATATGAAAGAGATAAGTCAGCGTTTCCACGTTGGGACGGCTCTGCTCCACTTCGGAGCGGCTCAGGTCGATGTGTACGGCCCGGTCTACCTCACCTTTACAGCAAAGGAAGGAGCGCAGTTCGCGAAGACGCTCCGCGATGCCACAATCATTCCCATCCACTACGAGGGCTGGGCACACTTCACTGAGGGCCGCGCCGAGATCGAGCAGGCATTTGCTGCGAATGGGATAGAGAAACAATTGTGCTTTCTGCCTTTCGGTCAACCCATTCTCATCAATGCGTAACGCACGCCGCCTGACGCAAACCGATGGGAGAATATACCTACTTCCGAGAAAAATGGCAGAAGCGGGGTTGCTTGCGGTAGCTTGAAGCCAACATTGAGAGGGAAATTATGAACACACTTCTCGACACCCTGTTCCACTTGACTACAGAGATCCGCTATGTTTCTATCTACTCAGCAGGTCAGTTGTTCATACGACAGCGACCAGATATCCTTCATGCCTCCGCATCTGACTCTGACCGATATGAAGAACTCCTCGTCAATCCCACGCTTCTGACACTCACAAGGCAACGAGGCGAGATCGACTGCGGAGGATTGATGTACATGATCATTCGCTACGGGTTCTTTTTTCAACTCATCATCCCGCTCAAAGAAGGTCACATTTCGATTGCATTCGAGCCACAGGCTGATCCTATGAACTATGTTGAGCAAGTTACCTACCTCTTACATGATCACGCTCTGCTAGCCAGAGGTTGATCGCATACAGGTAGGCAGGCATGTCGTAATTATCAAGGACGGCAATGAGTATTCCTAACAAGAAATTACAGTACTGATACAAGAGAGCAGTATTCTACAAGCAGCCATTGAACCGAAGAGACAGAAAAAAAGAAAGTGAGATGAGACTATGCTCTTGGAACATCGAGGCAAGCGTCCTCAAATCCATCCTTCAGCCTATATTGCGCCAACAGCTACTCTTTGTGGCGATGTCATTATTGCTGAGAACGCTTGTGTTCTCTTTGGAGCGGTCATTACTGCGGAAGGGGGAAAAGTATCTATCGGTTCTCGCTGTATTATTATGGAGAACGCGGTCATTCGAGGAACTGGAAAACATCCTGTACGCATTGAGAAGAATGTCTTAGTTGGCCCTCATGCCTACCTGAGTGGATGTACGATAGAGCAGGATACCTTTCTTGCTAGTGGCATCCGTATCTTCAATGGAGCCATTGTCGGGAGAGGAAGTGGAGTGCGCATCAATGGAACTGTTCATGTAAATACAACGCTTGCAGCAGAGACGGTTGTCCCAATTGGATGGATTGCGATTGGAAATCCTGCACAGCTTTTCCCTCCAGAAGCACATGAGCAGATATGGCCCATTCAGGAGGAACTTGACTTCTTAGGAACCGTGTTTGATATGCATGGACCATTGCATAGTGCTCCTATGGAGGAACTAGCACGACGCTATACACGAGGAATGAGCAAACATTTTACGGACCGCATTCTTCAAGCAGATGAAACTCACGACACCGAGTATATCTGAAAATAAAGCGGGGTATTCCTCGAAACTGTGTTCGTTGAATGAAAGAGAATTGAGAGACGGTGGTATAGACACCCACGAGGTGGTATCGTTCATCCAATAGAAAGAGGCGGAAATACACATGCTTGCATATCTTTTTTGGCATTGGCGTGAGGCGCAGATAGAAGCTCAGACCTATCAGGAACACCTGATTCTTTTCCATCAGACGCTCTCTGCACACAAGCCAAACGGATTTCTTTCTTCACGAGTATTGTTGTTGGAGCAGACTCCCTGGATGGGGAGAAGCGAGAAAACGTATGAGGACTGGTATATTGTAGAGAACTCAGCTGCCCTTGACCTACTCAACGAAGGTGCCGTGAGCGGATCCCGCAAGGAACCACATCATCAGGTTGCACAGTGGGCTGCTGATGG
The DNA here is from genome assembly GCA_963792705.1 of uncultured Chloroflexia bacterium. Lineage (GTDB taxonomy): Bacteria > Chloroflexota > Ktedonobacteria > Ktedonobacterales > Ktedonobacteraceae > JBBQVS01. The sequence continues at coordinate 211,193 of CAWBXD010000005.1, read as the reverse complement.
GATGGGTGGTTTGTATCGGTACCATGCTGGTGATTTGAATTCTCCTGCACCTCATGTAAACTACTGGTTTGCGAAGCCTTCAGGGATGACATACGAAACGTTGTATGAAACACTTGAACCGATATTTCAACACATGGGAGGAAGTCTTTGGCAACGATACATGGTGCTCAGCCCTGCTCCAGAATTTTGTTATCAAAGTCCTCATGACTTCCAATTACCCGACGTGTTTTCCTCTTTGACCGTATCGGTGACGCCGCTATGGATGGGGCCGGAGCGAGTATGAAGATATTTTGTGACGTGCTTGTTTCAACGATGGATGAAGGTGCTGAAACACTGATAATACTGGAGAAACAGAAAGACATTTGCACTCTCTTTAACAATGTGCTACGAGGAGGAAACGTATGACACAGATTACGCATCGCTTTATCGAAACGAACGGCATCCACATGCATATCGCTGAACAGGGCACGGGTCCGCTGGTTCTGCTGCTTCACGGTTTCCCAGAGCTATGGTACTCCTGGCGCCACCAATTTGCGACATTAGCTGATGCTGGATACCATGTCGTCGCACCTGACCTACGCGGCTATGGCGAAACTGACCGACCTGCTGAGAGTGAGTACTACACACAGCTACACCTTGTGGGAGATGTGATAGGTCTCATGGATGTGCTCAGCGAGGAAACTGCGGTCGTGGCAGGACATGATTGGGGTGCTACACTCACCTGGAACACGGCACTCCTACGGCCCGACCGGGTGCGTGGCGTGATCGCGCTCAGTGTACCCTACTACCCTCGTGGCCCAGTAAGCAGGCTGACAGCAGCACGGTCAGCGTTGGGCGAGGGCTTCTATATGAACTACTTCCAGAAGCCTGGAGTGGCAGAGGCGGAGTTCGACCGTGATATTCGCACGACCATACGGAAATTCCTCTATGCGTTTTCGGGGAATGTACAACAGAGCGTAGAGGAAATACTTGTGGTCCCAGAGGGGCAAGGTATGCTCGATCACATTCCTGATCCAGTGCTTCTCCCCGCGTGGCTGACAGAGGCTGATGTTACCTATTATGCGACAACGCTCGAACGGACAGGATTCACGGGCGGCTTCAACTGGTACCGAATGATTGACAAGAGCTGGGAGCTTATGGCACCCTGGCACAACGCCATCATCATACCACCGGTGCTGTTTATTGCAGGTGATCGTGATCCCGTGGTGCTTCTTCCCAGTGGACAACAGCAACGTGCCAACATGCAGAGATTCGTCCCGAACCTGAAAGCAACAGTTCTGCTGCCAAATAGCGGACACTGGATTCAACAAGAGCGTGCGGCAGAAGTCGGCTCAGCAATGATCGAGTTCTTGCAAAGCCTCTAACATTCCACTTCGCATCCCTTTCGGGTCACATCTCACTCTTTTTGATGTCTATAGTACTATGAGGCTCTCTTCGAGAACGGAGAGGTGCGGGAATGAACCAAGTGCAAGAAATGCTGGAGTTCTGGAGAAAGACACACGAGGAGAGAATAATCTACAAACCACAGCATCCTTGAAGAATAGTCTTGCATGAGAAGAGAAAGAAAAGCAGAACAGGTGATGAGCGAAAAAGAACACGTACAGATACGACGGCAGAAAGTACTCCTGGGGAGCCGCTACCTCTCACATCCAAGAACATATGAGACCGCTGGGGGACCACTGCTGCTCTTTGACAATTGTTCATCCGAAGTGGTTGAGCACTTGCATGCCGATGACGGGCTTCGCGCATTCACACATACCCCTGAGCGTGAACATCAGCTCCTCTTGAGCATTGCCCGGCACGCTGATGGGAAACTCACTCTCGCTACTACATTTACAGGAGAGATTGTTGGCGAAGTCACGCTCATTCAAGCAAATGAGTGGTGGCCGCAAGAAGGGAATGTCTATGAGATTGCCGTCCAAGTCAGCTCGAGATGGCGCCGACAGGGGATTGCTCGGACCTTATTGGCGTATGCTCTTGAAGCTGATATCGTGGAAGATGCCATTCTCGTCGGACTGGGTCTCTGCTGGCATTGGGATTATGCGGAGACAGGACTCACGCCGTTTGCGTATCGGGAGATGATCGCGCGGCTCTTCGCTTCGTACCGCTTTATGGAAGCCGTCACCACCGAACCAAACATTCGGATGAACCCGGCCAACCTTCTGCTTGTACGCCTGGGGAGCAGGATAGATGTGCAAACTGAGAGACAGTTTTACACTAGCCTTCTACAATGATGTGTTAAGAACATGAGCGACCCATTAAAATATTGAATGGTGAACGTTTCCCACGTTTTGCTATTGACTCATTACTCTTCGTTGGTATACCTGGCGTGTTTGGCTATGGAAGTGAAGCACCTCCGATCACACGACTCCATCCTTCATAGGAGTGGAAGGAGAAAAACAATGACCGTTCAGAGTATCTCACAGAGAAACGTTGAGGTTCATCCCGTCACATCCGAACGGTGGCATGACCTTGAGTTGCTCTTCGGAGAGCGTGGAGCTTGTGGTGGCTGCTGGTGCATGTGGTGGAGAGTGAAGCGTTCTGCTTTTGAACAGCAAAAAGGGCAGCAGAACAAAGATGCCTTGAGAGCCACCATTCTGGCAGGTGAAGTTCCAGGCTTGCTCGCCTACATCGACGGTCAGCCAGTCGCATGGTGTGCTGTTGCACCGCGCGAGACCTATCCCGTTTTGGAGCGGTCTCGGACACTCAAGCCCGTTGATGCGGAACCTGTCTGGTCAATTGTGTGCTTCTTTATTCACAAGCGGTGGAGGCGCCAAGGAATAAGCGTACAGCTTTTGACAGCAGCAGTTACCTATCCGAGAGCACGAGGGGCACAGGTTGTAGAGGGATATCCAGTTGAACCGAGAACATTAACCATGTCCGATGTGTTTGTATGGGCGGGAACCCTAGCGGCATTTCGTCAGGCAGGATTTGTAGAAGTAGCCCGACATGCAGAGACACGACCAATTATGAGATATACGATTGCTTCCGAGAGGAGCATTCCCTGATGAACATACAATCCTTTACAATTGCCGTTTCACAGACTGCACTCGATGATCTTCACCAACGTCTGACACAGACGAAACCCCTGACTCAGGATGGGACTATGGAACAAATTTGGTCTACATGAAAGACTTGGTTCACTACTGGCAGACTACCTTCGACTAGCGGAGCCAGGAACACATACTCAACTCATCGCAACTTCCAGGTCAGCAAGAATATCCTCGATGTCTTCAATGCCTACAGAGAGGCGCAGAAGCGTCTCGCTGACTCCACGTGCCTCACGAACGTCTCTAGGAATAGAGCTATGGGTCATCGAGGCAGGATGACACACAAGCGATCCGACTCCACCTAGACTTTCCGCCAGCGTGAAGATACGAAAGCGACGCACGAGCGCCTTGATAACGGTAGAGTCACCTTTCACTTGGAAGGAGACCATGCCACCAAATCCGCTCATCTGTGCCTGAGCGAGGGTAAAGTCAGGATGCTCTGATAGACCAGGATAGAAAACCTTCTCGACGAGTGGATGGTGAAATAAGAACGTTGCGACCGCTTGTGCATTCTCCTGGTGTTGGCGCATGCGAAGAGCTACTGTTTTGATGCCGCGCAGTGTTAGCCAGCAGTCAAAGGGTGAGGGTACAGCACCCGCAGCATTCTGATAAAACTTGATGGCTTCGTACACTCTTGGATCATTCATCACAACAGCACCACCAATCACGTCGTCATGTCCATTGATGTACTTTGTTGTGCTATGGCACACAATATCGGCTCCTAGAGTAAGAGGTTGTTGAAAGTAAGGGCTGGCGAGTGTATTGTCAACGACAACAAGGAGGTTGTGACGATGGGCTATCTCCGTGATGGCTGCAATATCAGCCAGCCGCAACAAAGGATTTGTTGGCGTCTCTAACCAGATGAGCTTTGTTTGTGGTTGGATGGCTTGCTCATAGGCTGCAACACTACCTACGGGAACATACGTCGTCTCAATAGTGGCGCGACGGAGAACCTGCTCGAACATGCGATAGCTGCCCCCATAGAGATCATCACACGCGATGATGTGGTCGCCTGCGCTGAGCAGGGACAGAATAGCAGTTTCGGCAGCCATTCCAGAGGCAAAGGCCAAAGCGTATCGCCCTGCTTCGAGTGAGGCCAAACATGTTTCCAATGCCGAGCGTGTTGGATTGTGTGTCCGTGCATACTCGAAGCCTTTGTGTTCGCCAAGTCCCGTTTGAGCATAGGTTGACGTTTGGAAGAGAGGAGTGATGACGGCACCCGTTGAAGGGTCAGGCTCTTGACCCACATGAATAGCTTTGGTAGAAAATTTCATTGTTTTTCCTTTCCTCAAGAATAGGAAGGCTTTTCAGAAGTCAGAACATCATACGAAAAGAAGTGAGTATCGCGGTGCCAGCCGAGTGACTCGTAGAGTGCTTGAGCATCTTAGGAGGTATACTACCAGAGAAGTGGTATTTCCAAAAGTGCCACATCCTGTACAGCTACAGAAGCCACTTGTGAGACCATCATGACAGCACTGGCACAGACACTGAGGGTCTCACGTACCGTGACCAGTTCAGCCTATGACGAGTTGTTTGCGGAAGGCTACCTCGAAAGTCGTCGTGGCTCAGGGACATATATTGGGTGTGATCTTCCCCCACTTCCTTGTCGCCTTCCATATTCCATACCAAGCACACCTCCACGTTGACTGAGACAAGCACCAGCCGTCTCACCAAACGAGCTTGTTGCTCCGCGCATGCCATCGTTTTTCGGCTGGGAACGCATTCTCTCTCACCAGCCCTAGCCAGTCTTGTCGAGACTGGACGCGTGACCTATGTCGGAACATTCTCGATACTACGTTCATTTGCCTCCGAATAGTGTAAAACGGACCTTGTGTTCATCCCATTTCTCGCGTAGTATGAGGTACGTAACAAACTAGCATCTACTCCATCGTAGACGCGTTACTAGAATGGAGATACAATCTATGTTTCCTTTCTTCTCTTTTTTCGGTCAGATAATTATCATTCTCCTTACTATTGCTACTCTATTCGCAGCATTACAGCAATACTATTATGCACCGCATCCCAAGAAACGCATCCTTTTCGGGGTGGTCGTCTTGACCTTTTGCTGCGCCCTCGCGGTCTTTGGGTTGATACCGCTCACGACACGCCTTGTCACCTTTAAGAAAAACACTCTTTTCTACATATATGAACCCTGGTTCCTTGCAACCAGTATCTCTTGCTTGACGTTCCCAAGCATACGGGAAAGCCGTTCTCGCTTTACGAGGGTTGCAACATATATTGCCACTGCAATCGCTATCATAAACCTCTTCGCAAACTGAATAAACGTCTGATGTATCTCTAGCTCTGTTTCCCAAACTCATTATGCAGTTTTTCATTTTCTATTGTCACATCGCTATTTTCTCTGTCTTTCTTAGGGGAAATGAGAGAAATACCAGAGTATGTATCTGTATTTCTTCGTCAAAAGCATATACACTCTACATCAGATGTAGTGTTTGCCAAGCCACCCTTCACTTAGACGTTGGGAGAATACTTGACGAGAAACTCACGGAGGATAATATGCTTTCCTTGCCTCACAATGCTGGCCTTCTTCTTATTGATGTACAAAAAGGCTTTGATGACCCTGTATGGGGTCGTCGTAATAATCCCGATGCTGAGATACACATGGCAACCTTGTTACACGCATGGCGGCAAACAGGGAGACCTGTTATCCACATTCAACACTGCTCTCGCAATCCTCATGCTCCGTTGCATGTCAGTTCCCCAGGAAATGCGATCAAAGACCTCGTTCGTCCTCAAGGCGAGGAGCCAGTGCTTCAGAAACAGGTGAACAGTGCCTTTATTGGCACCGATTTGGAAGCGCGACTGAGACGAGCAGGCATCACGACCCTTATCATTACTGGCCTGACCACGAACCACTGCGTCGAGACGACAACACGTATGGCTGGCAATTTCGGCTTTGACACGTACTTTGTTTCCGATGCCACCGCGACCTTTGATCGAACAGGACCTGATGGTGTTCTCCACACCGCAGAAGAGATTCAGGCGATCACGCTTACCAATCTGCACCAAGAGTTTGCGACTATCGTGACAAGTGACAACGTGCTGAGGAACCTTGCATAAAAAAGAGATTCCTCGGCTTCCGCTCATTTTCTGGTCACATCTCGCTCTTTCCAATGTCTATAGTAGTAAGGGAGTCTCTGAGAGACTGAAAAATCGTAAGGAATATAACGCTGATGCGCGGAGTGGAGCAACACGAAAGAAAGAGTAAGAAGTATGCTTGATATAACTGCTGTTCGTCAATTCATTGTGCAAGCCGTTCCATTCAATCAAGTACTCGGCATTACGATTGCACAGATTTCTCTTGAGTCAGTTGAAGTCATTCTGCCAGAGGCACCAGAAAGACACAATCACGTAGGGACGGTACATGCTGCAGCGCAGTTTGGATTAGGTGAGGCAACCTCTGGTACACTCGTCGTTGCAGCGTTTGGAGACCTATTCCAGCAGGGCATTGTTCCACTTGCGGCAAAGGCAACGATTACCTATCGCAAAGCCGCAAGTGGCGAGTTACGAGGGAGGGCGTTCCTCTCACAACAGGAGCAACAGCGTATTCGAGACGAGGTGATACAGGAGAAACGGTCGCGCTTCACCATTCCTGTTCAACTCCTGAAAAGCGATAGCACTCTCACCACAGAACTAGAAGTTTCGTGGAGTTTGCTCAAGCAGCAATAGGGCGTAACGGCGACTCTAGTGAGAGCGTTTGTGAAAGGGAAATAGCGGTAACAGCAAGAGAGCAGCCGATTCAGGTGTAGTATGCCAACATCTGTCGTAGTTCCTCTCGTATCTTCTCACGCCATGCAGCAGGCTCGATTATTTCCGCTCCTGGTCCTAACCAACGCAATAATTCCAATACAATGGTGGAATCAGATTCGCCAAAGGTCATCTCAACTCGGCCTTCTCCGCTCTGCTCGAAATGGGCATGACGATAGTACCAATCCTGTTGCAAGCGCGTTGCCTGAGCAGAAGAGAGACTGATTTTTACGGGTGCTTGCTCTCGCCATTGCTCCATCGCTGGCAAAAGCCAAGCTCTTCCCAGGAGCGCACGTATATCAAATTCGGGCTGAACGGAAGGAGTCAGTCGGTGCGCTGTCATCTGTAAGACTCGATCCGCCCGCCAAAGCTTCAACGCCTGTCTTCCGTCACTTTGTCTCCCTGCCAGGTACCAATAATCACGGTCCCAAAGCAAGCCGAGCGGTTCCATCTGCACATCATATGCCTCCTCTTGATAAGGGGAATGATATCGCAAGAGTACTTGATTTCCATCAAGAAGTACTTGAAAAAAAGCATTCATGATGGTGCTCGCATGATGTGTTCTTTGTTCTCCTGTCGTAGGAAGCGTTTGAGCAGGCTCTGGATGAAAAATATCATGAGGAAACTTCTCAAAACCAAGGATATGTTCTGCTTTTTCCAACAGAGTACGAAGCCTCTCTGGAAGAGCGGCAAGAAGCTTTTTCTCTGCCATGTCCATCTCATGAGGGAAGAGGGGTGCTTGAAGGCTCCGTTGCAGCGTCAAGCCGACAAGCAGCGTAATGGCTTCGCTCTGTGTGAACATCAATGGAGGCAAAAAATACCCTTCCAGAAGCCGAAAGCCTCCATTCCGTCCGCGTTCTGCATATACAGGGACGCCTAACGCACTCAATATCTCCACATCACGATACATCGTTCGTGTAGAGACTTCAAAGTGCTTCGCTAAATCGGTTGCTGAAACAGAGGGTCGGCTCCGCAAGAAGAGCAAAATGCCTAAGATGCGATCAAAACGATTCATAAACAGCGTGAGTGCTTTCTAAAATATGACATATATGTAACGTCTCTACTGTGTAGGATAGTGGCACATTGGCAGTATGTCAAGAACCCATGAGAGAATGCAAAAAATATGACAGACAGGTGGCATATTTTCTCCTGTATCCTTTCTACAAGCAATCTTCTCAATCGTAGAAAAAGGATAAAACGTCTATGCCTACAGATCAGACTCATCGTCACACAGGGACAGAGGCACCTGAGAAGCAGCGGTCTACACCGTTGAGGGGTTTGTGGAGAAATACACATTTCTTGACCTTCTGGCTCGGTGAAACTGTTTCATTATTTGGCTCACAAGTCACACTTGTAGCACTGCCACTCACGGCGGTACTGGTACTTCATGTCAATGCCGAACAACTCGGATTGCTGCGTACTGTTGAATGGCTACCCTACATCCCTTTCCCACTTCTCTTAGGTGTTTGGGTTGATCGGCGACGGCGACGGCCTTTGATGATTGGAGCAAATATCGCTCGTACCTGCTTGATTGGCCTCATTCCACTCCTTTCGGTCATTCATCTTTTACAGTTACCTTCGCTGTATATCATTGCGTTTTGTACAGGGGTGTGTACTGTCCTCTTCGATCTCTGCTGGCAATCGTTCGTTCCCATCATGGTTCCCAAAGAAGACCTGATAGAGGCAAACAGCAAGATTGCCGCGAGTGCGGCTGCTGCCGAGGTCGGAGGACCAGGGATAGCGGGAGTGCTGGTGCAACTTCTGACAGCTCCATTTGCGCTGTTTGCCGACAGCATGTCTTTTCTCCTCTCTGTTCTCTCGCTTGTCTTGATTCGGAAGCCTGAACCACTTGTTGAGAAAACACACCATGTATATTGGTTCAAAGAGATTGCAGAGGGGTTGCGTTTAACATTTCGTAATCCATACATTCGTACACTTACGCTTCAGGCATCAGCCTGGAACTTCTTTTTCGCTATTCTAGATACTATTTTTTTGTTGTATGCTCTGCGTGAGCTTGGGTTCAGCCCAAGTCTGCTTGGCTTTATCTACGCGACGGGAGCGATTGGTGGTCTGCTCGGATCGGCTCTTGCTACACTCTTGATGAAGCGGTTTCATCTGGGGATCGTGATTTGTGCCACGTTTACGCTGGGAAGTGTTCCGTTTCTCCTACTTTCAGCAGTTACGGGACCTCATAACGTTGTGCTGGTGATATGTGTGATCGTTTTCTTCCTGGTGCGTACCGCTTTGGGAATTTATACGGTTGTTTCCATCAGTTTGCGCCAAGCCGTTACTCCTCACTCGATGATGGGACGTGTAAGTGCGAGTACTCGTGTGTTGACCTATGGAGCGACAACATTTGGGGCACTGGTCAGCGGATTTCTCGGTGCGACCATTGGTTTACGCTCAAGCCTGCTAGTCGCAGGATGCGGTTTCATTGTCGCCTTGCTTCCCATCTTCTTCTCTCCCCTTCTTCGATTAAAAGCCATGCCTGTGACCTCACAAGGTGATGTGTGAGAGAAGGAAACAAAGCTCTCTCCTCTCTTTGAAAGAAGTTTGCTTGTCTTCACTAGGAGAGCAGAAAAAGGATTTCAAGCAAGGAGTGTGCTACTAAGGTCACGCAGGAGTTGTTCTGCTCCATCCCCTAGATGACGAATGACTTCTGCGGCAGGTTGTTCTCGCATGACCAGCCCCACCGCTTCTCCTGCATAGATATAGGCGAGATCGTAGTTCTTGTTGGCAATGGCCTCGCTAAGCTGTTGACGTGCCTCATTAGCTTGCAGAAGTGCATCAATATGAGAGTGCCATTCATCAGTAAAGCGATTGCGCAATGCGCGTCCAGGATAGTGCGGAGGCCAGCTAAGACCTTGAGCTACGTCAAAAGCACGAGTGACAAGCGTATCCGTCTCCTGGGCATGCACAATACGCTCACGGGCCTGCTCTGTATTCTCGCATTCAGGTGAGGCGAGCAAGCAGGTTCCAACCCAGACACCCTGAGCACCAGCAGCAAGGGCAGCCGCAACCCCTCGAGGTGAAGCAATACCGCCAGCAGCAAGGACAGGGACTTCAACCGCGTCAAGAACGGATTGGAGCAGAGGAAGCGTACTCACCTGACCTGTGAGGTGTCCCCCGGCTTCCATTCCTTGCACCACGATGAGATCGACGCCAATCTGCGCTGCCTGCATTGCTTCAGCACGCGAGTTGACTTGCGTAGCAAGCAAGATGCCATGCCGATGGAGCCGCTCTGCATACGGTACAGGTGAACCAAACGAAATGGAGATGAGAAAAGGCGCTGCATCTATCGCAGCGGAAAGCAAGTCAGGTCGCTTCTCAATCGCCCATGCATGCATACCAATACCAAAACGCATCTGCTCGGTGCCACGAGCAATATCTGCCTCTCGTAGAAGGAAGTCAACTGTCTCAGTGCTACCAATGCCAATCATGCCCAACCCTCCAGCTTGTGAGACGGCATGGGCTAAGCGTCCACGTCCTACATAGGCCATCGGAGCACCGATAATAGGGTAGCGCAAGTGCCAAGAGGTTGTGAGAGAGGTGTGAAGCATCTCTTTATGTCTCCTTTACAAGTCGCGCACGAAATGATACGACCGAATGTGCATTCGCTGGTTCAAATACAAGCGGTGAGCATCGTGGCGATGCACACCTGAATCAAGATGCACTTGGACACAGCCAAGACGATGTGCTTCCTCACTCAGCCAGCGCATCAGGAGACCTGCATGACCTTTGTTGCGAAACGCTGCACGTGTGCTGAGATCGTCCACATACAGACAATAGCCCCAGGCCAACGTGTGAAGCGTGCGAAATCCTGCAACGGCTACCGCATCTTCAATATCATCCTCAAATGCGCTCACGAGCCGATAGCCTTCAGCACGCTGGTCCTTATTTATTTGCCTCATAAATGCATCGAGTGACCCCAAATGTGGTCGAAGCTCAAGCAGAGCTAGATATGCTAAAGATGTCTCTTGCGCTCCGAGTTCTCGTAAAGTTGCCATCTTGTTTCATCTCCGTATCTTTGTTCTGAAAGAACCATGCTATTTTTCTGAATGAGAACGCGCACTTTCTGCTAGTTGCATCAACAGACGTAGACCAATCTGTAATGTCTTCTCTTCGGAATCCCGTTCGGGATTGTAAGCAGTCAGAGCGGCTGCCTTGATGGGGAAGTACTTCACAATTGTCCCTAGCGCATATTCTACCTCTTGAGCAGAAGGACCTCCAGCAGCAGGATAGTCAACGCCTGGTGCTTCTTGCGGGTCAACCGCATCGATATCGACATGAAGATAAACGTCTTGAGCGTTGGACGCAAACCCATTGAGCGAAAACATACCATCAGTCGTTTGCTCTGCCTGCTGCAATTCGTCACATGTGATGACCTTGATAGCAGATTGTTCCAGTCGCACGCGTTCTTGTGGGTCCAAATCACGCACACCAACCATCAATGTTTGAGTTTCTGGAATGGGGATGCTGTTGCCGACGCGTGTCCAGAGGTCTTGGTAACAATGTCCTGTGACAATGGCAAGAGGCATTCCACCAAAGAACCCACTTCTCGTTGTTTCAGGAGTATTGAAGTCACCGTGAGCGTCAAACCAGATCACCCCTGTGTGTGAGTGGTCAAACCCTGCAAGGATACCTAAACTAACATCGCATGATCCACTCACTATCAGAGGAAAATCACCTACAAGGAGAGTTTGCTTTACTGCCTGTGCTAGTTTCTTATTGATCGCAATGGACGCAGCGCGTGGGTCTGAATGGAGTTCATCTTGCTGGATGCGTTCAACAGTAACGGTCAAGCCGCTCTCCGAGAACGCTTGCTCTATTCCCGCTTGCACATAACGCAAAGGAGACGCGCCTGCGCCACGATTCTCGTCTTGCCCAAGACTATAAGGAACCAGAAGAAGGCGGATATGCATAGTTCTTTCCTTTCTACGAACATGGTGTGCTTGTTGTTTAGGTGTCCTGGAAGGTATGCTACCATGAAAGGTGGAACTCCCAAAAGGACCACTTGTCGTTTTACAACAAGAGCCACTTACAACGTGTATAGTACTGGGATTGCTTGCGCTTATGGGAAACCTTCCTCTTTTTTTACTAGTAGGGATCGCGGCAGGGGCGTGGGTGGATCATATGCCGTACCGACGAGTCCTGATCACGGCTGATGTTGGGCGTGCTCTCCTCATCAGTTCTATCCCTATCGCTGGCTAGTTGCACATGCTCTCCCTTACGCAACTTTATGTGGTCACACTTCTCATAGGTGTGCTCACCGTCTTCTTTGATGTCGCGTACCAATCGTTTCTCCCCTCTCTAGTTGAGCGTGATCAGCTGGTTTCTGCGAACAGCAAACTCGAGTCGGGTACCGCGCTGGCAAGCGTCGTTGGTCCAGGACTCGCGGGTACTCTCGTTCAACTCGTCTCTGGCCCATTTGCGCTTCTTGCCGAGTGGTCTGATCTTCGCACAACGATGATTGTCGGCACGCTAGTAGCATTCACCTGGCTCGTGCTTTCTCCTGTACGTCGCGTGCAATCGCTCTGAGGGTCTCAATCGCCTCTCATGGTAGAAGAAAACGCTGGACCATTTCTTCTTGCCAGATGAGACCAGTCCCCGGTCGAGAAGAGGGCGTGACATGTCCCTTGTCCACTAGGACTGGTTCCTGAAGTAGTATCCCAACTACGTCTAAATATCACGTCCTCTCTTTTTTCGACGACACTACAGGGACAAAGATGCTCCCTTCCTACTGGTCTTCGCACATCTTACACGTCAGGTATTATACCTTTTCCCTTCGGCTTGTGAAGAGACTGAGGGCAGCTCCTATTCCCTCTGACTGGATGACACGTAAGCTGTGTCGAGCCTCATTTTGCAGGGCATCTGGATACGAGAGCGCCCATTGTTCATAGCAGGAGAGACGATCCGCTCGTATAGACGGCTGAGGGAAACGAGCAATGTCCTCTGCCAGAGCAAGAGCCGTCTGTAAGGCTGTACCAGGAGCGGCGAGGCGATTGACCAGTCCCATCACATGTGCCTCCTCTCCAGCGACGCTACGCCCAGTGAGAATGAGATCGAGGGCATGGCTCTGACCAATGAGGCGAGGAAGCAGCACCGTGGCTCCATCCAGAGAAGGGATGCCCCAGCGATGATGGGCAAAACCAAAGACAGCATCTGAGGCTGCAACACGCAAATCGCACCAGAGGGCAAGTTCAAAACCTCCGGCAAGCGCATATCCTTCAATCGCTGCAAGACAGGGTTTGGAAAGCACCAGCCTTGCAAGACCTAGAGGAGCATTCCCCTCTTCAGCCAGATGGAGTAGTCGTTGCTCATCAGGAACCGCCGTCAGATCCATTCCAGAACAAAATGTCCCACCAGCACCAGTGAGCACTGCGACGCTCAAATCGGCAGTACACTCAAACTGCTGAAATGCGTTAGTAAGTGCCTGAGCTGTTGGTCCATCAATCGCATTTCGCACACCAGGTCGATTGATTGTGACAATCCATACCGATCCTACCCGCTCGGTTTTCACCAGATGCGCCTGTGTAACATCTTCTCCTAAAGATGTGGACTGATGTGTCTGGTTCTCAGGGGTACTCCATAGTATTTGCTCCTGTTGATGACCTTGTTTGGCTTGATCAGTCCAACCTAAAGACTGTTCCATTTCTCTTCCTTCCTATTCCAGTAAGCTCTCTCTCACAATAGACACTGTAAACGATCATATGTGACCCCAAAAACGAGACAAATTGTTACTCTGTACAAAGAAGATCAATGTAACTTTCTAAGCACTATTGACAGTTACATCATCATCCTGGTATGCTTCTACAATCCTGTTCGGTTACATTCGACCTTACAGTACACTAGTCCTATGAGGTTTGAACAGGCACACAAGACTACCGAGTCGTAACTCATAGATGGGTTACAATTCGACTTTATATCCTCCATCTTTCTGGGGTAAGTCCAACGGAACCTGAATAAATCTACGTTTTCCGTGAGAGCAGGAGACAGGAAGAGGAAAAGATTGGGAAAGATTTTTGGTGAGGTACGTCACGATGTCGCTGTCGTTTCAGTTTCTGACCCTGTTTCATCCCTTAGCTAAGAAGGAAGACTGATGTAAGGGTGAGACCCTTTCAGCAAAGCAAACTCGCTGAGCAGTTTGCAAGGATGGAGAGGCTTTAGGAAGCTGTGATAGTGCTCACGGAGAGATGAGACATTCTTTTAAAAGACATATAAGGGAGTGACGTTCTCTGTCGAAGGCCATCCCATGAAGTCGTGCTTGTGCATCAGCCCTCTGTTCATCGCTGAAGCCCCTCTCTGGCAACCGCATTCACCGTTCATTCTTCATTCCTCCCTGCTCGCTTCTCTGGAGAAAGTGTTTGACAACAGCACTCTCCTGATGCCTTAATCGGTCTCGCAACGTGAACACGTCTCCACCGGCTTGCAGATACCGCAGCGCAAAGCTGTCTCGCACCAACGTCGGACCTATGTCCTCTCGCGTGAACCCTGCTCGTTCCCTCAGACAACCAAACACCGACACAACCCCATTCTCGGTTAGCTCATGCCCGGTCTCCGAGAGAAAAAGTGGCTTCTCTCCGACACCTCCTTGCTCCATCCCCCCTTGCCTTCCACTCACCCGACGCTCCTCCACATAGCCACGCACCACTTCCAACGCTTCGTGTCCTAGCGGCAGTCGCCTTCCCTTAAACTGCTCTCGTCTCACCACAAGCATGCCTTGCTCTACGTCAACATCCCTCAGACATAAGGCACACACCTCTAATAGCCGCGTCCCGTGTCATAGAGCACCCACAAGAGTGCTCGATTGCGTGCGGGTGCCCACTCCGGTATCACCCCATGCTCCCCTGGCGACTCACATGCCAGCAACAACCGCTCCCATTCCTCCGTTTCCAGAGGATGGATCACCGCAGGCTCCACTCTCACAAGAGGAATCGAGGTAAATGGCGTTCGCGCAAGGTCTCCAGCATTTACCAACCACTGGCACCGCGCACGAGCCGAGCGAACATAGGAGTGTCTCGTGCTAGCAGAACACACTCACACTCGGTTCGCAGATACTGCCCGAACAGACCTAATGCGGTCTCGTGCCATTCCATCGTCTTTGGTCGTCGCTTCGCTTGCTGCTGAGCCGTCAGATACTGCTCAACGGCCTCTTCTATTGTGAAGCTCAGAGGATTCTTCACGGCTCTGATTGGTGCTGCTAGGAGTCCGACACGAGCAATGTCTCTGACACATGCTCTTGCTTCGCCTCAGATGGCTCCAAAGGAGCACGTTCAAACGATGGCTCTTGAACAGAGCCTGGCTCTCCTTGTCCCTCGAAAGACGAGGAGAAGGATGGGGGGTGAGCAGGCACCTTCGCACAGTAGTCCGTGCTGGCAGTTCCCGCTTGCTCGTTTGTCTCGTCATGCGGTTCCTGCTCTTCTGAGACGAGAAGGGCAGACCCCTTTCCATCCTGTGCATTCTCGTGTTGCCGTTCGTGCTCTTTTAACGCGAGAATGGTGAACACCGTTTCGTCAGGTCCATCCTTCTGTGATTGCACACCCACACAGGCGAGACGCGCTCGTATCTTGCACACTTCATCGACATGCTTCAACAGCCAGCTTGCATACGTGCGACGATAGCCCGTCAGACGGACAACATCATCCAGCACCACTCGCTTCTGCGTCCCCACGACATCTCGATACACAGGAAGGAATTGCTCAAGGACTTCGCGCTTCGCTTCCAGACTCAATCCCACTGCCACCATCCGCCTCCTCCTACGAGGTCTCACATGAGTCAAAGACGTCGAAATGACAGCGACATCTTCACATGCCTCATGAAGGCCGTGAAAAGAACGTCAAGGTGGCTCATGGAAAGGAAGATTTTGGGTGAGGCAATGCGGCTATGTTGAAATAGTATAGCTCAAAAAATTTATGTGAGCCAGCGTACTTGTACTTCTGTGAACCCTAACCCTTGTGCTTTGATAATGTGTGGATCGTTGGGAAAGAGGTCTAGCATATTGTCGCTCCATTGTACATCATCTTCGGCAGAGAGCCACACGCCTTTAGCAGGACGTTTTGCTTGCACTCGTAGCATCTGTGTGTCCAGTCGCTCGACAGTGATCTCTGGCTCAGCGAGTGAAAGATACTTGAATGGTTCAGGCCACAGTGCAGTACGGGCTATCGTCACACCATCTTTCAGTAGACGCGCACTGATAACATGTGTGTCTTGTTGACGAACGTGCCCTAGCTCAGTGCCTTGATTTGGCGCTAGAGTAACAGCACGGTGCTCTTCCGCGACAAGCTTACCATCAAGTGTCCAGGTACATACCTCTACATTAGCATCAATTGACGTTGTGATGCCATTGACTACCCATAGCTTTGCGTAAGTGCTATGTGCTGGTGCCAATCCTACCGCGAAAGGGGCCAGTTCGCGTCGCACAACGTAATATGCTGCCTTTGGGCGAAGCATGTAATCAACAATGGCCCAGCTTGTGACAGGCCAGCAATCGTTGAGTTGCCATAGGAGTGCACCACCCGTTTGTGTGTCTGTATGCCCCCAATATCTCCGCCAGCCCCGTATTGCTACGGCCATCGCTTCAGCCTGAATGAACTGGCTGGCATAGATATAGTCTGCTAAATCAGTAGGCATACGAATATTGTCAACGATATATCCTGCTAGGAGCCTCTGTCCACCATCGCTTTTGTTATGAGCATCAAGTGTGTGGCTTTGCGGATAACGCTCCTCTGGCGGTGTAATACTCTCTATCGTCGCAAGTGCTGGGAAACTCTCTATACCAAACTCACTCACAAACCGTGCCGGTGTCTTCGGATAGTCTTGATATGGTATAGACTTTTGCCAGATGTCCCATACATGTGCATCGCCTTGTGATATGTCATTAGCATTCTGCCCGCTATATGGACTACCGGGCCAATATGGACGTGTTGGGTCAAGTTGTGCGCAAACAGCAGGTAAGAGTTGTTCATATAAGGCACGTGCAGGGAATGCAGTGGTTGTGAAATCCCCTTTGTAGGAACTATCATAGCTGCCTAGACTTTGGGCAAGCAGGTAATCTTCGTTATTGCCGCACCAGAGCGCGATACTAGGGTGATGACGTAAGCGGCGAATGGTTGCCTCGGCCTCAGCCTGCACACTTTTCTGAAACCAATCGAGCGCGGGATAGATACCACAACCGAACATAAAATCTTGCCACACCAGCAGACCAAGCTCGTCACAGGTATCGTAGAATACATCCTCTTCATAGATGCCACCACCCCATATACGCACCATCGTCATATGTGCATCGGCGGCAAGCTGTAACCATGCGCGATAGCGTTCGGGTGAAATGGCAGGCAGAAATGAGTCAGCAGGAATCCAGTTCGCGCCACCACAATAGATAGGAGTGTTGTTGACCGCAAAGAAAAACGTTGTACCACTTTCCTCGACAAGTGGTTGCTGAACAAGTTGCAAGCGACGTAGCCCTAGACGCCGTTCTTGCCGATTCAGCTCTTCACCTGTGGAACTATGCATTGTTGCAACCACGGAGTACAACGATTGTTCACCATAGCCGCGAGGCCACCATAACTGAGGTGCATCGAGCTCGAACGTGTGCTGCATCGTGTTTCCTATGATGGGAAGCACCTGTTCGTCTATGCATTCTCCATCAGGAGCGTAAAGGGCAAGTTGTACTAGCGTATCCCCTGGTTGAACAGTATATCCTAGTTCACACGTAACATTCGCCTGAATGCTTGCATGTTCAAGATCGAGGGTTACATCTATTGGACAGTAGAAGTCAGCAATACGCGCTCGGTATGTTTCGATGTGCATGGGACGCCAGGGACCTGCGGTAAGCAGTATTGGACCCCAATCCCATCCATAGTGATATTGCGCCTTACGGACATAGACGCGGCTGGCATCTCCATTCCATACGGCTTGCTTTCCGTGTATCTCCTCGCGTTTCTTGCCGCCGAGCAGTGCCGACTCAAAGAGGATGAGCAGTTCGTTCTTGCCTGCGTACAGGTACGAGGCAATTTGTACGCGATAAGGGATAAACATGTTGTCGCTTGTGTGTATCTGCTGACCATTCAACCAGACGGTGGCGAAGGTATCCAGACCATCAAAACATAGCGCGACACAATCCTCTGCTGTGGCCTCAGTGGGAAGCTCGAATGTGCATCGGTACAGCCAATCGCTTTCGCCAACCCATTGCACAAGTGCTTCATTGCGCCCATAAAATGGATCGGGAATTTGGTCTGTTGCTAACAGTGCCTGGTGAACCGTGCCCGGAACACTCGCCGTAAACCAACCGGAAGTGCTACTACTATCGTCGATGAGCGAATGTGTTGGAGTACGTTTTTTGCATTGCCAGTTACTCGGAAGCTGTATGTGTTGCATAAGGCGGTGTTCCATCACTTTCTCTAGGGACCTGTATTCTTTATTGGTAATATGGTAACATATCTGCGTGTGCTTCCAGGCAAGCATCAATGGCGCGAAGCCCTGCGGCTGTATCTAGCACCGTTGGGTCTAGCTCTACCGCGCGATGTACCAATGCTCGGCTATGTTGTAAAGCAGCTTGCACGATAGTATCCGTCACAAGAGCGGTGCGTTGGCAGAGCGGTAACACCGTTTCAGGCAATAGAACGGTTTGCGGTATAATACCCTCTTTTGTCACTAGACATGGCGTTTCAACAAAGACAGAGCGCGATAGATTTGGAATTTGTCCCTCATTTATCATGTTGAGAGAATGTATCGCTATTGGTTTATCAAAGGCCAGGGCTGCGATAACGTCGATAGGACGTTCCCAGGAAGGATTATTGAGAAGGTAAGTATAGCCTTCTTGACCTTGAGCAATTCTCTGTAGCAGTGCGACGCGCTGTTGCCGCTCGTCGCGGGTGCCATGAAACGGAGGTATCGTTGCAACTGGTATACCTGGACGAAGGAAATCACGCGTGTGATCGTCAACGGGTACAAGGAGATAGCCTGTTTCGCGGGCTAAAGCCTCGCTCACCGGATTCCCCGATGTATGCCCCTCTGCCAATGCTTGTCGTAACCGCGGTAACACATCAGTATGGGTGCCTTTCTCTATAAAATTCACAAGCCAGGCGAAGTGGTTGAGTCCTGCCGTTGTAATATGCCAGCGTTCGCGTGCCTGTATGAATGGATAGTGTAACCCTTCCCCATAGAGGATTTGCCATGCCATAGCATAGGCTAATTGCGAGACGGAGCAAAAGCCTACTGTCTTGATACCCTGCTCGTGAGCCGCTTGACACACGCGAGGGAGAGGATTTGCAATATCGAATAGCCATGCTTGAGGACAATAACGTTGCATCTCAGCTGTAAGTTCGAGAATCATCGCAATTTGTCGTAGCGAGTTGCTGATGCCAGCGATACCGCCAAATTCTGTGATTTCGTGTCCTGGCATGTACTGCTGAACAATCTGATAGTCCATCTCATAGCGTTTGAAGCCCTGACGAGCAACCGAGCAAATCACGAAATCCGCACCATCGAGTGCCTCTGTATGAGACGTGTGTGCCGAAATATGCACCTGAACATCGGCCTGACGTGCCATATGACGCCCAACGCCTGCCATTAGTTCGACCATTTCAGCATCGACATCGACAAGTGCGAGTTCTACGCCATGCAACTGATGCTCAAGAATAGCTTGTTGTAGCATACTTGGGCCAAAGACAAAGCTACCCGCTCCAATAACCGCAATTTTCAGTCGAGCCATAAAGAAGAGTGATCCTTTCAGGAAATGTAGGTCAGGAAAATGTAGGCGAATAAGCACTAGCCACGCCTGACATATTATACGCTTGCACTCTGTACCATACTGTGCCGGAAGGTTTGGATGTATCAGTCCACGGTGTCATTGCGTCGCTTGCACATTGATTACAGATAATTGTCCAGGGACCTTGTGTGCCAAGAGTTGACCGCTCCACGCTATAGGTAGTCGCAATAGTTGTGCCGCGCCATGCTATCTTGTCTTTTGTGATACTCGTGATAACAGGCATCCCTGGTGCTGGATATGCTGGTACCGCTTTCCCTTGCATGCGAAAGGCGTGGGAGCGTAAAGCCTGTACACGGCTCCGTCTATCGGCTGTATCGCCAGGAAAGTGTAGCGAGTAGCCTGAGTCGTCCGCCACGAAACCATGACTATCGTTATGCGCGAACAATGCCCAGTACAGATCGCCAGCAATACCACTGTGTTCAATACTGAATAAAAGGC
Organism: uncultured Chloroflexia bacterium; assembly: GCA_963792705.1. Taxonomy (GTDB): domain Bacteria; phylum Chloroflexota; class Ktedonobacteria; order Ktedonobacterales; family Ktedonobacteraceae; genus JBBQVS01. Next base: position 191,171 of record CAWBXD010000005.1, on the reverse strand, counting down.
TTGCCAGCGCATCACCACCCTGTGTGCCCGTCCAATCATATTCACCTAGAATAAAGACTTTTTGCCTGTTTTTCGCAACAGTTGCATCGGCATCAAGGAGTCCTAGTGTGATTGGATAGTAGTGTTCGGTGAATATATCAACAGATTTCAATGCTAAAGCCGTGCCATCGACGCCTCTAGTGCCATCAACTGTCAGGTGTTTGGGATCGATAGCCTTGATAAACTCGGCGATGGTTTTGGTCCATTGAGTTGGTGGACTAATCTCGTTGCCTGTTTCCCACGCCATGATAGTCGGGTCATTTTTGTAAGCTATACCTGTATAGCTATTCACGTGGTCAAGAAGGTGTTGAACATAGTGCTTAAAGTCGCTAATAACAGTTGCATTGACGAAAAAGAGATAGGTGGCGGACAGACTCCGCCAGTCGGTAAAAACATGAATGCCACCATGATAATAGTGCCAGTTGTCGGTGAGTGGAATTATCAGCCGTATGCCGTGATCGTGTGCAGACTTAATCGCGTAGTCGATGTGCTTCATCGCCTCGTCATTGAACACTCCAAGTGACGGTTCTACGCAGAGCGAGCATCCAACCGAAATACCAAGCGTATGTGCGCGTACTACTGTCGCCCCCATATCTTGTGCAGTCGCAAGCGCATCGTCTACACGAAAATGTGTTGGGTAAGCAACGCTTCCTGTGTTCCCATCGAGACCAAGCCAGTAAATATTAGGACCTGCGAAACGAAATGGTTGTCCATGTAATAACAATTGGGAGCCTGAGCGCGTCACAAAATCCGTTTGCACAGGTGGAGGTGTACGACGTACATAGGCACTTGTAAGGACTGCTGAAATCAATACAACCCCAATGAGGCTAACGTATACAACATTTTTTGTCAGGAATTTCTTCATCGAAAAAGCCTCCTTGTGATACGTATTGTTATTGTTTCAATGAACTATTGGTAACATTTTTCAAGAGAAATGTCAAGGTAAAACAGGTCCACATCCATATTAAGGACGAAATGTTGTGACAGATATAAACACACATACATAAAAGCCTTGACTTACAGGCAAAAATATGCTAATTTCATTGAAACGATAACAATTGTGTTGAACACACCAGGAGGAAAGTACGTGACGACAGGGACAATTACCGTCAAGGATGTCGCACGCGAAGCGGATGTATCGGTTGGGACAGTATCGCGTGTTTTCAATAATCATGCCAATGTTACAGAGGATGTACGACAACGGGTACTCGAAGCTGCATCGAAGATAGGCTATTTTGGGCCAAGAGGACAGGACGCTCGTTCACGCGAAAACAGCCGCACGTTGAGGGAGATCGGTTTTATTTTCTCCTCCAGCATCGACTCGACGGCGGTTACCGCGAATCCTTTCTGGTCACACATCCTATATGGTGTTGAGAGCGAGGCACGCAAATCAAATATCAAGGTGACATATCGCACGCTCGGTGAACTTGTGCAAACACCACAGTTGTTGTTAGCCGCACTGTATGAAATGAAGCTTGGTGGCATCCTGCTGGTCGGACCAGCCGAGCCAGAGACTATTCGTCTCATCCAGAGTATGAAATTGCCGCTCGTCTTGATTGACAATTATGTATCCGGTATCTCTGTTGATGCTGTATTGGGTGACAACTTCGAGGGTGCAAGGGCAGCAGTCGATTATCTTATTAGCGAAGGCCATCGTCGTATCGCTTTTATTGGTGGTCCTATGATAGTCGATGCGCCACGCCCAATGAACAAGATTTATACACTTGAGCGTAGAGCGAGTGGATATCGTACAGCTTTGCTCGATGCTGGTCTGTCCGTAGACTACGCTTTATATGAAGCAACCAACCTCTCAACTGATGGGGGATACGAAGCGTGCAAGCGTTTGTTGGCACGTAGGAGTAGTGCGGATTTTAGTGCCATCTTTTGCGCGAATGACGAAATTGCGATTGGAGCGATGAAAGCATTACGCGAGGCAGAACTTCGCATTCCTGAAGATGTCTCATTGGTTGGTTTTGACGATATTGCAATGGTTGAACACCTTACGCCAGCCCTAACTACTGTGCGTATCAACAAGGAGGCTCTGGGGTCCACTGCTGTGAAAAGCCTGCTAGCTCGTGTTGCTGACTTCGATGCTGTCAATGTGACAAGCATGTTAGAGGTGGAGCTTATCAAGCGTGCATCGGTCACGACCTACAAGGCATAAATACCCTTTCTCCATGTATACGCAATGGTGCGTTAGAAATGGCTTCTCAAGATAGAAGAAAGGAGATAGAGCGAGCAAAGCATTTTTCCTATCTTTGTCTCTACATTCACGGTTGGTCATATGTCATCCAACGGAGATGTTGGAAAAAGGAGCAACAGACTATGTTACACCGTTCTCTCTCGTTTAAGAACGCAAATCAGCCTTCCAGGGCACGGCAGGCATTGCCGTTTTTGTTCGCACTCCTCGTAGCATTTTCGTTTGTATTTGCCGCTTGCGGTGGTAGTAATGCGTCGACATCCTCTGGTCCTGTCACCCTAACGTTTGGGTGGTGGAGCAACACACCAGCAAAAGACACTTCCATGAAGGACTGGATTACGAATTTTGAGAGTTCGCATCCCAACATCAAAATCAAGCCCGAAATCATCCCCTGGGGCAACTACTGGGACAAGCTCAAGACCACAACGGCTGGTGGCAATGCCTATGATATCATAGGACTCTGCTCTTGTATGGCTGCACCCTATTTCGATAGTGGTGCTGTTACTGATCTCACAACATTCTCCGATTACAAGGATGCGACGAAAAGCCTGACATCCCAAACTCTTGCGCTTAACTCTTGGAACGGAAAATCCTACGGCATGCCGATTGGTACATCTGTCTCTTTGCTTGGTTATAACAAGACATTACTGCAAGCAGCAGGTATTCCTTTTCCAGACCCTGTAAAACCTATGACCTTTGATCAGTTCAAGGTGATGGCACAGAAACTGTACAAATCTCAGAATGGGAAAGGAACGCAGTACGCAATCAACCCTACAGACATTCTGGATTATGATATGATGGTGCGTATGGAGGGTGGGCAGGTGTTTGATAACCCTGTCAATCCTAAGAAGATTACAATCAATACTCCTGCAGGTATTCAGGGCCTGACTGACTACCAGAGCCTCTTCACACAAAACATGGCACCGCCCTATGATCAATTAACCAACGGTCCGTGGTCCTTTGACCTGGGTGCGCTACAGACGGGCAAAATTGCTTTCGCACGCGTTGGTGCGTGGCTTTTCAGCGATATTCAGAAAAGTTCACCTAACATTGGTGTTGCGCCGATCTTTTCGATCAAGCAACCTGTTATCACTGGTGGGGTCAATAGCCTTGCAATCTACTCGGGCAGCAAAAACAAGGCAGCGGCGTGGGAGTTCCTCAAGTGGGCTTCACAGACACAGCCAGAAATCAGCTTTGCCAAGTTTAGCGATATTCCGGCAGACAAGGATGCAATATCACAGATGAACTCGTACATCCAACCAACGGCATTTGTGCCAACACTACAAAGTGCGCTCACAACATTCCAGCCAAGTTTGATGACGACAAAGCAAAATCTCTCTACAGCGTTTGGTGATATTATTGCCGATATGATGCATGGGAAGATCACTCCTACCAAAGCTGCCGCTGAGATGGAGCAACAAGGTAATGCTATTCTCTCCGCGTCATAAGGGAAACATGTAATGTTCTTTTACTCTTCTTTTGTCACTTATCGTCTTTAGAGGCAAGTGACAAAAGAAGAGTGACAGACGACTGCGATGATAAGGAGCCATGCTATGATCACATCTTCCAATCGAGGGAAAGCTAATAGGCTTACTCTCACGCCAAATACAAAAAAAAGTCCAGGGTCTTTCTCACGCCTTATACGTAGCCAAAGTTTTAGAGGCTATCTCTTCATTAGCCCGTGGCTAATTGGCTTCCTTGTGTTCGGCCTCTATCCACTCCTCGACACGGTTTACAATAGTTTCACCAAATATAATCTTTTCAGTGATCCACAGTGGATTGGTCTCAAAAACTATCAGAGTATCTTCACGAACGACCCAGTATTCGCGACAACCAGTTTACATATGCTGCTGTACGTGACTCTCTCGACAATTATCAGCATTTGCGGTGGCATGATACTTGCTCTGTTGCTCAATAAGAAGTTTCCGGGGAATTACATTTTTCGCACGATTTTCTATGTACCAAGCCTACTAGTAGGCATCGCGATTGGACTACTCTTCAAACAACTCTTTGCTTCGGGCGAAAATGGACTGGCAAATGAGTTTCTTGGTGTATTCCACATTGGCCCGTTCAACTGGTTGGGCGACTCTGACCGCCCCTATCTTGCTGTGATCGCACTGATCCTGGTCAACCTGTGGTTTATGGGTGGAACGATGCTCATTTTCCTGGCGGGTCTCAAGGGCATCTCTCAGACCTATTATGAGGCCGCGAGAATTGATGGAGCAGGGAAATGGAGTACTTATTGGGGCATCACGCTTCCTTTGCTCTCACCCGTAGTAGTCTTCAACACCATTTTGACGTTAATTGGACACCTCAAAGTCTTTGAAACACCTTTGGTATTTGCTGCCGCTCAAGGTGCAGTCGGGAGCAACCCTGGCAACCCACTCGGCCTACATAATGGCCTCTCGACCTATTTGCTCTATATCTATGTGCGTGGCTTTGTCTACAACCAATTCGGCTATGCATCGGCCCTGGCTATCGTCTTCTTCGCAATTACCTTGTTGTTGACGCTACTTATACTCACCGTCTCGAAGCGCTTCACCTATTATGCGAGCGAGTCTAACGACTAGGAAGTGGCGCACGTCTCTTCTTCAACGCTATACAGATCAAGGAGGACCCTATGGCAATTACTGGAGGGCAGCGAGATGCTTCTCGCGCTACTCGCATATCAGCAGTGCAACAAGCAGCAACACAGGTAGTAGATTATCGCGCACGGGGACGCTTCTACCAGCGTATGAGTATGTTTTGGACCTACGTTATCCTCATTATAATGAGCCTCATTATCCTGTTTCCCTTTCTCTGGCTCATTACATCCTCACTCAAAAGTGAGTTTCAGTACTATGCAATCCCCATTCAGTGGATTCCTCATCCCTTCCTGTGGTCAAACTACGTAGATGTTTTCACTCAATATAGTTTCTTCCACTACATCTTTAATAGCGTCTGGTTGGCTATATACAGCGTTATTGCAGTCACGTTTGTATCAGCACTTGTAGCGTATGGCTTCGCCCGTTTTCGCTTTCCAGGACGTACAGCACTATTTATCGTCTTGCTCGCAACCATGATGATTCCAGGTCAGGTTCTCATCATCTCACTCTATAACATCTTTAGAAGCCTGGGCTGGATCGATACGTTTTTGCCTCTGATGGTGCCTAAGCTCTTTGGCGATGCATTCAGTATTTTCCTGTTCAGACAGTTCTTTATGGGATTACCGCGTGAACTCGACGAAGCCGCACGTATTGATGGATGTGGGAGTTTTCGCATCTTTTGGAACATCATTTTGCCACAAGCGAAACCTGTATTGATCGTAGTAGCAGTGTTCTCGTTTCTCGGCAGCTGGAGTGATGCATGGGGGCCACTCATCTACCTGAGTAGTGATAGCAACCGTACTGTTCCTCTGGGATTGCTTGCATTCACGAATCCCTATAAGTCAGTGGACCCACAACTTATGGCAGCCACTCTGATTGCACTCGTTGTTCCCGTCGTCCTATACGCACTGGGACAACGCTACATTGACAGTGGTGTCGCCATTGCGGAAGCAAAATAGGGCGTGTATATATAAGTATGGATACAGATACAAGGTGAACTGGCTTTGTATTTATATTCATAACGTTCCTCTTGAGCAACGTTCCTGCTCGCGTCGAACGGAGGACGCGCAGCTCTTGCTGTCGGTGCGGGCGAAGAAGACGGTCTGCGGTTGCCGTGCTCATCAAGAGCAAGCGGGTTCGACACTCTGGGGTGAGGTGAAGATGCTCATGCCGTTCCAGCGCATCGAGAAACATCGGCAGAGACGGGATGAGCAGCTTGCTACACAGACGATTGGCAGCGTTCCAGACCTGCACCAACACTTCTTCGACCTCTGCTCCGTAGTCTCGCCGGCGGATACGCGCAGGAGGGTGTTGCTTTGGCGTCTGGTGATTGAAGAGCCAGATCGCATACGTGCGATGATACTCTGTGAGGCGAGTGAAGTCGTCCAGCAACACTCGTTTCTGCGTCCCCACTGCATCTTGATACTGAGGAATGAATTGCACAAGAACTTCGCGCTTCGCTTCCAGACTCAATCCCACTGCCACCTTCCGCCTCCTCCTACGAGGTCTCATGTGAGTCAAAGACGCCGAAACGACAGCGACATCTTCGCATGCCTCATCAAGGATCTTGCTCGTTTCCTTCATTGCATCACCTTCATCTTTTCTCAACAAAGCGTGATGATGCAAGGCTCTTGCATTGCTCAACAGCACAAAATGATCCTCAAATCATCCGATTTCATGCTGTCATGGTTCAAGATTTCTGATGATGCAATGCACCCAAATTTGGGCAGGCTTTTCCTTTGCTCGAGGCAGAGTGTTGCCCAAAACCGTCGCAGGATGTCCCTGCACCCTCCCTTCCAAAAACGAGATCGTCTCTTTCAGAAAACTTCTGAAAGACACTTCGGGTGAAGTGGCTTTGGAAGCCATCCGAGAGAGACGATGCACACACAGAAAGCGGGAGACGAGGCTCGAACTCGCGACAGCCTGCTTGGAAGGCAGGTTGTTCCTCTATCACCGCCTGCTTCTTACAAAATGGCTTCACACGCGGCTTTAGCATTGCCGCATTCAGTACGAGCGTGCCCAACAAAAGTGTTCACAAGCATTTCGACACTTGACCACCTGCCTTTAGCAAACTTCACCACGCACCCCAAGTGCTGACAAAAGTGTTCGCCACCTCACTCAAGCAGGTTGTTCCTGACTGGAACTGCTTACCAAGCCACTATAGAGCATCTCTTTCAGAAAAACAAGTTAGGCAGGTGTTTACTCGAAGCTTCATCCCAAACGTGGTTGCTCTCTTCGCCTTCTGCAGACTCATTACTTCTCAAATTTATGTCTATATGAAAATTAGAGACAGAAGCACTATATAAGTGATAGTAAAACGATGTCGAGATGATACATCGAGAATACGTGGCAGCAGTAAGCCAAAAGGCGTAGAAAGACAGGATAGTCCCTCATCCAATAATGTTCCCTTTGGCCCATGACAGCCTTTCCTCTCAGAACTATACTTACTCTTATGGAGAAGCAAAAAACAGATGGATAGGTGTATAAAATGCACGAACAACTTAAACAGCAGCATATATCAGTAAAGGTCTATCGAACAAACGAACGACTCATGGTTGCAGCACCGATGGCAGGATTAGAGGAGAATATTCTCGTTGAAGTCACAAACAACTCTCGACTCATTCTTCATGGCGATGGACGTGGCTTGCTCAAGAATGTAAAGGAATTATTGTGCGATGAGTGGAGCATTGGACCATACCACCGGGAACTCGATCTGCCTGTAACCGTCAACGCCGCATATGCGAATGTTTCGTATGGCAACGGTGTGCTGCTTGTGACCTTGCCCATTAGCACGTGTACAGTTCCAGCCCACTTAACGCTTGAACGAATTACTCCGACACATGGAGAGCATAAAGGCAACGCAGGACATTCTGCCGTATGAGAACGATACAAGAAAAGGACATATGAATACTAGTATGACAAATATGCAGGATCAAGATTACTTTTCAACAACGGTTTATAAGGCTATCACCACTGCCCAACGGAAAGCCGTTTCCATGAATGCTACAGAAGTCTCTCCAGAGCATCTCTTCCTTGGCATTCTTGCTCAAGATAACGATGGAATCACAGAGGCGTTCAACGCGCTGAAACTCGATCAAGCGATGCTTCGTGAGCAAGTACTCACGCTTTTTCCTTCTCATACAGTTGTACGAGAAGAGAAGAGTAATGTCCCATTGTCTCCTAAAACACAAACATGCATAGACGGGGCTATTTCGTTTGCAATGTACCAATATGCCTCAAGCGTTCAGCTAGAGCACATATTGCTAGGCTGTGTACGCCATCAACGTCTTCAACCACTCCTCGCATTGTTCCTTATAAACGCTAGGAGGTAGTATGCTTCCCTTCTCTCTCACAGAGCATTCTGGACGCGCTTACGCTGCATCAATGGATCAATCCATCTTTTCGCGAATCCGACAACAGCGTGGAAATGGAATTTCTAACAGAATCCTCAGCAGCTTCGAGCGACCAACCACTCTCTTTTCTGATATAGAAGGGTTTCATTCTGTCAAGCAGGAGCTGAGAGAAGTAACAACTTTCCTTCGGAATCCTCAACATACTCAACAGAACATAAATGTGTACCTCTACGGACTGCTCTTCGTTGGTTCTTCTCGTATGAATTGAACTTCTCTTGTACACGCAATTGCTGGCGAAGTCGGTGTACCTCTACTTTCGCTCTCTCTCGCTGTTCTTGTCGAAATGATACATGCTTCAAGTAGCGGTTCCAGCGAAAACGTTGGCACTACCGATTCAGCGAGTCAGCCGAGCAAAGCGGAACGAGAGAGAGTGACTGTGTACGGACGACAGATTCTCCATGACCTCTTTGAACGGGGGAAAGAGGTGTCTCCCTGTGTTTTGTACCTTGAGGGGCTTGATATGTTAGCACAACAAGAGACGCAAGACGTGTGTATGCAGTGGCAGAGTCAGCTTTGTAGCGAGTTGGATGATTGTGATAGATATATGACAGTGGTGGCAACGACATCCTCTCGTGAGCAAATCAACTCATCGTTGTTGCTTCCCAGTCGCTTTGCTCACACAGCAACTCTTGATGGGACGCCGTTGAAACAATTTGAGGCAGAATTCGTTCTTTGTTCTACCTGTCAACAAGAAGTTCCAGTCCATTGGAAATACTGTGGGTTTTGTGGGGTCGTGCGAGCAAGGATATGTTTACGGTGTGGTGCTATACAACCAGAGGTGAAGGGAGTGCATTTCTGCCCTACGTGTGGAGAGAGGCTAGAAGAAAAATAGGCTAAGCAAGTTTTACATAAGAGAGGAAGCTACTATGTCAACTTTTTACAGAATACTTTTACGTGCCGGATTGTTTCTTGTGCTCTTCTTAATTGCTCCGACAGTTGCCTTCGCACACGAACGCTGGTTTGTCCCGAATTGGCAAGATTACCCACCCCAATTTGGATTGTTGCTCACTCCTCCAGTTCTTCTTTGCATCGCCATAACTTGTGCAGGTATTGGAGTTCTGGCAGGAATACGTGTGCTGGTTGGAGGAGATAATCGCTTTCCACAGATAGGATTTCTTCGTTATTATGACCGATCCAATCAGATTATTCTTGCGGTACAAACTGCAATCGGTCTTATTGCGGTAGCGGTCAGCCTATGCCTTTTCGCTCCCAACCTTACTGTAGGCAGAAATGCTTTTGGCATTGTGCTTGTAGGCGTTGAGGTGTTCGTCGCATTCAGTTTCATCAGTGGCCTGCTCACTCGTGTTGGAGCACTGATATTGATCGCAGTGTTCCTTTGTACACTCTTTTTCTATCCAGTCTGGGCAGTACTGGAACAAACGCTTTATGTTGGAGTTGCCCTCTACCTGCTCATTGTTGGGCGTGGTCTGGTGAGACCGGGACCACATCAAGAACCTCTTGCCTTCTTTGCACGCTACTGGCGACTTGCTCCACTCTTCCTGCGTCTGGGAGTAGGATTTTCACTGGCGTGGGTAGCATTCACAGAAAAACTCCTCGATCCAAGACTAGCAGAGGCGTTCTTGAAGACGCACGCCACATTTAATGTTGCACAGTTGATTGGGCTTACTTGGTTCACGAACGAGCGTTACATTCTGGCTGCCGGAACCATTGAACTCACCATTGGGTTGACACTTATGAGTGGCATTCTGCCGAAGATAGTCATCTTCGGTATGTTTATTCCCTTTAACCTCGCGTTGCCATTCCTCCCACCAGCAGAACTACTTGGACACCTGCCGATTTTCGCCGCTATGTATGTCCTCTTGTTTCTGCCTCCACAAGAAGAGCAAATGATCGACGGAACAGAGACAGTCAATCATCCAGAAGTGGAGATTCCTCGTCCAGTGAAGGAACGTGTGCAAGAGGCACCATCGGTCTCTTAAGTAACAAGGGTATCAAAAGAGAGGGAAGAGAAGTGTGTATGTTCCTTATCATTAGGCGGAAAACACTTCCCTCTGGTTCCCTTGCTGGTCAGATGGTACTGTATACGCGAGAGAATCAGAGGATGTCCCTCATTATTATTGATCCGCATCGTCAATCTATAAGAGGAAAGTATGCCTACTATTTCATTTTCTAGCTTATTGCTTGTCGCAGTAGCTGCATTTCTAGCCCCACTCCTCCTCGGCCTCAGTCCAGCACGTCGTCTGCCATCAGTTGTACTTGAAATTATTACTGGAATTATTCTTGGTCCCTCCGTACTCGGTTGGGTCCATGTTGATCTTCCGATCCAAATCCTTTCGTTGCTTGGCTTAGCCTTCCTGCTCTTTCTTGCGGGCTTGGAAGTTGAACTTGCTCGCTTAAAAGGCCGTCTTCTTGTGTTTGTCGGTGGCAGTTTTCTCGTTTCGTTCGCACTGGCTCTGTTTGTTGGTTTCCTGCTTTTTCTAGGTGGTCAAGTTCTCTCACCACTCTTTATTGCCATTGTACTTGTTGCAACCGCATTGGGCGTGGTTATTCCTGTACTCAAAGATGCAGGTGAAAGCGAATTGAGTTTTGGACAGCTTGTCATTGCGGGAGCGATGTTTGCCGAGTTTGGCTCAATTATCCTCCTCTCACTTTTCTTCTCGAATGAGGCAACAAGCACGAGTACAAAACTTGTGCTGCTCGCAGGATTTATCCTTTTGGCTGCAGCGTTCACCTTCGTCGTTCTGCGCTTAGAACGCTCGATGCACTTGACAGCAGTCCTTCAGAGGTTGCAAGACACAACCGCACAACTTCGTATACGCGGTGCATTTCTGCTTCTCGTTGCATTCGTCGCACTTGCAGGAGCACTCGGACTTGAAACAATCCTCGGAGCCTTTATCGCAGGTGTCATCCTCAGATTCATTGATCAAGACCGCATGATGACGCATCCTCTGTTTCGACAAAAGCTGGAGGCCGTTGGCTTCGGTGTGTTCGTGCCTATATTTTTTGTGGCAAGTGGTCTCAACTTCAACCTTACTGCGTTGCTTTCTAGTCCCTCGACCATCTTACGTGTCCCAATCTTTCTGTTTGCACTGCTCCTTGTCAGAGGCATACCTGCATTATTCTATCGTCCACTTGTTGGGAGCCGTCGTTCAGTTGTTGCAGGGTTGCTACAAGCAACATCGCTTTCGTTTATCGTTGCGGCCACCCAAATCGGCTTAGCATTGCATTTGATTACAACAGCAACTGGCGCGGCACTCGTTGCCGCCGGGCTTTTATCCGTACTTCTCTTTCCCATTATTGCGCTCACACTCTTACGTCTGGACAAGAGTTAAATAACGTTTGAAGCACACACGAAATAGCTCAAGCACCAGTTCAATGAACTAGGTGCTTGAGCTACTCACTTTCGCCTTTTCTGCTACACGCGAAAGCGTGAGCTATGAAGCAAGGAGAGTTTCATTCGCTACTTCATGGTAGGATGTGGAGGACCGAGGTACGGAAATGTTTTTAGTAAATCCTTATGCGGCTCTACCTTGTCTGTCGTCACAGCTCCATTCGTCAAAACTGCTAGCTGTATATCAATAATGTCATCTGTCAACAAGCGACCATTGCGATAGCCCGCAGGTTGAGAGTAGTCATAGTCCAGAATATCTGGAAGGAGGCTAAGAGCCGTTTGTTGAGCATCCTCTAAACTTCGCCCTGATGAGACGAAAAGATCGGTAAACTTCTCACTAAACAGTTCCCGGTCTCGTGTTGGCTCGATGCGGTTCAAGGTATTTTTGTCCTCGCCTTGGGTAAACGCGACGTTGACAAAGGGGCGGCCCATACGGTCAATCTGGAAAGACGGGTTTCCATCTTTAGGTATCAACACCCTTCCCCAAATACCTACTTTGGGATTGCTTCCCAATGCGCTATTCGGAAGTTCTAAGACCATGCTGAAGACATTCTTGTCCAGGAAGGTATCCGCGCCTGTGAATTGCATTCCGTTTTTGAAGCCTTCCAGGTCAAAGAAGAAGGGGTCGCTTCGTATTCCGGCAAAGAAGCGATACTCTCCTGCCTCAGCAATAGTAATCTCTTCTCCAAAGGCTACAGGCACGTTCTGGAACAGGATGTCTCCCTCATTGCCAGTGCCTTTCGCCTGCTCTCCTCTAGCATGCCGAACCGTCGCGGTTTGCACATCATGCTCTTTGAGGGAAAACGTAAAGCGATACGCGATGTCAGCAACAGCATCGCCATTCGTATCCACTTTCAACTCATAGATTGCATCCGTTGCAAACGCGTCGGCAAGCGTTGGAGCAACGGGATTGACATTGAACACGAGAACGGACGTATTTGTATCTCCTGGCTTTTGGAACACATAGATATCTGTAATATCAACGCGAGCGTCCATATTGGGTGATTTCAAACCTGGTGCATCTAAATGATCTGACATGGATATCTCCTTTTTCACAAACAAGTGTAGTATGTTTTCTGTGTGACTAGATGAAGTTCTACCTCATCTCGTTTTTTGCGCTAGTGCGATGGTGGCACGTCGTCAGGGGAAACACGACGAACCTCTATAAGCGGCACGCCCTGATTCTCTAGTTTGTGCAACACACCATGCAGTGCTGCCTGATCAACAAGGGAACCAGAAAGAAGTGTTTCTCCGTTTTCCAGATAAGCGATTGTCAGCCCTCCCAGCCAGTTGCTCCATTGCTGCTGGTCAAGATGTCCTTTCACGCGTATCTGATAGAATTCCTGTGCCATCTTCGCAGTATCTCTTTCTATCTATTCGTCGCAGTCAAGAAACCAATGATTGACTTGCTTCTAGTGTAGAGTGAGATGCCCGAAAAGTCATGCGCCGAAAGGCTGATGTTGAAGAGGCACATGTATCATCCCAAAGTGCTATGACTCCTTCCCAATACAATACCTCTTCTAGGCCATGACTTCTCTCATGCTTAAAGCTACACTTTGGGTATAGGAATTATAAAGTTGTTTCTTATCTTGAGGATACGAGTATGTACGCACTACTACCGCAACAGGATTTGACCGATCATATGCTCATCGAGCAAGCATATACTGGCAATCAGACCGCATTCGAGACACTGGTTCAACGTTATCAGCCTCTGTTATACCGTTTTGTACGAGCACGTGTTGGTAGCGACCAAGCATATGATGTGATGCAATTTGTCTGGTTTCAACTTTATGTGTCGATTTCCAAGCTTTGTAACAATTCAACATCGGAACGTAAGGAAGCCTCGCTCAAACCCTGGTTATTCCGTATCGCTTGGAACCGTTGCATTGATGAGCAACGCAAACACAAGCGCCATCCGTGGACCTATTTTTCCGAACTAGAGCAGGTGTATGAAGAGGAAGGTGTTTCAGCACTCTCCACGTTCTTGGACATGGCTCCCCTGCCTGAAGAAATCGCTGAACAGAAAGACAATTCTGCACATCTACACGCAGCCATTCAATCTCTGCCTCCAAAGTTTCGTAACGTCGTCTGGTTGCGGTATACAGAAGAACTAACTTTCATAGAGATTGGGCAAAAACTTCATATACCACCCACAACGGCCCAAACGTACTTTTACCGCGCCTGTGCAAGACTGCGCCTTACTTTGGCACCAGAGCGTATGATTGGGTAAGCAAGAAACAATCCGAACGTTGATACCGTTGGGAAATCATCAACGGTATCAACGTTCGGATTGTCTCTTGCTTCTCTCCAATGACTGCCCTTTTATTGCTAATTTAAAAGTGGATGTAGAGCATACCAGTGTTGTCCAGCGTCGTTCGTCTGAAAGAGTGTCTGTGTTCCATCATCAGCCTTGTCGATGATCGTGCCCAGAGTGGGGGTCAAGAAATCCAGGTCGAGTATCACCTCTGTGAATGGTTGCAAGCCTGCCGGATGCACTATCTTCCAGCTTCGACCGCCATCATTGGTTCGATGTATAACAGGCTTTCTGCTACTATCAAGCCCTAGAACCCAACCCTGCTCGGCGTTACGGAATGTCAACATGTTCAACTCGGTTGTTGCTTTCGTTTGCAGTGCCGTGCTTGCCATCCAGTTTTTGCCTCCATCGTGAGTCCGATAGGTAAACAGGTAGTAGTATGTACCTTGCAGGGTGCCATACCTGACCGGAAGTGTCCCATCCTGGGTATTAGTAAAGTATGGTTCATAACTTACCGAGTACGCTACATTGGGAAGTGCCGGGAGAGGAACCTTGATCCAGGTTTTGCCCCCATTGTTGGTTTCATAGAGACGTGCATTGGTGGTGGCATCTTCTGGCCCTGTTACCCATCCCTTTTGAGTACTCGTGAAGTGGAAGGTTTTTGTCCCTCTGTCAGGGAGACCACTAAGTGAGCTTTGTGTAGTATCGAGCAGTTGTCGCCACGTTTTTCCCCCATCACTCGTGCTCATCAGAACTATTTGATACTTCCCAAAGCCATGAGCTTTATCGAAGGCAATCCAGCCGTGTTGAGCATCGAGAAACGTAATCTGATAAATGTCAACATCGGTGAGCGGAGAAAAGTTAAAATGGACCGATGTCCAGGTCTTCCCGCTATCCTGCGTCCGTAAAAGACTTGTCGCGCCATGTTGCAAAACACCTATGTAAGCATGTCTGGCATCAAGAAAGGAAAAAGCAGTCAGCGCATTTGCTGAATCATTTACAGGGAAATGAAGACTCGCAGGTGTTACATTTGTCCAGTGCAGAAGCCCTTTTCTAGTGAAGAAGACACGGGCACGGTTTTTCTCTATAGCCCAACCAGTTTGTTGATTGATCATACTGAGTTCTTCAAGTTGGACCCTTTGAGCTTGGTGTGTCACGACCTGGGCAGCGCGAGCGTTTGTCGTCTCAGACACCAAGGCGATCAATGCTAGTAGGAGGAGACCGATGAGGGAGATTATCAACGGTCGTTGTCTGTGTATCCGGTTTTCAATCATCATAAGAATTCACCTCTTTTGGTATACTATGCATACAATAGCACCTCAGAACAGGAGTGGAGGAAACTATCAAGTCCACTCCTGTGATAAGAAAGTCTCGTCATAGACATAGACAGGCATGGAGTGTTCGGCTCAGTCCATCGTTTGAGCGAGTGCTGGTTGTATTTGGTAGACCTGCACTTCAATCTGGATATTGATCTGGTCACCCACTACCACCCCACCCGTCTCAAGAGTAGCATTCCAGTTCAGACCCCAGTTCCTACGGCTGATGGAGGCCGTAGCAGAGAAGCCAATGCGACGATTGCCCTGCATATCGCGTATCACCCCATCTTGTGTCACTTCAAGGATTACTTCTTTGGTGACACCGTGAATCGTCAAATCACCATACATCCTGCCTATCGTTTTGCTCGATAGCTCGAACCTCGTGCTCTTAAAGGTAATGGTCGGGTACTGCTCTGCGTCTAGGAAATCTGGCGACTTGACGGAGGAGTCGCGCTGCAATTGGTTCATATCAAAGCTTGCAGCGTCAATTCTTACCTCAATATGCGCGGTTTCGGGGTGTTGCTCGTCAAGCTCTATCGTGCCAGACCAAGTGTTGAAGCGACCACGCACAGTACTAATCATCAAGTGTTTCACCGAAAACGCTATGTTGGAATGTGTTGTATCGAATTGCCAAGACATGTTGTTATACCTCCTGTTTTATATCGAAAGAATAGTAGTCAGACTGTTTGCTGCTGGCATTCATACCTCTCTGTTTTACTTATCACGCTCGTCTGCTTTGGTGTTTTGCCCTCTACCATCAACCATGCACAGAGAGCACTTGTAAGAGCTAATCCTGCACAGATCAGCGAGACTATGCGAAAACCGCTTACAAATGCTTCGTCTATCGCATGCTTGAAGGCAACTTGAAGTTCACCACTTGTAGTTGCAGGAAGCTGTATTCCAGCTAGCTTGATGCGCTGCACCTCAACTGCTTGGCGCACTTCAGGGGATATGCTAAGTTGTGCTAAGTGACTATCAAGGCTGTTGGTGAAGGCCGATAGGATTACGATACCAAGTGCGGCTATGGCAAGGAGACCTGCTGCACGAGAAACCGCATTATTGATGCCGGATGCAACTCCAGCGTGACGTTCTTCCACCGCGCCCATCACAGCAGTTGTCAATGGAGCAACGGTTATTGTCATACCAAGGCCCATCACAAGCACGGCCGGGAAGAATGTCGTCCAGTACGTACCACCAATACCAGGCACAGCAAAGAGCGCGAAACCGAAAGCTGTGATGGTCGGGCCAACCACCAGTGGCAACTTTGCACCATAACGGTCTACCAGACCCCCAGCCCACCGGGAAAGCAGGAACATAATGAACACAAACGGCACGAGAGCTGCACCAGCTGCCGTAGGAGTGTAGCCTTGCACTTGGATTAAATCGAAGGGCAAAAAGAAGGTCAGGCCGCTCAATGCCGCATACAATAAGAACGTCAGGAGATTGGTGCCACTAAAAGTAGGAGAGCGAAACAGCGCGAGTGGGACCATTGGTGCCTTACTTCGTGCTTCTACGACGACAAATGCAACCTGCGCGGCGATACCAACGAACAAGGTAATCAGTACTTGTGGTTGGTCCAAGCCAACTGAGCCTGCTTCGATCAGTGCGTACACGATAGCCCCCAGCCCAAGTGCCGTAAGTACAGTTCCCCACCAATCTAGCCCTTTTCTCTTCCCTTCGTCACTGCTCTCCGGTACTCGCCAGAACAACACACTTAGTACGACTACAGCTAAGGGGACATTGAGGAAAAAGACCCAGCACCAGGAGGCGTATTGCACCAACCAGCCACCTATCACTGGACCAATCACCGAGGTAATCGACGTAAAAGCGGACCACGTACCAATGGCTCTGCCACATGTATCTTTACTAAACGAGGCACTAATGATCGCAAGGCTTCCCGGTACCAGGAGTGCATCTCCTATCCCCTGAACAGCGCGAGCAAGGATTAGAAGACCCACATTTGGAGATAGCCCACAACCCACCGACGCGAGGGTAAAGATGGCGATACCAACAGCAAAGATGCGCCGCCTTCCAAAGGAATCACCTAGCGCACCACCCACAAGAATGAGGGCGGCAAGAAAGAGTGCGTATCCCTCTATAACCCACTGCACATCGGCAGTCGTCGCGTTCAGGTCCACTTGCAGTACGGGTAGAGCGACATTGACAACCGAGCCATCGATAAAGGCCATACTCGATCCCCAAATCGTTGCCACAAGCACCATCTTCCAATACTCGGCGTGTAACCGAATGCATCGGATGCTGTTCGTATCACGCCTTCGTCGCATGGAGACTTCACAAAGTTCATTATTTTTACTCCTCTCTTTTTTTATTTAGCGGAGCGGCTTTGCACTGCTTCAAAGATGCTAATGCTCTCACGTTTCTGCCTTACCTTCCCCCGCACACCTTCAGTATGGCTGTAAGTGAGGGGAAAGTCATGGCCTGAAAGCTGTATTGTGTTCTTTATACGTGCATCATCATAATACGTGCATCATCATACGTGCATCATCCGAAAGTCGTAGTAGTGTTTACTGGTTAGTACACCTTCTCAGGTATCTTTGTAGAAAGCTATGCAAGCAAAAAGCCATGAGCCTCTCGGCTCATGGCTGTGTGAAAAGAGATGCATGGATGTTGTACATGAAGCTAGATAATACCAAGGTTTCGGGCTTGTGCTACCGCTTGAGTTCTATTCACTGCACCCAATTTCGAGAAAATATTGCTTAGATGGCGTTTGACAGTGGCGGGAGCGATAACCAATTGTCGAGCAATAGTTGCATTCGGCGCACCAACAGCCATTGCATGAAGTACTTCTAATTCACGCTCACTTAGGGGGTCGAGGAGTGGTTGTTGCTTGACCTGCGAAACGCTAGGTAATAATTGTACAGTAGATGCAGGAGTAGCTATTGGGACTTGGTAAGTATTAGAGTCCTTTGTGGTCAGTGTGTGTTCGACAGACTCACCCAATAAACCTTGATGCTCATACCACGTACTGGCTCGTATGCGAAGCTTGTCTACCAGTGAGGGATGGAGAAGATCAAGACGAGCAAGGAGTGCCTCAGCAAAAAGGTGATGATAGCGATACCACTGTCGCTCGTGGTCAAGCGGAATGAGGAAAAGATTTGTACGCTCCAGGTATTCAAGCATTTCCTGACAATAGCGACTGGGATTCAATGAGCGAGTGAGGTTCTGCTGCTCTTGTTCTCCTCCCTTCTGGTGATTATCCAGAACATAGGCACAAAGAGATGCGCACATGCGGTCAAGGACGGAAGTGGAGAGCAGAAATGTTTGAGTCTCTTCCGATTGGTGACTAATCACTTCTTCGAGCAGATAATCCACGATATAGCGACTGCTACCAGTAAACGAAGTCATGAACGAATCGAGATCGGGATGGCTCTGGAGTGCAAGAGCAGCCAACTGCAGACCCGCGGCCCAACCCTCGGTTCTTCGCGTTAGTGACTCAAGGTGGGTAGGCGTAAATGGGAGTCTCATAGTCTTGGTGAAGAACTGCTCCACTTCATCGTAGGTAAAGCGAAGATCGGCTTCGCGTATCTCCAAGACCTGTCCTCGTACACGCAAACGAGCCAGAGGCAGTGATGGTTCAAAGCGTGTAAGTAGTATTAGATGCATATGAGTCGGCATATGCTCAAGAAGAAAGGTAAGTTCGGAATGAATTTGCTCAGTTGTGATGAGATGATAATCGTCTAGCACCAGCACGAAAGATGTAGACACTTCTGTAAGGAGATTCACCAAGTGGATGAGCATGGATTCATGAGAATGAGAGGGTGCCTGAAAGAACTGAGAAAGGTGTTCACCAATGCTAGGATGAATCCGTTCCAAAGCAGTGTAGACATAGTGCCAGAAGCGTGTAGAATCGTTATCCCCCTCGTCGAGTGAGACCCATGCAGATGGTACGTTATAACGATGGAGCGAAGAGAGCCACTCAGCAAGGAGCGTTGTTTTCCCCGAACCTGCAGGTGCAGAGAGAAGCATGAGCCTCCCTTCAAGCCCCTGATCTAAACGCGCCAGCAGCCGTGGACGCGAGACCAGAGAGTGGATGGAAGATAGCGGATGGAGTTTTGTTGTGAGTACAAGCTCTTGCTGGACCATCGACTGATTAAAGTGCGAGTATGTGGTCGTCATTTTCTTTTCACCTCTTCGTTACCAGACACGAATTGATGGAGCTATACATCCATCAATCATTTGAAAACACCTTTTATGTGAAACGATCACGTAGACCTTATCTCGGCAACATCTCTCCTTTTTGTAGCGACGCGAGAACGCATGAGCATATCTAGTAGTCCCCCAGCATATCTGCTATCATAGAGAGGTGAAATTAGAGGAACGTCTGAAGTTACTTACTCTTCCCTCAAATGTTCCTCAATGAGCGTGGACTCGCATGGAGCGCATCCAACATGATAAATATACTCGAAGGACTCCGGGAAGTCAGTATCCATCACGTCCCATCTCATGTCCCTTCATGTCCCATTGTGCGCTCCCATAGGTCATGTAGAAAGGAACCGACTCATGACGCAGTCCTTCTACGATAAGCAAGATTATGTCTTTGGACAGGCCATGCTCAATTTGCGCACGAGCATTGGGTTGACGCAAGCAGGTTTGGCTGAACTGCTGGGTGTCTCGCGCAAAGCGATTGGCAGGTGGGAAGCAGGCAGTAGTTATCCTAAAGCCGAACACCTCAAAACACTGCTAGCATTCGCCGTCAAACAACACATCTTCCCTGTGGGACACGAGGAAGAGGGAATCAAGACGTTCTGGCAAGCGGCACATCAGAAGGTCTTGCTTGACAAACTGTGGCTTCAAGAGCTACTGGACACACAACAGCTACAAACCATATACGTAGTTCCTGGGTCGGAAGCAGGAATACAGAACGTAGAGCAGGCTATAGTCCAACCTACCATCCGATCTCACATAGATTGGGGGGCTGCGCCTGCCATCGAGACCTTTTATGGACGCGAGGAAGAACTCCACCTTTTACACTCTTGGGTTATCGCAGAACACTGCCGGGTAGTGAGTGTGCTGGGCATGGGAGGCGTCGGTAAGTCGGCATTAGCAGTCACGTTGATGCATCAAGTGGCGTGGGATTTCGAGGTGGTGATCTGGCGGTCCCTACGTGATACCCCAACTTGTGACGCACTATTGTACGAGTGTTTGCAGGTACTCGCTCCGCAGCTACGGCAGAATGTACCAGACTCTATTGAAGGACGACTCCATCTACTCATAGAGCAGATGAGTGAACGACGTGTACTCCTCGTACTGGATAATCTAGAGGTACTTTTGGAGGAAGGCGTGAACACAGGCCACATGCGTGAGAGCTTTGAAGGGTATGCACAACTGCTACGACGGATGGGGGAGAGCATGCACCAGAGTTGCCTGTTACTCACGAGTCGGGAGAAACCGGCTGCACTCGTGCATCTAGAGGGCAACCATTCGCCGGTGCGTACCTTGAGGCTCACAGGGTTGGATGCAAGTGCCGGTGCTCAATTGCTAGCGGAGAAAGAAGTGATGAGTTCCCTACACGACCGAATGCGCTTGGTCGATGTATACCGAGGCAACCCATTGGCCTTAAAAATCGTAGCCCAGACAATTGTGGATATCTTCGGGGGCGAAGTTGCACTATTCCTGGCACAGGGCGATGTGGTCTTTGGCGGCGTGCGAGAGCTACTGAGCGAGCAATTCGACCGACTTTCGACAGTCGAGCAGAACCTGTTCTTCTGGCTCGCAATTCTGCGTGAACCAGTAAGCTTGGTGCAACTGCTGGCAGTCCTTCATGTGCCGAGGACTTCTGTGCAGGTGCTAGAAGCTCTTGAAGGGTTACACCGCCGTAGCCTGATTGAGCATGGACAACGAGCGGGCAGCTTCACACTCCATTCGGTCGTGCTGGAATATGCAACGGCGCTACTTCTGACAGAGGCCACCAGCGAGATTGAGCAAGGTCGGTTGGCTCGCCTGATTGAGCATGCCCTAGAACTGGCGACCGTCAAGGAATACATAAGGCAGACCCAGCAGAGACTCCTTGTAACTCCGCTGCTAGCGGAGTTGCGCACGATGTACTCAGAGCACGGTGCCGTAGAGAAACATTTGCTCGCGCTACTGGACGAATTGCGTACACGAACCCACTACGCTCAAGGCTATGGACCAGCAAACATAGTAGCATTGCTACATGAGCAGTACGGACACTTGCGCGGCCTGGATCTCTCCCATCTCGCCCTTCGAGAAGTATCTCTGCAAGGTATCGAGATGCAAGGCACATCCCTTGTCGAAGCTATCCTGCATGACACCATTTTTACTGAGTCATTCGATATTACCTGGTCGGTAGCCATCAACCACAACGGACAATACTGGGCTGCTGGTAGCAGACGTGGAGAAGTACGAGTGTGGCGCGAAGAAGGGAAGTTCCTACATCTGGCATGGCAAGGACATAGCGAAACGATACGAGTCATTGCCTTCAGTCCGAATGAAGACACGCTAGCTACTGGAAGCTGGGATGGTGCTGTCAAGCTGTGGGACATGAGAAGTGGTTCCCTGCTCTGGGCACACTGGTTCACTGACAACATTGAGAGTCTAGCCTTTGCTCCCGATGGACACACGCTAGCTAGTGGTGGAGATGATGGCATCATCCAGATATTAGATGTCCATAAAGGTACGCAGCTCCAGACGCTTTCCAATCACAGAGGTCCTGTATTCGCGTTGGCTTGGAGTCCTGATGGGAGTCTACTTGCCAGTGGGGGTATCGATCAAGCTATTCAACTATGGAAACTCGCGGAAGGGCAGTCCGGCACTATCATACGGACTCTTACAGGTCATACCAACTGGGTACTGGGACTTGCTTTTGCCCCCGATGGCACACTATTGGCTAGTGGGAGTTGGGATGGCACCGTTAAGCTATGGGACATGACCAGTGGAAGCTTGCGCCAAACGCTGATGGGACATACGGATCGAGTGCGAAAGGTAGCTTGGAGTCCCGATGGACGCTTACTAGCCAGTAGTGGCTTCGATCAGATCATCTGTCTCTGGGATGCCGTCAAGGGCAACTATCGGACGAAACTGTATGGACACACCGCTGGAGTGTACGATCTCGCCTTCACACCTGGCAGTCATAGCCTATTGAGTAGCAGTGAAGACGGGACGTTACGGGTATGGGACATGGAGAGAGGGCAGTGTATGCGTACCATGCGGGGCTATGGAGTCTCTCTCTACGATGTCGCTTGGAGTCCTGATGGGACACTGCTCGCGAGTGCGGGATCAAATATGCTGGTAACCATATGGAATATGGCAAGTGGAACACCATGCAAGTTGTTACGAGGTCATCGCTCCCTCGTATTTGGAGTGGAATGGAGTCCTGATGGAAGGCTTCTAGCTAGTAGCGGGTGGGACAATACTGTGCGTCTGTGGGAGACGACCACGGGAGAGGCTCAGCAGATATTGCAAAATCTTGACTCCGTCAGCACCCTTTTCTATGGTATGGCGTGGAGTCCTGATGGAACTCTTCTCGCCTGTGCAAGCTATCGGCAAGGGGTTCAGGTGTGGAAGGTGACAACAGGGACTCGCCAATGGGAAGGTAGTATGCAGTTAACTAGAATACGTCGTGTAGCATGGAGTCCTGACGGAATGTACGTGGCTAGCTGTGGTGATGATGGAAGTGTATACCTGTGGAATGCCTCTAACGGTACATTGAAAGCGTCTTTGCAAGGGCATTATGGCATGGTTATGAGCGTAGCGTGGAGTCCCGATGGGACTCTGCTAGCCAGTGGAGGTGGCAGCGAAGAGAGCGGTGGAGAACTCTTTATCTGGGATGTGCAGCGTGAGAAACTCCTGAAGGCATTGAATGAACCTAGTACGATTGTGTATGCTCTAATCTGGAGTCCGACTGGAACGTTGCTTAGTGGCAACAACGATGGGAACATGTGCTGGTGGAATGTGCGCAGTGGAGAGTGTACCCTACTCCAACAGGGGCATGAAGGAGCAATCCAGTCTCTCAAAGTGAGTGCCGATGGTCAAAAATTGGCTAGTTGTGGCGATGATAATATCATTCAGGTATGGGATATCCAGAGTGGGAAACATTTGCGCACATTAAGACAAGACCGCCCCTACGAGCGACTCAATATCACAGGTATCAAGGGACTCTCTAAGGTGCAGAAGGAGACACTGCGTACATTGGGAGCTTTTGAGAAAGAGCAGTCTTGAACAGGAACGCATTCTCTGAACTTAGTACAATAGACCGAGAGCACGCGCACACGCTACAGCATGAGTACGGTTGCCTGCCTGTAATTTCGAGAGAATATTGCTCACATGGCGCTTGACCGTTCCCATAGCAATGACCAGCTCGTTCGCAATCTCTCTGTTTGAAACACCTTGCGCCATTAACTGTAGCACTTCTATTTCACGCGTGCTAAGCGGATCCAATACTTGTTGTAACGAAGCTTTTTGTAGAGAGAACTCTCTATACGCTTTTTTCTCTTGAGGAAGGGATAAAGGGCGGACTTTTTGCTCCTCTAGCTCAAGTAAGCTGATACTGTCGCGAAGATAGGGGCGTAGTTGAACCAGTGCTGCAGGCAGACGTGCTAGCAGATTTTGTAGTTCTGGAAGAGAAGGCACATCTGCATTCCCAATGCTCCATTGTTGCACCACCTGCTCAAGCAAATCCACGGCGTGTTCCCAGTCAGCCACTTCACATAGATGCTCTATCGCATCAATGAGAAAACCGTTGTGCTCATACCAGAAACTTGCCCGACGATGCAACACGGGTATCATTTCACTCTCTTTCGTTCGCTCCAAACGGGTACGGAGTGCCTCAGCAAAGCAGGGTTGATAATGGTACCATTTGCGTTCATCGTCTTCGGCAATCAGGAAAAGATTGGCGCGTTCCATATACTGCACTATCTGCCAGCTATTCTGCTGACCAAGAACCGCATCACAGAGTGAGGCCGAGAAGTGAGAGAGCAATGCTGTTTGTAACAAAAATGTTTGGATATATTCTTCTTGCACTAATAAAACTTCATCAAGAATATAATCCAGAAGATACCGCTGGCTACCACGCGCAGCAACGGTTACATTTTTCGTCAAGTACTGATCATGAAGAGCATAGCCAGCAAGACGCAAGCCAGCAATCCATCCATCTACATGGTTTACAAGATACGTAATTTCTGCTTCTGTTAAGGAGAGATGCATTTCCTCATATAAGAAAAGTGCGGCCTCGTCATAGGTAAAACGAAGGGCGCTTGTACGTACTTCCACGACCTGATTTCGCGCACGTAATCGCGCGAGGGGCAAATACGGGTCGGTTCGCGTTGAGAGGACGATATGTACATGAGAAGGAAGATGTTCTATCAGATATGCCATTTGCCCTTGAATAGTGCTCTCTGTAATTGTATGGTAATCATCAAGCACAAGGACCATTGGCTCTTGTTGCATGAAACAGGTATTGATAAGCAGTGTTAAAAAGGCCGACGGATTCTCTTTCACACAGTTTGCTTGAAGCGTACCAAATGTGAGATGTTTTTGTGCAAGTGCAGTACATACGACGTTCCAGAAACGCAACGGCTCGTTATCGCTTGCATCGAAAGATATCCATGTAACATGCTCGTTGGCAAGCGATTGAGTCCATTGTGAGAGCAATGTCGTTTTCCCAAAGCCAGGAGGTGCGGAGACTAACGTAAGAGGAGAGCATAGTACACATTGTAAGAGCGTAAGAAGACGAGGACGTGTTTGCATAGTGTGCGTAGACGCAGGAGGCGCAAATTTCGCATCTATAAATTGATATATGCTACACTCATTTTCTGCCTGGTCAGATATGACTGGTCGCAAAGGTGTCTGAAATCATTTCTTGCTCTCCCCGCTTCTCTACTCAGATGATGGTATCTTCTGTACATCCTAAAAAACCGTCATCTTGCACTA
This sequence comes from uncultured Chloroflexia bacterium, assembly GCA_963792705.1. GTDB lineage: Bacteria > Chloroflexota > Ktedonobacteria > Ktedonobacterales > Ktedonobacteraceae > JBBQVS01. Next base: position 166,103 of record CAWBXD010000005.1, on the reverse strand, counting down.
GTCATGCACTTACGCATCTGTTATGATAGCGAAAGACAAAAGAACTGGGAAACATGGAGAGTCTTATAACGGTTCCCTCCATGCCTCCCTGTTTAGGTTGTGTACTGCTATAACAGAGACATACCGTGCTAGAAGTGTAACCCTAACCGAGAGAGACTGTCAGTACGTGTTGGTTGGTTTTGCGGTAAGGGTTACGTTGTCTTTTGGGAGCATCACTATGACCCAACGCTCGAAGTATCGAGAGCGTGATTATACGTTTGCCAATCGCTGCGTCACAGTACGAACAGCCATTGGCATCACGCAAGCGGAACTCGCGAAAGTGCTCAGTGTTTCGGAGCAAGCAGTCCAAAAGTGGGAAGGTGGTCTGAGCATTCCAACGGTTTCCCATTTGAAAGATTTTATTGCACTCGCCATTCAGCACCGTGCATTTCCGCCTGGACAAGAGCTAGAGGAGGCACGTACACTGTGGAAAGCGGCACGACTCAAAGTCCTCTTCGATGAACACTGGATGCTAGCATTATTGACTGAACAAATACTCTCATCACCATCATATGTAGCAGCGACGCAACTGTCTACTCAAAGCGCACAAGCACCTTCTAGTCAGCAATTTCCTCGGATAGACTGGGGTGAGGCATTTGATGTCACGTCCTTTTATGGACGCAAAGGGGAGTTAACCCGGTTAAGCGATTGGGTTCTCAAAGATCGTTGCCGTCTGATAGCCGTGCTTGGGATAGGTGGTATGGGGAAATCGACGCTCGCCATTCAGTTGATGCATCGAGTAGCTGAACAGTTTGAGGTAGTAGTCTTCCGTACTCTTCGTGACGCCCCTCTCTGTGAAGACCTTATTGCTGATCTCCTGCATGTGGTTTCACCAAACACATTGGTAGAGCTTCCACCTTCACTGGAACGCCGCATCACACTCCTGCTTGAGCAGTTACGTGTACGGCGTTGTCTCATCGTCTTAGATAACCTGGAAACGCTCCTACAAGAAGGGACGCAGGACGACAACTATCGTTCGGGCTATGAGGGATATGGTCGGCTGCTACAACGTATCGGCAATAGCGTACATGAAAGCTGTTTCATACTGACAAGTCGAGAGAAACCACTTGAAATGGGGCCGATGGAGGGAAACCGTACCCTTGTACGCTCACAATACCTCGTTGGATTGGATAATGACTCTGCATCTCAACTGTTACAAGAGAAAGACCTGATAGGGGATGAAGAGGCAAGAAACCAACTTATTCGTGTTTGCTCCGGCAATCCCCTCGCGCTCAAATTAATCGCCGAAACCATTCGTGAACTTTTTGGCAACGAAATTGTCCCATTTCTCGCGGAGAAGGAGTTGCTTACACGCGGTGTACGGACCTTGCTTATTCAGCATTACACGCGTCTGACTCCGCTACAGCAGTCTATTCTCGCATGGTTCGCGCTTGCCCGTGAACCACTCAGCCTGGATGAACTTCATGCACTGCTCGCGACCCCAGTTCCTCGTGTACATTTACGAGAGGCATTGCACGATATACGACGACGCTCCCTACTTGAATATGGGCATAACCAAAGTACATTCACGTTACAATCAGTCGTTATGGAATTTATCACCAACACGCTTATCGAACACATCACTGAAGAGATACAACATGGAGATGTAACGACTCTCTGTCAGTATGGACTCTCTAATGCAGTAGCAAAGGACTATGTGCGTGTCAGTCAAGAACGTCTATTAGTCATTCCTTGTCTTGATCGTCTACGTACTCTTTACCAACAAACAACACAACTTGATGCTCATCTTAAACGGATGCTAGAGACACTGCGACAACTGCCAATGGATAGGCAAGGCTATGGTCCAGCAAACATACTTGCCCTCCTGCGTCAACTTCATGGTCACTTACGTCACTTGGACCTCTCACAACTCGTTCTGCGCGGTGCCTATCTACAAGGTGTTGAGATGCAGCATACCAGTCTCAAAGGTGCTATGGTACGTGAAACACTGTTTACAGAGGCCATGCGCCTTGTAGCCAGTGTTGCCATAAGTGGGACTGGCACATTGTGGGCTGGCGGTAGCGATAGTGGCGAAGTACGTCTCTGGCACGAGGATGGACAACTCCTTCATATGATACGCTTTGCGCATACTGATCGCGTGAATGCACTCTCATTTAGCCCCGATGGACACTATCTTAGCAGTGCCAGTAACGATGCGACCATCAAGTTCTGGCATGTTGAGAGTGGAATGTTGCAGCTCGTCTTGCAAGGACATAACGATAGCGTGACGAGTTTCGCATTCGCACCTGATGGACGACAACTTATAAGTGGCAGTGACGATGGCACCATGCGTCTTTGGGATACAAGTACAGGAACGTGCATCCGTATATTTGACAATCCTCATCATAGTGATGTACGCGTGGCATGGAGTCCTGATGGGTCCCTCATCGCAAGTGGCGGTTCTGGTCAGCTCATTCAACTATGGGAAACACGGACATGGACAAATGTACAGACACTCTCCGGTCATACACATTGGATACTGGGACTTGCATTCTCCCCCAATAGTACACGTCTTGCGAGTGCTAGCCGAGACCAGACCGTCAGAGTGTGGAACGTAGCCGACGGTAGCATACAAGCCGTGCTACGTGGTCATACTGACTTTGTGCGTAGCATCGCGTGGAGTCCTGATGCACCCATACTCGCAAGTTGTAGCAATGACGGTACAATCCGGCTCTGGGACATGCAAAGCAATAGCCAACGAAGCGTGCTAGCAGATCATACGAACGTTGTGTGTTCCATCGCATTTACGCCCGATGGAAAACAGTTACTTAGTGGGAGCGAAGATCGTACACTGCGTTTATGGGAGGTGGAGAGCGGCGTAAGCGTCCGCGTTATACAGGGCTATTCGCTTTCCCTACTTGCCGTTGCATGGAGTCCTGATGGTACGCAGCTAGTTAGTGGGAGTAGTGAGAAAGCGGTAACACTCTGGAATGCTGCAAACGGTACAGCACAACAACAGCTATTCGGTCATCAAGGGGCCGTGCGAACGGTGGAGTGGAGTCCCGATGGCACGCGCATCGCCAGTGGGAGTTATGACCACACTATACGTATCTGGGATACAGCAACGGGCAAATGTGTGCAAGTTTTACGGGGACACGAGAGTCTTGTGATGAGCGTCTCATGGAGTCCTGATGGACAATGGCTTGCAAGTGGCAGTTGGGACCAGACGGTGCGTGTGTGGAACATGTCCGATGGGAGTTCGCGTTGGATTGGACAGGATAGCGAACCAGTGAGGGCAGTAGCCTGGAACCCCGACGGCACACTTGTTGCAAGTAGCAACAATAATGGTATTATGTGTATATGGCATGCAGAAAATGGGATGCAACAAAGAAGTACGCATTCTCACAATAGGGCTATTTATGGCATGGCCTGGTATCCAGCTGATACATTACTTGCAAGTGGCGGAGAAGATGGCGTAGTACGCATATGGGATACGTATCGCGGAACACAGTCCATAATTTTTGCCACTGAGCGCACAGCAATAACGACGATCACATGGAATCACCAAGGAGACCTACTTATCATTGGTGCCAAGGACGGCGTACTTCGCTGGTGGAACAGCCAGAAAAACAGCTATCCTTATGTGCAGCAAGGACATCGTGCATGGATTTATGCAAGTAGTGTCAGTCCCGACGGAACACAACTCGCAAGTTGTGGTTCAGATAGCCTCATTCAATTATGGAATACGCGTGATGCTACACATCGCGCCACTTTCCATTCCGAGCGTCCCTATGAAGCCCTTGATATAACAAACGCGCTAGGGTTGAGCGAGGCTCAAAAAGCTAGTCTGAAACTCTTGGGAGCGATTGAACATTGAGATCATAGGGACTGTGTAATTAATATATTCATCTGAATACGTTGCCTGTAGGGCCAGGTTGATCGCGTCCTTATCGGCAATACAGAGGCCAAGAGGACGTGATCAACCTGGTCCCTACAGGGACGTGTTATTTCGTCAAACAGCATGGTGGGTGCGAGATTAGACTTATATATCTAATTGCCTGGCCCATCATCGTTACCACGAGATGCAACGGTAGATAGAAGCAAGGAAGCATAGGTAGAATATTTTCCATACGGTAACCTATTGCCTATACTAGAGAAAAGGTGATGCGTTCGTGTTAGTTCTTTCATGTTATTTCTCCCCGGAAGAGGGAGCAGCCGATGAACACAGATATGATGTCTCTGTCTCAACAAGGCCATCGCTCCCTCGTAACACTATGTATGTACACAATGAATGAGATCAGCAAGCACTACAAAGAAGGCTTTAGAGGTAAGAGAGACGGATAAACCTGAAAACAGCAGGTTCCCTATTCTCTCAAGAAAGGAGTTCTTCCGGGTGAACTTTCTTTCTTCCTTGTCTTGTAGTGTAGCGTCATCACTCGGAAATATCAGGACCTCGTGGTAGGTGTTGCTGGTCGGGTTTGGTCGGGTCCAAATACTCTGTGTCAGGAAGAAGTAAAAAAACAACAGGAGTAAGAGTAATGACATCGCTATCTCACCATCAGAACCTTGACGCTACGTTTGGCACACACTTTGTCACGTTACGTACCGCCCTTGGCCTCACACAAACAGCATTAGCTGAAAAGTTAGGTGTAACAGATCGTGCCATTCAGCGTTGGGAAGCGGGAACCCGATCCCCCAAAGCTGACTCGCTTAAGCTCTTTTTGGAACTCTGCATCCGGCAACACGTGTTTCCACAAGGGCACGAGATCGAGCAAGCGCATACGTTGTGGAAAGCGGCACACCTCAAAGTCCTCTTCGATGAGCACTGGGTGCGTACCTTGCTTGATGAGCAAGCATCACAGGCTAAACCAGCAGAAAGCAACACGGCACAAATGCCAACATCCATCGCACAACGACTTGTTGACTGGGGAGAAGAGGTTGCTGAAATCTCCTTTTATGGACGCGAGAGCGAACGGGCACAACTGATGACGTGGATACAAGAAGACCGATACCGCTTGATTGCCTTACTTGGGATGGGTGGCATTGGCAAATCTGCACTGGCGGTCAGAGTCATGCACCAGCTTGCCCCCTCAGTCAACGTTGCCGTCTTTCGCTCGGTTCGTGATGCTATTCCCTGTGAGGAACTCTTGGCAGACCTGATTCAGGCTCTTGCCCCTGAACCTATTGTAGATGTTCCGCTACGCATGGAGGCTCGTCTGACCCTTCTGCTTACATTGCTACAAACGCGTCGTTGTCTCGTTGTGCTGGATAACATGGAAACACTTTTACAAGAAGGAGAGCAGTCAGGCCAATATCGAGTCGGCTACGAAGGCTATGGGCGACTCCTTGAGCGTATCGGTACTACCCAACATCAAAGCTGCGTTCTTCTCACCTCACGTGAGAAACCTGCTGAACTAAAGTCATTGGAGGGCAGTCACACACCTGTACGCTCTTTGCATATAGCTGGACTTGATGAGGAAGCTGGCAAACATATTTTGTTAGAAAAGCAACTACAAGGAGACGCCGAAGCAAGACGACAACTGATCGACGCCTATTCGGGTAACCCACTTGCTCTCAAAATAGTGGCAGAAACGATTCGGGAGCTATTCGGGAGCGAGATTGGAGAATTTCTCGCGGAAGGGTATCTCATCTTTCAAGGTGTACGCACTCTGCTCGCCCAACAATTCGCACGCTTGACCTTTATCGAACAATCGGTTTTGCGCTGGCTTGCCATAGTGCGTGAGCCAACGGACATCAGCCGTTTGCTCTCTCTCTCTGTCACACCTGTGCCACGCCTTTCTCTGTTGGAAGCTCTCGAAGACTTGCGTCGTCGTTCGCTCGTTGAGCATGGACCGCAACGGACGCTCTTCACGCTACAATCGGTGGTCATGGAGTACGTCACGGACGAGTTGGTCACGCACATGGCACGTGACGTACAACGCCATGAGCACGATGTCCTGCTCACCTATGCGCTTTCCCTGGCAAGCGCGAAAACGTATATTCAGCAAACTCAGGAGCGGCTTCTTCTTGCACCTGTCCTTTTTCACCTGGGAGTTGCAGAGCACCGCAAAGGCGCAATTGAACAGCAATTGCTATACTCTCTTGACCTGATACGGTCGTTTGACCTGGACACGCACGGGTATGGACCCACCAACATTGTGATGCTGTTGCGACAGCTCAAAGGGCAACTCCACGGTATCAATCTTTCAGGGTGTGGTCTTCGCGAAGCTTCTTTACAGATGCAGATGCATGATGCATGGCTGGTTGGATCAACTGTACGAGACAGCGTCTTTACCGAGTCTCTCGGACAGAGTACAGCAGTCGCCATTAGTAAGAATGGACAGTACTGGGCTGCGGCCAGTACTCAAGGGAACATATGGGTGTGGGAGTGGGGTCAGGAGGCAAAACGGACCTTGCACCTGGGCTGGCTGGGCCACATCACCAATATCTATGCACTGGCCTTTAGCCCTGATGGACGCACCCTTGCGAGCGGAGGCTGGGATAATACGGTCAAGCTCTGGGAGATCGAGCATGGCACATTGCTCTGGATGGGCTGGCACAACGGGCGCGTCAACGATATCACGTTTTCTCCCGATGGACACCTGTTGGCAAGTGGAGGAGATGATAATCTGATTCGACTGTGGGACGCGCAGAACGGCACACAGGTGCAAGAGCTTGCTGGTCAGAGTTCCACAGTCTACTCACTGGCCTGGAGTCCTGATGGTAGATTGCTTGCCAGTGGCTACGCCGATGGAAGCATTTGGCTATGGAAGCCTGAGATGCCGGATACTGACATCCACGCGCAACGAATTTCGGGACATGCCAGTTGGGTGACAGGTCTAGCCTTCTCCCCCGATGGCACACAACTTGCGAGTACGGGCCATGATGGTACTCTCAAGCTGTGGGAAATGAAAAACGGGAGTTGTCTCCAGACATTCTTTAGGCATATGGTCCGAGGAATGCGTGTGGCCTGGAGTCCTGATGGACGCACCATAGCCAGTGGGGAATGGGATGGCACAATCTTCCTCTGGGACATAGTGCAGGGGAAAGCGCGAGCGTGTTTGCGGACTGGGGATGACAACTTAATTGCTTCCATTGCCTTCACCCCCGACAGCCACACTTTGGTCAGTAGCAGTGCTGGTTTCCTGCAGATGTGGGACGTGGAACGTGCTCAGTGTTTGCGCACCATTGATTGTTACTTAGAGATCCTTACTAGCATCGACTGGAGTCCCGATGGACGATTCATCGCAGGTGGCTCTTTTGGTGTGATACTTTGGGAGGTCGCTCCAGTTCCATCCCAGAGCGTGTTGCGTGGACATAGCGAAGTTGTGCAGGGAGTGGCATGGAGTCCTAATGGACAGCTGCTGGCAAGTGCGGCGAATGATGGGCATGTTGGACTATGGAACCCCACGACAGGTGCCTGTATCGAGATGCTTCAGGACCCCGAAGCAGATGACACTCTCTTCCTGTCTGTGGCCTGGAGTCCCGATGGACGCCAGTTAGCAGGTGGAAGCTTTATGCGGGGAGTGCAGGTATGGGACATCCCAGCACATGCGTATCTTTGGATCGCACAGACCCCGCAACCGACTCGTATCCATACTGTGGCTTGGAGTCCTGACGGCACGCAGTTGGTCGGCGCAGGGTGGGATGGCTTCGTGTATCTATGGAACGGCTCCGATGGGACTCTGCTGCGACAGATGGCAGGGCATACCTGGGGCGTCAGGAGTGTGGCCTGGAGTCCTGACGGGAAATGGTTGGCTTCTGCCAGTGGTGGTAGAGAGCATGGAGAACTCATCGTGTGGAAGGCAGAGAGTGGAGAGCGGATACACGTTCTGTCTGCCCATCCCTGGGCAGCCTTTACAGTCGTGTGGAGTCCTGACGGAAAGCAGCTTGTCAGTGGGGGCAGTGATGGTAAGTTGTGCTGGTGGGAGATTGACAGCGGACAGCGCATACGGGTGCGAGAGGCACATCAGGGAATGGTGTATGCGCTCAAGGTAAGTCCTGACGGTCATAGGCTGGCTAGTTGTGGGCAAGATGGGGCTATTCTTCTCTGGAATATCGAGAGTGGTGAGCATCTGCAAACGCTGCGCCTAGAGCGGCCTTACGAGCGACTCGACATCTCAGGTATTCGAGGTGTTACTGAGGCACAAAAAGCGGTGTTGCGCACATTGGGCGCGGTCGAAAATTAGCGGCTCCAAGAACCTGTATGAGACGCCCATACAGGTTCCTCCTAATTATCACATGTAAATCACTGCACCTCCTAAGGCACTTATCCCTCTCACATACTACTTATCTTAATGGAGCATAAGACGTGTTTTACATTCTGCATGTCTATGGTTCTAAGAGAACGGGAAATTAACTCACAATACATCTTTCGACTCATGACATCACTTTCACACAATACTACACTAGTTGGTGTGAAAGAAGAGATGAGTTCGCTGGGGCTAGCGAGAAACAGTAGAGCGAAAAGACAATTTGGAGTATTTCCTATGGCAAAAGAAAAACTTATGCAAACTATTGCTATCACGGATTACGGAGGGCCAGAACGCCTCGAACTTATGCGCCTACCCATTCCCACTCTTGACCAGAACGAGGTCTTAATCCGCGTGCAAGCGGCTGGTGTGGGCCTGTGGGATGTGAAGGCACGTCAGGGAGCCGTGACCTTGGAAGGACAGCAATTTCCTCTCATTCTTGGTTGGGAATCAGTTGGCATCATCGAGCAGGTTGGATCGAATGTGACAAGATGGCACGTTGGCGACACCGTGATGAGCTTTACATACCAAGCAGGAATTGGACATTACGCTGAATATGTCGCCATTCCCGCAGATCTCGTAACTGCTACTCCAACTCTTGTCGATGCTCTACATGCAGCAGCACTTCCTGTCAACGGACTAACAGCGTATCAGACTCTCACCGAGGCACTTGCTCTACGAGCAGGTGAAACGCTTCTCATCACGGCGGCCTCTGGCACAACAGGAGGCTTTGCGGTTCAATTGGCTGCTCGTTTGGGAGCACACATCATCGCCATTGCCAGCACACACAATCATGGGTATTTGTCCGAACTTGGTGCGAGTGAACTCATAGATTATACACAAACCGATATCGTTGCTGCTGTATGTGCTACTCATGCAGAAGGCATCGATGCCGTACTCGATTGTGTCGGAGGGAAGACAGCCGCAAGTGCTTTGGAGACGCTACGGAATGGGGGACGCATGGTCTCTATCGTGGACCTGGAGCAGGTAAAGCCGCGACAAGGTGTTAAGGCAGACCTCTTTTATGTTCGACCAAATGGCAAACAACTGAGTGAACTCGCTCATCTTGTTGATACTAGGCAACTCTCTATTCATCTCGATTCCGTGTTTCCTTTGGAAGAGGCACAGCAAGCCCACCAGAGGCTAGAGGGACGACAAAATCGTGGCAAGATCGTGCTGAACGTGCAGCAGTAGACGCTGAGATGCAGTATACCCTTATTGACCCGACAAAAAATGTGTTCTCGTAAAAGCTTTCCTTGTAATGTTCAAAGTGTTCTTTAATAAGTAAGAAGAAAAGAGGAATAACGATATGGCTGATAGTACTGTGGTCGTTCTCGTCTTTGAGGATGAGCAAGCCGCTGAACGCCTTTTTGATACGCTTCAGGAGACGCTGAAAGCTGAATCATTTCCAGTCAATAATGCAGCAATGGCTACTTACAAGCAGAATGGTGAGGTAATCGTCCAGCAATGGTCCCATCCAATAAGTGAGAACGGGTTCAGTCATGAGCACTGGGAGTTCCTAATCAAAACAGTGCTTTCAGGATGGGGACATCACATTGATGACTGGTCCATCGAGAAGTTTAAACAACTGTTCCAGCCCGGCACCTCAGCCTTCTTCAGTCTAGTAGAGCCGTATGCCAGTAGGGATATCATTATTAAACTTAGACAGTTTAATGGCAACCTCATCTATGCTGGACTCACAGAGGAACAGAAAGTTCTGCTGAAAGCTGCTGCTTCCCGTAGTAGCTGTTAAGAGAAGATGTATCATACACGAAAAATTCATGTTGGTCGCATGATTTCCTAAAAAAGAACGGCACTGCTATCAAATGGCAATGCCGTTCTTTTTTCCTACTGAACGCCTCATCCTCTATCAGTGCCTTAGAAAGTGTTTCATCATCTACGAAAATGACACATTAGGCAGTGACTCGACTGTAGAACCAGCGTTTCGCAAGCTCAGCTGTGAAGATATAGAGAACAACGATTGCACTCATCATGCCAACAAAGAGCATACTTAGTGGCTGAAAGCCTAAAATTGGTGCGAGTGGTGTGTAGGGAAGTGTCAGTGTACAGGCAACAATAATGAGTGTCGCACCCAACAACGGGAGGCTGGGCCTACTTCTGTAGAATGGCTTCTGGCTTCTGATGACCAACACAATCAGAGTTGCCGAAATCACCGACTCCAGAAACCAGCCAGTTCTGAATTGAGAAACGTTCGCATGTAAGACGAAGAGCAAGACTCCAAAGGTGAGATAATCAAAGACCGAACTGAGAAGCCCAAACACGAGCATGAAATTACGAATAAAGGCGATGTTCCAGCGACGTGGTTTTTGCACCGCCTCGTCGTCTACGCTATCGGTGGAGATCGTGGTCTCAGGAATATCTGTTAGTACGTTCGTCAGCAGAATTTGCTTGGGCAGCAGGGGTAAAAAGGAGAGAAACAGCGATGCACCAGCCATGCTGAACATGTTGCCGAAGTTCGCGCTGGTTGCCATGAACACATACTTCAGCGTGTTAGCAAAGGTCTGTCGGCCCTCGCGCACTCCTTGCACAAGCACAGAGAGGTCTTTGACAAGCAAAACTATATCGGCGGCATCCTTTGCCACATCCACCGCACTATCAACCGATATTCCCACGTCGGCGGCATGCAATGCTGGCGCATCGTTGATACCGTCGCCTATATAACCCACCACATTGCCAGCTTTCCTTAAAGCGAGAAGAAGATGCTCTTTCTGATTCGGCTCGATCTCGGCGAAGATGTCAACGTCGTTCACTTGTCGAATGAGCGCGGCGTCATTCATCTTGTGCAGGTCTGATCCGGTGAGCACATGAGTTGTTGCGACTCCCACTTGTTGACCAACATTAACAGCTACAAGCCGATTATCACCTGTGATGATTTTTAGCGAGACACCCAACTGCCTCAATTGGTTAATCGTCTCAACTATACCAAGCTTAGGCGGATCCTCGAAGACAAGGAAGCCGAGGAAGGTCAGGCTCTTTTCATCGTCTTTGGTGACAGGAGCTGATGTCACCTCCTTATATGCAACACCTAATGTGCGAAAGCCCTGTGTACTGAGGCTCTGATAACATCGTTGAATCTGTGCTTCCGCCTGAGTAATCTCAACCACGTTACCAGGAGCAAGTTCAGCAGTCGTACAGATATCAAGCACATTTGGCACCGCCCCCTTGCTCACCATGAGATGGGCTTCGTCTTTTCTCACAACAATTGTTAAGCGTTTGCGCAGGAAATCATAGGGAACCTCATCCTGTTTCTTATACGATGAGATATCCAGTTGCCCTTGACTATTCGCACGAATAGCCTGATCGGTGGGGTTGGGAAAGCCAGATTGAAAAAAAGCATTGAGATAGGCATAGAGAAGCACCTTTTCGCTAGGCTGTTTATCAGGCTGTAAAGCTGAGCGCACTTTCATGATGCCTTCTGTTAAGGTGCCTGTTTTATCGGAACACAAAACGTTCATGCTGCCAAAGTTTTCGATTGAGTTGAGGCGTCTGACGATCACCTGCTGGCTTGCCATACGTTTTGCGCCAGAAGCAAGATTGATACTGATAATAGCGGGTAGGAGTTGTGGCGTGAGTCCTACAGCAAGAGCCAAAGCGAACAGGAGAAAATCAAGGACGGGGCGATGGAAATAGACGTTAATAGCAAAGATGCTAACAACCAGAACAAGTGTGATTTCCAAGAGCAAATAGCCAAACTGCCGTATACCTCGCTCGAACTCGGTCATAGGTGGTTTGACATTCAAACGTTGAGATATCTTGCCAAATTCGGTCTCCACTCCGACAGAGATCACGACGGCGGAAGCTTCACCGCTCACCACGTGAGTTCCAAAGAAGAGCGTATTTTTTCGCTCAGCAAGGGGTGTTGTGGAGGGAAATACGCCCACCACCTTCTCCGCCGGATAGGTCTCACCCGTGAGTGCCGATTCATCCACAAAGAGGTCCTTTTCATTAAAAAGAAGACAATCCCCAGGAATAAGGTCGCCTGCATGTAAGATGACAATATCACCCCGGACGACTGCTTGCGCGGAGATTTCTTGAGGAGTGCCATCGCGCAAGACGGTAGCAGTCACCTGCACTCGCGCCAGCAATTTTTGCACAGCATCGTTGGCACCATACTCCTGCCAGAAACTGAGGAGGCCGCTGACAAAGAGAATAATCAGAATAATGATAGCATCGGTCGTATCTTGCAGAAACAAGGAGATTCCGGCAGCGAAGAGCAAAATGAGGCTAATAGGATCGGTAAATTGCGAAAGGAGCAACACAAGTTCATGCCTTTTCCTAGTGCCATTGAGATGACGGGAACCCGCGCGTTTCAACCGCAGATTGGCATCTTCATCGGTCAAACCTTTTGAAGTTGTCTGCAATTGCCGCAGAACATCGTTGGTAGGCATGCTCCAGAAAGGAGACGAGAATGGCTGTTGGTTCATTAGCTTGTGTTCCTATTCATATTCATACTGTTTAGGCTTACCTAATGGCTCTGACATACTTTGGTGATTCAAGCTGACGGTATGAGTTGCGGCGATATAGCTCACAGCTTACCCTCTCCTCATTACTCATCTATTGTGATGATGGAAGGTCTGCTATTGCCCAGCTTCCAAAGTACTTGATTGTATGAGCGTGATAAGCCACAAAGATGTCTCGCGCGCGGTCCACGAGTACAGCAGTGGGCGCGTAGACATGGAGAAGGTGATGCCCTCGACACGCCTCCTCCTCGAAGAACTGTACTTCCACATCTTCGTCTTCATCTAGTGCGATGGCGAGGCGCGTCAGGATGTTTTGCTTCTTTTCTTGGTCTTGAGCTAGCTGTACAACCTCCTGCCTACGGTAAAGCCGGATATTCTCTCCATCATATCCTGCGTTCCGTAGGGCCTGTACAGCCTTCTCAGCTTCCTGTAGGTTATCAATAACCCCTACCACATAGTGCTTTGGATATGGAATGCCTATCACGTTGTTAAATGGAAAATTTGGGTCTTGTGCTTTTGGATTAGATGCCATCTATTTCTCGCTTTCTTCTAGGGCTTATACAAGTTTGCAAAACAATCCACTGATGATCTTAGAGCCGCAAAGTGCGAGACCTATTCAATCCCAATGGTACTGGCCGTAACTGTGGTGCCAGCCTCCCCACGTAATAGAAGCAATGCATCTTCCAAAGCTCCGATAACAGCACGTCCTCCCGTTTTACGCACGAACTCACAAGCTGCCTCCACCTTTGGACCCATCGACCCTACAGCAAAGGGAAGAGACTGAAGTGCTTCTGGTGATGCTCGCCAATCACTCGCGCGTTCGGTTTGCCCCAGTTGCTATAGACAGCCTTCACATCGGTGAGCATCAGGTAGACATCACATTTGAGTTGCTCAGCTAATAAGGCTCCTGCTCTATCTTTGTCGATCACCGCCTCAACTCCGATGAGACTACCATCGGAGCGAATAACTGTTGGGATACCACCCCCTCCGGCGCAAATCACAATGACCTTTTGCTGTACCAGGAACTCGATTACCTTGATTTCAAAGATATGCTTCGGCAGGGGAGAGGGAACCACACGACGAAAGGCGTCATTGTCAGGTGCGATCACCCACCCACGTTCTTTCGCCAGACGTTCGGCTTCCTCTTTCGTATACACGGGACCGATAGGCTTGCTAGGCCGTTTGAATGCAGGATCGTTTGGGTCCACCTCGGTCTGCGTAAGCAGGGTCGCAACCTGTCGATCAGGTGGTAGTATGTTACTCAACTCTTGCTCAATCAAGTAGCCAATCATCCCCTCCGACTCCGCACCCAGGACATCAAGCGGATAAGCTTCTACAACTGTATAGGCAGCATTCTGTAGTGCTAATAGTCCTACTTGCGGACCATTACCATGCGTAATCACCAGTGTATGCCCCTGTGCAATTGCAGCGAGAGCACGTGCGGCTGTCTTCACATTCTCCCGTTGGTTTTGTTCAATCATCAGCTGTCCACGACGTAGAAGGGCGTTTCCGCCCAATGCAACGACGACACGCATCTTCTATCCTCCCAACGTCGCGACAAGTATCGCTTTGATGGTGTGTAACCGATTTTCCGCTTGATCGAAAACGATTGACGCTTTGGACTCAAACACCTCGTCGGTGACTTCCAGCCCATCCAAGCCATATTGCTCAAAAAGTTGCTTCCCCAGCGTGGTTTCCTTATTGTGCAGAGAGGGAAGGCAGTGCAGAAATTTTGTGTTGGAATTGTCCGTTGCCCTCATCAGTTCGCTTGTCACCCGATAGGGTAGCATCTCTTTAATACGCTCACTCCATAGGTCAGGTGATTCACCCATAGAAACCCATACGTCGGTATAGAGGAAGTCGCATCCTCGTACCGCCGATATGACATCCTCTGTTACAGTAATACTGGCCCCGTTTTCTTTAGCGACTACCCGGGCTTGATTCACCCATGTCTCGCTGGGCCACGTAGACCTGGGACCGGCTAACCGAATGTCGATCCCCATCGTGGCGGCTCCAATCATGAGAGAGTCTCCCATGTTGTAGCCAACATCACCCAGGAAGCAAAACGAGACAGATTCAAGAGGTTTGTGGGCATGTTCCTCCATCGTGAGGAAGTCCGCGAGAATTTGAGTTGGATGTGCCTCATTCGTGAGTCCATTCCAGACTGGCACTCCGCTATAGCGAGCGAGTGCTTCTGCATCCGCTTGAGCAAAGCCACGAAACTCAATGCCATCATAGAAACGGCCCAAGACACGCGCTGTATCTTTGAGCGTCTCGGACGTTTCGAGATGCGAACCACTCGGTCCCATATAGGTCACGTGTGCTCCCTGGTCGTAAGCCGCTACCTCAAAGCCACTTCGCGTGCGTGTCGAGTCCTTCTCAAAGATGAGGGCAATCTGTTTCCCTCGCAAGCGCGGCACCTCCGTTCCTGCATATTTTGCCGCTTTGAGTTCTGTGGAAAGCTGTAACAGGAACTTGATCTCTTCGGAGGTGAAATCGTCCAGTTTCAGAAATGAGCGATTTTTTAGGTTGAAGGCCATAGTTATTCTCCTCAAGGGTCTCTGCTTCGTTTGTTTTGAGCCGTACATGTTTCGATACGTACTAGGCGGCGTCACGTTGAAGTGGACAGGACATACAATGACCGCCACCGCGTCCTCGGTCCAGTTCCGCACCAGCGATGGGAATCACCTCGACACCTGCTCGTCGCAACTTGGTATTGGTGTAGTCGTCATGTTCGTAGGCGATCACGACCCCTGGCTCCAGTGCGAGTACGTTATTGCCATCTTCCCACTGTTCACGCTCGGCTTCAAATGTATCGCCACCCGTCGTGACCTGACGCAGGGACTTGAAACCTAATGCTGCCGCAACGACTTCGACAAAGGGTTTATGCTCGTGCTTCACATGTAGCTGATCAGGAGTCATTCCGGGACGGATAGTAATTGCCTGAATGTTGTCTACCACGGGCGAATAGACCGTGACCACATCTCTATCACAGAAAGTAAACACCGTATCCAGGTGCATGTAAGCACGCTCTCGCGGAAATTGAGCAACAATGACTTGCTCTGCACCACCTCGTGAGAAGAGATTGTGTGCAAGCTGACTAATAGCTTGTGGGGTAGTGCGTTCACCCATGCCAATCAGCACAGTGCCATTCCCAATGGGCATAACATCTCCTCCTTCGAGATGTGCTTTGCCACTCTCCTGTTTTGCATCTCCATACCACACATCAAACCCTGCATCCTGAAAATTGGGGTGAAATTGATAGATTGCTGCGATATTCAGGGTTTCCCAACGGCGAGCAGGCCAGTACATGGGATTAAGCGTCACACCGTTGTAAATCCAGCAACTCGTATCGCGTGTAAAGAGCTGATTGGGCAAAGGAGGAAGCACGAAATCAGCCTCGTGTGCTGCCACGCTTTCAAGTGACTGCATCTCGCGTGGGAGTTCGTGGAAGGTCATGCCACCGATAAGGTAGGTTGCGAGTTGGGGAGCATCCATCTCATCAAACCACGCACGAAGTTCCTGGCTGAACGTCAAACCAACATCGTTAGGTGTCAACTTACGATCAAGTACCCACTTACGTGCTAGCGGATCGTTCATCGTATCAGCCAGCAAATCACTGACAAGTAGTACCTCGACCCCATGCTCACGTAGTATCTCGACAAACATATCGTGTTCCTGACGGGCACGCTTCACCCACACCACGTCATCAAAAAGCAGTTCTTGTATGTTCGAGGGAGTCAAACGTTGTAAACTGAGGTCCGGTCGATGCACCATCACTTTGCGTAGTTTGCCAACTTCTGAATGTACACCATATGTAGCCATAAATTTCCCTTTCTGAAATGTTTTATGCCTATTCGCATTGATTAAATCAAGAGACTATTTGCTGAGCATGGTCCGACTGTGGTTTGTCGTTGACCCCTTCTTGTCCCTTCCGCACTTCGTCGGCTTGCTGCTTGCGTATCCAGACGTAAGCTGGGACACCGAGCAAGAGCAGCAGGAAGCCCAGAAGTACGGTTTGTGCACCAGCACCATAAACTGCCCAGACTGTATAGATGAATGCACCAATACCAATGACACTGGACCCTATCAACCGTTTACGACTGAACTGCTCTGGTTGCTGTATCAGCAGCATGAGTTCCGCCATCGCGCAAAAGGCATACGGTACCAGAGATGTCAGTGTCGCGAGGAGGATAATAAAGTTGAATATCTGAATCAAACTACCTGAACCCGAATAGTTGAACACAAGCAAAAGTGTGACCAACACGCTCGAAATGGCGATACCAAGTGCAGGAATACCACGCTTGGACATTCTGCCAAAGAGCCGGGGGAACAACGTGTCTTGTGCCGCAGCCATCGGTACTTGACCAGCAATGAGCGTAAAGCCGTTCAGACTTCCCAGACACGAAATAACGGCCCCGATTACCACGACATAAAAGGCCCACTTGCCCCAGATGAGACCGGCAGCATCAGCATAAGGAGCACTAGATTTGCTGAGTTGTACTAATGGAATGATGCCCATAACCGCGACTGTGCTGAGTATGTAGACAAGCGCGGTCACGAGTGTTCCGATAACCGTCGCACGTGGAATGGTCTTGCTCGGATTCTCGACATCATTCGCTGGAATAGTTGCGGATTCGACGCCCAGAAACGCCCAGAGAGTCAAGGCAGCGACAGATGTAATAGCACCGAATGATGATTGTCCACTGGTATTGAATGGGACAAAGTGACTCCAATGCACCCAGAACAGGCCAAGAGCAGCCAGAGCTACAAGTGGTACCAATTTCATGATGGTCGTGATTACCTGGAAGATGCCAGCTTGTTTTATACCTATCAAGTTGATCCAGGTAACGAGCCAGATAACCCCAATAGCAAGAAGCGCAGACAACCAGTGATACTCGCCCAGGATCGGGATAATGCCTTGCAGATAGCTCACTAAAGCGACTGCAAGTGCCGCGTTCCCTGTCCAGACGGAAATCCAGTAGCCCCAGGCGATCCAAAAACCTGCAAAATCGCCAAAGCCTAGCCGTGTATAGGCATACGGTCCGCCGACTTTGGGGACCATAGACGCTAGTCGGCTAAACAATAAGGCGAGGAATACTGCTCCGGCTGAGGTAAACAGCCAACCGATGATAGAAATGCCACCAAAAGATGCGAGAGAGGCCGGAAGCAAAAAGATGCCCGAACCGATCATGTTCCCAATGACCAGCGCCATGCTTGCCCAAAGTCCCAATGACCGCCGAGTTCTAACTGCTTCTTGAACGCCTACACGCTTCGTTGTTATTATCTGCGCCATAACCTAGTTACCCACCCTCTAAGGAAGAAACATAGAAGTTTCTTCCTCTTTTTCTGTTACAATCTTCTTGTATGCTTAATGGCTTTTTTGAGATGCGGCGACAATAAGTTTGACAACATCCTGGGGATGAGAAACGAGAGAAGCATGACTGGATGCGACCTCGTAAGTTTTGGCTTTCATCCTTCTCGCCATGAAACGCTCAGCATCGGGATTAATCATTCGATCATGGGTAGAGACGAGGTACCAGGAGGGAAACTTTTTCCAGGCTGGAGTTCCTGATGGAGCACCAAAGCACGCAGGTGCAATAGGCTTCTGGACTACCGCCAATACACGTGCTTCATCGTTCTCCACATCTTGTGCGAAATTCTCAGGAAAAGCGGCAGGATTCACCCAAATGTAGCCATTACGATACGATAGGGTAACGTGGTTGCTCCCTGGAGGAGTGGGGAACTTTGCATCAATGGCTCCTACGCTTTCACCAGCATCTGGGGCGAACGCTGCAATATAAACGAGACCGAGAAGATTGGAGGCAGTCGTTCCAGCGTTTGTGATGACTGACCCACCGTAGGAGTGACCGACCAGAATTGTTGGACCAGAGAGGGACGCTAATGCTTGTTGTGTCGTCGCGACATCATCTTCTAAAGAAGACAGTGGATTTTGTACGGCAAGTACATTAAAACCTCTATCTTGAAGTGAGGGAATTACTCTGCTCCAGCTAGAAGCATCGGCAAAGGCTCCATGAACAAGTAAGACATTGATACCAGCACCGAAGTGATGGCTTTCTGTCATGTTCTGAGTACTTTCAGCATGGGCCGAGAGTGTACTTTGACCCAAGAATGCTGTTGTGGCTGCTACCGCTCCCAATGTTTTGCAGAAATCACGACGAGTGGTACTTGAAACTTGTTTGAACATACATTTCTCCCCAAAAGGTTGTGTAGAATCGACGAGAAAAATCCCTCGGGCTTGTCTCTTTGCGTTTCAATGCATATGTCATCAGCACATCACACGAAAAGCCGTGATGCACAGCTATGGTCTTGAAACAGACCGCGGCGTCGCTGATTTCTTGCATCTGGAAGTGAGTATAGCCACGAGGGTAAACAAAGTCATGATGCAAAAGAAACATTGTATCCTGTAGCATCACTACACCTTTTGTATGATGGGTTAGAACCCTGATCGTTCACATGGTTCACTACAAATGAAGAGGCTTCTGAAATGTTTCCTTTGGCCCATGACAGTAGGGGCTTTCGACCCTATACTGACTCTTAAAGCATATATCCATATGTATAAGGAGGAAGACATGAAGGCAATCCGTATTCATGAACGTGGCAATCCAGAACAGCTTATCTACGAGGATGCTCCACAACCACATGCAGGGCCGGGCGAGGTGTTGGTTCGTGTATATGCAAGCGGTATTATCGCAAACGAACTGCACTATAATGAGACCTATCAGACCCGAACAGGAACGCCGCGCACGTTGCCTATTCCGGGGCATGACCTCGCAGGAGTGATTGAGGAAATTGGTACTGGCGTTACGATGCTTAGGCAAGGTGAGGAAGTGTATGCCCTTATAGCCTTTGATCGTGATGGTGCCGAAGCAGAATATACGCTTGCCCTACCCAGCGAGCTTGCCCCTAAGCCACGCTCACTCGATTTTGTACAGGCAGCTGCCGTTCCACTCAGCGCACTGACAGCTTGGCAGGCACTCTTTGATCACGCAGGTCTTGTTGCAGGGCAAACCATCTTGATTCATGGTGCAGCAGGAGGCGTTGGAGTTTTTGCTGTCCAACTGGCTCATCGAACTGGTGCTCATGTTATCGCAACCGCCTCTACCCACAACCATGACTTCCTACGAGAATTGGGAGCCGACGAGACCATTGATTATACTACCACCTTTTTTGAGAAAACCGTTCACGATGTTGATGTTGTTCTCGATATGGTTGGTGGAGACACACTTGAACGATCATGGCAAGTAATGAAACAAGGAGGAGTGCTTGTCACCGTGGTCAGTCCACGCTTCTCTCATGAAGAGGCGAAGAGGCTGAATGTACGTCCGGTCTTTTTTGTTGTTGAACCCAATCGAGAGCAACTCGTTCAAATCGGTAAATTGATCGATGCTGAACAGATTCGACCCATCATTGATACAGTTTTACCTCTTTCTCAGACTCAACAAGCATATAAGCTTGCAGCAGAAGGACACACACGAGGCAAGATTATCTTACAAGTAGAGGTTGAATAATTTTTCGACCTTTTCTTGTCATTGTTCCTGGGTTTCACTTCAAAATGAAGCAGAGACTCCACCTGCTAACTTCTCTGTTTAGCAGGTGGAGTCTCTAGTTTAGTGCGAAAGCTGTTGTGTAATGAAGGCGAGTGCGACCTCAGCTACTTCACTCCATCCGCGGTCAATGGTCAGAGAATGCCCTCGATTGAGCATTTCGTGGAACTTAGTGACAGCAGGATTGTTTTTCTGTAACTTGTAAGCAGCAGCAACAACCGACAACGGGACGGTATGATCTTTCTCACCTGCGATGAGCAAGAGTGGTCCTCGCATGGGGTTCTTTGTGTTCACTTGATCTTCCGTCCACGGGTTGAAGTTGGCGGCAGCAGCTTGGAAGAGTGGCGTCCCAGAACCGGGAACAGCAAACATATCATAGAGCTTGCGAGCTTCATCTTCTTCCACTGCATTTGTAAATCCGTAACGGAACTGCTCGTAGGTCAGTGAGACGGCCCGATGGTAGTTGGCAGGATTGCTCAGCACTGGTGCGCCTGATTTGAGTTCGGAGAGCGGTAGCGGTAGTACACCACGAAACCCAGGTGCATCAATAGAGACGGTTACAGCCGATAAACCTCGGTCTGCTAGTTGTTGAGCAATCAGGCCGCCGAAAGAATGACCGACTACGGCAGGTTTCATCTTAAGTTGCTCGATAACCTCGCTGAAGTGATCTGTAACCTGCTTAATGTGCTTGTTGGCAAAGACCTCTGGATCATCAATAGACCCATTAAAGGTCTCTGGCTCATCGGGCCAGCCAGGTATAAGTGTCACATAGCCCTGTTCTTGAAACAGTGTACGCCACGGGTCCCAACTAGATGCCAGGAGATAGAGGCCGTGTACAAACACGACTGGCTGTTTCCCTTCCGAGTTAGCGCGGTCAATCTCTTGTTGTTCATGAGTCGTGAGAGTTGTCATGTAATACTCCTTTTAATGTGTTGATTGAGACAATTGGTGAAATGTTCCTGTGCGATTCTTCTGCTAGAGCATGTGAGTTATGAAGACTGAGTTACCCATCTCCGAAAGAACTCTTCATTCTCTTTTTTACAACGCCGTAGTATTTGCTTAACTTGTTGCTAGTGTAGGTTAGTTAAGTCGAAAAGTCATGGCCCAAAAGACTAATGATGGAGAAAAGAGAATATACGACCAAAGTTGTAGTGAGGTTCAGACAATGTTTCCTTTAAGCTACGATAATTATGAGGAGGAGATATGCAGGAAATACAACTTTATGAGCATGACTTCTTTCTCTTCGCGCACTACACTTCTTTCAAGAGGCGAAAAAGAATACATATTCTTTCTTTTTTGCCAGTATCGCGCATCCGCGCAACCAACGCGCCTGCTTTGAAGAGGTGGGCAGAGAGAAGAGGCAAGTAATGATTAACAATCCTAATTCGCCAACGCAAGGTATTCCCAATTCTGGTTTTCCCCCTCAGCCACCCAGCAATCCCCGGCGCAACCTGTGGGTCTGGCTCATTGGAATCGTAGCCGTTGTGCTCATTGTTGGCACAACCGCAGTTTTCGCCTTTACACGCACAGGTACAACGCAATCTCAGACTGGCGCACAAACTACACCTACGACTACAGGCAACACTCCCACCGCAACATCAGTCACACCCGCCACGACCTCCGGTTCTACGGGAGGCTCGACCGGAAGTTCAGGGGGGTCAACAGGGAATCCTTCAGGTGGGACCATCGTCACTCCATCACAGGCCATAACGACCGTTAGTCTCTATTACGCAGACATTAACGCCAAAAACTATCAGAGTGCTTATAATCGATGGGGAAGCCACTACCGCAGTTCAACCTCCTACCAGACCTTCTCGCAAGGTTTTGCCAACACACAGAAGGACAGCCTACAACTCGGCGCAGCCACTCAACTTTCTGACGGCACCGTCAAAATTCGGCTCACGGTAGTAGCTACCGTCTCATCTACTGGATCGCTCACTGTAAACACCTATCAGGGCTACTATATTGTTGGCATAGAAGGTGGTCAACTCCGGTTGCTCAACGCTAATCTGCAGCTTACCAATTCAAACAAAAATAGTGTAATGCGAGCCGTCTCTCTGATAGAGCAGTATTATGCCGACATCAACAACAAAGATTATAGTGACGCATATAGCATCTGGGGCAGTGCGTATCACAAGTCCACGTCTTCCTATCAGTTTGCAAAAGGATTTGACAACACAAAGAGCGTCTCGATCAACATTAACTCTGAAGGTACGACGATTTTGAACGATGGCACGGTCAGAGTTCCGTTGACAATCACATCCGTCAATACCAGTGGTTCTGGTACAGTGTCACATACCTATCAAGGATACTATATCGTCGGGATGGAAAACGAGGTCTGGCACCTGTTGAGTGCGAACATTCATTAGGTTGCTGCGCTCGTTGATACCATCTCTATCGTTGGTACCATCCCTAAAGGAACAAGGAGAAATACATACGCGTACAAGTGTGCTAAGACGTGTTGTAGTTTGAGATATAGCTTTTCATAAGACTTTAAGATAGAAGTCTCTATCCAACTAGCAGCATTGGTGCTAGTTGGATAGAGACTTCTACATTATCACTTTCCTTCGTCATCTCCTCCTTCGTCAGATGGATCGGGATTATCAGGGACACCATTCCGTATTCTGTGTAAAGATGGATGGACGGTAAACAAGTAAGAGAGGGGGAAGCGAGACCCTTCCTCAACACAATGTGGCAGAACAGAAACATGCAGTGGAGATATTCAAACGCCGTGAGAAAAAAGCGTTTTGAGAGGCGTTCGTTACACAGGAGCATCAGCAACAAACATCTCCTCTTGACCCACCCATTCCGGCTGGTTGCTTCGAAGCTCAATCCCCATCATGGTTCAGCTTTTAGCCGATGGGAATTCTTGGCAAATGAATATCCTGCATGACTGCCCACACAATCGTGAGACAGGATGTTTCTGTTGTAAAGGTATCAATCTGATCTGTCCTCTGTCGCACATTGCTCAAAAAACTTTCAATCGCATTGGTGGTGCGAATGTAGCGATGCATCACTGGCGGAAAATCATAGTAGGTTAAAAGATGCTCCTCATCTTCGCAAAGACTGCGGATGGCTTCGGGATAGCGCTTCTGATATTTGGCTTTGAATGCGGCCAAATTGAGGAGCACATCTTCTTTCTTCTCTTGTTTGAAGATGCCTGAGAGTTCAGTGCTTACCTCTTTACGCTCACGATGAGCAATGGCATTCATGACATTGCGTTGTTTATGCACCACACAACGTTGCCGAGGGGTTGCCGCAAGGAGCGCTGCCACGGCTGAAAGAATTCCCTCATGCCCATCGGTGACGATCAGGTCTATCTGTGTTGCACCACGCTGGCGCACATCTTGCAAAAGACACCTCCAGCCGTCTTTGCTTTCTTCGGCACAGGCACGCAACGCTAAAACTTCTTTGTTGCCTTCCAGATCAACACCCAGTGCTGTTAAAAGAACGGTCGAATTGGTTTGGTCTCCGTGGCGTGCTGTGAAGTACACCCCGTCCAGATACACGATGCGCCAGTGTTCTTGCAGAGGACGTTCACGCCAGGTTTCCGCATTGTTGCGTTAACGTCTGATTGAGACGACTCACGGTGCTGGCGCTCGGGGCAACTCCCATCAGCGTTTGGGCCACGTCTCCTACTTTTTGAGTGCTCACCCCAGCAACAAACATCTCTGTGAGTCCTTCGGCGACCTGGGCTTCGTAGCGGTTGTAGCGGTCAAAGACCTGGGTATGGAAGTTCCCTCTCGATCTCTGGGGACTTCGAGATCTTTAATCGGACCTGACGACGTTGCTAAATCACGCGTGTAGGTTCCATTGCGGTATCCCTTGCGTTCTGCAGTATACTCTCCCCATGCGGCTCCCAGGCACTGCTCAAGCTCCTCGCGCATCACTTCTTCAATGACCGATCGCATCGCACTGACTGCCAGGCTCCGCAGATGGTGGCGAAATTCCTGCGCATCTGGCATCGTGTGGTCCGATGACTCCACCTTTGTCACTTCAGAGGTCGATGTGGTACGTTTTTTTGGTACAGGCATACTTTCCTCCTTGTTTGGATAGAAGAATGTGACAGATACATTCTATGCCTGTAGTATCTCCTAAAATCACCCTTTTAAGAAAGCTCTACCGGTACACAACTCTCGGCATGGTGTCTGTGTCAGTGTGCTCGTGAACACTTTTGTCGAACAGTGAAAGGCGAGGCAGATGCTTCCCCAAAAGAGAAGGCAGGTGTTCGTTGAAGGCTTTTGCGCCATACAAAAAACCGCCGTCTCGATGTGCTCTCACTGCTTGCTTGTGCTTAAGCCGCTTGTGAAGCCACTCGAGGACGACGGTTTTCTAAGAAGAGCGGGAGACGAGGCTCGAACTCGCGACAGCCTGCTTGGAAGGCAGGAACTCTACCACTGAGTTACTCCCGCATAAGTCGGGGTACACAGACTCGAACTGTGGACCTCCTGGTCCCAAACCAGGCGCGCTACCAACTGCGCCACACCCCGTCTAATACGTCTGAACTATATCATTCTTCTACCACTCTGTCAAGTACTTTTCTCACCTCAACACAAATTGTTTCCAGTTGTCTCCCCCTACCCACTACTACGCTTACGATAACGCAGCTTCAGCATAAACAAGTTCCAGCGCGTCCTGAGCGTGTGTAGCGGTCCTCGCCGCAACGGAGTAATCGTTGTGTTGCCATACCGAATTGACGACGGACGACGCGGCTTAAAGATAATTTGTGAGAAAGCGACCAACACTACACATACCAAACCAACAACTGCAAGAATACCTGTTATGATTGTTGGGCCGCTAATATACGCCCACCCACCTGCAATCAGCGCGATACCTACAACGGTGATCAACAACCAGTCTGAGACAGTAAGGGTAAGCGAAAAAGTACTGCTCGGACGTGGACGTGGACGTGCAGCAGGCTTACGCCGAAGTCGCTCATTAAACTTCTGACCAATGCCTGCCTTTGGCTCTGTTTGCTCCAGATTACGCAGAATCTCTTCGATCTCGCGTTCGTATTTATTTGGCATGACCGCACTGCTTCCTTGAACTTGCCAAGACACTCTTGATTGTAATGATACCAAGTTTTGAGCGTATAGACAAGTAGTTTACGCCTCAATTTTCCATTTCTCCCAATCCTAGCAGAGCTTTGACCTTTTCTGTAAGGTCGAGCGGATGAAAGGGTTTGGTAATATGCTGTGACGCGCCTACATCTCTACTGATACGTTGATAAATAGCTTCGGCGTGTGCAGTCATAATCATAATAGGAATATGATGCGTAAGAGGGTCACGCCGCAAAGAACGACAAAGGCGATATCCATCCTCTCCTGGCATCATGACATCTAGCAGAATGAGATCGGGTAAACGTTCTTGCAAAACCTGCTGGATTTGCTGTCCATTGTTCGCAACAATAACCTCAAAGCCATTTCGCCTCAGCACAAACGAGATGATTTCTCGTACTTCTTTGTCATCATCAACTACTAGTATACATCTTTCCATAGTACATCCGCTATCCTCTAAAATCTTTCTCCATCATACCAAAGGTTGACGCACTTTACGCTCTCTGATATCATGTGTTTACACACTAAAAATCATACGAAAAATGTAAAAGAGGTGGCAAGCATGGTCAATGAGCTCCCCGCCTGGTCAATTGTTTTACAGAGCATTATCAAATCGACCGCCGAACGAAAACGTCTAGCGGCAGCACTCGGTATGTCAGATATGACTCTTATACGCTGGGCCAGTGGTGAATCTCATCCACAACGTCCACATTTGGTTCGTTTAATACAAGTGCTCCAACCTCATCACCGGGAAGATATGGTGACTGCGTTTGAAGAGTATTATCCTGAAATTCACTCATGGCTTAAAAATGACACAAGCGAAGAGATTTCCCCTGAGTTCTTTGCACACGTTTTAAATCTACGTACAACTACCACTGAGAGTCTTCGTTTCTGGCGCATTAGCGACATGGTGCTCAAACAGGCACTCTTACAACTTGATCCAAACAATCTTGGTATGGCTGTTAAGCTTATTCAGTGTATGCCACCCAAAGATGGTAAAATTCGTAGTATCCGCGAATGTGCTGGTAAAGGAACACCTCCTTGGACTGCCGACCTTGAACATGATGTACTCTTTCTTGGTTTAGAGTCTATGTCAGGCTATGCGACCGAGTCGCGCCATGTTGTGAACGACGATGATCTACGCAAAAGTAAGACCATTCCTGCCTATAGGGGCGATTATGAAATTAGTGCCGTTGCACAGCCCATTCGTCTCGAAGGACGTATCGCCGGATGTTTACTCGCTTCAAGTACACAGGAAGCATATTTCTCGCAACAGCGCGTCGCACTCGTAGCAGCATTTAGCGATCTTATTTCTCTAGCTTTCGACAAAAAAGACTTCTACAAACCATCTCTTTTAGAACTACGTTTTATGCCACGACCAGAGGTGCAGAAACCAATTATCGCAACCTTCAGACAACGAGTTACGAAAAAATTTCATACATACGCTCGTGGTAGTTCTCGCCTTAGCAACCCAGAGGTCGAGCTTGAAGTCTGGCAAGAGATCGAAGACGAACTGCTCTCGCTGCGAGACGATGAAATGGAAGCGTATCAAGGATAACCCTCCTTTCTTACTTATTAAGTAGAGATACACACCTACTCTATACCATGTTTCCGCATCAAGTAGCGCAACTGATCGACTTTTACGAAACCAAGAAGTTCCGCGGCCCGTGTACGGTTATGTTTCGTAGTCTCTAATGCACAGCGTATCATATGTTGCTCGACTCGCCCACTTACCTCGTCAAATGAAAAGGGACCAGATGGTCGTGTCTCTAGCCACTGTGCGAGTGGATCAAGCGTTACTGAAGAACGTGTACTGCTAGCAGAACCAACAATTTCATAAGGAAGATGACTTGGCAACAATTCATCGTTACTGCTCAAAATCATCGCACGCTCAATAACATTTTTTAATTCGCGCACGTTACCTGGCCAGCTATATGCGAGCAAGAGTCGTTGCGCGTCGGCATGGATACGCCGCACATTGCGTCCTAACGATTTATTAAAATCTTCTACGAAGCGTGAAGCAAAAAGGAGAATATCGTCTGGGCGTTCTCGCAATGGCGGAAGCTGAATTTTGAGCACAGCGAGACGGAAATACAGGTCGGAACGGAACGAGTTTTCCTTCATTGCTTGCTCAAGGTTGCGGTTTGTTGCCGCAAGCACGCGAACATTGATAGTCACTTCCTTATTTCCACCAAGACGAAAAAATGTATGCGTTTCTAACACACGCAAGAGTTTTGCTTGCATGTCGAGTGGCATTTCACCAATCTCATCAAGAAACAGGGTTCCACCTTCAGCAAGTTCAAGTAAGCCACGCTTCTGCTTTTTCGCATCGGTGAAGGCATATTGTTCATGCCCAAACAACTCACTTTCCAAAAGATGATTGGGGATAGCGGCGCAATTAAGCGGATGAAAAGGTCCAGAAGCTCGCTGGCTTTGCTCATGAATGGCATGAGCAACTACCTCTTTGCCTGTACCACTTTCACCAGTGATCAGCACTGAAGCTGTATCGCTACGTGCGATTTTAGCGACAAGCTCAAATACGTCGCGCATGCCCTTGCTATGTCCTACTAAATAGTTGAAATGATAGTTGTCGCTCCGTTCGCGTCGCAACTGGCGAAGTTCACGCGACATAGCACTTGTTTCAAGGGCACGTTGCACGACAAGCAACAATTCCTCAAGGTCAAAGCCTTTGAGCAGATAGTCTGACGCACCAAGTTTCATAGCCGCAACAGCATTTTGTACATCACCATAGGCAGTAAGCATCACTACAGGCAATTCTGGTTCAAGCTGGCGAATGCGTGCAAGCACTTCCAAACCACTGAGCTTTGGTAAACGAACATCAAGCAACACCAAGTCTATCGTGTATTTTTGTAGTTCTCGCAACCCCGCTTCACCGTCTGCTGCCGTGTAGACTTCATAATGACGCTTACGTAAATAGCGCGCAAGCTGATGTGGCAAATTCGGTTCATCATCTACAATAAGAATAACAAGACTCACACGTTCATCCTCCCTACAAACATCCTTATTTCTCTTCCTCTGCTGGACGAGTCAACAAAGGTAGACGTATTATGATGGTAGTCCCTTTCCCAGGTTGACTCTCTACCTGAAGTGTGCCACCATGATCCTCTATCAGCCGACGCGTAATGGGCAGTCCTAGTCCAATGCCATGTGCCTTTGTGGTAAAGAACGGCTGAAAAATACGCTTCATATCCTCAGGCGAGATACCTACTCCAGTATCTGTAACGATAAATTCGAGCCACTGCTGAGCTTCTGAAACAGAGCGTTGTTTGGGTCCAGAACGTGATTCGCGCATAGGATGACATAAAATAGTGAGCACACCTCCATCTAGCATCGCTTGCAATGCGTTCGTATAGAGGTTAAAAAGAATTTGCTCAATCTGTCCTGTATCTAGCCAAAGTACTGGAACCGTCTCGTACTTCCGCTCAACCTGTACATTCGCGTCCTCGCACTGCGTCTGCATGAGTTGTAGTACGTGATCGCTTAATGAGAGCAGATCACATGAACTGCGATGAAGTTGACGTGGTTTCGCAAAGAGCAACATATCGCGAACAATAGTATCCAGACGCTCCACCTCTTTTAGCATAACCGTCGTTGAGTCTTGTGCCATCTCTATGCGAGTACTATATTCTTGAACCTCATCTTCATCAACAAGATCATCTATCAACATTTGAATAGACGTTTTAATAGAGGCAAGAGGATTGCGTACTTCATGCGCTACATTTGCCGCCATCTCGCCTAACGAGGCAAGGCGGTCCAGGCGGCGCTTCTCTTCTTCCAAGCGGTGTACTGCGGTTGCATCCACAAATGTGATTAACGCTCCAACCTGCTTGCCTTGGTCATTACATAGTGGCTGTATATCCATATCGAGAATACGTTCCTGACCACAAGAGTCCGAGGAGAGCAGTGTTCCTCTTTGCACTTCACTAGTTGTAAGCACTAGTTGCAAAGCATCTTTGCTTAGTGGAGATGATGCTGTGTTCAGAAAGTAGTGCGACTCCTCTTGCGTTGTGAAAGAGCGCGGCGTCGTAAGCAGAGCGTGAAGCGATTTTCCCATCACCTCCTGTGCTTGATAGCCAAGAATTGTTTGCGCGGCTGTGTTAAACGTTGTAATATGACCATGCATATTCATCGTAATCAAGCCGCTAGGAATGCTTTCAAGAATCAACGCTTTCAGACGTTGGTCTTCTAACACACGCCGTAGCAGTTTTCGGGCTTCGTTTCGCGCCTCTACCACCTCTGCCACAAGCTGCATATTTTCTAGCACTGCACTTGCCTGGCTCACGATCAACTGAAGCAACATTAAATCTTCGCGCCTCAGTTTCCAAGCCTGATGATACCCTCCTACGACAACTCCTAACACATTCGCTTCGACGGGATGCTTTCCACTACTTGTTCTGCGTGTCGAACGACTTTGGCGTGGCGAGGGGCGCGATCCTAAAAGAGGAAAGGCAAAAAAAGTTTTGATTGTCGGAGGTAGCAGTTGTAACAACTCGACTGAATGTGGATACGCAACGTCGCCAGGACGTTCGAGCACAAGAGGTTGTGAAAAGGGTTGATTCTTGAAATAGGTAGTAAGGGCTTCGCATAGTTCTGTCGTCACCCACGTTCCACGTTCTTCAGGTATCGCAAAATCAATCATAGCACATACATCGACACGAGCAACCTCTCGCACACGCTGTACAACTAACGTTCGCAAACGTTCAGCTTCATATAATGTGTAGGTCATTTGACTACTCATGGTGGTTAGAAGCGACAGGGTGTGAATACGTTCACGATCACGCTCTAGTAGACGCGTGTTCTCTAACAACAATGCAATGACACCTGCTAGTGCAGTCATAGAGGCTATTTCGTCACGCGTCCAGAAGGATGTACTCTGCTCTTGCTCACTCGCATTTGTAAGCATATCTGTGCTGGTACGAATAGCCACAAGTACCCCTATGCAACGTTGGCGGTAGGTGAGTGGAGTCACAATATGTGTAGGACTGAGCTTTGGAACAGCAATGGAGGATTGTGTACGCCATGCTTGTGCCTCTGGAATATCACTTTGTAGAGGGATAGGATTAATGTGTACAACAGAAAGCAACGCCGCCGACCAGCCTGGTTGCTCATCATAAGTTCCAGAGACAAATTGTAGGGTTTCACCCACTTTTTGATAGAAGAGTACACAACGGCACTTCAAGAGGCGTGCGACTCTCTTTGGCAGGCTATCACGCAGCGTGCGATAGTCAGTTACAGCACTGCATTCATCCAAAAGCGTTGCAATACTTTCAGCAACAGAAACATGTGCATCTCGTTGTTCCACTTCCAACATCACCTTACCTCAGTCTTCCACCAGCACATACTACTTCACTCACCCTCTCCACTGTCACAAAGCAATACCGAGAAGTGTTTTGCTTCCTCCTATACTATAGCAGATATCAACACATATTACAGTAAAATTGCGTAAGCATGAGAATATTGTCACAATGTGTTGACACTTGTAGCCTACGAAAAGGTCTGTTTGCAGATAAGTACTTCTCTTTATTACGTTCTATGGCTATAAGAATTCTTGCATGGCTTGCAAAGAAACTATACTTATGCGAAAATGCATCAATTAGTGAAACATTTTTTCTTGTTCTTGTGCAATTATTCTTCATCTTTTCAAAAGGACTATCATGAAAGAAGCGAAACAGCTAGACAGTCTTGACGCGGCTCAACAAACGCAAGAGTTAGGGCCACACCTGAGTACCTCAGAAAGGCAAAAGGTACTTCGGGGATTACTTATTCAACGGTGGGCTGCGGTTTTAGGAACACTTTCGTTAGGTGTACTTTATTTATTT
This sequence comes from uncultured Chloroflexia bacterium, assembly GCA_963792705.1. GTDB lineage: Bacteria > Chloroflexota > Ktedonobacteria > Ktedonobacterales > Ktedonobacteraceae > JBBQVS01. The sequence continues at coordinate 134,926 of CAWBXD010000005.1, read as the reverse complement.
CTTTCAGACAGACTAAGACTTAGTTTTATTCCAAGGTGGCTTCCGCTTGCAATTGAACTCGTACTGATGCTTCCACTCTTGTACTCCCTACTTATGCATCGCCATCTTTCACAACGATTGCTTCGTACTCTCGGCTTTCTTCTGGCTGGCGTAACAACGCTGGCACTTGTTACCAGCATCGCCCTTCTCCTCATTTCCTTACCACAGAGACAGCCAGGACAATCAATTAGTCTCGTTCGTGACGCTGTCATCTTGTGGATATCAAATATTCTAGTTTTTGGACTTTGGTATTGGGAGCTTGATGGTGGTGGACCCCTCAAACGGCATCAAGCAAACCATAAGGCAATTGATTTTATGTTTCCACAACAGGTCGATGGAGACACCAATGGCTGGGCACCACACTTCATCGATTACGTCTTCCTCGCGTTTAACACCGCAACAGCGTTCAGTCCAACTGATACACCACCATTAAGCCGCTCAGCGAAGGTGCTGATGATGGTTGAGTCGCTCATCTCGCTCGTTATCGTAGCGGGCATAGCAGCACGCGCTATTAATATTCTCGGTGGTTAAGGACAATATGTTACTTCACTCTTTTGGCTCAGGGAACCGACCTATTCAGCGTCTTTAAAGTGCTTTAAAAATCAGAATATAAGCAAGGTCTGGACGTTGTATGAGAAAGTGTGTACAATGATAGTATAGCAAATATGTACGTAGTATCCACACGCAAGGGAAACGCAACGAAGCGACCGACGTGATGACGTGAGTATCATCGTGTCGGTCGCTTCTTGTATAAAAATCTGTGTATGTTGTATCCTTGCTTATCTGTGCAACAACAAGAGAGAGATATGCGCCATATTTGTAGTTACTTACGTGTGACCGGAGGTTGTATGTCTTCTAAAGCCGACACGGATCAGCAATTCCTTTCTTCCTCAGTAAACGATGGAGAACACATGGTAGAGCAACTTCATAAGGAAAATGCTGAGTTACAACACACCCTTGAGGTACGTACACAGGAGAATGCCTTGCTCAACGAGGTGCTCTCAACTGTCGGCTCAACGCTGAGACTAGATGAAGTGTTACATCACCTTGTGGACATCGTTGTTCGCGCGACACACTGCCAGATGGCGTTTATTTACATGTACAACAAGGAAAAAGAGCGTCTCGTCCTTGCGAGTACTACTCAGCACCATAAGCATCTCGTAGGCAAAATAGAGATGGCTTTAGGTGAAGGTATTGCCGGCTGGGTTGCCTTACATCGTACTCCTGTTTTTTTAAAAGATGAGGCGATGGACGACCCACGCTTTTATTATTTTCCAGAGTTAGAAGAGGAAAAATTTCAGTCTATTCTCACCGTACCGATCATCACGAAAGACCGTGTTCTGCTTGGCGTGATTACGCTACAAGCGGTTGCGCCGCATGAGTTTACAGAAGAACATCACAAGTTTGTCAGCAACATCGCAGCACTGGTAGCCAGTGCCATAGAGAACGCGCAACTTTACGAGAATACGCAACGCAAACTTAGTATCTTAACCTCTTTGTCCGTGCTCAGCCAAACAATCAGCTCCGGGCTGTATCTTGACGATATGCTACGTTCACTCGCAACCTTGACTGTGCAAATTATGGAAGTTGACTTATGCGTTGTTATGCTCATGGATCAGTCACGCGAACGCGAAACTGAGGCAGCACGTCATGTAAGACGGCTTGTAGTTCGCGCGACCTCACCCAATCTCAATGACCGCACAAGTTTTCAGTCTGTTGATGTTGACCGCACTATCTTGGAACAACTACACGAACTTCACGAGGTATCATTGCGTTCGGATCGAGAGCCAAATAATCATTACGCAGACATGGGCGAGTACGCGCTTGCGCGCTTGAACCCACTTCAGGACACACCCTATAAAACGCTTGTTTCAGCTCCACTCGTAGCAGGCACAGAACATCTTGGCCTCATCAACTGCTATTCAAGTAAGTCGCGTCGCTATACTACTGAAGATCAAACATTGCTTACCACCATTGCGAATCAGGCGGCAATTGCTATTAAGAACAGTCATCTGGTCAATCAGCTTGCTCAAAAAAACCTTGTGAAAGGCTTCTTCGATGATCTTATGCAGGGAACATCTGATTCGGAAGATTCACTCAGACAACGTGCAAGCTTTCTTGGCTGTGATCTTACACGCTCTCACGCGGTTGTGCTTATTGAGATTACACATGTAGAAACACGGAGAAGTGAGAGCAAAGCAGCGACATCGCCAGATAGCAAAGAAAACAAAAGGGGACAAGAGTCAACTCTCGATGATGGTTATACTCAGGCAACACAGGTACAAGCAATGTATAAGCGTGTTGCAAACGTGTTCCGCCGCCGCATTCAGGATACTTACCTTGGTTCGTTGCTCTACGAACATGAAAATTTGCTCACCTGCATTGTCTCGCTAAGTAAAGACCCAACGGGTGTACGTCTGAAAACTTGGTTTTACGAGCTAGCACGACAAATGCATAATGAATACGGTGTTCAGCTTTCCATTGGTATCGGCAATGCCTGTCAAAGTACAAGCGACTATAAACGCGGATTTGCGGAGGCAAACGAAGCGATACAAATGGGTCAGAATTTGCAAAAGGAAGAGGAAAGGGAAACGCGCACTCTACCGCTCGTTACTCATTTTAATGATCTGGGTGTGTATCGCTACCTGTATAAAATTGCGCGCATGGACGATTTGCGCGATGTGTATCAAGATCAGATCGCCCTTATCGATAACTATGATCATCGAAAAAATACCGACTTACTCGGTACTTTAGAGGTGTATCTGGAGTGCGCCGGTAACTTGACGAAAACATCGGAGCGTCTTTTTGTACATCGAAACACGCTTATTCAACGTTTAGACCGTCTTCAATCTTTATGTGAAGTTGACTTGCAAGAACGCGGTAACTGGCTCACACTTCAGATAGCGATCAAGGTATATAAGCTTCGCTCTGGTAGTATTTAGAGAAACGCGACAAAAAGAGGGAGTAAGGCGACAAAATATATTTCGTCGCCTTACTCCCTTTTCATAGCTTATGCAACCGCGAAGAGCATTTCGTCAAGCTCGGAACCATCGATGGTCTCAACCTGAATGAGATGCTCGGAGATTGCGATCAGGCGATCTTTCTTCTCCGTGAGGATATTCAAAGCTGTTGAATACGCTTGCTCAATAAGCAGAGCAACCGCATCGTCAATTTTTGCCGCCGTCTCTGCACTGATAGTAGAGGACCCATCGGCTTCAGCTTTGAAAGCCACATTGCCAAGCGAACTCATTCCAAACTCGCAGACCATGCGTCGCGCAACGTTCGTGACATATTCAATGTCCTGGCTCGCACCCGTTGTGATATCCCCAAAGATAATCTCTTCGGCGGCGCGTCCACCCATTGCTCCTGCAAGCTTTGCAAGCAGTTCTGAGCGACGTATCAAGTAACGGTCTTCTGCTGGTGCTTGCACAGTGATACCCAGTGCCATTCCACGCGCGATAGCAGATACTTTTTGCACAGGATCGGTCCCTGGCATAGAACGCATGACGATAGCATGCCCAACTTCATGATAAGCAATAATTGACTTTTCAGCCTCAGTGATGAGACGAGTCTTGCGCTCAGGCCCAGCCATGACACGTAGAATTGATTCATCAAGGTGTGGTTTACAGATAACATTTTGTCCGTTACGCGCGGCCAGAAGTGCTGCTTCATTCAAAAGATTGGCGAGGTCAGCACCAGAGAAGCCAGCGGTTTGACGCGCTAAATCCTGCAGTGTGATATTCTCGGCAAATGGCTTCCCTTTTGCATGCACCTCAAGAATAGCCTGACGACCACGAATATCAGGTTTGTCAAGCATGACACGGCGATCAAAACGGCCCGGACGAAGCAGTGCTTGATCGAGTACATCGGGACGGTTTGTTGCAGCAATCACAACAACATTACATTGCTTGTCAAAGCCATCCATTTCAACGAGCAATTGGTTCAGCGTTTGCTCGCGCTCGTCATTACCATTCACTCCTGTGTTACTACGTTGACGCCCAACAGCGTCAATTTCATCAATGAAGAGAATGCAGGGCGCATGATCTTTGGCTTCCTTGAAAAGGTCTCGGACGCGTGCAGCACCAACACCAACAAACATCTCGACAAACTCCGACCCATTGACGCTATAGAAAGCTACACCCGCTTCGCCAGCCACTGCCCGCGAGATCAATGTCTTACCAGTTCCAGGGGAGCCAACCAGGAGAACACCTTTAGGCGTCCGGGCACCCATCGCAGTAAATCGCTCAGGACTCTTCAGAAATTCTACGATCTCCTGCAATTCCACCTTCGCCTCTTCAACACCTGCAACATCTTTAAAGAGCACGGCCGGATGCGATTCGTTAAAACGTTTTGCTTTAGAGCGAACAAAAGAGGTAGCCGACCCATTCGCGCCACCACGCCTGATAAAGAAATAAAGGCCACCAAACAGAAGCGCAATAAGCAGGACATCAGCAAGTCCCTGTTCCCATTGAGCCGGTTGACCATTGTCGATACTCACAGCAACACCATCGTGGCGTAGTATCTCAGTAACCGATTGTCCGCTTTCCTTGAGGGCATGGTACTGCTGCCCCTTAATGCCTGTCGCAACAATATCATTAACACTCAACGTTACCGACTTTATCTGATGACGGTCTGCCATGTTGAGAAGTTCACTAATAGGCTTCTCCTGTACAGAAGAGTGACTATGCGAAAGGTTGATTGTATGTGTCACTGCTAATACAAGAAAAAGAATACCAACGAGAACAAGTGCTACTGTTATTCCATAGCGTACAACTTCATTTCTTTTTCTCATTGTCTTGCGCGATGAGCGTTGCGGCTTCGTTGACCCGTTATTATCTTTTGGAAATATTTGCATGCAGTACCGTTAACCCCTTCTATATATACCAAACATACATTTCTACTACAGTTGTATTACTAACCCCGTCATTTTTCCTTTATCCTTAGAGAATGCTTAGAAAAAACGGTACAAATGTAGTATAACGTACAGTTCCACCTTTATCAAGGTAAGAGTACCATAAGAATGCTTAGAATATTGGAAATACAGTACTAATATGTAGAATTGCCACTTTTTCCTACAGAACTTGGTAAACAAATTTTCTATCTATATTCTTTACTTACTTTACTGATAAGCTTGTATATTAGCTTTTTTATCGGTATACTTGAAAATGCGACAAACACCTGTTCGTAGGTAGATGTACATTTCGTGGTAATATGCCTCTTTTTGTTGTATCTGTTCATCTGAATAGAAGTATTTGAGGAGTTTTCCATAAACAACCCTGTCCTCAGCCGTTCCTCTAACGGCAATCGTTGGGTCATCGTTATCGCAGCCGTTTTTCTCCAAATTGCACTTGGCGCAATCTATTCATGGAGCGTGTTTCTCAAGCCACTAGCATCAAGGTATTTCGACATTCCTGTAAAGACGTTAAAAGCAGCACAGACAAGTCCAACAAATCTCACGTTTTCCATCACTATCATTGCGGTAGGAGTTGTCGCAGGCTTTGGAGGTACTCTGCAACGTCGCTATGGGCCGCGACTCATCGCAACCGTCGGTGGTTTTCTTTACGGCTTAGGCGTCTTACTTGCGGCATTCGCACCAAACCTGATTGTGTTATACCTTACTTATGGAGTTATCAGTGGAATTGGTTTAGGACTGGGTTACATCGTTCCTATTGCAATGCTCATCAAGTGGTTTCCAGATCGTCGAGGTATTATAACAGGTCTTGCAGTTGCAGGCTTCGGACTGGGCGCGGCAGTAACAGGGCCGATGGCAACAGCAATGATTCAATCCAAAGCTGTTGGCTTACAAGCTACACTGATCTATCTAGGCATTGCGTACATTGTAATTACTGTTATTGCAGCACAATTTTTCCGTCAGCTCCAGATGGATACGCGCCAGATGGTTAGCAAACTTCAACACAGCAAGGCACAATACGATCACGTCGTGAATATACACTTGCAGAGGCATTGCGTAATCCCAATTGGTATGTGCTCTGGCTTATGCTCACGCTGAACGTTACGGCGGGTGCTGCCTTAATTTCAGTTGCCTCGCCTTTCACACAAGAACTTACAGGAGTTGCAACAATTACAGCATCGCTCATCGTAACAACCAATGCATTCTTCAATGGAGGTGGTCGTTTCTTTTGGAGTTGGCGTTCTGAAAGTATTGGGCGACCATACACATTTCTAGCGATATTCGCCATTCAGTTTATTGCATTCATTCTCATTGCGCTGCTTCCAAGACCTGCCAGCTTTGCCGCGCTTATTGTCATCGAAGGCTTAATCCTACTCTGTTATGGTGGCAGCTTTGGTACAATGCCCGCATTTGCAGCAGACTTCTTTGGCGCAAAAAACTCAGGAGCAATATATGGTGTTATGCTTACTGCCTGGAGCGTTGGTAGTGTTATTGGACCACAGTTGATTACACTAGTAAAGCCAACATCAACCGCCCTCTACATCATCGCGGGCATCATGCTTGTAAGTTGTGCATTGCCGCTCGTTGCTCGCCTTTTGGCACGCCGTCAAACCGCTAGTGAGGCACTTGAAGTCGCTGTAAGTTCCGACTGAACACCTTTTGTCTTAATGAGAGCAGAGTAGTCAAATAGTGCTACTCTGCTCTCGTCAAGGTAAGCATTTGGCATCTGTATCCTCTGCTATAGTACAATACATACGACATCATAAACGCAAACCTCTATAGTATCTTGCTGAGTTGCTGCTCTATAGAGAAACGTGGTTATCACCTAGAGGAATTTTCTATGAAAGAACTTCCAGTGTTGTCTAATGCTTTACAAAGCATGATGGCTCACATGTTACCGGGAAACACAAAGGTACAGCCATTTAGTAAAGAGAGTACAGAAAAAGCACCTCGTATCCGCGATGCTAAGGTAGTACATAGCGTGTGCCCCTACTGTGCTGTAGGGTGTGGCTTAAATGTCTATGTGAAAGATGGCAAGGTGATTGACATTGAGGGCAATCCCAATAGCCCGATTAATCATGGAACACTCTGCCCCAAAGGGTCTGCGACATTCCAATATACCATTAACTCGCGTCGGTTACAGCACATTCTCTATCGCGCACCCTACAGTGATCATTGGGAAACAAAAACACTTGATTGGGCAATGGAGCAGATCGCGCAACGCACCAAGCAAACGCGTGACGAGACCTTTGTGGAACGCCTCCCCGATGGACGCGAGATCAATCACACGTTAGGCATTGCATCACTTGGCGGTGCAACACTTGATATCGAAGAAAATTATCTTATTAAAAAGCTCTTCAATGGTGGGCTGGGAATAGTCTCTATCGAAAATCAGGCGCGTGTTTGACACAGCGCAACGGTACCCGGTCTGGGTTCCACACTTGGTCGTGGCGGTGCTACGACGTTTCCAGCAGACCTGCAAAGCAGCGACTGCATCTTAATCATGGGCAGCAATATGGCAGAGGCGCACCCTGTAGCCTTCTCAAATGTCGTCAAGGCGAAAGAGAAGGGCGCGAAGGTCATTCATGTTGACCCGCACTATTCGCGTACCTCAGCACTCGCCAATATGTACATTTCAACACGCGCAGGTAGCGATATTGTGTTCCTCGGCGCAATCATTTCCTACTTGCTTGAGCACAAAGCGTACTTCGATGAGTATGTGATGAATTATACCAATATTGCCATGCTCATTAACGAAAACTACAAGGACACAGAAGACCTGGATGGCCTCTTCTCCGGTTATGATGAAGAGACACGTACATACTCCGATCAAAGCAGTTGGGACTACCAGCGCGACGAGTATGGGAAGCCACGCATGGATGCAACATTGCAAGACCCGCACTGTGTGTTCCAAATTATGCGAAGACACTTTTCACGCTACACGCCTCAAATGGTGGAGCAGGTGTGTGGTGTCTCGCGTGAACAGTGGACGCAGGTTGTCCAAACACTCATCGAAAACTCTGGACGCGAGCGTACCTCTTCTATCTGCTATGCTGTGGGCTGGACACAACACTCTAAAGGTGCTCAAATCATTCGGGCAGCAGCGATTATACAACTTCTGCTAGGCAATGTTGGGCGTCCAGGTGGTGGGCTGATGGCACTACGCGGTCATGCGTCAATTCAAGGTTCAACCGACATTCCTACACTCTACGACTTGCTGTCAGGCTATATGGTACAACCAGCGGCAATGCCTACGAGTAAACCAAGTGCGGAAGAGGAACCAGTAGCTACTACATGGGGCAAAAAGTCGGAGCAGCATTTACATAAGCAGTCGCAACAAACGCTTGCGGAGTACATCGACGTAAGTGGTCAAAAGCTCGGCTGGTGGTCGAACTTCTCGTCCTATATTCATAGCTTTCTAAAGGCATGGTATGGTGAGGCGGTTCACGAAGAAGGAGCCGACTTTGGCTATCGCTGGGTACCAAAGATCATTGGCGACCATTCGCATCTCGCCACCAGTTATGAGATGCTCGATGGCAAAGTCAAGGGCTATTTCCTGCTTGGACAAAATCCTGCGGCAGGTAGCACAAATGCAAAGATGCAGCGTAAAGCGTTAGCACAACTCGACTGGATGGTAGTACGTGACCTCTATGAAGTAGAATCGGCCGCCTTCTGGTACAATGGTCCAGAGCCAGTTGACCCAAAGACGATCAAGACGGAAGTATTCTTGATGCCTGCCGCCGCCTCTACGGAGAAAGAGGGTAGTTTCACCAACACACAACGGCTCATACAATGGCGAGATAAAGCGGTCGATCCTGAAAACGATAATCGTTCGGACTTATGGTTCATTTACCATCTTGGCAAGCGTTTGAAAGAACTCTATGCCGAAAGTACAGACCCGAAAGATAAGCCATTACAGGCATTAACCTGGGACTATAGCAACTCGAAACATGAGCCAGAGGCACGCATTCAAGATGAGCCTGATGCACTGCTGGTACTAAAAGAGATTAACGGCTACTACACGCGCCCACAAAAAACTGGTGAGGAGGAAACAGGAACAGTCTATACCCTACGCGATGGACCTCATGTACCAAGCTTTACAGCACTTACATCAGATGGGAGTACGGCATGTGGATCGTGGATTTACAGCGGCGTCTATCCAGAACCCGACCGTAACCGTGCAGCTTCACGTACTCCTGGTGGGTATGCCAATCTCGAATGGGGCTTCGCATGGCCCGCCAACCGCCGTATTCTCTACAACCGAGCTTCTGCTGATCCACAGGGTCGCCCGTGGTCGGAGCGCAAGAAGTACATCTGGTGGGATACAGAACAGAAAAAGTGGACGGGCCTCGACATTCCAGACTTTCCAATAAATAAGTCACCAGATTACACGCCACTACCTGATGCGATTGGAATGGATGCGATTTCAGGAAAAGATCCGTTCATTCTGAAGTCCGATGGGAAAGGCTGGCTTTTCGCACCTATAGGCTTGAAGGATGGACCATTGCCCACCCACTATGAGCCTGCTGAGTCGCCCATTGTAAATCCAATGTATGAACAACAAATTAACCCCGCGGCAAAACTTAACAAGAATCGTAAAGATAATCGGCTTGCAAGCACAGGTAGTTTGGACTATCCAGTGGTCATCACAACGTATCGTTTGACCGAGCATCATGTCAGTGGACCAATGACGCGCTGGATGCCTTGGCTCAATGCCTTACAACCAACCCTTTTCGCGGAGCTTAGCCCTGAATTGGCAGCTGAACGCGCTATTCAACATGGCAATTGGATGGTCATTTCCACTCCACGCGGTGAGATTGAGGCGCGAGCGATGGTCACACGTCGCCTAAAACCTCTACGCATCGACGGACAGGTCATTCATCAGATAGGACTTCCCTTCCACTGGGGCTTTCAGGGTAGAAGCAAAGGTGGCATTGCGAACGACCTGACACATATGGTACTCGAACCAAATGTAGGAATTGAAGAGGCCAAAGCATTCACCTGTAACGTGCGTGCTGGTCGCCTCCATGAAGGGACTTAACAATGGTAGTTGGGTCGAAAAGTACAGGGCAGTCACAGCGACAGCCCCTCAACGTCCTCAATACAGTATTTTCACCATTTAAGAAAGAGTCACCACCACCGCTACAACCCGCGATGGGCTTTTTCACAGATACAAGCATCTGCATTGGCTGTAAAGCCTGTGAAATTGCATGCAAACAATGGAATCAACTTCCTGCAATTGACCCCAAATGGACAGGCACAAGCTATGATAACACGCAACAATTGAGTGCGAGAACATGGCGTCATGTGCAATTCATTGAACAAATTCAGCGCGATGTTACCCTCCCACCTGCACCCTTTACGCTAGATTTACCGTTGCTTGTAGACTCATTGACCGAAGCCAAAAGCAACGGAGTTATTCCAGAAACACCTCCTGGGACTGCCCTGCCATTTTTTAGCACTGACCGTTGGTTGATGCATAGCGATGTGTGTAAACATTGTGCGAATGCTCCTTGTCAGGAGGCATGTCCAACAGGTGCGATTATTCGTACTGAGTTTGATACCGTGTATGTGCAACAGGACATCTGTAACGGGTGTGGCTATTGTATCGTCGCTTGTCCATTTGGGGTTGTCGCACGTGACGATCAGGGAAACCACCAAGCACATAAGTGTACACTCTGCTATGATCGTTTAAAAGATGGAATGGAGCCAGCATGTGCAAAGGCGTGTCCGACGGATTCAATTCAGTTCGGCGAGGTTGAGGAACTTAAAGCGCGAGCACGGCAGCGTGTTGGTGATCTACATGAGCGTGGAGTAGGTACAGCGCAACTCTATGGGGTTGATGACACCATGCTTGATGGAGGTCTGCACTCGTTTTTTCTGCTTCTGGACAAGCCCGAAGTGTATAACTTGCCACAAAATCCATTGCGGCCATCCAATAATGTCGTACCAGTGTCACTCTGGACGGTATTGGCAGCAACGATATTAAGCGCGTTAGGTATTCTCTTTTTTAAAAAAGGTGATTAGTATATGAGTACTAAAATGCAGAAACTTGACTCGCTCCTTGCTCCAATGCTTAGTGCCGTGAGTCGCCTCCCTACAATTGATACCCTAGCGGAACAATTAGCTATGCTCACAACAGGCTATACACCAGACCTTGTAAAAGAATTACAGGAAAAAAGCTATTTCGATTATCCTTCGCTCAAAGCTCCTACTTGGCGATGGGAAATTGTGTGGTATTTCTTTCTGGGAGGACTGGCTGCAGGGTGTTATGTGCTTGCAAGCATTGCATCGCTGTTCGGGTCAAAAGAGGATTATGTTGTTGTTCGTACTGGGTACTACCTTTCATTGCTAGCACTCCTTCCTTGTCCACCGCTTTTAATTAAGGACTTGGGAAGACCCGAACGCTTCTTAAATATGTTACGCATTTTCAAGCTTCGATCACCCATGTCAATAGGGACGTGGGGACTCATGACCTTTTCAATGTTTTGTGGCTTCACAGGAGTCAGCCAGGCAGCAAGCGATGGATTATTGGGAAGATGGTGGGGTGCTCGTGTAGTAGCGGCCATTCCACGTAAGGTGCTTGCAGTTCCAGGAATACTTTTGGGTCTGTTTCTTGGTGGCTACACGGGCCTACTCCTCGCTGCGACAAGTATACCACTCTGGTCACGAAGCAAACTCATGGGGGCTATTTTCATCTCTTCGGCTGTCTCGACCAGCGCGGCCTTGATTTCACTAGTGATACGTCTTGTAGGTGCGCCTACAAGTACGTTGCGTAAGATGGAACGTATGGAATGGTCGGCGATGCTGCTCGAAATGCTCGGCTTGCTTGCCTTCTTGCGTGGTTCGGGACGCGCGGCACGTTCGCTTGTCGGCACAGGACCCGACGAACACGGTCTAACATTCTGGCGATTCATGTTTGGTGGTGGCCTAGTTCTCCCCTGGCTCCTGCAAACGTACTTACTATTCGGCAAGCACTCAGAGAAACGTTTGAGCATGACGAGTTTAGCAGTTTCAGCCTTAGCACTAATTGGAGGCTATTTTTTGAGAAAGACAATGGTTGAAGCAGGACATTCGTCAAGTAGAGATGCACGTACAACATTGTGGAATGCAAGGAGTTAACGCTACACAAATAGATAAATATCCTCTCTCCAAAGATGCTGAAAATATCGTAAGATATTCATCAAGAAGTTTGGTTAAAGAGAGGACAACTATGAATGAGTAGCTTACGAGACATTGAAACAATAAACATTGGTATCGTCATTTTTGATGAGGTCGAGGTGCTCGATTTTTGTGGTCCCTTTGAAGTGTTTTCAGTCACAACAAACCTGCAAGCACACCAACAATCGGAGTCAAAGAGTCCTTTTCATGTCTTTACTGTTGCAGAGCATAATAAGTTGGTGACAACGCGTGGAGGTATGCTGGTCCAACCTCACTTCACAATCACAGATCACCCAATTATAGATATCGTTGTCGTTCCCGGCGGCTTTGGTACACGCAAAGAAATTGATAACCCTGTATTGATGGAGTGGCTAACAAGAATCACACAACATACGCGGCTCAACACCTCAGTGTGTACAGGTTCTTTTTTGTTAGCAAAGGTTGGTGTCCTAAGTGGTCATAGTGCAACAACACATTGGGCTAGCCTTGATCGCTTTGAACAGGCATTTCCAAATGTGCAAGTACAACGAGAAGTACGCTGGGTAGATGACGGTACAGTTGTTACCTCTGCTGGTGTATCAGCAGGCATTGATATGAGTTTACATGTGGTTGAACGTCTCCTCGGACGTGAACAGGCCGAGCAAACAGCGAAGCAGATGGAATATATGTGGCAAGAGAATGCACGTCAATAAGGTATATCAAACGTAGGGCGCGGTGAATTGCACCTTACGTTTGACCTCATACACAGTTGAGTTAGAAAATCATAAGGGTAAAACCATTTTTGAGGGTTAGCAATGCATCTTTTCTAAGGGCACGCCAGCCTTTTTTGCTAATCTTGGCGCGTTTTTGTAGCACATTGAGTTGTTCCTGCGTAAAGTGTTCTGATGCAACAAGAATGGCCCTCCGCAATTCGGGACGAAGATTATTGATACGAGTTTCAAGGTCTGCATAACGGTATCTATTATAGTGCAAGCCTTGAATAGCCTTACGTGCAAGGTCTGCCCATTCAGCGGCAAGAGGTTCCATTGCGGCACGCTTTTCGATAATATACGCGGATAACTCTTCAAAGTTTGCAGCCGAAGCATAGCTAATCATACTTTGTATTTCCCCCTTGATATATTTCATAGTGTATCATCATAAAACTTCGAGTCGTTTATCTCTACTCATTAGACGACTCTCTTCATTCAAGTAAAAATTTTAGAAGTTGCCATACTACCATATACAACGCGAAAAAGAGAATGTTGGATCACAATTACATTAGGTTCTGCTAAAGAAAATTTCGAGGGAGACAAATATGTTTACGATTGGAGCATTCGCCATTATCCTTGATGTACAACGTCGAGTCCTTCTCTGCCATAGAAGAGATATTGATCGGTGGAATTTACCAGGCGGAGGAGTCATGAGTGGAGAAACACCTTGGCAAGCGGTAGTCCGAGAAGTTCGAGAGGAAGTGGGATTCGAAGTAATAGTGGACAAGCTAGTAGGAGTGTATGCCTACCCGCCCAGAAATGATGTGGTGTTCTCGTTCTTGTGTACTCATGCTGGCGGTGAGATGATAGAGAGTGAAGAGGCGGATGCAGTTGACTATTTCTCGTCCGCGCATTTGCCTTCCACAACTCATATGCATCATGTCTTACGTATCAAAGATGTATTAGAGCATCCAGAACAAATACATTTAAAAACACTTCCACTCCTTCCTGCTAGTGAGTTCTCTTCAGTATTTGAGGGTATTCTAAGTGACGTACCCCCACGTTGAATGAAGCATACAACATGTATTATAAATAGCTTAGAGTATTGAGTAAGAACATATGTAGCCACCTCAGCACTCTAACTTTTAAGGGTGCCTCTCGTACATATAGTAAGCTAAGAAATAGCATGTTTATAGAGGGAAGGACGGAAGAAGGGACATGGAGGAGCCGCAAAAGAACGCTACTACCACCAAACTTCCACAAGCAAATACAGGAAGTCCAGTTACTACCATCAATCAAGCAAATACGTCTGTCAATGAGCAAGGAAATACTCCCATAGATATTGAGACTATAGAGGTTCAAGAACCACAGCCAGTAAATGAGTTGCAATTAACAGTTATAGAGGGCTTTCAGGTTGCTCGTGGCGTCGCACGTATTGATCCCGCTGATATTGCTCTTTTGGGCTGTCAAGCTGGCGATGTTGTCTTGGTAACAGGTGGACGTACTACAGCAGCAAAATTGGTGCCTAGTAGTCCTGTTGATCGAGGTCGCCAAACAATCCAAATGGATAGTCAGGTGCGTCAAAATAGTGCGTCCGGTCTTAATGAGCGGATTGCTGTCCGTAAGGCGAAAGTACGCAATGCAGAGAAAGTCACGCTGCTACCGCTAAGCGCAGGCGCGCCTATTCAAGAAAGCGACTTACAATACATCGCACGCTACCTTGTTGGGTTGCCTGTGGTTATTGGCGACCTTTTACGCGTTGGGACGCCAGCCCCCGGTTCGGCACCACGCGAATTTCTTATTATTGGCACAACGCCTACGACGCCAACCTACACACTACAGCAGAAAGGAACGGGCGACCTTCCGTTACCTCCCACGCGACCCATAACAGATGTAGAGGCGGTTGTAGTGCAACCAGGAACAATTGTACGCGCACAGGCGCGTGGTGCCAGTAATGCGGCAGCTTCAGGACGTGTAAGTTATGAAGATATTGGGGGCTTGGGAAAAGAATTACAGCGTATTCGTGAGATGATCGAATTGCCCTTGAAGTATCCCGCCGTTTTTGACCGTCTTGGTGTCGAGCCGCCCAAAGGAGTCCTACTTTATGGACCTCCAGGCACTGGTAAAACGCTCATTGCTCGTGTAGTGGCGGCAGAGACAAATGCGTCATTTTTCGTCATCAACGGTCCAGAAATTATTAACAAATTCTATGGCGAGAGCGAATCACGCTTAAGAAGTGTCTTTCAAGAGGCACAACGCAAGGCACCAAGTATCATTTTCATTGATGAGTTAGATGCGTTGGCTCCCAAACGTGCGGAGACAGGTGGTGAGGTTGAGCGACGTATCGTTGGACAATTGCTCGCTCTAATGGATGGTATGGCGTCACGTGGGCAGGTTGTGTTAATTGGGGCAACAAATCAACCAAACGCGCTTGACCCAGCAGTTCGTCGCCCAGGACGCTTTGATCGTGAAATCTCGCTTCGTGTCCCCGATGTACGAGGCCGTACCGAGATATTACGCATTCATAGTAAGGATGCAGCACTGGCAAATGACATTGATTTTGCGCGTCTCGCACAGCTTACTCCCGGCTTCGTTGGTGCTGATCTTGAAGCCCTCTGTCGAGAGGCGGCAATGATTGCATTACGGCGTGTTCTGCCACATATCGACTATCAAAAAGGCTATATTCCTTATGAGACTCTTGTCAATCTAAATATTACCATGAGTGACTTTCAAGCGGCACTGCGCGAGGTCGAGCCATCGACGACGCGTGAGGTCTATGTTGAGGTGAGCGAAACCTCCTGGGATGACATTGGTGGTCTGCAAGATATCAAAGATACCTTGACAGAAGGGGTTGAATGGCCTTTGCGCTACCCAGAAATTTATGCAAACGCAAAAGTTGAGGCACCACGAGGGGTGTTGCTTGCTGGCCCTCCAGGTTCAGGAAAAACGCTACTCGCTCGTGCATTAGCCCATCAATGCGAAGCTAGTTTTATCTCGGTGAAAGGACCGGAACTGCTCTCTAAATTTGTCGGAGAGTCGGAGAAGGGTGTACGAGAGATTTTCCGCCGTGCAAAACAGGCGGCTCCCTGTATCATCTTTTTCGATGAAATTGATTCGTTAGCACCACGTCGCGGTAATGGAAATGATGGCAATGTTGGCGACCGTGTAATTGCACAACTTCTTACCGAGATGGACGGCATCGAGGGACGCGAAGGCGTGATCGTGGTTGCGGCCACAAATCGACCAGACATGATTGACCCCGCGTTATTGCGCCCAGGGCGGTTCGACCTGATTGTAGAGTTGCAGTATCCGAATGAAGTCGAACGTCAAGCAATCTTTAAAGTTCATCTGCGTGATAGACCACTTGCTCCAGAAATCACGGTAGAAGAATTAGCTCGTCTAACCGAAGGACGAAGTGGTGCAGACATCGAGGCCATTTGCCGCCGTGCGGCTCTGCTTGCACTACGCGATTGGATCAGTCCTAAGATCGCGTTGGGTCGAGTTCAGGTGACAGAAGCTCGAGATGGGGATGAGTTGAACGCGCCACAAGAGCAGACCGTGCAAGAAGCCGCTCCGAACGTCGTTCCACAGGCTCCAACCATGCCATCCTCGCGTTTCTTTATTCGACCAGAGCATTTCGCTCGTGCTCTCGATGAGCAACGCGAACGCTATGCAGTTCAAGATGAAGCGGAGGAGAAACGTGAGCGTCAAGATCGCGGACGCCAGCGTCTGATCGAGATGGCGGCAGATCAAAAAAGCGATGAAAGACCACCGCTAAGAGGATTCCGCCTCTGGCTAGCAAGACTCTTTGGCATAGTTCAATAATGTGTAAAAAGAGAAAAGAGCGTTCCATTTGTTACAGATGGAACGCTCTTTTCTCTTTTACCCTCCGCTTTTGTATAGAGCAACTCGTCTTTTTCACACATATGTACTCACAAAATGATGAATTGTTTTATACATTGGTTATTTGATACTATAAACACTTACAAATTGCAGGTACCTATGGTATACTTGGATTTGGTGAACATAGTAAAAAGCGAAGGGAGAACTTCCATGCCACCTATGTTTGAAAATACTTCTCCCGTCTCTCGTAGGCAGATCACCGAGGCATACCTAAGGGCATTACGGTTGATAGACGAGCGCGTCGCTCCCTTGTTGGGAAAAGCAACAACGCGTGTCCTGGTACAGGTTGCCGCTAAACGTGTCATGAATGACCACCCTTTTCTCTACTTTTTCGTCAACATGCCTTACACTGAGATCAATCCATCAGTCATGCATGAACAACTTTCAGGCACAACCACGCAGGAACTTTCAGCAGGATTAGATGCACTTTTGGATGAGTGCTTTACGGGTCTTACAGAGCTGGCAGGCGACATTATTACCCCTCCCCTTCATCGTGAAGTTATCTATCAATTACAACAGACACAATAGTAATAGAGTACGGAGAGAGCAACGTGCAGTCACAGTATGAGGCTACAAAACATTTGTATCGTACAGAAGGCACGTATCAGGGTATACATGAGCAGCGTACCTTAGTAGGAACTATGGATGGTATAGAACGCCGCCTCCCGACTATCAGCTCTGAACTTGAGTTTCTTAACATCATTGGGAAACGCTTTGTTGCTGCGATTGACCGCTTTCATGTCCATCGCGCTCTTATGACAACACTGCAAGACCTCTATAGCTTTTCGGCATGTTGTATTCTTCTTAAGGGTATTAAAGGCAATCCACATCAACTCTTCATTATTCCATGTCAACCACTTAGTGCCTCATTTCTTGAAGACATGATTCAACGGATTACAAATGCAGCACAAGTGTTAGATTTTCCTTCTGTTGAGGCAGAACAGCTTGCACAAACAGCCTACTTTGATGCGCCCGATGAAGTCGCACAATTTCGTACACAGGAGGCAATCGACGGGACGGAAATCGGCTCCTGTTTGAATGTGCCCCTTACGATTGAAAACCGTATTATTGGCATTCTCACTTTATTCGATGAGTTGGTAGGAACATTTGATAGTGATCTGCTGAAGCTCACAACGATACTTGCTGACTATGCTGCACTTGCACTAGAGAATGTAGGACTTCATGAACGCGAACATGCATTGTGGAGAGAAGCAGAGCACGAACGCCAGCGTCTCGAACTTATCATCAGAAGTATGACAGAGGGATTGCTCATTACTGATGAGCATGGTTCCATCGTCTCAATTAACCAGTCGGCACAGCACTTGCTCGCACAGCTTGTTCATGATCTTCCATCGAACATCCCCCTTCAACAATTCGCACAAACCCAAAAAGTTCAATGGCTTCAGCTATTAGCCACTAGCGTGGATGAGGTATTACACGGCAACACCATTGTTAGCAAAGAAATAATTGCCGATAATAGGGGCGAGCAGGTCCCACTTACGTTAAGCATGAGTGTAGCTCCCTTAAACGATATCGGGAGTCCTACTCCTCACATAATAGGGACAGTCGTTGTCCTTAACGACATCACAGCAAGCAAACAAGTCGAGCGTCTTAAGGACGAATTTGTATCAGTCGTGTCGCACGAATTACGTACTCCACTTACAAATATTAAAGGTTATACGCAACATCTTGTCCGACGTCTCGAACGGCGTATACGAAAAATACATGATACACAACAACTAGAGCATAGTGCAATTGGAGACCTGCCTGAAAGCATTGATCTTAGGAGTATCCTGATTGTGCAAAGTCAAACCGATCATCTAGAGCGATTGGTCAATGACTTACTTGATCGTTCGCGTGTTCAATGGGGACAGCTTACACTTAAGTACGAAGGCTTTTACCTTGCCGATGTGCTAACAGAATGCATACACTCGGTGCAGGCAAGTTCCGAGCAACACATACTTAATCTAGACATTCAGGTACCTGATACATCCATTGTTGCTGATAAGAGTCGTGTTGAGCAAGTAATCGGAAACCTGCTCGATAACGCAGTAAAGTATTCGCCACAAGGTGGTCAAGTAACGGTTCGTTTACAAGAACAACTCGATAACTACCTTATTAGCGTTATTGATCAAGGTATCGGTGTCAACCCAGAGCACTATGAACACATTTTTGAACGCTTCTATCGCGTCAGCAATGCAACAACACGGCAGTATTCAGGTGTAGGGCTGGGGCTTTACGTTGCTAAAGCTATCGTTATCAAACATGGTGGTAGCATCTGGCTTTCCGAGAACAAAGGTATTGGAGGTACAACCTTTTACGTCACTCTACCTCACACACCACCTGCTGCCGACTAAAAGGGGATAACGTTTTTAAGAAGGGGTATCGTGATGAAGATAGCATCACGATACCCCTTCTTTTTAATTAAAATACCTGAAGTAAATCTGTTGGGCTGAAACCGAAGTGCGTACTCAAGTAGTTCTGCCCAAAGGATGTGAAATGAACCTTTGTCCAGGTTATCCGAAAAAGTAGAATGGTACGTAGTATACGTGCCTCGCCCCAGAGAGGATGACGTACATCACGTAGTGCATTCACAACATCAAATGTGCTCGTAAGCAGTACGCCACAAGTGACAACAAGTATTTGAACGAGAGGATAATGAGGAAGAGAAACAGGAGCGAGTCGGGTGAACAATCCAATAGAGAGTACTCCTCCTGATATACACGCGGGAAATAACACATCAAGCCAAATATAGAAAAGTGAAGGTTCATGAAGCGACATAATAGTTACACCAAGGGGACCAACAGCCCAGCCAATGAGAGGGTCATGCCGCAACAATGCTAGCAGAACATGAGTACATTTGAAAAGAACAATCCAGAGAACCAGAAGAACGACAAGACCAATGGGATTCATAATGTGGATAGACGACGCTATTAGACCCGTCATACTTCAAAACTCCTCACGCTCCAACATTCTGCTGTAAACATCTTACTCTACTCTCTTTATTATAAGCCGCATTACTCCTGTTATGCAATTGTCCACTCACCCAATATAGGAACTCTCTTTCCAGCACCATCTTTATAGCAGAAGAAGTGGAAGAAAAAAGAGTGAGCAAGTTGTTGAAGTTGGCAAGCTTATGAGGTGGATATGTATGTAGATGGGCGTTACTGGTATCGAACCAGTGACCTCTTCGGTGTGAACGAAGCGCTCTCCCACTGAGCTAAACGCCCTTGTCTGATAGATGAAACTATAGCATCAGAGTGTCGGAATGTCAAGCATTTTTACAGCACAGCGTTTTCTATTAGAAAGTAAGAAATGTAACTTCTATACCAGAGTACACGTATTATAAGCAAGATGAACGTTTGCTCTATGAAGTTTTTATGTATAGCGTGGGTGCTTGTGAAAACGCTGCAAAGGAATTTGAATAACATATGAAAAAGACTATCGCAAAATGGGTTGTTGCTACCATTATACTACCAGCAGTTATGATCGCTTTACGCAAGCGTATCAACACGCTGATTGACGAGAGGTTGTAACACGTTCGTTCCTAATGAAAAGAGAAGAGTGAGATAAACGCTACTTGCGTTTATCTCACTCTTCTCTTTTCATTAGACGAACAATGGCTCCATGTTCAGGCGTTCAACCATTGTTTGCATCTCTTCGTCTGTCGGTCCCGTTTGAAAACGGCTTGCTGCATCAAGGATTTTGGGTAAAAGATGAATATCACCCGCAGTATTAAGAAAGACTCCAGGCTGCTTGAGTACCCAATGTACCGCACGGTCAATGTCTTGCTGGTCCTCTAATGGTTCGTACCATGTAGCGTGAGTATGCTCACGCCCAAGCCAAGGCTTATAAGCAATAGATTTAATCGTTTGTACAGCTACATTACGCTGCCGACAGGTAGCAAGTAACGCGTTGAAGTTCTCCGCATAGTACGGATTTTGCATCGTAATAAAGTTATATGGAAGCAGGACAGAGTCAAAATCGAACCGTTCGAGACTGCGACGATGCGTTGCAGCAATTTGTAACCCATGTCCTGTTACACCGATAGCCCGTATCAAACCTTGCTGCTTTGCTTCGATTGCGGCTTCAATAACACCTCCTGGACTAAGCGCGATATCCCATTCAATGGGATCAGCGAGGTTATGCAATTGCCACAAGTCTACATAGTCAACGCGCATACGTTCAAGCGAACGATACAACTGCTCTTTCGCTTTTTCCGCAGTTCGTGCATCGGTCTTTGTAGCGAGAAAAAAATCCGCACGATGCGTTTTAAACCAAGGAGCAATGCGCCGCTCGGCATCCCCATAGCTTATGGCAACATCTATATGGTTGACTCCATAACGCAAAAGCACTTCCAAAGTGCGGTCTGCCTCGTCTTGCGTAACTGAGCCAAGAGCTGCCGCACCAAAGAGGGTGCGTGTACTCATATGTCCACTCCGACCAAAAGGCTGTGTTGCAATAGTCGTCATACTCTTCTCCAATGTGGTGATAGAAAATACTCTTACTAGACTTAGCACGTAGAGAAACCAAGTGGATGATACAAACAAGAGCAGGAAACTTATAAAGTTCCCTGCTCTTGTTTATTGAAAGTTTAGCGTCGTATCGTCTGATCACCAGATGCTGGCGGCCGATTCTGCTGTGGAAATTGCTGTTGGTTCCATTCGGCAGCACCCATTTGTGGCGGTTGAAATTGTCGCATTTGTCCTTGTTGGGGATACTGGACTTGCTGTGGTGGCTGCATTTGTCCCTGCTGAGGATACTGGACTTGCTGTGGCTGCGAAGATGGTACACTTTGCTGATTCCAAACAGGTGGCGCAACCATTTGTTGCTGTCTCATCCCTTGACCATCAACCTGAGCCGAGGCTGCGGCTACGCGAGCTTTGCGGTCATTATTCAGGTGCCGCCAGATGTAAAGCGCGATCAGGATAACAACGGCGACCAGGATAACCACGTCAAGGCTATGAAAGATAGGACTTAATGTGTCAAGATGATTTCCTAGTTGTATCCCTAAGAACGCGAGGAGTAGTGCCCAGGGAAACGAACCAAGGAATGTATAGATGCAAAACTTTACAAATGGCATTTTTGAGATGCCAGCAGGCAAAGAGATATAGGTACGCACGACAGGAAGGAGACGTGAGAAAAAGGCGGTAGCACTTCCCCAACGCTGAAAGAATTGATCAGCCTTGTCTGCATCATGTTGAGAAATGAGCAGATAGCGTCCATACTTTAACATTAAAGGACGACCACCACTATAACCTATACCATAAGCAACGATTGAGCCGATGAGACACCCAACAGCTCCAGCTAATGCGACCAGAAATAGACCAACAATAGAATTTGTTCCATGTAAGATTTTCCCGCTTGCGAGCATGATACCCGCGAGCGGCATTACAATTTCGCTTGGAAGGGGAATACAGCAACTTTCGATTGCCATAGCCAGTAATATACCAAACAAGCCAGTTGCAACATATAGATTTGTAATAAGAGCTGTTAATGTATCAGTTAAATGTGCTAACAATGAAAAGCCTCCCTTGTAAACATACGCTTTTGATTATACTAGCATACTTTACGAAAAGAAGCTATATAGGTTGTATGAGGAAAACTAGTGGGCTATTCGCCTTCGTCTTCTTCATTGAAACGAGAGGAGCGGCGCACAGTAGGTGCATCCAAATGTTGAGCAAGTTCCTGGCGCAAAGGATCATCCTCATACATGTAAGGTGCGCGACGCACAAGCGGCCTATTCATATTGCCTGTCGTATTTTCACCTTCAGTACTGTATTCCTGCTCTTGAGCAGAACGCGAAGATTGGCCTGCTTGAAAGGAACGACGAACAGGACCAGTCTGTGGAGACTGACGAGAGATGCTATCGGTGCTTGGATCGGCTCTCTGCACTATTTCAGAGTTTTCGTCATCATATGACAAGGGTTGCCGCCCATGATATTGTGATGGATTCGAGTCAACAACACGCCGTGTGGGTTTAGGTTGATGAGTAGGAGGTTGTTGTGGTAGTTGCCTTGAAGGACGTGAAGGTCGTATAGAGGTTCGCTCATCTTGCTTTGCTAATGCTTGGTTGGGACGAATTGATAGCCCTTTTTTAGGGCTATTAGCTGGCAAAACTTCTACATCATCCTGCCGTTGTTGTGCGGCTTCTAAACGTGCAGTACGAAGTGCTTCTGAGCGATGATAGCTTAAAGAGGAGGTTGGCTCGTGACCTGGAACATTCATTTTTTTAGTCGCTGAGCGTAAGACAGTAGTTTCTTTTCCCTTTGGTCGTACCTGTTGTTGCATATGTTCAGGAGAGCTATACGTACCCTGTTGCGGTACAGGAAACTTCTCGGAATTTCGGCGTACTTGCTCCTGGTTTGTCATTGCTTGTCGCTGCTGTTGCGCTGGTGGGGGAAGTGCTTGAGGTTGTCTGGGCGCATACATTTCTTTTTGCCAGGCATCTTCGGCATCTTCATCTGTAACGACATACCCTTCTACTTCACGATGTCTCCTTGCAAGACGCGGGGGAACAATTGGGTAGTCGTTCTCACGCGCCAGCGCAATCTCCTCTTGTTCTTCTGCTTGAAGACGCTCATCATGTCGTTTTGAGAGATAAGAAAATAAGGTGAGGGAGATAGGAATGCTCAGGAGTAATGCTGCCAGTCCACCAATCAGACCGCCAAGGACCCAGGAATTCAAAGTATTTCCGTACCAAAGAACTACTGCGGCACCGGCAATCAGCACCAATGCTAGGGCAACAGCCTTCATGATGCTTCCTTTCTGCGCGTCCACCCTACTTACTAAAGGGTAACAAACAATTTGTACTATAAGATATACTACTTTTTCAAAGTATAACACTCTTAAGGGAAGAGCACAAGAGGATGAGCCGTAGAATGGGCGTTACAGGCAAAAATAGATGTAGAGAATGAAAGACGGATAAGCGCGTGTTATGAATACGTATACTTTCATAACAAAAACGCGCTTATCACCTACACTTCTATAGCAGGAGTGGCAGAGGGATAAAAGACGTGGAGTACTCTAGTAACAAAACGTGCTAGAAATAGTTAAGCTGCATTTCCGCATTGACGGAAGATGGCAACAACCTTTCCTTGTACTCGCCATTCGCGATCCCAGATGTTACGCGGAATCAGAATTGGGTCTAGTTCTGAGTTCGCGGGTTGCAAGCGTACTCTATCATGATCTTTCTCCTGAAAGAAGCGTTTGAGTGTTGCGCTACCCTCAACACCTTCCTGCATATGGAGTGCAACAACAATATCACCATTTTGGCAGGTAGACTGTGGTTTGACCACCACATAATCTCCGTCACAAATGTGGTCTTCAATCATCGAGCGGCCCTTCACAATTAAGGCGAAGGCGTTTTCGGCATCGACAAGCCCGTTGCCAATGCTAATCGTCTGCTGCTCCTCAGATGGAAAAATGTCTAGGGGCTGACCAGCAGCGATAGTGCCTTTAACAGCCACACCGCTCATAGGCTTAGTAAGCTTGATACCACGACTCTTCTTTTCTTGTCGTGCGATCATGCCTTTCTTTTCCAGAATGGTGAGGTGATAATCTACATGCCCCGTACTAGCAATATTCATTGCACGTCCAATTTCACGATTGGTTGGAGGCATTCCCTCTGCTTTGATGTACGTTTCTATGAAATCATACATCTTGCGTTGTATTTCGCTCGCTTGCTCTGACGACATGGTTATACTCCTGCCTTTCTAATACGCATCTACATACGCTCTTCCTCTACCCTACCACCCAGTACCGTTCGTCTCTAGTATATCTCCTCGTATGCATGAGGATAACATTGCATTCTCTTTTTGTGAGGCACAATTTCAGAACACCTCTGCCGACAAAAACTAGAACGGCTATTCAAGAAAATAATACCATAATAGGACATGCAATACAAGCTTTTTGGAACGGATTTTCCGAATTTCTTTTCTATCTCGCTTCTTCGCTTTAAAATTAGGACTAGGAATAATAGATTGATTTTGTTATACTCGTGACAGAGATTTGTAAGGCAAATTGGTCAATGCAGGAAAAGACGAGTCAAAGTATTTGCGCCTGACACTATAAGAGGTGTACAATAGCGATAATACATATTCGACGGATGCAAGGGCCACGAAAGAGAGTCAAAATAACATGGTTGAGATGACAGTTGAGAGCGTGCGAATAAACCTGGCTACGCAACAGCGGGTGGTCATCTTGAAAGCAACGAAGCAAGAACGCTATTTATTCATCTGGATAGCACAAGCAGAAGCGTATGCGATTGCCGTCGAACTTCAAGGAACAACCTCGCCACGTCCGCTAACACATGATTTGCTGAAAAACGTGATAGGCGAGTTGGGCGCGAATATGGAAAGTATTGTGATTTCTGATCTCATTGACGAAATCTTCTATGCACGCCTCGTTCTGGATGTGTCCGGCAGACACGTTGAGGTTGACTCGCGTCCAAGCGATGCTATCGCGCTCGCCGTTCGTGCAAAGACGCCGATCTTTGTCGAGGAGAGCGTGTTAGAGCGTGCAGGTGTTGCGTTGGAGTCAAATGACGAGCCACAAAAACCGTTAACGCGAGCAGAGCAAAAACGTGTGGAAGCGAGTAAAGAGGAAGAGGCCAACCTCGATGCGTATCGGGATTTTATTAATACACTTGATGTACTAGATGAGTTTGGGAAAGAATAAATTCGTCTCTTCCCAAACTTCTCCTCCTTATTCTCAAATTAGCAGGCTTGCGTTAGCGCGTCTTGAAAAATAGTTTCAAAATACGCACCACAATGCGTGACACAACGCCATAAACCAGGATTGCCAGTAGTGTGTACAATTCTATCGTACCAAACAAAGGTATGGAAAACTGTAAAAAGAGTACACGGAATGGCAAAATAAATATATTACTCACTCCATATACTGCCGCAACCCAGGATATATCCGAGGAAAAGGCCAGTAGCTTAAAGACGAAGCGGAGTAGCAAGAGTGCCTGCACCGCAACAAAGCACATTCCCACCGCAATTGGTATCATGCGTCCTTTTCGTGCTTGTATAGAGACGGGGACTGGCGTTGACTGCACCGGAGCCGCTCCTCCAGCAGGTCGGTTTGCCTGAAAGTCTTCTTTCCTAGCAGGTAAGTAGGGGTAAACATTCGGAGGTGGTAAATGATGAGCACTACTTTGTGCAGGAGGTTGTACGTAGTGCTGTGGAAATGGCTGTGTTGCTGATTTTGCAGAAGGAACATCTTCCTCAGCAAACGATGAGGCTGGAATAGTGGGGACAAACGCAGCAATATCTACTTGGCGTATCGGCTCTGTAGGTTCGTCGTGTTCATCTATCGGCGTGGTAGCATTTATATCTGGCTGAAAGCTACTTGGCTCATTCCGCATGCATTTGTACTCCATCAGTTATACATCACTATACCGAGCTAACACATCGTCATACGTTTCACGACGTTCCATCATAACTATCCGCTCTTCATCTAGCAGTAATACGGCAGGACGTGGAACCAAGTTGTAATTGCTTGCCATCGGGAGACAATAGGCACCAGCGGTTGGCAACAGCAGATACTCGCCCTCGTGCATCTTTGGTAGCTGCACCGCGTCGATCAGCATATCGCCAGACTCACAATAGCGTCCAGAGATACATACCGTTTCCTCAACAAGTCGTGTGACACGTTCTACAGGTAAAGCTGTATATACGGCATCGTATAACGCAGGACGAATGTTATCGCCCATGCCGCCATCAACAAAAAGATAGATTACACCACTAGCCGTAACTTTTCGCGCTCCTATACGATAGACAGCAACACCAGCACGAGCAATGATAGAGCGTCCCGGTTCGATGATAAGCAAAGGTGCTGGCAAAGCTTTCCCTATTTGCGCTAACTCTTGTTCCATACTCGCGTGTAATGCTTGTGCCAGAACCTCAACGTATGAAGATATGGGTGTATCTATGGTATCGATGGCCCATCCACCACCAGGGCTTATCTCTTCAGGCCACCAATCCGTCTCATCATGAATCTCGCTAGCGAGCGTGAGCAGACAGCGTAAACATTCCTGGTATGGCCGTACCTCACGTAGCATCGTTCCTGTATGTGCATGTAATCCCACAAGACGCAACGATGTTTCACGTAAAATAGAGATACTTGCCGCTTTTGCTTCAATAGTTGAAAAACCGAATTTCGAGGAAGCATGTCCCGTTTGCAGGTAACGGTGTGTATCCGTCTCCACTTGCGGAGCGACCCGGAGCAAGACAGAAGGCTCTACCTTCATTTCCTTGGCAAGGCGCGATAAGCACTCTAGCTCGTTCCAGTTATCCACAACAATACGCCCAACACCTAGTTGAAGGGCGAGTCGAAGTTCTGCCTCGGATTTGTTGTTGCCATGAAATGAGATGTCTTCCATTGGAAAATGCGCCCTTTGCGCCACCGCTAACTCGCCAGCGGATACAACATCCAAGCCAAATCCTTGCTCTGCCATTATTTGTGCCACTAATGGCGAAATATACGCTTTCGATGCATAAAGCATACGCACATCGGACGCATGATAGTACGTCTTGAATGCATTCTTGTAATGCCGACAAGCGTCAATGATTGTTGCGCGGTCAAAGATATAGAGCGGAGTCCCATAATCTTTTGCCAAAGTAGGTACCGAGTGATGAGCTATATGCATAGCACTAAAAGAGAGAGTTGTCGTAACAGGTAATAAACGTGAGATATTTGATGGTATACCGCTCATACTCTTGTATTCCTTGCACTAAAAAAACTGCTTTCCACATACTATCTCACTATGTTACAATACCTTGGAATAGTTGGAGATGACAAGGAGAAGGTTTTAGCCGTATGACACAGATCGACGACCGCACACAGCAGCAACAGGACTCACAAGAGAAGAGCGTGCCACGTTTACGCTTTGCTCCAAGCCCCACCGGCTTCCAGCATATTGGGGGCTTCCGCACTGCACTTTTTAGCTGGCTTTATGCTCGACATACTGGTGGGCAATTTATCCTACGTATCGAAGATACAGATGAACTCCGTACAGTAGAGGGTTCCGTCGATCATCTGCTAAAGGGATTTAATTGGTTTGACATGGACATTGATGAAGGTCCAATCATCGGTGGTCCTTATGGTCCCTATTATCAAACTCAACGTAAAGCACTTTATCGACAATATGCAAATCAACTCGTTGAGACAGGTCATGCCTATCCCTGTTACTGCACACCAGAGCGACTCGACGCTGTGCGTAAGACACAAGAGGCGCAAAAGTTGCCTCCACGCTATGACCGCCATTGCCGTTATCTGACGAAAGAGCAACGTGCCGAGAATGAGGCTGCTGGTTTAACCTGGACAGTCCGTTTCGCAATGCCTATTGATGGTGAGACAATTGTACATGACGAACTGCATGGAGATATGGTTTTCAAAAATGAAAACCTGGATGATATGATCATTCTCAAAACGAGCGGCTTGCCTCCCTACCATCTCGCTCACCTTGTCGATGACCACTTTATGGGTATCACTCACGTTTTACGCGGTGATGAATGGATATCGAGTGCTCCCCTTCATGTGCAGATATACAAGGCATTGGGGTGGGAAGTTCCACATCTCTATCACGTTCCAACTGTCCTTGGCAAAGATAAGCGCAAGTTGAGCAAACGACGTGATGCCCCGTCCTGGTCAGACTTTGAGCGCGATGGCTTCTTGCCAGAAGCCGTGTTCAATTTCCTGGCTCTGCTTGGTTGGTCATATGATGATAAGACAGAGATACTCACACGCGAAGAGTTAATTCGTGCGTTCTCACTTGACCGCATAGGTATTGCTTCTGGTATTTATGATCCAGATAAGCTTACCTGGATGAACGGTGTCTATATTCGCAACTTATCTCTTGACGAGTTGACGCAGCGAACTCTTCCATACCTCAATAGGTCAGAGTCAGAAGGTGGGCTACCAGATAGCGTTAAACGACCCGTAGACCCCGATTATACAAAACGTGTATTGGCCCTTGAACAAGAGCGACTCAAAACCCTGAGTGACGCAACTAAAGCGCATTTCTTCTTTGAGGATGAACTGACGTATGATGCCCCTATGCTCATTCAGAAGGGGATGGATGCTATTCGGACACATGACGCGCTGGTACAAGCACACAATCACCTGATGGGTTTAGAGCAATGGGAGCGATCTGTTTTGGAAGCGGCGATGGATGAATTGGGGATAGCACTGAGTTTGAAACGTGGACAGTTTTTTGGCGCTCTTCGCGTCGCAGTAAGCGGAAGCAACGCAACACCTCCACTTTTTCCAATGATGGAAGTGCTTGGACGTGAGGTAAGTATGAAACGCATCGAGCAAGCAATCGTCAAGCTCGGATAATAGTATGCGGTGGAGCAGGGAGACTACCATACCCAAATACGGCTTGAGTCTCCTTGCCTACAACAATTAATGTGCTAACTAAGATCGAGAAAGCAGTATGGTCAACAAAGATTATATTCTTCGCATGGCAGAAAAATTTGGGCGAGCAATAGCGATTATTCTTCACTTACGTGAGTATAATAAACAGGAAGAGGCCCTCATCTATATTGATGATGTACTGTTGCAAGCAACTGGTCTCACTTCGCACTTCATCAATTCCGTCTCGGACGAGATGCTGATACAAGCCATTTCTCCTCTCGGTATGCTCAACATAGAAAAGTGCCTCTGGATTGCCGTCCTTCTCAAAGCTGAGGCTGAAATTTATGAGGATTTGGAAAATAGTAATGAAAGTTACTACCGTTTTCTCAAAGCACTACACTTATTCCTGCTTGCTCTTGCACACGAAGGGGCGATGCGAGATACAACGCTTTACGCTGATATAGAAGAGCTACTTAACAAACTTGAAGACTACGAATTGCCTCTTTCAACGAAGGAGAAACTTTTTCCTTATTATGAACAAATTGGCAAATACGACAAAGCTGAAGATGTACTTTTTGAAGTACTAGCATCAAATCCAGCAAATAGTGCGCTTTTTGAACGCGGACAGGCTTTTTACACGCGGTTAGCCACTAAGAACGATGCTGATCTTCTGCTCGGCAACCTTTCACGAGAAGAGGTCGCAGAAGGTTTAACACAACTTAACGCGCATACATACTAGACAGTTAACCACCGTTTGTATTACACTTACTTAATATTCTCTTAACATAAGAGAGGTTGGATTGAAAAAGTAGGTGATTTTCGGTGGCTACATCAACACAAAAGATTTTTTTACCCAGAAGAGGTTCAAACGTGTCAACGGCACAATCAACACAAGTTGCTCGTTCTACAGTCGCAGATTCGTGGCGGTGGATGTGGCCCGACCTATTGATGCGTATTATTCCAATGGGGGCAGTCCCTCTACTCTATATCGCTTTTCTGCACTTGCCTCTATCCTTTCTAGGCTTGACCTTGCATGATGTACCACAGCAAATACTTATTGGCCTTGTTGTGGGTACCGCTATGGCCGCATTCGCAGCAACATATCGTATGTTCATTGTTGGTCCTTGGTTTCGTTGGCCTACACTGAACGACCACCTGTTTCAAGGTGTTTTTTATCTGCTGATTAATGGCCCTGTTGAAGAGTTGTTTTTTCGTGGCTTTGTCCTTGGTGCCGTAACGCAATGGACAGGACAACTTTGGCTTGGTTGGCTCATCAGCACGGCAGCTTATACGCTCTATCACCGCCTGGGTAAATGGAGTTGGCGTAGTGTAGGAGGTGTGGGATTAGCAAGTCTTGTGTTTAGCCTCGTCTATCTGGCACAGCCCAATCCACGCTCACTGCTCGCCGTTATCATCATTCATGGCTTCACGACAAGCGGCTTTCTAAGTTGGGGTGACGAAGTACTCTATCGCAGGTGGAAGTACCGACAGTCACGTGAGAAATAGTAGTCTTTAGTACTTCCTCACGTTTTTTTAAATGGACTCCTCGTTTGTACTTTTAGAGATAGAAAAAAGGTACAAGTAGATGTGCTTTTCCTCCACGATGTTCCTATCTCGTTACCTTGGTAGTACCAATTCGTCTTGCCATTAAGGTACAATAAAGTAAGAAGTATCTACTAAGAGAAATATTCACTTTCTATATTATTCGGAGGTCCATTTCTTTGAAAATCGTTATTACCGGAGGAGCAGGGTTTATTGGCTCCAACTTATGTGCGCGCTTGATTGATGAAGGACACAACGTTCTATGCGTTGATAACCTGCTTACTGGCTCTACTCATAATATCGAGACATTGCTCAATCATCCACGTTTCACGTTTGTGCAACACGATGTTACGCAGACATTTCCTTTTGAAGCTGATGCGATCTTTCATATGGCAAGCCCAGCCAGTCCTGTTGGTTACATGGAGCATCCTATCGAGACGATTCTTGTAAATAGTCAGGGCACCTATCAAATGCTGGAGGCAGCAAAGAAACAACACGCGATGTTCCTTATTTCCTCTACCTCAGAAGTCTATGGCGATCCCTTAGTTCATCCACAACGTGAAGATTATTGGGGAAATGTCAATCCAATTGGGCCACGTGCATGCTATGATGAAAGCAAACGTCTTGGCGAGACTCTGACAATGGAGTATTATCGCCAGTTTCAGGTGAATGCGCGTATCGTGCGTATCTTTAATACGTATGGTCCAAACAGCCAGATTAACGATGGGCGTATGATTCCTAATTTCATCACACAGGCATTGAGAAATGAGCCTCTTACCATTTATGGAGATGGGACGAAGACACGTAGCATCTGCTATGTTAGCGATCTTGTTGATGGACTTATTCGCGCCATGTTCCAGCCTCAAACGGCAGGTGAGGTCTTTAATCTAGGAAACCCTGAAGAGCATACAGTCCTTGAATTTGCAAAGACTATTATTCGTCTTTGTGAGGCATCCTCCTCTATCGTTTACGAAACAAGTCGTATCGACGACCCTGAGCGCCGTCGTCCAAACATCTCAAAGGCACAGGAAGCACTAGGTTGGCATGTTACAGTTGAGATGGAAGATGGACTAAGACGTACAATAGAGTGGTTTCGCGCTCGTACAACTCATCTCTCAACCGTTTCCTAACAGGATTATAGTGTATTGAAGTTCAAAGATAGAGATGCATACGTATGTATAATCCTAGTCTAGACCAAGTAGCAGAGACTATCGCACCTTCGCGTGACTCAAGTATCGCTAAGTTGCTTATGAGTGTACGTACACACATGACGTTCGCTAATATGGTAGGCTTACTTGGGGGTATACTTGCTCTTTTTTGCTTGCTTTTACTTCCAAGTTCTAACTATTGGAATATTCGTCTCCCTCTCTACTTAATACTTGTTATTTGGACACTTTTGCGTCCACGCGTGGCCCTCTATCTTCTACCAATCGCTATACCTTGGGGGTCACTTGATACCATCACTATTAGCAAGTTAAATACCAATAGCACAGATATTCTTGTTATCCTTCTTATTGCAAGTTGGTTAGGCGGTTTTGTCCTGCGCTCACAAGGATTGCTCAAAAGTGGCCCGTTAGATCAAGAGGAATCACCCCTTCCTCGCTATCTTGTAGTAACAGCGGTAGCACTTCTCTTCGCAATGGTCATTTCTACGGCAACAGCACAAAGCGTCAATGCAAGTATAAAAGACCTTCTCAAATGGATTGAGTTTCTGGCAGTGCTCCTTTTGGGTGCAAAATATTTGCGTACTCGTAAGCAGATATGGACGCTTGTTGTTGTTATTTGTCTTGCTGGTATCTCGCAAGCATTGTATGGCTACGCACAAAATTTTCTCAATCTAGGACCACAGTCATTCATCCGCGATGGTGGTCTACGCGTCTATGGCACATTTGATCAACCCAATCCCTATGCAGGATATATCAATATGTCTTTGCCTATTGTGATTTCGCTGACCTTGCTAGGACGCAATTGGGCGACACGAATTTTGGCGGCGACTGCCGCGTTCTTACTAGGTGCTGCCGAATATCTCACAAAGTCGAATGGCGGCGAGATAGCCATTACAGTAGCCGTTCTTTTCATTCTAGTGGTTGGATTTCCTCAGCTTCGTAAACTAGCAGCCATTTGTGGAGTAGGCGTACTCGTGCTTATCGCGGCCCTTATAGCAGGTGTCATTCCTCAACGCTTGACGCATCCAATTCTGAGCAAACTTGGATTAGTTGCTATCTCATTTGCGTCTCCTAGTGCCCAGGATTATTCAACAGCAGAACGTCTTGCCCATTGGATAGCAGGCATCAACATGTTTCTGGACCATCCTTTAACAGGGGTGGGTATTGGAAATTATGGAGTAGCTTATGCTCCATATCATGTTACTATCTTCGTGAACTCACTAGATCACGCGCACAATTACTACATCAATATTTCTGCGGAGACAGGGATTATTGGGCTTACAACATTTCTATTGCTTTTGTTAGCGATATTTGTCGCAGGAGGGCGTGCCTACAGAGCAATCAGCAAGAAATATATGCAACTGAAGACGGAAAGGGCAACTCCAAAGGCAAGTAAGTCGCGAATAGAGCTATTGCGTTCATCCAATATCTTTGGCATATTTACCAATGATCGAGCGCTAGCAATAGGGCTTCTAGCCGCATTACTGGGTGTATGTATACATAATCTTGTAGACAATCTTTATGTACATGGAATGACAATTCTCTTCGCATTGCTTATTGTTGCTCTCGTCCGTTTGGCAGATGTCCCTAAAGAAGTGGTTGGCGACGAAGGACAGAATGCTTAATGATAGAAGATGTGCCAAATCCTCTTACAGAAGAAGGTCAGCAAGTAGTGAAAAAACAAGGGGAACGTTCGCAACAGGAAAAGCTGGAAGAAACTGAGGTTACAAGAGAGCAACTATCGTTACGAAAACGTCTTCTCAATTGGCGTACTCTTGTACCGCTATTTATCGTAATTGGTCTGCTTGTCTACCTTGCACAAAAGGCACATATTGATCCAAAGCAAACATGGGCAACGGTGAAACAAGCGAATTTACTTTTCTTTTTAGCGGCGTTTCTCATCTACTACGCTTCATTTCCGCTTAGAGCATTGCGTTGGCGCATACTTTTACAAAATGTTGGCTTTACTCAAGAGAATGGCATTCAGTTACCTTCATTCGGGAAACTTGTAGAAATTGTTTATATTTCCTTCTTTGCTAATTCCATTGTACCAGCTAAGTTGGGCGATCTTTATCGTGCGTACCTGCTTCGACAAGAGATAAAAGTTTCCGTATCAAGGGGTGTTGGTACAGTTTTGGCAGAACGTCTGCTGGACCTGATTGTACTCTTGCTGCTCTTTATTCCAGCTATTATAGTTAGCTTGCATGAAAATTTGCCGACAGAGTTGCGTCTGGCCTTAGAAATCACATTGGGAGCTGTTGTCGTTGGTATTGCTGCACTGTTTGTGCTACGTCAAGCGCGTGAACCTATCGCAAAACTTGTTCCAATACGTTTTAGAGGCCAGTATTATCACTTACAAGAGGGCATGCTTGGTTCGTTTCGTCGCCTTCCTGTACTTACTAGTCTTACTATAGGCATATGGTGTTGTGAAGCTCTACGCTTCTTTTTTGTTGCTCTGTCTTTAAGCTTAATCCCTGGTGATTTTGTGCATATCCTGGCGGCATGCATCTTTATTGGACTCGGCGAAGCACTGCTCACTGTAGTACCCACGACAGGGGGTGGAGTTGGACTCGTCGAAGGCGGTATGGTAGCGATGATTGCGCTGTTTTATCATGGTGCTGATGTTGCCAACCATACTGCCGCTGCAATTGTATTGGACCGCATCATTAGTTTGCTCAGCTTAATTGTTATCGGTTCCATTGTGTTTACTATTGCCTTTGGCAAAAAAGTTGTGAGACAAACGCAATGAAATATAGTATATTGTACGAAAAGGCATTTTTATCATGGCTGAACATTCTCAAATAGAATTGTATGTTACCGTTGGAAGCGATCAGCAGAACGCCACTATTGAAGCATTGCTTGCATCCGCGCCTATCGATGCTGTTGTAGAGCAAACATTGAAAGCTGTTCATGTGACACAGCCTGTCATGCTCACACTACTTATCACAGATGAAAATGGCATTCGTGATATGAACAAACAGTATCGCCAGCAAGACAAGCCAACTGATGTCCTTTCGTTTCCCTTGTTAGAGCAACCGCTTGTACAAGCTCCGGCAGAGCAATTATGGGCTGAGCCGGAAGGCGATGCAGTGACAAACGCTCCAGCGTTTGTTACGCCACCAGATATGATAACTAACCTTGGTGATGTTGTTATGTCGTGGCCCACACTTGTGCAGCAAGCAATAGATGCGGATCACACATCAATCTATGAATTGTTGTATTTACTCTCACACGGTGTATTGCATCTCGTTGGATATGATGATCACAGCGAAGCTGGTTATCAAGCAATGGTAAGCATTCAACAGTCAGTCTTGCAATCGGTGGGGCAAAAGGCATAGAGGATGAGTCAACCTCCACTACCGCCCACATCGCAATCGACAAAAAGCGAGTGGGCTAAATTTATTGCTGGCTTTGGCTACGCCTTTCATGGATTATGGTACGCTCTTCGTACTCAGCGCAACACTCGTGTTCACATTGGGGTTGCAGCACTTGCTATTCTCGCAAGCATTTATTTTCGTATCTCTACGGTTGAGTTCGCTATGATTTTTGTGGCTATCACAGGCGTCTTTGTGGCGGAAATGTTTAATACGGTGATAGAGATCTGCGTTGACCTGGCCTCGCCTAACTATCATCCACTAGCAAAGATTGCGAAAGACGTGTCGGCTGGCGCAGTCTTGCTAAATGCTATACTTTCTGTCGTTATTGGCCTTTTTGTGCTCGGTCCACACGTGTGGGCATTTCTAGTTCATCACCTTTGATGCTTGCGGGAATTCAAAAAACGTGTGTGTTACGCAGCAATTTCTTTTCGGCACGCACGGCAAATGAACGTATGAGCCATTTGAGAGTACCTCCACAAGGGACGATGTTCCCAGCGATCTGGACACACACGAGCATCACCGAGCCGAACGAGGTATTGTATATCCGCAGAGTACAACGTAACCTCCTCTAACAGTTGAGGAGTTATAATCCCCTTTGGAGCCTGTAGTTTTAATGCAGTACCATCATCAAAGATGTGTACTTCCTGCTCACGTAAATGCGTGATCAGTTTGTCAAGTGTCATAGCTCTCCCCTTTGTTTAGTTGATCATCTCACCTAAGCAATCTAGCACCTATCGGCTTAGTATAAAGTATACATGAGCTAATGATAAAAAACAATAGGCTGTACAATACGACAATACGTTTATGCTCTATCATCAAGATAGCCAAACAAACGGAGTCTTACGCAAGGTAGCATGTTCCTCTCAGTTTAAGAGAATAAAAATAGCAGCACCAGTCAAAACTGATGCTGCTCTCATCCAGTTATTCTAAACCTAAGTTATACTAACCATTCACAACAGTACCACCGTTAGGATGAAGAATTTGACCTGCATAATACGATCCATCCTCTGATGCAAGAAACACATACGATGCTGCAAGCTCATCAGGTTGTGCTGCTCGTTGCATAGGTACGTCCTTCCCAAATTGTTTCACCTGTTCTTGTGGCATCGTTTGCTGAATTAAGGGTGTCCAGATGGGACCAGGAGCAACTCCATTCACACGGATTCCCTTCTCAATGAGCGACTGAGAAAGCGAACGTGTGAAAGCAACAATTGCACCTTTCGTCGAAGAGTAGTCAAGCAGGCTAGAAGCTCCTTGATATGCTGTAACCGAAGTTGTGTTAATGATCGCGCTCCCCTGATCGAGGTGCTTGAGTGCTGCTTTCACCATAAAGAACATCGAAAAGATGTTGGTGCGAAATGTACGTTCGAGTTGTTCAGCACTGATCTGCTCAATACTTTCCTGCGGATGTTGCTCGGCAGCGTTGTTGACCAAGATGTTTAGTTTCCCAAGTGTGCTCACGGTTTGTGCTACCGCTTGCTGACAAAAGTTTTCATCACCCACATCGCCAGCAATCGTTAAGCATTTTCGACCTTGTGCCTCCACTTGCTGTTTTACTTGTTGAGCATCTTCCTGTGCATCATGATACACAATAGCAACATCCGCACCTTCTTTCGCAAAGGCGACTGCCACAGCATGACCAATGCCACTATCAGCACCTGTTATAAGCGCGACTTTTCCTTGTAATTTGCCACTACCGCGATACGCCTCAGAACTTGCTTTAATGGGTCTTTGCATGTCCGATTCTTGTACGGTTGATTGCTGAAACTGTGATTCTTGTGAATGCTGTGAGCTTGATTGATCTTGCATCATACTTTCTTCCTTCTTCGCATGAATATTTACTTATGCGTCATGCATAAGACAGCTTTCTCCCTCAGTACCACGTACAAAGACCGTGAATAGTTGACACAACAAGTAAAAACGAGAAATGTGTTTGAGCTATATATATTTTCCCTATGCTTCCTACCTAATGCTTACAGCGCAGCGTCATCTCCACTGGTTATATCAGGCTCTTCTGTAGCATCGTTGGCTATCATACGTCGCTTTCGATAGCTCATTGTCACGAGCACGAGTAGTACCGCAAGAACGGTGGCTATCCCAATAATAATACTCCCAGTGGTCAGAAGAGTTGTACTCGCATCCATATTCATCTTCCCTTTTCAAATTAGTCTCACCATGATATGTATTTCTGCATTGCAATCAATGGTATCTATTCTTCTTTACCCATTCTCTGCCTAAAGGTGCTATCATCTTTATAGAGCAGATGAAAATATTCTTTCATCTTACATCTTTCTAGGAAGCGGAAACAAGCATAGTATGACTACCACATCAACAACTGTTCCTCCTGGTCCAAAGGGAGAACCATTTATTGGAAATGCCCGTGAGTTTGTATTAGAGCCTTTGGCGTACCTGCAACGATGCGCTCAAGAGTATGGCAGTATCATGCAGATTTGCCTGGGCACAACCGCACTCTACATGTTAAGCCATCCAGATCATATTGAACACGTTCTGGTCACGTATAATGATCGCTATAAGAAGTCCAGGTTCACTCAGCGTAGAAAAAGTCTTTTTGGGAACGGATTGCTTTTTAGTGAGGGTGACTTCTGGTTACGCCAACGTCGTCTCATACAACCAACGTTTCATCATAAACGTGTTGCCTCTTATGGCACTGCAATGGTGCAGCTTTCACAGCAGATGGCTGAGACTTGGCGTAATGGTGAAACACTCAATGTTCACGATGCGATGATGCAGTTGTCGCTTGGGATTGTCCTCAAAACGCTCTTTGACACCGAGCTTGCAGATGACGCGCAAAAAATTGGCCGCGTGCTTGATGTTTTAATTGATCAAGTGAGCGCGGCGGCCGTGCGCCCCATTCAATTTCCCGACTGGCTTCCTACTCCTGGCAATCGCCAGTATAATGCAGCCCTCGCAGAGCTTGATGCCATTATCAAGCAAATTATTACAGAACACCGAAAACGCGAAGAAGATAACGGCGATCTCCTTTCCATGCTGCTGCATGTGCAGGATGAAGATGGCAGTCGTATGACAGATAAGCAACTGCGTGATGAAGTGGTCAATCTCTATATTGCAGGACATGAGACAGTTGCCCTAACACTCGCCTACACTTGGCTCCTTTTAGCTGAACACCCCGAAGTTGAAACAAAGCTACATGAAGAACTTGAAAATGTGTTGGGAGGCAAGACGCCAACGATGGAGGATTTGCAGCGTCTGCCCTACACAGAACAGGTTATCACAGAAGCAATGCGACTCTACCCACCAGTGTGGGGAATTTTCCGCGACTGTAAAGTCGCCGATGAAATTGGTGGATATCCTATTGCTCCCGGTACAGTAGTATTACTCTCGCCCTGGGTAGTGCATCACGACGCGCACTATTACACAGAACCAGAGGCATTCCGCCCGGAACGTTGGGACAAGGCCTCAAAGCAACCTATCCCTCGCTACGCCTATTTTCCCTTTGGAGGCGGGCAACGCCTGTGTATTGGGAACGTTTTCGCGATGGTAGAGTCGCGACTTGTCTTTGCAACGTTAGCGCAAAAATGGCGTTTTACACTTGCTTCAAATGAACCACTCGAACTTGTACCGACAATCACTATCCGACCTAAAAACGGTATTCACCTGATTGCTCATAAGCGTTCGTGAGAGTTGTGCGGTACTCTTGAAGTAAATTTCGAGAAAATCCACCATAGAGTACCCACAACAAACAAAATCACTAAAGGTTCAATGGGAGCGCGGAAGCGTGAACTTCCGTAGAAGTACAAACATTGCACAACATCCACGGCTACAATGAAATACACAAACAGGAGGTCTCG
The DNA here is from genome assembly GCA_963792705.1 of uncultured Chloroflexia bacterium. GTDB lineage: Bacteria > Chloroflexota > Ktedonobacteria > Ktedonobacterales > Ktedonobacteraceae > JBBQVS01. The sequence continues at coordinate 95,944 of CAWBXD010000005.1, read as the reverse complement.
CCACTTATATCTCGTTGCCCATAAACCGAATGCCGCGAGCAGAAAAAGAGGGATAGAAATAGTTTTCAGCAGTACCACCACGAGTTGAGAGCTATAACGCTGTGGAAATTGATTCATCGGTAAATCAGCTTCTGGTGTTATTGGTGTCCACATCTTGATAAAATGCAGACCAAGTAAATAGGGTAGTGTCTTCACATGCTGCACTACCCATTCTACTGCGCGTTGTTTTAAGGCTGCATCTCGCCTAGTATCACATGCCGCGTCACCACAATCACCATAAGCTCGACCAATATCTGGATACGTGCGTAATGCTGAAACCCATTGTCCCTGAACGTCACTTTTAGGCAAGACACGGTTATTATAGGCTCCTGCCAGGACGGTTCCATCTCCCACCGCGATAGGAACAAGCGCGTGTGCTAGTGTATAATTTCGTATCGTCCAGGGAGCGACGATAGCAGTTGAGATCATCACGATGAGCACAATACTTTTGGCGATAGTACGCCATGACCAGTGATAGAGTTTTCTTATAATAAGTAGCCATATAAGAGCAAGTCCGATGATGGCAATGCCATTAGGACGTGTGAGGGAGAGCAGTCCAAACAGTACACCACAAAGAATGGCCCATCGTGCTTTTGTAGTACGTTGTAGTTGAAAGAGTCCATAAAGAGATGCAATTAGGAGAAAGGTATACAGGGACTCGGAATAAAGCCAGCCATCGTATATGTACATTCCAGGATAGAGTGCAGCGAGAATTCCAGCGAGAATACCAATGAGGTGACTGTTAAACAGGGTTGCGGCGAAAAGGTAAAGCAGCACACACGTTCCTGCTCCAAGTACACAAAGAAAATAACGTGCATAGAGGTTCTGAGGGCTAGCTATATGATATATAATTGCAATAATAACAGGCCAAGCGGGAGCACGTCCAACAGTTGGAACGTGGTTAGTGATGCAGTAACACGAATCTTTGAGCAGATTAAGCGCAATACTTTCGTAGCTTCTTGCATCATATTGTGGAACATATCCTCTCGCCACGGTCACATTATAGATAACGCGAATGAGCAATGCGAAACAGAAGATTGCAAAAGCTATCAAAGCGGCTCGGAGACGTTTCATAGAAAAATCCTTGTCGGTAGTAGAACAATCATCATCCGAGACGCATAATACAAGACAAAGTAACACAAGCTTTTTTCTTACGTCTAGGTACTAGAGCACACGCTTGCTTAACTTTTGTCCTATTTCTTGACTTTTCTCTCTCAAAAGAGAGTACACTTATCCTATTGGTGTGTTTCTTTCGCAATCTTTAGGTTGGTAAAAATATATGCAAGATACTCAAGAAGATGCTCTTTCATCCGAAGAGTTGATACAAGAAAAACAGAGACTCGTTCCTCACAGAGGGATGGCTGTTCTACTAGCCTTCATTGAAATCAGCCTTATTCTAGTAGGACTTATTTCAATAGGAATACTACTACCACATACCATGATCGGTGATGGAGCTATCCGTTTTCAGAGCCTGTCCGAGTTAGTTCAACAGCACAAATGGTCGGATATGCCTTATTCGTTTGTTGGACCACTTTTCTCCCTTCCGTTTTGGCTTCTTGGAAGACATTTTAAGAATATTGAGGCATGGTGTGAACAATACAACCTTTTCGTCTTTAGCTGTGGTTTGCTCGTTACCTACCTTCTATTACAGAGGCGTGTAAACCATAGCCTTCTTCGTAAATTCTTTCTCATTCTTATTGCCGCCTCTATGTTTGCGAATCACATCACAACGTACTATGGAGAAGTTTTTACGGCTATTCTTGTTGGAGTAGGTACTATCGCGGCTGCCACTAGTCGTACAAAATTTGGACGTTTCAATGGTTGGATTGCAATCACTCTCGGCGTAGTGAATATTCCTGCAAGCCTTGTTGGTCTGGGTCTTGTTGTACTCAAGAAGATGCTTGACAACAAGCGTCTACGTTATCTCCTGGTTGTAGGGGTTGCAGCCGGTTTTATCATGGCCGAAGCATGGTTGCGGCGCGGTGGTCCTTTTGTAAGTGGATATGAGACGGCGAAAGGCGACCCGACGGTAATGCCGTTTACAGGAAAACCTGGCTTCAGTTATCCTTTCTGGTTTGGTTTGCTCTCCATCCTGTTTTCCTTTGGAAAAGGCTTACTCTTTTTCGCGCCCGGATTGTTACTTCCTGTAAGAAAAACGCTGCTTGCACTCAAGAAAGAATGGAATATAGACCTCTATAACGTCTACTGGTTATGGTTGCTCTTCCTGGTGGGCTTGGTTCTGGTGTACTCGCGTTGGTGGTCATGGTATGGTGGTTGGTTCTGGGGACCGCGCTTCTTCCTTTTTGCATCTATTCCAGCATCATTTGCGCTCGCGGTATGCCTACATAAACGTAGTGTGTCACTGCTTGTCAATCTACTCACACTAGGTGTTCTGTGCTTATCAACATGGGTGGGTGTTGATGGAGCTATTTTCAACCAAACTCAACTTTCCACTGTTTGTCAAAGCAATAACTATCAGCTAGAAATGCTGTGTCATTATACGCCTGATTTTAGCGCACTCTGGCATCCCTTTATTGTGGCCCAGCACTTTACTCAACCACAACTCCTCTATATGGCCTATTGTGGTATCGTCTTCATCTATCTTGCTTTACCACTCTGTATAAAGATTGCTCATCAGATAATAGAGTTTGTAACGGAGTTTGATCAAGAAAACTTGAATATCAAGTTATGGAGAGTGTAGAGGTACAATGCGTTGCAACAGTATAGACGTGGCAACGCATTGATGAGATGAAGGATACAGTCGAACTAGCGTACACGCTCGACGTATTTTCCTGTGCGTGTGTCAATGCGGACTTTATCACCTGGATTGACGAAAAGTGGCACGTTTATAATGGCCCCTGTTTCAAGAGTGGCGGGCTTGGTAACATTGTTCGCGGTATCCCCACGTACTCCAGGCTCTGCACTTTCAACCTTAAGTTCCAAGAAGTTTGGCAATTCAACGGCGATAATGCGATCTCCGTCAACAAGCATCTCTACTTCATCTTGCTCTTTAAGAAACTTGATCGCGTCACCCAGCATTTCCTTTGGTATAGGCTGTTGATCATAGGTCTCTGTGTTCATGAAAACATATTCATTGCCATCAACATACAGGAATTGCCAGTTTTGATGCTCGACACGCACCTCGTCAATATCTTCACCAGCGCGAAAACGCTGCTCTATGACACGCCCATTTCTAAGGCTCTTCAAGTTGGTACGGACGAATGCGCGCCAGTTACCAGGACTAACGTGATGAAATTCAGTAATCGTATAAAGTTCGCCATTATATCGTATGACCATGCCGTTACGAAAATCGGCGGTTGTTGCGCTACCCAAGGGAGTAGTCTCCTTTCACATATCTAAAGTGTGTCTACTTACTATAACACGTTGTTTGTATTTACAATTTCCTATTATTTCGCTCGTTCAGCAACGAAGATACTTGCAGGCTGCCCCAGAACAACCATCACAACTTTTTTCGTAACCTGCCAACCAGCATCACGTAGAGCCATTTCCCACACGCGATCATCGCTAGTAAGCGTAACTTGTACTCCGTCTTTAGTGATGACGCGTCCAAATTCTTTGGCTAAAGCAGCATACAGGCTAGTGTTTTCTTCACGTGTACCAATCTGTTTCCCAAAGGGTAGATTCGTAAGAATACGTGTTACACTCGCATCATCAAGTGGCAGTGAACGAGCATCCCACTCTGACCATGTTGCTTTGACGTGTGCTGCTCGCGCGTTGCGTGTCGCCATTGCGACCGCTTCTTCACGAATGTCACCGCCCCTGGCACTGGCAAGAGGGGACAGCAGTGCGCGTTCGATGACAACTGTACCAGCACCACAGAGTGGATCAAGCACCACATCTTCCGCGGTAGGACGCGCTAACCACGCCATTGATGCCGCAACCGTTGGACGAAGAGAGGCAGGCAGATGCTCTCTTTTGTAGGTACGGTGCCGCATGCTTGCATCGCTCACACGCAAACCTACAAGAGCCTCGCTCCCGCCGACCCAAAGCCAAAACTCAATATCGGCATCGTCATCGACAAGGCGCATACCACGTGGCATGATACGACGAAGTGCATCGCTCACTGCCTGTCCTGCATCCGTGCGACGAAAATCGTGCGTACCAACCATCTGGCTTACAACACGCCACGTCTTTGGCTGAATGGCTTTGTGAGCACGACGCCATACCGAAAGCGTCGCATTCATATCCTCCAGGTTCAACATAGCACTATGAAACACGCGCACAGCATCCCGTCCACGCCCTAGCCCTGTGATATGGGCAAGCGTGATAAAGACATCTTCTGTGGTACGCAATTGTAGCAGATCACCAGGAGGTGTTGCAGTACGAAAAAGGGCGATTCCGCGTGAGAATTTGACCAATTCGGCATCTGGCATCTTCGCGCGGATCTCGCTAAATGCCAGCGTTTCTAATCCTGGCATCGTCATAACATAAAAAGAACGTAACATCCCTACTACTTCTCTCGCACCTCTCACAAATAGGGAGGACAAGATGACATGGAATAGAGGCGTGTAGGCATAACCTAAAACACGCCTAAGTACAATAGCTTAATTTATCTATCAGTGTATCACGTTCTATCAAATATGGCGAGGGTCTTGCACAAGTGAAATGAGGCTTTTAAGCACATAAGATGAAACCGTTGTGACTACAGAACTGTTTTTTAACGATTTTTTATGCTGCCTTCAATAGCGTAGCGCGTGTCTACGACCCAGGGACCGTCGGCATTCAGCTCAATTTCGAGGGTATCATCGGGATGAGCAGTCATATCACGTTCGCCATCAAATGCCAACGTTACCGAACGTTCATGACGCAATATGAAACGCCCTCCTGCCATAATTTCACGTACAGATTGAACGTTGATATCAGAAAATAGACCAGGGGCTATGGCTGCTCGAACTGTTCGTCCACCTTCTCCAAACCGCAGATGTAGCCCTGCTAGACTACGTGCATCCAGAGGATGAACCATACCCCCAATTGCCGAAAGACCAATACTCCACGGTTGAGCACGTGTGAGAAAGAGTTCGCTTAGTTTGCTAGCATCCCAGATAGCACGAGAGCCAATGACATTATCCGCTGAAACTGCGAGATCAACAAGTGCAAGATCAATTGGCTCTCCTTGTTTGTAAAGCACTAAAACCTTGGACTGCCAACATGCAATTTCACGCGCTACCACACCTTTGGCAACTATACCAGCGGCAAGGCCAGCAGTTGTGCCTTCCTGAAATTCGGGGAAGACGTTATTCGTTCCCGTTGAGATTGGTAGTATCGGTACACGACTTCCACAGCCTTTAAAAACTGCACGGTTCGTTCCATCACCACCAAGCGTTATGATGCACGTAGCTCCTTGCTCAACCATCATATGTGCCGCCCGTGTCGAGTCTTCTTGTCGGGCCGTGACATCCATTGCCAGCGTTTCAGCCTGTATCTTTGTTTTGCCCAGACTCTCTAGGGCACTATAGCCAAGACGAAGCGAGTCAGGCATAAAAAGCACATGCTCAACATCAGCCGCCTCTAAGCCACGTAGAAGACGACGAACAATGGCGATTTTTTCCTGATCTGAGACAGCCCACCCCTGTGCAACAATACGCCGAATATCCTTGCCACTCGATGGGTTGGCAATAATACCAACCGTTGTCATACGTGTAACGCTTCTCTCATCTTTAGTAGGTGCAACAAAATTGTCATCATCTCTCTTCATTCAAACAAAAATAACGTGCTACCAGAGAGACATAGACTTCTAGTAACACGTTCTCTGTTTGAGATTGTTTACGCTAGCATTTTCGCTAGCACTTGTGTATCTTCAGGAAACTTCGCTAAACGCTTCTTTTTTAGGTTCTCACGCAATATCCAGGTAATATCTGCATCATTCCATGAAGCGCACTCACGCATCAATGCAAAACCCTGTTCGGGAAGTGCGACAGTGACTACGCTTACGGTATAGCCCAATGTTCGACGCAGAGTTCGTAAGTCTTCTGTTTTACGATCAAGCTTAGGAGCGTTACGGAGACGGTCCAACACAATCTGTTGTAGCTTTAGAGCGGTTTCCAACAAATCCTGGTTATAAAGCAAGGGAGGTTCCGCAATCGCGGCAACAGCAGCTCTTTGCTGAAGATAATTACCATCGGTCGCAAGTTTCGTGAGATGGAGCAATGTATCATGAGGGATTGCCAGTAATAAGTGCTGAAACGCGATAGCAACGCCTTCACGCACACGCCATTGGGTGCTACATGCGTAATGCTCAAGCATCTCAAAGCTCTCCTCACGCCAAGGTGCATAGGCTGCTGCACACGTTCCAAATGCGATAATCCCACACAGCATCACAAATTCTTCAGGCGTATTGCTGGCAATCTTCTTACGATCACCATTAGTGAATTGTGTAATGAGTGTACGCACGTTCTCATGATATTTGGGAACAGAGGAGGCAAGGAGCGCACCAACGTCGTTTGCTAATTCCAGGTTTGCGCGTGGCCCTGGCAAACGACTGTGATCACGCAGGTAAAACTCCAAAGGGCGTTGATTACCCGTTAAAGCCCTTTCCACCAGGGATAAAAGAGTGTCATGCACGTCAACACATCCTTGCATCAAAAATAACTAGCGGAACAACGGTAGCGTAAGAGATGTATCTTCTTACTTCAGTGTTTAGCATTTTATCACACCGTAACTATACTATCACATCTATAGCTGTTGCGTGTCTGGTAGTTTCCACATCTATGGCTCACTTTGACGTAAACGTTAATCTTGTGATATACTTCCTATGTACGTTCTTTCTAAGAGAAATTGCATACACTAACGAGGAAATACTATGTTCGCTACAGATAACTATTCATCGCTTACTCCTCAGAACGAGCAGCCAATACAAGAAGAGCAGTCGCTATACACCATCGAACAAGTTGCGACACGTACAGGAATGACAAAACGTACCTTGCGCTATTATGAAGAGGTCGGGCTTCTCCTTCCTACGGGTCGTACCGAAGGCAACTATCGACGCTATAGCGAAGATGATGTGCAACGACTGGAACGTATTAAAGAGTTGCGAGACTTGCTAGGCTTTTCGCTTACCGATATCCGCGAACTCATGAATGCTGAAGAAGAGCGTGATCAGATCAAACTGGCTTATCAGCAAGAAACAGAAGCGTCAGCAAAAATAGCACAGTTAGACCGTGCGGATGAGCTGATACGCAGACAACTCCTTTTGGTTGAGGAAAAGATTACAGCATTAGAGCAGATGCGTACCTCGCTTCACACAAGATTAGAGCGTCACGTCCAGCGACGTGCGACACTTCAAGATGAAGCATAAATTCTTTTAAAACATTGCTAAGACTATATACTTTCAACACATAGAACGGACCCTACGCATGGAAACAATTTCAGAGAAAACAACATCCTCTGTGGTCGCTGAAGTACCACATCCAAGAGGATTTCTTCGCACTTTTAGTGCCTTAAAACACCGCAACTTTCGCCTCTTTTGGTCGGGTCAACTTGTCTCGCTAATAGGCACATGGATGCAAACAACGGGACAGGCATGGCTTGTTTTACAGCTTACACACAGTGCCTGGCTACTTGGCGTTGTTGGTGCCTTACAATTCCTACCAGTCATGCTGTTTTCCCTCTTTGGCGGTGTTATTGCCGATAGAGTACCCAAAAGAACACTGCTTCTTTTCACGCAATCGTTTGCCGCACTACAAGCGGTTATACTTTGGCTTCTAGTTGTGACAGGTACAGTACAAATCTGGCACATTCTCGTGCTTGCCTTGATGCTCGGTACGACAAACGCGCTCGATATGCCATCTCGTCAATCGTTTGTGGTCGAAATGGTAGGACGTGAAGATTTGCCCAATGCTGTCGCGCTTAACTCATCACTCTTCAACATGGCACGTCTCGTTGGTCCTGGTCTTGCTGGCTTGCTCATTGCATGGCTTGGCGTTGCGCCACTTTTTCTGCTAAATGCTATCAGCTTTATTCCAGTACTCGTAGGTCTCGTCCTGATTGATTCACGTCAACTGCATACGCACTTAAAGCCTGTTGTAGTAGGTACGACAGTTAAAAAACAAAGCACGATCCAAAGCCTAAGTGAGGGACTAGCTTATATCGCAAAGACCCCTTCCGTTTTACTGATCATCGTCGTTATCGGCACCGTTTCGCTCTTTGGTATCAATTTCAACGTTGTCTTACCGCTATTCGCCACGAACGTCTTGAACGCTGGACCTGTCGGCTTTGGTCTATTGACTTCCGCAATAGGATTTGGCGCGTTGGTTTCAGCACTATGGCTGGCATGGGGTAATAAAACGCCGAGTATTCAGAACATGCTTGTTGGTGCGGTCATCTTTGGCGTCTTTGAAGCATGTTTTGCGCTTTCACATCTTTATATACTCTCTCTTGTTCTGATTGTAATTGTTGGTTTTACGCAGATCACCTTCTCAGCTACGGCTAACACAACACTGCAAACCGTGACACCAGATTATCTACGTGGTAGAGTAATGAGTGTGTATATGCTTGTTTTCGCGGGCAGTACTCCGTTGGGAAATCTTTTTACTGGTGGCATCGCACATCTGTACGGAGCACCCATCGCGTTATTAGCAGGTGCGCTCTTAAGCCTAGCCGCTGCTGTTGTGGGATTACTATTGCGTGCGCCTGCGGAGAAGAGTTTTGCCGAGTCAACACGAGAGTCTGAATTATTACATCATGCAGCAAGCGGAGACTAACTGGTTTTCCTGGAAGATATCACCACTTATCATCGCCGACCAGCAACGGCACATTGAGCAGACCGAGATATTGCTCACAGCGTCAGAAGAGCGACCAACACTTTATTGGTCGCTCGCAGAGCCAATTGGGCTTGTGCTAGGCTTCTCGCAGAAGCATGATATACTTAATCCTGTAGCGTTACATGATGAAAGAGCAATACCCATCTACCATCGACGAGCAGGAGGCACGGCAGTTCTTGTCGGGCCGCATCTGCTCAGCCTTGATGTTTTTTTACCATCAGGGCACCCGTTCAATGTAGCAGATGTGGTAGAGTCCTATCGTTGGTTTGGCGAGGCATGGGTTGCTGCCTTCTCCCTACTCAATGTTCAGACGCGTGTTGTCTCTATTGCAGAGGCACATGCACAACGTGCATTGCTCAAAACTCAAAGCTATGAACGCTTGATGCATCGTGCTTGTTATGGTACGCTCTCTCCCTATGAAGTGGTTGTAGGTCAGCGCAAAGTCGTGGGGCTTGACATGATTCGTCGTCGCTCTGGCACACTGCTACAAGCCGGTGTACTTTTGAGTTGGGATACAGATGTACTAGCGTATTTGCTCGGTCACACTGATGAAGAACAACACATGTTGCGTAAGGGCTTGCTTGACCGTGCTATAGGATTAGATACACTTGCAGGACGCATTATCACAGCAGACGAGGTAAGGGAAGCATTTGAGCACGTCCTGCTGTTACTATAAGAGATGATACAATACAATGTCCCTTGTCAGGAACATATTCTGACATATAATACACAAAATACATATCGTAGAGAGGTCTTTTATGGGAGATAGAACCGCGCCTGGCGCAGTGCCAGTAGTAACAATACCAGATTACGAAGCAATGGTTGTTGGTGCTCATCCAGATGATGATGATTTTGGTGCAGGAGCTATCAGCGCATTGTGGGCAAAACAGGGCAAGAAGGTTGTGTGGGTTATCATGACCGATGGAACAGAAGGTAGCGAAGTTCCTAGCATGGTCGATACAGAGCTGATGATTACTCGTGAACATGAGCAACGAGCGGCAGCAGAGACATTAGGAGTGCAAGCGGTAGAGTTCCTTCGCTTTCCAGATGGACATTTGCAGAACAACGACGAGACACGTAAGGAACTTGTACGTTTAATACGTCAGTATCGTCCACGTGTCATCGTTACTCACGATCCAACTACCCACATCTATGCGCCTGACCCCAACGAGAAGCCGAACGACACTGGATTTCTTAATCATTCAGACCATCGTGCAACCGGAAATATTGTGCTCGATGCGCTTTACCCATTTGTAGGCAATCCACGTTCTTTCCGCGAACTACTTGCACAAGGTCTGCAACCATATAAGGTTCACGAACTGTACCTCTTCTTTTCGCCAGGTGTAAACACTTATGTTGATGTCAGCGAGACGATAGACCTGAAAGGTAAAGGGCTTCTTTGTCATGCCACACAGTTCTCACCAGATTCAGATATTCCGAATCGTATAAAAGAACGTGCAGCAGATACAGCAAAAGAGGCGAAGGAGAAACAAGGACTTGATATGCAGTATGCTGAGTCGTTCCGCAGAATCAAGCTCTATATCCCCGAAGAGAAAAAGGCTGAGGGCGAAGCCCCTGGTATTGAGGAAACGGTCAAAACACAGTAAGAGTACAAACAACAAGAAGCAGGGAAACGGCAAATTCGTTTCCCTGCTTCTTGTTGTTTGTACTCTTACGCTGGTGTTGCAACTACAGCGAAACCAACCCAGAATTTTAGGAATGTCTTACGGTCCATTGCACGCATATTGAGGCGCGATGAATCAGCAAGGTACACGTAGTTCTTGTTCCCTCCAAGGGCAACAAGCAAATGGCCGCCATCCCATCGAGAGGGTGGGAAGTTAATAATAACAGGAGTGCCACTGTTTGCGGTGTTAATAAGATCATCTACGGATGGATTGTTCAACCAGCGTGTCGTGAAATTAAAGCGAGCAAGCGTTTTATCAAGTCCGTGTGGTTCAAGAAGACCAGCAGCGGGCGTAATCTCATGTACACTTGTCTCGGTTTTAAGAATGTCGGCAATACGATAGTTATGACCATAGGAGTTAATAACCTCTGTCATTGAAGCCGCAGAGCAAGCGGAGGGCCACCATGTGTTGTAATCTTGCTGCGAGTTGTATTGCGCGGGATCAAGTTGGCTTAAACGCACAAGTGTTTTCGATGCACCAGTGAACACTTGAGTAGTTGAAGGCTTGGAGGTACTACTTGTTGAACTCGAACCTGTCGTTGAACCATCAGGCATCAAGGCAAGTAGTGTAGGGTTGGGAAATACTGTTCTCAGGAAGTAGACGCCAAAGACGAAAAGCGTAATGAGAATGAGCACAATACCTAGCCAGGGAGTGTCTTTCAACTTCTTCTGCTGAGCAAAGAGGCGACTGACATTGAAAGAAGTTAGAATATCTGTCCAGGCACGTCGCTCCACCTCCATAGTAGAACGGCGCACACTCATACGCCTGTTCTCGCCAACTGTATGAGTTCGGCGTACAGAACGACGTACATTCATCTGTCCAGCATAAGAAACACCCCGACTAGGGGGTGGTATTTTTTTGGGTGAGAGCCACAGTCCTGCAAGCGTAATGATGATAGCGAATGCCAAGAGTGCGAGCAGAAGAATAACCATGTGAAGCGGTACTCCTACTTCGTTGCTACATTATATGAGAAGCCACCCCACTCGTATATCCTACGAGATAGAACCTCGGCATACTCAAACCACATGTCGTACCATTAATTATACCATTACATCTTCTCTCGCAGCAATAGAAATGTATACAACTTCCTAAAGTCCTATGCGATAGAAACAAATACCGCTCGAAGTACGCAGAGGAAGAAAACTGTTGTATCATAAGATACAACAGCCAATATGATAACGATAGAATGAGGATAGTATCTATGTACGTTTACTACGTTTTACGAGGGACGCAAAAGGATCAGCCTGTAGAGCTTGATGGCGAGGTCAATGAAGATGATTTTCCAACCGTTGATCTTGGCAACGGGCCAGAGGTTATCACCTATTTAGTACAGAAGCTACAAAAAGCAGGCGAAGTTGGGGAGTGGGAAGAATGTGAGCTAACTGACGACTTCTTTAATAAGGAGGATAACTATATCAATTTTAATGGACGTTGGATGCGCCGTTCTGATGCCCCCTGGCGTAAAGATAGAAATAATTAGCCTTTTCTGATCCTTTGACATGACAAAAGAGTTTTACACAGGAAGGCTATAAGAAGTATCATGCCCGTATTAGCAGGATGGCTTACAGGAGAGCAGGTTCCAGCAGAAACTATTGAGCAAACACTACTGTCAATGGAGTCTGTGTTAAGTTCGCATGGTGGAAATCCAGGACGGATTGTGCAACCCGGTATGGGACTCGTTACCTTTTCTGATCCTGCGTTTGCGATGCAGCACAACGACGAGCCACCTGTGCTTGATTGGGTACCTGACCGTCGCACATTTGTCTATCGTCGTCCTCTTTCAGGAGCACATGTTCTGTACTACATTGAGGATTGGCCCGCACAAGGCAATCTCTTGTTTGCAAGCGAGATAAAAGCATTGCTCACTCTAGGCATAACACGCGAACTGCGTTTTGCCGCACTCGATGCGCTCCTACGTTTTGGCTTTATCCCCGCTCCGTGGACCGCATTCAAACGTATTTTTGTTGTACCTGCTGGCTCTATTCTTCGTTGGCAACACGCGAAAACCGTTGTCAACCATGCAACAGATTTTCGCTTCGACAATGCTTCAAAGCTTTCACAACAAGATGTTATAGAACAACTCAGCACGCTCTTAGAGGAAAACACACAAGCACTGCTGCCTCCCCACGAACAATTAGTGTCACATATTAGTGGAGATGTAGTTTCTGCACTGCCAGCACTTCTCGCCAGTCAGCAAACAGAAGTCCCATTTACCGCAATATCTTTTAGCTACAAAAATGCGCGTTTAGATAAGTGGATAGGCGCACAGCGCGTTGCCGACGCTTGCCATCGTCCACTACTAACTGTTACAGGAGTAGATCAGCCAGAGTTTTGGCTAGCCACCCTGGCTGGACTTGAGTCTCCAAGTGTAGATATACTACCACTGGCTCTACATCAACTTTTACACACGATAGCGACACAGGTAGGAGCGAGAGTTGCGCTCAGCAGTTTAGGAGCAAGTACCGTCTTTGGTGGACATAAAGCATTTACTGGCAAAGTGTCTAACAACATTTTTTCGCAGGAGACACGGCAGAAAATAGCGAGAGAAGAACGTTGGGAAGATTCGTTGCATGCTCGTAAATTGCAAAGGCAAGCTGACAAGTTTGAGAGGAAACAACAAAAACAATATTATCTTGATCTGCATTTGTATATGCCCGATAGCGAAGTAAGTATAGCCCATCAGTTAGCAATGCAAGAGGGCATAGTCATTCGTTCGCCCTATCTCAGAGGTGATGTTGTAGAATTGCTTACATCTCTGCAAGACGAAGTACGTAATGAAACACTTTTATCCTTGCTTCTAGCAAAGCATTTTCCTTCCCTGGAAAACCTACAACCACATGTACCACTGAAGCTCCCTATATCATCTTTGCTCCGTGTTGACACTTCCGATTTGCTCAAAGAAACGCTTTCACAAGAGGCGATACAAGCAACGAGAATATTTGACCCTCATGCAGTTGAGGATTTATTGAAGCAGAAAAAAGTATCAAGAGAGCTAATTCTGGTGTTTACAACACAATTGTTTTGTAGATTGTTTGGGGTGGTAGTCTGAGGTGAGTGAGCGTGAGTGCTCTAACAACAAGCAGTTCTTGTTGTTAGAGCACTCACACTTATTGAGTCTAGTTTGGTGTCACACTGCTATGCGTTTCGTACTTGCTTCGTAGGACTTTCTTGTCGAATTTGCCAACGCTGGTTTTGGGTACAGCGTCGATGAAGACAACATCATCGGGGAGCCACCATTTAGCAACTTGGGGCCGCAAGAAATCGAGTATCTCTTCTTTTGTGACCTTGCCTTCATAATCTGGCTTGGCAACAACACAGGCGAGGGGACGCTCCGACCAACGCGCATCTGGGATACCGACAACACACGCCTCCAACACTTTTGGATGACCCATGATTAAGCCTTCCAGTTCAACGGAGGAAATCCATTCTCCACCAGATTTCACAAGGTCTTTGGTACGATCAACAAGTTGGAGCATACCGTCTTCATCGACGACCGCTACGTCCCCAGTGCCAAACCAACCATCAACAAACTTGGCTGAAGACGGTTCATCCTTGTAGTACTGCTTCGCAACCCACGGACCACGCACCTGTAATTCTCCAAAGGTTTCGTTGTCCCACGGAACCTCTATACCCGTCTCCATATCCACCACGCGGAAGTCTACCCCTGGCACAACCGTTCCCTGTTTCGCCTTAATGCGAAATTGCTCCTCTAATGGCAAGTCTTCCTGATAAGAGCGGAGTTTAGAAAGGGATGCAAGAGGAGAGGTCTCAGTCATACCCCATGCTTGTACGATATTGATATCATGACGATAGAGTCCTTCAATTAATGCCTTTGGCACTGCTGAACCACCACAAAAGATGGCGCGCAAAGCAGGAAACTTGATAGGTTCCTTTTCAAGAAGGGCCAACAATCCAATCCAGATTGTTGGTACGCCGGCGGCAACTGTTACGCTCTCTTGGACCATAAGTTTTGCAATTCTCGCGGGGTCCATGAAACGTGAAGGCAAAACGAGTTTAGAGCCGAGCATAATACCAGCATGTGGCTGACCCCACGCATTCGCATGAAACATTGGCACAATAGGCAAGACAATATCGCGTTCGCACAATCCCTTGTTATCCACCATAGCTAGACCCATAGAGTGAAGGGTGATTGAGCGATGGCTGTAGACAACACCCTTTGGATTACCAGTTGTACCAGAGGTATAGCACATAGCGGCGGCGGTATTCTCGTCTAACTCAGGCCAAGCATAGGTTGTCGGTTGGTCGCTGATGAACGCTTCGTAGTCCACAGAGGGTTGTAATTTCCCAGCACTATGCGGTGCGTCCCCCATAATAACATACTGTTTTACGGTCGGGAGTTGATCGGCAAGGCTCTCTAAAAGAGGTACTAAATCTCCATCGACAAAAATGATTTTGTCTTCAGCATTGTTGATAATATAGATCAGTTGCTCAGCAAAAAGCCGAATATTGAGGGTGTGCAGTACTGCTCCCATGCAGGGCACTGCATAATACAACTCTAAATGACGGTAGTTGTTCCAAGCAAAAGTGGCAATACGCTCCCCTGGTTGAACGCCTGCTTTCGCCAGCGCATGCGCCAGTTGTGCTGTACGCTTGCCCCATTCACGGTAGGTATAGCGATGTGGTTCGCCTTCGGTCTGGGTAACAATCTCTTTCCGCCCAAATAGACGCACAGCACGGTTAAAAGCGTGCTGTAACGTCAATGGATAATCCATCATTAAGCCCTGCATGATGTTGTAAACCTCCTCAGTGAAGTTGGAAAAAGCAAAATCCGCCACAGCATTATTGCTGCGTTGCTTCTGTGAATTATACATCATTTCCAACTCTGGTACCTTTATGTACTGCAAGGCTTATTGTTGCAAACTACTGGTACATAAAGGTGTGCATATTCTCTTAGTAGCGTCCACGACGTGTTGTTGTAATACTTTGTCTGCCTGAAACAACTGGCGCAAACGCTACCCTACCAAGGGACACTATTCCCCAAGCAATTAACGCATAAACAAGCATAGCAATGAGTGTTGAGACTTCAAAAACACCTCGGCTACCGATTGTTTGATCATTAAATATGCCGTTAAATGCACCCACAAACACATGACTTAGACCATAGAGAAACGTGATAAACCCATTACCTTGATTTGCTCCCAGGAGCCGAAAGAGGAGTCGCAACACTAAGATCACTTCCAGTACACCTAACACAAAATAGGTGATCGTTGTGATCCAGTAACGGGTATTGGCTCGACTCTGGTTTTTATCTTCGTACACTTCCTCTCTATTCTCCACACGATTGCCCGCCGAGTCCACGTAGCTTTGTTGCTGGCTCTGCGCGTATGCTCCACCAACCTCAGATGATCTAACAGAGTTATTTGTGGGACCGTATGGCGGTTGTTGGTAAGGCTGATTTGGCTGCTGATATTCCTGAGACCGTGGATCATCAGGTGGATATTGTTGATTACTCATGTGTTTTCTCCTTCGCGTTATCCTCTGATCTACTGCATTTTAAAGAATATGTTACCATTGTCACGAAAAACTCTACCTATAAGATGCATTCGGTATCACAACTCTTCTGATAAGTATTTGCTAATGGTCAACGCCCTCAATCGTCTTCGCCACATCTCTATTCCCATGCTGAGCAGACCAACGCAATGCTTCTGCCGCAAGATAGAGCGAACCAGTCGCACAAATCAGGTCATCAGGTTGTGCGAGGCTTCGCGCGAGGTCCATTGCCTTGTCGCTTTCTTGTTCGCTGTACACCACAACACGAGGCGCATATTGAGCAAAAAGCTTTTCAAGTTGCTCAATAGAAGTTGCGCGAGGATTTTTCATACGTGTAAGCACAATCATATCGATATCAGCTAGGGCACGAACCATGCCTACAAGGTCTTTATCCTGGTTGGGGCTAAACACAAAAATGAGCCGACGTGCATTGAAGGTCGCCTGCAATGCTAGCAACAACTTTTGTACTGAATCCGCGTTATGAGCACCGTCTACTACAATGGTTGGTTGATGGTTCACGACCTCCATCCGTGCCGACCAGTGCGCGGAACGAAAGCCTTCACGCAATGCTGTTTCATCCCACAGTAAACCGCGTTCACGGAGTAGGTCGAGTGTTGCAAGGGCTGCAGTTGCGTTTTCAAGCTGATGCTGACCCGCGAGCGGAATTTCAAGGCCAGTATACACGCGGTCAGGTGTCCATACAGTAAAGCGTTGCCGCTCTTCGTTGCGCTCTTCAAGTCGATAACGATATGTCAATGGCGGCAACGTACCACTTTCCACATCAGATTGCGCGGGATCACTATCATAGGAACCAACACGAGTCATATATGCTTGACGTTGCTGCACAATAGCAGCGATGGCACGCAATGCTTCTGGTGCTTGCGCTGATGTGACAAGCAAGCCATTTGGCTTGATGATACCAGCTTTTTCGGTAGCGATCTGGGTGAGCGTGTCACCAAGTATTTGCATGTGGTCATAGCTGATTGAGGTAATAACAGAGACAAGTTGGTTGAGGATATTGGTTGCATCAAGTCGCCCACCAATGCCAACTTCGACAACGGCGTGTTCGACGTGCTGACGCTCGAAATACAGAAAGGTGAGCGCAGTCGCAACCTCGTAGGTAATGAATGGCCCGAATTCTTGTCGCGCCTGTACTTGCTCCACACATGCACGTATCTCCGGCACGAGTGCCGCCAACTCCTCTTCGCTTATCAAATGACCATTGACGCGAGTACGCTCACGAAACGTGTGTAGGTCGGGCTGTGTATAGAGACCTGTACGGACACTCGCCTCTCGCAAGACGCGTTCAATGAAGGTTGCGGTTGAACCTTTGCCTTTTGTACCTGCAATAAGTGTACTTGTATACTGCTGCTGGGGATTACTAAGCAATGCAAGCAATGCAAGTTCACGCAACTGATTTTCGTTTCGATCCCGCGTGAACGAGGAGCCACGTTCAAAATCACTAAAGCTATAGATATAGGCAAGAGCCTCTTGATAGTTCATATTACACACATTCTTTCATTCCATTGTAGAGATAGGTGTATCTTACTTCCATTCAGGTGAGAGCGTAAATGTACCACGTACAATGGCATCGCTCATCGTTACAACACGCTTCATTTCATGCACATCATGAACACGTACAATATCCGCGCCTTGTGCAATGCCTAATGCAACGCTTGCCGCGGTTCCCTCTAATCGTTCAGAAGCAGGAACGCCACCAAGTACGCGTCCAATAGTAGACTTACGCGATACACCCAGCAGAATTGGACGACCCAACGCACGAAGTTCTCCCAGTCGGCGTAAAAGTATCAAGTTCTCTTCTGGTGTCGTACCAAACCCAATGCCGGGATCAAGAATAAGATGGTCCCATGCAATTCCCGCGTCAAGTGCCGTGTCCATACTACAAGCAAGATAGCGTATCACATCACTCACAATATTATGTTTGACGTAACCACGCATATTCGCCATAATCACAACTGGAACCCCATGCTCTTTCGCAACAGCAACCATATTCGAGTCCTTACGCAAGCCCCAAACATCGTTAATGAGAGAGGCACCTGCATCGAGGGCTTTTGCTGCAACTTCAGCCTTATAGGTATCAATTGAGATCATTACCGTTTCTGACAAAGTGGCACGAAGAGCTTGAATTACGGGAATGACACGTGCCAACTCTTGTTCAGCAGAAACGACAATAGGCGAGTTTGGGCGAGTTGATTTGCCGCCAACGTCAATCATCGTTGCTCCTTCCGCGACAAACTGTTGCGCTTGCATCACTGCACGTTGTACAAAAGCAGTTTCTGAAAGCGCGTCTTGAGCAAGACCATCGCCAGAAAAAGAGTCAGGGGTAACATTTACAATACCCATAATGTGTGTCTGCTTGCCCCACTCAAGACGATGCTTTGCCCACATAGTAGGAGGTAAAAACGTTGACATATGTTGGCCTCTTCTAAAAAAGTTGTATGGTTAGAGTAGTATCAATTTATGATACCGTTTTCGTTGTCTCATGACAACTCGTATGTTATATTAGTAATAGAGGGGCTTTCTTACTATTTTTTATTATCAAGCTATTTGTACTTTTAAGCAATGAAACAATGTGCGACGAAGACGACAGATTATTTTGAGAGTCGTCTCTACTAAAAAGTTCTGCTAGATTAAATTTTACAAGCATTTATTAGCAACAATAACGAGTTCGGGGGATACCTATCACCATGCAAAACACGACTGAAATGAAACGTTTGACGCCCGCTGTCAATACAACACGCCGCTGTCATGAGTGCAATGAGGAGGCACTAGGTCGCTGTCCCGATTGCCATCATGGCTTTTGCCAGGATCACTTTCCCAAACAGCAACACTCGCCCTGTGCTGAGAAGCAAATGAAAATGTCTCAGACGCAGGTGTGTTATGTATGTGGAACACAAGTCTACCCAGATCAATGGTCACTTTCAAAGACCTCCCATTTTGTTGATCAGTTCAAATGTCAGGGGTGTGGTCGCCACATTTGTGATGAACTACATACACAGCGTAAGGTCGAAGATGTCGTGATCACACGTGAGGGCTTACGTGGACACCGTTATCAATATACAAATCGCTACTGTGATCTATGTGCCCCTGTATCTTCAGTTGGCGGCATCAAGGGACTCGCACGTATTGGGGTTGCGGTGGGAACTGTACTTGTCACTGTTTTCTTTTACCTTCATCGCTAGGTTCAAGCATCTATACAATAGAACAGAGAAAGGGGTTAGAGACGTTTCGTGTGTCAAATCTGTGTGTCTCACCTATAGACATACTGCAACACTTAGCATTGTTGCTCTTGTAGTAATGCGTTTGTCACCTTCACGCCGTCTCATTATTAACGTACATGACATTATCAACAACGATACAATCAACGCTGCTCCGTCATAACAGTGTGATTAACATGGCTCTACGCAACGCGGTCCACAAGGCTGAAGAGGGGCAATCAGAAACGAACGACCTGCAAGCATATTACGGACAAATGCAGTATCATCTTGGCTGGGTAGACACCGACCTTACACCGATACAGAGCAATCCTGGAAAGTTGATTCGTCCAACCCTCCTCCTACTCGCATATGAGGCAGTTGGGGCTTGGGGATTAGATACAAACGAAAATGGGACTCATCTACGTCGTGCATTGCCGGCCGCAGCCGCCATTGAACTTACGCACAACTTTACGCTTATCCACGATGATATCGAAGACGGTGACGTAGAACGGCGTCACCGTCCAACATTGTGGAAGCAGTGGGGTATCCCGCAGGCACTCAATACAGGTGATGGTATGTTTGCCCTTTCGCGCTTAACCCTGTGGGGAGTACTCGAAGAAGGTGTAGAGGGACTCATCGCAGCGCGTCTCGGTGCCGCACTTGACCGCGCCTGTCTTGTGCTCGCAGAGGGACAATACCTCGATATTAGCTTTGAGCAACGTTTAGATATCTCTGTTGCCATGTATGTCGATATGATCCAGCGTAAGACCGGAGCGTTAATGGCATGTGCAGCCGAGATGGGCGGTCTCCTGGGAACACGCGATCATAAAACTATTGAAGGTCTACGACACTTTGGTGATGCAATGGGCGTTGCGTTTCAGGTACGTGACGATATCCTCGGCGTTTGGGCAACAGCAGCCGAATTAGGCAAAACGTCGGCTGGCGATGTCTATCGTCGTAAGAAGAGCCTTCCCATTCTACACGCACTAGAACACGCATCGGAACAGGATCAAGCGTTCTTACAAGAAGTCTACACACGTCATCATGAACCACTCACATCGGAACAGGTAGAGCATGTTCTTGCCATCTTCGCACGTACTAATACAAAAGCATATTGTCGGAATTTTCTTGCCCAACAGTGCAAATTAGCGCAAGAGGCGATGGCTAGCGTTCCTCACTACAATACCCCTATCTCAGAAAGAGCACGTGACGACATGGAGACATTAATTCATTTCGTCGCAGAAGTTGCAAGAAGTTAGACCAAAAGGAAAGGATTGGGTACAAATGAGTACCCAATCCTTTCCTTTTGGTCTAAACTAAACTCCAAAGCGTCACATTGTTGCCTGCCGACACAGCTAATTGTCTCCCCTTAGGTGCCCAGCTAATACCATGTACAGGAGTGTTCTGCTGAATTGTCATAGTTAGCAATGGCTTTTGACTCTGAGCAGGCTGCCAGAGCGTGAGCACGCCATCAGCACTTCCAATGGCAAGAAATTTTCCGTCGGGCGACCACGCAAGTGAACGAATAGAGGTATGTGATACCTGTATCCGTTGCGGTATATCAACACATTGCTGTACTCCATTGACCACCTGTTGCTGTTGGCATGTGACACCGTTCCAGAAACGCACGATGCCATCATCACCACCTACCGCAAGGGTGGTATCGACGGGCGAAAATGCGAGTACACGCGTTGGAATAGCGGCATCAAGAAAGAAAGGATGTACCTCTTGTCCACTCACGCCATTCCAGACGCGAATTGCGCCTCCTTGAGACGATGAGGCAATAGTCTGCCCATCCGATGCCCATGATACGCTCTCGATAGGGGTGGTGTGACGTAAGAATGTTGTTTGCGCGCGATAGGTTGTGGTATTCCATACGATAGCATGAGCATCCATAGCACCAGACACAACCTGTAATTGCTGATTTTGTGCTGTCCATGCCAAACTCGTCACTGCTGCCGTATGACGGTGCGTTGAGCGACCTAGTTGCATACCTGTCTGGGCATTAAGAAAAAGAATTTGATTATTTGAACCAGTGACTAACCGTTGGCTGTCAGGAGACCATGCAAGCGCGTGAATCGAAGCAGGATGAGCAATAGTATGTTGTACCGTGCCATCTACGTTCCACAATAATAACTGAGCATCATCTGCACCACTGGCAAGCGTCATACCATCAGGAGACCATGCCACAGAGCGCACAATTTGCTGATGTCCTGTAAAAACTAGCTCTTGCTTTAGCATCGTTGGAATCATAGAGATACTAGTTTGCTTGTATTTTGGCTTTGGCTGTTGCACCGTGGTTATATGTGCTACGTTCGAGGTGTTTTTGTTTAACGTGTGAAACGCAGCGTAACCCAGTCCCACAGTTCCCACACCCAAAGCTGCGCCTCCAAGCAGTAGAAAGGCTCTGCGTGTCACAATATGCTTTTCACGTTTAGGCTCCAACAATCCTGATGTACGTCCGACAACTGGTAAGGCTGTCTTGTCATCAGATGTTGTAGCTGAGTGAAAAAGAATGTCTGGTGTAGTTGCATCCTGCGTAGTATGCATTAATGTCGCCACCGAACCATCTATGACATAGGAATCGAGCGTGAGTCGTTCTCCTTGCGTCACTCCAGATGCGAGCAAGGTGGCTTGCTCAGCTAAGACGCGACCATTTGAGGTGTGACGCAGCATATACACAAGTTTTTTACCAAGCCCATCGGATTGTGGTAGATGCAATTCTTCGACTAATGCTGGCACGAGTGCTGAAACAGGTGCATCGGCAACAACTTCCACAGGTCGTATCAAACCCCTTGCGTTTTCTTCAATCAATATCTCTAGTTTATGCATGATCTTCCCCTAGCCCTATTCTTCGCCATAGTGTATCATGATGTTTCACATTATTCAGGGATATAGTCAATATGGGCTAGTCGAATAGTACAAAATATGGTACTATCTAGGCACACTATAGTATTTCATGAGGGAAGGATTCTGATATGCTACGTGTTGCCGTTAGAATATGCTGTTTGTTTTTGCTCCTTTTTGGTGTCTTCCTTCCAACTACTATAGGTAGAGCTGCTCCAACACATTTTATGCAACAGAACACTCCCGCCGACTTTCCGGCCGTCAACCCTGATTATATTTACGATCAGCTTTTTTACATGGCAACGCACTTTCAGCATCGTGAAGCTGGGTATACCTCGGAAGGAAACACGAATAGCCATGATGCATTCGCAGCATATTGGGCGCAGGAGATGCAGCACAATTTGCAGGGTTTCGGTACACAGGTCCATCAGGATACGTTTGCGGTTGTTGGCTGGCATGGACGACCAGCTACTACAAAAGCTTTCAATGTCGAGGTCACGGTACCTGGGGGCACACATCCTGAGCAAGTGGTTGTCATTGGATGCCATTATGATGGCATGGCAATCTCGACACAATCAGCAAACGATGACGCTAGTGGTTGCGCTATCGAGCTTGGTGTCGCACAGGCAATGGGAAATTACTGGCGTAGTCACCATGTTTACCCTGCGAAAACATTGCGTTTTGTGATCTTTGACGCGGAAGAGCAGGGGCTATATGGCTCATTCCATTATCTCAACAACACTATTAATGGAGATGTGCAAAACATTGTCGCGATGTTCAACGAAGAACAGAATGGTATTGCTTATCCTCTACGCTATCTTGGACAAGCCACAAACCCACTTCTGCCATTCTATATTGAGATGTCACCACTTCAGAACAGTTCGCTCTATCCAGCACAAGCCAAACTTTCGCAAACACAGAAGAATAACATTCAACGATTTCGGAGCTTGATGCAACAAGCAGTTGTTGCTGCCTTTGCACAATTTCAGGCACTTGGATTTCAGGGACTTACCTATCACGATGACAATAATCAAGACTCTGTGCAGCCGATATTCACACCCGACCAGGTGAGTAACATTCATCAGGAAGATGACAGGCTAGGAGGAAGTGATCAGATCCCGTTTACACTTGCTGGCCTTCCCTGTGCTACCTTTGCTGGCAACTCAACCTATTATGACACTAATCCACCTGCGTGGTCGTACCCTTTTGACCAGACACAAGACACCATTCAGCTCATGAACACCTTCGCGGATGGCAGTTCACAAAAAGCACATGCCTTGACACTCGCACTCGCACTTCCAGGAATGCTCACAACATGGATGCTTCACCAACCTGATATCCTCGGCGAAACACAAGCAAGGGCACGTCCTTTTGTCGCAATAAGTGATATCGGCATAACACAAGTAAATACCAATGTTACAGTGAACGCCAACGCTTCATTTAATCCCCCAAACCCCAATACACCTTTCAGCTATAGTTGGAACTTTGGGGATGGAACAAAGGCAAGTGGTATTAGTGCAACTCATACTTATACAACAGCAGGCAACTATACACTTACGCTTACGACGAGTACCCCAAAAGAAATACAGCATGTGAGCAAAAACATTGTAGTTTCCGAGCAGCCAGTTGTTTACAATAATCCCTATAAGGGGAATACAGGGGATGGTAAACCGCCATCGAATCCGCGAGTACAGCTTCCACAACCAAATGATAGTTTATCGGATAAGGTAGTTAGTCTATCACCTCAACGCACAGTGACTGCCACACGCTCTCAGCCGTCACAAAAAGCGCAGTCACTTCTTTCATCACCATTCAGCTTTATTGTAGGAATATGTCTTTTATTCATTGTGCTTGCGACAAGCATCGGTATTACATTGCACATTACTCGACGAAGACTCTAATGCGTACATTGTAAGGATGGCAAGCCCTTGTATACATTCTGTATCGTGTTTGACAGCAGGCTTCATACTGAGCTTAGAGGAAACATACATTCCATTTATACTTGGTGACATCTCATCTTTTACCGATGATGATAATAGACGTTGTTACTCTATCTAGGGAGATATATTATGGCACGACCTATTTATGTAATTGGACATAAAAATTCTGATTTGGACTCTGTTGCGTCCGCATATGCCTATGCAAAACTTTTACGCTTACAGGGGGATGAGCAAGCAATTGCAGCACGCAACGGCGATTTGAAGCCAGAGATACGCTTCGTCCTTGATCGTTTTCAGGTAGAGGCACCAGAGGCACGAGATGATGTGTACTTGCAAGTACGCGATGTCATGAAGCGCGGCGTAATCTGTGCCCATATCGACCAGCCTTTACTAGAAGCAGGGCAACTCTTGCAAGAACACAATCGACGTTCCATGCCCGTAGTGGACAACGACAACAAGGTTCACGGCATTATTGGGGATGAGGATTTCGCCAAACTTTTTTTCAATGATCTCGACCCACGCGTTGTAAATCGTATCTCGCTACAACGCGATAACTTGGTACGTGTCTTAAGAGGACGTGTGCTCGTTGAAGGGCGTCGCACACTCGGCAACCGCGTCATTGTGGGGGCAATGGAGGCAGAGACGATGGCCGACTATGTTGAGCCAGGCTGTCTCGTCGTTATTGGGGACCGCGAGGATGCACAACTGGTTGCGATAGAGCGTGGCGCGGCTGCTCTCGTTATCACAGGTGATCTGCTCGTCTCCGACAAAACGCTACAAGCGGCTCGTAAACAAGGCGTCATGGTTATTAGCACGGGCCACCACACATTTACCGCCGTGCGTCTCATCAACCTGAGTATCAGCACGCAAGATATCATGAGCCGTACCTTTGACTTCTGCCATCCAGAGGACCAGATGAGTGAGGTACAAACCACGTTAGCACGTCGTCGCTCACTTCCCGTAGTGGATAATGAGGGCAAACTTGTTGGCTACATCTCGCGCTCGGACCTTCTCAATGCACACCCCAAACGGGTCGTTCTCGTCGATCATAACGAACAATCACAAGCGGTTGACGGTCTTATGGAGGCCGAGTTACTGGGCATTATCGATCATCATCGCATTGCCGATGTACATACGAACAAACCAATTATGTTCCGAGCCGATCCGGTAGGTTGCACAGGCACAATCATCGTAGGACTCTACCACGAGGCTGGTATTGACATTCCACGCGATGTGGCTGGCTTGCTCCTGGCTGGTCTCCTCTATGATACCTTGATTCTTCGTTCGCCCACCTGTACGTCTCGTGACGAACGTGTAGCAGAGGAGTTGGCCGCAATCACAGGTGAGGATATTGAGCAATTTGGACAAGAAATTTTCGCTAGTGCTGCATCTGACATGAGCGAAAAGTCGGCGGAGGCGTTGATTACGTCCGACTTCAAAGAGTTCACAATTGGTGAAGCGAAGATTGCAATTGGCACGGTTGAAACTGCCAGCCCTGCTTCAATTGAGAAGCGTGCCACCGAAATTATCTCGACAATGCAACGTCTTGCACACGAACACGCTTATTCCTCGTTTCTTTTTATGATCGTCGATATCATCAATATGCGCTGTCATCTGCTCGTTTCAGGTGGTGAGCACGCGGTAGCAGAAGCACTTCGCGTTCCTCTTGAGGCTGATGGACATTCTGTGTTAGTTGAGGGGTTGGTTTCACGCAAGAAGCAGCTTGTCCCACTGCTTCCACGTATTCAAGGCTTATTGACCGGAAAAATAGGTATCGTGTAACTGCGCGTGGTAAATAGGTATTCATAGGTGACATGTGTCCATACCCTTGTCAAGTGGTTGCGAAAAAACCACTTGTCATTAAACAGTGGCTATGTTACACTACACTTCGATTTAAACCCATTTCGTAGAGGCGATTGCATTCATCCCACACGCAAGCAGTCACCTCTATTGTGGTTTCATCACGATGTTCTCTGCTCATCAATGTTGATTAGCATCTATCTACACCTTGCCCATAAGGAGGGCGTTTTCTATCGTGAGTAACAGTAACTTTATCTGGGTTCCCGTTGTTGTAGGACTCCTTGCGATCCTCTTCGCAGTTAGCCTGGCAAATTATGTCCTACGAAAAGACACCGGCACACCTGCAATGCAAAAGGTTTCAAATGCTATTTTCGCTGGCGCAATAGCATTTCTTAACCGCCAATATCGCACTATCGCAATCCTTTCAGTTGTTGCTGCTCTTGTCGTTGCAATCATCCTGGCGCTACTTGGTCAAGGGTCGTCTGCGGATAAGTTCAACCTTGCATGGCATACAGGAGTTGCCTTCCTCATTGGTGCGTTCTGCTCTGGTGTCTCTGGGTACATCGGTATGTATGTGGCGGTGAAAGCCAATATCCGTACCGCAAGTGCTGCCAGAAGAAGTCTCGGCGAAGCCTTAACGGTGGCTCTCCGTGGTGGCGCCGTTTCAGGCTTCCTCGTGGTCGCACTCGCGCTTCTTGGTGTCTCACTCGTTTTCATTGCCTTTGGTGGCATAGGAACGGCGGCACAAGTTGCCTCGACTCCTTCCCTTATTGTTGGTTTTGGCTTCGGTGCTAGCTTCGTTGCACTTTTTGCTCAACTTGGTGGTGGTATTTACACAAAAGCGGCTGACGTTGGCGCAGACCTCGTTGGTAAGGTTGAGGCTGGTATCCCCGAAGATGATCCACGCAACCCTGCCGTTATCGCGGACCTCGTTGGTGATAACGTTGGTGACTGTGCAGGACGTGGTGCTGACCTCTTTGAGTCATCGACAGCCGAAAACATTGGCACGATGATTTTAGGTGTTGCCCTCTTTAGACTCACTGGTAACGTGGGTTGGATTCTCTTTCCACTCGTTATGGGTGCGTTTGGTATCTTTGCTTCAGCTATCGGTGTGCTTTATGTGCGCCCTTCAGTAGTCATTGAGCCAGAGAATGCAAATGGACGTGATCCTGGCGATATAGCTATGCGGCAATTGAATATTGGTTACTACATTACGTGTACCCTTTCTGCCATAGGTATGTTTGTAGGAACCTTTCTATTGCTTAATGTCACAACTAGCAATGGTCATCCTCTGGTAACAGGAATTTTTCCATCGTGGATATGGTTCGGTCTGGCTGGTTGTGTTGGCATTCTTCTCAGTATTGCCTTTGTGTTTATTACACAATTCTATACCTCTGGCACATACCGTCCAGTACGTGAAATTGCCGCTGCATCCCTCACAGGCCCTGCAACAGTCATCATCGCAGGTATCTATATTGGTCTTGAGTGCGTCGCTGTTCCTGTACTTGCAATCAGCGTTGCACTTGGCCTCTCTTACTTCCTGGGTAGCCAGGTACAGTTAGGAACACATGGAGTGATCAATATCGGTGGTATCTTCGGAACAGCCGCTGCTACCGTCGGTATGCTGATGACCTGTGCATACATTCTCGCAATGGATACCTTTGGCCCAATCACAGATAACGCAGGTGGTATCGTTGAGATGGGTGGCGAGTCCGGTTCGGTACGCGATATCACCGATGCACTTGATGGTGTTGGCAATACAACCAAAGCACTTACAAAAGGCTATGGTATTGGTTCAGCGGCACTCGCAGCCTTCTTGCTCTTTAGTGCTTACCTAGACGTTCTGTATTCGCTTAGAACGACGGCTGGAAAGTCAAACGTCTATAGCGTGAACCTGGCTGACATCTCGGTCTTTATTGCGGCCCTTATTGGCCTAACGTTGATTTTCTTCTTTAGTTCACTAGCAATTCGCGCGGTTGGCGCGGCTGCTCAGAACATGATTGAAGAGGTACGTCGCCAATTCCGAGAGAATCCAAAAATTATGGCGGAACGCGTTGAAGACCGCGTTGACCCCGATTATGCACGCTGTGTTGATATCAGTACACGTGGCGCATTACGAGCGATGATTCTTCCTGGCATCGTTGCCCTTGCAACGCCAATTGCAGTCGGCACCATTCTTGGTACACAAGCGGCGGCCGCCATGCTTATGGTTGGCACAATGGGCGGTATCGTGATGGCTCTCTTCTTCAACAACGGTGGTGGTGCATGGGATAATGCCAAGAAATTCATCGAGGCTGGTTTCCTACGCATCAATAGCAATGGCGTTGTTGACGCCAATGGCTCCATTCACGGCAAAGGCAGCGAAGAGCACAAAGCCAGCATCGTTGGCGATACCGTTGGTGATCCGTTCAAGGATACCGCAGGTCCCTCACTACACGTCCTGATTAAGTTGCTCGCAACGATTACGTTGGTGCTTGCACCACTGTATGTGTTCTTGCATCCATAGTTAAGTTTTGCTTAAAACAGCACAAAACATATGCCTTTCAGTTCTATATGAATTGAAAGGCATATGTTTTGTGCTAACTCATTCAAGAAATGGAGACGAAAGGTCGCATCTCCAAACGATCTTTGCTATACTTGTTTACAAGATTGAAAAAACAGGTAGTATTAGTAGGAACAAAAGAGATGAACGAACAACATCCGCATGGAGGTGGCTGGCTCCGTGAGATCGTCTTTGGACTGAATGATGGGTTGGTGACGACGCTCGTCTTTCTCATGGTAGTGAGTGGAGGTGCTTCATCGAATTTACTCCTAATTATGCTGAGTGAGGTGATGGCAGGTGGAGTGTCTATGGCACTCGGTGGGTATCTTTCTGCTCGAACCGAGCGAGAGATTCTCGATCATCGCATCGCTACAGAGCAGTATGAAATCGAACATGAACCAGAAGAGGAACGGGCTGAACTGCGAGAGATTTATCGGCACAAAGGCTTCCAAGGTCCCTTATTGGATCGTGTCGTGGGCTATTTGACAGCCGATAAAAAACGCTGGCATCAGGCGATGATACATGATGAGCTTGGAGTGGTAGAAGACACACAAATCAATCCTGTCTGGCAGGGACTTCAGGTTGGCCTTTCTTTCGTGATTGGTGGACTCATTCCAACAATACCAGTTCTCCTTTCTTTGCCACAAGCCCGTTGGTGGGCATATGGGCTTACCGCTCTAACAGCGATAAGCCTAGGAGCCGTGAAAGCTCGCTACACGGAGAAAGGTCCGATACGCGCTGGCCTCGAATTTCTTACAGTAGTCACTATTGGAACGCTGGCTGGCGTAGGACTTGGGCTGCTCTTGCATATTAGGTGAGAACTGGCACTATAACACTATACAAACGCCTCTGAAAGCTGCTTCTCCTCATTTGTTGTTATCTATTCCTTTCAGCTACGTTCTCTATTAATAGATAGTAGATTATTAGTCTTTACATAATCCATACAGAGTATTTCGACAAGGAGAATATTATGTACGCGCCCTCTACGCATAAGTCTCTCTACATTCCAGCAATTATAGCCATGCTTTGCATTTTACTAGCTGGCTGCGACACAAGCTTCGCGTCACTCACCACTGCAAGTAGCACCGATAGTGGGAATAGCGGAACGATAGGTTCTGGTGTTCAAGGTGTCAAAGTCTTTGTCGAGCCGAGTGCTGGAGATCGCGGTATCACCAGTGCTATCCTTAGCGCACAGAAGTCGGTATGGGTCGAGATGTACCTGCTCAGTGACCGCAACATTATTAGAGCGTTGGAAGAAGCAGCGCATAAAGGGATAGATATTCGTGTCATGCTTGAGATGCACCCAGTAGGCGGAGGAAGTTCACCACAAAAGGTACTTGACCAACTTGAAGCAGCAGGTGTCAAGGCTCAACCCACAGCTCCGAGTTTTGCTCTTACCCATGAAAAAGGCATGATTATTGATAGTACAACGGCATATATCATGACCTCGAATTTCACGCGCGCGGCACTTGGTGGAAGTGGAAGTGGGAGTACAACAAATCGTGAGTACGACATTGTTGATAGCAACACGCAAGATGTACAAGCCGTTATCGCCATTTTTAACGCCGATTGGCATCATACGACCGCACAGTTCAATAATCCCAATCTCGTCGTTAGTCCAGTCAATTCGCGCAATGCGTTTACATCTCTTATCAATAGTACACATAGTACGCTTTTGATTGAGGCCGAGGAGATGAACGATAGGAGTATAGAGCAAGCAATAGTGAGTGCCGCAAGACGTGGTGTTCGCGTTCAGGTTATTCTCCCATCGGCACAAGGCGCAGGTGACAGCAATGGTCAAGGGATTAGCGCAATTAAGCAAGGTGGTGCACAAGTCAAAGAGGACCCACGCCTCTATATGCATGCGAAGATCATCGTCGTCGATGGGCGAAGAGCGTTTGTCGGCTCAGAAAACATTTCGGCTCAGTCGCTTGACCAAAACCGCGAACTTGGTATTATCGTTGCGGATAGTAGTGTATTAAACATATTACACCAAACCTTTTTGCAAGATTGGAGCGACTCACACAGCGTTTAAAGAGAGATAAGGGTATACTGGTTAACTGCACAATCTATAGTCAACCAGTATACCCTTATCTCTCTTTGATCTTTTTTCTTTACTGGTTTGTATTTCGTGGTACGATATAAGAAAAATGGAGGCAGTATCATGGTGACAGAAGTTGCAACATTTATCGCAGCAGCAGGAAAAGAAGACGAACTTGGTAAGGGCATTTTAAAAGGTTTAGAAGTTATTCGTCAGCATCCAGAGTGTATTTCAGCGAATGTGACGCGTTGTATCGAACAACCACAGAAATATATGCTAGCAGTAAATTGGGTTTCACTAGAAGCGCACACAGTTGGGTTTCGTGGCGGTCCACTTTTTCCACAATGGCGCAGCAATATCAACGGATTATTCGAGGGAACACCCGAAGTATTCCACTATCAAGCCTTCTAAAAAGAACATCTATCCAGAATACTAGTAGCCCTATTTACTTTGTTTGAAAGGGTGTTCATTGTGTATGTCCGAGACACAGAGTCAGCATGACGAGCTTTCACCATTAGAGCAAGCACATAATAGCGAGGCCGAGCAACTTGCCGATCATGTCGCAGCGTTACGGCATCAGATAGAAGAGGCAAACTATCAATATTTTGTGCAAGATAATCCCACGTTAACCGATGCCGAATATGATCGCCTTATGCAAGAGTTACGGCAGGTCGAGCAGCAGCATCCAGAGCTACAAACACCTGACTCGCCTACACAGCGTGTCGGTGCTGGTCCAACGCAAGATGTTGCTCAGCATCGTCATCCTGTACCCATGTTGAGCCTTGCAAATGCATTTGATGAAGAAAAACTCCTGGCATGGCAAAAACGTGCTCAGGCTATTCTTCCCAATGCAACCTTTACCTATGTTTGTGAACTCAAAATTGATGGCTTAGCGATGGCGTTGACGTATGAAAACGGTCGGTTGACTATTGGCGCTTCTCGTGGCGATGGGCTAGTTGGTGAAGATTGGACACCCAATGTACGCACCATTCGCACCATTCCGCAACGCCTGCGCGGAGAGCATATTCCTGAACGTGTTGAGGTACGTGGCGAGATATACATGTCAATCAAGAGTTTTGAAAAGCTCAACGAAGAGATGCATGATAACAAAATTTTCGCCAATCCACGCAACGCGGCGGCTGGCTCACTGCGACAAAAGGACTCGCGCATCACAGCATCGCGCCATCTCGACTTCTTTGGCTATCAATTGGGCTATATTCAGGGCATGGACGTTCAGAATCAGTGGGACGCCCTACAGTTGATACGGGATTGGGGCTTCTCTGTTAATCCTAATGTGCATAAAGCTCATTCGCTGGAAGAGGTCGTCGCATTTTGTAAACAATGGGAACAGAAACGCTTTGATTTACCCTATGAGATTGATGGAGTCGTTATCAAAATCAATGACTTCTCGCAACAGCAAGAACTAGGTACTGTTGCGCGCGATCCACGCTGGGCCATCGCATTCAAATATCCACCAACACAGGTTGCAACAAAACTGCTCAATATCGACGTGAATATTGGGCGTACCGGAGCCGTTAATCCGTGGGCAATGCTTGAACCAGTCAATATTCGTGGCGTCACCGTCTCCCGTGCATCACTTCACAACGAAGGCGATATTCAACGCAAAGACTTGCGTATCGGTGATTGGGTACTGGTGCAACGGGCAGGAGAGGTCATTCCGCAAGTGGTAAAGCCAGTCGCTGAGCGGCGCATAGGGCTGGAAGAAGTATACCATTTACCAGAATATTGTCCACGCTGTGGTACAAAAATTATTCGTATTCCCGATCAGGCGATGGCCTATTGTCCAAATACGCGTTGCCCAGCGCGTAACCTTGAAAGCATTATTCACTTTGTCTCAAAGGGCGCGATGGACATCGAAACTATCGGCGAAAAAATGTCTGAGCAACTCGTCGAAGCTGGCTATATCAAGAGTGTTGCAGATTTCTATAGCCTCACTCGTGACCAGCTTTTAACGCTGGAAGGCGTTAAGACAAAAAGCGCGGACAACATGCTTACAGCTATCGAGGCGAGTAAGCAACGTTCACTCTGGCGGCTCCTCTTCGGTCTCAATATTCGCTACATGGGTGAGAAGGCTGCCCAACTCATCACGGGAGCATTTCAAAATATAGATAGGCTTTTAGCAGCAAGTGAAGAGGAAATTATCGCGGTGCCAGGGATAGGGCCGAAGATTGGGCATAGCGTTTACTCATGGCTACAAGAAACAGAAAACCGTGCGTTGATAGAACGTTTGCGCGAAGCTGGCCTCAACATGAAGGATGAGCAACAGATAACAACAGGGCCTCTCGCAGGTCAGACGTTCCTATTGACAGGTCGGCTTGGTACCATGACGCGTCCAGTCGCTGAAGAGGCACTTACACAGCTTGGCGGTACGATAGCTTCCGGTGTAAGCAAATCGCTCAGTCATCTTATTGTTGGCGAAGAGCCAGGATCAAAAGTTGCGAAAGCGCAAAAAGCTGGTGTGCCAATTCACGATGAACAATGGCTTGTCGAGTTTCTCAAAGAACATGGAGTCAATTAGCATGCAGAACACTCCTACAAAAACCGTACACGATATACCTGTCTTTGATGGACACAACGATGTCTTACTCAATCTACATTTAGCAGAGCGTGGAGCAGGACGTTCCTTCTTCGTTGAAAGCGAGAAGGGACATCTCGATCTACCACGTATGCGGAAGGGCAGTTTTGGCGGCGGTTTCTTCGCGGTCTTTGTACCACCAGAACCAGGGACGGCAAAGCTTGAAGATACTATGAAGCTTAAAGGTTCTGGATACGAATTTCCGCTCTCACCTGCCATCAGCTACGACTACGCACTCAAGACAACAATTGCAGTGACATCACGTCTTTTCAAGCTTGAGGCTGAGTCAAATGGGCAGGTAAAGATTGTACGCAATGTAGAGGAACTCGAAAGATGCTTACAACAAGGAGTGCTTGCTGCTCTACTTCATTTTGAAGGTGCTGAGGCTATTGATCCAAATCTCGATGCGCTAGAAGTATTTTATCAAGCAGGTTTGCGTTCGCTTGGTATTGTATGGAGTCGTCCCAATATATTTGGTCACGGCGTTCCCTTCACCTTTCCACACTCCCCTGATACTGGTCCTGGATTGACCGATCTCGGCAAAAACCTTGTACGTGCTTGTAACCGTATGGGCATCATGGTTGATCTTTCACATATTACGGAGCAAGGCTTCTGGGATGTCGCAAAACTTTCAGATAAACCACTCGTTGCGACGCACTCAAATGTTCATGCCCTTTGCCCTTGTCCACGCAACTTGACAGACAAACAGCTTGATGCAATCAAAGCGTCAGAAGGTATGGTTGGTCTAAACTTTGCAGTTTCATTTTTACGCGACGACGGAAATAATGATGCGAATACGTCAATTGATACGATGGTACGCCATATAGATTATCTCGTCGAGCACCTTGGGATAGAGCATGTGGGACTAGGTTCCGATTTTGACGGCGCAACGGTCTCGCAAGAGATCAAAGACGTGACAGGTTTACCCAAGCTTATCACAGCCTTGCGCGAACATGGCTATGACGACGAAGCACTACGTAAATTGGCCTACGAGAACTGGATACAGGTACTTAGTAAGACGTGGCATACGTAATATAAAAAGAGAAGGTTCAAACTGATAAAACAGTTGAACCTTCTCTGGACAAAGTGTTTTTATTCTTGTGAACTCGTTACTGCCATTGCTTCGGCAATCCACTGCGTGATCTGGTCAATGCCTGGGACTGTTCTTGTCGCAATGTCTCCACTGCGCTGTGCTTCTGTAAGCGTTGTATAGAGGTGCTCAGGATTGCGGCGGCGCAGGTCCTTGCAACCATTAACACCGGCCTCTTCAAGCATCACCGCGATATCTGAGGTAACTCCTTGCAAGCGCATCAAGTCTGCACGATCAGCAAGTGTTTTAAGCATATGGGTACTCACTGCTGCCTTTTGGGAAAGGTCTCCACGTTCCTCTTTACTGCCCGTTTGCGCGAGCAACTCCGAGATTGTACTTACCCCATTGGCCTCCAATTTGCTCTGTATCTCAGGCTCAATACCAGGAATTGTACTGAGCGAATTTCCCAGCGTTGGAGTGCCTGTAGCGGTACTTGTGCTTGTAGTAGATGCCGTTACAGGAGAAGTAGCCTGGGATTGTACATTCTGCTGTGTTTGAGTTGCTGTCTGGGTAGCTGAATTAATAGCACTCTTGCTTGTGTCTTTCACATTTGATGCTGCCTTCTGAGTGGTATCTACCAGATTGCTTGCAGTATCTTTTGCTTGTGAAGTTGCCTGTTGTGCTACATTGGTTACAGTATCTTTCACCTGTGAAGTTGCCTGTTGTGCCGCATTCGTTACTGTACTTGCAGTATCTTGCACTTTCGCCGTCGCCTGCTGTGCCACACTGCTTGCGGTATCCTTTGCTTGTGAAGCTGCATTCGTTACTGTACTTGCAGTATCCTGCACTTTAGCAGCGGTCTGTTGTGCTACATTTGCTACTGTGCTCGCAGTATCTTGCACTTTCGCCGTCGCCTGTTGTGCTGCATCACTTACAGTACTTTTTGCATCAGAGCCAGCCTGTTGTGCAATATTGCCGAGACTGCTGGCGGTATCTTTTGTACTTGATCCAGCTTGTTGTGCAATGCCACCAAGGTTACTTGCTGTGTCTTTAACTTGTGCAGTCGCCTGTTGTGCCAAATCCCCCAGGTTACTAGCGGTACTTTGTACCTGTGCGGTCGCCTGCTGTGCATACTCCTTCAACGTGCTTGCCGTTTGTGTAGCTTTCTCTGAAACTTGCTGTGTATATTGATTTATTTGTGTTTTTTCAGGGATATAGCCACGTAGTTCTTGAAATCTATCAGTCAAGAGACGGCGCATCTCTTGACCGCGCATTGGAGCGACTAATGCGCCAAGACCGAGACCGAAAAGTAGACCTCTTAAAAAATTGCCCATTTTCCACATCCTTTTTTTCTTTGGATATATAGCAATGCATAAGACATTGCAAAGCTGATAAGTAATATGCTCATGATAAGTCACGCGCAAATGCCCATCTAAGTTTCAATCACGAAAAAAGTCCTGAGAATCACGGTAAAACCTGTAAAACTCTTGTCTTTTCAGCACAAAACAC
Organism: uncultured Chloroflexia bacterium; assembly: GCA_963792705.1. GTDB lineage: Bacteria > Chloroflexota > Ktedonobacteria > Ktedonobacterales > Ktedonobacteraceae > JBBQVS01. The sequence continues at coordinate 60,406 of CAWBXD010000005.1, read as the reverse complement.
AAGGACGTTCCGTTTGTAGTACGATGAGAAAAGGAAAAGAGATGCTTGAAAAAGATAGAGTCCAGTAGTATAGTAGCTTCGAGGACATATAAAAACCATGCAACACAATACAAAACTGTTACAAATTGATCCGGTTCATCCAAACTCATTCATAATCAATCGAGCAGCATCCCTACTAAAAGCTGGGCAGGTTGTTGTCTTTCCTACCGAGACCGTGTATGGGCTTGGAGGAGATGCGATGCAGACACAAGCGTTGGAACGTATCTTTGCGGCCAAAGAGCGTCCTTATAGCGACCCCCTTATTGTGCATATCGCGGATGAAGACGCGCTAGAGAAGCTTGTAACAGACGTTCCATCGCAAGCCAAAGTGCTTGCAAGAGCATTCTGGCCTGGTCCCCTCACCCTGATTCTCCCGGCTAGTTCTCGCGTTCCAACCCTCGTTACCGCGGGTCTCGCCACCGTTGCGATCCGTATGCCACGTCATCCTGTCGCTCTCGCGCTTATTCGTGCAGTTGGTTCGCCAATCGCGGCACCAAGTGCTAATCGTTTTATGCACATCAGCCCAACAACAGCACAACATGCCTTAGCAGACCTCGATGGGCGCATCCCACTCATTCTTGATGGCGGGCCGTGTGAAGTAGGGGTAGAATCAACTGTACTTGACCTGTGTTCATCGGTACCAACCATTCTCCGTCCCGGAGGAGTAAGTTTAGAGGCTCTACAACAGATATTGCCGGAAGTCACCTATCGCAGCAAGCATAGCGTCAATGAAGAGCATAAAGCACAAACTGCCCCTGGTCAGTTGCTTACTCACTATGCCCCAAGTGTTCCTACATTTCTTTTTGAGGGGTCAACAACGTCAATGTATCGTGCAATGCTGGCAGAAGTACACCGACGACAGGCGCAAGGTGAACGTGTTGGAGTCCTGATTGCCGAAGAAGATATCGTAGCTTTTGCCGAAAGTGGCGCACGTATCTATACATTAGGCAGTTCTAACGTACCGGAGCAGATAGCATCACACCTCTACGCAGGTCTACGCACGCTTGAAGATGCTGGTGTACAAAGTATTCTCTGTCGCAGTTTTCCAGAGCAAGGACTTGGCCTAGCCATTCGAGACCGCCTCCATAAAGCAGCAGGCAGCAAAGTTATCACAATCAACCTTGAATAACCTCTAGCCTATGCAATATATTCTAGTCCTTGTGCTGTAGATGATGTATCTTGAGTGCAATCTGTAACGAGAGACGCAGTTCGGCATCCTCAAGCGAACGCCCCAGAATTTCCTCAATACGTTCGAGACGGTAAATCAAGGAGTTCCGATGAAAATGCATGGTACGCGCCGTTTGGCTGAGGTTGCCGTTGTACTGGAAGTAGCATTCTAACGTCTTTATATATGTTCCGTCGTGCCGTGCATCATAGTCAAGTAAGGGTCCAAGTATCTCCTGATAAAAATTGGTGAGTTCGCTCTGTCCATCCAGGTAGAATAGCAAGCGATAAATGCCGAGACGAGCAAAGGAATGAATTTTTCCTTCGCCAAAGAGCCGACGCCCAATTTCTACAGCGCGCTGTGCCTCGCGGAACGATTGAGGAATACTCTGCACATTCGATGCGATGCGCCCGATACCACAAGAGAAGAGAGGGAAAGCAACGCTACCTCGCTGTTGTTGCAGCCGTATAAATAAGCGTTCTATGCGTGCAACAAGTGCTTGTTCACCTTCGGTTTCGGTCTGCCCCTCCTCTCCTTCAAGTGGGATGATTGGTACGAGAACTGTGATTCGCTGTGACTCGCTCACAAGCCAACATGTGGGCCACACGCGCATCACCTCTTCACGCACACGACGCGTCCATTGTACAAGTGCTGTATCTCCTTCATTTGATGCGGCTTCAAAAATAACAACCATTTGAGGACCCGTTAAATCATATCCAAGGTGTCGCACACGTGCCAATATCTCTTCAGGATGTTGATATTGCCCTTGCAGCACATTCATGAACGCCTCTACATGGTAGCGGCTCTCCACCTCGCTCCGTTCTCGTGCTCTAGCAAGTTCTATGGTAAAAATAGGTGTTGCATGGTTGAGGACAAGACGTTCAGCATAATCGAAGGTGCTCTCCTCGCCGATAAGTGAAAGATAGCCGACGATTTCGTGGCGAATCAGGATTGGCTCTACCACACGTGTCAGGCTATGACTACGCAAAAATTCGTCGGTCAAGGGGTCTGAAAGAAGAAGTGGTTTAGCAGTGGATGGTGTAGCTTGAAAACGTATATGTTGGTCAGCATCCTGCATAACTACCCATTTACCTCGGCTTGCTGCAAGATACTCACCAATGCCTACTATCCCCACACCTTGAATGCTCAACTGCATCAGGTGTTGAGAGATTTCTGTCGCTTTACGCTCAATTTCATCACGAAAGCTTACAACGAAGGCAATAACCTCTCGTTCGATTTCCTCAATAGGAGCTAATGGAGGCAAAAGAATAAGAGGAAGATGTAGATGGTTGGCAAGTGCAATTGCCTCTGGTCCTAATGTTTCAAGGGATTGAGTTGCAACTGCGACAGCAGCAACGCCTTCTTTGTGCAAACTGGTCAGCAGATGTGGTAGGGTCTCGTTCAGTCGGCGTAGTTTTGCCAGGGTCAAAAGTGCAAGTTCACCCCCTTGTATGCTATCAAACGCAGGAAGACGTGCTCGCATACCGCACGACCACGTTATCCGACGTTCTAGCCCTTCCGCGCCTGCCACTAATAGTGCATCGCGTGAAGCGAGCAGTGCTAGAATACTGCGTACAGAAGCGGATGATATAGGAGGTGAACTACTCATGGCTCTTTTCGCTTACACGCGACGTTTCTCTTATCTCGCCCGTGTGGATGTTGCAGGTGTAGTTGTTGCAGAAGCTGTGCCAGCCTTTTGTGCCTCGCGCTGCTTCTCTTTAAATTTCTTTTCGCCTTTAAGGTGTTTATGCCAAGCTACGCGTTTTGTCTTATTCATGTGTGTTCCCTTTCATCTATCAGAACAGAATGTTCTTACTATTTTGTGTTACATTATTCTTCGGGTTCGTTGACACCTTCAAGATCAACTTCGGTCAAATCATCGCCCTCATCGCCACCATCAAAGTACTCGTCATCGTTGCCCAGTTCGTCATCGTCCTCACCACGATCATAGCGCAGCATACTATCCTTGATATACGCTCGGATTGTATCGCCGCCACCTTGTGATGGAAAGCTGACCTTACCGAACATGCTAGGATGCTGATACTCTTCTCGCATGATAAGTCTCACCTGATCATTATCCTTGGCAAGAATAGCTGCGGCATACCGATTGCCACCTTCCATAAAGGTAATCAAGCGATTTGCCAATCGTGGTTCGACTTGCCCGATATCTTCACCAGCAGCATTGCGAACGAGCAGCGTGTGACCAATGCGTTGTAGTTGTACACGGTCTCCAATACCCACCGTCGCAAGTATAGCAGGTGCAGCAAGATTTAACAGATCAGTTATACCTGTCTTGCCAGTCTCTTCAATAAAGAGTCGTGGATCAATGCGTTCCGCCACAACGTGTGTCGGTGTCGGTGTTTCCTGAATGAGTGAGAGGCGATCAAGATTTTTCTTAGCAATGATATTCTTAGGGTTATATTTTAAAGATAAAGAATACGCTTGCTTCGCCTCAGCATATTGTCCCAGTTCGCTATGCGCCTTGCCCAGGCGGTTCAAAGCATCCGGTTCGTGGGGAAATAGACTGAGTATGTTTTTGTTAGTAGTGACAGCCTCTTCCCATAGACCTTCCTGAGCTTGTTTTACAGCCAGGTCCGTCCATTGTTTTTTTGTTCGTGTTTTTTCTTCAGCAGACTGCGTCATTCAACGCCCTCCATTTTTGTTTGGAAATTAGGAATGTATTCTCAAGAGTTCTGTGGTTTGCCTATTATACAGCAATAACGCAACCTTGCAACGACCAGGGTGTAACATGCTCAACACGAACGTGTACAAGACTCCCCGGTTGGATGGGATACGCTCCTTCTGCCTCCTCTGGTTCTGGAAAGAAGACGAGCTTATTCGTGCGGTTACGCCCACGCCACCTTTGCCGTCCATGAGCAGAGTTTTCCTCCTCGACAAGGACCTCCTCAATCTTGTTGAGATACGATTGGTTGATCTCAAGCGCGATCTTCGTTTGCAGTTCCTCTACAGCATGCAAACGACGCTTTTTCTCGGCAAGGGGCACGTTGTCTTCCCAACGTGCTGCCACCGTGCCCGGACGTACAGAATATGCAGCGACATGTACGATATCAAAACGAACTTTTGCCAGCAGGTCCAGAGTGTGCTGAAACTCCTCTTCAGTTTCGCCACAAAACCCAACGATCACGTCAGTAGAAAGTGAGATAGTAGGCCACAATTCTCGTACACGGTCCACACGTTCACAATATTCAGCTAATGTATAGCCGCGTTTCATGCGTGTCAACATGTCATCATCGCCAGCTTGTACAGGAATGTTAAGATGCTCACAGACTTTCGGCAAATGGGCCATGCGCTCAATTATACTATCCGTCATGTAACGTGGATAGGAGGTCATGAAGCGGATACGCTCTAGCCCATCAATTGCGCTCAGGTCAGTCATCAAATCGGCAAGGTTTGGCTTTTCGGGAAGGTCCAGGCCATATGATTCTACCGTCTGCCCCAATAGCGTAACTTCTTTCGCGCCTTTACTCACGAGTGAACGCGTCTCGGTAATAAGTTCGTCAATCGGACGACTTCGTTCACGACCTCTACGGTATGGCACTATACAATAGGTACAAACTTTGTTACAGCCCAAAACAATGGGTAGCCATGCGGTAACACTCGTATGAGCCTGTTCGATCTTCGTAGGATAATGTGCGATACGCTCTCCCGGCTTTGGCGTGATTGCCATTGGAAGTACACTACGCTTACCGCCTCTTTCAAAAGAGGTTGCATACGTGGGCAGAGCAGGGTCGGTTGAAATAGCAGTATCATTGTCAGGAGCATACTCGATATCCAAACATCCCGCACCAGAAATAGGGGTCCAACGCTCCTCAAGGAAACGCGGCAAAATGTCGGCTTGCTCAACCTTCATAAACAAGTCAACATGTGGATAGCGTTTGCTGAGTTCGTCAATTGTTTTCTGATTACCAATCATGCATCCCATCAACGTGACAAGGAGATCGCCGCGCTCCTCTTTTGCCCGTCTGAGTTTTGCCAGCAAATTATGCGCCTTCTCTTCTGGTGCCTGACGCACACTACACGTATTGAGGACCACGAGGTTTGCCTGCTCCATACTTGCCTCTTCCCACCCTAAATCGTCGAGCAGAGTTTGTACACGCTGGGAGTCAGCCTGATTCATCTGACATCCTACCGTCCAAATATGATATTTTCCGCGTGCAATCATTGTTGTCGTGGTCATGCGCGAGCCTCTCTGTATTCTCAGGAAATTGCTACCTTCTCTAAGTAGGCTATTATACACTATGAGAGGCATGCTGTCACGATATTTTTTTAAAAAGGTATTCAACGTGGCAGTATATAAGAAGCTTACCCAGCAAACAGAAACTTTTCGAGTCCCCGGATATCAGTTTTCACACGAAACACGTCACCAGAAAGAGGATACGCCTTTCTTTGTTCATCACTCAACCCTTTTTGAGCAGAGGTAATATACAATTCGTTCAAGTCTTTTCCACCAAAGACACAACTTGAAGGTTGCCACACAGGAACCTTGATGACGCGCTCAACCTTCCCGTCAGGTGCGTAACGCACAATCTTTGCTCCACCCCAATACGCACTCCACACATACCCTTCACTATCAACCGTGAGACCGTCGGGAGCACCCTGCTCTTCTGGCGTGTGGATGAACGGTCGGCGATGTTCAATTGTGCCGGTTGTCTGGTCAAAGTCGTATGCGTAAATAATGTGTTTAGGGCTATCAGTAAAGTACATTATAGTGTTGTCGGGACTCCATCCGATACCGTTGGGGACAATAAGCCCTGTTTCCATAACATGAATTGAGCTATCGGGGTCGAGGCGATAGAGTACACCTACTGGCTCCTGCTTCTCTTCATCCTCACTCATACTCGCAGCCCAAAAGCGACCGCGACAATCAACCGCACCATCATTGAAGCGTTTGTGTACCTGACCTGCTTCTGGGTCCACTAAAAAGTTCAACGCTTGTGTTTGCATGTCCCATAAAGCGAAACCACGTTTTGTTGCCAGCACAAAGCCACCGCCCTGCCGTAAAGCCAATACACCAACTGCGACACTCACTGGAAAGATTTGATGCTCTCCGGTCTCTGATTGTAACCGATGAATGGTATGACCTTGAATATCAACCCAGTATAATGCCTGCTCTTTTACGCTCCAAACAGGACCCTCGCCTAGTGTATTTTGTGATGCCAGGACGTGTTCTAGCTCATTCATACTAATGCTCCTTTCATGTGTGTTTATGCTAGCACCTTTTAGCTTGACATGATCGCCGGAATCAAAAAGTTATTCATCACGGTCTGCGATGGAGAAGGCCCTGGTTCAGGACGAAACGTCGTTACCACAATGGTATCAAGGTCTGGAAACACTCCAATCAATTGTCCACCAAAACCAATCGCAAGAAAGGAGGGATGCCCGTTATACAGTGGGAGATACCACAAGTAGCCATATGGCCCTCCACGCGTTGTCACACTATGCTGAGTGAGCGACTCCTGTACATAATTCTCACCAACGATCTCTTGACCGTTCCACTGTCCACGGTTGAGATAGAGAAACCCAAACTTTGCCATCTCTCTTGTAGTGAGTTGCAACCCCATTCCCGCTGGATAATTCCCTTGCGAATCAACACTCCACAAGATATCTTCTTGATCATTCCACAACGCGAATGGATGAGGAGTATCTGCACTACGCGTTCCAGTAAGCCAGGGAGAAGGAGTTCCTTGCTCATCGCGCCAGATACCTAACGGTTCAAAGAGTCGTGTTTGCGCGTAGCGAGCGAGGGGCATTTTTGTTACGCGATGAAGAATGAGTGAGAGAAAATGACAACTAACATCATCATAGCCATACACATCTCCAGGGTTGTGATCTAAGGGTCGGCCCAGCATCTTCTCAAGAGAGGTTGTATCGTCAAGAAACGTCTCCACGTCTCGTGGTGGCACCTGATAGCCGCTCGTCATGCTTAAAAGGTGGCGCAAGGTAATAGTTTGCTTGCGAGGGTCGAGGTCATGCGGCCTATATTCAGGAAAAAAGCTTAGAAGCGTCTGATCTAAGCTTTGTAGATAACCCTCACGAAGAGCAATACCAACGAGGGCAGAGGTAACACTTTTGGTCACTGAATTCACATTCTGATATTTGTTCTGCGTCCACTCATGATAATAGTTCTCAAAGGCAATATAGCCAGAACGCACAATGAGAACACTACGTAAAATATCGGTTTCTTGAGCATATGCTTCTAACTGTGCGAGTGGCCCAGGATGAAGAGGAGTCTCCTGAGACGTTTTCGTCTTCCAATCTCGTGTCGGCCAGTAGTCTAAGTGTTGTGGTAGATCCAACGTCATGTCCTTTCACAAGAGAAAAAGCTTCTTGTTTTTTGCTCCTCCTTATTATATCTCTCTTTTTAGTGAGCTGAGGGCCGTCTCTCAGCGCATTAAGGTTCTTCAAAGAATTTGGATAGACACTCTCTCCGCATAGGACTGAAGCATTTCACGGGATGGAAGATGAGAGCTAGTGCGTGTAATCGCTCCCATTGAAAAGGCGGTAGCAAGCTTGGCACAGTCAAACAAACTTAGCCCTTGTATTTGGCCTACAACCAGACCCGCTACCATTGCATCACCTGCACCAGCAGTTCTTGTAACACGTAGATTAGGCGGAGCAGCAAAAACAGCACTGTCACTATCGACAAACAATGCTCCCCGCTCTCCCATTGAGACGACAACAAGTTGAACACTTTCATTCAGTAAATGACGCGCCGATATATGAATGGCAGTTTGGTCTAATAAAGAGTGTCCAACAAGGTACTGCAATTCTTCAATATTTGGCTTCATAACGGTCGGACCTGCCAGCATACCCTCGCGTAAAGCTTCGCCACTGGTATCCAAAATAATATGTTTTCTCTGCTGCTTGAGATAGCTAATGATTGTAGCATAACTGGTCGTGGGCGCATCTGGCGGTAACGAACCTGACAATACAAACCAATCGCAGGAGGTGATGAGATGCTCAAGCGTCCCAAGCAACACCTTTAACGCTTCTTGAGGAGGAGTCAGGCCAGGAAGGTTAAGATCAGTGCTTTGCTTGTTTGTGTCATCAACAATTTTGACATTGATACGTGTACGCCCAGGAATACGAATAAAGCGGTCATCAATGTGTTTGGAAGCAAAGAACTGCTCGAAAAGGTCCACATTGTCCTGACCGAGATAGCCTGTTACGGAGGTAGCGATGTCGCTGTCAGCCAGAAATGAAGCAACATTTACCCCTTTGCCACTTGCCTCGATCTGCATTTCTTGAGCACGATTGACCGCATTCAGTTGAAAATCGTTCATCCAGATGGTTTGGTCAATCGCCGCGTTTAATGTCACCGTCGCCACTCTCATAGCCGTTGTTCCTCTACAAAAAAAGCCTTCTCGTTAGCTATATAGAGTATAAGTGGCTTTTCTGGCCTCAACAAGAGGAAATGTATTCTGCGTGCGTCTTGGAAATATCTCTTCCCATTCCTGCACGGTGTATGTGCAATATGCATAAAAACAGATTGTGCAATTTATGCAATGTATCCATAAACACCTTTACAAACCCGTGTCTACTCTGATATCATAGAGATAGATACTACTTTCTCAAGAAGAAAGCTGGTAGCGTGATTTGTTCATCATCCCGCAAAGGAGCAGGAAGCATGACGACAACTTTTAACAACGACGTAAAGACCGAGACAGAACGAACACACATTGGACCATACAATGCTTGGTTGGAAAATGGCGCGCTTCACATCTATGGGCATCAGGTAGGGCAGGTAACTGGTTCTAATTTGAGCATGACACCACAAGAAACACTCCGTTTCCTGGAGTGGCTCTCGACGAACCGCGAAATTCTCGCGCATATAACACATTCCTTGTAGTAGTTCGACTCAGCATTTTTCCTAGCTGATACGTGTTGAAATAAAGAAGTAGAGAGACGCTATGGAACTTCTCTCTACTTCTTTTTGTGATATAATACTTCATGTTTTCTGTTAAAAGCCTAAGCCGATGGTAAGAAATGAATAAATTCAGCTATATATATTTGAACTGGAAGGTTCTTACAGCACTCATACTTATAGGAGCAACGGTCTGGCTTGTTGCTCCAAACGTTGTTACGCTACTGCTCCCCTTCTTACTCGTTGTTGCTTTCCCTCTTTCAATACTTGCATTCATTCTATTGTATAGAAAAAATGGACAGAAGAATTGACAACCTACTCGCCTAGAAGGACCCTTGCCCGAAGATCAGGTTGCATCACTCAAAGCACAACTACGTGCAGATCAGTCTCGCTCTAATGCTTTTGGACAAGACGATACACCATCACATGACCAGTGGATGAAGTTATAGTATCTCAAGCTTCATCTCACACCATTCGCGTCATTGCCAAGCTTTTTTTAAGCAAGGCCAAGAATAATTGTTTGTGTTAAATACTAGATTGCAGAGTGTAAAATTTTATGATACACTCTGTATGTACCCATACCCGTAGGCTATGGGTATGAAGGAGTGTGAATATGCGAGCCGAGAAGCAAGATGTGCTGAAACGATTAAATTATATAGAGGGACACCTCAAAGGCATTCGTAAGATGATCGAAGAGGACAAATATTGTGTCGATATCCTTCATCAAACCTATGCAGTGCGGAAGGCCATCGAAAAACTGGAAGGTCTTCTCGTCGAAAACCATTTGCACACCTGTGTGCCTGAAGGGATTGCAGAGGGCAGAGGCGAAGCAGTTATCGAAGAGCTTGTACAACTTTACAATTTAGCGGGAAACCGCTAATACGATGGCGATAAAGGAAGAATACGATGGCAAACTTAAAAGAAATCACACTTTCTGTTCCTGATGTTAGCTGTGACCACTGTGTAAAGACGATCAATGGAGCGTTAGGTGCTGTACCAGGGGTAGAGGCGGTTAACACCGATATTCCCTCGAAGAGCGTACACTTTAACTACGATCCGAACCAAGTTTCGCTCCAAAAGATCGAGGAAGTGCTGGATGATGCAGGTTACACTGTTGCACGATAGGTAGTTTTGTACCACAAGGCTACAAGGAAATATCCGATGTTTTACATAGGTTGCCCAGCGTGGGGTTACAAAGAGTGGATAGGGCATGACGGCTTTTTTCCATTAAAAACACAGGCAAGTGAATTCTTACGTCTCTACAGCAGGAAGTTAAACGTCGTAGAAGGCAACACCGTTTTTTACGCCTTACCCTCTGTAGAGACTATTGCTCGCTGGCGTGCCGAAACACCAGAGACATTTCGTCTTTGCCCCAAGGTGTTGCGTAGTATCAGTCACGAACTCTATATAGAAACACGAAAAGATGATACACTTGCATTTGTAGAGCGTATGAGGGGTTTAGACACACGTCTGGGACCTATATTTCTTCAACTACCACCAGCTTTTGGGCCAAACCAACTGCCACAACTGGAGGCTTTTCTTGCATTTTGGCCCTCGGATATTCGTTTAGCAGTAGAGGTACGACATCCCGACTTTTACAGTGAAGCACATACGGCACAGCTAAACACCCTTATCAGCCGTTATAATGTTGGGCGTGTACTGATGGACACAAGACCCATTCGCACCGGCTCTGCTCAGGAGCAAGCACAGCTTCAAGCACGCGAGCGTAAACCAAATCTACCACTACAAGTCACTGTAACCACAGATTTCGCCTTTGTACGCTATATTGGGCATCCACGCATGGAAGTTAATGAAATGTTTCTGGATGAGTGGGCACAACAAATAGGGCAATGGCTGAAGCAAAATATAACGGTGTATGCCTTTTGCCACTGCCCATATGAGGTGCATTCACCCAATATTTGTGCCAACCTGTATCAACGAGTTGGCAAAATAGTTTCACTGCCAACTCTCCCCTGGTTACAAGGAAAAGACGATACCGATGTGAAGCAAGAACGCTTATTTTGATGTATAACAAGATAAGCGTTTTTGCTTGGCATCTGTCACTACCTTTCCAGCATATTCTGTCTCTTTAAAGAAACTTGCTATTAAAAAGTTTCTGTACATACAGAAAGAAATTTGTTCTTTAGAAAAAGAAAAGTCTCCGATGTCTACTCTTACGAGTAGCTCGGAGACTTTTCCCAGGACCAGAGAAGGAAGGAGAAGGGTGTCTGTGTTTCTGATCCCTGGCGTAATCTATATTTATTTTTAGTAGGGTTTAAAAGGTTATTGTACCCACTTCAAGGTTTTAGAGTCGTAGAAAATGCGACGGTCTGAAGTGTGATCGCATGATTGCTATTTCTACGCCATCCCCCCCTTTAACCCGGTACACAATAGACTACGATACGCTTCATAAAGTGGATTACTTTTTTTCCGTAAGTAGCACAAAGTCGCAAAATTAATTTTGCTTGACTTTTGGATACTACGATGGCTATACTCAGAGCGGATGGAGCAATCTTCTCAGGATTGCAAATAAGCTTTTTTGAAACATGCTGTCAACCATGCGAAGATGGCGTGGACACACTTCACTTAGAAAATATCTGCACATGCGGATTGATGAAGGAGGCCCTTTATGGACCCTGCCCCTAGTAGTGACAGGAGCCAATATCTTTCCGTAGCATATAGGTTTGTGATGTAATAGTTCTTCCTCATTGTGACTTACTATTAACGCACCTCTCGCTTTTGCTACGGTTGTATGCATTTTAAAGCGAGGTGTGCGAGAACCTGTTTCTGCTCTTCTGGATGTTTCCAAAGACGCAGTTTTTTCCTCTCGTACCTCTCCTAGTACATTCAAACACCCTTCCTGAAAGCATAACTGTGCTTCTTTGAAGGTTGCTGACGCGTATGCTTGAAAACAAGATAAAAAAGATAGGAGACGCAATGAGCCTGTTTATATTCAGCCAAATGATAGGGAAGCCGATTTTTGATCCCAATCGGGAAAAAGTGGCAATCCTTAAAGATATTGTGGTAAACGTCAATCCTGCCGATGGCAAAAGCGAAGAAACGTATCCCCCACTCGCGGGAGTATTAGCACATACTGCCAGTCGAGATATTTGGCTTCCAGCCAGTCAAGTAGCCTCGTTTGAAGAGTATGGCATTATCCTGACCTCTACAAAGATCGATCTAGAGCACTTTATACGCCGTGCCGGAGAAATATTACTGGGCAAGGATGTCCTTGATAAGCAACTCGTAGATGTTGAAGGACGACGCGTTGTGCGCGTCAACGATTTGGCGTTAGGTCAGGTGCCCGGTGAAACACTTCTACGATTGCTAGCCGTTGATGTCTCATTTCGCGCTCTCTCTCGTCGTATTCTGCTATCAATAAGTGGTGTACGACCTCAGCGAAGCGAACGATTGCTGGATTGGGCAAGCGTTCAATATTTTGCGAGTAATGCGCCTGCCGTTCAGCTTGAAGTATCGCATAGACGTTTGGAGAAACTCCATCCAGCGGACCTCGCACGCATTCTTGACGATCTTTCACATCAGCAACGGAATGAAGTAGTTCGCTCCCTTGATGATGCACATGTTGCAGACGCACTTGAGGAACTTGACTCTGATGATGCAGCGGATATCCTCGAAGAGATTGACGACGAGCGAGCGTCCGATATCCTTGAAGAGATGCACCCGGATATGGCGGCAGATGTTGTAGCAGACCTCGACAGGGATAGAGCCGAAGTACTTTTAAACTTGATGGACCGCGAGGAGTCTGATGACCTGCGAGAACTGCTGGCCTTTCCCGAAGATAGTGCGGGTGGCATTATGACCAACGAATTTCTGCTCTTACCCGCCTCTTTGGAAGCAGCAGAAGCATTACGTACTATTCGAGCGATGGAAGAGCAACCAGAGTTTGCAGACTACCTCTATGTGGCAGAACCTGGAACTGAGCGCGTGATTGGTGCCGTTTCTCTACGCGATGTCGTTTTTCACCCTGATCGCACAACACACCTAGAGCAATTAATGGCACGAGACATCGTAAGTGTGCATCCGACGACAAATGCGAAAGAAGCTGCGGCTTTGCTTTCTACCTACAGTCTACGTGCCATTCCTGTCATTGACGACGATGGAGTAATGCTTGGTATTATTACGTTTGACGATGCCCTTGATATCCTCTTGCCTGATGATCTACGCGAACGCATCGGCCATCTCTTTTTCTACCATCGTCGCCGAACAACACACGTAGAAACACCACAAAAAGCTTTATAGTATTCAAAAGAAAGGGGGGTTGCGATGACACAGAGTTCACCTAAAGATATTAGAGAAATTTCTTCTCCTGATGCCGAAGAGATACGCAACACGAGCAGAACTTTACCACGTCTCCGCTTACGTCGTCGTGCTCGTTGGCTCGTCTACCTCAGTATCCTGGGTCCAGGGCTAGTTGCCGCCAGTGCAGGAAATGACGCAGGAGGTATCTACACCTATAGCACAATGGGTTCCCAATTTGGCTACTCTATGATTTGGATCATGGTCGTCCTAACCGTTGGCATGGGCATCGTCCAGGAGATGTGTACACGCATGGGGGCAGTAACAGGGAAAGGACTGTCGGACTTGATCCGAGAAAACTTCCCAATTCGACTCACTGCACTGGTGATGCTCTCGTTCCTACTTGCAAATGGGGGCGTGATTGTCACTGAATTTATCGGTATCGTGGCAGCCCTCAACCTCTTTAACATTCCTTCCTATATCAGTGCGCCTGCCGCAGGCATTCTCCTATGGCTATTAGTGGTTCGCGGTTCCTATGCACGTGTTGAAAAAATCTTTTTAGCATTGACACTGGTTTTCATTGCCTATTTTATTGCGGCATTCATGGCTCACCCTAACTGGGGTCAAGTGGCAATTGGAACGGTCGTGCCGACCGTCCAGATTAAAGGTGCCTACCTGCTTACACTTATCGCGGCTGTAGGTACAACTATCAGTCCTTATATGCAAATCTATGTCCAAAGTGCTGTTGTCGAACGAGGCGTAAGCATGCGAGAATACAATAATGAGCGTGTGGATGTGTATAGTGCTGCCATTTTCTCCAATCTCGTCGCAGCGTTTATCATCATCGCAACCGCCGCAACACTGTTTGTACATAGTGGGGGAAAAGGAGTAGCGTTGGCGTCGGCAGCGGATGCCGCCCTTGCATTAACACCTTTCCTCGGTCGCTTTGCCACTGATGTGTTTGCAATAGGTCTATTAGGAGCATCTTTTCTAGCGGCTGGCGTGTTGCCACTCTCAACCTGTTACTCAATCACTGAAGCACTAGGGCTGGAAAATGGCGTAAGTAAACGCTTGAAAGAAGCTCCAGCATTTTGGGGACTATTTACGGGTCTGATTATCGTAGGCGTCGTGATCTCGATGTTACCAAATCTACCAGTCGTTCCAGTTTTACTTAATCTCTACCTGCTTAATGGTATTTTACTCCCCATTATCTTATTTTCCATACTATCTCTCGTCAATAATAAACGCTTAATGGGAACGCATACCAACGGACCAATCTTCAATATTTTAGCCTACGGATTAGCTATTGTGGTGAGTCTGCTTGGGATTGTGTATGTGGTCATCCAGGTGTTCGGATTATTTGGAGTACAGCTACTGGGCTGAAATACATGAGGCTTTCTTGACTTTTCAGAATAGCGGCGTCTATACTGCAATTGCGATAGCACCTCGTATGAACATTTTAATTGGGCGATCCTGTAGGGGGCACGATAATCCTGTTTAATGAAAGAATGCGGATATATCCGTACCATTTGTGAAACAGGATTATCGTGCCCCTTATCCTAACCAATGAATATTCTGCTGGAGTACGATATATCGTGCCCCTACATAACTTTGATTCAAACCCTGCTAGGAACGGATGTGAGAAATGGCACAAGTTTATGTACCAGAGAACCCACGCGAGCGCGAGCAGCTAGAAGCAGCAACTTCAGCACCCGAAGAGGCTCTACCCTCCGGTCGTGTTTCGCATACGCCACGACAATTTAGTGGTATTGACCTCATCGTCATTCTCGCGCTTCTAGCCGCTCTTACGTTTCTCGTAACAGCCGCAAGTCGATGGACAGCACCACTTACACCTTCTGTCTCGATTAATCTTTCCCCAACAGTGCTACCACTCTATGCTGGCTACTCCTTACTCCGCATGCTGCTAGGCTACATCCTTGCCTTGATCTTTACGCTTGTCTATGGACATATTGCCGCAACCAACAAACGCGCGAGCGTTGTCATGGTTCCGATTTTAGATATTCTCCAAAGTATCCCAATTCTATCATTTTTACCTGTTGTTATTCTTACGCTCGTCGCAGTTTTTCCACATTCAAATATTGGCCTTGAACTTTCAAGTGTCATTCTCATTTTTACCAGTCAAGCATGGAATATGACGTTCAGCTTTTACCATTCTGTGCGTACTCTACCGATAGACTTACAAGAAGTTGCGACCGTGACCCGCCTTCGTCCTTGGCGCCGCTTTTTTACACTAGAAGTTCCAACATCTGCTATCGGTCTCATTTGGAATAGTATGATGAGTTGGGCTGGTGGCTGGTTTTTTCTTATGGCCTCCGAACAATTCACACTTGGGAGTCGTTCATTTCAACTGCCGGGACTCGGTTCCTATTTACAGGCCGCTGCGAGCACTGGAAACACAAGTGCAATAGTTCTTGGACTGCTCACACTCATTCTTTTAATTATTCTTCTTGATATCCTCTTTTGGCGTCCTCTCGTGGCATGGGCGGATAAGTTCAAAGTGGAGTTAAGTGGTGGTGATGCTCCACACTCGCCCGTCCTAGACGCTCTACGCCGCTCTGCCGTGATCGACACACTTTCTCGCCGCGTCTTTGCCCCACTTGGAAGCTTTATCGCTCGCATCTTAGATCGTCTTCAACCTCTCCCCAGTGATGCAGTTTCGCCAGAAGAAGAGACGCAACGTACTCACCGCTTTTCCATTCGTAATATTCTCTCAGCTATACTCCTTGTTGTCTTCGCAGCACTTGTCTTGTATGGCCTCTCTATTATGGTGCGTATGCTGCTTCAAGTTTCGCCCACAACATGGGGAACACTAGCACTAGCGGCACTGGCAACGTGGCTTCGCACCCTCACTGCTCTTGTAATTGGGGCCGCTTGGACAGTGCCGCTTGGTGTTGCGATTGGACTATCACCAAAGTGGGCACGCCGCTTGCAACCAGTTGTACAAGTCGTTGCCTCTGTTCCTGCGACAGCAGTTTTTCCCATCCTCTTATTAGCACTGCTTACACTGCCCGGTGGACTTTCTCTTGCGGCCATTTTGCTTATGTTGCTAGGAACACAATGGTACATTCTCTTTAACGTCATTGCTGGTGCAATGGCAATTCCAACCGACCTACGCGAAGCTTCAACCGTCTACCACGTCACAAGATGGAGACGCTGGCGCACACTTATCCTCCCTGCCATCTTTCCATACCTTATTACTGGTATGCTTACAGCAAGTGGTGGCGCGTGGAACGCTAGCATCGTCTCAGAATATGTCCAATTCAACAATCAAACACATAGCACATTTGGTCTGGGGGCAAGCATCGCAGAGTTTGCAGCAGCAGGGCAGGACCATTTCCCTGAATTGCTTGCCGCAACGTTGCTGATGGCTATCTTTGTTGTGATCATCAACCGTCTACTATGGAAGCGTTTATATGCACTCGCGGAACGCCGCTATACGTTAAGCTAGGAGTTTCTCTTTCATGACACAATCTGATCAATCACATGTTGTCTCAAGCAACACTGCAACACCAGCAGAGGTGCTACTTGAAGCTCAGGAGTGTAGTAAGAGCTATGAGCAAGAGACAAAGGGACCACAGAAGACTTCATCCCATCTCGTGCTAGATAAGGTCAATGTGCAAATTCGCGCTGGTGAGTTTGTGGCACTCCTCGGCCCATCAGGTTCAGGTAAGTCAACGCTGTTACGCATTTTAGCCGGGTTACTCAAACCTTCTTCTGGTGAAGTGTTTTTTAAAGGTCATCCTCAGTACGGCGCGAACTCACATGTCGCTATAGTATTCCAGTCGTTTGCGCTATTTCCCTGGCTCACGGTGTTACAAAATGTTGAGTTAGGCTTAGAAGCACAACCTATAACGAAAACACAGCGTCTCAAACGTGCCCTGGCCGCAATTGATCTTATTGGACTCGATGGCTTTGAAGACGCGTTCCCTAAAGAACTTTCAGGTGGAATGCGTCAACGCGTGGGCTTTGCACGTGCCCTAGTTGTTGAACCAGAACTTCTTTTTATGGACGAACCGTTTAGTGCGCTGGACGTGTTGACAGCAGCGAACTTGCGTAAAGAACTGCTTGGCCTATGGCGTCAACAAAGTATTCCAACCCGCGCTATTGTAATGGTGACACACAACATAGATGAAGCGGTGAGTATGGCCGACCGTATTCTTGTGCTAGGAGCTAATCCAGGCCATATTCGTGTCGAATTACCTGGACTACCTATTGCCTTACGCACTATTCAGGACGAGGCGCATACCACACTCGTTGACCTTATCTATCGCATTATGACCAGTCCACAGGAAGATATAGAGACACTGTTGCCAACACACGCACCCAAAGCTCAATCGGGTACGCTCAGACCCCCTACGCCACGCGCGTTCCAGGTATTGCCCCATGTCGCCATCAGCGACGTAACAGGACTCGTCGAGTTAGTACATGCACGAGGTGACCGCGAAGACCTGTATCATCTTGGTCGTCACCTCCAGTTAGAACTGGACGAATTACTTCCGCTCGTTGATGCCGCCGATTTGCTTGATCTTGCAGACGCACAAGAAGGCGACCTTGTGTTAACGCCACAAGGCACACGCTTCGCCGAAGCAGGTGTCCTGGAAGAAAAACAGATATTCCGCACACAAGTCCTTGCTCGTGTCGGTATTCTTCGTCAAATTGTGCAAATGTTGCAGGACGCTCCAGGCCACGTTTTGCTGGAAGAGAATGTGTTAAGCATTCTACAGCAACACTTCGGCGAAGAAGAGGCACAGGCGCAATTAGAAACAGCAATCAACTGGGGTCGCTATGCTGAAATCTTCTCGTTTCAAGAAGAACGTGGCATCTTCCGACTCGAAGAGGCGGAAGTCACGATAACAGAGTGATAGAAAGAAAGACAAGAGAAATAAATAACTTGACTTCTTTCACACAATATGCAATTATTAACATTATTTAACGATTGTAGGAAGGGGAAATTCACGCTTCTCCATTTGCTCAAATGCACTTCGGAGTGAGGGTGGAAGTGGATGAGGCCTGCCAGTACGATAGTTGCACCAGACCATAGCGGAACGACCAGTCGCAAAGATACGTTCTGCGTCCTGGCTATCTCGTATCTGGTGATCCATGACAAAGCTGGTGCGACCAACACTGGACATACGTACACCAACCTCAACACGATCCGAACGTACAAGTGGTAGTTCATACGTACACGTAACCTCTTTCACGAGTAATCCATAATGACTACCACGAGGTCCCGTTTGAATGCGTGGATTATGGGGAGATTGCGAAACAATACCTTCTACTTGCTGATGCTCCTCTTGCGAGGGCCATTGTTTTAGCCAGGGATCAAGTTGATCAAAGTAATAGCTTCTTGCTTCTTCATAATAAGTAAAGTACACAGTATTGTTCACATGAGCTAGTGGGTCTAAATCACGAAACCGGATATGAATAGGGTACCAACAAGGAAATAATGTACTCATAAAACGAACTTGCACTCCTATCGTGTATGATGAGAATGTAACTGCCTACATCTTATCAGAAGCGGAGAAGAAGAGGCAACTATACAGAATAATGCATGTATATACAAATTACTACTATATTTTATGCTCTACGTTTTGCATTATGATATACCAGAGGAAATCTATTTTGCCTTACAGCACGTACTGTAATCATGACACGAGAGAAGAAAGGTATGATGCAGAAATTTACGAATAGTGATCCCAATGATAATCAAATATCGGGATCAAATTCTGTTCCAATTGAGAGCCTCAGTGATGAGATGCTTATTCATGCTATCGCTGGTGGAGAGGTATGGGCGATGGAGCCACTCTATCAACGATATAGCCGTATCCTCTACTCACTTGTCTATCGGATGGTCTCCGACCACCAGATAGCTGAAGACTTACTACAGGAAGCATTTCTATCGGTATGGAAGCGCGCAACATCATATTCACCACAATCGGGAGCCGTTCGTAGTTGGCTTATCTCGATTGCCCATCATCGCACAATTGACCATTTGCGTGGTGTACGCCGACGTTCGATTCTCAAAGAGGCAACGTGGGAAGATGTGGAGCGTGACGAGCGTACCGCACAACCTGATGCATGGGATGGCGCACTGCAATCTATTCAAAGCGCACAAGTACGAGAAGCGTTGATGAAGCTCCCAGTCGAGCAACGTATGGTCATTGAACTAGCATATTTTCAGGGATGGACTCATTCAGAGATTGCGGCAGGGCGTCAAATACCGCTTGGCACAGTTAAGGCTCGTATGCGACTTGGCATCGTGCATTTGAAACGCGTACTAGAGCAAATGGGCGTTACAGAACCCTAAAAAAAGAAAGAAAGATTTATGCGTATACGTCCTTTTTTCTGGTGCTTGCTAGCTTTCGTCTGTATTAGTACGCTTGCCTTTGCCGCTTCCTATCAAACACATGCTCCTAATATCTTACGCGTATATGTAGTGCAACACCTTGTATCCGATCAACCTGCTATAATAGATCTATCACTAACAGACACACAAGGTCTTCCAATTGAAAGCGCACAAATATTTTCATACGCTAGTATGACCAATATGAACATGCCAACACAAGAGATTAGCACAAGGTCATTAGGGCAAGGGAAATACAGAGTACAGATGCATCTCTTTATGCCAGGTCCCTGGACAATTGATCTGAAAGCACAAGCAGATGGGTTTTCGCTCTCGCACCGAAGTCTCCTACGTACAAGTTGAATAATGCAGAGCTATGATAAGAAAACATCTTCAACTTTCCCTTTTTGAAAAGGTCATTCTAGGAAATAGTATCCTCCTCATTGGCGAAGCTTTAGCAGGTCTTTGGGTTACAAGTCATAGCCTCGAAACTCATCATTATCTTATTGATACCAG
Source organism: uncultured Chloroflexia bacterium (assembly GCA_963792705.1). Taxonomy (GTDB): domain Bacteria; phylum Chloroflexota; class Ktedonobacteria; order Ktedonobacterales; family Ktedonobacteraceae; genus JBBQVS01. Next base: position 40,180 of record CAWBXD010000005.1, on the reverse strand, counting down.
CTTCATTGTTATCTCAACCTTGCTCATTCTTTTAACGAATACAGTACTCCTACGTGCTAGTTTCCGTCCACTCTTTACCTTATTAGCAACCATTAGAGAGATTAGTAAAGGCAAGACGGATGCACGCGCACATCTCATTTCCTCAGACACTGAAGTTGGAGAGCTAGCCCTAGCGTTTAATAGCATGCTTGATAAATTAGAGGCAGCACGTCGTGAGCAAGCGATGCTCATCATTCAGGCACAAGAAGAGGAACAACGCCGCATCGCGCTTGAACTCCACGACGAAGCTGGACAAAATCTTACTGCCCTGCTCGTTCATACCGAACTCTTGCAACAATACCTACAAGTATTTCCAGCGACTTCCGCAAATGACCAGGCACAAAAGCAACTGGCGAATGGACTAACACAGCTAAACACGCTTACACTACAAACACTAGAAGGCATTCGTGTTCTTGCACAGCAGTTACGCCCTAGCGTACTCGATGATCTTGGTCTAGTAGCAGCATTTCGTTGGCTTGCAGAAGATGGTAGACAACGTCTACATCTCGCCATTACCTTAGATATTGAAGGATTTGAGAAAGTACCAGAAAAAAAGCATCTTCCCTCAAAATATGAACTAGCTCTATTTCGCATTGCCCAAGAGAGCTTAACGAATATTGCTCGCCATGCTAACGCAAAGCACGTTTCACTTTCACTTGTACAACAAACGCATTCTATCGCAGTGCGTGTTGATGACGACGGCGATGGATACGATATGGAGCATACAGATGCCGGTTTAGGAGTGTTTGGTATGCGTGAACGAGCAATGTTACTGGGAGGAAAGCTTACAACGACATCGCAAAAGGGCAAAGGAACAACAGTAGAAGCGGTCTTGCCTCTTTCAAGTGAGAAAACAGAGGAGCGAAGCTATGGCAATTGAAGCGGTACAGACGATTCGTGTCTTGCTGGCGGACGATCATGATATTTTGCGACAAGGATTAAGACTGCTCTTAGAGTCGCAGCAAGACATACAGATTGTTGGAGAAGCGCGCACAGGTCGTGATGCCATTGAGCTTACATCTCATCTTCAGCCCGACGTTGCCATTATAGACATTAGCATGGCAGAAATAGACGGATTTGGAGCGTGCCAAGTTATTCGTCGAGAACACGCAACCACACAAGTGCTTATCTTAACAATGCACGAAAGCGAAGAATATTTTTTGCAAGCACTTCGCATGGGTGCGGCTGGCTATCTCGTCAAGAAAGCTGCACCAACCGATCTCATAGTAGCGGTCCGTACAGTAGCACACGGCGGCGCATATCTCTACCCCGGTCTAGCAAAAGCTCTCATTCATGCCTATCTCGCTCCCCAATCAGCCTCATCAATGGACAAACAGCAACAATCTTCTAAAAGGGCAGGACTTGCACAGGCGTTACGTGTACTCACACCGCGTGAGATGGAGGTACTCAAGCTTGTTGCAGAGGGATACACGAACCAGGAAATCGCGGATCAACTTGTCTTGAGCATCAAAACCGTGCAGGCCCATCGAGCGAATGTCATGGAAAAGCTAGAGCTTCAGGATGTCACGCATCTTGTCCGCTTCGCCATCCGTCATGGCTTAATTTCGTTGGACGTCTAAACAAGCTTGCATTGGCTCTCCTACTAGTATCACGGTCATGTTTCGTTGCATCATCTCCATCATATGTGCTATCATCGCACGACAATGACGATGCTAATCTACAAAGGGGGAAATAGAGCATCCATGCAATCAACTCCAGCAAGGCAACAACTTACAGCATGTCCACAATGTGATAATGTTGTGCGCGTTGATGCTGATTTTTGTAATATTTGCGGACAACAACTTCGTCCGATGGCAAATAAATCTGAACAACTCACTCAAGCGTATTCATCTCGTTTCGTGCAAAATGATGAGGAAGATGAATATGAAGACGACGAATATGAAGATGAACGTGCGTCAACGAACTCATTAGTGCCACTAACCGCTCCCGTACCAACTGCCCCAACCGAGATATTGACACTATTACACCATTTACAAGACGAGTCGGCCTCTATAGAGACATATTTCCCGGCAAATTTACCCAATAAAGCGCAAAAATTGACGGCTTGGAAAAAACAAATTCAACGTGCGCTCGCATGTGCGGAGCTTTTCGAGCGTCCTCAGTTGCAGCAAATCGATTCACAGCAAGCTCTCAAGCTACGCCATCATCTTGCAGAAGCCACACATGCCCTCGACTTCACCCGTGAATATACAGTAAAGCTAATTGGACATGCGGGTGCTGGAAAAAGTACACTCCTGGCGGCATTGGTTGGACGCGATATTTTTCCGCGTCTTGCTGGTGGTGCGGTTACAGGTGTTTGTACACGTGTGCGTCTCTGCAAAGAGAACGAAAATGAAGAGATGCGTGTCCACTTTATGACACGTGTGGCATTTGATGAAACGCTAAAACGTACACAGCAAAGTATCCAAAACACGACAAGTCAAAAGCTACGTGCGTCACTGGCAACTGAATTGTCTTTTCTATTGAAGGCAAGCGAGACCTTTGGGGAACAATATCTCAAGGAGCAAGAACCACATATTGAAATTATTCCGCGTGAACGGTGGAAAGAGGAAAGCAGCCGTTATATTGAAGAGCCAGCACGAGACAATGAGGAGCCACGTCTGATTCGCCTCATAGAATATGTTGAATATAATGTGCGAGCCGGTACACATTCACTTTTACCGTCGGGTAGCGTTCTGGTTGATCTTCCTGGCGGTTCTGCTGGTCAGGTACATCACGATATGCTGTTACGCGATGAATTGAACACCGTCGATGCAGTGATCCTGGTTGTCGGCAATAACCGTTTTGGGGATGATGACCGCACGGAACGCATTTTTGAGACTGTCCGACGACGCGTTGTGCAGGGACGCGAGCCAGAGGTTGCTGCGCGCATGGTCTTTCTCGCAGTTACGCACTGGGACGAAATCAACTCCCCTGCCAGTACAGAGAAAGCACTTGGGAGTTTACGTCCTCTGCTCCGAACGCTCCCTGCAAACTATAGTAGTTATCATCACCATGGTATTGGCAATCCTTCTTTCTTCTATCCCTTACGTGGACTTGATGCATTGCTTGCAACACTTGGCGTTGAGCGGCAAAAACTTGATGATGACCGTCTACAGGAAGGGCGAGATTACGCAGGACGGATTCTCAGTGTGTATCCAGACCTGCTACAGCTAGACTCAACTCTTCCTACCATAGCAACGGCACAAGAGTTTCAAAAGGTCACACAGAAGCAACACGAGGCAATGCTCCGCTTTAGCGGCTTGCCAGAAATGACGCATGATTTACAGACCTTCCTGACAAGCAACCGCTACGAAGTACAGTTACGTCAGGCCGAGACACAGCTTGCGATGGCGTTGCAGCAGGTAGAAGACCTTTGTTGGGATAGTCTAAACACGTTTGGTGTACACAGCCGAGACTTACAAGAGTTGCAGCACGAGATGTACACTCGAAAGAGTAAGCGCGGCGCAACCCGTTTTGAGCAATTGCAGAAACGCACCAATGAGATGCATGCAGCTTGGAACGATGCATTAAAGCAATTTGACACGATGATTCGTACTGAGAATAATGCGTTTCATCAAGCACTGCAAACAGCGCATGAACGTGCATCACGTCGGATTAAAATCCGCATTATGCAAGGCAACTTTGACCATTTCATTAAGGTTAGCAATAGTACACAGGCGGACTCACCTGCAATGGAGATTGGCAACCGTTGGGTTGATATTGATGGCTGGGGTCTGATTAAAGAGCTTCGCGTCAGTTTTAGTGCGGCCCTGGAACGTGAGCTAAACGAACCTGCACGTACACTTGCTGAAGCATTTCTTATTCCTATTGCTCATAAAGAGGAGATTGATGGCTCTTTAGATATTAGTCGTATCGCACTTGGCGAGTTTGGTGGCGAGCTAGACGAAATTCAAAAATCATATAACAAGCTAAAGCGTGGCATTCGTGAAAAGGCGCGTGATATATGTCTGTATGTGACTATGGGGGAGTTGCTCAATGAAGAGAAGTATGCGCCCACCAAGGACGACTCGGCAGTCAACGCGCTGTATAGGCTTATCACAACGCCGGGAAAATCGGAGGATATTATTCAGCAGGCACGATTGCTGATGGGACCGATTCTTGACGTAATTTGTGGAGGTCTAGCGCAGAGTACCGAGCATCGTATCGCCCATCTTTTCCGCTACGATATGGATAAACTTGAGGTACGTCAGACATTTGAGGGAGACCGTTTAGACACGCCGCCGTTAAGTGTGCCAGGCGTCTTCTCCGACCTTGTTAATAGTCTCTACAGTCTACTTACCGAGCGTGTGTTGACCTCGGACGCGCTACGTCAACAGCTTGATACATTGCAGGCGCAACGGGAGGCGGATGTTGATCAGTGGGTGGAGATACTTCGTGATACCGAGGTACTTAGAACAATGCATCGTCAAAGTTAAATGTAGGGACCGATTTATCGCGTCCTCGTGGCAAGTAACCGTCGTCACGGACGCGATGAATTGGTCCCTACATTTAGCGTATAAATAACAAAGAGGGAAAACCTTTTTCTAGGCTTTCCCTCTTTGCTCCCCCCAAGAGTGAGACTCATTCATGTACTAAGTTCAGAAACATCTCCCCCAAGACGTTTCTATGGCATGCACCAAGGTTCATGAAAATAACGTTTTGCTCTACAAGCGAACGCGTATTTCCTTCCTGCAAGGACAGAGCAAGTCAGAAATATCAAGACCTGCAACTGTCCTTCACAAGCGTCACTTCCCGCCGAACGAGCGGTAGACATCCCTTACCAGATGTTACGCATATGGTTGGACATCCCCCCCAGGATGTTTTCCCGCGTAACATTTATTCCCCACACGTATAATACCTAATGGAGGGGGACATCAAGTTGAGAAGTAGTTAAGATAGAGTGTGTATTTATCAGGTAATGTTGAGGAAATCACATCTATGAATATGGGGGCATAAGGGAAGTATAGTTACATCACGCGTTGTTTCATTACTGCTGAGGATGTCCGCGTTTACGCTACTTCGTTCACACGTAGAACGTAAACGCTTAGTACAACATTAAAAGGATTTAGTAGCGACGACGACGACGTTCTGGGCGGCGTTCACGTCTTTCGCGGCGGTAGTAACGCTCACGATAGGGACGATAGACGCGGTGGTAGGCGAAGGCACTCCACAAGAAGACGAGAAGGGCAGCGGCGATGATGGATGTGATGAGAGGAACACCTGCATATGTTGGTTCACCCGTAATGTGAACATGGAGAACGTCGTTCACGAGAAAGATAGCAATGAAACCAAGAATAATAGCTCCGATAATGCCCTCAGGCGCACGGCGACGCGAGATGAACTCGCCAAGAAAGCCAACAATAGCGGCGATGATGAGCCAAACGAGTATCGTATTGATATTCATATGGAGTACTCCTTAAAAACAGATAGGTTGTATAGAATAGGTATAGAGTTACTACGCATAAGCACAACATTAGGTTTCAATAAATGCCATTTGGCATATTAATTTACTATGAAACGATAGGGAATGGTTAGGAACGTTTCCCTTCAGAGACTGTTTTTTGCTCCTCACGAATTTCAATTCCGTTCGCTTGTATTTTGTCATTATACTGAGTGCTGATTTGAGCAAGCAACGTCTCAAGTGTGGTAGGCAATATCAGTTGTTCGAATAACATAAAAGGCGTCTTTGTTAGTGACAATGCTCCCCAGATAGGGAATCTATTGGGGCGTAACATCTTCTCACGCTGAAAGAACGCATCCTCGTCTTTTGGAATAACAGCGAGCAGACGATTTGTGCGTGTGCGTTTCTTTCCATGTGTTGTGATTTCGTTGATATATAGTGCGGCGATTTCTTCCCAGCGAATACTCATGTCGATATCAATGAGCCAAGTACCGCCTAGACTAAGAGTAAAGCCATTCTCGTTGACGATTAAAGAGGGCACATGGAAAAGCAGACGATAAAAAGATGGAATGAAGAGGGACTCGAACAAGAGGAAAAGCCCACCGAGGAAAACGGAAAAAGCTTTCACGACTCGCTTTGTGCTGTGTCTGTAAGCAACAATAGGAAGAATGAGCAGAATACCATACAGAGAAGGTAGACTTCCATTTAAAATCTTTGCTTTATCCGGGTAGAAAACGATGGCGCGTGAAGGGGTATTATGGTTACTCATAGGAGACTCCATTCAGGTTTTGGCAATCAATTTTATAGTGAGATAGCCAAGACAGCCAAGCGTTACGACACTTGCGAGCGTTGCAAGTACGAGGGGTAGAGGAGAGTTAAATGTTGGTGGTGGAGGTGCAGGTACCTGTAAACGTTCTTGTTCGGTTGTGGCTCGCCGACGCGCTAGTTCTAGTTTGAGACTCTCTTCGCCTTTTGCCATTGCCCAGTAGTGGTTCGCCGAGAAGATGGGTTTCATGATGAACGAGAAGTAGCGGAGAAGGGGCTTTTCCGCGCTGATCTTCCAGTCATAAGTGATTTCCACCCACGGCCCATCTTGCTTAAAGGTCCAGATACCTCGCCCCTCAAAATCGCCAGATGCGACAAGCGAGAAACCATCTGCGTGGATAGCAGAGATGCGAAATTGCCAACGCAGAGTATAGGGAAGCCAGCCTTTCGTATGGAGACGGAGGATTTTACCGACACCATCAGCATCCCCTGGTGCGAGTTCCTCTACGTTGAGATAGACGGAGGGCCACCAATGCACTAAAGCGTCTCTATCACTAATGATATCAGTAACTTCTTTGACTCTCCCCTGCACGTGCCAATAGGTAATAAAATGATACTCTTTACTGCTCATGAAATAGCCTCTCTTCGTCAAATATCTCACTTTATATACGTATTTGCCATAGTTATTGTTTGGAAGATACGAAAACATGTCCATGGCTCTCTAGCGCATTCTTAGCACGTTCCACGTATTGTTCTTTCACAAGGATATAATCGGTCTCGAATGTTGAAAGAACGAATAGCGGAATGTTCTCAACAGCAAGGGGTACGGCAAGCGATGCGAGAATACCCGTCAGTGAAAAGTCCAAGGGACCTCGCACTTTTATCGCATTCCAGTTCTTTTCGCACCGAATATCTGCTGGAACAGAGGAAGCGGAACAAACGATAGAAAGTTCATCGTCGGTGTAGGTAATGGAAAGTAGCGAGCGTTGTTGTAACGCCCAGATGGGGATTTCCTCATATGGTGCCAGACGACATACAGCCAGTGCTTGAGGTAGCAGGACAAGATGCATATGTTTTCTCCTTCTGTTAAAGATGTATAGATCACGATTGTATAGTATTACTCCATCCAAAGCGTATCAAAAGAGAGGGTTCGAGAACAAGGACAAGGAGATACGTTTTTATGTCTACACCACTTCCAACACAGGAGTCATTGCTAGAGTCGCTTAAACGCGACCATGAGCGTTTCAACATTCTTGTACATAGACTTAATGATGAGCAACAACTTGCTCCGATTTCACCTGAAGGATGGGCGGTCAAAGATTTCTTGGCACACATGGCGCACTGGAAAGCTGTTACACACGCACTGCTTGTGGCATATACTCACGATCAGCCTTTACCAGAGGTGACACCAAGCGGAGATGAGACCAATGCGGTGATGCGTCAGCAAGATGCGAAACATTCGCTGCAAGATGTTCATCAGTATTGGGAAGATTTTCATACGCACCTTTTACACCTTGTAGTAGATGAACTCGATGATAAGCGGCTAGCGGAAACTGTACGGCCTCCGTGGGGTGGTAACGAAGAGCAGATATGCGTCATTGTTGCTGAGATTATTGATCATGATAGAGAGCATTTCTTGTTGATTGAGCGACTTGTGGAGTAGATGCTAGTACATACACTCAAACAATTTTATCGACGATTTGATGCCGAGCGTACTTTGCTGCTTGCTACGCTACGGACTAATCATCCGCATTGCGATTGTTCATCAGAAACAACGATGCTTCTCATTAGATTGATGTTCGCCTATTTTTTGCGAGATGTAAATGGGCAAGAACAGGGTGTATTGCTGGAACTCAAGGGGCGAACAGAACTGGGACGTATGTGTGCGCTTTTCGATGAGTATGAATGGCGACTTGACGACCAAGAGGACATACACTGTCTACATCCTGATGTGTTAGGGTATGTGTTTGAGCAACAGGTAAATCAGAAGCAGATGGGGGCGTACTATACGCAAAGGGATGTCACGGATTATATTGCAGAGAGAACGATTTTACCGTATCTATTGAGTGAGGCTGAGCGCATTCATCCATCTCTGTTTGTAGCAGATCAGGCGATTTGGCAATTGTTACGTACTCAACCAGAACGCTACGTGCATCCCACACTTTGTAGTGCAAGTTATCTTCCAACCGAGACCGAGCGAGAGTATAGTATACGGCAGGAACGACACAGGGTACTCATAAGGATGATGTACCAAGGAAAAATTTGTACAGTTGATGAGATGGTTACTAACAACCTGAATATACGGCGATTTGTACTTGATTATATCGAAACGTGTGATAACCCATCGCTGCTACTCACGCTTTACGTTATGCTTGAACGGATGACCGTTCTTGATCCCACATGTGGTACAGGTGCATTTTTGCTTACGGCCATGTCGTTACTCCGAGAACTATATACGACATGCTTTGAACGGATGGGAGAGTTTGTAGAGAAGCTAGGTGAGGGTTATGATACAAGTGATGAGAAGTGCTTTGTAGTATTTCGTGATCTTCTCGTGGGTAGTATGCCTCGCGTTATGTGTGAGTCTTTGATTCGCAATAATCTCTATGGGATAGATATTATGCCTGAAGCGGTTGAGGTCTGTGAGATGCAGCTTACGCTGGCGGCCGTGGCTTATGGAGATAGAGAAATATCTGTAGGGACCGCGTCATCGCGTCCTATTGCTGGGTTGATAAAGGGCGAGGACGCAATGAAGCAGTTCCTACAATGGAATGTTCGGCAGGGGAACGCACTCGTAGATGAGACATGGGTAAAGTCTTTTCCTGAACATAGTAATGGGTTTGATGTGATTATTGGGAACCCGCCGTATGTAGAGTATAGCAAAGTTGTGGGAGGAAACGGAACATATGGCAATCTTTATGCTGAGATTGTTGAGCGGTCATTGATACATGGTAGGGTTGAGTCGAGTTATTTAGGGTTAATTGTGCCACTAAGTATTTGTGGTGGGGAACGCTTTGCGGCATTGAGAGATACTATTGTTGTGAATACGTCGGTGCTGTGGTTGGCAAATTTTGATATTTTTCCTTGTCGCCTCTTTGAAGGCGCATATCAACGGCTTACAATTTTGCTTGGGAAGCAAGGTAGAGGGCAGCAACCTGATAGACACAAAACATATGTGACGCCCATTCAACGTTGGTACACTTCCGAACGCTCCTCCTTGATTGAACGCATCGCTTATACACAAACATGGTATGGGTATAAAAAGGGTGTGTTTCCTAAGCTGGCCTCGGTGCGACAGGAAGATATTCTGCAAAAAATGGTTATTCTTACCAGCGGAAACATGGTGACAACACTTGCTTCAGCAACAAAAACTGAGCATGTCGTATATTATCAAGAAGCGGTAAATAGTTGGGTGAAGGCTACGCGACATATTCCTTACTATAAGAAAAATGGTGTGGTGATGAGACCACCTCATGGAAGACTGCTTTATTTTGACAATGACCGAACAGCGCACATTGTGTGTGCATTAATGAATAGCACACTATTTTATCTGTGGTTTGCCACATATTCGGATGGCTTTCACCTTTCACATACCCTTGTGCAAAGCTTCCCTATACATAGTGCGCTTTGCTCAAATGAGCAATTGTTGCGATTGGCAGCGCGTTTGGAAGAGGCTATTCAAAGTCATGCAGTGTATAGTACGAGGAATACAAGAACGGGTGATAGTATTGCTATTGAAGAGTATCGCGTGGTGTGTTCTAAATCTATGCTTGATGAGATCGATTGTGTGCTAGCAAAACTGTATGGTTTTACCGATGAGGAGCTAGATTTTATTATTCATTATGATAGTAAATATCGCATAGGTAAAACTACTGTATGATGTACTCAACTATATTAATTTATTATGAAAAAGTGAAACGAAAAGCTAGTTGAAAGCGTGTCATTAGAAGGTTACTCTTCTTTATTGTATAACCTTTTATTCTTCTTAGGAGGACGACATGGTACAACGAAATGATTCGGTTTGGACTCCCAACCGTATTCTCGCACTCACGCTTGGTATTGTCTTTACACTTGTTGCTATTGTTGGTTTCTTGACACCAGTGGAGAATGCTACCGGTGTTCGTGCAGAGCTTGGCATTTTCGATGTGGATACGATTTATAGTATTGTCCACCTGCTCTTCGGATTAGTAGGTATTGCTGCGGCATTCATGGGATTTTCACGCCGTTATAATCAGGCATTTGGTGTCATCTACATTGTGTTAGCACTACTCGGTCTCATTCCTGCACTCTACTTTCCAGCAGGATCATTTGGAACTGACAATGGCTTGTTCTTAGGACTTATGCACCTCAGCATTGCAGACCATATTCTTCACCTTGTAACTGGCCTTGCAGCCGCTGCCGTTGGCTTTGGTGTTGCTGAGCGTGTTGAGCGAAGAGCGACATTGTAAGCAGATTTACCGACATCTGCAATGAACCAGGGCACTCGCGGCCTTACTCATTCCCTGAACGAGTAAGGCCGCGAGTGCCATTGCTTTAGCTTTTACAGGCAAAATGTGAGCGTTAGGAAGCTGAGAGAGATGCTTGCTTCAATTTTTCTATGTCAAGTTTGTGCATTTTGAGCATTGCTTCTGTGACTCGCTTCGATTTTTCAGGGTCTTTGTCAGCCAATAGCTCACCTAGAGCGGTTGGGACGATTTGCCAGGAAATACCGAATCTGTCTTTGAGCCAGCCGCACTGTCCTTTTTCGCCACCTTCGGAAAGTTTCTCCCACAGATCATCTACTTCTTCCTGCGTCTCGCAGTTCACGAAGAATGAGATAGCTTCGGTAAATTTGAAGTATGGACCACCGTTTAAGACCATGAACTGTTGTCCATGAAGCATAAATGTCGCGGTCATGATCGTTCCAGCTTGTCCAGGTCCAGCTTCTCCATAGCGGTTGACGTTGACTATGCTTGAGTCTTTGAAAATAGAGGTGTACAAGTTTATTGCTTCTTCAGCATTGTTGTCGAACCATAAAAATGGGGTGATTTTTTGAGTGGTGCTTTGTATCATGTTCGTTCAATTCCTTTCTATCTTGGCCTCGTAAACATAGCGCTCTTATTTATACCATTACAACTATTGTTGGGCTGTCTTTATATTGTGCAAAGCTTTGGGCGGCAATCTATGATAATTTGGCGACGAGATGCTGTCGTTTGTGTATTATGGGTTGAGGCAAGCCGTTTATGCACTACATGAGAGCGTTATGAGCCGATAGGAGAGCAGGAACACCTTGGTTCAGTTCCGAATGGAACGACATGCAAGGTCGTAGCGTGCTACACTTAAATAGAAAAATAATTTGTTGCAATACGAAAGGTAGATTTTGTATGGCGGTGTCACATATTCCTGAGGGATTAGAGCGACGGGTGGAAGATTTTGGGCTGATTACGGGTCGCTCCAAGTATGTTGATGATTTGAGATTGCCGGAGGAAAGGCCAGCGACTCTTTACGTGGCGTTTGTGCGTAGTCCGTATGCTCATGCGAAGATTGAGCATGTGCGGTTGGATGAGGCTGAGGCTTTACCAGGGGTCATCGCGGTATTTGATGGGTCGGGCATTATGAGTAGCATGAAGACGTTGAACACAATTCCTGTTGCCGATCTGAAAAAGCCAGAACATCGGCCACTTGCAAACGGGATTGTGCGCTATGTTGGCGATCCTGTTGTGGTTGTATTGGCTGAGAACGCTTATGTAGCACGCGACGCGTGTGACCTTATTGATATCGAGTATACTCCGCTTCCCGTGGTCGTCGATCCAGAGCAGGCAGTAGAGCCAACGGCACCACTACTCTATAATGAATTGGGTACCAATGTCGCTTTCCATCTATCATCACAGGGCGGTGATGTGCAGAAAGTGTTTCAGCAGGCAGAGCATATTGTGCATTTGCGAGTCGTCAACCAGCGAGTCGCAGCAAGTCCTATGGAACCACGCGTTTGTCTGTTTGACTTTGAGCAACAGAGTGGGCAGCTTTCGGCGTGGGTCTCGTCGCAGGCGGTCTACACACTGCGTGACCTGCTTGCGGGTTTTCTAGGGCTGAAGCGTGAGGCGGTGCATGTCACAAACGCGCAAGTGGGCGGCGGTTTTGGAACCAAGACGAGTTTTCTGGGTGAAGAGTTGGTCGCAGCTTTTTTAGCGGTGCGATACGGGCGGCCAGTCAAATGGATCGAGGACCGGAGCGAGAATTTGCTGGCGCAGGTTCATGGGCGAGGTCAGATTAACTATATCGAGGCCGCCTGTAGTAACGAGGGAGACCTTCTTGGACTACGCGTATGTTCGATAGGCGATTTGGGAGCGTTCCTGGCAAGTAGTACAGCAATGGTACCCGCAGGTACTTCGCATATGCTGAACGGTCCGTATAAGCTACAAGCGATAGATAGTCAGGTAGTGGGGGTGTTTACCAACAAGGTGCCAACGGGAGCGTATAGGGGTGCAGGACGCCCTGAAGCGACCTATATCTTGGAACGCACAATGGACGCTATTGCTCGTGAACTTCAACTTGATCCTGTCGAGGTACATCGTCGCAATTTTCTTGCGCCCGAAGCCTTCCCCTATAAGACGTTGACGAAGATAGAGTATGACAGTGGGAACTATCGGCTTGCGCTGGATACAGCAATCGAACGCGTTAGCTATGCTCAGTGGCGGGAGAAGCAGAAGCAGCGTCGAGAGTCACACAGTCCGCTCCAGATTGGTATCGGTCTCTCCTCATTCGTTGAAGTAACAGGTGGACCTGCTCGTCAAGGAATGCCAAAAGAGGCGGCAACGGTACGCATTCAGAGCGATGGAACAATTCTTGTACAAAGTGGTGTCTCACATAATGGTCAAGGACACTTCACAGCTTTCGCGCAGATTGCAGCAAATATCTTGCAGGTTCCTAGTTCGCAAATAGAAGTTCGTATGAACGACTCTGCACTTCCTGGATTTAGCGTCGGGACGTTCGGAAGTCGTACCACTCAGAACGGAGCCTCCGTCGTGCTGTTGGCCGCACAAGCAGTACGAGAGAAAGCGGTGAAGCTGGCGGCACATGTATTGGAGGCAGCACCCGAAGACATGGTGGTAGAGGATGGCGCGGTACTGGTGCGTGGAGTGCCATCACGTCGCGTCTCGTTTGGTGAACTCGCCCGTCTTTGTGAGGAGCAACCCGATCTGATTGAGCGAGAGGCACCAAATCCAGTGAATGGGACACCGATTGAAGGATTGGCAGCATGGCGTGATTTTAGTGCTTCTAACTCTGCATTTTCGTCGGGAACGCATATCGCCGTTGTCGAGATCGACACGGATACAGGCGAGGTGCAGTTGCTCACCTATGTAGCCGTTGATGATTGTGGACGTGTACTCAACGAGTATCTCGCTGAGGCGCAAGTGCATGGGAGTCTCGCTCAGGGCATCGGGCAAGCACTGTATGAAGAGGTCGTCTATGACGATGAAGGTCAGATACTCACCAGCACATTTATGGACTATGCGTTGCCAATAGCCGATGAATTTCCAATGTTTGTCAATGCCTCCATTGAGACGCCTTCTGCCACCAACCCGTTGGAAGCAAAAGGGATCGGTGAGGCGGGCTGTATCGCTGCTCCTCCAGCCCTCGTCAACGCGGTCCTGGATGCGCTTGCACCATATGGGATTACGACGATAGATATGCCGTTAAAAGCGGAGAAAGTCTGGAATTTGCTGCAAGAGGCTCGAAGTGGTGAGTTGAAAGTTCCAGCATTTCGCGTACCAAATATCTTTCGGGATAAGGCGAGTGCAGAAGGGAATGATGCACCTGAATTCGCATAAAAGATAGTATGTTATGAGTAAAATCTCATCGTGCAGAACCTGTACAGGTTCTGCACGATGAGATTTTACTCGTTGATTTTCCAGGGCTTGCGTACTTCTTGTGAGACGAGACCATCGAAGAGGAAGAGCCAAAGACCTTGTATAAGAATACCGAGGCCCATGCCACGACGGTCGCTACGTGTTTTAAAGCGTTGCATGAGCCATACTCCACCAGCGACGTAACCAAGGTCTAGCCCTGTATTGATAAGAAGGATACGGTAAAAGCTGCGCGCCTCTTTGTGTTCGTCGGTTGTGCCGAGTTCGCCGAGGGCATAGCGTTCTTCCTTTTTGTTGGCACTGTTGAGACCAAAGAGGGCTAGCGCGGCGTCTATTGCACCCCATATGAGGGCTTGTAGGCCGAATTGTTTCCAGAAGGGTTGGGAGTTACGTTGCACCACAAATCCTACGATAATGCTGAGTATTCCCCAACCTAAAAGTAGAGACATACGACGTTGTTGATAGCTATAAAAGTTTTCTTGCACAGGTGTATATTTGCCTTTCTATAAAGCTTTTGTCATACTACACTACCACATTGTGGAATACTCTGATTTCGACATACGTTGTAATGCATGTGATATACTACGATTGTAGTCACCCTCAAGAGCTATTCACAGGCATTTTATCTAAAAATCAACAACTATTGTTTACCTGCTTTGTGATACCTCAAAACTGATTATTGAATATGTTATACTAAGCTATAGGAAAGGATTCTAAATCATGAATTTACACAAGAATGAAGTAGAGATTGTGCATAGTGCATATCAGCAACTCTGGCGGCAGATGCGGATACAGCAATTGCTTAAGCGTCTTCTTCGCTTACCCAAACATTCTATTCGTGTTAAAGTGAATAAGGCTCTGTAAATATTCCCATTCAATTGGGAGTGATTTGGTCACATCTGGATTAAATAATAATACACCTTAACTCTTCAATTACACCATTACAATTCTCGCCGTGATATACTGAACGTTGAGTACAGGCCGATTGCATCGTCCTTACTCAACGTTCAGTATATTAGGAGCCTGTGGAAATGCTCAAGGTAGAAGCAACGACGAATGACGAAGGTTTGCAGAATAATAAGAAGAGTAATGAGTACCGACATACACATGCTCTGCACGAACAGTCCCCTCTTGTACTTCCCCAAAGTGCTACCTGGAATGGTATTGGTATCGAGCATCATCATCAACCTCCAGCAGAGTGCGAATTATGCTTGCCGCAGCATACCTTTTGTATTTTGCTCAACGAGAGCAAGGTCGAGAGGCGTGTTGACGGCGGCAACCTCCATAGCAATCATGCGGCACCGGGTGAGGTGATACTCTACCCTGCATCTTTACGTCATTGGATACGTTGGCAGGAGGAGACAGAATTTTTACTCCTTTTCCTCGACAATCCCCTGGTGGTTCAGGACGGAGAAAAGATCACAGGCTACGACGCTATCGAGATTATGGAAAGGGAGAAAGGGTTTCAAGACCCGTTAGTACAGCAGATAGGGTTGTCACTCAAGACCGAACTTGATGAGGGGATGGTTGCCTCTTCTGCTCTTTACGCCGAGTCGCTTGCGGCGGCATTATCAGCACACCTTCTACGACGTTATAACATACAGGAGTACGTGGCGCGGAATATAACAGGCAATCTTTCAAATGCTGTCATACAGTGCGTTGTTGAGTATATTCACGAGAACCTAGACCAGCAATTAACTCTTGCCGAACTCTCTTTTATCGCCAATATGAGTTCCTACCACTTCGCACGAACCTTTAAGCAAGCAACTGGTATGGCTCCACATCAATACGTACTACACACGCGTATCGAGCGCGCAAAGGACCTATTACTACAGGGTAAACTTTCCATTGCAGAGATTGCGATGCGAGTCGGCTTTTTTGATCAGAGCCACTTCACACGGTACTTTAAGCGAATAGTTGGCGTGACTCCTCATACGCTGCTTTACCAGAATAGCAAGAATTTACCAATTTCTTCCTAAAAAGAGCATATTTTTCCAAGCACCATTCACCCTCCTTGTCCTACAATCATGCAAGTACGCGATGATACACATCTACAACATTGCGCGTACCTGTCGTTTCATGGCGACTTGCGAAATGACAGACAAGCTGAGACATAGGAAGGAAAAGGGGAATTTTTCATGGCTGAGGAAGAGAACAAAGCAATTGTGCGGCGCACATGGGAAGAATTGTTCAATCAAGGCAAGCTAGCAACGGCAGATGAACTTATATCTGCCTCTTTTATCAATCACGCGGCTTCTGGTTCACCTCCCGGACCGACCTCGTTCAGACAATTGGTTATGTTTTACCGCAATGCCTTTCCTGATGTGAAATTTACTATCGAAGATATGCTTGCCGAAGGTGACAAAGTGGTGATGCGGAACTCGTTTAGTGGCACTCATCAAGGGGTGTTTATGGGCATTGCACCAACGGGAAGACGCGTTTCACAGGAACAGATACACATCGTGCGTGTTGCAAATGGTCAAGTTGTAGAACACTGGGCAGTACGTGATGATTTAAGCTTGATGCGACAACTTGGTGTTATTCAATAAACAGGAGGAGTATAGATATGGAACATTCAAAAATAGATGTCAGCGATACACTTGTTCTGTTTGCAGATTTGCAAGCAGGAATTGCCGATTTACCGCTTACCGTGCCTTACCCAAGGTTACAGAAGGGCGTTCTTGCGCTTTCACGACTCGCGCATTTGCTAGGGATGCCCGCGATTGTCTCAGCGGTCAAGGGACAAGATGGGAGTCCGGCACAGATTATGCCGGAAATTGCACAGGGGTTGGGGGAATTGCCAATTTACTATCGCACAACCGCCGACTCGTTCGCAAACCCGGCTATTAAGCAGGCGGTTGAGGCTACAGGAAGGAAGACTATTCTGATTGCAGGGGCGGCAACAGAAGTTGCCGTACAACTTCCCGCACTTTCTGGTTCCGACCTAGGCTATCGCATTTTCCTTGTGATTGATGCTGTGGCGGGAATCAGTGAGCGCACGGAAGATGCCGCACTTCGCCGCATCGTGCAGGCAGGGGCATCTACAGTCTCCATTGCAACACTTTCAGGAGAACTGGTCGGCGATTTCTCGCAACCGACGGCACAGCAAGCCATCGGTATTCTCTTTGAAATGGTGGGCGGAGAATAAAGTGTTGAACAACGCGAGTTCTCCTGCACTCATCATCATATCCGCTATGATTACACCAGCTCTCTTAATTCTCGGTTCTGCTTCTCTTGTAGCGACCGCACTGCAACGGTTGGCGCGAGCCATTGATCGTGCTAGAGCGATATTGCAACAGTCCGACGAGGAAGTGAGAAAACTGGGCGGGATGCAGGACGTATCGAAACGCTGGCTTGAACGATATGCCACACGGTCGTTGATCGCGGAGCGAGCAGTAACTGCTTTTTTTCTCGCGGTGGGTATCTTGGTGCTAGATTGTCTTTCTATTGCCATAGACCGCTACTTTAACGATACGCTTACCTGGCTCCCAGTGAGTCTAACGATTCTCGGCATGTTTATGATCCTCGCAGGTGCTTTTTTTATGATTTAAAAATCACGGCTTGCAAACCTTCAAATTCGGGAGGAGATACAACAGCTTTACAGAGAGAAGTAATAGGATGAAAGAGGGCTGTGCATTCGCAGTCCTCTTTTGTTTGGCGATTCCTTAGTGAAGTTGTGAGGCAACTTTGCTACAAATTTGGCGGACGATACCTTGTCCAGTTGCTAGTGAGGAATTGTCCCTTGTGTAGGCAGCTATGATGTATATCTCCTTGCCTAATATTACAATACCGGACGAGTTCATTACCCAAAGACCATCTGGCGCAACTACCCAGCCATCTTTCAGTGCAACGTTTGCGCCATTGGGGGCAGTATCGCCTACACCTACGCGCTGGTCTGCCTGCACATGTTCCATGAGATAAAGTGCTAGACTGCGATCATGCGCGGTTAAAATACGTCCTTGATATAAACGTGTTAGCATCTGTACCATCGTCAGGGGATAAATGAGGCTGTACCCCCATGCATGAGAATTTGGGGATAAGCCATTAATACCAATTCTTTGAAAGTAGCGTGTTACTCCTGCCGCGCCTCCAATCTCACCATAGTAGAGTGCTGAAGCTGAATTGTTGTTAGAATTCTCAATCATGGTCGTGAGTAAGTTCAATTCGTGGCTCGTAGGCCCCCTACCTTGTCGCTCGATCATATCGAGGAAGGTTAGCATAATAGGTACCTTCATTGAGCTAGCCACGATGAACTGGCTTGAAGCATTGTAGGTATAATACTGGTTGCGCGTCAAATCATATACAACTGTGTTCATGATGCCACCATTTTGAAGTGTCGATGCGTACACTCGTTTTGCTGGTAGCAGTGTTCCAGTTCCGAGCGTAACGACAATACTTATAAAAAGAACTGTGGTCATGAAAAAAGATGGGCACTTGCTGGGAGTCACTAACTTTACCTGATTTCGCGTACACATAACCCGATGCTCCAGTTTTTCTTTTCAACGATCTACATGGTATACTTTTGTTATGTCAAACACGCTTAGCATGCAAGAAAAATTTCACGATGCCGCAGAGTTGATGCAACAGGCACAGCGTATTGTGGTGTTGACGGGGGCTGGTATCAGCACGGAATCCGGTATTCCTGATTTTCGCAGTCCTGGCTCGCTATGGGAAAAGAATCCACCGACGAGCTACCGGGACTTTCTCGACAAGCCTGAGGCGCGTCAGCACTATTGGCAGACGCGCCGTAACCTCTCTGTACAGGTAAGAATGGCCCAACCGAATGCAGCTCATCGCGCATTAGCGAAACTAGAACGAATGGGGAAGGTAAGCGGTATTCTTACGCAGAACTTTGACGGATTGCATCAGGACGCAGGCAATAATCCAGAGCATATTGTAGAACTGCATGGCACTTCGCGTTTCGCGGGTTGTACGCTGTGTGGAAAACGGTCCTCTATGAATGATCTGCAAGAGCGCATAAATGCTGGTGAGATTGATCCACGTTGCGACGAGTGTGGAGGATTGCTCAAGGCTGCAACAATTCTTTTTGGTCAACGCGTCCCCAATGTGGAGTTAGCACGAGCGAAAGAACTTACGGTAGGATGCGATCTTTTTCTTGTCGTTGGTTCCTCGCTCAAGGTCATTCCTGCGGCGACACTACCACGCCTTGCCCTCAATCATAATGTGCCGCTTATCATTATTAATTTGCAACCCACGACACTTGATCCAGCCGCCGACGTGGTTATTCATGAGAAAGCAGGGGTAGCGTTACCCGCGATTGTGGAGCAAATGGAGAGGTTATAGTTTGTATTTTTTCTCTCCGGCCGGAATAGCCACCTTCAATCTATTCTCAACGGGAGCGAGGGGACATGTCCAGGCGTCGTTATAGGCACATGATGGATTGTACGCGTAGTTGAAATCGAGAGTGATCTGCATTCGTCCATCTTCGTTTGTTGTTGACAAAAAGTTGCTACCTTTAATGGTATCAAAGAGGTAACGTCCACCACCATAGCTTTCTTGCGGACAGGTAGTATCGCGGAAGGGTAGGAAAAGGCCACCACCATAAATATCAAGCCAGTAGAGTGAGAGGGTTACTAGTTGCTGTGCTACGGTGAACGAGATACGTCCCACCGTTGTCATCATCATAGATTCGGTAGCGTTCATGACAACTTCTTGCTTGTGCGGTTCGATGTCTATATCTATGGGGATGGTGAAAACCATATTGGGATTGTACGGGAAATAACGGATACCTTGAAACGTGCGCTTTTGCTCTTCGTCCAGGGCTGATTGAGGATGGGTAGAGAATAAAGTATCTCTTTCCCGACGAAAACGAGTTAGGACAGTTTGTGCATCTTCGTTGGCATGAAGCGCAGCATTGCGTTGCTGATAGTGTTCCAAAACGCGACGACGGTAGTCATAGAGATCGAGATACGAAGATTGCATAGCGTAACATCCTAACATAGAAATAAGCAGTACTCAGACGAATGGTTTCTCTTTATACACGTCTGAGTACCGTTTACTTTTACTGCTCTAGTTGCGCGTGAACACGAATTTCGAGATTGTTGCGAAGTGCATTAGAAACTGGGCAGTTCTGCTCAGCAACCAGCGCGGCTTTCTCGAATGCAGCGGCATCGAGTCCTGGAACAGCACCATTTACGGTGAGGTCCATGCTCTGAATTTTGAGTCCGCTTGCACTCAATTCGAGGGTACAAACGGCATTGACATCCAACTTGGTTGCTGGTGTACCGCTTTGCGCCAGACCATGTGCCAATCCCATTGCATAACACTCGGCATGAGCTGCTGCGATGAGTTCTTCGGGGCTTGTCTTGCCATCAGGCCGTTCGGTGCGAGAGGCCCATGTTACAGGTAGGTCCTTGAGGGCACCGCTACTTGTGCTTGCGATTGTTCCGTGTCCCTTGATAAGGTCGCCTTCCCATGTAACTTGGGCGCGGCGTTCTGCATTTGGCATATGTGTTCCTCTCTGAAAAACGACTCTCTGCCTACAATGAGACAGTCTTCTTACAACACTGTATGCTTGCCTATACGAAGCACACAGTACACATGATACCATCTCCAATGTAGCGATAACAAGTTGAGAGACAATGACACCTCTCAGAAGCTATCATAGATATGTTATAGTGCATATAAGTGGTATATCCGATAATCATGAGGGAGTGACATTGATCCGCTCATACAGGGGACGCAATAATCTGTTGAACACAAGAGGACGGATAGGTGTAGGGACCGATTTATCGCGTCCTTCTAGCAATCAACCGCCAACGAGGACGCGATGAATTGGTCCCTACCAACAGCGCATCCACATTCATGAGGAAACTGCATCATTGGACTCCTACAAATCGCTATTGCTTAGTGGATACACCAGGAATATTTTTTATGTTTAGCGAGGATTGTTTATGTCATCAAAACATAGCGAGTCACCCGACTTTGTGATTCGCCCATTAGAAACTTCCGACGAACGCGATGCCTATACGCTCTTGTCCATACAAACGTTTAACCCTCATTTGGACGCTGTAGCTTCACTGCCACAGCGACGCAGGTTTGTTGAAAACAGTCCAACATTTCAGCCACACCAATTACGTGGTGCTTTTGTTGGAAATACGTTTCTCGGTGGCTGTCATATTGATGAGCGTGTACTGCGTATCGGGTCGGCACGTTTGCTTACGGCATGTATAGGCGGTGTTGTGACTGCGACGGAGCATCGCAAACAAGGCGTTGCGGCAGCGTTGCTACTTGACGCAGTATACTACGCTCAACAACAGAAGCACGCGTTGCTGTTACTGGATGGGATTGGTGATTTTTATCATCGTTTTGGCTTTATTGATGTATTTGACGTGGTTACACATACAATTGAGAGCAAGGCCATTCTCGCTCAACCACACAGTCCTTATACGGCGCGCCAGGCAACATTTGAAGATATTCCTGCCTTGTTTGAACTGTATCAGCGTCATTATGGAACGTATGCAGGAAGCTTCGAGCGTGATAAAGCTTTTCAGGAACGCTTCTTTCACGAGCGTGGTGGTATGAAGCCTTATGTTGCGGTGGATGGCAAAGGTGTTGTGCAAGGGTATCTTTTGCTCTACAAGCGACCAGAGAAACTTGTGGCCTATGAGGTTGCGGCAAATGATTGGAACGCAACACTTGCACTTCTCGAGCAGCATGTTGCGTTGACAAAGGAAAGGCACGGGGAAGAGCAAACAGAGATTTTGTGGCCGTTGCCTCCTGACTCGCCAACATTTTATCTTTTAGCTGACCACCTTTCGCTACGAAGTCAGGCCACACAAACGCCTGATGCCGATTGGATGGCGCGTACAGCAGATCTACCAACGCTTATCGATGCATTACTGCCTTTATGGAATGAGCGATGGCAACGTAATAGCCCTGCGAGATCAGGTGTGCTCGCTCTGACAATTGAGGATGTGCCATTTCTATTGGGGGCAGATGCAGTGGGCATTCACCTGCTTGACCCAATGACGAGTAGTGCTCACGCGGCTCGACATGTTAGTGTTAGTCAGCGTGTTTTCACACAACTGCTCTTTGGCTATCGGCCTATCTCGTGGGCAGCAAAACAGCCTGGACAAACGATTCCAGAAGACTTGCGTAATGTACTCGATATTCTATTTCCTAAGATGCAAGCATGGATTGCTGGTAGTGACGCGTTTTAAGCAAGATGCGTTGGGCATTGTATTGGAGGCACTATGGGTTTTGTTGAGCAAGTTGGACAGTTGTTCCGTCGTCTTACTGGGCGTGATAATGGAATACGCATTCAGTATGGCTCAAAGGCATTTCAATATGGTGAACTCTATTTAGCAGAGGGAGGACGCGGTAAAACACCCGTTGTTCTCCTGATTCATGGCGGCTTTTGGCGAGCTGCGTATGGACTTTCACTTATGCGAGGCCTGGCACGCAATCTGGCACAGCAGGGCATCAGCGCATGGAATATCGAGTATCGACGTGTCGGGAATGCCGATGGTGGTTGGCCTAATACTATGCTTGATGTTGCCCTTGCCACTGATTATTTACGCACGCTTGCGCCTCAATATGGGCTAGATACAGAACGGGTCGTGACAGTTGGACATTCCGCTGGAGGACATCTCGCGTTATGGGTAGCAGGACGGCAGCGCATTACTAGTGGGGAATTGATAGCACAGGAGCCGTTGCAGATAGCTGGGGCAGTAAGCCTAGCGGGATGTGCGGACCTCGACTATGTAGCACAACTTGGGCTAGGCAGAGATGCTGCCATTGAGCTACTCGGAGGAGATCCACAAGCTGTCCCTGAGCGATATGCAACTGCTTCACCAGCAGCACTGTTGCCACTAGGTGTACCTCAGGTGCTTATTCACGGTACCCAGGATAATAATGTGCCCTTTGATGTAAGCCAGTTTTATGCACGCAAAGCAATCGAGGCAGGGGACGCGGTAACGCTTATTGAGTTGCCTGGGGCAGATCACTTTGTCGTCATTGATCCTACCTCGGAGTCATGGGCAATCACAATGAAGGAGATACAACGACTCATTGTATAAATTCGTGTATGGGAGCATTAATACAAAGACTCCTAGTTGCTCAGGAGTCTTTTGTTTAGCTAAACTACTTATCAAGTCGTAATCAAAAAATTTATTGTGGTTTCACCACTGTTTTATAATAATCACATAGGTCTGTTAGCATACATTGGTTACAGCGCGGACGCTCGTAAACGCAGACGTGCTGCCCATGTCGTAACAAGCCTTTGTGAAAATTGTAGATGGGTCGCGCCTCTGGTGGCAATAGTGCTTGCAAAAGTGGATGAGCGTTGTCTGCTGTAACTTTCTTGCCGATGAGACCTAGACGACCACTCACGCGATGAACATGTACATCTACAGACACACGTATTTAGTAACTTTCAGAGACGCTTGCAGAGCACTATTCTTGCGATACAAACGCTTAAAGTATCATAATTCATAACCTGCTACTCCTGGAGCGTTAGGCAAACTTCTGAACATTTAGGAGTTTGCCTATCTATTTATGTTACTCATCTACTCATAATAAATTTTACTGCGGTTTCACTACTGTTTTGTAGTAGTCGCATAGGTCCGTTAACACGCACTGGTTACAGCGGGGGCGTTCGTAGACACAAACTCGCTGACCATGACGCAGCAGACCCTTATGGAAGTTGTAAATAGTACGAGCGTCCTGTGGAAGGAGTGCTTGTAGCAGAGGATGAGCATTATCAGCAGTCACTTTTTTCCCGATCAGCCCTATACGCCCAGTGGTTCTGTGGACATGCACATCAACTGGCAATAGGGGTAACCTGCACGAGAACAGCAGCACACATGCAGTCGTTTTCGGACCAACTCCATCGAAGCGATTGAGCCATGCCGCCGCTTCATCTACTGGAAGTTCACATAAAAAGTCCAGATCAAGCTTTCCACGTTCCTCTGTGATCTGGCGCATAATGGCCTGGATACGGGGAGCTTTGACCTCGGGGAAGTTGACATTGGCAATGGCGTCCTGTACTTCGTTGACAGGTGCATCACGTACTCCCTCCCATGAGCCAAAGCGTTTCAGCAGGTTATCATAACCGGCAGCCGTTTGTTCGTCGCGTGTGCGATGTGAAAGAAGGATGTCTACGAGCATACTCATAGGATTTTTGCTTGACCAGCGCGACTCGCCATAGTCTTCTGTTAAACGTCGCGTTATCTCTAATGCTTTTGCTGAAAGTGCCACAATATCAGGTGAGGGATATCCATAATCGGCTGAGTTACGTACCACGCGTTGAGTAGATTGCTTCACACCTAGCTCCCATCTTGCTTTCGTACAGTATATGATGTTTATACGAACTCGCAGTGAGAACCGTTCCAGAAGGGTTCCTCTGAATTCTTTCTCATCACTTAGTTGTCACCCTGTAGTTTGAGAAGGTCATGTAGAGAAAAATCTGTGAGTGGGAAGTGAGAGACAAGATGCGAAACTCGCGACAGCCTGCTTGGAAGGCAGGAACCTACGAAAACACCGCTCGATTGGCATACATCGGCCTCCAGAGCCAATCTACACGCTCTGGAAGATATCTGAGCTACTCTGACAAAAGGTTTCACGACCTTTTCGCTCGCTTTTCTTCTCTTATGCTTGAGTTTAGTTTCCCCATATGGCATAAGGTGTTGCGAGCGGTTCGAGGCAGGCACCCCTTCATCAGCACACTCTGGATGCAGAGTACTCCACTTTTCTAAGAAATGCAAGCTTTTTTCGAGTGAATATCCTCCTCTAGGACTATTTTCCCCTTCTCTGCATCAGCATACATGTCTATACGAAATACAAGGACCTTTCTCTCTTGACTGGTTCTCTCAAAGCTCGTACACTGAGAGCAAGAAGAGGAGAAGGCTATGAGAACACAATCCATTGACACTCGTCCAGAGATCGAACGCATTCAAATAGAGATGATCCGCACCTCGCCTCTGTCCAAACGGTTCTCTTCCGTTGCATCCTGGACTCGAACGCTGTTGTGGGCCAACGTTCATGCCTGGCAAAAGAGGCAACACCAAACGAGTGAGCGAGAGCTGGTCGAACATGTTCTTACTGGAGACTGTCACCCGTTGCTTATCCAGCGCGTCATGGATGCCGTGGAAATGCAACAGGACTGGCATCTTCAGCGACTCGACCTCGGCACCCTACTCTCGTCGGCTCTCCGCCGACTTCAACATCTCGGCGTTCCATCGTATTTGGCAGGCTCGATTGCCAGCTCGGTTCATGGCATGCAACAACTAGCTCAGGATTGCGATCTCGTCGTGTACTTGGACCAAGAGACGGTTCCCTCGTTCGTGTCGCTGTTCCAACAGGACTACGTCTTTGACGAAACGGCCCTTCACAGAGCAGTGCAACAGCAGACACCCTGCACGTTGATCCACCTGGACTCGTTGATGAAACTTGATCTCATCGTCGCTCCCCCAACCGCTTTCGACCACGCGATGCTTTTCCTCATAACTGCGTCTCCTCTTGATCAACGCTATCCTCCCTTTCCGGTGGCCTCAGCCGAAGAAATGATTGTGTTCAAGTTGCAAAGGTATTATTCTGATGAGCAGTCACGAACCGATGGCATGAACGATGATGCCGAATGGAACGATATCCTGGGGATGCTCAAAGTGCGGGGAACACGCCTCGATCTTGCAGTGCTTGAGCACTGGGTCACAGCACTTCATCTCTCTGATCCCTGGCAACGAGCACTCATTGATGCAGGACTCCAGGATATATAACTACGATGAGCAATCAGAGAGAAAAAAGACAAGGTAAAGGTAAATGAGTGGTTTCTTCGTTTTCTCTTTAGGAATAGAAGTGTTCGCATAAGCAAGAAAGGGAGAAGCCAATATGTCTCTCCATCACTCCGTCGTTGAAGCTCTCGCTCCTTTGATTGAAGCCTTCGAGCAATTAGGTATTACCTATTATATTGGCGGCTCTGTTTCCAGTTCGGTGCATGGAACGGCTCGCCAGACACAAGATGTTAATGTGATTGTCGCTCTCTAAGCAGGTCAGCAGGTCCACCAACTTGTCCAGATGCTGCAAAGCGAGTACTTCTGGATGAACAAGCATTCCAAGACGCGGTGCGACGTGGGATACTCTATGGGGTCCTCCATCTAACGACGATGATGAAAGTGGACCTGATTCCGCTCAAACAGCGTGCCTTCACTCAGGAAGAAGCACGTCGTGCTCAACCAACACTCCTCGAACCAGGCACACGTCCTCTCAGAATTGCCTCCGCAGAAGATGCCATCCTCACAAAGTTGGAGTGGTTTGAGATGGGAGGACAAACATCCACGCGCCAGTGGAATGATATCTTGGGCATCATGAGACAACAAGGTGACACTCTCGACCGTCCCTATATGCGTCAATGGGCTGATGTGTTGCGAGTCCGTGAACTGTTGGAGGACGCTCTTGCTGAAGCTGGACTTCAGCACCCCTAATTCCTCTCATGTTCTTGTTTGCTGACTTTTTTTCTCTGAAGACAGAGATGACACAACCTTGTGATTTGACGGGGAGTCTCCTAAGCTGCACAGGAGCGTTGTAGTAAGATGCACGACTCCATGCATCATGTGTATCTCCAAGAGGTGTGCAACCAGTACATGCCATGTGTTAACGAATATCGTGTTCCAAATAGCGCACAAGATCACCTCGTCTATTCACCCATTCGATGACAGTCGTTGGACCCATCCAGATATCTCGTGCTACGGTTCGTACCTCCAAAACGCCTTGCCGTCTACGTGCCCTCTTGATCTTCCGGCGACGCGTCTCGCCCTCGACGAGCGCATACACTTTTCTATATTCTTGACAGAGCAGGTTGATGCCGCGGACATGTACCAAAGCATATGCTTGCTCCACCACGTCTCCTTTCAGCTTCGACGTTCATTCATACGAATGATACGAAAGTCGATTCTTGCTCACGTGAAATCTTCCTGGTTGCTCTCATGATATCACCTAGAACAACGCGTGATTACTCAAGTAAGACCCCTCATGGGCGTGACTGAAAAAGCTGGGTGGAAGCCAATGCAGAGCAAGATTTCGGGTGAGGCAATACACCTTACAGTAGAGAACAACTGTGTTGATCGATTGAAGCCTTCCTAGTACGAAGAAGCTTCTCCCATGCTTCCCTACTCACAAATTCTGAACCGCATGTCAGACAAGCATACTCATTCATTTCTCTGCCTTGCTTCCCCTCCTTCTCTATCTGTACATGACTACACGGCTTTCCAAACCATTCTTTTCTTAAACGCTGCGCCTCTTCTGCATCCATGCTCTGTCCTCCTTTGCTTATAAAAACTTCTCGAAATGCCAAAGAATACTTCTCATCATGGACTGATGTCACGCACGGAGAGAGGAAGCGTAAACCAGAAGGTTGAACCCTCTCCAACAATGCTCTCAACCCCCACCTGTCCCTGGTGGAGTTCGATAATCATACGGCAAAGGTACAATCCTAGGCCGAGACCTCCACGAGTGTTCGCTTGCGCCACAACTCTTGGAACTCGATAAAAACGTTCCCACACATGCTCTTGTTCTTCTCGCGTGAGTCCAGGTCCTGCATCGCAAACTGAAACTCGTGCTTGTTGCCCTTGTGCCCGTACGGAAATCTCGACTGGACGATCTGGTGCTGAATAGGTAAGGGCATTTGTCAGATAGTTGTTCAGTACTTGTCCAATGCGCTCTCCATCTACCAGAGCGGATATACTTTCTTCACCTGCTATCACACGCAGACGGTCTGTAGAAGTGGTGGGAGCGAGGCTCTCGGCTACCTGAAGTACAAGAGTTATCAAGTTATGGGGTTGGAACTGCAAGTCAAGTTTGTTCACTTGAATACGTGAGACATCCAGCAGTTCACTCACCAGCCCATTTTGAACTCCGACCAGCTGGTCTACGCGATAGAGCAACTCTCGCACATCTTCGACCAAGCTTCTGAGGGAGGCTTCCTCTTCTCGCACTTGTTGTAAAGCATCAGTCAATAAATTCGTCGCGAACCAGATATTGCTCTTAATAGCAGTAAGTGGCGTGCGCAGTTCATGACCTACCAAGCTCAAAAAATCACTCGTGCGTTGGTTGATAGTATCCAGAGACGGAGCTTTTTCCTGTACTGCTACTCGCTCATTTGAGAGACGTTCGCGCTCGATGAACGACCCGATAAAGGTGCCAACAACTTCCACTACCGCTTTCTTCTCTTGCAGCGAATACTTATATTTCTTCGCGTTAGAATGAAGGATGAACATACCCATGAATTGCTCATGTACACGCAAAGGAGCAATCATTATCTCCCGCATATTCGTGGTACTCATACGCTGCAACAGAGGTTGAGTTTGAGCTACTTGCACCACTTCCCCTCCACGTAAACGCGAAAGAGTACCTGCATCCACTGCTTCGTGTAAGACAAGGTTTCCTATTGCAGTGGACCAGTCATGTTCCTGTTCTTTTGAGGCCCCTGCTAGCGACACAAGGCGCAGTTGATCTTTCTCTAGCTCTACTAGAACAACACTAACGTACTCACATTCCAGAAGGGTACGTGTAAGTTCTGTAGTGTGCTGTACCATCACTTGTCTCGCTTCTCCTAGCACTCGCTTATCTTTGCTGCATAGTTAGGTCCTTACATCTACTTAAAACAAGAGTATAAAGCAGCAAAGTAAAAATTGAGTAAGGAAGTGATTCGTTTTCAGCTTTCTTCCTTTTCTTGCATTTTGCTCTTACCGTTCTGTAACACAGATTGGATATCCTATATTTTGTGAGAAAGTATCTTCATCAAAGGAGTAGTATGTTTCATTCATTATCATTACCTATCCTCATCCTCATTTTTGTGGGAGGGGCTATAGCGGTCTGGTTCGCTGGAATTCAACTGTCGAACACAACCGATGTCATTGCATCACGTTTTGGGCTTGGACAAGCCCTTGGCGGACTGATTCTGCTTGCAATCGCAACGAACTTACCTGAAATCGCTATTACTGTCAGTGCAGCTCTCTCGCATAATCTTGGGATCGCTATCGGGAACATTCTCGGTGGTATTGGTATCCAGACGGTCGTGTTGGTCTTGCTCGATATCTTCGGCTTATGGCGAAAGGATGCCTTGAGTTATGCTGCTGCTTCCCTAGAATTAGTGCTTGAAGCAGTGCTTGTTGTTGCAGTCCTGATTCTTTCCATTATGGGCACACAACTTCCTAAATCGCTCATTTTTGCTCACGTCACTCCTGAAGCACTTCTTATTACGATCATCTGGTTGATTGGCCTCTGGCTTCTAAGCAAGGCTCGCAAAGACCTTCCCTGGCAAGAAAAAGGGCATGCACCCGATACGTTGCAGGGGAAACGAGGCGACAAGACGAAAGAGACGGCACAGAAATGGAGTACAACACGCGTCATCGTTGTCTTTGTTATCGCCGCTCTTATCACATTGATAGCTGGTGTGGTTCTTGAAGAGAGTGGGAATGACATTGCCTCGCATATTGGTCTGAGCGGCGTCCTCTTTGGCAGTACCATTCTCGCAGCGTCTACCTCACTGCCAGAGTTGTCTACTGGCCTCGCATCGGTCAAAGCAGGTGCCTACAATCTTGCTTTCAGTGATATCTTTGGTGGCAATGCCTTCTTGCCCGTGCTCTTCCTGCTCGCAACTCTGCTCTCCGGGCAAGCCGTCCTTCCACAAGCAAAAAATACTGACATCTACTTGGGAGGGCTTGGTATCTTGCTCACGACAGTGTACATCTTTGGCCTCATCTTTCGACCCAAACGTCAGATTCTGCATATGGGTATCGACTCATTGATGGTGCTCGTATTCTATGTCGTCGGCATCGCTGGTTTGTTTGCTATCGCCCTTATACGTTGAGGCGAAAGCCGCAAGGAACTGAGGAGCATTTCTGAAATATGCTTTTTACCGAGTTCTTACTTTTCTTTCCTATACTTAGGATGAAGAGTACAGCAAGTACTCTCTAGTCAAGACACACCTTCTATGAAGGAAGAGAAGAAAGGACATTGACTGTATGGATGTTGTGAGTGGCGTTGATGCAGGAACGCGAACAGTACTTTGGATTGTTTCAGCGATTATGATTCTTGGCTGTTTTGCGTTTATTGCCATGTCTGCACGGTCACGCGATGACAACAGACACTTTTTCTACGCATCCGCATTTATTCCATTAGTTGCGGCCACCCTGTACTTTGCAATGGCAAGCGGGTATGGAACGATAGTACAAGGAGGACACACCTTCTACTTTGCTCGCTACATTGACTGGTTGATTACAACTCCCTTGTTGTTGCTCGACCTCTCATTGGTCGCACTTCCCCGATATCCAGGACGAAGTGCGCTTCTTGGGATACTCATTGGCTCAGATGTGTACATGATTGCCACAGGTTTTGTTGCCTCATATATTCGCTCAGATTATCGCTGGGCATGGTTTGGTTTCAGTTCTGTTGCTTTCCTCGGTATTCTGTATATCATTGGAACACGCTTAATGGCAGGTGCCCGTCAGCGTGACCCACAGGTCGCGCGGCTGTTTACAACACTTGCTGGCATCCTTGTCGTTCTATGGTTCTGCTACCCGATTGTATGGGCATTGGGGCAAGAAGGCTTTGGTGTGATTAGTCCACTTTGGGAAGCAATTCTGTACGGCATCTTGGATGTATGCGCGAAGGTTGGCTTCGGCTTTGTCCTCCTCAGCAGCCCTGCGCTTGGTCGTGTGGAGACAACAGAGGCACGAACGCCGAGTGGCTTACCATCTTTTTCGTCAGGAGATTAGACGAACATTCATGCAATAGGTGCGATTGGATTGAAGGCTATGCAAGGATGCAGAGCCGCCTATCTGTCATTGATGGATGGGGAAAACAGAAAAAGAGTACAAACATATGAAACAGCGATTTTTTCTCAGTTTATTCTTTCTTGCAAGTATCATACTGATTGTCGCTTGTGGTGGAAGTGGAAATACCACGACGAACAATAATAGTGCAAATCCTTCTGCATCTTCAGGCTCAACAACGAATGCTCAATCTGTGAGTGTCACTGTCACTGATACAAAGATAGAAGCTTCGCGTGTGACGTTCTCGGCAAATCGTCCCTATGACTTCACAGTTGCGAACAAAGGTTATTCCGCTCATGATTTTATTATAAGAAGGCGTGTCGAAGGTCCCCAGACTCAAGCACAAACAAACGAAGGCATTCTGTATATCGTACCGTCAACTCAATTGCCCTCTGGCGCAACAGTCCACTTTACCTATGGCTTTCCACAAGCATCAATAAAAAGCACTATGCAATTTGAAGAGCATCTTGCGGGAAAGGATACAGCCGCAGGACCACTTCTTCCCATTCAAGTGACACAATAATACGACATGTTGCTGAAAATTTTTAGTGTAGAGAAGAGAAGTATAAGAGAAATATAGTGGCGAACATTTTTCACAAAGCACAACACACTCTGTGGTTTGAACATCTTCATCTTATGGATCAAGTAGCAAAACATCTCATCCCTTCAACATACGAATTATATGCTAACCTTGATTGGGAACGTGCAGCAAGGGAGATACAAAATCCAACACTGAACTACCCTGACTATTATATCGTCCCACATCATGGAATGGTCGAGGGCTATCTCTCTCGTAGTCAAGCGTCAGCCTGGGAATTTGTCGAGTATCTCTCCCGTATGCATCGTGTTCGTCCCACACTCCTGCAGATTGGGCATGTCCTACACCGCATGCTGTCGTCGATTTAGGATGTGGTACAGCCACAACAAGCGTACAACTCGCTCAGATGCTTCCTGACAGTACCCTAACCCTTGTCGATCTTTCGCCATATGAACTCGTCGCAGCGCGTTGCCAGATAGAACATGCTGGTCTTGCTCAACGCACGCGCTATCTTCATGCTCCGGCAGAGGCAACAGGCTTAGAGGGGGGAACAACGGATGTCGTTTTAGCATCGCTTCTCTTTCATGAACTTCCTCGGCCTGTTGCACAAAGCGTTGTGAAGGAGGCGTGGCGTCTGTTACGTCATGACGGTCGTTTGATTATCTTTGATCCTATTCAATGTGTCGTTCCCTGGCAATGGCTAGATCGCGGCATCAATATCCTACTTGCTCACTTCATTCACGAAGTGTATTGGATGGAATATATGCAGCAACCTCTTTGGGGTGTGTGCCGAAATGCAGGCTTTCAACAGGTAGAGCGCAAGCTACTCGTAGCATTTCCTTGGGTCTATCAAGTCGTAACTGCTATCAAATAAAGAGTTCTGTGATGAGATATATAAAAAAAGGAGATTCCACGATGGGATTTGAACAATATCATGAGCCTGCTAACGAACTTTCGCAAGAGACACGTACATTTGCACGTATGATTGCTTCACTGGCGGAGGAAGCTGATGCAATCAACTGGTATGAGCAGCGTATATCTGTTGAGCGAAACGCTCAGGCACGAGCAATCATGGAGAACGCTCAAAAAGAAGAGTTCAAACACTTCGGCAGGGACCTCGAATTTCTGTTGCGTCAAAAGTCTGAATGGAAAATAGCGTTGCAGAATATTTTGTTTAAGGATGGAGATATTGTTCAACATGGGGAAGCAGCGGAGAAAGCAGAAGGATAAGTAGTATTCATAGGCAAGTAGCGACTTTCTCATCTCTGGGAAAGTCGCTACTTGCCTATGAATACATTAGGACTCGCTGGTATCTTCGTTATAGGTTTGAGCAGCTTTTTGTCCTAGTGTCGTCAGGAATGACTGCGAAAGACGTGTCTCACTTTCCTTGCCTGTACTTCTATCAAAACCCTCAGCTTGCCCCGCTTTTGGTAAGAAACGGTTGACAATACTGAGCAAATTGATAGTTAGTTGAGGAGAGGTACCGTGTACGAGAGCTAGCATTTTCGTGGGCAAGCCAAGTGTAACTTCTACCTTGCGTCGTTGCGTTGTTTGTACAATATGTTGAGCTGCCTTCTTCGCGCTCATTGAGAGCAAGGGAAGGCTATCGGCGATGCTAAACCACGTATACTCAGCATGATGCTTGCCTTTGAAAAGTGCATTCACAGGAGAGCCGGTTCTCATTAGTCCAGGAGCTACTGTTACGACGCTAATACCCTCTTTGGCAAGTTCAGCATGAAGACCTTCTGAGAAGCCTGTCAGCGCGAACTTGGCACTAGAATAGGGTAAAAGATGAGGGACGCTAACTTTGCCACCAATTGAAGAGATATTCACAATGCAACCACTCTTTCGCTCAAGCATCTGAGGAAGCACTGCCAATGTTGCATAGACAGCTCCCCAAAAGAGGACATTCATGCTGTCTTCAAAGTCGTTGAGCGTCTGTGCTAAAAATGGACCTACGGTAATGATACCTGCGTTATTGACCAGAATATCCACCCGTTCATAATGCGTCGTCGCCTGCTCCATGAGGTGTTGGACCTGCTCTCTCTGCGTCATGTCGCATGGAATTGCAAGCACCTCCGCCCCTTGATCGGCAAGTTGCTGTCGTGCCCGTTCTAATTCCTGCTCATCGCGCGCGGATAGAACGAGCCGTGCCCCTTGAAGCGCAAATTCCTCAGCGAGTGCTAATCCTAGCCCACGAGAGCTGCCAGTAATAAGTACAACCTGTCCATGCATATCAGCCGCTTTTCGCCGTGCAAACCTCCAGCTGGTGAACAAGGTTTTTGCGGTACTTACTACCGTCGAAATAGTTCCTCTATATTTTGAACTCATCTGCCTGCTCCTGTTTCTCTTTGTCACGAACTATGCCTTACACCTCGGCACCCTTGCCATAGTACATAGTATCTTCGCGCGAACCACCTTGACCTGCCCCTACAGTATCATACTGCTCCACCAACTCGATTGAGCGCAGGTATTTCACCATTTTGTAGCCCAGGACCGTCTCGATACGTAACCTGAGTGGTGCTCCATGAGGAATAGGAACTGGCTCGTCATTGAGTTCATACGCCAGGATTGTTTGAGGATGCATTCGCTAGCTCGAAAGTCAACGACCTCATAGAACGGATAGTAGTGTTTCCCATCGAGACAATGTTCATCGAGACCGTATGAGGTAAAGACGAGGTAGTGTGCCTCTGGAAGCGGCTGACATCGGTTCAAAATTTCGGTAACACATACACCTGTCCATTTCCCCACCCCTGACCAGCCCTGAATACAGTTATGCTTCGTGATTTGGGAGGTGACAGATATGGCACGTAGGTCATCAAGGGATAGGGATAGTGGCTCTTTGACCAAACCGCCCACTTCCAATCTCCAATCACGGAAGTTGTTCTGTGCCAACGCGCGGTATTCTTCACTGGTCGGAGGCGCACCGTTGACCCAGAAGTACGGTGAGATATCAGACTCTTTATAATGCTGCACTGACCTCTCGCCATGTAAGAGAAATTTGCGTGTGGGGTCAACCACCGCACCCAACGCATGTTGAACCTGTCGCCGATGGCGTGCTGAGTAGAGCGTTGACCACACATAGATAATGGCGACAAGCACGAGTGCAGCAATGGCAACGCCAATGGCGAGTCCGAAACTTGCCTGTTCACTACCAAGCACAATATCTCGAATATTGTTTTGAAAGTGGACAATAAGCACAAGGGCTGTATGTATAATAATAAAGCCAATAAAAGCCAATAGGCTCAAAAAATGTAGGCTTCGTCCCACCTGGCGCCCTCCAAAAAGTTTGATGTACCAGGGAAAGCGTGCAGCAACAGCTGGTGACATCGTTGCCCCAGTCAACAACATAAATGGCCCAAGGAGAAAGACGACCGCCGCATAGGTGAGCTGCTGTAGTGGGTCGTATGGGCGAAAATCGCTGGCAGGTGGGATGTGAAAGGTAATGTAGATAAGAAAGGTATGGAACGCATCAGGGATAATAGACCAGGATGTGGGAATCAGGCGTGCCCATTCACCTGTTGTGAAGAGCAGTACAATATAAATCACGCCGTTAAGCACCCAGAAAATGACGGAAAAGAAATGCCAATGGCGACCGATGCCGAGGTTTTTCCCTCCAGGGAGGGCCAACCACGGCGATGCTGGCACCTCATCATCAAGCGAGGTATAGACAACATCTTTCCCCACAGGCACTTTCTTTGTTGTGAACTTGATCCATTCTTTCCCTGGTGTGCTATTGTCGTTCCAGTATAATCGGGGGTGAGCAGCGAGAATTTGGATACCACTGCGAATGAGTAGTCCTATGAAGAGTATGTTGATATAATGGCTCACGCGTAACCAGATAGGAAAACCAAACGATGCAATTACCAAATGGGGCATCATAGTATTTCATCCTTTTATATCTCTTATTACTTAACAACTAACCACTCTATATCGCGTGGCAACGCAGATGAAAGCACTTCGTTGCCATCTTTTCGCACCGCGACATTATCGTTAAGGCGGAAGCCACCTTTTCCATCCAAGTACACCGCAGGCTCCATATTGTGAACCATGCCACTCTGCAAGACAGCGTTTGAGGCTGGATGTAACACAGGAGCAGCACCGTGGTTAATCGCTTGGAAGCCAAAGCCGTGTCCAAGACCATGCTTGAAGGCTGCTCCGAAGCCAGCTTGTTGCATCACTTGACGTGCTGCCCCATCAATAGAGCGTGTACTAGCTCCATCTCGAATGAGCTTCAACGCCGCATCTTGTGCCGCGACACACGCTTGATACGCTCTATGCCATTCCTCACTCATGGTGCCAGCGAAAAACGTGCGTGTGAGTTCTGCCCAGTAGCCGTTGATGCCAATCTCCATTTGGACCGTCACCGTATCGCCTTGCTGAATCGATGCATTCGAGGTCAAGTTGAACGCACGGTAGGCCAATGCTGCTCGTGGCCCTGCCATGACATGCACATGTGGTTGTACATGATGCGCACCGACAGCGGCATATCCTGCACGCAAGAGGGCCGAATAGGTTGCGGCTGCGACATCGGCCTCGGTAGCTCCTACATGAATAGCTTCACGCGCTCCTGCAAAACCCTGACAGGCCACCGCTTCACAACGCCGAATTGCTGCAAGCTCTTCCTCGGTTTTAATGGCTGAAATTTCTTCGAGCAGTAATGTTGCATCTCGAAACTCTCCGCCAAGTAAAAGCATGTGAAGGAGTTCGTGTGTCTCTGGACCTGGTACACCTACCTGTGTATACGCGGGTACAATCAGCGTTCGTCCCCCTTCGATACCAACAATCGCACCAGCCCCCAGTCCCGCCGAACGCAGTAGTTCGCCTAACACTTCCCGTGCGGCATCAAGCGTGTTGCTGATGTAGTCCATCGTCTCTTCGGCAAAGGTTTTCACTTCAATGGCTATTCCTGGTGGAACACGGTCTTTTTCATCGACAGGGACAGCGAGGCGAATTTCTATCTCTTTCGCTATATTGAGCGAGATAAGGCAAAAAGAACTGCCTAAAATCGGCTGATAGCCTGTGAACAAAAGCACATGCTGCGGAATGCGACAGAGCAAGGCATGATAGCCTTCTCGCGCAAAGAGTGCTTGAATGTGTTCAAGACGTGCTGGATTCATCTTGTACCTCCTGCTGTATAGTTGATGCGCGGTACTCCCTTGTTTGCGGTTCCTGCGGGAGACAGAGTATGGCGTACAGGTGGATTGGGAACAGAAACGGTACCGGGATGGCTGGATAATAGGTCTAGCACCATTAGAAATGATGTAGTCGGCGGTACGTGCCGCAAGAGCCTGAATTGTGAGTCCCGGATTGGCGGAGCCTTGGGTTGGGAGCAAGCTTCCATCACAAACAAAGAGATTAGGAATATCATGAGTTCGCCCAAAGCTGTCTGTTACAGATGAACCTGGATCATCACCCATGCGTGCGCCTCCTACGAGGTGCGCGTAACGAGATTCTTGTACCACTTCCTGCGCACCTGCTGCATGCATGATCTCAGTTGTCTTCTCAACGCCTGCCTTCGCAATCTTTTTATCATTGTCATGGAGTTTGAACGTAATCTTCGCCACTCGAAGACCAAACTGATCGGTATCATCCGCTAGTTCTACCCGGTTGTCTGCCCAGGGGAGAATCTCGCCAAGGACACCGAGCGCCGCCCAATGGTTGTAATCCATCATAGCGCGACGCATACCCCAACCCCATGCACCCTTCGCAACCATCATTTGCTTGGCGAAAGCAATTGGCAGGGGGCCGACAGTCTGAATGGCAAAACCACGCACAAAATCGTTTTTGGGGTTGGTTTCATAAAACTCTTCGGTCAGGGCATGTGCTGGTGGTGCTTTATACATGCGGATGGGATTCTCAAAGCGTCCCAGAACGACGTTGCCAATTTGCACCATCAGGTACTTGCCCACCGTGCCACTCGAATTTGCAAGTCCATGCTCAAACCCCGGACAGGCAGAATTTAACAGCAAGCGTGGGGTCTCAATGGCATAACCAGAAACGATGACCACCTTTGCCTTGAGTTCTCGTTCGTTGCCATCAAGGTCGAAGTAACTCACACCAGTCGCCTTCCCATCTTTCATGTTGATACGCGAAACCATGCAGTTCGCACGAATCTCCGCTCCATGACGGATAGCATCGGGCACATGACTGATGAGTGTGCTTTGTTTGGCCCCTACCTTGCAGCCCTGAATACAGAATCCTCGATAGATGCAGTGCTGTCGATCTCCGTGAGAGCCTGCGAGAATCGCGACAGGACCGCCTGCGACGACGGGGATACCAAGTTGTGTACACCCTTTCACCAGGATATCACCGACTCCACCAAGCGGATGTGGTCCATAGGTGTAGCCATGAGGATAACCCCAGGGATAGTACGCAGGACCAGAAACGGGAATCTCTTTCTCTAACAGCTCATAATATGGCTTAATATCCTCATAAGCGATGGGCCAATCGGCACCCATGCCATCGGAGGACAGGACGTGAAAATCCGACGGATGAAAGCGAGGTGTAAAGCCTGCCCAGTGGACTGAACCACCACCAACGCCGTGTCCACTATTGTTCGCGCCAAGCGTAATCGGGTCTTCACCACCTGTGATACGCAAATCGTTCCAATACAACTTCGATGACCCTGCCTCATCGCTTACCCAGTCGCGTTCCGTCTCCCAAAAAGGACCTGCCTCCATCCCTACAACCCGAAATCCAGCACGAGCAAGGCGTTGCACTAACACCCCACCGGCAGAGCCAACTCCCACAATGCAGAAATCTACCTCCTCGTTCGGAGGAAAGTGATGCATCGGAAAATCTATTTTCTGCACAGGGCCGAGCATATGTTCATCAGGTTTCGGGCCTTGAAAAGCCCCTAAAATTGGATTTTTCATACTAACTCTCTATTCTCTCTCATGTCTCTTTCGTACTTCTTATTTATGCAGACCAACGGTTTCGATAATTTGTATTAATGTGATCCCTCTTGCCCTGGAGTCTGTTGCTTATGTCCACCTGGACCACCTACAGGCTTGTAGACATCCGAAAGCGCATCAGCAGGAGCCTTCCATTCATAGTGTTGTTCTTCGACCTCCCACGGTTCGGGTTTGCCCCCTTCCAGGCGCATGTAGCCACGCGGATACGCAGGACCACCAAAACCAATTTCGTCCCACGCATACGGGTGAGCATAGTACGCATCAACTGCATCCTGCATCAGGAGCAACCAGAACCTCTGGACTGACATTTTCTGCCAGATCTCGTGAGCAGCAGGAGGGTTCGTGTCGTGAATGGTTTGCAGTACTGCGTCTTGTTCGCGTTGCCCTAGTTGTATAAAGGGTTTGTGATAGAGGTGTTGGGCGATGGCTTCAATGGCTTGCAAACCAAGACGGTGCGACTCATGATCGGGCGGCATATCCTCAAAACGATAGCCATCAATGCGCCTACTAAAGAGCCGCTCGTCGATGTAGTTCACCACTGGAATTTTATGTGCTTCGTCACGGTCATCCTGCGGGAGCAAGCGATCACACACGGCTTGCATCAATTGTGCCTCTTCAGGCGAGAAGAAACGGATTGGTGGCACCTGCTCAACACGGGCTTTTACCACCTTACGCGTCGCCTCATCCCAGAACGCCTGTTGACTCAGCGTTTGGAAACCTGGGTAATAGCCCGGCTGTGTACGCGGAGCAAGTGGTTGATTGGTTGTAGCATCTACAGGTAGATGGCTAGTTTCTCCCTGTATACGTGTGCCATTATATCTCTTTCTTTCAGTAGCTTTGTTGCTTCTTACGTTCATCAGTTCGCCCTCCGTAACAAACTCGCGAGTACACCCAGGAAGCCAGAGGCCGCAAAGAGCAAGGGCGCGAAAATGGGAGGCCCATAAACCAGATTATAGAATGGCTTCTTGAGTCCTCCGGGACGGCGTGCCACACCGCGCACATGATACAGGAAACCGATGCCCCCATCTAAAAGAGCCAATACTGAAACAACAGGCAAAAGGGTACGAGCGATGGTGCGACTCCACACAGACCCAATACCAGCAATCATTAACGCGGGAGTTAGAAGAATAGGTGTCCACTGCACCCGATAGCTGAAGTTGTTTTTATAGTGTGAGTAGAGGGCTTCAATGCCACTGAAGAATGCTGAGACTGCGGTAGCAACGCCTAAAATGCGTTGAAAACGTCCCTCACGCACCTCTTGCTCAATAACGATTCCTTCTTTTGTAATTTGGCGTGGGAGCCAACTCAGCCATGCCGGGAGGGGACGTGGTATTCCTGGCAAGGTGGTATGCCGGGGGTCATCCTCGCGACGCAAAAGTGACGCAATGAAGCCGAGAAAGCCACTAATCGCGAACAGGAGAGGCGCAAATACGGGTGGTCCCATAATGACATTAAACACGGGAATACGCCATCCCCCTGGTTTGCGAGCGATCCCACGCACATGAAAGTAGAAGCCGACCACTCCATCAAGCATTGTAATAAGCGATACAATTGGAAGGACTGTTCGGGCCGCTCGTCGGCTGAATGCTCCCCATACACCAGCAATGGCGAGAACGGGGCTAATAAGCACAGGTGTATACATCGCCTGTTGCCCATAACTGCCGCGATAATGTTCATATGTGACCTCTAGTCCTGCAAGCAGGCTAGAGGCGGCGGCGATCAGTGAAAGGCTACGTTGAAATCTGCCTTCGCGGATATGTTGATCGAGCACGATTCCTTCATGTGTAATCTTACGTGGTACCATGTTGAGAAGTTCAGCGCGATGAGGCTTCCCATTAGGCAAGGGCAGTGAGTATGCCTCAATCAAGTTTTTCATA
>CAWBXD010000004.1:0-242883 GCA_963792705.1 uncultured Chloroflexia bacterium | reverse complement strand
GAACATTCTCATAACATGTGTCCCTTTTTATTATTCATGCGTTCTATTAATCAGAAACTAATCCATGTAGGAATGCAGATGGTACCAGAAGATATAGCTTGTAAATGACACTATGTTATAATGCGTGCTAATCAGGGAGCAACACAAATACTTTTCTATTTATTATAGGGTTATAAGCGGAGAATATCACGAATGCAACAAACAGAAGTCTCGATGCGAGCAATAGAGCCGCAGTCCGCGCTGCTTGCAACTCCATTACCGGAAGTTGCTATCTCAGTCGTTGTGCCTGTGATGAACGAGCAACAAAATGTACGTCTTCTTTATGAAAGGCTATCGGCCCAGCTTGAACTAACTGGCGACCGCTACGAAGTAATTTTTGTCGATGATGGCAGCACCGATGGCACATTCAAAGAACTGGAGAATCTTCATACCGAGCATCCTGGCGTTGTGCGTGTTATTCGTTTCCGTCGCAACTTCTCAAAAACACCTGCGCTCGTCGCTGGTTTTAGCCGTTGTCGCGGCAAAGTTGTCTTCACGATGGATGGCGACCTGCAAGATGATCCAGCAGAAATTCCTAACTTCTTAGCAAAGCTTGATGAAGGCTATGACCTCGTTTCTGGTTGGAAGTTTCCACGCCTTGACCCACTTTCTAAAACATTTCCATCGCGTATCTTCAACTGGTTGGTGAGCAAGATGACCGGTGTCCATCTGCATGACAT
The DNA here is from genome assembly GCA_963792705.1 of uncultured Chloroflexia bacterium. Taxonomy (GTDB): domain Bacteria; phylum Chloroflexota; class Ktedonobacteria; order Ktedonobacterales; family Ktedonobacteraceae; genus JBBQVS01. The sequence goes on along the minus strand of CAWBXD010000004.1, from coordinate 242,164 downwards.
CAATAATGGCTTTAAAGCCTATAACCGTGAGGTGATTGAAGACGTACACTTGAAACTGTACGGCGAATTTCACCGCTTCATTCCTGTGATGGCCCATTGGCGCGGCTACCGGGTTGCAGAGATTAAAGTGCGTCATCATCCACGCAAATTTGGCGTCTCTAAATATGGAGCGCGTCGTTTCGCTCGTGGCCTCATTGACTTGCTCAATGTCTTGTTCCTAACTACGTTTTTACGTACTCCCCTACGCCTCTTTGGGCCGCTCGGCTTATGGACCCTGTTTGCGGGTATCCTGATCGACGCTTATGTTGTTATTGTCAGCCGTTTCTTTACTCATGAGCCGATTCACAATCAACCAATACTCTTCGTGGGCATCCTGCTCATGATCTTCGGTGTACAGTTTATCCTGACTGGCTTACAAAGCGAAATGATTCGCTACTACGCGTTCCAGCCTGGAGAAGAATACAGTATCAGGCAGGAACTCGACTAATGCAAAAATCTTCGCTCATCAAAATCGGCAAGCGTATCCTACAGATAGGCTTGCCTATAGCCGTATTAGGCTTCTTTCTCAGCTTTGTGCTGGGACAATGGAAACAGCTAGTGGCCCATCCATTTCACTGGAACCCCTGGCTGATCGCGCTGTCCTTTGTTGGCTTTCTGCTGCAAGAACTCTCGTATGGTCTCATCTGGCAAGCTGTTCTGGCCCGTCTAGGCTCACGTTTAAATCTGCGTACCGCTCTCCGTATTTACCTTGCTTCAGAGTTTGTGCGCTACATCCCTGGCAATGTATGGCATGTTCTGGCTCGCATTCTATGGGTTGGGAAATACGGTGTGTCCCGTCCCGTTGCTTTTGCAAGTATGACCGTTGAACTGATTACCAAACTCGCCGCAGGAGCCTTTATTTTCGGTATCAGTCTCTTGTTCTGGGGGAGCTTTGGAAATGTGCATGCCCTCCTTGTAGGAAAATCGTTTATTGTTGTCCTCGGCATACTCATCCTACTCTCTCTTTTTATTCTGCTCCATCCTCGTGTTCTTGGTGGTCTACTAAATACTGCATTGCGTCTTTTAAAGCGTGAACCCATCACTCTCACATTACGCTACAGTGATATCTTGCTCGTTGCGGCAGCGTGGTGTGTCAGTTGGATTGTTGCTGGTAGTGCCTTCTATATTTTAACGCTTGCACTCTGGCCCACGCTCCCACTAGCCGCGCTTCCTATCTGCATCGGCATCTACGCGATTGCATGGGATATCGGCTTTGTTAGCTTTATCACGCCAAGTGGTCTTGGTTTCCGTGAAGGCGCGATCAGTGGATTGTTTGCACTCTCTCTTTCAACACTCCCCCTTGCTCTTGGAGCTATTATCGCTGTCCTCTCGCGGCTCGTCTCGACGCTTGCAGAACTTCTTTGTGTAAGCCTCGCCTATCTTGCGGGTCGTAAGCAGATGCAGGCTATGCAACAAGAGCAACTTGCTAAATCACGCGCCCCAATTCCTATGGAAGGAAGTGTCACAAGTGAACAATGAAAGCTGGCGTAAGCGGCTGTCCGTCTTGCTCAATCGCCTCTATCTCTACCCTGCGCCTGAACCTATGCCTCGGACACCTCTATTTTGGTTTGCTACAGGCGTCGTTGCACTATTTGCTATCGCTTTTAGCGTATTTTTCATTCTGTTTAATACTGGTCAGCATGACGCATTCTTGACACATGGTGAAGACCTCGGCATTATGGATCAGGCTATTTGGAGTATTTGGCATGGGCAGTTATTTCACCAATCCATTTGTAACCCTATAAGCGATACAAATTGTTATGGGAATCTCAATTTAGCTGGTATTTCGCGTTTTTCCATTCACTTTGAACCAATACTCTTTCTTATTTCTTTGTTCTATCTTGTTATACCAAACCCTAAGACCCTACAAGTGATTTAGACGCTAGTAGTTGCAGCCGGGGCATTCCCAGCATTCTGGCTAGCACGTTTGCGCTTGCGTAGCGAGTTGGCGAGTATTGCGATTGCAGCACTCTATCTTCTATATCCTGCCTTACAATGGGCCACAATATTCGATTTCCATGCGGTCACACTTACGGCCTCACTACTTCTCTTTATGCTCTATTTTATGTATACGCGCCGTACTGTCTTGCTCTTTGTCTTTGCTATTCTTGCGATGGCTTGCAAAGAAGAAATTCCTATTGTCGTCGCTTTGTATGGTCTGTGGTCCATTGTATTTCAACGGCGTTGGCGTACTGGATTAGTATTAGTTCTGTTAGCAGCCGTTTGGACGGGCGTAGGCTTGTACGTTGTTCATATTTCTAGCCCAACGGGGCATTCTCTCTTGACCTCACGCTATACGTATCTGGGAAGTGGTCCTCTACAAATTGCTAAAAATATTTTGCGTCATCCCGTTGCTTTTCTCAAAGCACATGTTTTAGATCACGACCATTTCATCTATTTGCGTACTCTTTTTGCACCCACTGCCTACCTTGCGTTGCTAACGCCTTGGGTTTGGGTACTTGCATTGCCCACTCTGGCCTTGAACTTGCTTAGTAGTGATGCAAGCCAATATAGTGGCCTCTATCAGTATGATGCTGAAATGATACCTGTCCTGATTTTCTCAACTATTGAAGCATTGGTACTGATTGTCTGGCTTGTTCAAAGGATATTCGCTAGACTTCGTGTACAAGCAGAGGAAAAGAATAGCAGACCATCCTTTTCTGCTAGGCGGGTGGATTGGATTGCCCATAGTGGTGTGCTCCTGGTATCGCTCTGTTTAATTCTTTTCGCCGTGTACCATGCCGATTATGAGCGCGGCACTGCTCCTTTTTCACAGCAGTTTAAATGGCCTGTACAACAAGCACATAACGATGTCGCGCAACCAATTATAAATATGATTCCGCCAACCGCATCGGTCTCGGCACAATCTAATCTCATTCCTCACATTAGTCATCGCTCACATATCTATCAATTTCCTTATGGGGACACTGTTGCTGACTATATCTTTTTAGATACGACAAGCGATATTACACCTTTTTATGGCTCCAATGATTACATCAAAGAAGCCAAGAATGTGCTGATCAGTGGAAAATATGGTATTGTTGCTGCACGTGATGGGTATTTACTGCTGAAGCGTGGTCTGCCTGCTCCCGGCATTTCTTCGTTTTCACCTATACAGCCTGATACCTCCGCAAGCAATGCTTTGGTGCTGCCAAATTTGCCGACCAGTTTTTGCTCCTATATCAATGTTTCTGCGAATAACGTGAAAAATTCTATGGATGTAGCGTTTATGAACCCTACGACCTCTCAGGCCACAATGGACCTGATTGGGTACGATGTGGATGCTCCAAAACCGTTTAGTGTAAGTAGTGACTCTCTTACAGTGACAACTTATTGGAAGGTTATTGCGCCGCTAAGTATGCCATTGCAGGTCGTGACATTTATGACAGACAAACAGGGCAATGAATATCAAGGAACCGCAGACTTTCCTGCTGTCTCCTGGTGTCAGACCGATACACTTAAGGATGGCACGATGGTACGCCTCACAAGTAGAATGTTTAATGTGCAAGCCAACCGCGTTCCTGTCGGTATAGCCCATGTGTCTGTTGCTCTTGTACCTTTAGTTCAAGATGGGCGTACAATAATGGATGTGAAGTCTCGGCTCCCATTGCGTGTTGTACAGATACCACGCAGCGTCTCCCTTACACAGGGTACGAATGCCGTACAAATCATGGCCCTGCCAACTGTTCCATAACTATATTTTTTACGCGAACTTGATGATAGAGAACAAGAGACGCAGTAGAACGAAAGAGGTTTGATGAGATGGGTATTTATTTAGGGCAACTTCCTCCGGCTGAAGTTGCGCGTTTGAAAGCAGAATTAGCAGAAACGATCATTGCAAACTTTTGCTACCCACGTTTCTTTGATTATCGGACCGATTCGCTCCGTATGCGTCCAGTAGATCGTGCCAAACGTCAAGAAGTATGGCTTTATCTGAGTTCGGTAGATTTTACCGCGTGGAATCGAGTTGATCTGATGTCACCCGATTTTCAGCGTTCTATTGAGCGTCTTTTTATTCAATTTGTACAGCGCAACCGCAGTTTCTTCGGTGAGCAAGGCCGCAAGCGCATGTCTGATGTCCGCATGCTGATCGCCTCCACCTCTACTACTGTTGTGCAAGGACTGCGTACTCATGTTGCAGGTCCACGCTCAGAACGTCAAGGTATACCTCCATTTGGTAGCCCAAGACAGGCTTCCTCTTGGGCTGCAACAGGCAAGGGACGTTCTGACCCCGCCTGGGATCAAATTGTAGCTACAACGATGCTTTTACAGCAACAATTACAGGAGATCCGCGGAGAAGCGAAAGCACCAACTCAATCTAACGATGGCTCCTCGACATCATCGACAAATGGTACTCAACGCAGAGCTAATCGCGCTAGTTCATCACGTGTCGAACAAGAAATAGCGCAAACAGGCTTACCTATCAGTAAACCTACAACGCAGAAAAATACACCCATTCCTCCTACACCAACGCAAGGAACGAAGAGCACTACTCCACTAAATCCAACATCGCTCCCAAACGCGGCCCCACAACGCTCTTCCACTCCCGTTGCTCCCGCCGCATCTATTGCTCCGCTAACGCCAAATCTTACACGGAAGCAGGAGATGCCATCCCCTACGCCACGCATAATAGATGAGCCAATGGTCCAAACTCCACTACCACCTACGAAATCAACTGAGTCTATTGGTACTTCTCGTTCCGCAATGTCCGTACAACCAACACCAGTCGCCGCACCTCCAGCAGCAGCACCTAAACCTGTGACCTCTACTGCACCACTGGCTCCTACCGAAGATATACGTAGCCTGTCAGAGTCTACTGCTCCAACCGCTAGCGTTGTCGCAGCAACGTCTACCACGATGAACAGACGTGAGAACCGCGACGCAGCTATGCTCCAAGTGGGTGATGACGATATGGCTATCTTTGAGCAGTTGCGTCACCAACTTATTCTTTGGTTACGTGTCGAGGCCCTACATGCTGGACTAGAGATAACAGACCAGAGTCCTCCACAACTCTTAGAAATGTTACGCCATCAAGAGCGTTACGATGACACACGTCTACAAGTTGTCTCTACCTTGCTCAATCTTTCAAATCAAGTGCTCAAAAATGGCCGTGTAAGCGTCCTTGATTATAAGCAAGCATTGATGTTCCATCTCATGCATACAAAACGCTAAGGGACTCTCAAAAACTAAATACTTCCAGAGAGTGTATACTTGGCAGTTAAATGGGCTGAAGACCTGAAAACGGAGCTGTAATACTAGGAAAAGTCACCTCCTGTCTCATATACTTCTTTGCAAGATATGTACATTAGTGTCTTTCATTCTTTGCTGATCGCAGGGGATCACGTCTATGTTTGATAAACAGGTTCGCCACTACATCTATGAGCAATTTGTGAAAACGGGGCACGCGCCTACAATCTTGGACTGTGCTCAAACCTTTTCCTGCCCCATTACTGAAGTGCATGCAGTATTCCAGCGATTAGCTGATGGACGCGCACTCGTGCTGCAAAGCAGTGGGGAAATTCTGATGGCTGAGCCGTTCTCAGCCGTTCCAACTGCATTTTCTGTCGAGGTCGGAAGCCAAACTTGGTGGGGGAACTGTATATGGGATGCGCTTGGCATTCTCGCTATGTTACAAGAAGATGGTCTGGTGGTTACGGCATGTGGATGTTGTAACGATGCTATGCATATTGAGATTTGTAATGGTCATTTGATCGACGCTTCGGGCTGCGTTCATATGGCACTTCCACCCAAGGATTGGTGGAAAGATGTCGTTTTTGCTTGAAAGACAATTCTTCTCTTCCGGTCGGAGGAGCATGTAAACCGCTGGTGCGAACAATGGAAGCAGCCCTATGGAGCCGTCATTTCGCTAGAGCAGCAGTGGAGGCTCGCGCAATCCTGGTATGCTGATCGTATGGAGGTTGAGTGGCGACGCAAAACAACCGAAGAAATTGATCTGCTTTGGAAAGAATTGGGCTTTACTTCACCGTTCTGGAATGTGCATTCCTGATTTGAAAAGCAAGAACTCTCGAAGTATGTTCGAACCTTCATCCAAACAAAGTAGTGGGTGAAGGTTCGACTAGAGAGGCTCTCAGCCTCATATTTTCAAATGGGTAGCATGAGAAGAGGGCCGAGCACCTGCTATGCCCTCTTCTTATGCAATACTAGCTATAGAATACCTGCTAAGCGGTCGATGACGCGGACGCTGTAATCGCTGGTAACAACTCTTGTAACTGCTTTAACCAATTCTCACCAAACAAACGCTTGGGAATACGAATAATGCCTTGCTGAACGCGTGCGTCATTGCGGAAACGTCGATAGAGTACAATACGGTTGGGTACAATCGTTCTCTTGACCGTAAGTATAAACTCATTGTCCTTCATTGCGATAGACTCAAAGCCTAAACGCGAGGCTTCAACCTTCAATCGAACCATCGTAATCAGGTTTTGCACTGATGGTGGCGGAGTCCCAAAACGGTCGGTCATCTCAGCGGTCATTGCCTCAACCTGCTCAGGCGTATTGAGGTGTGCCAAACGTTGATAAAAATTCACCTTGAGTGTGCGATCACCAATGTAATCATCTGGCAAGAACGAATCCAACGGTAGATCAACCGTCGTGCTTACAGTCGCTAGTTCATTCTGTTTCCCTTGCATCTCTTGTATAGACTCTGCAAGGAGCTTACAGTACAAATCAAAACCTACCGAATTCATCGAACCTGATTGTTCTGCCCCAAGCAGGTTGCCAGCACCACGAATTTCCAGGTCCTTCATTGCTATACGGAAGCCTGCTCCTAACTCTGTCGCTTCAAAAATCGCGCGTAAGCGTTTCTCTTGTATCTGTGTTAGCTTCGCGTCCTTACTGTAGAAAAAGTACGCGTATGCCTGTTGCGTGGCGCGTCCCACACGTCCACGCAACTGATAGAGTTGTGAGAGACCAAAGAAGGCTGCGTTGTTGACAATAATCGTGTTTGCGTTAGGAATATCCAAACCGTTTTCGATAATTGTTGTTGAAACTAGCACGTCGTATTCGCCATTGGAAAAGTCAATCATGACACGTTCCAACTGCTCTTCGTTCATCTGTCCATGCCCAACAATAATACGCGCCTCTGGAATAAGCCTCTGAAGCTTCTGTGCAATTACCTGAATGCCCTGCACACGGTTATGAACAAAAAAGACTTGTCCCCCACGATCAATCTCGCGCAGAATCGACTCGCGTATCAACGGATCATCGTACTCTCGAATCACTGTACGAATAGGCAAGCGTTCCTGCGGTGGCGTCTCGATCACGCTCATATCACGTAAATTGACCAGGGCCATGTGCATTGTACGTGGAATCGGCGTTGCCGTCATAGTGAGTACGTCAATCTCGCTACGCAACTGCTTGAGTCGTTCTTTATGCACCACGCCGAAACGTTGCTCCTCGTCAACGATAAGCAAGCCCAGATTGAAGAACACTACATCCTTTTGCAGCAAACGGTGTGTTCCAATGACAATATCGACTTTGCCAAATGCCAGGTCTTCTAATACCTGCTTCTGCTCTTTCTCGGAACGAAAACGACTGAGTAACTCGACGCGTACCGGATATGCCTTGAGCCGTTCACGAAATGTATTATAGTGTTGAAGCGCAAGAATGGTGGTTGGTACAAGTACTGCAACTTGTCTCTGGTCAAGCACTGCTTTGAACGCGGCACGTAATGCAACCTCTGTTTTCCCATAGCCAACATCGCCACACACGAGGCGATCCATTGGGCGAGGTCTTTCCATATCAGCTTTCACATCCTCAATCGCTCGCTCTTGATCTGGCGTTTCCGCGTAGGGAAACGCATCTTCCAGTTCTTGCAGCCACGGTTGCTCCGAATCGGGTGGAAATGCATGTCCAGGAGCTGCCTCACGCGCACTATACAAGCGTAGCAAATCACGTGCAATATCCTGTACACCTTCTTTCGCCTTCGTCTTTGCCCTTGTCCATTCCGTTGTCCCCAGCTTACTAAGGGCAGGAACGGCATCACCCATGCCGATATAGCGTGTAACACGATCAAGTTGATCGGTTGGTATATACAACTTATCGGTGCCAGCATAATGAATAAGCAGATATTCGCGCTCAACTCCCGTCATGTTGAGCTTGACCAAGCCCTCGAAGCGACCAATGCCGTGCTCTTGATGCACAATATAATCGCCAGGATTGACCTCGGCAAGAAATGAAGCTGGCGTCACAGGTTTACGACGTTGTGCATTGCGCCGTTTTGACCAGCCGAAAATCTCAGTATCAGTGTAGAGGTGTAAGGCTAATGAGTTTGACTGCCATCCCTCCGTCAACTGTCCTTGTATCAGCACCAGTGTACCAGCATCTGGTAACTGCAGAATATTCGTGCCCGCACTAACATGAATGGCTTTTTCCCCTAGAATGCTTTCATCGCTCAGTACCTCGGCCATTCGACGTGCCTGCGCCGTGACAATTACTACCCGTTCACGATTATCAAGAGCCTTACGACAATCTTGCACAAACGCACGTAGGCGTCCACCATATGAGTTAGCGCTACTAAAAGCTGGCATAAGATGCTCTGTTCCACCATATTGGCTGGCATCAAAGTCACCCTCGGCGGCAGAGAGCGCATCGGCAAATTGAAGCTGACGACGTTGTTGTATCTGTGGCTCTAACTGGTTCCAACTTACATATGCATCACGAAGGCGTGTAGGATTTTCGTGTTCTTGTTCCAAACGCGCTTTGATCTCATGCGCCTGATCGTCAAGCTCCCGAATCCGATTTTGTGCGTTCGTTGGGTTGTTGAAGATAAGTAAACCAGTCCTCGGCAGATAGTCGAGCACCGTAGCCTGATTATGAAGATAGGGCAGATAGAAAGCGATATCATCAAAGGAATGTTTTTGACGTAACTCTTCCAGGTTCCGATGCCAACGCTCTTCTGCATCGCGGTTGAGCATCGAACTCTCTAGCTCTACCAATATCTGTGCGGCCTCAGGCCCACGCGTAGGGAGTGCCTCACGCGCTGGCCCAACCACACAGGTTGAGACAGGATTGAGCGAACGCTGTGTCTCCTGATCGAATGTACGTAGCGACTCAATCTCATCACCGAAGAACTCTACGCGAATTGGACGTGGCAACGTTGGAGGAAAAAGATCGACGATGCCTCCTCGATGGCTAAACTGCCCTGGCTCCTCTACCTCCGCAACGGGTGTATAGCCAAGATTGTAGAGATGCTCTAGCATCATCGTCAGGTCTACCTCTTGCGCCGTTTTCAGCGTGAATAGACTTCCTGCTAGCTCCTGAGGTGGAATAACGAGCTGTGTGAGCACACGTGCAGAACAGACCACGAGTGGCGTTCGCTCTTTCTGTACCAGCGCGATAAGGGCTTGCATGCGTTCCTGTGTCGTTGCAGCATTACTGATAAGCCGTTCGTAGGGTAGGGCATCACGGTCGGGAAGACAGAGGACATCATCGGGGTTAGGCACAAACTGCTTGAGCGTTTCGACAATCTGGCTGGCCTGCGTCTCATCGCTAACCACAAGCAGGATTGGTTGTTTTAAGGTTTGCGCGAGTGTCGCAACAACATATGGATGGGCTGCCTCGTTAATACCCGTTAGGGCGGGTAAGCCGTCAGCATTGCGAATCTGCTCTAACAAACGTTTATATTCTGGTCGCTGTGTCAGCAACGCGAGTAATCCCTGTAAAGTCACATCTTCCTCCAACAGACACAAGAACACAATAGCATACGCCCCTATGTTTATCAGCTATAGGGGTAGAGAATATTTTTCTTTTTAGATCGCCTTGGTAATCATAACGTATCTATACATAGCATGCAATACATACTACGGACGTACTCTATTCTATTGAGAGAAACGCAATTGCAGCAATTCCGAGTACAAGTCCGATGATTTGATAGGGCGTTGTCTTCTCGTGATAGACAAGTACTCCGATAAGCACTGCCCCAATGCCAGAAAGCACCGAAAAAAGTACCGCGCCTTTGCTCAACTCGGCACCCGTCCGCAAGCTAACCAGCCATGCAGTGTTTGCCGCAATAAAGCCAACAATAGAAAGAACTGCAAATACGTACTTTCCGCTTACCGCAAACTGTTTCGCTAGCACATCCGCCGCTAACTCAAAGACAACAAGCAATAAAAGATAGTACAACCACTTTGGGGGCAACATACAAAGACCTTCCTGGTAATATATTTACTTCTCAACAAGAGAAGCAGTTGAATGAGTGATAGTCCGTCGCTCAACTGGCGTAGATAACACCATCGAAGTGGTAATATTCCCTTGTTCCGAAAGGTGATCAATGAGCGTTTCGAGGTGTTCTACCGATGAGGCCATAACTTTGATAATCATGGAATCACTACCTGTAACCCTCGAACATTCCAGTACTTCGGGTAAGTCTCGAACGGAGGCGGTAAAACGATTGCAATGATCGCCAGGAAAGGTACTCATGCGAATGATCGCCGTAATAGGAAAACCAAGCTTACTACGATTAATCTCAGCATGATAGCCACTGATAATGCCCATGTCTTCCATTCTACGCACGCGTTCGGCAACCGCTGGTGCCGACAGCCCAACGCGTTGACCCAGTTCTGTATACGAGATGCGCGCATCCTGTTGCAGTGCTTCTAACAGTTGCCATCCTGTACTATCCAAGAGCTTTTCAGTTTCTAAGGTCATAATGTATTTTTCCTTTGTTATCATAAACGTTTTCGCAATGTACCTTTCTTTTCCCCTTCATTATATCACAAATTAACAGTATACTTAAACCATACGAACCAACAGAAATGAAACGTATGGCTCGCATAGAAAAATTAGCAATCATAAGGAGAAAGCCATGTTGTTCATCATTATCGTAATCGCATTGTTTATAGTACTCGATATCGCAGCCCTACGCTGGGGTGCCAATAGCACTGAACGTTTGAACAGCCTTGAGTGGGAGCGTAGAGTGCATCAAGAGGAACTATTCGCCAAAGATCGCGCGTAGTCCTTGTATTCCCTGAGCAATGAACACTTCGTTGTTACTGTATGACCCGTAGAGTAGCTGTGAAAATGGACTATAACAAAGATAGAAACGGATGCGCTGCCAGAATGCGGTATCTACCGCACCATGATAGCGCATCAATATATTCTCGGTAAATGCTTTCCCACCGACTTGGTGAAGTCCTACAAAATCGAGTGCAGGGTCGCCAATCGTTACATCTCCCCAATCAATTACGCCTGTTATAGTACCATCTGTGGGATCATAAAAAATATGTTCACCTGATAGATCACAGTGAATAAGTTTCGGCTGAAATGTGAAGATGGCTTTATTTCCCAGAAAATTCTCCCACAATTGCTCCGATTTAGTGCGTAGCCCAGTATCTAGTAGAGGAAAAATACGCCTCTGCAAATCTGCATAACGCTCCTGATACATCTCTCTCCATGATGAGGCCGTGTGTTCCTGTACACCAAGCTGGAGGGCCTTTGCAATCGGAAAATTATGCAACTCGTTAAGAAAAATGGCTATTGCTGGTACAAGTGTCAAAAGCTGTTCTGGAGTGATACGAGTATCATCTAACGCAAAGCCACCTATCTTGCGATAACCTACAAATGGATAAGGGTAGTAGTTGGTACTGTCACGTCCAACATATTCAAAATGTGGAATGGGGGTAGAGAGCAGTTGCTCAAGTACTGGTAACAGACGTAGTTCCCTATAGAAAGGTTCGATCACATCTTCACGTGTAGGAAAGCGAAAGATGAACTCGTCATTGACCTCTAGTACAAAACTGTCCCAGCCTTTTGTAATTGGCTTCACCGTTTGTATAGCTAGCTGTGGAAAGTTTTGTTTGATTAATGTTATGTATACATCAATGTCCATGTAGTACCCCTCCTTCGAGCAACCTTACATCTTCGGTGGTCCACTACGGATGCGCTCGCTAAACTCTTCAAGAGTCCAACCAAGTCCTTCCTCTACCCACCATGTAGCTCCTGCATCTGCAAAAGGCTGCACAATATCTATTCCCTGTTGCCGATTAGTCGGTGTTTCACCACTCATAATAACTTCAAACGCTGCATCTAATGTTCGGTGTTTTTGCATGTAAGTAAGACAGGCATGAAAATCATCAAGAGTAAGCCACTTGTGCGTCTCCACATTAATGGACTTGAGAGCTACACCGTCCCATCGTGCCGCACGACGAAAGGGAGCGCGACTCGGCCAGCCTCCCGCAATCCAGAGAGGAATGCGTGGAGATTGTACGGGTTTAGGAAGAACAGTTGTCGAGCTTAATGCATAATACTCTCCATTATAAGAAAAGCTATCTTCTGTCCATAAGCCAGCAAGGATTTCTAATCCCTCATCTAGTTTCTTTGCTCGAATCACATGACTTGTCTCTTCATGAAACGCTGCAAACGTCTCTTCTGAGTACCCTAGCCCTACCGCACAAATGACGCGCCCTTGTGAAAGTTGATCGAGGTTAGCAAGGCGTTGAGCTACAAGGTAAGGACGATGACGCGCTAAAGGAGTTGCTAGTAACCCAATCTTAAGGTGTAGTGTTTGAAGTGTGATGGCTGTAAGCGCAATCCAAGGGTCAATAGTGGCGTTATTGCTAGGAAGTACATCCCATATGAAGAACCCATCCCACCCTGCGGACTCAGCCTCTGTCGCTAGACGCGCTAGTGTAAGCGCATCTGCATATGCACCTGTTGTTGGAACGTCAAGCCCAAACTTCATTAAAAAGCTCCTCATCCAAGAAATAAAAAGAGAAACATCATACTTTTGTTCAATGATACCCTCCTATACTAGACATCCTCTGTCATATACTCTTGGCATTTACAACTCACGCGAAGAGAGCTTGATTTTTCTCTGTTATTATGTTAGTATTTCAGTATGTACTGAAATGTTGAATAGAAGATAGTTTCTGTCTTCAACGGGACAAGCAGTGTTACAAGGTTAATACGATACAGAAAAATTGAGAAAGGCATTAGGAGGTACAAACAATGAGTTCTAGTAAAAATCGTTTTACCGCTCGTAATATTCTCATCACTACTGCAGCAATAGGTTTGGTAAGCCTTGCTGTTAATCAACAACTTCAACTTCCACCCAATGAGCGGACATGGCAAGGGCGCGTTTTCGGACTACCCTACGACTTTCGTTTTCCTACCTTTGAGCGTATCCGCAATACCCTATGGAACAAGGATAACCCACAGCTCTTGGTACCTTATGCATTCGGAATGGGCTGGACCATAAATTTTTATCCACTCTTCCATCCACAAGAAATTTAAGTATAGTATGCAAGAAGCTTATAAAGCTATCGCGGACCCAACCAGGCGGCGTATCCTGAAATATCTACGTGGCGGCGAGCGCACTGCTGGTGAGTTGGCAGAGAACGCGGGTGTGGGTCGTACCGCACTCTCACATCATTTGACTGTGCTCAAACTCGCCGATCTTGTACGTGTTGAGCGACGTGGACAATTTCAGGTGTATTCGCTCAATACTACCGTCTTTCAGGACCTCATGACTGAGGTTGTGGGCTGGTTTGGAGCTATGGAAGACAATCCCGAATCAACAAAGTATAACGACGATACTGTAATTGGCTAACATGTTCGGAGGCGTGTCATGGACCCTACAGAAAATACAACTAAAATACTCCCATCGGCACCATATCGTTCAACAACAATAATCGCTCTTATCATTATTGCGTTACAGATAGCTATTGCGGCTGGCACCTATCCTTTCTTGCCTGCTATTGTTCCCTCTCATTGGGATGCTGCTGGTAATGTAAACGGATATATGCCTAAGTTTGCCAACTCCCTCATTATCCCTCTTACAAGTATCGGTCTCTTTGTCCTACTAAACGTTCTCCTGACTGCCAGCCCTCGTTTACGCAATCAGGACTCACGTAGTACACAAAGGGTTGGAGGTCTTTTACTGGTAGGTATTCTTCTTTTCATGCTTATCATACAAGTGGTAACACTGGCGATTCCGCTTGGGGTACGGGTGAATGTCTCGTTTGTTGTGAGTCTTGCCGTTTCCGCACTATTCATCTTTATTGGCAACTACTTTGGCAAACTGCAGCGCAATTTCTGGGCTGGCGTTAGAACGCCTTGGACCCTCGCAAGTGACATCGTATGGGAAAGAACGCATCGCTTAGGTGGCTGGCTGTTTGTTGGTGCTGGAGTGTTAGGCATCATCAGTGCATTTATCCCTAGTCTACGTATATGGGGAGTTGTAGGACCTATCCTTGTTGTCTCAGCAATTCTTGTCATCTATTCCTATGTCGAGTATCGTCGGGTTGAAACAAGAGGAAGAAACCCTTTGTCACCACCATTCGACATGTAGGAACTGATGTATCGCATCCTTGTGACATTTCTTTCACTCGTCGACGAGGATGCAATACATTGCTCCTACAATTCCGCTTGTTTCTGGCGTTCGGCCTCGCGGCGCAGACGTTCCTGATCGCGCCGCTCTTTCTGCAACCGCCGCTTTTCTTCGGCCTGTCGTTGTGCCTCTGGGTCCGCATTCAACTCATTCATAGAAATTGCGACACCCTGGCTGAGAATGCGTGGAATTGCTTCGGCTGCTCTCTCTTCTCCTGTGGCGAGCGTAATGCGTTCGTCAAGCGGTGGGATACCTAACACATAGCTGACCGTTTCTACATGTGTATTCGTGGGACGCCCTATGCCGATACGCAAACGCGGGATGTTGTTCGTATGCAGGTGACGAATAATATTATCAATGCCATTATGTCCCCCTGCACTCCCATTGCTCTTTAGCCGCACTCTTCCCACTGGTAAGTCAAGTTCATCATAGACAACAAGTACATCCTCAGGCTGCACTTTATACCAGTGTACCAGCGCACTCACTGCCTCACCACTGTTGTTCATAAACGTGATTGGCTTGACCAAAACTACTTTTTCTGGTCCAAGAGTGCCGCTAGCGAGGATAGCCCTGTTGCGCTGTTCCGACCACTTCCAACCAAGCGTTTTTGCCAGCATATCGACAACGCGGAAGCCGACATTGTGACGTGTTTGTTCATATTGTTGCCCAGGATTTCCCAGGCCGACGACGAGTTTCATAAAAGTTACCTATCTACCTACCGACCATAGCCCAAACGTGCCGCAAGATAGGGAGGCAAACCAGCCTTGAGAATCTTCTCCTGCGTTTTCTCATAATCATAATGAATGCGATAAAACGTGAAGCCACGCTCCGTATCATAAATCATAAACGCTGCTCGTGGGTCTCCGTCTCTTGGCTGTCCAACACCGCCCGGATTGACAATAGCTCGATAGCCTACTGGTGCAGACCACTCGCCTTCTGGTGGGACAAGCATCTCGTTTGTAACCTGCACCATGCTTTGACTCAATCCTAGTAAGGCCAGCAATTCCTCAATCTCACTGTTGAGACGCTCTTCCACATTGCTAATAAGCTCTTCGCGTGGGGTCTCTTCCTGCACCTGTTCAAGCGTTATATGGCCGTTGGAAGAGACTTCGTGTGATTCTTCTGTATGTAATTCTTCCTGTTCGTCTGCATCTCGAATGTCTGCGTCATCCCTGTTCTCTGGTGTCGTTGGTAACGTCTCATAGTCCAATGTGACTGTTGCCGTATCGGATGTCTTGGCATTTTCTATGGAAGAGTCTAGCGAATTTTTCATTTCCATCTTAGATGTGGCCGAACGCAACTCTTCTGCATTCGCTGCTAGAGTTTCTTCGTTATCCTGAGTGGCTTGTTCCGTGTCTATTAAGGCTGGTTCGACCTGTACAGAGTCAGCTAGGAGGCGTCTCTTGTGTTGTTTGAAGCGTAGGGCGTATCGCGACTACTTTTTGTGTCTCTTCTTCGTCTTCGTCAGGTAGAGTAAAATCGTCTTCTTCTGAACTGATCCCGTGTTGTTCTGCCTCTGTTAATGGCACAGTAGGTGTTTGTGCGACAGTATCGGGTTGTTGAAAAATAACAGGAACGTGTGTATGTCCCACAAAGCAATAGCGGCTGGTGAAATACTGGAAGCTGCGTTCTGCTAATACCTCTGAGGTGAGATACTCCCAGAGTGGCCCATATGGACTACCGTGTACAAGCGTACAGTCTTTCATATTAATGCGCTCTGGCAGGTTTGTGAGAAATTCGCGGTGTTCTTCAGTAAGTTGCTCTGCCGTCCATTCTGCTGAAGTACGTGCGGCCGCGCTGAAATCCTCCAGGTCAATCTTCCCTACAGCAGCCCAGTCGTGATTCCCCGCAATGATAACATCGGTATGCTCACGGAGTTTAATAATACATTCATTCGGGTTGGGACCATACCCGACAAGATCGCCCAAAAACCATATTTGATCTATTGGCTCTTGTTTAGCTAACTCGTCTATCTTTGCTAGAACAGCTTCTAGTGCTTCAAGATTGGCATGAACATCGGTAAATACAGCGTAGCGCATAATTATGTACTCTATTCAAACTATATAGTATACGTAAGTGGGGACATTTTATCATGTTTGTGCTGTCCTTACTAGTACTATCTTGGCTGATAAACAAGAATGTTTAAGGAAATTTTTGTTGTTGATAGTAATAGATTTGATATGATACCCTAAAAGGGTGAAAACTTTTCTATCTACGCTTGCAAGCACTGGTGCTATATTTGTTTTACCATGTTTGGGAGACCACAAGAGTTTCCCCTACGCAGAAGGTTTTTAAGATGTAGGAGGAGGACACGATGTCACGACCTGTCACTTTATTTACTGGTCAATGGGCAGACCTGCCGCTGGAAGAACTAGCGCAAAAGGTGAGCAAATGGGGTTTTGATGGCTTAGAACTTGCCTGTTGGGGCGACCATTTCGATGTCCAACGCGCTTTGAAAGAACCGGACTATGTTCAGTCGCGTCACGATATACTGAACCGTTACAACCTGAAGTGTTTTGCTATTGCTAATCACCTTGTTGGGCAAGCAGTGTGTGACCCTATAGATGCACGACACAAAAGCGTTGTTCCGCCTTATGTTTGGGGTGACGGAGAGCCAGAGGGGGTACGTCGTCGTGCCGCGCAAGAACTCGCAGATACGGCGCGCGCAGCCGCAAAGCTTGGCGTTACACAGGTCAACGGCTTTACTGGTTCTAGTATCTGGCATATGTTGTACTCTTTTCCACCCAACGATCTAGCCGAGATAGAGCATGGCTACGAGGATTTCGCGCAACGTTGGAACCCCATTATTGATGTATTTGAACGTGAAGGCGTCAAATATGGCTTAGAGGTCCATCCTACCGAAATAGCATATGATTTTGTCACCACACGTAAAACGCTTCATGCTATTGGCAATCGTCCTGGCTTTGGTATCAACTTTGATCCTAGCCATCTTGTTCATCAGTTTCTTGACTCAGCCGCATTTATCGAAGAATTTGCTGATCGTATCTATCATGTCCATGTGAAGGACTCAAAACTGCGTTTGGATGGACGAAGAAGCATTCTTGGTTCGCATCTCAACTTTGGCGAAGCACAGCGCGGTTGGGATTTCGTTTCACCAGGGCATGGCGATGTTGATTTCGAGTCGATCTTCCGCGTCCTCAACCGTATAGGCTATCAGGGACCGCTCTCAATTGAATGGGAAGACTCTGGTATGGATCGTGAATGGGGAGCACAGGATGCCGTAAATTTTGTGCGTCGTACCGACTTCGCCCCTTCATCCCTTGCCTTCGACGCAGCATTTAGTCGATAAATTTCAACCAACGCAATAACTTGTGAACAGCGAGTTATTGCGTTGGAGGCAATAGAGGTAGGTTAAAGCCCCAATCTAATAGAGCTTTTGCATCATCGAAGCGTCCTTGTGATGTATCACTATGAAGAACAACGCCCGCGAGGTGATGCCCTGTTCTCGTTGCTGAAAATAGTAAGCACCACCCTGCTTCCACCGTGTGACCCGTCTTGATGCCAGTCATACCTGCAAACGCGCCAAGCAGATCATTTGTTGTTTTCCATGTGTACTTATGATGTAGTCCAGATGCGGCAAGCGTGAAGGTTTGCGTTTGCACAATTTGGGCGAAGAGTGGAAGTGACATTGCGTACTGTGCTAAACGTACAAGGTCGGCCGCTGTTGTATAGTGATTGGGATTTGTCTGATTGTCGGGCGTCAAGCCATCAGGATTTGTATAATGCGTCTGATACAGGTGGAGGCGATGAGCGAATAAATTCATTCTTTGCACAAATTTGTCTGGTGAGCCTGCCAGACCGTCTGCAATAGCTATTGCGGCATCATCACCTGATGGTAGTAGCAATCCATAGAGCAGGTTCTTAAGCGAGACTACATCACCAACTTGTAAAAACGCACTACTGCCATTGTGCAGCACTACCTCATCTATTGCATCCTGTTTAATCGTGATACCTTGATCGAGGTTGCCTGTTTGTATTGCAATCACCGCCGTCATAATCTTCGTAATACTCGCCATCGGTAACGGCTTCTCGCCATTCATATCGACGAGCACGTTTCCCGTGTCCATATCTTCAAGATATGCTGTACTTGATGTAAGCGGTGGCGGTGTGCCTTTTACCGTCAGCACTGGCGAAGGTGATGGTACGAGCGTTGGAACAAAAGGCACAGGAGTTGGAAACGGAGTTGGTGTAACAAATCCAAGTGCTTGACTTAGATGGTCTCCCACAGGCGTAAACGCGACAATTGGCGTCAAAATGAGAATAGCAAGTGCCACCATAATTATAAAAACAGCCAGTACGCGCCGTGTCATTTTTATATAATCCTATGAAAAGCAGGGAGACCCTCGCGGTCTCCCTGCTACAACTACAACGGTTCCTTAAAGGTTTTGAGGCCAGCGTGTATGGTAATCAGTCTCACGCTCAAATGCGTCCGCGATACGCAAGATAATCTCTTCACCAAAGGCAGGGCCTAGCAATTGCAGGCCTACAGGAAGGCCATCACTGAAACCACCAGGAATTGAGATACCACTGATGCCCGCAAGATTTGCTGGAATAGTGAACACGTCCTGTAGATACATTTGGTACGGGTCGGAGATTTCACCCAGCTTAAACGCTACCGTTGGTGATGCCGGGCTAACCAGCGCGTCCACCTTTTCAAACGCTTTCTCAAAGTCTTGCGTAATTAATGAACGTACCTTTTCTGCTTGTTTGTAGTAGGCATCATAATAGCCGGAAGAGAGCGCGTAGGTTCCTAGCATGATACGACGCTTCACCTCGGCACCGAAACCATATTGACGCGTCTTTTCCATTGCTTCCCACATATCGTCTGTGTCACGGTAGGAATAGCCATACTTGACACCATCATAGCGCGCAAGATTTGCGCTTGCCTCTGCTGGTGCAATGATGTAGTATGCTGATACTCCGTACTTTGTGTGAGGGAGAGAAACATCAACAATCTCCGCGCCCATTGCGCGTAGTTTCTCAATGTTCTCACGTACAATCTTGATAACTTCTGGTTGTGTGCCCTCAACCCAATATTCTTCTGGTACACCAAGCTTCATGCCCTTGATGCTCCCATTTAAGCCAGCACTGTAATCGGGTACTGGGTTTGGCGAACTGGTCGAGTCACGTGCGTCTTGTCCTGCGATAGCTTGCATTAACAGAGCCGCATCACGAGCGTCACGTGCGAATGGTCCAATTTGGTCAAGTGACGAGCCGAAGGCGATGAGTCCGAAGCGCGAGACTCGCCCATATGTTGGCTTTACACCAAGCACGTTACAAAGCGATGCAGGTTGGCGAATAGAGCCGCCAGTATCGCTCCCATACGAACCCATCGCCATACCAGCGGCCACCGCCGCTGCCGAGCCACCACTACTTCCACCGGGAGTACGTTCAAGGTCCCACGGGTTGTGGGTATTGAAAAACGCCGAGTTCTCGGTTGAGGACCCCATTGCGAACTCATCCATATTCGTCTTACCCACCATCACAATACCAGCCGAGTTCAGCTTTTTCATTACCGTTGCATCGAATGGTGGTTTAAAGTGTTCCAACATGCGTGAGCCAGCCGTTGTGGTGATATCTTTCGTACTGATCACATCTTTAATCGCTATTGGAAT
Organism: uncultured Chloroflexia bacterium; assembly: GCA_963792705.1. Lineage (GTDB taxonomy): Bacteria > Chloroflexota > Ktedonobacteria > Ktedonobacterales > Ktedonobacteraceae > JBBQVS01. The sequence continues at coordinate 222,142 of CAWBXD010000004.1, read as the reverse complement.
GCCTGTAAGCGGCGAAAGTGTGTCTCCACTTGCGATGCGTCGGTCCGCCTCTTCCGCTTGTTTGAGTGCTAGTTCGTCCGTTACAAGCGTAAACGCCTTTACCTTGTCGTCTACGGCCCGAATACGGTCGAGGTGTGCCTGCGTTAATTCAACCGAAGAGATTTTCTTTTGACGCAGCAAGTCACCTGCTTCATGAATAGTAAGTGTATATAATTCTGTCATTCTTGTTTATTCCCCCTCCAACACAGCGTTGACCTTCAAGTAGTTGTCTTCCTGATCGGGAGCATTAGCGAGCAACACCTCAGGTGAAAATGATGGTTGAGGTACGTCAGCACGCATAACGCTGGTCAAACGTGAGGCGTGGGCAGTTGGTGAGACGCCACTTACATCAGCTTCCTGTAATATCTTGATATTCTCCAGGATAACCGATAGTTGCTGTTGAAAGGTAGTAATATCTTCCTCACTCATTCCCAACCGTGCGAGCTTCGCTACATTTTCTACCGTCTTGCGATCAATCATGTTCTTCGTCCTCGTTTATTTTTAATACCTAATGGAAAAGCTACTGAGGTGTTCTGTGGGTGTACGCCACGTGGTCTCGACCTCATCCACCTCTGCTGCCGAAGGTCCCTGTCGTAATGCGATCAAGAGATTTTCTAAGCTGTTGCGGGAACCTTGTGCCACGACCTCTACTGTGCCATCACCTCTGTTACGCGCGTAGCCACGCAAGCCAAGCGACAACGCTTTGTGAGAGGCGAAGTAGCGAAACCCAACCCCTTGCACATAGCCATGCACCACCGCATGAAGTTCTTCTCTATTATTTTCCTTATTACTATTCTGGCTCATGTTGCCTATAATAGCATAATCAGCTTTGTGGGGCTAGACCTTCTTGCCTTAACCGTTAGCGTCGTCCTGCTTGTTTACATCGGTAAGGTATTATTGAAGAGCATCTGCTTGTGTTTGATATTAATGTTAGTGTAGCATAGCCGTTGTGTACTGTCGAGATGCTTAACCTCGGTATTTTTTAGCTTTTTCCTCAAAGAAAATGTTATGATTCCTAAGTGGTGGAGAAATCACACGAATATCGCAACAAAACGATGCGTGAAGCGTAGTAGTAGGGTGGACGCGTGACTATAAAATCTGCTACTCGTGCCTTTTGTTGTTTTGTGGTAACATAGTAACCTATCATATAGACATATGTGCTAATACGTCGAGATTGGAACCCTCAATTTCACCTCGTTGGGGAGATAAGTAGTATGCAGTCAGTACAAGACTTGGCGACCGCGGTGCAACGTGTGGTCGGCAATGTTGAACGGGTTATTGTTGGCAAGGCCGAACCAGTAGCGTTCAGCCTGATCGCGGTTATTTGTCGCGGTCATATTTTGATTGAAGATGTTCCCGGTGTGGGCAAAACCGTTCTCACTAAGGCTATTGCTCGCTCTATCGGATGTACATTTAAGCGTATTCAGTTTACACCGGACCTTTTACCAAGTGATGTGACTGGCGTCTCGGTCTACAATCAGAAAACGGGAAACTTCGAGTTTCGTCCAGGCCCTATTATGGCGCAGATTGTGCTCGCCGATGAAGTCAACCGCGCAACTCCAAAAACGCAATCGGCCCTTTTAGAGGCAATGGAAGAAGCGCAAGTGACGGTAGATGGAACATCTCATCGTCTCCCTGAACCATTTATGGTGATGGCAACACAAAATCCTATTGAATATGAAGGCACCTTTCCCCTTCCCGAAGCTCAATTGGACCGCTTTATGATGAATATTAGTCTTGGCTATCCCAAGGCTGCTGATGAAATCAATATTCTTGATAGCCATCAACACCATCATCCGCTTGAAGACCTGGCCCAGATTATGACGGCTGATGAACTGGTGCATATTCAGCAACAAATTCGTGCTATTCATGTTGACCCTTCTATTCGTGAATATATCGTTGCCATTTCAAATGCGACTCGCAATCATCAGAATATCTATCTTGGCGTAAGTCCAAGAGGTTCTCTCGCCCTTTTCCGTGCGTCACAAGCACTGGCGGCTATGCGTGGTCGTGGCTATGTTATTCCTGATGATATTAAGCTCTTAGCGAAGCCGACACTGGCGCACCGTATTATCGTGACGCCCTCTGCTCGTGTACGAGCAATTACATCCACAACTATTCTGGATGAAATTTTGCAGAGTATCCCTGTGCCTAACGCATGGGTTGGTGGCGGAAGGGGACGCTAGCATATGCGACCCTGGCAAGCTGTTCTGCTCATTATCATCCTGGCTTTTCTTTCTATTAGTAGCGGATGGAAAGTACTGTATGTACTCACCTACGTTATGACGATCCTGTTTGTGCTTTCGTGGTTCTGGGCGCGTTATAGTTTGCGTAAGATCATCTTTCGACGCGCTGTCACCAGTGGACGTGTTCAGGTGGGTGAAGTCTTTGACGAACGTCTCATGTTGGATAACTTGAGTGTCTTACCAAAACTTTGGGTGCAAATCGCGGATGGTTCAACACTACCAGGGCATCGAGCAGGTTACGTTGCCAGCATGGGAGGACGCAAACGAGCCATGTGGCGTGCGCGTAGTACCTGTAAGCAACGTGGACGTTTCCAACTCGGTCCTGTTACCGCAACAAGTGGTGATCCCTTCGGCTTGTTTCGACGCCGTATCACCCTGTCTACATCGCGCGAACTCATGGTATTGCCGCGTGTCTTCCCGATTACAACGTTTGCGCTTTTTACAGGCGGCCTTCCTGGTAGAGGGAGAAATTCACGTCGTGCGCTACAAGCAACCATTAACGCAACAACAATTCGTGAATATGTGGATGGTGACGCTCTTAGTCGTATTCACTGGCGTTCAAGTGCCCGCTACAATAAGCTTATGGTCAAAGAGTTTGATCTTGATCCTGCGGTCGATGCCTGGATTTTTCTTGATCTGCATACTGGTGTACAAGCAGGAAAAGGGGAGCAGTCAACGGAAGAGTACAGCGTAACCATTGCTGCAACTGTTGCGAACTATCTGCTTCGCCAGGACCTTTCTCTTGGTATGATTGTGAACGGACGACAACGCGAATTTCTCAATTTGGATCGTGGTGAGCGTCAGATTGAGCGTATGCTTGAACTGCTTGCAGTTGTCAAAGATGGTTCCGGTCCCGATCTAAAAGAAGCTCTTGCTATGGATGCAATTCACTTTGGACGCAACACCGTTGCTGTAATTATTACACCGTCAAACTCGCGTGATTGGCATGAAGGCTTACGTCACTTGCAACGCCGAGGCGTGCAAGTCGCTGTCATTGGTCTGAATGCTGCATCATTTAACAATACACCCACTGATGAGGACTCACTTGCCCTTTTAGAGGGTGCAGGGATACCTGTAATGCGTGTACAATGTGGAGAAGATATTAGCCAAGTTCTTGAAAGTGGTCCCAATGCACGGAGTACGCAACGGAGGTAAGAATCATGCGCGATACTTCAACATCAATTGATAGATTAGCCAAAATTATCTCCGACAAACCGAAATATAACCTTGACCAAAAGGGCAATCGCTCTTCCAACAAGCAACGCGAGATTCACATCGGGTTGGCTGAAGGTTGGTTTTCATTGATTCTGCTTGCGATTGTTGTTTATAGCACTATCTGGTGTGTACAGGCTTCTGGCTGGGTCGATCACCTTGATATTCTCACCTTGACGACTGCTCTAGGTTTGGTCATTGGAGTAGTGGCTGCGAAACAGAAGCGTATACCACCACTCGTTGTTCATGTTGCTGTGCTTGGGTTTGGTCTACTTCTCACCTTTTGGCAAGCGGCAGGTGCTTTTTATCATGGTAGTGCTGGTGCGCTCACAAATGCTATGCAGCATTGGCTTGCGACCGCTTTTACTGGTGGAACAGGAAACGACGACGCGATTTTCCTGTTTTTTATTCTCTTGCTCGGCTTCACTTTAGCATACACCAGTGCATGGCTGGTTTACCGCACACGCAATCCTTGGCTCATGATTATTGCGAATGCCGTTGTTTTGCTCATTAATCTGAGTAGTGTTGACCCCGGCTACATCATTTTCCTGATCGTATTTCTCATGGCTTCATTGATGTTGCTCTTACGCTTCAACTTACATGAGTCCCTGCGGCGATGGCGTAGGCAGGGTTTACGCTACCCTGATGATATTGGGTGGGATGTGATGCAGGCAGGAGCTATCATCTCAGTAGGTATCCTGATCTTTTCGTGGCTTCTCCCCGGTACTTACATGAACGATGTAGCCGCACAAGTATGGAACTCTAGTAGCAATCCCTGGCAACAAGCGGAAAATACTTGGAATCGTGTTATCTCGCTAAATGGTGGTTCCAACCCTTCCAATCATGGAAATTTTAGAGATTCGCTGGCACTTGGGGGCAATCCAAATCTCAACCATGATACCGTTCTTACCTTTACTGTGCAAGGCCCAAATGCTAACAGCGACCCCGTTTATCTTGAGACCTTGAGCTATGATACCTATATAAAAAGCAGAAGTGCTTGGAGCAATGGTACAACAGAAACGGCTCCATTGAGGCCAAACGATATATATCCCTCGGATGGGTCTATGGATACGCACACGATCACAGAGAAAGTTACTATCGTGAGTTCTTTGAATGAGCAGTATGCGTACATTCCAGGTGCCTCTGACATTACCACGTATAATGCGCCTGCAAATGTTATAAGGAGTAAGGCCGACGGCTCTGTGGTAGCGTGGGTAGGGAAGAACGGCAATTTTGGGGCAGGAACGCATTATACTGTTACGTCCACAGTATCGTCGGCTGACGTGCAGACATTACGTAGTGTACCTATGCCTGCCAATGCACCATCACCCGCGCCACCAGAGTATGATGGACCAGCAGACCCAAATGTTTACAATGGGGATATTGTGAACGCCTATACAAGCGTCCCTGATGGTCTCGATCCACGTATTCTGCAAAAGGCGAAACAAATTGTTGCTGACGCGCATGCAACAACAATGTATGATAAGGCTGTGGCCCTTGAGTCGTTCTTCCGCAGCAACTATTCGTACAGTACAGATATTCAACTTCCTCCTGGGCAAGAGGGCGTTTCGTGGTTCCTCTTTGACAATACCGACCACAAAGGCTTCTGTAACTACTTTTCCACATCAATGACAGTTATGGCACGTGAGCTTGGCATGCCAACACGTGTTGTCGCTGGTTACACAAATGGCACCTATGATGCAAAGACGCATCAATATGTTGTTCATGGCACAGATGCACATAGCTGGGTACAAGTCTACTTTGCTAGTTATGGTTGGGTCAACTTCGAGCCTTCTGCTAGTTTTGCATCGTTTTCGCGTCCACTGCCTAATCAATTTGGGGCAAATAACAAAAATGGAGGTACGAATGGAGCGAGCGGTGGGGGAGCTGTAATTCCTCCTAGCCTTCATGGAAAAACTCAGCATAGTAGTCTTGATGACTCGTCGAGTTCAGGTAATAGTACATCAACAGCGCAGGGGCAATTACGTCAACAAGTTGGTACTGCATTAGGAAGTATTGTACTGCTGCTACTCTTTGGTGCTCTACTCTTCGCGCTCTGGTGGAGGCGTCTGTTCCGTAGATATAGCCTTTCTGCACAGTTCTATGGACGGTTGTGTCTACTGGCAAATTGGGCTGGTATACAATTGCGCCCTTCACAAACGCCTTATGAATACATTCAAGGTGTTACAGCTTTTGCCCCACAAGATGCGCTGACCCTGGAACGTCTCGGCGACATCTACGTGCGTGACAAATGGGCTGACCCTGAAAGTGTTGAACATCCTTTGCGCTCTGGCGAAATCAACGAACTTCCGTCACTTTGGCGACGTATTCAACCACATCTTTTTCTCCATGTGCTGCGCCATCCGTCGTTCTTACGAAGAATACCACGGCGCATAGGAGTGCTTATCGCTACTGCACGGCGAAGAAGACGTGTACGTAAAGCGTTTGAAGAGGAATTATAGCTATTCTGCCAAAAACGCTTGACCAAACTGTTGAACTTGCGTACACTAAGGCATGCAACCTCGTGCAATATTAGTCGTTGCACGCCTTAGTAAGCCAGGAGGATACTCTATCATGTCCCAAAACGATAGTGTAGGTGAGGATACACCAATACTTGCCTTAACACCCATTCCACAAAGAAGAGCTATTGACATCCCAAACGCACTTCCAGTGGTCCTACAAACATTAGACCTCGCGCGTCATACCGCTATTGCTCCCAATGGGAAACGATATGTAGTGGCAACATATGATGACACCCTTCACGGCCAGGGTCTCATTACTGCTGTCTACCCACAGCAGAATGAATATCTCACCTTAGTTCGTCTTACTGTTCTTCAGTATGTAAATACTACAATAGACCAGGCGACGCAACGTCATATTACAACTGTTCAGGCTATCCAACAAGGCAAAATCAACGAGTTGAAAGAATCGGCAACAAAGTAAAAGTTGTATGTTAAGCAATTTTAACAGAATTACCCTTGACATATCACTAATCTATCCGTATACTTGAGAAAGAAGGTGGCTGTAGAGACAGTTTCACCGACTCGTGTAAAAATCGGCCTTGTTTAGGCCACAAAATCACAAGAAATCTGACGAAAGGGGAGCACACAGCATGTCAACAAACATTTTGTATTGTTGCGTGTCGCGTTTACGCGATATTGGCATGAGTCCGCATATTGCTTACGGCTATGCTATGCTCTTTGATGCGCTTCCCACCAAGGCATATGGTAGCAGGAGCATCGGTATGTTCGCGCCTATCGCCATAGATGCTCAAGGGAGCAGTGTGCCCATTTCTAGAGGAGGTCCGCCTATTTTTAACGAGTAGGCGTAGAGAAAAAGACTCCCTGAACCGTGGGCACTGGCGATAAAACAATCCAGTCTCACGGTTTTTTGTTGCACTTTTCTCTGCTACCTAAAATCACTCACTCTATCAAGGCAACGCTGATAAGAAGTAGTCTTTAGAATAGTAGGGCAATATGTACGAACGTACAGACGTAAGATCATACGTATGTCCGATAGACTTTCAGAAAGTACTTTAGGTGTTTGTAAGACATGCAAAATTGTCTTTTATCATATGGAAGGAGCAAGAATTTGGTTATACATGAAGGCCATGACCTCTCTATCGAATTGCATTTGTTAGAGAACGTCGTCATTGACACCACGAAAGATGCAGTCGTGATTGATGGCGTATCAAAGATTTTCAAAAAGGATCGTCCACTCCTACGTTGGCCCAGCAAAAAAAATCAGGAAAAGGAACAGAAGAACGAGGTACGAGCCGTTGACAATATAAACTTGACCGTCAAACACCGCGAAATCGTGGGGATACTTGGAGCAAATGGCTCTGGTAAGTCAACGCTCATTCGTATTCTTTCAACATTGCTCTTGCCCGATACGGGGACAGTAAGCATCTTTGGCTACGACGTTGTGAAGGACGAACGCATGGTACAACGCTTGATTAACCGAGTGAGCGTTGAAGCCTCCTTCTTCAAGAAGTTGTCGCCGATGGAAAACTTGATCTATGCTGCACGTCTCTACAACATGCCTGCAGCCGAGGCACGAACCAAAATCAACACTATCCTGGTGCGACTGGGCATTAAGCCTGACCGCATCGGAAAACCGCTTGAGAACATGTCACGCGGTATGCAGCAGAAGGTTGCTATTGCTCGTGCGTTCTTAACCTCGCCAATCGTCTTGCTGCTCGATGAGCCAACAACCGGACTCGATCCGCGCTCAAAAATCGACGTACAGCGTTTCGTTGAGGAACTGCGTGAACAGCACAATGCGACCATTTTGATCACAACACATGATATGGATGAAGCCGAGGCACTCTGTGATCGTGTCGCTATCATTGTGCAAGGCAAAATTGTAGCACTTGGCACAACACATGAACTGAAACAAACGGTAACAAGTTTAATGGGACGTGACGACCTTGTGTCGATGAACGAGGTGTTTATGCATTATACTGCCTCGCATCGCATCACACCAGAAGATATTCAACGTTATGGCAGTTGGGAAAAGGCATTCGAGGCTATCGAAGCCGCTCGTGAAGAGGAAGAGTAAGGCAAGAAGGGAAATATACATACATGTCTAGTTTGATGCATCAAGGTCGAGCAACCTACGCATTTTTTGAACGCAACTGGAACCTCACGAAACGCTATTGGGGTTGGGAAGCCGTATGGCTCGTCTATAGCGTCGTAAACGCTATGTCCGTCACCTACATTGGCGTTGGTTCACATGTCCCTAACTTTGTTTTGTACCTGGTTATTGGAACTGCTGTCTGGACCTACTTGAGCGTGACGTTTGATGGTGTCACTGACATCATCAATATGGAGCGATGGGAGGGAACCATTGAATATACGTTTATGGCACCAATCTCACGCTTTACACATATGGTGGGAAGTTGTTTGTATGCGGTCGCTCACGGCTTGCTCTTTACCGTTTTACAGCTAGGCGTAATGGCGTTTTTCTTCCATATCGACTTGAGCCATGCCAACTACCTGACTGCGTTCTTAATCTTGCTGCTCGGTAGTGTCTCTTTTATCGGGTTCGGTATCGCAACAGCATCGTTGCCTTTGCTCTATACAGAGAAAGGTGTACAAATGTCCTTTATTGTGCGTGCCATTATTCTGCTTGTATCGGGAGTTTACTATCCAATCTCGGTGCTACCAATTTGGATGCAACCGTTGGCGCGTATCTCGCCTGCTACCTACGTGCTCGATGGCTTACGTGCAGGTTTGATGGAAGGTCAACCGCTCTGGTCGCTCGCAGTTTGGAATGTTACATGGCCTCTCCTACTAACAGGAGTTGTCAGCGTACCGTTGGGAATATACATCTTTGGCATGGCAGAACGCTATGCCAAGCGTACAGGCAAACTCAAACGCAACGGTTAATCTTCTCTATAAAGACGGATTAATCCTGTTTCACAAATTGGTACGGAGAGGTGTAGGGACCGCTTCATCGCGACCTTGTCGGCGGTGAATTGCCACCAGGACGCGATGAAGCGGTCCCTACAACGGACCTATCCGTATCTTCATCAAACAGCATTTCTTTGTAGGTGGTCAAGTACCAAGAGGACGCGATAATGGTCCCTACAGAAGCTTGAATTCGATAGAAATACAAACATTTGACAGAAAGAGAGATAAAACCATGATTACAGCATCATTGCCACGTGGCTTTGTGCTTCGTCGTCCATCAATGAATGATATAGAAGGTGTTTTGCAACTCCTACAGGCTTGTGAGATTGAGCGCGAAGGTCGTCCAGAATCAACTCTGGAAGATACCCGTATCTGGTGGGAGTCACCCGACTTCGTACTCGCACAAGACGCATGGATCGTGCTTTCCGACGAGGGAAAAGTTGTCGCGTTTGCCAGCGTTGAGCATCGCCAGCATGCCCGCATCTTTGTGGGTGCGGATGTCCATCCTGACTACCGAGGTCGGGGCATCGGTACGCATCTCTTGCAGTTGAATACCGAACGTGCTTACCAGCATATTGCGGAAGCACCAGCCGACGCTCGTGTTTCGATGTTGGCCTGGTCGGACGAAAAGAACACATTTGCACAGCATCTATTGGAGAAGCATAATTTCAAGCACATACGCACTTTCTGGCGTATGAAGATCGAGTTACACGAAGCTCCACCCGTGCCGCAATGGGCTGATGGTATCTCACTACGAACGCTTGCGGACGACCAGGGCCTGTTCCAAGCAGTCTTTGAAGCTGATGAAGACGCATTCAAAGATCACTGGGGTCATGTTCCTTCAAGCTTTGAGGACTGGGAGCACTGGACAAGGAAGCGTGAAAACTTTGATCCCTCGCTCTGGTTTCTGGCTATGGCTGGCAACGAAATCGCTGCTGTCTCACTTTGTGGGAACGAGAAAGAGCAAGGTGGTTGGGTCCACTCGCTCGGTGTGCGTCGTCAATGGAGGCGTAAAGGTATCGGAGAGGCACTTCTGTACCAATCCTTTGGCGAATTCTATAAACGCGGCATTCACGAAGTCTATCTCGGTGTCGATGCATCCAGTCTAACTGGAGCGACACGGCTCTACGAGCGTGTTGGTATGCATGTGCATCGTCGGTCTAATACATACGAGAAAGAAATACGGGCGGGGAGGGAAATAAGTACACAGTCTGTCGAAGCCTAGATAGCTTGTGTTCTTGCCTTCCTCTTCCTCCACAATGCGAATGGGGTATAAGTACCCCTGCAATGGAGAAATAAACGGTTATGATAGTACGTCTACACAACCTTTCGGCACGTATCCCGACATTACAAGACGCAGAGGCCGTAACCGAACTGATAAACGCATGCGATATTGCCAACTTTGGCAGTCTCGATACAACAAAGGAGGATGTAGAAAAGGCATGGGAAACACCTCATTTCGATCTCAAAACCGACGCGTGGGTCATTATCACGCGTAAAGGTCAACTCGTCGTCGGATACGCCGATGTACGGCAAACTGGTTCACACGAACAACTTGTCTGTCGTGTACGTATCCATCCCAAATACCGTGGACGCGGTATTGGAACCTTGTTCACACTATTAATCGAAGAGCGAGCGCGTCAACTTGCGTGTCATGCACACCCAAGAAAACGCGTTACCTTGACTGTTACCGTCTGTGTATGTAATCGTGGAGCGCGTCAACTTCTTGAAAGAGAGGGCTACATGTCAGTAAAACGCTTTTGGCGTCTGTCCATCACTGATGGAGATTCGCACGAGACGCTCACCGCCGAGCTAAATGTCGATGTGCAGGACCTGTTCGATGCATCCAATATGGTTGAGCGCACAGGACTCTACGTCGCGCGGCAGTACGAAGTCTACGAAAAAGAGCTACGTCCCGACGCCGACGATTGTACTGACAAAGCGACACAGAGTGTAGTTGAGGAAAGTATACCCGTATAGAAACGCGTGTAGGGAAGATTCAAGCAGTCTTCCCTACATTGTGATGAAAAGAAAGGATGCACCTTATGACAACCACGCCTCCGATATCGTTACAGCAGTCGCAGAATGAGACGCCAATTGTCAACATCCTAGGCAAGAAAGTAGCCCTTGGACCTACCATGCGTAGCCAGATACCAACAATCTATCGTTGGTCAAACGATTTCCAGGTCTCAGTCCTCTCCGGTGATCCGCTACGCCCTGTGACACTAGAGTCTCTTTATGCGGACTACGACCGCCAGAGTGCGAAGGAGGAGCCACAGCAAAAGTGGATAGAGTTTTCCATGTACGAGCAGGCGAGTATGCGCTTCATCGGCTTGACAAGTCTTCGGCGTCTTGACCATCGCAATCAAACAGCAACCTTTGGCATTATAATCGGGGAAAAGGATTGTTGGCACAAGGGTTATGGAACCGAGGCAACAAAGCTCATTCTGGATTATGGTTTCACCGTGTTAAACTTGCACAATATCGACCTATCAACCTATGCCTATAATGAGGCATCGCATAAAGCCTACCTTAGGGCTGGTTTCCGTGAAATTGGGAGAAGGCGAGAGGCACATCGCTGGCGAAATCACGTTTACGATGAAGTGATTATGGATTGCTTGGCAACGGATTTTGTGGGAACTGAAACGCCCGTGCTAGAATTGCCGTAAGTACTGTTGAAGTCTTCTTCTATTGCACCTTGCATCTCTGTACAAGCTGAACGAGGATGGTGGGATAAAAGGAGGCTCCAACAACGAAAATGAAAGCACACTGGAAAGGTTCTTTATAATGTCTTCTATCTTAATTACTGGAGCGAATGGTAATGTTGGAAGTGAGGTAGCAAAGCAACTCATACAACATAGTGTTCCTTTTCTTGTCACAACACATAAACAGCAAGAGGTTGGTGAAGGGAAGGTATATTTTGATATCGAGCAAGCGCAAACCTTCCAGCCAGCGTTGGAAGGCATTGAGAAACTATTTCTCATTCGTCCCCCTCAAATATCCGACGCGAAAAAGTATTTTCTTCCTCTCATACAGGCCGCGAAACAGCAAGGGATCAAACATATCGTCTTCTTGTCTGTCATGGGTGTCGAAAATATTAAGTTTGTGCCGCATGCCAAAATCGAACAATACATTCGAGACGCTGGTATTCCCTACACATTTCTCCGTCCAAGTTTTTTTACACAGAACATTGTCAATCAACACGGCGACGAGTTGCGTAAGGACAATGTGCTGTACGTTCCAGCAGGAAAAGGCAAAACGAGTTTTATTGATGTGCGGGACATCGGCGAGGTTGGCGCGCTTTGTCTCACGCAAGAGGAACATCAGAACAAGGCATATACGATAACTGGTAGCGAAGCCCTTACGTATTATGATGTTGCAAAAATCTTTTCAGAAGAGATAGGTCGCACGATCACCTATACACATCCTACATTGTGGCAGTTTAGAAGCTGTATGCTCGCAAAAGGTCTTCCCTCGTCTTACGTGACGGTAACGTCTGTCATCTACCTAACCACTATTCTTGGACTAGCCAAAAGAATAACGCCAGAGCTAGCAACCCTGCTGGGACGCCCACCAAGAACAGTTAGAGAATATGCACACGACTATAAAGATCAGCTTTAATGCGTAGAGGTCGTTGATCCTGTTGAACAAATCGGTCCCTACATGAACGGTCAAATGTCCCTTTTGTTACTCTTATACACCTTCCCAAGTCTTCTAGTATAGAACAAAGAAAGAAGGATGTATTTTTGAGATGATAGTAGAGATGCTTACAGTGAGTGCGGCAAGCGATAATGGAATGCGGTATGTCTTGCTCGCTTTGCTTCTTGTCGCGGTTGTCCTATTGTTCATAGGCGCGACTATCGCCGTGATCACATGGCGTAATCAGCAAAAAGAGTATAAGCATTTGGAGAAAGAACTGTCGTAGTTAATGTGCCTCTAGCAATGACACCACTACTCTTTTGCTTTCTGCTATACTGCTTGAATAAACTCAACCCTGTTTCCGAATGGATCGCGTATCTCAAAGCGTTCAAAGCCTTCAAATGGTATCGAATCGCCAATCTCAATACCTTTCTCTTGTAGTCTTTTTCGCCACATCTCTATATCGTTCACCTGATAGGCGAGATGTGCCTTTGTTTTTGCGCGTTCTACATCGTCCTCAACGCCTACATGCACCTGTTGCTGTCCGACTTGCAACCAGAAGCCGCCGCGTCCCTGCAATGACTCTGGTTTCTCTACCTCTGGTAATCCTAGCACTCCACAATAGAATTGTCTTCCTTGCGTTTCCGCTTCACGAGGAATCGTAATTTGTGCGTGATGCAAGCCAAGAATAGTCATGATTATTTTTCCTGTTGCGGATGAGAAGGCTTTGACGTTGAGATATGGAACGTGCCAAGCACACGTGCCACCATCACTCTTTCCTCGCCTTTATGATTGTAGACCGTTGCTTCCATAACCGCCGTTGTGCGTCCACGATGGATGATGATACCCTCTGCGGAAAGTTCGCCCGTTACCACTGGCGCGAGATAGTTGATCTTCGCCTCGATTGTGCTAAAGCGCGTCCCAAGAGGCAGCACCGAAATCAATGCCATCGACATAGCACTATCCGCGAGGGTGAAGATAACACCGCCATGTACAATCTGTTGTGGGTGCATCAGGCGTGCATCCACTGTGATACGTACCTCACCTACGCCTTCACTGGCCTTCTCGACACGCATCCCAATCAGTTGAGAATAGCCAGAACGTTGCACATCCGCTTGTACATCTTCCAAAGTCATTCGTGGTTCTTCGGCTTGCGTCATGTGTGTGTTTATCTCCCGCGAACAATACGTTCCATATCACGTTTGGCATCGCGCTCCGCGACAGCTTCACGCTTATCATACAATTTTTTACCGCGACAAAGGCCCAACTCTATCTTGGCTTTTCCACCTTTGAGATAGAGCTTGAGCGGAACGAGCGTCAAGCCCTTCGTCGCAACCTTTGCCTGCAACTGATCAATTTCTTTTCTGTGTAGCAACAACTTGCGGTTTCGCATCGGCTCATGGTTATAGCGGTTGCCCTGCTCATAGATGGCGATATGCGCGTTCTCTAGCCACAACTCATCTTTACGAGCCATCGCGTAGGCTCCGCGTAGATTGACCTTGCCGTCACGAATAGATTTAATCTCGGTGCCGACCAGCGAAAGGCCAGCCTCTACCGTGCGCTCAACAAAGTAGTCATGATATGCCTGCCGATTAACGGCAATAACTTTAATTGGTACGTCTTTGTTCGGGTTATCTGCATATTTTTGTTCTGTTTTACTTGGTACCGCTTTTGCCATAAAAGACTCCTTACCCGTGCATGCATAATGTATGACTAGTGTACAACATAAGAGCAAATATCACTTGATAACGTGGCTTTCAATTCAATATTGTTGTAGAAATTAGCTGTGTCACGTCCTACTGACAGTTGTAGGGGGACCTTCATTTATTACGTCCTCGTTCTCTATAGTATGAAGTTATGTTATGATGGAGACTGAATTTTTGCGAGAATGCATGCGGCGAGGAACAACGGTATGGAGAGTCAGGATAGGCGTATTAAGCGTACACAACAACTATTGGCGAAAGCACTAATTGCTTTGACCTTGGAGAAGGGCTACGAGGCTGTGACGATTCGAGATATCACAGAACGGGCAGATGTAGGCTATGCCACGTTTTTTCGCCACTACCACAGCAAAGATGCTTTACTACATGATGTATCCGAGGTGGTTTTAGACGAGCTAAAAAGCTTACTGCCGGGTACGCCTAAGGTTGATATAGAGGCTGTCGGACTACCATTGTTTCAGTATGTCGCTGAGCACGCAAATATCATTCGTGTGTTATTAAGCAGTCGTGGCACTACCTCGCTTATGCAACGGATCATCGAGATTACCTCACAGGATGTGCTCGCAGACAACATGCCACTAGAGGGAAGTGTTGTGCCAATTGAAATTGCGGCCTATCATCTTATTAATGCCTCCATTGCTCTGATTCAATGGTGGCTCGATCATAACATGCCCTATACGCCCGAACGTATGGGAACAATTTTTCATGCACTCATTATTCAGCCAACACGGGCTGTGGCGTTCAAGCCGATTACAATGGAAATATAATGCCAAAAGTAAATACATCTCTATTAAAACGCTTTGCCCCTGCACCATTCGCAAAAACAAACACTGAAAAATATCTCGCGGAAAAGGCAACAGCACATACATTCACCTGGCTTGATGGTGCTATCGCTATCGGTATCGTATCGGACTTCGTGTTGTCGTTCATCAATATCACCACACACTGGGGCTATGTTGGGGAGATCGAGGTTGTCCTATCACTGTATCTGCTTGCACTATTATTCTTTCCAGGCATACAACCCCTTGTAGGAAGACTATTACTGGCTGGATTTATCGCTGGCATCTGCGAATTATTTACTGATGCTTCCGGTCAGTACGTTGTGCATTCGCTTATCTATCCGCCAGGTGAACCAATGTTGTGGACCTCACCGCTGTATATGCCGCTTTCATGGATGGTTATCTTAACGCACCTTGGTTATATCGCATGGCGATTACGTGCATTAATTGGCTGGCAAAAGGCAGCACTGATAAGCGGATTGTTGGGTGCGATTCAGATTCCAATCTATGAGGAGATGGCCTATTATGGCGGCTGGTGGCAGTACAAGCCAACACATTTGATGCTCGGACATACACCGCTCTATGTGTTGCTGTTTGAAGGTCTGATTGTCGCACTACTTCCTTTACTCTATGATCGTATCGAACGCCGTGCATGGTCACAGGTCGCGCTCATTGGTGTGGTGCTCGGAGCATGGATGCCTTTTGCTGCACTCTTTTCCTGGTTACTACTTGGATGGTGAAAAAGTTAATGCATGCCTTTGTCTTGAAAGAACGAAACACCACCGGATGCAATCACAATCAATGCAAGTGCAATCAATGCCCGTAGACCTGTTACCTCTTTCAGTACGATAAAGCCAACGAGTGAGGCAACCGCAGGCTCTAGGCTCATAAGCACACCGAACACACGCGCTGGAAGTCTTCTCAATGCCTCTAGCTCAAGCGTAAAGGGAATTACGGTGGAAAGTATTGCCACCCCAATCCCTAACAAAAGAATTTTAGGATTGAGCAATGCTGTCCCACCATTCCACACACCGAGAGGCAACAGCACGAGTGCCGCAACACTCATACTCAATGCTAGCCCACCTCCGCCCGCAAAGGTGCGTCCAATCCGCACGTTAAGTAGAATATACGCGGCCCAACAACTACCTGCTAAGAGCGCAAGTCCTACGCCCAGTGGGTCAATCGTTGTATTACCAAATGGTGCAAGCAATACAACACCTGCTGCTGCGAGACCCGCCCATAAAAAGTCGCGCCGTTTACGTGACGCAAACACACTTACCCCTAATGGGCCAACAAACTCCAGCGTCACAGCGATACCAAGTGGGATACGCGAAATCGCAGCATAAAATGCCGCGTTCATGCCAGCAATTGCCAGTCCAAATAATACGAGCAGCATATAATCGGCCCGTGAATAGCCACGGATACGCGGCCGTGATACAAGCATAAAGATCAGTGCGCCAAAACCAACACGTAAGAAGACCGTACCATTTGAACCAATAGCTTGAAAAAGACCTTTTGCCAGAGCTGCCCCGACCTGAACCGATATAATCGCCAGTAAAACGATCACTGGTGGTGGCAACGCACCAACAACACTGTTCTGTTGGCCTGTCCGATGTGTGAGACGTGTCCAAATTCTTGTGAGTCCTCCTGAAGAGGACTCATGCGTAATATGTTTGCTCATTTTCTCTCTGTTTCTTAGCCTGAAGACATTCCTGGAATCTTTTCACAACTCTGGATATCCCAGGCTTTCTCAGGTCTAAAACGTATGCAGTATCTGAAACATCGTAGAGCGGCGAAAAAAAGAGTTTTCGTACAAGCACATCTCCACGCACCGATGCCGCGTCCGCATAGATCTTTTCTATGTATCTATCAGGATACTGTTCGCACCAATAATTGAACACAGCTCCTAAGATAGTGCTCATTTGCTCAGGATGATCGGGGTGTATGACTATACTTTCGGCAAGGAGCGTATAGCCTCCCGCATGCTCATAGCTCTCTACTTCATCAGGACCTATTGAAATTTCTTCTCGTTCACCCTTCAAAATTGACAGTATAACTTTCTCTCGTAGAGGAACTAAACTGACGTAGGCTAATACATTATCCCTGTTCCCACGCTCAAAAGACAAAAGGATGATTTTAGAGTTTTTCTTAGCCCACGAAATATAAAGTCCTATGTCTCCTACTACGTTGCCCTCGTAAACCAGTAAGTCTAGCTTTAAAATAGCAGGTAAATCAGAAATGCTTTGCCATACGATCTCTGTAGCTATTTGTTTACCTGTTTTCCCTTGCTCATGAGTACCTAACTTTTTCCCTATGATCCTTCTGATATCTCCCTCGTTGTATAACGCACCTCTTTCTCTTAATTCAGGCAGAGTTTTTCCAATTTTCCCCTCCCTTGCATGTCTATAAAAGGTGTTTGCTGAAAATCCAGCCTCTACATACAACTTTATAGCTGCTTCTGACTCAATCATGTTCTTGCTCATTGAACCCTCTTCTGTCAACTGTTACAGATGATAGTTAACCCTAACATCTTCTCAGACTCATTACAAATAGAAGCTATATGCTATTGACTCTTATAAAAATAGAATCTATAATTAATTTGATGGTTCTTAAAAAGAAACTTAAATGAAAGAAAAATTATAAGCAGAGGATACCAACTGTGATAGTCAACAATCAGTTTTATCCCACTACATATGGAAAATATGAGTCGCGCAACAGTAGAACTTACAAAAACTACAGGGAACAGGGGGGTGGTATACCGGTTGTATGGAGTAGCACACGAGCAACACAAGACCCCTTACACGATATAACAAGGCAGGATACGCAACCAAATCCTGCAATAGTTGTGCAGAAGCCAACGCTTGCAGAACTACGCCAGCGTTGTGGTATGAGCTATGTAGAGGTCGCACGAGCATCTGGCGTCCGTCTCTGCCGTGTGGTCTGGATGGAACATGGTATCGAGTCATCATGTATGGAGGTCCTTATGGTGCTCTTTGTCTACTCACGCAAATTGGCGCGATGTTATACTATTGAAGATATTCGGGGCATGAATGTGCAGAGGACATAGCTCATGGTGCGTTGGAAACTTAAGCAGGTATTGATAGAAAAAAAGATGAACATGATGCAAGTTGCTCAACTATCAGGTATATCATATAGCCAAATAAGAAGATTATGTCATCATCCATATCAAGACTCCACAATTCGTACCTTAAGCAAACTCGCAGACGCTCTGGATGTACCTTACTCTCAATTGATCGAGAGTGAACACCTTACTAAGTATCAACAAGAGGATCAACAGGAACATGTTGTAAAAGCGTAATAGGGCTTGCTTTCTTACCATAACATAAGCTATACTGTGTAGAAGGAAAGCCTACAGACGCGATAGACGGCACTATAAAGCATGGTGTTTTTATGAGATTGCTTGCAGATATCCCAGGAAAAAGAAGAGGCCGCTACATACCGAAATTCTATGTGTTTCGGGGCTTTCACCTGTCCACATGCTACCCCTGATGTATCTTCCCTCAGTATCCTAACATCCTTCACGCACTTCGCCAGGATGACGTTTTTGTATTCTCAATGATAAGTATCTCTTCTTTTTAATGACCATTCTCAGAATAGGTGTGTTTTAGCCTGTCACAAGCTTTCTGAGTTTTAGTGAGTTCTGCTTATCCTCAAGGATAAGCAAAAATGTGTATAGTACTACCATTTCTACAAGTTTAATGTGTAGGTCATCGACTGACCGATAGTGACTAGTTCGGAGCGCAGCCCGACGTAGAGTGGTCAACAATGTGCTGCGTTACCGGAAAGGTTTTTTATGAGTACCGATGGATTACTCAAGGCCCTCAACGATTCTCAGCGTTATCTCGATATCGTGCATAAGCCGCAATTGAGCAAGAGCGAATCCGAATGGTTGATCGAGACCACCATCAGCAACTTCGCAAAATATTATAACAGTGGTTTTATCGAGTATCGTAAGTCAGTCGCCGAAGCAAGCGACTATGCCGCAGTCGAATGGACGGGACGTGGCGCAACCTTCAAGGATGTGCTAGGCCGTGAATATATCGACTGTCTGGGTGGATTTGGCGTATTCAACCTCGGTTGGTCACATCCAAAGGTCGTTGGGGCCGTGCAAGCACAGTTACAGAAGAGTCCACTACCAACGCAAGAACTCCTTGACCCCTTGCGTGGTATGCTCTCTCACTTGCTTGCTGAGATTACTCCCGGTGATATCCAATATAGCTTCTTTGTGGGTAGTGGTACCGAAGCCGTTGAAGGTGCCATGAAACTTGCGAAGCTATACACACGCAAGAGTGGCTTTATCGCCTCTGTACGTGGTTTTCATGGTAAGACAACTGGTTCGCTTGCCCTCACAGGGAAGGCTATCTTCCGCAAGCCAGCTATGCCATTGCATAACAATGTGTTTCACGTCCCCTACGGAGACGCCGACGCTGTTGAGCAACAATTGCGTATCGCGCGTGAAGTCGGCAACGACATTGCCGCCGTCGTCATGGAGCCAGTGCAAGGTGAAGCTGGTGCGATTGTGCCCCCCGATGATTTTTGGCCTCGTTTACGTCAAATCTGTGATGAGTACGAAGTGCTTCTTATAGCCGATGAAGTACAGACTGGCATGGGTCGTACTGGCAAATTGTGGGGCGTGAACCATTGGGACGTTGCACCTGATATTATCTGTGCTGCAAAGGCACTTGGTGGTGGTGTAATGCCTATCGGTGCATTTATGTCTACGCCAAAAATTTGGAGTGTGATGAATAGCAACCCATTTATCCACACCTCCACGACGGGTGGCAACCCGCTTGCCTGTGCCGCCGCCATCGCCGCCATCAACGTCACGCTTGAAGAGGGCATCTCTGAGCAAGCCGCCGAGAAGGGCGACTACTTTATCAAGCAGTTGAAAGACATTGCGGCTCGTCACAGCGATGTGTACACTCACATCACTGGCAAAGGCTTGTTGATTGGACAACACTTCATCAATGACGACATTGGATACGCTGTCGCATCGGGTTTGTTCAAACGTGGCGTCCTCATTTCTGGTACGCTCAACAACTCGCGTGTCATTCGTGTCGAGCCTCCACTAGTTATCACGCGTGAAGAAATCGACACCATCTTGAATTGCCTGGAAGACACACTTCAAGAAATGCGTGCGACCACCTCGACGCCCAGCCAGCCAGCCACAAGCTCGCTTAGCATTGTACCCAAAAACGATTCAGATACAGCCGTGGCATAGAGAAAATGCGGCACTACAAGAGACCAACTGTCGGTCTCTTGTAGTGCCGCATTTTCTCTATGCCACAACGGAGAGAATATCATGCATATTATTGTTCTGGGTGGTGCAGGCGCAATGGGGCGCATCACAGTACGCACACTCACAGAATACGACGATGTAGACCAGATTACTCTTGCCGACTATAACGAGGCGCGAGCACAAGAAGTTGCCTCTACGCTCAATAGCAGCAAAATATGTGTACAACAAATTGATGTAAATAACGAAGCACGGCTAGATGCGCTTTTGCACGGAGCCGATGTCGCGCTGAGTGCCGTTGAATACGTCTATAACGTACCCATCTTGAAAGCCTGTATTCGCAACAAGGTTCACTATGCCGATCTTGGTGGCTTGTTCCACATGTCGCGTACCTTGTTAGCGATGAATGACGAGGTGGAAGCTGCTGGCATTACTGCTATCCTTGGTATGGGTGGTACCCCAGGTATAACAAACCTGCTCGCGCGCATGGCGGTTGATAAACTGGATAGTGTGGAGAGCATCAAAGTACAACTTGGTTGTGGTGACGAAACACCCTCAACGGCTCCACTTGTCGCACCATACTCTATTCGCACCGTGCTTGATGAATTTACCAAGCAGCCGCAAGTCTTTGAGCATGGTACATGGCATGCTCAGCAGCCATTAACAGGCCAGGAAGAACTTGTTTTTCCCTCACCCGTTGGACGCGCCACCGCCATCTACTCGCTCCACTCCGAATGCGCGACCTTCCCCGTCTCCTTTCAAGACAAAGGCATTGCCTATGTCTCGTTCAAGATTGCCTTCCCGAACGACTTTTTGACAAAGCTCAAATTCCTGGTTGACCTCGGCTTTGGTAGTAACGAGCCAATCAGTGTACAAGGAGTCAAGGTATCGCCACGCGAAGTGCTGGCCCGTCTGCTTGAAATGGCCCCTGTCGAGGAAGTGGAGCCACAAGACTGCGATGTGTTGCGAATTGTTGCGACAGGCAAAGCGCAGGGGCAGCAACTTGAGATCACAAACCAAGTTGTGGTTCATCCATACACGCGTTGGGGTATTGGTGCTGGCGCGTTGGATACAGGTACTCCACTCGCGATAGCTGGAAGAATGCTCGCACGAGGCGAGATTACTCAACGTGGCGCATTCGGTCCCGAAATCTGTGTTCCTACCGATATCTTCTTCCGCGAAGCCGCCCGTTATAACATGCTCGTTGAAAGCGAACAACGTACCTTATTGTGACCCATGTGGAACAGGATGATGTGGTAAGATATATGTAGCGTATTACTTTGATCTTTAAACGATATTCGTATTTTGATGACAAAATAATGCGAATATCGTAGTGAAAGATGTATCATAGCCAAAAGAAATGTATTTTGAGCCATCCGAAAGGAACAACTACAGTGAGCGAATTTAAGCTTTTAATTGATGGAAAACTCGTTGGGAGCAGTACTGGAAAAACGATTGAGGACATCAGTCCTGCGACTGGCAAGACCATTGCAGAGGTGCCAGAAAGCACAATGGACGATATGAACCACGCCGTTGCAGCCGCTCGTGCCGCATACGACGATGGACGCTGGTCTGGTCTGACACATGGTGCGCGTTCTACAATCTTAGAGAAACTGGCCTTACTAGTCGAAGAGCATGTAGGCGAACTCGCCGACCTGGAATCACAAGATACAGGTAAGCCTATCAAACTGGCCCGTGATAGCGATATTCCGTTCGCGGCTGACAACCTGCACTTCTTCGCAGGAGCAGCGCGGCATCTTGCAGGTGCAGCTTCAAGCGAGTACACAGGTGGACATACCAGTATTATTCGTCGTGAGCCAGTTGGTGTTGTTGCCTCCGTTGCGCCCTGGAACTATCCATTCATGATGGCCGCCTGGAAACTGGGTCCGGCTCTTGCTGCTGGCAATACAGTTATCTTCAAGCCCTCGCCTGAAACACCATTGACCGCGCTCAAACTTGGGGAGCTTGCACTTGAAGCTGGTATTCCTGACGGTGTACTCAACATCATCACCGACGGACCAGAGATAGCACCTAGCCTTGTGAGTCATAAAAACGTCAATATGGTCTCGATCACAGGTAGCACTCGTAGTGGCAAATATGTTATGCGCGCAGCGGCTGACACGATTAAACGTGTTCATCTTGAACTCGGCGGCAAGGCTCCCTTTATCGTGTTTGAAGACGCCGATCTGGATGCCGCAACCAGTGGTGCCGTTGTTGGTGGTTATGTCAACTGTGGACAGGACTGCACTGCCGCAACTCGTATCTACGTGCAGGATGGTATCTATGATGCCTTTATGCAAACGTTTATGAGCAAGGTCAAGCAAATTCGTGTCGGCGATCCCTCGAAAGAGACAACCGATATGGGTCCGTTGATCTCTCAACGCCAACGCGATAATGTCGAGGGTCATGTCGAACGCGCGCTTCGTGCTGGTGCAAACATCCTGACGGGTGGCAAACGTGCATCAATCGCAGGTTTTGAGCAAGGTTTTTTCTTTGAGCCAACCGTCATTGCGGAAGACCGTAATGACTCTGATATTATTCAGCAAGAGGTCTTTGGCCCTGTGCTGGTTGTGAGCCGTTTCAAGACCGAGGAAGAGGTTCTCGCAAAAGCCAACGATGTTGTCTATGGCCTCGCTGCCTCCGTCTGGACACGCGACATCTACAAAGCCATGCGTGCCAGTCGTACCTTGCAGTTCGGTACGGTATGGGTTAACGACCATCTACCTATTGCCTCTGAAATGCCACACGGCGGTTATAAAGAAAGTGGTATTGGCAAGGACATGTCGATGTATTCATTCGATGAGTACACGCAGATCAAGCATGTCTTGATTGAGCTAAATGGGGAACCGAACAAGAGTTGGCACTACACCATCTTTGGTGACGCACAATAAAAGTATTGCGTTCATACACGATGTAGTCAAGTTTCGCAGGAAGACCGTGAGGTTTTCCTGCGAAACTTGACTACACGTTGTTCTATTCTTTTTCAAGAATTGATGCTGATTTGCTTGCGGTAAGCGTTGACATTGCCTATTCAACACTCTATACTAGGGGTGCCAAAAACAGTCACTACGAACTGTTCTCTAGTTATTGCTGGCAAGTCAAGAGGAGGATTTCAAGTTCATGACATATGTAATTACCCAGCCGTGTATTGGCGTGAAAGATGCATCTTGTGTAGATGTTTGTCCCGTTGATTGTATTCATCCCTCACAAGGTGAACCAGGCTTTGAGGCGGCTGAGCAACTTTTTATTAATCCTGATGAATGCATCGACTGTGGTGCGTGCGAACCCGCCTGTCCTGTTACCGCTATTTTTGAAGAGTCAGCCGTTCCAGAAGAGTGGAAGAGCTTTATCAAGGTAAACGCGGACTTTTTTAAATAAACAGAACGTTTCTTCGGGGATAGATATACTGTATTTGTATCCTGTTTCCACGCGTTTGTTCGGTGTGAGCCTATCCTCTTCAAAAGGGTGGGCACTCACTATCCTATCACTTCATTTTTATCTCTTCGTCCTGTGATATACTACGTATGCTACACGGTATTCATCTCTTACGCATAGAGTATGGATAGATCACTGGAAATCGTACATACATTACTTCTTATGGAGCACCCCTATGCCAATAACGCGAAGAAGACGCGCCAATCCACCCGATCAGCCTGAAAACAACAATAATCACAGTGCTGAGTCAACCGAGAACACGGGCGAAACATCTGTATCCGCTCAACCTGAGACAACAGGAAATAACGAGACTGAACAAGCACAATCCGTAACGCCGCCTGTAGACCATGTGGAATTTATTGTTTCACTAACCCTCCCTATCGAGACGCAAGCGCAACCACCTGTAAAGTTGTCCTCGCCACCCACAACACTTTCAACAAACGGTGAGCGCCCGGAGCGACAAGCACCAGAAAGACAGAGTACAGAGCGACAAGAGCATCCAACATCTATTGAAAGCGGGCGTCGCACTCCACGTGGTGAACTATTTCGTCGTCCACCGCAAGTACCACCACAGGCGGTGGCACCTGTAAACGCGCCTGTGGCAGCACCGGTTCCACCATTGCAACCACCTTCTCATGAGATCAGTTTACCCTTAGGAAACTTGCTTCATCTGGCCTATAATCCAGGGTATACAGGCGCGGAAGAGTCACGGAGCCAATTACTACAACAGCTTGCTCAAGAGAGCAAAGATGGTGGTCGCGCTCGTTGCTGGAATTGCGGCTCCCTCGCAATCGTCTATGATCGCTGGAATACACGTAGCAAAACCTTTGGCGAGGTTGGTGTTGCTATCTGCGAGATTTGTGGTGTGTGGAGCGTTATGTAGCAAGATACAATGAGCCTTGATTACCTGTGCGGTTGGGAATAAAAGGAGTGTCCGAAAGCTTATTTTATATGGTGGAACATATTGTAACTATCCTCCTTTTCTAGCGTAATTATTATAAGACAACTATGTTCTCAAGTCCTGAGAAGTGTTATATAGGACACATTTTACGTTGCATCATGTGTAATTGAGGTTCATCATGTATAATCAAAGAAATAATGGTCCCTTCGGTGGTGGCAATACATTTGGTTCTCGCTACCAATATCAAACTCTCGCTCGTGGCTATGAGGGTACGCAGTCAAGTAGCTTGATTGGCAAGGTCATGGGCTTATTGGCCTTCTCATTTCTCTTTGCCACTCTTGGCACGTTTGCGGGCTTCGTCGTTTTTGCTCATGCCACAGGTAGTGGGTCGTTCTTTGCCGTAGCAATCGCAGGTTTCGTTGTGCTGTTCGCATTGCACTTCTTAATTCAGAAACCCGGCATCAACCTATTCTTGCTCTACCTGTTCACCTTTCTTGAAGGAATGTCGCTTGCACCACTGATTAGTTACTATCTAGTCAACGGTGGCTACATTCTAGCGGAAGCGTTTCTGATTACAACCCTGACCGCCTTTGGCCTTGCCGCGTACTCCTGGACAACAAAACGAGATTTCACTCGACTGGGAGATTATCTCTTCTTTGGGTTACTTTTGCTGTTAGTCGCTGGCGTCCTGGGCATCTTCTTCCCCATTTTTAACACGGGTATTGGGGGCTTGCTCATCTCTGTGATTGGCGTTGCCATCTTCTGTGGCTATGTGCTTTTCTACATTCAACGCGCAAAATACATGGCTGACACGCTTCCAAATGCGATTGGTCTCACCGTCTCACTTTTTATCACCTTGATTAACCTGTTCCTGTACATTCTTCGTATTCTTTCCATTCTTCAAGGTGGAGGTGGTCGTCGTCGCTAAAATGGAATAGAATAGTGTACGACGCTGTTTTCTCTAGTGAAAGAAATGTATTCTCGGCACCAGCAAACGCAGTACCAGGAAGACGAATAGATACTTGAATTGGAAAGTGAGAAAAAATTACTAATGGATACCAAACACGCAAATCTGTTTCATGTTGGCGATCAGGACTTTGAGACTAAAGTTCTCAACTCTGAGACCCCTGTCATCGTTGATTTCTGGGCCGCATGGTGCGGACCTTGTCGCGCAATTGCCCCAGTGTACGAGCGCTTGAGCGAAGAGTATCAGGGCAAATTGGGTTTTGCGAAGATGGACATTGACGAGCACAATGAGACACCTGGCAAATTGGGCATTCAAGCCATCCCAACCTTGATGATATTCCAAAATGGTGAAGCTATTGGTCGCCTGGTTGGTCCTCATCCAACCCGCCTCAAGAGCGAAATCGACCGCGTACTAGCACAGCACAGTGCTGCAAAATAAGTTTGTCGAGGGATACAAAGAGGCCCTCCAACTCTATATGTGGAGTCGGAGGGCCTCTTTAAGTTAGTCTTGCAAACTCTTGTCGAACTTTCTTCTTGTGTCTTGACAGAGCGACCATAAATTCACAAACTCGCTTGAGCAGATACATCCGTTAGCGAGTTTGTACCCATATATTACTACAAGTTTCGCGAAACGATTACTTCCTCGCCTAGCATGTCGATGATCTTTACTGCTACTCTCGCTTGGCGTGAAGGAATTGAGATTTCATAGAAACCCTTAACCCAATCATTCTTTTTCTTGGGTACGTCTGCTATTGCGACATTAAATATTTCTCCGTTATAATCTACGTCGATCAAAATAGTATCAACGAAACACCTCCAATCGGAAATTTGGGTTTTAAAAAGAGAATCACTTGTATTTAGACGTTCTATAATTGTCGGACTAATGAAGTCTTCTACCTTGACTCTCACCTTATCCTCGAAGCGTGTGATGACTACCTTTGCCTCGGCTGTTTGATGGGCAATGAATTTGCCATACTTTGGATCGGTACGCAGTTCAATAATTTCTATGTGGTTTATAGCATTGTTCCCTTGACGAAGCCGATTCCAATTGTTAAGCCAAGCATCTGATGCAAGTTCTTTGCCTAAGCAAACGATTACAATAGATCTGTCCTCATCTGGTCGTGCTTCTAGCTCTCTTTTCACTGTTTCTAAATCAAGCGGAGTGAGCGAGTGACCAAAAGAGTTAATTTTTACGAGTTTGTTTCCTTGGGTTCCTTCAAAAAAAGTATCTGTCCAAATTCGTTCGATATTCATGTGTTCACAGACAAGGTTGACCAGTTCGTTATGTTGAATGGTTAAGTCGTAGTCATTTATGAGATACGTTGCGAAAGATAGTTGACATGCTTTAAGTACTGCTTCCGTGTCATCAGTGTCGAAATATTGAATTCGCTTTGGCTTCAAAGTCTCTTTGATCTGTTCTTGGATAACTGTTTGAAGCCTCTTTGCCGTTGTTTGAATTGATCCTCTATTAATATCACAACCGATCCAGCGGCGTCCTAATTTCTGCGCGACGGTTACAGTCGTACCAGAACCAAGAAAACAATCTAAAATGATGTCGCCTGGTTTTGAAGAAGTATTAATAATCCGCCAAATATATTCTATCGGTTTAGCAGTAGGATAATCACTATATTCGGCACTTTGATAGTTGCCTACATCATCCCACAAATCTTGTATAGTTTTTCCTCCGTTTGTGTCGAGATATCTCTTTTTTCGAGGAACTCCGCTACTTGTATACTGTAGTAAATCTGCCCTTTCTAATTCGATCATTGTTTCCTTTGAAACTCGCCATCTTTTAGTTATACCTTTCCATTCGTAGAGAGGATCAGTTGGTTGTCTACTCGACAATGGAGACGTTGCATATTTTCCTTTCTTATCTTCATACTTGTATTCTGTTTCAATATATTCATCCTCAAAATCTTGTCTCAGCGATTTGAAGGTCTTTGGATCACCTTTCGTGTAGAATAACCCTATTTCGTGCATGACGCCAAATGAGTTCTTTGCGTCATTCTTTGGGTTGGAAAGTCTAACGAAGAGTTCGTTCCTAAAATTCTCAGCTCCAAATACTTCATCCATGATACATCTTAGATGATGGCTTTTTCTGGTGTCACAGTGAACATATATGCTTCCACCATCTGCAAGCAGTGTATTAAGCAAGAGCAATCGTTCATACATGAATTGGAGATAATTATCGTTAGCCCATATATCTGTATATTGGATTTGTTCACCTAGTGTGTATGCCTCTCCATCAATTTTGGCAACTCCTGTCGCCCCTCGTAATTGTACCTTCCGAACGTAATCTGCACCGGAGTCAAATGGTGGATCGATAAAAATTAAATCTATCTTTCCTCTAAACTCATTCGCAAGCAAGTGGGTCAGCACTTCCTTGTTGTCTCCAAGAAATAACAGACCAGACTGAGGATAATTTTTGGGCCAACGTTGCCAGATGCTGTTTGTACTCTCTTTCATTAAATCATTTAATGGATCGAATTTTTCTGCAAGCTGCTCTGGAAATACAGTTAATTCACGTAGCGGATGTTTACCTACCCAATTGAGCATAGGACGTCCCTTCGCTACTGGTACAATTACCTTCTTTTCACTCATTTTATCCCTTTGCCATGTTAAGTACGGTCTTTGTAAGAGTCACAGAATCTTTTAGAACCAAATTTGTTGCCTCTACTACGCCAGGACGGGTAATCTTGTCTATTTTTACTTCTCTATGATTTGGTCCCCAAACAATGAACAAAATAGGTATTCCTCCCAAGGCATTCTTGATATTGTATTGAACTTCAAAGCGCCGCCAGTCTTGTTGACCATACTTTCCGATATGCTCCTCATTAATGGGGGTTCGTAAATTGTGAGTCTTAAACTCTAAGGTACATAGAGGTTGATCTTGATGAAAGATTACTCCGTCAAGGTCGCCAGGCCACGAATTGCCTGTTAAAGAGAGCGAGCATTCTAGGCAGGTTTTTGCAGCAGAGACTGGCTTGACTCTTCCCAGATCAAAGCTAAATCCTCGGAGTGATTTGATCTTTTCCTCTAGCTTTAAGATATCCATTGAAAAAATACTGAGCGGTTTTACCGATGACTGTACATTCTCTACGTAAATAAGAGGATTACCTGCTCGCTTCACCACTGGATAATTTTTGGGGCAGAATACAATGTCGATTCCAACACCAAGCTTTTTTGAAAGAATTAAACGTGTATCCCAAACTGCTTGTGGTTGCAATACCTGCCGCAGCAAATCATCTATGGATGGAATTTCTTGCTCACTATCCGTAACAAACTCTCGTAAAAGAAGTAGTTTTGTAATTTGCCGCCCTCTTGATACTGAAAATCCATCAAAGTCTATAATGGTAAAATCAGTTGGAAGAGTATCTCTTAACCAAAAGAAAGGGCTGTCTACTGCAGGTGGATATTTTGTTGTCTGCCCTGGACAAACTTTAAGTTGTGCAGGAACAATTCGTGTTGCCATTGTTCACCTTCCGACTAAAGAGCGTCAAGTACAGATGCTATGAGATCAAATGAAACTGTATCGCCCTGTACAAAAATAATTATGTATTGAAGGTACTGCGAGTTTAAATGTTCTAACTTGCGAATAGCTACCACTTTTTCCCCCTGTTCTCCATCAATTGGATTGTATCTTTCTTTTTCCGCTTTAATTTCGACGATCACACATTTACTATGATCGCTGTTCACACTTTTCTTACGTATAATAAAATCAGGCGTATAACGCCTCCATTTATCCTGACCATCCTTATACCATACAAAGAAATCTGTTTTACTTGGATCAGTAATTGCTCCTGTAAAGTACATATCTTCTATATTTTCATGATGCTCTTGTAACAACATAAGCATCTGTTCATAAAAAGACAATTCGGCTAAAGAGTCAAATTTATAGGGTGTATAGTGAAAACCAATGTTCCTTAAATTTCTTAAGTGTTCGCTATCTCGTGAAAGTAATAGTTGTTCATCTTTCTTTGCATATGAAATATTGGCAAAGTACTCCTCTTCACCTGATGCAGCTATATCTTTGATGAAACCTTCCGGTTTTATAAGAGCAAGGCTAATTTCAATCTCCTCCTCTTTTATCTCATAAAAGCATACTTGCTCTTCAATTTGCTGAGCAAGATTTATGACATGAGGTAGAGGAATATCGTTTTTTCCGTAAAGTTCTCTAAGAGCATCATAAATGACCCATATTTTCAGTCTATAGCGAGCAGCCAACTCTACTGCTACAGTGTAACAATCGGCCATCTGAGGGATACTTTCGAGAGTTACTGTGCCACCTATTTGACGTAAAACGCTTGGTGCAGATTGCTGTTCATCAACGGTGTAAACTGCTTTTTTCAGCCCTTGGTAGTCCTCTTCTATAGCATTAAAGCGCAATTGTTTCGGTGAAGAAACATTCCTTTCTACGCTAGTCCTTCTTTGCCTAAGAACTAAAGGTGGGGGAACTTTTTGCAAAGAAATACGTGTATGTACAATATCTTGGTTCGCATGATTTAACGTTGCAATAGTTTCCCCATACGCCTCTTGTAATTGTTGATCAAGCACACCAAAGTTCTCAATAGAGAGATAAATTCGTGCTTTAACTATGTTTGCTGGTACTTGACGAAGGCAGCGAGTGGCCGCTTGAAGAACAAAGTTGTTAGACCTGCTCAATTTGCGAACAAGCGCACATGCAAAGAGACTTGGGCAATTCCATCCCTCTGTTCCTTTATTGACTAGTAGAATAACGCGATGTGGAGCATCAGGGTCATTCAATCGGTTAAAAGCTTCTATATCGCCGGGTTTCGTTAGCATCGCATCGGAGGTATTGATTAAGCACAAAGAGGGATCTTGCCCCATCTCTATAAGAGTTCGATCTATCGTGGGTTTTAGTTCCTTCAAATCGTCTGTCTGAGGAAAATAAAGTGCAATCTTTGCATATGCTCCATTAGAAATCTGTACACTACCATAGTCATGGAAAAAATCTTTGATTACATTATTTATATAACTCTCTGCATTTCCCGAAAAGTCATACGCTTGTATATTCCCTGCTACATCCTTGAGAATGCCATCTCGAATTCCTTCAGAAAGTCCATACCAGATTACCACGTCTTTCAAGGATTGCCTCTGAAAATAGGGAGTACCAGTAGTGTTGACAACACAGATAAGGTTAGTGTTAGCTGCTAGATAATCAACAGTCCTACGTACCTTTTTAAGTTCTATATCAAGGGATTGTCCATACGTATGGTGTGCCTCATCTGAAAAGACTGCCAGATGGGGTAGACTTGCAATTGCCTGTAAACGTAAATTTGCCTCTTCCTCTTGTTGTTTCTCTTTTTCAAATAATACAAGTTGTAAACTATTGCGATTTGTACGGGACGTGCGCTTTTGAATACGAATTTTCTCAGTATTTGTGACTACAATGTTGAAACTTGAGCCTCGGATAATGGGAACATCTTTCTCTCCATCCCGTGTAAAGGTTAGTTTTACTGAAGCTGCGAAAGGCTTATAAAGTCGTGGTGGCAGTATCCTCTCATAAGGCATCTGCATTAGCTCTCGTAAGGATTCGATGATTGTCTTACCAGGGGCAAAGACCAACGCATTCTGTACAAAAGGACCTTTTGGATGCTCAATAGCCATTGCGAATTCAGTAGCTATAATGGCTCCTATAAGGATTGTTTTCCCCGCTCCCATAGCAAGGGCAAGAATGTAGCTTGGATAATCTAGTTGCAGAGTTTCTCGGAGAGACTCTAACTTAAATTCTTTAACGAGTAAATCATCAGTTTTAATTCGTCTCCATAGCTCATCAATTCCTTCGTCTACTATTAGGTCTTCAAGGGTAGAAAAGTCTAAACCTAATGCTTCCAGTAGTTCAGACTGTATTGAATAGAGTTGCTTGTACAAGTCAAAAACATGAGGCGTTTTTTTTACTAAACGTAAATACCAGTAGGTTTCTAATGCATTGATTTGTGGATTACGTAAAAAGCGTAAAGAGCCGATTTCTGATTCAATTTGATATTCGAGAATTTCGGCAATGGTTGAAAATTCTCCCTGATAGCCACTTTCTCGCCACTCCTGAACATCACTTGCAAGGATTTGATGTAATGGCTTCAATCACTACCTCTTTTTTAGAAAAACAAAATGGGGTTTGTAAATAATTTAGAAGAAGGAGAGATTTTTTACTCTAAAAGTTCGCAACACCTGAGGTGTCAACATCTTTTCTGCTTCCTAGCCTAAATTGATAGTTAGCTATGGCAAAAGTATACCATGCTAAAGCAACCTTTTATGATACATTTCTGTATCCCATCCGAGCCAAGAAGTTGCTTGTCACTACGTCTTTTCCATAACCTCACTAGAGTAAGCGTAAACTCTGCAATAAAGAATCCCTTGATGTTCGTAAAACGAAGATTTTGTGGACTCTTCTAGCGGCACCACTAAGAAGACGACACGAGAGGGCTTCTCCGCTTTCTTGAACAGATACATTAAAGTACGAAAAACTGCAGTATATGATGAGTTTATGCATAAAAAGCTCATCATAATAAAACCAGAAAGAGTAGATATCCTGGATAACGAGCATATTCGGTTTTTTCGAAGACAAGCAGAACATCACGTAGCGAGAAGAGACTACTGTAACTCCTAAAATGTGACGATTCATATATACTTTCGATAAGGTGCTCGTTTTTATACATGTGAAAGAATAGGCTTAAGCGCAAAGAATGACTATATTGTTAGACCTTTTTGTTATGCTTGTACCAAGCACTCATTTAAGGGTAAACAGACTTAAACTCTACTTAATTAAGAAGTTTACTAACTCTACCAACATGATTGTTATGAGATAAGCCTGTTGGTAGAGCTAAAATCTTACACTAGTCGATACTCCATTTGAGCATTATTCTGACGTTCATGACCTATCATAAGAAAAAGCATTGTGCTTTGATCTGATCTTTCAAGGCCAAGAACTTCATTCATGGCTTTGTTATCAAAGCCAAGCACTGCGCCACAACCTATAGAAAGAGCAGCCGAAATGAGGTAGATGTTCTGAGCAACTATACCTACTTCCACATTCAATATTCTGTAACCTCTATTGCCATAAATGTCGATCATTCGATCTAGTCTCCCTACAATTGCAATGACTACTCCTGTCTCTGCAATATTATAATTGAGTAACGAATAATGACGTTGAAGGAAGGATGTTAAATCATCTTTGTGAATGGTCCACAGACAACGCCGACTATGATCATAACTATAAATTCCGCGTTCTATACCTTCGACATTATTGACGAAAACCATAAGGCGTGTAAGGCGAGGTGATCCATCTACTCCTTTAATATCTGTCGTATAATTGCATGCTGCCTCTGCATCATGGAGCACTGTTGCTAGTTCAGTACGAGAAAGCGGCTTTTGACTAGAAAACTTCCCAGAACTCGATTTTCGTCGCTGAAAAATCTCTAACATATCTTTTTCTACTACCGTTATGACAGCAGGAAGTTCTATTTGTTCCTCAGTTATGTCTATCATGCTGTATCCAGCTTTAAACGCTTCGTTTACATCAGGTCTTAGTTCTTCCTCGACTAAGGTGGCTCGGTGGACGTTTTCAATAACAGAAAATCTGAGAACTTCTTTGGAACGCTGAAAGCTGCTCTTCTTTACAAGGGGTCCATTGAGCTTTGCGGGAGAAGCTACACTGTTATTCCCTGAGTCAGGCACTTCGTAAGCGTTCTTGGAGTTTGAAGATATTTCCGATGTGTAGTCTATTGGTATGACGGTAAAGATGCTCTCTTCTACTGTAGTAAGTCCAAGCAATTGATTGAGCTTTTCGTCCTGATACCATTGTAGAAATTGCAGGTCATAATCAAAACCAGCTGCAATAAAGCGCAATGAACCAAGTAAAGCTCCTAAATCTTGAGTTACAAGATGATAACTAAGATTGTTGTACTTGAACGAATTTTTCCAGAAATTGAGCGATAGCAAAAGGAACTGATCAGTAGCTATTGCTGCTGGATGTGCGAACACTGCATTCTGGATTGCAGCCGTCACATTCCCTATCGCTAAGCGTTCCATTGCATGATGTGCGTTGTCATAGTGATATACTCCAGGTAAAAGAGGACCACTTGATCCACACGCCCAATATATCTCCGTTGGATATAATCCACCCCCAGAGGGAGTTCCCCTGCCATAAACTGCATCATGATACTTCACTTGAGCACTACCATTCCAACTGATGTCGAGTCTGCGGTTCAACACACCCGAAGAAAGGAGTAAGAGTGAAGAAATTTCTTCAAATGTTAGCCCCTTTGTCCTAAGCGGTGGAGCGTGAAGCTTGGTAGAAATGTTGGCTATTGATACAGGGGGTGGATTGCTGATTGAGAGAGGAAAACGTTCCACTTCTTGATATATCTTGAAGCGTGAGGGATGGTCATCCCAGTTTGGAGAAAAGGATACTGGAATTAGAGGTCGCGTTGCTCTTTCAAAAACACTTGCTGCATAGTCACGGCAAATGTGTGTTTCTCGGTTTAACATCGAAGTTTTCCTTAGCTATGCAAATGGATGTGGAGCACGATTCATCATTGTAGGATTGAAATCTTTTTCGAGATAGCCAGCTATTCGTGGTGCAGTTCTCAGGCGAGGTAAATCACCAACACGCACTTTATCCCAGCCGAAGCCGATGGGAAGCAAGCCGGGTGCAATTACTCTGACGGTTTTGAGTCCCACACGCTCTTGATCTGGGCTCGTCAAATCTACCACGATCACATCCATCTCTCGTCTCAGCATTTCGTTGATACAATGGTTTAGATCCTCGCGTAAGTCATTATGCTGTGGGTATTTTTCTTGCCATCCTGCATATGTTTCCTGTAAAGAAGTTATAGTGCGATCCTGAAAAAGGAATTCTGTTGTGGCTGCCATTTCTGGTAGGCCATAGAGAAGCGAGTGATCAGTGATAAGTGTAACCTTAGTGTGATCGTGCATTAATACACGCGCTCTGTTCCATTCCTTCTCTCCTTGTAGTGTAAAGTTTCCAATGGTAGAGCCAACTTCGCTTAGAGCTGAGTGAATTGCCTTTTCGGGGTCTAAACTTGCCCCAGGACTCACCGCTAATTTTCCAAGGCCGTTCTCTCGTAGAACCGCTACAACTAGTACAGAAGGAACATCTATATCGAAACGCGTATCAAAGAGATGTACATCATATCCTAATCTATTAATGCGATCAAGAAGGTGAAGATTCTCTTGATTGGTACAACTAAACGGGTCTATCTTCCGTAATGCAAGCTTTGTATACCATGTGATCAGGAAGCTATCCCTTTCTATCAACTCCAAAAGTCCGAACAGAATAGCCTCTTCTAACGAACCTCCTATAGCACATCCATTCGATGTGTCTCTTACGAAGATATAATCGTCCGTTTGATCGTCTCCATAGTAAGAGAGTTGCTCAGGAACAAGAATTGGTCGTTTGCTACGGAAGGAATATCCCCATACCCAAGACATTTTGAGAGTAGAACTAAAAGGGACGAGACGCTTATCGTGTGCTTGGTAGGTTTCTGCTGGATAAAGACCACACGCAAGAGGATCGAGAGCGTGCTCTTGCAAATTCTCATAGCTGTCAAAGATGACTGATTGTTTTGCTTGTGCCTTAAGGCTTACTAAGCGTTCCAATCCTTCTAATAATCCAATACTTCTACTCGTGCTATAAGTGTCGCCATGACCACCCCAAAGCATAGTATGAATAGCAAACTTGCCTTTTGATAAAAATTTGCCAACTACAGGAGTGTTGATTATATGCGTGTGATTAAAGAGAGCCGAGGGGCCAAGTATGCCACACACTGGGTTAATATATCCCACTATTGGCAATGAATACTCCGAGGCTTTGATGAGCCGATAGTCCGAGATATCACGTTTCAAACGTGGTACTAGGTGTAATACTGCTGCTTCAGCACTATCCAATGTAGGAGATGAACAAATGGGGCAAAAAGGGTCTGCTATAAGTTGATACTGCTTAAGACGAAGATTTTCAAGATTGAGTGTATAAATCCAGGCATCTGAATTATTGTTCGGCGGTGGTACAAATCTTGTACTTAGTAAAGATTTTAGCGTTGTCCATACCGCTTCCAGTGCGAAGGAAGTCAACCAAGGATTATGTCCGAAAATGAGTACTTTTTCCAACCCATTTGAGTCTGGTTCATTGTCCACCAGTCGCAGATCTAGCCAACGCCTCCTTAAACACTGTGGACAGGGACGTTGACCATGTTTGTAGAGCGGTCCAAAAACAATACTTGAAGAGGATAACCAGATAGAGTATATAGCTTTTGGGCTGCCATTTGTCTTTACAATGTTTTTCTCTGTACCATCGACTTCAAGTACTCTTAGATGTACGATAATGTCAGCATCATGCATAGTTAGTGCTTTTTTGCCAATTTTAGTAAGTTGTGTATTGATATATCGCTCAACGAGAAATAAGCTCTCATCCAATGATGATGAAGTCAGACACTTCTCTACGAAGAGTATGCTTTTATAATCTTTTTCTACCATTTGTTCCGACTCCATTTCTTAAACAAGAACACATGTAACATTTTACGATGGAAGGACCTTTTCTTATATATGTGTCTCATGATGGTATTTATGCATCGGTAGACCGAGCAAGTAAGACCTTGCCGCTGATGAATGATAGAGTCTCTCTAATGTCAGAAGGTGTAGTGTCCGTAAATAATATGTCGTAGTGGTTCTCCTTGAGATACTCTTCCACGCTTGTAGCAGTAGCCGCTGGCTCCTGAAAACGATTGAAAGATTGCTTTGTCTGCCCATGTCCACATTGCACTATGTATTGACCATGCATATCTGTTAAGAAACCAGAAAGAGTCGTATCGAATTGATGTGCTTGTGTAGCTCCAACAAATTCCAGTAAGGCTTTTTTTGCAGCATCGACGTATGAAAGACCTATGCCAACAGTGAAGAAAAGTTTTGAGTTCGTGTCTATGTCATATAGGAACAGCACATGTACTGGTGACTTTGCTACAATTTCTAGACATACAAAAGGCCGTTTAAGGTGCTGCACACTTTTTAGTAGGAAGAGTAGATCGGTGTCATCCAATAGAAGTTCTTCTATATTTAGGCGAACAACCGTTGTATGTTCTCGTATTAGATCAAGTACATGTTGATAGCCAACAGCTGACAGCATACCGGTTAAAAGTACCTCGTCGAAGGTGAGCGCAGCTGCTGAGCCTGCAGAAGTTCTTTCAAACATGCTCAACTGGTTGAAGGATGACGATGTATAGATGGCGGCGGCAGGAACATAACAAATACATTGTTTGAAGATAGAAAAGGCTGGTATCCATTCTATACGTGCATCGGACGTATAGGTACGGCTACCCGACCAGATAGAAAATGCTTGTGCAGGAATGGTAACCTTACCCTGTTTCTCCAACTCGCGTCTACTTGCAACAATCATATTTTTCTTATTTGGAAGTGCTTGAGAATATTTTCTGATTGCTTCAATATATGCTTTATGACGAGCCTCTTGCAAATTCTCAATGCTGT
The DNA here is from genome assembly GCA_963792705.1 of uncultured Chloroflexia bacterium. Lineage (GTDB taxonomy): Bacteria > Chloroflexota > Ktedonobacteria > Ktedonobacterales > Ktedonobacteraceae > JBBQVS01. Next base: position 185,016 of record CAWBXD010000004.1, on the reverse strand, counting down.
AGGCACCAACATCTAGGGGGTCGCTTATTAAAGCTGTGGGAGAGCCAATGAGGAGTTTTGTTTGTCTGAGAGGAAGCTGTACAAGGTCTTCGTCCCTAAACTCGCTAAAGATACCGAGTATAGGATCAAGCAAGAGTTCTTCCCTCTTTAGAAGTTCTTCTGAAGTAAATGTATGATCCCACTTCCCTGCAACAAACTCTTCGAGGTACTGTATGGTGTTACTTGACACCAAACGGGAGCATACTGGACAGAATGGATGTTTTATGAGCTTTCCATATGTTGCTTCTAGCGTTTCAACGTCTTGTAGGATCACACCATTTTCAATTTCAGAAATAAGGGCACCTGAAAGAAGTTTAAAAAGCTCAAAGCCTAAACCGTTGCCGATGCTTCTCGCAACAGGTGATGAGACAGGAAGCTCATTGTATAATCCGTCGTCAGCAAAGAGTGCTCTCCACAGAGTCGCGCTCTGCTTTGGAGACCTATGAGCCGAAAACCGCATTTGAGCGCATAGCCAGCAAGGACCATTTAGGGGTTGCACGAGCGGACCTATGAAAGCGTGTTGAGAGAAGACGAAAGCGGGCACGAATACCTTATTGGCTGTTATACATCTTTGATGGAGGTCGAAGATTTCCTTTAGCGAACCATTTTCTGAGCAGTAAGCAACTGACGTATACTTCCCCAGGCCTTCAGGAGCACAAAGAGATCGGAAATCTGCGGTGGAGATAAATGTCTCAATGCCGTATTGACACAACTTCTCTACTTCAGCTTTTAGCACAGTGAAATATTCATTTGAGTTGTCCGTCGGAGCTAGTAGAAGTTCTTGTAGCCCATTGTGAAGCAAGGCAAGTGCAAGTGATGTAAAGCTTTCGCCAGAGCCAACTAACAATAGACGGCTTTCGCGAAAGTTTTTGAACTTTTGCTGTGGAGAGTCTGTGTAATGGTCGATGAACTCGATTTGTGAGCGAAAATGATCACGGACGGCATCGGGTAAAAGATTTGCAGGTTCGGGTAGCTTGTTCTTGAGCACCCCTTTTTCCAAAAGAGTAGAGATAAGTTTCATCACTGTAGCCTGTAAAGTCGGATCGAATCCTTCACATAACTCGCTTAATGTATGTTCACCATCCATGTAAGGACTCAAACGAGATATCCAACGAGATGCTGCCTTCCCTTTGATACGGAATGGTGCCCCATCATTAGGGAAAAGTACACCATCGTCAGTGAAGAGAAATATTGAGTTCTGCTTAAACTTTGGGCGGATGTCTCTACTATCTTTCATTGAAATACTCCATTAAGACAAACAAAATGCGACGCTTACGAGATGCGGTCCAGCTTGTACCACTGTGTTTCTATAATGCATGTTCAAAATATCTTTACGTGGTTTCTAAACTAGGTAACTCTTTCCGCGTATTTTTGTATTTGGTGACGTTTTGCACTATCTGTTTTCCACCAGTTCAAAAAGGGAAATATGGTAAAGAGTGTAAAAAACACGCAGAAGAAGAGCCAACTCCAAAGTCCTTGAGCGTGTAGCAAGAGGGCTGTATAATAGCTGCCTAGAAACCATGAGAGAAGAAGCTTATAGGTAAACGAGAGAAGTGCATAGATAGGTAAAATGTACTTCTCTCGCTTTGTATACTGCGGGTGCCGTTGACTTGTGTGATACTTTACTATGCCGCCCTTGTCGAGTATATGACGTATGCGTGAGTAAAGTAGGTCGAAGGCGTTCTTTCTCATGTTTTGAATGTTCAACGCGTCGGCAAGGAGATAATAGCCATCAAGTTGAATGAGAGGATTGAAGTTTATAAGAGCATACACACCAGAAATCAAAAAAATCATAGCAATGGTTTCCTTCAGCCAGGGTAAATGAACCGCAAAAGGGAGAAGAAATAAAGCCAATGAGGCTATGAGAAAATTTACTATGAGACCTGCGGCGTGCGTTATCAGACGTTGATGACGCTGGGTAAACATCCACGCATCACTAACGTCAGTGTAAAACGCTGGTTGAAAGTAATATAATGCTACCCCCATTGAGCGCACTTTACCTCCAAAGTGCTTACAGGAAAGGGCATGCCCCAATTCGTGAAATGTACCTATCACGAGGTATAACGCATAAAATAGGAGAACGCGTTCCAGAACATAGTTCGACCCTTTGAAAAGCTCGCTTACCGCGCTTTCAAGAACACTACTATAGTAGTAACTTACTACGAGGGCGGCGAGATACATCACGAGTAATACAATGATGAACCAAGACTTGAAGATATACTTGAGCCTCAAAAATCTATACGTAGCTTCAATCCATCTATCAGAATAAGTGATATTCTTCCTGATGAGAAATAGATGATTAAACCAAGCAAAGACTGTTTGAGGTCGTATCTTCCAGTATTCTCTCCCGTGTCTAAGAGTTCTTTTTGTCTCGAAGAGATGAAGCTGTTCAAGTTGCTCAACTACATACTCGATAACTGTTAGTTGTAGACCTAACTCACTACTTACTGTTTCAGGCGCATTTGAACCATCTAAACGTTGCATAATGAGCACTATTTCGGACTTTAGCCGGAAATGGCGCCCATTTTTAGTATCTTCAACAATGTAGTGGTTTGAGTCAGTCAATACGTACACAAGATCTCTACACACTTCTGGATAAGATAGAGGAGAATTATGCAAATCTTTTAGCTTCACCTTCATTATTCCCCCTTTCTGAACAGTTAGATACCACTCACGAACTACCTTACAAGCCTGTAAAGGTTGTGCCATACAAGCTTGTAAAGGCTGTGCAATGAAAAAATCAAAGACTAAGCGAAAAATTCGCTACGCAGTTAAATTTCTATCCACTAATGATGAAGGCCGTTGCAAGATGGGTTACCACCTAGACCGCAGCCACCACAGCCAGCACTACAATTTGGAGCAGATGCAAAAGCTATACGATTCTCAAGTTCTTCAATCTCGAAATCTGAAATGGCATCAAAGTTTTCCTGAAGGAGTTCTTTTTTTGTTTCCTCTAAAGAAGGGGATACTTTTGCCTTTGAATTAGGTGTCTCTTTCTCCATGAATGTTACGTTTCCTTTCTTCCAAAACAAAATGCCTATATACGCAGTAGGCGAACACCAAGCAACTTCCATTAACAATAGTAGCCATATGTAGTATAGGCTAGAAGAGTATTAAAAAGAATATCATATGTTATCATGAGGTTTATCATATGTTATCATTTCTACTACTGCACTATTTTACTTTTTAACGAAGAGCTTTGGCAAAAGGGATAACACTATTTTAGATAATGTTATAAGAGAGGACGGGGAACTATGAGCGAGAAAACTGAGTTGGTTCCTAATCGCTTCCTACTACAGGAACGTCTTACACATCATTGGTCGCAAAGAGAATTAGCAACCTCTATTGGAACAACATTTGTGAATATAAGTAGATGGGAGCGAGGCATCACGCATCCAGGAGCCTATTTCCGTCATAAGCTTTGCGAAATCTTTGACAAAAGTGCTGAAGAGTTAGGTCTAGTGCAAGAAAAGGAAAGTAAAAGTGATGAATTTATTCAATCAGTCTTCACTCAACAGACCCAACTCACATTTTTACCTACAGCAACAGCATTTCTTTGGAACATTCCTCATCGACGCAACCCCTTGTTTACTGGTCGTGAAGATATTCTTCTCAGTCTTCACACTCTTTTACATTCAGGAAAAACGGTAACTTTGACCCAAGTTCAGGCGATAAGCGGTTTAGGCGGAATTGGCAAGACACAAACCGCCGTCGAGTATGTCTATCAATACTACGATGACTACTCTGCCATTTTCTGGGTACGTGCTGAAACACGTGCATTGATTATTGCTGACTTCGTAGCGATTGCTGCACATCTGAATCTTTCGGAGAAGGATGAACAGGATCAGACCCGTATCATGGAAGCTACTAAACGGTGGCTGAACACATCCACTAACTGGTTCCTCGTTTTTGATAATGTTGAAGATTTCACCATGTTACATGATTTTCTTCCACGAGAAGGCAATGGTTCTATCTTAATAACAACCCGCTCACAATCAACTGGTGTACTTGCTCGATGTATAGCCCTAGAACAAATGCAACCTGAAGAAGGAGCTTACTTCTTGCTACGTCGAGCTAAGATCATCGAGTACGGCGTTCCTCAAGACAGTATCCCAGAGGAAATTTATAATGAGGCTAAAGCTATTGCACACGTATTAGATGGTCTTCCTTTGGCTCTCGATCAGGCAGGAGCGTATATCGAGGAAACGGGATGCAGCCTGATGGAGTATAAAAATCGCTATCATGCAAGACAGATAACGCTTTTAAGTCGACGTGGAACCACGAGTATTCGATCACCTAGATTCTGTCAGCTCGACCATCTCTCTTTGTTTCAGACAGGTAGTACAGTGCAGTACTGTAACCGCCCAACTTCTTCGGCTCTGTGCCTTTTTCGCCGCAGATGCCATTCCCGAAGAGATGTTTGTGGCAAATGGATTCGACAATGGTTCCCTTCTTCAATCTCTTGCTTCTGATCCTGTTGTATTTGATAATGCACTTGCATTACTACGTAAGTACTCTCTCCTACATCGTGATTCTGAAACGAAAACATTGACCGTCCATCGACTCGTTCAAACTGTGCTCAAGGAAACAATGAGTAAAAAAATGCAACACCACTGGGCTGAACAAGCTGTGAGAGTTGTCAATCATGCTTTTTCTGAGATTAATGAAGATGTACTAGAGCCCCGACACTACTCGTTCTTTCCCCATGCACAACAGTGTGCAGTTCATATTGAGCGTTATTTCCTTCTCTCACAGGAGACCCGACAACTTCTCACAAAGCTTGCGGAGTGCGAACAAGCGATTGCACTATATACTCAAGCAGAAAAGCATCTCATGCGTGCTCAAGAAATGTATGAGCAAATGAACGAGCCTGCCCATCCTGAAACTCATCACGTTCTGTCTGTACTGGTGAAGGTTTTTTATAAACAGGGAAAATATGGTGACGCAGAGCAGCTCTGTTATCGTGTACTCGCTATGAGTGAAAACATCTTTGGGGTAGACCATCCAAAAAGTGCCGCGTGCCTCTCTGACCTGGCATTTGCCCTTTACAAACAAGGAAGGTATGCCGAATCACAAGTACTCTTTCGACGAGTGCTACTCATCTATGAGCAGCAAGGAGCACAAATGTCCCTTGATATAGCAAATACTCTGAACGATCTGGGTTTGCTTCTGTGTGAACAGGGAAAATATAGTGAGGCTGAGACCCTCTTTCAACGCTCAATGACGATCCGAGAGAACTTGGTAGGAACTAAACACATACTTTATACGAATGGTCTTCACGACTTGGCAGTACTCCATATAGAGTGGGGGAAGTACACCGAGGCAAAACGTCTCTTTCTGCACATCCTTATCACGCGTGAAAAATATCTTGAGGAGAATCATCCAGAAATAGCACTTGTCTGTAATAATTTGGGTCGTATCGCATATTTACAAGGGAAATACAATGAGGCAGAACAATTCGTTCGGCGTGCATTGCTCATTAACGAGAAGATATTTGGTCAGAATCATTTTCAGATAGCGACAGGCATGAACAACCTTGCAAAGATTTATATGGCAGAAGGACGCTATGTCGATGCAGAACCTTTTTTGGAACAAACATTGCATATTTACGAGCGCGATTTAGGACAAGAGCACCCATATAGAGCCATAGCACTTGGAAACCTTGCCCTGCTCTCAACCAAGCAAAAAAAGTGGAGCGAAGCAGAAAGCTTCTTTCAGCAAGCATTAGCTATCCATAAGAAAACGGTAGGGCTTAAGCATTTCCGCGTTGCACAAACGCTTCATGACATGGCATTATTCTACTTAGAGCAAGACAAGTATGAGCAAGCAGCATGTTTGCACCAACAAGCTATGGATATTCAAGAAGAGGTATTTGGGCGAGAACACTCTCTGGTGGTCAGTATGCGAGAATACTACCAAGAGTCATTACAAACGTTGAGAAAAAAGTGATCTATTTGAAACGTACTCAACTAGAACATACCCAACTAGTAGGAGCACTCTCCTTAACGCTCGAACCAATTTGGGATATAAAGCGTATCAAGAGAACGAAGAACAAGCGGCAAAACGAGAAGTGGGTACTCATACAAGAGGAACGGATTATGATACACAAAATGTTACATCGGTTCATTCCTTGTTATGTATAGTTGGTCAATCGAAAAGTGAGTTCGCAAGATGAGAACAGCGGGAAATAGACATTTCCCTTTGTTAATATCTACTAGAGCTGTCCCTCACACTTGAATAGGAGCCCTGTTAAGGGCGAAAAATAACGGCGGGAAATATTCTAAGCTCAAATAGACACTAGTCATCTCCCTCTTTCTCGCATGGCTGTTCTAATTGAGCATATCATCACTCGGTTTGATGTGGCGTGACAGAACGCGTGGCTCACACGCATCCTCGTTGCTTCAAAAGGTGTTTTGCTGAACGTTTTCTGAAATGCCTTTCGCGTGTGATACAATCACGACAAAGGACTCACCTCCTTCTCGCTTATACAGACGAGCTTCTGATCGCGCAAGTCGCTTTTTCTCTCTTTCATATTGCCTTTAGGTTTGTGTCAACGAGAGGATGCTTCTTTTTATCCGTCGTCCCTGCTGAACGTGGACGTCCTTGTCCTGTGAGAACAGAGCAAGGATGAGACACGAGAAGGTGTTCGCATTCAGGAGAACCGATCATGGGAACTCATGTCTCTCCCTTGCACACTCGGCAGCATCAGTCCGCCCTCGCTCAGTGGGAGATGGTGCTCGGTGAACCAGATGCACGACTGCGTGGTTCCATCCAGAGCTACCAGGGCTACGTGGAGCGCACGCCAGGTTTTGCACGTCGTCTGGAGACTCCATCGAGCGATGTTGTGCTCATCATCAGTCTGGGACCGGGGCTTCATGTCATCAATCCTCGAAATCCGGCAGGGACAACCGATCCTCACTCGACCTTCATTGCTGGATTGCACGACTCGTACATGCTCACCCAGTCGTGTGGGGAATGGCAAGGTATCCAGGTGAACTTCACGCCGATTGGCGCGCATCGGTGCTTTGGTGTGCCGATGCATGAGTTCACTAATCGAGTCGTTGACCTTGAAGATCTCTTTGGAACGAGAGCACACCGCCTCGTGAGACAGCTCTACGAAGGGCCGAGTTGGGAAGCCCGTTTTGCCATTCTCGATACGACCCTCGCGGCATGTCTGGAAACTGCTCGTATTCCTTCAGCAGAAGTCGTCTGGTCCTGGCACAGGTTGCTGGAAGCGAGCGGTCGCCTCAGAATCAGTCAGCTCGCCGACGAACTTGGATGGAGCCAGAAGCATTTGATCGCTCAGTTCCATGAACAGATCGGTGTCTCGCCTAAGGTGCTGGCTCGCATCCTACGCTTTCAAGGTGCCTTACACCGTCTTAAGGATGGGGATGGAGACCATTGGGCCGAGATCGCGCTCGACTGTGGCTACTATGACCAGGCACACTTGATCAGAGATTTCCGTGCGTTCTCCGGCTTCCCCCCTCGTGAGTTGCTCAGTCGCCGCCTGCCTGATGGTGGAGGCATGGTGGGTGATTGAGTACCTCAAAGAGATTTCCAGATAGATACAGGTAAAATTTATCCAAGACATCCACTCCTCTGCTAGCGTACACTCTTCTTGGAATGGCTTGAAAAACCCATTTGAAAGGAGAATTGTTTCATGACCCAGAAGACGCCGGAGGGATTGTCGGGTATCTATCCCGCCCTCACCTATCGAGACCCCCATGCCGCACTTGCTTGGTTGGAGAGGGCTTTTGGTTTCAAAAAGCTCCTGGAAGTCTCCACCTCTGATGGAGGCATCGCCCACGCAGAGATGAGCTTTGGAGGTGGGGTCATTTTGCTGGGAACAGCGCAGGAGGAGCGAGGATGGAGGAGTCCACGGGACCTGCCTGCGGTGAGTCAGACCGTGTATGTCTACGTCGCCGATCCCGATGCTCACTACGCGCATGCCAAAGCTGCGGGAGCCGAGATCGTGTACGAACCCAAGACGACCGACTATGGTGCTCGTGAATATTGCACACGGGATAATGAAGGACATGTCTGGAGCTTTGGCACGTATCGTCCAGGAGAAGGGAATGGATGACCTGAAAGCAAAGGGGAGAGGCTTCTGAAGGGAAAAGAAGGACACTTCTTGTGTCTCCCCTTTTCCCTTCACGAGAATGCATAGGAGCTGTCTCAAGGCTTCTATGCATTCTCGCGAAGGGAAGGAATGAGCTAAGTATAGCGGTAGATCGCTCGTTGTGACCCTGTGTAACCTTTGGCTCTCACCTCTTTTTCTCGTTGGATGATGGTGTAGCATCCCTGGTTCCAGCACTGGAGACGATAGGTACCGAGCTTCTTTGTAAAGGACTCAGCGAGTTGACCGCTGATCAAGACCATTTTTGTTCCATGATGTTCTTTCCCCATTTCAGAATTGAGGCTTAGAATGCAAATTGGTATAAGCACCCGAAAGGGTTCCACCGAAGAACAGGTGATTCATCTCAGGGTCTTCTCTCACCTGTTTCGCTGGACCCTCCATACGTACTCGCCCCGACTCCATCACAACTCCACGAGTCGCGATGGCGAGTCCCGCACGAACGTTTTGTTCGACCAGTAGCACCGTAGTGCCAGTGCTATGCATCTCCCCGATAGTGAGAAAAACTTGCTCAAGCGTTTTGGGATCGAGACTCATCGAAGGCTCATCCACAAGCACCAGCGTCGGGCTGAGCATCAATGCACGTGCGATCTCAATCTGACGCTGCTGTCCCCCCGAAAGGCTGCGCGCTTGTTCTTTTGCCCTCTCCTTCACAAGTGGGAACCTCTCCTCGATCTCACGCAGGCGGCGTGCGATCTGGCTACGGTCGCGCAGGATTTGTCCCCCCAACTCCATATTTTCGCGTATACTCATCTCGGGGAAGAGACTATGCTCTTGCGCGATTTGCACTATCCCCAACTCCAAGATGCGTTGCGTTGTCATGCCTACTAGACTATGTACCTTCTGTGTCGTGGGGTGAGTATACGTGATCGTCCCTAGACGCGGCTTCAGCAGGCCACTAATCGTTCGTAGCACAGTGGACTTCCCCGCACCATTCGGCCCGACGATGCAGGTCAGAGACCCTTGCACGACTTCAAGGTCCACCCCTTGTAAAACGTCTCCACCGCCATAGCCTGCAACAACCTGTGTTAACTTCAGCATATTCACGCTCCTAAGTAGGCATCAAGCACCATTGGATTTGTACGTATCTCTTCGGGTGCCCCACTTGCGATTGTCGTTCCTCGGTGCATCACATTTACCCTATGGCAGAGTCGCATCACGAATTCCATATTGTGTTCGACGACCAGGAACGTGAGTTTCTGCTGCTCGTTGAGACTACGGATGCTCCGCGCCAGTTCGTTGATCATCGTGGGGTTCACACCACCGGCTGGCTCATCCAAGAGGATCATCTGGGGCTTTGCCACAAGGATGAGCGCGAATTCCAGAAGTTTCTTCTGTCCATACGAGAGGTTGCCCGCCAACTCGTCTTGGAGTTTGCCCAGGTTCACGAAGTCGAGCAGGTCCAGGGCCTGCTGTCGCTCGTCCGATGATCCCCACTGTTTGAGTAAGCCTCTCACCTGACGAGGAAGAGCAACATGCATGTTTTCGAGAACGGTGAGGCGCGGGAAGATGCGCGTCAGTTGGAACGTGCGCCCGATCCCCAAGTCGAATATCCTATCAGCTTTCTCTGTTGAGATGGCTCTGCCGCCGAAGCGTATTTCACCCGTATCTATATGCTCGTAGCCAGTGATCACATTGAACAGCGTCGTTTTTCCTGAGCCGTTTGGACCAATCAACCCTGTGATCGTTCCCTGCTCAACGATGAGGGAGCAACCATCTAATGCGCGTATCCCCCCAAAGGATTTAGAAACTGCTTGTATTTCTAAAAGGCTCATCCCTCGCTCCTCTCTACAAGGGCGGGTCGTTCCTGAGGTGGAGCAGGGACACGAACCTTCTTAGGATGAGAAGCTCTCCAGGCTATCCACTTACTTTTCGCGGTTGGGACAATGCCCTGTGGCATGACGAGGAGGATAAGCAGGAGGAACGTGCCGAACAGAATAAGATTTAAGCTACTGCCACCAAACTGAAGCGTCAACCATTGTTGTAAAGGCACGACCAGTACTGCTCCAATCAGCGTGCCTGAAAGTGTTCCCAGCCCACCCAGAAAGGCGATGGTGGTCAAATTGACATCCACGATGGGGTCAAAGACAAACTCTGGATGAATGGTCCCAACGAAGTAGGCGAACATAGCACCCGCCATCCCGACAAAGAGCGCGGAGACCACATACGCGGCGAGTTTGTAGTACCCTGTTTTTATTCCCAGACCAAAGGCGCGGTCCTCATCGTCACGGATGGCGAGGAGGCCCAGGCCGTACTTCGAGTGGCGGATGCGCCAGGAGACCGCGACCGCGACCAGGACCAGGATCAATGCCACGTAGTAGAAATAGAGATCGGTTAAACCAGGAAAGCCGGGTATTACAGGCAAGTACAGGCCAGCAGAACCGTTCGTAATGCCCCTTAAATTAAATCCCAGGAGTTGGAAGATGAACAGCACCGCGATAGTGGTTATGCTAAAGGCGTACCTCCGCGTGCGTAGCACGATGGCACCCAGAGGAATGGCGAAGAGGCTCGCGACGAGTCCGGCCAGTGGAACAACCAGAAAGGGAAGAAATCCACCCGGAATGCTCATGTTCTGGCAGGTCAGAGCCATAGTATAGGCTCCAACACCGAAGTAGACGGTATGACCAACGGATATATAGCCTGTGTAGCCGGAAAAGACATTCCAACCCGTTGCTCCTACCGCGAAGATGAGCGTGTAAATGCCAATTTCGGTGACGACGTTATTGGGAGAGATCACCAAGGGAAATATCAGGGCTAGGACCAGGAGTACGAGGATTCCTCCTCTTCTCAGTGTGTTCATTGCTTTCTTCCCTCAAGTCGTCCAAAGAGTCCCTGTGGTCGAAATACAAGCAGGATCACGAGGAGAGCGAAAAAGACGGTGCTTGACCAGACCGGGGACCAGACTAGTGCTACAACATCTCCAAGAATGACCATGAGAAGCGATCCAACCAGGGCCCCTCGCAGGCTTCCGAGACCGCCTAACACGATAATGACGAGCAAGCGGTAAATCAAGTCATACGAACTCGCAGGATTAAACGCATTTGTCGCGCCAAACGCCATACCGCCTGCAGCGGCAAGAGCAGTCCCCAAACCATAAGTGATCGCCTGTATGCGTGACACGTTGATGCCAATGAGGGCCGCCGCAGTGCGGTTCTGCATTGATGCACGCAATTTGCGTCCAAAATCAGTTCGGTAGACCAGCAAGAAGACTGCGATCAAGAGGACCACACTTAAGAGAAATGTGAAAATATAGACGTAGTTGATGTAGAATCCGTCCACGCTAAATGTGCCGTCGATATACCACGTATGCAGTTCCCGAAAATTTGTGGTAAAAAAGAAACCGAGGATGCCCTCGATGATGAGTGCTATCGCGTAGGTTGCCAGGATGGACAAGGTGATTTGTTCCTGCTTCAGCCTTCGGATCACGACCCATTCGAGCAGGACTCCCAGACCGAACATGAGCGGAAGCGTGATGAAAAGTCCTAAAAAGAGGTCGATGTGCAGGTTCTTCTCCAAAACAAAACTCAGGTAGGCTCCCAACACGACCAGGATACCTTGTGCGACGTTGATGATTTCAAGCACGCCGAAAATCAACGTCAACCCCGAAGCCATAAGCGCATAGACACCGCCTGTCAGAACCCCCAGTATGACACCTTGAACGACGCCTTGTAAGATGATGGACACTGATCAACCTTTCTAGTAGTTCGCCCACTGTCAATGGCATCATTCGCCGTTGACGGTGGGCGGACGGGAGAACGCTTTTCTCGTGTAGTGGTTCTGCCCTGGAAAGACTAGTCTTTCCAGGGAGCTTTAGGATACTCTACGCTTGATTGAGCGATGGTAAGCGGGTATACCGGAATTAACGCGTTCTTTTGCCATTGGAAAAGGTAGGGAGATGCCACGACGTTCTCCCCGTCTGCGCCGAACTTGACTGGTCCTTGAAGCGTATTGAACGTTCCCGTGCGAAGTGCGCTCATGAGCTTTACGTTTTCAATGCTCTGTGAAGTATTGACTGCTTGCTCGAGTGTTTGACCTATGGAGAACGCCTGCACAGCATCTGAGCCAATGCCATTCTCATCACCGCCGAATTTTTTGATGAACGCAGGAACAAAGTAGTCGTTCTGGTAGGTCTTCACTTGAGGCCACCAGCCGTTGTTCGCAATGAGGATTCCTTCGGGGCTGTGCTTCCCAATTGCGCTCGTGAACGCCGACCCCTGGTCGGGACCGGATGTGAAGATAATCACTTTCGGATTGTAATGCTGGGTCGCAAAGTAGTTCACATACGCGACGCTGTTCGCAAGTGTGTCGGTGCCCGCGATGACCACATCGGCGTGAGAGTTCACCACCTTCTGTGCGAGTGGGTTCAGATCGGTATTTTCCTGCGGATAGGTCTGGTTCAAGACAGTCTTCAATCCACCCGCTTCCAATTTCGCTATTGCAGGAGTTACCTGTGATGAGGTGAAGGCGTTGTCCGAGGTGGTGTAGGCGACGGTCTTAGGTCGCGTCGGCAAGGGTAAGGAGAGGATATAATTGATTAGAGTCGCCATGTATTTTGAGGAAGTTAACGATACGCAGAACATATTGGTGAGTCCGTGCGTGAAGTCCTGGGGAGACGTTCCAGTTCCCTGTAAAAAGGGATACCCGTACTTACTGGCAACCGTTGCTCCATTCACGGTGAAGTCATCGTCGAATGGACCAAATGTGAAGTTGACCTTATCAACGGTGATCAACTTCTGGTAGTTCAACTGTGCCTGCTCCGGTCGTGTTGCGTCATCATAAATAACCAGTTGGACTTGGTGTCCGAGAAGACCGCCCTTTTGATTGATGTAGTCTTGCCACAACTGATAGCCCTGCTTGAGTGATTGACCATCACCAGAAGCATCGCCCGTAAGTGACAGAGAAATCCCGACCTTTAGTGGTCCCGCTTGAGTACTAGGGGTTGTGCCGCCGCCACCATTGATTTGCACACACGAGCTCAGCATAAGCATGAGGAAAATAGTGCTTGCGAGAAGCGCGTGTTTTCGTTGCTTTCGTGCCACAATAGTATCTCCTTCATCCGTCTATGACAAGATGAGTGTGGAGAGTTCGCTTTCACACACTCACCTCGCCATAAAATGTACTTCCATAGACCCGAAATACTTTGCTGTAGAAGTTGAGTGGGGCACCTCTTTCGTCATTATTAATGAGTACCTCTCAATACTCCATAGGATAACACAGTGAGTGCAAAGAGGCAAACAAAAGAGGGTTCGTGTTAGGGGTGGTGCAAGGCCTGGAAGAGACTTATTCATGTGATCTGCACGAGGCGAAAGCATTTCCTTAAATATCAAACTGGACTAACTACTAGTAGAATTGTGGGATTTACAGCCAATATTGGCTGTGCTTCCTCTTAATAACGGTGAGGGAGCCAAACTCGAGTTTGGCTCCCTCACCGTCAAAGTTGAAAGATTAGCTTGCTTTGTTCACAAACTCATTGGTGAATGTTGAGCTGAGATCAATCTGACTGCCTGCCGGGATCAGTTTGTTCGCATTCTCAACGCTCAGCACTGACTCCGGTGCGCCAGTGGGCATTACACCGTCTGGACTGAAGATAGCCAGTTGGTTTTGCAACGCCGTCACATATAAGGCCTTATTACCGGCGTAGTAGTCAGGCGGCATCATGGCCGCGATCTGGTCAGCCGTATGCGTATGAATCCACTTCAGGGTCTTGACATAGGCGTTTACCAGCTTCTGAACGACATCTTTGTGGCTGTTGACGTAGCTGTTGTTCATAAACAGGCTGATGAACGGATAGGGTCCGCCAAGTGCTGCCTGGGTCGATTGTGGTGAGCGCAAGTCAACCAGGACTTTACCGACACCGCTTGATAAGATACGTGAGATCGTCGGTTCAGTCGTCATGCCAGCGTCAATTTTCCCCTGTTGCAACGCTGCGATAAACGTATCTCCCGCACCCACTGGTATAAAATGCACCTGATCTGGCGTAACGCCAACATTATGCAACAGTGCAGTGGTTAGGGTTTGTGTTCCTGAGCCGAGTTCAGTCACACCCAAATTCTTGCCTTTGAGGTCTTTGACGGAGTGAATTTGGCTGGCAGCTTTGGCAGAAACGATCTCAGCTTCACCTGGCGCAATGTTCAACAGAACCACAGCTTCCATTTGCTTGCCTTTCGGCTGTAGCTCGATGGTGTGGTTGTATGACCCGGAGCCTGCATCCACCTGACCGGCCAGCACTTCATTCTCCGACGATTGCCCCGACGCTTCGTCGATCAGCGTCACTTCGAGTCCTTCCTGCTTAAAGTACCCAAGCTGCTGAGTAAGCTCATTTGGCAAATAGATCTGTTTGCTGATGCCGCCAACCATGATCTTGAGGTGCGTAACTGTCGTCACGGTACCATTTGCGGTAGTGGTGGTGGTGGTGGTACCACTACTCCCACACGCACTCAGTAGCAGAACGAAGATGATACTGACGAGAAGGCCGTACCGACGCCCCTGTCGATTCCGCGAGTTCATAGATAGTCTCCTCTTTGTTTTCCCTGGTCACTTTCCGTGACCAGTTAAGATATTGCTGTCAGGAAATCCCATTAACTGGGAGGTTTTCTTGCTCACATGACACATTCCATAGATGTTCTTCCTCTTCTCGTCATTTCCTCCTTCTCCCCGTATCAAGGCTCCATTCGCTGTCATTGAGTCTTGGTATGAGGGGTCAATTCGTTCTGTCCCTTCCAGCCCTAGATGGTTACGTCGCTGATGGTATTAGGCTTCCACCTGAGCAGACGACGTTCCAGCGCTGTGATAAGAAACTCTGACAGCAATGCCACTATTGCCAGAACGACCATTGCCGCGAAGACACCATTGGGGTTGAAGTTAGATCCGGCATTCTGGATCAGCAGGCCGATACCTTGAGTCGCACCTATGAACTCACCGACCACCGCGCCGACTAGCGCAAAGCTGAAACTGGTGTGTAGACTGGCGAATATCCATGTCAGGGCAGAAGGAATGATCACTGCTGTGGTGACACGTCGCTGGTTCGCCCCCAGGATGCGTGCGTTAGCGAGCAGGTTACGGTCAACCTCACGTACTCCTTGAAAGGCGTTGAAAAAGACGATGAAGAAGACTAGCACGACCGCCAGTGCTACTTTGGATTGCATCCCCAGGCCAAAACCAATGGCGAAAAGAGGGGCGAGCGTGACGCGTGGAATTGAATTGGCTACCTTAACATAGGGACCTAGCACATCAGCGAGGAAGCGGTTGCGTCCAAGCAAAATGCCGAAAACGACTCCGAGAACAGCACCAATCACGAAGCCAAGGATGGCCTCCTCCATAGTGACCGCGATTTGCTCCCACAATGATCCTTGTGCTGTTCCCTGCGTAACCCATGTGACCAACTGCATCCAGATACCTGAAGGTCGTCCCCAAAAGAATGGATCAACGATGCCCACACGGGTGAAGAGTTCCCAGCCGCCGATGATCACGACCAGTAGCAGGATACGCAACGTGTTGACCATAACACTGCGACGGCGGCGGGCAGCGGTGGCCTCTAGCACTCCCTGACTCTCAGGAGTAGTGGTAGTCTCCTTAAACTCGTAGTTTGTTACGCTCATAGCTAATAATCACCTCGTTGCGAAGATCTTCCCAAATTTCGTGATACAGTTGGACAAAACGCGGCTCGAAGCGGATTTCCGCCACGTTGCGAGGACGTGGCAGATCGATGGTATAAATCCCCTTGACGGTAGCTGGTCCGGCTGTGAGCACGCACACCCGGTCGGCCAGAGAAATTGCTTCCTCAAGGTCGTGAGTGACGAAGACCACCGAGGCCGAAATCGAGGACCACATTTGCAGCAGTTCGTCTTCCATCATGGCCCGTGTCTGCACATCGAGCGCACTGAACGGCTCGTCCATTAGTAGTATCTGCGGCTCGTTGATAAAGGTTTGGGCCAACGCTACACGCTTACGCATGCCACCAGAGAGTTGGTGTGGGTAGTGGTTCTCGAAACCGGACAGCCCGACGCGTGCGATCCAATCATGAGCGAGTTCCAGTGCTTCGGCCTTTCGCCGACCCCGAAATAGCGGACCTGTTGCAACATTGTTGAGGACACTCTTCCAGGGGAAAACGGCATCGGCCTGGAAAACATAGCCAATACGCGGATCAATGCCTTGCACGGGCTTGCCCATCACCTGCACTGAACCTTCACTCGGCTGCTCCAGCCCGGAAATAAGGCTCAATGTGGTGGATTTGCCACAGCCGGTTGGCCCAACCACAGCGACGAACTCGCCGGGGGCGACGGTCAAGTTGATGTCGTGAATCGCGGTATACGCCTTGCCGTTTGGCGTCTGAAACCGCTTAGTCGCGTCTCGTAATTCGATGGCATAGGTGCCTTGATCCGACGCATTATGTGAATGAGTTGATACATCTTTGATAGGAAGAGAGTTGTTCACAAGACTCCTTTCATAGGTAATCTTCTGCTATCACTGCATGTGTGCGATGCTACAAGCTTGTAAAGAAAGTATAGTTGATTGGACGTAAACAGCACATAAACGTGACCGCTCCCGTATAAATAAAACGTAAATAATCCTTCCCTGCCTTTCTCCTCGCTATCCTGAACAAACAACTAAGCGGAATATGGAGAAGCATATATACATTTTATTTATGCTGAGGAAGGCAACGTTTATGCGTTGTTTACGTCCAATCAACTACACTCTTATTTAAGAATGTATTCCACTGTTCATCCATCCTATGACGACGACAAATTTGTGATCGACACATACTGGCTGCTCATGAGCAATGACTCACTCTGCTATATATGCAGCGATTGAGTAATCACAGTGATATAATAGACCGATATCGCCACTCTAAATGGCGATATGCGGCGGAAGAAGTATCAGCTTAAGAACCCTATATACAGCTAGGACTTAACGAGTGCTATCTCAATGAAAATAGAGTATTTACTGTCTTCATTGTGCTTAGTAAGCGCGTTAGACCGAAGTATTTGATGAGCGTTGAAGTTTTAATAGACGTGTATATGGGTTACACGACAGAATTCGCTGAGGAATACTGGTCATGCTACATTTCATACGTCGTTCTCTCCTCGTCCAATTACTGAGCGTGTATTTGCTTTTCGTGGTCGTTGTCCTTACTGGAGGCATAGCAGTTGATGCGTTAGTCGAGCAGCAGTTACGCAATGATGCTCAAGTTTCAGATCAGGCACTTGCACAAGAGATTGCGCTACAAACGAGTGTGCAATTGCATGACGCCGAAGACGCACTCATTTCGCTTGGAAAACTTGTTGTACAAACTCATACCTCTGATGCAATAATCACGGACTTTCGTACCTTCCAGGCAGCTCGCAATACGGTCGATCATGTCTACTGGCTTGACCCTCTAGGTGGAATAACCGTTGCTTGGCCTCCGGTTGGGATCATAGCAGAATTTTCGCCGCCCAATGTTGTACAACAAGCTCGAATAGCTATACATCCAGTCTTTGAGGTTGGCATTGTGGAAATTGCAGCACAAACTCCTGTCAGTCCTGGCGTCATTATCGCCGCACCAATGCGTTCTTCCACTGGCAATTTAGTTGGTATTATAGCCGTCAGCCTTTCGCTACAAGAACTTAGTGATCCTCTGACCTCTGTTGTTCAGGCACAGCAACATCAGGGGCGTAGGCTCCTCATTAGTATTATTGATGACCAAGGGAGACTCGTGGCAACACCCGATCATGTGCGGATGTTGCAGACGGTACTAGACGAACTACCAGGAGCCGATTCAGCACTACAAGGTCATACGGCATCGCGTCTCGCACGAGGACCAGATCAACAAAACTGGCTTTTCAGTGCTGTCCCCGTCTTGAATACAGGTTGGGCTGTTATAGTGCAGAGACCGGAAAGCGAAGCTCTCGCTGTCGTCACACAATTTCACCTTTGGTTGCTGGCAGCCGCACTGCTTTTCACCATCGGTGGTCTATTCTTCTGGCTCATGCTTCTAGTCAGAGTTATCCGACCACTGCATACTCTGGCGATGCAGCATCAAGTACTTCCTACTTCAGAACAAGCAATTCCACTAAATGCTATGATGCTTGCCAGAAGAGATGATGAGGTCGGAGGCTTAGCACGTTCGCTTGTACGTCTTGAACGCGATGGCCTGGAAAAACTCGGCGAATTGCAAACACTCCTTGAAACGTCAAACGCCGTCGTTAGTTCACTTGAGCCATATGCCGTCGTAAAAAAAATCATTCGTGAGGTACGACGACTGGTAGACGTACAGGCGGCCGCGATACTTCTGCCAGATGGGCAGGGAGTGCTACACGTTATGGCGAGTGATGGTCATAGCAAACATTATAATCATGTACTCGCGCTTTCACCTGAAAATGCTAGTTCGTCTGCGGTACAGGCACTACGTGAGGGCCGACCTGTGCAAAAAATCCTTGGCACCTCTCAACCTGCATCGCTTTCCTATGACGAAGGATTCAACGCAGTACTAGCAATTCCAATTATTAGTCGGCATGCGGGAGGTGTTGTTCTGCTTGTGCATCGCACCGAAGCCCATAGCTTTAATCAGAATGAAATCAACCTGTTATTGACCTTCGCCAACTATGCTACGCTTGCCTGGGAACATGCTGTACTTTATGAAAGAAGTGACGAACGGATACGTGAAGTAGCAGAAGAGAATGAGCTGTTGTATCGGCAAGCTTCAGAAGAGAAACAACGATTAGAGGCAATCATGGGTAGCATGAATGATGGGTTAGTCCTCACCGCTACAGATGGGAAGGTCTTGTATGCCAACATGGGAGCTTGCATACTCGTAGGTCTATCTAGTAAGGTATTGGCATCTCATTCTATAAGCGTGCTCTATGAAGCGTTATGCAAAGTAGCGGTCAATCCCGAAGTATGTGAACGTGTATTAGCACAAGCAGTATCTACAGAAACATCGACAATGATTGTTGAAATTCAACATAGTGGTCTTCGCAAAGTTATTCACTTACGCCTCTTTGATGTTTATGATGAGTCCAAACGCACGATTGGACGTGGCCTATTGTTGCGTGACGTGACGAGAGAATACGAATTAGATGAGTTTAAGACGACGTTGTTAGCGGCTGTCGGCCATGAATTACGTACACCACTTGCGGCAATCAAAGGGTATGCCTCAACGTTACTTCAGGAAGATGTTTCTTGGTCTCTGGCAGATCAACGTCATTTCTTACAAACAATCAGCGACGAAGCGGATCGTCTTGCACAACTTGTGAGTAACCTACTCGATCTTTCGCGTCAGGAAGCCGGACTTCTGCTGCTCAATCGAGAGCCTGTCAAATTACAGCATCTTGTTGCGAAAACTATAGAGCGATTACGTCGTTCCGATGTTTTACTGGCTTCACACATTTCTGATGATCTTCCATTAGTTTATGTGGACCGCGCACGCGTAGAAGTTGTTCTACAAAATCTGGTTGTTAATGCACTTGCCTATGGTGAGAACGAAATACATATCACCACACAAAGGCGACAAGACAAAATTATCGTCTCTGTATCGGACAACGGGCCGGGTATTGCTCCCGACGAACTTCCCCACGTGTTTGAACGCTTCTACCGAGCGCGGCATGGGCGACAGCAGCATTCTGGAGGCACAGGTCTTGGCCTTACTATTTGTAAGGCATTCGTTGAGGCTCATGGCTGTACCATTTGGGCTGAAGGGGGAGAGCAAGGTACGACTATCTCATTCTCATTACCGCTTCTCTCATCGACCACCGATGAAATAGCATCAGCGTTCTTAGCACAAGAGCGGAGGTTTGCATGACAACGAGAGGAAAACGCATTCTCCTTGCTGAAGATGAAGTAACACTACGCGATTTCATACGTCGCAATTTGCACGCACGTGGCTTCGAGGTCATAGAAGCAAACAATGGATTGGAGGCAGTAGCACTGTGGGAACGGGAAAATCCTCACTTGTTGATTCTGGATATCATGATGCCACGTATGGATGGTCTGGAAGTATGCCGCCGTGTGCGTGAACACTCTGCAGTACCCATCATTGTATTAACAGCGTTGGACGATGAGAGTGATAAAGTCGCAGCCCTCGATCTTGGCGCAGACGATTATTTGACAAAGCCATTTGGAGTAGAAGAATTGCTGGCACGGGTGCGAGCAGTGTTACGTCGTACTCAGGGAGAAACACTCTCACAAGAGAGCGGCTTAAAACAATTTGGCGATATCGAGATTGACCTAAACGGGCATATTGTACGACTCCGTGGCATGGAAGTGCGGCTTTCTCCGACAGAATTTGCCTTTCTAAAGCAATTAATACTTAATGCAGGTAAAGTTGTCACTCAACGTACATTGCTTCAAACCATTTGGGGGCCACAATATAGTGGGGAGGCTGAGTATCTACGTGTGTACATAAATCGTTTACGCCAAAAGCTAGAGAAAGACCCTGCTAATCCGTCCTACTTGCTTACTGAACCAGGGATTGGCTATCGCTTTGTTACACCAAAGCGCGAGGGAACGCACCGCGTATTATAAAACGTTAAGAGTGCTTTGCCAAAGGGGTGGACTCTTCCACCTGATGCGTACCCTTTTTTCTGCGTCTTTTCTGTGCTCTATTCATCCAGGGCTGTTCAATCAAGCGATAAAAGAGATACGAAAATGGCAGTATTACGAGCACCATGAATACCCAATAGAGGCAATATATCGCGAAATGGGACCATCCTTGTGCCTGCGGTAAAATGTGATCGATGAACCAGAGTAATAGGGGTACGTGCCAGATGTATAAGCTGTAGGATAAAAACCCGAGCTGGCGTAAGAGAGGCCATGCAAAGAGCTGTTGAAGCCCTACTGGGCCAAAGAGAATAGCTATCACACAAAGTCCATAGCCAAAGGAGAAATTCAGCTCTATCAACCAGTTATGCGGACCAAGATAGGGAGCAAGAAAACGTGAAATTGGAAAGATATTCCAAGAAGCCATCCCTAGTAACCAAAGCAGCCCACAACTCCAGAGCCATAGGCTAGAACGTCGTAAGACGGTTCGCACTGTGTTGTCACATGTGGCACGTTGTGCATAGACAAATAAGGTGCTGATGAGCATGCCAACTGCAAAGTCTTCTAAGAACTTCCCTGTTCTTCCATAGAGGAAAAAGAGAGCAACATTGAAGTATGGTTGAGGCATGGTAGCCTTTGCTTCAGGATGAAAGTCGATATAGTAACGTCCCCAGTAGCGCGTAGTAATACCCCAGGCCACCATACCAAGTAAACAGAGTATGATTGTGAACAGACGACGGCGTGTCGTACCTCGTTGTGCGACCCAGCGGAAAGCGAGTGCCAAACATGGGAGGAGCATATAGTATTGCCACTCGACGGCAAGCGTCCAGAATGGGCCGTCAATCATTTGATACGTTTTTGGGCTTGCATCCATAAAAAAGGTCAGAAATAGTCCAAGCTGTTTCACGTGGTCGAGGTGGAGATATTCTGGCTGTGCCAGGAAAATAAGCAAGAAAAGAGCAACATAGTACCCAGGAAGAATGCGGAAAGCACGCCGTGTATAGAATACGCGCATTGAAGGCCAGGGAGTATCAAACAAGAGGGACGTGGCATACGGCAGAAAGAGCAGGAAGCCCGAAAGCACAAAAAAGAGTGTGACCCCAGACCAACCCATGAGTGCTACAGAAGAGCCTAACGGTCCAATATCCCAACTCCAGATATGTGAAACCATCGTAAATCTATTAATGTGGTACGCGATCACACTCAAACAGGCAATAGCCCGCACGCCGTCTAAGACTGCAATATTGTTTTTCTGAGTGGTATTTTTGAATACAGCAAAAAAAGTCGTTGTGCCTCTGGCAATAGAAGACAAATTGCTCCTCTCCTTCTATAAAGAAACTCACACGCCGCAGATTAGGATGACTATATCAAAATGGGAGAAACAGACGTTAAGCAATGGATTGACTCCTGAAACCCGTCTATCCCATTGGTTTCATTTCACAACAAGGTGGAGCGAGGTGCTGACTCTTCATGAGGAGTTACTGCAATCTCGTTAGTTCCTCGTTCTGGCAATAGTACTTGCTTCCTCTCCTCATGTTCATCGAAGCACTATAGTAGTAGAGAACGAGCTAGTAGAGCAAGTTATCCTGTCTTTGAGGACTATCATAAAAACTTCATTCTTCCCAGACCAAAAGGTAGTGGCACTTAACTATCTTGGAAGATTGGTCAAGACACGGCAATACACAAATTATGGTCGAGACGCATTAATATATTTAGTATCTCTGGATACCACACTAGATATGGTAATGCAAATAAGAAGTAGTACAGCAACTTTATCAGTTTAGCACATCGGGGTCCCAGGAACAGCAGTTCGCCATCTATAAACTTCTTTCGCTTACTAGACAACTCAACCTTTCTAGTGACTGGAACACACTCTATACTATTTTAAGCAATGAAGTGTCCCAATTTAACAAGATTGATACAGGGTAGAAACAGCGAAGAGTTGACATCACATTTGACATTAAAAGCGTTGCGTCACGATGATTACGAACACAGTTTATTGAGCAGAAATACCTTGTTTCAAATGTGCGAGGATGCGTTGTACAACGCAAGAAAGCGTATTAAATTTTCCCTCTCGACGCCGACGTTCTTTTGTGATATATTCTTCCCGTATCCTGATGTGCCACCCACATCTCATATAAGGCACAATACAACTGTTGTCAGGACATAAGGGAAACCGTATATGCCAACACTAGAGCGTTCAAATCCTCTCCCATTGTATTACCAACTCAAAGAGGTGTTGAAACAGCAGATTCGCGCTGGTCATCTCGCACCTCATACCGCTATACCTTCGGAACCAGAATTGGTTTCACAGTATCAGGTCAGCCGCGCAACGGTGCGCCAGGCTTTAACTGAACTTGTGCATGAAGGATTATTGTATCGTCAGCATGGACGTGGCACGTTTGTCTGTGAGCCACGCATCCAGCAAAATATCAGTGAGCTAACTAGCTTCACTGAAGAGCTAAAGCGGCGTGGTAAACGCCCCGGTGGAACATTACTTGTTAGTGAATTAGTACGCGGCTCACAAGCTGTGCGTGACCGCTTGCGTTTGAACGACGAGGATCAGGTTGTACGTCTGGAACGTTTGCGCCTTGCCGATGACACTCCTGTTGCACTGGAAATCGACTATCTCCCCCATCCACGCGCCGCTAACATCTATCAACGTGCCAAAGAGACGGCAGAAGGGTCACTCTATAGTCTCATGATCTCGGAAGGGATGCATCCCTACATCACGGAGCAGACATTAAAAGGGGATAGTCCTTCATCGCGTGAAGCCGAACTACTACACATGGCTGCTCACGATCCCGGCTTGCGCCTTGTTTGTACAACCTTCGACGAAACGGGAGCACCTATCGAATATACCGAGGCGTTTTATCCCAGCGCACACTACGACGTGCAACTCACTCTACGTGTTCGGTAGTGCGCTAACACAAGTAATCAGATATCGTAGGGACCACATGATTCTGTTTAACACAAGAGTATGGATAGGTGTAGGGACCGCTTTATCGCGTCCTCCTGGCAATCAACTGTTGATGAGGACGCGATGAAGCGGTCCCTACCAACAACATATCCGCATTCATTTGTAAAACGGCATTATGGCGTCCGTGGCGCAATTCATTGCGCGGAGTTCCCCTCCATCACACGTAACACCAGGGAACTCGCGAGATGACGAGGACCGCACCTTGCTTCGCTCGTGCGGAGGACGCGATCAATCGGGTCCCTACGATATCCATCACTTGAAGATTGACCATATGCACGGTTCTTGTGCTCTCTGTCACGTCTAAACCAACTGTGCTATACTAGGCAAGGATTAAATACCTATTTTAGGAGTAAAATTTTTATGGATGACAAGCAAAATACAGAAGATATTACACCTGTACCAGAGCAAAATAGTGCCCCTGTTCACTTTGTGAGCCGTCAAGAAATGCAAGAGGCAAATCAAGAGCCAACCGAGCAGGCATTAACGGACCGAGGCAATGCCGCCGCCGAACAGGGCGACTACGAAACGGCTGCCGAAGCATTCGAGCAAGCGGTCGCTCTCGACCCAGAAAACGCACGTGCGCGCTATAACCTCGCCCTTGCTCAGCAATATCTCGGCGAGACAGAGTTTGCCGTTGCTGGCTATCGTCGCGCGATTGACCTCGATCCACAATTGCTCGATGCCTACATCAACCTCGGTAACTTGTATGGCGAATTGGGTTTACAAGAAGAGTCGTTAGAGACATTCCAGTTGGCGCAAGAGATTGACCCTGAGAATGATGAATTGTATATGAGTATCGGCGATGCCTATCGTACACAAAATCTGTACCAGGATGCCATTCAAGCCTATCGGCAAACGCTTATTCTCAATCCAGAAAACAATGTTGCCGCCGATAGTTTGCGCGATGTACGCGAGCGTGTCAACGACCAGCAACGTCGTCTGATGGATCAAGAAAAACGTGTAGATGCCGACCCAGCCGATCCCACACGCTATGCCGAACTTGCGAGTATCTACCTCGACATGCGTAAATATGATGATGCGCTCTCTATCGCTAATCAAATGCTTTCACTCGATCCAGAGGGGCGTACTGGCTATGATATGCTGGCATCGGTATACGAACAGATGGGTGAGCGTGACCAGGCTGTAGAGACGTACAAACGCATTGTCGCTATTGACCCTAACGATGCAGAGGCGTGGGAGCACCTTGGAACATGGCTGTCTGTGCAAGACAACACAACCGACGCCATTGATGCTTATGTCCGCTCCATTCAAATTGACCCACAGCGCATCACTGCTCGCTTCAGCCTCGCGGAAGCCTATCTTGAAGCGGAGCGTTACGACGAAGCCTTGATCGCCTATCAGGGGCTTATTGATCGCTCGGATGAACTGCAATCCGATGATATCGCCGCCGCTTATGCTGGTCTCGCTGATACCTACAATGCTCTGGGTCAGCATGACAAAGCTATTGAGACTGCCAAGACACTATTGGAACGTTCCGAGGACGATCCAGAAGGCTACTACCAACTTGCGAGTGCCTATGATGGACTTGGACGTTATGACGAAGCTATCGAGAACTATCAGAATGCCATTGATAGCGACCCCTTGAATGTCGATTACTACAACGATCTCGCCGATACGTTGCGTGAAGCCAAACGTTATGGTGAGGCACTCGACGCCGCCCAGCAAGCTATCTCGATGGACCCTTCACTGTTGCTAGCCTACGAGACGTTAGAGCAAATCTACCGTGAAACAGGTCGCACTACCGAAGCTGATGAAGCCAAGCAACAAGCCGATGAGATACGTGCGCGCGAAGGTGTTATTGTATAGCAGTAGCTGAAATGAAGAGATGCTCACAGCTTTGGCCGTGAGCATCTCTTCATTTCAGCTACTGCTACACTACTGACGAAGCTTTTCGTCTATGGCGTCTGCGAACGCTTCAAGATCGCTGAGACGATATTGGATATGCTCATAGAGTACATCACGATTCAATGTCCCAGGGTCACACAACAATGCATCGCGCAGGTCTGTAAGCACCTCTAAGCGATATGCTAATGGCCGTGGGATGATTTGCTGTGCTGCAATAATGCTAAGTAGTTCATGATAACCCTCTGGACGACGCAACCCTAATGCAGCAACAATAGTGCTACATATGTGCAGGCTCGCCTCAATCGCTAATTGCAGATAGCGTTCCGCGATGCTATAGACATGATAATCCGCGATGAATACCTCGCGTTCGGTCGTGCCTAGTTCCTGCAGAATGGTGATCGCATCACGAATCTGTTTGAGCTTAGGCTGTAACGCCTCTTTATCGAGCGGCATTATAGGGTTTACCTGTCCATACAGGCGACGACTCAATGCTTGATTCTGAATTTCGTCTAGCTTTTTGAAGTCCAGGTAATCCATGACGGCTTTAGACTCAAATGAAACACGCTGTTTTTCGTTGCGACTGAACAAAATCTGGCCGTATTTGATAACTTGAAGCTTGATTAAGAGCGACGCTTGGTTCAGGATAACCACGTCTATCGTATCTGACTCCATCCGTTTCGCCAGTTCGCTGAAAAAGTACAGTTGATAGTCCAGGAACTGATCGGCTTTGATCTGGTCTGTCAGGAGAATAGCAATATCCACGTCGCTGAGGTGTCCAAAAGAGGTCCGAGTGCTAAGAGAACCTGCGAGGTAGGCCGCATTGACGGGACTCTGTGTGAAGAGTTGGTTGAGTCGAGCTTGCTTTTCAAATAAGTTCATCAACGCCTCCGAGGGGAATGTAAGAACACACTAGTCCTTGTCGGCAAGTATACCATAAGAACTCACAAAATGCGTCCTCTACTAGCCTTCTACCCATTCCTCCCCATTCGTGGCAACCTCTTTTTTCCAGATGGGCACGGTCTTCTTGAGTGTATCTATAATATAGCGACATGCCTCAAACGCCTCTCCGCGATGAGGGCTTGCGACAACGATAATGACGCTTGCCTCGCCGATTTCTAATCGTCCGAAGCGATGTGCTACCGCGACGCGTTCGACGCCCCAACGTTGTTGCGCCTCTTCAATAATCGTCCGTATCTGCTGCTCTGCCATCTCCTCGTATGCCTCATATTCGAGGTAACGCACCTGTTTCCCTCGTGCATTATCGCGCACCACACCCTCGAAAACCACGATGCCACCAACACTTGGATCATTTGTCGCAGCAACTAGTGCCTCCCGATTGAGCGGCTCTCTGGTAAGTTGAATCAACGGCTCCATAAGCGTTCCTCCACCCATCGGGGGAATAAACACAAGCTCATCATGCTCATGCATCACCGTCTCAGGTTGTACATAGCCCTTGTTGACCGCGCACACCGAGCGTTCCAAAATAGGTTGTAAGCGTGGATAGCGTACCGCGAGTAGCGCGCGTACATCTGCAACCCGCGTACCTTCATCTACCGATAATATCTCCTCATTCCGCCCAACAATCTCGCGTAACGAGGCAAAATAGCGAATATGTATGTTCATGAGGAAAAGTATAACACAAAGTTTGTGAAGTGTTCCATTCATCAGCAGATAGAACAAAGGTTCAGTGTACTATTTAGTCAAATGAACTTGTTCTAGCGATTTTGCAATCACACTAACTTTTCATTTCAGGAACCGTCCCATCTGTACTTTGATGCAAAAGCGTTAGTGCAATAATAGGGAAAATGAGTACAGACAAGAGTCCGGCGGCAACGAGCGCTGCGCCAGTCGCTTTCGTAATTAAGTGTAAGTCTAGACCGATCTGTGATGCAGCGACAATAAATGAAAGTGATGTTGCTTGTAGTAATCCGGCAACTACTGCACGACGACTCCCAACAAGGGGACGATATAGTAATGCTGGTATTCCCCTGACCAGAAGCAGTGCAAGTAGAAAAATTGGGATACGTAAG
This sequence comes from uncultured Chloroflexia bacterium, assembly GCA_963792705.1. Taxonomy (GTDB): domain Bacteria; phylum Chloroflexota; class Ktedonobacteria; order Ktedonobacterales; family Ktedonobacteraceae; genus JBBQVS01. The sequence goes on along the minus strand of CAWBXD010000004.1, from coordinate 157,451 downwards.
ATCGTTGATGGGCTAGCCAGTAGTGCAGCAAGGTTGAAGTTCAGTCCACTTGTCACAAAAAATACTGGTACGAAAACCCCGAAACCAACCGCATCAAGTTTTTGCCGAAACTGAGGATGCGTCATCATGCGGTCTGCATCTATCAGTCTGAGAATCACACCCGCTATAAATGCTCCCAGAATTGTTTCGAGTCCGAATGCGCCAGCAAGGGCAACGAATGCAACAAGAAGCATGAAGGCACCACGGACACGAATTTGCGCGGTTGTATCTTGTAGCCTCTGAAGCACTACTGCGAGATGCATTGAGTGTTCCAATCGTAGAACTACAAAGGTAAAAGCAGCAGCTAAAAGAATGAAGCCAACCAGCAATACTAGTTTTGTGCCTGTACTTGTTGCTTCGCCTGAGAAGAAAAGCGAAAGGAGGATAATTGAACCGAACTCAGCAAACATCGCTCCCGCAATGACAAGCTGTCCAAAACTAGTTTCGCTCTCGTCTGCATCTTTAAGCAACGGTACAACCACGCCTAAGGCTGTCGCAACAAGTACAATAGCGATAAAGAGTGGTGAGAGTACTTGACCACCTAAGAAAAGCGCGAACCCTACTAGCAGAGCTAGACCGAGTGAAAGCAAAAATGCTCCACTAACGAACACAAGGAGACGACCCTTGAGACGTTCAAGCTCAACCTCTAAACCGGCAAGAAAGAGCAGGAAGGCTAATCCCAGTAGCGAGAGAATTTGAATTGGGGAATCGACTTTTACCCAGCCAAGTACCGAGGGACCAATAAGAATCCCCGCAACAATTTCAAGCACAACTGAGGGTAGACGACGTGCTGGGCTTAGACCTAGGAGGATTGGAGCGACAAAGGCAGTTACCATGACGAGAAGCAAGCCTGAAAACGAAATATTGGACATAGTATCCTCTTATAGACTGGCAATGTAGATATCCATACTAGTAAACACGAATAGTCCTATAATTCTTTACGTTGCTGGGCAGCAAGTACACAAGCTTTGTTTGGAGCGCAAGATACTGTAATGCTACGTTTTCACCCATCTTAGCGTCTCCTGTCGGAATATGCTACTCTATATACAGAGCATATTTACGATAGGAGTTTCACTACATGGTTCTTGATTTTGAGGCGTTTCGTTCGGGCAAGGCCAGCTATGCCGATGCTGTACGCGACGTTACCCATGCTGATCTTTATAAAGCTACTGACGACCTTTTCGATACCATCGAATCTATTGTTACAGGTGTCACAGATATGGGGACCACATTTGTACCTCATGATCCAGATTTGAAAGATGCAAGTGAAGAGGCGTATACCTTGGGGCATGTTATTGTTCATTTGACAGCGACACTTGAGGAGGCGTCATCAATTGGCTCCGTCTTAGCGCGTGGCATTGCCTTCGAGGGTCGATTGCGTAACGAGGTTCCCTGGCAAACTATTCATACGGCGCAACAGGTCCACGCTCGTTTGAGAGAGAGTCGTCGTATGTGTAAAGCGTATCTTGATGCATGGCCTGATGCACCACATCTCGACGTGACGATCATGCGTATCCCTAGCTTTGGTCCCATGAATGCTGTAGGTATGCATGCGTTGGGTATTTTGCATGGTGGGGGACACATTGAACAGTTGCGAGAAATTATGCGTCAATCGCAAACACGGGTATAGAAATCAGGCATCTTCATGTCTTTACAACAAAGCTATGACGCGGTTGTGATCGGCTCAGGACCAAATGGTCTTGCAGCCGCTATCACGCTAGCACAAGCGGGCAAGTCCGTTGTCGTCTTCGAGGCAAAGGATACTATTGGTGGCGGGTCGCGTACCAAAGAGTTGACCTTGCCAGGATTCAGGCACGACATCTGTTCCGCCATTCACCCACTTGGGCTGGCCTCACCATTTTTTCGTACACAGCCATTAGAGCAATATGGGCTAGAATGGATTCAGCCACCAGCAGCACTCGCGCATCCACTCGATGACGGTACGGCTATGATTCTGGAGCGTTCTATCGCGGCAACAACTGAGACGCTAGGTTGCGATGCAGATGCGTATAGCCGCTTTATGACGCCGCTCGTGACACATTGGCAAACATTAGCAGACACTCTGCTTGGACCTCTACGTCCGCAATCCTTTCAGCATCCTTTTATGCTGGCCCCTTTCGGGCTGGAAGCTATTCGGTCTGCGGAAAGCCTTGCGAAACAGTTGTTCAGAGGTGAGCGAGCACGTGCTATCTTCTCAGGTATGGCTGCCCACTCATTCCTACCACTTGAACACAGTTTGAGTGCTGCCTTCGGTATCATGCTCGCGCTCTTCGGACATGGTGTAGGCTGGCCTATTCCACGTGGCGGCTCACAAGCCATTGTTGATGCGCTTGCCGCCTATCTACGCTCACTTGGTGGCGAAATCGTCACAGGTGTTGAAGTGACATCAATCGAGATGCTTCCCACCGCACGTGCTCTTTTGTTTGATATCACTCCGCGTCAGCTATTGCGTATTGCTGGGAAGCATTTACCTGATGGCTATCGACATAGTTTAGAACGCTATCGTTATGGTCCAGGCGTTTTTAAAATTGATTACGCGCTTGATGGTCCCATTCCCTGGAAAGCTCAAGAATGCTTGCGCGCTGGCACCGTACATATTGGGGGAACACTTGCGGAAGTGGCACTTTCGGAGCGACAAATAGCACAGGGCATTCCATCAGAAAAGCCTTTTGTGTTGCTTGCCCAACAAAGCCTGTTTGATGATACACGCGCACCAGCAGGAAAACATACTGTGTGGGCATACAGTCATATCCCCAATGGCTCGACCTTCGATATGACCGAGCGCATCGACGCACAGATAGAACGCTTTGCACCCGGCTTTCATGACCGTATCCTGGCGAAAAACGTCATTCCACCAAACGCGATAGAGGCATATAACGCAAACTATATCGGTGGCGATATCAATGGCGGTGTGGCCGACCTGCTCCAATTCTTTACCCGTCCAACCATTCGTCTCAACCCATATACCACGCCGAACAAACGTATCTACATTTGCTCGTCCTCAACGCCCCCTTCCGGTGGTGTGCATGGTATGTGTGGCTATTATGCAGCGAAAGCTGCGTTAGGGCGAGCGTTTTAAAAAATCCAAAACATCTCAATTCATGATGAGCAAACGCGCTCATCATGAATTGAGATGTTTTGGATTTGAAAAATCTACTTGGCTAACTGGCGAGCCAGTTCCGCTAGTGTGCGTACACCAACGCCTGTTGCCCCTTTTTCTTGGTAGGATTTTTTTGTTTCGAGATAGCTGGTCCCTGCGATATCCAGGTGTGCCCACTTCGCATCCCCAACGAACTGTTCCAGGATTTTCGCCGCCGTAATTGACGAACCGGCACGACTGCCTGTTTGCTTCACATCGGCTATGTCGCTCTTAATCGATTCGCCATACTCTTCGTCCATTGGCATCGGCCAGAACTTTTCGCCCGCGACCCGACCTGCAGCGATGATACTATTGGTCAATTGCTCATCGTTGCTGAACACTCCAGTGTTAACATTTCCTAACGCAACAACTATAGCACCGGTAAGCGTTGCCAGATCGACAATAGGGGAGAGACCCTCTTTGACCGCGTAAGAAAGGGCATCAGCTAAGATCAAGCGACCCTCGGCATCCGTATTCACGATCTCAATTGTTTTGCCGTTTGAGATGCGTAGAATATCACCAGGACGATATGCTGTTCCACTCGGCATATTTTCGCAGGTTGGTACAAGTGCTGTAACATTGATTGCTGGTTTCAGGGCGGCAATTGCTTGCATTGCGCCAAGAACGGCAGCGGCACCGCCCATGTCGCCTTTCATCTCGTCCATCCCTGCTGCTGGCTTGATCGAGATGCCACCGGTGTCGAAGGTAATACCTTTGCCAACGAGTGCCATACCTTTGTCCGCTGCCTGTCCACCACGGTAGCGTAGCACAATGAACTGTGGAGGTTCAGCACTACCCTGAGCGACTCCAAGCAGACCACCCATTTCTAATTCAGTAATCTTGGCCTTATCGAATACTTCATACTCCAAGCCAAACTGTTTCGCCATACTCGTAGCGCGGTTAGCCAGTTCAGTGGGGGTTAACACATTTGGAGGCTCATTAATCAGGTTGCGTGCAAAGTTCGTTGCCTCTGCCAGTGCTTGTCCCTGCTCAATCGCTCGTTCAATGCTTGTTGTATCAGCACTCTCTTCTGTTAGAACGTTTATATGTGAGACATTTTTACCATTACTCGTCTGTTCGGCATGCTTATACATTCTAAAGGTATAAAGTCCCAATAACGCTCCCTCAACCTCCGCTTGCACCTCGTTTGAGAATACATCGTTTTGCGCGCCATGCCATTGTAGAGCAAGAGTGATAGAGTGCGCTCCTGTGTTTTGTGCGTGCCGTGTTGCAATGGCACTGGCGCGATGAAGTGCCTGCGTTGTAATCTTGTCCTGCGAACCTAAACCAACGACGAGTACACGCTTGACAGTCATACGACCCATTGTATGAATCGTCAACACCTCACCGAGGCCACCCTTGAATTCTCCATCTGCACATACCTCTTGAATAAGCCCATTTAAGAGCGTATCCACCGAGGCAGCGGTTGCTGAAAGCTGCACACCTTGTTCGTCTTTTCCGACTTTACGTGCCGCCGTTACAACCAGCACATCAGTTGATACTGCTTGTGCCGCTTGTGTTACTGCTGAAATGTTCATTTACAAGAAACTCCTACTCTATATTGTAAAAAGAGAGACCGATCAGGCCGTGCTAATTGGTCCTATGCCATATACCCACTATGATGGATGAGTGCAACAGTAATGGGTAATGCGGTTTGGTGTACCGTTTGTTTATTGGGGAGGCAACAAACGCTCCACCAATTCTAAAAGTTGACGCGGCTTGAATGGTTTGGTCAAATATTCCGTGCAACCAATACGCTTTGCTGCCTCACCTTCATCGCTTAGCGCAAAGGCTGTCACCGCAACAATAGGAACGTTAGCGAGATGTGGACGTGAGCGAATTAATTGCGTTGTGCGATATCCGTCAAGGACAGGCATAGAAAGGTCTGTTAAAATAAGGTCAACATGCTCTTTATCGAGCAGATCAAGGGCTTCTTGACCATTTGACGCTGAAATACAACGGTAGCCGCGTGTTGATAGGACGCGTTCAATGAGAATGCGGTTCGACGCCTCATTCTCAACAATAAGAATTGCTGGTGTGCCTAGTGTAGGTGTGCTCATATGTTTGCTCGTATGCTTTCTTTCGTTGCTGCTTATACTTTGACGTTCGCAATAGGCAAGGTCAATGAAAATATGGAGCCTTGACCCACGATACTTTCTACCGAAATCTCGCCCCCTTGTAATTCAACGAGTCTCTTCGCAATTGTTAGCCCCAGACCAGTACCTCCAAAGCGCCGCGTAGTACTTCCATCTGCTTGTCGAAATGCCTCAAAGATGAGGCCGAGGGCGGCCGGTGAGATGCCAATCCCTGTATCCTGTACGGCTATGCGTACCATGCCCCTATCATGTAGCGATGTACAGCGAATGGTGACGCCCCCCTGCTCTGTAAACTTCAGGGCGTTAGAGACAAGATTTGTGATAACTTGTCGTAAACGATAGCCATCTGCGTATACACGTGGCATGTGCTCTTCCATATCAAGTGTGAGATATATCTTTTTCTCATTCGCCACTAATTTGAGTTGATTGATAACATCTTGTAAACTGGCCGTAAGCTCTATTGGCTCTGGTTTCACTTCGATCTTATCTGCCTCGATTTTTGAGAGGTCGAGCATTTCGTCCACAAGATCGGAGAGGTCTTCGGCGCGTCTCACGATAAAGCGAATATCCTCTTCCTGCTGAGGTGTCAGGTTGCCCTCAACAAAGCCATCAACAATGAGTGAGCCATATCCAATAATGCTATGCAATGGAGAACGCAACTCATGCGTTACAGTTGACAAAAACTGTGATTTCAAAGCGTTCGCGCGCTCAAGAGCGGCGTTCTTCTCTTTTACTTCCGCGAACAACAATGCATTCTGGACCGCCATCGAAGTTTGAATCGCGGCTGTACTGAGCAGAAAGGTATCACGTTTGCTCACCTGATAGGGCTTGTCCAGGTAGAGCATAAACGCTCCAATCGCTTGATCTTGCAAAAGAAGCGGTACAGCAATGACTGCATGATAGCCTGCGTCAAGTGCCATACGCACCCAGGTGCCCTCATGCTCTTGAGAACCTAACGCTATATTTTCGTCATAGGCAATTTTATGCTTCGAGATAACCGTGCGAGCCAAAATCATATCCAGATCACGGAGCGCAGGACGTGGAATGCGTGGGCGACGTATGCCATAGGGTATCTGAGGAGTTTGAGCAGGACGAACTGCTTTTCCCTTCCCACTGCTACTATGAGTCAAAGCCACCATTTTTGTTGTGGCGGCCAGCGTAACATCTCCATCAGGATCGGCATGTACTGTGACCTCCCCTTTCTCCTGTACATCAGATAATGTTGATGTACGTGGTGACAAGGCGATTGGAGTTGTTGTTCCCGTCTCGGACCATTGTGCCACAGCCCACGGTGAAAGCATCTCACGTCCGTAAAGGAGTAGCGATACATGCTTTGCTTGCATAATATGTCCCAGGCGCGCCACAACTTCGCCTAGAAGTTGTTCAAGGTTGACTGTCGAGATAAGAGCCTCGCTCATTACAAGCACGTTGCTCATCTGTTCAATCATAGCTTGACTTTCGCTCTCTAAGGATTTAGAGAGGAGATCAAACGAATGCGAAAGCATCGCGACCTCGTCTTGTGCTGGCAGAATAACTCCTGCATTCTCCACTACCTGAGTTTGCACTTGTGCCTGTAGACGATGTAAGGGACGGATAAAAAACATCTGCGTGATAAACGCGTAGAGGAAGATGCCTAGCGCGAAGGTAAATAGTCCCACTCCAAGTAGGAGCAGTAGTACGCGCCGATTATACAGTAAAATGGCCGTCGGAGGCTCTACAGCGATTATGAGGAGTTGAGACGAGCCTGTAGTTTGGTAGGCTGTTGGAATCAAATCCCCTAACGCTGTGTAGCGTTGTGTGCCATCACTCACACTTTGTGTATTTTCCTGGCATACGTTCCCTGATGAAGACAATGTGGTACGAGAGAGAGTATTTAGAGTTGTTTGCGCGATGCCTTGTAACTTGCCTGATACACAGAGCAAAATATTTGTGTTTGTATGGTCTACAATTGCTTGTGCAAATGTATCATCAATTGGTTGGGCCGCTAGTAAGACGCCAACGGGTGCCTTATGATTTCCTTGCAGAATGGGCAGTGCAATACGTAATACCCAGCTACTCTGCTGTGCGGGTGACACACTAAGCATTTCTGTTTGCAGCGATGTGGCGATCTTACCCATAACTGCCGCTTGATCTATAAGAGGAACTGCAAGAACAGATAGCGTACCATTTCCCTTATCATCCTCTCCGTGCGCGAGAATGTTGTGGTTCGGTGACACAATCTCTATGGTGGAAAGCGAGAAACGATTCCGTATAGGCGAAGAAATTTCTTGCAAACGACTTTGCATTATCCTCCCTTGTGCTGTAATGGAGGAAATGATAGTCTGATCGCTAGCTATTGTTTGTAATGCTTGTATTAATACTGTGTTATGGGCTGTATAAGCTTGTTTCGCGAGGGAAAGCTGAGTTTGTGCGTTGTTTCTGGTCTCACGATTAGCGTAAAAAGTGAAGAGTCCCCATGTTGTTATGATGTAGAAGAGCATACAGAGCAAAAGAACTAACACTGCACTTACCGTGAGTTTTCCCCCTAACGACCGCCTTGTGAATCTCATGCGACACTTTCTCGCTTGTCTTGTTGAAATGTAAGGAGGAAACGGGGTGCCAACTCGTTCCCGCCTTACCACGCTATGCATAGAGCAGTGCGTAACTTTAAGCGGCGCGCGTGTGAACTCTATGGGGAAAAGGTCACACGAATAAATAAATATATGCTACAAGCTGCTCGTCGAGGTGGATGTGCCTGCTCACATATATTCCGCCTTCCGCCCTAAGCCTATGTATTATAACGTATGAAGAGTTAATTTGTTATCATTTTTACTACCAATTTCTTTTGTCTGGAAAAATTGGTACAGGTTATACTCTTAGGTTCCCCACATAATCAATATGTCCGCTTTTAAGTAGGCGTACCAGTACCTGTGTTATCTCTGCCTCGTTGCGATGAAGCAAGCTCGTCACGTCATCTACTGTGCGCCTACCATCCAGAAGGATGAGCACAATACGATCACGTCTGTCCATTCGCTCAAGCACACGTGTAGCAACCGAGGTTTCACGTGCTCGAAAAATAGCTTTCGTGCTTAACTTCACTATCTCATCAGTATGAACTACCGCATGAGAAAATGGACGACCATTTGTAACTTCTGTAAAGGACGTTTGTGCTGTTAGTACCATCGAATATTCCTCCAAAACACACATACACCCCACTATACTAGTGGCTACGAAACAAGACTCCTTCTATACTATACCGATTACTCATAAAGAAGATATAAAGATTCCGTTGATACATATGAAATTCATGTGAATATTGATAAGAGAGATTGTATGAGTGCTTTTAGGATATCTGAGTCCATACAATAGAGTCAGCAGCATTCGCGCCACTTAGAGACTTTGCGGTATTCGAGTGCGTGTCAACAACATATACACCTTGTTGAGTACCTACAATGACTTTGTTTGGTGACGTTGTTGACCATGCGAATGTTGTGATTGAGCCTGGTACAGAAAGTTGTATTTTCCCATTGTGCATATCAGCAACAAAACTGTGTGTTCCATTGGTATACAGAATGTGTTGCCCATCGGAAGACCACAGAGGCAAGGGTGTAGCGGATACTGTGTGTGCAATCAATGTATTGCTATTGCTTGTGGTATCTATACTGTGTAATGTTCCTGCACCAGAGGCAAATGAGTCGAAGTATGTAATGTGCTTACCATCGGGTGCCCACTGAACTACACCTATCTGACTTCCACTTGCTACTGTACTCACTGTGCCCGTTAGAGTAAGGACAAGCAAAGTGTTTGTTGTAGGAGTACTGCGAAGGAGCCAGCCTCCCATACCATTTGCTCCACTACGGCTGTACACCGCTTGCGTATAATCTCCACTACCAAGCTGCTGTACAGCATCTAATCCATTCACCCCACCAACATGACGCAACCATATGCTATGAACATGACCTTGCGTTCCTACGCTCCAGGTGATAGCCGGAGTCGCGTTGGTAGAAGCCCAATCAAGAGTGAGTACAGTATCATTTGAATTATTTAGGGCGGTAATTGTTAAGACTTCGTGCGTAACTACATTGTAGTCGAGAATACTGGTAGTCGTGCTATGCGTGAAATCGAACGCGACACGTACCCCGTTAGGAGACCATACAAGGTGGGAGATAGTACCCTTACTTGGAAGTGCAACCGTTTGTACTTGGTTTGTACTTGTTGAGTAGAGATACAACGTAGACGTTTCTGTTGTTCCCGTGATAAACGCAAGCGTCTGTCCATCGGGCGACCATGATAAACTACTCAAAATAGCTAATCCAGCAGGTGTGCTCCAAGAAGACGTTGATACATTCCCTAAAAGCAGTTGTTTGACAACAGTATCACTTTGTCCATCAGAGCGAATAACGTGGATGTAGCCTTGTTTAGTATCGACATAAGCAAGAAGATTCCCAGCAGCATGACCCGAAAGCGCGGAGTTAACGGCCCAGTGCGGTGCGACTACTACTGTTGATGGCGTCAAGCGTATTGCTTGCGTACTTCCGTCTTCTGGTCCACTCCAAAGACTTCCGCTATTTAAAAAAACAAAACGCATTCCTGCTGGAAGTGGTCCTCCTTGATGAAGAGACTGTGGAGGAGCGATACTCGATGATGTCCCTTGTGCTGTCTTTCCTTGCCCTCGCCAAAGGTTCCATCCAACGAAGCTACCAATGCCAAGTGTCAGAAAAAGACAGGCGGCAATTCCTATCTGCATAATACGTTGTATGTGCATATTTCGACGTTGTGGGACGCGAATACGCGCCTTTGTTTCCTGGTCCGAAAGAGGAGATTTCTTATTTCCGGGTATCGAGACTAGACGTGGACGACTCGCGTCGTCAAGACGTGTCACTTGTGGAGAAGCGGTTTGCTGCTTCTCAACGTCGCCTATGAATTGTGTGTTGTTTGTATACTGTCCTGGCATGGTCTCTATGAGTTCCAGGTACTCTGGTGAGGAAAAAATTCGCTCACGCAGAGCCGTAGGAGGACTCACACGAGGTTGTTTTGCGAGAAGAGTATCAAGGCGACGGAAATCAGCGAGAACAGCACTACACGCAGCACACGTCTGTATATGTGACACAACTTGGCCTTGTTCCTCCTGAGTGAGAGCATTGTCAAGGTACGCGCTTAATAAATCCTCGACATGCTCAATACTACTCATTGGGTGCCTCCTCCCTGTTCAAGGGACCGATAATGTTCTCTAAATGACTGTCTTGCACGAGAAAGGTACATTTTGACGCCACTCTCGGCAATATTCAACGTGCGAGCAATCTCACTATACGAGAAGCCTTCTTGCGTATACAAAAGCAGTGCTGATCGGTATTGTTGTGGCATCCGCCTGAGTGCTGCACGTACTAATTCAGTCGTGCCGTAAATCTCTTGTGGGTCTGCGCTATCAACATCTGCCGGTTCGTGGTCAAGGTCTTGCCAGGGCAACCACGCGATTAACTTGCGACGTCGCAACGCATCATACGCTGTATTTGTCGCAATGCGGTACAACCACGCCGAGAGTTTCAGGCTGCCATCCATTTTCGGCAGAGCCTTAAACGCTTTTAGAAACGTGTCCTGGGTAAGATCGTCAGCTTGCTCACGGTCTCCCACTAAATGGTAGACATAATTATAAATAGGTGTTTTGTATTCGTCGTAAATCTGGTCGAACGACCAAGAAGTTTCTTTCATTTCCACCTGGGCCATGCGCTACAATCCCTTCGATGGCTACAATTATCATCTTGTCCGTTCCAAAGCAAGTGACAGTAACACATCCCAAGATTGTGCAGATGAACAGTTGCTTGTCGTATCTGCCAGTATGGAAAAGGCTTTTCAACCTTCTGTGTAGTGGAACGGACAACCGACGCTACGAGTAACATACCTGAATGGTCATGTGTACTTGCACTCGCGTTAGGTATCGACTATCATGTTAGCATACTCTTGTGGAAGTTAAGCTATATAGGGCCTCTATGTTAGTACTATTGGGGGAACACGCTCGTATGATAGGAGTTGCTCGTTCTAACAAAACTCTTTTTTGAGCGTGTGATGGAACAAGATACAAAAGAATGTGTGCAGTGGACAAGATGAAACAACAAAGACAGGCAGATGTGCGAACCGTTTGGTGGGAAGAGGACGGCTCTAGCTCTTGGGTCTGTTTGCTCGACCAATCGCTCCTTCCCCAACAGGTTGTCATGCTTAGGCTCACTCATGAAGAGGAAGTCGCTGATGCTATCAGAATGCTGAAAGTGCGCGGTGCTCCTGCTATTGGTGTCACGGCTGCATTTGGTATGGTCCTTGCACTGCTACGTATCATGCGAGAGCAAGGTACAAACGTGACCGTTGAGCAAACATATGAGCAACTACAAGCAGTTGGGCGTCTCCTCTGCGCCACTCGCCCAACCGCTGTTAATCTCGCGTGGGCTGTCAACCGGATGCTAGACTGCGCTTCGCGCGAGAAAAAGACTGTACTCGGTATGGCGCACCTTTTACGTGAAGAGGCTCTCTTGATTGCTGCCGAAGATGTTGCCGCTTGTACACAAATGGGCATATACGGAGCAAGCTTGATCGCTGATAATGATATTTTGCTCACTCATTGCAATGCTGGTGCGCTTGCAACCGCAGGCAGTGGAACCGCCCTGTCGCCAATCTATACTGCACATAAAGCGGGTAAACATGTCCATGTGTTTGTCGATGAAACACGACCCGTACTGCAAGGTGCGCGCTTGACCGCCTGGGAGCTACAGCAAGCAGGAGTTCCGTTCACACTGATCACCGACAATATGGCTGGACACTTCATGCGTCATGGCGGTATAAAAGCAGTATTCGTAGGTGCTGACCGCATTGCTGCCAATGGCGATGTTGCGAACAAGATTGGTACATATAGCGTTGCTGTGTTAGCTCGCGCTCACTCTATTCCGTTCTACGTTGTTGCTCCATGTTCGACTGTAGACCTCTCGCTGGCATCAGGCGAGTCTATCCCTATCGAGCAACGCAACACGGAGGAAGTCACTACTGTGCGTGGAACAGTTATTGCGCCAGCAGGAGTGCATGTCGCCAATCCCGCGTTTGATGTGACGCCTCACGAGTATGTAACCGCGATTATCACGGAACGAGGTATTGTTCGCTTGCCATATCATAAAACGCTCCGCGAGATGTGTGCGGTAGTTATGAATGAGAAAGAGAACGACTACGTTGGGAAGGGAAACAGGTGATGGGAGCAGAGACACAGGAAACAACAATACAAGCAGTTGCTCATTATGCTGAGAAGACACTGGGCAGTGAAGGATTTCGGTATGTAAGTATTGTCGTGGCGAATTGCAAAATGCTTGCTTTACAACGCGAGGCACTCGTTGAGGCACAAGATGATACCAGCAATGCCGAAACCGTAGACATGGACGCTCTTGTCATCGCGGCCTACTTGCATGATATTTCAACCGCTTCACAAGGTTTTCAGCAGCATCACATAGCTTCGGCACAGATGGCTGTTGACTTCCTGCAAGCGCAGCAAGTTGCACCCGAACTCGTACAAAAGGTGGAACAAGCCATTCTCACTCATATGACGCCCAATTCCGCTGAAAAAAGTAGCACCTCCTCGCTTGAAGGCTGTATTCTCTATGATGCGGATAAACTAGGACGACTCAGTGGCCTAGCCGTTGTAACATCACTCATCGAATTGGGAGCACGTTATACGAATAAGGCCGTTACCGGGGATATGCTTGTGGCGATGCTGCGTCATATCGAAGAGCGTTTCATTGACCTGTACCAATCCTTGAATACTGAGCCTGCCCGTGATATGGCAAAAGAAAAGTTTCACAACACTCTTGCATTTCTTGATGGAGTAATCGAGCATCTCAGCGATGCAACTCCTATTTAAACTCTACTATATTGGTATAAATGGAGGACCATTCGTGTCTATTCTTGTTGTTGGTTCCGTCGCTTTTGATAGCGTAGAAACGCCCTTTGCGAAGGCTGAACGTGTCCTTGGTGGTGCTGCCTCGTTTTTTTCAACAGCAGCCTCTCTCTACGATATTGTGAACCTTGTCGCAGTCGTTGGCAGTGACTTTCCACAGCCGTACCTTGACTTTTTTCGTAGCCGACCAATCAGCTTGAGCGGTTTACAGATTGAGGAAGGGAAAACATTTTATTGGTCTGGTCGCTATCACATGGATATGAATTCCCGTGACACGCTTGACACACAACTGGGCGTCTACGCGGACTTTCATCCCATTATTCCTGAAGAGTACAAGCATAGCCCACTTGTCTTTCTCGCTAATATCCAACCAGGGCTTCAGCTAGAGGTGCTCAACCAGATGCCTCACGCGCGTCTCACTGTTCTTGACACAATGGAACTGTGGATCAATACGGCAAAAGAGCAACTGACAGAGGTTATCAAACGTGTAGATATTCTGCTGCTAAGCGAGGAAGAGGTCCGTCACTATACCGGATATGCGAGTATTCTCAAGGGAGTGCGCTACTTGTTGAGCATGGGCTTGCAATATGTTGTCGTAAAGCTAGGTAGCTATGGTGCTCTGCTCTTTGGGGCTGATGGCACGTATTTCACCGCGCCAGCCTATCCACTCGAAGAGGTTATTGATCCAACAGGTGCGGGTGATGGTTTTGCAGGTGGCCTCCTCGGTTATCTCTCCACTGTTGAACCTGATGCTAACGGACACTACTCCGTTGACGACATCAAACGTGCCGTGGTTCATGGCAACATTATCGGCTCCTTCGTGTGCGCCGATTTTAGCATTGACCGTTTACGCACGCTCACGATAGACGATATCGCCAAACGCTACAAAGAACTCGTGACCTATTCACATTTTGACCCTGCTTGGCAATCTACACGGCATGTACGCTAAGCATAGGGGCTGTTCACTGTGTTTAGCGTAAATGTTGTAAGATATATCTATCAATGCAAACATGTTGCGTTTAGCAATCTTGCTTTATTTTGTCCTAACGCACTGTTACACATAAAGAAGGGAACACTAATAGATTATGACAACCTCAATTCATGGTGATGTAAAAGACATCGCCTTGTCCGCTCGTGGCAAGAGCCGTATCGAGTGGGCAGCAAAAGAAATGCCTGTACTACGTCTCATTCGTGAGCGTTTTGCTAAGGATAAGCCACTTGAAGGCATACGTATGTCTGGCTGCTTGCATATCACCACCGAGACTGCGAACCTTGCTATCACATTAAAAGCTGGTGGAGCGGACCTCGTGCTGTGCGCCTCGAATCCACTTTCCACACAGGATGACGTTGCGGCAGCCCTCGTACACGAATATGGTATTCCCACCTTCGCGATCAAAGGCGAGGACGAGGAGACATATTACCGCCACATCAACGCGGTACTTGACCACAAGCCGCAGATGACGATGGACGATGGTTGTGACCTCGTTTCAACGATTCATACCAAGCGTACCGAGCTTATTGCTGGCATCATTGGTGGCATGGAAGAGACGACAACTGGCGTGATCCGGCTGAAAAGCATGGAAAGAGAGGGCGTCCTCAAGTTTCCTGTCCTGGCGGTAAACGACTCTGATACCAAGCACATGTTCGACAACCGCTACGGCACGGGGCAGAGCGTCCTTGATGCTATCATTCGCTCAACCAACATTCTTATCGCGGGACGTACCTTCGTAGTCTTCGGCTATGGCTGGTGTGGACGTGGCGTTGCTTCACGCGCTCATGGCATGGGTGCCAACGTCATCGTCACAGAAGTAGATGCCACGCGCGCGCTTGAAGCCGTTATGGATGGCTACCGTGTCATGCCCGGTGTTGAAGCTGCTAAACTTGGTGACATTTTTGTCACGGTTACTGGCGACGTCAACGTGATCGACCAGCAGCACCTTGAGAATATGAGAGAGGGTGCCCTGATTGCTAACGCGGGTCACTTCAATGACGAAATCAACATCACGGCACTGGAAAAGATGGCAACAGCCAAGCGTCGTGTACGTGACTTCGTTGATGAGTATACATATAGCGATGGGCGTCATGTTCACTTGCTCGCCGAGGGCCGCCTCGTCAATCTCTCGGCTGCTGAGGGTCATCCTGCAAGCGTCATGGATATGAGCTTTGCGAACCAGGCACTCGGTTCCGAATACATGCTGCAAAATGCCAAACAGATGCAGCCACATGTCTATACTATCCCTACCGAGATGGACAAAGAGATTGCGCGTCTCAAACTCCATGCGATGGGCATCTCCATTGACACTCTTACACCTGAGCAGGACAAGTACCTCAACTCATGGGAGTCCGGCACCTAAGATAATCAACCAAGAATAAGGAGAGTATGTTGAGTAGTGCAACCTGCACTACTCAACATACTCTCCTTATTCTTGGTTGACAACCGACCTCTGTGTGCCGTAAAATAGAGACAACACCAAGCAAGTATATTGCGAAGGAACAGCACAACTGAATATAGCAATGAGATCGCTCTCATCCAGAGAGGTGGAGGGAAACGGCCCTACGAAGCCCGGCAACCCATCTGCTACTTAGCAGGAAGGGTGCCAATTCCGGCGGAACAACGCACTGTGAGTTCCGCGAGATGAGGGGAATGTGCATTTCGCCATACCCCTACGTTATAGGGGTTTTTTGTGACTTCTATTTCCTCCTCAAGACGCTCCCACTGCATCTATTTGGTTAGAATATCTTATAGCCATATGTCTATGGCTTTTTGATATGAAAATAAGAAGGAGGAAAACTCTTTGAGTAATTTTATGGAAAGTCCCAAGTCATTTTTTACCAGTGAGTCTGTCACAGAAGGGCATCCAGACAAACTATGTGATCAAATCTCGGACGCCATTCTCGACGCCATTCTCATACAGGACCCTTTGGCTCGTGTCGCATGTGAAACTGCTACGACAACAGGTCTTGTTCTGGTTGCAGGCGAGATCACAACATCGGCATGGGTTGATATGCCTGCTATTGTGCGTAGAACAATTGAGCAGGTAGGGTATGTCAACGCGGAATACGGCTTTGACTATCGCACCTGTGGTATCGTCACCTCAATTGGCAAGCAGTCACCAGACATTGATATGGGCGTGAGTAGGTCCTTGGAGGCCAAAGACGGCGGCATTAAGCATTTGAGCGACGATGAACTAGAACAGATAGGTGCAGGCGACCAGGGCATGATGATTGGCTTTGCCTGTAACGAGACCCCCGAATATATGCCGATGCCAATTAGTCTTGCACACAAACTCACTCGTCAGCTTTCGGTTGAGCGTCGTAAAGCATGGATGGGAAGTGGTCCACTAGCTTATCTGCGCCCCGACGGCAAGAGTCAGGTAACGGTACAATACGATCATGGGCGTCCTGTGCATGTCGATACAGTCGTTATCTCGACCCAGCATGCGAGCTATGTCGATCAAGAGCAGATTCGTACCGATGTGTTAGAGCATGTCATCAAGCCTGTCATTCCAGAACATCTGCTCGACTCGTCAACCAAGATTTTTGTGAATCCAACTGGTCGCTTTGTAACGGGTGGGCCAATGGGAGATGCAGGCCTCACTGGACGTAAGATTATTGTTGATACCTATGGTGGTATGGCACGTCATGGTGGTGGTGCATTTAGCGGTAAGGACCCGACAAAAGTAGACCGCTCGGCGGCATACGCGGCACGTCATATCGCGAAAAATATTGTTGCCGCTGGTCTTGCTGATCGGCTCGAACTGCAAATTTCCTATGCTATCGGTGTGGCGCGTCCGCTTTCGCTCTTCGTCGAAACCTTTGGTACGGGCAAAGTCTCCGATGATGAAATTATTCGTCTCATCAACGAGCATTTTGATCTGCGTCCTGCTGGCATCATTCAAGCGTTGAACCTGCGTCGTCCCATTTATCAACCCACAGCGGCCTTCGGTCATTTTGGGCGTACAGACATCGACGCACCTTGGGAAGAACTGGACAAAGTGCCAATGTTACGTAAAGGTGTTGGTGCTCATATCGAGAGCAGCGAGATCGTTTCATAACTCGCACCTTGCATTAAGAAAAGGCAGTGGAAGTATCCCTGCCTTTTTTTGTGTCGATCTCGTGTTTTTTGGCTATTTCTTGCTCGTTTCTCGTATAATGAATAAGCAGTGCAAATGCGGTGCAAATAGTATGACGTTACTCATGGCGTCGAAAAGAAAGAGAGCAATCAGTGGATTTTTCACTCAACGAGGAGCAAATAGCCATTCGTGACACGTGCCGTGAGTTCGCGGAACAAGAGATCAAGCCCATCGCGGAAGAGATAGATGCAACAGGTCAGTTTCCCTATGCCGTTGTTCGTAAGATGGGAGCACTTGGCCTATTAGGATTGCCTTTCCCAGAGCAATATGGTGGGGCTGGTGCAGACTTCTTATCTTACTGTATTGCTATTGAGGAGATTTCGCGTGGCGATGTTTCGGTCGGCATCACAATGGAGGCTCATACATCGTTGGGAGCTTCACCGTTTTACCTCTTTGGCAGTGAAGTACAGAAAGAGCACTTTCTCTCTCCACTTGCTCGTGGCGAACAACTGTGGGCTTTTGGGCTAACCGAACCAGAAGCTGGTTCTGACTCTGGTGGTACACAAACCCGTGCGGTCCTACAGAACGGACAATGGCATATCAACGGCTCAAAAGAGTTTATTACGAATGCAGGTACCGATATGACAGGTGGCGTGACCATTACCGCTATAACGGGTACGCGACCCGATGGACGTAATGAGATCACCAATGTTGTCGTGCCCAAAGGCACTCCGGGCTATGCTATAGGTAAACCATATAAAAAAATGGGTTGGAGAGCATCGGATACACGACCGCTTGCTTTTGAAGAGTGTGTTGTGCCAGAAGAAAATATTCTTGGACAGCGCGGAGAAGGCTTCAAGCAATTCATGCAAATTCTTGATGCAGGACGCGTGGCTATCGCAGCCCTTTGCGTTGGTTTAGCGCAGGCATGCCTCGATGAAGCTCTAAGCTATGCACAACAACGCAAGCAGTTTGGGCGTTCCATCAGTAAGAATCAAGCCATTCAGTTTAAGCTAGCCGATATGGATACCGAGATTGAGTTGGCGCGTCTAATGTATTATAAGGCTGCATGGTTACATATGCAGGGTAAGCCTTATACACGCGAGGCATCAATGGCAAAACTTTTTGCTTCTGAAACTGCGAATCGGGCGGCCAATCAAGCGGTACAAATACATGGTGGCTATGGCTTTATGGACGAGTACCCCGTCTCTCGCTACTTTCGTAGCGTGAAAATCAACGAAATTGGCGAAGGCACCAGCGAGATTCAGCGTATGCTCATCGCAAAGCTGCTTGGGTGCTGAGAAATGGATGGCATGATCCTATGAGTGTAGTAACAACACGACTTCTTGCAGAGATACCACTTTTTTCTAATATGGATGATGATGAGCGAGCTGAGGTCCGTTCCATCATGACTGAACGTATTTTTCAGCCTGGGCAGCAAGTCATGAAGGCAGGAGACCCCACCTGTACGTTTAACATTATTGAGCGCGGTCAAGTCGAGGTATGGCTTACGGATACCGATGGCAAAAAAGTAGTGCTAGATATGTTAGGGCCAGGGAAGTTCTTCGGAGAACTTGCTATGCTCAGTGGTGAAACACGCTCAGCGAGTGCAACTTCAGAAGAGGAGGTTGTAACGCTAGAACTACAGCGCGATGAGTTTTTTGACTTCCTTCGTCGGCGCCCCGACGCGGCCCTCGATGTGTTAATAGAGCTTGGGCAACGTCTTAAACACACTGACGATATCCTGCGAACTCGCGTTAGCCGCAACCCAAATGACGCAGAAGAGGTCCATTCTTCTGTTGGTCAGAGGATTGCAGACCTCATCGCGGATTTTAGTGGCTCAATGCCTTTCTTGCTCATAAATCTTGTCGCCTTTCTAGTCTGGATAATTTTAAACACGCTTGGTCCAAAGAGTACTCATTTTGATCCCTACCCATTCCAGTTTCTCACAATGGCCGTCTCGCTCGAAGCAATCTTTCTTTCCATTTTCGTACTTATAAGCCAGAATAGGCAAGCGGCCAAAGACCGTATCAAAGCAGACCTTGATTATCAAGTAGATGTGAAGTCAGAGCTAGAGATGAGCGTTATGGTGACGAAGATGCAGGAAATAGAGCAAAAGCTGCATCATATTCACATGGATGTGCTAGATAATCAGAAAGAAAAAGTCTAAGGAGACACAAGAAAGCAGGTGAGCACATCTAATGCTCACCTGCTTTCTTGTGTCTCCTTAGACTTCTAGCTAGGCCAATTGAACATACTAAATGTTGCCGTTTGTGGGACACCTTCTGTAGAAGAATCTTCTTTGGCAACCCATACCGCAGAGGCGGCGTTGACGGTCAGAAATGCTGTATCCTTCGTGCTATCTTTGACCTCAACTGGTGGTGATTTTGTAAAGGCATCATACATCTGATAGCCCGTACTGCTCTGCCATACAAGAAAGCGTGTTCCACCTTGTAAGGCCGCAGCGGTACTATCACTTGAGAGCGTCGTAGGCAATGCCGTTGGATCGTCAAGTGGAAATGCCAGGACCGTTCCATGTATGGACTCGTCGATCTGTGTAGGATAGATATCCGTGAACCGCGAGATGACGGGTTCTGTTGATACAGGCGTCGCTTTTGCTTGTATCGTTGGCGTACTGGTCGCACCAGGTGTTCCCTGTGCTGATGCTACAGAGTCATCTGTACTGAGCAAGAAGAGCATATTATTGATAACTTGGGGGTGAAACGATGTTTCATCGGAGCGATAGATATGCTTTGCTAGTGTTACGCTTGGATGCCATGCCCCATGCTGACGAGTTATCTCTGTCGTCGCTTCTTGTGTCCAAACGGTGCTATGCGGTTGCAAATCGTCTGTAAACCATTCCTCTGCCCAGAAAATGTGTGTTCCATCATCGGTAGCCGTTGGCGAGGTAAGAATATGTCCATTATTGGCTGTTATGATAGAGGTAGCAAGCGTGCGTGAGTCCTTGTTTAATTCATAGCGCATCAACTGTGCGTTACCCTTTGCATCGACAGATGTGACAAGCAACGTATCTTGTTGTATAAACGAGACGCCTTGAATTGGTGTATGCACCCAATCAGGAACTGTTGCTGTATCGAAGGTTCCACTTTGCAGTACAATTGGTGTTGCAAAAGAAGATAAACTATTTTGTGTGGGTGCGAGGGAGAGCGCATTCAAACTCCACGTTCTTGTGAAAGAAGGAGTTATATGATCCTGATGCACTTCTTGCTCCCTTTTCTGAGGATCAAGCTGTAACCAGATCAACCATTGCTCCGATGCCCCAAGAACAAATAGTGGATTAGGACTACTTGTTTGTAGTAAAGGACTGCTTTGGGCATCCTTTGGAGTGCCATTTATCTGTTCAAGCATCCACTGCGTCTGACCATCACCATAAGCAGAGTAATAAATATGCTCATG
Source organism: uncultured Chloroflexia bacterium (assembly GCA_963792705.1). Classification (GTDB taxonomy): domain Bacteria; phylum Chloroflexota; class Ktedonobacteria; order Ktedonobacterales; family Ktedonobacteraceae; genus JBBQVS01. The sequence goes on along the minus strand of CAWBXD010000004.1, from coordinate 136,781 downwards.
AGTTGCAACCGCACTTGCAACATGTGAATAGGATGTTTCGGCAGTATAACTTACAGATGCAATTAATGAGGGGCGTGTGATAGATGCTGTATTGTTCGTTCCTCCAACACCATGATTTGCCAGTGCCAGGAGTGAGACAAGACCTCCAACAAGAAAAATCATCAAGAAACTTGCCGCTAGCCCAAGCACCGCAAATTGTCCCATTGGAGCCACGCGCCTCTTACGTTGTTTAGGAATAATGGGCAAAGGACCAGTCTCAGCCGTGGAAAATGCTTTAAGCGCGTTTGGTGCTTTTGCTTGTGCTGCTACTTGATCCTTCATATACGGCTTGAGAAAATCTGGTACTGAAGAGGCAGAGGATGCGTGCGCGTTAGATGAACGTTGTAGAAAGCGTAGATGTTCTGCGGCCAACGTTTGCATAAGTTTGATATGCGCGTCGGGCGCAGGTTCCAGTACGGGCAACAGGCGAAGACGATCACCAACGGCCATCTGTTGAGCAAGAATGTTTCTGCACGCTGCACATTGCTCTAAATGTGTATCTAACTCTGTAGTATCAACTTGCTCATGTTTCAATTCACGATATGCTGCGAGCATTGACCGTGCTTGGTTACAGTTCACTCTTCACCGACCTCTTTTTTGTATAATCCAATAAACCGTTCCCGTGCTCGCATGAGCCGCATCTTGACTGCCGATGCACTAATATTAAGTACATCTGCGATTTCTGCACAAGACAAGCCATCGTTTTCGTAGAGCCAGAGACAAGCTGCGTATTTTGGCTGTAATTGCTTCATAACACGCTCAACGATCTCTTTATCTGCAACCCGATTTTCAAACCGTCCGCCATCATAGCCATTGCGCTCATAAAGCGCACTGACCGATCCTGAATGGTTTTCTTCACTTGTATTCGTAAAGCTATCTGCTGTTCCACCAGAATCAGAAAGCATACCAGCACCTATGCCACGATCCTCGTTGAATAACGAGAGAGGCAACCAGGAGATGAGTCTACGACGCCGTAATGTATCGGTTGTCGTATTAGCTGCTATACGATATAGCCAGGCAGAAAGTGCTCCTGGTTGCACTGCTGTTCCATTAAGTAATGCTTTATATGCTTTTACGAACACGTCTTGTGTCAAGTCATATGCTTGTTCACGGTTGCCAATGAGATGGTAAATGAAGTTTGTAATAGGTGTCTGAAAGCGCAGAAAAATCGCCTCAAAATCAGCGACATCTACTGTATCTACATGCTCTATCGCCTGAGTTTGCTCTTGTATCTCAGAGAGCGTACTAGAATGCGTTTCTCGTACATCTATGTGTGTTTCAGACACACTGCCTTCCCCATCCGTTGGCAATGGAACGGTGAACCTATTTGCGTGTTCCCCCTCAAATGGGGAATGCACGTTGCTATTCGTATTGTAGAAACGGATAGAGGTGTCCATCAGTTACATCAACCTTATGCAAAGTAGAAAATTTTATGTCATACAGAAACTTTTCATTTTTAATAATAAGTAGCATAACACATTTAAGCTATATCTGCTGTGAACTAGCAGACATTAGGTAAGGAGAACTAGGCCAACTATATAAAATCTGTTCTATAATACCTTCATGTATAACAATGGAGAGAGGGTGTTTTATTCGTTCTCAAACTGCAATCAGAATAACGGTGCGTTCTCAACTACAATTCACTCGTCCCTGAAAATTTGTACCCTTTCTTGCTTCCACACAACTCTTTCATCTAAAAGGATAAATATATATGCGACTTGGATTATATTGGTCATATGCCTCACGCTCACTCTTGCGCGGTGGTCAAAGAACGATACTCGCTATCTTTTGTGTAGCGGTAGGGGTGATGGCGATTGTAGCACTGCAGCTTGTCGGGTTAAGCGTTAACCAGGCACTCGTGGGCAACATTGTAGAGGCTAACGGTGGCGACCTGCGCGTCAACGCTGGCGTCTCTCCACTACGCAAACGCGACCTATCGTTTTTCGATCAACTCAAGCAACGAGGCAGTATCACCGCGTATGCTACGTCATACAATACAGGTGGTACGATCACTTCGTCTTCTGGCGATGAGCAAACATTCGGCGTTGTGGTGATATCAAACAACTTTCCTTTGGTCGGGCAAGCGAGTTTTATTGCTCCTTCCCAGAACCTGACAATTCAACAGGTCGTACATAACAATAATGTGGCTATCAGTATGCATATTTTCCAAACTCTTCATGCACACATTGGAAGTACGTATACTGTGAAAACAACTGATGGACGTAGTATTCCCATTACAATTGCGGCTGAGTTTCAAGAAGGAGGAGCTTTTCAGGGACCACAGATTATTCTTGCACAAAATACTCTGACTGCCATTCCCGGTGCAAACGCTTCACCACTTCCTGAGCAATATAGTACGGTCTATACAACACTTCCAACCACGAATTTAGCCTCGGTACAGGCACAGATTAGCCAGAACTTTCCCACCGTAACTCTTATCACCGCGCAAGACTTGCTGCACCGCCGACAGAGCCAGGTCGATCAGATTTGGCTTTTTCTACGCATCGTTGGTCTTTTAGCCCTCTTTATCGGTGGCATTGGTATCATCAATACAATGCAAGTGTTGCTACGACGACGACAGGTCGAGATCGCTATGCTCAAGACAACCGGCTACCGCCAGCTCGATTTATATGGACTCTTTGGCCTGGAAGCGGCCCTCCTCGGCCTTATAGGGGGAATCGTTGGTACAATTATAGGTATTGGAGCGAGCTACTTAGTACGTGCCATCGTGGAGTATGCCTTTCCATTGCATCTACCAATCGTGCTCGACCCAACAACAATTGGCTCTGGTTTCGTTATTGGCCTCTCGACTGCGTTAATTTTCGGCTTGCTGCCCATTGTACAGGCAAGCCAAATACGACCACTAGCTGTGCTACGCGATAGTGGGGAAGTAACAGGTACAAGTTCTCGCGTTACCACGTTTGTCTTACTTGTTGTCCTTTCTGTTCTATTTGTCGCGCTAGCAGCAAGTATTCTCGGAAGCGTGACGACCGCTATTATCGCTGTGTATGGTGGTGCGCTGATCATTCTCATATTAGCACTAGGTCTTGGCCTTCTTGTGCTAGCTATCTCAAAGTTGCCTGTTTACGAAAAGCCGCAAACTCGTATTCTGCTCTGGCTACTCGCCGCGCTAGGTGCCGTTGTGCTTGCCTCGCTTATCTTTGGTTTGCTGGGATTGCTAGGGACAACCATTAATAGCTATGCTTCGCATCATGGTAGCAGTATGATTGGTATATATGCGGAAGCGATTTTTGGTGCATTAGGGCTTGTGCTGGTTGGAGGGACGCTGGTATTCTTTTTTGCAACGATACTTGATAGTGTGGTTATGTTCGCGCCACGTGCCTGGAAAACATCGGTAATGCTTGCGTATCGTAATATGGGACGCCAACGTCTGCGTACAACAACTACACTCACTGCCCTCTTTGTGGGTGTGTTTGCGATTGGACTCGTCCTTGTCCTAGGGCAAGGCATCAAAGACACTATTAATAGCACACTTGATACATTGTTCACGCGGAACGTTTTCATCGCCGCACAGCCGAAACAGCAGGGGCTAATAGCTGCACAGGTCGCGCACCAAAGGGGTGTTGATGCAAGCAAGACCGTAACAAATGTAGTGGTACGACAGGTCTATCCGCTTTTTATCCAGGGACAAGACCTGAACACGGTGCTGAAACGCAGTGTCTCAAAAGGGAAAGGGAGTTCTTCTAAAGATGCGGTGAACAGGTTAGCCAGCATCGAAGGCTATACTCTGAAGAATGGTGGCAATAATATTCCTGTCATTACCTTGCATAGTGGGCGTAACCTGAGTCCGTCTGATTCCGGTACAAATAACATCCTCGTGAATTCGTCGCTGCAAAACGCCCCGTTGCATTTGAATGTGAATGATACTGTTATCGAGCAAAGCGCGGACGGTAACGTAACAAAGGTGCTAACCATTGTTGGCTTTTATGACGACTCCGATCCGACAAAGAATCCTACGTTCGCATCTATCCTGTGTGATACAAATGTTGCGGCACAACTAGGTGGAGCATCGACATTGGAGATATATTCGCTCAAAGTTGATCCTAACCAACTTCCCACATTTAAGCGTAACATCAATAGGGCAATACCGAGTGCGATAGTGTTCAGCGTGGTTGATATTGATGCAATTATCAATCAAGTACTCGACAACCTTGTCATCTTGCTTACCACTGTTGCGTCACTGGCTATGATTGCTGCCCTGATTATCATTGCCAACGCTGTAGCACTGGCAATGCTAGAACGGCAACGCGAGATAGGTATCCTCAAATCTGTGGGCTATACCAGTCGTTCTGTACTCGCCACGGTGCTCATCGAGAATGGACTTGTTGGCCTTCTTGGTTCGCTGGTCGCAATGCTGCTGGTCGCGGGATCAATCACCGTACTAAGCAAGTTTGTTTTCCAGGTTCAGATTGATGTTGGTTTCTGGCTTATTGTGCTCATTGTCGCGGTAACATCTATCGTCACAATGCTTGTCGCGCTCCTCGTGTCCTGGCATGCAACGCGTGTGCGCCCCCTGGAGGTGTTGCGCTATCAGTGATAGCCTAATACTAGGCAATGACTGGTTGTGAGTGGTGTTCTAAGTAGTGTTGAATACGCAAACGAATGGAAGGATGCATCTGCAAACGTTCGATTTCTGCAGGAGAAAAGAAGGCAACCTCATACGACTCTTTACTTACCTGTATTTCTCCAGCAAGAAAAGTACAACAGAAACAAATAGAAAATTGCTGACGTATCTCTCCATCGGAAAATGCAATGACATGTTGAGGGTCATATAATATCATATAGAAGGTGTTGGAACTCTCTTCAACTAGAGTTGTTGTGTCAAGGTGGGCGGTGTTCTTCCTTAACCACTCTCCCTGTGGGCATGTGCAATATTGTAGAGTCCATGCGAGAGATTTCCTTGTCAGGCGTTGAAATTTTTGTATTCTACAAGAAAATTTCTTCTTTTCACCTCCTCTTAGAATGCTGTTCAGTTTATTAGAATTGGAAAGCCTTGGTACACTTCTGCTTCTATTGACAACCCTGTATATAGTTTAGTATCTTGTATAAGCAGGTCGAACGGTACAAGAATACAACTCTTTTCCTTTCTACTAGCTCTTTCAAGTCTTTAAAGAAGGTGCTTTTTTGTCACATTACCCATTCTTCGCGATGGAACACAAATTCTTTCCTCCATCAAGAAGCTTCCGATGCAATACGTCTTCGACTGTAGTGAAAAGAAGGATATATTCTCGTTCTCAAGTGGGCCAGAAGTAAAGAGATAAGGAAAGTAGACTATTTATGACGATTACTACCAAGAACACCATTCAACAGGGACATCCTCTCGACCCTCTCACTGAGGTAGAGGTGAGTCAGACCACGACTCTTCTCGCGTCTTTTGGTCGCATTACCTCTAAGATGCGTATCATGGCTTACAGCCTATTAGAGCCATCGAAAGAGAGTGTATTGAATTATCAGACGGGTCAAGCATTCACTCGTGATGTCTCTGTCGTTATGCGTGATCACGAACGTCGTCTAACGATTGAGGCAATCGTCTCATTAACAGAGGAAAAGGTCGTCTCGTGGCGTGAAAGGAACGACGTACAGCCCGCACTCACCTATCCCGAAGTGTTCACTGCTATGGAAGTTGCAAAGAAGGACTCCCGCTTCCTAGTAGCTCTTGCCAAACGTGGAATTACCGACATCGAAACAGTTGTGTTATTTCCTTGGACGGCGGGTAATCGAAGTCCAGAGGACGGTGCAGTGCAAGGTCGTCTCATTCGTATGCAGGCAACTGTCAGTAAAGGCCCAGAGGACAACTATTATGCACGACCTATAGAAGGACTGATCGTCACCGTCGAACTCGATAGCGAGACGGTTGTCCAGATCGAAGACCATGGTGTTGTCCCAGTCCCTAAGCATCCAGGCAATTATACTGTGACAGGCATTACTGATCCAGAAAATATTCCCTCGTTTCCACAAGGGATGCGTACCGACCTGAAGACGATTTCGATCACGCAACCCGATGGCGTCAGTTTTGTCGTCGAAGGCCATCAAGTGACATGGCAAAAATGGCGTTTTCGGGTGGGATTCACGCCACGTGAGGGATTAGTGCTGCATTTGGTGGAGTATTTCGACCAGCAACGATGGCGGCCTATTCTCTATCGCGCTGCACTCTCAGAGATGTACGTCCCCTACGGAGATGCGTCACCAACCCATAACTTTAAAAACGTGTTCGACGCAGGTGAAGTCGGGATTGGTGTCTTGGCCAACAGTCTGGAACTTGGGTGCGATTGTCTGGGTGAGATTCATTATTTCGATGCCGTCGTCAACGATGCCGAAGGGCAAGCAGCGACACTCAAAAACGCCATTTGTATGCATGAGGAAGACTTTAGCCTTCTCTGGAAGCACCTAGAGTATAACGAAGACGGCTCAACGCGGGCAGAGGTGCGTCGGTCGCGGCGGCTTGTGATTTCCTCGATCTCGACGGTCGGCAACTACGAGTATGGATTTTACTGGTACCTTTACCAGGATGGAAGCATTCAATACGAAATAAAACTGACGGGTATCATCGCTCCTGCGGCTATTACTCCTGGCGAAAAGCCAATCTCAGGAACACTTGTTGCTCCTGGTCTCTATGGCCCGAACCATCAACACTACTTCAATGTTAGGCTTGATATGATGGTGGATGGGCCAAAGAATTCAGCCGTGGAAGTGAACTGCGAACCGCTTCCACTAGGGCCAGAGAATCCGTGGGGGAATGCATGGGTTGCACGCGAAACAGTTCTTGCGACCGAGGCGGAGGCGCAGCGAACGATTGAGCCTCGAACGGCGCGGTACTGGAAGATCGTCAATCCTGATATACAAAATGCGTTAGGGCAGTCGGTCGCCTATAAGCTGGTTCCTGGGGCAAATATCTTCCCCTTCTCACACGAGGGATCATATCAGTGGAATCGCGGTGGTTTCATTCGCAATCATTTTTGGGCAACGGCCTACGATCCAAACGAACGGTATGCAGCGGGAGAGTATCCAAACCAGCAACAGGGGGGCGATGGCCTTCCACAGTATGTACAGCACAACCGTCCGCTTGCGAACAGCGATCTGGTCGTATGGTACACGTTTGGGTCTAATCATGTTGTTCGCTCTGAAGATTGGCCTGTGATGCCTGTGGACATGCTTGGCTTTATGCTGAAGCCTTCTGGTTTCTTCGTCGGCAATCCTGGTCTCGATGTAGCTCCTTCCGATCATTGTGATCACCCTATGGAATGAGAGCAGCACCATTCCATGAGACTGTCTGAGAAAAACAAGAGCCGTAGAACCATACAATTGGTTCTACGGCTCTTATTTGTTGCAGCCCCTCGAGAAAGACGAGGGCTGAACTGCTCACTTCACACCAGCCGTTCTTTCGGTCCCTCCTCTTTTGGGACCACTTCATGCACTGCTGCTTCATCGCGCACGAACCCTTCGTTTCCTTCAGTGAAGAGCGTATTGCCCTGAGCGAGTACCTGTGGGGCGCGTCTCCCAAGCACTACCACGACGATGATTCCCAGTACGAGCCAGACGGCGTTAATTGGTCCAACTAGATTGAACGGTGCCGGAGGCAGCGGGACGAACTGAAAGTAGATGACAATTAGGAGAAGGATAATAGGGACCGCAGGAAGAATCACGTGTCGTGCAGTACTGAACTCATCGCGATGCTCACGTAGGTAGAAAAAGGGCACTGACAAACAAGTCGCTATATATACAAGAAGTAAAGGAACTGTGAGGAGTGCTCCTGTGAACGCAAAAGCAGTGGTCGGCCCATACACGAGGCCGAACCAGAGCGTGATGAGCGTCCCCACGACCAGGACAAGAATGATCGCAAGGCCAGGGGCACGGTAGCGATTTGTCCTTCCCAGGACTCCTGGCAGGGCATTGATGCGACCCATAGCAAAGAGCGTTCGTGCTCCTGCGTTTATTGCCGCATTTGCGTTGCCCAAGGCACTATTGAGTATGGTCAAAATGACGATGAATGCGGCCGGTCCCCAGACATGGGCCGCCAGTGTCCCCCAGGGGTTCGGGTCGTTGGGGTAGGTGGTGATTTTGTTGGCCCCCCAGCCTACGACGCCAGCATAGCTACAGAAGACCAAAAAGAGTCCGATGCAGATCGTCGCGAGCAGAATGGCGCGCGGCACGATGCGACGGGGATTTTTCGACTCTTCCCCCAAAATAGCACCAGACTCGAAGCCGCTAAAGGCGAGGAAAGCGAAAATCACCCCAAAGAGCACGCCTTGCCATCCACCCAGTCCAGGTTGCTGGCTAGATGCGGGATTGAGCGTGGCGAGCGTATTTCCATGACCAGCACTGACAATGAGAGAGATCGCGAGGACGGCAAAGACGAGAATCTCGATGAGTCCCAGCACGATGCCTACATCTGCCGAAAGCTTGACGCCGAAGAAGGTCAAGAAGAAGGCGATGACGGCAAAGATGAGTGCGTAAATAATCCACCCATTTGGCCCGAATGAGAGGTGAAAGGTACTGCTCAGAAAGGAGTCGGTGACGGGCCCCAACACGAGCAGCGTCAGTGGGACGAACAAAATGTAGGTAAACATAAACAACCAGCCGGCTAACCAACCAACATGTGGACCAAGGCCGCGACTCACATACGTAAAGTAGCCGCCCGCGGAGGGTAAATATTTTGCCATCGACCCGATATTGATCGCGATCAATACACAGACGATCAGCGCGAGAAGGACCGCCAAGGGCAATGCAGCACCTGTAAAGGGAATAGCAGCGCCTAAGCTGAAGGCAACGGCTCCAGCCGGGGCCATAGTCGTAATTGACTGAAAGAGCACTCCAGGCAGGCCAATTGCATTTGCACGCAGATTTGATGGTTGATTGGGTGATGGGGTTACGTCAATCGTCATTGGTACTCCTTTGTTGGTTATGCTCAGAAAGCAGTGCTTTCCAAAACATACTACACAGTTTTTCTCTCCAAACAGACGCTAAAAAGCTTTGGGTAAAGCTTGAAGAGCGTCTTCACCACATAGTATTATAAAAAGGTGCTTTACACAAGCAGTTTAGGACCTCTCTCGATGGTATGATATGCTTGGGTGGCGAACTACTCGCCCATGGAATCTCTTCGTAACGAGAAAAGTAGTCCAGTCAGAAGGAGCTAGAAAACAGATGCACGAACAAGAAGGCTTTATTCCTGTAGGAGGCGGCTACCGTGTCTGGTATCGCATCGTTGGTGGAGGTGCAGATCACGAGAACATTCCACTCCTCACCTTGCATGGAGGACCTGGAGTTCCTCATAACTACATCACAGACATGGAGGCATTGGCATCCGAGAACAGACGCATCATCTTCTACGACCAACTCGGCTGTGGACGCTCCGACCAACCCAACGACCCGTCGATGTGGACTATAGAACGTTCCGTTGAGGAAATAGGCACTGTTCGCCGTGCGTTGGGTCTGCAACAAGTTCATCTGTGGGGCCAGAGCTTCGGTGGATTGTTCGCGCTGGAGTACGCCCTTGGTCAACCCGAAGGGTTAGCGAGCCTGCTCCTTGCCTCGAGTACTTCGAGCATCCCTCTGTGGGTCTCTGAGGCCAATCGCCTACGTGCAGCACTCCCACCGGACGTGCAGGCAACGCTGCTGCATCATGAGCAAGCGGGGACGACCGACGATCCCGAGTACCAACAGGCTACCTCCGTGTTTTATGACCGTCACGTCATTCGCACCAAGCCAATACCGGAGCACGTCCAGCATGCGATGAATCAAGTCGGCCAAGTGTACTATACTATGAATGGGCCAAGCGAGTTTCATGTGATTGGGACCATCAAAGAGTGGGATCGTACAGACCGGCTCGCGGAAATTCACATTCCCACGTTGATCACGTCAGGGCGTTATGACGAGTCAACTCCGTTGCAAAATGAAGTCCTGCACCAAGGCATTGCTGGTTCCGAGTGGGTACTCTTTGAGCAGAGTTCTCATATGGCTCACGTCGAAGAGCGAGAATTGTACCTCTCGACCATACGTACCTTTCTCGAACGTGTTGAAGCAACGTCCAGGTGAGACTGACACGATTTACTTCTGTTTGTCTAGGTGCTTCTTTCCCTTGAGGTCAAGGAAGAAATGAAAGGTACTCGAAGGGGTCCTTGCCACTTGTTGCACCTGCAGGAATCGCGTGTCTATGCCTTCTCCCTGCACCACCCTCTCCTTGTATCTCTCACGAACAAAAGAGGAATGGTGCAGACATTCAAACGGAAGCACAGTGAGAAGTTCTTATTGTAACGTTTGGTCGACTTCCCAGATCAATTCTCCACTAGCAAGGACCGAGGAGACTGCAGCCAATACAATCAAGATGACCGTAAATCCGCCGACGAACAGCGTCCACGTCCCATTTGCGATAAGTGGGGGATTGTAGGAATTGAAAAGTGTATCAACGATGGCAACAATGCCTGTAAGAAAGCCTAAGGTACTGCTCACTAAGAGAAGTGGCAAGGGGACAATGCGACGTGACTGAAGAAGTGCTCTCTGACGAGCGAACAAGAGGAATACATTCACAAACAAAAAGATCGTCGCGAACGCCCAAAGAAGCGTTCCCGTTCCAATGGCTATAAAATAGTCGATGGTGGCGAGATCAGCTGGCTTCCCTTTGTAATACCCACTATATGGAATAGCAAGGAATAAGACTGCCGTAATCACAATTGCACTACTTGTCTGAAAAAGCACGGCGCGAGATGGGGCGCGATTCCGGTTAAGTCTTCCTGGAGCACTGGTCACGAGTTGATCGAAGCCTCCCACCATCAAAAAACGTGAGAAGACCATATTATACACGGCGGTAGCAACAATGAACGTCGCCATGATGAGAATGGCCTCAATATCCCCCAATGCCTTTCCTAGTGTCATATCGACGGTAGAAACCATTGCGAAAAGATTATTCGCGCCGTTTTGCCCCTGCACGACTAATACAGCAGTTGTGACCGCAATGTACAAGAAGAGCACGATTCCTATCCCCGCAAGGAGATGACGAGTGATCAGTCTCCGTTTTTCATTGGTATTCTGAACTGTTACCTCACCGAGAAAATTGAGTGGCAAGTTGACCCCCAGATACCCTAGCGTAATCACCCCAAAAAGGGGGAAGTTGGTGGCTGTGAATGGGTTCCAGTCTGGGAGATGGGTGAAGAGAGTGGCTGAAGAGTGCTTGGTCCCTAACCATACAATTGCAGCCACAATGACGAGGAGCGATGCACATACTATGAGGACAGCAGTACCACTCACAATCCTCTGCAATGTGGCTGTGCGCTGCAAGCACAGAACACCTGAGAAGGCGATGATCCCAATAAGGACGATGGCCTGTTGCCAAGGTTCTCCAAGCCATGTCTGATTAAGGCTTTGAAGATAGGCCACCAATAAGTCGCCTGTTGCGACGATGAGCAGTGGACCTGGAAGCCAGGAGATAAGACCGACGAAAAAGCGCATAGAGCGTCCCATGACGTGATAGGTCCAACTGTAAATGCCTCCTTCGTTTGGATAGAGTAGTGCTAATTGGCCAGACGCGAGTCCGCATGGGACAAAGAAGCACAATCCCCCGACAATCCAAAGTGTCAAGCCAGCCGGTCCCCCAGCTACAGCAGTTGGGACATTCGTAATGAAGAAGAGAACCAGGATAAACATCGCAATCATTGCTCTGGTGTCCATGACCGGGGCAAGTACACGCCTACTGTACTCTTCAGAAAGCAATGGGGGACGATCTTCCATATGCTCCTGTTTCTCAGGCTGAATTTCAGTTGTTGACATAGTTTCCTCCGTGCTCGTTGTAGCCACACCTCGTCTATTTCATAAAAGAAGATCGTGTTGTATCAAAACTGGGGCACTGCACAATACCTTTCTCTTCCTATATAAAGAGATGTTCGTAATTCACGATCTAGTGTAACAGGTAGATGCTTATCGCGTAGAAGAAAAGGAGAAGAATAGTTATATTTGGCTACTCAGTTCGCACCATTGTCTAGAAAAGTGGAACGACCGGAAGAATGGACGATTTGAGGGCCAATAACGTGCTTCCTGCCCGAGACCGACGGAAGGCTTTCTTCATTGGTCGTCGATAGTGTCTTTGAGAACAACTTGTAGAGTTCATATGAGAGATTTTCTTGTAGTAGTTTGAATTTTTTGTATTCTATAGAAAATCTCTTCTTTTTCACCACCTCTCGGTTCGCTGTTCTTTTTATTAGAATTGGAAAGCCCTGCTTTTCAGGGTAAACACTTACTTGCAATAGCCGCTCTCATACCGTATCCTGTATTAGGAACGAAACTGGAGAGAAAAAGAGGGAATGTGTCAAACATATAATGCTTTTCTTGTGTCTTGTGAGGAAGGACATTCCTTTGATGCATGGTACTGAAGTTTGAATGGACTCGCCGAAGAACTTCGACCGCTTATTGGAGATGCGGAAGCTACAAAAACACTGGTCGATATCTACAATGACGTGATTAAGTAGCCCATGCAAAGACGCGAAATGCACCATGCAGACTGAGTATACCTCCGCATGATGCATTATTTCTTACTCCACCCTACTGTAAATTGTCAACCAACCTACGCGCGGTATGCAGCCATTCTTCTGGAGTGTCATCAGGAATGGAGCAGCCATTCGCCAGGATAAGTCTGCGACCTTTCGTTTGTGTCACGGCAGCCACGATTTCGTTCTCAAGTTCGTTCTCACTGCCGTGTGTCAAGGGACCGCGTTCGGCAAGGCCGCCCATAAGACACTTATCGGTCATCGTAAATGCCTCACTCAGGCTCGGACCTGTGAGACGGTCACTCCAACTAAGTACCGAGACGGGATAATCCAGGAAGTCCTGGAAGTAAATTTCGTCACCTTCCTGGTCAGGTTGAGCATGCACATGAATGGTGTTGAGCCATCCATTCTTCGCACCCTCTAATGCTTGTAAATCGTAGGGGCGTCCATACTGCGTATACTCGTTGCGCGTCAGATCTGCATTTGTCGCGCCCATGCTAGAAAAGAAGATGCCGCTTGCACCTGCTTCAAGAGAGGCGGTGAACAAATGACTCAGGTTTGACGCTATGGTCCCCAGTCCCTCCTCAACTGGTGCTGGATGTTTTCGTAACTCTTCAATAGCTTTTTGTTTGCCCATCATGTAGAAGAGATGTGTCAAGGGACTAAAGTGTGTCACAAGCAGTGGGTAGTCAGGACCAAGTTGAGAACGCAATGTACGAATACACACAAGTTGTTGTTCAAATGCAGGGGTATCGAGGCCAAGTTTGGGAAGCATACGTACCTGATCTGCCTCAACCAACTGTTCGGAGGGCATTGGATAGGGCAAATCGGGCATAATTTTTACAATGTCCAAATCGAACTTCTGTCGAAAGAACTCCATTGTATACGCCGCTAGCCGTTCGCCAGAGCCTTCCGGTGTGAAGTGATGCCAGAAGCAGAAGGGAACGCGGTCAACATGCTCGCCCTTCAAAGCCGTGTGGACGCGTTCACTTGCCGTCATCGTAGTCGCCATTGTGCCTCCCTACTCGTGTTCGTTATATTGTTGCTGTTCTGGATTTGGAGCTTGAAAAGGAGCCTGCGGCGGTGCTACCGGCGGCAAAACTACTGCTCCCAATCCTTGTGAATAGCGTGTCTTATCATACTCCGACTGGGTATGCGAATGTGCCGCAATCCATTCATCACATAAACGTGCAAGGAATGCGCCAACGACTGCGCCTCCTGCGAGCATGGCGACCTTTGCTAGTGTTGTTCCAACATTACTCATGTAAGTTTTGCCTTTCTTTCTGCTATTCTCAATATGGAGTGTTTTGATAGTCTTATAAATGCGTTTTTAATACATACTGATTATACGTTGTATCTGGGCGTCACGCCTCTAATTCGTAGGGTCCCCATTATTAGTGCATCCAGCAGTTGGTAGGGACACGATTATGCTGTTTTACAAATGAATGCGGATATATTGTTGGTAGGGACCGATTCATCGCGTCCTTTTCGGCGGTGGATTACCACGAGGGCGCGATGAATCGGTCCCTACACTTATCCCTACTATTTTGTTAAAGAGCATTATTGCGTCTGATGCACGAGCGAAGCAATGTGTAGTCCTCTCCATCACGCTTGGTATAAGGGAACTCGTGCAATGAATTGCACCTCGGACGCCATAAATGTGGTCCCTACGAAATCTGGCAATCTTTGATTGACAGACTAACATAACCCATAAGTATCACATACAACAGCATTGTTGGCGTAAAACTCGACTCTTGTGACACAATCTGATACTATATAGCATAATTCTCTATCAGTAAAAGTGCATGGAAGAAATCGTAATCGAGGGGTATCGTGATGAACGAATTGAAGCGGCGCATACAGGTTGCGCGTGGTGAACAGCCTGCGGACCTCGTACTCTGCAATGCACACGTAGTCAATGTGTGTACAGGAGAATGCTATCTTGCGGATGTTGCAATCGTGGATGGGCGTATTGTTGGGATGAACGAGAAGCATTCCAACAACTCCTATGTATATGAGGGACGAGAGGTGCGCGATTTGCAAGGACGCTGGCTCGCACCTGGCTTGATTGATGGGCATATGCATATTGAAAGCACTATGCTTGTGCTACCAGAGTTTGCGCGCCTTGTGGTGCCAAAGGGCGTTACAACGGTGATGCTCGATCCCCACGAATTCGCGAACGTGATGGGGGTTGAAGGTATTCGCTACGTACTTGAATCGGGTCGTGGTCTTCCCCTTTCTACCTATATACTGCTCTCTTCCTGTGTACCTGCGTCATCGTTTGAAAGTCCTTATCGTGTACTTACGGCTAATGACTTACTCCCTCTTTTACAAGACGAGCGCGTGTTGGGACTCGCCGAGATGATGAATATGCCAGGCGTACTGCACAGTGACGAGCAAGTCCTGGCGAAAATCGAAGCGACGCTGCGGCGTGGCCTTGTCGTGGATGGACACGCTCCTGGTCTTGTTGGGCGCGATCTTTCAGCCTATGCCGCATCTGGTATCATGTCCGATCATGAATGTACTACTGTCGAGGAGGCACGGCAACGCTTGCGTCTAGGTATGTGGCTCATGATTCGTGAAGGCTCGGCGGCGCAAAATCTTGATGCGCTCTTGCCACTTGTGCAGGAACTGCATCCACCGCGTGTCTTCTTTGTCACGGATGACCGCGACCCACTTGATCTCACTGCACGTGGACATATGGACTCAATGGTACGTCGCGCTATCGAGTTGGGGCTAGACCCGGTAGAAGCTATTCGGCTTGCTTCTTATAATACCGCACAATATTTTCGTTTATATCATCGTGGTGCTATTGCGCCCGGTTTCGTCGCGGACCTTGTGGTGCTCGACGACTTGAATACCTTCAAGGTTGAGTCCGTCTATAAAGACGGTATGCTTGTGGCGCAGGATGCCAAACTGCTCGTTGATATTCCTTCCGCGGCTGTGATGGGCATAGAAACTGATATGGCGGTACATGAAGTAGAGGTAACAAAGACCATACATATCGCGTCAATCGCGGAACGTGATGTGCGTATCACTGGCTATCCTGGAATGGTCGAGATTATTGGCATCAAGAAGGGACAGATCACAACGGCACACCTGCAAGAAGAGGCACCTATACGTGACGGTGAAATCGTTGCGGACCCGGAGCGCGATTTGCTAAAACTGGTTGTGGTCGAACGACATCATGCTACTGGCCGCATTGGATTGGGGCTTGTAAAGGGCTTTGGTTTGAGAAAAGGTGCTATCGCTTCAAGTGTCGCGCATGATGCTCACAATCTGGTAATTGCGGGTGCTAGCGATAGCGACATTGTGCAAGCGGCGCAAACATTGCAAGAAATGGGTGGTGGCTTTGTTTGTGTTGTGGATGGGGAGGTGCAAGCGCGAGTACCGTTGCCGCTTGGCGGACTCGTTTCGCCACTTTCTGCCAAAGAATTAGTACAACAATTGCGACATCTGGATGACGCGGCGGCAGCGTTAGGATGTACATTGGAGCACCCTTGTATGACGCTAAGTTTCCTTTCACTATCAGTTATTCCATCACTTAAATTAACGGATCAGGGGCTTGTTGATGTAGAAACGTTTACCTTGATGCCGTTACAGAATAAAGGCAGTTAATTCTCATGTTGCGTAACCTCGTTGAATATCATTGGGCTGAATATCTGGACGATGCATTGTTATTACTCGCACGCCTCGACGTGAAAACGGTCCCACTTGCGGGTGGGACATATTTGTTAGGGCTGGATGACGAGAGTATCGAAGCCGTTGTAGACCTACGCGAACTTGGATTGTCTTACATTACTGAAGATACACAGGGAAGCATTCATATCGGCGCGATGACTACGCTTCAAACCATTACTGATGCTCCCATACTCAAGAATTTTGCATCTGGCCTCGTAGCGCGCACCGCTCAAGCATCCTCATCCTCGCGTCTGATTCGCAATAGTGCCACCATTGGAGGAACGCTGGGTGCTGGTGCTTCATCACAGGCCGATATGCTAACCGCACTCTCACTCTTAGAAGCACAGGTTGTCGTGCGCTCAGGCTCGAAAACATCTGTTAATTTGAGCGGAGGCACAACAGAGCGACCGGGACTGGCCCTATCGGGCGTGGTCTATAAAGGGAAGCAGGAACGACGCATTGCATGTGATGATGTGTCAAGAGAACTGCGACCCGACGAACTGATCATAGAGATTGTACTTCCTTCTGTACGCACAGTCTGTGGTACGGCATTTGCTCGCGTTGGACGTACACAAACCGACATGGCACTGCTAAATGTTGCAGCTTTTGTAGAGGTTGAGCGTGATGTGTACACACGAGTACGTCTTGCGTTTGGCGGCATAAATATGGAACCAACCCGTATGCTAGCCGTTGAGCATGCTCTTAAGGGGCAACATATTGATGACACAAAAAGTATTTTGATTGCGCTACAAACAGGCATGACCGAATTTCGTCCTCCAACCGATGTTCGTGTGAGTGGAGGATACCGGCGTGTAAGCGGTGTAAAACTAGCACAGCGTGTACTCGAAGAGGCTGCATATCTCGCACGCTATCAGAGCATCCTAACAACACAGGGTGGTAGAAGCAAGGAAAATAGGTAAGCAATGGAACTTGAATTACGTGTTAATGGTGTGGTCGAAAGTTTGGATGTTGCTCCATCAGAATCACTTCTGACCTTACTGCGCCGTAACGGATACACAAGTGTCAAACAAGGCTGCGAAACAGGCGAGTGTGGCGCGTGTACTGTGCTTGTCGATGGACTTCCCAAGACAAGTTGCGTGATGCTAGCAGCACAGGCAGGAGGCTGTACCCTGACCACTATCGAAGGGGTAAACACCGCAAACAGACTTCATCCTATACAGCAAGCATTCATTGAAACAGGTGCCGTACAATGTGGCTTTTGCATTCCCGGTATGGTTTTAGCTGCTTCTGCTTTGCTAAACCGCGTAGCGGACCCAACCGAAGAGGACGTGCGAGATGCGCTCTCTGGCAATCTCTGCCGTTGTATGGGGTATGAAAAGACCGTTCAAGCTGTTCTGCGCGCTGCTGCTAACATAAGAGGCGAAATGCAAGCAGAATACACTGGTAGCAATGGTAATGCACGTCTCACTGGAAAACAACGTGCTATACAACCCGCACCATCTTTTGCTGCATTATCGAACGCATCACTACGTATTGTAGGCAAGTCCGTCCAGAGTGTTGACGCAGTAAAAACAGTAACAGGTCGTTCAACCTTTACTAATGATAAACGCGTTAAGGATATGTTGTATGGGAAAATACTGACCAGTCCACATGCTCATGCTGTTATCCGTAGTATTGATGTGTCAGAAGCCAGGGCAATACCAGGCGTTCATGCTGTCATTACGTATCAAGATGTGCCACGTATTCCATATGCGAGCAGTGGTGCATCAGGGCCGCAAGACCGCTATAGCCTCGATTATATTATGCGTTATGTTGGCGATAGAATTGCTGCCGTTGCCGCGGAAACACCTGAACTTGCTCAGCAAGCACTAGAGCGTATTCGTGTCGAATATGACGTGCTTCCCACACTACTCGATCCTCGCCAAGCATTGGAGGCAAACGGTGTTCGTATTCATGCCGAGTCCGAGTCGCGCAACATTTACGCCGCTGAACACAATGTCGCAACACGCACACGGACCGAAACGGGCGACATAGAACGTGGCTTTACTGAAGCAGATATAGTGGTCGAAGGCGAATATCTTTTGCCAATGACACGGCAGGCTGCACTCGAAACGAGTACCGTCATCACCTACTTTGATGAAGACGAGTATCTTGTTGTGCGTAGCAGTAATGCATCTGCGCCACACCTTATGCGCCGTACACTTGCATCTCTGTTGAGTCTGCCCACACATCGTGTTCGTGTAGAACAACCAGCCTTAGGTGGCAGTTCGGGAACGCACATTGTGCTTGAGGATATTTGTGCTCTACTGACGCAAGCAACTAGGCGACCTGTACGACTTGCCTATTCACGTGCGGAGGAATTCCGATCTGCTCATGCATACCCTCAGCAGATTGTGCGTATGAAAACAGGGGTAAAGCGTGACGGTACGCTTGTTGCAAACCAGATGATTATGCTTGTAAGCACAGGTGCCTATGGTGGGTATATACCTAATAATGGAGGTGTGTTAGCCCTGTATCCTTGTCCACACACACGGTTTGTGACAGAAGTTCTTTATACTAACCACCCACCTGTAAGTAATACCCCTGCCGCAGACGCGGAACTATTTGCACTCGAATCACACGTTGACGAGATTGCGAAGCGTCTCGGAATGGATGCGTTGGAGTTAAGACGTAAAAATTGGGCTAAAACAGCAAATGGTAGCCCCGAGAGTAGTGGAATACCTGAATGTATGCAGCTTGTTGAGACAAAACTACAGTGGAGCAGCAAACGTGGGCAAGTGTGGAATAGTCGCCTCCATCGTGGTGTCGGTGTGGCACTAACACGCTATGATAACGCGCAGGGTGAGATCGAAAGTAGCGGTGCTTTGGTAAAACTCAATGAGGATGGCTCGTTTGATGTCTTTATCAGTGTCGCTGATTCTACCATGAAAACCATGCTCACACAAATTGCCGCAGAGGTGCTTGCGGTACCTGTAGAAGATATTCTTTTGCACAATTCTGGTACCGATGTTACACCATTTGCCACAACCACGAATGCAGCATCTATGCTCTATAATGCTGGTGCTGCCCTTCGACGAGTGGGAGAACAGGTACACCATCAGATACTCGTTATCGCTGGACGTATGCTCAACGCCATGCCAGAAACACTCACGATACAAGAGGGAACTATTACACCATCACCACTCAATGGGCAAGTACTTACCATAGCTCAGGTTGCATCACACCTGCTTTCACATGAAGGCAAACAAATTATAGCAAGTGCGACGTGGAGGGAAGCACATCCCCCCACCGCATACGCTGTGCAGGGAGTCGAAGTCGAGGTTGATACCGAGACAGGAGCGATACGCGTTGTGAAATTAATTACTGCACTTGATGCTGGACATGCCATCAACCTCTCACTAGCTGAGGGACAAGTACAGGGTAGCGTACTACAAGGATTAGGGCTTGGTACAAGCGAGGAAGTACTATACGACCAGCAAGGTCAACCACTTACAACAACATTTAGCGATTACCATCTCTACAACGCCGCTGAGACACCAGAACTACAAACGTATCTTATTCAAAGTGATACGGCCTCTACTGGTGTGTTTGGTGCAAAGTCAGTTGTAGAAGTTGGACGAAGTGGCGTAGCACCTGCGCTTGCTAATGCTGTAGCCGATGCCCTCGGCTTCCGAATTCGTCAACTTCCACTAACACCCGAACGTGTCTTGCGCGCTATTCATGCTCAAAACGTAAAGCGATAACACGTTAAAAGAATGTACGTTGGCTTCAAATATGCCGATTGTTTCTGGCTGCAAGCAGGCCATGCCGTATATGGTGGATATCTCTAAAAAGGTCCACAAATTCAACAATCCCCTTTTTCATCACGTTTAGTTGAATGTATAGACGAAAAAGGAAAGGGAGAGCAGGGCCATCCTTTGACCCCTATTGCTCTCCTTTTCTCTGTATTTTTATGCCTTTTTCTCTACATACTGCATAAAAATTGATATCTATATTTTAACTCGTTGTTTGTCAGAAGATTACATTAGCTTAACAAACAACGAGTATGATGGAAAAGCGCGTTGAAAATGTATCCTTTCAGGAGTACCTATGGAAAGTGACCTAAACGTGGTAGGGACAGTCAGAGTGCTAAAGACTCTACCACAACGGCGTTCGCGACGCTGGGGTGAAGCCGGACAAGCATATCTCTATTTATTGCCTGTCTTCGTTATTCTAGGCGTATTTGCCTACGCCCCTTCTCTCTTTGTCTTTTATATGAGTCTCTTCAAGTGGAATTTTCTTAATCGTGGTACACAGCCTTTTATTGGCCTTGATAACTATACGTTTCTGTTCCATGACCCCAACTTCTGGCAATCAATGCAGGTTTCGTTGACCTATGTGGTTATCTCGGTCCCGTTACAACTCTTCATTTCACTTTTCCTTGCAATTTTATTAATGTCGGGCATTCGTGGTAAAGCATTCTGGCGATTGGCGATCTTCACGCCTTTCATCACTCCATTGGTTGCGACCACCACAATCTGGTATTGGATGTTCGATAACTATCATGGCTTGTTCAATGGTATTCTGCGTATGCTGCACCTGCATCCTATCGACTGGCTTGGTGATCCGCACTGGGCGTTGGTGAGCATCATTTTTTATACGTCGTGGAAGGCCGTTGGCTTTAGTACCATTCTCTTCATGGCTGGTCTCAGCAATGTTTCGCCCGCGCTCGCGGAGGCGGCACGAGTCGATGGAGCTAATCCATTACAAGTCTTTCGACACATCACATGGCCTCTGCTGCTGCCAATTACGCTTGTCGTGTTGCTATTAGGCACAATAGACGCATTCAAAATGTTTCAGCCGGTCTTTCTCTTTGTTGGTGCTGAGGGTGGCCCAAACAATGCTGCGCGTACACTCGGCCTCTACCTGTTCTCAGAAGCATTTTCTACAAATTCACATGATGGTCTGGGGGCAGCAGTCTCTGTCGTCATTTTCTTGCTAGTCTTTACTGTTTCGGTGGCGCAGCTTGTTCTAACACGCCGCGACGTAAATGCCGCTTATTAGAGGGGGAAGGAAAGACACTTATGGCTACTTCACCAATTATTCCACCTATCGCAACTGATACAACAACGAAAAGACGTGCAACACACTTATGGGGACGTACACAACAACCCTGGACCGCGATCCGCTACGTTGCGGTAACGGTTGCGGCACTCTTCGCACTCTTTCCATTCTATTGGATGTTTGTCTCCTCGTTACTCACAACGCATGACGCGTATTCGTCTGTACCCGTCTTTTTCCCAGAATGGCAGTGGACAAACTACGCTCGTGCCTGGAGCATGGCTCCTTGGATACACTACTTTTTTAATAGTATCTTCATCGCAGGATGTACCGTCGTAATCGCGGTCGTGACTTCGCTTCTTGCTGGTTACGCTTTTGGCATGATGAAATTTCCAGGCAAACAGGTGCTCTTTCTGGCAATCCTGGCACTGATTATGATTCCGTTCGAGGCAACCCTGATTCCTAGTTACCTTATTGTGTCTTCACTCGGCTGGATTGATACATATCAGGCGCAAATCATTCCATTTGGCGTAAGCATTTCAGGCATCTTTTTACTCCGTCAATTTTTCCTGTCACTCCCCGACTCACTATGGGAGGCGGCACAAATTGATGGCTGTTCACGCTTCAAGTTTCTCTGGCTTGTCGCCGCTCCATTGGCGCGTCCCGCTCTCGCGGTTGTTGCGTTACAGGTACTCATTGGTAGTTGGAACGCGTTTCTCTGGCCCTATCTCGTCACGAGTTCAGACGCCCTGCGCCCTATCGAGGTTGGTCTACAGGCATTTACCTCGGCTGAGGGTACCGACCCAACGGGTCTTGCTGCCGCCGCTGCATTTACCACCTTGCCCATTCTAGTTATCTTTCTGATTGCTCAAAAACAGTTTATTGAAGGAATTTCAGTGGGTAGTACGAAGGGCTAAATTCTCCACCAGTTTTCACTGGTCCAGCGTTCTATTGAACGGTTGGGATGTGTTAATAGATAAAAATACGTCTTTTATTCATTTTTGTTTGTCTCGCTATTTTTCTTAAAAAAGGGAAAGAACTCGCATGCATCGCAAATTGTCTCTTACAGCATACGTTATCGCAATGATAACGATGCTCCTCTTGACGGCCTGTGGTGGCTCGTCAACTGGCAATGGAGGTACAACCTCAACAAGCAGCACACCGGGTGTGCTCGATCCGAACAAGAAATACACCGTCTCCTTCTGGGACGCCTTCGCTTCTGGTGCGAACAAGACAGCCGTAGATGCTCTTACCAAGCAGTATATGCAGAAGCATCCTAATGTAACGGTGAACGTGCAGGCATACGACTCGTATGCAACCCTGAAAACCAAGATCACTGCTGCTGCTGCCGCTGGCAAGCCACCCGCAATTTCACAGGTGTATGAAGAGTGGGCTACACAGTACCAGCAGGCAAATCAGATTGTCTCGTTACAGCCATTCATTTCCGGCAAAAACGGTCTGAGCCAGAGCGACCTCTCAGACTTTTATCCCAGTCTCTTGAAGGATGGTCAGCTAAACAATACACAGTACATGTTGCCATTCAACAAAAGCCTGATCGTTCTGTACTACAATGCCGATGCCTTGAAAGCTGCCGGTATTACTCCCCCAACAACCATCGACGAGATGATTTCCGATCTGACAAAGGTCACAAAGCCTGATGGCTCACAGTGGGGCCTTTCCTACACACCTGATGTTGATTTCTGGTCCATCCTGTACAAGGGACTTGGCGGCACCGATTTCGTCTCCGCCGATGGCAAAAGTGTTACCTTTGCTAATGGCGCGAACGCAACTGCCGCGAAGCAGGCTCTTGGTGAGCTTGCACCACTCGTGCAATCAAAAGCCATTCATGTCACT
This sequence comes from uncultured Chloroflexia bacterium, assembly GCA_963792705.1. GTDB lineage: Bacteria > Chloroflexota > Ktedonobacteria > Ktedonobacterales > Ktedonobacteraceae > JBBQVS01. Next base: position 113,712 of record CAWBXD010000004.1, on the reverse strand, counting down.
ACTGCTAACGGTTGGGAAAATGATTTCGCTTCTCAGAAATCTCTCTTTGCTGTCAGCTCGATTGCAAGCTATCCCTTTGTCAAGAAGGCTGTTGCTGGCGCGTTCCAGTTCAACGAAGCACCCGTTCCAGCAGGCCCAAAGGGACAGTTCACAACCCTGTTTGGCACAAACTTGGCGATCTACTCTGGCGTTGATGCCGACACACAGTCGGCTGCATGGGACTACATGAAGTTCCTCACCAGTCCCGACACGAACTCTTCGTTTGTCCAACAGACTGGTTACATGCCTATCCGCCAATCGGCTTTTAGTGGTTCAGTATTGCAAGAGTATTATACAAAGAACCCTGCACGTAAAGCTGGTCCACAATCGCTGCAATACGGCTTTGTTGCCTCAGTTGTTCCTGCATGGGATCAGTGCCGCAACATCATCTCGAATGCTTTCACCAGCGTTCTTAAAGGTCAATCATCAGCCGATGATGCCTTTAGCAAGATGGTTTCCAGCAGTAACGCCGCTCTTTCACAAGGCTAAGTACCTATTAAGCGCAAGTTGCAAAGGCCACGCGGAGTGTTACTCAAAACACTCCGCGTGGCCTTTGCAACTTGCGCTTACGATGTGCGTAATGTTTTATGAGGAAAGCTTACTCCGCTTTTATGTATATACGCTTTTTTATGACTAGTCACCTCTACATCTCCCTGTTATAATATGCCTTAGTCCAAGATCAAGCCCATGAGGTGTCACCAATGGCTCGCCGCTTTCGTCCACAAAGTACGCCGGGGGAAAATGTACGAATTGTTGCACGTTCTATTCCCTGGAAATTGCTCGTTCTTATTCCTATTCTCGTTATAATTGCCATACCAGCATATCTTGTTGCGGCGAACGCAGGAAAAAATATTATCCCAGGCGCGACTAAGTTTTTTTATGGTTTGTCTGCGCCTCCTGCCCCTCCTGTCCCAACGCCACAACCTGCCTTCCCAACAATACTACCACAAGCCGGTTCTCTCCTTTATGCTGTACAAGGCGGTGACTCATGCGATAGTATTTTGACGTATCAAATGCGTATGGCGAACGCCGGTCAGGTCTTCAGCGACGTGGACCCCAACACAGTGAAAGCGTTAAACGCCTCTCTTGGTCAGGATTGTCACGCGCTCCAACCGGGTATGGTGCTTCCATTATCACCACAGTATCCCCTGGTTGCTTTTGGTGGTGTTGTCCTAAAAATTGATGCTACCTCACCACAACAAGTGATACCAACCCCGCTTATCAAAACCTCCGGTCAACAGTTGCCTGCCGATTGTACCGGTGGCTGTATGCTTACCGTTCGTGTAGCACCACAGGTACAAGTACACCTATTAGTACAGACGACGGTAGTTATCAGAGTCGGCTCGTGGGTTTGGACACAAGCAATGCTTGCCCGTAAAAATGTACCCGGCTTCCCCAACTATCCTTATGCCGACCCAAAGGCATCGCTGAATGGTATGACGCTTCGTGCCTGTGACTTTCAGTCCGATGACGTACACGACGACAATTCGCTCTCCTGCGACCAACTCATGCCCAACTCCATTGACGACGACGGAGGTGCATGGCTTCTCGGTGTTACTGGATCGGATGCGCTTGACCACTGGCATTACAACATCCATCTTCCAAAGGGAACAAGAGTGCTGCTCTGGTTGTCTAGCGATAATGGCACATTAAAGTTTCAAAAAGGCAATCCACTGTATAGGTATGATGATGCCTCACATGTATATGTGAAGGTGTAAGCAAAATCAATTTGTGCTGAAAAAAAGACGAAATCGCCCGAAAAGCCCCTGCTATACGCAACTTAAACACTTCTCTCTCGTCTTATTAAGTGGGACGATTTTATTGATGAGCAATGATACTTCTTTGCTCATCTTCCTAGTAGGCGGAGAACTTGTATGGCAGGCTTAGAAGGGCGGGTCTTGGACCGCTATGAGTTGCGACAATTGGCAGGACGCGGTGGCATGGCCGATGTGTATCGTGGGTTTGATACGATGGTCCAGCGTGACGTTGCGGTGAAGGTGTTTAAGCGCGAAGATGAGGACCTGTTACGGCGTTTTATTCGTGAGGCGCGGCTCATGGCATCCTTGCATAATCCCCATCTGATGCCTGTCTTTGATACTGGAAGAGATGAGATTGATGGCGTCCCCTACTATTATATCGTTATGCCGTATATGGATGGCGGTACCCTTCGTTCGCGCATTCGACAGGCACCTATCTCTCTTCCAGACGCATGTCGTTATATTCGTGAGATTGCTGATGCCCTTGATTATATTCATCGTAAAGGCATTATCCACCGCGATATCAAGGCGTCGAATGTCCTTCTCGATGCTGACGGAAACTGCTACCTTGCAGACTTTGGTATCGCGCGTAACAATTCGGATGAGACACAACTTACTTCAACTGGCAACGTATTAGGAACCGTTGAGTATGTCGCGCCCGAAATGTTCGAGCCAGACTATAAAGCTGATCCACGAAGCGATTTTTACTCACTGGGTATTTTGCTCTACGAGATGGTTACGGGTCGCCCTCCTTTTTCCGCCGAAAATCAGATCGCGGTCGTCACCATGCATATGACGAAGCAACCGCCATTGCCGAGTAGTATTGTGCCGAGCATCCCACCCCAGGTCGAGCGCGTTATCCTGCGTGAGTTAGAGAAACGCCCAGATTTGCGCTACGGCAGCGCGACAGAATTTGCCGAGGCCTTCTGTCAAGCGATAAGTACGCGTGGGCAAGCAAATACGTTAGGTGGCCCTGCAACTCCTGTATGGCAAGGGCAATCTCCCGTACAAAGCGTCCCTCTTGTGTTGCCGAGTACGACACCTGTGGCGCAACGACCTCCGGTGAACCGCACCACACGCGTCATACATGAACCAACTGCATACGTACCTCCCGCCAGTCGTTCCACTCAAACATTTCGTCCTCAACCATCGCCAACACGGACGCGCGCCCGTATTGTCACGGTGATTGCCCTTATAGTGCTACTTGCTGTAATTGGTCCCGTTATCTACATACTCCTAAGTAACACATCGCAAAATGCAGGAAGCGCAAACGCAGGACACACACAAACCGCAGCAGGTGGTAGTACAGCAACCGCTACAAAAGGAGTTACTCCTACTGCGACTCCAAATCAGACCGCTACTGCTCAGGCATTTGCGAACGCAACTCAACAGGCTCAGCATGGAACTGCCACGGCTATCGCAGGTGTCACGGTAACTGCCCAAGCGCGGATCACGGCGACGGCTGGTGTCATTCAGACTGCCACTACCGGAACCGCGATGTATCACGATGCATTAAATGATGGAAACAGTGCGGATACGCAGAAGCAACAGTGGGATGTCACTTCAAACTGCGCTTTTGCGTCGGATGGCTATCATATTACAAAAGGTACTTCTCTACTGAATGAAGGGCAATTGCAAGGCTGTATTGAACAAGGCACGAAATACGGTAATATGGCACTTACCGTCAATATGAGGATCATTAGTGGACATTCTGGCGGCGTCTTCTTTCGCGTTAGTACAAAGACACTTGGTGCTTATGCAGGCTACTTATTTGAGGTAGATAATACAGGACGATACAAAATCTCGCTCTCCAGTAATTTTAGTACGGGTAAAGGTGATGCTACACTACAGGATTGGACATCTTCTTCCGCATTAAAAGTAGATGTAAAGAACACACTACAACTCATAGCAAATGGTAATACGCTTTCGTTCTATGCGAATGGAGCCTATCTGACAACGATACAGGATGATGCGAATAGCTTTACGTATGGATACATTGCGCTACTGGCAACTACCGCTACAGGTGGAGGAGATGCAGACATCGTGTATAGCAACCTGAATATCTATGCATCTTCCTAAGCAACTATCACAGTTTCCTACTTTGATGCTTCAAATATTCCTGTGCTCTTAGTAATACGAATGGCACCGTTTGCCTGAATTTCTTGCTCAATATGCTTCCGCAATTTTTTGATCATTTCGTCTGTCACAAAAGACTGCACCGAGCCTGAGAGAATGTACTTCATCAATGGTTCGGTCTCTGTTACGACAAGACCATCGTCTATAACACGCATCGTGACATGCGAGAACCATCGTGATAAATCTTCTGTACCGCGTTCAAGATTGAAGTTATCCCTTAGTCCTTTTCCCTCCTGATATGATGGCTCGACGCTCCTGAACAGATCACCTATCTCTCGCAAATGATTTTGTCCGTTTGTTGCTGCATAGAAGCGTCCTTTAGGTGCAAGGACGCGTCGTATTTCTGAAAGAGCTTTGTCCAGGTTAGGCACATGATAAAGCATATGATTAGCAATCACAACATCAAAACTCTTATCTCTAAATGGAATCGCTTGTACATCAAACTGCTGAAAGATAAAAGTGTGACGTACAATGCTGAGATTTTGTTGCGCCTCTTGCAGCATACCAGCAGAAAAATCGGATAGCGTGATGTGCCAATTCTTGGGAATGCGGTCAAAGTTGTTGAGCCACAATCGTCCAGGTCCGCATCCGATTTCGAGAACGCGACTTTTCGGTCCCGCCTTGATTTGGTCAAATACCCAACGCTGCCAGTCATAGGTTTGAGTACTAAAGCGTTCATGTAGCTGAATACGAGCATTCAGATTTGCCGCATCTTTATATTGCTCGTTCAAAAGGTAGTCTTGCCCATATATGTGCGTTGGATACATTGGGTCTGGCTCAATGTTTGACATAGATGTATCCTTATCTTCATTCGTCGTGACGCAACTCGCGTGGTGGCACAAGCTTATTTTCAACGGCAAATACTGCGGCTTCACTACGTCTCGACAATCCTAATTTCTCAAGAATGTGGCTGACATGGTTACGAGCGGTTTTCTCGCTTACATATAATCCCTCGGCAATGTGTTTATTCGTATAGCCGCGCGCCACGAGCACAAGCACTTCGCGTTCGCGCTCGGTCAAATCCTCACCAGGGATGTGCGTTGTCCCATCTGCCAGGGACATGATTTTTGTCATCGCTTGTTTCGCTGAATTTGGATCAACAAGCGATTGACCCGTAGAGACGAGTCGAACAGCTCTGAGGAGTTCGGCGCGGCTGGAGTTCTTGATCAGATAGCCACTCGCGCCCGCTAGAATAGAATCTTCTGCGGCCTTTGCGTCGTCATGCGAGGTAATCATCAATACATATACATGAGGGTACGTGCTTTTAATGTCGCGGCATGCCTCGACGCCGTTCATGTTTGGCATACGCACGTCCATCAAAATCACCTGCGGGTCCAGCACGCCTACCTTTGCAACCGCTTCGGCACCATTACCGGCCTCGCCAACAACGGTAATGTCTGACTCTAGTTCAAAGAGGGCACGCATGCCCAACCGTACTATTTCGTGATCGTCTACGATCATCAAGCGTATCTTCGCCATTTCAGGCTCCTTACTGAGAGGACGTGCTCTATCAGTCCCTATACTGGTATCTCAACGTGTACTCTGACGCCACCTTCTGGTAGTGGCGCGATATCGAACGTACCGCCAAGTTCCTCGGCCCGTTCACGCATGCCACGCATACCATGTCCAGAATATATACGTTGGCGCTCACCATTATTGGTAAGATCATAACTATAGTACGCGGATTGCATCCCTTGTCCGTCATCGCAGATTTCGACAGTCACCTGCTGTGGCGAAAGATGAAGCTGTACCCATAGTTGTGTTGCGTCTGCGTGTTTGTATGCATTCGTTAGTGCCTCTTGCACAATACGAAAGATAGCGGCTCCCACTTGTGCGTAACGCCGTGTCCGTTTCTGATCGCCATTCAATGTAATCTCGGTGCCATCAACCTCAAGATGTGTTGGCAGACTGCTAATCGCTTGAAACTCACGCAACTGATTGGTGAGCATCTGGGTTAGGTTTGTTGAACCACTCATTAACGGCTTGAGGTTGAACATATAGTTGCGCGTCTCCCACAACGCCTGCTTTGAGACTGTCACAAGTGTATCCATGCGCTCTGCCAATGGAGTAATCAATTCCGCGTCTTCCTCGGATGCTTCCGCCATTCGATGCGCTTGTGTTGCACAGGTCTCAGCATTAAGGCTCATCATATAGACAAGTTGCGCGATACCATCATGAATTTCTCGTGCGATACGGCTCCGCTCTGCCGCCGCATTTAGCTCTATCGTCTCCTCTGTAAGCCGAATGTTATCGAGCGCAACAAGCAACTGCCCACCAGTGATCGTCAAAAATTCTTCTTGCTTTTCTCCATAGGGCGTTTGACGCACATTTTCCGCACCGAGCACAAGTTGTATCAGTCCGTCTTTATAAAACGGCATATAGAGCCTTGCAATGCCATAGCCGCTTTCGTCATGGAATGGTTCAAAGGTATCAAGCTTTTGCCCTGATTGCATTACCTGTTGTGTAAGTGCTTCAGTATCATCTGGCATATCACTATGCGTATCGACTTCAACACACACAATAGGCTCTAGCGGCGTATCTTTATTCGTTTCGTCGCTGCTGGGAATATTCACAAGCGCGATCATCAGACGTTGAAAGTGTCCACCTTGACGCATGGGCGTCACACTTTGTTGTAAAAGGTGTTTCCTGTCAACAGCACTCTTTACCAGTGTTTCACTCACACGTACTAATGCACGCTGCCTCCGTGTGTTGTCCTGCTCACGTCGCTTGCTTTGTGCATAACTGACCAGCAAGCTTGCGAACGAGGCTGCGATGAGTGCGACAAGGGGAGTATCAAAAAGCGCGCCCGTAACATCTAAGACATTTGGCTTGTAGTAGACGGGAGTTCCAGGCGCGTGTACAAAGAGCGCAAAGCTAATGATAAGGTCAAAACCTACGGATGCTGCGAGTGCTCCTGGATAGCCATAAGCAAATGCTGCCGCGAGTGCTGCCGAAAGACCATAACGATGAAAAGGAGAGCTGACGCCAAAATATGGCTCTCCACCGTTAGGCCCACTGAAGTAGACGACAAGACCACATACAATCAAGTCGAGGGCGTAAATAGCAATGGTAAAATACTTGTTGGGTGTACTTGCCAACGGCGTAAGAACCTCGTCATCGTCATCTTGTGCTCTTCTACGCAATGCCTTCTCCCCAGGTCGCAATCCTCCAAGTCTTGGTAGAAAAGGAAAGAAAACTTGGAAGACTGGTGCGTAGAGTGTGCCCAATAATGTCTGGATAAAGGTAACACCCAGCAAAATAAAACCAATAAGCACAGTAGTTGATGTATATATCTTTGGTCGGAATCCAATAATGATGATTGCTGCATAAAACCACGTACTCCAACGCCACAAGAGAAAGAGATAGTTGGGCGTGTTGCGGATGCGGCGTACCGTCGTCCCTGAAAATGTGCGTAACCTTTTTCTCGACTGGGTCATTGCTCGTATCCTTCTGAGGATTGCTCCTGTGTCCATTTTCGTTAACCCTCTATCTGTGCAGTATGCACGTTTTCTTGTGTACTGTCAATAATAAAAATCGTGGTGTGTACTGTAGAGTGTAAGGGAAAATGACGCGAATAATATGGTGCATATGCACCATTTTTTATTGGTTTTGTTTTTCAGTAATCCATTTGTGGATGTCGATACGTAGATATTAGTAAGAAGTGCTAAGGTCAAGCATCCATTCCTACAAAGAATGTACCCATTTTTTAGGTAGCGTAACGTCTATGTAATGTGGTATGTTATTAACATAACTTTCTTCCTCTTTATAGAGTTTCTAAAAGAAGGTAGTTGTATAAAGTTTCTTTGTTCAAGATACTTTACGCATAGCATGAAATTTGTCTTATTGAAATGCCCTAGTATAGAAGGGACGGTTTATAGCCGTGGAAAAAGCCGAACGGAAACGTACATCCTTGCTGGCTACTATTGGCGATCTCAACCGACCTTTGCGCGTTCGACCTGTTCGCAGTTTGGGACGTGAGTGGTGGGCCGTTGACGCCGAAGATACCTGGCCTGGTATGGTTATGGACTTGAGACGCCTGGGATTTGAGTCAATGGCGGTGGGCGATGAGGTGTTGGTACGCGAAGGTGCGCCAGCATATGAGATGCAGATGGAGGGTCCGGCTGCGCCAACTGGCCTTAAGCCTTTCCCGACCATCAATTCAACGATCCGCGTTCGCAAGGACTCGTATTCGACAGACTACTCCGATATGGTGTACCTGGATGAATATAAGGACGAAGAGGACGAGGAGGAGAATGAATTGGAGCCTGAAGACCTGGACAACGAGTAAGTTGGATCAGGTTTTTTATTAGATAGACGCAATGGTCAACAACGCGCTCTGCATTCCTGAGCGTGTTGTTGACCATTGTTTTATTGCTGTTTCGTTTTCCGGTACTTACTGCTATAGGTCACTAGCCACCAGACCGCACCGGAGGCGAGCAGAATCAGCATTGGTTCAATCGGAGCGCGGAAGCGTGGAATACCATAATAGACAACGTTCTGGGCTAACATAAGCAGAATCATGAAATAGATAAAGAGCAAGTCGCGCCACCGTTCGCTTGTTACCACCAATCCAAGCAATGCTAGTGCAAAAACAATTGGTGTAATCGTCTCCATCATTGTAACAACGAAATGCGATGAGTCCCGATCTGGAAAACGGTTTGTCGCCAAGTCCGCTTCTTGCGGAACAACTTGCCATGTATCCATGAAGTGTTGTCCAAACATAAATGGCATATAGGAAAGATGCCCCTCTATCCACTGTAACGCCGCTGCTTTATACGCATTGTCACGCGCCACTTCACATGACTTCGCACAACTCAGAGGAAATTGACTCGCCACCCACGGCGTTGCCTCGCTTGGAATAATCCACACACCTGCGTAGTACCCATGTTGATAGTTTGGGTCCGCAGTCTCATAATTATACGCACCTAATAGTACTTTCCCATCACCTACCGCAACAGGTACAAGAGAATGTGTCACCTTGTAGTTGCGGATCGTCCAGGGTGCAATAAATACTAGTGAAAGCAGTGCTATCACAAGCATACTCTTTATTGCAGTTTGCCAAGTCAGGACCTTTATCCACCCCATTGTACACGCCCATAGTATGAATAAGCCAAGAATAGCTATACCATTGGGCCGCGTAAGCGAGAGTAAGCCAAGCAATACACCACTCGTAATCATCAAACTCAAGCGCGGAAAGCGTTGCAAGCGATACAGGGTATAACAGAAGGCGAGCAATAAGAAGATGTAGAGCGACTCCGAATACAGCAATCCATCGTAGACGTAGAGGAAGGGGTAAATTGCTCCCACAACGCCAGCAAAGATGCCGATGCGTTTCCCAAATAAGTCTTTTGCAAAGAGATAGAGTAACGCGCAGGTTCCCGACCCAACAAGGCAAAGGACAAGGCGTACAAGAATATCTTGAGGTCCAAGAAGACGGTCGATTACAGCAATAACGAAGGGCCAAAGTGGGGCACGATCAACTGTTGGCAGGTGTGAGTAGAGACAATAGCAATGCTCTTGCACAATATGAAATGCGATATTCTGATACGTCAATGAATCATGAAGCGGATAGTAGCCCTCTGCAACCGTGAAATTATACGTAACCCGTATAATAAGCGCGAAGCAGAAAATAACGATCAGTGGAACCGTAACGAGCGACTCCAAACGTTTCATAACTATCCTTAATCTGGCATGAACTATATCGTGGCCTTACAATGAGCAACGAATCTTTGATATGAACGTAACGCTACCGCTATTTGGGTGACTGAACGCCTTTTTTGATTTTCACTAATATTGTATGTTTGTAAAAAATAGTGTATACTTATAGAGTCTTCTATCTCCTCTCATAAATCATGTTCCACGTATAAAGCATCGCTCAAACTCATCTTCGTTACGAGAACGCTATGATGGATCTGTCTTTGCCAATTCATCGGAGCGGAATTTCTGAAGTGTTGTATTTCTTTTCTTCGCACATCAACACCTACTGATAATGAAGTGTGCTTGAGCACATAAAAGGTAAGGAGCACTCTGTGCAACTGCTTATAGTATTACTGCTCGCCATCATTGTTATTGGCATTTTTGGTTACATGACCTATCGTGCTAATGAAGAGAAGCGAGTGAAGGAAAAGAAACGCAATATATTCCGCGATAGAGTTTAAGCAAATCTTATCTAAAGAGTGTCCTAGTGAACTAGAAAAGTTCTATTATTGTAAAAAGGAAGTTACACATTATGGCAGATACACGTCAGCTTGCTATCCTTGCATCAGGAAAATCACTATGGAACAAATGGCGGCACGACTATTCTGAGGTGCAGGCTTTTGAGCCAGACCTGCACGGAGCAGACTTGCACGGAACCGACCTGCGCGGAGTCGATTTACATGGAGCCGACCTTACCGAGGTCAACCTGCAAGATGCGGACCTACGTGGTGCTGATCTACACCTAGCGGATATACGCAATGCCAATTTGAGAGGTGCTGATTTAAGCGATGCAAACTGCTCTAACACACAGCTTAACTGGACCGACCTACGAGGTGCTACACTTAGCCGTACAAATCTGCAAGAGGCCGATCTGCGAAAAGCAAACCTGCTAGGGGTGAACATGGAGGACGCTCTATTGAAGAAAGCGAGACGTGACGTAACTCCTCTACCTTCCATTGATCTTGCTCAAGTAAAAATAAATCTCCCTGAAGAACGTGAAATAGTACCAACCGGGACAAAAACAAAGTGAATAAGCAAAAAATAGCTCATTATCCTTTAACAAGTGAGAGTGAAAGGAGCACGGCGACGGAAGAGCATTATTATGTCCAGCGGATTACAGAGCAAGTTTTTGTAATCCGAGAGCGTACACTAGATGGTGGCGAGCCTGGCCCTCATGACCGTATTATCAAGTCATTTGACATGCGTCACGATGCGTATATATATGTAGATACGCTCAATGAGCAACAACGAAAGCGTGACGCGGAAAAGAAAGCAGAGTAGCTGCATGGGGCAACAATATACCTGGGAGACCTGTTCAAGGGTTATACAATCGGAGGTTCGCACTCTACAAACAGAGTCGCAGCGGTTATTGGGAGAGAACCTTGTTGGCTTTTACCTGCATGGTTCGCTAGCCCTAGGCGGCTTTAATCCAGCAAGAAGTGATGTTAACATCATAGCGGTAACAAGAAAAAGCATAGATATCGAAGCCAAACATACTCTTATGACATTGCTTTTGCGTATCTCCAAGATGCCTTGCCCCATTGATGTATATTACCTGTCAATGCAAGATACCTTTCCTTTTCAGCAACCCCTGCCCTACGACCTACATTATAGCGAAGTATGGCGTGAGCAAGTTCAGCAAGACCTGCGTAACGGTACCTGGAAACATTGGGATGATTCTATTCATCATGAATCCGATCTCACAATTTTCCTCACTGTTGTTCAAAAGCATGGTGTGTGTCTTTATGGAGAACCGCCGATACAGACGCTTCCTGCGGTGCCAGAGCAGGAATTTCGTACTGTGCTTATTGAAAACATCCAGGCTGCCCAGCAGTTTCCATTGCACAATCCTATGTCATTCGTCCTAAATGCATGTCGCGTTGCGGCTTATTTACATGATGGCACAATCCTTTCTAAAGATGCTGGTGGGGAGTGGGGACTTACCAATATGCCCGAACAGTATCATCCCCTCATTCAACAACTGCTCGCTCTCTATCGTGGTGAAAGTCCAGGACGACCAGTAGGTCGTGCCGCTTTGAGCGACTTTGCTGCATATGTAAAGAAATTCTCAATAATTTCACTTTCTCAAAAAGAGTGAAACAAAATAGCCTCAACTACTCTCTTATAGACAGTACGTTTTGAAGACGATACTTGTTTGTAAGAAAAGGAAACTGTCACTTCATGGATAAGAAAATGTCCGGCTCACTCATTCTTGCCGCCGATGGCGCGGTACAGCCGTCTTCTATACTTCCCCTTCAAGCTCCCTCAACCAACGACTACGCAGAGTTAAAGCAGATTCTCAAGAAACAGGGGCTGTTAGAAAGACAACCCGCCTACTATACGTGGCGTGTTGCCTTACTTGTAGGGTTGCTTGCCATTGGCGTAGTATTCCTGTTTGTTGTAAACAACTTTTGGTTACAACTTGTGAACGCGGTCTATCTCGCGTTTGTCTTCACCCAGATCGGTTTGCTCGGACATGAGGCTGGACATCGGCAAATGTTTCACGAATCATGGAAGCATGATCTCATTGCTCTTGTTGGTGGCAACCTTATCGTTGGTATGAGCTACGCTTGGTGGCTTGACAAGCATAACGCGCACCATAGCAATCCGAACCACATGGATATGGACCCCGATATTGAAATTCCTTTCCTGGAATTTACAGGTATGGAAGACTTATCTGGCATAGGAAAATTTAGACAGTTTTTGGTGAAACATCAAGCTCTCATTTTTCTGCCAGCCTTGGCAACCGTATCAATTGGACTTCAATATAACGGTGTTGATTTTCTCTTGCGTAAGAAGGCAAAGTATCATGTCCTCGAATTGGCACTGATGATTGCTCACTTCGCGCTGTACTTCGCGGTCATCTTCTCACGTTTTGTGTGGTGGCAAGCGATTATCTTCATTATTGTGCATCAAGGCGTTACAGGCATTTACCTTGGCTCAATTTTTGCACCAAACCATAAAGGAATGCCGGTGCTTGAAAGAGAAAGCACGATGGATTTCTTACATCGCCAGGTGTTGACCGCCCGTAATATTCATGCCAATCCAGTAACCGACTTTGTTTATGGTGGTCTGAACTATCAGATTGAGCATCACCTGTTCCCAAGTATGCCACGTAACAAGTTAAAACAAGCTCAACAAATTATCAAGCCTTTTTGTCAGTCGCACGATATCTCATATCATGAGACCAATGTCATTCAGGCGTTTAGAGAAATTTTAGTGAATCTCTACCACATTGGCGACCCACTACGAGGCTAGCCAAAAACAAAGAGGCGACACGATAAGCTTATCGTGTCGCCTCTTTGTTTATTATAGATGCTTCTTGCCATGAGCTTTGTGTCCTATTTTACTCCCCTTTTAACCAATCTATTTCTTCCTGCTTATGACCACGAAGCCATTCTGCAAGTGTAGTGGTTTGCTCGTGAGTGAGCCTGAGTGGATACAATCCACTGTTAACATCAACATGCAGTACAACACGTCCAGTTTGCTCTCGTACAAAGGTAAACGCGCCCATTTTTAGTCGGGATTGTGTCTCTTGTTTCGTTGTATTGGTCGAGTTTACTATCATGATCGTCTATTCCTCCTTATATTTTTATTAGACACCTGCAAGTAGCGGTAAGGCAGTTAGTTTCTGACTCATTAAATCCATAGCGTCTGCTGAGGAGTGATACACCTTGCCGCCTCTTTGTTCAATCATGGCACTGAGACGATGCAGTCGCTCTTCATCTTCGTAGCGCGTCCATATGGGCGCATGAGCAGACCAGGAAACTACACTCTTTCGACTAGGGATAGTCTTGAGTATTTCTTGGGGCACAAAACGCACAAACTGTCCTCGGTCGTCGGCATAAAGAGGTCCTAGCACAAAGCCATCGCAACCGGCATGCACACCTTCAATCGCAATACGCATGTATTCCGCGTCAGAGATATGGGGCAAAATAGGACGCACCGCAATAAATGCTGGAACGCCAATCTGCTTAAGATTAGAGACGGTCATCATTCGCTCACTTGGTGAGGGGGTATGAGGTTCCACATTTGAAGCGGAGTCCCAACAGCTAACAGATATCAAAGCACTTAACAGGGTTCCGTTCTTTTTCATCTGCTCCTGAATTGCTGCGAGTGCGTCCAATGTAGATGCCCCAAGAAACGCCTTCGTGCTGAAATTCAAGTTTTTGCCCAAGCGTGCCAGGCGTTGCAACATGGCAACGCCACGTTCTGGACGAGCAAAGGGATCACCGTCATACCCAAATTGAATGGTGTCAAAAGAAGCACTGCTTTGCGCGAAATGTTCAAATTGCAGAAGCACGTCGTCAATATCAAGCTTGGAAAGTCCTACTTCTCCACCTCTGGTATAGCAATATTTGCAGCCAAATGGACACGGCTCTCCAACAGGTACAAGGACACGATTCTTTTCAATTTTAAACAGAAGCCGCTTAAACATGCTCTTTGCCTTTTCTTCTCTGGACTGACGGGCGTTGCCCGTTTCTTGATAGGAAATTCATATTGCTATTGTCGTAATAGCCAATGGTGCAGCACCGTTTCTATCACAAATATATGACCTATGAGCAAAGTGTAGCATATTATCTGTCAGAGTCAATGCATTTTTGAGATTTTGTAAAAAATAGAGCATTTGCGTAAAATCATCGCTTTTTATAACATGTGTACGTTTAGAGTGATGGAATGGATGTATGTAACTAAATGGGCTGAAAGAGACGGATTGTAACATTAGGCCCATGTAGTAGCACTCCGGCTAACTTTAAGGGAATGTAAACAGTGAGTGATATATGAGAGGAATTGATTATTTTGCCATTTCCTGCTCTAAACAGTACTAGTGGACAAAACTGCGTTGCTCTCCGTATAATACGTAACAGAAGAGGAAAATCTACTGGAGCCGTATGACGCACATAAGCGTATTGGATAAGATAGATAGAAAAATTGTCGAGATGAGACAGTACACAAAGAGGAGAGCGAGAGTTGGCATCTTCTAGCAACAACCCTAAAGGTGATAATGTCAGTACGTATATGGTTCAGGATAGCAAGAAAAAGGAAGAACTACTTCGTTTGATTCTCCAAAGTCGCATGATTACAGCGGCGATGGGTGGGGTGTTCGCTGAACAACCAGACCCAAGTGCCTTTCGTCGTGTCCTCGATATTGCTTGTGGTACTGGTGAGTGGGTACTAGAAGTAGCGAGGACATATCCAGAAATAAACCTCATCGGTATCGATATCAATACGATGATGATAGACTATGCTCGTACTCAAGCACAAGTACAGAACTTCACAGACCGTGTTGAGTTTCACGTCATGGATGCATTGAAGAAACTCGATTTCTCTGACAACTCATTTGACTTGGTGAACCTGCGCTATCCTATGAGTTTTGTCCGTACTTGGGATTGGCCTCCCCTGCTCCTAGAAATGCAACGGGTCGCTCGCCCTGGTGGAATTATTCGTGTCACTGAAGCAGAGATCACCGCACCAAGTACGAGCCAAGCCCTGACGGACCTGTATGGTTTAGCAACACGCGCAATGTATCGAGCCGGACACCTCTTTACACCAGAAGCAGCAGGTTTGACAAACCATCTTGCTGAACTACTTACGAAAAGTTGGTGTGAAGATGTGCATACAAAAGTTCAGCCTTTGCTCTTTCGAGCCGGAACGCCAGAGGGAGAGATGTTCATAGAAGACCTGAGATATCTGCATATCACTACAACCCCTTTTGTTCAGAAATGGGTAGGACTCCCAGAAAATTATGATGCTATGTATCGCCAATCGCGCAAAGATATGAAACAACCTGAATTTTCTGCAACATGGCCTCTTGTGACCGTGTGGGGAAGTAAGCCTCTGGCAATGGGGAAATAGTTGTGTAAATATCTCGATCTTGTCTAGCTGAAGAAAAGGAGCGAGAATACTATGCCATCAGAGATGTCACAAGCGAATGGTTCAGAGGCACGCTTGCTCGGTGATGAACGGTTTCTACGGAAAATCTCCTATATGTATTATGAGGATGGGGATTCGCAAGAAACAATTGCCGAGAAAGAGTTTTGCTCTCGACAAACGGTGAGTAAAGCACTACAAAAGGCAAAAGATCGCGGAATCGTCCGCATATCCATTGTCCCTGATATGCGTACAGGCTATTTACGAAATCTTTCTCGTGAAGTGCGGACAGAATTAGAACTTGATGATGTAGTGCTTGTTCCCGGTCGTAGCTTCAAGGCTATGGAAGAGCAAGAAATTGCTGAAGAGGTAGTTGTTGAGATTACCAGTGCCGCCGCTGACTACCTTGATCAACTGCTGACGAATACTGATGTTCTTGGCGTTTCTGGCGGCACTACCTTCATGCGGAACGTAGTACGATATCTTAAACCAAGCAAACTTCTTCCGCATTTGCAGGTTGTAGCAACCATCGGTTTTGTTGAAGCACATACGAGTTACGGTGATGCAAACCTCGTTGCCTACGATATTGCTGAAGCATATGGTGGGAGGCATACGTGGTACTGTATGCCTGCATTCTTTCCTTCGTTTCCAGGTGCTAATGAGTTCCTCACAAAAATGATGCGTAGTGATCCCATCATCAAACAAGCCGTTGAACTGTACGACAAGGTAAACGTAGTCATGATGGGAATCTGGCCCCCACATAAGAATAATGAAGTCATTATCAGAGGCATTCTTTCTCGAGAGCAGATACAAGCGGTAGAGTCGATGCGTCCAGCAGTAGACATTAACCATTGGGTCTTTGATGCAGAGGGTCGATGCATTAATACGATGCTCAATCCACAACCTTACTATTTGTCGGGTTTAGCAATTCCAAGCCTAAAGGAAAAAATCAGAAAAGAAGGCACGAAAGTTATTCTTGTTGCTGGTGGCGGCCCGGCTTACGTTCCTGCTCTTCGCGCAACCCTTAAAGCCGGACTTGCAAATATTTTGATTACGGATCATATCACGGCACAACAACTACTGGTGTCTGAAAGATAAATATGCAGTACGCTTCTCACGCACTCTTACACCTTTTGGATACACATCTATGGGTAGACGAAGCAGAGAAAAACTCTGTGGCATTCAGTAAGGACTTGGTGGCGAAACATCCAGATATCTGGCTGCAGAGCTGTGAGGTGGGTCATGTTACAGGTTCTGGCTTGATTCTCGATATCAGTAACAGAAAAGTGTTGCTCATGTACCACCGTAAGTTACAATACTGGTTACAGATGGGCGGTCATGGAGAAGATGAATTTGATCCATCTCAAACCGCCCTCCGTGAGGCAACTGAAGAATCAGGTCTCACCGATCTGAAATTCTATCCTGATACAGGGTTTCCAACACTGATTGATGTTGACGCACATATCATTCCTGCTCGTACTGATAAACCAGAGCATTACCACTTGGACTTCAGATATCTATTTTTTACTCTATCAGCAGAAAAAATTCAATGTCTGGAAACCGAGGCAAAGGATTTACGGTGGTATGCATTTCCTGAAATCGCTGTTCTGCCCCTCAAACCAGCAACACTGCGCCTGATAAAAAAAGCAGAACGGCTCATATAGCTAGGTTTTGGCTGTGAGTGAGGCTAGAAGACCAACTAGCAACGCCACACGACTAGGTATAGGCGATAGAAGTACGTATTCTCCGTCGGTATGTGCTCCATCTCCAATGGCACCAAGTCCGTCAATGGATGGGCAGTCCTCGGACGCCGTCGTACAACAGTCTGAAGCACCCCCTCTGGTCTCAGGATCGAAGGGTGTTTTGAGCATGTGTTCGGCAATGAATTGCACCTGATGGGCCATATTCATGCTTTTTTCTGTCGCTTCCATCGGTTGCATCCAGTCTGGTTCTGGCTGCAGAGTAAGCTTGACGTCTGGCACAAGCTGGTTACGTAATAATTCTTGCCAATAAGCTTCAGCATCCAGACGGTCTGCCATGCGAAGAAAGCGCAGGTCAAAAAGAATTTCAGCAAAGTCAGATACAATATTCGCCCGTGAGCCACCCATAATGGGACCAGCATTAAGCGTTAAACCAGTGCGCCATCCCGTCAATTTTTGAGCTTGCACAATCTGGTGCGCCAATTCTACAACAGCGTTGCGCCCCTTTTCTGGGCTGCTTCCTGCATGTGCTGCCACTCCTCGCGCTGTAAGCTTGTAATGCATGCATCCCTTTCGTCTAATGACTACATTGCCAATAGATCGCGCCCCTTCTAATCCAAGCACAAAAGGATGTTCCTGGGCAATTTGCCAAATCAACTCAACGTGATAGCGAGAAGAGATTTCTTCGTCTGGCACAGAGACGAAAAGGATTTTAGAAAAGTTTCTATACATGTGTTGATTGAGAACTTCTAAGGCATAGATGCCCTGAAGCAATCCTGCTTTCATGTCCACTGTTCCTGGACCATAAAACGCATCCCCTTCCAGTCGCATGCGCGATTGGGCAACGCCGACAGGATGAACGGTGTCGTGATGGCCGAGCAAAAGACCTATCGGAGCATCAGGAGTGTCTCCGGTAATCGTTCCTACAACGGCGTTGCCGCGTGCGTGCTTCACAATCGAAGTCTGCATTCCCACCCGTTGTAACAGAACCGCAAGCTGGTCTGCCATTGCATTGAGTCCGTGTACTTCATCCGACGGCGAATCGATGAGGCAGAGCATCCGCAAATCCTGGCAAAAGCGCGGCATTCCCTGTTCCATATACGCTACGCCGTTGCTGACAAGCGTATGAACAGCGTTGTGCGACGAGCTTCGAACGTTTTCAAGAAAGGGGTACTGATTTTCCTCTGGATGTTGCATGTAGCCTCTTCGTTATATTTCCACATCATTCACATCTTTGTTCCTAGCGATTTCTTCGTGGTCAACTCTCGCTTCCATTTTCGGGTGTTCCCCATGTGACTGATGCCACAACTTGTAGAGGAAGCATACCATCTGGCTGAAACTGGTGCAGAAGAGTTCTTACTTGTCGGTCGAAATCATCTGCCCTTTCTTGCCCCATACGTTCTTTGGAGAAGGTGCTTCTTGAATGCAGACCCTCGATATAATCATCTATCGATTGAAGAAAAGGGATGGGTGCAGTTTGCATCTCTCCTTGTTTACGAAAAAAGCCTCGCACCTCTAGCTCTTTAATCGCGTTAGAACCTCTATGACCCTGGCGATCTGTAAATGGTGCGCTAATCCTCCTAAGTTCTGTATCCCAGGGCATTGGCAGCGTTCTGCGGTAAATCAATGCGAGAGACCCATTGGGGGAAAGCAGCCTCTGAAAGCGTGGAAATGCAATCTCCCACACAGGCCAATGAATACTTGATCCTGCTGTAATAAGAGCATACGGAGGAGTAAGCGGCACCTCCTCTACTTTTCCATAAATCCAGTGTAGTTGTGGATGATTGCCATTGGGTAACTGTTTCCCTCGTTCGATCATACTCTGCGAAAAATCAACGGCATCGACCCGTTCGACAAGCTTGACGAGAGAACGCGCGATATCACCAGAGCCAGAGCCGACATCGAGAACTGCTTTTGGCTCATCAGTAATTAAGGAAGCAAGAATGGTAAAAACTTCCTGTGGGTAAGGAGGTCGATAGCGATAGGCTTCAACAACCTTAGAATCTTTAAATGCTTCGGCATAATGGGTCCCAAAGTTTTCTGGTTTTGGTTGCATCTATTTTTCCTCTCCTGAGTCTGTAGAGGCGATAATTATGCACATGAACCAAATAAATTGGTAAGGGCAAGGAGACCGCAAAGGTCTCCCTGCCCTTACACAAAATTATTCCTACATTGCATTAATCCGCTTCTTGATTAAAAGCAACGGTTGTTTGCTCTATGTCTCGTGTCTTCGCTGGAACGATATTTGGCTGGACCTGCTGTGTGGAACGCTTCATCGTAGAGGCGGCATCGCTATCGTGTATAATCAGTCCAATGCAAGCTGCGATGAGTGCTAACACGGCGGCAGCGATAAACGCGGCATGGTAGGCTGTAAAGTTTGGTACGTTTGTACCGCTTGCATTGAGTTGTGTCATTCCAACGCCACTGATAACACTACTGAGGAGAGCAACACCAAGCGAGGCACCAATTTGCCTTTGTGCATTGAAAAGTGCCGACGCTTGACCCGTCTGCTCCGACGAAATGGTGGCGAAGGAGGCGGTCTGGACCGAGGTAAACCCAAATGCCATACCTGCTCCTGTAAGAAACATCAGTGTACGCATTAACCATAGTGTTGTGTTCTGTCCTACAAAAATCATTAATGACATGATAATGGCAACACCAATAAGTCCTCCAACGATGAGTCTTCGTGGTCCAATATTTGGATAGAGACGCGCTACAATCTGGGTAGAGATGAGTACACCAAGTGCTTCTGGAAATGTTGTTAAGCCAGAGGTAAGTGCAGACACTCCACGAGCCTGTTGCAAAAACAACGGTACCGCATAGAGTAGACCAAGAAAACCTGCTGTAGAGAAGAATGAGACAAGGTTACAGGCGCGGAATACCCTATTGCTAAACAGTCGTAGGTCCAGTATTGGATGCGTTGACCGCAGTTCGACAAAGACGAAACAGACTAGTAAGATAAGTCCTACACACAAACTGACCAGGATGCCACTAGATGTCCAACCGTAGCTCGGTCCTTCACTCAGAGCATACATCGAGAGAGCGAGACCAATACCTGCCAACAAAAAACCGGGTAGATCAAATGATTTCGTTGTCTGTTCACGGTGTTCTGGCAAAAAGAGTAGACCAAACAGAAAAGCCGCTATACCAATAGGAACATTGACGTAGAATACCCAATGCCACGAAAACTTGTCTACAAGGAAACCACCAAGTACAGGACCTGATGCTGGCGCAAGCACTGTTGGAAGAATGAGGATACGTGAAACCTGCACTCGTTCGATGGGTG
The DNA here is from genome assembly GCA_963792705.1 of uncultured Chloroflexia bacterium. Lineage (GTDB taxonomy): Bacteria > Chloroflexota > Ktedonobacteria > Ktedonobacterales > Ktedonobacteraceae > JBBQVS01. The sequence continues at coordinate 93,226 of CAWBXD010000004.1, read as the reverse complement.
GGAATGTACGATACAAGATAGCCGTTCCTACGGGTGTCAACGCACCACCACCAATCCCTTGCAGAAGGCGGAAGACGATGAGCATGGGAAGGTTTTGTGCCAGTCCACATAGGGTTGAGGCAAGGGTGAACAGTACCAACGCACTCAAAAAAACACGCTTTGTCCCGAAGCGATCACCAAGCCATCCCGATGCAGGAATAATAACGGCAAGGCTTACAAGATAGCCGACAACAACCGCATTAATTGATGTACCTACAGTATGCAGGTCATGACTTAATGAGGGAAGTGCAACATTTACAATAGTAGTGTCCATTATCGACATAAACATGGCTGCTACAAAAACAATACTCACACTGATTTTCGGGTTGATGGAAGGAAGGTGCATCTAATACGCTCCAATGACGAGTTATATAAGAAGTATTCGTGCTACTTCTCCTTATACAACTCATTGACCGAACAGGTCAAGGACAGCATTAAAGATGCCGTCCTTCTATCCAGCCGACCTCACTCTCGTAAGGTGCTGAGCCGCCGCATTTCCGGCCACAGGACAGCTACCAGTACCACAACCAGTATTGTGCCAATCCCACCAAGAACAACCGAACCAATGGGACCAAGCAATTGCGCGGTCACGCCTGACTCAAAGCCACCAAGCTGGTTGGAGGTACCAATGAAAAGCGAGTTAACGGCACTAACTCTTCCGCGCATCTCATCAGGAGTGCGAACGAGAAGGAGCGTGGCGCGAATGACAACACTGACGTTATCGAGCGCACCGAGGACAAGCAACATTAGAAACGAGAGCCAGAACCAGTGGGAGAGACCAAAGATAATCGTTGCCACACCAAATCCAGTTACCGCTAGCAGCAAAACTGGTCCAGCTCTTTTGAATGCTGGCCGATGCGCCAGCAGGAGAGCCATGCTAACTGCTCCAATTGATGACGCGGCTTGTAGAGTTCCCAGGCCGAAAGGTCCTACATGGAGAATATCTTTCGCAAAAATGGGCAGCAGGGTAACAGCACCACCTAGCAAGACTGCGAACAGATCGAGGGTGATTGCGGCTAGCATGACCTGTGTGCGTCCCAAAAAGCGTATGCCATCGATCAACGCACTCATTTTTCTATTAGACGCAGAAGATACTTTCTGTGGTCCTAATCGAATAAAAAGCATAAGTGCGACAACAATGAGAAAGCAGGTCGCACTAAGTAAATAGACATAGCTTGCTCCACCGAGCAGTCCGATCAAAAAGCCACCTGTCGTTGGTCCCAGGACCGCGGACAACTGGGTCGCACTGCTTCGCCATGTTATCGCATTTTCAAATGCTTCCTCTGGTATGACTTGTGAGACAAGCGCGGAACTGGCTGGGAAGCTAAAGGATTGAGCGGTACCTAGTAGGATGAGACATCCGTAAATCAAGAGGAGTGGACCACGCTCAAAAGAAAGCACTGCTAAACCCAACGAGGCAAGTAATGAGAGTGTTTGAGTAGTGATGAGAATATATTTACGGCTTATATTGTCCGCAGCATATCCAGCAGGTAAGAAAAGGATAAGCAGAGGAATCACCTGTGCTAAGCCTATGCCACCAAGTACGAGAGCTGAGCCAGTACGATTATATAACTCCCATCCGATAGCCACCGTCAGCATTTGTTGTCCAAACATCATGAGAAAGACACTGCCTAGCAGAAGGCGAAAATCATGGAAGCGTAAGGCACCATACGAGTCACGGTCCTCGTTTTTTTCTTCGGTGGGAAGCTGGCTCACGGATGGTTCACTTACAATGTTCCCTGATACTTGCCCTGTTAGCGATTCTTCAAGGGCCTCTTGTTCCTGTTTTTCGTTTTCCATGCTCATGCTAGATACTTCACCATGTTCTTTTTTATTTATCGTATCATACTACAGACAAAAAAGTGATGGCGTACCATGTCTATTTATCGTAAAATGGTGACATACTAATTACTAATAAGATAGAATAGTGGTCTGCCAACTTTGATGTGATGGTTTTCGTAGGGACCACATTTATGGCGTCCGTCGCCCAATTCATTGGGCGAGTTGCTCGCGTGATCTGGCGCAATTCATTGGGCGAGGTCCAGCCCATCATCTTTCTTGAACGATCCCACGTGATGAGGACTGCACATTGCTTCGCTCGTGCAGCGGACGCCATAAATGTGGTCCCTACGAAACCGTCAAATGACGATTGGTGAGCTAATAGTAACATGATATAGTTACATTATTTTTTAGGGCAAAGGGAGAAGGAAACATATGCAAATTGAGTCTTCGGATATGCCACATAAAAACATTGACTTTGTGAGTTATTCGGATCAGGGAGGTCGAGGAGATGGAGTACAGATCATGGTTCATAAGGGATACGCCTATATTGGACATATGTTTAGCAATGGTGTTACTGTTCTCGATGTCACTGATGCCAAGCATCCTCGACCCGTCAACTTTTTGCCAGCTCCTCCAAACACATGGTCGCTCCACCTGCAAGCTTACGATAACCTGCTGCTCGTTATAAATGCTGTCAATATTTATTCTACGGACATTCATATCGATAAAACAGAATATTATAGTCAGTCTTTTGCCGATACGTTTGGTAAGCAGGACCTCTCATTTTCAGCAGGTATGCGTGTCTATGATATCTCTCAACCGGCTCAGCCGCGTGAGATTGGCTTCATGCCCGTCGAAGGCTTTGGGCTGCACCGTATCTGGTATGTTGGGGGGAGATACGCTTATGCATCGGCCTCACTTACAGGGTATACGGACCATGTTTTTCTTGTGATTGATATGGCAAACCCAGCAAAGCCGGAGGTGGTTGGGCGTTGGTGGATACCAGGCATGTGGCGTGATGGAGGAGAAACGCCTACCTGGGAAGCTGGAAGAAGATACGCGCTTCATCATGCCATCATCGCTGGAACAACAGCGTATGGCTCATGGCGTGATGGGGGACTGACGCTCCTGGATGTAAGTGAGCCAACACAGCCACAGCTCATTGCTCATCGTAACTGGTGTCCGCCTTTTGGGGGTGGAACACATACAAGTTTACCCCTTCCTGATCGCAATCTGGTGATTGTTGCCGATGAAGGTGTTGCGGACAACTGTGCTGATGGAGTCAAATACACATGGGTGGTAGATGTTCGTGAGCCAAAAAATCCGGTGACAATCGCGACATTTCCAACGCCCGCCGAGGAAGATTACTGTGCAAAAGGTGGTCATTTTGGTCCTCATAACTTGCACGAGAATCGTCCTGGCTCGTTCCAAAGCTCGGAAATAATCTTTGCGACCTATCAGAACGCGGGTGTGCGAGTCTTTGATATAAAAGATGCCTTTCACCCTGAAGAAGTTGCCTATTTTGTTCCTCCTGCTCCCAAACGCATGTTTGATGCAAGACCAGAAAGTGCTCAGGTCATTCAGTCCTGTGACATATTTGTCGATCAGCAAGGTCTTCTGTATGTTACCGACTACAACGCGGGCCTGTATATCCTTGAATATAAAGGGAAGTAAAACATGTGGGTCTATCTCTTCTTGCATGTTTGTATGCTTTAGGATACACGTACAAACGTTCTACACGAAGATAGGATAGGCCGAAATATAGTGCGTAAGGGGTAGATAAAAGGCAACATGAGTGACAACCTTCTTGGTAAAACATTAGGAACATGTACACTTCAAAAACTCATTGGACGTGGCGGTATGGGCGCTGTTTACCTCGCCCAGCAAACACGTCCGCATCGTCTCGTGGCGGTAAAAGTATTACTTCCTGATTTAATAGACGGTCAAAAGTACAGTGAGTTTCTTGCGCGCTTCCGACGCGAAGCAGATATTGTCGCTCAGCTTCAGCATGTCAATATCATGCCTATTTACGAATATGGAGAGCAAGACAATATACCTTTTCTTGTTATGCCCTTTCTTGCAAAAGGAAGTTTGCAACAAATACTAAGCCAGAGTCGTATGCTTCCCCTCGTCGATACCGTGAGCTATATTTCGCAGGCTGCGGCTGCCCTTGACTACGCACATGCTCATCTTGTAATTCATCGTGACCTCAAACCTGCCAATTTTTTGCTTGCAGACGATGGAAGGCTTATACTTACTGACTTTGGCATTGCACGCATTTTGCAGAAGAATATCAGCACGTCCTCTGCAACATTGACGAGTGCAGACACCATTCTTGGTACACCTCAGTATATGGCTCCAGAGATGTTTATGGGTGAAACCGTAGATTATCGTGCCGATATTTATGCATTGGGTATTATCCTGTATCAAATGCTCAGCGGTGATTTTCCTTTTAAGGGGGATACATTCTATACATTAGCAAGGATGCATGTGCAAGATGCGCCGCCATCCCTTCATACTTCACGTCCAGAACTGCCAACTCAGATAGACGCACTTGCCCAGGCTGCCCTTGCTAAATCGCCTGAAAACCGTTTTCAATCAGCCGGTGCATTGGCTCAAGCACTTCAACATACATTGACTCCCACTCTGAAAGCTAACAGTTCTGTAATGACTCAAAAGACGATTCCAGCTACTCCCTCCCCTACTTTTGCATCAGCATCAAGAGGTAGTATTGAGCAAGGAATAGACATAAAGCTAACAGATCATAATGCTGTAAGCACCGTTCGTAATACGACGGGAGCAGGTATACCAAAAACACCACCCATTGCATTTTCGGCTATTGCAAATAGTACAACTAATAGACAACAGCCGCTTCTTATTTTCATTGGTCTACTGCTCATTCTCGTTCTCATTGTTGGAGGGGTGCTAGTTGGCCTACAATTAAATAAAGGAAATGCGGGAACGGGAACATCTCTTCAATTAAGGGCAACACAGCCTGCTAAGCTCGCTACAACGGTCCCCACCGCTACAAGTCGGTCGGGGTCAACTCCAGTTGCGACCGCTACACCAAATCCTCCTGTAACTTCTACCGCACAACCAGCCTCTGTTCTTAAAGGAGCATTGCTCTATTCAGCGATAAGTCCAGGTGCGGCATCTAACACGGGCAGCGTGTGTGATAACGGCGGTGAACAATGGATGAATTACAATACTCCCACGATTCTTTGTCAACAAACGGGAACGCAAATAAGTAATCCTCATAGTAATGCGCCAGACCTTGTAGGAACGTTCCTTGCGTCCCTCCCAAGCGGACAGTTCTCGCTAGCAAATTATGTGATTGAGACTACAATTCAGCAAGCACAAACATCAGATGCTGACTTTGGTGTCTATTTTCGTAACCAACCAGGAAATCAAGAGGGTGTCTATACGTTTCTGGTTCATCCTGATGGAACATGGGGAGCGTATGTCTACAACAATACAAACGCCGCACGTACAGAAATTGCTAGTGGTACGTTTGGAAATGTTCATGCCTCTGTAACGATAGATATCGTTGTGAATGGAGCAGATTTTACCTTTTACGCCAATGGTCACAAAATCGGTAACGTTAACAATGGTATCTATTCTACGGGTACTGTGGGTCTTGCCGTTGACGCAGGTGGAACTATCCTCGCGAGCAATTTTGCACTGTATCAGCCAACCTAAAGGCGGTGAGGGACGAAAATAGTAATGAACGAACTAATGAGGAGTAAGAAATTTTATGAGCAATAATCGTCCCTTGGACCCCCGCCTGCAACAGGTGTTGGAATTCCCACTTGTAAGTGGGATATTTGGGCGTCGTTCGCGTCGTTTCGGCTATGGCATGACAATACCAAGTGGACCCCTTGCGTATACTTCACAACACGAACCGCTTCCCCTCTGTGAACTTGAACGAGCATTATTACTCGCGGCAGGTACAGGCGTCACTGGCTGGAACTTTGGTATTCCATTTACTATGAATCAGAGCGATGCCTTAAGCAACTATAGTCTGCGTATGACTGGTCGCACTATTCCCTCCGCGGCCACCATTGGGGCAAGTGAATTATTCTTTACCGACGACTCTGGTATCTATGTGACACGCACTCGCGATATTCCACCCGAACGACTCCGCGAATTTACTGGTGAACAAGATGATGTGACGCGCATTCTCGCGCAGACGCAAGCCGCGATAGTGCAATTAAGCAAGGAGCGGCTCTTTCTTCCGAGAGAAGCACCGCATTATGATGAGCATAACTTCTGGAATAGCAACCAGCCTGGTTCGACACTCTTTATGCCAATAGGTGATGTGGGACAACAACTTCTCGCTCTCTTAGCCATGTATGTCTCCAATGGCTATACCCTCTACGATGATTACAAAGGCTGTCTCGGCGGCAAACTCGAACCCTTTATCCGAACAGGAGTTATTCAAGATACGCCACAGATGCGTTTTTCGCTTTCTCACATTGAGCAAGCCGCATATGCAACGGTTGCGATGGAACTTGCTTTAATAGGACAAAATATTGTGCTCATGATGCAGTCCATTGGTTTAGGCGGCTGGATGTACTCCGGTATCTTCCCCTATAGCGCGTTGGGAGCCTTTGCCAATGAGGGCATTGCTGGCCTTGGTTTTCGCTTTGTGCAGCGAGAAGAGTGGACGCTGCCTAATCCTGTCGGGCTTGATGGCTATTACGAGTCGCTCTGTCCTCCGTATGTCTCGGACATGTATGAGGCCGCGCACAAATTGGCTGAACGGAAGTTTGGTACGGGTGGAACCTATGACGCGACGACAGGTGGCCCGTTTCGAGAGAGTAGCGAGATAAAAGCAACCGCTCAACCCTACACACAGGCACAAATTGATTGTATTGGCGAGATGGCGCACCATATTTATAGCACCTATGGACGCATACCCGCACGTTTCCCAACTATTCTTTTACGCATCTATACACAGGCTCATCATCTTGAGCAGGGCTTTTATGACCAGTTTTTCGGTCCCGAAGCGTATCTCGCCACGCACGCGGAACATATGCAGCTTTGGCATCCTAACCAATAATGCCTTGACTCCCCACCTTGACGTAATAAATTCGTATGAACCGATAATCCTGTTTGATGAAATAATGCGGATATGTGTAGGGACCGCTTCATCGCGTCCTCGTGCCAATCAACCGTCAAGAGGACGCGATGAAGCGGTCCCTACAATCGGCGTCTCCTTATGAAATTGTTCAACACGATAATTGGTGCATCCACCACGTTTGCAGGACCTCGGTAGGGGCAGCAATTGATTGCGCCCCTGGACGAGCGAAGCAAGGTCCAGTCTCCACACAGGACAGGTTCGCGACGCTCACGCGTGGGCGCAATCAATTGCCGCCCCTACCGAGAAATGTTCTCCTTCGTCCTTACCCGATGCACCAATAATGTGGTCCTTACGAAAACCGTCAATTGAAGATGGGTGAACTAGCAGGCACCACCTGTTGTTCCGCATCTGTTTCGGCAAGATGTACAGAGTCGAGACGACCGGGCCACCAGTTCCACCTGCCGAGCAGTAAGACCAGCCCCGGCACTAGTAGACCACGCACGATAAACGTGTCGAGCAGAATACCAACGGCGACACAGACACCAAATTGATAAAGAATTGTTAACGGCAGTGTCGTCAATACTGCGAAGGTGCCCGCGAGAATCAAGCCAGCAGAGGTGATGACTCCACCCGTGCGCGATACCGCATATGGTACACCTTGCTCTAGTCCATGCCTCTGCGATTCCTCTCGTACCCGCGTCATGAGGAAGATGGTATAGTCGGCACCCAGTGCAACCAGGAAAATGAAGGTGTACAACGGTACTACATAGTTGAAACCATCCTGCCCCTGAATATGCTGAAAAATGAAGCCGCACAATCCAATTGATGCGTAGTAGTTGAGTGTAACCGCACCAAGCAGATAGAGTGGTGCGATAAGACTACGTAACAACAATGCTAGAATGATACCGACCAGGATAAGTACGGCTGGCACAATCAGAAATGTATCATGCTGATTGTACTGTGCGGTGTCTGCTAACAGTGCAGTCTGACCGGAGAGGTATGTATTTCCTTTTGTCGTACTGTTACTTCCTAACTGGTTATCGTCCAGTGCCTTGTTCAAGGCATTTTGCAAAGGTGCGATACGGTCAATCGCGGTGACGGAGTAGGGATCGTCTTTTAAGATAACTGAGAACTGGATCGTGCTATTATCAGGTGATACATCCTGTGTACTCGCGGCATAGGCACCAATAATCGCGCCAAGTTGTGGATTAGCTGGAGGGCAGCGTGGTCCCTCACATTGTGCAGGTGCTTTACCAGAGCGAATAGCGTCACGCACACTTGCTGGTAGCGAGGCTATCGCGCTTTGTAGTGTTGCCGGATTTACACTTGGTGTATTGCCATCGGGACGTGTTGGACCTTGCACTGTTGCAACGCCAGCAACTTTTTGTAGTGCGACATTGATTGCATCAATTTGTGTCAAATGCTTGTATGCGTCGGGCGACTCTCCACGCAGTTGTACAAGCACTGTTGTTGGCGCAAGTGTGCCAGAGGGAAAGTGATTTTGCAGAATGTCTGAAGCCAGCACCGGAGTCAGTTGGCTTTCTAAACGCGGTCAAAAAGTTGTAGCTAGGAAGCGAACCAATATTGCCAAGCGTGAAGATGCCGAGTAGCGCGATACTGGACATAACCGCCGCTATACGATGTTTCGCGGTCCATGCACCTAGACGCCCCCAGAAACCATGTAGCGTGGTAACGTCCAATTTTGCTGCCGCCTGTGAATTATAGCGTGGGACAAAGGGCCAGTAGGCGGCGCGTCCAAGCCAGACGAGAAGTGCAGGCACAAGTGTTAAACCCGCTACCAGCATGACCGCAACCGCGATAGCGAGCGTTGGGCCAAGCGAATTGTAGAGACCGATGAAGGTAAAGATGAGGGTGAGCAGGGCGAGAATGACCGTTCCAGCACTCGAAGTAATTGCCTCACCAACTGCTCTCATTGTGGTACGCATCGCTGCATATTTGTCCTGCGTGACCATCAATTCCTCACGGAAACGTGAGGCTACAAAGATGCTATAATCTGTTCCTGCTCCAAAAAGGAGCACCGTCATAATGGATGTTGCCTGTTGACTGATACTGAAGAGACCAGCTTTCCCCGCAAAGCCAAGTAGCGCATCAACGATCTGCAACGCCCATCCAACACCGAGTAGCGGTAAGAATGCCAGGATGGGCGAGCGATACAGGAGTATGAGCAAGACAAGAACTAGTCCAACCGTACCAAGCAGTAACGGAAGATCAGTTCCCGCAAAAATCAGACCCGCATCGACGGAGATACCAGCCGGACCCGTGACATGTGCTTGCAGTGGTGTGTTCTTGACGGTATTGGTGAGATACTCCCGAATATCTTTTACATTGCTCATGATGACATCGTTGTTCGCCGTATCTTTGAGTGATGCAATTATTGTGAGCGTTGTGTTGTCTTTTGACGTGAGTTGCTTAGCGGCTTGCGGCACAGTGTAGCTCGACAACACAGTTGTTACCGCACTAGGCTTTTGTGAGGATATGAGCCAGTCGCTGACCTGTTTCACTTTCGCAAGGTCATTGTTACTCAACCCTGCATGGTCATAAAAGACGAGAATGGCAGGCGTACCACGACTATTCGGAAACTCTTTAAGTTGGAGTTTCTGCGCCACCGTCGAGGGCGCGTCAGAAGGAATACTCCCTGTTCCTGAGTTGTCATAAATATTGGCAAGCTTAGGAGCTACCAATACAAGCACAACTGCAATGAGTAACCAGACGCCAAGCGTCACAAACTTGCCACGACGCGATGAAGCCGCATCCGTGATGACGTGCAAAATACGTGTAATCATGAAGAAACTACTCCTAATACTCTCACTATGTTACCGACCAATCGGTAAGTATTTTGTCTAAAAAAAAGAGACAGCTATAATGATGCTATCAGATCATTTTTTGTTCAGTCCTTCTAACAACATGTCTAACAGGGCTTGCGTGTACTGTTCGCGGCTGGCCTCATCCATTCTCGCTCCCATCGGGGTATCAACGTGCGGTAGCAAGAGCGACGAGTTTAAGAAAAGGTTAGTTGAAAGCATAAGGTTATGCTCACGTAATTCGCCACGCTCGATACCTTCTTTAAAAATGCGCTGTATCATGTCGCGTGTAAACATCTCCCACTGCTCATTGCCTTTGTGTTGTTGTTCAGGTTCAAGGCGAGGATAATCCTCACGCAGGAAATGCATGATGTCAAAGGTCGGTCCTTGGGCCAAACGCTGCATGCATAGATAGAGCTTTTCACGCGTTGAAAGATGCTCTTCGTTGACGATATCTTCAAACATTTTACGCATGTGGGCAATAATCATCATCACCATTTCGTAGAACAGTTCGCGTTTGTTCTTGAAATGATGAAAGAGGGCCGCTTTACTGATATCTAAAGAGTCAGCGATGACCTGTAAACTGATATGGTCATAGCCACCTGCGTAGTACAGCTTTTCCGCCTCTTTGAGAATAAGCTGTCGCGTATCTGTTGTACGTCCATCTCTATGCTGTTGTCGTTCTGCCAACCTGTATGCCTCTATCTACTCTGTTACCTACCGATAGGTAAGGTATAACATAAAGAAGTGTTGTTTGTCAAGTGCATCGGCTAGAAATGCAGGGAAACCCAGTATCGTTCAAAAGAGAATGTTGTAACTAACCTGCTTACACATTTTGGGCCATTTCCTCGTCATTTTCTCAATAATCCGCTTATGAGCCGTGACACAGACAAAAACATACCCATGATCCCATGTGGCCCATACGGTTCGTAGGCTTGCAGTCTACAGATGTGTCCGTCTACCACTTCAAAGATGAAGGTTTGAGGAAAGTTTCGCTTCATTCCTGGTTTCAGGACATGGTGAGTTGCTGTCTCTACTGCCGCACATTGCCCGTTCTCGGACTCGCAATAGTTCACGATGGTGTAGCCGAAGGACCGCATGCCGCTCATCGCTTCCCGAAAGGCTTCCGTGATGACCGCTTTCCCTTGCATCTGCGGCTTCGGAAAGTGGGGGTCGATGAGGACTGCATCATCGGCAAAGAGACTCATCATTGTGTCCAGGTCTTTGGCCTCAATCGTGGCAAATGTCCGTATGACGAGATCATGTAAAGATGTACTAGCATGTTCGATCATTATTCCCTCCTTCGTTAATGAACAGTCAGCTTGAGTGCTACGGCACTTAAGAAGAACACAAATGCCAGGACCGCTGCCCAAGTCCCAATAATATGGAACCGCTCCGCGCGATTGACTAACTCCTTCCAATTCTTTGGTGGAGCATCGAGTTGCCAGTCAACCGTGGCACTGTTGATAGGGACGGTGCCAACAACCCGAATCAATATCCAGAGGCCCACAGCGAGCACTGCTACACACCGAAACCAAAAGCCGAATGTGCCAGTATTGAGAACCGTGAGGATAATCCCTAATACTGCCGTTGGCGCAAAGAAGGCGGGCACCAGCACACGCAACCTCATGACCATTCCTTGACGAAGCTGGAGCTGTGAATGGTCGTCCAGTGCTTCGGAGGGACCCTGAAAACCGTAGTGAATCACAAACTCAATGCCAGCGAGCATGCCAGCGAAGAAGAGATTCACGAAGTCAAGAATAGTAGCAAATGTCATGTTTCTTTTTCCTTTTGTGAGGAGGTGAAAATTTATCCTTTTGTGCCTCCGCCTGACATCAGATCAAAGCGATCACCCAGCCCTGGCCCGATCTCAGCGGCATTAGTAACGAGCTGTTGGAGTTGGAGCAGGAAACGATCCAGTTCGCTCTCAGAGAAGCCACGTTTCAGGCTTTGCTCGAAATGCTCCACAGCAGAAACCAATGTGCTTGAGATATCTCTGCCCTCGTCAGTGAGATAGACTTTGACCACACGGCGGTCTTCACGATCATGTCGCCGCTCCACCAACCCAACCTGCTCCAGCCGTGTAATAATGCCCGTCGCCGCCGGAGCATCCACTCCACGCTTTTGACTCATGGTCCCAATGGTCATGCCATCCTGCACGATCAGAAGCGATAAGGCACCCCATTGTGGCGGTGTGACGACATACGGCTTTCCACGCTCTTCGCAGTGCATACGCAGCACCTCGGCGTAGGCATACACAACACAGCGTTCTGTATAGAAGAGCAAGTAACTGAGACGATCTCGATTATCAGCAAGAGATAAATTCATACATCTCCTTTCTGTGTTAATATATCACGCTGGAAAATGTTTGCATGTTAAGTATTAACATGTAGGAAGCATAAACGATATATCGTATTTTGTCAAGGCTTTAGCAGACGAAATCTGCAGGTGTACCCAACAACAGCCAATTTACAATGTCTTGATGGAAGAAACTAGAGCAGGAGTTGTTGCCTTTTGATGCAGCTCAATTATATTCTGGCTACATGCCCTATGCACTAGACCAGAACATGCGAAGCATCTATGGATCGTTCCACAGGAACTACTACTAGACCTTTCTTATTAGTAAATAGGGTGAATGTTCGACGTTTATTTCAGGCCAATGCTAGGATTTCTGGGTCAATCATTAGAAGCCCCTGGTTTCCTCAAAGGAAACCCACTTCATAAGCGGCCTGCGGTATGCACTCTCTGTAAATTCGCCGCAGGCTCTTTTACCCAAAGGAAGAGGTAATAATTCAAAAACCATGACAAGAAAAAAGACGTTGATTTGTTGCACGGGAACGTTGCTTTCTGCGGTACGTTTGGATAGAATGAGGCAGGAGTTGTTTCATAGAGAAAGGGGCAGTGCCATGGCAACAGATCACACCCATGTTCACCTGGATGCGGTATCGCATCGATTTATTGAAACGAACGGTCTGCGTATACATATAGCCGAGCAAGGGACGGGTCCACTCCTCCTGCTTTGTCATGGCTTTCCCGAACTCTGGTACTCTTGGCGCAAGCAGATCCCAGTCCTGGCTGAGGCTGGCTACCACGTCGTCGCGCTCGATATGCGCGGCTATGGGCAAACAGGTCAGCCCATCGAGCAAGGGGCGTACACACTGCTCCACCTGGTTGCTGACCTGATCGGTGTCCTTGAGGCACTGGGCGAGTCTCAGGCGACGCTCATCGGTCACGACTGGGGGAGTAACGTCTGCTGGCAGGCGGCACTGATGCGCCCAGATCTCTTTCCCGTCTTGGTGACAATGAGTTCTCCCTACATTCCCCGTCGCTCGCTCCAAGGAGCGCAGGACACACTACGACCCACCCAGAGCTGGCGGCAAAGATTCAAAGGCCAGTTTTTCTATCAGTTGTATTTCCAGGAGCCAGGCGTGGCCGAGGTCGCGCTTGAACGCGATGTCGCCACAACCATGCGCCGATTTTTGTGTGGTGCATCCGGGGACGCATCCGCGTCTGAGCGCTGGCACCCGGTGCTCTCCGAGCAAACGGACGATCCCCTGGCACACGTGGGTCTACCCGCTTCTCTGCCGCCCTGGCTGACGGAGATTGACCTGGCATACTATAGCCAGGAGTTCTCCCGCACGGGCTTTACCGGCGGACTCAACTGGTATCGGAATAGTGATCGAAACTGGGAACTGCTCGCTGCCTATATCAATGCTCGCATCACGCAACCGACCCTTTTTCTCTGTGGTGGACACGATCCCGTTTTTGAACTGGTAGGCGCAGACACGTGGATCGAGCAGATGCGGCTCTGGGTGCCAGCGATCCAAGCAAAGGTTCTGCCCGGTTGCGGTCACTGGATACAGCAGGAGCGCGCTGAGGAGGTCAATGCAGCACTGCTTGTTTTTCTCCAAGAGCAGACGATAGCTCGGAGATAGTCAGAACAACTGCCACCAGAAAAGCGGATAAGGGATGACACATCACCGAACCAACCAGCCCTTATGGTAGTGTTGTTGAGATGTGTCTAGTGCGACGGATTTTTGGAGTATTCTCTCTTCTTTTTCTACAAAAGTGTAGCCCCAATTTCCAGAATGGTGAGGAAAGAACCCAGGTGAGAAGCGGTTTCGCCAGATGCCGTAGAGTCGATTCCTATGATTGACGTCTATTTCCCGTCATTGACCTGAAAAACGTCGAACATTCACCTTATTTACCACTTATGTAGTTATGATAATATTTTTTGAGAAGGAGAACTACTATGTTGGATGCTACCCCATCAGCGTCGCTTCAAGAGCGCGCACACAAAAGCAGTATGAGTATGCAAGAGGCACTAGAATTGTGTGATGCACTTCCCATTGTTGATATCGACACAATCATTGGAAGATGGCGTGGTAGTGAGATTTTTACGCATCATTCTCTGAATGGGTTGTTAGAAACGTTTGGCTGGTATGGCAAAGAGTTTATCGACCGTGACCATGTGCATCCCTTGCTCTTTTCTGATAGCCACGGGCAACTCTTTTCGCTTGATCCCCAGCGGCTTCCATTCTCTATCGCACTGAAATTGCCTATTCCACGTTGGAAGCTGTTGCGACAGGTATTGCTGGCGGCACGTTTTGTATTACAGACGTGTAAAGCAAAAGCGCGTGTGCGTATGATAGAGTATCGTGGAAAAGTCAGTGCCTCCATGATCTACGACAATCTGCCGATCTATGACACCTTTCGTCTCATCGACTCCGATACCTTGTTAGGCGTGATGGATTTGAAGGGAATGGGGCAACCCTTCTTTTTTAAGCTGCATCGTGACGCATAAACTCACCAGAATTGGGTCTCCATCCTTGTGGGGAAAACAGGAAGACCGCAAGGGTCTCCCCTACATGTTCACTTGAGCCAACCACGTTTTAACAAGAAATTCATAATAGGGTTGATAGTAAAGAAGTAGATAAGCAAGAGCATGTATACGCCATACATTAAGCCTGCGATGGGAGCTGTCACCGACGAGCTTCCAAGAAGCCACACAAGGACAAGAAGCCCTAGAGGAAGCAGGATATATGCTTTTCCCATCTTGCGACGTAGGGATGAATAGTGCCAAAAGAGCGCGTAGAACCTGTTTGTAGCTTTCAAGGCAAGAAAAAAGTTTTTTCGCATTGCCTCGTTATTTGGTGTCTTCATGAGTGCTAGCCTGAAATGTTGCAGGGCCTCTTGGGGCGCACGTTTCTTATTCAGAAGCATCACACCATAGCTATCATGGGCATATTCATTCTCAGGGTCGATGCTCAGGGCGCGCTGAAATTCTGTTTCCGCTGCTACGGTATCCCCCTTCGCGACAAGGAGATTGCCCAGTGTTGTGTGGTAATTCGCCTTCTCCGGTTCAAGTTCCAGTGCCTTGAGAACATGCTGTATCGCTTTCGCGGTCTCCTTTTTCTGTTTGAACAGAATATTGGCATAGATGTAATGAGCGTAAGCATAGGCCGGGTTGAGCCGAATGGCTGTTATGGCCTCTTGTTCAGCGAGGGTATAGTTCCTCATATCTTTCAGGTGCGAAGCGTAGACGGCGTGTGCCATGTTATTATTAGGGTCGAGTCTAAGCGTTTCTCTATAGGCCGCAACCGCTTTCTGCTGTTCACCTTTAAGCATATGTGCGCGAGCAATGGTGTAAAAGGCAATACTATTTTCGGGGTGAGCACTGAGAAAACGTCGCATGATGTCGATAGCGAGATCGTATTTATGCACGTTGATAGCGTACTCAGCCCTACGAATTTCATCGCCCAACTCAAGAACGTCCGCCTTTGCCTTGCTTATAGCCATCGCGCCTCTTTAGCCCTTCTTGATGTAGCTAAGAATATCATCGTATGTACCAGCGTCGTTGCTGTATATTGCGTAGTTTTTTGCTGTGGATAACCACTCTAAGGTAGAAGGTTTGGTTTTCTTCAAGGCATTGAGCAGGTCTTCTGTACGTATGGGGCGTAAATTGCCTGTACGCATGGCATCCATAATGGCGGTGTCGGCAGCGGCATCGCAGATAGCTTTCAGGTCTGCCCCCGAAAATCTTTCTGTACTTTTCGCTATTTTCACGTAGTCTATTGCCTCAATGGGCTTGTCTTTGAGATGAATAGTGAGCACCTCAATCCTGGCCTTGAGATCGGGTGGAGGAATAAAGAGTACTCTATCGAATCTACCCGGTCTGCGTAGCGATGAGTCAACAAACCACGGACTATTCGTCGCACCTAGCACAAGTATCTCGCTATTATCAGTATCAACGCCATCGAGTTCATTGAGAAGTTGATTAGTGAGCATGCGGTCGTGCTGATAACGCATCTGTTGACGGCTCCCACCGATAGCATCTAGTTCATCTATAAAGATAATAGTGGGTGTATTGCTTCTTGCCTTCTCGAAAATAGCATGCAGGTTTTTCTCACTGTTGCCTATGTACATATCCAGGATGTCGTTGATGGCGATATTGATAAAATTCGCCTTACATTCTCCGGCTGTAGCTTTAGCTAGAAATGTTTTACCGCATCCTGGAGGACCATACATGAGAATTCCTCCACCTACTTTTCTTCCATATGCTTTGAACAGAGAGGGATTCTGGAAGGGATAGATGATGTTCATCTTGATATTTTCTTTGATGGTGTCGAGTCCTCCGACATCAGCGAAGGTTATTGTTGGACGTTCAATGATATCGTCGTGTATGTGTGAGGCACCAAAGTGTATGAGGCGCAACTTTGCTTTTATTTTCACATTGTGACTGTTCAGTTCTTCCTGGTAGTCTGCATCTTCGACTTCTGGCTTAAGGTCAAGTGCCTCTTGATAATAGTCCCCTGCTTGCTGATAGTCCGCAAGGGCAAAACAAATTTTCGAGAGCAGCAGGTATAATTCAGCGGAAGGATTTGCGCCTAGCGTAGGCTCCGCAACTGCTTTTGCGTCCTGGAAATTTCCAGTGTTGTAGTAGGCTCTTGCCAGGCTTATTCTGCTACCGGTGTCTTCACTCTGCGCTACTATTTCCTGTAGTTGTTGTATCGACTCATCCGTCCTTCCTGCCTGTAAGAGCAGTTCAGCGATATGTTTCTTGAGTGGAATATTGTTAGGGCTAAATTTCAGAGCCTCTAATAGCGGAGCAATATTTTTATCTATTTCCTGCATCTCTCTGTTTCCTTCATATGGAGCAGTCATGCATGCTATTATACGTATGGTCTTGCGAATTGACAATAATAGCCCACCAACCCTGATGTAATTCGTAGGGACCACATTTATGGCGTCCGAGGCGCAATTCATTGCGCGAGTTGCATCCGCAATCTTTCTTGAATGATCTCGCGCAAGAATGGGTGCAAGATGAGGGCTGCACATTGCTTCGCTCGTGCAGCGGACGCCATAAATGTGGTCCCTACGAATTCGTCTGTGCATTGGCACACAACTCTTTCGTTACGTTCTAGGGGACCGTGCTCCCTTTCCTCTTGGGGCTGGCTCACGTCCGGGAGGTTGGGTAGGCCGTGGTCCCGCTTGGATGACCGAGATGGGCCGCGTGACCACCCCTTCTGTAGGCAGGTGAATCTCCTCTCCATGATGGCATACCATGAGTGACGAGCCAGCGAGCAAGCGGTATGTTGCTTCTGTCGCCCTCACTTCAACGCGCAGACGGCAGTCACGGAACACAAGATGGAAGGCGAGTCTGCCAAGTGCATCGGGCAACCTCGGTGAGAAACAGAGCACCCCGTTTTGTACACGTAAGCCACCGAAGCCCGCAACGAGCACCGTCCAGGCACCAGCTAATGAGGCCATGTGGAGTCCATCCTGCACGTTATGATGCAGGTCGTGCAGGTCTACCAGTGCTGCCTCGCCTAAGTAGTCATAGGCGAGATCGAGTTGACCCACCTCGGCGGCAATCACCGCCTGTGTGGAGGCCGATAGCGAAGAATCGCGTACCGTCAATGGCTCGTAGTAGGCGAAGTTACGTGCCTTCTGCTCTGGCGTGAATGCCTCGCCTCGCAAATGCATCGCAAGAACGAGATCGGCTTGCTTGATGACCTGCTTACGATAGAGGTCAAAGTATGGGAAGTGCAGGAATAAAGGGTATTGGTCTGGCGTAACTTTCGTGAAATCCCACATCTCGTGCTCGGTAAAGGACTCGGCCTGTGGAGTCACTTGCAGGTGCTCGTCGTAGGGAATGAACATCTTCTCGGCCGCCTCGCGCCAGCTAGTTGCTTCTTCGGCACTCACACCAAGCGCATGAGCTTTTTCTGGATAGAGCTGTACTCTTTCTGAGGCCCAGTGTAAGTTATGCTGTGCCATGAGGTTGGTGTATACATTGTTGTCAGCTACGGCACTATATTCGTCAGGTCCAGTAACACCATCGATGCGAAACTGGTCCATTGCTGCGTTATAGTAGCCGAGGGAATGCCATAGCCGCGCCGTCTCAACGACTAGCTCAAGGCCCACTTCCTCCTCGAATATGCGATCATCGGTGGCCTCGATGTAGTAGGACACGGCGTAGGCGATGTCCGCGTTGATGTGAAACGCGGCGGTACCTGCGGGCCAGTACCCTGAGCACTCTGTTCCTCGGATGGTCCGCCACGGAAAGGCAGCACCATGCAGTCCGAACTCGATTGCATGCTCTTTCGCCTTGTCGAGAATCAAATGCCGCCAACGCAGGGCATCGGCGGCAGCGCGTGGCATGGTCAGCGTGAGCACTGGCAAGACGGAAATTTCCGTATCCCAAAAGGCATGACCGTCGTAACCAGGACCCGTTAGCCCTTTAGCGGCAATAGGACGCCCCTCCCCACGCGCTCCCGACTGTAGAACGTGGAAGAGCGCGAAACGCACCGCTTGCTGAATCTCTGGGTCGCCCTCCAACTCGATGTTTGCTCGATTCCAGAAGTCGTCCAGGTATGCCCGTTGCTCGGCCAGTAGGCCCTCCCAGCCTGTCATTCGTGCGGCAGCAAGCGCGGCTATAATCTGATCGCTGATCGCAGACCGAGAACGCAAACTTGACCAACCATAACTAATGAGTTTGACGATGCGAAGTTTTTTACCCGGCTTCAGCATTCCAGTGACGGTCACGCGGACGACATCAGGGTAGCTTTCAGCCGTGACGACCGCCCCGTCTAGCCCTTCGATCTGGTGATCCATCGCCACTCCTAAGCGTAGGCCACTGGCACGGGTGTGATGAACCAGCAGTCCGCCAGCGTCCTGAGCATGATTCTCTTCGCTCTCAAGTGGGGATTCAAGAGCAGCTCCCACTCGGGGGTCTTTACTTTGAGATGGAAGTGCCTCGTTAGCGACTAGTTCCGATTGCACCACAATACGCACTGGGTCCCCAATACACTCGACTTCATAACTGATGGCTGCAATAGCCCTCTGAGTGAACGATACCAGCCGCACTGAAGTTACTTGAACTGTTCTCCCAGCAGGTGAGGTCCAGCGGACGTTGCGGCGGAGAACCCCGTCGCGTAAGTTGAGTTCTCGCTCGTGTTCAAGGAGCGTGCCATAGCGAACGTCGAAGGGTGCGTCATCAACAAGGAGACGGATAAGTTTGCCGTTGGTGACGTTTATGATGGTCTGCCCCGACTCAGGATAAGCATATCCTCCCTCGGCATAGGGGAGAGGGCGCAACTCGCAGAAGGAGTTCAGGTAGGTACCGGGAAGGCCATATGGCTCTCCTTCATCCAGGTTGCCTCGCAGTCCGATATGTCCATTAGAGAGAGCAAAAACGGACTCGGTTTGTGCCAGATTCTCGAGGTGAAGTTCCTTCTCGCGGACACTCCATTCCTCGACAGGGAAGGCAGAATGTTGAATCATCGTTGCCCCCCTTGTTTGGTGGTGTTTGTTCTGTAGAGCAGTAGTGTCTCGACGAAGCCAAGACATTCAAACTGAACGAGCACTTCGCTCGTCGGCAATTGACAGACGCGCGTTTCGGGCATACATTTCTCCTGAATACGTGAGATGAATTTGTACCTCTCTGACTATATCATAGAATAGGCATTATGTATCATCGGAAAATATAGGGGGTCAACAGGAGGTTTTTGGGGAGGCATGGTGGGGTTTCGTAGGGACCCGATTGATCGCGTCCTCTGCACGAGCGAAGCAATGTGCAGTCTTCTGCTCGCCCAATGAATTGGGCTTGGGCACCATAGTGCTCTTTAACAAATTCATACGGATATCTGTAGGGACCGATTGATCACGTCCTCGTGGCAATCGGTCCCTACAGATATCCGTATGAATTTGTTAAACAGGATCGTCGGTCCCTGCTACGCGATGAACGCCTTCGCGAAGAGTTCGATAGAACCGAGCTTTGGGCGATCTACGAACGTGATCAGCAGTTCCTGCACACCCGCCGCCTCGTACTCGGCCAAGCGTGGGCGGATAGTATCAGGAGTCCCAACCAGAGCATCCTTTAACCGATCACCAAACATAGTTCTCATCTCGGTTGGAATCGATGCGAGTGCCTCTTCCTCAGTTTCGCCAATTGCACAGATGGCCGATGCGGTACGGCGGATACTTTCATAGTCTCGCCCGACCGTCGCGCAGTGCTCTTTGATGACGGCGAACTTATG
The DNA here is from genome assembly GCA_963792705.1 of uncultured Chloroflexia bacterium. Classification (GTDB taxonomy): domain Bacteria; phylum Chloroflexota; class Ktedonobacteria; order Ktedonobacterales; family Ktedonobacteraceae; genus JBBQVS01. The sequence goes on along the minus strand of CAWBXD010000004.1, from coordinate 72,959 downwards.
CTCAAGCGTGGCGATATCACCATTCACATTGCAGGCATCGCCATATTGTGCGACGAGTTTGAGTGTCACCTTTTCACCACCGCCTCCAATCAACATGGGAATATGCGGCTTCTGCACGCCTTTGGGCTGGTTGATCGCTCCACGCACCTGATAATACTGTCCCTCAAAGACCGCCTCTTCCTGTGTCCACATCGCCTGTATGACCTGCACCGCCTCACGTAAATAGCGCAGACGTTCGGGCGCATCGGGATAGTCATAGCCGTAGGCACGATATTCATGTTCGTACCAGCCTGAGCCTATACCAAAATTGAGCCGTCCATGACTCAGGACATCCACTGTACTCGCCATCTTTGCCAGTAATGCCGGATTGCGATAGCCATTGCACGAAACCATCTGTCCAATACGGACTCGTTTGGTATCGCGTGCCAGTGCCGCCGTACTCGTCCAGCACTCGAACGTCAATTCCTGCGATGGCTGAGGAATCGTATGAAAGTGGTCAACGAGCCAGACCGACTCGAAACCTGTCTCATCCGCCTTCTGTGCCACACGCGTCATCGTTTCATACGCTTCAACTGGGTCTTTAATGCTTGTAAGGTCCATCGTCCACCCTTGTGGAAGAGTCAAGCCATATTTCATAGGCATGAATACATATCTCCTTCTTTGAGCATCCTGCGATTTTTAAGAACGGAAATCTTTTCTTGACCACTCGTCATATCCAGCATCTTAGCATGATGAGGATAAACGAGCGATTGGTCAAGTCAGCCTTAAGTATAGCACGTATCAGGATACCTCTTGAACATTCCGTGCCGTAAGGCCAGTCGTGTGCTCCACCACCTCGAACCGAACCTTCGTTCCTGCTTTGATGGTGCGATAGCCTTGACCAGGAATGGCGGTAAAGTTGAAAAACACCTCTTCGCCTGAATCGTCGCGTGTAATGATGCCAGAACCTCCGCCCGTGTCAAACCAGCGCACCACTCCTTGCGCGACAGGCAAACCGCTTTCACCTAATGGAGGCGCACCATGCTCCCATGTCTGTTGTGGAATACGAATCGAGCGCGCTTCAGATGTATCATAGGCTTCGTAATGATAATCAGCACGTGTCTCCATAATCGCTCGTAAGTCATGGCGCAGTTCTTCGAGCGTGGGACGCCCAACAAAAAACCAGCCATTATAGATAGCGTGAATACTCAGGTCGGGTCGCAACACAAACGTATAAGGCTGTGGGCGGTAGGCATACTCGCCCTCGGTCTCATCGAGAATGGAAATTTGCTTAATGATGGTGCGTTGCTCGTCGGATAGAAAAGGCCATTGTGCATTGAGTCCAGCCCGAAACGCCGCATGTACCAATGGTGCATCTACTCCTACCGCCAGCATCTTGCCATAGTTGACCACTAGCTCATGCTGAAACTGCACCAATTGTCGTAACTGTTCTTGATCGCGTGGACAAAAAAAGCCACGCATGAAGAGAAGAATGAGGGGGTAGCCATCGTGAAAGCCTAGCTTTTGATCCATCAAGCTAGGCTTTGTGAGCGTTGACAAGCGTGTCAAAATACCACGCGAGTCTGGTAGTGCAAAATCTGGAAATTGATCATTCACCCTTAGCGTCGTAGTCATTATTCCTCCACCTTTCGCATCTTAAAAGTTTCACTCAAGAAGCCGTCGATATGCTTGCACAAATTTCTTTTTTGCTCGTGTGAGACAGGTAGCAGTTGCCTTGGGCGAGATAGCTAGTTTCAGTGCAATCTCCTGATAAGGAAGTCCCTGCTCTGCGCTCAAAATTAGGACACAGGCGTCGCGCTTAGGCATAGAATCGAGAGCAAGGCGAATATGTTCTCTTTCCGCGATACTCGTGATAGTGCTTTCTGCGCCCCGTTCATCACGCAGAAGATATGTGTTCACGTTCTTATAGGTCTCTTCGTCGTCATATTCATTTTCCTCGACTATGGAGATAAAAGAAGAAATGCGTCGTCGTTGCCGCAGAATATCAATACTGAGACGCGTGGTAACGAGATACAGCCACGGCAATAGGTTGCTCTGATCGTGCAGTGTATGCCATTTTTTATGGGCACGAAGAAATGCCTCGTGTGTGATATCTTCCGCGTCCTGCTGATTGGAGAGCAAGCGATAGGCATGAATATATATCTTATGCTGAAAATGTTCATACAGATAGGTGAACATTTCCACTTGTTTATCAAGTGGAATGGCGTTCGACTGATAGGTATCCATGAGCTGTGTTACCACCACATGCACCTCGCTTTTTATTCAAATCCGTGAGACTTCGCATATGACATTCTATACAAATGGGGGAAAGGGTTGAGTTCCGCTAAGTTCTATTTTCACTTCTAATTGCTTCTGGTGTGAAAAAATGTGTGTATTTTTGCTCACAAGGGACATCTACAAGATCACATGATCCTGTTTACCTAATTCATGCGGATACGCTGTTGGTAGGGACCGATTATGCTGTTTCACTAAATAATCAGGATATGTTGCCTGTAGGGACCGATGTATCACGTCCTCTTGGCAATCAACCGCCGATAAGGACGCGATAAATCGGTCCCTACTAGCCTGCTAATCTTCAATTAAGGGATATCATAGGGACTCGATTCATCGCGTCCGAGGCGCAATTCATTGCGCGAGTTCCCTGATGTCAAGCATGGCAGAGAGGACCTCGCCCAATGAATTGGGCGGGGACATCATAAATGCGGTCCCTACGAAAACCGTTGCATGCCGATTGATGAGCTGCTACAAGGGATAATACTGTTCACGTAACAAGAATGGTACATAAACAATCACCACTTCCGACAAAATTCCCCTCTAGCGAGGAGGAAACTGAGAGTTTGGAATCGGTGTCGCAAGGTTGGCTGTTGGTGCGTTGACTGTGTACCCAATGACCGAACAGTTGATATTGATACCAACAGAGCCATATGGAGCACCACCGGGACCTGTTAGCAGGTCGGGGCGAGTTGCGGCAAGGTTGAAGACGACATTCTCATCGATCTGCCGCTTGTCATATCCCTCTTTGATGGCCTTTTGAGTCCATTCGCCAAGTTGTGCGTCCCATAATGGGCTGTATGCATCGGCATGGCGAGGATCAGCTAGAGTTGGGAAATCACCAAACACGTTGAGCAGGTCGCCACCATTACGTAAGGCACTGATGAGTGGCGTATTATTCGCTGAGGCATCCTCGCTGGCATGACCGTCTTTGACCAGATGCACAAACCCCTGTGCCTGCGGATTGTTGGCACCCGCCTGCCCATTTGTGAAAGCAAAAAGCCGCTCACGCGCGGATCCAAGAAAATCATCTCCGCCGTTGAACGCCGCCTTGTCTAATGCAGGTACGTAGGTTGCGCGTTCCAGCACCGAAGTAAGTGGTTGACCAGCGTCCGTGCTGAGGTACACAATTGGTTGACCAGCGTCGAAGCCCTTGACAAATAACATGTCAACCCACGACTCCAGGAATTGTCCCGAAGGCGACTTGGAAGGGGCGATATGAATGCCAAGAACTCGATCATTCGTGTTAGTATGGTGAACAACATCGAATGGACCATCGCCAGTGGCTACAATAGGAGCACTATAGACAACCAGCGACCCCGCAATGCGAATGAAGGGGCTATATCCTGGACCAGCCACAGCACCCGGCTGGAACTTGGCGAGCGGGAAGCCTTGCGGTCCTGGCACCGCGATACGAGTAGGGCTGAAATCTGGCGCACCCTGAAAGTGGATCAGTGCTGGCCCAAAAGGATTCTGTGCTGGTGTTGGGTTGTCGAGTGTCACCGTCTGTACACACGCAGGGCACCCAACCCCGATATTTGCGAGTTTGGGTGTATAGTTTACGCCCAGATCATGCGCCAAACCCGAGTCCGAGCTATCTAGCAGGACGTACCAAGCGGTCTTGCCGTATGCCTCGCCCTTATACAGTGGCAAGCGCACCGTCTCTTTGCTTAGATCGACTTGTATGGCACTCTCCTCGGTCAATTTGTCTCTGGAGAGTAGGCCGCTGTTCGGTCCCAATCCTCCTGCTTGAGCCGCTGCTGATCTTGTCGCATGCCCAGTGTTACCAGGCAGGATGGTAACAACCGTTATAGCGAATAGTACAGCGATGACTGCGATCAGTACTGGCATTTTTGCGTGTACCGATGTGAAGCGTTGATACTTCATTGTGTTGTTCTTTCTCCTCGTTTAGTTGACCACAATTGCATAGTTTCTGTATGCAATATAAGCTTAGCTACACGGAAGAGAAAGGTCACTACCAGTCGCTACTAACTTATACTTCTAGTTTCTTCTTATCGCTCTCCTGCTCCTAGCTGCTTGAGCGTATTTTTTTGCGCGGGGGTGATATCCACGACATTCTGAATGTTCATGCGCTCATACGGTCGATCAACTCGTAGTGTTTTGAGTAGCTCGCTTTGTGCCAGTGACCATACTTTGATTGTGCCATCCTCACTACTACTGGCAATCATCGTCTCATCAGCATTAATACTCACAGACACAACGACTCCTGCATGACCCGCTAACACTCTATGTAGCATAGCGTGCTGAGGCGTACCGCTTATATCCCAGAGCTTCAAACTACGGTCGTTTCCCCCACACATAAGCACTGTACCTTCGCTATTACATGCGAGTGAAACGATAGCGGCTGAAACATCATGTAAGGTATGAATGCAATGCCCAGTATCAAGTTGCCAGAACTTGACTGTCTGATCATAACTGCCACTTATAAGTGTACTGTTATCGGGATGAAAGACTACCGCACTCACTCCTTCAGTATGACCAAGAAATGTTGTGATGCAGTTTCCGGTCCCGACATCCCACAATTTTACACTGCGGTCAACACATCCACTGGCAAGGCGTGTACCATCGGGACTAAATGCGACTGACCAGACCCAGTTTTTGTGATCTCGTAAGGTCATCATACAGCGACCGTCATGCACATTCCAAAGCTTAATAGTGCCATCGTCGCTTCCACTAGCAATCATTGTTCCATCAGGGCTAAATGCGATAGACCAAATGATACCTTCATGCCCTCGCAGTATCTGTATACACCGCCCACTCGCGCCATCCCAAAGCCGTATCGTGCGATCATGGCCTGCACTAGCGAGTATTGTGGTCGTAGGGCTACACGCTACTGTCCACACTCGCCCCTCATGGCCTCTTAGCGTGTGAATGCACTGTCCAGTTGTGACATCCCACAACTTAACACTAGCATCTTCACCCCCACTTATCAGCGTCCTATCATTTCGACTAAAAGCTACCGCGAGAATCATACCTGTATAACCACGTAGCGTTCTTAGACAACTCCCCGTAGCTGTATGCCACATACGAATTGTCTGATCATCACTGCCTGTAACAAGTTCCTCACCATTGGGATGAAATGCAACCGACCAGAGCGTACCAGTATGCCCCTGCAAAGTTTTGTAACACTGGCCTGTAGGAACATCCCAGAGTTTCCCACTTCGGTCCGCGCTGCCACTCGCCAGGATTATACTACTTGGATGAAATGCGATGGATAAGATACGCCCTCCGTGTCCATAAAGTGTATCAGTATTGAGCTTAGTGTTTGTTGACCACAGTCGTATTGTCGCATCCTCGCTGCCGCTTGCTAGCGTCATTCCATCGGGACTGAAAGCAACCACGGATACGCTTCCTGTATGTCCGTGTAATGTTCTTGGACATTGTTCTGCTTGTAGATATCCTATATCCCACAACCGGATGGTAGTATCTACACTCCCACTTGCAAGGGTTGTTCCATCGGGGCTAAATGCTACCGAGGACACGGCATCAGTATGTCCATGCAACGTCACACGCTGTTGCCCTGACTGAACCTCCCACACTCTTACTGTGGAGTCATCGCTTCCACTCGCCAGTAGCGCACCATCGGGACTAAAAGCCACAGCTTTTACCCAATGTGTATGCCCTTGCAACGTATTGATACACGTGCCACTGCCAGGTGTTCTCACGTCCCATAACTTAATTGTCCGATCATTGCTCCCGCTTGCCAGTAGCATACTATCGGGACTAAAGCTCACTGACCAGACCCAGCCATCATGTTCAGCAAATGTAAAGACCTTTTTCATATCTGTAGTTTGCCAGACGCGAACTTCACCATTAAAGCTTCCCGCTGCGATATAACGTCCATCAGTGCTACATGCTACCGAGGTGATACTGCCAAACGTTTCTGTAAATACAGATGTTGCAACACTTGCATCTGAAAAATTTACATCTTGCGCCTCTACTCCTTGCAAATATGCCCCTCTAATTGCAAGCGAAGAAAAATTCGCACCATGAATATCTCCTTTTAAATGTGCAAGAAGATTGACTAGATTGCCGCCACCATAGCCATGTTCTACGCGTGGTAGTGCTCGCAAGTTATCTGCTAACTGCAACAGATGTTTTTCCAGAGCTTGTTTGTCATACATCTTGAGAAGAAGTCGGTCAAGTAGTGGTTGTAGAATGAGACGTACTTGACTGTTGCGAACATATTCCTTTGTGTGCGCCTGCATGAGCGCATATTTTCTTAGTAACGTGAAGTGCCCTTGTTCGATTTCTTCATTGACCTGTTGCACAAGCAGTCCAGTTACGTACTCTAGCACAACGGGTTGAAGGGTGAAGCCACCACGTTGCTCTGTCGTTTCCAACAACGAACGGCGATAGAGCGCGTGCAAGGCCTCGACTATTTTGCCATCGCGTACCTCGTAGATCAAATTCGCTCGTAATGCCTCTATTGATACCGCATCACGTTCAATGGCAAGCCAGTAGAGCAAGTCTTGTTCAAGCGGAGAAAGCCGCGCGAATTGTTGGTTGAGGAGACGACGCATACCAGTAAAGTAGATTTCGCCTTGCTCTAAAAAATGCTCGATATCACCACCAAACAGATCGCGGATGACTTCTGAAACCATTTTTAGCGCAAGTGGATTACCTGCATACGCATGGACAATCGTGGCCCATGCGTGCTCATCGCCATGCAATGTTCGTTCGCGCAACAATTCTTGGCTTTCTTGCTGGTTCAGACCTGTCACCTGCATAGAGCGAACGGGCGCATACGGACTCTCTAGTGGTCCTGTTATTTGCAGTTTCTCTCGACTAGTGAGCAGAAGACAGCTTTGATGTCTGCTTATGGCACATTGTTCAATCAGCAGTTCGTAGCCTTCATAACCCTCACGGTAGCGACCATCGCTCTGCCCTACTTGTAATACTGTCTCCACATTATCGAGGATGAACAGACACCTATGTTTACGGAAGAGGTCAAGCAGCATGGGAACGCGGTCTTCTGTAGAATTGGGAAGCGCGTGGTACTGTTGCTCAGAGAAAAACGCGAGACATTCATCTAAAAGGTCGCTCAGCGGTGGAGCATTTTTCAGGGAACGCCATAATACATACTGAAAGTTATCGCTTATTTGATGTGTCAATCGGGTTGCCAGTGTGGTCTTACCGATGCCGCCCATTCCAAGTAGTGTAATAACGCGACAATGATCGTGAAGAATCCATGCGGTTAATTGCTCCAATTCTTCACTACGCCCACAAAAGCGAGAAACATCTGGAGAATGGTCCCAATCGACAGCACGTTTATTTATGTGCGGAGAGCGTTCAACGTTGCTGTTATCTCGCTGTTCGCTCTGTCGTTTTTGATCTACATTGTTCAAAAGAGTGGCAAACCACTCTTCATCGAAGATAGCTTTACGCCGTGGTGCGTGGAGCGATAATAGTTTCCATACTGCATATGCCTCTTCCCGTTCTTGTCCTACCGTAAACGCATTATTCTGTATATAGACAGTTACAAGCTTCTTGAGATTCATCCCCGTTGGGTAATCGCTACCTGCCTCCCAGTTATAGACTGCCTTTTCGCTCACCCCTATAAAAGTGGCTACCGCAGTTTGTGTCAAACCCGCTTTTTCACGCAATGATAGAAGGAGAAGACCAAACGTATAATCTTTTGTATCATAATGTCTGAGTGTATCCATAACCCGCTCTTTCACCAAAGGATGGCATATGAAGGCGTTGTGCAATATCTAAACGTGTTGCCTTCAATGCTTTTTCACGTATAGCTATAGCCTTTTTTACTACATAAAATTCATTCCTTTGAGAGTTTTCGTAGGGACCACATTGATGGCGTCCGAGGCGCAATTCATTGCGCGAGTTACATTCGCAATCTTTCTTACGTGATCTCGCGCAATTTATTGGAGCATTATGAGGACTGCACATTGCTTCGCTCGTGCAGCGGACGCCATCAATGTGGTCCCTACGAAAATCATCATATCAAAGTTGGCAGACCACTTAGAATATCCATCGTGATGTGATGACTTGTGCAAACAAATAAGCGCGACATGTAAATCAGGAACGGGAAGAACGTGTCTTTATAAAAGATGGGTTTTACACAAACCTATATACATCGTTCGTACCAGGATTACCTTTTCTGCTTAGAAATTGTTGGACTATACCCATTTCGTTTACATGTCAGGAGAAGATAATGAGTAACTTGCCGATTGCCAGCTATGCGCTGCTGTCAGACTGCCGCTCAGCTGCGCTGGTCAGTAGCGCAGGCTCTATTGATTGGTTGTGTTTTCCCCGTTTCGATGCACCATCAGTCTTTGCCCGACTGCTAGACGATCAAGCTGGTCACTGGTCAATTCACGCAATTGGTGCTACAGAGACGCATCGTCGCTATATTGACGCCACGATGGTTCTGGAGACCAGATTTACCACACCGACAGGCGTCGCGGTGCTGGTCGATGCTATGGCTATCGGGCGTAACGAGCGAGGGCATCAGCTTGGGGTTGCCTCACCTGGCGTCGTACTCCGCTCGATCTCATGTGAAAGTGGGTCGGTAGAGGTAGAACTAGAATATGCACCTCGCTCGGAATACGGTATTATCTTTCCTCTGCTTCATCCCGTTGAGGGAGGCATTGCCTCGCGTGGTGGTGCCGATGTCCTCTTGCTCTCTTCACAAAAAACATTAGAAATAGATGGCTCGACAGCACACACTCGCTTTACCCTTCATGTGGGCGAGCAGGCAAACTTTTCGCTGCAGCATCGAACAAGCTGGGAAGAAGCACCACAGGTATATACATCTACGGCAATTACCGGTTCCCTTCACGACACTCTGGTAGGTTGGCGCACATGGTCCGACCTTCACCAAAGATATGAAGGACCCTGGCGCGATTTGGTTCATTCCAGTGGTCGTGTGTTACAAGCACTTATGTTCCGTCCTAGCGGAGCGATTGTTGCCGCTCCAACCACCTCGCTGCCAGAATCAATAGGAGGTGAGCGTAACTGGGACTATCGCTATACCTGGATTCGTGACGCCTCCCTGACTATGGAGGCACTCTGGGTTGCCGCCTGTCCCGATGAAGCGTCCTGGTTCTTCTCCTGGATGGCTGGGGCGGTGGCTTCGCAACTTCAGCGTGGTGCCCAACTCCAGATTATGTTCGGCGTTGGAGGTGAGCGTGACCTTAGTGAGCGCACCCTTAGTCATCTCAGTGGATGGCGTGCCAGCCGTCCAGTGCGTATTGGCAATGGTGCATGGGAGCAGCGTCAACTCGATGTATATGGCGAACTGCTTAGCGCAGCCTACCGTCTACGTGACCAGCTTAGTGAGCTTGACGAGACCACACGCCATTTCTTGGTCGAGGTAGCTGACGCGGCGGCGGCCCACTGGCAAGAGTCCGATCAGGGCATCTGGGAGGTACGAGGTGGCCCAAGGGATTATCTCTACTCAAAACTTATGTGTTGGGTCGCACTTGATCGTGCTATCGGACTCGCGGATGTGTTAGATGCACGTGAGCGGACTGATGGCTGGATAGCGACGCGTGAGCATATCCGTGATACCATTTTAGAGCGTGGGTGGAGCGAGAAGGCTGGAGCGTTCACACAAGCCTTCGGTTCCGATGAGTTGGACGCCTCCGCGCTTATGATGCCGATTGTAGGCTTTCTGCCTGGCACTGATCCCCGTATGCGCTCCACCGTCGATGCAATTGCTGAGCGGCTAACTGATGAGCACGGTCTTGTCTATCGATACCGTGCAACCGATGGGCTTGCTGGTGAGGAAGGAACCTTCCTGCTCTGCACCTTCTGGTTGGCCCACGCGCTTGCCCTTGCTGGTGAAATCGAACGAGCTAAAGTGACCTTTGAGCAGGCCATTACCTACGTAAATGACGTTGGGCTACTCGCCGAGGAAGTAGACCCCGCAACAGGCGAACTACTGGGCAACTTCCCACAGGCCTTCAGTCACATCGGCCTCGTGAACGCAGCCTGGGCCATCTCGCAAGCGGTAACGAAGTAAGGTTTCTATGGTTGGAGCTTTTTCAGAATTTCGCTGCACGGCTTTAACCAAGAAAGGGTGATGCAACCTCATCTGCGTAGAAAATCATGAGGTTGCTCCTTACGGTAGCGTAAGTTGTGCCCTCGTAACTGTGAATACAGTATTTGGCCCCGCGACAAGTACACCCAATTTTCCGCCCGTATATGTTGAGTCGCTCCAACTGTTGGTCGTCTTCATTATTGCTGGCATATCATTGATGATAAAGGTGAATGTCGTGCCCGTGACCACAACACGCAAAGTATTTATGTCCCCACTATGAACAAGAGGCGATTGATGAACGGTTGCCAGATAGAGTGGTCCGTTGCTTCCATTGTCATAACGTAAGAGCGAGTAATCACCCTCTTGATTGATAACGAATGCGTAGCCAGATTGAAGTTGATCGCCATCGTAAGTGATATGGAAGGCAATTCCATATACAGCAGCCCTACTACCTCTTTCTTGTTTCATTGATGCTGTAAATATGAACCTGTCAGGGAGCGTTCCAATTGCAATAGGTGATGGAAAATAGGTTGCATTGTTCGAGACCATCAGCGCATAGCCACTAGTTCCCATATGAGTTGTTAGCCCGCTGCTATCATTACTCGTGGTCCATTGCTGATTGTTGTTTGTAAAGGTATCTGTGAATGCTATCGCCTTCTGCATTGGTAATGAAGCAATTGTGCCGCTTGCAGGTGGAAAAACCTTGAAAAAGACGAAGATAGCAAATAGAAGGATGAGTAGCGATGCGATGGTAAGACGTGTTGCGCTAAAGATGCGTACACGCGGCTGATGATATGCATAGGCATTGGATAGCGCCGTGGTGTTGCGTGTTATTAAAGGTAGTGATTGATGGACAGGTATGCTAGGATTGTTCCTGGCAACATAAGTTTTTTCTGAGGAAGAACTCACCGCATTAGTGTTTGTTGTAATTGTATAAAGCGCGGCTTCTAACGCTTGGGCCATTGCTTCTGCGGATTGAAACCGTGCCGCAGGTGATTTTTGTAGTGCCTTTGCAACAATGTACGCTAGTGGCTCCGGTACATTTGGATTGATTGTATGTATAGGTGGTGGTGGAGTTTTGACATGTTGATACATCAAGCCTAGAAGCGTTGTTGATTGAAATGGTGTATGGCCTGTCAGCATTTGAAAGAGTACAACGCCCAGCGCGTAGACATCTGTTCGCGCATCAACTGGTTGCCGTTGCGCTTGTTCAGGAGCCATGTACGCAGCAGTACCGACAATTTGATCGACGTTTGTCAGCGTAGGATTACTGGACCAACTGCCGGGTGTACTCAATATCTGTGTTGCCTCCTGGCTTTCTCCAAATAGCTTGGCGATGCCAAAGTCTGACAATAAAAGTTGTGTAGCATCACTGTTTGCGATAAGCATATTTTGTGGTTTCACGTCACGATGAACGATACCATGCAGGTGGGCATGATGCAAGGCGCGCGCCATTTGAAGTGCGTAATGCGCGGCTCGTTGTGGGAGAAGTGGTTGCCCTTCGTGCATCTGGTCACGCAGCGTCCCACCACTGACATATTGCATGACGAGATACGTCAATTTGCTCGCTTCAACCTCACGAAAATCGAAGACTTTAACAATATTGGGATGTTCAAGATTGGCGATAACTTGTGCTTCTCGCTCGAAACGTGTCTGGAAGTCTGGTACGCTTTGCGATGAAATGACCTTGATCGCAGCATCACGGCGTAAGCGAATATGGTGTGCCTTGTATACGCGTGCCATGCCCCCCTCGCCTATCTGTGATTGGATGAGATAGTCACCCAACTGCGCTCCAATCATCGGGTCATGTTTCATGCCGTATTTCCTTAATTTATCCAATTTGGGTATAGTTTAATGTAACCGTCTGGCTATTCCCTGGTCCTGTAAACACTACTGTATCACTAAATGTAGTACCTCGCTGGACTGTGATACTTATCTGAACACGTTGACTTTGCCCAGCCGCCAGGGTGCTTGTGGTCGGTATAACCGTGACAACAGTTGTGCCACTATTTGTACTCGTTGCCGACCAGGTGAGGCTATTCGTCGTACTTTGATTTGTCAATGTAACAAAGCAAATCCATCCGGTTCTTCTAATCTGACAATCGGTGTTCATGTTCAACGTATTCGTGTTTATTGCAAGTAGCGGTGCTGGTTGTACGGTAAATGTAACCGCTAACGTAAGCTGTTTACCACTTTGTGCATTAGTAAAAATGATATTTCCTGTATAGCTTCCTGCTTGAAGACCCATTGTTGCTATAATGGTGACGGCCTGTGTTCTTGGGGCCTGAATTTGACCGGACTTGCTGGCTAAACTAAGCCAGTCCGCGCTACTAACCGCTGTCCAGGCAAGAGTACCAGAGCCTGTAGTATTCAAGGTTGCTTGTGCAGAAACTGGTTGTGTGTATCCTTGTGTGACAGTCGTGAGCGTAACTGAGGTAGGGTCAACGCTGCTCAATTCGGCAGGCAATGCTTGAACTGTAAAGGCAACGGCAAGCGTTACTATTCTATTGCTATGTGGATTTGTAAAGCTTACGTTTATAGCGTAGGTTCCCGCTTTTACACCCATCGCCGCGCTTAGCGTGATTGTCTGACTATTTGGAGCTTGAATTTGACCACTTGTGGTATTGAGCAAGAGCCAATACCCCTGATTTTTATTATAAGAGGCGTTCCACGAAACTGTGCCGATGCCACTGGTGTTCAGCACTACTGAAGTCGTTGGGGAGTTCTGATAGCCTTCTGTAACAGAACCAAGCGTCGTTGTGGTTGGCGAGACATTACTTAATTCTCCGGGTGCGGCGGCGGATTGTACCGTGAAATTGACCACGAGAGATATCGCTTTACCACTTTGTGAACTTGTAAAGAGAATACTTGTCGAATATGCTCCTGCCTTTGCTCCTACCGCCGCTCCAACTGTAAGTGTTTCACTTGCAGGTGCTTGAAGCTGATCAGAGGTACGGTCTAATTGCAACCATGAGTTAGCATTCTTGTCCCAACTTGCTTGCCACTGTACGCTCCCTACTCCACTTGTGTTGATTGTAATCTGTCTGGTAAGTAGTTGTGTATATCCTTCTGTGACTGGCCCAAGCACGATTGAATTTGGGTTAACTCCGCTCAATTCTGGTTGACCCTGTATGGTGGCAGTAACCGTTAACAAGAGTGTCTTACTGCTTTGCTTACTCGTAAACATCACTGTTGTGGTATGTTGCCCAACTGCCAGTCCCCGTGGCTGAATACTAACCACGAGTTGTTGTGAGTCAGGTGCTTGAATGATATCCTCGCTATGGTCTAGCTGTAGCCAAGGACTGGTAGTGTTGTCCCATGTTGCTTGCCACTGCACCATGCCCTTCCCAGCAGTACTCAATGTCAGTTGTTGCGAGATTGGTTGTGTACTGCCTACAGGTATAGTATCGAATACAAGCGTGTTGGGATTGACGCCACTAAAAGTGGGGGACGTAGCCTTGTTAGGCTGAACTGTAAGCGATATTGGAAGTGAAAGATTTTTATTCTCTGGATAACTGGTAAACGTCACTGTTACACTATAACGTCCAGCCTTAAGTTTTTGAGGATTTGCACTTACCATTATTTCTTGCGTGTTAGGAGCTTGAATTTGGTCCGAGGCGTGATTGAGTTGTAGCCACGGAGCGGCATTCTGGTCCCAGGATGCTGTCCATGTTACATGATGTGTTCCTATCGTTCCCAGGGTGATTTGTGTTGAAACAACCTTTGTATCGCCTTCTGTGATTGGCCCAAGTACTACTGAAGTAGGGGTGATGCTAACAAGACTCGCTGTTTCATTGATGATAATCTCCGTCACCGCACTACGTGTGCCACCACGCTCTAATGCACGGATAATGTGTTTGCCCGCTTTCCAGTTTGCCTCCACCGTAATGGTTGCATCGAACGTTCCTGACATGCTGACGACGATGCCGTTGTTTGACGCATCTCCCTCAAATAACATGTTGGATGTCGCTAACGTATTGGGTTGTGCATGTCCATAAGCCATCGTCGGTATACTAGGCTTGCTAGCAGAAAGTGGAATAGTTTCATCGAGTAGGAAGATAACAGTGCTTCCAGGTGTGTACCAGTTGCCATGCAGATGCAACGCCTCACCATATCTGACATTCCCACCTCCACTTATTAAGGCAAGGTTTGGTGGTGTAACAAAGAAAATTGCCACAAGCGTCCCTAAAACAACGAGTACGAGCAGAAACGAAGTTCCAACAAGTACATGTGGTCGGTGTTTCTTCGGACGGGGAGCCACAGGTCTATGCTTAGTCAGAGAAGGATGTGGAGTATGTAGAGGAGCATGAGGTGTATATGGGGAATGCAATGACTTTAGCACATGTCTAGGTTTCTTTACCCGAAGTAGGTCGTGCTGTCCCCCTATACTCTGCTGAGCAGGTGGTGAAACAGAAGGTGCAGGAGGAATGTCAGCTATTTGAGGTACGCTGTGTACCATTGGACCACCGCTAATTTGAGGCGTATTGGCAGCCATTGGCGTTCCATTGTGGGGTACTAATGGAGGAATAAATAGCACATCTTGTTCTTCTCTATCTTCCTCTTCCTTCTCCGTTGGGAAAGGTACAAACGATGTCTCAATGTCAAAAGGTTGTTGTGCTGGCAGCGGTTGAGGTGTGAATGGCGTTTGTGTAGTTTGTCCTACATCGAACAGCGTCTGATAAGATGGTGTACCCGTTTGATGAGTTGGGTCAATTTGTTTACTATCAACAGTGGCGTAAGAAAGTGCGTCAGACTGTGGAAATTGACGGGGTTGTGTATTAAAAGAATATCCACAGGACCAACAAAACTGAGCTTGAGTGGGTTGTTCTGCTCCACAGCGTGTGCATTTATACATTGTTTTCAGCAAATCCTCTCAATATAGAGCAAAACGAGTTATTAGTAAAGTGGGTGAAGAAGAAAAAATGTTATTGTGTATAGTTTTTTAGTGTCATATAAAATTTTTATATTTGTATGGCAAGAATTAGTAAGTGTCGAATCGAAGCACTCTTATATTATAGAGGTGTTCAGTTCCACGATTCTCGCCATTACATTATTGAACGTAGATGAGGTAGATTTTTAACTGAACCATTTTATCTTAGTGAAAAAGAGAGCTACTTTCGGTTGGCCTTTCGAGTTGAACTTTTTGTTTGACAGTTAATATGTCTATATGCTATGTTATAGTTAGTTACTGATAAATGTATTTATGCTTGTAAATAGTTATGAGCTATGAAGAAAAGATGAGCTATATCTATTATTAGATATAGGTTTTGGACAAACACTATAGTAATGATGAGGCGTGCTCTATGGAATTAGGTGTTTACAGTTTTGGGAATGGACAACAATCCAATGGAAACCCTGTGGCGTCAGGTCAGGCAATAACAAATTTACTAGAGGCCATTCAATTGGCCGATAAAGTGGGTCTTGATTTTTTTGGTGTGGGTGAACATCATACTGAATATTTTCCAGCCTCATCTCCAACAACCATTCTGGCTGCAGCGGCTGCTACGACAAAGAATATCACACTTAGTAGTGCTGTATCGGTCTTAAGTACTGATGATCCTGTTCGCGTCTATCAACAGTTTGCGACCGCCAATATCATTTCTGGTGGAAGGACCGAGATAATCGCCGGACGTGGCTCATCAATTGAGTCGTTTCCCTTATTCGGCTATGACCTCAAAGACTATGACGAATTATACGCTGAAAAATTAGAGCTTTTATTACATATCAATGCCAATGAGCACGTTACATGGGAAGGCAAATTTCGGTCCGCTTTACATGATGCGGTCATCGTTCCTCGGTCTGAAAAACCACTCAAGATATGGTTGGCGACTGGCGGTAATCCTGAATCGTCAGTACGTGCGGCGGTCCTCGGACTACCAATAGCCTACGCTATTATTGGCGGACATATGTCTCGCTTTGTTCCTCTCGTTAACTTATATCGGAGTGCTGCCGAGCATTATGGCATGGCAAAAGAAGACATAAAGGTTGCGATTGCTAGCCCTGGTTTCATTGCGGAAGATGCTCAGGTTGCGAAGGATACCTTCTGGAGAGGATGGGGTGCTGCGATGAAAACGCTCGCAGAGGTACGTGGGTTTGCTCCTCCGAGCAGGGCGCACTTTAACAGCGAAGTGAGCGGCGACGGTGCATTGTTTGCTGGTAGCCCCGAAGAGATAGCCTCGCGGATTATCAATCTCCATAAAAAAATCCACCATTCGCGGCATTTCTTTCAAATGGACATCGCGCTACCGCATGAAGAATTTTTACATGCAATCGAGTTGCTTGGAACGAAAGTAGCACCTCTTGTGCGGAAAGCAATTAGGGATGACATCTAGCGCGAAGCCGACTATTGGCATTATTGGTGCTGGTCGGCTGGGGACAGTTATTGCACGTCAAGCACTCGCAGCCAATTATCAAGTTACCATTGCCAATTCAAAAAAAGATCCAACATCGTTACGCTTTATTTTAAGCGTGCTCTTGCCAGGTGCTGATGCTGCTCCTGTTGAAGCTGTCGTTGAACAGAGTGATATAGTTATCCTGGCAATACCATTAAATAAATACAAACAACTTCCAGTAGACTTGTTAGCTCATAAAATTGTTATTAATGCAATGAATTATTGGCCTCCGACCGAAGGGCATATTGCCGAGTTTGATGATGAGAGCACTTCATCAAGCGAGTATATCCAAGGATATTTTCCGCACATCACTGTCGTTAAAACGCTCAACCATGTCGCATACAACGAGCTTGAAGAACACAGCTTGCCAAAAGGGGACCCGGATCGGCGAGCCGTCCTTTTAGCAGGTGATGACGTTGACGCAAAACTGCAAGTGAGGAAATTTATTGATGACCTTGGGTTTGACTCTGTTGATCTCGGTGCCCTCAAAGAAGGTAAGAAGTTTCAGCCAGGCACGAAATTATTTAATACACGATTTCGTGCCAAAGATTTGGGAGACCTATAGGGACAAAATTTCGGGTCTCCATCCTTTCGGGGGAAACAGCGAGACCCTCGCGGTCTCCCTGCATATTCACTTCCTATTATGCTATACTTGTTACGGATGAAGAGGTGTACTTTCTCCTATTTGTGTCTATTGCAAAGGAGCAACTTCATGGATTTGATCAGTGGCTTGCATCATCTGACGGCATGCGTTGGTGCAGCACAAGAGGACGTTGACTTTTATACCAAAATCATTGGATTGCGGCTCGTCAAACAGACCGTTTTGCTCGATGGCGAAAAACCTGTGTATCATCTTTACTACGCCAACGAGACGGGAACTCCTGGCACTGTCATGACCACCTTCCCCTATAAGCAACTTGGTCTTTACGGGCGTAAAGGCACCGGCCAGGTGAAAATTACCTCCTACGCCGTCCCTTCATCCTCGCTCGATTTCTGGCTAAAGCGCTTTGATACTTTCAAGGTACAGCATAGTGCTATTCAAGAGCGCTTCGGCCAGCCGCTCATTCACTTCAGTCATCCAGGCGGACTTGAATTCGAGTTGATTGGTGATGATGGCGATCAGCGACCTCCCTGGACGACGGCGGAAGTTTCTTCAGATGTGGCCGTTCGTGGCTTGCATAGTGTTACATTAAGCCTACGCGAGACCGCTGAATCGGAGCGTTTTATGGAGGTGCTCGGTTTTAGAAAGACTGCCGAAGCAGGGGCGTACAAACGGTTCGAAATAGGAAAGGGTGGTTCAGGAGCAACGGTGGACTTCTTGTATGAACCAGATGTGCCAGCAGGAAGCTGGACATTTGGGGCTGGCACTGTTCATCACATTGCTCTCGCCGTTCAAAATGATGAAGAGCAGAAACAGGTCAAGGACTATTTAGAGGGCTTTGGCTATACCGATGTTTCTGAACAAAAGAATCGCAACTATTTCCACTCGATCTACTTCCGTATGCCCGGCGGCGTCCTCTTTGAAGTCGCGACCTCCGATATCGGTTTCTATGTCGATGAGACGCCAGATAAGTTAGGGCAACGCATTCAATTCCCTCCTTGGTTTGAAGACCGTCGTGATGAATACCTCGCGCAGTTAGAGCCTATCACCGTCCCAGTCACTACTAAATAAACGGTAAAGTAGGTAGAGGTGTCTCTCAAAAGAGACCGGAGGAAGAGTTCCCATTACTCTTCCTCCCCGTACCGCGTCACTACCGGAAGAGGAAATCATGGTTCATCATCATGAAGGACAGCCGCTTATCATGCGAGGTAGGCCGCTCGAAGAAAGCCACGCTGTAGCAATCCTGATACATGGGAGAGGACGCACCACCGACGATATACTGGAATTGTCCACCCGCATCGGGAATACTGCATTCACGTATCTTGCTCCCACGGCAAAAGACAATACCTGGTATCCCTACGGATTTATGGAAGCTAAAGAAAAAAATGAATTGCTCTTGTCATCTGCACTGGACGTCTATGATTTTCTCATTCAGACAGTTGTGGAGAAGGGCATCTCTAAGGACCGCATAGTTCTCCTTGGCTTCTCACAAGGGGCATGCTTAACGGCAGAATATGCTGTTAGACATGCTGAACGCTATGGAGCGATTGTGCTCTTTACTGGAGGATTGATAGGACCACCAGGGACCTCATGGTCCTATCCTGGCTCGTTTCATGGAACTCCTGTCTTCCTCGGTACGAGCGATGTTGACGAGTTTGTTCCCCTTGGTCGGGTACAAGAAAGCACGGCAGTTTTCAGGCAGATGGGGGCACAGGTCATCGAGCGTGTGTATCCGGGTATGGACCATATCGTCAATGATGACGAAATCGCCATCGCACAAGCAATGATGCAAGAGGTCTCCATATAAACACTGCAGACGATGACAGGGAACTGTGCGCTGTTGTACTCAACTCCTTGAAGCGACTGGACCGAGGAGAGAAGAGAGATACGTATGAATATGCCGTCTCAGGTATCTTACCCCTGGGGGCCTAATGGTTGCGTTGCTGCTGTAAGTATCACGTTTGACAACCTCGGTGAAGCGGTTGAACTAGAGCGTGGCACGTGGCCTGAGACTATGTCCCTTGGTCAGCATCCCTCAGTGGTAAAGGTCCTTCCCGCAATTTTGGAGATGCTTGGTGAATTGACTCTTTCGGCCACATTCTTCGTGGAAGGAATCAACACCGAAATGTATCCAGACGCCCTAATGAGGATTGTGGAAGCTGGACATGAAATTGGCTACCACGGATGGCGTCATGAGGAGTGGCAGCCTCTTGGATATAAAGAGGAGTCCAGTATCCTCGAACGCGGCGTCCATGCTCTGGACACACTGAAGATGAAGCCGCATGGCTTTCGCCCCCCTGGAGGAGTCCTGACAGGCTCATCGGTCAATCTCCTGAGCACCTTGGGCTTTAGCTATTGTTCGCCAGTCGGTTCCGCGACTTCTATCTCTGATGATTTGGTTTTGCTGCCTTTTGAGTGGCCGATAGTCGATGCCTATGCGTACCTTCCGCGTTTTAGTAGCCTCCGAGAGAAATACGGCGATTCGCGCGAACCATTATCTCCTACACGTTACCGAGAGAGGCTGCGTTCTGAATTGAAAGAGGCAGTGCAGAAGCGAAGATACTTGTCTTTACTCTTTCACCCTTTTGTAGAGGAAAATGAGGAGTGCTTCAAGGTCATGCGTTCCACGCTAGATGAACTTCACAATCTTGTGAATGATGGTACCGTGTGGTGTGCCCCTTGTCACGAAGTGGCTGAATGGGTGCGGAAGCATTCTGGCGACTATAAATAGAAATGCTTACTAATAGCACTAGAAAATCATCGACTTTCTCTTTGTGAAAATTGAACACCTAGCCACGCATACAATTAAAATAACATTCTCAGTAGGAAATGCCTTGACAAAGCTGAGAACCCTCTTTATAATTAATAGTGTTCAGCTAATAAAGTTATGGCAAAGTTGCCCGAGTCTATCATTCGTGAGTTTGATACTAGACTTGGGTTTTTTTGTTGTGCTATGTTCTCTGTAACATGTACAATCTAAGGCAAGATTGTGCTGAACCTCTTATTTTCGTCTTCTAGCAGAAACCCAAGAACGGAAAAACATGAGCGATCAGTTGCCGAACGACCTTTTTTTGACGATCCCTTATGGTGAGCTTGAAGAGCTAAACGTCGCCGCAAGGGATAAGCGCGACATAGTTTCACTGGAGGAACAAGAGAGCGAATACCGCTCTTATCTAGAGAAGGAAAGGCGCATCAGAACGGTAACGCTCTGCTTCTCAGATCTGGAAGGCCGCTTCCACATGTTGGATTATGACAAAAAGTTTCTACTAAATTCTGCCGATAATCTGACATTTGATGGATCATCCATTCGAGGATTTACCGCCCAGCATGAGTCTGACTTGCGTATCAAGCCCGACTGGAGCAGTTTCTATTGGGTACCAGCCGATCTTTTTGGACCAGGCAAAGTGATAATGTTTGCCAACATTTTGACGCGTGACAGTGCTCAGTATGCCTCTGATTTCCGTGGTTTATTGCAAAATTTTACGCGGAGTCTCAAGGAGGAAGAGGGTATAAGCGCGTTAGTCGCGGCAGAGGTTGAGGGGTTTATCGTTGAAGGACGCAATGCAGAACAGCATTTTGACGAGAGAGAGGGGTTTCGTCTGACCTCTACAGGCGGCTATTTCCACGCGTTGCCGCTTGACCCTCTACGCCAATATATCGATGCCTGTGCGAGTGTTCTGCAAGCCATGGGTTTTAAAAATGAGAAAGGTCATCCCGAAGTGGCTCCGGCGCAGTTTGAAATGAACTTTTCCTATGCTGAAGCCCTACGGATGGCAGACATGATCCAGGTGTATAAATTGCTCTGTCGTCAGCTTGCAGACAACATGGGGCTGACAGCGTGCTTCCTTCCCAAGCCAGTCATGGGTATCAATGGCAGTGGTATGCATATCAACATGTCGGTAGCGAAAAATGGGAAGAATATTTTCCATGATAACGAGGGAAAAGGGAAGTTGTCGGCCTTTGCACATGATTTCATTTCCCGTACCCTTAATCATGCTCAAGAAATCTGTCTGGTCTTGAACGCGAGTGTGAATGCGTATCGTCGGCTAGACCCACATTTTGAAGCACCGAATCAGATCAAGGTCTCGGCTATCGACCGTGGGTCGATGGTACGTATTCCGGTGGGCAATGCAAAGACTGCGCGTATAGAGGTTCGTTCCGTTGGACCGGATGCCAATCCCTACCTGCTCCTCTACATCCTTTTCAAAACGGGAATGCATGGTGAACTCCTGTCGGTATCGACTACAGAGGAGGGACCAGCGAGCCTGTTGCCCGGTACCATCGAAGAGGCGATCTCGCTTTTTGAGTCTGGCGATTTTGTGAAGCAGATTCTGGGTGCGGAGAATGTTCAGAAATATCTGGCTTGCAAAAAACAGGTAGCCAGTCGTAGCCCCAGCGATCTTGGAACGCAGGTGAAGACCTCTGAAGTCATCTATCATCATGAGGTTACTAACCAGCAATTGTGGAACAAGTTCTAAGTCGCGTTGAGTTCGCACTCGCGTAGATCAGTAAGTGGAAATGTCAATCAATGGAGAACCTACCCTCAAAGATGAGGGGTTCTTGTACTTGACCAATGCTCTATCTTGCCCCCTTACATAGAATGTCTGAACCTCCCAATGCATAATCTACATACTATTTAAAAACCACTGACACTGTAATTTTGTTTCTCCAAATCAAGGTCACTTCGGACGTATACCGAAAAACTCGTGTAATAGAAAACATGACTCAAACGTGAAAAGGTGTGAATAGTTCTGATAACATGAACGAGTACAGATGAGGTATAATAGTTTGTGTACGGAGTCAAAATAGGTATCGCAGGTGAGGAAGTATGAGCCAAGTATTTGGATACGATCCTAATTTTCCAGGTGTTCAAGGGGACAGTAACTCAGGTCCAGGTGTTCGAGGAGATAGCAATTATGGTCCTGGCGTTCTTGCTTACAGCAACAATGGTCCAGGTGTCATAGCGCACAGTCATGACAGGGAGGCCATCTACGCGTCTAGTGATAGTGCAGATGCTTCTGGTATTGTTGCATATAGTAGTGGCGACGCAGCAGGTATCTGGACGGAAAGTTGGAGCGGTCCTGCTCTGTTTGCACAAAGCACACACGGTCCAGGTGTTCTTGCGTCAGCCGTTTTTGAGAGTCCCGGTGTTTTGGGGGAGAGTTGGAGCGGTCCAGGTGTCCAAGCATACAGCGAGTATGGACCTGGTATTCAGGCATATAGTGAGAACGATCATGCCATTGATGTGAGTGGAAATGCTCATGCCTCCACTATTCATGTCACGACTGCGCTTGGGCAAGCTGCAATCCAGGCAGAAGTTCCCACTGAGGGATGGGGGTTGTATACAATTGCTTCTGGCAACGGAACTGGGGTATATGCTGACAGTCAGAACGGTGTTGCTCTTCATGGCAAAGGCGATGCAGGGATAGGTGTGCGTGCCGAAAGTGATATCGGGGTGGCCTTGCAAGTTTTAGGACGTATCCAGGTGAGAGGGCCGGCTGTGGGTCTGGTTACACTTCGACGTGGAGATGTAGAAGTGGTCGTCAACACTCCTGCGGCGACAACTGGGAGTCTCGTTCTTCTCACTCCACATGCCGATCCAGGCGGACAGCTCTGGGTTCGTTTGAAGAAGGGCAGTTTTAGTATTCACAGTAGCACAGCACCAACACAAGATGTTCCTATTGCCTATCTCATTATTAACTAATACTACTCTGTCAGTTTTGTCCTCGGCTAAACCAACAGAGTAGTATTAGCTTAAAGCTAAGCCTTTTAATGAGGTATTTTTCCCTGCTCTCGTCCACGTAGACCCAGAAGATTTCGCGCATCAGCAGGAGTTGCAGGTTCACGTCCCAGTTCACGAGCTATGCGTACCGCACGCTCAACTAGTTGGGCATTCTCACGTACAGGTTCTCCTTTGCGGTAGATTACATTGTCCTCCATGCCAACTCTTACGTTGATTCCCATCGCCATTCCTATCGTCGTTATAGGGAGTTGGGTGCGGCCCATAGAACTGATGGTGATGCGAAGTGTGTCTAGTGGCGCCGGCAGATCATGCAAACGCTCGGTCATATCTAGCAGGTTCTTTGGTGTTCCGCGCTGGCCTCCCTGTGTTGGAGTTTGAAGCACAAAGTTGATCGCGTAGGGTGGGTCAAAAATATGCTTTTCAAGCAGGTGGGCCACCTCTTCGAGCATAGCACTATTGTAGACCTCGAATTCCGGCTTCACATTTCTTGTTCGCATCTCGCGTGCAAAGTGCTCAATGTCGTCGCGGTGATTTGGGAAGAAGACCTGCTGTCCACGGATAAAGAAATTGAGCAATCCCATATTGAGCGAACACATCTCCGGTGCGAGAAGTACCGTGTTCAAGCGCTCCTGTACAGAGAGTAATGGACTTCCACCTGTCGTTAATTGGACAACTGCATCGGTTTCTGCACAGAGACGTTCATGAAGCTCACTATAGATAGTGGGACTCATGGTATTCGAGCCATCAGGATTGCGTGCGTGAACATGAAGTATGGCGGCTCCTGCACGCCAAGCTGCAATGCCTTGTGTGACAATCTCATCTGGTTGCTCAGGAAGGTGAGGATTTGCCTCCTTGCCATGAATGCCTCCAGTTAAGGCACAGGTGATGATGACTGAGTCTTGTGTGCCGACCTTGACGAGTTCGTCCATCGAAGACCTCCGTTTTGATAATTAAGAAACATTTTGACTGGAATATTTCTGACTATTCATCTTCCAACAAAGCTACTGTTCGGACGGGCGACCCTGTACCACCACGAATACGCAGGGGGAAGCCCATGAAGGTAAAATGCTTGCCAACTACTTGATCGAGATTAGCCAGGTTTTCAAAATGTGTAATGCCATACTTACGGCACATCATATGGCATGGATATGTACGGCTGATTGGGTTATCAGGGCTTGGCGAGTCTACTCCAAAAGTTTTGACTCCTTGCTCAACCAGCCAATTGCTTCCAGACTCATCAAGACCAGGATACTGACTGAGGTACTCTTTTGTGCCATGCCGACGGTTGTATGTTGCTGTATACAAGAGCAGGATATCGCCTCTTTGCAGGTCAATAGATGACTTATGCACTGCATCATCCATATCACTTGCACTGATATATGTCTGTGGTTCCTTATGAGAGAGATCGATACACACTGCGGACCCATAAAAGAGGTCCAAAGCCATTTTGTCAATAGTCGGGGCGTCGAGACGTGGGTCCAAATGACTCAAGGCGTCTACATGAGTGGGACCATGATCGCTCATAAGCAATCCTCTAGACTGATAGGAGAAGCCCCCCTCAAAATTCTTTTTTGTCTCTTCGTGCGTATGATGCTCCCATATGACCGTTTTGAGATGTCCAGGATAGACATTCATTCCTTGATAAATTTCCTGGGAAAGGTCAAGTAGCCTCGACATGAACAAGCCTCCCTCGGTGAAAAAGGCACGAGATGCGCGCCTTCGTTGCTATACTATGCAGTGAGCAAAAATCTGAGCGTTTTTTGAGTCCTCAGTTTCCCCGGCCCATCGCCAAATAACTCCAGTGACAGGCTGGGGTAGACTGCAAGTTATGATTTCTGCGCCTGTTTGATCCATGTGACAATCTTTTCAGGCGTAATTGGCATCTCCGTGATTTTGATGCCGAATGAGTTGAGCGCGTCCTCCACCGCACGTGTGATGGCGGGTGGTGCTACCATGCGTCCACCTTCGCCACCGCCCTTGACCCCATAAGCAGTGTATGGTGAAGGCGTCTCGTAATGGTAGACATCAATGGTTGGTACATCGTTCGCACTCGGTAGCAGATAGTCGGCGAACGTGGTCGTTAGATTTTGTCCCTCTGCGTCATAATGTACTTCTTCAAGAAGGGCAATACCAATTCCTTGCGCGATGCCCCCACGAATTTGTCCCTTGAGTGAGCGTGGATTCATCACCGTACCCACATCATGTACTGCTATGTACTTGAGGAACTTGACATGACCCGTCTGGATATCCACCTCTACAACACAAATATGGGCACAGTGACCCATGATGGGATAAAACACGCCCAGGTCTTTGCGATCATCTTGTGGTAAAGAGGTAAACGGATGGTCATACGTAAAGGTGCCTTCAAGCCCACTCTCCATGTCAGCGGGCAAGTCCAACTTGAACCAGTAAGCTTTCATGCCGATATCAGCGATGCTGAGCGAAGCGTTTGGAGAGCCTTTCACCACGACACGTCCATCGATCAGTTCCATATCATCGGGGTGTGCCTCAAGGATATGAGCAGCTATCTTAAACATTTTCTCTTTCACCTTCGCCACCGCTCCTCTAACAGCACCTGAGAGCATAACAGTCATACGACTTCCACCAGGGCCAGCACTCGGAAGCGCATGTGCAGTGCTATCGTAGGTAATGTTCACCTGCTCTGGGTCTATCCCTAGCTCTTCTGCCACGACCTGTGCTACCACCGTCTCAGGACTGTTGCCCCAAACAGGTGAGAACATTGTCACTGTTACTCCACCCGTTGGTCCAACACCAATACGGACACTTTCTGGAGTCGAGCTTAGTCCAGTTACAGGGCCAGGATTGTGGAACCAGAACTCAGTCGAACTGTAGGTACTACGCTGCTGTGCCGTAGCCAGTCCAATGCCAATGTAGCGTCCCTCTTTGCGGCCATGCTCTTGCTCCTGCAGCCAATACTCCAGGTTCGCCTGCTTGACTGCCATATCCAGAACTGCATCGTAGCTGCCACTATCATAGACATTGCCGGTCGGAATTTTATAGGGAAACTGCTCCGGTTTAATAAAGTTGCGATGGCGTATTTCTATGGCATCGAAGCCAAGCTCGTCACAGGCTGCGTCTACAAGCCGCTCTAACACCCAGTTTCCTACGTCTGAGCCTGCACCACGAAAAACCGTCTGCTGGTTCTTATTGGTCAAGACTGCTTTGATACCCGACTCAACACTATTTATTGTGTAAGGACCGGTTATCTGGGCTAGCATGTTGGTATTCCCAGTAATGGCGAAGATGAAGTATGCCCCATAGTCATCAACTGTGTGTAGGCGCAAACTTAAGAACTTGCCTTCTTTTGATAGTGCCAACTCAGCATCGTAGAGTCGATCAGGTCCTTGGGAGTCATTTGCCGCCAAGTTGTCGATCCGATCTTCCATGTACTTGACGGGCCTCCCTGTTACCTTTGAGAGTACCCCTGCAATACCAATGGTTTTAGCAAGGAAGTGTTTGCTCCCAAAACTGCCACCCACATACATAGGATAAAAGTTAAGCATATGAGTCGGTAGCTTTAACATTCCAGCCATCACCCACGAGGCGGAATTGAGCATGCCCGAGTTTGACCATATCTGCATATTTCCTCGTGCGGAATTGTAGTAGCAGAGGGCACCGTTTGTTTCCATCGGAGCAGCAGTAGCACGCGGCCAGCGTAGGCGGCGTTTGATAATATGGTCAGCGCGTGCAAAGTCTGCATCGACATCGCCGAAGACAAAGGTATGATCGTAGACGACGTTGGAAGGAAGGTTTTCATGGACTAGAGGAGCGTCCGGTTCCATAGCGGCTACGGGATCCGATACCGTAGGAAGTAACTCCCATTCAACCTCGATCAGATCTAAAGCGTCCTCGGCGATGTAGCGATTCTCAGCCGCAACTACAGCGACGGCTTCGCCAACATAACGCACTTTTTCCAGCGCAATGGCGTGTTCCACAACAGGCTCAGCACAAAAGGTAGGCATAGGATCCAAAAACTCAGCCGCATCACGGCCACTCAAAACAGCATGTACGCCAGGTACTTTCCTCGCAGCTTCAGTGTTAACGCTGAGAATGCGTGCATGAGCATAAGGGCTTCGCAAAACTGCTGCGTACAGCATCCCTGGCAGTTTCATATCGTTCACATACGTTACTGTGCCCATGAGCAGCGCAGGGTCCTCACGTCGCTTTATGTCTTTCCCTACCCATGTGCGTCCATTTGAAGTTGTTGTCATGGTATCGTTCTCCTCTATGCAGTCTCGGTGTGCGTGTTAATCGCTCGCGCTCGCTGGCTCGACGATAACGCTCTGATGCATTGCTTTCGCTGCGCTTTGCACCGCTTCAACGATGTGCTGATAGCCAGTACAACGACAAATATTTCCTGATAGTGCATAACGAATCTCTTCTTCAGTCGGATTTTGGTTTTGTTGCAAAAGTTCGTAGGCGGTCATCAGGAAGCCAGGGGTGCAGAAACCACACTGTAAGCCCTGCTTCTCCCAGAAAGCTTGCTGGAGCGGGTGCATTTGTCCGTCATGTGCCAGACCCTCAACGGTTGTCACTTCGTGGTTGTTTGTCTGAATAGCGAACATCAGGCAGGAACGCACGCTGTGACCATCTACTAAGACTGTACAGGCACCACAACTTCCGTGCTCACATCCTGCATTGGTTCCAGTCAGTCCCAGATCATCGCGTAGCATGTCCAGAAGAGTACGTCGTGGTTCAACGATTACGCGATGCATAGTGCCGTTTACATTCGCCCGTATCATTGTGAAGTCGTCTTGCGTGAAGTCGTTTTGCATTACCGATTCCTTTCTGCTCTCTCTGCAGCGAGAGCTAAGGCACGTGCGGTTAAGACACCTGCCAGATGACGGCGATAATCAGCAGAGCCATGTATATCAGAGGGAGGATCATCCAATGCAGCGATAACAGCAGCGGTAGCAGCGGTCCATGCTTCTGATCCTGGATGTTGACCGCGTAGGAGTGCTTCGGCGGCGCGAGGACGCACGGTGGCGGGTCCGACGCTACATAAGCTCAAACGTGCGTCCGCGATTGTGCCATCCTCTTCGAGAGCGATAATGGCAGCAACACCTGCTAGTGCATAATCACCCTCACGGCGAGCAAATTCCACAAATGCGCTCCCCGAACGTGCTGGTAGCCCTGGAAGACGAAGTTCAGTCAGCAGTTCGCCTGACTCTAGTGCTGTTTGGAAAAAGCCCTGGAAGAAATCCTTCGCTGCTATAGTGCGCGTACTAGTCGCGTTGCGGACCACAAACTCAGCATCTAACGCGAGCATCACTGTGGGAAGTTCGGCGGCGGGGTCGGCGTGAGCGATACTACCACCCACAGTACTGCGATTACGAATGGCGGGGTGTCCAATAGAACGTGCTGCCTCTGAGAGAAGAGGAAAACGAGATGCGGCCAGAGGGCTACGTTCCAGTGCTGCATCTCGCGTCATTGCCCCCAACGCCAAACCGCCATCTAGCGGTCGTATATATGCTAGTTCGCTGATGTCGTTGATATCAACCAGTACACTAGGGTGAGCAAGGCGGAGATTCATCAATGTCACCAGGCTCTGACCCCCTGCCAGTACTCTAGCTTCATTTCCATGCTCTGCCAATAAGGTCGTTGCCTCATCAACATTTCGTGCTGTAAAATAACGGAAGCGTGATGGTTTCATTATAAGATACCTTTCCTTTCTCCTTTGAGAGGATAGCGTTCCTTCATGAACATCTCATGCGTGAAGGGTGGGTGGAAGCAGAACAAAAAGCTCTTTACTCATTCCGCGTGAATAGCTCTACAACATAGCCATCGGGATCTAGAATATAGAGTTGGGTTACACCATCACCACGAGGACGCGGACCACCAACAATCTTGATAGCATAGGTATGTAATATTTGTTGTGCCTCCTTCAGATCGTCTACTTCAAATGCGGTATGGGGGCAATACCCCACTGCCAATTCTTCATTTTGGTAAACATTTGGTTGTATTTGAGCAGCACGTCCAGGTATTGCCTCTTCAACAATATGCAATTGTTCATTGCCCATTGCAAACCAGATACCGGGGAACGAAAAAGTAGTCGGTCGACGAATCTCTTCCAGACCAAGCACCTTACCATAAAAATGGCGTGTGCGCTCGACATCTTTAACAAGCAGTGCGGCATGATCTAATTTTCGGATTTTCAAGAACTCGGTCTCCTTTCCAAACAAATCAGCAAAATTCTCCTTATGATATATAAAGGATTGAGTAGCAGATATGGTTGTCCTAACAAGGAGACAGTACAAGAGGACAGTAATAACCATACTGATGTAGTATGTATAGCACACAAGAAAGCGTTTATACATCCCGCAAATGATATGTTTTTAGCACTCGCTTTTGAGGGAGGTTTTTCCTCCCTCTTTTGGGGGGTATAATTTGCTTCATGTTATGGAAGAGAATGCGTACAACCTTGACTTTCATCGGCTCTCTAAGTATCATTATACAAGCACTCTGTTGTACGTAACACTTTACATCCCACAGCACTTTTAAGCATACTATCCCTTTGTATACTCTGTTGAACACATCGCTTACTCAATACTACTACGTACCTGTCACTCTAGCTCTTGCTTCCTGAGATGGCAATTGCGTAGTAGTAAAGGAGGTACTAAATGGCAATCCGTGTTTTGATCGTTGATGATCATAAGGTGGTGCGCCAAGGTTTGCGTTTATTTCTGCATGTAGACCCGGAACTAGAAATTGTGGGCGAGGCCAGCAACGGTGCCGAAGCTATTGTGCTGGCGCGAGAACTACTCCCAAATGTAGTTTTGATGGATGTCCTCATGCCCGGCATTAATGGTATTGCCGCAACGTCAGCGATTCGTCGTGAACTTCCTGATACTGAGGTGTTGGGCTTGACCAGCGTACTAGAAGACTCCTCGGTGATTGATCTTATGCGTGCAGGTGCTATCGGCTACCTTCTCAAGGACTTGGATGGTGAAGAACTGTGTCGTGCAATACATGCCGCAGCTAATGGACAGGTTCAACTCGCCCCCGAAGCTTCTGCACGCCTCCTGCGAGAACTACGCACGCCAGAACTTAAAGAGCCATTGACTGAGCGTGAAACCGACGTATTGCTGCTGATTGGACAGGGGCACTCTAATAAACAAATTGCACACGCTCTCCATGTACGCGAGGAAACTATCAAGACTCACGTGAGCAAAGTTTTACATAAGTTAGGTGTTCAGAGTCGCACGCAAGCCGCACTTTATTCTATACGTATTGGGTTGGGACGTACTAAATAAGATATAAGGAGCTTGATTGATCAGGACGAAAAGTTATCGAGGGAAGGCAAATTTATGGCAAAATCCGATACATTCCTGCATCCGTCCTTGTTTTATACTGGCAATGCACAACTCACGACGATGTTCACTCTGCTAGATGCTTCATCGAATGGTCTTGTTGTGCTCGATACAAAAAGGTGCTTTCTATCTTTAAATAAGGCCGCCTGTGATATCTTCAATGCGAGTGCGGAAACATTAATCGGGCGGGACTTGCTCGCATTAGTGATGGGAAACGAGCAAGAGATTGCGTCCTACCTGCTCATGCCTACTGGTCATTGGTCGTGTCGCATAGTGCGTCCAGGTGAGGAAGAGCGTGAGATCGAGTGTACACATACAACTGAAACTCGTGAGGGCCAACTGCTCACAATTATTCTATTTCGTGATATCACTGAGACACAAAGGCTAATCCAAAAGACTGAGGTGTTAACGCAATTTGCCGCGACTATGACCTATGCAACATCTCTTGAAGGAACTCTAAATGCCCTATCACGAAGTGTTGTAAAGACGACGGGCATTATGGCTTGTCTCATTCCACTCATCAGTGGCAATCCACTGCAGTTTCGTGTAGTAGGTAGCTATGGATTACCCGATGGGTATGCCACTTCATTAGGACAACTGGTGCAGATGGGTACTCATCTTCCCACCCTTCAAGCCATCAGCGAACACAGGACGATTGTCGCACGTGGTATTCGAGAACGGAACTTAGCTGATCCTAGCTATGCTCCTGTACATGAACAATTGCGACAGGTAGCGTGGGATACCGTGGTATGTATTCCTCTCATGTACGGAGGTGCGAGCCTAGGTGTTTTTACTGCCTATTATCCACCAGGCATCTATCCTACTCAGAGTGAATTGGTGTTCCTTTCAACGATTGCAGATCAAGCTGCCATTGCTGTAAAAAATGCACAGCTTTTATTAGAAGCACGAGATAAAGCTGCTCTCATGGAGCGACAAAGATTAGCACGCGAACTGCACGACTCGGTTTCCCAAGCTCTTTATGGTATTGTACTAGGGGTGCAATCAACTCGCTCATTCATTGGAGTGGATCAAGAGCATGCGGTCAAATCAATGGATTATGTGCTTTCACTGGCGAAGGCATGCCATACGGAGATGCGCGCTCTTATCTTCTCTTTACGACCGGAGTCGTTAGAGATGGAAGGCTTAGTAGCTGCCATCTCGAAACACGCAGCCGCAGTTTGTGAACGTTATGAGGTTCCGGTCGAAGCTTCCCTTTGTGACGAACCTGATATTCCCTTAGCTGCGAAAGAAATCTTATACCGTATCACTCAAGAAGCACTACACAATATAGTGAAGCACGCGCACGCTCACCGTGTATGCCTGTTGTTGCAACAAAGAAGTGAGGGTATTGTGCTTGAGATACAGGATGATGGAGTAGGCTTTGACCCAACAAGCAACTTTCATGGTCATATCGGACTGCATTCAATGCGCGAGCGTGTAAACCAAGCTCGAGGTAAGCTAGCGATACATAGTACCTTTGGAGGGGGAACTTGTGTACGCGTCTATCTTCCTTCTTTTATATAGAAGATAATATATAGAAGATAAATATGTGCGGTCTATTGTAATCGTGGGATAAGATGAGCGTGAGAAGGTGAAAAGGCCAATTATAATCGTGGAACGGCTTTACAGTCGTCGTAGAAAAAGTACGCGAATCCACCATGAATGCAGAAAAAGTACACCAAACACTCTAGCACAACGTAAAAGCTGTTTCCCAAACTGCCTCGCTAATTTAGGATCAGGTTCAACTAATTCATAATAAATGCTCTTCAAAGACGTATACATGATATGCTATCTATAAGTACCGATGTGGACTTATGAGGGGAATGTTTGTTGTCCTGGATGGGAACGTCTCATCCAACAGGTGATTGTGAGAATCAGGAAACATGTAAAAACCGCTCTGGGAAGAGATACCTCTTCAGCAGGGATGGCAAGAGAAAGCGAAATGAAATGCCAGATGGACGCACCCGTCAAGATATATATTCGGGACTCGAAGTATCAATCGTCCTCAAGCAAGACCAGCGAACAGGAAAACTCACCCGAGGCGTCGTCAAGGATATTTTGACTTCATCCGCCTTTCACCCACATGGGATCAAGGTACGGCTTGTCGATGGACAGGTCGGGCGCGTCCAAAACATCGAGGAGGAGCATGTCACACGAGGAAGAGAGACCTATGAATGAAACAGGTCGTATCGCTCTGGTAACTGGTGCTGGAACGGGTATTGGCAAACGAACGGCATTGCTCCTCTTGGAAGCCGGGTATTGCGTCGTGCTCGCAGGCCGTCGGATTGAACTTCTGGAGCAGACGGTTCAGCAAGCCGGTGTGTCGAACTCGCGCACGTTGGTGGTGTCCGTGGATGTGAGCGACCCACAAGCTGTGTCAGCGTTATTCGCAGCCACGCAGGACACATTCGGACGGCTGGATGTGGTATTCAATAATGCAGGGATGGGTGCGCCCGCGGTTCCGCTCGAAGACCTGAGCTATGAGCAGTGGCGCAGTGTGCTGGATACCTGTGTGACGGGGACATTTCTGTGTACACAACACGCCTTCAGGATGATGAAGCAGCAAACGCCGCACGGGGGACGGATCATCAACAATGGGTCGATTTCCGCGCATACTCCTCGACCTCATTCCGCACCGTATACGGCTGCTAAACATGCGATCACGGGTCTCACCAAAGCGACGGCGTTGGATGGTCGCCCATTTCACATCACCTGTGGGCAGATTGACATCGGGAACGCGGAAACCGAGATGACAGCCTCCATGAAACATGGGGTGCTCCAAGCCAACGGCACCATTGCAGTCGAGCCAACGATAGATGCCGATCATGTTGCGCGGGCGGTACTCTATATGGCGAACCTACCACTCGATGTCAATGTCCCGTTCATGACCGTGATGGCAAGCGGAATGCCTTTCCTTGGTCGCGGGTAATCGGGGTGCTGTAGAAAAGGGAAATGTGACATAGTAACTCTATACAGTGGCAAGCATCAAAGATGCGGACAAGCTAGATGACTCGATTATGATCAAGTTGATGGGGAGTATTGCTGAGGTGAAGAAAGAGCTGGAATGATGTACAAGGAGGTGATCATGAACAGGTTTCAAGGAAAAGTTGCCCTGGTGACAGGTGCAGGTTCGCCGCGCGGCATTGGACGAGGAACTGCATTAGCTTTAGCAAGGGAAGGTGCGAAAGTCGCAATTACAGATATCGTGCCAGACGGGGTGAAGCAGGTTGTTGCTGAACTGAATGAGATAAGCAACGGTCTTGGCGAGGTGGCGGATGTACGCGATAAGGCGCAGATGGTCCAGGTGGTCAAAAAAACGACAGAAGCCTATGGAGGGTTGGATATCCTGGTGAATGTCGCTGGCTTAACTCGTCCGACGTTGTTTCTTGACATCTCGGAAGAAGAGTATGATCTTGTGCTGGATGTCAACCTCAAAGGGACATTTTTGACCACGCAAGCAGCCGTGCCTGCGCTATTGGAGCGAGGTGGCGGCGCCATTGTCTCGCTTTCTTCGGTATCGGGACAACGCGGTGGGGGAGTCTTTGGTACATCGGCCTATAGCGCGGCCAAAGCAGGCATTATGGGTTTGACCAAAGCTCTTGCTCGTGAACTGACCCCACGAGGAATTCGCGTCAACTGCGTTGCTCCTTCAATGATTGATACCGACATTGCGGGGGATTTATTGACACCAGAGCGCAAGGTTGAACTTGGCAAAGGAACACTATTGGGGCGGCTTGGTACGGTAGATGATGTTATAAAGTGTATCCTTTTCCTTGCCTCAGATGAAAGTTCCTATTTAACGGGTGTCACGCTGGATATTAATGGCGGCATGCATATGCACTAATGCCTATTTTATTTACATCTATTGAACGGTCACTTGTATCGTTTGAGATAAGTTTAACTTGCCCGATGTCCAATTGTAAGAAGGTCGTGCAACTTTGAGCGTGGTTTTGGAAGCGTTCAGATACACAACAAACAACAGTGGTGGCTCAGAGTGAAATCGATCATCTATTTAATTTGGAAGGGAAGCATAGTTTTGCAGATTCTGCAAAACTATGGGTTAAATGACAACATTTTGTGCCTTCTATTGTAATCGTGGAATAGAATGAGCGTCAAGGGACGAAAATGCCTACCGCTATCGTGGAATGACTCTACGGTCATCGTAGAAAAAGTACGCGAAGAAGCACTAAGCGTGGAAAAAGTACATGATACATCTTGGCATCTCTCTGGAACTGCCTGCTTGCTCATAGGAATTGGAACTCGTGGGTTTTCTCATCGTGAAAATCGAACTCCTCGTCGCTCTTTCCGTTTAGATCGCATTCCTGTAGCTCATTCTTGTGAGGAGATGTGATCCGCCAAAGCCATCAGAAGCAAGGATTTTTTGCTTCATTTCTAAACGGATGTGCCAAGTAGCCAATACAGGGGCTAGACGTATTCTATGTTTTCGTTTCACTGCACGCGTCGATACCTTGCGAACCAGGCAAACACGCCACGTGTTTGCCTGGTTCGCAAGGTATCGACCTACATATTCAAGGCAGACAAGAGATCCGTTCGCCATTCCACGATTTTCTCTGTCATTCACCAGAGGAAAGTAATAGCAAAGGAAAATCAGACTGGTGCAAATGGCGAGTTTTCTGAACGGATGTCCTAAGTTGCCAGCCAGCGCACGGCTCGGACGGCCGCTCCCTGTCGGTATCCACTGCGAAGCCTGGAATTTACAACTTATGCGATAAACTCTTTGGCGAAGCGGCGCAGCGGCTCCAGATTTTTCACGCTTGGAAAGGGAAAGTCGATGATAAGCTCATGAACGCCATGAGTTTCTAGTGTCGAGATGCGCTCACGGATCGTCGCGGGACTGCCAACCAGGGACGTATCAGTGAGACCATTTCTCCTTACTTCTGGTACCAGTGCCAGTGCCTCCTCATCGGTATCAGCGATAGAGCAGTATGTACCTATTGTGACATGGATATCTGAAAAGTTGCGTCCGACGTTTTCACAATGCCCTTTAAGTACCTCAAGCTTGTGTTGCAGGGTCTTCAGATCGCCACCCACATTACAGGCATCGCCGTATTGGGCAACCAGCTTTAAAGTGACTTTCTCACCGCTGCCACCGATCAGGATGGGAATATGTGGTTTCTGTACCCCCTTTGGCTGATTGATTGCGCCACGAACCTGATAGTATTTGCCTTCAAAGACAGCTTCTTCCTGGGACCACATGGCATGGATCACTTGCAGCGCTTCGCGCAGCATACGCAGGCGCTCAGGGGCATCGGGATATGGATAACCATAGGCTCTGTACTCATGTTCATACCAGCCAGCACCGATGCCGAAGTTTAAGCGACCATGACTTAAAACATCGAGTGTACTCGCCATCTTCGCCAGCAGTGCGGGATTACGATAGCTATTACAAAGCACAATCTGTCCGATGCGAATATTTTTTGTATCACGAGCCAGGGCCGCCAGCATCATCATGCTCTCAAACGTTACTTCCTGTGTTGGGGTAGGGACAGTGTGAAAGTGATCGACAACCCACGCTGAGTCGTAACCAAGTCCATCACCAGTGGTGACAATGTTCGTCATCGCCTCATAGGCTTCAACAGGATCTTTGATGTCCACGAGACTCATCTTCCAACCATTTGGAATATCAATACCAAACTTCATGTAGAACCTCTTTCATTCGGTATAGGCAAATACACGTCTATTGTAAGTCAGTCAAATGCACTAGTCAACAATTCGTACCTCCTCAGCAGGGCAATCGCATCTAAATTTTTGGACCTTGGCGACAAGCCATTTCACACTGATGATTTTTAAAGCTCAACTTGTGAAAGCCCACCACAAGCCGTATTGGCTACTTGGAGTATCCGTTCGGAAAAAACCAATGTAAGAGCGATAGAGTCTGCCTTCACTGGCTGCCAAAAGACATGCAGCCGAGGTACAATTTGAGGGTGTGAATACGTGCTTACACTGTAACAAGAACAACGTATCTTCTTGAAGGAGAAGCTCATTTTGATTTTTTCTGGTCTCAAGCGGCTCGTGGTTTCTTCTGTGAACGAATGGCACGCAAACAGTGTTCGTTGGACCAAACCGCTCAATTCCTCGTTGCCGCCTTGGCAGACCTTAGCCGAAGCAAGTCGGAACTCATCGCGGGAAACGCCCTCTTACGCGTGCCCCAATTGTTGTGCATCTTCTGCTCTTGTTGAAGCCATAAGTAGAAGTATTGCTATTGATATACATGATGATATTTCATGAGGAAAATTATCTATTGGATGTGTTTGATGAAATAGAGTAAAAAAATTCTTGTTACCTTCTTTCTTCAGGAAACGTATCACGTTTGTGATAACCATGCTACATAAGAAAGGTGCAAACATGTTATGACGATCATCCATACTTTCTTTGAGGGATTCTGTTGTGTGATTCCTTGTCCCCTTGGCTTGATTCTCCTTGCCATTCCACCATTGATGCTTACTCATCGCCGTCGGGTTGCGGCGAAGGCAGCCATGCATTCTTCTGAGATGGCCTTTGCTAAGTCCGCACAGGAGGCATAAAGAGGTGTGTGTGGAATGCCATGCTGAACATTGGATCAAACTTTTTGGTCTCACTTGGACACGGAATTTTCCTACTTCACAGACTGTTGATCGGGCTACGTCGGTGCGATGATATTGATCGCGGATCCTTAACTCTTCTCAATTTGAGAAGGTGCATGTAAGAAAAGAATGATTTATAGAAATAAGCAGAAGCATTTCAGTATACATGAAACTTTCCCGTGTTATGAAGCGTGTCGCACGTGATGCTGAACGATATACTCAGCATCTGGATTCTACTTGACGTTGAGAAAGAGTGCATCTCGGCCCGCTCAGCCGCCCTATCTACACACTAGTATGTGTGCTCCTGGCAAGATATGTTTTTCTTTTATGGGAGAAAGAAGGAGGCATACGGATGGTTTCTTCCTCTATATACTATATAAGAAAAAGGATGGATACTATGACACTTCACCTGACTATTGTTGCCGACGTGTTTCGCCACGAAGCACAGGCAAGGCACGCGCTTGAAGCACTCCGGCAAGCAGGCTTTGGCTATGACCAGATTGGTATCGCTATGCACGGACACGAAGGGATCGACTTACAGAGCGATTTGGAGAACCTGGGCGTTTCTCCCGAACAAGCGAGTTACTATGCGCAGGAAGTCAAGGCTGGTCACACCGTGATTTCGGTCCGACCCGATGGTCGGGAGCAAGAGGCACACGAGATCATGCGTCGGAGTGGTGCCTTCACGGACGCTGGGAGTTCGGTATCTCAAGCGTCCGACAGTGAGAAACAGAAAGCGGCGTGGGACCAAGCGATAGCCTCGCACCAGGCATATCTTGCTGAGCAACGTGCTTCAAAGATGCAAGAAGATTTTCATCAGCCCCGTTCGCTCAAACCGCGCGCAGAGGGCGTATCTGTGACCACACAGCATGCGCGGGTAGAAGAAGTCATTCTGGCTGCTGAGCAGAAACTGAGTGGTACTCCTCTTGAAGAGCAAGAGGAAACGACAGAGAAAAAGCCGCGCGTCGCTTCTCAAATGCAGCAAGGGGAAGTCAGTGAGCAAAAACCAAGTGATACTCCTGTCGTGCAGAACATCGAGGTCGAACAACAAAAGCCAGATGATGCCCTTCTGATACAGAATGAACCAGCGCTTGAGCAACAGACTCATGTAGAAGAAGAGCATCCTGAGAGGGCATCAACCGATGACGAAGAGACGCTTCGTCGTCTGAGAAGCCACGTACAGGACGGTGTAGAGGCACTTCCACCACAGACACAGGTGGAACAGCAGGGAAACAGGACCTGGGTGAAGAATGGAGTGCTTCTTGGTGGGGCAGTGCTTGGGCTAGGGGCAGGAGTATTGGTTGTCCTCTTACGAGGGGAGCAGATACGCCAGTTCGTCCTCTCAATTGCGCGAACGATGAAGGCAAAACGTTCTTTACCTCTTCCAATGAAACGACGATAAGCACTCGGTTCTATGAAGTGCATGCTCTCAGATAATGTCCTTGCCGTGACAACATCGTACGCAACCATGTTGCAAGGACCCTTTCAGCAAATCATTGAGAGGGACGCCAGTGTTGAAGTCACCTCCACACTGGCGTCCCTTTTTAAAAAACCTATGGTAGTAACATGCCCCTCATTTTGCATTAGTAGGGACATAAAGCTACTTCTAGTCAGGTTTAATGGACGGGAGTAAGGAAGGTGCTCGGCACCATCTCGATAATTGGCTCTTGTATAATTGAACTACTGACACTTGAGTGGAAGTGAGATCGATTTTGGCTCTGCGGCCAGACCTGTTCCTGGAACGCGGCTTAGCATTCACTTACGAGGCGGTTCGAGATTGGGAGGAGGGTTTTGCTCCCTTGATCGCAGATCACTTGCGCACACAACGACGTGGTCAGGGAGGGACCTCCTGGCATGTTGATGAAACCGAAGTGAGAGTCCAGGGAACGTGGTGCTCTTTGTATCGAGCCATTGATCAGGACGGCAACCTCGTTGACTCGATGCTGAGTCAGAAGCGAACCATGGACGCTGCCAAGCACTTTTTCCAACAGGCCCTCCGACGGTCGGTCATGCTCCAGCTCGAGTGACGACGGATGGACACCGTTCTTCCCCACGTGCAATCCGTGAGCTCCTTGACGATGACGTTTTCCATCAATGGAACCAGTATCTCACTACTCGACGAGAGCAAGACCACCGCGGCGTCAAACAGCGTTACTCCCCCATGCGTGGGTTTGGAAGCTTCACATCAGCATCGCGCTTGTGCCGTGCCTTTGATTGATGCGCGTGCGTTAGTTTTTCCGGATCCGTAGGACCATGAAGCAACCAGTCTCCCTGTCACAGCAACGTGAGATGTTTCACCTGCGGTTGGTGGCTTTGCAGGCTCTGGTGCAGGCGGCCTAACAGAGGGAAGGTTTGGGCAAGAGTAGCCAACACTGTTTTTTGTTTCCTGGGTTCTCAGTTCTGACAGAACCCAGACATACCACATCGTATGTTAGTCATAAAGAAGATAGCGAGAAACCATGTGCGCAGGTCAATTGTTGATTTATGGAACGGCGTGCCGGAAAGGGGGTAGATTTGAGCGCCACACTGACATTGGTAAGCGGGACGCTTCGGTAACTTGTGGAATCTATCGTACAGACCGCAACGCTCGCAAGGTTTACCAAATGTATCTGCCATAGATAGTTCAAACAGTGGTCGCTGGTGGGAAACTTTTCGTTGAACTCTTTCATGGTGAACTTCATACATTAAGTGTATCAAGTTGTAATTATGGCGTCAAGGGATAATTGTCACTTGATTTGCTTGACAACTCCTTTTTTTACTTCATGATTGCTTTTTTTGTGATACCATTTCACTTATGAAAAAGAAACATATTGTTGCTGGGAGTGCCGGTTTCATCAGACCTAACCCTGCACGGGCAGAACTTGGTGCCGTTATGCGCTATATGCTTGACCTCACTGGCCAAAAGCGGCCGAAGCTTTGCCTGCTCGCGACTGCGGGCGGTGACGATCCGGCCTGGATGAAAGTTTTTTACGATGCCTGTAGCGGCCAGAACGTTGAATCGGGCCACTTGCAGCTGTTCCCTATGCCCAACCACTCGGACATCGAAGACTATATCTTGAAGCAAGACGCCATTTGGGTAGGTGGAGGTTCTGTCGTGAACCTGCTGGCAGTTTGGCAGGCGCATGACCTGTATCGTATCCTTCGGCGTGCCTGGGAAGCAGGGATCATTCTCGGAGGTATCAGTGCCGGGGCCATCTGTTGGAGTGCAGGCGGAACGACCGACTCGTATGGGCCAGAGCTAAGGCCAGTCATCAATACGCATAACTTGCTCCCGTACTCTCTGGGTGTCCACTACGACAGCGAGGAACAACGTAGGCCGTTATTCCAGGAATTAATCGGAAAAGGTGCACTGCCTGAAGGCTATGCGACTGATGACGGGGTGGCCCTGCATTTTGTGAACGAGAAGCTCTACAAAACCATATCCCAAGAAGCGGGGAAAGGAGCGTACCACGTCTACCGTGCTGAGCCTGGGCACGTCAATGAAGACAGAATAGAACCTCATCTTCTCGCTGCTGTATAAATCATAGAATCACGATTTTACTGCAATAAACTTGTTTATAATAAAACTACAGTGGAATAACCGTATCGCTACTCTGTCATACGCTTACATGTGAACATATCGCTTTCTCAAGAGATACAGGCCTTGTGCTCAGGAGAGCCAACGAAAATAAGTGTTTTCGCTGCTATTGAGTTTGAATACGATTATTTGTAACCCAAGAAGGTGTTTTTACGAACGGATGTCCTAAGTAGCCAGTACAAGGAGTGGTTGTCTGTGTCATACCGTCACTCATCGGACTTTTTCTGGAGGTACGTCGGAAATTTTCCGCGCTTACGCAAGAATGATAATTCCATCGTAACTCCGAAATGAAATAAGCACAAAGTGACTAGAAAGCTGACTCGAACCCCCCGAAATATTCCATTGTAACTCCGAAAAAAGTAAGCAATTCCATGCTAACTCCGAAAAAAGTATATGCTTGTTTGATGGATTAATACAGCTATTACTTGGTCACTGATTTGATGACCTAGTGATGAAAGCAAATGAGAGTCAGTTTATTTGAGAACGGATGACCTAAGTAGCCAGTACAGGTTCTTCTAGAGTCTTACAGATGGGTTCTTCTCGTTGATGACAATTAGAAGAGTAATACGTGAGAAATTTTTCAGTACGTAATAATCCAATATTCTTGTAGCATGGAAGTGTAAGGATATGTGTACTTGGTTTAAAAGTCCAGTTTATTCCATAACCAGTATAGACATTTGAAAATATCCCTTCGTACTTTTTCCACGATAAGAATAGAATTAACGCTAATTCCACGCTTACGTTAGACAGCACACTGTCATTATTCCCATGGTCTTGCAGATCGATAATACCATAGTTTTGCAGAGTGTGATAACTGCCTGAGCTTGAAAAAAGGCGGCTAACTACGATTTTGGATTTTTGCGTAGTTGGCCGCATTGATGAGGAAGCATAGTTTTGCAGATAAAATTCACCTATAGTAGAAATACTAGTCTAGTGACTTTGGGTATTTGACTCCCCGCACATCCAAGTCGATTTCAACATTTTTGATCACTCGATCAGTTCCTGTTTTTAGGAACGGATTATCATAATGGCCCTAGAAATCTGTTACACCCGCACATTCCGTGAAAGCTCTAGCAATCCAGAGGGTCTCTGAATTGCTAGAGCCTGTCAGGGACTCGATGTAGAAATCCATTGATGCAACATCAGCATAGCAAAGGCAACCAGATGAAGACCAGCGACCGTAGCAGGAAGTCGCTCGTAATCACGTGCCAGGCGGCGGAAGCGAGCCACTCAGGCAAAGGAGCGTTCGACGACCCAGCGTCTGGGCAGCAGGACAAAACCGTGCTTAGCCTGGGGCAGTTTGATGACTTGCAACTGAATGCCATGCTCCTTGGCTTGAGCAGCTGGGGCATCCCCGCTATAGCCCTGGTCCACAAAGGCCAGTTCCACCGATTGACCAGTCGCCTCTTGCACGCGACTTGCCAACTCGCCCACCTGTGCTCGGTCTTGCTCATTGGCGGGGGTGACCAGCAGTGTCAGCAGGTGGCCCAACGTATCCACAGCGATATGGACTTTGCTTCCTTTGCGTCGCTTGGCGCCATCATAGCCCGCATGACCGCCACTTTCAGGCGTCGATTGCAGCACGCGACTATCGAAAATGGCCGCACTGGGCTGACCTTTACGCTCCTTGATACCGCGCAACAACAGCCGCAGGTCTTCGACCATCGCCTCAAAACAGCCTGCCGTCAGCCAGCGCTGGGTCTGCTGATACACAATATACCAAGGTGGCAAGTCATGCGGCATCATGCGCCAGGTGGCTCCCGTGCGCACGATCCAGCGCAGGCCATCATACACATCTCGCAAGTCATAATGCCGTTGTCCAGCATCTTCAGGTAACAAGGTCAGATACGGCGCGACGAAGGCCCATTCGTCGTCGCTTACATCACTGGGATAGGGATTTCTCGTGTTCATGCCACTATTTTAGCATGGCTTCCAACTCGAATCCCTAACAGGCTCTAGAAACACTGGTTGAGCGTATTGTTCTGAACATGGTGTACATGGAGAAGGGGTTTGCTCACAAAATCACAGTTGCGTAAGAGCGTGTTTTGTAAAGAGTCTGAAGCCACTTGCCTCCGATCCTTCAGCCTCTGTTATACGTGAGGCAGGCCGAAATAGGCTCATGCTCGCTGGCTCCTCAGTTTTCGCTTTCGCTCTGTGGTCATTTCCAAAACACGCTCTAAGAACCCAGTATAATCTTCATGACACTAGCC
This sequence comes from uncultured Chloroflexia bacterium, assembly GCA_963792705.1. Taxonomy (GTDB): domain Bacteria; phylum Chloroflexota; class Ktedonobacteria; order Ktedonobacterales; family Ktedonobacteraceae; genus JBBQVS01. The sequence continues at coordinate 30,227 of CAWBXD010000004.1, read as the reverse complement.
CATTTTGCTGAAAGAGTTGCTGTTTCCCTGCTTATTCCTCTACACTACAGAGAGACAACGTTAAAACGAAGGCAAAGGATGCGAGAGCATGGATCATCAGGAGTATGTCGGCCAGACGGTAGGTGATTACCGTCTGTTGCGGTGGTTGGGCGGAGGGGGCTTTGGCAATGTCTATCTTGGTGAGCAGGAACGCGAAAGGCAGCAGGTGGCGGTGAAGGTGTTACAGATTCACCTGTCGAAGCAAAACGAGTTGCGAGCCTTCATCACTGAGGCTCGCACCATGCGTTTACGCCATCCACACATCGTACCTCTCCTCGACTTTGGACTGAGCCGCGATGATACCCCGTTTCTGGTGATGGAATATGCTCCTGAGGGCACCTTGCGTGATCGCCATCCCAAAGGCACTTCTCTGCCACTGAGAGTAGTGGTCGAGTACGCTGCTCAGGTGGCGTCCGCGTTGCAGTATGCTCATGACTCTCATCTCGTGCATCGCGATGTCAAGCCAGAAAATATGCTGGTGCGTGCTGATGGGAGCGTTCTGCTTAGTGACTTTGGCATTGCGACAGCGGCCCACACGACCTCCTCACTCAGTTCCAATCACGGGATGATTGGAACGGTCCCCTATATGGCTCCAGAACAGCTTGCGGGCAAGCCACGAGCGGCTAGCGATCAGTATGCGTTGGCAGTAGTAATCTATGAGTGGCTCGCCGGGAGAACTCCCTTCCGAGGCACTGCCATCGAGGTGGCAGTGCAACATACCGTACAGCCACCACCATCCCTGAGAGCACAGGTGCCGCATCTCTCTCTCGCGGTGGAAGCCGTACTGTTTACCGCCTTGGCAAAAGACTATAAAGAGCGTTTTCCCTCAATGCAGGCATTTCTCACCGCACTGCAACACGCGAGTGTGTCTTCACCATTTCGTTTCCCAGCTTTTGTGAGACCCGCCCTCAGAGATGGTACTCTCTCACCCGCGCTCTTACCCCTAGGTGGAAGCCAGACCCTCAAGGAGGAACCGTCTCCCTTCCAGCGGGCTGTGACAGCGACGGTAGTGGTGCCTGATGCCGTTTTGTCAAGAGAGATAATGCAGCTTCCTGTCACTGGCGACACTCCCTCTCAAAAACGTTTTGCAATGGCACCAACACACAACCTCATTCGATCACCTGTGCAGAAGCCTGTTCTCTCACCCGTAGTGAGAGTGCTTCTGATCGTCTTGAGTGTGTTCGTCCTTGTAGGGGGAAGGTATGCGTACTCGACAGAGGCTGCGGTGCAGAAAACAGGGGTTGTGGAGCATCGGAAGGCAAGCACATGTGCGGGAACGTTCGTCGAGGGGGACTCTTCGCGCTGTTTTTCTCTTGGATATAACGGGGATGAAGCGTATCATGTTTTTCGAGTCGAGAATGCTATTCAAGCAAAGAGTTGGGTACGGGAGTATCCAAATAATGGCACGACAGGATACTTTGTCACTCTTCAACCCGGCGGTGACGTCGTGTTGGAGAATGCCAAAGTGACTCAGGTCTGTGTCGGGTGTGGCGACCACTCGTAGGATACCTGTCAGTGTGGAAGTGAGGATGAATACGGTTCTGTTCATCCCTTCTACGCATGTTCTGTTCCCATCTTCACATAGCGGTAGAGCGTTGCACGTGAGATATGGAGGTCTCTACAAATATCTCCTATCTCATGGGTTTTGTCCGCATATAATTTCTGTGCCAGTGCGACCTTGCTGGAGAGTTCAACCATCTTTGGTCTCCCCCCTGTTCTTCCTCGCGCACGAGCGGCGTCGAGTCCGGCGTGTGTTCGTTCTCGAATGAGGTCTCGTTCAAACTCCGCTAAGGCCCCCATAATATGAAAAATCAGCTTTCCGCCAGGGGTGGTGGTATCAATGCTTTCGGTTAAGGAGACGAAACCGATATTGCGCTCTTGCAACGTGGTGACGGTTTCAATCAGGTGTTTCAACGAACGTCCCAAGCGATCCAACTTCCACACGACCAGGACATCTCCGTCTCGTAAAAAGGCGAGGGCTGCGTTGAGTTCTTTGCGTTCAAACGTTGTTCCCGTGATTTTGTCGGTGAATATTTTGGTGCAGCCCTTCTCTTTCAAGGTCTGGGTCTGAAGTTCTACGTTTTGCTCATGCGTGGAAACACGAGCATATCCAATACGTGCCATAGGTATCTCTCCTTTTCCTAGTTTTTTCTCTACCATTGTATCGTGCTACCGTGCGAGTGTCAAGGAAAAAGACATTGATTTATGAGATAAGATACTAAGACACAAAAGGATGGTGGAAGACCGTATTTTTGGTATACTGAGCCATTGTGTTGAGAAACGGACGTTTATGAGAGAGTGGGAGTGAAAGAGAACATTCCCATCTCCACGTTGCTACCGATTGATCTCAACCACTAAGACCCAGATGTCAACAAACGTGGCGAGAAAGGAGAGCAACACCGCCGCAACAATCCAATAGAAGCCCTCTGCTCCTCCTGTCAGGAAGATAACGCCAGCAATTATCAACGAGAGGGTTGCCATCTGGCAGGTGAGAATAATCCGTGCGAATGCCAGACGAAACTCCGCTGGCATTTTGCGCAGACTGTCGATTTGCAGAAACACCATAATGATCCACTCACAGAGCCCAACGAGCAGGACTTCGATGCCAATGGCAAGGAAGGACTGATTCGGGATCAGCATGAGCGAAGCAAGAAAGAGGACGGCGACCAATACCACCAGGGCTTCTAATACCCGATTAGGTAAGTGCAACGTCTCCATAATCTTTTGTAGATTGATGGAGAGTCCGACAAAGATGAGTCCGGCCAGCGCGGCTGACGCACCTAATTCACCCAGGAAAAAATTTTCCCAACCACTCATATCTGCTCCTTCTTCCTCGCCTGTTCGGTCCATCTCTAGACAAGCACGAAACGTATTCTGGGAACGCGAAAACCCCTGTATGACTGCTCTGGGAACTGAACACTGAACAACCTACGGGGAAAGCACCTGCTGGCTTTTACACCGAAGCCAGCAGTTCCGAGAGCGCATCGGGAGCCGAGAAGAATGGAGAGTGGCTCGTGTCCAGCGTCAGGATCTGCGGGCATGGAGTGGCAGTATACATATGCCTCTGGCAAGGCAACGTATTCGCTCTATCCTGAAGACATTGGATATACACTCTAGGTATCCGGCCAAAGTTCGCGGCTGTGACATGGACGGGGGCGGCAATAGATGCGAGGGACTCAGGGACCAGGAGCATTTTTGCTCGCGCGATGTCTTCGTCAGAGCAGTCTCCGTAAAAGATCTCTTTCAATTTCTCTGGTCGCACTGTCAAAGAGGTTCTTGACTCATCGAGAAGAACATTTGGGGCGAGAAGCGAATCCTTGTTGTGAGTTTGATTGTTTTGTCTGATGGTTTCACCATCGCGTAAGAGGTATGCTGTGAGGTATATCAGTTTCTCAATCTTCATCGGACATTGTTCAGCGGCCCCAGAGATAACGGTCCCACTTGAGCTATGTCCCAGCAGGATCACAGGTTCCGCTTGCTCAGCCAGCACCTCGCAGGTGCGCTGAACAGAGAGATCGAAGGTGGCCTCAGAAAGAGGTGTTGTGTCCTGTCCATGTGCTGGAAGATCGAACGTCACCACCTGATGTCCAACCTGGCGAAGCAAGGGAGCGACTTTGTCCCAGCACCATTGACCATGCCATCCACCGTGAACGAGTACATATGTGCTCATAATCTATTTCCTTTCCCAGTTATAGTATTCAATTTATCTTTAGCGATGGTGCCCAATGAAGGAGCTGACGATCTGAAAGAACTCATCTTCCCTGTCACTAAAGGAAGCATCACTTGCTTTAGTGATAGTATACCCGAGAGAGGATGAAAAAGCAAGTGCCACTTGCTTTTTCATCCTCTCTCGGGTATACTACAGCTATGAAGAACCATCCATCCGCCCAGGAAGAAGGGCAGAGAGAAGCAGAGCCGAAGAGACGCCTTGGTGGACGAAGCGCGCGTGTTCGACAGGTCGTGCTCGCAGCCACGCTTGAGCTCTTGCGAGAGCGTAGCTATGAAGGGATGACGACGAAAGATATTGCCGCGCTCGCCGGCGTCAATGAAGCCTCGCTGTTTCGCCGCTGGGGAACCAAGGCGGCAATAGTAGCGGAAGCGTTACGAGACTATAGCGCGCTAGAGACGCCCACGCCAGATACAGGAAGCCTTCAGGGTGATCTGCTCGCACTGCTACGTGGAATTATTGCACGCATCCAGACACCGTTGGGAGAGGTTATCTCGCAGATTGTCGTGGGTCCTAACAGCCAGCCGGAATTAGAAGAGGTGCGCCTTGCTTATTGGAGAGATCGCCTGAGTAGGGCCGCCGCGATTGTCCAGAGAGCTCAGGCACGGGGAGAACTTTCTGAGGAGGTCGATGCTAACTTTCTCGTGGAAGCGGCGATAGGGCCAATCCTGGCCCGGTCACTAGCCACCAATCGTCCCCTAGATGATCGTCTACCTGAGCAGATTGTCGCATTACTGCTCTTTGGATTGACCGGAAACAATGAGCATGCCGATGAATGAAAATGGACACTTGCCGGATAGTCGCAACAAACGAACGATTTCGAGACTCATAAAACGGCCGCTTTTGAGATATTGAAGTGAGTTAAGCAAAGAAAAGTGGTTGAAGACTCTTGAGACGAGCGATGGATATATAATGGTTACTCTGCCACGTATTCTTGTCATGTGTATCGCAGTACCTGCCATGCTGCCGCCGCCATTTCCTTTTCAGAAGCCAGTAGCTGTTCCTGAAATTCGTGCTGGGAAGATGCAAGAAATGATCCATAGGGTGCAAGTACCAGACGAACGAAATAGACTGTTGGACCAAGCCACAATGACAGGCACTGCTCAAAGGGAATTGGTCGAATGACCTCGGCGATGATATGAGGGTGTAGCCACTTACGTAATCGCTGCTGAAAATCTCTTTCTGAGGCTTTTTCCTGCTCATCCGCAATCTCTATGATCTCTACTTCGCGCCGATAGAGTAGATAATACGTTTCCTGCGGATGCTCACTCGTCCAACGGAAGTAGGCACGAACAAGAGCTTCAATTCCTTCCTGTGCCTCTTTGTACTGAGAAAGCTCCTGGAGTAAACTTTGGTCCAACTGCGTCTGAGTTTCTAAATAGAGATTTGCAGCAAGGTCGAGCTTATTTTTGAAGAGATAATAAAAGCTTCCAACGCTAATCCCTGATCCATGTAAGATGTCTTCTACTTTCGTCGCTGCAACGCCTCGCTCGACAAACAATTGCATGGCAGTTTCACAAAGTGTACGGCGTGTCGCGGCGAGTAGATCACTTCGGATACCCATTATTTCTCCAGATGAAATGGCTGCTAGTACTAACAATGCTTAGTAGTATATCACAAAAGCAAAGATGTATCTAGAAAATACTTCTAGAGACTTCCCTTAAAATTCCTTGACATCCCTCCTATCGTTCTGTATACTTTATAAGTAAGTATCTAGAAGATATTTCTAGAATCGTTGTTTATGGAAGGTCTCCCCTTGAATAGGCCGTGCCATTAGGGGGGAGCCAACCCAACTTTCCAGGAAATCTTTTAAGATACATTGGCTATCTGTGCTTGAAAATGGGTTTCAACTGACGAGGAGGTCGCACATGGACATCACAACGACAATGGATTCCGAACTCATAGCGACGTATGAACAATATCCGCATTTTCCCGTGCCCCAGAACGCGAATGATTTTGCGGTTTTTCGGAAAGCGGCAGATGAAATGACAGCATCTATACAAGGGCCGAAGAATGAGCATGTGATCATCGAAGATCGAGTTGGGCCACCTTCTCCTGGGACGCCAGCAGTTCCCCTTCGTCTCTACACGCCGGTTTCTCGAACCGGTCTTCTCCCTGGACTGCTCTGGATACATGGTGGCGGCTTCACTGTCGGAAGCCCGAAAGCAGAAGACGTTCCGCTAAGTCATATCGTTGAGGAAGTTGGGTGTATCGCGGTCTCGGCGGATTATCGGCTGGCCCCTGAGCACCCTTTCCCTGCTGCTACTGATGATTGCTATGCTGCCCTCACCTGGCTGGCTGCCAATGCTCAGGAACTGGGCGTTGATGGGAACCGCTTAGCGATAGCGGGAATGAGCGCAGGAGGTGGTATCTGCGCCGCAATCGGCCTGATGGCACGTGATCGTGGTGAGGTAAAGCTCATCTTTCAGATGCCTCAGTGCGCGTGCATTGACGACCGACATATCACCTCTTCCAGCCACGAGATCACTGACGCACGAACCTGGAATCGAGAGTTGTCATTAAAAGCGTGGGAAGCCTATTTGGGAACCGATGACAAAGGTGACGTTTCGCCCTATGCCGCCCCCATTCGAGCCACCAATCTCCAGGGCTTGCCCCCAACGTATATGGCGGTCGGCACACTCGATTTGATGCGCGACGAGAACATCGAATACGCCAATCGCCTGATGCAGGCTGGAGTGCCTACCGAGCTACACGTCTATCCAGGGGCCTTTCATGGGTTTGAAGTAATGGCACCAAATGCGAGTATTAGCCAGCGAGCTACCACCGAGTATGTTGCAGCTCTCAAGCGGGCACTCAACCCGAAATAACAGCAAAAAGGGAAAAGATATTCGTACATAAAAGTGGTCATTCTTATAACCAGGGATGACCACTTTTCTCCAAGCCTACAGGGTTTGCTGAAATGTTGTGTCACAAGAAACGAACGATTGTGAGACGCTGCTACACATCTTCTCAGGCTTGCCCAAGGACAAGTCCCTCCCGCGCTGCTTCCACAACTTCTTTGGTGACCGTTTGTATCTGATTAATCTCCAAAATACGCTCGACTTGCATCAGTAAACGATGAATAACTCGGAAATTGCCTCCTGTAATGCGAATAATGGTGCTGATCGCCTCTTGGTCGGTAAAATCCTCGACGCGCCCATGCATTCCTAGATGACTCCAGCGTTGTTGCAAAAGGTGCCTCGTCTCTTCTTCCGAGAGGACCCGAAACTGATGCACAAACCCAACTCGTGAATACAGTTGGGGATAGCGAGCTAAACGTTTTTCCAAGCCAGGCATGCCGATCAAAACGAGGCCAAATCGTCCCCGATCATAGAGGTCGCGCAGTTGTTCCAACCCAGTCATTTTCAGGCGATCTGCTTCATCAACAATCACCAACTCTGTTCGTTCCGGCAGCCGATAGGCTAGCAGAAAATCATCTTTTCCACGGCTTGCTTGTTCCGCTGCCTCGACCAGGTAGGACAACGATGCATTGAGCGACATGACTTCTCGTTCAATACGGCCTGGGGATGCAGCCACAGGAGCGGTATAAAGAACCGTTCGACAAGGTAAGACTTCGGTAAAGGCTGGGGAGGCGAGAGACGCAAATGGCTTATGGCCTAACGGTGTGATTTTGACGAAAAAGTACGACGTACCATATAACTAGGGAAAATGCTCATGCATTCGTCGAGTAACAGAAAAAGAAAAATCGGCCTGTGAAGCCAGTTAGTCAGCAATCGGTTTCTTTCATTTCTGGCACTGGTACTATATAATAGGCATCTACATCATATCCCCGAACCATATCACCTCTAAAACTACTCGTCAACTAAATTCAGACATTTTACAAACAAAAAACTACTACCACTGACAGCAAAATTGACGACAGCAATTATTTTACTCGTTTTTAAAAAGACAAGCTATATAGGACTAAAACATTGAAAAAGGTCTGGATAGTATTGAACAAACAGAAATTTTATAATAGACTGTCTAAACTATAACTTAGCACGTTACATCAACTAAATGGAGGTGATACCCAAGATGACAATGCGTGACTTATTTCGTGGCTACTATAAGCTAACAGAAAATGATATTGCAGGAATGTGGCAAGAGGGTATATTTGCGTTCGATGCCAATATGCTATTGAACGTCTATCAATATAGTGATAAAACAGAGAAAAGTTTTTTCGAAGTACTAAGAAAACTAGACAATAGAATATGGGTTCCATATCAAGCAGCCTACGAATATCAAGAGAGGCGGTTAGCAGTAATCTCTGAACAACATAAAGCCTATCAAACAGTTATAAGGCTATTGGAAGAGAACCTCCAAAGTTTTGTAAAAGGAACAAAAGCATTTGAGAAGCATACTCATATTGATATAAGCCAAATCAGGACAAATCTCAAAGAGGCCGTAGATAAAATTAAAAGCCCCATTCAAAAAGCTAGAAGTGAGCATCCCAAACTTCATGAGTCCGATACTCTTAGAGATACTATAGATGAGTTATTTAAAGGAAAAATTGGACAACCATACTTATCAGAAGAGGATTTAGCAAGACTTTACATTACCGCAGAACAGAGATATCAGTTAAGGATACCTCCTGGTTATATGGATGCTAATAAGGACAGTTCATATTCAAAAAAGTATGGCGATGTTATACTTTGGTTTCAACTGATAGACCATGCACGCTCTCATAAAAAACCAATTATTTTCATAACCGACGACCTGAAAGAAGATTGGTGGTCGTTGCATGAAGGGAATATTATTGGACCAAGGCCAGAACTTGTGCAGGAAATGTTTACTAAAGCAGGTGTTCAGTTTCACATGTATGAAGGATACAAGTTTATCGAAAGAGCCGAGAAATTCCTAAGTATTGAACACCAGCAAGCAGTTATTGATGAGATAAAAGATATCGGACGTAAAGAAGAGGATAATATATATCAAATGCATATGCGTAGAATAATAAGTAGAAATAGTAATTTCTTAGATAGCAGGGCTATACGAGAAGATCCAAGGCTTTCAGCTCAGGCAATGGAAGATGCAAAGCAATTGCTACAGATTGTAAATAAAGACCCTAGGTTCTCTAGAAAAAATACCGAAGAAATCAAACGTTTAGTCAAAGAGTTATATGATAATGCTTTTTTGACATCACCTAGCGAAAGTGTAGAAATTTATGGGAAATTTTTATGTGAACGTTGTGGAAGATCTATGAGTAAAGAAGAATACGATAACTCGCTCATCTGTAGTGATTGCCTAGATAATATAACTTACGAAAAAGATTAGACGGATTCAGACGAAGCAAATCCAAATAAATAATATGCTACGTCTGAAAAACTTTATAAATCACTACTCCTAAGTAGTAAAGGTTACTCTTGAGACGCCATAAAGAATATTGTGTAATAACATACTACAAAAAGCTCCCGAGCTAGAACTAGACTATGTTTAGCATCTTGTTAAAGGTGAAAAAATGATTATTGATGATTTTATGTCTCGATATGAGCGTGAGTATGATTACTATCAAGAGTCAGCCCGTTTGTGCTGGCAACGCTGTGATATTGGCCTCATACAAGAAGGTATCAGAGCAATTGTTACATTCCGAGTAAAAAAACCTACTCGCTTGACAAAGAAAATAGAACAACGTCACCCTGAAAAAAGATACAAGTGTATCGAAGATATATACAATGATATTGTTGACTTAGCAGGTGTCCGAATTGCATTGTATTTTCCAGGAGACCGTAGTGAAGTTCATAAGTTCTTACACCAGCAATTTGAAATTGAAAAAGTTAAGGAAAAATTTCCGCCAAAGAAAAATGACTATTACGAGAAACGCTTCTCTGGATATCAAGCAACACACTATCATGTTCGTCTACGTGAAAGCTATCTTACAGAGGAGCAGAAACGCTTCTCTAAAGTCTGCATAGAAGTTCAAGTTGCTTCCGTACTTATGCACGCTTGGTCAGAAGTAGAACATGACTTAATATACAAACCTTTAAGTGGTGAACTTTCTGAAGACGAACATGCTATCTTGGATGAAATTAATGGACTTGCATTAGCAGGTGAAATTGCTCTTGAAAGACTTCAGAAAGCTGTGAAGAGACGTGTAGGTAAAAGTGAAAACCGATTTAACAATCAGTATGAATTAACAGTATATCTCAAGGATCATTTACAAGAAAGAATACAAGACTCACCTATGGTTATAGGACGAGCAGATATATTGTTTCGCTTCCTTCAACTGGTAGACTTAGACCGTCCTGGAAAGTTAGACAAATTTATATCTGAGTTAAACACTACAGATAATCAAAACACCATCTCTGGTCAAATTGTAGAACTCATTCTTGCCTCTAACCCAGAGCTTCGCAAACAGTATGAGCAAGCAAAACAAGAAGTAGACACTAGAAGACTTAACCAAGTATCACTAAAATTTTTATCTCAATGGATGGCATTAGAAACAATCTTGAGATTTATAGCACAAGTTAAAGGCCTAAAAAAGTGGATGACCATAACCCCTAGCGCGAACACCTTTATACAGCTAGGATTATTTGAGGAAAACGAACAGATACTATCATTAATTGAAATTATTCGGCTAGCAAGAAATCAACTAGTACACGGATTAGAAGTACCAAATAGTGATTTTTTCAATTCCGCAAGCGGGACAATTGAGTATATGATTCGTAATTTAAGTGATGAGGCTTCCGAAGACACTCGTAATTTAATAAGCTCATCTAAAGAAACACAAACGGCTATAGCAAGACTACTTAAAGAGCATTTCAATACTCAAGAGTAAAAAACGACCACCTTCGAGCATCAACTTAAAAACTCTTGAACTCATCATCCATCTTTTTTGACGTTTCTCAGAATACTTGAGGTATCTCCCGGACAACGAAATGGTAGGAATGAGTGCATGTACGTTCTAAACCCATCGAACAGAGGAGATTTGATGCTTCCATGAATTGGCAAGAAGAGCAAGGCAGGAGAAGTTTTTTTGAGCCCGCATGCTATACTGCTCAAGAGGCACTACGAGACTGCTCAAAGAGCAGATGACCAGAGCCACATCCTTGATTGCAAGAGAGAAGCATCAAACAGGGAAAGCAGGATGAGAAAGCGCAAAGCAATCAGCCGATGGAGTTGGTAGTAAATAGCGTGAATGTTCGACGATTTTTCGGGCGAAACCTGGGAAATCAGCGTGAAACATAGGAATCTTCTCTCCTGAGCCTAGAGAAACCGCTTCCTACCTGGATTCATTCATTCACATTTTGTAAATTGAGGCTGCATGGCCAGCCCAACCGACGACTGGGCCGGGGACCAGGAATTCTTTCAAGAAATGCATCGCGGGGGTCGGTGGTGGTAAATGCCCTATCTCAAGTGGGTCTGGCTCGCTTTTGGTGATGCCAACAGCCACTTTTCGGATCGGCCCACGAGTTGCGCAACGAGGCACTCTAGTGTTGCACGTGTCTCTACAACCAACCGAGCACTCTCGTATTTTTCGAGATACCCCCGAAATTGGTGGACATGCAGAATATCCCCTTCGCATTGAGAGAGCGTTAGCTAGCAATCTTGTAATAGCTGCATGCTTCAGATACACTACCGGAGGAAGAGGCGTTGTGCTCTTCTTGGAAAAGGAGGTAACCATGTTCGTCCACATCATCCTTTCTCTCCTTCTGCTCATCGTGATCCTTCCCATGATGTGTGTCACGATCCTTGGGGCAGATCCTTCCTCCCCTGAACTCATGGACGCATTGGTCGTTCGCATGATCTTTCTTCTAGGTATTGCCTCCCTTCCCTGGTGGCTGGTTCTTGCAGGGATGAATGTCTCAGGACTCTGGATTATCTGGGGAACTGTGATTGGTGCTATTATCGGGGCGCTACTTCCTAGCTGGCCTGGCTACGTCAGTGATAGTCTCAACCTCCGCCGTCAGAGATATACGCACGGCTTGTTTGGGACGCGTCGGAATGCCAAAGACACCTTTGAGTGGGAGCGCACGATGGTGCTCTTGACCATCCTTGGCTTCGGTGCCGTGACAGTTCCTCTTGGTGCACTTATCGGTCTAGGACTCTGTTTGCTCGTTCATTGAACTTTCATCACCAAATGTGGGCCAGATCCATCAAGTGAGCAGATTTTGCCCTCAACCAGAGAAATTGTCCTCAATCGTGAACACTCGTACAGAGGTTTCCCAGAAAGCCGCTCCTGATCTAGCTTCTTGCACCGAAATCTTGTAAATCGGCGGGAGAAAAAGAAAGGATCGTTCCCAACCTCGCCACGGATATGAGAACACACGATGATTGAAGAGCAACAACGCACCGAACTGACAGTGCATCGGTGGTAAAGCGGAACAAGGTCTTCCGACACGTCAGTGCCTTGTAAAGCCTCTTGGGCTGCCCAGCAAAGAAATGATCGCCTTTTGCATCGTAGACCAACGCTCCAGCTTGACAAGTACAAACGGCTCGTGTATATTATTGGCAAGTACAATGATTGTACTTGCCAATAATATAGGAGGCTTTTCACATGCTTTCCTCCGATCAGAGTCTCTGCTTGAAGAGGGCGGGATCATGACGAGAGTACAGGGAGACGCATCGAGGGATCAGGCGAGCGAACAACCTGGAAACCAGGAAGCCGCTCTAAATGATCAAGAACCGTTGAATACAGACATTGTTCGTGCCTTACCAGAGCGCCTGCTCTCCGATCAAGCCTACTTATTGGGCCGCCTGGGACGAGAAGCCCGCCGTCGGTTCACGCAGGTCCTCAGCACCTGGGAACTGCACTCCTCTCACTACGGGATTTTGCAGTTGCTTGAAGCCATTGGCCAGGCATCTCAACAACACTTGGCGCAGACCCTGACGATTGATCGTGCCAACATGGTAGCCCTCCTTGATGCCCTCGAACAGCGGGGGCTCATCGAACGACAGGCGGACCCACGTGACCGACGACGTCACGTTGTGAAACTGACAACTGCTGGGCACACGCAATTCCAGCAGATTCGACAGGCCAGAGAGGAGGTAGACGAAGCGTTCTTTGCAGGGCTTGACAACGAGGAACAGGAAACGCTGCATCGGCTGCTCGTCAAACTCTTTCTCTCACTAACAGCACACCCATCTGCACAAGAGTTGCAGAGACAGAAAGAAGAACACTCATGACAGAACCCCTTCATTTTGAAAATGTCAGCTTGCCCGTGAGTGATGTCGAACGCTCTCTCGCCTCACGCGGTTTTAAAAGACTCCTCATGAATTGAGAGGAGGAATTGCAATGAGTCTTCACACCAATCCCGGCGGCAGCTTCACGCTGCTGGGCAGCGGCTTGACACTCAAGCGCATGGGCTATGGTGCCATGCCTCTGTCCGGCCCGCACGCCTGGGGCCCGCCACGCGATACAGACGTTGCGCTCGCTGTGCTGAGCGAGGCGGTCGCGCTTGGGATCAACCACATCGACACAGCCGATTACTATGGCCCGCATGTAACCAACCAGCTTATTCGGCGTGCGCTGCATCCCTACCCGGACGACCTCGTCATCGTGACCAAGATTGGCTTCAGACGGGGAACTGACGGAGCATTTCTGCCCGACTACTCACCCGAGGGCCTCACTGCGGCCGTGCATGACAACCTGCGCACTCTTGGTCTGGACGTCCTCGATGTCGTCAATCTCCGCCTGGTGGGGCCGGACGCGTCGGTTGAGGAACCCTTGTCGGTGCTCGTCAACCTCCAGCGGCAAGGGCTCATCCGCCATCTCGGTTTAAGCCACGTTACGCACAGACAGTTCACCCAGGCAGTGGCACTCGCGGATATCGTGTGCGTGCAGAACCTGTACAATCTGGCGCATCGCGAGGATGACGACCTGATCGACGTCTTGGCGGGCAAAGGGGTTGCGTACACGCCCTACTTCCCGCTGGGCGGCCTCACACAGCTGCAGTCATCGGTACTCTCAGCCGCGGCAGTCAGGCTCGGGGCGACGCCGCTCCAGGTAGCACTCGCTTGGCTGCTGCAGCGCTCGCCAAATATCCTGCTGATCCCTGGCACTTCGTCGGTCGCGCACCTGCGCGAGAACGTTGGGGCCACAACGGTGCAGTTGCCCACGGACGTCCTTGCCGACTTAGACGGAATCGATACCGCGGCGAAGCTCAGCGAGGCTCCGCAGGAGAGGCAAAACATACATCACATGGAGACGATGAGTGAGAAAGGAGAAGTCAGGTGACGCCAGAGACATCAGTTTCAGTTGTCAGCCCGACAGCAGGGGAGGTCCTTCACCTGGGACCTACTCAGATGCGCATCCTCGAAGATGGGCGCACCACGAGCCACCGCCTCGGCATGGCTGAGGTCACGATCCCCCCGCATACCGATGGCCCAGTCCAGCACCGACATGGCCAGCATGACGAGGGGTTCTACGTGGTCTCTGGCACGGCGCGGTTTACCGTTGGCGCAACGAGATACGATGCGCCTGCGGGTACTCTGGTGATGGTCCCGCCCGGTGTACCACATACCTTTGCCAATCCCGGAGACCAGCCGGTGATTCTCTTGAGCACCTTCACGCCTGACCTCTACGTCCAGTACTTCCGTGACATGCGCGACCTAATCGCAAGTGGCCAGCAGATCACGCCCGAGGTAGGAGCTCACCTGATGAGCTGCTATGCCACCGTTCCAGTGACCGACGATGAGTGAAAGCGAGGAACCAAGGCAGAGAGCCAACGTTTGGGACAGCATCCTGAGATGCAAGAGAATGAACCGACAATTGTTTCTCTCTTCAGAAGCTCTTTTCATAGGCTTCTGAAGAGGGAGCAAGGGACCAGTCCAGCCTCAAAAAACGACCCTTTCTTTTTCTCCCGCCGATTTACAAGATTTCGGTGCAAGAAGCTAGATCAGGAGCGGCTTTCTGGGAAACCTCTGTACGAGTGTTCACGATTGAGGGCAATTTCTCTGGTTGAGGGCAAAATCTGCTCACTTGATAGGGCATTTACCAGGTGGCTGGATTTGCTGGCTGATGCCGTGCCTGCAGCAAGGCCCACGCGATGCGCAACGAACCTGTGGAAGAGCGAAACGGTAAGAGAGAGGCGAAAGTCCTGCAGAATCGGACGGGGAGTCCGGAAGAGCCGACCAAAGCGGCGAGCGGGAGAGCGAAAAAGGCGGCGCAGCGGAAGAAGTGAGACCCAGAGGAGAAAAGAGCGCATGAGGTCCCCCTCGGAGCAACCAACTGGTCCGAGCAGAAAGACGTCCTCGGCTGTCAGGACCGAGTCAGGCCGTGGCCAACCCGAGCGAGGTGGCAAAGGCGGCTGGGACGCCGAACACGCGGATCGTCACTAGCTCAGCGGTGGAACTGCGAGCATTGCGAGCCAGCCGTTCTTGCCAGCCGAGACGAGACCGCGCGCGTTGGGCGCGCGAGAGAATCACGTCGGCCATGGGCGGCGAGGTGGCGGCGGGAGGCGACAGGCTCATCATCTCCAGGCGCTGGTGGCGCACGAGCTGCATGCAGGCGCGCCGATGGACTCTGCGGCTCCAATCACGCCAGAGCAGCGGAGCCGACCCCACCTGGAGCGGATGCAACAGCACGCTCACCTGCCGGGGCTTCGCGGTAGCGGCACCATTCCACTGGCACTGCTCACGCAGCGGATAGGGCCGACAACTGCGCAGGCTGGCCCCGTACACGACGCGCAGGCTGCCATCGACTTCTCGGCGCTGCTCGTGCGGGACCAGCTTCTGGTCAGCGGGACAGCGCAGCGTCTCATCCGGTTGGAGCACAAAATCCTGGCCGGCGAAGCGGCCAGCTTTCCAGGCTGATCCCACCTGAGGAGGAGCATAGCCCGCAGGCGGAGCTGTGCCAGGTGAGGCAGAAGCAGGAGCAAACTCGGTGGTGCGCACTGGAGCAGGTTCAAGCTGATGGCCTAACTCTAAGCGCAGGTTCCAGATCCATTGCGAGATGATCTGCCAACACTCCTGCCCCCAGCCGGCGTGGCTGCACCAGCGATCGGTATCCTGTTCGAGGTCCTCATCGGAGAGCGTCGGTTCAAAAGCGCCGCGATGCAGATACAGTTCGACGACATCACAGGCAGTGAAGCCCTGTTGCGGCAGGTTCGTGAAGAAGAGTTCGTAGACGACCCTCTCACGTGTGAGGCCAACGGGACTCTTCTTCTTGCCAGCAGGATGGGTCGCCACCACCACGCGGCACCTGTGGGCAGTCATACAGGCTGCGCACCAAGTGGCTTTCGAGGCGCTGTTGGACCTGATCGGGAGGCTGGTGCAGACGCGCTTGCACCAGCGGATGATCGAGGGCGCTGTACTCTTTGCCACGGGTCACAAACGCGAACCCGGCCAGATCGGTAAGCACGGCTCCGGTCCCATATTGGCCGTCGAGTCGGAGCAGGGTGTGTTCCTGGAGAAGCTGGTGTGCGGTGAGATACCAGCCGATGGCAGCGAGGCCCTGGCGGAGTTCCGTGTGGTACCGCCCATTGCCTCGGTTGCCAAAGGAGCCGAGCCACTGGAAACTGTGAGCCTGGCTGATAACCGTGCGCGTCCGCACTACCTGTCCTCGCTTGCGCCCGGTGTAGCCAGGAGCACAGACCTCATCCAACCGGCGAAAAGGCGCGGGGAGTTCTTCCGCCTGGGGTAAGGCCCGTTGACGGGCCGCCTCACGTGTGCCATCAATGTCAAAGACCATCCAGACATTTCCCACACGATCCGTCAGGCCCCCAGTTTGCTTGTCGGACGAAAGTGGCCTCTCTAGCAGATCATCAAGAAAGAGGGTGCGCAACGCTTCGACGGCGACCTCCGTCAGCGCTGCTAAAAAGCGTGAGAGCGCCGAACGGGAGGGCAACTGGTCCTGCCCAAACAAGGCCATGAACGGAACGGCAAAGGGCTGGATCCGCTCGTAGAAGACCTCCAGGGTGCGTTCGCCACTGATGGCATAGCCGAAAAGGACGGCGAGAAAATCGATCACCTCGTAGCGCCCGAAGCGGCGTCGGGCAAAATGGACCTCCTCGCTGATCTTGGTCAGGATGCTGTGTTTGCGCAGATACTCGACGATCATCACCATTTCGCCAAACCACGAAGGCGATGAGGGGTTGGACTCCGAAGTCGTCTGGATTTTTACCGAACTGTCGACGATACTGGTCATGTCTACCTCCTTGTTGAGAAGCGTTGTGTTCTTTCTCTTCAAGGAGGCATATTTTTACGCCGATTGGCTACCACTCACACCTCGTTGCGTATTGTGCGGGAAAATGGTAAATAAGGTGTCAAGTGAGCAGGTTTGTCGAAGACCTCTCTACCTTAGCGATTAATCTCAATGAGTAAGACCCACACATCAGTGAAAGCAGCGAGGAAGGAAAGCAGAGTCGCTGCGACAATCCAATAGAGACCGGCGGCACCGAAGAGCAGGAGAACAACGCCAGCAATCACAAAGCAGAGCGCTGCCATCTGAGGGGCCACGATGATGCGGGCGAAAGCGCTGCGATACTGCGGCTCCATCTTGCGCCACGTATTGAGTTGGATGAGAAGCATCGTTATCCAATCGAGCAGTCCAATGAGCAGGACTTCGATGCCAATGGCAAGGAAGGCCTGGCCAGGAATCAGGAGCAGCGAAGAGATGAAGAGTACCACTACGAGCGCCACCAGAGCTTCCAGGGCCCGATTTATTAAATGAGACGAGGTCATAATCTTCGTGAGATTGATCGAGACTCCCACAAAGACCAGCCCGGTCAGCGCGGCCGAGGCTCCCAGTTCGCCGACGAAAAAATTCTCCCAACCATTCATAACTATCCGCGCCGTCCCTGAGCGATTTCCAGGCGATACCCATCGGGGTCATAGGCAAACATTTGTCGCTCCCAAGAGCGATCCACAGGAGGACTGGCGAAATGGACTCCCTGAGCTTGCAACTGCTCAAAGAGCGCATCGAGGTTCTCGGTGCTCAATTCGATATGGATGGCTCCACGCGGCGCGTTCGGCCATTTCGACAAATCCATCTTGAGCAATCCGATGGTTCCTTCTCCCAAGCGGAGTAAGGCAAAGTTGTCATGCCGGATCTGAAGCTCAAAACCGAACTGTTGATAGAATGCGACGGAGCGTTCGACATCACTCACGGGCAAGCTGATGCCATCAAAACGAATGGTTTCTGTCATGGATGTCCTTCTTTCTGTATGTGCAACGTTTTTGTGGATGACCATTCAGTCAGCGAGAGAAAGAGTTTGACAAGCAGCCGATGCAGCGTTTCCTGTTCTTCGGTGTCCAGACCAGCAAAGAATGCGTCATCTACCTCCTCTCTGGCTTGTCGAATCTGCTGCAGTTCCCTTTGCCCAATGGCTGTCAGTTTCACCACGTGACGTCGTCGGTCGAGAGGATCAGCCTGTCGTTCGATGAGCCCCCGCTGTTCGAGGACATCGAGGAATGCCACCATGTTGGCGCGATCAATCGTCAGAGTCTGCGCTAGGTGTTGTTGGGATGCCTAGTCAATGGCTTCAAGCAGCAGCAGAATCCCGTAATGAGAGGGTTGCAGTTCCCAATCACTAAGAACCTGCGTAAACTGACGGCGAGCTTCTCGTCCCAGGCGGCCCAACAAGTAGGCTTGATCGGTGAGAAGGCGCTCCGGTAAGGCATGAACAATGCCCGTATTCAAAGGTTCTTGATCGTTTGGGGTGGCTTCCCGGTTTCCAGGTTGTTCGCTCGCACGAGCCATCAATGTGTTTCCTTTTGCTCTTACCATGATCGTCCCCTCTTCAACCAGAAATCCTGGTCGGAGGAATGCATGCGAAAAATCTCCTATATTGTTGGTAAGTACAATCATTGTACTTACCAACAATATACACGAAGCGTTTATGTTTGTCAAGGATGAAAGTTGAGGAGGTATGATGGGTTAGTGTGAAGGTTCCACAGAAAGGAATCTCGCTTTGTTTTATGGAAAACCCTACTCTCTGAAGCTCGTTGCGCAACCCGTGGGCAAGGGGGTCTCTCAGTGGGCACTGCTTGACTGCATCTGCCTCCTCGGGACCGTCGGGGATGTGGATCAGGGCTGCCGTGTGATTCGTGTTCCTCCGGGAGGGCGCTGTTGAAGAAGTCGATGAGTCCGAAGGGTGCGTGGTTACCAAGGCAGAACTCTAGCATCATATGCGCGTCTGCGGCTTCCAACTCGCTGCGAGGGAACATTGCTTCCTCGTAGGCAGTGAGTGCCGCTTCGATGTCGTCGAGGTGCGCGGCGATCGCCTTTCCGAGCTCACCTCCGTCGAACATCGCCAAGTTCGCGCCCTCGCCGGATGGCAGCATCAGGTGCGCAGCATCACCCATTCAATTGTGGCGTGACCCACTAGAACGTATTCTCCAAAAGCACGGAAGCGTCTGCCTACGTGCTTTTGACTGTATAGCTCCAGCAGCAAAGGACACAACATGGCAGACTTTCTCTTCTTCGGATTGATGTCGAACAGAGTTCTCAACTGGTGAGGATTCGATCGGTCCAGTTCGCGAGCGATGCAGTCGCGGCGCGTGACACGGTCGCATGTGGGACCATGCTGGCAAACCCGTGGAAACCGCCAGCCCAAACGTGGAGCTCGGCCTGGACTCCGGCTTCCCAGAGCTTGCTTGCGTAGGCGACTGCTTCGTCGCGGAAGACTTCAGCACTTCCGCAGTCGATGTAGGTCTGCGGAAGGTTTGACAGGTCGGTGGCTCTGGCTGGTGCGGCGTAGACAGAGACGTCGTCACCGCCACGCCGGTCGCCGAGGAGGGCAGTCCATCCGAAGAGGTTCGTGGTCCGGTCCCAGACACCGACGCCGTCGATCTGTTTCGTCGACACGGTGGAGTTGCGGTCATCGAGCATCGGGCACATCAGGATCTGGCCGAGCAGTGCCGGTCCCTTCCGATCTCGAGCGAGAAGCGCGGTCCCTGCTGCCAAGCCACCGCCGGCGCTGGTTCCGGCCAGCACGATGCGGGCGGGATCGATCCCGAGGTCGTCTGAGTGGGATGCCGTCCACAGCAGCCCGGCGTAGCAGTCCTCGATGGGGTACGGGTCCGGGTGTTCCGGCGCCAGGCGGTAGTCGACCGTGACCATGACCACGTCGTGGGTGAACAGCCAGACGTCAAAGGAGTCGAGGTTCCCGAGATAATTGCCGAGGATCATGCCGCCACCGTGGATGCTGTAGAAACATGCCGCGGTGCCGGTGCGGCCGGAGCGCTGGATGACGGAAACGCGGATCTGATCTCCCTGATATCCAGGGATCGTGAAGTCGCGACGTTCAAGGCCGCGTGCATGCAGGCTTTCATCCAGCTCGTCCGCAGTTATGGCTAGCGTCCGCATCCGGGGAAGCATTTCAGTGGTGATGGTAAACGGACCGTGCTCCTGCATCACAGCGAGGAAGTCGGCAAGTTCCGGATCGAAAGGCGGCCGTTTTGGTGTACCTGTCATGCTTAGACTCCTGGTTCCGGTCTCGGAAAGGCGGCTGGTTCGTTGGTTGGTGATGTGCAGACGAGCGGCGAGTCGGGCACAAGCAGCACGAGCTTTCCGCGTACATTCCCGGATTCGCCGACGCGGTGTGCTTCCGCGATGTCGGCCAGAGGGAATGCCTGCCCGACCGGGAGCGAGAAGCGCTCGGACGCGACCAGGTCAGCGACTTGAGCGAGGGCGTAGGTTGCGCGACCGGAGTCGCCTCGGCTGAACCGCACGCCGTACTGCCGCGCCCCGGCGAAGTCAGCAATCGTGACGACGTGTTCCGCGCCGCCCGCGAGTTCGATGATCTCGGGGAGGACGCCACTCCCGGCGACGTCGAGCGCTAGGTCGACGCCCTCCGGAGCGAGCGCACGGACACGGTCTGCCATGCCATCGCCATATGCGACGGGTTCAGCACCGAGCGAGCGCAGGAAATCGTGTGTTGCAGGACTGCCGGTCCCAATCACGCGTGCGCCGCGTGCAATGGCGAGTTGAACGGCGGCACTGCCGACGCTCCCGGAGGCACCGTTGATGAGCACCATGCCCCCGCTCGCGACCCCAAGTTGGTCAAGCGCTCGCGCGGCGGTCTCGACGGCCGTCGGGAGTGCCGCAGCTGCGGCGAAGTCCAGCGTCGGCGGGATGGGTGCGTAGGAGGTCAGCACCGCTAGTTCCGCCTGGGCCGCACCGTAGGAAGAAGCGCCGAACACGCGGTCGCCGACGGCGACGTCGGTGACGCCCGCACCGAGCTCATCGACGATGCCAGCGGCTTCGTAACCCATGGTCTGGGGCAGTTCCTGATCCATCAACCCCTGACGCTTCTTCCAGTCGCTCGCATTGACGCCAGCGGCACGCACGGCGATCCGAATCTCATCGGAACCTGGGTGCGGGTCCGGAAGATTTACGATATCGAGGACTTCCGGGCCTCCGAACCGGCTGAACTGTGCTGCTTTCACGAGTTGCTCCGTTCGCGACCCGAAGGGCCGATAGTGGTTGGCCTGATATGCGCGAAGCTGCTACCAAGTGCAACGTGGACATTCATGTGGGCTGACATACTTTTCTATGGCGAGTTGTTCCTTGTCATTTCTCTCTTTGCCCATTGTATCTGAGCGGAGAAGATGAAAAGGCAGAAATTTACTGGCAGCAGAAAGCATCTTCTGCTACGAGTCAGTCTACCAGCAATGACGGGAAAACACAAGGGGGAAGGGGCGTTAGAGATATTTGTCTTTAGTTTCTTTGGGAGCAATCAGGCAGCAGCTTTGCACTTCATATCCGCTTCGCGCATATCACCCCTTCATCACTGCCCAGATCATTTCGCGCCTGACCCATCGTGATTTTGTTGAAGTCGAGCGCGTTTTGCGCCGCTTGTGAGATTTAAAGTGCAGGACTCCCTTGTGCGGAGAAAGCGCGCTGGTGCTGGTACAATCGGGGCATTCAACCAAGGAAACACCACTCTCCCGAAATTGCTGGAGATCAATGGGAACGTCCCCATGAAAGGTGCATTTCGGCTGTGTGGCAAGTTGCACTGGTTCCTTCGCCATTTCCGTCGGGGAGGTACGCTCGTTTTCTTGGACGGTTTGCCGCTCCGGCTCGTTCCCATTCGCATGATCTTTCGTCTCTGCGTCCGAATTTTCGACCGGAACGTCAGGACCAGCTCCATCAATAATCCGAAACGTATCGCGACGAAGCATGAGCAGGTCAGCCGCTTGTTCGAGCGTTTCTTTTTTCACATCGGTCAGGCCAGCCTCGTAGGTCCATTCCAGGGCCGTTGTCACCAATTTCATCAGGTTATCCATCGTGACACGACCAGAGTTGGTCGGATCAAGAAGCGATTGCGTGAGCCAGGTATAGATGATTCCTGACCATTGGCGCAAGTTCAGTTGGGGAAAAAGTTCCCGATACGCGATTTCCAGGGTAGCCAGGATTTCGCGCACTTCTTCCGAGGTGTGTCCTGTAATCCGACAGAACGGCTCTAGTTTATCCATGCGACGGCGGAATTGCAACCACATGGTCTCAGGCTGATCCAAGATTTCCTTCAGTGGAATTGTGGTTCCACGCCCAGCAGCGACTAGGCACAGGCCGAGGCGGTGATTGTAGTGTAGTCGTCCTTGATCGGTGACTTCCTTGAGAAACATCAAATGCTGGAGTGAGAGATCATGCGCGTCATCTACGACGATCAATTTCGTCCCATACTGGTGAAGATGCCCCATCAGTTTGGGCTTGCGGGTACGCCAATGGCCTGGAAGCTTGACCCCTAAAGCGGTAAATAACTGGTCTCCCAGTGCTTGTTCATCGTCATTGTTTTTGGGGCAGGTCACTGCCAAAATCGCCGGGGCACCCGTTGTTTCGACCAGATCGCGAATGCTCATCGTTTTGCCGCTCCCTGGATCAGCCACAATGACATGCCAGCTTCGCTTGTGGAGAGAAGAACGCAGCGTCGCCTGGAAACGCTTGGCAAAAGGGGTCTCGACGAAAAATTCTGTTCCGAAGAGGGGGTGAGTCATGATTACGGTTCCTCTCGCAAGATACGAATACGTAAGGGACGAACTGGACGATCCGGGTCTGTATCCCGGATGGCTGGGGGAAGCTTGGTTTGGGCAGGTTTCTTCTCCTCAATACTGGCTAAGCGTTCGAGGACTTCTGCTGGATGAATCTCCTCTCGTTGGCGGTCCCACTGACGCCCGCGTTCTACTTGACGAATCTCTGCGTTTCGGCGTTTGCGTCCACGCCCAGCTTCGTCCTGGATGCGTGCGCGAGTTTGTTGCCCTTGCGTCCGCGCCAGCACTTCCTGCTCCTGGTCGTATTTGCGCATGGCTCTGGCTTCCCATTCACTGACTCGACCTCCCATGAGCTGCGTACAGTAGGCTTCCCCTAGATACGTGCCATCCACAAAGAGATAGAGCACGCTGATATCACGTCGGTCAAAGTACACTTCAAACTCCCGACCAGCAAGCCGAGAAAGTAAGCCCGGACAGACATACCAGCGCCCCTGAAACGAGAGTCTGCTGCCCTCGGAGACACGATAGCCATGCCCAGGCGTCTTGCGATTGATGGCCTTCATGAGCAACAATTTGAGATCATCGCCTGAGCCCAGATACTGTGGGACTCCGCTCTGTGCAGCCGCGTTTTCCCAACAGACGGAACGTTTCTGCCGTCGAAGCTTGTCCCAGTCTTGTTGGTAATCATCGACAATGGCTTGATAGAAGCACCGCTCCAGTTCTTCCAGCGTCAGACCCCCGGCTTGTGCTGATCCCTCCGCATCATGCACCCCATGGCTGGTATTGGGCATGCGGCGTTCAAAACGCTGGGTCATCCATCGAAAGAGCGACTCCACAGTTCCCTTCGCGGATGGCGCATAGGGAGGTGCTTGCTCAGTAATGATGCCCAGTCGATCCACCAGCACCTGACGGGCACGTTCGGAGGTGAAAATCTTCCCCCGATCATGGAAGATGATGGCCGGTTTGCCGTAACAGGGCCAGGGATGTTCGCATCCAGTGATGCCAACCAAACGATCTTTCGGCTCTAACGTTTGCTTCACCAGGCGCATGTAGTCCTCTTCCTTCAAAGGCCCAAGAGCAAGCACCGCGCCAAGAATTGCGGCGGTTTTGACACAGATGAGTACTGCCGCATGGACTCGTTGCGTTACCGCAATCCCGTCAGGGGTCACGACATACAATTCGAGCGAGTGTTCATCAACCTGGGTCAGCAGGGCCGGAGAGGGAATGGAGAGCGCAAACGATTGGGGAGACTCTCGCAGGCGAGGAAGCGATTTGGCACCTTCACGCACCGCCACCAGCTCCGGGTCCTCTTTGAGACGATGCACTTCTCGACGCACCTGATCGTAGGAGGGGAGTTTGATCGGTTGCCCGGCTGCATTTGCCAAGCGGTCCGCTACCTGTCGCATCTCGGTATGTTCGTGGATAGCAGTCATCGAAAGACGTGTGGGCAAAAGAAACAGCCGATGAATGCATTCCTGAAAAGCCGGGTGCAGTGCTGCTTGTCGCGTGTAGCTTCCATGAGGAATACAGGCCACCTGACCCATTTGCCGTGTTCGTTGGACCAGTCGAGAGAGCGTTGAACGCGAGATGCCTGACTCTTTCGCCACGCTGGTTTGAGATGCTCCGGCGAGGACCAACTCGACGGCGCGGAGATTGCGGTGAAACTGCTCTCGCAGTGCCTCTGGGAAAGCAGAGGCATCAACGGTCGTCCTTTTCTCTGGCTGCGAGGAGCGTTCCGGCAAGGAGACGGGTTCTTGAATCTCTGGTGCTTCTAGTACAAGCGTATCGGGAAGGGCGAATGGTGCCAGTGGCGGGGCGTTTGGCGGAAGCAAGGCCAGGGGACGCTTGCGATCCAGGGTGATCTGCTCCAAATCAAGCAACAGATGTCCGCGTGCCGCAGCGTCTGCCACCATCTTCCAGAGAGATGCTTCGACTTGAGACACAGGCCATTGCCCCACGAGACGGCTTTCGACTTCTTCCACGCTCGCAACCTCTCCCCAGGGCCAGACGCGTTGGATCGCCAATGCGATGTCAGCAAAATTCGGGAAGGACTGACGCCTCGCGTGTAAGAAGACCAGATTGTAGTGCCGCTGTCGCGTGAGAAGCTTTTCCGTCCCGATCCAATACCTCCCTCGCTGGAGACGCGCCAAGCGACGGGCGGCCTCTGCTTTGGCAAGATTGCGGTCCCGTCGTTTGTCATCTTCCATGCCAGCCTCAGCGATGAACAATTTTCCATCAGAGAGCTTTCCTACCATATCCGGGAGGTAGTCATGGGGTTTTCCTTCAAAGGTATAGCCAATGGTAAAGGGCGCATCTTTCGGGAGTGGCAAGCGATAGGTCGCGGCAAACGAAGGGCCAATATCACCACGAGCGTAACTCACCACCTGGGGGTTGTATTCAAGCCACAGAAGAAGACGTTCTTCGAGTTGACTGCAAAATGGCTGTCGGGTAGGAGAATCCACTCCTGCTTTGAAGCTGGGAATCCATCCCGAAATCGAGCGACCTGCAATTTTAAAGAGATCAATGCCATCGACAGCCGGTGTGACCATTAGTATGCCTCCTGCACGAGTGGGAAATAAAGCGAATTTCCAACTTTAAGAAGAGTATACCAGATGGGAAGCGGCTTCTCCAACCTCAGGAGAGAAGATTCCTATGTTTCACGCTGATTTCCTATGTTTCACCCTAAAAATCGTCGAACATTCACGCTATTTACTAGTACTTGAACATAATTGATGATTTTCAACTTCATCCGTTCTTTAAGCTCAAATATAATATAGAAAAGGATACTTAGAACATGACACATGAAGAACTCATGGATACTGTGAGTTGGCGGATTTCTTCGCCAAAACGGGCCTTTATGCGTCAGAGGTCAAAACTGGCGATGAGGTTCTCCCGCTTCCTCGCTGATGAAAAGCTCAAGCACAGTAACTCAGAGACCCATATCTGCATGGCAAGCCATATCTTTGTTTGGGTACTATCTCAACCTTTACCTGATTCAGCGAGAAAGCGGGAGAACCATGATATGTGTCAGTCTCTCACTCAAGCCTGTGCTGTCATTTCTCCGAGGTCTCGGAGAAATGACAGCACAGGCTTCCGATTCTGCATGTTCTTCAAAGAAAGAAGAACAGACGGGCGTTTTCTTGCCCGATTCTGTTTCCTGAACACTATGAGGTCGAGAACAGATTGTACCGAATTGCATCTCTAGGGAGTGAACACAATGAGTGAAACAAGCGAAACGCTAGCTTTCTTTGCCGAGGGCTGGCACAACTACCAGAAGCACTTGAGCAAGGCTCTCGCTCGACTCACACCGGAGCAGCTTGCGCTGCGTGCCGCGCCGAATCTGCGTTCCATCGAAGAGCTGGCGTGCCATATCATTGCTGTGCGGGCCGGGTGGTTTCACTATCAGTTGGAAGAGGGAGGGGAGGAGTTGCGTGCGTTTACCACGTGGGGGGAGCCTGAGAATTCGCCACGTGAAGCGGAGACGCTGGTGAGCGGATTGGACCACACCTGGCGAGTCATCCAGGAGGTGCTGGGACGCTCTACGCTCGCGGATTTGCGATCCACTATTCAGGACGATTGGAACGGCAAGATCACCACTCTCAGCCGCGGCTGGGTTGTCTTCCATGTCCTGCAACACGACCTGCATCACGGTGGCGAGATTGCCTATTCCCTCGGAATGCACGGTCTTGCTGCCCTCTCGAACACCGACTTATATGGTGTGTGACACCTGGTGAATGTCCCCCTTGCGAGAAACAAGGCAGGTTGTTGGTCAGTCCACCCCCGAAAACAGGATATTTCACAGGTTCTCTGCGTCTCTCCAAGACCACGTTTTCTCGCAAGGGAGGGGTTGCCAACCTCTGCTTTTCCAACCATGATTCAGACCAGAAAGGAGTTCCAGAACCATAAATTGGTTCTCCCGCTTCCTCGCTGATGAAAAGCTCAAGCACAGTAACTCAGAGACCCATATCTGCATGGCAAGCCATATCTTTGTTTGGGTACTATCTCAACCTTTACCTGATTTAGCGAGAAAGCGTGAGAACCAAGATATTTGTCAGAAAAATCGCTATTTGCTCATCAATTTAAGCTCAAGGGGCTGGCGATTTTATGAATCAAAAGTGGCGAAGAATTGGTATTTCCCACACACATGAGGCTCGCACGGATTCCGCTCAGAGAAAAAGAGCCTGTCAAAACGCCAGAATTGATGCACTTTATCGCAACGAGGCAGACGTATTGTCTTCCTGAAGCACTTCGGCTAATTTGCTGGTGAGGTAGATCTGAGTGCGCTTCAATTCTGCTCTTTTCTCGGAAACCTCAGCAATCTTTCGCCGCAGAAACGTCGCGGCCTTCTGGGTGACCAGCCCATCTGCTGTATAACAGGCTGCGTCAAGCTCTTTGAACTCGGCTAAGGTGAAACCTGCTGCCTGAACCTCTTTGATCATCAGAAGATGTTCAACTGTCTCCTCACAATAGTCGCGATAGTTATTTTCTCCACGTCGAACATGGCGTGTATCCAGCAGCCCTTTCTTCTCATAAAAGCGAATAGTGGGAGCTGTCAAACCAGTCTTTTGTGCCAATTCATGAATCTTCATGGAAATCTCCTCAAAAACGCCTTGACCTTCAACTATACTTTATAGTTTACACTTTAAACATCAAGCAGCAGAGTGTCAAGAGCAAAACGAAAGCGGGCTTTTTTCTGCTCGAAATGAAAGAGGGAAGAGGAGAAAGGCAACAACAAAATGGAACTCGAAAAGATGATGAACGATACCCAGGAATTGTCACAGCATTTTCATGAGGTGGTCGGGCCGTGGGATAAAAGCTTGTTGGTGACGCACTTGGCCGCCGTAGTTGGAAGGCTGGCCGACGATGTGATGATCATCGAAGGCAAGCTCGCGATGCCACGGGAGAACGCGCGTCTTGCCCGCAATATCGCCGATGCACTGATCCAACTGATCAGGCTCAGTAATAGCTACCAAATTGATCTTGAGCAGGCCTGGAAAGAACTGCTTGAGGAAGCGCGTTCAGGTTTGGGCAATGAAGCACTTGTGACCATGATGCGCGACACCATCCGCCAGAATCAGACTGGAGATACAGATCATGGCAAATAGCACCATGCAGGGAAAAGTATGCCTGGTGACAGGCAGCAGTTCAGGGATTGGCAAAGTGACAGCGAGAGAGCTTGCCCAAATGGGCGCGACGGTGGTCATGGTTTGCCGCAATCGTGTAAAGGGAAAAGCAGCACAAGCAGAGATCAAAGAGGCGAGTAGAAATGCTCAGGTAGACCTGATCGTCGCGGACCTCTCTGAACTTGCCCAGGTACGTCGCGTGGCCAACGAGTTCAAACTGCACTATACACAGCTTCACGTGCTGATCAATAATGCTGGAGGAATTAATAGCGAGCACAAGATCACTGCTGATGGGCTAGAGTTCACCTTCGCAACGAATTATCTGGCTCCATTTCTGCTCACCCACCTCCTGCTGGACGTGCTCAAGGCCAGCGCACCAGCGCGCATTGTGAATGTCAGTTCTCTCGCGCATACCCAAGGAAAGATAGATTTTGCTGATCTCCAGGGGACGCAGAGATATAGCTTCGGGAAAGCGTATGGCCAGTCCAAACTGGCGCAGATCTCCTTTACCTACGAACTGGCGAGTCAGCTTGAAGGGACTGGTGTTACTGTCAATGCGCTGCATCCTGGCATGATTGCTTCCAACTTTAACGATGGCTTGAAAGGTATTGCGCATGTCATTGGAGGGGTGATCTACTTCTTTGTTGGGAGAAATGTCGAGAAAGGAGCGCAGACGACACTCTACCTGGCAACCTCGCCTGAGATTGAGAGAGTGAGTGGGAAGTACTTTTCCGACTGCAAGCAGACTCCCTCTTCCAAGCTTTCCTATGATGTGATAATACGCCAACGTCTCTGGAACATCTCTGAGGAGTTGATTCGTCAAAACGAGCTTTCCCAGCCCATTTCAGAAAGATAATCAGAGATGGAATCGGGTACGAAACGTGTTACAAGTGCTTCAAGGATGCGTGGTGATGAGCCCTCTTTCCATGAGGCTCTTTCCTACGAAAATACCCTCCTACTATCTAAGCAACCTGCTTTGGGGTAAGAGTGACTGTAAAGCCAAGTTGTTCCAGACGATGAATATGGTGCTGCTGAACACGAGCAGTATTGAGTTTTTCGAGATAATCAGCTCCTAAGTCAGCATAGGGTTGCTTGGTACGCAGGATATGGTACGCTATAATGAGCAAACTGTGAGAAACGGCTACCACGGCTTTCTTTTTTCCAAGCCGACGAGCTAAATTATGGTATTGGGCAGAAAGATAATTGTCCTTGGTGTGAGAGATGACCCAAACGACCTCGGCAAGCATCGCCCGTAAATAGGGGCTTCCATGGGTGGTTGCACCACTGAACCGCTTCCCTCCGCTTTGCCGATTCCCCGGACATACTCCTGCCCACGATGCCCGCGTGTTTGGCGGATGGGAAGCGACTCCTATCTGTTCCAATTTCTGCCACAATCGTGGCAGCAGCAGTTGTTTGAACTCCAGGAATACTCTGCAAAAGCTCCATTGCCTCCTGATAGGGAGAAAGGTCAGTATCAATATCCTCTTGAAGTTGTGTTAACCTCTCTTCCAGGAAGTCAATATGGGCAAGTATGTGCCGAAGTAAGATTCGATGATGTGCTTGGACGCGTCCTTCCAGTGCCTCTTGCAATTGTGGAAGCTTCTTTCGTAAGAGACCACGTGCGAGGTCAGCCAGCACACCTGCGTCGGTCGTCCCTTCGACAAGGGCAGTGAGCATATCGCGCCCGCTTTTGCCAAGGACATCAGTGGCCACAGCAGCAAGTTTAATGTTGGCTCCTTCCAGGACCTTGTGGAGACGGTTGACCTCCTGCGCTCGCTCTTGCACCAGGGTCTTGCGATATCTGGTTAATTCTCGCAAAACACGGATAGGCGACGGCGGGATAAAACTGGCTCGGAGTAATCCATGCCGGAGAAGATCGGCGATCCACTCGCTATCTTTGATATCCGTCTTGCGCCCCGGAAGTGCCTTCATGTGTTGGGCGTTCACCAGAATGATCGAGAAGTCCTCTTCAAGAAGGTTAAACACGGGATGCCAATACACCCCTGTACTTTCGAGAGCTACATGAGTAATTTGAGAAGCTTGGAGCCAATCCACAAGAGCAAGCAGGTCAACGGTCATCGTCGAAAACGTCCGAACCTTCTTCTGAACGCTGCCGTCTTGCGAGGTGATCAAGATACAGGCAACAACGGTCTTTTTGTGAACATCGAGTCCACAGCAATATTGATGGATCACTTGCATCTGCTTGCTCCTTCCTAATATCTCCCAGAGTCTGGATACCTCAAAAGGGGAAGTATGTGGTGCGTAAAACTTCACAAGTTTCCTACGCGTGCTCTCCTCCTTACGGAGGTGGCAACAATCATCTCTTCTGGACGCACCTGGATCAGCTTCTGACGCGAGCTTCTGGCATCACTTAACACCTAAGTCTCTGCATGCTTCCCACACTACAAGTGTACCTCATTTTCATGGTCATCTCCGACTCGGAGTGTCATAGGGCTTCTGACGAAAAG
>CAWBXD010000003.1:0-114220 GCA_963792705.1 uncultured Chloroflexia bacterium | reverse complement strand
AATTAAGATCATACGACGCATGGTCAATTGCTCCAAACATCTGTATTACAAATAATACATATATATGTTGAATAGGAACGGGACAGAGTGCCTGTCCGTTCATGACGATAGTTATTCTGCGAAGATCAAGGCAGGATGCGAAGGCTCTTCTTCAGGTTGCCCAGGTGTCTGCGTCCCTGTTGCCTGTGCAGTTGTTGGTCCACGTCGTGATTTACTCACGAATAGGACCGCAATAATCGCAAGAAACGTAACGACCAAGCTGAATGTGAAGGCGTCTTGAATTGCGAGTATAAAGGATTGTTCTTGCACTAAGCCGCTAATCGTTTGAAGTGCTGCTGTCCTTGCTGAAAGGAGGTCTCCCCCTCCTGAAACGAAGAGAGCTTGCAACTCTGGGAATAGCTGCCCTAGCCGCGAAGCAGGTGTCACTTGCTCTGCAAGATGTCCATAATGTACCTGTGTTTGTGTTTGAACAAGTGTCGCAAGTACAGCGATACCTAGCGAGCTTGCCACAGCACGCGCGACGGTATTAAGCGACGATGCTTGCGCCAACTGACGAGGGCTTATCTCAGAGAGTCCTGCAACAGTGAGTGGCTGTACACAAAAGCCCAGAGCAAGACCACGGACAATGAGAATAGCCTGTATCCATCCGTAGGTCGAGTATGCTGAGAGAAAGGTAAGTTGCCAGGTTGCAAACGCAAGAATAAGCAAGCCCGGAATTATCACTCCTCGTACACCAATGCGATCAACGAGCCTTCCTCCCACAATAGTCGCAACCATCGCCGCCAATGCTTGAGGCAGGAGAATTACACCAGCTTGAAACGCACTTAGTCCTCGAATACTCTGTAAGAAGAGCGGGAAGAGGAACACGCCGCCGAACAAGCTAAAGATGACGAACAAACTAGCGATAATACTGAGCGTGAATGGTCGATTGGTAAACAAGCGTAGGTCGAGCAATGGTCGGCCTTCTCTACGCACAATGGCAAGTTCGACGTAAACGAAGATGACTAATGCTATCAATCCACCTACAATCGACCCGATAACTTGCCCCGATCCCCAGCCATCGGTGCTTGCATCAGAAAGTCCATAGAGGACTGCTGAAAGGCCGAGTGCAACAAAGAAAAAGCCGAGGAAATCGAAACGTTGATTGACCTGTGCTTGCGTTTCACGGATGAAAATGCTAACAAGGACTATAGCGAGAATACCAATGGGCAAGTTGATGAAAAAGATTGCCTGCCAACCTGCATAGGTTACAAGATAACCGCCAAGTGTTGGTCCAATAGCAGGGGCCAGCAATGCAGGTACTCCAAAGACACCAGACGCAACACCGCGTTCCTGTGGAGGAAACTCGCGGAAAAGCATGGTAATTGATAGAGGAAACAATGCTGCACCGCCCGCACCTTGTAGGACACGGAAGAAGATAAGGACTGGCAAACTCCATGCGAGACCGCATAGGACAGAGCCGATAGTGAACGCCGCAAGCGACATGATGTAGAAGCGTTTCGTTCCTAGTGTATCAGCGAAATATCCTGCTGTCGGGGTTATAACCCCTTGAGTGAGAATATAAGCAGTAAGCACCCACTGAACGCTGTGGATATCTGCACCAAAGGCGGTTTGTAGGCGTGGTATAGCGATGTTCACAATCGTTTGGTCTAGAATGCTCATAAACACTCCGAAGACCACAACACTTGCGACCACCC
Source organism: uncultured Chloroflexia bacterium (assembly GCA_963792705.1). Taxonomy (GTDB): domain Bacteria; phylum Chloroflexota; class Ktedonobacteria; order Ktedonobacterales; family Ktedonobacteraceae; genus JBBQVS01. The sequence goes on along the minus strand of CAWBXD010000003.1, from coordinate 112,523 downwards.
ATTTATATGCCAGCCCACCTTCGCGCCGAGTGGCTTGTGCATTACCCTGCATGGGAGACTCCTTTTGCTAAAAGATAAAGACAGAGACCGTAAAGAACTGTTCTTGTTGACGCTAACTCCTACGAGTTACATCTCTTCCTTGAGTGGTTGTAGCGATGGGCATGGTAGTGTAGAATTCCGTTGCACAATGCCATAAAGCAGAAGCGAGACAAGTTGGTGAATTGCCTCTTCTCGCGAGAGATAAGCAAACGGCAAAAGATCATTTAGTCCGCGCCCAGCCGCACGCATATAGAAAGACATAGCGATGACTTGCACAAAAAATGCAGGGTCAATATCTTTAGTAAATGCCCCCACTTCTTGCCGTTTGCTGACATATTCTGTAATGTACTTACGCCCATGCACAATTTTGTCTGCAAGGATGTGTGCTACTTCAGGATGCGTATAGAGTAAGAGAATGGGTAATCGCGCAAGATCACTTTGAGCCGTGAGCGAGTCATAGAAGCCCCCAACAATGCGTCGTAAAAAGGTTTCATCATCGAGTTGAACCCCGCTTTGCAAATCCTGTTCAATCTCCTCAAGGGCTTGACGTAGTGCCGAGTAGCTTTCTTGATGCTGAACGATAGCTGTAAGCAAGTCTTCTTTGTTACGGTAATGCCAGCATAATGCGCCACGCGAGATGCCTGCTTCATTTGCTATATCGTCTAGCGTCGCGGAAGAGACGCCTAAACGTCCAAAGACTCGTAATGCTGCATCCTCTATACCTTGTCGTGTATCTGGTACTGGTTCGTCACCTAGATAGCCGTGGCGTACCAATTCGCTACGCATTTCTTCTTTGCCACCAGAAAAATGATAATAAAAGGCAGGACGGGAGAGATCAGCAGCTTTGACAATCTCATCAATGGTAATCTCGTCAAAAGGTTTATATTGCGTGAGCGAACGTGCTGACTGTACAAGGCGCTCTTTTCCGCTTCCTTTACTTTTACCGAGACGAACTCCTGTCATATATTTACACCTTAGCTATCCTTAATAGATAGTGCAACATAATCATACTATACTGTCTAAACACTAACACTAGTATAGTAAAGATAGTAAGAAAAGTCAAGCATAGTACAGTTTTTACTTATGGATTTTGGACATCCTGAATGAAAGAATTCCCATGCCATACTTCATGCAGTGAACTTACTGCTAGTATAACCTGATTGCGAAATAGCGGCGACGGCAATCTGTATTCTACAGGCATTTGAAGGGAAATGCTACGTTATTTGTAGTCCTCCACTGAGGGTAGAGTAGAAGGTATAGAGGTTGTATCAGGAAGCGGCTGCATAACGTCTGGTTCCATAGGTGGAAGAACGTCTGGTGTTGGTTCTGGAACCTCTGCTGGTGTAGGAGGTGACGAAGGAGACTCTGGAAATGGTTCGGGAATAGGCTCTGTTTGTGGTAAAGGCTGAGCAACATCAGGCTCTGTTTGTGGTAAAGGTTCTGGTTGTTGTTGTGGTTCTTGTAAAGACATACAGTATTTGTCCTTTCCCTTTCTGATGTATATACAATTGTAGCATATTTCTGCTGAGTCTCATAACTCGTGTACAGCTTACTATGACACTGGATGCTTCTCTCGTTCGCCTTCACCTTGATGGGCATCCAATGGCCCAGGTAATGCTTGTTCTGCCTCGTCCTCTAAGCGCTTTTCGTTGCGGCGTAAGAAAATGAAAAATCCAATAAGAAAAATTGCAGCTAACACAAGAGCGACAATTCCTATAGGACCTGTTAAAGAATTAACTTTACCTCCGAGAAAATAGCCTCCCAAACCAAAAATAGTTGCCCATGTAATTCCACCTAAAGCGTTGAAAACCAGGAAATTTACCCAACGCATCCTATTTGTACCAGCTAGAAAGGCCGCCCATGCTCGTAGGACAGCAACAAAGCGTCCAAAGAAGACGACTTTATCTCCATGTTTTTGAAAAAGATATTGTCCTAGTTTTAGCTTGCGCTCATCAAGACGTATGTAGTGACCGTAGCGGCGCAGGAGTCGGTAGCCACCCTCGCGGCCAACCCAAAAGCCGAGATTGTCACCAAGTATAGCTCCACTAGCAGCCGCGAGAATAACAAACACAATAGAAAGATGATGTGTTGTTCCTGCATAAATGGACGCGATAAGCAGCATCGTTTCGCCAGGAAAAGGAATTCCGGTGCTCTCGATAGCCACGAAAACTAGCACTGCTATATATCCATAGCTCTCTAAAAAGTGCATAAGGGCTGAGGATGTGAAGCCAAACATAGTGAATTTGTCTTTCTTTAGTATTGTTATAAACAGAGATTTGGGTGTTATACTCAATACGAATGACAGAGTGGAAGAGTATCATTTACTTTTGTTATGAACTCTACCATACTACAACAAAAAGTGCTTCAACGAGGCATACCGCAGTATTTTTCAGTGTATCAAGCCGAAATGTGACCATATTTGCGTATCGCTCGTATGTAAGGTATGCCTCAGCGGAGACTCTTGTTTTATTTTGCCCATGATAAAGAAAAGATACTCTGTGGCGAAATGGGCCACAGTAGATATTTGTGGTAAATATGGTGAACATGTTGAAGAAACTTGCACTTTCGGACATACTGATTGTCCTGGTGATGGGCTTCCTCTTGTATTACGGTGCCTCCTGGCAACTCTTTACCTGGTATACGGATGCAGGCAAGTATGAATGCTACTCGGTAGCGTTTTGGCACGGAGTTGTGGCACTGAAAACGCTCCCTGTGCCACAAATACAGTGTCAATTCATTACGCAACCACATCCTGAAACCATCTTTATAACGAACAATGGACTTGTTCAATTGATGAGAGCATACAATGTTCCAGAGTGGCTTGTCTCGTTCGTGGCAGCACAATCGCCAACACAGCCACTGCATGCACTTCCACATGAGTATCCTCTGTTAACTATTATTCCTTTTTCGCTTGGGTTAATTGTATCAGCTTACTGGTATCAGGTTGCCTTTGCTTTCGCAATGGCGTTACTTGCTGGCGTTGTCTATTTCATGCTTAGACGCTGGCAATCGAAGAGTGCTGCGATTGCTTTCGCCATATATATGGTTATTGGATGTTGGGCGACTGCCACTGCTCGCTACGATATTATCCCTGCTGGTCTTTCACTGGGGGCGTTGCTCCTCGCTGAACGTGGACGCTGGCGTTGGGCATACACACTGTTGGCGGTAGCGACAATGTTCAAGTTTTACCCAATCATTTTGTTGCCAGCATTTTTTATTGCTCAGCATAGGTCACGATATATGCTTTGGCACAAGTGGTGGAAGGGCCTTGATGTCTTTGTGCTTATTTGTGCTACCTTAACAATCCTGTCGCTACTATTAAGTGTTGAGGGCACACTTGGACCGCTTGGATATTTTGGAGATCGACCAATACAGGCCGAGTCAACTGCCGCCTCCATTCTCTGGGTAGCAAGCTTCTTTGGCTCTTCGTTGCACTATGCAGCAACCTACGGCTCACTCAACATGATTAGTCCGCTCTCTAGCATTGTTTCGCCGATGATGACACTGCTTTTGCTTGTTGGTTTGGTATATATTAGTTGGCTACAGTGGCGTGGAAGACTTCCGCTTGCAGTTTCGATTTTGCTGACATTACTTGTTGTTATTTGCACGGGGAAGGTTTTCAGTCCTCAGTATTTGCTGTGGGTTATTCCCTTTGTCGCGTACATTGGTGAATGTAATTGGCGTTGGCTCCTAAGTTGGATTGGTATTGGTTTCCTTACTACGTGGATATACCCATATATTTATAGTGCGACGAAAGTATTCATCACCGTTCCTACGATCCCAACGTTTAACCCTGTGGTGTTTACGCGTAATACTTTGTTTGTAACATTTGTGCTCGCTCTCTTCTACCATTATGTAGTACAACGTAAGAAGGCTGTAAGTACGACGGTTGATGTTCCTCAAGAGACCGAGCGTGAAGCTATTGCTTCTATGGTACAAGCTGATTAGTAGTCTCCACTAGATTTGGTGCCTTGATCGGTGGGCGAGAAGCAGGGTTACGAGAAAGCAATAAAAATAGAAAGACAACTACGGGTGGTCCCACTGTTGTGAGGCTGGTAAAACCAATCCAGTCTCCAATGGGTGGGTATCCTCTGAAAAGATAGATAAAGAGTGCTGATGCAGAGAAGACAAAGGTCGCCGACATAAGTGCTCGCCCTAGATATTCACGATGTATAGGAACACTTACTGCTGCAAGCCCTACAATCCACACGATGTACCACGGAAAAAACCATGGAGTGACAATCAGCAATGCACCAAGAGTGCTAAGCGTAGCTTGCACCATTGTTCGCGTTGTTGGTACGCGCCACAGACAGACCGCTCCAATACCACTTAAACTAATTACCACGAAGGCATTAATGATATTCCATGTACTATGAAGGCTCAGGAATAGAAAATGAGTGTCTAACTGATGTGCTATGGCGACCTTTTGTAGGGCAAGCAGGATGGAACCAAAGGCTAAACGGGAGGCTGGTGGAGAACCTAAACTGGCTATGATTGCTTGTGGGGTTTGTCCAAGCCACAGTGGTGTATACAATACACTTGATATGATTAGGCTTATAAGTGCAGTACGGGCTATGAGACCAATGACCCTCAACCATCTTGCCCATAAGCTTTGTTGTAAGCAAGAGGAATTCATAAAAATATGACGTGCTAGTAAGACAAGATAAAATACAATAACTGGTGTCGCTGTAAATTTGATTAATGCTGCACAGGTAAATGCAAGCATTGGTGGAAGATGGAAACGTGTATGGATAAAGTTATCATGTTCGGTGTGAAGACACAGCAATACACCCAGTAGTATACACGTCACCATCTCTATATCGTTATGACCACTCATACAGCTTTCAAGTAATACAAGGGGATTCCAAGCGTATAGCAAAGTACCTATAATGACAACACGAGGTGGACTTCCCATTTTGTGTAAAATAGCCGTTACAAGTGCAATATCAACAAAGTGTGCTGCAAGTCCGAGAATTCGATAGAAGAGAATATAGTGTAGCAGGGAATTTCCTGCGATGAGCGTAGAGATAGCACATACCGCTAACCAAACAGGCCCGTAGGCGGCTACAACATTCTGCCAATCACTAGCTTGTAGAATTGGATCGTTAGGAAATGCTGCAGGCATCGTATAGTACGGGTTGGCATGATAGATCATGATTATGCGTCCATAGCTAGCGTAGGCAGCAATATCGCGCGAAAGCATAACTGGTGCGAGTACATAGATAACACCAATGAGTACGGCTCCTATCCAAATAAGGCGTAGCAATCTGCGTAGAGACTGATCCGGTGTATGCCCAGTTGTAAGCGTGGAACGCGTGCCTGTAACAGCGCATCTTTGAATAAGATACACGCTAAGAGCGTAAAGAAGATAGATCAGAAGCATAAGAGAAAGGAATTCGATGGTATCAGTATTTATCTGTGAGGCGTGAACATTTGTTGTGAGATGAAGATCCGTCGGCAATTTTGTTCCTACACCAGTCAAAAGCATAAATAGTGACACTGATGAGAGAAGGGTTGTACCAGCAAGGCGATTGAGTGGTGCAATAGTTAGTAGTACACAGATAATGAGAGCACTCATACACAACACAAATGCGTGTAGCAAAGAAAAATTTCGCTTCATCAGCTTATACCATCCATAAGTTCATAATGAAGACAAGACTAAGTATCGCGAGTAAGGGGGGAAAAGCGATCAATAGTGCCTGATGAAGACGAGGATGTTTTGCACCCAATACCGCAAGTGTAATAAAGCATGGGAAGAGTTCTAAGACAAAGCGCTGGTTAGAAATGAGCGCGTCATGTTGACCTAGTGTAGATGAGAGGCTGGTAACGAAGAGAAGCAACGCGGCCCATAGAGTATAGCTTTTGCGTAGGATGCGCCATCCCATAACAGTTAGAAGAATAAATCCGAGTGTTGCGCTAAGATCAAGCAGTGTATGAACTTCAAAGAATGAGCCAAATGGCTGATTCCAGAAGAGTTCAAATAACGCTTGCCAAATGCCTTGCCAGGGCCAGGAAGGGTGTCGTGCCCAAGAAATTTGTACAGTAGCAAAGACAATAGGATTGCCCGTCATATACCAGCAATAGATACAATAAAGTAGCGTTCCCAGTGGAATGAGAGCTAGTGGAAGCAGTCCCAAGATGCTATTTTTGATACTCGAAAAAATATTTTCTCGTACCAGCCACACTTCATAAAGATAAGGTATAACCAACAGTATACCTGTTGAACGTGTCAATGCTGCTAGTAAACCAAGTAGTCCTGCCAGCCACCATGCTTGACGACGGAATGCTAAGAACGTTCCTACCGTAAGCAAGAGGAAAAGAGACTCATTGTAGGCTGCAAAAAAGAAGAGCGCAGTAGGAAAGATACATAGGTAGAGCAGAGTGCGTCTCCCAACCTGCTCTCCAAAAGACTCAACCGCAAGCTGGTAAAGTATAAAAAGTGTTGCGAGTAACGCTCCATTACTTAAAAGTGTTCCGACAAGTAGGTAACTCCATTCACCCAGTGGGTAAGCGAAAAGAGCTATAAGTAAAGGAAATAAGGGAAAAAAAGCCATATCGTTAGGTGTGTGGTAGCCATGTTGAGCAATGGCAAGATAGCGAGTTGCATCCCAATGATTCCATAAGCTGAAAAACGTCGCCGTATCAACGGGTGTACTTGAATATTTAGATGCTGTAAGCAAAATATAGCCAAAGTATGTGACCATCATAAGGCTCAGTCGTGTTACAACAAAGAGTGCAAGAATGTCACGAGTAGGTGCGTTTTTCATATAGCCTTAGAATACATAAAGATAGCTAAAAGGTTCAACTTATACACTTATGCAGTATGTTTATTGTTGTTGTGTAGGACGCGCAAGAATATAACAATACGTAGTGTTACCGCCTAATATAGTATGTACGACACGCCATGACGTAGGAAGAGCAAAGCCGCGTTGTACTAAATGCATGGGCCATACAAGATAGTTATACTGCTGATAGGTAGCACCAGCATGTGCCTCGCTGAATTTGAGCCTACTTGGTAGATCGCTGTTATAACTATACCACGAAACACCATCACTTCCATTACTCAATGTTCCTTGCACCGCCACCAGTCCTACCTGTTCGTTACTATGCGTTTGTGTTGCTATCCATTGTGCCGCTTCACGATAGCCAGGATAAGCAACCTGTAACGCGGTATTTTCGCCGGAGAAAAACTCGCTGGTATATCCTTCCGCTGCATAGACTGTTGCAAGTCCAACAAGGTGAGGAACTACAAGGGCAAGCGTGAGCAACGTGACAGCAACGGCTGGATAGACGCGAAGAACACGCGAACGACGTGGAACGGGGGAAGCGAGTACCTCGCCTTGTGTTTTATTAGTCGTTGCAGGTTTTGCTGAGAAAAGAGAGTTGCGTTGATAGCGTAAGAGAGTTGCAAGCCCTACCGCCCCTGCTAACGCGACAGGAGGTGCTAGAGGTAGGTGGTAGTGTGTACCAACGACAATATTGAGTAGGCTAAACATACCAAGGATAGAGACCAGCCAGACCCATAAAAACGATATATTTGTCGCTTCAGCAGCCGTTATTTTGCCGAAATGAAAACGTACAAGTTGTATAAAACCAAAGACTGCAAAAAAAGTTGCAGGGAGAGTGACAAATGCACTCATCTTCGTGAAGACGATGTAGAGAATAGCCCAATGCGGTACGTGCAAACTATATTTCCCTGCAAGGAAGGTAAGATGCCCGTTATACGAATGGTTCCACTCAAAGCTAAAGCTATGCATGAGCAAACTTATGGGATGAGGCCAAATCGCGGGGTCTGCGACTAAAAACGCTAGTGGTGCCAGTACAATTGTTGCAAGCCACCAAAGCCAAGGTATACGTGGACGTTGCGCCACAGGGATATAGAATCGAATAATAAAGAAATAGTAAGCGGTAAAAATGACAATGCCAGGGATGGCGAGTGCCGCAGTATATTTACTATCGACGCCAAGTCCAACAAGTAGCGCGACAACAAGATAGAGCCAAGGACGACGAATAGCATACCATGTGAGCAAATAAGCGATGGTAACAAGCGTGGTCATGGTCATGTCAAGGTATGCTAACGCGCTGAAATAGACCAACCAAGGACTTACGGCCAGACATAAAGCAGCAGCAAGTGCTACGACGCGCCCGAAGGGTGTACGTGCTAATGCATAAAGTGCGACGACAAGCAGGGTACCCATAAGAATGCTGGGGAGTCGAGCTGTAAGTAGTTCTGGTAGTGGATGTCCAAGTGCTTGATTAAGTGCGAGCGAAAGTCCGATGAGAAGCTTTACAAAGGGAGGATGCTCATAATTGTAGTTCCATTGACTTGTACCAATATGTAGATGTACCAGGAGCGGAAAATATATTTTGCCACCGAGAATATAAACAACTTCGTCTGTTACTAGATCGAGCTTCAGCGCAAGCAGCAAGCGAGGCAAAAAAGCAATCAATGCAAGGACAACAACAATTGTGCCTTCGACGAAAGATGTCATGAGACGAGGTGATGTAGTATGTTGCTCTTGTTGCTTTAATTGCGGCAATGTTTCTTGCGTCGTATTATCAGTTGTGATATCCATATTTTATCTCAAAAAAACTATTGGAGAACAGGTTGAAATAATTTATAAGTACCAAAGGACGTTGTATATATCTTTGTTTAGCCGGAGTGTAGTATAGCATGTGTTTAGCTATGAGTCGAGAGAGGTAGTACTTGTATTGTAAGCAATATAGGGACAGGATGTATCGCGCCCGTTGTTGCTGGTGATTAGCACAACGGGCGCGATACATCCTGTCCTTGTAGAATAGTTACCATTGCTGTTAAACGCATTCGCGCAAGGAGAGACTTCCGTTGACACTACGCAGTTTCATAAGCGCAACGACTTCAAGCTGTCGGACGCGCTCTCTGGAAATGCCTAATTCCTTACCGACTTCCAGTAGAGTACGGCTGCGCCCATCACCGATGCCATAGCGTAAGGTAACGACCGCACGTTCACGTGGAGTCAGCATAGCCAAGGCACGATGTAGCTCTTCACCAAGTAGATGCTGAGAGGCAGTCTCGGCCGGTGCTGGCGTAGTACTATCTTCTAGTGTATCGGCAAGTGAATAGCGAGCTTCCTCATCGACAGGAGCATCCAGCGAAACAGGTTGTTCGATGACGCCAAGCAAGTCTATAACTTCGTCAACACTGATACTACACGCCTCGGCGATCTGCTCTGGCAGAGGGTCAAGTCCATTTTCTTGTGAAAGCTGTGCCGCAATACGACGTACCTTACGTAAACGTGTTGCGACATGTTCTGGTAGGTGAATTAAGCGTGATTGTTCACCGGCGGCGCGGCTTACCGCTTGTCGTATCCACCATGTAGCATACGTTCCAAAATGTACTCCACGCTGATAGTCGAATTTCTCGGCTGCACGCATTAGACCCAAATTGCCCTCTTGTATGAGGTCCGTCAAGGGAACGCCTGTACTTGTATAGCGACGCGCAATGGCAATAACTAAGCGTAGATTTGATTCTATGAGTTTACACCTTGACCACTCATCGCCAGCAGCAGCACGTTGTGCAAGATCGATTTCTTCTGCGTGAGTAAGCAGACCTAATCCACGAATATCGCGTAGATAGCTTTGAAATGCATCTTCGTTCCCTGTCGCTTGCCGCGCGGCTGGTGTTCGTGTTGTGCGTGGGCGGATGTGGCCTTCTGCAATTTCGCTTTCGCTTGCCTCGTCTTCTCCATCATCTAAAAGAAGTTCATCATCTATTACCGAATCAATTTTTTCGAGTGGCTCAGTATGACGTACTGATGTCTCTTTGACCAAAGATACGTCTAAGCCTCGTTCAAAAGCAGACGAGATTGCAGACGAAAACACGTCTAAGTTGTCTGTATCTGTATGTAGCGTAGCTCTATGAACGTCACTAATAGGATTATTAATAGCCATAAATCCATGCTCCCTTCAGGAAACCTACCGACAAAATCAGCTTGCCGGACTCCATATGGCTTCGGTTTCAGCACTCACAGGCGGAATAGCACTTGGTGCCGATGGTACTTTATCCTTATGTTTTATGTTTACTTTATATTTTAAAATATAGAGCGGCCTATAGCGTCGGGTGTTTACCTTACATCTTCTCAGGTGAGAACCTGATATTTCACCATTTTTGTTGCTCCGTTTATATTGCGGATGCACAAAAATGTAGACGTAAAGGTAAACACTACAGTGATACTGTAGGGGATAATACTATATCAATAGATTGACGCCACAAAAGGGGTCAATGAGGTAATATTAGGCCGTTGGATTTGTTTCATCGAATGGATCTTGAACGCCATGTCCCCGATCATACATAAGTTGTACTGGGTCTGCTTCATGTGCTTTATAGTCTGGTCTCTTGGTCCATTCTATTTCTTTTGCTTGGTCTTCTGTCATAAGTAGTTGAATACGTTCATTCTCAATCGAGCCTATAGCAGGATAGGTAAAGTAGCGATCTCCAATGGGGAGTAAACCTTTATGAACTTTAAATAAATCTTCATATGCGTCTTCAACATGTCCAATTTCTTTTCCGTCAGATGAGTACACACTCATATGCTTCTGAACATCGTGTTGACTCCATGATGGCATAAACTTCCCTCGCTTTCCTCATTACCTGTAGTACAGGAATACCTACATGCTGTCACGTCGCCTTAAATGGAAAAGTTTCATTCTGTTCCCTTAGTACCAGAAGCTTTCTAGGACAGATACATAGATGTATGTATGTTTTTTTATTGACACAATTACTATACTGAAAATATAGGTGATTTTTAGGAAGAGTTTTTCTCCTTTCTATATCATTTAGAGGGGCGTGTGGGTGAGTGGGGTTAGTTGTATTTTTATTTAGCTGTCCTTTTCCTCTTAACATACTCATACACACTCTTTTCAAGAAAAGATGTTTAAAGAAGGACTGTGTATGCAGCGAAATTTTGCAGCGGATCAACTCTATCAGGAGATTGATCAAAAGCGGTATAAGCGTTTAACATTACCGTCACACCCCAGTGGTCCTCTTGAGGAACAGCCAACTACAAAAACAGTAGCGTATAATGCATTGCCTCCTTCGCTCACACCGTATGTTCAGGTGATCGAGCAAAAGCCTGTTGAAGATGAGCTATGTGATTTGCCAACAGAGCGTGTGGCTGTAGTTGCAACACTCGCGCTAGGAGCACGAGAAAGTTCCCTGCGCGAGATACCACAACTCATTGCGTATACCGCAGGTGCATCAGTTATTATTTGTCTCTATATGATTATTCCTCTTATGGTAATGCTTGGTGCATTTCTACCGGAGACATGGAACAAATTTCTCATTGCAATTGAGATACTTGTCCTTGGAGAGTTCGCGGTTTGTACTATTTTGATGAGAACGACCAAAAAACCGTCGGTAGTCGAACAACCAGTACAGCAGTCATTGCAAGAAAAGCAGTTGGTACGCATAGGCAACTCACAAGCATTCAAGCGGTCACGACTGAGTAATAGTACTTCTGGTATTCGTACATATCATAATATTCCGATGGCTTCAAGGGAACATCAGGTGTCTTGAGAAGGAAGGTACGGTTCCATGAATCATGTTGCCCTTATAATGGATGTAGGAAAATATATTGGTTATCCGATAGTGACACTGATTAGTATTATTGGTGTACGCTATCTCTCCTATTTTCACAGTTTTTTCTTTCACTGGCGACGCTATCGTCAATTAAAACCTGTAACAAATGAGGAACTTAAATCTCTACCTCGTATTCCTTTTATAAAAATACAAATTACAACACGTGGGTCGGCTGGTAGTACAGAAGTCATTCGGCGAGGCATTCAGTATGTCGTAGAACTTGTGCGCGAAGACCCTGGTTTTTATAAATCAATAGTGAGTATTGAAATTGTTACGGAGTCATTGGAGCAGAAACTGCGTTTAGAACGAGAATTTGCCTGGGTCCCTGTCAGTGTACAGGGATTTGTTTTGCCTAGTCCTGCGGAGTATCAAACACCAAACGGGACGAAGTTGAAGGCACGCGCCCTACATTATATGGTTGAATTACGGCGTTGTGGTATGAATCGCAAGCCTGGTCAGACGTTTATCGTCCATTACGATGAAGAAAGCGTTATGGAGCCAAATGAACTGCGGCGACTCATTCAGTATCTGGCTACCACCGATAAGAAATTAACAGAGGGTCCCATTTACTATCCTTTGGAGTATCGGGATGCTAGTGTGATCTGTCGCGCGATGGAGGCTAATCGTCCTATAGGCTGCTTCGAGTGTCGTGACGTGATGGAAAGTGGCACTCCACTGCATTTGCATGGCTCAAATCTTGTGATTGATGAAGAACTGGAAAACGAGTTGGGCTGGGATATAGGTAACTTGAATGGACAACCATTCATTGCTGAGGACTATGTATTTGGTGTACTTGCCTATTTACGACGGGGACCACAAATATTTGGTTGGCATGGATGTGTGATGCTAGAACAGCCTCCCTTTTCATTTAAAAGTGCTTTCAAACAACGTTTCCGCTGGATTATCGGTGTACTTCAGGGCATGGAAATGATGCGTAGCATGCCAGAGTTTGATCAACTACCCCAAAAGCTTCGTTTTCACCTTACTTGGGGGACGAGGTATCGCATATTGACATTCGCCCTCGGCTTGCCAACAGGAACTGTGTCGTTGCTCTACCTACTTTATCAAGGATGGTTAATGCTTTTCCATCAAGCGTCGCTTTCTCTGCCATTGCCAGTGATGTGCTGGATGGTAATTGTTGGGTTTTTGTGGCTTAACTCTGTCTTCATCGGTACATGGTATAACCTTGCCGATTCAAAAATGTCTCAACGTGTGCGTTGGCTTGAGGGAACAAAGGTCATTGTCGTAGCACCAATCGCAGGGATTTTGGAGAGCACAGCAGGTTTTTGGGCCGTAGTGCAGTGGATGATAGGAAAACGTGATGTAACATGGCAACCTACACCCAAGACAAAAGCAGCAGATAAAGGGCTTCACGCGAAAGTTCCAGTGGGAGTTGTATCTTCAGCTAAAGATGCAGCAAGTAAATAATATTCTTAGGCAAAAAAAGAGATTGTGGGGATGTGATGGGACGGTTCTTAGCAAGGCATAAGCTACGTATAATTGTAACACTATTGGCATTGGGAATATGCTTGCAAATATTTTTTACAAGTGGGACAGGTCTGTTACTGGCTGCAACCTCTTATTTTAAGCCTTCTCTAGGAGAAACGAAATCTGTTGTACCAATACATCGACCAACGTTTGAAGCTGGTATTGTCTTTCCACAATGGGGAAGCACGGCGTACAGCGCGGGAGATCCCAATTGGTCGGCAGGATTGCAAGGTATTACGAATCAAACAGGTGCAAAGTGGATAGAGATGACAGTAAATTTTTATCAGTCTTCTCTTACCTCAACCACTATTAGGACGACACCAAATACACCAACACCCGAAGCTTTTGCCCAAGGCATCGCTACTGCACACGCTATGCATTACCACGTATTTGTTGTACCTTTGCTCACCGTAGATGGTGCGACTGCACAAGGCGCGCCACTTTGGTGTGGTGATATTCGTTTTTTAACTGATGTGCAAGCACAAGCCTGGTTTGATAGTTATTGGAGCGCATTTAAGCCGTATGTTGTAGCAGCCGCATCAGCAGATGCCGAACAGGTGGCGATTGGGACCGAATATGAGGAATTACAGTTTGTTGCACCGCATATATGGACACAACTCATCAGCCGAGTACATGCTATCTTCTCAGGACCTTTGACCTATGATATGAACTGGTCATCGCTTACCAAACCTGTTACTTCATGGATGCGCGATCCCCGGCTGAGTGCTCTTGGAGTTTCTGAGTATCTCACATTAACAAATGTGCGTCAGAGACTGGACCCAGACACTTTGCCTAAATTATGGCACGACAAGATCAAGGTACAACTTGACACATTTTCACATCAAGCAGGGAAGCCCCTGGTACTTTCTGAAATCGGATATCGAGATAGTGCAGATGCGCTCTATCATCCCTGGGAAAAAGATACTCCTTCTCCAGCCGACGACGAAGAGCAAGCCGCTGCATATAGAGCAGCTCTCATGAATAGTACCGATGATACAGCTATTACTGGCATCTTTTTCTGGGCATGGTCATTTCATATGTTTGAACCCAATCAGCGAGCGGCTGCTAATGTTCTACATGAATGGTATACTGTCCGACTCGCCTAACATGCCTTTTTATAACACAATGAAGACGACAACCACAAAGGTTGTCGTCTTCATTGTGTTATAAGAGCTTTATAACCAAACCTCAATGTTATCATAACTGTTCCTCACTCCCTTTTTCTCAGCAAATTTACCATACTTTACATAGACATGTTGATGTATATCAACATAGTGAAGAAGCATGTGAATTGACTCACTCGGCTTTTTTTAAGAGATACTACAGGAGAGGGATGTTTTGTAGGCTTCTCATGCTACTAGCAAAACGAGGAGACACAATGAGTGATACAAGGCAGACAGGAAGCATTCCCACAGAACACAACAATGCGCTTTTTCAGAGTAAGCGTAACATACTCCATACACACAAACTACGCTACCTCTTGCTTTTGCTTCCTCTCATGCTCGTTCTTATGGGAGGACAAGCCTTCTCTGCTGGACCTGTCCAGCCATCCCTTTACCTCGGAGTGCATGTTCCTGGTGGACTACAAAATATGGCGGCAGTAACAGCCTTCGAGCAGAGCAGTCATAAATCTGTCTCAATAGTGATGTGGTATCAAGGTTGGGGTATGCAAGATGGGACGCAGAACTTTGAGCCAGTCTGGATGAATAATGTGCGTTCACACGGTTCTATTCCCCTCGTTACCTGGGAGCCGTGGCTGTATACTCAAGGGGTTAATCAGGCGAACTATTCGCTGAAAAGCATAATAGATGGGAGTCATGACGCGTATATTGTTCAATGGGCGAAAGCGTCGAAAGCATGGGGTCATCCCTACTTTCTGCGTTTTGCACACGAGATGAATGGAAATTGGTATCCTTGGTCTGAGCAAGAGAATGGAAACACTGCGGGACAATATGTGCAAGCATGGCGACACGTCCATGACATTTTCACAGCCCAGGGAGTCAAGAATGTAACCTGGGTATGGTCCCCAAATACCGATTTCGTGAATAGCATCCCCTTAAAGGAACTGTATCCAGGCTCGTCGTATGTCGATTGGGTTGCTATGGATGGCTACAACTGGGGGCGTGTCGATAACAAGGGTTGGCTATCATTCCGCCAGGTCTTTCAGCAAACCTATACGGATATTACTAGAGTTGCACCAAATAAACCATTGATGATTGCAGAGACTGCATCCGCAGAACGTGTTGGAAACAAAGCAAATTGGATTACTGATGCGTTCACAAAAGAACTTCCAGTTGTGTTTCCGGCTGTGAAGGCAATCATCTGGTTTGATGAGAATAAGGAGACCGATTGGCGAACTCTCTCCTCAGCAGCTAGTCGAACCGCTTTTGCCAACGCAGTTTCCTCAAATCGATACGCCTCAAGTGCATATAGCCACCTGTCGGCATCACCAATTCCTGTTCCCGGCAAATAATAAATAGGGAGGCTCACACGAGCCTCCCTAAAAACACTAACGAAAATCGTGTTATCGCTTAGCTGCTGCTACTTGTACCGGACTAGGAATGGGCGAGATGTTCAAGTTCGAGTAAATGTTTGGAGCATACTGCGAAGAACTTATCGCGTTAGCGAATGCTTTTTGTGTTGCGGAAGAGGACTCAACACGCCAATCGGTCTCTTTATTCTGATTGAACCAGATGAACGCTTTGACTTGTGGAAAGTACTTAGGTAGTTGAACAGTGAAGGCATCAGTAATCCAACCTGCTTCATTTACTTGCTTATTAGTACATGCCGTTTCAGCGATCATTATTGGCTTGTTAGGAGCCATACCGAGAAGAATATTATAGGTATGCTGAAAAAGTTGTGAAAACGTTTTAGGCTGATGTTTCTTACCCACGTATGCCCAGTTATAGCCATCCATAGCAACCCAATCGACATAGGCCGAGCCTGGATAGAGTTTTTCGAGGGGAATATTTCCAGGGAATACAACATTAGGACACCATACCCAGGTCACATTTGTCGCTCCCTGGGCCGTGAAAATGTCGTGGACATGCCGCCATGCTTGCACATACTGCCCTGCCCTATTGCCGTTGGTCAATTCCGACCAGGGAAACCAGTAGCCATTCATTTCAGGTGCGAAACGCAGAAAGTAGGGATGACCCCATGCTTTCGACGCTTTCGCCCATTGAACAATATACGCGTCATGACTCCCATCTATTATGCTTTTCAGTGAGAACGCAGGTTGATTGGCGTCTTTCGTATAGTCTTGTGGTTCCCATGTGACCATAGGAATAGAGCCATGATTGCGTACATTATCCATCCAGGTTGGCTCGAAGTTCTGTCCTTTGGTTTCGCCCCAACCTTGATACCACATCACTATCGAAACCGACTTATGAATATCTTGCTCAAACGTGGTGACGGGTGTGAGATTTTGCAGCCAACTTGTTGCGTGAACGCCATAATAGATGCTTGGTCCTTGAGATGGTATTTGTACCTGACGAAGTGAAACGTGCGGTACGGGAAATCCGCCTGCGGTAAACATAAATGCTACCAATGTGAGTAGCGATAATGTAACCGCCGAACGTACCCGAAAAGAGAAGATGTGCATAGATAGATAATCCTCACTATTCTGCATTGCTTAAGAAAATGCTCTTGCTTTTTATATCGAACTATTGGTAGAGAACTTGAGGAGTCTTCTTTGTATGCTACTTGACTACTAAACAATTAGGCCGTATAGTGTGGGTACAAACGAAAAATACTATGACTTAGAACGAGTGGAGTAAAGGGAAGCAGTTCGCCAGCGAGTGGAGGCCATCGGGTGCAAGTCTCCTACGAATATGACCCTTGAACGTGGCTCGGAAGTCGAATGACTGAGGCGGATATGCAGTAAGTTGTTCCGGTGTCGCCCGTTATCGCGTTATTGAGGATATCTGATTCGTGAGTACGGCGTACAAGAATTGCTGTACTAAAACCGGTTGGGGAGTCGGATATCAAAACAAGGTGGTACCACGAGCAATACTAGTAACACTGCCCTCGTCCTTGTGAGGTGGCAGTGTTTTTTAGTACAAGAAAGGTACTATGACTATGTTGCCCAACCGTTACAATTTCCACGAAAGTGAGCCAGAACTTGCTCGCTTTTGGTCTGAAGCAGACCTCTACACATTCGATCCAGACGCCTCTGGTCCCGTCTTCACGATTGATACGCCACCCGCCACGGTTTCCGGTGAATTGCATATCGGCCACTGCTATTCTTACACACAAACAGATGTCATTGCTCGGTATCAACGTATGTGCGGCAAACGCGTTCTTTATCCAATGGGCTTTGATGATAACGGGTTGCCTACAGAACGCTTTGTCGAAAAGACGATTCGGCGCAAGGCAGCCGAAATGGATGCTCAAGAGTTTATTGATTGTTGTCTTGAGCTAACTACGAATACAGAAGACCGTTTTGAGGCACTTTGGCGTAGGCTTGGACTGAGCGTAGATTGGAAGCATCGCTATGCTACGATCTCGCCTGCCGCGCAACGTGTCTCTCAATGGTCATTTATTCGACTGTATCAAGCAGGACGCACGTATACACAATCCGCTCCAACGTTGTGGTGTCCTGAATGTCAGACCGCGATTGCCCAAGCCGAGGTAGATAATTTGACCCTACCAACGCAATTCTCGACTATCGCGTTTCAAACGCAAAATGGTGGTATCTTGCCTATAGCTACAACACGACCAGAACTTCTACCAGCCTGCGTTGCAATCTTCGTTCATCCACAAGATACACGCTATATGCACCTGCTTGGGTCAATAGCGACAATTGAAAGTAAAACCTTTTCGCAAAGAGCGAACATAGAGGTTCCTGTTTTAGCGGATGAAATGGCAGACCCAACAAAGGGTAGTGGTGCCGTCATGTGCTGCACCTTTGGCGACTCCACCGATGTTCGCTGGTGGCGCACTCATCAGCTACCATTGCGAGCGGCTATCGGACGCGACGGACGCATGACTGCATTAGCAGGTTCTTTTGAAGGTCTCACAATTTCTGAAGCTAGAAAACGTATGCTTCATCATCTTGCTGAAACAGGACGCATTTTGCAGCAGGAGACAATAGAGCATAGCGTTGGCACACATGAGCGATGCGGCACACCTGTCGAGTACTTACACACACGGCAATGGTTTATTCGCGTTCTCGATCAGAAGGGACGGTTTCTTGATGCTGGACGTAAAATTGCCTGGCATCCCGAATATATGCGTAGCCGTTATGAGCATTGGGTTGAGCACTTGCAGTGGGATTGGTGCATTTCACGACAACGCTTTTTAGGTGTTCCATTTCCAGCCTGGACATGTAAAGCATGCGGGAGACTCATGCTGGCAACACTCGATCAATTGCCTATTGACCCAAGACGAGTACAGCCTACTCAAGCATGTGAATGTGGCTCACAACATTTTGAGCCTGAAATGGATGTTATGGACACGTGGGCAACATCTTCCTGTACACCTTTGCTTATCAGTCGCTGGCCTGACGATAATGCATGGTTTGCGAGACACTTCCCCACGAGTTTGCGTCCACAAGCGCATGATATCATTCGTACCTGGGCATTTTACTCTATCGTTAAAGCACTTTATCACACGAATGAGGTACCTTGGACGACGATAATGATTTCTGGTCATGCATTGTCAGCCGAGCGGAGCAAGATTTCTAAGTCGAAGGGGCATAAGGAGATCGGCCCTATGGAACTGATCGAGCAGGAATCAGCTGATGCGTTACGTTACTGGGCAACCTCGGTCAAAACAGGGAGCGATACATCCTTCAATATGGAAACTATTGCTAATGGTCGTCGCCTTGTCACAAAGCTGTGGAACGCCAGTCGTTTTGCTGAAGCTCGCCTTGCAGGATTTACTAGAAAGAATGAAACGCCGAAAGTACTTTTGCCGACAGATCGTTGGTTGCTTTCTCGCTTAGCACGTACAACCGCTTTCGCAACGGGAGAATTGGAACGGGGAGAGTACGCAGCAGCTCGCGCAGAGGTTGAACGCTTCTTCTGGTCTGACCTGTGTGATAACTACCTAGAATTGGCAAAGGCAAGGTTATATCAAGAGTCAGGAGCAGAACACGAAGCTGCACAATGGACATTGTATCAAGTGTTGCTAACGACGCTCACACTACTAGCCCCTTACCTGCCATATGTTACAGAGAAAGTCTATCAAGAGCTATTCCGTTCGCAAGAGGAAGCTGTCTCGCTGCATCGTATGCCATGGCCTGAAATACAGATGCAATGGCTAGACGAAGATGCTGAAGAGACCGGCAAACTTGTGCTTGAAACACTACGAAAGGTTCGGCAATATAAAGCTGAAAAAGGTCTTTCTATTGGTGCAGAGATAGAGACATGGAGTATTGAACTACCGCAGAACGATACACAAATACGTGTTGCGATAGAGGCATCGCTTGTTGATCTGAAAAGTGCCATTAGAGCAAGGAACATCATTATATAACTGTAATTCATTACGCCCTCGTCGAATCTTAGAAGTTAGGCGAGGATGTAATGAATTAAATCCCTACACTACTACTAATGCTACTAAGA
Source organism: uncultured Chloroflexia bacterium (assembly GCA_963792705.1). Lineage (GTDB taxonomy): Bacteria > Chloroflexota > Ktedonobacteria > Ktedonobacterales > Ktedonobacteraceae > JBBQVS01. Next base: position 92,813 of record CAWBXD010000003.1, on the reverse strand, counting down.
CAAGACCATAAAGGAAAAGAGTTGTACCATAGCCAAGGTCTCTACCGATTACATTTGTTTGTACAATCGCTGATATTACTACTAGCGTGATAACTAGTACCACTGTAGCAAGTATTGCGCTTACAAGTATTTGTAACCAGCGTAGACGCGCGCTTATCTTTTTGACAAAGAGATAGACACTTACAGATGTAGTACTTCCTAATAAGAACATCATTTGTAGGACTAAAATAATACCTGGGTTAAGAATATGTTCAAACGTGCCCAATAGGCCAAAAGCAGCTATCAAAAGTCCAATAATAGCTATACCTTCTCTAATACATTTACTAAGAATTGATAGGGTAGGTTGATTACCCTCTAAAAATCTTTGCTGTTGCTGAGGAACAAATTGAGATGGTGTCACTTGAGGTGCAATTATATATTCTGGTTGATTAGGATTGTAGACTGCAAGTGCTGGTAAAAACATACCACAACGTTCGCAATATGTTTGCGTACCATTTTGTTGAAAGCCACAACGGGTACACGCTGCCATACAAATTTTTCTCCTATTAAAAAACATAGCTTGGTTTAAATGGATGATATTTACTCTATAAGACGCAAAAAGTAGCTCTACATTGACGATATTATGACACAGAGGCTTTTCGTTGTCGAGAGGGATGTCCTGCTCGACAACTATTTCGTTGTCTAAATAACGTTTGTTTTAAATATTCTTTCTGGTTATTATTAGCATTCTTGTGTGTTATAATTGATAGCAAGTAAAGATAACTTGCATTCCATCGTGAGCTTAGATAAGCACAAGAAGTTTTTCCGATAAGTGCCATATTATGAAAAGGGACATTGAAATGAAAGAAATTCTATATTTTCTTTGCATTTTTTGGTATGATGCACTCAGCCACATTTCTAGCGTCCCAAACCTATAAACGGTGGTCAAATTTTTGGAGGAAGATATGAATTTGCAGAACCTGCGGGTATTTTTAAAAGTGGCTGAGTTAGAGCATATTACGCGTGCGTCAGAGGAATTGGGCTTGAGTCAACCAGCGGTGACAAAAACAATTCAGAGTTTGGAACACGAGATCGGGCTGGAACTAGTTGAGCGACAAGGAAGGCGTATTGCGCTCACACACGCAGGTCGCATGTTACAGGGATATGCGCGACAACTCTTTGCCCTTGAGCGTGAGATGGAAGAAGCGTTGAATACTCTACGTGACGTGGAAGGTGGAGAGGTTACACTTGCAGCCAACACGACAACGGGCGTCTATTTGCTGCCACCAATTGTCGCTCGTTTTCACAAACGCTATCCGCATGTTGCATTAAATATTTCGATCCTCAACTCGCAAGAGATCGTGGAAGAGACGCTGAATTGGGGGCTTGATATTGGTTTGGTCGAAGGAGACCCTGCGCGATTACCAGCAGAACTCAATGTGGAGGTATTCTCCTATGATGAATTAGTGCTTGTAGTCGCTCCTACACATCACTGGAATAAGCTGTCCGTTGTCACGCCTCAGGTGCTAGCGGAGGGAGAGTTACTGCTACGCGAGCAAGGAAGCGGTATCCGTGAGGTGATTGAGCAGGCACTATTGGCGCATCATGTAAAAATACAACCACTGTTGACACTGACTGATAACGAAGCGATCAAGCAGATGGTGATAAGTGGCGTCGGCGCTGCTATGGTTTCGCATCTCACGACAAAGCGTGAGTTGGCTACCGGCGATCTTGTGCGTCTCCCCGTTGTCGGGTTAGACTTGCGTCCACAACTCAGCCTGATCCGAAGAGCGGATAAACAACTCTCGCGTTCAGCTCAAGCATTTTATACGTTTCTTCGACCCATACTTGACAAGGATGCGGATGTGGTAATTCCTATAGCCATAGAGGACGAGATGAAAAATGCTATTTGATACTGAAAATTCTTTATTCAAATAGCGTTGGTGTTGTCACCAGTGGACTAAGCTGTTTTATGGAACCATCGTGATGAAAGAGAAAAGGATTAAGTACGCCATCTTCGTCTGTTGGCACAAGACCAGCTTCCTCGATAAAGCGAGAGGCAACGGCATCGCTACCACGATAGCGGAGAATGGACGAGAGAAAGAGTTGCTTTTGCGCTCGCGTATAGGCAACATAGGCTAGGCGGCGTTCTTCAGCAATACCTGATTGTACGACTGGGCCATCCTCGGCTAATGTATAGGAACGTCGGTGGGGAAAAATGCCCTCGGTGAGACCCATCACGAATACGACAGGACTTTCTAACCCTTTTGCTTTGTGAATTGTCATGAGGTTTACGCAATCACGCTTATTCTTACTACTTTCCTCTGCTTGTTCTTTCAGACGTGCCATTGCAGTAAGAAAATGACGAATAGTATGATGACGTTGTGCAATATGGGCCAGTTCCTCTAATTCATCATAGCGACCCTCTAGCTTGACCTCTTCCTTTGGAGCTGTCGTCTCGGTCTCTTCCTCACTCTCACTGTGGCGACCATCGCAATGGCGAAGATGCATATCATATGCGAATTGGCGTAGCAACGTGATAGCTTGTGCAGGCTGATTGTTGCACTGCTTATAGACGCGATGAATCAGCGCGACAAAATCTTTGATGCCGAGCTGATATTCTGCGGTGATCGTGTAGCTATGTTCTTCACAATACTGAAGTAACGGACGGCCTCCAGCGTGAGCCATCAAAGTACCAAAGAAGGTTGGCGTCAGGCGATGCGAGGTCTTGGTTGTTCGTGCAAAATACTCGCGCGAAGGAATATTCGCCACTGCTCGAAAAGCCATATTTTGCTCACCACAATGAATTGGCGTGAATACATCATCCCATTTTTGTGGTGTGGAGCTGGTGCGCGCATCCAAATATTCCTGGTGTGTGCGTACACCGTCAATCAACGCGAGATAGGCGAGCATATCGCGTGTCGTTTTGCGTTTGAAGAATGAAGAGCCGCCGACAGTGCGATAGGGAATGCTGTTACGCGCTAGCGCAAGCTCAACGGAGGCCAGATGAAAATTGGTACGTGAAAGGATGAAGATATCTTGAAATGAAAGATTTTCGGACTGTTCGCGCCACGTTTTGGTCAGTGACCGTATGCGTGTAGCGATACCGTCGGCTTCGCGCTCCTGATCTTCGTAAGCAGTGACGGTAACAGGTCCACCGTCGGGTTGTGTGGCGCGTAAAATCTTCTCAAAGCCAGGAGTTGTTTCGTTATGCCCAATCAGTTTATTCGCGGCTTCGAGGATTTGTGGCGTTGAACGATAATTATGCTCGATACGATAGATAACTCCTTTGGGATACATCTCTCGAAACGAAAGAATGGATGCCTCTGGACTTGCCCCACGAAATTGATAGATGGCCTGATCGGGATCGCCAACGACGACAACATTATTCTTTGGGGCAGCGATATACTGAATCATCTTGTACTGCGATGGGTTAGTATCCTGTGTCTCATCGACCTGCAAATACAAGTATTTCCCTTGCCATGTCTTACGGAACTTGGGGCTACTTTCAAGCAGTGAGAGTGGCACGTAGATAAGGTCGGACAAGTCGTATAGTTTCTCTTTGTGCTTCGTCTGCTCATAGCGAATAAAGAAGTCCTGATAGCGTTCTGCAAGGTCTATTTCCACGCAGAGATGTGAGCGAAAGAAGTCTGCCGATTGTTCGGGCTTGACCATGCCTTCTTTGGCACGGTCAACGGCACTCAGCACGTCGGCGATCTCAACCTCCCAGTTCATGCCACGTGAGCGGTCACTACGCCAAGGGCGAACGATATCTTCCGCAAGCCATTGGCGTGGCTCTCCGCTTACAAGCCGCTGGTTTAGCTCTTGAGGTGTCCACTCAAGCTTCTCACGGAGCATATGGTGTCCAAGACCATGAAAGGTCACAACGCGCAGTCCCTTGACATCCTTTGCCGCAAAGCCGCGCCCCTTGAGTGCCTTGAGTGCGCGTTTTTCCATTTCGTCGGCGGCGGCACGAGTAAATGTGACACAAAGAATAGCTTCTGGGTCAACCTTCTCGTCGGCAATCAAGCGCACCAAGCGTTGCACAAGGATAGTTGTTTTGCCCGTTCCTGCTGCTGCCACGAACGCAGCCGGTCCGTTGGTATGAGCAATGGCGGCAATTTGCTGGGGATTAGCGGTAAGTTGAACGAGCGGTGGAGTTGAACGAGATGTTGCTTTAGGTCGTGATCCCTGAGAGGCCATACTACAATCTTCTTCCTAGTTTCCAAGTTTCTGTTGCGTCACGCTGCGTACTATAGCATGTCATAGGCACCATTGGCAACTCTCATGGGACCCTATTTTGAAGAGTTATTCTGCGTGTGAGACGTGGACGGTGCGCTGTCGCGGCCCATCAAACTCGACCAGGACAAGACGTTGCCATATACCCAAAAGCAGTTTGCTATTTGCATAGGGAACCGCGACCGAGGGACCAATAATTGACGAAAGAATATGGTCAGGCGCGTGTGCCGGATTGTGTGGGTGGCGATAGCGGATGTGTGGCAACATCCCTCTGAGGGCATCAAGAAAATCGCGGTCTGTGCCTGGGTCAAGATCGGCTGTTGTGATGGCACTTGTCGTATGGGCAACGAAAACGGTGCAGACGCCATTTTCTGTGTGTGCCTCATGAAGATATGCTTCAACTCGGTCAGTGATGTCTATCACTTCGTCTTTTTGCTTGGTTGAGATGGTGAGTGTTTTCATGAATGGTAGCTCCTCGTTAGTTGTTCATATTCTACACGTTAGCTAGCGGTGAGAGAGAGACAGCGGTAGCATCGTTGGAGATACCTTTCTAGTTTGCTCTTTTAACCTCTCTACAAGCATGATGGTACTTGACTCTACATGCGCTTATAGTATTATGAGCGGAGGCAACATTCGTGTATAAGCTAATACCTCTAACTTGTGGGGAGCTACATTTTGAGCAAGATGAATATTCATGGGTCGGAGTACCCAATTAAAAAGATATTTAGCGACGATTTTGTTTTTACCATTCCATTATATCAACGGGCATATTCATGGACGACGGAGCAATCGGAGGAATTATATCAGGACTTGATAACAGCCATGGAAGGTGGCGACAAACCTACTGACGAGATAGCTCCCTACTTTCTCGGCAGTATTGTGCTTATCAAAGGTGATGAGCCTGATGCACAGGTGATTGACGGGCAGCAACGCTTGACGACACTTACGATGCTTCTAGCCGCGATTCGCAGCCTTATTGGTTCCAACTATGTTGAAAGCCTCTCATCGTTTCTTTGCGAGAAGGGCAATGTGATTACTGGCACACCCGAACGCTACCGTTTGCGGCTACGCGAGCGTGACGCCACGTTCTTTCAAACGTATATTCAGGAAAAGGGCGGTATTGAAGCCCTACAAGAATTGCAGGACTCACAATTACCAGAAAGCCAGCGAAACATTCGTGCCAACACGCTAGGTTTTATACGAGAGCTGAAAAAACTGTCTGACGCTCAACTTACCGCGCTGACACAATTTATTATAAACCGTTGTTTTTTAATTGTGGTTGCCGTGTCCAGTCCAGACCTCGATGCCGTGTATCGTATCTTCGCCGTATTAAATAGTCGTGGCCTGAACCTCTCATATCCCGACATCTTGAAGGCCGACCTGCTTAGCTCTATCGTTTCAGAAAAGCAGGACGAGTATGCGACAAAGTGGGAAGAGATGGAGACAATGCTTGGTGCTGAAGAATTTGAAAATCTCTTCTTTCACCTACGTGCGATCTTTTCCAAGAAGCGTCAAAGCAAAGGTATGATTGAGGAATTTAAGCAATACATCAGGCCCCGTTTCTCGACGCCACAAGATTTTATTGACAATATCTTATTTCCCTATGCTCACGCGTTCAACAACATACTCAAGACGAATTACAATCAAGGTTCGCCAGCAAAAGCAAAAGAGATAAATAATATGTTTCGCTGGTTGAACTATCTTGACCATGCACAGTGGACACCACCTGCACTCTATTACTTTGTCAAAAACCATCGGAAGCAACCAGACATGGTACTTCGCTTTTTGGCAGACCTTGAGCGGCTTGTCATTAGTTTTATGGTGTGCCGCGTCCCTCCCTACAAGCGCATCGACCGCTATTGTGAAATATTGTATGCAATTGATGCCGAAGAAGACCTTTTCAATCCTGAGTCCCCGCTTCAGCTAAAAGCAAAAGAACGCTTAGAGTTTCTCAGAATGCTGGACGGTGATATTTATCTTTTGCACTATCCCTGCCGCTATGTTTTGCTGCGGCTTGACACAAAACTGTCAGAAAAAGTGGCCTCTTACGATCATCAGACGGTGACGATAGAGCATGTTCTCCCACAACGTCCCGCACTTGATAGCGAATGGGTCAAGGCATTTCCATCCAAAGAGATACGTCAGAGGTATGTTCACCGTTTGGGCAATCTCGTTTTGCTCTCGCAAGGGAAAAACATGAAAGCTGAAAACTTCGATTTTGAGGATAAGAAGCATCGGTATTTTCTCTCGAAGGATGGCATTTCGCCTTTTGCCTTAACAACACAGGTATTAGGTTTTCGCGAATGGAGTCCTGCCACGATAGAGCAACGTCAGAGCCAGTTAGTAACTGCCTTAAAACAGTTATGGCGATTATGAACTATTGTCCGCCGTTGCTAAAAGCACTACAACGTATGAAGGATAACAACAACATATACTATTAAGGACTATTCATGTTCCGAAAACTGAGCGCGATAGAAATTGCGGAGGGGGCGTTACTCTCGGATATCGCGGTTGTGTTTCAGCTATTGACGCTGTACTTGCCCATTGGTGGTGATTTTTTTCGCGTGCTTATCTTTATTGTGTTTGCTGTGCTGGTACTGCGACGCGGCTTATATGTGGGCGTGATGGGGATGGTCGTTGCCCTTTTCATTTCAGCAATCATCACTGGCCCACAGTCCGTAGTACTTATGCTTTTAGAAGCGACTGGTGGCCTCTTTCTGGGCTTCACAATGAGACATCGCATGTCCCATTTTTTGTTGTTGTTAATAGGTACTACGTGTGGTGCCCTCGCGCTGTACATTGTCATTTTCCTGACCACGTTCTTGTTCGGCTTGCCGTTCAATACGTTGGTTATTGGCCTTCGCAATACGTATAATGGTGCAGTAAGTCTTCTAGGAGTACTCTCTGTAAGCGTTGGTTTTGGAACATGGTGGCAACACGCATTCTTGCCACTCATTGCACCGTTGGTAGCGTTTGGCTTTACCTACTGGTGGGCTTTATATTATGTGGCATTGTGGGCACTTTTGTGTCCATTTGTGATTGTGATTTATGCAACAACGAATGTGTTGGTACGCAGGCTTGGCTACACTGTGCGTCCTTTTCCTGATGGAAATGTCAATAAACGGATGCGTCGTTTTTCACGCTCACTGTTGAAAGTGGGTGTACGGCGAAGACGTATGCTTAAGAAACGAGGCACCGCGAAGGCATGATGATTGATATACAGCATGTGACGTATGCCTATCCGAGTGATACGACAGCTAACAAAACATCTCAATTAGCACTACGTGACGTGAATTTGCGAATACAAGAAGGCGAGTATGTTGCGGTGTTAGGGCACAATGGAAGTGGTAAGTCAACGCTAGCACGTTTATGTAATGCGCTACTCATTCCCGATGAAGGTCAGGTTTTGGTTAATGGGTTGAATACACGTGACGTGACAACACGCCGTGCTATCCGTGATACAGTGGGAATGATTTTTCAAAATCCTGATAACCAGATCATAGCTACAATCGTAGAAGATGATATCGCATGGTCGTTGACGGTACGGAGTTTTTCTTCCGCACTGATTGCTGAACGCGTGGAAAATGCTATGAGAGCGGTGGGAATTTCCGCATTGCGCCAACTGTCACCACATAGACTTTCTGGTGGGCAAAGGCAGCGTGTAGCTATCGCAGGTATCCTTGCGTTGCTACCAAAATGTATTATTGCTGATGAAGCTACGTCAATGCTTGATCCACTGTCGCGGCAGGAGATTGTTGCGTTATTACATCAGCTACACAAAGAGCAAGGATTGACCGTCATTCAGGTTACTCATCTGCTCGAAGAGGCCGCTCTGGCCCAACGTATTGTCGTGATGGAGCAAGGGCAAATTGTGATGGAGAGGACACCAGCTATGCTTTTTGCCGATTTGCCGCGGTTACGCGCATTGAACCTCGTGATACCTGAGCCAATCGAACTCGCTGCACGTTTGCGTAAGATCGGTGTTCCGCTTTCACAGAACGCGATCAGCGTTGAAACGATTGCACAGGAGTTGTGTTCGTGACTCACGCAATTATTACAACTCAAAATCTCTTTCATACCTACCAATCTGGCATGATACAGAAAGCAGCACTGGCCGATATTACGATGGAAATTGAACGAGGGAGTTGTGCTGCGATCATTGGTGTAACTGGTTCAGGTAAAACAACACTTGTGCAACATTTCAATGGCTTGCTTACGCCAACATCTGGTAATGTGATTGTTGATGGTGTTGATGTTGGTAGTAAAGGTGTAGACTTGCGAGCCTTACGGCAACGCGTCGGTATGCTCTTTCAGTTCCCTGAGTCGCAGCTTTTCGCAAGAACAGTTTTCGCTGATGTCGCGTTTGGGCTGCAACGCATGAACATCGGACGACATGAAAAACGTACACGTGTGTTTGCCGCGTTAGAACTAGTTGGCTTGCCACATCAAGAGTATGCCTCGCGTTCGCCGTTCGCGCTCAGTGGTGGACAGCAACGTCGTGTTGCGCTAGCTGGTGTGTTAGCGATGTCGCCGAGTGTCTTGATCCTTGATGAGCCAACCGTGGGCCTAGACGCTGACTCGCGTACTGAATTTTATACCTACTTACAACGAGTGCAACACACACGAGGTGTAACGGTTATCATTGTGTCACATGACATGAACGAAGTAGCGATGCTAGCGGACATGCTGTTTGTTTTGCACAATGGAAATCTTGTGATGCAAGGTTCACCACGCTCGCTTTTCGCACAGGGGGATCAACTGCGTAAATGGGGACTTGCCGCGCCACCATTGAGCGAACTTCTCATCCTTTTACGCAGGCAAGGGATGGCTATTCCAGAAGAAACATTTACCCTCGACGAGGCATTTTCGGTGCTAAAAGAGAAATATAAGACGCATCGCTAGACAGAAAGATATGACGCATGCTGAAAAATGTCTCTCTAGGGACGTACTATCCTGGGAAAAGTCTTTTACATCGTTTACAAGCGCGAACAAAACTGCTTCTACTGCTCTTCATTGGAGTCACTCTGACTTTTGCAGCACAACGCCAGTGGCATTTTGCGCCTTTTGTCGTACTCGTTGTACTTTTGAGTATTAGTATCGCGTGCTCTAACGTTCCGTTTCGTGAGATGTGGCGGCGTATGTGGCTCCTGGTTGTCCTCACTGTAATAGGTGCTTTTACCGTATTATTTACGTTAAGCGATAATACTGATAAAGTCCTTTTCGCAATTGGGCCACTCGTAACATCTTACGGATTTGTCAGCGAGAGCGCGTTACTTATTGTGCTTGCTCTTCTCTGTTTTTTGCTTCTCGCTCGCATTACGCCGCTACGTGCGATATGGCGCACTTCATGGCTACGTCGTGTCCGTCCTCTCCTGGTTTTGCTCGTCATTGTGGTAGGTATTGTTTGGTGGGTGGTACATGAAACTCCACCAGCACAAAAACTAGCGATAGGGCCAATACCAATTACGTATAGTGGGGTATGGAGTCTGGTTAGTGTCACTGCTGTGCTACTAACACTCTATGCATTCTCACTTCTGCTGACGATGACAACCTCACCCGTTGCGCTTATTGAAGGACTTACTATGCTACTAGCTCCGTTACGTCGTTTGAAATTGCCTGTCGATGATTTCGCGCTTATGTCTCTTCTCGCTTTACGCTTTATTCCTACACTTTTAGAGGAGGTCGAGCAGCTCACGAAAGCACAAACGGCGCGTGGTGCTGATTTCGCACATGGCACACTAAGCGAACGCTTTCGTAGTTTGACCATGCTCTTTGTACCACTGATGCAAGGAATATTGCGACGCGCCTCTGAATTAGCGACTGCACTAGAGGCACGTGGATATGAGGTTGAAGGACAACAAACACGTCTGTACGAGAAAGCATTAGGAAAGATAGATTATGCCGTACTCGGTGTTGTTCTGCTTGCAATGATTGGAGCATTGCTTTTGTAACTCAGACACGATTTGGCTAGGAAGAACGTCGTATAGGTACGAATTAGAAAATGTGTACCTCATGTAGAGAGTGAGCAAATATGCCTCAACAGAATGTATCAGTATGGATACTTGGCGATCAACTTCTACAAAACCATCCTGCCGTTGTTCGTGCCGAAGCGGAGCATGGACGCGAAAACGTTCGTATTGTGTTTGTTGAAAGTACCCAACGAATAGGATTACTGCCATATCAGCGCAAGAAGATTGTATTATTGCTAAGTGCCATGCGTCACTATGCGGAGGAACTGCGAATTGCTGGTTACGACGTAGACTATGTACGAACCATTAGTTTCGGTGTGGGACTACAGCAACATTTGAAAAAGCATAAATCGGCGCAACTGTTTACAATGGCTGCAAGCGAGTATGATACTCGTCAGATGCAGCAACAAGAACTTGCTCAGTTGCTAGGCTTACCTGTACAGGTGTTGCCGAACACGCAATTCTTGGTTGAGCAGTATAACCCGAATCCGAACCCGCAACCCGCAAAGCATTATATCATGGAGACCTTTTATCGTGATATGCGGAGGCATTTTCATCTGTTGATTGACGAAGATGGAACACCGATAGGCGGCAAGTGGAATTATGATGAGATGAATCGTGAACCCTTGCCACAACAATTTGAGGTACCACTGCCACCTGGATTTGAGCCGGACAAGATCACGCTTGAGGTGATACAGCAGGTTGCGGACACTGAAAATGGTATTGGAAGTGCGGAAGGGTTTGACCTTGCAGTAACGCGTGAAGGGGCACAAAAGGCACTAGACGATTTTATCGCGTTGCGCCTTAACGATTTCGGTCCATATGAAGATGCAATGAGCACAAAAGAGAGTGCGCTTTATCATTCGCAGTTATCGCCGTACATGAATATTGGACTGTTAGAGTCGCTTGATATTGTGCATGCGGCAGAGGCTGCTTATCATCAAGGACGTGCCTCACTTAACTCTGTCGAGGGGTTTATTCGACAGATTATTGGCTGGCGCGAGTTTATGTATTGGCAATATTGGCAACAAATGCCAACTTTGCGTACCTCCAACACGTGGAATGCAAAACGACCGATGCCGCTTATGTTCTGGGATGGACAAACGGATATGAACTGCATCAATCATGTTTCAAATCGAGTATTGAATACGGGATACTCAAACCATATCGAACGGCTCATGATTGTATGTAACTTTTGTTTGCTCGCGGGTGTGGACCCATCCGCCGTTACGGAATGGTTTCTTGCGTGTTACTTCGACGCCTATGATTGGGTTGTGTTGCCGAACGTGATTGGTATGGGTATGAATGGGGACGGAGGACGCATCGCTACAAAACCATATATTGCTTCAGCAAACTATATCAATAGGATGAGTGATTACTGTGGTGGATGTCGTTATTCTCCTAAACAGCGCACTGGTCCAAATGCTTGTCCGTATAATTATTTGTACTGGAATTTTTTGATTGAGAATGAATCAAAATTACGTGCAAATCCACGGACAGGACAAAACGTACTTGGCTTACGGTATATCAACGACGCTCAAAGAGCAACCATTCGTGAAGAAGCTAAGCAATTTCTTATAGCACTTGCCTATTATGAAATAGGTTAAATGATAGGTATAACGCTATCTTTAGCATTAGAATACGTATCGTAGTTCATTCTTGATAAGGCAGACGCTTAGAGAGCAGGAAGGCACTAAAGTCGGCTACGCTCTCTACGTCACCTTCATTGAGCATATTAACGATACGCTTTACCACCATACGACGTGGTTGATTTGGCGTACTTGGTAAGACAAATCCAATTGCGTTCATTAGCTGTGGTTCGCGCTCTCCACGAATCTCTTCAGCCATTAGCTCCAGGAAGTCTGCCATGTCAAGGTCTAACGCTTTCGCTATAGCCTCTAACACTTTCGAGGAAGGATATTTTTGACCTCGTTCGATCTCTCCAACATAAATTTCTGAAAGACCTGCTTTATCTCCTAGTTCTTTAATTGTGAGACGGCGTTCCTGGCGTTCTCGACGCACCACGCGTCCGATAATCTCTTGTAAGTCTGTCGTTTTCTCTTCATCAGCCATGTTCTTTGACCAGCCTTTCTATGCTGTAAGCATATCTTAGGAATAACACATGCTGATAGCATATATTATTTCTATTAGTATAAACCATAAGCATGTTATATTCAAGGAGAGGCAAGAAGAAATATGAAGGCCAGCAAAGCGATATACGAATACGAAGGAGAAACTTTATGTTTGTACCCAGAACTGCGCGTCCTCTTATGACAGAAAAACCAGAAGGCCGTTCACCATCTTTCGTGCCAATGGTTTACGAGAAGTTTGAGCCAACACCTACGCGTTGGGAATACCATGTGTTAAGTATTGACACGAAAGAACAAGCTCTGCCGGATGCTGTTGTACTTAATGAACTTGGGGGCAAGGGCTGGATACTCGTTAACGTTGTAAACCTGTCTACAAGCTATTCTGTAAACTTCTACTTTGTACGGCAGATGGAAGGATAAGGGAAATATCATGATTTCAAACTTGTTTATTCCTACGGTTGTCGAGGCAACCGGACGCGGCGAAAGAGCTTATGACCTCTTCTCACGTCTTTTAAAAGATCGTATTGTAATGGTCAATGGTCCTGTTGAAGATGGAATGGCGAATCTTGTCATTGCCCAATTGCTGTTTTTAGCGGCAGAGGACAAGAACCGCGAGATTAACGTATACATCAATTCCCCAGGAGGCTCGGTTTATGCGGGTATGGGTATCTACGATACTATGCGTGTGTTGCCATGTCCTATAGCCACTACCTGTGTTGGCTATGCCGCTAGTTTTGGTACCATATTGCTCATGGCAGGAGATCACGGCAAGCGTTACTCTATGCCACATGCCCGTATTCATATGCATCAGCCATTACAGGGCGGGTTAAGTGGGCAAGCAACAGATATCGACATTCACGCACGTGAGATTCTGCACTTACGCGATGTGCTTAATGGTATCATCCATGAGCATACAGGGCAGTCGCTTGAACGTATCAAACGTGATACAGATCGTGACTTCTTTATGAGTGCAGCCGATGCGAAAGAATACGGTATCATTGACGAGGTGTTAACACTAGCTGAAAAATAACGCATTGTCTCACTCACTTTAAACTGCTTATGTAACCGTTACATATATGGTTACATAAGCAGTTTAAATTAATGGTTATAGGTTATTACTCTTTTCCCAAAACCTCTGCATCATAGACGTGTAAGCTCAAAAGGACATTTTAGTCAGTGATGAAGCAAAACGTATACGCTTTTTTACTCTTCACATCTTTGATGTCAAGATGGGTAGTACTTTTCCACTCTATTGTTTTTGCATGACTTACCAAGGAGGTAATGAGCATGGCTCTGGATGCAACGGTTCAAACTGTCTTATGGATTGGCACCGCTTTGATGACAATCGGACTATTAGTGTTTATCTACTTGACCTACACTAACTCGGAAGAGAACAGGCACTTTTACTATGCGACTTCTCTTGTTCCTCTGATCGCGGCGTCCGCATACTTTGCAATGGCGACTGGTCATGGTTCCGTCAACGTGGGAGGTCATATCTTCTTTTTTGCGCGGTACATCGACTGGGTTTTCACAACACCTTTGTTATTGCTTGATCTAGCTCTCCTGGCAATCCCAAACGTTCGTAATCGCCTGGGACTTGTTGGTATACTTATTGGCGCGGACGTATACATGATTCTCACGGGCCTCATCTCAGGTTTTCTCACCGGACCGGATAAGTATGTATGGTTTGCCACAAGTACCATCGCATTTGCCTTTATCCTCTTTGTGCTGGTACGTCTTCTAAGTGAGGCACGCGCTCGTGGCGGAGCAGTTGGGAAACTGTTTGGCAACCTTGCTATCCTCACAATAGTTCTCTGGACGTGCTATCCTATCGTATGGTTACTTGGTACAGAAGGGACAGGTCTCATCAACATTCAGGCTGAGGTAATCCTGTACATGATTCTTGATGTAAGCGCGAAGGTTGGCTTTGGATACTTGCTGCTGAGCAATCGTGCAGCACTCACCGAGTCCTCAACTTCTCGTGTTACCGCAAGAGGCGTTGCTGGAAACTAATACATTCACCTTTTAGAGTCAGCAAGCAAAGAGAAAAACGTCAGTTTCGACGTTTTTCTCTTTGCTTGCTGATTTTTCAAGTACTACTTCGAGAGCATCCACTGCTTTGACATTCTCTCAACGCATCGTATATAACAAGGGTATGGGAGCATCTCTATAAACTCACGGAATTATTTTCTAACTCTACTCGATGGTGAACAAAGGAGAAGTATGCGACAGAACCTACTCATTGATGCAGATGATACCCTTTGGGAAAACAATATTTACTTTGAGCAAGCTACGCATGATTTCATTACCTTTCTCAATCACTCTCAGCTTTCCCCGACGGAGGTGCAAGGTGTTATTGATGAAGTTGAACGGCTCATGGGCTATGGGTCAGCGAATTTTACGAAAAGCTTGGTAGAGACATATCATCGTCTAGTAGAAAAAGACGTTCGTGATGAAGACATTCAGCAGGTGCGAAAGTTTGGAGAACGGATACGTTCACACCCAATCCTGTTTCTGGAAGGCGTAAGTGAGACGCTCGACTATTTATCTGCTCACCATGACCTCTTCTTGCTGACGAAAGGCGACCTTGAAGAACAGCAGTTTAAGGTAGAGCAATCAGGCGTTGAGCGACTTTTCAAGCAAGTCCTTGTGGTACAAGAAAAGGACGTGAATACCTATCGACAACTGATAAGTCAAATGCACCTATCTTCTAAGAAGACATGGATGATTGGTAACTCCCCTCGATCCGATATCAATCCTGCGCTGTCGGCAGGTTTGAATGCCGTCTACATCCCTCATCTTCATACGTGGCATTTAGAGCATGAAGAGGTGGTTCCATCTGGAGATGGACAACTGCTACAGCTTGCTAGTTTTGTGGAGTTGAGAAACTATTTTTAGCGTGAGGAGGATATAATGCATGTTCGCCGCTTTAGCTCTGATCTAAAAACAAAGATACCAGGGAATCATAAAGGGTTATATGGTGTTCCGATACAGTTCGATTCTCCTGCCTCATTATCCATAGAACAACAAGAATTATTAGCACAGCGTGTGAACGGTCTTCCTATTTTGCTTAATCGGCCTATGAACGTGAGTGCTATGTATTTCGAGCCATTTGGCTTTATGGAAGAACATAGTGCAGATGTACCGATTCTTTTCGTAGTAATACGAGGCAAAGGCTTTGTACGTATAGGCGGTTCTCATGGAGAGACACAAGAAGTGACCATTGGCGACGCTGTGCTGTGGCCTGTAGGTTTAGAGCATAAGGTGTGGACAGAAGAAGAGTCATTAGAGGTGATTGTGATTGATGGACCTGCTGAGCGAGTAGCCAACTAAAGAGGCTCTATCTTGATGCTGTCTATATCGAGCCATTGAGAGCCACTGCTAACGGTGCCAAAACGTAGTACACCCTGTGGCGTTGCCACCGCATATTGATTATCGAGCCATGCTACAAAGCCAAGTGGTCGTGTTGGTGGATGAGGAACACGCAATATAAGGACATCATCAACCCAGAATGTTGCAGCACTTTCACGCCATTCAAGTGTATAGGTATGCCAATCTGTCATTTCAATAGGAAGCACTGCTTCACTCGCACCACTAAGATGTTGCATCCATTGGGCAGCCGACTGCGTATTTCCCGTTATACGTCCCCACACTGTTGTAAGTGCAGTGGGGACAACGGCTACTAATGTCTCGACACGCATGCTATGAACCACTTGAGCTTTCCAACCCCAGCCCGGAATACCTGGGACGAGTGCCATATTTGAGGGAGGCGAGGCATAGAAAAACCAGATGGACTCCGGTAACATAAGAATATCACCGCGAATAGAAAAGGGATAATTCCAGAAACCGAATCCCGCTGTGCCATGTAGGATGTTCGGACTCTCGCTTGTACTTTCCGGCGTTGCTGCTGGAAGCGATGAGCGCGAACGTATCTCCATACGCAATGGCGGCTTCCATGGAAATGCCGAACGAACTCGTCCAGCATAATCATCAATTTGTGCATCTGCATACTGTCCCTGCTGTGCAGAGGCCAAACCCATGCGAAGGGCCGAATCCACAATAGAGAGCGTCCCGGTGCCGACACAGGTTTTTGTCCAGTACTGAGCTATTGTTGTATCTGTAAAATCGTCAAACATGGAGTGTCATACTATATAAGGTACTTTCTGTGCAACTTCTGTCACCTGCTGGCTGAAACTTGTATAAGTTGCTCTTCTAGTTGCTGCCATACTCTCATTTCTGCTTCAGTGTTATTGATTGGCTCATTATTTTGTGCTGCTTCCTTGAGTGCTTTGGAAACAAGGTAGCGAAATGGAGCGAAGTACTCTTTTTGCTCGTCATGATAGGGCATGACACAAAGTGCTATGTCTTCTGGTTCATAAAAATCTTCTGGTTCAAATGCAAGTGCAAGCAAGTCTGCATAGCTCTGTGCAAGCGTTCCTCTTGAATGTGAGAGAAAGTGGTTATATTGGGTACTGGAGACAAGAAATACACCAGCAATGCGGCCTGCATAGAGAATTGGATAAATTGCACAGCTTTTTTCATGTTCGACCCGTGCTGCAGGGAGTAGATTGTGTTCCTCATCCAAATTTTCAATGATTGCAGGGCGGCAAAGTGTAACAACGTTTCCTGCGAGCGACTCTGCTGCAAGAAACATTGCTCTTTGATCCAGGTTCCCCCCCCAAGGTGATGTACCTATACCGACACTTTCTCGCAAACTACGAACCTTACGATAGAATCCGGAGGGTGGCATACAACGCACAACCCAGACGGCCATACCAAGGCGGTCTGGATCGAGTTGTTTAAGAGCCTGTGTTAAAATAATTTGACATGTGGACCAGTAGCGCAAATTTTCTGTTGTAGATGCGCGTGACATGAATACACTCGTATAAAAGTCAGAGGGAATATTTTTAGAGGTATCGTCCTTTATTGTGTCGGAGAATTCTTCTAGCCCCTCTTCTTTCCGAATAAGGTCCAACAACTGTTCACGCTGCCCTGGAAGAACGTTTAGAAGAAGGCGTAAGTTCTGTGGACGAGGGGCTGATTCTTCACTCACCCAACGCGTCAATGTAATCGCCTTTACTCCTAGCTCATTAGCAATACGCTGTTTCTCTTTCGAGTTACCGATTATTGTGCCTAAAAGTTTTCGCCAAGTTTGTGCCTCTTGCATCTTTGTTATCCTATCGTCGAAGTTACCAGAAAAGCACGGTTCGTCTTCAATGATAGCAGTTTGTGCGTGTAACGTCAAATAGTTTTGTGCTCAATGTCACCAGTATTTATAACATTTTAATACAAAGCATTGGATAGTAAGAAGACAAACGTAGCATATCGTCTTCTTACTATCCAATGCTTTGTCGCACAAAGTAAGCTATATCTCGTTGTACTCTTGTGATGCTTTTTGACCTAATGTAGTCAAAAACGACTTTGAGACAGGAGTTTCGCTATCTCTTCCAAGATGACGTTCTGTTCCTTCGCCTTTGGGAAGAAAACGAGCGGAGAGTGTTAATATATCGGTTATCACGCCGGGGAAAGCTCCATGTAGGCGAGCAAGAATTTGCGCCGAAACTGTGATAATTAGCTCGGTGTCACCGCGTTTCGTTGCACGTACAACCTGCTTTGCGGCACGTTGTACATCAATTGAGGAGCCAGGAAGAGTGTCTACTAAGGCGAAAAGAGTATATTCCTCTCTGTTTTTATCTCCTTTAGCGATAGCGTTGATTTGCGAACCCGTTCTCATGAGTCCTGGCGCGACAGTGATTACATCTATACCCTCTTGTGCCAGTTCAGCGTGAAGACCCTCAGATAATCCAACAACCGCGAATTTTGCGCTGGCATAAGAGAGTAGATGAGGCACACTTACCTTGCCACCAACTGACGCAATATTTACAATTCGTCCATTGCCACGTGATCGCATCTGTGGAAGGACAGCCATTGTCGTATTATACGTTCCCCAGAAGATGATGTTCATAGACTCTTCAAAGTCGCTTCGTGTAAGTGTATGCCAGGGACCTGCGCTAATGATGCCCGCGTTATTTACCAGGATGTCAATCTGTCCAAAACGAGCTGTTGCTTGCGTAATCATCTGCTGTACTTCTTCGGGATGAGTAACGTCGCATTGAAGCGTCAAAACTTCCTTACCGAACTCAGTAAGCTTACTTTGTGCTTGCTCTAGCTCATCGGCTTCACGTGAACAGAGTACAAGCTTTGCGCCCTCTTTCGCAAATTCTTCGGCCATTGCCAAACCGAAACCGCGCGAACCCCCCGTGATGAGCACAACTTTGCCTTGCAAGGTAATAAATTTGCGCCTCTGTACTAGCTCACGTACCACCGCGAAACCAGCAAGTGCAGCTAAAACCTTCCAGTTTCGACCAATAAACCCAGTTGCCATAGTAAAGTAACTCCATTCCATTTATGTTTATTCTTATAGTCAAAAGGCTATTTAAAAGCACATGTTATACACGAATGACAACAAAGAAAAGTATATCAGGTAATTTCTCAGAGAGCACTCAATTATAATATGAGGTCTATGGTGCAATAAAACAGGAAAGTGGCTTAGGGGAAAGCTGCATAAAGAGTATAAGGTGCATTTCCTCTTTCAGTTTCTGCTCTTCCATGCCAGGAAAAATTCTTTACAACTCTTCGCCGGGCCGATCTGGTCTCTGCAATGGGCGGTGTTGACCAGTAGAGAGACTCTCAGGTAAATTGAAGTGGTACGTCCCTTCTTGAAAACCTTGAGCGAGAATTTAGCGAGGGAAATGTTGAGGTTCCCAAGGAGAACTTGACAATCATTATTCTCTGAGCTATTATTCCTTTCCTTACGCGAGGCTCTCTTGCTTGTAGCTCATATCGGCACGAATATCCTTATTGCAGATAAAGAACTGCTTCAAATTGTGGTGCGTGAGCGAAATTGGCTACGACAAGAGGAATGGGTCGCTACGCTCGACGCAAATAGAGCTTCGGTACAATCTTTGTTCAGCTTTTTTGCTCGCCGTATGGCACAAGGAGAAATACGTGCAATAGACATATCCTTCGCTCTAATGCAATTCTTTTCAAGTATCATTGTTCATTCCTTTTTAGAGGATGCGACTGACGAAGAAGCCTACATCGAGCAATTAGTTGACTTCACGGTCAGTACATGGTCTCGATAAAAGGCCATTCATCAGGGGACTGGAATATTAGCCAGTAACTCTCAAACTGCTGCCTGTTAATTGGTACCGCGCCATAAGCTAAGTTATCATTTCTATATTCCAGCCTGTGCCAAATTTCGTCAAAATGTACGTCGAAAAAGTGCATTTCCGTCCGGGCATTGGATCTTTTTGCGTCTGTCCGCTTTTGGTCGCGCTCAGATTTTTGCCATAATCCATCTTCTAGGATGACGTCCTGGCCCTTGCAGAGGAGCGCAAGCACAAGTTCATAGAGTCGAGCCTGAAGTTTGTCGTGAAACTCCTCATTGTTATGATCAATTCCTAAATGCTCTTGCCAATCATCGGTGCAGATGCGAATACCCTTCCCTGTTTGCTCAAGCTTTTTTGCAAGTGTTGTTTTACCAGCACCAGGCAGACCACAGAATAGGGTGAGTGTAGGTTGATTGTGCAATTTCATGAGTTTATCTCCGAGGGGGAAAAAGCAAAGAAATAGCTTTACCCATACTCATGAGTAAAGCTATTTCTTTCAAACCTAGCGTTTGCCTCTTGCCTCACGTGTTAGCGTGGCTACAAGGACACTAAGGACTGCTGTAATTAGAATTGCACCAGTTGCGCCACGAAGTGACGCAAAAGCATCAACATTGTTAATAAGTGCAAGTACAACGACGGTAAACAGGATGCCAACGAGGATAATCATATCGCCAACCAGGAAGTTATAGATCGCCTTAATGACGTTCATGACACTACCTCCTCTTGAATAGCTTGTGTGCCTTCTGTACTGCTTGGTGACATTGGTCGCTGCTTGGTACTCTTCAACCACTGCACTAGAATATAGGATGCAAGCAGGTAGATTGCTGCCAGGATGATAATAAACACATCAGTGATAGGAATGGAGGGCCATTCAAAATGTGTACCGTTCGTTGCAATGCGAATACCTTCACCCGTCCAAAAAGTACCAAAGGAGGTAAGCATGATACCAACAACAAACTTGAGCGTGTTTTCGGGAACTTGCTTCAGTGGCGCACGTACTGCAACACCTAAAAGAATTACAAGTATGCCAGCGATAACAGCCCCGATTGCTGCTGAGGCGATACCAAGTGATCGAGATGTACCACTTGAGGCTACACTACTACCAAAGGTGATTACAATAAATGCAACTTCAAGTCCTTCAAGCAGAACGGCTTTGTAAGACATAGCTATGCCGAAAGGCTCAAAGCGCGGTACAACACTTTCACCTCGTGCGCGAAGTTCTGCACGTGTTTCCTCATAAATGGCCTCTTCATCATGAAGAGCTTTGAGACCACTATAGCGTAGAATAGCCTTCTTCAGCCATTTTAAGCCAAAAAGGATAAGGATTACACCAACAACAAGCCGAAGCACGTTTAAAGGAACAAACTGAACAAGTGCGACACCAAATGTAGCAATGATAAGGGCAAGCGTAGCCGCAGCCGCAAAAGCACCTGCAAGCGAACTACGCCAGTTAATTGTGACTCCCACAACCAAAACAATAGTAAATGCTTCAACAAATTCAACTGCCGAAGCGAGAAACGCAGCGATAGCGACTGCCCATTGCATGCGGTACTCTCCTATTCCGAGCATAAATCAATAACCGTGTATGCATTTCGCATACACGGTTATTCTATCACACAGAGTATCACACGAAATAGCTACCCTACCTACACATTTTTAGTCGAAATAAGCTGCAGCCATGTGCGCGGAATCTCTGTCAAACCTAATTCCTCTCCAGTCTGATATACCGCATTCTCCAGTGCCGCTGCACCAAGTGCTAGTGGTATCCCTGGTAATGCACCTTCTATGAAGAGCCAGTACTTCCCTAAATCGCGCCATGCATCGAGTGACATAAGGGCGTTATTACGAGAAATATCAACCTCCCCAAATCCACTTCGCTGTAATGCAGCAACATATTCTTCCGGAGTAAGCCATTGCATTGCTGTAGCCTTAGCTTCGCGTGACAGGCGAGCCTCTGGATGTTCTTTCTTAAGCCAACCAACTGCACGCCGAGTCCACAGACGATAAAATCGTTCAGTTCCCTCAACATATGTCCCCTGATAGAACGCGCTATTACAGGCGAAGATGCCATGCGGAGCGAGTATCTGAGCCATATGCCGGAAGGCGTCCTCTTTATCGGGTACAAGATGAATAGCATTGCAGAAGAATGCTGCATCAGCATCTTGTACAATACGCGGGAGATCGGTAACATCCCCTTGAAGAAATTTTGTTTGCACCTCTGGATAGTCAGCTTGCATAGACTTACTTGCAAGACGGAGTGCCTCAGCAGATGGATCGACACCAACAATGCATGTATTTGCAAGCAATTGGTGTTGTGCCATCTCTTCGGCAATGAGACGGGAAATAGCTCCTGTTCCACATGCCATATCAACAATAGTAATGGTAGGAGTGCTGGTCGTTGCCGTTACACGACGTGCCACAAGATATGCTACAGCTCGTTGGACGAGTAAGCGATTAACTTGTGTGTAGAACTCATGAGCTGCAAATGGCTCAAATGTGAATTGATTGGTTTCGTCCGTTTCAAATAAACTCATTGTTTTAGCCTTCTTCGTGAGGGAAATGTAGAATAGTAATTAGAGTGTGCTTGTATATATTTTGTTTCGCTACTTTCTGACAAAAAAGTAGAATTCTTTAGATATGCATGGAAGCACCACCATCTATACTTATCACCTGACCAGTAATATAAGCTGCGTCTGGTGAACAGAGAAAGGCGATAGTGCCAGCTATCTCTTCTGTTGTTCCAAAACGTCCAAGGGGGGTTGCATCAATGAGGAATTTTTTCTGTTGCTCTGTAAGAGTAGAAGTAAGCTCTGTGGGAATAAACCCTGGTGCGACGGCATTGGCAGTAATATTGCGACTTGCCATCTCACGAGCGGTAGTCAATGTCAGGGCGATAACAGCCGCCTTTGAAGCTGCATAGTTAGCTTGTCCTGCAGGGCCAAGTAGACCAGCAACTGAGGCGACATTAATAATCCGACCCCATCGTGCCTTCATCATTGGACGCAAAGCAGCTTTCGTACAGAGGAACGTAGAACGAAGATTACTATCTAGTATGTGCTCAAAATCTGCTAGAGACATTTGGAGAATGAGTTTATCTCTTGTAGTTCCAGCGTTATTGACAAGGATTGTGACCGGCCCAAGCATTTGTGTTGCCTCTGTGAAGAGACGCGTAACATCTTGCTCCTGGCTTACATCGGCTTGAACAAGGGCGCATTTTCTTCCAAATGCTTCAATACTTACTTTCGTTTCTGTTGCAGCACTCGTATTACTGCGATAATTTACGATAATGTCGGCACCAAGTTTGGCTAAACGTTGTGCTGTTGCTCTTCCTATGCCTTGTCCACTGCCTGTTACTAAGGCGATTTTACCTGCCAGTGGCAACTGCTGTTCATCTATCATCGAAACACGTCCTCATAGAAGTTTGGTGATTTGCCGATAGTATACCATCTCTTTGTACCTCTTTAACAGTGATATACAAAAATCATACTTTGTTTACTAATTGGAGTACGGAGACGTGATACAAACAAACGAGACAGCATATCTAATTGAAGAGAAAGTATAAAAATATAGTGAGTAAAAGAAGTGCGTTAAGAGTATGGCCTTTCCTTGTGTTAGCTGGGCAACTGTATAATGGATTACAAGCAAAGCGAAACTATGAGACACTGCCAGAAATACTACCTATTGTCATAGAGGAAAGAGAAAATGAAGTAGTGCAAGGTGTCTCAATTATTGTTCCTGCGCGCAATGAAGAGTCAAACCTACCACGATTATTAGAGTCATTGGTACGTCAAGATTATCCTCTCTACGAAATTATTGTTATTGATGATGCATCTACAGATGAGACCGCCACTATTGTACAAGGGTATAGTAAGCAAGGTGTACGACTCATTTCTAGTGATGGACCGCCTGAGGGGTGGACGGGCAAGAATTCCGCTTGCTGGATAGGTGCAAGCCACGCACAATACCCCTGGCTCCTCTTTGTTGATGCTGACACAGAATTAGCACCGTCCGCTGTTCGTTCAACAATACATTTCAGCAAAGAACACAGTCTATCTGCCCTATCGTTGTTCCCGCAACAACGGTGCGAAACATTTTGGGAACGTTTACTTCTTCCGTTTGCGTATCAACAATACTTCGTTGGCATCGACGCACATGTCAATGATAGTGATGGACGAACACTTGCGAACGGGCAGTACTTTCTTATTCATCGTGATGCATACTATCAGGTTGATGGACATGCAGCGAATGCAGGAAGCATTATTGATGATGCGGCATTGGCCTTTCGCTTAAAGCAAGATGGTATCATTTCATTTGCCTGTCGGGGCGAGGACCTTGTGTCAGTACGTATGTACACAAGTTTTTGGCAAATAGCAAACGGCTTTGGAAAGAACACCTATCCGTACCTAAGACAGTCACCATCGACAGGAATACAGACAGCAATAAGTACGGCATTAGCCGCTTCTGTTCCGTTACTGCTCATTGATGCACGTCGAGAAAAATCATACCTGATACTTTTTATCGCACTACTTGCTTACAGCATACAAGTATTAAATGCTCTTCCCTGGCTTCAGCAGTTTAGTATTAGGCTCTGGTATGCCCTTCTCATGCCTGTTTCAGCACTAGTTTTTCTTGCCATCGCCATGAATTCAATTCTTCATACTATCGCGGGACATTCGTTAGCCTGGAAGGGGCGAAGTTATACAACGCAGCAACAAGGACTTTCACGTTTACTACTACCACAAAGCTCTAAGAGGAGTGTATCTGCCGAAAAAAGTATGCATGTACCCTTATCAGCACTTGTGGTTATTAGTGCATTACTTGGTAGCTCAGTCCTGCTTTTCTATCGGCGAAGATGATAGCATCAACTCGCCCTTACACGCCGTCTTCCATTTTGCATTTCTTTGGAGGCAGCACCAAAGTTCTCTGTACGTCTACGCTCTTGTCGTTCCG
This sequence comes from uncultured Chloroflexia bacterium, assembly GCA_963792705.1. Taxonomy (GTDB): domain Bacteria; phylum Chloroflexota; class Ktedonobacteria; order Ktedonobacterales; family Ktedonobacteraceae; genus JBBQVS01. The sequence continues at coordinate 68,414 of CAWBXD010000003.1, read as the reverse complement.
TAGGCAGATGAAGCTCTTCCAGGATACGGAGTGTCTCGTCTGATGGAGACCAAGTAGGTATGCCCTCTTCTAGTATATCGTCTTCTACGGAGCGCGGAGTTTCTGGCAATGTCTCAGGGAATAATAGCGATGGAACCGATGATTCCAACAATTCGTTCTGGGACAAGTCGGAAACCGCATCAAGGCTTTGAGCACGAACGATATCATATGAAGAAGGAGCGACTTGAGGTGTAGAAGAAACAGATGAGACGGACTTAGGAATACTAGGAATGCGTGGAAGGGTGATGTCTATGTCTTCAGCAAACTGTGTTGTGGCATCGTAGATCGTTGTAGCAATCTGTTCTGTTGTTAGGTTCCTAATGTTAAGTAAATTCGTTCCAAGTAGAACCGCATCATTCATGTCAGTGACAAGAACATTAGCATCTGCTAGCGTAGCCTCACGCAGGTCTGCATGCATAAGATTTGCACCAGAGAGATCAGCACCGGAAAGATCGGCACCTGCGAGGCATGCGCCAGAAAGATCGGTCATGAAAAGATTTGCGTGTGCAAGATTGGCACCGCGCAGATTTGCCTCACTAAGATAGCGACGCGAAAGATCACGGCCAGAAAGATTTGCACCTTGTAACTGAGCGGGCGTGGTACTGGATATAGCAGTACGACGACGCTGACGTTCGGCAGAAGGTAGCGAAGCCTCTTCGAGGTATGGAAGATGTTCAACTTCATTTTCAAGTGTGGCACGTGCAGCGGCAGCCTCATATTGCAGCTTGAGCAATTGCTCACGTGCAGCATCTTTTTCTTGCCATACTTGCCAATCTTGTTGTATTTGTCGCACATCTGTGGAGAGCTTCTTCTCTAGCACAAAGGTACGCTTTTCTTGCTGCATTTGCCATTGTTGCTGACGTGCCTCTTGTGCATGCTCCCAGCCCTGCTGTTGAATAGAGGTACTTCTTAGACTGCGTTGATGTACTTTGAGAGCGATGAGCGAGGCTATAGTGGCTACTATAACGCCGACCACGCCGCCAAGCAACAATGTTCCTAACATAATTTTCTTTCTCCTATAGATTTCTATATTTCTCTCTGCTCTACAAAGTAACGAAAATAGTATCGATAACAAGTAGGTAGGGGCGAAAAGCATAGTGTTCTACGAACTTTATTTAGACCTCTGTATCCATAAATAACGATATGAAAGACAAGTATAGTATGATGGGATGAATGTACTAACACAAACATGTTCTCTAGTATAGACGAACATACGGGATTACGCCATACTATAGCCATGTAATAAGTACTGATAGGTTTTCCTATCTTATTGACATAGACATTTGGGGAAGAGGATATACAAATTATGAGCCAATATGATCATCCAGCACCTACCTCATTTCTGCTTGAGGACGAGGAGCGTAGACTTATTCTTTCATGGAGTGATGGTCATGAGAGTATTCATGACTGGGAGCGATTACGCTGGGCATGCCCTTGTGCATGGTGTGCAGGCGAGGGTGGACAGCCAGGGATGCTGCAGAGTAAAAAAAACCTGAGTACGGAGGAAACGACTTTGGTGAATATGCAGCCAGTTGGTCGCTACGGTTTAACACCTATCTGGGAAGATGGGCATAAAACAGGTATCTATACCTACGAGAAATTACGCGCTAGTTGTGAATGCGACGAATGTCGTAAACAAGTATCTAAAAGGTAATATATGTTAGCATGTTCTCCATCTCTCGTTCTATAGAGTAAGACAATGTTAAGAGACTTTCTCCTTGTATGTACGCCACTCTTGAGAAAGTCGTGCGAGAAAATGGAGAACCATGCTATGTCTACTAATGGAATGACTACTGCTACACGAGTGTCTACGAGCGAAGTGCCACGTCGCCGCAATATTTATGTTTCTAGTCTGGTCATTCGTGTATTTATTGCCCTTGTGATTAGCTGGCTTATTGTGATGGCATTCTTCATTACGAATGCCGCATCTCACTAATACGTTTTCCTACTGGCGCATCATCTTTTGCGTAATTGGAAATACACGCAACGTATCTGGCAAACGAGGATATGAACTGCGTATTCCCATCGCCATAACATCAAAGGCTTTTTGGCGTTTTAGACCCCATTCTAGGCCATAGATTTCGCGCACTGGTTGAGGTAGGAGCGCACTGGTTATTTGAAGATTGAGATGAAGTAGTGGACGAAGTATATCTGGAATAGGTGGGTAAAGCACTTGTTGAACAATTCGTCGCGCTTGCGGAGTTGCGGCTAACTGATTGCTATAAACCATATCATGGACATACGCGTAGAGATCGTCCACTGTCGAGGGCATATCGGCGGCAGTGAGTCCTAGTAGATACCCCATCATTTTAGATTCTTGATAGTATTGGTTTTGCTCTTGATAAGTAAGGGGACCAACGAAGAGAGGATAGATATGAAGGATAGTGTCTGCAAGAGTCGCATGTACCCAGAGCAAAAGGTTAGGATCACGTGCCCGATAGGATGAATTTTTGGAGTACGCGCCTGCCTCTACAGGTAGAGTGCCGTACACATGTTTATGAAGGGTGTTGATGGTGCGAGCGGCCCGACGTGCTGTGGCAGAGGTACCAAAGGTGAGCATTTGTCCTAAAAGGAATGTATGCTCTGTACGCTTAAAAGGATCAGTTAAATAGCTACTATGTTCGCTGACACCGAGTGCAACGAGAGGATGCGCTAGTTGCATTAACACTGCTCTTGCTCCACCTAAGAGCAAGATAGACTCTTTCCCTATTCTCCATGTCATACTGTCAGAGCCAAAGTAGCCGTGTTTTTGCATACCAACCACCCTCTCATTGTTATGAGCTTACTGCTGTACTAACTTCTGAAGGCTCTGCTGAAAATTCTGTCCAAGAAGTTCTTCTGCTTTATCTTGATCGTCTTTCATAATTTGAAGCACTAACGCAATGTCTGGATTGGGAGCAAGAGTAAGGTCATGGCGGCCTTCTTGTACGGCTTGCAAGATTTCATGTGCGACCTGATCGGGCGTAAGCATCGCAACGATGTTTAGGATTTGCATTGCGTCTTGCTCTTGCTGAATCATTGGAGTATCAACCCATGCAGGATAAACAGTAGTTACATCAATACCTGTGCCATATAATTCTGCACGAAGGGCTGATGAGAAACCTCGTACTGCCCACTTACTAGCCGTATAGCCACTAAGCAGAGGTGAACCGATCTTACCAGCTACCGAACTGAGAAATACAAAGTGACCATGCTGCTGACTACGCATAGCTGGGAGCGCGGCTCTCGTACAATTATACGTTCCCATAAAGTTGATGTTTAGCATAGACTGCATATCTTCGGCACTAAAAAGATCAATTGGACCACCACGTCCAACGCCTGCACTCGTGACGACGAGATCAAGGTGTCCATCCGCATTGTGTGCTTGTTGCATAAGTGCCTGAACCTGTGCCTCCTGCGTTACATCTGTTGGAATGCCTAGCACTTTACCTGTCATATCAGGCGCGTGTTGGCGTACTTGCTCTATGGCTTGCTGTAGCCGCTCGCTATTGATATCCGCGAGCACGACATGCGCCCCCTGAGCATAGAGCGCACGTGCAGTCGCCAAACCAATGCCGCTTGCTCCACCTGTGATCACTGCAACTGCTCCGCTGAAGTCCTTCAGTGCCATCTAACGGCTCCTTTTCTAAATATAAAAGATTCAGTGATTCATACTTTATGTACCACTTGATCGTATCTTTTGTTGAGGCTGCCTGTCAACTCTTTCATTGCGTCGCAGCGTGTGTTTCAGACATTGACACAATGCTGAAAGTAATACTCTTGCTAGAAAGACATTTCAAGGAGAACACGACGAATTTCTGCGAGTGCAACTGTGATATGCTGTGTCTCTATACCATAATGCGTTACTGCGCGAATTTTACCTCCACCCATGTGACCCATCAAAATACCATGCTTTTGTGCTCTACTCAAAAATTCTTCGGTTTCTACAAGTGTCGTAGGCTGATCAGACATCTTACGTAAGCTGAACATGACAATATCTGTGACCACTTGCTCGGCGTCAATCGCTATCTGAGGATAGTCTGCTAAGCCATATGCTAAGTGTTTGGCTTGCTCATGGTCTTCCGCAAGCCTATCTACCATCTGCTCCAATGCGACAATCCCTGCGGCGGCAAGAATACCTGCTTGACGCATACCACCACCAAGCAACTTCCTTGTACGACGTGCGCGTCTAATAAACTCTTTACTTCCCACGAGTAGAGAGCCAACTGGAGCACAAAGACCTTTGGAAAGACAAAACATAAGTGAGTCTACGTCTTCTACCAACGTACTGACAGGAGTATTAAGCGCAACTGCAGCGTTAAAGATGCGCGCACCATCAACATGTACAGCGATACCATGTTTGTGAGCTAGATCAGCCGCTGTATGCATTTGTGTGGCTGTGAGGACTTTGCCACCACAACGATTATGAGTATTTTCAAGGCAGAGAAGGGCAGTGGCAGCGACATGTTCGTCGCTTTCATCTGCTATACCTGCCTGCACCTTTCCAAGGTCAAGTGTACCATCTGCATTATTCGGAATTACCCACATCGGCGAACCACCAAGCGTTGATGGCCCCCCTGCCTCATAGTGATAGATATGCGACTCGTCACCAACAAGAACCGCTTGTCCTCGACCTGTATGTGTAAGTACTGCAATCGCGTTTCCCATTGTACCCGTCGGAACAAAAAGTGCTGCCTCTTTTCCTGTGTGCTGAGCTGCTAGCTCTTCTAAGTGGTTGATTGTTGGGTCTTCGCCATATACATCGTCTCCCACTTCAGCGTGGTACATCGCCTCACGCATGGCGGGAGTTGGAAGTGTGACGGTATCGCTACGCAGGTCAATAGACATTGATGAGACTCTCTTTCTATGAACAAATAGGGATAGCTATTCAGGGCATGACTTTCTACATGATAACACAGATGGAACTCACATCTTAGTTTTTATTTATGCACACAATGAGTTTATTCTTCTATTGCTTTTTGTCCATAATGATTAACCCAAAACGCATGTAATCGCTCAATCTCTCCATCGGGCAACGGAACGAGTGTACCGAGTTGTTTTGCAAGAGTATATGTTTTGGCGCAATCCTCTAATGCATGAGCAATAGAGAAGGTAAGCGACAAGGTTGAGCCAACAACCAACGCTCCATGATTTCCCCAAAGCAATGCTGGGCGATCTCCTAGATGCTTGGCAACATGTGCCGCAAACGCTGGGGTACCTGACATCATGTATGGTGCGACAGGTACTTCGCCGCCGAGACACAATGCAGACTCCGCGAGAAACATCGGAATTGGCTGATGCACAAGGCTAAATGCGGTTGTATAGGGCGAGTGCGTATGCATGACACAGTGGATATCAGATCGCAGTTGGAGGAGGAGTGTATGAAGGGGTGTTTCCACTGAAGGATGCCACTTTCCTTCAACAATGGAACCCTTTTCGTCAACCACTACAATATCCTCGGCCGTGAGCAATTGATAGTCTGCACCACTTGGAGTAATACAGATGAGTTTACTTTCGGGGTCTCGAACGCTTACATTTCCCTGAGTTGCTTGTACAAGCTGGCTATCATACATTTTTTTTGCATACCGCGCCAATTCACTACGAAGTTCAAGTAGACGCATGGAAAATAGAGTCCTTTCTTGCTGATGAAAATTAGTCAAGTGCTGGATAAATGACAAGATCATGAAATTTTGCTGTAACGCCGCTTGACGTTAGCCCGTTCGCAACAAAAAGGGCGATTTGACCGTGTGTATATCCTATATCTGTAAGTGGAGGAATGGACTCTCCATTGATTTGTATCATCACTACAGGCCCTTTCATTAAAATGGAGAGTGTATTCTCGTGTCCTCTAGGAGTGAGAAGCTTTGTTTGAGTACGATGAACGAGAAATGTCTGCTCTAGCTCATTGTTTGCATTGAGAGCTTCTTTGCTGATTGCATAAGAATTATTTCCAAAGATATTGATGCGATAATCGTGGTCAAGGTTACTATCGCCACGCAAATAAAGACCAACGCTATCATTTTCATCACCCTGTGTAAAAGTAAAGGTTGTGATGAGTGAAAAGTTAGTAAAGGTTGTGCTCGTGGGAATGCTCTCTACCAACACATTGTGATTTGTATCGGATAAGGTCAACATGCCGTCATGCAAAGTACGTATGTACCCAGGCTCGTTCACAACAGACCAGCCCTTGCTATTATCTACAAACGTGTCTGAAAAGAGTGGTAGTACTGTTCCTTGTATTGTTGAAGTTGGAGTAGGAGTACTCGGCTTATGTTGTGATAGAGAGGTCGGTGTTTTCTCATGAGCAAGTTTTAGTGCAATGAAGACAACTCCTAGGATCAAGATAAGGAGAGCACATGCGTACAATGGAAGAAGCTTTTTGGGTCTTTCGTTTTCTTTGCGTTTCATAATTACCTAGTTAGGAAGATGTTCGGGAGCGGTATAGACAGCTACTGCATCGAACGAGGCCACTACACCACTAGATGAGTTTCCGTTCTCGATAAAGAGCATAATTTCCCCGCTTGTGAACTCGCCATCACGTACTGATTTCACAACAGTATTATTGATAACTAAGACGATGTTTACTCCCTTCATAATCACATGCACATCATTTTTTCTGACCTTTGGGATGTAGTGCAGATGAATACTGAGGTTCTGCAAGATATGTTGCGTGTGTTTTTTGGGCGGCGTCAACAGTAACCTTCGCAATATCGTAGGAATCGTCACCGTAAATATCAATATAATATCCCTGTCCGGTGCTCTCATTCGCACGAAAGTAAAGGCCCACACTATCATTTTGATCGCCATATAAAAGCGTTATGGTTGTGGCAATAGAAGCATCACCATAGGTAACATTCGATGGAAGAGGCTCTCGAAATGACTTGTGGTTTGCCGCCATCAACGTTAGCGTCCCGTTATTAATTGTGCTACTATCTTTTGGTTCAACTCCGACATTCCAGTTCTGACTATTGTCAGAAAAGTTATCAGAAAAGAGTGCTGTTGCTGTTGGACTAAGGACTGGACGAAGGCCACCAAATGTTCTTAGCGGTGGTGCAGCCGTCATTTTTGCATTTCCTTGCTCTCGAAATAAGAAAAATAGACTACCACAGAAGAGAATAAGGACAAGTATGGACGCGAAGAGGAATGTTTTTCCCTTGCGAGAAATATTCACGTTGTATGCGCTCCTTCCTGCTCCTTTTGAACATACTCAGGGACAAGTATACCTTGAGTGATGATTTGACAGTATTGTGTAACAACTTGCTGCGTTGTGAGTCGTCCGTCGGGACGAAACCATGTTGCAACTTCTGTACACATAGCAATGATTGCATAGGAAACAACTTTGCTATCACTTCGGCGAAACATACCACGTGTCATCCCGTCATTCAAAATTTCCTGCAACAAGATTTCATAGGTATCCCGTAGTGTCAGAATGTATGTACGGTTTTCACCCTCTAGTGCTCGAATCTCTGTATTGATAATAAAGAATTCGGCTTTATGGGCTGTATGTAAGCGAATGTGATTGGCAATAGCTTCCTGTAGGCACCGTAATGGGTTCTGATATTCTTGAATGATGTGCTCTAACTGAGTATTCAAGCGTTTCATATATACCTCCATTATCTCGACAAGCAGTGATTGCTTATTGGGATAATGGTGATAAATGCTTGCTGCCTGAATACCTGCGAGGCGTGCTATATCGCGCAATGGTGCAGCATGATAGCCATATTCTGCAAATAATTGCACTGCTGCCGTAAGGATGCTCTCTCGCATAGGCCGACTTTCGAGCGGCATAAACGTTCCTCCCTTTTCCATTTCTATAAGTGTGTCTATTCTAACAGAAAGTGAAGTGGATGGATATCTCTTGTAGAAGAATGCTACAAGGTCTTTTACACGGTTGTTGACACTGTTGGATAGATGTTCTTATACTGAAAGACAAATGAGCAATACTAAGAAAGAATGGAAAACAATGCAAGTTGTTGTACGTATTGTGAAGGTTATTCGCGCGCATATCCCAGAAACTCTGATGCTGATAGTGCTAGGTGTGGTCCTCTTTTTTGGGGCTTTCTGGAAATATTTTGATGTACATAGCTTTGCATGGTACAATTCAGACGTGTCGAAATATGAGTGTTATGCTCGTGGCTTCTGGCAAGGTACATCAGGGCTGACATTGTTTCCTAAAGAGCAATGCGGTTTTTTGATTCCATCGTCTTCTTCGCAACCTTTTCACACCTTACCCAAAGAATATCCCCTGCTGGTACTCATCCCATTCAGTATAGCATTAATTGCTCCTATCTCACTGTATCATGTTGCCTTTGCGTGTCTCATGGCCTTGCTCATAGGAGTGCTTTATTTTGTTCTGGTGTACGCGAGTACGCGAGGTGTTGCCCTTGCGTTTCTCGTCTATTCACTCCTTGGATGCTGGTCTACCGTCGAAGGACGTTTTGATCTCCTTCCATCTCTCCTTACATTTCTTGCAGTGCTTTATGCTGAAAAAGTGCGCTGGAAGTGGGCATTTGCACTCCTTGCACTAGCAACGATGTGCAAGTTTTATCCTCTTATTCTTCTCCCATCGTTTCTCATAGGTCAGCAATTACATGAAAAAGGGGCTTGGTATGCCTGGAGAAAAGTAGTACCGCTCGCTCTTTTTAGTGGCATCTGTATCGCTATAACGCTCATTTCGCTTTCCCTGAGTGTTGATGGAACATTGGGACCTTTGAGCTATTTTAAAGATCGACCTATTCAGATTGAATTGCTCTCTGCTTCAGTTCTCTGGCTGGTAGGTATGCTGGCACACTATCCATTGACGTATGTCTATAGCTTCGGCTCCTATAACGTCACGAGTCCGTTATCAGCTATTGTTTCTCAAGGTGGTACGGTCTTTCTTCTCCTGGGTTTACTCTATACATGGTGGCTGCAATGGCGAGGTAAGATCAGTCTTCCTCTTTCGGTTGTGATGACGCTTCTAGTGGTGATGCTTACCGGAAAAGTGTTTAGCCCTCAATATCTCATCTGGGTTGCGCCATTGATTGCTTATGTGGGAAAGATGCACTGGAAATGGTTAGTAGGCTGGGGAAGTATCAGCATTGTAACAACTCTGATTTATCCATGTCTCTATGAACGTTCGTATTTTTCGTTTATTCCTTTCCTTCCACCACTATATGCCACCATTTTTGTGCGTAACCTGTTATTCCTCTTCTTTGTGCTTGCCTTGTTTTATCACGTGTCACGTCGCCGCACAGTACAGAAGGAGATTAGCTCACACCATCCAACGATTCAGCACGAAAAGTATGCTTAATGTGGCTAACAGTGTGGGAAAGAGGACCATAAGTGCTTGATGGAGTCGTGGATGTTGCACACCTAGCGCTGCTAGTGTAATGAAAGCAGGAAACATTTCTAAAACAAAGCGCTGGTTGGAAAGCAAGATATCTGGCTTGTCCAGCGCAGGTTCCAGAAGGATATAGAGGAGTAACAATCCCGTCCAAAGGCTATAACTGACACGTAGTGTTCGCCATCCTAGCACTGCAAGGAAAAGAAAGCCAAGTGTTGCACTTAGGTCGAGGAGAAGATGTGCCTGATTTGCTGACCCGAATGGCTGAGCAAGCAGAAGAGCTGTAATACCTTGCCAGAGACCTTGCCAGGGCCAGGAAAGATGACGCCCTGAGTGGTATTGAATAGTGATGAAGGTAAGCGGATTCCCAGTTATGAGCCAGCAGTATGCACTATAAACAAGTGTTCCACATGGAATCAAGGCAACTGGCAGAACAGGGAGCAACTGCAACTTCTTCGTGAACTGAACACTTTTATGAGCTTCCCATACTTCATAAAGATAAGGAAAGACGAGCAATATCCCCGCCGAACGTGTCAATGCAGCAAAAAAACCAAGCGCACCTGCGAGCCACCAACGTTGTTGTCTCATGGCAAGAAAACATCCTAGCACGAACACAAGGAAGAGGGATTCATTATAAGCAGCAAAAAAGAAAAAGGCCGTTGGAAAGATACAAAGATAGAGGATAGTCCTTCGTGCGATCTGCTCCCCTGCGGCCTCTTCCGTAAGACGGAAGAAAAGAAGTAACACGCCTAAGAACGACCCATTGCTAATAAGCGTTCCTACAAAAAGATAACTCCAACTTCCCAAAATATGACTTATGCATGAGATAAGAAAAGGGAAAAGAGGGAAAAACGCAAGGTCAAACCGTGTTTGATAGCCATATTGCGCGATACGGATATAGTTAGCCGCATCCCAATGATTCCATGTGGTGAAGAGTGCGGCTACATCCACTGGTGTGATCGAGTACTTTGGAGCAGTGAAAAGAATATATCCAATATATGTTATTGCTATGAGTACCAAGCGTGTAGCAAGAAAGAGGAGTATAATAGTAGTTACAGGCACACGTTTTATCGGTTGCATGAATATTCTCTTTTCTAAGAACACCTCATATGATGGCATTCTGTTTTCGTATATTTTCTATGTTACTCTTTAAACTTTCATCATGCAAAAGAACTCTTTACGAAATATAAGCAGTTTGGTGTGATTATCCTCGTTGACAAACTCTTAACATGACTTTTCTGCTATACTACTCCTTTTCTTGTACTCGGCTTCGTCCTACACAAGAAGAGATATTTAAGAGACAAAAAGGGGATTACAAGAATGAAAAGAAGACCATATCGAAGTATTTTTCTTCAGATGGGACTTCTTTTGCTTATCATCTTTCTTGTGGTCTGGGCACCAGGACAACTCGATCAAGCTACCAAAGAGTTTGCAGCTATGTCAATGCCAACGCAAGTACTTAAAGCCTCCGTCGTCACACCCGCTTCAAGACATACTACCAAAAAATCTGTCGCCACCGTAGGCCCAACGAGAGTTGTCCTTCCAGGAACAAATGCTGTATCATACGCTCTCTCAGGTTCGTCTGTCTGGATACTTTCCTGTCTTGATGGATGGGAAACACAGAAAATTTACCAGGCAAATCCCTATTATATAAATGAGCAGGGAGTAAAAAAAGCGAAGGATATCTATGTCTTTGGGAACTTTTGGCTTCAACCGGACACAGGTGCTCTTTGGTCATATACAGAGAATCCAGCAATGCTTAGCTGCTTGTCAAACCTAATGACGACAGTCCATTCTCAGTATCATGCGCGCGTTTGTGGTGTTCTGAGTGTGCAAGAAACGACTGGTGGTTGGAAAGGATCAGACGTTACTGCTTATACCAAACGTGCTGTTGCTAATCCTTCTTTGTTGACACCTATTGTTAATCAAGCCAAGAAGTACCCTTATGATTGTTTGATCAATGATATTGAAGATGGCGACAATACACATCCAGAAATCTTCACTCGCTATGATGCATTTTTGCGAGGGAAATTACCCATTCCTATAGGACAGACGTTACTGTGGAAGACGTTGCCAGTGAGTCCGTATTGGCAAAAATGGGAAGATTGGGCGGCACTCGCAAACAATGCTGACTTTTTTATCGTTATGGCATTGGACCATGACTCGATTAATGTTTCTCCTACGCCTTCATCAGTAGTAGATGATGCATGGCTTCAGCAGGTGTATACATATATGCTCTCAGTTCCACATTTATTTGGTACTCATCCGGTTGCCTGGGAACTGCCTACCTATTATCGCATGTTTACGCAGCAACAGAATGGCTCCTGGATGGTCTCATCAGGGACCGATGTACAGGCACAAATTGCGGCGGCAACGCAAAGTAACAGGGTTCTGAAAAGTGATGTGCAGGACTCAAACAGTCCGTACCTTGAATATACTCATAGTCCGGGGGGGACAACGTACTTGTTTTTTGAGACAGCCAGGAGTTCTGATGTCTTAGCACAAACATTGACGCAGCTTAATGGACCAACGTGTCTTTCGTTATCGTTTTGGGATAACGATAGTGGTACATCAAATTCACTTGGGTGGTCTACTACTGGAATTGATAATAATGTACATCTGTGCTAACAAGACATCTCAGAGAGTTGCAAAGCAGTTTATAGCTCTTTTGTTTAAAAATGGGATTTGAACGGTAATATCCTGAGAATTTCTTATAGTACATATTAGGGAAATTTGTCTGTGTGTGTTGTGAGGTAGGTACTACACATGTAGCAGGAGAAGGGGAGTGTTTATGCGTAAGCAATATCACAAGTTAGTTCGTGACACAATCCCTGAGATCATTTGTCGCCAAGGTCAAATGTGTGAGTTAACAACCATGACCGAGGAGGAATACCGACAAGCACTCCGAGAAAAGCTTGTTGAGGAAGCTCGTGAAGCATCACAAACGGCGACGGTCCAGGATCTGATAATTGAGTTAGCTGATCTTCATGAAGTACTTGACGCCCTCTTAGTAACATATGCTCTTTCTCGAGAAACCATTCAGGAAGAACAGGTGCGCCGCCGGAGAGAACGAGGCGGATTTGAACAGCGAATTTGTTTACTCTGGACGGAGTAGCTCTTTTCGGAACTAATATGTGGAAGTGCCTCAATTCTTTAGATAGTGAAGTGAAGGAAGGTAAAGGGATCAAGATGAGCTACCAACAATTACGATTTGAAGAACTTTCGTGGGAAAGGAAACTGCATATCGCATATAGAGGCCGTGTATAAACTACGCTTCATGAACAAACGTATGGACCATGGACAATTTCAGCACGACTGCCGCGAACAGCATTTCACTGCCCAGACCCAGGATCTCCTCGCCCGTTTGCGTCATTCTCCGCCAGTACGCCGTATGGAGGCGACGAAGGGGGAACCCGTCCGGTTGGTTTCTTTACCAGCCGAAAAACGGGCGTGGCGATCCCGCTTGAAAGCTCACTCTCACTCGTAATACTCCGGCAGCTTTTTCAGCCCTTCCCACTGCTTCTGGTCATGACCGAAAATCACCAGCCCGATATGCTCCCGTTCGACCAGATCAAGCAGTTTCATCGTACTGGCGCGGATCGCTTCGGCGTCTGGGGTGCTCCCGTCGTCCTGCTCGTCACGGGTAAAGCCCCTGCTGAAGGGTACCGCATCAATCGGCAAGACAATCGCCCCCGTTTTGGGAAGCCGCACCAGCACCGATTGATGTCCCGGCACATGCCCGCTCGTCTCAATCAGCTCCAGCCCCGGCAGCAGTTCCGTATCCCCGTCCACCAGCCGAATACGCTCCATTGGCTGATCCCATTGGGGTCGATTGGCAGCAAAACGTGGGTTGCTCGCCGCATCCACATGATGCTCACGCTGAACAACATAGTGCGCCTTCGTGAATGCCGCGTGTCTTCCGGCATGGTCGATATCATAATGCGTCGAAATGACGGTATCAATGTCGTCCGGTTGTACGCCAATGCTTGCCAACTGCTCGAGAACGTCCTGCCCATTCTCGAACTCCGCATCTCCTTCAGGCAGACTCTCCGGGAGACCACTGTCAATCAGAATATTCTTGCCGTCACCCGTTTGCACCAGATAGCACACAATCGGAATCTGGTATTCCGGCATGGACCCAACCTGCATCAGATACAGACGCTTCATGGCAGTCTGGCTCATACGCTCCTCCTCGGAATTGAAACCTATATTCTCTCACATCAATCGTGTTGGCGTTCGTATCGGCTCGGCGTGAGCTTTCTGCTAACACAATCTAACAGCTCATGTTGGCTCGCTCTATGAACGGGCCGAAGCTGATCGCCTCTTCCTGCTCATGTGGTCATAATGCTCAGGTATATTCATCGGGCAACGACGGCCAGCGCAAGGCCGCCCAAGCAGACCAGGACGCATATCCTTGAGGGGCGTCTTCCAAGACGGTGCCATGTAGCTCAGCTTCATCCGGCTCATGAAAGAACGCACGCCATTTCGTCAGTTCCTCTTCGCTCATTATCCATGTCTGGTCTGGTGTCTCTGCAAAGCGGTTTTGAATGCGCTTTCGCTGCGTTTCTGGGTCAACGGGCAAGTAGATGATTTGGCTTTTCGCTCCTCTCTGCTTGGCGAACCATCTCAGAGAGGACCGTTCGTCTTTGCTCCAAAATCCGAAATCTAGGATGACATTAGTATGAAGCTGAAGAGCACGTAAAGCTATCCAGATCAGACGACCTTCCAGGGCATCTCGTTCTGCCTGATCGTTTCTTCCAAATAACGGAATCATCCACTCATCAAGGGTCAACCGCAAAGCCGAGGCTTCCACTTCTAATTGCTTGGCTTTTGTGGTTTTGCCAGACCCGGGAAGTCCCACCAGCAGATACAAGAGTGCAGGTTCTTTCATTCCTATATTATGACATATGTTGACAGGTTTGTAACCCATTCGTGTCCGGTTTGAACCAATTTCTGTCTGTAGTCCATATGTAGGATGCCACATAAATTGTCTGTTGCCTACAATTCGTGTCACATAAATTGTCTGTAGCCTCGATATCGCAGTGGGTAAATTTGGCTCTAGGAGCCGTTCTATCGGTTCCCGCAATTCTTGTCCTCGTTCACATTGATGAACCCCTCAATTTCTCACATATGTTGTTCATTTTTTGCGTAATTCTCATCCATTCCCATAGAGTGGTTCTCATAAATCTTGTCCTCGTTCACGCTCACGATACTCCCGATCTCGCACAATTATTGCCTTTTCCCGCACATCGCCTAAAGCAAGGAGAGGAGCGGGTTCAGACGTACCCCAGATCTCCTACTTTTGCTAGTACTAGTAAAATCAAGGGAGAGCAGAAATGTAGGCAGTATGTTCTCGTCATGCATCGTGAGTGAGTGCAGTTTCTGCTCTTCGCACACTAGAGAGGTAGCACTGTGTAGAGCGTCGCGCTGCATTAGTATAATCCATCAGCTATGCCCGCCAACGGTGCATCTTCTTCTTCTCGTTTTCTCCTGTACCAGTTGGACTGTTGAAACTGATACCAGTGCTGCTCATAGGCTTGCCAAAGCCAGGGAAATGTATCTCGAATAATAAATGTACCCATGAACTTTCTGCATCGGTACATCACATAGTCGAATCGCCTATAGGGAGAGGGTGCAACAGTTTGGTACAACTCATCGAAAAAGGCCAAAAAGTGTACGGGCCATGTCGTGAAGAGGAAATGAAAGAGCATTTCTCCTCTCGTACGAGCGTCTCGCAACTTCCTCTTGTCAGGTGAGAGTGCTGGATCGGTGTCTATTTCGAAGACCTTACACAGACGAAGCATGTCGTGTTCTGCAATCTCCCTTGAATTATCCTGCTGAATGATTTTATCGAGCTGACCTGGGCCGCGTCCGGTCATGGGATCAACCATGTTCATATCGTTGCGTCCCTGTGTAAAATCCTGATCACCAATGGTCTTCGATGAAGTGCCAGTGTTGCGTCCTCCAATATTCCCTCCAGGCTCGCTGCGACCTTCCCCAAAAGCACTGGTGTCCGGCTTCTCGGTTCCGTTTCCTTTTGTGCTAGTGGTCTGATTGCCAGCTTCCGTACCAGACCCAGTGATGCCTTCAGATGAAGAGGACCCACTGGGCGCACCGGTCGCAGGGTCGATAAAACGCTTTTCCTGTTTCGTGTCGCTATTAGTATCTGCCATACGGCCTCCTTCTTTTCCTTCTAGTATGCTCAAAGGCACACGGTTCTGTTGTTTGAATCGAGAATCGCGACAAACGACAGTTTCGCTCCGTCCTATTTGTGTGCAGCTTGCTCAAGAGCCTCCTGCATCGCATCAATCTGGGGCGACCATATCAAACGGGGAGAAACAGGTTCTGACGCAAATTTGGTGGTAAGCTCATGGTTCTTATCCAGAACGATGAGTAACTCTATTTGGCGAGGCCAATCTGCCGCGCCTGCTGAGCGGCATTCCAGAAGGCGGCTATTTCGATGATCTGGTCGCCGTCCCACTTGATAGTCTGGACAAACTCGACCTCGAATGCTTTTCCTGTCGGGGCAATCACCTTGCCGTCGGGCAGGGTCATCTCCCCGGTGAAGGTCCCTGTGTTGCGGGTGACAACGGTGATCCAGTCGCCGCTTCCGAACTGGATTGGGTAGGGGGCGTTGTCCACGTGGACGTCGGGGAAGATGCGGAACATCTGCCTCATCATCGCGGCATGCGCTGTGCGTCCGTAGATCGGCTCTGCGTTCCCGGTGATGTGCGCGATCATATCTGGATGGTGGACTGCGTCCATCGCGGCAAAGTCGCGAGCGTTGAAAGCGTCGTCGCCCTTCTTCATAAGCGCGAGCAGGTGTGCTGTCCGGCTGGTATTGGGGATCGTGGTGTTCATGATGACTCCTTCTCTGAGAGGTTTTCTTCGCTCTTGACTTGAGCGAGTCTCTTCATTGCATTGATCGCCGTGGGAAATCCCGCAGACGCAACGGTTTGTAGAACGATTTCTTCCCGTTCCTGCACGGTGATTCCTACATGCAGTGCCGCTCCCCTAGGGGAGCGCAGTTGCGACTCGCGGCCCACTAAAGCCGTCAAGAGCGCAATGGTTACGATTTCTCGCTCGCGCAGGCTCATGCCAGGACGAGAGTCCATATAGCCAAAGCCAAATTCCACACTCTATCGGACAAGGCCGCCAAGATTGTTCACTCTCTGCTGACCTGCGTGATGTGTGTCCACCTCGGTCAGTATGGAGAGGCCTCGCTCAAAACGTGTGGGATCGGCTGTCATTGTCATCGTTTTCCTCCCTCTCATAGGACTTTTCTCTTCTCTCATGATCCTGTCGTAGACACGTTCTCTTCCACAAGAGAGTCAGTGAGCGAAAAGCGGCTCTCCTGCTCAGAGAAACCGTCTATTTCGTCATGACACCAACTCATATGAGTGTTTACTCTCTCTCACGATAAGTTCTGATAGGAATGCCTTGGTCAAGGATGATCCCCAATGGCAGATCAGCGTTGCTCCTAAGATGTTGCGGCTTCCTGTGTCTCGTTCTTTGCTCGAACCGTCACGACAATCTGAGTGCTTTCCGACTGAATTTCAGCGGAGTTGTGGGTCTCTTGCAGGATACTCAAATTGTAGCGGGTTGCGTTGCTCTGATCCGCGTTCATGCTAGCACCCTAAAGTTCTAGGATGGTGCCGTCTGCGTCTTCCTGGCCTCGAAAGATGCCTGCTACGAGTGAAGGATTCGTCATACCTATACGTTCGTTCCTCCTTTAAAAGGTGAAGATGTTGTACTCATGCGGGCTCTTCAATCCTCTCTGAAGAGTCGCTCTGTTTCTGTCCTCTTGTAGCCGTCCATGTCCACCTTCTCTTCTCATGGTACTGGCACAGCGTGAGAAGAAGCGTGAGAACGACCGTGAGTCGAGCGTAGCAGGGAAAAATGCACCATTGTGGGAAGGGGTGCTGAGTAGTAGCCATGCGAAAAACCACGCTAAGGCCAAAAAGGAGGAGTCAACAGAGTTTTTCAGGACTCTTGATAACAACAAGAGAAGCTTCACTCTTGTTTCCTCTCAAAAACATGTATCTTGTACTTTACAAGCATCTTTTCTCCTCTTTCACTTCCCTTAGAATCCTTATCATTGTTTTCCGCATGGCTACTACTCAATCCGTACACGAGGCATGAATAGGACTGTATGACTTTTCGAGAGGCTCTGTACGACACATCTTCTTCCTTGACAACGTGAGTTCTGGATAAGCCAAACGGATCAAGCAGCCAGGAGAGCACGCTCATTGAGATGCAAGCCCGGTTTTTTGTCTTGATGACTGTAGGCAATGAGACCAGCAATCACATGAACGACAAAATTAGCGGGACTACGATGGCACGAATGCTCGATCTGCGAAATATTCTTGAGCTGGTCGATGATGGACTCGATAATCGCTCGTTTGCGCAGGAGAAGCTTGTCCGAAAGATGCATGAGCTGGTTTTTCATGTTTTTACGCAACCGTGTGATGAGACGTCCGTCCTTGTTCAAAGAGCAGCATGGTGAGGGGAGCGGAAATGTAGCCGCGATCCCCAAAGAGCTTGCCACGTAGTGTTTTGACCATCGCAGGAACAGGCTTGCGATCATCGAGCCTTGCCTGGGGTCAAACAACAGGCCAACAATTCGCCTTGGTCATTGACGGCGAGATGCAGCTTGAACCCAAAGAACCAGCCCATGGTGCTCTTGCCGCGCTTGGCATCCGCCGCGAAGACGCGGTGCTGGCTAATCCGTTTGGGATCACAGACTTCCAACGAGGTTGAGTCGATGAAGCTGATGCCCGTGCAGGCACCATAGCAGGTCTGCAAATAGGCAAGCAGCGGAAGCATCATCTGCGGAATGAGTGCCACAAAGCGCGGATAACTCACCAGGTGCGGAAATTCCTTGGTCAGGTACACCTGGACATGTTCCGTGTAGTACGCCTTGAAGGTTCGATAGTGCGATTGGTGAAAATGAATGAGACTTGTCATCACCTCGCTTGGACACAACTGTCCTGCACGCTTTCGCTGTTTGCCTGCTGCTAGGTGGCTTGCTTTCCATTGTGGCACAAAGCCAAGTATAAAATCATCGACATCACAAAACAATTCGAGTAAACTCATTACGAGATCCCTCCGATGATGAATAGAAGTTGTTTATCTGACTCCTATTTTAACTCATCGGAGAGGGGTCTGCTTATCCAGAACTCACGTTTGACAGGAACTTCGCAAGATGACATGATGCAGAGCAGAGAGCAGTTATTTCTTTTTGAAAGGACACATATGACACAAAATACACGAGAGAGGTTTCCAACATCTTCTTTTCCTAAAGATCACATTGTCGCGGTTCTCGATATATTTGAAGAGGCCGAGCAAGCAGTACAGGATCTGCAGCACAACGGGTATCAGGCTGAGCATATCTTCTTGTTCCACGGCCAGGATTTTATTGCGGCGCGGAAAGCAACAGAGCAGGAAAGTGGTCTCACGAAACTCATGCATATCTTTCAGGGGACAACTGACGAAGGCTTTACGGGGAGTATGTACCTTGAAGAAGCGTACCAAGGACATGAAATACTCGCCGTCTATGAACCACATGCTGATCAGATCGAGCGAATTCGTGACGTTCTCGACACGCATCATGCTCGTCTCATAAAATATTTCGACACATGGACAACCACTGATCTCAAGTAGTTGACCTAACGCTACTCAAGGGCCATAAGCGATTGCTTCTCAACCTTGACCTCAAAGACCTCATTGCGAGAGACACTTCTCTCTTTTCTACCTGTATCCTGTATTCCTCGGTGAATGCTCACCTCGTAGCAGGGATTTCAGGGGTAAAAAATGTCAGGCTCCCGAATGGTGCTAATCTTTCGACACAAACGCCAGATTTGGCCCTATTGAGGAGTGATTCTTTGGTTGTGTTGCTAGTGTAGAGTGTAGGGACTGGATTGTTTACTTCCTCCTGTTCTAAGGAGAAGGGAAGACAGTTCTGTACCAGATGGTTTCCTTAGAGGACTACAAGTGCATGAAGAACACTTCAAGCACTTCCTTTGATGAGAAAGAGTACGTGCAACAAAAAGGGTTGCAAAGGAGATGCCAGAATGGGATTTGAGCAATATCATGAACCTGCACAGGAACTCTCGCAGGAGACACGCACGTTTGCACGAATGATTGCTTCGCTAACAGAGGAGGCCGAGGCGATCAACTGGTATGAGCAGAGGATGTCTGTCGAGCAGAACGCTGAAGCACGAGCGATCATGGCAAATGCCCAACAAGAGGAATTCAAACACTTTGGCATGGACCTCGAGTTTCTGCTGCGTCAAAAGGCGACGTGGAAAATAGCCTTGCAGAATATCTTGTTTCAAGATGGCGATATTGTCGAACATGGGGAAGTAGCCGAAAAGGCTGAAGAGAAGTAGCAGTCACCATACGAGGGAAGACGAGGATCACGGCGGAAATAGGCCTTAAGTATCTGTAATGGAACAGGAAAGTGGTTGAGGCTGCGAATGCAACTCGCCTAGAAGAAGATCATCGTCCTCTCCTCATTATGGCACAAGATGAGGGACGGTTTGGCCGAATTAGCACACCTAGACGATGCTGGGTCCCTTCAAGGATACGACCTTGTGCTCCACAACAAATTGTTCGAGAATCTACTTATGTATATGTAGCGGTGGCTCCCGAGCAAGGTTTCTCACCCGAATTGTAGAGTATAGATGCGACTCTCGCTTTCGAGCATCCTCAGGTCGTCGCGAGGCAACCGAGCGTTTGGCAGACCAGCTTCGCCTGGCAGGACTAAGAGTAAGCATCTGTTTACCTCCACAGGACAACGGAGGAAAGGATTGGAATGAGCACTGACGACAGCAGGGTATGAAGGGACTGCAACCGTTCATCGAGTCATTCCGCTTTTTTTCTGCCAGAACGCGAAGCACATCGCCAGCCGTACCACATGATTATCGGATAACGGGATAGAAAAGCTCCTCATTTCCGTTTTTCTCCCCGTGTGAGAGAAGATAATTATGGTATCTTGAAGTAATGAAAAAGGGTACGGGTCTTCACAGAAGAGAAGCGTCTCCAGATGGCAAAGAAAGGAACGACATCATGGCAACAATCACACCGCATTTATGGTTTGACAAAGAAGCGAAAGAGGCTGCCGAGTTTTACACGTCTTTACTGCCTAATTCAAGAGTGACAAGTACCAACACATTGCACGATACCCCTTCAGGCGATTGTGATCTTGTTTCGTTTGACCTCGCCAATCAGCCGTTCATGGCGATGAGTGCCGGCCCGCTTTTCACATTCAATCCTTCAGTTTCATTTCTTCTCAACTTTGATCCATCACAAGACAGAGATGCGCGAGTGCATTTAGATCGGCTATGGGAGAAGTTGTCGGAAGGCGGTACAGCTCTTATGCCCCTCGATCACTACCCGTTCAGCGAACGCTACGGCTGGGTACAGGACAGATATGGGCTTTCCTGGCAGCTCATGCTCACGAATCCCATGGGCGAAGAGCGGCCCTTCATTATTCCTTCCCTGATGTTTACAGGGAAGAACGCTGGTCTTGCCGAGACTGCGATTGATTTTTATTATTCGGTCTTCAAAGGGGCCAAGCGAGGCACAATGGCTCGTTACCCCCAGGGGATGGAGCTGGATAAGGAAGGAACGATTATGTTCGCCGACTTCTCGCTCACGGGGACGTGGCTTGCTGCTATGGACAGCGCGCGAGAACATCATTTTACGTTCAACGAGGCTATCTCTTTTCTTGTGCCCTGCCAAACGCAAGCAGAAATCGATTACTACTGGGAGAAGCTCTCCGCTGATCCACAAGCCGAACAATGTGGTTGGTTGAAAGACCAGTTTGGTCTCTCCTGGCAAATCTGGCCCACACCTATGGGCGAGATGATGAAAAACGGCACGCGTGAGCAGATTGATCGGGTCACGCAGGCGTTCATGCCAATGAAGAAATTCGATCTTGCCATCTTAGAGAGAGCGTATGTGGGAAAAGAACGATGAACAAAAAAGGATATTGCCAACTCAGTCACAGTCCTTATGCCTAACTGCTCGCTCTTTGCTCGATATGAGGACGACTTCTCACCACTTTTTGTGATAGTCGGTAAGCAAAGTAAAAAAAGGAGATATGACCTATGGCTGAAGACAACTTCACGCTTACGACGTTCTACAGCTCTTGGAAAGAGTATCAGGATCACTTCAAAGGGGCACTTGCCCCACTCACCGTCGAGCAGCTTGAGCTGCGTGCTGCACCTCACCTGCGCTCTATCGGCGAGAATGCTCTGCATATCATCGGTTGCCGTGCTGGCTGGTTCACTGAGTTCCTAGACGAAGACTGCAACACCGATGTGAAGGGCTATGTGAACTGGGATGTGCCAGGTGCGCCCACCCGAACACCTGCCGAGATGGTGCAGGCCCTCGAACGTACCTGGCAGTGTATGACTGAGTGCCTAACCCGTTGGAGTGACGACGATATGCAACAGACCTTCCCCGACGACTGGGATGGGAAACACGTTGACTTGTCGCGTGCCTGGGTCGTCTGGCATGTGATGGAGCATGACCTACACCATGGCGGTGAACTCTCGCTCACCCTCGGTATGCACGGAATCCCAGTGGAGTTCCCTGGCTAGAGCCGATGCAAGACTTGGTGCTGAAGAGGTCTGGATACTCACCAATTCATCATCTTCACCGAAATGAGGACCGACTCTGTCCTACTTACAGGATATACTTGAAGCAGAAGAACCGTTAAGTATATAGAAAGAGGAAAGCAACAATGACTTCTATGCAGATGAAACTCGAACTGGTTATTGTCCCCGTTTCCGACGTTGACCGTGCCAAAGCCTTTTATACCGAAAACCTCGGCTTTCACGCTGATTTCGACCAGCAGGTGAATGAGAACCTGCGCTTTGTTCAGTTGACTCCTCAAGGCTCCGCCTGTTCGATTGCCATTGGGGTTGGGATTACAGATATGCAACCAGGATCGCAAAAAGGGCTGCAAATGGTGGTTGAGGACGCGAGAGCCATCCGCGAAGAACTGCTCAAACGAGGTGCTGAAGTCAGCGAGGTCGATGTACAGGATTGGGGGCATTTTGTCTACCTTAGCGACCCTGACGGCAATCGTTGGTCCTTGCAGCAACTCCCTCATCGCGGCTAGTTTCCAAACAAGACGTTCATTCGGCGACTTGAGGCGACGGCCCACTGCTCTTACCGAGGGAAGTCCCATGAGGAACACTGGTGTCGGAATGCACGCTCAGATGTTCCTCATTGGCCAACTCTTTATGAGTAAGCAAACGAGGTAGGACCAGGATAGATGCTGTTGGCGAATTGCTTGCACCTTACCTTTTTGAGAGCGGTCTTATACTGTACGCAGTGCCGCAAAGGGTGAACGTCTCGTTTTTGCGAACGGAATCTCTTCTAACCACGCGACAGCTCGTATCAGGTTGATTGCCGTTGCGGTCAAGACCTGCTGCAAGTGCGTTTTCGCCAGTCCGATGGAGCGAGAACGGCGCGCATCCAGAGCACACACCGTTTGAGAAATGGTGCCTTCTATTCCTGCACGCTTGTCATAGCACGCTTTGAAATCTGGGGTTGCTTGCCGAACTCGCGCAGCTTGAAGAGCAAGATGGGCTGTGCGTGGATGGAGCGTCAGTTCACGCAGCCCTCGTGTACTCCTGGTACACTGAACGCGAACGGGACAGACCAGACAGTCAGCTTTGGCAAATTGGACCTGAATGGTCGGTTTGTCACGTGGTCCATGTTCTGGCTTCCAGTGGTGACTCTTCTTCCCCTGTGGACATGTCACTGTTTGCGCATCCCACTCAATCTGGAAATCGCTCACCTGAAAAGCTCCCTTCTCTTGGGACTGCCAGCTCATATCAGGATGCACCGGGCAAACCACTTCTACACCGTAGTCCGCTTGAGAAGCATGCAGCAAATCAGCCGAGCCATACGTCGTATCAACGATATGTTCACGCGGCAGTAATTCTCGCTTGGCAAGAGCATCGTGAATGCGAGGAAGAGCACTACTGTCTCCCTCGGTCGCAGAAGCTATTTCCACATGCGTAATGAGGTGAGGGGTGTCCTTTTCACATGTTTCGGTCAGATGGACTTTGTAGCCGACCCAGGTGACACTGCGCTTCGTGCTGTAGCGGGCTTCGGTATCATGAGGGGAGGCAATACGCTCGCTTGAGGGAGGTAACTTCTCCGTAGGGTGCCACTGGATCGGAGAAGCCTCCAGATCGTACTGCTGTTCCCAGACCTGACGCAGCGTCATGATGGCTGGAACCTTCTCTAGCCATGTTGCCGCTTCTGACTGCACAATGCGCACAAGCAAATGCTGTCCATCCTTGCCAATCTGTTCTGCCAACACCAATCGCTCTGCCTTCTCTTTGGGAAGCCGATACTCATCCAAAGGGTGGCTGTAGCACTCGAACCACTCGGGGCTGATCTGCGTCAACAAAACCAGTCCGGAGAGAGTTCTGCAAGCGTATTGAGAGCATGCTGGAGCGTACGTCCTACGAGTTCGAGACGGTTGAGACTACGAACAGCCGCGAGAATGTGGGTCGAGTCAGTTCTTTGGCGCTGACGCTCGGTGAGCCAGCCACGGGCTTTGAGATGCGTGAGCAGTACCTCAAAGAGGCGATGCTCAGCTCCTCCAGCCAAGAGGCGGCTCCGAAATTCGCAGAGCAGCGAGTAGTGAAAACCAGCATTCGTCACCTCTAGCCCCAATAGGTACTTCCAGTCCAGGCGGCTACGCACGGACTCGGCGGCTTGACGGTCTGACAATCCTTCCAGAAACTGCATGAGTGTCACCAGTGCTAGGCACCACGGAGCTTCGGCGGCTTGACCACGAGTGGGGAAAAGATCGGCAAACAGATCATCCTGATACAGTGTACCCAGTTCGTCTCTCAGGCGCAGGTACAGATTTCCCTTGGGGAAGGCTGCACGAGCTATCCGGGCTGTTTCTTCTGGGACTGGACCTATTGGTTCTGGCTTCAAGGACATCGTGACCTCCTCATCAGACAGGCATTCTTTCAGGTGTTTGCTCTTATGATAGCAGTCTCTGTCCAGTCTCCCTTCTCTTTGGCAATTCGCCAACAGCATCTATCCTCAGCTTACCTCAAGTATACCCAAGATGCGTGGGAGAGGCAAGATTTTGCTGCCTATCTTGGATCTTAAGCGACTTCGCTGATGCCAGTTATGGTATGCTGATTTTTCTTCTTGGTCTTTCTGTCCTGACTCTTTGTGGTGTGGTAGAGTACGCGGAGCTTGAGCAGATCGATTTCAGCGCGACGTAACATGGACATCAACAAACAGATGTTAGGGTAATAGCCCTGGGACGAGATGTGCCACGCCTTCCGTGAGCACTAGAAACACTTGGTTGGTGATCTCCTCCGTTGAGAGCATCTCCTCATCGAGAGTCCGTTGGAAGGCCCATTCGATTACAGTTCCGAGAATTACCCAACTCATTACCGAGACGACGGTTTTTAGCCGTACGCGTGGTGAGATTTTCAATCCCCGTACTTGCTTGAGCCATTCCAGCAGAAGGTGTGCGATTTCTGGCTGCATGATTTTGCCGAGGAGCAGTTCGATTTGTTCGTCAAAGGGCTTGTAAAGACGTTGCACCTCGCTCACAAATTCAAACGAGGCTCGGATAAGTATGCGCACACTGGTGGCATTCCACTGCAAAGTCGCAGGAAGCCGCTTTGTGATTGTCTGCTGAAACTGCTCTCGTAACATAGAGTCCAGTAGTGCATATTTGTCGGGAAAGTGGGCATAGAATGTAGCACGATTGACGGTCGCTCGCTCAGTAATATCTTGAATACTAATGTGTGTAAATCTTTTCTCCTCTAGCACTTCCATCAGAGCTTGCTGTAAGAGCTTGCGTGTTCGTTTCACACGGGGATCGATGTTGTTTCCTTCTCGTTTCATGAACATACATTCCTTTTCTTCTCTTTGAGGAAACGAAGACTACGTGAGTTTTCTGGACTTTCACAACAATTTTTCCTGTCTGTTGCTTAGCCAACAAAAACGCTTTTTTGCGTCTTGTTTCCTCTCTCATTACACAGTAGTATTATAAATAACAATTACTGTTTATACAATGTTTGTTGTGTAAGCGATACTTATTGTACTTGTTCTAGGAACAAGCAAGCAAAAAGAGAAAGGGAAAGCGTTATGTTCTCAACATCCCAAACAGAGTCGAAGCGACGTAGTATATCTGGGCGCCTCTGGTGGATAGGTTTACTTACGGTTCTTGCAGCTGTTCTTGTAAACGTGCTTATCGCGTTAATAACGAAGGCACTGTTTTTTGTTGCACCGACATTTAGCCCACTTCAACTGGGAGGGGTTATCGTCTTTACAGTGATAGGAGCCGTGGGAGCGGTGATTGTCTTCTCATTGACGCTGCGCTGGGCAAAGCGTCCAATACACCTGTTTCAACGCATAGCGTGGGTCGTGTTGCTCGTCTCACTTATTCCTGATGTGTTACTCCCGTTTGTTCAATTATTCCCAGGCACAACACTACCAGAGGTAGGGGCATTGATATTGATGCATGTAGCAACTGGATTGATTTGTATAGGCTCATTGCCAAGAGCGAAATACGCGCGGTAAGTATGCTATTCGTATGCGTTTCGCTCTAAGAAAGTCTTAGCTCCAATACATGCTGAGAATGAAGTATGAAAGAAAGGAAAAGATGAATGACATTTCTAAATCAAAACCCTATTGGGCCGCCAACTCCAACCTTTCCAAAGAATCATGTGGTAGGGGTTGTGCAAGACCTTCAGGAGGCTGAGCAGGCACTTCAGGCACTACAGAATGTAGGTTACGTAGAGATGCGACTTATTCAAAGCCAGGAGGTCGTAGAAGGAATACAGGGAAGGCTTCAGGATCAGAACCTTTTGAGAAATATACTTCATCAGTTGGGAACAACTTCGGACGAAGGGTCCGGTGCTATGTGCTACCTAGAACAGGCGCGTCATGGGTGGCATATGTTTGCGATATACGCCTCTAATGGAGAGCAGGCTGAGCAAATTGCGCAACTTCTCAGCAAGTATCATGTGTCCCTCTTGAAGTACTATGGCCCCTGGTCGATTACCAATTTTCGCTTGTAGGTTGGCACAGTATAGAAATGCTGTGTTTATACCTCTTCAGCGATAACAAGAAGATTGAGAACAGTAGCACGAATATATGTTCGCTCACTGTCATTAAATAGGACAATACCGGAGACACGCCTTTGGTGAGGACAAGTTCACTGACAAAAAGAAAGCCTACCTTGCGAATACTTTTTTCGGCTGCAACTTCTCTTGGTTTGTACAAAGTCCAGAAGCAGAGAGACAACAACTACATATCTGTGAGAATGAGCGTTGTCTCTTGTTTTTCTACGATATCATCGTGTAAACGTGATAATTACGTGGTTCTGCGTCATCTTCCGTGCAAAAATCTCATCAACAAAGAATTTGACAAACCTTGAACCGCTCTGGAGGCGGACAGCGAAAGCGAGAAGGTTTCCAATAAGCTCATCCTGCACACAAGATGACGCAGAACCATGTAGTTATCAAGTTTACACCAAAAGCGGGTCAAGGTCGCGACAGCAGAACGTAGGAGCGAAATAATGATACACTATTCAGATCATCGTAGTTGAGGAGACTGTCTTGGCACATTTTCATGATCAGCTTGAGTACTGGGATGGACCGGGCGCAACGAAAACCTTTAGCCATCCCATCAATTTTTCTTGGCTTGATGGCGCGTTAAACCCACAAAGCCATATTCTTGATTATGGATGTGGTTATGGACGGACCATGAACCTACTGTATGAGTATGGATATCAAAATATAGAAGGCGTGGACTTTTCTGCTCAGATGATCCGTCGAGGTCATCACTCCTTTCCTCATCTCTCCTTTGACGTGATGCATTCTTCGTCACTTTCGTATCCCGATGGATCATTTGATGCCGTCCTCTTATTTGCGGTGCTGACATGTATCCCTGATAACGAGACCCAAAGAGCTCTCATTGAGGAAATTGTACGTGTGTTAAAGCCAGGTGGCATCTTGTATATCAGTGATCTCGTCTTGCAGAATGATGCGCGGAATCGAGAACGCTATCATCTCTTTCAGCAAAAGTATGAGGTGTATGGAGTGTTCGAGACCGAGGATGGAGCCATCTGTCGCCATCATACAATGGAGTGGCTACGCTCTTTACTCGTGAGGTATGAGTTACTGGTCACGGAAAAAGTAGAAGTTGTTACTATGAATGGTCATTACTCTCAAGCAGTCCAATTCTTTGCGCGTACATAATACCATCATACACCAAAGAGAATCTCTAATCCCCTCTCTCAGAGTGTTTCTTGTCAATGACTATGATGCTAGAGCGAAGACTGAGGAACCAGCAGGCAGGTTAAATGCGCCGCTTCTGCGCTTCAATTGCTGAAACGCGCAAACGGATATGCGTCTGAAAACGAAATGTTATGGGTTCTCCGTCATCTTTCGTGCTCAGCAGTTGCAACCCTTCTTCGTAGATTCTAATAGAAGAAACTTGAGCACAATGAAATGATAGGTGTATATTCTTGCTTCCATTCCCTTCTTCTCTTCCAGAATTTGAAATTCATGAGATAACAGTTGTTGCGTCCAAATTGCTCATTACGGCCTCTGCCTCCAGCACAACCGCTCTCTGCCCAACGTGTCATCAGATGTCTCAACGTATTCATAGCTTTTATACCCGTTCTCCCTACGACTTGCCCGTGAGTGGAAAGACTGTCCAATTAACGCTGCATGTTCGTCGTTTTCGGTGCCAGCATCAGCAGTGTCAGCGAAAAACCTTTGTCGAGCGCATTCCCGATGTTGTCTTTCTCCATGCACAACGCACCACACGACTCATTACAACGCTTGCACTCTTTGCCTCTGCTCTCAGCGGACAAGCAGGTTCACGTCTTCTTACTCAAGTAGGAATGGCACTGAGTGCAGCGACGCTTTTACGCTTGGCAAAACAGATGAATGTCCCATCAGTCGTTGCACCTAAAATGTTAGGCATCGATGATTTCGCGTTCCGACGAGGACGAACCTACGGAACCATTCTCGTCAATTTGGAAACGCATCGTCCCATCGATCTGCTTCCTGAAAGAACAGCGGAAGCACTTGCTCACTGGTTGCGAGAACATCCAAGGGTTCAGATTATTAGCCGAGACCGCTCAACGGAATATGCTCGTGGGGCAAGTGAAGGTGCGCCAATGGCTCAACAGGTTGTGGATCGCTGGCATATTCTTAAAAATTTGCGAGAAGCCGTGGAGCGAGCCCTCAAACGAGTGCATGCGGCACTCCTTGAGAAACAAGCAGCCCAACGTGAGCAATTTGCTCCCCGATACAAACGTCGTCGAAGTCAGACGGAGATTGCCGCTTCCAGAGTTGCTCGTGTGCGGAGACAAGCACGATACGCAGAAGCCGTGAGTTTATACACCCAAGGCGTGAGTATCCTAGAGATTGCCGAGCAATTACGGCTGAGTCGAACCACCGTGAGAAGCTTCGTGTATGCAGGTGCTTTTCCCGAACGAGCGACAACCATGCGTGCAAAAAGTATGCTTGCTCCCTACGTTCCTTACCTTGAACAACGCGTGAAACAAGGATGCCGCAAGGTCATGCAGTTATCGCGTGAAATCTGTGAGCGAGGATATACCGGAAGTTACAAGCTGGTGAACCGCTGGCTGGAACCACGACGAGAGAAACCAGGACGCAAACATTCCTTGCGTGAAAAGGACCTTCTCAGTCTCACACTCGATGAGGAAAGGAGTCAGGATGAGCACCAACCAGGTGAAGAACCAGCAAAGCATGAGAAACAGTCAGGGGGTCCCAACATTTTCCCCCCCCGTTTTCCCCGCTAAGTATTCGCCAGGATGATTTTCTTTGGTTTTGTTCCCGCTAAGCCTGGAATAGGCAGGCTTCTACTCTCATTCCAGATAGTTTTGTTACGTCAGTGTCCGGAAGAGTTATTATGGGGATGGAGGTTTGTTCCGATGAGACTATCATTTCAAAAATTAAATGGCTCACACCGCGTGCCGCTGAAGCCCATTGGGAATGGGCCATCCTGTGTCAACCTGATCACTTCTCTTTTTCACTGCTTTCGCTCTTTACCTCTCCTTTTTACCCGCCTCTTTGTCCCGTCACGCCATACGTCAGCAAACGCATCCTTTCCAGGGAACTCTACAAGGACTTTTTCAACAGGCTGGTCCGTTTTCACACATACAACTTGTCATAACAAAAGGCCCAGCCTGTTAGCCTCTCTATTCAACGAGGCGCGGGCCAGACTGTGATGCTGCTCCCGTGCAGTGCCGCCGAGGCGTGCTGAAAATCGAACAGTCCATAGGTCAGCAGGGTGGTGAGAATAGCCAGCTTCTGGCCACCAGGGGACCAACTTACCTCCATGACGCTTTCGCGATTGCCGGGATAGGTGTAAACGGTCTGTCCTGTCTGGACATTCCAGATCTGGACCGCGTTGTCTCCACGTACGGTCGCTACTCTTCCACTATCCGGCGACCACGCGGGTAATGCGCCAAAGGGAAGCGAACCAGCGTGAGAGGCGATAGCACGCCCTGTTTGAGTATCCCAGATACGCACAGTGCCCTTACCAGGGTCCTCGGTAGCGACGTAGCGGCCATCCGGCGAGAGCAGCCATCCGCTGTCCATCTCTATCGGCACAGCAGCAAGCGTGCGTCCATTCGTCGCGTCCCAGATCCGCAGAGTCTCAGCTTGGGCCGAGGCGTTTTTATCCAGCGAAAGCAGATGTTTGCCATCCTGGCCCCAGACCGGGCCAAGGTACGTGTGATCGGTTGAGTCGCGATACGTCAATTGGCGCGTCTCGCTTAGAATATCCCAGATCTGAAGCACCTGCTGGTTGGTCGCAACAGCGGCATATGTTCCGGTGGGTGAGAGAGCCAGAAATGTAATCGCGGCCCCAACCGGAGCCTCCATAACACGTCGTTGCGTCTGCGTACTCCAGACATCCAGCATACCTGTATCGGTGCTGGCCGCCACATACTCGTCATTCTGCGACCAGGTGACGTGAGAGAGATTCCCGGAGGCACCACTCAACAGGAAAGGCTTTTGTCCAGCCACAGCATGCCAAACAAGTAACCAGCCATCGCCACCTTCAATGGCAACAAAGGTCGCATCGGACGACCAGACCATATCAAATCCCTGTTGAGGAGAACGAGCCAGAGCCTGGGTATAATCCAAAACTCGTTGATTACCAGCGAGCAGATCCCAAACGCGCAGATTGAGCACCGGGGGAGATCCCGCGTCATCCACCTCAATCGCATAGCGCCCATCAGGTGCCACTCCACTGCTGCCAGAACACTGCTGAGATAAACAGGAGGTCTCAGCAGTGAGAGGAGCTGGATAATGAAAGGGATGCCCGGTGACGAGATGAACCAGATTGAGGCGTGTACCATAATCGCTGTCATAGGCTAGCCCAGCCCCCCCAAGCAGCCAGTTGACCTGGTGTGTCACATTGGTATCGCTGTGATAATGCCAAAGTGGAGCACCCAAGGAGTTGTCGCTGGCACCTGGAAACACGAGCAGTGCGTTTTGCTCCAGGGCAAGCCAACTTACTGCCCCACCCAGCAGCACCATCATCAAAAAAATACCCACAAACAGCCATGAAGACCACCGCCTTTTTGGTGTTGGCGCTTGCATATCAGAAGATGGGTTGCTGGAGCCATGTTGTTCTTCACTCAAGATATTACCCCCCTGTACTCTTTGTATCTCATCTCATTATCATGAACTTGATAGCACAATAAAACGCTGGAGCATACAAAATATCTTTCGTTTTTTTAAACGTATTCGCTGCAAATTTGCCAAGAGGAACAATGGGGCGAGTTTCCCGCTCTGTTACTCCTCGAAGCCTAGTTTTAGGAAATCATTCCAGAACAGGTGCTAAGTTAAGCGGCCACCTGCTCTTCAGCAGCGACCAGTGTTTCTCCCCGCTAAGCTTGACGTACACAATTCCGTGCTGTTTCATCCAGTGGCTCAGGTTGCGACGGGTGGTTCCATATTTCCTGGCGATCCAGGTCTTGGTTGCCCCATTCTTGAAGAGCGCCACAATTTCCATCTGATACGCATCTAATTTACTTTTGCCAACGCCTTTGGGGCGGCCCAATGGCATCCCTTGCTGTTTGCGTACAGCCAGTGCTTCAGTGGTCCGTTGAGAGATCAGGTCGCGCTCAATTTCTGCGGCCATGGCAAAGGCCATCGCTACGATCTTACTATTGTTGAGCTGCCAGTTGCCCTTGACGGCGTAAATACGGATACTCTTCTGCATCGCCAGGGAGAGAATTTCCATACATTCTAGCATACTCCGGCCCAGACGCGACAACTCGCTCACAATGATGGTATCATCATCCTGATGGTAAATGTCTTACGAAGTGAGCAGGTTTTGCCCTCAAACGTGAACACTTGCCCTCAATCATGAGCAGTGGTACGAATGCACTTGGGAAAACCGCTCCCCATCAGGGGTATCAGCAGAGCATGTTGTAAATAACCCACTCTCGACCTCATACCAGGAAACGATGCCGAACGCGAATCTTTGCTCCCATCAAGCTCCCTCCTCTCTACCTTTTGGGGAACCTCATTCCCAATTGGTGCATTTCGTATTCCAGCGTCTCTGGCAGGCCCTGCTCCAGCGTGCGCGGCGCGTAGCCCAGTTCTCGTCGGGCCTTCTCGTTGGTGCCCAGATAGCTGACACCTGCGCTGCTACGGATGCCCTCTGCGCTGTAGGGTTCTGGCAGAGGGAACACAGCACCAAGAAGTGCGATCATCTCTGCCATGACCTTCATCATCCAGGGTGCTGAATGCAGGCGCGGTGCTCGCACGCCGCTGATCTGTTCTGCGAAAGCGAATACTTCAACAAAGCTATACTTTGGCCCGGCAATGATATAGCTTTCGCCAACTTTGCCCTGCTCCATGGCCAGAATATGCCCGTGCGCACTGTCATCAACATGCGTCCAGCAAGAATTCGCGCCGCTGGGCGTCAGAGGCAACTTCCCGCGCAGATAGGTCACCCACGCCTCGTGAACAACGCTGGTGTCGCCTGGCCCATAGACCAGCCCTGGTTGGACAATCACCAGTGGGAGTCCGACCTGCATCAGAGGCAGCGCTACCTCGTAATGCGCCTTCCACTTCGTGCGATCATACTCACTGAGAAAGGAGGTGCCGGTGTACATATAGCTCTCATCCACCATCTGCCCCCTGGTATCTGAGAAGACCGTCAGCGTGCTGGTATAGACGCCTTTGGGGATCCCCAGTTCCCTCATCATCTCCAGTACGTTGCGTGTACCACCCACATTGATCGTCTCGGCCTGGCTCGTATCCCGCGCGCCCACTTTATACCAGGCAGCAATATGAAAGATGCCATCAACGCCCGTCATCGGTGCGCGCAAGCTTTCTTTGTCGGTAATATCACCCACATGTACTTTGACACCCAGAGCCTCCAACGCTTGCGCCTTGGATGGCATGCGCACCAGCATGATGACCTCATGCCCTGCTGCGAGCAGTTGCCGCGCCACGCGCCCGCCAATAAAGCCGGTGGCCCCCGTCACAAAATATTTCATGGACCATACCTCCTTGTAGCTTGCCTCTAGCAGAGCGAGAGCTGTCTTCTCCGACATGCCAGTTTCTGTCGCTTCCTCTTCAGGTTTGCGCATTAATGCGCATAGGTTCTGTTTCCCTTTGAGGATATTTTAACAGGTCCAATGGTCCAGGTCCAATGGTTTTTCTCGCAAGAGGGTACCCTTCCTGTATGTGAGCGATCACAAGAATTGATGTTTGGGTGCTAGCTCTGGAACAGTTTATCTCCACGTGTACCGCCAAGAGCATGTCTCTCTGGCTATTCTCAATGAATTGACAACATGCTCTGCTGATACCCCTGATGGGGAGCGGTTTTCCCAAGTGCATTCGTACCACTGCTCATGATTGAGGGCAAGTGTTCACGTTTGAGGGCAAAACCTGCTCACTTCGTAAGACATTTACCACCTGAGCCTGCTCCAGAATGGCGGCAATCTGTCGTTTCCGCCAGGTGACGTTGCCAGAGATTTTCTCTTCGATGAACTGGACATAGCCGAGATGCGTATCATGAGCAAGTTTCAAGATGTCTGCTTTATTCTTTTCGAGATCCTGGTCCAGTTTAGAGACTCGTAAGTAGGCAAAGGTCTGTCCTGGCATGCTTTTTCCTTGCTTCGTGGTAGTGGGAATGAAAACCTCTTCAATTCCAGTTATTTTCCCCGTTTGTGGGTAGGAATGTCAGAGATTTTCGTGTCCGAATATGGTACAAAAAACGATCGTTTTCCTTGTCCCTTGCTTCTTGTTCTCAATGCTTCATGTTGTGATAGGTATCGACCGGCTACGTAGGTCTTTATGGCCTGTCTGGAGAGACTTGCTTTCCCAGAATGTTTCGCAGAAGCAACTCACGGTCGTTCTCACGCATCTTCTCAGGCTCTGCCAGTATCATACTGAAGAGAGAGGGAAAGGTCTACAGACCCTATTTCAACTCGTAAAAGGTGCATACCTATCCTAAGTGGGGCACCATATGAAAAAGGGAAAGAGAGACGTTATGCTCCTCATTGGCTTCTGAAGCCAATCCATAACTGGACTATTCTAATGCTGCTTCCTAAAAGGCGTCTCGACCGTATCATGGGCAAGCAGTTGGAAGTAGGCCCAGCTGTAAATGACAATGTTACTAACTACAGGAGAGCAACGGTATGAGTATTGTATTTGTTCATGGGATTCCCGAAACCCCTATAGTATGGGAAAAGCTTTCGACGAGGCTGTCCGAGGCGGGTCATGACGACCAGATCCGATTATCGCCGCCCGGGTTTGGGTCTGCCGTGCCGGACGGGTTCGGCGCGACTGTTTTCGAGTATCGGGATTGGCTGATCACCGAACTTGAGCAGTTTAAGGAACCAGTTGATCTCGTCGGCCATGATTTAGGAGGCGGACTCGCAGTGATCGTCGCGATGGCGCGCCCAGACTTGATTCGAAGCTGGTGTTCCGACGCAATTGGGCTGTTCGACCCCGAGTACGTCTGGCACCAGTACGCCAAGATCTGGCAAATACCAGTCGTCGGTGAGGCGTCCATTGCCTTGTACAAGATGGAGTCAGTGAAGAAGCGCGCTGCGCCTCAGATTTCTATGGGGATGGACCCTGTAATCGCGACGGAGGTCGCTGCTGCATTCGATGCACAGATGGGGAAATGCATTCTCCAGATGTATCGGTCTACGGTCCAACCGGTGATGGCCAATTTTGGAGCTAACATGGAGGCAGCTGCGGCTCGTCCAGGGTTATTTATTATGCCGTTGGAGGACCACGCCGTCGGGACGGACGAGCAACGACGCCGATCAGCAGTTCGAGCGGGTGCGCGAGTCGAGGTACTTCAAGGCTTTGGACACTGGTGGATGACCCAGGATGAGGGACGACGTGGAGCAGTCGCATTGGATGCATTTTGGTCATCATTAGCACATGTGAAGGTAAACAAATAGCTGTTGCACATCAGACATTCCTGGGTTCATTGATGTGGTGTTGGAAGAGTCCGCTCTCTGCATGTTTTACCATTTTCCCTTAAACTCATTTTCTGTTCCATTGCGGATACTGTCGTCGAATGTTAGGCCCCACAAGCATGTAAAGCCGCAAAGCGCGACGTGCGTGTTTTAGCTTGTGGAACTCCTTCTAGCCACGCGGCTGAGCGGACAACATTCATCGCAATCGCTGTGAAAATGTGTTGTAAATGTGCTTTTGAAAGGCCAATATAGCGGCAGTGGCGCAATCCAAACCCACGAATTCCTTGAGAAAGCGTTCCCTCAACCCCTGCTCGTTTGGCATACAACTGACGAAATTCAGCCGTCTCTTGTCGTTTCCGAGCGGCTTGTAAAGCTTCATGCTGCAATTGAGGGCGAATGGTAAGGGTTCGAGGATCCGTTTTCGCTTTCGTACATACTGCTCGCCTGGGACAACTGAGACAATCCTTCTTTGCAAATGAGACCTCGATCACCTCCTGATTCCACGCAGTTCGCTCGGGCGTCCAATGTCTGCTGGTTTGTCCTTGCGGACACGTCACCGTCTTCGCGTCCCAATTGATGAGGAACGAGGACAGATCAAACCCTTGCTCTGCTTTAGCCTGCCAACTCCCATTCGAGCGAATAGGACCGACGACATCAACTCCATAGTCGGGCTGACTCGTTGCAAAGAGTTCGGCATCGGTCTAGCCTGCATCCATCAAATGCTGGTTCAGGAGCATCTGTTTGGTGGAGAGGGCTTTATGAATAGGAACAACCAGTTCGCTGTCGGTGATCATCGCACGTGTTGTCTCGACGTGCGTGATGAGATGAGGTTCTCCTTCATCACACGTTTCGGTCAAATGAACCTTCTATCCTGTCCAGGTGGTACTTCTTTTGTTGCCGTACCGAGCTTCAGGGTCATAGGGAGAATCGAAACGTATTCCAGCAGGAGGAAGATCTTTCGCCTGACGCCACCGTAGCTGGCCTTCCTCCGCGTAATACTGATACAGCCAGATGCGCTGAAGATTTTTTACGGCCGGCCGTGCTCTCAAAGGAGCCAGAGAAGGATCCTCAAACAGTGCGGTGAGCAGGTAAGAGCCATCAGCACCAATGAGATTGCCATCCTCCCGTCGCGCCTCTTCTCCTTTGGGAAGACGAGACTCCTCAAGACGAGTGCTGTAGCGATCAAACCACTCAGAAGGAGTAATAGAACTCAACCATTCAGGAGCATGGGTTGCAAGTGCATTGAGGGCTGCGCGGAGCGTTTCTCCCACACATTCCAGACGATTGAGACTGCGAATGGCTGCAATAATATGGGTAGAGTCAGTGCGTTGTTGTCCACGAGCTTTGAGCAACTTCTGGGTTTTCAGATGCTCAAGCAGCAGGTCTAAAAGCTGTGTTTCCACACTTCCTGCGAGCAAGCGTGCTCGAAATTTTCCAAGAACCGAGAAATGGAACCCCGAATCATCTAAAGGTAAAGCCAATACATACTTCCAATCAATATGGCTGCGAACCGCATCAGCTGCTTGACGATCAGGAAGATGTTCCAGAAATTGGAAGATACACACGAGCGCAAGTCTCCACGGGGCCTCGGCAGGTTGTCCATAGGGAGAAAAGAGGGAAGCAAAGTCTTCATCTTTATAGAAGGGACTCAAGGTGTCACGCAAGCTGAGGTAGAGGTTGCCTTTGGGAAAAGCCGCATGAGCGACGCGCTTGGTTTCTTCAGGAATGATAGCAAACGGCTGCGGATGTAAGGACATTGCTTTCCTCTTTCTTTTCTGTTCACGCTATCTCTGTTCCTCTGAGAATATCACACTTTCCCCTTCTTTTTCCCTGCTTGTCTATTCGGCGACAGTATCTGCAATCGAACAGGAAAGTGGTTTAGGGGAAAGCGGCAAAAGATGCAAATAGGATGTATGCCTACGACACATTCGCTTACCGCAGCCATGATAGGCTCTCGAGTATGAACGGTACGGGAAACGGTTCTGACGCAAAGTATGTGATAAGCACATCAATGAAATGAGAGAAAAGAGGATGTGTCTCTTCCTCTCTTTGTTCGCTCTCTGTATTCTCCTTTTGATGTGCTTACCACATACTTTGCGTCAGAACCGTTTCCCGTACCGTTCATACTCGACCCCCAAACACTCACTATCGACATAGCCACCAAACCCTTCTAAAAACGTCTTGTATAACCGTATTCATAAGAGAAACGGTAGGAAGTGAAACTACAGTTGCTTGACGTGCGTACTGAACATGTAGAAAGAGTATTTTCTACTCCATAGAAAGAAAGTCAAAGCCATCAGTATGAACATCTTTCCGACCACAGACACCATTTTATTGGTAGAGGACGATGCAAGTATTGGTGAAGTTCTCCTGCAAGTTTTAAAAAACGAAACGTCGTATCAGGCTATCCTCGCTACCAATAGCGTTGAAGCGTTGCAACTCATTCACCAAATTAAGCCGTGCCTATTTCTCCTGGATTATCACCTGCCGGGCATGAATGGGCTTGACCTCTATGACCACCTTCACGCAATGCAAGGCTTCGAGATCGTTCCCGCTCTCTTCATGAGTGCCAATATTCCTCTCCTTGAAGCCGAGAAACGTCACGTTCCCGTTCTCCAAAAACCGTTTGATCTTGACGACTTTCTCTGAAATTAGTAATTCCATATGTGGTGGTGTTCCGCAGGAACATGGTGATTTGTACAAACCATTGAAAAACTCGTCACATAGTCTCATCACCTCTTGCTTTCCTCATCCATATTTGGTAGAGTGAATGCGATAGGTGAGCAAAGAGTCCCGTCTTTCAAAACGTTGGAAGACATGACACCTTTGCGGAAAAGGGCGAGACATGGCTCAACGCATTCTTGTGATTGATGACACACAAGAAATCTTAGACCTCTTCCGTGTCATTCTTGAAGCAGAAGGATATGAGGTTTTTCTCTCGACCCATGGCTATGAAAACGTCGTCGAGATCGAGCATCTGCATCCAGACCTGCTTATTTTGGACTTCCTCCTGGGAAAGCAAAACGAGGGATGACAACTCCTGCAAATGCTCAAGATGCACGCCCCTACAGCCTCCATTCCTCTCATCATCTGCACAGCCGCTCTTAGAGAGGTTCGCGAACAGGAAGACTATTTACAGAAGAAAGACATTCAGGTTGTTTTCAAGCCCTTCGATATCGACGAACTTGTATCTGCGGTCAAGCAAGGACTTGAGTCATCTCCTCCTCTCCTGTAGGAAGGAATTGTACCCGCTTACTTTTTCACTCTCACCAGAGGTTTTTATGAGCAGACAAGAGACAACGTATATGGCCTGATAGACGCGAAACTGCTATCAAGTACAATGTAGACATTCATTTGGGCTGAACTAGGGGGTCGAGTATGAACGGTACGGGAAACAACGATAAGAATTTTTGAGCGTGATAAACACATTTGAGAAGAGAGCAGAGTGAGCATGAAAGGTTCAAAAAGCATTGTTTCTCTCTGATTCTCTTATTCACAAGGTCAAAAATGCATGTCTGATAAAGGCTTCTGCCCTTATCGTTGTTTCCCGTACCGTTCATACTCGACCCCCTACCTCACACCTTACCCTCGTTCCCACTCCTCGAATTTCGAATCCTTCTCGTCCGTCTCAGGAACAGGGGGGCGCGATGCGGTCAAAAGAAGCAAAAAAGAAGAATACGAGTGGAAATTCGACGAAATGGCAAGAAATGGTACTTGCACATGGTGTCTCACTGGAACAGCAAGATGCATTGGAGAGGTATATGGGTGAGTGCGTACGCCCAACGCATGTCCCAACACTGGTGGAACTACACATTGATCCGCTTTCGCGTTCCTATAATAACGAACACCTTCTTCTCTCCAATCGTACTCATACGACCAAGTTGTGGCAGTATGCGCGTTCACAGGGTATGGATCATGAAGCTGTGCAGGATGCATTCCCGTTGTGGGTGAGCGCAGCCTCCTCGAGGGTGTATCCTGACGTGCAGAATAAGATGGCGTGGTTCTTTAAGGCCCTTCGTCTGGAAGTGCTCAAAACGGTGTGTGCCTATGAGCGGGCAGAGATGAGTGTTCAGAATGAGCTAGATAATCTCACTGAAGCTGTGAGCGAGGAGCAGCTCACCGATGCTCAAACCAACAACACGATGTGCCAAGAAGATGAGCTGCACACTAGTGAGCAGGTACCTTCAATACATGACGAGGAAGCCATCAACCAGGAACTGGATGCGTCGCCAGTATCAACCGGCTATGAGCAAGAGTGTCAGGAGCAGTCTGCACCAGAACCTGAATATCTCATGAACGAGGACCCAAATGGAGGCTGGGCGACGTGGGCGAATGCTACACACTGGGCAGATCGACTCCACGAATGGGTGAGAGAGGATGGCTATAATGTAGATGTCCTCCCAACGCGCTTTGGGCGCTGGGGCTTCTACCTCTATAAG
The DNA here is from genome assembly GCA_963792705.1 of uncultured Chloroflexia bacterium. Classification (GTDB taxonomy): domain Bacteria; phylum Chloroflexota; class Ktedonobacteria; order Ktedonobacterales; family Ktedonobacteraceae; genus JBBQVS01. The sequence continues at coordinate 29,122 of CAWBXD010000003.1, read as the reverse complement.
CAGGAAACCCCAGAACTGGTCTGCACCTATGTCGAGGCGAGTGCAGTAGCCACCCGAATAGAGGAAGTAAAGCGGCAACGTTTCGAGCAGTGACCACTTGAACAGAAGAATGACCAGCTCGACTGTGACACGGCAGCACCGTCACAACGTCGGCCAAGACCGGAGGATGTGACGCGATAGAGGTGTTTCATCTTCGTGCATAGGGGAGAGGACCGGAGCGATCTGCATCACCTGTGACTCTCAACTGGATGTCACAGTGTCACCGCGAGCTGCTCTCTGTGACCACCTTTTCAGTGCGACTCGACCATGAAGTGATGCTAGAGGGGGATGCCAACCAATCACGCGTGAACCCACATGCATCGTTGCCGCGCATCGGGACACTCTGCTTGCGAGCAGGAGTACAAGGTACCATGAGAGAGACGCAGAAACCATATGTTTAAAAGGAGTAGAAAGCATGACAGACACATATGAACAAAAAGTTCTCTTTTGGTTGCGGGAGATGTTGCTCAGCCAGGATTTGCAGATTGGTTCGGGAGGCAAGCGGATTATGGTTGATGAGGTCTACCTGGAACCTGAAGGAACAGAGGGCAACTCGGCTGTGATTGTGTTTCGGGAGAAACGTCGTCCACACTGTCGCTTTGGATTTCGCTTTCCCTTGCGACATCTAGCGCTTGGCGAAGGAGGGACTGAAGAACAACGAAAACGTTGGAGTGATCCGGAAGGAACGGGGCCACAGGTTGATGCGGATATGATTGTTTATGGATATCTCACAGAGCAGATTGAAGCAGCGAATGAAGGTCTTCCACAAGCATGTGAGGAGAACAGCATCACGTGGCTCTAAAGTTTCTCTCGTCACAGAAGGGAGATTGACGAAGGACAAAACAGCGAATGGGTTCCAGGAAGAGCGATAGAGTTGCTTTGCAGAAGCATCTTCTCAGGAAGAAGATACAGGTTTAAAGACGCATTGAAGGCTATCACATCTCGCGCAATCGTAGTTCTCTGGTACGTCGTACTTTTTCGTCACTCTCACACTGGTAGGCCATATGACCCGTTTCCTGTGTGACTGGCCTAACGGTGTGATTCTGACGAAAGGATACGACGTACCATATAACTAGCATAGCTATTGGGAAATTGTCATGAGAAGGGGAAAGCTCTCTTTGAGAAAAGCAGCTTTCCCTCTTTTGTTGGAGTTGTTTCTCTCCTTTAAGAAATGTCAGACTCCTTATTGCTCTTCAATGCAAGTTGCCCTCGCAAAGAGGATACTGGTGAGAAAAGGACCCAAAGAAAAGCGAAAAACATTCCAATGCTTGAGAATATGACAGTTGGAAGAAGCCCGATTGCTTCGCCAGCCACACCTCCCAAAAGGGAGCCAATCGGCAAGGTGCTACAGATAAGAAAGCGCATACTGGCATTCAAACGCCCTTGGAGGTGTCCGGGAAGAAGACATTGGCGAAAACTCACCTGGGTGATGTTGAACATGATCAACGTCAGGCTCTGCACGAACCAGCCCAGCATGAGAAACGGAAGAGCCACCATCGGTGAAACGCTTGCTAGCGGAAAAAGTAGGCTTCCTATTCCATAGAAGAGTGTAGATCCTATGATGGTCGGGCCAATCCCAAACCGATCAGCAATTCGTGTAGCTAGAAAAGATCCCACTAATGCTCCTACACTTCCCATTGATACAACAAAACCATACACGATGGGCTCTATTTTGAGGTCACGAACCACATAGAGAACAACAATGCTCATAAGAGCACTATTGAAAAGATTGATCGTCCCATTGCATGCTGCAATTGACCAGAGGACACGATGATGGAAAATTGCCTTCAACCCCTCACCGATCTCTTTGAAGACCGTCCGCTCTGGTTTATGATGTTCTTTTCTCCGTTCCGGTTTCTTAATTCTGGAAAGAAAGAGTGCTGCAATAAGGAATGAGCAGGCATCAATCATCATGGCAAAGGGAGCCGTAAGCCATTGAACAATCAGGCCAGCAAGTCCCGGACCTGTGATCTGAGCAAATGCGTGGCTCGTTTCCAGTTTCCCATTTCCTTCAAGCAGGTGCTCTTGTTCAACGAGTGAGGGAAGATAGGCTTGATACGCAATCTCAAAAAAGACGGTTAGACACCCACTTAAGAGGGCAATACCATAGAGATATTCCAGGCGCAATAGATGAAGGAATGCCGTGAATGGAATGGTCCCGATACTCATTGTCTGCCCTAGGCTTGTGATGATAAGCACAGGCCGACGTGGAAACCGATCAACAACCACACCCGCAAACAGACTCAAAAACACCATGGGAGCAAAAGCTAAAAACGAGAGGACTCCCATTTGAATTGCGGTGGCGTGCAATGTGAGCGCAGCAGTAATGGGAAGGGCAAATGCGGTTACTTGTGAGCCAAATGTAGAGATGGTCTCCCCTGTCCAGAATCTGAGAAAATCCTTGTGATGCCGTAATCCTTGTGGCAAGAAAAAACGCATTGAAAGCTCCTTGAAAAGATGGAAAAACCATGAGGTGAAAGAGATCACATCACGGCTTTCACGCACAAAAAAACCGTGGTCGGGGAAACGTCGCCCACGGCTTCTCTCTTCTCAAGGTGTTTTTCGCTCAGAGGCTCTCGAAAAAGGACAGAGTGCGGCTGTGGGCAACGGCACGAGTATTGATCAGACATGGTGTGCCATACCTCCACAGAGTTGAATGGTCTGTGGTTGGTGTCATATGACCCAAGGCGCTCCTCCTTCTAAATACTGTTTTGGTTTTTGTGGAAAGAAAAAGATGCCTTTAAAAGATAGCACACAGTTTGTGTTCTTGTCAAAGAGTATCTATTTGGTAATCTGCCAAATGTACCATATAACGCTGCAGCCTGTTGAAAAACCTAAAGCCCTGGTGGAACGTAATAAGGAGAGAGGAAGAAGTCTATGTAGAGGAAGAGAAACTCCACCATGATGGGAACAAAACCACGCAACGTGGTGCCACTCGCGAATGTCTCACTCGATGATTTGGTCCCCAAAGACCACTTGTATCGCCAGCTGGATCAGACATTGGATTTGGCGTTTGTACAGGAATTTGTGAAGGACTATTATGCCATAGGAGGCCGTCCCTCTATTGATCCAATTGTGTTCTTTAAGCTTCAGCTTGTCATGTTTTTTGAAGGCATTCGTTCGGAGCGGCAACTCATGTATCACGCTGCTGATCGTCTCAGCGTTCGTTGGTATCTTGGCTATAATCTGAACGAGTCCCTTCCTGATCATTCGAGTTTAACTCGTATTCGCACACGCTATGGACTTGACGTTTTTCGTCGCTTTTTCGAGACGGTGGTAGATCAGTGTCAGCAAGCAGGACTCGTGTGGGGCAAAGAGTTGTATGCTGACGCGACAAAAGTTCGGGCGAATGCAGCCGTCTCTTCCCTCAAGCCACGCTTCGCCGTTGATGCTCATCTAAAAAATCTCTTTCTCGCAAAAAACACCGAGGGAGAAGGTCCTCCTCAGGCACCTCAACAGGATATTTCCCTTCTAGACACAGCACCTCCTCCTCTTCCTCGCCCCTTACCCTTTGCTGGAGAGAGACTCGAAGCAGAAGAGCAAAGCATGCCTGTCAAGCAAGGAGGTGCTTCGCTTCCTTCTCACCTTCATCCTGATCTTGACGCAGTACTTCAGAAAGAGTTAACCACGATCAACAGTAATCGTCACGATTGGATCGAACGGGTAGGAGAACCAAACCGAGAGATCACGCGAGGAACGTACCAGCGTATGGCTGATTTTCAGGTGAGTACCACTGATTCTGATGCGACCTTGATGCAAGGAAAAGGGGGAGGATCGCACTTGGGCTATCACACGCATTATGTGGTTGATGGAGGCAAAGCTCGTATTATCCTGCAAGTTTTAGTGACGCCATCAGAGGTCATGGAAAATCAGCCTGCGCTTGACATGCTCTGGCGTGCCCGTGCCCGTTGGAAGTTGCACCCAAGACAATTTACTGGTGACACCACGTATGGAACTGTGGAGAATATTGTGGCTTTGGAAGAGCAACAGATCCGAGCGTATGTTCCTCTTCCTCATTTTGATCAGCGCACCGAGTTCTTTGGGCAACGAGACTTTCGGTATGAGAGTGACCGAGATGTCTACATCTGTCCGAATGGAGTAGAATTGCACCACTCAGCTTCCAGTTCTACAGAGGACTACAGGCGATACTGGGCAAAAGCAAAGGAGTGCAACGCGTGTCCCTTGAAAGCTCAATGCACGACGAGTTCACGAGGACGACGCCTGAGCCGTCATGTCGATGAAGAGTATCTTGAACGCGTTCGAGAGTATCACGCGACAGAAGCCTACAAGAAAGTCATGCGAAAGCGCAGTGTGTGGGTGGAACCATTATTTGCCGAAGGAAAGGATTGGCATGGAATGAGGCGATACCGCTTACGACGCCTTTGGCGTGTGAACTGTGAGGCGTTGCTGAGGGCAGCAGGCCAAAATCTCAAGCGATTGCTCAAAAAACGAAGCTATGGAAGTCATCCCTCCCCGGAAGTGGCTGAAAATACCCTTCTTTTTGACGTTTTTCGCTATTTCTGGAAGTATCCTCTCAAGTTCCACAGAAGTTGAGAGGATACTTGTTGAGCTTACCTTACTACAAGGGAATAAACTCAACAAAGAGTTTTTCAACAGGCTGCAGCGTTATATGGTACGAGTGCCAGCAATGGAAGAAGCCGATTGATCATCAATTGGCTTCACAGGCTAATTTATACCTTAGTACTCGCTAGCTTTTCTGTAGGCAATTTACTAGTTCTATGGTACGTCGTACTTTTTCGTCAGGATCACACCGATAGGCCTGTTCCCTCACATGCCAAGGGAGGAAGACCTCGAATGGAAGATCGCAAAGCTTTTACGGCTATCATTTACGTCTTACGCACGGGGATTCAATGGAATGCGTTACCACGGGAGTTGGGTGCGAGTTCCACGGTTCATGATCGCTTTCAAGAATGGGAGCAAAAGGGCTTCTTCAAGGCGCTCTGGCAAGCTGGACTCATGGAGTATGATGAAGTGCAAGGGATCGAGTGGGAGTGGCAGTCAGTGGATGGGGCAATGACGAAAGCCCCTTTGGGCTGTGCCTCGACTGGAGCCAATCCCACCGATCGCGGCAAACTCGGTGTCAAACGTAGTCTCTTGACTGACGGCGCTGGAATTCCCTTGGCCATTATCATCGACGGAGCTAACCATCATGATATGAAACTCCTCTGTGCAACCCTGGACGGCATCGTCATTGCTCGGCCCGATCCGACTGAATCACATCCGCAACACGTGTGTTTGGATGCGGGCTACGATTATCCAGTGATCCTCCAAGAGATAGAAAACCGTCAGTACATACCTCATATCCGCAGTCGGGGCGCTGAAAAGCAAGAAAAGGTCTTTACTCCTGGCTATCGAGCGCGCCGCTGGGTCGTGGAACGCACCCATTCCTGGATCAACCGCTCGCGTCGCCTCTTGGTCCGCTGGGAGAAGAAAGGGGGAAATTACCTGGCGTTCCTTCATCTCGCCTGTGCTCAACTTATTTTTGCCAAAGCTCTGGTTTTCGGATAAGCTCTTAGTACAACAGAAGGCCGCATCACTGAAGCTCTGGTACGAATTTTCGAGCCTGATGAGGGTATCATCCTGGTGCAATATAACTATACAGTGCCGTTTCAAATGGGCCGGCCAGAACTTCTCGACCTGATAGAAACGCTCAACCAGGATGAGGAAGACGAAGAAGAATCAGCATCGGAGCAGAAAAAGAATGATACAACAACGTAAATGGTGCTTTGTTCTATGTATTGGATGGTAAATGAAGGGAAAATGTCCAGCAGCAATAGTTGTTGTGAGCAGAATATCTATAAAACGCACACAATAAAATCATGTCGATATGAATAGTTGTGTGCAGGATTGTGTATACTTGCTCACAATACAGCAAGGAGAGCGACTCATGGTAAAGAAGCGGCAGCAACCAACAGGCAAAAAAGGAAGCGGTGGCCGACCACACAAACAGACCCAGGAGCGGCGCATCGAACCGAGCTTTACGGGACGACTCAAGTTTCGTCCAGGCTTTCCACACGCGCTGGACGACCAGATACGGGAGGCGCGAAATTATCGCCTCTTGCTGGCAGAGCAGGTCGGCCAACTCCAAGCACTGCTCGCCGAGCTAGAGCAGCTCGATGATCCAGACGCACAGATGAGCCAAGAAGAGAACGCGCTCAAAGCCTTTTTATGGGAAACCTATCAGGACCACAAACACCGCGACCACATTCTCGCGACCTTTCTTGGCATCAGGCGCAAGCGGCTCCTCGAACGATTGCAGGCGTCCCAGGTCGCCATCGAGCTAGCGCGTGACTTCTTGGCACCCGATCACCGCATTCTCCAGGAATTACAGCAGGCCATCGAGCAGGCGCGTCAGCCGCAGGAGATGCCGAAACAGGATGAGGAGGGACCGCAGCCGCTTGAGCGACAGGTCAACCACCGCCACATCTACGGCGATGCGGAGCACACCCGGATGCAATTGGCACAGTTTGATGAGTTGGTGAAACAAGTGCGATCCACCATCACGAGTGGGATTGGATGGTTTGAAGAGTTCTACGTCTCCAAGCAACGGCTCTCGACGGCGGCTCGTGCCTACATGCGCAAAGGGGAAGACGTGCCGGAAGACGTGGCGATGTTTGAGGATGTGCTGTATGGCCCCTATTTGAAGTATAGGTGGCGCGAAGAGGGCAGCAAACGGCCGCCATTTACACGGTGCAGTTGGGACTCATCCCCGACGAGGAGCGCAGCACCCCCACCGACGACGACGACCAGAACGCCATCGAGCATCCACAGTGGCCCCTCCTCTAAAAGAACATTCGCACCAAATCCAGGTGCAAGTGGACGGGCGCACTATAAGTTGTTGTGAGCATGTTTCTAATAAAACGCGCACAACCAAAGCATATTCTACCGCTCCCTTCTCTTGTTGTGAGCAACTTTCTTGTTATCTACACACAACATAGACAAACATCAAAAAGTGAACGATGCTCTCACGAAATTCTGACGACATGACGCGACAGGGACGCCGTTAAGGATGCTTTTCCCAGTAGCACAATCGTCTTAGCGGAGTGTGTGTCGCGTCATGTCGCCCGTTATAGAGGTATGGAAGAAGAACGTGAAGACCTCACAACACAAGAGATGGCGGAGCAGGCAGAGGTAACGATCCGCACCGTGCAACGCTGGCTCAAGAGTGGGAAGCTCAAGGCGGAAGAGCTGCCACACGGCAAGTACCGCGTCAATCCGTTTGACCTGGTGGAACTCTCGTTGCCCCTGACCGAACGCGCAGCGGCAACACGAAGAAGCGACGATTGAGTTACGACGAGCTGCACGACACGATGATCCATTTGACGATTGAACTAGAGGCACTGGATATCTGACTCGAAGAGGCCGAGCGGAAGATAGCGCACCTGGAGAAGCGGCGATCACCGGCTGCCCCGACGAAGAAGGCACCCACGTTGGCGAAGAAGCGCACGAGCAAAAGTCGCTCAACGACGTTGCCGAGTGATCTTGTGACCTGGCAGTCATTCGCACGTCTGCATGATATTCCAGAACGTGCTGTCGCTAAAGCCATTAAGGAACAGAAGTTGTGGCCGGAGCAGGGATATTGGAAAGTGAAGGGGGTGGTGGTGAAAACTGCGTTGGATTACGTCGGCCAGAAGCAGTTTGTAGAACTCTTTGAACGCTTCCCAACGTTTCGGGAATGCGACGAGTGTCCTCACAACGCCCATGATTGGTAGTCCTTATTTCATAAAGCGTTACAGAGTATGCGTAACGTTTTATGTATCTCTGCAATAGAAAGTGAGTTTTGCATATGCAGCATGAAGAACAAGGAAGAGTACAGCTTGCTCCTCGTGGTGAGACGACATGGAACCATAGCGTGAGTGTGTACGAAGGTTCCCTGGCCCTCTGGTGGGAAGAGCGAGACGACCAGGTGGTAAATTGGGCCAAATCTGGGTCTTACACACTCTGGGTGAATGATGAGTTTATCCAAGAAAGAGCGTTCCCATTCTGAGCACGAAAAGAGATTTCTTGAAGGAAAAACTGATCATTTTCACCCAGAGTGTGTAAGAGCCAACATTCACGCTATTTACTACCAGGGCAATGTCGAGACAAAGAAGCGTACTTTCACCAATGCAGAGACGGAGGTGTTCCTGACGTTCCTGTATGACAATCGAGAGAGCATCTATCATCCAGGCAAAGAGAGAAGAGTGTAGATCGAGCAGCGCGGTTTCATCGAGAGGGTGAGTCTGCGCTTTTTGTTTCAGTAATCTGAAATCTATCACAAAAATGCGCCATGCTAAAAGCAGGCTCGTTGCACGTCTCGCCTGAGAGCAAGACATAGAAGCGACGTACAAGCCCTACGGAATGTCGTCTGTAGGGCTTGCTCATACCTCCACGATTGAACGTGCAAACGGAAAGGAGACGGGAAGCGAGCAGAATAGATGCTTCCCATATCCTTCCCGCCTCTCGCGCCCAATGTGGAAGTGTGACGAGCGGTTCCCCTGGTGTCTTGCACCGCGAGCGATTCGTCCCCTCTTGCCGCATGTTCATCTATTTTGATAGGCATTGGCAGTTTCTGCATCTCTTCTCTCTCCTTCCCCCTGAATGGTGAGCATCATTTCTGTGAGGCACTCCACATGATGATGCTCTTCAGACAGTTACACATTCGTCGATCTCATTCCACGTTCGTCATAGCGAGCACCTATTGGTCTCGTCAGCGCATTGATGCGTTTAAGATCATCAGGAGTCAAGACGATCTCGGTTGCCTGCACGTTTTGTTCCAGATACGTGCGTCGCTTCGTTCCGGGGATCGGAACAATATCGTCTCCTTGTGCGAGAATCCAGGCAAGCGCAAGTTGACTCGTCTCTACCCCTTTTTCATGGGCAATGGCTTCCAGTTCTTTGACCAGATCAAGATTGGCCTGGAAGTTTTCGCCCTGGAAACGCGGCAGTCCACGCCGAAAATCGTCAGGGGCCAAATCCTCAAAGCGTCGTAGCTGCCCGCTTAAAAACCCTCGTCCAAGGGGACTATACGCAACAATCGTGATGCCCAATTCCCGACAGGTTGGAATGACTTCCTCCTCGATCTCTTGACTCCACAGCGAATATTCCGACTCAAGCGCACTAATGGGATGCACCCTTGCAGCACGCTTGAGTGTCTGAGCAGAGGCTTCGCTTAGACCAAGAGCGCGAACCTTTCCTGCTTTCACCAGATCAGCCATTGCGCCAACCGTATCTTCAATAGGCGTGTCAGGATCGACACGGTGCTGATAGTACAGATCAATATGATCCGTGCTGAGCCGCTGTAAACTGGCATCACAGGCACGTTTGACGTACTCAGGTTTGCCACTTACACGCTTGCCCTCTTGCTCAAGATCACGCCCAATCCCAAATTTCGTAGCCAGTACCACCTGGTCTCGTCGTCCAATCAGAGCTTTCTGCAGGAGTTCTTCGTTCTTGCCCGCTCCATACCGATCAGACGTATCGAGAAAATTGATGCCCAATTCAAGAGCACGGTGAATGGTGGCAATGGACTCGGCCTCGTTGGTCGGTCCGTAGGATTGAGACATGCCCATACATCCCAAACCAATGCGGGAGATGCTGAGAGAACTTTGCCCGAGTTGTACCTGTTTCATGAGATCGATTCTCCTTCAAACACTATCTTTCCGTCTTTCATAGAACGTTCGTTGACGACGAGTAAACCGCCGAGAGCCGCATCCGCGATGGCCTCCAAGTGCGTGCGGTCTAGGGGGGCATGACCTGCGATCAGGCGAAAGATCACAGCTCCAGAGAGAACATCAATGGCGATCTCGACATCCACGTCCCTGCGAACCTCACCACGGTCAAGAGCGCGTTGCCATAAGAGACGTACCACCTGCCTTCGTCCTTCCATGAAGCGTCGGATAAGCAGTTCTCTCGCCTCTGGATCACTCACTGTCTGTGCCAATAATTGGGCATAAATCGTTCCTGCCGGGCTTGCGTAAAATTCGCCGACATGGACGAGGTGGAGAGTCATGTCACCGAGGGCGTTGCCGATATCGGGGACAGGAACCTGCTCGGTCATGTATTCAGCGAAGGCATCAATCGCAACCATCGTCCGATTGGGCCAATGTTTGTACATGGTAGCTTTGCTGACACCAGAGCGAGCACTGATCGCATCGACGGTTGCAGCTTTGAGTCCACCTTCCAGCAGCAGTTCTCGTGTTGCCTGGAGCACTAGTGTGCGAGCACGTACACTTTGCTTGCGGAGCGGACGACCTGAAAGTGGTACCATCTCTGCGGAAGAATCAGTGATCATCTTCATGGTTGTCTCTCACTGACGAGGTCAACGTCCACAATTGTGGGGAGTGCAACGATGGCATTTTTGCTGTGTCTGTAGGCCAAACCCCTATGATAGTCAGCAAGACACGGAATGAACATATGTATTCTGCTCCTTTATAAAGTAAACTATACGTACAGTATAGTATCAAAAATATGCGTGTGTCAAGCGCCTGCATAGCCTCAGGTAAGACTGGCCTGTCGGTGTTATCCTGACGGAAAAGTACGATGTACCATATAACTACGGTTGAGATAGCTTCATTTTCATAAGTACATTTCAAATCTACTGTTTCTCACTCAGGACATGCCTCTTTGGAAGGAAACACGTCGCTCTTACGTTCTCATCTTTGTGAAGTTACAGGGAGGCTTCGTATCCATCGCGTGGCTTCTAGGGCCAGCTCTTGCAAAGCTGATGCGCAGTTATATGGTACGTCGTACTTTTTCGTCAAGAAGACACTGATAGGCCAAATGTCCGGTAGCAATAGATGTTGTGAGCAGAATATCTATAAAACGCACACAATAAATCATGTCGATATGAATAGTTGTGTGCAGCATATAATTTATATGCTCACAATTAAAACCATCGCACATTGGGGGGTTTTGCATGACCCCCGAAACGGTGCATTTGGTCTCAATTAGACATTTCCTTCGTCGACCATCGAGAGGATGGGGTGATGCGCTAAGGCTTCGACGATCTCCTCTATATTGATGGGCTCTGGTGCTTTGGTAAACTCATACTGACCATAGAAATTGATATGTTGCCAGGCCACCGGGGAGATGTGGGCGACGTGTGTCATGTCTGGGCTGGCCTCTTCGCGTGCTCACAACTGCGACAAGATGGTCATATTGTAGTAAATGATGCAGTTGGTGACCAATCGAGGTCAATTTAGGAAAACACCAACTCCTGTCGCATCTTCTACCGTCTTCAGACGGTTCTCTTCATTCTCTTGAAGCCTGTATACTTTCCACCATGCTGATAACTATCAGATGTATCCATCCCCTGGCCTCTTGTAAGACAGTACGCATAACATGAAAAGAGGAGATGTTGATGAAATTACAGCCAAACTATTCTGCTGCGGGCGACGTATTGAAGGGAGAGGAAAAGGTAAGTTCGCTCCGTTCCTGGCTCCAGTGGGGCTATTTCTGGGGTGCGCTGCTATTTCCTGCCTGTATTGTGGTTCAGGTCTTTCTCGCAGGCTTGGCTATTATGGTCTCTGGATCATTTATTGGGGCGCATAAAAGCTTTGGCTATGTGATTATCTGGTTTCCGCTCATTCTTTTGGTTCTCGGACTCGCCGGGCGTCTTCCACGCTCAATTAACATTTTGACGGTGCTCCTGGCGGTTCTAGCATTTTTGCAACCAGTGTTAATTAAACTCTCAAACACGACTGGTGTATCAGCTCTCGCGGCCTTGCATCCAGTCAATGCTCTGCTGGTCTTTACTCTTCCACTCTTTTTGAGCTATCGAGTCTGGCAGCTTCAACGACCGTCAGTAACAATTCTCCATGGTGACGGAGGGAAATAACGTGGTAAAAAGTTTCTTCACACTCTTGCTGCTCTTTAGCATCGCTTCAGTGGCTCTTATTGCCTGTGGTAGTACTACGCCTCAGGCAGGAAACGAAGTCCATCTGGATGGAACACAATTTTCCCAATCGTCAATTACACTTCACAAAGGTGAAAAGCTCATGCTAGTTGACGACAGTAGTAATCCTCATATTATTGCCAATGGTATGTGGAAGAATGGTGTTGCGCAAACAGTCCATGAGTCCAATGCACCACGGGTTAATGCGCTACAGATTTCGGGCAACAGTACAGCTTCTATTGGCCCTTTTGCTACGTCAGGTACATTTCATCTGTATTGTACGGTTCACGTGAATATGAACCTGACTGTGATTGTTCGCTAATTCTCCTCTAGAAAGAAGAACACACGATATGAGTTATTCTGAGCAGGTGAGCCAGAAATATGTACCAGCCACAAGGACGCGTTTCCTTCTCCTTGGCTGTCTCCTTGTGGCGGCAGCATTTGATGGCTTGTCGGGTAGTGGCATCGATCGGGTCATCGTCCAGATGCCAGCATGGCAACATGTTGGTCCGCTGGCCTGGGCCGCATTTAGCCGATGGGCAGATCTGGGGACAAATGGTCTGATCTTCTACCCACTTGAAAAGATTGGTGGGACGGTTTTCAGTGTTGTTGCAGCGATCGTCTTTCTTATCGGCAGGCAGCGTTTGCCGCGTGAGGGTGCTTTCCCCATCTACGGGGCTGCACTCTTTGCGATCAGTTCGTTGATCATCACTACGCAAGCGGCACCACTCATGATGAGCACCGCACAGAGCAATGACCCGGTTGCTCTGCAACATGCCTTGAATGGGTTCGAGTTCTGGGAGGCTCTGCGAGCGGCAGTCCAGGCACTCGCCTTTTGTTGCCTTCTCTGGGCACTCGTCATCATCTCGCGGCTGCGTCCAGCAGGCGAAGGGATCGTTGCATAAGAAACTTACCCAATAGTTGTCGTCCGTTACGTTTCGCTCCTATGGCGATCATTTGACATCGACTCATATGATGGTTTACTCGTGTTTCAAGTTTTCATTGCGATAAAATGGGTTCCCTTCAAACTATCATTCCGCTTCCAGAGCCAAGAGAGCATCGAGGGGAGTACGGTTTTATTGCAACGAATAGTTTTCATATGCGACAACACTGATACGAGTCGGTGTCATCATTTCTATGAAAGGCAAGTGAGGTTATGTACTTTATCCTCCCACTCATTGCGCATGTTCTTGCGGGATTGAGCAGTGTGATTATTGGGATTATTGCATTTGTTGTACCGAAGCGTCGGGGACGACATCTTCGTTGGGGAAGTTACTACTTGTGGACCTACTCGCTCGTCTTTCTTAGTGCAACGATCCTCTCATTTGAATATTGGCAAAAGGACTTCTACTTATTCTACACAGTGCTGGTATCCTATGAGCTGGTGCTGGTTGGCTCTATTACCGGACGCACGCGCCGCAATAGCAGACTCTCCATAGCACAGCGGAAAGGCTGGCTGCGTGTCCATATTCTTGGCATGACCGGATCGTACATCGGGCTACTGACAGCCTTTCTCGTAGATAACGGCGATCAGATCCCGTCCGTGAATAGTCTGCCTGTACTGGCTTTCTGGTTTATTCCTGGGATCATTGGTCTTCCCTTTCTGGTTCGCTCTCTCCAGCGCTATACTCCGCTCACAAAAAATGGAGCGAGGCTTCCTGGCAGGGAGAAAAATGCCGATGCTGTAAGCTCGGCACGATAGGAAAAAGGTTCACAGATGAGGCGTGGGTGAAGAATGGAGGCCCAAATATCGCTTATTCCTTTACCCTTTTCTTGTTCCACATCCTGTTGTAAGCCACATCCTGTTGTAAGATAGGAAGAGCGTTAAAGTGCCAAAGTTCAGATAATCAGCGTATGGGTGCCTGGAATAAGGGAAAACAAGGAGATAGGTGATGGAAGACAAAAGACCTACACAGACACAGCAGAACAGTCATCGAGGAAAGCATTCCTCAAAATGGAAAGGTTTGCAGGTTCGTATGACCCTATCATATATCCTGGTAACCATCGGGATGGTACTCTTCCTCCTGATTATTCATTCGATAGTGCTCCTTTTTATGCAGTCACCAAGCCTGACCTGGAACCAGATGGTCTTCCCTGATGTCGTTATCTTTTCCCTCATCGCGGGACTTTTTGGCCTCGTTTCCACACGAGGAATCATTGGGCGCTTGCGCAGAATAGCTGCCGCAACAACCAGTTTCGCGACAGGTCGATACGATCAACGTCTTCCCGCCGTAGCAGCAGATGAGATTGGACAACTCGAAGCCCACTTTAACCTGATGGCTGAGCAACTTACCGAACACCTAGCACGGGAAAAGCACTTGGTTGAGCAAAATGCACGCCTGGAAGAGCGGGCTCGTCTCTCGCGCGATCTGCATGATAGCATCAAGCAACAGGTTTTTGCACTGGCAATGCAGGTCGAACTGGCTCGCTCACTGCTCGAACAGGATAGAGTAGCGGCGCGTATGCATCTTAGAGAAGCTGATGAACTAAGCTATCAGGTGCAGCAAGAGCTAACGTCGCTGATCCATGCGCTACGCCCTGCTCGTTTGCAAACCCAAGAATTGACGGCGGTTTTGCGTGACTATGTGACCATCTGGAGCCGTCAGAGCAGTATTGCCGCTGAAGTCCACCTTCCAGAAATATGTCAACTGCCTTTAGAAGTCGAGGATGCGCTCTGGCGACTGACCCAGGAAGCCCTCTCCAACGTCGCTCGTCATAGCCATGCCACCAGGGTCGAGCTATGTATGGAATGGACAGAACGCCAGATCCGCCTTTCCCTTTCCGATAATGGGCAGGGTTTTAATGTGCAAGGCGCAGAGCAGGAAGGGATTGGGCTACGCTCGATGTGTGAGCGGATCGAACAGATAGGGGGAACGCTTCAGATCCAAAGTGCTGAAGGTGAGGGGACAGGTATTGTTGCATGTTGCTCCCTTTTACCGTATCAAGCCGCCACCAGGGAAAGTGAAATTATGCGATGAATGAGTCTATTACCATTTTCATTGTGGATGATCATGCCGTCGTTCGACAAGGTATACGCACACTACTAGGTATGCATCCCGATTTGCAGGTGGTGGGGGAAGCCGAAAGTGCCGAAACCGCCCTGCGCCTGATCGCGCAGCTCCTCCCGAATGTCGTGCTGATGGATTTACTCTTACCGGGTATGAATGGTGTTGAAGCAACCCGTCAGATCAAACGGATCAGTCCAAGCACACAGGTAGTAGTTCTCACCTCTTATGCGGAGGATGAGCACATTTTCCCCGCATTGCGTGCAGGAGCTATCTCTTATATCCTTAAAGATATTCGTCCCAGAGCTCTGGCCGAAAGCCTGAGGAAAGCTGTGCGCGGCGAATTTGTCCTACACTCGCAAGTAGCCAGTCGTATGATCCAGGAAGTACGAGAAACAAAGTGCAAGGTTCCTCCAGCCTTCGCAGAACTGACTCCACGCGAACTGGAAGTTTTACACCTGCTGGCAGATGGATCATCCAATGCTGTTATTGCAGAACATCTTATGCTGAGTGATAAGACCGTGCGCGGGTACATCAGCAATATTTTAAGTAAACTGCATGTGACAGATCGGACGCAAGCCGCTGTTTTTGCCTGGCAACAGGGACTTAGGGAACGAGATTGAAGCATTTCTCCCGTTCCTCTCGCTTCAGGCAGCTATCTTTCTGTCGCGTTTCTGCTGGATCGCATACCAGAGGCGCACTCCAAGCAAGAGTTCAATCAATAACACGGCACCTGCGCTCAGTCTCTTTTTTACATGTGCATAGAACTGTTGTTAACGCGGATTGCCAACGAAGTTACTGCTCTCATGAAGATGTGGGAATGGCCCGTCGGTACCTCAGTAGCAAGGAAGGTGCAGAGTGGTCCTCAACCTTCTTGGGATCAGCGTATCGAAAGGTGAAAACTGTACGCTAAGCCCGATACATCGGGCATTTCTGAAGAGAAACGGTAGTTTTTCCGTCTCTCAGTGATGAGAAGTGGGATGTCATGACCGCTCTCCCGATCACGTCGCTCTCATTCGTAGCAAGACGAGCATATAGGGGTAGAGCTACGTAAGATACGGTATTCATTGTCAAGAGAGAGATGCCCTGTTCAGAACGAGCAGAAATCAGGAGCTTCGATCAGGCTCGTAGAAGTGTACCACGTCACAAGGTGCTGTCAAGGCTTCCCCTTCGGGTTGCTTCGCAAGCCTTGACTGTACCTTGCTTACGTGGTCTGAAAAAGGTATGCCCGATTGAAAGCAAAAAACAGAAGGTGTTTTTGCTTGAAGTACGAGCACTATACTCGAAAACGAAAAGAGATCAAGCAGGTTGAAGGAGTTTGTGCGCGTGAAGTGGGTCAAAGTCCTCCTTGTGTTTCACCAGAGCAAAGGCCAAATGAAGGAGTTTGCGTGCGGCAGCACAACGAGCAACCTTCATCGGTTTGCCAGCAGTACGTAATCGGTCATAGAAGCTCTTGATCAGCGGGTTGTGTTGAGCCGCCGAGAGCGTCGCAAGATACAATGCTGTTCGTAGTGTCGCATTGCCAGCGTGTCCAATGCTGGTCCGTCCATGCACACTGGTTCCCGATTGATACGCATGGGGAGCAAGACCAGCGTAGGCGGTGAGCTCCTCCACTGTCTGACAGAGCGTGAAATTGAGTGTGGTGACGAGAAGCCACGCTGCCGTGAGAGGCCCAATGCCTGGAATGGTCTGAAGGCGTTGTGATGACGCGGCCCATGTCACGTCAAACGTAAGAGCTTCCTCAAGTTCTGTTTCTACCTGGTCAATTTGCTTGGTCAGAGTCTCAAGTAAGCTCTCCATACGAGTGCGGACTGAGGGAATGACGGTAGGGTTTTGCGAGAGAGCATGGAGTTGATTCCGCAGTTGTTGTCGTATCTCCAGGAGACTCTCACGCTCAGCTAAACGCTGAGAAAGTTCCGTATACACCTGAGGAGGCGGACACCATACCGCTGGTTGAAGCGAAGAAGCAAGCTGAGCAAGCGTTTGTGCATCAATGGCATCGGTCTTGGCGCGTTTGAGCAGGGCCTTAGCAAAGTAATGTGCTTGAGCGGGATTAATGACGCTGACGGCAAATCCTGCTTGCGTCAAGTGAGTAGCGAGAGTGATCCAGTAGGAGCCAGTTGCCTCCATGACCACCAGGGTGCTTGCTGCAGAGTGGCCTGTTGAAAGCAATCGCTGGTGCAGAATACTGAAGCCTTGTGGGGACTGATCAATGCTAAGAGCACGCGTGACCTTATTGCCTGGTGAAATCCAGGCGACAGAAGCCGTTGTCGCAGCAATGTCAATCCCAACGAAGAGAGAGTACATCACTCCAGAGGTGGGAGAAGTCATGAATACAGCTCCTTCTTTCAGAAAATGAACGAGACACTTCAGCCGGATCGGAGGGCAAGGTCTGGCTTGAGCTCGTGATACGTGGTCACAGCCACTCGATACGGTTCAAACTTGGACCAGCCCGAGATGATGGGGAACATTCTTACGTCCGCGGTCGAGCCGCTGCTGTCACCTCGTTCTCACCATCATCTGTGAACCGGATGCTCTGATTATACGAGCTGTCACCAGCCACAAAGTAGCGCGGGCATAACGGGCACAATCTGAACAGTTGGGAAGTTCCTCAAAAATTTTTGGAAAGGGGACTGCGACGTAAGCTGCCGCCAGGGCAGGGTAGCAGGCCATAAGAAGCAGAAATGGCTCATATATATGCCTGGAATATCGCCATTCTCTCGTTTCTTTCGACCTCGATCCGGCTTCTGCCAGAGAATGGCTAGCATCAGTCCTACGCAAGGAGGTGCCTGATGTGGGCAATCAGAGCTTCTATCTGGCCTCTCAGGAACAACGGATACTGTTGCTTCATTCAAAAAGTAAGAAGTGATATCCCAAAAACGAGTCTTTCTCGACCCTAGGCAGGAAGGATGAACTTCCTCTCACGGTATGAAAAGAGGAGCAATCCTTAGTAAATTGAATGAAGCAACAGTATCAACAACGGAACAGACAACAACGCTCAGGTGTACATCCAACAATTCCGGATCTGGCACAAACTTGGTGAAGGATGAGTTTCTCTGACGATTGCTCCCCTTTTGTCTCCACATGGAAAAGAAAAGCAAAAGAGCTGCTCTTCTTACACTTTCACTAAGAGTGGACCGGTTCCGCAGAATCACGCGGAGTGACGCGCATGTCGTGGTTATGTGCCAGCGACGATGTCCTTGAGCTGGTCGCGGGACACTCGGATCAGTCGCGACAGACCTTGTGCGTCGGGTTCGTTGACCCAGCGGTTAAACGCTGTTTTGAACGCGATGACTCCGACTTCTGCGGCAAGGCTCGCGGCAGGGTTCGTCACGCCACGTCTTTGCAACGCTTCGGCCATGGCCGAGGTGAGCCATGCCTCTTTCAGCAGTTCGCGTTCTTGGAGCCCTAGGTTTGCGGCGATCACCGCCTGACGCTGCCGGACAAGTTCATGACGCTCCTGCAACACAGGCACGAGGGCCTCCAGGGCTGTGGCAACAGCATCGAGCGGCAGAGTGGAAGCAGGCGCAGCTTCGATGGTACGCACACAAAGAGTGCGCAGCAAGTCCTGCTCCCCGAACAGCACCTCGCGCTTATCGACGAAGTGGCGGAAGAAGGTCCGCTCAGTGAGACCAGCCCGTTCAGCGATCTCCGTCACCGTCGTCTGCTCAAACCCGCGTTCCTGGTACAGGTCCAGAGCCGCCTGCTCCAGTCGGCCCCTGGCATCGGGTTCCCATCGGCCCATCTCTTCACCCTCCTTCATGGCAGTCATTGACATCATTTCTAGTATATGGTATGCTTGCCATGTCAGCAACTGACATCGCTGTTGTGTCTTCCCAGGACAAACGGTGGCGTCGCAAAACACAAAAAGAAAGAGGAATCGTACACATGGAATGTATGGTGAGTGGCAGCTTTTCCCCATACGATCAAGAAGAAATTCGTGCCCGTTTGCCCCAGGAGCAGGCGCATATTCACGTCTTACAAGAGCAAGGAACAATACAGGCACTCTATCTCAGTGTTGACCGTTCACACGTCTGGCTTGTGCTACGGGGAGCGTCACACGATGAGGTACAAAAGACTCTGGAGGCCTTCCCGCTCTATCCTTATGTGAGAGAGCTAGCCATCGCATCACTCTTCAAGATGTAGCCGGCAAAGCAGATGGTGTGAACGGACGTGTATTTTTACCGTCATTCTTGATTCAGGGGACGCCCCACCTTTTGGCAGAGAGCCTATGCAGAGAAAAGGAAAGCTGACAAGAGAGAGCCATCCTGAAGGAGAAAGAACAAGCAAGGCAACGAAAGGAGATCGTGATGGCAACCATCACCCTTGTGCGCATCGCGCATTCCAGTGTCCTGATCGACTTCGACGGCTCCCAGGTTCTCACCGATCCCTGGTTTTCAGAGCGGTTTGGCTACTCTCATGGCGAGCCGTATGGCATCACGCTGGAGAAGCTGCCCCGCCTCGCCGGAGTCGTGGTCAGCCACGGACACTACGATCATTATGATATGCAAGCCTTTCGGGCCTATCCCGACAAGCAGGTCCCGATGGCAGTCAAGCGAGGGATTGCCCAGGACGCGCGCCAGGTTGGTTTCACCCATGTGGTTGAGATGGATGCCTGGGAAACGACCACCTTCGGCCCGATCACCGTCACCGCGGTGCCTGGGAAACATGGCGTGCCGGAGATCACGTATCTGCTGCAAGCTGGTGGCGCAACGGTCTACTTTGGCGGTGACACACTGCTCATTCCTGAACTCTCGGAAATTCCAGCGCATTGTTCGCAGATCGATGTGGTGCTACTTGCCATCAACGGTCTGCGAATTCGCCCGTCTGGCAATCGCAAGGTGGTCATGGACGCGGCTGATGCTGCCGAACTCTGTCGGATTCTTCAGCCTCGTTACGCCGTGCCGATCCATTATACCTTCAAGGGAGGGCCTATCGTGGATACGCTGATTTTGAAGTACGCAGGCAAGCCTGCTGCGCTGACGCAGCACTTCCAGCAAACCACCGCTACGCTTTCCCCAACAACATCGGTGCGGGTCCTAGCAACCGGCGAGCCATTGGTGATCACGGTTTGATTCTTCCTCAAAATCACCTCTGCGCTTGTCGCTCGCGAGATGCCGGTTGGCGCGTACATCCCAGAATGAGCTGGGAGACAATTGGATGAAGTATGCGGGCGGTTCTTCCTTGTCTAGAGGGGACACCTCCCGCATACTTGTACAGATTCGGGTTCACTGAATTCTGGGATCTCCACTCAAGGCCAATTTTGTGGCGAATCATGAGCACTCAATGTACAAAAATGGTGCAGAGCGATTCGCTTCTAGAGCGGCTTTCCACTTGAATACTGGTTGTGCTGCTCAAGTGGACGGGCAAGTGCTCACGTCGGAGGGCAAAACCCGCTCATGTCGTAAGTCATTTACCAACAACTTCTGCTCCTTGATGGCTTTGGCGACGGCACGTTCTGGAATATCATGCAGACGCGCAAATGACTGCCACGTCACAAGATCGCTCGGCAACGTCGTTGAGCGGCTTTTCGTTGTACGCTTCTTCGCCGACGTGGGTGCCTTCTTCGTCGAGGCAGCCGATGATCGCCGCTTCTCCAGAGACGCTATCTTCCGCTCAGCCTCTTCGAGTCGAATATCCAGTGCCTCTACTTCAATCGTCAAATGGATCATCGTGTCGTGCAGCTCGTCGTAACTGAGTCGTCGCTTCTTGGGTGTAGCGGCTGCGCGTTCGGTCAAGGGCAACGAGAGTTCCACCAGGTCAAACGGATTGACGCGGTACTTGCCGTGTGGTAGCACTTCCGCCTGGAGCTTCCCACTCTTGAGCCAGCGTTGCACGGTGCGAATTGTGACCTCGGCCTGCTCCGCCATTTCCAGGGTCGTGAGGTCTTCACGTTCGTCTTCCATTTTCATACCTATAGAACGGGCGACATGACGCGACACGCTCCACCATAAGGCGAATTGGCTACTCTGCAAAAAGGTCCTTAGCGGCATCGCTGTCGCGTCATGTCGCTCTCTTTTTCCCCGGAGAGGAAGCATATTGCACATTACCGCATGTACCAGTGCAGCACACCCACATCTCCCTTCCTGTTTCTATATCGGTAACAGGTCTTAAAGAGATTTCCGCATAGCATACTTCACATTGTTGGGTACTTACTCCTGCCTTCCCAAATCAGGAGCTACTGCCAGCACTCCTGTCTCTACTCGTGATGATGAACACCCCTTCTCGTCTCTGAAAGGAAGTGTGTCCCATTCTCAAGATGATTGTAGACATTGGACATTCCTAGTATGTAGAGAGGTGAGTACATGTGTATATTTGGACATAAATGCAAGGAGTACCAACTGAAAGCACCCGGCCTCATTCCGCCTGAGAAGCCAGTCCCAACGGATACTCCCTTCCAATCTACTGCGCGGCCATTCTGATAGCAGGGAGCCTGAAAACGTGCCTGAAAACAGAACACAGAGGATGTGGCAAGACAGTTTTCAGGCACGCGTCCCCTATAGCTGACCTCTTTCTGCGTTTTCTCTACGCCCTTATCAGGGATTCACGGCATTTGGGCATCTTCTGCGCAGCAAGAATGCAACAGGTCGAGCGAAGGGGAAGTCACCCGACCTGAAACACTTGAAGAGCATAGGCGTATGCACATCTCGGGTGGCCGGGAAAACCATACGGTATCAAGCAATTTGCACGGGTCACCATGTACAGAGCTAGGAAGTGGCTATCAGGGGACCAGAGTAATTTGGGAGACCAGCTCAAAAAGTCATCCTCGTAGGGCGCCTGATAGGAGAAAAGCGCTTCACCGGTGTGCGCATCCCAAAATTGGAGCGTGGCCTGAGCTGGCTTGTTATCAGGGAGCGTTCGGGCAACCAGATATTTTCCATCTGGTGACCAGGAGACAATGCCAGGCTCCCCGAGATTTGGACTCCCTACTCCACCACGGACCAGGCCGACTGAGCCTTGAACACGCTGACAGGTAAAGAGATACTGACCCGTTTGTGCCTGCCACACCTGAAGTGTCGGTTTGTTCTGCTCGTTGGCGAAGAAAGCCAGGCGTGTCCCATTGGGAGACCAGGCAAATGCTTCCCCAATCGCCTCAGGAAACGAGAGAGCCATCGTCGTTTGGAAACGAATGGTACCGGTCTGCGCGTCTAGCGCTCCGAGAACAGCACCACCTGACTGATACGCATATGCCAGGGCCAAGCCATCAGAAGACCACTTCATTCCTCTGTCAGTTTGGTCTCTGAGCGTGGAGAGATCCGTTGTCCAGAGGAGGCGCTTCTCTCCCGCCTGCCAGAGATGAATCTCCGGTTGCCTCTGATTGGTGTAGATGGCCAGAGACGGACTCGTGGGCGACCAAGACAGAGCATTATCCATCGTATTCACCGGAATCTGATAGCGAGCGACGAGGCTCTTTTGCGGGATATTCCAGATCTGGACCTCGGTGTCCTGCGTGGGTCTGATAAACGCCAGATAGGTCCGATCAGCAGAGAAAGCGAACTCCCATGGAGCCAATCCCGGGTTGTACGCCTGGGAAAGAGCGGGCCAGGCAATCTGTCCTCCCGGAACGCCGCTCTCCTGAACCGTATAGATCTGCTTCCCATCCGTTGACCAGTTGAGCAGGAGGACTGCGTCTAGTTCTTTTTCAAGGGATCGGGCCTGCTGCCATACAAGCTGTCCCGTCTTGACATTGACCAGCAAGATCTTGCCTGGGAGAGCAATGGCAAGATGCATACTATCAGGCAACCAGGCGTATTCTACGCTGGGAAGATTTTGGAAAGGACGAGGCGCGTGATCTCCTGCAAGCGGGAGATTGAGTATTCGGTGTTTATCGACAGGTACCGCTAATGGCTGGGAAGATGGCGTATGCAGCCACCAGCTTCCACCAGCAAGAGCCGCAACGACCCCTCCAATGCCGACTCCTCCTCCTATCAGAAACGTGCGTCTGCTGCAACCGTTCCTGGTGTCATGCAGCTTTCCTGATGGAATGAGCACAGGGAAACGTTCTTCTGGTATCCTCATACAACCGTTTTGCCTTCCTTGTTTTGAGGGAAAGTCATTCTCGTAGAACGGAGAAAGCTTTTTGACATCGACCCATCAGATAAATCGGTCTCCCCTTTTTCTCTTGATAAGAAACATACGTCTCAAAAGGTGGGCATTTCTCACATGGCTTCAGTGCTTGGTGGGAGGAGCATGTTGCAGATCAGATGCGCCGCTTTTTCCTTTTACTGTAACTCCCTGCTTATGCATTGTCAACGAAGGCCAGCATATGGTTCGGCTCATGGTGATGTACTACGAAGAAGAGAGAACACTTGGGGGATAGAGGGGACATCGACTTTTATGATCCTTTACTCATACGTGCAGTATTACTTGGACTAAAATTGCAGATGATGACCATTGTTCGTGCTCAAAAGACTCTTTTTATCCCTTAAAAATGCCTTTTTTGTTCCAGACACTACTGCACATATATGTAAGCCATCATAAAAGTCGATATCATAGGGCATGTGTTCCTGGTTGATCACAGAGATATTCGTGCTAGAACGCGAATTTTGCAGGGAAAGTTATGATACCACTTCTCCTCATTCAAGCCAAGCCACGGCCCTCTCAGTGCGTCGTGTTTTCTCTTATGTGGCGCCGTGTCACAGGAGCACAGTGCAAATCTTTTCATTCTTTCCGCTTTCTTCCGAAATGTGGCGGCCAGGTGTGTACTACTCCATAGAACAGCATTCTTACAAAGCAAAGGAGTGAACCGGATGAAAGACGAAGCTATTTTCTTTCCACTGACGGATGGGCCTATGGGGGTGTTTTTGCATATCCCCCCGAAACGGTGTACTCGTTTCGGGGGGATATGCAAAAACACCCTATTTCCCCTTGACACCAACAAAATATCATGTTAATATAATATCAAATCGAAAGTATAAAATGAGAAAAGAAGTTCTCGACTGACTGCTTGCGTCAGCGAATGAACGAAAAAGAGAAGGAGGCGCAGATGGAGGACGATCTTGCGTCATCTCAGGCGCGTGCTGTGCTTGACTTCATGCTCTTCTTGAACGATACCTTGAGTCGCACGTCACAGCATTTTGAGCAGGAGACTTTGTGTTCTCCCGAAGAAGCAAACATCATCTCTCTCCTCTCGAAGCGTGGACCACTTATGGTCAAGGAGATTACTCAGGCCCTGGTTGGCATCGACCCCAGTAAACTGACGCGCATCCTTGATAGCCTGGAAAAACAGGGCTATGCGATCCGTACCCTCAATCGTGAAGACCGTCGCAGCTTTCTGATCACACCAACTGAGCAAGGAAGACAGCTTCTCGGAGCGTTTACTGCCCACCTCCAGGAGCTCGCGCAGGGTATGCTCAGCTCACTCACCCCAACCGAACGGTTGGTCCTTGTCGAATTGTTCACCAAGATTCAGTCCAATGGATACCAATCTGCGGACTCGTAGTAGACGCATCTTGACACTTCTGGTGACAGAGCACGACCAATACAGATGCAAGATGCTGACACCCTCTTTTTTTGTCTCTATTTATTATCAATTTGATATATTGTCAAAGTGAAATTTTATTCATGAAAGGACCCTGAACATGAAGCTTGCCATCTTTGGCGCGACCGGTGGCACTGGTCGGCAGCTCGTCAACCTGGCGTTAGAAGAGGGACATGCCGTGACGGTGCTTGTCCGCAACCGCGCCGCCTTTTCCCTACCGCATGAGCGTCTCTCTCTCGTTCAAGGCGATGTCCGTGACCAAGCTTGCGTCGAGGCTGTTGTGACTAGGCAAGACGCCGTCTTGAGTGCTTTAGGGACCAACCAGCGCGGGCCGACGACGCTCTGCGCCGATGGCATAGAGCGCATTCTGACGGCCATGACACATGCCCGGGTGCGTCGTCTCCTTGTTGTCAGTGCCTACGGCGCGGCGGAGAGTCATCACCGTAATCTCTACAATCTTCTGCTCTGGACCATCCAATCCGAAAAAATGCTGGACAAGGAACGCATGGAGGACCTCATCAAGCACAGTGATGTGGACTGGACACTCGTCCGGCCATCGTTTCTGACCAATGGACCACGCACCCAGCAGTATCAGAGTCGTTCTGATCTTCGGATGCATATCACTTCGCACATCTCGCGGGCAGATGTCGCTACTTTCATGCTGCACCATATCCCCGATACGAACTCGATTCACAAAGCTCTCGCTCTTACAGCCTGAGCAAAAGAAAGGAACAGACCATGATGTCCGACAAAATCGCTCTCGTGACTGGCGCGAACGCCGGGATGGGAAAAGTCATTGCCACCGAACTTGCTCGGCAGGGGGCAACCGTTGTGATGGTCTCCCGTGACCGTCGCAGAGGTGAGGAAGCCATGCGCGAAATTGCGTCTGCAACAGACAATGCCTCACTCGATCTGCTGGTAGCGGACCTCTCCTCTCAACAGGCCATCCGCCGACTCGCCGACGAGTTTCAGCAGCGCTATTCCCACCTGCATGTCTTAGTGAACAACGCTGGCTCACATGTTCAACAGCGCCAGGTGAGCGTTGATGGCATCGAGATGAACCTGGCAATCAATCATCTCTCGGCGTTCTTGCTCACCAATTTGCTTCTGCACACTCTGCGTGCGAGCGCACCTGTACGCATTGTCAACGTGGCGTCCAACGCCATGACGCGCACCATCAACCTGGACGATCTGCAGAGCGAGAAGACATTTGTCCCCTTCGATGTCTATGGTCAGGCCAAGCTTGCGATGGTGATGTGTAGTTACGCCTTCGCACGTCAGCTCACTGGAACAGCCATTACCGTCAATGCCTTGCATCCTGGCATTACAGCAACGAACATCGTTGACAACGTGGCCCCGCCAATCGCGCGTCCCTTCGTTAGCATCATCAAGCTGTTCCTTCAATCGCCCGAGCAGGGAGCGCGAACAGCACTCTACCTGGCAACGTCACCAGAGGTGGAAGGCATCACTGGGAAGTACTTTGTGCGCGGCAAGGCGGAACGGTCCGTCCCCATTTCCTATGATGAGGCATTACAGGAGCGTGTCTGGAACATCAGCGCGGAACTGGTTGGCTTGGAGCATTCAGTGCTCCAACGCTCCTGATCCTGAAATGACGAGGGAAGTGCTCTACATAGGGGGTCGAGTATGAGTGGACCGGAAAACCACGCGAAGCTCTGAGGCCGCTTCTTAAGCCACTTGATAACGCGAGCAGTGTGGACGAAGAGAGTAACGATCTCTCATATCACCACTCCTTTTGCGTTTTCTCACAGAAAAGCCGTTCTTATTGAGAGCGAAAAATGCTTCTCGTTGTAATCCGGTCCGTTCATACTCGAGGGCCATATCCCCCGAAACGAGTACACTGTTTCGGGGGGATATGCAAAGCTAGTTATATTGCCTGCTTTGCTGAACGGCACTACCCGACGACAAGTTGCCTAATTACTCAGAAATTCTTCCCATCTGTGAATAAATCTTACTTATCAGGGCAGAATAGCCGCGATAGTATCACAGCCCTTTGGAAAGATACCTCAACGTTAAATGGAGTCAACATACAGACTGCAGAGTGGGTCTGGGTCACAGGTAAGCTAACTTTATATCTTGACCTCCACTTCCTGACCATGTTGTTCTGGATCATGTCTTGTTCCCTAAAGGCTTGGTCCGCCATACACACGCATGGTACCCCTTTGCTATGAAGGTGGAAAAGAGAAGGAGTAGTCGTTTATAGTCCCTTGCTCTAGTCTTTAGAGTTGATCTCGTGTTGCAGAGGGGATCATACTTACTCATAGCTGGGGGTACGTATTTGGGCATTCCCTCGTTGCGGGTAAAACTAGCATCTCTATAGAAGAGAAGCAGCACGCAGGAAGAGCCAAATAGCCCAAAATGGCTATTTCTCCATCTTCAAAGAGGTGCGTGTTACTCTTGTCTGGACAAACCGACATAGAGAACAGGAGAGAGGAACCACGACGAAAAAGGGGGCATCATGCCTGCCCACAAGCGCAAACGCCGAGAACGCACTCATGAGTGGCAAGACATTCAGCAAGCAACACTCTGGCCGGAACAAGAGGTCTATGAGAGATTACGCCCCATTGTCCTTTTGGGGAGACGGCGGCCTCACGTGCGAGAGAAACGGGAGCCAGTGAACGCACGCTGCACCATCAAGCCAAGCGGTTTGAGCAAGAAGGCATGGCAAGTCTGTTTCCCAAAGGGTCGACGGCAGAGCGAGAGCCTGGGCGAAGTCTGCCACCAGACATGTGTCAGATGATTGTCAATCTCAAGGCGGAGTATCCTGGCTTTAGCCTCCGTGAAATTTCGACCATTTGCTTCCTTGTACTGGCTACTTGGGTTATCCGTTCAAAAAATAGGTACCTCGAGACGGAGAAGGATTCCCTTTGCTGGTTTGCAAATATAGGAGGGTTGGTGTAGAATTAGACGTCGTCAACCGCAGCCTCATGCTCGGACGACAATACGCTCATGTAATGGAGGACCTTCTTCTATGGGTCGAGTTTTCACCGCTCTCCAGCGTCTCTTGAATGACTGCTTGCATACTCTCTCCTCTCGCTTGACTCGTTGGACCAAACCGCTCTTGACCTCTTTGCCGCTGCAAACCATATCCGATCTTGGTCAAAGCAAGTCCGAACTGATCGCGGAAAATGCCCTCTTGCGCCAGCAACTTATCATTCTCCGGCGGCAGGTGAAACGGCCGACATGCACCAACACCGATCGCATCCTGCTCGTTCTGCTGGCCAAGTTGGTTCGAACCTGGCAGCAGGCCCTGGTGATCGTGCAGCCAGAGACCCTGCTCCGGTGGCATCGAGAACTCTTCCGTTTGTATTGGAAGCGGAAGTCCAAGGCCGCTTCTCGCAAGCCCAAGGTCGCCGCGGAAACCATCGCTTTGATCAGGCAGATGGCGAAAGAGAATCGACTCTGGGGTGCAGAAAGGATTCGCGGAGAACTCCTGAAACTGGGCCTTCATGTCTGCAAGCGCACCATCCAGAAGTACATGAGGCATGTTCGCACCCAACAGCCACTAGGGCAAAAGTGGAGTACGTTTCTTCACAATGAAGCCTCACAGATCTGGGCATGCGACTTCTTACAGGTGACCGATCTGTTCTTTCGACCGCTCTTTGCGTTCTTCATCGTTGAACTCAAGTTACGGAAGGTCATCCACGTTGGCGTGACCCGATCGCCGACCGATTCTTGGGTCGCGCAACAACTGCGAGAGGCGACTCCGTATGGGCAAGCACCAAAGTATCTGATCCAGGATAACGATAGCAAATTCGGGCCTTGCTTTGCTCGTGTGGCGAAAACGAGCGGTATCAAGATGCTGAAAACGCCGTATCATGCCCCACGAGCCAATGCCATCTGCGAACGCTATTTGAGGAGCGTTAGACAAGAATGCCTCGATCATCTGCTCATACTGCAGGAGAAGCAACTCCAGCGCGTTCTGAATGAGTATGTAGTGTACTTCAACCAGGCACGACCGCATCAAGGTATCCAGCAACAGATCCCTGAACGGCACAGATCGGTTCCTTGCGCTCAGGATGCAGGCAGCAAGGTGATCGCTCTTCCTATCATGGGTGGACTGCACCACGACTATCGCTGGGCCGCCTGAAGCTAGACCACATGTGCGAGCATCCAGCTGGTGGACCAGGTCCATTCAGCTGTGAGCGCTGAGTCTGAAGTGGTGCTTTGTCATGGTCTGTTGCCCAAACACGCGCGGTTTCTCTTGTACATGGGAACGATTTCATTGCACTTTCGATGGCTGAGCCCTACATGACCACGATAAAGTGGATAATATTGAAAGCCCAAGAGGGCATTTTCACGAACGAATGTCCTAAGTAGCCAGTACAACAATGGTAAATTTATCAATTATTTAAACTACACACGCTTTCTGGGCATAACGTTTAATGATCTTTTTAACCGAGAATTCTTCACGTCTAGACCCTCTGATCCTGATGAACAAAGTAAGCAAAGTTTTCTTATGATCGAGAGAGAATGGAAACTGTAGCTAAAAAATAGGTTTCCTATTCCGCTGCTCCCCTCTCGACGACACAAGTTATTGAATTTGCATTTTGCTAAGAACTTTCTCTCACAACTTAGTAGTTTGGGTATTGCATTTCGGAGTTACAATGGAAAAATTTGGACCTTGATTCTTACTTTTTTCGGAGTTACAATGGAATGAGTTTCCATTTCGGAGTTACGATG
>CAWBXD010000002.1:0-344442 GCA_963792705.1 uncultured Chloroflexia bacterium | reverse complement strand
GGAGAGAAGTAGGAAATCGAGGGGGAGAAGGCATCACGCTACATAATGTAGGGATGATACTTTTGGAATTAGGCAATTACCGTGCAGGGCTTGCTGGCATACTACTTGCTAAAAGGCTTTATGAGCAAGTAGAAAGTCCTTCGGATGTTGCTGATGAAGTACGTGTACTAGACTCTCTACGCGATGCTCTTGGGGAGAAAGCGTTTGCCGACCTGCTGAAAGATGTCGAACCACAGGCACAACAGATTGTTGATAAGGTATTGAACGGAGGTCTCCCTCCTTTAATGGGAAACTCGTGAATATGCAGGGAGACCCTCGCGATCTCCCTGTTTACTTGTATTGTGATAATTTATATATTTTCATGAAGCCAATCCTCTTGCTTCACGGCTTGCGCTAACTCCTCTACTAACTTCACCGTCTCTACGCTCACCATCACCACTTTCCCTACCAGCCGCACAATGTACTGCTCATCGTCCTCTCGGTTGGGGTCGCTCACAATCCCGCTACGAGCATCGGTACTTACCTGATATTGGTCAATCACCCATTCAAGGGCCGAGCGATTGCCGAGCCTGTATTGAAAGCACTCTTGTGGTATTCCTGATAGCGTTAGCCACTCGTTGACCCTGAGTGCGTCCTTCTCTGGTAACAACTTCATCTTCTCAACACGCCAATTAATTGACACATCTTTATTCTCAACCCACTTGAGACGATATTCCTTCATGGTTTCATAGTTCAGATGCAGTTCCATCAGAGCCTTGCCAATGCGTACACAGGATATGAACGCCTCGCGTGATGATAGAAGTGGGATGCGTGGTAGGTCGCGCTTCAAATTTTCCGCATAGCGTTCGCGGTAGACTGGATGATGCAACATAGCATAGACATAATGGAAGATGTCCCACTTCGTCACTTCCTCGCCGTACTGCCCCCGAAATTGCGCCAATGCCCAATCTGTAACGTTTTCGCGCTCATTGCTTCCGTCTTCGACGTATATGTAATAAGAAAAGGTCTGACATTTTTCAAAGGCTAAATCTAAACTTGGTATTGCATTTGTTGCAAGACAACCAAAGTCTTTTCGGTTGCCAATGCCTGGAACACAGATAACAATATTATCCGTTGCTCCTTTTGGAAAAATTAAATGCTGTTGATAACGACGTTGATTTAGTAAATGGTCAAAGTAAAGAAACTGTTTACAAAAAGGGCGATATATGGAACGTCTAATCTTTGATGCATCGAATTTTAGTATCTGTTTCTTCGCTAACGCCTCTTTTAGCCTATCCGTCCATTTTATAAAAGCAGGTGTGTTGTTGACAAAATTATCAATAAATGTCGTAAATTCTTCTTTACGTTCAGGCGAAGGTGTTGTTGATTGTGATAGTCGAAACACTTCCGTATTGTAGTTCTGTATGAACTTTTGAACCTTTTCTGTTAAAGAAGGTTCGTCAAAACTATACAGCCATTCGTCACGATTGGTTGCAACACCTAACGAATATAGCTTGAACAGAGAACTTACATCACTAAGCCTTGCATTCTTTGTTTCTTTGGTTCCCATAGGAAGGGATGTATCAAAGTCAGCTTGCATACCTTCAGTTAGCCAAGTATGTTTTGTATCAGGTTGTAACTCACTCCACTCTACATCATGTATGCTCTTCCCTTTAAGAAAGGTAAGTTTTTCTGTCTTGCGCCAATATTCAGGAACACGATAATAGTAAAGTGTTTTACTAGACGTAGTGGAAATACGCGTTGCGATTGTAATACCTACACCTACTTGAATACCAAATACATTATGGGTAGTACCTGAAAGTTTGGGATTTTTCCGCACATTACCATGCAAATCTACATGATAAATTTGGTTGAAATCCTTCAATAAGTGCTTTCGCATACCGTCAAAGGCAATTTGGTCAATAAAGGAATTGTTACTAACAAGACATACTATACCATCTCTTCCTTGCAAACGGTCTACAGCCCAACGAAAAAACTTTACATAAGCATCGTACAGCTTGGTATTAAGCGTTGCTTGCGAGTCTTTCGCATAGGTTTGACTGATGCGCTTATCAATCGAAGAGTAGCTACGATTTTTGTTGTTATCATTCTCATTCTTTTGCCCGACATTGTACGGCGGATTTCCTATCACCACCATTATCTGTGCATCTCGTTGACGTTGGATGCGTTCAGTATTGCGTTCGCTAAACAATTCCATATTTCTAGCTTCGAGGTTGAGCGTATCAGCGAACGAAATGCCTTCAAAGGGGGTATAGCTACCTGTTTTCTCGTAGTAGGCGTGTTCGATGTTGAGCGAGGCGATGTAGTAGGGCAGCAGCATGATTTCGTTGCAGAAGAGGTCGTGCTTGTATTTATGGGCGAGGTCGCCACCGTTGATGTGATTCTGAATCAGGTTGACGATGAAGTTGCCTGTCCCTGTTGCAGGGTCGAGTATCTGTACACCTGGCTCTGACAGTGAGGAATGAAACTCGCGTTGTAGGATAACATCGACGCTTGCACACATGAACTCGACAATCTCCTGTGGCGTGTAGACGACGCCGTGTGTGTCGGCTTGCTTGGTTGAGAAGCCTTGAAAGAAGCGTTCATAGACGGTGTTGAGAAAATGTTGCTTCTCGGTCCAGTCATCAAGATTTTTCGCGGCATTTTCTATAGCAATATAGAAGCGGTCCAGTCGTCGTGCGAACTCGTTGCGGTCAAAAGAGCGGCTGGTGAGGGTCTCAATCACCTTCTCGATCTCTGCCGCGATCACGTTGCGCCGTGTGAAGTCGGGATTGTTGAACACGGTACGGAAGAGGCGTTCGGTTAAGAGGTGTTGCACCAGCATCTCATCAACCGTCGCGCTACTCATATTCGGGTCAAGTGAGGAGCGGCACAGGTCAAGGAACGTACTGAAGGCGGCGACAAATGGTTTGTTTTTGGCATGTTCTTCTTTGATACGTTGCATAAGTCCCTGTGCAAGGTCGGGGATACTCTCTTTGAAGTCCTGTACCGCGTGTTCAAACGTTTCGATATCGGGTTCCGCATAGTGGAAGAAGAGGTCTAAAACCTCTGTCAACTCTTTGGGTTGTGTAAGATCAACATCGAGGACTGGCTTGCTTTTCTGGTACAGGACAGCGCGGCGTGTGTCTTCAAAAATAGTGTTGCTAATGGGATAGCCAGCACTAATTTTCTTGCGTATTTCATTCTTCAGGTCGTCTTTGGTATCTTTAGCTTCCCAATACCCACGCGGCAGATTGAAGCTATCGCGCAGTGTCCCATCAGGCCGTTTGCCATTCGCCAACGTTTGCTCTGGAATAAGCATCCAATTTGCCGATTGTGCGAAAGCTTTTAACAGGTCTTGAAACGCGCTCCTGACAGCGGTTTCGTGTGTCACCTTCTTCTCATGATACGCGGCAAGCTCTTTATAGTAGTGGTCAAGAGCTTTTTTGTGTGTTGATGTGAGTTGCATGATACCTGTATCCCCATCCCTTGCTATACTGCTAGCCCGGTCTACCTAACGTCTTTGTGCTTTCTCTACAAAACGTTCTTTCAAGAATGAAACGATAGTGCGTGTGTAGTGTAACGCATAGACGTGGTTATCGCAAGAGATTATCGGATAGGAAATGCCTGTAGGGACCGATTGATCGCGTCCGGGGCGGGGAGGGTCACACGTCCTTACACGGGATTGTTGCCGACGTGTTGCCCCTTCCCGCCCCTTGGACGCGATCAATCGGTCCCTACCAAACATCCCTTCGTTTCTTCCAACCTCTTGTTGAAAGCATCCCCTTGCGGGTGCCCTGGTTCCTTGCTACATAGGGATAGTACATGCATCTTAGGATAGAGAGATACACGACCTCTCTTGCGTCCTAATAGTTTCCGTTTCCACCAGCACCAGTAACTCCTACATCGAACTTGACAACAGTGAATGGCAATTTGGGTTTTCCAGCCAGACCAGTGAAGATGCCAAGATTGGTTGTATACACGGATTTACCAACAAAGGTAAGGCTCGCTGGCTGATTGAGTAATCCATGAGCCGTGACCTCTGATGTGCCATAGGTTTTTACAACCTTGCCATTGCAGTCAAGAACGGTGATGTTGTCACCGAGATTGCTGGCTACCCAGACACGTCCTTTGCTATCGAGTGCTAACCCATCGGGACCGTTGAGCGGTGTCGATGCCGAAGGACCAATTTTCGTATTCTTTTGGACAAGGGCGTCGAAGCCCGTTGGATACTCTTCAAGATCGGGATTCAAATGTTGTGCGAAAATGCGGGCATTGCCTGTGACTTGACCCTTGCTATTCACGTCGAAGGCAACAACACTATCCGCGTAGGTATTCGCGATATAGAGTGTCCGGTAATTGAGGCTAAAGACAACACCATTTGGCGTCAGACCCGCGATCGGTGCTTGGAGTAAGCCTTTGTCGTTAATTGGAGCACCAGAACTTGGTGGACCAATGACGAGTTTCGCCATGCCTCCACCGGGAGGAATAGCATACACGAGACCGCGATTTGAGTCACTATCGTACAGTGTTCCCTGCGCGTTGAATGCCATGTCCTCAGGTCCACCTCCCTTTCCTGGGTAGGTGGCGTAGATGCTTACCGTTGGATGGTTACAACCGGGGTTGTGAATGCGAAGAACATTTCCTGTGCCGTTCGCATTTGCAAATAAATCTCCCGTTCTTTGATTGATCGTCAAGCCCAGGAGTTGACCGCTACTGATCAACTGCTGTCCAGGTTGACCACCCAATTGACAGAGGAGTTTGCCCTGTTCGTTGAACACGAAGATGCGTGAGTTGGTGGGAGTCACCACGTTGTATGCTGATACGTAGACTTTGCCCTGCCAGTTTGTGAGTCCTTCGGGAAATTGAAGTAGAGGAACTTGTTTGGATGATGCAAAGACTTGCCCTTGACTTGGAAACGAGGCTTCTGCCGGACTCGCCAATACGTTTGAAAGAAGCAGAGAGAGTCCTGCTGCCACTGCTCCCAAAAGCAACAGTATCTTTCGTGCGTCTTTCCATGTGAAAAGTGAGAAAGAAGGCGTCGTGACGCGCATAGTGAATTCTCCTCGCATGATATGTATGAAGATTATATTCATGCGTACTTTTTCTAACGCATCAATATGAGTCGATACGTCGATGAGCATATCATAACGCATTCAGTTCTCACCGTAAAGAGAAGAAAGAGCTTTCCTGTACCAAAATTCCTATATAATTAGTATTGCTTGCTTCTTATAAAGGAGTACTCTATATTGTGAAGATAAGGACAGTATGAGATGTGGGTCAAAAAATATTTTATCTTAGTGTATTGGTGCCTTCTCTCTTAATCAGAGAAAGGCAAGGGGGAAGCATGGCTTTACTTGAACGATCTGTTGCGCCTGAAGGAAAGACAAAGACTCTGTTGTCAGAGCAGTATGTACCGGCTTCAATGCCTCGCGTGCTAGGGACTTTTGATATGACTGCAATTTATCTTGCGGCTATCTTTTTCATTGGCAACGCGGCAAACACTGCTGGATTTGGGGGAGTGGCGTCGCTAACCTTCCTGCTCATTGGTGGTGCGACCTTTTTCCTTCCCTGCGTGATCGCAACCGCGCAGCTAGGAGTGCTTTTTCCTCACGAAGGTTCGCTCTACAACTGGACGTGCCATGCCCTAGGTGACTACTGGGGTTTTTTTGTGGGTGCCATCTACTGGGTCCCCAATGTCCTCGGTATCATCGGTGCTGCTGATGGACTCATCACGTACATACAGGGTCTCAATAACAACTGGCTTACACAGCCTTGGCAGCAAGGACTTGCTATTCTCGCGGTGCTCGCCTTTACCACCGTTCTTGCTGTGCAGCGACAACGTACCATGCAAAACGTGGTCAATGTCGTGATCGGCAGTATTCTAGTAGTTGTCTTTCTGGTAGGGCTGTCGGGCGTGTTGTGGATCGCGAGCGGTCATTCGGCCGCTACCCCCCTCAACCATATAGCTGATTGGCAGGTGAATAATGCGAATTTCTCCATCTTTGGTCTGATTGCCCTGCTGTACTTAGGCGTGACCATTCCTATGAATATGGGCGGGGAGATACGCAATCCTAAGGTCATTCCACACCACCTTTTGTGGGGAACAGTGCTCGTCATTATAAGCTACATCGTTTGCACACTCGTCTCACTCGTGATTCGTGGACCAGCCCTTGCGAAAGCAGCAATCCTGCCCTATGAGATTGTGACGAGCCTCGATGTGGTGCTGGGTAAAACGGTTGGCAGTATATGTGCAATATGTATTCTTGGCTTTTATCTCATCTCTCCGCTCGTCTACAGCTATGCGAATGCACGTCTGCTCTTCGTCGCAGCGATAGACCAACGACTCCCAAGGTTCCTAGGACGACTCAATAGCAACCGCGTCCCAGCGAATGCTATCATTTTTCAGTCCGTCGTAGCTGGAGTCATTGTTGTCTGTATCTTTATGGTTGCACCGGCTATTACTTTCCTTGGAAAACCTGCCGATCTCGCAACCGATGTCTATAACGTGCTGCTTGCGTCATTAACTCTCATTCTGGCTCTCTCGATGATTTTCCTTTTTGTTGATCTTCTCCTCATCTATCGAAGTGACCGTCTGCGCTTTCATCAATACAAAATCTTCCCCATGTGGGTGCTTTGGCTCTGCATCATTGTTGGCCCCATTGCCTGTCTTGTCGTCGTCGTAAACACGTTGCAGAACTCTTGGATTCCACAACTGATCTCGAATAGTCAATGGCTCATTGTAACGGGGATTATTATCCTATTAGCTGTTGCCTTCACCGCAATTGGTGCGATGCTTGCATCAGGCCAAACGTCTTGGGAAACATGGGAACAGTAAAAAGTCCCTTCTCGATAGAACATAGCAATTCAGGGAGTTCGTTCATTAACAAGACGCGTGAACGAGAAAGAAGTGGAGAAAGTACCCATGTGGCTGAATCAATTGCAGCAGTTTCTTACACTACCTCGCGCTCATCAGTTTGAGGCTCTTAGACGATTACGTGAGGTGGCAGGACGAGACTCCGCAGGGGAGGAGTGGAATTCAGTATTTGGTACACAAAGTGTGTACGAAGCATGGACGCAGTTGCCTCTCATGCAGCACGTCTACAATGCAAACCGAGCAATTCTCCGTCCTCTCCTTGAGCAACGCTCTCCTTGGCACCTTGTTGAAATTGGAGGTGGCAATGGCGCATTGTGGCAAGACTTCTTTCATGTACAGGAACGTGGCGTACTCACCCTTATCGATCCCAATCCCGAAGTTCACGCCACTGTTGCGGCTGTGTTACCTTCAGGAATTGAACTCCATTCACATATCGCCCATGTCGAAAACGTTGAACTTCCTGAAGCTGATGGCGTCGTATGTAGTCTTATGTTGCATCATATCGCTGGACTCGATTGTGACCAACGAAGCCTCTTTCAGATGAACGGGCCTGGCAAGCGAGAGATCCTTCAACGCTGTGTGCAATCGGTGCGAACACGGCATGGTATCTGTCTACTCAATGAGGCAGATGTTTACAACGAGATTGACCTTGAACCAAGTGATCCCGCACTCATAGAGCACTTCATAGATGTGTATGTACGTCGGGCGGCAATGGCGGTGGCAATAGCATTGGAGCAAAGCAGTATTGATCTATCGCTCAAACAACGTTGGGAGATCATATTGCGTCATTGGTGCTTGGACCAGGTGGACCTAGCCCTGGTTTCACGGGAAGAGCGCGATGTGTACGAACTTGATGTCGCTCACTGGCTACAACTGTTACGACAAGCGGGGGCACAAGTTCTCAGTCATACGTATACAGATGAGTGGTATCTCTTTCATCAATACGTCTTTGCAGCAAATGAGCAAGAGGATATACAATAAGCAGTCATAATAAAGCACGCTTACATAATATATTATGTAAGCGTGCTTTATTATGACTGCTTATTGACCATTGCCACCTTGACCATTGCCACCTTGACCATTGCCACCTTGACCATTGCCACCTTGACCTGGACCTCCGTAATTGCCATTGCCTCCGGCCCCGGAAACTCCAGCATCGAACGAGACAATGTTAAAGGGGAGATTTGGGCTGCCAGCAAGTCCTGTGAAAATGCCTAAGTTAGAACAATACACTGTATTGCCTACAAATGTCATCCCAGCAGGTTGATTGAGCAATCCCCCTTGAGTGACAGCAGAGGTTCCGAAGGTTGTAACGACCTTGCCTGTGTTGGGGTCGAGAACGGTCAAATTGTCACCAAGATTACTTGCGACCCAGATGCGTCCTTGACTATCTAATGCTAGTCCATCGGGACCGTTTAAGGGCGTTGAGGCACTTGCTCCAATTTTCGTATCGGAAAGTTTGAGTGCATCAAAGCCAGTAGGATACTCCTCCAAGTCGTCATTGATGTTTTGTGCGAAGAGGCTCCCACTATCTGTCAACTGACCTGCATTATTCACGCCGAATTTTATCACGTTGTCGGAGTAGGTGTTCGCGACGTAGAGCGTATGCCAATCCTGGCTAAAAATGATCCCATTAGGATTGAGTCCTGCAATCGGTGCAGCCAGTAAAGGATTGCCTGGAGCAATAACAGTATTGATTTTTCCTCCACCTGGTGGAATGGAGTATACCGCGCCAAGATTCGAGTCAGATGCAAAAAGGGTACCATCTTTAAAGAAAACCAAATCCTCTGGACCACCACCACTCGGATACGTGGCATATACGCTGATCTTTGGCGAATTGCTGTCCGGGTTCTGAATGCGTAATATCTGACCGGCTCCGTTTGCGCCTACGTAGAGGTCACCAGTGTTATGATCAATGGTGAGACCAAGCAGGACGTTGGCACTGACCAGTTCCTGACCAGGTTGTCCCCCTATCGTTCGTTTGAGTTTGCCATTTGAGGCGTCAAAAACGAAAATGCGTGAGCTTGTTGGCGCATTCACATTATAGGTTGAGACGTACACTTTGTTGTTCCACGAGGTGATACCTTCTGGGAACTGTAAAAGAGGAATTGTGTTGGATGATGCGAAAATAGTACTGGATGAACTGGGCTTATCGGCATGTGCGTGTGTTGGCTTGAGCAATTGAGGACTCAAGAGCAGAAAACACACTCCCGCTATCACGATCATCCCGAGAACGAAAGTCCACACTGTGAGATGCACCTTCGCTTTAAATAAAGACATAAATACTCTCCTCTACGAAAGAATTTTCCTTCATAAACAACTTTTTACTTCTGCTACTAAAAATTCATACTGACATATAGTGGTACAGTTATCAATAATTATAGTAGACAAAATGGTCTATGCTTACTCGAATA
The DNA here is from genome assembly GCA_963792705.1 of uncultured Chloroflexia bacterium. Taxonomy (GTDB): domain Bacteria; phylum Chloroflexota; class Ktedonobacteria; order Ktedonobacterales; family Ktedonobacteraceae; genus JBBQVS01. The sequence continues at coordinate 335,172 of CAWBXD010000002.1, read as the reverse complement.
CTAGCATCATACACAAGAAAAGAAAAGGTGTATAGGAAAAATGTCTGTTTTCAAAGACCCAAGTAACATCTTTTGCTCGTTGCTTACTCGCTGCATAGGGGGTGAAATAGAGAAGGAAAGTCACCTGAGCAACAACGATGTATAATAAAGATGGTATTGCTAGCTATGTCATCCCATACTTGTACCATGAGTCGAGAGAGTATATTTGATCTGCTTGATGTTACCCCTCTTCTCACATGTAAACGTCTCCACTGTGGAGCGATGTCTTCCAGGATGCATCAGCTTATCCTGGCGGTCTCTCTAGCACTTCAAGTTCGGTGTTTTCTTATAGAAAGGCTCTATTATGTTCTACCATCTCGGCAAGATAGCCACCCGCTTTCGCTGGTTGATTGTGGGCTTGTGGATGGTTGCGGTTGCTGTTGCGCTTCCATTTGCTCCCCAGGCCAGTCAGGTGTTGCAATCAGGCGGCTTTATTAGCCCTGACGCCGAATCGCAACGCGCTATCAATGTGCTCACGCAAAAATTGCATCTCAATCAGACAATTGTCCAGGTTATATTTACCAGTAAAAAATATACTGCGGATGACCCGCATTTTATACAACAATCGCAGCAAGCTCTTTTGCAGGTAAAGAATTGGTCAGAGACTGCACAGATTGTTTCTTTTACCGATAACCCACGTCAAATTTCTTTAGATCGCTATGCGGCCTATGCGAATGTCTTGTTACGGCCTGATCCCGATAGTGCTGCGAAACTTTTACCACAACTTTCGCAGAAGTTACAAAAGGTTCCCGACCTACAGTACAGCGTTGGTGGTGGTCCTGTCTTCTATGAGGATATCCAATCTGTAAGTGAGGATGACTTACGACGCGCTGAACTGCTCGCCTTTCCATTTGCCATTATTGCGTTATTATTCGTGTTCCGTTCGGTCATCGCGGCCATACTGCCAGCATTCGTAGGTGGCTTTGCCGTTGTCATTGCACTTGCACTTATCTTTGGCTTAGGGCATCTCACGCCGCTCTCAATTTTTGTGCTGAATATTACAACACTCTTTGGGCTGGGTCTTGGCGTTGACTACTCGCTCTTTATGGTCAGTCGTTTCCGAGAAGAGCTTGCACACGGGCGAAGTATCGAAGATGCGGTTGTGCTAACCGTTGCTACGGCAGGACGTGCTGTAGCATTTTCTGGCCTCACCGTCTCCATTGGTTTGCTTGGTCTGGTCTTCTTTCATATCAACATGCTGCACTCCGTTGGTCTAGGCGGCATGCTTGTTGTGTTGCTCGCCGTCTTAGCAGCCTTGACACTGCTACCAGCCCTGCTTTCGATCATTGGTCTTAATGTCAACAAGTGGCCTGTTCGTTTACCGCGCCTGTGGAAAGCACCTGTAGCTGTAAACGGCGTTGTCGCACCACATCACGGTTTCTGGTATCGTCTCTCAAATTTTGTCATGCGCTACCCGGTACGTGTGTTTGTGCCTGTTTTGCTCTTACTGATTGGCTTTGGTTTACCATTTCTTGGTGTGCGCTTTTCTGCACCTGATGCGTCCATTCTGCCAAAGGATGTTCCATCACGACAGGCATTCGATTTGTTGGCACAACGCTTTAATGACCGCGAGACAACACCAATTCTGATGGCGGTGCAGACAAAGGGCGATGTAATGACGCCAGCAAATATTAGCAGTCTCTACTATTACGTCAAGCGTATCGAGGCGGACCCTAATGTTGATCGCGTCGATAGCATCGTGAGTGCTGACCCACGCTTTACGCTTGAGCAGTATCAACTGATCTACACACACCCGAAGTTGATCGCTGACCCATATATAGCCGCATTAGCGAAATCTTCCGTGGCTGGCAACACAACTTTTGTGCAGGTTATCAGCAAGTACGGCATGCTCGATGCTCACTCACAAACGCTAGTACAAACTATTCGCAATACAAACCCAGGAAGTGGCATCACCACGCTTGTTGATGGTGGTACAGCAGCCGACATGGACTATGTTAGCTCACTCTATAGTGACTTTCCCTATGCACTGTTGGTGATTGCGGGTACAACCTATATTGCGCTCTTGCTCTTGTTCCGCTCCGTCATATTGCCACTCAAAGCAATCATCATGAACACGCTCTCCATTGCGGCCTGTTATGGTGCGTTGGTGGTTATCTTCCAGAACGGTTTCTTGCATCAGTTGCTCAACTTTACACCGCTTGGTTTTGTCGAGGCGTCCAGTCCCATCCTGCTGTTTTGTACCATCTTTGGTCTCTCGATGGACTATGAAGTCTTCCTGCTCTCACGTGTGCAAGAGGCGTTCTGGCAAACAGGGAACAATACACGCGCTGTAGCACTTGGTCTTCAACGCAGTGGTGGCATCATCACCAGTGCCGCCGTTATCGTGATTGTCGTGAGTTCATGTTTCATCACGGCAAATATGATTATTGTGAAAGCACTTGGTCTCGGTATGGCACTAGCCGTATTGATTGATGCAACACTTGTACGCGGCCTGCTCGTCCCTGCTACGATGCGCTTACTGGGTGATTTGAATTGGTGGCTTCCGTTTTATGGTGTACAGCGTCATCCACCAGCCTTAGCCGAATATATGGTGACAGAAGAGCCTGTACCTGCCGAAGATGAACTTCTTCCCGACAGCCAAAAAACAAATGCTGGAGTCGGAGGCGGCGAATAATGCATAAAGGTATACACATTACAATGTTCACGATAAAACATGCACGTACACTGGTCACAGGAGCTATGCTCCTGTTGACCCTTGTTATTCTTTCATCTTGTGGTTTTCCAGGTATTGTTTCCACGGCAGCCCAGTTGCCGACAGTTAAGAATACGGCAACAACAACAAGCCAATTACCACCTGTCCGCTTTCCACAGGACGAGGCGGCGCATACCGACTTAACCGAGTGGTGGTACTACACCGGACATATGAATGCGACCGATGCGAATGGTAAGCCGCATGTATACGGTTTTGAGCTTGTCATTTTCCAGGCGTTACGAAGTAGTTTTCCGCCCGTTTATGCCTCACATTTTGCCATCAGCGATGTGACGCGTGGCGAATTTCACTATGATCAACGCCGTCTACTTGAGCCAAATGCCGTTATTCCTAATGGAACCTCAACGAAAGGCATTAATGTAAGTGTTGGGGATTGGACAATTCAAGGCTTGAACGGACTTGACCATTTATCCGCGACTATGCCCAATTACACCATGCACATCGACCTACGCGGTCTTAAACCCGCAACACTACATAATGGCACAGGTTTAATCAACTATGGGCCAGGAGGCTTCTCATACTATTATTCGCGTACACGCATGGCACTCTCTGGTACTTTGTTAGATCATAACCAGTCAAAAACAGTAACAGGCGAAGCGTGGATGGATCATCAATGGGGAAACTTCCTTTCGCTTGGAGGTGGTGGCTGGGACTGGTATAGTATTCAGTTGAATAACAACACAGAGATGATGCTGTACTTTATTCACGATGCCTCTGGTGCGACTGTCTCGACCTATGCCGGGTATATCGACTCTGAGGGCAAGGACCATCTATTGCCAACGAGTTCATTGCATTCAACCGTGCTGAATCATTGGACAAGTACCGTAACGAAGGCTACCTATCCCTCCGGTTGGCGGCTTGATATCAACGACCCACAAGTCAAAGTATCGCTTACTATACTACCGCAACTGAAAGACCAGGAATTGGCGGTTTACCAATCCACTGGCAATAGTTATTGGGAGGGTGCGGTAAACATCCAGGGACAAAGCGACGGAAAAGCTGTGCAAGGTCTAGGCTATATCGAATTAACCGGCTATGCACACGGGTAGGGACCGATTGTATCGCGTCCTCTCAACCCTGATATGATGAATTCGTAGGGACCACATTTATGGCGTCCGTCGCCCAATTCATTGGGCGAGTTCCTTACATGACATCGTGCAATGATTGGTGCATCACGAGGACTGCACCTTGCTTCGCTCGTGCAGCGGACGCCATGAATGTGGTCCCTACGAATAGACGAGCGACGAGGACGCGATAATGCCATTTAACAAAAGAGGATGGATGTGTAGGGACCAATTCATCGCGTCCGTGTTGGCGGTTGATTGCCACGAGGACGCGATGAAGCAGTCCCTACAAACCTCGTCTCCGCATTTATTCGGGAAACCACATTATTGCGTTTGTGTCGGTGGTTGATTGCGGCGAGGACGCGATACATTGGTCCTTACAACACTGTATATCCAACCGTTTGAATTTCACCATCGACGACGACAAGATATTCTTGTTGGACTTTATAGGTATGTGTTTCGTCGGGTGTTAGGGTCACATAGGCCAGGGCGTTTTGGAAGAGCATATCATATTGAATACGTTTTTTGCCATCGGGCGTGCGAAGTTGTAACATCTGCGTATCCAGTCCACCATAGTTTGCGTGTGTGATACGTGCTTGTCTTACGACTAACTGTTTGTTCTGCTGTGACAGCGAGTTTTGTATTGGAGTAGAAACGAGTTGCAGTAGGCGCGCTTTTGCGTTTTTCGAGAAGGAGCGTTTGCCTTCCATCGCATATGAGAAATGTACATCACCGGAGAGTACGATAATATCATGAGTGCGCTGAGTCAAAATTTGCACGAATTCGTGCCATGTCTCGGAGAAGATAGGCCAGTGCTCAAAGCTTGTACGTAGCGCGATACGTTGCTGTATCCGCGCTATTCTGCGTCCCAGCCAGCGTACACCTTTGCCCCATAAGCGTATACCTATCATATACTCAACGAGACCAATGAGTGGAGGCAATAGGACTGGTACCGAGGAGACAAGTAGCGAGGGGCTAGTGTCGTGTTTTTGCAGCCAATCTGCTATCTCTTGCATTTGTGTCTCACTCATGATACGCGTTGGTCCATAGATAGCGTCCTGCTGATCGGTGAAAATTGAAGTGCGTTCCGAGCGTGTATTGAGTACAAATAGAGGTGGCACTGTCTGTATCTCATAATGCCAGCGTCCGTTGCGTTCTCCACACACTTCTCTGTGAATATATGTACGCAATGGCTCAAGCATGTCCTCGCCGCTTTGCTCGGCCTCTTGCATAAGATGTAATAATGGATAGCGATTATCGTCTCTCTCCGCGAGATTTCCCCATCCTTGATAGACCCAATATGCTATTAACCCATCGACAAGCACTTGTTCTTTGCCCGTTTGCAGCATGGTAGAACACCACTGCGGCGAAATATTCCAATTATTTGTAATTTCATGATCGTCAAAAATCATGTACGTCGGGATGCATGCTAATACCTGCCGTACATCGTTATCCTGTGTCCAAACGTACTCGTATAGCAATGCAAAATCGTCAAACGTTTTCGCCCCAGCTTGGAGTTGCGGATACTGTTGTTTTATTGTGTCTGATGGCTGATCGGCATAAATCTGATCGCCTATTAATAAGAGTAGATGAGGCCACATAGTCTCTTTTTGAGCATTGTGTTCGCGTAACCAGCGTCCAAAAGCACTGAGTGCATCGACTTGTGGTGCAACGAACTTGCGGCATGAGCCATAGACTATCCGAAGTGGTTGTTGCGTCTGGGAAGATGAGACATGCTCAGGTCTATCACTCTCATCCTCCGCGTTCATTGTGCGAAAGCAGGAAACAAGTGAGCTATCACTGTATTCTAGTTGCTGAGTATGTTGTGTTTGTTCAATAATGGATAGTGAGTAGGTATACCAGGTGGCAGGTTGTAGCCCTTGTAGTTGAGGTGCTATATAAAAACGTCCCCCAAGAGTAACCGTGTGTGTACGAACACTAATCGTATCTGTCTGTGTCACATGTGCATTTTCTAAAGGTTGTGCGCTAAGAAGGACGGTGCAGGAAGACGCAAGTTCCGCCCAAATCACAACACTTGTCGCGTTTGTTGCACGTACCAAAGGACCAACACGCAAATACGTCATCGCTAATCCCTTTAATAAAGAATAAAAAAGCTTATAGAAGACACGTAGAAGACCTTTGTAATTATAACAGAATAAGCACAGCATCACCAGAAAAATATAACGTGTATTATAGGCATTACTATACAAAAAGTTTCATTGAATAAAATAATAGAGATATAAGAGGAACTATTCCAATTATTAGACAGAATAAGCAGAAGATTTAGCACTCTATTTCTATCCTTATAGGAATATATATGGAGGAAGAGAAATGTATGACAGACTTGCTATACTATAGCTAAGGTTGCTCTTATCGGGCGCGATGACAAAAATATTGACGTGTACATACAAATGTATGGTATACTCTGTTGCGATGCACGAATATTGTATTTGTTTCAGCATGTTATGAAGAAGATAGCAACAATGTTACTACAATGTTTGTATGCATGACTATATATTTTCTTAACTCAAAGTGTATAGAAATTTAGAGAATGCCGGAGGAGACTGGCTCGAAAATGATAGAAACAAACGCATCATCAAATTCGTTAGAAGACATACAGTCTGCTCCAGAAGAATTTGCCATCGTAGAGCGTGTAGCACGTATCGTGTCTAGCGTTTATGGTGCAAAGCCTGATTACACGCGTCTTGCGGCCGCGTTAGCGCAAGCAATCTCTTTTGATGTCTTTGGTATCGTGCTGTTGCAGCATGATCGCAAGGCTGTGCGAATAACAGTGTGTCAAAGGCATAAGAATAGTGTTGCGGAAGAGATCCAAGAGAACTGGGTCGCGCACTATCACCAGCATCCCTTCACAGACTCCATGCTTGAACATCTTTCTGACAGAACGGCACTCATAGTCACCAATTATCCACATGGTTTGGATGGTCCTCCCTCGATGAGCGGTGATGCTCTTAGCAGTTATCCTCATCTACGTGCAACGTGTATCGTGCCTCTACGCACAGAAGAGCGTGTTTTGGGTACACTCGAACTTGGTAGCACGTCACCAGATATTTATGCGGACTCAACTGTGCAACGCCTCATAGGAGCGGTTGCTCAGGTTCTTACCACTGCTATTGAGCGTACACAACTTGAGGGTAGTGCAGAAATTCAAGATCGGCAACGTCAGGCATTGAAGGACGTTTCCCGTGCGTTAACTTCCACTATGAACCTCTCTAGTATCCTGACACATATTACTGATGGGGTTGCGAAAGCACTAGATGTTGCCTCTGTCATTGTTACGTTTGATCAACGTGAAGGACAGGTACAGCTTGCGGCTCAATCAAGACTGAATGAAGCGGCACTAAACACGATTATCAATAAGGATTATGTGTTAACGGATAGCTGTATTATTGGCAGTACATTACGACACAGACAATCATATACATCAAATGATATCGAAAGTGATGAACGGTTTCCTGCAAGCCATATATTGGCCTCGGCACTTTCGATGCGCTCGATCTTCAGTTATCCACTTATTATCGGTGACACCATCTATGGCACGCTGCTTCTTTGTTCTTCAGAAACAGGTGGTTTTACTCCATTGAAGGCAGATATTGTTGCGCTTTTTGCGACACAAGCAACAATCGCTATTCACAACGCAACGCTCTTAGAAGCAGCACATCAACGTCATCGTTTTCAGGATGCTATTGAGCAACTGGAACAAGAGGTCTTGTCTCATACGCTATCAGAAGCAGATGAGCATGCACTGCTCGTACACGTACAAGAAGAGGCGCAACGTACCTTTGGCGTGAGTCTGACAAGTATGCTGCGCTTTGTGAGCGATAATTTGTTGGCAAGTAACGAGCATACGATGCAAACTATGCTTCAAGAAAACCTGGAGCTACCCATCAATAAATCTCTCCTTCTCTCATCGCGCCATGAACATGAGGCAGACAAAGAACCTAGTCTTGTGATGAAGGATACACTCTCCTTGTTTAATCAGACAACACAATCTGTGCTTGCCCGTACTGGCATTGTCGGCGAACTGAGCACACTACTTATGCAGGTGCAACATCCCACTAAAGGGATAAAGGATGCATGGTTTGTCACCGATCTTGCAGGTACATGCATTTATATGAACCCTGTCGCGGAAGCATTCTGTGGTGTGCATTTGATGGATATAGAAAAGACGCAAATGTCGCTCGAACAGGTCTTCGCCTCTTTATTTTCGCGCATACGCACCAACGAGGAGGTGCGCCAGTATCTACAAGACATCACGCTAAATACTCTGTACAAACAAGAATTGCGCTGTGTTGTAGCTTTGGAACCACTTCGTCCGCATGTTGCCGAGCGTAATCAAAAACAAGCTCTATCGGCGAAGAGTACTTCACATGCAACGGGGAAAAAATGGAGCGACGAGCAGACGCATGGGGGCACATCTCTTCTTCGGACTATGTTGTTAGAAAATGCACCATCTGATAGTCACTACCTTTTTACGCGCCACCCATTGCACAATCAGCAAGGACAAATTACCGCATATGCATTGCAGGTCCGCGACATAACTACTCAAGTGCGTGATGAGAAAAATAAAGCGGCTCTGCTCTCATCGGTATCACACGACCTTCGTACTCCTCTGACCACAATTAAAGCAGCCGTTAGCGGCCTCTTGCAAACCGATATTCCGTGGAACGAGCAAATGCGGCGCGAGATGCTTGAAGACATTGATGCCGAAACCGATCATCTAACAGTGCTGGTCGGTGCGTTAGTGGAGATGTCACGTATCGAAATGGGCGCGCTCATTCTTGAAAAAGAATGGTGCGATATTACTGAGGTTGTGTATGAATCGCTCATCAAGGCCAAACGTGTTCTTGCCAAACGTACTGTAAAAACACAATTTCAGAGTTCGTTGCCTCTTGTCTCCATTGACCATGTGCAGATTGGACGGGTCTTATATAATCTCATCGAAAATGCAGCACGTCATAGTCCAGAGCAAGCCGAAATCATCATCAAAGCCGATGTTGTCATAGACGAATTCGCCCAGGCAGTAGTTCGTATTCACATTATCGACGAGGGAGGTGGTATTCCAGAGCATGAGCGGGAACGTATTTTTAAATTATTTTATGGTTTGGGTTCTCATGGTAGCGGCTTGGGACTTGCCATCTGTAAAGGCATCATAGAAATGCATCATGGTCGTATCTGGGTTGAAGCTGCAGAAAAAGGTGGCTCATGTTTCGTCTTCACACTCCCAACGGATATGTCAACTATATAAGGTGAGTAGAAAAAATGCGAAATACGGCAGAGGAAAGGGGAATTTGTGACAAAAACCAACGCTAAACGCATTCTTGTAGTGGATGATGAGCCGCCAATACGACGTATCTTGCGTCGCAGTCTGATAGTAAGCGGTTATGAAGTGTTAGTAGCGGAAGATGGCAAACAAGCCATAGATATAGCTGTACATCAACATCCCGACCTCATCCTTCTTGATCTCTGTCTTCCCGGAGATATAGATGGGTTAGATGTATGCAAGTATGTACGGCAAGCCATGCCGAAAATGCCCATTATCGTCCTTTCCGCTGTTACCGAAGAGAAGCAAAAAGTACTTGCTCTTGATTTAGGTGCAGACGACTACTTAACGAAACCGTTCAGTAACGAAGAATTGCAAGCGCGTGTGCGTGCTTGTCTACGTCGTGTTGATACGGGAACGCAGACCAATGAGCGGGATAACGAAACACTACAGAGCGAGGATGGCTATATCTCTATGGATATTGCGCGTCGTCAAGTGCGCGTTGGTGAACATGAAATACGACTGACTCCAACAGAATTTGAACTACTACGTCAACTGTTATTATACGCAGGAAGAGTCCTTACTCACCGTTCTTTACTACAAGCAGTTTGGGGACCTGAGTACGGCGAGGAAGCCGATTACCTGCGTGTCTACATTCGTCAACTCAGGGTAAAAGTAGAGGCAGACCCGTCGCGCCCTAAATATATCTTAACCGACCCTGGTATTGGGTACGTTTTTCGTTCTCCTGCCGATGTCTTGGGTACTTAATGGAAATCTTAACGTTATTTTTATGGGTATTTCGCAGAACATGAAGTACACTAGAGAAATGCAAGTAAATAATGTATGTACATTGTCCATAAGATGTTTCGTTTCTCACTATGCTCTCTTAATTTTTACTGCTGAAAAAATATGTCCTACTGGGAAGGAAGAGGTGAGAGGCTGTGGAGCAGCACCAACCACTTCGCGTACTGATCGTCGGACAACAGAATAATTTTAGTCATGTGCTATCTACCAATATTCAACACTGGGGGCATGAGGTAGTATGCTATCCCTTTGACGAATTATGGCAAGAGGAGATGCAAGAAGAAAAATTTATACACTCGCCTCTAGCAAAACGGCAGGCAGATGTGTTATTATACGATCTCGACGATGCAATGAATGCCTCCACATCAAACACTTCTTCCGATGTGATTCACGTACTCAAAGGCAATATACCACTTCTCATTGTGTTGAGTAGCCGCTCTGTCTCACGTAAAACGCTTGAGCAGTTAGGCGCAATTGCACTGTTGCAAAAGCCTTTTGAGATGGGATGTTTGCTGCGGTATTTGTGTGCATTACAGCAGTTACTCTACCCATCTGAAAAACAGGTGCAGAGCGACGTACAAGTGTCTTGTGAGCACATACGTATCCTTGTGGTTGATGATGATGTGAACATTGCCTACGTTATCCGCCAATGTCTCACTACTAGTGTGGAAACGGTGTTTGACGTTGCTATCGCTCATGATGGGCTTGATGCCTTGGAACAGTGCTTACGCTGGCGTCCGCATTGTATTGTGACCGATCTGATTATGCCTTTAATGAACGGCTATCAGGTGATGCGTTGCCTTGCGCTTGGAGCATTGCGCTGTACGCCAGCATTTGTCGTTATGAGTGCTCTAACCCAGTTAGAAGCCCCCGTTGATGATTTCTATTTGAATGGCAAAACCGTAGCTTATGTCAACAAACCATTTCATATTGATAATTTGCTCGCTGCTATTCAGCAAGTGTGTCTAGTATAGCGAGAGAATGCGTAAACGCTTTCTGATAAAGAGTTGTGTGCATATGTCGGAAAAAAGGAACTGAGGAACAATGGAGCCACAAGACCGTATTATGGACGGAGACTTACAAACACTAGGTCTCCAATCCATCTTAAAAATGCTTGCGTTAAGCGGTAAGACGGGCAAGCTGCTTGTCAATTCAGGCCCCGAAACTCTTTCCGTCGATCTAAGGCGTGGACAAATCGTATCACTACGTGAGGAGGGCGTTGCTCAGCCCGATATATTAGCAATGCTCTGTCTTCTCGGCACACTGCATCCAGCTCACGCACAAGCGATTCATGAATTATCTCAAGGGGACTCGCAACTGGCCCTATCAATGCTCGTTGAGCGCGGCCTGATGAGCGCGAGTGAACGTCAACAACGTTTAGAATTTGCCGTCACGCAAGCAATTGGTCATGCGTTGCGCTGGGTCAATGGACGGTTTGCTTTTCACCGCATTCATCCACTTGACACAGCTATGCAACCATTAGACGTTGATTCAGTTCTCTTAGAGGCATTGCGTCAAGCGGATGAATGGGAAGAGATTACAGGTGAGGGAATGGTTCACCTGACACGTACTACTGTCGCACGTTGGCAACCAGAGGTTTCAAAAGATGTACGTAGTCTTGGTCTGAGTCAAGAAGAGGTCAAGGTTCTTTGCCTCTCTACTGGTGATATCCCCTTACAGGCAGTGGCGCAGGTTTTAATGATGCCAGAGGCTCGCATTGTGCGAATACTTGCGCGCCTAATTGATTTTAAACTGATAGAAGTTGTTGACACCGCTCTGGAAACAGAACTTCAAGGAGACCTCTCCAACATTATCATCAAATGCCAGTACACGTTGGCACATCAGCGACAATCTTCCACACCAGAACAACACTTGCTTGGTCTGATTACAACACTCTCCGACTGTATCAACGGCTTGCTTATCCATCACGGGCATTATGCACGTATACTGCGTGGGCGAGGACACGTTTCAACGGCGGAAATCATGCGTTACCTGGAACGTCGCTTTGCCCCACCCTTACAACTCTTATCAAAACAACGCTATCCTATTCTCGAAACCGCGAACTTTGTTGATGGGCAACTGGACTGCCGCGATATTTTGACCCTAAACAAGGTTGTGCGTGGTGAACAGCTAGAGGAATTCTATTGGGAGGCTGTCCAGGGACTTGCGGCATTCCTCCGCATGGTTTTCGACCAACTGCTCCGTGACGAAGTGGGAAATTCGCATACGGGGCGGCAGTTGAATGTTGCATGGAAAATATTTCTTTCAGAGATTGACCAGGAGATACAACACTATCAAACGTACCGTGCATATCGAACTACACAAGCGAATCGTGGGCGTGATGTAACCACACAACCACAGTCGCCTTCTATGGGTATTCTTCCGCAAAGGAACAATTCGTCAAGGGGTGAAATAACAGAACAGGAAGGCAACTCTTCCTGGTCATTCGATACACAAAGGAGGTCAATATAATGGCAGAACCGACAGTACTTGTTGTTGACGATAGTCCGACTGTACGCAAGATTGTTCAAATGACACTACAACGAGAAAATATTCGCGTCATCACGGCGGGCGACGGACTTAGTGCTCTGACTTCGGTTGCGGACGAAATGCCAGCCGTAATTCTGCTTGATATTCAACTTCCTCGTATGGATGGGTACCATATTTGCCAGATAATACGGAAAAACTTGCAGTTTCGACAAATTCCAATTATCATGCTCAGTGGGAAGGACGGATTGTTTGACAAGATGCGTGGTCGCCTTGCTGGTTCTACCGAATATTTGACAAAACCATTTGATTCTGTAGAACTCGTGCAAACGGTCAAGAAACATCTTGCCAACTGGGAAGAGCGACGAGCTGAGCATATGCCTATCCAGCACGAAGGCATTCGCCATCGCCGCTACCGTGGCTAGGGCTATGTTAACCTCTCGATAGATAAGTATCTACATGAGAGATACACCAGTGGGATAGCCATCCTTTCCCATCACACTGGTGTGCCGTAACTAGGAAAGGTATAATGGGATGTCGGGGCAGAAAATACTCGTGGTAGACGATAGTTGGACAGAATTGACCATGATCGTTACCCCTTTACGCAATAGTGGGTTTGAGGTGGTCACTGCTGTTGACGGTGATGAGGCCGTAGAAAAAGTTTTTAAAGAGCGTCCAAACTGTATCGTTCTGGATGTTGTTTTGCCCAAGCAAAATGGCTTTCAGTTGTGTCGTAAACTCAAAAACTATGAAGCAAGTAGACACATTCCAATAATTTTATTGACAAGCAAGAATACGCCTCTTGACCGCTCTTGGGGACTCAGGCAAGGCGCCGATCTTTATATGACAAAACCATTTGATGTGAATGAACTAGTAGCAAATGTACGAAGTCTTGTGTAAGTTTCTGATTGCATCTGAAATATGTATGCTACAACCTCTCCCATAAAGAGAGGTTGTAGCGTATCTCGCATATTTTGTTTTCGCGAAAAAGATAATCTGTTCATTCTTTGTGACCCCTACAAGATGGAAAATAGTACTTTTAGGCTGCATAGCGAAAGGAATAATTGTGTGACAAGTGAAGACCCGAAAAAAGCACAGGATAACCAGCGTGCTGCCTTCGTTATGAGTCAACAACAGAGAATATTAGCCGCTACCGCACAAATGCAGCGTATTCAGAGCGGTCAGCTCTCTGGAGAGAGTACTTCTACAGAGCATGCCCCTGCTATTGTGGGTGAACAATACCTGATATTTTCGTTAAATGATCGAGAGTTTGCGGTAAAGGCAGAGCTTGTACAAGGAGTGGAGCGCCCCATGTATATCACTGCTGTGCCTAATGTAGTATCATGGATACGTGGTGTGGTGAACTTGCGAGGCTCTATTGCTTCAGTCGTCGATCTAAGAGCATTTTTAGGGCTGGAAGAAGTTGCTAGCAGTCCACGAACCCGTGTACTTTCATTACAATCGAACGAGATGGTGATTTGCTTAACCGTGGACAACGTAAACGAAATGCTACAAATCCCACCTGAAAATCTTATAAGCGCAGATGCACATCCTACTGCTATTCCACAGTGGATTGCTCCTTATGCTGCTAGTTACGCATTATTCGGTAATCGTGTGATTGTGTTGCTTGATGTAGCGCACCTCCTCTTTTCCGATAAAATGCAACGCTATTAATCACTCGATACGACATGCTAAAACGTCGTATACAACATATTTGACACAATTGTAGATATTCTTTCTTTATAGGAGGTCTGGCGAATGAACCTTGACCGCAATAAGAGTGGGATGACCGTGAACGCACTTATGCTTACAGGCATAACGGCTTCGACTGGCATTCCTGTGCTTCTTTTCGCACTACTCGGTTTTGTCTCTGTAACCCCGAATATTAGTTCGGCTAAAACAACACTTGGGTTGGTCATCCTTGGATGTGCAATTACATCACTTCTCCTCGTATTCACAATTAACTATTTTGTGCAGCGCAGGATAAAAGACAAGTTGCTTGGACTTACCGACGTGTGCCGCGACTACGTGAGTGGTGATCGTACCGCACGTGCTGCTGTGCAGGGAGACGATGAGTTCGCCATGCTTTCAACTTCACTTAATACCGTATTTGATGGTCAAAGTGGAAATGCTGGGCCGCAGATGAGTGCTGGTGGAAGTGATGCCGCCGCTCTACAGGCTCAAATCGAAAAACTCCTGCAAGAGGTGAGTGCTGTTGGCGATGGCGACCTGCGTGTTCAGGCAGAAGTGACGCCTGACACGCTGGGTGTGTTGGCAGACTCGTTCAACTATATGATTGAGGAACTTGCAAAGGTCGTTGGCCGTGTGCAATCAACCGCAGTCCAAGTAACAAACGCGACCCGTCGTATTCTTGATCGCTCCGCTGACCTTGCTCAGGCATCAGAAACGCAAGTGGCGCAAATATCTCAGACATCTCAGGCAGTCGAGGCACTGGCGGTTTTCATACAAAACGTTGCTCGTAACGCTACGTCGAGTGTAGAGGTGGCACAGGAAGCCCTGCGAAGCGCGACAAGCGGTCAAGAGTCCGTCCGGCAAACGATTGATGGTATGATGCTTATCCGCGAGAACGTGCAGGAAACCTCGAAAAAGATCAAACGTTTAGGTGAGCGCTCCAACGAAATTGGTGAGATCGTTCGTATTATCGAAGATATCGCTGATCAAACAAACCTACTGGCCCTAAACGCCGCTATTCAGTCCGCAATGGCGGGTGAGCACGGGCGCGGCTTCGCGGTTGTTGCTGATGAAATTCGTCTTCTTGCTGAACGCTCCACTGAGTCAACAAAGCGTATCGGTAATCTGGTGAAAAGTATTCAAGGCGATACATATGAGGCGGTCGTTGCTATGGAAGATAGCACGCAGGAAGTAGTGAAGGGGTCGCAACTCGCCGACGAAGCAGGGCGTTCGCTTAACTCCATTTATAGTGCTGTCGAACGACAAGCAAAGATGATCGAAAGCATTGCGCGTTCTGCACAAGAGCAGACTCCTGTATCGGAAGCAGTTGCAGTCACGATGGCGCAAATATCGGAAGTCATTCGTCAGACCGATGCGGGAACACAAGAAGCTGCTGTAAGTGTAAGCTACCTCGCAGAGCTTTCTGAACAGCTACGCTCCTCGGTATCAACATTCCGTCTGCCTGATCGTGGAAACGAGTCCAACGGTGCGTTCTCTCATTTGACATCTATAACGGAGATGCCTAATGGGAACGGAGGACAGATGTTTACACCGGCACTAAATTCTGGTTTGCCCCCAATGGATGCGAACGATTGGGGACAAGGTTTTGCAGGGAATTTTCCCCCATTGCCAGAGCCAGGAAACTCCGGTTCTTTGGTTGCATTGTCGTCTCATACTAATCAGTATGCATTTAACAACAATCAGCAAGACTTCGATATCTCAGCTAGTTTCGGAGGACAACAGCAATACCCTGGTGGCAACCAACAAGACTTTGGCTTCCAACCTCAATTCTCCGGTCCTGGTTTTGGAGATCAACCATTTTCAGGTCAAGGCTTTGGGGATCAGCACTTCTCGGATCAGGGCTTTGAGGACCCATCATTTTCAAACCAACCAAGCTTTGGACAGTTTAATAGTCAACAAGGCTTTGGTGGTGGCAATAATGGTAATGGAAGTCAACAAGGCTTTGGTGGTGGCAATAACGGTAATGGGAGTCAACAAGGCTTTGGTGGTGGCAACAACGGTAATGGGAGTCAACAGTACGGCAACCAACAGCAGTACAATAACCAACAGCAGTATAGCCAACAAGACTTTGGTGATATGAATGGCTTTGGTGGTTTTGACAACCAACCGAATTTTAATGGAGAGAATGGGCAGGGAAATCAGGGTTTTAGTGGACAAAATCAAGCATTTTTCCCACCTCTTAATCCTGTACCTCTTTCGCAACCGTTTAACTCTGGAGCTGTGCCTGCACAACAACGCCCCGCTCCCTCTCGTCAACGTCGGCCCACTGGATCGCAGCCTGGTCAGCAGGGTCAACCATCACCGTTTAACCAGGACCAAGTTCCTTTCTCGAATAATGGAGACTTTGGTCGCTAGCAAGTGAGTATCGCGCTATACATATCTCTTTGAAGATGTTTGTAGCGCAGTACTAGAATAGTGGGTGTGCGTAATATGTCGAATACGTTTGACAAAATGTCTGTCCTCGACTCATTTATTGAAGAGGTGAACAGCTATTTACCAGATATCGAAACTAACCTCGAGCATCTGGCACAATTAGCGCAATCCGCGCAAACAACAAGCGATATGGATGCTATCGAGGAAACGTATCGCCGCACTCACACTATCGGCGGCTCCGCGTCTATGATGGATTTCCCAGGTCTCGCGCACGTTGCTCGTGGTATGGAAGATATTCTTGGTGACGCTCTGGAGAGTATCATCGTTCTTGATACTCCCACCATTAATCTACTACAGCGTTCGTTGGGGCGATTACGTCATCTGCTCGGTGGTATTCGTAATGGTATTGATGAGGAAGCGGTGATTGCTGAGGATGACGCCGATTATGTGCAATATCGTACTTCGCTTGAGTCAGCGCAAGCAAACCATCAACAAGACAATGGAGCGAATGTGTACATCGTTGCGGATGATACATCTCACTCTTCAGTGCAGCGACCAGAAGAAGTTTTTGCCGCGTCTTCAATGCCCTCATTTGATGAAGTTCTTGCATCATTTCGTACATCAGCATCATCAGAAGATGATGAGACCGTATGGCCTGAAGAACCGATGCAGCCACTTGTTTCCTCACCTCAAGAAACTGCACTTCCTGTTGCACAGGAACACGAACAGGTATCACCTGTATCAGCACAACTCAGTGCTCTTGATACACTCGTAGCTACTACACGAAAAACTCCTTCCGTAGCACCAGAACCTGCAGCTCCTGTAGCACAACCTATCTCTGCTTCTAACGAAGAATCTGCTCCACTTGCAGAGGTAACAACACCCGTTGTTAATGCTCCTGTGCAGCTGTCAGCCTATGAGCAACAACAGATAGTAGCTTCTCAGAATGAAGCACTGCCAAAAGTATATAGTGATGTACAAAACGATGCTCAGGTGTTAGTAACATATGCTGCCTCATTAAAAAATGTTGGTTCTCAGCTACGCTCTGCAATGAGCATCATTGAAGACCAGCGCGGCGAATTTCGAGGCTTCCTGGATGGCTCTAAAGATGCTCTTGAGCGCATGGAGGACTGGGCGGGCCAAGCGATGGGACTCAATCTCAAAAATAGTCCTGAGCAAGTACGACGTTATTTGCCGCTCTCGGTCATGTGGGTGTCCAATACAAAGCTGAAAAAAGTCCTTGAGCTGCTGACTCAAATCACGAATGGCGTCGAATTAACCGATGAGCAAATGCAGGCTACGCTAGAGCAGCTCACAACTTCCATTTCTGCTTGTGGAGAGGCTTTTCAACATATACAGGCGAGCGCAGAACACGTACTGAAACAGGAGCCGGGATGGACCTCTTGGGAGATGCAGGCTACTCATGATGTAAACCCTGTCCTACGAGAGCGTGTGACATTTGAGCGTCGTGGCGACTTGGAAGCCTTACGTGCTGAGGTGGAAGCAAATGTGCGTGAAGAACTGCGTCGAGAATATGAAGACCGTTCTAGTGCGACATTAGCAGCACGTGCTGAAATGGAGCAACAGATACGCAGAGAAGTACGCCAAGAGCTTGAGGAGAAACGAAAACTTCAAGATGCTAACTCTAACGCCGAGGAACTACAGCAAGAACTAGTGGAGCGGCTACGCGGTGAAATAGAAATTCAGGTGCGTCAAGAATTCTTGAACCAGATCGACGCTAATGCTAGTGTGTCTTCTGGCAGCTTGATGCCACCTGCACAAACGGCACCTACTACCTCAAATTTTGCTGATCGTGCGCGTCAAGCGACTGGAACCATGCCACACGATACACACAGACCCGCTATAGGTGTAGACAAGGCGGAGGGCACTGAGTCTACTATAAACAGTTCAGTAGTGCCTACATCTGCTCCACCTGCACAAAAAATTGTGTCGTCTGTAACTGCCTCAAACCATGACGTTCCTGTACCTCACATATCATCGGCACCGACGGTAAGTGGAGAATTTGGTGAAGAGGCGACAGAGATCTTCCGCTTAGAGGCAGAAGAGCATTTGCAAACGATTAGTACATATGTTGCTGCACTTGAGAAAGAGCCTACAAACCGCGACTTTATTCAAGGTATTCGACGTGCTACACATACTCTCAAAGGTGCTGCCGCGATGATGGGTTTCCGTGCTATTGCAGAACTCAGTCATGTATCAGAAGACCTTCTTGATAACATCATGGAGGAGAAAACGGCAGCATCGCCAGAGGCACTTAGTATCATCCTCGATACCGCCGAAACACTGGACGTTCTTATCACAGGTAAAGATACAGATAACATACCGGACGATGTGAGAGTGCAAACTTTACGCGTTCGCTATGCAGAGCTTCTCGGAGAACAGGGTGTTTCGCTTAGTCCTGTGAGTGAGGATATCGACGAAGACCTGGAGGAAGGTGAAGACGAGCGCGTTACAGAAACCGCTATCGTCGCAGGCATTCTAGCAGAGCAGCCAGAAACAAACGTCCAACGGGCCAATCGTGAGGATTTAAGTGTTCGCGTTCGTCTTCAGAAATTGGACGAACTGGTGAATCTCTTCGGCGAATTGCTGGTCAATCGCAGTGTACTGGAAGAACGCATTGAGCGTCTAGTACGCCTTGTTGCTGATGTAGGCATTAGTAGTAACCGTCTACGTGACGTTGGACAAAAATTAGAGAGTCGTTTTGAAGCTGCCACGCTTCCAAGTGGGCGTTCACTCGTTGTCATGCCAGGGGAAGGCAATCAGCCTGGTACAAATGGCAAAAATGGGAAGAGTGCAGAGTCTGCACATCTAGCCGATTTTGACGCATTAGAAATGGACCGCTACACAGAGTTCCATCAAGTGGCGCGTGGTTTGAGCGAAGGCATTTCTGATATGGCTACACTTAGTACGGAGATGGATAGTATCATCCGAGAGTGTGAAAATGTGTTCGCTCGTGAAAATCGTCTCAGTACAACGGTGCAAGATCGCTTAATGAAGACACGCTTAGTGCCGCTTTCAACAATGACACCACGTTTATATCGTGCCGCACGAGCCGTTGCTCTAAAGCAGCACAAAGAGTTCGAGTTTTTGCTTGAGGGCGAAGAAACAGAAATCGACCGTACCGTGTTTGAGGAGATTGCAGGCCCATTGCTGCACCTCATACGTAATGCGGTAAATCACGGTATTGAAACACCAGAGATTCGTACTCAGCAAGGAAAAACACCAAAAGGTCAGATCACTTTAGCTGCTTCTTATGAAGGAAATCAGGTTGTCATCACAGTACGCGAAGATGGGCGAGGCATTGAACCGGAGCAGGTGCGGCAGGTTGCCATCGCTCGTGGTTTAATCCGTCCAGAGCACGTACTGAACGAGAATGAACTTATCGAACTGATCTTCCGTCCTGGCTTCTCCACGGCTCAGGTGCTTAGCGAGGAAAGCGGACGTGGTGTTGGCCTTGATGTAGTACGAGATAGTGTCTCACGTCTTAGAGGTACAATAGAGGTTGAGTCTACACCCGGTCATGGAACAGCTTTCACGATGAAGTTCCCGACCAGTTTAGCAATTCAAAGCGCGATGATGGTACGTGTTAACGACCAACAGTTCGCCATCCCGATTGTTATGGTCGAATCAATTGGTCGTCTTGACACGTTTAAACGTACAACTGTTGCAGGTCAACCCGCAGTCGTGGTGCGTAATAACTTGTATCCACTAAGTGTGCTTGCTCAGTATCTTAATCTACCACTGGGTCAGATTGACGATAAGTCTCATGTGCTGCTCGTAAATGCAGGTGGTAATCGTATGGCTCTGGTCATAGACGAAGTAAAGGGTAAACTTGATATCGTCATGAAGAACCTTGGCCCACACCTAAGACATGTCTATGGTATTGCAGGTGGTACTGTTCTCGGCAATGGACAGGTTGTGCTGATCCTGGAACTGACCGAGTTGCTTTCGACGCGCACACGCTTGGTTTCAAACATAACGGGTAGCGCGGTTACAGCGGTACAGGTAGAGGCACCACAGGTACGTCAAATTCCGCAAACACCACCACTGTCGAACACGACTCGTATTGAAGGATTGCCAGTGCAACAGACAGACGCCTTTGCAAAACTTCCGGTGAATGCGCCAAAGATCGAGCGTGGTAAACATGTGCTTGTAGTTGATGACAGTCCAAGTGTGCGTCGCGTTGTGGGTACTATGCTCAAACAACATGGCTGGGAGGTCCAGATGGCACGTGATGGTGTTGAGGCATTGGAAATGATCTCGCGCGAAACACCGGCCGCCGTGTTGCTTGATGTTGAGATGCCACGTATGGATGGTTACGAGCTTATTGCCACTGTTCGCGCTCAGGAACAATATCGTACTTTGCCATTAGTTATGCTCACATCGAGAGCAGCCGCAAAGCATCAGCAACGCGCAATGCAATTAGGGGCTAGTGCTTATCTGATCAAACCATATCAGGACGACGAGTTGCTAAATACGCTGAACTCACTGGTCTATGGAGCGGTAGTTCGTTAGTCAAAAGGAGCAACAATATGGGTGTCGAACGTGCCGTCACACGCTGGTATGTGCAACGCCAACTGCTTCTGGATGAGATCGCACTTCTAACAAAAAAAATTGCATCACCATCAACCGATGGTGATGCAACGCCTCAGCAAGCAGAAAATGATACTCCACAAAAATTGGCAGACGCACAAGAAAAACTGCGCGTGTTAGGTGCTTGTCCTCGTCCTATGATGGGTTAGGTGGTGTAATAATGTGTGTAAGTACACGATTGCCCATTTCTTTTGTCCCCACCACTTCTTTCCCGGCTTCGCGTACATCCTCTGTACGATAGCCCTCGTTAATTGTTTGTTCGACTGCCGTTTCAATCTCTTCCGCTTCGCGTGTGAGACCAAGCGAATATCGCAACAACATTGCTGCAGAAAGAATCGCTGCGATTGGATTCGCTTTCCCCTGCCCAGCGATGTCAGGTGCGGAACCATGAATTGGCTCGTAGAGACCAAACAGACCGTGCTCGGTCCGACGTGTTCCAAGACTAGCCGAGGGCAACATACCCATTGAACCAGCTAACATAGATGCCTCGTCTGTAAGAATGTCCCCAAACAGATTTTCCGTCACAATCACGTCGAAACTCGCGGGCCGACGAATAAGATGCATCGCGCATGCGTCTACCAGAAGATGCTCCAGCGTGACATCTGGATAGTCAGTAGCTACACGGTCAGCCACTCTACGCCACAATACTGATGAGCTAAGAATATTGGCTTTATCGACCGAGGTAAGGTGTTTGCGTCGGCCACGAGCGATATCGAACGCGGCGCGTAGAATGCGCTCAATCTCTGCCTCCGTATAAATCAGCGTATCAATGGCCTCTGTACCATGCGCTGTTTCACGTATTTCACTTGGCTTACTTGCCAGAGGTTCTAAGTGTCCATAATACAGGCCACCTGTCAGCTCGCGCACCACAAGAAAATCTGTGCCCTGCAAAAACTCTGGTTTAATACTGGAGGCATTGAGTAGTGCGTTGAATGGGCGAATGGGTCGCAAATTCGCGAAAAGCTGTAACCCTTTGCGTAGTCGGAAAAGAGCGCGTTCGGGTTTGACCTTTGAGCCAGCCATATCTTGTGGCAACCCACCTACGGCACCAAACAAAATAGCGTCGCTCTGCCGACAAAGCTCCATTGTAGCCTCAGAAATAGCATCCCCCTCCTCCTGAATCGCCGCCACGCCAACCAATGCCTTATGAAAAATAAAACTATGTCCGTAGCGTTGCGCCACCGCTTGTAGCACACGAACCGCCTGCTCCGTAACCTCCGGCCCAATCCCGTCCCCTGGCAAAACCGCAATCGTATATATACCCATTGGCTACCGCCTTTCAAAATTTTAACATGTTACTTTGTATAGGTCTAATTTCTGTAGAGAGAAATCTATGCAGCCACGCTTATCGTAATCATTTGCGGCCGCTCAGTCTCCTCAGGTACTGTCAAATTGTCTAAAATGAGGCTTTCAATATATCCTTCAATTGCCTCACGAGCCCGTTCTATACATTGCTCAATGGTCTCTCCTTGAGTAAGAGAGATTTGTATCTCTTCGTTTTTCTCAAAACGGCGACGACCATGCTTGACGTACTCTGCAATCTTCGTAAGCGCATCTCGAATACGATGCAGTTGCTCTAATGGGTCTCTCACCGTAAATTGTCTCCTCTTTTATGGTTTTCTTAACAAATTGTATGGTATGCTTCTGTCCCTGTCAAACTAATAGAAAACATGCAAATAGTGAAGCAAAAATTAGCTTTTCAACGTGTTCATAACAAAGCCATTTTAGCCTTATGCGCGTATGGCACGAATGGACGTGCCATGCTATAATAGTGACAAGGTGGGACATGGATACACCGCCTATCGCATAATTTTCTTTCCTAATCCATATATAAAACACAGGCAAGAGGTGCTGCTAAACCTTTGCATGAGGAGTTATTATGAGCAGCGAAATTCAGGATAATGGGAAAAAATCTATCCCTATAGCACATCGAAAGTTTGTGCCACTTGCTATGGCCTCTGGTCCCCACGACTATACTCCAGGAGACCAGGAACTGCCAGTGGAATTGACAAGTGTCGCTGAGATGCTCCAATGGGCACAAAACTGGGCACGTTCAAAATCAGTATGGCCTCTAGGCTATGGTCTCGCATGTTGCGCTATCGAAATGATTGCGTCAGCGTCTGGACCTCAATATGACCTCTCGCGTTTTGGCTCTGAAGTGTTTCGCTCTAGCCCTCGTCAGGCCGACCTGATGATTGTGGCTGGTACCGTCTCTGTCAAGATGGGTCCACGCCTCCGTCTTCTTTGGGAGCAAATGCCTGAACCAAAATGGGTCATGAGTATGGGCCAATGTGCCAACTCTGGTGGCGAGTTCTATGATAGCTATTATACCGTTCAAGGCGTCGATACCATTGTGCCAGTGGACGTTTATGTTCCTGGCTGTCCTCCCCGTCCCGAAGCACTCATTGAGGGTCTTCTCAAACTCCGTGAGAAGATTTTGAAGCAGGGCCTCAAGGTGCGTGGTGAGAAGGAATTAGAGGTGTAGTGTATGCGTGGAATTCTTGAAGGCATGGGCTTAACTTTTAGTCATATGTTTCGTCCCAAGCCCACTCGACTCTATCCATACGAAAAGCCTAAGCTGCCAGCGCGCAGCCGAGGCTTGATTCAGCTTATCGCGGAAGAGGGACTGCACACCGAGTTTAACCTTAAGTGCGAGTCCTGTCTGCTCTGCGAAAAAGCCTGTCCACCACGTGCTATCACTATTGAGTACGAGCCGATGAACGAGTGGAAAGAGCGGCCCTGGTTCAAATCGTACATCCGTGATGGAGCCGAGAAGTTTACCTCTCGCAAGTTGCCAGCCGCTACAGGGGCTTCTAAGGGGGGCTTTTACAAGACGCGCATGTCTGAGTACGCAGTACATTATCAGGGGAAACATGTTGCTCCTTGTGCCGCGACTCCAACGAAAGACCATCTTGAGCCAGAGATTGACCTGACGAAAGTCGATGACCTACTCGAAAACTGGTCACAAGAGGCAGGTGAACTGCCAGCCTTACTTGATGCCGTGATGGACATGTATGACTATCTTCCAATTCAAGCGGCGAAACGCATCGTACAGGCACGTGGCGTAGATCTAAGCGATATCTTTGGCATCGCAACCATGAGTCCAAAATTCAAGCCTGCACCAACTATAAAGGGTGTGCGGCGTGACGACCAACCAGTGCGTGGGCTGGCACCAGACAAGCGTGGACCCTGGGGGAATATTAATCATGTGAGGCAACCAAATGCCTAATACTATAGAAAATTCTTATCGCGTTCTGCGTCGAGCGGAAGACCCTGATGTTCGTTCGCTCGATGCCTACCGTAGTGCTGGCGGTTATACTGCTCTTGAAAAAGCACTACGTCAGCAAACACCAGAGCAGATTATTCGCCAGGTGACAGACGCAAAACTGCGTGGGCGTGGTGGCGCAGGTCGGTTAGCTGGTGAAAAATGGCGACTTGTACGTGAGACGCAGGACAATCAAAAGTATGTTATCTGTAACGCCTATGACGCTGATCCACGTTCATATGCTGTGCGAACTGTCTTAGCACAAAATCCGCATCAAGTCATCGAAGGTATTATCCTTGCTGCCTATGCTGTTGGTGCGTCTGAGGCATATCTATTCACTCGTAGTTTCTTCCATGAAGGCGTTGCTGCCATACAACAAGCGTTGA
The DNA here is from genome assembly GCA_963792705.1 of uncultured Chloroflexia bacterium. GTDB lineage: Bacteria > Chloroflexota > Ktedonobacteria > Ktedonobacterales > Ktedonobacteraceae > JBBQVS01. The sequence goes on along the minus strand of CAWBXD010000002.1, from coordinate 310,415 downwards.
AAGAGGCCTTAGAAGCTAACCTTGTTGGTCGGGATATTCTTGGCACCGACTTTAGCTGCACTATTAATGTCCTTGGTGTCGATATCGGCTTCATGGGTGGAGAAGAGACCGTCCAGATTGCGCTTATCAAGGGGCGGCGCGGCATGCCAGAGCAACGTCCACCATTTCCAGCACAGAACGGTCTGTGGGATAAGCCAACTGCTATCAACTCGGTTGAGACGCTGGCGAACGTTCCTGTAATTGTGCGTGATGGTGCGGCGGCATTCACAAGTGTTGGTACACCAACAACGGGTGGTACAAAACTTGTCACGGTATATGACATCGCACAAGATGCACAGCCGATTGTTGTAGAAGTACCTTTTGGCACACCCATTCGTGCTATTCTTGAACACGCTGGCGTGAGCCGCGCCGAAAGTGATCTACGGGGCGTTGTTGTTGGTGGTGCGGAAGGTGGAGCATTACCTGTTTCATTGCTCGACACACCATTCGATTTTGATCCTATCGAAGAGGTTGGCGCAATTATTGGTTCAAGCATTATAGAGCTACTTCCTACTGACACCTGTATGGTTCACTGGGCGATGGAGCGTAGCAGTTATCTTAGTAAAGAATCCTGTGGCAAATGTGTTCCCTGTCGCCTTGGCGTAAAGCGTATTGAGGGCATTCTTGAAGGTATTGTAAGTGACCTCGGCATCAATGGAGACCTTGCCTTGCTTGACGAGTTCGCGGAATATATCCCTAATGGCTCTCTATGTAGCTTTGGAGTCCAGGCACCCAATCCGCTCAAGACTGCCAAACGCTATTGGCCTGACCATTTCCAGCAGCATATCGAATCATTGCAGTGTCCAACAGGTACTTGTCTTCCTGTACGTTCACATCGTTTTGTAACCAAACACGTATTAACGTAAAGGCATGTAGGGGCGCAACAAGTGTTGTGCGCTCTCCTGTATCTCAAATCGTCATACAACGGGTGCAATGCATTGTACCCCTATAAAAGAGGTATACACTACATGGCAATATCAATCCGAGATAATTTCTCGCCAACCACGCAGGAGCCGCATGGTCCAATGGTGCGTAACGATGTTGGGCATCCCAGCTTTACGATCACCATTGACGGTAAGGTCATGCCTGCGTATCAGAGTCAGAGTATTCTGAGTGTTGCGATTGATAACGGAATCAGCGATATTCCTAATCTTTGTAATGATGAGAAGTTGGAGCCAACCTCTGCCTGTCGCATGTGCCTTGTGCATATCGAAGGCGAAGCTCGCCCTCTTCCTTCCTGTAATACAGCAGCCCTTCCAGGCATGGTGGTCACGACCAATTCGGATGAACTCTTCCACATTCGTCGTACCAACCTGGAGATGATGCTTTCCGATCACAATGCCTATTGTCAGCCACCCTGTCAGGTTGATTGTCCAACACACATTGACATTCCTGGCTACCTGGAACTGATCGCGAAGGGTGAGATGAAAGAGGCTGCACGTCTGGTCAAAGAAGTGCTTCCCTTCCCATTCATTCTTGGTCTGACCTGTCCTGCTCCATGTCAAAAAGCTTGCCGCCGTGCGCTTGTTGATGAAGAGATTGCCATCTGCCGCATGCATGGTCATGCAGCCGAAACCTGTCTGCTTGATCCACCATTGCCGTATTTGAAAGACCCTGATACTGGCAAAAAGGTTGCGGTTGTGGGCGGTGGACCTGCTGGCCTCACAAACGCTTACTATCTCGCGCTACATGGTCACTACGTCAAAGTCTTTGATATGCAGCCACAGGCTGGTGGGCAGTTGCGTTACGGTATTCCTGAATATCGCTTGCAGAAGGATATGATGGATCGTGAACTTGACGGCGTATGGCAGTTGGGTGTAGACTTCCAGGCCAACGTCAAACTTGGACGAGACTTCTCAGTTGACGACTTGTTCGCCCAAGGCTTTGATGCCGTATTCCTCGGTATTGGTGCCTGGACTAGTAACGAGTTAAGAGTTGAAGGCGAAGACGCAGATGGTGTTGTCAATGCTATCTCGTATCTCGCTGAAAAGGTCGAGGGCAAGCCTGTTCCCGTAGAAGAGGGTACAGAAGTCATTGTTCTTGGTGGTGGCTTTACAGCCTTCGACTGTACACGTACTTCCTTGCGGCTGGGCGCAAAGGTACATACAATGTACCGCCGTGGACGACAAGAAATTGGCGCAACGATGGAAGAGACCGAGGACGGTGAGGCTGAGGGAACAGATTTACAGTTCTATGTCAGCCAGACAAAAATCTTGACCGAAAATGGCAAGGTTACAGGCGTCGAATTCCAGAAGAACAAGCTCGGAGAACCTGATGCGAGTGGTCGTCGTCGTCCTGTACCAATTCCAGGCTCTGAATTTCAAATTCACTGCGATGCTGTTATCCCTGCTATTGGTCAAGCCGTTGACAAGAAAGTCATGACTGCGATTGCTCCCAATGGCGTCAAAGCGACCAAATGGGGCACCGTTCAGACCGATCCGCATAATCTAATGACTGATCGCGTTGGTGTCTTTGCTGGTGGCGACTGCCAAATGGGTGCCAAGACCATCATCGAAGGTGTGGCACAAGGTAAACTTGCTGCCCGTGCAATGCATGCTTACCTGATGGGCGAGGATATGAAAGAAGTCGCTCGTCGCTTGGAGCTAGAAGAGCGCCGACCCGACCTCTTTGACATCGTGCCATACAAACCAGTCGAGCCAAAGGTGAAGATGCCGATGTTGCCCTATGAGGACCGCTCACGCAACTTCAAACTAATCGAGTTGGGCTACCTGAAAGAACAGGCAGAACGCGAGGCGGCACGCTGTCTCCAATGCGCTTGTCCTGCTGCCGGTCAGTGTGACTTGCAGAAATATAGCATCGAGCATGGTCTAGCCGATAACCGCTTCCATGATGGTGAGCCAACCGATTATCATGACTATGATACGGACCTATCGCATAGTTTCATTCTGCGCGACCCTAACAAGTGCATCAACTGTACACAATGTGTCCGTGTGTGTCATGATGTGATTGGACCTGACTGTTATGGTATGTTCGGTAAGGGTTTCGATACCATTGTCGAGACACCGTTCAACGTCAGCTTGCATGACACCGACTGTGTATCGTGTGGTGCCTGTGTACAGGTGTGCCCAACAGGATCGTTGATGATGGCCGAGCGCACTCTTTCGCGCTACGCCTTCGCGCTTGATCGCTGTATCTTCTGCGGCGACTGTGTTGAGGTTTGCCCTCATGGTGCTTTAGGTGAAACGCCAAACTTCGAGTTGTCCTTCTTCAATCGTTATGGTGGTGATGTAACGCTTGAGAAGAACGATCTGGCAAATGCACCAAACTACCTAGTGCGTCAGCGTCTGCCACGTAGCAAGAAGAGCTTGCCAATGATGAATCCATTGGTGCGTCCACTTCCACCACGTGGTATCCGTGAGTAACGTTTACTAATAAAAGAGCTGCTGGAACATGGTTTTATCATGTTCCAGCAGCTCTTTTGTTCTATACTAATGCTCAAAAATTTGCAGGTCCTGTTGGCGGGAAAGGCGGAATACCCATCTGTACATTGGGTTGTTGTTGCCGTACCTGACCATCAATTGAGAGCAGTACGTCATGCACAACATTGTTTTGAGATACGGCACCGATAATCGCAGTAACGAGTAACGGATGGAGTACTATGCCAACTGCACCAACAGCAATTTGGTCCGTCCAGTCTTGTGCTCCAACTTGTACAAGTGTTCCCCCATTGATACGCTGTAGAGCAACGGTAAGGGCTTTGTTAAAGCCGGTGATCGCTCTCAGGGTGTCTTCCTTCTTTAACTGAATCGTAACCTGTTCAGGATTGCCAAATTGTTGTACCTGGTAGCCTTTTGCCTGATATTCAAACACGAGTGCCTGTGCGATACGTTGCAATTCAAGTTGCTGTGTTTGGTAAAAATGTGTTTCCATGCTTGCCTCCTTGAAAAATTCCTTTACTCTTCCGTCGTTTGCTCGCCTCTTTTTATACGTATAGAAGGAAATGAAGTTACATACTAATCCATTAGCATGGTTTGTGCGTGTTACAATTAGAGCAATCTCAATGGGAAGGAACTTGTACTGCAATGCAGCGTATTTTGCGTTTTCCTAAAGGATTTTTGTGGGGGACTGCATCTTCTGGCTATCAATGTGAAGGTGGCAATACAAATACTCAATGGTATCGCTGGGAGCAACAGGGACATATTCTTAGTGGTGAGCAGTGTGATGGTGCTTCTAACTGGTGGGAGCAAGCTGAGCGTGACTTTGCGCTAGCAGAGCAGATGGAGAACAATGCACTACGCCTAAGCGTAGAATGGAGTCGTATTGAGCCAGAAGAGGGCCATTGGGATAGCTCCGCGCTAGAACGCTATCGCGTTATGCTTACCGATCTTCGTATGCGACATATGAAACCTGTGGTTACATTGCATCACTTCACAGAGCCACTCTGGTTTGCTGATCGTGGTGGCTTTGCTAACGAAGCCAATATTCGCTTTTTTGTTCGCTACGTCACACATGTGGTTGAAACGCTACGAGACCTATGCGACTTTTGGATAACTATCAATGAACCAAACGTTTACGCTGTACAAGGCTATGAATTAGGTGTTTTCCCACCAGGAGCAAAAAATCTCGCTCAGGCACTTAATGTCAGTAGAGGCTTGCTGCAAGCTCATGTTGAAGCATTTTATGCCATTCGACGAATTCAACCGGAGGCTGAGATTGGGTATTGTCTGCACTATCGACTTTTCGATCCCGCAAATCCACTTTCACCATTAGATCGCGGTGTTGCTAACGCACAGGAAACACTCTTCAACTGGTCCGCGCTACAACTGGCCGAGAGTGGACGTTTCCCATTTCCAGCCAGCACCGTGCTTCAACCTATTGCGAAGGCGGCGGGAACGCGAGATTTTCATGGTGTAAACTATTACACGCGAAATATGGTGCGCTTCGACCCAACTGTTCCATTAGAAGCCTTTGGAAGGCGTTTCGTACGAGCGGGTGCGCTTCGTAATGACCCTGGATTAGATGAGGACTTCGGCGAAATCTATCCAGAAGGGCTTTATCGCGTCCTGAAAGCCGTCCATCAGCGTACACGGGGAAACAAGCCACTCTATATCACTGAGAATGGCTTTAGCGATGCACATGATGACCGCCGTCCTCGTGCTATTCTGGAGCATCTTGCGATGATGCATCGGGCTATACGTACTGGTATTCCTGTTCATGGCTATCTACACTGGTCACTCGTCGATAACTTCGAGTGGAACAACGGCTGGCATGTACGATTTGGCTTGATCGAAATTGACCCCTCTACACAGCAACGCTTTCCGCGACGGAGTGCTAGTATGTATGGTGAAATATGTCGTGCCAATGCAATTACGGAGGCTATTGTCGAACGCTACGCACCGGAGGCAATCGAGACTATCTTTGGAAAGATGCAGAGCCTGCCACTCATCGTATGAGGCGCAACTGTTTCTCTTTGATGAAGTCGTTGCTGTCGCGTTTACCTAAAGAGAAACGTTATTAATAAAGTAGTAGATATAGGCATGTAAGGAAAAATTATGGATATCGCTTCATCATATGGTCTCTCCTACGGTTTAGCACTGGCATCCGGCGTAAACGCTTATTTTCCCTTGCTTGCCTTTGCAATTGCTGCACGATGGCTCCATCTCTATAAGGTAAATCCGAATTTCTCGTTTATAACGCAAACGTGGTTTATGGTTATTCTTGCCATCCTCGCGCTTGCAGACCTCTTCGCAGACAAAATTCCTGTTATTGACCACGCATGGGATGCTATTCATACAGCGATACGCCCAATTGCGGGTGCATTCGTAGCGGCTGCCAGCGACAATAATATCCATGTTCTCCCTAATACAACCTACGTGGGAACACATATTATGACGATGGGCATAAACTTCTCGATAACCTTAGTAGTTGTCATGATTATTGGCGGTGTACTAGCTCTCATGACCCATCTTACCAAAGCCTCCACTCGTCTTGCCTCCACTGCCACTACCGCAGGATTACTCAACATCGTCTTGAGTATTGTTGAAGATATTGGCGTTGTCATTATGACATTGCTTGCCCTGTTTGCGCCTGTCGTAATGTTTGTTGTTGTGATACTGTTCGTGCTTATCTTTCTCTTGCTAGCACGTCGTATCATTCGTCTGTTTGACCGTAGAAGGAGACGAAACAGCATTGGGTATATGCAATAACTGTATAAGCCTGATACATCACACTCTATCGGTAATGTACAAATGTTGCAAGAGGGAATTGAGTACTCGTCATCTGAAAAACTACGCTAAGACTGAAAAGAGGCGGCAGACATAGCTTTTCGGTGAGTCTCTTTAGGAAAACGTTGCACTCGACTTTGATGGCATCCTTGACATAGACTCGTCAATTGTGTAACATTTTATCAATAGACGCCTGTCTGTCATGCGGACAAGATTGATTGCCAGCATCAGCCCTTTTATAAAAATAGGTACCCCAATACGGCTACTAGGATGTAGGCAGAGTCGCCAACGACTAGGACACAATGAAGGTGAGTGAGTACAATGAGCCAGAGTTCAACAGTAGATAGGAATCGATTTGCATCAGATCGTCCGGTGGTGTTCCGCAATGCCATCGTGCTGACCATTGACCCGTCGCTTGGGATGATTGAGGGAGGTGATGTCCTCGTCGTCGCTAACCGCATTGCGGCGGTTGGACGACAACTCGTCGTGCCGGATGGTGCAATAGAGATCGACGCAACTGGTGGTATCCTCATGCCAGGGATGGTTGACACCCACCGCCATATGTGGCAGACCTCACTTCGTGGGTTGGGTGCTGACTGGACGCTTACCAACTATTTCCAATTCTATTATCTGAACTGGGGCAAGATTTTCCGTCCTGAAGATATCTATGCTGGAAATCTCCTGTCCGCAATCGAAAGTATCGACGCAGGTGTTACCACGACGACAGACTGGTCGCACGGTTTACAGACGGTTGCATATGCTGATGCAGCGGTGGATGCGCTTGAAACAACTCCCGGTCGCTTCGTCCTCGCGTATGGCAATTTGCTCGGTGCTCCTTGGGAGTGGACAAAGGCTCCTGAGTTCGCCGATTTCATTCGGCGTCGTATTGACGGACGTGGAGAGAAGCTCCGTATGCAGATTGCTTTCGATGTCACTGGTGGTCCGACATTTCCTGAAAAGGCTGCATTCGAGGTTGCACGTGACTTCAACCTGTCGGTGACGACTCATGCTGGTGTATGGGGTGCTACCAATGATGATGGTATCCGTTTGATGCACGAACATGGCTTCATGACCCCTTCAACCATCTATGTGCATGTTGCCACGCTGTCCGAGGATTCCTACCATCGTATAGCTGCCACAGGGGGCCATGCATCGGTCTCCGCCGAGAGTGAGGATAGTGCGGGTCAAGGCTATCCACCCACGTGGCAGCTCCGTCAGTATAACATCCCCGTTTCCCTTTCAATAGACACAAGCGTGTGGTGGAGCGCCGATATGTTCTCCGCGATGCGTGCCACACTCAACGCTGACCGATCTCGTGAGCATCTTGAAGCGCACAAGCGCAACGAAACCGTCATACTGAACCAACTGCGTGCAGAGCAGGTCGTAACTTGGGCGACGCTTGGTGGTGCTCAGGCATTAGGGATGGACAGTTTCATCGGCAGTATTACCCCTGGTAAGCAAGCTGATCTTGTGCTGATTAAGAATGATCAATCTCCGGTAATGTTCCCGGTGCTCAATCCCTATGGGCATGTTGTGTTTCAGGCTGGGCGTGGAGACGTGCATACCGTGATGATCGATGGTAACGTCATTAAGTATGACCATCATCTCCTCAATGATGATCTCTCTCTGGCTAGGAATGCCGTCGCAAAGACCGTGGAGTACGTGCGGAAAACAATAGGTGAGCAAGCTTGGAGCGAGGCTATGAATCCTGAGAAGGCTAAGGTCGATTTACGAAGCAACCCATATCTATACAATGAAAAGGCGTGAGCAGTATAGAAACAGACCAACGAGGTATCTTTACCCCCAATCCATTGATACTCGACCCCCAGAATATGAGACATTGTACAGGTCTGATATATCAGACCTGTACAATGTCTCCTTTTCATTCTCGCGTTTGGTTGTCAACATGCAATGAACATACATATGGCACACTTTGCTTATCCTCTCGATATGCAGGTGAACCCAATAACGCAGGTGGTAAAAGGCGTTGTTGCTCAATTGTTTCGCTCAAAAGATATGATGGTTCCAATCGCTCAAGTTCCCGAAGAGATGCACGGAGGATTGCCTGTGCATTGGGCTGAGCGCGGTCACTCATAAAACGCGCCCATGCCTCGCCAAGCCATAAGCCAGCACGTACTCGTTCATATCGGGCCTCTTGTTGTCCTTCCTTTGTGTTTCCTATAGCAGTACCCCACGGACGCCAGATACGCCACGCTCGCTTAAAATGAACCATACTCGCTCCCGGACGATTTTCGACAAGCCTAAAAGCTCCAGAAGCTATCTCAAGCCAACCCCAGGCTCGTGCCTCTTCGAGCGATTGTGTGACAAAAGGTGTGTCAACGCTATCGCTTACAAGCGCGTCATAACCAACGATAGGAAGGTCGCCGCTTAGTCGCTTCAGGGCATTGCGAACGCGTAGGAGCAACTCTTGAGCATGATAAATATCCCCTGTCAAACTGAGGTGAAACGCTTCTTGGGCGAGCAATTCCATATCTTTATATGCTGACTCTTGCGGTTCATGCATCATTGAGATACTCCTTCTCTTGTTTAATTTATGCTTTGATGTATCATAGCAAATCATCACTGCCAGAAGGAATATTCCATGATAGTTCGCCTTGAATACTTATTTATCAAATACGCTCACCTGCTGAGACTAATCATTGCCCTACTCTACTTGCTTATGTCACATTTTTGCTAAAAGACATCTTATCCCTTTGTAGCTTTTAGTGTAAATGTAAGAGGAAGCATGCTGCTCATTGTAGGGTCCGTAATCGTGTACCAACGATCCTCACTCTCTTGCATGTTCGGGAAGCATTCCCAGGCGCAGAAGGGATATTCATGCAAGAAATTAATTGTAAGACCTTCATCTATAAGTGAGCCGAGTATCTCGCTGAGCGTATGATTCCACCCATATTCTGTAGTGTGCTTTACTTTCGCGTTTTTATCGGCGCAGCTGTTCTCGGCAATGGAGAGGATAGGTTCGCGCATAAAATAAGGGTACTTATATCCTGTTCCACTCACCTGCCGACCATTCTGCGTGAGGCATACCACTAGCGAGTGTGATGGCAATAAACTTCTCTATATCGAATGGTAAGCGGAACAATTCAACATGTAAGTCATTCTTACTGGCCTCAATGAGTGCATACTCGGCCCAAGGTGAATGGCGTGCTTCGTTGAGCGGCGAGACGCGATCTAATGCTGCACCAACGCTCCCAGGATTGAGGACGAGTACATCTTTGTAGCGGCGAAACATCTGTGAGTGTGTATGTCCACCAACCATGATATCGGCATGAAACCCTGCGAATGCTTCTTCCAATACCTCGTCGGACGTTGTGGGCTTCAAAAACTCTTTAAACGAACGAGGTGAACCATGATATGCGAGAAGAATCCTGTTTTGTGGCAGTCGAAGAGTAATTGTGGACTGGAATGTTTGAATATACGCTTTGTGTGCATCGGTGAGTTGTTGAGCACACCACACGTCTATATCATTTGTCATCTGCGAAAATGGGTCTTTGTACTGCTTGTGATGAGCGGTGAGCAACTTCGCATCTGTATTACCCATCACAATAGGGCAACCAAGTTGTTGCAATCGCTCGATAACTTCTGGAACCTGTGGCCCGTCTAAAGCAACATCACCCAGACATAAGATGGTGTCAACGTTTTGTTGGGCAATTGCTGCCAGGACCGTTTCTAATGCTACCAAGTTACCGTGAATATCCGAAATGAGAGCAAGACGCATCTATAGACCTTTCCTTTTGGTGAGAATAGAAGCACGTGTATAGATTTTATCATATGTATTGCTCGCAAAAATGTGTTTAGCTCCAGGTTCCCTTTTGGCTTGACAAATCGCAACACTTCCAAGTACACTTAACAGCATAACATCTATTCACGGAAAAGAGCAATCTTGAATTGCTCTTTTCCACGTTCAAAAGGATGATGACACCCTTGCAAGACGAGCATGTTTCTAACATTACCTTCATGCTTACCTCTTTTGCCTACATGCCTACGATGATGCGTCACATGGCATGCAGTAAGGTGTCGCTGTCCACTTTCTCCACCCAGATTATGCTCACATGAGCATAGGTATGTACAAGCAGTAAGCTATGAGAGGGGCGCAGGTGACACACCTGCGCCCCTCTCTTTTTTTGCTTCACCAAATCAAGAGGAGGGAATTCGTGGCAATCATAGAAGTAGATGGACTGGCAAAAACATTTAGAAGTAGAGAACGCGCGGCAGGCATTGTAGGAAGCTTACGCTCCTTTGTGGTACCACGTTATCGTGAGCGTGAGGCGGTGAAGCGTATTCGTTTCTCACTTGATGCTGGCGAGGTACTGGCCTTTATTGGCCCAAATGGAGCAGGAAAATCCACGACAATCAAGATGCTAACTGGTATCCTCTATCCAACAGGAGGTACTGCTCATGTACTGGGACTAACGCCCTGGCAGCATCGGCGTGAATTAGCCTATTCGATTTCTAGCGTCTTTGGGCAAAAATCACAGTTGTGGTACCACCTACCACCACAGGATACCTTTAACCTGCTGTCACACATCTACGAACTAGACCCACACGAGTATCGCAAGCGGCGCGACTTTCTGATAGATGTTTTCGATATCGGCGAGCACATGCGAACTCCTACACGTAAGCTCAGCTTAGGCGAACGAATGCGTTGTGAACTTGCGGCGGCGTTGTTACATAAACCAAAGATGATTTTTCTGGATGAGCCAACGATTGGGTTGGACGTAATCGCTAAACAGCGTATACGCGATCTGATAGGGCAGTTAAATGTGGAGGAAGGGCTAAGCGTACTTTTGACCTCCCACGACTCAGGAGATGTTGAACAAGTATGCCGTCGTGCTATCGTTATCAATCATGGCGAAATTGTGCTTGATGCACCAGTATCAACGCTCAAACGCGACTACTTGAAGAGCAAAACTGTTAATCTTTTGTTAGAGGAACCTGCTGAGGGACTTCTAAAAACAGACATGAATACAGGATTACAATACTTAAGTATTCAGTCATTCGGAGCAAGTCATGAAGAATTGCAAGAAGGTGTACGCATTGTGAAGGCTAAAGGGCATGGCTTGATGCTAGAAATTGATATCGCACAAAGTCCGCTAGAGCCGATTCTCGCCGCGATTATGCAACGGTGTCACATTTTGGATATGACGATTACCGACCCGCCGATGGAAGAAATCATCGCTGCAATCTACGGTGAACAAGGAAATGTGACAATTAGCGAGGTTCCGCAAACACAAACGCAAGAGGATGTCGTCCCACTAGGCAAAGGGGAATAGGCTCTATGGAGACAGTGATTGAGCAATATGTACCTATCAAACGCAAACGGCGTTGGTTAGGTATGGGAAAATATGTAGCTGTATTGCAGATAAGCGTTACCAACAATCTCGCGTATCTTACGGAGGTGTTTTTTCGCGCACTGATGCTAATTGCGATAGTGTTTATCCTGAGTCAACTGTGGAAGACGACCTATGCAATACATGGTCCGCAGATACTGAGCGGCTTTAGCATCTCTGATATGATATGGTACCTTTGTGCGGCTGAGGCAATCGCCATGTCTTTGCCTCCGTTAACACGACGTATTGACGAGGAGGTGCGTTCTGGTCAGCTAGCATACTTGCTAGGCCGTCCGTGTAGCTACATCCTCTATAACTTCGCACACTACCTGGGAGAGCGCGTTGTCCGTTTTAGTATCAACTGCATAGTAGCCGCAGGGCTAGCATTGCTCGTTGTGGGACTACCACATTTTACCTGGATGGGCATAATAGCATGGCCTCTCACCGTGTTTCTCGCATTTAGCATCGAGTTCGTATGTTACTTTGCTATTGGCTTGTTAGCTTTCTGGACGGAGGAGACGCAATCGTTTGCATTTCTCTATAGTCGCATCACACTAGTCCTTGGGGGAGTGCTGGCTCCGTTAGAAATTTTTCCACAACCATTGCGGAGCATCGCACAGGCTCTTCCATTCAGCACCATCCTCTATGTACCCGCGCGAACGTTGGTTCACTTTGAATGGGACCGTTTGGCATGGGCTTTAGTACAACAGAGCATAACACTCCTCGTTGGGGGCGTGCTTCTGTTTGGGCTGTATACGATAGCGATGCGTCGCGTCAATATCAACGGAGGCTAAGTATATGACCATTCTCAAGAAAATCGTTAGCTCATTCCGTTTCATAGGGGCATATGCTGTCGCCAACTTACAATCTGCTATGGAGTATCGCACAGCATTTTTTGTACAAATTTTAACTATGGCGGCAACTGATTGCCTATGGCTCTTTTTCTGGTTGACCTACTTTCATCAGTTCCCTCTGGTACATGGCTGGCAAAGCACAGATGTTGTGATTCTCTGGTCGGTCTCGGCATGTGGAGTTGGGCTGAGCGTTGGCATATTTGGCAACGCGCGTCAATTACCCTCTCTTATTATGAAGGGTGGTCTGGATGCGTATCTAGGTATGCCACGTTATGTTCTGCTACATGTCTGTATTGCCGCAACCGATCCAACTGCATGGGGTGATGTACTTTTTGGGGTTGGTGCATTCATTCTGTTCTTGCATCCCGACGTGTTTCGTCTGTGCTTGTTCGTGCTCCTGATACTCTTTGTCTGTGTAATTTTTACTGCGTTCGCTATTGTACTTGGTTCTCTAGCCTTCTATCTAGGGAATACCGAGGGCTTGATGCAACAAATGTTTGGTGCGTTAATCTCGTTCAGTACCTATCCAATGGACATCTTCCAGGGAGCGGTACGGTTGCTCTTGTTTACCATCATTCCGGCTGGCTTTATCTCATTTATCCCATTGCAGTTGTTACACCGCTTCACTTGGCCTTTGTTAGCTGCTTTGGTCGGCTTTACTGCTTTGTTTACTGCATTGGCAGTGGGAGTGTTTCATTTCGGCCTACGTCGCTATGAGAGTGGTAATTTGTTGTTTGACACATAAATTTATGTGTCAAACAACAGTCATCTAAAGCCGAAAAAAGGGGTAAAATGTTGTGGTTCCAAATTTGGTTCTGTGAAGATGAGGATTCTCTGTATGATGCATAGAAACGTCGCGTACAGCAAAAGAGGAAAATATGTTCTACAAAGGAACATAGAGGAAACGTACATCTGCACTTCTGGCTTCCCATCGCTACTGCGGCGAGTTCAGTAAGATACTTCTTAGTAGTAATATATTCTTATTTTCAGGAGGAACTGGTATCTCGTGTGATCCACTCCTTTTCTGCCGAAGCAGCACATCTATCGTGCTGCTTCTCGGACGAGTAGAATTCTGATGTGTGAGAAGAGAGCAGAAGACGACTCACACGAAAACCAAGAAGAAGGCTGAGAGCGAGAACGACGACTACAAAAACGTACCAGAAACGTTTCACTCTTTGTATAGTGTCCTCCTTTTCATTAACCGTACTCTGCTTTCCTGTTGTCGTGTAGACGCATTCCCATTGGACTCGAACTGGACACGTTGCCAATTTCAATGGAGGCTGATGGGATAGGACACGAACGCTCTATCAGGGTCGCTTCCCGTTGGTGGCAAGCCAGGAGGTCCCGTTGGTGTTCCTGTAGGCGACGCTATTGGTGTTCCTGTAGGCGACGCTATTGGTGTTCCTGTAGGCGACGCTATTGGTGTTCCTGTAGGCGACGCTATTGGTGTTCCTGTAGGCGACGCTATTGGTGTTCCTGTAGGCGACGCTGTTGGTGTTCCTGTAGGCGACGCTATTGGTGTTCCTGTAGGCGACGCTGTTGGTGTTCCTGTAGGTGACGCTGTTGGTGTTCCTGTAGGCGTGGACCCTGCACACGGAGATCGGATAATTGTGTTGGTATCTAATGTTACCGCACCCGTGTGAGCATAAAGACTGCCGTTGAATTCGGCACCTGTCTGAGCTGTGATAGAGGTATGCGCCAAAATGTTTCCTGAAAAGTCCGTGTTCGTTCCTACCGTTGCAGAACTGCCAACCTGCCAGAAGATATTGCACGCTTGTGTATCATTGATCTGTAACACACTGGCATTGCTCGCTGTGGTGAAGGAGCTGCCTATCTGAAAGATAAAAACACTCGCTGGGTTCCCTTGACTATCAAGCTTGAGCTGCCCAGTCAATTGAGCAGAGGACGAGAAACAGTACACTCCTGACGTGAGGGTCTTGCCACCAAGGTCCTGACCCGTTAAATGCACGTTGCACGGTTGTCCCGCAGCATCTCCATACGCGACCGCCACGTCGTTCTGAGCTTGCAGCGCAACCGCGTCGGCAACATGTTTTGTACCGATCACGATGCCGGGTGGAAATCCCACCACTGAAGTCCCTGGACTCACTCCAAGATCACCCGTCACGACGCTTGAACCCGTATTGGTTACTGCACTCGCACCAAGGGCCGCAAACGTGCCAGCGGTTCCAAGAGGGGGTTGAGTCCCTTGGGCATGTGCAGGAATCGCGACGTGAGCAAGTGGTGAGAGAACGAGAACACAAAACAGGAGCACAGCACCTGTCAGAGCGAACACCCTTTGTATCCTGGAAAATCTTTTCATCTGGTATACGACTCCTGCTGAAGAGAGGGTTACTCCCCTTGAGATAGAGTTATGCGCCGATCTCGTGAAGGGCGCAGAAGAAACGAAGAGCAGCGCAAAAATGACGCACTCATGGACACGTAGACGTCACATGCTTCATGTATTCGGGCTATCAGAGTGAGCAAAAAATGACGTGAAATATATGCTGTCAAGCACATAATGGCTGAAGCCTGTGAGCCATCACGACTGCTCTCAAGCGCAAGCAGGAAACGTCTACGTGTGCGTCCACGAACGTTGCTTCCCATGCACTCGGCCTGCTCGTGCGATGCCGTTCGTGAGGCTTTCTACCTACAGTATAAGAACAATGCCAAATCGGTCTGTCAGTGTGATCCTGACGAAAGAATACGATGTACCATAGAACTACCGTTGAGTTGACTTTAATTGCTACAAACACATTTCGAGATGCAAGGGACTTCATAGGCACCTTGTCAATGAGCAACGCAGTCTATGGCTATCTAACACCCGATTTTTACGTGGGACATGTTGAGGCTTATCGACCAGAGCAAAGTCAATATTTACTATCATCGAGCTTGCGTAAGAGTCAAGTTATGGTTATTCTGATAGTAATTTGTTGGGCATGCAAGGATAAGAGAGGGAAACAGGGAGACCGCGAGGTTCTCCCCTACATGTTCGTGATCCCCTACGTGTAGCGGAGACTCTCGCGGTCTCCCTACATGTTCACTTGACAATCTTCTTCTCTTATGTAATAATATGTCACAGAGACATGTCATGAGAACGGGTCTGTAGAACATGTCTAATAATCTTTGAAGGATAATCGAGGGAACCAGACAATGATGTACGAGTTAATTATCCTTGCACAACTTATGCGCTATCCAGCTCACGGGTATCTTATAGCCAAAATCATTAATGATATGATTGGACCGTACGCTCATCTAAGCAATGGAAGACTCTATCCTTTGTTGTCTAAACTGGAGAAATCAGGGTTAATTGCGCTTCATGTAGGAATGGTACATGACCAGGGAGATCGTCAACTACGACGTTATGAGATCACAGATGCGGGTCGTAAGCGTTTTCATGAACTAATGATGGATACTACTGCTAATCCAGGAGAATACCAAAAACTCTTCGCGCAGAAAGCGGCCTATTTTGCATATTTGAAACCTGTGGAGCGACTACGCTTGATTGACCACTATAGCAACTATTGCCAGATGCACATTCTGCATTCAACCGCAGAGGCAGAGGACATGGCACGCGAGTTTATGAATTGGGACCCTGTAACAACTGCAGAATGGATTCAGGATGTGCTCAATGTTATGCAACATACCGTCCAGCAATGGGAACTAGAGCTATCCTGGGTTAAGAGCTTGCGTGAGAAAGAGAATGCAGCAATTCACAAGAGTACTATGCAACACGAAGAATCCACAAAAGACTGATGCAAGTATACTGAACTTATCTACTCTAACATTGGAGAAATATACAATGGAAACGAAACCAAAGGACTTGGAACCTTCTAATAACCAGGAGGTTCCACTAACAGTTCCTGCGAAGGTGGGACTGGCTCAACAGAACGATGGAGGCCGTGTTCGTCTTCAAGGTATTGCGCTGATTAGCATTCTTGCCGCGCTTATGCTTACCTTGTTGCTTGAGGCACTTGATCAGACAATCGTTGGCACCGCATTACCAAAGATTATTGGCTCGCTACAGGGATTTGACCGTTACACATGGGTTGTCACAGCATACTTGTTGGGGTCAACAACCATGATTCCTATCGTGGGAAAACTTTCCGATCAGTTTGGGCGCAAGTGGTTTTTTATCACGGGCGTCATTCTCTTCTTGCTTGGCTCCATCCTTTCTGGTGCATCTCAGACAATAGATCAACTTATCGCCTTTCGTGCCCTACAGGGCATTGGGGCTGGTATTGGCATCTCGCTTGTGTTTACGGTTGTTGGTGATATCTTCCCGCCCGCGGAACGCGCGCGCTGGCAAGGTATTTTCGCGGCTGTCTATGGCTTTTCGAGTGTCGTTGGTCCAACGATTGGTGGCTGGCTCTCCGACAATGGCCCACTACTAGGAAATCTTGTTACCAATACAACACGCTGGCGTTGGGTTTTTTATATTAACCTTCCGCTTGGACTTATCGCGTTGGTAGCTTTGCTCATCTACCTTCCGACGAACATCTCGACACGGAGCAACAAATATACAGGATGGGCAGCTATTCGTCGCGTCGATTTTCTCGGTGCGGTTTTAGCATCAAGCGCAACCATTTCTCTGCTCTTAGGTTTAACATGGGGCGGCAACCAGATTTATGACTGGAACTCGCCACAGGTAATTATTGCCTTGATCGCTGCAACTGTCCTGTACATTTCCTTCTTTATCGCAGAGCGTTTTGCGACTGAACCAATGTTGCCGCTTGATCTGTTTCGCAATCGTGTTTTCGCGGCCGATGCCGCGCTTGGTCTCACCTCAGGAATGGTGCTACTCTCATTGATAATCTACCTCCCATTGTTTCTACAAGGGGTATTGGGAGAGTCTGCGACCAATTCAGGTGAGCTTATTACTCCACTGACGATCAGTCTGGTCGTTGGAGCGGCGATAGCAGGTTTCGTGATTGCTAAAATCGGACGCTATCAAGCAATTACCATCGTTGGCGCGATTATCCTTTCAATCGGTGTCTTTCTGATGACCTTAATGACTTCTTCAACAAGTACTCTTGAGGCAAGTCGCAATATGATCATCACCGGCATTGGACTAGGCATTTTCTTTTCTGTACTCACATTAGCTGTACAGAACGCGCTGCCACGCACACGTTTAGGCGTAGGGACGGGCGCAATTACCTATCTACGTTCTGTTGGTCAGACACTTGGCGTTGCAATTACTGGCTCTGTGGTGAATAATGTTGTGGCTAGCGAACTGCTGAAACACTTACCAAGTGGGTACAAGCAGTTGGGGACACAAGGTCTAGCGACTGCCACCAATCAGCAGCTGCTCATCAATCCTGATTATCGTAACAGCGTCATAAAATATGGCACGCAAGCCGCGGTAAACAATGCGGTACCGAAAATTGTAGCGCAAACGGTACCACCAATTGTGAAGCAGTCGGTAGCGCAAGCTGTACAGAAAGCTGTGGCGCAGGCGGTACCACAAGCCGTAGCCAAAGCAACTGCAAATGTGCCTGCCGGACCCTATCACGATGCGACAGTAGCAAAAATTACGGCCCAGGTAACAAAGCAAGTGACCGATCAAGTCACGGCCCAGGTGACGGCACAGGCAACGCCACAAATCACGCAGCAGGTAACACATCAGGTTACATTGAATGCTACCCAGCAAATCACAAATAATGTTCATCACTTGCTTCAGCAAGTCTTTGATGCGCTTCGCGTCTCACTTGGGGTGGGTATAGAGCGTGGTTTCCTCACCGTCTTTGTCTTTTGCATCGGTGTCTTTATCGCCTCACTCTTCCTGAAAGATATCCCTCTCGCAAAGAATTACCGTGATGAAGTGGAACCATCAAAGAAGACAGAAGAGACACAAGCTGCCCCTGCTACCCTGTAATAGTTGGCTGTAGGGACCGATTGATCGCGTCCTCGTGGCAATCAACCGCCAACGAGGACGCGATCAATCGGTCCCTACACACCTCTGTACTATTTTGTTAAAAAGCATCATCGGTCCCTACATCTTGACTATCCTCTTAGAATCATGTATAAACTATTTAGTACACAAAATAATAGTACGCTAAATATCAGTGAGCAAAAGAAAGTGAATATAAATTCCAATCACAACCTTGGCTACTGGCTGTTCTATGCTCAACGCTGTGTCGCATACGCATTTGCTGATATCCTACAAACGATGTGTGTTGAGCAAGGGAAATCTTACGTCGTGACGCCGCCACAATGGGGTGTTATGATCTTCCTCTATGGAAGTGATGGCATGACAATTGGCACAATTAGTCAGAAACGTGGTGTTGACCCACCCACTGTTACGGGCATTGTCAAGCGGCTTGAGCAAAACGGACTGGTTGAACGGCAGAATGACCGTGAAGACCGCCGTGTGGTAAAAGTCAAACTTACTGCTGAAGGTGAGACCATGACTCGCATTTTTAATCCTGTAGTAGAACAATTTAATCATAATATGTTGCTAGGATTATCAGAGGCCGAGCAACAGACGTTCCTGGAAAATCTGCAACGCATAATTATCAACCTGACAAATGAGAGTGAAGGAACTGGAGACCGCTTTGGACTCCTTCCAGACAGTCTAAAGTTCAAATAACGTAGTTCATGTACAGAAGAAAGAAGGGTAGCATGAGTATAATACGCTCAGACGTATTAACAACGGGACAACAGAATGTTTCTAACAATAGTATTCCTGCGATAGAAATACGTGACCTATCTAAAACATTTGGAACATTTCATGCTGTCGATCATCTTACATTGACGGTACAGCAAGGTGAAGTCTTTGGTTTGCTTGGACCGAACGGGTCTGGCAAGACAACAACTATTAATATGATTAGTGGCCTGACTGTTCCAACAAGTGGAGAAGTCAAGGTGCTTGGTTATGATGTGCGTAACAATGCACGTGAGGTACGGCAAATACTTGGTGCGGTGCCACAAGAAACCGCGTTGTATGAAGAGTTATCAGCTTGGACAAACATGGATTTTCACGCTGACCTTTTCGGCATTCCTGTACGCGAAAAAAAGCAACGCATCAATAACATGCTTGAATTGGTGCAACTTGCGGACCGCAAAAAATCGCGTGTGAGCACCTTTTCTGGTGGTATGAAACGCCGTCTTGCACTTGGTCGCGCCTTGCTGCATGATCCCAAGTTAATCTACCTTGATGAGCCAACACTAGGCGTAGATGTTCAAGCAAGACGTGCTATCTGGGATTATATTCTCTTATTGCGTAGTCAAGGGAAGACTGTCTTGATTACCACGAACTACCTTGAAGAGGCTCAAGTATTGTGTGATCGCCTTGCCATTATTGATCATGGCAAGCTTATCGCGGTTGACACTCCAGAGCATCTCAAGCAAACCTATGGTGGCAGTGTGATTGAACTAGAAACGGCACACCCCGTTGTCGCGGTAGACAAGATACGTGCTTTAGAGGGTATCAAAGAGGTTAAACAAGAGAACGCACACCTCACGATTACTACGCAAGGAACTGGCAACGTGGTGCCGCAAGTTATTAACATCGTGTCACAAGAGGGCGACATACGCGATATTGTGATACGCGAGCCAAACCTTGACGAAATTTTCTTGCGTCTCACTGGAACCGCACTACGCGACTAAGAGAGGAATACTATGTCACGGATTACCTATAATCTACGCGTCATCTGGGCTTGCATGAAAAAAGATATCAAGGTTTCGCTCACAGACCGCGTCTTTCTCATTCTTGGCGTGTTCTTGCCTGTAAACTTTCTGATCCTGTTCAGTCTGTTTGTGCTATCGGGTGGGCAAGCACCTACCGCTGTTGTGATGAACGATACTGGTCCATACGCTCAGCAACTCTATCGCTCAATGGCAGGAGCACACTCGTTTATCTTACAAAAGGCTACGGCAAGTGAGGCACACTCGCTTATTCAAGCTGGCAGAATTGTTGCTGTGGTGACAATCCCTGCCAACTTTGAGGAGCGTATTCGGAGCAATCAGCCAGTCCAGGTAGATGTTACCATCAATAACCTTAACACTGATTTCACCAATGATATTCGACGAGCAGTACCGCTCTCGATCACCTCGTTCTATGCCAAGGCATTTCCTAATGTGGTGACGGTTGTGCCACAAGAAACCGACCAGTATCGGCAAGATACCGATTACATCCCTTACCTGACCGTCTCGATTCTTGTCATCGCGCTAGTGGTAGGTGGACTTTTGCAATCAGGAACTTCGGCGGCGCGCGAATGGGAAAACTCGACAATGAAAGAATTATTGTTATCACCAGCAAGTCGTTGGGCGGTTGTGACAGGTAAAATGCTGGGTGCGCTTGTAATGAGTCTTGCATCCGTAATCCTTGTACTTGCGGTGCTCATCTTCATTATTGGTGTGCATCCTTTACATTGGGGTGAGGTGATTGGTTTTACGCTTCTTACGCTATCCATCTTCATAGCATTTGGGACGCTGTTAGGTACTTTGTTGAAGCAACGTCAGGCATTTACAGGATTGGCGTTTGGAGTAGCAATTCCTTTGTTTTTCCTCAGTGGTGCCTTTGGCCCAATCTCGTTTAATGTACCAATCCTTCAGGTAGTAGCACAAATCTTTCCTGTCTATTACGCGATTGTGGTACAACAGCATGCCTTTCATGGTTTTGCTTTGAACACGTATGGTATCACGGTCAATGTCTTAATCTTATGCGCGTATGCAGTTGGCTTCATTCTGCTGGCGGCACTTGTACTACGTCGTAGCACAGTAGCGAGTTAACGTCATATCGGCGTTTTTCATAGAAGGGGAGTTTTGTTATGACGTTAGCATTTTTTCGCTCGGTCTGGGCTATTGTAAGAAAAGATTTACGGGTCTGGTTGAGCAATCGTCGCAATATTGCAGCAACCGTTGTTCCCCCAATTGCTTTTCTCTTGATTTAAGCACTTGGTGCTGTTGCGGTAGGAAGAAGTCCCGTTGCGCTTGTCACCTTGGATCAGGGTGCAAAGGGGCAACAGATGCAACAAATTTTCCATAATGCTGATGTATTCCGCGTTACCGATGCTACACCAGCGCAAGCTGCGACTCTGTACAAAAATATTCAAGTCATTGCGATTATCACCATTCCGAGCGACTTTACACAACGTGTCAACGCGCACGACTCGTCACCCGTGGATGTGCAGGTTAACAACCTGAATCTCGATTTTACCAACGACATTCGGCGTTCAGTGCCGGATGCGATCACCCAATTTTACCAAGCTCAGGGAAGTACTAGTCCAATCAAAGTAACTGTACATGAACAAGATGTACGTGCGCGAGATGTGCAACTCTTTCAATACGCGGTGTTGCCAACAATTATCCTGCTGTTAACCCTTTCAGGATTAGTCACCAGTAGCATCTCAACCGCACGTGAATGGGAGACGCGAACCGTCAAAGAGATGTTGCTTTCACCAACATCGCATACCGCAATTATTGTTGGGAAGGTGCTGGCAGGTTTCATCACAACATTTTTGTTAGGTATGCTGGTCTTCCTGCTTGGAGCAGCACTGGGTTGGACACGACCAGAAGGCATCTATTGGCTTACCAGCATCGTCGTTCTTGCAATGATCGCGCTGTTCAGTACAGGCTTAGGGGTAGCACTTGGAGCTGCCCTGCACAAATCTCAGCCAGTAATCGCCATCTCGATCAATATTGCTATCTACCTGTTCTTCCTAGCTGGTGGCATCGGCGTTATTGCGTTTGAACCATTGTTTCTGCAGAATATCGCGGCGTATGTTCCGCTTACCTATGGCATTCACGCTTTAGAGCAAGCGGTATTCTATAGTTCTTCTGACCTCTTTGGACGCGACGTGCTCGTACTAGGGCTATGTGCGTTGGCGGCGTTAGGGTTAGGTGTACTATCGATGCGTCGTGGTATTGCAAGCTAACGGAATGGAAATGTTGATGGCACTCATGCATGAGTGCCATCAACATTTCCATTCCGTTAATTTAATAGACCCCACGGCCTGACTCGTCTGCGTGCTTTTTGCGCCTCTTGTGGATTCCCAAGTGCCTCGTAGACATCGGCTTTAAGTGTCCACGCACGGGCATAGCTTTTGTCCATCTCGGTGGCTTCGTTGAGGGCATCGAGGGCGGCACGGTTATGACCGAGGCGAATAAGTGCCTCAGCTTTATTGCACCATGCTACCGCACTACGCGGATTGACGAGCAATGCACGTGTATAGGCATCGACGGCACCGTTGAAATCCCTCAAGCAAGAGCGAGCGTTCCCCAAACCATTCCACGCCTGAAAGCTCTTTGGATCAATCGTCAATGCTTGCTCATAGGACGAGAGGGCGTCAGAAGGCATATTCATGTCAAGTTGTGCATCGGCCTTGCCGTTCCATGCCGCAACGTATATTTTATCAATATTCAATGCGCGTTCAAAATGCACAAGTGCCTGTTGATAGCGTTGCAAACGGTTGAGAACTAGACCTGCACTGACCCATACAACGGCATTATTCGAGTCGATTTCGGTTGCGCGTTGATATGCCTCAAGCGCCTTACGATAATTGCCTTGATTATAGAGAGCTGTACCCTTACCATTCCATGCATAGAAGTTGCGTGGGTCAATTCGTAGTGCCTCTTCATACGCTTGTAATGCTTGCGAATAGTGCTGTTGTTTGAGAAACTGATCTCCCTCACGACATCTATCGCGTACATTACCCGTATTAGGCACCGCCCTCGATATATAGTTCCCATTGCTTGCAGGACTTTTGCCTGTGCCATTAGGAGCAACAGATAACGAAGAGCTGGTAGCACCACGTACAGCAGGTGGTGTGCGTGGCTCAGACTGATTTTGTGCTGGAACACGTATTTTTACCGTGGATGTAGGACGACAGGCCACATCAAAAGCGTACATAAATTCTAGCATATCAGCATAGCGGTCCTCTGGCCGTGACGCGAGTGCTCGTTGTAACACTGCATCAAGAGCCGTTGGTAGTTCGGCGTTGAGTGCCGAGACCGTAGGAATATTTCCGCCGACTGGATCAAGAGGATGATAGCCAGTTAGCATTTCATAGAGGACAATAGCACTTCCATATTGATCGCTGCGTGGGTCAACAACACCAGTCGTTTGCTCCGGTGCCATATAACCGACGGTACCACGTACAGTAACCGTCTTGCCCACTCGTGCTCCTGGCTCTAGTGAGCGTGCAATCCCAAAGTCTGTGATGACCAGTCGATGGTCTTCCTGGTGAATTAAAATATTTTCGGGCTTGATATCACGGTGAATAACTGGCCGCTGACGGGTATGAGCATAGTGAAGTGCCTGTGCCAGTTGATGAAGATTTTGTACTGTTTCTGGTGCGGGCATGGGTCCCTTGACCTGTGCTAAACGAGTACGAAGCGAACCAGCCGTGTAAAGTGGCATGACGAGAAACACGACACCGTCTCGCCCATGCACATTTAGACCATCCTTCCCATAGTCCAGGATCGGTGCAATATTGGGGTGATCCAACGCAGCCGCAATTCTGGCTTCTCGTAAGAAATGGTCTCGTTCGTTTGATGTAGTTTTACTTGGTAACAGCACCTTGATAGCAATGTGGCGCGAAAGATTTTGGTCTATTCCACGAAAAACTGCCGCGTATCCGCCCTTACTCAATAACGCTTCAACAAGATATCGCCCTGCCAGGGAGGTATCTAATAGCGGCAATGCACATGCTCGACAAAACAGATCGCTGTCCCGATTGTCATATCCGCAGTCTACAAGATCGGCGCAGCGTCGCATTCCCTCCTCCGAGTCATAGGGCTAATCCCTTCTTGCTATAGAGAAACCTTCAATACCATAAATTATTTCATAAAATGTACTTATGCTTCAATAGGTCGCATATGTTGTTCTAATGAACGTGCCCATTCCTGACACGTTTGGGCTTCTTGCTTCCTTCCCAATTTCTCAAGGACAACTGCCTTATTGTACCAGGCATCTGGTTCGTCTGGCGCAAACGATGTTGCCTGATCGAGTGCTGCTAATGCCTCATCCATCCTCCCGAGTGCAAAGAGAGCTAAGCCCTTGTTATTCCATGCTGCTATATAGTGTACATCAATACCTAGAGCGCGGTCAAAAGCGAAAAGCGCAGCTTCATGACGTTTTAGCTCATGTAGCAAGCTTCCCTTGTTATACCAGGCAGAAATCAGTCCATCGTCATATTTCAGGGCACTGTCATACGATTCTAATGCATCTTCATACATACGTAGCGCGGCAAGAACATTTCCTCGATTATACCACGCGCCTGCTAATGTTGGGTCAAGATTGAGTGCTTGATCGTAGACGGCCAACGCCTCGGCGAAACGTCGTAGGTCACGCAGATCATTGGCACGGTCAAACCACGCTGTCGCGTTCTGGGGATCGAGCAACGTGGCTCGCTCATGCATTGGCAATGCCTGTCCTGGCTGCTTCATGCGGCGTAGAATGTTGCCCTTCGTGTCCCACAAGGACGCTCCATTCGTGTTTAATTCTAATGCACGGTCAATTGCAATAAGTGCCTCATCGTAGCGCTGTAGCGCGTACAACGTGTCGCTCATTGCTTGCCAGATGACACTTTGTTGTGGATCAAGCAGGAGGGCGCGGTCAAAGGCAAAAAGTGCTTCCTCTGTATTCCCTTGCTCTGCGAACGCCATTCCTCTTCCGCTCCATGCATACACATAATTCGCGTCAAACGTGAGTGCTTGATCGTAACAATACATCTCTTCGTCAAAGCGGCGTAGTTCATGGAGAACACTTGCGCGAGCAGTCCATAATTCAGGATTATTTGGTTGCAGCGAAAGTGCGTGGTCATAGGCTGCTAGCGACTCTTCAGGATGTCCCAGGTGAAATAATACAATTGCCTTACCACTCCACGCATCAACCGAGGTTACATCAGAGGCAGAGGCTTTCTCATATGCTGTACGTGCCTCCTCATACTGCCCAAGTGCGTAAGCGCGATTTCCCTCAGCTAACCAATCAGTGTGCGACTGAGGAGGTATTACGAAGTGGGCCGCTATTACTGGTGCTTCGTGCCCATTTTTAACGGATGGAATAACCATTCTTAGCTGCGTGAGTGCTTCTTCGTCCTCCAACATGTCAGAGTGTATCGCGGGAAGAGGTGTCGCCTTTGCTGGAATACGCTGCACGACATCTCCTCCTATCCGTGCAACAATATGTGGACGCGCGGAGTCACTCTCGGTTGCCATCTGCTCTGATTTTACCAGGAAAGCCACCGGTCCGTCTTGTCCATAATCAATGACACGAATACTATGAGGATCGTCAATATTCGCGGAAAACGAGGCCGCTAGTTCAGCATCCTGTAAAAAGTTTTCACGTTCTTCAGACTTTGTTTCGCGTGGCACAAGGGCGCGTACTGTTACTGCCTGATTCGTATGGCGATCAATTGCATGAAGTGTGACGATATTGCGGTCCTTGCCTGTAAGTGTAGACACTTCATAGCGACCAAGTAGAAACGCTCCCTGTAATGGAATACCACAACGAGCGCAGAAG
The DNA here is from genome assembly GCA_963792705.1 of uncultured Chloroflexia bacterium. Classification (GTDB taxonomy): domain Bacteria; phylum Chloroflexota; class Ktedonobacteria; order Ktedonobacterales; family Ktedonobacteraceae; genus JBBQVS01. The sequence continues at coordinate 284,524 of CAWBXD010000002.1, read as the reverse complement.
CGAGCCTTATCGCGGTTTTGAAAACCACATTCTTTTTTATTTAAACATTGCCCCATGACATGACGCCTTTCCTCTTCCCAGTCGGTCCCGCACATTCTTTGTGACTTCTACATTGTTCAGGCAGTTGGTGCCTCTACTCTAACGAAAATAGTGTTACTTTGTCAATATGTAAAGCACCTATCTTTAGGATTGATACCACTTACAAGAAATTACATCATTACTATCAGTGTGATTATAGGACGCTTTGTTATGGAAAAATGTCACGCTTCTTGTACTTTCGTCGGCATCACTATCCTTCGTTTGTTATATAATATAAAGAAGAAACTGCTGTTATGGAGCGCACGGGAAATATACTCCTCATGATTTCCCATTCTCTACAGCTTCATTTAAAGGACCTACATATTATGACGTACAACGACGTATTTGGCGCACGCTCAAGTCTTGAGGGTGCTTATGGCAAAATTACCTACTATAAAATAGCTACTCTTGCCGAAAAGGGCATTCAAAACCTTGACCGCTTGCCTTTCACTATTAGGATTGTGTTAGAGAACCTGTTGCGTAATGCTGGTGGAGAACTAGTTTCCGAAGACGATGTACTTTCTCTGGCACGTTGGACTCCTGGACATGCTTCGACCTCTGAAGCTGAATATCCCTTCATGGCTGGGCGCGTCCTGTTGCAGGACTTTACAGGCGTGCCAGCGGTGGCGGACCTCGCAGCAATGCGCTCTGCCGTGGCTCGCATTGGTGGAGATCCTCAAAAGATCAATCCACTTGTGCCAGCAGATCTCGTCATTGATCACTCGGTTCAGGTTGACTCGTTCGGTTCAACATTGGCCTTTGAGCATAATGTTGAACGTGAGTATGAGCGTAACAGCGAACGCTATGCATTGCTCCGTTGGGCGCAGCAGGCATTCAATAATTTTCGTGTTGTGCCTCCTGGTACAGGAATTGTCCATCAAGTTAACCTTGAATACCTTGCTCATGTTGTTTTGACAAAGGATGAAGATGGCGAGACAGTTGCCTATCCCGATACTCTTGTTGGCACCGACTCACATACAACAATGATTAACGGTTTGGGTGTTCTCGGTTGGGGCGTCGGCGGTATTGAAGCAGAGGCGGTACTGCTTGGTCAACCCTTGTACCTCCTCTCGCCAGAAGTTATTGGTGTGCGGTTGACAGGTGCCTTGTCAGAGGGCACAACCGCGACAGACCTTGTATTGACTGTGACACAGATGCTGCGTAAGCGTGGCGTTGTCGGTAAATTTGTTGAATTCACTGGTCCTGGCTTGAGCCATCTCCCGTTAGCCGACCGTGCTACCATCGCCAACATGTCACCAGAATTTGGTGCCACCGCAACCCTTTTCCCTGTTGACGCTGAGACACTACGCTACCTACATGATACTGGGCGCGATGCGAAATTGATTGAATTGGTTGAGCACTACACAAAAGCGCAAGGACTGTTCCGCACAGACGATTCGCCAGAGCCACATTTTGATGATCTGCTCGAACTGAATCTTGCCGCGATTGAGCCAAGCTTAGCTGGTCCACGCCGTCCGCAAGATCGTGTGCCCATGCAAAATCTAGGGCAGGCTTTCCGTGCTGCCTATGCTGATCGTTTCCAAGAGGCGAAGGACGAGATAACATCGGAAGATGCGGTCAATCGCTATCTAGGCGAGGGCGATATACAGGGCCAGACCGACCCCGTGGTGCAAAAGGAAGATGCCAAGAAAAAACTTACTACCGCACAGACAAACGGAAATGGGAAGAGTACGAATGGACAGAATGGGCATCGAAAAGATGTCTTAGTCGAAATGAATGGCTCACAGTCACATATGACGAATGGGTCCGTTGCCATTGCAGCCATCACAAGTTGTACCAATACATCTAACCCATCTGTAATGGTGGCAGCGGGACTGGTTGCCAAACATGCCGTCGAGCGTGGTCTTTCGGTCAAGCCTACGGTCAAGACAAGTCTTGCTCCGGGGTCACGCGCCGTTGTTGATTATCTCAAGAACGCCGAATTGCTCTCTTATCTTGAGGCACTACGGTTCCATCTTGTTGGCTACGGTTGTACCACTTGCATCGGGAATAGCGGTCCGTTGTCGGAACCAGTTGCAGAAGCAGTACAGGACAACGACCTGATTGTCGCGGCTGTCTTGAGCGGCAACCGTAACTTTGAGGGACGTATTCACCCGCAGGTACGTGCAAGTTTCTTGGCATCACCACCACTTGTGGTCGCGTATGCCCTTGCTGGAACCGTTGATATCGACCTGACGAAAGACCCAGTGGGTACCGATATTAATGGAGATAGCGTTTACTTGAAAGACCTCTGGCCCACGCAGGAAGAGGTACGCGATGTGGTTGCTCATTCGCTCTCGCCAGAGATGTTCGAGCAAAACTACGCGCACGTCTTTGATGGTGACGAGCACTGGCAAGCACTCACAAATTCAACTGGTGCCCTGTTCGAGTGGGACACCAACTCAACGTATGTGCAGGAGCCGCCATTCTTCCAGAACATCTCGGATACCATCGAGCCAGTCAAGGATATTCACAATGCAAAAGTGCTGGTCATGGTTGACGACTCCATTACAACCGATCACATCTCGCCTGCTGGCAACTTCTCGCCCACTAGCCCTGCTGGAAAATACCTGCTGGAGAAGGGTGTGCAGAAGCGTGACTTCAATACTTATGGAGCGCGTCGTGGTAATCACGAGGTGATGGTGCGCGGTACCTTTGGCAATATCCGCTTGCATAATAAGCTAACCGATAAGGAAGGCTACTACACGGTCCACCTGCCCGAAGGCGAGCAGACGACGATCTACGATGCATCGGTGCGCTACCAGCAAGATGGTGTGCCTCTGATCGTGATTGCTGGCAAAGAGTATGGCTCCGGTAGTTCGCGTGACTGGGCGGCAAAGGGTCCCTTGCTGCTAGGTGTGCGAGCCGCTATCGCTGAAAGCTTCGAGCGCATTCACCGTAGTAACCTTGTCGGCATGGGTATTCTACCATTGCAATTCAAGCAGGGTGAAAGCAAAGAGTCGCTTAACCTCACGGGTCATGAAACTTATGATATTGAAGGCATCGAGCAGGGCTTGAAGCCACGCCAGGAAGTGACCGTTAAAGCCACACGCGAAGATGGCTCGACCTTTAGCTTCCAAACGATAGCGCGTCTGGATAGTCCCATCGACGTAACCTACTATGAGAACGGTGGTATTCTACCAACCGTCTTAAGAAGGCTGATGAAGGGCTAGTTGACAGTAAAAAAGAGGGAATGGATACAATACATCGTATCCATTCCCTCTTTTTTACTGTCAACTATCATATGCTATAATGCAAACGCTGAGAAACACTTACACCATTCGCACATACATAAACGCTTTATTTTTATCCTTCCACCACGTCTTATTGTATAGGAATGCTTCTTAATGTCTCTCTTGCACATGCATTGGTTACATACAATCGCTTTTGTTGTACTACCGTGCAACACATATAGAAGAGCAAGGAACATGCGCTATGACAGAAGGCGAAGACAGTTACGTCGGAAAACAAATTGGCAACTACCGCATTACGGATCTCTTTGATAGCGGCTCGTTTGGGCGTATTTATCGTGCCACGCATATCTATCTGCCCAACCGTGTGGTTGCTATCAAAGTTATGCATCTTACCTACCTGGGGTCGCAAGAAGAGCGTGAGAACTTTTTACAAGAGGCACGCCTGCTAGAAATATCTAAGCATCCCAACATTCTGTCTATCTACGATTTAGGTATCGAGGAGGGATTTCCATACTTCATTGCTGAATTTGCTCCCAATGGTTCACTACGGAAACACATTCAACGGCATCTTCCCAATCCTTTACCACAACAAGAGGCGTTAAATATTCTTACACAAGTTGGGCAGGCACTCCATTATGTACATGAGCAACAGATTGTGCATCGTGACCTCAAGCCAGAAAATATTCTGTTCAACGCGAAAAATGAGGCACTCATCGCTGATTTTGGTATCGCAGTCTTTTTAGAGACACAGAAAACCAAGTACGTCAACTCGATTGGTTCACCCTACTATATGGCACCAGAACAATTTGAGGGCTTTGTGAGCCGCCGTAGTGACCAGTATGCCTTAGCTTGCATCGCTTACGAATTGTTCACGGGCCAACCACCATTTACTGGGGGCCACCCAATTGCTCTATGGAATAAACATCTGAATGAGCCACCGCGCCCACTTACCGAAATTAATCCTGCTGTCCCTGACCATATCGAGAAGGCCATTCTCATGGCTCTCTCGAAGAAGCGTGAAGACCGCTATCACGATGTCGCATCGTTTGTAAGCGATTTGTTGACACCTCATACCTCAGCTCTCAAGAGTTCTAAGACGAAGCAACAATGGGTTGACGAAGGCAATACGCTGTTCAACACAAGTCGTTACATGGAAGCATTAAATGCTTTCGACCGTGCGATTCGTATCGATCCCACCTATGCCGACGCCTATGAGGGACGGGGTAGTGTACTTTATCTGCTGGAACGCCATGCTGAGGCTCTCGCCTCGTATGAGGAAGCAATTACTCTGGACCCTCAATTCGCACAGGCATATTTTGGCAAAGGGAATGTGCTCTATTCTCTCAAACGCTTACCCGACGCATTGACGTGCCAGGAACAAGCACTTGCGCTTGATCCAACGCTTACAGATGCTTACTTGAGTAAAGCTAATGTGTTGTACTACATGAGCCGCTTTGCTGAGGCATTGACTGCCTATGAAGAAGTTGCACGGCGCGACCTTCAATGTTCTCAGGCATATGATGGAATGGGTTGGACATTGCGACAGTTATTCCGACGCGAAGAGGCATTGACTGCTTACAAACGCGCGATTGAACTTGACCCAGACAATCCCTCATCCTACAATGGTATGGGACGCACTATGTATCGTTTGGGACGCTATCAGGACGCGTTGCCGTTTTTTGAGCAGGCCATACAGCGTGACGCAAATATTGCTCTGGTCTACGAATTTTATGGCGATACACTCTACGCTCTACAACGCTATAATGAAGCCCTTGACGCGTACAATAGAGCTATCGAACTTAGTGCAAATACTGCCTCTGCACATGATGGCAAAGCCAGGACGTTGTGGCATTTGCATCGACCAGAAGAGGCGTTGCCTTCTTTTGAACAAGCCATCAAGCTTAATCCAAAGCTTGAAACTGCTTATGAGGGTAAAGGAAGTGTCCTTTCGGACCTGAAACGCTATAATAAATCGCTTCTATCTTTTAATGAGGCATTGAAACTGAATCCGACCACTGCTTCTGCTCATAATGGACGTGGCAACGCACTGGTTGACCTGAAACGCTATGACGAAGCTCTTGCTGCATACAATCAGGCTATTCAACTGCAACCAAAGACAGCCGCTTTTTATGAGAACAAGGCCGATGTCCTGAAAAGACTCGGTAGGCAAGAAGAGGCTCGGCAAGCATACGAAAGAGCCAGACAGTGTAACACAGCATAATTGTCTAGCCATATTGCGACTAGACAATTATGCTGTGTTATAATTTATACCTTCTCAGCTTCGGCTAATTGTTTTAATTCGTGACCAAGCGAGTCAATTGGTAAAACCTGACAGGCATCGGGCGCGAATGAAAGAACTACCCTCTGACCGGTCTCAAAACTGCGCGCGTGCTGATTGGGAATATCAGCGGTGAGCGTTGTATCTCCATCAACATGCACATGGAAGCGTGTGAATGGTCCCAAAAAGGTCCGTAGCTCAATCACACCTGGAATATGATTGTCGCTGCTACTCTTCCCATTCATGGTTGGAACTGTTCCTATGCCTGTATCGGTGGACAACATAGAAACCTCTTCTGGACGCACAACGATGAGTACACGATCATTGTTATGTAAATGCGCGAGATGTGTTGTAGAGATTGTATAGTGATCAGTTTTACACAATCCTTCGGAGACAAATTCGACAACACCATTGAACTGGTTGCTCGTCCCCACAAAGGTTGCGGCAAAAACCGTATTTGGGTTACTATAAATTTCCTCTGGTTGATCGAGTTGCTCGATCTTGCCTTTTGCCATAACCGCGATACGATCAGAGATTGCCAGTGCCTCTTCCTGGTCGTGTGTGACATAGATGGCAGTCATTTTGAGCTGCTGCTGAATACGACGGATTTCGTTACGCAGTGAGACGCGTACTTTCGCATCGAGTGCTGAGAGCGGCTCATCCAGAAGCAGCACTTTGGGTTCAACAGCAAGCGCGCGCGCAATGGCGATGCGCTGTTGTTGTCCACCAGAGAGTTGGTGTGGATAGCGCGGCCCCATTTCGCTGAGTCCGACCAGTTCTAGCAGTTCGGCACAACGCTTCTTAATACGATCTTTGGAAAACTTCTTGATCTCCATGCCAAAAGCAATATTTTGTTCGGAAGTTAGATGGGGAAAGAGTGCATATGACTGGAACACCATACCCATTGGACGCTTGTTGACTGGACGATGAGTGATATCCTCGCCATCAAGTGTAATAGTGCCTTCGGTTGGCGTCTCGAAACCAGCGACCATACGTAGAATTGTTGTCTTGCCACAACCACTTGGTCCGAGTAAGGTCAGAAACTCACCCTGATTGATTGAAAGATTAATATGAGCAACGGCAGCCGTTGGCCCAAAATACTTGGCAATGTTTTCTAATTCAAGAAAAGCCATAGATGTTACCTTCTTCGCTATTTTGCTGCTGTAATTTGAACAGTTTGTCTTGCGCCACCCACTCTGCTTCTAACAACGAGGAGTAGGACGAGGACACAGACAAGTGTGAAGAGAAAGCTGAGAATGGAAAGCGATGCGGCCTTGTGAGCGTCGCTTTGGCCTACCTGATTCAAGTAAATTGGGAAGGTGTAGATACCGAAGAGCGAGGAGAGTGTAAACTCACCCATCGCTGTAGAGAAGGTTAAGAGTGCTGCACTAATAACTCCGGGCAGAATATTTGGCAACACAATTGTTAAAAATGTGCGCCACCAACCGCCGCCTAGACTGTAAGATGCTTCAGTAAGTACACGGGTATTGATTGCGCGGAGACTGTTATCTATAGGACGATAGACAAACGGCAACGATACAACCACATAGGCACACACCAGCAGTTGTGGTGTATTGACGACGTTGAATGGCTGGTTACTAAGTAGTGGTACAAGGCCAAGCGAGAGAATATTGATGAAGATATTTGAACCGCCGTAGACTTCAGAAAGTCCCAGTGCAAGCAAAATTGCCGGTACCGCGAAGGGAACGAGCGAGAGAAAATCGAGCAATGGACGGGCTTGTGGTAAGCGTAACTGCATCCAATACACGGTTGGTGTCACTAACACGACGGCGAAAATTGTGGAGGCTAGTGCTAATTCCAGCGAAAGCAGAATTGTTGCTGCAAAATCTTTATCTCCGAATATCTGCTGATAGCTATGAAAGTCAATACTGTTCCCACCAGAAAGACCAAAAATCAGGGTTGCGAGCAAGGGAACGATAAGATAGAGCACAAACGCGATGATAAAGAGTACATCCCATCGAAAGGTAACGCGTGTTGCTTGCTTCGTCTGGATACTCATACTACTATCTCCCTTGCCAGACACTAACGCGACGCAGCATTGCCGTGTACAAAGTAACTGCCAAGAGCAGGACAATGACCATCCCAACAGCAAGCGCGTTTCCCAAACCTGTATCAACACTGACATTACCATCAATGGCGAAGGCGATCTGAATAGTAACCAAGTTAATATTCCCTTGCGCTAGCGAGAACGCAGTGGCGAAGGCACCGAGAGAATTGGCGAATAACAACATGGTAGCAGCTATCAACGAAGGCATAAGAATGGGAAGAGCCACACGTCGCCAGTAGGTTGCGTCCGACGAACCAAGATTTGTCGCGGCTTCTCGCCATTCAGGTTTAAGCGCACTCAAAGCGGGAACCGTGAGCAAGACCATCAATGGCAACTGGAAATAGGTGTAGGCGAGTACCAACCCTAGAAAGCTATAGAGGCTAAAGCCAGCATCATAGAGGCTAATGTGAAACAGTTTTTGTAAAAGAACAGTAACAAGACCGGTAACGCCGAGTGTCGATACAAAGGCGAACGCGAGTGGTACACCTGCGAAGTTTGCGGCGATACTTGAGAAGCCAATCAACAGGTTTTTAAGCCAGTTCGCATGTGACGTGTACACACCGTAAGCGGCGAAAAAGCCAAAAACACCACCTGTGAGTGCTGTGACTATAGAAAGACTAATGCTGTTTTGAAATGCATGAAGATATGTGAGACTGGAAAGTAGACGTTGAAAATTGTTGAGCGTAAACGCGCCCGTGTTACTATCCACAAAACTACTTTGAATAATAATAAGTGCTGGCAATAACTCGAACAGGAGACAAAAAAGCAAGAATGGAAGTAACCCTAACCAACTGATGAATGTATAGCTTGGGCGAAATCCCCGACCAGTCCTTGTAATAGCTTTAGCCGGAGCCTCTGTTGTCGAAGTTTCAGCCGATGCAGGTATTTGCATACCCCACCACCTCCTAAATAAAATGTATATGGATGATTGCTCGTTGCTAGAGGGAAGAGGCTAGCCTCTTCCCTCTAGCAACGAGCAATTCTCCTCTATAAACTACTGACCGATAACGGACGGCCAGTTTTGTGTCAGAGTGTCAGAAGCCTTCGAGAGTTTGGTAAGGTCTGTGACAAACTTAACATTAGCATACTGCTCGGCTGCTGGCAACTTTGCAGAAAGATCCGCAGGGACTTTGCCAGCATCTACCAACTTCTGGTATCGTGCTGGATGTGCATAGCCCTTCAAGAAGAACAACTGTCCTTCGTCAGAGAAGAGGTACTCAATCCATAAACGGGCCGCAAAGGGATTGGGCGCAGTTTTGTTGACAATAGAGACATAGGGGCCAGCGATTGAACCATCAGAGGGAATGAGTACCTTCAGGTTAGGTTTGCCATTAAGCGAGTCGCGGAAACCGAGGCCGAGGTAGTCCCACATGATGCCAATTGCAACTTCACCTTTGGTCATGTTGGCGATGTTTGCACGTGCTGAGCTGAAGTTCCCCTTCTGCTTTAGCTGCTTGAAGAAGTCGATACCGGGTTGAATATCGTCAATGCTACCACTCTGTGCAAGTGCGGCAGAATAGACCGCGATAAAAGCATCATTGGCTTGGCGTGGATCGCCGTCAATGCCAACTTGGTTCTTATAGTTACCGCTAAGCAACTCTTTGAACGAAGTTGGGGGATTTTTCACGATATCTGTGTTAATGACGAATGCTTGCGTGCCGTAGTACTCCGTACACCAGTTACCATTTGGGTCTTTTAAGTTATCAGGAATATCGGCCCAGTTCGCGTGCTTGTATGGGGTGACAAGTCCTTGCTGCATTGCCTGAGGCCCAAACTTAAAGCCAACATCGCCAATATCACCATGTGCGTGGGATTTCGACTTCACAAACACTTCGAGTTCCTGTGCTGAAGAGAACTCGGCCTCGGCCTGATATTCCACTGGAACATACTTTGCAGCATAGCCCGCGAGAATATCTTTATAATCAGCCCACTCTGGAGGAATACCAATTGCCTGTAACTTGCCTTCCTTCTTTGCATTCGTAATCAGCGTCTGCATGTCGATGGGACCTGCCAAGTTGACGCTGCTACCTGTGGTGGTGGTAGTTGATGTGGTAGAACTACCACACGCTTCTAAGAAGGATGCAAGCGCAACTGAGGAAACGCCAAGGGCGGCTGCTTGTTCAAGGAAACGACGACGACTACGAGGGGCAAACACATTGTCAAATAATTCTGAATTACTCATGAATGAAGAGACCTCCGACTGCCTGAATGGGTCACAGATGTTCCGATGTATATCGCTGAATGCCATTAAAACGTAGCATGGCAGGATATGCTTTGTTACACTGTGGACGCGTGGATTGCGTGCGATACACGCAATAATAGTAAGGTTATTGGGCAAGCCAGAGTATGCAGAGAGTTGGCACCGCTCTATAGAACGCTACCTATACAGAGTGTACGCAGTAACTCGTCTATTCTCAATAGACAAGAAATATATAAAAAGAGAAGCTATGTGTACATAATCACTATAATATCGAATAGAGCGGTTTTTTAACGTAATTTGACCTATCCGTTAAAGTTGGCTTAACAAAGCAAAGGTACAGTTATACATGCAGAGTGAAAAAGAATAAGGGTGAGTCAGACACGATAAGTAGGCAACTCCTCTCAGGAAGGGTTGCCCACTTATCGTGTCTGCTTTACACTGTAATTATGTAGCACTCAAAAATTTAAACGCTCAATCCTGTCCACACTGTGAGACTAGAATAGAACTTTGGCTCTCTCCAACATAATACCTTCTGTTGATAAATATCTTGTATGTAAAAATGCTTGTGTATAAATTCTATTCGTTATAGCTCTTCACGAATTGCTTGTATATTTCTCTCTGCTTTTTCGGTAAATCCTCTACGTACTAACCAAGGAACCTCACTAATATGCCTCAAAAGACGGTACTGCGAGAGCAATTGTTTTGCGAGTTCGTCATTCTCAATGCTTGTATATCCCAAAAGGACCCTATCTGCAAGGGCAACGTCCCATAGACTTAACACTGCGATATCTAAAAGTGGATCGCCGGGTTGTGCATCCGCGAAATCGAGAAACGCGACAACTCTTTGAGTTTGAGGATCAACAAGAATATGTCCTGCCTGTAAGTCACCATGAAGAAGCTTGATTGGTCTTTCGATAAGTGTAGGTCTCATTGCATCAAATGTATGCGTCAATTGAGTAAGCTCGTTGTCCGTAAAGATACCTAGCTTTTCTATGTTAGCTATTTCAAGATTTGACCACCACACAATAAACTCATGCCAATGATTTTGACCACCTGAAAAGCGAGGCGAGGTTGCCATTCCATGAAACTGCTCTATGTACATTCCTGCCTCTCGTGCGGCACCTATGTCCTCCGAGGATAAAGGTTTCCCTCCTACATATTTCATTGCAAGTACGCTGAGTTCAGCAACGTCAAGCATCAAGAATTCTGGTACAGGGATGCCTCTTGCCTGTGCTTGCCGCATCATGGCATGTTCGCGTTGTAGCATATGGCCTTCTACATAGACCTTTAGGATTATTTCAGGATCACTAGCCAAAAATATTGCTCGGTCTGGTTGAAGGTATAAAGGCTTCAGCGTTTTTTTTGAACCTATGATTTTTGCAAGTGTTCTTTCTGCTGCATGTTCAAGTTGATGGTGCATTTCTTGCAACCCTTCATGAAGCATCCGCTTTCCCTCCAAAGCATAACTTGAGAGCTATAAAGGAAATCTCTTGTCCATGAAAGGACGTTCTCAACGTCCTTGTTTAGAGCATGGAAATGATGGTGCTTGTCACGTTCTCTTATGTTGGGAAACGAGGTGAACGTAAGGTATGAAAAAGTAAGATTTGCTGAGCCTGTTGTTGCTCATGGGAAAGGGGCGTTTCCTCGCTTGGCGGACGAAGTACTCCAATTCGGATCAACCACTCACGAAAAGAACTCCAATGTTCTTTCCTCAACTGGACGAAGTACCCAGCACTCACGAAGAGACCGATGAGAGCGAGGAAGAGGATAAAGGCGAGATCCATATGGAATATCCATTGGGAAAGAGAGAATACGAGTGAGAAGAACAGCGCAAGAGCAAAAACAAGAAAGCAAATGAGTATTTTTTTGTGAGTAAAGATGTTTTTCATATCATGTTATCCTTCTAAAGCTATAGAAACATGTATTCCCTAACTGTATGCGCTAAAACATATTGCACTTCCTACTAAGAAGTATGCCTCTATTTGGTCTCGGATGATATGTTCTATCTCACACAATACAAGTCTCCTACTTCACGTATAAAATCTTCTTCAGGAGGATCGCGATGTATGCAGAAGACGGGGGCCTTCATCACTTCAAGAAGTGATGAAGGCCCCCGTCTTCCTGTAAAACACAGAATTTCAATCCAATTTGAATTTATGCAGTGACAAGATTGAACACGTCGGGTGTTCCAAGACCTGTTGCCATGTCATAGTAAGAAGTGGCAGGATAGTAGCCGTTGTTGTAGCCAGTGATGTCATGTAACTGATGGGCGTAGCCAGCAGCCGAGTCATACTGGAACACAATGTAGTTGAACAAGCCTTGACGACCATGATGATGTGCATCGTACAATGCCGCAATGCCAGCCCAGATGGGGGAGGCACAGGACGTTCCACCAAAGCCAAACCACGGCCCTCCATTCTTACAGCCTGAGCCAGGGTCCGTGCAATATATCGCATAGCCAGTGGCGGGGTCCGCATCCAGAGAAACATCAGGGTTCTGGCGACACTGAACACCCGGTTGTTGACCACAGTAGGTTCCGGTCTGACTATACCCTTTTTCGTACATACCAGGAAGTGGATTACCGTTGCTATCAAAGGCATAATCGCCTTCCGCCCAAATGCGGCTCACGCCTCCGCTACTTCCACCGCCATCACAATTCTTTGATGAGCAGGGGTAGGTGATCCATACCTTTTCCTTGTTTACTCCTGGGTACGTCGGATGGAGATTTTTGCCTGGATCAAAAAGTATTTGTCCGCTTGGTGTCTCAAACGAGGTGCCACCAACTGCCGTGATATAGGGTGTGTTATTGGGGTCCCCGATCTGTAATGCTTCGTTTGGAGGAAGGTTCAAATCAGGACATGCGCCAAAGGCAGCGTAATCACCAGTTGCAGAAAAGATACTTTGACCTTGCGTCGCCATCTGGAAGAAAATCTGGTTTTCGGCTTGAGTTACTTGCGACTTAAGATAGTATTCACCACAACCACCCCAACTAGTGCTTACGGTATCAGCTTTATTGTCACTGGCGATTTGCTGATATTGATCAACCGACTCAATATCAGTTGTGCCCGATTCATAGACCAGGATTTTATCAACCTTTGGTGCGGTAGCAATCGCAAGCTCGATATCTAAATCCACCTCATCTGCTCCACTGTGGTCTTTTGTTCCACCGAGAACAGGGATGTTTACAAGATGCGTGGCTGGTAGACCAAAGGCGTTTGTATACTTGTAAATATCGCTCTCAATGTAGCTTGACTGCTCAAAAAGCGCAATCGTCTCGCCCTTGCCAGCGTCATTGAGTTTTTTATATATGGGATCAATGTTATAGATGCCTGTAATTTGTGAGGGAGTCAAGCCACTTCCCTTTGGACCTGCACCGTAGCGACTTCCCTGTTTACGCGAAAGCACTTTGTGAGATGCGCTCGTTGCAATATTTGATAGGCCAAGTACCGCGATAATCTTCCCCACCAAATTCGCAGGTTCTAATACCTCAGAGCTATTGGCGTAGACCACACTGCCACCTGGTAAGGTGTAATCAGCAATAGTGGTATGAAAAGCTGTCTCTACCTGCGTGGTTGTGCCTTGTGCAAGTAATAATGTTGGTGATGAGGAGGCTAGCAAGTGGAGACCTGCCCTGGTTAATAGCTGTTGCACTGCTATACTGTCATGAGTAGAAGGTGCAAAACGGCTAGTAAACTGTTGCGGTGTTAACCACGCGTGGTATGTAGGACTACCTTGTGCATACAACGATTTTAACAATGCATGCTGACCAATGGTATCGCTGAGTGCTAACACTACGCCAACAGTCAACGTGTCGCCTGAATTATGGTGCCCAATAGCTTTTGCTGCCGTGCCTGTAATGGGAGCACTATTTGGCAGGGACACAAATGATGGGCTAGCTGCTCTGGCTGTACCTACGAAATAAACTGAGCTAAGTGCGAGACCTAGCAGAATGGCTATTCCAAGCCTTGGGAGTAGGAAACGTGTAGGGACAAGACTTTTCATATGAGAATTCTCCTGATAACGATAAATGGATAAGAGGGTGTTACCCAATTATGCGGATAAAAATGGAGGGTGTGAATAGTAGGATGGTTAAGAAGTGGTTAAAATATGCTAAAATATGTACATGTATCTCTCTACACATGACATACAACGACTGCAGCGTATACAGGCGTTGCTCAATCAACTTAATCCTGATGAGGAGCCACAAGCCTTACTTGTGTCTGGCTCACCATCTCCTCAGACCACTATTATTGTGTTTCCCGGCTCGTTTAATCCACCCACAAACGCGCATATCGCGCTTATGAAACAGGCACGTCTCTTCGGGCAAGCTTATGAATCTGTATCGCTTTATGCCGCGATTAGCAAGCGTACTGTTGACAAAGAAAAGGTGGAGCGTCCAACATTGCTTGACCGCGTTGACCTGCTTGATACGATACTGCATAAATACCTACAGGATACGGGTATTATTTTGTTTAATCGCGGTCTCTACGTGGAGCAAGCACAAGCACTGCGAGCAGCATTTCCTCGTGTGCAGCATGTCTTCTTTTTGCTAGGGTTTGATAAAATCATACAGATATTTGATCCACACTACTATACAGACCGTGATGCATCGCTTGTGGCTCTTTTTAGTCTCGCGGAACTGCTGGTCGCACCACGTGGTGATGAGGGTGAGCAAGAGCTAAAGAGCCTTGTACATCTTGCCGAAAACGAACGCTTTGCTCACCACGTTCATGCGCTCCCCTTTGATAGTCAGTACCGCAATATGTCATCCACGCGTATTCGCCAGGGAGGGGCAATGCATGACGTACCGTATGAAGTACAGCAGTTCATACGTGAGACACACGCCTATGAGCCGCCAATTCAGCAACCTGATGGCACTATGGTCGATTATTATGAAGAGCGCATAAAGGAAATGCACTCATTATTAGACATGTAAGTTACACAGGTAACATGCGGAACGTGAACGTATTAGCACCAATTTGTACGGTATCACCATCACGTAACACATTACTTTTTACTGCTCGTCCATTGATGCGCGTCCCAGTCGCAGAGCGATTATCCACAATTTCATAGGTCCCATCTGAACGTTCCTTGATTGTCGCGTGGAGACGGCTCACGGCTAAGTCTTCCAGGAAAACATCGCATTCGCTACTGCGTCCAATCGTTACCGTTTCAAACAGGTCGATACGGCGTACCATCACATGTCCGCTCATCAGTTCTAAGCGTGCTACGACTGGTGGATGCGTCTCAGGAATCTTTCCTATATGCAATTCGCGTCCTCGTGATACAGGGAGTTGGAATGGTCGAGTCCCCTCGTTGGCGTGAAATGTAATTTTGCTGTTGCCAAAGAGAAGCTCATCGCCATTGTTCAAAAGTTGCTCCTGTACCGCACGTCCATTCACAAAACTATCGTTGCTCCCGTTATCATCACGTAGCACATAGCCTGCAATTGTCCAGACGATGCTTGCCTGTTTCCTATGAACAGCAATATCCGCCAAAAAAATATCACAATCGCGGCTTCTTCCAATCGTTGTCTGGTCTTTCCACAGTTCGACACGTTTGCCGACCGACCCCATTTGTATTACAAGGTATGCACCTGTAGTTTGTTCTTCTTGTTTCATGTCTTCCACTCTACCCCATGTGTGTAATTAGTCTCTCGCTATGAATAAAGATAGGTGTAGGGACCGATTCATCGCGTCCTTGTCAGCGTTCGATGTGCTAATAGGACGCGATGAATCGGTCCCTACACCTAAGAATAAGTTCGCATATATGTGTATAAAAGTATATTCTATGTAGGGCGAGTATAGCGAATTCAGGGAAGGAGTGTCAAGCATCGCTAGCACCTTGCTTCTATCGCGTTGTATTATATGCAAAGGTGCCTTTATATCATCGTAAACCATGCTTTATATACTAAAGAGGAGACAACCCCTAGATGGCTATGCAAATGGGTCAGCAAATCGCTGTAGAATTTGATGTACCTGCAAAGATGCGAGATGGCGTCACATTGCGCGCAAATATTTATCGTCCTCAGGGCGAAGGACAATGGCCTGTCCTACTTACACGGCTACCCTATGGAAAAGACCTTCCTATCGGAGCGTCAGTGTTAGATGCCGCGCAAGTGGCGCGGCGTGGCTATGTCGTGGTGATTCAAGATACGCGTGGACGTTCGGCCTCCGAAGGAGAGTGGGACCCTATGCGTAACGAAGCTCTTGATGGCGTTGATACCATCGAATGGGCCGCAAAATTGCCTTATAGCAATGGAAATGTTGGCATGTATGGAGCGTCCTACTTCGGTTTCACGCAATGGGCCTCAGCGGTGCATCGACCGACAGCTTTGAAAGCAATGGTTCCATTTATCACCTGGAATGACCCTCTTAATGGTGTACTGTTCCGAGGTGGCGCACTAGAACTAGGAACTGCCGCAAGCTGGCAACTGACAATGGGACTCGACGAGCTATTTCGTCGTTTCCGAGGTGATCCAGACCCACGTCATCTTGGCTATGCCGTATATGGCCTTGTCAAAGATATTGACGCTCTGGGCACACAGGGCTATTGGTCCTTGCCTTTAAACGAGTTTGCTCCTATCAAGCGCAACAATGTTGGTAAAGCCTTTTTTGAGTCGGTTGAGTATCCAATGGACCGTGAACATGCCGAGCCGCTCACCATTCTTGGTAAGCATGAGCAGGTAACGGCTCCTACGCTAAATGTTGGTGGCTGGTACGATATCTTCTTGAAAGATACGCTTGAGAACTTCAAGATTATGCGCGAGCAAGGGAGTACACCGGAGGCACGACAAAGTAAAGTGTTGATTGGTCCGTGGACACATGGCGGTGTGACCAATCCTATTGGCGAGCTAAACTTTGGTTTTGGCGCAAGTGCAGCTCTGATTGACCTGAAAATCGACTTTGGAAGCTTGCAGGTACGCTGGTTCGACCACTTCCTCAAGGGCGTTGATACGGGTATGTTGAACGAGGCACCGATCAAGCTCTTTGTCATGGGCGCGAATGTCTGGCGCGATGAGCAGGAATGGCCTCTTGCACGGGCTGTTGATACACGCTATTACCTGCACAGCAATGGACATGCGAACAGTCTGCATGGTGATGGTGTGTTAAGTACGAGTACACCTGAGTCTGGACATACCGATACCTATACCTATGATCCAGCTAAGCCAGTTTTAACGCGTGGTGGTGCGCTACTGATGACACCCGAATTTCCTGGTGGTCCATACGATCAGCGCGAGACAGAGGGCCGCGAAGATGTACTTGTCTATAGCACTCCTGAACTGACACAAGATGTAGAGGTAACGGGACCTATCACGGTTCATCTTTGGGCAACTTCAAGTGCGCCCGACACTGACTTTGTAGCGCGTCTGGTCGATGTACATCCTGGCGGATATGCACAGAACCTCACGGATGGCATCATTCGTGCCCGATACCGTAATTTCGCACAAGGCGAAAAATCATCGTTGATCGAGCCTGGAAAGCCATACGAGTACGAGATCGATCTGTGGGCGACAAGCAACGTCTTCAAGCAGGGTCATCGTATTCGCCTTGACGTGACCAGTAGCAACTTCCCACGCTGGGATCGCAATATGAATACAGGTCATGATATTGGTACTGACACCGAGGGAGTCGTTGCACAGCAAACCATCTTGCATGATGCGGAACATGCCTCATACGTAGTGTTGCCACTTGTACCGATAGTCGCACCTTCAGCCTAATCAAAAAAGGCATGGGCACTGTTTTACTTCACAAAACAGTGCCCATGCCTTTTGGGGTTAATAACTGTGTCCTAAGAAAAGCAGCATAATCATTAATCCAATAATAAGAAGTAGGAGCAAGACAAGGCCAAGAACAACGATACCAAAGGTTGGCGATTCCGAAAATGCGTGTAATGTTCCGAATTTCTGCTGTGGCAAAGATACAGTTGGCACGAACGCAGTATTTCCCCGTTCTTTTGTTGGTGGGAGCGGAGAGTATTTGTGTGTACGCGTTTCCTCTAAGGTGGCAATGCGTGTTGATTGCACGAACGCTTGAGCTGTTCGTGCGGCAGGTGCCGCAACAGGAACAGCTATGTTGCTCAAGGTTTGGCGTGGCAACATCGTTCCTGCAGTTTGCTTTTGGTGTGTGGCGAATACTTTCTTTGTTTCTCTCGGAAGTGTACGCGGTGTCTCGATGCTTCGACCTTGAGCGCGTATCTGTCGTGTTTGTAGTACCTTTTGTAACGTGGCGTCGTAAGCGCGCGCGAACGTAATGATATTTGGATAGCGTTGTTCCGGCTTTTTAGCAAGCGCACGTAGAAATACTTCGTCTAGCTCTTGTGGCAACAATGGATTCGAGTCACTCGGCGGCGTTGGTGCCGTGTGATGATGATGATGCAGAAGCTGGGTCGCGTTTCCCTCGAAAACAGCATGCCCAGTCATAAGCTGATACATCATAACCGCTAAGGCATACTGATCGGCGGCTGGTCCAACTTGAACGGATGTTGCCAGCGATGGATCGTCAAACTGCTCAGGAGCCATATAGAGTGGTGTGCCAACCGAGCGATGCAGCGAACGCCCATTGCGATAAAATGCCGCAAGGCCAAAGTCTGCCAGCAGAAGATGTGGTCGTCCATGTGGAAAAATGGTCGAAAGGTATCCAGGCTGGTCGGCTTTAAGCGGACCACGTTCAACACGAATTAAGAAGTTTGTTGGTTTAATATCGCGGTGAATGATGCCATTATCGTGAGCGCATTGCAATGAGGCTGCCGCTTGTAACAGATAGTAACCTGCTTCTTCTGCCGAAATGGGCCAACCAAAACCAAACTGCTGTGTACGACGCTGCAACCAATTCCAGAGTGATCCCTCTGAGAGATATGGCATCACAAGATACGTGATAGGTACAGTTCCCCCATCTAACAATTCATCGCCAAAGTGATAGAGTGGTAAAATGTGTTCGTGTTCTAGTTCTGCAACAGCCTGTGCCTCGCGTTCAAAACGTACCGCCGCTTGTCTACCCTCAGGAGTGTTTGGGACGGAGCGCAGATCACCACACACAACCTTAATTGCTACTTTTCGTCCAATTCGCGCATGTTGGGCCAAATAGATGTCACCCATACCACCGCTCTCGATGAGACGTATTAAACGATACCCACCGAGCGTTTTCCCCACCAACATAGTCATCTCATATCCCTCTACAACGAAAGGTGAGAGTATAGCAATGAAAGGATAGCCCTTCCACTTCAACCTCTAAACATCCCTTATATCCTTATATTGATAGTATACCGCGCTTAGAAAAATATATGAGACAAATGGTCTATAGGGGAGTGTTGCATCGTGGCAAGGCTGCGATGCAACACTTTATATAAAGAAAGGGAAATGAGGCTATGCCCCTAGTTGACGCAAGGCATCGTAGGCGACGGGCGAGAGGTCGTTACGCTTGTCGATAAGGCTACGCAGTACAGGAATAGCATCACCATCTCGATACTGCACGACAAGCTGGCATGCCACACGTACTACGGTATCGCGTGGATCGTTAAGTGCTTCACGAGCTGCCAGACGACTACGTATATCATCGGCTTTAGGGTCTACCCGTTTGAGTGCTTCCAGGGCTTGTGTGCGGACATAGGGATCGAAATCGTTTGCGCCACGAAGAGTACTTTCCAAGGCATCACGTTCACCAAATTGTCCGCTTGCGCGCAATACAGCAGCGTAGAGGATACTGCCAGGAATTTCTTTGTCGCCTGCGGCAAGATTGTCACGTCGCTTCGTGAGTTGGCTTCGTCCCGTAATGTCAACGACTCTTTGCAGAAGTTGGAACATAGAGACAAGAGAACGTCTATCACCTAAACGAGCCAGTGTCTCGCATATGGTTGCTAGCGATGAAGCTTGTTCACGACTCACAAGGTCGCGAGTAGTATCAAGTCGCGTCAGCAATACGGATGTGGCGCGTGGATCACGAAGTTCACCGAGTGTTTTCACAATGGGCGAGAATGCCTCTTCGTTGGCATCAGCAACCGATGAGAGCAACACATCCCTACCAGGGCCACCCATCCAGCGTTCTACCTCGTTCATCATAGGTATTGTCGCATATATTGGGTCAAGAATACTTACGTTCTGGATAGCACCTCGCGAGATCTCGCCCCAATAACGACCAAGAAAAAGACCAAGGCGATGTAACGCGAGTGCTGCTTGCCATGTAGGGCTTCGACGCGCACCTTCAAAAAGAGCGTTTGCAAGAACTGGAAGGTCTTTTTCAAGCACAATTGGTAGCTCGTCTGTGCTTGGCTTTGGTAGTGTCATGCTGTCCTGCACTACCTGTCCAAAGATGAGGGTCGCTTGCTGTGAAAGACGAGGCGAAATAGTGCTATCCCCACGTAAGTAGTTTACCAGGGAAATAGCGCGATAGATGGGGACCGCGACATAGCTTTCCAATCCTGGTACACGATCAAGGCCGCTAGCAAGCACAATCTCGTTGAATTGCTTCTGCTTGAGTGCTAGAATACCTTCCACCACATCAACCTTAGCCCAACCTTCAGCGTCTTTCAGGGCAGTGACAAGCACTTGTATCGATGGCGTGGTGCTTTGCTTTACAAGTGATTGTGTTGCATAGAGCGAGGTGTTTGGGTCTATGGCTAGTGTGCCCAATGTCTTGATAAATTCGGGCGTTTTAATCGTCCCAACACCAGTGCTTGCCTTTGCAAACCCTACCGCTTTGTTCTGTTCGGCACCATCCTGTGTTTTATAGTTGCCCAGCATAAGAATTGCATAGCGTCGCGCACGGCCTAAAGGTGTTTCAGCAGGATTAGCCGTTACTGGTAGGTCTTGTGATTCCTCTTTTTCGATAATTTTGAGCCACACGGGAAGCAAATTGCCCGCACGGTCAATCTCAAAAAGAAACGGAATAAGTACGGGATACCATTGTGGAATAGGACCGAGGTTAAGCAGAGGCACCATGCGCTCTGTCGTGTCATCTACCGATTGACCACCCCAACGAAGGCCAGTTACAAGCCTTGTGACCTCTGCTCGTAGTTCGCTCAAGCGATGCTTTACATCTGGTTCTTCAGCGTTCAACGCTGTCACTGGGCGACGAACCGCCAGATGTTCTGCCGTTCCTGTTCGCTCCATCACACGAGGCGAAAGAGGGGTAGTTGCTTGCACGCTTGGTCTGCGAACCGTCACCTGTGTACTGTCAGATGGTGACGTTTCCTGATTTTCCTCTATATGAAGGAAGCCGCCAGAGCCAGCAGACTCTGTAATATCGCTCCCAAGCGAAGGTGTTGGCTCAATCTGCCCCAGGTCTGTTTCTTCTGCCATGACTCCCTTTTCCCTTTTCATGCAAGCACCCTAGGGCATCTATAGCTAGCGACACCTAGAACGCGTTTTTCTTGTTTGCTCATTATAAGTATTGGTTTATTATAAAGCGCAACCTATCTATTGTCTACCTTCACGTTTTGCTTACAAAATGAAGAAGAGTTGCTCATTAATAGTGAGCAACTCTTCTGCTATCTTATAAAGCGTTAGCGATATAAATCAGGATCGAGTTGATTAATCTTTATCAACATTCCGTCGGGACTCTCAAGCTGAAGCTGATAGCCAAATCCCTCGTCACCTGTTGGACGCGCTATGGTTACACCAGCAGCACGAAGCTTTTTCTCTAACTCCTCTAAAGAGGCATCGTACTCGAAGTTGAGTTCAACGGTTCCCTCGTTCTGCTCTGGATTAGCTGGATGAGCGAGCAAACCCAATTCGGTTGTGCCAAAGCGTAGTACCGCCCAATCGCCATCTCGACTACCGTTAAGAACGGTGGCACCCAACTTAGTGTAAAAGTCTAATGCCTTCCCCATATCCTCAACATGCAGCATTGGTTGTAGTCTTACCATGGCTTTTTCTTGCATTGGTTGCGTTTGCCCTTCTGAACTGCTGTTCTCTTCTGTTTTTGACAAGTAGGCAAGAAACACTTTCTCGACCAAATCGGACATAGAAAGTTGCTCATCAACTGAGCGATGCTTCATATGCTTAACTGTATCCGGGGTAAGGTACACGTTGAACTGCTGTTTCTCATCTTTCATAGCCATTGTCCTTCCAGACAATCCGTTAGTAAGCTATCAAATTAGCTTACTAATATAATAACATACTAGCAAGCTATTGTCAAGAGGTTACATCGCTATGAAGAAACTTTTCTCAAAGGTTTTGTTTGGAATACTCGTATACATCATTGCCATGCTGATCATTTGTGCGTTTGCCGCGAATATAGCCTCTCTTTTCCCAAAAGGCTAGTGCTAGCGCATTCTTCACAAGAACAGCTAGTCCTATTTGTGTCGTTTCGGGATAAGAAAATAAATGTTTCTCTAATACTGTAACGACCTCCGAACCGTAACCTAGTCCTTGAAATTCGCGCCGAATAATCAATAACGCAATCCACGCATTATGCGGATGAGGAAACATTGCTGTCTCTGCAACGCCGACAAGTGTATTGGCTTTATCGCTAATTCGCCATATGGTACCCATAGGTAATGATTGCGTTTCTTGTATGTCTGCATGCACTTCTGCAAGGCTCATTACTGGCCCTAGTCCACTCCACAGATTAAACTGCTCGTCACCATTAAAGGCTGGTAGCAATACTTCTGCATCTTCCATGCTAGCAATGCTTAGCGTCAAACGTTTTCCTCGTAACTCCATAGTTCCCAGTAATCCTTTCTTTTGTATAGATATGCATCTAATTAGAATTTTATCTATGAAGAATAAGTTTGTCAATAGACGTGAAGATGACATGTAAAAAAAGGCTTTGGTAGGAATAAACTATTCCTACCAAAGCCTTATATTTCTACTTTGCTAACAAATCAATTATCTACTTGATAGTTTGATGTTTGATCATTCATATATTGTGCCGTTATCCCTACTTCTTGTACTGTCGCGCCAAAAGAATTCGTGCCACTAAATACACCTGCGTCAGTTCCCCATACTTCTAAAATGTCTTCTTCATTCAGTTTAGTGATGTCAGTTCCAGTAGTAAATTCTACTTGAACAACTGCACTCGTGTCCTGAGTAGTCACATTCGCCCCTGCTGTATTGCCTGATGCATCTTTTACAAATTTGAGTATTGTACATGTAAAATGTACATCTTTTCCTATATCAGCATTTCCATCTTTATCTAAGTCAGCAATGGTTGTTGACACTGTACTAGCCTTGTAGTCGGCCTCAGTTTGAGCTTGAGTTTCGGTAGGAACTGGAGTTGCGGTTGGTTTAGGGGTTGGAGCTAATGTTGGTGTAGGTGTAGGTTTTGGAATAGTAGTTGGTTGAACAGCCTGTGCTACTTTCGTCGATGTATCAATGGGTGTTGTAGTCTGTGTTACTGTTGTGTTATATGCATTTGAGGTCTTTGAGAAACTGCTTATTATCCCACAGAATGCACAAGAGAGGGCAAGCACACCTCCAACAATACCAAGAACAACCCAAAGTTTGTTTCGTTTCTTTTTTTGTGGTGTTTGAACTGGCTGAAACTGTCCTGAATACAATGGTTGTTGTTGCCAATTGGTGTTCGAGGGTTGTTGTCCCCATGCCTGTTGAGTAGGTTGTGGTTGTTGGTTAGGCAAGGACGATTGACCCCAAGGATGTTGATTTTTAGATTGTTGAGGAATTGGTTGACCCCAAGGATGCTGAGTAGGTGATTGAGGAGGTTGTTGACTCCAAGGTTGTTGATTGTCAGGTTGTTGACCCCAAGGTTGTTGATTGTTAGGTGGAGGTAGTTGTCCCCAGAAATCACTCATTTTTTAGCCCCTACTACATTAAAAGCAAATTTAAGACAAATAAATGTGTTTTCCACTTAGAAACTTATTAAAACATGAAAGCTATAAAAAACAATAGTATCTTAGTTGTAACTTGGTTATGATATAGTTGTTTTTTAATCTTTAGTGTAAAGATTTGCGATACTCAATATAAAGCCTATTATTCTAGTAATCACTCCTTGCTTGTTGTGGTGTCTTCTATACTAAAAAAGAATTTCATAATTGGTATAGATGGGAGGGATAGAAATGACTGTAGAGGCATCCTTACGCGCTATTACACAACGCGTTATTGCATTGCTTGAATGCTCGGACGTGCTCTTGTCTCTCTCATCTCCTCTCGCACAGCATGATTCCTTAGAAGACGATGTAGCATCTCTTCTCACCTATAAAGAGGTACAGGCATTAGTCGCGTGTGCTGTGCAAGAACAATCAATACAATCCTGTAATGATTGCTCTCTTCAATTTCAGCAGACAACGCTCAAAAGTATCGCTGTTCTTCCGCTTGAACGTCCTACAGGACTCCTTGGTTTCCTGATTTGTATAGACACGCAACACAATAAATTTTTACATGGTGAGCATTCTTTACTGGAACAAGTGTTGCCTGGTATTGCACGGGAGGTGGAACAGTTTCTTTCCAATACCGACCCTACCCCTGTTTTACACGAAGAGCAAGAACCGCAAACACGGCATGCGTTACAGGAGCAACAGACATTGGTATCATTAGTGGGTCACGACCTGCGTATGCCTTTAACCGCGATCAAGGGTTATGCTGGTTTGTTGCAAGCATATGGATCAACACCTTCTACTACCGAGGCACAAGTAGACTTGACTCCAGAACTGCAACAGCAGTATCTTGCCGTTATTATGGAACAGACAGAGCATATGGAAGTGCTTGTTAATGATTTGCTCGACGTATCGCGCATACGTAGTGGGCAACTCGCGCTTCGGTGTACGTGGGCTGATATTATCACGCTTTGCAGACGTGTAGTGCGGGTAGTACAGGACAAGTGCGAGCAGCAAAGTCCAGGAAAATATACGCTCCGTTGCCGTTTCGAGGCTGAGTCCGCACTTGTATGGGCCGATCCAGATAGGGTATGGCAAGTACTTACCAATCTGGTCGAGAATGCTGTAAAGTATTCACCTGATGGTGGGGTCATAGAAGTACATGTGCGTAATTCCGCTATGGCATCATCAGTTACTATACGGGATTGGGGACTAGGAATTTCAGAACAGCAACAGGACTCACTTTTTCATGTATTTAGCCGAGGAGAGCAGTATAAGCAACATGAGATTGCTGGTCTTGGCCTGGGACTCTATATTGCGCGTACTCTTGTAGAGGCAATGGACGGTCGTATTATGTTGCGTAGTAGTCAAGGAGCCGGTACAAGTATCTCATTCACACTACCACGAGGACGTATCTCTCATAGCACCGATTTGCAAAGTAGTAAGAATATATCTACGGAAATCTTTTACTCTTGCGAAAGGCTATCTGGTTTGCTATAGTACAGATATAAATGAAGAATTATCGAAGAGTAAAGGGTTGAACAATGCATGTAGGACTTCTTGAAGATGACGTAGCCATTCAGGAAATGCTGCTTCTTGTGCTAAAGGATGAAGGATATATTGTCACGAACTACCCAAGTGCCAAAGAATGTCTTCAAGCATTAACGCCCATCACTGAGTATACACAGACTCCCATTGATCTTCTTATTATTGACTGGCGGTTAGGTGGCAACATATTTGGTACAGAAGTGATAAAACAAATTCGCCTCAATCCTGTTCTCAACACCTTTCCTATTATTTTAACTACCGCCGCCACATTCAACGATGTGGAAGAGTTGCACCGTCTCCAGGTTTCTCTCCTCGAAAAGCCTTTTTCCGTTGATGATATAACCCTCCTTATTAAAAATTTGACACATACAAATAGCTTGTAACGTTAAACTTTTGTGTCATATTTCTTTTTATTCCACCTCATCCTTTTATTAGAAATGGATGAGTTTACTAACATTCTCTAAGGAAAAAGTGAGCATAAATAGCCGAATTAGCTCATCATTTTCCTTAAAAATGGTTGAGGCTACCTTAGAGAGAGCTTATACTTTCTATGGATGACTTGAACTCTAGTAGAGTACCTGTTATGCTTTGCATGGTGGAAGTCACCAATCCCTGTTTTGAAGAACAGGCAAAGAAAAAGTTTCCAAAAGTACAGATAGCAGCGTATTTGCTAAACGCAAGAGGAGAAAGAGCAATGCAGACACAAAAAGGGCGTGGACGTGGTTTCGCTTCAATGACAGCCGATAAGAAGCGTGAGATTGCTAGCAAAGGCGGCAAGGCTGCCCATGCTTTAGGAACAGCACATAAGTGGACGAGCGAAGAGGCCCAGGCTGCGGGCCGTAAAGGTGGCTCGATTAGTCGCCGTCGCTCAAAGTATACTGCACAAGCATAAACACAATAAAGACAGTAAAAGGCTGACACCCCCGTCAGCCTTTTACTTTATAATAGACACCCTCTTCAACCTTCTTCATGCACCTCTTCTATACATAATGGTACTTCTTGAGCACTTGCTAGTAAGATGTGCCTATCACTGGTATAATAGCTGATAAAGAATCTCTGCCATATGCCTTTATTGATAGGAGGACACGTCGTTTTGCATGAATTGTCTGAGTCGGAGCAAATCACTACAATAGTAACACAAGAAGTGCATGCTCAAACATCACCACCTGAAGTAGATACTCCACAACAGAAAGAGCCTATAAAGCGTCATATGGTGTGGGGGGGAAGAACATTCCGTTTTAACCTGAAAAACTTCCTTCCAGGACGTGATTTTTCGCTGCGTCGCTTTAGTATTGTGGAGGCTGCACTTCTGCTCATGCTGGCTCTGCTTGCATCACGAGGTCTGGGAGTACTCCGTCAAACAATCTTTAATGCTCTTTTTGGGACTGGGCCGGAGGCAAACGCCTATTATGCCGCTGCGCGCCTTCCTGATACTCTTTTCAATCTTATCGCTGGTGGTGCTCTAACTCATGCCTTCATTCCCGTCTTTCTTTCTCACGAGAATGATTATGGGAAACGAGAAGCGTGGAGACTCGCAAGCCTTGTTTTCAATTTGATGCTTGTTGTGCTTATGCTCGTTGTTTTTGTTGGAGAATTTTTCGCACCTACCTTTGTAAACACAATCATCGTGCCGGGTTATTCGCATTCCGAGCAAGTATTGACAACATCACTCACTCGTATTATTTTGCTTCAGCCTCTAATCCTGGCACTTGGTACTGTAATCACGGCTGTACTTAATGGAAAACGTCAATTTTTGTTGCCAGCACTTTCTATTGCTGTGTATAATATTGGCTTGATCGGTGGTCTGCTGGTATCTCTTGCATTCCCTGGTGTAGGTATCTACGGTCCAACATACGGCATCCTTGCTGCAGCAGTACTACAAGTAGGTGTGCAGATACCGGCATTGTTAAAGCAGGGCTTTCGTTACTCATTTGTATGGAATATTCACGACCCCGGACTTGGGGAAGTGATGAAGCTTTTAGTCCCAAACGCTCTTGCAGTTGCTGTTGGCTCGATTGGTCCCATTATAGACACCGCGTTCGTTTCGTACTTGCCCGACAAAACTAGTCTTGCAGCCATACACAACGCACAAATGCTCTATGCCCTGCCTGAAGCGTTAATTGCACAGGCTATTGGAGTCGCATTGCTACCACATATTGCGACACAAGCCGCCGCTGGACGTTTTATCAGGATGCGCCAGACAACTTTGAAAGTCATGGGTGGCGCGATTGCACTTACTGTTCCTGCCGCTATCCTCCTCTGGCTGCTGGGAAAACCGATTATTCGTCTGCTATTTCAACATGGAGCCTTTACCGCCCATTCGTCGGAGCTTACAAGCCTTGCCTTAACTGCCTATGCCATTGGTTTACCCGGTATCATCGCGGGAGAACTTATTGCAGGTGGCTTCTTTGCGCTTAAAGACACGCGAACACCGCTCTTCACAAACATCTTTTCGCTGGCGGCTCGCTACGGGTTAATCGTGTTTCTCTTACAAGTGTTTCACGGTATCTACATTATCCTGGCAATTCCTCTCGCTCTATCTGGTTCGGCTACAGCAGAAGCATTGCTTATGTGTGTGCTCCTTCTTTGGCGTTTACAAAAGAGGGTTGTTGTGGATAAAGGTATGATACGTCTTCTAAGCCGCCGTGACTATGAGGAGCGACAAAGATTGGTTCAAAATGATATGCTAGTGAAGAATGGATTATAGAGCAATGAAGCGAAAGAGGCAGTAGATGAAGGTACAGGTAAATGGAACCGAACTGTATTTTGATGTGGTTGGAAGTGGGCTAAATGCAGCGGCAGAGTTTCAGCAAAAGCCCACGATGATACTTTTGCACGGTGGTCCTGGGTTTGACCACAGCTATCTGCGTCCCTGGATTGATCCGGTAAGTGACGTAGCACAGCTTGTCTACGTGGATCAGCGTGGTAATGGTCGTTCAGCGCGTCACACACATGAATACTATCAGCTTGGCATTATGGCGGATGATATTGTCTTGTTATGTCAGACACTGCATATTGAGCATCCTATTGTGCTTGGACAATCTTTTGGCGGCTTCGTTGCTCTGAGCATTGCCCAACGTCATCCAGATTTTGCCTCTGGCCTCATTCTCTTTGACACCTCGCCAGCGTGGACTGGTGGCTATGATCTGGATGCATTAGAGAAACTTGTGGGTGGTGAACGTGGTAAAGAACTTCGTGAGATTGCCTATCGTGAATCGACTGGACAGGCAACAGAAGCTGAGTTAAAACGCTTTGAGCAAGAAGTTATGCCACTCTATTGGCATCAAGGGTTCAAGCAGGAATACATAGGCGAACTGTTCAACAATCCTCTCGTAAACATGGACATCGCTACCTATATGATGAGTACGCTCAGCAAAGAATACGACCTACGACCATATCTCAAAGATATCACTGTTCCCACACTCGTATTACAGGGGCGTTATGATTGGGTCACGCCGATGGCAGGTGCTGAAGAGATGGCACATACCATCCCGAATGCTCAATTACATATCTTTGAGCATTCAGGGCATATGGTCTTCATAGAAGAGCAAGACGAACTTGTATCAGTCATCACACAATGGATACATTCGCTCTAGTTACGAGAGTGCCTTTTTCACACTATCCGCATACACTTCGGCTGCTTCGGTTTGGATAGCTTCCAAAATCTTTTCGGCAACATACTCAGAGCTATCGGCTGGCATGACTCCTGGCCGACTCGGAGTACGTTGCCGTCCGTTCGCGAGATTATTGTGAAACTCGGTTGCCGTTACCCCTGGATAGACTAACCCAACACGAATGTTGTCGTCGGCAAGCTCTTGCCGTGCAGTCAGCGAAATTGAGTTCAATGCGTACTTTGTAGACGCATATGGGCCAACTGTTGCCATCTTTAGCCGCTCAGGAGCTATCTTTGAGGTTCCTGAACTGATGTTGATAATAACGCCTCCGCCTTGCGCTCGCATGATAGGGATAACGCCTTGCATCGCCGCGATCACGCTTACCACATTCAGCTCAAAAACCGAACGATACTCCTCTAAATTAACCTTCTCGACAGAAACATGCAATCCTTGCCCTGCATTATTGATTAACACATCAATACGTCCAAAGTGCTCTTTTGTCTGAGCAATCATTCTCTGCACATCTGCTTCATCACGCATATCGGTTGGTAATGCTAAAGCGTCTGGTAGCTCCGAAACAATGCGTTCTAGCTTATCAGCCGACCGAGCAGCGAGAGCCAGTTTCGCTCCTTTTTTTGCCAGTAGCTGTGCGGTTGCTAAACCGATACCACCAGAGGCACCAGTAATAAGCACGACTTTCTGTGTAATTTCCATACTAGTAACTCCTTATTATCCTCTTTTTGTATCATCTACCTTTAAGAGCTGCCCAGAGTAGTGAAGCAGCAATAGCCCACATAACACAACCAATTATAGCATCGAGAACACGCCATGCTATGGGTCGTTTAAAAAGTGGCGCAAGCCAGGCGGCTCCGTAAGCAAGACCGAAAAACCATGTGAACGATGCAAGCATAGCACCGATAGCAAAAGAAATACGGTCACTAGGAGGATAGTGCGCTCCAATACTACCAAGTAAAACAACTGTATCCAGGTATACATGTGGATTGAGCAGACTAAGTGCGAGTACCGTCAGAATAGTACTTCGCAAATGCATGGGTTGTACAACTTCGACATCATTGTTTAGTACAGCAGGATGTAAAGCCGCGCGAAATGAGCGTAAACCATAGAATAGTAGAAATGCAGCACCACCCCATGTCGCGACGAGAGTCAAGAGTGGAACACTGGCAATGAGCGAGCCAAATCCACCAACGCCGAGCAGGATAAGTAAAGCATCACAGAGCGTACAAACGCATGCTATCGCAAAGACATGTTGCTTTTTAATGCCTTGACGAAGCACAAAGGCATTCTGTGCCCCAATTGCGATGATTAAACTGGCACCAAGACCAAATCCCTGTAGAAGCGATGGAAGAGAAAACTGGTTCATGATTTATGGCATCACCATCGTCTGACGACGACTTCTTAGAATGTGTAGTACCTGATAGCCGTCACTAGGATAGCCCGCATACATCCACCACCAGGACGGGTAGCGGATAGGAATGATGGTGACAACAAATTGGATAAATGCTGCGATTGCGGCAACTTCGTTGATGTAGTACCAGATCGAGAATGCATGAGTGTGTGATCGTGCGAAGTAGGTTGTGACACAAAAAATAATTGTGAGTAACAGTGATGCTAATGGACCAGCAAGATATGTCCACACTTCATGCTCATCTACAGGTTCCCAATGGGCAAAACCAATTGGCCCACTAAATGGTTTTAGATGAAATGTGATGCCTACAAGCGTGAAAACGAGTGTGCGTGGTCGTTTTATCGTTGGGTCAAAGACCTCATCATTCTGCGGAATTATGCCCAGGTACACTTGTGCAGGTTGCTTCGTGAGAATACGACTGGTAAGTCCATGAGCTAACTCATGAACAAATGTCTCAAGTGGTCCTGTAACACAAATATAGACCGCGGGAAGAATAAGGTAGAAGGTAAGATAATAAATCAGGTCCATTAGCATTTGTCATGCACACTCTTTCTTCTTTTGTTCTAGTCAATGTATCTGAAACACTGTTTCAGATACATTGACTAGAACAAACAACTATCAATAACTCCAGTTCAATCCACATTGTGAACAGTGCTTAGCAGGGGTATGGCTCTCGAAGGCGCGACGGAACGACTGATAGTTCTCACCGTTCCAAATGTCTTGCATAGATTGTTCAAAGACATTGCCTATGACGCGCTCCTCTTTATACTCACGCGCACTTTTATGTCCAAAGGGTGCGAAGCAGCAGGAGAGTACATTGCCACTAGAGGTAATATACGTTAATTCGTAAGGGCGTCGGCATCCTGACCACGGACGCTCTCCAAAGTCACGAACTAAGCTCTCCACGGGCGTTGCAGAACCAGCAGCATTAAAGCTGATGCCCAGTTCTTTGCAACGTGCCTCGCACGTGCGTACCAGTGCAAGTTCTTCTTCGGAGGAACGACGGAACAGGGCCTGCTTTGAAGCAGCCAAGCCTTCTTCAAAATAAACTAAGCGTTGCATGTAGACCTCTTTAACACCTGCCTCACCTGCAAGCTCAACTAAACCAGGTAGTTCATGCAAGTTTTCACGCATGGCTGTGAACCAGACGGATAGAGCAGGTTTGCTGGCGTCTTGTGCCTTCTGCATTGGAATAAAGGCTCGTACATTGCGCCAGATTTTGTCGAATGCATCGACGCCACGCACATGTGCGTACATCTCACGCGTCGAACCATCCATTGAAAGGCGATACTCATCCAGACCCGATTCGATGAGTGCTTGACCACGCTTCTCATTGAGCAAAATACCATTGGAGTTGAAGAGAACATAGGTGCCGCGATCTTTCAGATAGCGAATCATACGTGGCAGGTCTTTATTAAGTAATGGCTCACCTAAACCATGTAACACAACGCGGTCCAGCACCGGAAATTGCTCTACGATACGCAAAAAATTATCGTAGCTCAGGTCTCGGTCGTCCTCACGTGAGAGTAATGTGCGTGGGCATTGCTGACATAACTCATTACATCGGCTAGTTGGCTCGATGTAGATTGAGCGTGGAAGCGTTAGCGTTGGTACGATTGGTAGTGTTTGTAGAGTTGTCATCAAAGCTCCTCATGGTTTTCAGGTAGGCGGCGGTAACAGGTGCAAGAGTAGCATCTTGCATAAGCATGTGCGTGAGTCGCACCAAATCAGGAAGTTCATCAACATCGAAAAGCTGTTCAATGAGACGAACTGTCAAGCCCTGGCGTTGTGCCGCTTCTATAGTCATCTGTGCTACAACATCGGTACTCATCGGAATACCACTAAAAACATCGTGTGCCACACGCATGCCAAGCAGGTAGTAGCCACCATCGTCAGATGGTCCTAACACCACGTCAACCTCGTCGAGTGCTTTTCGCGCAATTGCAATATGCTCTCGGCTAATTTGCGGTGAGTCAGAACTAATGAGGATAGTGTACGCGAAGCCCTGTTCTTGTGTCCACTGAAATGCATGGTGGATACGTGCGCCAAGTTCGGCACCTTCCTGTGGAAAGTAACGCATACTTGCGGTATGGACGGGCGTGAGCGTGTTTACTAGCTCTTGATACTTGACCTCAGCGGGTGTATACGTCCAACAGAGCGTGTATTTCTGGTCAGCATGACGCTGTGCGATATCACCGAGAAAAGCGCGATAAAGGCCGAGTGTCTCTTGTTCACCAAGAGTACGTGCAAGCCGTGTTTTGGTTTTACCCAACTCAGGATAGCGAGCCATTACGACTAGTGCGGTATCGCTTGTGAAATCAGGCATGCGTCTCCTGTGCCTCCCGTAGCAACGCTACATTTGTTGCGCTTTTGACTCCAACATAGCGTAGTGTTGTACTTAGCATGTAGTACGCTGCCTTGATACTTCCCACAATCGTGCCTGCAACTTTTGATTGCCCGTGACTACGCTTGCGGTAGTGGATGGGCAATTCAAGGATGCGATAGTTGGCGCGCGCGGCTTTGACGACCATCTCGACAGGCCAGCCGTAGGTCATCTCACGCATATGTAGTTCCTCTAAAGCAGAGCAACGAATAGCGCGAAACGAACCAATATCATGAATACCTGCATGGTACAAAATACGAATCATGCTACTGACTAGCCAGTTGCCGAGACGTGCTTGTGCGAGAATAGCTCCTCGCTCTGCCCTATCACTAATACGTGAACCAATCACGAAATCCGCTCGTCTTTCGAGAATAGGTGCAAGCATCAATGCAAGGTCGGCAGGGTCATCGCTTCCGTCGCCATCCATAAAAACGAGCACGTCTGCTCCCAGTTGCATTGCTGTATGAAAGCCCCGCAAACAGGCACGACCATACCCTCGTGTCGGTTCACTTGCAACAATCGCACCCGCCTCCTCTGCTACAGTAGCTGTGGCGTCGGTGCTGCCATTGTCAACAACAATAATCCATTGCACACTATCAAGGGGAATTTCTGCCAATAGGGGTGGAAGAGCGTCCTCTTCGTTCAATGCTGGAATGATAATAGCAACCGTGTCGGTTGTCATTAGACTACAACTCCTCGACTACTAGGAACAATAGATATATGCACCATTAGCATACCACGTTTTCAGCAAGCGTTATTTTCTCGGTGTGCCAATTGGCAGCTACAACGTAAATTTCTCTGGATTCGCAAAAAAGCGCACGACGGTCTCTGTAAATTCTTGCTCGCATTTCAAATGGGCTGCATGACCAGCGTCAAAAAGCAGCATGTGTGATTGTGGAATGCGGTTATGCAATATAGTCGTGTACTCCACGCGCACAACACGGTCCCATTTTCCATGCATCAGCAAGGTTGGACATTGAATTGCTGCTAGCTCCTCGTCTGTAACAAGAACACCACCAGCTTTCACGAGGTCTTCTTGCACCTTCACAAACATGGGGAGGAGTGAACGCCAGTAAGGTTCTCCATGCAGGTGAGTTAGTTCTTGTTGCCATGCTTCAGGTAACGGTTTTTCAAGTAGCCATTGACGTATCGCGGTCGCATCTTGTTCGTCAACTGTAGCCTGTGTACCCAATACCGCGAGTGCTGTAACCCGTTGTGGGTGTAATGCTGCGAGCAATAAGGCAACAATGCTACCATCACTGAATGCCAGTACATTAACTGAATTAAGAGAAAGTGCATCGAGTAGCGCAACTAGATCGGCAACATCTTCGCGGTAATACGAGTTGTTGTAGCTTGTGCGATGAGAAGAAAGTCCATATCCATGCAGGTGCGGTGCAAGTACACTATACTGGCTCATCAAGCGTGGTAGTTGCGCCGCAAAATCGCTCGTGGGAGTTCCTGCAAAGCCATGAAGCAGAAGAACCGTGCTAGATTGAACTCCTACCGCGTTTTCTGTGATATCTGCTGAGAAAATATCGTAATACAATGTAGCGTTAGGTGCCACAAAAAATGCCATGATGTACCTGCCAAATAACTCTTTCTTTGTGTTATGAAAATAGTGTACCATATGCTTGCTAGCTAGGTGCCAAAAGGTAGTTGTCTGCATGCTTGACAGAGCATAGATGAATACATATACTTATTTCAACATTAATAGCTGCGTTTGCCGACGATAACGTCCATCGTCGTGTGGTGCCTTGGCAGCAACCGAAGGAGCATCTCATGAACTCCGATGAGAACAGAATAGCTAGTGTTGTTCCTACTCCTGCAATAGTAGAAAGTGGCCCTCTTTCGATTAAACCGGTTGAGGGTGATTTTATTATCCAAGCTAAGAAACTGAACAAGTTTTTTGGCGACAAACATGTCCTCAAAGATATTGATTTTGAGGTACGACGACGCGAAGTCGTTGCTTTGATTGGCCCTAGTGGTTCTGGTAAAAGTACCTTGATTCGTTGTCTGAATGCGTTAGAAAAGGCGACAAGCGGCGAGATTTACATTGAGGGCAAGTTACTTGACTCCTCGCTACCTGCCAGGCAGTTAAGCCCTATACGCCGCGAGGTAGGCATGGTCTTCCAGAACTTCAATCTTTTTCCCCATATGACGGTGATACAAAACGTCATCGAGGCTCCTTTACTTGTACGCAAAATTTCAAAAGATCAAGCAATGACATTGGGTGAAAGTCTCCTGTCAAAAGTAGGTCTTTCTGAGAAGCGTGATGTGTATCCTAGCCGTCTTTCTGGTGGACAGAAGCAACGGGTCGCTATTGCACGAGCATTAGCAATGCAGCCACGTGCGCTGCTCTTCGATGAACCAACTTCCGCGCTCGACCCCGAACTAGTGGGCGAGGTGCTCAAGGTCATGAAAGACCTTGCGTATGAAGGAAGTACTATGGTTGTGGTAACACACGAGATGCAATTTGCTCGCGATGTATCTGATCGGGTCGTCTTTATGTCCGATGGCTGCATTATTGAGCAGGGTGATCCTGATGTTCTTTTCAGGAAACCCAAAGAGAAACGCACGCAGCTATTCCTGGAGCGCGTGTTGTCTGTCTTGCCTTAGCTCGTCATATTTTTCCAGGATGGATAACAGAAAGGCATCGTACTCCATGTCGTATGAAATCAACCGTAGAACCTTACTGAAACGTGCTGGGCAGGCTGGTGGTCTCCTTACTGTTGCCGGAGGATTAGAAGCATTATTAGCCGCTTGTGGCGGAAACGTCAGTACCTCGACAGGTGGCGGTACAACTCCTACTCCTGGCGTTACACCTGTTGGCACTGCTGGCCTAAAAAATCCTGCACTACTCCAATGGGGTTCGGATTACGTTAGTGGTGCTCCTTATGTCTTTCAAGACCCAGCAAACCCCAATGGTCCACTTGTCGGCTTTGAGGTCGAGATAGCAGCAGCCATTGCTGGTCTAATGGGTATTAAGCAGAAGCAGGTCGAGGTATGTTATGGCAACCTCGAACAAGCATTGCAAGCAAACCAGGTTGACATGGTAATGAACGGTTGGGAAAAGACCTCCGACCGCGAGAAGACAGAACTATTTTCTGACTCTTATTATCTCTATGGACAGCAAGTCATTGTCCGTAAGGACGATACCCGCTTCTCAAGTGTAACCCCCACTAGCGTCAAAGACTTAGAAGGGTATACTGTTGGAACAGGTTCGGGCTATAAAGCAGAGACGCTTATGAAAACGGATTCCAAGATTAACGTCAAATCGTACCAGGGCAACATCGCGTTCAGCGATTTAGTGCAAAAGAAGATAGACGCATTTTTCCTTGACTTCCCAATTGCTGCCTACTATGTGCTAGGAAGCGGACCCGGCGCAACGGCGATTCCTCAATTGAAACTGCTTGGTAAGCCAATTTATCCTGACAACTACTACGTTGGCTTCAACAAAAGTAACCCCAATGCCGCAAAACTATTACCTGAGATTAATCAAGCATTTGCAACACTCAAGAAGAATGGCACCTTAAAAACCATTTATACAAAGTGGCAAATGATGAACGATCAACAAGCCCAGATAGGTGTGATGTAGGTTCAATGAGGATGAAAGAGTTGGGTGGGCATGATATGCCCACCCAACTCTTTCATCCTCATTGAACCCTCTCTTAAAAAGGACTAATGCGATGGACCTCATTCTACAGGCTCTTCCAGACTTTTTTGATGGTATGAAAAATACCATTATTTATTGTGTCGTGTCTTTTTCTCTCGCGTTACTTTTGGGCTTTGGGCTTGCTCAAGCGAGTAATTCTCCGATTCTCTGGTTGAACACACCTGCACGTATTTATATCGAGATTATACGCAGTACTCCTATGATTGCCCAAATATTTCTTATTTATTATGGTTTGAGTGCTCTTCTTGCTATCTACGGGCTTGCGCCCTACGACAACGCATGGACTGCCGGTATTGCCACGCTTGCTTTGAACTATTCAGCATATGAAGCCGAGGTTTTTCGTGCTGGCTTTGCTTCTGTCAACAAGGGACAAACCGAAGCCGCGTTATCTCTTGGTTTGACGGATCGACAGAGTTTCTTTCGTGTTGTCTTTCCGCAATCAATCCCACTTATGATTCCACCTTTTGCGAATGATTTGATTTATATGCTGAAAGACTCAGCCATCGTTAGTGTGATCGGAGGCTACGAACTTACCTCGAAACTCGACTTTTGGCGTAACCAACACGGTAGTAATTTGCTCCCAATCTACCTTCTGACCATCGTGTTTTATCTCGTGTTGAGTTTACCCACCTCGTACTTCGCGCGCTCCTTTGAACGCCGTTTACGCGCGGCAATGTAGAAGGAGAAAGCAAGATATGGAACGAGCAGCTTTCATCGAAAGACGCGGTATCTATGGTTCACGACTCGGTTTTGCCGCACTCAACTATGGCTTTTATATTCTATTAATATTAGCTATAGCAGCTTTTCTCTACTACCTCAACTCCTACCGCTACTACCTGTTTTTAGATTTGCCTGTATTGCTGCAAGGTGCAGGGTTGACCATCGTTTTGTCAATTGTTAGTATGGTGCTTGCTACAATCTTCGGCTTAATCGGAGCACTTAGCCGTCTCTCGCGTTTCGCTCCCATACGCTGGATTGCATTTATCTATGTTGAGATCATACGCGGTTCACCTATCCTTGTACAGTTGCTTTTCTGGGGCTTTGGGGTAAGCACAGCACTCGCGACAATAGGCTTTGACCCGTATAATATTGCTTATCAAATAGCAACGGCACTGCAAAGCAATAGCTTGTTACCCGACCCTCAGCCATTTGATGCAGCCTTCTACGGTATTATTGGTCTAAGCTTCAACTACGGGGCCTATCTGACCGAGGTATTTCGTGGAGGTATCGAATTTGTTGATACGGGGCAAGGAGAAGCCGCACTCAGTCTTGGCTTGAATTCGCAACAGACGATGCGTCACATCATCCTACCACAAGCGATACGCATTACAATACCACCCTTCACAAACTACTTTATTACACTTGTGCAAGATACCGCATTGCTTTCTGTTGTCGGTGGTGTGATTGAGTTGCAGCAAACGACGACCGCATTAGCTAGTACACAGTCGTCAAATCCTGGTAGACAACTCTTTGTCTACGTCTTTGGTGCGTTGATCTTCTTACTGATTTGCTATCCACTCGCGTTGTTCTCTGGTTTTTTAGAGCGACGGTTGGCAAGAGCCGATTAAATAATTTCTGTGACGAAATAGACGCAATCAGATGGGACAGATACTCCACACCTGTCCCATCTGATTGCGTCTATTTCGTCACAACTATTGGACGACTCATTCCTGCTGCGTAATGACCACGCATAAGACATGCTATTTCATATCTGGTAGTGGAAGCAGGAGCGAAAGTATAATTGACCATAAGTGTTCTACCTGGCTGAATCTCTTGACCTTGAAAGACCTGCTGACCCTCATACTCTCCATTGACTAAATAGTTGGCACCGTTGGGTTTATCGGGCATAATAAAAAATTCATGCAGTGAATCTCCAATGTTTTTCACAATGAAATAGTAAGGAGTATTCACTTTGAATGTTGTAATTGAGGAAGTAATCTTAAACTCATCCAGCGTCACATTCACTTTCACCGCTCCGTGTGCTGGTGTGGCTTGCACAGTTGCCGCAGTAGCGTTTTGTGAAGATGTGTTCTGTGTTGCTGAATGTGCTACGCTTTGCATAGAAAGTATGCCCAAAGATACAACCACGAGCACTGCAAAAAGTAGAAGCAGCATGTTCCCGACAAAACGAGGTGAGATGTTTGTGCGCTTTTTGTGCATACCTATGTCATTATGTCTTTTCACTTATACGAGCTTTCTTAAATAGCTAGGGGTAAATATACGAGTACCAGCAGGTCTTTTATGAGCTACATAACATAAGAGAAGTATAGAGAAAGCAAGCCAAAACGTCAATGTTTACTAAACACCACTTCAAAGAATACTTTGTTGCGTCTTTGCACACTTTATGCTATACTTGCGACTTAGCGGGAGGAGTCTTCCGCAACTGTGTGATGCATTCACATTATTAAGTACACACGCTCTCTCTCTCGCGCCAACCCTGGGGTCCTTTGAATTGCCTTGCAATAATAGAAAATAGTCAAGCCCTGGCGGACCCTGACGCTTCGTACTGGAGAGGGCGGAGGATTCAAGGGAGGATCCGTCTTTGGCAAACGTTATCTCAATGAAACAACTCTTGGAGGCTGGTGTTCACTTTGGACATCAGACCCGTCGCTGGAACCCCAAAATGGCACCATTCATCTTCATGGATCGCAATGGTATCCACATTATCGACCTCCAGCAGACCGTTACGCGCCTCAATGATGCGTACAAATTTATCGAGCAGACCGCAGCAGAGGGTGGCACTATTCTCTTTGTTGGCACGAAGAAGCAGGCGCAAGAAGCCGTTGCGGAAGAGGCCAAACGCTGTGGCATGTATTATGTCAACCAACGCTGGCTTGGTGGTATGTTGACCAACTTCCAGACCATTCAGTCACGTATCCGCTACCTGCGCGAGCTTGAGACCCGTCGTGATCGCGGAGACTTCGAGCGACTTCCTAAGAAAGAAGTGCAGAGCTTAACCGACGACATGAATCGCCTTGAGCGCATTCTTGGTGGTATCAAGGATATGCGCCGTCTGCCAACCGCACTGTTTATCATCGATACCCGTAAAGAACGCACCGCGGTTATGGAAGCTCGTCGTCTTGAAATTCCTATCGTCGCGCTTGCAGATACAAACTGTGATCCCGATGAAATGGATTATCCCATTCCTGCGAATGATGACGCGATTCGTGCGGTACGTCTATTATGTGCGAAGATTGCCGACGCCGTTGTTGAGGGGCGTCGTGAACTCGAAGCACGCAACAAAGACTCTGAGGTCAGCGAAAAGGATGGTGACGAGCCAATCTCAATTGGAGAAGCCTTTACTCCTTCTGCCACCCAGGAATCTGCACCCGCAACTCAGGAGTCCGCACCAGAGGTCACTACTACAGTGCAAGAGGTTGCTCCTATATACAACACCGTCCTTGAGGAAACTGTAGCAACAAGCGGTACAGCTACCGCTCCAGTGACGGCGACCTTAACGTCACCTGAAGCTAATGCTTCAACCGAGTCGGCCACAAGTTCATCAGAGTCTAGTGCTTCAACTCAACCTGTTACAAACACACCTGAAGCTTCAACCGAACCAGAATTGGTTGCAAAAGAGGCTCTCTAAGATAGTAGACTTGTTTGGCGGGAGGTTAAGAGGCACTTGCCTCCAGCCTCCCGCCTCTTACTGTAACAAACATAGCGTAACAACACGAATAGACACACTTGTCAAGCACTCAGAGACCATAAATGGTGGACAGAGGTCGTTGTACTGTTCCTATGCTCTGAGTATGATACAACAAGAATAAGGGAGAGAACATCATGGAATATACTCCAGCAGACGTAAAAAGCCTGCGTGAAGAGACGGGCGCAACCTTTGCCGACTGCAAGAATGCCTTAGTTCAGTCAAGCACCCGTGCCGAGGCAGTCAAATACCTTGAAGCACGTAGAGACAAAAAGGCCGAGAAGATGGTCACGGCTGGTCGTGAGACAAAAGAGGGTGGCGTATTCTCTTATGTGCATCATAACCACAGCGTAGGTGTACTGCTCGAATTGAATTGTAGTACAGACTTTGTGGCTCGTAGTGAGGGCTTCCACAAACTTGCCAGCGAACTTTCGCTTCAAATTGCGGGTGTCGCGCCCAAGTATGTCAACTACGAAGACGTTCCCTCCGAAATCATGGAAGAGGCTCGCAAGAAAATTACAGAGGACCCTTCAATTGAGCGCGTGCCCGAAGCTCGCCGCGAGGAATTCCTCAATGGAAAACTCAAGAAGGAGTTTGGTTCTGACGTGCTGATGATGCAGCCGTGGGTGAAGGATGAGTCTGTCACGGTTGGTGAGCTTGTACGTAAAGCTATCGCTGAGACCGGAGAGAACATCGTGTTGCGTCGCTTTAGCCGCTTCAAGCTAGGCGAGTAGTATGGCGTTAACGTATAAACGCATCCTACTCAAGTTGAGTGGTGAAGCCCTTGGTCCTCATGGGTATGGGATAGATGCCGAAACGGTGCGGCATATTGCCAATGAGGTCAAGCGCGTTTATGACCTGGGTATTGAGATCGCGATGGTTATTGGTGGTGGCAACATGTGGCGTGGAGCCGATGCTGCCGCCACTGGCATTGATCGTTCCACCGCCGATTATGTTGGAATGCTTGCTACCGTTATGAACTCACTCGTGATGCAGGATGCGCTGGAAAAACTGGGCATTGCAACGCGTGTCCAAACCGCCATCGAAATGCCACCCGTGGCGGAACCATTTATTCGCCGTCGTGCGATACGTCATTTGGAAAAAGGACGCGTGGTTATTCTTGCTGCTGGCAGTGGCAATCCGTTCTTCACCACTGATACCGCAGCCGCCTTGCGTTCGGTTGAGCTGAACACGCAGGTTCTACTCAAGGCAACAAATGTAGACGGTATCTATGATGATGATCCCAAGCGTAACCCTAACGCTAAAAAGTTTGAAGAAATTAGTTACATGAAAGCACTCAATATGGGGCTTCGTGTGATGGACAGTACTGCACTCTCCCTGTGCAAAGACAATCATATGCCGATTATCGTATTCAACTTGCATCAGGATGGCGCATTGGAAACAATCATGCGCGGCGAAAAGTGTGGTACACTCGTTTCTGACGTGAGAGAGCCTGGATAGTGGTGTCGAAAAGTAGAAAGCACCACCTGTGTTATCACGTCCCGTTTTTAGGGTGCTGCTGAGCGCAGCGTACTCGTAGAAAAAGGGAGTTTTTGAGCTATGGCGACAGATGATTTATTTAGTGATGCCGAACGACGTATGCAGAAGGCTATCGAAGCCTTGAAACAGGACCTTGCGGCGATTCGCACAGGTCGCGCTAGTTCGTCTTTGGTTGATCGCATACAAGTTGATTATTATGGTACTCCAACACCAATCATTCAAGTTGCATCGGTATCCGTGCCAGATGCACGGCAAGTGGTTATTCAACCATATGATCGCAAGATGATTCCTGACATTGAGAAAGCAATCCAAAAATCTGACCTGGGCATCAATCCTAATAACGATGGACAGGTCATTCGTCTGAACATTCCTCCGATGAGCGAGGAGCGCAGGCGTGACATGGCGAAGACACTTCACAAGAAGCTGGACGAGCATAAGGTCGCGGTTCGCAACATTCGTCGCGATGTTCAGGATAAATTACGTGACCGTGAAAAAAAGAAAGAAGTTTCTGAAGATGAGCTGAAGCGTAGCACTGATCGGCTGCAGAAGCTCACCGACCGCTTCATTGATGAAATGGATAAGGTCGGCAAAAGTAAGGAACAGGAACTCATGGAGGTCTAAGACTTGACTAAGATAAACAATCTCTTTTCTTCACGAAAAGGGAACGTTGCGTCGCAGTCACAACCTGTCGCAACAGAGCAACCCATTCAGTCAGTACGCCACCTTGCCATCATCATGGATGGTAATGGACGTTGGGCGACAAAACGCCATCTTCCTCGCCTTGCTGGACACAAAGCAGGAGTAACGGCGCTGCGTCGTGTCGTAGAGTGTGCTGCCGATGAGAATATTGAGATGCTCAGCGTATACGCCTTTTCAACTGAAAACTGGGGGCGTCCACGCACTGAGGTAGATGGTCTCATGCGTCTCTTCTGGGAGACCATTCGCTCGGACCTGGACAAATTGCACCGCGATGGAGTGCGTCTGCGCCATCTTGGTCGTCTCTATGATCTCTCACCAGATATTCAACAGGCTGTGCGCGACTCCGAGGAACTTACCCGCAATAATACGCATATCGGCTTGAATGTCTGCTTCAACTATGGTGGGCGCGCTGAATTAGTGGATGCAATCCGTCAGATTATCGCCGATGGTAAGCATCCCGATAGCATCACCGAGGAACTGATCGCGTCCTACCTCTACACGCGTGACCTGCCAGACCCCGATATGGTCATTCGTACCGCTGGCGAAATGCGTGTCAGCAACTTCTTGCTCTGGCAATCAGCCTATAGCGAGTACTACGCGACACCCACCCTCTGGCCCGACTTCGGACGCGAGGACCTACGCCAAGCACTTGATACCCTACAAAGTAGGCAG
The DNA here is from genome assembly GCA_963792705.1 of uncultured Chloroflexia bacterium. GTDB lineage: Bacteria > Chloroflexota > Ktedonobacteria > Ktedonobacterales > Ktedonobacteraceae > JBBQVS01. The sequence goes on along the minus strand of CAWBXD010000002.1, from coordinate 241,775 downwards.
CGCAAGTTTGGTCGTCTGACCTCGGAGCAAACAAAATAGATAAGCACTTGATATTGAATAATGAGGCGTTTTCCAATTCGGAAAACGCCTCATTATTCAAACGGTGATTTGTAGCGCACAAGCAAACTTTTTAGGGTTTGGAGATACCTTCTCATCTTTTAGCTGCTTCTGCTATACCGCGCTGAATTCCATTATCAGAAGCAAGGGCATGTGCATTCTCAAAACATTCAAGTGCTTTTGGATACTCTTTTTGCGATTGATACACGTTTCCAAGGCTGAGCAATGCCATAACTATTGGCACTTTCAAATTCATCTCTTGTGCGAACGTATACGCCTTTTGATAGTGCGTCAAAGCCTCATCGAAGTTGTTTTGTGCTACACACACATTCCCAACCGCAATGTGCGAATACGGAAAATACAATTTGAAGCCGACAGCTTCACGTAGACTAAGCGACTCCATAAGGTATTGTTTAGCTTTATCCAAATCTCCTTGCTTTAAGTATATAAGACCAAGATGACGTGCAGGAAAGGATTGCTCAGCATTATAACCATGCTTTTCTGCGACTCGAAGAGCTTCAGTGTAGTGAGCTTGTGCTTTGTCTGTTTGCTCTTTGTTTTCATAGATAAGACCTAAATGAAATAAAGATTCGCTAATTACGCGCTTATCATGAACCATTTTTCTCAATTCAAGAACTTGCTGAAAGTAGATGAGAGGAGTATCTAAATCCATTTCAGCACTACTCATGTTATTATAAAAATATGCCTGTCCAAGAAGGTCAAGGGCATTAGTGATATACTGTTCATCTCCTAAAAAATCAGCTATTTGTCTTGCACGTAAAAGTGTAGGAAGAATATTTGTATCTTCTTGTCCGATAAGATATCGTCTCTTCACGAGAAGCTTGCCGTACTGGAGAAGTAGCTGTACTTGATCTTTCTGCCTCATTTCACCTAGTTCTAAGAGAGCTATACCTACCTCAAGCATTTTTACCGCGTCGTCTAACCTGCCTAAGTAATAGTGAGACTCTGATAAAACGCAAATGTTTTGTACGAGGTTTGTGTATTCTTGAGCAATCGAAGCAGAGGATGGAGGTTGTTTTAACATCAAAGTACCTTTCATGTGAGTTAACTATACTCCTATCTGTTATAATTTTAACATCAAGTACACGTATAGAGTGTAGCAGGAAAGAGAAAGTGAATATGCAACAAGCACAATGGTTTCAGCAGCAGCTACAAAGTAGTGCAGACAATTTTCTTTGGGCTGTCGAGCAGATACCACAAGAGCGTTTGTATCTCGCTCCTCGCCCAAATAGGTGGCCTATCGCGCGTATCATCTTCCATCTGACACGCTATGAGCAACGTCTAGCTTTCCCTTCGATGCTACAATGGTTGGGTGGAACAAAACCTATTGTTGGAACGCAGGAGGAAGATAACGCACAGGACGAACGGGATTGGAGCGGGGGCGAGGGTCACAACATACAAATATTGATTGCAGGTTTTAAGGTTATACGCTCTCAACAACTTGCTCTATTTCCACAATTCAACGAACAAATCTGGCTCGAAGAGCGCGAGGCAATCTGGGGCAATGTATCCCTCAAATGGGTTCTAACCAAGACGTATCAACATACACTTGAGCACACCGACGAGGTGTTGAGAGCGTATCTATGGTGGAGGTAACGTATATGCATGATAACAATAGTTCGCAATTGCCAGAGCATGTTCGTAAGAACAGAGATATGTGGAACGCAAGCAGTGACGAATATGAACAACGAAATGCTCAAGCTCTATCAGGAGAGCGGGCGATGGCCTGGGGACTATGGCGCATTCCAGAGGCAGAACTACATATTCTCGGCGAGGTAGCTGGCAAAGATATCCTGGAATTTGGTTGCGGTGCCGCTCGTTGGTCCATTGCTTTAGCACAACAGGGAGCGCGACCTGTTGGTTTAGATATTTCCTCACAACAACTCCAACATGCACATATTCTTATGAATGAAGCAGGTGTACATTTCCCGCTTATTGAGGGCAGTGCTGAACAGGTACCCCTACCTGATGCCAGTTTTGATATTATCTTTTGTGATTGGGGTGCGATGACATTTTGTGATCCCTATCTCACTGTTCCAGAGGCCGCACGTCTGCTACGAGCAGACGGCCTTTTTGCGTTTATGACTGCGACCCCTCTTTCTATGCTATGTCAAAATATGAAAACCGATCAGATTGAGCAAAATCTTGTGAACAACTACTTTGGTATGGCCCGTTTTGAGTGGGATAACGAGGTAAATTTTCAGTTGCCCTATGGTGAGTGGATTTGTCTTTTTCGACGTGCAGGCTTCACTATTGAAGACCTCATCGAAACACAGCCAGCGATTGGCACCACTAGCCCCTATCGCAATGCGGCTGAAGTTGCGTGGGCTAGACGTTGGCCTATGGAGAACATCTGGAAATTGCGGAAACAAGGATAAGCGTCATGGTGCGTAGAACTGTATATAATGGTCTCATGTGCTTGCAAGGAAAGTAGAAACGGGGTAGGATATCTCCATACACGTTCAAGGCACTCTATTTCTGTAACAAGAAATAGCCTCTCATCGTAGAGGATACTATACATTGTTTTATTTTCGGGGTGGAAGCTATCCTGGTCAAGGTCACACTAAGGAGTCATCGGGTGCAACGAGCAAGCGAAGAGAAGATACAGGCCGAGACAATACAGGCTGGCGAAAAGAAAAAGTCATCCGTTGGTCAGCGTTTGTTAACTGCTGGTGTCGCCATCCCTGTTGTACTCACCTTTGTCTGGTTCGGTGGCTGGCTTGCATTCGCCGCTGTGTTGCTGGTTGTCGTGTTAGGGACCCTAGAATTGCATAACATGCTGCTCAACGCAGGATATCACCCATTAATATGGGTAAGCTTTGGTCTAAGCGTCCTTTTCTTGGTGGCCGCCATGTTTCCTCAACAACGACTGTTAATCCTCGAAACTAGTCTTGGGGCAGGGCTACTTGTATCTTTTCCTTGGCTTTTTGTGCGTAAAAAGCTTGATGGGGCAATGGTAGATTGGGCTTTAACGCTTGCTATTTCAATCTATCTCGGCTGGCCCATGAGTTTCTTTTTGTTGCTACGCGGTCCCGAAGCAAGTCGTATTGATATCTTTCACATCCTCACCAATCCCTCATGGCTCTATCTTCCGAGCGGAGTATGGTGGCTGTTGATGGTCTTGCTTGGAGTGTGGGGCTTCGATGCGGCAGCTTTTTTTGCGGGAAGATACTTTGGACGTCATAAACTTGCGCCGAGGATCAGTCCAGCAAAGAGTTGGGAAGGCGTTATTGGTGGCTTTATCCTGTCTATCACGGCGGGTCTCATTCTAACTGTAAAGCAATTAGGTGTTCCCTGGTATCTTGCCATTGCACTTGGTATCCTTCTCGGTATTGCTGCCATCTTTGGTGATCTTGCGGAGTCCCTGATTAAGCGGCAGACACGGGTTAAAGATAGTGGTCAATTCATGCCCGGACATGGCGGCATGCTTGACCGTATAGATAGTTTGCTCTTCGCCGTAATCATTGTCTATGTATTTGCTCAATTTGTTGGGAAGTAGCAGTGCTTCCATATTGTTCTTATATGCATGCAGAGTAATGCGGACAAATGGTAGGAAGACCCTTACGGCCTCCCTGCCTATTCGTTCTAGTGTAATGCTGCTATAATCTGAAGAGGGACAAAACATAATGTTTGCTAATATAGTAGGCAAACAGTAGTATTTGTCGTTGTGATAAAGAAATTATGACTACGTTTCCTAAACGTATTGCCTTATTGGGAAGTACTGGCTCTGTCGGGCGACAGACATTGGATGTTGTGCGACGGTTCCCAGAACACTTTCGTATCGTCTCCCTTGCCGCACGTAGCAACATCACGCTACTTGCACAACAGGTAGAGGAATTCAAGCCACAACTCGTGGCATGCTTTGCTGAAACACCGGAACTCGAACGTGCAGCAACATCGGCCCTTCCAGGCGTGATGCTTGGAAAGCAGGGTTTGACGGCGGCCGCGACACATCCAGATGTAGATATTGTCGTTGCCGCAACTTCTGGTTTAATGGCACTAGAACCAACGTTAGCAGCCATTGAAGCAGGTAAAACCATTGCAGTTGCCAATAAAGAGACGTTAGTGATGGCAGGTCATCTTGTGATGGCGGCTGCTAAACGCCATAACGTACAAATATTTCCTATAGACAGTGAACATAGCGCGATATGGCAGTGTCTACGTGGGGAAGAAAACGCAGACATTCACCATCTAATTATAACGGCCTCTGGTGGGCCATTCCGTCATGCAACGCTTGAAGAAATGCAATCGGTGACGATTGAGCAGGCATTGGCGCATCCTACCTGGCGTATGGGTCCAAAGATTACCATTGACTCTTCGACGTTGATGAACAAAGGTCTAGAGGTCATAGAGGCTCACTGGCTTTTCGATGTTCCCTACGAACGTATCGAGGTGGTTGTCCAGCCTGAAAGTATTATCCATTCGATGGTAGAATTCGTTGATGGGTCTATTAAAATGCAGGCTAGTTTACCAAGTATGCACTTGCCTATCATGAACGCGCTTGCTTATCCCCAGCGTTTACACGTTGCTGATAGTGGCTTAATTCGAGAACTACGCTGGGCAGATGTGGCGCGCCTTCACTTTGAGGCATTGGATATTGCACGATTTCCTTGCTTTCGGCTTGCATTGGATGCCGCAAAACGTGGCGGCACATACCCATGTGTGCTTGTTGGAGCTGATGAAGAGGCTGTAGACCTGTTTTTACATGGGAAAATCAAACTCCTGGAGATTGCGGAATTGATCGAGGCGGTATTAGAATGTCACACCTCTGTTACACAACCGAGTGTGGCGGAAACATTGGAGGCATGTGCATGGGCGCGGAAAATGACACAAGAACTCTACCAAATAAAGATAAAGTAAAAGGAACGAAGGGATGAACAACTGGTACTTACTTGCAGCCATTCCAGTATTCGGGTTGCTGGTGCTTGTCCATGAATTTGGGCACTTCATTACGGCGAAGTGGGCAGGTATCCGTGTCGAGGAATTTGGACTGGGCTTTCCTCCTCGTCTTGTTGGTATTCGCAAACGTGATAGTGGAGGATGGGAAGTCATTTGGCTGGGTGGCAATCGTAATGCTGAAGATGCATATAGCGATGGAAAACAAACACCCTTTAGCGGTACAAGTGGTGGCATAAGTACTCCTGGTGTTTCAGAGCATACCATCTATTCATTAAATTTCTTACCAATTGGTGGATTTGTACGTATGCCTGGTGAAAGTGGCGATGTTACTGACGCTAATGGTAAGTATGATGAGGGTAGCTTTGCGGCGAAGTCGGCAGGAAAGCGTATCATCGTTTTGGTTGCTGGCGTCACAATGAACATCATCCTGGCAATGGTGCTTTTCACTATCGCCTATGGTTTTATTGGCGAGCCAACTCTGCGACCTACAGTGGGAACGGTTGTTCCTAATTCACCCGCAGCGGTAGCAGGGCTTCGCTCTGGTGACACGATTGTTGCGGTAAAAGGTCAACCTATACAGAGCTTCGATCAGCTAGTAACTACTGTAAACCAGGATATTGCTAATGCTGGTGGAAGCAGTACGGTGCCAGTTGCAATGAGTGTACGTCACGGTAACAGCGCGGCCCCTGTTGATATTCAGGTAAATGTACGCGTTCATCCACCCGCTGGTCAAGGACCAATGGGAATTGTGGCAAGTGAAAGTAACGCGGATGTTATTTACACAAGTGTACCACTGTGGCAAGCTCCATTAAAAGGTATACAGCATACAGTCCTTGTCACAGGCGCGTTTCTTCAGGCTATTGGGCAAATGATAACAGGTGCAATAAAGCCGCAACTGTCTGGACCTGTAGGTATTGTTCGTATCACTGGTCAGACTGCACAAAGCGTCACATCTCAAGGTTGGTGGCCTTTGCTCAATCTAACTGCCGTGTTAAGTCTTAACCTTGCGATAATCAACATTTTACCTTTCCCCGCTTTAGATGGTGGGCGCATCCTACTTATATTGATTGAACTCTTACGTGGTGGGAAGCGGCTGAAGCCAGAGCGCGAAGGTATCATTAACTTAATAGGTATGGCAGTTTTGCTAACCCTAATGATTGTTATTACTATCAGTGATGTCACCCATTGGGGCGGCTAGATGCAAGCATTCGAGTAGAGCGTTCGTGAGCAATCGCGGACGCTCTCACAACGATTCTTATTGGAGTAATTTTATAATGAGGAAAAAGACCCGACAAATACACGTCGGCAATGTGGCTATTGGTGGAGACGCGCCTGTAGCCGTACAATCTATGACAACAACGTATACTCGTGACGTGAAAAGCACCGTCGATCAGATACACCGTCTTGAGGATGTTGGCTGTGAGATTGTGCGTGTTGCCGTGCCAGAGATGGAAGATGCTGTTGTCATTAGCGAGATTAAAAAGCAAATTCATATTCCGCTCGTTGCCGATATTCACTACAATCCGGCTCTCGCGCTAGAAGTTATTCGGCAGGGTATCGATAAAGTACGTATCAATCCTGGGAATTTGCTCAATGGTCGTAAATCTCTTGAGCAGATTGCGCTGGCCGCAAAAGAACATGGTGTTGCGATGCGTATTGGCGTAAACTCTGGCTCAATTGATGCGTTGGACCAGAAGGCGCAGATGCAGCGCATTCAAGTTCGCTTACGTGATGATGGCGTGTTAGAGCGTACCGATCCAGCAGAAGCTCGCCGCAAAGAGCGCGATCACCTTTCTGAACGTATGGTTGTAAAAGCTTTAGAGTATGTAAGCTGGTGTGAGGCAATAGACTATCACGAGATTATTATCTCGCTCAAGTCCTCAACAGTGCTTACCGCCGTTGAAGCTTATCGCAAGTTCTCGCAACGTTCGGACTACCCGTTGCATCTTGGTATTACAGAAGCTGGTACTCTTGTTGGTGGTTCTGTAAAGTCTGCTGTAGGACTTGGTCTCCTACTTGCTGAGGGCATTGGCGACACCATTCGTGTAAGTCTGAGCGCGGAGCCAGAAGAAGAAATTCCCGTTGCTTACGATATCCTGAAGGCACTTGAATTGCGTAATCGCGGCGTAACCTTTGTTTCCTGCCCATCATGTGGCCGTGTCGAGATCGACGTAATTCAGGTTGCGAACGAAGTCGAGAAGCGACTTGCAAAGGTGCAGACTCCTATTCAGGTCGCGGTTATGGGCTGTGTCGTCAACGGTCCTGGCGAATCACGTGATGCGGACGTAGGTCTTGCTGGCGGAAAAGGGAAGGGCGTAATCTTCCGTAAGGGTGAGGTCGTCAAAACCGTACCAGAGGATCAATTCCTTGATGCTGTACTCAAAGAAGTTGCGAGTCTTTTGCCACCAGCCGAAGCAAGGCTCGTGTATCCAGAAGGTGGTATTCAAGAGACTGCTGGTTCGCACCGTACCCGTGATGAAGGCATGAACTTGCCCATGCTGAGAAAGTAAAAGCGTAGAAAGAAGAGGAGCGACGTGGACCAAAATTTTGGTCCACGTCGCTCCTCTTCTTTCTACGCTATGAACAATACAAACAAAAAAGCTGCTTCACACAAAGCAGCTTTTGAAAAATGGGCAATACAGAACTCGAATTTGTGACCTCTACGATGTCAACGTAGCGCTCTAACCAACTGAGCTAATTGCCCTTGAACAAGGATAATAATACCATCGCCTCTCACCGTTGTCAAGCCTCTTTTTATGAGTTTGGGGAATACGAAACATGTTAATTTTTTGTAAACTTCCTAGAAATCGGTCATCTTCTCTTGAGTCTTGGCAAATATTGATGTTATACTTTGATATGTGTGTCGGGAAACCGTTTGTATTATTTCGCTGAATACTTTGCCGATTATTTTTAGCTATGGAAACATGTCTATATAACTCATAGAAATATCTTTAGGAAGGTGGAGCCTTTATGCCTCCTTCAACCATTTTACGTCATAAACATTCTAAACATGTATTTCTAAAAAGGGTAAACCCTCTTCATAGACGGTACGTAATACATATTCTTGGCGTCTGCCTTTTACTCGTACTAGTTGGTATTGAGTTCTTTTCATTAGCTCCACAGGTAGATGCTCACAGTCATACAAGTCCAACAGTTGACGAAACATGTAAGAACGTTGGTTTCTCACCTGATGGCAACCCTTTTGCTCTTTGCCCCGGTCCTTTTCCTGGCGGTGGAAACTGCGTCTGGTGGGCATGGGAACAGTGGCATCTGCTTGGCTACGATTTACCCTTGAACTGGGGCAATGCCGCCGATTGGGTTGTAGATGCTGAACGTTCTGGATTAGCACTAGGCACAATACCTCGTGTCGGTGCCATTGCAGTATTTCCACGTGCAGATGGTGTTTGGGCCTATGGAGCACCAGGCCATGTTGCCTTCGTTACTTCTGTTGCTGACGATGGCTTGACCTTCAACGTTACATATCAAAATTATGGTGATCCCACGCCTATGTATGTTGGTACAGAATATAGTACGCCATTTATCAATCAAGCACGTTTTCAAGATGGGCAGATGCGTTTCATTTACTTTCCTAAGCTCATTGATTCACAGCGTTTTCAGAGCCTCCCTGGTATTGGTACGAATGCTCCTCAATTGGTTTTGAACGCAAACAGAACATTTACTAGTTCGGCCACAACACTCTCAGGCAACCGTATTGCCCTTGGTTCACAAGCAACCTCTTCTGACCAGGAATTCAATGCAGACTTTACAGGCACTGGATACAGTAATCTTTTACTTTATAATCGCCAGCAGGGACGCCTCGACGTTCTTAAGCTTAATCACGGGCAAACAAATTATGTATCACGCGCTACTGTCAAACAGGCGACAAGTGCAAATGATACGCCACAGATTGTAAGTCTTGCAGATGCTACAACACATGCCGATAAGTGGGGTTCATCGCTTGATGTTCACATTGGTGACTTTGATGGCTCAGGACATTCTGAAATTCTTCTTTATGACCGTGAGGCAGGGACAATACAAATTCTTAGTTTAACTCCTCAACTTACTATTAAGAAGCACGTAGTTCTTTCTAACTGGGGACCTAACTGGGAGATATATGTAGGAAAATTCGATGGGCGGCGTAGTGGCCTGTTTATGTATCAACGTTACGCTCGGTCAGACCCTTATGCCACTCCGACTACTGATCCATCAAATGGACTTCAACCTAGCCCTACAGATGGTCTAACTCCTACAATAGGGACGAGTCCAACTGCAAAGTCAACTTCAACAGTGAAACCAACACCGGACCCAACAGCAAAATCAAAACCGAAACCAAAGCCAACGCCAAGTCCAACAGCAAGCCCTAAGCCGAGTCCAACGATAACACCGACGCCAAAGGAAACGGGAACGCCAACGATAACACCGACAGTGACACCAAAACCAACGGTAACACCAACAGTACTGCCGAGTCCGACGGTAACACCAAAACCAACGATAACACCGACACCAACAGCAACAGCGAAACCAAGTCCAACGATAACACCGACAGCGAAACCAAGTCTAACGGCAACACCGACAATGAAACCCAAGCCGCCAACGTCAACTCCAACGGTGAAATCTAGTCCAACGGTAACACCAACAGCGAAGCCGAAGGAGAAGGGGGCACCGATAACGACATCAGGGACGCGAGTTTTTGATGCTGATTTGGCATATACAAGTGGTGTTAATACATCACCATCCCCTACAGCTACGATGAGTGGGCCAGACCTTAGTGGAAGTGCGCCTCAGGATTGGGAGAAATCGGGACGTACCGCGAACATTCTAGTCTTGGATTTCAATAAGGACTTAAGTGTCAATGTTCAACAGCAGTATACGCTCTGGCATGCGAACTGGGAAGTATATGTAGGTCATTTTGTCAATGCGAATCAGGATGGTATCTTTCTTTATGATCGTCTTGTAGGTGAGGGACGTATTATGGACTTTGACACGAACCTGCTCATTAATCACTACCAGGAGTCGCATAACTTGGATGGAAACTGGGTAGTTTATAGTGGTGATTTTGCGGGTACTGGTCGCGCCCAACTTTTCATGTATGATCCAAGTAGTGGGAATGGACAGATGCTTGCCTTTGCACCGGACCTTACAATTGCTAAGCAAGTGAACTATTCAAATCTAGGTGCAGGGCTTGTTCCCTATATAGGTCACTTTGGGATGTCGAATCTTAGCGCAATGCTTTATGACCCACAGGCTGGTAATAGTACGTTTCTTGCTTTTGATAGGTCGCTCGCAATCACGCAACAGGCAACAGTACAAAGCTGGGGACAACGTTGGCAAGTTCTTGTTGGAGCTTTTCTTGATCGAGAGCGTTGTCTTACAAATGGAAATTGTTCTGTGGGCGACGACATTCTCGTTCTTGATCGCAAGACCGGGCAAATCGGACAGTATGTTTTTTCCTTTGGACGGAAATTCCAGGTCTATGACAATCGCTCACAAGCCTTTGTACGACAAGGTATGGCGAACGATATCCGTCTAAATAAGGTGGACACTACTACGTTCAGTCTGCTTACGACACTTACAACAAATATTCGAGATGAAGAACTTTACTGATTGCAAGAAAGGAAACGATGGGAAAGCAATGCTGTCTCCTTGCTTTCCCATCGTTTCCTTTCTTATTTGTAGAGCGTGATACAATAGCGTATATGCGACACATCTTTCTAATCGGGATTTCTGGCAGTGGCAAAAGCACTGTAGGGCGTCTTTTAGCACAACGACTGAATGTACCCTTTCTTGACAGTGATGCATTGATAGAAGTGGAGTGTGGAGAAAGCATTCCGACTATTTTTGCTCAACACGGCGAGGCATATTTTCGTGCATGTGAGAGTCGTGCCCTTACTCATGCTATCTCAACCTCTCATAATGGTGCAGTCATTGCAACGGGCGGTGGGGCTGTATTGTCTGAAGCGAACCGCGCACTCATGGCCGAGCATGGTATCCGTGTATGGTTACAGACCGAACCGGATATAGCATTAGAACGTCTTCATGCACAGCATACAGCGGCACTCGCTCATGGTACTGTCCCTGAAACACGTCCTTTACTCGTAGGACCAAACCCTCGCGCTGTACTACATGCATTAGCTGCTGCACGTTCATTGTACTACGAAGAGGCCGAGGTAGTGTGTAAGACGACAGGGAAAAACGGAGAACAGGTCGCACAGGAGGTTATCGCTATGCTTACTCATTCTGGTGCTCTTCGTGATGAGCCTACACCTATTGTGCGACACGTGCAGATTGGCAATGGCTATGATGTCGTCGTTGATTGGGGTGGTATAGCACGATTGGCTCAGTATCTCACACAATGTGCTCTCCCTAAGCGTATCTTTCTTTTCACCGATAGTAACATTGCTCAAATGTATAGCAAAACTATTATCCAGAATCTTGTAGAAGCAGGCTTTGAGCCACAACTCTACATAGTTCCTGCTGGCGAGAAAAGCAAATCACAGGAGCAACTCAATGCTATATACGATTGGCTGTTAGAACAACGGGCGGAGCGGCGAGAAGCAATTATCGCTCTCGGCGGAGGCGTTGTTGGCGACCTTGTCGGCTACGTTGCGGCAACATACTTACGTGGTGTGCCATTGATACAGGTGCCTACATCACTTCTTGCACAGGTTGATGCTGCTATTGGCGGCAAGACGGGTATTAATCACCCTCGCGGGAAGAACCTGATAGGCGCATTTTATCATCCACAACTGGTACTCGTTGATCCAGCGTTGTTGCTTACTTTACCTACTCGGGAACGTACTGAGGGGTGGGCAGAAGTAGTAAAATATGGTATCATACTTGACGCTGAGTTGTTCACTCAACTCGAAGTTTCTGCTGAGTCACTACGAACATTCGCAAAACCTCCTATAATGCTTCTGTGTCAAATAATCGCGCGTTGTATCGACCTGAAAGTGATGATTATAGAGGAGGATGAGCGTGAGCAAGGGCGGAGAGCTATCCTCAACTATGGACATACTGTTGCTCATGCATTAGAAAATGTTGCAGGCTATGGCGAATGGCTGCATGGAGAGGCTGTTTCACTAGGAATGGTTGCTGCTGCATTGCTCGCGCATGAAGCAGGTATGTTTTCGAGTGAAGATATGGCACGCCAAAACGCCTTGCTTACCGTGCTTGGCCTACCAACCCACTATACAGGTGCAGTGCGCGTGGAAGATATTCTAGGTGCTATACAATTGGATAAGAAAGTTTCAGGAAAGCAAGTGCGTTGGATTATGCCACAGCATATTGGCGCAGTGACAGTGACAGCTATGCCGGATGCTTTAGTGCAGAGTGTTATCAAAACGTTTTTCGGAGAGAAAAAGGGGTAGTGATGACAACAATGCTGCATATACTTGTGCTAAATGGGCCGAACTTGAATACATTAGGAACTCGCGAACCAGCAGTATATGGTACCGTTACGCTCGCCAAGATACAGGAAATGTTGGAGGCACGCGGCAAAGAAAGCAATGCAAAAATAACTTGCTTCCAGTCTAACCATGAAGGCGCATTGGTTGACAGTATTCAAGAGCACGCAGAGAGTATCGACGGTATTATCATCAACCCAGGTGCATTAACACACTACTCAATCGCGGTACGTGACGCGTTGGCAGCAGTAAAAGCACCGGTAATAGAGGTACATCTTAGCAATATTTATGCCCGTGAAGCCTTCCGTCATCACTCGGTGATGGCTGCAATTTGTAAAGGACATATTGTAGGATTAGGGTGGCGCGGTTATCTACTTGCGCTAGAAGCATTGGTAGAGATAATACGTGAGCAACAATAATGAGTAAAGAGGAATAACATGAGCCAGGAAACTATAACACGACTACGAACATGGCTAAAAGAACAGGGCATAGACGCCTTTCTTGTTACGCAACCACAAAATCGTTCTTACTTGAGTGGCTGGCTCAATGATGACACAGAAGGCGCAGGCATGTTGCTGGTAAGTCAAGAACAGCAAGTGCTTATAACAAATGGTATTTACAAAGAAGCGGCTACAACTGAAGCAGTAGGTTGGGAAGTTATCATCCCTGAAGCACGCGAATATGTCCCTGAATTTGTCTCCCTGGCACAAAAGTATGGCTGGAAGAAAATCGGCTTTGAGTCGATGGCCCTTCTTTACGGCGAATACGCGAAATTTAACAATGCTAGTGAAGGTACATATGAGTTTCTGCCGTTTGACGAAGATATTATTGGCACAATGCGACAGGTCAAACAGCCCCAAGAAATTGAACTGCTGAAGCATGCTATTGCGATTACTGATGATACCTTTACGCACCTCTGTCAATGGATTCAACCAGGAATGACCGAGAAAGAGGTGCAAATGGAAATCGCGCGCAAGATGGTAGAACTAGGAGCAGATGGCCTAGCATTTGAATCAATTGTTGCCTCTGGCCCTAATGGTTCGATGCCACATGCACATCCCGGACAAAGACAAATTCAACGAGGTGAACTGATTACCATTGATATGGGAGCACGCTACAAGGGATATTGTGCCGATATGACACGCACCATTTGCCTTGGTGAACCAGCAGAGCCACGTATGCGTGAAGTCTATGACGCTGTCTTACATGCTATGAAAACTTGTGAAGCAGGCTTGCATGCTGGTATTTCAGGTAAGGCAGCCGATGCTCTTGCACGTAATGCACTAGAGATGGTAAACTTGCATGAATATTATGTTCATAGTACTGGTCATGGTGTTGGTTTACAGATACACGAAGGCCCCAATCTTTCTGCACGAGCACCAGAAGATGTTATGCTTCCCCTTGGCGCGGTCGTCACGGTTGAACCGGGTGTATATATTCCTGGTTGGAGTGGAACACGTGTAGAAGATTGCGTTCTGCTCAAAGAAGATGGCATTGAAGTATTGACACAATCACCGACCGATTTAGTGATACAGCGTTAGAATATCAAAGAAAGTATGTCAGGAGAAGCTATCGTTTGGGCATACTGAGGAGTTTATATGATTTCCACGGGCGACCTGAAAAAAGGCGTAACTATCGAATTTGAAAATCAACTATGTAGTATTCTTGATTGGTCACATATAAAAATGGGGCGTGGCGGCGCGATTGTACGTTTGAAACTACGTAACCTCCGCACGGGATCGACAATTGACCGTACCTGTGATGCTGGCGATAAGTTTAAACGTGTCTATTTAGACCGCACCACTGTAACCTATCAATATCAGGATGGGGACCAATATCACTTCATGGATACTAGTACATACGATGATATTGTATTGACCTCCGCACAGCTTGGTGACACCAAAAACTATCTCATTGATGACATTGAGCTTGATCTTGTTCGTTTTAACGAGGAGCCACTTTCGGTTGAGCCACCAGAAAAAGTTGTTTTGCGTGTGACGTATACCGAGCCAGGCTATAAGGGCGATACTGCGACAGGTGGCACAAAACCGGCTACAACAGAGACGGGTTTTGTGGTGCAGGTCCCACTTTTCATCTCAAACGACGACCTTATTCGCGTCAATACCACCAGCGGTGCGTATGTTGAGCGAGCCTAAGTTAGTATCATTAGTACTATAAGGTTGTAACGAAAATACATAATGCGGAGCATATAGATGGACGGAAATTGGCACGATCCTGATGATAAAGGATTAAGCTCAAATGGGGAGTATGAACCTCATCAGAATATTAGCGTTGAGCAATTGCAGCATCTCGTGCAATTGCTTGACCACAGTGATGTTTCAGAAATCGAGTTAAAGCATAACGATGATGGGATGCGCTTGGTGCTACGTAAAGCCAAGGCTCCTGAACCTGCGGACACGCACTTGTCACAGGTTGTGCTTCCGCTACCATCAGCTTCAACAAGTGTAGAGAATACTACTGTTGTCGAGACAAAGCATCGTGTTGTTGCGCCACTTGTTGGCATTTTTCATACCTGGGCGAAACCCAAAGGTGGAACTTTGGTTGCTATTGGCGATAACGTGAAAGTTGGGCAACTTGTCGGGACGATCCAGTCACTTAATGTTATAAATGAGGTGGAAACCGCAAAGGCTGGACGCGTCATAGATATCCTTGTGCAAGAGGGGCAGGCCGTAGAATATGGGCAGCACCTCATGACTATCGACAGCACAGAAGGGGCATAAAAAGGATGCTCGACTATACAGAGTCTGCTTCTGTCGTAAGTGTATCCGAACTCGCGCTTTATCTTAAAGAATTATTGGAACGCAATGATATCCTACAAAATATTTGGATACAGGGAGAGATTTCTAACTGTAAAGCTTATGGCTCTGGACATTGCTATTTTACGCTAAAAGAGGGGGATGCACAACTTTCGTGCGTTTTCTTTAAACAATCACGAATGCGTTCATCAGCACCCCCTCTTCATGATGGTATGGCTGTTGCTGTCAATGGACGTGTCGCGTTCTATGAGCGTGATGGCAAACTGCAGTTTTATGTTGATGCCGTCAAACTTCTAGGGGAAGGTGTGCTTTTTCAGCGTTTTGAGCAGCTTAAAGCGCAATTAGCGGCCGAAGGTCTTTTTGATATGGAGCGCAAACGCCCTCTTCCCGCTCAGCCAACTATTATAGGTATCGTCACTTCTCCACAAGCCGCTGCATTACGTGATATGTTACGTGTGCTACGTATTCGTTATCCACTGGCACAAGTTGTTCTTTCTCCATCACTTGTACAAGGTGCTGAAGCTCCAACCTCGATTGCGGCAGCACTAGACTTATTAAACGAGCATGGTGAGGCTGATGTTGTTATCGTCGGACGAGGCGGTGGCTCGATTGAAGAATTATGGGCGTTTAATGAAGAAGTGGTGGCACGCGCCATTGCTCGTTCGCGCATTCCTGTTATTAGCGGAGTTGGTCATGAAACCGATTTCACTATCGCTGATTTTGTAGCAGACTATCGAGCCTCGACACCAACTGCGGCAGCGACTGCGGCTGTACCCGATATTGAAGACTGGCGCATGGATGTCCGTGAAAAACAACAGCAGCTTTATGATGAGATGGAAGAGCGTCTTTTTGCTCTTGGCGAAGAACTCGAACGTACACAACGTGATTTGCAACGTGCTAGTCCTTTGCGCTTGATTGACAATCGGCGGCAACAACTGGATGATACAATAGGACGTTTACAGGGACGTGTGCAGTATACGCTTTCCTTACAACGTGAGCGTATACGTGGTGTAGCACTGCAACTTCATTCGCTCAGTCCACTCCTCACAATTGCGCGAGGGTATGCCATTGTAAGGAAAGACAGCGATCAAACCGTTGTAACGCATGTACAACAAGCTCTTCCAGGTGAAACACTTACTATTCAAGTTCAGGATGGGCATATTCCGGTCCAGGTACGTCCTTCGTCCGAATAAAACAAAATTTTTGAAGAGGTGGTAGCAGCATGGAATCTTTATCCTACGAAGAAGCCTTTACGCAACTAGAGGCCGCTGTTGCGGCACTACAAGATGGAAAGCTTCCGCTTGAGAGTGCCTTACAGTACTATCAAGAAGGCATGAAATTAGCACAACACTGTGATACGTTACTACAAAATGCTGAACTATCGGTGCAGCAGTTAAGCGTGTCCAGCGATGGAACACTCGATACCAAACCTATCGAAGTTTAAAAAGGACTGTTGTATGGTACAAAATTCATTGTTGGACAACCGTATTCTTCTCTCGTCATTTCTTGCTTGGGCGGTCGCCCAGGTGTCTAAAACTATTCTTGATTTATTTCGACAACGTAAACTTATTCTCAGTCGTCTTGTTTCCTCTGGCGGCATGCCCAGTTCTCATTCCGCACTCGTAACAGGGCTAGCAACAGCTACTGGTCGTGTTCTAGGACTAGGATCCGCGCCGTTCGCTATTGCTGTAGTTATGGCAAGTATTGTTATGTATGATGCAGCAGGAGTGCGTCGTGCGGTAAGTATCCAGGCGCGTATTCTCAACCAGATGATAGACGAAGCGTTTCAAGGGAGTCCAATGGCAGAAAAACGACTACGTGAACTCATTGGTCATACACCAGTTCAAGTACTTGTTGGTGCTCTTCTCGGTATTGGTGTTGGTTTACTTATGACAGCCTAGCCACATACATTTTAGACAAACAATATCCAAGGGAGTACAATATGTTGTTTCACTCCTTCAAGAAATGACACTTTTGCATAGATATCTCGACCAGTTCGCAAATTGTGATGTAATACCTTTTTACGTATTGAAATTTATCCTCTGATGAGTTATAGTTTTCATAAAGCACTGTGGCTGGGTTTCACTAAGTGATGAAAAAGTCAATTAATGAGGTTCTACCAATTGAATAATATGAGAGCATATTATTGTTTTGAATACACAAATCCTAACAAATTCTTGGCATATTTCCCCTTCCATTTTCGATAAATGTGAGGTACTCTATTAAAAGACAGTGTTACATATACACATACTGATATAGAAACTTTTTGTGTTTTAGAAAAGAGGTCCATCAGAACTTTATTATGAAAAATATATTGCGGCAAATACTCGGTAGAGAGGAGAACCGATGAAGTTACTCGTCATCGATAGTGACCGTGATCTTGTTGAAATGCTCACAAGTTGGCTAAAAACGCTTGGCTATGAAGTTTATCGTGCATACACGGCTGATCGTGCCAAAACTGAGTGGTTGGAGCGTAAACCCGATCTTGTCATCCTTGATACGTCACTCAAGGGTATAGATACATTAGCTATGTGCCAAGACCTAAGACGTAAGCATGATGCGCTTATTTTAGTTGTTACGGATGGAAAAGATGTACAGGATGAGGTGCGTTGTTTAGATGCAGGTGCAGATGACTACCTACATAAGCCATTTTTCCCTTCCCAGTTGTTGGCCCGTATTCGCGCAGTGAGTCGTCGTGCGCGCGCCACACTAGAACAGCGTCCCTCGTCTATTGTCACTGTTGGGCCTATTCACGTTGACTCACTCCACAATGAAGTGACTGTTCATGGAAAAACTGTACGCCTGACACCAACTGAAAGCAAATTGCTCCATCTCCTTGCTGTAAATGCGAACGATGTATGTACAGCGAACCAGATTGTGACTCATGTATGGGGTTATGATACAGAGGGAGATGCAGGTTTAATCAAGGCGCATGTTCGTCACTTGCGTCAAAAGGTAGAACCCGATTCGAGCAACCCCCGTTATATTCTCACCGTTCCCGGCGTAGGATATACTATGATACGTCGCCCAGCAGAGGAGACTGAGGATGGATCTCGTCCTCTTCGAGTCGTCTCTTTGTAAAAAACAAACGCATAAAGGAAGTAGCATAGGTCTCTCGTTTAACCAGAGACCTATGCTACTTCCTTTATGCACCACCACGCGCAAAGATCATAACGGGCACTGTAAGAAAAATAAGCTTAATGTCTTTTGCAAGTGATTGATCTTTGAGATATTCGATATCCATCTCGACCATATTTTGAAATGTAACACGTGAACGTCCATAAACTTGCCATGTACCTGTTAGACCAGGCCTACCTGAAAGACGTAACCAGTCACGTGTATTGTACAGTTCTACTTCATATGGTAGAGGAGGACGAGGGCCGACAAGTGTCATTTCTCCTCGCAGAACATTCAAAAACTGGGGAAGTTCGTCTAAGCTTGTCTTGCGGATGAAACGTCCTACCTGTGTGATACGAGGGTCTTTCGCGTCTTTATACGCAAGCTTGCCATTTCCATCTTCGTTTAATTTCTCTCCACTCATATACTTCATAATTTTCTCACGATGAGCCGCTTGATCATTATTTGTATACATTGAGCGGAATTTGAGCATTTCAAACTCAACTCCATCTTGTCCAATACGTTTCTGCCGATAAAAAATAGGACCTTTTGAGTTGAGTTTAATGCAAAGTGCGATAACGAGACACACAATAAGAACGAATGGTGAGATCAGCAGCGTAAATACTAAATCCAGTACACGTTTCCATTGAAGATAACTTGTACGGATGCTAATTGCTTCAATTGAAGCTGTCTGAACAGCCATTGTGTTTCCTCCCCAGTCAATTGTCAGGCTATCTCTCACCACAACATCCCCCACTTCTAGTAGCCATACTCTTTATGTTACTCTAAGCAGGTGTAGAATTGGTGAGCAATTACATGGAGATATGGTAAAGAGTTGAGAATATGGTAAAAAAATTAGTACGTCTCTTTTGTCTGGTTACATCTTCTCCACTAAATAAGACAAGTTTAACCTGTTTTCTACCCATCCCGTTATAGCGTAGCTACCCAGGAGTGATACGATGTAGATGGGAAGTTATGGTTTTCTTTTCTTTTAGAAGGAGTGGCGCGAAGTGGCATCGTCTTTAAAGGTTCCTTTAGTTGATTTGCGAGCGCAATATCTTGCGCTCAAACCAGAGATTATGGCAGCGTTTGAAGAGGTTCTTGATAGTATGCATCTTTTCCTGGGACCTCAGTTACACACATTCGAGCATTCGTTTGCTTCATACAGTGGATGTCACTATGGTGTTGGTGTTTCGTCTGGTACCGATGCACTTGCCTTAGCATTACGGGCTTGTGATATTGGTTTAGGTGATGAAGTAATCACGGTGTCCAATACCTTTATTGCGACTGCAGAGGCTATTGCATTGGTTGGCGCGAAGCCTGTTTTTATTGATATTGATCCAGAAACATATTTGATGGACTGGCAATTGCTGGAAGCTGCTATCACTGAGCGCACTCGTGCTATTATGCCTGTTCACCTTTATGGTCACGCTGTGGAGATGCAACCAATTTTGGATATCGCGCGTGTGCATGGTTTACGCGTGATCGAAGATGCATCACAAGCGCATGGGGCAACCTATAAAGGTCAGCGAGTAGGAAGCTTTGGTGATATTGGATGTTTTAGCCTGTACTACAGTAAAAATCTTGGAGCCTTTGGTGAAGCTGGTATTTGTACAACAAATGATGCTACACTTGCCGATAGAATGCGTATGTTCCGCGATCACGGTTCGCATGAAAAATATCACCATGAGGTAATGGGCGTTAATGCACGTCTGGATGAACTACAGGCCGCCGTGTTAAATATAAAAATGCCTTATTTAGAACAATGGAATGCCGCACGCCAAGCGCATGCAGAGGCATATAACGAACAGTTACATGGTGTTGTTGAAGCCGTTCCTATAGTAAAGCCTTGGGGAACTCATGTCTACTGCTATTACGTCATCCGTGTAAACGCGCGCGACGCATTTCGCAATGCTATGGAACAAGAAGGCATCGGCACAACGATTCACTATCCAATTCCTATTCACCTACAACCCGCCGCCGCTCATTATGGTTATACGCGTGGTCTATTGCCACATACGGAAACATTGACAGAACAAATTGTTTCACTTCCAATGTACCCTGAGATGACTGAAGAGCAGCGACAACTCGTGGTGAACGCCGTGAAGAAACATGTCGTATCGAGTGTGTCAAAGGTATAAGCTAATACTATTACAAATTGCTCTTTACGAAATAGTGAAGGAAGAATAAAAATGACGAATACACGTTTTGGTATTATTGGCTGGGGGTACTGGGGGCCAAAGATCGCGCGTAACCTGGAAAGCTTATCTCAAGCAGAGGTGGCAATGATTGCGGACAGCGATATTCGCCGTCTTTCTTCTGCTACTGGTATTCCAGGTTTGCGTTTGACAACCCAGGCGCAGGACGTGTTCCTTGCGGACGATGTTGATGCTGTTGTGATTGCAACTCCTGTGAGGACACATTATCGTCTTGCAAAAGAGGCATTACTACATGGAAAGCATGTCCTTGTTGAAAAACCGCTCACCGCAAGTGTGGCCGAGGCTGAAGATTTAATTGCCATTGCAAAGCAGCAAGATCGTGTGTTGATGGTCGGTCATACGTTCGAGTACAGCCCAGCCGTTAATGAACTCCGTAAACTCGTACAAAGCGGTGAGCTAGGAAAAATATATTGTGTTGAGACTGAACGTGTGAACTTAGGGCTGTTCCGTAACGATATCAATGTGATTTGGGACCTCGCGCCACACGATGTATCGATACTTCTGTATCTATTTGGGAAGGCTCCAGAACAAATAAAGGTGCAGGCGAACGCGCATCTGCAGCCCAATATTCACGATATCGCACACCTCGATCTAGGCTATGCTGATGGAATGAATGCTCATATTCATGTTAGTTGGCTTCATCCTTGCAAAATTCGTCGTGTTACCATTATAGGTGATGCACGCATGGTCGTGTATGATGATACCAATCCATCGGAGATGATAAAGGTCTATAACAAAGGGGCCGATGTTGATGCAGATCCAGTCGTGTCCTATCGCTATGGCGCAATAACCATTCCACATATTGATTGGATTGAACCATTGCGGCTTGAATGTGAAGACTTTGTTTCAGCAATTCGTAATGGAACGCAACCACGCGCAAACGGTGCCGTTGGCTTAGCTGTGGTACAAGTATTGGCGGCAGCACAGGCCGTGCTTGAAAAGCAAGAGCGTCCAAACGCTGCTGTGCCTATGCTAGCGAACGGGCACAGCAACTCTGGTCTTTTCAAGTAAGTTTGCAAGGCCGAAGAATGTTTGTCAACAATCTTTATCACATATAAATTTTGTGGAGGAGTACGCTGTTGGACCAAACAGTGCTGCTAATTGGAGTGATTGTGCTCGTAGCCACTATTACTAGTGTTGTGTTTACGCTGCAAGTGCAGAAACGTCGCTATGCTACACTCTCGGCACGTCAAGCGGAGTGGAAGAACGCACAAAAACGTTCTCAACACATCTGGGAAATCCAGCAAGAAAAACGTGCGACAGAACTGGAACAATCTTTGACTACGCATACACAGCATGTAGAGAAAGCTTGGAAAGCATGGGAGGCAAAAGATACATCTCTTATTGCCTCCACTGCCGAACACTATACTACTACTCTCATGCACATACAACTCGAAAAAGAGGTCGCTCGTCTTCCCTATACGGACGAGATACCGCTTGAAAAGCTGGACTAAGCGATGCTGCTACGTAACACAACAAGTGTGCGTTCTAGCCCTTCTTTAAAAGGGATCGTAGGAGTATAGTCAAGTAGTTGGTGCGCTTTGCTGATATCTGCCAAGCTGTCGCGGACATCTCCCGAACGTGAGTCACGATAGTCAACATCCAATTTTTTGTTTAGAAGCTCGCTCGCTATTTGGAGCACACCGTTCAGAGAAATGCGTGTTCCACATCCAATATTCATAGCCTCTCCAACAGCTTTTGTTGCAGTGGCTGCGAGGAGATTTGCCTGTACGACATTTTCAATATAAGTAAAGTCACGCGTCTGTTCTCCATCGCCAAACACAATTGGACGTTTCTGCTCAATAAGTGCTGTGAGAAAGCGAGGGATAACTGCCGCATACTCTGATGTTGGGTCTTGACGTGGGCCAAAGACGTTGAAATAGCGGAGCGCAACAGTTTCTAATCCATAAATTCTGGTGAATACACCACACAGAAGTTCTCCTGTAAGCTTTTGTACCGCGTAAGGCGACATCGGAGCTGTTGGCATACCTTCGTGCTTGGGAAGAGTGGGGGTATTGCCATACACTGAGGAAGAACTGGCGTAGACGACACGACGTACACCAGCGTCTCGCGCCGCGAGCAGAACGTGTTGTGTGCCGTTAATATTTGTCTCTAGTGAAGTAGTGGGGTCAGAGATTGAACGAGGCACCGATGCTAGTGCTCCCTGATGAAAGACCACTTCTACTCCTGTAACAGCGTTTTTAACGGCTTGTGCATTGCGTAGATCGCCGTTGATGATCTCGACCTGTGCAGTATAGCTTTGTAGAACGCTCAAGTTGCTTGTACGGCCTGTGGCGAGATTATCGAATATTCGTACTGAGTGTCCTTGTTTGAGAAGTGTTTCGGCGATGTGTGAACCAATAAAGCCCGCACCGCCTGTAACAAGATATGTTGCTTTCATAGTAGTTATTCTCGTAGCATTCTTTTTGTGTATAGCCAATACGTGGGGAAAGGCTACACGTAAAGAATGTGCTGCTTTCTATAAACGAAGTGTTCCACGTCACTCTACTGTAGCAGATTGCTCTACTTTTGAATAGTGACCCGACACTCGGCCTGTGCTATACTAGCGTCAAATATTTGTATTCTAACATTGTTGAAAGTAATATGTGTTCGCTGAAACTCTGATTTTATGCGTATCTAGGAGTGTGTTCAATGTTTATGCGTTCACTTGAGAAACGACTAGTATATTCTCTTGTATCTCTGTCATTATTTTTTTTGTTAAGTGGTTGTATACCGTTTGAATCTCAAAGCGGCCAGAAAATAGATGCATCCGCGACTGAAACTCCTATCGGTGTTACCGTCCCTTCATGTGAGCCAAACTGTAACACGCCAGGCTTGCGAGGCATTGCTGATACATGGAATAATATACATCTCTTCCAAAGTTTTGATTATAATATTCAGAACCCGACTCCCATTGCACGATACTATAACTTCGTATGGGGGGCAAGTCCAAGTAAAGTTACTGCGTTTCGCGCAGGCAATCCTAGCATGTTTATCAGTTACTATATTCCTTTTCATCGTGATAATGGCACTTTCGCAGATGCCGATCTTGGACGACAACATGATTTAAATTATTGGCAGTCACTACATCCTGATTGGATATTGTACAAATGTGACCGTACCACTCCTGCTATAGAATATGATAATCCTAATATCCCGTTCGATTTCACAAATCCCGCTTTTGTGCAATGGCAAGTGCAGACCTATGCACAACCAGCAAGTACAAATGGTTATGATGCTATTGCAGCAGATAATCTTAACATGGAAAACTTATTTGGAGCTTGTGGTTTTTATAAAAATGGACAATGGGTTCAGCGTTATACTGGAAAGACTCTTGACCCACAATGGCAGAGCGACATTCTTAACTGGGTTACAGCCATGCAAACTGCACTTCACGCATTGCCACATCCACTTGCCCTTATTCCCAATTTTAGTGCTGGTCCTATTCCGCTAAGTAACACTATTATCAGCAAGGTTGTGGAGCATGTAGACGGTATCCTTGATGAAGGTGGCTTTACCGATTATGGCAGTGGCTATTTAACTGGTGATAAATGGTTGCACGAAATTCAGTTTATAAGAGGCGTACAGACGCAGCAGCAAAAACCGTACTATATTTCTAACGAGTTTAAATCTGATACGCTCGACCATAGCGAAATTCAGTGGGCATTAGCTTCTTATCTCATGAGTAAAGAGCATTCGTCATCCCTCTTCATCACAAACATATCCAATAATCAGCAAAACTACGGGGCAGACAGGCGTTACATTGAGTACAATGCGCCAATAGGCAAACCAGCGAGTGAGATGTACTTTTCGCAAAATGTCTACTGGCGTGATTACAGTAACGGACTTGTGGTGGTCAATTCAAGCGACACTAAAACATACACTGTGAAAACGAGTGCTTCTACCTATGTAGATTTATATGGAAACCATGTAAATCAAACATTTTCTATTCCACCTCATTCCGGCATGGTGTTGATTCCAGGATAGCGTTCATAGTGTTGTAAAAGATGTATAAACTGTTTCAATAAAAGAGAAGAGAGAGTTCCATATGCAAGGAAACTCACAAGTGGATTCTTCGATAGAAGATCAGCTAGCTATACAAAAGCAGGCAAGACATAGTGCTTCTCCTCCGATTGCGTACAATGCATTAATTCTTGATGCTCGTCTACGACAAGCATTGGTAACTGTCCGTTCACTTGGTGTACGGGGACTTCGGGTTGCCGCAATCGAGCACACTCCCGTCCCAACATTTGCTTCACGTTGGTGCCAACGAAGTATTGTATGCCCTGCTGACGAAGGCACAGAAGCATATCTCACCTATCTTGAGGACGTGTTGAAGAGTACGGGTGTACGTGTAGTTATTCCATCATCAGATGGCACAATAGCATTGCTACGTCAGCACCGCGAACGCCTAGCGAGGCATACACATCTTGCGTTGGCAAGTGAATCTGCTATGACTATTGCTGTAAATAAAGAGCAGACCCTGGCGATTGCCAAACAGCTTGGTTTAGGTATTCCAGAAGGAATAACCGTAGCTAGTCTGGATGAAATTCCAGAAGCCTTGCGAGACGTTGGATTGCCCGCAGTAGTAAAGCCTATAGAGTCGTGGCATTGGGGCGAGCTGCAGGGAGCAAGACTTGTCTCTCGACTTGTGACAACCCCGGAAGAAGCTCGTCGTGCAGTAGAGGAGTTAACACGTCTTGGTGGTGCGACACTATTCCAAAAATTCCTTTCGGGAAAGCGTGAGGCCATTAGCTTCCTCTACGCACAAGGAAAGATGCATGCACGTTTCGCGCAATGGGCGAAACGCACTGAACCGCCTCTCGGTGGACAATCTGTCTTGAGACAAAGTATTGCCGTTCCCTCAGACATTGGTGAGCAGGCCGAACGTCTCGTCCGCGAGATTGATTTGGAAGGGTATTCTGAAGTCGAGTTTCGGCGCGATAGTAAAGGTGTGCCCTATTTGATGGAAATTAATCCTCGCCTGTCTGCTTCTGTTGAAATTGCTGTTCGCTCAGGTGTTGATTTCCCACACCTTCTGTATCAATGGGCTAGCGGTGAACCTATTGATACAGTAACGCACTATCGTGTTGGTGGATGGATGCGATACCTCAAAGGGGACATTATGACAACCATTGCCGCACTTCAGCAACGTGGTAGACCTGGGGTAACACCTCCGGCGCAGTCTCTTGCGGGGTTTTTTCTGTCTTTTCTTATGCCTATGGGATACGATTACTTGGATTGGAAAGATCCTCTGCCAGCACTACAAGCCACAACCTCTTTCACTCGTAGTTGGGTTGGAGGGGCTGTTAAGAAACGACTCCTTCGTAAATAACATGCTTTAGCTTTTTGCCATCTTTACACAAATTTTTGTAGAAAACTATCCAAAGAAAAGAGATAGTGCTATGCGTGAACGCCTTCGCCTATATATTGCCGCATGTTTCTACTATAGTGGTTTAGTGAAACTAGCATACCGTCTTTCGCAACGCTCTGGACGGCGATTGATCATTCTCAACTATCATCGTGCTGTTGGAGAAAACTTACACCACCAGTTGCGCTATCTGAGTCGCTATTACCGTGTCATGCATCTCGAAGATGCGTTAGAAGAGCTATATGCACCAAACAAGTCGAACAGTAAAGATCGACGAATTCCGGTAGTGCTTACATTTGACGATGGCTATCTTGACAACTATACACAAGGCTTACAACTTGCCCGTGAATTGCATATTCCTATCACTATTTTTCTCATACCAGGATATCACGAGAGTGGCGCATGCTTTTGGTGGCTGGCAAGCGATATCTTGTTGGCACGTACAAAGGTAAGAGAGGCTACAGTTAGCGAGAAAACTTATACACTTCCAGAAGACCGACAAGAATTAGCTCATACTATTGATAGGCAATTGCGTTTCGCAACCTCAGTGGCGGAACGTGAGACATTTCTTGCACACGTCCAAGAGGTGTTGAACGTTACTTTACCTAATCGTCTCCACGATGGAGCAGAGAACACGATACTTCCATTAAACTGGGAAGAAGTCCTTGAATTGGAGGAGAGCGACTCCGTCTCATTTGGGGCGCATACAATGCATCATCCGGTGCTAGCTTACGTTGCAAATGCTGAAGAGGTTGTATATGAAGTAGCGGAGGCACGCCGCGCTTTGGAACAGCGATTGGGACATCCTATACGTACTTTTGCTTATCCAATTGGTAAGATGGAGCATATCGGTGATGCAGGAGTACACGCTGTTGAAGCAGCAGGCTACACATGGGCTGTGACGACTATTGAGGAAACAAATACGCCAAATACCGATCCTCATCTATTGTGTCGCCTTCCTGGTGATGTTTCGCAGCACTGGCTAGTGATGGCTTCAGAACTTGTTGGATTATTAGGTATAGTATCGCGTCTCCGGGGAAATAAAAATAAATAGAGAAGTTGGTAGTAGCTATTAAGCTACTCTGTGTTGCTTAATAGCTACTACCAACTTCTCTATCTTCCTTAAGCAAATGTAGGCGTTGGTGTTTCCAATGTTTGCTCTTGTGGCTCAGCACCTTCAGGAAAGAGCGAGTCATAGGCATGTAAAAGGTTGACCTTTGTACGGTCCCAACAAAGTGTCTCTTCAATACGTTTTCTTCCAGAGACTCCCATTTGTAGGCGCAATGCCTCGTTGTCGAGCAGTATCTCTATGTTGTCGGCAAACGAAAGTACTTCGTTTGGCTTTGCGTATAGGGCTGCATCCTGTGCTGAGAAACGTGTTTCCGGTAGATCAAAAGACACGATAGGCTTTCCCATTGCCATGTACTCCATAGTTTTGAGCATCGTGCTATGATCGTTTAATTCATTGCTTGGGTCGGGCGATAGCCCAATATCTGCCACCGTGAGATAGCGCAGCATATCTGCTTTTGTAACCCAACCAGCAAAATGTACAACGTCTTCAAGGTTCAGTTGCAGTGTGAGTGCTTTAAGTATAGATAGTTGGTCGCCATCTCCCATCAGAACGAGTGCTACATCTTGCCTCTTACGAATATGAACAAGCTCGTTGAGGGCATGCAAGACATACTCTACACCGTCTTGTGAACCCATCACTCCAACGTAAGCGAGCAAAAATGGCTTTCCTTGCTTTAAATCCAATTCGGGAGCAACGGTTGAGAAACGAGCGGTATCTGGGCCATTGCGTACTACAAATACTTTCTCTTCCGGGCATCTCCCTCGCAGCGTTGCAATCTGTTTTTGAGACTCATTCGTTGTGATTACAATATCGGCTGTTTTATACGACAACCTTTCGGCGAAAAGAAGGGTCTTATAGAGCGTTTGCATACGATTTTTAAATTTGACATGAAACATTTCTGGTGCAAGATCATGCTGATCAAAAACATATTTCTTGCCTAATAGCTTGTAGAATGCTCCAAGCACAAAAAATGTATCGGGTGGATTTGCGGCATGAATAATATCAAAACCATGATGAAAGAGGACACGTAAGCTTAGTAAAAACGTCATAACCATTGCTATAGTGTACTCTTTTATATAGTCACTCGATTTTTGAATGGTTGTGGAAAGGCGATAGCGATAAATATGAATTCCTTCAAGGTAGATATACGACTCTTGATCGCGCTTTTCTCCCTTGGGGCAAATAATAGCCACCTGAAAACCGTTGTGACGAAGTGTACAAGCCTCGCGCCATACACGTGGGTCTGCTGGTACCGAAAGGTTTTCAACCAGCATTACAACCTTACGAGATGATGACATGTGATATCTCCTGTTGTCCTTGCTGTGCTTTTCGTTTGCTGCGTTTCTGAGCTTTTTTCTGTAGTGCTTGTGCGTACATTGATAGCACATGCTTTAATGTAACCATATGATCTGACTGTAGGATATCTGCTCTTCCTGTTGTGCGTTCTGTATGTAACAAAGCTTTTTCAAGCCCTTCGGCCATAGAAGCAGCATCACGAGCGCAGACACTGCAACCTTCGGTTTGCGAAATGACTTGTTCAACATCGCCTACATTCGTTGCAACAACAGGAATATTACAAGCCATTGCTTCCTTCACAACGTTTGGCGCACCCTCGGCAATAGAGGGAAGGATGAGTGCATTACTTGCGTTGATGTACTGCACTACTTGTGCTTGTGGCAATCCGGTGGCAACCTTCAGTTCTGCCTCTATGCCGCGTTCGCTTAAATGCTCAAGCGCAGCTTTCGCAAGTTTAAAGTTCTTGACAGGGATAGTGGGATTGTTTGCGAAAACAACATAGTACTTATCTTGGTCCCATCCTAAGTGTGTACGTGCCTCTGCACGAGGTATAGGTTGAAATAAATCGAAGTTAATGCCGTCGGCGAGCACAACCGCATCTTCTGTCAACGATGCCTTTTTCATTTGCTCTGACTTTACCGTGACAACTTCGACGTGACGACAGAGCCACTGACTGACTCGTACTACAAAAAGACTCTTTTTGCTAATACTTTCGTCTTCAGTAACTGTTCCTAGAAGATCGTCGCCCAGATATGCTGCGACGACAGGTGTTGTCCACTGCATCCGTGCTACGAGACACCATAATCCATAGTGCCCATGCACAATATCAAAACGTCCAGTCAAGGTCTTAAGAAAAACTTGTATTGTCGCAGACAGATAGCGAAGTGGCATTGGATGACTCGGATTTGGATGCACAATCTCCACTTTATGACCGTCAGCAAGCAACGAATCAACGATAGGTTTTACAAATGTACCTTTATGCGGTCGTTCTGGTGTGGGATAAATGCCTGTTACCATTAACACGCGATATTTTTTAGGGGTAGTTTGCTCTTCCATAAGTAGAAAACCCCTCCTTCTTTATTCATTAAAAAAATTACGTTTGTTCCTATCGGCTAGGAATAACTACTCGTTCGTCATCTAGCAATGTTTCGACTGACCCTTGTGGCATTGCAAGCTGTGGACTATCAATAAAGACTCTGAACCAGAGTTCCAGGCTTGCCAGTGTGAATAGTTGAGCCTGATAATTGGTTACACCTTCCATATGGTCGCGTACCATTTGAGCGATAAAGGCATCATTAAAATAGCCACGGCTGCGTGTGCGTTCGGAAAGCAAGAGATTCGTGATGAAACCTCTTTGGCCTTCGCGGAACCATACGCCTGTTGGCACATTGAAGCCCATCTTTTTACGGGTAAGAATAGTTTCCGGCAAGAAGTCAGCAAATGCTTGCTTGAGCATATATTTGGCGTGAAACGATTTTGTCTTGAGATGTGAGGGAATACTTGCAGCGTACTCGGTGAGCTTGTAGTCAAGCAAGGGAATACGAGACTCTAACGATGCCGCCATCGTCATTTTATCGCCTTTCATCAAGAGATTATCGGGAAGCCAAATTTTTGTGTCAAGATACAACATAGATGAGAGGTCGTCCCGTTGTGGATTTTTCTGCAACCATGTTTGGAAGACACGACTGGCATCAAGATCAATTGCTGCTTTCGTCTGCGCTGAAAGTAACTGCTCCTTGAGTGGACCATTAAAGATACCGAACCAGTTCATCCAGCGCTGTGGTGTGGGCTGCGAAAGATTACGTGCAGCCGTTTTCAGTTTACGCATACTATAAGGAAGGCGGTCAAGCAACGATTGGATAACGTTGTCGCGAACGGACGCGGGAATGACATGATAGTAGTGCGCCAACCAGTCAACAACATATTTAGGGTAGCCAGCGAATAACTCATCTCCCCCTTCACCAGAAAGCACAACTTTTACATGCTGTCGAGCTAATTTCGAGACGAGATACACACCTAAATCGGACGGTTCGCTCACAGGCTCGTCACGATGCCATGTTAACAGAGGCCAATAGTCGGTGAGGTCGGACGACTTCACTACCAACTCATAATGCTCTGTGCCGAAGTGCTCCGCCACTAACTTGGCATACGGCAACTCACTATATTCAGGATGATCGAAGCCAACTGAAAAAGTTTTAACTTTATGACTCGTGAGTGTGCTCATGATACCCGATATAATGCTTGAGTCCACACCTCCACTAAGCATGGCTCCAACTGGCACGTCTGCCATCATGCGTTCTTCAACCGCACGATGAACATGTTCACGAATACCTTGTAGATATTCCGCTTCTGAATGTTTCTCTGTTGGGCCAAAAGTATAATCCCAGTAGCACTCTTCGTGCATCGTGCCGTTTTCGTAGAGGAGCCAGTGACCAGGCAGTAGTTTATAGATATTGGCGAAAAGTGTTGCCGGTGCTGGCACATAGCGCACGCTGAGAAAATCGGCAAGTGCTTGTGTATCGGCTTCACGTTTGACACGCGGATGGCAGAGGAGCGATTTGATTTCCGAGGCGAAGAGTAGATCGCCATTCACCTGCGTATAGTAAAGAGGCTTCTTTCCTGCTCGATCTCGTGCGAGTAACAGACGTTGACGAGGACCATCCCAGATAGCAAAGCCGAACATGCCGTTGAGTCGTGCTACGCAATCAACTCCATACTCTTCATATGCATGAACGATAGTTTCGGTGTCGCTATTGGTGCGAAACTGGTGGCCCTTTGCAATCAGTTCAACACGTAGCGTCTTATAATTCCATATTTCACCGTTAAAGACAATCCAGATGTCCCCTGTTTCATTGCACATTGGTTGATGTCCACCGCTCAAGTCAATAATACTGAGCCGAGCAAACCCCAAGCCTATAGGTCCGTCAATATGCGCTCCCTTATCATCTGGTCCACGATGCGCTATCAAACGCGTCATTTGCTCAATAAGTTGCGGCGAAACAGGCTCATGGCTGTGTGCATTATAGATACCACAAATACCACACATAGAATATACCCCTTTTCTAACGACTACTCACCATTTGTACTTGTGGTCCTGGCTCGACATTCAATCCAGGCTCATCTATATAGACGCGGAACCAAAGTTCCAAGCATAGCAGTGTCCAGATAGCCGAACTGTGATTAACAAGTGTTGTCGTTGCATGCTCTTTTAGAATATTGCGAATAAAGGCTGGATTGAATATGCCACGTTGTTGAGCACGTGGAGAGTCAAGCAGGTCGCGAGCATATTCGGTAAGATCGCCACGAAACCAATGTTTGATAGGAACACCAAAACCCTGCTTAGGGCGTGAGAGTATTTCTGCTGGCAAGAAGTCTTTCGCTACTTGTTTGAGCAGATATTTAAGTGTGCCGTTATGTATGCGTAACGATGGATCGAGTGAGGTCACATACTCCGCAAGAGCATGATCGAGTAGTGGACAACGTGCTTCTAGCGAGTTCAACATACTTGCTCTATCAACTTTGACAAGAATGTCGTCTGGGAGATAACGATTCACATCAACCGATTGCATCTGCGTGAGTATGTCTAGGTTCGATACTTGCTTGAAGAGATTGATATGCCCGGCATAAGGATCGTGATCCTTCAACGATGAGAAGTAGTCCTGTGTGTACATTGTTGGGCGTGTATCATTTGGAAA
This sequence comes from uncultured Chloroflexia bacterium, assembly GCA_963792705.1. Taxonomy (GTDB): domain Bacteria; phylum Chloroflexota; class Ktedonobacteria; order Ktedonobacterales; family Ktedonobacteraceae; genus JBBQVS01. The sequence continues at coordinate 209,848 of CAWBXD010000002.1, read as the reverse complement.
GCGTGAAATCATGCGTATACTGCGCGTCGCAAGGTCTCGATGCATGTTACCAAAGCGTTTTTTGCCACGCATACCATTGGGAATGAGCATACTTCCATAAGCGAGTACGTAGCGCATAAGAGGCGAAATACGGCTAATGTTATACTCTCGCTCGTAATGATCGTAGCCACCAAATATTTCATCACCTCCATCGCCTGTTAGTACCACTGTGACGTGTTCACGAGCCAGCTTGGAGACATAATAGGTGGGCAACATAGATGAGTCACCAAAGGGTTCGTCGTATTCCCATACAAGTTTGGGAAGAATTGAAATAAGATCAGACTTAACAAGAAATTCGTGGTGCTCTGTCCCAAAGTGCTCCGCAACCCGACGCGCATGAGGTAATTCTGTAAATTCCTCCTCCTCAAAACCAATGGAGAACGTCTTTACTGGCTGAGACATGGCCTGGCTCATTAAGCCAACAACAACACTAGAGTCTACGCCACCGCTCAAAAACGCTCCTAGGGGAACTTCACTCATCAAGCGTACTCGAACGGCGTCTTCAAGCAATGCACGCGTGCGCTCAATAGCTGTTGCTTCGTTATCGTGACAGGTATTCTCAAAGGGAAGATTCCAATAACGCTTTGTGCTAATTTGTCCATGCTCGTAGATAAGAATATGGGCCGGTGGAAGTTTCATTACATTTTTAAAAAGAGTGTTTGGTGCTGGTACATAACTGTACACGAGATACTCATCAAGGGCGACACGATTTACCTCGCGTGGGATACCAGCTTGAAGAAGCGACTTTATCTCCGACCCAAAGAAGAGGCGTTGTCCATCCCAATAATAGTTCAGGGGCTTCTTCCCAAAGCGATCTCGTGCGGCGAGGAGACGCTGCCGTTTTCTATCCCAGAGGGCAAAGGCAAACATGCCACGTAGATGTGTCACACAATCATCGCCAAATTCTTCGTAAGCATGAACAATAGTCTCGGTATCGCTATTTGTCTCAAAGAAATGTCCGCGCGATTGCAGCGTCTGACGTAGTTCTTGATGATTATAAATCTCTCCATTGAAGACAACCACAATACTATGGTCCTCGTTGAAGATAGGTTGATGACCACCATTCACATCAATAATTGAGAGGCGGCGCATGCCAAGCGCGACTCCATGCTCTGAACCATCTCCAACCCATACGCCTTGATCATCGGGACCGCGATGACGAATAATTTTACACATTGCATCTATAAGCTGCGCTACGTTGTCGCGCTGTGTATTGATGAACCCTGCTATTCCACACATAAAGAAAACTTCCTTTCGCAAACGCTTTTATACGGTATAGCTTTCAGATCGAGAAAGATGTCCCACTTGTGCTGTTTGCGGCATTACCATTTTTTGATACAGTTCTATATATATATCCGTGATGTGTTCGAGGCTATAATGTTGTTCAACTGTTGTACGCGCTGCTTGCCCACATTTTCTGGCAAGTGTAGGGTCCTTGAGTAGTGTTAATAGTGCTGCTGCCATTGCTTCGTAGTCCTCAATTTCGACCAGCAAACCATTGACCCCTTGCTCAATGATATCTTCACTGCCACTTACACGCGTTGCTATACACGGAATTTCACATGCCATTGCCTCCAGCACTGCGTTGGGCATCCCTTCCCAGCGTGATGGCAGGACAGCAATACCTGCTCGATGAAGTTGTGCTATAACATCACTTTGCAGACCCGCGAATTCGATACTTTCTTTGATGCCAAGTGCCTCAGCCATCTGTGTAAGCTGTGGCTCTATTGGGCCGCTTCCAACGAGAATAAGGCGAGCTTGTGGTACCTGTTGTTGTACTAAATGCCATGCTTGAATAAGCACGTCTACGCCTTTCTCATAACGCAGTTTGGCAACGCAAACGACCGTCCGTGCTCGTTTATCTTGCGAAGGCATATCAGATAGAGGATAAAAACGTGCTGTATCTACACCATTAGGAATACGTTGTGTATTTGGTAGCAAGAAGTCATGGGCTGCAACGTATTCTTTCATGCGTGAACTGAGTACCACAACAACGGCATGTATCTGTAACATGAGTGTACGTGTATAACGGACAAATGGTTTCCCCATGCGAACAAGTGCCTCTAAATCTCCGTCCACCCACGTTTGTGCATCTACATACAACCAGGGTGTTGCTGGATCAAGAGGACCTGGGAGCAAAGATGCCTTGTTATGTGTTCCAGTAACTTTTCCTGATCCCGAACTACGAACAGCAACGATGAGTGGTTTGCCGCTGAGCTTACATACAATTGCTGCTGGTAGTGCAAGGAGGCTAAGTTGATAGACATGTAACAGATCATAATTGTGCCGTTCTTGCCATAATCTCCAGCCCATTACAACTAACGCTACTATATAGAGTGCTTGCTGAACGGCTCTAAGCTGTTTTTTCCTATCAATAAGAAGAAATCCAGCGACCCGTATGACTGGTACTTTATCCAGTATTTCGTGTTTGGCCCATTCTTTTTCATGGCGAAATGTCACGATGGTTGCTTCGTGTCCACGCTCACGTAATATACGCCCTTGAGCATGAGCTTGTTTTTCAGCACCTCCAACAAAAGGATGAAACGTTGAGATTGCTATGTATATACGTGGTTTAGCTGAGGGATGTAAGATATTGTTCTTACTCATACTCCGCTCTCTTTTTCTAGTACTAAAGGCAAGGCATGCTTGTCTTGTGTTAATAAGTGATAATAGAGATGTGTACTTTGCTCAACAATTGTTCTAAGTTGGTATTCGCGTACAATTGTGGTATAAGCTTCTTGTGCTAACTCTTGTGCCAGGGAAGTGTCTTCAATAATACGGCGTAGTGCTATCGCCAACTCCGCAGGCTGCTCAGGCTCTACTAGTAGACCATTGAAACCATCCTTAATAAGGTCTTCGCTACCACTCACACGTGTTGCAACGCAGGGTAAACGGCACGCCATAGCTTCCAAAAGCGCATTAGGCATCCCTTCCCATCTTGATGGTAAGACAAAGCCCCAGGATTTTTGAAGCAAATCAGCAGTATCGCGACGTAGGCCCAAAAACTCGACACTTTCTTGAATGCCTAGCTCATCAACGATGCGTTTCATCTGTGGGAGAAACGTACCTTGTCCAACAATGCGAAGCCGCGGCTTTAACTGTGTACGCCACTCACTAGGGGCGTTCATCATGCGTCCCCACGCGTGAAGTAGTACATCTACACCCTTGGGATATTCCAGCCGTGAGACACAAAGAATATCACGCTCTGATTGCGAGGGATCGGGAGCATGAGGATTGGGTCGAAATATGTCGATATCAACCCCATTAGCAATACGTCGAATATGATCTGGCTTAAAGCCACGATTTGTTAGATATGTCCGACAACGGTTGCTGAGCACTTGATAGTATGCATCTGATTGCTTAAAAAAGCGAAAAACTGCATGACCTCCGAGCGTAGAGTGAAAAAGATTCTCAACATCACCTACTACCCAATTCTTTGGACCCACTTTCAAAAAGTTCGGGTCGATAGCAGTAATAGTATCAGCCATAAGTGATGGGCCATATCGTTCGATAGCTGCTTGCTGCTGCTCACTTGGACCAGCACTCTGAATACTAAGAATAATTGGTTTTCGCAGAAGTTGGCAGACGAGCGTAGCAGCCGCGCCCATAGATGAAAGCTGCATGCAGTGAACAAGATCGTATTTCTGACGCATGTTCCACAGCGTCAGAAATACCGCGAGATCAACAAATGGTCGTCCAAATCGTCCGATATGGAGTGTTCCATTACGACGATACCACCCTTCTACGCGCACAACAGGTAGTCCATTTAACGTTTCTGTTTTAGGCCATCGTTTGTCATGCCGTAGTGTTACAATGGTAACATCGTGACCAAGTGCTTGTAACTGACGTGCATGTTTCTCAGCTTGTACCTCCGAACCACCTACTAGGGGCGAGAACATAAAACATACTACGCAAACACGCAGACGATTTCCGTTTGACAAAGATTTAAGCATGAACTAATTGCTCCTCTTCCACTTCCACTTCCTGCTGCGTCCCCTGTAGCGTTGTTGCTGTTGTTGCGTTCTTTTCTTGAGTGGATTTATTTGCAGTGTTCCAATAGAGCGCGAAGGGTAGCGACAAAATCATCCAGACATACACCCCAACTTGCTGATTCCAAACAACGGTTACTTCCAGCGACTGAATGAAGATGCTCACATACGCAGCAAGCGCGGTAGCAAGGATGAGACGATGCTCAAGCGTAGCATGACGCATTCGTCTAAGCAATGTTACTGGAATAGCTAACAAGGTCAATGAGAGAAGCGTGAGACCTATAATACCATGATCGTAGAGCGTTCCAATGAAAATGTTGTGCGGTGCTGTACCAATGACTCCACGTCCAACACCCACCTGTAAGTTCGTTAATAGCACGTCGGACGCATTTAGTCCTTGTCCAAGTAGTTGTGTTGGATCAAAATGGTCAAGCAAAGCCAACCAGAGATAGGTGCGCCCGTTCAGCGTTGTTATATCTCCATTAAGGAAACGACTGAAGATAGGTAAATTGGTAAAGAGGGCTAGTAGCACGACTGCAACAGCAAGGACCGCAATACCACTAAGCATGCTAATTTTCAACTTCCGTGAAGGGAGGAAAAGAATCATGACGACGATGCTTAGTGGAACGCTGATCAGTGCGCCTCGTGTGAATGTCAAGCCAAGCGCGGCGAAAAATACAAGCGTGTAGAATATTCCAAAGATGCGTTTTTTGCCTTTCAAGGTAATGGTGCGATAGAGCGCAAGTGGAATAACCATTGATAGGAAGAACGCGAGCGTTGGTGGTGCTCCGAATACTGAACCTATGCGATAAAGCGATGCAATATTTGTGTCATACAGTCCATTTTGCTTTGTAAAGAAGCCGTAGATACCGTAAAACGAGATGAACAGCGAGAGTATCATAATCGCGTCAATTAATCCCATAAGCTTCTTACGTGTAGTGAGCAAGTTAATAACCAGTATCCCAACCGCGACATAATCCAGGTACACTACCCAGTACGTCAAGAACTGACCAACACCAATAGCGGAGATGCCAATACTGGCAAAAACCCAAAGCAAGTATGCAAAGAGAAAGGGGAGAATAGGCATTTGTTTGAATGAGGCTTTGATAGGCATCACAAACATGAGCAAAAGTGTTGGTACAGTTAAGCCAGAGAGAAGGTTATTCCCACTAAAGAAGACGATAGTGGAACCAATTAGCGCATCAACCGCAATCCAAACAATGAGAAGTGCATATTTGTATCGCAGTAATGCAAGCACGACAAGTGACCCAAATGCGATACGCAAAGCGTAGAGCGAGTTGACAACTGTCAATACGATGCCAGCAATGAAAATAGCGCAAACAATACTTGCACGAATGATTTTCTTCTGCAAGCTATATGCGAGTTGTGTACCATAAAAGTTTTGATGTTTCCAGGCGAGCCAGTCCATATAATATTGATCTAGTCCGAGTCGCCATGCGATGTTAAGTAGTTCGCTTGGCGGAGTGAGCAGATTGAGTTTGCCAATTGAACTACGTAGCGTGAAGAGCAAGATAAACATTGTACAGGCATAGACTGCAGATGTTGAGAGCGCGATACCAAAGCTCTGCCAGAGTTTTCCGAAGATATAATCAAAGACCGCATTGGCAATGACGCTAAAGACCGTAACATAGAGCAAGACACGTGTTTTTCCCAAAGCACTAAATGCACGGGAGGTAATAAAACCGAATGCCATTGGTGTCAGACCAATGGCGAAACCAATGAGCGTTATTGCTGTGCGGCTAGTGTCTGCATCAGTAAAGGCTCCGTGTTCAAAAATAACTTCAACAATTACATGGGCAAAAATAACCATTCCAACTGTAAGTGCTAGCGTACCAAGACCAACAGCCCACAAGTAGAGACGTAATGTCTCTTTAAATGCTTTCATGTCGTTGACTGCTGCTTGTCTTGCAAGATAGGGAAGCGCGGCACGACCAACTGATGCGAAGATAACACCAATTGGTACGCTGATAAGTTTAAGCGCGTTATTAAGGACGGAAATACTACCAACACTAAGTGTGGATGCGAATATCTGGTCAACGAAAGGACTGGCTTGACTAATCAAACCACTAAAAAGCGCAGGCCATGCGACAATGCCAATAGCAGCAATCTCAGGACTACGCAAATCTAAAATTGGTTGATAGACAAACTTCGCGTGACGCGCTCGCAGAATAATTGCGACTAACTGCAAGGCTTGACCAAGTAGAGTTCCAATACACAGGATGAAAACACCCTGTGATTTGCCAGCAAGGACAACCAATGTGGCCGTAGTAAGAGGAACCAGGATACCGGCATACGCCGGCCAACCAAATTGTCCCTCTGTATTGAGTAAACATTCCATAAAGCTATTCAGCACCATAAATATCAGCACTGGGAAGATGTATGGTGTCAAGCTTTCAGCAAGTGACAGTGAGTTTTGTTTTAATCCTGGTCCTGATAGTGTTACAAGTTGGTTATGTAAGACCAGCATGCCTACTGTGACGATCAGCATACTAATGAAAAGAAGGTTTAAAAGTGTGCTAAAGAGACGAGATGCTTGCTCTTTTTTCCCTTTTCCACGTAAGCTGGCATACACTGGAATAACAGATGCTTCTAAGGCTCCAGCGAGCAACTGTGCTAGAAGTACGGGTAAGCCAGACGCCACAAAATAAGCGTCCATTTGCGCCCCTTGGCCGAAGCGGGCAGCAACGACAACCTGATTGAGCATACCCATGACGCGAATAAGCAGGTTTGCGGAGGCAAGGCTAAGCAGTGCCCGGAAAATCTGCTTATTCGCGGACTTTAGACGGATAGCCGCCAAATGAGCACTTGTTGTACCAAGGGGCTGACTAGTGCCAGTATCTAAAGGCTCAGACATTCTTTCTTAACCATTCTGCTGTGTATAAAAGAAAATATACATTAAGAAGTATAAGTAACGATTATAAACGAACGATTTTAGTATCCTCGTATCCTTGTGTCATATTTCGAGTGTCAACGATGCACCGCGCCTCTTTTACTATCCAGGATGTATCATAATAATTATGATCAGTGATAATTACTATGCAGTCTACTGATTGTAAAAGCTCGTTGCTTAAACTTTGAGAGAAAAGTGTATGATTTGGCAAAGTGAGCGAAGGCACATATTCGTCATTGTAAAGCACTACAGCTTTGCGAGATTGCAACTCTTGGATAACATCTAGTGCTGGTGACTCACGCACATCACCTACGTTACGCTTATATGCAACACCAAGCACCAATATTTTTGAGCCATTAAAGCTCAGCTTCTGCTCATTAAGGGCCTCGCTAATCTTGTTGACAACGTAATGAGGCATACTACTATTAATCTCTGCTGCGAGTTCTATGAAACGTGCTGTATAGTCGAGCGTTTTAAGTTTCCATGACAAGTAATGAGGATCAATAGGAATACAGTGTCCTCCTAAGCCGGGACCAGGAAGGAAACGCATAAAGCCAAACGGCTTTGATGCTGCTGCATCAATAACTTCCCACACATTGATATGGAGCTTTTCACAAATAATAGCTATTTCGTTGACTAGCCCAATATTGACCGCTCTAAAGGTATTTTCGAGCAACTTTGTCATTTCAGCAACACGTGCTGAGGAGACAGGAACAATTTGTTTGATTGCCGCTCCATAAAAAGCCTGTGCAAGTTCTGTGCAATTCGCCGTAACGCCACCTACGACCTTAGGCGTATTACTTGTATCAAAATGTGCATTGCCGGGGTCAATGCGTTCAGGCGAAAAGGCCAGGAAAAAGTCTTTGCCTACTTCAAGACCTGTTGACTGAAGTTCTGGCAAAACCAACTCATCCGTTGTCCCTGGATACGTCGTGCTCTCCAAAACGACAAGCTGCCCTTGATGAAGATGTTCGCGTATGCGCTGTGTTGCCGAAAGAATATATGAGATATCTGGGTCGCGTGTTTTCCTTAATGGTGTTGGAACACAAATGCTGATAGCATCAACATCCCTTAGTGCCGCGAAGTCTGTTGTAAAATGGAGATGCTTCGACTCAACTAATGCTTGTAAAGTGGTGCTTGGAATATCAGGGATATAGCTTTCACCCTTGTTCGCAGTATCAACCTTCTGTTGATCCACGTCAATTCCCGTCACGTCAAAACCAATTTCGGCAAACGTTGTTGCGAGTGGAAGTCCCACATAGCCAAGTCCAATAACTGCAACTCGCAAAGAGCGATTAGCTATCTTATTTAGCAACTCTTGTTTCATGATTTCTACCTTTCGATGACCTTTACCAGCATTCTTTTTATGTCAAACTAATTGTCCGATGGTTTTACACCACGAATAGACATCGTAACGCTAGTGTCATCGACTCGCCCGTTTGAAAGCGGTTTGGTTTCTGTGTCTTCAATCGGTGGTGTCTGTGGTGGTGTGGACATTGAAATGTTTGCACGTGGCCTCTGTTGCTGAACGCCTCCTAGATATTCACGAGTGGCATTATCGTCCAACCATTGGCTCTTGTTGAGCGCGACACCAAGAACTCTTACCCCTGTTCGTGCCAGAATATGCTTGGCATTAAGCAGCATCTTGCGCGATGTCGTCGAGGCATCAACCACCAGTATTGCTACTTGCATGTTAGACGCAATAATCTGTGCATCTGCAATAGGCAGAAGTGGTGGTGTGTCAAAGATAATATAGTCGAAGTGCTGGGAGTCTCTAAAATGCTGGAAAAGTTTCTGTGCAAGCTGTGACTGTAGTAGTTCTGATGGATTTGATGGGAGCACACCGGCTGTTAATACACGTAATGAGGGAATCTCGGTAGGTTGTCCTTCTAACTCCACCTCAATGCGCGCCCACATCTCTAAAAATGCGTCTGAAATACCCCGATTATTGCTCAGTTGGAAGTGCTGATCCAAGACTGGGTGGCGTAAGTCTGTATCAACAAGAAGCACACGTTTCCCAGTCATTGCTAAGAATGAGGCGAGGTTAGCGGCGATGGTGCTTTTCCCTTCACCAGCAAGAGCACTTGTAATCATGACGAGCTTAAATGGCTTCTCTAACTGTGCTCTGTTCAAGTTAGCACATAGAATGCGGCAACCCTCAGCAAGAGCAGGGGTCTCTTCAGCGTTTTTAAGGCGCTCTTTGGAAGATAACTCAGGAATAGTTGTCAAGGTTTCTACCCCCAGAAGTTCCTGTACTTCTTCTGGACGCGTCATACGATCATCTGTCCATTCAAATACAACGATGATAGCTAGTGCGAGACCTAGACCAACTAATGCACCGATGAGGCCATCTAACGAGGGTTTTGGATGGTCAGCATCTACAGGTGGTACAGCAGGAAGCGTCTTCACTTGCATAACACCATTGAGTTGTGTATTTGTGTATTGCGCGAAACTAGCTCCTATCTCGTTTGCTAGCTGTGCCGCAAAATTTGCGTTATTGTTTTCAACATCCAGTTCGATGATTTGAGTGTTCGACTGCGGTTTTACCGTAATCATGCCACTTAGTTGTCTCACCGTTAGATGATGTTGTGCAGCAACCGGTTGAAGTATTTCTGGGTTACTCACAAACTGTGCATACGTCGGAAGAGCTTCTAAAACGGCAGTAGTATTGTCATAGGTTGACGGAGAACTACTTGTCGTGAGCACAAGAAGTGCGGTAGCTTTATAGACAGGGTGCATAAGCTTTGTAACAATATATGTTGCACCTCCACAAATAACTACTCCAAGCAAAATAATCCACGCCCACCGTTTGGCGATTAATATGTAGCGATTGAGCCAACCTCGCATTGTATTACCATCCTTCAAAATAGAAATGCTTTGAACTACTACTACTCAGACCTGTAAAAGTCTCTTTCTGTAACATTTATTAACTTGGATAGCCATGTTTTCTATACTTCATTCCCACACTTTTATTACAGTCCTTTATGATGATACACTCTCCTACATGAGAATTAGGTTGCTACTTGTGTTGAGATGACGTTAAGAACAGAACTCTCTGGTGCATATACCTATCCACTACAATACATGAGGAAAGCGCAAAACAAGCTAGGACTTGCTCATACAAGCGTGAATTTCTCCACGTCAAAAGCAATTGCTTTACTAATTCTCTACCTAAATATGCATCTCATAAACATAGGTAGTGTGGTATTTTCTGATAGAGAGCATACTGTCTTCCTATCTTTGATGAATAGATCAGTTCCTACAAGGAATAGTACCTTTCGTGTGGTATTAGTCGTATCTTATATCTTAATATTTATTTCTCACGTTATGTATAAGTCTTTCAGGACATTGTTATGCCGCCAAGTATTGATACTAAGGTGAACGCATGCAAGACATATGTATATACATTTATATATGAAAGGGAAACGACATATGCGTAAATATATGGGTGTATTTGTTGCTGCATGCCTTTACTATAGTGGATTGGTGTCACTATCGCGTTGGTTCATGCGACGGTCTGGACAAAAACTGGTCATTCTTAATTATCATCGTGCGCGCGGGGGCGATATTCGGAGTCATCTACATTATTTGCGTCGTCACTACAGAGTGTTGCACCTTGAAGAGGCGTTACAAGAACTTTATGCACCACGAAGTAAAGATACGTCTCCAAGAAGAGATAAGCGTATGCCACTTGTACTAACATTTGACGATGGATATCACGATAATTATACTCATCTTTTCCCACATGTCTGTCAACTAAAAATTCCAATTACGCTATTTCTCATTCCAGGCTATCTTGAACACGAAGAGTACTTTTGGTGGGGTGAGGGACGACGACTTGTGAGACGTGCTGAAGCAAAAGAAGTGATAGTCGATGGACAGGTCTATCATTTGGATCAGGCAAATGATCGTGTAGTGTTATCAAAAGTCATTGATACGCACCTACGTCATGCTCCATCTGTGCGTGAACGTGAAGCGTTCCTAGTATCTATTCGTCAGATGCTAACTGTTTCCTCAAGCGTTACATTAGAGGAAGAGGGTGATAGACCGTTAACATGGGCAGAAGTACAGAAGATGGAAGAAAGTGGCTGGGTTTCATATGGAGCACATACTATGCATCATCCTATTCTAGCATATCTTTCTGAACCTGATGAGGTTGTGTATGAAGTTTCAGCGTGTCGTAAGGTGTTAGAAGAGCGACTTGGACATCCTATTAGTACTTTTGCATACCCTGTTGGGAGGGCTGAACATATCGGAGATAGGGCAGTACAAGCTGTGCAAGATGCAGGATATAAATGGGCTTTGACAACAGATACTGGGGTAAACACGCCAACAAGTGACCCTTGGCGTCTACACCGTGTGCTTAGCGATGTGAACCGACACTGGCTCGTGATGGCTGCTGAGACATCTGGCATCTGGCATCTATTTTCACCACTTTGGAAGGCAGTCATAGGAAAAGGCGAGAGCGCGTAAATTTGTAGGCTGGATAGTTTTACACCTAGGCTTAGTGTATAATACAAAACTACTACGATCAACTAGAAGTATAATAGGAGAGAAAACAACGTTATGAGTATGGTATCAGATAGAGAGCAAGCACAGAAAACAGTACCCGTGACACAATATGATGTAGTGGTTGTAGGTGCTGGTCCTTATGGTATGACAACTGCTGCACATCTGCGAGGACGTGGTTTAAAGGTGGCTATTTTCGGGAAGCCCTTAGAGTTGTGGCGTGATCACATGCCTGCCGGACTGTTCCTACGTTCTCACTGGTGGGCAACGAATCTTTCCGATCCTAAGAAAAAATATAGCTTTGACCGCTTTTTTCAACAGTCATCTCAATATACAAAAGGCTATCCAGTCCCTGCACAGGCATTTATTGATTATGCCGATTGGTTTCAGAAGAATGCAGTGCCTGACGTAGATGAGACGTATGTTGCTTCTGTCGAGCGTAAAAATGGACAGTTTGTATTGACGCTTGTGGATGGACGCGTTGTGCAGAGCATGGCTGTTGTTATGGCGGTCGGACTCTACTATTATGGCCGTCGCCCCTCCGAATTTAGTCATATGCCCACTGAACTTGTCTCTCATTCTTTTGACCATAAAGATTTCAGTGGCTTTACAGGGAAACGACTTGCTGTCATTGGCGGAGGACAAAGTGCTGTTGAATATACTGCATTGCTTGTTGAGGCAGGAGCCACAGTAGACCTTGTAGCTCGTCGTCCTATTCACTGGCTTGCGCCCGATAGAGCACACGAGAGGTCCTTGTGGGAGAAAATCAAAGCACCAGACTCCGGTATCGCTCCTGGCTGGAAAAATTGGGTACTGGAATATGTTCCTTACCTCTTTTATCGTTTCCCACAGGCTAGAAAAGATAGATATATTCGCAATCATTATAACGCAGCCGCGTCTAGTTGGTTGCGAGACCGTGTTATTGGCAAAGCGACATTACACGAAGGTCAGACCATGCAAAAAATACGTGAGATAGATGGTCAGGTTGAATTAACGCTTTCTAATGGTGAGAACTTGATTGTCGATCATGTCATGCTTTCGACAGGCTATAACGTGGATGTGAAGCAACTCTCAATGATTGCGCCCTCGCTACTTGAGGAAATAGAAGCAGATAATGGTGTACCAACGCTTAATCATTGGTTTGAAAGTAGTGTATCAGGTCTCTACTTTGTCGGCTTAACCGCTGTTCGAGGCTTTGGCCCGCTCTTCCGCTTCGTCGTGGGAAACAAGTCAACCGCGCAACGTGTCGCAAGTGCGGCTGCACGAAAAGTGAGACGTTCCAGATAAAAAAATGAATTGGCATAAATAAGCCACTCAAAGTATAAAGAGCTTGCTGGACAATTTTATGACAAATACAAAAATTGATGAGAGTGCAAACATCTATGCAGGAACCAACATACAGGCTCAGATGTTTGACGTGCTGGTGCTTGATGCAAAGCTTCGTCAATCACTTGTTACTGTACGTTCTCTTGGTGCTAAGGGAATGCGTGTTGCTGCATTAGAAGTCGCCAATAATACACAAAAGGCTAAGCGTGTTCCCACGTTCTCTTCACGTTGGTGTGAACGCTCCAGTATAGCACCATCCTATGAACAGGATACAGAGCCATTTTTGACCTATCTAAAGCAATTCATTCATACACTAGGCGTCAAAGTGTTGATTACGTCTTCAGATGGGACACTTGCAGTCTTGCGTGAGCACCGCGCCGAGTTTGAATCTAAAACGCGTGTTGCCTTAGCCAATGAAGCTGCGTTATCGATAGCAATCAACAAAGACAAAACCTTTGAAATCGCCGAGCAACTTGGTATAGGAGTGCCCAAAGGTGTCACCGTTGTCTCTGTAAGTGAAGTTGCAGAGGCTATTCGAGATATTGGTCTGCCGGCTGTGGTGAAGCCCGTCGAGTCATGGCTTTGGGGAGAGCAACAAGGTGTACGACTGATCTCCGAGCTGGTGACGACTCCTGATGAGGCTCGTCTAGCTGTGGAAAAGCTAACACAGTTCGGAGGGACCGTACAGTTCCAGCAGTTTCTTCCCGGTAAGCGTGAAGCGATGAGTTTTCTTTATGCTCATGGAACTATATATGCACGTTTCGCACAATGGGCAAAACGTACTCAACCACCGCTGGGCGGTACCTCTGTGTACCGTCAGAGTATAGATATCCCACAAGATATCGGAGAGCAAGCCGAACGACTCATACGTGAGATTGACCTTGATGGCTATTCAGAAGTAGAGTTTCGACGTGGAAGCGACGGCAAGGCATATTTGATGGAGATTAATCCCCGTCTCTCAGCGTCCGTCGAGGTTGCAGTACGTGCGGGAGTGGACTTTCCATATCTTCTTTATCAATGGGCACTTGGAGAGCATATTGATCGGGTTGAAGGATATCGTCCTGGAGGATGGATGCGTTATTTAGAAGGCGATATTCTGACTACTATGCAAACAATAACACAACGTGGTAGACCTGGAGTAACACCGGTACCACAAGCATTTTTAGAGTTTTTTACAGCTTTTTTTATACCAACAGGATATGATTATGTTGATTGGCGAGACCCGAAACCAGCATTTGCTGCCCTAAATGAGTTTGTACAACGCACACAGCATCGGCTAGAAAAGGGTCTTGTAAGGAGGGATGCTCAATGAGCGTATCACTAGATGTACAGAAACCACAGGGTGCCGTTCCATCCGCTGAGTATGATGTTGTCGTAATGGGAGCAGGACCTTACGGACTTTCTGCTGCCGCTCATCTACAAGGAAAAGGTTTAAAGGTCGCAACCTTTGGCAAACCCATTCGCTTTTGGACCGAGCATATGCCAGAAGGCATGTTGCTACGTTCGTACTGGTGGGCAACAGACTTATCTGACCCTAGGGGAAAATATAGCTTCAAAGAGTATTTCAAGGAAAAGGGTATTGAGGGTACCGACCCTTTACCTGTGGAAGTATTTATTGACTACGCGCTCTGGTTTCAAAAGAATGCTGTTCCCAATCTTGATGAGACGTATATTAAACAGATAGAGCGAAAAGAAAACCAATTTGTTGTAACACTGGAAGATAATCGCGTTATTGTGTCAAACGCCGTTGTCCTTGCTCCTGGTCTCCACTACTATGCCTATTATCCAACTGAATATGCAAACATGCCGCATTCTCTCGTTTCTCACTCCTCCGACCATCACTCAATGGATGAATTTTCTGGAAAGCAAGTTGCTGTTGTTGGTGCAGGACAAGCTGCGTTAGAGACTTCCGCACTGTTGTATGAGCATGATACAGAGGTCCATATTTTGGCGCGTCATCCTGTACGCTGGACCAGAGTAACAAATTCACATATTCCTGAATTTTTACGGGGGTTACGAGCACCACAAGCAGGTATGGGTAATGGATGGCTTAATTGGCTTCATGAGCACTTTCCATACAGCTTTCGTCGCCTCCCACGCAATACCAAAGATTACTTGCTTAATACGCGTCACGGCTCTACAGGTTCACCTTGGTTACAACCACGCATTATCAATAAGGTGACACTACACGAAGGAGTGGTAGTATCTAAGGTGGAAGAGATGAACAATCGAGTTGTCATAACGTTGGTGGATGGCAACGTGCTCGAGGTCGATCATGTGATTTTAGCAACGGGCTACAAAACGGACGTGAAACGTTTGCCCATGTTGTCTCCATCACTGGTAAACATGATCCAAACATATCTGAATGCTCCCACTCTTAATGGGCACTTTGAAAGTAGCGTTCCCGGGCTCTACTTTGTTGGTTTTACGGCTGCACGCAGTTTTGGTTTTCTTTATCGCTTCGTTATTGGTGATGCGGCGGCGGCAAAACGCGTGGCGCGAGCAGTTGCGAAACAAGTGGCGCGAGTAAAATAAACAAGGCATAAAGACACTATTCATTGCAGAAAAGATGCTTGTATAGCGTCTTTTCTGTATGCCAAATGCTAAAAATAAAGTGAGTTTTGTAGATGCGTAGGTATATATTGGTCGCTATTGCGGCCTTGTTCTATTATAGTGGATTGGTACAACTTGCTCGCTGGTGGACGCAGCGTTCGCAGCAGTATCTCATTATTTTAAACTATCATCGTGCATCAGAGGGATATCTTCGACATCACTTCTCTTATCTGAAAAAGCACTATCATATTTTACCTATAGAGAAGGCTCTTGACGAACTGTATACGTCAACAAAAAAAGAAATACAACAGAGTAGGCATTCGACAATGTTGTCCATTACGTTTGACGATGGGTATCGTGATAACTACACGCACGCATTTCCTCTTGCCTGTGAACTGCGTGTTCCTTGTACTATCTATCTTGTTTCAGATTATGTAGAAAGTGGTGATTATTTCTGGTGGGGTGAGGGAAAGCGTCTTGTCAACCGAACACCTATAAACGATGTAATGATAGAAGATCATCATTATAATTTGCAGAATGTGGATGATCGAGTAACGTTAGCCACGCTAATTGATAAACGTGTACGTTATGTACAGTCAGTTGCAGCGCGCGAAACCTTTCTCACATCTATGCGTATAACGCTTGCTGTTCCTTCCGTGATGCTGAAGGAGGAGGAGGCTTCTCTTCCATTGACATGGGAGCAAGTGAAAGAGATGGATGCAAGTGAGTGGATATCTTTTGGAGCACACACGATGCACCATCCCATCTTGTCCTATCTTACCGATCATTGTGAAATGCAACAAGAGGTTGAAGAATGTCGTATCTTGTTAGAGCAACGATTAGGACACCCCGTTTATTCATTTGCGTATCCGGTTGGACAGATGCAACATATAGGTGATGATGTGTATAAAGCTGTATGTAAGGCAGGATATAAATGGGCTGTAACAACCAATTATGGGTATAATACTTCTCGTGACGATCCATATATGTTGCGTCGTATCGAGGTTGATGTCGATCAGCACTGGCTTGTTGTTGCGGCAGAGGCCGCTGGATTGTGGGGAGTATTCTCACGTTTGCGCTGGCTACCATTTGTACGTAAGTATTTCACAAATTCTAAGTTGTAAGCATAAATTATTGTACAGGTAGTAATTGAGGCTGTGGTAATATGACTGAAACTTCATTTTATGTTCATCCAACCGCAGAGGTATCAGCAGAGGCCCATATTGGTGGAGGAACACGAATTTGGCGTCAGGCTCATGTACGGGAATATGCGTCAGTTGGCGAGCAATGTAATATTGGAAAAGGCGTGTATATTGATAGCTATGTACATATTGGTTCTCGTGTCAAAATTCAAAATAATGCCTCCATTTTTGAAGGAGTAACATTAGAGGATGGTGTTTTTGTTGGTCCTCATGTGTGCTTCACAAATGACATGACTCCTAGAGCCATTACACCTGATGGCGCATTGAAAGGCAGTGAAGACTGGCAAGTGACGCCTACTCTAGTGAAGTATGGTGCATCAATTGGTGCAGCCTCCGTAATCGTGTGTGGGATAACCATTGGAACATTTGCGCTTATAGGCGCGGGATCTGTCGTCACAAAAGATGTTCCTGCACACGCACTTGTCTTTGGCAATCCTGCACGGCTGCATGGATATGTATGTCAATGCGCGCGGCGATTGTCAGATGTGCATGAAGTTAATGGCAACATAGTGGGCTGGTGTGAGAGTTGCTCTAAGGTATGTTCTATAAAATCATAACGTTCTCAATATAGTGGTGATAGAAAGCGATATACTGTGCCTCAACCCGGTTCATTTGGACCTTCATGGAGGGGTTCTCTCCGTGAACTAGCATATATCATCTACCATATTAGACGTTTAAAAGCATTCGGCCGTCTTTCGTTGCGTAATACAGAGCGTTTAAGCGTCGCACATCTCTATTTTAGAGCTGGTAGACTGGTTCAAATTGTAGGAAATCGTGGCGACAATCGTGCGATTTTGCTTGAACTGAGAGAATGGACTCACGCCTCTGCTCGCTTTGACCGTGTTGTTGTACCAAATGTCCCTGAGCTTGGTGAACTATATGAGCGATTGTTAGATGAGGTAGTGCTTGCCTTGCATAAACGTGGACTGGTGTCTATGACCGAAAGCCCACGCGTGATTGAAGGTGGATTGACCACAACTCCAGAGGTAAAACAACTTATCACACCTTGGGAATGGCGCGTGCTTATTGAGGGAACCCGTTGTGTCTCTTTTGCTGTCTCCCATCTTGTAGGTCCTAAAGAGGCATTTAGCGTCTTACATGATATCCTTGACGACTGTTCAGCCGCTTTCCCTGCTTTTGCTAGTTTGAAGATTACCCCTTCCGGTTATCTTGAGGTGACGGATGGCTCTCAACTAGATCGTATGCCGCGTGAAGATCTGCTTGAAGGCTTTACAGCATTATTCGCTATCTGTCAGTATTTCTGTGTCCCAATTATTGGAGAACAAAATGCTCATCGTTTGCTTGTGCAAGCACTACGAGATGTCGGCCCTGCTCTCGTTAGTCTAGGTGTTTTTCATTTTGATAACCGCCTTCTTTCGCGCGGAAATACATAATACGGAGTCCTATCAATGTGAAGAAGTGTACACGCACCTCTTCACACTAATAAGACGACTGTTTCTATTTGTGCTCTATATAATATGAGAAGTTTCCTGGATACACATGTATCTTTCTATCGTTGCCAATGGCAACAATTTTTGTGGCGACCTTATCCAGAAAGTAGCGGTCGTGAGAAATGGTGAGAACGGTGCCTTCAAACTCGTCTAGTGCTTTCTCCAGTACTTCAGTTGACGCAATGTCAAGATTGTTTGTCGGTTCGTCAAGCAACAAGAAATTGGCATTCGTAAGGCGCAGACGGGCGATCTGTAATCTACTTTTCTCTCCTCCACTCAATTGACCAATAGGTGTGTGAATATCTTCAAACGAGAAAAGGAGACTATGTAAAAAGGAGATTGCTTGTGGCTCTGTTATGTTTTTCAATCTACGTACAAAGTCCATTGGCGTACTATCAAACGGCAATGTTTCCTGCTCTTGAGCGTAATACCCTGTCACAACACTTGCTCCTATATTCACGCTTCCACATGTTGCTGGAAGCAACCCCAGCATCGTCTTGAGCAGTGTTGTTTTGCCGCTACCATTAGCACCCACGATGCCAATACGTTCACCATAGAGCACTGTCAAGTCAAATGGCTCGAAGAGCATGTAGGTATCAACCGACTTGCTTAACCCTTTAATTTCAAGCACTTTCTTTCCACTACGCTCTGCGTCTAGCCCAACTTTAATACGGTCACGTACAAGGGTGGGCCTATCCACTGCTTCCTCACGTGCCTGCTCAACGCGTTTCGCCATATATTCAGCCTTACCCGCAAACTTAGAGTTCAATTTTGCCCAGCCTTTGAGCCGATGCATACTGATCTCCAAACGTTTGATCTCATCATGCTGCAACGTATAGAGTTCTTGTAGCTTCTCTAAACGTCGTTGTCGCTCTACAACATAATAGCTGTAGTTACCCGCGTATGACGAAATTTCACCATCCTCAAGCTCAAAAATCTTCTTGACTGAGTGATCTAAGAGGTGACGATCATGCGAGATGATAAGCACTGTACCTGGATAGTCCTGGATGTAGTATTCTAACCACGCTTTGGCTTGTAAGTCTAAATGATTGTCTGGCTCATCAAGAAGGAGAAGGTCAGGCATCTGCAATAGAATGCGTGCAAGATTGACAAGTTTCTTCTCGCCTCCGCTTAACGAGCTAATCTCTTGTTCATACATACTTGACGGGAATCCCAGACCGCTTAACACGCTTTCAACCTTATGACCAAGTGTATAGCCACCCAGCGCGTCATAGCGTTCCTGCGCTTTCCCATATTTTTCGAGTAGCCGTGTCATTGCATTCTCGTCGGAGGTAATCCTTGGATTTGACATCTGCTTTTCGAGATCATTTAAAAGATGTTGTAATGTGACAAGTTCAGGTGATGTCTCTGATACGGCCTGAAAAATGGTTTGTGTATGCATTGCCGCGTCTATCTCTTGTGTGAGATAGCCAATGGTGAGGTTGCGACGACGAGCAATAGTGCCCTGTGTTGGTGTTTCTAGTCCAGCAAGCAGTTTGAATAGTGTCGATTTTCCACTACCGTTCTCACCGACAAGGCCGATGCGTTCGTTTTCGAGAATTTCTAAATTCACCTCTTGAAAAATGGGGTTGCCACCAAAATCTTTGCTTACCTTGGAAAAAGTTGCGAGCAACATGTGTGCTTCTCCTTGCAATAGGAATAATAAAGGCAAGAGAATGTAGAGGTTGCCTATCGCAAATTGTATGCAGAGAAGAGAAGCGCAAACTGAAGTTATAGAAAAGGGGAGAGCAGCCCAAATGAAACACAGAAACAACACCTACTCATGAATATGAGTAAGCATGTGTTCAATCGACGCCACTTTCCACCGCATAAGCAATTGCGTCAGGCTTATGCGGCGAAACCATGTGACCGATATTTAGCGGGGTGATCAGTAGACAGCAGCGAGTTAAACTGGTCTACAAATGTCTTCTTCATAAAAAGATGTTAACATAGCTCTGCAAGCAATGTCAAGCAAAAATAGTGGACTTTTCGTTGCGCTTGACTCTTTTCTGCTTCCACTATATACTTACTGCATCTCATAGCAGAAATCGTCACGAGGGACGAGTACATAGTGATAATAGTCATCAGCGAGTTGGAGATGGTGAGAGTCCAACAACTTATATCACGTGGAATGCCTCCCTCTGGTCCATAAAAAATTATAGGACCACGATGCGGGACGAACGCTTTTTTGTAAAAGAAGCCACTAATCCTTGCCGGAAGCCCTCCGTTACCACAGGGCAAGGCATCGAATGCATAATATTCCGTGCCTGACGAGTGGGAAATGTAGGTGTCCTTTGACATCTTCCATTTCCAAACCAGGTGGTACCACGGGCCATAACAAACACACATTTTCAGCCCGTCCTGTCCCTCTCTGTAGTATGTCCAATAGGTTGGACTTCTACAGAGATAGATAGGACGGGCTTTTTGTATGTCTATTGTTATCTAATCTCTTGTATTCGATAAGCAAACATCCTGTCCCATATAACAATTTAATACAAAAGGAGAACTCTATGACTACTCATCTTTCATCAATCGAACTTGTCGAACACTACCTCTCGTTCTTCCGTGCGCGTAAGCATGTCGAAATTTCGGGAAGTCCGCTTGTCGTGCCCGGAAATAGTACCTCGTTTATTATCGCTGGTATGCAACCCCTGCTCCCGTACTTGCGTGGACAACAGACGCCACCAGCATCACGTCTGACCTCACTTCAACGCTGTCTACGCAGCGATGATGTTGATGCGGTAGGCACTAACGCCAGAAAGAATACCAGCTTTTTTATGCTAGGCAATTGGTCGATAGGCGAGTACGGCAAACATGAAGCGATTGACATGGCACTCGACTTGCTGCTAAACAGCTTTGAGCTTGACCAGACAAAACTATGGGCAACAGTATTCTCAGGTGATGAGCAACTGAAACTACCTCTCGACGAAGACGCGATAGAGGGTTGGCTACATGTTGGCATCCCTCGTGAGCGCATCGTGCCTCTAGGTGTTGATGACAACTTTTGGACAATGGGCGGTCCTGGCCCCTGTGGTCCCAACTCGGAGATCTTCGTTGATCGAGGCATGGCGTTTGGCTGCGGAGAACTTACATGTCAACCTGGATGTGCATGTGACCGCTTTCTGGAAATATGGAATCTTGTCTTTATGGAATACGAACGTTTTCAAGACGGACATCTTGAACCCCTACCACAGCGCAATATCGACACGGGCATGGGTCTTGAACGTACCGCATCGGTGCTACAGGATACAGAGTCGGTCTTCTCTATCGACCTGTTCCAACCTGCAAACACACGCTTACAAGATTTTGCACCACTTGGTCTTGTTCACGACAACGTGGTAGAGCTGCGAGCAAGAAGGATGATTGTTGACCATGTTCGTGCGGCACTTCTCGCAGGTTTAGCGGGCGTAGAGCCTGGACGTGATGGACGGAGTTCTGTTGTGCGTCGCCTCATTCGTCGAGCTGCGCGACAAGGACGAATACTGGGTATTGATCGTCCATTCCTAAGTGAACTAGTTATGCCACTCGCACATGCACACAGCACACTTCTTACATCAGAGGAGCATATCCGTATTCCTATGCTTGTTCGTAGCATTGCCGAGGAAGAAATTCGTTTTGAGCGCGTCTTAACTCTTGGCTTAAAATACCTTGCTCAGCTTGAGCCTGATGAATACGGACACATTCAAGGGTCAACTCTTTTTGAGCTACACGCGGAAAAGGGATTCCCTCCCGATCTTGCGGCAGAGATTATTACCGAGCGTGGCCTTACAATAGACTGGTCAAGCTATGAACCTGCTTCTGAAGAACATAAACGTGTGAGCCGCATAAGTGCCGAACATCACTTTCACAACGCCTAATATCGCTTAAGCACTTGACATGTCTTGTCATATTCATTAATCTTGTAATATGTAAATTGTAAATAATATACATATTACAAGAAAGGAACGAAAATGTTATGAGCGAACAGGAAAATGAGCAGCAAACAGGACCATTAATACTTCAGCAGGTGGCAAAGTTCTCGGCTAAGTTCACAGAACAAGCACAACATGCGCTTGCTTTTGCTGACGAAGAGGCAGCACAGTTTAATCACAACTATATAGGAACAGAGCATCTTTTACTTGGCTTGTTGCGTGAAGAGGAAGGTATCGCGTTCCGTGTGCTGAAAGAACTAGGGATAGACCTACAAAAAATACAGGCAGCCGTTACATATATTATTGGAAAAGCAACACCACAACCGCCTTCTACGGAGCGTGGACTGACACCACGCGCACAAGTTGTTGTGACGCTCTCTGTGAGCGAGGGTTGGCGAAGTTCCACCGATCATTTTGTAGGAACAGAACATCTTTTGCTCGGTCTTATTCGCGAAGGTGAGGGAATAGGAGCAAAGGTAATAGAAAGATTTGTTTCCCTTGAGCAGGTGCGCTCAAAAGTTCTGCAGGCTATTGTTGAGCGTATGTCTGGTGCGGAGTCGCCTAAAGAGAGCGTCAAAAACAAGAGTAATGTTGTGACGTGTCGCATTGACGATCAGGATATGAACGCAATCGACGCTCTTGTCGAAGTTGGTATTCGTACAACTCGTAGCGATGCTGCCGCTTGGCTTATTCACGCGGGCATTGAGGCTAACATATCCATCTTTGAGAGCGTCTTCGAGACCGTCCTCGAAATACGCCAACTTCGTACTAAGGCTCAGAATGTCGTTCAACAGGTAGGAAAGAAAGAGCATGGAGTCGTCAAATCCGAGGACAATCAAAGCGAAAGCTGAAATAAAGCACTAGGGGCAACATTTCAAGCTAACAAGGCTTCGTTCACTTTGGTCTCTAAAAGAAGATACAATGGGGATGTATCCAGTTTTCAAAAGAAAGGGAACAAGCCATTGAAATTTGCATTTAGTACTCTTGCTTGCCCACGCTGGTCCGTTGAGCAGGTCGTAGAAAATGCTGTCAACATGGGCTATGATGGCGTCGAGTGGCGTCTCCTTAATGGCAAGATTATCGACCCTATAGACGATCACGAAAAAGTTGTTAACGCTGTTGCTGCATGTCGAGAACGTAGGCTAGACGTATGCGCTCTCGACACTTCATGTACATTCAACCATACAGATGCAGAAATACGGGCAAAACAAGTAGCCAATTTGTTGACCTGGATTCGACTAGCGCAGGAAGTTCACGTTCCCATCTTACGTGTTTTTGGGGGAGCAGACCAACAAAATAGTTTGCCCTTGCCCTCGCAAGACGAGGTAAACACGTGGGTTACTGACTCACTACATCAGGTCGCATCTGAAGCCGAGCAAGCCTCTGTAACCGTTGCTTTGGAAACACATGATGCATATTCGTCAGCTCGACGCGTTGCAAGCGTGTTACAATCGGTTAATTCCAAAAATATTGCGGCACTTTGGGATAGTCATCATCCTTATCGTGTTGGAGAAACTGTCGAAGATGTTATTGCAGCCTTACAAGGGCGTATCGCGCATGTCCACGTCAAGGATGCACGGAGAGACCCTGTTGATAGCAATTCGTGGCAACTTACGCTTATGGGAGAGGGCGAGGTTCCTGTACGTGAACAACTGCATATCCTCATTCAGCAAGGGTACAGTGGCTACGTTTCTGTAGAATGGGAAAAACATTGGCATCCCGAACTTGCCGAACCCGAAATTGCATTACCACAACATATTTCCTGGCTCAAGCGATGTATAGCTCAGGGGTAACTCATTCTGTACGAGCCTATTGATGTTGTTTGTAGGGACCGATTGATCGCGTCCTTGTTGGCGGTTGATTGTAACAAGGACGCGATCAATCGGTCCCTACAAACAACGTCTCCGCATTCATTTGTTAAACGATATCATCAGGCCCGTACAGAATAGAGTACGCTATTTACGCTTGTGCTACAGGCATTTGTGCTACATCAGCTAATGCCTTATCGAGCAATACTGTTGCTTCGTCCAGATCTGCCTTTGTCAACACTAATGGCGGAATCATGCGTAACGTTGCTGTTCCAGTATTGTTCAGCAGTAAGCCATGTGCTAGTGAGCGTTGCACAATCACTGGTGCTAACTCGTGTTTGACGTTTACCGCTCGCATCAAGCCAAGACCACGTGGGCTATCTAAAAAGGTATACTTTGCACATAAGCCCTCTAGCTTTGTGTTCCAGTACTCGCCCATTTGGGTTGCGTGATCGAGCAAGTTTTGCTCAAGGATAGTCTGGATTGTTGCGATACCAGCCGCACATGCGATGGGATTACCACCAAAGGTTGTGCCATGATCGCCTGCGGTAAACACGTCTGTACGTGGACCTGTTAGCATGGCACCGATTGGTATACCACCTGCCAGGCCCTTTGCCATTGTCACAACGTCGGGTGTAACATAGTGTTCCCAGCTAAAGAATTTGCCTGTACGACCCATGCCAGCTTGCACATCATCGCAGATCATCACCAGATTTTGCTCATCGCACCACTCACGTACACCTTGCATAAATGCCTTGTCCGCAGGCCAGATACCGCCCTCACCCTGTACCGCCTCAATCAAAATCCCTACTGTTTTCTTGCTGGTCGCGGCCTTTAAAGCCTCAAGGTCATTAAATGGTGTTTGTTTGAAACCGTCGGGTAGGGGTGCCCACGATGCCTGATAGAATGCTTGTCCCGTTGCTGCTGTTGTTGCCATGGTGCGCCCATGAAAGCTATGATCCATGCTGATAATCTCGTATGCGCCATCACGATGAAGACGCCCATACTTACGTGCGAGCTTGATTGCGCCTTCGTTTGCTTCGGCACCACTATTCGAGAAAAATGAGCGCATACCCTTGCTCTGTATGCCAAGCAGTTCCGCCAACTCGATTTGTCGTGTGTTGTAATATAGATTCGAGACGTGAACAAGCTGTGTTACCTGCTCCTGTACTGCCTTGACAATGGCTGGATGACAATGCCCTAGCACGTTTACCGCGATACCCGCTACAAAATCGAGATACACCTTTCCTTCGCTATCCCAGACGCGTGTGCCCTCGCCGCGTACAAGTGTGAGTGGCTGGCGTTTGAAGGTCCCTTGATAATACTGATGCTCAAGCGCAACCCAGTCACGGGTAGTGGTGTTGATGTCCGTTGTTGTCATGTGAATCTCTCCTTGCATGGGTACCGTGTACCCTACCGATTTACTTGTTCTCTAACGCGAATACAGCGTGTTCTCGTCGATATAGCCGTGCGTTAAATCACAGCCCCACGCCGTTGCTTGACCCTCACCAAGATGAAGGTCAATGGAAATAGTGACTTCATTTTTTGCCATGACTGCACGTGCCGCTTCCTGCTCGTACCGTGCCGCTAATCCCTGTTTTACAATCTGCACGTCATCAAGTGCAATATCAAATGTGTTCTGGTCCAACTCGCATCCACTAGCACCCAACGCAGCTACAATACGACCCCAGTTAGGATCGCCACCTGCGAGAGCACACTGCCAGAGAGGGGAAAGCGTAATAGAGCGTGCCGCCAACACCGCGTCATGTTTATCGTGTGCGCCTTGCACCTGTACAATCATTAGTTTGGTTGCACCCTCACCATCACGAGCCATTTCACGAGCCAAATATTCCATGATGTGGCGTAGCGCTTGGCGAAACGTTTCAGCTTCTGGATGCTGTGCGTTGATTGGTGTATTGCCTGCCAGACCATTTGCGAAGAGCACACAGGTATCGTTGGTGGACATATCGCCATCCATCGAGATCATATTAAAGGTGTCTTCAACGGCAGTTCGTACCTCTGTCTGCATCCATTCATGTTCAATGGCTGCATCTGTTGTCAAATAGCATAGCATCGTTGCCATATTGGGATAGATCATACCCGCGCCCTTCGTAACACCGCCCAGACGCACCGTCTTTCCCTCAATCTGAAATTCTAGTGCCATGCGCTTAGGTCTCGTATCTGTCGTCAAGATGGCTTCAGAAAAGGCATTGCCTTGATCTGTGCGTAATTCGACTTTCTTAACACCAGCCTCAATCTTCTCAATTGGCAACTGTCGTCCAATAATGCCGGTGGACGAACAGAGCACTAACTCGTTCTCGATTCCAAGCAGGGTAGCCGCGTACTCAGCCATAGCATATGCATTGAGCAGACCAACTTTACCTGTCGCACAATTCGCGTTCCCACTATTGACAATCACTGCCTGCGCGTTCCCACTCTTGAGACGTTCCTGGCAGACCAGTACAGGAGCCGCACGCGTGCTACTCGTTGTAAATGTAGCGGCTGCGATACAGGGAACATCAGATGCTAAAATAGCTAAGTCTGGAATATTGCCATCCGATTTGATACCACATGCTGTGATACCAGCACGAAAACCTCTGGGAGCAGTAACGCAGTTGTCAACCTCATGAAATAATTCAGCCAAAGAAAGGCACCTCCTCACTGAAAAAAAGCTCCCGGCTCTCTGGCAGAGAACCAAGCACTTTGTGGTTAAGCTCATTGTACAATGTCTGAGCCTTACCCTACAACCCCGCCTTCCCAAAAGACACAAGGAAGTGAAATTCGCTACAACAAATTTCACTTCCTTGTGTCTCTTAATATAGCTTTACACACTTGTTCCATTATGGGGTGGTTGCATCTGTTTGGGGACCTGATAGGACGAGGCGGCGGGACTTGGTAGGCTCTTTTGGTCACTGTCGCCTCCGTACACTTTAATCTCTGGCAATCCTGCAAGCACAGATGGCGATTCGTACTGCCCATCATGAATTTGCTGATTAAAGAGTGACTCAAACAGTGAACCCTCCAATGTTTCCTCTGTAATTAACCGCTCGCTGATCATGATCAGTCGGGTCTTATTCTGTTGTAGAATAGTGTAGGCTTTGTCAAATGCCTCTTGTACGATACGCCGTACCTCTTCATCAATTTCACGTGCCGTTTGTTCGCTATAGTTACGCTGTTCGCCAAAGTCACGTCCCAGAAACACCAACTCATCCTTATGGCCGAGTGCAATCGGGCCAATACGATTGCTCATGCCGTACTCAGTCACCATAGAACGTGCAATCTTGGTCACGCGTTCGATATCGTTTGATGCGCCTGTTGTCACCTCACCAAATGTCAAGAGTTCCGCGACATGCCCACCCAATGCGTATGCAAGCATATCCTCAAATTGTGGCTTACTCCAGAGATAGCGATCCTCGGTAGGTAGGAGCATCGTGAAGCCACCAGCTTGACCACGTGCCACAATCGATACCTTATGTACTGGGTCTGTGTTTGGCAAGACACGTGCCACTAGCGCGTGCCCAACCTCATGATAGGCTGTAATCGAACGCTCACGTTCGCTGATAATACGGCTATTGCGCGCTGGCCCTGCCACAACACGATCAATAGCTTCTTCAAGCTCGCTCATGCCAATTTTTCGTTTACCACGGCGCGCCGCTAAAATCGCAGCTTCATTCAACAGATTTGAGAGATCGGCACCGGAAAATCCAGGTGTTTGCTTTGCCAGTACATCAAGCTTGATACTGGGATCAAGTGGCTTGCCCTTCGCATGGACATTAAGAATAGCGATACGTCCACGAATATCTGGACGATCCAGGACAATCTGACGATCAAAACGACCAGGGCGAAGTAGCGCAGGGTCAAGTACATCGGGACGGTTTGTGGCGGCGATCACAATGACGTTTGTGTTGGTATCGAACCCGTCCATCTCTACAAGTATCTGGTTCAGGGTTTGCTCACGTTCATCGTTGGAGCCGCCAAGTCCAGCACCACGCTGGCGTCCAACGGCATCAATTTCATCGACAAAAACAATACACGGATTACTGCGTTTCGCCTGCTCGAACAGATCACGTACACGGCTTGCACCCACACCCACAAACATCTCAACGAATTCAGAACCGCTAATGCTAAAGAACGGCACTCCTGCTTCACCAGCTACGGCTCGTGAGATAAGAGTCTTGCCTGTGCCTGGAGGTCCAACAAGTAAAAGTCCCTTAGGAATACGCGCGCCAAGTGCGACAAATTTTTCGGGATATTTGAGGAATTCGACAATCTCTTGTAGCTCTTGCTTAGCTTCCTCAACACCAGCTACATCTGCGAAGGTTACGTTGGTTTTGCTGCCGATGAATATGCGTGCGCGGCTCTTGCCAAATGACATCGCCTGATTATTTGTTCCTTGTGCCTGGCGCATCATAAAAATGAATAAACCGGCGAATAGGAGAAGTGGCAGAAATCCACCAAGAACGCCAAGCCAACCTAGCAGGGGATTGGGTGTATCGTATTGAAGCACCAACAATCGTGTGTTGGAATAATCAATATTGTTATCTTTCAGGACTCTTGTAATATCAAAACTATCATTGACCGTCGCAACCTCTTTCGTTGCATTCAGTCCGCTTCCTCTTGTAAGCGTGATGGTGTTGCTTGAAACATTGAGTTGATCCTGTTGATTTTTGCTGCTATCAGCCTTAATGTCAACAAGGATGTTAGATACATTTACTGGTTTTGTATCAGATGGAGAACGGAAAATGAAGATTACAATCCCGACTGCAACAGCCGTGATGAGGAGCCAGAAAACGCTCGGTCTGAGCCATTTCCTATTACTTGTCATGAGGTTTCTCTCTACTACCTTGAGTACACGCACCCCTTATCCTCTTACACAAACACAACCTCGCGGTGCTAATGCATGTAGCTTGTGGTACTCATCTAAGCACATTAGTATTACTTGGACTTTGAAACATTACTTTTGTGCATCTTATTATAACACATTCGACGGTCAATCTCATACAAGACATCTTTCATAAATGCTGTAACTTTTGTTGGCGTCTCTGGCTCAACATACGTCCGTGTATCGGTGGGCCAATTAATCTCTGGAAATTTTCCATCCTTGACTAAACAGCTAATAGAAGCAGCCTTGAAATTTTTTGCTAGCATGGCTCCTGCGTCCGTTCCGCCAGCACGTAACATATAGGGCATAGCACTATGCGGTCCCTTTTCGGAAGCTGTTACTAGAATATCGACAACATCATGTGAGACATCGGCACGACCAAGGAAATTTTCCTGTACTGTATAATGAATACGGCCAGCACCCACAGTATCAACGGCAAAAAAGTAGGCATCTTTCAACGCTTTTCCATGTTTTTGTGCTAAGGCTCGTGCGCCCACCAGTCCGATTTCTTCGCCACCAGTCGCCACAAACCATACCTCGGTATGCTCTAGCGGTGTCTGTGCCATCTGTTCAGCAAGACTTAGCAGCACTGCGACACCACTTGCGTTATCATTCGCTCCTTCTCCATCAATACCTGGAATCATCTGTCCCATAAGTAGCGGTGTGGTCAACGCTACCATTGCTGCACTCGCAACACCAGAAATACGCTGCGTTGTTTGTGCTAATGTTTTGTTCTTTCTACGACGCGCCACAAAGCCAAGTACACTTGAGCCAATTGCTGTGAGGTATGAAAGACCGAATAGAGGCATAGCAAAGCGTTGTGGTGACTTGCCCTCGTGCGGTTTCATAAAGTTACGCACTCGCACCGAGTCATAGTGTGTCAGCAAAACAATTCTTGTCTTCACTTCACTCTTTGCAGGGAGAACACCAATAACATTATGGCTTGTCCCTTTTCTTGTCAACCAGGTGATAGGGCCTTTATTTGTGCGGAATTCGCCTATCAGCGTTGCTGGTGCTGCAAGAAGTCCTGTTAGACCGAGCAGTGGGGCAAGAGGAGCGAGCAGACTTGAGCCAAGGATGGTATAGATATAGGGAAAAATACCGCTCATGCTTTCGGTGGAACACGGAAATGGCTCTTGACGTATCTCTTGCAAGTCGTAAGAATGCATTTCTTGCTCTATATAGTTTGCTGCTCGATGTTCGCCCTCTGTAGTTGCAACGCGAAAGCCGATCTCGCCAGCCAGCATCTGAATATGATCCATCTCACGACTCATTGGAAAGCCTTCCTATATACATTTCTATGTATACGTGTGTGTATAGCCCTCTTTGTATACGTCCTAAAGTATTTTTCTCTCACAGAGCAGAACCCGCAAGTACTAGACCCCATACGGAAGATGTACCTGCTTGCAAGAGTGTTGACGCGCATGCATCAAGTGTTGCACCTGTTGTGCAGACATCATCTACTATGATAATTCTACGTCCATAAATATGTGTAGTTGTATAATTAGGAGCAATGGAGAACGCGCCAGCAACATTTTGTTTACGATCAAGTGCGTTCAAGCCTACCTGTGCATTTGTGGCGCGAGAGCGTATCAGCACATCATCCTTTAAAGGAACACCGATACGAGAGGCACATGCACTTGCCAAAAGATGTGCGTGATTATAACCACGCTGTTTATAACGTTCGGTATGTAAAGGAACCGAGACGAGCATATCCGCTTGCATGCCATAATTGAGGTATGTTTGTGCTAAAAGCCCACCCAATGGCTCTGCCAGACGTACAACGCCATTATATTTCAGGGCGTGAATACAATTCCGAAGTGACCCCTGATACACATTTACAGCGACTAATCCTTGTAAAGCTGCCCAACCGCGCTTGTATGGTAAAGGCGTGGCAGGTTGTAGTTGTGCAAAACATGTTGTACAAAGAATGGTGCCAGCTCGTTTACAGCTCGCACATTGTGGTGGAAAAGCTAAATCGAGTGCTTGTTGTGTTCTATAGTGAACCTGTCGAAACACACTACTAACATCCACTGTATATACTCCAATATTTTTTGTAGAGCATAACGTAAAGTTGATAAGAGTGCAACATTTGGGAAGGTGGCTGTAAGTGTAGGTATTATGGATCGACGATCTGCAAACAGTCACGAAAAAAATGGTCTAAGTGGCACGAGAGAGAGAACCTAGTGCTTGGGCACGCGTGAACACATATGAAGAAGCGTCTCACCGTTGTTTGGTTCTTGCGAAGCCACAGATGAGGCTTTCTTTCCCTCTCTCCCCTTGGTCTTTTCTAATACACTGTGTTAGCATACACATATGCAAAAAGAGCAAGATCAGAGAGTTTTTGTCCTTCCTTCTGTGTTACACTGTTCCTTGTCGAATACAGACGCGCTTTTCATGAACGAGTGAAGAGGTGCATGATTCGATAAAGAAAGAAGAGGTGGAAACAATGATTCGCAAGATCGAAGCGATAGTCTTGTTCGTCCAAGACTTGGCAGGATGTACGGCGTTTTATCGGGACACATTCAAACTTCAGTATCAAGGGAGCGATGCCGATTCTGCCAGTTTCCTTCTGGGAAATGGGTTGTACCTGATCTTGCTCTCGCCCAAAGGATCCGCAGACCTGTTAGGGACGCAGGAAAATTCGCTGAAGATCGGGGGAGGGTCACGCGGACTTCTGGCCGCCAGTGTTGAGGATGTTGACGTTGCATACGAGGAACTTAAAGCGAAGGGCGTCATGTTTGTCAGACCCCCAACCGACCAGAGTTGGGGGTTACGCACGGCGCACTTTGCCGATCCCGAAGGCAACCTGTGGGAGATCAACCAGTCCATTGAATCCTTGCCAGAGGGGTAGGCGAAGCCGTTCTGTCCGCATTCTTTGGCTATAGCGGCAACGCTTCGCTGTGCTAGGATCAGGCTGGACGTTTTGTGAATATAGAACAGGATGTGCTGTGCCATGCTCCGCATGCGCGAGTGGCTGAATCGGGTGTAAGTAGATCAATATAACGTGATATTCAGTAGAAATAAGGTTTCTCGGTTTCATCATAGTAATAATCTCGAAACGCTGTGCAAATATATCAGAGAAAGAGAGTACATCTTATGTGGGAACATTATCTCGAACTTATTGAGGCGGACGCGCAGACTCATCCTGAGTTTGTGCAACAGTTTTATCCACCGAATGCTATACCTAAATATGCATTGCAATCAATTCTGCCTCGACTTAATAGCCTGGGTGAGCAGGGGTGGGAAGTTGTACAGGTTCAGCCTGTTATGATTGGTAAGAATGGGGATGTTTTGGCCGATGGCTCTATGTCGGAGAAGTGGACACGAACATATCTCTGTGTTTTTAAGAGGTATACCGCGCCCACCGCTTCACAAGTTGAGTAATAGCTGGTTACTGTTCTTCCGCGACCTTACGCATGGTGGGGAAGAGAATCACGTCGCGGATAGACTCCTGGTTTGCCATTAGCATGACAAGGCGGTCGATACCGATGCCGACGCCGCCTGTTGGTGGCATGCCGACCTCCATCGCTTCCAGGAAATCCTCGTCGAGCACCTGGGCTTCTTCGTCGCCTTGAGCACGTTGACGTGCCTGGTCCTCGAAGCGCGCACGTTGATCGAGTGGATCATTTAACTCGGTAAACGAATTGCCTAGCTCTAAGCCGCCCACAAATGGTTGGAAGCGTTCAACTAAACCTTCAACTTCACGATGCTTCTTGGCTAACGGTGATACATCCAATGGATAGTCCGTCAAGAACAACGCCTGTTTCAGTGCTGGAATACCTTTACGGAACATTGCTCCCTTGAGATCATCAACCAAACGGCCCCAACCCAAATTTGGGTCGGCCTCAAAGCCGTTGGCGCGCATCTCTGCCGCTAAGCTGTTTTTATCGGGAAAGCGGCGCACGTCAATGCCTGTATACTGAGCGATAGCATCGATCAGTGTCATACGAGGCCAGGGTGGAGTTAGGTCAATCTCTGTTCCCTGATAGGTAACGATTGGTGAACCATGAACCTCTTGCGCCACGAATGCGAGCATCTCCTCGACCACCTGCATCATCTTATGATAGTCTGCGTATGCCTCATAAAATTCTAGCATGGTAAATTCAGGATTGTGACTACGATCAATACCTTCATTGCGGAAAATGCGCCCTATTTCATATACTCGTTCAAAGCCACCTATAATTAATCGTTTTAGATATAGCTCGACTGCAATACGCATATAAAGATCACGATCTAACGCATTATGATGAGTTATAAAAGGCCGTGATGTTGCGCCCCCGTAGAGTGGTTGTAGTACAGGTGTTTCGGTTTCAATATAGTCGTGTGCATCAAGATAGCGACGTACCGCGCTAATGGTGTGACTACGTGTCACAAAAACCTGCTTTACTTCATCACCATTAGCGAGCAGATCAAGATAGCGCTTGCGCTGCCGTATTTCCTTATCCTCAAGCCCATGATACTTTTCTGGTAGTGGACGTAGACCCTTTGCAAGAATGCGATAATTCAGAACGCGTAGTGTGCGTTCTCCTCTATCTGATGTGAAAAAGTAGCCACTGGTCTGGATAAAATCGCCAAGGTCTAGCTTCTTTACTCCCTTGTATGCCTCTTCGCTTAGATCATTGATAGTGAAGTAGAGCTGAATGCGTGCTGTTCCATCCTCAAACACCATAAATGTGATCTTCCCTCCTCTACGTATCAGGCGAATGCGCCCTACAAGAGTGAAGGAGCCATCAGTTCCCTTTTGCTGGAACTCGTCGAAATGCTCTAAAACCTCGGCAATGGTATGTGTTCGCTCTGCCGTGTTGGGATAGGGATTGATGCCCTGTTCCCGCAGGTCGTGAACACGTTGTATTCGTGTTTCTCGTTCGTCTGGCATAATATTCTTGTTTTTCCTCCCGCACAATATGTCGAAGCACACAGCGTTCTGTATCGTTGTATCTTGCTCGACCTTCGTGCGACCTATTGTAACATCGTTTGCGTTTGCTGGGTAGACACAAAAACAAAAAACGCGAACACAAGGGCGGCGGAATATCGTTGTGATATCTCGCCGCCCTTGTGTTCGCGTACTGCGCGTACCTGTATTATGCGATAGAAAGGATGGTGTATTCCTTCACACCGCCGGGCGTCGAGGCAATCACAATGTCGCCTACTTTATGGCCCAGCAGTGCTTTCCCTACCGGAGACTCATTTGAGATGCGTCCCGCGCGTGGGTCAGCCTCAAATGCACCTACGATGGTATAGTTATACTCTCGCTCATCTTCTTTTGTGACAAGATGTACCACAGAGCCGAGCGAAGCTATCTCGGTATTGGCGCGACTGATTAACTTTGCTTTACCAAGCATTTGCTCTAGTTCGTAAATGCGCCCTTCAAGGCGAGCATGTTCAATTTTCGCATCCTCATATGCTGCATTGTCGATCACGTCGCCAGCTTCCTTTGCTTCATGCAGGTACTGGGCAACCTCGGCTCGTTTGGTTGTACGTAGAAATTCCAGTTGACTCAGCGCGAGTTGTCTGCCATCGTCGGTAAGAAATACGTCTGAAGTCTCCATGTCTGTGTCCCCTCTATGTGACGTATTGTGCGTCACACTATTTTGTGTCACTTACTGTGTGGGATATCCAACATCCCCCCAAGTAATGGTGACACGCTCACCTGAATGACGACGGAGGAACAGCTCTCCGGTATCATCCACATCTTCTGCAATACCGCTTACGACGGTATCACCTTGTCGCACCTCTATCATGCGACCAAGTGTTGACAACCGAGTGCGCCACCGTTCTCGTATCAGCCGAGACGCTGGCCCCCAACTTGCATTAACGTCCATGCTAGTGCTACTGGGTATGACCGAGTGTGTATGCTCTTTTTGTAATGGAAGGTATGATGTCTCGATATGTTGTAACAACAGCGCAATGCAGGTTTCTCTGCTTACACGATGTCCACATGCCTCCTCAAGCGTTATCGCCTTCTTTGCCAGGTTTTGTTCAACCTCGGTCTGTACTGGATGACTGTGAACATTGATGCCGATACCCATGATTGCGATGATCTGTCCGGAACGATTATGTGTCGTTTCAATCAAGATGCCCGCGACCTTGCGTTCTCCTATAAGAACGTCATTCGGCCATTTAATTGTTGCGGTGACATCACATACCTCCTCAATCGCATCCACCACTGCTAATGATGCAATCATAACAAGCAAAGAGAGTGGAAAACGTGGCTTAAGTATGGTAGAAGAGAGGATATTGTAGCCGAATGTATCGACCCATTGCCGCCCTAGTCTACCTCTACCCGCAGTCTGATTATCTGTCAGTACCACGACGCCTTCTGCTGTGTCTGTTTCTTGCGCTTGTTTCATTGCTACTGTATTGGTTGAGTCGAGAACTGGTACATAGTGTAAACGTTCTCCATTGCCGAAAAACACGGTATGCAATTGTTGCTGAATGCGTTCAATGTCAAGTGCCGTAGCCTCAATCCCACTCATGCTTTCTGGCTCAACCATCTATTATGTTTTTGTGTGCTTACCTGTATAACCATTCTGTAAGCTTGAGTTATCATGAAGAAAATGTAATGCTTTATAGATGTGCGCGATGCACAATATGGATAGTGGAGTGTGCATTCTTTAGTATACACTGGGGGAAAGCATACACATATCTTTGCACGATAGGAAATAGACAAACTATAAATGTGTATAAAAATCCCAGAGTAACGGCAAAGTTCTTCACCATTACCCTGGGCGTGCTGCACAAGCAGGAGTGATTCACACAGCCCACCGGTGTTGATTTTCAACCTTCACCCGATTGTTACATCGAGTTAGCGAGAAGCCTTACGCTCGTTAAAGTGTAATCCCTCTCGACTGGAAGATGCAAGAATCTACAACGCTGCTCGTGCAGCGACTACTTTGATCCATTCGCATCACCTCCTTTCGATGTCCGTATTATATATTGGATTTTTGTTCTTGTCAAGCCTTCCTGAAAAATTGCTCAGAAACCTCGAATAAAGCCCTTTCTGGCGCGACATTAGCCGCCAGCTAAGCGTTAACTGCATTCTGCGGAATTTATATGAATAATTATTCATTTTGTGTATCTGGTTGTAGTAGTTCGTCAAACTATCACTTCAAGGTTGGGAGATATCCATACTTTGGTATGGACATCGCAGATATTCGATATGCGTGTTACACGCTCGTTTTTAGCGCGTATTTCGTAGACGAATAACCTATAATACTGGAAAAAGTACTGAACTTTGTGCTATACTTTCCATAGTAGCATCTATTGTAGTAGTGGAATCGTGTTAGAAGTGTACGAAGATATTCGCTACAAGCCCCGGTTATCATCTTTATTCGTAAACCACATAATAGTAGAGAGGTTACTTTGTTGTACCTCTTTATCTGTGTTATATGTTTGCGAAGGAAGAACAGCTTATCCAATGACGGATTTCATGGGACGTGCCATCGTATTGTCTACATACGTTGTATAGAAATTTGAGCAACAGAAGGAGGACCTTACACATGCAGCAGCAACAGCAGTACGTAGATTTGCTCATAGACGCCCTCCTGGACGAGGGTTTTACTGTGGAAGAGGCCCATCGCCTCATCAGGCTCCAGGAGGAGTACGAAGAGCGATTGGCGACTGAAGAAACAAACTATCATCGTTTTGTTCGTTGGCTTGTTGAACATGGACGCCTCAGCGACTGGTAAATACCGGATGAATTGAGAGCAGGATAGGGACGGTGCATCAGTCCTTGTCCTGTTTTATCTTTCCTCTAAATAGACCTTTCAACCGCTTGCGATGCGCTTTTGTGGTGTTGTACAATGTATTGTAGCGGAGCAGATGGGACGGCGTGGCATTGCTACGCCGTTTCTGCGTTTTGTACCCACAAAGTAGTGAGCGACCATGATGGTCGTTCCCCAGAAAGGCAGGGCCTCACATGAAAGCGGTAGTTATGGCAGGCGGGGAAGGATCGAGGCTACGACCATTGACGATTCGGCGTCCGAAGCCAATGGTTCCCATCGCGGGAAAGCCAGTGATGGAGCACATCCTTAACCTACTTAAACGTCACGGGATCACGGAAGTTGTTGTTACCGTTCAATATCTCGCAAGCAATATAGAAGATTATTTTGGAAATGGTTCCCAATTGGGGATGCGTATCACCTACTCGCGTGAAGACGTGCCGCTAGGGACGGCAGGGAGCGTCAAGAACGCTGAAGAGCAACTTACGGAGCCGTTTCTTGTCATCAGTGGTGATGCGCTTACCGACTACAACCTCACTGAGCTTATTAATTATCACAACGAAAAAAAATCGCTCGCCACACTTCTGTTGGCCCATGTACATAACCCCCTGGAATATGGCGTCATTATCACCAATGAAGATGGTCATATTTCACAATTCTTAGAGAAGCCAAGCTGGGGCGAGGTGTTTAGCGACACCATCAACACGGGTATCTACGTTATCGATCCCATAATCTTTTCCTACTTTGAGAAGAATAAACAGTTCGACTTTAGCCAGGAACTTTTCCCTATGATGTTGCGTAAGGGAGATCCCATTTTTGGCTATGTGGCGCAAAGTGGCTACTGGTGCGATGTTGGCAGCTTGAGCGAGTATATGCGTGCTAACGCTGACGCCTTGCTTGGTCATGTCGAAGTTGAGATTCCAGCAAAGAACATCGGCAATAATATCTGGTGTGAAGAGGGTGTTGAAATTTCGGAAGACGCGCAACTCTACGGTCCTGTCTATCTTGGACATGACTGCAAAGTTCGTCCTGGCGCAATTATTCACGGCCCTAGTTCAATCGGCCACTACACTATCGTCGATGAACGCGCTCAGGTTGACCGTAGCATCGTCTGGAATAGCTCCTACATCGGTGAACGCTCAGAGCTACGTGGTGCCATCGTTGGCACTTCCAGTAGTATTAAGAGCAAAGCTGTTATGTTTGAAGGCTCCGTGATTGGCGATAACTCAATCATTCAAGAAGGCGCGATTATCCAGCCTAATATCAAAATTTGGCCGGACAAAGAGATTGAAGCTGGCGCGGTTATTAACACCAGTATCATCTGGGGATCACAAGGGAGACGCGGCCTATTCAGTCGTTATGGTGTAAGTGGCCTTGTTAACGTCGATATCACGCCAGAATTTGCTACAAAGCTTGGTGCGACCTATGGTGCTATTCTGCCAAAGGGCGCGGTTGTCAGTCTGAATCGTGATACCTATCGAACCTCGCGTATGATTAAGCGTGGCATCAACGCTGGGCTACCTTCAGCAGGTATTAATGTTCATGACATCAATCAGGTACCAATTCCTGTTGCGCGTTACTACATTCGTAACACAGAATCGGCAGGTGGTGTTCATGTGCGTGTCTCTCCCTATGATCAGCGTGTCGTAGATATCAAAATCTTCGACCAGTATGGTTTGGACATCAACAAAACGACCGAGCGCAAAATTGAAAACCTCTTTTTCCGTGAGGACTATCGCCGTGTCTACCTTGATGAGATTGGCGCGATTGAGGTGCTTGAGGACTCAGAGGTCAGTGGGCGTTACCTCAGTGGCTTTAATAAAGTCGTTGATAGTGAAATCATTCGTCAGCGTAAATTCCAACTAGTTGTTGATTATGCTCATAGTAGTGCTATGCAACTGTTGCCAGACATCTTTACAAAGCTTGGCTGTGAAGTAATCGTCTTGAATACAAGTTCTGAAGAAGCACCTTCCTCGCGCTCTCTTGATGAAGTAAACAAGGACATGCAGCGACTCGCGACCATTAGTTCTGCCTTGAACACTGATATCGGTATCCGCATCGACCCTGGTGCTGAACGCATCAATGTTGTTGATGATCGTGGGCGTGTCTTGGACGGTATGAAGCTGCTTGCTGCCATGACAAGTCTTATCCTGCGTCAACAGCAAGGTGGAACTGTTGCGGTTCCTGTGACAGCACCTAGCGCACTACAGCATATCGCTAAGCGGTATGATGGCTATATTCAGCACACGAAAGTGCTACCGCAAGCTTTGATGACTGCTGCTGGACGCGAAGGTGTGATTCTTGGTGGTGATGGTAGAGGAGGCTTTGTCTTCCCTGCATTACAACCTGCGTTTGATGGAATGCTTGCTATCGTCAAGTTGCTTGAATTGCTTGCCACGTTCCAGGTGAAGCTCTCCGACGTTGTAGACGACCTTCCGGCTTACTACATGAGCACTACGCGTGTCACATGTCCGTGGGAGTCGAAGGGAAAAGTCATGCGTATTCTGAGTGAGCAGTATCGTGAGCGTCGTGCAAAACCAATTGATGGTATCAAAATCGACCTTGGCAAAGAGTGGGTGCTTGTCCTGCCCGATGCTGATAGTCCACTTTTCCATGTGGTTGCCGAGTCTGTCTCGAATGAACAGGCGCAAGCACTCGCGGAAAAATATGCCCGCGTCGTCAGTGGTCTGCAACAATAGACTTTTATGTGATTTAACAAAGGATGCCAGTATCGCACTTGCGCGGTACTGGCATCCTTTGTTGAACCTGCATTATCTCTTGGCACTCAGCAGAACGGTTTCGCGTTCCTCGACCACTACTGGCTCGCGTAACACGTCTTGCAGCATTGCAACGGCACGTTGTACACCTCGCACCATGTTGACCTCTGGACTCCATCCCAACACCTTTTGGGCACGTGTGTTATCTAGTACAATCGAGCTTGGCTCAATCAACGTTCCTGTTGGAAGGTATGCTGGCTCTACATTGCTTTCCAGCAGGATAGCAGCCACACGGTAGAGTTGATATAACGTACAGCCATGACCTGCGCTGATGTGTACCGTTTCATTGGTACCGCGTGTCAATGCGGAAAGATTTGCCCGTACCACATCGTCGATAAAAACGTGGTCGCGGAGCACATGGCATGCACCACGGAGCACAGGTCGCCGTCCATCATGAATCGCTTGTACAAACTGGCTGAGCGGATGATGGGCATATTCCAGATAGGTCTCGCCATATACATCGGCATAACGTAGAATAGTATGTTGTATATTATAGGTCTGCGAATAATAGCGTATATACCACTCACCCGCGACCTTGCTAATATCCTGCGGACGTTGTGGACATAATGCTGTTGTCTCTGTTAGTGGCAACTGCTCTTCGTCTACGCGTCCATAAAGCGAATTGCCGCCGGATGCGAATATAATTTTATGCACCTGTGCGGCAAGACAGCTTTCTAACACATTGATTAATCCACGTACATGCACATCCGCATCCGCAAGTGAGTGCTCGTTTATCGGTGTATTCATTGTATAAAATTGTGATGCGTGATGGCTTACAATATCAGGTCGCTCCTGCTGGAATACATGGCGTAGTTTCTCATCTCGAATATCCATCTGATAAAAGCGTGCGCGCGCATCTACAACTGTTCGTGACCCATGTGAAAGATTGTCTATAATGATAACATCATGACCTGCATCGAGATATGCTTTGGCAATATGACTTCCAATAAATCCTGCACCACCCGTGATTGCTATTTTCATAACTTGCACAACCCCTTCTTCCTCATCATAAGAAAGCAAAAATAGAATATGTATATATTTTTTGAGAGAGGACTATTTGGCTCCTGGAGACACTTCTATGTGTTTATCCCCTCTCTTCTTAGTATATCCTTCCCTTCCATCGTTATATCTACATCCGTGTACGCCTATAATAGGTATGCTAGCGCATTTTAGCTTGATGTAGTAGGCGTTCTACGAGACGTACCAGTGCTTGGGCCGCATCGGGTACACCACGAAAGCCTGGAAACGAATTAATATCCACTACCATTGGTCCTTGTTCAGTCATCAGAAAATCTACACCGTAGAGGTGCATCTTGAAAACGCGTCCAATTTCTACTATCGTGTGCAAAAACTGTTCTGACATCTCGTCCAGTGGAATAGGGAAATCCTCTTTTGAAGCATTGCCTTCTAGTGGTGTGCGGCGACGTGCGGCGAAAATATGTTCGTCAATAACCCATACCTTGATATCCCAACCGTCGCTGGCTACCAACTCTTGCGAAATGACTGGTTCCTGGCTCCATTGTGTTGCAAGGGCCTGTAGCTGCGCTGTACTTTCTATTTTAGCTACGAGGTCGCCACGATGACTATATCTGCTTTTGATGATGACTGGGTATGGTAAGTACGTCTGCGCTTCTGATTGTGGCAACATGTCTGCAAGGGTAGTAAAACTTTGTGTTCGGGGCCAGGGAAGATTGGCCTTGAGCATATGCTCTGTCATCCTTACACGATCCTGACATGCTACCGACGCGGCCCAGCTATTGACAACGAATGCGCCTTGTTGTTCAACGAAGTGAGCAACATCCAATGCTTGAGATGAGTGCGATTTCAGCAGGTAAAGATCAGCAAGTGGTTGTGTACGTTCTTGTGCGATGGCTTCGTCTGACGTAAGGGTGCGTACATCAAGCATGCGTACAGGATGTGTGGTACGAAGTTGTTCTAATGCTACCGCTATTATAGGATGATGTGTTGTTTCTGGATTGTCCATAATCAAGCAAATAGTCATGCTTTTTCCCCTTTGGCTATTAGACGACGTTTTCTGCGTTCAAGCTTGTCGGAGCGTTCCATTTCGGCGCGTTTTGCTGCATGCAGTACATATTCTGAGACAGTTGCAACCGCACGTGGTATCATCCCGAAGCTGGGAAAGTCGTTGATGTCCAGAAGAACTAGTCCGTTGGATGTTTCGACGACATCGAGTCCAAAGATATCTAATCCAAAGAGTCTTCCAACGCGTACCGCTAGTTTCTTGAGTGCTGGTGTTACCGGAATCAGACCCTCTTTTACGGTTGAATGAAGGGGAGATTTTTTTACGACTGCATGCACCTCCTCGCCTGTTACATAGAGTTTGATGTCAAATCCTGTATTTTCCATATACTGTTGGGCTAGAAAGAAATGCTCGTTGGTAGTAGGTATCTCCAACGTTGCCAGTTCAGCAGGGCTATTTATCCGATAGATATCACGGCAATAACTGCCGTTGCTCGGTTTTACAACAATTGGGTATTTCTCTGTGGGGACCTGTGTGAGGAGTTTTGGATTGGCAACAAAGTAAGTGTATGGTACAGGAAGACCATGTTGCTGTGCGAAAGCCGCGGCGACAGCTTTGTCTCGAACTAGGCGAATTGAACGTGAGCTGTTGATGGTTGGTATGCCTACGGCCTCAGCCGCCTCTAAAATGCTCATTCCAGGTCCATCGGTTGATGTTTTTAGTACATACGCATCGTATTTCTGTTGCTGTAGTTCCGATAAATAAGTGACGGTCTCATATGGTTCCAAAAGATCGACATCATGTCCCCATTGACGTAGTTGATCAGCAATCACTATCGGCATTGGTTGGTTTCGATATCGCTCTTCGATAATAAAACAGAAACGCATGTATATCTACCTCTTTTTTGCTTTTAGCCAAGTATAACACAGGAACGTCGGCAGGTAGCTCCTGTCTTTCTAAGCAGGGGAGGAATACCGACTTCCCTAGTGCTTGACATATGAGTTAAAATAATGCACAATAACTCATGTGAAAGAGCAAGAAAAACAATTCAGCATTCGTTTTCCTTTGAGCTTGTTTGCATGGATTGACGCACAGGCCAAAGAGAATAAGCGGTCGTTCAATGCACAAGTCGTCTGGATGCTGCAACAACTCTATACGCAAGAGAAGAGAGACACGTAGTGAAGAAGAGTACGTCGCCCACCTTCCTGCTTGAATTGCCCCTACAGGTCACTCGCCACCAGGCCAAGCACTTGCAAGGACACCTTGAAGCGGCACGTCATCTGTATAATGCTTTGTTGGGAGAAGCGATGAAGCGTCTCAACACGATGCGTAACGATAGCAGGTATAGCGTGGCACGTACTCTTCCCAAAGGCTCTGAACGCAACACCTTGTTTACTCTGTTGAGGAAAGACTACGGCTTTTCAGAGTATGCTTTGCATAGTTACGCAAGCAAAGCGAATGCCGCATGGATAGCCGACCACATAGACGTCAATACTGCTCAAACCCTTGCAACTAGAGCGTACCAAGCTGTGAATAAAGTCTGCCTCAAGAAAGCCAAGAAGGTCCGGTTTAAGAGTAAAGGACGTGGGCTTGATAGCGTGGAAGGCAAGTCCAATAAGCAGGGTATACGCTTTGTGCTGCAAGCACCAGAGGAAGGCAACATTGGTTCTTTTGTCTGGGGCAAAGACCAACTCATTGCCCTCATTGATTGGACTGGCCCCGTTGTGTGCTACGGACTCAAACACCGTATCAAGTATGTACGTCTCATCCGACGCCGCGCCTCAAGCCCGAAGGCCAACGGTTCTGACAATCTAGGCTATCGCTACTCTTGCCAACTCATGCTAGAGGGCGCCCCCTATCAGAAACCTCAGCACAAAGTAGGGCATGACACGATAGGGCTTGATATTGGCCCTTCAACGATTGCGGTTGTGTCACAAGAGGGAAACGCACGGCTTGATCCCTTTTGTGCTGAGATACTTCCTGATGCGAAGGCCAAGCGACGACTACAGAGAAAACTAGACCGACAACGCCGTGCTAACAATCCTGACAACTACGATAGCTTGGGACGTGTGAAGAAAGGGCGTCTCGTATGGCACAATAGCAATGGGTACAAGACAACGCGGCGTCGGCTGGCCTCTATAGAGCGTAAGTTCGCGGCACATCGCAAATCATTACATAGCAAGCTTGTATATGAGATTGTGGCAACTGGTAACACCATTATCACGGAAAAGATATCGTACAAGGCATGGCAAAAGATGTTTGGCAAGAGCGTAGGACTTCGCGCTCCTGGGATGTTTGTAGCACTTCTACGACGCACAGTTGCGAAGACTGGCGGCACCCTATACGAAGTCTCAACCCGTACAACCAAACTCTCACAATTCTGTCATGGATGCAAGACGTACACCAAGAAGCCGTTATCACAACGTTGGCATACGTGTCAGTGTGGTATCGGTCCTGTGCAGCGTGACGTGTATAGCGCGTGCCTTGCATCCTACCTGGACCTAAGAACTCTCATTCCCTCTATTGACCCTGAAACATGGGAGAGTGTGGAGACGCGCTTGCAGACAGCAATAGAGGTAAGTACACAACGTGCGAAAGAGGGGCAAGTCTTGCCCCGAAGCATGGGTATTCCTCGTGCCAGAGCGCATCTGTCTCAAAGTTTTGAAAGCACCAAACAAGAGCTACTTGTCTATCAATATGGACATGTAGAAGAGTTTGGCTTCTAACAAGAACCCCCTGTCATTTATGCAGGGGAGTCTCAGTAGAGGTATACAACGGATTGAGGCACGGCATCAAGCATTGATAGTACATGATGCCGTGTTTTTGTGTGAGGATAGGCTGGTGCTAGATGTTGCCCGTTAATCTCTGTACTGCGAAGCCATCATAGGCATCTCCATCTGACGCGGCTGTATTGGTATTCCTACTTCGTCCTGACTCAGCAGAGCATGCGCGAGTTCGGCTGAACCGAGCGCGAGACCGTTTAGTACGAAGCGTGTGGCATACCATAGGACGATGCCAACGGGTACACCAACAAATGATTTAGCGAACATTACGATATC
This sequence comes from uncultured Chloroflexia bacterium, assembly GCA_963792705.1. GTDB lineage: Bacteria > Chloroflexota > Ktedonobacteria > Ktedonobacterales > Ktedonobacteraceae > JBBQVS01. Next base: position 165,726 of record CAWBXD010000002.1, on the reverse strand, counting down.
AAACGTACTATGCACTTCTATAAAGTAAGGGATGATTATGCTCGAAGACTGTATCCCGTTTTTTAATAGAATAGCGTTAACAAACACGTTTACAAGGTATGCTACTGGCAATAACGTTATAGCTGTTGAGACAATCGGTAGCACCAATGCAAGTGTAAAAGAGATGATGCCCAATGGTAGCTTTAGAAGCATATAGATAGTGCTTGTCCAGGTGAGCGGGTCGCGCAACATATCTTTTACGTATTGCACGAATGTTCGACGTATCTCCCTCTGTCCGTGTTGTGCATAAGGAAGGGGGAAGCGGAGCAGAGTGACAACAAGCTGTCGCTCGATTGCTGCCATACCGCGTATTGCCACAAATGTTCCAAAGAGAATAGGGAGGCCAATCCAAATCACTAGTGTTCCTAAACCTACACTTAAACCAACTACTGTGATAACGAAGTAGAGTATTCCCATTGGCATTGACAGGAGAAGGTAGACGATGCTGCCTGCCGTTGTGTTTTTGTATGTAGCTCTTTCAGTGTTCATTTTCGTTTTTGCACTTTCTTTTAATAGATGTACTATTGCATGTTGTGTGCAGACCACTTTCTGCTTGCCCTAAGTATGGTCTACAATTGTGTCGAAAATATCTCCAACCTGTCCCAAAAGCAGTTGTATCGAATGATATAAATGACATACTTTTGGGACATATGCACGGTATGCTGTGTACATCCATTCGTATCGGTAAATGACAAGGGCGAAAACGATGAATACACTACAAGCAATGACACAACGCGAGCACACATTTTTTCGTGTCGCACGGGATAAACAATCTTACAAAAATATGTTGTACCTACTCCTTTCCTTTCCACTAGGGCTATGCTACTTTGTGTTTTTAGTAACGGGTATAGCGTTAGGGGGAGGAACGCTCATTATCTGGATTGGTGTACCGATTCTCTTTTTAATGATAAGCGTGTGGTGGCAGTTGGCTGTATTCGAGCGTCACATGGCGATGCGTTGGCTGGGAATTACCATTCCCCCAATCGCATATGCATCGTCAGTACAGCAGACGAAGCTTTGGCAGAGGATGCAGGCGCGTTTAACAAACAGGATGACCTGGAAGACACTCGCTTACCTGTTTATAAAATTTCCCCTTGGTCTCTGTTCGTTTGTCGTCACTATAACGCTGTTTAGCCTCACGCTTGGTATCACAATAGTTGGTCTTGTGTTAGGCTTACTTACCGCGCCATTTGTGTTGCTCTATACTTTTTTGTGGGGTGAAGCGGATGCGAATAACGTTGTACGGTGTTATCTGCTGTTTGCATCGCTCGGTTTTGGGGTGACGTTGTTGACCTTGCATGTGCTGAACGGACTTGCATTTGTGGCCGGACAATTAGCGCGTTCAATGCTTGGTATGAGCGACGACGAGATACGTTTGGAGGAAGCCCGTGCAGCGGCAGAACGGGAACGAGTACGTGCTGAGCAAGCCGATCAGCGCAGACGTGAGCTTGTAGTAAACGTATCCCACGAACTACGCACGCCCGTTGCCAGTATCTCCGGTCATGTCGAGTCGTTGTTGTTAGCGACGCAAGAGGGAACTGTCGCACCGCCGCCAGCAATACTCTATAACTATCTTACCATTGTGCATACGGAGGTCGAACGACTCGGTATGCTAGTCGATGACTTGTTATCATTAGCGCGGGCCGAGACAGGTGAGCTACGCTTAAACATAACAGATGTTGTCGCCAGCGACGTGATTGAAGAGGTTTATCTGGCACTGATGCCTCTTGCGCGACGTGAACGGCAGGTGACTTTGGTACGTGGTGCTTCGCCTAACCTTCCTTCTGTCATAGCAGACCGCCAACGCTTAGCGCAGGTACTGCTAAATCTTGTACGCAACGCGATTACCTCTACTCCTGCTGGCGGTATTGTCGAGATGAGCCTTGAGCAACCCGATGCCCAGCATTTAGCTCTTGTGGTTGCTGATAGCGGTATAGGTATTGCCGCCGAAGACCTTGCACATATCTTTGAACGCTTCTATAGAGCTGATACCTCACGTACTCGCACCTCAGGCGGATTTGGACTTGGACTTGCCATTGTACACGATCTTGTGGCTGCAATGGGTGGCTCAATCAGCGTCACCAGTGAAATTGGCAAAGGTAGTCGGTTTTGCGTTGTGCTTCCGACACATTGTATGTAGTTCAGACAGTATATGATAAAATGGAGGATATAAAGGGTTATAGAATTTTGTTAAAGCGTAATTTATTACGCTCATCATGCAAGAGGAGCGCAAGATCGTGGCAACAATTCTGGTCGTTGAGGACGATGTTGCGCTCTGTAATTTATTGCGGACGCATCTCGAGGCTGATGGCTATGCTGTTTTGCAGGCGTTTGATGGTGTAACTGCTTTAACAATGGTGCAACAACAGCAGCCACATCTCATTATTTTAGATTGGATGTTGCCGGGTATGGATGGTTTGGCGGTCTGTAGACGTGTGCGGCAACAGTATCTTACCCCGATTATTATGCTCACGGCGCGTACCGAAGAGGTCGATTCCATTCTTGGGTTAGAGGTTGGGGCAGACGATTACATCAGCAAACCCTTTAGTATTCGTCAAGTGCTTGCTCGTGTACGGGCGATGTTACGCCGTATAGAACTAGATAGTCAAGGTACAACAACAATTCCAGCCTCACCTCTTACCGCATCTTCTTATCAACAGTCTATTGCTCCCGTTTCTAACGGTCCACCTCCTATCATACGTGGACCACTGCGTATCCATGTCGTGGAACGTTCTGTGCGGCTCGATGGGCAAGAGATTGACCTGACGCCGAAAGAATACGAACTGCTGGTGCTACTTGCCTCACATCCAGGCTGGGTGTTCAAACGCGAAGTGCTTTTGCAGCAGGTGTGGGGTGATAGCTACGAAGGTTTCGACCGCACTATAGACAATCACATCACACGTCTGCGTAAGAAACTTGGCGTACTTGGCGAAAGAATTGATACTGTATGGGGAGTGGGTTATCGCTTTGTCGAATAGCTCCATCGTTTCTTCTCATAAGTTATAGCAATTCTGCTGCTATTCCCGTACCTGCGCCCCAAATGATATGCGCTCCAATCATCATCAGATTACGTCGTGTTGTTTCACTGTGTGAAGACTCTGAGATACCAAGCAGGGGTAACAGTGCTTGATAACTTACTGCCCAGATGACGAGACCGAATACAATGCCCTTTAGACCAGAGGTAAATGGTAGCCGCCTCCCTAGAAGACTGTAAAGTACGCCCATTGTGGCACCATAGCCAAAATGTGAAACGGTGGTAGCGGCTAGTATTTGCGTCTTATTCATCTTCTGTTTGACATTCGCTTTGTCTGCAAGGTCTTTGGTGATAAGCTCTGGTGGCAGGTCGTAGCGTTGACCCTTGGGTAAAAATCGTTGTGTGCTAAGCATAAAAATGGTCATTGGTATTGTCGCAACAAAACCTGCAATCGCACCCTGTATCCAGGGACGTGTCGTATTCCTGGTAATCATAGGTTCCCTCCACTTTATTTGTGTTACTCGCTAGTATCTAATTGGGTAAGCACTATCATAGTTGTACACGTTCCACGTGGGGAAAGTTGAACACCAATAGTATTAACCTTTATACGCGACACTCAAACCTTTGCCGATGGGAATGACGAGGTGCTCAAAAAAAGGTATGCTCGCCAACGTCTTTAAATACTCTGCGATCTCCTCCGGGTGAGAGAGGACGTTATCGGCAAGAACCAGTGCATCGGGGGCTAGCTTAGGCAGAAGGAGTTTTAATTGTGCTGGAGCACTGAGGCGATCAGCATCGAAGAAGACACAATCAAAAGGGCCTGACAGATTTGCCACAATCTCAGTTGCATTACCACAGATGAGAGTGACGCTTTGACGCAGACCAGCACGTTGTAGGTTTGCATCGGCTAGCTGTTGTTTATGCATGTCACGATCAATGCTTGTAACGTGCCCTGCAACTTTATGAGTGGCCTCTGCCAACCAGATGGTGCTATAGCCATTCGAGGTGCCAATTTCAAGGATATGTTTGCGACGACCACTACTAATCAGCATACTGATCACTTGTGCCGTTTCTGGCTCCAAGTTAAGCATCTTGTTGCGGCGGTCCTGCTGCTGGGCATCGTTTGCTTGTCCGGTTTCTTCCAGTTCCCGAAGTAGAGCACGAAGTTGTTGTTCCATGATGATTCCTCCTGCTATTAACGTTTCAAGCTTGTGCTAGACGAAGCATTTCTTCTGCAATCCCTTTTAGTATTGTCCTCAGTTCAACAGGTTGATAAATGATAAACGAACATCTCAAGCCAACTAAGAAACGCGCCATCCAATCAAGACTTTCAACGAATGCTCGTAAAAGAACGCCCTGAGCGTGATGTTCAAGCGTGTAGTTTGTGAGTGTTAGGGGAAGAGTACGACGTGCCTCTTCCAGTGAAAGAAGCAAAACAACTTCTATATTCCATATCTCAGAGGTTGCGGCGAATGACTTAATCATGTATTCAAGGTTGTGAAAATCGGGAGGGTGAGTAAACTTTGTTTCTTGTATCTCAAGGTGCTGTACTCGGTCCAAGCGAAAGACTCTAAGATTAGAGCGTAAATGACAATAGCCAACAGTATACCACCATCCATCGTGGTACATAACTCTGTAGGGGTCAAAGACGCGCTCCGTTTCCTTCCCATCGTCTGCTCGGTAGTGTAGTTGCACTGAATAGCCCTGCTGAGCTGCAAGAGTCATGGTTTCCACCACAAGCTGTTCCACAAGCACGTCCGGTGTGGCGATGCCAACAACGAGCGTGTCTTGAATTGCTTGGATATGCTGGCGCAATGAAGCAGGTAATACACGCTCAATCTTTGCAAGAACTCCCTCAACTGTTGGCATAATAGCCTTGACTCCTACCTTTTGAGCGAGTAGCAAACCTATAGTGAGGGCAAGAACTTCATCATTTGTGAACATGAGCGGTGGTAGCTTAAAGCTGGGACGGAGCCTATATCCCCCGAAGCGACCTGTACTTGCTTCAACTGGGATACCTATATCTTGAAGTGTCGTTATATAGCGGCGTACTGTTCGCACATCGACTTCTAAACGAGAGGCCAATTCTGGTCCACTCATCCCAGGTTTGGACTGAAGCAATTCAAGGACTGTAAGAACACGACTAGTTGGATGATACATGGCACAGACGACTTTCTACAAGCTTTCAAGAATGTCTCTTGAAAGAGGACTGTTTCTGTCCTGGTTGCATGATACGCTATGCATGGTAAACACATCAAGCAAAAATTGTTGATCTCTACGGCTGGTAAAGAAGAAAGGTGTTTTATGATCAAGCAACCCTTTACGGTACATATTCCGCAAGCAACGTTAAACCATCTATACGAACGGCTAGCGCAAACCCGATGGCCTGATGAGGTACAGGGAGCGGATTGGAACTATGGAGCGAACCTTGCATATTTAAAAGAGTTAACAAACTATTGGAGAACGCACTTTGATTGGCGTACACAGGAGAGGATGCTAAATACGTTTGCACACTACCGTGCCGACGTAGATGGTGTTGGCATCCACTTCATCCATGAGCATGGCAAGGGGTCTCATCCTCTGCCACTCATTATTACGCACGGCTGGCCTAGCTCTTTCACACAAATGCTCAAGATTATCCCTCTGCTTACGGACCCAGAGAGTTATGGCGGTGATGCGGCCGATACGTTTGATATTATCGTTCCCTCTCTCATAGGATATGGCTTCTCAGATCGGCCAACCAAGCCTGGGATGACCGTATCGCGTATCGCCGACTTGTGGACGCGATTGATGACCGAAACATTAGGCTATCAACGTTTTGCTGCTCAAGGTGGCGATATTGGTGGTGGGGTTACGCAACGATTAGCACTTGCTCATCCAACAAATCTCATTGGCATTCACCTGACTGACGTGAATTACCCTTATTTCAGTCAGAAGCCGACGAACCTTTCAGAAGCGGAGCAAAAATATGTGCAAGCGACTACCTCATTCCTGTTTCAAGAGGGCGCGTATGCAATGATTTAGGCAACGAAGCCACAAACACTTGCATATGGATTAAATGCTTCTCCTGTAGGACTTGCCGCATGGATTGTCGAGAAGTTTCGTGCGTGGAGTGACTGTAATGGTGAAGTCGAACATAGCTTTACCAAAGACGAATTGCTCACCAATCTCACTATCTATTGGGCGACGGAAACGATTAATTCTGCGAATTGCATTTATGCTGAGGAGATGCACAATCCAACTCCGCAAACATATGAAGAGCACAGCGATGTGCCGACTGCAGTAGCTCTCTTTCCGAAAGATATTACTCCTGCGCCTCGTGAGTGGGCAGAGCGCACCTTCAACATTCAACGCTGGACGCAAATGGCACATGGCGGTCACTTTGCGGCCCTGGAGGAACCAGAGTTACTTGTCGAAGACATTCGTGCTTTTTTCCGTCCTCTACGCTAATAGTTGAGCAGGGCTATCTCTGCACAGGAATGAGTAACTGGACCATTACTATACAGTCTTGCATAGTAATGGTCAAATATAGCTTGTATTAGCTTCTGAGTGCTATACTACCATTCGTAGCTTTTTGTTCTCGCATGTATCGCAACCAACGTGGTTTGCACAAAATATCTCTGTAGAAGAAAGGGAACACATATGAATGTAGCCGAAAACTTAGAAAATGCACACTTGCTTGTTATTCAGACCGTCGATAACTTAAACGAAGGGGAATGGGATGTTCCTATAGCCGAGAATAGCTGGACGGTAAAAGACATTGTTGCACATCTCGCCTCATATGAGCACCTGCTCGTGGAAATGTTCGAGACCGTGCTAGGAACGTCGTCCGACACTCCCTATTTAACCCAATATAGAACGCAATACGCTGATTTTAACCGTATACAGGTTGAAGCGCGGGGCAATCATACGGCGCAACAAGTTGTTGACGAGTTTGAAGAGGTGCAAGCCGACGCCACAGCACTTCTGGCACGTGTTCCTGTCGAGACTATCGAGAAAAAAGGGACGCTCGGCGATAAGGAGCGCAGCCTCGGTGATATCGTGAGTAATTTGACTGGACATATTCAGCGTCACTGTGCTGAGATTACAGCGTTTCGTAATCGTGAGCATCAATAAGCCGGAGGTTGTCATGAAAGCGGTATTATGCAAAGCCTACGGGCCACCAGAAGAACTTGTGCTTGAGGATGTTGCGCCACTTATACCTGCCAAAGGGCAGGTTGTGCTCGATGTCAAGGCATGTGGTGTGAACTTTCCTGATACGCTCATCATTCAGGGCAAATATCAGTTCAAGCCGGAGATGCCCTTTTCGCCAGGGGGTGAGGTCGCGGGCGTGGTCAAGTCGCTCGGTGAGGGCGTCGAAGGTGTGCGTGTAGGGAGTCGGGTCATCTCATTTACGGGCTGGGGCGGCTTCGCGGAAGAGGTTGCCACCGAAGCCTCTAAGCTTATACCGATACCAGATGGCATGGATTTTGCCACCGCATCGGCCTTTGTTATGACCTATGGCACATCGTATCACGCCCTAAAGAATCGCGCGCAGATTCAACCAGGCGAGACCCTGCTTGTGCTTGGTGCAGCAGGTGGCGTTGGGCTTGCTGCAATTGAGATTGCGAAGGTGATGGGTGCTCGTGTTATCGCTGCCGCCTCGACTGACGAGAAACTTGCCGTGTGCAAAGAGCATGGGGCCGATGAAGTCATTAACTATACGACTGAAGACCTCAAAGAGCGATTGAAGGCTCTGACAAAAGGGAACGGTGTTGATGTTGTGTATGATCCCGTTGGGGGTAACTATTCCGAGGTAGCACTACGCAACATGGCGTGGGAGGGCCGCTACCTTGTAATTGGGTTTGCGACTGGCGATATTCCACGTATCCCACTCAACTTGCCGTTGCTCAAAGGGTGCTCTATCGTTGGTGTGTTTTGGGGCACCTTTGTGGCACGTAATCCCAAAGGCAATCTGCAAAACTTGCAAGAACTGCTGGCGTGGTTTCAGACTGGAAAAATTAAACCATTGGTTTCCGCGACCTACTCTCTCAAAGATGCAGCCTATGCACTTAACGATATGATGCAACGCAAAGTGACGGGAAAGGTGGTACTCTTAACAGAGAAAAGTTAAGAAGCAAGGCATGAATGATGGCAATGAAGCTGTCTGCAGACAACTTCATTGCCATCATTCATGCCTTGCTTCTATTTTACATGTAGCAAATAGCAAGAGGAGTTATAGTAGATATGACGCGTGTTGTGCTAATCTCGGCCCCGATTGAGCAAGACAGGGTGGAGCGTTTGAAACAGGTCTCACCCGACTTGACAATTGAACACCGACCCTCGTTGTCTTCACAGGATGCCCTGTGGCAAGAGGTAGAAATACTGTATGGTTTCCCCTGGAAAATGCCAAAACCAGAGCAAGCTCCCAAGTTACGCTGGATACAGCTTTACTCGGCTGGTGCTGATCGGCTGGTGGACGGTCCTCTTTTTCAAACAGATATCGTGATTACCACCGCAAGTGGAGTGCATGCGATCAATATCGCTGAGTATGTGTTTACCATGATACAGGCATGGTATCGTAAACTACCGCAGTTACTTGTCTGGAAGCAAGGTAAAGAGTGGAGCAAAGATAAGGAAAGCACAGAGTCATCTATCGACGAACTGCACGGAAAAACGATTGGCATTGTCGGCTATGGCAGTATTGGACGCCAAATCGCACGGCTAGCACAGGCGTATGGGATGCGTATCCTGGCAATGCAACATAGTGACAATCATAAAGATACAGGCTACCAGTTTCCTAATGTTGGTGACTCAGAAGGGACATTGCCAGAACGTTACTATACGTTTGACCAGCTGCACAATATGGTAAAAGAGTGTGATGTTGTGGTTGCCGCCGTTCCTTTGACAACAGAGACAAAGGCAATGTTCAATGCAGAAGCGTTCGAGGCTATGAAGGACAGCGCGTTCTTTGTGAATATCGCTCGTGGTGATGTGTGCGATGAAGCGGCACTTATTTCTGCGCTTGAGCAGAAACAGATAGCTGGTGCTGCGCTTGATGTCTTTCAGCAAGAGCCGCTGCCGTCAACATCGCCGCTTTGGGACTTGCCCAATGTGTTGATGAGTCCGCACGATTCGGGTGTGACTCCAAATTATAACGAACGGGCCGCGACTATTTTCGAGGAAAACTTACGTCGCTATCTCGCTGGCGAATCGCTGTACAACACTGTTGACCGAAAGCGTGGATATTAGGTGTTTTTCCGTGGACGATGTAGAGTGCAAGATGCCTGAGCTTGAAGAGGTGAGAAATAGTATGCTCTCACCTCGTTTCATATCAACTATTCGGGGATGACACAGACAACGGCGGTGCAATTGTGGAAGCCACTAAACTGGCCTTCGGCACGTGCGATCTGTCCATGTGAATTGCATCCTGCATAAGGAACTGGTGCTAGTTTCTTTCTTACTGCGTCTAGCTCAAAGCCAAATTCTTTTCCCATTCGCAGACGAGTAGCGACACAATCAAAGAAGAGAGCAACCGCAGGTTTGCTGCCGTAAAGCCGTTGTAGGGCAGCACTCGTCGCACTTACCGCCGCCTCTGCTGCTGCAGCATCGGACGTACACATAATACAGACCGTGGAATTAGGGGGTATATCCGCCGCACACAAAATAGAGCCATCAGCATCCACAGAAAGGGGGACGCGCAATTTGTATCCTCCACCAACATCTATGCCAATCAAATTATGTAGAAAGAAGGGTAGTGGATCATCGGGATCAAATGTTTGTCCTGTTGCCCTAGCATGCTCTTGAAAGGCTTGAATTGCAGGTTTGTCATCCAAGCACATTAAGTACATGCCATTCGCTTGTGTCACCTGCATCCGCTCACTTACAGGTCGCCATCCATGATGCACGCCAATCCCAACGGGTCTATTTGAACGTATTTCAAGTGCCACCACTGCATCAGAAAGAACGTCGGTATCATGGAAGACGGGCGTATGGCTAAACTGGGCATTGTCGCCTGCGCCTCCACCAAAGAATTGATAAGAGCCAGTGGTAAGCAGTGTCAACTGCTCTATAAGATCATCGGTAAGTCCTGCAAGGGCATCTGTTAAAACAATCGCTGCATGGTATTTATACTTACTATCTTTTATGCCACGAAAAGTGGTAAGGAGTGTTTTAGCGGCCACGTTACGATTTTTGCTTAATGCCCGTCCAACTCCGAGCGAAAATTTCATTGTGTCTGAACGTAGCGCAACAGCACTGGCCGCTCCCACACCATATGTAGTATTGGTAAACTCGCCTGCCGACGAGCATCCTAAAAGGAGTGTAGGATGACATGTGCGTTTGAGGGCTTGTAAGAGTGTCGCGTGGTCGTAAGTGGGCGCAGCAAAAAGAATAACTACGTCGGGTGAACCTTGTATCGCTTCTGCAATTTGTAAGCCAAGAGTTCTTCCAGCATCGTCACTATCCTGATGATCTGTATAGACAACAGCAAATTCAGTCACACTTGTATCCCTTCTTTTTCTAGGTGCAATGCTTTATCTGCTGCTCGCAAAGAGGCACTAGCGTTCTATACTTATTTTTACAGGCAAAACATTACACCAAATACTATGTTTGCAGTATATCATAGCATAGCATTTGATGAATAAGAAGAGCTTTGCAGGTAGAATAGCATAGATAGTTACAAGATTCTAGTATACTATACTGGACGCTTGTATAACGCCACGTTTGCTTTCCTTGCCTGCGACAAGCAGTATTGTTTCTGCATGTAGGGCTTCAAGGGCCGTAGCTTCTATTGGCTCACCTGTACGCTGATATAATTTTGTGTCTGTTGTGACACGCACTGCGGCTGGTTTTATGTCACCTGTGCTTTCTTTACGTGTCGTGCCAGCGATGATATAGTTATTGCGCTTGTCAGGGTCTGGCACGATGCCCTGAAGCGTCACTTGTTTACTTTGCCCAATAAGCGTTTGAATGTGCTCTTGTGTGATACGTTGTGCGGTTTCAACACTTTTGGTATGCGTCTCAGTACTGTGTTCTTGAGTATTGTGTGGTACATTCGCAAAAAGCGTGTTGTCATAGGTACGTGGAATAGCTACAGACAGGGCTTGTGATAGTACATCGAGGCGATATGTTACCATGATATTTGTCATATCTTTTGCCTGCTGTAATGCCTCTTTGTCCTGGTCATTTAAACAATCTGAAAGGTCCAGTTCGCTGCCATCCAACTGTAATCCTACCGTTGCAGGCAAGGTAATCGTGAAGTGTGCGGCCTGAACATATGTGGTCGTATTGCTATCTGGCTTGTGTTGAAGCACAAGTGAAGCCATCTGCTGCAGTTTTGTAAATGGGCTATCTGCTGTGATAATGCAGATGTCGAGCAAACCATCATCAATGTAGGCATTCGGCGTTAAGTTGATAGCATCGCCATATAAACGTGTGTTGCCAAGGACGATTTGCTGTGCTTCTCCTTGCCAGAGCATTTTTGGTGGGCGTTCGTCATCAACTTCGCATATCTCTATGTGGAAGGGATGCTGCAGTGGAAGTTCTTTTGCGGCGGCGACATCGAACGCAAGACTTCCAATACGCTCTTTAAGGGATTTAGAGGTGTGGCTAATGACAGAGGCGTCGATCCCCAGACCCGCAGTGAGTAAGAAATAGTGTTCTATCGTGTCTTCCTTCTTGTGCTTTTTGTCTTTCTGCTGTTCTTGATATGCTTGTTCACTATTAGGGGTGTTGGGAAAAGCGATGTTTTGTACGGTAATACGTCCAACATCGACTCGACGCACATCGCTATTGATGAGCGTTAATGCTGCTTGAATTGGGTCAACGGGCACACCGATTTCATGAGGCCATTGATTGGCGGTACCGCCAGGAAGAACACAAACAATACTTTTACGTTCTTTGCTTTGCATCACAGCATTTACAAGCTCGTTAGTTGTGCCATCGCCGCCATGCCCAATAATTACATCGTACTCATGTTTCGCAGCTTTCGCTGCTAACTCACGTGCATGACCGCCATACTCTACTAGTGCGTTGTCAACGTCCCACCCAACTGCCGAGAGGATAGTGAAAACATCGGTCAGCTTCGTCATGTCCTGACCCTCTCTCGGATTGATCACCAAATACGCTTTTTCGCAATGCATGTAGCAACTCCCTTGTTTAAAATAGTACACGTCTCTTGCAACAAGTACGCAACGTGATAGGGTTGAGTTTCAATCTGTGCTTCTATCGTGTTCAACAAGGATACAGGGGTAGCAAGGCAAACGTTATGACACAAACGATCAGGCTTTACTTGTCTATCAAGATAAAAGTTGTTGTACTATGCATTGTAGAAGTACAATAGTGTTATCTTTCCATCACATACTATTTCAAGGAGAATATGATGCCGCTCTTAAACCTGACGCCTGATGAATTGTTAGCAACAACGCGCTCAGTGCGTAAACGTCTTGACCTGACACGGCCTGTTGAGCCAGAGCTGATTCGCGAATGCCTGGAACTCGCGGTACAAGCACCGACTGGTAGCAATAGTCAGCGTTGGCACTTTGTGGTTGTAACCGATGCGGAGAAGCGTTTCGCTATCGCAGAACTGTATCGCAAGTCGTTCGCGGTCTATCGTAGTCAGCCTGCACCTGCGAGCAGACTTGCACAAGATTCGCTACGCGAGCAGGCACAGAAACGTGTTGTGGACTCAGCAGATTATCTTGCGGAACACCTACACGAGGTTCCTGTCTTTGTCATTCCCTGTCTTGCTGGGAGGCTTGAAAAGATACCAACTATAGAAGGGCAAGCGGGTTCCTGGGGATCAATTTTGCCTGCTGCATGGAGTTTTATGCTGGCGGCTCGCGCTCGTGGCCTGGGTTCGGCTTGGACAACGTTGCATCTGCCCTATGAAAAGGAGGCGGCAGAAATCCTGGGCATTCCCTACGAGAAAATCACACAGACCGCATTAATGCCTGTTGCATATACTATTGGAACGGATTTCAAGCCTGCATCACGTGAACCGCTGGATAATGTACTGCATTGGGATAAGTGGTAGATAGTGAGCTGAGACATTCGTTGCCTTCATCATTTGGAGAATGATGAAGGCAACGAATGTCTCGATCCCTTTTATTAAGAAGCCGAACTTACATAGTACGATGAGAGAACACGGTCAGAGAGTAGTCCAAGACAACTCAGGTTGGGAAAGCCTGGACCTTGCGAGACACCTGCTAGCATGGGTAAATGGAGGTTTGGTGCGAAATTGCGTATAGCCAAATTCTCTCCGACGGAACTTTCTAGTATGCGTCTATCCATTGACTCTGACATTGTGGCAAGACGTTCATGTGTATGTGCGTCAAAGAGCGTGGTAAACCATAGCGGATCGAAGCCACGTGCAACGATCACATAATCATACTCGTCACGCTGTGTCGTGTCCCCGTATTTGATGTCTACAGCTATGCTATCATCCGAGGCTACTATCTTTTGTGCTGTCCCACCTACTGAGCGTACATTTTCGGCGCGATTGATCTCCTCCATCGCATGCAGCGAAAACACGCCTCGGTCTGTGCGGCGTACAAATTCGCGGCGGTCCTCCTCGCTTAAAAGAAGCCAGTTCGCGTCATGGCGATGATTCCCATAGAGGCTAGCGGATCGTCCATCGGGATCTGAAAAGAGTTTATTTTCCTCGAAGCCTTCGTCACGCGAGTAGAGGACTCCATAGGGACTGATGACCTCGATAAATGCTTTATCTTTGAGGGCATCGAGCAGAGCAAGAATGATTGCAGCAGCTGTCTCGCCAATACCGATGATGCCAATATTCAACGGCTTTTTGAGCGTTTGACGCATAGAATCAAATTCATCTACATGTGTCCAGAAAGAACCGCCATCCATAATACGTGAATGTCGATCTGGCTGTCCTGGGATAGTGAGTGCAACACCAGGACCAGTGATAACCAATCCATCGCCTTCGAGGGTAAGCGGTGCAGTGCCGCCAGTTGGCATACACGAAAGTTGCCAACGGTGATGATGTTTTGTACTAGTGATACCGCGCACTTCAGCGATATGAATCTCTGGCTGAACTCTGTCCGCGACCCATTGAATGTAGCGTGACCATTCACCATGTGTAGGACTACTCCTGCCACGATCAACCCAATCGGAGTATCTACCACCACTATCAATCAGATAACTATGCCAGGAAAGGAGCAGCATTTCTTTATTGACTTTCCTGTTCAACTCGCCCGTGTCCCAGCAGGTTGAGGCATAGGGATAGCCGATGTCTTTCTCTGGACGTGTGCCGAGCACTTGTCGGCCATCGGTAAAGCCGAATGAACCGGACCAATGGGCCGCGACTCCTTGACGGTCAACAATGACGACGCGTGGCACGTTATAGCCCAATTTGGCAAGTATCATTCGCTTTGCCGCGATTGCAATCGCCTTTGGTCCAGCACCCAGCACAAGCAGTGTTTGTTGATGCCCACGGTTCGTCATAAACTCATCGCTCACAAGTATATCCTCGTTTCGGTGTGTGAAATAACTGGTTTGTTGCTTTTGTATATGATGTATGAAGTAGGGTCTGTTCTACTGTACAACGCAATTTCTTTGCTCGCAACCAGTCATTCGTATAGGCCATGACTATTTATGACAAACAGCCTTCTTGTAGTGTAGTCGTCTTTTTACTTGAGTTGTGCCAGCACAAAATCGGCGAATGCTCGAATATGCTGTTCTTCAGGGATGTAGATACCGCCGTGTGTAAAGGCTTTTGAATGCATACCTTGTTGAGTCAATTCGCATACTTCCCAGTCCTGGCGATTGACGATATCAAATAGCTCTACGGCATCCATCGGGTCAAAATCAGGTTGCGCCGCGACTTCTGCATCAAATAACCAGGAGCAGGTCACACGGCTGCGTTCTGGTCCTTGTGGAAGAACGGTGTGAAAAACGACATGATCGGGGAGAAGATTGAGCAGGACGTTGGGGTTTATTACAATACCGTAGTAGTGACGTTCATCGCCGGGAAGAAGTCCTTTTAGTGGTGGACGACTAGCCTTACCTGTGATAGTAAATGCCTGTGTGGAAGCAGCGAGAGTTGCCGCTGCTTCACCTTCATAAATCGAACCGCTGCGAAAACCTGGCAATAACTGACAAAATTCGGGATGCATAGGGCCACAATGGTAACACTCCATGAAGTTCTCAAGAATAATTTTCCAGTTGGCTTGCACCTCGTAGCTAAGCGTCTTGCCAATAACAAGATTGCCTATATCGTAGCCCGCGAATGGCGTGTAGTTCCCAAAGCGTTCAATAATAGGTTCGCGTACCTGTGTTTCTAGTGACGGTGGATTGTCCGAAAGGTTGAGCCAGATAAGACCTTCCCATATCTCAAGTGCCACGGGAAGTAGACCGTAGGCGGCACGGTCAAATTGAGCATTTGAGAGGATGTTCGGTGCGCCAAGCAATCGTCCATCAAGGCCATAGGTCCACGCGTGGTAGTGACATTGAATTGAACCTTTTAATCGTCCCGTTTCTTCTGTACATAGTCGTGCGCCTCTATGACGGCATATATTGAGGTAGGCACGGAAGGTTCCATCGCTATGGTGTAACACAATCACACTCTCTTCGCCAATCGTTATCGTCTGGTATGCTCCTGTTTCAGCGAGTGCTGCCACGTGACCAGCACATACCCATAGTTGTGAAAAAATACGTTGTTGCTCTTGTTCGTAAAGTGCTGTGTCGTAGTAATAGCGACCAGGAAGTGTTGAGGCGAAAGGAGATGCGTGTGTTGCCATAATGATAGGTACTCCTTGTTACTGCTTGACGTTATCGACAATCACAGTATATCGTTTTGGAGTTGTTTTTGTCTGCTTGCAGTGCTCCTATACGGTCTATGTGATTGTCAGGAAGACATTGAAATGCTCTTCACTCCCCTCTTCACTCCTGAAATAGTGGTAGGATGCTGACTTTAGACGAACTATGTCATACCAAGAAAAGTCTATCGCTCTCTGTTTGTATCGTGTATAGTAAGTAATAAGAACGTAATGCTATCTTTGCTAAAGGAACTATTCGTGACTGAGATATATCCAACTGACCGCGAATTGCTGGAGCGGGACAGTGACGTAGAATTTTTTATTGCCAGTGGACCTGGGGGACAGCATCGCAACAAGGTTGAGACGGGAGTGCGTTTGCACCATCGTCCGAGTGGTATCACCGTAACTGCGGTGGAGCGGCGTTCACAACATGCCAACCGCGAGGCAGCTTATGAGCGTATGGCGGAACGTCTTGAAGAGATGCAACGTATCGAGGTGCCACGCAGACCAACACGTCCAACGACTGCTAGCCGTACACGTCGGCTTGAAACGAAAAGACGTGCAGGACTACGAAAGAAATTGCGTTCCATTGGTCCTGAGTAAAAGACAAAGGAAGGGACGAAACTCATAAAACTTCGTCCCTTCATATTTACCTACCCTTGTGCAATTGGTGGCTGCGAGAACTTCTGACGGAGCGCACGCCTATACATCACTACAAGCACAACAATACCGATGATGCTAAGCAGAACTGTGGCTACTGAAATGGGGATGCCAGGAGGAATGACGATGGTTAGGAAGAAGACAAGAGGCAGACCATCCCAAAGACCATGCAGTACTGAGACGAAAAGGTACGTCACAATAACTAGCCCTGTGATGCGGAAATGTTTTGGACCGCTTTGCCGGAATAAGACCGCCCCAAGAATGGCTGTCCATACACCATGACCAAAGGGGGCAAGAAGGCCGCGTAACACTGTCGAGATAATCGAGGCACTTGCATGACCTTGTGTGAGAAACGCTGTAAAGGCATAGCCTGTGCTCTCTAACGCGGCAAAGCCCATGCCAACTGCCGCCCCTAATAAGAGGCCATCAATTGACTCCGTGTGACGCATGCGTCGTGCTATAAACATGACGGCGGCTATCTTACATCCCTCCTCGATGAGACCAACGCCAAACGCACTACCAAGTGAAAGCCCTTGATTAGCGTTTGATGGCGCGTGAATCAGTAGCGTTTCGAGTACCGATGCACCCAGGACACCCAAGATGCCGCCAACTCCAAAGCTACGTCCGATTGTTTCGGGTGTCAGTTGACTAAGATGTTGATGGTCGTAGAGAAAGGCAACAAAAACTACGGGTACAAGGAAATTACCAATTAGAATCACGGTTGGGTACAAATTAGGGTTGCCTGTCGCAAACAGAATAACGGTCGCGGCAACAAACAGCAAAAGGCCAACCCATAATGTATGTAGCCAACTACTTCCTCCACGTCGAGGAGGATTGTAAACAGGTGGAGCATTAACATTTTGATAAGTATTCATCTTCATCCTTACTCTACTAGAAATTTGTCTGGTTCAATAAGACACGACGTTGTTGAATAATTCTTACTTCAAGATTCGCACGAAATTGGACATACTATCGTTTCAATATGTAGATTTGCTTATTCAAGCTTACAGGTTATATCTTATTTACTCAGAAAAACACGTTTTCTTCTTTTGAGGTAGGTTGCTTTAAAATGTTCTACGATGTATTGTATACATAACACAATTCCACGACGCAGACACCACCTATAAAACCAGGGGGAGCTTATGGATACAAGAGGGTGGCGTGATGCTACTTCTGCCGACCTTGTGGTGGAAGAGCAAGGAGGATGGGATGCCACACGGACCGGCTTTACCACAGAAGAGTTAGCAAATTTCACTGTTGCCACACCCCAACCTGATCTTGAGGAGCAAGAGGAAGAATTTGATCCCACCTCTGCTCACTCCTGGTGCGAGCGTGGCGATGTTTTGTGTAATCTCGAACTCTTCGACTTTGCATTGGAAGCATACGAACAGGCAATTGAGCTTGAGCCTTCATATATTTGTGCTTATGTATGTAAAGGCGATCTTCACACACTGCTTGAACAACATAAAGAGGCGATAGAAGCGTTTGAGCAGGTACTGGTGCATGATCCGCAAAACGTATATGCCATGAATTGTAAGGCAACTGCGCTCTATCGTTTGAACCGCTGCAAGCAAGCTTTATTGTACTATGAGAAAGCTATATTACTTGCTCCAAAAGAGGCGACATTTCACTATAATAAGGCGGTTGTGTTAGCGGCACTTGAGCAGCATAAAGACGCTGTGGCATCCTATGAACGATGTATTCAGTTAAATCCTGGTGACGCAAACGCGTATAACAATCAGGGCAATTCATTGTACAGGCTTCAGTTTTACCAACGAGCACTTATGGCATATGAACAGGCAACGCTCCTTAATTCTACCGAACCAGTCTTTTTTGAGAACAAAGCGGCCGTCTTGATGTTTCTCGACCGCTATGAAGAAGCTCTCGTTGCTTACGAACGGGTACTTGCATTTGAGCCTACGAATGCTCATGTACAAATGCGTAAAGGCGATGCGCTCTTCTTTCTCAAACGCTATGAGGAAGCTATAGCTACCTATCAACAAGCACTAGAGCATACCTACGATGTCGTGCCTTTTTACAATGCAATAGGACGTGTTTTTAGTGAGATGGAGCAGCATGAAGACGCACTTGCGGCATATGATAAAGCACTCGTACATGATGTGAACGACCCGGAGACTCATTGGGCGAAGGGAACGTTACTCTGGAAACTTACTCGCTATGATGAAGCTATGGTTGCATGTGGTGCGGCGATAGAACGCGCACCACAATACAAAGACTTATTGCGTTTCTTGACCATCGACTTGCAAGTCGATACAGAATAAAATAATTTTATTCGTATTCCCAATGCATGGCTTGCAGCAACTTCTGAAATGATTGCGAGGCGTGACGAAAGCGTTCGGGGCCGCTAAAGCCTTGAAACTGTCCTGCGAGTGCAAGGTGTGGTTCAAGCGAGAAAAAGCCATCGTAGCCATTTTTATGGAGGTTTTGCAAGAGATCGGACCAATGTGTCTCTCCTTCTCCTGCTGCTACGACGTTTCCATCCGCAAGCGCATCCTTCACATGCATGTAGCGTATCCATGTACTAAGTGCTTCATAGGCATCGGGAAATGGGATTTGACTACACTGAATAAAGTTCGCTGGGTCAAATGCAGCTTGAAAATGTGCGCTATCAATGCTTTTAAGAAGGTCTACGCATCGTGCGATGGTATCGCCGTAGATGTCTTTCTCATTCTCATGTAAGAGCGTAATATTAGCTGCCTGTGCCTGTGCTGTCATGCTCTTGAGCCGCTTATGAACCTCATCGCGCCACTCCGTGGGATCGACAAACTCTCCACTTTCTGCGTCCTCTGCTGAAAGAACAGGAGGATAGAAAGAAAAGATGCGAATGAATGGAGTCTGAAAGATGTTGGCAAGCTCTATCGCGCGTTCCAGCTTTTTCAAGTGTTCATCAAACGGACTCGTAATGGAAACTTTGCCAAGAGGCGATGCGATGCATGCGACTCCTATGTTCTGCTTATTCAGGGTTTGCTTGATAGTCATTACTTGCTGATCTGTTAGATCGAGTACGTTAGTTCCCCCCACACTCCTCAGGTCAAGATACTGAATATTTTCACTCTGAAGGACCGCAATCTGTTCATCCAAATCGGTGGAAATCTCGTCCGCGAAGGCTGAAAGACGAATCATGACAGAAATATCTCCTTGTGTGTGCGAACCGATTCATAAATGCCCAGGATAATATCAACTGGTTGCCGCGCAGCATTGCCATCGACAAGTGGCGTCCCGTTTTCTTTGATGGCACGAATCATGTCCGCAATCTGTAATGCGTGACTATTTGCGGAGAGTGCCGCTGGATTGTTCGCTGTTGAACTTTCTACAACACTTTTTTGTGCAGCTTTAGAATTAGACCCATAATCACCTGCTGGCTCTTGCTCATTCTGTGCAAGGTGGAGATAACTAAGTTTGTCATTCTCGATAATGGCTGAACCTTTATCACCAAATAGCTCTATGCGTGTTGCCACCCCGGGATAGGCTCCTGTTGTAGCGGCAATGGTACCAATTGCTCCATTGGCAAAACGAAGTACGGCAACGCCCACGTCCTCTGTCTGCATATGGTGTGCAAGGGTATCAGTGTAGGCAAACAGACTTTTGACGGGACCCATCAACCATTGTAGTAAGTCAATCGAGTGAATAGATTGGTTCATCAATACGCCACCACCATCGAACTCCCATGTCCCACGCCACGCACCACTGTCGTAGTACGCTTGTGAACGCCACCAAGGAATGAGCACATTGCTTAGTACAAGACGACCAAAGGCTTGCTCCTGCACAAGTGTGTGTATCTGTTGTGTTGCGTCATCGAAGCGATGCTGACTGATGACAGAGAGTTTCACACCCATCTCTTGCTGAGTACGCAACATTTCGTCAATCGCGGCCCGTGTGATTTCCATTGGTTTCTCAACGATAACGTGGCGTCCTGTTCGCATCGCCTGACATGCGTGTTTGCCATGTTCGCCGCTTGGTGTGCAGATCGTGACGACATCTAACTGCTCACGATCTAGCATTTCCTGGATGTCCAGGTATGGTGTCACACCATACTTGTCTGCCAGCTTTTGTGCGCGTCCCTCTAAAGGATCAGCAACGGCAACAAGCCGGGCATCTGGTAAACTAGCAATAGCCTCGGCATGTGTTGGGCCAATGACGCCACACCCAATAATGCTAAAACGCAATTTCTCAGCCATATGAAAATCTCTCCTTTATGTTCTATTGATATGCTGTTTCACTTCGTCAAAAAAGCTTATGAGGGTGTTCACTATTGCATCATCGGTATCACCATCAACAAGCAATAGATAGCAACGTCTTCCCTGCTCAATCATCGCTTGCCATGTGCTGACGGCTTGTGCGCGTAAAAATGTATCGGTATAGGTTCCTAGAAGACTCGTCGCATGTGTGCGTACAAGGATACGCAAACTCACCAGGTATGGAGGACCATCCATCTCGCTTTGCTCTGTCGAATGATAGGCGGAGGGTGCCTGACGTATTTTTACTGGAACACCTAGTAGTGTGTTACCAAGTGCTGGTACGAGATTGGCAAGTGCCGCTTGTATCTGTGGTGAGGCAACACCGTTAAAGGTGCAATCAAGATAGTCTAAGCGTTCTTGTAGTGAAAGAGCCGTTCCGAAAAGGTGCGCTGGTGAAGATGTTTGATGTACATCGTCAGGCCCAAAGAGTGTTAACGAACCCTGTGCGGCTTTTCCTTGCCATGTTGCAAGAGCTTGTAACGGGTCAGGTTGGTTACGCAAAGTACGCGCTCGTGCTTTATAATTTTCTACGGCTGGCTGACCTGCGAACTGAATATCATGAAGATAGCCATACAAGGCCATGCTTAGCTGCCACCCTAAAAAGCTTGCGGCAAGGGCTGCGAGTCGCTCTATCGGTTCTTGAGTGTCAAGATAGGGTTGGTACAAATTATAATTTGTCGTATGTGCAGGTTTAGGATGTCCAGGTAGTATCTGTGCTACAAATGTGTCATGATCGCTATAGTGTCTTGCGTGTACATTCAAAGCTTGTTCATCAAAGATGACTACACCTTTGCCACCTTTGCCAAGACTTTCCTCCATGAGTTGTTCAATCCATTGTACAAGTGGATGCCATTCTTGTGGCATCTTTAGCAGCAGCCGACAAGCATTCTCTACACTAGCCTCACTCAGGGCGGCAGCTAATTGTACAAATGGTAAATCGGCAGGTTGTGTTGTGGCAAGATTGTGATAGTGCCATGCCTGTTGTAAAACGTGACGTAGTAGACCTGTTGTAGAGGGTGAGAGACGCGTTAGATAGAGTGCCACAGGTAATAGAAAAACACGTGTTGTTGGTGCGCTCATACGTCCACCCGTTCCGGTTTCTCCATCAAGCTGTAGTGGGCGCGTCGGTACCTGATACTGTTTGGCGAAGCTATCGAGGTAGGAGTTGGGTAGTGTCATAATGAGCAAGTGTTGTGCAGGCTGTAGATGTGCTTGTTCCAATAGTGATGTAAACCACTCAAGATGTGTGATCGGCTCCTCTGAGGTCATACCCATTGAGACGCCAATCATCATCACATCCTGCAAAAGTGTGCGTAAAAATGGTTCATTGGGAGAGGATGTTGGTAGCACAAGATGCTTGCTTTGAGCAATAGAGCGCACGATAGCATTAAGTGCTACTGCGTCGGTACTATCCAAGGGATGAATTGTAATGTGTTGTTCATCTTTTTTATCACCAAAACCCATCTCGACCAGAACACGCACCGTAATAACCGAGCCGCCCATACCGGCCCAAATAATATGACGTATGCCCTGTTCCCAAATTGTGTGTGCTTCTGTCTCTACCGCTTCTAACCAATCCTGATTGGCAAGTAAACGCGCAACGCCTTCTACCCAATCAAGTTTGAGAACGCCATTTTCACTTCCTAGTTCTGCCATACGCCCTTCACGTCTGCGTAATTGACCAAGAGCATCCTCGGCAAGAAGGCGTTGTAGGGGTGATATATTCCGTTCTTGATTGAATTTCATGCTAAACGCTCCCTTATAACAATTTCATACATCAGGCCCGTACAACCTCATTCCATTGCTGTTTTACCGATGCAATCGCAGGTCCTACCTCATCAGAGAAGTTTTGCCAGTTGCATTCTATTGAGATACGCTGGTCATAGTCTCCTTCATGTAAGGCAGAAAAGTAGGGACGCAGGTCTTCAGCATAGTGTCCGGGCGCGGCGCGGTCTTGTTTTTCAGCAACATGTACATGTGAAATCAACGACGTCCACGAGAGAATATCGGTGGGCTTCTCGCCATTACACGCCATATGGTAGGTGTCTATGAGTAAAGTAGCACCAGAGTTGCTATGCTTTGTAACGAGTGCGCCACCTTCTGTGATAGTGTTCAGCGTATTTGTTTCTTCATAGCGTAGCGGTTCGAGCGCGATATGTACTCCGTGTTGTCGTGCCCACTCACTCCATATCGCAAGATATGCACCAAGTTGTTTTACCGCCTCGTCCTGGTCGTAGCCAGGAGGACACATGCGTGCTTGTCCACTGCCAAAGACAATAACACGGATGCCCACCTGCTCGGCACGTTGCAGCATAGTCTTGATATAGCGTTCAAGCCGAACAGTGTTTACCGCTTGAGTTGGGGTTGCTATCAACGACATATCAGCAGGGAGCATACTGTTGCATGCTTCAATAGGAGGTAGGGAGAGCAAACGTACATCATGCCACAATGCCTCAAAATGCGATTGCGGTTTTTCAGGTACTAAGAAGCGTTGTACATTTTCTTCAAAGTAGTCAAATGATTTTTCGGGCAATGTAGCTATATCAAGATAAGAAGCACAAACGCCAAACTTCATGCATTTTCCCTCACGATTTCTTGCTTGGGTGCAAAGAGTGACTCCGCACGGTACAACATTTCACCTGCATGTGGCACGAGTAATATGCCTTCCTGCTCACGGTTACGCCACTCATCGACGTTAATATTCTTATAGTCTAAGTAATTGAGATTGACCTTGCGACAGCGTTCTTCTGGAATACCTGTGGCTAATGTGACCCGAATACGTGGTGTTTCAACGCCATTTTCAAATGTACCACTGCCTTTTACATGAGTGCTGTGGGCTAGTATGCTGCCAGGGATATTTTTGAAAGAGTCCCATTGCTTCGTGAAGTAATCACGCACATGGTAGCCTACCTGGTCGATGAGTTTGCCATGTGTATAGGAGATTTCAGTGATATGGGGAGCATAGATAATGACCTCGCCACCATCGGCTATAGCTGGCTCCGTTTTGTACATAGCTTTTGCCGCTGTCCAGAGGTCGTCGTAAATAGGTGATGGTATTGAAAGCACACGCTTAAAGGGAGTATCTACCGCGATGATATTAAGCTGTGCTGATAGGTCTGCTGCCGCACTCCACGCTTCAAGGTATGAACCAATATAAAGACCATGTAGATTTTCGCCTTTAAGAACAAGGGCCATGCACAACAATGGACGATCCACAAATGCAGCCGCACGGTGAATGATGCGACGAACAGGCGTATCCTTGACGCCAATTGTGTGCATACTTGTAACAAGCGCACCGAGCCAATGCGTAAAGTTGATAATATCGGGTCCAGCAATACCAGGGAAGAGATATTTGGCACCGCCGGAGAAGCCTACAACCTCATGCGGAAAAACGGGACCACAGATAATAAGCTGGTCATAGTCAAAAATCATACGGTTGAGCATGACAGGCACCTCCTCTACCAGTATCCCATTCGTGATTTGTTGGGCTTCCTTCCGCGAAATGGTACCAACTGTGTGCAGCATATCCGGCTGTGACCAGTGATGATTAAAAATGTGGACGTTGGGATAGTGTTGTATGCGCTCTTGCGCTGAAATGCCCACGAGTCGGTCAATTGCCTCCTCTTCCATTGGAGGATGTGTGCCAAGCGCAATCAGATAGTCAAGTTGTGCGACACGTTGCCCAATGTGCTCATACAACAAGCGGAAGAAAAGAGGAATGGGGGCGGTACGGGTGCTATCAGGAATGATAACCAGAACGCGCTTATTGTCAAGCGATATGTTCTCAAATGCCTGTGTGAGATAGTGTTGCACAGCATTATCTGTAAGTGTTTCTCTTGTTGATCCTGTACCATAAAGCATAGAGTCCTCTTCTTTCTCGTCGAAAATACATGTATTACACACCAGCAAAAGACGAGAAGCCGCCATCGACTGGGACAACAATCCCTGTCACGAATGCAGACGCAGGGCTGGCGAGCCAGAGCAATGTGCCGATAAGATCATCGGGTGTGCCAAGACGAGCCATTGGCGTGTGATCAATGATGGTATGACCACGTGGTGTAAGTTCGCCGCTTTGTGCATCAGTAAGTAAAAAGCGATTTTGCTCCGTGAGAAAAAAGCCTGGCGCAATCGCATTTACGCGAATGTGTGGACTATATTCTTGTGCCATATGCACTGCTAGCCATTGTGTAAAGTTTGCTGTAGCGGCCTTTGCCGCACTGTAGGCTGGGATACGTGTGAGGGGACGTAAAGCACTCATTGAGATAATATTGATGATATTGCCCTGTTTGCGTTCCGCCATACCACGTCCAAAGGCGCGACAACTTTGTACTGTTCCCATCATATTCAAGCTAAAGACAGCGTTTGACGCTTCCACGCCTATGTCGAAAAATGAACGCGTATCGTTTGTTGTGGCGAGAGGATTGTTCCCACCTGCCGCATTCACGAGAACATCAACGGGACCAAAGGTGTTCGTAACCTGTTCTACTGCACGAGCAAGGGCTGCATCATCGTTAACACTACTAGCGATATTGATTGCTTGACCGCCTTCAGCCTGAATTGCATCTACAACTTTTACGCCGGTTTCAGCACGTAGGCTAATAATAGCAACGCGAGCACCAGCACTTGCCAAGCCACGCGCCATCGCGCTTCCTAATGCCCCGCTTCCACCAGTGATGACGGCTGTTACACCTTGAAGACTAAAGAGTGTTTGAATATTTGTCATATCACACCTTTCACCTGTACTCTTGCACAATTTCTTGAGCGGCACGTTCCCCTTCTTGTGCCCCACCCTCCATGTAGCCTTGCCACTCGATAGAACAATGCTCACCTGCGAAGTGAATGGGTCCTTGCCGTACTCTCTCATATCCGGCAAAAAGCGTGTACTGTCCAACACGCCAGCATGAATAACTTCCACGTAAGTAGGGATCACCCGTTGGATAACTTAGTGCAGCCTTTCCGGTATAATGTTTGCTACTACCAGGGAAGACGCGTTCCAGTTGCTGGATACAGTACTGAGCATACTGCTGTATCTGTTTAGAGTCGGTTGAGGTGGAATACGGTGCTGTTGGCGAATATGCAGCTCCAACAGCACCACCCGTGTAATCGACAAGTAAGCCATGTGAGCCTGTTTGCCCAAGCGATGTGTCCCAGAGGACCTGAATATCCAGGTCTGTTGTGACAAATCCGTTGCTGATACCAGGCCAAGGACCATTTTCATACCAATAGGGCGTATCGAACTGCAAGAAAAGTTTGGAGATAGTACCGTAGCCAAGTTGCTTAATAGCGGTTTGCTTTAGCGCGTCAAAGCCAGCTTGCTTATAATCGACCTGTCGTAGGGTACTAAAAGGAAGCGTCAGGATCACAGTGTCACAGTTCACTTCTGTAAAGCCATCAGGTGTTGAGAACGAGAGCGTGAGCGAGTTGTGATCAAGCTTTTTTATTGCAACCAATGTATGGTTTAATTGAATACATTCTGCGGGTAAACTAGCAGCGATGGCATGTGGAAGTTGCTGATTGCCGCCAGCGATTTTAGAACTACCGCTCAAGGGTCCTCTTGGTGCTCCAAACGTGTTGTTCTCTGCCTGGGGACCATACATATAAACAAGATTGAGCGCACTTTGTTGACGCGTTTCGAGTCCATAGAAGCCTGTACAGCCACGATTCAGCATATGACCTAGTGGGGTTGTGTCTCCACCTTGCACGTATCGCTCTACCCAATCGTATACGCTCATGTGATCGAGTTGATATGCTGTTTCTGTAAAGCGTGTGTGTGTGGTTGGGAACCCTGCCTCTTGATAGTGTTGTTCCAAAATAGGGGCGAGGACACGAAAATCCCGTGTAAATTCTTGAGCGTCGTAGTAGCGGTTGCAGTAGTACATAGTCGTTTGTGCATTGTCCGCTATATGTTGTTGTTCCAGATCAATAAGCGGAAGTCCAAAGCGACTAGCAAGATGGCGTAGTGTTTCGTGATCTCTGTCAATAAACTCGCCACACCATTCAGTCACCATGCCATCGTCCCAAGTCGCGGTGTCCGAATGCATCCGACCACCAATATGATCAGATGCTTCGTATACTGTACATGCAAGACCGGCATCCTGTAATGTAAGGGCGGCATTGAGGCCAGCGATACCTGCGCCAACAATAGCAATACGTGGATGTTGGGAACGCTTCATCGCCCTTGCTCCTTATTCTTGCATGACGCGTGCTTGTTCAGCTTTGTTAAGCAGTGGAAGATACTCTGTATGTTCTCGAATGTACGATGCGACGAACGGACATTGAGGTGAGACAGTGAGTCGCTCCTTTTGTGCATCTTCTAGTGCTGTGTGGGCTAATTGACTTGCGATTCCATGACCCTCCATTGCTGGTGGCACACCTGTATGAATATAAGTAATATGATTTCCTTTGCGCTTATACTCTAAGACAGCGAGTTGATCACCCATACGTACTTCATAGCGTTCTTCTGCCTCGTTGTTCGTAACATCAGCGTGTTTATGCTCGCTGTTCATGATATCTCCTGTTTTATATACATGTAAGAACCGATTTATCAAGTTCTTTTAGAGACCAGATCGCGAAGATGCAATTTCCCTCATGAATGCAGACATATCGTTTGTAGGGACCGATTCATCGCGTCCTCGTTGGCGGGTGATTGCCACGAGGACGCGATGAATTGGTCCCTACAGATATCCGTACAAAATTGTGAAACAGCATCATTGGTCCCTACATCTGTATTTGTTTCTTGCATGGCCGCATATCAAAATCCGTTGAATCATCTTTATTGACTATATCATATTTTCTTACGTGATTGAATCATAGGCACTATTCCGCTTTCTGTATAGAAAGGAGCAGAAAGTAAATTGACTTTACCAGCACTGTCAATTAAGCTGATTTTCAGATTGGAAAGTTACTCGTATGCAAGATACAATGAGGAGAAGCAGTCATAGTTAATGTTGACGAATCTGCTGTCACATGAGAAGTAGGACGTACTACTAACCAAGAGAGGCAACCATGAAAAGGACGCTGTTTACTGAGGAGCACAATTTGTTCCGCGACACATTTCGACATTTTGTAGAAAAGGAAATTGTTCCCTACAATGAGCAGTGGGAGAAAGATGGCATTGTTTCGCGTGAATTGTGGCTGAAAGCTGGACAGCAGGGTTTTCTAGGGCTTGCTGTGCCAGAAGAGTATGGTGGCTCCGGTGTAGATGATTTCAGCTATAGCGCGATTATCGCGGAAGAAACTGCTCGTGTTGGTGCATCCAGTGCTGGTGCTGGCATGGGGCTTCACAACGATATCGTTCTACCCTACTTGCTCGCGTATGGCACAGAGGAGCAAAAGCAGCGTTGGTTGCCTAAAATGTGTGCAGGCGAGTTAATCACTGCAATTGCGATGACGGAGCCAAACACGGGTAGCGATTTGGCGGCTGTAAAAACAACGGCAGTTCGTAATGGGAATTGCTACATCCTAAATGGACAGAAGACATTTATCACCAACGGTATCTTGAGCGATGTACTCATCATTGTGGCGAAAACCGATCCTGCGAAGCGACACAAGGGTATCAGCTTACTGGTGGTGGAACGTGATATGGAAGGTTTCAAGCGTGGACGCAAGCTTGAAAAAATGGGCTTCAAGGCTCAAGATACGGCGGAACTATTCTTTGAGGATGTAGAGGTCCCTGTAACTAATCTGCTCGGCGAGGAAGGGCAAGGCTTTTACTATCTCATGCGTCAACTTGCTCAAGAGCGTTTGAATATTGGAATTAGCGCGGTTGCAGCTTGTGAAACAGCATTAGAGATGACGCTGGAATATTGTAAAGAACGCACAGCTTTTGGGCAACCAATTGGTAGTTTCCAAAATTCGCGTTTTAAGCTTGCCGAGATGAAGACAGAAATTGAGATTGCGCGTGTTTTCGTTGATCGCTGTATAGAGGAGTTAAATGCTAAGACGCTCACACCAGAAACGGCGGCGATGGCGAAATGGTGGACTTCCGACCTGCAGAAACGAGTGCTAGACCAGTGTGTGCAGTTGTTTGGTGGCTACGGTTACATGACTGAATACCCTATTGCTCGTGCCTACCTGGATGCTCGTGTGCAAAGCATCTACGGAGGTACTAATGAAATCATGAAAGAGATCATCGGCCGTTCAATGGGTGTGTAGTCACTATACTGTGTGAAGTTCCAACGAAGAATAATGGCTCAAAAGAAGATGGCTTACACTATCTTCTTTTGAGCCATTATTTTGCACAAGCATTACTATGCTGGTTGATGCTCTACATTATTTTGTGTATTGGACTCAATTGTGAAACTACGAACCAGTGCAATAAGCATGATGCCCAAGGTCAATGCCAAAATCAGTACATTTGTAATCAATGCACTTATCCACTGGCCGTGAAAGAGAGGCCAGATACCCACTGTAGGATCGAAAACCCATACGTGACCACCTAGCCAGCGATTCACATCCCAGATTACTATAATTGCTAAGTTGAAGGCCAAGAGGAGTACTATAAGTATTCCAAAGCGTTGCGCGATATGTATGCCCCGTGTGGTTAGTGGATCGTGTACTAATGCTAGTAGCAGACCACCTAATGTGAGATAAGGTGCTATACCTTGTGTGAGATATGTGAGAAAGCTTGCCACTGAGGGAAATGCGACATTTCCTAGCAAGAAATAGCCTGGTGCAAGACTTACCATGCCGCCACTATTTCCATGCAATCCCCAAAGAGAATAGGCAACTTGGCCTAAAGGTAACAATAGCTCAAGTAGAAGTACGAAGAAAACAAGCCATTTCTGACCGTTCATGACTAACTGCAAGCCTTTTATTCCTGATATAAACAACCCTGTACTTAAAAGCAGAGCCATTTCGACAGCCAAGAGCAGGTCAGGGATATAGACAATTAGGGGAAAGTCCGATGAAGGTGGGAACGATATAGAATTAGAAAGTAGGATGGGAGCAAGGCACAGGCAAAGTAATGCAAAGAGTGGTACGCCCCAGCGACGGTGTTGCAACGAATTTTTGAGTTCTACATAGGCTATGCAAAGGAGTGCTATAAGTCCTATCAAAGGCACTATAAACACACAAATCGAGCCTAGTGTCTCGGTCGTAGAACCTAAAGCGTTATCCTGAAAGGCAAGTGAGCCGTTCAACATAAGCCAGAAGGTCGCCGAGAACAGAAACACAATAAGCGCACAGATATAAATGATAGATAGGGAACGCATATCACGAATGTTTTGAAACATAATACCCTCTTTCGACCGATATCTTGGGTCTAAGCGCGCGTCGAGTGCTCCTAGTAGTAAGTCCAATAGAGTTTTTGACGTTATCGTATGTTGCTCTAGCAGAGCCAGTATCTCCTCTTGATAACGTTCACGCCATCGAAGCGGGTAGCAACGAAGTATCCAGTTAATAGCTTTCATATGATGCATCCCTTTAGCTTGTAGGGTTGATGAGCATAGCGTTTAACGTTGGCACAGCTAACTAAGCTGGAGGCGCTGCTGACCGATGGAAACTATGCGTTCCATTGTGGCAAGTTGTTCTTTAAGTGCTAGAGCACCTGCGGCGGTAATACGATAAGGTTTTCGCCTATCTTCACTCGGCAATGGCTCAATCCAACCACGCAGCTCTAAACGACTCAATGCACCGTAGAGCGTGCCAGGCTCTAAATGAGTGCCACTGAATTGCTGAATGTCTTCCATCATAGCGTACCCATGTTTAGACCCGTCTGCTAAACTGGAAAGAATGAGAAGTGCCGGATCAGAAAATCGTCCAAGTTCTGGTAACTGTCTTGGCATGAAATATCTTTCCTTTTTAGATTACTTTATTACGTTATACTTACTAAGTATAACGTAATAATAGCATAATAAAGTGGGTAAAGCAAGGAGGAAAACAGACAGACGCAAAGTAGTATTGTTGATGTGGGTTATGCATTTAGCTTCAGACGTGATACAATTTTGCTATTACAGCGTGTTCCATTATACGACGACGTATTGCAGACAGGGAGAGACGCTTTATGACTACCTCTGAAAACTCTGTGAATGTAGCTCCGGCAAAACCACCTCATTTTCTTGATGCTCATGCGCTTGTACGGCCCAACAAAACCGCGCTTATTTGCGGCGAACGCTCGCTTACCTATGCTGAATTGAATGCTCGCGCTAGACGTGTTGCCAACGCGTTGAGTGTCTTAGGGGTGAGGGCAGGAGACCGCGTGGCGGTGATGACCTATAATTCTATTGAGGCACTCGAAATCGCTGGCGGTTTGTCAAAGCTTTCGGCCATTGGTGTGTTGCTGAACTATCGGCTGCGCGAGCATGAGGTGTCTTATATTATCAACGACTGTCAGGCAAAAGTGGCGATTGCGGGTGCTGGATTGGTGGGAGTCGTTGAGCAAGCTCGCACCGAGGTGACAGGGCAAGTGACCTATATTGCTGTCGGTACCGACGTGCCACAAGGATGGCTGGCGTATGAGACGCTTCTTGCAAATGCTAGTGAAGATGTGCCGCAAAGTGAGGGTGGGCTTGGCTCTACGATGAGCTACACATCTGGTACAACGGGTAAACCTAAAGGAGCCTATCGTCCTGGTGGTGTCGCGGTGGATAGTGTGTTGGGAATTGTACAAGCATTTGGACTCTCTGAATTGGATGTGCATTTGCTCGCAGGGCCGTATTATCATAGCGCGCCCAATTTTTTTGTTGCTGTAAATATGCTCATGGGCGCGACAATTGTCATTCAACCAAAGTATGACCCCGTAGATGCGCTGCAATTGATTGACCGTCACAAGATTACAACAACATTCATGGCCCCAACTCTTTTGCAACGCCTGTGCGATGTGTCGGAGAGTGTATTTTCGCAATACAACATTCAGTCTTTTTCCACAATTATTCTTGGTGGTGCGCCCTGTCCTTATGCATTGAAGGTACGAGCTATCGAACGGTTTGGCGAACATATCTGGGAATTTTATGGCGCGACGGAAACAGGGTTTGTCGCTATTCTCAGGCCAGAGGACCAGTTACGCAAACCCGGCTCGTGTGGTCAGGTTGGTCCAGGGCAAGAGATACGCTTGTTGGATGCAGCAGGTAACGATGTTCCCGACGGTGTTGCAGGTGAGATGTATGCACGTAATGCCTCGTTAGCTCAATACTTTAATAAACTGGAGGCGACGGAAAAAAATAAACGCGACGGATTTTTTTCCGTCGGTGATATCGCCTACCGTGACGCTGAGGGCTACTACTACATTTGTGACCGCAAGATTGATATGATTATTTCAGGCGGAGTCAACATTTATCCAGCGGAGATCGAAGCGGTTTTGACTGCCCATCCTGCCGTAGCCGATGTCGCCGTGATTGGTGTACCGGACTCACTCTGGGGTGAGTCGGTAAAGGCTGTCGTCGAACTGCGTAAGGGGGCGAGTGCTACCGCAGAAGAATTGATTGCCTTTTGTACCGAACGTATTGCTGATTATAAGCGGCCACGGTCCGTAGATTTTGTCGCGGAAATTCCGCGTAATCCAACCGGAAAACTGCTCAAAGCAACTATTCGTGCGCCCTATTGGAAAGGCGAACAAAGAAAAATTTAGAGACGTGATGGCATGTGGTGAGGTTTGCGTACTCTGCCGCGAACCTCACCACATGCTGTCACGTTTCTATTTATTGTACAGTTAACCCACCATCGAGAACTAGCACAGCACCTGTGGTAAAGGATGATTTATCGCTGGCAAGGAAGAGGGCCGCATTTGCTATTTCTTCAGGTGTGCCGAGTCGTCCAAGCGGAATAATACTGCCTAGTTTTTGTAAGGCCCGTTCGGGGTCGCGATGCGTCGAGACCATCGAGTCCACCATTGGTGTTGCTGTAAACGCAGGTGCAAGTGCATTTACACGAATGTTATGACGAGCCAATTCAAGGGCCGCCGTTTTGGTGATGTGGATACATGCAGCTTTTGAGGCTGCATAGGCGACATAACCAGGGTTGCCAATAATGCCCGCAATGCTTGCTGTGTTGATAATCGAACCACCCTTACCAGCCTTTATCATAGCAGCCGCACCATACTTAACACCTAAAAATACGCCCTTGCTATTGATAGCAAAGACACGATCCCATTCGCTTTCTTCCAAATCTGTAATTGCTGTGCGTTGTTCACCCACGCCAGCGTTATTGCAAAGGATGTTCAACGCCCCAAAGTGTTCGAGTGCTACCTGTACTGCGGCCTCCACATCCTTAGCTTGCGTGACATTGAGGTGTACAGCAATCGCTTTTCCGTCCTGCTCTTCAACCATGTGTACCGTGTCATTGTTGCCATCGATGTTGATATCACCTGCGACAATACTGGCTCCTTCGTGAGCAAATAGGAGGGCCATCGCGCGTCCAATACCGCTACCAGCACCAGTAATCAAGGCAACTTTGCCCGTTAGTCTATCAGTCATCGTTAACGACCTTTCTTAGGACTAATATCACTAGTAAATTCTATGTTACAGTTGGTGTTTCGCGACTATATTTTTCATAGAGCTTTTCGACAACGATATGTCGTAGGCGCATGACTGTTGCATAGATATCTTGGAACGAGGTATAAAGGGGAGCAATACCCAGGCGAATATTATCGGGGGCACGAAAATCGGGGAGTACATGCATATCATTAAGCAATGTGAGATCAATTCGTAGCCCTTCGGCGTGACCGAGCGAGATATGGGAGCCACGTTGTCGCACTGAACGCGGTGAGTTCAAACTAAACCCTAATGGTTCTAGTACAGCTTCCCATAGGGCAACTAGATAGTCGCTTTGTTGCTCCGATTTCACACGCAGATTGTCTAACCCAGCTTCTAGTAGTAAGTCAACCCCTGACTCAATAAGTGAGAGTGAGACAATGGGAGCTGTGCCAGTTAAAAAGCGTCGTAAGCCGGTTGCTGGCTGATAGGCCGACTCGAAATTAAATAAGTTTTTCTGGCCCATCCATCCAGTAATCGGGTTGCTTAGCCGTTCCTGTAAATCGCGCCGAATATAGAGAAACGCTGGTGCGCCAGGACCACCATTAAGATATTTATAGGTACAGCCAATCGCTAGATCAACTTGAGCCGCATTTAGATGAATAGGCAATGCACCTACAGAATGACTCAGATCCCATAAAACGAGAGCACCTACATCGTGTGCTGCCGCGGTCATCGCAGCCATATCGTAAGTGTATCCGCTTTTGAAGACAGTATGGGAGAGTGTGAGCAATGCGACTTGATGAGTAAGATGTGCTTGCAGTTCATGTGTGGGACCATAAATCCCATCAGGAGAAGCTACAATATCTAGCTGATGCTGCTTATCCAACAGGTCAAGTGCGCCCTGTAGAATATAGAGATCCGAAGGAAAGTTGAGGTTGTCGGTGAGAATTCGTGACCGTCCCTCTTGAGCGCGTAATGCAGCGACGACGAGTTTGAAAAGATTAACCGATGTGGAGTCAGCGACAATTACTTCGTCTGGTTGTGCGCCGATCAACGCTGCAATCTTTGCTCCCACGCGTTCGGGTGCCGTAAACCATCCTTCGTTCCAACTCCTAATTAACCGTGTGCCCCACTGTTGCTGAAGAAGGTCATCGGCGAGCGATAGTGTTGCTTTAGGCAGACGACCAAGCGAATTACCGTCCATGTAGATGAGGGCTGGGTCTGCAATAACGAAGCGTTCCCGAAAATGGGCTAATGGGTCGTGTGCATCAAGATTAACCGCGTATGCAGCATCTATGGGTACGGTCATGAGTTCACTTTCTTTGGATAGACGACATTGAGTCTCTTGAAGATTTTCCCTTATTATGACATATTGATGGACGGTAGCACAATAATTCGGACAGCATTAAGGGGACAGACAATGCCGTTGATCACGTTCAACGGCATTGTCTGTCCCCTAAGAAGGTTAATTTGTTACGCGACCTATGCCGAAACGGGTGCTGGTTGCGCTTGTTACGCCGTTGACCCAGTCAATTTCGAGCAATTGTCGTGTGTTTTGTAGAGCTGGCAGAGTTTGTACAATCTTTAATGTTTGAGTATCTATGACATTCCCTGTGTCGGCAACATAGAGGTAGCGACCAGAGAGGTCATTCAAAACCCAGCCTTCTCGTTCACAATATGTCTGGCAGTTGCTTTCGTAACCGGACAACGAGGAGAGTTGTACATTTGTGACGAAGGTTGGAGCTGAATTGGGCAGATTGCTTACATCATAGACCTTCACCTGATCTAGCGGCGCATCCATGATATAGACGCGTTTCTCATCTGGCGAAAGCGAGATGCCATGACTGGGCGCGTTGCTTGCGGACCAGGAGCAAGAGCCACTAAACGGAATGGTATAAAGTACCTTGCCTGTTGTCAGGCTAAGTACCTGAAAGCCACAGGTGCTCGTTGATGTGGTAAATGCAAGCGTATGTTTGCCGTTAACCGTGAATGGGCGTACTCCATTGATATCAGGGCCAGCATTGAGTGTTACTTGATTTGTCGCTGGGTTTACTACGTGGAGGTAATTATTGTTATTGCCCATGTACCCACCAAGGTAGACCTGAGTGCCATCCAACGAGACGATGGTGTTATGTCCATCGGTGCCTGTTGAGATTGAGCCTGTAACCTTGCCATCACTTGCATCAAGAATGGAGTGAACGCCATCCGTTGAGTCCGATCCATGTGGCATATAGATGGTGGAACCATTTGGTGTCACTGCAAATTGATCTACACCGAAAGAGTAATTCGCAATCCATGCAACTACATCATGTACGAGGTCATACGCTAGCAAACTACCGTTCTTACCAGCACAGTTATTCATACCACACTCGCTGATGTACAATAAGTTACGATTAGGAGACATGGACACGCCACGTTTTCCCGCTTCCGGAATGGAGAATTGTTTTACCAATGTATGATTGTTGTCGATGTCGTAGACGTAGACTTTTCCATCATCTGGCACATAGAGCCAATGCGCTGTCGAGCTGCCTATTGGGTTAGGTGTGATGCTAACTGGTGTTGCGGTCCCTGTTGCTTGGTAACTACTTACTTGGAAGGTGTGACTCGCGCTGTCTTCGTTACTTAGTTGTACGCCGATCATACCTGCCACCTGCTCAGCACTGTTGGTATCAGTGGTGTTGAGAAGCCAAGTTGAGGGTTCGGTTGTCCCTTGTAGCCATGCACGAGCACGTATGATCGTGGGGCTAGTGCCTTGGAACTCGACATGAAGTGAAACTGACGCACCGTTTGCGGCAGGGATACCAGTATCGAGATCGCTGCCTAAGCTGGTGCCATCACTACGTTGTGTACGTAGAAGGATGTCTCCTTTGCTATTGCCTTGTACAACTCCTACACGATAATATGTTGGGCTGTAGGCAGGAGTATAGCGGCCCAACACATACGCATCGCTATTGCCGCTAGCATGTGGGAGGACTACGTTTTGTACTATGTCAACATTTTGCATGGTGAAGCTAGACAGATAGCCACGTTCTTGGCTATTTGCGCCTACCGTCACGTTGCCCGCTCCAGGTGAGACAGACCAATTCCAGGGTGAACCGACGACCGTCCACCATCCACCTGTATCAGCATTGCCCCAACCACTTGCTGTAGTGCGCTGGTAGCTGTCCGAGGCAGCATTTCCGGTTGGCCCAGGTGTTGGGGTCGTTGTGCTGGTTGAGGTCGGTGTCGGCGTTGATATGCTGGTCGAGGTCGGTGTTGGTGTTGGTGTTCCAGTAGTGAGTGCTGTCGCCTGATAGCTTTCAT
Organism: uncultured Chloroflexia bacterium; assembly: GCA_963792705.1. Classification (GTDB taxonomy): domain Bacteria; phylum Chloroflexota; class Ktedonobacteria; order Ktedonobacterales; family Ktedonobacteraceae; genus JBBQVS01. Next base: position 129,323 of record CAWBXD010000002.1, on the reverse strand, counting down.
ACTGGAATTTGTGAGTTGTGGCTGTGTCCTCGTTACGCGAGCGTATGCCTATTGTGCCAGCGACCTGCTCAGCACTGTTTTTGTCGGTCGCATTCAGCAACCATGTAGAAGGCTCAGTTGTACCATCTTGCCAAGTACGTGTGCGAATGATGGTAGGATTAACACCTTGAAATTCGACGCGTAGCCAGAGAACTACGCCATCGGCTGCTGTAATCCCTGTATTAAGATCATTAGAAACGTTTGTACCATCGCTACGCTGTGTACGTAGAGAAACAGTAGTGCTCCCCTTCCCTTGAATAGTACCAACTCGGTAGTAGGATGGTGTACTTCCACCACTATAGCGGCCTACGACGTAAGCATCACAGTTGGTCCCACCACCACTACAACGTGGGAGCACGATCTTAGCGAGTACGTCCACATCCTGTACTTTTACGCTGCTAAGCACTCCGAGCGTTTGTGCATTCGCTGCAACAGTCGCGCTACCCACTCCTGGTGCAACACTCCAATCAGTAGGAGTATCCACTGTCCATGATCCACCTTGGTCTGCGGTTCCCCAACCACTACTTACGGTACGGTTAAACGTATCTGAGGCGATGCCAGCACTTGCTCTAGCATGACCTGTCGAGAACGCTCCCTCAAAAAGGGCAACCATTAAAAGACTCATAACTGCAACAACGCCCAGTATGCCCAACCATTTTTTATTGTTGTTAGGTGTGGACAAACGATAAGACCATTTCCTCATATATTATTACAACCCCTACGTTCAAAATTACTTAATAGTCCTAGTATAAAGAAGAGAGTCTATTTAGTGGTTGAGGTCGAGTTAAGATGTAGTTGTAAAACAAGAAAGCAGGTTGTATTATTTTACACTTTATAGAATGCAAAGCAAAACGCTCGCAGTATATACATATTGTATACTGCGAGCGTTTTGCTTTGCATTCTATATACTAAAATACTTTTGTCAGAGGCGCGCTAATTACTCTGTTTTTATCATGCACCTCTCGCCGCCAAAACTTACCTGTATATCACTTCCTATTCTTCGTTTTCGCGTGGCACAAGATGGATGTCCATTGCTGTACTCAGGCGCAAAAGACGGTTGACGGTAGAACTACGCAAGATTTCTTCCCACCAACTGCGTGCAGGTTGGCCCAGCACAATTTGTGTTACCTGATGCTCTTGTGCCACCTGTACAAGCGTTCTAGCAATGTCATGGCTGCTTGTCCTTATTACCGTCGCCCCCAGGTCTTCCGCTAACTGAGCATGATCTTCTACCCGACGTAACGCAATCTCATGCTGTCTATCCGCGTCGGTGCCGAACTTGAGGAGCCGAGTGAGCTTGCTAATAAAGGCCAGATAGCCTTCTGGTGTGATAGAAACAGCAATCAACTCTGCATGTAGGCCATGAGCCAATCGCCATGCATCGCGGATCACCTGACGGGTGTGTGGACGAGCATCAAACCCTACTAATACTCTATCATTGGCGGGCCACAATTTCGTGATATTATGATCCGTCATGTATTTTTGTAGTTGAGACTCGGCTTTCTCGGCGGTTTTTCGTAGTGCAAGTTCGCGTAGTGCAGTAAGATTGCCTTCACGAAAGAAGTTGTTTAGTGATGGTTCGATACGTTCGGGAGGATAAATATTCCCGTGACGCATGCGCTGGCGCAGAGCGCGTGGAGAAATATCCACAAGTTCAACCTCGTCGGCATCATCCAGTACACGATCTGGTAGTGTTTCGCGTGTCCGCACTCCTGTAATACTTGCGACGACATCGTTGAGGCTTTCCAGGTGTTGAATATTGACCGTCGTTACCACATCAATGCCTGCATCAAGAATATCTTCGACATCCTGATATCGCTTCTGGTTCTTTGAGCCAGCGACATTTGTGTGCGCTAGCTCATCGACTAAGACGACCTGAGGGTGTCGGGCAATGATGGCATCGGTATCCATCTCCTCTAATGTTACGCCACGATACGAAACCTTCTGGCGAGGGATGATTTCAAGATCACCTAGCATGGCTACTGTTTGTGGGCGTTTGTGTGTCTCAACGAATCCCAAGACAATATCAGTACCACGCGCCTCTCGTCTATGGCCTTCCGCGAGCATAGCATACGTCTTACCTGATCCGGCAACGGCACCGAGATAGACGCGCAAACGGCCACGCCTATGACGATGATCATGCGTTCCAGGTTCGGACGTTGGACTCTCTTCCTCGTCCTCGTCCGATGTATCCTGTAGATTGTAGCGTTTGAGGAGTGCCTCGGGATCGGGGCGCCCCTCTTCGCGTAAGGTGCTGTCAGGTTTTTCTTGACTCATCCTCTATTCAACCAGTCTTATGATTTGCCATCAAGTGCGAGATTTAATTCTAGCACACTGACATATGGTTCACCGAAAATGCCTAAGAAACGCCCATGAATGTGATCGTTGACGATTTGTTGCACCTTGCTAACAGAGAAACCACGTATTCGTGCGATGCGGTTTACCTGCAAGTTTGCCGCCTCAATAGAGATGTCGGGGTCAAGTCCTGAGCCTGACGCGGTGACGATATCGGAAGGTAGCGGTGTGTTCGGGGCAAGATTATTTTCCTGGCGAAACTGGTCAGCGTAGTTTTTGACACCCGCATACGTCCCAGGGATATAGTAGGTATTTTTCTGTCCCGCAACAGGCGTACTTCCGGCCGGGGCAGGCGTTCCTGCTGTGACGGTTACTTGAGTACCATTGCCATTCGTAAGGTATCCATTGGTTGGTCCTATGTTGGAGGCCGATGAGTTATCTGCCGAGTATGGCGCGGGTTTGCCCGTTGCAGAACTCGAGGTTGCCGATGGACGGCCATGAAAGTACTTCGATGAGGTCCAATACTCTCCAATTAAATCGGACCCGATCACCTTGCCATCGACCGTATGTAGGCTTCCATTGGCCTGATAGGGAAAGATCAGTTGTGCGAGTGCTGTGACAATTCCAGGATAAATGAATCCAGTAATAATGGTGAAAAGCAGCATCATGGCGATGGCTGGCCGTAGGTAGCCTATCAATCCGACACGACGAGGTGCCGGTGTTGGTGCTGGTATGTCCCTCTGCGCTGGCTCTATCGTTTTCATTCGTTCGCTTCTTTCTTCTAGTAATTTATTGTGGTGTATCGGTTCCACAGAGTAATGGAACCGATATCCTCAAGAGTTCTTCCTTCTCGTCTACTAAGTGAGGTGCAAGAGTTGCAGGATCAGGTCAATAATCTTAATGCCGATGAAGGGAACAATAATCCCACCCAGGCCATAGACGAGCAGGTTGTCGCGTAGTAGTTGACCCGCCCCAACTGGACGATATTTGACACCGCGTAGTGCGAGAGGCACCAACGCGATAATGATCAGCGCATTAAAGATGACGGCTGAAAGGACCGCACTGTGAGGTGATGCCAGATGCATCACGTTGAGCGCATTCAACTGTGGATAGGTCACGGCGAACGCGGCTGGAATGATGGCAAAGTACTTGGCAACGTCATTGGCGATACTAAACGTCGTCAAGGCTCCGCGTGTAATCAACAGTTGTTTGCCAACTTCGACTACCTCAATCAATTTCGTCGGGTTCGAGTCCAGGTCCACCATGTTGGCAGCCTCTTTTGCCGCCTGTGTGCCTGTATTCATGGCGACACCGACATCGGCCTGTGCCAAAGCTGGCGCGTCATTCGTTCCATCACCCGTCATAGCGACGAGGCGTCCACCCTGTTGTTGTTCCTTGATGAGTTTCATCTTGGTCTCAGGTGTGGCCTGTGCCAGAAAGTCATCGACGCCAGCTTCTTTCGCAATGGCCGCAGCCGTGAGTGGGTTATCACCCGTAATCATGACGGTACGGATGCCCATGCTCCGTAACTGGTCAAAGCGTTCGCGCATTCCGCGTTTCACAATATCTTTGAGTTCAATCACGCCCAGCAGACGCGCCCGACTACTTTGACCATTCACACTGCCGAGGATTTCCGCGACCACCAACGGTGTGCTGCCAGCTTTGGCGATTTCCTCGACAATACCTTTCAGTTCGTCACTTGTCGTACCACCATTTTCGGCAACATAGGCTGCAACCGAGTCACCTGCACCTTTACGAATGGCAGTGCCATTTTCCAGATCAACACCGCTCATGCGCGTTTGAGCAGAGAACGGGATAAAGTTCGCAGATGGTGTTGCCTCATCGGATAAGCCGTACTTTTCCTTTGCTAGGGCAACCACCGAGCGTCCTTCTGGCGTCTCGTCTGCTAAGCTTGAGAGCAATGCCGCTTGCGCGAGGTCGCGCTCGTCCACACCTGTTAATGGGACAAAGCGTGACGCTTGGCGGTTGCCAATTGTGATCGTGCCTGTCTTATCAAGCAAAAGTACGTCCACGTCGCCTGCCGCCTCGACTGCACGTCCGCTCATCGCTAGGACGTTGCGCTGGACCATGCGATCCATACCCGCGATACCAATAGAGGAGAGCAGACCACCAATCGTTGTCGGGATCAAACACACCAGCAGTGCGATGAGCACGGTAATCGAAACCGCTTGCCCAGAGTAGATCGCATACGGCTCCAGCGAGACGCACACCAGCACAAAGATGATCGTCAAGCTTGCAATCAGGATGTTGAGTGCAATTTCGTTTGGCGTCTTCTGACGGTTCGCGCCCTCGACCAGTGCAATCATACGGTCCAGGAACGTCTCTCCGGGATTGGCTGTCACCTGGATGACTACCCAGTCGGAGAGCACACGAGTCCCACCGGTAACGGCACTGCGGTCGCCACCGCTTTCACGAATGACGGGTGCGGACTCGCCTGTAATAGCCGACTCATCGACGGAGGCGACCCCTTCGACGACCTCGCCATCGCCAGGGATGACATCGCCAGCCTCGACCAGCACATAGTCGCCCTTGCGGAGTTCTGGGGCGGCAACCTCTTCTACCGCCGCCGTGCGAGAACGGCTTGCTAACCGTCGAGCCATAGTGGTGGTACGTGCTTTACGCAGCGTATCAGCCTGTGCCTTGCCACGTCCCTCAGCCATTGCCTCGGCGAAGTTGGCGAACAGGACCGTGAACCACAGCCAAATCGCCACCGCGAGCACGAAGACGGTTTCCGCCGTCAACGCCGAGCGGGTGAAGGACGCGCTTGGCTGGGTAAACAGCAGGCGCACGAATTCAATAGTCGTGACCGCGCTACCCACCTCAACGACGAACATGACTGGATTTCTCAGTTGGACGCGAGGGTCAAGCTTCACAAAGGAGTCAAGAACCGCTTGACGAATAATCTTGCCATCGAAGATGGACATGTCCCCTTTGCGACGTGATGGTTGCATCACATCAGGTTGCTGCGGTTGCTGAGATGGTTGTGTTTGCATTTGTGTCGTCATGTTAGAACGTCTTTCCTTGCAGCATCAAAAGATGCTCAACAATCGGTCCCAGCGCATAGGCCGGGAAGTACGTCAAGGCACCGACAATGACGACGACACCAATGACGAGCGAGACCCACAGGAAGCCGGTCGTGGGAAATGTGCCTAGCCCTGCCGGAATCACACGCTTCTTTACCAACGCACCCGCTAAGGCCAGAATGGGAATAACGAACGCGATACGACCGATCAGCATTGCCATACCCAGCGTCCAGTTGTAGAAGGTCGAGTTCGCGGTTAAGCCTGCAAACGCCGAGCCATTGTTACCATTCGCTGAGGTATAGGCGTACAGTATTTCTGAAAGACCATGTGGCCCTGCATTGGCAAGTCCTGCAAGTCCTGCAGGTGCGACGACGGCTATGGCTGAAAAGCCTAGAATGGATGCAGGCAGAATCAGGATTGCCAGTGCAGCCATCATCATCTCTTTGCGCTCAATCTTCTTGCCCAGGTATTCGGGGGTACGCCCGACCATCAGGCCCGCGATAAAGACCGCGATGATGGCGAACACCAATAGGTCATAAATGCCAGAGCCAACTCCTCCAAACACCAGTTCACCGAGTGCAATGTTGGTCAGTGGGACCAGTCCGCCGATAGGAGTATAGCTATCATGGAAGCTATTGACCGCCCCACAGGAGGTATCGGTGGTCACGACCGCGAAGAGGGCCGAGTCCGTGATGCCGAAGCGCACCTCTTTGCCTTCCATATTGCCCCCCGCCTGTGTCGCGGTGGGCTGCTGGTTGATCGTGTACTGAGTGAGTTGTGGGTTTCCCAACTGTTCGGCAGGAAGTGCTACGCCAATACCGACAAAGAACAGAATGGCGGAGACAATCCAGAGCGTCCAGCCCTGTTTCGTGTTGCCAGCCATTTTGCCAAAGAGGTAGAAGAGGGCCGCAGGAATGGAAAAGATGGAGACCAACATCACAATATTCGTAAATGCATTCGGATTTTCAAAGGGATGTGCCGAGTTGACGTTGAAGAAGCCACCTCCATTGGTGCCGAAGTCCTTGATCCACTCCTGCGAGGCGACTGGCCCCTGAGCAATCGTTTGTTTCACACCGTCAAGAGTCGTGACGACATCATAGGGTCGAAAGTTTTGGACGACGCCTTGCGAGACGTAGAAGAGGGCACCAACAATCGAGATGGGCAGCAGGATATAGAGGATACAACGAGTGATATCCACGTAGAAGTTGCCCAGATTCTGCGCGCTGCGGCGAGTGAGTCCACGAATGACTGCCAGGGCGAGAGCGATGCCGATGGCCGCAGAGGTGAAGTTATGGACCGCGAGTCCCGCCATCTGCGTAAAGTAGGTCATCGTGGTCTCGCCTGTATAGGCTTGCCAGTTCGTATTCGTGGTGAAACTGGCGGCCGTGTTGAAGGCTAAGCCGGGTTCAACGCCCTGGAAGTTTTGTGGGTTGAAGAACGGGCCATGAATGGCCTGAGTACGTTCAATGAGATATAAGAGCAGCATGCCCACGACGCTGAAAACGAGCATGTCGATGGTATAGCGCAGCCAGCCATGTTCTTCCTCGCCATTCACGCCGGAGATGCGATATAAAACGCGCTCGACCGGCACGAGAGCAGGAGAGAACCAGGTGCGTTCTCCTGCGAAGACATGATAGAGGTACAGGCCAAACGGTTTCGTTAGCAGTAAGATGATGCCCACGAAGATCAGGACCTGCAAGACGCCATTGACAGTAAGTGCCATTGCATTTTCCTTCTGTACTACATAGGATATATGTTTAGAACCGTTCTGGTGCTAATAACGCGATCACCAGATAGACAATTATTGCTAGGGTGACAATTCCAACCAGAATGTATTCGAGTGGAGTGTTCATAGGAGTTCCTTTCTTCCTCTACAACTTGTCGCACCCGACCGCAAAGGCGATCAGGGCCAAAAAGGAAAAAATGGTCACAGCGACCACGAGCAGATCATACAAGAGAGACATAGATTTCCTCCTCCTTTAAGAAGATGGATAGGGCTGCACAAGAGCAGCATTGGTATTGCCAGGAAGTTCTTTTTCATCCCTACGCTGAGCGGCTTCGGCAGCGAGGCGTAGGAGCGCATCCATCGGGAACGGTTTGGGTAGGTAGGCTAACGGATGGAATTCTGCTAGTCTGTTTGGACTTACGCGTACAGCAGAGAGGACAACGACGGGCAACTTCTGTCCGTCCCCATCCAAATCTTGAGCTAAAAGTACGCCTTCTTGTCGCGCGATACGCAGAATGTCCCATCCGGTCTTATCGGGCAGGTTAATGTCCAGAAAAGTGAGGTCAAAAGTGCCTGTGCGTAGCTGATCTAATGCTTCTTGAACATCTCCTGCGATGCTCACAACATGACCTCGGACTTGAAGATTGCGTTCAATCAAGTCGCGCAGAACCTCGTCGTCCTCGATAAGCAAAATGCGTGCGCCAGGCATAAGCATCACTCCTTCATTCCTGTTGCTTAAAATGTTTTGTTATGTACAAGAAATTCAAACTACTTTGACTACTACAACCAGTATAAGACTACCCAACTAACCGTACCGACGTGCTGAGCGCATGTAGATAGTGTAAGCTAAAAAGAGTAAAGGGGAGTTCAGAGGTTGATGAAATATTCTCAATATATTCTCAAAATTATGGAGTGTGAGGTTGATGATGATAGAAATAAAACAAGCAGAAAGCGTGTGTAACTCCTCTAAATCGAGTAGAGTCACACGCGCTTTCTGCTTATTTTATTTCTAAGGTAAGAAGTTCGTCAGAAATAGGGTGAGAGGCTAACGAAAAGAAATAACTCTTACTTTGCGGTCCACCCACCATCAATAACTAACGAGGAACCTGTCACGAATGCAGCTTCATCGGAGGCGAGATAGAGGGCAGCAGCCGCGATTTCGTCGGGCTGCCCCATGCGCCCAAGTGGTTGACGGGCGTGTAACTGTTGACGTACCTCGTCTTCATGCCCGGCGAAGTTGCGCGTAAGATAGCCTTCGACAAAAGGTGTTTGCACAGTTCCAGGGCAGATAGCATTACAGCGAATACCTTGCGTCACAAAATCTATGGCAATCGAACGGGTCATGCTGATGATAGCACCTTTGCTTGCACCATACGGAAAGCGTCGATCTACTGCAATCATGCCAGCAACAGAGGCAATGTTAACGATGATGCCGCCTGATGGCTGTTGAGCAAGCATGTGCTGTATCGCATACTTTGAACAGAGGAAGACGCCCTTGGCATTGACGTTCATGAGTCGATCCCAATCGTCCGCACTCGTCTCAAGAATGTTTCCTACATGGCTTACACCTGCATTATTAACTAGGATATCGAAATGCCCATATTCCTGTACAACAGTCGCAAACGTGGTTTGTACCTGCGCTTCGTTACTTACGTCGAGGACAAGTGGGTGTGCATGCCCACCAAGGTCTTTCACTTCGGTACTCACTCGTGTAGCCGCAGCCTCCTGGATGTCAGCGACAACCACAGTCGCACCTTGTTTGGCGTACAGCAAAGCTATTTCGCGCCCGATTCCTGACCCTGCCCCTGTCACAAGTGCAATTTTCGTATCCAATCTAAACATTAATTTTGCCTTTCCAAACTCTTGTTTTCTTTCTGATACATTTTACGACGTATACTATATACATGAAAAGTATGAGAAGAAAGACAATCTCTTTGAGGCTAAAGAAAAGGAGTTGTAGTGGCTATTACCATTACTCACATTGAAACTCACGATGTTCGCTTCCCCACATCACGCACGTTGAATGGGTCCGATGCTATGAACCAGGACCCCGATTACTCGGCGGCGTATGTCATCCTCCATACGGATAGCCCCGCTGGATTAGAGGGGCACGGCCTTACATTTACCATCGGGCGTGGTAATGAAGTGTGTGTGGCTGCGATTCATGCCCTGGCACCTCTGGTGATTGGTTATACGCTTGAGTCATTCACGGAAAACATGGGAGCATTTTGGCACCATATCACGGGGGATAGTCAACTGCGGTGGATAGGTCCAGAGAAAGGGGCGATTCACCTGGCGACTGCTGCTCTGGTGAACGCGGTTTGGGACCTGTATGCCAAAGTCGAGGGCAAGCCACTCTGGAAACTCCTCGTCGATATGACGCCAGAACAACTGGTCCGTTGCATCGACTTTCGGTATATCACTGATGCGCTGACGCCCGAAGAGGCCCTGGCTCTTTTACAACGCCATACCGCGAGTAAGAGTGTGCGCGAGACGGAGATGAGACAGCATGGCTATCCTGCTTATACAACGTCGGCTGGGTGGCTTGGCTATGCTGATGAGAAACTCCTGAGGCTGTGCCAGGAGGCGATGCAGCAAGGATGGACGCACTTCAAGATGAAAGTAGGAGTCAATAGGGAGGATGACCTGCGCCGTGCGACCTTGATGCGTTCTGCAATCGGTGCCGAGAACAAATTGATGCTCGATGCCAACCAGTACTGGAATATAGACGAAGCGATTGAGGCGATGAAACAGCTTGCCGTGGTCAATCCCTGGTGGATTGAGGAGCCGACGAGTCCAGATGATGTGCTTGGTCACGCAAAAATTGCACATGCTATCGCACCAATTCGGGTTGCAACGGGTGAGCATGTGCAAAACCGTATTATTTTTAAACAATTATTACAGGCAAATGCGCTTGGTTTCTGCCAGATTGACGCGTGTCGCTTGGGTGGAGTGAACGAAGTGTTGGCAGTGTTGTTGCTCGCCGCGAAATTTGGTGTGCCTGTTTGTCCACATGCAGGTGGGGTTGGACTCTGCGAGTATGTTCAGCATCTTTCACTGTTTGATTATATCGCGGTAAGTGCTTCACTAACAGATCGTGTCGTTGAGTATGTCGATGCCCTGCATGAGTTCTTTCGTTATCCGGTCGTGATTTATAATGGACATTACATGCCACCAACAGCTTCGGGCTACAGTATTGAGATGTATCCCGAAACATTCGTTTCCTATGACTTTCCTTCTGGCACGGTATGGACAGCCTAACGAGGTTTTCCACTTCGACTACTACCTTGCCTTATGTACTCGTACCTGTGATTAAATTATTTTTGAAACCTTAAACATAACAAAAAATTGGTCGGAGAATGCAAAACGCATCTACCGACTTCTTACCTGAGGTACTAGGAAACGGGCTTCTCAGCAGCATCGGCTGTCATGAGGTTCGACTTAAGGCAGGTAAAAAACTGCTCAGTCAGTTTTTCTGCTGTGCTGTTCATCAGCCGTCCACCAATGCTAGCAAGGGTGCCGCTCACTATGACGTTAGCATCCCAATCCATGCTTGTCTCATTTGCATTTACGGATGAGAGTCTCATTGTTCCTGCTAACTCAACTGCACTTCCAGGTGCTTTACCGCGTCCCTTAACGACCATGCGCTCTGGCTCTTGCATTTCTGGTCGTGTCACATCCAGATTGAATTTGGCTTTAACTGGTCCAATGCCGATAGAAATAACAGCTTTCCAATGCTCCTCGCCTACATCTTCAAGGGTTTGAAAACCAGGAGCACAGGCCGCGACTTTCCGTACATCTAAGAGGTAAGCCCAGACCGTCTCAATAGGAACACCAATTGTTTGCGTACCCGTAAATTCCATAGTAGCATGTACCTTTCGTTCTGTACAAATGTGTACGGGTCTGATTGCTCACGCCCTCTCGTAAAGATTGTCGAAGAGAGGGCGTGAGCAATCAGACCCGTATATTGTTACGCTCGCTCTACAGCTTTTAGAATGGCGCGTTTTGCCATAACGGTCGTCATCTGGCTGCGATAAGCTTTTGAACCATGCAAGTCCTCGATTAAGCTGAGTCCTTCAGCAGCATGACTAGCAGCTTCGGTTGCAACTGTCTCGTCAATCTTTTTACCAACGAGAGCGGCCTCAGTTGCGCTCGCACGAGTAGTTTTTGTTCCAGCCCCTGTGATTGTAACGCTTGCCGCGCTACACGTGCCATCACTTCCAACTGTGATTACTGCTGCACATCCTGTTATTGCATAGTGTGAAGCTTTATTTTCCAACTTCATATATGATGTACCTGTGTTGGCGGAAGGAATAGCAAAGCGAATCTCAGTGAGAAGTTCACCCGGTTTTAGGGCAGTTTCAAAGGTATCGACGAAGAAATCATTTGCTGCAATTGTACGCTTACCTGTAGCACTTTGAGCAACAATTTCAGCTTTGAGAGCTAAGATGATTGCGGGCATATCGCCTGCGGGGTCGGAGTGTGCGATGCTGCCACCGAGTGTGCCACGATTGCGTACTTGCTGGTCGCCGAGTACTGAGGCGGCATCCGATAGCAAGGCAAAGTGCTGACGTAGAAGCTCGGAACGAGCAACCGTTGTGTAGGTCGTCATTGCGCCAACGGCAATAATGCCGTTCTCTTCGCGGATGTAAGAGAGTTCCGTGATTTTGCCGATATCAATAAGATGTTCGGGCTGCGATAGGCGCAGTTTTAAGCTTGGTATGAGGCTATGGCCGCCTGCCAGTACTTTGGCATCATCGCCATATTGTTGTAGCAAAGAAATAGCCTCATCCACCGTCGTAGCTGGATGATAATCAAAGGCTGCGGGAACAGACATGAGCTTTATCTCCTCTTCACCATGTGCAGAAATATAGGTAGACATCTGGCTTACTATAAGCCAGATGTCTCTTGTAACCATTAAACTACTTCTGATGAATAATCTTCCACAATTTCTCAGGTTGCATGGGCATGTCAATGTGTGGTACGCCAAGCGCATCAGCTACAGCAGCAGCAATAGCTGGTGTAGAGCCGATAGTGCCAGCCTCGCCAACACCTTTGACGCCTAATGGATTTACCGTTGTAAGCGTTGTGGTGTGGTCAAGTTCCAGCATGGGGAACTCTGGCGCGATTGGCATGGCATAATCCATGAACGACGCGGTAAGAAGTTGACCGTCTTCACCGTACACGATGCCTTCATAGATGGCCTGACCGACGCCCTGTGCAATACCGCCGTGAACCTGACCTTGTACCAGCATAGGGTTCAACTGGCGTCCACAGTCGTCAACCGCGACATAGCGCACGATCTCGGTTTCGCCAGTGTCTTTGTCTACCTCGACGACACAGATATGTGTGCCGAAGGGGAAGGTGCAGGACTCTGGTTCAAAGAAGGCCGTTGTTTCCAGACCTGGCTCAACCCCTGGTGCCAAGGTATTGGAGGTGTTTGCGGCTGCTGCGACTGCGTTGAAGGTCACGGATTTCTGAGGTGAACCAGCAACGGAGAATTCTCCGTCCTCTAGTTTCACGTCTTCAGGGCTAGCTTCCAGCATATGGGCCGCGATCTGCTTCATCTTCTCTTTCAAGCGAAGTGCAGCGTTGAAGACAGCAGAACCACCAACAGAGGTTCCTCGGCTTCCATAGGTACCGCGTCCCTCTGGTGTGGAGTCGGTGTCACCATGCATAATGATGACATTCTCCATCGGAATGCCAAACTCGTCGCCGACAAGCTGTGCAAACGAGGTTTCTTGTCCCTGTCCATGAGGTGAAATGCCTGTATAGACGGTAACTGTACCCGACTGCTCGACACGCATGCGCGCACTCTCGAAAACGCCAAATGGAGTTGTTCCCTTAGGACCAAGGCCACAGATTTCGACGTAGGAAGAGACGCCAATACCCAGCAGTTTGCCATTGCCACGATTCTGCTTCTGTTCGGCACGGAGGTTTTTGTAGTCGATTAATTCCATTGCCTTTTCCAGCGCAACAGCGTAGTTGCCACTGTCATAGACGGGACCAGCAGAAGCTTTATATGGGAATGACTCAGTTTTGATGAAGTTGACGAGACGGACCTCGGTCGGGTCTTTGCCCAACTCGTTCGCTATCAGGTCCATCATGCGCTCGATCATGTATGTTGCTTCTGGACGACCCGCGCCACGATAGGCATCAGTTGGAGCCTTATTGGTGAAAACGATATCGCATGCAGTGTAGGTGGCAGGGATGTCGTAGCAGCCATCAACCATTGGCAAGGTGAAGGCGATAGCAATAACATCGGTGAAGAACTGGAGGTAGGAGCCGAGGTCAGAGATGACATGCACCTTAAATCCGTGTATTTTGCCGGTCCGATCTATCGCAGCCTCGATATAGTTTACCTGGTCACGTCCATGAATGGTCGAGGAGAAGCTTTCGCTGCGATCCTCAATCCACTTGACTGGCTTGCCTAATTGCATAGAGGCAAAGGCTGCAAGAGCCTCTTCGGGATAGATTTCTAGTTTGCAGCCAAAGCCACCTCCAACCTCAGGAACGACGACGTGTACCTGATGCTGGGGAAGGTTTATTTGCTCCGCGAGATAGTTGCGTAACAGGTGGGGTATCTGTGATGAACTCCAGACGTTAAGCATCTTGTCCGATTTGCGATATTCAGCGATGACGCCACGTGTCTCCATTGGAGATGGTGCGACACGCTGGTTCGCGAGACGTGCTTTGACAACGAGGCCGCCATTCGCCACTGTATCCGCGAATACCTTGTCGATGTCATCAGTTGGAGGATGAATTGGGAGTGCGACATTGGTTCCATACTCTTCGTAGAGCAAGGGAGCATCCGGCAGCATCGCTTTTTCAATGTCGATGGCTGCGGGTAATGGCTCGTAGTCAATGTCGATGAGATCGACAGCATCTCGTGCTGTATATTTGTCATCCGCGATAACAATAGCAACGGGATCGCCATAGAAGCGTACTTTGCCTTCTGCAAGTGGTCCACGGCGGCCCATGCCTTTGTCGATGAATGGTGGTAGGGGAACAGCAACAGGAATATTGCCGACTTTGCCCTTGAGGTCCTCTGCCGTATAGACTGCGACCACACCAGGGTGGTTACGGGCAGCCTCAGTGTTGATGCTATTAATGCGTGCGTGACCGTAGGGGCTACGGAGGACTGACATATGAAGCATGCCCAGCAGTTTCATGTCGTCTACGTAGGTAGCCTGTCCGGTAATTAATCGTGGGTCTTCACGCCTTTTAACTGGCGTGCCAAGTGTAGCTGCGATGCCCATGAGTTGTGCAAGTCCTTTCTCAGGTATGAGAAATGAAACGACGATGTAAATTCTCGCATCCTTGCGGGCGCTGAATTAATCTGCACTCACTGGCTCAGTGACACCACCGCGCATATGTTCAGCAGCAGACTGAACGGCACGAACGATGTTTTGGTAGCCGGTGCAGCGGCAAATGTTGCCTTCAAGACCCTTGCGGATCTCTTCTTCACTTGGGTTGGGGTTATTTTTGAGCAGTTGGTAGGAGGCCATAATCATGCCAGGAGTGCAATAGCCGCATTGTAGGCCATGTTTCTCCCAGAAGCCTTCTTGAATGGGGTGGAGAATGTCGCCGTTAGCGATACCTTCAATCGTAGTGACTTCATCACCATCGGCTTGAACTGCCAGGACTGTACACGATTTTACGGCTTGACCATTGAGCATGACTACACAAGCACCACATTGTGATGTGTTACATCCAATATGTGTTCCTGTTAGGTCCAGCGTGTCCCGTAAATAATGGGCGAGCAGTGTGCGAGGCTCGACCTCTGATTGATGTTTTTGACCATTGACGGTCACGGTAACTGTGCGCTTCATCGTCACTGATGGTTCCTCCAGTAGCTGCGCCTTTTCTCACACTATCAAGTAAATATATATGAGGAAGAACGCAAAATTAGGATAATACAGCTATCCAACAGTAGGCTAGACGCAAAGACATTTATTCTTCTTTGTAACGCTTTTATGCACCACAAATGTTGTAGAAAAAATGTGGAGTGCGAAAACCCAACTGAACAGAGAGTAGCATAATAAAGGTTACGTTGTCAAATATTGTAATATCAATGTCGTGAGGCTAGACTACAGCCTCTTCCTGTATCAGATGATGCAGTGTTTTGAGCGGTGCGCCTGTGCCATTCTTACGCAGCATCAGCATTTCTGCCGCAATACTTAAAGCAATTTCATCAGGTGTTTCGGCACCGAGGTTCAAGCCAATAGGAGCATGAACTTGAGCGAGTTGCTCAGTTGATACGCCTTCTTTGAGCAAAGTTTTGAAGATGTTTTTGACTTTGCTAGGACTTCCAATCATGCCAATGTAGGTTGCTTTACTCTCCAAGGCGGCTCGCAAGGCGTCTTTGTCGAGGGTATGGCCTCGTGTTACGATTACAATCCAACTCGATTCGTCTGGCTCTAACGAGCGAAGAGTCTGTGGAATGTCGCCAAAAGCAAGCTGTATCTTATCACCAAAGGCTTGTGGATTGGCGAAGTCGCGTCGGTCATCGACGACAATGATCCGATAATCGAGATTGAGTGCCAGGCGTGCAAGTGCTTGCGCCACATAGCCTGCCCCAACAATAATGAGGCGTGGTTCTGGTCGGAGCACTTCGAGCAGAACCTCTAATGTGGCACCGCAACTTCCAACCGCTTCCCCTTTATCTGCATCCATATGAACAGTGACTGTTTGTGATTGTCCAGCACTCAAGGCATTAAGTGCTTCCTGAGCAATCTTGCCATCTGTCAATGGACCCGCAATACCTTCGCTAATATTACCATCGGCATGCACGAGCATCTTGCTACCTATACCACAAGGTGCTGAGCCGCTGGTCTTAACAACCGTTGCGACGACGATGCGCTCTCCATGATGTAATGCATCTTGAATCTCAGCATACACACCCATTGTATTCATATAGCCAGTGCCTTTCTGTTATTTATTTGTGTGAGCGGAGTTAGGGTCTTTGCCGTGGCGTGTGGCTACAATCTCTGCCATAATTGCTAAGGCAATCTCTTCTGGTGCGCCTGCACCAATGCTGAGACCGATAGGACCATGAATACGGCGCACTTGCTCATCGGTCAAGCCATTTTTCTTGAGTCGCTCTGCACGTTCGGCACTTGTTTTACGACTTCCAATGGCTCCAACATAGCCTACATCATGCTTGAGTACGACATTCAAAGTTGGTTCGTCAAACTTTGGGTCATGTGTCAGCACTGCTACTGAGGTAGACGGATTGAGGTCTATATGCTCTAACACTTCGTCGGGCCACTCAACAATTAATTCATCTGCATTAGGGAAGCGTTCGCGTGTAGCAAACGCGGCACGAGCATCAATAACGGTGACATGATAATTGAGCGTTTTGGCAAATGTTGTCAACGGAATTGCAATATGACCTGCACCAACAATAATCAGCGATGGTGGGGGTGGGAACCCTTCTATGAACACCTCATATGGCTCTGCCTCTTGTGCCATTTCAGCAAGTGTATAGGTGTGTGTTTGTGCCTCACCTTTCCACATTGCACGTTCGGCATCCGCGAGTACAAGGGCATCAAGCTCAGGCAACCCAAGCGTGCCACTCGTGGTTTTATTGGGGAACAGAAGGAGTTTCGAGCCAATGTGGTTTGTACCTCGTACCACCGTTGCTAGTGCCGCGCCCTTTTCCTGCTCGATTTGTGCTTTTAATGCTTCATAGAGTCCACTCATACAATGACTCCTACGTACTTCTCTGTGTACGATATATCTTGTGTAGAGACCAATTCATATCAACTGCTATGAGGACATGCTAGATGAGTCCCTTAAGAGAGGTGTTACCAATCCAAGCGTTCGACAAAGACGTGGATAGTGCCACCACAGGCGAGGCCAATTTGCTCGATGTTCTGCTCTTCGGTGATGCCAAATTCGAGCATCTGCGGCTTACCATCCTCGATGACTTCCAGAGCAGCATGCACAACCGCTGGCTCTACACAACCACCGCTTACCGAACCCGCCAATTCGCCACTTTCACTTACCGCAAGTTTTGCCCCTGGTCTTCTAGGAGCCGAGCCTTGCATTGATATGACGGTCGCAATGGCGACGCGTTCGCCGCGTTCACGCCATTTTTCTACATCAGGTAATACATCAATCATTGTGCGCCTCCCGAATTGTATGTGTATCACTGTTAGATAATAACTATAAGTGGACCTGAGCAGGCGGCCCAGGTCTATCAAATTTTCTGATTATGGGCTAGCGGAACATTTCCAGTAATACCTCTTAGTATGTGCTTACAAATAGTACGTTGTCAAGTAGGGGGCACAATTTAATCACCGACATACGCAATTCATTGCGCCCCTATCTTGACTGTTCCCATATAACTTGCACTTGCTGATATGCTTCCCATGTGTCTACATCGTAGTTCGGGGTGGTATCTTCCATCTCTAGCGTGGCTATCTCTTGACGATAGCGTTCGAGTACTTTGCGGCCCCCTTCATCACCTGTCATCTCTATAAGTTCTGGGAAAAGGCTGACATCGAAGAGGGTCGGATTGCCACGTTTACCGTTGTAACGCGCTGTGATAATACGCTTGCCCGTGGTTTGCTTTGTCTCTATCATCTTATTAAGAATATGGGAAGTCATGAGTGGTTGATCGCCGAGGATGATCAATGCACCATCAACTGGGGAAGCCATTAATGTTTCTATCCCCTTACGCAAGGATGTGCTCATACCCTGTTGGTAGTCAGGGTTCTCAATAACTGTCATATCCGATTGTGATGTATAAGGCTTTAGTATTGCTCGTACTTGCTCTACTTGATGGCCTAACACAACAACGATGGGACGTGCTTGTGATGCGAAGACAGTATCGACAACGTGTGCCAATACTGGGCGGTCTCCAAGTGGTAGCAGCAGTTTATGCTGTCCTTGCCCCATACGGCTTGAACGTCCAGCCGCTAAGAGAATGGCAGCAGTAGACATGCGAGGAGTTCCTTTCCAGCACTTTATTATAAAGAAGGCGTGACTGCTAATGTTGTTTGTAGTTCATGCATCCACTCTAGCAGCGCACGTGTTTGGTGAATGCGACTACGCAGCACAATTTGCTCAAAAAATGTATCATCGTCTCTAACTGTATCAATGGAGTGTTTCGATTCCAGGTGGTGCAAAAAACTATTACACGCGGAAATTTCCTGATTAATGAGATTACTCATTGTATGTGGCATAAATTTTTGAACAAAATAAAGCTTGAGCAAGAAAAGAATGCGAATATCGCGTGGCTTCTCGACAGGCTGTGTAAGCCACTCATGAAATATGGCGTCACCGGATGGGGTAAGAGAATGAATTTTGCGTGGTGGACGTGTTTCTTGTGTCTCCAGGGTTGTCTCGATATAGCCCAATTTCTCTAGTTTTTTGATGAATGCGTACATCTGGTTCATTTCCAAACGAATGATCTCGCCCAAGGTACTGCCTTCAAATTTCTGAAACATTTCGTAGCCATGCATGGGCTGACTTTTGAGCAGACCCAGGATAATGTACTCGGCCGGTGCGCTAATCTGCATACGCTTTCCTTACTACATAGGTGTGTAATTCTCATTATATATTATAGAGCCTGATTATCCTGCGATGGTTTTGTTGGGACCACATGATGCAGTTTCCCAAATGAATGTGGAGACATCGCTTGTAGGGACTGGATTCATCGCGTCCATGTCGGCGGTGGATTGCCACGAGGACGCGATGATGCAGTCCCTACCAACACCGTCTCCGTTTCTGCTATGCCTGATCTTGTTGATGAGTAGCTTCCTCTTGCTTGGCCGATTCTACTATTTCATCACGGATATTAGGAGGAGGCCAAGACCCCTCATTTTTATTAGCAATAGCTCTACTATCTCCATCAGCCACGATTTGATCGGCGTCAGTAGATGTCGGTGTAGACGTAGAGGCCGTTTGCTGGACCTGACCCTGCTGATGCTGTGCCGCGTCTTCTTGAGCGGATTGAACCACTTCTTGACGGATGTTGGAGGGAGGCCAAGCGTTTTGGTCCGAGTTAAGGATTGGCATACTTACACCATCGGACGAAACCTGAGGATTGTCAGCGTTGCTCTTTTCAGCGTCTTGCAAGCTCTTGCTCCTTTTTGACTTACAGTGTCAATAGCACTACTTTTGTTGTCTCAATGAAAAGATAGCCATATACAGTATACGAGAAAAAAAGAACTTGCGTATAGTTTAAAGGGCTGCAATTCCCTCTACCTCAATCAACGCCTCGTCCTGAAAGAAACGCGAAATCTCGAGTAGTGCGGTTGCTGGATAATAGTTGCCGAAGCAAGCTTTGTGCGCTTTGCCCAGTGCTGATAGGTTGGCGCGGTAGTTGTCACGGTCACTGACAAATATTGTTATTTTTACAATATTTTGCATCGTGCCCCCAGCCGCCTCAACCACTGTTTGAAGGTTGCGTAACACCTGGATATACTGGGCAACGAGATCGCCAGGGGCAACAATATTGCCTTCTTTATCGCTAGCCGTTTGTCCCGCCAGAAAGAGGAGCCGACCTCCGTTGACTGCAATGCCATGATTGAAGCCGCTTGGACGCGCTAACGAAGGTGGATTGATAATAGTTTTTTCCATAAAACGTATCTTTCTTAGAACTGCGAACGAATAATCCAAAGGTCGGGGAAGAAGGGTTTGATGGTGCTTGCCAGATAGTCCGCACCGGACGAACCGCCCGTGCCGATTTTGTGACCAATAGTACGCTCGACCATCTTCGAGTGTCGATAACGCCATTCCTGAAACCCTTCATCCATGTCAACTAGATTTTCACAGATATTGCTGACGGTAACGTTCTGGCGATAAGCATCAATAAGAATACTTTGGATCGCGGACGAAGGCGTAATCGGCTGAGTGACATCACGCTGAAGTTCCTCCACTGGCACTACATAGCCGTTGAGACTGAGGTAGTACAAGAATGCATCCCAGAGGCTTGGTTGCTTGAGTCGCTCCTCAAGATGTTTGCGTTCAATTGAGTCTTCGATATAATGACGAAACATCGCTTCGCGTTTATAGCCAAAGACAAACTCTATTTCACGAAACTGTGCCGATTGGAAACCGCTTGACGACTCTAAAAAATTGCGAAACGAATTGAATTCAAGTGGTGTCATTGTTTCTAGTACGTCAAGTTGCGCGACAACCGTTTTCAAAATGGCGAGTACGCGGCGAGTAACATGTGCGGCGCGAGCAGGCTCATTAGCTCGTAAGAGCGTGATAAGATAGTCAATTTCGTGTAGTATCTCTTTAAACCAGAGTTCGTAAACCTGATGAATCACGATAAAAAGCATTTCATCGTGTTCTGGTCCATGAGGGCTAGTGCTTTTCGGCGTCTGAAGGTCTAGTAATTCGTTAACTCGTAGATAGCTCGCATACGTGAGAGATTTCGACATTGTAAGCTCCTATTTATGATGAAGGCTGACGTAGTTTATAGCGTTGCACTTTTCCTGTATCCGCACGTGGCAACTTATCACAAAACTCAATGGCACGTGGATACTTGTAGGGCGCTATATGCTCTTTGACAAAATTTTGCAATGTTGTAGCTAATGCGCTATCTCCTGTATGGCCAGCGTTGAGGACGACAAAGGCTTTAATGATCGTACCACGTACAGAATCAGGGGCACCTATAACGGCACATTCAGCAACGGCGGGATGCTCCAATAATGCACTCTCGACCTCTGGTCCTGCAACGTTGTATCCTGCTGTAACGATAATATCGTCTGTTCGTGCTTGGAACCAGAAGTAGCCATCTTCGTCCAATAAGTAAGCATCACCCGTCATATTCCAACCATTTTGCACATAACTTCGTTGACGTTCATCGGCAAGATAGCGGCAACCTGTTGGTCCCTTTACGCCGAGGCGTCCTACTGAGCCAGCAGATAACATATTTCCCGTATTATCAAAGATAGCAGCTTGATAACCCGGCACTGGCTTCCCCGTTGCTCCTGGACGTATATCTGCACCAGCAGCAGCTATGAAGATGTGTAGCATTTCCGTTGAGCCGATACCGTCGATGATATCGATGCCTGTTGCGTTACGCCACATGGTACGTGTCGAAATTGGTAGTGCCTCACCTGCAGAGACAGCCTTATGTAGTGATGAAAGATCAAACTTGTGGGCGAGTGCCGTCATCTGACGATAGAAAAGTGGTGAAGACCAGACAATTGTGGCCTGATAGTCTTGAATGGCTTGCAACAAGCTATCAGGAGTCGGTTTCTCTAGTAGTACAGTTGCAGCACCGACGCGTAGAGAGAAGAGGAGAAGTGCTCCAAGTCCAAAAGTGAAGGCAAGCGGCGGTGTGCCAATACAAATATCATCTGCTGTAAGCTTCACCACTGACTTGGGGAAACAGTCACTCGCTGCTAGCAGATCACGATGGAAGTGCATAGTAGCTTTTGGTTTCCCTGTTGAGCCAGAGGTAAAGGCGATAAGCGCGGTATCATCTGCGGCAGTCTCTACTGCTTTGAATGGACTTTGATAGGCCGCCATGTGTGCCTCAAGGCCATTTTGAGAAGGATCATTGAAGTACATAATGCGTTGCAACACGGGACAACGCTGCTGAGCTGATTGTAACTCGGCGTCCAAATTTTTGTCGCATATGGCAAAGCTAATTTGTGCGAGGGTGATGGCGTCTACTAACTCTTTCTCCCTTAGTAATGGCATCGTCGCTATCGCGATGAGTCCGGCTTTGACAACTGCAAGCCAGCAGATTGCCATCATTGCACTATTGGCACCACGTAACAGAACACGGTTTCCAGGTACAAGCCCCATGTCAGTTGTGAGTACGTGTGCTACTCTGTCTACTTGCTCCTGTAATTGCTTGTAAGTGAGCATACCGTGAGTGCCATATAGCGCGGGAGCGTTCCCATGTCCTTGACTTACCCAAGAGTCTACTAATTCCGTTACACAATTAAGTTGGTCAGGATACTGTACCTCAGGAATGGTAAAAATCAGATCGGGCCATTGCTCAGGTGGAGGCAAATTGTCGTGTGCAAAGGTGTCATGATGGGCAGAAGATGTCGTCATTAGGCTTCCCTCCTTAAAACAGAAAAGGACATGATACGTTAGTTTTTACGCGTTAATCTCCCTGAAAAACTGGTCGTTGCTTAGCAACAAACGCGTCGTAGGCACGGTGAAAATCTTGAGTTTGCATACAGATAGCTTGTGCCTGTGCCTCCGCTTCAATAGCCTCGTCCAGTCCCATCGCCCATTCCTGATGCAAAAGTTTTTTTGTCATAGCGTGCGCGAAGGTTGGGCCACTCGCAAGTTGTGCAGCCATTTCTTGTGCATTGCCTAACACATCCTCAGCAGAGTAAAGCGCGTTAAAGAAGCCCCAGTTTAGCCCTTCGTTGGAAGTCATTGTGCGTCCTGTATAGAGCAGTTCCGCAGCGCGGCCTTGCCCTATAACTCTCGGTAACAGTGTGCATGCGCCCATGTCGCTACCTGACAATCCAACGCGTGTAAATAGAAATGCGGTTCTGCATTCTGGTGTGCCATAGCGCAAGTCTGATGCAAGGGCTAGCATCGCACCCGCACCTGTGCAGACGCCATCTATAGCAGCGATAATTGGTTGTGAACACGCTCGCATTGCTTTGATAACATCACCAGTCATACGTGTAAACGATAACAATTCAGGCATGGTCATGCGAGTCAATGGGCCAATAATCTCATGCACATCACCGCCTGATGAGAAGTTGCCAGCAGCACCAGTGATGACGACAGCTTTGATTGTTTCGTTATGAGCGAGCGCACGGAAGGTATCTCGTAGTTCCGCGTATGAATTGAACGTGAGCGGATTCTTCTTTTCAGGACGATTGAGTGTAATTGTGGCAACATTGCCTACAACCTGCCATAAGAAGTGTTGTGCCATAGATCAACCTCTATTCTATTTGTTGTAAAGACCGATGTATCACGTCATCGTCGCCGTTTACATCGTTCGTGAGGCGCGATGCATCAGGACCGACGTGTTGCTTGATTTTACCTAGTAGGGCATAAAGTTGCTGTTGCTCTTGTGTATTCAAACTGCCTAACCGTTCGTCAATCCATGTCGCGTGTATAGTTGCCATCTGCTCGAAAGCGACCCAGCCTCTAGTAGTAAGGCGTACTTTCTTGGCGCGACGATCTTTTGGTTGCGCGACACGCTCAACCAGTCCATCACGTTCAAGGTTATCCGTGATACCTGTGATATTGCCGCCCGAAACCATCATGCGCTGCGATAGTTCGCTCATGAGTAGCCCATCAGGGAAACGCGCAAGTTGTGCCATCAAATCGAAACGTGGCAGTGTTGTATCAAATTGGCTCCGAAGGCGGCTACTTACCTGATTTTCGATAGTGGTCGTGCAAGCCAAGAGTCGTAACCACAAGCGTAGTACGCCTGGCTCTGCTTCGTGGTTTGTACCGTAGGTCTCCGAATTTACACTATGTATTGTCATACTCTCTTATTACTTTCTTCTTCATCGCTCGTGATAAGGGTCAGATTCATCGCGTTTAACACAAGAGGACGGATCTCTATAGGGACCGATTCATCGCGTCCTTCTCGGCGATTGATTGCTTCAAGGACGCAATGACAGTTCTTACGAACGTTCGCCTTTCGCAAGATTGCGTTCAAGCTGTGCTTTGCCATTGAGATATTGTGGAGGCCAAGGCATCTCTGTATAGCCGAGTTGCGCGGCGGCGTGTAGTGTCCAATAAGGGTCGGCAAGGTGTGGACGTGCAAGCGCACAAAGGTCTGCTCGCCCTGCAGCAATGATGCTGTTGACGTGATCTGGCTCGAAGATTGCGCCAACAGCCATTGTTGCGATGCCTACCTCGTTGCGGATACGATCAGAAAATGGTGTTTGGTACATACGTCCATATACTGGTTTGGCCGCACGCGTCGTCTGTCCAGACGAGACATCAATTAGGTCCGCGCCCACCTCTTTAAAAAGACGTGCTATGTGTACCGCATCATCGGATGTATTGCCACCCTCGGCCCAGTCATGTGCCGAGATACGTACCGACATTGGCTTATGTTCAGGCCAGACCGCCCGAAGCGCGGAAAAGACTTCCAAGGGATAGCGACAGCGATTATCTAACGAACCGCCATAGTGATCATCGCGCAGGTTTGTGAGTGGTGAGATAAAGCTTGAGAGCAGATAGCCATGAGCACAATGTAGTTCTAGCCAATCAAACTTACATTCCTCCGCCCATATCGCCGCGCGGACGAAATCAGCTAGCACATAATTCATATCGGTCTGTGTCATTGCGCGTGGTGTCTGGTTATGTGGACCATATGGTATAGCAGAGGCGGCGAATAGAGGCCAGTTGCCTTCTAATAAGGGTTCATCGCTCTCTTCCCAGCCAAGTTGGGTTGAGCCTTTGGGTCCTGCATGCCCAAGTTGCATCGCAATCTTTGCGGGGGTGCGATTATGTACATAGGAGACGATACGCTGCCATGCGGTTTTATGCTCCGGTTGATACATACCAGCACAACCCGGAGTGATACGTGCGTCAGGTGACACACAGGTCATTTCTGTGAAGAGTAATCCTGCTCCACCATGTGCGCGACTACCGAGATGCACAAGGTAAAACTCGTCGGGTGTGCCATTGTGACAAGAGTACATTGCCATTGGTGAGACGACAACACGGTTAGGTAGTGTAAGTTCGCGCAAGCGAAATGGGGTAAACATTGGTGGAATAGCCTGCGCGGATAGGCCACTTTTTTGCGCCATCCATGTTTCTACGCCCTTGACATACTGTGTGTCGCGTAGTCGTAGATTTTCATGCGAGACGCGCTGGCTGCGTGTGAGCAAACTATAGGCAAACTGTTCTGCTTCGAGTGCCGTATAGCGTTGAACATTCTCAAACCAATCGGTGCTATTGCGTGCGCTGTTCTGAAGTTTGATAACCTCTATCTTACGCTCGTCCTCGTATGTTTTTAGCGCGGTAGAGATATCTTTGTTTTGCTGTAGTGCTTGCGCTAGCGCAATAGCGTCTTCCAGTGCTAGCTTTGTCCCCGACCCAATGGAGAAGTGAGCTGTGTGCGCGGCGTCGCCAAGCAAGACAAGTTTGCCATAGGACCAATGTGCATTGGTGACGTGCTGGAAGTTTATCCACGGATTTGCTAGATGGCGCGTATTGCTCAAGAGGGCGTGTCCATCGAGATAACGAGCGAAGATGCGTTCACAAAACTGGATAGACTCATCAGGAGTCATGGAGTCAAGCCCGGCACGATACCAATTTTCTTCTGGTGTCTCGACAATAAATGTACTTGTGTCATGATCGAAGGTATAGGCATGTGCTTGAAACCAGCCCCATTCGGTCTCTTCAAAGGCGAATGTGAAGGCGTCGAAGTGCTGATGTGTTCCGAGCCAGACATATTTGCAGATACGTTTCTCAATACGTGGTTGAAACTGTTCTGCATACTTGCTACGAATAGAACTGTTTACACCGTCACTTGCTATAACAAGGTCTGCGTTAACGTAAAGAGTATCGTCCTTTATCTCGGTCTGAAAGACTAGCTCTACGCCTAATTCGGCACAACGCTCTTGCAGAATGTTTAGCAAGCGTTTGCGTGCGATGCCGCTAAAGCCATGCCCACCAGAACGTATCATATGACCTTTAAAATGAACATCTATCTCGTCCCAGTGATTGAAGCTTGTGGTGATGGCGTTATACGTGGGAGCATCGGCACGTGCAAGATTGCCTAGCGTTTGATCGGAGAAGACAACGCCCCAGCCAAAGGTGTCATGAGGACGGTTACGCTCTACAACGGTAATTGCAGTCTCTGGCTGTGCCTGTTTCATAAGAAGGGCAAAGTATAGCCCGGCTGGACCTCCACCGATGCATACGATGTGCATGGGAAATGCTCCTTAAAATAGTGGAAACACCCTACAATCACATTCGTCATTGCTAATAGTTTAGATTGAAATATTTTAAATGTCAAGTACATTGCAAGCAAGATTTTGTACGAGCAAAGAGCTTGACAATGTAACACAAATATCATACCGTTGCGTAATAGCTCTTGGGCTAAAGACATATTTTCCCCTTTGTTTGTATATATTTGTATTACACAAGAGGAGTGAACCATGCCTGATAACATTCACACGAAATACCTTTTGAGCGAGAACGAGATGCCTCGCGCTTGGTACAACATTGTAGCTGACATGCCAAATCCTCCTACACCTACACTCCATCCTGGCACGAAGCAGCCTGTCACGGCTGACGATTTGGCTCCACTCTTCCCTATAGCTCTGATTCAGCAGGAAGTGAGCACCGAGCGTTATATCGAGATACCGTCCCCTGTTCGGAGTGTCTATGCTCAGTGGCGACCTAGCCCATTGTATCGTGCGAGGCGGCTAGAGAAAGCACTCGACACTCCTGCTCGCATCTATTACAAATATGAAGGGGTAAGTCCAGTTGGTAGTCATAAGCCAAATACCTCTGTGCCACAAGCTTTTTACAACAAGGAGGAAGGCGTCAAGAAGTTATCAACCGAGACAGGCGCAGGACAATGGGGATCTGCCTTAGCGATGGCAGGTGCATTCTTTGGTGTAGAAGTCGAGATCTTTATGGTCAAGGTAAGCTATGAGCAAAAACCTTACAGAAGGTCGATGATGCAGACCTATGGCGCGAGTGTTCATGCCAGCCCATCCAATTTGACAGACGCTGGACGCAGTATTCTCGCAAAAGACTCGGAGAACATGGGTAGCCTGGGTATTGCTATTAGCGAGGCAGTAGAGGTTGCGGCAAAAAGTGGTGGTACAACCAAATATGCGCTCGGAAGTGTGCTTAACCATGTTATGTTGCATCAAACGGTGATTGGCGAGGAAGCACTGCTGCAAATGGCGTTAGCTGGCGATTATCCCGATGTCGTTGTTGGTTGTATTGGTGGTGGAAGTAACTTTTCAGGCATGGCTTTCCCTTTCATTGGTGAGTCTTTGCGTAAGGGCTTGAAAACACGTTTTCTGGCGGCAGAACCAATGGCGTGTCCTAGCCTGACGAAGGGTATATATGCCTATGATTTTGGCGATACTATTGGCATGACGCCACTGATGAAGATGCATACGCTTGGTCATGACTTTATGCCGCCAGCCATTCACTCTGGTGGTTTGCGCTATCATGGCATGTCACCTCTTGTTTCGCAACTGCACCACGAAGGTATTATTGAGGCGAAAGCCTACCATCAAAACCCCGTCTTTGCGGCAGCAGTTATGTTTGCGCGTAGTGAAGGTATTGTGCCAGCTCCCGAGGCTGGTCACGCGGTGCGTGCCGCGATTGATGAGGCACTCACGGCAAAGGAAGAGGGCCGTGAGCGTGTGATTCTCTTCAATCTTTGTGGCAATGGTTTCCTGGATATGGCTGCCTACGATAGCTATTTCGCAGGTAAGTTGCAGGATTATGAGTATCCAGCAGAGGCAGTAGCCGCCGCACAGGAGAGGCTGCCACAAGTTGTGTAGATCATTTTGACGAACGTAGAAGCTATAATTCATTACGTCCTCGTTTCAATGATCAACATCAATAGGGCGTAATGATGCTGTTTGATGAAAGAATGCGGAGAGATCCGTTGTAGGGACCGCTTGATCGCGTCCTTGTCGGCGGTGGATTGCCACGAGGACGCGATCAAGCGGTCCCTACAGATAATCTGTACCAATTTGTGAAACAGGATAATTATAGCTTCTACATGTTACTCGTGATTGTGTTGCTCAATGACGGAGTACACATTTTATGACTCAGACCACTGACGAGAGTCGCGCACAACTCATTGCAAGCCTTCAACAACAGGCGGAAGAATTGGCACAACTGAACCGAATCGCTATCGCGCTGACCTCCGAATTCGATTTACAACGACTCTTGCAAATGATTACAGATGCTGCTCGCAAAGTTACAGCCGCTCAATATGCCGCTTTTTTCTTGATACCAGAGATTGTAGGGCAAGACGATACTCTGTCTGCGAACAAGGTTAGCTTCAACCTTGCCGCCATTTCCGGCGCAACTGAGCGTATCGCGGCACACTTTCGACGTATGGGGCCTGTTGAGGGTATTGGACTTCTACAACCCGTTTTTTGGGAAGGCTCGTCAATTATCGTTAATGATGTACCCAAAGATAAGCGGTATGTTGGCGTTCCTACCGGACATATTCCCGTGCGGAGCTTCTTAGGAGTGCAGTTGCGTACTCGTGAAGGGGCTATCCTGGGAGCCTTTCTAATAGGAGATACGCGTCCGGGGCGTTTTAGTACACGCCACTTTGAACTTATTGAGTCGCTAAGTGCTCAAGCAGCGGTAGCTATACATAATGTACAGCTTGTTGCTCGTGAGCGTCGTGTTCTGGAAGAACATGCCACACAACTTGAACGTGAAGTGCATGATCGTACCGCAGAACTTGAGCGACGGAATGAAGAGTTGAGTAGGTATGCGACAAACTTACAGCACCTGTATCATGAGTTAACCGAGGCACAAAAACGTCAAATGTTAGCAGATGAACGCAGTCGTATCGCGCAGGAACTGCACGACCGTGTGCAACAGACGCTGTTTACTATTGGACTGAAAGCTGATTGGATAAAAGAGCACAGTAATGCTGATGCTTCGTTGATTCCTCCACTACAGACGATTCAACAACTTGCCTCGTTGGGAGCTGCTCAGGTACGTGACGCCATCTTTGCTCTGTCCTCGGCGGAACTACCCGAGGATAGTCTGGTGAAAATGCTGTATGCTTTAATTCGCGATTTGCGTGAAACATCGGTACTAGAGGCAGACCTTGTGGTTGCTGAATGGGTAACACCTCCAACCGCACAGATGGAAAAAACATTACTCTTAGTTACTCAGGAAGCCCTATCAAATGCGCGTCGCCACGCACAGGCTACAATTGTGATTGTGACCATCAGGGTAACACGTGAACAGGCTGTGCTTGTTGTACAGGACAATGGGGTCGGGCTATCGGAACAAGTGCTTCAAAGCTACCAGAATGCTCCTATGCATCTCGGTTTGAAGGGAATGAAGCACCGTGTAGAGGAACTTGGAGGACAATTTACGCTGCAAAATGGTGAAGAGGGTGGATTAATTGTAAAGGTGGTATTGCCGTTATGACGCGCTTGCTGATCATTGACGATCATGAAATGGTCCGTGAGGGACTCAAAGCTATGCTGATAACAGAACCCGATTTTGAGATTGTTGGTGGTGCTGCTAATGGGCGGCAAGCCTTAGAAATGGCAGAGCGACTACATCCTGATCTAGTTTTACTCGATCTTCGCCTTCCTGATATGAGTGGTGTTGAGGTATGTCAAACACTTAGTCAGCAATTTCCCAAGATAGGGGTGATTATTCTTACAACATTCGCCGATGAACGACTGATGGCTCAATGTATACAGGCGGGAGCAAAGGGCTTCATCATTAAAGATGTTGAACGTTTTGACCTCAAACGCTCGATTCGCGCCGTTGCACGAGGGGAAGCTACAATAGACCTCAAAACCGCCGCTTTGATGCCAACACACTCACAGGCAAATGTAAAACAGCAAGTAAGCACATTAAGTGCTCAACAACTTGTAATAGTGCGCCTTGTGGCACAAGGACTTTCCAGTCGTGAAATTGGTTTGCAGCTCTATTTGAGTGAGAATACTGTCAAAGGATATGTACAAGAAATTTTGCATCATCTGGGCGTGAAGAATTGTACCGAAGCGGTGATGGTCGCTGTCAAACAAGGCTGGTTGTAGAACAGTGAGACCCTTGCGGTCTCACTGTTCTTTTCATAAGGTTACAAATTACCTACGAAAGGAGGTAATATTTTGCATTAATAGAAGCTATACTTGGATGAGGTAGAGTCTGCACACTCTACTCAATACGCATTCCTCCCTATCAGTGTACTATTCGGGCGACCTATGGTAGGTCGTCTACAAGAATAGCTTGGCGTCTATTTCAATGAAGCGCAGAAAGTGCGCGTCAACGACTGTTGGAGGTGTATCTTGATTCCTGGTTCCTTTGACTATGTAGTAGCGAACAGCGTGCCAGAAGCTGTTGCCCTACTGGAACAACATGGCGACGAAGCCAAAATCCTTGCTGGCGGTCACAGTCTTATCCCCGTTTTACGATTCCGTCTTGCTAGCCCATCATTGCTGATTGATATCAATCGCATCAAGGACCTGGAATATGTCCAGGAAACGGATGGGACACTGCACATTGGCGCGCTTACGCGCGAAGCTGAGCTAGACCATTCGCCACTTATTCTCCATCGCTACCCCATTTTGCTTGACACTTCTACAGGAGTGGCAGACCCTATTGTACGCAACTGGGCTACTATTGGTGGCAATCTTGTACACGCTGACCCGGCGAACGATCATCCTGCGACAATGCTGGCATTAGGTGCAAGTGTTGTTGCTGAAGGATCACAGGGCAAACGTGTGATAACCATTGAGGATTTCTTCACTGACTCGGCCTTTGAAACAACATTGCAACAAAACGAAATCCTCACAGAGATTCGCATTCCAGCCCCTACTGAGCATAGTGGTGGTGCGTATTTTAAGCTTGAGCGAAAAGTCGGTGATTATGCTGTTGCTGGCGTTGCTGTTTATCTCACGTTTGATATGGGCGGTCATGTATCACTAGATGAACATGGACGTATGGCGATGCATGGTGATGCTGTCGTCGCAAGTGCTGGTATTGGTTTGACAAATGTAGGTTCGCATCCTATTAAGGCGCGCGAGGCAGAGCAGTTCTTACTTGGAAAGCCGCTTGACGAGGCTACAATTCATAAGGCTGCAGAACTTGCCGCCGCTGCATCACAACCGACAAGCGACACTCGCGGTCCTGCAGAATACAAACGTGCGATGGTACGGACACTCTGTGTTCGTGCGTTACATAAAGCACTTGCCCGTGCTAATGGAGGGGAATAAGATGAGCAAACATACGATTCATGTGACCATTAACGGGATGCAGTACGAAGACACTGTTGACTCGCGTACACTTCTGGTTCATTGGATACGCGATGGCTTGCGTCTCACGGGTACGCATATTGGGTGTGATACGTCCGCTTGCGGAGCCTGTACTATTCTTGTTGATGGCAAGGCAACCAAATCATGTACCATGTTTGCTGTCCAAGCCGATGGACGCGAAATTACGACCGTCGAGGGATTGGAACAGAATGATATTCTTCACCCTATTCAGGAAGGCTTTCATGAAAAGCATGCGTTGCAGTGCGGCTACTGCACCTCTGGTATGATGATGGCAAGTGTTGCGCTCCTGAACCGTAATCCTAATCCAAGTGAGCACGAAATTCGTGTTGGCATCTCCGGCAATCTCTGCCGCTGTACTGGTTACGTAAATATCGTTAAAGCCGTGCAATATGCGGCTGAGAAGATGCAAGGCGCGGAAAAGCTTGTCACCAGTGGTGCCGAAGGAGGCGAGTAATGTCAACAGAAGTACACAAGACTCATGCTTTAGGTGAACCTGTTAAACGTAAGGAAGATGCGCGTTTCATTCGTGGGCAAGGCAATTACGTTGATGATGTGCAGTTACCAGGGATGTTATATGGCGATATTGTACGCAGTCCCTATGCTCATGCCCTCATTAAAAATGTTGACATCAGCGAGGCGTTGAAGGTACCAGGAGTAGTCGCGGTTATCACAGGGAAAGACTTGGATGCGGCAGGACTTGCCTGGATGCCCACGCTTTCTGCCGATATGGAGGCTGTTTTAGCCGTTGATCGTGTGCATTTCCAGATGCAAGAGGTTGCTTTCGTTGTCGCCACCAGTCGCTATGCCGCTGCCGATGGTGTCGAAGCAGTTGACGTGGATTACGAACCATTAAAAGTTGTTATAGACGCCAAAAAAGCTCTTGATGCGGATGCACCCCTGTTGCGTCCTGACAAAAAAGATAAGCAACCCACAAACCAGATTTATCACTGGGAAGTCGGTGATCGTGCTGGAACTGAAGAAGCTTTTGTCGAGGCTGAGGCGAATGGCGTGGTTATCAAACAGGATATGTATATCCCACGTATCCATCCAGCACCAATTGAGACGTGTGGTTGTGTTGCTGATTATCACAAAGGAACAGGCAAGCTAACCATCTGGCTCACCTCGCAAGCTCCTCACGTGCATCGAACGCTTTTTGCTATTGTTGCAGGTCTGCCGGAGCATCGTATTCGTGTCATCTCGCCCGATGTTGGTGGTGGGTTTGGCAACAAGGTGCCGATCTATCCAGGTTATGTCTGTGCGGTTGTTGCCTCGCTGAAAACGGGCAAGCCCGTGAAATGGATTGAAGACCGCTCTGAGAATATTGGCAGTACTGGTTTCGCGCGTGACTATCATATCCATGCGGAACTTGCCGCAGATAAAGATGGCAAGGTGAATGCTTTACGTGTTCACACACTCGCGGATCATGGAGCCTTTGATGGTGCCGCACAGCCAACGAAGTTTCCTGCTGGCCTGTTCCACATCTGCACTGGCTCCTATGATTTCAAGCATGCTTTTGTGGATGTTGATGCAGTCCATACTAACAAAGCTCCTGGTGGCATTGCTTATCGTTGCTCATTTCGTGTAACGGAAGCGTCATACTTGATCGAGCGCATGATGGACACGCTCGCGCACGATATTGGCAAGGACCCGGCGGATTTACGCCTGCAGAACTTTATTCAGCCTGAAGCGTTTCCCTATCGTTCGGCCCTGGATTGGACCTTTGATAGTGGTAACTACGAAGGGTCGTTGCGCCTAGCAATGAAAAACGTGGATTACGAAAGTCTGCGTCGTGAGCAGCTAGAAAAGCGTGCGCGCGGCGAATTGATGGGTATTGGTATCTCGACCTTTACCGAGATTGTGGGTGCTGGTCCTGGCAAGCACTTCGATATCGCAGGTATTCAGATGTTTGATAGCTGTGAAATTCGTATCCATCCAACGGGCAAGGCACTGGCACGTATCGGCGCACAAACACAAGGTCAAGGTCATGAGACGACCTTCGCGCAAATTATTGGGGCGGAACTAGGTATGTCACCGGATGATATCGACATTGAACATGGCGATACCGATACCGCCCCATATGGTTTGGGTACATATGCAAGCCGTAGTACGCCTGTGGCAGGTGCTGCAACTGCTTTAGCGGCACGTAAAGTACGCGAGAAGGCGAAGAAGATTGCCGCATACCTTTTAGAGGTTGGTGAAGAGGACCTTGAGTGGGAGCCAGGACGCTTCTTTGTGAAGGGCGCGCCAAGCAAGGGCAAAACTATCCAGGAACTCGCGTTTGCTGCCTACACAAATTGTCCTCCATACTTGGAGCCAGGTTTAGAGGCCGTCAACTACTACGATCCGCCCAATTTGACATATCCATTTGGAGCGTACATCTGCGTTGTGGATATTGATCGTGGAACAGGGCAGGTGCATATTCGCCGCTTCATGGCGGTTGATGATTGTGGGACAATCATCAATCCTATGATTGTTGAGGGACAGGTACATGGTGGTCTGACGCAAGGGTTGGCACCAGCAATGTACGAGGAGCTTACCTTCGATGCTGACGGAAATATCCAGGGTGGAAACTTCCAGGATTACCTGATTCCTACCTCAATGGAGACACCAAGCTGGGAGATTGATAGAACAGTTACACCTTCTCCACATCATCCAATTGGAGCTAAAGGTATTGGAGAGTCACCAACTGTTGGAGCACCACAGGCAATTGTGAATGCTGTAGTTGATGCGCTAGCTCATGTCGGTGTGCGGCACATTGATATGCCTCTCTCTCCCTGGAAAGTGTGGAATGTCCTCAAGGAAAAGGGCTTAACATCTGACTAGTTCTTGCTTGAATGCTACGATAGGAGCGTAATTGATTGCGCTCCTATCGTGGTATCCAATATTCCCTTTTTCAGGAGAATGCCATGTCTCAAACATTACTAAATCTTGCTCAAGAACTGACACAGGCAAGAAAACCATTCGTGCTTGCAACGGTTGTGTGGTGCGAACGACCAACGTCCGCAAAACCAGGAGCGCAAGCACTCATCCAGGAAGATGGGCAAATAACAGGTTGGATTGGTGGCAGTTGTGCTCAACCTGTCGTGATACGGGAGGCGCAACGTGTTTTACATGAAGGTGGCGACGCGTACTTGTTGCGTCTCGGCGCACCCGATACAGGTATTGTGCGTAGCGATGTGCGTGTTTTTCCTATGACCTGTGCTAGTGGGGGTGTATTGGATATATATATAGAACCTCATCTGCCCCAGCCACAACTTATACTTGTGGGTGATTCACCCGATATTGTAGCCTTGAGCAAACTTGCTTCAGTCCTCGATTTTGCTGTGATACAACTCGACCATGCCGACTTGACGCAAGTACAGATAAACGAGCGCACATCAATAGTCGTGGCTACACATGGACAATACGATGAGGATGCGCTTGAACATGCACTTCGTAGCCCTGCTACATATGTGGGCATGGTGGCAAGTCACCGCCGTGCCGATGCCTGTCGAGCGTATCTTCAATCATCTGGTATAACAGAAAAACAGCTTGCGCGCTTACGAGCACCAGCAGGTTTAGCTATTGGTGCGGTCACGCCTGAAGAGATTGCATCAAGCATCCTGGCAGAACTCGTGCAGGTACGAAGACAAAATCACGCCACAGGTGAGGAGCATAAGACCGTTGCCGAAGAAGTATCTACACATACAAGCGAATCCGATACTTCTGTTTCTCCTGAAACGGCGTTGGACCTTGTATGTGGTATGACGGTGGAAATAGCAAGTGCTCGTCATCACACTAGCTATGATGGACGAGAGTTTTACTTTTGCTGTCCCGCCTGTAAACGACACTTCGAGCGCAACCCACAGGAATATCTTGTGGGGAACAAAAGCTAAGAGTGTTTCTTACATGTTCACCAAGGACCGTAAATGTAGGGGAGACTCTTGCGGTCTCCCTGCATTTTCATTGTTATATGCTTTATGGCGCAATTGCAATCACTCGCAATGGACTACCAGAGCCATTGACGATTTTGAGCGGGGCAGCTATGACAATCGCACCCGTTGGAGGCAACAAATCCAGGTTTATCAAGCTGGTGATGCCAAATTTGCCTGCACCATGCATGAACGTATGATTAGGAAACGGGGGATTAAAGCCACCAGCAGCCCCTGCATCTGTTCCTACCGTCTCGACACCTACACCTAAAATATCGCGCTCATTGGCTAGAAATTGCGAAGTTGTTTGGTGAAACCCAGGTGTGTGTGGCCCATCGGCTTGAACATTCAAAAATTCTTCTCTGTTTGTGCGCTTACTCCAACCTGTGTGTAGGAGTACCCAGGCACCTGTTGGGATGCGCCCATGCTGTGCTTCCCATTGCTCTACATGCTCTGGCAGAAGTAAGAAATCTGGCGACTGATCTACCTCATGCGTAACGTCGATAACACAGGCGGGACCAATAAACTTGTTGGGCAAGATAGTGTCGGTGGCGTTGTTGGGTAGGTCTTTGCCTGTGACCCAGTGAATAGGAGCATCAAAGTGTGTTCCCGTATGCTCACCCATAGAGATGACGTTCCAGTACCAGCCCGGACCATGCTCATCGTAACACGAAATTTCAGTAAGCGTTACTCCCGGAGATGGTGCGAACATTGGAGGCAAGTCAATTACAGGTGTCTCTGGTCCTAGCAGTGAAGTCAAATCAATAATCTTAAGTGTGCCCGAAGTGAGTTCTGTAAGTAGTTGTGCTAAGATAGTACTAGACGTGTTGCTCATAAATTCCTTCCTTACACTTCCGTTTGACGCTTCATTGCCTCTAAACTGCGTTTAAACTGAAAACGGTTCTCCAGAAGTGGCAAATCCATATGGAATGATTTTGGTCCAATGGCCTCAACTTTTGAAACAATGGTTGTCAGTACACCTTGTGTCAGTGCATCTGTCACACAGGTTTTTAGCCTCTCTGGTGTGTTTGCCTCTACAACGACGGGTATTCCTGATGCTTTTGCGATGCCTGCAAGGTCTGTTCCTGTTGCCGTTGCTGTGGGGAAGCCACCGACGGAAAGCAAGCTTTCGTTGTCGAACACGATATGCAATAAGTTATCAGGTTTGTAACGAGCCATTGTACTTAGTGTACCCAAATTCATTAGCAACGAACCATCACCATCAATCACAATCACCTTGTGGTGCGGCATTGCTAAGGCGATACCGAGACCCATTGAGGATGCAAGCCCCATCGCATGTTCGAGATAAAAGAAATTGTGATGATGGCCCAGTGTGTACAACTCTACGGCAACTGCACCCATAATTGTGACGACGATATGCTGCTCTAATTCGGGATAGATTGCTTGTAGTGCATCTGAACGAAGCATTGTTATTCCTCCCACATGACATCACGCGATAATAAAACAGCAACAGGGTGAAGTGAGGCATGTGCTAATGTCTGTGCGTCTTTGAGCCGTCGATAAATATCGGTTGCATCCGTTAGATGCCAAATGGGAATGTTCAATGCTCGTAGTATAGGTTCTGTTACAAGACCACCTTGTGTTTGCCATGAGTCCTTTTCGCCGAAGGAGCCACGTAGGGAAATTAACATGAGGAGAGGGATTTTGTAGAGTAGAGCGAGTGACACGATGGGGTTAATTGCAGCGAGGAAACCGTGATTTTGCATGAGGAGGGCCGAGTTCACGCCTGCTAAGTGTGCTCCTGCTGAAATACCGATGCCCTCCTCTTCTTTAGCAAGACGCACAAGCGTCATATCTGGGTCTTCTTCTGACATACGAATGAGATGCACAAGCCATGTTTCAGGCAGAGCGGACATAATTTTGATATCACACGCCTTCAACGCCTCGTAGATCACTTTGGAGTTTGTCATAGAAACGGGCATAGATTTTCCTCCAACTCCTATCTGTTGTGACTTAGACCTACGCTGATGAAAAACACATCTTGAGGATGATTATATCTCCTGTAGGAAAAATGTCAAAGAGTGGATGTGTCCCGAATGCTACAATATTGTTGTAGCAACCAATAGTTAGAGAGAAGGCATAAACATGTATAACCCACAGTTAGGCGACTCACTAGATGCACTTGATACGCCAGCAATGATTATTGATCTTCCTTTGATGGAGGCGAATATTGCTAAGCTAATGGACGTATTTCGAGGGCGCAATGTTCATGTTCGGCCCCATTTAAAAACAGTCAAATCCCCCGAATTGGCCCAACTCTTGCTAAATGCAGGTGCAGTTGGTGGTTGTGTTGCGAAGGTAAGCGAGGCTGAAATAATGGCGCAAGCAGGTATCGAAGACCTGTTGATAACAAGCGAAATTGTGGGTAAGCCGAAATTAGCGCGGCTTGTGGCGTTGGTACGAGCGTATCCAAAGGTGAAAGTTGTGGTGGACAGCCTTGTTGGGGCACAAGCACTGCATCAGGCAATGCAGGATGCAGGGCTACATGTCGATGTGCTGCTCGATATCAATGTTGGGCAAAACCGTTGTGGCGTGTTGCCTGGCGAGGAGGCTATTACACTTGCTCGACAAATTGGCACCATGAGCAATATTCACCTTATTGGTGTGCAGGGCTATGAGGGCCACTTGCAACACGTACACGATTCAGCAGAACGAGAACAGCGTTGTCGCCAGTCTATGAAGCTACTCACTACCACCGCCTCGCAACTAAAGGAAATGGGTTTTCCCATCGAAATTGTGACAACTGGAGGAACGGGTACTGCTGAGATATGTGCCAGTTGTGAAGGCATAACCGAGGTGCAACCAGGGTCCTTCGTTTTTATGGACACTGACTATCGTAACGCACTTGGCTCTGTTTATGCCAACGCGTTGACCATTCTTTCGACGGTTATTAGCCGACCGACACCTGAGCGAGCAGTTGTGGATGCAGGTCTCAAGTCGCTTTCTATTGACAGTGGTATGCCTGAACCGCAAGGGTTGGCAGGTGTAACCTATCGGCCAGGGGGAGATGAACACGGTATTTTAACATGGCGTGAGGAAACGCAAATTCCAAGTGAGAGGCTTAACGTGGGCGAACGGATAGCGTTTATCCCTAGTCATATAGACACAACAATCAACCTGCATGATATATACTACGCATTTCGGAATGGGAAGCTCGAAGCTATCTGGTCGGTTGCAACGCGAGGAAAAGTCCAATAAAAACAAATACTCAGGCGGCATGCGTTTATTCTAATTGGTATAGTATGTCGTACCTGAGCATTATTTTTTAGCGAGTCTTTTTAGGAGATGTTATGTCTATAGTTTTTTCTCGTATGCGTTGGTATATTTGTGCTAGTCTCTTCACACTATTGGTCCTCTCGTTTGTATTGTTGCCTGCTCTACACGCATCCGCGGCAGCAGGTGCTCCTCTTCAAATAAGTAGTGACCCCTATACGAACTCAACGAGTCAGCATCAAACGCAAGTTGAGCCGGATAGCTACTCTCATGGTTCAACTATCGTTGCAGCAACGCAGGTTGGGCGTTTCAGCGATGGAGGAAGTTCCAATATCGGTTGGGCTACTTCAACTGACAATGGGACAACATGGCAACATGGTTTCTTGCCTGGTACCACGGTGTATGCAACCCCTGTGGGAACGTATGACCGACTGAGTGATCCTACAGTAGCTTATGACGCTGCCCATCAGCATTGGATAATTTCCTCGCTGGCTATCTCGAATACAAACGGGACTGCAGTTGGTGTTGCGGTCATCGTGAGCCTCTCCTCGGACGGCGGGCATACATGGAGTTCTCCTGTTGTTGTGGCAAACGCAAATGGTGGCTTCTTTGACAAAGACTGGATTGTCTGCGACAACACAGCCACCAGTCAATTTTATGGACATTGTTATGATGAATGGGACATCACTTCTAGTAACAATCTTGTACAGATGAGCACTTCGAGTGATGGAGGTAACACGTGGAGTGCAGGGCAGGCAACGGCTCAAAATGTAAGTGGCCTAGGGGGTCAGCCACTTGTTCAACCGAACGGCACCGTCGTTGTCCCTTTTCTGAGTTCCACTCCCAGTATCTCAGCCTTTACCTCTACTGATGGAGGGGCGAGTTGGGGTAATAGTGTGACAATCTCATCTCAGACCGATCATGCAGTCGCCGCTCTCCGCACGGAACCACTTCCTTCGGCTCGGATAGATAGTACAGGAAAGGTCTATGTTGTCTGGCAGGATTGCCGTTTCGAGAGTGGCTGTGATGCAAATGATTTGGTGATGAGTACCTCAACTGATGGCGTAACATGGTCTGCGGTGCAACGGATTCCTGTAGATGCAATTGGTAGTGGTGCTGATCATTTTATTCCTGGTATAGCTGTTGAGAACTCCGGCAACACAGCCCATCTCGCTCTCACATTCTACTATTACCCAAATGCGAATTGTACGGCGGCGACGTGTCAGTTAGAAGTTGGCTTTGTGTCATCGCTTGATGGTGGAAGTACCTGGTCAACGACAACCACGCTTACACCTTCAGCAATGAATGTCACATGGTTGGCAAATACCACTGACGGCTATATGGTAGGCGACTACATTGCTACTTCGTTTGCTAATGGAAAAGCTTTTCCTGTTTTCGTAGAGGCAACGGCTCCCAATACCAATGGACAACTGAACGAGTTCTTGTCTACTGTGCAAACAGGTTTAGAATCAGCGGGTGGTACGAATGCAGCATCCAGCGCACACCTTGTCCCCATCTCTTCTAAAGCACCTTTATTGCGTACCGCGTTTTAGCACGAGGTCTGATTAGGGCGAAGCGAGACGTAACAATTAAGGGCATGAATAGCTAGAGTAAAATTTTAGCCGTTTATGCCTTTCTCTGTTCAGTATTCATAATAAGTACAGCGACACTACACTTACGTGTGATGTGCATCTAAACGTTCCCCTTTATGCTATTTC
This sequence comes from uncultured Chloroflexia bacterium, assembly GCA_963792705.1. GTDB lineage: Bacteria > Chloroflexota > Ktedonobacteria > Ktedonobacterales > Ktedonobacteraceae > JBBQVS01. The sequence continues at coordinate 89,426 of CAWBXD010000002.1, read as the reverse complement.
CATGCGCTAATTCTCGCTTCAAAGCTTTTGGAACTGGATTGTGTGTTGTATAGTACACGTGTCTGGTATTTCATCTGTGACCTTGAAAAAAATATGAAGCCACAAGACCTATAAGTGAGAGTTGAAGACGTGCTTATGATAACCATTTTCAGGCGTGTACTCCTTTTCGCAGTCCTTTTTGTACCATTAACACTTGTATGTATTGGTCTCCAAACACATGTCGTGCATGCTGAGCAAGGCGTGCCGATGGGGTCATGTGGCGATACTGTATCCGATGATGCTCAATTGTTTGGCAACCGTGTAGGAGACGTTCTTAATCAGGCAAAGAGCATCAATAATGCTCTTCAGGCAGATACGAGAGTAGTTACTGTTACGCCAGATAAACTTGCTGGAAGTAGCTTGCAATCTTATTACTACTACATACAGTCCAATTGCCCAACATGGAGCGGGCAGAATTTCGTCGTGCTCCTGGTCGCTAAAGGGTTTGATCCATTTCTTCATTTGGGAAGTAAATTCAGTGGAAGTATGACTACTGCTGATTTTCAGCAGATGACGCTTAGTGTTCGCCCTGAATTGGTTAACGGAAACTATGCTCAAGGCACTGTTGATGTTCTTCAGCAGGTGCAAAAGAAGCTTAGTCCAGATTATACATGGATATGGGTGACTTTGGGAGTTCTCGTTGTTCTGATTGTAGGTGGGTTCCTTGCCTTTATGTTCCTGCGACGACGGCAGAATGCTACCATAGAATTGGGTGCCCGTGAACAGGCGATGGCTGCGAAGGAAGCGGCGGTCAACCTTACCAGTTCTTCGAGTAAAAAGAGTAGAGAGTTGTCGCCACGAGTTGAGGTCCTGCTAGCACTTGTACCTGCTACTACAGCAACTCAATTACAAAATTTGTTTGAAAGTGCAAAGGCAAAAGAGAGTAGTGTAGAGGAGCGTTTGGGAAACTTGTTAAGTAGCCCTGATACAAATCTTGGCAGCAAAACACCGCAGGTGGAACGGTATCAACAGATGCAACGTGCCTATCAACAGGTGTATAACGAGGCGCAAGAACCGCAATACTTGCTACAAGGCGTTGAAATGGCTGTGGATAGACTTGAGAAAAATCCACAAGAACAGCTTGATTTTCGTCGGTTATTAGCGTCAGGTTCTTCAGAGGGAAGTATTTCTCGTCCCGGCTACCCTTCACAATTGCCACCGTCAAGACGCCAGTAGACAACGGACATTGAATAGTGATTGATACGATACAGGAACAGGAGAAGCAAATTTATGGAAAACTTAGGTCAGAAAGCACGTGTTCTGTCTTTTGCATGGCTGCATCAAATTGCTGATGCTGCGATTGATGCAAATTCAATTCCTGTTGTGCAGCAGTATATTCGTGACTTGGAAAAAGCCATGTCCGATTTACGGGAAGCACAGGCAACCAACAACGGAGCTATTGCTGGTCTCAATCGGAGGATAAGCCAACTTCATCAGCAACAGGCAACGCTAAATACACAAGCCGATGCACTTCTACAATTAAATCCGCCGCGCGAAGATTTGGCGACAACCGTTGAGCAACGCTTACAGGTAGTAGAAAATGATCTAACGCCTCTCAACAACGAGCTAGAAAAAACGCAGACCATTCAAGCTCAGTATGAACAGGCAATGGACGCACTTGAAGCGAAGCACTCGACGATGATGCGCCAACTGCAAACACTTCAATCCCTCGATGCCTCTGCATCGGCAGAGGATCGTGCTGCTCACGCCATGCATGCTGTCAATAACGCGTTAGGGGGAACGTCGTCGATAGATAACATCTCTGGACGTATTCAGAGCCGCGCTGATGTCGCTCATGCTCGTTTACAACAGGAATTAGGAGCAGCGACACCACCGGTAGACCCCGTTGCTGAGGTTCTGGCACAATCAGAAATGCAACAACGGGTCGCTGCTCGTCGAGCGCGCCTCGGTCTTCCCCCTGCTGGCGGTGGCACAAACGTTACCGAAGTGCCACAAGAATAGGGAGTCATCAGGGCAACGCGAACTGAGACATGAGTATGACTGAGTTTGCTCATGTCTCAGTTCGCATTGCCCTAATAGGATTATAACTACCAGCTAAACGGCAAGCCAACGTAATTTTCCGCTAACGTTGTGGCTGACGAGCGCGAACGTACTGTATATTCGAGTTGAGCACGTTGCATGCGTTGTTGGAACGCGTCATCATCGGGGAAGCGATGCAACATAGAGGTCATCCACCAGGAAAAATGCTCGGTGCGCCAAATACGTCTCAGACAGGTCGCTGAGTATTGCTCTAAAAGCTCGGTCTGGTTTTTCTGATAGAATAGTGCAAACGCTCGCGCCAGATGGCGTACATCAGCTACCGCCAGATTTAGCCCTTTTGCCCCAGTTGGTGGCACGATATGTGCTGCATCACCTGCGAGAAATAGCTTGCCATACTGCATCGGTTCGAGCACAAAACTTCGCATTGCCAGGATGCTTTTCTGAATAATTGGCCCCACGCGCAACTGCCAGTTGTCTTTCGTCTCCAATCGCGCTTGAAGCTCTTCTATAATCATGGAATCGGACCAATTTGCGATATTGTCTTGTGGGTCGCACTGGATGTACATACGCTGGATTTCTGGCGAGCGTGTACTGACTAATGCGAAGCCTCGTTCGTGATAGGCATAAATCAACTCTCGCGCTGATGGAGGAGCCTGTATTAAGATACCCAACCAACCAAAGGGATAGTTGCGACTAAATATTTTTTGTAGTGCGACCGGAATAGATGACCGAGCAACGCCATGATATCCATCACAGCCCGCGATAAAATCACAGACTATTTCCATCGACTCATTTTCATGTACAAACCGAATGGTTGGCTGATGAGCAGCAACATCTTGGAGGTGTACATCTTTGACATTGAAAAAAACATGTCCACCTTGGCTGAGACGAGCAGCAATACAATCCTTCACCACTTCATGCTGTGGATAGACAGTGATGGTACGTCCATTTGTCAGCTCGGTCAGGTCAATGCGATAACCATAGCCATCAAAGCGTAGCTCGATGCCGTGATGCACAAAGCCTTCGCGCTTCATGCGTTCATCAATCCCCAATTCGCCCATCAGCTCGACCGTGCCTTGCTCGAGCACACCTGCACGAATTGTCGATTCGACCTCTGCTCTGCTTCGGCTTTCAAGAACGATAGACTCAATTCCTTCTCTTGCAAGAAGGAGAGATAGCATTAAACCTGCTGGGCCAGCCCCAATAATTCCAACTGGTGTTCGCATTTGCATTATACTGCTCCTCACATACGCCTTGCATCTAACTGTGGATACTTTTTAACAAGACATAGCTTTGATATCAGTCTCCAAATTGTCTGTTTTAATGGGACCCCCACACCTCTTGCGCTACATGTCCAACGAGTTCTAACTTGCGTTGCTGATCTTCAAACGAGAGATGATTCCCCTCCATCGTTGATGCGAAGCCGCACTGTGGACTAAGAGCAAGACGCTCTAACGGGATGTATTGAGTAGCCTCTTTGATACGTTGCTTCACATCACTCTCAGCTTCAAGGTACGGCTTTTTGGTTGTGATCAGACCCAGAACAACAATGCGGTCTTCAGGCACATGCCGCAACGGTTCAAATCCACCAGAGCGCGAGTCGTCATATTCGAGAAGAAAACGTTGAAAGTGAGTGCCAGAAAATATGCGCGAAATTGGCTCATAATCTCCACTCGCATAAAACTTGCTCTGATTGTTCCCTCGACAGATGTGTATCGCAAAGGTGATACCAGGATGATTGCTGATGATCGCATTATCCATTTCAATACAAAGATCAATGAGTTTATCGGGGTCGTTGCCACGCTGTCGATATCCTTCGCGCATCTGAGGATCGAGGAGGGCTGCGTACTGAGGAGCATCAATCTGGATATAGGTACAGCCAAGGTGAATCAGTTCTTCCACTTCATGACGCGAGAAATCTACGATATCAGCGAGGTAGGCATCACGCGATACGTAGGCTGATTTCGACTTCTCAGGATCATAGTAGGCAGCAGCTTGCTGGGCACTAAGTATCGTTACCTTTCCAGCATGGGTTTTACGCGAGCGTAGATAGACCCATTCTTCCGCACACATACTCCTCTTCCATCGCAGTTTCTCTACGACCACAGGACGCTTGAGCACCAACTCTTCACCCGTTTCATCGCGGAAAGGAATGGCCCACCCGCCAAGCTTATCGAAGCCGACGAGCGAATTGACGAGGTGCCCATAGAAAGCGTAGCGTCTTAACTCGCCATCCGTGATCACATCAATACCAGCAGCTTCTTGTAGTGCTATCGCTTCATTGACAGCTCGATCCTCTATGCCTTTGAAGTCTGCTACATTGATCTGGTTCGTTTCAAGTTGCTTCCTTGCCTTTACTAAATAGGTTGGTCGAAGCAGGCTACCCACCACTTCGCTGTGATAGTTCATTTTTCGTTCCCTTCCGGCTCTATTTGCCTTAAAATACACGCTCAAGCTTATATCAAGAAATTAAGGACGGACTCACTGAACTCTTTGGGCCGTTCTACATTGGACAGGTGTGCGACCTCATCAAATACGATAAGTTGACTTCCTGGAATGACCGAGTAAAGCTCTCGTGCTTGCGAGGGTGGAGTGGACTCATCCAATGCTCCTGCTATAACCAGAGACGGAGTGCGTATGTGACTCACCACTACTCGCAGGTCTGCGTCGCGTAGAGCCGCGCATGCCCCGCTATACCCTACAGGATTTGTTGTCTCAACCATGTTGCTAATTTGCTGCGTCGTGTCAGGATGGTGCTCTCGAAAATTTTTACTGAGAAAACGTGCGACAACGGCGTCACGTATACTCATCATACCTCCCGTTTTTACCGTAGCAATTCGTGTATCCCAACTTTCTGTTGTACCTATGCGTGCGGCGGTGTTAGCAAATATTGTACGCGCAATCCGATGAGGATGGTTGACCGCTAACCATAAGGCAACGATGCCACCAAGCGAAAGACCGCAGATGTGTGTCTGTTCGATCTGTAGCATATCAAGTAATGCGAGGAGATCAAGACCAAGTTGCTCAAGCGTATAGTCTCCAGCAGGTACATCCGAGGCACCATGACCGCGACTATCGTAACGGATAATACGTAACGTCTGGCTAAGTTGTGCAACCTGTGCATCCCACATGTGCATGTTCGTTCCCAGTGAGTTCACCATTACCAGCGTTGGAGCGTCGTTTGGACCATCGACTTGATATGCGAGACGTACACCATGAGAGGTAAAAAAGTTCATACGTCACCTCGTGCCAATTGAACCTCGCGGTAGGATGCGAGAGCACGTTCAATGAATGCATCAGTACTGCCTAAATAGTTGTTTGGGTTTACCGCAAAGTCGATATCTTCTGCGGAAAGGAGAGAGGATAGTCGCGTATCGGCTAGAGCAGCCTGATGAAGGGTTACACCTGCCTTCACTGTCTGTTCGCACACTTCCTGTACAAGATGATGTGCCTCCGACTTCCCTATATGTGTAGCAAGTGCCATCGTCAAGGACTCCGCCATGACTAATCCTTTCGTTAGCGCAAGGTTCGCGCCCATCTGTTCTGCGTTGACTTGCAGGTCGCTAACCGCATGTTGAACGTGTTCAACTGCACTTGCTGTGAAACGAAACAAGTTAGGAATTGCTGCCCATTCCGCTTGCCAACTCCCTACTGCACGTTCATGTTCCTGAGCCATCGCGGATAGAAGCACTGGTACGACTCCGATAGCGAGTCGTGCCGACGCAAGTGCGCTGATTGCATCAACTGGATTGTGCTTTTGCGGCATGGCGGATGAGCCGCCCTTCCCTGGTACTGTACCCTCGGTGACTTCGCCGACCTCGGTTTGGGCAAGAAGGACTACATCCTCTGCGATTTTTGCCATCGCGCCAGCCACTACGCCAAGTGTTGTAGCAATTTCAGTGATGCGGTCGCGCTCTGTATGCCAGGGCAAATCAGGGATCAGCAACCCTACATCTTTGGCGAGAAGTTCTACCACTTGCAAGCCATCGTTGCCTAGAGATGCTAAGGTTCCGGCGGCACCACCAAGTTGTACTACTAATGTGCTTTCCCGATGTTTCTGTAGTGCCTGTACCTGTCGTACCGCAAGGGCTAACCATCGTGCCGCTTTGAGGCCAAAGGTAATCGGTAACGCTTGTTGTAAAAGTGTTCGCCCGACCATGAGTGTGTGCCGATGATGCTCTGCAAGCCTTGCACAAGCTGTGCATATTCCATATATATCTTTAATGAGGAGGTCGAGGCCATCCCGTATTTGGAGCATCAGGGCAGTATCAATAGCGTCCTGGCTTGTGGCACCCCAGTGAACAAATTTTTGTGCTTCGCCCCCGACGAGTGTAGTGAGCATACGTACAAGGGGAATTGCAGGTGTACCAGTTATGGCTGCTTCACGATAGAGGGCTACGACATCAAACAATGCTACCTTGCACTTTGCCTCAATCTGTATCGCCGCATCCTGAGGGACGATGCCTAACTGAGCCTCAGCACGTGCAAGTGCAGCTTCAAAGATCAACATGACTTGCACATGCGCTTCTGGAGAGAAGGCGGCAGACATCATCGTTGTGCTGAACAGGTCAATCTGCTCCACGCTGCATGGCCTTTCCACTATGGGCGTAGTCCGTCCGAGCATGGAGGTCGCGTAACACTGCAAGTTCTGCCTCGGTTGGTGGAAGTGTTTGTTCCAGTGCATCTGCAAAGTGGATAGACCAGCCTGTGTGTTGTACAACGTCCTCACGTGTAACGCCTTGATGGAGCGAAGTAACTACAAGTTCCTTTGTCTCCGCATCTGGTCGTAGCATGCAAAGGTCAGTGATAACTAGCGTTGGTCCCAAGGTGCGGATACCTAACCGTTGCCTATGGTCGCCTCCGGTGCCGTAGCCAAATGATGTGATGAAATCAACCCGTTCGACGAACGAACGTTGTGTCTGGCTTATAACGACATAGGTTTGGCGACAAAGGCTCGCAATCTCTGGCGCACCCCCTCCTCCTGGTAGCCGCACCTTTGGATGCTCATAGCTACCGATAATACTAGAGTTGATGTTGCCAAACTTGTCAAGTTGTGCGCCACCGAGGAAGCCAACCGAGATGCGTCCTCCTTGCAGCCAGTATTGAAACATCTCAGGCACAGAAACCGTTGTGAGAGCGGTCTCGCATAGCTCTGGATCACCTATCGAAAGTGGAAGCACATCCGGCTTTGTTTCAATGGTGCCAGATTCGTAGATGAGCGTGATGTCAGGAGCGTGGGTGAGACGGGCGAGATTGCAAGCAACCGAAGGTGCTCCGATGCCGACAAAACAGACATCATCATTTTTGAGCACTCGTGACGCTGAGATAGCCATCATTTCTGTTGTCGAGTATTCCATTTTTTACTCCTCAACCAAGGCGTGTAGCGTGCTTGCATTCTCATCCTTTTGCTTGGTAAGAACATGCTCTTGCATCCAGGCAAGAAACGTCTCGCGGTTTCGTGAGATAGCGTCCCAACGTGTATAAAACACGCTATCGCGTCCGTAATAGCCGTGTGTATAGGATGGACGTGCGCCCTCTGGAACCTCGACAATGGCATTAATTGTCCAATGGGGGAGAACAGTAGTATTTGGACTCGACGTGTGCAGGTCGTCAACGATCTCTTCCACCGTCACGATAGCGTGTGTTGCCGCGAGTACAGCTTCTTTCTGAACTCCGATGATACCCTCAACGAGGACGTTTCCTTTACGGTCCGCTCTTTGGGCGTGAATGATGGTAACATCTGGTCGGAGTGCGGGAACGGCGGCAAGTTGTTCTCCCGTGAATGGACATGTGACGAAACGGATATTTGGGTTGACATGTACTAAATCAGACCCCTGATAGCCGCGAAATATTGCACAGGGGAGTCCTGCCGCACCAGCAGCGTAAGCGTTCGCCATTGCAGCATGGCTATGCTCCTCTAAAAGTATAGGATGAGGCCACTCGTGCTCTACCGCGTCACGTAGTCGAGGTAGCATCCCTACGCCAGGATTGCCACCCCAGGAGAAAATAAGCTTGCGAACACACCCCATTCCGATAAGTTGATCGTAGATTAAGTCAGGCGTCATTCGCATAAGACACAGGTCCCGTTTTTGCTGCCGAACGATCTCATGACCTGCCGCGAAGGGAATCAGATGTGTAAATCCTTCTAAGGCAAGAGTTGCACCGTCATGGACATACTCAGCAATAGCATCGTGTAGTGAAAGGAAAGAGGTCATTGCTACAACTCCAATTATACGTTGAAAAATGCGGTCTCGTTTGCGCCTTGCAGAAGAATATCAAATCGGTAGACAACTGTTGTGTCATAAACTTCACGTTTGGCAAGCAGTGTTGACCGTCTCTCATTGGGAACATACTGCAAAATTGGATCAATGCTGTTCGTTGGCTCATCTTCAAAGTAGAGGCGTGTCACAAGATGATTGAGTAGGCCACGAGCAAAGATGGTTATGCCAATGTGTGGTGCCTGCAACCTCTCTCCATCAAACGGAACCGCTCCGGGTTTAATCGTCTCAAACCAATATTCTCCGTCCACGCTTGTACCGGAGCGACCAAAGCCGAGAAAGGATGCATCTAACACCTCTTTTTTCGTCGTCGGATGGTTGTAGTGACCATGCGCGTTTGCTTGCCATATTTCGACCATCGCATCAGGAATTGGCAAGCCATCGCCATCGAGCACACGTCCCTCGATGCGAATGCGTTCGCCGACCGTCTCTGGTTGAATTAGCCTATTGCGGATGGCGTCTTTTCGTAGGAGCGCGTCTGAGAAAAAGGGACCAACTGTCTGAGAACTGGTCAGAGGGAATGTACTCATGAGTGTGCTTCTCCTGCTCGTATTGGCTCGAATGAGGTGGCATGCGGTCCTTGGAGAATGATATTCCAGCGATAGCCAAGTGCCCACTCTGGCTCTGTCAAGGCATGATCGTAGGTAGCAATGAGATGTGCTCGTGCGTTCTCTGTTGGCACACCATTTATGATAGGGTCGAGTGAGTGGAGCGGGTCATCGGGAAAGTACATCTGCGTTACTAAGCGCGACAGCATGGATGGACCGAACAGAGAGAAATGAATGTGCGCTGGACGCCATGCGTTGAAGTGATTTTTCCAGGGATATGCTCCGGGCCGAACGGTCAGGAATTTATACACGCCCTCTTTGTTCGTCAGGCAGCGACCCATGCCGAGGAAGTTTGGGTCGAGTGGACCAGGCCATTGATCTCGTTTGTGCAGGTATCTACCAGAAGCATTGGCTTGCCAAATCTCTAGCAAGGTATTCGGTATTGGTTGCCCTTGGTCGTCGAGGACACGACCCGTGACGATAATACGCTGTCCAATTGCTTCGCCATCGGTTCCAGCATTACGCGTAAGATCGGCATCCTCTAGTGTGATGGCACTGATGACAGGACCGGGGCCAGTTAACTCCGAGAGGGTCAGCGGCACCTCGATCAATGGCAGCTTGGGAGCACGTCGCCGCGTCGATTGATAGGCTTCGTACAGGTAAGGCGGGAACACCTCCTTATCTCCACGCACAATGTCACCGATAGTTGTGTGGTTCATGCCTCCTCCTCATGTGCTTTTGCCGTGTCTGTGTCACGCGCTGGCTCGTCGAACTCTTTTTTTGCCACGGAGAATGCGGTATTCGCGGCTGGCACGCCTGCGTACACTGCCACATGCAGAAGTACCTCCGCGATTTCGTGTGGATCAACTCCGATGTTGCGACTTGCATGCAGATGTAGGGCAAGTTCTTCGCGTCCAAGTGCCGCTAGAATCGCAATCGTTACCAAACTTCTTGTGCGTCGATCTAGATCAGGTCTAGCCCAAACAGACCCCCAAGCTGTCTCCGTAATGAAGCGTTGGAAGTCGGCATCAAACTCCGTTATACGCGCTTGTGCTCGCTCGACGTGTTCGCTACCAAGCACCTCTTTGCGGACCTTCATTCCGATATCGAAGCGTGAATTGGTCATACAAGCTCCTTTGCCTGACTACTAATATGGATATCGCATCGTCTTTGATAGTATATCAGGTCGTATCTTGTTATGTGTAGGAGTTATAGTTTGCCTTTTGTTTCGGTGTGAACAATATAGTTTTGTGATTGTGGCAAAAGAGGATTAAGAAGACAAAAGAGGAGGCTGAGTTGTATAAAATACAACTCTTGGCACTCCTCAATATATCAATGTCGTGGTAGTACTCAAGGTGAAACGCTCTTATTACCGGATAAACACATCTTTTGTACGTATATGCATTCCAACACACAAGCCACAAATGGAGTTATCGGCGTCCGCGATGAAGTAGTAACCATTACTGATATCATTGGTGTGTTCGGACGCTTTATCAGGATCGGCCGCCCAAGAGGGTGGGTCGCTGGCTGGAAAGGACTCTTCGGAAGCTTCGGTCACGATATCCTTTCCATCGTCGCTTGACAGTGAGTAGGCTCCAATGCTTTGTGTCCTTATACTCGTAACAGTGCTATTGGACGAGTCGAAGTGGTACTCACTAGACATAATATGCCCAGAAATCCAATGACCGCCTAAGAGGAGGTCTATTGCTTGTCCTATAGCCAAATCTGGATTATAGGGACTGCCGATTGCATAATTGCCCGCATTAGCACTGGCGCATAGTTTTCCTTCAATCATAAGCTTTTCTTTCCCTATGAAATGTGTCTCTCAACAGTATCACAAGCATACATTAAAGTATACTTTCTACGAAAATAGCATTGGCCGAAGCTTTCTTTAGTGAAGTTCTTTTTTTATTAAAAAAATGTGTTGTCCTGCACAACCTATAGAAACCACGCTTATAGGGCACAAAATGTAACCTGACTTTTTTTATAAGGGACTTCTTGCTACACTGTTTTCTAGCTTACATATAAAAAAATACATATTGATATAACTTGATACTTTGTTAAAAGGATGTTATGCTTTTTGATGGACGAGTTGTTAAGGAATAACATCTCATCATCGCTACACGTAGTAGGTTAGTGTCTCTGCTTATCTGTTCACGAAGGGAAGGAACTCTCAATGAAGAACGGTTCATTCGTAATGGATGCACATACTGGTTTCTGGGATGCCAGTAAAGAGAACTGTAAGAATTGCTTTGGCGATGCTTTCATCGAAACCTTTTATGCGTTTCAAACAGGCTTCAATCCACCTGACAAGAAGTGGACGATGGACTACGAGAAGCAATTCCGCAAGGTTGACCCCGATTGGTACATCGACGAGATGTTCATCAAGGGCGATGCCGACATGTCCATCCTCTCGACACAAGTGCTTATGGATTTTTACCACACTGGCTTTACTAATGCTGATCGCAACGCTGCGTTCGTGAAGCGCATTCCTGAGCGTCTTGTTCCTCTTGGAGGGGTCGATCCACGTATGCCTAACGCTGTACAAGAGGTGGAGCGTCAGGTGACAGAATGCGGTATGAAGGGCTTCAAATGGTATACCGCCGAGTGGCGTGGTCAATCACGTGGGTGGAGCGCGAACGATCCGGCTGTCTTTCCCCTCTACGAGAAGTGTATTGAGTTGGGCATCAAGAACATGCACTTCCACAAAGGTCCTGCGGTCGAGCCACTCAGCCTGCAAAAGTTCGATGTGCGCGACATCGACGAACCTGCATGGCTCTATCCTGAACTGAACTTCATTATTGACCACGTTGGCCTACCTCGCCTCGATGATTTCTGTTGGATTGCCACTCGTTGCCCGAATGTTTACGGCTCGCTCGCCGTTGCACTTGCCTTCATTCACAACCGTCCACGCTATTTCGCCGAAATCATGGCGAACCTGCTCTTCTGGATTGGACCAGACCGTATTATCTATGGTACTGACTTCCCGATCTGGTACCCACACTGGCAGCTTGACGAGTTCATGACGTTCGAGTTACCGGAGGACCTCAAGGCCGAGTACGGTGTTGACCTGACAATGGAGATGAAGCAAAAGATCATCGGCGGCAACATTATGCGTCTTTATGGTATTGATGCTGAAAGCAAGAAGAAAGCGTTCGAGAACGATGAGGTGGCACAGCGCAAACGCGCTTATGCTTCGTCAGAAGCCGGGCAAGCAGCCGCAGCCGCAGCAACAGATACGGGTGTAGCAGGAACGGTGTCTCGATGAGCATAGATGTTGAAGCTGTACGTAAGGCGGCAGGCTCAACGCGAGACCCCGAAATCCGTCGTTCGCTTGCAGAACTGGGCCTTTTGGATGAGGTGCAGATTGAAGATGGTCAGGTGACGGTCCAATTTCACTTGACCAGTCCCCTCTGCCCAACCAAATTTGCCACCAGTATCGGGCAAGAGATCCGTCGGCGTGTTGAAGCTATTCCAGGTGTTACATCTTGTCAAGTCGTGCTCCGCGACCACTTTTTGCGCGACAAAATCCAAGAACGTATTAATGCGAGAGGTAATGCATGAAGACGCTAAGCGCAACCACTGTGCTTAACGGTCGAAGGGAGGGCGAGTTACTCGTCTTCCCCTCCGTGCGCCGTATGGCTGATATCCTGTTATCTCGGTGTCGTGAACAGTCATGGACTCGTACTTCGGTAGCGAGTCTTGATCGTTTTCGCGCCCTCACAGGATATCATGACCTTGAAGCACTTCGTGAACAAGCACTTGCAGACCCTAACGTGGCAGAACAAGCTCTCTTGACATTTGCTTCTGCTCTGACGCTCTATACAGATAGTCAAGTTTCCGCTCTTGCGATGGGAGCGAAAATCTGGTTTCGTGTCAATGGCATCAATGTGTCATGGCGACCACTACCAGGTATTGCTTCGGCAGTGGCGCTGCCTAGCGAAACACATACTGGACCAGAGCGTATCATTCTACTGGCACTTATTGGCAGTGGTCTAAGCCTCGCCGAACTATTACGACTACGTGTTGGAGATGTGGGTTCACTAGATAGCGAAGGGCGTCTTATCCCCGATGTGAATGCGGACCCGCTAGCGGTGCAATACACTCCGCGTCGTGGGAAACAGGTTGAGCGCGTGACATTTTTGACGTATTCTACGCGTCAAGCTCTGCTCGCCTCCATAGAAGAACGCTCTGCTGCTGGCTATCCTGTCAATCTCAATGCTCCACTTATCGCACAGCGCAATGGTTTACCTGCGACCGACAGCAGCATTCTCCGTGCTCGACAGCGCAGTAAAGCGTTGATCCGAGCAGGAGGTGATGCCAATATTGCGCTCTGTCGTACCACAGGTGATTTTTTCCGTACCTGGGGCTTACCCGGCTCACGCTTCGTTGGTGAAGAAGACTTCCCAATAGAAGAGTTTATATAGGGACCGATTGATCGCGTCCTTATAACGTGTTGATTGGTGAGAGGACGCGATCAATCGGTCCCTACAACGAACGAGAGGAGAATATTTCATGAAAGCCGTTCGTCTGCATCATTACCAGGAGCAACCCAAGATAGAAGAGATTGACGAGCCAAAGATTACAGGTCCTCATGATGTGATCGTGCGTATCGGTGGTGCGGGTCTTTGCCGCACTGACTTACACATTATCGAAGGCCAGTGGATTGAGAAGTCTGGCGTGACACTTCCCTATACCTTGGGGCATGAGAACGCGGGCTGGGTACAAGAAATTGGCTCTGCGGTGAGCAATGTCGCGGTTGGCGATACTGTGATTGTACATCCGCTCATCACCTGTGGCCTCTGTCGTGCCTGTCGCTCTGGCAATGACATGCATTGTATCAACTCCACCTTCCCCGGCATTTCTGTCAATGGCGGCATGGCGAACTTCCTTAAGACAACGGCACGAGCGGTGGTGAAACTGGACCCCAAGCTAGCTCCAAAGGATATTGCCGCGCTTGCCGATGCAGGACTCACCGCCTATCATGCGGTGAAGAAGTCAATCCCTCTGCTCTATCCAGGGACGAAGGTGGTTGTCATTGGTGCGGGTGGCCTCGGTCACATTGGCATTCAATGTCTCAAAGCACTCACCCCCGCTGAAATTATCGTGGTTGACAGGTCTCCTGCCGCCCTCGAATTGACACGGAGTTGGGGTGCTGACTACACCGTTGTTGCCGATGGTACCCAGGTAAATAAGGTGAAAGAACTCACGGATGGCAAGGGGGCTGAGGCTGTTGTTGATTTTGTAGGTGAGAGCGGAGCGCAACAGGAAGCCGTACAGATGTTGCAACGTGCAGGTTCGCACTTCATCATCGGTTACGGTGGCAATCTGAATGTGCCTACCATTGATATCATTTCAACCGAAATCAACTTCATCGGCAACCTTGTTGGCACCTATAACGATCTTGTCGAATTGATGACGTTGACCGAGCAAGGCAAAGTTACGCTACACACGGCCATCTATCCGCTTGATGCCACGCTGGACGCTATCCATGATTTGGAAAGTGGTAAGTTACGTGGTCGAGGCGTTCTCGTTCCAGCTTAGTATAGTTATTCTTTTGTGGATTGTGAGGTAATGAGTATGGCAGTGCTTTTCCTGCCATTTCCCTCACAATCGACAAGATATATAAGAGTTATAGTTTGAGCATTTAAAGTTGAAGGTACAGCGATACCAAGCCTTCCTGAATAGTTGCTTCATCAATACCGGCTATCTCGACGCGCTGTGCTTTACTTTGTAGCTCGAATCCCTGAATTGTACCTTCGGCATCAAAGCGTGGGTGTACTTCAACGCCTTTCATATCTGGTACAAGGCTGTTCAAGTGCCAATGCCAGTTCCAAACTTTCTCGCCACTGTTTCCTGGACGTTCCAGGCGCACGAGAAACCGCTTTTGGAACAGATTTTTGCCATATACATGCTCTCCGTACTCAGTCAACAGGCGTTGTAGAAGCGGGTTTAACGCTTCTACTTCCTGCTGCTGGCGTACTACTGGGTCTGTAGAACGCTCATGCTGGTTTCGTGCTGACGCGGCAGCACGTTGCTCGCGTTGGCGGCGTGCTACGGCTTCATCAAACCAACTCATTTATTTCCCTTGTATCAACATGTCCTGCATGCGGCGCGCATGAACGATAAAAGATTGTTCGTCCAATGCAACATCATCATAACACACTGTTTGTCCTTGCGTAACAGGACGTATCACCCGTGCCCGCTCAGAGAGACCAAGTGGCAGCATACGTTGCTCCCTTGCAACATCGGCACGTTCAATATTGCCGTGTACCATTGTACCACCAAGGCCGTCGAGTACTTCTCCGACCTCCAGGTCTCTTTTGGCGACCGTCGTTGTCTCCGCGACAGGTGTTCCCTGTGGGGCAAGTGTCGTCTGGTGATATAAGACAGCAAGGGCGACCGAACGTGGCGTCTCGATGTTGGCGAGGTGATATGGTCGATAGAGCGACCAGTAGGGACCAGGACCAAGACGTAGATATTGCAGGTCTTTTACCACCTTAGGTTGTGTCGTCGTAAAAATGAGAAACACACCAGGTGCTACGCTACCAAGCGCATAGTCAACAACACCACGTTTCTGCAAAATGCCACCAGCTTCACGTGGACAGAAAATCTGAGCTAGGGTATCGGGTGTCGCGGAGGGACCATGCATCCCGCTTACATCTGGTACTAGACCTGTTGCATTGGCGACCGCAGTCATCTCAACCATTGTTTTTGTACCATCAACAAACGAAGCCAACATTTTAGGACTCATTTCCTGCTTGAAGGCTCGGTCTGCAAGTTGCTGCGGTGTTGCACTGCGATCTAACGGATTGTTTTTGCCTTTACCAGCAGCCACAACCTCAAATCCCAACGTCTTCGCGAAATCGTACAGTTCCAGGATAGCTCCAGGCTCGTCGCCTGCGGAGGTTGTATAGATAACATGAGCCGCATCGGCCATATGTTTTAGCAAATAGCCAATCGTTGCATCTGTCTCGACATTCAGCATAATGATATGTTTTTTTGCCAGAATGGTACGGAATGCTACAAATGCTCCGATGGAAGGCATACCTGTTGCCTCTACGACGGCATCAACCAAGCCTACTTCTGGTATTATTGCTGCGTCTTTCGTAACAATGCGCTTTCCTGCTGCAACGGCCTCGCTTGCATGCTGATGTGTCGCGTTATGAGGAAGAACAACAATATCATCTTCTGCAACTCCAATATTACGGAATGCGGCTATCGCTCTTGCTGAGTCGATATCTGCTGCTGCAACAACATCCATGCCGTGCATTTGACCTATTTGAGCGATGAGACCCGCTCCCATTTGGCCGACACCAACGAGACCTACGCGGATAGGGCGTTTCTCCCGTTGACGCTGTTCGAG
The DNA here is from genome assembly GCA_963792705.1 of uncultured Chloroflexia bacterium. Lineage (GTDB taxonomy): Bacteria > Chloroflexota > Ktedonobacteria > Ktedonobacterales > Ktedonobacteraceae > JBBQVS01. The sequence goes on along the minus strand of CAWBXD010000002.1, from coordinate 73,194 downwards.
TGCTGCTGACAAGTTCATGTTACTTTTCCTCTACTCCAAATAGTTCAAAGATTGTGCCAACTACAGGAGATGGTACAGTGTTTGGCTCGACTGAAATCGTTCCTGGTAGATGAGCATCGTTCGCTGCGTCAAAATGCACAACAACGTGTCCTAACGTCGCAAGATTTGTATTTGCATCAGAGCCTATCGCCGTTATGCGATACCAGAGCACATCCTGACTTTCATCAGGATGTGTGGACGACATAACAAACCGAAGAACATCCCCAACGACAAGAGATGACAAAAGTTGTGTTCCATCATGAACCAACGAAATCTCGCGTAACTCTGCTGGTGCTGACAAACCGAAGAAAATTATAATGCCATGAGGCAGAAACTCTGTAACGGTTGGACCTATTTCTTGGATTACCGCCCGATACTTAAGTACAAGGCGTTCCTCATCGACAGTAAATGCTGCATAGGTTGAGTGAGCAACCACGTTCTCTCCTTTAGGTAAAGAGGGATGATGTGTGCAGGTTCGTCAGGATGTTACAAGACAGCATCATCCCCACTAGTATCACTATTCAATGACAACAATGTCTTCAGGTTTTATGCCAGAGACAAAGTTTTGCTCATTGATAAACCGAGCGAGTGGTCCTGAAGGTGAACTTGCTTTTACGTCAATCGTCAAAATCTTCTTCATAGGATAGACGCCAATACGAGCAGTACCGCCGCAGTCGATTACAACACAGGCGATCTGCTTTTCGGGAGCTGATGAGCGAAATCCATCAAAGACTTTCCCGCCCGTGAGGTCCGCAATGCGTTGTGCAACTGGATGAATACCCCCGCCAGTAACGCAATAGATCAAATCTTTTCCTGGTTCTGGTTTGATAATAAGCGGCCCACCCCAGCCTCCGCGTCCCTTCACAATTTTTACTGCTTTGTAAGCCATAATTCGTTTCCTCCTTGAAGCAGACTAGAACCTGTTCTGGCGGAAAGACTCCACCAGAACATGCATTTAATGACTCGTGTACATACCAGTAGTTAATGACCTGCGTACATACCAAAGCTGGCAAGATATGCAAGTATAACAGCTACTGGACCAGTGACGAGACGTGACATGAGTACAGCAGGTACACCAATTTCGGTCGTCTCTGGCTCGGCCTCACCAAGAGCTAAGCCTACTGGAATGAAATCGCAACCTACCTGTGGGTTAATTGCGAAGAGAGCAGGCAAGGCGTATTGTGCAGGAATATGACCCAATCCAATCTCTACACCTAAGAGAGTTCCGACAACTTGTGCGATAACAGCACCTGGTCCTAGAATAGGCGACAGGATTGGAATGGCACAGATAATCGAAATGACAAGTAAGCCAAAGATATTCGAGGCAAGTGGAGAGAGCGTATGTGCAATCAAGTTACCAACCCCTGTAAAGAGGATGATACCTATGACCATGCTAATGAAGGCCATAAAGGGAAGAATATTACGAATCACCTGCTCGATAGTATCACGTCCTGCTTGATACAGAACGCCAACGACATTGCCGACGCTACGACCCACTACTTCAAGTGTGCGTATTGCAACATTCATGATTATGCCTCCTCGTGTGCTATATATGCTGCTGTACTAGAGGTAGTATCGACGCGTGCCGTTCCTACACTCGGCTCTGACGAATTGGTTACATATGCTGCACTAGGAACAGTACCGATGCGTGAAGCTTCTACGCTTGGCACCGAGTCATCTGCTACATAGGCTGCGCCTGTGACAGCATTGATGCGCGAAGCTCCTATCCCTACCTCTGCCATATCGTCAACGTGTACCTCTCCATCTTCACCCGCTTGAGTTACAGGTCTTCTTGCCCACATGACAGCCGTGATGCGTTCTGTCAAAACGCCACGCATGAAAATTACGACAAGACCGACCAGGAAGTAGCGGATAGCAAGATCGCCTACGTTGAGCTTGAGTGTTGTGATACCGACCGCGATGCCTGCCCAGACAAATATTTCACCTGGATTTGCATGAGGAAAGAGGCCAAGAATGGGATGGACAAAAGAAACGGCTGAATCATAAAACGCGGGTTTCTGTTTCTCCGGCAAAAATCGTCCTAGCGTGTATGCCATTGGATTGGTAAGGAAAAACACCGCGAGGAAAGGCAAGACGAGATAGCGTAAGAAAACGTTTCTGCTACTTACCATTGCAACTCTATCAATACGCTCTGGACCAATAAAGCGCACGAGTGCGTTAACTGCTGTCATCAACACGATCAAAAGAGGAACGATGCCGGTGACGAGGCCGACAAATTGAGTGCCACCCTTTTGGAACATGCCAATGAAGCCTGTGGCAAGGAAAACGAGGAACTGAAGTACTTGCACGAGGATCACCTCCGTGTAATAAAAGCGTAGATAGTCATCTCTGAATATCTTTGCAAAACGTGACAAGCCGATCAAAAAACAATACGAGTAGTTGCAAAGGTCATACTGTTGTCAGGTTGAGGAGGACCCCGTACATACATACGAGAAGAGAAAAAAGGCATCCTTTGTGTCTCCTTTTCGAGAAAATGCTACATGTCGTTATGGGTGCTATAAAACGTATCGAGGTTAAGGGATGCTTTATGAAACTACCGTGACAGAGGGTGTTATGCTCTGTTCTACAGGTACGGTTTCGCTAGGTGACAGAGACTCTGATGTGCTTTTATCGAACGATTTCTGAATTGCTTGAGCAGCGGAACAAGCTGCTTCAATAACGTGTGGTTTCACCCCTGGTATCGAGGGTGCTGGTGTGGCAAGAAGAGCATCGAGCGCGTACCCTTCCAATTGTGGAAGAGGTTTGACGCTGGCAAAGACGGTTAAGCCGCGTAGTTGTTCGGCCTTTATAATGAGATGTGTAACAGGATGAGCGACGAGCACAACGTAGACACGCGCACGATACTTGCCACCAGATAAACCCGTGGCACAGCGTCCCAATTTACGTAAACTACTAATGCGTCGATAAAATACTCGTGCTTGACGATAGGCTAATGCCAACTGAACGAGCCATGCGAGGAGCGCAACAATACCGAGCTGTTCAATTGTGTTCATAGGACAAAACCTCCCATAAAGAGGAGTGATACACCCTCGTGTCAACTCCATCAACTAAAGAACTGCCTTTTGCTCGATCTCTCAGTCAGAGACACACTTCGGCAAGTTCACGGGATAATTCTATCGGTTTATAAATCATGCGTTTGGGGAGACTAAAGGCAAACGAAATAGGATGAGACAATGCCTCATGCTTCAAACGCCGAAGTAAAGAAAAGGCTCTCGTAGGCAGATCACGGCCATACTGCCAAATAAGCAACAAAGCGGGTTTCTCCACAGTACGGCCACAGTATTCACACTTCACGCTCTTGATATACAGCGACGCGTAAAGAATAGTGTGAACCGAAAAATGTCCGCAATGGAGACAATCGAGTTGAGTTTGACAGCTTATCATAGTAACCACGGTCGCCCTTCACTAGGTATATCTTCTCGACAACAACATTGGTGGGAAGAATGACACTACGACGAGTCCTTGTCTAACAGGCAACGACGGTAAAATAGATACTTATGTATGTCGCATTCGGCTCAATTTCTCTGCCAGAAGCAGGTCGTGAGCGGTAGTAATTTTAAAGTTGGTTGTGTCGCTCTCAACGATAGCAACAGAATAGCCTGTACGTTCAAACGAGGCTGCGGTATCTGTGCCATAAAATTGATCGCGTTCGGCCTGGTCGTAAGCGTTTAACAGTAAATCAGCCTTAAATGCTTGCGGCGTCTGTGCGTGCCATGCCTGCTGTCCTTCATACCCTTGCTGTATAAGTTGGTTAGCACCGACCAGGGCTATGTGCTCTTCCTCTTGCAGAGGAGTAGCGAGAATAGCACCCCCGGACTCACGGGCTTTTCTGATAAGTTGCTCAACCTTGTCAACAGAGATAAAAGGACGAGCACCATCATGAATCAAGACAACTTCAACGTCGCCCTTATCAATAGCATGACGAAGAGCATTTAAAGCACATTGCTCGGATGCATGACGTGTGGCTCCTCCTTGCACAATGCCACGTACTTTACGACAATTTGCGTGATAGGCGATCTTTGTAAGCTGTTCTTCCTGCCCTAAAGCACCGACGAGAAGAATTTCGTCAACACTCGGACAGTGTTCAAAGGTTTCAATAGCGTAGAGAATAACAGGCTTTCCATTGATCGGTAGAAATATTTTATTTATAGGCCGTCCCATACGGGTTCCTTGACCGGCGCCGAGAACGACGGCAACAACACGCTTCAATGGAGTATGCTTCTTAATCACTGCAATATTCACCTTTGTGCGGTTACGGTATTTTGTGCAAGTATACATTGCGTTTTTGCCTCTGTCAAGGGTTATGTCCGAGTAATAGTAAAACTTCTTGAGAAGAGTTTTACTATTGACAGAGACTTCTTGTACATGGTACAGTTGGATATGTGTGCAAATATGAACTTTTGTGCAGATGTTCAGGGAGGAAAAACAGATGGTAGAACATCCACCGGAACTTGTACCAACACAACTTCGTATGCTACTGGAAACCATGTATCGCATCCGCGCCTTTGAAGAAAAGGTAGACGAGCTGTTTATGCGCGGCGAGGTACATGGCACAACACACTTGTCTATTGGCGAAGAGGCGACGGCAGCAGGAGCACTCCTGGCGTTACATCCTGATGACTACATCACAAGTACGCATCGAGGACATGGACACTGTATTGCAAAAGGTGCTGACCTCAACCTGATGATGGCTGAACTTTTAGGGAAAGAGAGCGGCTATTGTCGGGGGCGTGGAGGCTCAATGCATATAGCAGATGTCAAAACGGGCAATCTCGGTGCGAATGGAGTCGTCGGCGGCGGTATTCCAATTGCTACCGGCGTCGGGTTAAGCATAAGACTCCAAGGATTGAGTCGTGTCTGTCTTTGCTTCTTTGGCGATGGAGCGTCAAACGAGGGAACCTTTCACGAAGCTTTGAATATGGCCGCTATATGGAGCCTTCCCGTTGTTTTCCTGTGTGAGAACAATCAATATGGCATGTCGATGTCAACGCAACGATCCATGAATAATGAAACTATTGCACAACGGGCAACCGCATACGGCATACCAGGAGAGCGCGTTGATGGCAATGATGCGCTTGCTGTATATACATGTGTCTACCAAGCGGTAGAAAGAGCACGTACTGGTCAAGGACCAACACTGATCGAGTCATATACGTATCGCTACAAAGGGCACTCGAAGAGCGATCAGAATCGTTATCGCACACGTGATGAGATTCGTGAATGGCAGCAGCGTGACCCTATTCAACGTTTGCAGACGCTCCTCGTAGAACGTCAGATTCTCCACGAAAACGAGGGAAAAGAGGTAGAAGCCTCGGCCTACGAAGCAATTGAGGCAGCCTATCGGTTTGCTCAGGAAAGTCCCGAACCAGACCCCGAAACACTGCTTGAAGGAGTATACGCATGAGCATTACGCAGTTACCATCGTCGGAGACATTTGGACAAGGGGAAGTGCAACCACAGGTACAAGAAATGACCTATGCTGAGGCACTGCGACAGGCAATGCGCGAGGAAATGCAGCGCGACCCTCGCGTCTTCCTCATGGGAGAAGATATTGGTATCTATGGTGGAGCATTTGGTGTTACTCGTGGACTTTTTGAGGAATTTGGTGCTGAGCGCGTACGCGATACACCCATTTCGGAGGCGGCAATTGCAGGCTGTGCTATTGGTGCAGCATTGATTGGCTCACGCCCTATCGCTGAATTTCAGTTTAGTGATTTTATCGCTATTGCAATGGACCAGATTGTTAATCAGGGTGCTAAATTGCGCTTTATGTTTGGCGGCAAAGCTGAGGTTCCTGTTGTATTTCGTGCGCCTCTTGGCTCTGGCACTGGTGCAGCGGCACAACATTCACAGAGTTTAGAAGCATGGTTTGCACATGTTCCAGGCTTAAAAGTTGTTCTTCCCTCTACTCCTGCTGACGCCAAAGGATTACTGAGTGCGGCTGTGCATGATCTTAATCCTGTTATCTTTCTTGAACATAAAGTGCTTTACCGTCAAAAAGGCATGGTTCCAGTTGGCGATTGGCAAATACCACTTGGGCAAGCCGATGTCAAACGCCGTGGCACACACCTGACGATTATCGCGCTTTCTATCATGGTTCCACGCGCACTCGCCGTCGCGGAACGTCTCGCGAAAGAGGGATTTGAGGCCGAGGTTATTGACCCACGCACAATTCGTCCGCTCGACGAAGAAACGCTAGTCGCATCCGCCCGAAAAACTGGACGTGTCTTGATCGTTCACGAAGCGGTTCTTAGCGGAGGCTTTGGTGGTGAAATTGCCGCTCGCCTTGCCGCAAGCGATGCTTTCTACTATCTGGACGCCCCCATCATGCGACTCGGTGGTGCCGAGGTTCCTATTCCCTATAATCCTGTGCTTGAGAAGCGAGCCACGCCACAAGAAGAGGACATCTATCAAGCTGCTCACAAGCTCCTTCAACGCAAACCCGCATGAGCTAGTTACCGCAGGAAAGAAGAGATGGAAAAATCTTTGACCATGCCGAAACTTGGCATGACGATGACTGAAGGCACAGTGCTGCAATGGCTCCATCAAGAAGGCGATGTAGTGGAGAAAGGGGAGCCAGTTCTGGAAGTTATGACCGACAAGGTGAATATGGAGGTAGAAGCTCCTTTCACTGGTCGTCTCATGAACATTCAGGCACACGATGGTGATACACTGCCTGTGGGTGCTCCATTGGCAACATTGATTGACAACACTTCAGAGGTAGTACCTGCGCCACACGTTGTAGTGCAGAAGGAGGCTTCACCATTAGTCAGTTCCTCGTCGGTAGTGGCAAGCACGCCTGCTGCAAAGCGTGAAGCTGCATTACATCATATTGATCTATCTACTATTGTACAGAACGGAGCGATACCGCCGCTAGATCGTGCTGATGTGCTTGCCTTTGTACAGAATGGCAAGGATGGAACTACTTCTAGTAGCGTTACAACATTGCAAAGACCGACACGTGTATCGCCTGTCGCGCAAAAAATCGCAGCGGAACACCAAATAGACCTGACGTTACTTGCACAGCAAAAGCAAGGTGAAAAGATAAAACGTGTTGATGTTGAAGCTCAGGTAGCGATGCGGCAAGAGCAACCTGAGCCTGTTGCACAGCCTAGTCCATTGCAAAACGAGGCCAGCAAGCTTGTTACCCTGTCATCTGTGCGCCGCCTGATAGGGCAGCGTATGCAGCAAAGTATCACAACAGCACCTCATATTTATCTTGATACAGAGATTGATATGACCGAGGCTGAACGATGTCGTCAACAGGTTGGACGCACACTTGAAAAAGTGGGTGAGCCTGCGCCATCACTTACTGCAATCCTGATACGTGCTGTCGCTACAGCCTTAACTCTTTCACCGGATGTAAACGCTACACTAGAAGTTCAGCAGCCATCAGGAAAAGATGCTATTCGCTACTGGAATGCAGTACACATTGGTATCGCTGTAGATACAGAACAGGCACTTCTGACACCCGTTCTACGTAATGCTCATCAGCAGACTCTACCTGCTCTTGCTCGTGAGCTACGACGGCTCACACAAGCCGCTCGCCAAAGTACGCTTAAACCGGAAGAGATGGCGAATGCGACATTCACCATCTCGAATCTAGGCATGTATGGTATAGATACATTTCATGCTATCATTGCTCCAGGACAAAGTAGTATCTTGGCGGTGGGAAAGATTACAAAGCGTGGCGTTGTTGTTGAAGACGCAACAGGAGAACGCTTGGAGATTCGCCCCATTATGAAGGTATCGCTTTCGGCTGATCATCGTATTCTTGATGGAGCAAGTGGTAGTCGTTTTCTTCAACGCGTCAAGATGTTTTTGGAAGCTCCCTATGCATTACTCTAAAGGAGGAGTCTATCATGCAACAGGCAAAGGTGCTTGTACATCATGAAGCAGGTCTTCATGCACGACCCGCAACACAATTTGTAAAGACCGCGAAACAATTTTCCAGTACCATTACCGTTACCAGCAAGGGTAAAACAGTGAGTGCCAAAAGTATCGTGCTTCTACTCACGCTTGGAATTAGCAAAGGCACAGAGATTGAAGTTGCCGCAGATGGTGAGGATGAGCAAGTAGCGGTCACTACGCTTGTTGATCTCATTGAACACAATTTTTCCGAATAGGGCAAAGAAACAATGAGATATGCGTAAAGGCGTATGCGTCCCACTCTTTTCATCGGTTGAGTGGGACGCATACGCCTCTACATGTACCTATTTATACAGCTACCATAGCCTGTTGCAGTAACTTCTCCACTTTTTCAATAGTATCTGCCTCTACTATGGATTGGGCGAGAGCTTGTGCTTGCGCTGTTGTTGTGCTACGAATAGCCTGCTTTACAGCATTGAGTGTACTCGGTTCCATACTTAGCTCATTGATGCCCAATCCAAGTAGGAAGATACTTGCACGAGGATCGCCAGCCATTTCACCGCACATCCCTACCCAGCGTTGATGCTTGCGGGCAGTAGTCACAATATGAGCAATGGAACGCATCACGGCTGGATGGAAGGGTCTATGCAGTTCGGCAAGCGTTGCGTTCATGCGGTCACTGGCTAATGTATACTGAGCAAGATCATTGGTGCCAATGCTGAAGAAATCTGCCTCCTTTGAAAGAACATCTACGAGTAGCGCGGCGGCAGGCGTCTCTACCATAATACCTATCTTTATCTGCGGCAATACAGCAGCATGAAGTTTCCCTTCATGTAGCAGCATAGCCTCCGTCTCTGCGAAAAACGCTTTTGCCTGGCGCAATTCACGTAAATCATCAATCATCGGAAACATAATCCAGAGAAATCCCTTGCTCCCCTCGGCTGCTCGTAGTAATGCACGTACCTGCGTGCGGAAAAGCGGTTGATGGGCTTCTGCGAGACACAAGCGTATTCCGCGTAAACCTAAAAAAGGATTGTTTTCTTGAGCGAGGGCAAGGTAGGGAATTGTTTTGTCCCCACCAATATCTAGTGTACGTACAATAACGTTTTTGCCTGAAAAAGCGTCTAGCACGGTATGATACGCCGTATACTGCTCCTCTTCATCGGGAGGAGTTGAGCGGTCTAAAAAGAGAAATTCTGTGCGAAATAAACCAACGCCATAGGCACCTGCCGCGACTGCAGGAGCTGCATCTCGTGAACGCCCAATATTCGCAGCCACCTCTACAGTGACACCATCACGAGTTGTTGCCGATAACTTCTGTAATCCTTGAAGAGATATCTGCTGCTGACGATACTGCTCTAATGCTGTTTGATATACAGCTTTCGTTGCCTCGTCAGGATCAATTTCGACCTGACCAGTGTTGCCATTAAGCGCGATAGTGATAGAAGATATGTTTGTTCTGTCTACCGTAGAAATAAGCCCTGTAACTCCTACAATCGCCGGAATCCCCATTTGCCGGGCGAGAATAGCGGTATGGGAGGTCGGGCCACCTTGCTCTGTGATCAGTCCTAACACAAGTGCAGGATCGAGGCCAGCCGTATCTGAAGGAAGTAAATCGCGTGCAACAATAATCGCAGGCTGGTCAAGGTGCTGTAATTGTGTCAAGCCGAGTCCTTGTAAATGACTCAGAATACGGACGCGAATATCCTGGATATCGGCAGCACGCGCTTGAAAATAACTATCAGTGAGTTCTGCCAGCATCTTGGCAAACTCTTCTGCGGCCTCCCATAGGGCGCGCTCAGCGTTCATCAGTTCTTCCTCTATACGCTGATATGCGCTGGTAAGCAATGCTTCATCCTCTAAAATAAGCAGATGCGCGTCAAAGATTTCGGCCTCTTCCTTGCCAAATTGTGTTGAAACTTTGTTACGTAAATGAGTAACATCCTCCATTGAAGCCTTGACCGCCTGGGAAAGACGTTCTCGCTCAAGACTGACATCCTCTGGAACAATACGATGATCGGGAATGAGCGGGGATGAGGAATCATAGAGGACACAGCGTCCCACTGCAATTCCTGGGGCAGCGGCGATACCATGTAAAGAAAATGTCATAGCATCCTCACTTGATAACTAGTCTGACAACTCCGCAAACTCGCGGTTTGCTTGATGAAGCACTGCACGCGCGCACGACTCATCGGTGATTAATACCTTCACGATACCAGTCCGCAATGCTCCTAGAATAGCTTCAGTTTTTTCGACACCTGCTGCTACTCCAATGACGAAAGGCACTGAACGCAACGTATCAAACGAAACGGCAATAGTACGTTTCAGGAGGTCAGTTGCACATAACTGACCATCGATATTGAAATAGCAGCCACAGATATCACCAACAGCCCCCTGACTGCGAATCTCCTGCAATTCATCCTCCCCTAAATATCCAGCACGGAAGAGGCCAGAAACGGTAGGACGTGCGCCACCGATACCGACAAGTGCCATGTCCATCTGCTCTGCCATGTGAAATGAACGCTGAATACTCGGCTCTTTCAATAGACCATCACGAACAATAGCATCTGTAATGAGTAGAGGCGCGTGCAGATAATAGCAGTGTGCTCCATAAGCATTGGCAAAGCGGCGAGCGATTTCAGGGCCATCAATGTCAGGCGTGGCAGATGTATCAACACTTCCCATGAGTTGTACAACATTGAGAGGAAGACGACGGCGCGGGCGAAGAGCTTTGAGGAGTTCAAACATGGACGTTCCCCAGGAAATCCCAATCGTTCGCGATGTCTTGCTTGTAAGTACATGTGCCTCTTGAATGCGATGATCTGTATAACGTGCGGCCAATGCTCCTACACGACTGAGCAGTGCTTCATCAGATGAGGTGCTTTGTAAAATCTGTGCATCTTGTAAATGAAATTGATGTATCATTTCGTCCCGTAACGATGTAGAGGTCTTTAAGGGATGATGCACATGAATATCGACCAAGCCAAGTTCCCGCGAACGTGTGAGAAAACGCGATACGCTTGAGCGCGAAATATTCATCATCTTCGCTACCTGCTCTTGCGTATAGTTCTCTTCATAATACAAACTAGCAATTTCTGTAAGTAGATAAATGTCGTCGCTTTCTTGCGTCATACGGGTATATCCTTTGTATAGAGAGACAGTACGCACCCACAGAAGTTCTTATGAACCCACTCACAAGGCAAATACCGTTAACAATTGTGCAATATTGAGATTAATTGTAAGAGGCGGAGCATGATTTGTCAACTCAAGGTTTTTATTGTTACATTACACACATTTTAAGATATACAATTACCCTGTTATACAGACATATTTTTATAACGCTTTATACTTCTTATCGTTGAAAAGCTAATTTATTAATTCATCCTGCTTTGTCTCGTTATATTCTGATTTGAACTTTATCCGTTGAGTTGAAAAAAGTGGTAAGGTAGAGTAAGCTTCTCTTCTTGAGAGACCATAAAGGAGAAAGAGAGAGTAATATTGAAAGCAGAAAGAGAGTTGGTGATGTTTCTTCAATGGAAATTACGGTTTGGGGCGACGCTCATGATTATTGGAAGCGTTCTTGCAGCATCTGGTGAGATTGTAAATGCTCAAAGTATGAGTGTATTCAGTTCTTTCTGGTACCTTTCACTTAGTCTTCTTGTTGTTGGTACTCTCATTCTACTTATTGGTCTCTCCACATTTGCATCGGTATCAGATCGAATCAATGGCTTTGGCTTTGTTGGCAGTACTCTCCTTCTCCTTGGCGGCTTTCTTTTGATTATTGGAACGGTTGCGCTTGATTGGATACTTATCCCGTTCCTACTGCATCTGGCAAACACAATTGCTTCAACAATTAATGGTCCAGCGACCGAGACACAGAAAGAAATTGATACAATTGTTTCAGCTCTGAATGGTTTGGGTGGTCCAATTCTTCAAAAGCTGTTTCCTGGCTCTACGCCACATATCCCTGCCGCCCATATTCCGCTGGCGAACGGTACTGCACTGGTGAACAAGGCGTTAGTTCAACTCCATGTTCCCACGATTGAGACGCTTGTATGGTGGGGGCATTTTAGCCTCTCAGGGGGCACACTGCTTCTTGGATGCTTGATCTTAGGTCTAGCCTTGCCACGTAAAGGTAACTTCTTTACTCCTACAAGCCTTCTGCTCATGCTCTTCGCTTGCTTGAACCTGTTGTGTCAGGTTCTCACCTTGGTCCCAATGTTTCTGGGAAATATCACTGCTGCTGTGCTGTTTCTGACGTTGGGATGGCTAGGAGTTTCGGCGTGGTCATCGAAACGGATAGATACTGCAAAGCTCGGCAGTCGTTCTTGATGTTATTCTGTGGTTTGGAGTGCCTGCACGTAGTTGAGATAGGCAAGGCTCGTAGCCAACTGTTGCTGCTCATAGGCGATAATGTCTTCTGTGGGCTTTCCTTGCTCAAAAGGGGTACGCCAATCACCGATAGGCTTTGCGTTGGCCTGTACAAAGCGTAACACCTGTGCTAGTTGTGCGGCAGTACGGGGCGGATAATCGGGCCAATAGTCATCAGCTAGGACCCGAATATGGCGAGCTTCCAGTGCTCCCAACTCAACCGACATCGTGATATTTGGGCACGATGTCGCCAGGATTTTGAACAAGGCTGGAAAATCAATGACGCCTTGCCCAACCGGGCAACGTACAAGACGATATCCCTCCTCGCTGAGATAGAGACAGTAATCCTTGAGATGAACATTTTTCAGATACGGAGCAACACGTCTAAAGTAGTCAAGTGGTTCTTCAGCCGTTGCAAGCGGATTTCCTGTGTCCAGGGTAATACCGAAGCGCGTGGAACCAATAGACTCGCACAGCCAGAGAAGTTCTTCTGACGCAAGGTCTTGATGATTCTCTACTGCGAGATTCACCCCGACATTTTCCGCAATAGCTGTGGCCTCTCTCAAATTTGCCAGAACATCCTGAAGAAATGGCTGCCAGCGACCAGCCAGTGGGCTACGGTCTCCACCTATCTTCGCTCCACCGACTACTGTGCGAACTGTTTCAGCCTCTAACTGTGCGCCTAGTTGAATAGACTCTATAAGCGGTTGAACTGTATAGCCGCCAGTTGCAAGTGTGATGAACAACCCTCTTTCCTTGGCGGCTCGTGCTACAGAGGGTATATCCTCACCCTTTAATAAGGAGACTGGTATTTCAACACCCTGTAAATGGGCTGTATGCGCCTGATTCATGAGTTGCTGGACATTGATTTTGGGGCGGCTAGATGCCGGGTGAAGACCCATACTAAACGTTGTGCCATATACCGCAAGGCCGATACGCATCAAGGTTTTCCTTTCGAGATTATGGGGGATACTATCATCTCTATTCTGCTGTCCAGCCCCCGTCAAAGGCTAATGCTGCCCCCGTCATAAAGCTGGCGGCATCCGAAGCCAGGAAGGTGATAACGCCCTTGAGTTCCTCCGGTTGGCCCCAACGTCCCAGCGGAATGTGATTGAGAAAATACTGATTTGCCTGTGGATTATTCATCACAGGGATATTGAGGTCTGTAGCAAATGGGCCAGGACATAGCGCATTCACCGTAATGTTGAAAGCGGCCCACTCTAAGGCCAACACTTTTGTGAGTTGAATCAGACCTGCTTTACTCGAACAATAAGCACTACGTTCTGGTAAAGCTGTGAGACCTAACATCGACGCGATATTGATGACGCGACCGGATTTCTGTGCTTTCATCTGACGGCCTACTGCTTGACAACAGAGAAAGGGAGCCTTTAGATTTGTGTTTTGCACCCGGTCCCAACTGGCCTCATCAAACTCTTCTATTGGCTTACGGATATTGATACCGGCGTTGTTCACCAGGATATCGATGCGTCCGAACTTCTCTAAAATAGTTTGAACCATCGTGTTGACCTGTGTAGCGTCGGTCACATCAACGACAACTCCCAGGGCGCGTCGTCCTGTTGCCTGTGCAATGGCGGCGGCACTTGCTTCTGCGCTCTCTCGCTGTCGGCTCGTTACGACGACATCAGCACCAGCTTCCGCTAGTGCCTGAGCCATTACAAAGCCCAGCCCTTTATTTCCACCTGTAACCAAGGCGACTCGACCATCCAGTTTGAATATATCAAGAGACATACAATAAACTCCCTTTTTTACCTTCTCAGGAACATAGCGTTATACACTTTTCGCTGGCGCGTTACGCACAGCGGCTATAGGTTTGGTGACAGTTGGCACATCAGCAACATCGACCCATCTACGTTGTTGCGCTGATTGCAAAACGGCGTCAATTACGGCCTGACAGCGCATCCCATCATAGAAGGTGGGTAGTAGCTCGCTATGACCATCTACGATAGACTGGATAAAGGCAATATCCTCGTCATAGCGGAATGTCGTGGTAGGATTGCCTTCAAAGGGATCTCGCGGAGAACCGGGGTAGGTGAGAAATTCTCGCGGCACCTGGACTGTTTCTAAAACACCGTTAGGGCGTCCAACAAGTACCTCATGAGGACGATGTAGATGATAAATCAATGTTCCTTCTGTGCCGTACACTTCAAACTCGTCAAGTCCTTTACCTCCGTTCTCACGCCCTTTCGCCACTTTGCTCAAATCGAACGATGCAACCGTGCCCTGTTCTACACCAACACCATCGGCAAACTCTGCAAGAAAGACGGAGAAATCTTCAACATTGGCAGGAACGAGGTTTCCATCGCGGTCTGAACGTTGTGGGACAAAGGTACGCGTTACGCTGACTACGCGAGCAATCGGGCCAATCACGTCATGACAAAAATCTATACGGTGCGCTCCCATATCGCCGACTTCTCCTGCACCTGCTAAGGAGCGATTTTGACGCCAGCCCAAACTCACTTCTGGAAAATCCTGTATGCGTGCAACTCGCAGGTGACGCGGCAGGCCAATCGTCCCTTGACCGACAAGATGTTTTAGATAGCGCATTGCTGGCACAAAGCGATAGGTAAAAGCTGTCATATGCCGTACACCAGTGTTTCGTGCCGCTTCGTACATCCGCACCGTCTCGTCATAGTTCATGCCCAACTGCTTCTCAACGAGCACATGTTTACCAGCAGCAATCGCGGCAAGCGCAATTGGAGCATGGAATAGAGTGGGGGTAGCGACTACTACGGCATCAACGGCTGAATCTTGCAAAAGTTCTTCATATGCTGAAAACGTCCGCTCCACGTTGTATTCTTTTGCTCGCTGCTGTAAGCGTTCGCTATCGCTATCACAAAGGGCCACAATCTCTGCGTGTGGACTAAGGCTTAGGCCGGGCAAATGAACCTGACTACTAATGCCTCCAACGCCGATTACGCCAACACCAACTTTCGACTCGTGCATCACATGTTCCTTTCAGGCTTCTCGTTTGCCTTTTTATTCTCCCCAAACAATTGTTTGAGGCTGACCGGATTGCGCGCACTCGTAGATGCCGCGCATACAGGAAAAATTGAAGAGTGCTTGCTCGTTCACGACTGCTGACGAGGGTTGGCCAATCATACGCTGATAAAAATAAGCTAGCGGTTTCTCGCCAAATTTTATCGCTTCTGGTCCAGGAGGAAGAAATGATGTTATTTTGCTTTCAACCAGTCCCTCTCTATCATAGCTATGAGTCAATGTTATATTGGCGCGCAGCATAGGCCAGTTCCAGCGAACAGTTCCTTCCAGCCCTTCTATCTCAACGAGCGATTGATTCTCACTGTGAGTACAGGATGCTCGTTCATAGGTCAGCATGAAGGTCTTGCTGTCCGCAAGATGATAACGTAATGTTGCTCCTGCCTGTTGCTCAACGTCAAAGATGGCTTCAGGTGGAAGGTGTAGGGCTGTTGTTGGGTTCGCAGTCCAGGCACTAAGTATCTCTACGCGTTCTGGCTGGAACAAGTTATTGAGGACGGTGAATTCATAAGGAGCGCGATCCATCAAGGTGCCACCACCGCTTTTAGTGGAATCGAGGAACCAGAATGAACCAGGCTGATACTCAATTCCCGGTCGATTGCGCTGTTCACGGCTGATAAAACGCACATGGAAAATCTCTCCCAACGCGTGTTCATTGAGCAAACGGCGCGCTTCCTCGGCTGCAGGCCAATGTAAAAATCTGACGCTACAACATCCTAGAAGACGATTGTGCTTCTTTGCCATTGCTAGCATCTGGCGAGCCTGAGTCCGATCCATTGCCAGCGGCTTCTCGCACAAAACGTGGCGGCCTGTCGCTAAAGCTGAGCAGGTTAATTCGTAGTGAGAAGACGGCGGAGTAGCAACAATAACAATGTCGGTATCCTGTGCCGCTTCTGCCAGCATTGCCTGTACACTATCGAAGACACGTGCTTGTGGATAGTGAGTGCTAAAATTCGCAAGCGTCTTTGGATTGAGATCTGTCACTGAAAGACCGGTCTGCTGCGGGTCTGGTAATGTCTGTATGGCATCTGCGTGTGCGTGTGCTATCCTTCCAGCACCAATAAGATAGATTCTTTGAGTTTGCATGTATATGATTTCTACCTTTATTTTAAGGAGACACTTTTTACCCTTGTGTTTTTTGAGTTCCCTGGCGAAATTGCCAGTCGTGCTGAAAGAGATCAAAGAATGCCTTTTCGCTTGGATGCTCGGCAATAAATGCCTCGTTCAGCTTTACACCAAGACCGGGTGCTGTAGGTAGCGGAAAACATCCGTCAGCCACATCAACTTCAGGGACACCTTCTGCAACTCCCTTGACCCATGAATCCGCGAAGTCATTAAAATGCTCCTGAATTTTGAAGTTGGTGGTACATGCGGCCAGATGTAGTGCTGCTACTGTTCCGATTGGACCACAGACGTTGTGGGGCGCGATCATCATGTAGTAGGCATCAGCCCAGGCCGCCAGCTTTTTTGTAGCTAGAATGCCTCCGTAGTGCGTGATATCTGCCTGGACAATATCCGCCGCTTGAAGCTCGAATAACTCGCGGAACTCATAAGCCGTATGCATGCGCTCACCTGTGGCAATGGGGATACCAAGTGGAGCAACTGCCGTGCTGACTTTCTTGAGAACGGCTAAATTCTCTGGTGGCACAGGTTCCTCAAACCAGCCTGGTGAGAAGCGTGCCATTTCACGAATCAAGCTAATGGCTGTCGGAGCATTGAAGCGTCCATGCATCTCAACGAAAATATCAACATCAGGACCAACTGCTGACCGCACCGCTTCGATCAATTGAATGGAGTAATTCTTCTCTTTACGCTCTAATTCGTAAAAACCAGCACCAAATGGGTCTACTTTGAGGGCACGATATCCACGCGCAGTCACGCGCTGGGCGGCAGCCGAAAACTCTTCCGGCGTTCGCTCTACCGTATACCAGCCGTTTGCATATGCGGGAATGCGCTCACGTACAGCTCCACCAAGCAGTTGATACACAGGAACACCAAGTGCTTGCCCTTTAATATCCCAGCACGCCATCTCTATCACGGCAATCGCTGACATCATAATTTCACTGGCACGAGCAAAATCGCGGCGGAACATGCGTTGCATAAGGTCTTCAATCTTCATAGGGTCTGATCCCAGGATATGGTTTTTGCTCGCTTCCTGCAAATAACCCAACAAAGAGTCGGTATGATTGACCATACGTACTTCGCCAACTCCTTGCAGTCCCTCATCTGTCTCAACAACAACATAGGTAAGATTGCGCCACGGTGTACCAAGCACGAGTGGTCGGATTGCACTAATTTTCATAGGATCTGCCTTTCTCGTTTAGCCTATGTTCAGGACGATTTTAGTTGCCGCAACCTGACCATCGACAAGTTCTGCAAAAGAAGTTGCTCCACTTGCAAGAGGCCGTTCCTCTAGCCAATCGGTTCCAGTTTTTAAAAGTCCCTGTGCAAGGAAGTCAAATGCGCGCTTGAAATCGCTCTGATCATAGCTGAAGCTACCACGCACGGTGATCTCCTGACGTACAAGGTAGTTTGCGGCGAGCATAGAGGTCTCATCGTGCAAACCAATAAAGACGACATTTCCACCAGGAACAACGGCTTGCACTGCTTGTGAACGTGTCGCAGTCGCGCCAACAGCGTCAATAACCGTGTCAACACCGCCCGGAGTAATGTCCTGGATAGTCGTAAGCACGTCGCGTTTCCCCACGTGAATCGTCTCGCTTGCTCCCCATCGTCGCGCAACCTCTAAGCGTGACTCTGAGAGGTCACTAATATAGACACGTTGAATTCCTTCGGCTCGTGCTGCAATCAAGGCGAAAAGACCAATTGGGCCTGCACCTAGTATGAGCAGACTCTGTTCGGGACGTGCCTGTGCTAGTCTCACCGCATGTAATGAGCAGGCAAGAGGTTCTGTTAACGAGGCAATGGTCTCTGAAAGATTGTCTGGCAGAGGATGACATTGCATGGCTGGCACGGCGACAAATTGTGCGAATGCACCCGGTCGATGAACTCCGATGAGTTGTCGCCGACGACAGAGATTTGTTAGACCCACGCGGCAACGATCACATTCACCACAGACGACGAGTGGGTTGAACGTGACACGTGTTCCCGTGCGCGCCGGACTTCCATCTGCAAATGTTCCCTCAGTAGACTGAATAACCTGGCCTGCCGCTTCATGCCCCATAACAAGAGGTGGGACGCGCAGACTGTTTTGTCCTAAATATCCACTCAACTCAGAGCCACAAATGCCTGCAGCACGAACGGCAATGAGCACCTCACCAAGGTGTGGTTCGGGTATCGCCGTCTGCTGTATTTTCATCTCGCGTGGCCCTAGCCAGACGAGACTCTCCATTTGTGTCGTTGTGCTCATTCCATTTCTGCCTTTCTTCATAACTTCTGTGTAATTAGAAAGTTACATTCCAAGAGAATCTTGCTTCAAATGCTGCTCTACATGTTCAAGATGGACTAGCATGGTTTGATGTGCGACTTCTGGTTGATGCTCACGAAGTGCCTGAACAATGTTTTGGTGATCCTGAATAGTCTGTTCTACGACTCCGGGTAACGTGGCAGTGCGCTTGCGGCTGGCTTTCCCAAGACTGCGTAGGCTACTCGTGAAGCGTTGTAAAAGTGGGTTGCGCGCTGCTATGACGATGATTTCGTGCAAATCGAGGTCAGCCTGTAAATACGCTGCGTAATCTGCGAGTCCTAGCTTGGAGCGAGAGAGGCATTCTTCCAGTTGCGCTATTTCCTCTTCGGTGATGCGTGATGCCGCAAGCGCACAAATAGGTGGTTCTAGCACCTTACGCGTTTCAAATAACTGTAAATAGGTTGAGTCGTCAAGCGAGAAGACAAAATCCAGGTGCTCTACAAGTCTGGCTGGTTCCAGTGAAGTTACATAAGCACCAGAACCATGACGCAATTCGATTACACCCATTATCGAAAGCGTGCGTAAAGCCTCGCGTAGTGAGGGGCGGCTTACGTCCAGCATCACAGCAAGGTCGCGTTCGGAAGGGAGTTTGTCCCTCGAACGTAGTTTTTTTTCACGTATCATCGACAACAGTTGAGCTACAATGTCTTCGGCGACCGCGCTCCTGGAGACAGTATGAAACGATGGTTTCTGCACCTTTGCCATTCTCCGTTCCCTAAATTGGTAAGATGACTTGTCCAAAGCGTACCATTACGATTCGCAACCTGTCAAGAAAATGATAACATTCTATTTTATTCAGTCGAGCCTGTAGTTGTTTCCCTTGCAACGTGCAAGAAATTCTGTACAAGAGTTGAACGTGAGGTACGTAGCCATGCGATAGCCATTTCAGTTATGGGCGTTACCCCCTCTAGCTCACGATATACCACCCCTTGGCTACGAATGTTTTGAATTGAAAGAGGAACAAGGGAGACTCCCATTCCGGCGGCGACAAGGCTCACGATGGTATGCATCTCGGTCACTTCCTGAATTACATTGGGGCTAAAGCCGGAAGTAAGGCATAAATTCATCAATTGAGTGTAGTATCCTCCTCCTCGTTGGCGCGACTGAAGGACAAACGGCTCATTCGCGAGCAATGATACCGCGATTTGTTCCTGTGTGGCAAGTGGATGTCCCTCTGGAAGAACACAGACAATCGGCTCTCGGCGCACGACCTCAACCCGTACCGTGAGTTCATTGATAGGTAAGCGTAACAGCCCGACGTGAATGGACTCCTCTTCTAGGGATCGTAGTTGTTCTTGCGTCGTCAGTTCTCGTAAAGCAACATCAATATGAGGAAAACGCTCTCGATACGCACTGAGCATCATTGGTAACAAGTCGTAGGTGCTTGAACTGATGTAGCCAATCACCAGCCTTCCCATCTCTCCACGATAAGCGCGTTGAGCCGCACGTTTCGCCTCCTGAACCTGGGCCAATACCTTGCGCGCTTCTGTTAAGAAGACCTTTCCCGCGTCTGTCAACTCCACCGAACGCTTTGTGCGCGTCAAAAGAGGAAAACCTAACTCTTTTTCAAGTTGCTGAATCTGCTGACTCAACGACGGTTGTACGATCAAAAGCCGTGTCGCAGCCCTTCCAAAGTGGAGTTCTTCCGCGACAGCGACAAAGTACTGTAGATGACGAAGTTCCATCCTTATAGTCCTTTCATAGGCAATACCTATTAGTCTCCTCTTAATTATGTATTGGACATGCAAGTGTCGTGGATTTATACTTTAAGTAAGACAAAAATAAACGAGTCAGTAGTACTCTGTTTTAAACATTTTAAAAATATATTATAGCTTCTTGAAATTATGAAAGAGGACGGGATGGATAAAAAACAAACATTTAGCAGATATGGAAAATTTGAAACAGCCAGCTTGCATGAGGTAACAAGAACGGTTCCTGGCGTTAATCCTGTAAATACTTCCCCTCTGGCTTCCCTTACTGACAAACTGCCGGATACTGTAAACAAATGGACAGTGCTTGCACTCTCGGCTGCGGCAACCTTTATGACTACCTTGGATGGTTCGATTGTCAATATTGGCCTACCAAATATTGCGCGCACGTTTCACACCGGGATAAGTGGGGCTACCGAGTGGATCATTATTGGCTATCTTGTAATTATCGCGGCGGTTCTCCTCTCCTGTGGTCGTCTCGCGGATATGATCGGTCGAAAGCCAATTTTTTTGATAGGACTGGTTGTTTTTATCATAGGTTCGGCACTTTCTGGCCTTGCTCCTTCGTTGCTTCTCCTCATTCTTGCACGACTTTTTCAAGGTGTTGGAGGCGCACTCATCTTTTCTGTGAATATAGCCATGATTACGAGTACGTTTCCTCGGAATGAGCGAGGACTAGCATTAGGCTTGAACGCGGTAGTTGTATCGTTGGGCGTGGCGGCTGGACCAACTATTGGGGGAGTAATCACTCAGTACCTGACGTGGCGTTGGATTTTTTATGTCAACGTACCAATCTGTGCAATCGTTCTTCTGGCATCATTGTATCTGTACAAAGAACAGGGCACACCAAGCAAACAACATCAACGTTTTGATCCAATTGGCGCGCTGGTGCTAGCAATCGGGTTAGCTGCTCTTACCTTGGGATTGTCCTTTGGACAAGAGTGGGGATGGCTTTCTGTTGGTACGCTCGCATCACTTGGCCTCAGCCTTGTGATGTTGACGGTAGGAGTGCTTGTTGAGAAGCATGTGGAGCAGCCTATCGTTAACCTATCGTTAGTTACAAACCGCGTCTTTGCCCTTGCGAATATCAGCTTCATGCTTTGTATGATGGCACTGTTCGCACCAGGATTCCTTTTGCCTTTCTACTTTGAGGAGTTGCGCGGTTTCTCGACCATTCAGACAGGTTTGATGTTGACACCGCTCCCACTTATGCTTGCTGTTGCAGCACCATTAAGTGGGTCACTAGCGGACCGCTTTGGGTCGCGTTGGCTCTCTCCTCTAGGATTGGCAATTGCCTGTTTCGGCTTATTCCTGCTGAGTCAGCTTACAATACAGAGTTCTTCCTGGGATATCATTTGGCGTCTTGCCGTGACTGGTTTAGGTCAGGGACTATTCCAATCGCCGAATACGCGCACGTTAATGGGAGCGGCCCCACAAAATGCACAGGGTGAAGCATCAGGACTGCTTGCTACAGGACGTGTCATTGGACAAAGTATGAGTGTTGCCCTTACGGGAACGGTTTTCGCGGCCCTGGGAGGAGCGGCAGCCGGTACGCTGCTGGTATCTCAGCAGGTTCATAGTCTTCCTACAACAACGAATATTGTTGCATTACAGAACACGTTCGTAAGCAGCTTTCACGCGGCCCTCCTGGTCTGCGCTGCCTTTGCCGCACTCGGCATTTTCACGGCCTTAGCACGTGGCGATAATGATAACGCGAAAAAAGCGAGTAGTGTAGTAAGAGGTTAGCGGAATCGTTTTTCGCTTTCTTGTGTTACTAGCAAGGCACGAACTTCTTGAGGGGTGATGATTGCGATATCACCTGCGATACAGCGTTTGAGTGCGGCTAACGCATTGCCGAAGTTGAGAGCAGTTATGCTATAGGCATTTTGTAGTTCGCTATAGAGTGGACCATTCAGGTGGGCATAGAGATAGCCAGCCGCAAATGCATCCCCTGAACCGAAACGTGCATTCCCTTGCGTGGGGAAAACTGGTGCTGTACTATACAAATCGTTCTGCAGTTGGGCAGACCCTTCACTGCCAAGCGTCAATATTAGCGTTTTGTTGGCTTGATTGGTCACAAACCTTTGTGCCATTTGTCGCAATACAGACTCTGCATCGCCAGTAAAACCCCACAGCGCGGCGGCATCAGCGCGTGTACAGAATAGTAGGGCGGCCTGTCTACACGCTTCCTCTATATTCAATGCTGCCTCCTGTGTTGACCATAATTTCGAGCGGTAATTGACATCGAAGGAGAGCGGAATGCCTTTGTCGTGTGCCCTGAGCAAAAATTGGGTGAATATCTCTCGTGTGTGTGCGCTAAGTGCGGGAGTGATACCCGTCATATGAAGGATGCGAGCTTCATCGACATGAGAGTAGTTCACAGACGCTGGATCGAGGAGTGCTACAGCGGAGTTAGCACGGTCATAGTACACATGCAATCCTAAAGGGTCGGGAGCCTCTTCCGCGTAAAAGATGCCAACGCGCTTGTTACTTTCTGTCCATAGAACATGTGCGGTGTCCACGCCGTGGCGACGCAGTTCGGTGATGATGCGTTGCCCTACAGGATTCTCAGGAAGTGCTGATAGCCATGTAACTTTGAGGTTGAGACGCGCAAGGCAAGCTAGCGTGTTTGACTCGGTTCCTGCAACGTATAGTTGTAAGGTGTTAGCCTCTTCGAGTCTCGTTCCTGTCGGTACACTCATACGCAGCATGGTCTCACCAAAACTGACGACATCGGAAATCATGGTGGTGTCTTCCTTTTTTATTTTTATGTATGGTACGGATAAAAAGGTGATATTGTATCAAGAAGAGATGATTTTAGGAAGATGTTGCAATGCAACGAAGAGAGGAGCTTGAAGCATGTCACAATGGGGAAGTGGGAAGATACAGCCGCGTCAGCCAATTGCCATTGTACGGCTAGATGATCTCGAACATGCACGAGAGATCAGTGCTGCCCTGCTTGCAGGAGGCATTACGGTGCAAGAGTTTGCGCTTACTAATCCTCATGCGCTAGAGGCACTGGCACAGGTACAAAGAGAGTTTTCGGGAGAGCTTTTGCTTGGCGCAGGAACCGTGCTTGACGCGGAGATGGCTCAATCCGCGATAGAAGCAGGCGCGCAATTTTTAGTGACGCCTGCGTTTCTGCCAGAGGTCATCATGGTAGGGCGTGGTGCTGGAATACCTGTTGTTAGTGGTGCATTCACACCCACCGAAATACTGGGTGCATGGCGAGTCGGAGCTGAACTTGTCAAGGTCTTTCCTGCTGGCGGTGTTGGACCGGCATATATCAAGGATGTGCTAGGACCTTTGCCCACAATTCCGCTTGTCCCAACTGGTGGCGTCAACCTGGAGAATTGCGCCGCCTTTCTTGCCGCCGGAGCGTACACGGTGGCAATCGGGGGTAGTTTGGTTAGTAAAGAACTTGTCTACAAGCAAGACTGGCCTACGTTAACAGAACTCGCGCGCCAGTTTATGCGTGCTTGTGTTTAGGGTAAAAGCGAGGAAGGCTTTCGTGAATACTAATTTTCCTCTCAAGTGATCTGAAAAAGCTTCTCTAACGTATTCGTTAGAGGATATATTCATTTTAGGGGGAAAAATTATGAAGATCGGGTTGTTAGAGGATAATCCAGCAATTTGTGATTTGATAACCACGACACTGGAAATGACGGGTCATACAGTTGTTTCTTATACCTATGGAATATCTCTCTTAGAGGCACTGCATACAGAGCATGATGGAAATACAAAGTCATTACTGTACGAATTGCTTATTGTCGATTTAGGTCTTCCAGGCGAGTTATCTGGTCTAGCTGTCATTGATCAGCTTTATAAAAGTATAAACTTTTCCACGCTTCCTATCGTAGTTGTTTCTGGTACGGGGCAACATGAGTTAGATGCCATTCATGAGCGTTATCCTACTATCGCAACTTTACGGAAGCCATTCAACATAAAAACATTATTAACTGTTATAGCTGAACAACACTGTGTAATGTCGAAGAAATTTGTTTGCTAAGACGGTTTCTTACTAATATCATGACTGTCTTCTGCCGAAGAATACAAGCAGAAGGCTAGGAGCTAGTACGAGACAGAACGCACCAAACATAAAAGAGGTCGAAAGACTGACATTGGACTGCAACCAACCAGCAACGGCAGGACCAATACTAAACCCGATACTCCATGTCGTAGAATAAAAGCCAGCGAGTGTCGAACGATGCGTATTGGAAACCTTTTCCATCGCAAAAGAGGCATAGACTGGATCAATGAGAGTACGCATAAACGAGCGAGCGTACTCCCCCGTGATCGCCAAGGGTAAGTTTGGAGCTAACCCAATCAATATCATAAGTGGTGCAGTCAGAAATTGCACGGTCGTGACGATACGAAGCTTGCTCCAGCGTTTCACAAATAAGGGGGCTGTAAGCGAGAAAACTCCTCCGACGACGCCCGAAATAGTGAAAATGACACGAGGCAATCCAAAATCCTGGAGTAGATGAAAGCGGAGTACAAAGAACAGTTGTATCAATGCTACTACCGCGCCTTCGCCCATTGTAAACAGAAGATCAGGTACAAGCAATTTCACAAACAACCCGATTGGAGCGGCTTCCTTGAGTTGCTGAGTCTGTACCGACGGACGAAACTTCTTTCCTTTCCTCTCACGTGTCTGATTACGTACACGAGGGGTACGCTTTGCTTCCTGTAAAAACCAGAGCGGCAAGCCAAAGATAAATGTGAAGGATGCAGCGGCAAAGACACCCCAACGTAACGGAAGCACGCTTGCGGCTGATACATGCAGAATACCTGCGATAAATTCTGGAATTGCTCCACCAAGTAGGTTGCCTAGTGAACCGATGCCTAGGAGCAGGAAACTATTCAGTGCCAGTACACCGACCCGTTGCTCTTCCGTTGTGTTTTCTACCAGCAAAGGTAAGTTCGTCACCCAGTACGCAGTTGAGAACAGTCCTTGCAAAAAGCTGAGTCCAAGCAGTAATGGAGCAGATGTAACCAGTCCAATCAGTGCTAAAAAGAGCGGCGATAACGCAGCAGTCATGAGTAACAGAGGTTTGCGTCCTATACGGTCAGCAAGCATGCCTACGGGTACGGCACCAAGTAATGACCCAATCGCAGGTACCGCACTAAAAATTCCGATAAAGTCGGGATGGTAGCCAAGACTATGCACATAGTAGTTGAGTGTTAACGCTGCGATACTGATTTGGAAGCCTTTACCCATCGTAAAGAGCAATAAAAGATAGACATTTCTCGGCATATGGAAAAGGGAAGAGACGACAGACTGTTTGGGTAATGTATCTTCACCTTGAGTAGTTGGCTCAGTGGTATCGGGCACCAAAGACATAATAGAATGTACTCCTGACTAGGTAGACATGTAGTCATACCTTAACGCAGGTGCTCGGCTTAAAGCAACGGTCAAAGGGACAGGTTGCGAACTTCATAGTTTGCATGAGCGTCGTTATCAACGACTGTCTTCATGGATTCGCAACGTTAGATTTGTACATTGAGGTAGTTATACTTCAGTTCATCCTTATCACAAAGTGAGAAAATTTCTTCTTGCAGTAGGTATTATCGCCAGTACCATAATTTTTTTAAACGACGGCGATGTGATGTGTGGGTATAAGACGCTCTCCGACGCTTGCTTTGTCTTGGTCGCAGGCACTCGCCATCGACTCCAGTTTAGGTATTGTCTTCATGAATGCATTCCAATCTGCTCGAGAGCGTGAGAAGGTCAAAGCGGCTATCTACTTTATGAATATAGTCCTGCTTGCTACCATTACTGGACTCATTACTCACTTCGTCACGGTCTTATCTCTGCTTACCTATCATGAACTCTCTCCCTTATTGTTGTGTTCCTTTCACTATTCGGATGAAGTTGGTCTACGTCTGTCTATGAGAATGAGCATATGGGTTAGACGCACTTTTAGGGAGGAGAAGCATTTTAATTCTACGAGTAAGTCCAACACATAAAAATATATAAATATTTTGTACTATATTAGTGTACGTTATCTCATTGAACTATACAGCACGCCTCGTACTGTTCAGACGCTTTCCCAATACATCTCACATTTTTTCACCCTCCACTCATTTCATTCTCACATGGACGCCAAACGTGTCTCAGATTCTTCTTTGATATATCATACTTTTTCATTACTCTCACACTGAGAGGGCATACAGAGTCAAGGCAGGAAATGTTTCGTCTCCTTCCATGCTGAAAGCACCTCTTATTGGGAAAGAAGTGCAAATGCTTCTCTTTCCCAATAAGGGTTACGTATCCTGCCCCATTCCTTTAGGAAAGGATGTCTTGTACATGTCGAGCACATACAGCTTGATGTGCATGGAGAGTAAATACGAGTGAACCTCACCTGGAGGAACACATCTCCATGTAGAAGGGCTTAAGGAGATACACCTCATGGCAGATATTGTTGATACCGCAATTAGTGCAGGGTCTTTTACAACTCTTGTCGCGGCTGTACAGGCCGCCGACTTAGTAAGCACGCTCAAGAGTGCTGGCCCCTTCACTGTCTTCGCCCCAACTGATGCAGCGTTTCAGAAGCTTCCGTCTGGAACCGTCGAGTCTTTACTCAAAGATAAGGCACAACTGACAA
Source organism: uncultured Chloroflexia bacterium (assembly GCA_963792705.1). Lineage (GTDB taxonomy): Bacteria > Chloroflexota > Ktedonobacteria > Ktedonobacterales > Ktedonobacteraceae > JBBQVS01. The sequence continues at coordinate 46,135 of CAWBXD010000002.1, read as the reverse complement.
AGATTTTGACCTATCATGTTGTCGCTGGGAAAGTCACCGCAGCGGATGTCGTAAAGCTTACGTCTGCGAAAACCGTTGAGGGACAGGAAGTAACTATTGATGCCAGCAATGGCGTTAAGGTGAATAACGCGACTGTGACTCAAGCAGACATTCTGTGTGATAACGGTGTCATTCATGTTATCGACACTGTTCTTCTCCCCAAATAAGCATTCGTTCGTTCTTTCTGGAGTGGTATGCCTACGCGTATCACTCCTTCTGTCAAGAGCAGAAGCTGCTCGTGCCTCCTCCCGGAGTCTTTCTAGTTTTTCTTATGATATCACCGAGAATAGAGGTAAAACCCTATGTTCAATAGCTCACGAGTCTAAAGAAAGCAGCTAGGAGGAGACATGTTTCAGGAAGATTTCTAGTGAGATAATGTGGACTTATGAGAAAGGCAGATTTCTAGTGATGTTATGCGAGAACAATCGTAAGGCGGATAGGCAGGAAGACTTCGAGTGTGCAGACCGAACGTATATCTTTTACAAGAGATGGATATGGGAAGTGATTCCACATCCATCTCTTGCAAGTAAACTATGCTTTTTGTGGTACGACGCGCTCTACCTGCTCTCTATTGAAACTTGACTGAGAGCGTACTGCATGCGCCTGTTGAGCAAGAGGCCAGCAGGCGAGAGTCATAATCACCAGTAACAAGCCAGAATTGAAATCGGTCGCCATACCTGTAAAGATCATGCCAAACCCTTCTCCTACCCAGATCACAAGACTGACGACAATGGATGCTACCAAAACGGGACGTAAGCGTTCTTCCTTCACAACACTCAAGGCAACCCCTAGTCCTAAAAAGACCACTATGAGCACAATGTTCGTTGGAATCTCGGCAGGAGCAGTAGCACTTGAGAGACCTTTTAAGATGGGGTCCACCAGAAAGCCATTGAGTCCACCCATTCCAACTAAAGCACTCAGCGTCTGCGAAATTTGACCCGAACCCCACCAGTAGGGTTGCAGTTGAAGGAGTGCTGCAAAAAACCAGAACGCCGCGAGGAACCAGTGAAAGGCTGAACGTGGGATAAGCCCCTCTTCTGGATTCTCTGTGCGCGGATAGATCAGCAGACCTAGTAGAGGATAGAGCAACACTGCACCGGGAGCACCTGTCAAAATACTTGCTTGCCCAGTGAGAAGCATGCTCATTCCCTCACCGCCGTACCAGACGACGAGTGCCCAGACAATAGAGGCGATCACGGTTGCGCGCACCCATAGTCCTGACAGTAGAAGAATGCCAAGAGCGATCTGAATGAGGGCAATCATAAGATTGATGAGAACGAGATGATCGGTTGTCACAGCGATGATCCAATTGAGACTCGCCGCAATCGCCGCGGGTTGGCCCTGCACGGTTGGCTTCATAACTCCATTCACCATGTTCATCGTGAACATCTGTGGTTGCAACTGTAAGAGTCCAACAGCGAGCCAGAGCAATCCAACAATTCGGCGGAGGAGCTTTTGTGAAAGTAGCATAGATGAATATCATCCTTTCGGAAAGAAAAACGAATTTCACGAAAAAACCCGATAGTGGATATGAGTGAGTTACCACCCATTTATAACAGAGTATACTTTGACCAGTTGACCTTGCCTATTAGGATAAATCCCTATTTCTCTCTCAGGTAGAAGCATCTGCTCTACACGTATATGAGTAGTAGTAGTCTAGGTAACATGATGGTAAACGGAGTCAACTTCTGGTATGTTGTTCCCTACTTGATCTTACGCTACCTCACTGTCAATGCCAGCGGACCTTTGGCTCATGCACGTTTTTGGTGAGACCCCCTAAAATTCGTTTCTTTCCATCCTCGATCACGAGGAGCAATGCAACATTTTCTGTCGTAATAAAGGAAAGCCAGCTCGACCGTACATAAGTCGTTTATGCACTTTGAGTTTATTCACAGTTCCCTCAACCGGCCCTTGACTCCAATTCAGGCTCAGCCCAGCTTTCACAGCGTCGTAGTCTCGTTCAATTCCGGCGACAAAACTTTGCAGTTCCTTGATCCCACTCAATCGTGCTTCTTTCAACCACCCAAGCAGGGACTCAGCTTGTCGTTCACGCATCATCTGAAGAAAGGCTTGGAGTAATCGGTAGACGAGGCGAACTTCCTCTGATCCTTCCAGAACACGAGACAGGTCCACTTGCTCTTCTTCGCGTAGCTCCTCACGCTTTTTTGCCAGTAACCATCGGATCTGGCGTGGGGAGGATTTGGGTGAGAGCTGTGGAAGTGCCGGTGTCGCTTGTGAGGAGGGCTGTTTTCGGGGAAGTGCTACGACCTCTGGAGAGGTTTTCCTCATGGAGGTAATGGCCTCACGTGCCAGCGTATCACCGCCCTGGTAGCCCTGAGTTCGGATTTCACGCGTCAGCTGATTGCCATTGTGTTCTCCCTGCATCCAACGTGCGGGTAAGTAGTCTCGATACGGATCAAGCAGCGAGCGACGTTTGGGAGGGGTGGCAGTCTGCCACCCTTCCTCCATCGTGAGATAGCGGCGCACGGTGTTGCGGGCAAGCCCTAAGAGTTTGGCAATGGTGCGGACTCCATATCCCTGGTCATGTAAGACGTGTGCCTGTTCCCACAGTTCCTGCCGTTGGTTCTTGCATCCCTCGCTTTGCTGTTTCTGAAGTGTTCTCGCTTCTGTCGCTTGATTGTCTTGAGAGGGAGACTCTCTTTGGACACAAGAAGTCTGTTCTTGAGATGAAGCAATAGGCATCTGAATGCGTTTCCTCTTCACGTAGTCCTCCACAGCATCGCCCAGGTTCTTCGCCAGGTGCCATTTGTCGGCGATCTGTCCGGCCTGAGGTGCGCCTCGTGCTATTCCATCAGCGTAGGCACCTGCGCGATCCCTACTCACGAGTTCGACTTCTGGGTGAGCTTCTAGCCAGCGCTTGACACTCTCAGACTCACGATCGGGAAGCACGTCAATCAAGGTATGCGTCTCCAAGTCGAGGATGATTGTGCCGTAACGAGTCCCTCGTTTCCATGCGAAATCGTCCAGACCTACGACACGTACCGACCCAACAGGAGGCGTTGGAAGAAGATGGAGCGAGCGCAAAAAGGTCATTCGTGAAAGATGGATTCCTAAATGCTCACCTAACCGTGCTCCTCCTTTGCCATTCAACGCCGTACTGATCGACTGAATACTGGCTCGCAGACGCGTGGTGAGTCGAGAGTAGGGTTTGATCAGCCCTGGGAGCCGCTCTGTAAAGATTTTGCGAGGACAGGTGACGACCTGACAGAAGAACTTTCGTACAGAAAGAAGGAAGCGGATTGTTTGTCCAGCACATGGGAGGTCCAGTGGCTTCCTTCGGTAATAACTATGCACAGCAAACGATGGCGTTGAACAGAGCGGGCAGAGCGAACTCGGACAGGTGGAAGTGATGCGAATGTGCAGTCCTTCCGAAACTTTACTCATGGACGTTACTTCGAGTCCATCCGGCAATGGGACCAGTGGAGTGGTTGGCATTCCTTGCGACCTCTTCTCAAAACGTGATGAGAGAAGTGTAGCAGAAATATCCAATTTTTCCAGGGTCTCACCAAAAACGTGCATGAGCCAAAAGTCAGTTGGCGTTGACACTCAGGTTATACTAAAGCAGAGAGCAAGGACGTACAGAAAGTCATTCAGGTAAGAAATAAGGACTTCTCCTGATACACCTTCTCTGGAAAGCATATATACTTGCTTCTGTTCATTCTGTGTAAAGAAATGAAAAATTTGGGTTTTAAGAAAAGAGAATAATTGTATGGCTCAAGAGATAACGCTGACACTTCCTAAGATTGGGTGTCAGGATGCATGAAGAAAGTTGTGAAGGCTCTCGGCAATGTGAACACTGTGGAGATTGTGCAGACGGACGTTCCTACCAAAACTGTGACCTTATGCTATGACGCGATAGAGGTCTCTATGGAGCACATCGAAACTGCCCTTCGTGAGGTTGGACACGTCATCGCGAAAAGCCCAATAGCACTAACGGTATAGCCAGCAAGAAACCGACAAGGCACATAAACTTACGTGCTTTGTCGGTTTCTTGTTCATGAATGAAGATCGAATTGACCTCGAAGAGCTGTAGGACCGTCATACGCCCAAGCTCTCAGGGATGTTTGTGGAGAGCTCGTCCCCTCGTGTACAAGGGTTGCGTGTTCTGGCTGGAAAGAGACACGAAGCAGTGGATCATCTGTATCATTGCTGTGTTCCATCGGGAGACGAAAAACGGCCCTCTGTCCGTGATGCCAATCCAGTACCTCGGCTGGCATGCTCTGGAGCTGCTCCTCAAATAGCACCAGAAGCTGTGTAGTTTGTTCGTTCGTTCGTCGCTCGCTCATCAATCAGAATGACTTCTTGCCACTCTTCGTTGCTTCCCTGCTGTGTTGGCTGAGAGAAACTCAGTAAGAACAAGCCAGAGGCGTCTTGCCCACAAAGTTCTCCTGCATCAATAGACAATCCACTGACGCGCCAATGTGGAAAGTTCGGGCGTCGGCTATCATCACAATTGCAAGGATCGCAGTCACATGGGCTACATGTACAGGAACAACCGCGCATCCCGAAAGAGACTCTTCTAACGTGGACGTCTCGCTGTGTTACCGTTGTCATAGTTCTTTCCCTCTGAAAAATCTGCTTACTAACTCAACAAGACTACATGGAAGCACTATGAACTGATGTGACACGAGAAGAAGTATTAAACCTCTCTTATTATAAATAATACACGAGAAAGTGTCTTCTTGTCAAAAGTCGTATTGATATGCTTGAAAAGGAAAAAGTAGAGAGTACCTGAGATGCCTGAACGGATAGACCCTCGTCCCGAAGAGAACAGAGATTCATTGTGTTCCTCTTGTATGAAGACTCTTTTTCATCTCTTACTAAAAATAGGGATTTATCCTAATAGAAATTCACCCGAAATTCGTTTATGCTATATGTAACTTTTCTCATAGTGCGTCACATCTGTATCACAACGGGAGAGACACGTTCCCTCTCTTGAAGACGGTTTCTATGTATATACGTCCATTTTTCTGGTGCTTGCTGGCTTTCGTATGCATTGGTACGCTTACCTTTGCAGCAAGCTACCGGACACATGAACCAAATATTCTACGAGTACGTTTCGTACAATCACATTTAGTGTCGAATAAGCCTGCTCTTATAGAAGTATTGCTTATGGATACACAGGGGCTGCCAATTGAATACGCCCATATTTTCTCGCATGCCCATATGACAAAGATGGCAATGCCTACACAGGAGGTCAGCACTAGATCATTGGGACAAGGACAGTATCTGATACAGATGTCTCTTTCTATGGCTGGTCCCTGGGCTATTGATCTTCAAGCACAGGCAGAAGGATTTCTGTCCTCACAACAAAGTCTGTGCGTACAAGTCGAATGATGTGGAGGAGAGCGGACACGACCATCACATCGAGGAGAAGGTACAATCGTAGAAGCACCCTTGCCTCTTTGTCATAACAACAGAGAGGAACATGGCTATTTTAAGCGAAGAGGGACAGCAGCACACGCCACCTATTCGCGTGTTGCTTGCAGACGATCATGACATTCTCCGGCAAGGGCTACAACTCCTTTTAGAAACGCAACCGGATATCGAAGTTGTTGGGGAAGCGCGAACGGGTCGAGATGCGATTGAACGAACGCTCCATCTCAAACCTGATGTTGCCATTGTAGATATTACGATGCCAGATATGGATGGCTTAGAGGTGTGTCGCCATATTCATCGCCAACAACCGACAACACAAGTGCTCATCTTGACGATGCACGAAAGCGAAGAGTATTTTCTCCAAGCTCTGCACATGGGTGCGGCGGGCTATCTTGTGAAAAAAGCGGCACCCACTGATCTCATTGCAGCCGTGCGTACCGTCGCTCACGGTGGCGTCTACCTCTATCCTAGTTTGGCAAAAGCCCTCGTTCGCGCCTATCTTGCTGCTGGCGAGCATGTAACTCTGTCAGCAGTACGTGACATCCCACAACCAGTCACTAAAAGCACAGGGCTTGCACAGACCCTACGAGTGCTGACACCACGTGAGATGGAGGTCCTCAAACTTGTGGCAGAGGGATATACGAATCAAGAGATTGCTGACAGATTTGCGTTGAGCATTAAAACAGTACAAGCGCACCGTGCGAACGTCATGGAAAAGTTAGAGCTTCGTGATGTCACACATCTTGTTCGCTTCGCCATTCGTCACAGTCTCATCACTTCTGAACCGTGACGAGAACGAGCATACATTGGACGGCTTCTTCGTTGGGGCGGACCATCGTCGTCTCTTGCCCCTTGTGGCATTAGGTGGGGGCACCTATCTCATTCTGGTCGATCTCCTGGGACGAACACTGGTTGCACCAGGGGAGTTACCAGTTGGTATAGTCACAGCGGTGCTCGGTGGGCCGTTTTTTCTCTGGCTCTTGCTCCAACGTAGGAAGGAACGGTGAGGATTTGGATGAAACAGCACAAAAGATGCAGGTAGAAGTCAAGCATGTGGCAATCGAGTTAGCAGGGCAACGTATTCTCCACGGAGTAAGTCTACACGTCGAGTCAGGCGAATTAGTCGGACTTGTTGGACCAAACGGAAGTGGCAAATCAACTCTCTTGCGCTCTGTGTACCGTATGCTGCGTCCCATCGCTGGACGGGTACTGCTCAATACGGACGATGTATGGAAGCTGAGTGCGCGTGAGTCAGCGCAACGGACAGGAGTGGTGGTTCAGGAAGCACCAACGGACTTCGAGTTCTCGCACCGTGAACTCGTCTCGATGGGACGCACACCCCACAAAGGGATAGTGTCCCGTGACACGTCAGAAGATGACACCATCGTGACAGATGCTCTCCAACAAGTTCAAGTACTTGGTCTCGCCGAGCGACCCTATATCACGCTTTCCGGTAGTGAGAAGCAGCGTGTCCTAGTTGCTCGTGCTTTAGCTCAGCAACCAAAACTGCTAGTTCTCGACGAACCAACAAATCATCTTGATATTCAGCACCAACTGGAGTTGCTTGAACTCGTACAGAGTCTCGGCATCACAACCTTGCTGACGTTGCACGATCTCAACCTCGCGGCGGCATACTGTCATCGTCTCTATATGCTTTTTCAGGGAGAGATTGTTGCCGAAGGGACGCCAGAAGAAGCCCTCACCCCTGAGCGGATACAACACGTTTTCAAGGTGCAGAGTGTCGTCGGAAGACATCCATTGACAGGTGGTCTTCAACTTTTCTTTGTTCCCTTGTCACATGCCTCGGACCGAACGACGGACAGTGAACTAGGGAGGACACCCGAGCAAAAAAATTCGTACCTCTCCCAATAGGCAAGAACGCACTTGAGTGCTATAGTCTGAAAGAACTCTTCTCACGACATGCCAAGACATGAGATGTTCTCACTGTGCCTCACCACGGTACGATGAATGTCGCTGAGAAGAGGCTCGTTCTTAGAAAGACATATCGTAAGAAATTGCCTCAAAAGTCATGGTATCGAAACTACTTTTAGGAGCACAATGTATGAACTTCCGTCACTTCACCCCTCTCGTCTTGCCGACGATCATAGGAATACTCTTGTTGTTCCTCCTCTCCGCATGTGGTAGTGATAGCCAGAGTGGAGGGAGTGCAACTTCCTCCTTGCCAGCAGCCGCGAATCCGACGCTTCCCATTCGGGTGATGCAAGTCACTGTGGGAACGAATACACAAACCATTCTTACGGACGCACGAGGATTTGCGCTCTACTTCTATGTCCCTGATACACAAACCAAGAGTGCATGTACCGACAGTTGTGCTAGCGCATGGCCTCCCTTGCTTGCTCCCACTATCAGTGGTAATGTGCAAAGCAATGCTTCGCTTCCAGGCAAACTCACTGTGCAACAGACAGCGAACGGCAATCAGGTAGAGTACAACGGGCACCTACTCTACACCTATAGTAGTGATAGCGGTCCAAGCATCGTGACAGGGAATGGAGTCAACTCTTGGTATGTTGCCACACCTGATCTCAAGCCACCTACAGCCTTCTCATACATCACTGATGGGAGAGATATGAGAAAAAAAGATGATGAGACGCTTGAGATGAGTCCAGATCAATAATGCTGAGTTTCTGGTCATCATCACTCGTTTCGCATTCAAAACTACTCACTTCACGTCCTTTTATTCAGAAGCAGAAACCTAAAACAAACCTTGTCTACGCCATATATTTTCTGAAGAAGATACAGCAAAAGTTCCTCCAAATGAGTTTTGCGAAAGTGCGTGTGATTGACGTGTTTGAGGGAGAGAAGCTTCAATCTTAAAAGCTTCTCCGAAAACCAATCAGGAGCCGCATTCATCCAAATCCAAAACAGGGTTTTCGGAGAAGCTCTAAGTCAAATTTTCATGAGGACTCTTCGCAGGGAAGACGGACCTTTTTCCACTATCAATATCTTAGGCTATTTTTGTGAGCTAGGCAAGATTTTATTCCAAGGAAGCGTGCCAGCCCTATTCAGCACTCTGCTGAATAGGCTCACAAGTCTTTCCGCGTTGGTCGTCTATTTCTTCTCTCTTTCATCGCTCGTACCAACAAGAACAAGAGCAAGAGGACGAGAAAGGTGGCAGATACGACGAGTACAATAATGCTGGTGTCTCTCATTATTTCTAGCATACTTATTGTTCTACCACTCGCTTGAGAGGACGCGGTAGCTATCGGAGGGTAGAGGCCAGTTATAATAAATTGTGGCATTTTACCAACAGGAATAGTGGCAATAATAGTACGTTCAGCAAGATCGAGTTGAACGACACTTCCATTCCCAAGTGCGGCAAAGCCTAGTTGCCCATCGTTCGTAATCGCAATTGACTGTGGTACGGCTGCCAGATGGATAACCCGCGTCGGCTCGCGAGGAAGTGGAGCACCAATAACGGCAGGACTCAGAACAACGATCTGTTGGTGCCCCCGGTCAGGAACGTAGACTTCCCCAGAGGTAATATCATAATCCATTGAACCGTAGTTCCCTCCTGAGAGCAGTGTTTCGACGAGATGCGAAGAAAGATCGACTGCATCAATGTTCCCCTGTCCCGTAGTGACATAGATCGTTTGGCCTGGGGGAATCGTGACGTATTGTGGTTCAGGGATGGCAACACTCGCAATCTGCTGTCCATTCAGGTCATCATACGCAGTGAGCGTCTTCGCGGCAACCCAGAGTTGGTCTCCCCTACTTCCTGGAACACCAGAACTCACGATCACGGTTGCCAGACCAGACACATCCCCATTCGTGTGTAGCATGAGTTTGACCTGACACGTCATTGGGTCGAGAGCAGTCACGAGTGCGGCATCATTGGCAGCAACATAAAGAAGGTTGGTATTGAGGTCGAAAGCCATGAGCGTCGGATGGCCCGCTACTAGAGCAGTACACAGCACTTGTCCCGTTTTTGCGAGCAGAGCGGCAACACGTCCCTGTTGTGACTCGGTTACGAAGAGTGTACTCCCATCCTGGCTTAACACAATAGTATGAGGATTGCCAGGAACCTTGAGGGTCCTTGTCACTTTTCGCAGTCCTACATCAATGACACTGACACCAGAAGGCGTTCCCGCAACGTAGGCGAGATTTGGTGCGCCCCCATCAGCATACACGGGAAGAGAGGATGCAAAGAAGAGACATCCTGCAATTACTGACACGCAAACGAACCATTTCTTGTATCCCGTCCAAAGTAGGTATGTATGTAGCACGAGTTTTCTCTCTCTCTTATTTCGTGATAAGTATAGACCGAGGAAGAAGAGATGCCAAGAGAAACAGCACCTTATTTTTCTTAGTAGTATTTTTCTTGATGTTGAGGAATGAATTGGGAGAATACCTTACGAAGACAGTGAGCATTTCTCCCAATAGACAATGAGTTCGTCTTCCAGTACAGTTATCGCCATAGCAATATTTTAGCCCTTTTGATGTGAAGGCATTTCTCATCCTCCCTCTGCTTTCATTAGTTTGGGGGTAGCACCATGGACCTATCTAGGACTTCCTGCTCTGTCACTGCTTGCAACGCTTGTCTTCCTGCTTGTTCGCAGTCGTTGGCTCAACGTCATCACGCTGGGAGACGAAAGTGCTCGCAGTTTGGGGTGCAATCCCGACCGCTTACGTGTGGAACTGTTCCTCGTGACCTCGTTGCTCACAGGAGTTCTCGTGGTTGCCTCTGGTGCTATTAGCTTTGTTGGCTTCGTCTTTTCTTGTGACTCCTAGTGTGCTGAAAACGTGAACGTGTAGCGCACAAATGTATTTTGTTTCGGTGGAAGCACTCTGATAATGACCATCCAGTGTCCCTCCATTACCAAGTCGCTTTGCCCCTTGTAGGTTCCGGGTGAGACTAATGGAAGTTGTTGAGTCTGTACGCCCATATCCATATCAAGCATCTGCGTCTCAAGTAGCACGCCTGCTCCCGACACCGGATGTCCCTGTGCATCATGCAGTGTCACCACAAATGTGTTTGTGCCAAAGGAAAGAGGTGAGACCTGTAACGTGAGCGTAAAGCCATGTGAAGAGCGTGTCTGGGCAAATGGAGCATGCACATTCTTCCCTTGAGTCGCTGGCACAGGTGGTGTCGAGACAAGTGTGCCAGCGAAGGCGGTCAACAAGGCAACACACAGAAGGATGGAAACCCCAATGGTGGTCTCAATTTGGAGCCAGTTCGCCAGAGATTTCGTTTGCCTTTGTATGCGGTGCATAACCAACAACTCTGATGCGTCCGACTCGGATGGCTCATAGGGTCTTTCAGAAGCCTCTATTCCTCCGCTCACGAGTGCGAGTTCAGCTGATCGTGTATGTGCCTGAGTCAGTATACGTGTGAGTTTTGGTCGGAGTGAGAAGGCATGATACGCACTAATACCTGCCATGAGCACGAAGAGGAGAATTTTGACCAGCAGAGTACGCCCATACAGCGTAGTGATGAACTGGGTTAGTGAGGTGAGGTGAACGGTGGTATTGAGTGAGCCAGTGACCGCAAGTAGTACAACCGTGATAATTGCAAAGGCACTGAATTCTGGCAGTCCCATCGAGAGGATACGGGCACGCTGATGTACCTCAAGCCTGAATAGTGTCGGGATAAGGATGCAGCCAATATAAAGTAACCCACCAAGCCATGCAACATTCCCAAGGAGATGGAAGAGATCAACACTCAAGCTATACCACAATTGTGCAACAGGTACAGCAGCAGCATGACCAGAAAGGGCGAATGCGAGGAGCAAGCAGAGTGCAAAAAGGAGTTCTAATCGTCTCTCCCACCCACATGTGTACCATCCTCGCGCTAGGCGATGAGGAACGTTCCTTATCCCAAAGAAGCTCTCTCGTACCGCTTGCCACCACGAAGTGGACGGTACCTGAGCAGCAACAGGCATCACTCCCTCGGTATCGGAAGAAAAACTACTATGCGGTTGAAAACGCTCACGTTGCATTTGAAAGAGCAGGAAGGCGAGCGCAAGCAAGGCAATACCCTCTTTCATCCACCAGAAGAGACCAAAACGGCTCTCGAACAGAATGACACGAAGGAGAGGCCATGAGAATGCTCCTGACCAATCACCTGCCAGTTCTGCTGCTTGTCCAAGGACGGTACCAAAATTGGCGACAAGCAAGAGAAGGAGTGCAAAGGGGGCAAGACGAAGAAAACGTCGCTGTGCTCCTCGTGATGCTGTAGCGAGATCAGGATGGGACTGTTGTTCAGAAGGAAGTATCCATGTTTCCCAGATGAGACCGCCAACATAGAATGTCATAAAGAGGAGGGCCAGCCAGCCCATCACCGTCTGCACGAGACTATAACTATCTAGGCCATTGCTGGAGACACCACTGCCAGCTGCTCCTGGAACATTTCCTGTTGGCAGGACAGACGGGATGGGAGGAACGGTGCCATCGGGACGTGCGATGCGGAAAATGAAGGAACCAGATGCGATATGTCCATCCGTTGCTGATTGCGAACGCCAAACAACGACATACGTTCCTGTTGGAAGTAACGGCACCGTGACATTTAATTCGTTCGCATTGCTGACCTGGCTATCCTTATTATCTACCTCATGGTTTGTCGTATCTACAACAATGATACGAGATGTTGGTGGAAAAAGCTCCTCACTGAACCATATATGCACACGCTGAGGAGGGGCATCAAGGACCGCATCCGATGCTGGCTCGGTGCGAACTGGAAGAGCATGGAAACCCTGGTTGCTCTGAGCTGAGACGACTGGAATAGAAGAGCTTATCGGAGTGAGAAAGAACACGAGAAGGAGTACAAGGCTTCCAAGGAACACGGATATGCGGAGATATACCGGGCAGAAACATATGATAGACTGACACTCACGTTTGCTTTGATGCACGTCCTGTACAACCCTTTCTTCTCTTTGCTCATGCGTTTCTCGTATTTTGTACCATGCCTGTAGCAAGTTGACAAGGAAGTACTCTGATATTGGATGTGTCCAGGTCTAGTATGGGCAGATTGCTTCTACAAACTGCCCGTGGCATACAGACATACTATATACTATGCTTCTGTTTCTCCTGATACGCGGAGGAAACAGTATTTTTTACACTCTAGCAACTTCTTGGTCTCGTTTTTGTTCCATTACAAACGTGGGAGTGCTATGCTTTCGTGACAGTTGCTCGGCGGGGTCCTCTAACAACGAATGTCGAAAGTGCGCCAACAAGCAGTCCAACAATGCCAATCAGAGCGGCAGACCACACAGGAATATCACTTGAAGATGAAGACGATTGCAATGACGTTCCTGATGAACTCCCAGGCATCCCAGCCATCTTTCCCCCACTAACCATGCCCTGCAACATCGCACTGATATTGACAAAGAAACGGAAACTGCCGCTATCGTGATGGCCTTCGACAGCAGAGACCGTATGCCACATCACGACATAGACCTCTGACGCATCGCTTTTCAACGTAACATTCATCGTTTTCAGGTCGCTACGGTCCACCTCTGCCGCTCCCGTGCTGACCAGTTTTCCATCAACATCATAAACTAAGACGTCACTTCCATTGGGATCAACATTTTCAGAGAAATGTACGGCAATCGTCGTGGGTGCGGTCTTGAGCATAGCATTAGCAGCAGGAGTAGAACTGACATATTCAGCATGTGTCGCGCTTGCAAAAGCGGTTCCAGAAGCGAACAACAGGCTGAGAATACTTAGCAAGAGTCCTAGGAGAGCAAGCGGGAAGATTCGAGAGCAACGAGATACAAACATCATGATTTCATCCTTCTCTGTACGTAATGCAGATAGAAAAATACCGATGAAGAGCAGTGTATGGAAAGTGTGGTGCTGTGTCGCAGGCGTTGTGCATCTTCTTTCCTCCATAGCCTACGAGAGTTGCTTTCTCTTGTCAATACGGACCTATCCCTATGTTTCACTGTAGGGTGCTTTTTAGAGAAGAATGTGAAGAGCATATAAGAAGCACAACAAGACGTTAGAGAAGGAAAAAGATTGGAAGAGTCGATGTCTAGTGCTACCTGTTCAGTGATATATTCTGTACCTTCGCTGTTGCCCTCCCTCTAAAGAGTTCGTTCCTGTTCAGAGCGGTTTGCCCAACAGTCCTCACAATAGCCAATCGACATCATGTCGAGAGTGAGACTGTGAAAGTGGTAATACTTTTGTAGCAGATCATAAAGTTCCTCTTGTACAGCTTCATCAAGATGCATGATAGTTCCACACATTCGGCATGTCAGATGATGGTGTGTTCTTCCCGCGAATGCCTCATATTTAAGATGGTGTTCGCTGGGAAAATATGTTTCACGTACCAGTCGTAGTTCTTTTAAGAGGTCTAATGTACGATAGACCGTGCTCAAGTTGACGTTAGGATAAGTTTGCTGGACCTGCTCGAGTACCTGCTCAATACTCAGGTGCTCCTGGGCTTCCCGAAGCACCTTTAAAATGATATGACGTTGTGGGGTGAAACGATATCCTTGTTGACGCAGTACCTCGTTACTCTCTTCAAGACTGTGTTTTGTGCCGTTTGCCACGTTTTGCGGTCCCATACTTTTATCCTCATTTTGTTTCGTCAACCGACATTGGTATTCCATACGCATACATCTGAGTTCTGCCGTCCATACCACTTTCATGCAGTTGAGGATGAATCAGGTTTGCTTGAATCAACAACTCCCTATCACCTAAAATGCGTGTGGGCGTTCCGTCCGCCAGGATACGACGCTCCTCGCCAATAACCACAACACGCTGCGCTATGCCCGGTACAATCTCTAGTTCATGCGTCGTTGTGATGACGGTTTTTCCGGCCTGGCCCAGTTTGCGGATCAGGTTGACGAGCACCCACTTTGTGCGCGGGTCAAGCGAGGCCGTTGGCTCATCGAGCAGAATCACCTCCGGTCGCATTGACAGGACCGAAGCAATCGCCGCTCGCTTCTTCTCTCCACCAGACAATTCAAAAGGTGCGCGTTTAGCGATATGGGTGATCTCCATTTGCTCGAGAGCCTCATCACAGCGCACTTTCACCTCTTGTTGGGAGAGACCCAGTTGTAGTGGTCCGAAGGCAACATCGTCGAAGACCGTAGCACTGAAGAGTTGGATATCTGGGTCCTGAAAGACCAGTCCCACCTCTTGATGAAAGCTGAACGCGTCTTCACCAGCAGCAACTGCTTTGATATCACGACCCAGTGCTTGCATTGTTCCTTCAGAGGGTGCGAAGATGCCGTCAAGTAACTTGAGAAGTGTTGATTTCCCACTTCCATTCGCGCCAAGTAGGACGACCTGCTCCCCACGGAAAATCTCCAGGTCAATTCCATCGAGTGCCAGTTGCCGCCCGTTATACAGGTAGCGCACACGGTGCAAGCGAAAAACAGGTTCCTCTACAGAGGAGGGCTTATTGAACGTATTCATCTGACATATCTTCCCACTAGAAACACAGCGACAGCTATACATATCGCGCAAACCAATGCCATCCAATCGCTTACAGTCATACGGTAGGCATTGTACGCACGTACCTCGCCGTTGAACCCTCTTGCCGACATCGCAGCATAGACATCATTACTCATCTTGAAAGAGCGATTCATGAGGTTAGCCATGGAGTTGCTGATCCACCCTCGTTGCTGATGCCCACTTGTCCGCCCTACCGTTCGGCTTTTGCGTGCTTCAAACATGCCATTCACCGTGTGCAAGAAGAGGAAGATATAGCGGTACGTCATTGACAACAGCAGGATAAAGACCTGCGGCACTCGGAACGCCTGCAGACTCTTCAAGATATCAGACCATGAGGCCGTGAGTATAAGTAATACTGCGAGAGAGACTGATACCCCCACTCGAGAGACGAAGATCACCGCTGCGATGATACTGGCGATTGATGGCCCAAAATGGATCGGGCCGATAGTCAGGTCAAAGAGCCGATGCCCTGTCGTGAAAAAGATGGACGGAATGATCACGACACCAGCAAAGAAGGGAATCCCCACCCAGACTCGCTTGACAAAGAAATCAAATGGGACCTTACTCATCCGTGCCACAAGCAACAGAATGAGGTACAAGCCTGCCAACGCGAAAAACGAGTTAGAGAGACTGGCTGCAAGCACGGTCACAAGAAACATGCCAAGTTTCGCACGAGGATCAAGACGTTGGAGCCACCCGTTTTTACGGGCGTGCTCCTCCGTGAAGACCGCTTGCTCGATAGTGCCAGCGATACCTGAGATAGTTTGCTCAATCCAGCCGAACTGTAGCTTCTTCTCCTTCTCATGAACTCGCTGAGATGGAAGTGTTTTGCTCACGCTGGTCTCTCCGCTGGCACATCAGCCGATGTTGTATCAGGCTCTTGAAGAGATTTCGGACTCATCTTGCGTAAGAGCCAGGCAATCCCCAGAGCGACACCTCCTATGAGCAAGATGCCAACAATGCCGCTAATCTCATATCCAAGGGCAACGTGCCACAACGGGGCTGTGGGATCATTGAAAAAGCCGCTGTTGACATTATAGCCACCGAAAGGCGCGGCCCAAATGCCATTGAGTTGCTGTAATCCCTGTGGAATGTAACCAAAAGCCTGTTTCACATCACCTGGTGCTCCCTCGCCAAAGGCGAAGCCCGGAGCGATCAGACCAAGTGGAGCGATGACTGCGATGGTTACAAAGAAGGTCGCTACTTTCTTGAAGGGACGTGGCACCAAGAACCATGTCAGAGGAATGAGAACAATTGCGATCCCTGCGACAATCAGCATCATGATCCCCACATCCGACCAGCTTACCTGTGACCAGTCAGCACCGAAGAGATGTCCAATGTTGCCACCACCCGTGATCAATCCAGCGAAGAATAAGAGAACTACGCAAATGACAGCACCCGCCGCAAAAATTTGCCAGAGAGGTGTCCGCTGTGTCTGTCCTTCAGGAATATCAGCACCTGTTACAACCGAGCGCAACGAGGTGAGGTACTGAGGGTGATTTTTCTGGATGTAGGCGAAGCCGAGTGCTGTAATCACCGCTTCCACGATTGATGCACCGAGCATGTGTGACGCCAACATCGCAGGGATCGACACGCTTAGAGGGTAGGGACTGTAAAGAGCCTGACCGTTTGCGGTGTGGAAGAGGAGGGGCTGGAGACCCAATTCGATGCCACATGCGAGTGCCGCCGCCGAGATGCCGATGTAGGAGCCAATTCCTGCCGCCCAGACACGCCGAGTCGAGAGAATGGGCGATCTTCCTGCGATAAGCTTATAGGCATAGTACCCGACAAAGGGCAGGATGATACCCATGTTGAGGCAATTCGTGAAAATAGCCAGTACTCCGCCGTCTCCGAAGAAGAGGGCCTGAATGATGAGCGCAGTACTCACACAAATCACAGCAGCCCATGGACCAAGCACAACGGCGATAAGTGTTCCCCCAACCCCGTGAGCCGTTGTGCCGCCTGGTACAGGGACATTAAACATCATAATGGTAAAAGAGAACGCAGCAAAAATCGCAAGCAGTGGAATAGTACGGTTATTGAGGACGAAGCGAACCCTATTCACCGCTCTCGCCCAGGTAGGAACAGTCACGACACCGGTTCCGATAGAAAATATGGGGCTGAGGTATCCGTCAGGGATATGCACGTGTGACCTCCATGATGCTACCAACAGGCTCTTTTTCAGAGAAGCCTGCACAAAAAACGCACACTAGCTACAGAGTACGCACTACTAAGTCACACAATAAATTGCGTCTGCTTGCGTGTAGCTTTTGGAAGTAACACGCAGTTGCGAAACATTATCAATAAGAGCATACCTACACATGAGAGAAAAGTCTATTGGTAGATATACTTATACTCTACCCTAGGGTACTCTATGTAGGGAAAGAAGAATACTTATGTAGGGAGTGCCCTATGATTTGTTCTTCTCTGAGTACTTAGCACGGGAGGAGTGTTGTCAAAAGAGTGCCAGAATCAGAACTGATTCAGATGATTGACAAACACTGATAGCGAACAAGTAGGGTGAACGATGTCAACGCTAGAGATAGAAGTACAGTTCTTTCCGCTTACCTCTCTAGGAGCAATGGTACACTCAGATCAATTTTGCCTGGAAACATTTAACCAGGAACAAAAAGAGCAATAGAAGATAGACACTTCTGGGCATATGGAAAAGGGAAGAAACGACAGACTGTTTGGGTAATGTATCTTCACCTTGAGTAGTTGGCTCGGTGGTATCGGGCACCAAAGACATAATAGAATGTACTCCTGACTAGGTAGACATGTAGTCATACCTTAACGCAGGTGCTCGGCTTAAAGCAACGGTCAAAGGGACAGGTACGTGATATCTTTGATATAGTCACTCTATATGGAGTATTATTTGATGCATGGTAAAAACCATCACATTGGGAGAAGAAAGAGGAGATTGTAAGAATGTCTGAAGCAATTACAAACGTAAAAGTGTTTAACGGCAAAGAATTAACCGATGAACGCACGGTAGTCATTGATAATGGTATTATCTCTGATGCAACAACGGCTGACGAGGTAATTGATGGTCGGCATGGCACTCTTCTACCAGGCTTTATTGATTCTCATGTTCATCTTATGGGTGTTCCTAATTTAGAGCAAGGGACGCAATGGGGCAGTACGACTATGCTCGATATGGGTTCGCCAGCGATGGCATTGACCGACTCGCTCCGTCATCGAAATGGGTTAGCTGATATTCGAGGCTCAGGCAATCCAGCCAGTGCTCCGGGAGGTATGCAGACGACCAGAATGGGCTTTCCTATTTCTAGTGCTGTGACAGGTCCTGCCGATGCGAGTCGCTTTGTTGCCGAGCGCGTTTCGGAAGGTGCTGATTACATCAAAGTGATTGTTGAGGACCCTCAAAGAATGGGTTCCGCGGCACTTGATGTCGCTACCATAGCCGCCCTTGTTGAGGCTGCTCACAAGGCAGGTCTGAAAGTGATTGCTCATGTCACCACCATAGCCGCCTTTACCAATGCAGCCAATGCGAGAGTAGACATCCTCACACATGCTCCCTTAGACGCAGAGATTGATGACACCCTGGCACACTCTCTTGCGACGTGGGGTATTGTGTCGGTACCGACGTTAATCATGATGCGTACCGTGGCAAGCATAGCAGAACGTTTGCCGACGCATGGAACTGGGACAGACTACGCCCATGCTCGCTCAACAGTGTCAGCTCTACACCGGGCAGGTATCACAATCCTGGCAGGCACGGACGCGAATACTGCTCCTGCTTCACCCGCGCCAATTCAACACGGGGAAGCATTGCATGAGGAACTACGTTTGCTTGTGGAGGCTGGGCTGACGCCAGTTGAAGCACTACGTTCTGCAACGGTTGTACCTGCTGAGTACTTTGGGTTGACGGATCGAGGGGTCATTGAGGCTGGTCGTCGGGCGGACCTGCTTCTCATCAATGGAGACCCGACCCAAGACATTGCTGCCACCCGTGCTATTCGGGGTGTTTGGGTGGCAGGAGTGAAAGCTAGATAACAAAAAGCTACAAGAGGAAAGGGAGTCAGATGCACCTGACTCCCTTGTCAAAACTCCTCATATTCCCGTTTCTCTTCTAAAGCATATTAGTTCGCCAAGCTTCAATTAACGGTTTTTGTAGGGACCACATTATGCTCTTTAACAAAATAGTAGGGATAGGTGTAGGGACCAATTCATCGCGTCCTCGTGGAAATCACCCGCTGATGAGGACGCGATGAATCGGTCCCTACCGACAACATATCCGCATTATTCTGTAAAACGGCATTATGGCGTCCTCTGCACGAGCGAAGCAATGTGCAGTCCTTAGAATGCACCAATTCTTACGCGAGATCATGCAGGAAAAGAGTGGAGATGCAACTCGCGCAATGAATTGCGCCTCGGACGCCATCAATGTGGTCCCTACTACGTCCCCAGAATCGTTCCCCAATACCTGTACAACATGACTTTCATTTCACGCACAATTGCTTGCTGTTGCTCCTCGTTGCTCCCAAGTGCTAGTGGAAGTAAGGCGAGAAAAAGACGATACGAGACTAGGAGAGGGAGATGCCGTTGCTCGTGTGTACTTTGAGGCCAGCGTGCGACAAACATCGCATCCATATGAGCCAGGATACCTTGATGGAAATCGGCTAAGACGAGGGCAAGGGGGGAAGAAACGGTAGCGGCAAGCTCAAGCGCAAGATAGCCAGGATTTTGCTGATTGAAGGCCACGATCACGTCGATGAAGGCTTCAAGAAACGTCTGTAGCGGCAGGATGATCACTTCGGGGGAAAGGAAGGTGTCGTAGACCTGATGAAGTTGTTCCGTGACGGTTGCAGCAAATTCCTGTGCAATTGCTTCTTTATCAGGGAAAAACTGATACAGGGAGCCTGGTGAAATTCCTGCACGTGTGGCAATCATATTGGTTGTTACGCTGTCGTAGCCCACTTCGGCGAAAAGGATGCCAGCAGCGTGAAGGATTTGCTCCGCACGCAGCAGACCTCGCTTCTGACGCTGTGCTTGGCGACGTTGTTGATTTTCTCCCATGAAGGTGTCCTCCTGACACTCTAAGAACCTCTTGACAATACGAATTTTTGCTCGTATAATTGTTTTATAAATACGATGATTTACTCGTAATTATAACAAGAACTAAGCTTGATGTAAAGGAAGGAATGAACAATGTCTACACAAACTCATAAAGAACTCTGGAAATCCTGGAATCAATTATGGAACGGAAACTTGTCCATCGCTGATGAGATCATCGCGCCTAACTTCGTTGCCCATTTTGCTCCTGTGGGCAATAGTCCTGCTGTGGTAGTTGGTTCCGAGGGACTGAAGCAGTGGATCGGTGGGACGGCCGCTGCCTTCACCAATGCCAGCTTTACGACCACTGTTGGGCCTCTCGCTGATGAAGATTTGGTTGCGGGTCGGTGGGTTTTTCGTGCGATATATCAAGGGGGTATGCCTGGGGCTTCTTCGGCTGCAGTTGGCAAGCATGTCGAATATGCAGGGATGGACCTCTTTCGCGTCGAGGCTGGGAAAATCGTCGAATACTGGTTGTGTGCGGACATTTTACAACTACTTCAACAGGTCGGCATGATCCCTTCTTAACATATAATAATTCATGCCTTACGTCCGCAAAAGGCTTTTTCGTTTTCAAGATGTGATAGATGAAAAGTGCTTTTCCCCACCATACTCACTAGACTCATGTGTATCAGGAGTGCATCCTCTTTTGGTCACTGTCTGGTTAGGGAGAGAGCAAATGCTTCCAGCATTTCTCTCTCCCATTTTAATTCTCACGCTCTATGATAGCAGGTCACTAGCCTCAGACTTATACGAGTATTCGTTGAAAAGCAAGGCATGTGACAAGTGACTTGCCAACTGATGACTAGTGCGTTCTCCAAAGCATCTGGTTACACTTGTTACAGTGGTTATGAAGCAATGGAAGGAAGTAGTGCATTTATGTCTCTTTGTCTTACCCTCGCGGGTACAAAATTTTCTGTTCCGACTTCTTTACATCCTCTGATTCATCGACAGCGGCTACACGATCTGCTTCATGAGGGTCTGCGCGGCCCTTTGACGTTGCTCTCGGCTCCTGCTGGCTATGGAAAAACAAGTGTATTATCCGAATGGTTGTTCACCTCTCGCATGCACCCGTCTGCTGCTTGGGTGTCGTTGGATTCAGATGATGATGATATTCACAGGTTCTGGCTGTGCGTGTTCCTTGCCCTACAACAGTGTGCCCCTGATTTGATGACACCTCTCCTCTCGTTATGGCAGGAGCAACGAACGCCGGATATCCAACATATCCTCTCCCTGCTCATCAATCGCTTGCTCCAGGAGCCGAATGCTTGCTATGTGCTTGTTATTGATGACTATCATCTGATGACGGAACCAGCAATTCATCAAGGACTGACCTATCTTATCGAGCGGTTGCCACCGCAACTGCGCCTTGTGTTGTCCACCCGTGTCGATCCCCCTTTACCACTCTCTCGCTTGCGGGCACGAGGGCATCTTGTGGAAGTGCGGGAGGAACATTTGCAATGTACACCTGCTGAAGCGGCTACCTTTCTTTCCGAGGTGATGAAGATCTCACTGACTCGCGACGAGGTGGAGCAGATCACCGAGCGTACCGAGGGCTGGCTCGTAGGACTGCAACTGTTCGCACTCTCGCTGCAAGGCCAGTCCCTCCCTTCGGAGGTGTTGACTCATGCCTCTGGTAATCAGCGCTACATTTTGGATTATCTTACTGATGAGGTCCTTCGGCAACAACCGGAACCGCTCCAAAGGTTTTTGCTCGTCAGCAGTCTGCTCGACCAGTTTTGTGTGTCTCTCTGTGATGCGCTGTGGGAAGAGGGCCAGAGTCACCAGATGCTGGAGACGCTCGAACGTAAGCACCTGTTTGTGGTGGCTGTGGATGCAGAAGGCGTCTGGTATCGCTATCATCACTTCTTTGCAGAAGCCTTGCGCCATCGCTTGCGTCAGTCTCTGCCAAAGGCGCAAATCGACGCCCTCTATGGAAAGGCAAGTGTGTGGTATGCCGAGCAAGGTCAGATGCATGAGGCGGTGCAGTATGCCATCCAGAGCCATGATTGGCAGCGCGTCACGACGCTGCTTGAGCATTTTCTTCGCAACCTACGTGGACAATTAGGTGAGGTGAGAATGATGCAATGGTGGGTTGAGCAACTGCCTGATGACCTATTTCGTCAGCACCCACGTCTCGGTCTGTTCGCAGCCTGGTTGTGGTATTGTATGGGAGATTTTCGGGCATCGGAAGGCTGGTTGGACAAGGCTGAAACTGCGCTCTCCCAGATGACCGAGGGAAACATATGCCAACAACTCTCTGCTGAACTGCTCGCTCGCCGAGCCATAAGCAAGGGGGTCTATGGGAACGCGGACGACGCCATCGCACTGTGCGAACAGGCAGGCCAACTGCTTGACGAGGACAATAGTTACGGTCGTGCATTGCTCAACAATGCACAGGCACTGGCTTTTGTAGCTCGCGGCGAGGTGAAGGCAGGATTGTACGCCCTTCAGGAATCAGCATCTGCGTATGAGCAGGCTGGTGTGCTAACAGCAGCCTGCCGTCTGTCCTGTTCGGCTTCGTTCTATCTGCTAATGCTGGGGCAGTTGAAGCAGACTGAGCACATGCTTGACCTGCTCAACATGAAATACCTAGAGACGCCAAACCAGTTGTCTCCCTCACTGGGAGTACTCTATGCCTCTCAAGCAGCACTGCTCTACCAGCAAAATCATTTGGAACGAGCATTTGACCTTGCCCAACAGTCACAGCGCTTACTGAGGCAAGCTGGTATTCTGCTGTTTGTCGATCAACCCTATGTAGCCCTGGTACAAATTTTCCTTGCGCGTGAGCAGTTCGATGCGGCGGAAGAAACCTTGCAGTACTTGCTCACTCTGCCTGCCAACCGGGATAATGTATACGCACAGATGTGGCAGCTCTCCGGTCTACAGGTTCGGCTTTGGCTGGCGACAGGAAAACTGGATATGGCTGTGCAGTGGAGGAAGAGGCATCTGCAACAAACTCCCCACTCTTCGGTGTTTGCTCAGGAGCGAGAGGCCGTCGCTCAGGTGCGTGTGCTACTGGCTGAGCAGAGAAGTGAAGAGGCGTGTCATTTGCTTACTGTGTGGCTTCCTCAGGCACGCTTGATGGAGCGTTGGACGCATGTGTTAGAAATGTTCCTGCTGCAAGCACGGGCGTACCAGCAAATGAGGCGAGAACAAGAGGCCTTACATGCACTTGAAGAGGCCTTGGCGATAGGAGAGCAGGAGGACTACGTGCGTTCCTTTCTCGATGAAGGTTCCAGTCTTGTTCCGCTTTTGAAACGAAGTCGAGAGCGTCATCCAAGTCCCTATGTAGATCGTTTACTTGAAGCATTTGGACAGGGGGAGAAGAGAACGAGCAAGCAGATCAGCCGTGCATTTATCACCCACGATCAGACTCTTATTGACCCATTGAGTCCTCGTGAGCAAGAGGTACTGGAGTTAATGGCGCAGGGTGCCTCCAACCAGGAAATTGCGGATGCCCTGGTAATCGCTCCCAATACAGTCAAGCGGCATGTGCAAGTCATCTTAGAAAAAGTAGGAGTCCGCAACCGGACGCAGGCGGTAGTCCGTGCTCAACAGCTTGATTTACTTACACACAAATTTATGAAAGTGTCGTGAGCATCACTCTCGTTAAAACAGAACTAATCCGAAAGGAACATATCCCTTTTTCAGAAAAGATGGCTCAAAATGAGCAAGACCTTTGGTGCAACCAACGCTATACTGTCCTTATCGCCAATATATAGCGATGTTTCCTTCATGGCGAAAGAGTTTTTTATTGAATGCTTAAGTGTTGCTCGTTCGCGAGATGTTGGCGCATGAACTTTTAAGGAAACACACAAACATCACAGGAGAGGGACAAGGAGAGTGTATGACTTCCTCAGTATCGAATCGCGTTTGGTTGATTACAGAGTGTTCGAGCGGATTTGGACAGGCACTTGCACTGGCCGTGATTGCCCACGGAGACCAATTGGTCGCGACTGCTCGCAAGGTCGAGCAGATTGCACCATTGGCAAGCAAGCATCCTATTTCCGTCCGGGTAATGGCACTTGATGTCACCAACGTGGGGCAAACTCAGACGACCGTCAAGGCAGCCCTAGATGCGTTTGGGCATATTGATGTCCTCGTCAACAACGCGGACTATGAACTCTTTGGGGCCTTTGAGGAACTTTCTGACGAACAAATTCGCCAGCAACTAGAGGTAAATCTGTTTGGAGCGATGAACGTGACGCGTGCAGTCCTGCCCTTCATGCGTACTCAAAGATCGGGACATCTGTTGCAAATGAGTTCACTGGAAGGGCAAGCTGGCTTTGCTGGAAACGCTGCTTATGCTGCGAGCAAGTTTGCGCTCGAAGGATGGTCAGAGGCTCTCTCCAAGGAACTCGCACCTTTTGACATTAAGGTCACGATTGTTGAGCCAGGAGGCTTTCGCACCGAGTGGGCCGGTCGTTCAATAGTGAAGGCTGCTCCGCTTGCGGCATACGATGAAGTCATAGCTGAGCGACGTGCCTACATAGAGCATATGCATGGAAGGCAACCGGGCGATCCTGCTCGTGCAGCCCAAGCTCTCATCGCCGCGGTCGAGTCCGAGCACTCTCCTTTGCGACTTCCTCTCGGAACAGATGCATTTACTCTCATTCGGCAGCATGTGCAGCAACATCTCAATGATCTCGACCGCTGGGAGTCTTTGTCGCGCTCCACGGACTTTCCTCGAAGTTAAGAGTATCTGGCACAAGCATATATGGTGTGGTCACTAAGAGAGTGGGAGAGCCTCGGTTGCATGGCACGAGCGATCCGGTTAGTGCCTAACAATGGAAGTTCAAATGCGTGTTTCCTCAAAGGCACCTAAAGCGTACAAAGATGCCTTTTGTGCCTCGGAGAGACCATGAATACCCGTGATGTTAAGCCGCTCGTAGGGGCGGTCCCGTCGCAACGTTTGCAGAAGCTCGCCACTGTCTATGTTCCACAGCCGAATTGCTCCGTCGTTCCCGCAACTGGCGAGCCTCCTTCCATCGGGACTGACCTTCATGGCTTGTATCATTCCCTGATGCCCCTCTCGCACACGCAGGCACCGCCCACTCTCGGCCTCCCACCAGCGTAACTCACCATCACCGTCTCCACTGATCAGCACCACCCCATTTGGACTCCATACCACGGCTGACACCACTTGGGAATGCCCTGCTAAGGCATGCACCCGTTGGTTGCTGCTCAAATTCCATACGAAGAGTTGCCCATCTTCTCTACCACCGCCAGAGGCGAGCCACTTCCCATCAGGACTCCACGCCACGCTTACGACGACCCCATCGTGCCCTACCAGCCGCTGCTGCGGTGTTCCATCTTTGGCATCCCACACATACACGATGCCATCATAGCCCCCACCCGCGAGCAGACATCCATCGGGACTCCATGCCATCCTATACACGCGTGTCGCTTGCTCCTGTCCCCCCCAGAGGCGCAAGTGCGTGGTCGTCTCCCACACTTGCACTCCTCGCAGATAGCTTCCCGCTGCGAGCAGACGACCGTCAGGACTCCACACCACCCCCATGAGGAGGGCACCAGACGCTTCGTGGTCCCACAGCTTATACAGACGGACGCCTGTTGCAAGGTCCCACAGCCCAATGCCGTCTTCCCCTCCACTTGCCATCAGTCGCCCGTCGGGACTCCACGCTACCCCGTGCCCTTGCACCATCCCACGATATTCCTGCAACACATCCGGCAACGTTGCGTTCGAGACGTTCCAGAGCGTTACTAGCATATCCGCTCCGCCACTAGCAAGCTGGGTGCCATCAGGACTCCAGTCGAGATCGAGCAGGGAAGCTGTGTAGCCTCCCATAATGCGAAGACACTGGCTACTCTCTACGTCCCATATCCGCAGCGTGTCATCATAACTGCTACTGAGCAGGGTGCTGCTGTCAGGAGTGAAGGCGAGACCAGTTACCGCATCGGTATGTCCCTGGAGCACTCTGCTTGCTCTTCCCTGCTGGATGTCCCAGAACCAGATGGTGGGAGCAATGCTACTGCTGGCAAGTATCTGTCCATTAGGACTCCATGCCACGTTCTGCACTGGGTCCGTATGCTCCGAGAACGTTTGGAGGCAGTCACTGGTGTTTAGATTCCAGAGCTTGACCGTCCCATCATAGCTCGCGCTAGCAAGCTGGGTGCCATCGGGGGAGAAGGCCAGTCCCATCACTCGGTCTCTATGTGCCGCAATGACCTGAACGTGCGTCTCAGGCTCTGGTGCCTCAGGCTGCCACACCCAAATACTTCCATTGGAGCATCCACTGGCAAGGAATCGTCCATCGGGACTCCATGTCAGCGAGAAGACAGGACTCGTATGCGGCAATGCTCTGAGAGGTCGGCCGCTCTGAGCATCCCAGAGCCGCACGAGCGCATCAAGTCCTCCACTAGCAAGCACGCCTCTCTCAGGAGAAAAGGCCAGTCTGCCAGGTCCTTGAGCAGGCCAGCTCTCCCAGAGCAACGTACCACTGCCGACCTCCCACAGCTTGATGCTGCCGCTCGCACTCGCGCTGGCAAGTGTGCGTTCATCAGGGCTGAACGCGAGCGACCAGACCATCTCCGTATGAGCGCGCCAGCTCTGATGCAGCGTCAGTCCACCCTCGTCCCAAATCCGTATTTCTCCATTTCTCGTAGCAGCCGCCCAGTACGTCCCAGTCCTGCTCATACTAACGGCCAAAATAGCATCAAAGTGTCCAGTAAAGACACCGCCCTGCATGGTGGCATGGGACAAGGTGGTATCCTGCATGTTGGCCCCTTGCAGAAATACGTCGCGCAGGGCCAGACGCGAGAGGTCCAGGCTCCGCAGGTGCCCTCGCAGCACACGCAGCAGCGTCACCAAATTCGTCGGTCCATAACCCTGAGCTGTCTGGTCTTGACTTCGCACGTGGTCAAGTAGCCGGAGCAACTGTGCCTCTATCTCGGCTCGTCCCTGATAGGTGCTCTCCAACCGTGCGAGCAAGGGAGCTACGAGTAACTGTTCCTGGGCCTGGCGCACGTATTCCTTCGCCTGAGCCTGGCACAGTCCATGCTCAAGCAGGCGAACCAACTGCCCCTGCTCAATCTCACAGCTTCCCTCCTTGATGAGCCGTGCTGTCGCGTACTCCAGCACTACCGACTGCAGCGTAAAGCTGCCTGCACGGTATCCTTGCTCGATCAGGCTACGACGGCGCAGTCCCTCCACGGCCTCTAGCATCTGCCCCACCGTTCTCTGAATGCTCAAGCCAATCAGGAGGTCGTGTAGGCTCACGGGTTCGCGCAGAACCGCTAACCACAGCAGCACCGTCTGCTCAAGAGCCGAAAGGCGCGCAAACTGCTCGTCAAGCAGGTCGCGCACCCCGCCAAAGACGATCTCACCTTGATGGAAGAACGGAGCAATCTCCCCACCGAACACCTCTACAATCGTGTGCGCCACGATCTTTAAGGCTAACGGATTGCCCTGATACACCTCGACTAACTGTATTCGTTCGCGTACAGAACTTACCACGTCTTTTCCCACCAGCAGTTCTGCCCCGGCCTCTGCATCCAGCCCTGTTAAGCGCATTGTTCGCACAGGTGAGCGGCGACCTTCCTGAGGCACGAGAGCGGCAGGCATCTCGCGGCTGGTCAGTACGAGACAGCTTTGATGAGCAGTTTCCCCGATCTGTTGCAGAAGGCGAGTATAGTTGTCAAAGTCTACATGCATATGACCTGTACCGGTGCCCTCTTCTAAAAGCGTCTCCAGGTTATCCAGTACCAACAGGACGCGCTGCGTCCGCAGTTGTTCCATCAGCAGATGCGTATGCCTCTCGAAGGGGGTAGACATCTCCAGGAGGACTTGTGGGGCAAGTACTTGAAGGCAGTCATCGACGAGGACCTCACAGGAGGGACGATCACGCAGAGTGCGCCAAATGACGACTTCGAACTGCTCCGCCACCTGATGCATCACTCTGGTTACTAGAGCTGATTTGCCGATGCCACCCATGCCCAGCACACTTACCACGCGGCACCGCGCCTCGATAATCCACTGAGAAAGCAATGTTCCTTCCGCTTCGCGTCCATAGAATAAGGGGACATCCAGCGCGTCTGCCCAATCCACCCGTGGTCCACTTTGAGCAGAAGGTGTACTCATCTGCTCAATAGCAACATCTTTTACAAGGGCTGCTGACACTGAAGGAGGAGTCTGTTGACGAAGGAGTTGGTGGAGCCAATACTCGTCAAGAAACACCTTCTGGTGCGCGACACGCCACAGTGTACGAATCTCCTCTTCCTCGTGCTCGCCAGGAAAGGCACCTTGCTGCAAACTCAAAGCAATAAAGTGCTTGAGATGTTCCGCTTTGGGATAACTTTGTCCAGCCTCCCAGCCTCCCACTGCGTTGCGGGAGATGCCCAAGATGTTTGCCAACTCTGCCTGAGTGAGTCCGAGAGCTGTTCGCAACGTCAGCATACGCTGCCCGAAAGCATAGTCTTGCTCTCTATAGGAACCTCTCCTCATCCGCCATCTCCTTATACACAACCCATGAGCACACGATGTCGTAAGGTGATGGCAAGCAAAATGCACGCTGATGCACAGTGCTTTTGTCCGCCATACTTTGTAGAATTGTGTCTATCTAGGTGTTCGTCCTCTTCTGGCACCACTTGATTAGGAAGAGAGAAAACGCCTCTAGCACTTCTCTCTCTTTTCGATTTCCACACTTTATAATAGCAGGTTTGTGATCGAAAGACGAGTCCCTCGCTCATGTTTTTCAAGGTCTACTATGTCTTGACAGTTGGTACCACCATAGTCTGAAAGAGTCAATCTCTTTCATAGTGGTAATAGTTCTAAATGAGCAAGACCCTTAGTGAACACTGACTCATACTGACTAGCGACTAGTTCAAAATAATCATTGTCTCTCCTCACGAAAAATACTTCCAATTAGTCAAGACCTTTGGCGAGATCAACGGTAGAATGTTTTCAGTAAGGAGAAAGTCAATCTGAAGCTGCCGGAATCTTGAATGAGTATCGCGGCAAATTCAGCTCTACGGCTTTGGAAAGAAGTTGGTTGAAACAACTGATAGTAGGAGAAACACTATGACGACTACTCTTGACACTCTCATGAAACGCAATCAAGACTTCGCCGCCCATCAATTCGCTGCGGACGTATCCCTTATGCCGTCACTCGCGAGTGTACTGCGTAAAGCGAAGGCATTGATCATTGGGTGCGCGGACCCACGTGTTGAGCCGACTCGTGTCCTGGCTCTTGATGTTGGAGAAGCCGTTGTGATACGCAACATCGGTGGTCGAATCACGCCAGGAACGCTGCGGATGCTCGATCTACTCAATAGGATAGCCCAGGTTGAAGAAGCGGGTCCTGAAGGCGAATTTCACGTTATCGTTCTTCAGCACACCGACTGCGGGTCTAAACGTCTTGATGGCAGTCCCGACATGCTCGCTGAGTACTTTGAAATCGGCAAGGAGCAAGTCAAAGCCAAATCAGTCATTGACCCTCGTGTAGCAGTTGCGGTCGATGTTGCTACGCTCAAGGCGAACTCCTCCCTACCTGGTAAATGGCTTGTTTCCGGGCTTGTCTATGACGTGGCAACAGGGCTGCTCGACATTGTCGTGCCATCTGCTCCGCTTCATCCTACAGAATGAATATCACTCGCTCTCGATCACGGACAAACAAGACTGCGTAACTACGCGCTTTTTTTGAAAAAATCCTATGGAGATTCTCATGTCCAACTTTAACCCACAATCGACTCGGCGTCATTTTTTTAAATATCTCGGTGTTTCTGCTGCATCAGCCGTTGCCCTAGGTACTTCCGGTACGTTTTTATTCGATCCCCTTTCACAGGTAGCTCAAGCGGCAGGTGTCCAGGAACAACTGAAGTCGGGCGCAACCAGGAAAGGCGTCAATATAGTTCTCGTTCACGGTGCCCTTGCAGATGCCTCGACATGGAGCAGGGTTGTCCCTTTACTGCAAGCACAGGGATAAAACACGCTCGCAGTACAACTTCCGCTAACATCACTTGAGGAGGATATTGCGATCACACAGCAAGCACTGGCGACACTTTCTGGCCCGATCATCCTGGTGGCACATTCCTATGGAGGAGCAGTGATTACCACGGCGGCAACGAATGTGCCCAATGTGCGTGGTCTGGTCTATGCTGAGGCGTTTGCCCCAACAGAGGGCGAAAGTATTAATGCCCTCTTTTCTCACTATCCGACGACTCCGCTCTTACAGCATGTGGTTCCTTCGTATCGGAAAGGATATGTCTGGTGTGATCCGTCCTGGTTTCCACAGGTGTTTGCACAGGACCTCGATTCAGCTTTTGCCAAAGAGCTTGCCATCGCTCAAAAGCCGATTCAACCAGGATGTTTTGCGACCCTCGCTGGACCACCTGCTTGGAAACATATTCCTTCCTGGTATCTCGTGTCAACCAATGATCGTTGTATTGACCCTGCGAGCGAACGGTTCATGGCAAAGAGGATGGGAGCAACAACACGTGAGATCGCTTCAAGCCATATCTCCCCACTGTCTCACCCGCATGTGGTCTTTGATCTCATTGTTGACGCAGCGCACAAGATCAAATAAGCCTCTCAATTGAGGGTAAAAAGAGTTAGGCACTCGTCTGAAAAGGTTATCCATTTCAGACGAGTGCCTAACTCTTTTTACCTTCAATACACATATTTGAAGACTCACAAAGGGAAGAAGCATGAGTATACAGCCGTTTAGCATCAACATTCCTCAAACCGTTCTTGATGATCTGCATACGCGTTTAGAGCATATTCACTAGCTCGATGAGATTGATAAAGGCTTATAGAGGCACAGTGAATGTCATCATGTTGAAGCAGGACTAGTCGGAAAGAGTCATTCTCTTTCTTTCAAGAAATGACCCTAAAGGAGCAAGACCATCGGCAACTCCGAGGCTATACTGTCCCTTGTCATCTGTCTGTACAAAATCTTAGAGATATTCTTTTATGAGGAAAAAGAACGTATGACTGACTATGCAATTACGACCGAACATCTCTCTCGATCATTTCAAGCCATCAAAGCCGTTGATGATCTCTCATTGTCTGTTCCAAGAGGGACGGTGTTCGGATTTCTTGGTGTGAATGGAGCGGGTAAAACGACCACGATTCATCTCCTCTTAGGGCTATTAGAGCCAACCGCCGGATCAGCTTCCGTTCTGTGCTTCGATAGCAGGAAACAGGCAACCTCTATCCGTGTACATACTGGCTCCTTACTCGAATTCAATGGACTGTATGAGAATATGAGCGCACAAGACAATCTGGCGTTCTATGGGTGCATTTATCATATGTCGCGTCCTGAGCGCGAGACGCGTATCAAAGAGCTACTCATCCATTGGGATTTGTGGGAGCGCCGCTACGACAAAGTTGGCACCTGGAGCCGTGGGATGAAGCAACAACTTGCGCTGGCACGCGCCTTGCTGCATCGTCCCGCACTACTGTTTCTGGATGAGCCAACGGCAGGTCTAGACCCGATGGCGGCAGCGACTCTGAATAAGGACTTGGTACGTTTGGTCAAGCAGGAAGGGACGACCGTTTTCCTTAATACGCATAATCTCACTGATGCCGAGAACTATTGTGACCAGATAGGGATTCTCCGTAAAGGCAAATTAGTGGCTGCTGGCAACCCGGATGAACTGCGTATGAAATACAGTGGCTCGCAGGTCGAGGTGGTTGGTTCCGGCTTCAACGCATCGCTTGTGATGCGACTCTATCAAGAGGAAGGCATTCTCGCTGTGGAGCCTCACCCCAATCGCCTTGTGCTCAAGCTCCGCGACACGCGTGACGTTGCGCCATATATCAACCTGATTGTGCAGGAAGGAGGCACCGTTGAGGAGGTGCGTCGAGAACAAGGGAGTCTGGAAGACGTTTTTATGAAGTTCATGGAGAATGCATAATGGGAGACATTTGGGCAATGTATTGGAAAGAATGCAAAGAACTGTTCTTTCAAGGAAATAGACAACTATTCACAATTTTACTGCTGGTGATCTTCCTGGGAGGTTGGCTACCGTATGAGCTAGGGCATGTATGGTTGCAGCTTCCCCTCTTCGTTATCCTGCTGCTTGCCATCGTTCCTGCAGTACCAGTGTTTACGTTCGTCGCAGAGAGTTTCGCAGGCGAACGCGAACGGCATACGCTGGAGTCGCTTTTGGCTACTACTCGCCTCTCGGATGCAAGCATTGTCGTAGGAAAGATGGTAGCACTGCTTACCCTGCCTGCAGGAGTGACGGTGATTATTCTCGTGGTGGGCTTTGTGGCTGCGAATATACAAGCGCAAGGACACGGGTGGATTTTCTACTCTCTTGACCTCTTGCTGATAACTGTGCTCCTAAGCCTAACGTGCGCTGTGCTGCTCATCGCCATTGGCATACTCGTATCGCTACGTGCAGCTACAGTCCGGCAGGCGCAGCAGACGCTTGGTATCGGTGTAGCTGTAATGGGTTTTGCTATCACTCTTCTGCTGCAACCCCAATCGGCGCGTCTGCCTTTTGTAAAATTGCTGCAGGGATTGAGCGAGGGAGAAATATTAGCGTACACGATTGGCGGTGTTACGCTTCTTGATGCCGTTCTCATTTTTCTCATTTGGTACGCTTTCAACGCTCGCGTCTCATCCAAAGCTGAATGAAAGCTTATGAATATTACTACTAGGAGAACATCTATGTCAAAACGTATGCAATTTTCGTTGTTTACTGCATTCCTTGCCCTGATTATGGTAAGTCTTTTTGCCGCCTGTGGTACACCGAACAGCACTGCTACAGCAACCGCATCTCCAACAACGACAACTAGTTCTGCCACATCGACCGCATCACCATCAAACTCGACGGTTCCACTCAAAGTCATTGGGGTCGATATCTCGCTCAGTATTCCCACCATCAGAAGCACTACCTGTGGAACTAATGTCACCGAGAGCTATAGCGCGATCTTTCATTTTTCCACCAATAATAGTGGGGGCACAGTCACATTTCAAACAACCACCAACAATGGTCGCTCAAGTCAACCTGCCAGCCTGACAATTCGTCCTCAACAGACCAGTGCCACTTACACCTTTAGCCAGTCGGGTCAAGTGAATTCCGACAATGTGTTTCCTGGCCGTGGTGGTGTCCAGGTCACGGCTCCTAATAGCTACACGTCCGATCTAGTTGCACCTCTGGGTCCCTGTCGCTCGGCTACAACGACTTCTCCATTTCAGGTTACACGTATTGGGCTTGCCGCTGGTCCTGAAGTCACAGGTCATCGTTGTGAAACTCAATTTACCGAGTACTATACGGCGACCTTTCATATCGCGCCAAGCGGTTCTGGTGGCACCATTGTATTCCAGTACACCATTGATAACGGGCGTTCTAGTAGTGCGAACGTCTCCTTACCAATCGCCGCCGATCAAACGACGGCCACCTATACCTTCCAGTGGTCGGGCACACTTCCTCAGAGCCATACCGCTCCTGGTATTGGGATCGTCATGATGTCCGCCCCCAACCAGATGATCTCACCACCGGCAACTCCTCCGGGTGGCTGTAACAATATGTAGTTGGCTTCATCGTTCTTATGAGAAGAGTAAGCGTCGTGACCCCATCTAGGAAGTTCAGGATGGGGTCACGACGCTTACTCTTCTCAATGCTTCATCTTATTATATCTCCATTATTTTTTGCAGATTAGAAATTTCCTACGAATCTTTGAAGAGCACACGCGAATGGTGGCACGTTATAAAAGTTGCCGCTCGCCTTCTCTCTGGATGGACGGGAGTTCCTAGCGTGCAACCATTTTTTTTACGAGATGAAGAAATTCATCCAGATCGAACGGCTTGTAGAGAACAGGAATCCCTCTTTGTAGTAACACGTCCTCTTGTTCACGGATATCTTTGAGTGCAGCAGTACAGATGAACACAGGAATGTCTTTCGTGGGACGGTACAGCTTGAGTTGCTCTACCATGAGGATGCCCACGTCATGTTTGCCCATTTTAAAGTCGAGAATGATCAGACTAGGCTCTAGTTCTGCAATCTCTTGCACGTTTTCAAATGTCATGAAGTGTGTGGTGACTGTATACCCTTCCCCTTCCAGGACGAGTGTATACAGGTCCAAAATTGCTTGGTCATCGTTGATGGCTAAAATGTGAGCAGGCATAAGGAGTTCCTCCCGAAAGGAGAACGGCAGAAATGTTCTGCGTCTCAGTACAAAGAATTCTTTGTACTTTACCACAATGACAGAATACACTATTTTTCTCTTTTTAGGAAGAGACAAACATTCTGTACGCCTTTTCCTCCCTCTTCTTTGCTCCTTCATCCAGACACACGAAAGCGGCAACTTTCCCGATTACCGCTTTACCTGCGTTCGTATACGTTTATACATGTTCGTATTATTCTACGAACCTTATGTGGATGATAGGGGTGAGGATTGAGAGGATGTTGGAGGCTATGAGAGATTTCTCCTTGCCTTAGTATTCTTGCGTCAACACTATATACAGAGGCAGAAACCGTAGGGGTGAGAATGAGTGCCGATGTATCAAGGAAGATGCATCCCTACTCATCGAGTAGGGATGCATCTTCCTTGATACGTCATGAGTGATGTTTGATATGAGGTGAATAGTGGCAAAAACTTCTTGGCAGCTTTATTGAGAGGGTGTTTCTTTGCGCCTGTCTGATGCAAGCTTTACCCAGTCGGGTGAGTAGCTCGGAGTGGCGTACCCCAAAAAGTTGCCCATTTCCAGCGGCAACTTTAACTCACTACTTTCTACGTCCGGCAGCATCGCGGTGACATATCTGCGACCATCGCTTGCCTCAACTAATGCCCAGCAGACAACCGTTTCTGTGCGATATCCCAGTTTGCCTTTTTCTGGCTCCTCTACATCGCCCCAAATCGCTTCCCATCCCGGAAGAGCAGGCATAATCTGAATAATCTGAAGTTCCTGTTCTTCTCTCACGTCTATGATCTCTCCGTCTTCAGGTGTTTGCATGATACTCTCCTTTCTTCCCTTGTGTCGTGTGTATGAAGATCTCTTGACCTCTATCTATTCTAACACAAGACGGCTTTCGTATTCCACAATGGAGCCAGAAGTACTCTCTTCTCGCTGGGCAAGGCAGGAGAATATGGTATGGTGCTTGTATCAGAAACACTATTCCAGCAACTGGTTCACGAGATGGAGCAATTCATCCAGATCGAACGGCTTCCTGAGAACGTGAAGAGAGAGGCTCTTTATTTTCTCAGGGGGCAGACTTGCACTCATGAAAAGAGTTGGTATCTGTTCCAATCCCTCCGTCTCGCGCAGATGGCTGTAGAGTTCCAGTCCATCCATCCCTCCTGGAAGCTGGTAGTCGAGGATGAACAGGTGCGGCCTCAGCGTTTTGATCGTTTTCAAGGCCGTCTCTGCATCGTTGACGAGCAGAGGTTGGTACGGAGTCTCGTCCTTGAGGGCTTGTACCAGGAAGGCACCGATATCAGCATCATCTTCCACAATGAGAAGCGTCTTTACGTGTTCCTCAGAACTGAAGTGCGTCTGCTCGTCCATGATTGTAGCCCCCTCTCGCAGCAGCACGTGTACAAGAAAGGGACACGAGACGTAGAACGTGAACGTGTTGTCGAAGCTCTTGGCTCAGCAGGCGAAGACGACGACTCTCTTGTCGTAACAGAAGAGAGCGTTGACGAAGGGTTTGTCGCTCAGCACGGTCAATGAGGAGTGACGCAAGAAGGAATTTCAAAAGAAATCTTTCTCTCACCGTATGTGAGATGAAGGGTAGGAAGAGAGGACGGTGATGAACCAGTGCAAACGATATCTCGCCTTTTTCCACTATTTGCTCTTTTTTACAGTATAGCTGAAAAATTGGTTACGTGTCAAGTAACAGCAAGGGAACAAAGTAGTGACGACAACTTATGTTTGCTCGACGCAACGTGAAACACGAGATTTTGCTGTGCTGTTTGATGATAGTACGAATATGCCTAGTGGTCGTTTCATGGTTCCCCTCATATCAGTAGCAATTGCTTGTAGTGCTCTATAGTTCTTTGCGTTAATCTTTTGGACATTTGGCATCGTCGATAATGGCGTCCAGCATGGTTTGTAGCTGCTCTTGTTTTCTCGACTATTGTACTTGCTGTCTGGGTGTATTGTATAGGAAGAAGAGTTGAGGAAAAGGTCATGATGATTTAGAGGAACTAATATATTGAGTTAATCCAGAAGTAAAAATAGAGCATATCCACTAAAAGTGAAGATACTCTATTTTTAATAAAAAGGAAGGAATTGAAGGGCAGCGGGCCTTTGGTCGCTCCTCAGATGGATACCTACTCCTATTTCATCGTTAATGAAATGGCATCGGTTTCTCTCTCACCAGTGTTAATTCACTTCCAACCTCCTCACGGAAAGCTGTATATGAAGCTTTTAGCATAAGTACAGAGCCTTACTCCTATCTCTTTGTCATTATGAAGTAATAGAATGAAGATACCTTTTGAAACTCGTTGCCCTGAAGAGAGAAGCTTATCCACGCTATCAGAAATCGCTTGCACCGAGAGAGTCGGCAGTGAGCGCATCGCTACACCTGATTCTTTCTCTCCCAAGTCTTGTGTACGGAATGGTGTATTAAACAAATTCGTGCCTGGTTGAAACTTCTTGCCTGCTTTCAGGTCTCCAAGATCAACGGAGTCAAAACCGAGGTCATAGATAAAATCCTCACCTGCTGTTTTGCATCAACGTCATCACCAGCAACAAGGACGACCCGCCAATCTGGGTCGCCTTTTGGCAGACTGTGTTCTTCAATCTCATTTTGCTCATGCACGCTTTTGGTGAAGCCCTTGAAAAAGGCAGAGGAAGAAGGTAAACTTGAGACAGCGAAATACCTGCTGGATGCTTCGTTTCTTTCGACGAAAGGACTTGAATGATGGCTGACTTCACATCAGAGCAACAAGCAACCTTAGCCAGTTGGGGATATACCGAATCGGGCGAGATCGACTGTAGCACGGATGGGTACCACCATATTTCATCATGAGAGAACTACATCCTGTTCGGCAAGGGTCTATATGGAGGTAGAGCATCCTCAGCTCTGGTGGACTCATGACCTCGGCGAGCCAGAACTGTATATGCTACGAGCTACATTACACGTGGATGACGAGCAACTTGAGCAGCAGGAACAGCAGGTCGGCATTCGTACTCTTGAACTGGACCAAGCGCCTGATCCTGACGAACTGGGAACACGCTTTTTCCGCTTCGTACTCAATGGCGTACCCATCTTCTCTCGCGTTAACGGTTACAGGCTTGCCTAACAATCTGGAGGAATATATCGACTTCAGCATGATTGCGCAAGCGGAGGGACTCAAGTTCGGCATCGAGCATTACCGAAGGCGTAAACCACACTGTTCCGGTGCGCTGCTCTGGCAACTGAACGATTGTTGACCAGTATTGAGTTGGAGCATCGTGGACTATTATGGCTTCGGCAAAGCTGGATACTTCTACACAAAGAGAGCCTTCGCCCCGGTATTAGCCTCTTTTAAGGCGCGGGGTGATGGGAGTGTTGAACTCTGGATAACAAATGACACATTAAATGAGGTAATAGACACGATTACTATTAAGTTTGGAACCTTTGCGAAGGGTCCTGTATGGGAAGAAAGCAATCAAATACGTGTTGGAGCAAACGGTAGCCAGATTGTGTGGCGCGGTGAAGCTGGAAAGATGACAGTAGGTCCAGATGGCTACCTCTCGGTACACTCGACCAAAAGTCTCTTTCCGACAAATCGGCACTTTTTCTCGCCACTCAAAGACCGACAAGTGACATCGGTCCAACCTGAAATTACCGTTACACCTCAGAGTGAGCACGAGGTCCAGGTTCATCTACACTCCGTGAACTACACACCTTTTGTGCATATTGTCGTGCCAGACGAACGAACTCATTTCAGCGATAATTACTTTGACATGGAAGCAGGTGAAAAGCGTATCATCCTGACAAATTCCGCTATACCACTAACTCCTGAAATGGTTTCAGTTTGTTTGTGCTAGGGATACAGCTTGCTCAATCTGCTGGTGATGGAACAGAGCAAATGATTTCTCCACGGCTACGAGTCTGATGAGAAATTGATCCCAGTAGAGAATAGAGCAACTTGTTAACCAAGATACGCTCACTAGCTTGTTTACAAAAAAGCCGCCGTCGAAGATAGCGAAGGTATTACGAAGCAAGGGTAGTGTAAGAAACGTCATTTTGTTCTCTGTCACAATGCAGATTTGTTCCTGCAATGCAAACGCGGCAAATTGTGAACACGGAAGATCTCAGTCTTCCGTGTTGCGAACCCGAATGGATGTTGTAAAAATGATCAGTTTCAAGGCGGTATTTCCATCCATCTCTTGCGGTAGGTCGCTCTTTCCAATGGAAGTATACTCTCAACTCGCTTGATCGAGTAAAAATGTCAGTTTCAAGGCGGTATTTCCATCCATCTCTTGCGGTAGGTCGCTCTTTCCAATGGAAGTATACTCTCAACTCGCTTGATCGAGTAGGAAGTACTAACTCTCGCTCTCATCATCCATATTTGCCTAGATGGATGCTCTATCTACGTGCCCAGAGATACCTCCCCCTCCTACATGTAGTCGAGTACCACATTCAGCACAAAAGCTAGCGGTGTTCTCAACGAGCGCAGCGCATTTAGGGCAGAAGAGGTCTGGCATGGGAAGTTTCGTCCCACAGTCCTGACAGAATTTACCAGGAGGCCCCATACGACGGCAGGTAGGACATGCGACGGATTGCGGATAGCCAGGACTACTAAAACCTGCTATGGCGGCTGGTGTGAGTGGTTGGGCTATTGGTGGGGTATTTCCCTGCGGAAGGCGTGGTGTTTGTTGCACGAAGTCGGGCGTCGCGGCGGAGGGAATGGCACTCACGTTGAATTGTGGCGCGGAATAGTTTTGCTCGATCTGTTGACGCTGAGCGTTCAGGTTGAGTTCATGTTGTGCTTGTGTGCCGTCGGCTTTTAAATCGGGTACACAGCCGGTACAGAGATTGAGCTGGTTATTGAAACAGCGCATGCACACGGTACGATGGCATCGGGGGCAAAGACGAAATTGGGATTGTACTTCCGCCCATGAACGTTGTAGTGCATCGGCCTGTTCGGTATGCCACTGCGTCCCGTAGATTTTTTCGCCCGCTTCGGCTGCACGCCCCAAGAATCCGCCGAGCAGCCCAACGCCTATATCCATCACGTTCGTTACCGTTGTTACGTTCGAGCGAATTGGACGAGTATCAATCTGCCAGTTGCATTGGTGGCACGTAAAACGAAATGCAAAATAGCCCTGGGATTGATTGCTCATATCCGTGTAAATCGCGGGTACGATATAGTTCTGCGTCATAATGTCACCTTATAGAAAATTAATACAACCCATCAGTATAATATCACAAAAATTTCTGAGAGGCGATAACTGTCACACCTTCCCAGGGCTTTTTGCTTGACCCGAATTGCATCTTTCTCATTCGTCACCAAAAATGTTCTGTGCATGTTTGTATGCAGTAAGAGGAAATCGTCTTTGTATTTTCTGAAACGAAGCAAGGAGAGAGGTTCTGTTTCGATGAGGTATAATGAGCGAGACGTCAGAAGTCAGCAAGAGAGCTGACTCATTTTGATGCGTGTAGCAAGCAACGAAAAGGAATGAGACTATGACATTTCGACTCCCAGACCCGGCGACGCCTTTTGGGGAGCGTGTAACTCGTCGGCTATACAATGAGCGTTTAATCTGGCTTACAACGGTGAATGCGAAAATGACACCCTAGCCAGCACCCGTTTGGTTTCTATGGGACGAGACTACATCTACCTTCCTCATTTACAGCCGCGCTGATGCGAAACGCCTTGAGCATCTTCGACACAACGACCGTATCGGTCTCAACTTTGATGGCAATGGGATGGGTGGTGATATCATCGTCTTCACGGGTCAAGCGGACGTAAGTGCGAATGATCCTCCGGCAGATAAGTCGCCTGCGTATCGAGAAAAATATCGCGATTTTATTGCGACGCGCTAAATTTCGTATTCGACCCCTTGCTGTTCGTGGTCATTGAAGGATGCCGCATCCCCTCACATTTTGAGGGGATGCCCCCCTTATTGAGCAAATAGGAGCCTATGCTCCCAATATTTTCGAGGAGATGACGATGAGTATCGTTTGTCGAAATACTTGGATCTGGCCCACTCTTGATATTGCTGGCGAATTCATTGAAGCAGGTGAAGCGAGTTGAGCGAAAGGTGTCTAGCACGTTTTGGCAAGCGATGTTTCAGCAAACAAGTGCGAGCAAGCGAACGCTATTGACGGTATCCACAACGACCGGGAGCAGAGCTTGCCCTGTGAAGAGGAAAACAAAGATGATCCATCACCATCAAGTCTTGCTTGAATTCGCATCCCTTGAAGAGCATGCACGTCGGCGTAGCAACCGCTCGCCAATCGCCGTAGCATCCAGCTTGCTCGCGCCCAGAAACCTTACGAATCGCGCAAACCCACACGCCAATGCTTCCGCAAACTCTCGCCGGCCTCATCCTCCAATCACAAACCCAGGACGACGAACGTGTTGGCCGTCCGGTCGAGTTTGCTGTCGACACGGGCGACGAGACGGTCGCCCCATAAAATCGGCAACGTGTAGTAGCCGAACTTGCGCTGGTG
Source organism: uncultured Chloroflexia bacterium (assembly GCA_963792705.1). Lineage (GTDB taxonomy): Bacteria > Chloroflexota > Ktedonobacteria > Ktedonobacterales > Ktedonobacteraceae > JBBQVS01. Next base: position 5,617 of record CAWBXD010000002.1, on the reverse strand, counting down.
AAGAGGCTTGTAGACCTCCCATACGTAGTCGAAGCCGAACAACACCTTGGCGCGCCCGCGCGCGCAGACGTGATCAAGCGGTGCGAGGAAGACGACCTCTTGGGTCGTGGTCGTCTCCAACGGCGTCCAGTCCTTCGGCACGCGCCCCGCGCTCAGATCGCCCAGCACCGCGGCGTCGCTCCCGAGCGCGTAGTGCATTGCCTTCCAGCCCTCAACCTGCACCTCGATGATGTCGCCGTCGGCCACCATCGCCCCGAGCAACTGCTTCGTTGCACGATCCGACTCGCCGTACCCGCGAAACGACTCAGCCACACGGCTTCGGCCGCGACAGGCCAGAGAAGCTGACATCCTTCTTGATCAAGAAGCGGTCAGCCTCGGCCTCGTCGCTTTCGCATATGAGATGCGCAGGCGCGACCGTTTCCGTGAGGGCGTACACGCGCTCGAAGTTCTCGCGGTGGTGCGTCATCACTTCGCCGGTGTACCACAAATAATACAAGGCCAGCGCGCTGTCCTTGCGACCACGATAACTCTGGGTTCGTGTTCGCGTCGCCATCTCGAAGTCGCGGTTGCTCACGGTGCCGCGCTCGTGCAAGATGGCCCGCATTTCGTCGATGGCATCGGCGTGTTCGCGCGCCATGCGGCAAATGCGCGAGTCGCCATAGTCGCCGTCGCGCTCGCGGCGCATGACCACGCGCCAGTGCGGCAGCTCGTCCATCGGACGGACGGCCAGCCAGCCACCCCAGTCAAAGAACTTGCGCTGCTGATAGGCCAGGTCTTCCCACATGCCAGGCGTGTAATCGAGGACGCGGCTGTGCAGCGTAATGTCCTGGCTGCGAGCGATGATCTGCAGCGGGTCGAGTTGCAGGTACTCCATCGCGCGCATGGCCTGCTCGGTTCCCTCGATGCCTCGCCAGCGTCGCCCGGGCCACAAGCCCTGCTTGCCGAGGATGAAGCGGCGGGCTGTATCGATGTTGATGGTGAGCATGATGACCTCTTGGAGAGCCTGACAACCAGACCGGTTGTGTTGCAAAAACTATGACGATGACGAGATGGGCGTGGAGAGGTTCTCTTTGTAAACACGCACTACTGGATTACATACCTCATGCCAGTTGGTTGTAAGCTACTACGTTCATCTTGCAAAAATCTTCGTCCAAAATCTCGTCTAGCGTTTTGATCAGGAAATCGGCATTGGCTTCTGTGAACACCAAGGGAGGCTTGATTTTCAGGACGTTGTGGAAAGGGCCATCAGTGCTCAGCAGGATGCCATGCTCTCTCATGCGGTTGGCGATATAGAATGCCTGGATTGCCGCAGGCTCTAGCGTCACGCGATCTCGCACCAATTCGACACCAAGGAAGAGACCGAGACCACGCACGTCTCCAATTAAGGTATGCTTTCCCATCAATTGTTGCAGGCCGTTCATCAAGTGGGTGCCCACGTGGTGCGCGTTCGCCTGCAACTGTTCTTCGGCTATGACGCTGAGTACTGCCAGGCCGATGGCGCACGAAACGGGATTGCCGCCAAAGGTGTTAAAATACTCCATGCCATTGTTGAACGAAGCCGCAATTTCCGCTGTAGTCACCACTGCTGCCAGAGGATGGCCGTTCCCGATGGGTTTTCCCATCGTCACGATATCAGGGATAACCCCTTGCGTCTCGAAGCCCCAGAAATGTGTACCGACCCGCCCGAAGCCCACCTGTACTTCGTCGGCAATGCAGACCCCGTTCGCATTGCGCACATGGCGATACGCTTCCTGTAAGTAGTTGTCGGGCAGGACAACCTGACCGCCACAACTCAACAACGATTCGCACATGAATGCCGCCACGTTGTCCTGTCGCTTTTGAAGCTGTCTGATGACATCCTCAACATGGCGAGCGTAGTACTCACCGGCCTTCGGATTGGTACTTTTGTACTCACCACGATACACATCAGGCATAGAAACCTTGTGAGTGTGGGCAGGTGTACCTGTGCCACCTGGACCATCGAATTTGTAAGGACTGATCTCGACGAGGGACGTGGTGTTGCCATGGTAGGCGGAGTCAACCACGATGATGTCTTTCTGTCGCGTATGGGTACGCGCGAGGCGCAAGGCCAGTTCGTTGGCTTCGCTGCCGGAGCAGACAAAGAAACAGACCCGTAACGGCTCTGGCAGTGTAGCACAGAGCTGCTCGGCATATTCCACCAGATTATCGTGCAGATAGCGCGTGTTAGTGTTGAGTACCGCCATTTGCTCCTGTCCTGCTCGAACCACGCGTGGGTGGCAGTGTCCCACATGGCTTACATTGTTGACTGCGTCGAGGTAGGCCCGGCCATTCTCATCGTAGAGGTATTGCATCCAGCCGCGCACAATCTCGAGTGGCTTGTGGTACGAGATGCTGAGCGATGGGCTAATGTGCTCTGCCCGCTCCTTGCGTAGTTGCTCAACGTTACGTCCTCTGGCGGGAAAACGCTCTGTGGGGATACCTAGAACGAGATTGGGATCGGGACAGAGGCTCAACCAGACATCGCGCTCGTCGGGACGGGCTACGCCGGGGAACTCGCCGGTTCTGTTGAGCAGGTCAGTGATGATTTGAAAGTGGAGGTGAGGCGGCCATCCCCCATTTACACGTGAGTTGCCGATCTTCGCAAAGGGCGTGCCCTGAGCAATTGGCTTGCCTTCAAAGAGGTCATCGAGCGAGTTTTCGCTCAGATGGCCATACAAGGTGAAGAATATGAGACCTTGCCCTTCGAGGGCATGTTGCAGGATGATGGTCGGACCGTAATCGAGCGGTGTATTATTGTTGCGGAAGCTATGCACAACGCCGTCCAGAGGAGCCAATACTGGCGAACCAGCTTCCATGAACAGATCAAGGCCGATATGGACAGTTCGCCATACCGAGCCGTCGTTGCCCTGTATTTTGTACTGATCACCTGTGTAAATTGGACGCGCTTCGTTGTACCTGCCAATGCCTACGTCGGTACGAGCTGCTTTTATGCGGTCGAAAATATGACGGTTGAACGTTTCGAGATCGGTTACCTCCGCTAGCGTACCCAACTCGCGACTGCCAATACTCAAATCGAAGACGAGTGGGTTGTTTGTGCGCACGTCTGACTCAACCACACGCCCAATTTTGTCAGCGTTGTTCGTGAGCCATTGTACGATTATATTGCTCCCGTGGTGCGGGGACAACTGGCACGCGGAGCGGAACGTGTAGTGAGCGAACCGGGGGTGGACATCCACGAGTTGTTCGAGCAACGTCCACGCTGGCCGTTCACTAATCCTCAAGTAGTCGTTGTGCGGCTCGATCTGCTGTTGGTAGGCCGAGTTGACTACACTGACGCAGAGCCGCATACAGATGAGCGGATAGAGCACACACAGTTCCGCCTCGGTCAGCGGAAATTCCTCGTGGTAACCCGCGACGACGGAAGTTGCTGCCGCAAGGGGGTCAGCTTTATTCAACATCGCGTAGGTGGTTGCGATGGCGAGTTCACAGATGGTACAGGTATGCACTATATCGCCGAAGTCGATCACACTGACAACCTGCTGGGGCCTGTTACCCTGAGCCTCACTGACCAGGATATTGTAGTCGTTGGCATCATTATGGATAACGCTGCAGCGTAGCGTGGGCAAGATGGGTAGTGCATCTATCTCGAACCGCAAGAGAAAGCGTTCTACGATGGAGCGCCGTGCGGTATCCCCAATGTGATGAATGTATTCGCAAATCCACATTGCGTGCTGCAAGTCCCACTTTAACTCGCGACGCGCAACTGCATGGGTGAAGCCTTGGAACGTTCGGTCTATACGTCCGAGCAGAGAGCCCAGACTTTGCAGTAGTTCGGGCGTATGGGGCGACGTTTGAGCGAAGACCTTGCCTGGGATGTAGGTGAGCAGGCGCACAAAATGTACAGCGCCATTGTCGTCCGTAGTAGTTGCATTGGTTTCGCCATTAGATGTAGCGCATACTCTCGGTAGCACGAGCGAAGAATCGTGTTCAGCCAGGTGGACCAGTGCCTGATATTGCAGATCGAGCGTCTCCCACTGCTCGCCTGCTGGAGCAATCTTCAGCACAAACTCCTGCCCTGTCGCAGCCTTTATATGAAAGTTGGCATCACGCTCTCCCTGCAACGGGTGCGCCGTGGCGCGAAGACCATAATTGACGAAGATGATGCGTTCTGCCTCTTGTACGGTGAACATTGGGTGTTTCTGGTCGAGGTCCGACATGAGCTAACTCCTAGGATAGGGGTGCAATCAGTATAATCCTTTTTTCGGTACATGTCTTTTCTTATCTCCCGCCAGGCATGCTGTCTCCTACCTGATTTGAAAGGCAAACACTCGCGCATGATAGCCTACCCTGACCGCAGAGAGAATCCTCTTGATTGTACCACCACTACGCTTAGCAGAGGCAACGTGTATTGTGGGGATAGAAGCATCATGAGAGAGTGCACACCTCGTGTAGGTCTCTGTCACATCTAGAAGAAACAGAGGCTGAAGAAATTCGGGCCAGGAGCTAAAATGGGCCAAGTCTAGTAGCTACTTCATCTACACGTATGTTACACTTTGTTTATTGCCGTAAACCCCGCTTGTAACATGGAGTAGTTGTCTCACATTCAAGCGAAAGCGAGAGGCAAGCTCGATCATTTTCTGTATTTGGAGTATTGGATAAGGAAAGAATGACAACATATAATCTGTGCTTGATTGGCTTTGGGAATATTGGCCGCGCTCTTGCTCGTCTACTGTTGGCGAAGAGGGCCGTGTTACGGGACGACTATAGCATCGAATGGCGCATCACCGGTATTGCGACGAGGCGTATGGGGTGGATCGCCGACCCTCGTGGTCTTGATGTGGAGAAATTTTTGGATGGCGTCTACGACTACAGACCTCTCTCCTCTTCCCCCACTAATGTTCAAGAGTGGCTCGTCGCGGCACAGGCAGATGTCCTTTTTGAGATTTCCTCACTCAACGTCCAGACTGGTCAACCCGCGATAGCGCACCTCCAAGCGGCCCTTGAGCATGGAGCACATGCAATCACGGCTAACAAGGGTCCCCTCGTGTACGCCTATCGCGAGTTAGAAGCACAGGCGAGGTTTCATGGGAAGAGGTTTCTCTACGAGGCGACTGTGATGGGCGGTTCCCCTACCTTTTCGCTGTTTCGCGAGACGCTACCAGCGCTGACGGTGCTGCGAGTCCGAGGCATTTTGAACAGCACGACGAATGTTATTCTCGATGAGATGGAAAAAGGGCGAAGCTTTGCCGAGGGCGTGAAAAGAGCGCAGGAGTTAGGCGTCGCTGAAACTGACCCGAGTGCAGATGTAGATGGATGGGATGCGGCGGTGAAGGTGTGTGCGATTGCACAGGTGCTCATGGGGAAATCCTTGAAACTGGAAGAGATAGAGCGAGAAGGGATACGGGGCTTAACGGGTGAGGGTGTGCGAGCGGCACGAGTTGAAGGGAAGCCATGGAAGCTCGTGTGCAGGGCGGAGGTTGTTGAAGGAAGGCTTCATGCGAGTGTGCGACCCGAACAGGTACCACTCAATGACCCCCTCGCCTTTGTACAAGGGACGGCGATGACGGTGCATTTTGAGACAGATGTCCTTGAAGGACTCACGATAACAGCCGCAAATAAGAACGACCCACGAGCT
>CAWBXD010000001.1:0-590197 GCA_963792705.1 uncultured Chloroflexia bacterium | reverse complement strand
TAATCCTCAACGCTTGCTCATAATACGTGAGCGCCTCTTACTTTTGCCCTAGGTCGTTATGTATCCAGCCTAGTTGATGATAGAGGTTCGCAACCTAGAAAGGGGAGAATTGGCCTAACGGTGTGATTCTGAGGAAAGGATACGACGTACCATAGAACTATTGATTGTAACATGATGTTCTTCGGGAACAGAAAACCGTGAAGGTGTTCCTGAACATGCCCTCTTGTAAGACACTGTATATTTTGGTATGCTTCACCTATTCAAGAGCGTTTTTTTCAGAAAGAAAAGGAGGTGCAATGTATGAATAACAAACTCGTTTCTTCAAGAGGCTATGCACCTTGTGCGGCTTGTGGTGCTTTCTGCTGACGTACACATGCTTGCATGTGTGTTGGTCTTTGGATATGTAGCACGTTCCACGCTTCTTAGAGCGTGTTTCTCACGTAAAATCTTCTCATGAACACACGGAGCGTGTGTTCATCTCTTCCATGTGCATTGTCTCCGTGTGTTCCATTTCTCTCTGTTCTTGTGCAGGGTTGGGTAGACTCTGTGCCTTACACCGTTTCTCAAGAAAAAAGTGAGGAAGAAAATCCATGACTCAACATGCTTTTAAGCCCATTCTCCTTGATCTCTTGCGTCAAGCTCAGATAAGTCAGAATACGTTCATACAGGAGTTGTCCCCTTCCGAACGAATTGCTCTTGGCACACCAGAACTGTGGGCTGCCAAAGATCATGTCGCCCATATGACGTTCTGGCGTCATCGCTTGGTGCTTCGATTGCAAGCCCTGATTGGGAAGACATCACAGCCGACGTCCGAAAACTTTGAGCAACTCAATCCGATCATCTTTGAGGAGCAACGTGCCCGCTCCTGGCCAGATATTCTCTTGGAGTCTGATCAGGTGTACGCCGAACTTCTGATACTCACTGAACACGTGACAGAAGAAGACTTGACAGCCTTTCATCGCTTCGACTGGACTCATGCTGGAGAACCGCTGTACACCACTTTCATGGGCAATTGCTATGAGCATACCCAGCAGCATCTCGCGCAATATTTTCTTGATCGTCACGATCTCGAACGTGCCATCGACACATATGCAGTTTGGGCCAGCAGAGTCGTTGAAGCTGACGTACCGGACCCCTTGAAAGGCTCCATCTTCTATAATCTGGCCTGCTTTTACGCCACACACAGTCACTTAGAGCAAGCGAGACCCATCTTACAGCAAGCTTTCACACACTCTCCTGCGCTCAGAGAATTTGCGCTGACCGACCCTGATCTGGTCGCGTTACGCTCCAATCAATCTGAATAGCTCTTCCAGAGGAGATTGCGGCGACAATAGCCATAAGTACCATATAACCATTTCTGACGAAAAGATACGACGTACCATATAACTATTGATTATACTATGATGTTCTTCGGGAACAGAAAACCGTGAGAGTGTTCCTGAACGAGGGAACATGCCCTCTTGTAAGACACTACATATTCTGGTATGCTTCACCTATTCAAGAGCGTTTTTTCAGAAAGAAAAGGAGGTGCAACGTATGAATAACAAGCTCGTTTCTTCAAGAGGCTCTGCACCCCATGCGGCTTGTGGTGCTTTCTGCTGACGTACAAATGCTTGCATTTGTGTTGGTCTTTGGATACGTAGCACGTTCCACGCTTCTTAGAGCGTGTTTCTCACGTAAAATCTTCTCATAAACACACGCTCCGTGTGTTCATCGCTTCCACGTGCATTGCCTCCGTGTGTTCCCTTTCTCTGTTCTTGTGCAGAGTTGGGTAGACTCTGCGCCTTACACTGTTTCTCAAGAAAAAAGTGAGGAAGAAAATCCATGACTCAACATGCTTTTAAGCCCATTCTCCTTGATCTCTTGCGTCACGCTCAGATGAGTCAGAATACGTTCATACAGGAGTTGTCCCCTTCCGAACGAGCGGCTCTTGGCACACCTGAATTGTGGGCTGCCAAAGATCATGTCGCCCACATGACGTTCTGGCGTCAACGCTTGGTGCTTCGATTGCAAGCACTCATTGGGAAGACAACACAGCCGACGTCCGAAAATTTTGAGCAACTCAATCCAATCATCTTTGAGGAGCAACGCTCTCGCTCCTGGCCAGATATTCTCTTGGAGTCTGATCAGGTGTACGCCGAACTCCTGACACTCACTGAACACGTGACAGAAGAAGACTTGACGGCCTTTCATCGCTTCGACTGGACTCATGATGGAGAACCGCTGTACACGTCCTTCATGGGCAATTGCTATGAGCATACCCAGCAGCATCTCGCGCAGTATTTTCTTGATCGTCATGATCTCGAACGTGCCATCGACACGTATGCAGTTTGGGCTAGCAGAGTCGTTGAAGCTGACGTACCGGACCCCTTGAAAGGCTCCGTCTTCTATAATCTGGCCTGCTTTTACGCCACACACAGTCACTTGCAGCAAGCGAGGCCCATCTTGCAGCAAGCTTTCACACTCTCTCCTGCGCTCAGAGAATTTGCTCTAACCGACTCAGATCTGGTCATGTTACGCTCTAATCAATCTGAATAGCTCTCCCAGAGGAGATTGCGACGAAAATAGCCAAGTGTACCATATAACACTGCAGCCTGTTGAAAAACCTAAAGCCCTGGTGGAACGTAATAAGGAGAGAGGAAGAAGTCTATGTAGAGGAAGAGAAACTCCACCATGATGGGAACAAAACCACGCAACGTGGTGCCACTCGCGAATGTCTCACTCGATGATTTGGTCCCCAAAGACCACTTGTATCGCCAGCTGGATCAGACATTGGATTTGGCGTTTGTACAGGAATTTGTGAAGGACTATTATGCCATAGGAGGCCGTCCCTCTATTGATCCAATTGTGTTCTTTAAGCTTCAGCTTGTCATGTTTTTTGAAGGCATTCGTTCGGAGCGGCAACTCATGTATCACGCTGCTGATCGTCTCAGCGTTCGTTGGTATCTTGGCTATAATCTGAACGAGTCCCTTCCTGATCATTCGAGTTTAACTCGTATTCGCACACGCTATGGACTTGACGTTTTTCGTCGCTTTTTCGAGACGGTGGTAGATCAGTGTCAGCAAGCAGGACTCGTGTGGGGCAAAGAGTTGTATGCTGACGCGACAAAAGTTCGGGCGAATGCAGCCGTCTCTTCCCTCAAGCCACGCTTCGCCGTTGATGCTCATCTAAAAAATCTCTTTCTCGCAAAAAACACCGAGGGAGAAGGTCCTCCTCAGGCACCTCAACAGGATATTTCCCTTCTAGACACAGCACCTCCTCCTCTTCCTCGCCCCTTACCCTTTGCTGGAGAGAGACTCGAAGCAGAAGAGCAAAGCATGCCTGTCAAGCAAGGAGGTGCTTCGCTTCCTTCTCACCTTCATCCTGATCTTGACGCAGTACTTCAGAAAGAGTTAACCACGATCAACAGTAATCGTCACGATTGGATCGAACGGGTAGGAGAACCAAACCGAGAGATCACGCGAGGAACGTACCAGCGTATGGCTGATTTTCAGGTGAGTACCACTGATTCTGATGCGACCTTGATGCAAGGAAAAGGGGGAGGATCGCACTTGGGCTATCACACGCATTATGTGGTTGATGGAGGCAAAGCTCGTATTATCCTGCAAGTTTTAGTGACGCCATCAGAGGTCATGGAAAATCAGCCTGCGCTTGACATGCTCTGGCGTGCCCGTGCCCGTTGGAAGTTGCACCCAAGACAATTTACTGGTGACACCACGTATGGAACTGTGGAGAATATTGTGGCTTTGGAAGAGCAACAGATCCGAGCGTATGTTCCTCTTCCTCATTTTGATCAGCGCACCGAGTTCTTTGGGCAACGAGACTTTCGGTATGAGAGTGACCGAGATGTCTACATCTGTCCGAATGGAGTAGAATTGCACCACTCAGCTTCCAGTTCTACAGAGGACTACAGGCGATACTGGGCAAAAGCAAAGGAGTGCAACGCGTGTCCCTTGAAAGCTCAATGCACGACGAGTTCACGAGGACGACGCCTGAGCCGTCATGTCGATGAAGAGTATCTTGAACGCGTTCGAGAGTATCACGCGACAGAAGCCTACAAGAAAGTCATGCGAAAGCGCAGTGTGTGGGTGGAACCATTATTTGCCGAAGGAAAGGATTGGCATGGAATGAGGCGATACCGCTTACGACGCCTTTGGCGTGTGAACTGTGAGGCGTTGCTGAGGGCAGCAGGCCAAAATCTCAAGCGATTGCTCAAAAAACGAAGCTATGGAAGTCATCCCTCCCCGGAAGTGGCTGAAAATACCCTTCTTTTTGACGTTTTTCGCTATTTCTGGAAGTATCCTCTCAAGTTCCACAGAAGTTGAGAGGATACTTGTTGAGCTTACCTTACTACAAGGGAATAAACTCAACAAAGAGTTTTTCAACAGGCTGCATCGTTATATGGTACGAGTACACTCACAAGATAAATGTGTGTATTCGTCAATCTGCTCTAGAGGCAGATCATGAATATTCACCACGACAGTGAAAGCCTCGTTCTGTAAGTACAAAAATGTTAGTTATATGGTACGACGTATCTTTTCGTCAAGATCACACCGATAGGCCACATCCTGACGACATCCTCGCGTTGCTGAATGCTGGTAAGGCTAGTGGATGGTGGTAGGCTAGCGATACCACGATAGATATCAGGAATGGTGGGTTGAGGTGACGATGGCACGGTCTGATAGGGAGGCACTTGTATGATGATATTTTGTGTAGCAGGGGTCGCGCTTTGTTCTGATGTTTCGTCAGCAGGAATGATTGGGATGTACATAAAGATAAGGCCAAGAACGGCGACAACGATAGTGGCAAGGATGGCAAGATTGGCGGGTGTGATACCTAGTAAGGACGGAAGTTTACCCAGGCTAACAAGTGCCCAAAACACGCCGATAGCGATAAGAATGATACATCCAATCACAATCATCGTGGTACGTGACAACCGCCTACGTTTACGCCTTGGAGGTATTGGTAGTTGCACCTGCGTTTGTTGCATATACACAATTCCTGTTATCAAGTATTATGAGTGCCGTAAAGAGTATAGCACGATACATTGTACATGTATATGTGTTTTTTGTAAGGTGTAAGAAGCCTATGATATAGCTCTATTGGTGGATTAGGGAGACCATAAGGGTCTTCCAACCTTGATGTGATGAGTTTCGTAGGGACCACATTGATGGCGTCCGAGGCCCAATTTATTGGGCGAGTTGCAATCCCAAACTTCCTTGAATGATTTCACGCAATCATTGATGCACTATGAAGACTGCACATTGCTTCGCTCGTGCAGTGGACGCGATCAATCGGGTCCCTACGGGCGTTTCGTTATGCCTCTTCAAAGAGATAATAAACGAGCAAAAAGATGCTACTTATGATATACTCTATATCATAACCGTGTCTTTAATCCTCTTAGCAAGAGAACACATATATACAGAAAGCGAAATAGTATTCATGGAGCAAATGAAAGAGCAGCCCATAACACCTGCCTGTGGCGAACAACATCTTCTGCGGCCCAGTGTCCAATAGATCACACGTCCCTGTCGTGGCAAAAAACTGTGCCTACCACACCATCCACGGGTCCGGCGATTGAGCGTGATGAGAAAGGGCTGTGGCATGTACGAAGTTTTGAAGCGGCGCGAACGGTTTTGCGTAGCGCGGATACAAAGCAAGCTGGCTTTAACGCGGAATTGATTGAAAAAATTCCTGGCTCGACAAATCAGCCCATTCTGTATCAAGATGGCAAGGTCCATCAACTACAAAGAAAACAGACCGCTCGCTTTTTTACGCCTAAAACTGTCAGCGACAACTATCGTCAGGTTATGGAGCAGCTTTCAGATCAACTCATCAAAAAACTACTACGCAAGAAGCAGGTTGATCTTAGCCAATTGAGCATTACGCTAGCGGTACGTGTAGCCGCACAAGTGGTTGGTTTAACCAATAGTTACCCAGGTCTGCCTCAAAGATTGGAAGCTTTCTTTTCGGGTAACTTAGCAAGTATGAGCGTACTGAACTTGTTCAAAAATCAGTCACGCACACTCGCGTTTTTCACGCTCGACGTTTTGCCAGCTATTCGCGCACGAAAACGCAAGCCACAAAACGATGTCATTTCGCATCTACTGGCCCAGAACTATAGCAATGCTGAGATATTGACGGAGTGTATCACCTACGCCGCCGCGGGTATGGTCACAACACGCGAATTTATCAGCGTCGCCGCATGGCACATATTGGAACGGCCAGAACTACGTCAACGCTATGTTGTCGCGTCAGAAGAAGAGCGATACGCGATGTTGCATGAAATATTGCGCGTAGAACCTGTCGTCACGCGCCTCTATCGTAACACAACCGCCGATATTGAGCTTGAGAATGAGGGTACACAGGTCGTCATCCCACAGGGGTCAAAGATTACGGTTGAGATTGACGCATCAAATGCCGATGAAAGCATCGTCGGAGAGCTACCATTGGCAGTCTGTCCTGGGCGCGAAATCAAGGGAGATCGTGTACCTGAAATGGTGATGAGCTTTGGCGATGGCGTACATCGTTGCCCCGGTGCATATATCGCTATTCAAGAGACCGACATCTTCTTACAACGTCTACTCGCACTTGATAGCCTACGCATCGTAAGCAAACCGAGCATTCGTTGGAACACGCTCACCACTGGCTACGAACTACGCAACTTTGACATTGGAGTGAAATAGGTCCTGTTCAGACAATAAGAGGCGATACAATGTATGTTGTATCGCCTCTTATTGTTTTGGGGAGGCATAACGGAACGCCTGTAGTAGTTTGCCAATCTTCGATTAACGGTTTTCGTAGGGACCACATTGATGGCGTCCGAGGCGCAATTCATTGCGCGAGTTCCATCCGCAATCATTCTTACGTGATATCGTGTAAGAATTGGTGCAAGAGGACTGCACATTGCTTCGCTCGTGCAGTGGACGCCATCAATGTGGTCCCTACGAAAACCTCCATGTTCGTGACCTCCTAATGGATGAAGGCCCTGTTGTTTTACAATAACAATTGACATATGCCTTTTCTCATGATATCCTTTATTTATATTATGCACATAAACGCATAATTGAATAAGAGAGGGTAACGTGTATGGCATCTTCATCGAATACTCACACCACCACTATACATATCGCGCTTGAGCCGGTAGGAAACGCGCTCAATAGTTTTTCGCTGCTTAACGAGGTAGAGCGTCTTACAGGACTGAATACTTGGGTGACACAAACTGCCGCAACGCTTACCCCTGAACAACGCCATACGCACCGCCTAGTATTCGAGGGACTACATGATGCGTTGACACCTCTGCCTGACGAACCTAATTTCCCTTCTTATCTACACAATCTGAGCGAAGCGAATCCATTTTTGGTACGTAAAATGGTGATTGAACCATTGCGTAGCCGTTTCTCTGCACTTGTTTCCTACGCAACACCAGATACGAAGCGGCTATTTAACGATGTGGATACGTACCTGTATTGCGTCAAACTTGTGCAGGGAGAGCACGTGTTTGATTCAGAACTCCAGAGAGAAGTTCATGCTCTTTTACAAGACCCATCGGCACTACAAAGCTTGATTCTTTCACATCTCGAAATGATGTGGAAGACAACATTTGTTGCTGAATGGAGACGTATACAATCGTCTCTACGCTGGCAAGTCGAGATGTTTACACGCAGTCTTGATGAGGAAGCCGATCTTGAGGAGACATTTTATTCGTTTACAGGTCGTCACTTGCCGCCTGCTATTGCTGAGACAACCTCCAAAGCTTCAAACGTTATTCTCATCCCTTCATGGCATACAGGTCGCCATGTCACTCTCTGGGATGGTACACCTTTTAACGGCAATAGCGACTGGAATGGTAAAGAGACGGTGCGCCTTTTCTTCAGTGAACCACCTAATTACGATGTTGAAGCACTACGCACTAGCTCGATAGGACGCAAAGAACTACGTGCTCGTCTCAACGCGCTTGCCGATGAGACTCGTTTGAGCATTATTGACTTGCTGGTACAACACGATGAACTATCAGCGCAAGAGATTATTAGTTCTCTGGACCTGAGCCAATCAAGCGTCTCACGTCATCTCAAGCAACTGACTGCTATGGGCTATCTCTATGAACGCCGTGGTGAGGGTGCCAACAAGACCTATCGCCTTAGTCCGTTCTACATTAAGCGAACGGCCGAGGCACTCAACATGCTCTTCACACAGGAGAGTAGAGAAGTCGCGTCGCAAGCTTCAACGCTGCCAAAAGAACTACGACGTTTCTTAGACAAAAATGGAAAGCTCACAACGTGGCCCGTAGCTAAACAGCAGGACAAACTGCTTATCCTGGAATACTTGGTAACATTTTTTGAGCCAGGACGAGTGTACAGCGAAAAAGAGATCAACGAATTACTCCTGCTCCACAGCATTGGCAAGGACGCGGCAGCCTTGCGGCGCGCACTCTACGAATTCCGTTTTGTGAACCGCACAACCGATGGCGCGGAATATTGGCTTACTGGCACACGGGAACCAGAACAGGAACAAGTGACACGTATAGCGTACACATATAAAAAATCCTCAAGCGAGCACTCAAAAGAGGAGGACCAATGAACATAGAATTGCTTCATACCACAGGGAAAACTTATGTCGATGAACCACTTGCTGCCATAGTGCAACAATATGAGTCAGCTTTTCCTAACCGAGTTCGGAGCTATTTCTTATTAGGTAGTTATGCAGACGGTTGTGCAGTTGTTGGCAGTGACATTGACGCATATGTCCTTTTCAAAGAGACATTTCTTTCATCAAAGGAGATCATACAAGCACAACAACTTGCCTCGGCTTGTGTAAAGAAGAGCACTCTACGTCTTGATGGCAATGTGATTGATGAGCAAATGTTGCTAAACTATGTCAGTACTATGCGGGTAGCCATCAAACAGAATAGCATTCTACTCTTTGGGAAAGATACACGAGCCTCTATGTCACTACCAAGTAGAGCAGCCTATATGAGAGATGTTACAGATGGCGTGATAGACTTTCTGCTGCGCTTACATCATAGTGATAGTGTGACCTATCCTGTCACTTACCCCGATCCTAACGGTACGTTTTACGGATATGACATCATGAGGAAACTTCTCTATGATATTGCTGTCCTCTACTATCCACCTGATAAAGCTAATAATGTGTACTACGCTACGCGCGAGTTGGTAGAATGCGCCTGTCGTATGGCATCAGCATTGTTAGTCTTCAAAACAGGAACATTCGTAGGCATGAAGCGGGCAAGCGTGGAGGCATACAACAAAGAAATTCATGATGAGTGGAGTCCCTTTCTCACAGCGATGTTCGAGAAAGGCAAAATGCAGTGGATGTATGGCATTCCAGAGCGCGAAGAGGAACGAGCGGAACTGCAAGAACTCTGTAAACAGATGCTCGCCTTCGAGAATCACTACCTGCTCCAATATCGTGCCTATTTGCTCGCCTTGCTTTCCAGCGAGGAACAACACAATGTGCAATTCGCCTTACAGCGACTCAAAACTGTATGGTATGACGATGAAGAGATGAACACCGTAAGACATATACTTGATAGCAGTAAGAGGACGTTATGACAAAAAAGTACAGAAGTCATAAGGGCGAGGCAACGGAAATGTCACAAGCGAATACTCCGTCGCTGCCTTATATCATAGGTATCTTGGCCGATACACATCGACTCAAGCTAGTAGGACTACTTGCCACTCAAGTGTATAGCCTTGAAGAATTATCCGTGTTATTGCACAAAAACATTTCGTTTACGGCTCGTCATCTGAAAAAACTACAAGAGCTTGGCATCGTCAAACGCTGGATTGAGGACCAGACCTATAGCCTTGATATGGAGATGTTACAACACCTTCAGCGTTCACTGTTCAACGTCGAAAACAAGACATCTCCCTTAGAAAAAACGGCACTTGATGACGAGGAACGCCGTATTCTCAAAAGCTTTTTTGTGAGATCACGGCTGGCAACTATTCCAGCCGGACGCGAGAACCTTGCAATTCTGGTGCGTTGGTTCGCACGTCGCTTTCCTTTGAACGTCTACTACCAGGAGGCAGAAGTAAACCAGATTATCGAACAGTATTATCATGATGCTGCATTTTTCAGAAAGGATATGGTGGGTCGTGGATTTATGCAGCGCGAAAACGGTGTCTACTGGCGAGTTAAATAAAGCTATAAGAAGCTTGCTTTAGTTGCTGAAGAAACGTTGGGTGAATGTTGCGATAAAACTAATCTCGATGGTAAGCCCAATGATCGCCTCGACAGCCGCCATGATTGTGATCGGGTCGTCTAGCACGATACCACCTGGGAAAAAGCCACGGCCATGAAATGAGGTAACGCTGAAGACAAGTGACCCTATCGGCGAGAGGTGTGGCCCAACGATACGTCCAAGAATAAAATATATTATCGCAAAACATGCGACAACAAGCACATACGCCGTCACACTTCTTATCGGCTTATAACCGTAGCCAGCAAGCATATCGAGAAAGGCCGAGAAGATATAGGCACCCGTTCTTCCTTGTAGCCTGACAACTTCTTTTTGCAGAATATGCGCTCGATACAAAAAGTGTGCTGCCTCTTCGTTCAGTCCTTGCCCTTGCAATGCTACCGCAAGCTGACGATTGGCACGTACAGCTTCACGATAACTTTCGATAAGAGTTTCCTTGTCCACTTTTTTCTCACGCGCCAATGCTCGCGCACGGCCTTCATCGCCAAGCATCTTGATGAGCGACCAATCCATAATTGCCAAATTTACGTCGGCCCAATGCACATCGGAAACACGCACATAACCATGCTGCTCATCACCAAAATGAGTATTTCTCAGGTCCGTCACACTATCAAGAAATGCTGCTCGCAGGTCCGCAGGAGGCAGTATACGTGCCGAAGCACCGATATTTTCCTTCTTTTCATAGTCTTGTCCTTCGATGGCAGCTAGATATGCCACGCGGAGAGAAGCACCTTCAAGATGCGCCTTACGTAGCGAGGCACCTGCTAAATGTGCCTTGAAAAAGTCGGCTCGTTCTAAATGAGCCATATACAATTCGGCTCGTTCCAGGTGTGCTTCGCTCAGAATAGCACCCTCTAAATGCACAGCCGCCATGTCTCGTCCCTCTTGCGCCCGATTACGTTCGCGCCCATTGAGTCCACCTAACATATGTGAGAGCGGCAGAGCACGCAAGTTCGCGCCACGTAAGTCGGCCCCACGCAGGTCTATGCCTATACGACCAAGGTGGTCAGGGTCACGCCAATCCACTGGTCCACGCCCATTCTCATGCTGTGCCAGTAGCCACTCCACATCGGCACGACTCAGTTTCACCTCTCGAAACTGGTAAATGCCTTCATCCAGGTCCACCTTTATAGCCAGACGTTGCTTGAGATATACTTGTCGTTCCGCGTCAATCTCCGGCTCGGTACGCCATTCTTGTCCCATTACTTTCCAATAGGCTCCCCATTCGTTTCGGTCGCCGATGGCAGGACGCACAAGCGTTGAAATTTGTATGTGCTCATGTTGTTGGCTCATGAGACTCCTCTTTTTCGTGTCAGGAAGCGAACAAGGGCGTCCCCTTGCCTTTCAATAGTAGGGTTTTTGGGGGGCAGAACGAAACGCCTGTAGGGACCGCTTGATCGCGTCCAGGGGGCGAGGTGGGGCAACGTGTCGGCAACAATTGTATGCGCCAACGTGTACCCCTCCCCACCCTACGGACGCGATCAAGCGGTCCCTACCAAACGTCCCTTCATCCCTTCCAAAAAATCTACTGTTGGAAGCGTCCCCTTGTGGGTGCCCTTGTACTAACAAATTAGCGTTGACGGACTAATAGCGAACAAAAATAATGCTTGCCATTATCTTATCATTTTTATGCTTACATAAGAGAGCGTAAACCAATCGTTGTATCACCAGTTAAAAGAGGATATCCTTGTATAGCAAAGTTCCTGCATCGTACAATGAAGCAGTATCGTATGCACCACTAAGCCAGGGTATGCATGTTCTTCAGCGTAGAAAGGATGCACAATGAGCAATACTTCGATTCCCATCAAAGAGTTTCACCTTGACCTGAGCGAACTCACCTTTACGGGACATGATCTCGTCCGACCAGAGTCAGTTATTGCACAGCCCGATGGTACACTTTGGGTGTCAGATGGACGTGGTGGTATTACACATATTTCCCCGAATGGTGAACAGCAGTTTTTGGGCGGTCTCGGCGGTGAACCGAATGGCTTGGCATTGGCCGATGATGGCTCGATTCTTGTCGCAAATATTGGTACTGGCACCATCCAAAAGCGACACCCCGATGGACAGGTCGAGGAGCTTTTGACCGAGGTCGATGGTGTCAAAGTGTCAACTGCAAACTATGTCTTTATCGACAGCAAAAAGCGTATCTGGGCTGCTTTCTCAACCCGTGAAGCGCAATGGTGGCCTGCGGCAGCGAAGCCACGACCAGATGGCTATATCGTATTAATCGACGAAAAAGGGCCACGTATCGTACAGGATGGTCTCTATTTCACCAATGAGATTCGGCTTGATGCGAAGGAAGAATACTTATATGTTGCGGAAACGATGAAAAACCATATCATCCGTTTCCGGGTTTCCCCTGATGGAAGTCTTTCTGATAAAGAAGCCGTTGGTCCTGACAATCTCGGCGTGGGAGGAGCAGTCGACGGCTTTACCTTTGACGCTGATGGAAACGTATGGGTGACGACGGTGTTACGCAATGGCGTCGGCATCATCACGCCAGATGGTGACTACCACGTCGTCTTTGAAGAGGCAAACGAACCTTTACTCGCTACATTTGAGAAGAAAATTGCCGCTGGTGAGGCAGAACCTACCGATATGGCGGCTACCGTTGGGAAGACATTACAACTCGTGACAAGCGTCACGTTCGGCGGTCCCGACCTGAAAACCGTCTATATCGGCTCATTAGCCATGCCACATCTACCAACATTCCAATCACCCGTCGCAGGCTTGCCCATGAACCATTGGAAGTAATGTTTGGAGTAGGGATCGATTATTGATGCATCCGGTAAGTACAGGGGAGAACCTTTCTCGGTAGGGGCGGCAATTGATTGCGCCCACACGTGAGCGTCGCGAACCTGTCCTGTGTGGAGACTGGACCTTGCTTCGCTCGTCCAGGGGCGCAATCAATTGCCGCCCCTACCGAGGTCCTGCAAACGTGGTGGATGCATCAATTATGCTGTTTGATGGAAGAATCAGGATACGACGATTGTAGGGACCGATTGATCGCGTCCTCGTGGCAAGCAACCGCCGACGAGGACGCGATCAATCGGTCCCTACACCTATCTGTCCTCTTATGTTCAACCACATCATCGGCCTCTACCCAATACCTAATCAGGCAAAAGGATATCATCTTGCACGTCAAGATGATCCTCTTTTTTTACCGCTTCTATTGTCGGTTCTTTACGCTTTTTCACACGCCTGATACACCACTGCCCTAGCACGTCGCCAACTAGCACTGCGACAACTCCCCCCGCGATGCTTAAAAACATATAGAGGAGCGCAAGAAGCCAGCGACCATTAGCAAAGAGCAAGATATCCCCCAGTGCCAAGCTGCTGAACGTTGTGTAGGCACCAAGAAAGCCAACGTTGATGACCAAGCGGCGCGTAGGACCAATCAAAATAGAGGCATCGGCAAGCGTGGTAATAAACGCGAGGACAAACGCGCCTGTAATATTAATAAATAGAATATCATAGGGCCAACTCTTGCCAAGATGTGCTTGAATGAGGAGACTCAGGAGATAACGGACGATTGTCCCGAAGAAGCCACCGCTAAAGACAGCGAGCAAGCGACGTGGAAGAGAGAGCGATGATGCCACTATAGTATCCAGCCTCCTACCAGCAACCCAAGCGTAGCACCGATAAGGCCAAGAGCTAGACTGCCTCCAAGATAGAGCATACTACTCACAGTCCTGCCACCACGCGCTAATTGCACACCTTCCCAACTCATCGTGCTAAATGTTGTATATCCACCAAGAAAGCCTGTCGCGAGAATAACTTGCTCACTTACACTCATAACCTTATGTCCAACAAGCGCGGAAAGCAGGCCAATAAGAAACGCACCTGTCACGTTAATGACAAGTGTGCCAAGTGGAATTTGTGAATTGACGCGTTCTGCGATGAAACGCCCTAAAAGATAGCGTGATACAGCCCCCAAAGCACCAGATAGACCAACAAATGTAACGAAGGGAAGCGATAACGGTGTCATTCAATAATCCTAGAAAAATATAGGTGTCATTCAATAATCCTAGAAAAATATATATGTATAGTTTGTCATCCTTCATGCGATGATGTCGTATGGACCCGATTTATCGCGTCCTCTGCACGAGCGAAGCAATTCGTAGGGACCCGATTTATCGCGTCCTCTGCACGAGCGAAGCAATGTGCAGCCCTCTTGCACCCATTCTTGCACAAGATCATTCAAGAAAGATTGTGAATGCAACTCGCGCAATGAATTGCGCCTCGGACGCCATCAATGTGGTCCCTACGAAACCCATCACATCAATGTTGGGAGACCAATAGAGGTCCACATCCCTGTATAAGGATGACAGACTTATACATACAGGTAAACGTTACGCGCTATTTTATTCTATTCGGCTTGTTCATGTCCAGAGTTACCGATGTACTCGCCGAAGTCTTTCGCGGTCTTTTTGAGCGTAATCGTTGCAGGAGTTGTTTTACCGCTAATCGGTAGCACAACCACCAGTACGCCATTTCCATACGTCACATTTGCACTTATACCATCCACAGCATCTGCCAGTTCTAACTCACGATAATAATCACCAGCACTCCACTCATCAAGCAGCAGTTCTTTCACATCTTTCAACGCGCCACGCAACACGGCTTGCAGAACCAGGCGGCGATCCTCGGTCACCTGAACCAGGATATCGTCTGGTTGGACACCTGGCATTGGTGCAGCTACGGTCAAACGGTCTGGTGTCCGATACATTTTCACAGGAATGTGCTGTGTTTTAGGTGTCTCTGTCATTATACTCACTCCCAAGGGATGATCCGAACAATCATCCCTATACGACCCTATCTTGAATACGCTTATGTGCTAGGATTACGACGGTCTGCTGTATCAGTTTTTCCCATCTGCTCATCTTCACCCCATGAGGAACCAACCTCACGTCCAGGTGTGTCAACAACCTGTCCTGGAGTATTTTGAGCACCTCTTACACCGCTCTGTGTTGGATCATACCCTTGTTGGGCCATCCCTGGATTAACACCATCCTGGTGCGGATCATAGCCACTGCCAAGCGTATCGCGTAAGCCATCGTTACGGGGCTGTAGGTCGCCCTGCGACTCACTATAGTTGCCGTCCTGATTATAAGCTCCCTGGTTGTAGCCGCCCATTGGTGCAACAGTTCCACCTTGCGCGTCTTGCCCAAAGCCACTCTCCGGTTCACTATAGCCACCAAAGTCACTTGAATCGGAAGAGGTGCTAGATTGCTGACCAGAGGAGATCGGCCCACGTCCACTAGCTTGTGCGCTTGCTTGCAATGCCTGTTCCCGCGTCGAACTCGCCATCAAATCGCTGGGACGCTCACGTGTATTGGCCGTATCGGGCTGTGGGTTAGTATCAACCACACGCTCACGGCTCCGACCCTCATTGGGATTATCTACATAGATGTCATCTGAACTGATGTCATTGCTAATATTGTTGTTATTCATGTGCTCTGTTTCTCCATTCATCTGTGACGAACACGCGTATGCCTCTACAATATACAAGGAATGCATAGCGTGGTCACACAAATTGCACGTATGCAACAAGAGGGAAGTTTCAGAGCATAAAAGATTATTCATCACTT
The DNA here is from genome assembly GCA_963792705.1 of uncultured Chloroflexia bacterium. Lineage (GTDB taxonomy): Bacteria > Chloroflexota > Ktedonobacteria > Ktedonobacterales > Ktedonobacteraceae > JBBQVS01. The sequence goes on along the minus strand of CAWBXD010000001.1, from coordinate 574,380 downwards.
TGCTGACGCAGAACTTCTCTTCCCTTTGCGGTCAAACGATACCATCCTGATGAACGCCCTGGAACGTCTTCTAAGTAGCCCTGTGCGGCCAACGCTTGTAAAGCCTTTACTGGGTTGGGAGCAATCTCCTGATCCCAATGACGTAACCGATACCAATCCACTCCTCCATAGACGTTTTCAAGTCGGGCAATACGCATCAGTAATTCTGTTTCAGTCATCATGACGTGTATCATTCCTCACACCTTTTTCACATGCTCATCCAAAAACCGTGCAATCGCGGGGTACACCACGAGCCGATTGGCGCGTTTCACAATGCCGTGTCCCTCGTTCTCAAATCTGAGATATTCAACGGGAACATTGCGTTTCCGCAAGGCAGCAACGACCTGTTCAGCTTCGCCGATGGGGACGCGTGGGTCGTTCGCTCCATGCACGACAAAAAGTGGTGCTGTGATTTTATCGACGGAGCGAATAGGCGAAATCTCTTCAAGGTAAGCTCGATCATTTTCAAGGCTACCATATTCGCTTTCGCGCTGCTTGCGCCGCCACGCACCAGTATTCTCAAGGAAGGTGACAAAGTTGGCGATGCCGACGATATCGACGCCAGCCGCCCACAGGTCGGGGTAGGTTGTCACAGCGGCAAGCACCATAAAGCCACCATAGCTCCCACCGAATACTGCAATACGTTTGGGGTCCGCAATGCCGCTCTCACTTAACCAGCGTACCGCGTATTGCAGGTCCTTTACAGAATCCATGCGTAGTCGCACATCGTCGAGGCTCTGATATTCATAGCCATAGCCTGTACTGCCGCGCACATTCGGTACGAGCACAGCATAGCCACGCGAGGCTAGATATTGCAATACACCATTAAACTCCGGGCGTGACTGGCTCTCTGGTCCCCCATGCACATACACAACAACAGGCAAGTTACGCTGCTCACCCTCTTTCGGCATGTATAGAAATGCAGGAACCTCGCGCTCATCAAACGTCGGATAGCGTACAAGCGATGGAGCAACAAATGCTTCATGAGGAATACCGCCCGTTGCGCTATGTGTCGCTCGGACCACAACGCCCTCTCGCATATCCCATACCCAGATGTCCGCCGAGTCATCGGGCGTAATCAGTGTGATTGCCAAACGTGAACCGTCCTGTGACCAGACCGTCTCAAACACAACACCACGCGGCAAGGTGGGCGCGAGTAAAGGTTTGCGTTCATCCCAACCAGCAGACACATCAAAGAGTTCAAGCTGTGAATAGCCATCCTCGTTTGTGACCAGTGCCATCGTCGTACCATCATGTGTAAGCGCGAGATGCTCGATATCCCATTGTGTATCAGAAAGATAGGTCATCTCGTTTGACGTGAGGTCAAGATAGGCAAGGGTAAGAAACTCACGATGAAGATTTGTGCGTAAGTAAAGACCACGCCTATCAGCCGACCATGCAGCATCGTGATAGAGAGATGGACCTGTACTCGTCTCTTGTGTTAGCGTACTCACCTTTTGAGTAGCACGGTTCAGCAACAGAAGTTGACTATGAATATTGTCCTCTTCACGCAAGATAAGCATATCCTGCCCATCCGGGGAATACTCGCCAGCATAGTTAGAACCATCATGCTGAAACAGTAGTCTTACATCGCCAGTCTCTATGTTGCGCTCATACACGTCAAAATAGCGCGAGTCACGCTCATTACTGCTATAAGAAATGTATAGGTTGTCAGGCGACCAACCCCCAAATAGATACATCACCTCTGGCTGAGTGGTGAGAGCATCAAACGTCGCTCCGTCCGCGCTCACAAGATAGTGCTGAGTACGCTCGTTGCCACCAACATCGCCAGTGATAAGCAACATATTTGATTTGGGAGCGAAGGCCGCACTCATGGAACGTTCACCGCGAAAGGTTATTTGCGTCGGCCATGCCGAAGAGGATGGGCGCATATCAACGGAAACACTCCACACCTCTGCCACGCCCGTAACATCTGTCAAAAAACTGAGTTGACTGCCATCGGGCGAGAAGCTTGCCCCATACGCCATACGTACATTCAGATAACGTTCAAAAGGATATGTTGTAGTTGCCACAAGCAATTCCTATTCTAGTTTTGGATAAAAAGGGACCTCTTTGATTGTAGCACATCGTAATTTATGGAATACATATTTGCGACTGGGGAACATAGCTTTATCAACGCATCGACATTTACCGATTTTCGCGGTGCTTATAGTGAGAGGGAAAGGAGCGGTGTAACACCTATGAGCATAGCAACACAAAAATACACAACTACAATACAACACGACCTACATGGAAGGACTATAGCGATGCGTTTGAAACCTTACATCTACAAACATATTGTACTGCTTATTTGTACAGTTGTCCTGTTGTTTGGTTCTCTCTTAGTCAATCACAGTCAACAACAAAATGCACATGCAGCAAATCCTGGTAGTGGAAATGCTTGTTCCTGGTATACCATTCGCTTCGGCGATACGTTAGCCAATATCGCAAGCGGTTATCATACAAACATTTGGACATTGGCACGAGTCAACGGTATTGGCAATGTCAATCTCATCTTTTCTGGACAGCAAATTTGTATCCCTCACGTTGTTCACAGCAGTGGTGGACAGAGCAGTGGTGGCTCAGGGACTTCAAGCGGGGGAGGACAGAGTGGTATCCTCGCCAACGGCTACGTGCCCTGGTACAACTATAACGCGTTAGAATGGTCATCGCGTAACGAAGTTTCGGCACAGCTTCGCCAGATTGCGGTAGACTACGGCCTACCTACAAATCTCGTACTCGCTATTGCTTGGCAAGAAAGTGGCTGGACACAACACGTCATTGCACGTGACGGTGGCATTGGCGTCATGCAGCTTATGCCCTACACGGCGATGAGCCTCAACTCTAGCACAGGTATACATCGTGATCCCTACAAACTGTGGGACAATCTCAATCTCGGTGCTACCTACCTGCGCTATCTCTGGGGCTACTTCCACGGCAATCTCTATCAAGTCATCAGTGCCTACAACGAAGGTGGCTGGGCCGTGACACATCGTGGCATCTTCAACTGGAACTACGTCAACAACGTCATGTACTTGATGCGTACACTGTAACGATTTTTTCTTGTAACACGGCACATCCACAGGAGGACCTATAAATTAGGTCCTCCTGTGGTTTTTGGGAACCATTTCGCTCATTATTGCCGTAATTCCCCTATGAAGCGGGGCCGGTTTATGCAATCTTTTTGACGAGAAGGTAAACGAGATACATACTAACCAGCGAAAGAAGAAACGAACCGATTGTTCCTCCAATCAGACCAAACGGTGGATACAAAAATCTTACTGCACTTGCATAGACGGTAGTGTTAATGGTTCCACTGAGCATCAAGGTCTTCATCACACTTACGGAGAACGCTCTGCCTTGTGCAAAATAGGTGAGGATCATGGTTGAAAGAAATACTGCGGGAAACGAGGCAAAGACGCCCCCGATTAATGGTCCTCCCAGTTTGGCGAAAGCGACAGCGAGAGTGATAATCAAGCCACTTACCAAACCCCTCACAAGCAAACTTGAAAAAGTAAACGAAGTTTTCCGACCAGCAAGTGATTTGACGTGTAAGACATATTCCATGACACCATAAGACAAAAGGAGTAATACTAAAAAGCCGAAGAGAGAAAGCCCAAAGTTGTGAAAGTGAACGAGCACCAGTACGAACGAGAGGCATACCCATACGAAGAGCGAAGATATTAGCGCGAGAAGAAAACTCCGTCGCACAAGAAAAACATATGTGACGATAAAAAGTCCATCGATTCCCATAATAAGCGGAACGACAACTGTTGCTTGAGAAGCAGCTATAGGGGTTTGTGTCAATCCTATGAAGAATAACGCAATTACGATGGAAGAAGGCATTCCAGCTATCACGCCCCCAATTTTCGAGCCAAATTTTTCTGCGAGGATGCTCGCCCCAGTGAGCCAGAGGCTGCCAACGAGGAAGGTAACGACAAGTTGAAACACAAAAAGACTACTCATATGACGTTCTTTCCTCTTGGTACGGCTATGCTTTACTCCCTCGTCTGCTCAAGATAGCACACGAAAGGATGAGTACTTAGGCAAATTGTACCATGAAGTCATAATAAATGCAGGAAGACCGCAAGGGTCTTCCCTACATATCGAGTTTCGTGAAATGTAGGGAAGACCCTTGCGGTCTTCCTGCGTTCCTTTCTTCAAATTCACACTTGACACATTTGGAAAAGCCCTCTATACTGAACATATACACAACTGAATAGCAAACGCATCGAACAGGAAGAGTACATAACCTTACAAAGGATACAGAGAGTCGGGCTGGTGGGAACCGACGCCGTTGCGGTTATCGAATGGACCTGGGAGCGAAAGACGAACGTTTCCTTCAATAGAAAGAACTAGTAGTGCTTTATCGGAACGTCCCCCGTTATCGAGGACAGGATATACATCGTATCTGCTTACTTATGCAAGAGTGCGCTATGTATCCGGCAAATGAAGAGAGTACTTGTGAACATCTATTGTAGCAAGTAGTCTGAATGAGGGTGGTACCACGAAAGCTTCACGCTTCTCGTCCCTGTGTGGATGAGGGGCGTTTTTTATTGTCCTTTTCCAAGCACTTATATTGATGGAGGACGCACTATGTCAATCGAAATCAGTCGGGATACACAACCTATTACAAACGCGACGCCTGTAAAGAAGCGAGTCTTCTCCGGCGTTCAACCTACAGGTAACATTCATCTAGGTAACTATCTGGGAGCGATTCGTAATTGGGCCTCAGCGCAAGCAGAATATGACAACATCTTTTGTATCGTCGATCTACACGCTATAACGCTTCCTATTGACCCAAAAGAACTGTACACAAACACGCGCAAACTAGCCGCGCTCTACCTTGCCTGCGGTCTGGATACACGCTACTGCAAATTATTCGTACAATCACACGTTCACGAACACGCAGAGGCAAGCTGGATTATGAATTGCTTCACGCCAATGGGCTGGTTGAACCGCATGACGCAGTTCAAGACAAAGGCAGGTGATCATCCTGATAGCGTAGACACTGGCCTATACTGCTATCCCGTCTTGATGGCGTGCGACATCCTGCTCTATCAAACACATTTTGTGCCCGTTGGCGATGATCAGCGTCAGCATATCGAGCTAACACGCGACCTCGCGCAACGGTTCAATGCGCGTTACAACAAACAGGTATTCACCATTCCAGAGGGACAGATTCGTCAGGTGGGCGCACGTATCATGTCGCTTGATGATCCGACTAGCAAAATGAGCAAGAGTGCCGTTAATCCAGCCTCGCGTATTAACCTGCTGGACGACCCGAAAACAATCAAACAAAAGATTGGACGTGCCACGACCGACTCCGAACGCTTGGCAAAGTTTGACCCAGAACGCCCTGGTATCACAAATCTATTAACCATTTACCAGATGCTCACAGGCAAGTCACAAGAGAATATCGAAGGCGAATTTGCTGGCAATGGGTATGGTGCGGTCAAAGCTGCTGTTACCGATCAGCTTGTAGAAACCCTTGCGCCAATTCAGAAACGCTACTATGAACTCGTCAACGATCTACCAACGCTGGAAAGCATTCTCAAACAAGGGGCCGACGAAGTACGCCCAATCGCGGCTGCCACCATGCGAGATATCAAAGAGGTTGTAGGGCTAGGCTAATACTGTACTGGTCTGATGATGCGGTTTCACAAAAGAGTAGGGATATGCGTAGGGACCACATTGATGGCGTCTATTGCCCAATTCATTGGGCGAGATCCCCAATACTCACGCACAATGATTGGTGGAGAACGAGGACTGCACCTTGCTTCGCTCGTGCAGCGGACGCGATCAATCGGGTCCCTACGACGTATCCGCACTCTTTTGTGAAACACGATTATCAGACTAAACAGAAGAATGGATAAAAATATATGTATTATCCAACATTTGAGGAAGCGCAACAGCTCCGTGACACAACAAGTGCTTACACAGAGAAACGTTCGCTGCTGCCGCTTTACCGCGATATCCTTGCCGATATGGAGACGCCCGTTTCGGCGTACTGCAAAACGGCGCAACGTCCATACAGCTTTTTGCTTGAGAGCGTAAGCGGTGGCGAACGCGTCGCTCGCTACTCATTCATAGGCATTGACCCCTATATGGTCATGACACATCGTAATGAAACGGCAACACTACGTAGAATGCACGGCGACACATCTACAAGCGAAGACGTGCCATGTCGTGACCCACTTGCGTTCATCGAGTCGGAACTTGAGCAATTTCAGCTTGTAGAGTATAGGGGAGCCGCACGCGACGAACTGCCCCAGTTTCACGGTGGGGCCGTTGGCTATCTCTCCTATGACTCGGTTGCACGTTTTGAACACTTATCGGTGCCAGAGAAAAGCGAACTCGGTTTACCCTTAGCGGTCTTTTGCTTCACCGAAACAGTGCTAGTGTTCGATCACGTCAAGCATCGTGTCCGCATTGTCACACACCTGCACCTTGACGCGCCCGATATTGAGGCCGAGTATAAACGTGGCATGGCAATTATTGACGATGTGCAACAACGTCTCAGCCAACCTGTACGTTTACCAGCCGAACCCAAACCAGTTCACGATGCAGCCGCGTTACGTGTCACATCCAATCGCACACAAGGCGAGTTTGAAGACATGGTACGTCGCTCGATAGAATACATCAAAGCTGGCGATGTCTTTCAAGTTGTGCCATCACAGCGTCTTAGTCGGCATGTCAACGCGTCACCATTCACGGTCTACCGCGCACTTCGTGCAATCAATCCATCACCCTATATGTTCTATCTCGACCTGAACGATTTTCATATCGTTGGTGCCTCACCTGAATTGCTTGTACGCTTTGAGGACAACGAAGTGACTATCCGTCCAATCGCAGGGACACGCCCACGCGGATTAGACAGGCAAAGCGACGAATTGCTCGCCAAAGAATTACAAAGCGACCCCAAAGAACGCGCCGAACATGTCATGCTGATTGACCTCGCACGTAACGATGTAGGACGTGTCAGCATCCCTGGTACCGTACAGGTTAGTGAACTCATGGAGATCGAACGCTATTCGCACGTCATGCACCTTGTTTCAAACGTCACGGGTCAGTTACGTAAGGACATGACGCCTTATGATGCACAACGCGCAGGCTTTCCCGCAGGTACCGTTTCGGGCGCACCCAAGATTCGTGCGATGGAGATCATCAGCGAATTAGAGGGTGAGCAGCGTGGCATCTATGCTGGTGCCGTTGGTTATTTCAGTCACTCCGGCAATCAGGAGACCGCGATTGCCCTACGTACAATGGTTATGAAGGACGGGCGAGCCTATATTCAAGCGGGTTGCGGTGTCGTTGCCGACTCTGATCCGGCGACAGAGTATCAAGAGAGTTTGAACAAAGCTAAAGCCTTGTTACGCGCCCTCGATGAAGCCGAACTTATCGCAGATACACATAGAGAGAGGGATTAGCCATGTTACTACTCCTCGATAACTACGACAGCTTCACCTATAACCTGTACCAATACCTCTCAGAGCTAGGGGCAGACGTGCAGGTACATCGCAACGATAAAATCACGCTTGACGAGATTGAAGCGTTGCATCCCGACCACATCGTCGTCTCGCCTGGACCGTGTACACCGAACGAGGCCGGCCTTTCCTGTCAGGTCATCGAAACATTTGGGCCACGCATTCCTTTACTCGGCGTGTGTCTTGGTCATCAATCAATTGGGCAGGTCTATGGGGGGCGTGTCGTTCGCGCACCAGAGCCAATGCATGGCAAAACGTCGCCCATGTATCACCAGGAACAAGGAGTTTTTCATGGCTTGCCACACCCATTCGAGGCCAATCGCTATCATAGCCTCATTGTTGAACGTGCGACACTGCCCGATGTGTTAGAGATTACCGCCGAGACCGATGATGGCCTTATCATGGGTCTACGCCATCGCACGTATCCAGTCGAGGGTGTACAGTTTCACCCGGAGTCGATTATGACGCCCGTCGGTAAAGACCTGCTACGAAATTTTCTTGAGCGATAATAATGCAAGGAGGAAGCTATGATTCGAGAGGCTATCACCCATGTTGCTGCAGGAGCCATGCTAAGCGAAACCGAGGCAGCAACCGTGATGGAAGAAATTATGACGGGCGCTGCAACATCCTCACAGATGGGTGCATTTCTTACCGCCCTGCATCTGCGCCCAGGTCATGAAACAGTTGCGGAGATTGCTGGCATGGCGCGTGTCATGCGAGAAAAGGCTGTTCAGGTTCATCTTAACGAACTTATAGCCCATCATGCAATGGATACCTGTGGCACAGGTGGTGATGGTTCAGGTACATTCAATGTCTCAACGGCTGCTGGCATCGTGGCGGCAGCAGCAGGTGCGTCTGTAGCCAAACATGGCAACCGTTCTGCCACCAGTCGATGTGGTAGTGCTGATGTGCTGGAAGCGTTGGGTGCAAAGATTGACCTCGGCCCCGAACAGGTCGCAACGTGTGTACAGGAAGTTGGCTTTGGTTTTATGTTTGCACCAGCGTTCCATCCAGCAATGAAACATGTCGGCCCCACGCGCCGCGAAATCGGTATCCGTACCGTCTTCAACATTCTTGGTCCGCTCACCAATCCAGCACACACACCATATCAAGTTCTCGGCGTAGCTGATGGCTCATTGTTACGCAAGATGGGTGAGGTGTTGCTCCATCTTGGCTGTAAACATGCCTTGATTGTGCATGGTGCTGATGGTGTCGATGAATGTTCACTTAGTGCTCCTACCCATATCTGTGAAGTGCGGCAAGGCGAGGAATTACATGAATACACAATCACGCCAGAAGAGGTAGGGCTTACCAGCATCACGGATCGCCAGGCATTTCAAGGTGGCGACCCTGCCCATAACGCGGCAATCCTACGCGAACTCCTAAGTAGCTATGTCGATGTACCTGCGACACATATGTTGTGTTTGAATGCCGGTGCTGCCCTTCTTGCTAACGAACAGGTCGAAACATTAGCGGATGGCGTTAAATTAGCCCGTGCGACACTTCGTGAAGGCAAGGCAAAACAGAAATTGGCTGATGTCATTGCTTGCTCTCAAGCTCAGAACCAGGTGACACATGTTTCTTGAGCGTATCGTAACCCAAACACGCGCCGACTTGATACAGCGCAAAATTGATCATCCATTGGCAGAGGTACAGCAACTTGCGCGTGAGCAAACACCACCGCGTGATCTGGCAGCAGCGTTCATGCCCCGTTCACATGTTCATCTGATTGCTGAGGTAAAACGCGCCTCGCCCTCAAAGGGTATGCTTGCACCGCATCTCGATCCGGTAGAACTTGCACGTACCTATGAGGCAAATGGTGCATCAGTTATCTCGGTGCTGACCGAACCACATTTCTTTCTCGGCTCACCAGCATATCTCACGGCCATCAAACAAGCGGTGCATATTCCGGTGTTGCGAAAAGATTTTATCGTTGACGAGTATCAAGTTTACGAAGCTCGCGCATGGGGTGCCGATGCTATTCTACTTATCTGTGCCCTGCTCGACGATACACAGCTTAAACATCTGCTCTCGCTTGCACATGAGCTGCACATGCGCTGTCTCGTTGAAGTGCATAGTCGTGAAGAGGCGCAGCGTGCCGTAACTGCTGGTGCTCTCATCATTGGTGTCAATAGCCGCGATCTCGTTACGTTCAAGATGAACCCGTATCTTATCCGCGACATTCGCTCTGTTCTCCCAAATGATCGTATTGTCATTGCCGAAAGTGGTATTCACTCAGCCGCTGATGTGCGACGCCTCGCACGCTATGATGTGCAAGGTATGCTTGTGGGAGAGTCGCTCGTTGTCTCAAATGATGTGCCAGCCCAAATGCACATGTTGTTACAAGGGGCGAACGAGAGTATACAGGTAAAAATCTGTGGTCTGCGTACACCCGAACACATACAAGTAGCGACTGAGGCGGATGCCGATATGCTCGGTTTCATCTTCCACGAACCCAGCCATCGCTATATTCAGCCTAAACATGTAAGGGAGACCCTGGCAACTTCCCTGTCTATCTTATCAAACACAGATCACTTGTCTGAAAAACAGGTGCTACCTGATGTAGTTGGTGTCTTCGTGAACAAAGAGGTCAATTTCATCAACGATGTGATTGAAGAGGCAGGGCTACACTATGTGCAACTACATGGCACAGAGTCGCCTGAGTTCTGCCAACAAATCACACGTCCCGTAATTAAAGCAATTCCGCTTAAGAACACATCAGACCTTAAACTAGTCGAGCAATACAAAGATGTAGTATGGCGACTCTTGCTTGATACGCCCACTCCTGACTGGGGTGGTACAGGGATAACACATGATTGGGAACTTGCCGCCACTATCGCGAAAGAGACGCGCATCCTTTTAGCCGGGGGCTTGACGCCAGAAAATGTTGTACAGGCACTACAACGGGTCCATCCATGGGGCGTCGATGTTAGTAGCGGTGTTGAAACGCACAAACAAAAAGACGAAGGTAAAATTCGTGCATTCATCGAGAATGTACGCTCAATGGGTACGCTACATCGCGCCCCTACATTTTGAAAGAAGAGATTCTCATGCAAACACAAAATAGAAGCACAGATACCTATCAGCATAATGTCTATCCCGATGAGCGTGGACGCTTCGGTGCATTCGGTGGAAAATTTGTTCCCGAAAGCCTGATGTCCGCGCTTGCAGAGCTAGAGACCGCCTACAAAGCATCTCTGAATGATGCAGCATTTCAGGCCGAATTAGCCGCACAACTTCATAGTTTCGTCGGACGCCCAACAACTCTGCACTACGTCCCACGCTTCTCTGCATTGGTTGCGCCCGACGTAAAAGTGTATCTCAAACGCGAAGACTTAGCGCATACGGGAGCGCACAAGATCAATAATGCCTTGGGGCAAGGCTTACTTGCGAAACACATGGGCAAGAAACGCATCATCGCCGAAACGGGCGCGGGACAGCATGGAGTAGCAACGGCAACAGTCTGTGCTATGCTCGGCCTCGAATGTATCGTCTACATGGGTGAAGTGGATATTGAACGCCAGTCGCTCAACGTCTTTCGTATGAAACTACTTGGTGCCGAAGTCCACCCCGTGAGCAGTGGTACTCGCACACTGAAGGACGCCACCAGTGAAGCCATCCGCGATTGGGTAACGAATGTCGAAACAACGTACTACATCATTGGTTCGGCTGTTGGTCCACATCCCTATCCACGTATTGTGCGTGACTATCAATCCGTTATTGGCATCGAAGCGCGCAAGCAAATAGTGGAACAGGCTGGACGCTTACCTGATATGATTATCGCCTGTGTTGGCGGTGGTAGTAATGCGATAGGCATGTTCTACCCGTTCGCTGACGCGCCAGAAGTCAAATTGCTTGGAGTCGAAGCCGGTGGCTTGAGCATGACGCCGGGCGAGAATGCCGCTACGTTAGTCGCAGGCAAACCTGGGGTTCTACATGGCACATTGAGTTACCTACTGCAAAACGAAGATGGGCAGGTACTCGATACACAAAGTATCTCCGCCGGTCTCGACTATCCCGGCGTCGGTCCTGAACATAGCTATATGCGCGACTCAGGACGCGCCACCTACGCCTCCGCAACCGATGCAACCGCGTTACGTGGTCTACAAGCGTTGAGCCAGACGGAGGGCATCATTCCAGCACTAGAGCCTGCACACGCGCTCGGCTACTTGTTAGAAATGGGCGAACAAGGCACCATTCCTGCTAACTCGCTTATTGTCGTCAATCTTTCAGGTCGTGGCGACAAAGATGTGATCACGGTGGCAAAAGCATTGAACGTAAATTTGTAGAAAGACAATTATGAGTACTTTTCGATACGACAAAGAAATACTTGCGCGCTATCCAACGACTGTTGGAGGCGTTATCTTAGCGCAAGGCATCACCAACGAGCCAACATCGGAGAGCCTTAAGGCAGCCTATCAAGCTGAACAGCAAGCAGTGATACAACGCATAGGCTCAACGCCTTTGAGCCAGATCGCCTCGTTAAGTGCGTGGCGCAGCGTCTTCCGTAGCTTTGGTATTGACCCAACACAATATCGTAGTGCAGCCGAAGCCTTGCTCCGTCGTCTCACAAAAAAAGGCGATATTCCAAGCATCAACACGCTGGTCGATATCGGTAATCTCATCAGTATCCGTTATGCCCTGCCAGTCGCGGTGTTTGATACTCAGACATTGCAAGGAGCTGTGACTGTTCATTTTGCTAAGGGTACGGAACGCTACACAACACTAGGGCAAGATGAAGTGGAACATCCAGAGGTCGGCGAGGTCGTTTTCTCAGATGAGACAGAACTGGTCATAGCCCGTCGCTGGTGTTGGCGTCAAAGTGAAGAAAGCGCGGCACAAGCAACAACAACAAACGCGATCATCACCATCGAAGCTCATCATACAGAAGGAAAACACGACGTTCAAGCAGCACTTAGCGATATACTTGAGCTATTACGGAAGTACGCAAATGGAAATTTTACGTTTGGTATCCTGGATGCTGAACACGCTACGCTCTCTAGCGAAATCTAACAATTTTTGTTAGATGACTTATTAGACTATAAGAAGGGTAAAATGGCACAACTTATTGATCTCAGTCATATTCTTGAACCAAATATGCCTAGCTATCCAGGACTACTAGAGCCGCAGTTCCGTACATGGTTCACTCACGACGAAAGCACAAGCAGGAGTTCATATGCTCCAGGGACAACCTTTCAAATTGCAACTTATGATATAGGTGGGAATACAGGAACCTATGTTGATGCTCCCTTTCACCGTCACCGACAAGGACACGATTTGGCAACTCTACGTCTGAATCAACTTGCAAACATTCCAGGTATTGTTGTCACTGTTTTACGCGATGGAGCAATAGGATCAGATGTATTTCAGGGACTTGATCTACAGCAAAAAGCTGTTCTCATTCGCACTGACTGGTCTACACGCTGGGGAGCTTCTGACTATTTCAGCTCTGGTCCATTCTTAACCGCGGAAGCATGCAAGTTTCTGGTCGAAGCACATGCCACCATCGTTGGAATAGACTGCGCGAACATAGACGATATGGGCGACCTTGCTCGACCAGCACACACACTTCTGCTTGCCGCAGACATTCCTATTGTGGAACATCTCTGCAACATGGAACAGTTACCAACACATAACTTTCGTTTTTTCGCGGTGCCACCAGCAATTCAAGGTGGTACATCGTTTCCAATACGCGCTTTCGCTCTATGCGAGTAGGAGATACTATATGGAACTTACAACAACTGAGATGGTTGGAAAGGGCACATCAAACACGACACCAGCCGCCAAAATCACGCAAGCATTCACGAATGCGCGACAAGCAGCACGTGGCGTCCTTATTCCATACTTCATGTGTGGCTACCCTTCAGCACAACAAAGTGTCGAAATCGTTCTTGCCGCAGCCGAGGGTGGAGCAGATATCATTGAGCTAGGCATGCCTTTTAGCGACCCGCTCGCTGATGGGGCTACTATTCAACATGCTGGACACATCGCGTTAGAGCGTGGTATGAGCATTCGTGGCTGTATGGAGGTTGCCCGTCAAGTTTCAACGAAAAGTGCCATCCCACTTTTGTTAATGGGCTACTATAATCCAGTCATGGCCTATGGACTTGCACATTTTTGTGCAGACGCAAAAGCTAATGGTGTCAACGGCCTCATCATCCCTGATTTGCCAATGGAAGAGGCCGAACCGTTGTTGCAAGAAGTCAAAAAGAATGGACTTGCCTTGATCTTTTTGATACCACCTACAACACCAGATGAGCGTATCGCAAGAATTGCCGAACTGACAGCAAGCGAAACGGGTGGCTTTGTCTACTGCGTGGCACTTAGTGGTGTAACAGGTTCACGTACCTCGTTGCCTCCACACCTGAAAAGTTTCATTCAGCGCGTTAAAGGCTATACGAAGGATTTGCCAATCGCGATTGGTTTTGGTCTGTCAACGCCTGAACATATCGCAGAGGTGACGAGCTATGCTGATGGTGCTGTCATAGGTAGTGCGCTTGTCAACTTGATTGATCGTTCCACAAATGGAACTGAAGCTGAAGCAGTAAGACAATATATCCAAAGTTTGCGCCAAAAATAGGATAGAAAGCACATATCCCCAGCTATAAGATACAATGTACACTTAACATCAACAAATTATAGTGTACGCTTGTCTTCAGGAAATGCAGAAAGGGGTATGTGTAGATATGCATTGTCGAGGTATTCGAGGCGCAACAACGGTTGAGCGCAATGACCGTGAGGAGATTTTCGCCGCAACGACAGAACTGTTACAATTGATGGTAGAACATAATGAGCTACAAACAGAAGATATCGCAAGCGCAATCTTCACCATGACCGAGGATTTGGATGCGGAGTTTCCCGCGCTCGCCGCTCGTTTTATGGGTTGGACAGAGACAGCACTCATGTGTATGCGCGAAATTCCGGTTCCAGGTAGCTTAGGCAAGTGTATCCGTGTGCTTCTGCATGTCAATACGGACCGCAGTGTTTCAGAGATACAGCATATCTATATTCGAGGTGCCGTAAATCTGCGTCCTAATTTTAGTAGCGTAAACAGTTAGCAGTACGTCTATAGTAGAGATACTCTGTGTGGGTCTAATTCTATTACACCCTGAACAAACGCATTAAGGTACTCATTATATCCTTACAAAAGGATTACAAACACTTTCGGGCGGGACACCTCCAACATTCGCACGAGTGTAGGAGTCCTTGCGTCCGACGCATAGGGCATGTCACCAGGCAATCATGACAATGGCGTTGCGATGTGCCGAAGTTCTGGCAGTTGTACGCCAGTTTTATTGTATGAAGTTTACAAAGAGGAGTTTTTTCATGATTGTCGTGATGAAGTCGTCAAGTAGTGATGAACAAATTAACCACGTATTGTCGTTTTTGACGAAGCATGGGTTGTCAGGCCATCCTTCAAGCGGTGTTGAACGCACCATTATCGGTGTCCTCGGCGCAGTTGGACCTTCAGGCGCACCGGGCAGTATTGGTGGTATTAATCCCGCGTTGGGCGAGTCGTTAGAAGGCTTGCCAGGGGTAGAGAGTGTGCTACGCGTTTCCAAGCCATATAAGCTTGCAAGCCGCGAGTTTCATCCACAAGACACCATTGTCGATATCCCAGTTGCATGTGTCAAAGAGGGTGTTGTACATATCGGCGGCAAAGAAGTGGTGATGATGGCTGGCCCTTGTACCGTTGAAAGCGAAAAGCAGCTTATGACGACCGCCGAGGCTGTTCGTAAAGAGGGTGCCGTCATTCTGCGCGGTGGAGCTTTCAAGCCCTCAACCTCGCCCTATGGCTTTCGTGGCATGGGCGAGGCTGGCTTAAAGCTTCTCAAAAAAGCGCGTGATGAGTTTGGTATGGCGATCATCACGGAGGTCATGACCCCAACCGATGTAGCAATGGTCTGCGAATATGCCGATATTCTACAAATTGGTACACGTAATATGCAAAACTATATGTTGCTCGACGAAGTTGGACGCACCAATACGCCTGTCGTCCTCAAACGCGGCATGTCGGCGACGTTTGAAGAGTGGCTCCTGGCGGCTGAATACGTTCTCTCACAGGGGAACCGTAACGTTATCCTCTGTGAACGTGGTATTCGTACCTTCGAGAAGATCACACGCAACACAATGGACATCAGTGCTATCCCGCTTATCAAGCAGTTGTCGCACTTGCCAATTATCTCTGACCCCAGCCAGGGAACGGGGCGGCGCGACCTCGTAGGACCAATGTCACTTGCATCGGTCGCAGTTGGCACCGACGCTCTACTCATTGAAGTACATCCGAACCCCGATGAAGCACTCAAGGATGGAGCACAATCACTAACCATTGAGCAGTTCCGAGAACTCATGCCTCAGGTCGAGAAAGTCGCGGCCGCCATTGGACGCACCTTTGTGAAAGAGTAGTTCCACATAGAAAAGAAGAAAAGAGCTATGGCAAGACTATAACCTTGCCATAGCTCTTTTCTTATCTTACTTGATATCGTGCAGAACAGGTGGCAATTCCTTATCTTTGGCGATGAAACGGATAGACAATGAGTTGACACAGTGTCTTGTGTTTTTTGCTGTCGCACGCTCTCCTAAGAAAACATGGCCTAGATGAGCACCGCAGTTAGCGCACTCAATCTCGGTTCTGTATCCATCAGGGTCGGGAAGACGCTTGACCGCATTGGGAAAGTTGTCGTCGAAACTGGGCCAGCCACAGCCGGAATTGAACTTTGCTTGCGCTGAAAAGAGCGGGTTATTGCAACGACGGCAAACATACGTCCCATCTTTGAAAAAGTGGTCGTATTCGCCGCTAAATGGTCTTTCGGTGCCTTTATGTACAATAATGCGCTCTTCTTCGGCCGTTAATTTATTCATTTTTGCTCCTGAAGCTGAATATACAGAGTTGACTTCTACCTATATGGTAGTACACGATGAAACATCAGTCAAGAAACACAAGTATACTACATACATCGCTTAGCGATATGCCTGCTGTAATGGCTCAATCACCTCTTGCGCCAATCTATGAGCGATACCCTCTGGATATGGTGGTCGCAGGTTAAGTACAATGTGAGTTACACCTATGTCGATGAAGCTTTGTACTGACGCAATGGTGCTTTGCATATCGTTGGGATTGACCATTACCTGGATTGAGCGTTCGATGGTCGAGGGATCACGCCCAATTTTGGCGCAATGTCCATCGAGAACCTCACTTTTGTGCTTGAAGACTTCGATAGGACCACCCGGCATATTCCAGATATCAGCATACTTCGCCACCATACGCAGCGTGAGTTGCTCGCCACCACCACCAATCGTTATCGGTGGATAGGGCTTCTGAACAGGTTTGGGTTCGCAGTAAGCACCTTTGAGTTGGTAGTAATTCCCATTGAAATCAGATGCTGTTTCTGTCCATAGCAAGCGGAAGACTTCACACGCCTCGCCCATACGCTTGATGCGTTCGCCAGGCTCGTAAAGAGGAATACCGTATGCGGTATGCTCTAGTTCGTTCCAGCCTGCGCCAATACCAAAGTCAAGACGACCATTAGAGATGACATCGACGGTTGCCGCCATGTTTGCTAACACAGCGGGATGACGGTAGGTATTGCCCGTAACCATCAAGCCCACGCGTAGACGTTTGGTTAAGGCGGCATAGGCAGATAATAGTGTCCATCCTTCCAAGCATGGTCCTGTTGGGTCGTTGCCAAGCGGCATAAAGTGATCAAACAGCCATGCATGTTCAATGGCTGGTACTTCGTCGGCTTCTAGCCATACACGGAGCATTTCCTGATACGTAGTGTTCTGAGGCGCGGTTTTTATACCAAAGCGTAGACGTTTCTTTTCTGCCATGCTGTTATCCTCTTTTCTGTACTGCTATCTCTTCACTCGCCCAAACTCTTGTAAATAGTTCTGGATACTCAATAACGAGCTTATCACGATCAACTGTTATCTCTGCTTGATAGCCGCTAGGATATCCTGCATACTGGTAGCGTTCACCACTACTATCTAAGCATGTGTAACGTTGCTTAACTGATGTGACTCGCATTTCAGGCACCTTGATATAGGCAACCGTTATCTCCGCAATCTCATCAACCGCTAAATTTAAACGCTGGATGGCAAGCGTATTAGTAAATGGCGTTGCCGAGATGTCTACATCAATACAGCCTATAAGTGACGCAACATGTTCGTTTGCATCTGTTGTCCAGTTTCCTTTGCCATTAGCCCTTAAATGTAGCTTAGGAGTATGGCTATCCAATAGCTCTACACGAACTTCATGTACGCGCCAGAATGCATCACAATGTATAGTATAGCTGATACGATACGGAACATTATCTGTTACTGCAATGATAAGACCATTTGCGGTAATGCTATGCTGTTCTTCTGTTAGGCGTAAATGTTCCGTTCCAGGTTCATCTAAGCGAGACCAAACAAGATTTCGTTCCATACGATACATCTCCTCACTATAAGGACCAATTATGGGCGCATCAGGTACATCATAAGGACTGCACATTGCTTCGCTCGTGCAGCGGACGCGATCAATCGGGTCCCTACGACTTGATAGATGCACCAATAATACTCTTTAACAAAATAGTATGGATCTCTGTAGGGACCGATTATGCCGTTTAACAAATGAATGCGGATATGGTGTTGGTAGGGACCGATTCATCGCGTCCTTTTGTTAAACGGCATAATTGGTCCCTACATTAAATGCGTTCTAGCGGGATGAAGCCAAGTACGCGTAGGGCGTTATCCATTGTTTGTACGGTGGCTCGTACCAGTGATGCTCGGAACGCTTTTACATGTTCGTTGGTCTCTTTCAGGATTGGCGGTGTGTGCTCATAAAAGTCACTGAAATGTGCTGCTAGTTCGTATACGTATGTCGAGAGCGTCGAGGGGACAAGCGATTCGCTGGCTTCGGCAAGCTTGCGTGGGTAGGCATCAATGTGGCGAAGCAGTTCCCATTCGCTCTGTTGAAGCTGCTCTGGCAAGTCCACTAGAAAATCGGGAATTTCATAGCCCGCCTCTTGCAAGCGACGTTGAATACTGTTAGCGCGTGCATAAGCGTATTGAAGGTAGACACCTGTATCACCATTTGGGCGCAGGGCTTCGTCTATGTCCAGTGCAATGATCTGCTGAAGTCCAAAGCGAATCATAAAGTAGCGGATAGCAGAGGCCGCGAGAACGGAGGCCGTTTCTTCGGGCAAATCTGCCTTAGCATCCTGCTTACGTACCTCCTGCATGCGACGCACCGCTTCGTTAATCAGATCGTCGGCCTTGATTTCAATACCTTTACGACCAGACATAGCGTAGAAGCTACGTCCGTCAGATGTATCAATCCCCAAACTTGCTGCCGTCGCTTTTGAAAGCGTCACCACTTCGTAGGAGACATGCGTCGAGTTGTCGGCTTGTTGTGGGAAACCCAGTCTACGTAAGCTTTCATAGACAACCTGCTGGGGATATGACTGACGCACGTCGATAACGTTGATCGCTTTTTGGGCATGACCAAAGCGTTTAGGATCAGCCTCTTCCTTTTGCGTATAAGCATCTTTCGGTGTTCGCATCGACCAAAGCATACGCCCATCGTGTTGCACACCCCAAAGGATGTAGTGCAAGTCAACACCAGTCTGGTTATCCACCAGCCCAAATTTCCACAATTGTGTGGCGATATCCTTTGCGGTGTAGGTCGCGGTACCATCGCTTCTGACAAGAATTTTGTCTTGCATACGCTCATTCTCTTCGCCAGATGCCTCTTCGTCACCAAAGGGCAAAATCCAGCAGCCAGCCGCAGGACCTGTTTCTGGTTTTTCCAGCAAACTGTTTTCACGCAACATGTCAAATGTATGCTTCCACAGTCCTGCACCCAAAATAGCAGATTCCCAGGTCAGCAAGTCATATGAGATATTCAGACGACCCATTGTCTTGAGATGTGCCTGCACGATTTGATGTGAAAGATCGGCAGCGAGCGTTGGATAATCTGGTCCTGACTCAGGCTCTTCGCCATGTTCAATCGCATGTAGGACTGTTTTGCGGAGGTCTTTAAGTTCTGGCTGTGTATCATAAGCCCTGACAACCGAGACATACACACGTGAGCAGAAATAGTCAAAAGACTCATCAGGGAGTCGCTCGTTACCGCCTGGCAGTTGCAGTTGTCCTTTTTGCAGTAGCAAGAAGCCAACTACAACGTCTGCAACCTGTACACCGGAGTCGTCAATGTAATTTTCTGCCTCGACGGTGTAGCCTTGAGAACGCAACATACGTACAACGGTATCACCAATACATGAATTACGCAGATGTCCGACATGTGCAGCTTTATTGCTGTTGATAGCGGTATGCTCGACGATAACCTTGGTGCCGATACCTACATCATTATGTCCATAGTCTGGGCCAGCCTCTACAACACGCTCGATAATTGCCTTACCCACCTCGGAGCGGTTAAGGCTGAAATTGATATATCCAGGCTTTGTAACGGTAATTTCCGCGACAGAAGAGATACGCATATTATGTAGAATTGTTTGTATGGCTTCAGCAACTTGTAGCGGTGGACGGCCTAACTTATTCTTACCCGCCCATTTCATCACAGGTAAAGAATAATCACCAAAACTAGCTTGTGCGGAGAAACGCAGGTCTATATCAAACTGTTCTATATCTGTTTCTATATGCTCTTGCTCAAGATATATGGCTACAGCTTGCTTAATTAACGCTGTAAGATATTCTAAAAAGTCTTTTGGTCCGGTCATCTATGGCACCTCACTATCATTGTTAGCTCATCTCGCTTTATTTTAATGAATGAAGCTACTATAGCTTAGCAGAATAGTATGGTCAAGCATTTCTTACATAATTATGCAACACACCACTTTTTGCTAGTACATTCTTGTTGAGGAAAGTTCAAACCCTTACAGAATCTTGACATGTTTCTCTTCCCTTCTTGACAAGTGTGAGGTACGCTATAGAAAAATACAGGATTACCCATATGCATAGTGACATAAATACGTTTTGTATTGCGGAAAAGAGGACCATCAACAAGTGCGTAGACTAAACGAACGAGGAATGTTGGTCCTGCTCTGTCTTCTGTTACTGGTTACAATAGGATTTCTTGCCTTTGCTACGATGCAAACCGTGCAGCAGGTACGAAGTTTTCAGGAGCATAGTCACGCGGTTAAAGCCGGGGATGTGAGCACGGTAAGTTCTTGGATGACCATTCATGCTGTTTCTCGCATTTATCACGTTCCTGAAAGCTATCTTAATCAAGAACTAGGTATTCGCAACCCTGAGACTGTACGCCACGCTACACTTAATACGCTTGCGAAGACTTCTCACAAGCCAGTTAATACCGTCATTCACACGGTACAGCGTGCTATTGTGACCTATCGTAAAACACATCCATATTCTCCAAGCTCAGTACCAACGCCATCTACGATTCATCAAAGAAAGCCTCTTCTATCTCAAGCAGAGAGGTGGGAGGCATGAATACATTCTTTCTCGATGCATTGCAGCAATATGGCTATCCAGTGCTCTGGTTAACCGTGTTTGTTGCAGCAGCAGGTATTCCTCTTTCCGGCACTCTACTACTTTTTGCGTCCGGGGCCTTTGCTGCACTCGGTGATTTCAACATCATTATCCTGTTCCCTATTGCGCTAAGTGCTGCCGTCATGGGGGACAATCTTGGCTACCTTGTTGGTAGACGAGTAGGCGTTCCGCTTCTGCATTGGTTTGAACGACAAAAACGCTTTCGGCTTATCACTCCTGAGACGTTGGAAAAGAGCCGTGTTTACTTTCGACGTAGAGCTGCGTGGACCGTGTTTATAACACGCTTTCTGCTCGTTGCTCTTGGAGGACCAATCAACCTTGTTGCGGGCTTAGAGCAGTATCCTTATTCTCGCTTTTTACTGTGGGATATATGTGGTCAAGTTCTCGGAGCACTTATTCCTCTTGGACTGGGCTACATCTTTGCACAAAGCTGGGAAGAGGTGGCAGGTATCTTTGGAGCCATCTCAGGTCTGCTACTCGCATTTCTGGTTGCGATCATTCTCGTTGTTGTACTTGTACGTAACGTGCGGCAAAAGAGGCGCGCTACGCAAGGGGTGACGACGAAACTAAAACAGGAGCGCACATCCCCACTGCAAGATGATACACTTGAGCCGAATATAGATTCCACTCTCGCTTCTGATTAGGGGGTAATCATGGATACAACGAAGCCTACGATTTTGATTTTGACCGCTCATACAGGTGGCGGACATATCAATCTAGCGCAGTCGCTCAAAGAGATACTAGGAGCACCATACAATGTTGTCATTTCGGACCCACTTCCCAAAGCTGTTGATCGCTGGTATGCAAGAGTCAGCCGACAGGACCTCCCGTTTTTAGCTCGCCAGTTCAGGTATACTGACAATGCATTTGCCTCATTCTGGATACATCAAACTCTTACATTCCTCCTGTCACATCGTATACGCAAAAGCATAAAACTCACACAGCCTCAACTTATTATCACGACACACTCCTTGTTGTCCTATGCTATTGCACAGGTATTGACGGGTATTGACAAACGTATACCACTTGTCTTTCAACTTACCGATTTGGAGTATGTGCATAGTACGTGGTTTACGGAGAAACAGGCTGATGCCTATCTCGCGCCAACGCGCGAAATTTTTGCACAGGCGGTAAAGCGAGGCATCGATCTGAAGCGTCTGTATGTGACGGGACGACCTGTGCGACGCCAGTTTTTAGACGTTTCGGCTGATACAAAAAGTGCGACACTTGCGGACCTTCATTTTGATCCAACTGTATGTACGCTCTTTTTACAGGGGGGGGCAAAGGGTTCGGCGCAGGTTGATCGTATTGTTACCTATTTGCTTAGTACAGGCATACCAGTACAAATCATTCTAGCGGTCGGCAATAACGCGGATATGGCTGCATCGTATGCGAACATCAAGCAGATACGCGCAATACCCTTTACAGAAACAATCGCCCCTTACATGGCGGCGGCGGATATTATCGTTGGAAAGGCTGGCGCGAGCTTTGTCTCTGAAGCATTTATGCTAGAGAAGCCATTTCTCGTTACAGCCGTTATTCCAGATCAAGAAACGCCCACGCTCGCCTTTATCGAGCGGCACAATCTGGGCTGGGTTCGCCTAGAACCAGCAGCCCAGCAAATGTTGCTCCTTGAGTTACTACAAGACCCAACAAAAGTTTCTGAAAAGGTGGACGCTATTCGAGCATACAAAACCTGGAATAGGCAGGCAAATCAAGAGATTCGCCCAATTATTGATCGGCTTCTTGCTTGAATAGCATCCACGTTTTTCAGGCACTATACTAAGAAACGCCGTTTGTGGTCTTACGCCAGTTTACAGTAGGCACAATCTGATTTTTGTCAACAAGCTCACGATACTCGATAGCGCATCTAATAAGCGACTCAAGCACATCGTCATTCAGAAGATGTGGCTTGAGTCCAAGTTCGATCAAGCGAGTATGAGTAGCATTGTAATAATGCTGCTCTGCTTCAAGGCGTGGATTTGAGAGATGTTCAACTTGTGCCTCTAGCCCAAAATGGTTGCTCTGCTTAACCACCATCTCGGCCAGTTGCACAAGCGAAAATTGCTCGGTGATCTGATTGAAGACACGATACTCGCCTGCTCGTGGAGGTGAGGCAATAGCTAACTCGATACAGCGAATTGTATCGCGTAAATTGATATAGCCACGAATTTGCTGACCAGAGCCGTAAACACTCAGTGGATATCCTACGGCGGCCTGGATGCAGAAGCGGTTCAGCGCAGTACCGTAAATTTGATCGTAATCGAAACGTGTTGCCAACCGTACATCCTGTGCGGTTTCGTCAGTTTCAAAGCCATAGACAATGCCCTGATTCAAGTCGGTCGCACGAATGCCCCAGATTTTGCAGCAGAACATGATATTATGGCTGTCAAAGACTTTGCTAAGATGGTAAAAAGAATTTGGTTGTTTGGGGAATGGTAGCACATCCGAGCGGCCTTTGTGGTGTATCTCAAGAAAGCCTTCTTCGATATCGATGTTCGGCGTGCCATATTCGCCCATTGTACCAAGCTTGACAAGGTGGCAGTCGGGGGCAAAGTCTTTGATGGCGTACAGGACATTCAGTGTACCAACAACATTGTTGGTTTGTGTGAAGACGGCATGCTTGCGGTCAATCATGGAATAGGGGGCGGAACGCTGTTCGGCAAAATCTACGACGGCTTCGGGCTGAATGTCTCGAAAGGCTATGGAAAGTGCTTCATAATCCGTCGCATCAGCGACATATGTCTGAATTTGATATCCAGAGAGTGCTTTCCAGACAGCAACGCGTTTATGAAGTGTTTGGATGGGAATGAGGCTGTTGAAGCCATGTTCGAGGTCGAAGTGTCTGCGTGTCAAGTTGTCGAAAACAGTAACATCGTGTCCTTTGCTAGAAAGGTAGAGTGCTTGGGGCCAGCCGAGGTAGCCGTCACCCCCCAGGATGAGAATACGCATAGGTCCTCCACTATTAATGTTGAGATCACTGGGTCCTCACTGGGAATGGTTTGCGAGGATGCTTCTGGAGCAAGCTCCAAGATGCATGTCTCAGATATACCTTAGCACATTTTCTAGCACATGTTGAAGATGGGTTTCAAATAGTGGGAGGAAGCACCTATATACGTCTGATTCCAGCAGACGTATATAGGCCAAACAGGTTTTTAACTTACCCGTCGAGGGTGCTGGTGTCACCAACTGGTTCACCAAGCTCACGAGCGCGAATGACGCGACGCATGATTTTGCCTGAACGCGTTTTAGGTAAGCTGGGTGCAAACTCAAGTTCGTCAGGAACGGCGAGCGCGCCGACAGTTGCGCGAACGTGCAGTTTAAGTTGTTTCGCCATTTCGTCTGATGGCTCGAAACCGTTTTTGAGGATGACAAACACTTTGACATGTTCACCCTTTACCTCGTCTGGCTTGCCAATCGCAGCAGCTTCCGCAACTGCGGGATGACTGACAAGGCTGGACTCGATTTCCATAGAGCCAAGACGATGGCCGCTTACCTTGATTACATCATCAACGCGGCCCTGAATGCGGAAGTAGCCATCCTTATCCATTGTTGCCGCGTCACCTGCGAAGTACACACCCTCGATGGTATTCCAGTACGACTCGTAACGTGCAGGATCACCGTAGATGGTTCGCATCTGGCTGGGCCAAGGTTCACGTACAATCAAGAAGCCACCTCGTTCGCTGCCAACAGGGGCACCATTTTTATCGACAACCTGGGCCTCGATAGTTGGCAAAGGTCGGCTAGCACTACCTGGTTTCAAGGGAATAGCTACCGTTGGGCTAATCAGAATGGAGCCAGTTTCGGTCTGCCACCATGTATCCATGATGGGGAGTTGATTGTGTCCAATGTTCCTGTGATACCACATCCATGCTTCGGGATTGATTGGCTCGCCAACGCTACCAAGAATGCGTAGACTGGAGAGGTCATGTTTCGCGGGCCACTCTTCGCCGAAGCGCATAAGACCACGAATGGCGGTTGGGGAAGTATAAATGGTGGTAACTTTGTATTTCTCGACGATGCTCCAGAAGCGGTCCGGTGCTGGATATGTTGGTGTGCCCTCGAACATAACATTTGTGGTGCCATTCATCAATGGTCCATAGATGATGTAGCTGTGGCCTGTCACCCACCCAACATCGGCGGTACACCAAAAAATGTCGCTTTCCTTTGTATCGAAAACAAACTTGGTTGTTGCATAAACGCCAACAGCGTAGCCTGCTTGCACATGCACAACACCCTTTGGCTTGCCTGTACTACCGCTGGTGTAGAGGATGTAGAGCATATCCTCGCTATCCATTGGTTCGCAAGGTACAACCGTGTCTTGCGGAACGTCGGCGAGCAGATCGTCCAGGTAGATATCTCGTCCTGCTTGCATAGAGACTTCGGTACCAAGACGCTTCACCACAACAACTTTTTCGATAGTAGGCGTCTCGGCAACAGCTTCGTCGGTAATCTTCTTGAGTTCAATAAATTTGCCACCACGATAGTTTCCATCGGCAGTAATGACCACTTTAGCCTGTGCATCGATAATGCGGTCTCGTAACGCGCTGGGAGCAAAACCGCCGAAGATGACCGTATGCACGGCACCAAGACGCGCAACCGCCAGCACCGCCGCAATTTGTTCGAGGATTGCGGGCATATAGATGGCTACACGGTCTCCCTTTTGCACACCTATATTTTGCAAGCCTTTCGCGAAACGATTAGTCATTACATACAGTTCTTTGTATGTGATGGTACGATTTGAGCCATCATCACCTTCCCAATAGAAGGCCACTTTATCACGTGTTGCAGTCTCCATATGCCTATCAAGGCAATTGTAGACGATGTTAAATTTGCCACCTGTAAACCACTTAAAGAAAGGTTTGGTTGTCCACTCAAAGGTTTTCTGCCATGGCTCAAACCAATGCAGTTCCTTGGCCTGGTCTTCCCAGTATTCCATGCGGTTCGCCAACGACCACTTGTAAAATGCATCGTAGTTGTCAAAGCCTTTTGATTTCATGTAGGCAGTGATGTTAGCATTCCTAACAATGTCGTCAGAGGGAGTGAAAACACGTTCCTCAGTCAAAATATTATCGGTGTTTTCAAAGCTAAGGTTACTCATTATTCTGCCTTCCTGGTGTATGAGAGACATCTCAGTATACCGTGAACGTGAAAATTATAGCACATACCTTGAGAGTGCTTCGTACTGTGTGGGGTGGTGGTTGTATGTCTTAAGCTTCAGATGGATACATAAGCATCCATCTGAAGCTGCCACGGAGACACTAGTTGAAGAGGTACGTTAAACTATTTCATTGGGAATATTGGCAATGTGAACGAGGAACGTCCCGAACTTAGGACACCAGCGAGCGCATTATACCATGCCACGATTGCGGTCAGAATACCAAGATAGCCACCGAGGACGCCTGTGCCGCCGCCAAATTCTCCAATGGTGAGCAAAACGAAGGTAAGAAAGAGAAGACCGAAGAGTGCGATAAGTCCACCATTACTTCTCAGGGTACCAAGAAACATGATGAGGGTAAAGATGGTCCAGCCGAGAAGGAAGAAACCGAAGGCAGCATGACTGGTAATCCAGCCAAATTGTACGCTAGCACCTACAGCAATCCAGAAGGCACCATATGAGGTAAACGCGGTAGCACCAAAGGTGTTTCCCGTTCTAAACTCCCACATGCCCGCGAGAAGTTGTGCGATACCGCCATAAAAGAGGGCAAGGCCAACTACAATTTTGAGGTCTGTGGCGGCGAGGAGGCCAGCGTTGACGCAGCTAAGAACAAATGTTGTGAGTGCAAATGCACTGAGGCCGAGGGGTCCGGGGTTAGCAACTGTGGAGACTGCAGCGGAGGCTACAGGAACTCTTTCTTCTGCATATTGAGCCATTAAATGTGTCCTACCTTTCATGAAAACCAGCAATATATGTACTTTTTCTGTGTACCGATCAGGCGTTGTTCCTGCCTGGAATGCTCTGTGTTTTGTAAGCAACAATGCTTACAGGCCATGAAGAAGGATGAGGTCGTCTACGCTATAGATGACCGGAAAGGATGTATTGGTGCCTCCTTTCTTGTGTGTAGTGGTGGTGAGCAGAATGGCCCTAAAGCTAGTGCTCAGCACAAGTATACCATATCGACAGCCATATGTGTACTACTTTACAGTATAAATCGGTTGAGACGCTATTACATTTGTAGGGACGCCATAATGCCGTTTTCAGGCGGAAGTGGACATACGTTATGACATAGAAGCATCACCGACGCGTTGCCCGCACCGCTTTCCCCAAAGAATGAAGGTCAAGCATAATCAATGCCTTGACTTTGCCTGATGAGTGGGGTACCATTGCCCTGATTAGTAACCAGTGTTACGATTAGTTCCTCGAAAGGCAGTGGAAATTGATGCATTCTGAGCGCGATGCAATACGCTGGCTGCAACTCACATATAAGGTTCCAAGCGAGCCGTCACAGAAGCGGGTATGGGTGTGGCGACGGTTACAACATCTCGGCGCGTATGCGTTGCAAAACTCTGTATATTTACTACCCTTCTCGGAAGAGGTGGAGAAGCATTTTCGCCAACTTGCACATGAAATACACGATATGGGTGGTGAGGCGAGTATTTTTTCTGTCGTAGCATTAGACGGTGCAGATGAACAGCGTATTCTTCACGCACTTTTAGCTGCCCGTGACGACGAATACGCGACGATTGTGCGAGTTTGTGGACACTTTCTTGCCAAAGCAATGATGGTTGTAAAGCAACAAAATTGGAACGAGCAGATTCATGCAGAGTTCTCGGAGGTCTTAGAGAAGGTACATGTTTTACTCCGTACTGCCAAGCGTCATGACCAATTGGGTGCGTTAACCGCTACTCAACGCGCAGCAGCAGCGGAGTCACTTGCAGCATGTGAGCAGTTGTTTCGTGTTTTGCTTGATAAAGATTATAGTAGAGCCTATAAATTGCTAGAAATGCATGGCGATCTGCTTATTTGATAGGAAGCGTTTTGCGTTGTGGACTTTCAGGAGGTTCAGTCAGGCTACGAGAAACTTTTTCACGGATAAGGGTTATCTGTGAGTGAACGGCTTGACGGGACTGTTGTAGTTTGCGGGCAATTTCGGAGGGGCGTTCGTTGCCGAGAAGATAGTTACAAATGACAGATTGCTTTTCTGTCAGGTCGATGCGTGGATGGTCAAGGGCGGTACGTGCGAGGTCTTCTAATTCACCGTACTTACTACGTCGATAGCTATGCAGGTCATCGAGGGAAAAGAGCCATCGGTCAACAACGCGGACACCAGAGATGCGTCCTGCCTCAACAAGATGCATAAAGTGCCAATAGCTGAGGTCTAGCTGCTTCGCAGCTTCATGTGTCGTTAGCATACCATCAAGGTATTGCAAATCGCGCTGTAGCTCATTGCCCCTAATCGCCATGACAGACGCCTTTCCTACGTGGTTTTCTCAAGCCAGCGTATGCTAAAGTGTCAGGCAAAGACATAGTTATGTCATCTTGAGTATACCATAGATGGATAAGGGCGTGCAAGGGAGACCGCAAGGGTCTCCCCTACATATAGTGTAACGTATGGAACAGGGTTATCGGCCTGTTGGGAAAAGGTTGGGGACGCGCATAGCGAGCATCATATCGCCGGTCACTTTGACTTTGCCGGTCATGAAGGCGTTCATAGGGTCCAATTTGCCCTCTGCAATAGAGAGCCAGTCGGTATCTTTGACGTTAAAGGTGATGTCGGGTTTTTCCGCAGCGCCACGAACGAGTTCACATGTTTGGTTAGCAATTTTCAAGGCCCAGGTACCTGCCTCGTCGCCACTAATATTCCATTGAAAGGTCTTGTTCAGACCTGCCGCCGCCGAAGGGTTAAATATAGTCTGCATAGTTGTGAAGGTCTCGTCAACTGTCATTGTTTTTGCTCCTTCTTCCTTCTAAGTGCAGGATAAGCCCCTGCTAGCACAAATATAGTATAACAGTCGGCGTGAAGCGATGTCTAGTTAACTGGTTAACATGAACATGTCACCTTGTGGCATACGTTCTATAATGATATCCTACAGAGGTAGCATGTTTACGAAAAGGGGAGTTATCACATGGCGAGTCCACCAATTATGCGGAAGGTAAAGGTAGAGGGAGGCAACCTCAAGTTTAGTGCCGCCCATTTTATTACCTTTGGAGGCAAGTGCGAACGGTTGCATGGGCATAATTACGGTGTGCTGG
Source organism: uncultured Chloroflexia bacterium (assembly GCA_963792705.1). Lineage (GTDB taxonomy): Bacteria > Chloroflexota > Ktedonobacteria > Ktedonobacterales > Ktedonobacteraceae > JBBQVS01. The sequence continues at coordinate 545,151 of CAWBXD010000001.1, read as the reverse complement.
TTGAGCTTGTGGGCGAACTGGGCGAGGATAGGGTTGTCTTCGATTTCACTATTTTGAAACGGCTGACACGCGAGATTTGTCAACGCTTAAATCATCGCTTCTTATTGCCTCTGCATAATCCTCATCTTGAACTTGTCTCCTCACCTGACGAATGGGAAATTCGTTTTCAGCAGAAACGCTATGTGTTTCCACGGGCTGACGTGGTGGAACTTCCCATTGATAATTCAACGGCTGAACGCTTGGCGGAATATATCTGTAGCGAACTACGCGTGATGCTTGCCTCACATGACCTCTCGCGTTTACACAGTATTATGGTTGGGGTCGAAGAGGCACCAACGCAGATGGCTTACTATCAGACCTCGTTGCATGATGAATGGTAGTGGTCTGCCAAACTTGATATGATGGGTTTCGTAGGGACCACATTGATGGCGTCCAAGCCCAATTTATTGGGCGAGTTGCATTGATGCTCTTTTCGTACATGATCTCACATAATGATTGGTGCATGATGAGGACTGCACCTTGCTTCGCTCGTGCAGTGGACGCCATCAATGTGGTCCCTACGAAAGATTTTGTGCTTGCTGTTTCATAGCTGTATGAATGTGCGTTAGGCGTGATATGTTTGGAATATTGCCAGGACCGTATGTTGCTCTATACGCTTCAGCATCCCATGTTTTGAAAAAGGTTGTTGCGGCTGCCTTGCCACTTTCATAGAGCATTTGTGCCTGTTCTTCAGTCAGATCGAACTGTGTTGAAGCGATGCCGTTTGTGGGGATGGCGATAGTATGGGCGAATGTTTCGTCGTTCATATAGAGTCTATCGTGTGCTGAAAGCATGGTACTGACCAACGCTTTTAGCATGTCGATACCACATGGTGCAGCAGAAACATTACTATTCTTACCGATATTACCATCACTACCCATAGCGACATTACTATTCTTACCTTGCTGTTGCGGAGTATCGACAAGTTGGAAACCAAATGTTGGGGTAGTATTTTGCATATCAGCAGGATGGTCAAAAAGGAAGAGTGGGAAGTTGCTGAGTAGACCGCCATCGACGATGCAGCTTCGTATACCATTGGCATCTGTGAGTTGTAGAGGAATGAAGAAAAAGGGAATACTCGCGCTCATACGAACGGCTCGTGCTACGTCGAGCGCATCGGGGTCGATGCCGTAGAGGTGTGCGTCCTGTGGTAGGCGAACGATGCGTCCCTGCGTGATATCTGAGACGATGACGGTAAGACGGTAACGTTGAAAGAGGTCGGACTGTTGCTCTTGTTCTTTTACAAGCAGGTCGCTAAATGTACACACACCTTTGGCTTGTAGCTTCTCACGGACAAATGCTTCTATATATGAGGCATCATGCAACCCTCCTTGAGTGAGGATATTCGCTATTTCTGTTATGTGAAGCAGGTCGTAATCGGGGTCTGCGGCAAAGCGCGAGTAGTCAATTTCTTGCATGATGTTGGTTAGTTCTTCCGCGTTATAACCGGCGGCAACGAGGGCGGCGATGATTGCGCCAGCAGAGGTGCCAGCTACATAGTCCCAACGATAGCCAAGCTGTTCCGCGACCTCTAATGCGCCAACATGAGCAATGCCGCGCACACCACCGCCAGCGAAAACGGCGTGTGCAGAATGAGTTGATGAAGGGTATTCTTGAGGAGTAGACATGGTAGAGAGACCTCCTGTGCAGCGTAGGAGTGCTGCGATGTGTGGATGGGTGAGTGATTACTATGAGGGTGTTTTGTTTGGACAAAGCAATACTGCAAGCTTGCTTAACGTTAAGTATACATTGGCTTAGGGAGGTTTGTCTAGTGGGGATACCAGGTTGTATCCGATCATTATTGCGTTCTGTGCTATGGTTGCGTATACTATACCCATTACTTGCTCATATCGTTTTACGAGCAAAAAGGTACCTTATCTCTATGGAGCACATCACACATGAGTTTCTCAGTTCATTCGTTGCAAGAGGCAGAGCTTGATGCGGTAAGTGAAGTTGTTAATGCAGCCTATAACATGCCTCATAGCCGTAAGGATACGCTGAAGCGGTACCTTGATTTGCAACCGGATGGAGCCTTTGTGGTGAAGGATAATGGTAATGTAGTTGGCTTCGGCGCGGCACTTGATTATGGGCCTTTTGCGTATATTGGGTTGATGTCCGTCCATCCAGCGGCACAAAAACGTGGTATTGGACAATTGCTTATGGATACGCTTTTATCATGGCTAGCGAGGCGCGGTTGTCAAACGGTGTTGCTTGATGCAAGTCAGGCAGGCGCGCCACTGTATCTTCGCTATGGATTTGTGGAGGATGATAGAACGGCAGATATGCGACTGTTACAAAACATTACACTACCTCAAGGCGACAGCGAGCGGATTTCACTTGTACGAGATGGGGATTTCAAAAAGCTGGTTGCGTTTGATGCAACATACTTTGGCGCGTCACGTGAGGCATTACTGTCAGCTTTTTACGCAGACGATCCACAAAGGGTATTCGTCACGCATGATAATAATGAGATTACCGGCTACCTCATAGCACAAACGCGTACCATTGGCCCGTGGGTTGCTCGCTCTCCCGAAGATGCACGACAGTTGTTACAACACGCGCTCACACTCCCCTACAGTACAGAACCGATGGTGTTTGTCTCTACACACAACGCCGATGCGCTAGCACTACTTGCACACTATGGCTTTACACAATCACGTTCGTTAAGTCATATGCGAAAAGGTCCGGTAGTGCCACGTCATCGCTTGACAACGTTATATGGGCAGGCGAGTTTAGGCTTTGGCTAAAGCTGAGGGTGTACACCTAGTATACAAATTTTAGGAGAATTTTATACTTTCTTTAAGAGATTTCTTGTATTTTTGGGGTGCTTCTGCTACATTAGAAATGATAAGAAAAACGCTATCATAAACAGCTTTTTTGACTACTTATTTTTGAGAAACCTGGGAAATATTATGGAACATTTACAGCATGGCGATGGAGAAGGGCACTCACTCAATAGCCTTCAACCAGATACGGTACAACTCACGATTTCCTCTGTAGAAGCCAACTTAGAGACTCGTACTCGGCTTGTTGATCTCATTGCGGCTGTAAGTGATGCCCTTATTTGGAAGGGGTCGCTACCTGCAATTCTGCAACGTTGTTGTGAAGCACTTGTTGACACATTAGATGTTGCATTTGCGCGTATTTGGACGATTAATGAGCAAGAGCAAGTATTACATATGCAAGCGAGCGCAGGTCTATATACACATCTTGATGGTTTTCATAGTCGCGTCCCAGTGGGTCGTTTCAAGATCGGCCTTATCGCATCCGAACGCCTACCACATCTCACAAACGCGGTTATCGGTGATGAACGAGTGAGCGATCAAGAATGGGCCAAACGCGAAGGCATGGTTGCTTTTGCAGGCTATCCTCTGATGATTGAAGGGCGTGTCGTGGGCGTAATGGCAGTGTTCGCACGTCATCCGCTCCCACTCGTGACGCTTGATGTGATGCGAGCAGCGGCTAAAGCTATTGCGTTGGGCATTGACCATAAGCAAATTGAACAAGAACGGGAACAGTTGTTGCTTACGACTCAACATGCAAAAGAGCTAGCCGAGGATGCGCTAGAGGCGCGCAACGCGTTTTTGTCCAGTGTTTCTCACGATTTAAAGACTCCGCTTACCTCCATCAAGGGAAACGCACAGATGCTACAGATACGGATTAAACGTGGGGCGATTTCGGCACCGGAGGATATCACGCGATTGCAGCAAGGGCTTGAGACCATTGAAGCATCGGTCAAGAAGATGAGGGCGATGATTGATGATCTGCTGGACTTGGCGCAGTTGCAGGCGGGTCAAAAACTTGAGTTTGATACAAGTGAAGAGAACTTTGTAGACCTCGTACAACGCGTAGTGCAAGAGCAACAGGGAACGACGACACGCCATCAGCTTATCTTGGAAGTACATGTTCCAGAACTGTTTGTTGCTGTCGATGCAACACGTTTGGAACGCGTTGTGGGCAACTTACTCAATAACGCGATTAAGTACAGTCCAGTAGGGGGCAAAATCACGATAGACCTTTCGCAGGAACAGAACGAGGAATCTCGTTGGGCAGTTCTGGCCCTACAAGACGAAGGCATCGGTATTCCCGCGGCTGATCTACCCCACATTTTTGAGCCTTTTCGACGTGCGGATAATAGCAAGGGCAAAATTCAAGGTACAGGTGTTGGTTTGACGAGTGCTGCACAGATTATCGAGCAACATGCAGGAACAATAACCGTCGAGAGCGAAGAGGGTGTGGGAACACTCTTTACTATTCGTATCCCTTCAATAGTACAAGCGTAAGTTTCATACACGCTCAGCACGTTTGCGTGCGTACTGGCGGCGCATTTTTGCGCGGCTACCACATTCTTGCATACTACACCACTGGCGGCTTCCATTTTTGCTGGTGTCAAGAAAGAGCCAACCACAGTCATTCAGTCCTGGGCATTGCTTTACCCGTTGCCACTCTTCGGATGTTAGGATAGACATCGCAGAACACACAATAGGCCACAACATACCATCAAGTCTAGTTTGACTTTCGCTCCACTGCCAGGTGAATTGCTTTTGTACACGAGAGAGTTGAGCCTGTGTCATTGCGAGGGCGAACATATGTTGTACTCTTTCCATATCCGACCCTCGCGGCTCTAATTTCGTTGCTAGTGCAGAGAATACATTATAAAGCGACTCACGCAACAAGATAGCGTCTTTAAATACTTCTGTAGCTTCCTCTGAATGATTCTGAGCGTCTTGTAGAAGGCTCTCGCTTTGCTCTTGTGTTAAGACATCCACATACTGACTCCATACGACAAGATCAGAATAGGTATTAAGGAACTCACGCGGATGCTCTCCCATTCTTGGGTCCATCGTATTTATAAAATCTAAACACAAGCGTTCACCCAGAAGTTCAAGCGTTTCTATTAAGGACGCACTGTTCCCTACACTAGTATGTTTTGTCACAATACATCCTCTCCTTTTTTCTTACCGTTAAAATATTCTTGACAGGTAATATTTATTTTATTATACTCTTACCAGTAAAACTATTTTAGCAGGTAAATAAATGTGTGTCAACGGACTCCATCGCCGTTCTATCACTGCTGCTTTTTAGGAATGAGATGGATAGAGGGAAAAGCAGGAGATACGTGATGGCACTTTATGGCATTCTGATAGGACTAAGTGGCGCGCTATGTTGGGGTATGGCAGATATACTCGCCACGATTGTTTTGCGTCGAGTCGGAATACTTACAACGCTTTTTTTCTCGCATATATGGGGACTTCCACTTCTTTTCGTTTTTTTGGCACTAGCGTGGGGACCACTCGCGTTGACACAACAGAGCCTTCTCCAGAGTCTTCCACTGGGTCTCGTTATTGGTCTATTCACTGCGGCTGGTTACTTCGCTTTTTATCGTGGATTAGAGTTAGGGCCTGTCGCCATTGTGTCTCCGCTCATCTCTGTTGATGGTGCTGTTACAACCCTGCTAGCGCTGCTTATTTTGCACGAGTCGTTTGGGATATGGCAAGGGGGTGCGCTGGTCATTTTGTTTCTCGGCATTATTTTTGCTTCATTGGATGGTACATCTCCTGTAGCCTTTCTCAAAACGTTAGGCTCATCTTCCATTGCTAAGGGAGGAACGAGATGGGCATTGGTCGCTGTAGTACTGTTCAGTGTTAGCTTGTTTGGGATTGGCATTGCGACGAAGGCTGTGGGATGGTTTTTGCCAATTTTCTGGATGCGTATTTTCAGTACGCTTGCCATTGCAAGTGTTCGGTTCTGGCAATACATACGTGTTCGCTCTCATACTTTTTTGATAGAGCATGCGAAAGACACACGGTCTAGTTCCTGGCCGCTGGGTATAGGACTTGCGGCACTTGTAGGGATGCTTGATACTGGCGGGCTGCTGCTCTATAGTCTAGATACGCATGTTACAGCTACAGGAATAGCGGCGGGGGTCATTTCATGTTTTGTCCTGCTTCCACTTTTGTTTGGCATTTTCGTCTTACATGAACGGCTGGCAAAGCATCAAGCGTTGGGGATTGGTCTAGTGATTGTGGGGTTGGTAGTGCTGGGGTATAATTCTGTGTGATGTGCTATACTTGAAAAAGTTCTTGATGTGTCAAGGTATTAATAGAATTGGATAGAAGAACATTATGCCTAATTATCGAGAATGGATTACATCGAATCCAAACGTACTCTTTGGAAAACCTGCAATTAAGGGAACGCGTATTCCCGTTGAACTTATCCTTGATGAGCTTTCAGCCGGTACAACAATTGATGAAATTCTTGAGTCGTATCCTCGCCTTACTCGTGAAGCAATTTATGCTGCCCTTGCATTTGCCGCAGATACATTAAGAGCGGAGGTTACTTATCCATTAGATCAGGCAGCGTCGTGAAGATCTATGTTGATGAAAATATTGCCCAACAGATTGTGGTACGTCTTCGAGCCGAAGGTCATTCAGTAACTTATGTCACACGACAAGTAGATGATCGTATCATCCTTGAAGATGCTTTCTCTCAGCAAGCCCTTCTTATCAGATATGATAAAAACTTTGAACGACTCGTTCTACATGAGCGTAAGCCAACTTCGGGTGTACTCTTGCTTCGCATTTCAAGAGCTATACCAATTATAGACAGAGCAAACATCCTTGCAAACGTGCTTCGACACCGCCAGAAAGAGCTTGAAGGAGCCTTTACAACGCTTACGGAGGCAATCATTGATATCCGTCGTCCATTATTATAGTTACCCTAAAGCAACACCGATTATCTCCTTCACATCCTCCACACCTTCCTTCTCAAGGAATGCGGTGATACCTTCGACGATCTCGATACCTACACGAGGATTTATGAAGTTAGCAGTCCCGATTTCGATGGCTGATGCACCAGCCATAAGAAATTCTAATGCATCAGTTGTGTTTCGTATGCCACCTAGACCAATGATCGGGACGTTGGGATAGGACACGCGTAATGATTGCGCCACTTCGTAGACCATGCGTAACGCGATTGGTTTGACAGCAGGTCCTGATAAACCGCCTGTTCTATTAGCAAGGGTAGGGGTACGCGTGACAATATTTATGCTCATACCGGTGATGGTATTAATCAACGACACAGCATCGGCTCCGGCTTGTGCGGCGGCTAATGCAGTCGGTCGTACATCGCCAGTATTGGGCGACAGTTTGACGATGAGCGGAAGTGTTGTAGCTATACGAAGTGCAGCAGTTACTTGTGCAACGGCCTGTGGATCAGCACCGAAAACGGCACCGCCAGCACGTACATTGGGGCAAGAGACGTTGACCTCGATACCTGCCACGCCCACGACACCTTCGAGTTGCTCGGCAATCCTCACAAACTCCTCGATATCCTCACCTGCGATATTGACGAGAACAGGAGTATCCCAACCGGACCAGATGGGTGCGTATTTAGAGATGACTGCATGTACTCCTGGATTTTGTAGTCCGATGGCGTTGAGCATTCCAGCCGAGGTTTCTACAGTACGTGGTTGCTCGTTACCCTTGCGCGAACGTAGTGTTGTGCCCTTTGAGATAACGGCACCCAGACGTTGCACATCGGCGATTTTCGCGTTTTCGATGCCATAGCCAAATGTACCCGACGCCATGAGCACGGGATTTTTTAGGAGTAGACCACTTTTGTGTCGTGGTGCCAGTTCTGTTTGCAGCTTCATAGTAAATTATTCATGTGTGTTATCTATACTTATTAATTTCGGTTCGTAGTTTTTGCGTCACGTTTCTGGCGGCTTGCGCGAAATCCTCGTTAGGTGAGGCGAAAAGAATGTTACGTGAGGAGTTGATTATCATACCCCAACCGCGACTATCTTTTCCTGCCGCTACTGTTGCCGCAATATCACCGCCTTGTGCGCCGATGCCTGGGATAAGAATAGGCATATCACCTACGATTGTGCGTACTCGCCTGAGTTCGGATGGATAGGTCGCGCCAACAACAATGGCACAGTTACCGTATGTATTCCAACTGTGTGCGATGTTGCGAGCAACAACTTGATAGAGTGGCTCTTGCTTATCACCAACCAATAGATTTTGGAACTCGTCACTACCAGGATTTGAGTTTTTCACCAATACGATGATACCCTTGTCTTTTCTTGCGAGAAAAGGAGCGAGTGCCTCTTTGCCAAGATAGGGATGTACGGTAATAGCATCGGCGCATATAGTCTCAAACGCAGCCTCTGCATAGCCAAGGTTGGTATTACCAATGTCGGCCCGCTTAGCATCTAAAATCACAGGAATAAGTGGATAGGTGTGTTGTATGTAGGCAACGGTCTTTATTAAGACACGTATCCCTGCATCACCGAGAGCTTCATAAAACGCGGAATTAGGCTTATACGCACAGACGAGATCATAAGTGGCATCAATGATGGCACGGTTGAATGCGAAGAAAGCATCCTCAGGCGACGCATCCTGTCTCACACTGATGGGAAGTCGATCATACACGGGGTCTAGCCCAACACAGACAGATGTATTGTCTTGCCAACGTTTTTCCAGCATCGAGATAAATGTAGACTTCAAAGTGTCTTCTTGTTGTTCATACATGTTATGACGCCCTTTGCTTTGCCAGAAACAGGCGTCCTTTGCCAACATCTGTATTGATGGGAACACCTTGCCGACAGAAAGGACAATCTCCTTCACTATACGTTTCCAAGTCGAGCGTGATAAGAGTATGAATTGGTACGTCGCCAATGTCTTGTGGTTGAACGTTTCCTCTATTACACAACGCACTTACACCCATTACATTACCACCATGCTTGCGTACAAGCTCAATGACTCTCCGCACAGAACCACCTGTCGTTAAAATGTCCTCAACAACCAGGATATTTTTGTCAGGTATGTGTTTGTCGTAGCCTCGGTAAAACGCAAATGCTTGATCGGACCCTTGCTCTTTTTCCGCGTAGACCGCGAGCGTTTCACCTGTTGTGCGTCGGCTATTGAGATAATGTGTGGTCCATTGTGACAAGACAATGCCACCTAGTACGGGACCAACTATGACATCTATCCGGTCGGCATCATATGGTTGTACCATGCTCTGGCATAGTTGTGAAATGATACCAGTATGCAGATAGAGGGCATCTTTATTAATATAGACAGAGCTATGACGACCAGAGTTGTACACAAAATGACTCTCTGTGATAATGGCTCCCGCGTCTACAAATCTTTGCATAATCTTTGGATCGTTCATTATTGTGCTTGCCTCTCGACTCGTCTTCCCTGCGGCTGACCGAGGATAGTGCCATCTTGATATACCATCGTACCACGTAGGAAAGTAGTAATGGGCCGGCCCACAAATTTCATCCCTTCGTAGGCCGACCACTGATTTTTCGTGAACAGGTCTGCTTTCTGCACCGTCCATGTTTTAGCGGTATCGACGACGACAATATCAGCATCTTTTCCGGGGATAAGGCCGCCCTTTTGTGGAAAATCAAAGATGTGAGCGATATTTTGCGACGTAACTTGCGCGATACGTAACAAACCTTCGTTCAGCGTTTCATGCCCGAAATGCTGTATCCAACCACTAATCAGAACGGGCAAGGACTCCTGAAAACCAGGGATGCCTGACGCAACCTCCCACACGCTCTTTTTGTGCTTCTCTTCAAGCGTGTGGGGCGCATGATCGGTAACAACCGTGTCTATTGTTCCGTCGCGTAGAAGCCGCCAGAGGTCTGTTTGTACTTGTGGACCGCGTACCGAGGGCGAGACATTGATGAGGTTGCCATGCATAGCATAGTCATCGGTATTGAATGCGAGATGAAAGGTGAGAACTTCCCCATAGACATCGACGCCAAGACTTCTACCAAAGGCGATGGCGGCTAGTTCTTCCGGTGTTGATTGATGTAAAAGATAGAGTTTGACGCCAAAGTGTTTCGCAAGCGCAATCATTTCAAGCACAGAGGTCAAGACGACGGTGGAATTTCGCGCCTCACTCCACGCGGCTGGATCGTCACGCCGCAATGTGTTTCGATAGTGATGAGTGAAATAGTCAACCAATTCTTGATTTTCGGCATGGATAAGAGCCATGATTCTGCGCTCACCAAGGATCTCAAAAATTTTGGCGATATCGCTGATACGACCTATGGTTGTGGGCGTGGTAGCGTGTCCTGCTGCGAAGATTTTGACGCCTGTAATCAAGCTCGTATCTATTCTTTTCAATTCGTCGCTATCCTCAAGCGAGGTGCCCATGTTGATCGCAAAATCGGTGTACGACTTTTGCTCATAACGCTGTATCTGCTCTTTAACACGCGCAACGGTTGTGGTTGGGGGCTTTGTATTTGGCATATCAAAGATTGTGGTGTAGCCACCTGCAAGGGCTGCGCGCGACCCGTGAGCAATATCTTCTTTATAATCCAGACCCGGCTCGCGTAGATGTCCATGTACCTCTAACAAGCCTGGCAGTATGTACTTGCCACGAAAATCGTGCGTGGGGTTTTGGACAAATCCTTCTTCGATGCGCTCAATTTTTCCGTTTGCGAGATGTAATGTTCCCTCTATAAGCTTGTCGGGTAGTACGAGCGACCCGATAAGTGTTGTTGACATGGATGGGTATTCCTTTGGTATAAACTCTTTTGCAAAGGCCATATAATATAGTTTCCCTAATAAATGCGGATACGGTGTTTGTAGGGACCGATGATGCTCTTTAACAATTGAAACAGGATATATGTAGGGACCGCTTCATCGCGTCCTCGTGGCAATCCACCGCCGACAAGGACGCGATGAAGCGGTCCCTACACGTATTCGTTCCAGGATTTTATAGGAATGGTGGCGAGGTCTTTTTCGACAATGGCTTTGATGAAAAGGCGCGCTTGTTTGATTTTCGTGAACAACTGGATGTTATGATCAACGGCGTAGCGGCGCATCTCGTAGTCGTCGTCGAGTTCCTTTTTAATGTGACCATCAACGATGTTGAGGGCAAGGTCGATTTTGTTGTCACGGAAATACGTTAGCACGTTGGGCGAACGCTCCTCGTGAATTTTGTAGAGCATAGTGGCGTCGATGCCGTGAGCTTGTAAAAATTCGCATGTCTTCGCTGTGGCGTAGAGGGGTATTCCTAGCTCGTGTAATTGCTTCGCGCTCTCCAGGAAGTCGAGTTTTTTCTCTTTGCCACCAAGACTAATGAAGACACCTTTTGATGGTACGGAGCCACCAGTCGCGATGATGGCTTTGAGATAAGCTTCCTCAACATCATCTCCAAAGCAAGCAACCTCACCTGTCGAAGCCATTTCAACACCCAATGCTGGGTCCGCACCCGATAAGCGAGAAAATGAGAATTGTGGTGCTTTAACAGCAACGAAGTTTGGCGGAAGAATAGGGATGGCAGGAATGTTCTCTTCAAACAGGGCATCGACAAACAGAGTCATGAAGTTAACACCAATTACCTTTGAGATGAAGGGGAAGGTGCGTGACGCTCGTAAGTTTGCTTCGATGACGTACACCTGATTGTCTCGTGCTAGAAATTGCACGTTGAATGGACCGGTAATCGCTAGAGCCTTCGCAATGGCGTGTCCTACATGCTCGACCTTTGCGCGCGTCTCGACATTGATGTTTTGGGGTGGCAATACAATAGTGGCATCACCAGAATGAACACCTGCATTTTCAATGTGCTCTGAAACAACAAAGGCTTTGATCTCGCCCTGCTGTGCTACCGCGTCAAGCTCAATTTCTTTGAACTTCTCAAAAAATTTGGAAACGGTGACTGGATGTTCTGGTGAGACTGCTGCCGCCTCTTTTGTATAACGCACCAGTTCTGCTTTTGTATAGCAGATGTTCATCGCGCTGCCAGAAAGAACATATGATGGGCGTACAAGCACGGGATAACCAACGCGCTCAGCAAAGCTGGTAAGTTCCTCAATATCTGCAAAACTGTTCCACTCTGGCTGGCGAATGCCTAACGTATCGAGCAGGTTAGAGAATTTGCCACGGTCCTCGGCACGGTCAATATTAGTGGCATCGGTTCCCAGCAGATGGATACCATAGCTTTTGAGAGCTTTAGCACGATTGTTTGGCGTCTGTCCGCCAACGGAAACGATGACTCCATAGGGTGACTCAAATTCGCAAATGTCGGTGATACGCTCGAAGGTAAGCTCTTCAAAGTATAAGCGGTCCGAGGTATCATAATCTGTCGAGACGGTTTCGGGATTACAGTTGATAACAATAGAACGTTTATTGTGCCGTTTGAGTGCCTCAACCGTACTGACGCTTGTCCAGTCAAACTCTACCGATGAACCGATACGGTAGGGGCCGGAGCCAAGAATGACCACACCCTCGTCTGCTAACGGCTCAACATCATTGTGATGACCATTGTAGGTCATGTAGAGATAATTTGTGTCGGAAGGAAATTCGGCGGCGAGTGTGTCAATCTGAAAGACACTGGGAAGAACGCCAAGGTCTTTACGATGTTTACGTATCTCTAAGCCTGTTTTGCCTGTTAGCACACCGATGCGTTTATCCGACAAACCCATCTGCTTGAGTTCCCAAAGTCGAGGTGCTGAAAGGTCCTGGCTCGCTTGCAGGTCATATTCGGCATCAACGATACGCTTAATTTTTTGTAGAAACCAAGGATCGATACCAGTAATACCATATATTTTTTCGACTGAGATACCCGAACGCAGGGCCATTGCTAAAGCAAACATACGCTTTGGGGTAGGCGTGTAGAGATATTTTGTAATGGCATCATGCACCGTTTCGCTGCTACCAAAGACCTTTTCAGAGGTGGCACCTTCGATATCCAGGTCCAGCATACGAATAGCTTTCTGGTACGCCTCCTCGAAGGTACGCCCAATGCCCATCACCTCACCAACGGATTTCATACCTGTGCCGATAGTTTCATCGACGCCCTTGAACTTGTCGAGATCCCAACGCGGTATCTTTACGACAAGATAGTCCAGGCTTGGCTCGAAACAAGCCTGCGTGACGCCAGTTACCTCGTTTGTTAGTTCAGTTAAGCCATAGCCCATAGCGAGTTTGGCGGCGACATAGGCAAGGGGGTAGCCTGTTGCTTTGCTGGCAAGTGCGGAACTGCGCGAGAGACGTGCGTTGACCTCGATCACAAAATAGGCCGATGTTTTGGGATCAAGAGCAAACTGTACGTTGCACTCGCCAACGATGCCCAAACTTCTCACAATTTTAGTCGATGCACTACGCAGTTCCTGGTATTCGGCATTGGTAAGAGTCTGACTTGGTGCTAAAACAATTGATTCGCCCGTATGAATACCAAGTGGGTCCATGTTTTCCATGTTGCACACGGTGATACAGTTATCATAACGATCACGCACCACCTCGTACTCAACCTCTTTGTAATGATGCAGGTATCGCTCGATGAGCACATGGGGCGCAAAGGCAAGCGCCCCAGTTACTATATGCTCCAATTCTTCGAGATGCCGTGCAACGCCGGACCCCTGCCCTCCAAGCGCGAAGCCAGCACGTACCATGACAGGAAAACCAATATCCTTGGCGATAATGAGTGCATCTTCAAGTGTGTCCGCAGTTTTACTTTGTGGAGTCGGGATGGAAATGGTGCCAAGATGTTGTGCGAACTCCTGACGGTCTTCTGTCAAGAGAATTGCCGAGACAGGTGTGCCCAGCACCTGTACATTGTATTTTTCTAATACGCCGCTTTTGAACAAATCGACTCCACAATTGAGTGCGGTCTGTCCGCCGAAAGAGAGCAGGATACCGTCGGGTCGCTCTTTGGCGATAATTTTCTCGACAAAAAAGGGCGTGACAGGTAAGAAGTATACTTCATCTGCCAGAGCTTTCGATGTCTGGATAGTGGCGATATTTGGATTGACAAGTACGGAGCGGATGCCTTCCTCACGCAACGCCTTGAGTGCCTGTGAACCGGAGTAGTCGAACTCTCCGGCTTGTCCGATCTTGAGTGCTCCTGCTCCCAGCACCAACACTTTCTGAAATGTCTTCACTATCTTAGTTTCCTCTTACCTTGTCTAAAAAGTAGTCAAAAATCCAGTTTGTGTCTTCTGGTCCTGGCGTTGCCTCTGGATGAAATTGTACAGAGAAGAAGGGGAGCGTAGGGTGATGCATTCCTTCGTTACTGCCGTCGTTGGCGTTGGTAAACCAAGGAGCAAACTCGGCTGGCAGAGTGCCTACCGCGAAACCATGATTTTGTGTTGTAATATAACAGCGTTTGGAACCTTCTAAGAGGCAGGGCTGGTTCTGGCTGCGATGCCCAAATTTGAGCTTGTGGGTATCCCCACCAGCAGCAAGGGCTAACAGTTGATGGCCCAAACAGATACCGAGCGTAGGAATTTTCTGCTCCAACGCGGTGTGGATAGTCTGGATGGTCTTTTGTGCCATCTTAGGATCGCCGGGTCCATTGGAAATCAAGAGGGCGTCGAAGTCAAAACCGCGCGTCTGTGAGAAAAGATCATAGTCCCAGGGAACGGTTATGACGCGAATATTGCGTGCAAGAAGAGACCGTACAATGTTGTGTTTCGCGCCGCAATCTAGCAAGACGACCGTGATATCACCATTTCCATCCATAGAAACATGTGGATTTGAGACCTGAGCCACAAGGTTGTCGGTGTTCGGGTCATGAAAGGGGATGTCCTGGTCAAACACGATTTTGCCTAGCATAGCACCGTGAGTACGGATATGCTGCGTTAGAAAACGTGTGTCTTTAATTTCCAGCGCAGGCACTCTTTGCTCTTGCAACCATGTTCCCAGGTTCATGATGCTCTGGTAGTGCGAAGGCTCATCGGTGTAGTTTGAGACAATCAGGCCAGAGATCCGCACTCTGTCGCTTTCCCAACACGAAGGGTCGGGGACACCATAGTTGCCGATGAGCGGATAGGTCATGTTGAGAATTTGACCCGCAAACGAGGCATCTGTAAAGGCTTCGGGATAGCCTACCATGCCAGTGCTAAAGACGACTTCGCCAGCAATTGGACCTTCATAGCCAAATGATAGCCCTTCCATGTGTGTTCCGTCTGCCAGGATAAGTGTACCGTGTGAGGGTATCGTTCTTTGAGTAACCGTATACATTGGAGCATCTTCCGTAAGTAGATTTTTCGGTATTGTTGTGTGCAACATTGTTATCCTTCCAATTATTCCCGACCAAGTACTAATGCAAGCAGAGCCATGCGTGTATAGAGGCCGTTTCTTATTTGTGAGCGTAGATAGACAGCGCGTGAGTCTCGATCAACTGAAGGATCAATTGTGCCAACGCGTGGTAGAGGGTCCATTAAGATCATATGCTTGCTGGCATAGCGTGCCATAAGACGTGGCGTCACCGTGAATGTCTCTTGTGCAACGCCGTTGTAGTCTTCAAGAGAGGTAAAACGCTCTTTCTGCACACGGGTCCAGTACCAGAAATTGCAGTCGTGTGGTATCTCTTGCTCGCAGGTAATTTCGATGATAGTTATGCCACGTGCGCGAAGCTGTTGTAAGTCTTCTCGTGCTAGTTGTAAACGAGATGGCGAGAGCAAGTATACGGTGTTGCCTTTAAAAAGCGAAAGACCTCGAATGAGTGAATGAATGGTGCGGCTGTTTAACAGGTCGCCGACGAGCAGCCCGGTTAGGTTGTCGAGTCGGCCAAATGTTTCATAAAGAGTGTAGAGGTCCAACAATGTCTGGGTTGGATGCTCATTGTTGCCATCACCCGCGTTGATGATTGGCACAAATTCGGCGGCTTCTGCTGCTTGCTTTGCGGCACCCGCAGTTTTGTGACGGAGCACAATCGCGTCGGAGTAAGCTTCAAAGACGCGAATGGTGTCTTCAAACGACTCGCCTTTGTAGACGGAAGTTACGGTTTCAGGGCTTTGAATGTCGAGTGTCTGCCCTCCCAGTCGCTTGATTGCTGCCGCGAACGAGCCAAATGTTCTGCTCGATGGCTCATAGAATAGCAATGAGGTTATAGTACCTGCAAGTACGTTTGAGGCCTCGCTCTTGACGGCTAGACGTTTCATCATATGTGTCAGTGTAAAAAGTTGATAGAGGTCGGCCTGCGAAAATTGGTCAAGGGAAACAATATCTTTCCCTTTGAAGTTATTGTTTATCGGTGTAAGTGTGCGTTCAATAGGAATTGTGATGCTACTCATAGACCCTCCCAAAGTATACTATAAAAAAGGTCAAAAAAAATTCCTCACCCCTGAAAACGGGATAAGGAAGAAAAGAGCTTTCTTGAAAAACGCCACCCGGCCCATCTATGAGATGGGTTATACGGCAATACATTCTTTGTATTGTTGTCTGTATTGTCACGATCCAGATGTTTGAAGTCACAATGATGTACGCCTTTTCACAGCATGAAATTATAGGGATACTTGTTTCAAATTGTTAGAATTATACCCACTCTGTCTACGTTGTGTCAAGGGTAAATTTGAGTATTTGTTATTCGTCTTCTGTAAATGTGTCGTCAAAGGTAGTTTTTTCGTATACCTCAGCAACCGAGAAATCAATGCTCAAGCTGGTCAATTCAATCTTGCCGTGTGTGAAGTTACGCATAGTCCAAAAATCGGTTTCGCGTCGATACAATTGAACACGCATAACTTGTGTGTCAATAAAAAGAATTTCTTGCACAGTTGGAATATTTTGATAAAGGTCTGATTTTATACCTCGGTCACGAGCTTTCGTCCCAGGTGAAAGTACCTCAGCAACAACACAGGGATGATGAATAACTTTTACCGCATGACGGTCCCGTTTATCACAGCTTACAGTTGCATCTGGACAAAGACAATTTGTTGCATCAGCTAACTCAATGAATACATCTGAATTGTACACAATGCAAGGGCGTTTCCTAAGTCGTTCGCCAAGAATTCTATTCAAGTTAGCACCTATAATAGAGTGATCAGGTGTTCCACCAGTCATCATATAAGCATAACCATCAATGTACTCATAGCGATGTTCGGGATCGCTGTCTACAAGAGCAAAGAATGCTTCGAGACTCATTTCTTCTTCGTGTGCATCATGCCGAATTGCCATATGCTTATCCTTATTGACTATCGTGCAAGGAACGTTTGGTAGGGACCGATTGATCGCGTCCTCGTCGCAATCACAAATGATGAAGGATGTTAAAGACGAGGACGCGATCAATCGGTCCCTACAGGATACTACTTGACTGCGAGTACGGTTATATCGAAGATAAGAGTAGAGTTTGCGGGAATAGGGCCATTGGCCTGGGAACCGTAGCCAAGTGCTGGTGGGATGATGAGACGGCGTGTGCTACCCGCTTGCATGCCTATCAGTCCTTCGTTCCAGCCTTGAATGACTTGTGCTTGACCGAGAGGGGTTACATCGAAAGGTTGAGCACCATGATCGAAGCTACTATCAAACTTTTGGCCTGTGCTTGCTAGCCAACCAGTGTATTCGACGGTGACGGTACTGCCAGCTTTTGCTTCAAGGCCAGAACCAGTTTTAATATTTATAACTTGTAAGCCATCAGGTAGTTTTGTTGCAGGTTTTGTGACAACGGGCGGAAGTGCAGGACCTGCGGAAGGGATGGGAGTTCCAGCATAAGCGGTGGCAACGATATGGGCAGCTGAGGTTGCAGATGCTTGAACACCAGCAGTAACGGTAGCGTTTGCCTCTGCGGAACCCTGCAATTGTGCCTTTGTTGTACTTGTACCAGTTGCGGCAGCCGAGAGGACCTGCTGGTGAGCAGTATACGCTTGATATTGTGTGATACCAATAATGCCGAGTGCAATCAGGACTACAGCGATAATACTGCTCAAGATAATCTGCTGACGCCTTTTTCGACGCGCGATACGTTGCAGACGCTCCTGTTGGCGTTGTCCAGGACGGTATAATTTTTGTGTAGTTTTATTGCCATCGTTCGCGGTCTGTGACATGTAAATATTCTCTCCTTGTGCTTTTTGGCTAATTTATTGCATGTCGAGGTTATCATTAAATTGCCAATCTGACAAGGGGGTAATGGTGGTGAGAAACTGCATGAATGATGTTGACATATTATCCATGCAGTTTCTCACCGCGAAGCCACACATTTTTTATTACGTTTGCTGAGGCACCAAAGAACAACGTATCTAAGAAGTCCTCCTCGGTCCAGCCATAGAGGGAGGGATGAGTGAGGTCGATGGCAACGAAATCAGCAGACATGCCAGGAGCGAGGATACCTGTTTCTTGTCCAAGAGCAATAGCACCACCATGTGTACCAATATCAAGTAGCAGTGGACCTGGCGAGGCCAATTTTTCACAGACGAGGATGCGGCGACGCTGATAGCGCATTCGTGCCGTGTACTCTGCCCAACGCAACTCCTCTATTGGGTCAAGACGTGTGTTACTATCTGAACCAATGGCAAGCAGGATATCCTTTTCCATGAATTCATCGTAGGGTGCAATGCCATCGCCAAGATCACCCTCCGTTGTGGGACAGACACAGACGGTACAGCCGTATTGCGCTAATAACGCAAACTCAGCTTCGTTTGCATGAGTTGCATGAATAATGGTCGTGTGTGGTCCTAATGCATTGAAGCGTTCCAAGAGTTCGATAGGAGTGCAATTATAGACCGATTGACATTGCTCAATCTCTGCTCTCTGTTCATCAGCATGAACATGGAGTGGAACATTGTACTTTCGGCTATATGAAGCAATGGCACGGAACCAATGCTCTGGTACGGCACGTACTGAGTGTGGCGCGACTCCTATGGCAACACCTTTGACGCGTAGGTCCTCGACACGTTGCAGGTAAGCATCAACTGAGCGATCACAGAAACGGCGTTGTTGCTCTTCAGGTGGCTGATTGAAGCCACTTTGGGCATAGGCGGTCATGAGTAAGACGACTTGTATACCTGCATCATGTCCTGCTGCAAGCACCGCTTCAGACATTGCGTTAGGGTTGTCGTAAGGCTGTCCATCGGGTTGATGATGCACGTAGTGAAACTCACCAACGGTGGTGTAGCCTACCGAGCGCATTTCACGGTAAGTACGTAACGCACCCTCGTATAGGCTATCGGGAGTAAGCCGTTGTGCCTCCGCGTACATCGCGCGCCGCCATGTCCAAAAGCTATCATGATCCGAAAGTGGACGGTGCGTATGACCGCGCAATGCACGTTGGAAGACATGGCTATGTGCATTGACGAAACTAGGAAGTAAGAGCGTATCTGGAAGCCGCGTGAGGGTGTCGGTAGTGAGTGTGGATAGTATTTCAGCGTCTTGCTTCTCGATGGTGGCTATCCGTCCTTCGTCTGTAATTGTGAACAGCATATCACGCTCTACTCCCTGCGGCGTGTAAATATAGTCGGGAACAAGATATTTCATAGCTCTCTCCTCTGCTTCTGCAATTAAATTTTCCTTTCTCGCTCTTCACAGTACCACCGATTTATAGCAGAATGAAAGGAGACCATTATCTGTCCCTTTCAGAAAAATAGTTTCTATACATAAACATACTATAAAGTATATCTCAGATAAGACGGGGCCAATCGCTGGGACGTGAAGGGCCTTGGGGCCAATTGTTAGGTAACGGTGTATAGGGTGTTATAGGCATGAGGCGTCCATTTTGCCAAGCGGCAGCGCGTGAACGGAGGGTTTCGTCGAGAAGGGGCTGTATGAAGGCGATAGGTTCGCATTTAAAGGTGTAACGTGTGAAGTCGTGAAACCAGGGACTTTCCAGGAGATATGGTGGTATTTCGTCGGCAGTCATACCATTAAAGAGCATGAGAGCGTAGGTGAAGATACGCTTACAGGCATGCCATGCGAGCTTTTCGGGGTCAGCAAACCACTTGTCGTAGCGACGACGTGCGGCATCGAGCGAGGCTTGTGGGTTGTCCATCGCAGGTCCGTGTCCAGAACAAGCATAGCGAATGGGTAGACGCGCGAGACGATCAAGGGTATCTTGCATACGCTGTATAGCTCCCACGCCTTCACGAAAGATATTGAGCCACGCCACATCGTCACGATGAAAGGTATCACCACAAATGAGTATTTGTTCGCGTGGCTCATAGTATGCAAGGTGGCCTAGCGTATGCCCAGGTGTATGGATGACCTGTAATTTTATGTTGCCTGCGTCAATTTCGTTGCTATCAGAGAGCGGAATATCGACGTGATAGGACTCGATGGGTTGGTTAAGCCATTCGGCACTGCATGCCTCACGGTCACGCTGATTAACCATTGCCATATCCCAACGATGCGCGGCAATAGGTATGTTGTAGCGTTGTTGGAGCATGTGATTGCCACCCACATGATCGCAGTGATAGTGTGTATTTGCGATAAGAGTGAGGGATTGCGGAGGAACATCTGCTGCTTGTAGCATGGCTTCGGTGATGGTAATGTCGCTACCAAAGCCAGTGTCTATTAGGACAGGACGTGTGCTACGGATAAGCACCATGTTAGCACTTGGAAAAGGACGTTCAAAAAAGGAAAGCCACTCTGGTGTATGCATGGTGCCTAAACTCTCCTTAACACGTTTATCAATGCATCCGGTACAAGGACTTTATATTGCTTTGCTTGTGTAGTGAACGCGATACGTCGGGTCTCTACAAACGGTGCTTTAATGGGCGAGACGAACATTGGCGGGAAAGCCAGCGAATTTGGCTTGCAAGACTTCTTTGCCGTTTTGGTCGGTAAAGATTGCTTTCGCACGAAGTTTGCGCTTCACCTCGTCTCGCTCGTTGAAGGTGACGACGCAAGTGATGGTATCGTCAACGTATACGGGAGAAATAAAGTTGAACTCCATTTCTGAGGCGAGAAAGCCAATCATGCCGCCGATATGCGTTATCATGCTAGCGGTGAGCAGACCAGGAATGATGGGACGCTTGAACCAGCTTTCTTCGAGGAAGGTCTGGTCTATGTGGTAGGGGTTGTAGTCGCCGGTGACACCGCAGAACAGGGCAACATCACCAGCGGTGAAGGTACGGCGAAATGTGAAGACTTGTCCCTCTTGAATGGCGTTAAAAGCTTCCTTGAGTTGCTGCTTGAATTGTGGTGTCGCTTCCGGCATTACTAGCTACTCCTTGCTTATTGATGCACCCGCTTATAAATGGGGAACAGGGCGAAACAATCGTCTTTCAGTAGGGACCGATTGATCGCGTCCTCGTCGCAATCAACCGCCAACGAGGACGCGATCAATCGGTCCCTACTGAACGTATTCTCTTGAAATGCTCCAGCTTCATACTTATGCTGCTACTTATGATGGTTGGAAGGTGATGGGTAGATTTTTGACGCCGTAGAGAATCATGCTTGAGAGTGCTTCAAGTGAGACGTTGGGTACGCGCTGCATCTCTGGAAAACGTGTGAGCATGCTTTCGAGAGCGATTTTTGCTTCAAGGCGTGCCAGTGGTGCGCCGAGGCAGAAGTGGATGCCATGTCCAAAGGCAAGATGACGATTGGGCGAACGTGTGATATCGAACGTGTCGGCGTTCGGGAACTGTGTTTCGTCGCGGTTCGCGGAGGCTATCCAGGCAACCATGAAGCTACCTGCAGCGATACGTTTTCCATCAAGATTGGTGTCTTCACGCACGACACGGTACATGTTGCTCACGGGTGAACGATGGCGCAACACTTCCTCTATGGCAGCAGGGACAAGCGAATGGTCTGCATAAAGTTGTTGTAATGCATGAGGAAATTCATCAAAGCAGAGGAACGAGTTGCCGATAAGGTTAGTGGTTGTGACGTTGCCCGCGACAAGTAAAAGAATAAAAAAGCCGACTAACTCTTTTTTGGAGAGATATTCGCCATCAACCTGTGCGGCAAGTAACGCGCTGATCAGGTCGTCTTTGGGTTCGCGTCTACGCTCTTCAATCAAACCAGAGAAGTAGTCCATCATTTCTTTTTGCGGTTCGCCGCCTGCGGGATTTTCCGAGCCAACGATGACATCTGACCAGAGCTTGAACTGCTGGCGGTATTCTACAGGGATACCGAGAAGTTCAGCGATAACAATTACGGGTAGTGGATAGGCAAGGTCTGTGATGACATCCATCTTGCCTTTCGCGGCAACGTCATCCAGGAGTTCATTGACAATCTGCGTGATGCGTGGAGTCAGTTGTGCGATTGTGCGAGGCGTGAATGCCTGTGTGACAATGCTCCGTAACTGGCGGTGACGTGGTGGGTCTATGTTTATTATGCTTGTGTTAAGAGGCATACTAGAACTGCTACCCATAGTCTGCGAGGAAAAATCGCTATAGTCTGTTAGGACGCGCTGTACAGCTTCATAACTGAAAACGCTCCATACGTTGTAGCTTGGATTGTAGGCAATCGGATTGTTAGCACGCATCATCTGATACCAGGGGTAGGGATTGAGTCGGCGGTCTTGTTCGGCGGTGGTCATGTATCTATACTTTCTATTGTAATGTGTAACTTGCACGAAGAACACAGGATATAAGTATCTGTTCCCTCATTGTAAGAAGCAAGAGGTGTCTGTGTCAAACGGGAGCACAGCAATGTTATATACTACGCATGAGTATTTTATTGCAAAGGACGCTTTTGTTGTATGGTTCCTTCTGAATTCAACAATTTTTTTGTTGCTAGCACTGGCGCGGGTGCTGCTCTGGTCGGACTGCTTTTTGTTGCCATCGCAGTGGCACCGGAACGTTTTATCATGGGTAGTGCTCCATCGGAACGTCGTGCTGTAGCATCTAGTTCGTTTACAGCTTTACTGAATGCCTTTTTCATTTCGTTTAATGCCCTGGTTCCACATTCAAATATAGCGTGGTTCACGCTTGTTATGGCAGGAATAGGCTTCACGAATAGCATATTTTTGGCATTTACTGCGCTATCGAGACCACCCAACTGGCAAACAGGCATACGACGCGCAGTGCTGATCTTAATAGGTTTAGTGCTTTATGGGTTTGAGTTTTATTTCGCGGTACTGCTCGCGCGTTCTCCCAATGATGTAGGACCTGTTGGCGAATTGACAACATTAGTTATGAGTGCCTATGGACTCGGAATCGTGCGGGCATGGGAATTGTTGGGTGCAAGCCGTTTTGGTCTTTTGCGCTGGTTTAATCCTTTGTATGACCTAAACGAGAAAGGTCCATCTGAAACTGATAGAGAGAAAACAAAGGTGTAGGGGCGATGTATCACAGCTTTATAATTTTTCTAGGCGACAGCGCACGTTCAAAAACAGACAACGCATCATTTGTTCATGTTCCAAGTGATGAGTCTTAACACATATCTTTTCGCTCTTAATGAAAGACAGCGAATCGCTGAGTAGCATAAATGAGTGCCTGGGTTAGGTCAGCGTTGAGAGCATGACCAGCATTGTCAACAATCAGTAACTCGGCACGCGGCCACACCCGTTTGAGTTCCCAGGCATTGGCAATGGGAGCTTGAAAGTCGTAGCGACCATTCACTAAGCTTCCAGGGATGTCGGCCAGCCTATGTGCATCTCGAAGTAACATCCCATCCGCTAGAAACAACTTGTGGTAGAGATAGTGGGTTACTATACGTGCAAATGCTAACGCGAACGTGGGATTAGCGAAGCGTGCAGCAAGCGTCGTTGACGGAGGCCATTCAGTGGTCGCGGACTCCCACAGGCACCAGGATTCGGCTGCCAGTTTTCGGCTTGTAAGGTTGGAGTCGTTGAGCCAGCGATGATAGGCTTCAACGATATCGCCACCACGTTCCTCAACTGGCAATGCCGCACGGAGACGCTCCCATTGCTCAGGAAAGAAGATCGCTACACCACCACCGAAGAGCCAGTCAATTTCCTGGTATCGTCCAGTCGTGACTCCACCTAAGATCATTTCTGTGACTCGCTCTGGATACCTTTCTGCATAGGCAAGTGCCAGGGTGCATCCCCAGGAAACACCGAACAGCAACCATCGGTTGATATTCAAATGTTGCCTCAATTGTTCTATATCAGCGAGTAGATGCTCAGTGGTGTTGCTTGAAAGGCTCGTGTCGAGCATACTGGCGTGCGGCGTACTTCGTCCACAGTTTCGTTGATCAAAGAGTACAAGCCGATAGGTGTTAGGATCAAAGAGTCTGCGATACCAAGGAGTGCATCCCGAACCAGGACCTCCGTGCAAGACGACTGCTGGTTTTCCCTGTGAGTTGCCGCAGGCCTCCCAGTAGACACGATTCCCGTTATCCACCTCCAAGAATCCTTGCTCATACGGCTCAATTTCTGGATACAAATCGGTCATCGCTCACCTACTTCGCATTCTCGCTGTGAAAAAATGCTTTCCTGCTGCATAATAATAAAGAGTAAGATGCGGTGAAAAGTTGTTGTCTGGATGCATAATAGTATTTCGACAACCACATTAGTTCACGTTGCGGCTCTTGCCAGACCAGTATTTGTCGCGTAGGTTGCGCTTAAGGATTTTTCCGGCACCACTTTTGGGAAGTGCTTCGGCAACAATTTCAACGCTACGAGGTACTTTGTAGCCAGCAATCTGGGTACGTGTGTGGGTGAGTAGGTCGTCTTCGCTGACATTTGTGTCGGGTTTGAGCACGACAACAGCGTGAACGGCTTCACCCCATTGTGGATGTGGAATGCCGATCACAGCGGCTTCGAGCACGGCAGGATGTGTATAGAGAGCGTTTTCGACTTCGACGGAGTAGATGTTTTCGCCGCCAGAAATAATCATGTCCTTGGCGCGGTCAATAATGAAGATGTAGTTTTCTTCGTCAACGGTTGCAAGGTCGCCTGTATGCATCCAACCATCGACAACAGCGGCGGTGGTTGCTTCAGGCATATGCCAGTAGCCCATCATAACATTGGGTCCACGCGCAATAACTTCGCCAATTTCGCCGGGTTGCACATCCTCGCCCTCAGCGTTGACGACGCGCACTTCAACGCCAACGACCTCTTTGCCAGCGGAGGCAAGGCGACGTACCTGTTCGGACGTACCTTCGGTGACATGTTCATTCAAGTCTAAGCCTGTAAGTAATGGTGAGGTCTCAGTCATGCCATAACCTTGTCCAAAGACTTGGCCTAGACGTTTTAGCCCTTTTTTGAGTAGTTCGACAGGCATAGGTGACGCACCATAGGCAAGGCGACGCAGGCTGGACAGATCGTATTTGTCGATATCGGGAGAGTTCAAGACAGCATTAATCATGGTGGGAACCATGAATGTCAACGTCACTTTTTCGTCCTGCACTGTTTGCAGGAAGTGTGTGGGGTTGAACATGGGATTGAAGACGTTACGCGCACCAAGCATGACGAGGGCAAACGCTGATCCTGTATTGCCAAGATGGAACATAGGAGCAGTATGCAGAAAAGAGTCTTGATCGGTATAGCGGCCAGCGATGGCGACGTTCATGGCATTGGAGACGATATTTTTATGTGAGAGCATGACGCCCTTAGCACGACCTGTTGTGCCACCCGTATAGTAGAGGCCAGAGAGGTCTTCGTCGTCCATTTGCTGATCGACGGTTTCTAGCATCTGCGAACCATGCGTGATCAGTTCCTCATAGTTGTGCGTTGCATCGGGAGCCTCATCTGCCGCATACACAATATGCTCGACGGTTTCGTAGGTGTCGCGTCCGGTAGTGTAGGGGGCGAATGTTTTGTCAACAACGAGTGCTTTTGAGCCACTATCGTTAAGAATAAAAACGATTTCAGGTCGGGCAAGACGAATATTGAGCGGCACAATAACGGCACCCATACGAGCAGTAGCATAGTAGAGTTCTAGGTAACGGTGGCAATTGAGCATGAGCACGGCTACACGGTCGCCGCGTGAAATGCCGAGGGCAGCCAGACCGCGCGCGAGATGATCGGTTCTACGGTCAAATTCTTTCCATGTATAACGAGTATTACCACATGTGACGGCTTCACGATTGCCATACACTTTTTTTGCATGCGCGAGTCCTTGTGCGATATTCATAAATAGAGTCCCTTCTTATGATGCGAGTTTCTTCTTAACGACTTTGAGTGCATCATCAACGGTACGTGACGCTTGTTGAAGTGGTAAACGTTTCAGACGATGAGTGAGGGCCATAGGAGCGATAGTATAAACATGTTCTGGTGTAACTTCTTCGACACCGAGATATGCAGCATACGTTTGGGCGGCGCGACGCATCACGATATCGCCGCGATGCCCGTCTATATCCAGTTCGATATTGATATGTGCAATCAATTCAGCGACAGGGGTTGGAACGGTAACGCGACGTTCCGCTTGTGAGGCTTGTACAATTCTAGTACGCAGTGCTTGTTCAGAGGGTGCATAGTCTGCGACAAACGCTTCTGGTGCGGACTCGAAGCGTTCGCGTAGTTCGACGATAGAGACACGCTGACGAATATCATGGATAGAGGTGATATCAACACAAAGACCGAAGCGGTCGGTTAATTGTGGGCGTAGTTCGCCCTCTTCGGGGTTCATTGTTCCGACAAGCATGAAGCGTGCGGGATGCGAGAAAGAGACGCCTTCACGCTCGACGATGTTCGTTCCCATTGCGGCTGAGTCGAGCAGAACATCGACAACATAATCATCGAGTAAGTTGACTTCATCGACATAGAGGATACTGCGGTTGGCTTCGGCAAGGACACCTGGCTCAAAGCGACGTTGGCCTTCGCGCAGGGCATGTTCCAGGTCGAGAGTGCCAACAACTCTATCTTCTGAAGCGTTAATGGGCAGATCGACGACACGCATACGCCTTTGGGCGGTGGGCAATGATTCGCCTTGCTCAAGACGGCTACGGCACGAGGCACACATCTGTGAGGGTGAATCGGGCGGACAAGAGAAAGGGCAATCGCTAACAACGGAAAGTTCTGGCAACACGGCTGCAAGGGCACGAACGGCGGTCGATTTGGCAGTGCCTTTTTCGCCGCGAATAAGCACGCCACCAATGGATGGTTGGATAGCATTGAGGAGAAGCGCGAGCTTCATCTGTTCTTGACCGACAATCGCGCTGAATGGATATGTAAACATGTTGCCTGTCCGTTTCGTCAATGTATGAAAGAAAAGGTCGCTTGTACGGGTCTGATTCATCACGCCCTCTCGCCATACATCAATGTTGACGGAAAGATGTGTGATAAATCAGACCCGTACAGGGGATTTGCTAACGCATTACGGTTATTGGGCGAACTCGATGACGCCACGGATGTTTTTGCCTGCAATCAAATCCGCATAAGCTTCGTTCACCTGATCGAGTGTGTACACCTTTGTAATCATCTCGTCCAGTTTGATTTTGCCTACGTGATAGAGCGCGAGCAATTCAGGAATGTCTTTACGTGGCTGTGAGTCACCATAGAGGGTACCCATCAACGTCTTCTGGTATAGAACGAGGTCGAGCGGTGGTATCGGAATAGACTCGGCAGTGGCAGGGGAAAGACCGATCACAACGACGGTTCCATTTTTAGCAGTACAGGCATAGGCAAGACCGATGGTGGCCGGGGTAGCGATGGCTTCAAAGGCATAGCGCACACCTTCACCATAGGTAAGGTCCTTGACGGTCTGTACAAGGTCTTGCTTGTTGGGGTTGATCGTGTGGGTTGCGCCGAATTCTTTAGCGCGTTCGAGCTTGTAGTCAACGGTGTCAACGGCGATGATCATGCGCGCGCCAGCGAGGGCAGCCCCTTGCACGGAGTTCATACCGATACCACCGCAGCCGATAATCATGACGGTACTGCCAGCCTCAACCTTTGCCCGGTGAATAACGGCACCAATGCCCGTTGGAACACCACACCCGACAAGTACGGCCTTGTTAAGCGGATAGTAATCTTCCACCTTGACGACGGACGCATCAGGTACAACGGTGTGTTCGCTGAAGGTGCCCACGACACACATTTGACCGATGTCTTCGCCCTTTGGACCATGCATGCGGAAGGTACCATCAAGTTGAGGACCCATCAGGATAGCTGCGCCCATGTTACACAGATTGGCATGACCAGTTGTGCAATAGTAGCACACACCACATGAAGGAATGAAGGTGAGGACGACATGATCGCCGACCTTACAATTTGTCACTTCAGGACCGACAGCTTCAACAATGCCTGCGCCCTCGTGACCCAGGGCCATAGGTAAATAGCCAGGAAGCTCACCAGCGATGATGTGATAGTCGGAGTGGCAGATGCCTGCTGCAACCATCTTTATCTGTACTTCGTGCTTCTTGGGTGCATCAAGTTCGATCTCCTCGACTTGAATGGGTTGACCTGGTTGGTAAATTACTGCGGCTCGTGTCTTCATTGAAAACGGACCTTTCTTTGAGAGTTGTTCTACTCTCACAATTTAACAGGTTAGCTTTTTAAAGGACAACCAACGCGTAGTGCTTATGCATACCCCTTTCGTAGTAGTTGTGGTTCGTGTGCCAGACGATACTGGTAGTAGTCGGCATCCAGTGTGCGTGCCAGTTCGGGGCACGGACTAGGTACCTTCTCGCCTTTATCGTTGGTCACGGTAGCGTGTGGGTTTGTATCAATCATGACGGTAGGAATACGACTTGCAGCAATCTCCTGGGCAACATCCAGCGCGTCACGTTGCGGTGTGCCGCTTCGCATATTGCCAGAAAGATCAATGTTCGCAATTCCATCAGTCAGGATGACCAGAATTGGCTTGACGGTCGGGTTACGATACCGTTCAAGGTCTGCGAGGCGAAGCCCCTCTAGCAAGCCAGTTGCCAGTGGAGTACAGCCGCCAATATAAAGTTCGTCTACACACTGACGCGCATTCGTGAAATTGCGTGTTGGCGGTAGAACAACGCGTCCCTGCGCGAAACGGAAGACAAGCATGGCGACGCGATCACGTTTTTCATACGCGTTTTGTAGTAACGCGAGTAGGATACGTTTGGTTTTTTGCATGAGTTGACGTGCCATAACGGAGTCGCTGCCATCAATGACAAGAATGACGAGGGAGCGTGTTTTGCGTTCGCGCACTTTTTGGCGTAAATCGCTGACACGCAATTCGAGCTTACCACCATTGGTACGCCCTCGCACTTGTTGATAGGGCGCGGCAGCACGAATGGTCGCACCGAAAGCAACATCGGTGACAGGATGAGCTTGACGACTACGGGTGAAGCGTCCACTATGGCGCGTGGTGAGCGAGAGAAAGCGGCGACCAGCATCCTGGCGTGTGATACGGTCTCGCGTCACGTTAATAAGACGCTGAATCTGCGCCACATCGGAGTCGCCACGGATATGACGAGTGACGCCAGAGGGACCTTCTTGCTCGTCGGTACGCTCCTCTATCTCCACATCGTCATCAACGGTGGCTATTTCTTCTGGTGTCTCGTTATCCTGCGCGGAGACAGGCATTTGTTCAAGTGTGCGTACAAGTTGTTGGGTGATAGAGGTGTCATTACGCATTCTATGCGGTAGCGCGAGATTGGCAGCTTGTTCTATATCTGCTAGCTCTATCTCGACACGGTTATCCCAAGCAGCGATAGCACGAGCAGTTCGTAAGACAACGATATCGCCACGATGCCCTTCAGCATGCAATCTTTTGTCAACGAGAACGGCGATAACTTGGCGGTGATAGGCAGAGATACGAACAGAGGGCAAGAGCTGCTGAGCGCGTTGAATACGGCTGTGCAAGGTGTGCTCGGCTTCAATCCACTTCTCGACGAATGCGGTGGGTGAGGCATCGTAAGCAAGGCGACGCTCGACGACGGTCGCACGAACAGCAGGGTCGCGCATATCTTCGGCATCGACATACAGTCCAATTCTATCAAGCAATTGAGGACGTAACGCGCCTTCTTCCGGGTTCATGGTACCAATCAACACGAAACGCGCCGGATGAACCGCGGAGATATTGTCACGTTCAACGCGATTGACTCCCAATGCAGCGGCGTCAAGCAGCAAGTCTACGATGTGATCATTGAGCAGGTTGATTTCATCAACATAGAGAAAACCACGATTAGCAAGGGCAAGCAGCCCTGGTGCGAAATGACTTCTGCCATTTTCAAGGGCGGTTGCCAGGTCAAAACTACCAGCGACACGATCTTCGCTAGCATTGAGTGGTAAGGTGACGAGCGGAACGGGACGTTGTGCAAGTGGCAGAATTTCGTTGTGTGCGAGGCGCGACTGGCAGGCGGTACATATCCAACGTGGAGATGAAAGATCGCAAAAATAGGGACAGTCGGCGACGCCCGTGATGCTGGGTAACAGGTTGGTGAGGGCGCGCACGGCGGTAGACTTGCCAGTACCTCTGCGCCCACAGATGAGGACGCCGCCAATTGAGGGATCGATGGCATTGAGGAGAAGTGCGAGCCGCATCTTCTGTTGTCCAACCATAGCACTGAACGGGAAGGTCGTCATAGGTCCCCGCCTTTGTTGTCGCTGTCGGGCGCGATAAATCGTGCTCCTACACTCGTCGATGAATGTTGAACCATTGTAGGGACCGATTTATCACATCCTTTTGGCAACGTGAATCGGAACGAGGACGTGATAAATCGGTTCCTACAAATATCCGTCGTCATTTGTTAAACAGAATAATCAAGTCTTTACGATTGCCGAATGGTATCACAACAAAATGTTACATGTCAATACGATTGTTGTGATAATGTTTTCTTTTGTTATCTCGTCCAATAGCCAGCGTCAACGGGTAAGGCACAACCGGTCATGTGCCGTGCCTCCTCGGATGCAAGCCAGAGGACAACATTACTAATGGCTTCTGGTGGTAGCAGGTTGCGATCAGGGAAAAGATTGAGCTGGTTCATCAATTGCAGCATATATTCATGCGTTGCGTTTGGACCAGACCCACCTGCAAAAATATCGTAGAGAGCCTGATTATTGCACATAGCGGTATCTACGCTGGTGGGACAAATAGCGTTGACGTTGATATCATATTGTGCCAACTCTATCGCAAGCGTCTTGACCAGACCAAGTACACCATGTTTTGCTGCAACATAGTGAGCAAGATTTGCCATGCCTTTTTGTCCTGCCGTAGATGAGATACAGACAATTTTTCCGCTATGTCTATCGAGCATGTGTGGAATGCAGACTTTACAGGTAATCCAGACACCTTTGAGACAGACATTGACGGTTTCGTCCCATTGCGCTTCAGTCAGTTCCCAACTGGGAGCAAAGGAGTAGACGCCAGCATTGGCGACTACGATATCAATTGGTCCCAGCTCGGTTCGCGCACGATCAGCCAGTGCTTGCATAGCTGAGAGGTTTGTAACATCAACTTGCTCAGCGATGACATGACGACCTAGGGTCTCAACTTCAGCAACGAGCGATGCTAGTTCATCTGGTGTGGCAGGTGGATAGGGAATGGTCTCGTACTGATGGCAAGCATCACAAAGCACAAGGTGAGCACCCTCACGTGCAAATGCAAGCGCGTGAGAGCGGCCCATACCATGTGCTGCACCAGTGATAAAGACGGTGCGGTCTTGAAAGCGTGAGAGGGTGGGATTAGTAGACGCCACAGATGCCATCAATGGTAAAATCCTCGATGATCAATTCCTCGTCCAATTCCTCAAGCTCCATCTCTTCTGATGAGGTTTCGTCTATCGTTGAGGTCTCTTCTACGACGGTGTTTGTTGGGTTAAGCGTGGAAGTGATGTCTGGCATTGCTGTTCCTCGTTCTTAACTGAAAGTACATACGAAACGACGTGTTGTAAGCATACCATCTGTTTTTAAAGAGTACAAGGACATTTTGTACGACTTGACTTATTGACTGCTTTCTAGGTATGCTTGCTCTACGGAATACGTGGTCGCTTTGTTCCTTGCACATAGGAGAACACGATGCCTCAGCCCCCTATACACTATCGACTCATTACAGAAGTGAAGATTTGGCGTGAGTCGTTCGGTGGTATTCTCTACAAGTATGGTTGCGCCGATAGAGGTGCGCTCTCGTTTATTAATTCTCCCCAATTGATTGAGCTACTTATTGAGAGTCAGCAACACCATGAAAGTGATGTTACGGCTGCAATTGAGCATAGTCGCTACTCGGAGGCAAGCAAGCAAAAATTGTATGTTGCCCTTGCTGATCTGGTTGGTCGTGGGTATGTGCAGTCATTAACGCCTGTCGAGGATTAATAAAAGGAGTATTTCTGATGGTGGAACTGGTACGCTTCATGGAACGGCCTGATCGTTCGGCTAAAAAGAAGGTCGGTAGTGTTAATCCACTCGCGCTAACAGCGATGCAGCAAACGGGGAAGATGGTGCCACAGACGAAGGGGCGCGGGTCACAACGCTTTTTGCAGGGAGGGTTGTCGGCACCTATTACGATTACATGGGAGATTACGGCGGCCTGTAATATCGCGTGTGTGCATTGTCTTTCAGCGTCGGGACGGCGCAGGCCAGGAGAGTTAAAGACGCCACAAGCACTCGCTTTGGTCGATGAGTTCGCGGAGATGCAGGTATTTCAGATTCACTTCGGTGGGGGCGAACCATTTATTTATCCAGGCATCTGGCAGGTGCTTGAACGCTGTACAGAACGTAACCTCGTGATGTGTATCAGCACAAATGGTACGCTCATTACGGCGGACCGTGCAAAACGCTTGAAGCAGTTTGACCCACTCTATTTCCAGGTAAGTTTAGATGGTGGTACAGAACACACGAATGATCGTATTCGCGGCCAAGGCGTGTTCAAGCGTGCGCTACGCGGCTTAGAATTGTTGGCGGCTGAGGATCATAGCTTGACCGTAAATAGTGTGCTGACACGCTATAGCTTTTCCGAGTTGGATAAACTTTATGATATCGCAGCAAGTTTTGGTTCTAAGTTGCGCGTGACACGCTTGCGACCTTCGGGGCGTGGACAGGATGTGTGGGCTGACCTGCATCCAACTCAGGAGCAGTACCGTGATTTTACGGATTGGCTAACAGCACACCCCGACGTGTTAACAGCCGATTTGTTCTTTCACCTGAACGCCTTTGGCAACAAGCTGGCAGGTTTGGATGTATGCGGCGCGGCTACCGCGACATGTTGCATTTGTCCAGAGGGCGAGGTATACCCGTGCGCGTTCTTCCAGGCACCTGAGTTTGAGGCTGGCAACCTGCACGACAGAACATTCAAGGAGATTTGGCAGGACTCGATGTTGTTCGACTATTATCGCAAGATGGGTGGCGGTGCATGTACAGGTTGCGGTCAGTATAGTACCTGTCATGGCGGGTGTCCTGCGACAAAGTGGTTCGTGCATCAGAAATTGAGCATTAAAGACCCTGAATGTGTGCTAGAGGTTGTGTAAAGATGTTGGAATACAGGCAACGAACAGCGCGAACACTGTTCGTTGCCTGTATTCCAACATCTTTCCTATTTCGGCACTACTGGAACCTGTAGTTCTGTGACATAGAGGCTTGAGTCCATCTCGTCCGCGTATTGCAGGTGAATTTGGCGTGTTAAGCCGACTATGGAATACTGGTTGTCCTCAATCCATTGATGGAGGGCAGCATAGGCTTGTCCGATGCTGTCATATCCACCATGATGAACGGTACTTGCCATTGTTGCACTCGGAAGTGTATACACTTTGACTTGTGCCGTTTCTGGTATGGGATTGGCAAGCGGTTCAGCATTTTCGGCATCCACTCCTTCCTCATGTGTACTTTCATCGTGCCAAAGAATAAGATTAGGACCTACTCCTTTGATACCTTGTTGCTTCATGTAGTTGTACAGAACAGTCCAGTTCTGCTTCATGTCGTTGATGCTAGGGACAATTGCTCGCACGGATGCTACGAGGAGTGGTTCAACATGCTTAAGGGCAATGTTGTATATTGACATGATTTTCTCCTGTTCGATTTGTCTAAGTCGCGTTTGAATACGCGCCAGTCGCGCTTGTTCGGCGACGATAAGTTGTTGTGTCTCTGCCTGCTTCAGTTTGAACATACCGCGCAATTGTTCCAGAGGAACGTCTTCATCGAGCAGATGTGTAATTTGTTCAAGCGAAAAGCCAAGGTCTTTAAAGGTCAAAATGCGATTGAGACGCGGAAGTTGCTCTAAGGTATAGTAGCGATAGTTGTTTTCTTGATCGGTGGAGAGCGGTTTGAGCAATCCACATGCATCATAGTGGCGCAGTGTTGCAGTAGTAATGCCACCTACACGAGCAAATTCGCCGATTTTGAGCATAGATTGCCTTTCAAGCTAAGAAACGTCTGTTTGTGAAGGACCTTCAATTGAAGGATACATGTTCATGTAACATGAAAGTCAAGTGGAAGTAGCTTCTTTTATTTTTCTCTCACGGGGGAATAAATGATAGAGTTCCTCTTCGAGCAGAATTCTTTGTCTTGACAAAGAGGACTGCCTGATGGTTTCATGGACAGTGATGGGATTTTCCAGCGATCAGCAAATGTCTTCACCAAGAGTATTTACATGCTTAAATGCAGGTGAGCACATTGTTAAAGAGTAGGGGTTTTATGGAAATAAAGACTTTTACGACCCATGCTAATGGAATGGATTTTTATTGCGAGATGATGGGTCAAGGTCCAACAATTGTGCTTGTCCCTGACGGTACCAATGATTGTGGTCCTTACGAGAAAGTGATGGAATATCTTTCAGACGAGTTCACCGTTTTGACCTTCGATCCTCGTGGTGGGTCACGCTCGCCCGATCCCCGTCCTCGTCCAGTTACCCCAGAATTATTTTCCGACGACATCGCAGCCCTTGTTCAGGAGATACCTATAGAAAAGCCTGTTTCGGCATTTGGTGTGAGTTCAGGAGGACAAGCTGTTCTCGCATTAGCTAAGTTCCATGCAAATATTATCAGAAATGGCGTTGTCCATGAAGCTGCATTACAGGCGGATACACCAATCAAAAATGCTGGCTTTGAGTACTTTAAAACAATGGGCGCGCTGTCTCCGAAAATAGCTACCCCAGCGGCGATTTCAGCAATTACGTTTGTTGGAACGTTAGAGGGTATCGAGGCGACTGACGATGCCACACGCGCACGAATGGCAAAAAATCGTGCTCATTGGGCACAATACTATCTTGGAACGGTTGATATGGGACGTTACTCTGAGGAAGATTTTGCACACATGGCACCAGTTGACTTCACAATTGGTACATGGACGCCTTCGTGGTTGACGGCTGCTAATCAAACTACAGCAGCTCGCGGAAATCGTTCAGTCACCTGGGTGAACAGTGCCCACTCTCCACATCTCACCATGCCGAAAGAAATGGCAGATATTGTTCGAGAGAAAGTGAAGCAACACTTGAGATTATAAGGAATTTAAAAGATGAATGAAAGACACAAAAGATGAAGCAACAAAGACAGAGTTCTCGGCTCATGGTATTCCCTTTTGTGGGAGTATGTTTGGCTATTGGACTTCTAAGCAGCTTTCTTGGTGGCGCATGGAAGCCGCAGCCCTGGATTGATGAAACCCCTAAGCCCAATTTCTGGCCGCCCCAATGGATTTTCCCTCCTGTGTGGGTTGGTAATTACATCATTATGGGCGTTGCGAGTTTCCTAATATGGCAAAATCGTCAGAGGACATCTGTTACAAAGCCGCTTACAGTCTTCGCTATCCATCTCCTGCACAATTTCTCGTTCATTCCTATTGTCTATCGACTCAAAAGAAAATCAGTCTATGTCTTGATGGATAGCATTGGCCTTGGTTCTGGCTTAGTGACTGCAAGCATGTTTGTTCGTGTTTCACGCGCCGCAGGATTGATAATGCTCCCCTACCTGGGTTGGTTGTGGTTCACCACATATATCAAAGTGCTTTGGTGGCAAATGAATACAAAATAAAGACAACAAGAACGATAGATGAAAGAAAATAGCAATTTCATAGTTGTTTGTTGACATACAAGTGAGGCAGAAGCCAATCAATCAAGTCGATAGCAGTTTGTACTCGTATATGTGTTTCCTCACAAGTCGGATAACTTCAATAAGTGGTTACGTATATTTTTTAAAACATATCCTTGCTCTAGCCGCAATCTCATCAGCACTTGTATATCGTATCCACCACCACTGAGTATCATATCTTTCTGCCTCATGTTTGCTAATTGCGTTTGCAAAGCTAACAGTTCCATAGACAAGAGCACGGAAACGTATCGCATCCGGCAACAAGTCCAGTTCCATAGAGGTCAATGTGTGATATTTGCAATATCCGTCAATAATTGCAGAAATTCGCTCTTTACTGATATTAAACAATGGCATTCCACCGAAAGGTATTTCGCACGAGACAAGCAAAAAACCGACATCAATTACAGCAGGTCCTAGACCCGCACCGAGCCAATCAATCAACAAAACTTCTTTAGAGGAGGTACGGATAGCGTTGCTAGGATGACAATCGTTGTGAATAACTACTAAGGGAGCATTTTCGCAACGATTGAGCGTATATATTGCGTTTGCAAGCCTGTCATAATCGGGTTGTAGTATGTTTGGTACGATATCAGCAACATTGGCAAGTTGCGACCATGCATAAGCGATTTCTGATGTTGGCAACATTTCTGCCATTGGTAGCGCAGTCGTATCCACTACGCTTAAAGCGTGTAGCCTACCCAACGTTTTTCCTAATAAGTGCAGGGCTGAAGGCGAATAATTCACGGGAAAGCCTTCAACAAACCTTGTTACCAGAAACTGTAAACCTTCATTTTTTATAACAGCATCGTTATTGACAGCAGTTACTACTTGCTCGGCTGGATAACCTTGTTGTGCAAGAAAAAAAGAATCTGTGCAAGAGATGTAACACGTTGGTCATCAGATGAAAATATGCGTAACACCCAGCGTTGATCATTAGTTAGATTAAGTCGATAGATACGATTGTCGTTATCACTATGTAGTGGTTGCCATGCAACAAGATTTATAGAGTAGAACTGCTTCAAAACAGAAACTAAAAGGATATCTTCATTCATTATTCACACTCTATACTTATAACCATTCACACATTGAATTTTTGACACTACTTCCTCCTTCTACACGTTGACTTCTACAAATTCTGTCGTAGTTTCTGCTGGTACTGGAATAGGTTCACCACTCCGACGCATACCCTCCAGATGCAACCCAATAGCCTCTTGCATATTAAGCTGTATCTCAGCAAGTGTTTTTCCTGTAGTAACACATCCAGGCAGATCAGGCACATACGCTGAATAGTTTCCTTTAGCCTTTTCAACAACAACAAGATATCTGTATTTTGCCATGGTGCTTTCCATTTCTTAAGGTAGAAAGGTTCTATCATCTCTATACTAATAGACTTACCTTAAACCTGCTTGTCGCATAATACTAGCGAGTGTCTTAGGAGCTAGATCATCATTTGGATGTCCTGGAATAGTGACTTTCCCCAGTTTAGTTGGGTGTTCGTATTGCCTGTGACTCCCTTTTGTAGCGACTAATACCCAACCATCAGCCTGTAGTTGACGAATTACATCACGAACTTTCACGTATACCTCTCGTAAATTATAGACGTTCAACAGAATACTCTGCTTCACTAGCTCAAACGCGTTTTTTCACAATTGGCATCAGCGGTTTCCATGTCTTGTGTTTGATACAGCCCTGCACGATACCAACTTCATAGGCACAGTCATTAAGGATAGCACAAAGAGCGTATTGAGCTATATTCATTGATGGTTTTAAACGCCAATAGTCTACGCTTATCACAATAGAGAGCATAACTACTATAAGAATATTTACAGGGAAGAATATAATCCCAAGTAAGAGAAGTGGCAAGGTGTAGTAGCGTGTCAGGTGGCGACAGAGATGATAGGTGTAGGCAAGGTTGCCACGTAGGGTCGCTTTCAAAACAATGATAGGGCTTATAATAGGAATTTGCTGCTTTTGTATCTTCTGTAACCGTTTCTGAGTCCCAAATAGAGTTGTTACTACAGCAGCTATTAGACCTCCGAGCAGAAGCATGACGGGGTGGAGCATGACAGGGGCAAGCCCTGTCACTACTATACACGGAATCTCGTGGCTTCGCCACGCATAAGGGGTAGTATAGTAGTGACAGGGCTTGCCCCTGTCATGCTCCCCTTTCAACAATAGTGTTTTGGGGAGGCGCGACGAAATGCCTGTAGGGACCGATTTATTGCGTCCGAGGTGGGAAGGGGCAACGTGTCGGCAACAATTCTCTACGGGAACGTGTGCCCCTCCTCGCCCCTTAGACGCGATAATCGGTCCCTACCAAACATCCCTTCGTTTCCTCCAAAAAATCTACTATTGAAAGGTCATGCTCCGCCCCGTCATGCTCCACATAGCTGTGCTCTACACCTCCTGAATGCTTCTTAGTAAACAGCAGAGCGCAAAACATCCCCCACAAGCCACCTAGCACGAGTCCTGCAAACGTGGCTTGTTCGGGTGGGAGAACAAGGATACGGCGTTCGGTGGGGTGACGTTGCAGAAGTGCGGCTTCCGCCGTTGCATAAGCGGTGCGGATTTTGAGAAACGATTTCAGGGTTGTACGATAGTCATGGTATACGACCCCTTGAGGAATATAGCGTATGTGTGCGCCACTTAAGAGAACGCGACGACAGAAGTCTACATCTTCACCTTGCGTAAGTGGAGCAAAGCCACCAAGTTGTTGCCAGATAGCACGACGAAGGAGCAGGTTCGCGGTTGGAAGATATTTTAAGGGACCTTCAAGACGTACCTGTTGGGGTCGCGCCCCCATATAGAGGGAAGAGCAGGTATCTTCATAGCGACCTAATAGGCTCTGGCGATCATAGCCACGAATTCCGCCGCCAACGGCCGCAACGTGGTCATCTTGAAAAAGGGGAATGAGTTCGGTGAGCCATGTGGAAGAGGCTACACAATCGCTGTCTATGTAGGCAATGAGATCATGTGTTGAGGCTGCTGCGCCTGTGTTACGACTAATTGCAACTCCTTGTTGTTGTGATGTGACGAACGCTACGCAGTTGTATATCGTATGTCTCGGCTTCGTGTGTTAGCTGCCGCAGCATCGCCGAAGTATGATCGGTCGAAGCGTCATCGACCACAAGAATTTCTACGTGAGCATGAGGAT
Source organism: uncultured Chloroflexia bacterium (assembly GCA_963792705.1). Lineage (GTDB taxonomy): Bacteria > Chloroflexota > Ktedonobacteria > Ktedonobacterales > Ktedonobacteraceae > JBBQVS01. Next base: position 506,442 of record CAWBXD010000001.1, on the reverse strand, counting down.
AATCCAAAGCAAAAAGGGATTGAAGACAGCGTGCAAGCTCGTTGGCACGGTTATAGCTTGGAATGACGATGGAAATGGGAGGCCATGTTGTCGGCGGCGCGATTGGTCCTGCCTCTAAAAGAGATTTCCAGCGCAGTTGATCGCAGAGTGCCTCTATCCGTTTGAGCGGTTGACGCATTACTGTAGCGAGTTGTTCACAGGTACGTTCTCGGGTACATAGTTCGAGTAGATGTGCGACTGTAGGGTTTAAAGGCACAATACGGAGGGGATAGTCGCAGAGCGCAACCATCCCACCATTTTCGGTCTGTGTAAGCTTTACGTTGGATGCTAAACGATAACAACTCACGCCGAGCGTTTGTTCTACCGTCATACAGTAGCCTTAGCAAGCATGGCTAAGAGAGTCTTTGGTAAAACAACTTCGTAGCCACTGCCAAGTCGTTCTACCACAGCTTTCAAATCAGAGGGGCCAATCTTCCATGCAAGCATGTAGACATTCAGGAAAAGTGGGCGTCCTGGAAGACTATCAGCGATGTTTGTAATCATTCTCACAGTTCCGTTTACGCTATCCGCGAGGCCAATGTTTTGATAGAATGGAACGCCATCAATCAGCTTCGTCTCAACTTTTTTCAGGCCAGCACCACTGAGAATTCCCTGCAAACCAAAGGGACGTAGTACCTGTACAAAGCGTTTTTGTCGCTCCTCATCAAAGAAAATCATGCCCGTCTGCCTGATATTTGAGATAAAGGGGATACCAGAACTTTGCCAGTAATCGGTATCGAGGATTTCGAGGGTGGTCATATTCATAGCTTGCATCTCTCTTCCGGTTATTTGCAGGAAGGTATCGAGATGTTCGGCAGGCCAATGCGAAGGAAAGATGTAGCCAGCACCACTTGGACCAGCGATGAACTCATCATTAGGTGTAGCAGATGCTCGGTAGTATTCCGCGAGCAATGGGGCAGCATGCAGAAGTGAGGGCGAAAGCGTCCAGCCAATTGGCAAGGTGCCACGCGTCGTATCACGCCATAGGTCCTTCATACGGTGTTGACTGTATTGGAGATTGTCACCATCACTAATTGTAAAGGAGACATACACGGTGTTCGCGGCTGCTACAGGTTCTTCTACATGTGACGAAGAGGATAGCGTTGTTGCTGCAGTGGAAGTGGATTGAGCGGCAGCCCAAACTTCAAGGTTTGAAAAATGATCGGTAGCGAGTACGGTCATTGCCACTTGTGAGGTAAGGTTGACACCACTACTCTCATCAGGAAACCAGCCGAGATGTACTGCTCCAGCAGGAAACGAGGCCAAAATTTGACGCATTAATTCGCGTTCGGAGAGCAGTCCATCAGTCATGAGGCTGACTGGACTGGGAAGATAGTCACGCGAGTCAAGGTTGTATATAAAGGTGCGCGTAGCAACGAGAAAGGAGCGCAGGTTCATACTTTTCAAGTCAAGGCCAGCAACGAGACGTGAGGAGCAACCAGTACGCAAGTTTTGAAATGCCCAGTGGTATGCCTGTAGGCGGCTCTTCCAGCCGTGTGTACGTAGGTCGCTTAGCACAGAGAAATGATATGCGCTTTGTAGTGCCGATGCCTGTGTTGGTGAAACAGCAAGACCATCCTGTTGTGCCGCAATCATGGTTGCGATATGTGTAGTATCTTTGAGGTTGGGGTCATAGATCACCAAGCCCTTGACGCTCTCATGATAGGTAGCAAGTAGTGCATCGAGTGCGCTGTCATTAGTAGCAGAAATATGGTTTTGCGGAATGTGGCTAAAGACTTCTTTTAGCCAAAACGCTTCATCGTCACCGAAAATAAGATAAATTTTTGGCTGTGGACGATTGACCAGACCAACCAGTGTTGCAAGGGTAATATTTGTCTCATCAGATGCGCCAGTCACGGTGCAAACATCAAGCTGCGTTACAGGTTGAAACCCAGGAATAAATCGCTCAGTGGACCAGTCAAGTCCAGCAACTTCTACAGTACTCATAAGTTATCCCCTTTTGCTATCTATGTACCACTCCATTTCTATGTTTCCCGCATTGATAAAGATGAGCAGCACAGATGCATTGTAACATCTATAACAGCCCATTGTTTAGGAACACTACTCCTGAGTTTTTATAGCTTAAACGTCAATTAGTCAGCATTGCTCGTAGTTCGCGCTCCTTTTCAGCATCCCACGTACCTTGAGTACGCCAGCGTATCTCACCATTACGTTGCACGAGTAGGACGTGGGTATGCTCTTCGTTTGGCATATTTAGTGCCTTTTTGAATGGCTGCTTATCGAGATAAAGCGTGATTGTGACACGCCGTACATTTTTGTCTGGAATACCTGAGCGCATACCATTATTGATAAACCAACGAGAGAGCGGATTGCCAGTAGAAAGTGTTGGGACCTCATAATATTTTAGCGTGGGATACTCCTGCGTTAGTTGTTGCATAAGCGGCGACCACGAGTCTACCTCTGTCTGCTGCCAACGTTCAAAGGGGATGAACACTATATTTTGTTCGCCCTCAAGGTCTGTCGGTAATGTAAATTTCTTACCTTCTAAATTTTCACCTGTTACCATTGGGAAAATCATTTTGAGCCTTCTTTCGCGTCATCATTAGTGAGTATCTATACGTATTTTGTTGAGACAATAAGTACTGTTACATATACAAACAAGCCGTATTGTATTAAGGATAACATAGCTATCTAGTCAGGGTATTTTTTTCAGCGCAAGTATGCTGTGTAGAGAAGCACAAGCTCTGTCAACTTTTTCTTGACCTTATAAAATATCTAAGGTATGCTACCAAGCATAAAGCTTGTAGAGTAAGCTTAGTACGCGGAAACAAGCGTAACTTCGTGTACACAACGTCCATAACAGGTGTTGCTCATTCATAGAGGAAACGAGCCAGAAAGGACGCCCAGCCATGTCTGAGAAAATATTTGCCCCTGAATTGTTCCGTCCACACATTACATTCCCCGATGTTCCTTACGACCATCATGTACGCGCTGCTGCCGAACGTTTTCCTGAACGCATCGCAATGGTCTATCAAAACATGACATTTAATTATCGCGAAATTATTGCGATGATTAATAGCATTGCGAACGGATTGTATACGTTAGGGTTGAGGAAGGGTGATCGTCTCTGTTTGTTCATGGCGAACCGACCAGAATACACGATTACGTTTATCGCAGCAGCCTCAATTGGCGTTGTGGTGAGTCCAATGAATCCAGGCTATAAAGAGCGCGAAGTGGCGTACCAAATCGAGAATTCTGAGGCCAAAGCGATTCTCATACAAAGGGACCTTGTACCAGTACTTCAACTGGCGTTAAGTCACAAGACGTTTCCCAATCTCAAGCATATTCTGGTGACAGGAGACAAAGCACCAGAAGACATGCCGAACGCAACTACATTCGCCTCCCTTCTACGACAGTCTTCATCAGACTTGCCACCACACGTTGACATTAGCGGTGATGATCTGGTTGCACTTCCATATTCATCAGGGACAACAGGCTTACCCAAAGGGACGTTGCTGACGCATCGCAACCTTGGTGTCAACAATCTACAATTTACGACCGCGTTACGTATCAACCACACGGATGTGGCGTTAAACTTTTTACCCTTCTATCACATTTATGGTGTGATGTTGACGGGTGGTTTCTTGTCCAGTGGTGGAACTCAGGTTATTATGGAGCGCTTTGACCTGCCACAATCGCTTGAACTGTGTGAACGCTATGGAGTTACATTCTACTTTGCAGTACCACCAATTGTGCTAGCCCTTGCCAACGCCCCAATTGATGTCAGCAAACTAAAGACTGTCAGATACATCTTTTCTGGTGCGGCTCCCCTACCATCTGGACCCGCGAAAAAGCTTTATGAAAAGACTGGCGTTCCTGTGGTACAAGGCTATGGATTGACGGAGGCATCTCCACTTACACATGCACAGCCGTTCCCAATCACGCGGATAGAGAGTATTGGTCTTCCAATCCATAATACAGAGCAGAAGATTATGGATATCGAAACGGGAACGCGCGAATTACCGGTGGGTGAGGATGGCGAAATTGTGTTGCGTGGGCCACAAGTGATGCAAGGCTATTGGAAGGCTCCAGAAGAGACGGCTCGTGCGTTGCGCGATGGATGGCTTTACACAGGTGATATTGGACATGTGGACGAAGAAGGCTTCACGTATACGGTTGACCGTAAGAAAGAGATGATTAAGTACAAGGGCTTTGGTGTTGCACCTGCGGAGATCGAGGCATTGTTGCTAGAGCATCCTGCGGTAATGGACTCTGCTGTAATTGGTGTGCCAGACGATGAGGCGGGTGAACTTATCAAGGGTCTTGTGGTGATACGTCCAGGACATGATACGGTAACACCTGAAGATATTGTTACATTCGCCAATGGGAAGTTAGCAGGTTATAAACGGGTGAATCATGTTGAGTTTATTAGCACGATTCCCAAGACAGCCTCTGGCAAAATTCTGCGCCGCGAACTCAAAGAGCGTGAAAAAACCTTGAAGCAATAAATAAAGGTGTGTGCAATCATCAATGGCGATTGCACACACCTTTATTTATTGATGAGAAGAGGCTATAGACCGACGAGGAAGAGTCCGCGTGCCATTGCTTCACCTGCAAGAGTGCAGACGACAACGAGGTAGAGCATACCCGTTGCTGATTGAAATGAGCGATCACGAATAAGCTTCCACGCTAGCCCACCGAGGACAAGCGGAATAATAAAGCTAACAAGGATGCGTACCCACCCGATAGCGTCAGTACTCAAAGGCGTATAGGTTGGTGCATTGGCAGGTTTCACATGTGGGTCTGGCGTCGTGGTAGGCGTTGATACGCCAGAGGACGGTTGTTGCGCGGTTGGTTGTGCGACGGTGCTTGGGCCTGCGGTAAAGGCAAAGAGTACCTGGGCAAGGACTCCAAGCAGCACAAGTGTTGTCGCAAACTGCAAGGGTTTCTCTGAAAGCGCGGGTGTGACAAGGTACCAGTGACCAAGCCACATAGCGGTTAGGACACCACCGAGGGCAAGTGAGGCGGCAAAGAAGCCAGCAACGGTAAACGCGCCACCGATATTGGCCGAGGCAAGTGGACGGAATATCATTGCCAGCACAAAAAGTGTTGCAATACCTGCGGCAACGGTGGCAATGCCGCTGAGCAGACGTAAAACGCGGATGATGGAGAAACGTGGTGCGGATTTTGTGGTTTCAACGATTGATGCACCGCTATCTACCGGTGCTAGCTGCTCCTTTTCGGCTTCTCGTTTCGCATCAACTCCTGCTGTTTTGTCGATCCAGAGCAACACATTGTAGGGGATCATGAGCAAAAAGAAGAGCAATAATGGCAGAGCCTCGTATCTCGTCCAGTACTGATCAAGCTGATGATAGCTACTGAGCAGTTCGGGTGTCGAGAAGTTCTGCTGGAAAAGATAGGTCAGATAGGTCAGACCAAGATAGATAAGAGCATATGAAACCAGAAAGCCACGCTTTACCTCATTGCGCCAATCAAGGAGCACAAGGACGGTGAAAGAGCCGATGGAGACTTCTGCCATCACGATAAATAGTACAAGCGGCAATGTGAATAACATTGTATTTCTATATCCTTTGGTTACATGTATAGCACGAGTGTAGTGAGATAAGACAGTTGTATCTTCCCTCCTACTGCATATCAGATTATAGCGTTATATGGCTAGTGGTACAAGTCTCTTTTGTATTCTTATGGTAAATAAAAACCTGTCATATGCTCTACTTTTTTAGACAGAGTGTATGACAGGTTTCGATCAAAACGAAGACTATTTACTGCTTATTTGACGGTAAACTTGTCTGTCGCATTTAGCGATTGGCTTCCAAATTGCTCTTTTACATAGGCAATTGCAGGGCCTTTGCACTTCGTTTGAGGCGTCCACGTCCAGGTATGATTGCCATGTGTATCAGCATACTGAGTACCTTTTAAGCTTTTACTTACCGCATAATAGCCACTACAATATTTGATTTTAATAGTTAAAGCGGCTTTTGCTTGTGTGTGAACACATACATCACCCTGCTTGTTGTCTACCGCTTTAGCACATGTGAATTGGATGGACAATTTCGGTGCAGCAGCATAGGTGAAAGTGGATTGCGTAAGAGTAAAGGTGCTGATGGTAGCAGCGATGAACGCGAGACTTACCAAAAGTGCTGCAAGGTACAACTTGTAACGAGTGTTGAAGAGTGAGCGCATCATGATACCTTTTCTGTCGTCTGTACTATTTGGGTGATATTAAGAGCATCGAGACGAATGTCTCTACTATATATAATACATTATAAGCAAAATAGTAACAAGAGATGAAAGTATATATATCATGGCGACCTGCTTGTATTACTAATGGAGCAAACACGAAGGCAAATTTTTCTTTAAGAGTGTAGAAATATTTCTTTCCTGCTAGAATATCGTTATAGGGTAAAGGATTCATATTCTGGTTTTCGCTACTCGTGACGAACCGATACTAGAGCCATTTGGAGGATTGGACATGCAGATGTTTAATGAAGTGCCTGGAAAAATGACATTAATTGTAAGAGAAGTGCCAGCAAGAGCAGTTGGTACAATCAAAGCACGTTCAATAGCTGAGTTGCGCGAACGTTTTGATGGCAATGACGAGGGTTATCTGACCGATCCCACAGGTGAGAAGCACTATTTTTCGCTCAAGCCCTGGGTAAATGCTGATCCTCACATAACGTATGTACAGATCGCGTTTCGCTTTACACCCGACGTGCCCATCCCTACTGATAGTCCATTATACCCACCTTCTCCACATTCACCTTACACGAATAGCGATTTCACAGCGTATGCGATACGTAACAAGGATCATGAAATTGCGATTCGTTCGGTTAGGCCAAAGAATAGAGTAGACAAAGCAGAAGAGCAAGGAATGAGCATTGCCTATCTGCTCACATTTCCAGAGGTCAAGCAGACGCGTCTAGCTTGCCCTGTCTGTGATGCAATACTTGAACTTTCGCAACCATTGGAGAAACCGATTCGTGTACTAACAGCGCAACTAGACGCGAATGTAGCCTCAATAGAGGTAAGCATTTCACATCCAATCCATGTAAAAGAGACAAAAATGCGACCAGCAAAGTATCCGTTTACAGTTATACGGCACGAGGAGCAATAAGAATTGGTGCTTACCTATCTTCGCTAGGATGGCATCTTCTTGTCCGCGATGAAACATGGCAACTTTATGTCCTTGATCGTAAAGGATGTCTACAACAAGTGATCCCATAACATTGGTGCCGTCAATGATAAGAATATCCCTTCTGTTGTATAATCGCTTTACGGTATTATTACACGGTACATATATTTAAGGGCGCATTCAATACAGAAAATATGCTTTTGGCATATTTTCTTATTAATACTAGGCTTAGAAGGTTGAAAGAGAGCGTCATGGAAAAGATTAATCTTACCGATAAGTTCAGCTTATTTCAGGAACATTGGAGTCCTAAGATTGTCGGTGAACTGAATGATAGCTATGTCAAACTGGCAAAGCTTAAGGGCGAGTTTGTCTGGCATCAGCATGAGGGAGAGGACGAGTTATTTCTTGTGGTAAAGGGACGCTTGCTTATCAAATTGCGAGACCGCGATATCTGGTTAGATGAGGGCGAGTTCACGATTATCCCCAAGGGCATCGAACATTTGCCTGTTGCCGATGAGGAAGTGCATGTGTTGCTGCTAGAGCCTAAATCGACATTGAACACAGGAAATGTACAAAACGAGAGAACTGTTGCGGACCTAAAACAAATATAGATGTTTTATGGAGATAGGAAGAAGTTGCTATGCCCCGATGCCTGAATCCACGTTGCCAGAAAATGAATCCTGATGGGAGCACTCAGTGTAGTAATCCTACATGTCGTTGTCTTTTGCCGGAGGCACTTGTCGCGGGCCGATATCGCATAGAGACATTGATTGGGATTGGAGGCATGGGAGCGGTCTATCGAGTAAGCGATACGTTCGAGATGAAGCAGGTTGCGCTCAAGGTGCTGTCGATCACATATCAGGAGACGGATGAGGAAACGGCGATGGAACGTTTTCGTCGTGAGGCTCGCTATGCCCACCAGTTGCAGCACAAGAACATCGTATCGGTCATCAATTTTGGTAGTGATGGAAACTTGCTGTATCTGGTGATGCCACTCATTACTGGTGGGACCGTCAAAGCCTTGCTCAAGGGAGAGCGTCCCTTACCAATTGCACAGGCAAAGCAATATCTGAACGATCTTGCGGACGCGCTTGAGGCGATCCATGCTCATCCACTTCAAATTGTGCATCGTGACATCAAACCGTCCAACCTTTTATTACATCAAGATGATGGAAGGTTGGTTGTGACGGATTTTGGTATTGCACGAGCCATGCAGCATGACAAGCCGCTCACACAACGTGGATGGTCGCTTGGGTACAGAACATTATATTGCGCCTGAACAAGAACAGGGAAAAGCTGAGCCTGGGAGTGATATTTATGCAATGGGGGTTGTGGCCTATCAGTTCATGACGGGCTTGCTGCCTTTTCAAGCAGTGGTGCGTCACCATGCAGCAGGACTGCCACCACCCAGCGCGCTAAATGCCTGGCTTCCCACTTCTGTTGATGCCGTGATACTGCGTGCGATAGAAACGGACCCACGCAAACGATTTCAATCGGCACGCGCTTTTGCCGATGCGTTGAACGATGCTTTAAGCACAGGATCATCTCCTGAAACCTCTGCTCCGACAATGGTGGCGACCGTAGCAGAAGCAAAGAACGCAAATGTGCTGATACGTATGCTGGTACCAGAAAACCCCTGTCCACAATGTGGTAAGGAGAACCGTAGCAGTTCGCGGTTTTGTCGCTACTGTGGGCACAACCTGGATGAGACATCGCCGTTGCTGATGGAAGCGTGTCAGGTCGGATATTATAGCGATATTGGACGTGGCGCTCAGGACAATGAGGATATGCTGTTAGTGGCACAGGGTTTGGGCGTCAATCTCGCACCACCACCGCATCCTTTCGGCCTTTTTGCTGTCGCGGATGGTCTACGTGGACAGGAGCAAGAAGAGGTGCTATTACAGAAGCCGTTGCATGTCAAAGGGCGTGAGGCGAGCCGTTTAGGAATAGAGACGCTTGCTGACACCGTGTTACCGCTTATTGCGACCACTGGACGATTTACCTCACAAGCAACACCACAGGGGGTGCAAGTGGGAGTGGCGAACACACATGGGTCACAAGTGACGCGCCCACCAACTACTATACTCGAACGATGGTTGCATGATGGTGTGCGTCAGGCCAACCAAGTTATTTATCACTGTAACGCTGACTATGATACGGCGATGGGAAGCACAATGACGACTGTGCTAGTACATAATCATCGTCTTTATGTCGCACATGTTGGAGATAGTCGGGCGTATCACTTTAGTGCGGACACGGGACTACATCGTATTACACGCGATCATACACTAGCAGGTGATCTGGTAGCAGATGGATTATTGCCAGCAGATGATGTACGTAAGGATCAGAAACACAGGCAACAGTACCGTTATCTAGGCAACACCTATAGAGTACAGGTTGATCTTTTGCAACAAGATGTCGAGCAAAATGATCTTGTATTGCTATGTACAGATGGTCTATGGGATGCGGTACGTGATGAACGGCTGGAAGAACTCTTAGAGCGGGGGGGAGATGTATCATTGCTGGCCCGTCTGTTAGTAGAGGCAGCAAATAGTAATGGAGGCGAAGGGAATACAAGCGCGATTATTTTACGGGTTTTGTAGAGGGAGCATCACAGTAAAGGTTGAGCCTTGTCCTGGTTGACTCTCGACGCTGACCTGTCCATCGTGAACGCGAACTATCCAGTTTACAAGTGATAGACCAAGGCCAGAGCCACCAGCAGCACGTGAACGTGCAGGGTCGGCACGGTAGAAGCGTTCAAAAATGTGTGCTTGATCTTTTGGCGCAATACCAATTCCGGTATCACGAACGATAAGCAGTGCATGTGTCTGCGTCGTCTTGACAGACAGCGTGATGGTTCCACCCTCATTTGTGTAGGTAAGTGCGTTGTCAACAAGGCTCATAATAACCTGAATCAAACGTGCAGCATCGCCAAAAATGGTTGCAGGTTGAAGTTCTCCAACAGTAAGTGTAATCTTGCGCTCGACAGCTAATGCCTCCATACTATCAACCACATCGGAGGTAAGAAGATCAAGTTGCACGTCATCATGATCGAACTGGACAAGCCCCTCATCGGCACGTGCAAGAGAGAGCAGGTCGTTAATCAATTTGCCAAGTCGTTCGGACTCCGCATTAATTTCCCGTAACACCATTACATACTCCTCTGGTGTGGAGGGTTCAGAAAGAGCAACGTCGGTAATACTGCGAATAACAGAAACGGGCGTGCGTAACTCGTGTGAAGCATCTGCGACAAAGCGGCGTTGCAGGTTAAAGGCATGTTCTAAACGGCCAATCATCTGGTTAAAAATAAGGGAAAGTTCGCGTACCTCGTCGTGTGCGTGAGGTACAGGAACACGTTGATGGAGGTCTTTTGCACCGATTTCATGAGCGACGTGTGTAAGACGATGAATGGGTTTGAATGCTCGGCCAGCAAGTAGATAGCTGCCATATGCACTAAATAGGAGTGCCAATGGAGTAAAGAGTAACAACAAGAAGGTGATGTTCTGCATGCTATTATTTACTGATGTGAGCGATTGACCAACCTGTACAACACCAAAAATTGTTTTACGATTTACCAGCATGGTGCTATAGAGTCGAATTTGCTGTCCACTTGTGCTTGAAATGGTACCGTACCAAGGTTTTCCACGTAAAGGTTCTGAGATACTTGAAGATGGCACCGTAATACCGCGCGATGTGGGTGAACCAAAGAGTATGTTGCCTTCGGTATCTAAGACACGTACAGAAATATTTTTATTGCTATAGACAGTATTTCCTTGAGGCACGTGTTGTCCCTCACCATGATTCACATCATCAGGGTCGAGGAGAGCGGCAGTCGCATTGAGTTCTGGCAATTCATTTACGATGTCACTGACGCTGATATTGTTATGATCGATAGATACACCCTCGGCGACCTGTTGCGCTCGCATTTGCAGTGTGCTATCAAAGCTATCGGCAAGCATTGTTTGGAGCACTGTATACAAAGTCAAGCCAAAAGTCACAATCAAGACTGCAGAGACAAGTGTGTACCACACGGTCAACTGGATGCGAATTCCTGGTGCGGGGAAACTCCATTTCATGCAAGCACGGGTTCCTTCAATTGATAACCAGAACCACGAACAGTATAGATTACATCCGGTTCGCTCTGATTGCACAGTTTTCGTCGAAGATACCGAATATAAACATCAATGACGTTGGAGAGATGCTCAGCATCACCATCCCAGACGTGTTCTGCGATCATCGAGCGACTCAATACTTGATGTGGATGACGCATAAAAAATTCCAGCAGGGCGTATTCTTTATTACATAGCGTAAGAACGCGTTCGCCACGCCGTACCTCATGAGTTCCTGGGTCCAAAGTGATGTCCATGAAGTGCAGAATGGAGGGTTTGACCTGAGTACCGCGTCGTAGGAGTGCGCGCACTCGTGCCTCTAATTCGCTAAAGGCAAAAGGTTTGACCAGATAGTCATCTGCACCACTATCCAAACCTTTTACACGTTGCTCCACCTCACCGAGGGCGGTGAGGAGAAGAATGGGCATGCTACGTCCATGACCACGCACTTGTTTACAAACTTCAAAGCCATCGAGCGTGGGCAAGAGAATGTCCAGAATGATGAGGTCATAGTCAGTTGCAAGCATCATTAAGAGAGCATCTTCTCCATCTACAGCAAGGTCAACGGCATAGCGGTCGCCCTCTAATCCTTTTTTTAGGCTGGGTCCCAAACGTGGATCATCTTCAACAACAAGGATACGCATAAATAATCTCTTTCGCGCGATGCTACAAAAGTACAGGCTGTAGTAGTGTGCCACATATCTACGACTCCTGTAGCTTACAGGCAACACTACTACGAATACCTCTGAGTTTAGTGTACTCTGATGAAATTTAGATGAAACAGCCCATATTTCCTACTCGATGGAAAGAAGCCAACAACGCAGGAGTTCTGCGACACTCCACGCTTGTGCATAGCAACCTCCAGGTGTGAAGGGTGACTCTGGCTCCGCGACTTCACTGATCGTTCCCAAACAGGTAGCCCACAACTGCTCTATCAACGGTTGGAGGAGCGGTTGCAGCGTGCTCTTATCGTTGTGAATACGAAGGTATACATCAACATATGGGCCAATAAGCCACGACCACACCGTTCCCTGGTGATAGGCAGTATCACGCTCGACAGGGCCACCATTAAAATGGTTATGATATGCTGGATCGCTTGGGCTAAGTGAACGTAAGCCGAGCGGTGTAAGCAAGGAATTGGTCACGTGCTGGAACATACTTGTGACCTGTTCTTCCGAAAGAAGTTCATGAGTCAATGACGCAGCAAACAGTTGATTTGGACGTAACGAGGCGTCATTTTGTCCAGAAACACCATCCACATCGACGACATCATAGAGGTAGCCAGTTTCTTCATTCCAGAAACGTGCTGCGAAGTTTTGCCGAATTTGAGTGCGTAGTTGACTATAGTGCGTTGCATCAGTCGAGAGACGAACAGACCAAGCTTCTATGGAAGTGAGTGCAGCATACCAAAGGGCATTTATCTCAACAGGTTTACCACGACGTGGTGTTATCACGACACCATTGACCTTAGCATCCATCCAAGTCAACTGCACGTCGGGCGTCCCTGCGCGTAAAAGACCATCAGTAGGATCAATGCCTATACCAAAGTCCGTACCACGAATATGCCAGGAAACGATATCTTGCAAGGCCGGAAAGAGTTCCTTGAGCAGTGACCAATCGCTCGTTGTGGCAAGATAACGGTCAAGGGCATGAAATAGCCAAAGTGTGGCATCAGCGGTATTGTATTCGGGTGCCTCGCCATTGTCGGGGAAACGGTTGGGAATCAGGCCATTGTGGGCAAAGGAGACAAACGCTTTCAGGAGACCACGTGCCTCGCTATAGCGTCCAGTAGCAAGTAATAGTCCGGGAAGCGCGACCATACTATCACGTCCCCAATCAGTAAACCAAGGATAGCCTGCAATGATAGTTTTGCGGTCAGGACTGAATTTTAATGGTGAGTTCTCAGTTACAGAGGCATAATCGGGACGAGCCACAATAAACTGGTCAGCAGCGATAACGAGACGCGCACGGACAGGATCACGCTGTTGCAAATCATCAATGGAGTTATTGGCAACGGAGAGCAATTGACGAATGCGCCGTTGATGACGCATCATGGCCTGTGTTACAACATCCTCATGCTGTGGGCCGCCAAATTCGGTAGAAAGCTTTGTTTCAGAGCTTATGACAAGAGTGGTACGCATACCAGGAGCAAGTGTGATATCGAACATGCCGGGCTGATAGACATCTTCATGATCCGAAAGTCCGCGCTCTGTGTCCCGTCGATGGGCTACACGCCAATACCAGACGCCAGTGTGGGTAAAAGACGCCCCTGGACCAACGATAAGTTGATAGGGGATTGCACCCTCAAAGGCTTGTATCTGGCAACGATTCCCCTGATTGTCTACTTTGAATTGCCACTCGCCTGTGCCCTTTGTGGTGGCGTGGTAATCACGATAGAGACAGAAGGGAACAAGCGTCAAGGTAACAGGTGCATGTCCTTGCTCGGCACTGATAGTGCCACGCAGCATATACTGCACATAGGTAGTGTTTTGTCCATATTCCATCCAAATGCGCTTCTCTAAAGTGAGATTTTCCGTAAGGCGGTACACAAAGCATACAACGTCACCTTCAAGTGTGACCGACTCCAAATGGACGTTGCCGCGAGGGTCTATAACGCCCCCTTGATATTCGTTGACGCCAAGCGAGTACGAGCGTCCATCGGGCAAGAGAAGTTCTTCATCGACCTTTGTCACCATAACGGTGCGCTCGACAGGTGGATGGAGCGAGGCAACTAAGAGGCCATGATAACAGCGCGTTGTCGCACCTGAAATAGAACCGGATGCATAGCCTCCGATGCCGTTGGTGACAAGCCACTCATGGTTGAGACTGGCGTTTATATCTGAGCAAATGTCACGGTCAACCTGAAGATGCCAGGCGTTAGTTGGACTTTGCTGCTGTGTTTCAGTAGTATGTTGTAAAATCATATCTATCCTCTATTGCTGCACTATTTTTTTACGGCAGCTTTCATACGTTTTAGGGCTGTTTCGATACGTTCATCGGGGGCGGTCATTGAGATACGCAGATAGCCTTCACCGGCCGCGCCAAAGTTTGTGCCGGGAGTTACAAAGACGCCTGTTTCATCAAAGAGCCAGTCCGCGAAGTCATGCGACGTGATGCCTTGTGGCACACCTGCCCAGATGTATAAACCAGCTTTTGGTACTTGTGTTTGCATACCAAGCGCGTTACACCCTTCGACAAGTAAGTCACGACGACGTTTATAGATAAGGTTGCGTTGCTCTAACCACGATGTTGGAAGATGAAGGGCTTCGATGGCGGCGTACTGCACAGGACGAAAAATGCCACTATCAATATTGCTTTTCAAGCGTCCCACGGCATCTACAATGGCTGGATTGCCAACAAGCATACCCATACGGAAACCAGCCATATTGTAGGTTTTGCTTAAAGAGTGAAGCTCAACCGCGACTTCACTTGCCCCTGGGACTTGTAGAATACTCACGGGACGGAAGTCATCAAAATATACTTCGGCGTAGGCCATATCATGAATAATCACGACATTGTGACGATGTGCGAAGTCTACCACACGTTCAAAAAAGTGCAAGTCAGCGCATGCGGCGGTTGGATTATTAGGGTAGTTAATCCAAAGGACGCGAGCCTTTGCGAGCACATCTCGTGGAATCGCGTCAAGGTCGGGCAGATAGTTATTCTGTTCGGTCAAGGGCAACAAATAGGGCTGAGCACCGACGGTGGTACTCCCCGTGACATAAACGGGATAATATGGGTCGGGTATAAGTGATATATCGCCCGCATTGAGTACGGAGGCTGCGACATAGGCAAGACCCTCTTTTGAGCCAAGAAGGGGTAAAATATCACGTTCAGGCATGAGATGGACGCCGAAACGTTGCTCAAACCATGAGGAAATCGCTTCGTGTAGAGCATACATGCCACGATATTCCGGGTAGCGATGATTTTCAGGGTCCTGCATTGCGCTGCATAGACGGTCAACAACGACTTGCGGTGCCGGTAGGTCAGGGTCGCCCATTGACAGGCTAATGACATCAACACCTGCGGCTTTGCGTTCAGCTATCTTCCGTTTCGCATCAGCGAAGTGATATGGCGGTAAATTATTGATAAGATGAGATAATTGCATCGAAATAAAAACTCCTTGCTCATTATGATTAGACGAATGAGACAACACTTTGTTACATATCATTAAAAGATATAATTATCACGATTAACGCAGATTTCGCTCAATCGTGATAATTATATTTTCTACTCCATTGGCTCGGCTTCATACCAATTCTTGCCAACTTTCATCTCGACTTTGATGGGAACGTCGAGCTTCTCGACGCCCTCCATGCGGTCTTTGATAAGAACTTTTGCGCGTTCAAGTTCTTCGACAGGGACCTCGAAGACAAGTTCGTCATGCACCTGAAGAATCATCCGTGTCTTCATGTGCTTCTCTTTAAGGTCGTGATGTAGCGTAATCATGGCAATCTTGATAAGGTCCGCGTTAGTGCCTTGAATAGGCATATTTACGGCTTCGCGCTCAAGGGCTTGTCGTTCAACGTGTGAAAGGGCATGCATATCGGGGAAGAAACGCTTGCGTCCATAGAGCGTGTTGACATACCCCTGTTTGCGCGCTTGATTGAGTGTACCATCGACATAGCCCTTGATATTCGGAAAGATTTCGTGATAGCGGCGAATGAAGCTCGCGGACTCGGTGTTGTTCATACCAGTGACCTGAGACAAGCCAAAGGCGGATTGTCCGTAGAGAACGGCATAGACAACGGTTTTAGCGAGGCGACGTTGATCCTTCGTCACCTGCTCCACTGGCACGTTAAACAGCGTTGCGGCAGTAATGGTGTGGATATCTTCGTCGTTGCTAAAGGCTTCGACAAGGCGTGGCTCATGAGTAATGTGCGCGAGGATGCGTAACTCGAATTGCGAGTAATCGGCGGTCAGAAGCGTATAACTGGGATCGGCGATAAATGCACGACGGATTTGACGCCCAACCTCGGTACGCACAGGAATGTTTTGCAGGTTTGGATTGCTTGATGAGAGTCGTCCACTGGACGCAATCGTCTGATTAAACGATGTATAGACGCGCCCTGTCACCGGGTCCATGAGCGATAGGAGGCCATCAACATAGGTTGATTTGAGTTTGTTCAGTTGGCGGTACTCTAGCAAGTGGTCAATCATGGGATGCTTACCCTGGAGACTTTCGATGACATCGACGCTCACAGAGAAGCCTGTTTTGTTTTTCTTGCCGGATGGAAGTTTTAGCTCATTGAAGAGAATATCGCCCAACTGCTTCGGCGAGTTAATGTTGAATTGATGTCCAATTGAGTCATAGATAGCTTGCTCAAGAGTACGTAGTTGCTCGTCGAGACTAACGGCGAGGTTTCGCAAAAAGTCAGCGTCAAGGGCAATACCATAGCGCTCCATCTGCATTAGGACAGAGATAAGTGGTAGCTCAACATTATTGTAAAGGTCAAGCAAGTTATGCCGTTGCAGGTCAGAGGTGATGGGCTTGACAAGCCGTAGAGTCATATCCGCATCGGCTCCAGCATAGTCAGCCGTTTTACGGATAGGAGCCTGTGCGATACTAATCATCTTGCTACCAGAGCCAATGAGATCAGTTATGGGTGTCATAATGGGACCTATGCGCTGGAAGACTTGATCTTTCAAGCCGACACCACGACGCCCCGGCTCCGCGAGATATGCACCGACCATCGAGTCAAAAACAAGCCCATGCATCTCGATGTTGTATCGCGCGAATATCTCCATATCGTATTTGGCATTGTGCATATATTTTTGTACTGATGCATCTTCCAGAAGAGGGCGAAACTTATTTAGAACGGTTGCAAGGGGAAGTTGAGTGCTTGGCTCTTGACCATCAGGTGTTTGCAGGTGTCCAACAGGAATGTAATAAGCTTCGCCGGCCGCCATAGAGCAGGAGATGCCAACAAGTTCGGCGTGATGCGGGTTGTCCGATGTGGTTTCGGTATCAAGGGCAACCGTACCAGCATCGTAGATACTTTTGATAAGAACACGTAAAGTGTCTTCGTTATCAACGATTAACGTGCTGGTTTTTTGTACCGATTCGTCTTCCAGGAACACAGGAACAGAGGGCGTGGCTGTAGGATTGGGTAGACGAAGTTTACGCACGACTTCAGTATGCACTTCTGGTATATCAAAAAGGCTTAGCTGTGCGAAACCATCGTCTTCAACAGGTGCATTTGTCTCTGCGGTTCCATTTGTTGATGTCTGTGCTGTAAATGAAGGCGAAACAGTACTGAGTGTTGTACTCTCTGGTGGGGGTGGGGGTGTCAAAATTGGCACAACACCAAGCGGTGGAGCATAGAGTAGTTCTACATCCTGTGCGAACGTCGATGGGTCACGCGGTTTCGTCGTCGTTGTACTCTCTTGTGACTCTTTATCAAATGATGACAGTGCTTGTTCGCTAGTGTCACTTGTGCCGTTTAACGGTGGCAACACTTCGTCAATAGAGGCAGGAGTACTGACACCTATTTGTTTGAAGACGGTCAGAACCTTTTCGACAAGCGAACGGAAGCCAAGTTCGCGGAAGATAGCCAGAACTCGTTCGCTATTAATATTGTCGGGGCGACACGCCTCAAGATCAAGTTGGATGGGTACATCGAGGACGATAGTGGCAAGATATTTACTTTGATGTGCTTGGTCTGCCCATTCGGTGAGCAGCTTTTGCTCTTTGGGTTTGAGCGCATCCGTATGAGCTAAAATTCCTTCAAGGTCGCCGTAATCGGCGATGAGTCGGCTAGCGGTCTTTTCGCCGATGCCGGGGACACCGGGGATGTTATCGGATTTGTCGCCGACCAACCCCTTGAAGTCGGGAAGTTTCTTGGGCATAAAACCATAACGCGCCTCAACCTCTGGCACGGTGTATTCGGTGACTTCTGAAATGCCGCGCTTCGCCACTTTGACGGTGACTTGATCGTTGACGAGTTGCAGCGTGTCCATATCACCAGTGTAAATAATCGTATCAACACCGAGGGCTTTCGCCTGAACTGAAAGTGTGCCGAGTGCATCGTCGGCCTCAAAACCTTCTTTTTCGTAGATAGGAATACCAAACGCTTGCACAACCTCGCGGATACGCCCAAACTGTGGACGCATGGTGTCAGGTGTGGCTGGGCGTTGAGCCTTGTAGGGCGTATAGTGCAGGTGACGAAATGTCTGGGCGGGCGGATCAAAGGTCATGGCGATATAGTCGGGCTTCTCTTCGGCGAGGGCTTTCATCAACATCGACGTAAAGCCAAATGTGGCATTTACTGGCTCACCAGAACTGGTTGAGAGGTCCTCTGGCACGGCGTGAAAGGCACGATGCACCATTGCATTGCCATCGAAAAGCACTAATTTCTTGCGTTTCATAGGGTCTATCTCACTCTTTAATCTCAATTTATATTTTATCTAGTAGTATTCTTACGATTATGCCAGAATTCGGTAACTGTGGTTTGTGTCATCTTCCCAAGCGCAGAGGCTTGCAGTCGTCGGTTGATCGTCGGAAGATGTCACTAAGACGAAGACGAACTGTGTGTTGTCTCGCAATGGAACGGCATCCCAATCGGGAGAGCGTAGCCATTCGACTAGTGCTGGCGTCACATCTTCTGGCGCAGGTAAGGCAAGATGCGTTGTCCAACTTCCCGTATTAAAGTATACTTGCGGCGTTATTGTGCTATCAGGTGTTGAGTCAATGCGTGTTTGGTGCGTATGACCTGCTATAGCATAACGCAGGGTAGGGTCGCTTTCAAGTACGCCACACACACCAAGGGCAACGTCCTCGCTCATTTGGTACAACGAAGGCGCGAGTAGAGCCGCGACGGATTGCACAGGCGGCAGTGTTAGAGCTTCACGTGCTGTGATGAATTGTACAATATCTGCCTGTGAAATTGAGGCGTCTTGTTTTGTTGCGGATGTCCAATCTTGTTTTTGTGCCACCATGTCGGTTTGGAACGCAGCAAAGTCCTGAATAACTTCCTCGAAAAGGCGTATGGGATTACGTCTATCTAATAAGGATAGGTTGGCAAGTGGTTGATGTGGATACGAAAGTACTTGCATTGTATCATTTGCGACTTTTATGAGTAGTTCAGCGTCTAAAAGACAAAGAAAAGCTATTTGGCGTGTATTGTTAATTGGCGGATCGAAATGGTCGAAATAGGCGTATCGTGTACTGATAGCATGAGTAGCACTTTGAAAATAGCGTGAGCCGACCGAAAGAGTAAGTGTTGTGGGGTTACGGTCTAGTGGCTGTCCTTGCTCATCCCATATGCCTTGAGTAGCATGATTCCAGAAATCATAGTTGTTGCCATGCTCGATGTGGATATCCGGCAAGGGACGATAGAAGCGGGTTGGGCAAAAATATATTTGTTCATCTCCGTCAGACACGACGTTTCCTATAATCGCGGTACGAATATGAGTACGTACTTCAGCAAAGCATAATTCAAGATCGTGGTTGCCTGTGATGAAGGTGATGTGTCGTCCAGGATGTGAGATGAAGGTATGAAGAGCGGTGAAGAAGGGAAGATGGGCGGCTATAATCCTGTCAATCTTTTGCAAAGCAGTTGTAACATCTGTAGTTTTACTAGAGCTATAGGGTGTTGTGACCAGGAAGTCGAAACAATCACCATTGATGATGAGTTCTATATCTTCGGACTGGCTAAGAGGAGATGCTGATAATGGAGAGGTTGCTGCAAGCAAGCCTTCAAACGCAGTTTGTTGGCGGCTACCAAAGCAATCGAGAATGGAGGTACCATCAGCAAGATGAAGATCGCTGACAACCAATTTTATAGCGGACATGGATACCCTTTCTGCGTTCGTCGAGGGAGGACTATCTCTTTTGGAAACGCGTTCCGTTCTTGTCTTACTACATTTTACAGCGTTTTGTGTCGAGATGTATACTAGGATTAGCTGGCAAGCAGTGTTGTCTATTCTCTCTTTGCATTGCCGTGTATGTAGCAAAGGAAGGTATGCGTCATATAACGCGTGACCACAGCCCTACTGCCAGTGTAACACGTCCTGGAATGGTCTAGGAGGATTGGCTTCTTATCATTTCTATCTCAATAGGAAAAGGGAGAATATAACAATGGCACGTCGAAGTAATACTATTGAACATGATAATCTTAATGGTGTAGGAGAGAAAAAAATTATGGCTGAAGAGAAACATGATGAATTATTGACCGTCCGTGAAGTCGCTCGCCGCCTGCGCGTAGACGATACAACCGTGCGCCGTTGGATTAAGAGTGGGGCACTTGAAGCAATTACACTTCCTCATCGAGCCAAAAGACAAGCTTACCGTGTAAAACAGTCAACACTTGACGTTTTGCTCAAAGGACCACAGTTACCGGAATAAATTCTTTGTATAAGAAAAGAGCGTCTACCGAGACATACTCGATGTGTCTGTCTCGGTAGACGCTCTTTTCTTGATATGAGGTCGTAGTCACTCATCAATAAGAAGAGCGAGAAATATACCGAGCATACTTTTGGTTTACATAGAGAGAAGGTTGAGTTTCTTCGGAAGAAAGAAGGAAAATACATGAAGATTTTTATACGGCAGAGGTAAAGGCAACGGGAGGACGAGACGGGCAAGTGCAATCACCGGATGGCACGTTTTCTGAAACGATCCGTGTACCTCAAGAGATGGGAGGAACAGGTGGAGGAACAAATCCAGAGCAACTGTTCGCGGCTGGCTATGCCGCGTGTTTTCAATCCGCATTGATGGTCGCGGCACGTCGTCAACACCAGGATGCCAGTCAGTCAGTTGTGACCGCGAAGGTGGGAATTGGACCAGCAGGTGGTGGTGGCTACGGACTTGATGTTGAACTACATGTTTCTCTGCCTAGCACCGAACGAGAAATAGGTGAAAAGCTTGTCAAGCTTGCACATACTGTTTGTCCTTATTCTAATGCAACAAGGGGAAATATTGATGTGCGGCTGTTCCTCGATGATGAGTTATTGACTGCTGCTCAAACAGCGTAGAGCTACTAGAAAATCCGGCATGTTTATGATATGCCGGATTTTTTGTTGCCTTTTTCGCGGAAACTCATCAAACTCTTTCCTCTTCCCTAAGGATATGCTATAGTTCATTCAACATTTTTAATCTATAAGTGATGTGTAACTCACTTTCACAGTGAACTACCCTATAGTGCAGATGTTATAAAACCAGTACACTAAAACATACACCACGCAGATATTCAGGGAGGTAGCTATGCGCTTCTGCTTTATCGTTGAGGAGCAATACCGTAATGATCCTATGCCTATGGTTGTTGCGGATCAATTGCTTCAATGGGGTCACGACATTGATATATTAGAGCCGCAAGCCACGATAACAAACTTATCTGACCTCGCAACACAGGGATATGATGCTTATGTATTAAAATCGCTCGCTGATGGTCCTGGTATGAGTATTCTTGCGGCAGCCGAGGCAGTTGGTATTCCAACAATTAACAATTCACGGGCCATTCGCCTCGTCCGAGATAAGGCGGTGGCAGCAGCCTTTGCACGCGCACATGGTCTACCTGTTCCGCCCACATATTTTGTTGCTCATCCACGTCTACTTAAGCAAATTCCTCTTGAGGATTACCCTCTTGTTGTCAAGCCAACGAATGGAAGTTCGTGTAGAGGTATTTATCGTTTAAATAGTCCTGCTGATCTGGAGACGCTGGAGATCAGTGAAACGGATGGAACCTTTTTGCTTGCCCAGCGATACGCGGAGAATACTGGCTTCGATATCAAAGTCTA
This sequence comes from uncultured Chloroflexia bacterium, assembly GCA_963792705.1. Taxonomy (GTDB): domain Bacteria; phylum Chloroflexota; class Ktedonobacteria; order Ktedonobacterales; family Ktedonobacteraceae; genus JBBQVS01. The sequence continues at coordinate 484,446 of CAWBXD010000001.1, read as the reverse complement.
CGTCACAGGCAATGAGGTGTACGCTGCTATTGCGAAGAAGTCACCACTACATGGCGAGGTGGAAGAGAAGTTTATTCCGCTTACACCAGAGCTACGGAAAATCACGCTACAGGTCGGCAAACTGTTTGGTCTCGACATTTATGGGATAGATGTCGTTGAAACACCACAGGGTCTGGCAATACTTGATATTAACGACTTTCCTAGCTTCGGACGCGTCCCACGCGCAGTGATACGAATATCAGAATATATACTTCATGCAGCACGACAGGCTGAGAAGAAACGGACCGCACGTATAGAGCGGAGGACACGACACATACACGTAAGCAAAGAGCCAGTCCCGCTTATAGAAAATAGTACGTTCTGAGAGACATGTAAGAAAGAAGGACAAGTACGTGAGTCAAGATTACCCAGATGCAAAGCTCTCTATTATGCAACTGCCGACCGTTGTTACTGACCTCCTGACGAGAGCGCAACAACCCCTGCGAGCAGGTGTAAAGGTGCCGACGAAGCTTTTTGTGCGCTATCTGAGGCGCAAACCTGGGCGTGGACTTGCGGTCATCTATAACGTGGGTGGTGACAAGCCACAGCGAGCAAAGCGTGTGAACGATCTGTATCACTCGCTTAGCATAACACTGAGCGAGAAGGTACTCGCTGGTCCTCACATTCGCTTTAGTGAAGCAGAGGCACAGCATGCGGCTTTTTTGATCCAGCCGTCAGGAGTCCTTTTAGCTGAAGAGCTAGGGCTTGCGATACATGCCTTTCCTGCGGATGACGACCTTCCCGCGCTTGTAGCAAGTTGTGATGTTACCCCCGACGGATTGATCTTACAAGACTTACAAGCAGCGGCACAACACTATTTAGACGATCAGGACTGGCAACTTATAGCAGCAACAGTCATGCCAGTGCGTTATAAACCTGCGAGCCGTTGTGTGATGCGCTATCTCCTTACAATGTCGCATTCTTCAGGAGAGACGACGGAGCACAGGAATGTAACGATTTTTGGGAAGGTCTACGCGAACCGACAACAGGCACAAGCGGTGCAGTCGTTACAGCAACGGCTTTATCAAGAGCAGGTAGCAAGACGAGGAAGCGTAATTGCGGGACACACTACCGATGTGCCGTTGCTCCCACAGCCGTTAGGAATAAATGAAACGCTTGGTTTAACGTTTAACGAGGCTATACAACCGACTAGTCCAGAAGAGCAAGTACAAACTGGTGGACAGGTCTTACAACCGCGCATAATCTATGGTCGTGGTGGTGACGTTGTGGAGGTCGTCATCCCAACCAAAGAATTACAGCTTACAGCGATTGCATTAGCTCAATTACATACGAATGGGGTACAGCTTGACAAGGGGATGATACGTACAGGAGCAAAAGAGGCCAAGCGAGCACAGGAACGTACACAACTGATTGCAGCAGCGAATTCAGGCCATGCGGAGGAAGTACACAGGCTTGCACAGCAACTTATCCTTCAGTTAAAGACACAAGACCCGGATGTGTATCGACCCGCTCATGGAGGCTTTAAAGCTAGCCAACTCCTCTTTCATAGCAAACGTGTTTTTGTGGTAGATTTTGATGGATTTTGTCTGGCTGACTCCGCATTAGACGTAGGATACTTCCTTGCCTACTTGCGTCCGAGTGGATTGTGGTATGCGCGTCCAGGTATGCGTCAATGGTACACAGACGCGGCACAGGTCTTTACCAGCACCTACAGGCATGCTATGCTTGGGCTTGGTGTAACCTCAACGAGTGTTGATGGTATTCTTGAGCGCACTAAGTTTTATGAAGCCGCGCTACTCTTCAAAATCGCTACGCGTCGTGTAAATCGTCTCAATAGTCCACGACCAAATGAGTTGTCTGCAATGCTTCGAGAGATTGACATGTGCCTGTCTAGAGTATAGGGGAGGGGACAATGTTATTCAAATTTTTATATCGCAACTTGAAGGGATATCGTTTTCTCGTTGTGATAGCTATTCTCGTGACATTTATGCAGGTTGGCTGCGATATTATGACAGCGTTTCCCTTGAAATTTGTGCCAAGTAAAGTCAGTAATCCACGTGCGGACCCTGCTTGTACCTTCCCAATCTTAGATGAATGGCATATTCTTGACCTCTTTGACAATCCGATTATTGACCCATCCTTGCGTAACCCTGTGACACATCAGTTAGTTCCTCCCCCAACATTACAATGTCCTGTATCCCAAACGGACCGATATGCAGTAGCGCATCCCATCTATACGCATCATAGTGTCAACGGCGTTATTGCGTTTTCCGTGTTGATGCTGATTGTATTCGGATTACTCGATGCAATGTTGGCCTATCTAGACCTCTATCTTGCTGCCTTCATTGCCCAAAACCTCACGGCAAGGCTGAGAAATCAGCTCTTCGAGCATCTTCAGCGTCTATCGCTGGATTGGCATGGCAAGCAAAAAAAGGGAGATCTCGTACAACGTGTGACTGGTAATATCGCTGACATCGAGAAACTCGTCACCGATGGGCTAGTGGACTTGCTCGCAGGATTGCTAACACTTGTTGGCGTCGCGTCCGTTATGGTTTACATTAGCCCGCAATACACACTGGTTGCACTCACAATTGCGCCAGCACTCTTCCTGATCGTGATTGGCTATACCAGGAATATTAAGGCAGCAGCAAAAAAGGCTGCCAAAGCGGGGGGACAGGTGGCAGATGTTGTAACAGAGGATATCAATGCCCTCACCGTCATCAAAGTGTTCACCCGTGAGGACCGCGAAGCAATGCGTTTTGGGGGATATGTCGAAACGCATCGCAAGGCAGGTCTACTAGCAGGTGGATTACAAGCACAGTTTACTCCACTTGTTGCCATTTTCATCGTTCTTGGTACGGCAGTGATTACTGGCGTAGGAGGATATGTCGCGGCTGGCAATACGTTTCACATTGGTCTTTTTAGTATTGCGTCGAAGAGTGTTGACATAGGCACACTCATCCTGTTTCTCACCTTCCTCAAGCTGCTCTATCAACCGATGCGCGATCTCTCGAAGCTGGCTAACCTCGCAAGTAGTGCTGGCTCAGGAGCGGAACGAATACAAGAGGTGCTAGATCAAGCGCCTGAAGTTGTGGAGCAGCAAGCACCATACTATGGGCCACAACGATTGCGAGGCGAGATCACCTTTGACAACGTGGTCTTTGGCTATACACCAACGACGCCCATTCTTAAAGGGATTAACCTACATATTCCAGCAGGAAGAAAAGTAGCACTGGTAGGGCTGTCTGGTGGTGGAAAAACAACACTTGTCAAACTTATTCCCCACTTTTATGAGATTCAGGGAGGCTCTGTACGCGTGGATGGAGTGGATAATCGTATGTATCCGCTCAATGTACTGCGCCGAAACGTCAGTATGGTACTTCAGGACTCAGTGCTGTTTGAGGGAACGATCCGTGAAAATATTGCATTAGGAAGAGCAGGAGCGAGCGAGGAAGAGATTGTAGACGCAGCAAAAAAAGCACAGATACATGAGACAATCATGGGTATGCCAGATGGATATGATACAGGAGTGCGTGAGCAAGGCAAAAATTTTTCGGGCGGGCAAAGGCAGAGACTAGCCATTGCACGTGCTATTTTGCGCGATGCACCAATACTTATTCTCGATGAGCCAACAGCATCGCTCGATGTCGAAGCAGAGGCAGAAGTCATGCATGCACTCGACAAATTGATCGTTGGGCGCACAGTCCTTATGATTTCGCATCGTCTAAGCACACTTGGCAATGTGGATGAAATTGTGGTGCTCAAAGATGGGCTTGTTGTTGAACAAGGGTCATACAAGGATTTGAAGCGTCGTGGAGGTGTGTTCGCACAACTGCTTGAGGAGCAAAATCGCTACAATCTTGAACGCGCTAACGACAAGTCTATGCTGCGTTCAGCCTTTTTACCTATAGCACCAATTGCACCAATACCACCGATGCAAAATCCGGCACCGATTGTACCACGAATACCACAAAGTACGCCCATAGGCTTTGGTCGGCAGCCACCTCCGCCTATCTTAGTAGGAGAGAAGATTCACGGGAACAGAGGGCGAGAGCAACGCGAAGCACAGGCGGTGCCGCCTGTACACGGAGCATATATATTCGTCGAGTTGGATGGGAAAATCATTGAAAAATACCAACTCAATAAGCCTACTGTCACTGTTGGACGGTTGACAAGCAATGATATACAAGTGCCTGATAAACGCGTCTCGCGCTATCATGCGAGGTTACGTCAAGAGAACGGGACGTGGATCATCGAAGATGTAGACAGTGTAGGCGGTCTTGTCTATCAAGGTCGTCGCGTCGAGCGGCTGGAACTTAGCAATGACACTCGTATTGTGATTGCGCCAACAGCCGTGCTCCACTACAAAATTTTGCCGTAGGTTTATGATACTAAGAAGTCGTTGGAGAATGAGCGTTATTCCCCAACGATTTTTTATTGGTTGGGTTGCTCCAAGGCAAAGCCGCGGTAGGCCGCACCCAGTAGACCCACTTTAGCATTGAGAATAACATGTACAGGCATTGGCTTTAACGATGTAGCTAGCCGTCCTTTATCCAGAAACGTTGTCATAAAGGATGCATCCTGGAGGAAGGGCAATAAATGACGTGGAATACCACCACCAATATAGAGACCACCTGTAGAGAGTATCTTGAGGGCAAGATTGCCAGCTTCGGCCGCAAGAACCGAGACAAAGGTCTTAATCGTGGCAAGACATAAGGGGTCCGGTGCTGTTTTATCAAGTGCGGCCTGCGTGATTATAGCATTTTGGTCTTTAGCTTGTGCCAGTTGCTCTGTCAGCCACGATGGTTCAGGAGCATAGTTACTCTCCTTAAGATAGGCATAAATGTTGGGCATGCCGCGTCCAGAGCAAACCCACTCGTAACTGACATGATCTAAGCGCGCTTGCAGGTATCGCAGTAGACCTATCTGTAATTCATCTGTCGGGGCAAAGTCAGCATGTCCACCCTCGGACGTATGTGCGATATAATTCTGACCATTCCATGTCAAAAATGCCTCGCCCAAGCCTGTTCCTGGTGCAATTACAGCGAGCGGACCGCTTGTTGCAGGCGTACCACTATTGAGGGTCGCCAATTCAGAAGCTTGAAGAAAGGGGACGGCAGATGCAATAAATTCTAAATCATTCATCAACAAAACGGATTTCAGTTTAAGGTCCTCTTTGAGTTGTTCGGCCTCAATAATCCAAGGCAGGTTTGTGATGGTTGCCTTCTCAGCAACAATGGGGCCAGCAACACCAAAAGCGGCACGGTCCACTTGCAGATTATTCTTCGTCAGAAATTCGCGTACAATTTCCTCCAAGCCTCCATAATTTTTGCTAGGGAAAATGTCATTTGCAATAGGTGTTGTCAACGCGGTAACGGATGCGTACACAGCAAGTTCTGTCTTTGTCCCGCCAATATCACCAACAAGGAGCATACAATGCTCTCCTTTACTTTTTTATACATGATAAGAATGAAACAGCGCCAGGTTCCCTCTTATTGTACTCATATATAGGAGGTGATTTCCATTATAGTATTGTTATGCAGAAAGATCGGAAAGAAAACACATCTGTACGGGTCTGATGCAGCACACCGTGCCCGGCTTTTGCGATGCTTACAGGGTGCGATACATCAGACCTGTACAGATTTCATTATCGAAACAGAGTTATGCGGGTCGAGTTTGGATAATAGAAATGTTGGCTTCCTTGAGTGTTGTGAGCAACACGTTTGCCATGATGTCGTAGCCAACTGAGTGTGGGTGAATGCCATCATCGGCTAAACCATCACGTAGAGTTAGACCGTCGTCAGCGACGAGGTGGCTATGATAGTCAACAAAAGTAACGTCCTGTAGTTCGTGGGCGATGTGCTCCAATCGCTCGTTTACCTGTTTAATTGCCTTGTTGCGGATGGCCGTGACACCATTAAATGGAATGTTAGTTGGCAGAATACTGCACAGAGCAACCTGTATATTATGCGTCAGTGCATCCTTCGCCATTGCTGAAGTATCGGTTATAATCTCCTCTTCAATCTGCTGGGGTGTTTGCAACAGTGAGGCATCCCACCATGTTTCGAGTGCCCAAAAGTTGTTGACACCAATTTTAATGACGACAAGACGGGGATGCAGTTGTATAACGTCGGCAGCGAAGCGTTTTCGTACAAACGGTGTAATATCGCCTCCAATGCCACGATTGACAAGCATACCCTGTGTCCCTTGAAAATAAGCATCGATGGCCCACCTATCGGTAATGGAGTCCCCGATAAAAACAGCATCGATGGTACGATGCTTTGCTAAAAGACTTTCGTTATGTGCATCAAAAGTGCCGCGATGTGAATCTGCGGCAACGTCAAGTCCAAAGGTTCCTGGTTTAATTAGTTGTGGCCGTGTCTCTGTCATTATATGCTAAAACCTCTTTTTCGTGTTTACGCTATGTTGCTAACTCTATTTTACCTCCTTTTTAGAGAACTATTCAAAGGCCGACACGGACAACGCTTGCACATGATAAAATAAGGCTGAAAGGTCAGATAGAACCTGCGAGGGTGTAATAAATTAGACCCATACAGAGTAATACCTTCCCTTCCTCTTGATAATAGCTTCCCGTAAGGACAGAGGAGATTTTAACATGGCAAATCATCCCTTAAAATTGGGATATAAGGCTTCGGCTGAGCAGTTTGGGCCACGTCAACTGATCGACTTCTCAGTTGAGGCAGAGGCGTGTGGTTTCGATAGCGTGTGGATAAGCGATCACTTCCAACCCTGGCGTCATACAAATGGACATGCACCATCAGCACTTGTCTGGTTAGGTGCAGTTGGTGAACGCACAACGCGCATCGAACTTGGGACTAGTGTACTGACACCAACATTTCGTTATCCACCTGCCGTGATTGCACAGGCGTTTGGCACGTTGGGCGTTCTCAATCCTGGGCGGGTTATCCTGGGCGTTGGGTCTGGTGAGTCGCTGAACGAGGTTGCCGTTACTGCTGCCGATTGGCCTGCCGCCAAAGAGCGTTTGGCACGATTGCGTGAAGCGGTTGCGTTAATTAAAAAACTTTGGACAGAGGAACTTGTAACCTTTGATGGTGAATACTACCATACACGCAATGCAACAATCTATGATAAGCCCAAACAGCCTGTTCCCATCTACATCGGCGCAGGTGGGCCAGTCGCGGCAAAGTTCGCGGGCAGAGTGGGCGATGGCTTTATCTGCACATCAGGCAAGGGTGACGCGCTCTACCGCGACCAGCTTCTTCCTGCTGTAGAGGAAGGTGCGAAGGCGGCAGGTCGTGATCCATCGACCATCGAACGTACCATCGAAATCAAAGTCTCGTTCGATACCGACCATGATCGTGCGATGGCTGACACACGTATATGGGCAGCACTTGCTCTGCCTGCAGAAGACAAGGCAGATATCCATGATGCACGCGAAATGGAGCGCAGAGCCGAGACGGTCGCGGATCAGGCTCACAAACGCTGGCTCGTTTCTAGCGATCCAGAAGAGCATATCGAGCAGATTCGCCCGTATATCGAATTGGGCTTTACCAACTTGATCTTCCATGCTCCCGGCGATGACCAGTCACGTTTCCTACAACTCTACTCGAAGGAAATTCTTCCACGTATCCGCCAACGCTGGGGATAAAATAGAGTAAAGAACAACTCATGCGCTCCATGTTTGGAGCGCATGAGTTGTTCTTTATTTTTGAACCTATACTAGCCATTTACGTTGCAGCCACTACCGAGTCCAAAGATGTTATTTACCTCAGGCTGTATGGTATCACAATTGGGAATTATTACACTTTGATTTGATTTGAGCAAGGGGTCATAAATATTCTGGTAGCTACCAAAGTTTTGGTTGCCCTGTCCAGGTCCAAGTGTGATACGCTGTATTGCAGAATCGGGCAACGTACGCCCAAAGTTGGCGAAGGCAATCATTTCCTGTTCACTCAAATCGGTATAGACTTGACCTTTAAGGTCCTTGAACAACTGTGAGAGGTTGCCGAGAATGCTGTTAACAGTGAGTTTCTTCTTGAGCGCACTCAATACTTGTTGTTGACGCTCTGTGCGTCCAATATCTCCAACAAGGTCGGCATGGCGTGAGCGCACATAGTCTAACGCTTCCTGACCACTTAAATGCTGTGGTCCTGGTACGAGCGAAAGACGTTGTAGCGCATAGGGATCGTTTGGATTACTGCCACTGCCTGTATCATCTGGATAATTATCGTCTACAATGGGATGTGTGATGTCGATATCAATGCCACCGAGTGTATCAATGACATGAGCAAATCCACCCAAACCCACCCACGCGTAACGGTCAATAGAGACGCCGTAATCTTTTTCCACGGTCAGGCGAGCAAGACGCACACCGTTATCAAAACTATTGCCATTGGTCGCACCTAGCAAAAATGCCTGATCGAGTTTGTGCATCTGTCCCAGTTCCGGCACATTGACCCAGGAGTCGCGGGGGATAGAGACGAGCGAGACGGTATTGTTGACGGTATCGACATGCACAATCATCATCACTTGTGTGAGCAAGGCAGGAAACGAGTATTTGCCATCGTTATCGCTACCCATGAGTAAGATGTTCCACGAACGCCCCGAAATAGAGCCATCATACTGCGAAATATCTGGCTCGTCGCCGCTCCTACCAACTTGTCGGATGAACTGAGAAAGTGGTTGATGCACATTGTAGTATGCATATGCCGCCCCACCGCAACCACACACAAGAATCAGCAGAAAAAGGACGAGCGCAATCAATGTAGGATTTCTACGTCGCAAGGTTCGTGCAGGTTTTTTTATACGCAATGTGTTTCGTCGAAACATGTATAGTAAATCTTCCTAATATCGTTCACTCACCTATCCCTTCCAAAGGTCTATTTTGCCACTATACATAACACGCTGTCAAATCACAATCTTCTCCGCCTCCTCTTGACTTTCGCCCTACCTGAACGTTGTATGCTTGTGACACGAGTTGTTGACCTAGCTGTAAACGGGCAGGAAGAGATGAGATGTTAAAGATTCGCGATTTTGCTAAGCTCGCCGAGGTGTCGATGACCACCCTGCGCTACTACGACGAGATCGGACTCCTCAAACCGATTCATGTCGATCCTGAAACAGGCTATCGGTTCTACACGATGGATCAGTTGCCACACCTGTATCGCATTCTGGCGTTCAAAGAACTTGGCCTGGGACTCACACAGATCGTCGAGATTCTGGATGAAGGCGTTTCTCCTGAGGCATTGCAAGGGATGTTGCGGTTCAGACAGGCACAACTCCAGCAGCATCTCCAAACGGAACAGGAGCAACTCGTGCGGATCGAGGCACGCCTCCGCTCTCTTGAGCAAGGCAGTAGTCTACCCGTCTATGAAGTCGTGCTCAAAGCGGTCAAGCCGATCACAGGGGTCACTTTGCACCTGACGTCTGCTGATCTGGTAGATCAGGTGCATTGGATTGACATCATCGACGCTCTGTTGAAGCGCGCCGGAGTCAAACCCATTGATCATCTGCTCGTGCTTCATCCTGAGAGTGAGGATGGACATACCCCACATTCGGTGGAGATTGTCGCACCTGTTGATTGGAGAGACGTCACGACTCTGATAACACGGAGTGAGGGACGGCTGACACGGTGCGAGTTGCCAGCGTTTCCCCACATGGCTAGTATTCTTCATCAAGGCCCTCCCTCACGGGTGATGCCAGCCTATCAAGTGCTGGGAACCTGGATGGAAAACAACGCCTACACCATCGTTGGACCACGCCGTAAGATTTGCTTGCGCCGGGGAGAACATCTCGACGACACGCTCACCGAGATCCAGTTTCCGGTCGAGAAAGTGAGCTGAACGAAGAGACAATTGAGCGCGGTGGTGCATACAGCACATTTGATAGGAGAAGAATATATGACAACAACAACTATACGTTGGACGAATAGAGTGATACGTGGATCAAAGAACAACAGGAGGATAGCATGATCATTGTTACAGGAGCCAATGGCAAACTCGGTCGAGCAATTGTAGAGGACCTGCTTGAACTCACTTCCGCAGAACAGATTGGTGTGAGTGTCCAGGACCCTGAGAAGGCACAGGACCTTGAGAAACGAGGTGTTCGCGTTCGTAGGGGTGACTTTGATGACGCAGCAAGCCTCGCTCATGCTTTTGAAGGGGCAACGCAAGTGCTGATTGTGTCAGCTTCTCGGACTGGTGAAGTGGCTGTTCGCCTGAATCGTACAGCGGTTGACACGGCTAAAGCGGTTGGTGCTCAAAGAATTCTCTATACGAGCCACATGGGAGCGAACCCGACATCACCCTTCCCTCCCATGCCCACTCACGCCGCCATAGAGGTAGCCCTGCGCGAGTCCGGTGTGGCCTTCACAGCACTCCGCAATGGCTACTACGCGTCGTCGGTGCCCTTCGTGCTCGGAAACGCCCTTCAGACAGGCGAGTTGATTGCACCAGAGGACGGACCGGTTGCTTGGACAACTCACGCGGACCTGGCAAGAGCGGCGGCGATCACGCTGACCAAGGGCGGTCTTGACGGCATCACCCCAGCTCTCACCGGCTCCGAGGCACACGACTTAGCCGGGATAGCAGAAATCATCTCTGGATTGACGGGCCGACCAATGCGCCGGATCGTTGTATCAGATGATGAGTTTCGTTCTAGCTTGGTCGCTCGCGGCACCCCTAAGCCAGTAGCTGACATGCTTCTGGGCATGTACCAAGCGAGCCGACAAGGTGATTTCGCACGACTCGACCCGACGCTTGCCCGCCTCATCAACCGACCACCAACGCCCTTACGAGACTTTCTAAAGGCGATGGTCTCACCTGCTGGGTGATGCTCACAGGCGCGGACTTAAGCCTATGAACGGAAACTAGGGCACTCGCTGCCTTCACCATTCCCCGAATGCGGCTGCCTTCACCATTCCCCGAATGCGGCTAGGGGATGCTTTAACAGGAGGTTTCGACGAAATGCCTGTAGTAGTTTGCCAATCTTCAAGTGAGGGATATCGTAGGGACCCGATTCATCGCGTCCGAGGCGCAATTCATTGCGCGAGTTCCCTTCTGTCAATCATGGTGAAGAGGACCTCGCCCAATGAATTGGGCGTGGACGTCATAAATGCGGTCCCTACGAAACCATCACTTGAAGATTGGTAGACTAGTAGGGACCGATTGATCGCGTCCTCGTTGGCAGTTAATTGCGACGAGGACGCGATCAATCGGTCCCTACACCTATCCGTACCAATTTGTTCAGCAGGATAATCGGTCCCTGCCAGACCTCCCTTCGATTGTCGAAAGCCATTTATGATTGGTTTGCCGATACTGTTTTTCCTGTATCATGTACTATCTCTTTATATGCGACGATACGCAATCGTCGGTAGTCAGCAAACCAGTTGCCATCTTTAAATAGTTGTGTACGGGTCTTCTCTTCGGTACGTTGCAACACTTGTTGCTTGACCTCTTCGGAAACATGGACAAATACGTGATCTCCAAACATCTGTAACCAGTTTCTCAGTCCCTGCTCACCCTCCTCTAATTTCGTTGGACGATCAAAGAGCAGAGCCAGTTGTACAGCCAGACCATGCTGCTCTAATAGAGATGCATACTCACCTATTGAGGGAAAATACCAGCCAAAATCTACTTTTGTATGTGCGAGTTCCTCCAACGATTGCTCGACAGCCGTCGTGATAGTTGCCACGTTGCCCTTGCCCCCAAATTCCGCGACCAATCTACCACCGGGTTTTAACGCTGTTGCAATACGCTGCACAGCTTGATCTGCCTCTTTCACCCAATGAAGAGTTGCATTGGAGAAGATCGCATCGAAGGAAAAGGGGAAGGCAAAATCTTTCGCATCGGCTACCAGAAACTCAATATCGGGATATGTGAGACGAGCGGTTTCAATCATACTGGCAGAGCTATCTATTCCTACGACACATGCGCCCGATTGAGAGATAGTGTGCGCGAGATGGCCTGAGCCACATCCTAAATCTAGGATAGTCTCATTAGCCTTTGGCTCCAAAAGAGGCAACAGACCTTTGCCATATTCAGAAACAAAGGCATGTTTTTGATCGTAGAGCGATGTATTCCAATCATTGTCTGGCATAAAACAACTCCTTCTTGCGTAATGACTAGAGCGATAGACGAAAATGTATAAGTATTCAATAATTGTGACACATTTGTGAGGGTATTTAAAGCGTGAAAAGAAGTTGAAGGAAACATATAGTGTCAGCGAAAAATCAACTTTTCCACGAGCTTTTTTTGTGAACTATGTAGACGCGAGTGTTATGATATAGGAAGGTAAGCCTCTATTACTAATTCATTTATCGGTGAAGGTTGAATAAGACATTTGGACGCGTTTACTCTGTCTATGTTAGAGCTTGTGGCACAGTTTTTTAAAGAAAGTAAAGTACAGGCGTATCTTGTGGGCGGCTCTGTGCGCGATATACTTTTTGATATGCCTTGTACTGATTGGGATATTGCCACAACTGGCGATGCACCCACGCTTTCGCGTAAATTAGCGAACAAGCTAAACGGCTCCTATGCCTATATGCATGAAAAGGCAAGCCGTATCACGGTCAAGCAGAAGAATCAAACTCTTATTTTTGATGTTGCACCCCTACAGGGCCGTTCCATTGAAGTAGATTTGCGTCAACGCGACTTTACACTCAACGCGATTGCTAGCCCACTGCCTGAAGCAGTCCGTTCCTTTATAGACCATACACCTCTACCACTGATAGACACACATTCTGGTGCGTCAGATATTGTTACACGCACACTTAGAGTCGTCAAAGACGACGTGTTCAAGCAAGATACGTTACGAATGCTTCGCGCTCTACGTTTTGCGAAGCGCTATAACCTGACCATAGAGGAACACACACAACTGCTTCTAAAGCGTGATGCTTCACTTTTGCTCATCGCCGCACCCGAACGGATACGCGCCGAACTCTATGCGATTCTGGAACCGGAGGGTGCAACCGAAGCATTATATATGCTTGACTCCTACGGTCTCTTTACGGCCTTGTTTCCTGAATTTGTTCCTGCACAAGGTATGTTACAACCAGGGTTACATCATTGGGACGTGTTTGAGCATTCGCTACAAACAGTTGCCGCCCTCGAACGATTGGCGACGCTGCTTCGCTTGAAGCCAGAAGAAATGACAGAGACATCATTGATAGACAAGGGGCGTGAAGATCTGCTTGCACTGCAAGAATTGTTGCATGAGGCCGAGCAAGAGGGATATTTTCAGTACGCGAGTCTGACCTCACCTGTTATGAAGCTGGCGGCATTGCTCCATGATATCGGCAAGACGACGACGCAGGTGATTCATGAGGATGGCAAAATCACGTTTTATGGGCATCCGCAGGAGGGTGTTCCGCTTGTACAAATCATCGCACGGCGTTTAAGTTTGAGCACACAGGAGCATCGGCTCATTCGCCAGATAGTTGCCAATCATATGCGACCGGGACAGTTGAGCCATGAGATGATTACTCCTCGTGCTGTCCGTCGCTACTTTGTCGATTTAGGACCCGTTGGTATTCCCGTTGCGCTTGTATCGCTCGCTGACCATCTGGCAATGCGTGGACCCGAACCGCTCACAGAGGCATGGGAAAACCATCTCGCAACGGTACGACTCCTGCTGACACGCTATATTCGTGAACGCGAGGTGACGTTGCCACCACATCTTGTGCAAGCAGAGGAGTTGATGCGTAAACTCAATCTAGCACCTGGCCCCATCGTCGGCCAGTTGTTAGAGCAGATCGCCGAGGCACGAGCCGATGGTTTGATTCATTCTAAAGACGATGCCTTCTGGTTTGCACAGGAAAAACTGGAAGAAAAATGAACGGGCATAGTTGACATCGCTTGCCCTATGACGTACCATTACAGTGGCTTCAAAGTAGGCCCATCGGGAGAGTGTAGTGAATACGATTGCCATATTTTATCAGGGACGCAAAGAGGAAACATCACAGGTTGCCGCCCAACTTGCTCCTATGCTACAAAAGCAAGGCCACGAGGTTCGCATCATCGACATTAGCAAAGAAGCTGAAGAGGGGGATGACCCCTCGTTACATGGATGCGATGTGGTTATTGTGCTGGGTGGCGATGGGACCATTTTGAATGCGGCACGCCTCTGTGCAGTTCAGCACATTCCCCTAGTAGGTGTCAATTTCGGGCGTGTCGGCTTTCTTACAGAACTTGAACCACATGAGCTTTATTCCGAACTTACCCACTACCTGGAACGCGATCATTCTGTATGGCTTGACAACCGTGCGCTTTTACATGCGGTACTTGAGCAAGATGGCAAAAAGGAAGAGTTTCTCGCGCTCAATGATATCGTCATTGCTCGTGGCACATGGCCGCGTGTGGTCAATATGCATGTGTGGATAGATAACCATCATTATAGCAATACCTATGCAGATGGAATGATACTCTCGACGGCCACGGGTTCAACCGCTTATAATATGGCAGTGGGTGGTCCTCTGCTGCATCCACAGGTGAAAAGTATTGTGCTGACACCTATCGCGCCACACCTGGCTTTTGACCGCGCACTGATTCTACAACCCGAAGCCAAAGTGAAGATACAGATATTCACAAATTCGCAACCGGGCGTCTTTTCTGCTGATGGACAGATGAACCGAGAAATCAGGGATGGCGCAACCATAACCGTGCAACGCAGTACCTATGAGGCCCAGTTTCTAAGACGCAGACCAGCAACGTATTTTTATCAAGTTATTACACAAAAATTAATCAACGATAGTACACAGGCTACCAAAGACGAACATGCTACTTGAACTACACATCAAAGATTTTGCTATCATCGACACGCTCCACCTCCACCTGAACCGCTATTTCAATGTGTTTACAGGCGAGACGGGTGCAGGCAAATCAATTATTATTGACGCCGTAAATGCGCTTTTGGGCGGAAAAATCGGTGCCGAATTTGTGCGTGCAGGATGCGAACGTGCCACGGTTGAAGGCGTCTTCTCTATCGACGCATTACCACCGCCAAACATGGAATGGCATTCATTAGATACCTCTATAGAGGCCACTACCAACGGGGCAACAACGTTGCTTGAAGTATTTGACGCCGCCGAAAATGCTGCTCAAAGCGACTTGAATAGCGCGGATGCTCGCGTTGCTCTTTCGACACTGCTTGACGAATATGGCATTACGCCAGAGGATGGAAATCTTATTCTGTCACGCGACATTCACCGCTCTGGCCGCACGGTCGCACGTATCAATGGGCGTGCCCTCTCGCAGCAGGTGTTGCAACAGGTGGCGAGTTGGCTGGTTGATATTCATGGACAAAGCGAGCATATGAGCTTGCTACGTCCAGAGCAGCACGTCAATTTCCTTGATCGTTACGCCGAAACACTTCCGTTACGCGAACAGCTTGGCGCAAAAGTCACAGAATGGCGAACCGCACGTAAGACGCTGCAATCAATGCAACAAAATGAGCGTGACCAGATTCGCCGTGCCGAATTTCTGCGCTTCGAGATTGACGAGATTGAGAAAGCTGAGCTGCACGAGGGAGAAATCGAAGAGCTAGAGTCCGAACGTAAGGTACTGAGCAATGCTGAGCGTCTGCGCGAACTCTGCACACTGATTTACGGTTCAATCAAGGGGTCCGATGTCGGCAGCGATGATTTTAAACCTGCCCTTGACCAACTGCGTGTCGCCCAACGAAGTATAACCGACCTGATACGGTTGGATGATAGTATGGAAGAACAGGCCGACAATCTAGCCGAGGCTATCTATCATCTTGAAGATGTAGCGGCAAGTATTAGCAGTTACGAGTCCGATATTGAAGATAACCCACGTCGCTTGGCAGAGATCGAGGAACGTCTCGACCTCATTGCCAAGCTCAGACGCAAATATGGGTTCACGATAGAAGAGATTTTGCAGCGAGCAACCGAAGGGCAAGCTGAACTGGAGACGATCATCAACCGCGATGAAATCATTGCTCGCCTTCAACAGCAGGATGGACAATTTCGTCAAGAGATAGGCGCGATTGCACAACAGCTTTCTGAGCGGCGCAAGAAAGCCGCGCTTACGTTAGCCACCGCAATGGAAGAGCAACTAAACGATCTGAACATGCGTCGTGCGCGTTTCCAGGTCGAAATGATGCAGGTTCCCGACGAAAACGGAGTGCCAGCAACAATTGATGATGAGCAAGAAATGTTGTATGCGTGTGATGCGACAGGCATCGACAATGTACAATTCCTGATTGCTCCTAACCCCGGCGAACCATTTAAACCACTAACCAAGATTGCGTCTGGTGGCGAAACGTCGCGTCTCATGCTTGCGCTAAAAACTATTCTTGCCGATGCTGATGCGACTCCAACGCTTATCTTTGACGAGATTGACGCAGGTATTAGTGGTCGTAGTGGACAGGTTGTGGGCGAAAAGTTGTGGCAACTCACGAAGAATCATCAAATCATCTGTGTCACACATCTACCACAAATAGCCGCTTTTGCTGATACGCACTACAATGTAAACAAGCAGATTCTCGACAACCGCACAATGACGATTGTCAACGAATTGCGTCCAGAGCAACGTGTACGCGAGGTTGCCCATATCATGGGAGGCAACGTCACCGAATTCTCGATGAAAAGCGCGGAAGAGATGCTAGCACGTTCGTTCCTCTGGAAAGAGACGCGTAAACACGCGTAAGGGATGTTATCTGTAGGGAGGAGCAAAGAAATGACCTCTGTGGCTATTATCGGGGCGGGCATGAGTGGGCTTGCTGCCGCACACATATTACAAGATGCTGGTCGTACCGTCACGATTTTTGAGAAGAGTCGTGGCGTAGGTGGACGTGTCGCGACACGCAAGCGCGATGGCTTTATCTACGATCATGGAGCACAATACTTTAAGGGCGGTAGTGACCTTAGCACTGAATGGATTACAAAGAAATTTCCTACGTCCGACTTGCTTGATATCACGAAACCTGTGTGGATATTTAACGGGGCAGGACATATTCAAGAGGGCGATCCCAAGCAAAATGCGGATGCAAAATGGTCCTATCGTACTGGCTTTACCTCGTTTGCGAAACGGATGGCCGAGGGCTTAGATGTTCGGCTGGAAACACTTGTTGGACGTGTGCAGCAAACGGCAACAGGTTGGGCTATCTTTGGGCCAGACAATTCACACTTGGGGGATTTCGACCAGTTGCTCATCACTATCCCTGCAACACAAGCCATAAACCTGATTGAGGCGAGTCAATTTAGCAACGGGCAGGGCAAGGCAATCAATGAACAATTAGGCAAGGCTCAATATAATCCGCTTATCTCTGTTATGCTGGGGTACAAACCTACGCCACAGACGCGTCCTTATTATGCGCTCGTCAATACCGATAAAGGGCATCCTATTTCGTGGCTGGCCTGGGAGCATGAAAAAGCACGGGAACGCGCACCAGAGGGGACAGGACTTTTAATTGCACAGATGTCCCCTTCGTACAGCAAAGAACATCGAGACACGCCACAAACGACTCTCTTTCAAGATGTTGCTCAATTAGTTTCGACGTTAGTAAGTGAGCAATTGACAACACCTATGTTTACCGATGTGCAGTACTGGCGATATGCACTCCCTTCAGAAAAGGCCGATGCTGACGCCTTACTTGCCATTACCTTGCCACTTGGACTTGCATTTTGTGGTGACGCCTTCGTAGGTGGACGCGCACACCTTGCGCTCGAAGATGGTATACATGTTGCACAACGCCTGCTTCAGTAGGAATACGGAGATGTTTGCTATGCTTTCTTTCCTTTCACAAGAGGTACAGGATGAACTGACCCAACTTGCTGAAACATATGGAACGCCACTTGTGCATACTGCTAACCTCGGTATCAGCAAGATGTTCGACCCATTAAACGCTACTGACCGTTACGGTGAGGTATGCATGGTTGTACGGAGACGCAATGGACGTCTCCTGACAGCTATTAAGACCTTTTATCCGCGCAATGCCTATCGGCTGCTGACGGGAGGTATCAATCACGGCGAACGTGTGTATGACGCATTACTACGCGAGACGCACGAGGAAACGGGATTGGAAGTCAAGGTAAGCCGCTTTTTGGCGGCACTTGCGTATACGCGCAATAGTGAAGATACTCGGCCTGTTTTCTATACCTTTGCCTTTTTGCTTGACGAGATGAGTGGAGTGCTTGAAGTACTGGACGAAAAAGAACGGGTCGAAGCGTTCCGCGAGGTTGCGGTAGACGATTTACCTCTCATGGCAAAGAATTTACGTAACGTGCAACAAGAAGCTAGCAGCGAAATTGCTGGCGACTGGCACGACTGGGGAAACTTTCGTGCAGTTGTGCATGAGACGGTGTATGAGGCACTACAAAAGGTTGGATGAGTGTTCAAGACGATGGTTGCGGCTGCGGTGTTATCCTTCACGCTGTTCTCACCTCTAACGCACCTGTGCTATAATATGAACAAGAATATATAGGAAGCAACAGCACCTTCCGCGCATGCCCAAAGGATTTACGATAGATGAATAAGAAGCTTATGAGCACTGTTTTGCTCTTTATTGTTTTTGCTGGCTTTTTGTGGTGGGGAGTTTCTCTCCTCTGGTACGGGATCACAACAATCCATACCCCTCAAGGTGATGGCGAAAATATTGTGTATGCATTGCTTTTATTAGGATGTGCAGGTTATGCACTTGTATCCCTGCTGATGTTGCCACGAAGAAAACAACCATAAAGTATTGTTTTTGTAGTATGTTACGCTAGGACACTTTTATGCTGAACGAGCCATCAACGACGCCGTTGGCTATACGTATTGCTACCCCCGACGACCTGCTCCAGATCGAACGCCTAGACACATTAAGTGCTTCTCCTACACGCAATATACATCGCGATATGGAGAAGTACTTTGGCTCAGTTGATCCTTCTACGCACGAGCGAACCATTATTTTTCTTGGTGAACTTTCTGATGTAATCGTTGCTAAGGCGGAACTTATGCTGCCCGCGAAAGAGACAGCTCATGCTGTTGGCTATGTAAAACGCGTCGTCGTCGATCCAACATATCGCAAGCAGGGGTTAGCACGTCAATTGATGCTGCATATTATTGATTTTGCACGCGCAGAACAAGAACTTGATGCGCTCGATTTGCATACATGGGAACACAACCTCTCCGCAATACACCTCTATGAAACGCTTGGCTTTGAGCTGCAACACCGCGAATTATACTTTCGCCTGGCACTGTAATACATTCACGGCAATACGTTCGTCTACCTTCTTATTAAGCATAGATGAATTAGAATGCTACATTTTGTGACGCAATTCTTCTGCCCTTCGTTGTAAGATGTGGACCAAGAAAACCCCTTGTATGCTTGCTTCACAAGTTTTTCTCGGTACTTCGACGGAAGGTAGAGCGCGTAGTCATAGGTATGACATGCGTGAATATGCAGACGATGGAACAGCGATCTGTCCTAACACAGAGGACTCGACTCCAAGCGAAGCATCAGGATTGGCCGTCGTACAGGTGGATGCGATACTTCTTCACAGAAGATGTGTCGCCTGATAACCGTCGCGTCGTCGAACTACAACGTCGGGCCACCTGGATTGGCCTTGCTTTAATCCTACAATCAGTAAATGAAATAGACCATAACTGGTACTTTCCATTTATACAACCCTTTGGTTCGCTCATTCCCTTAGTACTCATTCTAGGCAGTTTTTATGCGATCTGGATGGCATTTCGTCCAGCGCACACACAAGCACTCTATACACAAAAGCAACCAACTCGATTGCAACGTGTCTTACTAATACTTACACTACTTTTAACAATAGCGGGTGGTATTGAACTGGGTCGTGGTATATGGATGTGTTTTTTGCCGCCACAATTCTCTAATGATGGTACTTCACTAGATACAAATGCTGCGATTCTGTTGATTGAGGGGCGTAATCCGTATACCGATTCCAACATGATTGATCTTGCACGGCGTTTTCCAATTCAACCCGACTGGACAACACCGCTACGTACAGGACAATTTACGAATCGTGTAGATTATCCATCTATGAGCGATCTGCAATCCGTGCTCGACACAGATTTACGGGCAAAAAACATGCCTGAATTTGAGGCAGAGGTAAGTTACCCGGTGCTCTCTTTCTTGACGCTCGTCCCATTTGTATTGCTAAAAGACTATAATGTATTGCCATTCTATATGCTGAGCTACTTTCTCCTAGTAGCGGTGAGTTGGAAGCTAGCGAGGCGTGAATTGCGTCCGTGGGTGCTCTTGCTTGCGTTAGCGAATGTGCCTATGTGGACCTCGACCATTGGGGGCAACCTTGACGTGTTCAGTACGTTACTCGTTGTGATGGCATGGTTTTTACGTAACCGCCGTTGGAGTTCTGCAATCCTTTTGGGGCTAGCACTGGCGACGAAGCAAACAGCATGGTTTTTCGTACCATTTTATATCATCCTGCTATTCCGTCAACAGGGCTTCAAAGAGGTTATCAATCGGATGAGCATCGCTGGGGGCGTCTTCCTTGTCTTCAATCTGCCGTTTATCCTGTGGAACCCACAAGCATGGCTTACTGGTGTCATGACACCGCTCAACCCGTTGATGTTCTCAATGGGTGTAGGCATTGTTGACCTGAGTGTAACGCATCTGCTACCCTACTTACCACAGCATGTTTATACTATTCTCGAAGCACTAGCGATGTTTGGCACACTCGTCTGGTACTGGCGCATTTGTCGTAAGCATCCAGAAGCGGCAATGCTGCTGGCGGTTATACCACTCTTTCTGGCTTGGCGCAGTTTACCATCGTACTTTTATTGTGCGGCCTTCACCCTGTATATTCTAATGGTTGCTAAACCAATTGCAGGGTCAAGAAAATTTGTAGCAACTCCATCGGAGGGTGTACAAGAACAAGAGCAAATGATTGCAACTATAGCACCTATTGGTGTCTCGGCAGCAATGCAATTACCTGGTGCTTAACAATGTTGCTCGAATGAATGTAAGCAAGTAAGTAGTCACACTGTTTAAAAAATAGCTTGTTATGTTATAACAGGCTATTTTCTGTAAATGGCATCAGAGAATTGCTAGCATTGGAAACTCGTCGCCGTATTGATAAATGCGCGCAGTGCTGGAGAAAGCCATTTTTCTTTATGCCAAACCATCTGTGTACTTACCTGAACATCTGGAAGTGTCCACGGCAACACAGACAACTTTCCCTGCTCCACCTCTACTCTTGTTGCTATCGCGGGAAGAATGGATATTCCCATTCCTACCATCACACACTGCTTGATCGCTTCAACACTACTAAACTCTAAGATAGTTGCAGGCTGTACACCTGCTACTGCTAAGGAATGCTCGAATAGGGCACGATAGCTACATCCACTTTCTGTTAAAAGAACTGTTTCTCTCTCCATGTCTGCTGGCCCTACATGAGTCGCTTTTGCTAATGGATGTGAAGGTGCGGCAATGACGTGGAGTGGTTCAGCGAAGAGTAGCTTTACGGTAAGCTTTGTGGAACGAATAGGTTCTTCCAAAATGAAGGCAATGTCTAATGTACCTTCGCTCACGAGACGACGCAAATCGGCAACAGGAGTTGGACGAAATTGTACTCGAACTTGCGGATAACGATTGCGAAAGAAATGTAGAATTTCGGGTAAACGATAGGTGCATAGTGACTGTGGCGCACTAATTGTGATAGTGCCACTAGGTTCTTCATCAGTTAAGGCGGCATTGGACATTTCATCCGCAAGGTCAACAATTTGCTCAGCATAGTGGAGAAGACGCTCTCCAACATCTGTCAACGCCACACGTTTCCCTAATCGGTCGAAAAGTCGAACACCTAACTCTTCTTCGAGTGCTTGTATCTGTGCCGTGACGTTAGACTGTACATAATTGAGTGCCATTGCGGTGCGTGTAAAATTTAACGTAGTGGCGAGCATACGAAAGGTTGTAAGTTGACGCAATTCCATTATCTTTTCCTATCATTTTTTTTGATGCATAATATCAAAAACAATCGTTAGCAATTATTCTATCACTCCTGTAGAATGGCGATACAAGTCTTCAAAGACGTAGGCGGATTATACGTCTCGTCTAAGGTGTGAGGAGAAGTAATCATGAAGCCAGTCTCTTTAAAAAATGGGTCATTGGATGCTTTTACATCCCTTTCTAAATCAAAGAGTAATCGAAGTATTGATGTACGCGCTTATATTGCGGCAGGACTTACCGTCGTATTATGGGCATCAGCTTTTCCGGGGATTCGCGCTGCGTTACAAAGCTACACGCCAGTACATATCGCACTTATACGCTACACCACAGCATCTATTGCACTTGCTCTCTACGCTCTTTTTGTACGAATGCGTCTCCCACGTCTTCGAGACCTTCCTGGCTTTGCGTTACTTGGTTTAGTTGGTATTGCCTATTATAATGTTGCCTTAAATATTGGCGAGATACATATTCCCTCGGCTGAAGCAAGTTTTCTTATTGCCTCAGCACCTATCTTTATGGCTGTAGAAGCCATACCTTTTTGGGAGAACGCTTACGTTTGTGGGGATGGATTGGCATTGCGATCAGTTGTGGAGGAATTGCATTAATTACGTTGAGCCAGAATACAACATTTCACTTTGATTTCTGGGCCATTCTCGTTTTGACCGCTGCCATTGCTCAAAGTCTTTATTCTGTTGGACAGAAACCACTTCTTAGTCGCTACACGGCTTTTGAATGCACCGCATATGCTATTTGGATAGGCACGGTCTTCTTGCTTGTCTTCTCACCAGGTCTGTTAGAAGAACTCCATAACGCCCCTTTCCATGTAACGCTAGCAGCAACCTACTTAGGTCTTTTTCCTGGTGCGCTCGGCTATGTGAGTTGGTCTTATGCTCTTTCTCGTCTTCCAGCATCAACTGCGGCAAGTTTTCTTTATCTTGTTCCAATTGTGGCAAGTGCCATTGCCTGGATATGGCTCGGAGAGGTTCCCGCTCTTCTTGCGCTTGTAGGAGGTGCATTTGTACTTGCAGGAGTCATTCTTGTCAATTCACGGGGAAGACAAAAAAGTATGTAGTTTTTCAAACACTTCTCGACTCTTTGGGCACTTCGTGGTACAATCGTACTCGTTGCGTAGACAACGCGAGGAGAAAAAATACAGATCATGGCACGAAAAAATGAGTACGATACAACGAGTTCAGACGAAGAACAGACACAGGTACAACATCTACTTGAACACCTTTCAGCACTAGCCCAACAGATACGCAGCAGTACCACTCAGGCACAAGCAGAAGCTACGCTCAGCGATATCACCGCCCTTTCAACAGATGTGCAGATGGCCGTGTTGAAGGCACTTGCAAAAGAACACACGATAGATGCAGCCGATGTGCTGACAGCACTGAACGCCTTCAGTCCAAATAAAGAGGTCCGTAAAGAGGCGCGACGTTCGCTCTTACGACTTGATGCCGCAAAAATTTACTCAAAGTGGACACCCCCGATTGCACAGGCGTCTGCGATTAAGGTGAATGTAGCTAACGCACCGCGCTTTTGGAAAGGCTCGGTTACTGAAACGCGTGAAGAGGGTGAGCTACAAGTATTGCTCATGTGGGAGCAGGGATACGACTACAGTGAAGTACGCATTATTGGCCTCCTCCTCGATTTTTGGCAAGAGGGCGTCAAAGATGCGTTTGTCGATATTCTGGGTAGACGTGCCGCTGAGCAGCGTATTGTAGAGATGCGAAACAAAGTTCCTGGCGTTCGTGTCGTTGATTGCACATTAGCGGAAGGCAAACGCCTCCTCGAAGAGGCACTCTCAATCAACACATGGCGTGGGACAGAACCAAACAAAGATTATCGTAATCGTCTTCCAACCATCAACCAGCTCATCTT
Source organism: uncultured Chloroflexia bacterium (assembly GCA_963792705.1). Classification (GTDB taxonomy): domain Bacteria; phylum Chloroflexota; class Ktedonobacteria; order Ktedonobacterales; family Ktedonobacteraceae; genus JBBQVS01. The sequence continues at coordinate 460,641 of CAWBXD010000001.1, read as the reverse complement.
ACAAGTTGCCGATGCAGGAGAAGACAGAGGACGGACCTTTATCAACCCGGAACTAGAAGACCAGGAGACTATTGTCAACTTTCTTGGTGCATGGGCGTTGGGCGACTACAGCTTGGCCTATGACTTACTAACAGAGAGTAGCCCTATCCGCAACAGTCTCTCGCGTGATGAGTGGATCGAGCGACATCGTGCGTGGTATAACGAAGCACATCCTGCACGGATTGAACTCGGCTTTGTGCATGAGCGCGAACGGAGTCAGAGCGCGCTCTGGCTACCCACCGCCACTGTGAGTCGTACTCCTCCTTCACGCAAAGATATAGAGATAGGCTGGTCCGTTGAGGTTCTCGACACTCCACTTGCAGGCACGCTACGTGAACTTCCAATGGGCACCGCTATCAATAAAGAGACAAATAGGCATTGGTACTGGACAAGTTATAGTGTTGAGCACACTGCTAACGGCTGGCGTGTTCAACAGAGTAGCGATGAAGGCGCGAATGTACAGAGTCTCTCCATCGCTGAACTTCAAAAGCGCATTAAAGAGTACGAAGACGCGATTGATGCTAAAGTTAAGCAACGTGACGAAGATGTAAATGCAGTCATGCAAGAGCTTACATGGCGCGTCACACAGTTGTTACACTACTATGATGCACTTATCGTCAAACTGCCATTAGACCGTCAGATTAACGAAGAAGCATATGCGCGCGCTGTTTTCGCTGGCAACCCTGAACGTATCGTTGTTTATCTTGAACGCATGGTACAACGCTTCCCAGAAAACAAAGGCGAATTGTTGAGAAGGTTGGGCGCAACCCTTGTTGGACTTTCCTACAACTATGCACACCAGGATATGGCTGAACGAGAAAACATGTTCCTCACGCGCGCCGAGACTACTCTAAAAGCTGCAATTGAAGCAGAAGATAACGCAATGGGGCATATGCTTCTAGGCGAACTCTATCTCAGTATGGAGCGCAACGATGAGGCCGAAGCTGAGTTGCTTAAAGCAGATAGCATGACGAAGTCACCTGAAGAGGAGACAGCCGTTGAAGCAGGATTAGGCAGCCTGGCGATGCGCCGTGAACGTGTAGCCGAGGCACTTCCACGCTATCAGCGTGTTGCCGAACTTGATCCCAACTATGCAGGTATCTGGTTTAACGTTGGCTTTGCCAATCGTCTGCTTGGCAACTTTGCAGAAGCCGAGCAAGCCTACAAACGTGCGATTGATATCGAGCCAACTGATATGCGTCCTTACTCCGAACTCACCGCGATTTATATGAACAGGCCAGATACAGAACTGGCGCGAACTATCATCTCGCAAGGAGTACACACTAATCCAGAGTCGGCTCATCTACATGCCCTCTTTGCCTCGGTCTTATTTGAGCGAGGGGAAACACGAGAAGGAATGAGCGAACTGCAACAGGCCGAAACACTCGACCCAAATCTGGAGATCGTGCAGACGGTACGCGAGCATTTTGATCAGCAAACGAAGAAACGTTCATAAAAAGATTTATTCTAGCGATAGAAAAGAAAGAGGCTATTGTGGGACAGAAAAACCCAAACCAGGGGAATTCAGGGCCAGAGAGAACACCACAAGAAGATGCACAGATACAGCAAACATTGGCGCAATATCGCCAGATTGCTACAAATCTTACGAAAAGTAGAACTGAGGAGCAGATAGAGGTAGCCCTATCTGCTATCTTTGAGTTGTCGGATTCGGCCCAAATTGACTTCCTTAAAGCACTTGCCAAAGAAAAGACAACGGCGGCAGCAGATATTGTGCTCGCGGTGAACACCTATGCATCTCAAAAAGAGGTACGCAAGGAAGCCAGACGTTCACTGATTCGCCTAGAGGGAAGTAATATCTATCCAGAATGGACGATGCCCGCAGTTATGTCCTTATCCGATGCATTAGGGCTAGATGCGTTTGGTGAGACAGAAGATGACGAGGATGAGACATTGGACGGTGAAAATGTCGTCGAACACTTTCTTAGTTACTGGGGTGAAGGCGAGTTTGAAGCTGCTTACGATCTACTCGCATCGACCAGTCCACTGCGCGAAGGCTTGACAAGTGAGGCATGGGTAGCGCGTCGTCAGGCATGGGCAACTGAGGCTGAACCAGCATTCACGAAGGTTGATGTTGGCTACACGCTTGAAGCTGAGGCCGAAGAACTCACTGATAGCCTTGATGAAGAGGCCGAAGAACTTGATGCCTTCTGGTCACTTGAGATGAAGAACGTGGCGAGTGGCAAGAGTTTGCCAGAACTACCGGTCGCAACTATCGTCCTTGAGGCAACGGGCAGACATTGGTTCTGGGCAAGCTATAGCTTTGTGGAGGAAGACGACGAATTACGCATTTATGACATGCGTGATAAAGGTGCCGAAGCCCTACAACTTTCACCAGAGGTGATAGAAGAGCGTCTACATGAAATCGCGGACGAGATACACGCGATGTCGGAAGCGTTAGCAGGGGAGACGGACGACGAGGATGACGACGAGGATGAGGACGACAACGTAATTGAAGCCGACGAGAATGAAGATGAAGAGACAGACGACGACGACGAGGATGAGGACGACGAACTTGAGATAGATATAGATGAGGTAAGATGGTTCACCAAACAGTCCCTACACTATTGCGATGCCTTAATCGCACAAACACCAGATGATAAGGGAGTGTATGAACTCGCGTCACAGCAATCATCAATCATTGAAGAATTGGAACGTGGTGCCGCGTATCTCACGCTTGCGGCAGAGCACATTCCCGAAGAGCGTGGGAATATTCTGCGTTCGCTCGGCTCAGCGTATACAGAGTTAACCGTTGAAGACGATGACAATAACCTGGGCATGGAAGAGTACCAGGAAGACGAAAAGGGTACGGTACAAGAGTTCACCAGTCGCTACCTACCATTTGCTGAAAAAGCTCTGCGGGATGCCATCGCTACCGATAACGCATTCTCCAGCTATGTTCTGCTCGCAGAGTTATTCATCACGCAAAACAAACGCATTGACGAGGCGAAGACTCTTTTCAAGCAAGCGGAGGGACTAGCCAAGGCTCCTAACGAAAAGGCTGCGGTTGAGGTAGGCAAAGCACGACTTGCACGCCTGGAAAACAAGCCAGAAGCGGCCTTAGCAAGTTATCAACGTGCGGCAAACTTGGCGGCAGATATTCCTGGCATTTGGTACAACATCGGCGAATTGCAACTCTTACTCAAGCGTCAGGACGCAGCAGAGAAAAGTTTCCTCAAAAGTATTGAGGTTGACCCAACCACAACGGACGCCTACGCCGACCTTGCAACAATTTACATTGAGCAGGACAAAGATCAAGTGGCCTTGAAGATGTTGCAAAAGGGGTTGGATGCAAATCCTTTTGCGGCAGACCTTATGGCGGCACAAGCGATGGTCTACATCAACGAAGGCAATATCAGTAAAGCTGAGGAAATCATTGAAGAGGCCGAAGCACTTGACCCAGAAATGGAACTTGTATATGTTGTGCGTCAGGTAATCGACATGCAAAAAGAACAGTTGCGCCAGCAGCAGCAACGCTCCGGTGGTCACAAGTCTAACAAGCAAAAAAAGAAACGATGATTGAACAACAAGAACGCAGTATTACCTATTATACGGTGGAACTTGGAGCACTGACACGAGAAGGCGATGCGCTAGCAGAGATTGTCGAGCAAGACGAAGCAGGCGAGAGGCGTGTGTACACGCTTCCCGTTCCTGCTGGCTTGCCGGGAGAACATGTCACCATCGCCGTTGAAGCTCCATTGATGCCACGTCCTGGACGACGAAGTAGACGCTGGAAGCAGCGTCCGCCACGCGTTTGGATTACTGAAATACATCAGGCATCGCCCCTGCGTGTGCAAGCACCTTGTCCTGTCTTTGGCACCTGTGGAGGGTGTCAAGTACAGCACATGCATTACGAAGCACAATTGGAGTGGAAGCGAAGTATTGTGCAACGTCTTTTGCAGGACATTGGAGGCTTCGATGAACCACCATTGCTTGCAACAGTGCCATGCGATATTCCGTGGCACTACAGAAATCATATGCGCTTCTCGGTCAGCCGCAATGGACAACCAGGGCTAACCGCGCGTGGTACACGTCACGTTCTGCCACTTGCAACATGTCCTATTGCACATGAGCAGATCAACCGAGCGTTGAGTGTATTGAGCCAGCATACCAATCCTCAACCGCAAGTGCTTATTCGATGTGGGGACGCAAGCGAGCAGATGCTTATTCAGCCAACACAGCCAGAGGAGGTTGTTCAAGAACTGGCGGACAAGGGACTAAATCTGCATACAGAGACGATGGACGAGGTTCTTGGTGGCGAAACGTTCCGTATTCGTCCCAGCTCATTTTTTCAGACAAACACAGCACAGGCTGAGAAAATGGCACAGATGGTCTTACAGGGTTTACTTTCTCTCCATGAGAACTCGCAAGAGCAGCAAGCCAAAAAGCTGACGGTGGTTGACGCCTACTGTGGCGTAGGAACATTCGCCCTGTTATTAGCAAAGCATGTTGGGAAAGTTATCGCCATTGAAGAGTCGGCAAGTGCAATTAAGGATGCTCAATGGAATCTGCGTAACGTAGAGAATGTCGAGATTCTTAAAGGCAAAGTCGAGGCTATACTACCGGATATCGCGGCAGGCTTGGATGGACTTGTGATTGACCCGCCACGTGCAGGCTGTCAGCAGGTTGTACTCGATGCGCTTGTTCAGCATCCCGTTGCCAGCATCGTCTATGTTTCTTGCGATCCAGCAACACTTGCACGCGATCTCAATATCTTGTGCCATGTTCACCCTATCTATCGCTTACGCTCGGTTCAGCCGCTTGATATGTTTCCGCAAACGGCCCACATTGAGTGTGTAACTGTCTTGGAGCGGATACAATCATGAGTCTACTTTTACCATTGTTGCTTGCTTCAGCCTCGCCACGTCGTCGCCAACTTATAGCATCGCTTGGTCTACCCTATATAGTCGGCGTCTCACCTATCGACGAGGACGCGGTACAAGCGACCTATGAAGGACCACCAGAAGAAACAGCAAAATGGACCGCTGAGCACAAAGCAACTGCTGCACTAACCCTCACCGAAGCTACAAACAGGCTCGTTATTGCGGCGGATACAACTGTCTTACTCGATAACCAGATACTTGGCAAACCGCGTGACACGGCTCATGCTCGTGAGTTGTTACTTGCATTGCGTGGACGTTGGCATTCCGTCATCACAGGCGTTGTGGCATGCTCGATGGTAAGTGGGAAGCTACAACTCTCTAGCGCGAGTTGCACCACGCCCGTACTGATGCGTCCCTATAGTGAGGAAGAGATAGACGCGTATATTGCTACAGGCGACCCAATGGATAAAGCAGGAGCCTACGGCATTCAGCATTCACAGTTTCAACCAACGGAACGTATCAACGGCTGCTTTCTCAACGTCGTTGGTCTTCCATTGTGTGTACTTACAGCATTATTAGCGCAGTTTGGCGTGATACCTACAGAAGAGGGACGGAAAAATACTCCGTGCCGATGGTCGGAGCGATGCCTAATCTAACACCTATTCGAGGACGCTATGCACCCAGCCCGACGGGAGTGTTGCATATGGGCAACTTGCGTACTGCACTCCTTGCGTGGCTTTTCACACGTACTCAACAGGGGCACTTTGTGCTGCGTGTAGAAGACCTTGACCGTCCCCGTGTACGCGTGGGTGCGACTCAACAGATGCTTGACGATTTACATTGGCTTGGGCTAGATTGGGATGAGGGACCTGATTGTAGTGGTCCTTATGCACCCTACGTTCAGAGCGAACGGTTAGACATCTACCAGCATTATCTGCAACAATTACAAGAAGCTGATCTAGTCTATCCCTGCTATTGTAGTCGAGCGGAGGTTGCACATGCGGCAAGTGCTCCCCAACAAGGTACTGATGACGGATTGCGCTATCCTGGCACCTGTAGTCGTTTGACAGAGGCTCAACGTCGAGCATATGATGCAAGTGGTCGTCGTCCCTCGTTGCGCTTTCGTGTCGATGATGAGCGCGTTATTGGCTTTAACGATCTCGTTATGGGTCCCATCACGCAACACGTTCAACAAGCCATTGGTGATTTTATCATCTGTCGTTCAGATGGCATCTTTGCCTATCAATTCGCCGTTGTCGTCGATGACGCTCTCATGCACATTCACCAAGTGGTTCGTGGCAACGATTTGCTAACCTCTACCGCACGTCAAATCCTGCTCTATGAAGCATTGGGCTTTCCAGTACCCACCTTCGGCCATGTCCCTCTTCTTGTTGATGAACAAGGCAAACGTATCTCTAAGAGGACACAGGGTATGGGTCTTGACCCTCTACGAGATAAAGGAACGACGCCAGAGCAGGTTGTGGGAGAACTTGCGGCAAGTTGCGGTCTAGTTGAGAAAGGCGAACGGGTTAGTGCAAAAGAGTTGGTACGCTCTACACAAGTGAGCAAGTTAAGGCCCTGAGTACAAATGAACCTCAATACGGTTCTTACTCAGGGGCCAGAAGTCGCTCGATTTTGTCGGCAGTCCCAGAGTTGCTACGCGGCGTGTGAATCAGAAGCCGAAGATCAGAACTTCTGGTACAACCACAAATACTTATGTTTCTTTCAGGAGGTTTTCATGACAACACCCAATTCACTTATCACGACCCGATTCAATGCCACAAGCACCGCCGAGAACGTCGTGGCTGGTCTCGATCTCACCAATGTTCGTGCCATTGTCACCGGTGCTTCGTCTGGCATCGGTCTTGAGACCGCTCGCGCACTCGCCAGTGCTGGTGCGGAAGTGACTCTCGCGGTCCGCAATACCGACGCAGGCGCAAAGGCAGCCGAAGACATCGCGAAGTCAACTAGGAATGAGCATGTGTATGTTACTGCGCTGGACCTCGCAAGCCAAGCCTCGGTAGCCAACTTTGTCCAGAACTGGAACGGCCCACTGCACCTGCTGATCAACAATGCGGGGATCATTCCGAGCACTCTGTCCCGAACCGAGGAAGGCTGGGAACTGCAGTTCGCTACCAATTACCTTGGTCACTTCGCTCTGAGCCTCGGATTACATGACGCACTAGCCGTTGGCGCCCACGAACACGGCGAGGCACGCATCGTCTCGGTCAGCTCCACGGCACATATGAGATCACCGATTGTGTTCGACGACATCCACTTTGAACGGCGCGAGTACGACCCACAGGCGGCCTATGCACAGTCCAAGACCGCCGACTCGTTATTCGCGGTCGAAGCCACGCGCCGCTGGGCCGCCGATGGCATAGTCGCCAACGCTGTCAACCCTGGCGGTGTCGCCACCGGACTGCAAAGAGACTTCACACAAAAGCAAAAAGATTACTTAGCCGAGGCCGAGGCATCGGGAGTCTTCGTCTACAAGACGGTCGAGCAAGGTGCCGCCACCACCCTCGTCGCGGCAGTCGCCCCCGAATTCGCACACACCGGCGGCCACTACCTTACTGACGGCCAAGAGGCACACACTGTACCCAACGACGCCGACTTATTCAAAAATAGTGATGGCGTCAAGCAATGGGCGATTGACCCGGAAACCGCTCAGAAACTGTGGACGGTCTCGCTCGCTATGATCGGTCAACCCACCGCGCATAGTACAGACGCATCGTGAGGAACAGGCAAGAGGATATGTCGAATATCGCTGGAAAAGTGGTTGCTATTACGGGTGCCAGTAGTGGATTTGGCGAGGCGACTGCGCTTCTGCTCGCTGAGCGTGGAGCGAAAGTCGTCATTGAAGCACGTGGAGTGAGTCCGATATTGATGTGAGCGAGATTGTTGTCCGTCCCACAGCATAGGATTAATGCAAAGTTTGTTCGGCTATTGCAGTTCTGAGTTTCAGAAAGGAAGCCATATCATTATGCAAGTCCAGGGAAAAAGTCTTTTTTGATCTGGTCACTATTGACGTGCATATCTTTCAGAACACGTTCGTATGCGTTTACCATATCTGGTGGACCAGACAAGTAGTAGGTGCGCTCTTTGTAGTCTGGCACCGTTTGGAGAATCATCTGCTCGTTAACTCTCCCTGTAAAACCAGACCAGTTGCGCGGCAGAGCATTCGTGTTGGTCAACGTGTAAATTGTCTTGATGCCAAGTTTTGTATGTGCGGCATTCAGAACATCTGTGTACACTATTTCGTCTGCGGTCTTGTTGGCATAGAAAAGCACGATATCGCGTCTCTGTTGTGTGTCGAGCAAGTATTTCAACATGCTTCTGAAGGGGGTAATACCTATACCACCAGCGATAAAAACTAATTTTTGTCGAGGGTCTGATGGTAGCGTAAAATCGCCTGCAATCTGAGCCGCGAGCATACTTGTTCGGTTATCTATTCTATACAATGCATGCTTAAAGCTACTGCCCTGTTCATAGAAGCGTACACCAAGATGAACGTCATTCTCGGTTGGTGAAGATGCAAGCGTAAAGTAACGCCGATTGCCTCTGCTATCAGTACCAGGATGCGCGAGGGTAAATTCCATATATTGCCCAGGAAGAAATGCCAGCTTTTGGGAGGGCTTAAACACAAGGTCAAGAATGTACGGCGACATCTTGATTTTTTTACGTAATTGAAGCACAACCTTTTGTTTAGGACTCACAATGTAGGAAAAGATGTTGCTAACAACAAGTGCTAATTCCGGTGTAGAGTACACATTCCCAATATGAAGTTGTGGCAGGAAAAAAATGCCTGTAAGTATAGCATAGAGAAGACGCAGGTTTTTTGTTGGTGGGGCCGTCAATGGTTCAGTGAGCATGATAAACGCAAAGAAAAAAAGCGGTGATTGCACAAACAACTGCTTCAGTTCTGTCAGAAAACTCTGTCGCTGCACAACAACGAGCAAAGCTGTAGCCACGAGTACGGTGACACAAAACCCCAGGACCATTTCTTCCTGCCGTATTTTTCTAACAACCAGCCAGCCGCCAATAAGTACGATTGGCAACATGCTTGCGGTTCCTACCCACCAACTGGCGGATGCACCGACTGCAAATGAGGTAATCACTACCGCGATAGCGGCAGGGTTGAAAATGTGTTTTTTGTTGAGGGCAAGAATGTACTTCGATGCCATTGCCAAAATTGCAGCCCAACCAAGGAACTGAAATGAGCCTAGCGATTGGGCGGGATCAATGATGAGTGCCAGGATAAGTGCTGTAATTGAGGCCGATTCGATATTGGTTGGCACCTCGAAAAGACGCGCAAGAATAGTATTCATGGCCCAACACATTACGAGCAGAAATCCTGTCGATACAAGCAGCCAGAGCGGAGAAAAAGAGAGCAGTTTAAAGGATGCTAAAAGGGTTGCGACACCAATAAAGCCAATTAGCACATAGAGAACCAGCCGATACATTGTTATACGGTCTAAAACATAATCTATTTTTGCAATCATGAGTGTAATACATACCTTTCAAAACCACTCGTAAATGTTGCTCTCGCGGAAGCGTCAATCATATATCCTTCAAAGCCTGTTAACGCTTCAATAAACTGTATACCTTTTTTCCCCATTGCGAAGGCAGCCGTAGCAAAGCGGTCAGCCTCGTAAATGTTTGGACCAATCACGGTTAGACTGACAACATCCACGAGCGGCGTGTTGCGTTTATGTGGATTATAGATATGTTGCCCACGAATGGCTGTGCCAGAGGTCGCAATACCTCGATCAGTGAGCGTAAGCACTTTTACATACTCGTTACGATTGAACGGATTCCGAATGCCAACACGCCATAACTTCCCATCTTTCGTACCAGCTATCTGAATGTCTCCACCTGCATCTATGTAAAAGTTACGAAATCCTCTTGCAGCCAGTAGATGTGCAGCGTTGTGAATAGCCCACCCTTTTACAATGCCTGACGGATCGTACATATCATCACGCTGAATATCGAAATAGCCTTGCGTATCCTTTTTCGTTTGTGTACTCAATGCAAAAATGGTTTGCACATCCCGACTAGCTACGGCTATAGGAAGTTCTCCATTATTTATTCTTGATATTTCACTTGTGTCTTTATAGGTGCTAAAGGTGTCATTGATAGAGACAAAATAGGCAAACACGTTGTCTAGATCGTCTTGCGTGACAGTCGCATCCACGACTTCGAGCGTGACAGGCATGCCCATAAGGAGGCGTGTTTCTTTCATTGTTATGCTTTTGCTTGCGAAAGAGCATTTGAGAGCGATTGTATGAACGCTTCGCTTGAATCAGTTGCTCCAGTTATGACATCGACATTGGCACTTTGTGCTTGAATGGCCTCGCTTGTAAGTTGAGGATCAGCGTAATTATTGATCTCTATTGAGCGATTCCGTTCATTAGGATACTGTAAAAACTGCACATCCGATATCCTACCGTTCTTGATGATTGCTTTGACCTGTATATAGCCCCATTGTGCATCGGCTTCGCTTCCTGTGTAAGAGCCATCTTTATAGAGAGCACCAGGGGTGTTTGTCGAACCGTTGGTCGTTGACGGAGTGCTAGCCGCGGAAGTACTCGTAGACGAACTTGATTTCGTGGAGGTTCCTGGTACGAGCGCAACAGAACTTGCGTGATACGTAAAGCTATAAAGAACGAAAGCGGCTATAATGACGACCGCAACAATAAATTTTTTCATGAGTATATTCATACCCTTTCGAGAGAAGTCCAATGGTGCGAACTTATGAGCGAATAGGCAATTACAACGTTTGTCTCTACTATATTTCTCTTTAACTCTTGGAATATCCTTATAAGCTTTATACTATACTATGGGTATCAAAAAAGGCACTAGAAGCTGTAAAAAAACTGTAAAGACACTTTTGGCTAAGATTCCTGAATACCTTTACAAAGCAATACATTTCTACTATCCTTATTATACGTAGGAAACTGTATTTTGCGATACGAGGTGTGCATTGAGTGATGACAACGATATAAACGACTTTGAGTTTGAGATTACCGATCTTGAGCCGATTGGCAAACGTGGTAGCGGTCCGCTTTCCTGGTTAGCTACCCAAAACATTCTTATAAAAACACGTTGGAGACAGGTATACACCTCAAGTTTGAGAACACTCCTGCTTCTTGCCGTTTTTCTCGTTCCACTTGCGATAAGCACCTCGTATGGGCCTGAACGAATAATGGTAAAAAATTCAGGAAAACAAAACTGTATTGTACTGATACAATCAGCTATTGATGTCATAGTCGAAGGAACAGCAACTCCTATCACGCACTCATCATACGTAACAGCAGGCGTCATTACGATTACAACGCAATCGTCGGATGGTTCGATACTATCGAGTGGTTCTACGTGGTCAACGGCACCTTCGCATGGTTGCAGATGATGTTTTTGTGTAGGGACCTCCTAGGTAAGGTATGTTATAATGCGCTCAACATAATCTTGAATATTGTTGAGCTTTTTATTATACGATGGTTTTAGCTACAAATTTTTCTGCTCGGATGACTGAAACAATGATAACATTAAGTATTATATTGACAATAGTAACTTTTGGTGTCGCGCTCGGAATTGGCCTCGCACTCCGCCATATGTTAGTACGCAGCCTCAAAAAGACGGTTCTTGATACCTGGATTATACAGACGCTAGGTGTGCTTGTCACATTAATACCGCTTTCTCTTGCAGGCTTTGGCATTCCGCTCATATGGAATCCATTGCTTATATATTTTTATTGGGAGGTCTCCAAGCAACAATTAGGTTTTGCTAATGTTGATAACACCCTCATTGCAGGCATAGTCTCTAAGTTTTTTGGAACAATCCTCCTTATTGTGCTGGGTATTGGCTTCGCACGAACGATACAACGGCTTATCGTCCGCAACCTGATGGAAAACCGCATTGATGTCAATATTCGCACACTTATTGGACGGATATTTTACTTTATCGTTCTCACCTTTACCTTCTTCTGGATATTGTCCATTTGGAATATCTCACTCACATTTCCAGTGGCTGCCGTCGGTGTGGTTACGGTCGCTATAGGCGTATCACTGCAAGACATTTTGAAAGACCTGGTGGCGGGCGTGTATCTCCTGGCTGAAAGACCTTTTCGTATTGGAGACCAGATTAGTACATTTACGACAATGAATTATGTTGGAGATGTACAAAATATCGAACTTCGCGCAACAAAGCTGCGTCTCGTGAGCGGCGAAGAGGTCACAATACCGAATAGTCTTGTCTTCGGTAGCATTGTCGTTAACAATTCTTATTTTGGCGAACGCCGCGCAACACTTACTGCGACACTGCCACAAGAAGAATATGTGAAGGATGAAACAACCGAAAAAATACTAAGCGCGATTAAAGAACTTAAGAATGTGATCGAGAAGCCAGAACCAAAAATTTTCATCAGCAGTTACACCGCAACAACGATTACTCTAACCATTCGTTTCTGGGTTGCACCGCGTGAGCTTTCGGCGGTATCAGATGTAATGTATACTTTGCACAAGACTCTGCCGAACGCAGAGCTAGTTGTGAAAGAGTCTGCTGGTGACGTATAGTACACGATACAAAGAGAAATTCCATTTTTACATACCAGTAGAACACTTGTGCGGAGAAGAGGACGCTTATTGAATACGCAGCAACACACCGAGCAGCCGACGATACATATAGGTGTCATAGGCGGCACGTTTGATCCTATTCATTATGGGCATCTTGTCATTGCAGAGGAAGTCCACTCAGCACTTCAGCTTACGAAAGTCGTTTTTATTCCTGCGGGACAGCCTCCTCACAAAGCTGGACACGCTATCACTGAGGTCCAGCATAGAGTAGAGATGCTTGAGTTAGCACTTGCATCCAACCCTCATTTTTCACTTTCACGCATGGAAATTGAGCGTACAGGACCATCATATACGGTTGATACCCTTCGTACTTTACGAGAACAATGGGGTGCAAATACTGCACTCTCCTTTATCATTGGTTGGGATAGCCTGGAAGAGTTGCACACATGGTACAAAGCTGCCGAGATACTCACGGAAGTAACACATCTTGTAGCGGTCAGGCGTCCAGGTTATGAGGAAGATCACGAATACAACAAGGTATTAGAACAACGTCTGCCCGGTATCCTGCAACGACTGCTTGTTGTACAGGCACCGCAACTAGAAATATCTGCGACGGACTTACGGCGGCGTGTTGCCGAAAGAAGACCCGTTAAATATCAGACCCCAGAGGCAGTTGAAACGTATATCAAAGAGAATCGTTTATATCAGCATACAGATGTCGAGGATGAAGGGGAGAAACACTAGCGTTCTCAGAAAGTGTGATATTGTATGGAACCGATGCAGTTTCAATTGGGAGACCGTTTACGTCTGCGGAAACAACATCCCTGCGGTAATTTTGATTGGGAGGTTGTACGCCTTGGGGCCGATATTGGTCTGCGTTGTGAACGCTGTGGACGGCGCGTCCTGTTACCACGTTCAGAAGTTGCACGTCGTACCAAGCAAGTATTGCCGCGTATAGAAAAACCTGTCGATGATTTTTTCAACGAAGCCTAGCTAGAAGGAGCTGACGGTATGGCGGTAGCCACACAAAATAGTGGATTTCTCACACTCCTTAAAAAGAGAAACTTCCTTAGACTCTGGCTGGCTCAACTCATCTCTATGACCATACTCAACGCGTCCAACTATGCGCTTCTAGTACTTATTGAAGAGGTCACAGGTTCAACAACACTAGTTGGACTTGCTATTATCTGCTTCAGCCTACCTGCATTCCTCTTCAGCGCGCCTGCTGGTGTGTTTGTGGATCGCATGGATAAACGGCGTGTCCTATGGGGAAGCAATCTGCTTCGTGCTGCCGCGACATTCATTTTTGTCATCTCGCTACTTTTCAATCGTCATCAACTTGTGCCAGTATATCTACTTACCTTTCTTATCTCAGTCATTGGACAATTCTTCTCGCCAGCAGAAGGCTCGTCTATTCCACTACTAGTGAATGAAGACGAACTGATGCCCGCGCTATCATTGTTCAATATCACCTTTATGCTTTCACAAGCACTTGGCTTTATCCTTTTAGCTCCTATCGCACTCAGTGTGTTACCTATATTCACTGTTGCACAGTTTACAATTCATCCCGTTGATCAGCTCTATACGATTATTGGAGTACTCTATATCGTCTGTGCTCTACTTGTCGGGTCTATTCCATCGGCAAGCTTCAAACAAAAAGCGGGTATGAGCGTTAGTAAAGCGAGCAATACTCCGGTCGCTGCCGAAACACTTAATATTATGGGCAATGTGTGGAGCGAGATGTTACAGGGGTGGAGCTTTATTCGCCGTAACAAACGACTTTTCCTATCGGTTGTACAACTCTCGTTTGCGGGTGTCCTCATCCTGGTTATTGGTGAGCTTGCTACGCCGATTGTAACAAGTCTATTGCATCTGCCCGCACGTGATATGGCGTTCATCTTCGCGCCAGCAGGGATTGGTCTAGTGCTAGGTTCAATCTTTATGCCACGTATCACGATACGTATTGGACGCTCTCGTGCCATCTTTATCGGTACAGTGATTTTAGCCATTGCGACACTGCTACTGCCAGTCACGACAATCATCGCAAGGACGTTACAGCCTCACGGATGGAACACAAACCCATTGTTACTGGTTGTGATCGCGTTCTTTATGTTTTGTGCTGGTTTCGGCCTTGATTTCGTCAACATCCCTGCACAGACAGCGATGCAAGAGCAAACACCGGATTGGATCAAGGGGCGTGTTCTTGCCTTACAGCTTATGTTATATAATGCGTTTGCGATACCGATTATTCTTTTTATCGGTGCTTTTGCAGACATTTCTGGTATCGACAAGGTACTGTACTTGATGTCCATCTGTTCGATTGGCTTTGGAATATGGGGCATGTATTATCAACGCAAGCATCCGCGTGAGATGACCGCGAACGAGGAACCAGATAAGCAAGAGGTAAATGCAAGTGTTTAGAAGCGTAGTATTGGGGACCGCAAAGGCATGACTGATACAGCACTGATGGCACAAATCGCCCCATATCAGCCGTGGCTCATCATAGGCGGCGTTATTGCACTCTTTCTGCTCCTACGTTTGACGCGTAAAGAGTTGCGTAAGCGTGTTGATGAGATTGGCTATCGTCTGATGGGAGAAAAAGGATTACTTGTCTGGTTCTGGTTCAATGCTCCCGGCGTTATTTTGCATGAACTCAGTCATGCCCTCGTGGTATTGCTTTTCACGCCGTTCGATTTTCGTATTACCAGCATCACGCTTTTTCGTATCAAGCCAATGGCGCAACGCAACCCTGATGGACGCGTTATGCGTAGTGGTGGTCGTCAATCGCTACAGCTAGGCGAGGTACAATACGTTCGCCCACAGGGACGCCTCATGAGCTATATTGGCGATGGCTTTAGTGGTACGGCCCCACTCTTTGGTGGTATCGCAATGTTCACCTTGCTCTACTGGGTTGCGACAGGCTATAGTTTATGGGATTTCCCATTTGATGTGCATCAGCATCTACAACTCCTCAAACCGGGCTGGCCCTGGTGGACGCTTCTCTTCGCCCCCTATCTTATCCTCACCGTCACCTCCGAACTCTGGCCCAGTCGTCAGGATTGGCGTGGCGCGCGCTGGTTCGTTGGCGGTCTGACGATAGTGATTATGCTCGTTGGCGTTTTGATCTGGTATCTAAAACGCTTCACTGCCACGCTTCACATGCTCACCTTCATCTCTTCACGCGTCGATTTCGCACTGGTCATTTTGGTCGCGCTCGACCTCGTGTTTCTTATCGTTGCCGAGATATTTGTGCAAGCACTGAGGCGATAAGACAGCTTAAAAAGTACTTATGAAATGCTAGCTCTTCTGTTGCTTCTGCGAAATGAGATAGAATAGAAACTGATGATAATGACGAAGATGAGTAATTAAGGAGGCAAAGTGCTTATGCTTACACAGTATATTAAGGCTTCAATGCGGCAAGCAAAATACGAAATCTTCCTCTCCGATAGCACATTCTACGGTGAAATTCCTGAGTGTGAGGGTGTATACGCAAATGCAGCAACACTGGAAGTGTGTCGAGAGGAGTTAGAGGAAGTTTTGGAAGAGTGGATTTTGTTGCGTGTTGCACAACACCTTCCTCTTCCTACCATTGAGGGAAAAGAATTAATAATCAAGGAAGTAGCTTAATGCCTCGTCTTGGACCAATAAAGCGTAAAGACCTTGTATATTATCCTAAAAAAGTAGGATTTGAAGGTCCATTCTCAGGCGGGAAGCATCAGTTTATGATAAAGGGAGACTTGAGTATTACAGTACCTAATCCACATAAAGGTGATATTGGACTGGACTTTTTAGTAAAAATACTAAGACAGGCTAAAGTTAGTAAGGAAGAGTGGGAAAAACTTTAACTAGGAGTCTTCCTATCTATACGTTTAGGCTTTCCAGCGTTGCCTTCAAGTGCTTCAAGCCCTTTTGCAGTTCTTGTTTTACCATAGAGGTTCAAATGAACCTAATAAATGGGTGACATCCGCTACTTAGCGTTATATTCATAGTGAGGCGGGTGTTCCCGTTTGTAGGCGTCAATGCTATGCTGTAGCGTATGAGAACAGGGCTATAGGTAGTGAACGTGATGTTCCTGGGCGGCTTGTATTCAGTAATCTTCACCTTGCTCTTGTAGATGTGCCCATGTAAGGTCCCAATCCGCTCGAAGATTGTCCCTAGACCAATAGGATATGGAGTGAGTTGGTGTGTTTCATTGATGTGAAAACGCTTGCCTTTAAGAGTAATAGGGATGCCGAAGAAACGATAGGTAAGTTTGACTTCTTCACTTTGCCCCTCGGAGTTCTCTGGCCCGAAGAGAACATATTGTGGATCGGATAGGTAGGGAAAGATGGTTTCAATGGGCGGGTTGATGACAATACTAGCTGTAGAGGACATTGTTCGTTGCGGCTCCACTACTTGTGGAGGAGACGCTTGCTCCAAGTAAGCAGCAAGAGGCTCTGAGTTCTCAAGTGTGGCATTGGCGGCCAGTTCTCGCGCCTGTTGTCTGCTCTCCTTAAGCTTACGGAGATAATTCGGGCTGAAGCTACTCCTCGCTCTGTTTTCCAGGTTGAGACGCACAAGTCTCGATGTAGCAAGTTGAATGATATTTTCCGTCGTCAGGTCCTTATGGATGACGATGGTAGAAGGTGTCTCTTCTCCTGGTAGCAGCAACCAGGAGATACGGCCATCTCTGAGCGACTGCGGCAGGTCGTACAGCATCTCCAACAAGGAAACGACGCGATCACTTTCGCGCTTCTGCGGTCTTGGGGTTCTAGTCACGATTGCCCTGAGCGCGATAATATTCTCATCTTCTTTGTGAAAAGCTAAGGCGGCAGGACTGCCAAGGGAGCTTATACCCGGCCCGTTCTTGCCCAGAAGGAAAATGTTGCGGACATAAAGGTCGTTAAATGAGGGCATAGTTATGATACCTTTCTAGCTTCTATTAAGCTTACAAAGAGTTAGCCATAGAAATCTGTGAGGGTCATTTCTCCACTTTGGTGAATCGCTGTACCAACTGCCCAGATACCCTGTTCAGGCACAATTGCCGCTCCATAAATTTGGCTGTCGAACAGCGTGCTATCTGGACTTTTCACGACGCTCCAGGAGCTTCCATTCCAGTGCAGTAGCAATGAGCCTGTATCAACAACATATCCCACCGCCCACACATCCTTTGCGCTTAGAGCAATGACACTACGTAGCATGTGTGAGCCTTGTGAAATATCAGGACTCGGCACGACACTCCACTTTTTCCCGTTCCAATGTTCTGTGAGGGTCTGTGCAGAACGTTCTTGCACATATCCGACTGCCCATACATCATTGGGAGCGATGGGCGACACAGCATAGAGGTCACTCCCGGATTGACCGCCTGGCTGAGGTCCAGCAGTGATACTCCACTTCGAGCCGTTCCAGTGTTCGATCAGCGGTTGATAGCCTCCGAAATTCTTTGAAGTGGAACCCACAGCCCACACGTCTGTCGAAGACAATGCCTGTACTCCATAAAGCTCATTGTCCGACGAATTGGCATTTGGACTCGGCACAATACTCCAAGTCGTCCCATTCCAATGTTCAACAAGCGTGTGATACCTGGAAAAATCGCTCCCAACGGCCCAAATGTCATTGGCACTTACGGCGGTAACTGCGTACAAAAATTCTGTCGGGCCAGCATTCGGACTTGGAACAACACTCCACTTTTTCCCGTCTCAATGCCCAATAAGTGTTCGTTCATAGAACGTTGTGTGTGTAGTTTGGATGCGATTCCCAACCACCCACACATTATTTGGCGATAGAGCAATAATGCCAAGAAGTCGCATTGTATAATCAAATTGAGGGCTTGCGACAATGTTCCACTTCAAGCCATTCCAGTGTTCAAGAAAAGGGGCTGTTTGAGCGGCATCCTTCGCACCAATTGCCCAAGCATCGCTTCGTGAATCTGCTGCGACGTTTATCAAACGATCCTGTTGCCCGGCAACGTCCGCGCTAGGAACGACACTCCACCCAGGGCCTTTGAATGAAGACGTCGCATATGTCGTTCCCTGAGACCATAGACAGGTGATAAGAAGAAGCGCAAGCACTGGAACAAGAAATCAACGCGTTGTGTTATTCATGCTCTTTTCCTTCGTCCATCTCGTTATATATTTTTTCAACCCCTTCTTTGCTGAGAATACTGCAAAAAGCCCCATTAGCCAGGACATTGTTTCACCTCTTCTTTCTACATGATAGAACTTTGCTGTTAACGTATGTTTCGCTTTAAAGACATATAAGACGCTCTGTCATACACTACAAGCGGAATAGGAGCTTTCTAAAGAAGAAAAAGCCAGATGCAAGATAGCATACACCTGTTGGCGCAAAGAGTGCGATCTCGATCACAGATGAAAATGCATTCACTGTAGCAGTCCCGACGACGATTTCCAAGACCCAAAAGGGAAGCAAGAAAAATGCACCGAGAGCTATAAGGATGCCTGGTTGTGTATACCAGTGTACCTGCTCTTGTTGTTCCTTACGCTGATGCAATTTCTTTATTCCATTATAGAGAAAGTAAAGACCCATGACACAGATGTAGAGGACTTGGAACACGAGAAAAGGAATGCTTTTCTCTGCTAGAAACAGTGAGAGAATGGACTGTCCAAGTAAAGCTAGAAACAAAAAGAGGCCAAGTGTGAAGCTCAGAGGATCGAATTTTTGTAATGAGGGTGGTTTCATGAACACATTTCCTTCTCATGGAAGTGAAAAGCATCTTTACTATATAATATGTTCCTTTGTTCTCTCATATATAGCGGAATGAGATTCTCTCTAACAATCAGCGCACCAGTTCGTTCCTCTCGATACAGTTGGCAAGCAACGGTCTCATGAGGAAGAAATACTCACCTGCTTCTCATCGTTTCTCCGTCTTCTTCAAGTATATTGATATATTCCTATAAAGCAAGCAAGGGGAGTTATATTTAGGTTGAGATATGGTTGTGATTGCAGTTGAGGAGGTATCTATCTTGATAAGGAGAAAATGACGATCTTTTCTACCATCATACTCAAAAGTTGTGGACTGAGTGTGCCAGTTCCTTTGAAACGGGCATGTTCTTCTGAAGTGTTAAAGGGAATAACGGGCAAGACATAGGCATTGAGAGCTTTTCCATAACGTAGTGCATACATCTCAGCTAATAGGCAGTCAAGATGCATTGGTAGGTATAGACTGAATTGCTCTGTGGAACCAAAAGGGATGAGCGCGATATCAGTTCCGCTTTGCTCTAATTGCTGTGTGGTATTACAGATTGTAAATATAAGGTTTGTCCATGATGAGATTGCTTATTATACTTACAAAAAAACTTGATTAAGATGTATGCTGTATCAATTTATTGAAGAAAGTTGGTATATGAACCAATAACAATACTGGTAGAGCAATATCAGCAATCAAGCTATATGTTAAGGTTGTCGAGCCGTAGTGAGCAAAGGTGAGCGTGTAGGTTATATTGGCAAGCATAGGAACCCAGCAAGCCCACCATGCCCAACGGGCGCGTTGCCGAAAAGGAATTGCGATAATGATGAGAAAAAGTATAGCAAAGACAAGTTCATGGACAGCATAGGTTATCTCTAGCATTGTAACGTACTGTGCAATATTAGGCGATAATCGTTGAAATGTAGACCACGCCACGCCTGAAACAGCGAGGAATGCACCTAAGTGATCGGAAGGAAGACCAACTCTGACATCTGCTATGAGATCGGACAGTGATGCAAAAACAAATAGCAATCCAAGAAGCAGCAAGAGTATCCAAGCAATAAATAGATAAAGTGGTTGCCTCTTATAAGACTGCTCCTGAACCCCGTGTTTTCCTAACCTAGAAGATGTCATGTTTTCAGGTTTCACTGCATTCCCTCTCAGCTTAATCATGAACGCCTTTTACCAGTCGAACTTATTAATCAGGAATGTGCGGCTATAGTGCAGCAGGATGGGGCTACCGTGTGGACAGACGGCTGGCGCGGAAACATTGGCTAATGCTTTGAGGAGTGCTAGTTGTTCGCCGCTTCCAAGTTCGCGTCCACGTCGCATAGCAGAGCGGCAGGAGAGACTGATGAGCAGGTGATCTTCCCAGTCGTTGCTATCCTCGGCCGCAACTTCCGCAAGCTCTTGTAGATGTGTGAGGAGATGCTCTTGCCCTTCACCATTTTCGCCCCCTGGCACTGAACGTATTAAAAAGCTACGCCCACCAAAGCGTTCACACTCTAAGCCGAGACCACGCAACATGGGTAGACGTTGCTCTAATAGGTCCGCTTGATAGCGTTTCATCTCTACAATCACAGGCTCAAGGAGCAGGTGTGCTTCAACCGTCTCTTCTTGCTGCTTACCACCTGCATAGACATGTCGCAGATGCTCATAAATCACACGTTCATGCGCCCGATGCTGGTCAACAAGGTAGAGGCTACCATCAGGTGCTTCGGCGAGAATGACTGCTTGCTGCAATTGTGCGAGTGGACGTAACTGCCCAACAACCTCAGTTGTTCCAGGCGGTGCCGTTTCAGCTTTGTAACCCTCGGCAGATTCGGAGACGCGCAATCCTCGTCGTCGTGGTCCTGGTAGGCGACGTTGATTTGCCAACACTGGTCCTGGAAATTGTATCGACTCAGGCAGGGTGGGACCTTGCTCTAAGACTGATCGCACAACATGTGTAAGGGCTGCGACGATAGTGCTTTCATACTCTAAGCGTACCTCTATTTTGGCTGGATGCACATTTGCATCAATTTCTTCGGTTGGCACCTCAAGAAACAGGACAAGCAAGGGATGCTTACCTTTTGGCAACAAGCCGCGATAGCCATCCTCAAGGGCATCCTGTAAGGGTCGCGACTGCACCCAGCGTCCGTTGACAAATAACATGACGTATTGACGGTTGCTTTGCGCTAATACACGGTTGCCAATATAGCCAGAAAGCGTGTAGTGCGTTCCATCGCTCAGGCGTACAGGATAGAGCATTTCGTTGAGTGGTAGATGGTATAACTCGGCAAGGGTAACAGCAAGATCGCCAGAACCACTTGTTTGTAACGCGATATGTTCATCAATAATCAGGTTAAGGCGCACCGCAGGATAGCCTACGGCGTAGCGTTGTAAGAGTTGGAGGACATGTCCATTTTCGGTGCGCGCACCACGCATAAACTTGAGACGCGCTGGCACATTATAGAAAAGGTCGCGCACCGTAACCGTTGTCCCATGCAATCGCGCACGTCGCCCACGTTGTGTTATCTCACCACCACGTAGAGTTATGGATAGCCCTGCATGATCTTCCCCAAGACTATCGGTCTCAATAGCGCGACTAAGCAGGGTTGTCTCAGACACAGCGGCGATACTTGCAAGAGCCTCACCGCGAAATCCAAGTGTGTGCAGATGACTCAAGTCTTCAACGCTGCGAATTTTGCTTGTGGTATGGCGCAGGCTCACACGCTCCAACTCGTCTTCTGGAATACCATAACCATCATCGGTAACGCGCATGAGGCGCAAACCACCACCGCGAATCTCGACGCGAATCTCTTTAGCTCCCGCGTCGAGCGCATTCTCTAGTAGTTCCTTAATCACCGACATGGGCCGCTCGATGACCTCACCTGCCGCGATACGCTCGGCAACATCAGGTGCGAGTGCAAGGAGTGGACTACGCAGTGTAGATTGATTTTGTATTGAATTCATCATCGCAGCAACATACTTTTCTTTTTCTGCATCAAGAATAAGAGGTTCAAGGCATCAAGTGGCGTGATGGCATAGACGTTGATAGCATCCAGATTCGGTGAAGTTCCGTTTGCCTGTTCTAATACCATCGCCATAGTACGAGCCTCTTCGCTTTGCCATTCATAATGACCAGGACTTTCGGCAACCATATTTCGCATCTCATTTTGACTATAAGAATAATCATTGTTACCTATATGGTTAGAAGGAAACGCATCGTTTGCTCCATCGCGCATTGTCTCCAATTGTTGTAAGACTGCCTCTGCTCGCCGCACTACACTTGGCGGCATACCAGCCAGTTTTGCCACATGCACACCGTAGCTACGCCCAATAGTGCCCTGTATCACACGATGCAGGAACACAATACCATCCTGCTCATCGTCACTAATCGCCATAGTATAGACACATAGATGAGCCAATTCATCGGCTATCGCTGCCAATTCGTGATAGTGCGTTGCGAAAAGTGTCCGTGCCATTGTCTCATTATGCAGATGTTCCACTACGGCTCGCGCTATCGCTAAGCCATCATAGGTACTCGTACCTCTCCCAATTTCGTCGAGAATAATCAGGCTATGTGCTGTGGCATGATGCAGGATCGTCGCGGTCTCTTCCATCTCCACCATAAACGTACTCTTGCCGGACGCGATATCGTCTTCCGCGCCTACGCGCGTAAAGATACGGTCAACTAAGCCGATACACGCCTTACGTGCGGGGACAAAACTGCCTATTTGTGCAAGCAAGGTAATCAATGCCACCTGACGGAGATACGTTGATTTGCCCGCCATATTTGGACCTGTAAGCAAGACGACGCGTGATCCGTCGGCGGCTTCTAGTTGTGTATCGTTGGGGATGAACACATCACCATCAAGCGTGAACTCGACAACGGGATGACGCCCACTGACAATCTCTAAACCATAGCCATGCTCTAACACAGGTCGAGTGTAGCCCTGATGGGCCGCAACTTCCGCGAGGCTCAAGAGGACATCGACTCTAGCAACTGCCGTTGCGGTGGTCATTAACTGCTCGTAGAACACACTGAGTTGTCGTAGCAGGTCGGTATAGATGCTACGCTCCATCTCCTCGATACGCTCTTCCGCACTAAGAATACGAGCTTCGTGTTCTTTCAGATCAGGAGTTAAAAAGCGTTCGGCATTGACTAATGTCTGTTTATGAATATAATCGGGTGGTACAAGCTTTACATTTGCCCTTGTGACTTCAATATAGTAGCCAAAGACCTTGTTAAAGCTGACTTTGAGCGACTTGATACCAGTACGTACACGTTCACGTGTTTCTAGTGACACCATCCAACGACGTGAATCACGAATAGAGGCAAAGAGTTCGTCGAGTTCAGCATGAAATCCTGTACGAATCAGCCGCTTCTCGTCCTCATCCTCGTCACTATTCGCTGGATTGACCAATGCACGCATGATAAGGTCTGTTACGTCGGGGCAAGCGTCTAGTTCATCGGCAAGCGTTCTTAGTAAAGGCGCATCGCAACCTAGCAACAGATCACGAAGTTGAGGAACAACACCAAGATAGGTGCGTAACCCTAATATCTCGTTGCGAACTGCCGTACCCTGGCGCACACGACCCGATATACGCTCCAAATCGCCTAGCCCTTGTAAGCACATGGTAAAGCGGCTGCGTAGTGCGGGACTCTCATATAATTCTTCAATCGCAGTAAGACGTGCATTCAACTCATTTAGATCAAGAAGTGGTTGGGTAACTGTACGCCGTAGTCGTCGCGCACCCATCGGTGTAATCGTGCGGTCTAATACATGTAATAGACTACCATGAACGGAACCACTACGCGAACCTTGCAGAAGGTCCAAGTTACGCTGCGTATGGGCGTCAAGAACCATATAATTCGTGGTACGATACGAGCGAAGACCAGTTAAAAGCGCGAGTAACGCTCCATTCATCTTTTCGAGATAGGCAACGATGGCACCAGCCGCCGAAATTGCTTGTGGAATGGAGGCACAGCCATATGCGTCAAGCGATTGTACACCGAACTGCCGACACAGACGCGTTTGCGCGGCTTCTTGTTGAAAGAAATACGAGGGGCAATGCGTGATGGTGATAGTCTTTGACGGAAACTGATAGGCATCTTGTTTGACGCCCTCAACAAAAAGACATTCAGCAGGGGCAAGTCGTTGTAGTTCGGCTTCCAGCGCGACAGGAAGTTCGTCAGGTGTGAACCATGTAACGATAAATTCGCCCGTACTGACATCGACCGCCGCCAAGCCCGTTTGAGTACGACCAGGAGCAATTGCGACCAAATAGTTGTTCTGTTTTGTAGGCAACAAGTTTGGTTCGGAAAGGGTGCCAGCCGTTAGAATGCGTGTCACGGCCCGTTCTACCACGCCCCTATCAGGGACTGCACCTATTTGTTCACAGATGGCAACTTTATAGCCACGATGGACTAATTTCCCCACATAGTTGTCTAAGGCATGTAGTGGAATACCGGCTAAAGGAACGCGTTCGCTCTCACGTCCACCGCCGCGATGTGTCAAGACGATTTGTAGTTCGCGTGCAGTGATACGCGCATCCTCGTCAAAGGTTTCGTAGAAATCACCCATCTGATAGAGCAGGATAGCATCTTGATATTGGCTTTTGATATTGAGATATTGGAGACGTGCGGGCGTCGTCATAAGCAGCTAACTCGCTTCCACTTAAACACGTTGAGCAGGATAAATATTGAACACTTGTACTTTACAGTATTCTTATCATCTTGTCAAAAAGTGGTACTTCTTATAATTCCACCCTTTGCTTAAAAAGCAAGAAGTTTTTCTTCTAGGTCTCAACTGGACAATTGCAAGCCATTGACTTTATTAATGATGAGCTTGATGACAGTTGAGTTTGCTGGCAAAGCACTTCCAGGAAACCAGTCGCCAGAGATGCCGAAGTTCTGAATGTCTTCACGTCTGCCTAACAGTTGCTGTGCCTCGTCCAATGGTTTACCAGCGAGCAGACGCAGAAGTTCGCCTCGGTGTTGTGGTGTCCATTAGAAGGACCAGATGCCAGCGATCTGGATAAGAAATTGGGCTGAGTCCACACCACCGGTAGTAGTAATTACAGGTGAGGCGACCTGCATAGCTCCTACAACATCGTAGCTCTGACCAAACTTTACCAGGCTATCAGCTTTGTAAGCCGTAATAGCAGCTTGACGCAGCGTTTGCTCGTTATAGACAAAAACTGCACAGGTAACGCTGACGGTGATCGTGACATCGTTTACCTGATCGTTTGCCTTGTGATTGGATAAGGTGTTTGGTGTACACTGGATATCTTCGGCTAAGCGTTCACCGGGCTGAATTTGCTGCATAACCTTCGCGCTAGCATTTTGCGTTAGTTGAGCGGAAAAGGCTGTTGTCACCTTGTCGATATCTGTTTGTTGCACAAAGATGAAATCAGATGCGTCTGTTCTACCACTGAACGCTTGGGTATTGGTGATATAAGCGGTGCCTATCTGCGCTCCAGTGATAGCATCGACAATTTCGCCAGGAAAATTGAAATCGTAAGCCGAAATGTTCCCTCCGCTTCCCACTTGATCGGCATGTGCATGTACCGTCACTGTGGCACCTTCTGAGACTGTCGTATCTCCCTCGGTAGTGACCGAGACGCCACTCAAGCTCACAATAGTACTCGGACCTACAAGGTTATCGGCTGGATTGTCGAGATGGATACTGGAGGCAATCAGTGAACCAGTTGCAGCCGTGGCGTCATGATGTCCTTTACCAGTTGCGGCAACGGTTTGGGTAAGTTTTTGTGAGGTGAAAGAAACTGTGCGTCCTTGAATGGTATTTGCCGACGACGCGCCATCAGCACCCGCAGAAATTTGATAACTCTGACTTAGTGTTTTTTTCACGGGTGTAAGAGTTACTGTTGCAGCCCAAGCCGGAATATTGCTATAGAGTGCGAAGCTTCCCCAACATATGAGAGCCACAGCCAAAATTACTACTACAATACGCTGCCAGAGTTTGAGGTGTTAATAGCTAGAGAGAATCCTTCTAAAACCACCTACGGCCTTCATAGAACCTCCAAACGTATTATGATGCTATGCTCTTGTTCTATTGTGAAGTGTACCAGAATGAGCTATGTGATAGAATACCATTTGGGCATCATCTGCAAGCCATGTATTAGACAATTGGGAGACAATTTATCCTGATTAACAAAGGGGATTGGATAGGTGTAGGGACCGATTGATCGCGTCCTCGTCGCAATCACCCGCCAACAAGGACGCGATCAATCGGTCCCTACACACAAGTCTCCGCATTCATGAGGGAAACTCCATCAATGGTCTCATACAATACACAGTCGTATACAAAACATGTGTTTATCAACATAGGTATTCAAGCCGTTCAGAAGTATAAGGCATCACCATTCCAAGTTCTTTAAATAAAGGAGAGGTCCTGATGATTAGTAATGCAGAACGACGATTTTATCTCTTTGGACTGTGCAGTGCTCTCTGTTTCCTTGTCGGATTTATCCTCACTGTGTGGAATGAGTTCATGGCTTCCACAGCACTCATTGCAGTGGGAAGCCTACTGACATACTTCAGCCCTCCTATAATGTTCAAAGCCGTCGAGTCAATTTGCTATCCCGACGACTACAATCATACTGATAAACAATACCCTGCTACATACTACTCTCTAGGCTTTTATAGCATCGCATTCTCGTGTGCATTGGCATCAATGCTCATGCTTATCTACATTCTCAATCACGGCCACACTACGACAACAACACAACTCTTCTTTTGGGGGCTATTCTTGACGCTCTGCTTTACCGTCATTGGTCGAATAGCGCATAAAACGACATAATCATGTCAAACTAAAGAGAGCATAAAGAGCGGTCATGGAGTAGATGTTTTGTTCTGCTCCATGACCGCTCTTTATACTACATATACTACTTATTCATTCACTTTTCGCTGTCACATCCGCATATTCCAATACGGTAAGGTCAACGCGTTTGTGCGCGGAGAGTTGTCCACTGTATGAAGCGCGGAAAGAGCCAGAGGTTGGGGCGACATCGAAGTAGTCACGCCCTACAGCGATGGTGATATAGCTCAGGCTTGCTTCTCGTTCGTGTGTTGGGTCAAACGGCACAACTAATGCGTTGTCAGGTTGCCCTGCAACAGGCATAAGGACCTCGACCCATGCGTGTGTCCCCCCTTCGCCAAGCATATGGCCGGAGACATAGCGAGCTGGTAGGTTGCAGAGGCGACACAAAGTAATCATGATGTGTGCAAAGTCCTGACACACGCCTTTCCCAAGTTTGAGTGCTTCAGCGGCTGGAGTACGATACGTTGTAATGCCGTTTTCGTACTGCAGCGCGTGGTATGTCCAGCTATTGATACGTCGTGCAAGAGCTAGGCCTTGTAGCCCTTCTGCAATAAATGTCGCGGCAACGGTGCGTAGTGTCTCGTCTGGTTGGGTAAGTGCAGAGGGTGTAAGCATACGCTCATCTGTAAGCCAAGCAGACTCAATATAATGCGGCCCACTATCGGCACGACGTTCAACGACAATCCACGCCTCAAAGTCAATGGCACTCTCAACAATTGATACAATGGGATTGAGCACAAGATTACCGAATTCGTCAAATTGGCTGGCAATTTCTAAGGTGGGGGCAGACACTTCTAGTCGATACACAACGCGGCGTTGATCGCCATACTGCTCTGGGGGCACAATCATCAAACGCTGGCTCAAGTCGTAAATTGGACCAGGGTAATCGTACCGCAGATGCTGATGAATCAGATATGCGGTACGCTGTACACGGTGCCAATCAACACTTTGATGTTCGAGCAGGTTAAGAGACGCAATCACGGTTTCAAGGTCGTTTTGGCCCTGATTCATGCTTGGATAGTATCCTCTCTTTGGGCAGAGACATGCTCTGTAGCTGGCTCCGTTGTATGGACTTTCGTTCTGGTGTTTGGTACTTCGTCGGCCCATACAGTCATACTTTGTAAACGTGGTGAGCCATAAGAAGTAACCATCGCCACATCCAAAGCATCGCGCCCACGTCCAATTAATACACGTCCGACACGACGTGTATTGTTACGTGCATCAAACGTATACCATCTATCACCAAGATACACTTCAAACCATGCACAGAAGTCCATTGCGGCATCTACAGGCGGCACATCAATATCTGGAAGATAGCCAAACGCATAGCGCGCAGGAATATTCATTGCGCGACAGAAGGATACGGCAAGATGTGCGAAATCACGACAGACACCTACACCATTAGCACAAATGTCGGCAGCCGTTGTAGTCGGGGTACTTGTGCCATACTGGAAACGAATATTGGTATGCACCCAATCGCAAATTGCTTGCACACGCGCCCAACCCGGTTGTGTCGCGCCAAAGAGCGACCATGCCTGATCGGACAGCACATCGGAAAGGCAGAAGCGGCTTGGCAGTGTATACACCAATGTATCGTCTGGCAAGTCTTCGACGGGATGCTGTATAGCATCGGGTACATACAGGTCTGGCTCGTCGGAGACTTCCGCGATGGTATCATAACGCCACACCTGCTCACCAGAGGGCATAACTAAACGGCGGCATAGATTGCCGAAAGAGTCGTGATAGAGGCGAGACTCGATATTGGGAGTAGTTTCCCATGTCTCGTGAAGGAGACGGTGTTCGCCGTCTGGTCGGGGTTGAACCTGAATTACCGTTGGAGTAGGCCACGTTGCCTCATAACGGAACTCGCATCCTACTCGAACTTGCATGATGTTTCATTCCTTTTGCTTGGACGCAAGGAGCCGCGTCCCTATGGTTATATAATTGTTACTATATTGTACGTCATAGAAGTACATTCCGTCTCAAAAAACTGTCCATAGTTGACTTTATGTTTATGGTTATTTAAGCTAATGTATCGCGAAATAGGTATGGTATAGTGTGTGGGAAGGCGCGCCTTCCCACACACTATACCATACCTATTTCATATATTTCAGAAGGATACAACCATGCCCTTTGACCTACAACGCGTTCGCCAGGATACGCCAGGATGCGTCCATGTACTGCACTTCAATAATGCTGGCTCATCGCTTATGCCTCAACCTGTGCTCGATGCGACTATTGCTCATTTACAACTTGAGGCTCGTATAGGAGGGTATGAGGCGGCGGCACAGGCAAGAAACAGGATAGAGCATGTCTATGATGCGGTGGCAACACTTATTAACTGCTCCCGTGACGAGGTGGCAATTATTGAAAACGCCACCCGTGCGTGGGATATGGGCTTCTACTCGATTCCGTTTCAGCCAGGAGACCGTATTCTTACCGCTTCGTCCGAATACGCAAGCAACTATATTGCCTTTTTACAACGAGCACAAAAGACTGGAGCAATCATAGAGGTCATTCCTAACGATGAGCATGGACAGGTCTCCCTTGATGCACTACGCAATATGATTGACGACAAGGTAAAACTTATCGCGATTACTCACGTTCCAACGAATAGTGGCCTTGTACAACCAATTGTGGCTATCGGTAAGATTGCGCGTGAAGCAGGTGTTCTCTACCTTGTCGATGCGTGTCAAGCCGTTGGACAGATACCTATTGACGTGCAACAGGTTGGATGCGACATGCTGTCCACGACGGGACGCAAATACTTGCGCGGACCGCGTGGTACAGGTTTTCTCTATGTACGTCACGCACTCATTGAGCAGCTTGAGCCACCTTTTCTTGATTTGCATGCGGCAGAATGGGTTTCGGCAGACCATTACAAGATGCGACCCGATGCACGTCGCTTTGAGAACTGGGAAACAAACTATGCAGCCAAAATTGGATTAGGGGTGGCTATCGACTATGCGAACCATATTGGACTTGATAGCATCTGGCATCGCATCAAAACTTTGTCGTATCAACTACGCTCACAACTCACCACATTACCAGATGTCATCGTGCGAGATCGTGGTATCACACAATGCGGTATCGTCACCTTTACCGTTGAGGGACACGACCCAGAGGAAATTAAACACAAACTTGCTGCATCTCACATCAATGTTTCGGTTGCCGTTCGCAGTTCCGCACTTTTGGATATGGACGCACGAAAGTTGACCAGCGTTGTTCGTGCCTCTGTCCATTATTATAACAGCGAGGAAGAGATCGAGCGGTTCTGTCAGCAGATAGAGAAAATTGTAAGGGTTTAATAATTTGGTAGGGACCGATTGATCGCGTCCTCGTCCCAATTGTAAATGGCAACGAGGACGCGATCAATCGGTCCCTACCAAATTATTTCCCTGCTTCCTCGTACATTTTGAACTGTAGGAAGCGATTGGATAGATCGGCATTTTCAAGCGTGACGCCCTGCATTGTTTGCTCCATTAGGAACTGGTTGACCTTGTGAATATCTTCACCACTCTCCTTATAAAGAGCCATCTGGCGGTCCGCACCTGTACCACGTGGATCATCCAGTAACGAACGAAGGTAGTTCATTTCCTGGCGACTACCAAGATCGTCTACCAGCTCATCGACAAAATCGAGGAGTTCACGGATAGAGTCACGCATACTGATACAACGCTTTTGTGTGAAATCAATGACATCGGCATCCAAGCCATAGCGCATGGCGCGCCACTTGTTTTCGTCAATATAATCACGTTTCAGCATTGGCACAGGCTTATTATGTTCGTCCAGGTACGTCAGCTTTGCTACCATTGCCTGACAAAGAGCAGCTATCGCAAGTGTATCATCTATCGTTGCAGGCATATCGCAGGCACGAAACTCGATGGTGTCAAAGAATGGATGTGGACGAATATCCCACCAAATTTTCTTAGCGTTGTCGATGCAGCCCATCTCGATTAAATCTTGTACATAGCTATCGAAGTGTTTCCAGGAGGCAAACACTTCTGGCATACCACTTCGTGGAAAGCGCTTCCATACAACAGAACGATAGGACTTGATGCCAGTCATACGACCTTGCCAGAAGGGAGAATTCGAGGAGATTGCTAATAGTTGGGGCAACCATGTACGAACCTGATTCATCACCCTGACTGCTAGTTCCTTGTTTTCTATGCCCACGTGTACATGTAAACCAAAAATTAAAATTGAGCGTCCAACGTCCTGATACTCTTTTTCCAGTTCAATATATCGCTCACCGTCTGTTCGCTCTTGATCGACCCATAGCGCGCTCGGATGAGTACCAGCACTCACCAAAGCCAGACCTTCCTCGTTCGCGAGCCGACTTAACAATGCACGCAATGTATGTAGTTCTGTGCGAGCGGCAGCCATGTCTGGAAACACATTCGAGACCAGTTCTACCGTTGATTGCAACATTTCTGGCTTAATTTGCTCTTCAAAGTAGGGTGCGCCCTTTGTCAACATACTCTGAGCACAGGAGCAGAGTTCTCCTGTTTCGCGCTTCACTAGCTGAAATTCTTCTTCGATGCCAAGTGAAAAACGATTCGTCATTTTTATACTCCTTGCATTGTCCGCTCTAACAAAAACGCTATCACTTTCTGCGTACTCTCAGTATCGCGATAGATTGCCATCTGCTGATCTGCTCCTGTTCCCTCTTTGCCATCAAGCAGTGCATGTAGATACGTAATCTCACGACGACTCCCCAATTCATCCACAACTTCATCAACGAACTCTAGTACCTCACGTATTGAGTCGCGCATAGGTAGACGGCGACGGAGCGTGAAATCAACAACCTCGGCATCCAAGCCATAACGCATGGCCCGCCATTTATTTTCTTCAATGTAGCGGCTTTCCACGATGGGAACCGTTTTCCCTTGTTCGTGTAGACGCGCCAATTTCGCAACAAGTGCCTGACAGAGTGCGGCGATACCAAGCGTGTCCTCTATTGTAGAAGGCATGTCGCAGACACGAAACTCAATGGTATCGAAATAGGCATGGGGGCGCACATCCCACCAAATTTTCTTGCCATCATCAATACAACCCATATCTATCAGGTCTTGCACGTACTTGTCGAAGCTGCTCCAGGAGGGGAAGACATAGGGCACACCACTTCGTGGAAAGCGCTTCCATTGTACAGCACGATAAGACTTAAGGCCTGTCATACGACCTGACCAGAATGGTGCATTTGTCGAGAGAGCTAGGATATGCGGCAACCATGTGCGAACCTGATTCATGATGGTGATAGCGAGGTCCTTATTTATTACCCCAACATGGACATGTAGACCAAAGATTAAATCAGAACGCACAACGTCCTGATACTCTTCCGCCAGTTCAATATAGCGTTCGCCTTCTGTATTCTTCTGATCGCGCCAAGACGAACTGGGATGGGTACCCGCGCTAATAATGGCAAGCCCCTCTTCTTTAACAAGCTGAGAGAGAGCGGCGCGAGTCTCACGAACCTCTTTTCGGGCGGTAACGATATCGGGTAAGATATTTGAGACTAATTCTATCGTCGATTGTGACATCTCTTGCTTAAGTTGTTCACCCAGTGTATCTGCCCCTTTCGCTATAATAGCGTCAGCGCAGGAATGTAACTCGCCTGTTTGCAAGTCCACCAACTGAAATTCTTCCTCAATCCCTAGCGTAAAACGCTTTTCCATGTAGTACTCCTTGTATTTAGAGGCAGAACTCTACCACTCCATTTTCTGGTAGTACGTATGAGCAAAGTAAGACGTTTACAATTGACATACACGAATATGCTCAAAAATCTCCTTCCGCAACCTGCAATACTGTCAAACCTAGACTTCTCCAAAACTCTACAACCTGATTTCGATCATCCAGAACGAACTTTATCGTATAACGGCCCTGCATATGGTGCTCGTATATCTCTCGTTTATGATTGAATCTTTACAAAGCGCAATGCTTCCTCTATACAACGTGTTTTGCAGAGTATAACACGAAACGTCTTCTTTGTATCACGGCAAGCTCACTTTTTCCTGGCATGATATAATAACTTTTATAAATGTCTACTACAAGATGGGAGCCTGCAATGCGCTTACAGGGGAAAACAATTGGCTACTTTGTTGCTCAAGAGGTGGAGGACCTGGAATTTTGGGTGCCTGTAATGCGATTGCGCGAAGAGGGGGCAAAGGTTCTTGTGATTGGCCTTACAAAGCAGACCGTTCATGGCAAGCATGGTTTGGAGATGACGCCTGATGTTAGCATTGAAGAGGCTCCTTCCGCACATGAGTTAGATGGATTGGTTATTCCTGGCGGATGGGCACCCGATAAGCTTCGACGCAGTTCAGGAGTCTTGCAATTAGTACGCGCTATACATGAGCAAAACAAGGTTATTGGCACAATCTGTCATGGCGGCTGGGTTCCCATTTCAGCAGGTATTCTTAAAGGACGCAAGGCTACAGGCTCGACTGGTATCAAAGATGATATTACCAATGCTGGCGGTATTTGGGTCAACGAAGCCGCGTTTCGTGAAGGCAACATGGTGTGGGGACGTGTCGTAGAAGATATCCCCGATTTTTGCCGCGAACTTGTAGCCGCCCTTGCAGAAGCATAACAAACATATACATAAACGAGATACATTCATCATTTGGAAGAGAATTAGTAGAGGCGACACCCTATGAGCACATTTCTTGATGCACTTTCCCAGCGCGTTCTAATTTATGATGGCGCGATGGGCACAAATATACAACAATATCAGTTGACAGCAGAAGATTATGGCGGGCAAACAACCGAGGGTTGTAACGAATATCTGGTCTTGACCAAACCCTCGGTGATTGAAGAGATTCATGAAGGATTTCTGGCCGTAGGTTGCGATATTATTGAGTCCGATTCATTTACCGCTAGTCGCCTCAAACTAGATGAATACGGCATTGGGCACCTCACACGCGATGTGAATTTTACTGCGGCACAGCTTGCACGTCGCCTAGCTGACAAATACAGCACCCCAGAACAACCGCGTTTTGTGGCTGGCTCTATTGGTCCAACTGGCATGCTGCCCTCTTCCGACGATCCAATGTTGAGCAATATCAGCTACCAGCAGCTCGTGGAAATCTTTCGAGAACAGGCAGCGGCTCTGCTCGAAGGTGGCGTTGATGTACTACTCATAGAGACCAGCCAGGACATGCTTGAGGTTCGCGCAACCATTACGGGTATGCGAAAGGCAATGCAAGAGGTAGGTCGTACTGTACCAATTCAAGCGCAGGTCTCGCTCGATACCAGTGGTCGTATGTTGCTAGGAACAGATATCGCGGCGGTTATGAACACGCTTGTCGCGCTACGCGTCGATATCGTCGGCCTCAACTGCTCCACTGGACCTGATTATATGCGCGAGCCTGTACGCTATCTCGCGGAAAATTGTCCTCTCCCCATCTCGACCATTCCAAACGCAGGCATTCCGTTAAATGTGAACGGACTTGCAGTCTATCCGACGGAGCCAGAGGCAATGGCGGTAGCATTGCGTGAATTTGTCACGGAATTTGGGGTCAACATCATTGGCGGTTGCTGTGGCAATAGTCATGAACATCTACGCGCCATCGTCAACGCATGCCGACCGGTGCAACGCTTACCACGTCCCATTGCCGATAATAATTTTTCGCACAAAGACTTCGAGCATATCACTCCATCGTTTGTCACAGGTGGCATTCGCGCAACCTCATTGACACAGGACCCAGCACCAATGATTGTGGGTGAACGCGTCAATGCACAGGGGAGTCGTAAGGCCAAACAAGCCTTGCTCAATGATGATTACGATACGTTGCTTGGCATCGCACGTGAGCAGGTCGAAGGGGGAGCACACACCCTTGATGTGCAGGTGGCATTGACCGAACGCACCGACGAACCAGAGCAGATGGCAAAGGTCATCAAAAAACTTTCAATGGGCATTGAAGCTCCTCTTGAGATTGACAGCACCGAGGCCAACGTGATTCAAGCCGCGCTAGAAATTTATCCTGGTCGCGCAATCATAAATTCTATTAACATGGAAACGGGGCGAGCGAAAATCGACAGTATCGTCCCGATGGCACTTGAGCACGGTTCGGCAGTGGTTGCGCTAACCATCGACGAGATAGGTATGGGCAAAACCACGGCACGTAAAGTCGAGATTGCACATGCCATCTACGACATATGTGTTCACGAGTACGGTCTAGCACCTAACGCACTCATTTTTGACCCACTCACCTTTCCTATCACAACGGGACAAGAGGAGCTACAAACGGCTGGCATCGAGACACTTGACGCCTTGAAACGTATCAAGCAAGAATTGCCAGGTGTGCTCACTATTTTGGGAGTGAGCAACATTTCGTTCGGACTGAAACAGCATGCGCGAGCCGTGTTGAATAGCGTCTTTCTCTATCATGCGGTTAAGGCAGGTCTCGATCTGGCAATTGTCAACCCAACGCATATTACGCCATACGCGGAGGTTGATGCCGAACAGCGTCAATTGGCTGACGACCTGATTTTCAATCGACCCGACGCCCTACCACGCTACATTGCCTTTTATGAAGAGCATGGACCGCAGCAAAACGATGGCAATACAAAGGTTGACCCTACTGAGGGTATGAATGTAGCTGAACGCATTCACTGGCAAATTCTGCATCGGCGCAAAGAAGGCATCGAACCGCTTGTTGACGAAATCATTGCGGAGCGTGCTGAAACTGAACACATCAAGACAGGTGAAGCGGCGGTTAACGTACTCAACACAGTTTTGTTACCTGCGATGAAAGATGTGGGAGACCGTTTTGGAGCAGGCGAACTTATCTTGCCGTTCGTATTGCAATCAGCCGAAGTCATGAAACGTGCGGTTGCTCATTTAGAAGGCTATCTTGAGAAAGTTGAAGGCTATACGAAAGGCAAAGTGGTCCTAGCAACGGTCTTCGGTGATGTGCATGATATTGGCAAAAATTTGGTCAATACCATTTTGAGCAACAATGGCTACACAGTGTATGACCTGGGTAAACAGGTTCCGCTTAATACCATTATCGACAAAGCTATCGAGGTTGGCGCAGACGCTATTGGCCTGTCAGCTTTACTTGTCAGCACATCAAAGCAGATGCCGTTGTGTGTTAAGGAACTCTACAAGCGTAAGCTGAACTTCCCGATTATCGTAGGGGGTGCTGCGATTAACCGTTCCTATGGACGCCGTATCCTCTTTGTCGATGACCAGGCACCCGACACAACACCAGTAGCATACGCTCCAGGCGTTTTTTATGCGAAAGACGCGTTTGAGGGGTTAGAGATTGTCGATAAGCTTACCAATCCAAGCGTAGACCGTGGGGCGTTTGTGCAGCATAATAAAGATGAGGCACTACATGAACGTCAGAAAAAAGCAACAAAAGTTGGTGAGGAGAAACTTGTCGAGCGTACCGATGTGGAGACGCCTTCTACTAGTGTCGTTCCTGCCCTTACGCTTCCCACACCGCCCTTCTGGGGACCACGTGTGTTAGAACGGATCGGGCTAGAAGATGTAGCGGAATGCATGGACCTCAACACCCTGTATCGCTTGCACTGGGGTGGTAAGGCGCATGGTGCCGAGTTCGACAGGCTCGTTACTGATGATTTCCGCCCACGACTCGACCGTATGATGCGTGAGGCAAGGCAACAACGTTATCTGCAACCGAAGGTCGTCTATGGCTACTTCCCTTGTCAATCAAGTGGGAACGAGCTGCTTATATATGATTATCAGGAACTACAAAAAACTGGAAGATATAAAGAGGTGACGCGCTTCCGCTTTCCACGCCAGGAAGAGCGTGAACGACTCTGCCTCTCTGATTACTTTACCTCGGTTAAAAGCGGCAAGCTAGATGTTGTCGCGTTGCAAGTGGTAACGATGGGTCAGCCAGCAAGCGAAGCTATTGACAGGCTACAACAGGCTGGCAACTACTCAGAAGCCTACTTTGTGCATGGCCTCGCCGTTGAGATGGCGGAGGGACTTGCGGAATACACAAACCGCGTTATTCGTCACGATCTA
The DNA here is from genome assembly GCA_963792705.1 of uncultured Chloroflexia bacterium. GTDB lineage: Bacteria > Chloroflexota > Ktedonobacteria > Ktedonobacterales > Ktedonobacteraceae > JBBQVS01. The sequence continues at coordinate 423,673 of CAWBXD010000001.1, read as the reverse complement.
GCTATCGGAGAGACCAGAGGACGCCGTTATAGTTGGGGTTATCCAGCAATTCCTGATCTTGCCGATCATGAAAAAGTTTTCAAGTTGCTCCCTGTACATACTGCTATTGGTGTTGAGTTAACCGAGGCATATCAGCTTGTGCCAGAGCAGTCAACGGCGGCTATCGTAGTGCATCATCAGCAAGCAAGTTACTTTGCGGTGAGAACGGCGGCGACAGAAGCGGCCAGAGTGTAGTCAAGACAATAGTACAGCATCAAACTGCATATCTATGAGAAGAGAGTAGTATCTACTTTCTCTCTTCTCATGAATTTAACGAATGCGTTCGTAGTGGCGACGAGCCTTTGCCCGATTGCCGCATCCTTCCATATCACACCAACGCCTTTTATGATTTCGACTTGTGTCTACAAAGAGCCAGCCACATCCATCATCCCCTGGACACTCCTTGATATGCTTACGGTTTGTAGAAGTCAGAAGTTCTGCCGCTGAACGAGCAACGGACCAAAGCACAAAATCAAGTGGAGGTGCAGTTTTTTCCCATGTCCATGCAAAGCCTTGGTCCGTGACAAGAAGTCGCGCTTGTGCCATTCCCTCTGAAAGAATTACATTCAAGACTTCCAAATCCTCATTAGTCGGTGTTCTGTCATCTTTGCTAGCAGAAAATATCTGATAGAGTGCTTCACGCAATGTCAGAGCACGTTGAAAGACAAGAGTAGCAATAGCAGGATGTTGTGTTGCGGCTTGTAGAAGTATGCGAAGTTCACTTTCCATCAGGATGTCAACAGAGTAGCCCCATGTCACAAGATCAGCATAGCCCCTGAGGTATTCATGCGGATTTTTACCGTGACGAGTATCGACTGTATTGGTAAAATCGAGGCAGAGCCAACCACCTAATCTTCTTGGCATCTGAGGAAGTATCTCTTGTTCCACTAACGAATTTTCCTCGTTCATTACTCCTCTTCCTTTATCTAACCATTAATATACACGAAACAGGTATAAACCACCTATCTATTTTGAAACCAATTACTTTTCTAACCAGTATATTATATATAATAGGTTATAGCAAACATGGAGGAAGCGTTCTATGGTAAGCAAAACGACGAGACTTCAACGTCACTCTCACGTAGGAGCATTATGGCATCACTCCGACTTTCTAAAGCTTTGGACAGGTGAGACTATTTCCTTGCTAGGTTCAGAAGTAACGGCACTCGCGCTTCCACTGACAGCTATTGTACTATTGAAAGCAACAGCATTTCAGATGGGGTTGTTAAGTGCAGCTAGTTCCGTACCATTTCTCCTCGTGACGTTGTTCGCTGGTGTCTGGATCGATCATAAACGTCGGCGTCTCACATTAATTATTGCGAACTTAGGACGTGCTATCCTACTCGGATTGATACCATTACTAGCTTTTTTGGGCTATCTACAAATTGGATACTTGTTTGTTATTGCGTTGTTCGTAGGAGTTCTCACTGTGTTTTTTCAGCTTGCATACGAGGCATATCTACCACGATTGATAGAGCAAGACCAGTTGGTTGAAGGCAATAGCAAGCTGAGTTTAAGTTCCTCGATTGCGGAACTCGGAGGACCTGGATTAGCGGGTATCCTTATACAGATGGTCACAGCACCTTTTGCCATTCTTGTTGATGCATTCTCGTTTCTGTTCTCTGCTATTAGTCTACTGTTTATCCACAAACCTGAGCCTCCATCTCCCACGTCCTCAGAGAGGATACACATATTTCGTGAGATCAACGAGGGGATTCGCATTACACTTAAAAATAAGTATCTTCGCGCCTTTGCAGGGGAGGCAGCTATGTACAATTTGTTTTGGCAGACAATTCAGGTCGTGCTGGTACTCTATGCAGTACGTCAGTTGCACCTTAACTCACTAACCATTGGTCTTATCTTCGCAGTTGGAAGTATTGGTGGATTGCTCAGTGCATTATTCACGGAACGGCTCGCACACAAATTTGGAGTAGGTAAAACGATGATTGCAGCACAGATGCTGAGTGACGTTACAACACTCCTGATTCCGCTTACAGCTAGTCTCAGTTCAACATTGAGCATCATCTGTATGGTTCTAGCTTTCTTTTTACGGGGAGCCGGTAATACCGCATGTAACGTGCATGTAAACAGCGTTCGCCAAACGATTACTCCCGACCATTTGAGGGGTCGTACTAATGCAGTTTACCGCTTGCTCGTCAGTGGGGTTGTTGCAATAGGCGCACTTCTTGGTGGAGTACTGGGCGAGAAATTGGGGCTTCAGCAGACCTTATTAGTAGGTGCGATTGGCGTTTCTTCTTCCTGGCTGTGGCTCTTATGTTCTCCACTTAGACGACTTCATCAATTACCAACAGCAGGAGATGATGGGATTGTCAACCTGTTGTAGTCATTGATTCGCAATAGCGGAATAGACTTGGGAAATGAGCATGTTAAACATCTAGTCAAAATTGCCTAATCTTTATATGGATCAGGGATATTTACCTAGGACTGAAGACAAAATGAAAACTAGAACTAGTTCACATCTCTAATGAGATATGTTATACTACGCGCATAGATTTAAAGAGTAGTAGAATACTTCTGTTGTTGGAGAAAATTGTGAAGCATCACCTTAGAATGCGCTCCTATACCTGTCGTTACGTTCATAGAGGCAGCAAAAAGTAGCTCAGCCCTCTGTGAACGTTAACATGCCGTGCTCTCCAGCAGAAATACCTACGCAACGGCGTATGCCTGTTTTCCCGCACGTCTCCCCTGTCTGAGCTACTGATACATTCCAGGCGTTTTCAGACCCTTTCCCATTGAGAACTTACTCCAGAGGAGATATGCTTATTATGTCAATACCTACCACAAAACCTATCTATCTTTATAGTACGCTTAGCCGTAAAAAAGACCTATTTACGCCACTTAACCCCGATAGAGTCGGCATCTACTCGTGCGGCCCTACCGTTTATAAGGATATTCACCTCGGCAACTTCCGCACGTTCATTATGACCGATTGGGTTCGTCGTATGCTCGAATACAACGGCTATAGCGTGTTTCTTGTCAGCAACATCACCGACGTGGGACATCTGCAAAACGATACTGATGAGACAGGTGAGGATAAGCTCGAACATGAAGCACGCTTGACGGGTCGCAATGCCTACGATATCGCGGAATTTTATACCGAGCAGTACCTGCGTGACTCAAACGCACTGAACATTTTGCAGCCACACCTTCGCCCAAGAGCAACCGATCACATACCAGAAATGCAGGCGATGACGAAGGAACTTATCGAGCGAGGCTTAGCCTACACTACTCCTGATAGCAACGTCTACTACGATGTAAGCCGTTTTCCCAGCTACGGACAACTTTCTGGCAATACTGTTGAAAACTTACGCGCAGGTGGACATGGACGTCAACAGATGGAAGTTGCCGAAGACAAACACGCACCCGAAGATTTCGCGCTCTGGAAACGTGGCAGTGAAGATCGCCAGATGAATTGGGACAGTCAGTGGGGAACGGGCTTCCCCGGTTGGCATATAGAGTGCTCGGCGATGGCGACAAAGTATCTTGGTGAGCAGTTCGACATTCATACGGGTGGAATTGATCTCAGGTTTCCACATCATGAAGATGAGATAGCGCAGAGTCAAGGTGTGAGCGGTAAACAGCCTGTACAAGTCTGGATGCATGGTGAGCATCTTGTGCTAGGAAACGTCAAAATGTCGCGTTCAACTGGCAATGGACTACTCTTGAGCGGCCTTGAGAAGCAGGGTATTGACCCGATGGCCTATCGTTACCTGTTGCTTACGGCCCATTATCGCTCGAAGCTGAACTTTACCGACGATTCAATTGTAGCGGCACAAAACGGCCTGAACAACTTACGAGCGGATATTGCCTCACTCCCCACCGTTGTAGCGTCACCTACACAGCAGAATTGGTCAAAAGAGGCACAACAGGTTCATGGAGCCTTTCAAGAAGCCATTAATGACGACCTTGATCTACCAACTGCACTAAGTTTGACACGTGAGGTTGCGCGAAATACTAAGATTGCGCCCGAAGAGCGGCATCGTCTTATCCTGGACTTTGACCGTGTGCTAGGGTTACGGCTTGATACGGTCGAAGCAAATGCACCACGTACACTTAATGATGCTGTACTCGCGCTCATACATCAGCGCGACGAAGCCCGTGCCTCACGTAACTGGAAAAGGTCCGACGAGATACGTGACGCACTCAAAGCACAAGGCTATGAAGTGCGCGATACACCAAAGGGTACAGAGGTATTGTAATGCTTGCTGTCCTTATGTGAATCACTGTATATTACGCGGTGATTCACATAAGGACAGCAAGCATTATAGATTTTTTCATCTACAGAGAAGGAGAGATATCATGGCGTCGCGGTGGCAAAAAATGGCGTTTACAGCAGCGAGTATCGCAGGAGTTGCAGGCGCGGCGTATGGTGCGTACTATGCCTTCATGCATCGTCCCTTGCCAAAGACGAAGGGCAAGTTACAGCTACAGGGATTGCATGAACCAGTTGAAGTTCTAACAGACCAATATGGTGTTCCTCATATTTATGCACACAATGAAGATGATCTCTATTTCGCGCAAGGCTACATGCATGCTCAAGAACGTCTCTGGCAAATGGAGATCAATCGGCGCGTTGGCTCCGGTCGTCTTGCCGAACTTTTCGGTTCTATTGCGGTAGAAACTGATCGCTTTTGTCGTCGCTTAGGGATGCATCGTGCCTCAATTGAAGAGGAGAAGAGTCTCCCTGCACGAAGTCGTCGCGTCCTTGAAGCGTATGCACAGGGTGTTAACACATTTCTTAAAAACAACATGCATCGGCTCCCCGTCGAGTTTACGCTTCTCGGCTTCAAGCCAGACCCTTGGAGTCCAGTAGACACGATTCAATGGTCGAAGATGATGGGCTGGAACCTCGGTGGCAACTGGGAAACAGAACTTACGCGCGCGCGTATCGTCTCGAAAATTGGTCCTGAACGTGCTGCACAGTTGGAGTCGGGCTATGATGCTCAGCATCCACTGATCGTTCCTTCTGGCATAGCCTACCAGGGCATCAATCTTGGACTGTTAGAGCAATATGATCAACTGAACGAGTTAAGCGGCTTTGGGATGCTCGGTGGCAGCAACAACTGGGTGGTTGATGGCACAATGACAGAAACAGGTGCGCCAATTCTCTGTAACGACCCACATCTTGGGCAAGCCGCCCCCTCTATATGGTATGAATGCCATCTTATTTCAGGCGATATCGACGTGATTGGCGCAAGTTTCCCTGGTTCACCGGGCATCGTCATAGGACATAACAAACACATTGCATGGGGTGTTACAAATGCGGTCTCCGATGTGCAGGACCTGTACATTGAGAAATTTAATCCACAAAATCCACATCAATACGAGTTTCAAGGCAAGTGGGAGAATGCAACTGTTGTACGCGAGGAAATTCGTGTCAAAGGGCAAAAAGAGCCAGTTATAGAAGAGGTGCTTATCACACGTCATGGGCCTATTCTAACAAGCATGGCAGAGCATAAAAACGATACGAGTCAGAATGGAACAGGAACAGCACAGCAACTTTCACTCGCGTTACGTTGGGTTGGACTAGAACAATGTAACATCATCTCGTCTATTCAAAAAATTAACCATGCCACCAACTGGGAAGAGTTTCGGGAAGCTTTGCGTGACTGGGATGTACCACCACAAAACATGATATATGCTGATAAGCAGGGTAACATTGGCTATGTGATGGCTGGCGCGATTCCTATCCGCGCAAAAGGACAGGCATTACTTCCTTCACCTGGATGGACAGGCGAATACGAGTGGACGGGACTTATCCCATTCGACGAATTGCCACAAAGCTATAATCCAGAGCAACACTTTATCGTGACCGCGAACAACCGCGTCGTAGATGATAGTTATCCGTACTACATCACAAATGAATGGCTAAATGGCTATCGCGCTCAACGTATCACAAACCTGCTTACCAGCAAGAAAAAACTTACGCCAGAAGACATGGCACGTATTCAAGCGGACCAATACGCGTTGCCAGCAGTTGAAATCGTTCCTCACATGCTCACAATACCTACCACTACAGCTTTAGAGAAGGTGGCACAAGATACCTTACGTACCTGGGACTTTGTGCTTGCTCCGAAAAGTGCGGCAGCGGCAATCTACACAACCTTTTTGCGCCGCCTGGAATTTCTGGTGCTGAGTGCCGCGCTTGGTGACGACGAAACGTTGTTGCAAGTATATATGGGCAAAGGGTCGAACATTTTGGCTTCTAGTAATGGCTATGCTAGCCGTAGCAAACCACTGATCATTCGCATGCTCAATGCACATGACGATACATGGTTTGCAACCTCAGTTATTGCCAATGGCCCTACGTCATGGGAAGAGGCACTTAGCCGTGCATTTGCCGCGACACTCGAAGAACTACGTGAGACCTTGGGCGAAGATGTCACACAGTGGCAGTATGGAGCTATTCATACCATGACGTATAATCATACGCTTGGTAGCGTGAAGCTCTTGGCACCGTTCTTCAATCGCGGACCATTTCCCGTCGGAGGCGATATCGACACGGTAAATATGGGTGCGTCGCTGCCCAACGACCCAAAGACAGTTATTACGGTTCCTTCCTATCGTCAAATCGTCACGCTTGCAAATCTCGACAACTCGCTATCGGGACATGCTCCTGGACAGTCAGGACATCCTGCCAGTAAACACTACGACGATTTTATTCAGATGTGGCGTGAGGTAGCTCATCACCCCATGCTGGTTGAACATAGCCGCATCGAGGCCAATGCACAAGGAATGCTGCATATGGTCCCGAAAGTATCATAGCAATTCAGAACAACCAAAACGTTACTGTTTCAAGAGCTATTCTTGACATTCCGCAGGTATACTTTGTGTATGGGATAGTATGCCCTCTATTCATGTTGTTTTCAGATTCTTATCGTACTATCCTCTTGTAACGCATGTTCGTATACTCATTCAGTAGCGTCTCGACCGTCTTGCCATGGAGTCACAATGCAAAAGACCACACAACGTGTTTCTATACAACAATGGGTATTGTTACCACTTCGTCTATTTCTTGGCGTCACCTTTGTCTATGCTGGCATTCAAAAAATTATGGACCCCCAGTTTTTTGCGCCCTCGGCATCGGGCTACATTGGTCGTCAGATCGCACGCTTCGCGCTTGGTTCACCCATTCATATACTTCTTACATCACTTGCTGAACCACATGCCAAATTCTTTGGACTACTCATCATTTTTGGAGAAATCGCAATTGGCCTTGGCACGCTGTTTGGTTTCCTGTTCAGACCTGCCGCCTTCTTCGGCACACTGCTTAGCTTGCTGTTCTACCTATCGGCGTCATGGCACGTCTACCCATACTTCTATGGTGCTGATATCGTCTTCACCTTCGCATGGCTTACCTTAATGCTCAATGGCCCTATCAACACCGGTTTGCCTTCACTAGATGAAATTCTTTCATTGCGTCTCTTACAAGCTGCTCCTGTACAGTATCAGCAACGTGTAGCCTTACTACTTTCTATTGTACTAGGCACAATAGGGGTACATACTACGAGTAGTGATGCAAACCAGACACCCACACAACGCCTTCCACAGCGACAAGGTCGTCAGAGTGTTATCGCTCGCAACAAGATACAAACACGACGTACCTTTTTATGGGGAACATTGACAGGTGGTGCCGTAGCCTTAGGCGTTTTTGCTGTGGGCTATGCCTTAAATATCATACGAGGATCAGATGAGACGACAACAAGCACTGTTGGTGTAAGCACTACTACACCAACAGCAACAGGTGCTACTCCTGGTACGACCCTAACTACCACGACAGCAGGAGGAACCAACCGGATAGCACAAGTGAGTGCAGTTCCAAAGAATAGTGCGATGACCTTCACTATTCCATCAAACGGCGATCCTGGCGTCCTTGTTCATCTCAACAATGGTCAGTTTGTGGCCTATGATGCTCTCTGCACACATGCAGGTTGTCAGGTAGCCTATGATTCGAGTAGTCAATTGCTCCAATGTCCTTGTCATGGTGCCGCCTTCGACCCATCACAAGGAGCTACCGTCGTTAATCCTCCTGCTCCAACTCCACTTCCAGCAGTAAAAATTCAGGTTGACAGCGCAACAGGGGCCATCTCTCTCGTTTAACTGTAGGGACCAATTCGTCGCGTCCTCGTCGGCAGTTGGTTGCGACGAGGACGCGACGAATCGGTCCCTACGGATTCGTTAACCAATCTTCCCTCACCTCTTGACAGATGCATTGCATCCAGCTATACTAAATATAGCAAATAGTTATTCGAGGTATGCAATGAATTTAGCGGAGAAGATGAAACACTTACGAGCGGTCGAGGGCGAACTGCGTGGCTTGAACCGACCCATGACACAGGTAGAGGTTGTCAAAGCGATGCAGGAAGAACTAGGTGAGAAGGTTAGTCAGGCGTATCTTTCACAATTAGAACGCAACAAACGTTTGCATCTCACGGCATCGAGTCGTGACGTTTTATCACGCTTCTTTAAAGTTCATCCAAGCTATCTCATTAGCGATCCACCAGACTATAGCACTGACCTTATGACCGAGATGGATGCTGATGGAGACCGACTTGCCACCTGGTTAACGGCGAGTACGCAAGAATGGCATACGGAGCCAGAAGTACAAATTTTTCTCCAGCAACTAGCTGATGTAGAGGACCCCCGCCGTCATTTAAAACTTTTTAGCAAGCTGATGAGTTTGTCGATAGAGGAACTCGAGGCGATAGTTGAAGCGGTGACAGCGGTTGGTGCAGATTTCGATTAACACATATTGTAATTTTTCATGTTTCATGCGTCTATGTATACAAGCACTGTTTCTTAGAGAGTTGATAGAGGATATACAGGCACAGGAATTATAGCTATCAGTATTTTGAGCGATAAAAGGAAGGGATACAATGAGTCACGCGCGTCTTCTTAGTCGCAGCCCATTCTTACAACGTCATCCGGTTCTTACACCAGTAGCCCTTCTTTTTAGTTCACTGCTACTGGGGGTCGTAAGTATCTTCGCAGATACAGTATTTTCAGTACTCACATTTGTCGGAGTGCCTGTAGGTACTCTCGTTCTTGTCTGCGTATTAGTCGCCTTTGTTCTGGGCATCGTTGGTGTTTTGACCAGCATCATCAGTATCCTCGAACAAATAGATCGGTACTGCTCCACAACAGGAGTAACGCTACCAACGTTTTTACGGCTAAAGGAGCAAACCTATGCCAATCGCAACTGATCCGCTTTCTTTAGTATTTATTGCCTCGTTTCTTTTTGGGTTGCTCTTCCTGGTAGCGGCCACCCTTTTAGGAAGCTTGGGGCATGGTACTAACGGTGTTCATGGTGGTACACATGTGGGGCATATCGATGCAGGGCATACTACTCACGTAGGGCATATAGGAGCGGGACATAATACACATCTTGTTCATACTCCACATCAGATAGGCAAAGGCTCCCTTGCTAAAACCAACGGTGGAGCAAATAACATGTTTCCTATGCTTACTTACGCGAATCCAACGTCCATTGCCTTGTTTGCCCTAGGATTTGGATTTTTAGGCTATGTCTTTCATGGTGCTGCTGGCCTTATGCTTCCTCTCACTATCATTCTGGCGGTGGTCGGCGGTCTCATTATTGCAGCACTCTTACTTGCTCTCCTGGGTCGTGTCTTTGGTGACAGCGAAGGCGAGACCATCCAGGATGTTTCAGATCGCACAGGTTTATTAGGGAAAGTCAGTACCACGATCCAGGAAAATAGTATTGGTGAAGTGCTCTATGTCTCTCCAGGTGGTATGCGGAAGAGCGTTCCCGCGCGTAGCGTCGATGGACGACGGCTTGAAAGAGATCAAGAGGTTGTTGTCATCAACTACCAACAGGGAGTTGCCGAAGTTGACACCTGGGACCACTTTGTAAACCATGGAACTTCTGAAGAGGTCTCGTCTGATGCGGCAGTGCCAGACGAGGCTGAAATGGCGGCACTGCGTATATTGCTTGAGGAACCAGAGAATCAAAATAGCCAATTTGTCATGCGAAAAGATGCTCAAAAGGAGTAAACTAGTATGGATCCTCTTATAGTAACGGTTGTTGGTGTTGTAGTACTACTTATTGTTGTATTCACATTATTGCGTATCGGTGGAAGTCTATTGCGTAAGGTTGGCCCAAACCAAGCCCTTATCGTCTATGGACAGGGTGGCACCAAAGTTATCACCGGTGGCGCACAATTCGTCATTCCTATGTATCAACGTGCTCAAGAATTTCCACTTGAGTTGATGTCCTTTGACGTTGCGCCCCCACAAGACCTGTATACATCACAGGGTGTTGCAGTCAATGTCGAGGCAGTCACACAAATCAAGGTCCGCTCCGATGAGCAAAGCATCAGAACTGCTGCCGAGCAATTCCTGAGCAAGCCCCAGGAAGACCGTGAGAACCTGATTCGTCTCGTCATGGAAGGTCACTTACGCGGTATTGTCGGACAGCTCACTGTTGAAGACCTCGTAAAGGACCCTGAGAATGTCGGCGGCAAGATGCTCAAGACCGTCACGCCCGATATGGACAAGATGGGGCTAGAAGTCATTTCTTTCACCATTAAAGATGTGCGTGACAAAAACGACTACATCGCAAACATGGGTCGCCCACAAATTGTCGAGAACCGCAAGCGGGCTGATATCGCCGCAGCCATTGCTGCACGAGATACACAAATTCAACAGGCAAATGCATCCCGTGAAGCTGCCGTAGCAAAGTCGTCGGCCGACCAAGAGCGTGTGAAAGCTGAAACAGAGTCGCTCGCACTTCAGGCCGCGTCACAACGTAACCTATCGCTGAAGAAAGCTGAGTTCGATGGTGAAGTCAAACGTCAACAGGCAGCCGCCGACAAAGCGTATGACATTCAAGCCAACGTCTCACAGCAGCAGGTTGTCGCCGAAGCAATCAAGGTGACAGAGATCGAAAAGATCGCCCAAATCAAGGTACAACAGGCTGAAATTCAACGCCGTGAACTAGAACTACAAGCGACCGTGCAAAAGTCAGCCGAGGCAGAGCGTCGCCGTGTTGAGACCGTTGCGGAAGCCGAGCGTCAGCGTCTAACTCTTGAGGCGCAAGGTCAAGCCGATGCATCTAAGGCACGTGGTATTGGTGAAGCAGAGGCGAACCGTGCAAGAGGTCTTGCGGATGCTGATGTTGTGCGTGCGAAAGGTCTAGCTGAGGCAGAAGTCATTCGTGCTAAAGGTGAAGCTGAAGCCGACGCGATGAAAGTCAAAGCCGCAGCCTTCCACGAATACAATCAGGCCGCCGTGTTGGATAAACTCCTCACGAATATGCCAGAGATCGTGCGTGCGATTGCTGAGCCACTCAGTAAGGTTGACAAGGTGACAATCGTCTCGACAGGTAGTGGTGCCGATGGTGGTGGCATTGGTGCAGGTCGTCTAACTGGGGATATTGTAAACATGGTTGCACAGGTACCCGCCCTCTTTGAACTTCTAAGTGGGACGCGTATTGGCGATTTGATGAACAACATCCCAGGACTTGCGCCGCTTGAGACGCAAAACGGTACAAACGGGAATGGTGTCAAGAGTGTTCACCTCAATGGTAAAGTAAGCACAGTTGATGCAACAACGTCATCCGACAACAAGTAATGAGAAGGAGTACTGCACCGATTGTGTGCAGTACTTCGTATCTATTGGTAGATGTACGAATCATCGCGCCCAGCCATCGTACACTATCAATCACTGAAACAAAGACAGTTCATCTGGTAGCCTTTGGGTGCCAGATGATACTCGTTATTATAGTGTCTGGAGTCGCTCATGAATTTGTTGGAACGTGTGCTTACCTTAGTTCGCGCGAATCTCAATACGGTGGTTGAAAGGTCTGAGGACCCCGAAAAGGTCTTGCGCCAACTACAACTTGATATGCGTAATCAACTCGTACAAGTCAAAACACAGGTCGCTACCGCTATCGCAGAGGGCCATAAGCTGCAAAGGCGCAGCAAAGAGCGTGTCGCGGAAGCGGAGCTATGGATGAAGAAGGCTGAGCAGGCAATCCAACAGGGCAATGATGACGTAGCACGTTCCGCGCTCACTCGCCACAACGATATTACAAAACAAGCCCAAAGATATCTGCAGCAGCAAAAAGAGCAAGAGCAATTGGTGACAACGATGCGGAGTGCTCTTCGTCAACTCGAAGCAAAAATAGCAGAGGTCGAGACGACCATCGACTTACTTGTAGCTCGCAAACGTAATGCGCTTCTGCAACAACGTGTCTTCGATGCTCTCAGTATAACCGGGGGCACAAAAGACAAAGAGCGCACCGCCAAAGCTCAGGACGCTGTCTTGGAAGCTGAAGCACGTGCTCGCGCTCTGGCAGACCTGCATAAACGCGATCTCGATACTCAGCTTGAACAGCTTTCTGCCGAACAAATTGTCGAGCGACAATTGCGTGACCTCAAGCATAGGAGTAATGCAGCACAAGAGTTATCTTCATCAGAAGACACTCATGACCTCCAAAAAGCATCGCTCATTCCGCCGCGTCCAGCGATGAAAGCACCAGCGAAAAAGCGAATAGGTGAGCAAGAAGAGGACGGAGCGGAGGTGAGTTCACCAAAGGACCTGGACATTGATCGGCTAAAAAAGCTCATCGAGACTCATCAGCGCAAAGAGTAGATAGACGGTAATAGAAAGAAGCGGTGTATTGCAAGGCGATACACCGCTTCTTTCTATTCAAAGTAAAACTAACGGAAAAGAATGGCAAAGACAACGATAATTGCCATTGCGATAATTATCCCTACAATAAACGAAAAACGATTATTTTTTCTTTCTTCCTCGGTTGGAGGGAGCTTTTCACTGCTCATACTTTTTGTCCTTCTCGTTTGCTAACGTAAGGCAGAGGCAATGGCACCTTCGACATTTACCATAACAGCCCCACTCTCGGTCGGCTTCGCCTCACGCGTTGTCACAAGTACCTGGAATGCACTTCTCTCACTGCCAATGACACGCAAGAGAATGTACCTATCCACACTAGTAATTACAACATCTTCATATGCCCCCCATACTCCCGCATCGAGTGCTTGGAGGACGCTTTTCATTATCACGCTGAAATACTTACACATGTGTGACATATCCAGATCATCTACCGCGACCTGCGCGATGGGTTGTCCGTCTATACTCACCACTGCCGCTGCAACAAAGCCATTGATGGAATAACCCAGTGTCTGCAATGCAGACACGAGCGCATCATAATTATAGTTTCGTTTTGTGGCGGAACGACGCGGCATTGCCTGCAAATTGGACGAACTAGTCCCATTCGCACCCGTTGTAGTATCACGTTGACGTAATGGGTGTGTATCACTTGTTCGACGGGAAGGAGTAAGACGTTGTAATGGACCACTCCGAGGTTGTCCATCGCTGTCGGATGGTTGCCACTCAGGTGATGCGGTTCTATGCCCACCAGTATCTGTCTTTAACGTTTTTTGTGGTCCAGTCATTTCTTTAACTCTCTGCTCCGCCAGTTTTCGCGGTGTGCGAACAGGCGATTGTACCTGTGTTGCTTGCCATTCTGCTGGTGGTGGCACGACAGGAGTAGCTGGAGAGGAAGGTCTAGTTACGGGACGAGATGATGAGAATGGTTGTACCACCGGAATGTCCGAGGCGGTTGGTTGATCGGTCAACCATGAAGGCAGATCGTTGCGTCGTGCGGGTATATTTCCGTCTTCAGCAGTACCATTGTGCAGTTCCGACGTTTTTTTCCGTCCCTGTAGCGAAGAACCATTCGCACGACTACTTTCATCAGACGAGGTATCGACGAGAGGTGTTACTGGAATACTTGAGGGAGTAGGACGCATATTGATACCTGAAAACTTGCCGGTTTGTTCCCACCATTCTTTTTCGCTTTCACTCATACCATTTACACCATTCCTTCCTGGCATATCCTGCTCCAACATTGGAGAAGCATTGATAGGTACGAAGGTATTCGATTGAGCAGGAAATGACTCTTGTATCTGATCCGTTGTGTGCTCAGTAAGCACCATAAACGGGGTATCGTCTTCCTCTTGTGGAGAGGAGAATGGCACAACTGCTTTTTGCTCACCGCTCAGTTGCTGCTGCATCTGGTTATATTTTGTGCGATACTGAAATGCTTGGAGAACCAATCGGGACAAAGGTTGCGCGACATTTGGTTTCACCTGTTGATTCCACGGTTGATGGACAACTGTTCCTGTCTTATGAGCCGCAAGCGCGAAAAACGCCTCTTCGCCACGCAACATGCCATACTCTGCCCAAACAAGGTTTCCATTTTGAAAACAAAGCATACCACGCTCTTCCAAACCAGTACTGATGAGTAAAGCAATACTTTTGCGACTCGCTGATACAATTTGGATAACGTCGAGCAGATCGAACGAGTCTAAGTCCGCTGAGAAGCCAGTCTGCACAAGTAAGCGTCGTAGTTCTTCCTTGAGGAGATGAATGTCTAGTGGTTTTTCCAGGTAGCTCACAGCTCCACCTTCTAACGCCTGAGTGCGAAGCGAAGGAGAAGACCCACCGACAAGTATTACACGAGTGTTGGGACGATAGGCACGCAACCACGGCAATAGTTCAAAGCCACCAGCACCTGGAGTATTAAGGTCGCAGATGACGACATCATAGACCTCTGCCCAAAGAATACGTACAGCATCACGCCCATTGGTCGCACCATTTACCGTGTAGCCATCTTTACGCAAAGAGTTGACAATGTTCCGGTTGAGACTCTCTTCATCCTCAACCACAAAAATACGCCATCGTTCAGCCATTGATTCCTACCGCCTGAAAATAATGCCCCTTGGTTTGGTTGCTTTCTTATCACTTGCAAGAGTGTATCACGATGCTGTAGGGATAGCAAGATGCACATACTTTTTGGGTTTTTGCCCTTCCTCTAGCAATGTTTCTCCATAAAAATGATATACTCCCATAAGAGACCTCTCTACGTATTTCATCAGCCTCAAAATATTATAAGATAAGAGGACATAACCGATGATGCCACACAATATAGAACAGGACACTTGGAAGCAAATAGCTGGAACAGCCGCCGCGCAGTTGGTGGAAGACGGCATGGTTGTCGGGCTTGGCACTGGCTCGACCTCGAATTTTCTGATTTATGCGCTTGCAAATCGCGTACAGAATGGCTTGCAGATAGTAGGTGCCATCTCCTCATCTCAAGCTTCACACGACCTTGCCGCCAATCTTGGCATTCCTGTCACCGATCTTGACACACATCCCACGCTTGATATCTACATCGATGGGGCCGACGAGATTGACACGCAGCTAAATTTACTTAAAGGTGCAGGCGGTGCGCTACTGCGCGAAAAGATTGTTGCATCAGCCGCTCGTCGCTTCATTGTGATTGCGGATATTACAAAACAAGTGACACATCTAGGTCAGAATTTTCCAGTTCCCGTTGAGGTAGTTCCGTTTGCGGTTACACCAGTACGCAAACATCTGGAAGCGTTAGGAGCAACGGTGACAACACGCGTTATCGGGGGAAAACCGTTTGTGACCGAAAATGGCAATATCATTCTCGATTGCGCCTTTTCTGGCGGCATCTCGGACCCTATTGGACTAAGCACCAATATGCATAGAATCGTTGGTGTCGTTGAAACAGGCTTGTTCCTTGGTATGGCTGAAAAGGCTCTTATCGGGGGTCCAAATGGTGTATTGACGCTGCCTGAATAATTCGGATAGTGTTCTTTATATGTAAGATATGTAAGAAATAATCTATTATAGGTATTTTTTGCGCGTTCACACCGTTTTAATAGATAAATGCCTATTTTTAATGTATTTCTTACATCTTTTCCCTTCCGTTCGGCGTATTCTTAACTGTGCATGTTTCAACGTGTCATGTAGAATTTGGAAGTCGAACGTGGAGGAATTACAATGCAACATTCAACAGCACATGGTTCATTTCAGCACCCACTAGCGGAGCTAGAAAACACATCACAGCGTCTACGTCTTTTCTTTAGTACAGCACTTCTAGCTCTACTTGGATGGGTTGTGGTGCAAACACTTTTTTCGCTTTCACCTTTTGGCCAGGCATATCCATTTCTTGTACTCGCTATCGAGTTTGTATGGTGGCTTAGTCTTCTTGGAGTTCTCGCATTTCTGTTTCGTAATGTACTAGGGCGACTCATTATGTCTACTCGCACATTGAGAGGTGTGGAGAAACGTCTCGAAGATGCCAACGAGCAAATTACGCAAAAGAACGCACTCTTAGAGCAATCTATTAAGGACGTTTGGGCCGCTCGCAAGCGTTTTACATTGCCAGCTAAAATCATTGCTCCCGGTCATTACCAAATCCAAGACCTTTTTGGAGGATACCGTGACGTGCTCGTACAAAACGATATTGGTAGTCACAAACTCGTGTGCGCCTGTTATGTCTATCAAAAAGAGCATATCTGCCCACACACGATAGCCGCTGCCTCGCTTCATCTGCGTATATGGTCCATTTTACGTCAGAAAAAATCGTAAACAGGAAGTGCCGAAAGTGCGAAAGATGCGCGTTAGCTAGCTTGTATTGAGGTCTCTCATATCGCTCAATGTGAGCGATATGAGAGACCTCAATACAAGCTAGCTACTACAGTACATTCATGACGAGGCGGAGCATCTGCCCTTGACGGCTTGTGAGCGTATCCAGTGCATCCTGGTACTCATCCAACGGAAAGCGATGAGAAATGAGTGGGGAAAGGGTAAGCATTCCGGCACGATAGAGGTGAAGGACGTAGTTCCAGGATGCCGCGTTCGCACCAAAGATACCAAGAACGTTGAGTTGGTTGCGAACAAAAATGTCACTTTCAACACTCAATAACGCGTTTGTGCCGATTGTGCCTGTCAGCAGCGTGGTGCCACCACGTCGTGTAAGAAGCATTGCCTCAACCGCTGCTTGTGCATGAGCGGTACCTTCAAAAGTGAGGTCGGCCCCTCGGCCACGTGACAACGAACGAACAAGCGTCTGTGAGTCGTCTCGACTTGCGTTAATGGTATGTGTTGCGCCAAAGGTGCGTCCAAGCACTAAACGGTCCTCACGAAAGCCAACCAGCGCAATTGAAGTAGGACTAAACAAGTGAGCGATCTGAACTGCGAGCAGACTTACTGTGTCATCACCAACAATAGCAACACTATCCCCTGGCAATAGTCGTGCATGCAGGAAAGCATGTGCAACAACCGCACTCGATGCTAATAGTGTGGCTTCATCAAATGGAGTTGTGCTTGGCAAAACATGTACAGCCTGTGCTGGTACGACTACGTAGTCAGCTAAGCCACCGGAACGGGTAAAGCCAATTTCGTTATACCCCTTCTCACAGAGATCGGTTTCGTTTCTGCTACAATTGCGACACTTGCCACAGTACAAAAGGCTTTCAACGACGACCTTATCACCTATAGCAATGTCGTCAACACGTACACCTAGAGCTACAACCTCTCCTGCGAAGGCATGACCTGGAATGATGGGATAATGGAAAAAGCCCTCTGGCCTTGTTCCTCGATAGAGATCGGCATCACTTGCATCAAGGCTTACAGCATATGAGTGGATCAGTACCTCGTCGGCTTCAGGCGAGGGCATCGCCATATCGATCATCTCTACCTGATCTGGTCCATCAATCTGAATAGCCCTCATGATTCCTCCTTGTAAATACTCTTAATGTGATAATAACCTTCATTATACCGCATCGTGTCATGAGGAAAGAAAGGGAAGGCTTTATTGCACCTTAGATTGTAGGAAGCGTATTTAGCCATTGCTCGATATCACGTGCTAAGTAATGGCCGATATCGTGGAGCGTTTTACAGCTTTTTGTGCCTAGACTGCGCGCAACACGTATGTTTCCACGAGCAGACGCGACAAGAGCTAGCCCGTAGAGAGCTTTCGGAGTGAGGTCTTTATTTTCTTTAGGTGTAGTGATAAGCATCTCATTAAACATTGTTGAGGCAAGGTCCAACCGTTGCTCTTTCAGGTATAAGCGACCAAGGTAAAAGAGTAAAGAACAGATCAGCCAAATTTTCCTCGCCTGCTGTGCCAGAATCAACCCCTCTTGCAAATAGGTTTCGGCCTGTTGATACATGCCTTGACAAATTGCTAGTGCTCCTAGATTTAACAATACCGCCCCAATAAGGCCACAATACTTTATTTTCCGAGCCAACAGAAGGGCTTCTTGCAAGTAAATCTCGGCTTGTTCGTATTCTTCGCGTAAAAGTGCTACCGAGCCTAGATTTCTTAACGCATTACTAGTACATTCGAGATGTTTTATGCTGTGAGCCACATGTAAGCCTTCTTGCAGATATGTTTCTGCATACTCGAAGTCTCCTCGGTCGCGCGCTATCATTCCTAGCGATACAAGCAATCTAGTGCTATGTTCGCGGTGTCCAATATGTCGTGCTAGTGCCAGACCCTCTTGCAAATACATCTCCGCATTCACATAATTTCCTTGTTCATACTCTAACTCACCAAAGTTTGTAAGAAAAAAAATAATTTGCGTCTTATATTCTATCTGCTGTGCGAGTAACAAGCCTTCATGAAGGTATGCCTCAGCCTGCTTATAACTTCCTTGTTCACGTTTCAAGTTGCCCAAGTTTATGAGCAAATTATTAATCGAGTCGGGGTCTTCAATATGTCGCGCAAGCACCAAGCCCTCTTGATAGTATGCCTCTTCTTGCATGTAGTCGCCACGCATATTTGCTAAATATCCTAAACCGATGAGCAACCAGCATTGCAGTACCGCATCGCCAACAGCACGGGCTATGGGTAATGCTTCCAGGTAATATTCCTCTGCAAGTGCGTAGTTTCCTTGCTCAATCGCTACATCACCTAAACGCGAGTACAAAATGCCAATTAATGCATCGTCCGAAAGATAATGTGCCAGTGCTAAACTCTGATTCAGGTAGAAAACAACTTGGCTATAATTTCCCCATTGCTCATGGATACGCCCTAAGTGGAGTAACACGTATGCCTGTCCATGTACATCTTCATTCTTTTTTGCAACCCCATACGCACGCAGCAAGTACTCTTCAGCAGGTGCGTATGAAGCTCGTACATCCCAGAATGTTGCCAAAGAGCAGACAATACGTACAAATTGTACATATTTTCCCAGGGTATAGGCCATTTCCAACGTGGCAAGAATATTTGTAATTTCCAGTTCCACGATGGCATAATCTCTCTCATGCATCTGCACAAAGTTCACGAAGTAGGCAATGAGACGTTCACGCGCCCCTTGCTCTTGATAGTGCAGAATAGCATAGTCAAAAATCGTCTGATGGAGCGTGTATCTTCCTGAACCATTGCTTTCCAGCAGCCCAGCATCAACAAGTACATCGAACGTTTCGACGGGAACAGCACACGCTGCACATGCCGCCTCTTCTGAAAACGTGTTGGGCTTAGGAGGAAAGACAGAAAGCACACGTAGTGCGTCCTGCGCTTGTGGACTCAGACGTTGGTCACTCACCATAATTACCGACTGTAATGAAAGATGGGTAGTATGTGGCAAGCTTGGATGCCGTTCTATGGTACTCCGTACCTCCGTAAGTTGCAGACGTGCAGATGCATCATGGAGCAATTTCATAGCAGCATACATTCGTCTGGGTTGTTGTGTATATGTCTGCTCCCGTAGATACTTACCCATGAGGGTAAGTGCTAAGGGTAAGCCACCAACAAGCTGAATCAATGCATGGATGTCTTGTTGCTCACCCATAACCACATTCGGTTCCCATTGTGCCAGGAGCGTCAGGCTCTCGTCTTTACTTAATTCACGGACAATAACAGGATTATCGGGGGCAAACTGAAGTGCAACTTGAGGGAAACGAGTTGTAACAATATATGAACAGTAAGGACCACCAACCTTAAATGCTAGCGCAGCCTCGATAGTCCAAGCGTCATCAATAACGATAAGCATACGCCGTGTTCCAATAGCAGCATGAAGAGCTTCAGCCCAAGCCTCAAGCCTTCGTTGTGGTAATGCCTCAGAAGGTGCTATTTCTAGCAGTACACCCCATCGACTTAGTAGACTTGGAAGCGCGGGTTGTGGTCCTAAACCAACCCAAAGAATACCATCAGAAAAATGGGTGCGTACCTCGGAATCGTATACAAGGGAAGTTGCAAGAGATGTTTTGCCAACACCAGGCAAACCATGAAGTGCAACTTCTCTTGTACTTTCACTAGCGCATAAACGTTGTCTTAACTGTGTTGTGATAGCATCACGGCCAACAAGCCGCGCTGCGCCTGTAAATGGAAGAGGGATAAGAGGATCATACAACGCGGTTTCACGAGTCAGAGGCTTCTCAGAATAAGGCTTTTGCACAAGCCCTAGTTCTTCTGCATTCTTCTCAAAAAGGAGACAAAGCTTCTCACGAAAGTAAGGATATGGGAAAGAGAGACCACGCTCCCAGCGGCTCACAGTTACAGGGTCGGTTCCAACGGCTTCAGCGACTTTCGCTTGCGACCAGCCGCGCATTATCCGTGCGCTCTTTAAATAAGGGTTTGCTTTCATCGCTGCCTCTTCATCTTAGAGCTGGGTATCTTCACTCAACCACTACACAAGGAACGTATATTCACTATGAATACTTGTGATGGCAGTTAATGAGTATCCATTGGTCAAGATACTTTACCTGAAACCAAGCATACGAAGTTGTTTTCTAGTTGCCCTCTACTTGTCATTGTAGCAGATGTGACAGTCCTGGCATACTAAAAACACAGTATATAGGAAGAATAGAGGGGTAAAGATGTGACTTACGAAGAACTATTAGAAATTGCAAAAGAGCGGCATTTAACGCAAAAACAAACAGCTAGAATGCTCAAGGACCTTATCATACACAACGAAACATATCTCATGTCCCGTATCAGCGTAGGATATCATGCAGGGTATGATGATATCCTTTTGCAGATGCAACCCGTACTCGCACTAGCAGTTTCGCTGCTTGAGGAAGAGAATACCGAGAGTATTCCATCAGGGTATTAAAAAGGTAGCTTCACAAAAATTGCGAGCACGATAGCTAACGAGAGCACAACGCCAAACACAAGATGTAGTTGTGCCGTCTTTTTAATGCCGACTGCAAACGCCTTACGATCAGTAGCTTGTAAGACTGAACGTACATTAGTGAATGCGAGAGGAAATGTTAGCCAAACGGCGAGACTGAATAAAGGAAGTACATGTGTTATCGCAAAGATCGTCACAGCAATATAGCTTCCTATGAGCAGAAACGCATGAAAGCGTTGTCCAAATTTTTGTCCAAAACGTACAGGTAGAGTACGCTTATTCACAGCTATATCATCTTGATAGTCTCGTGTGTTGTTCATATTGAGGATGGCGACGACAATAAAGCCAACGGGTACGCTTGCGGCAAAGGCCGACCATGACCAGTGAGGAATTTGAACATAGTATGATCCCCATGTCATCAAAAAGCCCATTGCAATATACACCATCACATCCCCTAGACCGCGACTGGCAAATTTAAATGGTTCTGCGCTATAGAAGTATGCAATAGCCATTGCAGCCAGCCCGAACAGAAGAATGACGGGACCAACAAGAAAGACCAGAATGAAGCCAAGCAGAGCGGCAAGTACGAAACAGAGGATACCACCACCAAGCACCTGTTTTGCAGTCATTTCGTTCCGAAAAATTACTGTCGATGCTCCCAGCGACTCTGCATGATCGAGACCATAGCGATAATCAAAGTACTCGTTGAAGTAGTTTGTACCTATCTGTAAAAACAGACAGGAGAAAAGCGTCACAAGAAATGTAACAAGATGAAATGTACCATTATAGGCGGCGATGGCGGTCCCTACAAATACTGGACTCATCGCGGCAGTAAGTGTAAATGGACGACTCGTTTTTACGATAACATTCCACGTAGGGAATGGAGCGTGTGCAATGTGAGATAGTTGTGTCTCTTTCATAAAAGACTCCTTTCTTCCTCTATACTATATACGGCAAAATTGGATATACAACAATGTTAAAAATTGGTTCACTCATATTGTAACTAATTTCTAAGTTCATACGTGTACTATTCAGAAGCTACGAACAACGGCTTTGAAACGAGTAAGGTGCCTGAGGGAAGCATCGTTGCTCTACTTCACCTAAGCATTTTATAACAAAGAGTATACAAAAAGTCATCCCTCAACCATTATTAGCATAATAAGAATTTGAAAGGACAATACACATTATGGCAAATGCAACAGATGCAGTCACAAACAGCGCACAAGATGCACAAGAGCAGTACTTCCGCGTAACCGATCAGGTTCCTGAGGAAGTTTGGTACTGGGCAGCACTCGGCTCTATCGTCATTTCAGCAACATTGTTTGCGTTCAACAAGCGCGACTGGAGCATCTTTGTAGGTCAGTGGCCTCCAACATTCTTGCTCTTCGGCCTGTTCCACAAACTACTGCGCCCTTCCAAGTAACATTGCCCTTTCTTGTGGCATAGATAGCCCGCTTATCGTGTATACTATTATACACACGATAAGCGGGCTATTCCGTTGTCTCGTGATCTATCTTAGTAGCATAAAGGAGCCTACATATGCAAAACAGCGAGACTGGCAAGCGTTGGTCAGAACTACATAACATAGCTATTGTTACCATCGACTCTGGCAAAAAGGTTGGGACGTTAGAGGATTTCTATTTCGAGCCACGCACAAATTCGGTATACGCGCTCTATGTCAAAACAGGCGTGTTTGGTCATCGTGCGCTTAAGTCAACTACAATCAATGCTATCGGTACTGACGCCATCACGTTTGCGGACGAGAATAACCTTATCGAGGAAAAAGCTGATGAACTTCTTGCGACATTGCCACTAGGACGTGCATTGCTCACCTATAAAGTATTAAGCGAGGGGGGAACAGTTGTTGGCAATGTTGGTAATGTTCTATTCGATACAAGTGTTCCCGCGAGTTTGCGCGTTATCGCTTTTGAGCTAGCAGGAGGCTTACGGAACAAGTTGAGCGGTCATTATCCTACATTTTCCTCTTCTCAAGTTGTTCGCTATGGAGAAGATGTACTTGTTATTCCTGATTCTGTAGCACTGCCACTTACTGCACAATAGGATCAGTGTTCTCTTCGGCTTCGACAAGCGCATTCATAGGTCTGTGGACTCCAACATCTCTCTTGTTTGGTCTGTTTCACGAACAGTTCGGTTCATCCCACTAAACATTGTGCAAATAGAAAAGAGGTAAGTCACTCGCGTTGTATCGAGTGACTTACCTCTTTTCTACGCAGTAAGCAACAAGTACACAGCTAACAAGACACCAATTAGGCTGGCAAGTACCGTAAGCAGGACTGCAAAGCCTACTTGTGGACGAAAGGTTTCGTTATCAATAGCATTGCGATTATGTATAAAGTTTAATAGTGAGACGATCATGATAACGACACCAAGTAACGTCAGCGTGACACCGATTAACGAGGAATAGTGAATCGATGAAGTTGTCTCGATAGTGTTCTTTAGACCTAATTCACGCAGTAATAAACCAAAGCGTTCGACTACAAAGCCAAAGGTTATGGTAGCTAGACCAGTGCGTATCCATGCTAAAAACGTGCGCTCATTCGCTAGATGGTCGGTTACTTTCTTGCTAGTCGTGATGTGCTTCACTGCAAAAGATTGCTCTTTTGCAGTTTCGTTATTGTGTGGCTCTTCTGTTTGTTGCGTCATGGATCCATCCATAGCAACTACCGTCCCCGTCCCACGCTCATCTCATGCGGCAACACAGATTCTTTCGCGGCGGGACCCTGCGATAATAACCCCATACCGCCTTTGTACTTGAAAATGTAGAACAAGAGCAGAATCGAGGGGATGATGATGATCATCCCGATTATGATACCAGTAAGAAGTAGTAACTGTGTACTTGGTGAGCTTGCCGCAGCATCAACCGTTAGTTTCGGCGGAATGATGTAGGGTATCTGCGAAACACCCCACGTACCAAGCATAAATGCTACCTCTGCGATAATTAGCACACGTGCAATGCGATAATAGGCAAAGTAGAGCGCAATCGCAGCCCCCGCTCCGATAACCATTGTAGCAATCACAAGAGGGATAGCGTGGTCAAGCAAACCATGCCATAATACTGGTGCTTGAGATATTGCCTCGAATAGCCCCAACGCTCCTAGTACGGCAGTAGCAGCACCAGCAATCAGGCCGCGTGTGCGAAACATGGAAACAAGATGAGTCTTCCCATTGTTCGTTGCTTCAACCGTCAAGAAGATTGCCGCGACCGTCGCGCATAATGCAAGTGCCAGCACACCAATCGTAATTGTGAACGGTGTCAGCCAGAGACTACCGAGATTTGCTTGTGTCTTAGGACCGAGGTCCTGTATCTTACCACTAGCAACTGTGGCAGCCGCCGCTCCCAGGAAGAAAGGCGTGATGACACTGGAAAAGCTAAAGATGCGATTCCAGATGCTCGTCGTCTTGCGTAGCCCATGTGTGCGGAAGATGAAGGCAGAGCCACGTAAAACGGTCCCAATAAGCGCGAGTGTTAGGGGAAAGAAGAGTACAGCAACAAGTGTCGCAAATGCTCCAGGAAAAGCCGAGAAGAGACCGACGACCAGGAAGACCAACCACACATGGTTGACCTCCCAGACCGGACCCAGTGCTCCATCAATCAGCGCATGTTGTTCTTTCGCTGTAGGACCGGACACCAGTATCTCCCAGATGCCTGCTCCAAAGTCCGCACCACCGAAGACAGCGTAGGCAATCAGTGCAAACCATAGGACGCTAATCACGATATAGGGTAGAGATGGTAAGGCCATAATTTCCACACCTTCCTCGGACGCTTAGACGCCGACTTGCTCCTCTTGCTCTTCTGACACCTCTGCGCTCTCCACATCACCACTTGATACTGCTTCCCATTTCATCTCGGGTAGTGGTTTACGCCCTTGACGTAGTAGAAGCACAATCATGGTAGTAGCAAGCACGATATAGATGACCGAGAAGGCCAAGAAACTATAATTGAGGAATGGAGCTGTCGTCACTGCTTGACTGGTTCGCAGCAATCCATAAATCACCCACGGCTGGCGTCCCTCTTCCGTCACCATCCAGCCAAGTTCGACGGAAAGGAAGGCAAGCGGTCCCGTTAGGATAACGCCGAGGAGCATCAAGCGAAACTCTGGAATACGACGTTTACGCAGGAAGTAGAGGAACCAGAAGAGAGCAGCGATACCAAGAATAAAGAAACCACTACCGACCATACCGTCGAAGGAAAGGTGAACAGGTAATGGATTGGGTCTATTCTCTGGCGCGAAATCATTCAAGCCAATGATTTTTGTGTTTGGGTTATAGCCAACAAGTAAACTTAGTCCATCGGGAATGTCGATTGAATAGTAGTATGTTCCCTTACCTGTTTGTGTGTTGTAGATGGGAAAGCCACCAATATGGAGCGGAACATTTGTTTCTGTATTGAATACACCCTCCATCGCGGCAAGCTTTGCAGGTTGCTTCGACGAGAGGTAACGTGCATTGAAGTCACCGCTTACAATTTGCAGTGGTGTAGCAATCAGTGCCATAGCCAAACCGAGTAGCAATCCATAACGTCGGTAGGTGTCGCGCTTGCCACGCAACATCGAAAGCGCATAGAGGGCCGCAACACCAAAACCACATGCCACATAGCAAGCCAGCAGCATATGAACCGTTTCGTATGGTGTGCTGGGATTGAAGATAGCACTAACGGTATCGATACCAGTCAATTTACCATTGGTGAAGATAAAGCCGGTTGGGGTATTCATCCATGAATTTGTTGTGACAATAAACCATGTTGAGGCTGCGCCACCAATTACAATGGGGAACGAGCACAACCAGTGTTGAAACGGTTTCAGACGATTCCAGCCGTATAGATAGATAGCGAAGAAGATTGCCTCCAAGAAGAATGCGAACCCTTCAAAGGCAAACAATGGGCCAATAATTTGACCAGTATAGTTGATATACGTAGGCCACAACAAACCGAGTTCAAACTCAACGATTGTGCCGGAAACAGCACCAATGGCGAAGATAATCGCGGCAGACTTCGACCAGCGACGCGCCAATGCCATCCATACCGGGTCCTTCTTTCTGATGGCGATGCCCTCTGCGATACACAGCAGAAGCGGTAAACCAACGCCCAATACAGAAAAGATGATGTGAAATGCGAGTGACGTACCCATCTGGGCGCGTGCTGCAAGTAGATGAGGCATCAAATTCCCCTTTTGTAAAATTCAGCAATAATGAAATGATGTACATGTATCTGTCAGTATCACGTTCTATTGTAGGACTCCGTATACTACGTGGCAAGCAGAACCGTTATAGCAAGACACGAATATCCTGCCAGCCATAACTCACTTCATTCAGCATCGCATCACCAATCTCTATCTGCTTCGTCGATATAGAATGACCACCTAACGCTTCATAGAAGTGCCGCGAAGGATTATCGGCAAGCACCCACACTTGCATCGAATAACAGTGCTCTTGTACCAGACGCTCTACCAGAGCATAAGTGAGCTTCTTGCCTATACCATGTCCCTGCACTTCTTTCAAAAGATAAATCGCATAAAGTTCGCCTTTGTACTCTGAAGAAGCTTCCCGATTTAAACCTCCAACGACGAAACCAACAATTTGTCCCTGCTCATCTTCCGCTACATAGGTATATATAGTGTTAGGATTGCTTAAACGCTGTTTCGCGTTCTGTTCGCGTTGTGGATATGATAGATTTGCTAGCACATCATCAGGCATAATACCTTTGTATGTCGTCCTCCAACTGTCTATATGAACACGGGCAATACCCGGAGCATCGTCGCTATGTGCGACTCTGATCTTCTCTGACATGTCTTTCCTGGCCTCCTATGCTATAATCACACTTAAAATGCATCTTGCGGAAAGGTATACAACATCATTGTCGAACGAGGAAAAAATACTTGCGAGTATTAAGGGTTTACGTGAGCATATGCAAGCCGATGAGAAGCTGCTAACAACCATTCCAGGTACCTGGTATAGCATACCGATGGGGGAAAGCGAGCCTCGCACGACAACGTGTGAAATCGTATTGACCAATCAACGCTTGCTTGGCTTTTTGTACGTAAAATTTCCGCGTGAACGGCTCTTCCTCGAAACGTTTTCTCTTGCCAGTATTACAACACTTTCCTTTCGCCAAAGGTCTTTCGACCCACTCTTCCGCGAACTCCTGGTAAGCGATGGCCTTCGTGAAGCCTCTATTCGCTCATCACGTGAGAAGATTGAGTTGCTCAATGAAGAGATACAATCGGCTATCGCAATCTACGCGCCACATACTACGTCTTCCGCACAATCCTCATCTAAAGAAGAGCATGAAGTAGATACAGTACGTCCCACCCCATTATATGAGCGGAAAGAGCTTAGTACATCATTCGAGCAATCAAGGCTCGGTGTTACTGTACTTTTCGTTGGCGGCCTTTTGCTAGAGATCATTGGCATCATCGCATGGTCTGCCACCAAAAGTGGTCAAATTGGTCTTCCACTATGTATAGCGGGCGTCTTTGCGGTATTTATCGCGATACTTACAAGAAGGCAAAGCAGGTGACTACCTCTGTTGTGTGCCTATAGAAGTTTTGTACAACTGCTGAGCCAGATGCTGTTCGGCAGCATCAGCGATGAGCATATGAGGCCAATATATGTGTGCTAATTGATTAGCAGCAAGAAAGATACCAAAGCGATACAGGCATAACGCAACTGGTTGCTCCTCTACTGATGTCAATGGTTGCTCCATTGTTACGATATTCAGACAGCTAGCAGGAGAGTGAGAAACAGCAACAGGACTCCAATTTAGTCCAACATATGATGACTCCAATGTGGTACTTAGCAAGGGATCACTACCAACCTTGCCTAGCGCAGTATCACAAACGGGCGACGTGAATTTTACTGGACCCTCATTCGAGAACAACGCGAATGAAGAAGTTACCTTCCAGTGCATAGCATCCCACGAAATTCGTAGTGGTACAAGATGCTCATAGGGTTTGCTTGGCTCTATGCTGTCGGATGAATAGTATGCAACTTGTTTGCCATCAAGCAAGGTGTAATCTGTTATTGCATTCATCGCTGCAAACACATTCCATACCGTGCTATCTGTATTGACATAGTTGGAAGAAGGACAAAAAATGTGGCAGTCTTGGCCCTGATTGGAGCATCCTTGTGCTTCCTCCACCACAAAACTTGGACCACAATCGTTATTAAAGGTTGCATCTATATCAAGCTGATAGCGCACTGTCACCTTGAGCGGTTCACGTGCAATCGCTTGCTGTTGACCTAAAGCATCGAGAGCATATGCCTCTTCTGGTTGCACTATTTCACTAGATGTATAGTTTTGCAAAACAGCTTGCACTGTAGCAATCAACGAAGCTCGTTGCTCATCGGACAACGTTATAAGACTAGCAGAAAACGAAAAGAGCCATCCACTATCCTTACCATTTCCTACCTGTGCATTGTATTCACAGGTGTCCGTGTGGTACTTGGGAGGGACCGACACGGTGCAGGTTTGACGAGGGAAGGGAAAAGCATCCCATTCAAGCGTATGTGTACCATGAGAAAGATGCATTGGAACCTTGTTGTCACCAACATTTGGTACATGTTTCACAAGTTTGCCATCAACAAAAAGATGACCCCAACCCGGTTCTGCATTGACATAAAAGCGATCTGTTCCTAAAGGCATTGTCGCGGTGGGAGTCGGCAATAGCACAAATATGTTCCGTATCGCGCTGTCGTTTGCTCCAATAAGCAGGAGCGCAAGCATAATAACGCTTATAGTAGCAATCACTTGCATGCTTCGCTGTCGAGACGAGAAACGAACACGAGGCGACAAGTGACGTACATCCTTCTCATCGAGTGTCGCTTCATCGAGATTCACTATTTCGACATCCAGGTCATTGAACCTGTCATTCTGCAACTCTTTATTGTCTTCTGGCATACCATATCTTTCCTGCTAGGAGTCGTCTTGCGATGCAGCTATTTGTTGCGCGAGTTGTTGCTCATACGCATCAGCAACGGGCAGGTTAGGCCAGTACTTGTGCGCGACTGCATTAGCGGCGAGGAACACGCCAAAGCGATGCAAGCAATAGGCGACAGGGGGTGGAGAGGGTGTGTCTTGTCCACTATTCAAGGTTGCTATCCCCAGACAGCCCTCGGCTGGGTCTGTTTCAGAGACAGAGAGATATTGCCAATTAATACCTGAACGCGTTTTCTCAGAGGAACTAGGCGCGAGCACATTCTTTACCGTATTTAACGCGGTATTGCATGCGACATCCAATTGTTGCTGTGCATAAGGAAGTACTTGTGAGGAAAGGAGTGTAGCATGCCAGTTTGTGCCATCCCATGTAATATGTAACGGGAGCAGATGATCGTAGATAATATTTGTACCAAGCAATTCCGGTTGGTTTTGTGCAAGGATAGTTCCTTCTAGCGTACTGTATTGCCAGGAAGCTTGCACGGCCGCGAACACATCCCACGATGCAGTTGTATGAAACGCTTGTATAAGCGTTGGAGCAGTGCAGAACAGATAACACTCTTGTCCATTGAAGGTACATGGCGTACTTTCCTCAAAAAGCGTGCTACATACACCATCTAAATTGTTCTCCACATCTAACTGATAGCGTAGTGTGGCCTTCAATGGTTGGGTAGTACGGCGTAAGGACTCGCCCGTTGCATCAACTGCATCCGTTGTATCAACGGCATACACTTCTCCTGGCAGCACCATCTCGGTAGGAGCATTCCTATCGAGTTCCGATTGCACCACTGTAACCAGATCAGTAAACGAAGGTCGAGGAAGTTGGGCTAAAGACACAGGAAAATGAAACAGCCATGCACCAGTACCTAGTGGGTATTGTGTAAATTGATCAAAATGACAGGTATCAAGAGTAGTATTAAATGGTACCGACACGGTACATTGTTGTGGTACAAATGGTGCTGCTACCCAACGTAATACATGCCGACCATGTGTCAATCGAAGTGGTGTATCTTTTGCGCTATTAATATGCGGTAAGTGGCTCACCTGTTTATTATCAATAAAAAGATGTCCCCAGGTAGGGTTAGCATCGAAATAAAATAGTTCAACGTCTCGTCCGCTCTTTACGTTTAGTAATGATGCAGGAGGAACAATGGCTTGTACGATACGACTACGAGCAGGTGCATAGCTACCTACCAGTATAGACAAGAGCACACCAACAATACCCACAGTTGCAACAAGTTGTATACGACGTTGTTGCAAGGTGAAACGAGGCTCACGTAATAAAGAATGTGCCGATGAAAATGCTGCATTCCGTTTAAACGAGTCGTCTTCGTCTAAATCGACAATCTCAACATCGTTGTCTTCATCTACATCAATTTCTTCAAATGCCCAGTCATCTTCTTTCTCGTTCACGGGCGGTTTCCTGTCTATGCTACGTATGTGTCAAAAGGCCAAAGGTGGTTGCGGTAAAGGTGTCTCCTATTTTCTCTTTTCACAACATCAATTATTATAACCTAAAAAAACCAACCTATGTGAAGTTATATTGTAACTCCACATAGGTTGGTTTTTGGATTATGATCCAATCATTGAGAAGCTTTGAGGCTCCATACTCCATAATCGCCAACACATTGACCTGCGCTGTCTTGCGTACAGTAATTGCCGACGACATTGCCATCTTGCCGTACTACGCCATCAAAGAACAAGGGTAGTTGTGTGTCACGTTTAACGGTGAACAAGAAGTGATGCGATGTGTCAAGGACACCTGTAAAGGTTCCTTCGTTGCCCAAGCCAATAAAGTAGCCCGTGACATTACTATTGCTTTGTGTAACACCAGTAAGTGTCATTTGGGTGGTTTCGTTTGTAGCCATGTCATGTATAGTACCACCATATGGTCCGGTAACATCTGGATACAAGGTATTAACGGTTGCCGTTGGAGCAGGGTTATTCACACTTGTGATGGGTTGTTGTGATGTACTTGCACTACTTTGTCCAACTCTAAAGTACCCTACACTTAGTACAACGCCCATGATGACAGCAAGCACAAGAAACGAGAGCAGTGCGATCTCTGTCCTACTGGTGCGAAAAGCTTTACGTGGCGGAACGACAATAGGTCCTGTAGAACGATCTTCACGTACTTGATTTTTTCGTGCATCTGTATCAGGGATATGCGTTTGTGATGTAAGAGCAACAGATGTTGGCGTCCGTAAGACTTGCCAAAATTCCTCTACCGTCTCAAAACGTGCATCTCCGCTGATAGACATGGCCCGGTGAATAGCGTCAACAACATGAATCGGCAATGAGGGCACAATATTTTGAATGGGTACCAGAGGATCACCGCTTTTGCCAGCGATTCTTGTCGCACGCAGTAATGAGTCAACGGGAGTTACGCCCGTCAGTAGTGTATATATTGTTGCCGCTAGTCCGTAAACGTCGGTGCGTAAGTCGGTACCAGTAGTATATTGTTCGGGCGCACCATAGCCTGGTGAGCAATGGCGCACGGCGGTGGTTGTCGAGTCTGAGGTATACTCTTTAGCGATACCGAAGTCTACAAGCATGGACTTCTCACTCACCGTCGGTACAATAATATTCGCAGGCTTGATATCTCGGTGAATAATTGGTGGCACTTGATTGTGTAGATAGGTCAGAGCATCCACAATAGGAGCAAGCAAAGTGAACACCTGAGCTAATGGAAAACGCTTCTCAGGCTGTTGACGACGCAACTCCTCCAGGTTTGGCCCCTCAATATAATCCATAAGCATATATGTTCGGTCATTATTTTCATCGACCGAATGTACATGAGGCAATGCTGGATGATCGAGTCGCTTCAGGACTTTACATTCAAAAGCAAACTTGTTCTTTTCTTGTCGATCATGATCAATAAGTTCTTTAAGCGCGTATTTCTTGCCCCCATCTTGCTCATCGCGCACAAGATAGACCGCACTAAAACCACCTTTGCCAAGCAACTTCTCTATCACGAAACGTTCTTGTATGACTACGCCTGCTAAATGGAAGGATTGTACATCTTGCACGTGACACCTCAGAATATGTGTTGTGGGGGGAACCCAACATGTTATAACTAGCACTCTTTGCTATTCATCAAGGATTACGCTTTTGAGTCAATATTAGATTACCTATGGCTATACGAATACCAAAACATTCTAACGACGTGGGCAGTAATCCAATAAAACCAGCACTGCGTAATCAAGCATAGAAAGAATATTCTTGGAAAGAGGACATTGACGATGCGCCATTTAAAAAAACTTACCAGTCTTTTCCTTATAAGTACTGTATTTGCGTTGCTTGCACTGGTAAGCAGAACCGGTGCGGCTCATGCTGAAGATATGGCATACATTCGTGTCATTCATGCGTCTCCTGATGTTGGCATTGTTGATGTCTTCGTAGATGGCAACAAACTATTGAGCGACTTTCAATTCGGCACTGTTACGCCCTACGCTGCCTTGCCAGCAGGAGAACACAAGGTTCAGATTGGGCTGATCGGTACAGGAGTTGATGCAGCGACCATCACTCAAACAATCATGGTAGAGGCTGGAACGCCCTATACGGTTGCCGCACTTGGCACAAAGGCGTCCGGGTATTCTTTGTCGGTCTTCACGGACAACAACATCGTCTCTGGCAATACGGCAAAGGTGCGCGTCTATCATCTCTCACCCAATGCAACTGGCGTAACTATATCGAATGGCCCCAGCACTGTTGCCAGTGGATTGACTTATCAAAAGGCGAGTGAGTATGTAAATGTTTCTGCTGGCTCGTATACGTTCAATGCCGCTATTCCGTCCAGTCAGTCCGTATCGATCAACACAAATGTAAAGCCTTGGACCGTAACCAGTGTGTTTGCCATTGGCGTAGTTAATGGCACACCAGCTATTCAACTCATCTCAACACAAGTCGCGGGTGTACCAGGGATGCCTGGCACAGGAAGTGATCCTAATGCGGTGAGTACGGATACACAACCATTTATGCCCTCGATGTTCGGCATCTTCTTAGTTCTGCTTATCGCAGGTTTAGCGACACGCTGCTATATGACGCGTGTACGTGCATAGCTTGTAAGCTTTAAGAAACAGGAGCAGAGGGAACAATGTGGTAAAGCCATGTTGTTCCCTCTGCTCCTTTTCTCCGTTTCTCCCTGAGAAGCTTAAACACAGCCTAGAAGTTACAATATCGTATAATATGGATAAAAGATTTCAAGAACAGGGAGCATGTTAATAAAATGAATATAAACATCGGCACATTACAGTCAGTTCAAATAGGTACGCCACATCACTACGGGACCGAGGGCGCAAAGGATATTCTACAACGTCCATTTGATACATCGTTTGTGCGTACACCTGATACACAACCACGCTGGCTCTATATCACACACCTTGAAGGTAACGAGCAGGCAGACAAGAAGCATCACGGTACACCTAATCAGGCGGTGCTACTTTATGCGGCCTCACACTATCCTGTATGGCAAGCAGAGCTAGGACAGCAAGAGATTGGTCCAGGTGGCTTTGGCGAGAATTTTACTGTTGCAGGCCTGTCTGAAGAGACTGCATGTATTGGCGATATCTATGCACTGGGTGAAGCACGTATTCAGGTAACGGGACCGCGCTATCCTTGTACGAAGATTGAAAAGCGTTGGTGTAGTGCTGGATTAACGAATTGGGTAGCGGCAACAGGTCGCACTGGCTGGTATTGTCGTGTACTGCAAGAGGGATTGATTGAGCAAGACATGCCAATCATGCTTGTAGACCGCCCATATCCTCAATTTACGGTTGCTCTAGTCAATGACTTTGGTCATTCGCGCAATGATGATGTAGCGTTAGCTCACGAGCTAGCGGCCTGCCCACTTCTTGCTGAATTTTGGCAGGAGATGGTAGTTCAAGGTGCAATGGAGTTGCGTGACGAGCGCAAGGTGGAAGCTGCGCGTTAGCTAGCAACATTGACACTAGCTTTATGGGATAGTTACAATAGAAGTCAGTATCAGGAAACTGTGTAGTTTCTCTCACTTCCCAACGTCCTACATATACGCAGAAGATGAGGCATATATTCGATGAAGATGTTTGTTTGCATAAAGCAAGTACCCGACCCAAATACAACGGTCAGCAAACTTGACCCGAACACCAAACGCCTTGTGCGTAGCGGTGTCTCCCTCGTACTTGACCCCGGCGACGAAAGCACTATTTCGGCAGCAATTAAGCTCCGTGACACCATTGGCAATAGCGAACTTACCGCGATCAGCATGGGACCATCCACAGCACAAGAAGCCATGCGCCGCGCCCTTGCGATGGGTGTTGACCGTGCCATTCTAGTGACAGACCCAGCCCTCGCCGGTTCCGACGCTCTTAGCACCTCGCGTGTCTTAGCAGCGGTGCTTAAAAAAGAGGGTGCGGAATTAATTTTCTGCTCCACAGAGAGCACCGATGGCTATACAGGCATGGTTCCCGCAGGCATTGCCGAATTTCTTGGCCTACCACAATTGACCTTTGCGCGTGAAATCACTATACAAGGTTCCAAAGCTGTCATCAAGCGTGTCACACCAACTGGCTATAAGACGGTCGAATCGCCTATTCCTGCCATTGTGACGATTGCTAGCGGTTCATATGAAGCGATTTACCCAACAATGAAGGGTATTATGAACGCTAAGAAAAAGCCCTTTACACAGCTTGGTATTGCGGACCTCGGCATTGATGCCTCACAAGTTGGCGAAGCTGGCGCACGTGAACGCGTCCTGGTGATTGGATCAGCGGAAGCACGGGCAGCAGGTCAAATCGTTAAAGACGATGGCAACGCCGCACAAAGCATCGCTGACTTTTTACAGCGTTATCAGTTGCTTTAGTACACGCGAGGAGAAAAGATATGGCAAATACAACCTGGGTACTGATCGAACTGGATAACGGCAAGCCTGTTCGCTCATCGTTAGAAGTGCTTGGTAAAGCCGCGAAATTGGGACGCGCAGAGGCCGTTGTACTTGGGGCCGCCGCTGCAGAAGTTGCACCCACGCTTGGTGCATACGGTGCGGAAAAAGTCTATGTACATGCTGACGCGGCCTATGACAACTATCTGACATTGCCAGCCGTTGAGACGCTTAGCACTCTCATTCAACAGCATCAGCCAGCGATTCTGTTACTCGCTACGACCTATGATATGCGTGATATTGCTGCACGTCTCAATGTACGTAACAACATGGGCCTCATCACCGATGCCACTGACCTCTCCTTCGCGGATGATGGCGTCAAAGTTATCGTGCCTTGGGGTGGCGAAACTGTTGTCACAGTAACGCATCCTCATAGTGGAACAGGTATTGTGCTTACACGCCCCAAAGCTTTTGGCCTAGAGCAGTACGAGGGTCGCACACCCGAAATTGAGACGATTACTGCATCCATTAGCGCGGCATCACAATCCATTAAAATTATTGATAGTGTTGATGTTGCTAGCGACGGTCCTGCACTAGAAGATGCAGCAGTGATTGTCAGTGGTGGACGTGGGCTTGGTAAAGCTGAAAACTTCCACTTTGTTGAGGAACTTGCAACCATTCTTGGTGGTGCTCCCGGTGCCACACGTGCCATTGTTGATGCAGGTTGGCTGCCCTATAGCTATCAAGTGGGACAAACAGGTAAGACCGTAAAGCCTACGCTGTATATCGCGGCCGGTATCAGTGGTGCCATTCAGCATCTTGCGGGCATGAAAGGCTCCAAATATATCATCGCCATCAATAAGGACGAACATGCACCCATCTTCTCCGTCGCCGACTACGGCGTTATAGGTGATGCCATCACGATTTTGCCTAAGCTCACAGAAGAAGTGAAACGACGTAAGTCATAATAGCTTGTGGGAGGATAGAGTATATATCCTCCTTGCAAAACCTGCTGTATAATAGGGTGCAGAGTATTCCTAATACTAAAAAGAAGGCAACATATGTCAAACACGCTCGATAAGATTTACACGCTCGCCGAAAAGCTCTCACCTCAAGATCAACAGCGTGCCTTAGAGATACTCGAAGCACTGGCTCTAACACATCAAGTAAGTTCGTCTGCGTCAAATCTTCCTCCCAGTACTCCTGGCTCTGCAATAACACGCTTTACGTTGTCACCAGAAGATGGTGAAGCAATGGAACGTGCAACAAATGAGAAGCCTGCTCAAGACCATGGAGAAATCCTATCTAAGTCAAAACTTCCCCCAGGCACTTCTAAAGAAGCTTTACTAAATCTTCATTTTTCCATGTCACCCGAAGACATAGCGTTAATGGAAGAAGCAATTGAGGACTGTGAGAGGATTGAGCCAGATGAGGATTGGCTATCTGCTTGATACAAGCGTACTCGTTTTTCTTATTAAAGAAGATCATACTGTTCATGATCGTATACCGGATAGTGCAAAACTTTATACGTCAATTATCGCACTTGGTGAACTTTATCACGGAGCGGAACACTCTATGGATGTAGCAAGAGGACTTGCTGATGTGAATAAGTTAGCACAAACATTAACTGTCTTGGTAGCAGACGACAAAACGGCACAGATATATGGACGTATTAAGCATGAGCAACGCGTGAAAGGCCAAATGCTTCCAGATAACGATCTTTGGATTGCTTCATCTGCAATTCAAAATGAACTTACACTCGTTACACGAGACCATCATTTCACCTGGCTGACTGGTCTTACACTTGAACAGTGGTAATTTGGAACGGAGACAATCATGACACCCCCTGCTATTTCACCCACCGGGGGATTATTTGGCACCATACTCTTTGTGCTCCTCTTTCTGGGAGCATTAGTTCTGTTTGGGATTCGCGCAGGCATGCTAGTGACGCTACTGGCAAAGGCTCGCCCAGACAACCGCACAGACCACATCGACGACCGTTTTGGCGAATTCTTCACGGTTGTGCTGGGTCAGAGTGCAGTGCTACGTGATCCACTACCTGGTATCGCACACTTTTTCACCTTCTGGGGCTTTATCATTATTCAATTTGGTCTACTCAACCTCATTCTTGGAGCCTTCAATGGCTCGCTGCCCCTACTTGGTGATAATCGTGTCTTCGCAACGGTGCTCGACGTTTTTGTCGTATTTGTTATATTCGCGCTGATCGTCTTTGCTATTCGGCGTGGCATCTTCCGACCCAAACAGTTAAACAGCAACCTGCACGGTCCCTGGGATGGCTTCATTATCCTG
This sequence comes from uncultured Chloroflexia bacterium, assembly GCA_963792705.1. Classification (GTDB taxonomy): domain Bacteria; phylum Chloroflexota; class Ktedonobacteria; order Ktedonobacterales; family Ktedonobacteraceae; genus JBBQVS01. The sequence continues at coordinate 386,559 of CAWBXD010000001.1, read as the reverse complement.
GGCTTGATTTTGCTTGTTGTCATCACGCTCGCACTGGTCGAAGGTTTCGAGTATGCCGCTAGCAATGGAGCGGCGTGGACACCTATCGGCACCATCTTCGGTCCGCTCTTCGCGGGAGTAGGCACACAGGCAGATATCATCTGGTTCCGTCTTTTCTGGTGGTTACACATTGCCACCGTGCTTGGCTTCCTGATCTACCTGCCACGCTCCAAACACCTGCACTTGATGGCGACACCATTTAATGTCTTCTTCCGCAACTACAAACCAAGAGGGGCACTACCTCTGCTAGAAAACATTGAAGAGCGCGAAGATTACGGTGTCTCAAAGGCAGAACAATTCACATGGAAACAATTGCTCGATGGCTATGCATGTACCGAGTGTGGACGCTGTAACACGGTTTGCCCGGCCAGCAATACCGGTAAGCCGCTCTTTCCCAAAGAGATTATCCTGGGCGTCAAAGAGGCTCTTTTTGTCGAGAGTCCTGCGATTCTTGGTGAGAAGTCTCTTTATAGCAAACTTGGGATTGCTGGCGTCAAGGCCGATAAGACACATGACGAGATAGCGGCGCACCACGAGCCAATGGTTGGTGGCATTATCTCAAACGACGCATTATGGGCTTGCACAACCTGTATGGCATGTATGGAAATTTGTCCCGTTGCCATTGAGCACATCCCCAAAATTGTTGATATGCGTCGCCACCTTGTGATGGAAGAGGCCGATTTCCCAGAGGAGACTGTCTCCGTCCTCAACAATATTGAACGCAACGGCAATCCGTGGGAGATCAACAATGATACACGTGCGGACTGGGCCAAGGGAATGGACATTCCTCTGCTCGCCGAAAATCCAGAAGCCGATGTCCTCTACTGGGTTGGATGTATGGGTTCGTTCGACCAGCGCAACAAGAGCGTTGCCACATCGGTAGCGAAGGTTCTCAAGGCAGCAAATGTCAACTTTGCTATTCTTGGTCCCGAAGAGTCTTGCACAGGCGACCCAGCGCGACGTATCGGCAATGAATACTTGTGGCAAACGCAGGCGCAGCAAAACATCGAGACGCTTAACGGCTATGGCTTCAATACAGCGAATGCTGGTGACGGTCATTCTGCCACGAATGGGTCGAGTAATGGGCATACCGCTGTTGCGACGAAAAAGCGTACTGTGCTGACAGCATGTCCGCACTGCTTCAACACCATCAAGAACGAGTATCCACAACTTGGTGGCAACTATGAAGTTGTGCATCATACGCAGTATATCGACGCGCTCCTGAGTGATCAAAAGATTATGCTGCCCGAAAGCTTTGACAAGCGCAAGCTAACCTATCATGACCCCTGCTACATCGGTCGCTACAACGATGTGTACGACGAGCCGCGCCGAGTACTCACCGTACTCAACAGCGAAGGCGTAACCGAGATGCGTCGTAACCGCAACAAGAGTTTCTGCTGCGGTGGTGGTGGTGGTCGAGCTTGGATGGAAGAGAAGATTGGCACGCGTATCAACCAGAACCGCGTCAACGAGGCCCTCGAAACTCACGCCGAGGTACTCGCGGCCGCATGTCCCTTCTGTATCACCATGTTCGAGGATGGCGTCAAGGGTGTCGAGGCCGAAGAGAAAATCAAGGTCGAGGACATCTCTGAAATTGTCGCTCGTGCAATGGAGAGTAAATAACAAGAGTGAGTACAGGGCACTGAGAAGCCATCAGCTTTTCAGTGCCCTGTACTCACTCTTGTTATTGCTTTTAAAATCTCTTCGTCCTGATACATAATTTTTTGTAGTACATATAAAGCCTCTAACACGCCTTTCATATCAGCACTCCGTAGTTCAGATAGCACAAACGCTTTGTACACCTGCATGAAGTGGTTTTCAAAACCTAGCGTGCGTTCACATATGGCTCTTAGTTTTTGACGGTCCTCTTGCTTTTCAGGAATGAGATAATTCCATTTGCCTCGACACAATTCGTAAATATCTTGCAGTAACTGGCCCCACTCATCATTGAAGCACGTTTGATAGAGCTTGTGGCACTCACTTTTTCTGGCAACATATTTTCCTGCTTTGAAGGCAATCATAGCAGTGGCAGACCAGCCTGTCAAACGGATAAGATCACGTGTACAATGAACCTCTTGTCCACTTGGAAGACGCAACATTCGCGCATCATAGCCATAAAATTCAGCATGTGGGTCTGGATAGGTTAGAGGATAACGAAGAACAGGTGGTCGATTACAGATATGAACTGTGCGCCATAGGGAGCTATGCATGCGGTCTCTCGTCCACTCCTCTAGCGGTACAAGCGGTAGTGCATCGCGGATATCTTCGCCATAAATACAACTACTCCCAAATTTGAGAGTCGGTGAGACACCCTTTGTGAGACTTTGTTCATCAACAAATTCGATATCAAGCTCAATTGTGCATTCATTCACCAATGAGATTGCTAGTTCCTCAGCCCTTTGCGCTTCGTCATTCCCAAATTTATGCTTATAGATAAGCAACAAATCGAGATCACTCGTTGTAACACTGCTCACATTAGCGTAACTTCCCTCCACATAGTAGGCTCGAATACGCTGAGGAAAGTTGGCCTCAAATATCTCAATAATGTTTTGTAAAATAGCATCAACGAGGTTATTATGTGTTGAGTTCACCAAATGAAGCATCAGTCTTCCTCCACGCAACAACTTCAAAAAGTCCAGCATCTTTCGTATGGACTTGGAACAAAGCGTCAAAACCCTCGTCAAACGACGGAATCACCATGCGCTTAGAGGTAATGTAGATGACTTTATCTGGCACTCGTGCCTTCCCACTACGCTCTCTATTACGCGCAAGACAATCACTTATAGGATCATCAAAGTAGTAACCTATGACCGAGGCATTATATTGATGGCCTAAGCGTATAAGCGGTTCGCGGTCTTCTTTAGTGGAATTTGTGTTGTCGATCACGACCGATTGACCTACTCGTAGTGCCTCTTCAACAAGAAGGTTTTGTTTAGTAGCCTTGTTCATAGTTTTGCTACGATGCAACGCATCTTTGCTGATATATTCGTGTGTTGTAGCAAAATAGGTCTGGTAGAAGGTGCTTTTGCCTGCACCCTGTAACCCAATAAAGATAATTATATCCAACATATAACCTCTGTAGAGGCTTTAATGTAGTACGCCCTTTTCATGTGTACAAGGTGAAGAGGACGTACTACGTTAAAGCCTCCTACACAATGGTTTTGCTAATAATAAAACGGCGGTCTTGCATACGTGGCGTGTCCATATCGTTACTATAGCGTTTGTTGGCCCATTTTGTGAGACGTTCTGAAGCAGGCACAAAAATCGAGTCAGGGATACTCCATGTGTTCGACCAGAGACGCAATGTGATATTTTCGATAATTTGCCGTGGAGTGATAGCTTGCTCCCAGCTAACCGCTTCTATCTTCTGCGTTTGCAAGCCGTGCTCTGTAAGCCAGTCTGTCACAAAGCGTACCGATGAGGCACCTGGACGCCGCGTGTCACCACCACCCAGTTCGGTCAATATCTTTTGCCATTCCTCCGAAATATCCTGCACATCCAACCTTCCATGTTCATCCCAACAGTGGAGTAGCATACCTCCCGGACGTAGGACCCGCAACACCTCTTGTAGCGCGCGTTGCCAGCCATCGACAAGGTGAAATATATGGACGGCGACGGCGACATCGAATGATGACGTATAAAAAGGGAGGTCGGTTATATCAGACATCATCAGACGCAACGATGCCGACCTCTTTGTGTTTGTATACCGTCGCACTATCGCTGAATACTTTGTATCCTCATCAGGCAGACTTCCCCATGGCTGATTTTGTTCTTGCCACAGTGCAGTATGAAGCTTTTCCTGTAACTGGGCAACCATCTTTTCTGAAATATCGACGCCTGTGTATATATGCCCCAACGAGGCAAGAGGGAATGCAATACGACCAGTACCAACACCGATCTCTAAAAACCGTGTTTGCGTGTTCGCATTCGCAACATGCTCGATAGCTTGTGCCACCTGTTGCGTAACAGCGTCGGGATAACCACGCGTAGCATCATACGCATGAGCAACTTGATCAAAAGAAATTGACGACATGGGGTTTCTCCGTAAGGTTGTGTTAGTCGATAGAAAATTGCAGATAAAAAAAGGCCCAGAACAATGTCTGGGTCTTTTCTTGTATTACTGTGCAGCAGTTAGTAACGCACGCGCAATTACGAGACGCTGTATCTGGTTCGTGCCTTCATAAATCTGTGTAATCTTGGCATCACGCATCATACGTTCCGCAGGGTATTCGGTGATATAACCGTAGCCACCAAGCACCTGAATAGCATCGTTTGTGACCTCCATCGCGGCATCGGAGGCAAACAATTTCGCCATTGACGAATATTTGCTGAAATTCTTTTCGCCACGATCTATCATCTCAGCAACGTTATAGACGAGTAGTCGTGCTGCCTCAACCTTTGTCGCCATATCTGCCAACATGAATTGAATACCCTGATTTTCAGCTATTGGCTTGTTGAACTGCACACGCTGTTTAGCATACTCAACGGCAAGATCAAGTGCCCCCTGCGCGATGCCAACCGCCTGTGCTCCAATGCCTGGTCTCGTGCGGTCAAGCGTTCCCATCGCAATCTTAAAGCCGTCGCCCTCACGACCAAGCATGTTCTCGACCGGAACCTCACAATCGGTGAAGATGAGTTCAGCAGTTTGGGAGCCTCGAATGCCCATCTTATGTTCGACACGTCCTACAGAGAAACCTGGGAAACCGCGTTCGACGATAAAAGCACTGATGCCACGTGTCCCCTTTTCAGGATCAGTAATTGCCATAACAGAATTGACCTGCGCTAAACCGCCATTGGTAATAAAGCGTTTCGAGCCGTTAAGTATATATTTGTCGCCCTTACGCACTGCCATCGTCCGCATCGCAGCTGCATCCGAGCCGGAGTCCGACTCTGTTAAACCATAGGCCGCTAACCATTCGCCACTTGCTAATTTCGGAAAGTACTTACGCTTCTGTGCATCTGTTCCTGCCAGGAGAATCGGTGTTGAACCTAATTGCTGCACTGCTAGCAACAACCCTGTCGTCGCGCAGCAACGTGAAAGCTCTTCAATCGCCATCACAATTGATAATTCGCTCGCACCAATGCCACCATATTCAACGGGAAACGGCATCGCCAGAATATCCTGTTGTGCCAAAAGTTCCTTCATATCCCAGGGAAACTCGCCTGTTCGATCAATCTCTGCCGCGCGTGGTGCTACCCGCTCTTGAGCCAACTCTCGAATCGCCTCTATAAGTGCCTTTTCGTCCTCAACGACATGAGACACGGCCATAGTATAAGCTCCTTTTACTGCTGCTTGTTATAATATACATAGTGTAAATAAGTATACCATACAGGTGAGATATGGCACGTTTGATAGAGAAGTAGACGAAATAAATACGTAACCTCAATTTGTTCTTATATGATAGAGAAACTTACTAGAAGTGCTCTAAAGAACGCTATTATTCTTGGCAATACTTCAGTGATATAACGCTGTTGTCCCACTAGCTAAAAGGCTACGTGTGTGCTATAATAGGCACAGAAATAAAGAAACCTTTTTGAGGAAAAGTGGGGGCATCCCCACTTTTCTGCATGCCTGGGACTTTTTTTCATCGCACTAGAAAAAATGAGCGTGTTTTACATCGGGCGTAGCGGGAGGATCATGTACTATGAGAAGTGAATTTCAAGCGGCTATCGCACAGTTAATTGCCGAAAAGGGATTACCCCGCGAAGTGGTAATGGAAACAGTTGCCAACGCCCTGCTAGCAGCATACCGCAAGAGCTTTGTTGGCGGGGATAATATCCGCATCGAAGTTGACAAGAATGGTGAGGTTCACGTATGGGCCTCCAAGCGTGTTGTTGCACAGGTTGAGAACCCAAATGATGAGGTCTCCCTGGCAGAGGCACAGCGCATCATTTATAACGCGGCATTGGGACAGTTTATAGATGTAAATTCTTCGTCCATCTTTAACCGTATTCCTACACAGACCGCAAAACAGGTCATTTTACAGCGCATCCGCGAGGCAGAGCACGAGCACCTTTATGAGCAGATCAAAAACTGGATAGGTGAAATTCGGCTCGGCACCCTTACACGGAAAGATCCAGGACGTGGTTGGCAACTCGACTTCGACCTTGACAAGGCCGATAAAGTTGAGGGCATCATGCCATCGACAGAGGAAGTTCCCAGCGAACGGTATCGTGTGGGTCAGCGTATCCGCGTCTTCGTCTACGATGTACGCCGTGTTCCAGGTCGCATGCTCCAAATCCTTGTCTCACGTACTCATCGTGACCTTGTACGACGTTTGTTTGAATCAGAGGTTCCTGAGATTTATGAAGGAACTGTCGAGATAAAAAGCATTGCCCGTGAACCTGGTAGCCGCTCGAAGGTTGCGGTCGTCGCACGACAAGAGGGTTTAGACCCCATTGGCTCATGCGTAGGTGTACGAGGGTCGCGCATCAACAATATCGTTCATGAGCTAAACGACGAAAAAATAGACATCATTCAGTGGAGTCCCGATCCAGCAACATTTGTGAGCTATGCGCTCAGTCCAGTCAAACCGTTAAAGGTTGACCTGCGCGAGTCTGACCATACAGCTATTGTTACAGTGCCAGAGCGTCAGTTGTCTCTTGCAATTGGTAAAGATGGACAAAACGCACGTCTTGCCGCGAAACTTACTGGCTGGCGCGTTGATGTTATGAAGCCTGCTGAAGGCGAGGTCTACGAAGAACAACAGCCTGATACAGGTATGCAGGAGCCAGTAGCCTCACAAGGTCGTCGTGGTGGTCGCAATGATCGTCCTCGTCGTTCCAGTCAGCGCGGCGGTGGACGACATAACTCATCATATGATAACGATGGTGAGTAAGCTGCATAAAATACTGTGAGAGGGAGGAACAAGAGGAATGATGAAGACAGAAAATAAGGCACCGAACAAGCAGCAACCCAAACGTCCGAAGCATGTTCCACTTCGTACTTGCGTCGCCTGTAAGGAAACAAAATCGAAGCGAGAATTGTTACGTATAGTAAGAACACCAGACGGTCATGTTGTTATTGATGCAACAGGCAAAAAGTCTGGTCGTGGAGCCTACCTCTGCGCTCGCCTTTCATGCTGGGAAATCGCGCTCAAGAAGAAACGCCTCGAACAAGAATTTGAGATAGCGATACCAGAGGAAGACCGAGTGCTACTCGACGCCTACGTTGCGAGCTTGCCAAAAGACTAAATGGCCGTATAGTTGCAAGGATACTCAGACTGTACTATACTAGATACTATCATTGTCATCAATTTCCGCCTTTACAAGCAGGAAAGCATTCATAAGAAATTTATGCGTCATTTTATCTCTACTCTTGAGAGAGACACAGCCCCTCGTCTACAGGACCAGGTAGCGACTGATTGCGGAGCATTAGCTATGAATATATAGTCCATAGCCACTACGCCGGAGAGCGCAGACGATACATACCTGAAACTGCACCAACGAGGTTCTGTCCCCTATTCCCTGTTTTTACGCGAGGAATGGGCGACAGACCTTTTTTGTGGCTGTGAAGAGATTTCCGTTTTTGCCGCCATTTATGGCGCATCACTCGATAGAAGGGGGTCTTCTTCATGAAAGACACAAACGAATTACCAGAAGGGACGGAGGCGACGAAGCAACCTAAGCCAAGAACGCCCGCACGTCCGAAAACAGAAAGTGCCACGTCTGCCGGTCAGGATCAGAATGCGCGACCACCAGTACGGCGTCGAACGTCCCCTCCCGCAAACACAGCAACAACGAGTGTCCCATCAACACAGAACGGATCAGATATCACTACAGACAAAGATACTACTGTATCAACACAAACTTCAGGGGAGCCTACCACGTCTTCTGCCGCGCCAGCTACGCCACCTGTACAGCGTCCCGATGCTGCGCCACTACAACGTGAAAGTGGACCTACACAGCCGCGCCCTAACTTTCCCCAAGGGCAACGTCCCAACTTTACTCAGGGACAGCGTTCAGAAGGTGGACAACCGCGTCCAAACAATGCGCCGGGACAGCGTTCAGAAGGCGGACAGCCACGTCCAGTGAACCCCAATTACCGCTTTGAAGGTGGACAGACGCAGCCACGTCCTAACTTTACTCCGCGTCCTGATATTGGACAGCAGAGGCCGGGCAACCCACCAACGCAGCAACGTTTCAATGGACCACCACAACAACGACCGGGTGGAGCACCAATGCAACAGCGACCTGCTGGCCCAAATCCGTATCCTCAGCGTATGGGCAATAATCCCACACCACAGGGACAACGCCAACAGCAGGGGGGAAACTTTGCGCCACGCCCAACAAACCAGACAGGGACAGCATATCCACCATCGACGCAACAGCGTTCAAACGGTGGGCGTCCGGGTAGCTCGGCTCCTGGTGGCACACGTCCTAGTTATGGAAATAACAACGGTAATGGCAATGGACATGGGCGTCCGGGTAGCAATGGCGGTCGTCCGGGAGGTGGTCCTCCAACACCACGACCACAGGAGCGGCGCGCAGCAGCAGTCAAAGAGAAGGCAACAGGTCCAATTGCTCTGCCACCACAGATTATGGTGAAAGACCTAGCCGACCTCCTCAAAGCTACACCAAACGAAGTTATCAAAGTGCTTATTGGCAACAAAATCTTCGCCAATATTAACCAGGTAATCGAGTACGAAAAAGCTGCAACGGTTGCAAAAGAGCTTGGTTTTGAGCCAAGTCTCACCGACACCGCAACGGGTACAGGAGCACAAACTACAACGGTTTCTGCCAACGAAGCAATGATGGCGGCACGTGACGATGACGGCACAGTGGTTATTCCACCAGTCGTGACCATCATGGGACACGTCGATCATGGCAAAACCTCGCTACTTGACACCATTCGTAAGACAAAGGTTGCGGCTGGTGAAGCTGGTGGTATTACACAGCACATTGGTGCCTATCAGGTCGAGGTCAATGGCAAGAAAATCACCTTCCTTGACACACCTGGTCACGAAGCATTCACAGCAATGCGCGCCCGTGGTGCTCAGGTAACACACATCGTTATCATTGTAGTCGCAGCAGACGATGGCGTTATGCCACAGACACGTGAGGCCATCTCACATGCACAGGCCGCGAAAGTGCCAATCATTATCGCGCTTAACAAGATTGATAAAGCCAATGCTAACCCTGATCGCGTGAAGCAACAACTCGCCGAGATGGGCGTCGTGATTGAAGAATACGGCGGCGATATCATCTGTGTACCCGTCTCTGCTCGTAAGGGCACAGGTATCGATGAGTTGCTTGACTACATCTTGTTAGTAGCAGAAATCCAGGATATCAAGGCCAATCCAAATCGCCTTGCCACTGGCGTCATCATCGAAGCACGTTTGGAAAAGAATTCAGGTCCAACCGCGACCGTGCTTGTACAGCAGGGTACACTAAAGATGGGTGACAATATCATTGTTGGTGCGTTAGCAGGTAAGGTACGAGCCATGTTTAATGATCGTGGCAAGCGTATTCAGAAGGCCCCACCAAGCACACCAGTGAGCATCATTGGTCTGCCGGAGGTTCCACAGGCTGGTGATCAGCTTGAGGTCACTGCTGACGAGAAAACCGCCAAGCAGCGCGCACAGTTAGAGGCAGATAAGCGTAAGAGCGAGAGCACACCACTTGGTCAGGTCAGTCTTGATACGCTGTACACGCAGATGCAAGAGGGCAAGGTCAAGGAACTCAATATCGTCCTCAAGTGCGACGTGCAGGGTTCTGCCGAAGCACTTAAGAATGCATTGAGCAAGCTCAGTGAGGAGAATATCAAGGTTCGCCTCATTCACGAAGGCATCGGCAATATTAGCGAGACCGACGTGCATCTCGCGGCAGCATCTGACGCGGTTGTGATTGGCTTCAACGTCAAAGCTGACGGTGCGGCTCAACGCCAAGCCCAAAAAGAGGGCGTTGATATTCGCTACTACAATGTCATCTACAAGTTGACCGACGAAATTCAGGCTGCTTTGACGGGTATGTTGGAGCCAACCTATCACGAGGTTGTTGAAGGTCATGCAGAAGTCCTCCAGACATTCAAAGCTGGTAAGACAACGGTGATCGCTGGCTGCCGCGTTACAGATGGTAAGCTCAGTCGTTCATCACAGGCACGTGTCATGCGTAAGGACGAGAAGGTCCATGAGGGCAAAATCGATTCCATCCGTCGTGGCAAAGACGATGTACGTGAGGTTGCAACTGGCTACGAGTGCGGTATCGTACTTGAAGACTTCACCGCGTTTGAGGTAGGCGACATCATCGAAGCCTTCGCTCAAGAGCGTGTGAAAACAGGAGCATAAAAAGATTCACGACCGATGTATCAAGCGACCGTCCGCATATGGATGGTCGCTTGATACATGAGTCGAGAATAGAATAAAGGGAAAATCATGGCAAATCCACATAGACAAGAAAAGTTGGGTGAACAGTTCGCAGCAGAGTTAAGCGAGCTTATACGGACTCGTCTCAAAGACCCGCGTGTGGGGTTCGCCAGCATCACCCGTGTTGAGGTAAGCAACGACCTGCGACACGCAAAAGTATTTGTGAGCGTCATGGGCACACCACAGGAACAAAAAGAGACGATGAAAGGCTTGAGCAATTCAGCAGGATACTTGCGTCATGAGCTTGCAACGCGCATTCCTTTGCGCTACATGCCAGAACTTGCGTTTAAGTTAGACACGTCGATAGAAGAGGGTGCTCGTGTGCTTGAACTGATTAAACGGGTTTCGCAAGAAGATAAGGAACGTAGTGAGGCGGCGGCAGCAGCACAAGCAGAAATACAAGAGGAACAATGAGTACAACAGTTACTGGTACTTCGATATCACTCCAACCACAGATAGATGCGCCATTGGTCCAACAAGCGATGGCGTTAATCGAACCAGCACAGCGTATTGCGCTACTAGCTCACGAGCATCCCGATGGCGATTGTCTCGGCTCAGCCCTCGGTTTTGCACATATTCTTGAGCAAATGGGTAAGACGTGCGTACCAGCATGTGCCGATCCAGCACCTCAGTCATTCACCTTTATTCCTGGTATAGAGCGTCTGCAACAGAGCCTTGGAACTGTTGGTGAAGAGCAGTTTGATCTTGTCATCGCGCTTGACGCGGGCGAGTTGACGCGCTATGGTGCGCTCTATGAGCGGCATCAGGCGTTTCTTGATACCGTAACTATTCTTAATATCGACCACCACATCAGCAGTCAAGGTTGTGGACGTGTAAACATCATTGACCCACAAGCAGCATCGACAACAGAATTGCTTGTACTTTTCCAACAACAGGCGCACCTTCCATTGACAAAAGACGCGGCACAGTGCTTGCTAACTGGATTGATCACCGACACGTCATCGTTCCAATTCACCAGCACCACGCCACGTACTATGGAGGCAGGAGCTATCTTGCTGAGCGCAGGTGCGATAGCCGAGACCATTGTTAGACCCATCTATCGCTCGAAATCGCTCGCCCATGTGCGTTTGCAAGCAAAGGCGGTTGAGCACCTTGAGACCGCTTGCGATGGTCGCCTCGCTTGGTCATATGCCACCGAAGAGACGCTTGCGGCGGCGGGGGCAACAAGTGAGATGGACGATAACTTCTCTGGCTATCTCCGCGATATCGAGGGAGTACAACTCGCGGCCTTCTTCAAAAGCTATGGTGAGCCGAATATAACACGGCTGAGCTTGCGTAGTACAGAGCCATATAATTGTGCTGATATCTGCCTCAGCCTTGGTGGTGGTGGTCATGCTCGTGCAGCGGGAGCAACGATTCACAAACCCATCAAAGAAGCGATACTCATGGTTGTCGCGCTCCTGAAGCAGGCAATAGAAAGTACTCACGCTTAAATGGATGGCATTCTCAACATTCACAAAGCTATCGGCATGACTTCACATGACGTGGTAGCAAAAATACGCAAGATACTGAAGCAGAAGCGTGTTGGGCATGCCGGAACACTTGACCCAGCCGCGAGTGGCGTTCTGCCTATTTGTGTAGGGCAGGGCACACGTGTTGCCGAATATCTCAGTGAAAGTGGTAAAGCCTATCAAGCTGAGATATGCTTCGGCACCGTCACTGATACCTATGACTCAGAAGGTTCTATTCTTCGCACAAGCGATACCTCAACGCTCACTCTCGCACACATAGAAGAGATACTACCGCAATTTCTAGGTTCACAGATGCAGATGCCGCCCTTGTATTCCGCGATTAAACTTCAAGGTCAACCTGCATATAAACGAATGCGCGCAGGTGAAGAGATTACGCTTGCAGCACGTCCCATCACATTGTATCAACTTCGCATCCTGGGTTGGCAAGCACCACATTTGACATTAGAAGTTGCTTGTAGCAAGGGAACATATATACGTTCCCTCGCATACGATCTCGGTGAGCGTCTTGGCTATGGAGCACATCTTTCCGCGCTTGTTCGGACGCGTAGCGGCCCATTTGTCCTTGCCGAAAGTATTACACTGGAACAGGTTGCGGAGGCGATGGAGCACCATACTATCGCAAGATTGCTCACATCCGCTGACATGGTTCTACAACACTATCCCGCGCTTCACCTCGACGCACCCACTGTAGAGCGTGTCCTACATGGCAATAGTTTCTCCTATGAGCAATCCCCCGCAGAACTTGCTCGCGTCTATGATGCAGAGGGACAATTTCTCGCGATAGCTACATGGAATGCTGAACAAAATATGTGGCAACCTAAGAAAGTATTTACGAACAAAGCAGAAGAGCAACAGAAGTAAACGCATCTTGCATCTACTTCTGTGTTCTTTTCTTATTGCGAGCACATATAACCTGTGGTAAGATAAGTCCGAAGAACAGAAGAACGGGCAACCTGCACCCAAACACCATCAAAAGGAACGGCCCACGCGTATTATGGAATTTACGACAACCCTAACACCTGAACAGCAACGACGCCCTATTGCTATCACCATTGGCAATTTCGATGGCATTCACAGAGGCCATCAGTATTTAATGCACGAATTGCGCTCAATGGCTGATACACTTGGAGCAATACCTGTACTCGTCACGTTTGAGCCACACACACTTATGGTGGTACGACCGGACATCGACGTGCGTGTTCTGACTACCACAGAAGAAAAATTGGAGCTTGCACGAAAATACGGGCACATTGACGAAAGTGTTGTTATTCATTTCACGCCCGACGTAGTAGCAATGAGTGCTACTGAATTTATGGACAGCCTATGTGCGCGTCTTACTATTAAAGGACTTGTCGTTGGTGCAAATTTCAGCCTGGGTCGCAATCGAATGGGCGATACAACATTTCTTGAGCAGTATGGACGTACACATGCCATCGAGATTCGCGCGCTTCCACTAGAGGAGGATGCACAGGTACGTATCAGCAGTACACGTGTGCGCGCACTGGTCACTGAAGGCCAGATAGAGGAAGCAAACATCTTGTTGGGACATCCAGCCATTATCAGTGGCATTGTGCAACACGGCGACGAACGTGGACGCACGATTGGTTTTCCCACAGCGAATTTGCTGCCGGAACCGCATCGACTTGTGCCAGCGGATGGGGTATATGCGGTACGAGTTCAGGTGCAAGACGAAACATATACAGGAGATAGTGACTCTCCCCCAGTTTCTACCGTCTACAATGGTGTAGCCAATATTGGCGTTCGTCCAACGTTTAATGGAACAGAACGTAGAATAGAGGTACACATATTCGATGCTAGTTTGAATCTCTATGGTAAACGCCTTGTGGTAGACTTTATTGCTCGTCTACGAGGTGAGCAGCGTTTCTCAGGCATCGAAGCGTTAAAAGCTCAAATATCCTCTGACGCTCAACAAGCGCGCCAGAGACTACAAAATTAGGAGGGTGAGCACCTTGAAAGCTCGCCAGAACCCACTTTCAAGATTTGAATCATTTATGCAACGTCTGGTTGAAGGTCCGTTTGCCTGGCTCTTCCCATCGAACCTTGAACCTGTCGAGATCGAGCGTAAACTTGAACGCGCGATGGAAGACAACACGCGTATACAAAGCGAAGGCAGACGGCTGGCACCCAATGTCTACGACATATACTTGAGCATCAAGGATCATCAGCAAGTGTCACCAAGTCAAAACATGCTTATCCGCGATTGGCAGAATAGCATGGTGGAATACGCACGCCATCATCACTATACACTTCGCACAGTGCCAATTCTGCGACTTCATGCAGACAGTTCACTTCGTGCAGGGCTTGTACGCATCGAGACGGAGTTGGCGGACCGTCAGGGTGGAAATCCCGATGGTGGTATGGCAACACAAGCACTTAGTGCTGAACAGTTAGCACAGATACGCGCACAGTTGCCAACAGGGCAACAACTGCCGGGCATAACTGATGCACCATCAGCACCAAATCAGTCCGCAGCGGCGGTACATCGTAGTGCAGTCAGTAATCCAAATATGCCAGCGATGGCTCCTCCATCGGCACCGTTAGTGAATGTGCCACCCGCGCAACTTGTCATTCGGTTGCCACAAGCGGGGCAGCAAACATATCGTATTGAAAAACCTATTATCAATATTGGTCGCCAGTTAAGCAACGATATTATCGTTGAGGATAAGCGCGTTTCCCGGTATCATGCACAAATAAAATATCAAGCCGATGGACAATTCGCAATTTTTGATCTTGGCAGTACAAACGGCATCACAATTAATGGGACGCCTGGAATGCGCCAGCATACGCTTCGTAATGGTGATCGTTTCACCATTGGGAGTTACGATTTTTTCTTTGAACGAAGGTAAGTTGCAATGCCATTAGATGCTTTCTTATTAATATTGCGGCTCTTATTAATCGTTTTACTCTACCTTTTTCTAATGCAAGTGGTGATTGCCATTACTCGCGACCTGCGTAAGACGGCGGCAACGAATACCGATACAAGCGGAAAAGTGGCCTCGGTTTTTGGTCATCTGGTCGTTGTTGATAGCGGTCCGAGCAATATCACTCCAGGGACGATTTTTGACCTTGAGCCACAAACAACCATTGGGCGCGGCCCTACCAATACCATTCAGATACCTGATAGCTTCATTTCTTCTGAACATACACGCCTATCCTACCGCAATGGTCAGTGGTCGGTGCAAGACGCAGGTAGCGTTAATGGTACATTCGTGAATAATCAACCAGCGTATACTGCGTTGCCAGCAAAAGCAGGTGATATTGTGCGCGTTGGCTATATCCAGTTCAAACTAACAGCATAACAACCATATTTGTGCTAGATATGAGAGGCTTATATTTATGGCAAGTCGATCTCCTAGCGTCTTTCGACGCTACCGTTGGACAGAACTAGGACTCTTTATCATTCCCTTTATGATACTGATTCTTGAGATGTCTCAATTGCTCCTTGCAAATAAAGATCAAACTTCATCACTTAGCACAAGGAACCTTCCGACGATACAAGGATTGATTCCTGCCATTGGCCTCATTGCTGCTTTGTTAGTCGCAAATGTCATTATGAGCGTATTTTTTCGCAAAGCAGATCAGGTTCTTCTACCACTTGTTGGCCTTCTTAGTGGTATTGGCGTCCTGATGGCAACACGGCTTGGGCCTGACTTAAATCCACCTGATCCTGCAGAAGGCTCGAAACAACTGGTATGGGTCATTCTCGGTATTAGCGTCTGCCTCATCACGCTGTTCATCCTACGCAACATGCATTGGCTTTCGCGCTACAAGTATACTTATGCACTTTTGGGAATAGTCCTTGTCGGATTGACGATTGCTAGTACATTGAGAGGCGGTTTACACGCGCTTAGTGCTCCGGGTCACGATCAGTTGGGTATTGGACCATTTGCATTGCAACCATCTGAACTCTTGAAAATTTGTATTGTCATCTTTTTCGCGGCTTATCTCAGTGAAAACCGTGATGTTCTTGCCGAAGGTAGCTTAAAATTCGGACCATTTCGCCTTCCCCCATTTAAACAGCTTGGACCGCTCGCTCTTATGTTAGGCATAGCCCTTTTGCTCTTCTTTTTCGTCCGCGAATTTGGATTAGCCTTGCTTATCTATGGTATCTTTCTTGCTATGTTGTATTTGGGGAGCGGAAAAATATCGTATGTTGCTACAAGCCTTTTAATCTTCGTTGCGCTTGGTTTAATAGGATATAGAATTTTTAGTTACATACGCGAACGATTTTTAGTGGTAAGCATCAATATAACAACTTGGAACGTCAGAAGTGATGATATTTATTTCAATCATGGTGGTCAACAAGTTGTACAGGGACTAATCGCACTTTCTAGTGGAGGTATTCTTGGTTCAGGGCTTGGACTCGGGCATCCAGCAGGCAAAAATTTTGTGCCTGTTGTCCAATCAGATATGATCTTCACTGCGCTTGGGGAAGAACTAGGTCTGGCAGGACTCTTCGCTATCATTGCGCTTTATCTTCTCATCATCTACCGAGGATTTCGTATCGCAATCGAAGCTACCGATATCTTTGATCAATTGCTTGCGGCAGGTCTCACATCGATTTTTGCGATCCAGACATTTATCATCATCGCTGGCAACATGAAGTTTTTTCCATTGACGGGTATCCCACTTCCGTTTCTCAGTTATGGTGGTAGTTCGGTTTTAGCAAACTATATCATTATTGGTATCCTGCTACGTATCTCATATAACACAGCAGTAGAGCGGGATGGGAGTGCCTAACCGTCTTGTTTGTTTAAAACATACCTGCTATACTCACTTGCAACATGATTATGACTATATGTGCATACTATCAAGAAGCGGAAATAATTATGGGTCAATACCGACAGTGGTTGCACTACAGACACATTGATCAACAGCTACAAACACAAAAGGATCAACTTACGGCATCAATAGAGCACCTTCAAGAGCGTGTTGATTTGCTGAATGCTCCTCTGCTCGATGACGACAATTTCATCGTGCAAGCCTTATCATTACATATAAAAGCACGTCCTACAGCCTCAAAAGAAGCTTCCCTGGAACAAATGAATGAGAACGGACATATACAGCAACCCGAAACTATTTCACAGGCATTGTTTGAACATAGCCGCCTTCCCAACCTTGAGTCACCTCATTCGCAAAATGTTCATGACCCGCTTTTACCCAAGCGTCCAGCAAATGCTTATGCACCACTTCCACCAGTATTACATAAGGCAATTGACCTGATACCAGAGGATACAAATATATCTTCCGATGAACACGGACAGACCGAACCACAGGTCGCGCTTCCCTGGTGGCTTCGCAATGCTGCTCTTTCAGAAACGCACAACAATGCGCTTGACTCACAAAGTATACGCACGAACCACTTAGTTCAACGCTGGTTAGAACGCTGGGACCGCCAGGAAGAGCAGAAGTCCCAATCAGGCCAGACGAATGGGCAACAGCCAGACTCACAACAGGAGGGTAACAAACAATGACTGTTGCAGATAACAAGAATACAACCCCTACAACGCAAGAGGAGGATATACACGTTCTGCGCTCCCTCTTTTCATCTTTAGAACCGCAGCAAGTTGAAACATTTTATAAGAGCTATCAGCAATGGCAACTTGTACAGCAGGGCGTAGTGCTACAAGAACAACTCGCTACCATTGAGCAACAAATCATTGATAACAACGTACTTATGCAACTGACCCAACCCTCTCCTATCGCATTGGCAGCGTTGATACGTTTGCAGTCCTATGGTGTTGACGATGTTGATCTGCTCGACAATATGCTAGAACGCGGCGATACTTGGCTCGATCACATGCTACAATTACTTGAGCAATGTCAAAATCTCGGCTTCATTCGTGATAATTACACTGAATGGTGTAAACATGCACTTGAAGGTGCCTATGACTGGCTCGACTCGATGCACGAAAACGAGGAAAGACAAGTAGCGCAACTTCTACAAGAGGAGTTAGTCACGCAGGCAACCGTGAGCGGAGAAACTACAGAAGCCCTATTAATACAAAGATTGATGAGCGAAGAAGCAAACTCAAAAATTCCGACCGGTCCACTTGAACCCGAACCACCTGTAGGGACCGATATATCGCGTCCTTTGACAGAAACAATTGAGGAGACAGGACGAGATGAATTGGTTTCTACAGAAAATCCATTGTTAACAATTCCATCTATCCTTAGCTATCCGACAAAAGCCCCAGAAGAGTCAAAACAACACGAGGAAGCCATACCGGGTCCTACTCCACCAGTACACGAGGTACCAGCCTTAGATATACAACAAAAATCGCATAAGCGTGGACTTCTGTCACGCATCTTATCAAAAGCCTGGCATACCTAGAGAATGAATGCGAATTTGTAGGGACCGCTTCATCGCGTCCTCGTGGCAATTCACCGCCGACATGGACGCGATGAAGCGGTCCCTACAAACACTGTATAGGAATCAAATTTATCGCATCGGCTGTGGGGGCATTTCCAGGCCCGGCATAGGGGCAAATGGTACTTGCGGTTGTGCGATGATAGGTTGTGGGGGCACATGAACTGTTGTAGCCAGTTGTTGTTCAAGCTCGTTCACGCGTTTACGCAACCGTCTCTTCTCGCTTCTATCGCGCAACGCCGAAAGAGCGGACACAATGTATAACAAAAAAGCTCCCAAGATAAACGCGATAAGTACAACCAATCCTAGTGGTAGATTAGGTGATTGCCATGCAAACACAGCAAACTGCACTTGCGTGGTTAAATTCTCTACGGTTAGCGCAACTAACGCACTACCGACAATCGCACATATGAATAAGACTACATACACCATACTATTTCGCCTCACTTTGTGAACAGCATTTTGCTCGTTTTATTCCTTGCACAACACAAAGTCCTTTCCTATGATACGTGAGACATAACACTACTATATACAAAAACAAATACAAAAACAATTTCAGCTCCTCATAGTACCTGAAACGCTCGATTTGAGAAAGTGTAGAAAGCTAGCCGAAAAATTGACGTGACAAAAGAATAGCTTTATACTGATAGACACATGTTCTACTCTGGAGGCTATCACGGTGTTATTTGAAGAATACGCAAAAGCAAATCCTGTCCACAGTCCGGTACGCACACAATATTTGCAGATCAAGCAGCAAAACCCCGACGCCATTCTCTTCTTTCGCATGGGTGACTTTTACGAGATGTTCGATGAGGATGCCGAGATTGTCGCACGTGAACTTGAGATTGCTCTCACACGGCGTGACTTTGGGCGTGGTGAAAAATCGCCGATGGCTGGTATACCACATCATGCCGCAGACGGCTACATCGCTCGCCTTGTCGGTAAGGGATATCGTGTCGCCATATGTGAGCAGACCAGCGATCCCGCCCTCTCAAAGGGGCTTGTGGACCGTGCAGTGTTGCGTATCGTCACTCCAGGCACCATTATTGACCCAACAATGCTTGCCGCGAAACGCAACAACTTCCTTGCTAGCGTGGTGACAGGACGCGATGCCGTTGGCGTCGCCTATATCGACATCACCACAGGCGAATTTGCCGTGACCCAATTTACTACGCCGGAACCAGAACTCGCAATCCAACAGGAAATCGCACGAGTGGCACCCGCAGAAGTCATTATCGAGGCACATTATAATCGACAGGGGAACCGCAAAAAACGGTGGCTGGCAGCAGTGATGAACGAGAAGCAAGTAACAAAGCTTGGGAGCAACGGCAACGCGAATGCCGAAATACCCGAAATCGAAGAGGACGATGAGGACGACATTGCTCCACTTACTAAGCTTTTGACGGGCCACGCCGGACATGTTACGCCCTATGACTCGCGCTATTTTTCAGAGGATGACGCGCGGCATCGCCTGCTCACACAATTCAATATCGCGTCGTTAGAAGCCTTCGGCTGTGCTCATCTCCCACTTGCCATTCGTGCTGCTGGTGCCATTCTCGCCTATGTTCAAGAGACGCAGAAGGGCCTCTTGCAACAACTGGTTGCGCTTGAAACCTACTCCACACATGGCTTTATGACGCTCGACCCACATACACGCCGTAACCTTGAACTCTTCGAGAGTGGACGCAGTGGCTCGGTCAAAGGTTCGCTCCTATGGGTTCTCGACCGCACACGTAGCCCAATGGGGGGCCGCTTGATACGGCGTTGGATTGGACAACCATTACTGGATATCGAGCAGTTAGAGCTACGTCAGACAACTATCGCAGAACTCCTAGATGATACCCTACTACAAGCACGTCTCGCTGAAGCGCTCAAAAAAGCTGGTGATGTTGAGCGTCTGATTAACCGTGTGCGTCAACGTATCGCCACACCACGCGATCTGATCGCACTCGCAAACGGTCTACGTTCGGCCGCTGAAATACGTCGATGCCTTTCTGATGAGACAAATAAGCATTCCTTAGAGCGTCTCGTACAGCGTCTCACCGACAACGAAGATATTATTACGCTCATCGAACATGCCATCGTTGAAGAGCCTCCTCTGAGTCTCGCAGAGGGAGGCATCATTCGCCCTGGCTTTAGCTCTGAGCTGGACCAGATACGTAATGCTTCGCAAAACGGGCGTAAGTGGATTGCCGATATGGAGCAGCGTGAGCGTAGACGTACAGGCATCAACAATTTGAAAGTGGGCTATAACAAAGCAACAGGTTACTTTATCGAGGTTTCTAGCTCGAATATCAGTCGTGTCCCTGTAGACTATGTGCGTAGGCAAACACTCTCAAACTGCGAACGCTATATTACATCTGACCTCAAAGAATACGAAACGCTTATCCTGAACGCGCAAGACCGCATCAACAAAATGGAGACCGAGTTTTTCGTCCAACTGCGTGCCGATATCGCGGTGCATGCGTCAGAGCGTATCCTGGATACTGCCCACGCCCTCGCAGAAATTGATGTATACCTAAGTTTGGCCGAGGTTGCCGCACGGAACAACTACTGTCGCCCTTCCCTCAATGATGGGGACACAATTCACATTGTTGCAGGTCGTCATCCCGTTGTCGAACAAGCGCAATCGGACATACCTTTCATTCCAAATGACACAAATCTTTCCAACAGCGATGCACAAATTGGTATCATTACAGGGCCAAACATGGCGGGCAAGTCAACGTACTTGCGTCAAGTCGCACTCATTACCTTACTAGCACAAGTGGGAAGCTACGTGCCTGCGGAAGCGGCCTCAATCGGTATCGTGGACCGCATCTTTACACGTATCGGCGCGCAGGATGATCTTGCGACGGGACAAAGCACATTTATGGTCGAGATGGTCGAGACGGCAAATATACTGCACCATGCAACGCCGCGTAGCCTTGTTATTCTTGACGAAATTGGACGCGGTACCAGCACCTACGATGGACTCGCCATCGCACGAGCCATCGTCGAATATCTGCACAACAACAAACGTAGTGGCGCGCGTACTCTCTTCGCCACTCACTATCACGAACTGGTTGAAGTGGCTCAATTGCTGCCACGCGTCCACTGCCTCAATGTCGCGGTAACAGAGGAGGCAGGGCATATCGTTTTTCTACGTAAAATTGTACCGGGGGGAGCCGATAGAAGCTATGGTGTGCATGTGGCACAGCTCGCAGGCATTCCTCGACCCGTCATTCATCGTGCAGAAGAGATACTCGAAGAATTGGAGAGCAAAGGTGATGCCAAGACACGCCGTAAAGCTATGCGCGACATCACCATGCCAGCCGCATGGCAAATGACGCTCTTCGCCTCTGAGTCCAATCCCTTGATAGAAGAGATTAAAACACTAGCTATTGACGAATTGACACCCATTGAGGCGATCAGTAAGTTGTATGAATTGCAGCAGAAAGCGAAGAAGGAGTAACGGTGTATCAAATAGAAACAGTGGTTCCAAACCAGAGTCAAGCTATTCTTCCAGAACTTATCTCACTTCTTCAAGATGCTGTAGCAAGTGGTGCTTCAGTCGGCTTTATTCCACCGTTAAGCGAAGAGGAGGCACGTGAGTATTGGAACTCTATTTTAGAGGACATTACTCAAAAGAGACGTGTTCTGCTGATAGCACGTAATGCTGAAAACATTGTAGGAGCTGTTCAACTTGAACTTGCGGCAAAGCCTAATGCACGGCATCGAGCAGAAGTCCAAAAGTTGTTTGTGTTTCAACATCAACGAAAACTCGGCATTGGGCAGTTACTCATGGAGGCGATTGAACTCATTGCGTGCGAACTTGGACGCACCTTATTGGTGCTAGACACGCGTTTAGGAGATAATGCCGAACGCCTCTACCGTAAATTAGGCTATGTAGAAGTGGGCATCATTCCCTCCTATGCTCAAAATGCGACAGGAACATTCGATGCAACGATTGTCTTCTACAAGCTTCTTCCAGCATCTTCCCAAGCAGTTTAAGTACTAGGAAAAGGGATAGACATGATACTGTGATGTATGTTCTCGCCAATCTTCTCGACGAATTTCCCATTTGATAAGGTTATCATGTAGTGCCAAACGACGCATCCCAAGTTTTTCTAGCACTTTGATAGAAGCAATATTGTCTTGGAGACATTCAGCAATAACTGCGCGAATATTTGGTTGCTGAAAGGCCCATGCAATGAGGGCTTGTCCCATTTCTGTTGCATATCCATGCTTACGATATGCAGGAACAATGCTATATCCAATCTCAATAGCTCCTGTTTCGTCTGGTCCGCCTAGGAAGCCCATACCACCTATGGCTATTGAGTCTGCTTTATGCAGAATGATGCCATCCCATACACTACCTGATGAGTCTTGCTCCATCTGATCTATGAAGAAAGGCAAGGCTTCCATGAAATCAGGTCCAGGCCAATCGTCAGATACGCGTACTCCAATACGTTCTGCGACTTGAGGTTTGTTGTAAAGTGTTATCTTTTTCAGTTCTAGCGTGAAAGGGATAAAAAGTAGATGCTGAGTTTCAAGTTTTGGCATGTGAATACTCTCCTTTATTTATCTCTCTCATCCTATCCTCTCGTCTCGTAGAGTGCAAGAATAAGAGAGGATGAGTTTTGTATTATTTCCCCTATGTGGTACAATATCCGTGTTAGTGTACAAAATACAATAATATAAATATCCCACAAGAGTTGTAATATACTTTCATTTTGTGCCTTTATTAATAAGGTACTCGGCAACTACACATAGCGCGCAATTGCTTCTCGATACAATACACATATAAAGGTGTGTCGAGAAAGGGGTTCACGTTCGTGTACTACATAGAGTACGTCCGAATGTATAAGAGAACCATTTAGTAGGCATGATGGACTATGCCAGGCACAGTATATTACAGCGTATGGTACAAGCACATGAGAAAAAAATAGTGCTGTATCCAAGGAGGATTTCCATGAGTAATCCATTACAAGAACTTCAAAAGCTTGGACAGAGCGTATGGTATGACAATATCGACCGCGCTCAACTACAATCAGGTCAATATCAGCGGATTCTTACCGAAGATGGTATCGTTGGTGTCACTTCAAACCCGTCCATTTTTGGCAAGTCGATCAGCACAGGTCACGCTTACGATGAGCAGATTACACAACTTCTTAACGAGGGCAAAGACACCAGCGATGTCTATGAAGCTGTTGTAATCCAGGATATTCGTACCGTTGCGGACATGCTCCGTCCAGTGTTTGAGCGTACAGAGGGACA
The DNA here is from genome assembly GCA_963792705.1 of uncultured Chloroflexia bacterium. Lineage (GTDB taxonomy): Bacteria > Chloroflexota > Ktedonobacteria > Ktedonobacterales > Ktedonobacteraceae > JBBQVS01. The sequence continues at coordinate 363,016 of CAWBXD010000001.1, read as the reverse complement.
GGATGGCTATGTGAGCCTTGAGGTTTCACCTGATCTTTCACATGACACCGAAGGCACACTTTCAGAAGCACGCCGTTTCTGGAAAATGGTGGACCGTCCAAACTTGATGATTAAAATTCCTGCTACCCCGGAAGGCATTCCTGCTATTAAGCAAGCCATCAGCGAAGGCATGAGCATCAATGTGACGCTCATCTTCTCACTCGATAGCTATCGCGCCGTTGCCGACGCCTACTTGACTGGTCTGGAAGAGCGCAATGGACGTGGCGAGGATATCAGCAAGATTGCATCCGTCGCTAGTTTCTTCGTGAGCCGTGTCGATACACTCGTTGACCAATTGTTGGAAGACAAGGCCAAGGCCAGCAACGATACCAGCGAGCAGCAAAAACTCAAGGCACTCGAAGGCAAGGCCGCCATTGCCAATGCACGTCTTGTCTATCAAGAGTTTAAGCGCATCTTTCATTCGCCACGCTTTGAGTCGCTCAAGCAGGCAAGAGCCAATTTCCAGCGACCATTGTGGGCCAGCACCAGCACCAAGAATCCAGCATACCGCGACGTTCTTTATGCGGAGGAATTGGTTGGACCTAACACCGTTGACACGATGCCGCTTGAAACCATCGAAAGCTTCCACGATCATGGCAATGCCAGTGTAACAATTGAAAACGATTTGCAAGGGGCAAAAGATATCTTCACCTCACTTGAGGCCGTTGGTATCCACTACGATCAAGTTACACAGCAATTGTTGGACGAGGGCGTGAAGAAATTCGCCGATGCGTTCCATCAGTTGTTCAACGACATCAAGAGCAAACAACAGGGTATTAAAGAGGGTCAAACCTCCCGTTAAATTAAATTCGTATGGGCCTGATTATCATACCCTCTTTCGGCTTCCAAGGCGCGGAGAGGGCGTGATAACCAGGCCCTACACCGAATGTGTACAGCAAAAGTCATGCTATATTGCTAAATACGTCCAAGGGACATACAATACAGGTGACGTTCAATGTTTATAACAAGACAGCTATTATACTAGGAGATGTTTCATGCCTCAGCGAAGCGTAGTCGAGGCGCCCAACCCCTTCCGTGAGGGGCTACGCATCAAACAAAGTACAGAACCATGTGTGATGGTCATCTTCGGGGCAACGGGTGATCTGACACACCGCAAGCTACTACCAGCGCTTTACAGTCTCGCGCTGGAGCATCCCTTGCCAGCAGGCTTCTCTGTCGTAGGGTTCGCACGCCGACCATATAACGACGAGGAGTTTCGCCAGCAGGCACTTGATTCCATAAACGAGTACTCTCGGCAGAAGCCGGTGAATCCGCAAGTATGGGACAGTTTTGCCTCTGGTATTCACTACCTACAATCAAATTTTACTGATCCAGAGGGTTATGAGAAGCTAAATACGCTGCTCAACAAACTCGATCAAGAACGTGGCACTAGTGGCAACCGCATTTTTTACCTGTCTACTCCCCCAAGTCAGTATCCCGAAATTATTCAACGTCTCGGAGCTGCTGGCCTGAACCGCAATCGCAAGGGTTGGACACGTATCATCATTGAAAAGCCATTTGGTCATGATCTCGGGTCGGCTCGCGAACTAAACCGTATCGTAGGGAAAGTCTTTAAGGAAGAGCAAGTCTATCGTATCGACCACTACCTCGGTAAAGAGACGGTCCAAAACATCCTGGTTTTCCGCCTTGCCAACGGTATCTTCGAGCCTGTCTGGAATCGCCGCTACGTCGATAACGTGCAAATCACCGTAGCAGAAAACCTGGGCCTTGAAGGACGTGGTGGCTACTACGAAGAGTCGGGCGCAATTCGTGATATGGTGCAAAACCATATGCTCCAATTGCTCACGCTGGTTGCGATGGAACCGCCAATTGCTTTCGACGCCAACTCGGTACGTGACGAGAAAGTAAAGGTGCTACACGCGTTGCAACCGCTTGCTGGACGTGACGTGCAGACACACACCATTCGCGCTCAATATGGTCCTGGCTGGGTTGCAGGTCATCAGGTTCCTGGCTATCTGCAAGAAAAAGGGGTAGCACCTACCTCGACAACAGAGACCTATATGGCGATGAAGATGTATATTGATAACTGGCGTTGGGCAGGAGTTCCCTTCTACCTGCGTACAGGAAAGCATCTTCCCAAACGTGTCACCGAGATTGCGATTCAATTCAAACAAGCACCGCTTATGATCTTTAAACGTACAAATGAGGCACAAGGCCAGATGGAGCCAAACGTCCTTACACTGCGTATTCAACCAGATGAGGGCATCTCGCTCAAGTTTGGTGCGAAGGTTCCTGGTACGGACCTACAGATTCGCCCAGTGAACATGGACTTTTTCTATGGCTCTTCCTTTGTACGTCAACAACCAGAAGCATATGAGCGGCTCATTCTCGATTGTATGCTTGGTGACTCCACGCTCTTCACACGACGTGACGAGGTAGAAGCGGCATGGACGTTCATACAAGGCATCCTTGATGAGTGGAAGAACGAGCCACGCGAGTCGATCTTGACATATGAGTCCGGCACATGGGGTCCTCAATACGCCGATGAGTTCATCTGGCGTGATGGGCATAGATGGCGTCGTCCATAGGTGTACCCATTTGCCCTTCATAAAATGACTCGTGATGACGAAAAATACATTACGATGATGTATAGCAGTATGAACAATGATGTTCATAACGATGAAGGGGAAAGATGCATGGTCAAGGATACCTCTGATTTAGTAGGACCTCGCCTGCCTTGGGCAGGAAAACAGGTACACACGGCGCAGGTTGAAGATGAACTAGCTCATCTATGGCGTATGTCTTCGGACAACGTGCGTACCAGTCAAAATGTGAATGTGCGTACCAGCGTACTCAATCTCGTTGTGTGTGTTTCTGATATTGAAGCCGCACAACGCGCTAGTATGCTGATACGCGATCTCTCTAGTACGCATATTGCTCGTGTCACGATTCTTATTCTTGATAGTGATGCTCCTGATATGCTTGCAACATGGATCACAACGCGTTCATTTCCCGTCATTTCCGATGTGACGCGCCACACCTTCGAGCAGATTACACTTATGGCACATGGCACTGCTGTTCATTCTATCGCCAATATTGCCCAACCTCTTGTCAAACCTCATCTTCCGGTCTATCTCTGGTGGCTCAACGACCCACCAAGCAATCCTGCTTTATTTGAGGCGGTTTCAAAGCTCAGTGACAGAATCATTGTTGACTCTAGCAGCTTTAGTACGCCTGAGGAGAGCATAAGTGCTCTTTCAACACTGGCACAAACATTTCCAGATAGCGGGTTAAGCGATCTCAACTGGGGACGGATTACTCCCTGGCGCGAACTGGTCGCGCAGTTCTTTGACGCCGCTGAATATAGACCCTATCTCGCTGGCATTCACACCATTGAGATCGAACACGCGGTTGAACCCTTTGCAAAACCTACACGTACAGAGCAGGGAGATGTTTCGCCAAACTCAACTTGTGCGCTTCTGCTCGCAGGTTGGCTAGAAATGCAACTTGGTTGGCATTATGCAATTGGCAGTCAACATGAAAAAGATGAGCATAACATTGAGACGGGCACTCACGTATGGCATATGATACGTCCAACTGGCTCACTTTCCACGCCTGCAACAAGCATAAATGGGAGTAAACCCACACGGCTAAGTAGCCGCATCCAGGCAAGTTTACACATTCGTCCGCGTGTGCGCTCCGATATGCGCCCCGGCTCCCTGTGTATGGTTCGCATGACAGGTACCGCTGGCAACAAACGCGCGGTCTTCACCATTAACCGAGAAGATAATAATCCAGATCACGTTCTTACTTCTGTCGCGCTTGAACAGGAGACACGTCCCAAACGTACCGTGAGCATGGCGGCAACACCCAAGGTAAGTACCCTTTTACACGACGAATTGGAAATTATCAGCCGCGATCATCTCTACGAAGAGACGCTGCAAGAGGTACGTGAACTATTATCATACGTCTAATAGGTAGGAGTTCTTTTTATGTCTATCGCCATTTACGCTGATACCGAAACGCTAAGCCAGGAGGCTGCACAGTACATTGTGCGTGTCGCGCAGGAGTCTATCGCGGCACACAGACGCTTTACCATTGCCCTCTCAGGTGGCTCGACACCAAAGAAGCTCTATGGTTTGCTCGCGGAAGAACCATATCGTAGCCAGATTGATTGGACCGTCGTCGATATATTCTGGTCCGACGAACGTTGTGTGCCGCCTGATGATGCTGAGAGTAATTTTCTCATGGCACAACAGGTATTGCTCAGCAAAGTACCTATTCCCGCCAATCAAATTCATCGTATGCCTGCCGACCAAGCAGACCGTGATGCTGCCTCCTATGCATACACACTTGAGATGCAGCAAACCATCGGCACCGAAGGTGTACCGAGTTTTGATTTGATTCAATTAGGAATGGGGCCAGAGGGACACACAGCCTCACTCTTCCCACACCAGCCCTCACTTCACGAGCAACAGAGACTTGTTATGCCCGTCACTGTACCTAAACCACCGCCACCACGTCTTACCTTCACGCCACGTCTTCTCAATGCTGCCGCCCATGTGTTGTTTTTGGTCACAGGCGCAGAAAAACAAGATGCAGTGAAAGCTGTCTTGGAAGGCGAGTATCAGCCCGACGAGTATCCGGCGCAGATTGTGCAACCCACAAAAGGTGAGGTTACGTGGATGCTCGACTCGACTGCCGCAGATAAATTACAGAGGAAGACTCAATGATTGGTATTGTTCCCTCGATCCTCTCTGCCGACTTCACGCGTCTAGGCGAACAGGTGCGTGATGCGGATGAAGCAGGGGCAACACGTATACAGATTGATGTTATGGACGGGCATTTCGTCCCTAACATCACAATGGGACCAGCCATCGTAGAGGCGGTACGTGGCTGCACCAAATTACCACTTGAAGCGCATTTGATGATTACCAACCCGGAAGAATTTGTTCCAATATTCGCTAAAGCTGGTGCGGATATCATTATTGTGCATCAAGAGGTAACACCACATCTACACCGTATTGTGCAGCAGATTAAGTCGCTGGGCAAAAAAGCCGCTATCGCGCTCACACCCTCGACACCTATTGGCATGCTTGAAGACATTCTCTCGCTGCTCGATATGGTGCTTATCATGACCGTGAATCCAGGCTTTGGCGGACAGGATTTCATTCCCGAAATGCTTCCAAAAATTGAAAGGTTGCGTCACATTATCACCGAACGTAACTTCACCTGCGATATAGAGGTTGACGGTGGCATTCACGAGGCAACAATTCCTCTAGCTGTGAAAGCTGGCGCAAATATGCTCGTCGCAGGTTCAGCCGTTTATAGCAAGCACGAAAGCGTAGCTCAGACGATGCAACGACTCAAGCAAGCGATTCCGCAATAAATGTGTAGACGGCGCAGGGAGACCGCAAGGGTCTCCCTGCTCTCTACCAGATACACGAATTGTGCCGCTCATTATGTAGATAATGTACATACACGCTTTAGGTAGCATGTAAGCTTTCTCCAATGTCTTTTTTGGGGGTTGACAAGCTTCCATAAAATGGTGTATGGTCAAAAATAACAACTTACCACGACAACGTGTTCCGGCGAAGCTGCTGTGATAGCACTGAGAGTGGGCTGTTCCCAAAAAAGTATCCCACATGAAGGGTATGGAATTGAATGATGTTCGCAACAATGAGCACAAATCAGACCGCAACGGATGCGTGTCAAAGCTGCGCTCAGAGTCTGCCCTTTTCGCATTCTTCCATGCCTGTAGTGGATAAAATGTACATGGTGGCTGCAAGCATGCTTCTTCTTGGAACCGGCGCGATAGCGTCGGTTTCTTTATTTGTCGTTGTGCTCCTCGTAGTAGCCCTCCTCCTTGTTAGCCTTATGGTCGTCATGAGCCTCCTCCTTACATGCCTTACCGGACCGATTAGTCTTCTAGGTCTGGTAGGGCAAACACAGAAACGGGTACGGCTAGCCACAGGCATGACACAGGGAGAGTAACGGGAGCAACGGCGCCCCCATCCAAAGAAGGTATCCTCACGAGGACCTCCCGAAAGCGGAGGTTCTTTTTTTATTCTCTTTTTTGATAGATACTCTGGAGGATTTAAGCAATTATGGCAATCACAGCAAAATTCATTCGACAGAGTATCAAATAACAGTACAGATACATAGCAAACAAGATCAGCACATCGCCATTGTATAGGTGATAAGACAGCAAGCAATAACTAGACAAGGAGATTTTTCTATCATGCAGAAACGTGCATTTTCGCCAACGAAACCTCGTAAAGGGATGCAAAAGGGAGAGATTACAAAGTATCAGCCCTTCCCAACTATTGATCTACCTGATAGACAATGGCCTTCTCGCACAATTACGCAGGCACCTATATGGTGTAGTGTCGATTTGCGCGATGGCAATCAGGCTCTGCCCGCTCCAATGAGCGTGGAAGAGAAACTAGAGATGTTTCAGCTTCTGGTAGGAGTCGGCTTCAAAGAGATTGAGGTAGGTTTTCCTTCAGCCTCCGATACAGAGTTCACATTCATCCGTAGGCTCGTCGAAGAGAACCGTATTCCAGATGATGTGACGATTTAGGTTCTCGTGCAGGCACGTGAAGAGCTTATCGCACGCACCTTTGAGTCAATACGAGGGGCCAAAAAAGCTATTGTCCATTTGTATAACTCGACATCACCATTGCAACGTCGTATCGTGTTTGGACTGGAAAAGCCTGATATTATCGCCATAGCCACACGTAGTACGCAACTCGTCAAAGAGTGGGTATCGCGTCTGCCAGAAACAGACATCACCTTTCAGTACTCACCGGAAAGCTTTGCGCTAACAGAGGTTGATTTCGCGCTTGAAATTTGTGAAGCAGTCGTCGATGTCTGGCAGCCGACACCACAGAAAAAGATGATTCTCAACCTACCTGAAACGGTTGAAATCACCACTCCAAATGTTCACGCCGACCAGATTGAATGGTTCTGTCGTCACATGCGAGATAGAGAAAGCGCGATCATCAGTCTGCACACGCACAATGATCGTGGTACAGGGGTGGCAGCAACAGAATTAGGGTTGCTCGCGGGTGCGGAGCGTGTAGAAGGTACTCTGTTTGGCAATGGGGAACGTACAGGCAATGTCGATATTGTAACAGTCGCACTCAATATGTATATGCAGGGTGTTGACCCTTATCTTGACTTCAGTAACCTTGAAGCAATTCAGGCCATCTACGAGAAGTGTACGCGTATGACGGTACCGGTGCGTCAACCATATGCCGGAGAGTTAGTGTTTACCGCCTTCTCCGGTTCGCATCAAGACGCTATTAACAAAGGCATGAACGCGCAAGATACAACCTACGGCGCACTCTGGGAAGTCCCATATCTCCCCATTGACCCAAAGGATATTGGACGTTCGTATGAGGCCATTATTCGTATTAACTCACAGTCCGGCAAGGGCGGCGTGGCCTACATCATGGAATTGGAGTTTGGCTTCCATCTGCCCAAGGCGATGCATATCGAGTTCGGTAGAGTTATCAAAACGCTTGCCGATACCTCTGGTACAGAGCTTTCGAGCACACAACTCTTTCAAGCATTTGAGCGCGAATATCTGCGTTATACGTCTCCATTCGCACTTGATACACTTCGCACCGATACAGCCGTAGACCATAATGGTATGACCACTGTTGAATGTACTACACAAATCTCATATCATGGACGTACACATGAGCTACGTGCTCAAGGAAATGGTCCTATTGACGCCTTTGTGCTGGCACTACATAAGGGGAACTTAGCAGAATTCAAAGTGCTCTCCTATGCGGAACACGCACTTGGGCAAGGGGCGAACGCGCAAGCCGTAGCCTATATTCAGATTCAAACAGAGGAAGATAGCACGTTCTTCGGAGCTGCCATAGACACGAATATTACGCTTGCATCGGTAAAAGCAGTGCTCAGCGCACTCAATCGTTCATTGCAACGTCCTATTAGGCTAATCATGGGACAAATAATACGATTATGCGCTTCATCGCGTCCTCGTGGCAATTAACCGCCGACGAGGACACGATGATGCCGTTTCACACATTGGTACAGATATCTGTAGGGACCGCTTCATCGCGTCCTCATTCGCGGGTGATTGCCACGAGGACGCGATGAAGCGGTCCCTACAATGGATGTCTCCGCATTCTTTCATCAAACACAGTCATCAGTCCCTACATCAACGTCTATAAGAAAGAAAATCTATATCATGCATAACGACATTACGGATATCCTTGGAATACGTGTCGGACATGACACCAATTTGGAGGCTGGCACGGGTTGTACGGTCATTCTTTGTGAGCCAGCAGCTATAGGTGGCGTCGATGTGCGTGGTGGTGCTCCTGCAACACGTGAAACCGATCTGCTACGCCCAATGCATATCGTCGATCAGGTGCATGGCATTCTACTTACAGGTGGAAGTGCTTTTGGCCTTGACGCGGCTAGCGGCGTTGTACGTTACCTGGAAGAGCATCAAATCGGCTATGATGTTGGAGTTGCAAAGGTGCCGATTGTGCCAGCAGCAGCAATCTTCGATCTTGGCCTTGGCTCAGCAACAATTCGACCTGATGCCGATTCTGGCTATCGTGCATGTCAGCAGGCCAGCACTGAGACGGTACAACAAGGCACGGTTGGAGCGGGAACCGGTGCTACTGTAGGCAAGATGCTTGGTCCCGCCTTTGCGATGAAAGGGGGACTAGGGTCCGCGAGTACAACACTTGCCGACGGAACACGCGTTGGTGCCATCGTCGTGGTCAATGCCTTTGGCAACATTCTTGACCCACAAACACAGCAGGTTCTTGCAGGTGGACGTGCTCCCGTATCGTTGGAGTACACATCTGATAGTGCGAATATGTTCGGCAATACGACAATCGCAGTTGTTACCACGGATGCTTCCCTTACAAAAGAAGAGATCAACAAAGTCGCGCAAATGGCACACAACGGCCTAGCACAGGCTATTCGGCCTGCACACACTCTTTTCGATGGCGACACTGTATTTGCACTAGCACTCGGTCCACGCGAACAGCGTCAAATGGACTTGGCAATGAATGCATATCAAGTGAGCATGATCGGTGCGGCTAGCGCAAAGGTGCTTGCACAAGCAATAGTTAACGCTATACATCATGCAACCGATTTGCACGGTATACCTGCTACGCGCCTACACGAATCTTGAGTTATGAGGATTATTCTGTTATGGTTGCAACATCACAAATAAGACCACGCCTCCCCCGATGAGCATGAAAATGACGCATACAAGTACAATCATAGCAAAGAGGTAGTTACGTGCAGATGGTAACGTATGCACGTCGTGTGATAGGTCTGAGGAACGTCTATCAAGTCGAGTGGGAAGTTCTCGTTTCGCGGTTAGCGTCTTTAATCCACCGGTTTTGAGGTCCCAGGAATGGGTGGCAAAATCAATGGCATGCTCATACGACATATTTTCAGGCTGTGCGACGACGGGCATAGGAGTTGATGGTCTCATAGGAAGAGACGTACGAGGTGGTGCTAGAGGAGAGGGTGCAGGGTATGATACGGCATCAGGTACGGTAGAAGTGGGGATCGAGTGAGTTGGTGGTATTTCTTGAGGTCGTCGGGGCAGAAGCCTGGAATGATCGGATGTAGACACAACTTCTCTCCACTCGGTTGCTTATAGGCTAACCACGCTAGTAAACATGTACGGAGGACACACTACAGACGACTTTCTTCTTATCTTCTAATTGTACTCATACAGAAATTTTTCGCAAGTCCTCTATGACTAATGGGTTACACATTAGCTCTTACGACACATCTTCCTGCCAAACATCTTGCAGAAGTTCCAAAAGCATAGATAGCATTCGACCAGTCGCGCCCCAAATACGGTAAGACCCGTAATCGTAGAAGTATACGGTGCGCGTCATACCCTCACGAGACCAGCGTTCCGTGTGTACAATGGTGGGATCAGCAAGTGCGTTAAGTGGTGCCAGAATCAACTCTGTTACTTCACTAGCCTGTAACCGCACCTCACCCAAACCCTGTGGTAGGTAGGCTACAACGGGAGTGATCAGATAGTTGCTTACAACGGTAAAGACAGGAGCTAATACACCAAGCACCTCTACTCGCGCAGTCTCTAGCCCAATCTCTTCAAACGCCTCTCTTAAAGCCGCTGCAACCGGTGAAGTGTCTGTAATATCCACGCCACCGCCTGGAAACGCAATTTCACCACTATGAGAGCGAAGAGTGCTTGCACGTCGAATAAGGGCGATATATGGCACATGTTCTTGCTCAAATACAGCAATCAAAACCGCAGCTTTCCGTGCATTTGGGCGTTGTCCCTCAATAGCATCTACCAACATATCAACGCGTCCTACAGGCTCCAAGCGTTGGCGTAAAGTGCGTACAAGCTCTAGCGTTGTAACTGTTTTCATAAAGATATTGTAGCATATTGTCAACTTGTGCATCATTATGATATAATTTGACAAGCAGAAAAACACCAGAGAGATTCGCAACACGGCGGATAATGTCTTGCATTCGCGGCATGTTTTTGGTATAATTAGAGCATCGAGTGGGGGTATGCTTAATTCAGGTGCTCAGTATGTCTTTAGCATGGCTTTGTGCCTGCAAGCATCGTTTCGTATTATCGTTCTGTAGGGCAAACTTTAGTCGCACAGATCATCTCATACAAACAAGAGATTTTAACAAACATCCGAAACGATTGCCGCCTAAGCAACCTCTCACAATAATCCAGACTCAGTGACGCACTCCCCTATGTGCCAATCAACATGTGGCTCTTCTTAACATCTGTCTCGCATCCTCGCGGTACCGCGAAAGGGATTGAAAGCATAGCTATAGGTTTGAGCAACACAAAAATGAGTGTATCCTGAGTTTAGGCAAAAACCGTGGATCGAAGGGGGTTTTTTACCCATGCAGACTCAACAGCACGGCGACCTTTCGACAGAGCCAGCGGAAAATCTGAAAAGCGGGCGGGTACAGACGATGTTAGAAGAAAATGACCCACAAGGGCAAAATGGCAGCACTCCTGAAGAGGGCGAAGACCTTAATCAGAACGAGATGGAAGCGTTGCTGGCATCAACAAGCGCACCCATAAATATCAAGCGGGGCGATGTGGTCGAGGGCGTTCTCGTGCGTATTGACCAGGACGAGATTCTGGTTGATATTGGCCTGAAATCAGAGGGCGTTCTTTCGACAAGAGAGTTGCCAGCAAGTGGTTATGGCTCGTTCTCCGAGCTACACCTCGACGATAAGGTTCTGGTCTATGTCATCCAACCAGAGACTCAAGAAGGTCATGCCGTTCTTTCTCTCAAGAGAGCGAATACCGAGCGCCAGTGGCGCATTGCGGAAGACCAATATAAGAGTGGCGAATTGCTCAAAGCGAAAGTTATCGACTACAACAAGGGCGGCTTAATTGTCGATGTTGCTGGTATTCGAGGCTTTGTGCCAATCTCGCAGATACTCAATTTGAAACGTGAAGAGGTTGCCTCTGGCGGTGAAAACCAGGAGACAGCGGCGAAGCTCCAGAGTATGAAGGACAAAGAACTTCAACTCAAGATCATTGAGATCAACCGAGCACGGAACCGTTTAATCCTCTCAGAGCGCTTAGCGGTTCAAGAGTGGCGGCAGCGCCGACGTGAGGAACTGCTTGACGAACTCAAGCCCGGCGAAGTTCGCAAGGGTATCGTCAGCAATCTCGCGAATTTTGGTGCCTTTGTCGATCTTGGCGGTGCAGACGGATTGGTGCATATCAGTCAGTTGGCATGGAGCCGTGTCAACCATCCTAGCGAGGTTCTCCACGTTGGGCAAGAGGTTGAGGTACAAGTGCTCAGTGTCGATAAAGACAAGAAGAAGATTGCGCTTTCCATCAAGCGTGCTGAGGTTGATCCTTGGACAACCGTTGAGCAACGCTACACTCCTGGACAAGTCGTCACGGGCGTGGTAACGAAGATTGCACCATTCGGTGCCTTTGCGCGTATCGAAGATGGCATCGAGGGTCTTATTCATCTTTCGGAGTTGACTCCTGGACAAGACCCCAAGTCTATTCTTCATGAAGGTGCTCAGCTTCAACTGCGTATTCTACGCATCGACGCCGAGCGACGCCGTTTAGGTCTCAGCCTGCGCCAAGCCGATGAACTCGACCAGCCAGGTGAAGAGCCTTCAGAAGATATATTCGCTCAGGCCGAAGCAGCGATGGCAGCCGCAAACACTGGCGAAGAGACAGAAACATCTGCGCCAGCACCTGTTGCTACCACGACTGCCCCAAGTGCTGATGTTGCTGCTCCCTCATTGGCAAGTACGACACCATCGCTTGAAGCAACGACTGCTTCCCAAGAGCAAGGCCAGCAAAAGCCAAGGCCGGACAACAGACGTGAGCGTAACGATGCATCTGGCACGAATAAAGCCCCTGCTGATGACGCAGGTGAGCTAACGGCTATGGCAGAAGCATTTCGTAATGCCGCACGTCGTACCAAAGACGATACCGAAGAGTAACACGACATACTCATGCAGTAACATGACCCCCTGCGGAGATGTGTCTCGGCAGGGGGTCATGTTATCATATGCTGCAAGAATGGGTGTAGTGCGATATTCCTATTGCGTTGGTCTTGACGCTCTACCATAAGTATAGTATTATAAAGTATACCCGTTTAGTACAGGACAACGCATCAAATAGATATGGAGGCATCTGCAAGGTACACTGTTTTTATTGGATTAGATAGATAAATTGTACATTAACAGATGATCGCGCGACCTCCACGCTGCTTCTCTACTATTGTAGGGCAGTGTGGAGGTCGATTGTTTCTCTGTAAGAAGTTGTGAGTGTAGGTGTTCAGTTGGCCGATGCCTGTCATCGGGAGACTGGTAGACGGGAGGTTGTTAAATTGTCTGCCTTGACGCACAATTATAGGTGTTGTATGATGAAGTACCCTGTTTATATGAGGGACATAACTATAGAGGGATTGGTTCCATCCTCTGCCGCCACTCAAAGGGGGGTGACAAACAGATGAACGATAGAGATAGATTTGATAAGTTTACTGAGCGTGCCAGAAAAGTTCTGAGTCTCGCCCAGGAGGAAGCTCAGCGCTTCCAGCACAATTACATTGGAACAGAGCATCTTCTCCTCGGTTTGGTACGCGAGGGTGAAGGCGTTGCTGCAAAAGTTTTAGCAAATCTCGGTGTCGAACTTAACAAGGTTCGTAGTGCCGTTGAATTTATAATTGGTCGTGGCGACCGCATCGTTCTCGGTGAGATCGGACTTACTCCACGCGCCAAAAAGGTGATTGAGCTTGCCGTTGACGAAGCCCGTCGTCTGAACCACCACTACATCGGAACAGAGCACCTTCTCCTCGGCCTCGTTCGTGAAGGCGAAGGCATCGCTGCTGGCGTACTTGAAAGCCTTGGCGTGAACCTTGAAAAAGTTCGCACACAAACCATCCAAGTGCTCAGTCAGACAGGCGCACCACACGAGCGCGACGCAAAACATTCCAAGACACCAACTATTGACCAGATGGGTATTGACCTGACCGCAGCCGCTCGCGCGGGTACTCTTGATCCCGTCGTTGGTCGCCATCAAGAGATCGAGCGTGTCATTCAAATCTTGTCACGACGCAACAAGAACAACCCTGCACTTATTGGTGAACCAGGCGTTGGTAAGACTGCTATCGTCGAAGGACTCGCACAACGCCTTATTTCAGGCGAAGTGCCAGAAACCCTGGTCGGCAAGCGTCTTCTCACTCTTGATGTTGGCTCCTTGGTTGCTGGCACGAAGTATCGTGGTGAGTTCGAGGAACGCCTCAAAAAGATTATCGAAGAGATTCGCAACAGCCGCGACTGCATCATCTTCATTGACGAGGTACATACGCTCGTTGGTGCTGGCGCCGCAGAAGGTGCGGTTGACGCCGCGAATATTCTGAAACCAGCACTAGCTCGTGGTGAGCTACAGTGCATTGGCGCGACCACCCTCGACGAGTATCGCAAGTACATCGAGCGAGATGCAGCACTACAACGCCGTTTCCAGGAAGTGATTGTTCGTGAGCCATCCGTCGAGGAGACCATTGAAATCCTCAAGGGTATTCGTCCACGCTACGAAGAGCATCATCGTTTGATTATCACCGATGAGGCACTCAAAGCTGCAACCGATATGGCAAGCCGCTACATCACCGACCGCTTCATGCCTGATAAAGCCATTGACCTGATTGACGAGGCATCCAGCCGCGTGCGTATGCAGAACTCCCTCGCTCCCCTCAACCTTAAAGAGGCAATGAAGGGTCTGGAGTCGGTACTACGTGAGAAGGAAGCCGCCATTCAGCAACAAGAGTACGAGCTTGCAGCCGAACTCCGCGACCGCGAAGTCAAACTGCGCGACCGTATCTCCAAGTTGGAGTCAGGATGGCAGCGTGAACGTGGTACGGACAAGCCAACCGTCGGCGAAGAGGAGATCGCTCAGATCGTCTCGATGTGGACGGGCATTCCAGTTATGCGTATTGCTCAAGAAGAGTCACAACGCCTCCTCCAAATGGAAGACGCATTACATGCTCGTATTATTGGGCAGAACGAAGCTATCGAAAAGATTGCTCGCGCCGTCCGCCGCGCACGCGCTGGTTTGAAAGACCCCAAGCGTCCTATTGGATCATTCATCTTCATGGGACCAACTGGTGTTGGTAAAACAGAGCTTGCCAAGACACTCGCCGAATTCATGTTTGGAAGTGAAGACGCGCTCATCAAGATTGACATGTCTGAGTTCATGGAACGCCACGCGGCCGCTCGCCTCGTCGGTGCCCCTCCAGGATATGTCGGCTATGAAGAAGGCGGTCAGCTTACCGAGGCGGTACGCCGCAAGTCCTATAGCGTGATCCTGCTCGACGAAATCGAAAAGGCTCACCCTGATGTCTTCAATATGCTTCTTCAAATTTTGGAAGATGGCAAGTTGACAGATGCTAAAGGACGCACGGTAGACTTCCGCAACACCATCGTTATTATGACCTCGAACGTCGGTGCGGCCCTCCTTAACAGGGAAGCAAAGATGGGCTTTAAGCAGTCGAAAGACAAGGCAAAAGCCAATCAGAGCGAGTATGATGCAATGAAGGATAAGGTCCTTGGTGAGTTGAAGAATACCTTCAAACCTGAGTTCCTAAACCGTATCGACGATGTGGTTGTCTTCCACGCACTACGCATGGAAGAGATGCAGTCTATTATTGACCTGCTCCTAAACCGTGTACGCAACCAGTTAACAGAGCAGCAGGTAGAACTCGTTGTACCAGCAGCGTCTAAGGAATTCTTGATCGACAAGGGCTTTGATCCTGAGTATGGTGCGCGTCCATTGCGCCGTACCATTCAGCGCATGGTTGAGGACCCCCTGGCAGAAGGCTTGCTGGAAGGCAAGTTCCATCCAGGCGATCTGGTTGAGGCGGTCGTAATCGACGACAATCTTGACCTGCAAGTCCGTAAACGTATTGAGCAGTTGCCAGCACCTGCAGCAACACCAGAAGCGGCCCTCTCCGCTGGTGGAGATAGCGGTTCTGATCTCTAAATTCTCGGAGAGGCGTGAAGTGTATTCGCGCCTCTCTTTATTTTGTATCATCTTTCTTTCATCTTCGCGTAATCTTCTAATCTGTCTAATACCTACACACAGCTTGGTTTAAACACTTCTATGGCTAAAATACGCACAAAATACGTCTGCCAACAATGCGGCGGTGAGCAGAGCAAGTGGATGGGCAAGTGTCCCGACTGTAACGCGTGGAATACACTTGAAGAGACGACGGATGTGCCGCAAAGTCCTGCACAGCAGCGTCGTCAAGTCCTCGTCGGCAATGCATCTACAGCGCAGGGCACACACACTCCTATCCTGTTACCGGAAATTAAACCACTTGTGCAGGAGCGCGTCTCTGTAGGCTATCCAGAGATGGATCGTGTGCTAGGGGGTGGACTTGTCGCTGGTTCGCTTATTCTCGTTGGTGGGGAACCAGGTATTGGAAAATCAACACTCCTCCTCCAAGTCTCTGGCGCGATTGCGGACACCGTTGGTCCCGTCCTCTATGTCTCCGGCGAAGAGTCTATTGAACAGGTCAAGATGCGTGCTGAGCGTCTAGGCATCACGGGCGAGCGATTATACCTGCTGGCTTCAATTGAACTTGATGTCATCGCGGAAGCCGTCAATCGTCTTAAACCTGCACTGGTCATTGTTGATTCCATTCAAACCGTGATAGCAAGTCATGTAACCTCGGCACCTGGAAGTATTAGTCAGGTACGCGAATGTACACTTCAACTGATGCAGTTAGCCAAGAGTACTCATGTACCCATCTTTATTATCGGACACGTCACTAAAGAAGGTACGGTTGCTGGTCCTAAAGCGTTAGAACATATTGCGGATGCAGTGCTTTATCTCGAAGGCGAACGCTATCACTCCTATCGACTACTACGTGGCGTCAAAAATCGTTTCGGCGCAACGCACGAAATTGGTGTCTTCGAGATGCAAGGCGAAGGTATGGTTGAGGTCGCAAATCCCTCGGCAGTCTTTCTCGCGGACCGCGCCATCGGTGCCACTGGCTCTGCCGTCGTCGTGAGTATGGAAGGCACGCGCCCCCTGCTCGTCGAGGTACAAGCCTTAGTCACACCCAGCAACTTTGGCAATGCCCGTTGCACCACGAATGGAATTGAACACAATCGCCTTGTTATGTTGCTTGCGGTACTTACAAAGCGTGTAGGATTAGCGGTTGGCAATCACGATGTCTACGCTAACGTAGTAGGTGGTTTTACGTTGGAAGAGCCATCTATCGACCTCGGTGTAGCTTGTGCTATTGCTTCTAGCTATCGTGAGAAAAACATTCCACAAGATATGGCACTCATTGGTGAGGTTGGTCTTTCCGGCGAACTACGTGCAGTGAGTCGTCTTTCATTACGCGTTCGTGAAGCTGCAAAACTTGGATTTAAACGTTGTATCGTCCCCAGCGCAGGACGAGGCACAAAAATACGCTCTGAACTAGAAGATGCAGGACTTCCTGCAGATTTCAAGGTTCTCACCGCTAGTTCGCTTGCGGTTGCCTTAGAAATTGCTTTACACTGAATAAGAGAAAAAGGGTATTTTTTACAACGTAAAAACGTTTGGTGCGTACAAGTTACTATAGGGTTTATTTGAAATAAGAGTGGCGAGTGTGAAACATCATACACATATCGCTCGTCTATCTTTAGGAGGAGAAAGGACATAAACGGAAAAGCACAAGTATTGATTACTACACACGAATTGTGTATACTGCAATTTCGGGATTAAACTTTTTTACAGCTCAATGGCGTTAGGCTACGTATTATAGCGGGTTAGGCGATACATTTTTGCTATTATCTTTTTTTTTCATCACCAACCTTACCTGCTTTCCTCAACTACGTCCTGCAGTCGTCTTTGAGCACTTACGCTGTTTCAGTGTTCTGCTTTGGAGGATGCAGGGATGTTAGGTAATACAATCGCCCGTATTGTCGGGTGTCTCGCCGCTATTGGTATTGTTGTCGGCATTTTTTTCTTGGATAGAACCAAGTTACCCACTCAAATCGAGTGGATTATTGTGATTGCCGCCGCCGCCGCCCTTATCGCATTTGTTATCACCCCATACATTACTATTGTTCCTTATCTCTGGATAAGTGATAGAATTCGCAAAGCTGCCGCCAGCGATCTCGTCGCAGCCGCGGTCGGACTCACTATCGGTCTCATCATTTCTGCTTTACTTGCTATTCCTCTTACAAGCTTGCCAGCAAATTGGGGGCACATCCTTCCTTTCGTTGGTGCTCTCCTCTTCGCTTATCTCGGCGTCACTATTGCTGTCCTACGCAAAAACGATATTGGACACCTCTTCTTGAGTATCCAAAGTGCTGTTACGCGTAGAAACCGTGAACGCGACGAGGAACGTGAGAAAGAACGCGACGAAAAGCGTACAAGAGATCGAGATAAGGAAAAGGAGAAGGATAAAGAAAAAGACAAGGAACGTACCGTTCCAGAACCTGCTCCCCTCCCACCCATTTTGCTTGATACTAGCTCCATTATCGATGGGCGTATTAAAGATATTAGCCAAACAGGTTTCATTTACGGGACTCTTCTTGTTCCACGCTTCGTTTTAGAGGAATTACAACGTATCGCGGATTCCGCAGATACTATGCGTCGCAATCGTGGTAGACGTGGTTTGGAGATACTCAACACATTGAAGACGGAAGCTGCCGTGCCTGTTGAAATAACCGATGCCGATATAGAAGGTATTGCGGAGGTCGATGGGAAGCTCGTCAAGATGGCGCGTAACCTGCATTGTGCCATTATCACGAACGATTTCAACCTTAACCGTGTCGCGGAACTTCAGGGAGTCAAGGTACTAAACATCAACGAGCTTGCCAATGCCATCAAGCCAGTTCTACTGCCAGGAGAAGACATTCACATCAAAATCATGCAGGATGGAAAAGAACTAGGGCAAGGCGTGGGCTATCTGGACGATGGAACGATGATCGTCGTAGAAAATGGACGGCAACATATGGGCACAGCCATCGAGGTTACTGTGACTCGTGTGTTGCAAACGGTTGCGGGACGTATGATCTTTGCACATCCCAAACAGCCAACAGGTCCACATATACCGATTCAAGCACCAGTCAAACAACGGCAATTGTGAGTAGATCGTTAATGCAAACAGAGATTGAAAGAGCCTCGGTCGTCATCGTTGCTGCAGGCTCAAGCCGCCGTATGTTAGGACGTGATAAGCTGTGGACTCCATTGATGGGACGTATCACACTCGCACGTACCGTCGATGTTTTTCAAGCATCACCGCTCATAAATACCATTGTTATTGTAACCAGCACTGAACGTCTTGCAGACACACTACATCTGTCTCAACAGGAAGATTGGCATAAAGTTGTCGCGGTCGTCCCAGGTGGCAGACGCCGCCAAGACTCTGTAGCTATCGGTTTAGATATATTAGGCAATGCAACATCCCCCTGTCAATGGGTTATGGTTCACGATGCGGCACGCCCTTTTATCACTTCGACCATGTTACAAGAGGGCTTACTCTCGGCTCAGGCACATCAAGCCGCGGTTGCAGCCGTTCCCGTAAAAGATACCATCAAGCAGGTGAAAGACAACATCATTTCTACGACACTTGATCGTTCGCAGTTATGGCTGATTCAGACACCACAAATTTTCTCGTTTCCACTTATTCACCATGCACATCATGAAGCAATCGCACAGGAAGATTTCACGGATGACGCAGCACTGATAGAGCGGCTAGGTTATCCTGTAGCTATTTTTCAAGGCTCCTATGCAAACATCAAAATCACGACACAAGAAGACTTAGTAATTGCTGAAGCACTTTTACAAGGGGTAATATCATGACAACACGTGTTGGTAACGGCTACGATGTACATACCCTCGTCGAGGGACGCCCCCTCGTTCTTGGTGGCGTACTCATTCCTCACACACATGGCCTGATGGGACATTCCGATGCGGATGCAGTTATTCACGCCGTTGTCGATGCCTTACTGGGTGCAATTGCACAGGGCGATATTGGCACACACTTCCCCTCATCCGATCCACGTTGGAAAGATCAACCCAGTGCGGTCTTCCTCGACTACACCTACGATTTGCTACAGAAAGACAATTGGAGCATCAGTAATATTGACATGACCATCGTTGCCGAACGCCCCAAGATGGCTCCCCATATCGCTGCCATGCGTACACACATTGCTGAGCACCTGCACCTCACTAAAGAGCAGGTGAGCATCAAAGCTACCACCACCGATGGACTAGGCTTCGCTGGCCGCCAAGAGGGGATAGCGTGTTACGCTGTAGCGTTGATTGAACATTAGGTGGTGTAGGAGCGAAAATAAGGGTTGAAAGAGAATGAACGATACGTGGCTAGACCCCTTCAATGCTCAACTCTACGAGCAGTACGCACAAACCTACCCTCTTTACCAAGAAATAGGAAAAAAGCTTGTTGATGTTGCAGACGTTCAGCAAGGTATGACTGTCGTCGATTTGGCTTGTGGCACAGGTATTGTCACAACACAAATTTTCGCTAAATTAAACCATACTGGAGCCATCGTCGGCATAGATGGCTCACCTGCTATGCTAGACATAGCGAAAAAGAAATTTCTCAACAACGAGGTTCGTTTTCTTCAATCATCTGCAGAGAATTTACAACAGGTTCTTCCTACCAAAACAGTCGATATTATTCTATGCAATTCTGCTTTTTGGCAGATGAAAGTCAAGGAAACACTAGATGGTGTATGTAGCATTCTTAAACCACAGGGAAGGTTTATTTTTGACCTGCCCGACTTCGGAGTATACACATCAGAAACATTGCAAAGCAGATTTTCCTATCGGTTTACACAACTAATGCTACAGATAGCGCAAGAGGAATATGCATACGTACTACCACTTCGCAGACCAAGAAGTTCTGGTTATAGTACAGATGCGCGTCCATTGGATGAAATTGAGTCATCTCTTGCACAATCATCGCTTACTCTCATTTCTCACGAACAAACCACTCGCATCGAAAGAACAGCACAGGACCTGTACGAGTTTCAAAAGATTCCAGTAATGAGTTTAAGGTACCTCCCTGGTCTTGACTACGCAACACGTCTCGAGATTGTTGAAAAAGCATATCAGCGTTTTGATACGTTGTATAGTGATAGCGTTACATGGCGATACTACGTTGCTGAGAAGATAAACAGTGCTGAATAGAGTACATGTATGACTGATATCACTAACAAAGATGTTATCTCAAGGTGGGCAAACGCTCCGAAAGAAGACGCTACGCGACATGGTGACGAAGGCGATTTCGCACGTCAGCATCTTTTAAATCGTGCGCTTTTCGCGCTTTTGGAAGATGCCGCAGGAAAGAACGTTCTTGACGCAGGATGTGGGCAAGGCTATCTTTGCCGTATGCTTGCGAAACGAGATGCTATTGTTACAGGTGTAGAACCAGCCGAGGCCTGGTATCGCTACTCAGTTGAGCGAGAACAGCGTGAGCCGCTTGGTATCACCTATATACAACAAGACCTCTCAACATTCACTTCGCACAAAGACACTTTTGACATTGTGATCGCTAACATGGTCTTTATGGATATCCCTGACTACAAAACTGCTATCCATAACTGTATAGCATCGCTCAAACAAAGTGGTACCTTCATCTTCTCTATTTTGCATCCTTGCTTTGAAGAGGATGCGAATGAGTGGAACAAAAAAGGCTATGTTGAAGTACGTGAGTATCTAAAAGACTATACGATAAAGACAGGCTATGCCTATACCTTTCATCGTCCGCTCAGTAGTTATCTCAATCTTGTCATAGAGGCAGGCTGTGTGGTACAAAGAGTAATAGAGCCACAATTGGATAAAGCGGTAGTACAGCAGTATGGCATCGAACATGCAAGGAACGCATATGTGCCACAATTTCTTATTGTTGCGACAACGAAATCAATGTCTTGATAAAACAAGAGAGCCAGTAGCAAACACGGTTGCAAGAAGGGACACATATTTATGAGTTTAGCAAGTTCGGAGACACGTTCTATTTCTCATCGGTTGAGCCAAATACAGATTTCGCCGCGAGTTTTCTCCTGGTGCTTTTTGGGTGCATGTTTCTGGCTCGTGATTGGTATCTCGCTGGATGCATGGGCGCATAATCACTTTCGGTTAGAAACCTTTTGGACTCCCTGGCATGGTGTATTGTATTCGGGCTTATTAGCTACCGCATTTGTCCTTCCTGGTGTAATGCTTATCAATCGCCTCAAGGGTATACCGTGGCGCGAAACCGTTCCTGCTGGCTATGAAATTTCTGTACTCGGTATTATCGGCTCCGTTATTGGTGGTGTGGGTGATATGACATGGCACCTCATGTTTGGCATTGAACAAAACATAGATGCTGCATTTTCTCCTACTCACATCGCTTTGATGCTGTTCTTCGGCTTTGTAGTTGTTGGTCCATTTCACGCCCTTTATGTCAACAAGGCACGCTCCTCGCGAGCGTTACTCTTGCTTTCGTTCGCGTTGCTACTAACCTACTGGAGCTTGATTTCACAGTCAGCAAGCCCATACTCTACGTTCTGGCTCGTTAATACTCCGAAGACAGAGCAAACGGGGCAAACGCTGGCGATTGTTACATACATCTTACAGGGAGCGTTTTTAGCAGGACTAACAATGTATGTTATTCGTAGATGGCACGTCTTCTTTGGCTTCTTCCTGCTTTCGCTCACCATATGTGCTATTCCTCTAGCAGCAATGCAAAATAACTATATCGTCATCCCAATAGGTATGGCGGCTGGTTTGCTGATTGATGTTGCTTACCACTTTATTCAGCCATCGCTTGCGTCCGTAGAACGCTTCCGCCTCTTCATAGCGAGCGTACCTGGCATTTGGTTGCTCACCTATACTTTAGTGGTATGGGCAGTTTACGGAACAGTATGGAGTACACATCTTCTTGTTGGTTCGATAGTTGTGACCTGCATTATTAGCTGGCTTCTTTCAGGGCTTATGTTCCCACCAGCATTACCACAGGAACAGTAAAAGATATTTGAAGATAAGCATAGAGCAGAGGCAAGAACATGTTCTTGCCTCTGCTCTATGCTTATCTTCAAACATTAAGCAAGCGTCAAAGACTATTTGCTGTCGGGAGTTGGTTGAACTGGCTTGCTCTGCTGTTCTTCTGAAGCTTTAACACGCTCTTTTTGCTCAGGAGTCATCAGTAATTGCACTGCATGCCGAGGGCTTGTGGGAATGCTCTGAGATATCTTATGTATTTCTTCCATAGGTAAGTCGGACATGACCTTATTTTTTATATCTTTTGCTTGCCCGATACCACGCCCAGCATTACGCCCTATTGACTGAAGCGTCTTTGGTCCAAAGAGTGCTAAACCAACAAGCACAACAATGATAAGTTCAACCCAGTGTCCACCCATGACAGTTTCCTTTCACCAGAAGCCTTCCGATGCTCGTCTATTTTTATTTGACATATGTTCAATGTATTTCTTTGCTCTATTATTATATACTACGAATGTTTTGTGTGACAGGACCACAATTTCTTGGCAGTTTATTGTTGTATGCCCCAAAAAAGCAGGTATCACCGTTTCTCTTTATAGAGAAGCATACAAGAAGTTGGAAAGCGGCAGGATGGCTCGATGTCTTATGGCATGCACCATTCCATCTAGCTCCATCGAGCCATCTTAGCTGTTTGCCGCTTCTAAATATGCCGAGCCTAGGACTTCCCCCACACACCCCTTATCTAGGTACGCCGATCTTGTTCCCCCCAGAACATAGATCGGTCTCTTTTTTGCCTTTCTTTCCTAGAAAAATACCAATTTGGGCTATGAAACGTTTATTTTCAAGGAAGCATGCAAGAGAACATGATATGATGAAGCACAAATGCAACAACTACGGCAAGTGATTGAGCAACAAGCAAGAAAAGAGTGAATACATCCTATGCAACAGGCAGCATCCCGTCAACAACCAAATCCGAACTTCAAAACAACGGGCAACAATCGCTCAACAGTTGTCGTTATCCTTGCTCTGGTCCTCTTTGCCCTTTCCGGTCTTATGACAGGCTTCGCAACAGGTGTATTTACTCGGCCCAAGCAAACGGCCTCACAAGGCAACAAGGGTCCAAACGGAACATCGCCAACAACGGTTATAACACAACAGACCCCAAACGCAAGCGTGACATCAGTAGTACAAGTCACGCGTGTAGGTTGCCCTGCTGTAGACCAGTTTTCGGACGCCGAAATAGCCGATGGTAGCCATCCCTACACACTTTTGGTACACGCGACCGATACGTCTGGTGGTACGTGTAACAGTACAAATAAGCGTATTAGTACAGCAGGTATTACTTTTAAGATGTGGCTAATTCACCGGATACCAGACGATCAAGGGATAAGCTTTTCGCATGATAGTTTAAAGAACGCTGATAACTTGATTAACCCAATCGCACCGACAATTCCCAAAGATGGTGCAAAGGAGGTTGAAGGACTTACCTTCGACAATGCTTCCTCCCAAGTGCAACGGAGTGACGCACAAGGAAACGTCACGTGGCACTATACAGTCTCGCCAAGCGTTGAAGACGGTAATTATGATATGGTCATCCTAGTTGATTGGGCAGGTCAGTACTACAATTGGACATGGAGAAACATCAGCGTCAAGAAAGCAAGTTAGGCACTTCATGTACGATACCGCGCATCAGTGCCGCAAAGCCCTGGCGAGCGGCATCACCGGCGGCGAGTACGTCCTCGTGGTTGACCTCTTCGCTCTCGTCGCCTGTCGCGGTATTAGTAATCAGGCTCATACCAAGCACACGCATGCCCATATGTCGCGCTACAACGACCTCTGGCACGGTTGACATTCCTACCGCATCAGTTCCTACCGCCCGCAGAAAGCGCAACTCAGCCCCCGTCTCATAGCTCGGACCTGCCACCATTGTATAGACTCCTTGACGCAGCGTCAGTTCAAGATAACGTTCAGCAACAGAAAGAGCAAGGTCGCGTAGTGCAGCATCGTAAGCTTTTGCGAGTGGTGGGAAGCGTTCGCCGAAACGTTCATCGTTTACACCCATTAACGGGTTTGCCCCCGCCAATCCTGGCAAATAGATATGGTCTCGAATGAGCATAAAGTCGCCTGTCGCATAGATAGGATTTACACCACCAGCAGCATTGCTTGCAAGCAACACACGCGCACCAAGCATATGCATGACCCGTACAGGAAATGTCACCTCTTGTGGGGAATAGCCTTCATAGAAATGGAAACGCCCCTGCATTGCCACAACAGATACGCCCTCAAGTATTCCTAATACAAGACGACCAGCATGTCCCACCACCGTTGAATGGGCAAAATGTGGAATGTCTGTGTAAGGAATGACAACTGCGTTTTCTATTTCGTCAGCTAATTCCCCTAAACCGGACCCAAGAATGAGTGCCACAACTGGCTTCACCGACATATGCGACCGTAGCATGGTCGTTGCCTCTAACACCTTATCGTAGAGCATTGTATATGTCTCCCTCTATACCAAAACATCAGTTGATACGGTCTTGATTGTTAATCCCTCGCCGAAAATTCGACGAGGGATTAACAATCAAGACCGTATCAACAAACACCTGATTTACCTCTCGTATGTTTTCGCGTGAGCCATTTGATTATACACCTGCATTGTAGAAATGTGTGTATGCCCAAGCAGTTCTTGTACAGAACGCAATTCCATCCCTCCTTTAATCATCAGCATTGCAAACGAATGGCGAAGCATATGCGGTGTGATCTCGTTGATCTTGGCTTGCCGCGCGTAGCCTTTGATTATTAACCAAAATCCTTGACGTGTCAGACGTTCGCCATGATGGTTGAGAAACAATGCCTGTTCCTGAGCATGCCTTGCCAATCGAGGGCGTGCTCTCGTAAGGTATTGCACTGTCGTATCGACGACAAATTGTGGCAAGGGAAGTGTGCGCTCCTGACGTGTCTGCGCGTTACGGCCAGGACATACTACCGTAGCCTGCTCTTGATCAAAATCATCTATATGTAATGATACGAGTTCAGATGCGCGCATTCCTGTTGCATAAAGCATATGTAACATCGCAAGATCACGCTGACCTACGACGGTTTTTACATTTACTTGCTGAAACAAACTGTCAATCTGTTCTGCACTTAGTATCTGTGGCGGTTCTTTAGGAATATGAGGTGAACCAAGCTCTTCGGCTGGGTTGCCTTCTATGAGTTCCTTTTTTCTCAGAAAACGAAAAAACGATTTAAATGCTGCTAACCTGCGAGCAATTGTTGTTGGCCGATATAAATGCTCTTCTTGCATTTTATGAAGGTATTGTTCAATATGGTCACGCTTCACTTGTGACCAATCCTCCACCCCTTGCTCTTGTAGATACTGGCAGAGTTGACTCAAATCATTACGATATGCCATAACAGTATTCATATTAGTGCCTACGCGTTCATCCTCTTTTGTGGATAGCGCAACAATGTAATCATCTATAGTTGCTTGCAACATAAGATACCCTTCCCATCAGCGCATTAACAGAATATTTGTCAATGCCCAATTCCATATAGTTAGGAACCAGGCTATTATAAGTGATGCATGCAAAAGGGGCAAATTAAGTAGGAGTATTGAGTAGGATAGGTCACATACCTCGCAGGATTTACGGGTGCTTGCCCTTAGATAGCAGAACAAAGATATGCACTGATACATAAAGGCTCAAAGGCATCATCTTGCGGCTGCCCTTGCTTACTATTCCCCTGTTATGCTGTATACGATGCGTGATATAATAAACTCATAACTTTCACCTCGCAATACAATAAAGAGAGAACATCAGCGCGAAAAACATGTTCCACGCGACTCGCGCTATCATAAGGAGAATACCAGAATGGCAAAGTTAGTCGATATGTTCATGCAGGCCCGTCGCGCTCAAAGCGGCGGTGGCATGGGCTTTCTAGGCAAAAACAAAGGCGAGTTTAAGCCTCGCGCAGCCGCGCTTGTCGTCGAGTTACCCAGTATCACTGCTGGCAGTTCAGAAGCTCTTCTCAAAGCAGGGGCAGATGGCTTACTCTTCACCTGGAATGGCAGCGATAGCAGTTTTCTTGAGACACTCAAACAAGAAATAGACTCTTCAAAATCAGTGAACGAAAATGTTGTAACAGGCTTACATATCGCAAATGGTTATGAAAAATTGGATCGTGACAGCCTTACACAACTCAAGGACCTTGGCGTTCACTATATCGTATTACCGCTAGATGCTCCCGCTCGTTTGCTGGCACTCGAAGTCAAAGACCTCGAAGTTGTTGTCACGGTTCCCATGCGTCAAGGCGACATGTATCCGCTCTTCATTCGCAACTTGACCGCGTTCGATGGTATCGCGGGTGTCCTACTCGACTTTGGTATGGCAAATAACGTAGGTAATTTGAGCATTGAAGAAGTGTTGCAGTATCGCGCGGTCCGCGAGGCGGTACGCTTCCCCGCTCTAATCAACGTACAGGCCAGCTTGAACGAAGCTGATGCGTATACACTTCTTACGCTAGGTGTACAGGCAATCATCTTCACAGCAAACGATGCCGAAGAGACCACTCGTACACAGATCAAAGCATTGCACGAATTGCTCCAACAGGTTCACCACGAAGAAAAGGATGAGACTCCCGGACTTCGCAAATAACGAAAAAGAGAAGATGCATGATAGAGGACTACTTTATCATGCATCTTCTCTTTTTTTACTGGATTACTCCCTGATTGTCGCTAACAGGCAATTGTGGGACAGGAATGCTTGGCATTGTTGATTGCCAGTACAGTTGGCGGCGTGGGATACGACGTAGAAGCGTCTTTGTTGTTTGCCAGACACGGGTCGGATTGATATTGTTCCGCCAGTAGTAGTAGCAAGCCACTTCATCTGGATCGGCATGAAGCAAGCGAGCAAATGAGGGTTCTAATGTTTGCTCACCTTGTTCGTCAAGATTAAAATTTTGTAACCAGAGTTGACTACGTTTCTTACTATTTCGTGCGACTTCAACCACCGTTTGCCCCCACTCATCCATTCTTGTTACCTCTTCGTTGAGCAGTTGCCAAAAAAGATGACATCCAAGCGTATCCAAATGCGGTAGCATTGCTAGTTCATCAATCTGCCCCAGGTCTTGTGGTAAGAGCACAATACTCGTCTTTATATGTGGGTCCACGCGCTTCACACATGCACATAGCTCACCGAGAAAGTCGATCATTGAACGCCGACGAAAACGCGGTAAGTCTGTTACATCGGGACAAAGCGCACGGCATACTGAACAAAAACAAGTGATATCAGGACCGCGTGGCTCATCTATGAGAATTCCGTTGATGGGATAAGTAGTTAAATAATGCTCGACCTCTTTAAACAGCCAAGAGCGAAAGGATTCGTGATTAAAACAAGAAATATCATGGTATCTCCCATGACGATCCTTAACACGCGATTGTGGATGGTGAAACGTATACCAACTAGGCATGAGTGATGGCCCTGCAAATAAATTGCCATATCGCCCCATGCTCAAATGTACTTTCAATCCAGCATCATGTGCTTGGCGGAAACCACGTTCCAGATCACGAGACCAACGCGGCTCTTCCTGTTCATGAATAGCATAGACGATGCTACTCGCCCCCACAGCACGAATCTGCTCGAAATCCTGTTTCACTACATCAGAACGGAGTAGCGAATGAAAATATGCAACAGTTATATCCATCTTGCCTATCTACCAAAACTATGCGAAAACCGAATCACAGGAAAATGCTGCGATACATTTACATACATGTTTTCCTTAGTATACCATACCTCTTATGCACGTCTTCCACATTGCGGTATTTATGGGCTATTACTCGGCTCTATATTTTTTGCTGTGCTTGACAAATAGTGGCATTCTAGGCACAATGCACTCATGAATGATGTACAGCAACGCATCTCCGCCCAATTCACTACATGCTTTGTGCGGTCGTATGCAAAAATTAACCTGACACTTGACGTGTTAGGGAGACGTGCCGATGGCTATCATGAACTTGCAACCATCATGCAGATGGTTGATCTTTATGACACTCTTTGTTTGACAACGCTTGCAGAGGATCGCGTGAGCATCGCCAGCACACAATCCGAGTTAAATAATGATGATAACCTCGCGGTGCGAGCAGTACAGGCTGTGCGTCAACACCTTTCACTCACACAAGGCGTGCATATCGAACTGCAAAAGCGTATTCCTGTGGCGGCTGGATTAGGCGGTGGGAGTAGCAATGCAGCGGCTGTTCTCCTCGCGCTACAACAATGGTGGCAACTTCCGCTTTCAGCCGAGGATATGCTTTCTCTTGCAACATCGCTAGGTTCCGATGTACCTTTTTTTCTGACAGAAGGTCTTGCGCTTTGTGAGGGTCGAGGCGAACGTCTGACGCCAATGCCAGCCTATTGGCCTTCCTCTCTACGCTGGCTCTTGCTGGTAAAGCCCACAATTAGCGTCTCCACAGCGACAGTTTTTCGCAACCTACCAGCCAGTGATTACACTGATGGTGTACACACTAGAGCGGTTTACACAGTATTACTAACAAAGGGAGAGCCATTTCCAGAAGATATGCATAATGGCCTTGAACGTGGGGTATTGGAACGATATCCCGAAGTGGCAAAGGCACGTGAAGATATCTTACAAGCTGGTGCTTCGTTTGTACGGCTTTCTGGCAGTGGGCCAACGCTTTTCGCACCCTTCTCTGACCTGGCTCGCGCCTCGCAAGCGCAGCAGTGTCTGCACGATCAGGGCTATCAAGTGCATCTGACCCGTGCCATTCATCCCAATAGTGGGAATGTATGGATTTTCTAATAAGTGTAAGGAGAATTATTGTGGCCGATGTTTACTACTGTGTGAAGTGCAAAAAGAAGAATGAGTTGAAAGACGCGCAACATGTGACGATGAAGAATGGGAAACCTGCTCTCAAGGGTCAATGCGTTGTCTGCGGTACTACCGTTAACGCAATTCTTCCAGCAGACAAGGCAGACAAAAAATAAGAAGAGCCTACAACAAAGATGCCTCTTGCACTGGTGCAAGAGGCATCTTTGTTGTAGGCTCTTTGTTTTGCTCTCTCGACTTCATACACCTGCTCTGCTATAATTGTTTGGGAAATAAGGTATAGGCAAGAGGAACCAACCGA
The DNA here is from genome assembly GCA_963792705.1 of uncultured Chloroflexia bacterium. Taxonomy (GTDB): domain Bacteria; phylum Chloroflexota; class Ktedonobacteria; order Ktedonobacterales; family Ktedonobacteraceae; genus JBBQVS01. Next base: position 333,380 of record CAWBXD010000001.1, on the reverse strand, counting down.
TGAACATCTGGGATTCTGTGCAACGCGGCCTGGAAAAAGCTACACACGAAGCGGCACGCATTGCCAAAGCACAACGTCTTCGTACTACTCTTGAGGGACTATCCAAGCAGATAGAAACGCAACAAGGAGCCATTGTGTCAAAAGCAATGGAACTTTTTCAGCATGGACAGCTTACTCAGAATGAGCTTTTTGTGCTATGTCAAGAATTACATAATTATCAGCAACAATTTATACAGGCACAGAGCGAGCTAAAACAGGTACAAAGCAATCCAGGTACACAGGGGACACAAGCTAATTCCGCTACTATATACGTCCAACCACCCTATCAGCCCTATGATAGTACAATTCCATCACTTGTACCTCCACCGCCGCCCGGAGTTACACCACTTACGGTAAGCTCTTTTGACACAATAGTGGTAGCATCGCCACAGTCCGAACAAACACACTGTAGTGCATGTCAGGCTATCCTTGTGCCTGGTAACGCCTTCTGCCATAATTGTGGTGCCTCAGTACATCCCGACGCAGTATATCAGCCAACTATTCGCGGAAGTATAGAAGAGGGTGACGAGGCGAAACAGAGTGAGCAAACAGTACTTGATGTCGCGGAACAAGCTACAATTCGTGCGGAAGAAGGCGACTCTCCTGCCCACGGAAAAGATCAGGATGGAGGAAGCTAACACTGCGTCAATATATTATTACAGCACTCTGCTTGCTCTTACGCATTCCATTCGGGTTGCTTGATGCGCTCCAACGTCCCTTTGTGCAACGCGCCTGGAAACACCCACGCTCCATTATGGTTGTGAAACCATGTTGCTTGGGAGACCTCATTATGACCACACCACTGCTAGAGGTTATTCAGCGTAACTACCCGAACGCGACCATCACCTATGTTGCAGGTACATGGTCAAAAGTTATCGCAGAACATCATCCTGCCGTCTCAAACGTGATAGATTGCGGTACAGTTGGTATTCCCGGTCGCTATACACTGCACGATTATCTCCTTTTAGCATTACGTCTGCGTTCTAAGCATTTTGACCTTGCATTTGTACTTGACCGTTCACCTATGCTAACATTCTTGCCCTGGCTTGCTGGCGTACCACGCCGTGTTGGACCCGATAGTCTTGGACGTGGCTTCTCGCTGACGGATCGCGTGGCCGTCTCATCTTCGCCGGAACATCTACAGCATCAAGCTAACATCTATCTTAGTCTTGCGCGCGCAATTAAGCTTGTCGTCAATCATCCCTATATGCGCTTTGTACCAACCGAAGAAGAACAACAAAAGGTGCTCTTTACCCCTGATAAAACGCGTCTTCCTATTGCGGTCTTTATTGGTGGAGGCAGTAATCCTGGAATGGAGCTAACGGCGAAACGTTGGCCGATTGAACGCTATAGAGAGCTGGTGTATAAGCTTGTTCATGAACGCAATGCCCAGGTACTTTTAATTGGGGGCACGGATGATATACCACTTAATCAATCGCTTTTGAATGGGCTTGAGGTGCCAAAGGGCAGCGTCCTTAATCTCGCGGGCAAAACAAACTTTGGCGAATCTGCTGCCCTCTTACAACGCTGTGTGCTTTTCATCGGCAACGACAGTAGTCCAATGCATCTTGCCGCCGCCGTTGGTATCGCGGTAATTGCGATCTTTGGTCCAACCAGCCCACAGGAGTACGGTCCCTATCCTCTGGATGACCCGCAACATATTAGCCTATGGCGTAATCCAAAGGGCAGACCATGTTTCTTTCTCGGCAAGATGCAGCCATGCGCCGATTGTACATGCATGCAGGCCGTGACCGTTGATGATGTATGGGACGCAGTACAACGTCTCATTCCTACAAAGCACAACGAAGAGGTCATAAATTAGATGAAACGTCTTCTTCGTACATTCATTCTTCTGCTTGTACACCTTATTGGTTTTCCAGCCGCGTCTATAGCTGAGCGAAAAGGTATTCCAACAGCACCTCGTATATTGCTAGTACGACCAGATCATCTTGGCGACCTCGTGTTAACAACTCCAATACTGGATACACTCAGGACGCATGCACAGGACGCACAGATTACAATGCTGGTTGGCCCCTGGTCAAGTGAAGTAGTCGCACGTCATCCAGCACTAAATTCTCTGATAACATGTCCATTTCCTGGCTTCCGACGCACTACACAAGGCGTGTTGGAACCGTATATTCAGCTTTTCCGTGTAGCGCGTCAACTACGAGCGAACAAGTACGATATAGCAATAAATCTGCGACCCGACTTTTGGTGGGGTGCCGCACTTCTTTATCTCGCAGCTATCCCACGACGTATCGGTTATGCTCTATCGCCAGCGACACCATTTCTTACACATGCCGAACTCTTTCACGCACCTGAACATGCAACAGTTTCCAATTTGCGCCTTATTAGCGTGGGACTTCGCGTAATGGGCAAAGTTGCACTCGACGAACCGTATATACCAGAACAGTACCCACTTGTGTTTATACCAACAGAGGATGAGCAAACATGGGCATCTCAACGTCTGTTGCAAGCAGGAGTAGACGCAACATCGCCATTTGTTGTTATTCATGCAGGTACGGGTGCAGCCGTCAAATTGTGGCGTACAGAGGCATGGACACACATAGCTAACACGCTTAGCACCACGTGTTCAGTACATATCGCCCTTACAGGAAGCCCATCCGAACGCTCAATGCTTGAAGAGATAGCGCAAGGCATCACTTCTGCACCATTACAAATAACAGATGCAACTGTAGGACAACTCGCCGCCGTATTGAAACGAGCAAATCTCGTACTCGGTGTCGATAATGGACCATTACATCTTGCGGTAGCACAGGGTACACCAACCTTGCAAATCTTTGGACCGACTGATACGCGCATCTTTGGTCCCTGGGGACCGTCTCAACGTCACGTTGTCATTGCATCAACGCAACGTTGCCCATCCTGTCCATTCATCCCTTGTGGACGGCTAGATTTCAGACCTGACGAACTTTCTGCCCACCCCTGCGTCCGACGCGTGTCAGAGGAGAAGGTACAAGCTGCCAGTATTGCATTACTAGAAAAATGTAACCCAGTCAAAGATAAAAATATATGAAAAAGACAAGCGCACAAACATCACTTCCTTTGATAGATGAATATGGCTATCCGACACAACCAAATTCGCAACGCACACTACGGAATATTGTGGTACGAATAAGTAAACAGCTCTTACTTGTTGGCATTTATGGTCTTATGAGTCTTCTCGGTGCTCTTATACAATCTAGTCATAGAGGCAAAACATATTCACCACTCGTGTCAGAGACATTTCATCCTAAACGTATGCTTATTATCCGTGTTGACTTGATTGGCGATCTGGTTATGTCACTTACGGCGGTACGAGTCCTCAAACGTACATATCCTGACACAGAAATAGACCTGCTCGCGGTACCCTCAAGCGCGAAAGTGGTGGCAAACGATCCAGATATAACGCAAGTGATTGCCTATGACCCAAACATATGGCGGCGTCCACAAGCACTATTGAAATGGCAGAATTGGCGTGATCTGCTCGCATTGACGCAGCGTTTACATGCGAGCCACTACGATCTCACGATCAACCTGTTTGGGCAATGGGCCTCACTGCTCACTGTACTGAGTGGCGCACAACGTCGGCTCGGCTTCTCACATGAAAACTATCCAAACTTTCTAACAGATACCGTTACAGGCCAACATTGGGCCAAAGGAGATCATAAGCACGAGGTAGATTATTGCCTCGAACTCGCTCACGCGGCTGGCGCAACGGTGACATCCGCTGACCGTGTTCCGCATTTGATGGTAAATCCGCAAGCACAACAACAGGTAGAGAAGTTGCTACAACAAGAGGGCATACAGGCAAATACAACGTTAATTGCCTGTCATGTTAGCTCAAATAATGGACAATCAAAACGCTGGCCGATTCCCTATTGGGCAACGCTCATAGACCGTCTTGTACGCGAAGACGGTCTACAAGTCGTGTTAACGGGCGCACCCGATGATATACCGCTTGTTACAGAGGTTATACGTCGTACTCATGTGCGTGTACACAATCTTGCTGGCAAGACCAGCCTCACTCAACTTGCCGCGCTCTACCAAAGAGTTGATCTGCTCGTAACTGGTGATAGTGGCCCAATGCATATTGCGGCTGCTGTTGGCGCGCCACTTATTGCCATTCACGGCCCAACTGATCCCGCGCTTAGTGGTCCTATCAGTCCTAAAGCAACGATATTGCGTAGCGACATCTGGTGCAGTCCATGTTACAATGCAAAAGGTCCGGCCAATTGCCGTTTTCACACAACTCAATGTATGAAAAACATCACCCCGACACAGGTGTATGATGTGATACACGAAAAAATTATGGTAAAGACTCATGAGTGAGATGCTACAGGAATTAGGTACACCCGCTATGCTCGAAGCGATGGAGGCCAATTTTGCGGAAGAGATGATGTGTTTCGGTCGTGCGCTTCCAGGTGGTGAGGTCCAGGAAGGTCCTGAGTTATGGTGGTTTTATACTGATCGTCCTTACCTCAATGGCGTAACACGTACACATCTCGTCTCAAACGATAAAGCCTATGTTGACAAAAAAATTACTGAAGCACTTGAGTACTTTACGGCGCGTAACACAACAACACACTGGGCTATTTCTCCTGCAACACAACCATTTGATTTGGCAACACATCTGCAAACCCGTGGCTTTACAAAAGTCGGCGAGGATATCAATATGGCTATAGACCTGCGTAGCATGACCGAGAACATAGTTATGCCACCCGAACTTGTTCTTAAAGAGGTGGGTGATGCCGAAATGCTCAAGATACATAGTGCTATCTCAGTACGTGGTTTTGATGCGACAGCAGAAAGTGCGCGAAGCTATTATGATAACTATCTTGCAAGTGGCTTTGGGAATAGAATGCCGTGGCATCACTATATAGCATGGCTTCATGATACTCCCGTTGGCATCTCGTCATTGCTTCTGCATGCAGGGCTAGCTGGCATTTATGGTGTTGCGACAATTCCAGAGGCGCGCAAACAAGGCATAGGAGCGGCTTTGACGCTTCATGCGATGCAAGAGGCTCGCACGTTAGGCTACAACATTGCTATTCTTGCACCTTCACACATGGGATTGAATATATACCGTAGGCTTGGCTTTCGAGAGGTCGGGATGACGTACTACTATCTCTGGTCACAGAAATAAGATAAAGCGATTATAGATATGCAAAACACACCTATTCATTTACAACCAGATACGCGGATACTTGTAGTTAAACTTGCTGGCATTGGTGATCTCCTGCTTGCTACACCAGCTTTACAAGCCTTGCGCGACACCTATCCACAGGCAAAGATAGACCTGCTAGTAACGCCTGACTCCGCTGGTTTACTCAACGGCTGGAATGTTATCAACGATATTTTTGTGCTCGATAAATATCTATTTGATTATCCAGTTCAGGTATTGAGACACCCAGACACACTACAGCAACTTGCCCCACTCTTCCAACAGCTACGTCAAAATTCTTATGACGCACTATTGCTTATGCATCACCTGACACTTCCCTTTGGGCGCCTCAAGTACCAGGTGCTCACCTTCGCGACCGAGGCGCGGTGGCGCGTGGGCTTGGACAATGGACATGGTTGGTTTCTCAACGCGAAAGTTGAGGACAACGGCTTTGGCGCGATGCATGAAGCCGAGTATAACCTTGCTATCGCTGAAGCTATTGGTTCGACTATAGGAAGTAGAAATTTATTTGTACCATTGAATGACGAAGAACGCAGGAAGGCATGGCGGCTTGTCTATGAAAACACGGCGGTTAGTGATACCGCTCACCCGATTATCGCTATGCACCCTGGTAGTGGGGGCTATAGTACGGCACGACGTTGGGCACCAGAACGCTTTGCCCAGTTAGCCGATACGCTTTTTTCTGATGTCGGTGGACAACTGCTTCTCGTTGGTGGACCAGAAGAGGTCCAATTGCACCAGGACATTATGGGTATGATGCGGTCAGCGATGCCTAAACGAAGCCTAGCAGGAAAAGGCAATATCAAAGTTACAACGGCGGTACTTGAACTTGTAGACCTGTTTGTAGGCAATGATGCTGGCCTGATGCATCTTGCTGTCGCAGTCAATACGCCCACCGTCGCTATCTTTGGACTTTCCAACCATAAAGCGTGGGGACCATATACGGGCAGTCGTGATAGCAAACGAGCGGCGGTGGTGAGATTGGACTTACCCTGTATGCCCTGTTTTTATAGCGGCCATTTGCTTGGAACTCCTGAAGGGTGCTCTGTACGCGATTGCTTAGGCTTACTTGGCGTTGACCCTGTAGCTATCGCAGCTCGTAGAATGCTCAAAGAGACAGGGTCGTGGGTAAGATAGATGCTATTCCGATTAGCCTACATTGGCAGCACGTACACGTCTTACTGGCCGTGAGAAATTGCCAATCTCGACGTTGGGAACCTCGCGTTTCAGCATCTCGATCATTGTTCGCATGCCGAGAGCTTTGCCCATTGTGTCCAGAGCAGGCATGCGTGGAAGCAATACTTCGGGATCGATGTTAAGGTTACGGAGTTGGATAAGTTTGAGATCAGTTTCTTTTATGAGCGTGATTAGTGCCTCAACCTCGCGTTCACGGTCAATCATGCCGGGGAAGCAGAGAAGGTTGATTGAACTGTAAAGACCTGCGTCACTGGCTCGTTTTAGCGACTCTTTGACATCATCGAAACTATAGCCGATTGGACGATAGTAAGCGGTATAGGTTTCTGGATGGCCTGAAATGGTGCTGGTACGAATGGTATCCAAGCCAGCGTCATAGAGGCGTTGAAGCCAGCGCGGGTTGCTTGAGTTCGAGTTGATATTGATAACGCCTTTGTCCGTGCGCTGACGAATGGTCTTAATAACTTGCTCGATACGATGCCATTGCAACAACGGTTCGCCCTCGCAACCCTGTCCAAAACTGACAATCGCATCTTCCGCGCTTTCCAGGTGCGGCAGTGCGACCTCGACAATTTCGTCAACCGTTGGCACAAAGGTTAGACGGTCCTGTGGCGAGATTAAGCCCTCATCCTCTTCTTGTTTTGAGATGCAGCCGATGCAGCGCGAGTTACAGCCAGGAGAAACGGCAATTGCCATCTCCCAACGTCCAAAGAACAGGTTACTTGCGGTGGGACAAGAGTAATCAAGGGCGCAATGGGCATGTTGCGCGATAACGCGGTTATTGGGATAGGCCGCTTGCTTTTCCTGTACCAGGCGTTCTAGCTTCTGGCGCGGAAAAGAGCGTGGATGCCATTTGCGTGGCTCGTCGGTTTTGATGGCGGCGAGATAGAGCCGACCATTCATACCCGCGACAGCACTATAGCCAAAGAATGGTAAGGGTTCGGTCTGTGGTACTTTTTCATAGGCGGGTAAGAGTGTACGGGTATAGCCGATGGGTAACAGAGCGGCTAAGGCCCAACCACGTGTGGAAGGAAGAACCTGTCGTTCACCGTTGCGCTTCTGCCCAACAGCGAGACGCTCAGGCATCATTGAAAAGGTTACGCCATCAGGCGCGGGAATCAGGTCAGCGGCTTCTAACGGGTGCCCTTCAAAAGAGAGTGCTCGTAAACGTGTTTCTTCGTGTATCTCCCCATCGGGAGAACTGTAAACCAGATATGGTGTTGGCATAATTATCCTTGTGTATTAATGCATTGGTGGTGGCGTGGCGGGAATACGCGGGCTGGTAGGATGCTCCTCTCCCACTACTTCGTCATCAAAAAAGCGTGGAAAGCTACCGGTAACGCCTGTTTGCGCCTGAGTTGCCACGCGTATTTCTAGTTCTCGTGTATCTTCATAGACAAAGCTGAGCAGGATGTGTTCATCGCGCATCGTCTGACACATTTGGCGCACGCGTGGCTGCTCTGCTTCCATCCAGGCGTTGACCATCGCTTCGAGCGCGGACATGCTATCACCACAGTCGGTACTATCAAAGCCTTTGAATTTATACACAAGCACATCCTTTCGTTTCGGTCGAGCGTTTCTCTATGCTATGCTTAGAGTGCGTATTGGTATTTTCCTCTATCGTTGTAGAGTATTGTACCATTAGTGAGAATGGTTGACAACGCAGTATGAGAAAGAGCTACCCATGCAACAAGATTTCCCTATTCTTGAGTTTGATAGCAATCCAGAGGCTATTTTCAATCCTAGACACACATTTGCTCCTGAGAATGTTCCGCAATATGCTGTCGCGTGCTTCTTTCAGGATGTCATCACTACTCTTGTACAACATCACGAGGCACGAATAATCAAACATTTGAATAGCGAAATTGGCAAACATCCGGTCTACGAGGTCATCATTGAAGGCAAACGCTTGCTTGTTTTTCATCCAGGAGTTGGTGCTCCACTTGCGGTTGGCTTTCTTGAAGAGGTGATCGCGTTAGGGTGTACAAAGTTTATCGCGTGTGGTGGTGCAGGTGTACTGGACGGAACGCTTGCGGTTGGACATATCGTTGTCCCTATAAGTGCGGTACGTGACGAAGGTACCTCGTATCATTATTTGCCACCAGCTCGCGAGGTTTCTGCGAGTCCGACAGGAGTTGCAGCTATCGAAGCGGTGTTACAGGCTCACAATTGTGCATATGTCGCTGGGAAAACGTGGACAACAGATGGTTTGTACCGCGAGACTGCGGCTAAGGTACAACGACGACGCTCCGAAGGATGTATAACGGTGGAGATGGAAGCGGCCGCTTTTTTTGCTGTCGCACAGTTTCGCGGTGTAACCTTTGCTCAACTACTTTATGGTGGTGACGATGTAAGCAGCGAAAAGTGGGACTCACGTCATTGGAAAACGCATACCTCTACACGCGAAGAGCTTTTTTGGCTTGCTGCCGAAGCATGTTTAAGCTTATAGTAGTGCGTCAAACAGAGCATAGCCCATTTGACGCACTACTATAAGCTTAAACTATACTCAGGCGTTGTAATTCTTCAAAGAAGTGGGGATAGCTTTTTGAGATGTGCTCGGTACCTGTGAGAGTTAGGCCGAGACGACTGCGTAAGGCAACGATGGAAAGAGCCATAAGGACACGATGATCGCTATGTCCATCAACCGTTGCGCCTCCTTCGATACCTTGCGGTTGTCCCTGTACTATAATCGCGTCTCGTTTGGGTGTTACGGTGCATCCAGCGCGGCGCAGTTCTGAACAGAGGTCGTCAATACGGTCTGACTCTTTATAGTGCAGATTTTCGATGTTGTAAAAGGTGCTTTCACCTTCGGCAAAACATGCCGCCGCCACTAGAACTGGTATGCAGTCGATCATGCGGTCGCCATCAACCGTTATGCCGTGTAGAGGTCGCCCTCCGCGTATAGATACGGTATCGGCAACAATGTGGAGGTCGGCACCCATTGCGCGGAATGCGGCAAGAAGTTGCTCGCCAACCTCGTCGCCTTGACGCAAGCGAGCCAGCCGTATCTCGCTGTCCGGGTTGTTCGAGACTGCACAGGCAGCGAGCCAGGCGGCGGCAGAGGGATAATCGCCTGGCACGGTATAGGTACGAGGGGAATAGTGTTGTCCAGCAGCGATAGAGAAATGAGTAAGCGTTTCGTTATGCACAACGGCGATACCTGCCTCTTGCATGACTTCGAGTGTTGCATGCACTAAGGGCTGTGATTTCAGGCCATCGACCACCTCAATCTCTAATGCTTCGCCAATCAAAGGAGCAAGGTAGAGCAACGCGCTAAGATACTGTGAACTACGCGCTCCCGAAATTGTGACGTGACCGCCATGAATGTTGCCACCACGCAATGTAATGGGAAGATAACTCTCGGCTCCAACGCCCTCACATATCACACCAAGTGATGTTAGAGCTTCTATTAATTCCCGATTTGGGCGTTTGCCAAGCGATTGTGGGTGGTCGGTTACAAAAGTCACTTCTGGTAGTATTGCACAAACACCGAGCAGAAGGCGCAAAACGGCTCCCGCGTTGCCAACATTAATAGTTACAGGTTCTCTGTGCTCAGAACGCTCGATGCCGTTCACACGCAGACCTTGATGTTGCTCATCATTCCATGTTAAGCGCGCACCTAATGCTTGGCATCCTCGAAAGAGAGCATCGCTATCATCGCTTTCGGCAGGAAAAGCAACATAACTTTCGCCAAATGCACATGTAGCAGCAAGCAGGTAACGTAAGGTATAATACTTTGAAGATGGTACAACAGGTTCACCACGAAGTACGCGTGATGGCGCAATATGGCGTGTTTGAGATAATGGTATCTTCTGTTCTTCTGGCATAGTTTCTCTTCTTTACTGTATTTTCTTCTTCATTGTAACCTTGGATGTGCAAAACGTCGAGTGAACGTGTGTAGTACATAGTACTAACTTGTGGGCGATATTGTTATAACCTATACGTTCTTTTTTATAACACGCTACACACAAATATTTTTACATTTTACTACAATAAATAGTACAAATATCTTTAATGTATTTTTGTGTTGATTTATCTAATCTTTGCTACTTTTACTTGACTTCTCATATTTGCTCTGATATACTCAAAATTATGTACAAAATATGATGGGAGGCTTATGAGTATCGTGTCTAAGCAAAACATCGTCATTGTAGGCGCAGGCATTGTTGGACTTTCAACAGCATATGCTCTCCTCAAACAGGGTACACATCGTGTAACAGTTCTGGAACAAGCAGTGGTTGACCATGAACGCTCGACTTCACATGGCATTTCCCGACTTCTGCGTTTTGAATATGGGGACGACCCTTTCTACACACAATTAGTGCAATTGGGCCTTGCTCATTGGCGTAAGCTTGAACATACCTCCCAACGTACACTGTATTCTCCTACTGGTATACTAGTCCTCGGCAATCAAGACGATGGTTTTACACGAGAAAGTTATAACACACTCCGTACACTAGGGCTACCAACCACGCGCCTCTCACAACACCAATGCAGACAAAGTTTTCCACAATTCGTCACTGATGACTATGATATGTATACATATAATACGCAAGCGGGCGTTTTACACGCGTCAACATGTTTACGAACGCTCCGTGATCTTATTCTTGATCTTGGCGGTGAAATTTGTGAAGCGAGCCGCGTCAAACAGATTGATTATGGCAACTGTCCTCGTCCGGTACGTATCATCCTGCATTCAGGAGAGGTGCATAATGCTGATCGAGTTGTACTCGCGGTCGGTCCGTGGGTGCATCGTTTACTGAAAAGCATGCATCTGCCAGTGCATATGACGCGACAGTATTTACTATATTTTGCGAATTTGCCAATTGATTCCTTCGGAGTACAAGCGTTTCCTGCATTTTTGGCGAGTGAACTGTACGGTTTTCCTATTCATAGTACGCTTACAGGTAAGGGTCCAAGTTGGTTTAAAGCTGCATCCCATAACTTTGGCATACCTGTAGAGCCTGAAGAGAATGCGCCAGCAGAGGATTTACTGATTAACCAGGTTGTAAAGAGACTGCGCGACCTATTACCGGCACTGCGACAGGCACAACTTATTCAGGTCGATGCGTGTATGTACGATGTGAGCGTTGACGAAGACTTTATCCTCGATACACTGCCCGATGACTCGCGCGTTGTTTTCGCAACTGGCCTGTCTGGTCATGGCTTCAAGTTTGGTCTCGTTTTGGGCGAAATTCTTAGTAGTTTTGTGCAAGAGAGAGAAGCACCTATATCTGTGGAGCGTTTCAAGCTTTCACGCTTTGCTCAAAGCGACACATGTATAAAGCAACGTAGTTCTGTTGCGTAGTGAGTTGTGGATGCAACGATGCAAAGGAACAACTTGAACAGGATATGCGGTTTGTAGGGACCGATTCATCGCGTCCTCGTGGCAATCACCCACCAACAAGGACGCGATAAATCGGTCCCTACACCTTTTAATTGCGCCCATACAGGAACTAATCGGTAAGGAACCAGGAGCGGTTACGCCAGATGTAGATGATTCCAGCGATGCTTAGACCAAAGGTGAGGATGTTGATGCATATTTCGATGATAGCGGAAGTGGGATCGGTGCCTTTAGGAACGAGATAGATGCCGTTTTCAAGGTCGAATAATACATCCATGCTGCCAAGGTAGATACCTGCACCACTGGCTAACAAAGAAGAGAGTAGGCCCCACGATTTGCGCTGTATAAGGCCAATAGCCCCGATGATGAGGGTTAGTGTGAGCCATGCGTCGGCGGCTGGAAAGGCGTTTTCAAACACGAAGTATGAGGGGGCTTGACTTGAGGCGAGAAGGGCGCGACCACCTCCAAACCAGATAAGCCAGTATACAATAGTCAAGGCGGCGGCAAACAGCATGATACTTACGACTATAGTACGTTGGCGTCGGGTTGTATCTTTTACTAGGGATGGAGCTTGTTTTGTGACTGAATTTACATTTGCCATGAAGAAATGCTCCTTTCTGAATGCTTCAAGCAATCTTCGATCTGAGTACGAATAATAAACCAACACCTAACACAAGCCAGATACCAACAACAAACGGGATAGTAGCAAGTGCGCCAGAACCGGGTGAGGCGATGGCGGCGATGAGAATGCCAACGGTGATAAGCGTACTTAGAACAGGGAAAACGCCGTTGCGGAGCCAACTGAAATGTTCACGTCGTTGACGCCAGAAAAATCGGATGCATGCAATATTGACAAGGATGTAGATGAGGATGACGAAGATGGCGTCAAGCGTACCAAAGAAGGCAAAGGCATTGATTGGAGTAAGGAAAAGGCCGAGCACAATACCACTTATGAGGCCGATGGTGCAGAGAAGTGTAACAGCACCAATAGGAGTTTGACGTGTGGGATGCGTCCATGAAATCCAACGTGGTAGGAGACCATCACGACCAACGGCGTAGAGAATGCGTGCGCCACCGTTGATAATGGCAAGCGCGGCACCAAAGAATGAGAAGACACCCACGAGGTCAATCAAGGCAGCAAAGACACTCCCACTCAGGTGACGACTAATAGTGTCGAATGGAGCAGCATCGTTAGCATAACCTGTAACCATGTTGTTGACACCATAGCCAATCGTCGCGACATAGGCCATCAGGATATAGAAGATACCAACCACAATCATTGAGCCAAATACGGCGCGTGGAATGTTGTGATGAGGGTTGCGCGTCTCCTCGCCAAGAGCTGCCGCCGTTTCAAAACCAATAAAGCTGAGAATGGCGAGCACAACTCCAATCGAGAGGTCGCCGCCTTTTGGGATCAAACTTGTGGTGAAGGGGGCAGAGGTCAACCCACCTTGACCGCCAACGTGAAATAGGACGATACAGGCAAGGATAAGACAGACGACAATCTCGAACGTGAGGAACGTCAAGTCGATACTGAGCGATTGACGAATGCCGATATAGCATAAGGCAAAGACGATGCCTGTGGCGGCAACGAACCAGAAGGTCCAGTGCAAGTTGAGGCCAAACCAGCGATAGACCAGCGTTTGTAGGTTAGCACTCATCAAAATAAAGGAATAAGGTGCGCCGAGGGCGACCGCGATGAGTCCAATCCAACCTGTGAGAAAACCCCAACGTGGTCCAAGTCCTTGAGTGACAAAGGTGTAGGCCGAGCCGCTTGACGGAAGTTCACGCGACATCTCGCTATACTGATTTGCCATGAGTAAGGCAACGATGAAACCGATGACATAGCAGAGGGGGAGCGCAGCCCCAACAAGACCTGCCTGGGGAATGGTGTTGAAAAAGATAGAGGCGGCAGGCGACATAACCGCAACAGAGATAACAATGGCGTGGCGCAAACCAAGAGCACCACTACGAAGAGTGGCGACAGGTGTTACGATTGGTGGTGAGGTGTCGGCCATAGATAAATGCTCCTTATTTTTAGTTCATCCCTCTGCGAAAGATCAAGATTGGCAGACGTAGGGACCCGATTTATCGCGTCCGAGGCGCAATTCATTAGGCGAGTTTCCTTTGTCACGCGTGATGACGACAACTCGCCCTATGAATTGGGCGTGGACGCCATCAATGTGGTCCCTACGAATTTATCACACCTGTATAATTTATTCGTTGTGTTCGACTGGCACAGCATTACGGGTATCATTGAGAGGTACTGGGCTGTTGGCGTCAAAAAGGTCCGTTAGATAGTTGTTGAGAAAGAGACCTTTGGGGTCGAGTGTGGCACGAATACGACGAAAATCATGCCAGTGGGGATAGAGCGTGGCGAGATTTTCGGCGGTTTGGGTGTGCATTTTACCCCAGTGTGGACGACCCTGATAGCGTTGGAAGATGGCTTCGATGTGCTCAAAGTACGACTTATAGGGCATACCTTGATACATATGAACGGCGATGTAGGCTGAGTCGCGTTGATAGGCAGGACTAAGCCAGATGTCGTCGGCATGCACGAAGCGACATTCTATTGGAAAGTGAACCTCAAAACGCTCACGCTGAATACACGCCTTGATCTCTGCCAGTACGGTACTGAAATGCTCGGCAGGAATGTTATACTCCATCTCTTGAAAACGGACGACACGCGGAGTCGAGAAGAGCAGGTTGCTGTAGTTAACTTCGTCAACGGGCGCGATACCTTGTGCGGAGATGTTACTGATGGTTTTTGAAAGTTTGGGTAACATGCGGTTACATTCGGAGAGCAACCAGTAGACGCCGTTCTCCAGAACGATTTTGTTGAAGGTACCCCAGAGTGTGCTTTTGCTGGCTGGAGCGGTCGTCTGATTGAGAAATTTTGTTTGCACCCACTTTGTATAGGGGAACCAGTAAAACTCGAAGTGGTCGTTTTCTTGCTTGTAGCGTTCAACATTGGCGATACACTGCTCAAGACTCTCACGATGGCTTTTGAAGTGCAGACGTTTAGCAGGAACGACACGCAACGTTACATCTGCAATAATGCCCAAGGTGCCAAGCGAAACTTGAGCGGCCTTGAAAATATCGGGGTTATGCTCTGCCGAACATCGAAGGAGTTCACCGTTAGCGGTGACGAGTGTCAAGGCTTCGACCTGTGTGGCAATAGAGCCAAAAGCGATGCCGGTGCCGTGTGTGCCGGTGCTAATGGCACCTGCGATACTTTGTACGTCGATGTCGCCGAGGTTTTCTTGTGCCAGACCGTGCTTGAAGAGGTCGGCACCAAGGTTTTTGAGCCATGTGCCACCAAGGACCGTGACGGTGTTGTGGTTATCGTCAATATTCGTGATGCCTTGCAGGTGTTCCAATGAGAGCAAAATATCATCTGTTTGTACTAATGGAGTGAAGGAGTGCCCTGCACCGACAACACGCACATGGCGTTCGTCATGTGCATAGGTTTTCATCAATGTGGTGAGTTCATCAATGGTGTTAGGTTTGATGATCTGTTGTGGGTTAGATGTTACCGAACCCGACCAGTTGGTCCATTGGCCCTTTGTGGTTGTGGTCATGTATTCTTCCTTCATATTTTATTATTCAAGGAGAACGTTTGTAGGGACCGATTTATCACGTCCTTTGCCCATCCACAAATATTGGAGGTATGAGACACATTTCAACGTCCTGCCAATAATATTCATGTCTGACAAGGACGTGATAAATCGGTCCCTACAAACGTTCTCGCATCTTATCAGCATTACAACACGGCTATATGAAGCATTGGCCGTCGCCTCGGTATGTTGTGATTTTGCCTTTGACGGTGCTATCTGAGACGAGTAATAGGTGAGTGAAACGTTCGCAGAGTTCTCCGGCTTTGCTGTGACGCATAAATATGGGGTCGCCGAGTGTTAGTGGGACATTGCCTTTGTATCTGATGGGCGTTTGTACCTCGCCTGCTCCTTCGTTTGAGTCGAGGTTAGCTCCTGTGGGCAGATAGGGACGAGGCAGCTTTTCGGGACCAACCGAACCGGAGGCAATATAACCACCGCCAAGACAGGTGTAAAGCGATGGAGCGGGATGACGCACGATTTCGATGGCGAAACCAGCGGCTGGCTGATAGCGGAAGTCCCGGTAACTATCAAAGAGGGCGGGCGCATAGAAGCCGGAGCCAACAGTTATTTCTGTCACGGCAGGTTCGGTACGGGTTGTACGGATGCTGCCTGTACCACCACCGTTGACGAAGCGGAGCGGTTGCCCGTATGAGGCGATGAGTTCGACGAGTTTTGTACGTCGCTCGACGACTTCGCGCAGAGAGTAGCGTTTGAGTTGACGCACCAACGCACTCTTGAGTGCTTGACCCGCAACCTGGTCGCCGACACCTGCGATCTGTGCCTCGTAACCCATGAGTCCATCGAGCCAGACGTGTGCTGAGGTCAAGATGCGTTCGATGAGAGGTCGGGCCTGTTCGGGAGTGCGAATGGTCGAACGCCAGACGCCAAAGTGTAGTCCTGGAAATTGGGTCGCCATGTCGATATCAAGACAAAGAGGTAAACGGACACCATGTTTGCTTGCGATTCTCTCGACCTGCTCTATATGCTCAATGCTATCAATCATCAGTGTGATGTGCGCTCCCTCTGAAGTGGCGCGCGCTACCGCCGCAATGTCGTCCGCGTGCCATGTTGGGTAGCCAATGAGCAGATCATCAATACCTTGTGAGGCCAGATAGACGGCTTCAAGGGCAGTATAGCTCATTACACCTTGAAATGTTGGAGAAGCGGCGAGAATACGCTTGATAACGGAGACACTACGCAGCGACTTGGAGGCGAGACGGACCTTTTTGCCACCAACACGCGATATAATCTCGTGAATGTTTTTGTTTAGTAGGTCCAGGTCAAGATAGGCAAAGGGCATGGGATAGCCGTCAAATACATCTTTGTAATAGGCATAGTCGCGAGTCGGTTCTTGTGTGGGAATCAGCGTTGAGTCCTCTTGTTGGCTTTGCTCAAGCATATAGACTTTCTCCTTTTAGTCAAAAGTATACGTGAGATGCGAGGCTAAATCAAGGTAAATTTATAGGGATAGACATTGTTGAAAGCGATTATGGTGTGCAGAGGGCAGACGCCGTAGAAGTTACGGGCAGGAATTTCTGTTTGTAAGCGTGTGAAGAGGTCGTCGAATTGAGTTTTTGTTATCTCGCCTGTGCTGAGGACAAAGGGGCGTATCTGTTGTGCAAAAAGAATTGCTTCCTACATAAAGGTGTTATGGGCAGGTTTGCCGTGTGAGATATCGAGATAGCATGTGTCGTCGTGCTTGAGAATGCAGTGTTGAGCGCGTAGCCAGTAGCGGATACGCGATGCAATACCAAGTTGTGGCGTGAAGCCAGGAGAAAAGGCCATACCAGCCTTAATCATGCTACTGAGGAGCAGCGAGGCCATGTAGTCACACGCGGTACTACAGGTTAGAGGAAGTTCGGCCTCGGTCATGATAAGTAGACCGTTGCGTTTGCAGGGGCGCAACACGGATTGGATGAGGTGAGGAAACTGCGTGACCGAAACGGTGCCAGCTAAGAAACGCAAATGAATAAGATCAAAGGAGCCATGTTGAAAGACGCCTTCAAGCGTATGCATATCTTGCCGTAGGAAGGTCGCGTTGTGGATATTGTAGGCGAGTTTTTGGGCGTGTTCGATGAAGGAGGTGTTAGTATCAATGCCAACCACCTGCATATGTGGGTTGTGTTGTGCGACATCATGGACCCATGCACCAGCACCACAACCGATATCGAGAACGCGCTTTACTTTGGAAATGTGGTGGAAGAGTGGTTCCAAGCATATTTGAAGGGTAGAGGAGAGAATGAGGGTGAAGAGAAGGGATGATGACGCAAACGTTTGAAGTGGGGGCAGGACAGGGGCAAGCCCAGTCCCTACTATATACGGAGTCGCGCGGCTTCGCCACGCAGTGGCGTTTTCGTCGTATAGTAGGGACTGGCTTGCCCCTGTCCTGCCCATGCTTACCCTTACTTGCTATTTCTTACTACGGCTTCTCGCCCCATGCAGTCAGCAGGTACATTATGCCTCGGAAGTTGTCGAGCATCATTTCGATGAGCATTTGGTCGTAGAGAGGGTCGATTTCTGCTTGCGTTGAGACGCCTGTCTTGATGAAGAAAGGCTGGGAAAGCTTATAGACGACTTTCCAGTTTTTGCAGACGCTCGCATGGGCTTCCATGCCAGCAGAGAAGTCGATCACGTAGGGGACTTGTTGCACGTTGACACAGCCAGCGTCTTTTAGAAAACCAGCCAGCATGGTTGTGATGCCGTGACGCCGCCCGTCGGGTGAGAAGCTTTGTCCAGCAGCTTTCAATGCACGACAGAAAATCGCGGTTATGGCCTCCAAAGCTGGGCTGTTACTGAAACTCCATTCGCTTTCGGTCAGACGAATAACACCGCCCGACCTGAGCATACGCATACATTCGCGCATCAGGTTGGGCCAGACTCCGGTAGGCAAGAAGCCGATAGTTCGTGCATTGACAAGATCAAAGAAGGCATCAGGAAAGTCTAGTGGTTTTGTGGCATCCATCGTCATGAACGTGACGTTTTCCAACCCTCGCACTCGTGCTTGTGTACGGGCGTAGTCAATCGCCTGTTCGCTGATGTCGATGCCGACAACCTCGATCTCTGGATAAGTCATGGCGATATCCAGTCCCCAGCCGCCGGGTCCACAGCCGATATCTAAGATGCGACGAATGCCTGAAAGCGAGGAACGTTCAGAAAATAGTCCACCCATCGCTTTTGTGAACAGGTGATCTTGATCCATCACACGTGCCATTTCCGCGCCGCTTTCGGGATCGGTGAAATATGAATTATCGCTTTGGCTCATAGAAGACCTCTCTTTTCTTTCAGGGATGCTCATGAGTGCTACCGTCCTCCCGCAATAGTTTTTCTTCGATTTGCTGCCAGACCACTTGCTCCGCTTGCACGATATTTGTTGGCCGCTTGCCCTGTGTTTGTTGCGTCATCATTTGAGCAACACGGTGTCGAAAGTTGGAGAAATGGGGTAGTTGCACATCGTAGGGAGGTAAAAAACCAAGTTCGATCTGTTGTGGCTCATAGAAATCCTGTGGCGCGAATGCTAAAGCCACCAGCTCCGCATAGCTTTCGATCAGTTCACATCGGTTTGGTACAAAGTAGTCTGGTCTCGCGCTCGATACGAGCAAGCCGCCCGCGATTTTGCCCTCCTGCATAATAGGGACAGCGGCAGCACTTTCCTCCCACACGCTTTTGTAGCCAAGGGATAAACTAAGCCGCTTGCCAAGTGCTTGATTTACTTCCAGGTGACGCGAACTCACGGCATGGCCTGCCAACGACTCTACCCCAAGCAAGATAGCGTATTGCTCTAAATCGCGGGGCCAAGGTAGAGTGCCGCGTCCAGCGCTTTCGCGCAGACTACGTACCTTGTGCAGGTCGGAGGGAGGCATGCAACTCGCGATGATAACCGCGACGCCTTGTCCATACGGGTCAAGTTGTTCAATGGCTTGCTGTAGAATGAGGTCACAAAGCGACGAGAAACGCAGGATAGGAGGGATAGCAGAGAGTGTATGAAGCACGCGTTTGTAAAACTCGTCAGGAATGGTAAGCGTTGCATCCCCTCGTGCTTCGGCGGCGAAATCCCCAAATTCTTCTTCAATCAGTGCAAGAAGGCTTTCGCGGTGTTCTGGTAAGGCAAGTAGGAGGCCGCGTAGACTACGCGAACGAGGTTTTGACTCGCCTTGTATCCAGCGATTGAGGGTTATAGGGTTGATACCCAGTTCGCTAGCGACTCGCTCACGCTCTTTTACATTATAGAGCAATTCTTTCAGGAGGTCGCGCCAGGTTCGCGTCTTCTGCATCTTACACTTTCTATGGGACAAATCACATATAGATATTCTTTACTATGGTCATGATAACAAATGAGTCTATGGAAGTCAACCATATTGAACGTTATCAATTGTTGTGTTAAAATTGGTCAGCACAATAGGGTTAAAGGGGGAATATTTTATGCCTTGGAAGGATAAAAGCCGATATAAGTCTGAAGAATGGCGCGATTAGAGGAGGCGAAACAAAAACCAAGTTTATTAAAGGGGATTAGCTGAACAGCTTTTATATGAGCTTTAATGCTAGTGACAGGGGTCGAACCTGCAACCTACTGATCCGAAGTCAGTTGCTCTATCCATTGAGCTACACCAGCTTATGTAGGCAACCCGGTGCTCTAATCCACTGAGCTATGGGTGCAACACTTGAATATTACCAGAATGCCTTTAAGATGTCAATGTTTTTTTAAATGGAGTACATTATTGGTGCATTTGATACATCACGAGGACTGCACATTGCTTCACCCGTGCAGTGGACGCGATAATCCTATTTCACAAAAGAGGACGCGATCAAGCGGTCCCTACAAACGACGTATCCGCATTCATTAGGTAAAATCGCATCTTACTCTTCTAGTTGCTGCTCTTGCAGGTCGAGTTCGCGCTCGATGCGGTGAAGTACTTCGTCGTTGATTGCGCCCTCATCGCGTAACTGCACCACAGAGTTGTAGGCAGCTTTTAGTGTTTCTTGCTGGATATGTTGATACGTTTCATATTGCGTTTTTTGTCCATCCTGTGTTCTATTCGCTGCATCCTCTATGCTTTGGGCACGCGCCTCATAGTGTTCGCGTAGGTGCTCGGCGACATCTTTAGGAGCAAGACCTTGCTCGATCAATTCGTCAATACGACTAAGGGCGGCATGTGATGCTACTTGGCGCGCTTTGACCTCTTCACGTTCAGTTTCACCATCGTCTTTCAAGCCAAGCGTTCTGATGATGAACGGCAGACTGAGACCTTGAAGCACGAGTGTCGAAAGAATGACGCAGAAGGTTAGAAATATGATTAATGCGCGTTCGGGAAATGGCTTGCCACTTGCAATTGAGTAGGGAATGGAGAGTGCTACAGCCAGAGATACGACACCACGCATACCTGTCCAGCCAATGACTGCTACACTTCTCCAATTGGGATAGAGGTTGCTTTCACGTACATGGCGAAACAGTAGACGCGGCAGATATGTTGCGGGAATAACCCAGATGATACGCACAAGTATTGTCGCGATACTCACGCTAATAGCATACCAGATAAGATTTAACGCAGTATAGTGAGCACTTGTAGCATTGAGTGCATCAAGGACGCTTCTCAACTGTAAGCCAATAAAGACAAAGACTAAACCATTTAATAGAAACACAACCGTGTTCCAGACCGCAAGAGCTTGTTGACGTGTCTGAGCGGAGAAGAGGACGGACGATTTGCGCGCTAAATATAAGCCTGTGGCTATTGTTGCAAGGATGCCAGACACATGAAGGAAATCAGCGAGCAGATATGCTGCAAATGGTGTCATTAGAGTAATAACAATCTCTAATGTGGAGTTATCCAGATGGCGGTGTACGAAGGCAAGTACCCAACCAACAGCGAGACCAATCACAATGCCACCAATGCTTACCTCAACAAATTGTATGGCTGCGTTCCCTAAAGAAAATGTGCTAGTTACTGCTGCCATCACCGCAAACTGATATGCTACGAGTCCTGATGCATCATTGAAAAGACTCTCATTCTCTAAGATAGTTACGATGCGACGTGGAATGCCAAGCCGTTGTGCAATAGAGGTTGCGGCGACCGCATCAGTTGGAGAAACAATAGCACCTAGCACGAACGCAGTCGTCCACGGCATCAATGGCACAATTGCATGGACGACGATAGCAATAATAAGTGTGGTAAAGAATACAAGACCAATGGCAAGCGTTAAAATAGGGCGAAGATTATCTTTGAAATCGCGCCATGAGGTACCCCAGGCCGATGAGTAGACCAATGGTGGGAGGAACAGGAGAAAAATAACATCGGGATTGAGGGTAAAGCGTGGCAGACCAGGGACAAAACCCAGGATGAGGCCACCAATGACGAGCATAATAGGGTATGGAACTTTCAGGCGTGGGGCCAGCAATGCAAGCGCGATTACGGCAATGAGCAGAACAAGGATAAGCGTAACAAGCGTGTGTATAGAGGGTGGTTGCTCTACATAGGCAACCACAGAGGTTGTGAGTTGGAGAAAAGAGAGCATCGTTTTTCCTTGTCGGTAGCATAATGGTCTATACATTTCCTTTGATGAGAATATACCACTAATACGTTTTTGTTGTAGAGCCAGAAAAAGTACATGGTCGAAGCTAGTAACCAACAACAAAAAAGCGATGCATGCAGTTGAAACTGCATACATCGCTTTTTTGTTGTGTTGTTATACCAGTTCCCCACGCATTACAGTTATCGCTTGCCCACCGAGCAGGACGCGTTCGCCTGCAAGCATTACACGCACGATGCCACCACGAGCCGAGGCTTGATAGCCTACCATTGTGTCTTTGCCGAGTTTCTTACTCCAATAGGGGGCGAGACAGGTGTGGGCTGAACCTGTTACAGGGTCTTCATCAACGCCAACTTGTGGACCGAAGAAGCGCGAGACAAAATCATAGCCCTCGGTACTAGCACGACTGGTGACGATGATGCCACGCGCAGGAATTGCTTTTAGCAATGAAAAATTCGGGCGCATGTTGCGTACAACCTCTTCTGAATCCACTTCTACCAGATAATCAAACTCGTTTTTGCCAATGTACTGGGCTGGAACACCTAATGCTTGCAATAAGTGGGTCGGCTCATCGACCTTTTGCGCTGGCTTGATGGGAAAGTTCAATTCGATCCATGTCCCCTGTTGCTCGGCGGTCAAGAGTCCACTCTTGGTGTAGAAACGAGCTTTTGTGCCTGCTTGTAGTTGGCCTGTTTCCCAGAGAACGTGGGCACTGGCAAGTGTGGCATGTCCACACATATCAACCTCGACAAGGGGAGTGAACCAGCGCAGATTGTATCCGTCCTCGTGTGGGACAAGGAATGCTGTTTCGGAGAGGTTCATTTCTTGCGCGACCTGTTGCATCCATTGCTCGTCACGTAGCTCTTGTAGAATACAGACAGCCGCAGGGTTGCCCGCGAACAACTTGTTTGAAAATGCATCGACTTGTACAATGAGTTGTCCCATATGTTTGTGTCCTATCTGTTTAATAACATCCTCTAACATGATACATTGTTAACAGGGTGTAATGAATTAATTTCGTAGGGACTACATTCATGGCGTCCGCTGCACGAGCGAAGCAATGTGCAGTCCTTTGAATGCACCGATTCTTGCAAGAGATCACCTGAAAGCTGGCGGATGGAACTCGCCCAATGAATTGGGCGTGGACGCCATCAATGTGGTCCCTACGCCGTTGATCAAATCAAGGGTGGCAGACGCCTACAATTCATATCACTTTGGATTATCATTTACTGTATAGTAACACCAAATAGCATGTAAGGGAACTGAAACAATTCTTGTAAGCGAGGCGTATAGGTAAACGGAAGTAATGTTGAGCACATAGAGGAGAACACTTACATGCGAGTATATAAGTACATTCATTCGTGTCTTGTGGTTGAAGAGGGTGAAGAGAAGATTTTGTTTGATCCTGGTATTTTTTCCTTTAATGAAGGGCTGGTACAGCCTGAGACATTTCGAGATGTGACAATGGTTATTTTGACACATCAGCATCCCGATCATGTGGATGTGGCGTCACTCAAAAAAATCCTGGCCTTGAGCAATGCATCGGTTATCACGAATAGCGAGGGTAAGACTGCACTTGCGAAGGAAGGTATCGAGGCAACGATGCTGGAAGAGGGCAGTCAACAGACGAAAAACTTTACTATTCGTGCGCTTTCTACCCCTCATACAAAGATACTTGCGCCAACATTGCCACAAAATACGGCGTATGTTCTGAACGATAGCTTTTTGAATCCTGGCGATTCTTTTGAACCTGCGCTTAATCCATTGAAGGGCATAAAGACGCTAGCGTTACCAGTGATGGCTCCGTGGCTTACAGAGCTAACGGTAGCAGAGTTTGCCGAACGAATTGCGCCACAAATGATTCTGCCGATTCACGATGGCTATGTAAAAGACTTTTTTATCAAACAACGCTACGCTAACTATACGCGGTACTTCTCTGAGCAGGGTATGACGTTTCAGTCAATGAGCAAGCCAGGGGATTCGGTGGATATAGAGTAAATGTTTGGAGGTCAAATATATAGAAGTTGCGCTTAAAGAGGCGAAAGGAATTTTGACACCACAACGCAATGGTTTTTTGGCTAGTGGACCCTATCCTTTTACGCATGCACTCTCGGCATATACAGGATGTGGGTTTGGACAAACGACGTGCGGTATGTATTGCTATGCACAATTTCTGCCCAACTGGTCTTTCAGTGGATTTACGGCGGATTGGGGAGAAGCAGTACAGGTTAAAATAAATGCAGCCGAATTGCTGGAGACGATGCTTGCCAGAATGAAACCAGAGGTGCGTCGGACACTACGCATTTTCATGAGTAGCACGACAGACCCGTACCAACCCATTGAAAATACGTACCACATGACGAGGCGGTGTCTTGAAGTATTCTCGCGCTATCCTGATTTAGATTTGCTTGTTGTTCAGACACGTTCACCTTTAGCGGAGCGAGATATTCCGTTACTGAGCAGCATTCCCTATGCGTGGTTGTCGGTGACGATTGAGACCAACGATCAAGCATACCTGAAACGTCTTAGAGGTGGGCCGATGTTAGAAAAACGCTGGCAATTGGTACGAGAAGCTAGCAACAATGGCGTTCATACACAAATTACGGTTAGTCCATGTCTGCCCTATACAAACGTTGAAGCGTTTGGGCAACGACTATTTACAAGTGGGGCAAAGCGGATTGTTGTGGATACGGTTGTTGATGGGGATGGTTCGGAGGGTAGACGAACTGCCCGTAGCGCATTCGCTAAAGTAGAGGCAGATTGGGCAGAGACGACACAAGCGCATATGCTCTATGATTATTTGAGTGAGCATGGTAAAGGGCAAGAGATTGGGTGGAGCAATGTAGGATTTTGTGGAATTGCGCCACGAGAGAAGGGATAAGGGCATCCGCTGCCTTACTCATTCCTCGAATGCAGATTGGGGATATGTGTAGGGACCGATTGATCGCGTCCTCGTGGCAATCAACACCCGAGAAGGACACGATCAATCGGTCCCTACACATATCCATACCAATTTGTTCAACAGGATCATCGGTCCCTACAATTATGCTTGCACCTGTCTCCCCCTACTTTCCACAAGTGCTATCAGTTTTTCTAGTGGCATGTCGGCCATTGATGTTAGGCGTAGGTCGGCGTGGTCGAGGGGGAGTTGGCCCGTGACGACGTTGGGAATGGCGACGCAGAAGATACCTGCTGCCTGAGCCGCCCTAACTCCGTTGGGAGAATCTTCTAGCACGATGGCCTGATCGCCTGGAATGCCGAATTGCTTGAGGACATCGAGGTAGAGTTCTGGATCAGGTTTTTTGTGCGCCACTTCGTCCCCACAACGCAGGTAGTCGAATTTTTCAAGCAGGCCGAGACGTGATAAGTGGTCTGTGACCCATGCACGTGTTGAGCTTGAGGCGACCGCGATTTTTAGGCCGAGTCGTTTCGCATCGTCGATGTATGTCTCGACACCGGGGAGCACCGTTTTTAGCGCGAGTAGCTCGCGGTTGCGTTCGCGGCGGCGTACCGCGATGTCTTCACGTTGTATTGTGCTTCCAACTTGTGCTTCGAGGTAGCCAAAGACATCGAAAGCTTCAATTCCGCTGCCAATAGCGGTGGCCCATTGGTCAAGTGGGAGGTGCGCGTTATGTTCGGCGTAGACCTCTTGCCATGTTTGAAACTCTGGCTCCTCAGTATCTAAAATAAGCCCATCAAAGTCGAATATGAGTGCGTGTATCATGCGATTTTTGTTGCCCTTCTTTGTTCGTATATGTCGTCCCTATTGTACAGGTCGAAGAGAGTATTTCATATGTAAGCGTGTATTTTGCTAAAGACAAAATATTCGTCACCAACGCTCTTGCAAATCCGTTACATACAAGTATACTATCACTTTAAGCCCGACTCAAAACTACCAACGACGAAAGGAACGAACATGTCACTGGAGGTCATTCCACCAGCAGCTCAAAGTTTGCCAAACACAACGATTTTAATTGTGGAGGATGATGCAGACATTGGGCATTTTCTACAACAGCTTATCGAAGATGAGACGCCCTATAACACTGTCGTGATAGATAATGGTTTGACCGCGTTAGAAAAGGCTCCCCATATCCATCCATGTCTTATGCTGCTTGATTATCGTTTGCCGGGGATCAACGGATTAGAGCTGTATGATCGGCTCCGTGTGAAAGACGATATTAAGCATGTGCCAACGATCATGATGAGTGCGACGCTACCAACAAAGGAGCTTGAGCAACGCGGTATTTATCAGTTGCGAAAGCCGATGGATGTCGGGGGCGTTCTACGGATGATTGCCCATGCGATGGCAAGTTATGAGGAGCAACAACAGTACGCTTGACCAGAAAAGCACGCTGAGTTTGACGGACTGCTAAAAAAGTGATATCACTATACTACGACTGACTCTAGTCAACGACAGGTCTGGAGGTGATAAAGGAAATGGCAAACAAAGAACAGAAGAAGACGCAGAAAGTTGCGCCTAAATCGAACAAGCAAAAGAAAGAAGCTGCGAAAGAGAAGAAAGCGTCCAAAGAGACTGGTGGAGGCATTTCGCTCAAAAAAGAGTAGTTTTATGTATAGAAAGAGAACGCCTGACGGCTGTAGTCGTCAGGCGTTCTCTTTCTATATACAAGAAGGACTATTACTTGCAAAAACTTGACATGCTTGTTACAATGCGGGTAAGGTACAATGCCTTGCATTATCGTACACACCTGCTTGTTTAAGGGCAGGGCCAGAGGAAATGGGGGTTGCATGCAGCCAATGTCCCACGACGCCCACAACAGTGAGCTAGCCCAGGAACAATGGGTAGAGCGGGCCACCAGCAAAGCACGCCCAGACGTGTACGAAAAGCAGGAAGACCAGTGGGCCGTACTCCGGCACGAGGTGGAGGAAGCAGGAATGAATCAGCAGAACGAGCGAGCACGACCAGACTGGAATATGCGAAATACCGATGGAAATACATCGCCTCAATTTGTGCAATCACCCTTTGATCCCAGGATGCAGGGACAGCATGCCGTAGACATCGTTGTGGTCGGCGTCGGCGGTGGTGGTATGAATGCCATCAATCGCATGATGAGCGCACGGGTACGCGGTGTGCGTTTTGTGGCGATGAATACAGATGCTCAGGTGCTGGCTCTTTCACCGGCAGCAGATCGTGTAAGCCTAGGTCATCAGCATACCAAGGGCCTGGGTGCAGGTGGGAACGCTGCGGTTGGCATGCGTGCGGCGAGCGAGAGTATAGACGATATTCGTGCGGTACTGGGCAATGCTGATCTGGTCTTTATCGCTGCTGGTATGGGTGGTGGCACTGGTACTGGTGCGGCTCCTGTTGTCGCCTCAGTTGCAAAGAGAATGGGCGCGCTTACCGTTGGCATTGTCACCCTACCGTTCACCTTTGAGGGATCACGGCGTCGCCGTATCGCACAGGATGGTATCTCAGGGCTAAGCGCGGAGATCGACGCATTGATTACTGTGCCTAATGACCGACTGCTCTCGACCGTTGGACGTGACAGCAATCTTTCCGATGCGTTCAAGATCGCGGACGATGTGTTACGACAAGGTGTGCAAGGTATCGCGGAAGTCATCAACGTGCCAGGAATGGTCAATGTTGATTTTGCCGATGTGCGGAGTGTGCTGCGTGAGGCAGGCACTGCATTGATGAGCATTGGACAAGGGCAGGGACGCAATCGTGCTCAGCAAGCGGCGGAAGAGGCTATTGCTGGTGGTTTTTTGAACGTGACCATTCGCGGTGCGAAACGTGTTTTGTTCAATATTAGTGGTGGCGACGATATGACACTTTTTGAGGTGAACGAGGTCGCTGAACGTATTGGGCAAGCTATTGACGATGCTGCCGATATCACATTTGGTGCCGTCGTTGATCCATCGTTACGTGACGGTATTCGAGTGACACTCATCGCGGCAGGGATGGAGGAGTTGCATACGGTGCGACTACAAGCGGTACGCCCAGAGCAAGTGCAGCAACGTGCGACACCACCAGCACCACAACAGCAAGTTCAAACACCACAGCAACGGCGTCCAGCGGCGTATCGACCCACATCACCGCCTCCTGCGCCACCACCGGCACCGCTGACTCGTGTCCCTGGTACTCCGCCAGGACGCCAGCAGCGTAGCCTGGATGATCTGCGTGGGCTACGTAGTCTGGGTCGTCGTCAAGAGCGGCAAGCTGAGGAAGAGGCAATAGATATTCCACCGTATTTGAAACGTCATGAATAACTTAAGCAGTATTCTCGCAATAAAAGCTGCTATCCACAGAAGAACGAGTCGATGTATCGACTCGTTCTTCTGTGGATAGCAGCTTTTATTCTTTGACTTCGGTTGTCTCTTCTTCTATAGAGTCGGCTGTGCGGCCGCGTTCACCGCCCTTTTTTCCAATCTTAGAGTAGAATTCTGCACCTTGTTGACGTTTGGTCGATTCGCCGCCTTTTTTTCCGATCTCGGCATAGAATTGTTGACCACGCTTCTCCTTTACAGAATCGCCACCCTTTTTTCCGATCTTAGAGTAGAATTCAGGGCCATATTTCTCGCGTACTGCCTCGCCACCGTGTTTTGCCTTTTGTGAACCCGGTTGAGGACCACGTTTATTGTTCGCCATTGAAAGTCCCGCCTCTCTTAAACTCCATACATCCCATGTACCCAACTTTTCAGCGGTGAGACATCCTGCTATCTCCTTTAGCCTTATATCAGGAACATCTCGCTGCTTCCCTACTGCGATTGATGCTCTCGTCGTGCCAGCGCCACTCGATTGGCAATCAACGCTGCCGTACTGCCCGCACCAACTCCGTTATCAATATTGACAACGGAGAGACCTGGGGCACAGGTCTGCAACATCGAAAGCAACGCGGCAACCCCTTTGCCGCCCATACCATAGCCAATAGACGTTGGAAGACCAATAACCGGAACTGGAACCAGTCCCGAGACAACCGAAGGTAGTGCGCCATCCATACCGGCGGCGACAATAATCACATCGACGTTTGTCGCCAAGAGGTCACGCAGGGGTGAAAGCAGACGGTGAAGTCCTGCAACACCGACATCGTAGATTGAAGTGATGGTACATCCCATTTCCTCCGCGATAAGAGCTGCCTCTTCCGCGATAGGCATATCAGATGTGCCTGCACTAATGACCCCCACATGACCGCCTGTGCTGGGTCGCACATAGTCTGACTTAGAGATAACCATCGCATGTGCCGCTTCACGCATACGAATAGGGTATTCGTGAAACGCCTCCCGCACGACTACAATGGACTCTGAACGCATTCTACTAATGATTGCTCGACCGGACCCAGCAAGCAGTCCTCGCGCCATCGCTATGATTTGCTCGTTTGTTTTTGTCTCACCAAGAACGACTTCGGGTATCCCTTTACGTCTCTCTCGGCCTGGATCGGGACGTGTTTCAATCGGAGGTGTAGATTGGCTTTGTTGAGAAGAGAAAGAGCCTTGCTTGAATTGTTCAGAGTCAAGTAGTTGGCCCAAGAGTTCTAATTGTTCATCGGCATGATAGTCCACGGATATTTACACCTCAAAAAAGATTTTTTGCAATCACGCGTTATTGTACGGTTGCCATCAGTAGTGTAGCATAACAGCATGCATTCAGCAACCTTGACGGTAAAAGAGATAGCAGATATTAACACGATTTTCACACGTAGTACACGCATACACCAGAGCTTGCGCGAGTGTGAGGAGTATATGTTATACTATACGCTGATTTACAAGCAAATGTTTTAGGTCTCCTCCTTCTAAGAGGAGCACGGAGACCGGCAAGGGTCTCTCCTACATTTCGATAAATTTCCTCGGAAGTGAGCAGACTCAAAGTAGTAGACTGCCAATCTTCAATTGTCAGTTTTCGTAGGGACCACATTGATGGCGTCCTCTGCACGAGCGAAGCAATGTGCAGTCCTTATAATGCATCAATTAATGCACACGATCATGCAAGATTGCGGATGCAACTCGCCCAATGAATTGGGCTTGGACGCCATCAATGTGGTCCCTACGAAAACCATCACAGTAAGGTTGGAAGACCAGTAGGAACTGATAAATGAACATTAGATATCGAATACTCTTTTCTATTTTTTCTTTAGGGGTGTTGCTCTTGTTGGCAGCATGTGGTCCGACGGTTACGCAGGTGAAGCCACAGCAGACGGTTGTGGTGGATAAATCGTTTCAGTCGCAGGTTTCTCCATTGCCAACGGCACCAGCGTATCGCTGTGGAGCCTGGTCGAGCAATAATGCTCCGGGGCCGTATAATACGATTACGATCTATGCGAAATTGACAAAAAACGTTATGGGTATTGCCGGAGCAACGGCGAGTGCGACGGCTCACTTTACTCAAGGAGATGTGGCATTAGATCAACAGCCTGTAAGTGATGCTGGCGGCTATGTTGCATTCACACTCCCTTTACAAGGACGTCAACCTGCACAGACGCCAACAACTGTTGATGTGAGTTTTAGCGTTAACGGCCAAACGGTCCCATGTTCGGCGGCGTTTTTTACACCAAACTAGGCTTCTGACAAGTGGGGCAGAAGTGCGTACTCCGTTGGGCGACGACGATGCGTTCGATGGTAGTGCCACAACGCACGCAGGGCGTTCCATCTTTTTGATAGACAAGCACATGATTATAGTTGTCTCCTGCCTCACCCCACAGATCACGGTAATCATTGAACGAGGTACCACCGTGCTCAATGCCATTTGTGAGAACGATGATAATGCCTTCATGCAAAAGGTGTATCTCGTCTGTAGTTAGCGAGTTTGCAGGACGCAATGGATGCAAGCCAGCGTAGAATAGAGCTTCATCCGCATAGATGTTGCCTAGCCCAACTACCAGGTCTTGCGATAAAAGTGCTGGTTTGATGGCAGTTTTACGGCGGCTCAACGCGGTAGTGAGTTGTTCGGTTGTGAATGTCGCATCAAGTGGCTCTGGTCCAAGACCAGCGAAGGCCTCTGCTTCTTGAGTACGAGACCATAACTCAACACGTCCGAATTTGCGAGGATCGGTAAACAGCAAGCGTTCACCATCACTAAAATTCAGGCAGACGCGGCAGTACAATGTTTGTGAAAGCGTTATTGGTCGTGCCGCAACGCTCACGGGACGGTCAGCAAGTGGCTGTGTTTCTCTGAACAATGGACCTTTTACGTTCCAGGTCGCACGGTCAGTTTCGCGTAGGTGTGTATCAATCTCCCAACCTGCTGGCAAAAGTAAGAAGTTGCCTGTCATGCGGCGATGTACGGATAGGAAAAGATTGCCGCTCAAATCAAGCAACAAAAACTTACCACGTCGTCGTACCCCTTCGATGGTGCGTCCCGCAATCTCAGCAAGGAAATCGGTGAGGTCGGGATAGCCTATTGTACGGTCCCAGAATACGGTAGCATCTTGAATAGTTTTTCTAACAACGGTCGCACGAAGTTGACGCGCGGTATATTCGACTTCTGGCAGTTCTGGCATAGAATTTTTCTCGCTTTATTTATCTGATATACTGTGTTTCTAAGATGTTAGTATGTAACGAAAGGCGCAGCAATGCGGCGACGCTTCCAAGCATGGCAGATACTCATATTCATTTTTGCGAGTTTCTGGGTGCTTTTTGCCATTGTGATGATCGTGGGCAATTTTCCCTTCTTTATCATCAGCATCGCCCTGACAACGATTGGCGCACTTTCCGCGTTGATAGTTGCTCTTGCGTGGGCTTACCAAAATAACATGTAATTAGGATACAAGCATGATCGACATTTGTCTACTAGGAACGTGTGGCATGATGCCCATGCCCAACCGTTGGCTCTCGTGCGCGCTAGTACGAAATGGTGCAACACTTACACTTATAGATTGTGGCGAGGGTACGCAGATACCCTGGAAGTCGTTGGGCTGGGGCTTTCGTCAATTGGGCGCAATCTGTCTGACACATATGCATGCCGATCATGTCGCGGGACTTCCAGGCGTTCTTTTTATGGTTGCTCACGCTGGGCGCACCGAGCCAATTGACATCTACGGTCCAACAGGGACAACGTATGTTATCGAGGGTCTACGACGCATTGCAGCCGATCTTCCCTTTCCTATTCACATTCATGAATTGAAGGGTGGGGAGACATTTGACTTGGCTGGGAATCTTCATGGCTCATGCGTAGCCGCAGCTCATGGTATTCCCTGCCTCGCTTATCGTGCCGAACTGACGCGAATACCTGCCTTTCAGGTTGAAAAGGCGCAAGCACTTGGTCTACCCGTACAACTTTGGTCACGCCTACAACATGGCGAGACACTTGAGTTTCAGGGACAAACTATTACACCAGCACACGTACTTGGCGATCCTCGACGTGGCATCTCCTTTGCCTTTATCACCGATACACGCCCGACAAAGGCATTAGCAGGACTGGCCCATGACGTTGACCTGCTCATCTGTGAAAGTATGTACGATAGTCCAGAGGACATTCCACTCGCACGCGCTCATGGACATATGTATGCGGAAGAGTCTGCTGGCATAGCACGAGATGCGAAGGCACATGCACTTGTGCTTACACACTTTAGTCCCAAGATTAACGATCCTTCACAGGCAGAGAAAGCAGCACGGCGCGTATTTCCAGATACTCGTGCCGCGAGAGATGGAATGGTGGTAACGCTAGACTTCCCTGATTAACGTCTATAGGAACCGATTATGTCGTTTTAACAAAGGAATGCGGTTACGTCGTTGGTAGGGACCGATTGATCGCGTCCTGGTCGGCGGTGGATTGCCACGAGGACGCGATCAATCGGTCCCTACAGACGTTAACTTGCCTCTGAAAGCCTTGTCTGCTCCTGTACTAGTGGACTGTTCTTCTGGAGGTAGCGATCAAGAAAGCCGATGACGCGCTTGACGTAGGCGGCACGGTCCTCAAAGTAGATGCCACAGTGGTCAGCGTTTGGCTCTAGCCACAATTCTTTCGGCTCATTCGCGGCAGCATACAAAAGTTTTGCATCTTTTGGGTCTACCAGGCTATCTTTTAACCCGTGAATGATGAGCACGGGGCGGGGCGCAATACGTCCGATGTCACGCAATGGTTCGACCTGATTGAAATGATAGCCAGCACGGAGCCATAGCAAGAGATCAGTGAGCCAATCGAAGGGCGCAAATGGCAAATGTATGGTACGCAGTACTGTATATGCAATAGCACTTCTATGTGTCGCAAACCCGCTATCTGCTACTAGTGCCTCTATTTCAGGCGTTCTGGCGGTTGCCATAATTGCAATTGAGGCACCCATTGAATAGCCAACGGCACCTAAGCGCGTTTGTGGCGCACGTTGCTTGGCATAGGCTACCGCGCCAAGAAAATCGTTCATCTCGCGATAGCCGAGCGTTACCGATTTGCCCACAACAGTACCATGACCATAATATTCAAAGGCAAGGACGTTGTAGCCAGCTTTCCATAGCTGCCCACTCATACCAAGCACGTCCGAGCGGCGTCCCCGATAGCCTGGACATACAAGCACAGTTGCCGTTGCCTCGGAATGAGGAAAGTACCACCCACTTACCTGATGATCGCCACGCGAAGGGGGAAATGAAACCTCTTCGGCAGGCAGGTTCAATTCAAATGGCGTGAAGGTATAGAGGTCCGCGAAATTGTCGATTTGTTTAGGACGCGTCAACGTGTTGACGATATAGGCAGCAACTCCGACAAGGACACTCGCAACCCCTAGACTTCCACCTAAACTTCCTACAAAGACTTGTTTTAATGAAGGACGAGAAAACCGTATATGTTGTAACGAAAACATAGAACCGCCAACCTTTCTATACTATGATTGGCATCACACTCAGGACAATGAATACAATAATATAACAAGAAATTTGTCTTTTTTATGCCTCATTTCTTATGGGATACAACGCTACGATAAGAAAGTCTCCTTCTTTAAACTCCAATATGCCTCTCATCATCTCATTTCAAAACGCTTGTTTGAAACATTGCAATATATTCTTTGAATTTATCGAAATCATAGAAATCATATATTGGACTTATGAAAGAAGTGAAAGTATACTTTTATTGAATGAAATATATAGAAGTAACAGTATTTCCTACCGAACTGTTTTGCGCTAAATACTATAAGGATGGAAAATGACAACTAATACGTCACAGCGTGAACCGCTTATGGCAGAGAGTCTGCAAGAACAACTGCAAGAGACAAAGGCAAGCAAATTTGCGACAAAGGCGATAGGATGGGTACTTCAGGGTGGTGTGATTATTAGTGCAACCATTATTATTATTGGACTACTTCTGCTACCAACTCAGCCAGGAGGATTGTCACCAGAGCGATTGCTCAAGTTTCCACAAACCCTCTCCCAAATTGGTGCGGGTCTCCTTGTACTACGCCCACAAAGCATTATTGCACTAGGACTTCTACTCCTCATTGCGACTCCAGTTCTTCGTGTCGCGGTTTCTGTCTTGACCTTCGCGCTTGAGAAAGATCGTAAGTATATAGTTATTACTCTTATCGTCCTGGCAATCCTTTTGTTTAGCATTTTTTATCTTGGTAGTACTGCAACAAGTCAACAGCAACGTGAGGTTCAGCATTTCAACTTCTCTTTGCTGATACTCACGCTCATCTTTCTTGGCTCAATTGCTGCTGGATTGCTTGGTTCACTTGTGGGACTGGGTGGAGGTGTACTCATTGTGCCTCTGTTGACGCTTGTCTTCAAGCTGCCTATCTCGTTTGCCATCGGTGCCAGCATTATCTCTGTTATTGCAACGTCTAGTGGAGCTGCCGCTGCATATGTGCGCGACCATATGACCAATATGCGTGTTGGTATGTTTCTGGAACTAGCAACTACTATCGGGGCGATTAGTGGAGCATTCTTGGCAGGCTTACTCGCACCTGGATTGCTCTCAATCGTCTTTGGAGTTATTCTTCTCGTTTCTGCCGCTCCACTGCTGTTCAAAATTGGAGAAGAGTTGCCACAAGGGGTAAAAAATGATCGTTGGGCCACCTGGCTGCGACTTTCAAGCTCGTATCCCGATCATCACTTAGGTAAGAATATACCCTATCAAGTCACACGCACTCCGTGGGGGTTGGCAATGATGTATATTGCAGGGCTTATATCAGGATTGCTTGGTATTGGCAGTGGTACATTTAAAGTGTTGGCTCTCGATACACTTATGCGACTTCCTCTCAAAGTTTCCACCACAACGAGCAACTTTATGATTGGCGTTACGGCGGCGGCGAGCGCAGGCATCTATTTCTCGCGCGGTGATATTCCACCTCTCGTTGCGGCCCCGGTTGCGCTTGGTATTCTGATTGGTGCATTGGGTGGCGCGCGCCTGCTCTCACATTTAAGTAACAAAACGTTGCGTTTCATTTTCCTGCCTGTTATAGCCATCAGCGCGCTTGAGATGATTTTGCATGGAGCAGGTATTGGTTGGTAGAAAAATGGGAATACGTTACAATGTGTGTCTCCTCTCGTTCTATTATATGAGAGGCCGACACCGCCTCTTACATGACGAAATGGATTTCGTAGGATTGAAAAAGTGTAGGACGTATTGCGTAGGCGAAACGTATTCGTAGCGTAGTAATCCGTAGGCCGTAGTTTATTTCGGGGGAGTCAAAGCAATTTGACTCCCCTGTTTTCATCAGTGGACACTGCCGACGCAGTATGATATACTCATGGAACAAAACGTGGGCTTTTGGTGTTTTCATATATGAGAAAACCAATACCACATGGTAATTCAAACATATAAATAACTATAGTTAGCAGAGGAAAAGGGGTCTACAATCAATGCCTAAGAAGGGTGAACTTTCAAAGACTGCTCGTGCCTCACTTGCGAACCGCGAAGAGGTCAATCACTTGACCGCTCGCCTATGTGCAAAGTGCGGAGAGGCCATCATGCTTAAAGAACTTCAACCTGTGAAGGTTCTTGGCAAGGGTATGGTCTACTACCACAAGACGCATTACAACGTACAGTAAGGCGTTGCGGTAGACATATACAGCAATATACAAAAACAAGCCTCGATTTGAGGCTTGTTTTATTTTTGGTGTGTTTTACCTCTTGCTTGTTGCTTGACAATCGGTGTGTAAGCTGGCACAATCGACACAGCATTTAGACGAGGAGAACAATAACGCGTGGTACAGTCAACGAATCAGCATGAAGAACAATCAGCTTCAATACAACAACCACACATTCGCGTGGCCTTTCAGGGAGAACGTGGCGCGTATGGTGATGAGGCAGTACAAGCATATTTTAAGAAAGCTAGTGAGGCACAAACTGAGCCATTGCCCTATCGTGGTTTTAGCGATGTCTTTCGTGCCGTAGCCGCAGGTGAGGTCGATTTTGGCCTGGTGCCAGTAGAAAATTCGCAAGCGGGCAGCATCAACGATGTCTACGACCTGTTGCGACAACATGACCTTTTTGTCATTGGTGAGATTAGTCATCCCGTCAATCATTGTCTATTGTGTTTGCCTGGGCAAACGCTAAGTGATATCAAGCGTGTAATCTCACATCCACAGGCATTAGCGCAAAGCGATGTTTTTCTACAAAAACTTGGTGTCGAGATAGTTGCAACCTATGATACTGCCGGCAGTGCGAAGATGATTCGCGAGGGGCAACTTGAGGGCGTTGCAGCAGTTGCAGGTAGAGGTGCTGCCGAACTGTATCAGTTAGAAATACTCGCAAGCGGCATTCAAACCATCAGCGGTAACTATACACGCTTTATTGCGCTTGGTCGGGAGTCTGCACCTCGCCGAAGTGGGAATGCGAAGACAATGCTTGTAATGGCAACGGCGCATCAACCTGGCTCGCTGTACCACTGTCTAGGTGTCCTGGCAAACAACAACATCAATGTGCTTAAGATAGA
Organism: uncultured Chloroflexia bacterium; assembly: GCA_963792705.1. GTDB lineage: Bacteria > Chloroflexota > Ktedonobacteria > Ktedonobacterales > Ktedonobacteraceae > JBBQVS01. The sequence continues at coordinate 296,663 of CAWBXD010000001.1, read as the reverse complement.
GTCGCGCCCCTCACGGCAACGTGCCTGGGAATATGTCTTCTATCTTGACTTTGAAGGACATCGCGAGGACCCTGCTGTTCGCGCCGCCCTTGCGGACCTTGCGGTACATACCACTTTCTGCAAAGTACTTGGTTCATTCGAGAGTAGTTTGTAAGATAACAAAAATATATGCTATGTCCAAGTAAGGCACTGCCTTACTTGGACATAGCATATATTTTTGTTATCTTTTTACCTTCAAGGTGTTCACAAAGTTCGCGGCGAGAGTTTCATATCCATCCGCATAGTATTCTTCGACACGGCCTAAGTCACACAGGGTTGTCAGGCTAGAGTCAATAGGCAATTGAGCTAAGAGGGGAGCACCAGTCATGCCTACAAGTTCGGCCCCGTTGCTAGGTCCGAATATCTCGAAGCGTTCGCCTGCTGGAGTCTCAAAGTATGACATGTTCTCGACGACACCGACAATGACACCTTTCAGTTGACGTACCATGTTGATACATTTCATGACAATCATCGTTGCTAACATCTGTGGCGAGGTAACAATAACAATACCGTCAACAGGAAGCGATTGCAGCACGGTCATTGGTGCATCTGATGTGCCAGGAGGCAGGTCTACCAGGAGATAGTCGAGATTGCCCCAGGAGACATCGCTATAGAATTGCTTGATCGCACTAGAAATCATAGGTCCACGCCAGACGACCGGGTCGCTATCCTTTTCAAGGAACATGTTCATCGACATAACCTTGATACCACCCTTGCTTACCAATGGTTCGATACCACCGTCTGCCGCTTTTCCAGGTTGGCCTTTCGTACCGAACATACGTGCGATACTTGGTCCAGTGATGTCACCGTCAAGAATACCAACACGTTGTCCCTGCCGCCGTAAGGAGACCGCAAGCAACCCTGTAACAAGCGACTTACCAACACCGCCTTTGCCACTCATAATAGCAATCACCTGCTTGATTTTACGTTCTGCCGGGGCCGGAGACATTTGTAGTGGAACACCACGCCCAACCGGAGCCTTCTTAGGCGCAACCGAGATGGGCTGGTTGTTGATGACCGCATTCAGGTCTTTCAACAACATGTCCTGCTTTTCAGGAGTAAAGCGGTGTGTACGAGCACCACCCGCGACACTTTCGCGTGCGCCAACGGCGCACGCCGTACAAGGCAAACCGTGTCCATGAAACACTTTGACCGTTGCAGGATATTTGCTCACGACATCATGAATAATCATATCGGGGCTAATTGTTTCCGCCATGTGTTATCCTCACCAATAGCACTGAAAAAGATATACTCGTGCTACTCTTCTTTTCTTTTAATATAGTTGGACAGATGCGAGATATACATTAATTCCTACTTCTGAACTCTGATATATTATAGCATAGACGGGTTCTGGTATGCTAGAAGTTTTTGTTATGCATGGTATAGCCTTATGGAAAACTGATGGAATTTTGCTTGACTTTTGGGAAACATGTGAGATATACTCTGAGCAAGAGTAAGCCATCCCCCTAGGGGGGTAGATGGATTGCTTGTAAGAAAGTTTTTGAATATCATGACGCACCAAGCAGATCCGACGACGCGTGAGGATATCGCTAAACGATTGGCACGCGTTGCTGGACATGCAACAAGCCTTAAAAGACTTTGGGATGAAGGGCGCGATGTTGACGACATGTTGACACAAGTTGCTGCCGTTCGCGCTGGACTCGATCAGGTTGGCAGGGCTATCCTGGAATATTCCATCGAACAAAGTGTTACAAGGGCTGTTGAACAAGGTAGTTCTGATGAGGCGATACGCGATCTAAAAGACGCGTTAGATCGCTTTATCTAGGTGTGTAGCTCGTTACCTTTACGGAACGAAGGAGGAACCGAATGGACCCGGACCCTAGTTGGTGTCTGCGTGACCATCTTTCCACAGTGCGAGCGTTTCTGATCTGCTAGCATTACTTCCATATAATAGTGCTATCATCTCACGACTCGCTTTTGCTACGGACACAACCAACGAAAAGCGAGAAGCGAGAAGGTAGTACTTTCCTTGCCTGATTCCTCTGGCAACGATTGTCTCATCCTCTCACTCCTCACCTCATTTACAGGTTTTCTCACAAAGACGAAATAATACCTTGTAGGGACCGATTTATCGCGTTCTCGACGGTGGTTGGTTGCCACCAGGACGCGATAAATCGGTCCCTACGGAGGATTTCTTTATCCGTGAGAGAACTCTTGCCTTTTTATGCTCTTGTTTCAAGAAGGAAAAGAGAGGGGTACTCCCATGTACAAAATTGAAGATACTCTGCTGGTGCTCGATCAGGTAGAGGACCGCGCAACACATGTTGATACAGCAGTATATAACGACGACATTCAGGGGGCTTGGGGAACAATTCAAAGCAATGCGCTAGGTTCGCGCAAAACATGGCTTCATCGTCTTCTTACACTACTCGTGATTATGGGGCCTGGATTGATTACGATGGTAGGCGACAACGATGCGGGTGGTATTCAAACATATGTGCAGGCTGGTCAACAGTACGGCACAACACTATTGTGGACACTCCTGATTTTGATTCCTCTTTTGATAGTTAATCAAGAGATGGTTGTACGCTTGGGCGCGGTAAGCAAAGTTGGGCATGCGCGTCTGATCTTCGCGCGATTTGGCAAGTTCTGGGGTACATTCGCACTGAGCGATCTGTTCATCTTGAACTTTTTAACCATTATCACTGAATTTATCGGCTTTAGTATGGCACTTCAGTACTTTGGTGTAAGCCCTTACATCTCTGTTCCACTCGGTGTCATCGGCTTGATTGCCATCACAACAACGGGTAGTTTCCGCCGTTGGGAGAGCGTGATGTGGGTGTGTTGCCTCGCTAGCTTACTAATGATTCCAATCGCGTTTATTCCACATGGTGCTATTGGACCTGTAGTGAGCGGTACCTTTATCCCAAGTGTGCGTGGCGGTCTCAATTCAACGGCACTTTTGACCATCGTTGCCATCATTGGTACAACGGTTACACCCTGGCAACTCTTTTTTCAGCAGTCGAATGTTGTTGACAAGCGCATCACTGCCCGTTGGATGAAAAGCGAACGTACCGATACAATAATTGGTGCGTTCCTTACAAACATCGAGGCGGCAGGGCTGGTGATCGCTGCGGCGTTTGGTTTCGCTGCAACAAAGTTCGACAACGCTTTTGTAGACTTAAACACAACAGCTCATCAGTTTGGCTCAGTTGGACATCCAATTATGGGCGTCATTCTGATGATTATCTTGCTTAATGCAAGTATTATTGGAGCTTGCGCGGTTTCGCTAGCGACCTCGTATGCCTTTGGCGATACGTTTAAAGCCAAACACTCACTACATAGCAAGTTTAGCGAGGCCAAGAGCTTTTACAGCAGTTACGCGGCACTTATCGTATGTGCAGGCATCATCGTAGTTCTTTCACCAGCGCAGGTTCTTGCTGTCCTGACACTGGTGGTACAAGCACTTGCTGGCATTCTACTTCCCAGTGCCACCATGTTTCTTGTATTGTTGTGCAATGACCAAGCGGTGTTGGGTCCGTGGGTCAACAAGGCATGGCTTAACGTGATTTGTACCATTATTATCGGTATATTGATAACGCTCTCGGTTATCCTGGCGGCAACAACACTTATTCCGTTCACAAATACGCAGACATTGCAGTTAGCGGCAATAGCAGGGGTCGTGCTTGTGGTTTCGCTGCTAGCAGTTGGTGTGTTCTCGCTAATGAAGTATATCCGCAAGGGACCGGATGCAGAGCGTATTGTGCTTTATGGAATGGACAAAAATACATGGCAGATGCCGCCATTAGAAGAGTTGTCAAAGCCGGTATTGTCCCTTACCTGCAAGGTTGGCATGTTTGCGCTCCGCATCTACTTAGTAGTAGCGGTTGCTTTGCTCGTATACAAGTTCATTATGCTAGCGTTTATGCATTAGAATTTCTATAAATAGAAAAAGAGCGTGTGTGGTACGTAAGACAAAAAAGGAACCTTTTTTGTCTTACGTACCACACACGCTCTTTTTCTATTTATGCGGTTTTGACAGATGCTGCTTTTTGCAAGCCGAGTTCTTCGGTGGATTGCTGGCGCATCTGGTATTTCTGAACTTTGCCCGTAACGGTCATAGGGAATGAGGTGACAAACTTGATGTAACGTGGTATTTTGTAGTGCGCGATGTTGCCTTTGCAAAATTCTCGCACATCCTCCTCCGTCATCTGCTCACCAGTTTTGAGCATAATCCATGCCATGATCGCTTCGCCATATTTCTCGTCGGGTACGCCGATAACTTGCACGTCGCTGATGTTGGGGTGTGTGTAGAGGAACTCTTCGACTTCACGTGGATAAACGTTTTCGCCGCCGCGAATAATCAAGTCTTTGATACGCCCAACGATATTCACGTAACGCTCTTCGTCCATCGTTGCAAGGTCGCCTGTGTGCATCCAACGCGCCTTGTCGATTGCTGCGGCTGTCGCTTCATCGTTGTTCCAATAGCCAAGCATAACGCTATAGCCGCGTGTACAGAGTTCACCAGTATCGCCGATTGGCACAATCTGGCCCGTAGCAGGATTGACAATTTTGACTTCGAGATGTGGGTGTATCTGTCCAACTGTACCGACTTGCTTGTCCAGTGGCGATCCCATACGCGTCTGTGTTGAGACAGGACTGGTCTCCGTCATGCCGTAGCAGATCTCGACATCGCGCATATTCATCACGGTCTGAACCTTTTTCATGACTTCAACCGGACAAGGGGAGCCTGCCATGACGCCTGTACGTAGACTGGAATAATCAAATTTGGCGAAATCGGGGTGGTCAAGTTCCGCGATAAACATGGTTGGCACACCGTAGAGCGAGGTACATTTTTCTTCCTGTACCGTTTGTAGCACGGTGAGTGGCTCGAAACCCTCGGAGGGATAGACCATTGTCGCGCCATGCGTGATACAGCCTAGATTGCCCATAACCATACCAAAGCAGTGATAAAGGGGAACGGGAATGCACACCTTATCCTCATGCGTCAGATTTTGCAGTCCGGCCACAAAATAGCCGTTGTTCAGGATGTTGTGATGGCTGAGTGTAGCTCCTTTAGGAAAGCCTGTGGTACCACTCGTGTATTGAATGTTAATGGGGTCGTCAAACTCCTGCTCACGCTGTCGGGTTGCAAGTTGCTCGCGGCTAACACTACTACTCATAGCCATCAATTCGTCCCAGGTAAACATGCCGGGGATTTTCTCAGAGGTCATACGAATCACGGTTGTAAGTTCCGGCAGTTTTTCGGCTTTAAGTTTGCCTGGCTCACTCTGCTGAAGTTCTGGCGCGAGTGCCTGCACCATTTCAGTGTAGTTTGAGGTTTTGAATGCTGGTGAGATGATGAGTGCGGTACAGCCGGATTGGTTGAGAACATATTCCAGTTCGTGTAGGCGATATGAAGGGTTGATATTGACGAGAATAGCACCGATTTTGCTTGTAGCGAACTGTGCAACACACCATTCGACACGGTTAGGCGACCAGATACCGATACGTTGCCCTTTACGCAGTCCTAGCTGCATCAAGCCTTTGGCGCACTGGTTGACCTGCTCTTGCAATTCACGATAGGTCAAACGTATATTTTGCTGACGTGCGATCAGTGCGGGATTGTCGGGGTACGTTTCAGCGGTCACGTCAAATTGATCACCAATAGTCAGGCCGAGTAGTGGAATATCGCCCGTGCCACTTGTATAACTCCATTGTGGAACACTCTGCTTGGTGGAAGCAGTAGACAAGCTTCGTTGTGTCACTGTCATAGTGCTGTACTCCTCTAAAATAGGTAGGGAGATAATTTAGCGAAATTGCAGGGTCTCGCGTTAGACTAAGAGTAACCGACAAGCGAGTAAAAATCAAGTTCCACCGTTGACGATGCATCACTAATTGCACGTTAAGGGGTGATATGCTATCATGCGAGACACAGGGCGTTACATAATTAGCGGAAGGAAGGCGTATTTTTTATGGAGGTTGACAAGGAGATATCTTACCTCAAACAGGTAACTTTGTTCGCGGGTCTAAGTGACGATGCATTACAGGAGCTTGGCACAGTTGCTAAGAGGCGTGCGTTCCGCTCTGGTGAGGTTATTTTTCACCGCGATGATCCAGGGCAGGTACTCTATGTTATTAAGGAAGGCAAGGTCAAGATTTGTTTGATTAGCCCCGATGGGCAGGAGATTTCGCTTGTCGTCTTCGGCAAAGGTGAATGCTTTGGCGAGTTGGCTCTCCTCGACGGTCTACCACGCTCAGCCGATGCTATTGCGGTCGAAAAGGTAGAATGTTACACGTTGCAGCGCAGCGATTTTCATAATGCAATCATGAAGAACCCAAATATCGCAATTCAGGTGCTAGAGGTGATTTCCAAGCGTCTCCGCAACACGAATGAGCAGGTAGAGGATCTAATTTTCCTGGATGTATATGGACGGGTCGCAAAGAAATTACTGGAACTGTCAGACGCACATGGAACGAAGGTTGAGGATGGTATCCGTATCGAGGTGCGTATGACCCAACAGGAGTTGGCATCAATGGTTGGAGCATCACGTGAGAGCGTCAACAAGGTTATGGGCTATTTCACGGATAAGAAGTATATCAGCACTGATAAGCACCGTATCACGCTTCATCGGGTCAACGATTTGAAACGGCGTATCTATTAGGAGCGTGTCTATTACGATAATACAGTATACTTTTGGGCAGACTGTTACTCGCCCTTCTCTTTATGCGTCCCAAAACAAGTAACATGTCCGTCCAAACACACGCCTATGCGGAAGGGATATAGCGACTCTTGAAGAAGGTTGTTACAACACAAGAGAAATCCATACAGGTACAAATAGCACCTACGCCAAGAGCAAGCAGGATCAGTACAAGGGAAAAGTTACAGGCCATTGTTACCGCAATGCGTCCCCGACAGTGGACAAAAAATCTTGCGGTCTTTGTGGGTATTGTCTTCGCGCAACGCTTGCTCAGCGTACCATCGCTTGAGCGTACAGCACTTGCTTTTGCGACGTTTTGCTTGGCATCAAGTACAATCTATCTGCTGAATGATTTGCTCGACTTAGAGAATGATCGTCAACACCCTACAAAACGCAATCGTCCGCTTGCCTCTGGTAAGCTCCCTGTATCATGGGCGATTGTGGCTATCAGCGTTCTTTTGCTGGCCTGCACGGGTCTCACAACATGGATTTTCTTCGTGCCAATTGTGCCGCACTATGATATTTACGCTCCATTTGGTGGTGCTAATTTTATTTTCGCACTTACAATTGCTACGTACTTGATTTTGATGACGCTCTATAGTATACGGCTCAAGCATGTCGTGCTTATCGACGTATTCATCATAGCCAGTGGCTTTGTGTTACGCATTCTGGCGGGTGCGGTAGTTATTCCTGTCTCGATTTCAGGCTGGCTGTACCTTGTTACTTGCCTACTATCACTCTTTCTAGCATTGAGCAAACGGCGTCACGAATTGGTGCTTCTGCAGGGACAGGCAAGCACACACCGTCAGATACTCAAAGAGTATAGTATCCCGATGCTTGATCAGATGATTACGATTGTCGCTACAACAACGATTATGGCCTATAGCCTGTATACGGTAGAGGGAACGACTGGTAATCATCGTTTGATCGTGACTATACCGTTGGTACTATATGGAATATTCCGCTACCTCTATCTCGTCTATATGCGTATGGAAGGTGGTAGCCCTGAGGAGGTCCTACTGCGTGACCGCCACATGCTTGGAACCGTTATGTTATGTACAATCCTAATCATTGTGATATTGTATATTTTGCCGCAATAACTGGAGCCTTTATTTGTTTACGCGTAATATTCGTACAGGAATAATTTTTTCATTACTCCTCGCCTTTGTCGTTATAGTGGCGATAGCACTTTACTCGGATGTGCCGCGCATGATTTCAGCATTGGCGCATTTCCGTTGGGCCTATCTGCCCCTCATCCTGGGCTTTACGCTATTCAACTACTTCTGGCGCTTTGTTAAATGGCAATATTACTTGAGACGCTTGAAGATAGTGCTTGACTGGCGCAGAAGCCTGCTCATCTTTCTCTCTGGTCTCTCGATGGCAATCACGCCTGGGAAGGTGGGAGAACTCTTAAAGTCGTATCTCTTACGAAGCGCAACAGGTGTTCCTATCAGTCGCACCTCGCCAGTGATCGTGGCAGAGCGTCTGACCGATGGGATAGCGATGATTGGATTAGCGACGACAGGATTGGTCTTGTACCGTTTTGGCTGGCAGATTATGCTGGTGCTGTTTGTCCTGGGCATACTTGGTATTTTGCTTATACAAAATCGCACATTAGCACTTACTTGTCTCACGATGCTTGAACGCGTACCTAAAATGATGCGAATCACAGCCGCGATTCGCGCATTTTATGAGAGTTCCTACGTCTTGCTCCAGTGGCGTCCTCTTTTGTTGGCGATTGGCATTGGTGTAATATCGTGGTCCGGTGAATGTGTTGCGCTGTACTTTGTCTATACAGGACTTGGCATTGCCGCCAGCTTTGATTTGTTTATTAAAGCAGTCTTTATTTTAGCCGTCTCATCGCTTATTGGATCAGCATCTGGTCTACCGGGAGGGCTGGGTACTGCCGATGGTAGTATGATAGGACTTACTCGTGTATTGATTTCACCATCCGCAACGGTGGGAGGAGCAGCGACTCTGCTGATCCGCCTCTGTACGCTCTGGTTTGGCCTGGCACTTGGAGTAACAGCATTGCTTACATTCCGCGCCATGCCACAGATCAAGGTAGCACGAGAAGATGGGGTGGAAGATGATGGGAAGGGAAATGACAATATAAAAAATAATAAGTTGCTTGTTGCTGAACAGCCATCGGGGGAAGTGCCTGATTTAGCGTCTGCAACAGCAAACAGTGGAGAAAAAGTGCATGAAAACGCTCATCATTATTCCAACTTATAACGAACGTGAAAACCTGCGTCCACTCTTGGACGAGATATTCGTCAACGCGCCCCAAAGCGATATCTTAGTGGTAGATGATAATTCGCCAGACGGTACTGGCAATCTTGCCGATCAAATGGCTGAAGAAAACACACATGTCCACGTCTTGCATCGCGCCGGAAAACTTGGTCTTGGTACGGCATATATCGCAGGTTTCAAATATGCGATTGCCCACGACTATGATGCCGCCTTCGAGATGGACGCGGACTTCTCGCATGACCCACGCTACCTACCTGATTTTCTTAAAGCTATCGAGAGTGCAGACCTGGTTATCGGCTCACGCTACGTGAAGGGCGGCGGCACTCCTAACTGGTCGCTTTTACGCCGCTTCATCAGTGGTGGTGGCAACATTTACACACGTCTTGTGCTTGGCTTGCCAGTTCACGATTGCACAGCAGGCTACCGTTGCTATCGTAGTACGGTATTGAAAGATATCGACCTAGATACGATTCGGTCGCAGGGTTACGCCTTTCAGGTAGAGCTTGTGCATCGCGTTCTACAACACGGCTTCAAAATCACTGAAATTCCGATCATCTTCATGGATCGACGTGTTGGCAAATCCAAGATGTCGCGTAAGATTTTCATTGAGGGTTTCCTGTCCGTGCTGCGTATCCGTTTCGGCAAGCAGGAGTCAAATGTGGCGAACACGCATATCACCCTAGAGCATACAACGACTGTAGAAGAAAATGTTGATAGTCAGCTTGGTGAATTGCCTTCGGTGTTACAAAAATAATACATTTGTCTAAGGAAAAGGCCCTCATCAAAGCACAACTGCATTAGTTGTGCTTTGATGAGGGCCTTTTCCTTATGCAGACCCAGCGTCTCATCATATTGTGTATAATGAAGGCAAGAAAAACATCAGAGAGGAGAAATATATGCATATTCGCTCATTAGATCATGCATCGCTACTGGTTAAAGACGTCGAGCGTTCACGACAATTTTATGTGGGAGTTCTAGGGATGGACGAGGTTGCCAGGCCTGACAACTTTTCCTTTCCAGGAGCTTGGTTCCGTAAGGGAACGGCTCAGATACATCTTATTGGTGAAGTCGAAGCAGGTCGAGCCATATCGCTTGTTCCTGTTTATCGAAATGATGAGCTAGCAATAGGACATGTAACACATCTTGCCTTTGAGGTTGATGACCTAGAGGCAGCGCAACAGCATTTACGTTCGCATAACATAGAGATTGTCGGTGGACCGCGCCCACGTGGTGACGGTGTACAGCAACTGTATGTACTTGACCCTGACGGATATGTGATTGAGTTATTTGTATTTCCTAAGCTATAAGGAAGACAAGAAGAGGGCTAGCAGTTTTTTGACTGCTAGCCCTCTTCTTGTCTTCCTTATAAGTAAAGCATTCCTACTTATTCTTGAATGCTATAGCTTGGATCGTCTTGATTCTCTAGCCAAATGAGGATTTGGCCGTCAGACTCTTTCTGCCGATTTTTGATTTCGGCATTCCAGTCCGCGTCGGGCACGTTATTGATGGCGTCGGTCAAGTTACATTGCATTGTCCTTTGTAGTCCCTCAATGACAGCCTGACCGTCACCTTGATCGAGACGCTCGTTCACGTAATCTCTTAGTCGCATAAAAATTTCTCTCCTTATGTTCGCACTACCTACCAAATGAATGATGCTCTATAGTATCCACGTTTTTGTTACGGTTTACGACTCTATAAAGACCAATCATGCAAAATGATAATGAATGTATCCTTGTTATTTCGTGAATCACGAGGGTTGCACCAATCATCACGAGAGATCATGCAAGAAAGGTTGCGGATGGAACTCGCCCAATGAATTGGGCTTGGACGCCATCAATGTGGTCCCTACGAAATTTATCACATCAAGGTTGGCAGACCACTACAACAGATCTATTCGCATTCTTTTATCAAACAGCATAATCGAGTCCCTACAGTCGATGTTTCCATATTCTGCAATCTGCGATTAAATATGACAAAGGATGTCAGGAATTACTAGCTATACTATGTGTAATGGACGTGTATAGCAATGAAAGGGAAAACATCTATGCAAAAAGACTATAAGAATGTGTTGCGAGACAAGGTGATCGTTGTGGCAGGTGGAACTAGAGGAGCGGGACGTGGAATTGCGCTTATGCTGGGTGAGGCTGGGGCGACGGTGTATGTTACAGGGCGTAGCGTAAGGGGACGCATAGCGACCGAGGGACGGTCTGAGACGATTGAGGAGACGGCGGAAATGGTGACGGCTCGTGGTGGTAAGGGAATTGCGGTGCGCGTTGACCATACCGTCGAGGCTGAGGTGAAGGCACTGTTTGAGCGCGTTCGGCTGGAACAGGATGGGCGACTTGATGTGCTAGTGAACGATGTGTGGGGAGGCGACGAGCTGGCTCAATGGGACAAACCATTCTGGGAACATTCGCTACATAATGGTTTGCTGATGCAGGAACGCGCAGTTTCCTCGCATATCATCACCAGTTATTATGGAGTACCATTGATGATTGCACGAGGACAAGGGTTGGTGATTGAGGTCACTGATGGAACAGATTATCACTATCGAGGCAGCCTCTTTTATAGCCTTGCCAAGATTTCGGTTATTCATCTGGCAGAGGCAATGGCGGAGGATTTACGTAAGTATAATGTTACAGCTCTTGCGGTAACGCCTGGATATCTACGTTCAGAAGCTATGCTCGATAGATTTGGTGTAACAGAGGCGAACTGGCAAGATGCGGCGAAGCAAGACAAGTATTTTATAGCCTCTGAAACCCCCTTTTATATTGGGCGAGCGGTAAGGGCGTTGGTCGCAGACCCACAGGTAGCAGAAAAGACAGGTAAGACACTGGCATCGTGGGACTTGGCACATGAGTATGGTTTTACAGATGTCGATGGAACTCAACCTGATTGGGGCAAATATTTTGCCGAGAACGGCACGGTGTAGATATGTAACGCTTTTGTACGTAAAAACGTGGAAACAAAGGGGAAGACGCTATGAGGTAAACGTTCTATAGAAGAAATTTTGAAAGGAATAGCTATAAGATGGCATTTACAGATAAAGTCGCGCTCATAACGGGTGCAGGTTCCGGTATTGGTAAGGCTACCGCTGTGCTGCTGGCTCAGCAGGGCGTGAAGGTAGCAGTTGTTAGTCACACAGCGGACGAGGTGAAGGAAACGGTTGCGGAGATTCTGCAAGGTGGACAAGAGGCACTTTCGATTGTTGCCGATGTCGCGCAGGAAGAGCATTTACAGCGCGGAGTGCAAGAGGTCATCAGCAAATGGGGCCGACTTGATATCGTGCTTGCCAACGCAGGCATTAACGGCGTGTGGGCACCAATTGAAGAGTTGTCGCTGCAGGATTGGTCAAACACAATCAATACGAATTTGACGGGAACATTCTTGACGATTAAAACCGCCGTTCCCTACCTGAAGAAGCAGGGCGGCTCAATCATCGTCACGGCCTCGGTCAACGGCACACGTGTATTCAGCAATACGGGAGCGACTGCATACTCTAGCAGTAAAGCAGGTCAGGTGGCGATGACGAAGATGCTGGCGGTGGAGCTTGCGCCACAAAATATTCGCGTCAACGTGGTATGTCCTGGTAAGACCGATACCGAGATACAGGATAACACGCAGCAGCAGAATGTCGATAAGATCAAGTTTCCGGTTGAGTATCCAAAGGGAAATATTCCCCTAGCTGATAACAAGCCAGCGACCTCCGAGCAGGTTGCACAGCTTGTCGCGTTTCTTGCCTCCGATGCTGCCAGCCATATCACTGGTACAGAAGTCTGGATTGATGGTGGTTCCTCACTCATTCAAGGGTAGTTTTAGTAAACGTGGCTGAAAAGATGATATCCAATAGCTTTGCTATTGGATATCATCTTTTCAGCCACGTCTGTATATATTTTACTCGTCCGCGGTATCAACTTGCCAGAGGCGTTGCATCTCATGGCTGGTCTGTAGAAGGGTTTCTAATGTTCCTTCGGCTTCGATGGTACCATTCTTCAGGACAATAATGTGGTCGGCACGTTGGAGGACGAGGCGACGATGTGAGACGACGAGGCAGGTGCGTTTCTCGGTAGCAAAGAGATGTTGCCATAATTGTTGCTCTGTCTCCACATCAAGCGCACTAGAGAGATCATCGAAGACCAGTAATTCGGCGTCACGCACAAGCATACGAGCGGCGGCAGTGCGTTGTACCTGTCCGCCAGAAAGTTTGATGCCTTTGGTGCCGATGATGGTTTGTAGCCCACGCTCCAAGCTTGTGATGTCGCGTTCGAGCACAGCCGTTTGAAGTGCGCGCTGCAAGTTGACGGTATGTTCAGGTAAACCCAACAGAATGTTTTCTTGTAGGGTATCGCTAAAGAGATGAGGTACTTGTGGCGTGTAGGCACTGCGCGGTGGTATGAAGAAGGTTGAAGGGTCTGCAATGCTTTCACCGTTCCAACGAATATCGCCTGTATCTCTTGGCAACAAGCCTAATAAGGCACGTAGTAGTGTAGTCTTGCCTGCCGCGACACGTCCAGTAATCACGGTAAGCGAGCCGCGTGGGATAGATAGATTGACACCTTCGATACCACGTCCTGTATCGGGATAACGATAGGTAAGATTATGCACTTCTAAAAGTTCAAGCTGAGAATGGTGCGTTTTTGTAGGCAACTGAATTTCTGGAAAAGGACCTTTGAGATATAAGGGGTTGAAGGCAACAAGCGTTTGGGGTGGCACACCCTGTAACAATGTTGCCATCCTTTCAAAGGAGACGCCTGTCTGTGCATATTTTGCAAGTGTTGTCCCAAAGGCCGAGGTGAAGGCACTCACATTGCCAAGGTAGAGTATGAAGATGGCAAGGTCGCCTACACCGAGATGTATTGTATGCAAAGAGAGTGCGACAAGAATCAAGATAAAACCTGTTCCTAACCCAACGGTGTTGCTTAACACCGAGTCTAACGAATCGGTGAGCACACGGTCTCGCAACATCATGATGCGGCGACGTTCGTTTAACATATGAAAATGACGTACTATAGATGGCTCTGCTCCTGCTACCTTAATAGCTTGAACGGAGGTAAATATCTCGCCGATACTACTACTCACACGTCCAGTAGCATCTCGACTGGTCTTACGATACTTTGTAAGCCGTTTCTGCATACTCTGTACAACCGCAACAATACATCCAAGCGGTACAAAGACGAGCAGCGTGATAAGTACATTGATATGTAACAAGATGACAAAAGCGATAATCGAGTAGATGCCTAAGCCTATTAAGGCTTGAATCCAGCCAAACATCTCCGAGACATTGCTTGCATCATCACGAAAACGATTGATAACCTCACCTGGAGAATCAGAGAGGGCATGACTTCCGGGAAGATCGAGAATACGCTCTAGCAAATTGCGACGTACAAGGCTTTCAACGACAAAAAAGGCAAGAGGACGCACAACACCGCCACCCAGCATAACAAAGAAACGAGCGAGTGCTGTTGTTACAAGCAATGCAAGAAAGAGCCATAGGCCATAACTTACGTGTTTGCTTGTTGGTAAAAGGTTGAAAAAGCCTTGAACGGCCAAACCAAAGACGAGACGTGCCGCGAAAAAGGGCATGGTTGTGAAGACACATCCGATGAAAAGCCAGGGACGATAGCAAATGACGCGCCAGAGATAATGATAGGTTTTCATATGCGTATCTCCTCCATTCCTGTTTGTAGTAGATGAGCGAAGTATGAGTCTGAGTTATTCGCCAGTGCTTCACGATTGCCATATTCAAGAATACGTCCATCCACCAGCACCATAATTTCGTCAACATGCTGTAGCGTGGAAAGGCGATGCGCGATAATAATTCCTGTGCGACCAGCAAACAATGTTCGCGTTGCGCGTTCGACAAGGTACTCTGTCGCAGGATCAAGGCGCGATGAGGCTTCATCGAGCATAACGAGGCCTGGATTGGTGAGCAAGACACGAGTAAAGGCTAGCAATTGTGCCTGTCCTGCCGATAAACCTTCCCCATTCGCCCCGATTTCAGTGCCTAGCCCTTGTGGAAGCGTAGAATACCACGCGGAGAGTCCCACAGTATCCAAGGCCGTTAAAATCTGTTCGTCTTGTATCGAGTCGTCAAAAAAGGTCAGGTTATCGCGTACCGAGGCCTGAAATAGTTGTACATCCTGTGTGACCATGCCAATAGATTGTCCTAGCGTTGCTAAGGATGTGGTACGAATTGGCACACCACCAAGACAAATTTCACCGAACTGAGGGTCATAGAGACGGAACAAGAGACGAGCAATTGTTGTTTTACCACTGCCAGTTCGTCCTACAATACCCAGTACTTTGCCAGCTTGTAAGTGAAAATTTACATGATGTAAAATAGGTTCATCTTGAGTATAACCAAAGGACACATCGCGCCATTCGACGGAGAGCGCACCTGTTGGAAGAGGGACTTGCTCTTTCCCGTCAATTATTGTTGGTTGTGTGTGCAGCAATTCTTCGACGCGCTGAATACTCGCTTCTGCCTGTTGCAGGTCCTGCAATTGTATTTGTATTTGATCTAAAGGGTCTGTAAGACGATCTGTATAGGTGAACATGACATAGACGGTGCCAACCGTTGCAACACCGACACTCCATAGATAGGCTCCAAGTCCAAGCGTCAAAGCACTTCCAAGGATGAACATGAGCAGGAGAGTTGCCCCTGTGGTGTATGACACAAATTCTGCCTTGCTATTCGCCACTTGCCAGCGTCGGAGGAGACGATAGAAACGCAGCATAATTGCCTGGGTAGCACCGTTGGCGCGAATGTCTTCTGTTCCAACAAGATGTTCACCAAGAAAGCTAGAGAAGTCAGCATTCACCTGACGTAGGACCTTCCATAAAGGTGTTGCGCGTCGTCCAATTGTCATGAGAAAGCTAAAGACGAGTACTACGAATGCGGTTAGCACAACACCTACCAGCCAGCTAATCTGAAAGAACAATACGACAACGCCAATGACCAGGAGGGCGTTGCCAAGCAGGTTGACGACAAAGTTTGAGAAGAAATTTGAAAGGCCGTCCACATCTCCGTCAATACGCTCGATCAGTTCGCCCGCGGGATGCTCTTTGTGAAACGCCATGTCAAGCGAAAGACAATGGGCAACTAAATCGGTCCGTAGCTGATTTGTCGCAGTCCACGCCACATTTTCGCTGAGATAGATGGTGGCAACGGAGACCCCTTGACCAAGAATTGCAACAGCTATGAAAAAGAGGGCTGCGTAGATAAGGGATGTTGAGGCACCTCCATGAAGAGCGGTATTGATAAAATAACGTAATATTTGTGGATTGAGCAGTTGTAGGCCAACATCGAGCAGCAATAACAGAGTCATAAGTGCTGTTCTAAACCATTGTGGTTTAAGGTAGATGGCGAGCAAAGATAGGTAGCGTTTGACCGGAAGGCGCATAAAAGGTCTCCTTTTGTCATGAAGCACAGAAAAGACACGCAAAGAAGCATACCACAACGGAACACAAAAACACGGAATTTCACGACGTGAAATTCCGTGTTTTTGTGTTCCGTTGTATTTATTTTTCTTCGAGAGCTTGCTTTCCAATTGCAGCAATTGCGACGTCATCAATGGGAGGGTGCTGTAAGCCAGCGCGTACATCGCGGTAGTAGCGTTGGAGCGGCATATCCATTGAGAGGCTTGCTGCACCAACGAGACGCATAGCAATATCGACGATATCAACAGCGTAGTTGCTCACCAGATATTTGGCCGCAGCGAACTGGCTAGCAGGGATACTGTTTGGGTCCTCACTAAATTGAGCGGCGATACCATAGAGAACAGAGCGGCTCTGCAAGAGGGCTAGCTCCATTCTCGCAGCCTTTTCTTGAATGTGTGGCACACTGGCAATTGGCTTGTCTAGCGAGGAGGGTTTACGTTTGCGAGCAAAGGCGAGTGCTTCGTTACGAGCGGCCGTAGCAATGCCAAGATAGACGGCGGTGGTTGGAAAATTCCATGCAGCAAGCCGCGTTTGCGCTTCTGGATTTGTTGGGATTTGCTCGTCAACGAATGAATCAGCGTCTATATGTACATTGTCAAGGATGAGGTCGTTGCTGCCACTGCCGCGCATACCTAACGAGTTCCAGGTCTCTTTGACTTGCAAACCTTGGGCGGTACGTGGAATGAGAAACGAGCCACGATCAGCACTCAATGGTGGTAATTGTGTAGTATCTTCAATGCTACAGGTGACTATAAAGAATGCAAGGATAGGACTACCTGTCGTGAATGTCTTGCGACCCGTAACGATCCATGAGCCATCTTCCTGGCGACGTGCGATTGTAGTTGGTCTGCCACCACGACTGGGACTACCCGTTGCAGGTTCGCTCGCGGCAGCATTAATTATCGCTCCGTCCTCGACAATGGCACGACAGAGACGTGCGAAAAAGTCATTGGGGCCAATCACATTTTCTGCTAACTTTGCGACATGTGAAAGGTGCATACTCATGACGAGAGCGGTAGCACCATCACCCTGTGCAAGTTGTTGCTGAGCAAGTGTTACTTCGAGCAAGTCAGCACCCCAGCCACCGAAGTCACGCGGCACAGTCAACGTCAGGTAGCCCGATGCTTGCAGGTCTTTATAGTTTTCGAGCGGAAATGTGCCAGCCCGATCATGGGCGTTGGCACGTTTGGCAAAGGTGCTTGCCAGCTCGCTTGCGATACCGAGGATTTCCTTTTGGCGGTCGGTTGTAGGATATGCAGGAAAAGCCATGAATAATGTGTTCCTTTTATGCTTCTTTTTTATGAAATGATGATACAGATATATTGTATGCGGTCAATTGGCCGCATACAATATATCTGTATCATCGTTTCATATCTTATGATTTTCAATTAAAGACGCGGCATGCACGATGAGCGTATGGACGCGCGCTTTGAACGCCTCGAAACGCGGGTCTTGCGTTTGACCATGTTTCCAGCGTGCGTAAATCTGTTGCAGAATGACAGCAAGCTTAAAGTATGCAAAGGCCATGTAAAATTGCATCGAGGAGATGTCACGTCCACTCTTCTGTGAGTATACCTCAATGAATTGCGCCCGTGTGAGAAAGCCTGGGGAGGTTGTCACGGTCGGCAAAACCGCTCTCATTTCCTCCGAATCATCTGGTTGAATCCAGTAGCACAGCGAAACGGCAAGATCGAAAAGTGGATCGCCAATCGTTGCCATCTCCCAATCGAGCACAGCAGACGCCTGTGTCACATCCTCAAGGCTAAACAGCATATTATTCAGTTTGAAGTCGTTGTGAATGAGCGAGGGCGCAGGACTTTGCGGAACATGCTCGGCCAGCCAGCGTATGAGCGGCTCGACCTGGGGTATTTCGTCCGTCTTCGCACGAGCATAGCGTTCAATCCAGCCTTTGACCTGGCGTTCCAGGAAGCCTTCGGGATGTCCCAGCGTATCTAACCCTGCCGCTTGCCAATCAATGCCGTGAATATGTACCAGTGTCTCAACGGTTGTCAACGAAATTCCCCGTCCAATCGCTTCGCTCGGCGTCACACCGGGTGGGAAGGTATCGTTCAGCACCACGCCGCGTTTCCGTTCCATTACATAGAATGGCACGCCCATGATGCTCAAATCGTTACAAAAGACATACGGCTTGGGAGCTAGCGCAAAGACGGGATGCACTTTTTGTAAAAGACCAGCTTCACGCTCCATATCATGCGCCTTGGGAGGAACAGGCCCAAAGGGTGGTCGTCGCAACACGCCTTCCCATGTACCAACTTGCAAGAGATAGGTCAGGTTGGAAGCACCTGAAGGAAATTGGCGCACCTGCAATGTGCCCACACCGAGTCCCTCAATGTGTACACGTAGGTACTGTTCTATCGCTGGCAGATCAAAACTTTCACCTGTACGAACAGCTATCGTATCTTCAAGTTGCATAGTTACCTCGCCTCTTTCAGAACGTTCTTATCGCGAGCAAAGTCAATGAAGTATTGAATTGACTGTGGATTAGCCATAGCGTCAACACTAACGGCCTTTCCTACAGGCATGCCCAGGAACAGTTTCTTGACGGGCACCTCAAGCTTTTTGCCACTCATCGTGCGCGGCACCTCTTGAATGACAAGAATCTCATCGGGGACATGATGCGGTGACACATTGCGCCGCAGTTGCTCCTTAATCTGTGCCTTCAGAGTATCGTCCAGTGTCACACCATCGCGGAGTACGACAAAGAGCGGCATGTAGTATTTGCCGCCGGGCAGTTCGACGCCGATGATGAGGCTATCGAGAATATCTGGAAAGCCTTCAACGATACGGTAAATCTCGCTACTACCCATTCTAATACCCATGCGGTTAATCGTGGAGTCGGAGCGTCCGTAAATAATCACGCTCCCTGTGGGAGTAATCCGAATCCAGTCGCCATGTCGCCAGACGCCTGGGAACATCTCGAAATAGCTATCGAGATAGCGTTTGTTATCCTCATCATTCCAGAAGAAAAGCGGCATAGAGGGCATTGGTTCTGTAATCACCAATTCGCCCACATCGTCAATGAGGGGTTGGGCTTGCTCATCAAATGACTCGACCTTCGCGCCCAGTCCACGGCCCTGTATCTCGCCTTCGTAGACTGGTTGCAGAATAGAGCCACCAACAAAACCGGAGCAGACATCGGTTCCTCCACTCATGGAGGCTAACCAGACATCTGGCTTCACATGCTCATAAATCCAGCGAAAGCCTTCGGGAGGCAACGGCGAGCCTGTGGAGCCGATCTCGCGTATCTTGCTTAGATTGTATGTCTTATCTGGCGTGATACCCGCCTTCATACAGGCCGTGATGTAGCCTGCACTGGTGCCAAAGAGCGTCATACCCGTATCTTCCGCAAACTGCCAGAGCGTTCCCATAGTGGGATAACCAGGACTGCCATCGTACATGAGAACGGTTGCGCCAACGAGCAAACCACCGATAACCAGATTCCACATCATCCAACCTGTTGTAGTGAACCAGAAAAATTTATCATCCTGTTTCAGGTCAAGCTCTAACGAGATACTTTTCAGATGTTCCAGCAGAACGCCACCCTGCCCATGTACAATAGCCTTTGGCAATCCGGTTGTCCCTGAAGAGTAAAGCACCCAAAGGGGATGATCGAAGGGAACTTGCTCAAACGTTAGGGGAGAGGAATGGGTAAGAATGTCACTCCATGTAAGTGTATTTGCGAGTGTTATCGGTTCTGCATCACCAAAGAGATAAGGAAAAAGAATTGTTTTTTGTACTGTCGGCAGTGCTGTTTGCAGGTCCGCAACGACCGAGCGGCGGTCAAAGGTTTTACCGCCATATTGATAGCCATCAACGGCGAAAAGCACCTTTGGTTCGATTTGTTTGAAGCGGTCAATGACACTACTCATCCCGAAGTCGGGCGAGCAACTTGACCATATAGCACCTATGCTAGCGCAAGCAAGAAAGGCAATCAGCGTTTCGGGTATATTGGGCATATAGGCAACAACTCTGTCACCACGCTGTACACCCAGTTTACGCAAGGCATGTGCGACTGCCTCTACTTTTGTGGTTAGCTCATGCCATGAAACTTCTCGTAGGGAATGACGTTCGGAACGGAAAAGGATAGCAGGACGATCTGGGGAGGCATTTCTAAAAGCATGTTCCACGTAGTTAAGTTCGGCCCCTGGAAACCAGGACGCGCCAGGCATTTTCCGCTCTTCCAGGACTGTTGTATACGGCTTGGATGCTTTAATGGCAAAATATTCCCAGAGCGAGGCCCAGAAATCTTCAAGGTGGTCAACGGACCACTGCCATAAGGCGTCACGCGTGGTAAAACGTAAGCCTTTCTTGTCTTCAAGCCAATGCATGTATTTTGTTATATTGGCCTGTTGCCGTATTGCCTCGGTCGGTTCCCACAGGGGTATACGATCTCCACGTAGAGTCGTCATTCAATGTCTCCTTCGCAGACTATAAAGGTATTTTCCTCATTATATCCGTTCGAGAGAGGTTTGTGGGAATACGTAATTGTTACCATGTTCACTAGCCGTTCGTGTTGTTACAGCATGTTCTATACGTCTATCGCCACACAGATATTTATGGACGAAGTGATGCTTACCCAAAAGGGCTAGTCGATCAGAAAATATACTCTTTCTTGTTGATACATTCATCTTGTATTTATGAGCGTGAGTAACACATAAAATAACATTTAGGTACATTTGACGTTGTAAAAATTGTGGAAAATATTTATTTCTATTGACACGTAACTATTTTTATTGATACGATGGACACAGGATCAGACAAATGAGAGGAAGACCGCAAGGGTTTCCCTACACACAAACGACATAACATGTAGGGGACCCTTGCGGTCTCTCTTGCGTTGTCGGATATATTTGTCGAAACAAAGAAGGACGAAACAGTGATGAAATGGCTTTCTTGGTTTCAAGGGGGGCGTAATGACGGACGTACAGGACAGGCTGTCATGGATACTCCTGAAGAACAAAAATTTCTTTGGACAGAAGAACGTATAGATAGTGATGCTGTACCATATTTTTTGCCCAATGATGCGCGCGAGATCAACAGGTTAGATTTTCAGCATTTTATGATACGTTATGCGATGCAACGGAACTATGTGGCACCCATTCAGGATCCAAAAGGTATTCTTGATGTTGGCTGTGGTACGGGACGTTGGGCACATGAAATGGCGGCACAATTTCCGCGTACAAAAGTATTTGGTCTCGATATTGCATCTAATCAAGCGAGAGAGAGCCGAACGCTACCGACCAACTATAAATTTATAACAGGTAATGTCCTTGAGGAGTTGCCATTTCCTGATATGACCTTTGACTTTGTACATCAGCGATTTTTGCATATGGCGATACCAGTTGCGAAGTGGAATTCTGTTGCACAGGAGTTGGTACGCGTGACCCGCTCAGGGGGTTGGGTGGAGTTGGTAGAGTCTGACCTGATTATGCATCATGCGGGGCCAGCAATAAAACAGTTGGCCGAGTGGAGTTTTACGGCGGCACAAGCGCGTGGAGTTGACCCACGTGCCTCCGCGAGTATAGGAAATTATCTCTATACAGCGAGGCTTACAAATATTCAGACATATCGCATAGACTTACCAATAGGAAGCTGGGGAGGACGACTGGGTACAATGACAGCATCAGATATGATCTCGTACAACCAGGCGGTCAAGCCAAAGATCACCAGCTATTTTAGAATACCTGAAGCAGAATTTGATAGATTGTCGCTTATGATGCGTAAAGAATGGGAAAACAATCACTGCTATTTTTCGATCTATATTGCCTGTGGTCAAAAGCAATAAAGTTTTTCCACATTTATACGCTTGTTCTTCTATGGAATAAGTAGTATAATTTGTTGCTAAAGGTTCTATACTTCTAGGAAAAGTACGTTCTTGCGTGTATGGAGAGAGTTGTGTCAGGACACGATATTGTTGTTCTAGGAGCCTCAGCCGGTGGAGTTGAGGCACTAGTAAAATTTGTGAGTGGGCTACCAGCAGACTTGCCAGCAACCATCTTTTTGGTACTACACATTCCACCTCAAAGCACCAGTATGCTGCCAACAATCCTTAGTCGTGCTGGACAACTCCCCGCACTTCATCCCACAGACGGCACCAGAATCGAACATGGCAACATCTATATTGCGCCACCAGACCACCATATGATGCTTGAACAAGGACATATCCGCATCGTACGTGGACCGAAGGAAAACCGCCATCGCCCTGCTGTTGACCCGTTGTTTCGTTCTGCGGCAAGTATCTATGGTCCCAGAGTCATTGGTGTTGTTTTGACAGGTGCGTTAGATGATGGTACGGCTGGTTTGTTAGCTATCAAGCGACAGGGAGGAATCGCAATTGTGCAAGACCCAGCAGACGCTGTATACTCAGGTATGCCGCAAAACGCATTAGAACACGTCGCGGTGGATTATACACTGCCCTTGGCGAATATAGCGCATAAAGTCGTTCACCTTGTTGCTACGGAGGTCGATAAAACTATGAAGCATCCGGTGCCAAAAGATATGCAGAACGAATTGAGCCAAGTGAAGATGGAAATGACACGGCAGAAAGATGATATCCGCGTTGGCACACCCTCACAGTATTCGTGTCCAGAATGTGGAGGCGTCCTGTGGGAGATACATGATGATAAATTGTTACGCTTTCGCTGTCGCGTTGGGCATGCGTTCTCGATAGATAGCATGATGGCGGAGCAGTCAGACGCGATTGAGGAGGCGATGTGGGTGGCATTGAAGGTGTTAGAAGAGCAAGTCAGCATATCGCGCAAAATGGCAGACCAGTCACGACAAAATGGACACTCCTTAATGGCACATCGCTTTGAAGAGCGGCAGAAGCAAGCAGAGAAACGCGTCGATTTGTTGATGAACGCGTTGCAGAAAAGCGAAACGGCAATACCCAACGAGCAAGAAGACGAGGATCAGCAAGATACTGGCATGGTTCAAACTGCTTGACATGGCCGCATTTATACTGTACCGTTATTATGTAATGAGAATGATTTTTATTTATACTGAGTAGAGAGCAATCCTCTTCATGAGTAATGTCGAAAATACACAATCTACAGTTGGCGACCTTGTAGTTGTCGGTGCATCGGCGGGAGGGGTTGAGGCACTTTCGATATTTGTAAGCACCTTGCCCTTAGATTTTCCGGCACCTATTGTGCTCGCGCAACATCTTGACCCAAACCGACCAAGCAATCTTGACCATATTCTGCAGCGTCGTACTGACCTGCCAATTATTGTCGTAACCTCGAGTAGCAAGCTTGAGCCGGGGAAGATTTACGTCGTACCATCCAATCGACATATCCTCGTCAAAGATCATCATGTCGAGCTACAAGATGACCGAGGCAAGCGTCCGCGCCCATCAATAGATGCATTGCTTTCCAGCGCAGCGGAAGTGTATGGCGACCGTTTAATCGCAGTGATTCTTACAGGCTCCGGTTCCGATGGTGCTGCGGGAGCACTCGATGTCAAAAACGCAGGTGGCACTATTGTTGTACAGGACCCACATACCGCCCGGTATCCAGCCATGCCATTGGCTTTGCCGCCCACTATTGTAGATTTTGAAGTGAAACTTGAAAATATAGGTGCTTTACTTCAGAGCCTTCTTTTAAAAGTCAATATCGTGCAGACAGAAGAACGCACCGAAGATATATTGCGCGAAATTCTCGAATTGGTGAATCATCAGGCGAGTGTTGATTTTCGACAATACAAAACTTCAACCATTCTGCGCCGCATTGGTCGTCGCATGACGGTTACACATGTGCATTCGATACGCGATTACGCGGAATATTTGCGGAGCTATCCAGAAGAGATAGGCGAGTTAGTCAAATCATTCCTCATCAACGTCACCCAGTTCTTCCGCGATACCGATGCCTTCACATATATCAAAAGTGACATTTTGCCTAAACTCATTGCAAAAGCACGCGAACGAGACAAGGTACTACGCTTTTGGGCAGCGGGCTGTGCAACGGGTGAAGAACCCTATTCGTTGGCGATGCTTCTCAGCGATATGCTTGGGGCAGAGATAGGCGAGTGGAGTATTAAAATTTTTGCCACCGATCTGGATGAGCCAGCAATCACCTTTGCGCGCCGTGGTATTTACTCAGAAATTCTCCTCAAAGGTATGCCGAATGATTACCTTGAGCGGTTCTTTGAGCACGTCGATCAAGGGTATCGCATCTCAAAAACGTTGCGACAAATGGTTATCTTTGGACAGCAGGATTTAAGCCGTAGTGCTCCTTTTCCACGCATTGACATTGTGATATGTCGCAATGTACTCATTTATTTTTCACCCGAATTGCAAGAATTTGTACTGAGTCAATTTGCGTTTTCGCTCTCACCTGACGGCTACCTCTTTCTAGGAAAAGCTGAGACGGTACGGCCAACTCAATCATATCTTGAGCTTGTCAATAAACAATGGAAGGTATACCATTGTACAGGTACTGTCATACCCTCAACGCGAAGACAGCGCGTACCTACGCTCCCATCACCCCGTCCGAATGGACGCGTAATAGATAGCACAGGTAAAAGGATGAATACACCACACGATCAAGACATAGCAGTAACAGTCACGGAGTTCGGACAACTGCGACGCTTCAATGAACTCCTCCTCCGTTTCCTCCCTATTGGTGTTATTGTGATTGATCGTACCTATCGCGTGTTGACAGCTAACAGCACGGCACGTCGCTTGCTAGGGTTACGCGATATAACGATTGAGCAAGATTTCTTACATGCAGTACATGGAATTCCTTACTCCGTCACACGAAATGCGATTGATACGGTCTTCCGCGAGCGCAATGCCGTTACGCTGCCTGAGGTTGAATTAGAGACCACTTCAGGTGGAAATGGACGTTTTGTCAGCTTGGCAATGGCTCTGATGCAACTCGAGGCGAACACACCTGATCTTGCCACCATTAGTGTTACGGATGTAACCGAGCAGGTACAGATCAAGCGGCAACTGGAGACATCACAAACAGAACAAACACAGCTTATGAACGAACTGGGGACGACAAACAGGCGTCTTAGCTACGTCAACAAAGAAATGATGGATGCCAATGAAGAGTTACAGGTTGCCAACGAAGAATTGATGCTGACACACGAGGAGTTACAGGCAACCATCGAGGAGTTCGAGACCACCAACGAAGAACTGCAAGCCACCAATGAAGAACTAGAGACCAACAATGAAGAACTGCAAGCCACCAATGAAGAACTAGAGACCACTAACGATGAATTACGAGCGCGTACAAGTGAACTGCAAGATATCGCGAACACGCTTGATAGTGAACGTGTGCGGATGGCAGAGATTGTTGAACTGGCACCATTCTATATTCTAGTCTTACGTGGACCCAACCTGATTGTCGAGGCATATAATCCCCGGTACGCGCATATGCTAGAAGGTCGCACGGCACAAGGCCATCCGTTGGATGAAGTCATGGAGTTGTTTTGGGGTACACAATTCGGCATGGCACTGATTCAACAAGCGCGTGAAGTGTACCAACGAGACGAAACACGTACGATGCCGCGCATCCTCACGACATCGCCTCAACAAAATGATGAAAAAGAAAGCTACTTTGTGTATACGTTAGTGCCATCGCACGATGCACAGGGACGCGTTAATGGTGTGCTTATTTATGCGCTGGATGAAACAGCGCAACGGACCCGTGAGGCTGTAGAAGAGCGCACACGGCTCAAACTTATCTTTGATAACACTACCTCTGCCTTGCTCGCGCTCTACGATGCGACTACCGCAACGTTACTTATGGCAAGCCCCAACTACCTTAGTACGCTCAGTCGTGCTTATGGACCGCAACCCAATGATGGCATTGGTAGTACTTGGTATACCAACACCATAATCACGCCGCATGAGCAAGCAAGTGCAATGTGGAATACGGTACAGGAGACATATACCTCAATACACCTTCCAGAAGTGGCGTATACCTTCGTACAGGACGGTCGGGAGACATTCTGGGACTACACGATAACTCCCATTATGAATACAGAGCAAAACGATATACTCCGTTTTATACTTATTTCGATGGTAGATATCACAGAGCAGGTGCGAGCGCGACGAGAACTAGAACGCCGAGAAGGTATCAAAGACGATTTCCTGTCGCTCACCACGCACGAACTACGTACACCTCTCACCGCTATCTTAGGCAACGCGCAAGTCTTGCACAGGACTCTTAAACGCCAGGCAACACAAATGGGTGACAAAGATAGCCAGCGTGCTCAGTTTGAACAATGGGTCAATACTCTCGACAAGATTGTGTATCAAACCAACCGCATGAACGCAATGATTGGGGAGATGGTGGATGTCACCCGTATAAGTGGGAGGGTTTTTGAGTTACATACAAGTGAAGGTGTCGATATCGTGGCCCTTATACGACGCATTATCGAGCAGCAAGCACTGGCGGATGGCAACAAACATGTCATTAATTTTGTGACAACTACTGACGCAATTATTGGAAACATAGATGCCGCACGTGTTGAGCAGATTCTTAATAATTTGATTAGTAACGCCCTCAAATATAGCCCTGCCGAGACATCTGTCGATGTGTCGATAAGCTATACAAAGGATACAGCGAACCTTGTGCTTGTCGCTGTACGAGACAAAGGCCATGGGATTAGTGAGGAAGAGCAGAAACACATTTTTGAACGCTTCTATCGCGCGCATCCACGAGAGAAAGCTGACGGACTAGGGCTTGGCCTGTACATCGCACACGAAATCGTCGTACAACAAGGTGGAAGTATGTGGTTAGAGAGTACACAAGGCGTGGGAAGTACATTCTACTTTACACTACCGTTATCACAATCAGCAACAGTGACATAAGTCGCATACAAACAATAGTGATGATTAAAGAAAGCTGGTTGAAAGAGCATGCTCTTTCAACCAGCTTTCTTTAATCATCGAGACCTTCTCGTTTTTTCTGCCATACATTGTAGTCTACAAATAAGCCGCCATCCACCACAAAGAGCGTGGAAAGCGTGGTGGCGTTGTCGTTCACGCGCTCTTTCACTTTAAGTCGATAAATAGCAAGGTCATTATCGTGTGTTCCTGTATAACCAATACGCCTTGCGACTCCACAAACATATTCTGGCTTGTCTGCAAGGGCGACTAACACACGCCCCATCGTGTGGCGTGCAGTAATCTGTGCGATAGGCACTGCGGGCCTATACGTCTCTTGCCTTTCCTCAATTTCTTTTTGTTGCACAACACACCTTCCGTGAGCATCAATGTTCCAAAGAATTCTTTAGAATTTTTATCCTGAGATAAGTATGCAACATTTTTGCAACAATTACAAGACTGGTATGTACGAAGTTTGCAACGCCTTTTGTAAAAACTGTAAAAGTGTTTGATTTGTTTTTTCTTCTGTCTCTGGTCGCGTCTGTTTGCGCTCTTGTAACGCATCGATACAGCGTTGATAGATGCGATAGAGATAACTGACATCACACTCTTGAGTGGGAATGATAAGATGGTAGGCCGTGAGCGCGGCTTCAAAGCTCTTGTTAGCGCGCTCATAACAGGTATTGGCATATTCTGCTCGTGTCGCAGCATGACCCAGAGTTTCTGCAACTTCGCCAAGTGCAAAAAGCACGACGGAGCGTGTAAGGTCATGACGGAGTGAAGAATTTGTGTGTAAAGCAGCTTCCGGTATGCGTGGCAACGCCTGAGTTTGACTAGCACGTGTGCTTTCCTTTGTTGTTGCAACATCGTAAGCCAGTGTCCAAGGAAACGTTGGTTCCACAAGAGTATCTAGAACTTGTTGACAAAGATGTGCGGCGATGGAACGTTCACGTGCGGCAGTATCGGCATATTCGCTCAGTTGAGCGATCACTGCGCGTTGCGCGGCGACACGAATGAGGTACGCCAGAGCCGTGTACAGTATTATCTCTAATTCAGAGGTAGGATATGTTGCATCAGGTTGCCAGGCTAGAAGAACTTGACGACATTGTTCCTCGGCTTCGTCGAGAAGGGAAGCGCAATTGATTGAAGGCATCTTGCCCGTCGTTTTTGCCTTTTCCTGGGCGACCTGTCGTCTTCTCGTACTGAAATCAAGTAAGACCATCGCTTGTGAGAGACGTGCCCTTGCCTCTCCTAGAGAGTCGCTACTGACCTGATAGAGTGTTCTGCTTTGTACAAAGTAGCTGATGGCGCGCTGGAACTCGCGCTCCATCTCATCTACTGAGCTTTTCACAGTAGGCACAAGGGCGGTACGATGATAGACATCGGCATAGGTGCAGTAGCCCAATTTCAGGTGTAGTTGTGCCGCCGTTTTTATATCATGTGCCGAACGAAGTTGTTGACGGGCGTGCTCGAAGTGCTCTCGCGCCTGCTGATGAGCGCCCAAAGCGTGGTAATCACTTCCGCAATGAAACTCCACCTTGAGACGTAGTGCAGGTAAGGTTGTAGGATAGTCTTTTTCTACCTCATCCTCTCGGAGCCGCAAATCTTCCAAGGCGCGTTTATGATAGTCGAGCGCGGTGTAGTAGGACTGACAGTAATAATAGTTTGTACCCAATGCATCAAGGATTGCCGGACGATACTTCGTTGGCGCCAGTATCAATGCATGTTCCAGTGAATATAATGCAGCGGCAAAATCCTGCTTCTGTTGAGCAACCAGGCCAAGCAAAAGCGCATAACGTCCTTGTACATCGGACGAAAGCTGTGCTGTCGCATCAGGAGTAAGGAACGAGAACTCATTAAAGAAGGGAAGTGTATATAGCTCGGTACCTTCTAGTAAAACATCGAGGAGTGGAAGAACTTTTTCTTGCACAAGTTGTTCGTTGTAATTTGTCGTATACGTATCGGTTGATACTAATGCAGATTTTATCGTCTTTTCTTGCACAAAGAGCTTTTCAAAATGGTCAATACGCTGCCCTAACTGCTCCGCAAAAAAGCGCATTGCCTCGTAAGAAGGAACAATCTTGTCACGCTCTACGGCACTTACGTATGACTTTGAGAAGCGGTCTCCACCTAACTCAGTCTGTGTGAGGCTTTGTTGACGGCGCATTTGCCGAATAGTCTCTCCAACAGGTAAGCGCATAGTTTCTTGCATAGTTTATTTCCTCTCTTACCATCCTCACTCCACTTACACCATAACTTCTTTGTATTTTTCTTGGGTCTCCATCCTTTGTGGGAAACAGGGAGACCCTTTTCTTTCTTTAAAAAATGTACATCATAAGGTCTGTCATACATTGTACTTCTTATTATTAAGAAAATCAAGAAATATGACAAGAAAAATATGAACTAGTTGCCTTATTATTAAAAGGAATAAGGCATCTTCGTAGTTATGTTATCTTTTGTAATTAGCCGTTCTATTATTGACATATACACACTAACAGGAGTTTATGCTACATGTCTACTGTTTCACTGTTTGAACCACTGACATTACGAAATATCACCTTGCGTAACCGTATCATGGTGTCACCTATGTGCCAATATTCGTCTACCGATGGGTTTGCGACTGATTGGCACCTTGTTCATCTAGGTAGTCGGGCGGTGGGCGGAGCAGCAGTCGTGATGACTGAGGCAGCGGCAGTCGAGGCACGAGGGCGTATTTCGCCCCAAGACCTGGGTATTTATCGTGACGAACATATCGCTATGCTCGCACGAATCACAGCTTTCATCAAGGAACAGGGGGCCGTACCTGCAATACAACTTGCTCATGCCGGTAGGAAAGCGAGCACCTACCGACCTTGGAGTGGACGTGGTGAGGTTTCGGTGGAGGATGGACGCTGGGAAACAGTTGCTCCCAGTCACGAACGCTTTTCCGCTAACTATCCCCTGCCAAAAGAACTGACAACACAAGAGATCGCCGAGGTGATACAGAGTTTTCGCATCGCGACGGAACGTTCACTTCAGGCTGGCTTTCAAGCCATAGAGCTACACGCGGCACATGGCTATCTCTTCCATGAATTTCTTTCACCTCTTTCCAATGCTCGCACCGATGAGTACGGTGGCGACCTACGTAACCGTATGCGTTTCTTGCTAGAAACTGTCGATGCTGTACGTCAAGTATGGCCTGATACCCTACCACTTTTTGTGCGTCTCTCCGCAACCGATTGGACGGAGGGAGGACAGACAATTGAGGACAGTGTTGAGATTGCACAGACGCTCAAGGGGCATGGCGTTGACCTGATTGACGTTTCCTCTGGCGGCAATGTAGCGACTGCGACCGTTCCTGTTGCACCAAGTTATCAAGTTCCATTCGCAGAACAGATTCGGCGTGAAAGCGGTGTACCGACTGCTGCCGTTGGCCTTATTACAGAACCGGAGCAGGCTAATGACATTGTGCAAAGTGGTCAAGCCGATGTTGTTGCACTTGCGCGTGAACTTTTGCGCGATCCATACTGGCCCATGCACGCAGCACGTGCGTTAGGGTATGATTTTCCTTGGGTGCCACAATATGTGCGAGCAAAGCTTTAGGTAGGTAGGATATCAGCGAAGCTACAAGGCATGATAGAGTTTGCTCTATCGTGCCTTGTAGCTCTTGTTGGCATCCTCTTCTCATCTGTCCTACAATATGTAAAGGATTGTAAGATTGGCGAATGAGATTGGGCAATCTTGCAATATCAAAACGTCGCTATTCTATACGACAGATAGATGTTTTTTATGACAAATACACTTATTAATGACCATATAGGACAACAAGACATAACGCTGCCTGACCTTTCGTCGTTGCTTGTTACGCTACAAAGCGCAAAAGCACGAGCCACACAGGTACACAGGGATATAATCGCTAGTTTTACGCTTCCCGTTCAGAGATACGACACGCTTCAAGCATTTACTGGTACACAACGAGCCGCTCTTGGTGAAGTTTTCTTTTGGGAGCAACCCTCTGAGCAAAATGCTCTCGTTGGCGTTGGAAACGAACTTGCGATTGAGACGGTGGGTAGTACAAGCCCCCTGGATGCGGCTACACAGTGGAGAGCATTGCTACAGGACGCGGTGATCTCTTCGGCAGATGATGTACAAGAGATAGATGCGGTATATGGACACGGCCCAGTATTCTTTGGCGGTTTTGCGTTCGATCCCAAGGCAACACGTACACAAGTATGGGAAAATTTTCCCGACGGTCTCCTCATCTTACCGCGCTTCTTGTTGAGATATAGTAGAGATTATACGACACTTACTATAAATGTTTTACTGCATAATGAAGATGATATTGAGCAATTCTTTGAGCAAATTAAGCATGATGTTCAACACTTATTACAATCTATAGAAAACTCTTTAGAGGACGAGAGAGTGGGAAGCGGTTCCCCTGAAATTCGGGACATTCTTCCAGCAGAGTTGTGGATGCAGAAGGTTGCCGAGGTAGCTAATACCATTCGGCATGGTCTGCTCGAAAAAGTGGTACTGGCTCGTAGTGTGCAGGTCACACCGCAGCCAGGAGCCTCTTTTGCTATCAGGGATGTTTTAAGTCGGTTGCGCCAGAGCTATCCAGGCACATACATTTTTGCTATGCAGCGTGGGACTCACTTCTTTGTTGGCGCAACGCCTGAACGATTGGTGCAGGCACAAAATGGACAGATACACACGATGGCTTTAGCTGGCTCCGCGCCACGTGGTACAACACAGGAAGAAGACGAGCAGTTGGGTGCGGCCTTGTTACACAGCGAGAAAAATAATATCGAACATGCGATTGTTGTTGCCAGGGTACGTGAGGCACTACTTGCACATTGTAGTTCTGTCCATGTTTCTGACACGCCACATTTACTGAAACTCAAAAATGTGCAGCATTTGCAGACACCCATTGTTGGCGAATTACTGCCTGGGCGTTGTATTCTCGATGTGATGGCAGACTTGCATCCTACTCCTGCCGTTGGAGGCTTTCCACGTGAAGAGGCTCTTGCGACAATTAGACGTGTCGAACAGCTTGATCGCGGCTGGTACGCTGGTCCACTAGGTTGGATTGGCGCAGGTGGGCATGGAGAATTTGCGGTTGCGCTACGCTCTGGTCTGATAACAGAGCAAGAGGCGATGCTTTTCGCGGGTTGTGGTATTGTCGGCGACTCCGACCCACAAAGCGAGTATGTGGAGTCATGTTTAAAACTGCAGGTTATGCTCCGAGGACTAGGGGAGTGAATTGAGAAAATGATGGCACAAGTTTCAGAGATATCACCGCTTCTCAGCAACGCGGCAAACCCAACCTATGCGTATATATGCGCGTTTGTGGATGAATTACAAAGGGCTGGTATACACAATGTCGTTGTCTGTCCTGGTTCACGCTCGACACCACTCGCGTTGGCATGTGCGGCACAACCAGGACTACATACATGGATGCATGTTGACGAACGTTCGGCAGCCTTCTTCGCGCTTGGCATAGCAAAACGCTCAGGTCAACCTGTTGCGTTAGTATGTACCTCTGGCACGGCTACGGCGAATTTCTTCCCTGCCATTGTCGAGGCAAAGCTGACGCATGTTCCATTACTGGTACTTACCTCTGATCGTCCACACGAGTTACGCGAAAATGGTGCCCCACAGACCATTGACCAAACGCACCTGTATGGGTCGCACGTCAAGTGGTTTGTCGATGTGGCTTTACCAGAGGCGACAAATGGCGCGTTACGCTATATTCGCACGTTAGCCGATAGAGCTAGCGCGCTTACAGCATCCATACCGGCAGGTCCTGTTCATCTCAATTTTCCGTTGCGCGAACCGCTCACACCAGCACCAATTGCAGAGCAGCCACTTCTCCCTATAGCACAGCGCGATACGCTTGCGTGGCTGGGGCGTCCCGATAATGACCCATATGTTGTAGTACATGATGCAGGACAACGCGCCGAACCTGATATGGAAACTATCACACACCTTACTGAGCTTATTGGTAAAGCGAAGCGTGGACTTATCATTATTGGGCCACAAGAGGACGAAGAATTAGTCGCACCGCTGATCTCGGTGGCACAACTACTGGGTTATCCGATACTTGCAGACCCACTTTCGCAATTGCGTAGTGTTGGTACATCTTTACAGAGCCATGTTATTACAAGCTATGATGCATTTCTGCGTATAGATGCGTTTGTAGACATGATGCAACCGGACCTTGTGTTGCGTTTTGGAGCGATGCCAACCGCGAAGCCTGTGCTTACCTATCTAAAACGTTACGCATCGAGTAACCTGATTGTTATTGATGGCAACGAAGATTGGCAAGAGCCAACGCAACTTGCAACCGAACTCATTCACGTGAATTCTGCTGCCTTATGTAACGCCTTAATCACGTCGTTGAGTGGGGAAAAGGGTGTGATACACCAGACCGGTGTAGGCGAAGATAAGTGGCTTTCGACGTGGCAAAATGCTGATAGGTGTACAAGGCAAGCTTTGCAAGCAACTATACAAGATTTTCCTGTGGCTTTTGAAGGGCGCGTTTTCACCGAATTGACACACCTGCTGCCTGAGAACGCGATGCTTTACGTTGGGAATAGTATGCCTGTTCGTGACCTGGATACATTTTTCTGGGGGAGCAATAACCCGATACGTATCATGGGCAATCGTGGCGCGAATGGTATTGATGGTATTGTCTCAAGTGCGCTGGGAGCGAGTGCAATGAGTAGCGGTCCAAACGTACTCGTGCTGGGTGATCTTTCCTTTTTTCACGACATGAATGGATTGCTTGCCGCTAAACTGCATAAGCTTGATTTGACAATCATCGTTATCAATAATGATGGGGGCGGCATTTTCTCATTTTTGCCACAAGCTGACTATCCAGAACATTTTGAGCAACTCTTTGGTACGCCCATTGGGATAGATTTTAGCCATGTAGCAGCTATGTATGGTGGAGGGTACCAACGTGTCACGAATTGGAACGCGTTTCGCTCGGCGGTACAGGGTGGTATGCACGACGGCGGATTACATCTTGTAGAGGTCACGACGGAGCGTGAGAGCAATGTACGTATGCACCGCCAATTGTGGCAAAGCGTTGGGCAAGCGTTGGGTGCCGTTCTTGGAAAATAAATGATAACACATAAATATGTTGTTAATGGTGTTTCAATAGGCGTGATTATAGCGGATGAGAAACAAGGGCACTCGCAAATAGATGCTTTCAACAGTAAGGTTTTGGGGAGGCACGACGAAATGCCGGTAGGGACCGATGTATCGCGTCCGTTGGGTGGGGTGGGGCAACATGTCGGCAACGATTCTGTGCGAGAACGTGTGCCCATCCACCCCCTGGACGCGATACATCGGTCCCTACCAAACCTTCCTTCTCCTACTCATACACTTGTACTTCTGCATGGTTTTACGGGGAGTGCGGCGAGTTGGGGTAGGCATCTTGAGACATTTGCGAGTTATGGTTTCCGTGTTATCGCTATCGATATGCTAGGGCATGGGCAATCGGATGCGCCACTAGACGCACAACGGTATACAATAGAACAATGTCAGGCTGACATCCTGGCTGTGCTGAGTGTGTTAGGCGTTCGCAAGGGTGAGGCCACTCTGCTTGGTTATTCGATGGGGGGGCGTATCGCGCTTTATACCGCGTTTTCTGGCTTCTTTCGCGCACTGATCCTGGAAAGTGCTTCGCCTGGTTTAGCGGACCCGTTAGAGCGTGAGCAACGTAGGAATGCCGATGAGCGGCTTGCGGCAAGCATCGAGCGCGATGGCATAGAAGCCTTCGTTGAGCATTGGGAACATTTGCCACTTTTTGCCAGTCAGCAGCGTCTTCCTTATGAACAACGGCAGGCACTTCATGAGCAACGTTTACGGAACAGCCCGGTAGGTCTTGCAAACAGTCTCCGTGGTGTCGGAACAGGAGCGCAACCAGCACTACAAGAGCGACTCGCAACACTTTCATTTCCAGTCCTCTTGTTAGCTGGTATACTTGATACTAAGTTCTGCACAATCGCACAGCAGATGGCACAAGTGCTACCAGATGCACAAGTGCATATCGTTCCCGAAGCGGGACACACGGTTCACCTGGAACAGCCAGAAGTATTTGACCTGCTTGTCAAAGATTTTTGTAACTATAATGAAAAGGGAGTTTTCTTATGTCTGTAGAATGGAACACCGTTAAAACGTATACCGATATTTTGTTTGAAAAGGCCGAGGGAATTGGCAAGATCACGATTAACCGACCCGAAGTGCGTAACGCGTTTCGACCAGAGACACTTACCGAGTTGATTGAAGCCTTCAACATCTGTCGCGAGGATGCGGAGATTGGTGTGGTTATCTTCACAGGAGCAGGCGATAAAGCATTTTGCTCCGGTGGCGATCAGCGTGTACGTGGTAATGGCGGCTATGTTGGCAGCGACGGAGTACCGCGTCTGAACGCGCTCGACCTGCAAAAAGTTATCAAGTATCTACCAAAACCTGTGATTGCGATGGTAGCAGGGTATGCTATCGGTGGCGGTCACGTTCTGCATATGTTGTGTGATCTCACTGTCGCTGCCGATAACGCACGGTTTGGACAGACAGGGCCACGTGTTGGCAGCTTTGATGCAGGCTGGGGCGCAACGTACATGGCGCGTATCGTGGGACACAAGAAGGCCCGTGAGATATGGTATCTTTGTCGGCAGTACGATGCACAAGAGGCACTCGACATGGGACTTGTGAACACGGTTGTGCCGTTGGAACGCTTGGAAGAGGAGACGGTACAATGGGCACGAGAGATTCTGGAAAAGAGTCCCCTTGCATTACGCTTCCTCAAAGCCGCATTTAACGCCGATACCGACGGACTCGCGGGTATTCAAGAGTTAGCAGGCGATGCGACGATGCTGTACTACATGACGGAAGAGGGTCAAGAGGGAAGGAATGCCTACCTGGAGAAGCGCAAACCTGACTTCTCGCGTTTCCCACGCTTACCATAAGCAAGCATATGTAATGAAGATTATTGACATCCAATGGCAAACCTATAGCCTGCCTTTTG
Source organism: uncultured Chloroflexia bacterium (assembly GCA_963792705.1). GTDB lineage: Bacteria > Chloroflexota > Ktedonobacteria > Ktedonobacterales > Ktedonobacteraceae > JBBQVS01. The sequence continues at coordinate 260,395 of CAWBXD010000001.1, read as the reverse complement.
CGAGTAGCTTTAGCACCGCGCATGGTGCTATGGCTACACGCGAAGGCGCAATCATTACTATCACAACAGACGTGGGTATTATCGGCATTGGCGAAATGGCACCACTTCCTGAATTCGGTGGTGGAACACTTGCCGAAGCATGCGATGCCCTCGCCACGATAGCAACACGTCTTCATGGAAATCCGCTTGATACAGCCTTACAAGCATTACAACAAGTTTCTCTACCACGTAGTGTTGCCTGTGGAGTTGAGATTGCGTTGCTTGATATCCTGGGCAAGCGAGACGGCTATAGTATTGGCATGCTTCTTTCCGATGGACCGCTTCGTGCTGAGGTGCCAGTGAACGCGGTTATTGGAGCAGAGGCCGTGGAAGATGTATTCGTTTCTGCATTAATGGCAAGGCAACGCGGTTTTTCCTGTGTGAAACTGAAAGTTGGTGGTATGGGAAATAGTGTGGCAGAGATTGAACGTATCGCAGCAACACGTTCAGCCATCGGTCCAGACATGCATCTACGCCTTGACGCAAATGAGGCGTGGACGCTTGAGGAAGCGCGCGCAATTCTCTCGCAATGTGTGCCATACAAGATTCAGTATATCGAGCAACCGCTTAGGCGTCATGATTTGACGGGAATGCAGCACCTTAGACGCACGCTTTCGATACCGGTGGCAGCAGATGAAGCGGTCCATAATCTGGAGAGTACGCGACGTATCATACGCTATGGGGCGGCAGATATACTTATCATCAAGCCACAACTTGCTGGTGGCTTATATGCAAGTAGACAGATTATTAGCGAGGCAGCACAGCGAGGAATACAATGTGTCGTGACAACGACGATTGAGTCAGGGATTAATCTCGCGGCGGCATTACATCTCGCGGCAGCCTCGCCGGAGATTAGCTTAGAGTGTGGTCTCGCAACACAATACTTGTTGACGGATGATCTTATTCACGAAGATATTCCCATTCGCAACGGGCTTATGAAAGTACCAACAGGGTATGGTTTAGGCGTGACATTGGATATGAAAAATTTATAGCTTGTAGGGGACTGGGAGACCGCGAGGGTCTCCCCTACATGTAAGTTTCCCGAGGCGTACTATGCATACTTCTGATACACTTTTACCCGATTGGTTAGGGCGTTGCACACAAAATCGACCAGAGCATCTCGCCGTTCAGTATGGTGAAACACAGTGGAACTTTGCTCAGCTAGATTCTGAAGTTTCACGCCTGGCCCGTCAACTTGCCAGTATAGGCATTGGTGAAGAGAGTCGAGTAGCACTACTAGCCGCAAATAGTCTGCATTTTGTGACCTGTGTACACGCTTTGACACGATTGGGCGCGATCCTTGTACCATTGAATACACGCCTGACATTAGAAGAGTTGCGCTGGCAAGTACGAGATGCACACATCACCCTGCTGGTGCATGATGCAGAACACACCTCTATTGCAACGCGAATTGTGGAGGATGCTACGCAGGTAGTGCAAGCGACATTTACGCCAATCGAGGAGAATGGCTCTGTAACCGCACTAAGTAGTCTTCCAGAAGCAGATGTTGTATTACGCACACTCATTGATTTGCAAGCGACACAAGCGATTATGTATACCTCTGGCACAACTGGCACTCCGAAGGGCGCAATTATTACCTATGGTATGCAATGGTGGAACGCGATTGGTTCGGCACTCAATCTTGGGCATCAGTCCGATGATTGCTGGTTGGCTTGCATGCCGTTCTTTCATATCGGTGGCCTTGCTATTCTTATGCGTAGTGTCATCTATCAAATCAGCGTCGTGGTGCAGCAAAAGTTTGACCCTATTGCAGTCAATCAAGCCATTCGTGAGCAGCATGTGACGATTATCTCGGTGGTCGCGGTTATGCTGCAACGGATGCTTGCAACGTTGGATGTACAAAATAGTGTGTATCCTGGGACGTTGCGCTGTGTCCTGCTTGGTGGGGGTCCTGCACCACGCTCGTTACTGGAGGCGTGTGCTGTGAAGCACATTCCAGTTGTGCAAACGTATGGTATGACCGAGGCATGTTCACAAGCGGTGACACTCGCACCAGCAGATGCATTACGCAAACTAGGTTCGGCAGGACGCCCACTTCCCTCGGTTCAGTTACGTGTTATGCATGATGAGCAGGAAGCACAGGCAGACGAGGCAGGTGAAATATACCTCAAAGGACCAACTATCACCCCCGGCTATGCCGACCGAGTTGAGGCTACCGCGCGCGCTTTTCACGATGGTTGGCTCGCAACAGGAGACATTGGCTACCTGGACGAAGAGGGTTATCTGTATGTGCTTGATCGACGATCCGACCTGATTATCTCCGGTGGCGAAAATGTCTATCCCGCCGAGATCGAGGCGGTCTTGCTGTCACATCCGGCAGTAGCCGAGGCAGGAGTATGTGGACAGGCCAATGCACAATGGGGACAAGTGCCAATCGCATTTGTGTATTTGAAGGATGGTAGTGAGGTCAATACAAAGGATTTGCTAGAGTACGCGTCAACTAGGCTTGCGCGTTATAAGCAACCGCATAAGATGTATATTGTGGAGCAGTTGCCGCGCAACTCGTCGGGGAAGTTGTTGCGTAGGGAGTTGGCGAGTTTGTTGCCGTTGTAGGCAAAGTCTCACTCGTAATATTCTGGTGCTTTCTTGAGCGTTTGCCACTGCTGACCATCGTGACCAAAGATGACTAGCGCAATATGCTCCGACTCGACGAGAGCGAGGAGTTTTTGTGTGCTGGCGCGTAACTGCTCTTCGTTGTCGTCCAGCGGCCATGCTCGGCGGTCAGGGGTGAAAAGACGTTGCATGACGACCGCATCAATAGCTAGTAGCACCAAACCAGTATGTGGTAAGCGTACCAAGACTGATTGATGTCCTGGCGTATGCCCACTGGTTTCAAGCAGCGTTAGACCAGGAAAGAGTTCTGTATCACCATCAATAAGCCGATAATGTAAGGCCGGAGAGTCCCAGTGGGCGCGTGTAGCGGCAAAGCGTGGATGTCCACTTCGTGCTAGCTCGTAATGTGTACGCTGAACAATAAGTTCCGCTCCTGGAAAAGCGTCGTGATAGCCTGCGTGGTCGGGGTCAAAGTGAGTACAGATGAGGGTATCGATATCTTCAGGGCGTAAACCAAGATCGTTAAGATGCTCAAGCACGTTTTTTTCTTGCTCGGCTGGTGGTGTTCCTGGCGGTGGTGTATAGTCCTTAGGGAGTCCACTATCAATGAGAATATTTTTGCCATCGCTCATTTGAATAAGATAACACCCCAAAACCATTTCCAATGTTCGTCCTGCTGGGTGTAAAGTCGAGGTAGACAACTGCAAAAGATAGAGTTTTTGCGGAGTAGGAGCGTTCGTTGTCATTCATCACCTGTACTTTCTTAACACGTAGCCTATAATATATGGGCAAACCTAGGCTATATCTTGACTAAAGGCGAGGACTACCACACAAGGTCTTAGACGAAGTATACAAGAGTTTAGAACTAGAGACTGTAAATATGATTACAGACAAATTATGTGTTTTCTGCTATGGTTATGCGATAGGAAGGTATAGCAAGTAGGTGAAGTTGTGGCCGCTGTAAGAGTCAAAGTAGATTATAACCCCTACAACAGCAACATCTAGCTTCTTGCTTAGGCTTTTATAGCAGCTTGGGCTGCGGCTAAAATTACAGTAAAGACAGAGAGAAACGGCATGGTATGACTGCCATGCCGTTTCTCTCTGTCTCTTTAGGAATATATTTATTCTTGGCTTACGATTAGGGCTGCGACCATTGATTTGTCAACGAGAGGGCCACTTACGCGAACACTGCCATCCGATGCTTTAGAGGCAAAGGTGAGGGAACTATAGGTGACGTTGACCTTGACTTCACGGTTACGCACTCCCACGCGTACTGGCGTAGACTCCACCGCTTTTTTGATGCGTTGAGCCACGATTTCGGCACCGTGTTGCTCTGCGCGAATGACAACGGTAACGATACCAGCACCGTTGATAGAAAGCTTGTCCTCTTTGCGAAGACGAGTACGCAAGAACGACAACATTTTACGTGCGACCTCGGTCGCCTCGCGGTCTTCGCGCTCACGGTGAATGTCGTTGCCTGACGAACCTTCAAGGGTGAAACGAAACACGAGCACACTTTGTGCGTTGCAAATGCGCCGCATCTTACGAGCACCTGCTTCGAGGTCTTTCGTCGAGTCAACCATTTGCCAGATGTGATGTTCGCGTTTACGCCAGAAGTCATAATGACCCTGAACACGTGCGTAGGCTTCAAGCAACATAGTTCCAGTTGTCCACATAGCCTGTTTAGGTGTGCTCATGGTGAAATCGCGGCAAGAGATGAGTTGGCGCAGAATTGGTGATGCCTTCATGGTTGAAGCTTCATAATTCTGGTGAGCCTTTACATTTAAGTGACCAGCATAAATACGACGACGCTGCTTTAGAAAGTCGCGCATGTTCACGGGTCCCTTATTGTAAACAACACATTCGGGCCTATACATTAATTGATAGTCTAATTGAGATATAAATGCTTGTATAGAAATTTCATCGACAGCACTATTGGCAGGGATGCTTGGAATAACGGTACGAAATGCAATAATTTCACCAAGTTTAGCATGTGTGCGAGCAAGACGATCATGCAAACGCCACAAGAGATGAACCGAATGACCCATGAATGTTGAGGCGTCGTTAACAGGTACAGGGCGACCGCCAGTCATCCCAATTTTAGGGTCAAGAAAAGGTGAACAGAGATGTTCAAGTGCAGCCTCTTCCGGTATCACATCCGCACCCACTAAAACGGCTACCTCGCTCGTTGTTTGTTTGAGAAATAGATTGATAGCTGATGCTTTGCCTTCGCGCTTCTCTTGTACATAAAGACGAACACGTGGTTCCTTCAACGCGATCTCTGCGACAGTTGGGACGGTACGATCAGTGCAGCCACTTGCAACAACGATCACCTCCTCTATGCGAATGGATGGACCCTCTTGTTTGAGAACAGCATTAATGGTACGGGCAATATTCGCCTCTTCGTTATAGGCCATAATACCAATACTACAGCCTACGCGCTCGTCGCTCGTCTGTACCTGCTTGTCAAGTTGTGTTATCAGCAGGTCCTGCTGTTCTCTGTTGCTAGTGCTACTACTTACGATGTCTACCCTCGTTGCCATGGAAGGCGTCTCCTTTGCCAGAATAATATGGAGTCATTCTTATCATTTTTTCTTTTTCTGGTATTCCGCTTCCACATAGCTCTACATTCAATAAACCATCTCACCATTGTTTTATAGCGTATCATCTTGCTGATGTGGAAAGAGATAAGAACTGGTTAAGATATGGTTGTAAATATATCAATCCTGTTACGAAAACACAAGGTTATAGTACGTTAGGTTCATAGGGGAAAGACAAGACAAAAAAAACGATGTATAGTACAAGAGTTAGGGCATTCCCTGACCTTCTTACCATCATACCTATTTTTTCTCTTATATTTTATTACAGAAGGATAGAAAGACTTTTATGCGTCCAAAAGAACATGCAACACTTTCAATAGCAGCAGCAATTGTAGCGTTACCGTGGCTCAAAAAAGATATTTGGATTCCGTTCGCGTCAAGTATGCTGATTGATGTTGACCACTATCTCTGGCATGTTGCCACCTATCGTACCCTAAGCCTGCGCGCAGCCATTCGCTACTTCGGACAAGCTGATCCGCCCCAACTCATGGAGGCTCGTCTACTTCATCATCCGCTTGTCTTAGGCACTCTCCTCTTTTTCGCGTTGCGGTTACGTTCACGTATACTTGGCCTCGTCCTCGCTGGCCTACTTTTTCATGTTAGTTTGGATGCCATTCATGTTACACAAATGAGCAACCTGAAACGTTCATTGAGTAAACAGGCCAATAATATTTGTCCTGAATGTAACCAGCATTTTGACGCGTTACAGCTTCACACCACATACTTTGCGCCCAACTTACTTGATCGCTATAATCCAGAACATTTTATTGTATTGTGTCCAACCTGTCATGAGCAGGCTCATGCAGTATCAAGCTTCAGCTCTTAAGTCCTGTTGTAAATTTGTGAAACTCTCGACGTGATTACAGTACTATGTTATAATTGTGGCATTGTTTGAAAAAGATGCTGTGTGTACAGGCTACACATGGAAGCGAGGAAACCCTTGGTATTAAGTGCATATCTTCCGGCAATCAGAATAATTCAGATTATCCTCTGCATTGCTGTAATCATTTTTATTCTTTTACAGGCACGTGGCGCAGGACTCGGTAGTGCTTTTGGTGGTAGTAGTACGGGTTCTGTTTTTAAAACACGACGCGGTGTGGAAAAGCTCATTTTCAATACCACTATCGTCTTTGTGGTGCTTTTCTGTCTCATCTCAATACTCAGTGCAGCAATTCGATAAACTGGTAGGCAGAAAACAGGCTTCTTCACGATGTAGATGGTTGGGCAATTACAAGCACATAAGCTTTACATTTCTTGTACTGCTATGTGCTATAGCCTTTTGCCTTACTGGTTGTGGTACGCTGCTTAATGGGCAAGCAAGCACCTCTCCTCCGAGCCATCTAGTAGTGCAACAAGCTGCTAAAGCGCGTCTTACCTATGTGGCTATAGGAGCCTCAGATACTTATGGTATTGGCACTGACGACCCACAAACGCAAAGTTGGCCTGCCGACCTTTCTGATAAATTAGGGAATGATGTTCATCTTATCAATCTTGGCATTCCTGGTGTTCATGCCGATAGTGCTTTGAACGTTGAAGTGCCTATTGCGCTTGATAGCCATCCTGATGTTGTCACCGTGTGGCTTGCGGTGAATGACCTCGCGGACAACGTGTCGCTTACCAATTACGCACAAAGTCTGAACACTCTTCTAACACACCTACAAACGTTGACTCCGCATACACGTATTCTTGTAGCGAACGTACCAGATGTTACATCACTCCCACATTTTCAAGCAGATGATGCTCAGATACTTCATACTCGTATTGCAGCTTACAATACTGTTATTGCCTCACTTGTACAGAAACATCACGCATTACTTGTCGATTTGTATACTCGTTGGCAAGACCTTGCCAATCATCCCGACTATATTAGCGATGATGGTTTTCATCCTAACGCGTTTGGTTATGCCGCTATTGCCAGCATTTTCTATCAGGTTCTACAGGAAAGCAAGTAGATGACGCAAATCTTTGGTATTCCCCTCGATATATTAACAACTGTGCTCGTAAGTATTACTCTTGTCATCATTGGCGTTGTCCTAGTTTTAGCACTCACAAATACCATCTTTTTTAAGATAGGAGTACGCAACATTCCGCGCCGACGCTTGCAAATGCTGCTGATTGTGTTCGCGCTTATGCTTTCGACGACGCTGCTTTCTAGTGTTTTAGCAACGGGTGATGTGATTACCGCAGCAGTCCAGAGTGTTGCCATCTATAATTATGGCAACATTGATGAAATTATTGAAGGTGGCAGTGCGCCACTCAACACCTACTCCTCGCGCGTCTATTATGCGCTCTCGAACGAGAACAAGCACAACGGGGATATAACTGCGATTGGTGCAGCATTACGCGAACAAAATTTGTTAGTCGCTGACCAGACTTCTCGTCAAGTACGTTCAAAAGTGACAGCACTGGGTATTATCCCAGGAAGTGAACAGGGCTTTGGAGGAATGCAGGATGTGAATAGTAAAAAGCGTCTTGCCATCTCCAATCTTGCCGAGAACCAAGTATACCTTAATCAGACAGCCGCGCAGTTACTTAATGCACATGCAGGCGATACACTTTATCTTTACTCATCGCGCTGGCCTGGTCAAAGATATACTATGCACATTTCAGGGATTGTGCAGAACGGAGGATTAGTTGGGGATAATCCATTCCTGCTAAGTACAGCACAAACATTTCAAGACATAGAGAACAGTGGCAATGTGATTAGCCAGGTCTTTATTGCTAATAAAGGTGGGGGTGGTGTTAATGGTGTGGGCTTGACAGATAGGGTTACATCAACACTCAATGACCAACTTTTCGACAATGTTCACGTTATTCAGGTAAAGCAGCAAGGCGTTACCGATGCACAGCAGGCTCAAGATATCTTCTCACGTATATTTGGTCTCTTTAGCCTCTTTGCTCTTGCAATTGGTCTCCTCTTGATTTTCCTGATCTTCATTTTACTAGCTGCCGAGCGACGTGCAGAAATGGGTATGGCACGTGCGATTGGGGTGCAGCGACGGCATCTTATCCTGATGTTTCTTTTTGAAGGCGCGATCTATGATGTGCTTTCGTCTATTGTCGGGCTTGCGGCAGGCATTGGTATAGGAGCATTACTTGTTGTCTTCCTTGGTCCAGTCCTAGTACGTTTCAACTTTCCGCTTAAACTCACCTTTCAGCCACGTAGCTTGATTATCGCATATTGTCTCGGTGTAATCTTCACCTTTTGTTCTGTCGCGATCTCGTCCTGGCTTGTTAGTCGTATGACCGTTGTAGAAGCTATGCGTGATTTGCCAGAACCGGGTCACTACGCTCTTTCGCTGGGCGAACTAGGAGTACGTCTTCTTGATTTACTCAAACAGTTAGGCCAAGCACTTACACGGCACCCTCAGGTTAATCTACGTCGTGCGAGACGCATTCTGCTAGAACACATTCCTGATACCATCATCGGCTTTATACGTTCGCTCGTCTTGCTAGGGTTCCTTCCGCTCTTTGCTGGCTATTGGCTTATACAATTTGGACTGGAACAGGCACTCATCATTCCGTTCTCACTTGGTCTAACATTGCTTGTGATCGGAGGAGGTTTGTTGCTCAAAGCTATCCTGTTACAGCTCTATAGCATTGGTGTTAGGCTAATATATTCGCACACATCTCAGCACGAGAAACAAGATATGGTTGCGATAAAACGTATACAACAGAGCGAGGACGTAGCCAAGATACTCAATCGTTTAGTCTCAACACTGATTGCATTAGCTATTGCCGCGTATTGGGCACTACCATTTGATGTATTAGGGCAGTTTGGGCTACCCCGTTTTCAAGGGGGAATTGAGGTCTTTTTTGTCGCAGGTATGATGATGGTGCTTGGTACTGTTTGGGCAATTGTCATCAACGCGGAGTTGATCGTGGGACCTCTGTTGGCACTTTGCTCACGCATTCCTGGCATTTACGCGATGACACGGCTTGCCTCGGCCTATCCATTACACAGAAGGCTACGAACGGGTCTAAGCGTGGTTATGTTTAGTCTGGTGGTCTTTGCGATGACGGTTATGGCGATCATCACGAATGCTACGCAAAGTTCGTATGCTGACATCAACACACAAACGGGCGGCTATGATATTCAAGCTACAGCATACTTTAAACCGCTACAAAATATCAACGCGTCGCTAACACAGCATGGCATTAATCCAAAAGCGTTTGCCGCCATTGGTGTACGGAATACGACGGTAGTAGGTATGCTTCAACCGAGTGCAGACACACCACGCTGGTCGTTGTATCCTGCACAGGTTGTAAGTGGTGGCTTTTTACAGGGCTATGGAATCCACCTTACGGCACGAGCAAAGGGTTTTGAGAGTGATAGTGCAGTATGGCAGGCCCTACAATCACATCCAGAGTATGCCCTCATTGATAGTAGCGCCTTGCCATACAATCCCAATACAGTAAGCAGTTCGGGCGTTTATGATCCTTCGGCACCATCAGCAAATGCCGCAGGTGCTCCTGCAACGCCGCCCGGTTTTGACTCACAATTTACATTTTCGGTGAATGGTGTCTATCAGGGTGATGCAAGCTTCGCAGCCGTTCCAGTGTGGGTTACAGGGCTAGCTGTAAAACAATCGGTCAAACTCACAATTATTGGAGTTGTTGATAACAGTGATAGCACGCACTTTGGTCTGTACATACCTCGCTCTACCTATAGCAGCACAAGTGTCGCCGCTAGCGCGAGTGATCTTAGTGGTGTTGCAGCAAACGCACCCGATCCTAACGCACCTCAAGCACAAACGTACTACTTCAAGGCTGCACCCGGTCAGGATAAGCGCGCATTAGCACTCGCACTTGGCTCTGCGTACCTTGGTGATGGTTTAGAAACAACGGTCTTAGAGGATGCGATTTGGTCGGTGCGTGGGCCGCGTATTCTGCTAAGCGATGTCTTGTTAGGCGTTGTAGGAATGACGCTTCTATTAGGTGTCGCAGCTCTTGCGATCACAGGAACCCGTGCGGTTATAGAACGTCGTCAGCAGATAGGTATGTTACGTGCGCTTGGTTGTAAGCGGCGTCTCATTCAGGGAGCCTTCTTGCTCGAATCGTTTCTTGTAGGTGCATTAGGTGGTATTCTCGGTTTGTTACTTGGTGTGCTGCTTGCACGCAATATCTTCGCGGCGAATTTCTTTGAGCAATTCCAGACGGGTCTCACCTTCTCTATTCCGTGGGATCAACTTGGTATAATTGTAGGTGTAGCACTGCTTGCATCTTTCCTAGGTGCCATCCTTCCTTCGTGGCAGGCGGGGAAGATTACACCTGCGGAGGCACTACGATATCAATAAGCAAGCTAATAAATGAGGAAAAGAAACAAAGAAATGGGAGAGCAACTTAAGATTGCTCTCCCATTTCTTTGTTTAGCATACCGCTAAAGATCATAACTACCTCAATTTTGCCGAACGCCCTGTTGTACTGCAAGAGTACGAAGCAGAGGAACATGCACATGCATCGAGTAACCCGTGTATACGATACTTATAATGAAAGAAGCCGTTCGGTCATTAGGGCCGCTTCGCTGCGTCTGTTACCAGAGGTCCGCGCGCGGTCTATCTACCAGATGTTCTTTCTGGGACCTTGTTCTCACGTATGAGAAGGGAAGACTCATCTTGGGAGCGGCTTCGTGCTTAGATGCTGTCAGCACTTCTCCTTTCTCGACGTAGCTATCCAGCTATGCTCTGGGCAGAGCAACTGGCACACCAGCGGTCGAGCCATCTCGGTCCTCTCGTACTGGAGATGACTTCCCTCAATCTTCCTACGCCCACGACGGATAGAGACCGAACTGTCTCGCGACGTTCTGAACCCAGCTCGCGTGCCGCTTTCATGGGCGAACAGCCCAACCCTTGGGACCTACTCCAGCCCCAGGATGCGACGAGCCGACATCGAGGTGCCAAACCTTGCCGTCGATGTGAACTCTTGGGCAAGATCAGCCTGTTATCCCCGGGGTAGCTTTTATCCGTTGAGCCACACTCCTTCCACTCGGGAATGTGGGATCACTAAGCCCGACTTTCGTCCCTGCTCGGCGCGTCAGCCTCGCAGTCAAGCTCCCTTCTGCCTTTACACTCTCTATGGGTGGTGTCCATTCACCCTGAGGGAACCATTGGGCGCCTCCGTTACTCTTTGGGAGGCGACCGCCCCAGTCAAACTACCCGCCTGGCCCTGTTTGCATGCCAGCTTCATGGTCACGCGTGAGACACAACACACTGCAAGAGTGGTATTTCACTGTCGCCTCCATCACCCCCACAAGGGTGATCTCAAAGGCTCCCACCTATGCTACGCAAACACCGCATCATGTCAAGGCCAAGGTGTAGTAAAGCTCCACGGGGTCTTTTTGTCCTGTCGTGGGTAACCCGTATCTTCACGGGTACTGCAATTTCGCCGAGTCCCCTGTCGAGACAGCGCTCAAGTCGTTACTCCTTTCGTGCGGGTCGGAACTTACCCGACAAGGAATTTCGCTACCTTAGGACCGTTATAGTTACGGCCGCCGTTCACCGGGGCTTCACTTCGTGGCTACGAACACCACTCCGTTTCACCTTCCGGCACTGGGCAGGAGTCAGCCCCTATATGTCCGCTTGCGCGTTCGCAGAGACCTGTGTTTTTGGTAAACAGTCGCTTGAGCCAGTTTCCTGCGGCCTGCTCACCCCCCTGTTTGCACAGAGAAGCTACTCAGGCACCCCTTCTTCCGAAGGTACGGGGTCAATTTGCCGAGTTCCTTGACAGAGGGTCGCTCGTTCACCTTGGGGGAGTTCCCCCTGCCCACCAGTGTCGGTTTGCGGTACGGGCGGACATGCGGTCTGGCGAGAGGCTTTTCTTGACGGCGTGGGGTCTCATGACTTCCGCCAGCTTGCGCTGACTCGTTCCCCATGTTATGTATACGTGACCTGGATTTTCCTGGGTCACACACTTCATTGGAGAAGCCCATCCTGTCCATTCGATGGGTTCATGTTCCCTACCGCGTCCCCCCATTGCTCATAACGACCGTGTCCGGTGCAGGACTAGAAACCTGCTTGCCATCGCCTACAGCGGTAACGCTCTCGGCTTAGGACCCGACTAACCCTGGGACGTCTGACGTTGCCCAGGAACCCTTAGGCGTTCGGTGTCGATGGTTGTCACATCAATGACGCTACTCATTCCGGCATTCTCACTTCTTGGACCTCCACCAGTCTTTGCAGTCTGGCTTCTACGGCAACAAGAACGCTCCCCTACCAACCCATTTTTACTTAGGTTCCATAGCTTCGGTACGATGCTTAAGCCTCGGTACGTTCTCGGTGCCCCTCCACTCGACCAGTGAGCTATTACGCACTCTTTCAATGATGGCTGCTTCTAAGCCAACATCCTGGCTGTCATTGCGGAGAGACCCCCTTTTCCACTGAGCATCAATTTTGAGACCTTAGCTGATGGTCTGGGCTGTTTCCCTTTCGACGACGAAGCTTAGCCCCCGCCGTCTCACTCATGTGTCACACTTTTCTGGCATTCGTAGTTTGAGTGGGATCAGTAACCAGCACTTGGCCCCTCACCCATCCAGCGCTCTACCTCCAGAAAAGACCTCACATGGCTGCACCTCAATGCATTTCGGGGAGAACCAGCTATCTCCACGTTCGGTTGGAATTTCTCCCCTATCCACAGGTCATCCCCTTGTTTTGCAACACAAGTGAGTTCGAGCCTCGACGGATTTTCACATCCGCTTCACTCTGCCCATGGATAGCTCACGTGGTTTCGGGTCGCATCGCCGCTACCATTCGCCTGTTTCAGACTCGGTTTCCCTCAGGCTCCCCTGCTTTAGCGCAGGTTAACCAGGCAACGTCGATGCACTCGCCGGATCATTCTACAAAAGGCACGCCATTAGCCCTTGGTGGCTCCTGCCACAGTGGCCTCTGACTGCTGGTAAGTACGAGGTTTCAGGGTCTATTTCATCCCCCTTTCGGGGTGCTTTTCACCTTTCCCTCACGGTACTGGTTCACTATCGGTCGCATTGGATATTTAGCCTTGGAGGGTGGTCCCCCCTGCTTCCCACAGGATTTCTCGTGTCCCGTGGTACTCAGGATCCAAGCCCGCTCGTCGCCGCTTTCTCCTACCGGACTCTCACCGTCTCTGGTCGTGCGTTCCAACACGTTTGGATGGCTCTGACTCGCTTGTTGCTTGTCCTACAACCCCGCCGTGTCTTTCGCAAGACACGATGGTTTGGGCTGTTCCCGGTTCGCTCGCCACTACTACGGGAATCTCGGTTGATTTCTCTTCGTCGAGCTACTGAGATGTTTCAGTTCGCCCGCTGCCCTCTCGCCTGGCTATATATTCACCAGGGAGTATCCAGACATCACTCTGGATGGGTTGCCCCATTCGGAATCTCAGGGATCATCGCTTGGATGCAGCTCCCCCTGAACGTTTCGCCGGTCTCCGCGTCCTTCGTCGGTCCAATGCACCTAGGCATCCGCCTCGTACTCTGTGTAGCTTGTTCTCATTAATACAATCGTCTCTTGTTAGAGACGGGTCATTCGATGATGTGCATGTGATCGCATTCACTCCTTGCGGAGCAAATACTATATTTTTCGCTATCCTCTGCTTCAACTCTTGCCGTCTAAACAGTTACATTCGACAAAATTGAAGTAGTTATGTATCTTCAGTTGTTAGTGTGCGTTTCTCAGCACCGTTTTGCGGTGCCTGCATAATATGCCATATTTCAGATACGTTGTCAACACTTTTTCAGATGAATTTTATAAAATTGAAAAAATTCGATTTAGAAGTTTTTGCAGGCTAAACGTGTCTCTTACAGCAACTTCATGTTCAGGTATGAAAAACAGCCAAAGGTACTACGAAGTATTGACGCCTATCACTATAGAAGCTACCCTTTTCTATGTATGTATAAATATGCAGGTTCATTCAATATTTTGAAGGGGAATTGTCTGACATGAAATATTTTTTCTGGATAGCGTTTGGAGTATTCCTAGCGGCATCAATTCCGCATGTAGCCTATTTCTTTGCCTCATTCGAGCCATCGCAGGGACCGGAAGGTGTTTGGTGGTGGGCTGTTAGTTATGCAATAGCAATCAGCATTGATGTGACCGTCTACCTTTTGTCCTGGACTGCGTTTCAGAGATATCGTCGCTACCGTACCGCAAAGGCTGTATGGCAGCATTGGTTGCTTATTGTTATGTGTACGGTGTTCTCCTGGGCCGTGAACTGGGCATATGCGAAACAGTTTCACAGTACATTAATGCTTAGCTCGGCGGAGAGTGCCGCACCCTGGCTTATAAATGTTTTTCCGTTTATGGCGAGCGCATTCCCACTTCTTGGTATTGTTTATACAATGATGGCTGAAACGATCACAGAGACTGCTTCTGAGGATAAACAGACGGTATCGCAGCAGCTCACAGCACTAAGCGAGCTAGCGAAACAGACAAGCTTACCAATGTCAACGCTTCGCCGTGCTCTCGCTAGCGGTTCTCGTATTAATCCTGCCAATCTGCTCACATCGATTAATCAGAATATGAACGACCGTCATACGTCTACAGAAACGCTAACAAGCAATACAGAGGACAAGCAAAGCGATACATCAAAGTCGAGGGCAATTACGGGACAATTTGTTACAATAGAGAAAGATACTACCGACAACATGAACGGCTCTAATCCTACGTTAGTGACAGTAGGAAACGAAGGCAATCCCGATAAATTACAAATGACGATTGAGGCACTACGTGCTAACCCCGATATGACAGACGAAACGTTGGCAGAGTATCTTTCATTGAAACGTCCAGCAAGTGCGCGTTTCTGGCGTTTGAAGGCCATCGAAATACTTAGCTCAACAGGCAAAGATACTGGTCCAACAGCCACAGTGCGAGATCCTTGGGCATCTACGCCAGGAGTATTAGCAGGTGTTAACGGTTCTGCGAATGGAATGAGCAACAAGCGATGACCTTGACGTTTACGGAACGGTATGATAAAATTGTCAAAGTGTAGCATGAGGCTGACAAACTACCTACCTCGAATTGGTGTGTTGCAGTTTGACAGTGTAGTCTACTAGTAACAAGAAAGAAACTCCAGCCATTTAGGGAGGGAATCAATGCCGGCCACGTTTAATTATGCAAACATTTTGCATGCAGTCGGTCAAGTACTGGATCAGCTTGGCGTAAAGAGCTTTGCGATCCGCGAGGAAGAGGACGGCCTTTTCGTCGAGGGTTTTGATAGTGAAGGCCAACTTCAGGTCCAAGGACATTATGACATCGCTAGTTTATATGATCTTGTAAATAGCACTGAAAACAGCGTAGAAAAGATTAGTATAGTAAAAGATGATGGTGTTCTCCATCGCTTCCTCGCCGCCCACAAGCGTGAGTTAGTTGGTGCTACGCGTTAATACAATATGCTATTGCTTATAAGCAAGTGTGGAAGAACCGGAGAGTATTGTTCCCCGGTTCTTCTCTCATAAGAGGGATGGAAACGGCAGATCGAGGGGAAGACTAATTTGTAGGTTTATTCGTTGCATAACCAACGTTTCCCATAAATACGCATACTCTCGATAACAGCGAGCAAATCCTGGCCTTTCTCAGTGAGAGAGTATTCGACGCGTGGCGGCACTTCCGCAAATGTTTCTCGAATGATCACCCCTTCATCTTCAAGGGTATGCAGTCGTTCTGATAGCGTTTTAGGACTGATGCCATGCAAAGAACGCTCAAGCTGATGAAAACGTTTGACACCAACGGTTAAATCGCGGATAATGAGAAGTGTCCATTTCCCACTGATGATTTCAGCAGTGCGTGCAACGGGACAAATGTCATTGGAGAGATAATTTGATTGTGTAAGCTCCATCGTTTCTACCTTCTTGCATGTTTTTCTCAACTATAAAATATACCATAGTAGCTACACAAAGTAAAGCACAGACCCTCGACTTTATTAATAAAGTATGATATGCTCATAGCTACAAAGAACTACTTTTTATTTGTATTAGCAGCAATGTTAGTACGCTTTGACAACTTTATACAATTGGTGTGAAGTATTGTTATAACAGGGAAGTGGTTCAGCACCTGAACAATCATAAAACTTGGTCTGCGCGGTTTCTCCCCATGAGAGGAGAAGGTTGTGCCCGAAGATATCGCTTTATTCATTGATTTTGAGAACATACGTTACAGTATGCTAAATATTCAGCGGCGAGAGCCTGACCCACAGGAACTTATCGCTGTTGCCCGTCGCTATGGCACGGTTATGGTTGCTCGCGCATATGCGGATTGGTCCCGTCAACCGGAACCATTCAAAGGTAGCCTGACTGCTGCGATGATAGACCGTGTGGATTGTCCCGCTAAACAGCGTGACCGTATCCGTATGGGAACTTTTCATTATACATCTGGAAATACTGGTGCTCTTGGTAATCCTACCTATATCGCTGAACAGGGTGCTGGTGGTCCTTACCCACGACAGTGGCCTAGCAGCGTAACAGGGAATTCTGGACCTCTGCCTGCGATCAACACACAAGGGAATAATGAATGGCCCTTAGAGCAAGAGTCGGTGCTTCCATTACAAAATGGTCTCGATGATGCTTTGCTACCACTCGAAGAGCCGCTTCCAGAAGACAATTTTGGTTCACCTGACTATCAACAGCGTGAATCATATAGACAATCATTATCTTACCAAAATTCCTATGGTCAATCTCCGACAGGACCCCTTGGTCAAAGCAATACTGGTCCTCTAGGATATCCTTCTACAGGAAATACTGGTCATATGCCTGCCATCAACGGCAATACAAGTACCAATGGTACTGTTGTACAAAGCACTGTTGTTCAGAGTACAGTGGATTTAAATATGTTGATGGATATTATCGAAACTGTTTTTGATCGTCCTACCATTTCTACATTTGTACTAATGACTGGCGATAAAGATTTTACGCGCATTAGCGCGCGTCTAAAATTACGTCTTAATAAAACTGTTATTGTTGTTGGGATTCCAGGAACCGTCAGCCGAGATTTGATAAGTAGTGCCAATCAGTTTGTGCCATTGGTGCCTAATGGACCTACAGGACCTATGAGTGTGTCAGGCAATACTGGAACACTTCCAAGTATTAATAGTGTAACCTTTTCGCCAAATGCGTCAACAGGAAACACTACGCCGATGCCCGCGATCAGTTTCTCAGGGAACAACACTTCATCGGGGATACAGACTCAGCAAGCACCTTATGGATCACCACAGATGGATGTCCTAGACCCGCAATTCTTGCAGTTCCTCGACTACATCGACCGAAACTGGTCATGGCGTACCATTATCGGTGTCTCAAACTTCATTGGCGATCCGTTGAATCCGAAGAATTGGTTTCGTGGGAGGCTCACACGTGAGTCAGCTCGTGAACTTCTGAACACCTGTATACAGCAAAGCATTTTGCTTGTGCAAACAGACTCGACAGGTGCGGAAGATTTGCGCCTCAACCGCCTGCATCCAGGTGTTGATGATGTGCTCAAGCAGTTTGTGCGGTAAACATTCTCTTATAGGGGTAGCACGTAGTGCCTTCTTCCCTTTTGATAGCTGGGAAGAAGGCACTACGTGCTACCCCTATATCATTTATATTAAGGAGAATCACTATGGACGAGGCACGCATCTCCGTTTTGCGTCGCATGATTGCTAGCCCAAGTCCCTCTGGATTTGAGCAACCTGTACAGCAGGTTATCAGAGAAGAGATCAAGCAATATACCGATGAAGTACGAACAGATATACATGGAAATGTTATTGCCACGCTCAATGCTAGTGAACAGCCCCATGTGATGTTAACAGCACATTGTGACGAACTCGGTTTCTTGGTACGCTACATTGATAATGATGGATTTATTTATTTCGCGCCGATTGGAGGCTTTGATCCCTCTACATTGCCTGGAAACCGTGTTGAAATCCATACACCAAATGGTCCTATCCTGGGAGTGATTGGACGCAAGCCTATTCATCAATTGAGTAGTGATGAACGAAACACGATGCCAAAAATTTCCGATATGTGGATTGACATTGGAGCTGCAAATAAGGAAGAGGCGCAACAGCTTGTACCATTGGGGAGTGTTGCAACACGTGCAGCGCAACTTGAAACATTACGTGGTGATTTGCAGGTTTCACGTGCCTTGGATGACAAAGCAGGGATATTTACGCTCATCGAGACAATGCGCCGAATTTATGAGCAACATGAGAGACTTCAAGTTGGTGTCTATTTTGTTTCGGCAGTTCAGGAAGAGGTTGGCTCACGAGGAGCACAAACAAGTACACATAGCATAGCACCGTTGATTGCTATAGCGGTTGATGTTACCTATACTTCTGATCATCCGGGAACGTCTAAAAGTGAAATTGGCGATGTAAGAATTAACGGGGGACCAGTTATCACAATAGGAGGACACGTTAATCCACGAGTATATCAGATGCTTGTAAAGGCGGCAGATGAAGCTGGCATCTCATGGCAACTTGATGTACAAGCAGGGAGCACCTATACTGACGCAGATATGATTCAGGTGACAGGTAGTGGTGTGGCAACAGGATTAGTCAGTATTCCGTGTCGCTATATGCACAGCGGCTCGGAAGTTGTTTCTCTTCGTGATATAGACCAGATTTCAGATGTGCTAGCACGCTTTGTACTTGCACTCGATAAAAACGTCAATGTTATTCCTTAGTTTGCTTGTAAATAAAAAGTCAGGCTCATTATGTAATGAGCCTGACTTTTTATTTATGCTACCGTTATTGCTGCATCGGAGGCATTTCCTGTGGATATTCAGCCTGTGGCTGCTCGTATTGATCATATTGCGGCTGCTGAGGAGCCTGATATTGCTGTTCTACCGCTTGATTGACATCTGAGCGTGGTTGGTAGTATGGCTGCTGATAGCCTTGCTGATACGATTGATAGGGCTGCTGATATTGATTTTGCTGGTAGGGCTGCTGGTTACGCGGCTGATACCACTGATTCTGTTTGTTTGAACCAGATGCTATTGCAGAGAATACAGCACGACCGATCAGGTTCAAGATGATAATAGCGGCTATCCATAGAAAGATGCCACCCAGACCACCGTGTCCGGCAAACAAGAACAGAGGAATGAATAGGAACCAGAAGTAGCGCATTCCTCGTGGGCCACGTCTATTATATCAATACCACATTGTGGTTTTCTCCTTGTAAGGTCAGGTAAGATTCTCTTCTCTTAATTACTACGTCAGTATAGTATACCTGGTTGTGTGTTTTTGTACCAATATGATGTACTAAAACGCTAATCATGTAAGTCGTATCAATTTTATTTGCTTCGGCTATATATAATATAACATATTGTAATTTACTTGTCAATGGTGATACGGGGACACCTTTTCATTCTCTGTTCTATCCATATGCCCTACTATCGTTACACGTATCGCGCAGTTCATGCGTCCATAGTGTCACAATGTATATTTTGCTGTGCTGCTTTTTGCGCGCATTGAGATACATACATGAACACATCTGTGACCCATCAAGGCAATAGGAGGTATCTTCATTCATGAGTAACCAGGAACTATTTGGGAATGCGTTCGCTCCTCGTAGTCGTCGTCGTTTCCTTGAGCAAGCCAGCGCGCTCGGCGTATCCTCGCTCGCGCTGGCATCTTTCTTAGAAGCGTGTGGTAGTTCTTCTACCACAACAGGAAGTAATGTAAACATGGCTGGCCCAATTGATATGCAGACGTTAATTACGAATGCAAAGAAGGAAGGCAAGCTACAAGCTATCAGTATTGCGCCAGAATGGGTTGACCATAAAGACACTCTTGCAGGCTATGCCGCGAAATATGTACCAGTGCAGTATCAGGCCGAAGCAGAGCTTCCTTCCGCGAAGGACCTCGAAGTATTCAAAATGTCGAAATCACACCCTCACGGTGATATCAGCGAGGTCGGCTTTAAGTTCGGTCCTCAGGCGATGCAGCAAGGGCTTGTCACACCATACAAACATGCGAATTGGGCTGACATTCCCGATGCACTCAAGGACCCGGCTGGCAACTGGTGTACTGCGTACTATGGTACACAAGCATTCGTTATTAACACGGATATTGTGAAAAATGAGCCGACCTCGTTCAAAGATTTACTCACAGGCGACTACAAGAACCAGGTTGGCATAGGCGGTGATCCACGTCAGTCGAATGTTGCCTTCATCGGGGTCTACTCTGCAGCACTTGCACAGAGTGGGAGCATCGACGACATTCAACCGGGCATCGACTTCTTCAAACAGTTAAAGCAAAAGGGCAATTTCACTCCGGCCAGTGCGAACCTCGCCAACATGACCAAGGGTGAAGTTGCCATTGGTATCATGTGGGATTTCGCCGGACTTGGTTATCGAGATTTGCTCAATGGCAAGCCCAATCTCAAAGTTGTGATTCCTTCTGATGGTTCGGTTGCTGGCCCTTACGTCTCTATCGTCAACAAGACGGCACCTGATCCTTTTGCCGCACGTCTGTGGATTGAATACATCTTTTCTGATGAAGGACAGTTGTTCTTCTTGAAGGGGTATGCACACCCGGCACGCTATCAGAAGTTGGTAGATGCAGGCAAGGTGCCTGCAGAGCTTTCGGCAAAGCTTCCTGCTGCAGAGCAGTATGCGAATGTCAAGTTCGTCACCGACCTGTCTCTGCTCTCAAAGGCTTCGGACACAATAACACAAAACTGGTCTTCCGTTATTGGCCAATAGTTTCAAAAGGAGTGTATGTAAGCTTTTACATACACTCCTTTTGTTGCTTCAATATCTATTTTATGCGTTCAAAAGTTCTTTGAGCATGAATGCTCCTGCGATGGTGCCGTCAGCATTGCTATAGCTATAGAGAACGAGAAGTCCTTCTTGTGCTCCACCTTTGAAACTAGCATTATATGATATGCTGGTCGAAAAGGTTGTGTTGCCATTACCGGTTGCACCTTTTGCATCAGCAGTGCCGATGCTGTTATAAAGGTGGTCGAGTACTTTTACCTTACCAATAACTCCTTCAAATGCATTGCCTACACCAGCAACAGTTGTTGTGCCGTTAAGCAGATCACGGTTCTGCGGAGATGAAATCAACAGGCCAGAGGTACTCACGGCGGTTACTTCCCATATGCCGTTGTTCGTGTTGCCTTCGAGACGACTCATAGTGACTTTCAGAGTGCCAGCACTCACACTGGTACTTTTCACAGTTACAATTGCATCGCCATCATGTGAATTGCTACCACTTATGATTGTTGTAGGCGCGTTCACTGACCAATTCAGCAGTTTTGTGGCGAGCATATTTGCAACCTGCGTCGCACTTAGAAATGGAAGTTTGCCCTGATTAACGAGTTGCTGATCCCTTTCAGCTTCATAGCGTGTAAGATGGGGGAAAATTCCTGGAAAGGAGACCGGAACCAGAGTGCCAGCACCATCGGACCACTTGAATTCGCGGAACAGGTCTTGCTGATAATTGGCGTTCGACTGTCCTGTATTGAGACTTGAGCCTTGATCAACCTCGGCAGTCATGAGTGTATTATAAGCACTGATTTTTGCAGACCCTTTGTAGAGGTTGTGCAATTTGAAAATCTGCGTAGGGCTAGGACTAGTAATGTTGCTAAAGACATAGATATCAGCCGTTTGGCCTGTTCCTTCATAAACGGAGACTACAAGTGCTTGCAATAAATTATTGTTTGTGAGGTTAGCACACGTTACGCTCATTACAGCGTTCACACCAGCCTGTGTACCAATAATGGAGTCCCAATGTGAAGGTTCACTAACTACAGCAGGACACGGCTGTGTACCGAGATGAGGTGCGACAGTTGGTGTTGCATCGGTTACAGCACCGCTACTTGTAGTATTTGTGCCAGTACCCGCTACAGGCGTAGCATTGCTAGCAGTTCCATTACTGCCTCCGCACGCGGTAAGAAACCATAAACAGAAACAGCAAAAACCTATGGATAGTAGTTTAGCGAACCGAGCATATATATTCACGAGACCTCCTAAGAACAAGTATATTCCTATTAAATATACTAACGTATCATAATAGGAAACAAGAACAGGACGAGATGTTTCGTCCTGTTCTTGTTTCCTATCGTGAGCGGTCTATGCTACTTTTTGCTTCTTTGCTTCTTTTCTCTTTTCACCCATTGTAAGATAGATACAGCCTCCGATAACCGCGAAACAGAGTGCTTGCATATCCATTAACAATGCTAAGAGGAGTGCGGGCGCGGATGCAACATGCACAGTCGAGAATGCATAGACAAATGCGGTCTCACGTAAGCCATAACCATTGATGGAGATAGGCAAAAACGATATCAATGAGATCAACGGCACAACAAAAAAGTAGAAATATAGTGGCACATGAAGCTGAAGTGCCTCCGCATAGCAGTAGCAATTTAGTACAGCGACCAGCCAGAAGACCAGACCATAGAGATTTGCGATAAGAAGCATGCGAGGCCGCTTAATCGTCTTGCTTAAGGCATTGCCAACATTAATTACGGAAGATAAAAATCGGTGTTTTGACCAACGTCCTCGCATAAATCTAGGCAACCAGATCACGGCAAGCAATGCACCAATAATCATACTCGCGACAAGGAGGGCGAGCAGAATAAATAAAAGAATAAGTTTTGTGTCCAAACGGTCATGCATGATGAGCAATGTGGGAAGAGAAATAAGCATCATACCGAAGAAACCAATAATGCGGCAAAGCAGTACTGCACTTGTTGAGCCAGCACTATTACCTGATTCACGTCCGACATAAAGTGCTTTTATGGCGTCTCCACCCATGCCTGTTGGTAGAAAGTGGCTGAATGCGACACCTACAATATAGAGATTGATGAGATCAGCCAGGTCGCTGGTGATACGTTCAACATGAAGCAGACTACGCCACTGATAAGCACTTAGGACAATACCACAAAAGCCAACGATTACACTAACGAGTAACATGCCGTGTCTAGTCTGGATGAATGATTGAACGAGCAAGGACCAAGACACTGATTTGAACAAGACGGCGAAAAGGACGAGCGTAAAGACGACCCGAAGCGTCGTACTAAACCATTTTTTCTTACGCTGGGCAACTACTGGCGATTTTTGGGTGATGCTAAGTGGAACGCGCGCCATAGCATCGACTTGTTGGATGACAACTATTTTTTCTGTTGGAAACTGAGTGATATCTTGTGAGTACGCACCGTAGTCTAATAGGCGCGTGGGATGCATTCGTTGGCTCATATGTCCGTCCTATTCCTGTGCTAGCAGGTTTGCTCATCTGCAAAAGTAGATGAAATGACTACAGAAAATTTAGTGAATGCCCACAAATTCTTTCTGAACCTGACGACTCTTCTCAAAGAAGACAGGCCAGCTATAATGTTCTTGTGCATAGGCTTGCCCGCGTTCACCAAGCATCCGTGCTTGCTCTGGATTGCGTAATAGTTCCAACGCTCCCTGTACCAGACCATCCTCTGTTGATGGAACGAGCATGGCTATTTCGGATGTAAGTACTTGAGTGTGCGAGAGAATATCTGTTGCAAGAATGGATTTTCCCGAATGCAAATAGGTGTACAATTTGAGTGGCGTGTGGGTGCCCTGGCTTCGTGGACTAAGCAGTATATCGGCGAGTGCCATGTATGTAGGCATCTCTTCCAAGGGACGTTGGCCGACGAAACGCATCACATCAAGTACGCCGAGTTCAAGGGCCAGCACGCGTAAGTTTGCGACTTGCTCTGGCTTCCCACCAACGATGACACAGCGAGCATCGGGGCATGCTACGTGAATACGGGCCATACTTCGTACAAGGATATCTAAACCCTGATAGTTTTCTAGCGTTCCGGTGTATAGCAACACAGGATGCCCTTCTAACGATAACGAGTGACGTAACCGCGCAATATCTTCTTTTTTTGCTGGCGGTAGCCCTTCATCGACGGTGGGCGGAAAAATGGTGTACACGGGAGTATGCGGTGCTTTGCGCTGCGCCGACATTGCAATATCAGGATACAGAGCAACAATTGCGTCTGCCTTGCGAATCATAAACTGTTGTATTGCCGCAACAAGAGGCACAAGCAGTGGATGCTGCGGCACCAATTGTGACAGGTCACAGTGCATATAATACAGATGTTTGCCTCCGAAGAGCGTTTTAAGCACAATACCCATCAGGGCAGCCTCTTCGTGTGTGTGAATATAGCGGTATCGCCGTAAACAAAGACGCCAGAAGGCCGTGAAAAATACAGCGATATCTAACAGTATTTTTCCGAATGAAGCACCAGGTTTCACACTACGTATTCCCAGCAATGCAGGAGCACGATACACGGTAAGATTAGGCAGTTGTACATCTTTCCCAATAGGGTACGTGACAAGGTCAACCTGATATCCTTGCTCCAACAGTGATTGCACATGTTGATATACACAAAAGGATGCGCCACGCGGCTCTATAAAGGGTTGAGGCGAAATCATCAGGATTCGCATAGGTATTTTGTTCCTTAATTGTTCTCGTTTGTATTGCGGTGCATAAGCCAATAGCCTTTGTCGCCACTTTTCTTATCAGAGATATAGAATTGACCTGTTGCAACATGTTCGCCACTAAAGGTATAAGTACCGCGCAGTACCATCTCTACAGGATTGCCGAGATAGAGACGAACATAGCCATATTGATATGTACCCTTAACAGGGACACAAGGTGCCTTGGATGTCTTAATACAAAGAAGTCCTGTATAGGTATCATTTATATGAGGGATGAGTACAACAGTGCCATGCACTTCATACCCCTTTTCCTGACCTCGTTGTATAACAGAGTAGAAATCCCATGCACCAGCAATTGAGGGGACGGTAGATCGGAGACCGGTCCAAGTACCGCTTGACATCTGCTTTCCAGTACCAAACGTGTAGGTGCCAGTGAAACCCGGCGCATCTTTATGAAGCAGGTTGGGAACGAATTGACCTATAGCATGAATAGTAGGAAAGTTCGCTACCGAATTGATGGTGAGGGTAATAGTTGTGCCGTTGGTTACACCAGAGATAACGGTGCAATTACTGGGGTTGCTGCTTACATTTAGCCCACATAAGTGGCCGCTGACTATTGTATCGGATACTATCAGCTCTATTTTACCCGTGATATACACACCATTTTTAGGGCCTGATGTAGTCACACCACGAAACTGGTAGCTTCCGTTTAGTGGAGATGGTGAAGCTGCATGTGCCATAAATACGCTGATACCACCTAAGATGGCAATTGTGACGAGAAATAAAGGGGCAATAAGCCAAGCTAGTTTATTAACACGATACGATGGTTCTTTTATAAGTTTCTGCATAAAAATCTCCCAGTAGTTTGTTCAGTAAGGGAGAGCGAACGTTGCATTCTTTTCCGCAAGACGATAAAACGCGAGAAAGTATGTATGTGCCCTTCCACTCGACATTATAGAGGTAATATTGATGGGATCAAACGAAACATGTTAATGTACTGTTCTATAAAATGGTTTGTAGGATTTTGAAAGGAAAAAAAGGAGAAATATGAGAACATTTAAGGCAAGAGAGGTGTTTGAAGTAACTTTCAGTTGATATGTCTTTTTAAAATGGGGATTGCATGAGTAGGACGTTTGGGGGTAGATAAGGGGAAGCAGAGAGACCGCAAGGGTCTCCCCTACATTTTTGTAGGACCCTTGCGGTCTCCCTGTTTCCCCTTAAAGGATGAAGACCCATAGCAAATTCCTACTTGACATCTTCCAAGTGATGCTATATTATATGCATCACGAACTCGGGAAACACATTGGGGTATCGTTCAACGGTAGGACTGCCGACTCTGGATCGGCCGATTGGGGTTCGAATCCCTGTACCCCAGCTTAGGAGAAGCTTTGTTAAAGCTTCTCCTTTTTTATGTCTTCAAACGTGCTATAGTCACACACATTTTATTGCGTACTGAATTTATTCATCAATCGTCTTAAAGACTATAGGAAACGGAGATTTATGGCTACTAATACCGAACGCGTTCCTTCTCTTGTTGTACCACGTAAGGAGGATGATCGTACAAAGTGGGCACGGAGACGTGATATTCCAATTGCTATCCTCGCATGGACGGCGGTCGTTGCAGTCGTCTTTTGGGGCGCGGCACATATTGTGAGTTCCTTGCTCATTCTGGCTATCGCGGCTCTTCTAGCCTACGCGATAGCACCCGGAGTTAAAATTTTACAGCGAGTCATGCCGCGCTTTCTAGCAATTTTGATTGTCTATCTTGTTGTACTGGGTGCAATCAGTTTGTTCATTTACCTGATAGCAAATACAGCAGTAAAGCAAACTGTTTCATTCGCACAGGATATTCCAGCTCTTCTCAATCTAGGTGCGAACAATCAATCCAACCCATTAGAGCAGACACTAGGGAATTTTGGTATTACACATGGACAAATCGTCGCAGCTCGGCAGCAAATCGTCGCGCAAGTGGATAACATCGCACATGATGCGGTGCCAATCTTACGTAGTGTCTTCGATGTCGTATTAGACACAATCATTGTTGCAGTCATTAGCATTTACCTGGTAATTGATGGCTCAAATATTGCCAGTTGGATTCGTCGAAATGCGCCGCGACCTGCACGAGCGAACGTAGTGATCAACACGTTGCAGCGCGTAGTTGGCGGTTACATTCGTGGACAATTTCTTCTTGCCGTCTTGATTGGTTTTCTTGTTGGCGTTGGTATGTTCCTTTTCCGCCTACCATATGCAGTCTTCCTTGGTGTTCTAGCCTTCATACTGGCTTTTATTCCAGTGCTAGGAACATTTGTCTCTGGCGCAATTTGTGTACTCGTAGCTTTCACTCATGGATGGCCTATTGCATTAGGCGTCCTAGTCTACTTCTTAGGTGTTCATATTGTTGAAGGTGATGTGGTGGGGCCACGTATTGTTGGAAAGGCCGTTGGACTACATCCGGTTGTATCGCTCTTCGCTCTTATTGCTGGTGCCGAACTCTTTGGTGTATGGGGGGCGTTGTTCGCTTCTCCTATCGCTGGTGTACTACAAGCCCTCATTATTGGATTATGGGATCAGTGGCGTGATGCTCATCCAGAAGAGTTTGAGCACGCTAAAGAACAAGTTACTGAACAAGTAGATAAGGTAGAGTGACATGTTCACTGTGGGCAGTAAAATTATTTACTGCTCACTATGAATATAGAGCAAAAACATTGCACAAAGTATGCACAAGCTTTTCGCTATATTTATACCAAAATCCTCATCAATTTCTCCTATACCTCTTAAAATTCTACACATGACAAAAGCCATGAGTCTACACACCTTGTTTTACCCACGTATCGTGTTATAACTATGTATATAGTTTGTACAATGATATGTTGGAGGATACAACACATGTCTGCTCTCTTAACATCAATTGAGATAGATACACCGCTTAATGAGCAAATTGAGGCACAACCAGTTTCGAGTATTTTGACAACAAAAACTACTCCGTCCATAATTGAGGAAAAGCCTGAACAAACCGAACAACGTCTTTTAGTAATGCGCGCTTTACAGGGAGACGAAACAGCTTTCAGCGATATTGTCGATCAATACAGTGCATTAATGTTGCGAACCGCGACAATGATCGTTGCAGACCGCGATATCGCGGAAGACGTGGTGCAGGATGCTCTTATTCAAGCGTGGCACCACTTGCCAGATTTACGCGAAGCCGGAGCATTACGCCCGTGGCTGATGCGTATTGTTGTCAATCAATGCATCAGCTTCAAACGTCGTCTTGCTCGCACAACTGCATTTGTCCGCCAATCACTTTCGGAGCAAGAAATTGATTTTACAGCACAGATAGCCGACCACCATAAAGGGCGACTTGAGCGTGATTGGGACCTTGCACAAGCGATTGAGGATTTGCCAGCGAAGCAACGTATTGTTATCGTGTTACACTACTACAATGGTATGACGCTACCAGAGATGTCGCAGGTATTGCAAACGTCTGAGAACACGCTTAAGAAGCGTATTCAAGCAGCACTCAATAATTTACGGCGTGTACTTCGTCTCGCTGACATGGATGAGGGTATGGCAAGCCGCGCATCACAAGCATTGCTCACAGCAGTCGCATAGGACTTATAATGTGCGCCCTCCTCATTATCCTCCGAGGAGAGCGCGTGGATGTGTGTACTTATACAGCCGCCGAGTGCTGCCAGTGGCGTAACACATCATCAATCATAGTAGCTTCACAACGCACCTGGAAGATATCACGCTGTAACACTTCACGCAGATGGACTACTGTCTCCTGCTGTAACTTCTGGCACGTTGCCAGTGTCAACACACCACGCTCTGCCCCCACAGGAATACAGTGATAACGGTCTGCTAGTTCATAGGGAAATATGTGTAGAAGACGTTGTGAAGGATAGCTTGTAAGAAATGCCAGGTAGGGTAAAGGTTCGTCTTCCCACACATGATTCGTGTTCTGTCTTTTTATAACGGGAGATGTTTCCATGCTCGGTATATCTTTTTGAGAAATCACGGTATGACTGCCCTGTAGTTGACGTAACAGTATATAAGCGGAAGAACCATAGAGAACCTGTAGGTCATATTCGACACCAACTAAGAGTGAGTATATCCGTCTTGCTACTGCTTGTGCTCCCACAAGCGGTGTTTCGGGTAAAAGAATAGCGCAGGACTTGTCTGATAAAAATACTGTATCGCTCTTCCGAATACTTGCACGAATACGCTGTGCGGCACGGCGTAAAGCAAGGCATACTTGCTCTGATGTTTGAATATACAGGAGCGATGCGCGATCTTCCAGTACACCAACATTTTCTAACTTCTCAACATGCATATTATAGCTAACGCGTTCTTGTACGCTGTTTTGTCTATCCATTTCCACACTTCCACCTCTTCCCAACGAACTATTTATACTATAAAGCCTCTTCCTATTAGCCATGATACGCGCATCTCCTGACAAAATTTAGTTGGGCTGGGTTAAGATTTAGTTAAGATAAACAGGAGATGGTAAAGAATTTACGTATATATTCGTTTTTCTATCCTTAACGGCTATGAGGTATTAGCAACATAAACGCAACCGTTTCATTACCAGAAACGTATGTATTTTTGACATAGCATGTTTTATAATGAAACAAGGTGAATATCCGTTTATGGGTTGATGATGGAAGGGTGGTTTTACAATGGATGACACAATAAACTGGAGTATCTCATGGACGATAGATTTACTTCCTCCACAAGAGATGCTTCCCTCCAATACTATCTCCGGTAACATAGTACATAACATTTTTTGTATTCCTAGTGAACATCTCTTTGGTTTTTCGCCATGTGTTCTTCAGCTTGATGAAGACGAGCGTATCACCGTTCAAAAGGTGAGAGATACACCCGATGGTAACGATCTTTACACTCGTTATGAAGACTTTTCCGCACTATTCGCACTGGAGGAGTTGGCGGCATTTGTATAATTTGTTTGATATGAACATACGTATGTTTTTGTGTGGTGTGAAGTTGGGAGGGTTATGTTTATTTCAAATGGGCGAGTCGTTGTTGCAGAACAACGCGTTATACAGCCGGGACTGTGGCGTCTGAGCATTGCATTTTGTTCTTTATGTATACGCTTCCTTACGTATATCGTGATTGCACGAGCGTTAGGAACGCAAAGTTTCGGCCTATTACTCTTTATGCAGTGGATTGCAACTTTACTCTTACCATTGATTGGCATTGGGATGACTCCCGGTGCATGTCGAAATATTGCGGAGATACAACAACAGGAAACGTTGCATCGAATTGCAGGAACCTTTCATCTGTTATGGCGTCAACAATGCCAGCGAATATTATTCTATTGTCTAGCATATGTGCCTCTAGCATTGCTTCTTTCCCTATTTGTAAGGGAAGCTATTCCATTTTCTCTTCTCCTTATGGCTGGACTTGCAGCAATTCCATTGCTTCTGAGCAATGTAGTGAGTATAACACTACAAGGACTGCGCCGCTATAATCTGCTCGCAGGCTTACGTTTGTTTAGCACACTCATTAATTTTTGCCTTGCCCTTATTGTGATACAAGGCAAGAGTGAGGCACTGGGTATGTTACTGATTGTGCCAGCATTTGCGAGTATTGTAACTATGACAATAGCTCTAGTTTGTATAGCAAAATCTCTACCGCTACATGAGTCGGTAGAGCCAGGACCATTGCTACGAGAGCGCATCGAGCGAGGTCATCGTCCTTCGTTTCTGCTTTTTCTGCTCGATAGTGTTATCTGGCGTGAACTACTTTTTTTAGTACTGATTTTTTTGCACTGGCATACATTAGCAGCACTCGGCTTCTATGCATTTAGCATGTTGCTCTGTACACGACTGGTTAAAGTTGCGCCTACCTTTTTTGTCACCTGTATGTCGCCTTTGCTTTCATACCTCTTCCCTGTTCGACGGTACGGAAATACATATGATGCATTTGTACGCACATCCTGTGTAGTTGCGATTATTGCGGTCATTGTTTGTACGTGTATAACGCTGTGTTGTCCCCTCATTATTTTAGCTTGTTTCGGGCCTGCCTATTTGCCGATGGTAACACCTTTACGCGTGTTACTGATCGCGGTCGTCTTTGGAAGTGTGGCAACAGTAAGCCTGACATACCTTGCACAGCAGAAAAAACAGCCACATGAACAGGTATGGCTTGGAGTGGGAACAGCAGTTTTACATATCGGGCTTGCTATCCCATGTATTCTGCTTTGGGGCATTACTGGGGCTGCAATTGCCAGCACAATTGCTCATATTGCCTCCACCACAGGAACGATCCTTTTGTGCCGTAAGGTTCTTCTGCAACATCCTTACTCACAGACCTTTATGGCGAGAGCGAAAGGATAAATGTCATTGACTAGTAAAGAAGCTCCTCAAGCGGTGCAGGTACAAACAGCAATACGCCCACGCTGTAGCGTTATTCTCTGCACATATAACCGTCGAAATCTCGTGCTAACGGCACTGGCAGGGCTGCGTCGTCAAACCCTGCCCTACGACCAGTTCGAGGTGATTGTGGTTGACAACGGTTCACATGATGGGACCTTTGCCGCAGTCAAAGCCTATGTGCAAGCAGGGCCGCTTATGATAGCAAGAAACCCGGAAGATGTGTGGCATGTTCAATGCATCAGTGAAACACAAAACGGACTTTCTTACGCACGAAATACAGGTTTACGTGCCGCGACAGGGGAGATTGTTGTCTTTCTCGATGATGATGCGATTGCTCATCCCACATTTCTTGCATGCCTGCTTGCCGCTTACGATGAGACGGAGGCAGATGCTGTATGTGGGCGTGTTGAGTTACATTGGGAAGCAACACGTCCACATTGGTTGAGCGACGATTTACTTGATGTGCTTGGTTATTATGCGCCCGTAAAAAGTCGCATGCTACTTCCATCAACCCTAGATGCAAGTAGTTGCAATTTTTCCATCAAAAGCGATGTTCTACACGCTATTGGAGCCTTTTCACCGTTGTTGAGTAGAAGCACCACTTCCCCTATCAGCATGGATGTTGCTGATGTGTGCCGTCGTTTACGTATGGCAGACTACACCCTTTGGTATGAGCCAGAGGCTGTTGTGGAGCATCGGGTATCGGCTGCACGGCTTACGCGTCCATATTTTGTCGGACGTGCATACTGGCAAGGACGTTCAGAAGTGGTGGCACAGTACGCTGATACGCAACAGCATAGTGCGGTTGTGCCTCCTAAGCTACCTGATGTGTTACGATCTGCATTGCCGGAGGTACAAGATGTAGCACGTATAGCATTCATTGATCGCCTCTTACTTTTTTTTGCAGGAAAACCTAGTAGTGAACAGTTGCTGGCGTCGATGGCACAAGCACGTAGTTGGGGGCATCTGCAACAACAATTACAGTTTGTCGAACATGCACCATCGGAATTAATAGCACCATCAGTCTTTTTTGTGCGTCCTGCCAAACAGGATATGGCGGCAGATTTACTGATGAAAGGACTACAGACACAGCATGTTCGTTGTACCACAAACGTTATAGATATTCCTCTTGCTTGGCTATGGCGTCATCGTGCTTATCAAGGGACCTCGATTGGTATTCTACATTTTTACCGTCCAGGAGCATTTGCACTTACAGCAGGGGAACGTCAGCGTTTCTGGTTTTTACTTTGGTTAGCCAAACGATGGGGTATACGGATTGTGACGACCGATACTGGTGGCTGGTGGCAAAGTGTGCGTAGCCTGAACGCACTCCCACATCGTGTGTTCGAGCGCACTCTTATGCGACAAAGTGATGTTATTCTAGCATTCACGAGGCAGCCCGATCAGCTCTATCCCGACAAAAAGCTGCGTCGTCGTGTGCGTAGTTTGACTCATCCAGGGTTCCGTAATGTCTATCCTACACCTCCAACACGCGCGGAGTCGCATACAAAACTTGGTCTTCCACAACACGAATGCTACGTCTATCTTTGTCTTATGGCACACCATAGCGAACGCGAACTTCTAACTCTTGTTGAGGCTTTCACAGAGGTACAGAAAAGACCAAGACAAGTTGTGCTTTTACTCGCTGGTGCGTTGCAAGATACTCAGCAAGCACTCTTACAGCGTATAGCAAACAATCCGGCCATTATTTTTCGCGCGAAGGAACTAAGTCAACAGGATGTATCTCTCTATATGAGCGCATCAGACGCAGTTGTGCTGCCACATTTTGCTCAACAAAATGCTGGGACGCTAGAGATTGCAATGCTTGCGCTCTCGTTTGAACGAAGAATTGTGGTGCCTGATCTCCCACGCTTTCGTGGTATGCTGCCACCACGCGCTACGGCTGTATACAATCCTACAAGTCGAACTTCGCTGGTAGAAGCCATGCAAGAGGTACAAATGAGCGAATTTCATTTGAAGCTTAAGGACAAGAAAACACTAGAAGCCGAGTCCAGTTGGAATCAATATGCACAACGCCTTGTTGATATCTATAAACAGACGCTCAGCCAATAAGAGGAATACGGGTAGTATGACAAGACATGCCACCCGTATTCCTCTTATTGACTATTTGCTTTTGGCTTCTTGAATACCTGCGAGAACGGCTGAAGGCTCAAGTCGATGAGTGAAATCTGCATCGACAAAGGCAGTACGAATAGTACCTGACTGGTCAAGGACATAGGTCGCGGAAAGTGGAAGTTCCCATGACTCATCTCCATTGTAGTCTGGAAGGAGCAACCCAAGTTGTTCTGCAAACACCTTGTGTAAAGACTCAGAGAACTTATATACGAGGCCATACTCACGCGCCACGCGGTTTCCTGCATCAGTTAAGACGGTAAAGGTAAGTTCTTGTTTCTCAATAAGTGAAAGTGAGTGATCCGGTGTTTGTGGTGAAACCGCAACTAGTGTAGCTCCAAGCTCTTTGATTTGCGGTAAAATTTGCTGATAGGCATGGAGTTGCAAATTGCAATAAGGACACCATTCGCCACGATAGAAGGTCAACACAACTGGCCCCTGCGCTAACAGTGTCGTCAGCGTAACCTCTTTTCCCAACACGTCCGGCAATGTAAAATTCGGTGCATGTGCGCCCAGGTTCAGCGCGTGTTTTGTAACATCCGATGCAACCTGCGCTTTAATATCAGCATTGATACCAGCCGCAGCACCTGGTGGAAGTTGCTTTTCAAATTGAGCTTTGAATACTGTAATTTCTTGCTCAAGTGTTGTGTTAGAATCGCTCTGTGTAATTGACAACTTGTTGCTCCTTGTTTGAATGCATGAGTATTTCTTTTGACACAACGTCTGCTCTGACGTTTGCAGCAACACTGACAGCAAATCTTTTATCTACGAAGATGCTAACAAAACATATTTTTTTGTTATCACATTGATAAATATAAATTATTATTTAGAGAAATGTCAAGGACTCTATATAGGTTTGTATAACTCATAGTTATCAATTTCTTCATGTGCATACTGCGTGCCTATCTGGACCATACGTTGCGCTATTGCCTGAGCTTGAGGGGAATTTGTCTGAAATACATATACGGATTGCGCGTCATGTTCTACTGTTGTTTGGTAGAGTAGATATCTATTCTCTCCCGGTTGAAGTTGCTCGTTGAGGACGCTACAAATGATGCGCTCGTTACTTTGGAAAATGATACGATTACACGTCCAGTAATCGGAATAGATATGCGTAACATGCATATGGAGCAAATCATCTATCATCTTATACTGTTGCTGGTTGATGGTTTGTACGGTTGGTACTTGCTGGAAGACACCAATTATGGCCGTAAAATATGTGAAGTATACTAGGATAAATAGCAGTCCTTTGCCTATGTTTATTGACAAAAACAAGCGACGTTTCCATAGGGACTGATGTGTTGCGTCCACCCAGCAGTTAAGCAAAAGCGAGGACACGATCAATCGGTCCCTACAGAAAGTATATGATTGGCGGATACCGTTCCAGAATGGTGAGAGAAGTACGGGAAACATTACCAAAAGTCCGACCAGATAGCGAGTTGAGGTGATTGGGACAAGTGCGGGTGCAGGACTGAGGGCATAGGAGAGCAAGGTGAGTCCTCCACTCAGCAAAAGGATAAGTTGGGCCGCGCTGGAAAGCATAACCTTTCGCTCTTCGTTGGATTGTGTAGCTGTTCTGGAGCGCAAGTAGTATTGCATAAGTCTTCGTAGCGTAAAAAGAAGGATAAGTCCATATAAAAGGAGGAAACCAACACTCCATATACCCTGAACGAGCAGGCATGAGGTGATATGTGTGCGCCATACACCTGGAACATCAGAGACCGAGCAGACAGGGCTGGCCCCCGTTGCCATTGGAAGACTTACGAGAAGAGTTCCACGTATCTGGTCCCATAGAGTAAACGGGATGTTTGTAGTTGTTCCACCAGTGTTGTGTAATCGCAACAAAATATCATACGAGTTTTGTGATGGGTTCTGGATGTTGTAGATGAGCGATGGAAAAAATCCAATAAGCAGACCAAGCAAGAACGACGAGATAGTTAAAAAGCGAAGTTCGTAGTAGCAAAAAAACAACAGGAACCCAAGCGAGCATAGGACAAATGGGAGTATCAAGAGATGGCTCCACATGCCTAAACCCATGACCAGACCGAAGCATCCATAAAGTGACCAGCGTCTTCTCTGTGTCCTAGCAGAAGCATTACGCTGAAACGACAAAACAAGCAACGAAGAAAGTAATACCAAAAGGCTACCAAAGAGCATTGTTTCAACGGCTCCCCCAAGGGCTTTAAGTTGGCGAGTGAGCAATTCAATTGAACCAAAGCCAAACAAGATAACAATAGCTAAGGCGAGTTTTTCTGAATATAAGAGACGCGTCAACAGGTACATTGAGACAAGGAAAGCGGTGTATAAAAGGACAAGACTTAGACGCAGTGAGAAAAGAGAAGAGCCAAAGACGAAAAAGAGTGCGGCTCCAATATGCGCTTCTAGCGAACCCATGTAGTTCTGTCCATAAATATAGATAGGATGTTCACCTTTATAGGCGATGTGACGCGCCATTAGTCCCATTGTCGCTTCATCGCTATTTGTACCAGGCCAACCTAGAAGCAACAAAACGACGCGAATGCAAAGTGCTACAAAAATCACACATCCCGCAGCCAATCCATAGGGGCCAATTTTTAAATATTTCCTGCTGTATGCTAACATGATGAGCTATTTTCCTTCATTGCGCTTGTTTATTACCCTCCTTATTATAGATGATCTATGGGTAGATGTTGCCAGACGTTTAGGGTAAAGAATAGATAAAATACCCTATTAGTCCAGAAAAGAGTGCAACCATCCCCCATATCGGCTATAATGTCTGAACAAGACACAACAACAAAGTATTAAAAAGAAGGCGGCGTGACGAGTCAGGCCCCTATAGTGTGCCTGATAGTGAGAATACAGCGAGGTTTTTACATTGAAACGTTCACATCTAGCCAGGGAAATCGTCGAAACGGTGGTGTTGACCATCTTAATTTTCCTAACCATTCGCTTTGTGCTACAGAGTTATCATGTAGAGGGTCCAAGCATGCAACCTGGACTAACCTCTGATCAGTATGTATTGGTAAATAAAACGGCATATCTTTTTCGCTCTCCTGAACGTGGCGATGTGGTCGTCTTTCATGCTCCTCGTGACCCAGGAAAAGATTATATTAAGCGTATCATTGGACTTCCCGGTGATGTAATTCAAACAAATGATGCTGATGTGTGGGTCAATGGCGTAGAATTGAATGAGCCATATATTGCTGAGAAATATAACCCTAGTGGTATCAGTTGGAAGGTACCAGCCAACTCTTATTTTGTGCTAGGCGATAATCGGCTTGTGAGCGACGACTCGCGTGATTGGTGTTATGTACCTAAAGACTTTATGGTAGGTAAAGCGGTAGTGGTGTATTGGCCTCTCAACAAATGGGAAATCATCCCAACGTATGCTTCTGTCTATACGAAAATTCATGCACCTACAGCAACCGCGACGGGCGCCTGTTCGTGACACAATCTGGTATGCTAAAGGAGATTGTTGAGGATGCAAGACTCAGAAGAACACTATATACCCCGTCAGAAAGTCAATCAGTCTTCAGATGAAGATGTTGAACAAGAGGAGCCAAGCCGAGTACCGGCCCGCTCCTCCAGAGTGACAGGTAGACAAAG
Organism: uncultured Chloroflexia bacterium; assembly: GCA_963792705.1. GTDB lineage: Bacteria > Chloroflexota > Ktedonobacteria > Ktedonobacterales > Ktedonobacteraceae > JBBQVS01. The sequence continues at coordinate 223,699 of CAWBXD010000001.1, read as the reverse complement.
TACAGAGAAGCGACGTATCGTATCGCATCCTCCTCAATTCTTGCTACCAGAGCGTGGCCTTCAATATACACTTATAGCAGGTGTGATTGGGGGTATCCTCGATGTGCTTGTAAACATTGCCATTACCATACCAAGTACCGCACGGAATCAAACTGCCTCGACTATATTCGGTCTGTTGTGTCTTAACCTCTTTATCACTGTGCTTATTTTTGGTGTTACGGGCTACATAGTTGGGAAATTTGCGGTACAACGTCGTCTCGGCTTTTTAGCCGGGGCAATCATTGGTGCCATTGCCTATTTTGTTAGTTTCCTGGTGCGCTACATTCCCAGTTACCCCGGCAATACCGTTATAAGTGGAGCTACAAATGCCGCAACTATTGGGATTGCGTTGCTTTTGCTGCTGCTTTCAGCGTTGCTCGGTGGCCTTATAAGCCTCTTCGGAGCATGGCTTGCCACGCGAAGACAATAAATAGGGGGTCTGGTAGGGACCGATTGATCGCGTCCTGGGTGGGGAGGGGCACACATACCCATAAAGGATTGTTGCCGACATTTTGCCCTTTCCCACCGGACGCGATAATCCTGTTTCACAAATTGGTATGGATAGGCGTAGGGACCGATTGATCGCGTCCTTTTCGGCGGTTGGTTGCCACGAGGACGCGATCAATCGGTCCCTACCAGACCTCCCCCAAAACCTACTGTTGAAATGCATCCCCTAGCCGCATTCGGAGATGGTGAAAGCAGCGGATGCCCTAGTTCCTGTTTATAGCTCCATATTTCATTACGAAGCTTTTTTCCGACTTAATTTGAATGATGCACGTGTGCGTACAGCGCGGTCAGAGGACCATTTCGCCCAAGGTGCCATCGTCAGACCTGCAAGAAAGATGAGTACACCATCATAGTTGACGCGCCAACCGCGAAAATCTCGCCACGCTTGTTCACGATCAGGTTTGAGCGGAACTCCTCCTTCGGCGAGCGTATCATACACTTCATCGAACTCTTCTTGACTGATGCTGATAGGATCGTCTGGCTTAGGATCGGGATTATACTGTATACCAAAGAAATCAGAAATGTGGCGCAACGCGATGTAGCCCGCACGAATACATAAATCCGCTTGCGAATCTTTTGGGATATCTACCGTCGAGGAGACCAGAGCAGCGGCATCCAGGACGGTGCCGGCCGCAGTAATCCACGAGCGATGCGGTTGGGGTGAACGGAAGAAAGAGAGCGCGGCAAGCGACGTGTGACTCTCGTCAATATCCACAAACCACAGTTCCCATACTATCCATAATTCGCCTAGTTGTTGCAGGCGATTCAAACGATGAAAACGTATGAGCATCTCGGCTGGCGAGGGAGGAGAGCCAGCACGTACCTCTAGCATTGTTACCGCAATCTCACGTTTCGAGAATGCGGCATACATTGTGGGCAGATATGCAATGAGTAAGGCAACAAGAAAGAGACCTATGGCAGACTCCGTAAAAATAAGCGATGTTGCTACAAAACCGTCAACAACAGAGTAGCCTAATGTGAACAGCGAGGAGCCACTAAGCTTATAGAGCGCGTAAAGCGGTTGACCAGTGGTAGCCCAGAACATCGCCATGTAGCCCGAAAGGACGCAGATAAGCCACACCGCTGGCAAAAGAACAAGCGTAAACGGCGCGTACAAGGCCATGATTTCGTCACGTCGCTCATAGGATTGCTCGATGTTGATTCGTAAGTCGAAAATTCTACGCATCGCAAGAAAGACAAACCGCACCAATAAATCGGGTGCGCTACGCGGCAAGACAAATGTGCGTATCACAGAAATCAGGATATAGAATACAAAGGAGAAGCCAGCAACAAAGGAGAGAACACGCAACAGAAGTAACAGATAAAACGGCATGGGAATATCCTTTTATAAGAAAACAAGCTATTGTGGGAACTCAATATCGCATTGTTACACACGGAGCGAGGGAGCGTAACAACACGCACACGGTATGTTCGAGCTAATGATACAACAGAAATTCACGTAAAGCTATATATAGCCAAAAGTGCGATGTATACGCCTGTGTCTTCGTGCGTAAGACACAGGCGTATACATCGCACTTTTGGCTGTAATGCAATAATGGTAATTCTATTCGCGGAAATTCACACCTCTGGGAGCCAGGGGGATCTCTGAGCCAACTTGTTGCAAAAGACCCTCTAGGCCTCCACCAGCCACGGCTTGCATCTCCATCCTTGTTACTTTATTGTCGCTATTGACATGATAGGTTGTCTTCGTTTGTGCAAGGGTAACGGCCAGACCTGTTGGCTCAATAGGTTGAATACCCAGTACAGGTAATGCGAGTTGATTGAGTTGTGTACCAGTGATCTCTATCTCGGTCTGCACAACACCGTTTTCTTCACTTGGCTCATTCGTCATATTGAAGGAAAGATCGGGCATGGATGAGAGCAGGTTACTATATGTTGAGAGAAATTGGTTTTTATCGAGTTGCTTGGGCGCAAACCCACTCATTACAAAATCGTCCGACATAGTATTTGCCGCTAGCTCAATATCGCCCGACTGGAGTGCGGTTATAAATGTGTTTACAGCATCTATAGCGTTCATAAAATAAACCTTCTTTCGTTTTACTGCTTATATTATACACGCTTAATGGGCTTGCCTCTGTCACAAAAACTTGTCCTACAATCCTACGTGTTGTACGATTGATATTCAACGATTGTGACAAAAGACAGGAAGGAACGAGGGATGGCAGTACGAGCGGTTGTGTTTTCCGCACCAGAGGTTACACCGGAGTTGCGCGAATTTGCAGAGCCAGTGTTAGAGGATGGGTCGGTGCTGTTAGAGACTATCGCATCGGAGGTTTGTGGAACCGATGTACATCTCTTTCATGGACGGCTTGAGGGCGTACCATATCCTATTATTCCTGGTCATGTTAGCGTTGGACGCGTCTTGCAGGTAAAAGGGAACGTACAGGATGTAGAGGGCGAACATATTCAGGTAGGAGAGATTGTTACATTTCTGGATGTTCATCGGACCTGTGGCAAGTGCTGGTATTGCCTTGTGGCAAAAGCTTCTACACGCTGCCCTGAACGACGGGTATATGGTATTACGTATTCGGCGAATGAAGGCTTGCTCGGCGGATGGAGCGAACGCATTCTACTTTTACCCGGAGTTCACATTGTGAAGCTGCCGCCGACACTACCACCTGAAGTATTTATGGCTGGTGGCTGTGGTCTGCCAACGGCACTACATGCTGTGCAACGTGGAGACGTGACGTTCGGTGATACAGTTGTAGTACAAGGTGCAGGTCCAGTTGGGTTGTGTAGTGTTGTATTGGCGCAACTACAAGGGGCGAGTAAGGTCATTGTCGTTGGAGGACCAGCGCATCGTTTAGCTATCGCTCGCGCACTGGGGGCAGACGTGACGATTGATATTGCCGAGCATAATCAGGAGGAGCGGTTGCGGTTTGTGCGTGACGCCACACAGGGACGTGGAGCCGATATTACGATTGAGGCGACAGGAGTGCCTATAGCGGTTGCAGAAGGTCTACGTTTCACACGCGATGCAGGGACATTGGTTGTGGTAGGACAATATACCGATCATGGCTCGGTCATGATTAATCCACACACGGAACTCAACCGATCTCATTTACAAGTGCGAGGCTGCTGGGGAAGTGATCTTGGACACCTCTATCGCGCGGTACGGACGGTGGCACGTCACGCTGAACGTTTTCCGTGGCAATCAATGATCAATGGTCAGTACAGTCTGGATGCTGCTGCAAAGGCTTTGCAAGCGACCGAGCGTCAGGAAAGCATCAAGGCACTTATCTTGCCGAATGGTTCAATAGAATAAAAGGCATTCTGGCTACGATGCAGCCAGAATGCCTTTTATTCTATTGTCAGAAGTAGGAGATTAGCTTTCGGTGATATCAACGGCGATGATGGTGTCGCCGGGTTGACGATCACGTCCTGGATCGCGCTCACGAATGGCATCGAGTACATCTAAGCCTTGTGTGACTTGACCGAAGACGCCGTGTTTGCCGTTCAAGTGAGGCGTTGGAGTATAAGTAATAAAGAACTGGCTGCCATTGGTGTTGGGGCCGGCATTTGCCATTGATAGGATACCAACCTTGTCATGCTTGAGACTGAGTGCGCCTGCCTCATCGCGGAACTTGTAACCAGGACCGCCGGAGCCTGTGCCAGTTGGGTCGCCACCTTGAACCATGAAGCCTTTGATGACACGATGGAACGTGGTACCGTTATAAAAACCCTCACGAGCAAGGAAGACGAAGTTGTTCACAGTCACTGGGGCCTGTTTTGCAAAGAGTTCAACCTGCATATCACCTTTGCTGGTATGAATGATCGCCGTATATTTCTTTGACGGATCGATCTGCATCTCTGGCTGTGACTTATATTGGTTTGCCACGGATTTTTTCTCCTCATAATAAGTGCAACAACGTGTTACACTGGCGGGACAACACCTAAGTTGTCCCTACAACACTTCTCAATGGGTTATGCTGCCACCACAACTACATGGTTCATGACATCAGGAACAACGTTTTTTGTAGTAGCATCGTCGCCGGGGCCTTGAATTTTCTTGGCGATATCAATTCCCTGCACAACATGCCCAAAGAGATTATACGACTTCGGCAAGGAAGTATCATCACCTGTGCAAATGAAAAACTGACTTCCATTTGTATTTGCACCAGAATTCGCCATTGCGATTGTGCCTTCGGTATATGAACCTTGTACAGGTTCGTCGGCAAATTTATAACCAGGGCCACCTGTGCCGCGCTTGTTCAGGTCTTTACCTAACGGATCGCCAGTCTGAATGATATGTAGTCCTGTACCTGTTTGAATCACACGATGAAAGACCATACCATCAAAAAACTTGTTTTGCGCCAGGAAGACAAAGTTGTTCACAGTCTTTGGTGCAAGGCTTGGATCGAGTTCGAGTACGATAAGACCGCGATTGGTATTGATACCAGCGCAATAGGTCTTTTTGGTGTCGATAATAGTAGCAGGTGCTTGAGCATAGCTATGTTTTGTTGCATCATACGTCGCCTGATCGGGGGCAGCCGCAGTGTTCGTAATTTTGCTCAGGATAGCGGCACCGTTACACACCGAGGCCGATGTCACTGGCGTTTTTGATTTTACAGGTGGCTTAGCCAGCGCGAAGGGACCGACATGGTAAAAATACAGTGTGTAGATGCCGAGAGCAATAATAAATAACGTTAAGAAGGTTGTCGCCCACGGGTAACGTGCAATACCACGTGCAGGTGGTTTATAGCCGGGAGAGCGTCGTATTGGTGACTCTTTAACCTCAAGTTCTGGCAACTGGGTAGAGTGAGCCTTCGCTATTTGCGCCGCTCGTTTGGTCGCGGCTCGTTTAGTCGTCTTTGGCATAGGATTTTTGTAGATGCTCCTTTTTTAGATAGATACACGGTTCTCTGACTCACGTATCCCGTATAGTTGTTTTTGCTATAATAGCGTTCTCGTCTAATTGAGTCAAGTTTTTATGCAGTAACTCTTCTTTAATTAAACGTGGCAAGATTTGATTTACAGAAGGCAAGGATACTATGTTTGCATCTCAGTGGGAAGAATATAGCGGCATCTCTTACCAAAAGCGTATCATAGGAAAAGTACATTTCTATTCCTGTGCGTGTATGCGCGTACAGGGAAGAAGCATTGGAAGAAAGGGCACATATTTTTATGGAACTGACAAACAAAGGTGTTTTCGTTTCGGGTGGTGCGTCGGGCTTGGGAGCAGCCTGTGTGCGACTCTTGACACAAGCGGGTGCGAAGGTGGTCATAGCCGACCTGAATAACGAGTTAGGGGAAAACCTCGCCAAAGAGCTGGGAGGGTCAACACGATTTGTGAGAACAGACGTTACGAACGAAGAGAGCACACAGGCCGCGATTAAAGCAGCGGTTGACGCCTTCGGAAGTTTGCATATCACAATCAACTGTGCTGGCATCGGCAATGCGGAACGCGTCATAGGAAAAAATGGCCCTGCCAGTCTCGCAGGCTTTACAAAGGTTATCACAGTCAACCTGATTGGGACATTCAATGTGATACGTCTCGCGGCGACAGCAATGGCCGAAAACCAACCAGAAGGTGCCGACGGTGAGCGTGGTGTGATCATTAACACCGCCTCGGTTGCAGCCTTTGATGGTCAAATTGGGCAAGCGGCCTATTCCGCCTCTAAAGGAGGTATCGTCGGTATGACGTTGCCCATCGCGCGTGACCTTGCACGAAGCGGTATTCGCGTTATGACGATTGCGCCTGGCCTCTTTGATACTCCGTTACTGGCAGGATTGCCGGAACCAGCACGTCAATCGCTTGGTCAGCAGGTCCCCTTCCCATCACGCCTCGGACAACCCAGCGAGTACGCAGCCTTGGCGAAGCATATCATCGAGAATCCGATGTTAAACGGCGAGGTTATCAGGTTAGATGGTTCCATACGCATGGCACCACGCTAATTTTGAGCATCGCGATCACATTGGTTCATTAAAATGTATGAAAGAGAATGGCTCTGAAATAAGACGTTCATTTGATAGGATTACAGCGATAGGAAGCCTCCGGTATACCGATGAGCTTCCTATCACTATAAACTTTTCCCTCTATGTCTATTTTCGTATTACCGTTGCGACTCCCTAATCAAGTACGCTGTGGAGGGCGTGAATTGGAACTGGAAACCTTCTTGCCCCACTGTCCCATTTGTGGGGAAAAGTCATCGTGCGCTATATCGCATTCGATCAAAATCGGCCCGCCCGTGTGTTCTTTTGCCTTATTAATAGCTTCAGCCAATTCACCAGCCGTTGTTGCCTTTAAACCAAGGCCGTGGCCTTCACCTGCATTCCACACCTGCATCAGGGCCGCGTAGTCCCAATTTTTGTAGTAGTTGTAGGGACCATCGTGAATTGCGGTTTCAATAACATAGCCATGGTTGTTGATCAGAAAGATTGTGATATTGAGGCCGTAGCGAATCATATTCGCGACTTCTTGCGCGGTAAGTTGGAAGGAGCCATCACCTATCATAGAAACGAGCCGCCGTCCAGGTTCGAGTCCCAGTGCATAACCAAATGATGCTCCAACAGACCAACCAATTGATCCCCATTGCATCTCGATCTCAAAACGTGCTCCATCCGGGAGACGCATATATTCACCATTAAACCAGGCATCACCACTTTCTACAAGCAAAGTTGTCTTGGCGTCCAGATAATCTTGAATCTGATGAACCATTTCAACGCGTGTGAGTCGTGCTGTTGAATCCTCTGCTTGTGGAGATGCTTCTGAAGCGTTTTTAGCTTCGTTTCGATAGTGAACCACCGTTGCATTATTCTTATGTACATTCTTTGCTAGTGACTGAAAGAAATCTGCAAGTTGAACTCCGGTAAATTCGACAGTTGGCAAACGTATATACCTTGGATCGACATTAATAGTCCGCTCTTGCTGGGGCTGTGCTGCCCAACCTACAGTCGAATAATCATTGTACATAGCACCACCAGCAATGATGAGATCAGCTTCATCCACAACAAAATCACAACCTGGACTACTCACGCTTCCCCAGTAGATTCCCACGAACTGCGGGTGCTCTTCAGGGAAGAAACCTTTCGCATCGGGCATTACAGCCACTGCACATCCAAGAGCTTCCGCAAGTTCACGGAATGCATCAATGGCCCCAAATGGACGCAACCGTGACCCTGCAAGTAGAACAGGCTTTTGTGAACTATTTATGAGTGCAGATGCGGCCTCGACTGCCACCGCAAGATTCTTTGCATCACTACGATCAAAGGGCTTGAGTGTTTCATAGGGAGTTGGTTCGCTACAAGGCTGATTTGCTAGATTGCAGGGTATCTCGATATAGGCCGGTTTACGCTCACGTAATGCCGCATGGATAGCACGATCAATCAGGTATGGCGCGTCTTCAGCATGCAGAATCCGCACAGCCTCACAAGTGACGTGCTGCATCATTTCGTATTGATAGGAGTAGTTATTGGTGCCGAGCGTGTGATGCAAATAATGGTTTGCATTTGGGTCGTTCGTGTTGTAACTACCAGAAACAAAGATTACAGGCAGATTTTCGGCATAGGCACCCGCGACTCCATTGAGCGCAGAAAAGGCACCTACATTGTAGGTGACAATAACCGCTCCCGCTCCGTTCACACGAGCATAGCCTTCAGCAGCATAGGCCGCATTCAATTCGTTACAACAGGCGATTTGCTGAATATTCTTGTTCCAAAGTAGCTGATCAAGCAACATAAGGTTATAGTCACCCGGCACCATAAAGTAGTGCTTCAGCCCGATGTGCTCGAGCCGCTTCGCTAAATAGTTTCCGACAGTATATGTTTGTTGAGCCATATCATGTAATCTTTCTCTATTTCCTCATGCTTCTGTTTCAATCGATACCGAACGTCAAACTGCCCTCGATATATTAAGGTATACGATCTCAATAAAATATTGGTGACTCAAGCATTGAGGCTTACTGAGGCAAGACCTTGATAATAAACGTGGTCTCTACGGACGAAGGTGTTCATCAATGCACAATTGATGCAAAGGTCGAGTATAGTAGCCAGACGTTGAGGCTGAGGATGAGAGCACTACATGCAATCGCAGCCCATGTGGTGATTGACTTGTTGACGAGTGTTCCCATAATGTCGCGTCTGCTTGTGAACATGACGAGCGTGATAACGGGCAGAGGTAAGACAAAGCTGAGGATAACCTGACTAATGACAAGAGTGCTTGTAGGATTGAGGCCAATAGCGGCAACAGCTACCGCTGGAATCATAGTGACGAGGCGTCGTACCCAGATGGGAATGGTAAAGCCCACGAAACCCTGCATGATAACCTGACCTGCCATTGTGCCAACGGTAGAGCTAGAGAGACCGGAGGCAAGCAATGAAACCGCGAAGATGATACTCGCCGCTCCTCCAAGGAGGGGAGTAAGCGTCTTATATGCATTGTTGATGTCGGCAACATCTGTATGTCCATGAGCATGAAATGTCGCGGCAGCCATGTAGAGCATCGCCATATTGACAAGTCCCGCCACACCCATTGCAAGCACCACATCGGGAATGCCCCACTTGAAGATACGTCGCGCTTCCTTTTCACTACGTGGAACAATGCGTTTTTGTGTCAACGAAGAATGTAAGTAGATCACATGCGGCATGACAGTCGCACCAATAATACCAACGGAGAAGAGAACACTTTGTGTACCTCCAAGCCAAGGGACAACCGCATGATAGCCAATCTGCCCAAAGTTTGGATGCGAAAGAAATGTTTCAATAACATAACAGAGCGCAATCACGCCAATAAGGGCTGTGATTACGGCTTCAAGTGGACGGAAACCGTAACGTTCCAATTGCAATATCAGGTATGTAACCACGCCAACGATAAGTGTTGCAGCAAGTAAGGGAATGCCGAATAGTAAGTTGAGCGCGAGGCTTGCGCCTAAAAATTCTGCTAGATCGGTTGCCATTGCCGAAATTTCTGCTACAATCCACATTGCATAGACGACTGGCTTGCGAAACCTTTTGCGACACATTTCCGCGAGGTTGAGGCCCGTCGCAATACCAAGTTTCGCTGACATTGTTTGTAGCAACATTGCCATCAAGTTGGCAAGCACAATAACCCATAACAGATTGTAGCCGAAGGCACTGCCACCTTGAATATTCGTGGCGAAGTTTCCTGGATCGATATAGGCAACGCTAGCAATAAATGCTGGTCCTAAGAATGGGAGCAGAGCGAGCAATCCTTTTTTGCGGCCATCAAGGACGGCACGAGCCGCTGTTTGCGTTCCATTTTTTTCAGAAGAACGTTCAGGATTTGCATCATCAGACAGTCCTGATGTCATTGAAGCAGGTGGATAGATTCTCAAGAAAGTTCTCCTTGTGCGGTCGTGGGCAAGGTTGATTTATGTATAGCGTCAGACGTTATAGGACGCACAAGTACAGCGTGTGTCACAGCATCACCAACAGCGTGAATTTGCTCTCCTATGTGTATAGTATAAACACCACCATAAGACGCGACTGACTCCACTTTGACTAAGGCTCCGGGGACAAGACCGAGTTCAGCGAGGTAACGCAACAAGTCTGGCTGGTCATCGCTGACCCGTTGCACGATTACCTGTTGTCCAGGCGCAATTGATGAGAGGGGTTCGCTTACAGGCGTGACCACTCCACCTGCTTTATTAGGAATGGGGTCACCATGAGGATCTTCTGTTGGATAGCCAAGAAGGGCATCCATACGATCAACGAATGCCTCTGAAATGGCGTGCTCAAGCTGCTCCGCCTCCGCATCAACCTCATCGAGTGGAAAGCCCATTGTCTGCACGAGAAAGAGTTCCAGCAGACGATGGCGGCGCACAAGTTCTGCCGCCATCACACGTCCCATTTCAGTCAACTCCACACCATGATAAGGAACGTAGCGCACATAACCACGTTCACTTAACCACTTGAAAAGTTGCGTCACGCTGGCGTCGCTTAGTTGCCCGGTTGCCTCTAACGGTTGCAAACGTTCCTTCATAACCGATGTAGTAATTGACTCGCTTCGTTCTGCCGCTTTATAGCACAATTTCAAACAGTCAATCGCGCGAATTGGCAAGGTGTGTAGTTCAGGCGACATAACAGACCTCATCAAATTTTATCTTTCACAATCATATTTTTTACATCTCTAAAACTATGATATCAGACAAAAGAGTAATTTGTCAAGGTAGTTTAAAATATTTCTTAATTCATGTAAACAAAAATATGATTGCTCGCTTTATAAAGCAAGCAATCATATTTTTGGTTCAAGTCCTTAGCGACGACTTTCGGCAATCTCAAAGGTGTAGGTATCACCATGTTCCATATAGTGAACACGGTCTTCGAGATTAGACATGCTGACCAATGCTTTGAAGTCATCAAGCGACGATTTGAATACGGGATAGTCGTTATAGTGAATAGGAATATTCTTACGTGCGTTAATTAGCTTTACTGCTTCTATGCCTTGCATAGCATCCATTGTAAGCAAGATACCAAACAGCCGGGTACCACCAAGGTGTAATAAAGCAAGGTCAACATCTGGATAACGCTGTGGGACTTCTTGCAGTTGTTCATGCATTAACGTGTCACCAGTGATATAGAGGCGTAGGAGCGTGTTGCCCGTTCGCGTTTGGAACTCTAACATACTTCCCATCACAGAGGGTAACAAATCACTCATGATACCAGGGCCGTGCTTTCCAGGCATAGCAGTAATGCGTAGCACGTAGTCGCCTTTTGTCACGATGAGTGTCTCCCACATATGGAGTGGCTCTAAGAGCGTAAAGCCCATGTGCCGTAGGGCAATTGCGGCTTCGGGCGTCGTGACAATTGTTGTTCCCTTATCAAGCTTCTTCTGCACATCGCGGTCAAAATGGTCTTCATGCAGATGCGAAAGCAACACAAGGTCAAAATCTGGCAACTGCTCCATCTCTATAGCAGGATTGGTCAAGCGTGTCGAAGTTAGCCCACCACCTAAATGGACATGATCGCCTTGATGCAGAAAATTAGGGTCCGTCAAGATTGTGAAGCCAGCATAGCGCAAGAGTACGGTAGCCGTTCCAATGAAGAAGATAGACCCTTGCGAGGCATCAACCGTCTCTGTACTCCGAGGCAACACCACAGCACTTGTATTTTCCATAATATCCATCTGAAATACCCTTTTCTATGGCTATAAGAATTTTCGATACCAATTTATAAAGTTGTATATATGTAAGACACGTTTGATAAGCGGGAGGAGTGACATTTACAAGGGGGCGTCTATGTATTTGGCGAAGTATAGCTCTGGCAAACTAGATGATGTATTATGGTGCAACCTATACTGAAAATCAAACGAGGAGAAGTAATGTATGTTCACACTTGATAGCGTCACTCTTCGGCCACTGGAGTTTGACGATATAGACACACTGTACACCTGGGAGATTGACAGAGAAATAAATATGTCGGCAGGTTGGGGACCAGTACGTTCTCGTGCATCCTTTCAAGGAAAGTATGAACACCGTATCACCGAGCCAGAAGAGAACCTGCTGATGCTCGCGGTACTGTTCGAGGGGCAATTTGTTGGTTTCGTTCAGCTTGCTTTGATTGACCGTGAGGAGAGACGGGCCGCAGTGGGCATTGTAATTGGCGAGAAAAATGTACGAAGACGTGGTGTCGCAAGTACGGCACTGCACATTCTACTGGATTATGCCTTCACAGTACAGGGGCTTGAACGCATCTATGCGGAGGTGTATGGTTTCAATCAAAGCTCACAACACTTAATGCAACATGTTGGCTTTCAACATGAGGGCGTCCTTCGCCAGCATGAATTTCATAATGGAGCACGACAAGATATGCATGTCTTCGGGATGCTCAAACCTGAGTTTTATCAGAAGTACGAGACAATGTTCAAGCTTACCCCGTAGTGTACCCCTTCTATGACTGATGTTCTTCGTGTATAATAACTGCATTATCTTTCTACACGAAGATGTGTTTCTCTTGTACCAACGATGGTATATCCTGCTCTATATCTCGGAAGAAACGATTTCAGCGAGAGAAAGGACACTATTCCACCATGTCAGGGACCAACGAGACTCCAACAACTGCTACACATAAAGTGCTAAATAGTCGGAGCAAGATGATTACAGAGGGAGCGGTTCGCGCCCCCAACCGTTCGATGTTACGTGCGGTTGGCTTGACCGATGAGGATTTCAATAAGCCGTTGATTGGCGTCGCCAGTACGTGGAGCGAGATTACACCGTGTAACTCGCATATCAACAGACTCGCGGAAAAGGTGCGCGAGGGAGTACGCGTTGGCGGTGGTGTGCCACAAATCTTTGGCACGATCACGGTGAGCGATGGTATTTCGATGGGGACGGAGGGTATGAAGTTTTCGCTACCGAGCCGCGAGGTGATCGCCGACTCTATCGAACTGGTAGCGAATGCACAGCGTTTCGATGGTGTGGTTGCAATTGGCGGCTGTGACAAGAACATGCCCGGCTGCTTGATGGCACTCGCAAGAATTGACGCGCCGACACTCTTTGTCTATGGCGGCACAATCATGCCTGGCGTCTGTCGAGGTCAGGACGTGGATATCGTCAGCGTCTTTGAGGCGGTAGGCCAGTTTAGCGCGGGCAAGATTAGCCGTGAGCAATTAGACGAAGTGGAGAAGACCGCGATTCCTGGTGCTGGCTCCTGCGGTGGTATGTATACCGCGAACACGATGGCGTCCGCGATTGAGGCATTGGGGATGTGTCTCCCCGGTGGCTCGTCGATGCCTGCCGTGACCGCTCGTAAGATACTTGATTGCTACGAATCAGGACAGGCAATTGTACGCATGGTTGAGCAAGGCATCACGGCACGACACATTCTCACACAGACAGCATTCGAGAACGCGATCAAGGTTGTGATGGCACTCGGTGGTTCGACCAACGCTGTATTACATCTGATTGCGATTGCCCGTCAGTTAGATATTCCTCTCGGTATCGACGATTTCACACGTGCTGGTGGCAAAGTACCGCATCTTGCCGACCTCAAGCCCGGAGGCAAATATGTGATGGCTGATCTTGACCGCGTTGGTGGTGTACAGGCCGTGATGAAGGTTTTGCTCAAAGCAGGGTATCTCAACGGCGATGCTTTAACGGTGACCGGCAAGACGCTTGCCGAGAACTTGGAACATGCACCCGATCTTGCCGAAGGACAAAACATTATTGCGCCAATTGAGAAGCCATTGCACGCAACGGCACCGCTCGTCATTCTTAAAGGCAATCTTGCCCCAGAAGGTGGAGTCTGTAAAATTGCGGGTCTCAAGGTGACAAACCATCGAGGTCCGGCGAAGGTGTTCAATTCAGAGGAAGAGACCTTTGACGCCATCATGAACCATCACATCGTAGATGGCGATGTAGTTGTCATTCGCTATGAGGGACCGAAGGGTGGCCCTGGTATGCGAGAAATGCTGGCTGTTACTTCTGCATTAGTCGGGCAAGGCTATGGTGAAACGGTAGGATTGATTACCGATGGACGTTTCTCTGGTGGCACACATGGTATGGTCGTTGGTCATATCGCGCCGGAGGCACAGGTTGGTGGACCAATTGCGATTGTGCAAAACGGCGATATCATCAATATCGACTCCGATCACGGTGCGCTTACGGTCGAAATAAGCGACGAAGAGATTGCGCGTCGTCTACAAAGCTGGCATGCACCTGAACTCAAATACACAAAGGGCGTGATGGCAAAATATGTCAAGCTAGTTGCATCTGCATCCGAGGGAGCGATTACCGGCTAAGTAAGGAAGAGAGCAGGTGAGGCCAGATTGAAACCTCACTTGCTCTCTCAACTCGTTTTATCTGTACTTCACGTTGGTTGGATTACTACTTGCTTCTAAGCCCTCGTCAAATAGGTAAAAATAGTTTTAGGGAAGGAAGACGATATGGTGCTAGCTCGTCAACGTATCGTAATTATTGGTGGAACATCGGGGGTAGGGCTTGCGACTGCAAAAGCCCTTAGTGACGCAGGTGCGTCAGTTATTATTGGAAGCCGCCAAAAGAGAAGGTAGATAGTGTTCTAGCTACTCATGTAGAGCAGAACATAACAGGCGAAGTTGTTGACGCTACCTCATTGGAGAGTTTACGCGAATTTTTTCAGCGCGTTAGTTCGTTCGACCATCTTGTACTCACGTTAAGTGGAGGTGAAGGAGGTGGAGCGTTCCGAACATTAGATATGGAAACATTACGGCGTGGATTTGAGGCTAAGTTTTGGGCGCAGATCCTTGCAGCACAGGCAAGTCTTGATACACTAAGACATGATGGCTCTATTACCTTTATCACCTCGATATCGGCGCGAACCGCACGACCTGGAACAGTCGGACTTGCGGCAATCAATGGCGCGCTGGAAGCTATGATTAAGCCACTCGCGGTAGAACTTAAACCACTCCGAGTCAACGCTGTTGCCCCTGGAGTTATCGCAACACCGTGGTGGGATAGATATTCAAAGGAACAGCGAGAAGCAGCATTCGCTCAAGCAGCAGCAGAGAATCACGTTGGACGAGTTGGTCAACCGGAAGATGTCGCTCAAGCTATTGTATTTCTCATTAATAATAGCTTTATGACAGGTAGCATAATAGAGTGCGATGGTGGTTTGCGTCTCTAGTAATGCGATGTAATACAAGGGACAAGAAAATCATCAAAATATTCTTGTCTCTTATAATATGTCCTCACATAAACTTATTTTTGAAGGTAACTTATACCAAAGGCTAATCCTACGACGGCTCCAAATAGGAGGAAGAAAATGCCTAGGTTTGAACCAACACTTGCGTCTGAGTCATTGTAAATACCGCTTTTTGTTGTGCTCATGAATTGCTCGCTTTCTTCTTTACTCTATTATGTTCACATTATCATGAGGCATGAGATAAGAAGAACAGGTAGTTTTATCGTATACTCATATTTAAGAGTATGTGTTTCAATCCGATGTGGTCGTACTTTTGAAAGAGCATCACAGTTTAGTCATAGAAGTCGCCTCACCAAGCACAGCCCTCTATGATAGACTGGTTAAGTACGACACTTATGCTCGTGCAGGCGTACCCGAATACTGGATTGTAAACCCTGAGACGAGCACAGTTGAAGTGTTAGTATTAGAGGATAAACACTATCGTTCGCTCGGTCGCTATAGTGGACAACAAATGGTGCCTTCACAGGTTGTGTCAGGATTGGAAGTGGCTGTCGAGAAGTTCTTTGTATCGGTGTGGTGAGCGGTATAGCAGCATTGAGGAGTAACATACATGAGTTCTATACGAGCCGTTGTCGTTGACCCTAACGTACAGGGGCATTTGGCTATACGAGAGGTTGAGGCACCACAGCCACAACCATCGGAGGCGTTAATACGTGTTGAGGCAATATCGCTTAACCTTGGGGAGGTTCGCAGAGCTACATCTGTTGCTGAGGCGGGCTGGCGACCTGGATGGGATTTCGCAGGTATTGTAGAACAGGTTGCGGCTAACGGCTCTGGTCCACAGAAGGGAACGCGAGTGGTTGGCATGATTGCATCGGGTTCGTGGGCTGAGGTTGTGGCAGCACCTACGAGTATCCTTGGTGAGGTACACGAAGGCGTGACATTGGCACAGGCATCAACGCTACCTGTTGCAGGTTTAACTGCACTGTATGGTTTGGAAAAGGGCGGATTGCTGCTCAACAAAAACGTGTTGATTACGGGCGCATCTGGTGGTGTAGGTCACATTGCGTGTCAACTCGCACGGCAAGCAGGAGCGCATGTTGTGGGCGTAGTACGTCGTCAAGAACTGGTACAGACAGTCAAGGAACTGGGAGCGTATGTTGTTGTAGTCAGTGAAGACCTCGCAACAGCACATGAGCATGGTCCCTACGACCTTATCCTAGAATCGGTTGGGGGAAAATCACTTGCCAACGCGCTTTCACTGCTTGCACCAAATGGTACGTGTGTTAGCTTTGGTAGTTCTGGTGACAATGAAGTTACATTCAATGCAAACGTATTATATGGTAAAGGTGGGGCGAGCCTCTATGGTTTGAATTTTTATCACGAATTGGCACATAGATCAGGAGCAAGCGACCTAACATATCTTACACAGTTGGTCGCGGACGGACACCTTCATCCACAAATTGACGTTGACGAGTCATGGACTCAGATTGGCGAAATTGCCCAACAATTGCTCAGCCGTAGAATTACAGGAAAAGCGGTGTTGAGAGTTTCGTAAATTTATACAGGACAGACAGGAAAGCGTTTATGCGTTTCCTGTCTGTCCTGTATAGGTTATAAAGATGATGTTTCTTGTGGAGACTTGCCGACGGGACGTACAATAGCGCGCGCAGGTGCGCCTTCTCTGCCTTGCAGTTTAAGTGGAAGGCAGAGAAGATCATAACTCCCAGCTTGTATTTGTGAAAGATTTAGACCTTCGATAATCCAGATACCCGCACCAAGCAATGCATGGTGTGTTTCTGCCCCGTCTTTAAAAAAGCCGCCCACCGAGAGATAATCTACGCCAATAGTCTGCACTTGCAGCTTTGCAAGATATGCAGCGGCCTCCTTTGAGATGTACACAAAATCCTTTACAAACTCGTTAGTTCGCCATGCCTGTTCGGAGTTACGTGTTTTAAAGAGAATGCGTTCACCTAACTGGATAGCATGTGGTTCCAATTCCTCTGGCTTGATCGCTTCGGGATCACTGATCTCGATCACGCGTGCGCGACCCATCGTTGCGGTTAAAGGCATCTGGTCAATGCTGATGCCGTCCTTGATAAAGTGCAGTGGCGCGTCCATGTGTGTGCCAGTGTGCGCTCCAAATGAAATATTTGACACGTTGGCAGCATCACCACGATTTATGCTCAGCGCGAATTCAATCTCTACTGGTGGATTATCGGGCCAGTGCGCCATCCCTGTGTACAGTGGAACCGAGATATCAATCCAGTTCGCCGTTGTCTGTGGCATATCTTCAGTCATTGTATACTCCTTTTACAAAATATTCTCCTGTTAATGGTACGGATAAACAGAAAAGAAGGTAGCATATAATGATAGATGTCAGAAAGTTTCTCTAGCTCAAAAGAGAGAAGTATATGCTGAAAGTTTTTTATTCTCCTCATGCGACAAGTATTGATAATGAGACAAAACACGCTTCGGGTCATGCCGATGTACCTCTTTCTCCTCTTGGTCGGCAACAGGCGCAGGAACTTGGACAACATTACGCAACAGAGATGCTCGACGCCGTTTTCTCTTCCGACCTACAACGAGCAACAACTACCGCACATATTGCTTTCGCAGGGCGCACTATGCCATTTGTGCCTGATGCTCGACTACGCGAATACGATTATGGTGATATGACACAATATCCAATGGCTTTCGTAGAGGCAGAATTTCCAAAGCGAGTCACGGAACCATTTCCGCACGGAGAGAGTTTGCAAATGGTAGTACAACGTATCGGAGCTTTTTTGCGCGATGCGTTGCAGAATTATGACGGAAAAACGGTTGTAGTTATTGGGCATCGAGCGACAAAGTATGGACTGATGTATTGGCATAGCAATGTCACCCTTGAAGAAATAGTCAATACTCCTTGGGAATGGCGCGATGTTCCCATCTGGTGCTACGAGTTGGATGCACACAATCTTGAAAGATAGGGGAACAATTTATGTCAATGGAAAGCGAGTCGATTGCGCCAATATTCTATGTTGCGGTTATAGTGATCGAGTCAACGTTAGGTAGTACTGATTACAAACAGCTTTATGAAGAAAGATTTCTACTTATTCAGGCGAGTTCTGAAGAGGCAGCCAGGGAAAAAGCGATACAGCAGAGCAGTCAACCGCTAATATATAAAAATGAGTATGGAAAGACAGTAACATGGTCATTCAAAGCAGTAGTCGATGTAAAGGAGGTAAGTGAACATGAACTTACTGACGGAACCGAACTCTTTAGCCGTTTTTTTAGGAAATATGAAGCGTACTATTCGGTTTTTCAGGATTATTCAGATGAGGATGACGAATAACTGATGTAGGGACCGATGATGCTCTTGAACAAATTGGGACGGATATCTGTAGGGACCGATTCATCGCGTCCTTGTGGCAATCAACCGTCAAGAGGACACAATGAACTGGTCCCTACTAGCTCACCAACCTTCATTTGATGGTTTCGTAGGGACCGCATTTATGACGTCCACGCCCAATTCATTGGGCGAGATCCTCTCCATCACACGTGACACTAGGGAACTCGCGCAATTCATTGCGCTTCGGACGCGATCAATCGGGTCCCTACGACATCCTTCACTTGAAGGTTGGCAGACTACTACAGATGTTTGTTACGCAATTACTTTATTCGATGGCCTTCTACAATCATAAATGAGATAGAACAGCACCCACAAATTCCTTCGTGCTCCCATGCCCACCCTGATCTAGCGGCAACACTCTTCCTCCCTGGTACACCTGAGCGATGGCATCCCTCAACTTTTGTGCTTGCTCACTATGACCAACGTATTCAAGCAGCATGGCACCTGTTAGGAGCATGGCGGTAGGATTGATTACTCCCTTACCAACAAGGTCGGGGGCGGAGCCGTGAACAGGCTCGAAGTAGGCATAGTTCTCGCCGTAGCAAGCACTAGGGGAGAGGCCGAGACCACCAATGCTGCCACTGGATACGTCGGCGAGAATATCGCCATGTTCGTTAGAAAGTACCACTACATCAAGGGTCTCTGGTGCTGCAATGAGACGACGAGCGAGGTCGTCAATCAGGTATTCCTGATAACTCAACGTGGAGTACTCGCGTACAGTGTCGCGTACAATGCTACGCAAACGACCATCGGTCCGTGGCAGGATTGAATATTTTGCACCTAGTGTGACAAGGCCAGGATAACCTAGTGCTTGACGTTGCAATGCTAATTCACAGGCGCAAATAGCCACACGATACATCTGTTCATCCGTAGCGACGCGCACCGCATAAGCTCCTACAGTATTCGTTGGAGGAGCCTGCCACCATGTACTGCTGCTAGCCAATGCACCAAGTTCCGCGACATCTCCCTCGCGCGGCGGGTATAAGCCTTCGAGGTTGTCGCGTACAATCACGTAGTCGATGCGCTCTGGATAGTGCATGGGACTAGCATAACCGGGATACCAGCGTACAGGGCGAATGTTGGCATAGGTCATCTTGCTCCAGCGCAAATACCATAGGATGGGACGGCTTGGGCCACCGCTAGCACCGAACAGTGTACAATCCGCACTATCTATAGCCGTTCGTGTTTCTGTCGGAAAGGCATCCCCATAGTGTGCCAGTGCTTCGCGTCCACATAGAGCTTCGACGAATTGCACATCAGGAGCGAGTGAGCGTAGTACCTCGACGGTAGGACGCATCACTTCGGGCGCGGCATCGTCACCAGGGATGACGCATACAGTTGGGGTCGATGCCGAGGGACGCCGCTCAAAATGGGCAAAGGTCATCGTAAGGTCCCTTCTTGCTGAATGTAGTTAATGATGCCCCCAGCGGCCACGATACGCGCAATAAAGGGTGTAAGTGGTTCAGCCTGAAACGTCTGCTCTAAATCAATATTGTGAATGATACCTGTGCTCAGGTCAACCTCTATGCGCTGTCCATCGCGGCTCGCCAGTACCGCCTCTTCACATACGAGGACGGGCAAACCGATGTTCACAGAGTTACGATAGAAGATACGCGCAAAGCTACGTGCGATGACGACACGTACACCACATGCAAGAATGGAGGCTGGAGCGTGCTCACGTGAGGAGCCACAGCCAAAGTTATGACCACCCATGACTACATCGCCCGGCTGCACCTGCTGTGCAAAATCGGGGAGAATTTCGCAGAGACAATATTTCGCCAGTTGAGCGCGGTCAGTTGTTACATTATAGCGTCCAGGAATGATTACGTCTGTATTGATGTTATCGCCAAGCATCCAGATTCGGCTCATGATTGTATGTTCCTTTCGATTATGATTACGAACAACTTGCTGTAGGGACCGATTTGTCACGTCCTGTACGATATTGATTGCCAACGAGGACGCGATAAATCGGTCCCTACAGCAAGTTGTATTACAAAAATTCGCGTGGGTCCGCGATGTGACCACTTAACGCGGTAGCCGCTGCGGTGGCGGGACTACCAAGATAGATTTCGGCGGTTGGGTCGCCCATGCGCCCTGTGAAGTTGCGGTTCATCGTTGTGAGGGCGCGTTCGCCAGGGGCAAGCACACCTTGATGGCGTCCAATGCATGGTCCACAACCGGGATTTTCCACGGTAGCACCCGCGCGAACAAAGGTTTCTAGGTAGCCAAGGCGCATGGCCTCAAGATAAACTTCACGCGATGCTGGAACGACAACCATACGTGTGCGAGGATGGATTTGCTTGCCTTGCAGGATGCCAGCAGCGATGGCGAGGTCGTCGAGGCGTCCATTGGTGCAGGTGCCTAAAAACACTTGATCGATCTCTACATTTGTCACAGCATCTACAGGGACGACGTTGTTTACATCGGGTGGACAGGCAATCATCGGTTGTAGTTGTGATGCATCAATATGGAAGGTCTGTTCATACTGTGGATTGCGTGGCGCGAGCATAGGGTATTCGACCTCCGTTCGACCACGTAGCCATTCCTGCGTAATCGCGTCAGGTGTGACAAGACCTGCCTTGCCACCCATCTCGATAGCCATGTTACAAAAGGTGAAGCGTTCACTAACCGAAAGGTGCTCGACCAGATCGCCCGTATACTCGATGGCACGATAGTTCGCGCCATCGACGCCAACCTGTCGCACCATTTCAAAGGTGATATCTTTGGCATACACACCAAAGGGCAATGTTCCTGTAATCTCGATGTTGAGCGTTGTGGGGACACGGAACCACGTGCGACCCGTAGCGTAGGCAACACCGATATCGGTTGACCCCATGCCAGTAGCGAAAGCACCAAGCGCACCATAGGTGCAGGTGTGGCTATCGGCACCCACGATGATGCTCCCAGGTACGACATAGCCACGCTCCGGCATGACTTGATGACAGATACCCTCTTGTAGGATGGTGATATCCTGCTCACGCGCAAAGGTGCGAATATCGCGTTGCAAGGTAGCGGCGGCAATCGTCGCGGCTGGGATAATGTGGTCGAACACGATATGCGAGCGACGCGGATTGAAGACACGCCCTCCACTCTGTTGTGACAGCTTGCGGAATGCCTGAATTGCGAGAGGACTTGTCGTGTCATGACTCATTACACGATCAACATCTACAATAACGGTCTCACCTTGCTCAACAGGTCGTCCCAACTTGTGGCTAAAAATCTCTTCGGTTAATGTTCCCATTGTGGTAATCCTTCTTTCTGCGTGTTCTTTAATGTATATAGATGGCGAACAGGGCGTGATACATCAGACCCGTACAGACGATTGTTATGCTCCTACGCCAGCGCACCAGGATTGAATAAAGGCGTCAACCTCTTCCTGATTGAGGGTACCGTTTTCGGTTCGAGCTTTGAGAGCGTGAGTGAGTGTAGCGATTTCGTCATTGCTTAGCTGTAAGCCAAGCGATGCGACGCGATGTCCAACGGCATAACGACCAGTGACACGCGAACCAATATCGACATGACGCATGAGGCCAAAGTCGGCAGGGTCAAGCACCTCGTAAGCGCGTGGGTTACGTAGAACAGCTTTTGTATGTACACCAGCTTTGTGCGTGAAGGCACTTGGCGCAGTGATAGGTGTGTTGAAAGGGATAGCGAGACCGAGACAGGACGCGACAAATTGGTCAAGTGGCGCGACCTGTGTCAGGTCATACTCCAACAGCAGTTCGGGATAATGAATGTAGAGTTGCGCGATAAGTCCACTAAGAGCGGCAATACCATTACGCTCGCCGATGCCTAACGCGGTCACGTCCAGGCAGTCCGCACCAGCCTCTAACGCGGCTATCGTATTCGCATTAGCGCAACCTGTATCGTTATGTCCATGAAACTCGATACCAACATGAGGGTAACGATGGTGACAAAGCTGTACAAGCTGCTCAACTTGCCGCGTGGTGGCAATACCCACCGTGTCAGGTAAACCAATACGCTGTACACCCGCATCGACAACGGCATCGAAGACATGGAGCAGATCGACGAGATCACTGCGAAAGGCATCTTCAGCAGAGAAGCGTACATAGCGACCTGCGTCACGGACACGCTTCACCAATGGCACTGCGTCAGCAATCATCTGTTCGATACGGCGTCCATGACTGAACGTGCGTAACTGCGTCGAGGTGCCGTAAAAGAGATTGAGACCGTAGACGGGCGTGTCCAACGCGGCCTGCACATCGGCTTCGACACAGCGCACATGGGCGACAATGTGCGCGTGCAAATCGAGATTGCATAACGCAAGAACCGCTTGTTGTGTCTCCGGCGATGCGATGGGAGATGGCACTTCGATAAAGCTTACACCAATCGCGGCCAGGAGACGTGCTATGGTCAAACGCTGTTCCAGCGTAAAACAAGCTCCCGTGAATTGTTCGCCCTCGCGCAGGGTTGAGTCAAGAATTGCAAGTGATCTCATTGTGTCACCTCTCGCTGCTGTGAGAGGTCTCGCAGCACGATTTCAAGTACGTCGATAGCGTGTGAGTATTCGGTTAACCGAATATGCTCATTGGGCGTATGGTCAAGGCTTGCGTCACCAGGACCATAGGCGAGGATATTCTGGCCCCACAATGGTCCAACAACATTCATATCCGATGTTCCTGTTTTGTGTTTGAAGGTCGGTTGCCCACCTGTTGCTCGGATTGCCGAAAGAAATGCGCGTGCTACAGGTGTTGTACGCGTAGATTGAAATGCGGCCTCCTCACCTGAAAACTGGAGTTGCACACCCTCCTCGTGACCCCATTGCTCTAGCTGCGCTTGTAAGGCCGCACTATCGTAGTCAGGGGGAAGACGATAGCCAAGCAACATGTG
The DNA here is from genome assembly GCA_963792705.1 of uncultured Chloroflexia bacterium. Taxonomy (GTDB): domain Bacteria; phylum Chloroflexota; class Ktedonobacteria; order Ktedonobacterales; family Ktedonobacteraceae; genus JBBQVS01. Next base: position 200,310 of record CAWBXD010000001.1, on the reverse strand, counting down.
TGTTTGCTCCTCCAAGCCGTTCTGTGTACTGGTGATGCTTCGTAGGGATGGTAAGAGTGCAGCGAACGATGAGTTCGACGCGTGTTGCGCGTTCCACTCAGCGGAGTGCGAGCGGACACGTTCCCACAAGGCTACCGCAACTTCGCTACTATTCTGGCGCGGGCCAGCACTATGACTTGAGGGACGTGTAACACAACACTCGACCAGCAAGCGACCTTTATAACCAATCGTCACCGCTTGGCTACCACTTGGTTCACCAATAATACAGGCCGAAGGATGATAGTGATTCACAACTGCATGTGCTCCACGCGATGTTGCCGCCTCCTCTTCCACCGCGCCAATGACGATAATTGGGCGTTGTACGTCTCCTGTCTGTGCGATACGAGCGGTGGCTGCAAGAAACGCGGCAAGTGGTCCCTTCGCATCTACCGCACCACGTCCGTACAGCAGACCGTTCTCGATGCGTACCGGAATGTTCCCTGTCACCGTGTCCATGTGACCAAGCAGGATAACAGGTTGTTGACCCTCATAGTTCACGTCACTTTGAGTGCTGGCAACAAAGTTGCCCACTTCGTCGATATATGCATGTAGTCCCATGTGCTGAGCTTGCTCAACCAAGTGTCGTGCCAAGTGTTGTTCTCGACGCGAGTAACTCGGAATGGTCAACATGGATTGAAGTAGCTTTACAGAGGCGGCGGGGGACATGACAGGGGCAAGCCCTGTCACTACTATACTGCCTGCCGCTTCGCGGCGGTATTCGTGAGGTTCTTGTATGGTAGTGACAGGGCTTGCCCCTGTCATGCTACTAATGCCTATGTAGGTACTCTCACCTGTTAAAACCTCTTCGATAGCATCTAGGACATGCTCTAGTTGTGCTTCTGTAATCACAAGAGGTGGCAACAGACGAATAACATTCGGACCAGCTTGCAGAGCGAGGATGCCACGCGTGAAGAGGGCTTCGAGATAGGGTTGTGCGCGGCGTGTCAGTTCGATACCGAGCAGAAGGCCACGCCCACGCACCTCTCGGATGAGTGGTGAACGAATAGCTCGTAGACGTTCAAGGGCATATGCACCAAGAGTGGCGGCGCGTTGTGGAAGGGCCTCACGTTCAAGAATATCAAGTGTGGTGAGTGCGGCGGCACAGGCCAATGGATTGCCACCAAAGGTGCTTCCATGTACGCCCTTTGTAATGCGTCCACTTTCCATGACGCGTGGTCCCAGGCAAACAGCACCCATCGGTACTCCACCAGCGATGGATTTCGCAAGACAGAGAATGTCGGGTTGCAGATCGTAATGCTCACAGGCGAACAGGCGTCCGGTACGTCCAAAGCCTGTCTGCACTTCATCCACAATCAATAAGGCTCCACGTTCATGACAAAGAGTAGCAAGTCCTTGTATATACGCTTCATCTGCCACATGCACACCGCCTTCGCCTTGCACGACTTCGATAATCACGGCGGCGGTCTCTTCGGTAATCGCGGCTTCGGCAGCAGCGAGATTGTTATAGCGAATATGGGTTACACCGGGGAGCAGAGGCGCGAAGGGTTCGCGGTAGTGTGGCTCCCAGGTTGCGGATAGTGCTCCCATTGTACGCCCATGAAAACCGCGCAGGGTCGCAATAATACCTGTACGTCCTGTTGCCAGTCGTGCGAATTTGAACGCTCCTTCAACGGCCTCGGTCCCGCTATTGCAGAGGAAGATATGGTCAAGTCCTGCCGGTGTAAGTTGTGCTAGTCGTTCAAGTAGGCGTCCACGAACATCATTATAAAAAATTTCTGGACAGGTGATGAGGCGTTGTGCCTGTTCTGCTAGAGCTGCCGCAATCTCTACACGTCCATGCCCGATATTTGCTACACCATAGCCAGCCGTGCAATCTAGGTATTCGCGTCCCTCAGCATCCCATACAGACGCACCACTACCACGCATGATAGCAACGCCGCGTTTCCCATAGACACCGCTTGTATAGGTATTTTCTATATCAATGGTTGAAATCATACGTGACCCCTTTCCGAATATATACAAATTTATCGTGTTCTTGTCGTTTGTAAGGACCGATTCATCGCGTTCTCGTTAGCGATTGTATCTTGAGTTGAACATATACGATGTAGGGACCGATTCATCGCGTCCTTTTCAGCGTTGGCGATGCCAGAAGGACGCGATGAATCGGTCCCTACAGAAATCGTGGTCCCTGAGCCATTTAACACCTCGATTAAAGAGGTACTGCCTATGCAAACCCTTGAAACACCGCCGTTGAAAGCTTCTTGTGCTCCCAGCAATTTTTTCCGCATGCGCCCCTGTGCATACTGCATATAGTTATCAAGCTGCTCAGCCGGAATGTTATGTATAAGCGTGGTTGGATCGTCTCTACTGGCAAGCAAGCCAGGGACATTGGTCATGAGCATCAGTGTCTCCGCGTGTAGTGCGCTGGCAACTGCCGCTGCTGCCCGGTCGCCGTCAACGTTGAGGCGTTCGCCATCGTGACTTAGCGCGAGTGGAGCGATAACGGGTGTATAGCCAGCATCAAGCAGTAGGGTAAGCAAGTTGCTATTGACCTGCTCAATCTGCCCAGTATAGTCGTCGCGTAAAATTTGGATACGACCCTCTGGCGTAAGCGAACGGACAACGGCTTTACGCCTGGCAAGTAACAGTCGTCCATCTACACCTGCAAGACCAAGCGCATTGACACCGTGTTGTTGTAGCAAGGCCACGAGTTCGGTATTCAACTGACCCGCGACCGCCATTGCGTAGAGGCGCAACGTTTCACTATCCGTATAGCGACTCACCATACCGCTTGGTGATGTGACCATACGTATGTCATGCCCTAGCTGCTCCGATAGTGTGTTCGTCAGGTCGGAACCACCGTGTAGCAACACTACACGTTGCCCATTAGCCACATATTGTGCAATGTCACGAACAATGGTTGTTGTTGCAACGCCCGCGCTTCCGCCAATTTTGACTACAAGTGTCATTTTCTGTATCCTCTCTTTATGCTGGATGCAAGCCGGGGAAGGTCAACCCCGTTGTCTCATCCCAGTCGTTCATGGCGTTAAGGGCCTGTACTGCATTTCCAGCCGCGCCCTTCATCAGGTTGTCCAGAGCAGCGATGACTACGACACGTTGTTGTTCAGGATCATACTCAAAGCCGATGTCGCAATAGTTGCTACCCGCAAGAATTTTTGGTTCAGGATAGCGATAGACACCGCTACGCTCTTTGACGATGCGTATGAATGGCTCATGCTGGTAGGCTTCACGATAGAGTCGCCACAAGGCACGTTCATCAATACGCTCTTTTAGAAAGACATGAGCAGTAACCAGCACACCGCGTACCAGTTCAATTGCAGTAGCCGAAAACGCGATATGTTGCCGCAACGCGCCCTCGTTTAGCAGCCCTAACTCTTGTATTAGTTCGGCAGTATGACGGTGACGCGTTGGTTGAAAGGAACGAACAGCACCGCTACGATCCGGATGATGACTACTCGCGCCAGGCGTTGCACCGCTAGCAGAGGAGCCAACTTTCGCGTCAACAACAAGTGGAATGGCTTCATCGGCTAGTCGTGCCCGAAACAGAGGAGCAAGCCCTAGAATAGCCGCCGTTGCCATACATCCCGTTCCGCTTACTAATAATGCCTCACGTAGTTCTCCTCTATGTAGTTCTGGTAAACCATACACGGCTTGTGATTGTAGAGCGGTTGCTGAATGAACCTCGCCATACCACTGCTGATAGAGTTCTGGTGAACGCAAACGGAAATCCGCCGACAGGTCGATGATACGTGGTGCAAGCACTCGATAACGTTCAATTTCTTGAGATGACACACCATGCGGTTGACAGAGAAATACAAGGTCACATGATGTTAGGTCATCGGGATGACAAAACTGCAACGTGCAGAGCTTACGCAGGTTCGGGTGAGAACTGTGGACATATTGTCCCGCGTGACTACTTGAAGCTACCTGTGCGATCTCAACATGCGGATGGAAGAGTAACAAGCGAATCAATTCACCGCCTGTGTAGCCTGACCCTCCAACGATTGCAACGCGAATAGTGCTCACTGTAGGACTCCCTCTCGCGCATGGCTCAACACATAATCCAGCATCAAGCCGGGGATATCGACGCCTGTCGGAGCAATGCTATTACGAAACTCCATTGTAGCGTTGATCTCATTGACAAGTAGACCTTGTTCCACATCTTCGAGTACGTCGATTGCTAGAATGCCGCCCCCAACAGCTCGTGCGGCGCGAGTACACAAATCATCAAGTTCTGATGTGACGGGACAGTTGCTTGTCACTGCTCCACGAGCGGTATTTGTTACCCAATGTTCGCTGGTACGATAAATAGCGCAGACGGTTTGTCCACCGACGACAAAAGCGCGAATATCACGGTGTGGCTTGTCGATGTACTGCTGAATATAGTGTGTATGATGCTGATAGGAACCAAGCGTCTCTTGATGCTCTAGTACAGCTTCTGCAGCGTCACGATCATTGATGCGCGCAAGTAAGCGTCCCCAGGAACCAGTAACAGGCTTAAGCACGGCAGGATAGCCCAAGGTCTCAATGCCGCGTACAGCGGTTGGTGCATCAAAGGCCAGCAGAGTACGCGGTGTTGGTACATGAGCGTGTAATAGGGCAAGTGTGGTGAGCAGCTTATCATTGCACGTCGCGGTCACTGTTGCGGAATTAAAAACTGGAATACCCCAATGCTCCAGGACATAGAGTACAGCAAGGCCGCGTGATTGACTCATGCTTCGACACAAGACGGCATCGTATGCTTGCCAGCGCGCGTTTGGTTGTGCCAAATCGAGCAGGAGTTCGCCATCGTCGATAATATCGAATGTGACATTGCGGCGGCCTAACGCCTCGATTAAGAGTTTCTCTTCCACGCGTACACGGGAGGTGAGGATAGCGATATGCGTCATGTTATTCTCCCCAATCCTCTTCGACCTTTGGTGCCAAGGCAACGGCAGGTTGTTCCAGGTTCAATACTTCTAATTCAGCATTGCAATCGGGACAATATATAATCTCGTTGACCAGCAGCCCTTGCAAGTTGACTGCCGCATCACACTCTGGGCAATTAGCGGTAAGGTTGGTTGTGCGAGTTGTATCCATGATGGTTGTTTCTCCTCATAAAATTTGTGATAAACAAAAACGCTCTTTGTCCTCCATATTGGAGAAGGACAAAGAGCGTTGAATACGCTTTTGTGGTGCCACCTTCGTTCGTTGCAGTCTCACGACAACAACCTCGTTCCGATGAATTGATAGTTCATCAGGATACCTGATAACGGAGGCGTCCGAGTGAGGTCTAATCTCGTTATAAACGATTTCTTCTCATAGCGCAGGGTCTTTTTCGCGGTTAGTCAACATATGGGCGTTCCAGCATTAGCCCACTCTCTGGATGTGCTTCAGTCCGTTACTCGTCCCTGCATAGCTTTGCGATATTCTGTTGTTTCGCTTGAGGAGAGGGGAGATAAGAGGCAAATAAAAACGCCCATCATCCTTCTCTCTGGGAAGGACGAAGAGCGACTTCGTGGTACCACCTTCATGCGTTGCTATCTCACGATACCAACCTTGATTTGTATGGACATGATAATACATCAGGCCCGTACAACTGCCCTATAACGGAGGCTTCCGACGTAGGTCTAATTTCGCTTAATCGTGGGGAGTAATAAATTAGACCCCTACCGTACAAACGATTTCTTCTCGTAGCTTCAGAGTTTTATTCACAGAGGGAACGTATGAGCTTTTCACCTACCGCTCATTCTCTGACCGTCACGCCGTTCTGTTACTCGTCTCGTCAAAGCGTTATGTATAATGTTGTTTTTGTCTTGCTAAAGGTATACCATGCTCATATGTGATTGTCAATGCTTTTTCTATATGTTCCCTGAAAAGTTCTTGTTTGTGGATATTTTACCTATACCTTATGGTGAAAACTCACCATATTTCAAAGGGCGTGATAATCCTGTTGAACAATTCCATAGGGAGACGCCGATTGTAGTGGTCTCGCAACCTTGATGTAACGGATTTCGTAGGGACCACATTCATGGCGTCCTCTGCACGAGCGAAGCAAGGTGCAGTCCTCTTGCACCAAGTATTACGCGAGATCATGCAAGAAAGATTGCGGATGTAACTCGCCCTATGAATTGAGCGTGGACGCCATAAATGTGGTCCCTACGAAATCTGTTCGTTGAAGATTGGCCGACTTGTAGGGACCGCTTCATCGCGTCCTGGTCGTAATCAACCACCGACGAGGACGCGATGAAGCGGTCCCTACCAACACCGTATCCGCATTAATTCATCAAACAGCGTATATGAAATGGTTTAATGTACTACAAGGTTTTATTGAAGGTTAGGTGTGCCTTTGCCACCACTACAAGCTGCGCCCACTTCTTGCGTTTGCGGTCCCTGCTCATACTTTGCAAGAAACTGTGCCAGACGTGGGTCATTGGCACTATTCACTTTTAGTTGCACCCCCCAAGCGGAAATCACGATAGGCGAGGGGAGATTTGGATAGGGAGAGAGCAGTGCATAACTATGACCATGAACCAGGTTTTGCAACTGGGTGACATCCTGCGCGCCAAGTCCTGGCTGATATGTAACCCAGACCGCGCCATGTTCCATAGAATGGACGGCATTCTCGTTGGCAATAGGACTTGTGTAAATACCACAATTTTGCCAGATAGGGTTATGATTTCCACCCACAGGGGGAATCTGTGGATAGATAATGGTGCCTGCAACATGCTGTCGGCTTAAATTGCTGTATGTAACTACCCCCGAAATAGTTCCATCGCCAGTATTTTCATGCGTGGTGAACCAAACGACACCAACCGCGACCATAATAGCAACGACTAAACTGATAATCGCTCCAAATAAAAGAGGCTTACGAGAAGGTGCGACACGCCGCCGTTGCCGTTGATTTGGACGTTTCGCATCGCTGTTTACTGTCGGCTTCGATGTAGAAACTACTCTATTTGCCGTTAATGTTGGCGTAGAAGTTACACTGTTTACTATCGGCTTCGGAGCAGGAGTTATTCTCTTTTCAACTGACCCTTTCCCTTTTGCCTGTGATTTACGTCGATTTCGCTGTGATGTGCTCATACTATTTTCCCTTGTCTAGCAAAGAACGAAATTACTATTACCTATGATTTACGTTGGGCAGGTATTTGTGTTTCACGTTGGTGTTTAGTATACCAGCGCATTCGACCTTCAACAAGTAGTTAGCGTACCATAGAACAAAGCGTTTCGTTCCCTGAGTAGTGCAACGGGAAACACTACTCAGCGTATAATGGATGGGCAATAAATAGAGTAACGCACCATGAAGAGGATTTTATGCAACAACAGAGTGGCGCACTCACTGCACATCAGGGTGATGAGCATAGTGAGCGAGCCGATATAGAGATACAGCTACTAGCCACAAAGCCGATCATTGCGGTAGAACACCTTGTCAAACGCTATAAACATGCTACAGTCAATGCAGTCAATGATATTTCATTTAATGTTACTCCAGGTTCGTTGTTTGCGTTGCTTGGCCCCAATGGTGCTGGCAAGACAACGACAATTTCCATCCTGACAACAACACTTCTTCCCACATCTGGCACGGTCACAATTGCAGGTTATGACGTAGCAAAACAACCTGCATCAGTGCGAGATAACGTTGGTATCATTTTTCAAAAACCGAGCCTCGACTTGAACTTGACTGCGGAAGAGAATGTGCGTTTTCATGCCGCATTGTATGGATTATATGCCTTTCGACCTGTTTTTGCATGGATGCCGAAAGAGTATCAAAGGCAGGTGCATGAGTTTGCGACTCTGTTAGACATTGATGAAGACCTTTTTCGACCTGTGAAGAAATATTCTGGCGGTATGAAGCGCAAACTCGAAATATTACGTAGTTTGTTGCACCGACCAAAAGTCTTATTCCTCGATGAACCTACCGCTGGCCTTGATCCTAATAGTCGTCATAGTCTCTGGGAGTATCTACGTAAGGTACGCGCTGAGAATGGAACAACCATCTTTCTAACCACTCACTACCTGGAAGAAGCTGAGCAAGCCGATCAAATCTGTGTTATCAACAAAGGCAACATCGCTGCCTATGGTACTCCGACACAGATCAAATCCGAATTGACCGAGGAATATTTGCTGATTGACGCAGAAGATCGTGGAAGACTGCGTGACGAACTGATACGGCTCAATGTGTCATTTATAGAGACGCCACGCTTCAAAATCAACATCGAGAGTTCACAGGTACATAAGATGCTGAAAGCAATTGAGACGCCTTTAACAGTTGTCGAAACACATCTTCCAACGCTTGAGGATGCCTACCTTGAGATTGTGGGGGAGCGATAATGATCGGTATAGCAAGAGAGGCAAACGCGATTACAACGATTGCCTGTCGTGATGTTCTCAAGTTCTTGCGTGACCCGTCACGACTTATCGGCACATTGGTATTACCCGTCATTTTTATTAGTGTCCTGGGTGGTAGCTTTCAGGCGAGTGCAGGCAAACAGGCTGGCTACGACTATCTATTATTCACATTTACAGGTATTTTCGCACAGACACTTTTTCAGTCAACGGCATTTGGTTTGATCTCATTAATTGAGGACCGTGAAAATGATTTTAGCCAGGAGATATTCATTTCACCAATCTCTCGCTACTCAATCGTCTTTGGCAAAATTCTTGGTGAGTCTCTTGTCGCGTTAACGCAAGCCATTGCCGTGATTGGCTTCGGGGTTGTCATTCACGTACCATTCACGCCTGAACGCATTCTAGGGTTGATCGCTGTGGGCATCATAGTATGTTTACTTGGCGGATCATTTGGCCTGGTTTTACTTTCGGGTTTTGGTAGTCAACGTGCAGCAAACCAGATATTACCGTTTTTGATTCTTCCACAGTTCTTTCTCGCTGGTGTGTTTAGCCCTATTCAGCGGTTGCCAATTTTCCTAGATGTTTTTTCGCGTCTCTCTCCCTTACGCTATGCCGTGGACCTGACGCGCGACATTTTCTATATTGGTCATCCTGACTATGAGAAAGTGGTGCTACACGGTACTGGAACGGGGCCACTTGCCAATTTGGTAATTATCGGCGTCATCTTCGCAATCTTTTTGTTGCTTGGCACCGCTCTGTTTGTACGTAGCGAAAAGAATAGATGAGGAAGACAACAGGGAAGGCGCGAGATATTTTCCCATATGGGAAAATATCTCGCGCCTTCCCTGTTGTTTCCCTGTTATTTATGCTCCAGCATAACCGATTACATCAGAGCCACCTTGAGTACTTCCTGTGTTCCAGTACATTGGTCGTTCACTGACGAAGTAAGAGCCAGCAGGTGCTTGTGCCGTCATTGCGATAGCACAAGAGTAGCGTGGGTCACTTCCGGTCGCTAGGAGATATTGACGGACAAGGGCAGCAACATCGACGGTTGAGCGTGTGCGCGCCTTGACCAGGATACTGCCCGATGTGTAGCTATGACCATAATTATTTAGCAGAGTAATAGTGACTGTTTCGTCGCTACCAGTTGGATTTTGTAATGTAAGCCACTCGTTATAGCCTGTATTCGCATAGCCTTCAGCAAAGGTATAAGAGTTAACCGTTGCAGGTCCAACTTGACCGATAATGTCGGAACCGCCGCTTGCCGCAAGTCCAAAGCCATTACTACTGTTAATAGTATGCGTATATTGGAAGAACATTTCACGCTGTACTACGATTGCCGCCCCGGTTGATGTAACCTCGGCGGAAACCGTATTTGGCGGAATATTTGCATTCACATCCCATATCTTTTGGTTCATAGTAGCGACAGCACTCGTAATAACCTTTGTAGTGCCATCGCCTAGTTGCAAAGTTATTGTAACATTTGCAGTTACCTTTGCAGTGCTGTCAAGGTTTGAGATTGCCAGATACTCCTGTGACTTACCACCGGTATATCCCTCAGCAAAAAGCCAATCATGTGATAGGGTTTGCGAACCAACAACTGATGTAGCACCAGAAACTGTACCTGCATTACCTGCATGTACCCCACTAAAATAGTCGGGCCGTTCTACGACAATAGGCTGTGTTGACGTGATAACTGCTGCTACATGAGTAGGTAGACCTGCACTACTTGGAAACAGTGTGCCGCGCTGCCCACTATTGATTGTGACGTTCTGCGTTCCCACGCTTTGACCGTTAGCATAATAAGTTGCGGTCACTGTTGCACTAGGGTTTGTGGGTGGGTTTAATGCTGTTAGAAACGATGTAAACCCGCTGTTTGTTGGGATATCAGCAAAATAATATGTTTTGCCTAAATGGGTTGCACCAACAACATCACTACCGCTGTTGACATTGTGCCAGGAGAAGTATTGTGGACGTTCCACCACAACGCCAGTGCATGTAGAGGGTTTGACCGAGACAATTGCGGAGACAGATAAGCCTGTGGTCTGTGTGTAAGGAATATTCATGTCTGCGTTGACCGATTCGGTCCAGCGCGACGCATGTGTTACCGTAAAGGATTTAGTGACAGGGCTACCTGTTTCTGGCAGGTACTGCACACTGACAGGACAATCATTGTTTGAATCGGGGTTGTCAATAGTCAAGTATTCTTTGAACGAAGCACCAACTCGGCCTTCTGCGAAATACCAAACACCACTGACAGGCGCGGTACTTGAGGCATAGCGATGGAGATGCTGGTACACTGCTAGACCATACCCTGCCGATGGAGTACCATTATAATCAGTAATAAGCAGTGGATAGGTGCATGTGTTGCCGCTCATAGACCAGGAAAAGCTTACCCAACCCATTTGGTGAGCATCAAAATAAGAAAGCAACTGATTTTCATAATTGCCATCACAGTCATATTCTCCACTTTCAGCAGAGATTACAGGATATGTGCGGCTCGGTATTCCAAAAGCGGCATCCCAGGTATTCGGAAGTTTATCATTATAAGGATAGTATGGATGCGTGTCGTAGACGATATTTGTGCCAGAGAGCTTATAAGTATTCAGTTGGCTGAGATCGTAGCCCCACTGCATACCACCAACTAACGCTAGATTATTTGCTCCTGCTCCTCGGACGGTGTTTACCAATGCTTGCATGCCTACACTTGGATAGGTAAAGGATTTAGTACATCTACAATCATCAGAATAACCACTATCATTGGTCATTGTGCATGAGCCTGTCCAACATGCCCATGTTGAAGGGTGAGGCTCATTATACACTTCAAATAAAACATTCGAGTAACTCTTGTATATAGGAGCAACCTGCTGCCAGAAAGTAACGCTGTCGGCATCAGGCATAGCCCATGCGCCACCACCCTGTCCAGATTGTCCACCTGCATCGGTCCATTGAAGATCGAGAATGACATTAAGTTTAAGTGCTGTTAGCGCGTCAACGGTCTGTTTAACCGTAGTTTGGTACTGTTGTGCGGTACAAGGATAGCCTGGCGCGCCTTTCAGCCAGAAGCCTTCTGAGAGGGGAAGTCGTACCGTGTTTGCTCCCCAGTAAGTGGCACTTGTAGTGTTAGTACCAGACCCCAAATACGCAAGATGTTGTTGATCGAGGGGACCGTCGCCAGAACAGTTATATTCAAGACCGTCACGCGCAATACCGTGAATAAGGTATGGTTGTCCACTAGCATCCACAATAGCGTTCCCTCTTACGCTATATGGCCCATTGGCTGTCGCACTACGTGGAAGCTGATTTGATGCAACGGCAGAGGCAGCATGAGCAGTACTTGTGTGGACATGTTGAGTAGGATTAAACCAGAGCACTATAGCCGCAAGTAAAACCAGCACCAATATACTTGAAGCTACAAATTTTAGATAGAATGACATAGCTTATTTTCCTTAACTATACGAAGTATATGCTGATAATAGATACTTATGTTGATACTCACATGATGGTAGCATGTAATATAGAAGAGTCAATATCTCAAAAGATATCAGGATATTTCACTTCCTTATTAAGGAGAAACCGAAAAATGAACATATCTTGAACACACTAGTACGAATAGGATTTTTTTGTTTCCTCTCGGTTTCATAGCGTTATAACTTCAGTATACATACAGCGTATATAGAGCATGGTCAATATTTTTTGGAATTATATAAGAGGACCGATGTTTTGTAGTGTGCTTTTTTTCTGAGATGGGCAGAAACGAGATGATGCATGATATTGCCCCAAATGTACTAATTTTCAGTATACATAACACTATTTAGTTATACTGAATGTAGGGGGTATACATCATATACACAAGGGGAATTTATGGGCATACCATTTTTTAATAAGCATAAAAGCGTTGTATTACTATCTTGCTTAAGTCTAATGCTTTGTTTGTCAGCATGTAGTGGTCACATTGCAGGGCCTGTGGCGGGTGGGATACAGCCAAAGGAAATAACACCAGAGCCAACAGCGACACACAGAGCAAATACAGGTACTATTCCACTATTACCCACCGTGCAACCTACAGCAAAGCCAACAAAAGGTACAACACCAGTTGCAACAGCTACTCAAAAACCATCTCACCCTGTAAAGGGAGGGGGTGGCAATGGAAACAGTGGAGGGAGTAGCGGTGGTACTGGTGGAGGAAGTGGCACCAGCGGTGGAGGTGGTAGCACTGGCGGAGGAAATGGTGGTGGGAGTGGTACTGGTGGAGGAAATGGTGGTAATCGTCCAGTTCTTGCTTTTTACTATACATGGTATACGCCTGCAACATGGTGCAGTTGTCATATGTCTGATCTACCCAACACACTTTATAATTCGAGCGACGATGCAACCGTTGATCGACAGTTAGGGGAAGCGGCAGGGGCTGGCATCACTGGTTTTATCAGTTCATGGTGGGGTCCTGGTGATGTGACGGACACAAATTTTGCCAAGCTATTGGCACATTCTGCGACACTTGAAAGTACAACTGGTTCGCAGTTTGCATCGACAATTTACTTTGAAAGCGATGCTCCTGCACTAAATAGTACAGCGAAGATGGTCGCAGGACTCAACTATGTCGTTGCACACTACAGCAATGATCCCCATTTTCTGCACTGGCAAGGAAAACCTGTATTATTCTTTTGGGACCCCTTGGGTGGTGGACGTACTCTGGCACAATGGGCCTCGATTCGTAGTCAGGTTGATCCGAATAATCAAATGGTCTGGTCTGCCGAGGGCGTTAGCATGTCGCTCTTGAGTGTGTTTGATGGCATTCATCTCTTTAGCGGCGGTTACTGGGGTATTCAGCATAATGATATGTCAACAGTCGATCAAGGCTTTCGCAGCCAAATTGACGCTTACAATACAGCAAATAAAACCCACAAGATATGGGCAGCGGGTGTTATTCCCGGCTATGATGACACACGGATTCCCGGACGTACTGGTACCTACATTGTGCCGCGCAATAATGGTGCAACATATCAACAAAGCTGGACAAGCGCAATTGCCAGCCAGCCAGATTGGATTACGATTACAAGTTTTAACGAGTGGTTCGAGGGTGCGATGATAGAGCCAAGCATGACGTATGGCAATCAATATCTTTCGCTTACACAACAATACGCGAAGCAGTGGCATGGCTAGAATCGAAGCATATCTATCTTCACTATTTGAACTATTAGAAGACCATAAGTTTTTCTTTACTCGCCAAATATGTGTCTCTTTTCGTTAGGCTTATACGTGCTACATGCAGTTGAGACAATGAATGCTGTTCTCACGAACAGCTTTGATAAGATTTTTTGTAAGGAAAAAGGAGAACTATAGTGGCAGTTCAAACTTCTATCGTAGGTGGCGTTTTTCAAAATGAGAGCGATGCAAGACGAGCACTCGACGCTCTGAAGCAGGCTGGCTTTGGATATGATCAGGTCGGTGTTGCAACACAGGGACAGAAAAATGTCAACCTGCAACGTGATTTGACGGACCTGGGCGTTGCAAATGATTTTGCATCCTACTACGATCAACAGTACCAAAGTGGTAACACAGTTGTATCAGTGAGACCTGATGGTCGTGACCAAGAGGCTCACGATATTCTTCATCACTATGGTGCATATGACTACGAACATCAGACAGGCTATACACAGACAAATGTTGCTGCCGCTCATGCAGCCGTGGCCGACCGCACCGCAACAGACTATGCACAGGACGAGTTCCATCAGCCACGTTCTTTGAGACTTCGTGAAGAGCGTCTCAATGTCTCTAAGGAGCAGGTACAAGCTGGTGAAGTCGAACTGCACAAGGAAGTTGTTTCACAGCAGCAGACAGTCAACGTTCCTGTTACACACGAGGAAGTCGTTATCGAGCGTCATGCCGTGACTGGTGGTCAGGTTGATAATACTCCTATCGGCGAGGGCGAAACCATTCGCGTTCCCGTGAGCGAGGAGCAGGTCAATGTCAGCAAGAATACCGTCGTGACTGGGGAAGTTGCGGTTGGTAAGCGTGCGGTTCAAGAGACCCAGCAGGTAACGGACACCGTTCGTCGTGAAGAGGCTCGTATCGACCAGCAGGGCAACCCAATCATTCGTAACGAGGGTGATACTCTCGATACAACGACGGACACAACAACAAATCGAGGCAACCTCTAGCATTTAATAGTAATGCATACAGAAAGTATTCTCGAATATTACTAAATTTAACAAAGATAAGGCACTCACTCAATTCGTAGTGAGTGCCTTATCTTTGTTATCTCTGTTTTCTAAAGAGGATATGTAGTCACATATGGATGAGCATAACTTTAGAGTAGTCCACGAAAAAGAGAGACTCTACTTGACACTTGAGGCGTAAAATGGTACCATTCAAGTGGATTTCTATGCCATCAAAGAGCAGGGATGAGATAAAAATGAAACGGGCATTTCCGTTAGCAGTCTACGCCGCCGCATGAGCGACTTCGCCGGAGCTTGTGCGGCAGGAAGTAGTGGCACTATACGATGCAGGGACTCACTTGAACGATAGGTGAGGACTAGCCAATGTCGGTTTCAGCATCTTCTGTGTTCCCCATCCTCCTTTGTTTGACTCTCCATTATCATGGCGTGTGTCGCCAAACACAAACACTCTCACGATTGAGTTGTGCTGCGTGCGACACCGTGTGCTTTCCATCACAACCATGCGCGAGAGTACACCTAGACAATCACGCACATTTTTGGCTGTTCGTTACCTCATTTTGAAAAGCACACGTAAAAGGATTTATCATACATGTTACAAGTCAATCGCATACGGCTCTCGTATGGGCCACGTCTTATACTAGACAATATATCGTTCACTGTTGCTCCAGGCGAAAAAGCTGGACTTATCGGCGTCAATGGTGCAGGAAAAAGCTCACTACTTAAAATTGTCGCGGGCCTTCAGGAGTCTGATGGTGGCAATGTTTCCTTGCCGCGTACACATGGGTATCTCTCACAGGATGTAGCACACGAAGCTCCCGTTACAGAGGGGAGCACCGTCCGTGATTTCATCTTCACCAGCACAGGGCTGGACAAAGCACTAGCGGACTACGAAACGCTCTCCGTAAAAATATCTGAAACACAAAATGGCGAGCTATCGGCATTGCTAGAACGCTTCTCCGAGGCACAGGAGGCTCTTGATCTGCTTGGATACTACGATGCTGACGCACGTATTGAGCAGCTTATCGCTGGTTTGAACATCGGTGGCGTTACGCTTGACCGTCATGTCTCGACGCTCAGTGGTGGACAAAAGACAAAGCTCGCGCTTGTGCGCTTGCTCTTTCAAGCTCCTGAACTATTAATGCTTGACGAACCAACCAACTTTTTGGACGTTGAAGCAACGGCATGGCTAATGGACTTCCTCGATACGTACAAGGGCGCGTTACTTATCATTTCGCACGATCTGGACCTACTTGATCGTAGCATCAACAAGGTGCTGCGCTTGAACGAGTTTACTCACAAGCTAGAGGAATATAAAGGGACCTACTCGAACTACCTTACCGCAACAGGTGATGCACTCGCGTTGATGGAGCGCACGAAGGCACAACAGGACCGTGAGATCGCGCGTCTACGTAAAACATCGGAAAAGCTACGCGGCTATGGTGCCACGCGTGTAAGCCAGCGTATTGCGATGGACAAGCGTGTTGCAGTCTTGGAGTCAAGTCAGCCTAATTTGCCGCAAACGAGTCGCAAGATCAAAATTGACTTTCCAGTACGTATGCCGAGCAGCCATCTTGTTGTACGTGTTGACCATCTTCACAAAAGTTATGATGCAAAAGTCATTTTGGAAGATATCAACTTTGAAATTGAGCGCGGACAACGCCTGGTTATTGTAGGTCTTAATGGTGCTGGCAAAACTACGTTGCTACGTACCATGCTTGGCTATACGCCACTCAATGCTGGCAACGTCACGATGGGCGACCGTGTACGCATAGGGTATTATGCTCAGGAAAACGAGGGCCTAGACTATGATAATGTAGTCATCGACGAGGCGACAAGTGTTTTGCCAGAGGATAGCAAGCGTGTGCGTGGTGTGCTGGGACGCTTCCTTTTCAATGGAGACCGAGTATATCAGAAAATCGGGACACTTAGCGGTGGTGAAAAGACGCGGCTCGCACTGGCTAAAATGGTGCTTGACGGTCCCAACTTATTGGTACTCGACGAGCCAACAACTAACCTCGACGCCATGTCACGAAATATTATCGGCGAGGCACTTGGAAGTTATAATGGCACAATTATTACCGTAACCCACGATGTTGAGTTTGTCAAAAACCTCAAGCCAAATACGCTTCTCATGATGCCTGAAGGCCGGGTAATGCTTTATGATGAGAAGTACGAAACAATGCTGGAACGTGCATAATAATTTCAGCAACACAGAACGAGGGCAGAAAACATATACGTTTTCTGCCCTCGTTCTGTGTTGCTGAAAGAAAATTACGCCTTTACGTGGCGATAGGTAAAAATATGATGGAAAGAAAAATTGTAGAACAAAACGATAACTATCGCTATCGCCTGTGCAATAATTGCGGGTAGATGAGCGAAAGAGGTGATACTAAACTCAATGAGAAATGTGAGAATGCTGCCACCAATAGAGGTCACATGGAAGCGCGAACAACGCGCTGCCCACGAACGGCTACGCCCAGCTAAATAGCGGAAGGTGAAGTGATCGTTTGGAACGAAATTTGCCATAATTGAAATTTCAGCGGCAAGAACAGATGCGATTATATTGTGTATAGGAGTGCTGACTGGTAGAGGAACGTGATAGAAAACAAGATAGAAGACAACAAGGTTCACCACCGCAGCAATACCACCAAAGAATACAAACGTGGTAAGACGCTGCAGCAAGCCTGCACGACCACGAGTTACGGTGTCAACAGCATCGAGTAGCGTGTTAACCATACTCCAGGGGGTAGAGCGATAACTTTGAGGCTTTGCAGGTGGTGTTACAGGAAGCAATTCTGGAATGAGTTGTTCTGGTGCAAGTAAATCATCTGACTCTACACTATTAAGACTATCATTTTGCGTTAAAAGGCGTTCCATAGGATTATATATACTCCAAAACTAAGCAAACAAACTTTGTATCCATTTTCAAGACGGTTCCGATAAGGCGAAAGTAACACTATAGCCCTGTTGTGATAGACCCCGTGCATAGAACGCAGCAGCTTCTACAAGGGAGGTCTGGTAGGGACCGATTTATCGCGTCCGGGCGGGGAGGGGCACACGTTACCGCACAGAATTGTTGCTGACATGTTGCCCCTCCACCTCCCCGAACGCGATAAATCGGTCCCTACAGGCATTTCTTTGCACCTCCCAAAAACCTATAGTTGGAAGGTGGGACGTGTCCCGCCCAAAAGTGTTTACAATAATAGAACCAATGTTACACAGGAACAGGCTGTCGAACAGTACTTATAGGGAGGGGAGCGCGAGGAAGAATAGCAGGAAACAATGCGCCCACGCAATTCATTGCGTGGGCGCATTGTTTCCTGTTTAAGTACGTTCGCTTGAGCTAGATGCGGAATGCTCGCCGTACATTTGTATCGACGAGGAAGTATAGCAAGATAACAATGGGAAGAATCATTTGCACGATAGTACCGGCTAACGTGCCAGTTCCGCGTATCAGCGCGAGAACACTTGGAATCAGACTGATGACCTCGAAGATAATAACAGCCCAATATGCCCAGCGTTGCAGTGTCCAGAGGCTAAAGACAAAGAAGAGCAGGATAAGTCCTATGACCACAAAAGTCACACCTATTCCAACGCCAAACGTATCCACGAACTTAGAAATTATCGTATGCCCATGTGACACAATTCTACGACTGAGCGAGTTTGCGGCAAGGATAAGAATGATGCCACCTATAACCGAGAGCAAGCCCTGAATGCCCTCGAGAATCGCGATGATTGTTACGCCTATCGGACGAGTCCTGCGAGCCATCATCGTATTTTCGGCCCTGTTTTCCATCCTATTTTCCATAGTAGGAGTATTCCCTTCTTGAACAAAAAAACAAACAATAAAGGTTGGGCTACAACTGCTTGTATGGCTCATTCAGATGAGCGAACATACACACTCTATTAAACGCCAACGGGCAGGAAAAGTCACACTTACGGCTGCGTCTTTCTGCACCACTATTGTATCAGGATGTACAGACGTTGGAGTTACTAGTGTGCGGACACGGCTCGATGTCAAAGGTAGCGAGATGCTCAACACCATTGCTGAATGGTACAACACCAAACTTGGTAGAAGAGTTTTGGCCGTATGCCTCTTGCGCCAATGTTTTCATATCATCAAAAGAGGGTTGCTCGGATGCTTGTAATAACTGAGCATTGGAGAGTGAAAGTAAGTGCAGGATATCCTGCTGATAAAGTTGATTCAGCCATACTGTCACCTGATTGAGGTTCTCGATAAGCTGAGGAGCAAGGGCAACTTGTATCGGTGGGGCACCTGGTGCCTTACGAATTCCGTCCACATGTAATGCGCTGTGAACAAGCAGACTAGAAAGGTCTATACCTCGTTCGCAACTCAGTAGTGATGCTTTAACATTTGGGGCAGTCGCCGTGTCGGGCAAAGTAGGCGTTCCCTGTGGAACACTGCGTAGAGCAGATGGAGCACAAGAAGTTCCTTCAAGATAGTATAGAATGTTTACAAGGTGTTGCCGTAATGCCTGACTGTCCTTGTTTTGCCTGGCGACGTCCGCGCTATTAACCTCTTGCAGGAGTGCTTTTGTGTTTGCAGCGAGCCAGTAACGCAACCCATTGTGCATCCCCAGTTTCTCAAGGGTTGGGTCGCCTGTAAGCAAATGGTTTAAGTGATCGACGACACTATAGTTATCTGACGGTGAACGCAGTTGGGGAATAGTTGCATAATACAGGTAATTATTTGCATCTAAAGAAGGCACAGCAGGATTACCGCTTTCCAATGTGATAAGAAAAAGATAAGGGGATGCTGTCAATAAATTGCTATGCTGTGGATTCACATAGGTCTGTGAGGAGAGAGTGCCATTGTGAACGGTGAGAGACCAATGCACGGGTTCCGCATTATCATCATGAGTAACGAGCCATGCATAATAACTCTTGCCATTAGGTGCATTAGGTATCCCTCGCAAGGTGAGTTGTGCTTCATCAAAGGCACCTGTTATATTTGGACTACTCGCAAAAAGTACTTGTCCTACACGAGTTGTAGATATGGGCGTAGATGCGGTAGATGTTTTATGAGTACTCCATGCTATATAGCTAGCCACACCAACGCTCAACACAAGCAACAAGACAAGCGAGGCAAAACTATAAAAACGCCTACCAGGACGCTTTCTTACAGGTTTCGCCACAGGCAGAGGTGCTGAGGGAACCTGTTGTGGTGGAACAACATGACCGTTATATGTTGAAAGGTCTGAAGCTATATTATTGTACGCGACACCCGTGGTCGTATTGATCGGCGGTGGTGTAAGTGGTAAAGAAAGCACCGAGGGTTGCACAGGTGTTGTTTCATAAGAGAAGGCAGTGTCCGGTGCTACAATTCCCGGTAAAGAAATCGGATTGCGTACCATGCGTCCGTGTGTTGCAATCGAAATGCTAGCTGCTTTCTGTAGCTCTGGCGGAATAGGAACGCTGAACGCTTCGGCAAGCGCACTGGTCATGGCAGAGGCACTACTAAAACGCTCCTCCGGCTCCTTGGCGATGCTTTTCAGAATCACATCAGAAACCTCTTGCGGCATCTCTGGATTAATAAGAATAGGAGGCGTCGGAGTATCGTGAAAGTGACGCATGAGCAATTCCATCATGGTTTCGCCGCGAAATGGTGTCACGCCGGTCGTCATTTCGTAAAGAACAATTCCTAGTGAATAGAGGTCGCTTTGCCTGTCTCCAGGTAGGCCACGCGCTTGTTCAGGTGAAACATAGAGCGGTGTACCAAGCACTTTTGTGGTATCTGACCCACCCTGCAATTTCGCAATGCCAAAGTCCATGAGCACAGGTTTACCAAGCGGCACATCATCAGGGTTACGCATATCAAGCATGATATTTGCAGGTTTGATATCGCGATGAATCATATTGCGATCATGGGCATAGTCGAGCGCGAGACTGACAGCGGTAAAGATGGTAAGAAGATCAGAAACCGAAGGGAAAAGTTGTTTACGCGATGTGTTGCGAATATAATCAGAGAGAGTAGAGCCTTCGATATACTCCATAATCATGTAAGCAAGCGGTGCATTCGAGTCAGGATCAGGCATGAATTGGAAGTCATGAATCCGCACGATGTTGGGGTGGTGTAGCGAGGCAATAAACTGCGCTTCGCGCTCGAAGCGTGAAATGAAGTCGGGGTCATCCTGGAAATTGGCATTGAGCTGCTTGATAGCAACAAAGCGCAACAGTTGTAGATCGTAAGCCTTCCACACCTCTCCCTGTCCGCCGCGAGCCAGCCTTTCCCGCAGTTCGTATTTACCGAGGCGTCGCGGTTCTGTGCTCATTGTTCTCCCTCTTCTATGCTAAGCTTTTAGGAACGTTTGTTGTAATGTCGAAAGTCGCCAGTTTTTGCACAGCATAATGTGCTTGCAGTATCCCTGGTGTAACCTTGTTTGTGGTCGCATCAAGCTGACCTATATAGGCATATGTGGCCTGCGTCACCAGGTCTTCTAATAAATTCTGAGCTGCTGGCTGTGCCAATTGTTCTGGACTCATGTCGAATAGTGCCTTCGTATCTGTACGTACTTGTTTTAACCACGTCTGAGCATTGCCAATGGCAATGAGAATGCTTTGTGCAAGTTGCCGCATGTTCGCAGATGCATCGGGTGCTTTGACAAGTTCACTAAGATGCAAGGCTATATGATCGAGATCACCAGGCGGGTCTGTCACAAGATCAGTACTTTGCCGGGTTGAGTCTACTGTTAGAAGACTCACGCGAGCAATAGAAGGGTCAGCATTAATGGGTGTTCCTGGTGGTACATCTATATGCACATTCGCGGTCCCATCAAGGTAGTCGAGAATATCAATAAAAAGATTGTGCATTAATCCGTAAGTGTTTGTTGTGCCATTAAAATCATCGCGCGCACTGGTAGACCATTCAAGAATCTTTTCTGTATCTCTAAATACCCAGATGTCTAACCCTCCATAAAGAGCAAGGACCTTTAGATGGTCTTCATTATAATAGAGATGACGAATGTGGTCTAGTCCTCTAAGATGTAAGGCTCCAGGAATAAATGCTTGCGGCAGTTGTGCATAATATACCCAACTGGCGGCATCAGTAGATGGACTAGCCGGTGTTTGTCCCGTATTCTCTTGTGTGATAAGCAAGCGACTGGTCTCTGAAAGCAAGTTATTGTGTTGTGCGTCACCAGCATAGGTATAATGAACTGAATTATTTTGTACGGGCAAGTTATTTGTCAGCAGAAGAGGGGGATGTATTGACGCAGGCACAAGCAAATCGGGCTGTCGTGGCAAAGCATCCTTATCAGCTAATAGCCAGAGGTAGTAGCTTTTCCCTGCTGATGGCGGTTGCACATTTTGCAAATCTACTTGTAGTTCGTCCGCAATACCTTGCGCGCCATCGTTCAATTGTCCACTGCTCACAAAAAAAGCATGGCCCACAATTGAAGTTGGGGTGACAACGGTATGGTTAATTAAGCGAGGCAACAGGAAAAATGCACTCAGCGAGCCAACGAGCAAAAGAAGTAGTAAGGCAAGCACTCCGAGCACCACACGTCTTCTCGGTCTTGTTGATTTAGGCTGCTTTGGTGCTTGTATAGGTGGCGTTCTTTGAAGAGGGGCAACGCCTACATTAAGCGGTGTATGAAGATGAGCATTCTGCGGCGCGATAGATGCAATAGGCGGTGTCGAGTTATTGCTGATTGCTGCCATAGGGAATGGAGGCGTAACTTGTCTCGCTAAAGGAGAGACCAGATAGGTTGGCATAGATACGGGATCGACAGGATAAGCAGGTTTCGCAATTTTTTCCGGCACAGGCACATCCAGCCCTTCGGCTATCGCGGCGGCCAATGATGAAGCGGTAGGGAAACGGGCCGCAGGGTCTTTCGCTAGACTTCGCAAGATAACCGTTTCAAGCGCGGGTGGAATATTTGGATTTATTTGTCGTGGTGAAGATGGTGTAGTATTGAGGTGTTGCGCCATAACAGTCATAGCGTCATCTCCCTGAAAGGGGAGCGTACCAGTCACCATTTCATAGAGGATAATACCCAATGCGTAAATATCGCTACGCTCGTTACCAGCATAGCCGCTTACTTGTTCGGGCGAAATATAGAGAGGCGTTCCAACATGTGTTCCCGCAAGCGTGTTGCTGGCGGTACCGAGTAGTTTAGCAACCCCAAAGTCGCTGAGAATAGGTTCGCCTGCTGCTGTATGTGTTGTATTACGTTTATCAAGCAAAATATTTGCAGGTTTCAGGTCACGGTGAATAACCCCTTTTTGATGAGCATAATCTACGGCGAGACCGATTTGTGTAAAAAGTTGTACGATCTCTGCTGGATAAGGAATGTTGCCTTGACGCGACGTTTTCTCAAGGTACTGTCCCAACGTTTCCCCTTCGACATAATCCATGACCATATATGCGGTAGTAGTGTTCGATTCCTGCGCGGAAATCTGAAAATCATGAAGCTGTACAATATTGGGATGGTGCAGTGAAGCAATAAGTTGTGCTTCACGCTCAAAGCGCGCAATAAAGTTGGGATCCTCTTGCAGGTTTGCATGCAGTATCTTAATCGCGACATGGCGATGTAACTGGACATCAAAAGCTTTCCAGACCTCTGCCATGCCGCCGTGTCCCAATTGAACTTGTAGTTCGTACTTGCCTAAACGCCGTGCATTTGTGCTCATCGTGCATTTTCCCCCGTGTTTATGAGCAAGAACTCTTGCCATTTTTCACCGTGCAAAAAGCAACATCGAAGGTCGCTAACGCTTGCACACTGTAATGTATTTGCACAACACCTTCCTTGACGTTATTTGTGTTTGGATCAACCTGTCCCACGAAGGCATTGTTGGCCTGAATAAATAAATCATTCAGGAGTTGCAAGGCATCAGACTGTATAAGCTGAGCAGAGTTCATGTGTATTAATTTCGCGGCATCCGCATGCACAGCGTCAAGCCAACCTTGTACATTGTTGATGGCGAGGTCAATACGAAGAGCTAAAGCTTTTTGTTCGGGAGTTGAACCAGCCATTTGGCTAATACTTTGTAAATGACTTCCAATATGTGTCAAGTAACCCGGTGGCGTTTGTGCAGGATCGAATTCCAGTAATGCAACATGTGCTGTCGTCGCGTCGATCAGCAGACTCTGTGAATTCTGTATATTTGACGGAATATTTTCGTTTCGTACATAGGTTGAGCCGTCCAGATAGTCCAGAACACGTGCTACCTGTCGCAGCATGAAGTCCGTACAAGCAGTACTAGGATTTGCGATACACACTTTCTGCTGGTCACGCGCACTTCCTGCCGCTTCCAGTACCTTCATAGTGTCTTTGAAAAGCCATATATCTAGCCCACCCGCTAGTCCTGCGATTTTAAGTTTAGGGTCCTGAGAAAGAAGATGTTGTAAATGGTCAAAGGTACTATACCGCTTAGGGTCTGTCGGATTGGGTATTGTTGAAAATGCGTTGTAGTAACGCCAGGTATTTATATCGAGCGAAGGATTCGTTGGCACTTGACTTGCATCCTCTTCAGTAACAAGAAAACGGCTATACAGGGCAAGGAGATTGGTATGCAATGCGCCACTATACGTCATCGTCACGCGTCCGTGATTGACCGACAACGGCCCAAGGGCAAGGGCGGGGGTATCTGTTTGACTCTTACTTGTCATGAGCCACGCGTAGTAGCTTTTCCCAGGTTGAGGATTCTGAACATTCTGTAAATCAATTTGAAACTTGTCTGTCACTCCCTGATTGCTATCTTTGCTTATCAAGTTGCTACTGACAAAGAAGGCATGACCCACGATACTCGTCTGCTGAGGAGCTAGTGCAGATTGTTTATGTGTAAAGAAAAAGACCGCTGCGAGGGCTGAGCTGATGAGCGCAAGGAGGAGCACTACAGCTAGCACAAGAAATAGGCGGTTTCTACGTTTTTTTCTCGTCGGTCCCGTAGGTGAAACGAAAGGTATAGGCTCTGAAGGACTCCTTGATGCAGACACAGCATTCATCACCTTGTTACGCTCAGCCTGCTGCCCAGTGAGGTCGGGCACTGTAGCGATTATCGGCGTGACAGATGAAGCAACGGGAGGTGGAGGCAATATAGGTGTGTTGCTGCTTGCTACCACAGGTGGAATTCTGGGTGATGACTGCACAAGAAATGACTGAGGAAGTGGACTGATGGACGTTGGGCTGTTCATGGTATCAAAGCCACTAATGCCACTAAAAGAGGGCGGGGTGATAATACCACGTGCGATATTAGGCGGGATGATGCTCTCTGGCATACTGACATTCGTTGCTTTAGCAACGGCGGCGACAAGAGCTATCGCGCTAGAAAAACGTGCCGAGGATTTTTAGCAATACTCCGCATAATAACAGAGGTTAAGGCTGGACGTATACGAGGATTGATAAGCGCAGGAGCGGTTGGCGTACTATGAATATGTTGCATCAAAATATCGCTTGCAGTTTCGCCTTGAAACGGCAAAGCTCCCGTACAAAGTTCGTAGAGGATAACCCCTAACGAATAAAGATCACTACGACCTGTTCCTGCATAACCTTGCGCTACCTCCGGTGCCACATAGGGCGCATCATCAATCGGCAACGTTCGAGGGTCACGCTTCTGATGCATGCTAAAATTGGTAAGCATGGGTTCCCCTGGTAAAGAAGGAGCGATGTGGTGCTTATCAAAGAGAATTACGGTTGGTTTAAGGGCACCATGAAGGACTCTATGTTGATGTGCGTAATCAAGTGCATCAGCGATGGGTGTTAAAAGATGAATAATCTCGGTTGGTGATGCAATATTTCCTGTGCGTGCCGTTGCATTCAGGTAGTCAAGCAGCGAGGGGCCTTCAATATAGTTGGTAACAATATACGCTTCGTTCTCGTTTTGAGCAACGAAAGTTTCTTGTACCTCAACAATATTTGGATGATGCAGGACAGATACAGCTTGTGCTTCCATATTGAAGCGCGGTAAAAATTCACCACTTGTGCCTGGCTGTATCTCTATAATTTTGACGACGACAGTGCGTTGTTGCTGCGTGTCAAACGCTTTCCAGGTTCCGTTTGTCGCATCATGCCCTAAACGGTCCTGTAATTCATATTTTCCCAGACGACGTTGATTCAAGGCAGCCCCCCTCCTGGCTTTTCCTTTTGCTAAAAAGCTGTGGTGACAGCAAAAGACCCTACCGTAGATTATGAAGTATAATCTGTTCCGTGTCAAATACATTTTTGATTATAGATAAATAGAGATGAATACAAAAGCGACAAACGCTCAAAACATAGTGAGTGGAAAGTGTGTCTTTCAGTTAGACGTTATGGGAGTGTTTTTTTGGGGGATGAAAGGACTGTATATTGCTTCGTTCGTGCAGAGGACGCGATAATCCTTTGAACACAAGAGGACGGAGAAGTGTAGGGACCGATGATGCCGTTTGACAAATGAATGCGGATATGTTGTTGGTAGGGACCAATTCATCGCGTCCTCGTTGGCAGTAGGTTGCCACGAGGACGCGATGAATTGGTCCCTACACATAAACAAGGAGCATCATCTAAGCCTTGTATGTCGTCTTCTTAGGAATAGCCAGACACAAAGTAGGAGGACAAATAGTCCTGCTGCAATTGATAAAATAATGCTCGTTACTGATGAGAACGTAGTGGGGTTTGAAACTTGGCGTGGTAAAGGGTCCTGAGTGGGAGGATAGAGACCTGTGATAATGAATTGTGGCGTGTTGCCGACAGAAAATGTTTGTATGACGTGGTGCTCTGGTACACCTAACATGTCTACCACACCATCACGAAGCGCGATAAAGCCAAGTTGCCCATCGCTGGTAATAGCAATGGATTGTGGGATATCCTTTAAAGGAAGAACACGCGCTGGCTCATGGGGAGTGAGCAATGTTCCCATGTGAACGGGGTCGAGAATATCTATCTGCTTGTGCTTCTGATCGGGAACATAAATTTGACCCGTTGTGCCATCATAGTCCATAGGGCCGAATGTGCCACCTGTGAGCAACTGAGCAAAAACTTGATACGACGCTATGTCCACCGCGACAACGTTTCCCTGTTGCGTAGTGACATAAGCAGTCAAACCACCGGGTAGACACAGAAAGCGAGGACCGCCGGGGATAGGGATGCGCTCTATTTGTTGCTCTTGCTCAGTGATAACAGTGAGCATTGTTGTGCCAGCAATCCATACTTGGTTACGAATCTCATTGTTGGAAACAACGGTTGTTATTACTGCAAGTCCGCTCACATCTTCATTCGTCTGATACGTCTGTTGGATAGCACATGTCGAGGTATTGAGAACTGTAACTTGCGAGCTTGCCTCACCCGCAACATAAAGAAGTGTTCCATCGGTACTTTGTGCAAGCAAAGTTGGGTGTCCTGGAATGCTCGTGGTACAGAGCGTGTGTCCCGTTCTAGCACCAAGCTCCGCCACCTGTCCAAGTGCTGGCTGTGTGACGTAAAGAATACTTCCATCGGGACTCAGTAAAACCATGTGAGGATTGCCAGCAACGGCAAAGGAGCGAAGAACTTTTTGGTGTGCAATATCAATCACACGTATACCGGGACCTGCACCAGCGACATACGCAAGGTTGGGTGCTCCACCATCAGCGTGAACAGGTGAAGAGAGTAGGGTAGTACAAGCTATGAGTAATATTATAAAGAAGAAATATAGGGAGACCGCAAGGGTCTCCTTATATTCTCCTGTATCTTTTCTTCTTACTATCATTGTTGTCTTTATCACCTCCTGCTTCTATCAGCTAATAGTAGCACAGGGACGCGCTCATACGACAACTAACGTTGTTATGTTTGTTATAGTTCTGTTTGCTATAAAGATCAGGAAAAATCCCTGCTTCCCTCCATATTTCTGCTACCCTTATAGCCTATATTTGCTATCTTCCTATCTCAACAATACTTTTAGAGTATTATATAGCCAAATATTATGTTCGGCATACGATAAAAGCAACACATGTTGTTTCATAGACCTTAGGAGGACCGTTCATGGATTGTCCCCGTTGTGGGTACGTGCGATACCAAGAAGATGAGGGATGTGAACGATGTGGATACGGCCCTGTGAAAGCATCAGTACCTGTTATAGCAAAGCATACTGCTACATACGCACCCCTTGATACGCCGTTACCTATTATCACACAAGCGTTAAGAGCGGGCGACTTGTTGGGTCAGGGACGGTACCGATTGATTGAACAAATACGTCTATCTGTACATGGTAACGTCGTATGGTTAGCAAGAGATCTCTTGTCGAAAGAAAAGGGGCAAGTCGAAATTCGTGAAATTCGATTGCCAGCAAACACAGCAATAAATCCACAACACGAACTGCGCCTCCTTACCTCACGTATGCTTCAATTTGGACAGCATGCAGGACTGCCTACAGTTCTTGGAACTTTTGAGGAAGAAGGGAAATGGTACTTCGTTTATCAGCATATCGAGGGTGTAAGCCTTTCTACATACCTGCGTCGTAAGGGTGGAGCATTACCAGAGCGTACAGTCGCAGAGTATGGACGCCAACTTTGTGATATCCTTTCGTTTTTTTCACGTCAGCAACCCCGGTTTGTACATAGCAATATTTCTCCCGACACAATCATTGTTAGTCCTGATGAACAACGAATCACGCTCGTCGATCTGCCTTTTACCGTTGCTGAAATGGCAAATGTAAAAGGCAAAGGGTCTTCTGGCTATCACGCACCGGAGCAAACGCGTAGTGATGGACAGAGTAGTCCCACGGCAGACCTATTTTCAGTAGCAGCAACGATGCATCATGCGGTTACTGGCTACAATCCAAGCGAGCGTATAACTTTTTTCTATCCACCTGTCCGCCGTCTGAACCCAAATGTCTCGCAGCGTATGGAAGAGATACTTGCGAAAGAGTTGCTTCTCTCGGTTTCACAACGTTACGCTCGTGCAGTAGATATGCAGGTGGAACTTGCAGCCCTACTGAGTACGTATCCTCCTCCTGGTCATGAACACTTCGAGGTTGTTTCACCCTCGGCGAGAAGACAAGAACCTACAACAGCGCAACTTCGCACATCGAGCCATAATCGTAGTTTGATAACATATGGCATAACTCTCATTGCGTTGCTTGCCCTTGTGGTTGCGGTACTGGTGCCTATTATCTTGCCTTTGTTCAATCCTGCTCCCACACGTGTAGCGAGCAAGGGTATAGGACACCAACAGCAAAGCGCATTGAATGCAGAGCTTGCCTTAGAGCAACAAACATTCAAGGCGAAGGGTATTGGGCTAAGTGATGGCCGTTTTGCACTCGATATTGATGGTCGCGCCGATAAGGTGCTAAAACAAGAGGCGGCTCAGGCGATTTAACAGGGCAATCTCGGGAGCGCGGTCAATTTGCTCACACAAACAGTTCTCACTGATCCTACTGATGCGGAAGCGCAAATTTACAATGAAGACGTTCACATTCTGCAAAGTGGCGCGCCATATGTAACGATTGTGCTTGGCGTTGCCATTGATCAAAACGTTGTGGACCAGTTCGTAGCGCGTGCCGATATGCAAGGAGCATTCATTGCTCAGGATGAGGTGAACAAAAATAGTATGTTGCCTCACGGCCTCAAGTTACGGCTCCTCATTGATAGTTGTGGCATGGATCGAGCAGACGTTACAACGGTGGCACAGTTTGTTGCGAATTGTATTAAGGAGGGTAATCAGGATAACATCATAGGTGTTGTCGGTTGGCCCTTCAGTTCACAAACGATTAATGCACGCGATATCATTGCTTCAGCACATGTGCCAGAGGTTTCACCTACTGCATCAAGTGTTCAGTTAAGTGGAAGTAGTCCTTACTTCTTCCGTGTTAACCCACCTGATGATCAACAGGGCAAAACACTAGGTACAGTTGCAGTTTCACAACTCCATGCAAAAAATATTCTCGTGTTGCGTGACCCGACAGATGCGTATAGTGTTTCCCTGGCAAATTCCTTCGCACTAAGTGTACAGGCACTCGGTGTAACAACGCTCAATAATACCTTTACAACATCGAAGTCCTCTGTAATCGACTACGAAAAAATCGTGAATGCCGCGCTAGTACAAAAAGCGGACCTCATCTTTATTGCTGGATATGACACTGACGCGGTACGCCTCGCCCATGCCGTAGGTGAAATAGGACGTATGGACGGAGCAGACCCATTACTTGTACGACTTCATGTCTTAGGCGGCGATGCACTAGCAACCAATCTTTTACTAGGACAAGGGGGCGGAGCAGACGCCCAAATTGCGGCAACCTACCCACAGGATATGCGACGCTTGATTTTCTCAGCTTTTGGACATCCCGACGAATGGACGTTCAATGCTATCCCTAAAGATCAGCAGCCCCCATTTTTCGCCGACTGGCTCGCGAAATATCAGAGTTCTTCGGACAACACACTCAACGCGCCTAATCCAGGCAACGATGCTATTCTCACCACTGATGCAGTACACGTACTTGTCCAGGCAACTATTCATGTGCAGGGAACAATAACGGGTCAGAAGGTTCGTGACGCACTCATGGCACTGGGTAATGGTGGTGTTCCAGCATATCAAGGTGTTAGTGGACGCATCTTTTTTGATGCACAAGGCAATCCCGTCAATAAGGCACTCGTCGTTCTCTCTATTGCCGTAGATAACAAGGGGGCAAATGCTATTACGCTGACACAGGTTGTGGGAAAACTGCAATAGCCTGTAATACAGTTGGACTCGATATGCCTAGCGTTAATAGTAGGCATGTCGAGTCCAAACATAGAAGCTACAATAGAAGCGTTACACGAGATTTGCGCGACGGTCAACCATCGCTAGTGCTCCACTGGTAACGCCCCACTGTTGCACAATCTTGGTATAGGTGCCATCCGTTTTTACCGAGGTGAATGCTGCTTGTAACGCATTTAGCATTGAGGTATCACCCTTGCGTACCGCGATGCCTTCCTGGGCCGCATTGACTACAGACCCACCAACCTCAAACATGCCTGGATTGAGTTTGTTGAAGTAGTCGGTAACGGGCGAGTCCTGATAAGTTGCAACAACGCGCCTATTTACGAGCAGTTGTACTACATCAGTCTGGCTAGCAAGAATGGTAAGACTAATGGCTTTTTTGCCCTTATCAGTACAAGCTTTGTTAGCCGCTGTAAGGTCGTCTTGCTCAACGGTCGCTTTCTGCACACCCACGTTCAGACCACAGAGGTCCGCCACGGATTTCAGATTCATCGGGTTGCCTTTTTGCACAAGTAGCGATTCACCTGCATTAAAATACGGGATAAAATCAGCCTTTTGCTTGCGTTGATCGTTAATGGTCACGGCAGAAATAACAACATCGAACCGCTTGTTAGAAAGATTGTCGATGATCGTGGTAAAATCTGTCTTGACGATATTAGCTTTCAAACCCATACGTGCTGCCATTGCGGTAATCAGGTCTATGTCAAAACCTGTGTACTTGTTTGATGTTGTGTCCAGAAATTCTTGTGGTGGGTATGTTGTATCACTACCTATGGTAAGCGTACCAGCAGTGATGAGATCGGTTGGAGCGGCGATGCTCGGCTTTGAGGTTGCTGTTGGGTTACTACCACTGCCAGTGCTTGTACCACCACCAGAGCTTGTACTACTACCACAGGCAGAGAATAAGAGCGACAACGCCGTCAAAAAGCCCAAGATAAGGATGGCAAGATGTCGGTTCGGGTGCTTAAGAGACTTCATAAAAAGGGAACCTCCTCTAGTACACAGGGAATTACCCATACATGCAGTAAGCACTCGTATTCAAGAAAGTGCTACTGCATTGTAAGTTTACCTGATTGCTTAATATACGAAGATATACGCGTAACTCTCACAGCTTTTATTATCAATCTTTAGCGAATGTACGTTGCCTCTCACGTGCAAACAACGTCCACCACAAAATGAACATAACAATGGTAAGCGCAATATTGTATGGCAAAAGTGACCAGATGCCAACGTTTTGTGAAAGAACACCCGCTAGCCAAGGAAACAAAGCTAATCCAATAATGCTTATACTCACAAGAAAGCCAATTGCGCTGGGCGCGATACGTGTGGGTACAAGTGTTGGTGTCAATGCAACCACGAGAGGATAAATAGGGCCGAGGCTAAACCCTATCACACAAAAGCCAACTGCAAACACAATTTCTAATGGGATAAGCCAGATAAGCACTATAACAAGTATGACGCTTGCCATACAACCATAAATAAGCAGCGTATTGCTTATACCAAAGCGCATAGCCAGCCGTTGTAACACAAAGCGTCCCATTGTCAGACCAAACCAGTAGCCGCTTACAATCCAGCCACTCAATAAAGCATTCTCGTGGCGCCCCTCTAGTAAAAAGGTGTACGTCCAGTTGCCTAAGCTCACTTCTACACCCACATAAAAAAGCAAAAATAATGCGGCCAGCCAGACGATACCCAGTTTGAGTGTAGCACTCAGTGTATTTCCTTTGCTCTTTTGTTCCTCTTGTACCTCTGAACGCTCAGTTGTTTTGCGACTGAAGAGAAACCAGACACCAAGCAGCAGAAGCACATTTAAGCCTCCCAAAATAAAATAGGCACTATTCCACCCCAAGTTTAATACAAGAATTGTGCTGGCGACGAGTGGTCCAATCAGAGCGCCTAGTCCATAAAATCCGTGCAAGTAGTTAAGCAATGAAGCACTACGGGGCAGTGCCGAAACATAGATATTGAGGCCCGTTTCGACCATTCCTATCCCAAGACCAATCAAGAAATTAGCACACAAAATAAGCGCAAAAGGCGGTTTTAGGCCAAATGCAGAGGCACCAATGAAGAATAATCCTGCACCAACAAGAAGAAATCCACGCATACCTAAACGTTCTACGAGAAGACCACTAGCAAACGCGGAAAGAAAATAGCCGCTAGATGAGACCACAAATAGTAGACCAATAACAGACTTATTTACATGATAATAGCTTTCCAAACTCGGTAATAGCACTCCACTTGTGCCACCGCTTATACCGACAAGGGCGAAGCCAAAAAAGGCGAGCACAACGGGGAGAGATAGCCAGGATGAGGAAGAGGAGCTTTCTCTTGAGATTGTCGTTTTCATATGTTTCCTTGAGTAATTTAACACGCTTTTTGTTGAGTGTATCACATACAAACGCCCAATTAGGAGATATACTAGAGTCAACAGGTAGGAACAATGACCACTAGAGGAGCTAGCAATGACTGACCGCATAGGCCAACAGTTTGGCAATTATCAACTACAACGCATGATTGGAACCGGAGGCTTTGCTGAAGTCTATCTGGCAGAACATAAATATTTGCGAACGCAGGCAGCAATTAAAATACTTCATACGCGATTAGCTAGTAACGATCAAGAGTTTTTCCTAAACGAAGCACGAACCGTCGCTCATCTAATTCACCCACATATCATCCGTGTGCTCGAATTTGGAGTAGAAGACACGACTCCGTTTTTAGTTATGGACTACGCGCCCAATGGCACATTGCGCCAGCTTCATCCCAAAGGATGTCGAGTACCGCTTGCTACCGTTGTCTCCTACGTCAAGCAGATCGCTGAAGCCCTCGACTATGCTCACAACCAGCAAGTGATTCACCGTGATATCAAGCCGGAGAATATGTTGGTGGGCGCAAAAAACACTATCCTGCTTAGCGATTTTGGTATTGCACAGGTAGCACAGAGTTCGCGCTTGCAAAATGCCCATGATGTCGCTGGCACAATCGCGTATATGGCTCCTGAACAAATATCGGCGTATCCACGGATAGCTAGCGATCAATATTCTCTTGGAGTTGTAGTATATGAATGGCTCACGGGAGAGTTGCCTTTTCGCGGCTCTTTTACGGAGATAGCGGTCAAGCACAACCTTGTTCCCCCTCCATCTTTTTATAAGAAGGTGCCTGGGATGACACAAGCGGTAGAAGAGGTGGTGATGTCCGCGCTTGCCAAAGAGCCACAGCAACGCTTCGCGTCCGTGGGAGCTTTCGCCCACGCCTTAGAGGAGGCAAGCCACTACGAACCTACGATAGTAACTCCAATCAGTCAGATACCACTTGCCTCCTCAAATGCTAACGTTCCTGTGCTTGCTCAACCAGTTCGGATACAAAATCCTGTCACTCCCTTTCTTTTTGAAGATGCCGCGACAATTCTGAGCACATCGGACAGGGCGAACGAGCGTATGACTCCTTCACAACAAGAACTGACCGAGCTTGATTTGCCTACTGTCGTGTCACAAAGAAATAATACTACCCCTATTGCTCGGAAAGGTTTCTCTCGTGGGAAGACGCTACTCGTTCTTGGCCTTCTCCTGCTGGTTATAGTGGGAAGCACAGGCATCTTCTTGACGACTTTTGCTCACAAAAGTACTGCAAAGAATCCAACAAACACTATGACGAGAGCAGCGACTTTTGCGACAATCACTCCTGCTCCAACCATTCCTATTCTTGCACAAGATACCTTTCAGCGTCCTGATCAATCTTTGTGGGGCAATGCGTCAGATAATCAACCCTGGACGGAGGAGGCGAACAGCAATCCAGCCTTCTCCATCACAAACAAAACAGGACAATTAGCGCAAGCAAATGGAGCCTTTAACGCACTGCTTGGTGGGAAAAGGACGAACGAAGAAATTGTGTTTACTGGCTCTATCAATCACTTTGGGCAAGGTGTCAACATTGGAGCGGTGCTACGTTGGTCAAGCGAGGGAGACTGGTACAAGGCACTCATTGATGGACAAAATCTTGAGATTGTCAAGCGTGTCGGTGGGAAAAGCACCACACTTGGTTCGGTCTCTTTCCCAGCAAAGGACGGTGCATCATACTCAATCCGCTTCCGTGTTCTTGGTACAACACTCTCCGTTAAAGCATGGGAAAGCGACCAGTTAGAACCCGCGGACTGGATGCTAGCAGCGACAGATACGACCTTTGCATCCGGCCTTGGAGGACTTCGTTTTTCAGTTCATACAGACGATGTTGTAAATATAAAGTCATTTACCGCAATAAAGATACACGAGTAACCGCAGGAAAAATGGCTACAAAATTCCCTCTTTCCTGCATATACCGCGCAACTCACACGTGATACATGATTTCGGTCCTGGTTTAGCTGTGAATGCTCGACTGTGAATATTGGCAACAAGTGTATCGAAATAGTGACCTACAGGCTCGACCTCTTCGGGTTGATAATACACCTCCATCAAGGCGTCTTGTCTCCGTTCTTCGCCTGTCCAATAAATGAAGAGACGTTCGGGCAATTCTTCGCCACGTTGTTCAATGATATGAGCGTATGTACATAGTTGACGCTCATAAGCAGCTAGCTGCTCTAGCGTCTTCCGTTGCTTTTGTCCAGTTTTGAAGTCGAGCAGATGCAACTTCCCTTTAACACGCATAAGCAAATCTATTTGGCCCGTCAAAATGTACTTATCTTTCTCAAACGATATCGGCACCTCTGCCCTTTCGACGCCCTGCAATTCACGCTGATTCTGCTGAAAATAGTTGAGAACTTGTCTCCACGCCTCCTCTTTATCGCCCTTTTTGATACCTCTAGTCTTTTGCTCAAGGCAAGCAGCAACTTTCTCAAACATTCTTAAAACTGCACCTGTATGTAACGAGTCAAACTGTCCCTTACAAATTAGACGGTGAATGTTCTCAAGCGTTTGATGCACAAGTTGACCAACAAAATAGTCGTTAGATTGTGATGCTTGAAAACCATGTTCATGAAAGTACTCGTAACGTCTTGGACATGTTTCGTAGGTTGTAATATCTTGCGTGAAGCTATAACGCTGCTTATGTTGTTTGCTTTCATTCTTTGAAGGTAACACTGTTGGCAGCAATTTGTTGTCGCCAGAGACATAAGGTGAAAGTGTTTTGAATAGGGGCGCAATATATTTATTTGGCTGCTTACCTGCGCTCAGCACCAATACATGTTCGGCACGCGAGAAGGCAACATAGTAGTTACGCGCCAGATCAAAGCCCGAAATACGATTATCCGGCTCAAACGGTGGCTGTTTATGATAGAAGCGTTTCAATTCCCGATCCTCGTTCTCGGATTGTGGAGGTTGTTTATCCAGGCGACCTACAACGACCACGGGAAACTCAAGTCCTTTCGCTTGATGAATTGTCATAATTTGCACATGTCCAACGGGTATCATCTGTTGAGGATTTTCACGCTGATTAACGCCATCAGCATGTAGTAGACGTAGAAAAGTATGAAAGAACTTCTGCTGTACATGTTCTCTTGTTCCCATATCAGTGGTAGCGTAACATTGCTGAAATGTTCCAATTATCTGTGACATTGCGATCAAGGCATCTCGCTTGAACTGTTCTTGCATCGCCGTCAGAAACGGCTCAAGGGCAAGTAGACGATAAAAACAATCCATAACAATGTTATACAAATCGGTTTGCTGCATAATATAGGTATCAAGCGCGTCTAACTCTTGCACGAGTTCTGGAAGTACGAGGCATATATTTTGTAGCAATTCCTTGCACTCATGCATATAGGGCTGAATTGTCTCATCGTCCATCTCTTCGTCAGTTGGTTGCTCAGTATAGCCAAAAAGCTGAGCAAAGCATCCAATCATCAGACGCACTTCGTCTTGCTCAAAGTATGTTCTGGCTCGTGGACAGGAATACGGAATGTTTCTCTGCTGTAACGCCTCTGTATAAGCACGACTTAAATAGGGCTTCACGCTATGCAGCAGCAAGGCCACATGACTGTAATCAGCAATCACGCCCTGTATCTTCAGTGTCTCAACAAATTCCGCGAGCTGATATGCCTCACGCTCGACGCTCTCCCCACCTATGGTAAGCACTACTGAATACGCGTTATGTTGTTTACCTAACGTCTTCTTGACAGGCGACTTTATAGTTTTTTCAGTACGAAACGCTGTACCGTTGGGATTACGCCAATCCGTTCTACTCATCCATTGATTACACATTTCAATGATTTTAGGATGGGAACGATAATTGGTAGTAAGTTGCACCATTTTACAGGGTGGAAATATCTTCTGTGCTTTGCACGTGTTTGTGAATTCAAGAATGTTGCGTACTGTCGCACCACGAAAGCGGTATAAAGCTTGATCCTCATCGCCTACAACACAGAGATTACCAGTTGCGGAAGCGAGGCGTATCAGGATTTGCTCCTGGATATAATTCGTGTCCTGGTATTCGTCAACAAGGACATACTTTATCCCTTGTGTGATGTGCCTTGCCTTATCTGGATCAAGAAGTAAGTTATAAGCAATTTTTTGCAGGTGTGCAAAATCAACACGGTGCGTCTTCCCTAACATTTTTTGATAGGCAATGTAACTAGTAGTAACACTCTGCAAAAACGTGCTTGTCTGCTGCGAATACTCTTCGCTTAAAAAAGGATAAGACTGCTTGAGATCATCAAGAATTAGTTCATCGACAATTCTATCAAAGCAAAACTGTAGCCCCTTCGCAACCTTCCAACGCGTTCCCCAACGCTCCTGAAATATTCGCCGCACTTGTGCATCACAAAACTCTTCGAGGTGTTCAAAGATCAGCAATTGTTGCGGAAACTGATCGAGCGTTTCGTATCCGTTGCCTAACGGCGTATCCTGTACATGCTCTGCAATAATCTGCGTACATATGCCATGAATAGTATCAATTCGCATGTGTGAAAGGTCTTGATTGAAATGAACTGCACGAGCTATCTGCGTGAGACGGCTCTGTATTTCAAGAGCGGATTTTTCAGTATAGGTACAAAGTATGAGTTCAGAGGGCTTTGCGAGCTTTTGCAGCAGCAAATTCATCGCCAGCATCGTAAGACTGTAAGTTTTTCCAGAACCAGGACCAGCAATTACTAAGAGTGGCCCTTGTTCATGCGTGATAATAGCTTTCTGCTCAGGACTTATAGCATTGTGATGTTGTGTACAGTACTGATTTAAATCCGGGTGTATATCCATGACATAGCTTCCCTTCCCACATGATGTGTGTATCATAATGAGAATAGAAAAACATGTCAATATTTATGTACTTTTGTATATTTAGTTAGTAGAATATAGAAGATTTAATTAAGCATTTTCCCTAATGAATGTGGAGACGATGTTTGTAGGGACCGATTGATCGCGTCCTCGTTGGCGGTGGATTGCGACGAGGACGCGATCAATCGGTCCCTACAGTATCCGTTGTTCTTTACTAATTTGTATTAGCGCACACCGAGAATAAGTTCAACTGTCATTTGATCGAGTTTCTCATAGCGGTAGCCGCGCTGTGCTAACTTATCTACATCAAATGTTGTTGCCCTGAGTTTACTAACTGTCTCAGCACTGTATCCATTGAGCAGACCACCATAGCTCTGATCACCACTATTGACCTCCGCAAGCAATGCTTGAATTTCCGCATCCGCATTAAAGCGATGCGCCTTCTCTTTAAGCATGTTGTAGGTACGCATGCAGCCAAGCGCGAAGTCCCACACGCCAGCCTCGTCTTCAGTACGGTAGGAGTGCGCGTCATAGTGGCGTGGCCCATCATACTTTTGGTCCTCAAGCAGTTTGACCAGGAAGAAGGCACTCTTTATGTTTTCACTACCGAAGCGGAAATCCTGGTCGTAGCGTGGCCCTTTCTGATCGTTGAGGTCGATATGAAAAAGCTTACCAGCTTCGAGAGCCTGTGCCACTCCATGTACAAAATTGAGGCCGGACATATGCTCATGTGCCACCTCTGGATTGACGCCAACCATATCAGGATGGTCAAGCGTATAGATGAAGGCGAGCATGTGCCCAATAGTTGGCAAATAGGTATCAGAGCGTGGCTCATTTGGCTTAGGTTCAAGTGCTAAGCGCATCTTGTAACCCTTGTCGAGTACGTACTGCGACACGAAGTTAATTGCGTCACGCATGCGCTTAATTGCAACCACAGGGTCCTTGCTGGCCTCAGCATCGACACCCTCGCGTCCACCCCAGAAGACATAGGTTGAGGCACCAAGCTCGGCACCCAAATCAATCGCATTGAGTGTTTTCTGTAACGCGAAGGCTCTCACGGCTGGATCAACTGATGTGAAGGCACCATCTTTAAAAATGGGATGAAAGAAGAGATTAGTGGTCGCCATTGGCACAACCATACCATTGTCGGAAAGAGCTTTTTTGAAGTCACTCACGATGCGGTCACGTTCGGAAGCGGTGGCTTCAAATGGTACAAGATCGTTGTCATGGAAGTTTATACCCCACGCACCCAATTCCGCTAGCTTTTGTACGCTATACACAGGGTCGAGCGCGGGTCGCACAAATTCGCCGAAGGGGTCACGTCCTCGATTGCCAATGGTCCACAAGCCAAAACTGAACTTATCTTCTTTTTTCGGTGCGTATGCATCGCTACCGCTCTGATGAGAAAGTTGTGATGAAGAGGTCATTGCTATCGCCTTTCAAATTTACAAAAATCGAATGTTCGATAGCTGTAATGTATCACATCTTACCAATGAGGCTCCTTGATGAAGAAACTATCACGAAACCTTTCTCATGCTCGGTACGTACTTAACTCAGGTATATTTGCCAAAAGGGAGAGTACTACTGCATGTTTACCGCTACAAAACCATCGCACTACAATGGAAACGAAGCGCAAGAACACATCTGGTTAAATGGAGAGAAGCCTGAGACGAGTGCTTGCCTCTTTGCAGGATCATTGCTGGGAAATGAAATTGTGCGTGTCCGTTTTCTTCATACCGCCTATCCCGAAGGATTACGCTTTCGCCTTGTCGATGAGCAGGAGGGAACGCTACCATATCACTCCTGGATTGTTGCGACAGGCGACGAAGCATGGCAAACGAAAAACAATGAAGAGAGCCAGTCTCTTCTTGAATCATATTTACGGGGCTTTGCGTATAGCGACAGTGAGATGCGCTGGACGCATGCGTTAGGTGAGAACGAAAACTTTTACGGGTTTGGCGAACACACAAAAGCTATGAACAAGCGTGGGGAATTTCTGCCGTTATGGAACTGGGACCCAGAAAAGGGACACGGGCCACAAACGGGAAGAATGTATAGTGAGATTCCCTTTTTTCTCAGTATTTCTCCAACAACTGGCACTGCCACTGGCTTGCTTGTCGATCACACCGGCAATATCGAAATGGATATGGGTCATTCCGATGCCAGCGAAATACAGATCACCGTTCAAGGCGATAGTCTGATACTCTATTTCTTCACAGGTCCAACACCCGCAGATGTGTTACGTCAATATACTGATCTTACAGGTCGCATGCCCATGCCTCCACGTTGGGCGTTAGGGCATCATCAAGGCCGTTGGAGCTACTATACAGATCAAGAGGTACGCGAGTTCGCGGCAAAGTTCCGCGAACGCAATCATGCCTGTGAGTCGCTCTGGCTCGATATTGACCATATGAACGGTTTTCGTACCTTTACCTGGAATTCAGAAACGTTTCCCGATTCTGCAAAGCTAAGCCAGGACATGTTGGAACAAGGATTTCACATCATTCCTGTCATCAATCCTGGTATCAAAGCAGATCGAGACTACTTTGTGTATCAACAAGGACTTTCACACGGCTACCTCTGTCGCAAACAGGGGGGTGATCTTTTCATGGGTACGGCGTGGCCGGATGATTGTAATTTTGCTGATTTCTCACGTGCAGAGGTGCGACGATGGTGGGGCGACCTGTTTCATGGTTTTCTACAACAAGGGATCGCCGGCAGTTGGAATGATATGAATGAGCCGTCACAGGCGACGATGATAGAGAAAAAATATAATAAACCAACTCAGAAGACTTTTAGCAATGATGTCATGCACATTGCAGGCGGTGAAAATATTATTGGTCCAGATGGGCCACCAGTTCTCCATACATTTTTTCACAACGCCTATGGGCTACAGATGGCTCGTGCCATGCGTGAAGGCACACAAAGGTTCGCACCGGATAAGCGTCCTTTTGTCTTGTCGCGCTCCGGCACGGCTGGCATACAACGGTACTCCGCGACCTGGACAGGTGACAATTCGAGTTGGTGGGAACACATTTCTCTTGCCATGCGTATGTGTTTAAACATGGGCATCAGCGGACAACCTTTTATGTGCGCGAACATCGGCGGTTTCTGGGAGAACTGTACGGGGGAATTGCTGGTACGCTTTGCACAACTTGGTGCATTCTTGCCGTTATGCTGGAATCATAACGCGACTGGCAACGTGCCGCAGGAGCCGTGGGCGTTTGGAGAGCCATACGAAAGTGCTTATCGGAAGGCCATCGAGCAACGCTATAAACTCCTTCCCTATCTCTATAACGTGTTTCATGAAGCCTCTATCAACGGCACACCAATTATACGTCCCCTCTTTTACCACTACTGGCAGGACCAAGCTGTATATGACGTAGAGGATGCCTTCCTGGTTGGTGAGACACTTCTTACCGCTCCTATCTCCACCGAAGGAGCGAAAAGTCGTCAGGTCTACCTACCGCAGGGTTCATGGGTACACTACTGGGACGGCAAGCGATATGAAGGAGGAAAGGCATACGAGATTGAGGCACCGCTCGACCAATGGCCTCTCTTCGTGCGCGGCAATAGTATACTCCCCAGTGGACCAATGATGCAATTCATCGGACAGCACGAAACCGATCCAATGACGTTGACCTGCTATATGACTGACGAGGGAAATGCAACCCTTACGTTATACGAGGACGATGGCAATAGTATGGCCTATCAGCATGGTGCTTTTGCCCATACTACAGTCACGTGTCAGGTAACAGGGCAAAGTGTAGAAGTGGTTATCGAAGAGCAACACGACAACTATCACCCTCCACGTACTGCCTACGAGGTTGTTGTACATATCGGTGAGCGAACACTACAAAAGCGTGTATCAGCAGGGCAAGGAAAAATACATGTGACTTGGTAGGGTATCAGGAAGCGTGACATGGACGTGCCCACGTCACGCTTTCCGCATCACAGCACGCACAAGGCGGATTTCGTCAAACGAATACTCGTCACCTAGAAAATCTTTGATGGGGCGTAATACGCCATCTCCGATCTGTTCTATCGCATCGACCACGTTCTGATAGTGACCTTCCGGTATCAAGGGAGCAACGTCTATAGACTCGCCCATCTCAATCAGTTCAGCAAGATGGCTGATAACGGTACCTTGCGTTAGATTCCGCTCCGTGGCAATCTCTTCGATACTGCGTCCCTCCTGGTATAGTGTCAACGTTTGCAGCCGTGAATGTGGTCCTGCACTGGAAGGCGTTGATTTACTAACACTACTTTTCTTATACGCAGCGGATGGTGCTTGTTCCATTTGCATGTTGTATAGTTCGCAAAAACTACGGATTTCTTCAGTGAAGGTCGTAAAGTACGCGTCCAATTTTGTGCTACCGATACCTGGAATCTTGCTGAAGCGTTCACGCGATTGTGGTCGTTCTAATGCCATTGCATGCAGGGTGGTGTCTGGAAAAACAACATAAGGAGGGACGCCCTGAGCATCGGCAATTCGTTTACGCACGTTACGTAGATGTGCGAACAGGCGCGCGCTTTGTGGGTCCAGAGCCTCTTGAAGTACCTTCGTCTTTTCGGGAAGCGTTTTTTCCTCTTTAGGCACAATGGGCATCTCAAAGGTACGTTGCTTACGCAAAATTTCTCGTGAGTTCACGTTCAAGCGCAGGATAGAGAAACCTTCGCTGGTAACGACACTTACAAGTTCTTGTTGTACGAGCATACGTCCGAGACGTTGCCATTCCTCAATACTATGCTCGCGCCCAATGCCATAGGTAGAAAGTTGGTCGTGACGCTGGTCTCGAATCCTTTTTGTGTTTGCGCCACGCAAGACATCAATGATGTAACTCATGCCGAAGCGTTGTTCTGTTCTACCAACACATGAGAGAAACTTTTGCGCGTCAATTGTGCGGTCTTCCATCTCCATTGGTGCGAGCGCACGAAGACAATTATCACAGTTGCCACAATTCTCTTCTTGCCACACCTCACCAAAATATGCGAGGAGTGTTTTACGCCGACAATCCCGGCTGTCACAATAGGCAATAACTTGATTGAGCTGCTCATACGCGACAAGCTGTTCATGCTCATTCGTTTTGCGTTCGATGATGAATTCGACCTTTACACGGTCTCCATAGTTGAAAAATAAGATGCATTGTGCTGGCTGTCCATCGCGTCCTGCACGTCCAGACTCCTGGTAGTATCCTTCAAGGCTACTTGGCAGATCATAATGCACCACAACGCGTACATCAGGCTTGCCTATACCCATACCAAAGGCGATGGTTGCAACAAGGACTGCCACATCGTCACGAATGAAACGCGATTGGTTTTCTGCGCGTTGCTCATGAGTCATACCAGCATGATAGGGCAAGGCACGAATACCATCACGTTGCAGAGCTTCACTCACCATGTCAACATTTTTACGGCTTTGACAATAAATAATTACAGGAGCATCGGGCATACTCCGCAAAAGTTCTACTAACTCGCCATAGGATGCTTTGCTTTTTTGGCGTACTTCATATGTGAGATTAGGACGATTGAAGCTGGCTATATGAATATGGGGGTCGCGCAGTCGCAGTTGTGTGAGGATATCTTCGCGTACCCGTTCGGTCGCGGTCGCGGTCAATGCTTGCATTGGTACGGTAGGGAAATGGTCACGCATCCTACCGATTTGGCGATACTCCGGTCGGAAATCATGGCCCCATTCGCTGACGCAGTGCGCTTCATCGACCGCCATCAATGAAATGCCAATAGTTTCTTGCACATGCTCTAATAGTGTTAAGAAGCTTTCGCTCATCAGGCGTTCTGGGGCTACATAGACTAGCTTGAGTTGTCCGTTGAGCAAGGCGCGTTCGCGTTGAGAGCGTTCAACGGAACCTAGGGTACTATTGATGAAGGTTGCCGCAATACCATTTGCTTGTAAGCGGTCAACCTGATCTTG
Source organism: uncultured Chloroflexia bacterium (assembly GCA_963792705.1). Classification (GTDB taxonomy): domain Bacteria; phylum Chloroflexota; class Ktedonobacteria; order Ktedonobacterales; family Ktedonobacteraceae; genus JBBQVS01. The sequence continues at coordinate 156,983 of CAWBXD010000001.1, read as the reverse complement.
CATCAAGGCAATCAATGGCGAGATAACCACCGTTACCCCTGGCATCATTAAAGCGGGAAGTTGATACGTGAGCGATTTTCCGCCGCCTGTGGGCATAAGGATGAGGGCATCGTGCCCTGACAGCATATGCTCGACAATCTCTTGTTGTCCTGGCAAAAAGGCATCATGTCCAAAGTAGTGTTTTAATGTTTCTTCTATAGTTGTATTCAACGTGCAACATTTCCTCACAATGTGGTGACTGTACCGCAAGCTATTGTAACGCATATTTAGACATGGGGCAATAAGCATGTTGGGAATTGCGAGGCATTCTAAAGGCTGTTGCGCTATCTTTCTAACGAGCACGCATCATAATGCGTTTGCCAGTCTGAGCATCGAAGACATAGGAGATATGCAGTGCGCGAGGAGATTGTGCTCCGCTAGGACGAGAGACTCCATGCAAAATAAAGGGTCCTTGCAGTTCCACCAGACACACGATGGCTCGATCAGGTAGTCCTAATGACGCTTGAGTCAATCGCTCCCTTGCTTCTTTACTCGTAAGAAAGAGGACGTTTGTGATTGGGGCGGGTATCTGTTCTGTTGTTAGGACCGGATGCTGTTGGAAGTGGTTCCTAACATCTTGTTCAGTAAAGGCCGGTGTTCCTGATTGCGTGATAGGAAGTTCACCACCTCTGCCATTTCCCCACAAGGATGACGAAGGTTGCATCGGATCGAGCAATCCAATGGGTGTACGCCAAAGTGGATAACCCTGATCCGCTTGAAGTGCATAGATAGCACTCGTATTAGTATACCCTGATTGTGACAAGACATATACAACACCATTACGTACAGCAATGGGACTGACAAGCAGTCCATCTGTTTCAAATAACCAAAGTAATGAACCATCACTGCTACGCAATGCACATATGTAGCCATCATCTGAGCCAATGTACACCGCCTGTTCGTCCGTAGCTCCGACAAAGACGCCATATGCACGATTGGCAACAACGGGAAGTTGATGAACTAATTCATCTATATAGCGGTGCCAAAGAAATTTTCCGTTTTTTGTGTGCAATGCAATGACTCCATTATCTCTGGTCCCTGCGTAAGCACTGTCTTGGTGAATAATAATACGTCCTAAGATGGGCGATATCCCTTGATAACGCCAAAGCAGAGACCCATCTTGAGCATGAAGCGCATAAATAACATTATTTGAGACACCAATATATATAATTTCATTCGCAAAAGTTGGAGGCCCACTTGTTGAGCTTGTGTTTACTTTATAGCCCCATAACTCACGTCCATCACGAGCATCTAATGCAAATACAGTTCCAAGCGTCGCAGTAGTATGCATAGCACTACTGTCTGCACTGCAATAGAGAACTTTCTTCTGCACGGTCAGAAAAAAAGAGCCATGATATTGGGCGTCTACTTCAGTGTGATATCCCCACAAAATCGTTCCTGTGAGAGCATTAAGTGCATAGATACCACCAACCGTTGTGGATGCGTAGAGAACTCCATCTGCTACAACGAGAGGAGAATATACATAACAAGCTACACGAGGCAGAGAAAAATGCCAGAGTGGAGTGTGGTCGCTCAATCGCCAGGCTTCAATAATGCCATGACTATCTATTCCATTTGTTGCTGTTGTTGCATAGAGGATGCCATCGACAACCAGTGGATTCATCACAGTAGAGCCAAGACTTTCGTACATATGTTGTTGCTGTCCAGTCGTTCTATCTACCGCAAAGAGATAGCGAGCACTTCCAGCCGCGTAGAGAGTTGTTGATGTCAGACTCATCGTTGCGAGTCTAAAGAGACTTCCAGACAAATGATTTTGGGGTTCGTCTATAGATGCGGTATGTATGATGGGTTTATGATTTGGCGATGACATATCTTCTCCTCTCATTTGTTAGGCACCTACGCACGAATCCAGCGAGGTTGGATATTCTCTATTGGTGTGTCAAATAGTCCAGGTTGCTCTTCCATACGGAAAAGTTGTGTGAAGTCATCGGGGGTGAAGGCTTTCCGCAAGCGGGCGGCATAGGATGTAACGAGCACACGGAGATAATGGTCAACATCGTAATCGCGGCGATTAGCGACCTCTTCGCGTAATGAGGAGGACGTACTTTCTATATCCTCATCTTCATCGCCCTCACTCCATTCGTTGCCAATAGCAGCTTCCTCGGTCTCTTCTGGCAACCAAACATACTTTTTTGCTTGCGAACGGTAGAAGCGCACACGTTCACCAGGAAACCAGCGTACACGTCCAGCATTTAATAATGCCTCGTATTGTGGCTCTGGATGTGTGGCACGCGATGCATTATAGGCTTCCGGCGTTTTTGAGAGACGCACTCTCGCTCCTACATCCGATGCTGGTAGCGCACGAGTTCGCAATGCTACCGCCATATCGACGTATGCTTGTCGTACTCCTGGAATATCACCCATCATAGTGCAGTGCAACGCTTGGCGTAGAAAGCGTTCCCCAAACGGTTCGGCTCGACTTGAACGTAGGGCCACACCATGTACAACCAATCTATCACCATAGGTTAGTAGAGCGTAATTCTTGACTTCGTGACTGAGCATGGCACGAAAGCGGCCCTCATATTCCAGCCGAATCCCTGCTGGCAGTTCAGCCCCAATCTCCTCAACAACGGCGCGTTCCTGCGCTTCTGTCCAACCTGTTGGCACCGAGAAATACACACCATCGGTATCAGCCTCGATTAACGCCGTACCTCGTATACGCAACGCTTCCAGAACCTGAGCGAGAATAGCGCGACCACGACGAGTCACCTCATCAGCCGCAGCACTATCGGCAAAGAGAGCCATCGTGCCTGCACCCATGTAGCCATAGGCGGCATTAATCAGTATCTTCATTGCTGCCTGTGTTGCGTTGTGATGATTCGCCTCAACTGAGTCCGGTAGGGCAATCCGCGCAGCCACTTTATGGGAAAGTCGTAGGTCCGTTAAAAGACCCAACACACGCAACAACACACCTAAACGATCACATGCAGGTCCAATCTTGAATGTACGCATTAACGAAGGATAGAGCGAAGCTACGTCCGCTTTGACAACCTGTTCCGCGACACCCGTTGCCAACAAGTGGGCCGCGCCGCCTTCATGCATCTCGCCACTATTGCTTTTCCCTGCCTGTCGAGGTAGTGCCGCACCAGAGCGCAAATAGGCACGTACCAGGATTGGTTCAAGAATACCCATCGCTGGCCCAGCCGAGGCGAGCCGTTCATAGCGACGTGGTGCCATTCCTGCTAACGCGAATGGTGCTCCCTGTAAGCGTTGTGACAGTCCATCAACTTCCGTCACATCGTCAAGCGCATAGTGTTTCACCAACGCAGGGTCACGACGATACGTGTCGAAAATGGCTGACCCTTCAATGTAAACGCGTTCAGGTGAGGCTATGCCGAAATAGCGCGCCACCTCTTTCAGGCGATGCCCCGGCATATCGCGAACAACGAAATCATGGCGTCGTACCGAGTCGAGCGTATCAATCAGTTCGCGTCCAGCAACGCTATAACGTACACGTTTTCGCGCCTCTGGCCCGATTGCCAGCGTCTCCTCACGCCGTTCCAGGCGCATTGGACCTCCTTTGCGCCCAAGTTCCAGGGGAATACCAAGTATGGATGCGCGTTCCTCTAGGAAAAGCAGGTCAAAGCCAAAAAGATTGTGGTTCTCAATAATATCGGGGTCGCGCTCACGAATCAGGGTACACAGGTCAACAATCAGGCATGCCTCGTCTTCGGGTGTCACCGCTTCAAGGGTTGTGGCGAGTCCGCGCGTGTCACGTATAGCAACCATGAAGATGCGTCCACGATGTGGGTCGAGTGCGGTTGTCTCAAGGTCGAACTGCAATCTATGCAAATCATTATATGTTAAGCCACGAAAGTACACGCGTCCTGTGAGCATGAGATATTGTTCGACAGGACCAACACGATAATACTCGTCTGAAAGATCATTGAGGCTTGTGATGCGTCGGCCTAAACGACGCGAGGCTCCGGCACATAATGTTCGCTCAAGAAAACTTCCATCACGTGCCGAAAGCAAATAGCGATACGACTCAGCGGGACCATCAAGAATACGGTAGCTCACAAGACCATCTTTTGCTCCTGGTGCATTTGAGGGCAATAGGGCTGGACCTACCTGCTTGAGGTCTTCTAATGTAGACGCAAAAAGCCACGGGCGAAAACGCTCCTCGGTACATAGCACACGTTCGCCTTGAGGCTCTTTGACGCGCCTCCATAGAATTGCACGTCCATCACGTGAAGCCCAAACTGAAACAATGCCAGGCGTTGGGTCCCAGCCGAATAAATACTCGTCCTGACCCTCTACTACAAACTGCTCCTGTGTATTCGATATGGCAGAAGAGATAGACATACTACTCCCAGCATTATCGCGAAGAACAAAACGTTTGTTCTAATTCTACCATAAGTATGCAGAAGAGACAAATCATTCGCTTCTTACTAGCTCATAGGAAAGAACAACAACTATAGCTGTTGCGCTATGCGCTCAATTGTTTCGCAGATAAGCTCTGGTAGGGTGCCGAATGAATAGGACATAAGCACTCTCTCATCGCGCTGATGTGCCCCTAGTCCATGTACCCCAAAGTTTACAACAGGAATATTCAGCGTCTCGATAGTTTCTAATGGCAAATAGTATGCACCTTTATTTGTCCCCTGTGGAGTTGGCTCTTTCCATACTGGCATGTTTGCTTTCAGGAAGGTGGGATTACTCTCTGCATCCAGGCGCAAATAGCTGAGATCACTGAGGTAGGGAAAATACTCTTGCTGTACAAGTTGCACATCAGGGTGCGCTGCAATGATAGAAGTTATCGCGTCTTGCAATACGCCAGGTGCGGCTCCTACATGTGGGTAGTATGGCGGAGAATAGTAGATCACAATAGCTGGTCCTTGCCGCCCACTCAGCGTCCATATTTTGTGTACAAGATACAAACTGCGTTCGCGTTTGTCCAGCGTCACAGGCCAGCGTTCCCATTCCGCGTGTAATTCTTGATGTACCAGTTGCTCGCCCAGACGTCGTACCGTTTCCTGATACAGTTCTGCGTAGGTAAGGACTATGCCTGTACGCGGTTGGCCTGTCTGCTCTTGCACTTTGGCGACCGTTCTCCAACGTGCCTCGGTCTTGTCAATGCGTGCCAGTATCTTTGTCAAGGCCGATTCTGCATAGTTGCGTAGGCGTTCTAGCAAAGCTTCTGGTGTCGTGGTAAAGGTTAAGACATTCAGGTAAAAATAAGCCATGAGCGGTATCTGTGTGTTGTAGTGTGTTTTGAGATCGGTTGCGCGCAGAGTAACAGGTGGCGCAGTAATTTGCTCATGTGTCACATCACACAGGTCATCATTCATACTCACAGCACGAATGAGTTCGGCGGCAAGCAGATTGGCATCGAGACCATTAAATGGAGTTCCTACATGAGACTCGCGTCCAATGCAAAGGAAACTCGGTAAGAGTTTTCCAACGGTGCCCGTGTACACGTAACGATGTGGATCGCCTTCATATTGCTCTGTGGAGTAATCGGTATTGATTACCCCCACATAGGTAAGGTCGTAGTGTGTACGAATACGTGCAAGCAGCCTCACCGCTTCCAATACCCCTGCCGATTCGTTTTCTTCATCTAGTGTGGCTAAAAAGAGCAATGAGAGTGGGCATGATGAAGCTTGTTTAGCAAAATAGCGCATCAGGGCAAGATTGACCGCAACACCACTTTTCATATCGACAGCACCACGCCCAAACATCCAATCATCCATGTCTGTATCCGTAAGGGTCGAACCTAGCATGTCACGCTTCTTAGCAAGTGCGCCAGGATTTAGTGCAAATAGCTCTAATTCTCCATAATCCTGTATGCCAACGGTATCCATATGGCCCATCAGTACAATTGTTGCTGCACTCTGTCCTTTGAGAAATGCATAGGCATTTTTTCGTCCATACATATCATGCTGAATTGGGTTAAACCCAATTTCAGTATACTTTTCTCGCATATCATCTTCACAAAGAAGCTCAAACACTGCTTCCGCAACATGGTTTTCGGTTTCGCCAGGACTTACACTATTGATGTTGACAAGTTGCTCTGTATAGCGTTGTACATCCTTGTACCATGTCTGCTCGTTGTGTATATGCATTGTCGCCTCCTGCTCACGTCGATATACGGTTGTATTTTTAACTGTACCATTATTATATAACAAATAAATACTGCGTTGTTAAAGCTCATTCGTTGTGAGCTTGTAGAGGCTTCGGAGGTACAGTGGAATACTTATGAACAAGAGGTAGCATGAAAACCCATTTTCGGAGGAAATGGTATAATATAGGTATGCCAAATAACTTGCTAGATATAAGCACCATCTACTATGAACCATCCATACTCGCCTATCCACGAGGGCAAGAAATACTTGATAACTACCCGAACGTAGAGCGCATCGAAGTAGCTTCGCATTGGAACATTCCAGAACTGCATAGGAATGAAGACCTCGTTGAGGACTGGAACAAGGTCAAGCGTAATGTACTTGTGCTTGGTGTCAAAAAGACGGTTAAGTGTACACCATTCTATAGAAGTTGTGATTTTATTGCACCCTCACATGCCAACGGTTGCGCGATGGCTTGCGTATATTGTGTAGCTTCTGGGACACTAATCTCCACACCACAAGGGCAAATACCTATAGAGCACATACAGGTAGGCTATGAAGTATTCGCTTACGATAGCTTATCGCAACACATAGTAGCATCTACAGTTTCTACCCTTGCGTCCAGAGACGTTGATGAAGTGCTAGAAATTCATGTTGGCGATAGAACTCTCCGCGCTACAGCAGAACACCCTATTATGACTGCTAAGGGATGGATACAAGCAGAGGAGCTAGCTCAAGGTGACGAGGTTCTTTGTTTGCTTAAAAACAATGAGTTAATATACCAGAAGATAACGAGTATTAGACATATTGGAGAAACCACAGCCGTTTACAATTTTCATGTTGCAGGACCAGAATCATATATAGCGAATGGCGTTGTTACACATAATTGCTATGTTGCTCGTCGTAAGGGCTTTGCAAACCCGATTACTACATTTGTGAATATTGAGCAGATATGTGCTTCAATTGAGAAACACGCGAACAAGCAGGGGTTCAAGTGGGAGCCTTCTCAGGCCGACCCTTCATTATGGGTGTACGAAATTGGCACAAATAACGATTGCTCTGTTGATACCGAGATTAGTAACAATGTGAAGGACCTCGTAGGCTTGTTTCGGGGTTTACCAAACGCGAAGCTTACGTTTGCAACGAAGCATGTCAACCGCGAGATGCTGACCTATGACCCACAAGGTAAGGCACGGATTTGCTTTAGCCTGATGCCGCAATCCATCGCAAAGGTGGTGGATGTGCGTACCGATCCTATCACAGAGCGCATAAACGCGATGAACGATTTCTTCGCGGCTGGCTATGAAGTAAACATCAACTTCGGCCCGATTATCTACTATGATACATGGCTAGAAGACTATAAGAAGCTTTTTGAGCAGATAGACGCTACGCTTTCGGCTCCACTCAAGGCACAACTACAGGCCGAGGTAATCTTTTTGACGCACAACGAACAGTTGCACGAAGTCAATCTGCAATGGCATCCTAAAGCGGAAGAGTTGTTGTGGAGACCGGATGTACAAGAGCAAAAAGTATCACAGGCAGGTGGTGATAATTTGCGTTACAAATTGTCGATCAAACGTGGACTTGTGGACGCTTTTTGCTCTTTACTGAGGGAAGAACTTCCTTACTGCACCATTCGTTATGCATTCTAATGAGGTTTTCGGTTTGATAAAATCAGCAAAAAAATGCTTGACATAGATATTGCTTTTCTGTATACTAGGCACATCAGTCATAGAAATATGATGATAAGTATGTGGAGGAGTCGCATAGTGGCCTAGTGCGCTCGTTTGCTAAATGAGTGAGGCATCCCCTCCGTGAGTTCGAATCTCACCTCCTCCGCCACAGTAATATAGCATACGTAAAAACGCCTAAACACTTAAATGTTTAGGCGTTTTTCTTTTAATCATATTCCTCTTCAACAGAAACAAACCAAAGTTTCTGAAATGGCGAAAAGGAGTAAATTATGAAGGACACATCGCAGCAGGGCCTAATTTCCCATACTGCCGTTTTGAACCGACTTGTGCAATTGGGGGTTGAGGTGTTACTTCCTTGGGCGGATCACCTGGGATACGATATGGCATACTACGTTGAAACTACAGAACGGAGTTTCGGCTTCTTTGTCCATAATGAGGCACGTCTTGTTCGTATTCAAGTAAAGACAGGACGGCTCTCGAAAGATGAAGCATATTTGGTATTTAATACCTCGACTGTTTCTCCACGAAAAAATGGCATAAATAGAAAGTCTGGATATAAGGGAAAGGCAGAATATTTCGCGGTGTATAGTCCTGATACAAGTAAAATTTACAAGGTTGCGGTTGATGAAGCACCTGTTGGTAATATGAATCTGCGGTTCAAGACGATGGGGGTTATGCGTAGTGGAAGACACCATAACTACAATATGCCATACTCACAAGAAATTGCTGATAAGTATACATGGGCAGAAGACTACGAGATGTAGGAGACAAATAGACCAGGCTATTTCCTTAACATGTTAGCATTCTAATGCTTGACAAATGCGTCTCGCTCTGCTATCATCATGACATATCCATAGGGGAGTAGCTCAATGGTAGAGTCCTCGTCTCCAAAGTTAAATTTGCGCCTATGTGTTCTTTTTATTCTTGCTGTAGAAGTACAGCGTCATTGAAACGGATATGGCTAAAGCACAACCTTACCTGACTCCGAAAGGGGATAGGGGACAATAGCATGGTTGAAAAGTCTGATGAAATCCTATTTTTACAAATGGAAGCATTGGGCAGCTAGGCCGAATATGGTTAAGGCTGGATTGCTTGAACCTTAGTCTTTTCGCACTACAGGATTGACAATCGTTATTTGGAGGGTTGTCAAACGTTTCTCCTGTTGCGGCTTGTCTCTAGCAGATTAAGAAAGACGAACAAGGAACCTTCGTTCGGACCAGAGTAGAAAGAGAACTTAGGGATCACCTAAGCATCGTGAGGTGTATGGTGACGGAGTATCCATAGTACTCAAACGATTGGGGTAATGCTCAATACACGGGGAAGGGATACAGAGAGATTAATCCTTGTAAGAGAAAATCTCTCGGAGAGCCGAATGCATTGAAAGGTGCCCGTTCGGTTCGGTGGTAGGTTGTTAGATACATGTCGTAAGGCACGAGCTAACTACAAGCCAGCACGAGTTGTTGCAAGTTCGAGTCTTGTCTCCCCTGTCGAGAACGCCTGAATGGTTGAACATTCAGGCGTTCTCTGTTCTTGCCAAATACATTTATAGCTTCAAAACTTCTACTGTTCTTCCTTACTTTTTTTCTTACCTCGCCGGATCGTCTTATGTCTTTGTATAAAATCGTTCAAGTCTGTTCTTGATATACGATAACCTCTACCTGTATCAAATGCATCGAGTTCACTTTCTCTTATCCATTGTCTGACAGTCTCAGGATGTACGCGCAGTTCTTCGGCAACCTCTTCGACAGTCAACTGTTGCTCTGACATAATTTCACCATCTTGAATTTTTATTTATTGTATTATACTTATATATTATTGTGCAAGGTTGATAAAGGCATATCGGGACTTGACTTAAATGTACAAGGCTGTGTATGATTGTACAAGGCAGTTAAAGATGGGAGACATATAATCCTTTATGAAAAAGATTTGTACACGCTGTAAACAAGAACGGGATGCTGAATTCGATTTTAATTGGAAAGATAAAAGTCGCAGTGTACGCCATTCACGATGTAAGTTCTGTCAATCTCAATTAAGCAAAGATCATTATGTAAATAATAAACAAGCATATGGTGCGCGTGCCCGTGCGCGTGGTTCCATAATTATTCCAGAGAACAGGAAGAGACTCATTGAGTACTTAATGCGTCATCCCTGCGTGGCTTGCGGTCAACCTGACGTTCGTGTTCTTGACTTTGACCATGTAAGAGGGGAAAAGCATAGGCATATTTCTCAAATGATAAACATAGCTTGCTCTTGGGCTACTATCGAGACCGAAATAGCCAAGTGTGAAGTAAGGTGTGCTAACTGCCACCGTATTAAGACAGGCGAAAATATAAGTTCGTGGCGTCATTCTTCCTCTGATCCTTTAGCCGAACTCAATTACCTTGATAGAGCACTCGTTGGTACTGATGCTCGTTATGCTAAGCACAAGCAGTGGTTACGCACTTACTTACTCAAGCATCCCTGTGTTGATTGTGGTTTAGCAGACATACGTTGCCTTGAGTTTGACCATGTTCGCGGTGAGAAATCTGCACCAATCACCAAGTTAATCAATAGACTTACTCCTTTGGAGGTGTTGGAAGCCGAAATTGCAAAGTGTGAGGTGAGATGTGCTAGTTGCCATCGCCTAAAGACGCTTGAGCGCGGTAGTTGGTGGCGTCACCTTATTTAGATAACCTTCCTCACTTCAACGGCAACTCCACATAGAAAGTGCTCCCCTTGCCAAATTTCGATTCGCACCAGATGCGGCCGCCGTGTCGCTCGACGATATCTTTACAGATGGCAAGACCGAGGCCTAGACCGAATTGTGAGGATGCTTGGGCATCGGGTGTACGGTAGAAGGTATCGAAAATATGTGGCAATTGCTTGTCGCTGATACCTTTGCCGTGATCCTGCACTTCGATAAAGGCGTGCGTCACATCTTGATGGAGACGCATCTGTATCTCGCTTCCCTCCGGCGAATACTTGATGGCATTGCTCACGAGATTAACCACAACTTGCGTGAGGCGTTCGCAGTCAGCAACCAGATTGACGGCAGGAGTTTCAGTCGTAAGCAGAATGGTACGACCCGTCAGGAGTTGCTGATCCTCTACAATCCCTTTACAGAGGGAGACCAGTTCGCATTCACGCTTGTGCAGTTCAACCTTACCCGCCCGTATGCTGCTCACATCAAGCAGTTCATCAATCAACGAGGTCAAACGGGTAGTTTGCTCATTGATCTTTATGAGTGTTGTCTGCACACCCTCAATTTCAGAAGAGGTTATCTTCTGCTTTGCAAGACGACGAATAGCGAGTTGTGCCTGACCACGAATACTTGTGATAGGCGTTTTTAACTCATGTGAGGCAATTGAGAGGAAGCGATCTTTGAGTTGATCGGTATCTTTAAGCTGATGGTTAGCTTCTTCAAGTTTCGCGTTTGACTCTTCCAGCTCCTCAGCGTAGGTCTGTAACTCCTGCTCGGTCGCAAGTGATTGCAGACGTGCGCGTTCGCGCTGTCCAGTAATGACGGCAATTACGAGACCCGCAAGTATATAGGGCAATAGTTGACTTACACCATGCCAGTTGTTGAGATTGATTTCTCCAACAGGGCGCACAAAGAAATAGTCGATGACGAACGTGCTTATTATGAGTGAAAAAATAGCGGGTCCAACGCCCCAGATGAGCGCGGTAAGCAAAACAGCAATAATGAGGAACGAGCCAGAAAAGGTGGACGAGTCAAGTACATAGCGGAAGAATAATGCACATAACAAAGCACCACCAATAAGCAAGATACTCATAAAATAGCCGACAAGGGGACGCCGCCACAGCGGAATGGTCGCAACATATTGTTTACGCAAGGTAACATCTCTATGCAAGCTCACACGCACAACGCGTCGGTCTCGCACATTCGTTGTTTGAGCTGTTCTCATCACTTTCCTGCTTATCACGTTGTTGTATTTCATGTATCCACGCAAGTGTAGCATATGCACTCATTCTGAACAAGTCTTCGCTCAGATGACGAACGACTTGTATTGTCGTCCGTCTCCTAACGGATTATTTTGTGTCAGCAAGCTGTCCATGCTCCACATGCATAAACGCTTCCTGTGCTTGCGCGTCGTGCATAGCAATCAACGGAATTTCGGGATGGCGGTGCGAGAAGGAATGCAAGTCGATAAGCGTTTGACATGCGGTCGCATCATCGCTGGTTACACCATTCCAGATAAATGGGTACATCGTCGCAGGTCGCAGAAAGTTTTCGGCAACCCAGGCCGCGTCACCTAAGAGGAAGAGCGGCGAACCATTGGCGCGACGAATAAGCATACCAGTATTGCCAGCAGTATGCCCCGGTAATGGAATGAGCGTAATCGAGCCATCACCAAAGAGGTCGTGACTTGAGTTGAAACTATCGTACTCAGGTCCTTGGCACTCGAATAAGTCAATAGGGTTATCACTCATAAGTGTGCGAACGAGGCCATGATTGTTATCAAGCAGACCAAGTTGTGCCGCATCATATTCAACACGGTTGATACGCAATGGTACGCCTGGAAGATCAGGTATGCCACTTACATGATCCCAATGAAGATGCGAGAGGAGAACAAAATCCAGGTCACGAGGTTTCATGGAAAGATTGTGCAGGTGACTGGCGATTGATTGCTCGAAGGTAAATTTACCAAGCGTATTTTTGAACAGAAAAGATTGATTTTGCAGGGAGAGATAGATATCGCTAGCAAGGCCAGTGTCATACAAAAATGTTCCTTTAGGGTGACGTATGAGTACCGCGCTATGTGAAATAACCCGTGGTGCAAGCGAAAACGCACCGCGTACCGCAACGAATTCGGGGATTACAACGCTGCCACAACGCAAAAATGTAATATCTATAGTGGGCAGTGCAACCTGATTTTTGTGAAAGGCGGTTTCTTCTGGCTCATCCCAAATGGCAAAGCGTCGCGGCAAGAAGCTATTGACGACACTTCCAACACCTATAACACCTAGCGAAAGTGCGGCAACAGCGGCAACGCGCTGGACTGAATACTTCATATTTTCTTACTCCTCATTGTCAGAATTATCATCATTCTGCACTAGAGGTAGTGTAAACCAGAATGTGGAGCCGACGCCAGGGGTACTATCTACTCCAGTCTGTCCATGATGACGTTCGATAATCGTTTGACTAATATACAGGCCAAGTCCCAGACCGACACCAGAACCGCTTACAACCTTTATGCTATCGGACTGGTAAAAACATTCCCAGATGCGCTTTTGCTCTACAGAAGAGAGGCCCGGTCCCTCATCTTGTACAGTAAGACGTGCAATATTTGCGTCTTGCATATCTTTTTCTTGCGTCAAAGAGATAATCACGAGTTTATCCGATGTAGAATACTTCAGCGCGTTCGTCAGGTAGTTTATGACTACCTGAGCAATACGATCAGCATCGGCAATCACTGGAAGGGGTTCGTTGGAAGAAGGAAGAGAAAGGATAAGACTGCGGTTAGGAAAAGCCTTTTGCTGCTCCTGTACAGCTTCGGAAACAATTTGGACAAGATCGCTTGGTTCTTTCCGCAGATGTAGTTGCAACTTTCCTGTCTGGATACGTGAGATATCGATCAAGTCTCCAACCAGACGATTGAGTACACCGACCTGACGCTCGGCCCGTGAAAGCATATCATTAGATGCGTCAACCTTGTTTGCAATTGTTTCAGAAATAGGTTCAGCGGCAATAGTTTTTAAACGGCGTTTTGCTAACTGCACATTGGCCTTGATCGTTGTAAGGGGCGTTCTTAATTCGTGGCTGGCAATGCCCAGGAATTCTTCCATACGACGGTTCGCCTCTTGCAGCGCGACTTCGCGTCCTCGTGCCTCTGTTTGCTCCGTCAAAAGCCGTTGCCGCTCAATTACCAACGCGGAAAGTGTAGCCACAGCACTAGCAAGTGCTATTTCGCTTCGTGTGTATGTGTGATCAGTAGAACCATAATCCAATGTTAACAAGCCGACGATACGATCCTCTAAACGCATGGATGTGATAAGCATCATTTTACTATTATAGGGATTAGGAAGGGCATCAAGTGGAGGCTGGGTCATATCTAAAACAAGCACATCCTCTAAACGCAGACGTTCCAGTAATCGAGGAGCCATCGTTCGCATGCTGCTCTCTGATTGTTGTTGCTCCACCCACCACTCGGTTTCCTGTTCGGGTGACAAACCAACAACGCTAAGAGGACGAGGTAAACCCGTTTCTTGCTCAACAACAAATAAGCCAACACGTTGACAATCGAGAATATCAGAGGTTAGTTCGGCAAGGCGTTGCCCAATAGCACGTATTTCGTCTTGCTCAGCATGAACAGAATTGTTCGGAAGTCGAACAAGAGATTCCGCCATTTTGAGCAATCCTTCAAGTGATTTCTGTGTACGGTGCTCTAGGCTGCGACGGTCTGTGACATCACGTACCACCATAACACCACCTGTAATCGTTCCCTGTGAGTCACGCACAGGAGCACCACTGATATTTAGTTGTATCAGTCGTCCATTCAGGGCACGTACAGTAGCATCGGCGGCTGTTGCTTCCTTGAGTACTTCCCCGCGTAGAATCCGTACTGTTGGCTGCATCTCTTCAGGCAACAGCTCACCTTGCTCATTGCGTATCTCAAGGAGTTGACGACGCTTCTCTATTGGCAAGTTCGTGTACTCAGGATAAGCATCGAGTGCAAGTAATTCACGCACAGCGTCGTTTGTTTGTAAGAGATTTCCTTTTTGATCATAGACAAACACAGCATCCACCATAGAGTCAAAGACTGTTTCTAACTGGTTAGCATGCATGGCTGCTGTATATGACGCTTGATAGGCGTCTTGTCTACTGACTCGCTCTTGTTGAATGAAAGAGTCACGTTCAGCTTCGACGTTTTTGCGCTCGTTAATATCAGTAATAACTGCCATATAATGCAGGGGAGTGCCTTGTGCGTCACGAAGTAAGGAGGTAGAAGCACTTACCCATGTAAAGGAACCGTCTGAGCGAATATACCGCTTTTCAGCGGGGCGTGGTTGCATACTGTTTTGGAGTAAATATTGAAAAACTTCTTCCTGTTTTGCAACGTCGTCTGGATGTGTAATAGAGGAAACAGTACGACCGAGCAGTGCTTCTCGTGTATATCCTGTAATATCGCAATAGCGTTGATTGACCTGAATAAGACGCCCATTAAGTGATGCAAATGCCATACCGACACTTGCTTGCTCAAACATGAGGCGAAAGCGTTCCTCACTCTCACGTAGTTTTTTCTCTATATCTTCATTATCTTTATGCTTATTTTTTGTATGAGAGCCATTTTTTGATGTAGTGGGATACTCTACCTGCCCAACACCCTCACCCACAAGTACATCCATATTCTCATTTTGAGACATAACTTTCCCTTGTAATACAAATTCATGTAATATTAATAGTACGGAAGAGAGAGCGTAAACAGATACAAGGAGGAACCGATGACAGATGCAACGAATCCTACTAGCTCAACACCCTATACGGCTACCCTTGCGACATTCGTAGCAACACTACAAAGCGAAAGGTTGCCTGAGAATGTACGTGAGCGTACACGATACCTCCTCTTAGATCATCTTGGGGTAACATTGCGCGGTTCATTATTACCGTCAAGTGACACAGCATACAGCATGCTCGAAGCTATGCATGGAGCGTACACGAATATGCCAGGAAGCGTCACGATACTGGGAAGAGAAAAACGTGCAGAGGCATCGTGGGCTGCGTTCGTCAATGGAGTGGCGGCACATGGTTTAGAGATGGACGATGTAGAGAACCGTTCGTCTTTACATTCTGGTGTAGTTGTCTTTCCTGCGGCTCTTGCACTTGCTGAACAACTCTCCTCCTCACTCGATGACTTTTACGCAGCCGTTGTTGCAGGGTATGAGGTAACGCTTCGTGTAGGGGCTGCCCTCAATCCTGCATCAGCATATGAACGTGGCTTTCATCCAACGGCGATTTGTGGTACGTTGGGTTCTGCCGCCACGAGTGCGCGACTCCTGCACCTCACGCCGGAGCAAACGAATATGGCATTGGGTATTGCTGGCAGTATGGCGTCAGGCTCGATGGCTTATCTTGATGATGGAGCATGGACAAAACGTCTCCATCCCGGATGGTCCTCACATGCTGGTATCACAGCAGCACGCTTGGCAGCGACAGGCTTCACAGGACCAAACAATATTCTCGAAAGTCGCTATGGCCTCCTTCACGCTTACTCGTCTGCGAGCGATGTACAGCAGTTAGAGCGAAAAGAGAATGCAGATTTTGCTATCATGGATGTATCGCTCAAGCCATATGCCTGTTGTCGCTATATGCACGGCCCGATTGACTGCCTCTTACAGATACGCGATGAACATGCTCCCAACGCTAAAAACATTAAACGTATTCGGTGTGGTGTGTTAACAGGTGGACGTGGGCTTGTGGTTGACCCGATTGAGCAAAAGCGCGGAGCGCAGACAATTGTCGAGGCGCAATTTAGTATGCCATTTGGAGCAAGTATTGCACTCTTGACAGGACAAGCGGGACTCTCTATCTTTACGGAAGCGTGGATACAGGACTCAGCAGTACAAGCACTTATGCAGCGTGTAGAGTGTTATGTATCGCCCGAACTAGACGACTATTATCCTAACGAATGGCGTGCTTCAGCTAGTGTTGAGATGCTCGATGGCAGTATCTTTGAGGCAAAGAAACGCTTCGCGTTGGGAGACCCACATAATCCATTAAGTTGGGAACAACTTATAGTACGCTTTCACGATTTGGTGCAACCTATCGTTGTAGATGACAGGAAGCGACAAGCTATTATTACAGAGGTACAACACCTGCAAAGCCTCGTGGCAGTCACATCAGCATTAAGGCAGAGTGTCACTTTTTCAGGGAATAGCACGTACTAATCGTGTATAAAATACATCTTCAAATTTTCTGGTTGTAGAGGTACGATGTATCGCGCTTCACCTGATGGCACATAAGGAGCATTTTCAATGGCAATGCATAGTCCAAAGGACCTTTTCATTCATGAACTTAGTGACATCTTTGACGCGGAGCAAAAGCTGTCAAAGATACTTCCCACGCTCGCACAGCAGAGCAACCATTCAGAGGTCAAGGAAGCCTTTGAGCAACATGAGGCGGAGACGCTTCAGCAAATCAGCAATCTGGAGCAATGCTTTCACGCACTCGGTGTCACACCTGAAACATCACCATGTCAAGCCGTTGCAGGCATGAAGGCAGAACACGATAGCTTCATGAAGGAAAAACCTTCGGCTGACATTCTGACGCTGTACAACCTCAGTGCTGGCGCGAAGAGTGAGTATTATGAGATTGCATCATATAAGGGGCTGATTGAGCAAGCAACCACAATGGGACAGATGCAATGTGTTCAACTGCTTGAGCAAAACCTTCATCAAGAGGAAGCAATGGCGGAAAAAGTGGCACAGCTTTCACATAAGATTGGCGTGGAGTTGGCAAAGAAATAAGCACTCTATACGAGAACAAGCCAGTGGCCTTGCAACCTTTTCGGGTTGCAAGGCCACTGGCTTGTTCTCATACACTCACTACTATTACGCGGCCTGTGCGATTTCCTGTGGGACGATGGTGATGTTGCCATCGCTCACCGTCAACAGAGCAGTCACACCGCTTGTAAGTTCACCAGAAAGGAGAGCATCGGCTAGTGCATCATCGACATAAGACTGGATAGCGCGGCGTAATGGACGCGCACCGTACTCCTCGTCGAAACCTTCACGCAACAGAAGATCGCGTGCCTCGTCACTTACCTCTAAGCCAATAGCTTGCTCGCTCAAGCGTGTACGTACCTGTGCCAATAGAAGGTCAACGATACGGTACAGTTCGCTCTTACCAAGCGAATGGAAGACCACAATCTGGTCGATACGGTTGATGAACTCTGGACGGAACATCTGGCGCAGACCTTCCAGTGCCTTCGAGCGCATTACCTCGTGCTTCTCATCGCTGCTCTCTTCATTGGTCTTCTTAGTAGAGAAACCAATGCGGATGGCACGCTTCAAATCAGCACTACCAGCATTGCTGGTCATAATCACGACGGTGTTCTTAAAGTCAACCGTGCGGCCCTGACCATCGGTCAAGCGACCATCGTCCATAATCTGCAACAATGCGTTGAAGACCTGTGGATGTGCCTTCTCGATCTCGTCAAGCAAGATGATGCTGTACGGATGACGGCGAACTTGCTCGGTCAACTGACCACCTTCGTCATAGCCAACATATCCTGGAGGGCTACCAAAGAGACGTGCAACGGTATGCGGCTCCATGTACTCGGACATATCGAGACGGATCAAGTTATCCTCTCCACCAAACATCTCGGTAGCTAATGCCTTTGCCAATTCGGTCTTACCAACACCAGTTGGTCCCAGGAACAGGAACGAACCAATTGGACGCTTGGGGTCCTTCAAGCCTGCACGAGAGCGACGAATGGCGCGCGCTACAGAGGCGATAGCCTCGTCCTGGCCGACAACATGCTTACGCAGATCATCTTCCAGATTACGCAGGTTCACACGCTCGCTTTCAAGCATCTGGCTAACAGGAACGCCAGTCCAGTTCTCAACAACCCTCGCGACATGCTCCGGCGTTACAATCAACGCGGTACTGCTCTGTGATTCTGCACGAGCAGAGTCAAGCTTTTGAATAACGATCAACTCTTGCTGACGCAACTTAGCTGCATGCTCGTAATCTTCGGCTGTAGCAGCAGCCTCTTTCTTGTTCTGAATGTCGACTAACTCGCTTTCAAGATCGGCAACGAGTGTTGGGCTAACAATACCCTGCTCGGTCGCCTCCAAGCGTAGCGAAGAACCGGCTTCGTCGATCACGTCGATAGCCTTGTCAGGCAAGAAGCGATCATTTATGTAGCGGTCTGAGAGCTTCACGGCAGCCTCAAGAGCTTCATCAGTGATACCAATACCATGATGGGCCTCATAGTTGGCGCGCACAGAATGTAACATCTCAATGGCTTCCTCAATGGAAGGCTCATCAATCATAACAGGCTGGAAGCGGCGCTCTAACGCTGCATCCTTCTCAATATGCTTACGATACTCGTCGAGCGTCGTGGCACCGATACAGCGCAACTCGCCACGAGCCAAAGCTGGCTTCATCATATCGCTTGCACCAACAGCACCCTCAGCAGCCCCTGCACCAACAACAGTATGTAACTCGTCGATAAAGAGAATAATCTCAGGAGCGTTACGCAACTCTTCAAGAATTGACTTGATGCGTTGCTCAAATTGTCCTCGGAACATTGCACCAGCAACCATGCCACCAATATTCAGTGAGACGATACGCTTGCCACGCAGGTTAGCAGGGACGTTTCCCTCCTGAATGCGACGTGCCAGTCCTTCGACAACAGCAGTCTTGCCTACACCTGGCTCACCAATGAGAACAGGATTGTTCTTCTGGCGACGACCAAGAACGGTAATCATGCGGCGCATTTCACGCTGACGGCCAGCAGCAGGGTCAAGTTTGCCCTCGGCAGCTTCGGCAGTCAGGTCGCGCCCAAATTCATCGAGTGTTGGAGTTTTACTATTTTTAGCCTTGCGCTCAGCAGTGGCAGTATTAGCACCACCTGCGCCATTGGCGGATTTGTTATTGGCAGAGAAACCTAAGGGAGCACCAGCATCAGGCTGACCATCAAGGTCGCCCATCGAATTCATAGCACCCATAAGCTCGGTGACGCACTGCTGGCAGAGATAATGCTGCTCGCGGCGTCCATTGACAATCTGGTCAACACGGACACTAGCTGGGTTCTTTTGACAACGTTCACATTTCATAGTATTGAATGCTCCTCGATCTATAGGAATGGATGTCATACATCCGGTTTAGCAAACGAACCAGGTGACTGCTAAAGTATAGCATACTACTTTTTGTTTGTCTAGCACTCTATCACTGTGATTGC
This sequence comes from uncultured Chloroflexia bacterium, assembly GCA_963792705.1. GTDB lineage: Bacteria > Chloroflexota > Ktedonobacteria > Ktedonobacterales > Ktedonobacteraceae > JBBQVS01. The sequence goes on along the minus strand of CAWBXD010000001.1, from coordinate 137,258 downwards.
TAATTCACTTACTATAACGTCGAACTAAGGGAAGTTATTCCCAAACCCTTTATCAGTTGTAAGCGGATTAGCACTCGTATTTGTTTATTGCTAACTAGGATAGATAACAGACGGGTGGGAATGATTATTCCGCACACATCTCTCTTCTTTATCGACACGATTTAGGAAGAAATTGCATTGTACTTTAGAGAAAGTTTTACGTCATAAAGAAGAGAGGAATAAATAACTGAAACTCAAGCACGACTGTTGGCGTGTACTTAGGAGTTGACATAAAGAACATTTGTTTAAAGTTATTCCTCAAAATAGACGATGTACAACTTTAAAAGGAGATTGATATGCAAGCGTCACCTCGGAGTGGCAATCCCGCCGTTCGTCAAGGTCTCATCTTTGGCGTTGCGATTGGTGTTATCTCACTTATCGGGAATCTTATCAGCGTGTTCACTCATCCCACAGGTGTGTTAGCCTTTCTTATAAGTGCTATATTCTTCATTATTGCGGTGCTGGGATACATGTATGCTGGTTATAGTGCCTCGGCAATCACAGGACGTGTAGGTTCGGGGGCGATAGCGGGTCTCATCGCTGGAGTAATTGCAGGAATTATTGGAGCGATTTTCTCCATTATCTTCATCTTTACAGGTATAACAGCGTTTCCAGCTACCACTGCCGCAAGTCGATCACTCATTGTAGTAGCAGCAATTATTGGTATTATCATTGGCCTTGCGATAGCACTTGGCATTGGTGCAGGGCTAGGCGCAATTGGTGGTGTGATTGGCAAACGACGTGCGCCACAAGGACAGCAATACCAGGAAGTGCTCTATCAAGGCATGCCACCTGCACAAGGCCCATACCAGCAAGGTATGCCTCCCGTGCAGAACCCCTATCAACAGCAGGGCGCACCATACGGACAGGTTCCCTATCAGCAGGGTATGCCTCCAACACAGAACCCTTACCAGCAGGGCACACCCCTAAGCCAGAATCCCTATCAACAGAATACACCATCAGCACAAAACCCTTATCAGCAAGACGCACCTTATGAGCAAAATCCTTATCAGCAGGGCACCCCCCCAACGCAGCAGAATACTCCTCCACCAAACAACTATCAATAGTATAGATGCGAAAACTGAATGCTGATGGGCAACCGTAAAGGTTGCCCATCAGCATTTCATCCATTATAAAAGATGTGGTATAGTCAAGGCGGATAGTGACTAGCACCAACGAAGGAGCTTGACGTAGATGGATTTCGCCTATTCTGAGAAGGTCAACGATTTACGCAAACGTGTTAGTGCGTTTATGGAAGAGTATATTTATCCGAACGAGTCCACGTATAACGACCAAATCGCTAAGTCCGGTAATCCACATCATCACGCAGAGATTGTCGATGAGCTAAAGGCAAAAGCCAGAGCAGAAGGACTATGGAACCTTTTTCTGCCAGAGAAAGAACATGGAGCAGGTCTGACTAACCTGGAATATGCTCCACTCGCGGAGATCATGGGACGTGTGGGCTGGTCCTCTGAGGTGTTCAACTGTTCCGCGCCCGACACTGGCAATATGGAAATTTTAGCGCAGTTTGGCACCGAAGAGCAAAAGCAACGTTGGCTGCAACCTCTGCTCGATGGCGAAATCCGCTCGGCTTTTGCCATGACTGAACCTGATGTCGCAAGTTCAGATGCAACGAATATTCAGCTATCAATTACACGCGATGGCGATGAATATGTGCTCAATGGACGCAAGTGGTGGGCCTCTGGTTCGGCTCGTGAACGTTGCAAGATTTTTATCGTTATGGGAAAATCAGACCCGAATACGGCCGATAGGCATAGACAACAAAGCATGATTCTTGTACCCAAAAACACTCCTGGCGTAACGGTTGTACGCAATCTTACAGTCATGGGCTACGTCGATAACGAGAGTCACTGCGAGGTCACATTTGATAATGTACGTGTACCTGCCAGTAATATCCTTGGCGAAGAGGGTGGTGGCTTTGCAATTGCTCAGGCACGTCTGGGTCCAGGACGCATTCATCACTGTATGCGCTCTATTGGAGCCGCGCAGTATGCATTAGAGTTGATGTGCAAACGTGCAGCCGAGCGTGTAGCCTTTGGCAAGCCGCTTTCCGAGCAAGGAATGGTACAGGATTGGATTGCACAATCGAAGATAGAGATCGAGCAAGCTCGCCTCCTGACACTTAAAGCAGCCTGGACTATCGACACATTAGGCAAGAAGGCCGCGCAAGACGAGATTGCCATGATTAAGATCGCGGCTCCTGCGCTTCATACCAACGTGGTTAACCGCGCCATTCAGCTTTTCGGTGGTGCTGGTGTAAGCAGCGACTTCCCATTGGCATCCATGTGGGCGCACGGACGTGTCATGCATATTGTCGATGGCCCCGATGAGGTTCATAAACGTTCACTGGCACGCTCAGTGATTAAACAATTGAATTCATAAGAAAAGATAGGAACGGAAAACATATCATGGCAATCCCTGGTTTCAATTCAATTGAAACCAGGGATTGCCATGTTCAACAAGGAAACGAGAAAGGATACTATATGAACACGAACGACCCATTTTTACTGAAACGCAGCAATGCGGCGGAGTTATTTCTTATCCGACACGGCGATGCCCTACCAGACGCGGACGAGATTATTCCAAGCGGTGTGTATGACAACTTACCCTTGAGCAAAACAGGACGTGAACAGGCGAGGGCACTTGCGGAACGCCTTAAAGATACGCACTTCGATGCCGCCTACAGTAGTCCACTGCTACGCTGCCAGCAGACAGCCGCTCCACTTCTTGAGTATCTTAAGCTACCGCTTACAATTGTGGAGGGAATTAAAGAGGTACGTCTTGGCAACGTCTCGCCGCTTCCAACGGTTAAAGAGGGTGAAGATCGTGTAGCACTCAGTAAAGCATTACAAGAGCGTCAGGTTGAAATCGTGCGTCGGGTGGCGACTGAAGGTAGTTGGGATAGTATTCCCGATAGCGAGTCTTCGGCAGCCTTTCGCAAACGTGTCATCACAAATATGGACGAGATTGCAAGTAAGCATGTCGGCGAACGTGTATTGGTCTTCGCACATGGTGGCACCATCAATGCCTATGCATCTGAAGCAATTGGCCTCGAGCGCGACTTCTTTTTTCCTTGTGCCAACACGTCTATCACCATGTTGCACGTCAACGGTAGACAGCGTGTAGTGTTTGTCCTGAACGATGTAGCACATCTAAAATTGCAATAGGAAGAGAAGTGGTTTTCAGGGCAACAAAAAAGTGTGGAAACGCGTTTCCACACTTTTTTGTTGCCCTGAAAACCACTTTATTTATACCTTGACAAATGAACGTTCACTCAGTATACTTACCGCTGAATGAACGTTCATTCATTTTATCAAAGTATTGAAAGAAAATGAGAGATGAATACAAGACAGCACATTCTCGATGCGGCTGAACGGGTCGTGAAGAAAAGGGGGTTGGCAAGGGTTACAGCAAGAGATATTGCACACGAGGCTGGATATGCAGATGGTACGCTCTACACACACTTTGTGCATAAGGAGGACATTTTTCTTGCTGTCATCTTAGAAAATCTTCCTCAGTTAGTTACATCTCTGGATGAGAACGTGGGTAAGCGGACAGTCAGCGAGAATTTGGAAGATGTGGTCTTTTCCGCGCTTACCTTTTATGAAGAGATTATTCCGCTCACGGCCTCTTTCTTCGCAGAGCCTGAACTTATGATTCGCTACCGCGAAAAAGTCCGTGAGCAAAGTGGTGGGCCACAACGCAGTTACGATTTTCTCATACGCTACATACAGGAAGAGCAGCGCATTGAGCGCGTCAATAAGCAGATTGATCCTACGAGTGTTGCTGTCCTACTTTTAGGCTCCAGCTTCCAATATGTTTTCTTCCAGCTTTTCATGGGAGAAAATCCTCTTACAGTAACAAAACAGGACTTCGTAAAAAACTTGGTGCAGACGCTCACAGAAGGGTTTAGCTCGGTGAGTAAATAAAATTTTGTTTGAAAGGGAATAAGACATGATATTAGTAACAGGTGCCACAGGAAATATTGGCGGTGAAGTTGTTCGGCTACTTTCTTCTAAAGGAGTACAAGTACGCGCCCTTGTACGCGCCCCTAAGAAGGCTGAAACACTGACACATATGGGTGTAGAGCTTGCTCAAGGTGAATTTGATAATCCTACTTCACTTGATGCGGCTTTGGTGGGGGTGGACAGTGCTTTTCTCCTCTCACCATCAACACCACAGCAGGTAATGTTACAGCGAACAGGGGCATGAGGGCAAAACTTATGTTGTCACAGGGCCAGAATTGCTTTCTTCCAACGAGCATGCGGAGAAATTTTCTGCCGCGCTTGGCAAGCATGTTTCCTTTGTAAGTGTGCCGGTTGACGCGTTTAAAAACATATTGCTTGGCGCAGGCCAACCAGCATGGCTAGCCGAGAGTGTCGTCGAGCTTTTTGAAAACCTCGACACCTATGTTACACACACGGTAGCCGAGGTTGCTAAAAAAGAGCCAATCTCGTTCGACCAGTTCGTTAGAGACAACCTGGACGCATTTAAAGAGACGCACGCTTAATTGTAGGGACGATTGATCGCGTCCTTGTTGGCTGTTGGTTGTTACCAGGACGCGATGATGCTGTTTTACAAATGAATGCGGATAGGTTGTTGGTAGGGACCGCTTCATCGCGTCCTTGTCGGCGGTTGATTGCCACGAGGACGCGATGAAGCGGTCCCTACAGATGTACCAATTTGTGAAACAATATAATTATGGCCCCTACATTATCTCTACGAAACATGATATACTAGTAGTATGAACCGATCCCTTTTCACAATTACATATGTACAACGCACCCCAATCGAACCCTACCTGCTTGCTGCCGGGTAGCGACGCCTCCACATACCCCTACCACGCTTTCACATACTATTGATGCAATATTTAGCCGCCCCAATGTGTTTTACTCTATGAGAGTATACAAAGACCAAGACAGATGCTGTTCGCTATGTACTTTTTTATACACGTTCTGTCGGGCGGACTTTCGGGAGGAATAGAATGGACTTAATGGATAAGCTGGCTAGCCTGGCACAGCGTTACGAAGAACTTAACAACTTGATGGCACAGCCAGAGGTACTCAACGACCTTGAACAATTGCAACGCTATGGACGCGAACACTCAGACCTGGAAGATGTAGCGAACAAGTACGCCGAACTGCTGGCGACAGACAAGCAAATCGCAGAGATGCAAGACCTGTACAACAGCGAAGATGGCGAGATGCGCGACATGGCATACGAAGAAATGCAACAGTTCAAGGCGCACAAAGAGCAGTTGCTTGACGATGTAAAAGTGATGCTACTGCCAAAAGATATATTGGATGAGAAAAACGCGATTGTGACCGTACAGGGGGGCGCAGGTGGCGATGAAGCGGCCCTCTTCGCGGGCGAACTCTTCCGCATGTATTCGCGCTATGCTGACACGAAGCGTTGGAAGATTGAAATCCTCGATATCAACGATACCGAACAAGGCGGCGTTAAGGACGTTACCTTTGTCGTCAAGGGTAAAGGCGCATATAGCCGTATGAAATACGAAGGCGGCACTCATCGTGTGCAGCGCGTTCCAGCGACCGAAGCCAATGGGCGTATTCACACCTCCACCGCGAAGGTGATTGTCTTGCCAGAGGTTGATGATACTATCGAGATTGACGTTAAAGAGAGCGACTTACGCGTTGATGTCTACCGTTCGACGGGACATGGCGGTCAGAGTGTAAACACGACCGACTCCGCAGTTCGCCTCACACACTTGCCATCAGGTCTTGTTGTAACATGCCAGGACGAGAAATCACAGTTGAAAAATAAGCTCAAAGCTATGACCGTCTTGAAGGCCCGACTCTGGGATTTGGAAGAGGCCAAACGCCAGGACGAATTACGCAAAACACGCCAATCGCAGGTACAAACAGGTGATCGTAGCGAGAAGATTCGTACCTATAACTTCCCCCAAGACCGTGTGACTGATCATCGTATTGGACTCTCACGGCATAATCTTCCTGGTGTCATGAACGGAGAGCTTGATGGCTTTATCGACAACCTGATTACCGTCGATCAGGCTGATAAGCTACAAAACCTGTTTGAAGAGGTCAAACGCTAAGCGTGAATTGTAGGGACCAATTCATTGCGTCCTCGTGGCAATCCATTATCGACAAGGACGTGATCAATCGGTCCCTACACAATGTAGTTAAGAAGGAGCAAAGAGGGTCGCATGCCATTTGAGCAGCCACAATCTATACGCACCGTCTTTTTTGATGCAGGCTTCACGCTGCTCCGCCCGAAACCATCGGATGCGGAGATATGTCTTGAAGTCTGCCATGACCTCGGTCTACATGTACAATTGGACGCGATGGAACAACGCATGCATGAAACCGAGGACTATTATTTCCGTCAGATGAGCCTGAATAGGTATATCTGGAGCGACGAGCAAGCCATCAACACCATGTGGATTGGCTACTATATGAACCTGTTGCGCCCACTAATTGAAGAGCACGACGAAAAACGCTTATATCAGCTGGCTCATGCAGTTACAGAAGAATACGGCAATCCCAGACGTTGGGAAACGTATCCCGATGTGTTGCCGACGCTTGAAGCCTTGAAGCGTAGGGGTTACACGATGGGCGTCATTTCGGATTGGGGGATTGTGCTCGGTCCTATTCTGCGTCACCTGCACCTCATTCAGTATTTTGATGCCTTACTTATTTCAGCGGTAACACGCTATGGCAAACCATCTCCTCATCTTTACGACCTCGCGTTACAGCGCACCAATAGTATAGCCGATTATGCATTACATATAGGAGATTCTTATGTTTATGATGTGCTGGGGGCACGTTCTGTTGGCATAACTCCTGTCCTGCTTGATCGTCCACGACGACTTGAGGAGGATACCGTTGATTGTCTACTCGTCCATTCGCTTGATGAGCTACTAGACCTGCTAGAGGTTCCAAAGGTATGAGAGAAACAATTTGATTATGGTGCTTTGAACTTCCACCACACAGGTGGACGATTGTCCAACACTGTTTGACGCCAGACCAACACGCCCTTTGAATTGTATAGTTCTGCTTTCATAGGCAGTTGTACTTCTCGATCCTGCGTACCAGTGAACAGGATGAGATTGTCTTGTACAGTGTCTTCAAAGACCTGTCCAACATCGTTCACTAAGCGTACACGAGTTACATCAAACCCATTATCAATGATTTCGCCATGTGCCACAAACTCATATATACGAGCACCTTCGTTTGTATAATCCGTACTTGTTCCTCCCGATAGGAATAATAAAGGATGATCATGTACTGGTGCGAAATACTTTCCTACCGCTTCACGAGCATCTTCAAATGTCGAGGAACTCTTAAGCATCCATGTACCGTTTTCATATTGCTTTAGAATACACTTCATGTTGTGCTTTTCCCCATCGACCTCTTCAAAGCTCACATAGTGTATTTGCCAACCAGGAATAGTTTTCTCTCGAAGAAACCGCACTGTTTCCATTTTGATTTCGTCCCCAAACCAAGGTCCTTTCTCCAGGCTATCGAGAATAATTTGTTTGACCTCGCTTTCGGCGACGATATGTACCGTGGGTCGTGGGGGTGCAGATTGAACAGGTTTGTGTGGATATATCTTATACATCGGTGTTGGCGTGCGAGGGCTAGTCAAGGGAGAGTATGTATAATTGCTCTTTCTTTGACGCTGTGTAGAGCCGTTAGCGGAAAGGCCAGCCGCCGCATCAAGCATACGCTCTCGAAATTCTGCTGCATCTGCATCTGGTTGGTCCTCTGTCGCTGTCATAATAACAGATACAGGGGCTATCAAATAGTTGAGAGGACGTTCGTAGCTGACAAGATGAATGATCATAGTGGGTATGCGTGTATGATAGGGTCGCAATTCGTCGTAAAGTCTCTTACCCCCTTTACGCTCTTCTTTTTGCCATCTCCTTGCTTGCTTACTCTCCCACTTACGACGTTCGTTGGAAACGGAGCCGTATTGCTCCCATAATTCGACTAACCTCTGACCTATAGCAGCACTTCCTGCCCATGCAGCAGGAGGATTGTGAACTTCGGGAATGAATAGAGATGTAGGGTCTCTTTTTTGTGTATTGAAGGGATCCTCGGCCACAAGTTTCGTGTTGACTTGTTGTTGCTCATATTGCAAACTGACAACACGAATCAACCATGATTGCCATTGTAGAGCGTCAAGTCCAACAGCACGTAGCGAACCGTCTCCTTCAGAATGTTGATCAAAGGGTGATACCTGAAGCCCATCAACTTCCAGAACCCAGATACAGAAATCAACCATCATATTGAAACCATGACTAAAACTCCACGGATTTCTTGAGCCAAGCAAGTGCATGTGAACGCCTCCTTCCTGCTATATTTTCTTACGTTTTCCCTACTCTAACATATAGCATTAGACACTTCTTGCAATGGTTCGCGTTAGTCTGTATAGTAGTAGCATGGAAAGAAATGCGTTACGTGGAAGTAGTCAGCACCTTATAACTGTTGCTCATGAGCACGGCTACGCTGTGAGTATGACACAGCTTGGAAGATGGCATCGCATGGGTCTCTTGCCCCATCCTCAGCAACAATCGCAAGGAAAAGCGCGAGGCTCACAGTCGCTATACCCTTCTGGTACTGAAGAACAGTTGCTTGCTCTGTGCGCCATACATATAGGTGAACGCCGTCTTTCTTTTCTAGCATGGCAGCTTTGGTGGACAGGGTACCCTGTTGCTTTACCTCTCATTCGGTTTCATTTACAGAAGGCATCTATACAGCTTTCACAATACGTACAATTTTTTATATCTATAAAACAGGGTGAGCAGACCAATGATGAAGTGTCAGAACACATAGTAGGATTCAGCGAACAGTTTGCAAACGTTCGCCTAAACTATAAACCACTACGACATGCACGGAAGCGTATTGGCAAAAAACACTTCCCTACGTTTATACGCATCTTGCTTGATATATTCTCTGACACATTTGAAGGTTATGACACATCTTATGATGTTAGAGAAGTGATGACTGAATTACGTATCATAGCGAAAGGTCTGGGACTTCATAAGCTCTTTATCAATGACGAGGAGAACCTCGAATATTATATAGGCAAGTTCTTTGTCCCATTCCTTCGACAAGTAGGCTCCTGGTTGCGGACGTTTCCTTGGAAACAAGCGTTGACTATAGCAACAGACTTCGAGCTACTAGAAGTACGCGACGAAATACGCACCGCTATAATAAGAACTCAGCATACATTTCCATGCACTAAGCAGTTAATACGCACCTATCCAATACAAAGTAGTATGCTCCAAGAGATTTTACAAACTACCTCTGTAGATGAGCAGACGATATTGCTCATACTGTGGCTGGCTGCAGACTTATCCAAAGATTTCTCACGTCTTTAGCTTATGATTTCGCGCACAACCTCGATACCATTGAGACGCATATGATACAAGAATAACAGGTGCATCACATCGCCGCTGTGTGGTAGGATGCCAAGTTGTTTGGCGGTCTCAATCGGCGTATCAAACGTCTGTACGGCATTCATTGGCACAATCACACGCATCTTTTTGTTGTATGCGTTGGCATAGAGCTTGAGATGCATCGCCGTTTCGTGCACGCACAGGTCGGTGCAGTCACCAACCACTACGGCAACGCTGAGGTCACGATGAATATCTTGCCATGCCAGTAGTTCAGTACCATGAAAAGGATTGAGCGAGTTTTTAGGCACAATGGTAAAGATATCTGCAAATGGTAGTTGAGCCAGTTCAGGAATTGTCTCGGACTCACTTGTTCCCTTGATACAATGTGGGGGATAACTCTCGAACTCGACGGCATCAGGTGTATGAGCCTCTTGAGCAAGAATGAAGTCTCGTACACCTGCCGTGTATGCGTTTTCAAAGGCAGCAGCAACGGCGGGAGCAATGCCTTGTACACGTGGGCTAGAAAGCGGTCCCTCGGTACAGAAGCCTTTAACCATATCGACGCTGAACAGCGCGACACGCTCGGCCTCTATATCTTCGTGCAGGTCTTGCCAGGAGATAGTGGGTAGTTGTTGCTCCCACTCAAGAAGTGCCTGTAAAAATGCTGTGCCTTGCTCGATGATAGATGTTGTCATGATATCTCTTTCCTTTTTTTTATTTATGTAGAGACCGATTCATCGCGTCCTTCTCGGCGGTTGATTGCTACGAGGACGCGATAAATCGGTCCCTACAGTTGGCGTTACAATTTTGCTTCGGCCTCTGGATTGAAACGGTATAGACGGGCAGGACGATGAGTACCCTCCATTTTCTTCGCGCCTGTATCTTCCAAGATGCCAGTAGAGAGAATTTTCTTACGGAAGTTGCGTTTATCAAGTCTTTTGTGTTGAATAATCTCATAGACACGTTGCAGGTCGCGGAGCGTGAATTGTTCAGGGAGCAGACTAAACGCGATAGTTGTATAATCAAGCTTGCCACGTAGACGATTGAGTGTGTAATCAAGTATCTGGTCGTGGTCGAAGGCGAGCGCAGGCAAATTATAAACCGAGAACCAGCCTACGTCAGTCGCATCGCTGGCGGCACGAACCTGTAAGCGTTCCGAGTCCAGTAACGCGAAGTAGACGACGGTAATAACGCGTGTACGGGGATCTCGTCCAGGGTCGCCAAAGGTATACAGTTGTTCCAGGTAGACATCCTGTAGACCTGTCTCCTCTTGCAGTTCACGCTTGGCGGCGGTCTCTAGTGACTCGTTCGTGTTCACAAAACCGCCTGGTACAGCCCACATACCCTCATAAGGCCACGAACGTCGCTTGACCAGTAGCACTTGCAAGTCACGTTGTCTTAAGCTCATCATCACTACATCTACTGTTACCGAAGGCCGCTCATATTTACTGACATCGTAGTGATGCACCTCAGTTTGTACATTATTCTCGGTTTGTTTCTCTGTAGTTATAGCCCCCTGCTGCTCTTCCATATACTATTCCTCCTAGCCCTCGACAAAACCAATTTAGCATTCTATACTAATATTGATACGTATTTATTACTATTTTTACTTAGTGTATCTTATACACTAATATACTCTATACATACATGAGTGTCAAGTAGTTGTCTTTGGTATAGCACTAAATATTGGAGAAGGATTTATGTTTGATGTAGGCAAAATAGGGTATAGCTTTCCAGCGTTTAGTATTACTATCGAACGAAGCAAAATTCGGGAATTAGCACTTGCTATAGGTGATAGTAATCCTATTTATCAAAGTAAAGAGGTCGCACAGGAAGCTGGATACACTGACATACCCTTTCCTCCCACGATGGGAACCGTTTTGCTCTTTTGGGGCAATACACAGTTTGTTGAAAATCTTTCTGAACTTGGGCTTGATATTGCTCGTCTTGTACATAGAGAGGAGAGATATGAGTATCTTGCTCCTATGCATGTCGATGAGATATTGACAGGAGTTATGACCGTTATGGACGGTTTTAGTCGTAAAGGTCGCAAGAATACTACTCTTGATCTCGTCACGCTTCAACTGCACTACACAAACGCTCAGGCGCAGCCCGTCCTCATCGCCACAACACGCCTCGTGAGTATGGAATAACGATAGAACATTGTTCCCTCTGGCATGCTATGCTATACTGCAAAGACAAACATGTGTTCGCATTTTTTGGGAATGAGGAGATTGAGAAGAGCATGCCGGACGTAGAGCTTGAGCGCATTGGCCCCTATAGTATCATTAGTTTACTCAGCATGAGTTCTACGAGCAGCTTTTACCAGAGTAAGCGCGGCAAAAAAGACGTAACAATCAAACGCCTCAATGTTCCTCTGTCATCGTTAGAAGCCAAAGAAGCATTTCAGAAACGGGCAGGACAGCTCAAGAAACTGAAACATCGCAGCATCCTTGATACCCAAACCTTCGATTTCGACGAAGATTTTGGCTATCTGGTATTAGAGAGTCGGGATGGCGAGACGTTACGCAACTATTTTGTCAGCGATGCAACACGCTCTCCAGCCGATATACGGTTAATCCTTTCGCCTGTTGCCGATGCCCTACAGTATGCACATGTGCAAAACACGCTGCATGCTAACCTGCATCCAGGGAGCCTCAAAATTGATGCTCGCAAAAACCCATTTATCACTGAATTTTCGCTCAGCACACCCGAGATTACGCTTGATGACGAGGCATTTGCTATCCCCTATATGGCTCCTGAACATTTGCAAGGTCTGCCAGTAGCGGCAAGCGATCAATACGCACTAGCGGTTATGGTATACGAATGGTTGTGTGGACGCCGCCCGTTCGAGGCAACGGAACGCGAACTCCTGTTAGAACAGCAAGAAAAGACCTCATTCCCAGCACCAAGCAGCATCAATACGGCCATCTCACCGCTTGTCGAACGCGTCTTGACGCAAGCACTCGCCTATAAACCAGAAGACCGCTTCCCCACTGTGCAAGCATTCGCCGATGCCTATTTGAAAGCATTGATTGGTGTTGCTGTTGTACCTAACACAAAGGCACGTCCTATTGCACCACGAAAAATAGTGACGCCGCCTGCTCCTGTAGCAGACGAAGACACGGCATCTGTAGGGGTACAATCCATTGCGCCCTCTTCACCTTTGCAACACAAAAGCAACGATCTAAAACATGTAGACACACAACATAGTACATCCATTTTGTCTACACAACATAAAGAAGTTGACCCTGTAGGGACACAATTAATTGCGCCAATCTTACCTATAAATGATGAAGAACAGGCTGAGGTAGTTCAGCCTAAAAAATCTACTCCTTTGAACAACTCACGTCTACAAAGCATCGTCTCCGATGATCTACGTCAAGGGGGAATACTTTCACAGCGACTCCCAAATTATGAAGAGCGACCAGCGCAAGTTGAGATGGCAATGGTAGTTGCACGTGCCCTCAACGAGAATGTTCCAGCCATTATCGAAGCTGGAACTGGGACAGGGAAGAGTCTAGCCTACCTCGTGCCTGCTGTACGCTCTGGCAAAGTCGCTATCATCAGTACAGCGAACAAGGCATTGCAGGAGCAGCTTTTTTATAAAGATATTCCGTTTGTGCAGAAGCATATCAAGGATTTTGGGGCGGCACTGGTCAAGGGTGTTGGCAACTATGTGTGCATTGACCGTTTAGAGAACGAACGGACAGGCATGCAGTTCTACGCCAAAAATGCTGATTTTAAGCGGCTTGTAGATATCACCAACGACCCAGACTCGACCTTTATGGGCGATTTTGAGACGTTGGGCTTCCAACTTCCCAATGACATCCGTAGTAAGGTTGCGACGGATAGCGACCAGTGCGCGTGGAGCAAGTGTGGCTACTTTTCGGATTGTTATGTACGTGAGATGCGCGAACAGGCGGCCTTAGCTCAGGTCATTGTTGTCAATCATACATTGTTATTACTAGATGCTGCTATCGGGGGCTTTCTGTTGCCCGAACGCGATGTGATTATCCTGGACGAGGCCCACCATTTGGAAGAGGAAGCGACGCGTTCGTTTACGATCACCATTGGCCCAACACAGATACAGGCGTTGCTCAATCAGCGTACACTACGCAATCATAGCCAACTTAGCTTACAACACGACGCAATGGAGCAATCAACACAGACATGGGCGAGATTGGCACAGGTTGCCGACCCAGGCTATAAGGGACGGGCCAATCTCGAAGCACCATTAGAAGAGGGTCTCAAATTGGCAACGGTCATCTCTGACCTTGCCGATTTGCTCCGCAAACAACGCCCGAAGGACCTGCCAGAAAAAGAGGGGCAACTCTACGATAAACTGCTCAAGCGAACTCAAAACCTGGCGGAAAACATTCGTACCGTGTTCTCGGTAGCGCAACCTACCAAGTTTGTATATTATGTAGAGCGCGTACAAACGTCGGGACAGCGTGGCGTACAGCTACAGGTTTCTGCCGCTCCATTGGATGTAACAAGTTGGCTACAAGAAAAGTTGTTTAAGAAGTGTAACGTGATTTGCACCTCGGCTACGCTGGCAACCATTGGTCCTAACCCAACACATCCAGAGGAAAAAGGACCTAACTTTGGCTATTTTCGGCGACGAATTGGACTTGAAAAAACCGATGAGCCAGATGAAGTGCTGGAACGCATTTTGCCACTTACCTTCGACTACGAAAGTAACGCGCTTCTCTACATGCCGCGTGATCTGCCCGAACCAACATATGGCTCCGGCTCCGATGACTACATGAAAGCAATAGCACGCGAGATGTATAAGTTGGTCAAGGCATCGCGTGGACGCGCGTTCTTGCTCTTTTCGAGCAAGCGTATGTTAGAACGTGCATATGAGTTGATGTCACCACACTTGCCCTATCCTCTGCTCAAGCAAGGCGATATGACGCGTCTCGAACTTACGCGACGTTTTCGCGAGGAAGAGGGGTCGGTCCTCTTTGGTCTTAAGAGTTTTTGGGAAGGCGTTGATATCGCGGGTGAGGCATTATCGCTTGTTGTGATTGACAAACTACCCTTTGACCCACCCGATGACCCGGTACATGAAGCACGAGTCGCGCAAATGAAAGCGGCAGGCGAAAACTGGTTTGGCACCTATGTCCTACCACAAGCCGTTTTGCGTCTTAAACAAGGGCTTGGTCGTTTGTTGCGTACACGCGAAGACCGTGGTGTTATGGCGATACTTGACACGCGTCTGCATACAAAGGGCTACGGCAAAATGGTACTTAATGCCCTGCCACCTGCACGCAGAACATCAAGTATTCGGGATGTTGAGCACTTCTTTACTGAGTAGTATGAATATCTTTACCACTTCAGCGCCGAAAAGTGTGAATACCTTTACCACTTGCTAGTACTTTTCTGTCAATTTCCCCCAATTTCTCTAATAGAGTAGACAAAGACGTGTATACTCACCTTCGAGGCTACATAGATACCTTTGTATTTCAAAGCGTTTCAGAGTATTTATAGCTAGCCTACCGCAAGGGAAGAAAAAATTCTCTACTCGTCATACCGCTTCTCGCATACAGAAGAAGTGACAGTACATCAGGACGACAAGATGTCTTGTATTGAGAGTAGTACGCCTTGTGTATCTACCCTCCTTCAGGAGTGAAGGGAAATTTGGTCGTTACCAACCCCATAGTGGGGTTCAGGTGCTGTGGAGACGATAGGTCCCCCCACCAATCCGTCTGGCACTATTTTTTGAGAAAAAGGAAGTGATGACCCATGCAAACCTTAATAAGGCCGAATGTACCAAACAAGTCACAATCCGGCTTACGTTCCCCACGAGCGCGACGCCCACGCTTTTCACCTTTGATGCTTATTGGCGTAGCTGTTACCTTGCTCGTCGTAATAGGAGCAGGAACGTTTGTGGCTGTACAAAAAGGCATCTTTAGCCATGCGGCAGGTGTTGTTGATCCCAATTGTTCATTACAAATTCCGAATCAGCCATTAACCGCACAAGGATTAGCGACACCTTACCAACTGTTCGCCACCGATCCAGCACAAGGACCATGTAATGAGTCCAACACTAATCAGTCCGCGTTTGTGCAAGCAGCAATCTTTGACCCAGCTACAAACACGCTGTCAGCTTACGAGCCATTGGTCGTTGACCAGGGCACACAGCCAGCTGTTGCCCCAACTGCTCCCACAATCCCCCAGGGAGCAACTGTGGCACTCTGGTTCGGCTTCAATGGCACTTTCCTGCATCTAACTGGTGATACAGTCGGTGGTCGTTGTGTCAATGGTCTCAATGGGTCAGACTTCGGGCAATTTGCTCATTGTAATGCACCTCGCTTTTTCCGCGTCGTCAACCGAGCAATTCAAGCCCAGAAAATCACGGTTCCACCTATTGGCATGGCTAGCGATGGGCAGGCATGTCCTACAACACGCAGCTTTGGTGTTGTCGATATGGATCAGAGTGACAACGTACAAACCCGATATCTAGTCAATGCCAATGGTCAGACGGCTCAACTCACAGCCGCGAACCAAGCTCAACTAGCTGGCGCGACCACCTTGGGAAATCCAAGTGACAATGCATTGGTCTCTCGCGTTCTCGATCCAGCACTTGGCTGTCAGGCATGGCAAATTCCTGATCTGGCGAATAACGGAGTAATGACACCGACTCTAGCAACGGATGAGCTACAAGCTGCCGCCAATCAGCAGGCACCTATTGCATTGGTTCCTTCCGGTGACGAAATGGTACTTATCAATAACAAGGCCAGCCTTGCGAAAGTAAATGCCTATCGCGTGGGTGTCGATCAAATGCCTGCCAACACACCAGCAGCGGCAAACACAACTACGTATTGCACCAATCTGATTAACATTGCGCTTCCAAAATTACAGTTGGATATGCCGAACTTTTTGAACCGAGCTTCACCCATTCCTACAGCAGGAAATTCGCTCTTTACCTTCCTGGCAGGTCGTCTTAACGCGACATTAAGCGCGAACGGTTTGAACTGCGTTGGCTTGCTCAATATCCAGAATCCGGTAACACTCACAACCGACGGTAATGGAGTAGTAACGGCCGCAACACTGACAGGTGTTGGAACGGGTACCGGCACCGGACCGGCACCGGAACAGGTACCGGCACCGGAACAGGTACCGGTACCGGAACGGGTACCGGCACCGGCACAACGACTGCACCTAATTGTAGTGTAAATGGAACAGCGATTGCAGGATGCATGGGAACAACGACAATCAATGGTCAATCCTGCACACTAGCATTTGCACAAGGAACAGTAACTGTAACATGCCCTAGCGCACAGGGTGGCGGAACGGGTACTGGAACGGGTACAGGTACTGGAACGGGTACGGGTACTGGAACAGGTACCGGCACTGGAACAGGTACCGGCACCGGTACGGGTACTGGCACCGGAACACCAACAGTTCTTCCAGTTAACAATAGTGGTACCAGTGATGACGCCGCTATGGGTACTGGCAATTTCGACGGTGCAGGCTTCAGCTACTCCGTGCAGGCGTTGCAGAATGCAGGCATCACTCCTGGCAAGACGATTACATTCAATGGTGTCACCTTCACATGGCCGACAGCAAAAGCTGGCACTCCAGACAATGTACAGGCACAGGGGCAGACTATTCCTGTTACAGCAGTCAAAGGCGCAACAACTCTAGCGTTCCTGGGTTCAGCAAGCTTTGGTCCTTCGACAGGCATGGCAACCATCACCTATAGTGATGGCACAACACAAGCTTTCTCCCTTGGATTTAGCGACTGGACGCTCAGTGGAGGTTCGTCAGCACCACTCAACGGGGAGCAGGTTGTAGTCAACACAACCTACCGTGACTCAGCAGGTGGCATGCAAATGAACCAGATGCCGAATGTGTTCTACGTAGGGGCCGCGTTACAGGCAGGCAAGACACTTAAAAGCGTCACGCTGCCAGCGACCGTTAATCAGGGACAAATTCACATCTTTGCAATCGGCACCAAATAGTTTTTATCCATACAACAAAGAGGAGCGAGACCAAGAGTTTCGCTCCTCTTTGTTGTGTATACTGAAAAGGTTATGGTAACGTCAAAATACGTTTTAATGGCGTCTCGAATTCCGTTGAGAGACAATCCATAATGACCTCGTCGTAGTATTTGCCCCCCCACAGGTTTACCTCCCGTCGTCGGCCCATGATACGAAAACCTGCACGTTCATATGCTTTAATGGCACGTTCATTGTAGGCATATGTCTCAAGTGTGATGTTGTGGAGACCAAGGATTGAGAAACCGTAGTCGAGCATAAGAAGCGTCGTTTCGGTACCGTAGCCCTTGCTCCAACAGTCCTTCTCGCCGATAAGAATGCCATAGTCGGCGGTACGCGCTCGGTAGCTGATGCGGCGCAACTCGGTCAGACCAATAGGTCGTAATGTTTCCTTCTCGTAGATAATAAAGTCTATCCTATCGCGTGAAATCTCGCGGTTACTCTGCTCAAAACGTGACTCTGTTGTCTCTCGCGGTACTGAGCGCAAGGGATCACCCGAAAAGAAAGCCACCTCAAAGTCGTTATCCCATTTTGAAAGTAGAGGCACCACGCCGCGATGAAACGGTCCTAGCGCAACCTTTTCGCTCCATATATTAATGATTGGTTCCTCTTCTGTACGCGCCATATATAGCTCCTCTCGCTGTTTTCTTTTTTCTGTCATACTCGTACAACTGATTGTCGCATACACATAGAAAAGACGCAACCAGAAAAACCTTCTGCTAGCAATAGTAATACGAGCGGTTCTATGATATTATCCTTTGGGAAACATCTGTATAGTAGGAGGGAGAGCCACATGGCAAAACATATTTTAGTAGTTAACGATACTCAAGATATTTTGGAGGTATTTCGTCTGTTACTAGAAAGCGAAGGCTATCAAGTTACATTATCTTCGTTTCCACTACAAAAGGCTAACGACATTGAGCAAATCAGTCCAGACCTTATTATTTTAGACGTGGTATTTGGTGAAGAAAAGCTTGGTTGGCAGATGTTGCAGTTACTCAAGATGCAGCCCACCACGGCATCAATTCCTGTTATCATCTGTACGGCAGCGCAAAAGGCGGTACGCGAGATGGAAGGCTACCTTGTCTCAAAAAACGTTGTCGTTGTGTACAAGCCATTTGAGCTTGATGATCTCCTGACAGCCGTAACTCAAGCATTGGAGCCAGCTAACAAAACATTATCTCAGAAGAATAAAGAGAATGTAGAAAAGAGCAAAACTATAGACAAAGAGCGAACATAGAGTATAATAGGAAGGCATTCCGACGCTTCAAAGACAACAATCCATTTTTATAGTGGTACAGGGGAGTTTTGCATATGGCAAGTAAGACCAAGATGCGCTGCAACACCTGTGGCAAGTGGTTTCAGTCGGCAAATGCTAAAGATATCACTTGCCCTGATTGTGTGCAGAAAGCTAGAAAAGAGAAGTTGGCGGCGAAAGCAGCACCACCAACACCACCAAAAGCAACTGTGGTGCAACAAGCACCACCACCACCGAAGCCTAAGCCACAGGTGAAGAGCGGCACGAATCAATGGCTCGATACGTTAAGCGATGTGAAGGTCGCTGAACCCGATCAACCTACACGTCCCAAGATACCTTCCTCCCCGACACCACGCGATACTCGTGGAGGTCCTGGCGATTCGCGTGATACAGGCGCTCCCGGCAACTACCGAGAACGGGATGGCGGCAGTCGCGGCCCCAACAATTACCGAGAAAACACCTTTCGTACTCCATCCAGCCCTTACCGCGTTGGCGGTGGCTCTGGCCTCCCCGATGCAGCCCCACGTCCGCGTCAACCGATGGACCGTGTTCCACGTACAGAGCGGCCCAATACCGACCGTGCTGATAGACAACCACGTCCGTCTGGACCGGGTGGACCAAAGGCTGGTAAACCGAAGGTAAAGACACCAAAACCACCACCACCACCAAAGCGTGAAAAGATAGAGCCACCAAAGCCATTTGAGCCAACGGCTGAACAAATAACGCAGGTGGAGACACGGTACCTGGAATTAGCGACTCCAATCGAGTTCGATGGTATTCGTACACAGATCGCGCAGGAGCTTGAAATTCCCAAAACTGCGGTCAAGAAGATTATTAAAGACCTACGAGACCGTCAGCATATCCCAAGCTGGTGGGAAGCCCAAAGCTACAAGGGAGACGATGAGGAACTGGCAAAGATTACAACACTTTATGAGCCATACCTACCTCTACCAAATATAGGTGTGCATAAACAGATCGCTGAAGCCCTCTCGCTGAAACCAGGAGATGTGTATCAGGCAATCAAAAAGATACGCACACAAATGGGCCTACCACAATACAACGATCCTGAACTACATGGCATAGAACTGAAGCAACCAGAGAAAGCTGCTGACGAGGCAAAAGGCGAGACACAGCCTGAAACAGAGACTCAACAACCTACAGTAGAAACAACCACGCCCGTACCGACCGATTCATTAAATGATACAGATACAGGTGCAGTGGTAGATGTAGTGAAGGAAGAGGTCAAGCCAGAAGAGGCCGTAACCGAGCCTGTTGCGGTAGAGACAAACGTCAAGGAAGAGTAAGTAGATAGGACAGGGGCAGAACACCAGCCTTCAACAGTAGGTTTTTGGGGAGGCATAACGAAACGCTTGTAGGGACCGATTTATCGCGTCCAAGGGGCGGGGTAGGGCAAACGTGTCGGCAATGATTCTGCGCGGCGACGTGTCCCCTCCCCACCCCACGGACGCGATAAATCGGTCCCTACCCGACCTCACTTCGCTTCTTCCAATTTTTTAATCGAGGGGTATTTTTTATGGACAAAAACTGCATATTTTGTAAGATCGCTGCAGGGCAGATACCTGCAACGCTCGTCTTTGAAGATGAAGACATTGTAGCCTTTCGGGACCTGCATCCACAGGCAAAAGACCACATTCTGATTATTCCAAGACAACACATTATTTCTATGACAGAACTCACCAAGGAACACGGACCACTACTAGCAAACATTTATCTTGCCGCACAAACTATCGCACGTCAGTTAGGCATTGAGCAGAGCGGCTATCGTGTTGTCACCAATGTTGGCCCCGACTCTGGACAAACGGTCTTCCACCTCCACTTTCATCTACTTGGCGGCGAGCAACTAGGCTTGTTTGGAAAACCGCTAGCATTCTCATAGTCCGCATAATAAGAGGAACCGTAATGCGTATCGCACTTGACTATACGGCAGCTATTCGTCAGGGGGCGGGTATTGGCTCATATGTACGTAATCTTTTTGCAGCGATGCTACAACAAGACACGCAGACACGCTATACTCTGCTCACCAGTGGACGCCCAACACCAGAACATTCATTTCCTGAAGCAGAAAACGTCATTGGACGCAGTGTCTTGATTCCTGACCGCTACCTCAATATTCTCTGGTATCGCTGGCACACTCCACTCTTGCCAGCAACACTTTTTACAGGGCCGATTGATATCTATCACGGCCCTGATTTTACGCTTCCACCTATGGGGAAAAAGGTGCGTAAGGTCGTTACTATTCATGACCTTGCCTTCCTGGAACACCCAGAGTATGCCGTTCCCTCGCTTGCCGCCTACCTCAACAAAGTTGTCCCCGAAGCTGTAGAAACTGCTGATGTCGTCGCCACCGTCTCGCATGAAGTTGGACGGACTCTCGTCAAGCACTTTCACACTCCGCAAGAGAAACTAACGGTCATTCCCAATGGTGTAGGAGCGCACTTTCGACGTATCACCGACCCGGTGCTGCTGGGAGCTACACAACATAAGTTCAATTTGAAAGCACCGCTTGTGTTGGCTGTAGGGACGCTAGAGCCACGAAAGAACCATATCGGACTGATTAAAGCCTTCCATAAAGCACAGCAGAGAAAGAATGGTCCTGCCATGCTCGCTATCGCGGGAGGGCAAGGTTGGCTGTACGAAGAGACAAAACAGCTTGTAGCTGAACTCAAGTTAGAAAAAAAGGTACGTTTTTTGGGACGTGTTACTGATCTCGAACTTGTAACGCTATATAGTATGGCTGATATCTTTGCGTTTCCCTCCTTTTTCGAGGGCTTTGGCGTTCCTCCTATAGAGGCAATGGCGTGTGGCGCACCTGTCATCACCTCCGATATATCTGCGTTGCCAGAGGTTGCCAGAGACGCTGCCCTGCTCGTTAACCCCTATGATATCGACGCATTAGCTGACGCACTCACACGATTGACCGAAGATGAGCCGCTACGTGAAGAACTACAGCGCAAGGGGTATGAGCGAGCGCAGCAATATACATGGGCAAAGTCGGCGCAAAAGATGCTCACAATCTATCAAAAGCTGTACAATGGGGAGAAAACGTTTAACGTCGAGGAACTTTGAACAATGAAAATCGGTATTAATGCACTCTTCTTTCAATATCCCGCCACGGGAAGTGGACAATATATGATTCATCTGCTTGCAGCACTCGCGCAAGCAGACACGCAAAATGAATATGTTCTATTAGGACCACAGCCTGTTGATGGAAAAAATTCGTCTGCATTTCCTTATAAGATGCAAGCAGTCCCCAGTATTGTGGGGAACAACGAGAATATACAAAAGGTTGTGTGGGAACAAGTAACCGGGCCAGCCGCAGCACGTAAGGCAGGTGTAGATATTTTTCATGTGCCATATTTCGCGCCGCCATTGCTTCCGCGAACGCCAACCGTTGTTACCATTCACGATGTTATTCCCATGCGCTTGCCCGCCTATCAACCCGATGCGAAGGTTAAAGCATATATGCAACTGGTGGCGAACGCAGCTCATAGAGCGACAATGATTATCACGGTTTCTCAACATGCGAAACAAGACATGGTTGATGCATTAAAACTGCCAGCCGAGCGCATTCGCGTGATCTACGAGGCAGCCGGTGATGAGTATAAGCCTGTTACCGACTCGGCAACACTCGCAAAAGTACGCGCAAAGTATGGCTTAGGTGAGCGTTATGTCTTCTATCTCGGTGGGCTTGACCAGCGTAAGAATGTCCCTCAGTTAGTACGCGCCTTTGCACACCTCTATGGACAGCTTGGCGATCCCAAATTACAGCTTTTGATTGCGGGCAATCCTGACAAGCAAAAGGGGCCGCTCTTCCCAGACCCGCGTCCAGTAGCCGCCGATCTGGGCATGACGGGACAGATAGTATATCGCTTTATAGATGAAGAGGATAAGCCAGCAATGTATAGCGGTGCCAGCCTCTTTGTGTTTCCGTCGCTTTATGAGGGGTTTGGGCTAGACCCACTTGAGGCGATGAGTTGCGGTGCGCCTGTCGTCTGCTCTAATCGCACCTCTTTGCCAGAGGTTGTGGGCGATGCCGCGATTATGGTCGATCCAGAAGACACACGAGCCTTAGTCGATGCCATGCGTCGTGTTTTAACAAATGAAGAGCTACAAAAGGATTTGCGAGCGCGTTCATTGCAACGTGCAGCACAGTTTAGTTGGGACAAAACGGCAGACGAAACTATTACCGTCTATGAGGAAACCTTCACACGCGGCACAAATCCTCGTAAGACGGCACCACTCGGAAAGATTTGAACGAATAATGCGCGTATTAATGATTTCAAAGGCCCTAGTTGCGGGGACCTCACAACGCAAACTAGAAGAGATAGCTAAGTTTCCTGATGTTGAATTAACAGTTGTCACGCCTGAATATTGGCAAAGCGATGATGGCAGTAAACAAGTGCTTGAGCGACTCTACACAAGTGGCTATCAAATGATTGTCACACCCATGACACTCAATGGCAATTTTCATCTGCACTACTACCCGCAGCTAGGGAAGATAATGCGCGAGGTTCGACCAGAGATGGTGCATATTGACGAAGAGCCGTACAACGTTGCGACAGCGCATGCTATGTTTTTAGCACAACAACATAAAGCACGTGCCCTCTTTTTCACCTGGCAAAACCTGTATCGTAGTTATCCACCGCCGTTTCGTCAGTTTGAACTCTACAACTATCGCTATGCTGCCGCTGCATTAGCAGGGAACCGTGACGCCGAGGGTGTGTTGCGACGCAAAGGCTACAAGGGTCCCGTGCATGTCATTCCACAATTCGGCTTTGATACCGACATCTACAAACGTAGTGCGCCACGTATACAGCGCGAGCCAGACGCTCCCTTCACGCTTGGCTTTATTGGTCGGCTCAAAGAGGAAAAGGGCTTGCCATTGATGGTCGAGGCACTCACGTATCTGCCCTCGTATTGCCGTGTCGTCTTCATCGGCAATGGCCCTATGAAGAGTGTGTTAGAGGAGCAGGCGGCACGTTTAGGCGTCACAGAGCGTGTTACCTTCAAGGGTAGCGTCCCGACATATGAAGTGCCACATGAGATGGAGCAGCTTAATACGTTTGTGTTGCCTTCAATCACACAGCCAAACTGGATAGAGCAGTTTGGACGTGTTCTACCCGAAGCCATGGCCTGTGAGACGCCTGTGATTGGCTCCACAAGCGGTGAGATTCCGCACGTGATCGGAGATGCGGGCCTTATCTTTCAAGAGGGCGATGCGAAAGACTTGGCACAATGCGTGCAAAAGTTGCTCGATGATCCTACATTCTACGCCGACCTTGCGAAGCGTGGCCGACAACGCGTGTTGGACAACTACACGCAGGAACAGATTGCGCGGCAGACGTATGATGTATATAGGAAAATACTATCTGCGTAGGGACCGATTTATCACGTCTTGGGGAAGGTGGGGGAAATGAGTCGTTACCGACGTGTTCCCCCACCTTCCCCAAGACGTGATAAATCGGTCCCTACATGACATCGTAATTTACAAGGAGTTACAATGACCACACCAACGGTTGAACTTATCCCAAGAAAAGTGCTTTTCGGGAATCCTGTTAATACAAGCCCAAGAATTTCGCCGGATGGTAAGCGTATGGCGTATATTGCGCCAGTAAATGATGTGCTGAATGTTTGGGTTGGCACTGTTGGAGCTAATGATGCTCAGCCTGTGACAAAGGATACGGAGCGCGGTATACGTTCCTATTTCTGGGCGGCGGATAACAAGCACATTTTGTATGTGCAGGACTTTGGTGGAAACGAAAATTTTCGTTTATATGCGACCAACCTGGATACACAAGAGACACGCGACCTGACGCCGTTTGAAGACGTGCTGGTGGAAGTTATCGAGCGTGATAAGCACTTTCCTAATGAGCTTATTATTGGTCTGAACAAAGATAATCCACAAATTCACGACGCCTACCGTCTCAACCTGACGACAGGAGAGTTGACACAGGTGGCAAAGAATCCAGGCAATATTGCTGGTTGGGTTGTCGATGCACAATTCGTGGTACGTGCCGCACTTGCAACAACACCTGATGGGGGCAGCGAACTACTCGTGCGAGACAACGAGCAGAGCGAGTGGCGTAAGTTGCTTGTATGGAGTCCCAACGACCTACTTACGAGTAGTCCACTTGGCTTCACACACGATGGACAATCGCTCTACCTGATTGATTCGCGCAATGGTAATACAGGCCGTCTTGTGACACTCAATATTGCGACACAAGAGATACAAGTCCTGGCGGAGGACGCACAATATGACGTGGGCAATGTGCTGATAAACCCGGACACATATGAAGTACAAGCGGTCGCCTTCAATAAAGATCGCGTTGAATGGACAATTCTGGATGATTTGATTCGGCTAGATTTTGATCGTATCCGCGAAATTCATCAGGGCGACCTGCTTATTACCAGTCGTAACGATGCCGATGATACATGGATTGTGGCCTTTACCGTTGACAACGGTCCCGTTCCCTATTACTCATACAGCCGTAAAGAGCAAAGTGCTACATTTCTTTTCGACAATCAGCCTGAGTTAAGCAAGTACACGCTCGCTCATATTCAACCAATCACCTTCACCTCACGCGATGGCCTTACTGTTCATGGCTATCTAACATTACCCGAAGGAATTGAGCCAAAGAATTTGCCAATGGTTCTAAACGTACATGGAGGGCCATGGGTGCGTGACACTTGGGGCTATAATCCAGAGGCGCAATGGTTTGCTAATCGTGGCTATGCCTGTTTGCAGGTGAATTATCGTGGCTCGACGGGCTATGGGAAAGAATTTTTGAACGCAGGCAACAAGGAGTGGGGCGGCAAGATGCATGATGATCTTGTTGATGCCGTGCAATGGGCGGTTCAGCAAGGCATAGCCGATGCGAAAAAAGTGGCAATCTACGGCGGTTCGTATGGTGGCTATGCAGCGTTAGTGGGAGCAACATTTACACCCGACCTCTTCTGCTGTGCCGTTGATATCGTCGGACCGAGCAACCTGCTCACGCTTATCAAAAGTATTCCACCCTATTGGTCATCGTTTCTTGCACAATTTTACAATCAAGTAGGCAATCCTGAGACCGAAGAGGATTTCTTGAAGTCGCGCTCACCTCTGTTCAAGGTTGACCAGATCAAAATCCCGATGCTCATCGCGCAGGGAGCCAACGACCCACGTGTCAAGCAAGCGGAGTCGGAACAGATTGTCGAGGCAATGAAAAGCAAGGGTATTAACTACGAATACCTGCTCTTCCCAGATGAGGGACACGGCTTCGCCAAGCCTGAGAACCGCATCAAGTTTTATGCAGCAGCCGAGAAATTTCTCGCCACATACCTCGGTGGTCGCTACGAAGCTTGACATCCTCCTCACGCATAGAATGCGTGAGGATTCCCTCTCATCGCTAAGAGAGGCTTCCTGTTTCAACGGCATCTGCATATCCAGACTTTCGTCTGCCACGTCTTATGATACCTCCACAGGCATTTACGGCTGTGAGTCCCACAGACACGATATTACAGGCCGCGTTATAGTCCCGATCTGTGACATTGCCACAGTCCTCGCAAACAAACACGCGGTCTTCTAAGGTCAAATCCTCTTTGATCCAGCCACAACAATGACAGGTCTTGCTTGAGGGAGACCATCGGTCAATTTTGATGATGGTCCGCCCATACCACGCTGCTTTGTACTCCAACTGACGTGCAAACTCAGACCAGCCCACGTCTTGTATAGCCTTGGCTACACTGTGATTTTTCAGCATATTTTTCACCGCTAACGTCTCAACACAAATCGTTTGGTTCTCACAAATAAGCTTGGTCGAAAGCTGGTGCTGAAAATCACGGCGCATATCAACTATCTTAGCATGGAGTCGTGCAACCTTCTTGCGTGCCTTGTCACGGTTCTTGCTTCCCTTCTTCTTCTTGGCTTTCTTACGCTCAAGCTTGGCTAATTTCTTTTCAGAGCGAACATAGTATTTCGGGTTGTCAATTACTTCACCATCACTTGTGATGAGAAACGACTTTAAGCCTAAGTCTATACCAACGCTCTTGTCAGTCATAGGGAGGGTTGCAATGTTCTCTTCCACTAAAATGCTGACGAAGTACCGACCTGCTTTGTCTTTCGTAACAGTCACACTACTCGGCTTAGCTCCATCAGGCAAGGAGCGTGACCAGATGATATCTAAGGGTTCTTTATGCTTGGCGAGTGTCAGAGCAGAGCCGTTCCACACGAATCCAGTAGCGACATAAGTAGCACTCTGTTTCTGAGACTTCTTGTGATACTTGGGATACTTGGCACGTCCCTCAAAAAAGTTGACCAGTGCTGTATCGAGATGCCGCAAGGATTGTTGTAAGGGAACACTTGAGACTTGTACTAACCACGCAGTTTCCTCTTCCTTTTTGAGGGCGGTTAATGCGCGCGAGAGGTCATTGTAGTACAGGCGTTTACCATGCCCAAAATATGCAGTAGTACGCAGATGCAATGCCCAATTGTACACAAATCTGCAACATCCAAACGTACACGCAAGGTTATGCGCTTGTTCAGGCGTTGGTATGAAACGGTACTTATAGGAGCGTTGCGACATCTATTACTTCCCTTCCTTTACACGGTCAAACTCTGCTTTGATGAGACGAGCGAGAACAAATTGCATCGTTTCACCTGTCAAAGCGGCGATGACCTTTAACTGTTGGCGTGTTTCTTGCGACGCCCGTAACGTCGGTTTCTCTTTTGCTTTCATGCATACATAGTACCATATGCATACAAATATAGCAAGAGGGTATTCCCTCACCCATCACGGCCCGAAAGGAACGTGTCTTCTATATCTACAACTAGAAATTAGTGGTTTTATGGCACCACTAGATAAAGAAAAGATGGTATGATACAGGAGACCGAGGGTACTATTCTATCCCTCGGTCCTGTTATCATACTCTTTATGGCTTAAAAAGAGGATTTTATCATGGAACCCGATGGCATGGCAATTTTTTCGGGTAGTGGCAGCCGAAGGCTTACTGCTCGTATTTGTGAATACTTAAATCTCCCTCAAGGACTCAACGAAACACTCCGCTTCTCCGATGGCAACATCTTTGTACGTATTGAGGATAATGTGCGCGGACGACGCGTCTATATTGTGCAGGCAACGGTGTTTCCTGCAAATGATAATTTTATGGAGTTACTCTTTTGGATTGACGCCTTTAAGCGTGCCGGTGCCGCCGAAGTAACGGTACTTATCCCCTATTTTAGCTACGCGAAGGGTGATAAGAAAGACGAGCCACGCGTCTCTATTCGCGCTCGTGTGTGTGCCGACGCCATTGAGGTTGCGGGAGCAGACCGCGTGGTAACAATGGACTTGCATGCACCACAAATTCAAGGCTTCTTTCATAAACCCGTTGATAACTTGTACGCTCTCCCACTCCTATGTGAGCGCATCAAAGCATTGAACCTTGATGATCTCGTGATTGTCTCACCAGATGTCGGTTTCGCCAAACAAGCCCGTCGCTTCGCCTCTAGTCTCGGCGTCTCCATTGCAATCGCCGACAAAGAGCGCTTGGCTCACGATGAAAAAGCATCAGTTCTACATATCATCGGTGAGGTCAAGGACAAAAACGTCGTGATTGTCGATGATTTCACTATTTCCGGTGGAACGCTAGTTGAGGCATCAATCAAATTACTGGAACGCGGCGCACGAGACGTACATGCGGTTGTGACACATGGTGTGCTAGCAAAGGGGTCGATTGAGCGTATCGACAAAAGTCCACTCAAAAGTCTGATTATGACCGATACCGTTGAAAACCAGCCTGTGGAGTTTTCTAAAAAGATTGAGGTGGTGTCGGTTGCTTCGCTGTTCGGTGAGGCCATTCGGCGCATCCACAACCGCGAAAGCATCAGTGAGATGTTTGGATAAAGGCGGTCTAGATTTTTGATTAAAGGTGTTGTCGGAACCACATGATCCTAGGACGGATAGGCGTAGGGACCAGCTTCATCGCGTCCTCGGTGGGCGAATCAATTGCGCCCACGAAGGACGCGATGCAATAATCGGTCCCTACAGAGTGTTAAGATATGCTGGCAAATCAGCAATTGAGGATAGGGCAGCATCGGGGTGTATTCTTTGTAGAAGAGGCGAATCGGCCTTGTGTTTGCCCGTGTAGACAAGAATACCGCGCAGACCTGCACGTTGCGCTCCTGCTACATCATTTTCGATATCGTCGCCGACCATGATTGCGTCTTGTGGCTGCACATCTATTGTCAAAAGTGCTTGTTCAAAGAAGGCTCGGTCGGGTTTTCCTAGTACCACTGCCTGTTTGCCTGTCGCAAGCTCTAAAGCTCGTACATAGGGACCGCTATCCAGTTGTAAACCGCTAGCAGTGCGCCAGTACATGTTTGTGTGCATAGCTAGTAGTGCGGCACCATCCATAATCAAGCGGAAAGCTGTATTCATTGCTTCATAGGTAAGCAACTCTTCCGCACCGCCGATCACTACGACGCCGATATTCTCCGTAGATAGCTCGACCAGTTCAATACCAGTGAAATCAGCAGCGGTATCGCCTTTTGTGAGGACCCAGCAGCGTTTTCCTGGGAAGATGCTGGCGAATGTAGTTCGCGGTGGCAACGGGTGCAGTAAGAAGGCGTTCCTCCGCGATGGGCAGACCGACCTGTTGCAGTCGTTGTGCGAGTGTAGCACGAGCTACCGTTGTTGTGTTGGTCACAAAGCACGTCTGATAACCGTTTTGGTCGAGCCAACGCAATGTATCAGCCGCACCAGGAATTGGCTGCATGCTCACATGCAATACGCCATCAATGTCGAGTAGCACACCATGAAGCATAAATTACCTCTCTTCTGCAATAATTAAATGTAGCAGTGATTAGCATATAGCAAGGTATAGGGAGACCACAAGGGTCTTTGCTACAAGTTATGTATATTGACAAAATAGTAGGAATACATCAGTTATATGTCGCATTGCTTGTGACTAAAGTGGACTTACATGAACTAGCTCAAACTGTATATCTTCGTTTCCTCAACCTTGTTTCTCGCTTGTGAATTACTGAAAGTGAGGATGAACCGGATTATGGAGTCCATCATAGAAATACTAGTAACAATTTTAATATGAGTTTGACAACAGCTTTATTGCAAATGTTATAGAACACTTTGAGTTATGTTAAAGACAAAATGAGCGTTACTCTTTACTTTTGTAGATTTATTATGTACTATGGCTATCAACCCCCTTAAATGAAACAGTATTTGCTTTTATGAAAGCGGTGCTAGAAGTGGAAAATATACTTTTACTTGATGAATTGTTCTTGATAAAGGTGAAAAAGGAAGATACTCATGTGGAATTATGTATTTCATGCTTCAAGGCACCATTGGAGACAACACCTCTTTGCAAGTGGTGGATTTCTGATCGCGGCATGCGCCTTCCTGCTCCTGAATGTGACGACACAGACGCTTGTCTTTCAAGCCAAGAACATTATTGGACACAACTGGCGCTCAACGTATGACCTAGTGGTGCTTCCGTCTGGTACCTCGTCCGCATCACAACAAACAGTGCCTCCCGATCACCTCATAAACCTGAACACTGGTATTAGCTTTCAGCAATATCAGCAGATCAAACACCTTCCCGGCGTCGCGGTCGCGGCCCCCATCTCGTTTATTGGCAATGCACGCTTTCCCATCCCGTTTATCCGTCTAGGGACTGAGCACTTATCTCCTGGCTTCTATACCCTGACCTGGACCCTCAACGCCTTTGATGGTGTTCGCGAGCAAACAGAATATCAACAACACCTCACAATTTATGCATCCGCTGCTCCCTGTTGCGCCCTTCCTCCCCAGACTCAGCAAGCATTGCAAACACTTGGTGTCGATACCTATTTCTTTACGAAGCAAGGGAAATATTTTACTGGTGTCCCTCATCCTGGAACCTTTCTCCTCGCGGCCATCGATCCGCAGGCTGAAGATCAACTCGTTCATCTCAATCAGAGTATTACTCAAGGAAATGGCCTTCCGGTCCAGAAGGATTTGCAAGTTGATCCCCAAATACCTACGGTCACAGGTGAAAATATTGCCGATGTCTATCCCAATTATACGCTTCCGATCCTAGTCAATCAGGATCTCCCTGGACACATTACCATGCGGGCGCAGTTTACCCATATGCAAACCGCAACAACTGACCCCCAGGTTCTCGCTAAGCAGAATGATGCTCACCCACTGCAACACATCTCTCAACAGCAGACTATTTTTGAGGGGTCCGTCCCTCTCCCACAAAATGATGTGCATCTCTTCTCCGCTGGGGCTGACCTTGAGCAACAAGGTTCAACGATTTAGGTCAACAACTATGGAGAAAATCAGTTTAGTTTAAACCTCGTTTCACGACCTTCCAATGTGCAATATCAACTTCACGTTGGAAAGGGACCTGATGGCAATACCGCCTATCAGGTGAAGCCAGTCCAGCTTGAGCAGAGCGATGAATATCAGGGAAAGAGTCCCGCCTTTCGTTCCGTCCAGGATCTTCCAGGGGACCTGTATCAATCTCCTATGACCATTGGCGCTCAATATGGAGAGGGGTATACCACAACTGGATACACGGTCTACAATCATGCTGGATACCGGGTGACGACTGTGGGCCTCTTTGACGGACGCAAGCTCTCTGCAGGCTTCACTGATGCTTTGAACTGGCTCCCTGAAAGTACCTATACTCCTAGTCAGACGCAACTGCGTTACGATGCAAAGGGAAACGTCATCGCTCCCGAACAACTACAGCCCACGACGAATCCTCAAGGTTTTACCCTGCAATCCCCGCTCGCACTGACAACGCTTGCCGCTGCCCGACAGATACTGGGCGATACGAGCATCAATGTCATTCGTATTCGCGTCGCGGGCAATGTAACACCCGACGAGAATGGGTGGAAGCAAGTGGCACGAGTCGCACAACAAATCCATGAACGTACTGGGCTACAAGCACTCGTAACGCTTGGCTCCTCACCTCATCCCACACTGGTCTATGTTCCCGGTGTCTCGGCTGGCGAGTTGGGATATACGCAAAATGTCGCGCCACTTGGATGGGTACAGGAGCGCTGGATCT
Source organism: uncultured Chloroflexia bacterium (assembly GCA_963792705.1). Taxonomy (GTDB): domain Bacteria; phylum Chloroflexota; class Ktedonobacteria; order Ktedonobacterales; family Ktedonobacteraceae; genus JBBQVS01. Next base: position 105,475 of record CAWBXD010000001.1, on the reverse strand, counting down.
CCTTTGGGGTCGGTCTGCTCTACCTACAACAGCTCGGCATAACGCAGAATGTCTTGCTAGGAGGGGTGCTTCTGGTCTGTTTGGGCTACCTGATTGTTACCTTAAGCTCGTTGGTCAACTCTCAGCGACGTCAGTTCGCTATTCTAAGTGCTGTTGGATGGCGTCCCTGGCATCCTCCGCTCGCGTTCCTCTTGCAGGTACTCATGATCGCACTGAGTGGTGGTATCGTTGGGTTGCTGGTCGCGCTAGGAATTGCGGTCCTCATTGGGGCCGCTGTGCCCTGGGTGCTAGTCTTCTGGACCCTTCCAGGTATTCTCGCTCTCGCGTTGGTCAGTGTCCTTTTTCCCCTCGTACAACTCTGGCATATCCACCCTCTTGAGTTGCTTCGTAGTGGTTCTCAAGTACTCAGCGAACATGGCCCACGTACACGCTCCATGAGCGTGTACGTGGGCATCCTCCTGCCTCCCACTCTGAGCATGGCAGTGCGTAATCTCGCACGCACCCGCTGGCGAGCGATGATCCTCTTGCTGAGCCTCTGCTGCTCTTCCGGCCTCCTGACACTGACCTTGCACGGAATTCTCACCTTACGTCAGACGCTTCAGGGAACCTTACTCGGTGATTTTGTGCTCCTGCAAACGGCTGTTCCCCAAGTATGTGGGGTCTTGTTTACCATGCTCCTCGCCATCTTGAGCCTCGCAGATATGCTCCTCATGCAGGTGCGTGAACGTCAGCAAGAGATCGGCGTCTTACAGGCTCTTGGTTGGCGACCACAGATGATTCGCAACATGTTTTTGCAAGAGGGATATGTGCTGGCAATCATGGGCATCCTTCCTGGCATCGGAATTGCATTGGGAGTCTTACTTGCCCAGAAGCAGTACCTTCCACCGCTCACGGTAGCAGGCGTTATTGGGACAGTCTTGGTGCTGATGAGTAGCGGCGTTCTGATTGGCATCCTGCCCGCCTTACGCGTCATTGAGCGTCTCTCGCTGATGCATATTTTACGTACAGAATAACGAGGAAAAGTGATGGAAACACCAACACGACAGGGACATGCCTCCCCACGCATCCAGGTAAAAGAGATTGTGAAGAGTTACGCACTTCCCGGTGGCAGTCTCCCCGTCTTGCACACACTCTCCTTTGAAGTTCAGGCCGGAGAGTTTCTCGCAATTACCGGTCCTTCCGGCTGCGGCAAGACAACCTTACTGGCATTATTAGGAGCTTTAGACCAACCAGATCAAGGGGAGATCGTGATCGATCAGTATCAGGTGCATACTCTCAAGGCGGTACAAGCCGCTGATTACCGCAGAGAAACGATTGGGTTTGTCTTCCAACTCTTCTACCTTCTGCCCAACCTAACAGCATTAGAGAATGTCATGGCTCCCTTGATGCCCTATCGACGGCACCTGACCTTTGATCTCAAACAACGCGCCCACGAACTGCTTAGGGAAGTGGGATTGGAAACCCGTCTCAATCATACACCAGGACGCCTCTCTGGAGGGGAGCAACAAAGGGTCGCAATTGCGCGTGCCTTAATCAATCGTCCCCGTGTCCTCCTTGCAGATGAGCCGACGGGGAATCTTGATCCAGAGACCGGAAAGGAGATTCTGGAACTGCTCCAAGCACGGCAGCGCCAAGAGCAACTCACATTAGTTATGGTGACACATGATCCCAGCATCGCTGCGCGAGCAGATCGTACCCTCTCTCTCCTTCGTGCGAGCGAGAAGAAGGGGTCTTCCAGAAAAGAGGCAAACGAGTCATCCTCCTGATCAAAGCGGCAATATGACAGTTTTAATCGTATTCATCCATCTCCTTTATTCACACCGCAGCGAGAGAAGCCCGATGGTGACTACCTAGGTTTTCTCACTGAGGTGTATTCTAGGCTATAGAACCTTTTCATCTATTGAGGGTGCAAGTTGTGCGTAATAGAATCAGGTCCCTATAAGTGTTTGGCATAGGTTACTATTCCCAAACGCTCTCCTCTTTTATAAACCCTTGTGATGCTTTCCATCTTCTGTCGTTTTTCTTTCCTATACTCTTCTACCATGCGATGTATCTAGTGTTCTGCAACGTTGATATTAGAGAGGACGTAGAAGATGTATGACCAATAGAAAGTCAGTATGACACAAGCGTGGAGATAGTGTATAATAAAGCCGCTAGCCGTTCCTTGTTGAATAGCTGGCTGAAGGTTTGAGGGAGGAGTTCTTTCATGAATGGTGACATGACCGGACGTGTCATCAAGGGTCGCTACAAACTGATCGACGAGCGAGGGCGGGGCAGTTTTGCCACCGTCTATATCGCGCGCGATCTGGAAGATAATCATATTTACGCTATTAAAATGATGCATGTTGAATTGTCAAATGATGATGAACTCCTCGCACGTTTTCAGCGTGAAGCCCATATCCTTTTAGGTCTGAGTGATCCTCATATTGTACGTATTGTTGATTACGGCGACGACGATAATATGCACTACATTGTGATGGATTATATTGATGGACAGAACCTAAAGTACCATATGCTCACTAACGGACAGATGGATACGTTACATGCTTTGAACTATGCCCGTCAGATAGCGGAAGGTTTAGACACAGCATACAATCAGGGGGTTGTGCATAGAGATATTAAGCCACAGAATATTCTTATTAACAGTAAGGATATGGTAAAGATTGCTGATTTCGGTCTAGCCCGTGGTCGGGAAACGGTGACGCTCACACAATCTAATGTGTTTATGGGCACGGCCTATTATATTTCTCCCGAACAGGCAGAGAGTGGACGTTCGGCGGATACGCGCTCAGATTTATATTCCGTAGCAACGGTTTTGTTTGAGATGTTGGCGGGTGTCCCTCCCTTTCAAGGGGAGTCAGCCGTTGATATCGTGATTAAGCATATCAACGATAAGGTTCCATCTATTTGCCGTATACGTCATGATCTCCCGATGGAGATGGACCTATTCATGCAAAAAGCTCTTGCTAAATCGCCGACGGAGCGTTATGCGACCCCACAAGAGTTCATAGCTGCACTTGAGCAAGTACATGAACGTGTATTGACAATGCCAACAGACAAGCGTCATGCACAATATGCTCCTGAGCAACAGGCAAAGGGTAACGGAAACGTAAGTCCAAGCAGATCTCTACCACAAAAAGAGGCGCGCATCGTTGTTCTCTCTAATGGACAAGCGATACCGTTAAAAGGAGAACTGATGGTTGTGGGACGTCAGGACCCAACACTTGGTATCTTCCCAGAAATTACGCTTGCGGACAAAACAGTCGGCAGACGACATGCCTATCTGCGTAACCAGCAGGGAGCATTTACCGTTGAAGACTTGAACGCTTTAAATAAGACACGTTTGAATGGAGTCATCTTGACACCACACGAGGAACGTACACTCAAAGATGGTGATGTCCTTCGCTTTGGCAGTGTCGAGGTACGTTTTGAAATGCGATAAGTGTGGTGTGACAAGCACTGGTTAGGCATTGACAGGCTTTCTTTCGTAGGCACTGGCATGCACTTACATGTTCTGACACGTACTGCGTCGCAGTTGTAGGGGTACCACATACTGGTACCCGATTGAGATCGGGTGGTAGGGAAATACTCTATCGCCCCTACGAGCAGAGGGGTAATTATTATGTATGAACAACTTACGCTCTTCGTTGTCGCTGCGCTTCCTGTTTCAGGAACAATCATTGCAGTTGCGGGTGTGGTTCTGGCGTTGGTTGTTGCTATCGGCGGTTTCTTAGTCTACCGTAGTGGTGGCAAGAAGGGTACGAAGGCTCCGACGGGTACTGGAAACAACGATTGGCAACGACAAGCGCAACAACCTGGTGCCGCTGGCAGTTGGAATCCGGGTGCGGCAAACGATGCACCTCAATGGCAGCAGCAACAGGTTCAGGGGCAGCAACAAGGTTGGGGCGCACCTGTCAATTCTCAGCAACAAGGCTGGGGTACACCACAAAATGCGCCAATACAGCAGCAAGCAGCAAGTCCTTGGGGTGGACAAAATGGTATACCGCAGCCGACTACGGCCCCTTGGGGTGATGGACAAAATAACGCACCTCAGCAACCCGCATGGGGTGGTGGAATGCAAAATGGACAACAGGCAGGTAGCCAGTGGAATGCAGGGGCACAACCAGCAGCCGCAAATCAGTGGGAAACACCGGGTAATCCTGCAGGACAAGTTGGCCGCACGGCGTGGGACGCAAATCCTGTTCCTGTTGCTCAACAACCGTGGGAGCAACCAGCTGCCGCGCAACAGCAGTGGGGCGGCCAGGCGAATATTGCACCACAACCTCAACAGGCACCTCCTGGTTTCGCAGGAGGACCGAGTTCTAGTCCTAATTGGAACCAGCAAGGATTCGGTCAGAACGGGCAGAATGCACAAGGTGGACAGGCTGATGCTTGGGGCGCACCTCAACAGCAGCAGTATGCCCCACAAAGCGCAAACAATGCGATGGGCGGCTTTGCTGGTGCAATAGGAAGTGTTCCACAAGCTGCTCCATCATGGCAACAGCAAGGCGGCTTAGGACAGAACAATCCTGGTATGCAGCAAAATCAGGGGGCATCCTTTGATGGCATAGATAGCAACTTCGGTGCTAACGATGCTGATAGAACTATTATGCGTCCTAACAATGGGACTGGGCTTGGACTTGTGCGCGTAGAAGAAGGCAAAGAGCCTGGACGCGAGTACAAAGTTGTCAAGGATTCGCTGAGCATCGGACGTAGCCGCGAGAGTGACATCTTCTTAGAAGACCTGGCAGTTTCGCGTCTTCATGCCTCCGTCGTCAATCTAGGCAATGGACAGTATGCCCTCAAGGATGAAGGTAGCGCAAACGGTACAAAGGTCAATGGACAACTTGTTAGCAAGTTTCAGACCTTCCCATTACAAGAAGGTGATCGTATTCAACTCGGTCAAACGGTGCTCGTCTTTGCTCGTGGCTAAGAAAGACTTTCTTGCGAATGATGAGGGCAAGAATACGGATGTATTCTTGCCCTCATCATTCGCAGGGAAAATTTAGTATAATGCAAAAGGGAAGTTTCGCGTCACAATGCAACGAGACAATTTACTAGGGACAACGCTAGGCAACTATCGTGTTCTTGCACCTCTTGGTCAAGGAGGTATGGCTCGCGTGTATAGAGCGTATCAGGAAAACCTTGATCGTGAAGTCGCCATAAAAGTGCTTCCCCCGTGGTATGCAGCAGACCGCAACTTTGTTGAGCGTTTCAATCTGGAAGCAAAACTCGTCGCACGTCTCTCACATCCCAATATTGTCACAGTTCACGATGCTAGTGAGCAAAACGGACATTTGTACATTGTGATGCAACTGGTGGATGGTGGGACGCTTAAACATCGCCTCGACCAACTCCATGTACAAGGCCATGCAATGAATGAGGTAGAGGCAACCCCTATTTTTGTACAGCTTGCAAGCGCATTGCATTATGCACATGAACAAGGAGTTGTACACCGCGATGTGAAGCCGGTTAACGTTTTGATGGACCGTTCTGGTCGGCCTATTCTCTCGGACTTTGGGATAGCAAAGGTGCTTGCAAGCACAAAAGATCATCTAACACATCCGGGTGCAGGAGTTGGTACGCCCGAATATATGTCACCAGAGCAGTGCCTTGGGGGTGCGGTTGATGGAAGAGCGGATATTTATGCTCTCGGCGCGATGCTGTTCGAGGCGTTGACGGGTCAAACACCGTTTCTTGGAGAGAATTACCCTGCATTAGCACATAGCCATATTTACGAAACTCCTCAACGACCCAGTATACTCAATCCCGCAATTTCTCCCGCGATGGAGCAGATTATTCTTACAGCACTTATGAAGAATCCAGCCCATCGGTATCAGCAGGCAAGCAATATGGCGGATGCGCTCGAATTAGCGCAGCCAAGATTGCGTACAGGACATCATATAGCAATACAACCACAACAAACACAGCCCTTTGTGGTGCCACCTCAAGAGCAAACCCCAAGATATGAGGCTGTACCACGTCCTGTATACCCTTATCCAGTGAAAATGTATGCCTGCCCCAATTGCCATCAGGCAAACAAGCCGCAGATGCGCTTTTGCACAAGGTGCGGCTTCCCAATGAATCAATGCGCTACATGTGGAGGCCAGAATCCGGCGAATAACCGCTTCTGTACACGTTGTGGACATGCTCTCAGTAGAGTACCTGATTAGTAGGACGCAAACTCATCCGATTGTGTAGCAGAAAGACGGGCAAACATCTTTCTCTGGTCGTCAATACGCTTTCTCTGACGAAGAAAGCGTTGCTCTTCAGTCAGTGACAGGAGCAAGTGTACACGCTCTACCACTTTTGATGGTTGCGTTGGTTTCGTAATGTACTCTACAGCACCTAGTTCAAAACCACGTAGCTGGTCCGAGAAATGAACAAGTGCCGTCAAAATAACGACAGGCAACGCTGGACGTTTATATACATCGTGCAACCATTGAAGCACATCCCACCCCGACTTGCCATGCATCATAAGGTCTAAAACAATCAGGTCAGGATGGTATTCTGGAATAACCTCAATAGCTTCGTCACCGCTTGCTACATCCAGCACCTCATAGCCGGAGTGTCGTAAGAAAAAACAGAGTACCTGTCGAATGTCCGCCTCATTTTCAACGACAAGAAGCTTATAATTTTTTACAGATGTTTGCATATCTAGCAACTACCTCTACAACAAAACCACCGAATGATTTCTATTTAAATAGCCGAGCGGTTACGCCTTTTTAGCGGAAACCGTACCTCAGCAACTGTACGCTCTATGGTAGATGCCTTTTCCAAAGACGGTTCTACTACAGGCAGATGCTCCCGACGTAGCGAGAACTCTCCATCGAGATCACCAATGAGATGCTTGATAAGTGAAAGGCCAAGCCCCTCAAAATTTCCACCTTCGTTGTTTCCCTCAAGAGGAAGCGCGAAATCTGGACCACTACCTGAATCAATCACCTGTACAATGACAATTCCATCTTCTTCATGTCCTGTAATCGTGATGGTTCCCTCCGTCTGATCTGCCATACCGTGTTTAAGGGCATTGGAAACCATCTCATTGAGGACTAAGGCTAAAATGGTGACAGCACGCGAAGGGATAACAATCGCGCTTGGCTCGACATTGAACACAATATGCTTATCTGGTGGGCGCAGATTTGTATTTGCGACTCCGACAATCTTGCGTGCAATGTCATCAATGCGCGCCTCGCTGACATCTTCATGCGCCAATAAATCATGTGTCGCAGCAAGACCCTGCACACGGTTCACGCTTTCGGCAAGTGTGTTGCTTACCTCAACTGATTTGGAGCGTCTCCTCTGCAGCGAAAGGATACCTGCAACGGTGGCGAGATTATTCTTGACGCGATGATGCAATTCTCGTAAAAGTGCCGATTTTAGCTCAAGTCCACGACGCGTCTCTTCGTAAAGTCGGGCGTTGTCAATAGCGATGGCGGCTTCATTAGCGAATGTGATAACAAGTTGCATCTGCTCAGGGCTAAGCATGTGACGATGGCTACTATAGATGCAGATGCAGCCAAGAGTTTTCTGCTTGACTTGCAATGGAACACACAGCACAGCATGTATCTCCGCCGAGACAAAGGGGTCGCTATGTAGGATACAGTGCTCATCGGCATGAAAGCAATCCACTGCCATACTTGGCCTACCCGTTTGCACCGTGCGTCCAGCACAGCATTGGCCCAGATTTATCTGCATACGACGCGCTAATGCCGCGTTTAGACCATAGTGTGCCAGGACATGTAATGTTTGGGTGTCTGGGTCAAGCGAGAAGATGCAAGAGCGTTCGGCACCCGAAAGATGGACGGCCTGTGTCGTGATGATTTGAAGCACCTCGTCGAGATTAAGCGTTGAGGCGATAATCGACGAAACGCGGTGAATAGTAGCTAATTCATGAACTTTGCGGCGCAGTTGTTCATCCGTTTGCTCGTACAAGCGACCATTCTCAATATTGATGGCGACAATGCCCGCAACCACCTCGACAAAGCTCATCTCCTCGCGTGTAAAATCGCGTGCAATGGATGATTGCACATTGATCACACCAATTAAGCGTTCGGAATTGCCAAAGAAGATGATTGGGAGTGACATCAAACCACGATAATTCTCGCTATACGCGTCCGCCTCGCTTGCAAAGTTAGGATTTGTGTGAGCATCGTGCTCAAGTAAAGGACGCCCTTTATCAGCCACCCAGCCACTATAACCCTCGCCTAGACGCAACGTAAAGTGCATGCCCCCAAGTGGTCTCGGCCCATTGGTGGCACGTAGTGTTAAGACGCGTTGTAAATCATCGTAGAAGAAGATAGAACAAAGGTCAACATGCAGTTCTTCAGCGACCACTTGCGCTGTCACATCCAATGTCTGATCGAGGTCCATAGAGGAGTTGCTAAAGCCATTGATACGCTGTAGTGCGAGTAGACGATACTCTAACTGCTGTGTCGCCTCTGCTCGTTCTAAAGAGAAGCGATCAGAAACGCTTTGATAGCCACGCGTGAGGGCAAGCATAGCCTCAGATTGTAGCGCGTAAAGATGTTTTGTAGCTTCCAATTGTAGAGGAATATGCCCGATGAAGATGTTTTGCAGCTCGTTTGCTAATGCCTCAACATATTTTTGCAGACCATCCAGGCGTACATCGAGTTTGCCACCTTGCTCCGCAAGCCAACGTCCCGATTGTTCGAGTTGTGTTGCTAACAAAGAGCCACTCAATCCATCATCACCAATTAAGGCATTGAGAAGCAACGATGCATCGCTACCCTCCTCTGGCCCAGAACTCGTGCCGGAGACATTCTGAAGACACGCTCTTAGACGAGCACTATGGTGTGACAACATCTGCTCTACTTCGGTACTCTGCGCCACTTGCTACTTCCTCTTACCACGACAACGTGGTTTCGTTACCAAACACATTTCTATGTGTGTATTGTAGTTGGGCTGTGAGATAGTGTCAAGAGCAGGTTGACATTAAGCATACTTATGCAACGAAACGCACTCCTATTCTCCCTGGTAAGCATAAGATCATTCCGCAGAATTCGCATAAAAGAGGACGAATTACCTATACGGTAAGTGTTTCTTTACTATCTCATACATGGTTCGTCGTACTAGTCAGACAAACGAAACAAAGAAACAGGTTAAACATAGGGGGATGTTTGCGATGCGATGCTCACGTTGTGATATGCCACTCTCGCCCACGGGAACAAGCTGCTCACGTTGCGGTACTGCGGTAGCGGATAGAACAAAAGGTCAAGACAACTCACCATTTGTGTCCGCGTCAGCACAATCTAACTACAGGCAGAGTTCTTTTTTTGTGGATAGCACTAGTTTTGCTGGCACACCAGTTGACATCGCACCTGCACAACAGTATTGGGGCCAGAACGTACAGCAAACACCTTTTGCAACTACACTGGTTCCACCAATAACACCATTAGCAGCACCATTAGTACAAGAGTCGCAAACCCCTCCTCAGATACCAGATATACAGTCATTCTCATCGATGGCTCCTTTGCTCACATCGAGGCACCGATCATCCGGTATTGGTTTTGGTCTCGCAGGCCTTTGCATAGGTATTGCTTGCTTACTTTTGCTATTTGTCTACATTATGGCCCAAAGCCTTCCACAGCTTTCTAGCACTACATCAACTCATCTCATGGGGGGCGCATCCCTTGTAGCACAAAGCACTCCGGCCGTAAACTCGAGTCCTACTACAGTGCCTACAGTTTCAGCGACACCAACATATCCTGGTCAACAGTATGTTGCAAATGCACAGACGGCAAGTGCAGTGAATGCTACGACAGCTCAAACAATAATACCTGCAACAACGTTCAGAGTTGGGCAAAAAATTTACATCACTTTTGATGTACATCCAAACGGGCAAAAAGGCGCGATTTGTCTCCTCTGGTTTATCAATGACACACAATTTACCAGTTATCCATTTGCCATAAACACGACCTACACAACATCCGCGTACTCCTATGCCGCAACGGGCAATGTTGGTGCAGGATATATTGAAATTTACTGGGAGAATGCTCCCTCATGTACCGACCCAAATAAAATACTTAGCGACCATATAGACTTTACGGTAACAGCATAACACCCACTCTATCTTGTTGCAGAGGATACTAATGTGAATTGCATAACATGCGGGAAAGCTCTTTCATTGCGAATGGTGCATTGCACCACCTGTGGAACTCCTGTGTCATATATGACCTCTGCACAATCTGCCCCTTCACAAGTAAGTAATACCACGTCCTATGAGAATTATGCTCAACTCCTACAAGATATACATGGCGAAGGATACTACACGCATGCACAACAATTAATAGACTCACCATATGCCTCTGTCGCACAAAACGTATTGATAGCGCAAGCAACAAGGAAGCGGCGTTGGGACGGTCTTTTTCTGCTAGCCATTGTTACCTGTGTGTTGCTCCTTTTGGGCATGGGTACCTACAAGCTCGTAAAAGTCGCGGACAAGGCACACAAGCCAATACAAGCTAACACTCCATCAGGCAACATGCTCATAGCTTCTGCTTCTGCTATACTTAAAAACGGGCAGACGAGTAGTGATATTGATGGCAATCTTGTACCAACGCAGATAACTCAAACGTTTATGGCAAATCAGAAGGTGTACATGACGTTCACAATTCATTCAGGAAAGCAGGATGGCTATATCGAGGCTAAGTGGTATGCTGATGGTCAAGTTGTTGCCGATGCAGTGCTACCTCATATACATGGCAACACACGTGGCGTCTTCTCAAATGTCTATATTACTGCCACCCCTGACGGAGCGGTCGAACTATACTGGTGTGTGCAAGCGGATTGCAAAGATGCACAACTCGCACAGGCATCCCACTTCGTCGTCACCCCTGTTGATACAGCGTATGTCAACTCGCGCTTCTATACCATCGTTCAGCATTTCAGTAGGCTTCATCTCAGCACATTAAGCGCGAGCACGCCCAGAATGACAATGGCGAATAGCGTTACACCAATCCAAACCATCCGCATCATTGCATCACGCGTTGCTTGACGGTGCCGCAAATTTTCGACGCGCTCATCCTCGGCGGGACACCAGCGGGCAGTGCCACAATAGGGGCAAAGCGGAAACAGTTCATATGGTGGACAAAGTCCTACTTTATTTCCTTTGCCGTATGTATGCGTCCCAACTTCATAGCGTATCTGCTCGCTCTCAAACACGGCGCAGCAGTGAACACAGCGCAGCAGTAGATATTCTGTCCAGTCACTTGCCTGACACTTGGGACAGAAGAGCGGCAAAGCACGACTCGGCGTCGCATTGTGCCAGTGATGATGGCAACGGTGGCAGTAGTAGGCGTGGTCGTGCGTTTCAGGCACAATGCCGCGCAGAACGCCTTCATGTTGTAACGCATGCGCTTCATTAGGCGAGAGATCGTAAGTAATATCAATAAGATCGATATGGGTAGCACGTTTGTCTTGCAATACAGGAAAATCGTAGTGGCGTTGACGGTCCCGACGTGCTGAGGGCGAAACTTCTGTAGCCGTAGGGCCTTTAGGAACCGATCTGGCGGTATGGGGTGTATCCGAGAATTCGTTCTGAGTAGTATGAGAGACCCGATCACTACGGTGCCGATCATAATCTCGGCGCGTGTTAGGATCGTTAAGTGTTTGATATGCTTGCAGCAAGACGCGCATACGTTCGTGTGCATCCTCGCCTTTGTATACATCGGGATGATACTGCAACGCAAGCTTTTTAAATGCAGCTTTGATGTCACTAGTGGGTGCGTCAACCGCAACGCCCAGCAGTGCGTAATAATCAGTAAGAGCGTCCAAGATATGTGTAATCCAAAACTACTAGCAGTATATCGTGGTATGGTGATAGACATACTCACATCACTGGCAATTGTATAAGAGAAGTTATCTATTTCATAGACGAACAAAAAGGAAAAAGGTTGTAGCATGGAGCATTCACGAGAATATCAGGTCCTCTTAGAGGCATGCAGACAAGAGGGATGTGCGCTCTGTCGCCTGTCTTATGAAAGTACCTATCGCTATCTTGACGCATGGAAGTACGAACTTTTTACCGATGTTGATTTGCAGAAAGAACTGCGCCGCTCACAAGGATTTTGTCATACTCATACATGGCAACTAGCTCAAATGGGTGCCTCGCTCCAACTCGCACAGAATTACCGTTCTATCTTATCAGATACTGTGCATCAATTACAAGAAGCCGAAGGAGCCTCATCCGGCGGTCTCTTACGACGTTTCTTTGACCCAAAACAAGAGCAACTGCTTCCATGTCCGGCATGTCGGCAGAAAGAGGAAGCGGAAGTACATCTTGTGCATACATTGCGTCACGCGATACTCGACTCCGCATTTTATACTGAATTTGCTCATGCCCACGGTCTTTGCCTGCATCATCTCCGTCTTACGAGTGAACTCAAAATGTCTGACACGCCCGGCGATTGGCTTCCATTGATACGCAAAGCACAAATAGAGTGTTTACAGCGTCTCGATACACAACTTGCGGAACTCATACGTAAACACGACTATCGCTTCAAAGAGGAGGAGCGAGGGGACGAGATGGTTTCATGGATACAAGCCGCAGGGCTTGTGGCTGGCGAGGAAAACAAATAGAAAAGGGTGTCTCCCTGTAAAGCTCTTGAGCTTTACAGGGAGACACCCTTTTCTGACTATTCTTACTGTAACGCGCTCATAGGCTGAGCATCGTACTCACCAACATCTACGAAGTCACGCGCCGATACGCTAGCTCCTCGGGGTTGCACACGCCAGAAGGTATGTTGAACCTGCTCCCATTGATCTAAGAGGGAGAGCGCGTGCTTACTACGCGTTCTCTTCGCATGAAGGCTAATCACGACGCGCAGAGCCTCGCGTTCGCCTTCGTCGTCGATACGTTCAAGGTCCACAAGGTCGTTATTATAGTGCTGGGGAAGAGTGTCTTCTGGATCCAAGACGTAGGCCACGCCCGATGACATGCCAGCTCCAAAGTTTCGCCCAGTCTCACCTAATACAACCACCATACCGCCTGTCATATACTCACATGCGTGATCGCCGACCCCCTCGACAACGGCAAGTGCTCCACTGTTGCGTACCGCGAAACGTTCACCTGCACGACCTGCCGCAAAGAGTTGTCCACCTGTCGCCCCATAGAGAACCGTGTTGCCCAGGATGGTGTTTTTGTTTGTCTCGAAAGGTGCATCGCTTGGTGGAGCAATAATGATTTGTCCACCAGTCATGCTTTTGCCAACATAATCGTTGGCCTCGCCATTCAAGATAAGACGCATACCAGGCACGCTAAACGCGCCAAAACTTTGACCTGCCGAACCTTGGAAGACACAGGTGATGCTGACTCCTGGTAGACCTACATTGCCATAGCGTCGAGCGATTTCGCCCGCAAGTCCGGCACCGATAGAGCGGTCTCCGTTATGAAGGACATGTTGCACGAGAATGCTCTGTCTACCCGACAATGCCTCTTCAGCCTCAACCATCAATTGTTCCGCGACTGGAGATTGTGGCAAGGTGGCGTGTGCTCCTAGCACAGAACGTACTGGCAAAGTTGCAAGCAAGGGTGCCATATCTACTCCTGCATCTGGCGATGCTTGTAGCAGGTCGGCACGTCCAACGAGATCATCGAGATGTGCAATACCAAGGCTTGCCATTAGCTCGCGTACCTCTTCAGCAACCAGCGTGAGATAGTTGATGAGATGTTGCGACTGCCCTGAGAATTTGGCACGTAAGTCCTCGCGTTGCGTTGCAATGCCTGTGGGACAGGTATTCAGGTGACACTGACGAGCCATATCGCAACCAAGCGAGACAAGAGCGGCAGTCCCAAAGGCAAACTCTTCCGCGCCAAGGAGTGCGCCGACGATTACGTCACGTCCAGTTTTGAAGCCACCATCGACGCGTACCTTGACGCGCTTACGTAGTCCGTTTCGTACCAGCACTTGCTGTGCCTCCGCCAGACCCCGTTCCCACGGCATACCAGCATGTTTGATGGATTGCAATGGAGAGGCTCCCGTCCCACCATCATGACCACTAATTAACACATAATCGGCGTGCGCTTTGGCGACACCAGCGGCAATCGTGCCAACGCCAATACTTGCAACAAGTTTCACGCCAACCTTCGCGGTCGGGTTGACCTGGTGCAGGTCGTAGATTAACTGTGCGATATCTTCGATACTGTAGATATCGTGATGCGGTGGAGGCGAGATGAGCGCGACACCTGGAGCGGTGTGCCTAAGTTTGGCGATGAACGGTGTCACCTTAGATGGTGGAAGTTGACCACCTTCACCTGGCTTTGAGCCTTGCGCCATCTTGATCTCGATCTCTTCAGCACGGACAAGGTATTCGGTTGTTACTCCGAAGCGTGCAGAAGCTACCTGTTTGATTTTGCTGCTCACAGGAAAGCCGTTCAATGTTTCATGATACCATGCAGGGTCTTCACCACCCTCACCTGTGTTGTTACGGCCTCCAATACTGTTCATCGCGGCGGCAATTGTGCGGTGCGTCTCTGGACTGAGCGCGCCAACCGACATGGCAGAAACAACGAAGCGCGAACGTATCGACTCCATCGACTCCACATCCTCTAAAGGAATAGGTGTCGTGGGCACAAACGTGAGCAGGTCACGCAAGGCGGTTGCCGGACGATTGTACACCAGCGACGCGAACTGCTGATAGTCGTCTCTATTGCCACTCAGGGCAGCTTTTTGTAGCGCACGAACAATCAAAGGATTGTACGCGTGGTACTCGGCATCGCGTCGGAAACGATAACGGCCGAGATCGGTGAGTTTACGGCGGCGACCAGCGATATCAACGGCTTTTTCTTGCGTGTCTTGTACCGATTGAGCTTGAGCGATGATCTGTGACGCGACGAGGGGTAAGCTTATATTGCCTGGATGAGCGGCGGAACCTGTGAAGCAACGATTGATAAAGCTTGGCTCAAGACCTATGACCTCGAACTGGCCGGCACCGATAATGTTGCGAATATTTGAGATGCCCATACGTGCCATGACTTTACGTAAACCATCCTCAACCACATGGAAGTAACGGTCAACGGCCTCGTCTTGTGTCATTTGCTCTAGTTTGCGCTCACCTGCTAGTGCTCGCACACTTGCAAGGGCCAGCGAAGGCGCAACGGCTTCCGCACCATAACCAAGTAGCAAGGCAATGTGATGAATGTCTAGTGCCGTGCCTGTCTCGCAAACGATGGTGACGACAGCACGAATGCCACGCCGAATTAACGCATGGTGAATATTTCCAACAGCAATAAGCATTGGCATCGGTGCATGTGTAAGCGATGCATTGCGGTCGCTTAGGATAAGAAGTGTTGTTCCTTGCTCGATAGCCGCTACAGCTTCCTGTTCCAGGCGGTCGAGTGCGGCCTCTAACCCCTCTGTCCCTGCACTCACGGCAAAGGTTGTATCCAGTGTCGTGACACTAAAGTGTGGGTTGTCATGCAGATGTGTCAACTGTGCCTCTGTTAGAAGCGGCGTATTGAGATGCAACAGGCGAGCATGTAGAGGGGTTTCGTTTAGCAGACTTTGGCGATAACCAAGGTAGGAGCCTAGCGACATCACAATGCGTTCGCGCAATGGATCGATTGGTGGATTTGTTACCTGGGCAAAACGCTGATGAAAGTGATCATAGAACGAGCGTACATGTCCTGAGAGGGCAGCTAGGGGTGCATCATCACCCATACTCCACACAGGCTCTTTATTCTCTGTGAGCATGGGACGCAAGACCATTTCGACATCTTCATGAGTATAGCCAAAAAGTTGTTGTCTTGCGAAGAGCGCGTCACCGTCTAAAATGCTCTCTTGAGGCAGTGCTGTATCATGGGGCAATGGAGCTAAACGTTGAGTAGCAACCCATTCCTGGTACGGCTGTTTATGTGCAAGCGTTGTCTTGATTTGTGCATTGTGCAATACAACATGCCGCTCTACATCAACGGCAATCATCTCTCCTGGTCCAAGCCGTCCCTTTTCAACAACATCATGTTCGTCAAGCGAAACGACGCCAGCTTCAGATGCGACGATGAGAAGTCCTTGAGCGGTCAAGGTATAGCGAGAGGGACGAAGACCATTGCGATCAAGGGCGGCACCTACAACACGACCATCGCTAAACATAAGGGCAGCGGGACCATCCCACGGCTCGATCAATCCTGCATGGTAGGCACCCCACGAACGTTGTGCATCATCCAGGGTATCGTCTTGCTCCCATGCCGGTGGAACTAACATTTGCATCGCGTGTAAAAGATCGCGTCCCGAACAGGTAAGCAATTCTAGCACATTATCGAGTTGTGCCGAGTCGCTCACTGTCCCTGGTTGTATCACAGGTAAAAGGTCTTTGATGCGCTCTCCCCATAGTGGTGAAGAAAGAGTGCCTTCACTTGCCGCCATCCAATTACGATTGCCCTGTACAGTATTGACCTCACCATTATGGGCCAGGAAACGTAGGGGCTGAGCAAGTGGCCAGGAAGGAAAGGTATTCGTGCTGTAACGCTGGTGGAAAACAGCAATAGCACTTGTATAGCGCGAGTCGGCAAGATCAAGATAGAAATGGGCAAGGTCGCTCGGCGCAAGTAAGCCTTTGTAGATAAGGGTGCGATGCGAGAACGAAACAATATAGCACGTATTGATCTGAGCAGCACGAAGACGCTGCTCTATAAGCCGACGTGCATAATAGAGTTCGCGCTCATAGTCTGCAATTGCGATATGTTCAGGTCTCGCCACCAATACTTGCTCCACGGTAGGAGCAGTTTCACGCGCGCGAGTGCCAAGCACATCATAGTTGATGGGCGGGATACGCCAGCCAAGAAGGGGTAGATGTAGGTCTGTCAGAACTTGTTCGATAATGGTGCGGCTCTTTGTATATGCATCGGGAGCGTGTTCTTGAGATGGCAGGAAGACCATACCTACAGCGAGATCGTCAGGATTGGAGAGTGCTTGTAACTCATCGGAAAACAATGTTTTGGGAATTTGTGTAAGGATACCTGCACCATCATAGGTTTCCGCATCGGCGTCTTGTGCGCCACGATGAGTAAGACGTGCAAGCGCTTCAAGGGCAGTTTGTACCAGGAGATGACTAGCCTCACCGGATACCTGCGCGAGAAAGCCTGTACCACAGGCATCATGTTCCCAACGGTCTTCATAGAGTGGATACAAGGAGTCGATAAAGGAAGAATGCATGAATGGTCCTCCAGAAAACATACTCGTCTGCTCTCATCCGATAGGCACCGACGTTGGGGCCGGAGGATTTGATAATTTCGTATCAACGCTAATGGATGTGTGCAAATGGTACAAACATAGTGTTGTCGTACCATTCAATGGATTCAAAAATTGCGGGTATGTAGCGCGGGGAGCGCATGTAGAAACATCGTTGAGTCCTGGGGAGCGGCATAGCTCAGAATTGAACAAGCATCATCACCTGTGAAGAAAAATATATCATACTTCCGTCTATGTACACAAGCCATCTATATGTGCAAATTGTCCACAAGTATCAGGCAAGCCGTGTAATTATTGTCAAGACGAAGAGAAAGCTAGTGAGCCGCATGGTGCGCGAACTGTGCAAGAAAACCAAGAGCGATCACTAAAAGAGAAAGGCAGATGATAATGAGAACAGCCCATTTTGCCTGTTGCACCCAGTTGCTAGACTGCGGTGTTTCAGGACTATATTGTACTGGTTTTACGTCCTCAAGATTTTGTAGATCGTGAGTGATCTCACGCATTGACTTATAGCGTCTCTCTGGATCACGGCGAATAGCCTTCATAACAACGGTTGCTAGCGATGGTTGAATATTTGGATTGTAGTCCAAGAGTGAGGGTGGATCCTGTGATACATGTTGATTCATCACGGCAAACACATTTTCACCCTCGAATGGTGTATGCCCACATAACATTTCGTACAGCATCACACCCACCGCGTAGATATCGGAAGCTGCGGTACCACGTTCACCCTTTAGCTGTTCAGGCGACATATAGTCCGGTGTGCCAACAGTACTGGAGAGACCACGCCAGGTGACGCGTCGTGCCCCTTCAAGTAAGGCAATACCGAAATCAATAATCTTCACATTGCCATCTTCTTCAATCATGATGTTTTCTGGCTTGATATCGCGGTGAAACACACCATGATCGTGACAGTAAGCCAACGCGTCACAAATTTGCATCGTGATACGTAGAGCTTCTTCAGGTTGCAAAAATGGTGGTGTATGGTCTTCCAGGACAGCGCGCAACGTACTACCCTTGATGTACTCTACGACAAGATACTCTTCGCTACGCTTCTCTTCTATGTTATAGAGATGTTGCACGTTGGGATGGTTGATGCGATTGCCGATTTCAGCCTCACGCTTATAGCGTTCAAACACGGCGACATTCCCAAGAATATCGTCATTAGGAATTTTGAGGACGACTTCTCGCTGTGTATGCGTATCGTTGGCAAGATACACACGGTTCATGCCGCCATGCCCAAGCATGCGGATAATTTCGTAATGGTCGATGTGCGTACCAGGTGTATAGGTCATTGGCATTGGCTTCGCTGTCTCTTCCATATTTTTGTACTGCATCCATACATTGCTTCAGTATAGCATATAGTGAAGCGAACACCAACAGGTGGAACACCACAGTTTGATTGTTCTACCTGTCTATGTTACAGTGTAGCCAGAAATTGGCGCGCTTCTCTGCGAAAGGATTATGTTGTCGTGTCACAAGACGCTGTTGTACATGAAACTGCGACAGATGCAAAGGGAGATGAGCACAGTCACGGTGGAACGCTCTTAGGGCCTTTGCTTTGTTGGGCGGTGGTTTTCGCGGATATTGGAACATCGGTCTATTACGTTCCTGGTATCCTTTATGGCAATGTTGGCAACCTTGCGGGTTTCTTTGTGTTGCTCACTATGTCCGTTTTTGTGCTACTCACGCTCAAGTATGCGGAAGTCACACATCGCTTCCCACAAGGTGGTGGTGTCGTTACTGTAGCTGCTTCAGCCATTAATAAATGGGTGGGTGCTCTGGGCGGCATGTTTATTCTCGTCGATTATTTTCTTACAGCCGCTATCAGTTGCTTATCAGGAATGCAATATTTGAGCGTTGTACTTCCTACACTTGGCCTAAGCATCGCTATACCATTTTTCGGGCCAATCCAGCTTCCATTGCTTTTCCTGACGATTGGCGTCCTTGTGCTACTTGGTATTCTTAACTGGGTGGGTATCAGCGAAAGCGCAAAGGTGAGTTTCGTTGGCGCAATCATCGCGTTTATAAGCGATATAGCCATCCTCATCACCGTCTTTACACACCTTTCCTTACCTACCTTCTTGAAGCTATTTTCGGAAACGTTTGCAGCAAATGCTCTCACGCCTCAATCACTACTTATTGGCTTCGCAGGTTCTTTTCTCGCATTCTCCGGTTTGGAAAGCATTTCGCAGTTATCGCCAGTGATGCGAACACCACGTAAGAAGATTGCAGGCATCGCGCTACTACTTGTTGTCCTCACCATTGGGATTACCAGTCCATTGCTCACGATGTTCTCAACACTCTTGCAACCTGCGGCCGCAAATAACCATCTTCTTCGTACTCAACTGATTTCCCTACTTGCTGGTCATTGGGGAAATGGACTCCTACAAACAGAGGTTGCGATTAGTGCCAGCGCGTTACTCGTCTTTGCCAGCAATACTGCCATTATTGGCGCATATCACGTGTTTATGGCCTTATCTCGCTTAGGCTTTTTCCCCGCCTTTGTCCTGAAACGCAACAAGCTTCGTGACACGCCCCACTACTCTATTATGTTAGCAACGGGCATTCCTATCGTTGTACTCCTGCTCGTTCTTGGAAACATTGACGTGCTTGGAGATATGTATGCATTTGGTCTGCTAGGTGCGTTCACACTTACGTGTCTTGGGCTAGACATTGTGCGTTACAAAGATCGACGAGCGGCCCGAAGGCCAGCCTATCAGGTCGTCCCACAAGAGGAGGAGGATGCGGCAAAAATAACAGCGCAATTGGAAATATTGGACATATCACACGTTGAAGATTCGCATACAGCCGCACTAGAGAAAAACGGAACGAATGGAGCGCACAGCACGAATGGCTTCTACCATGCTCCTGTACACGTTTCGCTACGCACTAGACTGCGTAGTGCCTGGTCCTCAGTCGATTTTGCGTTAGGCATTCTTACCACTGTGCTTGTTGTTATTGCGTGGTCCACAAATCTGGTCGCCAAACCGTTGGCAACACTTTTCGGCGGCTCGGTTACAATTATTGGTATGGTTATCGCATACTTCAACTACAAACAACAAGAGGCACAGGGACACACCCCAATTCATGTGGTTTCCTTGAGTAGTGTTGAGCAATTGTCACATGCGACACTTGCAGTGCTGTTAACAGGCAAAGAGAAACACAATTCACTTGTTGTGCAAGCGGCAACAAAGCATATCAATGGCAAACCGCTGGCATTTCTTTACATTGGTGAACCCAAAGATGCACCGCCGCTACAACCTTTTGAATATTATGAACCGTACCTCTACGATGAGGCTGCTATTCAAACGTTGAGAACGGCGGAAACCATGATGCTTGCCACCAATGCCAATGCGGAGCCACAATTTCTCTATAGACCGATACAGCAGATTTCGGAAACGCAAGAAGCGGAGATTGTGACACGTATCTGGGAAACGATGCGTCCGCACGAAATACTCATTGCTGCCGACGATATCGCCATGCTAGGCAGTATCAGCCCCAACCGTATCCGTTACGAAACCATCTCAGGTGGGAAAGTAGCTCATCTTGTCTCATCATGGTGAAACAAAAATATTTTTGTAGGGACCACATTGATGGCGTCCGAGGCGCAATGAATTGCGCGAGGAGGACACGATAATTATTGTTTAACAAAAGAGGACGAGTATGTGTAGGGACCGATTGATCGCGTCCTCTTGACGGTTGATTGCCAAGAGGACGCGATCAATCGGTCCCTACAGATTTTCTTTAGGATTTCTTTAGAACTTCTCTTTAGCTTTGAGCGTTTTTTGAGGGTTTCTCTAGTACACTAGAAGCAACAACAAACAGTTACTCTTGGTGTCAATGGGGAAATACTTGATGAAAGAAACACGCTTTCTTTTGCCGTTTACATACGGCGTGAATACAAAGGCACTACACAATGTTCTTCAACTAGCGAGAACACATAATGCGACGGTTGTTGCACTTGCGCTCATTCCTCTTGCAGAGCGCCAGCGCGCCGAGGACGCACGGCTTGAGCGTATTTTGCAGGTAAAAGACTTTCTTACCATCCTTCAGACACAAGGGGAGATGCATCACGTTCCCGTTGAAGAGCACGAACGCTATACGTACAATGTTTTTGAGAGTATCACTAGCAACGCTCAGCAAATGCATTGTCAACGAATTATACTTGCATACGAGGGACAAGAGGCTTGCTTCTTGCAGACAAATGAGGCGCAGCAGTTGTGTTTGAGTAAGCCATATCCACTGCAAATTCTTTACACCCCAACTAAAAGAAAGAATGAAAAAGGAATTTTTCGTACACTAACAGCTCAATTAACGAAAGTAGCCTGTTTATAACAAAGAGCGTGTGCGGCTATGTGTCGCACACGCTCTTTGTTATAAACAGAGTCTAGAAGATTACCTTCCGCCACCCGCACCGACGGAGATATTGTTTTTCTCCTTATGATCTTCAGGATGCAACACCCGAATACCTGTAACCGCTTGACGGATGTACAGGTATGCGAAACCACCAGCTAGCCACACAACACTGATGACACCTGCAACAATGGTATCAACCTGCGAAGCACCACCAGCAGTGATTGCATAGTAGAGAACCGCGAAGAGCATACCAATGTTTAGGATAGCACCGAGAATTGGTGCCACAAGTGTACCAAAGACATTACGCCCAACCACTCCTGCGAAGGCAACAACACAGATGATACAGGTCATGCCGTACAAGACAAAGGTGCCGATGTTAGAGATCAGCGTGATCTGCGTCAGGTTGTTGACGTTTAACACACCGTATGAACCCAACAGAGCAGAGAGGACCGTCAACACGATAACGCCAATGTGAGGGGTGCGGAAACGACCGTGTAAGAAGCCAAACACGCTAGGAAGTTCGGTATCCTTACCCATTGCATAGGTGACACGTACACCTGTGTTCAAGCAGGAAAGTGATGTTCCAACGAGGGCGATGACAACCGTTGCCGCCAAGATGATAGCAAAAGCAGTACCATTGCCACCAAGCATCGCATCGCCGATAATTTTCGCCATGTCACCGATAGGTGCAGCAGAGGGAGTTGTCGCAGCCGCATCCAAGCCGCTCACAAGAGCTTTTCCAGTACCAACCGTATAGCCACTGTTGATAAAGAAGTTAGCGGCAAAGTACTCGAAAAAGTAGAATATGACCGCTTGAATAATCAGCGACAAGATTACACCACGTGGAATATCACGACCAGGATTTTTTGTCTCAGCCGCAAGTGCGGTAGCCGACTCGAAACCGACGACGAGCAGGATGGCAATACTCACCTGGAAGATAAGGCCGCTCAAGTCATGAGGAGTGATGACGCTCAAAGCACTTGGGTGAACATAATGCACATTCGGGTGTGAAGCACGATAGGCAATCGCAAGAATGGAAAATATTAAGAGGGACAAAATTTGGATCACGTTGATGATGATATTGGCAACGGTTGCACCAGATACACCAATAAATGCGATACCACCGACAATCGCAGCAAAAACTATGCAGACGATAACTTCTTGCCAACCAGCACCAAAGGATGGGTTAAAGGTCTGAATGATGTAGGTAATGACCAAGCCCATGAAGGCCACCATAATACCGGGGTATACCCAATAGTAGAGGTGTGATGCCCAACCGACGATAAACTTTGCTAAACGCGCGAACTTGAAGTGGCGATGCTCTTCCTTATGCAAAATTGCAGCTTCCGCAAAGTAGTATGAACTACCTGCTCCAGCTTCTGGATAACGTTGCGCGAGTGCCGCATATGCGATTGCAGTCAGCAAAGCAATGGCGGTCGCAACGAATACAGAGAACCACATATTCAATCCAGAGCTTGATGGAGCCTGCAACTGATAGGTGGTCCAGAGGAAGGCGCCTGGTGCAATCAACGCCATAGCGTTAATTGTTACACCAGTAAGGCCCAGAGTTGGTACCATTTTGACTTCGGAGGATGATTCAGCAGCCATGTGTAGTAGTCCCCTTCTTGTGTTTCACAATACTGTCAACACTTGCGGCATCATTACCACACGAAAAGCACTCACGGCTTAGGGTAAGAGGAAGGCACGCGGTCATTGCGTTCCCTATCCTTCTCTGCTGCATAAAGTATATAGTTACATTGACAATAATTAATATGGACAAAATGAAAGAAGTTAATGGGCAAGTATTTGTGCATGATGCACAAATACTTGCCCAGAAGCAAGATAAAAATATGTTTCTGGAAGAAAAAAACAAAAAATTTTGTTTTTGAACAGGAAATATATGTGCAACGTATACATGTATGCGAGGTCTAATTCTATACACCTGGTTAGCAACGCATGAAATTAGGACACTACTTTAGCCTATGGGTGTGTACGAGTGAAGTGTGGAGAATGGGTGCTACGCTGTGAACGCGAGTTGCGAAAAGGTTTGATCGCTATTTTTGAGACACATGCGATAATTATGATACAATTCTCTTGAAAGCACAACGGCGTGTCGCTTGCTCGTTTTTTATCTCTACAAAAGGACAGCATTTTTTATGGAAGAACAGCTTGACCGCGCTGGAAAAGATGCTCCATTGCGGCGTGATATTCGTACACTGGGCGACGCGTTGGGGCTGGCTATACGCCGACATGGTGGCGACACCATGTTTGACACAGTTGAACAGTTGCGCCATAATTGCAAACGCCTCCGTGACTACACCCTCAAACTAAATCAGGATAGCGAGGATTTATCGCTCGAAGAGGACATATTCGCACTCGATCAAGAGATTACTCGCATTGTGCAAGGGTGTGACCTTGATACCGCGATAGGCGTTATTCGCGCCTTTACCGTGTATTTTCATCTCGTGAATACAGCAGAACAATATCATCGCATCCGTCGTAGACGCGCTCATGAGTTGCAAGCAATACAGACGCCACAACATGGCTCACTCTCAGGTCTCGTGGATTTTCTCAAGCAAAACGCCCTTGACGAACCCGCCGTACAACATCTGCTCGACCAGCTTTCGATTGAACTTGTCTTCACGGCTCACCCGACTGAGGCTACACGCCGTAGCCTGATTACCAAAACACGCCGTATCACGGAACTGTTGGAAGAGCGCGATTTTAAGAAGATGACGCCACGTCAACATGCACAATGGCAACGAGAATTGGAAAGTATCGTGACGTTGTTATGGCGTACCGATGCCGTGCGTCATGTACGCCCGACGCCTGTAGACGAAATTAAAATGGGCATCTATTACCTGGATGAAGTGCTGTACGATGCCTTGCCTGACCTGTATGAGGAGTTCGAGGAAGAATTACACACGACCTACCCTGGCGTACAGGTGCCATCATTTTTGCGTTTGGGTTCCTGGATTGGCGGCGATCAGGATGGCAATCCCTTTGTCGGGCCAGATACGTTGCTTGAAGCCTTGACCCTACAACGTAGCTATATCATCGAACATTATCGTTCCACAATCAAAAATCTGGCTCAGGAGTATTCGCAGTCGCTCAACCATCTACAAATCACCGATGAACTTCGACAGTCATTGGAACAGGATGCTCGTCGCCTACCCGACTACGAGAAAACCTTTGGACCTCCTATGGCATTAGAGCCGTATCGCCACAAGTTGTCCTTCATGTGGAACCGATTAGAGGCAACAAAATCCTCTCTACCCGCTCTAAAGACGAGTCCCTTTTTGCATTCACAAGACGAACCGACCAAAACCGAGACAATCACTTCAGCATATGCTGACGCGGAAGAACTGCTTACAGATTTGCGCCTCGTGCAGAAAAGCCTGTTACGTGATAACGAAGACGATTTAGCGTATGGGCAACTCACCAAACTGATACGACAGGTTGAGGTGTTCGGCTTCCACTTTGTCGCGCTTGACACTCGACAGCATAGCCAACGCCACGCCTCCGCATTAGCTGAACTACTACAAGTCACTGGACTACGTGTAGACGACTATACGAAACTTGACGAGGAAGAGCGTATTGCCGTGCTTGAGTATTTGTTACGCGACCCACGCTTACTCTCTCATGCGGGTCTGCCACTCAGTAAGTCAACGCTTCATATTCTCAACACCTTTCATGCTATTCGACGAGCACGTGAAACCTTTGGCGACAAGGCGGTTACATGCTATATCATCAGCATGGCAACCAGTCTGAGCGATCTGTTAGAGGTGCAATTCTTTTGTAAAGAGGCTGGCCTTGAGAATCTACCGATTGTGCCATTATTTGAGACTATTGGGGACTTACGCTCTTGTACAACGATGCTAGAACGTGCCTTCACACACCCGGACTACAGACGCTATCTTACGCGTTGTCACGATCAGCAACAGGTGATGCTCGGCTATTCCGATAGCAGCAAAGATGGTGGAATTCTGACCTCTGGTTGGGAACTGTACAAGGCGCAGGAACGAGTAGCAGCATTGGGACGACAATTTGGCATTGGTATCACGATGTTTCATGGACGTGGTGGTGCCATTGGGCGTGGTGGTGGTCCGATTTACGAGGCTATTCTTGGTCAACCACCGCAAACAGTCAATGGGCGTATCCGCATCACCGAGCAGGGCGAAATGCTTTCGTTCAAATATGGGCTACACGAGATTGCTATCCGTAACATGGAACTGGTGGTTGCTGGTGTGGTGCAATCAAGCATTCCTGAAACTCTCACCGCTTCCCAAACACCAACTGTGACGCCAGAGGAGTGGATACACACACTCGATAGACTTTCGGAGAGGGCACACGCACAATACCGCAAGTTCATTTATGAGGACCCCAATTTCGTGCGTTTCTTTGAACAAGCTACACCTATTCTTGAGCTAGGCTGGCTCAATATTGGCTCTCGACCAGCACGTAGAACAACGGGTCATAGTATCGAAGAATTACGCGCAATTCCCTGGGTCTTCTCGTGGATGCAGAGCCGTTACGTCTTGCCAAGCTGGTACGGTGTTGGTACTGCATTAGAGGCATATTTGGATGAGAACCCAACTGTGCATCTTGCACAATTACAGCAGATGTATCACGAGTGGCCTTTTCTACGAGCCTTCCTGGACAATATGCAGATGACGCTCTCCAAAGCAGACATGCATATCGCGCACCACTACGCCTTGCTTGTCGATGATGTGGAGTTGCGACAGCATATGGCGTCTGCTATTCAGCAAGAATACGAGCGTACCGAACGAGCTATCTTGCGTATCGTCGGCGGTCATGCACTACTCGACCATACTCCCGTCTTGCAAGAATCCATTCGGCGGCGCAACCCCTATGTTGACCCATTGAGCTACTTCCAAATCATGCTACTACGACGCCTCCGCAACATAGGAGGTCCGCTTGCCCTCGACCCCGAACAAGAAGAACATGCCAGCATTGATGAACAAGAACGCGCCAAGTTGACGTATGCGGTTCTGTTGACTATTAACGGGGTTGCAGCAGGTGTGAGGAATACGGGGTAAGAGATTTTGCGTTAAAAGCTATATAGAAAAGAAAAACCTTCTATTTGAAGATATGTAAGAGGAGAAATTTAAGCAATGAGTGATGCTGAACAAACCGACCGTAATCGTCAAGTGGTTGAGAAATTCCGGGCGAATGGAGAAGTTGATTACAATCATCAAGTGATTGAGGAGTTCCGGGCGAATGGAGGAAAGGTGAAGGGCTGGGCACCCTTAATTCTACTCACTACCAGAGGGGCAAAATCGGGCCTGGAGCGTATCTATCCACTGATGTCTGTACCTTATGGTGATACCTACGTCGCGGTCGCTTCCAAGGGAGGCGCACCAGAAAATCCATTGTGGTACAACAATGTACTGGCTCATCCCGACGTGACGATTGAGGTCGGAAACGAAAAGTTCGCAGCGACCGCGAGATTATTGCGTGATGCAGAGCGGGAATTGGCCTTTGCACAGGCGATCTCAGTCTTTCCAAACTATGCTGAGTATCAAAAGAAAACCGAGCGTGAAATTCCCGTCTTTCTGCTCGAGCGGCGTACTAACTCATAATGTACTGTTTGCCAAGGTATAGTTCATCTGAACAATTGATGCCTACAGGTATTCCTTTCGTTACTTCATCTTATGAATAGACGTTACTGCAATATAGCCCCTAAACAGACAGGGGCTATGCGTTGTGTTGATAGCAGAGGTGTTTTTACAGAGAACAGCACTATTGAGGAGTTTTTTACCTGTGAGCGATAAAGAGCAAAATAAGATAGATGAATTAACGTGGGGACGTAGCTATTTGATGTGTCCACCTGATTATTTTGGCGTATTCTATGAAATCAATCCGTGGATGCATACAGATGTGGCACCTGATAGAGACCTGGCACAACGGCAGTGGCACGACCTTGTGGCGAACTTGCGACGGGCTGGTGCGACAGTACATGTTATGGAAGCGGTTGACGGACTACCTGATCTTGTCTTTACAGCGAACGCTGGACTGGTGAATGGGAAGACGTTTATCCCTAGCAGGTTTACGTGTTCCGAACGGCGGCCAGAGGTGCCATATAACAACGCATGGTTTCAGGCGCATGACTTTGAGGTTTCGGACTTTTCTGAGGACCCCAATCTGTTCTTTGAGGGCTGTGGCGATGCATTTATTGTACGTAACCAACTTGTCGCTGGCTGGGGCTTTCGCTCTGATCGCGCCTCACATGCTGTACTCGCAAAAAAATTGGGAGTTGCCTATTACTCGGTTAAGCTTGTTGACCCACGCCTGTATCACCTGGATATTAGCTTCTGCCCACTTGACGACCGTCACGCTATTGTCGCACCCGATGTGTGGGACCGAGAGAGTTTCGCAGGACTTGAACGACTCGTACCGGAGCCACTTGTGCTTGAACTAGATGAGGCATTGACGTTTTGTGCTAACTCGGTTGTCGTTGGCAAGACGATTATCATGCCGCATTGTCCACCCCGCGTGGGTCGCATCCTACAAAAATGGGGATACGACGTATGCGTATCCCCTGTAACAGAATTCCTTAAAGCTGGCGGTGGTGCGCGTTGCCTTACCTTAGCCCTTGATGTTTCCTATCAGAAAAATCTCGGAGAAACTTCGGCAACAGTATAGCGTGTGACGACAGCGCGATAATCCAAAGTGCGATTGTTATGCGATTGCCGACCTTGTTTGAAAGCCTGCTCTTCGATTCAACCTTGTTTGTGTTAGACGTATCCGTCATGACTTGTTTCGTCCTATCTTCATAGTTCATTTCTGATTGTTTAATATCCCTACTCATGAAAACAAGATGACATTTTGTTTTCATCCAGTAATAGGCGTTTTAGTGTGATTTTTACACTAATATGTTTCTCTATAGACTATAGCAGAGTAAGTGGTTACAGATACAAGGGACAAATTTTAAGAGAGTAAAACGCAGAGGTCTCTCCTCAGTTGAACTGAGGAGAGACCTCTGCGTTTTACTCTTTATTTAAAGCCTATCCGAATAGAGAAGATTTGTCTCGGTTTAGGATAACCTGACGAACAAACAGAGGGATGAGTACAGCATGCGAACCAAGGGCGATGGCCCAAAGCACAAGCGTCGTAATGTTAGCAGGATGGTAGTAGATGTGCTTGTTGTCGTTTACATGAGAGGTAACTTTGTCGAGAACGGCGGCCATTATTGTATCTCCTTCGCTTTATCATACTGATCAATTGTATTTTTACTCAATGTGATGTACCATATATTAAAACATGTGTCTGTATCATCACGAAAAAGAGAAGCAGCAGGTTTCATTTTTACATTTATGTTTGTTGTTAGGTGACTAATGAGCGAACTTCATTACGCGATGTTAATTCAATAGTCCAACGAAGATCAAGCTTACCTTGTGCGCCTTCCTGATTGGGAGCAAGCCGAACGCGTACTGGGGCCTGTCACACATGGTGATACTTACGCTGAGGCATTAGAGCATGGGTTAGAAGCTCTTGAAGCTTTAATTGCTTCTGCCCATAAGCATCATGAGATATTACCAGAGCCACAAACGTTTGTAGCCGCATAAGTTTAATAATTTGTAAGGTTGACAAACTATTAAATAACCTGTTATGCTTACTCCATCATAAAAAATGATGAAGACTGACCCGCGTTGAACGAAAAAAGTATGCGTACGGCACTCGACAGCGATCCGAAGTTGGTGAAAGTTCGGAAGAGGTAGGCACACGCAGAACGCCTTCGGAAGCGGCTGACCGAAGAAAGCTCCCGTCCTTGGTGGTAGCAAGTAGGGCAGATGGGTGGTTCCCATACAGCATAGAACCAAGAAAAGTGGTCTTCCCGCCTACGCTCCTCCGTTGTAGCAAGGGTGGTTCACAAAAGATGTGAACACTCAATTGAGTTGAGAAGACAAGTAGGGTGGCACCACGGGTGTGTTCAGGGCATTATTTCTGCCTCTTGCACTCTCGTCCCTTCAATGTTCTGGAAGGGTCGGGAGTTTTTTGTTACCCGCCTCCTTCCCATGTTCATTTCGTTGAAGGAGCACAATCCAATGGCAACCACAAGCAACGTAACCAGCACAAACAGTCCTCTTGAACTCGCACTACACAAAATTGATTCCGTCGATGTTCCTCAAGGCAACGCTATCGCTATCGCCTATTCCGGTGGTCTCGACTCGACCCTCTGCGTCAAGCTCTCCGAGGAAAAGTATCATGCCAAAAGCATCACCGCGATTAGCGTCGATGTTGGACAGGGTGAACAAGAGATTCAAGAAGGCATCCAACGCGCCGAGAAGCTGGGTATCACGCCTATCATTCTCAATGCGAAGCAAGAGTTTACGCAACACTGGCTGACTAAAGCAATTCAGGCCAACTCTGATTACAATGGCTATCCCGTTTCCACCTCGATGACACGTCAACTTATCGCCAGCAAAATCGCGCTTAAAGCACTTGAGCTTGGCTGTGATGCATTGATGGAAGGCTCAACAGGCAAGGGTAACGACCAGTATCGTATGCACAATGTCTTTAGCCTGTTCGCCCCCGGCATCTCGGTCTTCGTTCCTGTCCGTGACTTTGACCTGACACGCGGCGAAGAGCAGTTGTTGATGGAGAACTACGGCATCCCTGTTGAGGAACTCATCGCAGGTGGTGACGACAAAACGATGTGGTGTCGCTCTATTGCCAGTGGTGGTATCGGTCTTGACACAGAGTTACCAGACTCCATCTGGATGTGGTTGACGCCACCTGCCAAAGCACCGAACACGCCCACAACCATCAAGCTCACTTGGCAAAATGGTCTTCCCGTTGCATTGAATGGGCAAGAGCTACCACTTGACGAGATTATTGAGCAACTCAATGTTCTTGGTGGCGCGAACGGCATCGGAAAAATCGACATCTTTGAGGATGGTATCATGGGCTTAAAATCTCGCGAAATCTACGAAGCCCCTGCCGCCGCCATCCTGCTCAAAGTCCATCGCGACCTGGAAAAGTATTGTTTGACAAAAGAAGAGGTCCAGCTGAAACGGCAAATGGACGCGCAGTGGTCGCAAATGGTCTATCACGGCGAATGGTTCCACCCGTTGAAGAATGCTATCGATGCCTTTATCGCTAGCACACAACAAGCGGTCAACGGTGAGTATGTCGTCGATTTGTATAAGGGCAATATCGACATCATTTCTCGTGCCTCTACAAGTGGCCTGTTCTTCCCCGATGTGCGCTCTATCAATAGCGCGAGCTTTAATCAGAAAGAATGCGCTCCTGCCGCACACCTGCGTGGTCTTCCTTATGAACTGATTGCACGGCGCAATAAAACAGCGGGATTAGCATAAGAGGGGATGTAACATTCATGACCAAACTGTGGCAAAAAGGCTACCGTTTGAATGAGCAGATTGAGCGTTTCGAGGCGGCCCAAAACAGCCTCCTCGACGCTCGCCTTGTACGACATGATGTGTGGGGTTCACTTGCCCATATCGCTATGCTTACACACATCGGCATTCTTACGGAAACCGAACATCAAGCATTGAAAAAAGCCTTACAGAACATTTTAGAGCTTGAGGTGCAACATGAGTTTGTTATCAGCGCATCAGATGAAGATGTGCATACTAGCGTGGAAAATTCGTTAGCGGCAACAACGGGCGCGGCTGGCAAGAAAATCCATATGGCGCGCTCCCGTAACGATCAAGTTCTGGTTGACTTACGTCTTTATGGCAAAGAGCAATTGCATCAGGTTGCATTGAAGTTATGCGAATTAGGCGATGCATTACTCACGTTCGCCAAACAGCATGCACAGGTGCCGATGCCGGGCTATACACATATGCAACGTGCTATGCTGTCATCAGTTGGCTTATGGGCGGCAAGTTTCGCCGAGGGATTGTTGGATGATGAGCGTCTACTGGCTGCGGCGTATACGATTAACGACCAATCGCCACTTGGCTCGGCGGCTGGCTATGGCGTACCCATTGCCATTGACCGCCAATATGCTTCCGATCTGCTCGGCTTCGCACGAGTACAAAACAATGTAATTTATGCACAAAATAGTCGTGGCAAGGTTGAGGGCGCGATTGTACAATCACTAACGCAAATTATGCTCGATCTAAGTAAATTCGCGCAAGATGTATTATTATTCTCAACAGTTGAGTATGGTTTTTTCCACATTCCACAAGAGCTATGTACCGGCAGTAGCATCATGCCGCAGAAGCGTAATTTAGGTGTAATGGAACTGGTTCGTGCTCGCGCACAAACAATGCTCTCGTTACAACAGCAGATACTTGGCATCGTCACGGGCTTACCAACGGGCTACAATATGGATTATCAAGAGACAAAGCGTCCATTTATGGAGGCACTTGACCTTGTGCAGGAAAGCCTGGATATCTGTACTCTCGTGATAAGCAGTATCGGCGTCAACAGCGAAAAATTGATTGCTGCCTGTACCTTTGAATTGTTCGCAGCAGACCGAGCGTATAAGCTCGCTATCGACGCCAACATGCCTTTCCGCGACGCATACCGCATCGTGGGAGCAGAAGTTACGGCACAGCTTGACCGCCATAACGCACTACCCGTTGAAAGCCTGGACCAACTTGTCGAACGTTTGAATACGCGAAGTCATCTAGGCGGTGCTGGCAATCTCGGCATAGAACAGGCTTCTCAACATGTACAGCAGGCACAGGAGCAATGGCAACAACGCACAAAGGTGTTTGAGACAACAATAGAGCAGTTAGTCGGGATGCCAGTAGCGCATCTTGTGAAGGAGTAGGTATGGCAACGGTTGTACTCGCTTATTCGGGTGGTTTAGACACATCGGTTGCCATCCGTTGGATTAAAGAAAAATACGACCTGGACGTTATCGCATTAACGATTGACGTGGGCAACGAACGCGACCTACCAGCTATCGCAGAACGTGCGCGTCAGATTGGTGCGGTCAAAGCAATGGTCGTCGATGGGCGTGAAGATTTTGTACGCTACTTCGTCTGGCCCGCCCTACAAGCAGGAGCCATTTACGAGGGACAATATCCCTTAGCAACCGCGCTTGCGCGTCCGCTTATAGCGCGTCTTTTGGTAGAAGTTGCACGTGCCGAAGGTGCGGTAGCGGTCGCTCATGGTTGCACAGGCAAGGGAAACGATCAGGTGCGCTTCGATGTATCAATCAATACGCTCGCGCCCGACCTGAAAATCATTGCGCCAGTACGCGAATGGAGCATGACACGCGATAACGAAATCGCGTATGCTGCTGAGCATAAAATTCCTATTCAAGCCACCAGTGCCAGCCCCTACTCGGTTGACCAAAACCTCTGGGGTCGTAGCGTCGAATGTGGCATTCTCGAAGACCCGTGGGCCGAGCCACCGGAAGATGTGTATGCATGGACGGTCAATCCCGATAGCGTTGAACATACCAAGCCGACCTATATCGAAATCACCTTTCAGCATGGTATCCCTACCGCCCTAAACGGTGAAGATATCGAAGGCGCAACACTGGTTGAATCATTGAACAAGACTGCGGGGCAGTACGGTATTGGGCGCATCGACCATATCGAGAACCGTCTTGTCGGCATCAAATCGCGTGAGATTTATGAGGCACCTGGGGCCGTAGTGCTGCATGCTGCACACCACGCGTTGGAGAGCCTCACTCTGAGCCGTGACCAAACGCGTTTTAAGGAAAGCGTGGTGTCGGAATATTCGCGCCTGATCTATAATGGGCAGTGGTATAGTGCTTTGCATCAGGATTTAGCAGCGTATGTGCAGAGCACACAACGCTTCGTAAGCGGTGTGGTACGAATGAAATTCTCACGAGGAAGCTGTGCCGTCGTGGGTCGCAAATCCGAGTACTCGCTCTACGATCATGGTCTCGCCACTTACGACACTGGCGACCAGTTCGACCACAATGCCGCCCTCGGCTTCATTAAACTCTGGGGCTTGCCACTCACAACGCAAGCACAAGCGCAATTGTTACCCTCAATAGGTGTCGAAGGAAACCTTTTGAGTGGTGGAGAGAAGATTGTAAAGTCTATCGGCAAAGAAAACTAAATGGAAAATGGATAAGGAAGTTAGGCTGCGCTTGCAAGCGCAGCCTAACTTCCTTATCCATTTTCCATTTAGTTCGCGATATCCTTTTGGAACAGTACACGTGTAACGGTGAAGCGCACAAGCAATTCGCCTTCGACAGCGTTACGTTTACCGTAGGCTTCTGCTTTATCCTCGCCCATATATCTTCCGGCAATACTGGTTGCCCAGCGAAGCTTTGCTGCATCGTCATCAACGAACGTCACCGTTCCTTCAAGGACCGCGAACGTATATGGTGGTCGCTCATCATCGACGCATAAAGCGATACGTGGATCTCGATGCATATTTTTCCCCTTCACCGTAGAGGCTCCAGTATTGAAATATATGCTGTTATCTGCATCCAGGTCAAACCAGATCGGTACCACATGTGGGCGTCCGTCGGCCCGTACCGTGGCGAGTTTGCCAGTTCGTGCAGCCTCTAAAAGAAATGCTCGACACTCAGGTGTAACTATGTCCATGTATTTTCCTTTTTATGTTTGTTATCGCAAAGCACCGCTACATTTTTAAATTCTACCACATAGCTTTCTTTACCCTTTCAACATATGTACTTTGGCATCCCCAAAAAGACTATAATTAAGTGGTCTCAGCGAGTGCAATCTCAAAATGTGCTCTACAGAACAAAAGCAAAAGGTAGGCAACAGAACAATATGAGTGTGTTTGACATCATACAGCGTAGGCGGAGTATTGGGAAGATGACCGAGCAACGCCCAACGCACGAACAGATAGAGCGACTTTTGGAAGCTGCAACACATGCCCCTAATCATCACAAGGCCGAACCTTGGCGTTTCTTTGTGCTAGCAGGTAAAGCACGAAACGAACTAGGCGAGATTATGGCGTCTTCATTGGCAACAAGGTTGCAGAAGACAATGGCCGAGAAAACACAAGCTATACTCGATAAAGAGCGCAACAAACCGTTGCGCTCGCCGATTGTGATTATCATAGCATCAGAGCATTCCACAGTACTAAATGTGATGGATATCGAAAATATTGAGGCTTCGTCAGCGGCAGTTCAAAATATGCTGCTAGTAGGCGAAGAGATGGGGCTAGCATGTATGTGGAGGACAGGTGACGCAGCTTACGATCCGCATGTGAAGCAATGGTTGGGACTTTCAACTGAAGATTCCATTGTTGCAGTGCTCTATGTTGGCTATCCTGCTATTTCTAGTACGGAGCGTCAACCGCTACCATTTGATACAAAAACCACATGGCTAGGATGGGAAGAATAGACATAAAAACAGATGTGACAGATGTAAGGCTATCAGTCACATCTGTTTTTCATGCCTAATATTTTATTAAAGCGAACACGTCGTAGTTTTTGAGTTGCTCTCGGCCTTTGAGAAAGGTGAGTTCAACAAGAAAGGAGATGCCTGCGATATGACCGCCCAGTTTCTCCACAAGCTCTATGGAAGCTGAGACGGTGCCGCCGGTCGCAAGCAGGTCATCGACGATCAAGACGCGCTCCCCTGGCTTAATCGCGTCCTTGTGTATCTCAACGACATTGGTACCATACTCAAGCGCATACTCGACGCTCACGGTATCATTGGGAAGCTTGCCGAACTTGCGTACAGGTACAAAACCACAATTGAGTTGATAGGCAAGGGGCGCACCAAAAATAAAGCCGCGTGACTCCACACCAACAACGGTCTGGATACCAGCTCCAGCATAATGGGCGGCGAGACGGTCTATAGACGCGTGAAATGCTGAACCGTCTTGCAAGAGTGGCGTGATATCCTTGAACAACACTCCCTGTTGCGGAAAATCCTGGACATCACGAATGAAGTCCTCAAGGCGTATGTCGGGTGACGACATGAGCAGTGCTCTCCTCTACATTTGCTAAGATAATACTGTTTTGACGAACATTGATGACCAAATATATATCCAGTTATCAATATTCGTCAAAGTGTTATTTCACACGCATATCGTGTGTAGGTTTCGATGTAAAGTATACGCCAGCACATTAGTGAGTGCAAGATGGTATGACTATTGTTATCGTCCCGCTCCCGCCGTAGCCGTGTCCGCAGGTGGCAGTTGGGCGGTGCAGTAAGCGCAACGTGTCGCCCGAAGTGGCACAGTGCTTAAGCAGAATGGGCATTCGCGTGTCGTAGGTGTCTCATCCTTATGTGGTGTGAAACGGTCTGTCAGCGCATTGACAGGTTTCACCACTAAGAAATATACAACGGCCGCTGTAATCAAAAAACTGATAATGGCGTTGATGACTGCGCCCCACTTAAAAGTATTATGATTTACTGTCTGAGAAAGGTTTGAAAAATCAGGAATACCAATAAGACCAACCAATGGAGTAATGAGATCAGCTACTAGAGCATTTACAACGGCTGTAAATGCAGCACCAATGACAATACCAACTGCCAAGTCAACAACATTGCCACGAAGAATGAACTTTCTGAAATCGCCTAACTGACTTAGGCCACCACGTAGACCGCGACTACCAACGTCTCTAAATCGCTCCATGAGATAATGCCTCCAAATATGTGAATAAAGAAACGAATAGAGCATTGAGTCCTCTTACTCAATGCCTAGTTATAGAACGTATACAAAACAGAATATGTTCTAAAAGAGACAATAGTTTAGGAGGTTGTATGGAAGATTTACTTGAAAAAGTTGCGCTGGAAGAAATTGCATATTCTTTCGCGTTATCATAGGTATCATGATAGGCTATTTTGTATAGCATCTATCAGATGGTAGCCTATATACATATAAAGATGTGTAGTTTCTCCATGACGAAAGGATTGCTATTTCATGAATATTGGGGTAATTGGCGCGGGAAATATTGGCGCAAATGCAGCACGACTCTTTGCGAAAGCTGGTCATCATGTTGCCATAAGTAACTCACGTGGCCCGCAATCGCTTGCGCCGCTTGCTGCAACCCTCGGCTCAAATGTTACCGCAATGACCGTTGATGATGCAGCTAAATTTGGCGATGTTGTGTTACTCGCCGTTCCTTGGCGCACACCAGAAGCATTGCCTTCTGCAAAACTCTTGGAGGGCAAGATCGTTATTGACGCCATGAATCACTACACCTCTACAGGCGATGTACATGATCTGGGCAACAGCTCCTCAAGCGAGGAGGTAGCGAAACGTCTTCCGGGTGTGCGCCTTGTGAAGGCATTCAATACGATGTACTTTGAAACACTACGTACTGGAGGCCGAAAAGACCCCAAAGAGAGACTCGTGCTGTTTATAGCAGGTGACGATGCTGAGGCAAAAGCTGTTGTCTCCAAGTTGATTGAGGACATAGGGTTCGCACCCATTGATACAGGTTCGCTACGCGAGGGTGGACACTTGCAGCAGCCAGGTTCACCAATCTACAATAAGCCCTTGACAACCGAGCAAGCTCAGAAGCTACTAGCAGCGCAATAGCTGAAACATAACGTAATACAACAACGCTCCGAAAACCTGTAGATTTTCGGAGCGTTGTTGTATTATGCAGTCAACTTAATGACGGTAACACCGTCGCCACCCTCTTGTGGAGGAGCGGAGGTATACGACTTTACCAATGGATGATGTGCAAGTTGCTCACGGATAGCAGCTCGTAATGCGCCTGTTCCCTTACCATGCACAATACGTACTGCAGAAAGACCTGCCATTGCCGCATTATCCAGGTAGGTATCCAGTTCCTCAAGTGCCTGCTCAACACGCCACCCACGAATATCAAGCTGCATATCAACGGCTGGACGGTCTTCGTAACGCGGAATATTGATATCAGAGGAAACAATACGCAGTGGTCGCTCTTCCGCTTGCGCCGCCGCTTTGCGTTTGCTCAAACGCTCAATATTGTCTACGTTGACACGGAAGCGTAACGCACCCATCTGGACTTCGGCCTCACTGCGATCTGCTGAAAGACCAACCAATTCGGCATTTTGTCCAAAGTTTTGCACATAGACGGTATCGCCAATCTGCAATGGTGCCTCACCCGTGCCGATACTCGCAGCCTCTGTCTCAGGCGTCGCTACTCGCTTTGCTGGACGAGTTGGCTCAGGAGTCATCTTGATTTTGTCATCAAGACGCCGTACCTGTTGCCGCATCTCACCCAGACGCTCACGCGTCATGTTGACGCGACTCACATCAATCTTGACCTTTGAAAGAGACGATTGTACTTGCTCAAGTTCACGCCGCGCTTGTGTACGCGCTTCGTTGAGAATACGTACACGCTCTTGCTCAAGCTTGTAACGCTCCTCTTCCAGTTGCTTGCGTTGGTATTCAGCCTCGACACGCTCCATATTCAAACGGAAACGCTCGTCTTCTGCCGTTTTGCGTTCGGTTTGCAGTCCCTCTAGCAAGTTCTCCATACGCACACCCTCGCTACCCAGGAACTCACGTCCCTTGCTGATGATGCGATCATCCAAGCCAAGACGATTGGCGATGGCTAATGCGTTGCTGCGTCCTGGCAAGCCAATACTCAGCTTATAGGTTGGTGAAAGTGTCTCGATATTGAACTCCACTGAGGCGTTCACGACTCCTGGTTGTTCGTGTGCAAAGGCTTTAAGTTCCGAATAGTGCGTCGTGGCAATGGTTGTGACATGACGCTCTAAGAGGAAGGTTAGAATTGCTCGCGCTAATGCTGATCCCTCGCTTGGGTCGGTGCCTGCACCCAGTTCATCGAGCAAAATCATGACGGATGCTGGACGTTGTGCCTTTTTCACCAGGGCTTCAGCCATCGCGCCGCTAATTGCTGGCGTACCACGCTGCTGCTCTTCATCGACACGACGCAGTATCTCGATAATACGGCTCAAGTGTGATGAGAAGGTACTCAGGCTCTGCTCAATACTCTGCTCATCGCCAATATCGGCAAAGATGTCTTCAAAAACGGCAACCTCTGAATCGTCGTCGGCCGGAATGTGCATACCTGCCTGCGCCATCAAGGTAAGCAAACCAACAGTCTTGAGTGCAACCGTTTTACCGCCCGTATTTGGACCAGTGATAACAACCATAAAGAAGTCACGCCCCAGGTGGAAATTTGTTGGCACGACCTTACCCGTCAATAGGGGATGACGGGCATCACGCAGGTTGACCCGCCCTTGATCGTTGAGCTTGGGCGCAGTTGCGCGCGTCATACGTCCATAGCGCGCTTTGGCAAGATGCATGTCAAATTCCGCTAGTAGTTCAACGGCAACCTTAAGCGACTCCGCCTCGCGTCCAATCTCACCTGAGAGGACACGCAAGATACGCTCGATCTCTTGCCGCTCCTCAATCTGTAATTGACGCACCCTGTTGTTTAGCTCAACTACCACCATCGGCTCAACAAAGACTGTAGCACCGCTAGATGATTGGTCATGCACAATACCGCGTACCTGTCCCCGACTCTCTGAGCGTACAGGTACAACGTAACGGTCATTGCGAATCGTGACAATCGGCTCTTGTAATGCGCCACCAAATTCACCAACAAGCGTTCGTAAGCGGTCTTGTAGACGCTGGTTCGCGCCGCGCAGTTCAAAGCGTACCTTACGCAAGGCAGGACTAGCGGTGTCAAGGACTTCACCCTCTTCACTAACGGTTTCTTCAATGCGACGCACAATTTGTGGGCGCATCGGAATATCGCCACCAAGCATGTGTAGCAGAGGGAAGGTTTCCGCGTCTATCCGCTCAAGCATTCGCGCAACGATAATCGTACTGCGTACCGTCTCCATAACCTCAACCAGATCGGTAGGACTAAGGACACCGTCACGGGCAGCACGAACTAGAAAAGGACGAATATCATGTGCTCCACCAACACCTGCATCTGCATGAAGATCAATCAGGCGTGAAGCTTCTGTTGTGTAGGCAAGGCGACGCCGCGCCTCAGCCAGATTTGGAGTTGGCTCTAGTGCCATCACCAAATCTTTACTGGCAGAAAAAGCAGCCTCGCGTGCTACTTTTGCCAGTATCTTTGGGTACTCTAGTGTGAGTAAACTTTTCTCGTGCATGTGTGTACGTGCGTCCTCTACATGTGTATGCGCCCTACTCTGGGCGCATTATCGCTCTCTTCATTAAAATGTCATAGGTAAGATATCATATTTATGTGGGGATTGAAATAGAGTGGAAACATCTATACTCTCTATAACAATACGCAACGCTTTTTTGTTTCCTCACATACCAATTTAAGAATATTGCTGTTTATACGTGTGTTATAGTGTGTAATGAAAAATATGAGCAGACAAGAGATACCAGAAGGGATTAGATTGTTATGATTCTCCATGTAGGAGAGCGCGTCTTCTGGGGCGCACCCGAAGTGATTTATCTTGAAGGCACAATTACCTCGTTGAATGAAGAGACGCAGACAGTTATTGTACATATTGACCGCGCTACGGAGTATTCCGCACACCTCATCGACACCGATATCCCCTTCGCGGCAAATGGTGTTACGCCGCTCAAAACCGATAGCCCACCGGGAACAACGACACAACGTACCGTCGAGCGACAACCACCACGCCCGATGAGCGACATCGAAAAGGTACGAGCCGCTGCCGCCGTTGCCGTGCATCAACAATACGGTTATACGCTATCGCAAGAGCAAGAAACTGCTTTGATCGCTCAAGTTTTCAATGTGCTCAATGGCGATCCTGCGATGCGCGCACAAATTATCACCTCAATGGACGCTATACTTCAACGTGAATTTTAACATTAGTTGTTTTGTAGAGACCAATTCATCGCCTCCAGTGACATGATCAATTGGTCTCTACAAATCTTTATTTTAGGAATAATCATCGTTAATTATACATGTGAAGTTCGTCATAGACTTACTTAAACGTTCAGTCTATAATACAAGCGAGAGACATAAGCAAGTATATCTGAAGTAGCGGAGAAATCAAATGAACTGTGTACGCTGTAATGTACCATTGGAAGAGAATGCGCGCTTTTGCCGCAATTGTGGCCTCCCTGTTGCAGCATCTCAGACACAGCAGGTTCTTTTAGCTCCGACGCAAGAGCAAGCGACAGAGGAGACTATACGTATCGCTCCACTTATAGAACAACTCCAATCACAAAATACTCAGCAATATGTACCTCAATCCTATCAGCAGCAGACACAAAGACAGCAACAAATACCAGTTCCATCACAATCACCATTGGATTATTATCAGCCACGTGCGACAGGTAGAGCAGGTAGTTCGCGGGCAGCGGTAGTGAATGCGTCTCGACGCCGTAGTCCGGTTGGTTGCATTTTAGGATGTCTTGGCACTCTTATTGTATTTGTTCTCCTTTTGGCAGCTACATGGATTTTTGCCTTACGTCCATATATTCATGACGCAGCCGTGACACAAATGGATACGGCAATGGCCTCAGCCGTTAATCAGATTCCCCCTGTAGCAGTGCCTATCTCGCCTGGAAAGATGATACAAATACCTGAGAGCACGGTCAACGCTCTGCTCACCAGCAATAGCACAGGCACCGACGCTATTCAGGATACAAATATACAAATCACACCAAATCAAATGCTCTTGGATTTAAAGGCGTATGGGCAAGATTGTACGATTACGGCGATACCACAGGAGAAAAATGGAGCATTGGTTGCAACTAATGTGACAGTTTCAGGAATCGTGAGCCTCGTTATATCCCCTAAAGATATCACAAACTTGCTTGACAAGCACCTACAAGAAGCACAGGCACGTATTGGTCATAACATTTCAAGTGTTCATTTATTAGACCACGAAATAGATGTTACCTTCCAGTAGGAACTTGCTTGCGTCTCGTGTAAGCAACAAATACGCCCGGCATGAGCAGAACCAACATCATGTTCATGTCTAAACCATTACTTATGGGCGAGGTGATCGTAGCGGATGTGTTGTTATTTGGGCTGATGGTGCAGATATCGGTGGGGTTTACATGTGGAGGAGCGTGGATAGCATTGAATGCGGCAGCTTCATTAGGCAAAAGACCATTATTATCTTGCCCAAGAGGCCAGTAGACTAGAGCGGCACGTCCAATGACATTCGCACGCGGCAGACATCCCCAGTCGCGCGAGTCCGAACTTCCATTGCGGTTATCGCCCAGCACAAAATAATCATTTGCTGGAATGATACGGTTTGTAAACGAAGGATAAGGGTTGCCTTGATTGCTCGGTCGCACGTAGGGATCAGGAATAGCCGTACCATTAACATACACCGTTGTATCTTTAATAGTGATCACATCACCCGGCAGTCCAACGACCCGTTTAATATAGTCTAACGAAGGATTAGGGGGTGCTTTGAAAACAATAACATCTCCACGAGCAGGTGGATGAAAAAGGTATGTCCATTTATCCACAAGAATAAGCTCTTTATCATGTAGACTCGGCTCCATACTGTGACCATCAATATTAAAGTTCTGCACTGCCAGACGGATAATCAAGAACATAAGCACGGTCAATACCAGTGTCTCGATGACCTCTCGCACGAGTCGATAACGTTTCTCAAAATCAAGTTCTGGATTCACAGCTTACGGTTCCTCTGTAAGGGTCTGGTCTATCACACCCTTATTTATCGTACTTTCGTTCGTTTCCGGTACCTAGAGAATATCACGAATACCCCTGGCATTGCCACTATAAACAACTCATCGC
The DNA here is from genome assembly GCA_963792705.1 of uncultured Chloroflexia bacterium. Taxonomy (GTDB): domain Bacteria; phylum Chloroflexota; class Ktedonobacteria; order Ktedonobacterales; family Ktedonobacteraceae; genus JBBQVS01. Next base: position 63,307 of record CAWBXD010000001.1, on the reverse strand, counting down.
CACTCATACCATTACTATTGGATATGCCTGGTTGCACAACTTGTGCTTGCTGTACCTTTGTAAATACAGGTGAGACATTAGGCAATAGGCCACTGTTGTCCTGTCCGAAGGGCCAGTAGACCAGCGCGGCACGCCCAATAATATTTTTTCGTGGTAGTAGACCCCAAGTACGCGAGTCCGAACTTCCTACACGATTGTCACCCATAACAAAATAGTCATTTGGAGGCACAATCATTTTATTGATAGCCATATCTTCAGGAGTCGCGCCCATATTTTCAGGCCGAACGTAAGATTCTTTTAGTGTCACACCATCTACGGTAGGGGATCCATTGTTAATTGTGATAACATCACCTGGAACACCAATAATGCGCTTCACATAATCTTCCGTCGGAGCGGGCGGTGCCACAAATACAATCACGTCTCCGCGTGAGGGCGCATGAAACAAATAGGTCCACTTATCAACGAGGATAAGTTCTTTATCGTGTAGGTTAGGTTCCATGCTGTGACCATCAACGTTGAAGTTTTGGACGGCTGAGTGAATTACCAAAAACATTAGCAGTGTCAATACAACGGTCTCTATGACCTCACGCACCAAACGATAGCGTTTCTCAAAATTTAGCTCTATATCCATTTGCGTTCCTTATATCTAGCATACTATATCATGGTAGGATTTCATCTCTTATAAGGGTTTTGTGTAGCGTACCACTACTTTTCCTTATCGTCTCACTCATGCTTTCTATGTACCATTTTATACGAGATTCTTATTCCTCTAGTTGCGTCTCTTTTCAGCAGTATCAATGATAGGAAATATTACGTATAGCTACGTTGTTTTCTATAGAGAAACAAATACATATTGACGTAGGAAAATAGCAGGGAGACCGCGAGGGTCTCCCCTACATTTCATGAGACCCTCGCGGTCTCCCTGCTATCTTGTGAACAAGGACATATGTCCTATGTTACCCATTTTTTTGTGCTCTTCCCTCTTGACGTTAGAGGATTTGTATAGTAGTGTTATATGGAACGTTTGTTTGTATTTCACTTCTGATAGATGTTCGATGATATCAAATTGCTCCTGTCTACTACAATAACTACTAGCTACATAATGACGCGGATGGACGGTGTAACGCTATGCCATTAGATAAAATTGTGATTCGTGGTGCTCGTGAGCACAACTTAAAAAATATTAATGTGACCATCCCACGCGATAAACTGGTGGTCATCACAGGTCTCTCTGGCTCTGGTAAGAGTAGCCTGGCCTTCGATACCATCTTTGCCGAGGGGCAACGGCGTTACGTCGAGTCGCTCTCGGCCTACGCTCGCCAATTCTTAGACAAGATGGAGAAGCCAGATGTTGACCATATCGACGGGCTTTCACCTGCTATCTCTATTGACCAAAAGGGTGCAACACATAATCCACGTTCGACCGTTGGCACCGTTACCGAAATATATGATTATCTACGTCTCCTTTATGCACGTATTGGACATCAACATTGCCCTCAGTGTGGACGTGAGGTTAGCAAGCAGACCATTCAACAGATTGTTGACGCTGTATTGAGTCTTCCCGATGGGACACGTATCCTTCTACTAGCACCACTTATTCAAGGCCGTAAAGGTGAATATAAGAACGTTTTTGAAGATATGCGGCGCGCAGGCTATGTTCGTATCCGCGTAGATGGCAAAACCTACGATTTAAGCGATGAGATTGAACTGGACAAGCAGAAAAAACACACGATTGAAGTGGTCGTTGATCGTCTCATTATCCGTAAAGGTAAGAAAGTTGATAGCTCCTCGTCTGAGGAACAGGTTGCCCAATTACAGCGCGTTGCCGAGCGACCTGCCCTGTATGATGTGAATGCGGCAAGAGCACCACATATTGATGAAGATGGAGAACAAGAGCCAACGATAGAGTCAGTGCTACACGATGATATTGAACCATCCTTTCGACAACGTGTCGCGGACTCGTTGGAAACAACGTTAAAGCTTGGGAATGGTGTTGTACTTGTCTCCATTGTTGATGGCGAAGAGATATTGTTCTCGGAGCGTGCGGCATGCGTCTACTGCGGTATTAGCTTACCAGAGATTGCGCCGCGCACCTTTAGCTTCAATAGTCCTCATGGAGCTTGCCCAACCTGTACAGGTCTTGGCATGCAACAAGAGATTGACCCTGAACTTATCGTGTCTCACCCAGACCTAAGTATCGCAGATGGTGCGATTGCACCCTATGCCAAAGTGGTCAATGGGAGCCAATGGCATGGCGCGATCATCGAGGCAATGGCTGAGCGTTACAATTTCGATGTGAAGACACCTTGGCGAGACCTCAGTACCGATGTGCAGCAAAAGATACTTCATGGAACACCTGACAGCTTGACCATTCGCTACACTCCACAGCACGGACGCACACGCACCTACAACGTGCATTTTGAAGGTGTCATAGCTAACCTCGATAAGAAATATAAAGAGACGACAAGCGAGGGTGTGCGCGAAGAGATTGAACAATATATGTCGATGCGCCTTTGTCCCGAATGTCATGGCGCACGACTCAAGCCCGAAACATTAGCAGTGACCATCGGTGGGCGCAACATTGTGCAGGTGACACAACTCTCGATTAACATAGCACAACGCTTCTTTCAGGAATTAGAGATTGATCACCAGGAGACACCAACTGCGACACCACTACCAAAGGTTGCGGTGCAATCTAATGGACATAGTAAAAAGAAGAAAGACCCGAACAAGCCGGAGATTAGTTCACATCTCAGTCTGCTTGGTGATCCGCTTGCGAAGATTGGTCTAAATGGGGATCCACTTGTGCTAGGTACGTTGACCGAGCGCGAACGCTTTATTGCCCGTCAAATCCTTAAAGAGATTCGGGCACGTTTACAGTTCTTGCTCGATGTTGGCCTGGACTATCTAACACTGAACCGCGCCGCTATGAGCCTCTCAGGTGGCGAGGCACAGCGTATCCGACTGGCAACACAGATCGGGTCGGGCTTGATGGGGGTGCTCTATATCCTGGATGAGCCAAGCATTGGCTTGCATCAACGCGACAACGAGCGACTTATCAAGACGCTGACACGGCTACGCAATCTTGGCAACACTCTTTTAGTTGTTGAACATGATGAGGATACAATGCGAGCCGCCGACTATATCATTGATATTGGTCCTGGTGCAGGAGAGCACGGCGGATATGTGGTAGCCGACGGAACATACGAGGAACTTGTGGCAAACACAAACTCGCTGACTGGCGATTACCTTTCTCATCGTAAGCGCATTGAGATACCAGTCGAGCGGCGCAAGGGCAATGGTAAGTCTCTCACCATAAAAGGCGCACGAGAAAATAACTTGAAAGACGTAACGGTGGAGATACCGCTAGGTACATTCGTTGCGATAACGGGTGTATCGGGTTCAGGCAAAAGTACGCTTATCACCGATATCCTATATCGCAAGTTATCGCATACCTTCTTCCGCGCCCACGACAAGCCAGGAGCACACGATGCAGTTGAGGGTATGGAACATCTGGATAAGGTTATCGACATTGACCAGTCACCAATTGGACGTACACCGCGCTCGAATCCGGCGACGTATACTAATGCGTTTACCGCGATCCGAGAAATCTTCGCGCAGGTAGCCGAGTCACGTATTCGCGGCTATACATCGGGTCGTTTCTCCTTCAATGTTAAAGGTGGACGTTGTGAAGCATGTAGAGGTGAGGGTATCGTCAAAATTGAGATGAACTTCTTACCCGATGTGTACGTGCCATGCGAGATATGCCAGGGCAAACGCTACAACCGTGAAGCCTTGGAGATTCATTACAAGGGCAAGTCTATTGCAGATGTACTGGATATGACGATTGAAGAGGCAACAAGCTTCTTTGCCAACGTGCCTAGCATCTATAATAAGATGAAGACGCTCAACGACGTTGGTCTAGGTTATATGCGTTTAGGACAGCCAGCGACAACGCTTTCTGGTGGTGAGGCACAGCGCGTCAAGCTAGCGACAGAGCTATCAAAGCGTGCTACAGGCCGTACAGTGTATATTCTCGACGAGCCAACAACGGGACTCCACTTTGCGGACGTAGATCGCCTCCTTGAGGTACTACAACGCCTCGTGGATGCTGGTAACTCGCTGATCGTCATCGAGCATAACCTTGATGTCATCAAGAGTGCTGACTGGCTTATCGACCTCGGTCCTGAAGGTGGGGATGCTGGTGGATACGTTATCGCACAAGGCACACCCGAAGATGTCGCGGAAAACGATAAGTCCTATACAGGCCACTTCTTGAAACGCATGTTTATCGAAGAGGCCGCGCACAAGACGATGAGGGAGAAGGCAGTTAGTATGGTGAGCGAGGGCTAGATATCATAGAACTCGTGGTCAAAGAATATATTGAAACGTGAAATAGAGCGTGTGTATAACTGTACATACGCTCTATTTCGTGTCTTTTCATAGCTTTTATTGACTGAGTGAGGAATTGACTCCTGTTTGAAAGCTTAGAAGACGTTCTACTGCTTCACTTTCTCAACACCGTATTCAGATGATACAACGGGTTTCTTTTCTTCTATAGAATCGTTTGTTCCGTCCGTTTTGGGCTTTGGGTCGGGACCATCTAGCTTGATACGTATACCACGCTTGCGCTGTCGATAGTCCATCCATACAATCAGCCCTGTTAAGGTTAAACCTACCAGCAAAATATCAAGTATTTTATAGATACGTGCGCTAAGTAAATCTAATACACCAAAGACGATGGTGAGGCCGTACATCACGTAACAAATTTGTCTCACGCTTAAGCCAGTTGCCAGGAAGCGATGATGCAGGTGTGTTTTGTCATAGTGCAGGGGATGTTGTCCACGTCGAATACGGTTAATCGCCACCACCGCAACGTCAAGAATGGGAATACCCAGCACCATCAAAGCCAGCGCAATCTTTGCACCACCAATAATTGAAAGGACAGCAAGACCTAAGCCGAGGAATTGAGAGCCAGTATCACCCATAAAAATCCTGGCAGGATTCCAGTTGTGTGGCAGAAAACCGAGAGTTGCTCCCGTAAAAATTGCGGCAAGAATGGCGATACTTTGTTGTCCAAGTGTCCAACTAATAATAGTGATAAAAATACCTGTGATGGCAACCACACCTGTTGCTAGGCCATCTAAACCATCAATGAAGTTTACCGTATTCATCATGCCCACCATCCAGAACCAGGTAAAAAGCACGGCGGGAATAGCTAACCATGTGATATCGGGATGATGAATGAAGAGTGTCAATTCCGGCTGTCGATACCAGGGAATAGTGCCCTGAGGATGTATCGCTCTAAAAGGATTGCTTAACCCAAACAGTAATACACCATTGAATTTGCCATTGAACGGACCAAGGATGATAAGGACGGAGAGAGTTTGTGCAAGTAGTTTGGGTAGAGGCTTGAGTCCTTTCACATCGTCATAAGCATGTACCGCAACAATCAATAGTGAAGCACACAAGAAAAGCCAGTATGTGACGACCTCTTTCTGTTGTATCCCATACATCGTGACATATAAAGATGCCGAAGTAATCACAAACGCAAGAAATATTGCGACACCGCCAAGACGTGGGACAGGAGATTTGTGAACGCGTCGCTCGGCGGGCATATCAAGCCAACCAGCCCTACGACTTATAGCAATGACTCCAAATGTGAAAAGATAAGCGAGTACGAAAGCGCATAAACCACCAATAAATAAGACTGCAAGAGGAGAAAGTCCAAACAGAGGTTGTAATGGTTGTTGCGTGATGTATCTCTGAACCATGCCTCCAACATTGGAGAGTTCCGGTATGTTCTGCTGATACAACAATTGATGCCCCCTAATGTTGGGCGATACTCATTGCGCCCGACGGATAAAATAGATTATAGGATACGGTATATCGAACCCCTACATAGATGAACGATTAAAGCACCACTTGTAACATACGGTCCCACCCTGCATAATCCTTTTGGAAGGTTACGAGGGCATTAGGCCAAAGATGTGCAAGCAGTTTGGCAAGCGGCTCACGCTGTCGATAGCCAATTTCCAAAAGCATCATGCCATGTGTCTTCAGTTTTTCTGGCTGACGAGCCTCTTCAAAAAAGCGTTGTAGCAGGTCTAGCCCATTCGGGCCACTAAAGAGTGCTTGATGTGGCTCATAATTCAGTACGTCCTGCGTCATTACGTCTACTTCATCGGTTCCAACATATGGGAGGTTGGCGATAAGAACATCAACGGGTTCTGGTAAGGGAGCTAATAAGTCACCCTGTAGTAAATGTACGCGTTGCTCAACGGCATGGTGTTGACAATTTTGTCGAGCAACCGCGAGAGCATTCTCAGAAATGTCTACAGCGTACAGGTAAGGAAGGCGTAGTTCCTCTAGCGCGAGAGTGATTGGAATAATACCACTGCCAGTGCCGATATCAGCAACAAGTGGTATTTGTTTCTTCTCAAGCCGTTCGCGTATAAGGCGTAGCGCATTCTCAACGAGTAGTTCTGTTTCGGGACGAGGAATAAGCACACATTTATCGACAAGAAAATCACGACCATAAAACTCTTCATGTCCAAGAATATATGCGATTGGCTCGCCATGCACACGCCGCTCAATAAGAGCGAGAAATTTCCGTTCTTGTTCCACAGTCACTTCATGCTCAGGATGGGCGTAAAGTGTTGTGCGGTCAATGCCCAGCACATGTTCTAACAATATCTGTGTATCCAAGCGATTTGATTCTTGCCCAGCCTGTATAAGCATGCGTCGGCCTTGTATCAAAACTTCTTGTAACGTGGTCAATCGAGCTATCCTTGTATAATGCACACACATACATCTTTTTCGCTATTCATTCTATCATGCATACCCAGCCTTGCATAGGATTATGTTCACGATGAAGTTTTATGATTAGCATTTTTTAGCAAAGTGAAGCAGGGAGACCGAAACGGTCTCCCTGCTTCACATGAAACAATGATACATCAAGATGATGTATTTTATTTATGGTGTCGGTGTTGTTCCTATGGCACCAGGAGTTGGTGTCACGCCGATGTTGATGTTCGTATCGTCAAAGCTCTGAAGATTGACCACCGTTTGTGTTGTGGACACATAGGTTACAGTGACGGTATCTCCTGGTTGCACCAACGGCAATTTCGCGGAGAGCGAGAGGTTAGCAGTAAAGATAACCTTCTGTCCGGCGACCTGTAGATAGTAAATGGTATTTGTACCTTGCTGTACCGACGAGATACGCAGAACCTTCCCTGTTACTGTTTTGTTCGTTGGTGTACCACCAGTACCTCCGCTACTACCATTTCCTTGTTGTGTAAGCCACTGTGTATAATCATTGAGTGCGGCAGGTAAATTTGACTCGAATTGCACGTTATTACCGTTCAATGCACGTGCATCAACAATACCAACCGCCTGAAAGATGTCACCACTACCCGTGCTTTGTGCATAGATAGCTACCCATGTAGGCGCACCATTTATCTGATACAGTTGAGTACTCGTCACACTATAGTTACGAATATTAGCACGTGTTGACGCAAATGTTGAGTTTACGTTGTCACCAATACCAATGCCTGATAGAGGATAGAAATCCGCCTCGTTCTTATGCGAGTTAAACAAGAAAACGCCCGTACTCGAATTGTCACTAGACGATGAGGAAGTCATAGGCACAAGCCACACAGGTTGATCGCCCTTGTTATAAAGCAGTTCAGGTGTGCCCGATGTTGCTTGTTGGCCTAAACCAGAAGGATTGAACCAGGGAGCGGCATGATACAAGCCCCACCATGTTAGATACTCTGTGACGGTATTAGAAGGAAACACACGATCAACCCAACTTGGGACCTGCGAAGGTTGGTACTTCTTGATCTCACCCGTATGTGCATTAACAATCAATACCTCACTTAAAGCATCTCCTGTATAGCCTCGCGTTGGTTGCATCAGCGAAATTGTCCAATAAGGATGCATACTATCGTCAAGCTCCATAGTGGGATCAACAAGACGACCGTAGGTGTATCCGCTGAGATAGACATGGCGCAACAAGTCCTGGTTGAGTAACGCACCTGGAAGATAGGCAATTTTGGCACTATTTTCAGTATGCAGCACTGGCACCTGTTGTGGATCTTCCGCGTCTACCACAACAAAGCCTGGTGTGGTGGGATTGGAAAGATTAACAAAGATGTTGTTGTAACTAAGCGGCGCGACGTAGTATAAATGATGATTGATGGATTGCAAAGTATAACTTGCAGGATCGATACTGTATGCGGAACCAAGATTTTGTCCGTTAGAGCCAAGCACCTGTTGCCCCTTGTAGGAAGCTATGTTTTGACTAACAAGGATAATGTTGTTCTGATCTGTTTGTGGCAGTAATGGTGATGCCATTACTTTCACATTTGGAATCGCGGCCAACACCTTCGCGTTGACATCGAACCATGTCGTAAAGATCGTGATCAAGATTGAAGCAACGATGCCGATGACACCCACAAAAATCAGACCGAAGATACCGGCAGCAATTGCACCGCGTGAAAAGCGCGATGGCATACTTGCTGTTGTACTTCGTCCGGCAGAGCGGCCCCGACCCTGGCTAATGGCTGCTGCCTCTTCTAATACACCCATTGCAGGACGTGCATAGGCAAATAGATTAGCAATACTACTAATAGTAAGTGGACCAAGAATCCATTGCCAACCACCAAAAGGCCCAGTAAGAGCGGGTTGACCAAAGTATAGAATTAACAGGCCGAGAATGAAATTAACCACAAAGTAGGCACCAAACCAGGTAAAAAATCTGCGACTATTGAACTGTTCCCGACGACCAAAGGCCAGTCGTCCAATGGTGAGAATCACCATCACGGCAATTGCACCGATAAGTGCGAGTAGGAAGATAACCATACTGGCTCTCCTTGTTTTTGTTGGCAGCATAATCCTCTATGTATTGATAGGGGATTGGGCCGCATAGAAATGAAAAAGGATATAGGCTATTGTAATGTTCTCTGAGGAATTTCGCAAATAGCCTCACGCACCATACATGGTATATACGTTACAAAAGCTATAACGTTGTCTCATGAATTGTAAATACGACCTTTCCATCTGCATCCTCTAAACATTCACATCAAACCATTGACACATCATCAAATTTATTGTTATACATTACACATCATCAATGACTATTCATTAATGATGTGTAATGTATAACAATAAAGAGATACTGAAGATATGACACCAGCCGGAGAACTACGGTTGCTTGTTCTTGCAGCACAACGCGAAGGAAACCGTCTTTTTGCGGATCAACTTCGTCCACTAGGACTAACACCATCACAATCAGAGGTTATTCGCGTACTATACGAATCCCAGCCACTTTCATTGATTGAGCTTGGTGAACTACTGGTGTGTGAAACGGGCAGCCCTAGCCGTTTGGTGGATGGACTTGTCAAGGCTGGCATCGTCGAACGTCTCCCATCACCTAATGATCAGCGTAAAGTAGTGCTTTCTCTTACAGAGCGAGGTAACACGCTAAACGAGCAGATTAGAAGCATTGAAGAGCAGTTTGAGTCTCTTTTCGCACATATCGGCAGTGAGGCGACGCTAACTACTACAATGGCAATACTTTGGCGTTTTGTAGAAGACAAACCATCTGGAGAGGCGTTAGCAAGGCGTCTCGGTCGCACAACCTCTAACCGTGAAAAATAGGTGGAGCATAAGTTCACTAGAAAAGAGCTAAGGAGTAGAGATAATGATACGCATTCATGCAATCCGTACTGGGTCAGTTGCAATCAAAGAAAACCAACGTGTGGGAAAAGGGATAGGGCAGATAGGACGCCAGATAAACATCTTGGCAGGTAAAGAGTGGACAGAGCCACTTCCCATCTACGTGTGGGTGATCGAACATCCCGAAGGTGTAATTGTCATAGACACTGGTGAAACAGCGAGAACAACCGAGCGTGGATACTTTCCCGCATGGCATCCGTACTTTAAGCTTGCAGTACGTATGTCCGTGCAACCTGATGACGAAATAGGGCCACAACTACGTGCAATTGGAATTAGTCCCGAAGATGTACGGTGGGTTGTTCTCACCCATATGCATACCGATCATACTGGCAGTCTCGCCCACTTTCCAAAATCAGAAATTCTAGTTGCACGTGGAGAATATGAAAATGCTCGCAGTCTTGTTGGGCGTATCAACGGATTTCTGCCAGCGCACTGGCCTGAATGGTTCATTCCACGTCTCATAGATTTTACTCCGCAGACATTTGGCACATTTCCTGCTAGCCTTTCGCTTACAAAGGCGAATGATGTCTTTTTAGTGCCGACAAATGGACACACCACCAACCATCTTTCGGTCATTGTGCAAGATGAAGGAACCTCAATCTTCCTCGCTGGTGACACATCCTATACTGAACAACTAATGGTCGATCAAGTACTAGATGGTGTATCGCCCAACGCAAAACCAGCACATCAAACACTAGCGCGCATTCGTGAGTACGTGCAATCAACGCCAACAGTTTATCTACCCACTCACGACCCAAAGGCTGTAGAGCGTTTAGCAACACGACAGATTGCAACACTTCCTGCACATCAACACATATAGCCGTATGTTTTCATTGTTTATCGTCTACCACCTGTCGGATTGGTCCAACTACAAGCCAGATCAATCCAATGGTAAGAAGTGGCACACCACTGAGAGCAACAAGTGCAGGCGTTCCTAATCCAAGCAAGAGAATACCTGCACTACCACTGCCCAGTGGTTCGCCACTTGCACCAACCGTACTCGTAAATGCACACACACGCCCTTGCAGTTCGTTTGGCACCGCCCTTTGGCGGACAGTCGTGAGATAGATCGCTCCCAAGTCGTCAAAGGCTCCGAGCAGAAAATAGATACTAAGGGCAAGCCAAAAAGGAGGAACAAGGGCAAGTAAGCCATAACATAGTGCTTGCACAACGAGCAAGACGCATGTTACACGTCCGGGATAACGTGGACGCAGTGGGCCAAAGAGGAGCGCAGAGAGGAGCACTCCTACTGAATTCACCGAAAGCAGTACTCCCATACCGACTGGCCCCACCTTTAATACGCGTTCACAATAAAAAGGTAAAGCAACAAGAAACAGTCCCAGACCAACATTCCAGAAAAATGAGACCGATGTAAGTGCTAACAAAAGCGGATTTTTGAAGGTAAAATATACACCTTGCACCATCTCGGTAAAAAATCTCTGAGCATGCTGTGTGTTTTCTTTTTTGGCGTATACACGAGGCATGGTATAGAGCAAAAAACATAAGAACAAAGCAAACACAAAAAATGAGCCGCTATCAACCCACAATAGTGAGATTGGACCGATCAGCACAACAAGTACTCCTGCGAGTGATGGGCCAGCGATAAAGCTAATTTGTCGTTGTGCGACATCAAGTGAGTTGGCGGTGTTGTAGTCTTCAGAGGATACAAGATCGGTGATAATGGTGTGACTTCCCGTCGATGTGATGACGGAAAGCGCACCGAGCAACGCAATAATACTATAGAGTACGGGAAACGAAAGGAGTCCATGAATAGCAAGAAGGGGAATAAGCATGACTAATAGACCGCGTAGGAGATTGTCACAGAGCATTACCGTTTCACGCCGAAAGCGGTCAAGCAACCAACCAGCAAAGAAGCTAGAAAACAGGCTGGGCAACTGAAAAATCAGAAAAGTGAGACCCACATCAAGCGGACTATTGCTGCGTCGTAAGACATACCACGCCAAGCCAAAGACGGTGAAGCTATCGCCAAAACTCGATATAAGTGAGCCAAGCCAGAACGTCATAAAAGCCCGGTTAGTTAGGATGGCGCGGTAGTTGTGCATAGTATCTCTATTTTATATACAAAAGCTTTCGTATATAAAGTACCATTCTCTTTGAGTTAGATATTCAGGTTCAGCGTTAACGATGGTGTCTGTATCTGATGTGTGTCTGAGATGCTGATAACAGCAGTTCCGATGGCAAAGTATTCGATGATGTGCGAACCCCAACCATGACTATTTTCGATGATGTTCGCTCCGATAATGCCTTGTGCTTGCACCATTGTAGCCTCGTACTGCATACGCTCCATCGCAAGCTCTCGTGCATCGTAGAGTGCTTGTGTATAGTTCACCATCTCGGTGTTGCGCCCAACTTGGCGAAGCCACTGTCCCATACCTTGATGCATAACGTGATAGACGCAGTTACCCATCACTAAACCAACGGGCCGATAGCCAGCACGCAACAACGTCCAGAAGTCTTGCCCTGAGAGATCAGAGGTGAATGGCATACCTTTTGCGTTACGGAAGGATTGACCATTACGCGAACGAATGGCGGTGCCAATAGCAATAAATTCCGCAAGGTCTTCACCCCATGCGGAACGCGCGATAGTGAGTCGCACACCAACGATACCATCGGCTCCAAGAGCGTTCGCCTCCTCTTCCATCCGACGCATCGCCAGTTCTCGCGCATGGTACATTGCCTGTGTGAGAACACCCATTTCCTGATTCTGGCTCCAATTTGCCTGTTGAAAGCCAATATGGTAAATGGAACTACCTATAACCAAGCCAACAGGATCAAAACCAGCTTCGCGTGTGAGCAAAAACTCGTTGACACTCAAATCGCTGGTGAAAAGGCCACGATGCGTTGCGTCTCCACGCATAATATTGAGGCGTTCGCGTGCGTGAACGGGAAGGTCGTTTCCCTGCTGAGGTGGCATCTGTTGTGACATGTACGTACTCCTTCGTTATTATTTGCTTGTTAAAACCGATTTATCATTGTGTAGGGACCGATTCATCGCGTCCTTTTGGCTTCTCAACCACCGACACGGACACGATGAATTGGTCCCTACAGGAGAAATTGTTCCAGGGCTGAGCGTGTTTGTGTGCTACGCACGGCCTCCTGTGCAAGATTCGCGGCAATCTCGTCGATCCATTGCTCTACCGGGATATGCTCCGTTTTTAATACGATACCACGTACTTTCGTCGCACGTTGTCCAAGGAGTTGTCCCTGCTTCTCTCGCAATAACATGTATTGATGCTCACCAAAAGCAACAATCACCTCTTTCACAGGATGCTCACGTGAAAAGAGCGCACTATGCCGCGTTATCGTTGTTTGTTCGGGCAAGGCACCTTTGAGCTTTGCAGCAAGTGCCTCCATAAAAGCATCGAGGTCGCTCATATTAGCACGTAATGAGGCAGCCAGCATTTCAACCTGTCGAGGTCCATCAAGTTCGTTATACATCGTTAAACCCCCTTTTTCTTTTTTTCATTGACTCAGCTTATTTTATATAACATGCATAGGATATCATTCGTACAATTAGTAGAGATAACAGATATGTTTGGTATTCTCACACGCCCTACGTCAGGAATACTATAATATATACGAACGCATTATCACACAAACAAATAACGTTGCTAAAAGAATATGCTATAGCGTCGGCGTTGTATCTATATTTAATAGGAGAAACACAGTATGGGCCTTTTCTCACGTCTCACGACCTTCTTCCGCATCCGTGCCAACTCAGCACTCGATAAGGCTGAGGACCCTGGTCAAGTTATGGATTACTCATACGCGAAGCAACTTGAGCAGTTGCAACAGTTGCGTCGCTCCATCGCCGATGTGGTGACAAACGAGAAGCGGCTAGAATTACAGGAAGGACAGATTCAGCAGCAGTTCGACAAGCTAGGCCAACAAGCGGTACTGGCACTACAAGCCAACCGCGAAGACTTGGCACGCATGGCACTTCAACGCAAGGAGACGCTGCAGACACAGATTGCGAACTACCGCCAACAGATCGAGCAGTTGCGTGGACAAGAGCAAAAACTTATCAATATGGAGCGTACCGTCTCCGCCCGTATCGAAAGCTTCCGCACACAAAAAGAGATGGTCAAGGCGCAATATAACGCGGCACAAGCACAGGTCAAAATCAACGAGGTCGCAACAGGTATCTCTGAGGAAATGACCGAGATGAACTTAGCCATGCAGCGTGCTCAGGACAAAGTGATCACTATGCAAGCACGGGCTAACGCGATGGAGACGCTCATCGAGCAGGGAACGCTTGGCGAACAAGGCTTGCTGGGAGCTGGTTCAGGTGACACGCTTGACCGCGAACTACAGAAGATATCGTCCGAGCAAAATGTCGAGGCACAATTGCAAGCTATGAAACAGCAGATGCAACTTGGCGGCCCAAACGCTCAACAGGGTCTGATTGAGGGTCCAGAAAATTAGCACAAAAAGAGGTGCATGTTGTGTATTTGCACAACATGCACCTCTTTTTTATTTTTCTAACGAAGTCTTTGTATTGCGTTCCCCATCATACGTCATGAGGATACGCTTACCTTCGTATATCGTTTCGAGATGTACGGGTCGTCCCCATAACATGTGGACATGTTGCAACGTCTTTTCGGCATAGTTCACATCGAGTTCTTGCCCCTCAAACATATGCTTGATGTATAGCTCACGATTGCCGCGATAGTCGCCGTTATCGACCACAAGATAGGGATAGCCAAAATTCGTCATGCTGGCAACGATGCCATCACGAACTTTCTCCCACTGCTTCTCCGAGACAACCCACTCGTCACCCTCTTTTTTGAACATATAGAGGTCGAGGTCTTTAATCAGGTCCTCTGTGAGATAGTTACGCAAGAACGAAACATCGTTGTCAAGTTCGCGCACCTCAAAGATTTTCTGCCGACCCATACCCGGTTTACGTCCAAGCCGCTCCTGCTCTTCCTTTGAAGGATTGTCCCAGCGTTTCTCAATGGCCTCGAACATCTTAAAACCCAGGTAATAAGGATTGAGCGAAGTTTTCGATGGCGAAAGTACACCCGAATGGAGTTGTGCGAATTCTACTGTGTCAGAATCGGAAATGACTCCCTGATCCCCAAGTTCGCGCATGATACGCGAGTGCCATATGCTGTTATGATGCAGCATACCGTTGGCGACATAGCGATGCGAACGATCAACCGTAATATCGTATACATCAGCAACATCGTGCTCGATGCTCACAACTTCATCGGTCGGGTCCTCTTTCTTAAACCACTGATGGCTTGTCAAGTATGTTTGTAACTTCTCTTGCTTTCGCGCAAGACCAAAGCCAATTTCATCGGCAAACAACTTCGCAGAACTGCTCTTGATGCGTACATTTGGACCATAGCGACGCGAGAGAATGCCATAGTTCAGAAGCACAATCTGCAATGTCTGTGCGATATCATCACTGAACGTTGACAGGATCACGCCCTCTTTTTCCGACGCGCAGCCATCACAATCGAAGTAGGCACGTAAGAAGGCACTCATAACCGACTTGGGAGAGCGCAGAATACCATCAGGAATGCGTTTCTGAGGAGCCTTTGCCTTCAAGTCTATGCCCAAAGACTGTAAAAGGTCGAGGATATTTGCCGAATAGAAGACAACGCGCCAGCGACCACCTTTACCATTGATAGTCTTATCATCCCAAAATGGCGTTGCCTCGATAGCAAACAGGTCTTTCACAAGTTGAGCATAGCGATCAGCGAGCACTCTGTCACCACTTGTATAGCCAACAGCATTTTTTGTAACGTGAATGTTGCCATCACCAATGAGATAGCCAAGAAACTCAGCAAAATCCTCAGTAATATGAGTAGGTGAGGTAAGAGGAAAGCGACTTTTGTACATTGGTCTACCCTCGTTACCAAAGGTATAACCAGTGCTTTCGATAGCATCAGCGATACGCTCTTTAGCAAACGGCGTTTTCCCACCCAGCGAGCGATATACAGTATGTACCCCAACACCCGCAGCCTGTGCTACATCTACAACAGTCGGCAATACAACTTTTACAGGAGTCGTAACAGGAACAAGACGCTCAGGCCATATGTTGTCACCAACACTCAAAGGAATACATTGTCCAACTTGAACATCTTTCAGTGCAATCCACTCGTCGTGCCCAATACTCAGTTTGTGTTCCTCTGCACCCTCTAAGACTAAACCGCGCCTTGTTCGTAGACGAATGGTTGATGCGTTACGTCGAATATGACGATCTGTGATTTCGTCCTGAACACCTTTGCCGCTTCCTACAGTAATTTTTCCTCCCATTGCAAGATGCTCGTGTAAGGTATCATAGCGTAAGAAACCACGATCAGTAAGCACAAGACTATCCGCCTTTAGGCAAGCCCAGCCCTCATTCATAGTTTTGGTTTGCATTTGGGGCACGAAGTAGAGGAACTCGGTACGTACTATTTCGATGAGGTCACGTTGCCAGGGTTCCAGCGTTGGAGCATGACGTGCGAGGAAAAGCAAGAGGTCTTTTTCTGGCTTCTCTGGAAATTTGGGTGCTTTACCCGATGGATACCTGTCCCGTTCCTCTTCGGACTTCTTCGCTTTCTTGTCCAGGCCCCATATATCATCGTATTCGCTTGTCAGTGCAGGCGAGTCTTCTTCGTGCTTTACGTCATCAGAGCGCAAAAAGAGGTTGTAATCAACATGTTCCTGTATCGAGAGCGCGGCATCCAGGAACCTCTCGACTTCGAGCTTGCCATGATCGAACTCGTATTGCACAATGCGTTCAGCGTGGATACTCACCTTGTCGATCATACGCCGCGAGGTATGCTGAAAGTAGGCATTATTCTTGAAGAAATCGGTATGCCCAAAGACATGTGCGACCACAAAGGTGTTTTGCAGCAAGTTGTTCATGTCCATCAGGAAGGCATAACTCGGATTGGTGTTAACCACCATCTCATAGATTTTGCTCAAGCCGAAGTCATACTGCATCTTCTGTCTATGGTATGCTTTACCGTGCGTCCAGTGGCTAAAACGTCCAGGAAGACTATAGGAAGCAAACTCGTACATAATGGAGGCGGGCACCATTTCAAAGTGTGTCGGGAAGGGGTCCAATCCGAATTTTCGCGCCTGCTCCCACGCTATATCTATATTGTCGCGTAAACGCTCCAGATCATCGCTACCTTCTATCAATGTCATACAGGCATCTCCTTTGGTAGGGACTAATGTATCGCGTCCTGATGGCATCGCAACACCTAACAAGGACGCGATGCATTGGTCCCCACCCCTGTAGTTAAATTAAACAAGGTCCTATATAGTAACAGGTTCTTTTTGGGCGAAGAACTTACGCAGGGCTGGATATACTTCTTTCTTGTCCGAGATGGTTACGGCCGTAAACTTTTTATCGGTAATCTTGTTGTAGGCAGACATCAATGTACTTGGCGAGCGATAATGTCCCTCACGAATCTCACCATAGCCAAAAATGTTGCACAACTCCATCAGTTTAGTAACCATCTGGACACAACGATCATTGTCCCAAGGAAGGTTGTCACCATCGGAAAAGTGAAACGGGTAGATGTTCCAGTCATCAGGATTATAGCGTTCTTTGATAATCTGTAACGCAAGCTCATAGGCAGATGATACCTGTGTACCGCCGCTCTCGCCCTTGTGAAAGAATTCTTCTTCCGTGACCTCTTTCGCTTCGGTATGGTGGCTAATGAAGACGATATGGACGTTGTTATACTTTGTGCGTAAGAAGCGTACCATCCAGAAGTAAAAACTTCGTGCGATATACTTCTCGAATTCGCCCATACTGCCCGAAACGTCCATCATGGCGAGCACAACGGCATTGGATTGATACTTAATGGTTGGTTCCCATACTTTGAAGCGCAGGTCTTCAGACTTGATGTCCTGAAATTTGGCTTCACCCTTTGCCGCGTTCCGCTTCATGTTTTCCATAATGGTGCGCTTCTTATCGAGGTTTGCCATTGGACCTTTTTTACGCACATCGGTGAAACGTACAGCCTCGGTTTCCATCTCCTGCTGGCGTTTTTGTTCCAAATTGGGCAAGCCGAGGTCCTCAAAAATCAAGGCCGCCAACTCTTCCATCGAGATATCGGCTTCGTAGTAGTCCTGACCAGCATCTTTACCAGCTTCACCACGCTTACCCTTACCGGGTTTCGGCTCCTGGGCTACGACATCGCCAACCTTGCTTTTCCCGTTACCCTGTCCACTATGCTCCTGCTTACCGGAGTCATAGCGAAAACGGTACTCGTCGAGTGAGCGAATTGGAACACGCACCGTCTTTTGCCCATCGGAGAGAATAATGTTTTCTTCACTAACAATTTCGCCAAGATTTTTTTTAACGGCATCGCGGATCTTCTCTTTATGGCGTTCCTGGTCAATCTGCCCCTTGCGATGCAATGACCAATCATGCTGTGAGATCGACATAGCGTATGCTCCTTCTATGAAAACTTCCCTATAGCAATACTCCTTAAGGGGAACTATTTCTGTTTGGGGAAGGTTCCTCGATGGGAAAGTACGTGGCGAGGACAAGCCCCGCCACTACATCTTAAAATGCACTAGCTGTTAACGATTCAAAAGACTACCAGTGTAGCGCAGGAGTTCGTTTGCGCTTTCAGGAGTATAGCCATGTTCGGCAACAAGACGGTTAATCACATCGTTGATCTTACGCAACTGGTCTTTATCGGGCGTGCGTGTCGAGGTCGTGATCTTCACGACATCACGCAGATCAGCGAACAACTTCTTCTCAATAGCATCTTTGAGTCGCTCATGACTTGTATAATCGAAGGTCATGCCTTTACGAGCAAGCGACGAGATACGAATCAGAATTTCCTCGCGGAAGGAACGCTTGGAGTTTTCAGAGACACCAATCTGCTCTTCGATTGAGCGCATCAGATGCTCATCTGCGTCCATTTCTTCGTCGGTGATGGGGTCGCGCATCTTTGTTTTATTGCAGTATGACTCAACGTTGTCCAGGTAGTTATTCAAGAGGGTACGCGCCGACTCTTCATAGGAGTAGACAAACGCGCGCTGTACCTCTTTTTGCGCGATCTGGTCATACTCTTTACGCGCTTCACTAATGAAGTTCAGGTAGCGTTCGCGCTCCTCACGTGTGATGCTAGTATGCTGATCGAGGCCATCTCTTAATGCACGAAGAGCATCAATTGGCGTGATGAATGTCACACCCTGCTTGATGAGCGCAT
The DNA here is from genome assembly GCA_963792705.1 of uncultured Chloroflexia bacterium. Lineage (GTDB taxonomy): Bacteria > Chloroflexota > Ktedonobacteria > Ktedonobacterales > Ktedonobacteraceae > JBBQVS01. Next base: position 44,369 of record CAWBXD010000001.1, on the reverse strand, counting down.
TCGAGAGTCGATTGATGACATAGCGTGGCGAGATGCCATCCATGCCCTCACGTATCGCCTCTTCCTGCAATTCGCGCACATCCTTCTGTTTGAAGTCCTCCATATCCTCACCGTCGTAAAGACGGAGTTTCTTCATCAGGCTCATACCAGCCTTCTTGGATGGCTCAAGGCGTGTGAGGATGGCAAAGATGCTGGCTATACGCAGCGTGTACGGCGCGATATGAACATTTTGTAGCGAACTCTGTTTGAGCAGCTTTTCGTAGATTTTCACTTCATCGGAGACGCGCAAGTTATAGGGAACCTTGACTAGAATGATACGGTCCTGCAATGCTTCCGACTTTTTGTTGCCTACAAATGATTGATACTCATGTTCGTTCGTATGACTCGCAACTACTTCGTCGGCGTAAATCATGCTAAAGCGGCCCGTTTTGATGTTCTGCTCTTGACTGAGGGTTAACAGTACGTATAGAAATTTCTCATCGGTTTTGAGCATTTCTACGAATTCCATCAAGCCTCGGTTAGCGATATTCAATTCGCCATCAAAGCGATATGCTCTTGGATCGCTCTCAACGCCAACCTCACCAATCGTCGAAAGGTCAATGCCTCCGACTAATTCGCTGATGTCTTGGCTTTTGGGGTCTGATGGAGTGAATGTTCCAACTCCCACACGATATTTTTCGCTAAAGGTGATACGTTTGACGGGGACTTCTTCAATACGTCCGCGAAACTGATTATCGACCATATAGCGGCAATGAGGACACAGGTCGCCCTCAATATAAATGCCAAACTCTTTTTCGACATCGGCGCGCAGGTCGTTAGGGATTAAATGCAGTGGCTCTTCATGCATCGGGCAGTCTCTAATGGCATAGACGGCCCCTTCTGGTGTACGTGTGTAGTCCTCGAGTCCACGTTTCATGAGGGCAACCGCTGTAGATTTACCACCACCAACTGGTCCCATCAGCAAGAGCACGCGCTTTCGTACTTCCAAGCGTTGTGCAGCAGAGTGGAAGTAGTCAACAATCTGCTGGAGTGGTTTCTCGATACCGAAGATTTCTTGGCCGAAGAACTTATAGTGTGGTTCACCTGTGCGCGTAGTATCAACGCCTGCATCCATAATCATGTCATAGATGCGCTCATGAGAAAGTCTGCCTACCTTTGGATTTTTACTAGCAATCTCAAAGTATTGTGCGAATGTCCCCTCCCACTGAAGTTCTCGCTCACGATCTCTATATTCCTCTAACCGCTTCACCAAATCCATACGTTGTCACCCTCTCTTTGTTGTATAGAAGACTTCGTAGTGTAAGTTTCTTATTCAGTGACGCACAAGGGGAATATGTGCTCTACTGCCCACACTACTCGCTGTGACTAGTCTACGTCTAACAATTGGGAAAATGCACTACACATTCGAGCGAGGATACAAGACATACGAGGATAATAGAGAGCAGGTGATGTGTCCTGCAATACTCCTACGCACTCGCTCGGATAAGAAGACGCTATGAGACCAAAAAGGCCAGTTTCTTGCTCGGCGACATGCCAGAGAGAACCAGCCCGTTCCTACGTAACAGAGGATATGTTGCTTAGAATACAGTATTGCCTTCGTCCAATCAGACGACTGGAAACGAGGGGATGTTGTTGAGCGATGCATCATTGGGATGCTCCTGCAATGTTTCAATCTTTCCTTTCTCATTTCTGGTTAGGCTAGAGACGAGGGACGAAGAAGCGACTCTGCGAGCCGTCCTCACACCTCTAAACACTGCTGGTAATCGTTCACGACTAAAGGGTATGTCTTCATTATACCATACTTCCTCGCATGAAACAATTCCATTAGGAACATTTTTCTTGGAAAGAGTAGTATGAGGGCATGTTTGTCTAAGTAAACATGCCCTCATACTACTCTTTTATTAGCCCTGCCAGCTTGACCGCACTTCACGAAGTTGCTCCGGTGTGAGCATTCTAAAGAGAATAAGCAGGCTTTCAAGATCATACTCCAAGCCAATAGCATGCAGTTCCTGACGAATGCGCCCAAGAGCACTGATCTGCTGCGTCGAGATCATGCCGTAGCTAACAAGGCTTGCGGCGAGTAATTGGTCTGGTGTCAAAAGTTTAAACATAAGCAAAATTTCACCAAGTTGATAATTCAAATCCACTCCACGTAACATGCGCTGAATATTCTGCGCCACCTCTAACCGACTTTGTGGGACAAGATGTCCTTCAAGTAAAACACTTCCAAGTGTACGCATCGTTCTGCCACTAACCGACTGCGGTGGTTGTGGTGGTGGTGATGGCATCAAAGGAAGACTTTGCACAATGTCTAGCAGCATAGCATTGTTTGGCGATATTCCTTCTATAGAAGGCAAGCCTTGTTCTTGCATGGACTGCTGCTCTTGTTGTTCGCTTCTCTCCTGAGTATCTTCTACCCCATCACGCTCCTCCTCTTCAACATGATACTCTATAGTGTCTTCTGTATCGCCTATTGGTGCTGGCTCCTCGTACTCCACAAGCGTTTCTTGCACGGCTTGTTGTACCGTGCGTTCTTCCTGCACTGGCGAAGGTGCAGACGTTGCAGGTTGTCCTTGTACACGAGGCTTTTCTACAGGGGTTACTTTTGGCGGTATTACCGCTGGAATTGGCATGGTTGCCTTCGCCACAGTTTGCGCGGGAGCCGTTGCCGTTCTTAACGTTGAAATAGATGCCAACGGCGTCGTTTGCGCTGTTGGGGCAGACTGAGTATTTTGCGTTTGCCCATAGTTAGTCCGTGAGGTCCCCTCTGAATGTCGTCCTACATCACTCGCTGTTGTGCCGCCTGTCGTAGCACGCTCAAGAGGTAAGTCTTCGATAGGTGAGGCGCGCAGAGGTTGAGTTCCGATAGCATCAGTGGATTGGGCACCTTGGGTAGCAGGCGTGTAGTTTATAGGTGACACACTCTGCGTCGTCGGTGCTGTAGAGGACATATACCTGTTTTCGGAAACTTCGTTTGGCATCTGATAGCTAAAACTATTTGCTGTTTCGTTACTTATTGGCGCACTACGCTCTTGTAGAAGCCGCGATAGTTGGTCAAGCCCTGACTCCCCTGTTGACTGATTATAAGCAGGACGTTGCAGTGTTGTTGCATCCGTGTCATACGATTGAGCCGCCTGATTGTTTTGTGTACGTTGCATACCCTGCTCATTTTGAGCAACGTTCTGCTGCGGAGTATAGGTATATGCCGATTGGCGTTCTGTCTCCTGAGGCGATTGTAGCGCATCTGTCTGTACAGCAGGTGCTTGTGCATTAGGACGTTGTGTCGGATAGAGCACAGCGCGTATCTTCTCAGAGTATGACTGCTGCATAGGTGTGGAGGGTGGTGCCTGTGTTGCCACAGATGCAGTGATGGTACCGGTACGTGGAGTATCAGCAATTGGGCCTGTACGATAGGTTGTGCCACTTGTGCTTGTTTGTGTTGACGATTGAGTGGGTGTAGGCGTCGTAGGAGGCATAGCCTTTGGTAAACGCGTTTGCGTAGGCGTTGAACTTGGTCCTGGTACACGTTCTCGTACAGCATCGACAAGGTTCATCAGGCCCAACATCCCATCGATCTCCATATCGGCAAGTTGATTCTGCGAACGCTCTTCGATGTCTCGTGGACCGTACCCGGCGAGATTTGAGCATAGGTAGGTGAAAACTTGCACCCCTCGCCCTCTGCGTTGTGTATCCAATGCAACCCAAAACTCGCGTCTTCCTGCAGCCGCTTGCGCGAGATTGACCAACAATATACGCACAGGGAAACGAGCGATAGTATCAAATACCTCTACAGCAGTACGCGCAGCATGACACTCATAGCCCGCAAGCTGAAATTCGCTCGTCAATAGCGCAGTCAATTGCTGATCTCGTTCAAAAAAGAGTATATGTGGTCCGCCGGTACTAATATTCATCCCCACATCCCCCCCATCACTTCACCTCTTCTTGCTTCATGTACAAAAGACAACATGTTTCTATCCGATCTATCGTTCATCGCCGTGATTAGTCCTACTGCATACGTTGTGAGCACAACACAAGCCTTTACCAAGTCTGTCTGGTTGCTTAAATATGTCTATAATGGCGAAAGTATAGCATATATACGGTCAAAAGGCATAGGAACCATGACTTATGAGGCATCTCTTCTAGGAGTATCAACGTACCGAAAACCAATCTTCTCCTATAGAACGAGCAATCATAAAAAACTCTACAGTGAAGGACGAATAGCTCTTGCCATAAAGTTGCTAAATATGTATGATTGCGTTGTGTACATAACATAAGCACATTGAATCAGAGGCAAGGCTTAGCGAGAGGAAAGGCTTGTGAAATTCGTAGAGGCTCGTACTCACAGTGACGACCCAAAAGCGCATGAAAGTTTTTCACGCGGGTTTAAATGGTGGACATACATGTGGCTAGCCATAACCACGATTCTCATAGTATCGACCGACTATAGCGTTCTTCACGCAAGCCCGAACCTACTATATGATTGGCGTGGCACTGCAATTTTGGCCCTCTCATTCATTGTGCTGATGGTGTACAGTGGTGCAATAACAAAAAAAGACGTATATTGGCCTCCACCACTCCTACCTTCACTTGTTGCCTTTGCAACGCTTTATAGTGCCGTGTTCCTACTCTCTTTAATTAAAGACATCTTTGTTTGGGATTTCTATATCGCGCTTGGTGCGGTCCTTTCACGCTTTACAGGTCGTCGTCTCCTCCTTCTAGTCGGAGTACTTTTTTTCTCCTTTTGCATCTTTGGCAACATTATAACGTGGCCTTTTGATTGGGATCAAATAAGTGGTATATTCGGCATAGGTATAAGCTTCTTTGGCACAGCGGCATCTGCCATAGTCATACAAAACATGATTGGTGAACGGAACGAACGCAGTCGCCTCTTAGCAGAACTAACGCAAACACATAATGAGTTGTCTGAAGCACATCAAAAACTCGCGGAAAGTGCTGCCCAGGAACAGGAACTCGCGGTGCTACGTGAACGCAACCGTCTTGCCCGCGAGATGCACGACACGCTTGGACATGCGCTGGTGCTGGTAACAGTCAAGCTAGAGATAGCTCAAAAGCTCCGCGAACGTGACCCCGAACGGAGCAATCATGAGCTAGAGGCAACGCAAAACCTTGTACGCGAGAGCATGAATGAGCTACGTGCCTCCATCGCTAATATGCGATCTCCCACCCTTGAACATGAGCCAGTATGTCGTGCCCTTAGTCGCTCGATACGTGAAATGGCGCAGCGAACAGAAATGCATGTCACCTATGATCTGCAACCCGATATCGAAGACTTGCCGGAACAGGTCGAAGAGACGCTGTGGAAAGTAGGACAAGAGGCTATCGCTAATATTGAGAAACATGCTCATGCTCGTAACGTGCATCTACATATAAGCAGATACGATGGCTTTGTTTGCATGGGTATAGAGGATGATGGCGTAGGCTTGCACCGCGATTTTTGTCAAAACAAAGCGAATGGACAAACAGCGTATACAAGTCCAGTAGGGCATTATGGGCTAAATAACATGACGGAACGTGTTGAGCGCATTGGTGGAACTCTCTCTTTAAAACCAAGAGATAAGCATGGAACAGTTGTCGAAGTTATCTTGCCACTCGTAGAAGTCTAATTCTATTACACCCTCAGCACATCACAAGGGACGAGGATGTAATAGAATTAGACTTCTACAGATGGTTTTATTGCATTATTCTTTCATCGTGACGCAAGCTTTTCGGCACGGTGTTCGTGAACTCTCTCCATTGTGAGACTGTAGAGAAAGATGAATAGGGCCAACCATATAGCTCCGTCAAGATAGCCACCAAGTACATCTGTTATCCAGTGTTCACCTTCCCAAATTCGTGCGAAACCAACGAATAGGATATTGATGACAGCCCAAATTTGAAATGGAATAACAAGCCAACGATAACGTGACTGGCGCACAGGCTGTGTAAAGGTCAAGTAAAGCAAAAAGCCATAAAAGACCATCATATGACAACTATGTCCCGATGGAAAACTATTGAAGATGAGTTTTTGATCGACGTGAATCAGATTTGGTGTTGGTCGTGGACGTCCAACAACATCGCCGATAAGTGCATCGACACCGTTGCCAATGGTCACAGATAAGGCGAAAAAGAGTGCTTGCCAAAACCAGCGAAACAGGAGGAATACAAGCAGGACGATTGGTACCTCAATCTCGTCGGGTGTAGGGTCGTTAATAAATGTAAGAAAGCGAAATGTAGCTTTAACCCATGCTGGAAAGCTTATACTTTGTACGTCCCTACTAAGGCCCAACTCGAACGGCGTCGGTTGACGATGTGTGTGTGCGAAAAAAGCCAGCGCAACCAGTGCAATTACAGCAAGAAGCCAGAGAATGCTTCCTATCATCCGTCCTCTGCGTCTATGCGATATTCGGTCTATCCCCTGGGATAGATGGGCAGGGCGTGTGGTATCTGTTTGTATGATACGAGACATACGCGATCCTTTTCGTATAATAGAATTTTATATATGTGTAACCTATACGAATAAGGAGGCAGACAATGATACAAACAAATACTCTCTTTTATGATTTTTGTAAATAAACCCTTTACAACATTCCTACAGTATGATATTATACGCCTTGTTCACGGGGATATAGCTCAGTTGGTAGAGCGCGGCAATCGCACTGCCGAGGTCAGGAGTTCGAGCCTCCTTATCTCCACCCGTATCTATCCTGTTATCACAGCTCTTTACGCGCTTTCATCGCACCTGGTGCCTTGCAAATCGCAAAGGGGTATGGTATAGTTGTAGGTACAGAACAGAATGCGACGAGCAGGAGTAGTACGTCTCGTTCCTACATACACGCAGAGAGTAGCCGTTTGGTGCAAGGCTATATTGTGTAGAGAACAAAACTGAACTCGCCTGTGAGCTATACGTGTGAAGCCTGTTTATGATGGTACTAGCGTACCGCTTCTGCAGCTAGCACTTGTCGGGACGCCCGTTACAGCGTACAATGAGAGCATACCACGCACAACACAGGAAAACCGTCTTTTTAGCATTTGGGCCTGTAGCGCAGTTGGTAGAGCGCATCCATGGCATGGATGAGGTCAGGAGTTCGAGCCTCCTCAGGTCCACCACGCCTATCCTGATGTGCATGGTATGAATCAGGGTGGAACCACGGAAGAGTCTTTCGTCCCTATGCGGATGAAAGGCTTTTTTTGTTGGCCTTGTGTATATTTATCATTTTTTATACTGTACTCGCCTTTTTTATACTATGGAGGATACTCTTATGATTACACGAACAAAATACAACCCAAAAGAGATTGAGAGCAAATGGCAGGCTCAATGGGAAACCGAGCAAATTTATCATGCCCCCGACACCTCGAACAAGCCCAAGTTCTATAATCTGGTCATGCTGCCCTATCCCTCCGGTGATCTGCACATGGGTCACTGGTATCACTACTCATCAGCCGACACCTATGGACGCTTCATGGCGATGCGTGGCTATAACGTGATGCAACCAATGGGTTTTGATGCCTTTGGTCTGCCGGCAGAAAATGCCGCTATCAAACGCGGTATCCAGGCTCGTGAGTGGACACTGAGCAATATCGACAACATGCGGAAACAACTGCGCGCAATGGGAGCGCGTTGGGATTGGGATCGCGAAATTGTGAGTTGTCTGCCTGACTACTACAAGTGGACGCAATGGCTGTTCCTGCAATTTTATAAGCATGGTCTGGCCTATCGCACGAAAGCACCTGCGAATTGGTGTCCCAATTGTAATACCACCCTGGCAAACGAGCAGGTTCTGCCAAATGGCACCTGCGAACGTTGCGGAACCGTCGTCATTCGCAAAGAGATTGACCAGTGGCTGCTGAAAATTTCTTCGTATGCCGAGGAACTGCTGCAATTCAAGAACATCGAATGGCCTGAAAAGACCATGACGATGCAGCAAAATTGGATTGGTCGCAGCGAAGGCGCGGAAATCCGTTTTAGTACTGAAATTGATGGTAAGCAAGAGACGATTCCTGTCTTTACAACACGGCCCGACACCATCTATGGTGCTACGTTCTTTGTACTGGCACCCGAACATCCGTGGGTTGAGAAGATCACAACGACCGACCAGCAAGCTGCTATTACCGCCTATATTGAACAGGCACAGCGCATGACTGAGATTGAGCGCATGAGCGCTGACAAGGAGAAGACTGGTGTCTTCACCGGCGGCTACGTCACCAATCCCTTGAACGGCGAAAAGATTCCGGTCTGGATTGCCGACTATGTACTGATGGGCTATGGTGTTGGTGCAATTATGGGTGTTCCGGCCCATGACCAGCGCGACTTCGACTTTGCTCGCAAGTTTGGTATTGAAATACGCGAGGTCATTCGCGCTGAGGACGAGGAGCCAACTGATCCGGCAACCTGGACAGAAGCGAGAGAGAACCTGGGCGTACTGGTCAACTCTGGTCCCTTCAATGGCACACCTGCTGGCGAGGCGATTCAGCGTATCACAAAGCATATCGACGAACAGGGCATTGGTAAGCATATGGTCACGTACCGTCTGCGCGACTGGCTGATTAGCCGTCAACGCTATTGGGGTGCGCCCATTCCAATCATCTATTGTCTAAAGGATGGCACGGTACCAGTGCCAGAAGACCAACTGCCCGTACACCTGCCAGAGCATGTGCAGTTCAAATCGACGGGCGAGTCGCCGCTGCGCTATGAAGAAGACTTTTTGAATACAACCTGTCCTGTCTGTGGTGGTCCCGCGACACGAGAAGTTGATACGATGGACACGTTCATGGACTCATCGTGGTACTACCTGCGCTATGCTGACCCACGCAATAGCGAACAGGCATGGAGTGCCGATGCGATGAAATATTGGCTGCCTGTCGATCAATATACAGGTGGCGTCGAGCACGCAATTCTGCACCTGCTGTATTCGCGCTTCTTCGTCAAGGCACTGCGCGATATGGGATACCTGACATTTGATGAACCCTTCACACGTCTGTTCCATCAAGGCATGATTTTGGGGTCAGATGGACAAAAGATGTCGAAGTCGCGCGGCAACGTCGAAGCACCTGACATTTACGTCTCGAAGTACAGTGCTGATGCGGTACGTTGTTACATGATGTTTATTGGACCATTCGATGCGGGTGGTTCGTTCAAAGCAGAGAACCTGGAAGGCGTGTGGCGTTTCTTGAATTGTGTCTGGAATGTCGTCTCAGAGGGCTGGATTGAAGGCAACGTTGATACGAAAGAGACAGCCGCAAGCAAAGCAATCGAGCAACTGCGCCACAAAACTATTAAGCGTGTTACGGAAGATATTAGCCATTTTCGCTTTAACACAGCACTGGCAGCACTGATGGAGGCGAACAATGTCTTGGTCAAGCAGCAGAACGAGCCTGTCTCACATACTGCCGCGTATCGTAAAGCGTTGGAAACAATGATGCAACTGCTGGCACCACTGGCACCACATATCACTGAGGAACTGTGGCATCAGACGGGTCATACGGCGAGTATCCATACAACGGAATGGCCCGTTTATGATGAGGCCATGACACAGGACAGCACGTTTACGCTGGTGATACAGGTCAACGGCAAGGTGCGTGAACGTATCGAAGTTCCAGCCAGTATCAGCGAAGACGAAGCACGTAAGATTGCTCTGACCAATGCAAAAGTGGCTCCGTTCATTGGTGAATCCACCGTACAAAAGGTGATTTACATTCCTGGTCGCCTGGTAAACATTGTCGTTCGGAGTTAGCCGTAGTTCAAACATGATATGATGTTTTCTATAAGCAGCAATGGCACTCGTAAAGAGATGTTTAGTAGGGACCGATTTATCGCGTCCGGGGTGGAGAGGGGCAACATGTCGGCAATAGGATCGTATGCCGACAAGTGTGCCCCTCTCCACCCCGGACGCGATAAATCGGTCCCTACAGACGTTCCGTCTCGTCCACAAGACATCCGCAAGAGGATGCTTACCCTGGTTTTGAGTATCCCTACAGCATATGAGGATAGGCAATGAATACTCACGAAAATTCCGCATCACCATTAGGTGTGCGTGTCATTAAGCCACGCCAGTTCGATGCAAACACACCACAGACACCTGGAATGCAACGCGTGGCGGCTGTATCACAGCAATTAGCTGGCTCCATTGGCATCTGGGCGGGTGTAACCGTTGTCGAGTCACATGTGGCAAGTGCCAAACATCATCATGGCGAACTCGAAACAGTGATCTATGTTGTTTCAGGGCATGGGCAAATTCGCTGGGGCGATAACTTGGAGTACTCTGAGCAGGTTGAGCCAGGTGATTTTATTTATGTACCACCCTTTATCCCTCATCAAGAAATTAATCCATCCGATGAACCCTCACAATGGGTTATTGTACGCAACTCACAAGAGCCAATCGTCGTCAATCTCGAACCGACGAGCACGATACAGCAAGCAGCCAACGATGCAACGCATAAATTTTAGTAAGAACAAGTGATGTGTATATATTGTGTTGATAACGCAATATATACACATCACTTGTTCTTACATAGCAGAGGAACAGCTTTAGTGAACGAACCTATCACCTTCGACAAACCTCAAACAGCTAGTATATCAACGCGACCGATACCACCAAAACCTTCTGTTCTCGCACGTCTAATATATGTCTTCCTTGTTCTCTCGTTGCTGAGTTGCGCTGTACTCTTACTCTTTGATTTCTTTCCCGCTATACTTCCATTGCTCACGCATGGCCCTGTTTCAGCACTACCACTTTTGCTTATTGGTATTGCCTATCTTGCCCTACAAGCAATCTTGCGGCCAGCACTTCTTGAATTGCTCAAACGCGTTATGCTGGCGTCTGCCTTTATTTTATGGGGCATCGATCAACTTCTGCCAACAGGACCACTTGCAACAACAATTGGTGATATCGTCATAGTGCTGTATATTATTGACCTTGCGTTGATGATGCTTGATGCTCTTCATACCAGGAAATCGTAGCCCGCAATGCCTCGTCTAACGGTGTAGCATGCATGCCAAACGTCTGCTCGAACGCGCTTGAGTCAACAATCTGAGGCTCTGTATATTCGTACATCATCTCGACGTGTTCACGCATTTGTGTATTAAAAATCCCTAGTAGACGTACAAGAAACTTTGGTATAGGCTGAATACGTAAAGGGTATCCAAGTTCCTTGCCAATCATATCACTCATCTCACGCTGTGTAACCGCAGGAGCAACGGGTAAAAGCCAGTCTCGCCCAGGCGACTCATCTCGCTCGCCCAGGATGATGAGACCTCGCGCCACGTCTTTAATGTAACTGTAACTGTGAGGCAAGTTGATGTTTCCAAACAACAGTAATGGCTTATGCACCAGTGCTGGCGGAAAAGCGCGGTCACCGAGTGCCGAATTGAGGACACGCGGTCCAAAGAAATCAGCAGCTCTCCCAAGTGCAACGCGAACCCTACCATCCTTGTGCGCTTGTAAATATGCGCTGGCTAACTTCGCGCGCAATTGTCCCTTCCTCGTGGTAGCGGAATGAGGCGATACCTCTGTCATGACTCGTCCATGTGTCTCTCCATACATATAGAGGGTATCAGTCACGATAAGTTTTGCATTGGCTGCACTCGCGCTAGCAACGAGATTTTCTTGTAGATGGAATAAGGTCCGCGCCCAATCAGCGTAAAGAACGTTCATACAGTTATAGACAACACTCGCATCTTTGCTGAGGTCACGGACCACTACCGCATTCATTGCATCACCTGATACCACTTCAATGTCTGTAGAAACATTTGCCTTTCCACTACGATTGATGAGGCGCACCTGCTTCCCTTCTGCATGAAGTTCCTCGGCAATCGTGCTACCAACAGGGCCACTTCCAAAAATGACGTGCAGTTCGTGTGTGTGGTTCATGATAAGTAACCTTTCTCAAATCTTGCTTTATATTTGACCAATGTTAGCAGATTTGACCTTTGGTAAGTAAAGGATAAAAGAATTGCTTCCCGAAAGTAAACTACTTTCAGAAAAGCACTACGACTACGTGTGTGACTTATTCTCCCACTTCTGCAACGCATCATGTATAGCTTGTTCATAGAGCGAGAGTGCCTGCTCTTTGCCGCCCTCGATACGTCCCACCATTGCGAGGGAGATGATACCGTGACTCATACTCCACTGGAGATTGACTTGATCATTCACATAGGCATCAGAGACGGATAGACCGTTATGTTGACAGATTGCTCGAATTGGTGCTCCCACAAGTTCTCCAACCTTCTGCCCTTCCACCTGTGCCTCATCCACATTAAAAGAAACTCCATCCAGCCCATTCATAACACGGTACAACTCTGGATAACGCCAGGCGAACTGCCAGTAGGCATAGGCTATGCGCTTTATTGCCTCATGCGGTTCATTGATCTTCGCTTGTGCCGCCTGTAAATCCAGGCTGAGCAGACGAAATCCTTCGTGTAGCAATTCTAGCATAAGGACATCCTTATTCTCAAAGTACTCATAAATAGCTGCATGGCTGTACTCGATCTTCTCAGCTATCTTACGCATAGTCACGTTACGCCACCCTTCTTCAACAGCAATCTCACGTGCTGCATCGAGAATACTTTGCTTGACTTCCTGTTGCTCGTGAAGCCGACGTTCTTTCCTGCCCATTTTTACCTTAGTTACATTTATTTACCATTGGTATATTTATATAGTACACGATAAAAATAGATATGTCAAGTCCAAATAGTCTGTGTAAAATGGGACATATACACCATGTTCAGGTTCAACAGCGTATGGTATCCTAAATGCAACAAAAAGGGGATAACCAAGCGTCTATACATGTAAACGCTGAACGGGAGAGAACGACAATGCAGCCAGATGAGATGATAGGGAAGATCATAGGACACTATCGTATCGTGCGTTCTCTTGGGATGGGTGGGACATCGCTAGTCTTTCTTGCACTGGATATCAACCTGCAGCGCGATGTTGCGCTCAAATTATTTCAACCACGCGAAGGCGAGACACAGGATTTCTTACGTCGCTTTGCTCGTGAGGCTCGTGTGGTGGCACAACTCGATCACTCCAATATTTTACCCGTCTATGATTACGGCGAAGAACATGATCGTGCCTACCTCGTCATGCCACTTATGTCAGGAGGCTCACTCCGCGATCTTTTGCGGACTCGTCGCACTTTGCCCCCACAAGAGGCAGTAGCGATGCTTGCACCAATCTTACAGGCACTGCAATATGCCCACGAGCGCGGCTTAATTCATCGTGATATCAAGCCAGGCAATATTCTCTTCAAAGCCGATGGAACGCCGATGCTAGCGGACTTTGGCCTGGTAAAAGTCACCTCGACCTCTATGAACGATGCCACCGCGATTATGAGCGAGACGACGAGTATGACAGGCCATGTTATCGCTGGCACGCCTGATTATATGGCACCGGAACAAATTACGGGCAAGGTGGTGCCCGCTAGCGATATCTATAGTATGGGTATTGTGCTCTATGAAATGCTGACCGGTATTCGTCCGTTCAGTGCTGACAACTACATGGGGGTGTTGCTAAAGCAGATGTATGAGCGACCGCGCCCTTTGCGTGACTTCAACCCATATATATCGCTCGCGCTTGAAGACGTTGTGCTACAAGCAATGGAAAAAGAGGCCCCGAAACGCTATCAGCAGCCAATAGACCTGCGTCAAGCATTGCTACAAACGGTAGGCAAAAACGATTCAGCTAATAACAGTTTCCACCTGGCCTACCGTCGAACATTCAGCATTTCGTAAACAGAAGAGCGAAGAACAACTCGTCGTGGGGCCAGTACCTGCAACGCCAACAGCACAAACGTATGATGAGTCTCAACACCCACCTGAAAGCCAGCATCTTTATATGCAATCTGCGCCTGTCAGTTCGCGGCCTATTACAACGGCAGGAAAACTTGTCACTACACATAAGAGACGTTCGCCTATTGCATTAGTTGCGGTCAGCCTACTCGTCGCGCTTGTCCTGCTTGGTGGATTAGGAACAGCCCTACTTGCACCGCAAGTATTTGGTATTGGTCAACATAAAGTGGGCAAACCTGTAGTGAAAATAACGCCCAAATCAGGAAATACCCCAATCTCACAAGGAAGTACGCCTATTACGCAAAACGTTCCGTCCACCACAACAGTATGTCCTGCCCAAGGAGTTGCACGAGCCGCAGTCCTTGCTCCACTTGCGCTTGGCTCTCATCAAAATCTTGTGTATATCGTTAACGAGTTCAATCCGTTACAAGGTACTGTCAAACGCCGCGAGGTAAACTCCACGCATGGTGTTGAGATTGTGAAAATGCCTAACGTCACCATCAGTGCGACCCAGGTATCGCAGGATGGACAATGGGTGCTCTTTACCGCACATCTCGCACAACAGGACCAACTACGTCTGGTACGTGTCGATGGGCAGGGACTCCAAACACTATATTGCGCTCCCATTGGTAGCGCTATTATTGGTAATCAATGGTCATTTAACCAGCAATCGGTGGTATTCGATACAGGTCCGAGCGGACAAAAACTTGCTACCATGCTCCTCAATATAACAAGTGGAGTTGTGCAACCAGAACTTGTGCCACAAGGAGAACTCACTTACTTGCCGCGCACATGGTTGGATGAGACGCATGTCTATCTAACTAGCTTCTCTATGCAAAACAGGAGTTACGTGGCACCACTAAACCTCTATCTCCTCGACACACAAAAAGGAGCTAATCAGCATGATGGAGACCTGCAACAGGTTCGTGCAGGACCTCAAGTCTGCGCGAACTTTGACACAAGTTATGACGTGAAATATTTGTACCTCAGCACCTGTAACAATAATGGAAACATAGCAACGAGTTTCAACGGCCCAAGCAATATCACGGTTCAGGACGCGAAGGGTGGAAATGCCAAGACGATTTTTACGAGTCAGACGTTAGCAATCACAATGATACGAGCGATTAGTCAAACATTACTCTTGCTCATGATTGAGAATACGGTTGGTGATACCAGTCAGAATGGCTTGTGGAAAATAAATACCGATGGAACAGGACTGACACGCCTTTCTACCGATACAACACATGCCCAATCGTTGTGCCAATTTTCGCAATACGCATGGTCGAATGAGTCGCCTGATCACACACTTTATGCCCTGCAATCCTACGACTCCAATAGTCATACCTACGGCATGTACTATGGATTGCTTAATGGAGGAGACCCGAACGAGTTTGCTAGTATCAGCGACGGAACGCAATTATTTCTCGCAGGTTGGACAAAAATATAAGTCCGATATGTAAGTATTCTGCTACTGGTTGGTATACAAGCAATACAGCGTCTTAACAGCATATCTCTATAGTTCTACACAAACATTCCGATACTCTACAGTAGCAGCCATATTTGAATACATTGGTGGTGGCTATGATAGAAGAGGAGTACCGAGATGTTAACACCGCCTATTCCAGAGAATGAAGTGCATCGACTTGCGACACTACACGCGCTACAGCTTTTAGATACCTCGTCTGAGGAACGTTTTGATCGTATTACTCGCCTCGCGCAAGAGTTCTTTCATGTTCCTATCGTTGCAATAAGCCTCGTTGACGACGACCGTCAATGGTTCAAATCCGTTATAGGGTTGAGCGTCTGTGAAACATCACGTGATATCTCTTTTTGTGCTCACGCCATGCTGCAAAAAGGTCTTTTTATCGTGCCCGACGCAACTCTTGACCCACGTTTCGCTGATTACTCAAACGTTACAGGTGATCCCTACATTCGATTCTACGCTGGACGCCCACTCTTTGCTTTGAACGGTGATGCTCTCGGTGCCTTCTGTATTATTGACACGGTACCTCACTCTTTGTCAGAAATAGAGATGCAAACGCTGAGAGATTTGGGCACCTGGGTTGAGCAAGAAATAAACTCGGAGCAAATTAGTCGTGCATTCCTGGCGCAACGCGAAAGTGAAGCGCGGATTCATGCCGTGATGGAGAGCGCAAGCGAAGCGATGTTGCTCATTTCTGAGAGCCACGAGTATCTTATGGTTAACAAACGCTTTTCAGAGTTCTTTTCTTTATCAAAAGAACAAGTCCTCAATGGCGAAACAAGCATAATAACTTCATTGCTTAATCATATCTTTGCCAAACCAGAGCAAGTAGAGGCGTTAACTAACGATATGTTGGCAAATCGGCAGAAGCAATATAGCACCTTTCTTGTGCAGCAATGGCCAGAGCAGCGTGACCTGGAACTATTCTCGACACCTGTTTTTTATGACGATGGGAAATATCTGGGGCGGCTCTTCGTCTATCGCGATGTCACGCATCGTACAGAAACGGAGCGACGTACAAACGAATTTGTCTCACATGTCTCACACGAGTTGCGTACACCTCTTACAGCGATAAAGGGTTATGTTGATCTATTTGTAGATAACAACATAGGGCCGCTCACTACACTCCAACATAACCTACTCAAAATTATTCAAAGTAACACAGATCGACTTATTACTCTTGTAAACGATATGCTTGATATCTCACGTATTGACGCAGGCCAAATCGAACTACGGCGAAAAATAGTTGATGTGTGCCCTATTGTAGATGATGTTGTCATGTTGCTGCAGCCACAATTCGATGCCAAACATCAAACACTCACACTTACATGTACAAAATCACTTCCCTCCATAATGGGCGACACAGATCGCTTGACACAAGTTTTCACCAATCTGCTGAACAATGCACACCAATACACGCCAGAGGGCGGGCATATCACTATTCTTCTGCAAGGTGATGAGAACTTCGTTTCTATCGCCATCCATGACACCGGCATAGGTCTCTCATCAGAGGAACAGGCAAATCTGTTCACGCGCTTCTTTCGCGCTCAAAACGAGACGACTCAACACGTTGCGGGTACAGGTTTAGGACTTGCCATCACACGCTCTATCGTTGAACTGCATCAAGGCAAAATTGGCATAGCCAGCACGCTCGGACAAGGCTCGACCTTCACAGTTCATCTACCAACCGCGAACTATATAAAGAAGATACAAGCAATAAAGCAGGTTGTGGGGATGACAAACGATTTTTGCAGTCACTAAATAAACGGGGATGAGCGAAGACCGGGATGCTCGCAGCCCTCGCTCATCACTGTTTATTAAGCCGTTATATCTCTATTTTGACGGAGATGCGGGTTCACCGTCGCTATCAGCGCAAGAATAGCTTGGCCTATCACCAGAAGCAGAATTGTTATTCGCGGACCAACACACTGTAACAAAAAACCTGTACATGCGAGACCTAATGGTGCTGTACCAAGAATGATCAAGCGAGAAGCACTGTTGATTTGGCTTTGAAGCGCGTCAGGTGTTGTTGCTAAGCGTCGGCTCATACTCGTGACATTGTAAAACGGATCAATGAAAGCGAGCATGGCAACGATCAAGCCAAGAAAAAGTGGGGATGGCAAAGCCGCGAGAGGCAACCAGAACAGCGTATACAACCACAAAGCTCCCACAATTATTTGTGCGAAACTCAAGCGTTTTTGTACGCGACTTACAAGCAATGCACCAACAATACTTCCAACGCCACCAATGCCAAAAATAAAGCCGATGATTGTCGCTGAAGCATGCTGTTGTTGCGCGATGACAATCACAATCAATATCTGACCCGCCCCAAAAAAGACACTGCCACCTGTCAGAAGTGCCATTGAGCGCAAGAGTGGTTGATGCCAGAGCCAGCGCAAGCCTTCGCCAATTTCAAAAGCAAGATTACGTACAACAAGCACATCTCGTTGCTCTTGAAACGGGATGTGAATGAAAAGTAAAGAGCACACGGAGACAACGTATGATAGGGCATCCACCAGAAAAGGAAGCAAGGGACGTAGTGTAAAAAGAAGGCCACCTAATGGCGGACTAAGTAAGTTCATGATGCCATAGGTCGCTTGTGTGCGTCCTAACGCTTCGGGCAATTGCTCTTTTGCAACAACGTGAGGCAAGCAAGAAAGTTCGGCAATATCAAAGAATGTACTCAGTGATACCTCTAAGAAACCTGTAATATAAAGTTGTAGAATGGTTAGATGCCCCCATGCGAATGCGAGAACAATGCTTGCTAGCATCAGTGCTCGACCTGTATCGGACACAAGCATAACCAGTTTACGATTCCAACGATCAAGTAACGCGCCCACCGGTAACATGAACAGGACATAGGCAAGTGAACGTACCGCGCTTATCAATGCTGCCTGTACAACCGAGTGCGTAATAGCCAATATCAGCAAAGGGTAAGCAATTTGAGACACACCACTTCCGACGTTAGAGACTACTTGACCGCCCCATAATAAAAGATATGCACGATTGCGCCACAGTGAAGGTGCTTGCGTAAAGTGCGCCATATTCGTTTCATTACGCCTTTCTAGGGGAAAGTACTATGCTCGTAGAGGAGGCGAAAGAAGTATAACATACTATTCTACAGAGAACACCCGACACAGAATTTCAGGTAGACAGAGTAACAGGAGAAATATATAATCTTCAGTAACAATGTAAACGGAACAGACTTTTTAGGAGTGTAGCATAGCATCCATGAAGAAGATTATTGTGAGTCTTGTACTCATAGGAATAGCAACCATTCTTTTTGTTGCCTGTAGCGGTATCGCGGGAGATAGTAGTAGCAGTGATCCCAATACCGTACATATGACCGATTCAACATTTGGGAAGAGTTCCATCACGATAGCAAAAGGGAGCAAGTTGACATTGATCAGCGATACATCACAGGCCCATATCATTAACAATGGCACATGGGGCAGCGATGGATTACCTCACCCAAAAGTAGAGCCAGGCGCGCCCAATGTTGACGCAACCTTTCAAGATAACACACCGCAATCATTTGGTCCGTTCAATACTCCCGGCACTTTTCATCTTTATTGCACCATTCATTCTGATATGAACCTCACCGTTATCGTGAAATGATTTTTTTGAGAAAAGATTGGGACACTCGCAATTTCTAGTTGGAAATCGCAAGTGTCCCAATCTTTTCTCAAAGAGATTCCTTATTTAGCAGAGACTAACACATCATCGACAAAGAAAGACGTTGTGCGCTGCGTAGAGCTAGTGTGACCATTGAAGACCAGCGTTATCGTCTGACCTGCATACTGCGAGGCTTGACTACTGATATTAAATGTTGCTTGCTTCCAATTGGACGAAGCATCGGTATTGCATGCCTGTTGCAATTGACTAATAATCTGACCATTGCTGTTCAAGACTGAAACGGTAAGATCATCGGAGCAGCTTTGTGACTTGCGCTTTGTCGTCGCCTGCCACCAGTAGCTGATACTCACATTCGACACACTGCTTGGCAATGCGAAATCTTGCGAGACCACATCATCACAATTACTGTAACCACAGAGATAGGCTCCGTACTGTCCAGTGTGAGGATGTTTTGCATCAATCAGTTCGTAGCCGCCAGCAGAGGACTCCTGCCAGACACTCGCACCATCCTCGAAACCACCGTTCTGCACAAGTGACCCTGTGAATGGAGGTGGTGGCGTCGTTGTATCCGTTGGTGCTGGAGTGTCCGTCATCGTTGGAACAGGGGTGTCGGTTGGCGCGGTAGTCGGTGTTGGATTTGGTGAGTTTGTCGCCGTTGGACTTGGCGTCGAGGCACCACCAGCCGTTGGTGATGGTGTAGCAACGTTGCCATTGGCGAAGTCACGAGCAATGTTGTAGATATCAGGTGTACCGATACCACTAGCTTCGTCATAGCCTGCTGTGGCAGGATAGTACAGGTTGTCACCGCTCGTCACATCATGGAATGGCGCGTATGTTTGCTGCGAATTCGCAAGACCATAGAATGCTGGACTGGCAAATCCTGCAACGGGCTTGTTTTGCGATTGTAGGTAGTTATTAATCATAGCCATACTACCTGCCCATAGAGGCGCAGCAGCACTTGTGCCACCAACGGTGATACTACCTGTCGAGGGACAGCCAGCAGCCGTAACGGTACAATAGACAGCATATCCTGTTGCGGGATCAGCATCGGCAGAAACATCGGGCACCTCACGGTTGCCATTGCTATACTGATTTTTGACACCAGGTCCAACCTGCCAGGTTGGTTGTGCGAAAGTATTGCTGATACCGCCGCCACCGCCAGAACCCTTTGGACTGCGTTGCGTATCGGTTGGATTGCTCCATACCGACTCGCTACCATATGAACCACCACTGGTTTGTAGGTTTGTACCCCCTACTCCAATAACGTATGGATCACTAGCGGGGGAATCAACGGCAAGATTGGTATCATTGCAGTCATAGGCACCAGAGTCGCCAGCAGCCGAAAAGAGCGAAATACCTTGTGCAGCACCTTGTTTGAAAATGCCATCCAGTGTTTGCAGTTCGGCAGCACCGGACTGAGTTTCGCACTCGCCCCAGCTAATCGTAACAATCTTGGCCTTGTTGTCAGTGACGATCTGGTTGTACGTATCGTTGACACCCTGCGTCGAGTTTGGTCCCTCATACACATTTTGTGAGGCTGCAGGAGCCATTGCCGCCACAACTTCAATGTCAAGTTCAACTTCGATAGCACCAGCACCAGCCGCACCATTGTAACCATCGACAAGCACATTGCTGATACTAGGATTGCCAATGTTATAGGTCTGCTCGTACTGCGTGATATCACTCTGCTGATAGCCATCCAGTTCAAACACATCAACACTCTGGTTGTTGCCCTTGATACCAGCCTGTTGCAGAGCGTTACCATCATAGGCCCCTAACAGGTCTGTTGGTCCCAAACCAGCTAAAGCACGCTTGCTTTGCGTGGCTTTTTTGCCGCTCCGTGCTTTTAGGTTGTACAGAGGGTGCATATGAGTGCTGTTGTCCAGGCCACCAATCGAGACAATAAGTGAGGAGACCGCGCTTGGTACGGTTGGTGCGCTGGCGTTCGCATAAAATGTACGCGCGCCAATTTGATAGTTGTTGATTTTGACAGCGAAGGCCGCTTCGACCTGTGTGACATCGGCACTGGCGTCGATGAGCAGACCATTGGACGAGACACGTCCAACTGTGAAGCCTTGGCTATGCAGGTAGTTGATAACCTGTTGCTGCTGGTCCGCAGTTGGGCCGAATTCGGCGGCGAATTGCTGCGGCGTGAGATAGTGATGATACAGAGACGAATGTGGGTTGTTCTGATTCGCTAGCAAGACAGCCAGTTCTTGCTGATTACGCATCTGTAACCCGACCGAGAGACTAAGCTTCTGTTGCCCACTGGTTGCTCCCGAAAGATGGGCGTTGCCAATCAAAGGAACCGTTTGCCCAGTGATAGGGTTGCGTGAGTCTTGTCTGGCGCGCGCGATAAGCGTGATACTAAAAATGCCAACGCCAACAACAATCACGGCTACAGTGGCAAGTACAAGCTTGTGTACAATGCTACTACGTTGCATGTAGTTCTCCGAATTCCATACAATACACTACGATAACGATTTACCTAAAAAATGTCAAAGAGTGGAACATTTTGACATATAAAGATAAACGTCAATGCAGATACGCTTTGTGGAATTTGTCAGAGGCTAGGACGATTGGTAGGAGAAATGGATAATAAAGAGAGAGAGTGGGAAGAAAAGAACACCACCGTGGATTCTCTTCTTCCCACTCTCTTCGTCTTACGAAAGTTGGGTTTGCTTACGGATAAACGTGCCCATCTTCTCAATTGACTGTTGTCCTTCAGGCAAGACATAGGCAAATGCCTGGAAAACATGCCACATGCCATCCCATACAGTAAGTTCGACTGGAACATTCGCGGCTTTGGCATGCTCCGCTACTTGTAGTGAATCGTCCAAAAGCACTTCATCATTACCAACATCAATGAACAAGGGCGGGAAGCCATGCAGGTCAGCATGAATAGGTGAAATCAGGGGGTTGTGTGCATCTTCTGTCCCTGCATAGAAGCCCGATACAAATGTAATTGCTTGTCCAGAAATCCAGGGATCGGCGGCATCACGTGTCGTTCGACTCTCAACAGCACCTACAAGGTCGGTCCACGGTGAAAGCAACACGGCACCTGCTGGAAGTGGAATGTTCTTGTCACGCAATGTTTGCAGCAATGCAAGGGTTAGGCCACCACCTGCTGAATCGCCGCCAACCACGATATGTTCTGGTTTCGTTCCATTAGCGAGCAACCAACGATATGCAGTTACGGCATCGTCAATCGCTGCGGGGAAGACGTGTTCTGGCGCAAGACGATAGTCGATGAGCAGACCGCGCACTCCAGATGCTCTGCTTAGACGAGCGACCAAATCGCGATGCGATTTGAACGAACCAAGCACATATGCTCCGCCATGTAGATACAGCAACACGCGTTCCGAGTCAGCATTGGATTGACTAATCCATTCCGCAGGTACGCCATCTGCGACAACAGACTCTACACGAGTGCCTTCTGGCAGTGGCACAGGATGCCCTACATAATTCTCGACCAGCAATTCCAAAGCGGCGCGCTGTTCTGGCAATGGAGCGGGTGGAGCATTTTTGAGTGACAACAAATAGGGGCGGATAGCCAAACTTTCTGGGCTAGGCATGAGTGAACCTCCTCGTTCAACAAGGATACCTGAAATAACAAAAGACAAACGTGTCTTGTATTGAGGTAGTATTCACTATTATAGATAAGCTATCTTAAACACGTCAAGCTTACGGTGATACATAATCTTCTTAACGGATAGCGTCCACGTCTGACAGGGAAATCGGCTATCATTGTGAGCAAGAAAACAGTATAATGATTATAGACCTGTTATAGTCTCTCTTCATAAAAACAGGAGAAACATATTGAGTAGCGTGAATGATCATCCATCAATTCTGTCTAAACAGAATACATCCACAGAGAATACCCTTTCTGAGGATGTAAAAAAGCGAGAAGCGCTAATTCGTTTATTACAGTCTTGGTGTGAAGGAGATGAACAAGAGCAAATAGAAACATTGAAACGTTTACAACAAACCCTCGATGAAGATAGGCTTTAAATATTTGGATGATCTTAAAACGTACATTGACTATGTATCGATCACCACTCAAGCAATGCTTCTAGCATCTGAATTTTGGGCGCAAGTAAGAAAGCAAGGTAAGCCCACAGCAGACAACAAAGCACTTGATGGGGATGTAATCCTTGCGGCTCAGGCAACACTTTTATCCAACGTCGGATATGAGGTCGTGATTGCAACAACGAATGTTAGTCATCTTTCTCGCCTGGCTACAGCGAAAGAATGGCAGAATATTTAAGGAGAGCTACAATAGTATGGATGCAACTGTTGCACGTAAATTGTACCGCGCACTCGAACCATATCATGCAATGATTTATTTTGTGCCGGAGGCAAGCCAAGCGTATAAGGCGTATGGTATTGGTGGACGAATGGGTTATTTTGCTTCACGTGGCGCGCCAATGGGTCCGGTCTCGGCTGACCTGATTATTTCCGCTTTCTACAATTTCAATCCAGGGTTGGTACGCTCTGTGATTCCTGCGGCGTGGCAACGCGCGACACCTGCACAAATTATTGAAGCACGTCTTCGAGGAGCCGATGCCGCGCTACGTCGAGTTCTGGGTGAGCGCATCAGCAGTCCAGAAGTGGTAGAGGCAGCACAACTCGCACGAGAGGCTAGTAGCGCATGTACACCGCAAGGACGTATTACCTATGCGGCACACGCAACCCTCGAATGGCCTACGGAACCACACATGGTCTTATGGCATGCTATTACGCTTCTACGCGAATTCCGCTTTGGTGGACATGTCGCCGCATTGATGAGCGATGGCGTTGGCCCCTGTGATGCTCTCGTTATGCATGCCGCGACTGGCGAGGCATCGCGTCAAGCACTACAAACCACACGCAGTTGGTCCGATGAAGAATGGGAGGCATCAGTTCAGAGTTTACGCGAACGCGGTTGGCTCACAGCGGAAAGCGCGCTTACCGAGGAGGGAAAAGCGCATCGTGACTCCGTTGAGCACCTCACCGACCAGCTTGCACTCGCCCCCTGGCAACACCTCGGCGATGCCAAGTGCGACCGCTTGCGCGAACTTGGACGTCCTCTAAGCCGCGCCATTATCGACGCCAAAGCCATTCCTAGTGGATTGTAAATCGTAGGGAGGGAAGGAGAATAGACGATGCCAGTTGACCCACAGGCGCAAATGTTTCTTGATATGTTAACCATGATGAATGTGCCACCAACAAATACACAAGCGGTTGAGGACGTTCGTACAGCGTATGATGCGATGGCTCAGTTTAGTGGAACGCCAGAAGAGGTTTCTAAGATTGAGGATCGCACTCTTCCAGGACCAGCAGGCGAGATACCAGTCCGTATTTATACACCAGAGAGTACTGAGCCTTTGCCTATCCTGGTCTTTTTTCATGGTGGTGGCTGGACAATTGGTTCGCTAAATAGCTACGATGGCGTGTGTCGTTCGCTCGCAAATCAAACGCACTGTATTGTCGTTTCCGTTGACTATCGGCTCGCGCCCGAACACAAGTTCCCGGCAGCGGTAGAGGATGCGTATGCGGCAACGGCATGGGTTGCGGAACACGCAGCAAGCATACATGGCGACTCGCAACGTGTCGCAATTGGAGGCGATAGCGCAGGTGGCAATCTTGCAGCAGTTGTTTCGCACATGGCTCGTGATAAGGGAAGTCCTAAGATTGTGTACCAACTGCTCATCTATCCTGCGACGGACTACTTTATCCCCGGCACACCCTCTATTCATGAAAACGCTGATGGCTATTATCTTACCAAAGATACAATGGTCTGGTTTTGGAACCACTACGCCAATAGCGAGGAGGACGCGCAGAACCCACTCATGGCACCCCTTCGCGCAACAGATTTTAAAGGCTTGCCACCCGCGCTTGTGATTACCGCCGAGTATGACCCATTGCGCGACGAGGGTGAGTTGTACGCGGCAAAACTACAAGAGGCTGGTGTCTCTGTAACGGCAACGCGCTACAACGGCATGATACATGGCTTCTTTACAATGGCAGGCATCATGGATCAAAGCAAAGTCGCCATTGCTGAAACTGTTGCCGCGCTCAAAACTGCCTTCGCATAAATACACATTCTGGCTTGGTATATATGAACCTCACGACATATATCCGTGAAGTTCATATACACTGTACATTGCTTCGCTCATGTGGCGAACACGATAATCCTGTTTTCTTCATGAATGCGGGTACCCTGTAGGGACCGATTGATCACGTCCTTGTCCCAATCTCAACTGCCAAGAGGAGGTGATAAATCGGTCCCTACAAATACCTTAATCATTGGTCCTACAACAGCTTTGACAATTCCTCGGCGGTGTTCACAGGTGCCTGACATGCGAAGTTTTGACAGACATAAGCTGTTGCCTTGCCATTTTTTAGTGGACGGTCTGCTAACAATGGCACGGTTTGAATAGCTTGTTGATCGTTTGGGACACAAAACGCTAGAACACTGTTGGGCTGATAATGCGTATTTGTTGCCTCTAGCAATGCAATCGTCTCGTCGGTCGCAAGGGGACCAATGATCGCAATCTCTTTGCTCGGAGATAGCGCAAAATCTAACGCCCCTAGGACGTGCCCAAATGCCTGCGGATGTTGCGTCATGATATCCGCTAATGGGTGCAGATAGTCGTCCGCGCGCTTGCGATAGGACTGTTCACCTGTAAACGCGGCAAGCCGCAAGAGCACATCGATAGCAACACTATTGCCAGCAGGAGTCGCGTTGTCCATGATATCTTTTGGACGGCTAATCAAAGCTTCCGCATCGCTTCCTGTATCAAAAAATCCGCCGTTCTGCTCATCTACGAACAAGATGATAGCCTGATCCATTAATAGACGCGCCTCCGCGAACCAGCGCGGCTCAAAAGTAGCTTCGTACAGGGCCAGAAGACCATCGGCAAGAAAAGCATAGTCTTCCAAAAAGCCATTTAAATGTGCTCTACCATCTTTATAAGTACGTAGGAGGCGACCATCTTTCCGCAACTCACGTAACAGGAAATCCGCGTTTTTGATAGCAACCTCAATGTAGTCGAGCCGTTCGAGATAACGACCAGCTTCCGCGAAACTACGCAACATGAGTCCATTCCAGGAGGTCAATATCTTTTCGTCGCGTCCAGGCTTGACACGCTTTTCACGCACTTGGAAGAGTGCGGCGCGGCTCTGTTTAAGCGACTCCTCCAAAGCTTCATCACTTACTTGTTCCTCGTCGGAGGCACGTACTTGTGGCTGGACGTGTAGAATGTTCTTGCCCTCAAAATTGCCACGCTCCGTAACATCATAGTAGGGCATGAAGAGAGCGGCAGCCTCTGCTGAAAGGACTTGCTTAATCTCTGCTGGCGTCCACACAAAGAATTTTCCCTCTTCACCTTCGCTATCGGCATCTTGTGTCGAGTAGAAACCGCCTTCGGGCGAGGTCATTTCGCGCACAACATAATCCAGCGTCTCCTCGACGATACGTCGATAGAATGGGACACCTGTCACAAGATGAGTGTGCAAATAGATGCGGCTAAGCAGGGCATTATCATATAGCATCTTTTCAAAGTGAGGGACAAGCCATTCCGTGTCTGTGGAGTAGCGGTGAAAACCACCACCCAACTGATCATAGATACCACCATTTGCCATACTTCGCAAAGAGAATTCGACAATTTCGAGTTCGGACAGTTTCGCGGACTTAGTAATCTCTCCCTTGAGTCGATGCTGATGAATGCGTAACAGCAATTCTAAAGACATCGTACCAGGGAATTTGGGAGCAGTTCCAAAGCCACCATATGTAGCATCAAATTCTTGCGCTAAAGCATCGCTGGCCTTACTGAATAAGTCTAGCGAGAAGGTTGTACTGGCTGGAAGATTTGAACCTGCTCTGCGTAGTGGTGCATCGCTACGTTGTTGTAGATAATCGGCGAGTTGAGATGCTTGCTCCTCAATCTCCTCACGGTGTTCTTTATAAGCTGTTGCAACACTCAATAAGATGCTAGAGAAGCCTGGCATCGTCTCTGGCCCATAGTGACGGTCTTCCGGTGGGAAGTAGGTGCCGCCATAGAAGGGACGACCATCGGGCATAAGGAAGACGGTCATGGGCCAACCGCCTTGACGCGTCATAGCCTGCACCGCTTGCATGTAGATACTATCAATATCGGGGCGTTCCTCGCGGTCAACCTTGATATTGATAAAGTTCTCGTTCATCAAGCCAGCAATCTCTTCGTTCTCAAACGACTCGCGCTCCATGACATGGCACCAGTGACACGCGGAATAGCCAACACTCAACAAAATCGGCTTATCCTCTTGTTTCGCGCGTTGCAATGCCTCATCATGCCAAGCGTACCAATCGACAGGATTATGTGCATGTTGCAAAAGGTATGGACTGGTCTCATGTATCAAATTGTTCGTATGTTCATGTTGTTGCTGTTGTATATCTGACATGGATGTGCTCCCATTGATGCTTGTAACGTAATTAGCTTTAGGCATTGTACGATATTAAAGTGGTAATGCGTAGTGTGTCACTCTACTTTACGAATATCAGGTACAGCGAGAGCTATCAGAGCCAACACCACATTAGCAATACCGGCGATGAGGAATACTGCACTTGGTCCAAAACGGTCGGCCAACCTGACGTAGACTCTGCCCTACTGATGATGGCGTTAGAACTTCAGCAGAGACAGGTGCATCACTTTCCTGTATTACAGAGATTATTGTGATTGTTAACGGTGGGAGACGTAGTGCTAAGAGACATACCGCTGAGACTACAAAGCTCAGCCCGTCGAAGGCAAACGCTGTCACAGGTCCCGTCAGTACGACAAGACCTGCACCCACGAGTGGTCCTAGTAACAAACTCATTTGGCGACTCAAACCAGTTAAAGCGTTAGCCGAGGCCAGTTCCTCCTTCTCAACAAGTTGTGGCGGAATTGCGCTATAAGCAGGTGCGAAAAAGCCTTCGGCAACGCCAAAGAGGAGCGATAGGACAATAAGATGCCAGAGTTGTAGGACATGCAACCAACCTAAAACGGCTATAAGCAAAATAGCAAATGCTCGTCCACCATCTGAACATAGCATCACGATCCGACGTGGAAGGCGGTCTGCTGCGACACCGCCAAGCAAGAGGAAAAGAAGGCGCGGTATCAATTCAGCAGTAACAACGAGTCCCATTGCGGTTGCGGACCCTGTGAGTAGTAGCACTTCCCATGCTAATGCTGTTATGAAGGCTCCATCACCAAGTGAAGAAATGGTTTGTCCTAACCACAGCAATGCGAATGGACGTGAACGAAGTGCGCGTAGTACGTGTAAGTTCATCATGGACGTGTTGCCTCCTTGAATGGCTGACAAGAGAGGACAAAACGGCAGAGAAGCATACATACCAGGATGGAGATCATCCGTGGGGAACGCCACCATAAGAGTGTATCGTCCGCATATATATCGCTAGACGATATACAAGACAGACAGGAATCCTTCTCTTACAGCAAGCGTTTAGTACATCAAGTCACCTTTGTTAGAAACAACGGTAGCATAGTAATTCTGGTGCAAGTGTACGATATGCAACACGAGGTTGTCAATTACTAATTGCTCTGAGTGCTACAGCAACAGAGACATATGTACGTTATGCTCAGTCTCTTTATCTGGAGTAAAGCCTATGGACTTGTAAAAATTGATGGCATCGTACCAATCGTTGTTTGTTTCGAGTCTTAGCTGTGTATAGCCACGCTTACGTGCAATGTCTATAAGATATAGGAGGATAGTTTTACCAATACCATTTCGCCGATAGGCACTAGCAACTGACATTCGTACAATACGCCCAACGTTTGGCTCTTCCGCAATCAAGGCACTTGTACCAATGATACGCTCATTGAATAGAGCAACAATAAACGTTCCACCTGCAGCGACATAGTTTTCCATAATATTATCGAGATCGGGGTTACGCGTTTCGTCAATAGAGCCGAAGTGTTCGCCCAAGCCATTGAGGATAAGTTGACGTGCAGCGACTTGGTCGTGTGCCTCAAATAGTCTATAAATAATATGGTTTTTCATCATAAAATCCCTCTCAATGAGCAGACAATATGTCTTTGATTGTTTTCTCATTGAGAGGGATTATTGCGGTAGTTTTATCGGTTTTTAGTATGAGTGACAGTACTAGCGCAACGCGTTGCTCATGACAAACATGAGGTTTGCTGGTCGCTCCGCCATACGACGCATGAGGTATGGATACCATTGTGAGCCGTAGGGGACGTAGACGCGCACATCATAGCCTTTTTGCACAAGTTTTTCTTGCAGATCGCGCCGGATGCCGTAGAGCATTTGGAACTCGAACGCCTGTTTGCTAATGCCGTGATCGCGCACAAAGGTGGTAGCGGCGTTGATGATAGACTCGTCATGCGAGGCGATGGCGGGATAGTTGCCACGCGCAAGCAACATCAGCATCAACTGCACATAGTTCTGATCTACCTCGCCCTTTTGCTGGAAAGCAATTGTGGCAGGCTCCTTATATGCGCCTTTGACGAGGCGCACACGCACTCCTTCGGCAATAAGCTGCTCGATATCTTTTTTGCTACGATGCATGTAGGATTGAATGACGGTGCCAACTTGCTCGAATTGTTTGTGCATACGCAACACGATATCGACGGTCTGCTCCGTATAGGCTGAGGCTTCCATGTCGATACAGACAAAGATGCCTTGCTCTTTGGCACGTTCCAGGATTGTCTGCACGTTCTGTTCGCATAGGTCTTGAGAAATGTCGAGTCCTAACGCCGTGAGTTTAATCGAGACGTTCGCGTCTATGCCACTTTGCTTAATATTATCAATTGCGGCAATATAATTACCAGCGGCAGCTCGTGCCTCTTTATCATCCGAGACATTTTCGCCGAGCAGGTCAAGCGCAACCCGTATGCCGCGCTGATTTAAGCCTCGCGTAGCTTGTACGGCCTCGCCAAGAGCTTCTCCCGCCACAAAACGACGCGAAACACCGCGTGTAGCCTTATTATGCACAACAAAATTGCGTAGATTTTCGTTCTGAGCGAGATACAGCAGTGTATCTTTAAGCATCATTGCTCTCCTTTAGACATAATAAAAAAACGGTAAACATATATGGAAATCCTTTATTTCTCAGCATAACTAAGCGAGGCAAACGCTGTATGCTTTCCTCTTATATGATAGCACATTCTTACTGATGCTCGATATTGGTGATGTCACATACAACTGGCGTCATATGTTCTTTATATACATCTTCCAACCCGTTGTTAAGACCGTCTTTGTCGTGCTCGTTACACACAGCCCCACAAACATGCCAGCCCTGTCGTGCGAGATGAAAGGTAGTATTATTCGTTTTTTGGTCCAATACGACTCCATAGGCCGAGGCGAATCAATTCGGTACGGGCCTCGAAGCCAAACATGTGTGGGTCCATTGTGCGCCCATGACGGATGACTAACCCACGTAACATCTCTATCTGCTCCGATTTCGTGGCGGTATCGCGCTCAAATGGAATATGGAGCGCGAGTTGTTCGACCGCCTGTCGGTTGTACCACTGCTCTGATGACTCTGACATATCGTAAATAGGGACTCTTTCACTAAAAGCGTTCTACTAATTCAATGGTAGCACGTCACTCTATGCCCTGCAAGTCATCAGCTACATATATCAATCCTCCTACCATACGCGTAGAAACGTGATGATACACGTTTATGTATAGTAAGAAAGAGAACAAGGTATAGCCCGTTTGCACTAGAGAAAGACTATTTTCTTGATTCATTGCCACGTCGATGCTAGTGTAAGAATGTACGAAATATACATCGACAAGTATAAGTGACGAAAAATACTATCTTCTATGAGGGCTGAAACATTATGATCTGTGCTTATTGTAAAATGGTGCGTGCGGAAAACACGGCTCCCTGCTCCAACTGTGGAGCACCTTCCCCGATCCAGGCTATATCTCAAAATGTGCAGAGGGAAGCACCGCGAGAGGGTGAACAGTTTTCACACCAGCAGAACAATAACACAGCCATTCCTTCGTCGAGTTCGTGGCAGGCTTCACAATCGTGGTCACGGAGTCCTCAAGCTCAACAATGGGGACAAACTCCACAAGCACAGCAAGGAAATTCGTTTTTGCCCGTTCCCTATCAAGGTGGGATGGGGTTACAACAGGTTCCGCTCTCTAATGCTATGCAGATTATGACCGCACCAGCACAAGATATTACTATTGCGCCGCCTGAGCATGAAGAGGGTGTCGTCTATGTTCCGCCTATGTATACCAAGCCTCGGCCCATCATTCCTCGTTATCGTATTATTAGCGGTTTTCTTAGCGTCATTATTGTTTCACTGATGTTATGTGGTGGAGCTGGATATTACGCGAAGGCAAGTGGCAAACTAGACATGGTGAGCCGCGTTTTGACAGGAAATAATGCTGCTCCATCCAGTATTCGTACAACTGCTCCTCCGCTACCTGATCCACCAGATACGGTAGATATAGGAAACGCCACAGCATATAACGCTATTCCCTCCGCAACAACGACACTCCATCTGATCAAAAACACAACAGTTGCGGCAGAAACGGATAGAATATTCAAGCCAAACGTAATATTTTATCTTATATACAGCGTCCATCCCCCACAAGCTGGAACAGTTACTGTCAAATGGTATATGAGTAATATGCAGTTACCGTATAGTGTTATACCAGGCCAGCTTCTTCCGGCACAACAAATCCAGACAGGTGTGATTCCAATGCGTTATTCGTCACAAGCTGAAGGTAAAGTTGAGCTTTATTGGAACAACCAGCGAGCGCAAACACTGTACTTTGTCGTCAGGAACTAAAAATAAGTAAGAAGATGGGGTGGACATTTAGGAATAAATGTCCACCCCATCTTCTTACTTATTTACATTGTGTATCAACGGTGATATCGCCGAGCACCTGCACTTGACAGGCGAGGCGCATGTTGGGATTCTTCTTGAGGTCGCCACTCAACCAGAACTTTTCCGAGAAAGAAAGGGGATTTGTGTTTACCGAGGGCGAGACAGCTACGCGGTCAAAACCACATAATCCATTACCATGACAATTGGCAAGTTTCTTCCAACCACAGTAGACAGGCACATCGTTCTCTAAACCGGGGTAGCGTACACTGTCACCCTCTGGTACTTGCACTCGTTTATTCTCACGTACAAACGTTATAGTTGGCACAACATGTTCCTCCGTCAAATGATAGTAATGCTAGAGATTTACGTTTACGAGTAGTCTCTATTGCTTGTCAGAATATAGCATAGAAGCCTGCAAGCGTCAATCAAAGCCTGTACTAAGGAAAAAAGGTAAGATACACAATCTGTGGTGTCACAGTAGTCCCCGTGTCGCTATCAATAATCTGGATTGTGCCTGCATAAGAAACACCCTTAGGCAACCCTGTACCATCACAGCTTACTACGATAGTTGTAGACGCTCCTGGCGCAAGTACACCACTTGCCGTATTGATGGAAAGCCATGTGCCTCCTGTTGGCGCGTCCATATGAATGGCGGCACTCCAGTTCAATGAAGCAGTGCCAGTATTTGTCAGCGTTATTGTCTGTGTACTTGGATTTGTGCCATTTGCGGTTATGTTCAAGTTAGTCGGTGAGGCCGAAATTGCAGGTTGACTTTGAATCACCACCGTCACCTGTACTTTCTGGCTCATAACCGTCGTGCCCGCGTCACTATCCGCGATAGTAATCGTGGTTTGTAGAGTGCCTGCCTCATGTTTAGAAACACTAGGGTTTACCTCTACTAATACAGAATTCTGCGGTTGCACCATTCCACCTGTAC
Organism: uncultured Chloroflexia bacterium; assembly: GCA_963792705.1. Classification (GTDB taxonomy): domain Bacteria; phylum Chloroflexota; class Ktedonobacteria; order Ktedonobacterales; family Ktedonobacteraceae; genus JBBQVS01. Next base: position 11,694 of record CAWBXD010000001.1, on the reverse strand, counting down.
TTGAAAGAGGTACAAAGGTCGCGCCATCTCCACTTTCGGTAGCAGACCAGTTAAGCACTGCATTCCCCGTATTTGTAATTGCCAACAATTGACCTATCGGGTCGTTCCCATATGTTGTTTGAAACGTTAATGCATTACTTTGTACAGTAATTGCGGCAGTCGGAGGTGTCGTCAACGTCAACGTAACAAGTAAAGAGGTTGGTTGGTTGCCCATAGTGAACGTGATCGTTCCCTGATATACCTGTGCTTTCAGCCTTGCAGTATTAACATTCACTGTAACTAGTGTTTGCGTACTCGCATTCACTGAACCGCTTTGCGGACTTACACTGAGCCAACTTCCTGAGTCGGTGCTTGCAGTCCAATCTTGCGGTTGCCCACCAGAGTTTTGTAGTGTCAGTGTTTTACCCGCAACACTCTGTCCAGTAAGTGCTGAAAATGTAAGTGTTGTTGGTGTTACCAGGATGTTCCCAGGAGCAATAACAGTAAGCGATACATTGATCGTGGCACTCGCGCCACCTGTTAACACAATAGAGCCTTGATAGGGACCAGGTGCCAAATTTTGTGCTTGTACACCCACAATCAGTTGTTGACTTTGTGCAGGATCGATACGCCCGTTGGTTACACCACTCAAATACAACCAATTTGTGGTTGGCATCGCTTGCCAGTCTAGTGGCTTTCCACCACTATTTTGTAGCATCACTGATTGTGTGGGAACACTTTGTACATTGGTAGCGGCAAAAGTCAACGAGGCGACCGACACATTAAGCGCAGCAGGGCTAGAGTCAACACTCATTGTAACGCTAAGTACAACCTTGTCGTCACCATCTTTCTGCGCGAATGCAATATGTCCTGTATAGGTCTTATTAGGAGTAAGGTTGCTACGATTCGCGGTGATGGTAACAGACGCGCTCCCAAAGAAGGTGTAGCTGGTACCACTTGCAGGAGCAGCGGTGAGCCAAGTAGCATCATCACTTTTTTGTTGCCATGTAAGGCTGCCACCACCTATATTTTTTAGCGTTATTTGTTTGCTAGATGTTGTTCCAACCCGATTCTTTCCCAGATCAATGGTTGTCGTCATCAATTGCAAATGAGGTGCGACCTTTGATGGAGGCTCTACTAAAATAGATGTAGAGGCTCCTGATTGTTGCGCCTCGTCGATGGCATGTATACTGCGCGGTCCCGTACTCCAACTTGATGGTGTGATAATAACAACCGAAAATGTGCCCTGATGATCAACGAGGGTCGTTAGCTGATGCCCTGTGCTATCAGTGATAGGCTTATCAGTATCGTATGTGAATTTCACTTGCGTTGATGCGACAAATCCTCTACCACTCAATGTAAATGCATCCCCTACACGTACAGCACTTGGAGTAACATTTAATTGCAAGGAAGATGGCACCGCTGCGGCTTTGCTTGATAGTAACACATATACGAGGATACCACTTGCAAGCAAAAAGAAGACACACGAAAGGGTTAACAACATAGAAATGGTACGTCTTGTCGTTCGAGTTTTTTGAGGTTGCAATGGCTGATAAAGGGCGGGCAGTGCGCCATCCGTATCGAGTAATGGTCTTTCACGATACACACTCGGTGTTCTCGAATGCTCCTCATGTTGAGGAGTTGGAATACCTATCTCTGTTTGCGGTCTTTCATAACGCACACTTATCTGAGTTGGCGCGTCATCTTCGACAACACGCACAGCCTCTTGTTCTGGCTCCTCCAACACAGGTTCTGGTAGCAACATAGTATCATCAGGTGTCTGGATTGAAGGCCGTTGAACAGCAATCATGCTTGATTGATAGGGCTGGTCTTCGGGATGCAAACCGGAGTAGTGACCTGCGCGATGTGGCGATGCAGGTGGAAGTGATGGACGTGACAAGTCCCTTGTCTTTATACTACGTTTCTTTTCTAAAAAAGTGTAACCGCATCGGCTACATGTTTGTGTATCGGCGCGTAACAACTTGTGGCATTGGGCGCAGCGTTTCGTCTCCATAAAACATCATTTGAGGCAAGCATCAACCATATGCGGCGTGCCTCCCCATCCTCCTTGACCGCTGTGTTTTTGTAGTAGTGCTATGTACATGTGAATATGTATTATTCTATAAGTATCAACGCAGAGAAAGAACAGCTACCAAATATGTGTCATTCTATATTTTTATATATAAGCATGCATAACTATACAGCAGTGTTATTGTATCACAGGCGTATAGTGGGCGAAAAGAGAGAATACGCTGGGAGACCGTAAAACTCACGGACGCCCACAAGGGGCTACCCTACTATACTTTCATGCGCGTCGCGCACGTCATATTACGTTATTGTATAGTAGGGTAGCCCCTTGTGGGCGTCCGTGAGCCTCGATTGTACTTATTTGAACAGCATTGACCCTTGCAGTCTCCCTACTCCATCCTCTTGTTGTTAGCCTTGAAGGAGGTTTATATTGCGACCAGGCATGTTTCCTGTCAAAACCACAGTGGTAGTACCAGTATAATGCATAGTGCCACTTGTTCCACTAGCAGAAACGGTATAGGTTCCTAATGCGATATTAGTAAAAGAGTAGTTACCATTTGCGTCCGCAGTTGTAGTCGCTATCTGTGCTCCTGCTGAGTTTGTGAGCACAACGGCCGCGGCTGGAAGTGGTACTGGCGGTGGATTTGTACATGTACTTTCGCCACATATATTAGCGGTGCCATTAATTGTAAACCCTTTTACCGTCACTGTTATCGGTATCGTTTGCATACTATTCGCTATAGCAGCACCATTACTAGCCGCGATTGTCAGGTTTGCCTTATAGCTTCCCGGAGGTAACGAAGTGGCGTTGACGCTCACGCTGACGCTAGCTCCGCTTCCAGAATCTGAACCGGATGGTGGTGTAACAACAAGCCATCCCGTACTGTTAGTATCACCCACTGCGGTCCAGGTAACGGGTCGTGTACATGTACCATTTTCCTGTACAGGAACTGTCTGTATCGGAGTAATTTTTCCTTCAGCAGTAGTGAATGTAAGCGTTGCGGGTACAGGAGCCATCTGACATTGTGGCTGTACGACAAGCGTAACCGAAAAGACTTGTGGACTTCCCTGCGCGAGTGTTCCTGATGTATCGGATGCGCTAACCGATACCTGAGTCGTGTAGGTCCCAGGTGCTAAATTGGCAATTGTCGTTTTAATGTTTAAGGTATTAGAAAGACCTCCCTGTCCAAAAGAGCCAGTAGATGATGAAAGTTGCATCCACGGCGCGGCAGGAGAAACGCTTGCCTTCCAGCCCAAAGGCCACATACAGTTACCTGACGCGGAAAGCGTTACAGATTGTAAGGTAGGATCACCACCACCCTGTATCGCGGTAAATGCGAGCGCACTTGACGAAGGTTGTACGAGCGTACATGGAGGATTCACCTGCAACTGTACGGCAACCGTCTGCGGACTACCCGAAGCAATCTGCCCTGATGTATCAGCACCATTTAACGTAACTTGACCATTATACGTGCCGGGGGTAAGCGAGGTTGAGACCGCAAGCACCGTCAATGTCGCCGTTTGTCCTGGACCAATCTTGCCACCTGTTGGTGAAACACCAAGCCAGGAAGTTGCTAGTTGGCTAACACTCGTATTCCACTGTAACACACTCTGGCCTGTATTTGTGATCAACACCGTCTGTCCAGATGAGACAGGCTGTCCCTGTACAGTGCTGAAACTCATCGCAAGAGGAGCGGCAGACAAAATTGGTGCCTCTGGTGGAGGTGGTTTTTGTATAGTAAGCGAAACAGTCACCGTTTGTGTACTGCCTTGCGTATTTCCACCTTGTGCGGATACAATCGCAATCGTGCCAACATAGGACCCTGGTCCCATGTTACTGGCATTGATTCCTACGGTTACAATCGAATTACTTCCTGTCTTTGCCGAACCGCTTGCAGGAGTAATGGTTAACCAATTCATATTTGCCGTTGCTTGCCAACCAATAGCAGTATTACAGCTTGCGGATGCGCCTACATTCAAAGATTGGTTGCTTGCACTACCGCTATTCGCGATAGTAGTAAAAGACATACCGCCTGTATTTAAAGTCAAGCCACAAGCTTGTTGTACCGTCAATGAAATGCTCACGCTTTGTGGCGCGTTTATCGTTTTAGGGTCTGACGATGAGAACACAAGCGAGTCTGTATAGGCACCAGGAAGCAGATTCTGGCTATTAACTGTAACCTTGATGCTTTCTGTATCGCCAGGTGCCACGGTACCAGAAGTAGTATCTGTATTTAACCAATTCGGTACCCCATCGGATAAGCTTAAAGATGAGCCTTGATTGGTTCCCATAGCAGGTTGATTATTTGCTAGCGACCATAGCGTATCAGCCATACTTCCAGCTAAACCTTGATCGGCTTGCGTAGCAGGTTGATTATTTGCTAGCGACCATGATAGTGCCGTCCGTCCAGGATTGCTGACAACAAGTGTTTGATCGGTACTTGAATCGGCCGCACCATCAAGTGCTGTAAATGAGAGAACAGCAGGTGCAATCATAAGGACCGCACCAGTACCAGGGGGTAGTGGTGTAACCACCATTTCCACTTGCACAATTATTGGAGCACCTACGTTTGATGAAAATGTTACCTTGCCAACATAGGAACCCGGTAGCAATGTGCCGCGTTCAACACCAACTGATATCTCCTGTGTGTCACTAAATGTTCCCTGATTAGGCGTAAGCACGAGCCAAGGCTTATTGCAGCTAGCAGACCACGTAATAGCTCCACTCGAAGAATCATTAGAGAGTGTAAAAGGTTGAATAGTATTAGAGCCTGGATAGCCCTGACCCATATCTAGGACAGTGTTTTTAATGATTAAATGTGGAGGTCTCGATGGTCCTGAATGAATGATCTGCAATGTCGCTGTGGCTACATAGTGCGACTCTTCATCCTCCGCCTCTACAGAATGAAAGCCGGGCACCCAGCTATCAAGAGAGATAATGGTAGAGACATTGGCGGCACCATTTTTCTCTACCCTCACTCTGAAGCCGCCAGTGTTGAGCATAACAGGTACCCCTACATCATGCGTAATGCGAACGATAGTAGATGGATTGAAATGCGTCAAATGAAGAGTGACACGTTGTCCAAACATAGTTTGATTGTTGTTTGTACCGTCTGAAGTAATTGTTAGGGTTGGTGGGCCACTGACGGGAACTTGTGTTACATGGTGTGGATGTAAAAACGCGACCGAAACTAGTGCGGTATCAATTGTCAACGCGAGAATTGCAAGAATTGCGAGACTGATAAATGCAACACGTAAACGTATTGTACGTGTAGAGCGACCGCGCAGAAAGGGCATAGCCATCAAGCCCTCCGCTTTGGCCCTCCGCTCATCCTCCGCCTCTATACGCGCAGCCTCAATACTATCAGGGAAGCGACGTGAGAGAAGCGGGTCTGTATAATTTTCCCAGGCATTGTTGTTGTCAATATCATCAGTATCTGGCAGCCAAGGCCATAAGTCTGGCATATTGCTAGCACTAACTTCGCCTTTGGACGTTGTATTTGTCGTATCCGCAAAGGTTTTTGGTAGTGGAGTGCTTTGCCGCTGAATATCGGCCGAGATATCATGTAGGGGAGAAAGACGCGAGGCACGTGGTTGGCGTCTTTCTCTCTGTTCGACAGCGGCAATACGTCGTGCAGCATCGTTGAGCCGATGAATAGCCTGATCTACGATATTTACATAGGCACCATGAACTGAGGGCGGTGGTGTTTGTGGACCTCTTGGAGCACGAAGTAATCCTTGCTCGTTTTGTGGGATCGTGACTATTGGACGTGGGGCCGTTGATACATCGGCTATATCAACGTATGCACCAACATCTTGTGATACTTCATCATGTTTATAGAGTTGTGCTTGGCACGCGTCACAAAATAAAACAGTTTCATCACATGGCTTATTACAGTGCAGACACTGGCTTATGTCTCGCTGGTGCTCGTTGTCCAGACTCTCTACCCGCATGCGCCAACCCTCGCATTACTAGAGATGCGTGAAGCAATCTAAAAGAAGATAAAAATAAATAGTGATTGCTGCTGCGCTTCACATCCCCTTAATCGTCCATAATCAATAGGCATTCTTTCGTCAGTATGCTTATATGATAGAACGTGCCACTCTATCGATTTATCACATAGATAAACGCTAGTGTAGGACTTATGGGATAGAGATAGCATTGAGTGTTTACACACATTCAGTGCTATCTCTATCCCATACCTCTTAGCGCAGTGTTGCGCTATATGCTTCGTGCAACGCATGCACGATTTTTTCTTGTAGCGTGTTTGCTTCGACATCCGTGAGAGTACGGTCCGGTGACTGGTAAACCAACGAGTACGTTAGGTTTTTTTTGCCTACTGGAATAGGTTCACCTGTGTAGACATCAAAGAGCGCAACAGAACGCAATAATTCTCCTCCGCTAGAGATGATAGTATCGCGTACCTCTTGCGCTGAAACCTGTTGACCAACCACAATCGCCAGGTCACGTGTAAGTTCCTGATGACGTGAGATGGCATCGTATGTTAAACGCGTCGGTACTGCGGCATACAGCATTTCCAGGTCCAGTTCGCACAGATAGGCACGATGTGGCAAGTCATAGCGTTGTTGCACCAACGGATGAACCTCGCCCAGCACACCAATAGGACTCCATATCTCCTCCCCAATTCCCGAAAGATGTGGTACCTCTAGTAGCGCACAACGCCCTGGATGAAATGTTGGATGCTGAGTAGGTGTGAAGCGATAGTGTGCGATGTGCAAGCTATCCAGTAACGTCTCGACAACTCCTTTGAGATCATAGAAATCTGCAGGCCGACTCAATTCTGGCACCCACGAAATTTCTGCCGGACCACAAAGTGCGATGCCCACACTACGTCGCTCGTCTGGCTGTTTGTGTATATCCTCAGATGGCAGATAACGTCGCCCAATCTCAAAGAAACGTAATCCTGCTTTGTTGCGCTTACTGTTCTCTTGTACCGTCTCCAAAAGACCGCTCATAAGCGTTAGACGCATCGCCTCAAGATCGCTCGTCAATGGATTCGTAAGCACTACCGCTGGAATGCTTCGCACCTCAAATGGTGCCAAAGCACTTCCACTTGCTTCGTCTGCCACAATTGCATGTTCTTGTTTGCCGTTCGGGGTAGCTGTTCCAGAACCTGACAGAAAACGGGCTGATGGAGCATCTACTTGCGCGAGTAGATTGACCATGCGCGCTCTGCTGGTCATTGCATAGGTGATGATCTCATTGAGTCCTGCACCAACAAGTCGTGTACGGACCTCCTGTTCGCGGTCAAACCATGACTCTGACAATGGTTCCGGCAAAGGTCCGGTTGGGATAGTACTTGGCAGCGTATCATAACCAATGATGCGTAGCACCTCCTCTACAAGATCGGCACCCTCTTCAATATCGTGCCGATATGTTGGTACGGTGACAAGCATTTTTTCGCCTAATTCGTCGGGATCGGCGACAACCTCAAAATGTAATGCACGAAGCGCGTTCACAACCTCGCTTTGCGTCACCTTCATGCCCGTGAGCCACTCCACCTCGTGCGTACTGAACGTAATAGTATGTGGCTTAGCAGGTGTAGGATAGACATCAATCATGCCTGGATGAACGGTTCCACCAGCCAATTCTACCATCAATTGCGCGGCACGATTCGCGCCTGCAATCGTCAATTCTGGGTCAAGTCCTTTCTCAAAGCGACTTGAGGCGTCGGAACGCAATCCCAGCGTAGTAGAGGTACGACGGATGCTAACCGCGTTAAAGTTTGCCGCCTCTAATAACACGGTTGTCGTTTTATCGTTGACCTCACTCACCGCACCACCCATGACGCCAGCGATGCCTGTTGGACCTTGTGGATCGGTAATGAGCAGCATGCTTGGTGTAAGTTTACGCTTCACATCATCAAGCGTTGTCATCATCTCACCCTCGTGAGCGCGACGCACGATAAGATGATGTTGCTGTACTAAATCATAATCATAGCCATGCAATGGTTGCCCGAATTCAAGCATGACATAGTTGGTGATGTCAACCACGTTGCTGATCGGGCGCATGCCTGCCGCGAGTAGGCGTCGTGCCATCCAACTGGGTGAGGAGCCAAGCTGAATGTTGCTGATGATGCGTGCGGTGAAGCGTGAGCATAGGTCGGGTGCTTCTATTGTCACCTGCGCCATCTCTTGAGTAGGTATTCCCTGCTCTGAGATAACCGACTTAGGAATACGCAATTCCTGGTTGGTTAACGCTGCCACCTCGCGCGCGATACCAATAATGGAGGACAGGTCTCCACGATGAGCTTTAATTGAGAAGTCTAATACAACTTCGCCGAGGATATCAGAGAGACGCTCACCAAGTGGGGTATCGGCGTCGAGAATGTAGATGCCGGAATGATCATTGCCAATGCCAAGTTCACGTGGAGAACAGAGCATACCCTGTGAGACATAGCCCATTTTCTTGCTTTCACCAATAGTGAGATCGCCCACCTGCGCGCCCACTAAGGCTAATGGAACCTTATCGCCGAGTTTGATGTTGGGTGCGCCGCACACAACACCCAGTTCTCCATGTCCTGTATTCACATGCGTATAATTCAAATGATCAGATTTTTCTACTTTTTCCAAATGGGTAATTTGGGCGGTGATAATCTTATCGCCCCAACTCGCACCAATATAGTCGATGGCATCAACCTCTAACCCGGCCATCGTCAAGACCTGTGCCAGTTCCTCTGGTGCCATTTTTATATCAACATACTCTTTGAGCCAACTGAGCGGTACTCGCATAATAGTTCTCCAATTTCTTGTCTATATCCGTAGGGACCACATTTATGGCGTCCTCGTCGGTGGCTGACAATGGACCAGGACGCGATAATGCAGTTTCCCTAATGAATACAGATACGCTGTTGGTAGGGACCGATTCATCGCGTCCTGGTTCCCAGGTGTGATGTCGACATCAATTGAACCATTTTCCATGCCCCCGTTGTTGGTTAATGGGGGACACGGACGCGATGAATCGGTCCCTACAAATCCGTACCCATTTGTTCAACAGGATCATCGGTCCCTACAGACGGTTTGTTCTTTTGTTAAAATTGTCGTAGGAAGCGCAGGTCGTTGCCGGAGAAGAGACGTATCTCGTTGACATCGTATTTCAACATGGCGATGCGCTCAACACCCATTCCAAAGGCGAAACCGCGATACTTTGCGGGATCGTAGCCGACCTGCCGTAGGACACGTGGATCAACCATACCAGAGCCAAGAATTTCAATCCAGCCGGTGTACTTACAGGCGCGACACCCTTTGCCATCACAAAAGGGGCAATCAATATCAACTTCAGCACTCGGCTCGGTGAATGGGAAGTAGCTACCACGGAAACGGACCTGACGTTTTTCGCCAAACATCTCACGCGCAAAGCGTTCCAGGCATCCCTTGAGATCGGACATAGTGCAGTATTCATCGACGAGCAGACCCTCAATCTGATGAAACATAGCCTCATGTGAGGCGTCAACAGCCTCATAGCGGAAGACTTTGCCTGGGACGACCACACGTACAGGAGGACGCATCTGCTCCATTGTGCGAATCTGCATGGGTGAAGTTTGTGTTCTTAGCAGAATCTCGCCTGGAACAACCCAAAAGGTGTCTTGCATATCGCGTGCTGGATGGTCTGCCGGTAGGTTAAGTGCCTGAAAGTTATAGTAATCGGTCTCGACCTCTGGCCCTTGCACAATCTGGAAACCCATGTTGGCAAAGATACGTGTCACGTCCCATATAACCTGCGACAATGGATGCATATGCCCCACTGGTAAGGTGCGCCCTGGTAATGTCACATCAATGCGCTCTTGCTCTAACGCGTGCATAAGTTCGCGTTGACGCAAAAATTCGCGTTTCGCAAGGAGTTGTTGTTCTAATTCAGCTTTGACTGCATTGATCTTTTGCCCTACAACTGGCCGCTCTTCCTTTGAAAGTTTTGGCATCACAGCAGAAAGATTTTTGAGTTCGCCCTTGCTACGTCCAAGATAGCGTGTATCCCATTCTTCGAGTGCAGCTATTACATCTATCGTCTGCAACTCTGCCAGTGCGCGTGTACGCAATTCGTCGAGTTGTCCTAGTAACACATCCAGTTGTCCTAGCATATCTATCCTCCAAAAAATCAAAAACCGACACATCGTCACAGGGACGAAGGTCGGTGAAAAACTCCGTGGTACCACCCATCTTGAATATGCCACACTCAATATATATGTACAGGCATATTCCACTTGGTTTGTCTTGTAACGGGGACTACCGGAACTGTCTACATCATGTTTCAACAGTTCACTCAGGGATGAACTTCGGCGAAGGCTTCCATAAAGAGGTTCTCAGTCGATGACCTCTTCTCTCTGTTCGGTCTGGCTCTGCGTACTCTTCCCATCATCGCTTTGTATGTGTTATTCTTCTGCGATGCAGTATAACAGAACGTGGTTAGAAAGTCTAGCTTACACGGCTTTGCGCTATGTGATACCACCTATACTTTCTTATCTGATCGCAAGAGCGTTCGGACCGCATTCCTGTCTGCTCGCCTGCCTTTTTTTGCGCTTCCTCGTCGTCACGGAAATGTTGCTCAAGAAAATACTTGTATCCTTCTTCAGTAGCTTTACCAAGAAAGTACGTTTTGAGCCTACCATCTCTAAAGCGAACTCCAAATTGACCAGTATGACTATTCCAGCGTATGTAGTCACCGTTTTGTCGCTCTAACTGCATGACATGCCATACCAGTGGACCACTCATAAACTTTATTGCTAACGTTTCATATTCATCGGGTGTTATAAAGCCGAATTCATCGCTATGTTCTTGCGCGTGCCTATCCAAGCTGTTTCTTGTTTTGAATGGTTTCGCAAGCCCTAAATCTTTGTTGTTAAGACCAGCAAGAATAGCCTGACGGGTTGCAGCAGCATATCTACTTTTAGCAAGACTGTAAAGAAGAGTATAGATATCTATAGAGGTATAGCCAAGTCTTACAAGACGCTCGACTTCGGACCGTGTATGAACTACATTTTTCTCATCAAGGTGCGTTATGATGTCGTCTATTTTTTGTCGTTCTCGCTCTACTAGTTGTTCAGCAAGTGTGGGACTTGTTGCTGATTGCACTATTCCCAACGTCACATTCTTTGCTGAGGCACGCGTTAGTGTCTTTTGTGAGTAGAGCCAGGTAAGCAATGTACCTTGAATTGCAAGTACCATTACAGCACGAATATTAGGACCTCTCTTACCAGTTATAAAAGCGGTCAAAGTGTCCAGCAGACTATATACTCTTGCTATTTTCTGTCCAATACATTGGTCGATTAAATTTCTCATGCTTCACCCTGTTCCTCATTACTATATAATGGCTTATTCTTGAACGGTTTGCATTGTTTAATCTAGAAGTTGCGTATTGTTGACATGAGTTATAAATTTTTTATGTGCATTCTCTTTTAGAATATGGATATATGAAATCTGCTATAGAAAAGAGGTACGGATTTTAGGATTGTGTATACTGAATACGTATATGTAGTGCGAAAAGTTGTAACCTGCTCCCTTTTTGAGTGATACGCAAAGAGTCTAAAGTTAGCAAGAAAAATAGCTTGACGCATCCCCTTCTATTCTGTTATACTTGTCTCGTTCCATTTTTCGGGGTGTGGCGCAGCCCGGTAGCGCACTACAATGGGGTTGTAGGGGTCGGAAGTTCAAATCTTCTCACCCCGATTG